>DASRFR010000001.1:0-6305 GCA_035651455.1 Terriglobales bacterium
TTCCAGCGCCGAATAGACATGCGGTTTGGTGTGGAACGTTACCCAGTCGAGGAGATACCCGCGTTGCTTGCCGTACTTGAACAGCATCAGAGCAGGCACACTGAGAATCGGAACGACGTATTGCAGCACCATGTTCATGGGTAAACCGAGCATCTCCCGGTTGAGGAACCGCCCGAAGATGTTCATCACGACAGCAACCGCCAGAATGGCGAACAGATCCTCCGCTTCGAGGCCGAGAAAGGTCACTCTGGTGCGAAGGTTTCGATACACGGGTGTCACATCCAGTGCCATAGCGTGTTTCCTCCTTTCAGCGGACCCCGGCAGTTCCCTGGATGACGAAGAACTCCGCGAGGCGAAGCAGTCCCGACACCATCAGACAAAGGCCGGCGGCTAGAAAATGCCGCATCCAGCTGCTTGTGGGATGGATGTAGGAGAACATCCCGATACGCACCGCTCCGATTGCGACTTGCGCCGCGGCGTACACGGGCAAGATCACGTTGCCGACCCAGTTGATTGCGGTCAGCAGTGCCAGCCAATAGACGTCAGGGTTATTCCACGCCCGCTGTGACGCAAAAGTTTCGAAAGCGCGCGTCAATCCGGAGACCATCAGGCAAGCAAGGGCTCCGTACATGCTGTGGGAAAACTCCTGCCCTTTTGAGAACTGGACAATTGCAGCAATAACGAACAATGCCGCAATGGTCGGCATGATCACATTGCCCGCCCAGTTCGCCAGGTGGAGAATTCCGTTATCGAACGACATTTGCGAAAAGTTCATCTCACTACCTAAGACATCATCGTCACTACTAGTTGCCATATTCCGGACACGCATAAGAGAGCAAGTGCGACGGCCACGAGGCGCACGAATGGTTTCCGTGTCGCAAAGTTCCAGATCGCCCCAACCAGTGCGAGCACTGCAGCAACCGGCATAATCGTTCCCGCCAGATGGTTCCATAGGCTGTCAAGCACGTCGGCAGTCGCATACTGCGTTTGTGTGTTGTATCCCTGGATCAGAGTGAAGGTCGTCTGAATGCCCAGCAAAAACATCGCAGCGACAATAGAAGTGAGCGGGTTGTCGCCGGTGGCCGTATCCAGGATGGCGCGCAGAACGAAGAATGCGGCCAATGTGGGTACCAGACGACCCACGATGAAATTGGTGACGAAGGAAGCTATGTCGGTTTGAATGTTCGAGAGCCAATGCGTGCTAATTCCTCCACTCGGCAAGGGCAAAGCAATCCCGAAGGATGAAAACCAGGTCAAGAGCGGCTGCAGAGTAAGAAACACTACTGCCCAGAACATCCACTTCGTGAACTTGCCGCCAATCGCAATGGCTGCCGTACCGTCATGCCGCAAGGCCATTCCCGCCAGCACCATCGACAGCAGAGCAGCCGATGGCGCCAGCAGGAGCAGCAAGGAAATCACATCGTTCAGGAGTTGTGGTATGGGCATCGCTTTCTCTCGTTAGTTACTTGCCACTGTGCGCTGTGGTTTTGGTCGCAGTAATCAGCTTGTCCGAATTCAAGTTGCATCAAGCCCTCGGAATGCGTTCTGTACTCGTATCTCGCTAGGTCACACCACCGGTACCGTTCGTGATCCAGAACTCGATGAGCCGGGTAACCCCGGAAACGGCCAGAAGTGCGGCCGCTGCGAATAGCCAGCGTCCAAAACCTCGTCCTGTTAGCCAGGAAACAACGGCCCCCAGCACAGCACCGCCGGCTCCCACCGGGGCGATTACGTTTCCGACCCAGTTGATGAAGTTGAGAAAAGCACCCTCCGGTTGGGCGCCTGTCTGTCCCTGGACGGCCACGTTCGAGGCTGGAGCAGAGCCCAGGTTCTGGGCCCACGCGAATTGTGCGATCACCAGAAATGCAATACCGAACCACGCCCAGAGTTTTCTTTGCTGCATGTCGGGTTGGAATTTCATCGGCGTGTCCTCCTTTCTGCTCGTCGTCTCGAATGCCTTGGGAAGTGATTCGAAAGCGATCGACGCGCGTGGAAAGTAGGACCAAAACGAGTTCCTGTCAAACGAAGGTCAGCAGATTACTCGGGCACAACGGTCAGAAAGACGAAGGTGAGTAGAGCAGGACCATTCTGTTCTGCGTAGAGTGCGATGCTGGCTGGTTAGGATTGGATGATGTGTTATCGAGAGGATTGGGATCGCGCGGCTCTAGCAGATCGTGATCCGCCCGCCAGCCAGCGGAAAACGATTCGGAACGGCAACAGACAGACTCTCAGCCAAAGGCCTATGACTCTGCCAACAGCATCCGCACCGAAATAGTCCAGCCAGTCTGGCCCGTAAAACATAGAAGAATACAGCTACCTATGCCCACTCTAGCTCACTACAGTGTTGGATGGTAGAAAACTCATGAGTGACGCCTAGTGAATCACGAGTTCTTCGGGTTCGATTTGAATCGTGAGTAAATCAATCCCTTTTAACCTCAGTATGGCTCGCTTCTGGGCGATGAACAATTCATCGTATTTTGTTTCTAATGTCGCTTGCAGGCCCTTTAGGCACAGTTCCAGTTTCGTAAGTTCCTCTTCGAGATCTGCGGAAACGTAGCACCCGCGATGGATTGAAACGAAACAGTTTCCGATATCGTCCAAATTGAGGTAAGTCCGGCTGATTCCGTGCTTGTAGAGGTTAATACCATTGACGCGACCCATGAACATGAAACCGGCACAGCGCGCCTTGCCCAGTCTTGCTTCGAGCGGTTTCCAATTGGGTTTCACCGTTCCCCCCGCCTTCAATTCTGGGACTGCGTTGCCTGAGAACCAGCCTGCAAGTACATCTGGTTCAACTCGTTTCTGAGTTGCATCAGTTCGCGCAATTCTTCAAGCGTCGGGACCTTACCTGCAGAAAAGCTCGCACCAGAATTCTCTGCAGGCCGTGTTGCCGGCGAACCGGGCTGTCGATCCCAATTGCCCTTTTCCACAACGATGTAAAACCGCGTGTTGCCAGGTACCGTGACCACCAGCGTTTGATTCGCAGCCAGCATATTGATTTCGTCTTGACCGGCAATGCCGATATTGCTGGCGAGCCGTTCTCGCAGCAACGAGTTTTCTGAAATCGGGCCGTTGAATCCGGTTGTGCCTTGACCACCGACCACGTATGCAGCGACGGTTCCAATGCCGGTCAGAGAGCGGACAAGAAAGTTCTTGCCTCGATTCCTGCCTGTAACGTTTCCTTTGAGCGGACCGAACTTGAGATCCATGGCGGTAGCGTCAATTTTCTGAACACTCCCTTCCGGTGTTTCGAGCCGATCGAACTGGAGTCCGACAAAGCCTGATGGTGTGACATGGGAGAGCTTGCCAAATACTCTGGTACCCGCCGGAAGCACAATCTCACCGTCATGCTCGTAGCTGTATTCGATCACGGCGATTACGGGTGCCGGCACCGCGGAACTGACTGGAGCTTCGAGACGGGCGACCATTCTCGTACCGGATGGGAGAAGTTGGGCTAGGCCGCTCGGTTCGTCGTGAAGAACTGAAACGGTTGGCTTTACATCCTGGGCAGCGCGTACGAATACCAGCGATGGTCTCTTCAATTCGGCGTCTGGCTCGGACGACGGCAACCGGGGCGGATTGGGTATGATGGCAGCTTGCACACTCGCGCGATCGGAGAAATCAATTTGCCGGAGCGCATACTTGTCGGGACTGGTCGTCTTTCCAGCCGATGGTTTTGCCGGTGCGGCCTTTGCAGCGTTTGGAGCCTGGTCAACCTCGTAGTGAGGAGAAGTACGGCCCACTTCTTCAGGCGTCACTTCGGAAGAAGCACCTGTCTGACTTTGGCTGAGGTCTGCACTGAGAACCGGTGTTACAGTTTTTGCAGGCTCATTCTGGCCCTGCCCGGGCGTGAGCTTGCGGCCCAGGTTCGGCGCTCCACGAGACTTCCCGGAGAGGACGGTCCCTCCCTTTGGACTCGAGAATAGTCCGAAAAACACCAGCAATAAGGCGACGCTGACTCCGACAAGCAGGAAGAGAGACTTGCTTTTGTCTCGGCTCAGCTCGCGGCGGCTTACGGCAGGCTTTTGGTTCTGGCGGACCTTGTCCAGGAGCAAACGAAGATTCTTCAATCCGCCAGAACTTGTTATCTCCTCAGGATCCGCAGCGCTGCCAACGGACGAGTTGTCCATGTCCGAGCCGAGCGCCTGGGTTTTCTCAGTTCCTGCCGTCTGCGATTCCATGATCTTCCTCCTGGCGTAGAGAGTTCACTCCGAAGCCGATAGGCGCAAGCGCCGGCCGATCCACTGCACCCGAATCCGCAATTTGCAGAAAGAGTTGCTCGTTCGACTGTTTGTATGGTGGGCGTTCAAAGACCACGACTCCGTCCGCACGGCTACCAGTCCCTAGGCGTCGATGATTCAGGCGGAAATCGATGATGGCCAGTTGTTCTGCCGCAGCCCAACGCTCGTGCTTAACAATCAGGCCGGATTTAATCTTTCCGCCGAGTTGTACCTGTGGCGGCATGAGCAAAATCGCATGTCTGCTGGTATTCACTACCGAGAACAGCACGATCACTTGCTGGCCGCCATCAATTACTTCGCTGACGCCGACGCGCAGACGGTCCCCTCTGATCGTTTCTGTTTCAATTCGTTCTCCATACATCGTGGGTAGAGGTGAACTCTCCTGGCGTTGGAGCAGGACATCCAATGATGGCGTCGTCGCTGGGGTAGACAGCGCTTGGGCGTGCCCATCGGCCGTCTTCGTCGGAAGTGCGGTGGGAACGACGGCTCCGTTTCCTGAATGCGGCCTGTCTTCTCCCTCAATTCTCATGTCTACAGGTGAAGGTTGAACATTGATCGCCCTGGTCTGACCTACCAGCGGAAAAGGCACAATCCCAGGCTCTATTAGAAAACTCGTGCCGGGCTTGTACTGGAGCAGAAAATCTATCTTTTCGGGACCAGTTGTGCCAGCGCGACTGATCAGAAGAAAGCTGAACTGCCGGCCGTGAATGCTCGATATGAGCAAGTTGGTTTCTACGGTCCTCTCTGTCAGGGCTTTCACGAGAACCAGTTGTGGTTCGTGTTCTGAATGCTCGACTAGAAACAGCGCAGGGTCGCCGACGGCGACGGAATTCACCGGTTCCGGTAGCCGGATCGCCGTTACGAAATGTGCGGCGACCTCTACCACTGCGACCTTGCCGTCCATCACATCCTTCACCCGAACTTGCGGTATGACAGCTGGAACCTGGGCGCGTGCCTCAAAGGTCGCGGTCAACAGGCAACAGATCAGGATCGACCTGAGGACGTTCATGGCTCACCTCGTGATTCATCCGCCTTTGCTATCAAGTCGACAGTGACTTTTTGTCTGCATCTGGCGCGGAATCTTCTTGCCACCCGGCTGACATACTCGTGCACGTCGATGGATGAATAATCAAGCTGCCGACGAAGGATCGGCCTCTCACCCACGTAGTAGGCAGCTATTGCTAACCGGAAGTCGCCTTTAAACAGTCGAATCAACCACGCCAGATAAGCCACGCCGCCCCTTATGTTCTCGTCCAGGCGATAGCGATTTCGAACACCAAATCGCGCTGCCGTTTCCGGCATGAGTTGCATCATGCCCACCGCGCCTTTGCTTGATATGGCATAGGGATTCCAGGCGGATTCTTCGTCGATAATCGCTTCTACAAGCTCTATCGGAACTCGATATACCGTCGCGTAATACGCAGCCCACCGGTCAGAGAGAATGCGAAGATCGGTAGACGTCAACACCTGCGCTCGTGCGACGTGTATCGAGAGCAGCAGGCAACAGGCATAGCCAATCCGTTTCATGCCACTCCCTCGGCCAGTACGGGTCTTTCACTGCGAGCCATGATCTTGCCAGGTCCGCCGCTTGCGACAAGTTCATCCCGATACCGCTTCGAGTCGGCAACTAGCCCCTCAAACCCCGCGCGCAGCATCAGTCGCTTGCGATCCCCATCCGTCTTTGCTAATAACGGCAACAACAAATCGCGTTGTTCATGTGAAATTTCCTCCGCCCCAAGGATTTCAAGGGCTTGCGCCAAATCCAGCATTTCCGCGATCGAGGGCGGTTTCTCCATGTTCCAGCCCCGCAGGGCGTGGGCGAGTCCGGCCAACTGGCTGCGTAATCGCACATTCTCGGTTCGGTTCCTGATGCTCAGAATCTCGGTTTCGCGCTCGACCGAGGGATAGTCGAACCGCAGATAAAAACATCTCCGGCGGAGAGGATCGCCAAGCCGCCGTTCCTCATTCGAACTGAGCACGACGAAAGGTACAGTCGCGGCAGTTATCGTTCCGAGTTTCGGCACAGTGATCTGCCAGGCGCTTAGGACCTCAAGCAGTAAAGCC
>DASRFR010000002.1:0-3157 GCA_035651455.1 Terriglobales bacterium
ATACATGGGATAGGCCTTGGGCATGCGCACCACGGTGCCGTCCTCAATCTCTTCGGGACGCGCCAGGCCGAGCTGCGCCAGTTCGCGCTTCGCCATTTCGATCAGCTGCTCATCCGGGCTGGACCAAAGCTGGTCATTTTCAAACACGAAATACTCCATGCCTAGGCAGGTTTTATTCGGGTCGGGGACCATGGAGGGCGACCAGTTCTTGAAGTTCTGGATGCGTCCGACGTTGACTCCGGAATCGTGGATATAAATCCAGTTATCAGGATTCAGGTCCTTGCGGTTGACCACCAGGCTGACAATCAGGAAATCGCGATAGCGCAGACTGTTGGCCGCCTTTACGACTGCGGGCGGAGCGGCCGGCTCGAGCGCGTTGACCAGCTCTCGGATCGGCATGGAACTGATGAAGTCCGTGCCCTCGAAGTGTTCTTCACCGTGGGGTCCGCTGGTTACCAGCTTTGTGACGCGATGGCCATCGTGGCAGATGCGAACCACGGGGCGCTGCAGCAGCACGGGATATCCGGCGGCTTGCAGTCGCTCGGCCATGGTCTCCCACATCTGGCCGGGGCCGCGTTGCGGATACTCGAACTCGTCAATCAGGGTCTTGATCTTGGGCTTCTTCGGCTTGAACAGCGCGTTGCGCACCGCGGTGGTCAGCGACAGGCCTCTTATGCGCTGCGCGGCCCACTCGGCGCGGATTTCGGTGCAGGGCACTCCCCACACCTTCTCCGTGTAGGTTCTGAAGAAGATTTCGTAGAGCCTTTTCCCAAAGCGGTTGGTGACCCACTGCTCCAGGTTTTCCTCTGTTTGCGAGGGAAAGGCGCGAGCGGCGACGTAGCTCAGGAGGATACGAATGCTTTCCAAAACGCCCAGGCCGAAAAGGGCATTGGCGGGGCGCAAAGGGTAGTAAAAGTACTTTTTGCGGTAATAGATCCGCGATAAACGTGGCCGTTTCAGGAACTTGTCGCCCAACACTTCGTCCCAGATCTGCCGCACCTCTGTCCATTTGGAAAAGAAGCGGTGGCCACCGATGTCGAAAAGATATCCCTTGTAATTGACCGTCCGGGAGATACCGCCGACGATGTCATCGGCTTCGAGAACTACCGCCGGGACGTTGTTGCGGGCAAGTTCATAGGCGGCAGTGAGCCCGGCCGGCCCGCCGCCGATGATGACCACGGATTTGTCGTGTGGGTGGGAATTTCCCATGGCGTGGGTTGCAGCGCTTTGGTGATAGCAATCGGCTGTCCAACTTGCAGCACATTCCACGCGTCATGGAACTTTGTATCTATAGGGATTTTCAGGGGATAGAACGAATTCGAGCACCAGGCATGTTTTTCACATGTGAAAAAGGTTTCACACTGCTAGGAAACATTCCTGCCGCGGACTCACCGAATCGAAGGCTTAAATCCAGCCGCGAGCGTAGTAGTAGCCGATCTTGGCGGATTCCTTTAACAGCTCGAAGAATGCCGGCCAGCGTTCGGCGCGGGTAGTCGAACGCTTGATGATGTCTGGAAATGGTTGAGGGGTCACTTCAATACCAGCCTTGGCGAAAGCCCGCGTGGCGCGAAACATGTGGTAGTCGCTGGTGAGCAATACCTTGCGCCCGGGTAAGCCGCGAAGGATCGCCGCGCTGGCAATCGCATTCTCCCGCGTACTGGTGGAGGCTTCTTCAGTGAGGATGTTCACGCCTGCCAACCCGGAGCAGGCAAGAAAGTCGCGCATTACCGCTGAGGTTGCGACCGGGTGGCCGCCGCCACTGATGACGATGGTTCGGAATCCCCCGGTCGTATAGGTGAGCAGCGCGTACTTGCTGCGCAAATAGGAGCTGTATCCCAGCATCTGCCTATCGGCGCCCGAGCCGGCAAGGACAATGAGCACATCGCCCTTCGGGGGCGTCCAGCGCAAAGACAGCCGCGAGGCCCACGCGGGCACTAGTGGCGTGTAGGTCACAATCAGCAGCAGAGCGCCCAGGAAGGCGAGAGCAAGGATGAAGATCCTTCGAACGATCGCGCGCCACCGGCGCTCGGGGCCCGCGGTAACTTTAGGCGTGATGTCTGCGGATGCGGAATCAGCTGAACCGATTTTCACAGTGCTCTCCTGTGACGGCTGAGGCGGCCGTTAGACGCAGCGTTTTTTCGCGGGCTCGAGGGCCCGCGCCTCCACCGAAAAACAACGAAAGAATCCGTTTTGAAACACGAGCAGGGAAAGGACGCAAGCGGTGCCGCGGACGACTCTCAGCACCCAGAGTATGATCTCGTGTTCACACTTGTGCCCATGCCCAGTGATCGCCATTACTGCCTTAACCTTCCTTCAACACCTGTAGCGCGCTTTCCGGATGGTCTCAGGTGCGTAACGAGAACTCTTGTCGTCTCGACTGTGCTTCTGCTGCTTTCCTGCTCCTCCCGCCAAGCCGAGCCAACACGGGTCAGCGCCAGCCTTAGCGCTGCATCTGTTCCGCGGTATGAGGTGCTGGAGCTCACTCTCAAACACGACGGCAAGTATGAGAACAACTTTTTCGATGTCGCGGTCGAAGCCACGTTCACTTCACCGACCAGCGCCCGGCACCACATCAAGGGCTTTTATTACGGTCAGGACCTGTGGAAGGTTCGTTTCCGACCCAATGAGGTGGGCTCCTGGAAATACGAGTACAGCTTAACAGCCAATGACGTTTCGCATCGAGGTGAAGGCCGGTTCGAGAGCATGCCGTCCGATCTCCCCGGCCGCCTGGAACAAAACCGGCGGAACGTTTATCGCTGGGTATTCGCGAACGGCCAACCATATTTTCCTGTGGGACTGCAGGACTGCATCGCTGCCAAGGACGGGAAATTTGGAGGCGGCGTTATCGACGGCGGATCGCGAGAGGAAGGCGGCCGATCGGTTAGCTGGGATAAGTATTTTGCGGTGTACGGCAAAGCGGGATTCAATCTGCTGCGTTTTTCACAGAGGAACTGCTCTCCTTCGTTATTCGACGATTTGGACCACTACCGCGTTGCCGAGAGCATCGCGACCGACCAGCTTCTGGCTGCCGCGCGACGGAACGGATTCCGGATAATGTTCGGCTTCTTCGGCAGCTACGGGCTGCTGTCGCACGAGAACCGTATTCTCCGCAAGCTTAAAAATACGGTGGGGCCGCTCATCGGGCTTCATCAGGAGG
>DASRFR010000003.1:0-277788 GCA_035651455.1 Terriglobales bacterium
TTCGACATGGAGTTCCTGTTCGCCTCGACCAGCGCGTTGCTATAGACCCTCACGAAACCTTCTTTCCTTGCTCACCTTGCGGTGCTGGGAAGCGATTTCGCTTGAGCCCCGGACGCTGCACCAACCGGGAAAACTTAGAACGTGTCAAAGAACGAGTGTGTTTTACTCTTTCTATTTTTACAGTCAAACAAAAACACGCTCCTGTATGTGCTTGTTTTCCAGCCGAGTGCACGCCGTTCACAGCCCAGTGTTACAGAATCTGTGCACTACTCTGCTGCTATAACTGCGCACAGCCCACCCCAAGCCCAATTTCGGCGGACTCCGCAACCGGCTGATCAAATTCTGTGAGAGTTGCGCTGCTGTGAAAATCCGGGCAGAAACCGCATAGAATCTGCTTTCTTGCCAGCCTCTGCGAATTTTTTGGGTTCACTTCTGGAACGAAATGAGGGGAGTTTACTTGTTAAAGTGACCTGAGCGTCGCTGTTCAGCGCTTGGCTCCCGCACTGGCAATCGACAAACCTGCGCTCCGCGACCCCGGCCGCTACGCCCGGCCATGCCCGGTCATCTTCTGCAACATGTCGTGGATCTCGCACTTTCGCAGGTATCGCGATGCACACGCCATGTGATCGTTCGGCCCCGAGTCTTCGCCCGCCAGCAGGCACATCGCAAAATCGCGGTCGAAAAATTCGATCGCCTCCAACTCCGACAGCAGCTCTTCGAGTTTGCCAATATCGGCTTGCATTAACATCCTTATCCTCGCTCGTTAGATCGGCACAGTCGAGTTCTGCTTTAATCGCCGGCTTACCAAAGTTATGCCTATAAATTGCCCTTGCCGTGCCGGCCCCGCGGCGCTAGGGTATGGGCAGTTCACCCACGGCCCTCAATTTCACATGTAAAGGAGCCATTTCCATGGGTGCTCGCGAAAATATCGACATTGTGCGGCGCTGGTTCGAAGAAGTTTGGAACCAGGGTCTGACCTCAACTGTCCATGAGTTGCTCGCTGCGGATGCTGTCTGCGTCGGACAATCGGAGCAGGGAACCGTCTTCCATGGGCCCGCCGACTTCGAGCCCTTCATCCACCGTACCCGCGGCGCATTCCCCGATATTCACGTCGTCATTGAAGACGCTTTTGGGTCAAAGGACAAGGTCGCGGTCCGTTGGTCCGCCACCATGACCCACAAAGGCGATCACCTCGGCATGCCCGCCACCGGCAAGACCGTTCGCATTACCGGCACCACCATTGCTCGTATTCGCGATGGAAAAATCGTGCAAGGCTGGGATAACTGGGACCAGTTGGGACTGATGCAGCAGATCGGCGCGTTCGCCACCCCGCCCTCAGCCCTGTCGAAAACTGCATAACTCGGTCGTGAGACCGGAAACTCTCAAGCTTCCGTAAGCGGGTTGCTTCGCCGCGAGGTCAACCCGCCTGTTCTTCTTCCTGGTTCCAGACATATAAGAAGCTGTCGTCGCTCGCGGTCGCGACATTCCGTCCGCCTTTATGGATGGCGCGGTTCAACGCCGCCCGCACCTTTTCCTTGCTTTCGGACAGTTCTGCCAATGGCACCTTCAGGGCGACGCCCTCCTCGATCTGGTCGAGATCGGAAAGTATCCTGTTCACGATCTCCTTGTGCTTTCCATTGCGTCCCTGGGGCACATCGATTTTCGCCACGGTTCTGAAATTCAGGGTGCGCTTGCTGTTCTCCCGCTTCACGGCTTCCTCCCCCCGACACCGGCTTCAGCCGGTCGTTACCGTAACATAACGTATCGTATTCTACGATTACCAAAGCGCGAATGTAAAGATAATTTAAACTGCGGCTAAAAACGTAACCGTCGTTTAAAATGACACGCAATCGTGACGCCATCCGCCTGTCGCACCCCAGATGCAAACGCAATATGCCCGGCGTATCCCGGTTAAAATGTTAAAGACTTAACCCGTTTCGCGTAAAGTTTGCTATGTTGCATTTAGGAGTGCAAAAAAATGCGCAGAGCGAACACCCACTATCAACAGATTCCGCTGGCGGCGTTGTATAAACGCTTGTCATGCAATTCAGAGTTGGGAAGCTCCACTTCCGCTAAATTACGCGCACTCCTGAACCCCTGGTTACCGTAGAGACTCCGGAGCACAAGACGGCGCCTTACAGTATTAGGGTGTCCGGAGCAATAGAAGGTAATTGATCCGTGCCATCTCGTCCTGAACTCGCTGACAACTCGAACACCATTACCAGTTCACCTCTTTTCGCTGGGTCCGTAGAAGGGGAATCACCAGCTTCCGCTGCGGCCAAGGCACTGGCTCACCTCGTCGCCGAGCCCCCTTCTCGTGCCCTCCCAGAAGTCCGCCGACAGATCCGCTTAGGGTCTTGGAAAGAGATCGCCACCTATCTCGGTCAGGGAGTGCGCACGGTTCAGCGCTGGGAAGTACAACTGAAGCTGCCGGTCCACCGCGTACGTGGCGGAGGTCGTGGCCCGGTGTTTGCCTTTACCATCGAAATCGATGCCTGGCTTCGCGAACGCGCCGGCAACACGGGTCCGGTCACCGCGACTGCGCGCGCAAACCGATCGTCCGCAAATGGATCCCGCCTCGAGCCTCATTACCCCGACCCGCACCCTGCCTTGCAGGCAGCTCGATCGGCAGTTGCCAAGGTGGAAAACCTGAGTCTCCGCTTGCGCCTGCTCACCGACACCCAGCGCCAGCAGGTCATCCAATTGTCGGAGCGCGTTACTTCGTTGGCCAAGCGCAGGCAGAGCCGCTCTGTCGCTTGAATGGCCCCGCACCCTGAGTTCATTCTCAGCATACGAGCGCTCATGGTAATGCTTCGCTGCACTCGCGGCGAAACACTCCTCAAGAATAACCCGGCAGCGATTACCTAACCTCTTTTGCGTCGGGCAAGCTCTCGATTGTCAATAATCCTCATCGAATCTTTGATCGCATCGCGCGAAGAAGCGACCGCAGAGCGCGACGAAGCAGCATGATCGTGCGCGTGCTCGATCAGTTCCCTGACAGCATCCTTAATCGGCAATACTGATGCGTCAATGTGGTAGCTGACAGGTACTCCACAGTGTGCACATTCGGCGGCCGCGTCCTGGCCGATCACCGCTTTGCGTGTCATGACAGAAAACGATCGAAGGCACTCGAGGCACGTTAGTACGAAATACCCGCTATTCGTGCGCGGAATCCACGCCGGCGCTGGCTGGACCTTGGGCGGCTGGCTGCGAAGCGGCGACAGCGATAACAGCTCTCGAACCTTCTCCACAAGTTCGAAGGAGGAGTTTGCGCCCTTTTCTATATACCCGTCGCACAGGGGATGGGCATCGCCGATCTTTTCAAACTCTCCGCTGTGCGCGATTACCGCGGTAGACGGAAATCTTCTCCGCACGATGCTGAGCAGTTCGAACCCTGACATGTTCGACATCTTCAGATCGGCGACAAGCACGTGTGGCGCTCCCTCACGCATCGTCGCCAGCGCCTCAAAGCCATCACGTGCGGTGCGAACTTCGTAACCTTCGTCAACCAATCGCGCAGCGAGCGTGACCAGAAGCGCCTCATCATCGTCGGCGAGCAAAACCCGATACCGAAATCGGGGCGATACGCGGATTGTGCTCGGCTCGCAACTGTCGGCTGGAGCGGCTTCCTTGAGCCATCCATCTACTTCTTCACTCAGCGCTACAACAGCGGCCCCCATGCCTTTGCTCGGCCGACGAACTGCCATCCCTAGCTTTTCCCAGCGCTGAGCCGTGCGTACCCCACAACCGAGGTACTTAGCTATATCCTTCCAGCCTTTCAGGATCATAGAGAGTTGCGTGCCATGTTAACGCCGCCTCGACATAGCTGTCGAGAACACGCCATAACGCTCACTCCAGTTTCTGAGGAGCCCAAAGAGTAGGACACCTTTGGTCCGTCCTTAGAGTGACACACCGCAACTGGCTGATCTTTTCGGGATAGGGGTTGGTGCGGGGCACAGGACTTGAACCTGCACGGCCTTGCGGCCACTGGCTCCTAAGGCCAGCGCGTCTGCCAGTTCCGCCAGCCCCGCTCAATTTCTTCACTTTATCACCAGGCACACTGGCACGAACAGCGACGGTCACGCCTGCTGTCCTGTCCTACATTCCGTGCGCTCCTTCCAATCCTCCTTCCGGTTATTAAAAACGACTTTTTTGCGCCAGACGAGAGTGGTAACATCCTTCGCCATCAGAGTAGATCCCCTTTAGGATGGTCGACCTATGTCCACATGTAGTCGCCGCCTCTCGCCCTTCCTGGTATTTCTCGCGCTTCTCATTTTCCCGGCAATCGCGAATGCCCAGGGCCAGCCTCTGCTGCAAATATCGCGCTCGAGAGCGAGCCTCGATGATCAGTCAAACATGATGTCGAGCGGACGCAACGTATATGACGCGACACTTCGCGGCCAGCAGTTGGACGTCAGGCAGTACCCCAACTCTTCGGCCTGCGTGCTCGTGTACCCGAACGGCAAGTACATCGTTGAGAAGAGGGATGAGCACAGCGTTGGCCATCCCAAGATGAAATCGGCAGAAGGCACGTTGACCCCCGATGATTTGCAGCGGCTCAAGGCCATGCTCGACGACCAGGAACTGATTAAGGTCAGGACGCCCCCGGCGCCGGAACTTCCCCCTGACACCCAGGCGATTCGTGAAGCCGAACGTTTGGACGTGCAAATCAGTCGCGCCGCCGACCTCCAGCAATTCACCCTTACGAAAGAACGCGTGAAGACCGGAACCACTAATGCGGTCTCGTCCTCGGCCTCGCTGACCGGAATGGATACTTATCTGGATAATGGAGCTCAATACAAGAAGACACTGGCTCCGCTCGTGAAATGGTTCGACGAGTTGGCAAAAAAGAACAAGTTCACCGATGCCAAGTCGCAGTTGTGCCAGTGATCACCGCCGTACCCGGTAATTGCCGGAGAGCTGAATCATGAAGCATTGGGTTGCGATTATTTTCCTCGTGCTTGGCATCTGCCTCGTCGCCGCCGCTGGCCTGGGAGAGCGCGGCCGGCCTGCCGCCATGCGCGTTCTGCTCTCGGAAGTTCAGGTGGGCGCATTGGGTGGGCAGCAGGACTGCATGCTGGTGTTCGACGACCACTACTTTCACGCCGAACGAGCGCACCGCAAGCTCGGCAGAGACTTGGATCGCAAGATATATGAGGGTCAACTGTCAGACGCCGACTGGCAGGCCCTTATCGACATTGTCGACGCCAAGGCTTTCCGCGAATTGCAGGCGCGACCGAAACTCGCCCCTCTGGTCATCTCCGACCCACATCCTTACACCATCAGTGTGGCGCGCAAGAATGGATTTCAAAATATGGAGTTCCTGACCAAGGAGAGTCTCAAGCCTTACGAGTCACAGCTGAAGCCGCTATTTCACTGGTGGAAAGCCGTGCGCGAGTCGCGCTTGCCAGAGTCTGAAGCCCCCGCGGACAGCCGCTGTTCTCTCAATAGCAACGACGCTGTCTTCAGCAACTGATTCCCGCAGTTTTCCCGCCCAATCTTTCCAGTGACCCGTGACCTGCTCACTCCGTGGGCGGTAGCGTTCTCAGGTAATGCAGTACGGCGGTAGCGTCTGCCGTATTCATGTGGTAACGCGGCATCGGTGGCCGGGGAGGAGTCACGCCATCCGCTCCCATTCCCGTCATCAATAACCTGATCGACACAGCCTCTGGCCAGCGCCGCATCCCACTCAGACTTGGCGCCCAGTCCGCCCATTCCGTAACCTTGCCGATCGGCTTGAAAGGAATTTTCGCTCCTTGCATCCACTTCTCTCGGATCGGTTCTCCCTTTTCGTTCACCGGCGTATGGCAGGTCCCGCACTTCGCGATCTCAAGAGTAATATATTTCCCCTGTTCCACATCCTTTTCCGCGGCAAACGCTGACCCGCAGAGCGAAAGAATGATGGCTGACAACAAAATCAGCCAGGTCCTCTCTACCATGGTTGACCTCATCAGTGTCCCGGTTTGAAAAGAGTTTTTGAAAGTGGACGGACTGTCAGGGGGTGAGCCGCCCCTTTGCTTCCCACCAGTTTCGCTTCCCCAACTGCTGGCGAAGCTTGCATTGCGCTGCTACGTGATCCTGATTACCGCTTAAAGTACATCCACGCCGCCAGCGCCACCAACACTACCGTGATGACCCACAACATCAGGTCTCGCGAACCGCGCTCTTTTGGATCTGCCATGCGCGCATCTTAGCGTAAACTCCTGCTTGGAAGCAGCAACATAATCAAGATTGTCACTCACATTCCGGATTCCACCCCATTATCGGTGGTCGGCGTGGATTCGCCGGCGCTCGCCGCGGTCATGTAACTGGCGCGAAGCCCCGTACCCGACGCCTTCTTCTAGACAACCACGGCTTCCTTGTATTCCCCAAATACTCGCCGCATGGCATCGGAGATCTCTCCCACGGTTGCCATCGCCTCCACCGCGCCCAGGATATGGGGCATTAAGTTTCCTCCCCCGCGCGCCACCTGTTCCACATTGCGTACGGCCTCCTGCCACACCTGCGGATCGCGCTTCGACCGCACCGCCTGGACACGTTCCACCTGCTTTCGCTCCAGTCCTTCGTCGATTCGCAGGATCGGAATCGGCTTTTCTTCCTCCACCGTGAACCGGTTCACGCCTACTAGCACTGATTCCAGGTGGTCCACTTTCCGTTGGTATTCATAAGCCGCGTTCTGGATTTCCTGCTGCACGTAGCCGCGCTCGATGGCCTTCAGCATTCCACCCAGCGCTTCTATTTTCTCCAGGTACTCATTCGCCCGTTTCTCGATTTCGTTCGTCAGGGTTTCCACGTAATAAGACCCGGCCAGCGGATCGATGGTCTGGGGAGCGCCCGATTCGTAGGCGATGATTTGTTGCGTGCGTAACGCGATGCGCGCCGATTGTTCAGTCGGCAAAGCCAGCGCCTCGTCAAAAGAATTCGTGTGCAGCGATTGCGTTCCCCCCAGCACCGCGGCCAGCGCCTGGATTGCGGTGCGCACGATATTGTTCTCCGGCTGTTGCGCGGTCAGCGTCGAGCCTGCGGTTTGCGTGTGAAAGCGCAGCATCCAGGATTTCGGATTTTTCGCCCCAAACCGCTCCCGCATGATGCGTGCCCACATCCGCCGTGCCGCCCGGAACTTGGCCACCTCTTCCAGGAAATTGCTGTGCGCATTGAAGAAGAACGACAGTCGCGGTGCGAATTTGTCCACGCTCAAGCCTGCGCGCACCGCCGCCTGCACATAGGCCATTCCATTACCCAGGGTGAATGCCACCTCCTGCACCGCCGTCGAGCCCGCTTCCCGCATGTGATACCCGGAGATCGAAATGGTATTCCAGTCGGGCACATTTTCATTGGTCCACGCGAAAAGGTCGGTGATGATGCGCATCGCCTGCTGCGGAGGGTAAATATACGTCCCCCGGGCAATGTATTCCTTCAAGACATCGTTCTGTACTGTCCCTGAGAGCTTGCGGACATCGCTGCCCTTCCGTTTTGCCACTGCGACATACAGCGCCAGCAGGATTGACGCTGTCGCATTTATCGTCATCGATGTCGAAATCTGGGTCAGGTCGATGCCCTCGAACAGCCGCTCCATATCCTCCAGCGAGTCGATCGCTACTCCAACCTTGCCCACCTCGCCCATGGCCAGCGGATTGTCCGAGTCGAGGCCAATCTGTGTCGGAAGATCAAATGCCACCGACAGTCCGGTCGTGCCGTTTGCCAGCAGGTACTTGTATCTGCGATTCGACTCCTCCGCGTCTCCCATGCCCGCGTACTGCCGCATGGTCCACAGCCGGCCGCGGTACATGGTGGCCTGTACTCCGCGGGTGTAGGGAAACTGTCCCGGGTAGCCTAGGTCGCGATCGGGGTCCCAGCCCTCCAGGTCGGCCGGCGTGTAGAGTGGGCGAACCGGAATGTGTGACTCGGTCTCTTGCTGATCATTTGCGGCTTTGGAGGGCTGCGGCGGATCGACGACTTTTGCTTTATCACTCATACCTGCCCTCCCATGCTTCCCGCACAGCTTGCGCTTTGCTGTGGCTCAATACACCCGGATTCGCGGCCTCGGCGCTTGCTTTTCTTCCTCACTCGCCAGAACGAACTCAGCCCGAAGTACGCGAAGGTCAAGCAAAAGCAAATGGCTACCGCCAGTCGGCTGCCCGCTCCCGCCTTGCCGGCCTCGAACTTGGCAAATTCCCGCACTCCTGCCAGCCCGCCTATTCCCGCTAGGGCCAGGAACACGAACCCGGTCACTTCCAGCCACAACTGGTGGAGCACCCGGCCGAAGTGCGTCAGCGTGGTGCGTGCGCCCTGCAACACGGCTCCCGCGGTCCGGCTGCGGCTCGCCTGCTGCGCCGCAACTCTCGCCAAAATACGCACTTTTTGCGCCGTCGTCACTTGCATCATTGGCGATTTTATCAATGTTCCCACCCGGATTCTGGAGTTACAATACGCCACGTGGTGCGCTCCGTCACGCAACCCTGTGACTTCCATCGCATCACATACGGGTGAGGCCGTCCGCACGCGGCTGTGCCTGCCGGCTTCCCAAAGCGAGGGCCCCTTGGACCAGCAATTAAAGCAGCTCATGAAAGAACTGGGAGAAGCCATTAATGAGTCTTTGGCCGACTCCGAGCAGATCGCGGAAGTCGTCTCCCGGATCAAAGAAGGGGGCTACGACATCTTCCTGGTTCTCGAGGCGACCATCGGCGTCAGCAAGCAGGGCGAAAAGCCTGCCGACAAGACCTCGATGGTGACCACCCTCAGCAGCAACCCGGAGCTTAAAGTCAGCGAGCAGGACCTGAAATTTCTCAAGTCCCTTCGCATCAAGATTGAAGACGAAACCTCGTAACTCACCCCCGTTGCGATTCGTGCTACGTTCTGCCGTGCGCAACCGGGCGTGTTCCTCCTCATCCGTTTTTCCCGTCCTGAACTCCTGGCGCGGTCCGGTAGCTAATTCTCCTTGACAGGCCCAATCCGCCGAAGGCAAAATCTCGCCACTCGGCAGAAACGCTCTCGTCGGTTACGCTCTGCCGGATTCTCCTTCCTAGTCGAAGGACCCAATCAGCGTCCCCGTGGCGCTGATTGGGTTGAAACAATCTGCACTCCCTTTTCGCATTTCCCCGCTCTCTCCGCTCCCGGCCCCAGCCCACAGTTTTCGTGTGCTAGTATCGAACTTCGTTGTGTCGTGTGCCGTTATACTCCGCTGCTCGGTCTGGCGGCACCCCCGGCCATAAGTAGAGCGAGATCATACCGCCATGAGAGACACACTCGGAGTCCTTTTAGCCGGAGGCGCCGGCGAACGCCTCTATCCCTTGACTCGTGATCGTGCCAAGCCGGCCGTCACTTTCGGCGGCATCTATCGCATCATCGATATCACTCTTTCCAACTGTGTCAACTCCGGCCTGCATCGCGTCTACATCCTTACTCAGTACAAAGCTCTTTCCCTGAATCGTCACATCCGCGAAGGCTGGAACATCGTCGCCCGGGAACTCGGCGAGTTTATCGAAATCCTCCCTCCCATGAAGCGGGTTAGCGAGAATTGGTACATGGGAACCGCTGACGCGGTTTACCAGAACATCTACTCCATCGGGTCCGAGCAGCCCAAGCACGTGCTCATCCTTTCCGGTGATCACATCTACAAGATGAATTACGGCAGGATGCTTCGCCAGCACCGCGAGTCCGGCGCCGACGTCACGCTCGCCACCATCCTCATGGATCCCGAAGAGTCTTACCGCTTCGGCGTCGTCGAAATCGACCGTGACAGCCGTATCACCGGCTTCCTGGAAAAGCCGCAGCACACCGAGATCCGCTCTCCCTACGATCCCACCATGATCTCCGGATCAATGGGCATCTATATATTCAATACCGACGTCCTCATCCCCGTCTTGTTGAAAGACGCCGAGGATCCCGATTCCAGCCACGATTTCGGCAAAGATATTCTTCCCAAGATGGTCGACGACTACCGCGTCTTCTCCTTCAACTTCGTGGACGAGAACAAGAAAGAGGCGCTCTACTGGCGCGACGTGGGCACCCTCGAGGCCTACTACGAAGCCAACATGGATATCGTTTCCGTGTCCCCCGTTTTCAACCTGTACGACTCCGAGTGGCTGATCCGCACCCACCAGCGCCAGTATCCTCCCGCTAAATTCGTTTTCGCCGAACCCGGCCGCAGCGGCACCGCCCTCGACTCCATCGTCTCCGCCGGATGCATCATCTCCGGCGGTATGGTCAAGAACAGCATTCTCTCCCCGGACGTGCGCGTGAACTCCTATTCGGAAGTCGACGCCAGCATTCTTTTCTCCCACGTCAATGTGGGACGCCATTGCCGCATCCGCCGCTCCATCATCGACCGCGACGTCCATATTCCCGAAGGCACCACCATCGGCTACGACGCCGAAGCCGACCGCCAGCGCTATTTCGTTACCGAAACCGGCATCACTGTCGTGACCCGGGATTATTCGCTCTTCGAAAACCCGGTCACCGTCGACTACTTCACCTCCGAGTAGCCCGCGCACGCATCTCATGGTCCGCAGTTTTACCGTCGTCCGGGAACTCGCCGCCTGCCCCTTGCCCGCCCCACTTGCGACTTTGGTCGCAGATTTGCATCCAATGAAAGTGCTAGGATAAGCAGTCACCTCAACTGGGTGGCGCACAACATCTTCGCGGGTCTTCGGCTGACAGCCAGCCGGCCAGGCGATCATCGGAGGGACCATGGCTGTCAAAGAAATAGTAGAAATTACGGACGCGAATTTCGACCAGGATGTGCTGAAGTCCGATCAGCCGGTGCTGGTGGATTTCTGGGCCACCTGGTGCGGTCCTTGCCGTGCCATCGCCCCCATCGTCGATGAACTTGCTCAGCAGTACCAGGGCAAGGTCAAGGTCGCCAAACTGGATGTCGACCGCAACAGCGCTACTCCCATGCGCTACGGCGTCCGTGGCATTCCCACCCTGCTTGTCTTCAAGGGCGGACAAGTCAAAGAGCAGATTGTTGGCTACGTCCCCAAAGAGACCATCCAGAAGGCTCTCGACAAACACCTCAGCTAGCAACCGCAGGAAAAGTTTCCATCCGGTCGGCTATTCCCTGGAAAGCTTGTGTCCTTGGTTTGTGCTGTGATTCGTCTGAAAAGTTCTTTGTGAGGAGTGGACGCGCCCGGAATCTTCCGGGCGTTCTTTTCTGCCGCTCTTTCCGCGGTCGCGATGAGGCCTGCGGGAAGCCGCAATACCCCACTTCAGTACTTCCTCAGCACCCCTATGACTCTGCCCTGGATCTGCACCGCCGACGCGTGCACCACGATCGGATGCATGTTAACGTTCGACGGCTGCAGCCGAATTTGTTCTCCCTCGCGATAAAACCGCTTCAGCGTCGCATCGCTTCCATCCACCAGCGCCACCACGATATCTCCGTTGTGCGCGATCTTCGTCTTCTCCACCAGCACGTAATCGCCGTCCAGGATCGCTTCGTCCTGCATCGACTCTCCGCGCACCTCGAGCACAAACACGTCCTTCGATTGCACGAAGTCCGCCAGCGAAATCGTCTCCGGGTTCTGAATCGCCTCAATCGGCTGTCCCGCCGCGATTCGCCCCATCAGCGGCAACCGCATCTCCGCCGGCACGCTCATCACCTGTTTTAGTTTTCCCTTCGGCTGCAACAGATCAATCGACCGGCTGCGGTTGTAATCTCGCTTCAGCAGGTTCTTCTTCTCCAAATTCGACACATGTTTGTGCACCGTCGCCAACGATCGCAGCCCCATCCCCGTCTTGATCTCCTCATAGGACGGCGAATATTGGTGTTCTTCCACGAAATGTGAAATGAAGTCGTACACTTGGCGTTGCCGCTTGGTGATTGCCATGCGCTGATTGTTGGCGAAGATAAGGCGAATGTCAAGACTTGTGTTCAACCATGCCTCGCGCCGCTGCCCGGCCGCAGAGCCTGGCCTCTAGCTTACGTGCTGCACAAACAGGACGAAAACCAGCATAGACAGGGCTAGCGCCGCGATGCTGCTCGTCCGCACCGCGCGGTAGCTGGGAATGAAGGGGTACCATAACACTGTGCAGTCTTTCACTTTCTCCGGCCACAACAAACCCGCCATGCCGAATCCCAGCGACAGCTGCACAATCACCGCAAGACCGTAATAGTCACTCATAAGGAGGTTCAAACCACCTTTGCCGCGATATGCCACCAGCATCGCTCCCTTACGGGCAAGCTGCTGTGATCAGGATCACAAGGGGATGCGCTCATCATACCGAGACCCGCCCCCAATTTCCAGAGAAGAATCGTTACCAGCTAAGGACATCCCGTCCGCCGCGCATTACCATCGTCACCTCCTGATTTCCTCACTGCGCCACCCGCTCCCTGGCCCTCCTGGCGGCTCAGCAGATGCCACGCTTCTGCATACTGCTGATATTTATGACCTGCCTTCTCCGGCGTAAACTGCAGCGAAACGCTCTTCTTGCTCGCCGCCGCAAATGGCAGGATGTACCACAGATCCACCGGCACCAGGTACACGGCAAAGAAGTCCACCTCGTCGGCTTCGTATCCTTTTTTCCCCCGCCCCACCAGGTTGCACGTGTAAGTTCTCCCCCGGCAGAATGTCGTGGACTTCACCTGCACCCGCACCAGCCGCCCGCCCTGCTCGATGCCCACGTCCCAGCTTGCCGAATCCCCGTACGGTTTGCAGACGTTCCATCCCATCTCCGCCGCCCTCGCCATGAAGCACAGCTCCACCCACTCGCCCTGTTCTTTGCACGTCCGAAATCCCCGGCTCCCCGACCGCTTTTGGCCGTCCGCGTTTTCCAGTTCGTCTGCCTCGGACACTCCCGTCCGCGTCCCCGCCTCGTCTACTCCAGCTTTCATCCTCAACTCCTGACCCTCAACTCTGGGCAAAAAAAAACGCAGCCGAAGCTGCGCCCGATTTCGCTTTTATTGTCGACTAACTACATTCCGAAAACTGCGACTGCTCACGTCCTCCGCTGATTTTTCGGCGCCATTCCTTACTTCTCACCTTCGACGCCGTACTTCTTAACCGCTGACGGCGGCTTCTGTACTCTTACTTCCAGAATACCAAGCTGCAACACTAAACCGGACACGGTTTCCAACTTTATTTCGGCAATAATATACTTGCCGAATCACAAGAGGAATGCGAATCTGAGGGAGACAGGGCAGCGGACGATGAGGGGGGTCGTGGTGCGCCTCCGATTGGCGGGGGTGTACGATGAGTCTCACCTTCGCGGAGGATTTTCCAGGGATGACAACTCAGGCGAATACCACGCTCAAAACCATAGTTGAAGCACAGCGGCAGCACGACTACCCAGAGCTTCCGACCGACAAGTATTTTGAGATTTTCTCGTCGCAGCAAGTTTTGAAAAAATTACGATTCAACCCCGATCCTGATGAGATCGCAGGAGGTCTGTTGGGCGGTGACGGAGACGCCGGAGTGGATGGCTTTTACGTCTATTGCAATAAGAAGCTGATTCGAGATGAGGGCGACGTTCAATTCTTTAAGGGGCAGAAAGCAGAAATCGAGATTGTTGTAGTTCAAGCCAAAAACAAACCATCGTTTGAAGAAGCCGTGCCCATGAAGTTTAAGGATTTCGTTGAGAACGCGCTCGGACCAGATTGCCCCACCAGTTCGGCAACAACCTTATACAGCCAAGAATTGCTAGATCATGTAGCAAGGTTCCGTTTACTCTACAAGTTAGTGCTGCCGCTAAAACCCACTCTGTCGGCAACGTTTTTCCACGCTGCACACTCAGATGTGGTGGATACGAAGGTGGAAGAGAGGGGCAGAATTCTCTGCCAATGCTTCAGGCAAGTATTTCCAACGGCTAATGCTAGCTATATGCCTATCACTGGAACCGACTTAGTAAAACTGTCACAGAAGAGCATCCCACGCACACTCCCGCTCAAAACGCCAAAGTACTTCGACTACACGAGCTTTGATCGTGGTGCATACGCATGTGTCGTGAATCTCAAAGACTTTTACGACTTCATTTCCGATGAAGGGGAGATTCGCGACCATCTCTTTGAGGCGAATGTTAGAGACTATGCTCCTGACGCAACCGTTAATCAGGGAATCGAGCAGACACTTGCGAATCCTGAGGGAGATGACTTTTGGTGGCTAAACAATGGAATTACGATTCTTGCAGCCGATGCTTATTATGCCTCTGGCAATTTGCAGGTAACTGATCCGCTGATTGTCAACGGCCTACAAACATCGCATGTGGTATTCCGTCACTTTAAGGGAGGAGCCGACCCTAACGATTCTCGCTCAATGATGGTGAAGGTAATTGTCAACAGCAACGAAGCAACATCTGACAAAATCATTCGAGCCACAAATAGCCAGACTAAAATTAGTTCCATTTTTCTACATGCCACTGAGCAGGTACATCGAGACATTGAATTACATCTCAAGGCAGCAGGGTATTTTTACGACCGCCGCAAAAACTACTACAGAAATCAGGGTAAGTCTGTCTCTGAGATCGTCACTATTCACTATTTGGCGCAGGCCGTAGCGTCTATCGTCTTGCAGCAACCAGACGATGCTCGCGTAAGGCCAGGTACTGTTGCGGAAAAGAATTACAAAAAACTGTTTTCCGACAAGTACCCTCCGGCCCTCTATACGAAATGCGTTCAGATTATGCGGCGGTGCCATACATATCTGAGAGGAAAGGGCCTTGGGAAGACCGATGTTCTTAATTTGGTTTTCTACCTTGCCATGTATGTAACCTGTGCAGCATGTAACTCGGTATCACCGAAACGCAACAAGATCGCCTCCTTGGATGTTGATGCAATCAGCGACAAGATTTTCGACCAATGCTACAAATGGATTGATGCCGAGTTCAAGGCCCTCGGCGGAGATGACCGCGTTGCAAAAGGACCGAATCTGACAACCAGCCTAAACCAAAAGGTCATCAGCCAATTTGGTGGTGCCAAAGGGAAGCATGGAAAAGGAAAATGAGTTTAGCAACTTTGATCGCATAATGCGGAAACTCGTCAAGGTTCCACATACAAGGATCAAGGCAAAGCTAGATCAAGAGAAGACAGAAAAGAAAAAGCGGAAAGCTAAGAAGCCTTCCGCTTCGGGCCGCGCTTCAAACGATAAGGACTAGAACGGAACGTGCGTTTCTCCCACTTTGCCAGTTAGTTCGGCAAAAGTGAGACGCCTGCCAAGGACTTGCGACATGGCGATGTCAAACCTTTCTGAGTCGCTGATTTTGCGGGTGCCCTCTTTGCGAGTGTTGAAGCGGAATGCTTGTTCGTCCACATAACGGAACAAATGAAACGGCTCTACAGCAACATAAGTTCCGCTAAGGCCACGCTTAAGCAGCGACCAGAAGTTCTCGATGCCCTGAGTGTGCACATTGCCGTGTACGTAGTTCTCAAGGTGGTTGATTACGAGATGGGTATAGTCGTTGCTCAATCCGTGATATGCCGGAAATTCGTCAGTCATAATCCAAGTTCCGGGCATCACGCTATCCTCGATGATTTGGTGCATGACTTTCTTTTCGCGCTTGTGGCCAAGGATTGCAGTCTTAACCTTTCCGCCGCGCTCCAGCATTCCCATAACTGCGACCTTGCCGTGGCCACCCTGCATTCCACCATCACGACTCAGGCGCTCTCTCTTGGCTCTGTGCATGTTTCGCGCCTTGCCGCCAATGTAAGTCTCGTCAATTTCGACTTTGCTGTGTGGGCCACCGCCGAGCTTGCCGCCAGTTTGCCTATCCTGCAAGCCAAGACGGATGCGATGCAGCATGAACCATGCGGACTTCTGAGTTACTCCAATAGTGCGCCCGATCTCGTAAGAACTAACACCGTTGCGGCAGTTAGACAGCATCCACACAACAACAAGCCACTTCTCCAGAGGGATTGGCGAATCCTCAAAGATGGTGCCGACCCTGGCAGAGAACTGGCGCTTTGCGTGAGTGCTCTTGCACTGCCATTTGCGCTGGTTATGCAGGAACACAACGTCCTTGCGACCGCAAGTTGGACAGGTCACAACCCCGTCTGGCCAGCGCAGCAGGGTCATGTAGGCCAAGGCATTGTCGGGATTGCTGAAGTATGCGACAGCCTCTTGCAAGGTCTTTGGCTGCTTTTGTTTGCCGTTCATGTACGCAGGATAAGGAAAGTACGTTGATTTGTCAAGTATATTATTGCCTTTATTTCACCCACGCCTACAACAACTTACTTCAAAATTGTGATCTGCCCCCTCTTGACAACATTTTCCCGATTCGGGAAACCCGCGCCTTCTGACCTTTTTCCGCGTTCCCGCGATGCGAAACGCTTCCCGCCCCGCTCCTTGCGCACTCAAACGAGAAGATGACAGAGCATTTGCAAATGCGTGACAAGTCGAAACTGCGTTGTCGCTAGTCTCACCTGTTTCACATCGGCAGAAGTAAATTCATTTCTCAACGGAATGGACTGTTCGATGAGGAAACAAACTCCCGCATTGATTAGTGCTTAAGAGCATTGTATTGCGGTTCAATAGGAGATTGCATACGTGTCTTGTACCGAATTTGGAATGTCAAAGCTTAACGTTGATTACCCTTTGGGCCACTCTTCTCGTGAGTTGGATCGTCTGAGCTTTCAAGGTACCGTGTTCGCGCCATATACCCGTCAGCTTTTTGCTGAAGCGGGCATAACAGCCGGTATGCGCGTGCTGGATGTAGGTAGCGGCAGCGGAGACGTAAGTTTCCTCGCCGCAGAGCTGGTCGGTTCGCACGGATATGTGCTCGGCGCCGATGGTTCTCCGGCTGCAGTGGAGAGGGCCAGAACAAGAGCAATTCGACGCAACCTCTCCAATGTCGCCTTCGAAGTAGGCGATCCTGCTTCAATGCACTTCGACCAACCCTTCGATGCGATTGTGGGTCGCTTCGTACTTATGTATCAGCCCGATCCCACCATTAGTTTGAGCAACATGATGCGCTATCTTCGTCCAGGTGGCTTGGTCGCATTCCAGGAACTTGACGCGACTGTATGCCGCTCCTGGCCAGCTGTTCCCATCTTCGACGAGGCGGCACGATGGCTGGCCGAAGGACTACGCAGCAGTGGCGCTCGGCCTGAACTAGGACTGGAGATGCATTCGTTATTTCTCGACTGCGGCCTGCCCGCGCCCAGAATGCGCATGGATTCCTTGGTCTCCGGAGAGCCAGATAGTCCCGTGTACCACCTCATTGCTGAGGCGGTGCGCAGCTTGTCCGCGACATTGGAAAAGATGAATATCACCTCTCCCGGTCAAGCACAGATCAGTCAAGCAGAAATGAATAGTTTGGCTGACCGCATGCGCGAAGAAGTGGTGGCAAAACGGGGAGTAGCAATGTCGTACGGTCTGGTAGGAGCTTGGGCAAGAAAGCCGTTTATCAATGAAATGGCGGACCTGGTCGATCACCACGCACCGGCCCATCCCACCCTCGGTCTTCAGCCCAGCGCCGACTAAGTCTGTAACTATCTCTGACAAGAACGCACTCCACGACGGCTGCGATGCCCTGTCTTTGGGTGTTGCAGCGGTCTTTGGTGTTGCGGCGGCTTTTGGGTGGCGCAGCGGTTTACCGCTGCGATCCAGGTATCATGGAATTTTGCGGCTTTAGCCGCTGAGGTGCATGGCCTTTGGATGGCGCAGCAGTCTTGGGATCAGGAATTGCTCTGGTATATCGGTGTGAACCGTTCGGCCGGCTTGCTGAAGAAGACAGTCGCCAGCTTAGGGGAAGCATACCTAGCGGTCTGATAAGCCAAGCCTCTCAAATCCTCAATTCCCTTAATTTGGTCAAGCTCGTATTGCCCAGGTGCGACCGTAGGACTGACGCGATGTACGTTGCTATGGCCGACGAGGTGTTGCGCTGTTCCTAAGGATGAAAATGACTGTCCTCGAAACATCGCGTCGAGAAGCTTTAGTGGCCAGTAGCCAACCCACTTGCGCGTTTGAAGAAAATCCGGCGGTGTTTCTGTACAACCTAAGCTCAATACGTCGATTTGATCAGGTGGGGCATTGAGCATGCTGATGGCCGCGACCACTGCGAGACCTGACGGGTTATTAGCCCAGATGCCGCCGTCGATAAGCGTTATGTCGTGGTCCGACCTATAACTCGGGAAATAAATGGGAGCTGCCGATGCCGCCAGTTCTTGAAGTCATGTACCTTGTTTTCAGTGCCTTACTCAATTTCACGTTTTGGGGTCTAGACTTTCACCTTTTGGACCCCAACTTTCATCAATTGCGCAAACCCACAGGCTGATGACCCTTGAGCTAGCCAGCGATTTACGAGCACCCGCTGGTGCTGCCGCAGCTCATGCACTTATAGCAGCTGCCGTTTCTTACCATGATCGATCCGCACACGTGACAGCTCGGCGCATCCCCTAAGTCGATCAGGTTCGACAGAGCGTCGGCGGCATGGACATTGCCCCGCTCGGCTTCCCGGTTGCGCCCGCCTGTCATCTGTGATCCTTGTCCCACGACCGTGCTTCCTTCCAGATCGCCGGCGCTTTCAGTGCCACCCGCGCCCAACGTCCGCGGACGCAGGTTGTCGAATAGAAGCTGCTGCTGCCCGGTCAGGAAACGCAACTGGAGCCAGCGGAAGATGTAATCCATGATCGACTTGGCGAAGCCGATCTCCGGATTGCTCGACCAGCCGCTGGGCTCGAATCGCGTATGCGCGAACTTGTCGCAGAACAGCTTGAGCGGAACCCCGTGCTGCAGCGCGATGGAGACGGCCAGCGCAAAACTGTCCATCAGGCCAGAAACGGTCGAGCCTTCCTTCGCCATCTTGATGAACAGTTCTCCGGGAGTGCCGTCGGGATACAGCCCAACCGTCAGATAGCCCTCATGGCCGCCGATGTTGAATTTGTGGGTCACGGACATGCGTTCTTCTTTGAGCCGGTGACGCACCGCGCGCGGCGGCCCGTCGAGATTCTCTTCTTCTTGTGGATGTCCCGCCGACATGCTGCGCGCGTCTTCCTTGCTCGAGGTCGCCGTCTTGGTTCCCGCCGCCGACAGCGGTTGCGATTTCTTGCACCCGTCGCGATACACCGCCACCGCCTTCAGCCCCAGCTTCCATGCCTGGAGGTAGGCCTCCATGATGTCTTCCACCGTGGCCGACTCCGGCAGGTTGACGGTCTTCGAGATTGCGCCCGAGATGAACGGCTGTGCCGCCGCCATCATCTTTAGGTGTCCCATGTAGTGGATGGAGCGCGTTCCCTTCGCCGGCTTGAACGAGCAATCGAATACCGGCAGATGCTCGTCTTTTACCAACGGCGCGCCTTCGATGGTGCCGGTCGCGTCGATGTAACTGACGATCGCGTCCGTCTGCTCGTGCGTGTAGCCCAGCTTGAACAATGCCGTGGGTACGGTGTTGTTCACGATCTTGATCATCCCGCCGCCAACCAGTTTCTTGTACTTGATCAGCGCCAGGTCCGGCTCGATCCCCGTGGTATCGCAGTCCATCATAAATCCAATTGTGCCTGTGGGGGCGAGAACGGTGACCTGGGAGTTGCGGTAGCCGAATTTTTCGCCGTGGGCGAGGGCTTCGTCCCAGCAGGACTTCGACGCTTCGTAGAGCGCGGGGGGGACATTCGACTTGTCAATCTTGTTCACGGAGGCGCGATGCATGCGAATGACGTCGAGGAAGGGTTCGCGATTGATGTACCAGCCGGGACAAGCGGCGCCGGGCATCACGTTCTCCCCGAGATTGGTTTCGGCCAGCGAGCGCTGCGCAGGTTCGGTGGCGGGAACCAGAGGCTGGCAGAGTTCGGCGATGCGCGAGGACTGCAGGTAGGCCTGACCGCACATGATGGCGGTGACGCAGGCGGCGTAGTCACGGCCAGCATCGGAGTCATAAGGCAGGCCGGCGGCCATGAGCAGCGCGCCGAGGTTGGCATAGCCGAGTCCGAGCGGGCGATAATCGTGCGAGTTCCTGGCGATCATCTCGGTTGGATAGCCGGCGTTGTCGACAAGAATTTCCTGGGCGGTAATGACGACGTCAACTGCGTGACGATAGGCTTCGACGTCGAAGGCGCCGTTGGGAGCGAACTTGAGCAGGTTAAGGCTGGCAAGGTTGCAGGCCGAGTCATCGAGGAACATGTACTCGCTGCAAGGATTGCTGGCGTTGATGCGATCGGTGTTCTTAGAGGTGTGCCAGCGGTTGACGGTGGTATCGAACTGCATGCCGGGATCACCGCAGCGCCACGTGGCGTCGGAAATTTTGAAAAGCAGATCCTTGGCCTTGAAAGTGCTAACTACGCGGCCGTCTTTAATGGCGCGAGTAGAGAAATCGGTATCGCGCAGGACCGCGTACATAAAGTCGTCGGTGACGCGAACGGAGTTATTGGCGTTCTGGAAGAAAATGGACGAGTAAGCGTCGGAGTCAGGGTGAGAGCCGTCATATCCCTGAGCGACAAGCGCATGCGCCTTGGCCTCTTCCTTCGACTTACACTCGATGAACTCGACGATATCGGGGTGGTCTATGTTGAGGATGACCATCTTAGCGGCGCGACGAGTCTTGCCTCCGGACTTAATCACACCGGCGAAGGCGTCGAATCCCTTCATGAAGCTGAGCGGACCGCTGGCAGTGCCGCCACCACTGAGACCTTCGGTGGAAGAGCGCAGCGGGGAGAGATTAGTGCCGGTACCCGATCCCCACTTGAACAGCATGCCTTCGGTCTTAGCGAGGGTAAGGATCGAATCGAGCGAATCCTTTACCGAGTTGATGAAACAGGCGGAGCACTGGGGATGGCGATATCCGGTAGTGGTGAATTCGACGCGGCCGCTGACGGGATTCCAGTGCCAGTTAGTGGCATCGGAGTTGGGCTCGATGCGATCGCAACCGACGTTGAACCAGACGGGCGAATTGAAAGCCGCATACTGGCGGACCAGGATATGCACCAGTTCATCATGAAAGACGGCGCCGTCGTCGGGAGTGCGGAAATAGCCCTGGGCGAGTCCCCAGTCGCGAATGGTTTCGGCGACGCGGGTAATGAGCTGACGAACCCCGGTCTCGCGTTCCGGCGTGCCGAGCGTACCGTGGAGATACTTGCTGGCCACGATATTGGTGGCGGTCATGGACCAGTCTTTGGGGACCTCAACATCTTTCTGCTCGAAGATCACGTTGCCCTGGGAGTCAGTGATCGCGGCGGTGCGCTTTTCCCATTCGACCTCGTCGTAGGGGTTCACGCCGGCCTTGGTGAACAGGCGGCGGAAGGTGAGGCCAGAAACCTTCTTCCTGGATGTGGCGGCAGGGCTCGCGTCGGGGCTCGTCGTCACCGGAGTGGCAGATTGATTTATTTTTGTTTTTTCGCTCACTTCGGGCATTTCGGTCTCCCTTAATTAGATTGTAATTCGGGGTCTACGGCCCCGTTTAGCGTCGCGGCTAAAAGCCGCTTTAGCATCCTCTCTACTTCCTATGTTTACCCCAGCTGTAAAGCGGCGCCTCCCGACGCAGAGCGGAGGGAGCCGCTCCACAGAACCTCAGACGGTGTCCTCGCGGCCTAGATTCAGGTCGGAAAAAGCTGTCGCGGTTTCGGAGGAAGAAGCCAACCAGTTCTGCAGCTCGGCGACGGCGGAGTGGCGCTGGCCCTCGTCTTTAATCACGACGTAGCGGGCAAAACAGCGGCCCTGAGACAGGCGTTCGCGCAGCGGATTGCCGGGCGCGAACAAGCGTCCAAGGCCCAGGCAGACATCGTCGGCCTGGGAGATCTGGAGCACGGCGAGCATGCGCTTACCGGTCGCGGTGGCCAATTCGCCGGGAGCCGCAATCGCTTCGGCGAGGGCCAACAGACCGGGTTCGCTGGGGACCAGCAACAAATCGAAACTGGACTGACAGCGAAACCACGACGACCATTGCAGGCGACGGTGATCAACGGGTGCATCGAGGCCGTGACGAGCAAGCGAATCAGAAACGAGGCGAGCTAGACCTTCCATGGGACTCCTTAAATCAGCTTCAGAGTTCCGCCACTAGGCACCCAGCCTCCGGAATAAGCCAGGGAAGCTTGGGCCAATTGCCAGTCAACGAGTCCCCCGAGGGGATGTCCGGGCCAGCCGGACCGGGGGATTTTTGCCACCGCTTTATCCAGCTTCGCGCTTTAGGGTGTCCGAAGATGTTGCAGTTCCGTACACCGGAGAGCGCTCTGCCGAGTGCCAGTTTGCGGGGCGGCACGGGTCACCTCGGCCACATGGACGCCCCTGTTTTTGTCTAGCCCACGGGCAGCCCGGGGGCATTTGCATCGCCTATGGGATGGCAACGGTACGCCTGTATGTTGTGCCTGTCAATAGGGTACCTCTATATATTGTAGCTTAATGCCTTAGCAAAAGCTATGCGCGCGATTTCCACAGCTTGACGTCGATAGGTGATTCACGCCGAAGCACGACCAGGCGGGGTAAGGGGGCTGATCCTCTCCGTCAGGGGCAACTCTCGCCGCACGGGACCCCAGTTTGGAGGAGCGACTCCCATCGGGACATACACGTCCTCGAAAATTTCCCGGGGAGCGATGCGACGCATCCCGTCGGAGGACTCGACCAGGTAATCGCCGGGCTTGCCAACGTGCTCGCGGCCCAGCACGTCAAGGAAGGTGAGGGGCTGAGCCAGTTGCTTGGCTTTCACCAGGAACCGGGTACGGTAAATCTTCCAATCGGCATTCAAATCGGTCACGTTATCACCCTGGGGGGAGGGAGGGTTGATGGTGTCTGATCTTCACATCGCGAATTTCAGAATTATTTTGGTTCCGGTCCAGTTCTCTGCTTGGCTTTGTAATGAGAAGCTCACGAATCCGCTGGAAACCGCGCCCGGGTGCGCGCAATTCCAAAGGAAATCGTTTTCTCGGATGACCTGAAATTGGTCCGCAGGTGAAATGAAGTCGGTCACTCGGTGATGTACTGTCCTTATTTCTGTTTTTCTTGTCCGAGGTGAGGAGACTCTACGCGGGTACGGATGGGTGGTCAATTCCACAAACATTGTGCAGTGAGCAAAATTGTGGGCCACAGATTACGGCGACGACGGGCGTTCGATGAAACGTTGGGCACGTGCTTGAAAAGCCGCGCAGCAACTTACGGTTTAAGCATAGCGACAAAAAGCGCCTGCAAATTTGATAGACTCGCCCGCCGGAATTTCCACAAGTCAAGCACAGGATTTCCGGTTTCAGTGGCCGTTCTCAGTTGTTAGTTGGCGCGCGCAAGGACGGGTAGCGTGTGGCGACGCCCGCAGGTAAAGGCGAACGCGCGCGGGACAATCGCGAATGCGAGCTTCAGAGAAAGAGGATAAGAGGATGATGGGACTAATGATGAGGCACGAACGCTATGTCCGCGAGAAACGTGGATTGACTCGCGTTGGAAGCAGGCTCACGCTGGCGATCCTAGCGCTCTGTGTCGCCGCATACGCGCAAACGCAACCGCAAATGCCACGCACTATCATCCGCTGCGGGACTTTGATCGATGGATTGTCCGAGCAGCCGATGAAGGATGTGAGGATCGTGATCGAGGGAGAGAAGATTGTTACGCTCATGCAGTCGCGCGGTCCCGCGGGCCCGGGAGAAACGGGCGCGCGGATCATCGACTTGTCGCAGGAGACCTGCCTGCCCGGGCTAATCGACACGCATACTCATGTGCTGCTGCAGGGAGACATCACGGCGGCGGATTACGACGTGCAACTCTTAAAGCAGTCGCCTGAGTACCGGACGATACTGGCGACGGTGAACGCACGGCGAGCGCTGGATTACGGGTTCACCACTATTCGCGACCTGGAAACGGAAGGGGCGGGCTATGCCGACATAGACATTCGCAACGCCATACAGCGCGGCATTATTCCCGGCCCTCGGATGCAGGTAGCTACCCGGGCGCTGGACGTAACAGGAGCGTATCCACTGCTGGGATATGCGCCGAATGTGCAGGTGCCACACGGAGTACAGGTGGTGGACGGTCCGGACGAAGCGCGCAAGGCGGTGCGGGAACAGATCATGCACGGAGCAGACTGGATCAAGGTGTATTCCGACCGCAGTTACCGGGGGAGGGACCATGGCGTGTTGGATGACATACCGACATTCACCATGGACGAGTTGCGGGCAATCGTGGATGAAGCTCACCGGGAGAGACATAAGGTGGCGTCGCACGCGATGGCGTTGAATGGCGTGCATAACTCGGTGGAGGCGGGCGTCGATTCCATTGAGCATGGCAACTACATCAGCGATGCGGATTTGAAGACAATGGCCTCCAGGGGAACCTGGTATGTGCCGACCATTTACGTGGGCGAGTACGTGGCGCAAGGTCGAGCGGCGGAAGGCGCACCGGTGTGGCTGAAGATGGTGCAGATCCATGAAGACACGTTTCGACGGGCGATGAAGGCTGGCGTGAAGATTGCGTTCGGGACGGATGCGGGGGGTTTTGACTGGAAGGTAAACCCGGCGAAAGAGTTTTCGTCGATGGTGAAATTCGGGATGACGCCGATGCAGGCGATCCGGGCCTCGACTGCGTCAGCGGCAGAGCTGCTAGGAATGCAGGACCAAGTGGGAACTATTGCGCCGGGCAGGCTGGCGGATATTGTGGCCGTACACGGCGATGTATTGGCGGATGTCTCGACACTGGAGAAGGTGGACTTTGTGATGAAAGGCGGCGTAGTGGAGCGAGGTCAGAAGTGACGGATTAGAGAATGTGGCCAGGCGGGGAAGCGGTGATCGTTCGATTGATGCGCGGCAGCGCCGATCGTTAGCGCTTCGTCCAAGGTGAAAGTGAGTTCGCAGTCGCGTGGCGAGCTCGGAGGAGTTCACTTCGATAATTTGCGGCGAGGCCGCTGTTTTGCCGAAACTGACCGTATGCTAAGGTTTCCGCGACCGGCGGCCGCGAGAGGGGTTTTTGCCTGAGCAATTGCGGAGGCGATCAAAGCTTCAATTTCGGGGCGCGACAATGTGTCTGCCGAGTCCAGGCGAATGAAACGATTCTGAGTGCCCGAACCCAGCAGTATCTTGTGGGGATCGGGAAGAGTCGCACCACGATAGAAGGCCAGGCCCACACCGTTCGCGGCGGCGGCGATGGAGACAATGGAATCGGATGGGCGCTCGGTAGCAGAGTAACCGATCACGAAGAAATTGTAGTTATCCCAAACCAGTTCGTTGGCGGTTGGGAGCCGCTGCTTCAACGCTTTTCGCAGCGCTCGAATCAAAGCCTGGTTTGTCGGCTCGAACTTATCGATGAAGCGGTTGAGCTGTTTTTCAGCGTCGGCTGACGCCGACCGAACGGCCTTACCAGCTGCCTTCATACGGCCTCACTTTTCGCACAATAGCCTAGCACAATAACATGCAGAGGTTACGACATGAGAAGGAGGGACGGGAAAAAGGTGAACGATCTTATGCAGGTGGTATCTCGTTCTAGACTTATGGCCCTACTGATCCCGGCGTTAGCTTTTTGCCTTATCTCACAAATGGCAGCGGAGGAAGCGGCGTCACAGGGTCGCACCAAGGTGGTGATGCTGGGAACGGGCACACCGCTGCCGGATCCGGATCGGTCCGGGCCCGCGGTTGCGGTAGTGGTAAACGGGAGTGCTTACCTGGTGGACTGTGGCGTGAATGTAGTGCGGCGGGCAGCCGCGGGAAAGAATGCAGGCATAGAGGGACTGGAGCCCAAGGACCTGAAGATCGTATTTATCACCCACTTACATTCCGACCACACACTGGGGTATCCGGACTTGATCTTCACGCCGTGGGTAATGGAGCGAACGGAACCGCTGTCGGCATACGGCCCGCGAGGTCTCAGAAAAATGACACAGCACATCCAACGGGCATGGGACAAAGACATCTATGTGCGGACGCACGGGTTGGAGAAAGCTAACAAGACAGGATACAGGGTCGTGGTGCACGAGATCGCCGCGGGAATGGTGTATCGGGATGCCAATGTCACAGTCACGGCATTCGCGGTGAAACATGGTAGCTGGGACCAGGCATTCGGATACCGCTTCGATACAACAGACCGGCGGATCGTAATCTCCGGAGATACAGCGCCGACGGATGAAGTAGTGAAAGCCTGCGCCGGATGCGATGTGTTGCTGCACGAAGTGTATGACCCAAACCGGGAGAAGATTCGAGACAGCGAGCAGAAGCAGGAATACTTCCATGCGTTTCATACCTCGCCGCAGGAGTTAGGAGAGATAGCTGCGCGAGCGCATCCGAAGCTGCTCGTCCTCTATCATCAAGTGATGGGCGAGCGGCCGGAGCCAGAGTTAATCGAGCAGATGAAGAGGAGTTACTCGGGCAAGTTCGTTTCGGCGCGCGACCTGGATGTGTATTGAAGCTGCGGCGCAATCGGGAGATGGGACGAAGGCTTCATGGATTTTGCCGTCCAAACAAAGACGCGATAAGCCAATAGGAGAGCAAGGACTGCAGCATATTGCAGAGGCTTGCGGATGTCCGCCTTTACCAACCACCAGTAGTGGATAACACCGCAGATCGCACTTACATAGATAAGTTGGTGCAGGAGGTTCCAGCGGCGTCCGCCAAGGCGGCGGATCCAACCGGCAGTCGAGGTGGCCGCGAGTGGTATGAGCAGCACAAAGGCTGTGAGACCCACGGTGATGAAGCGGCGCTCAGCGATGTCCTTCAGCATGGCGTGGACATCAAAAAATTTGTCGAGCCAGATGTAAGTGGTGAAATGAAGGCTGGCGTAAAAGAAAGCAAACAAGCCAACCATGCGGCGGAAGCGGATAAGCCAGAGCTGCCCTGTAAGTTTGCGCAGCGGAGTAATAGAGAGAGTGACCAGGAGTAAGATGAGGGTCCAGTCGCCAGTGGAATGAGTAATCACCTCGATGGGATTGGCACCGAGCAGCCCGTGAAAGCCTTTCCACGCCAGGCGGGCGAGAGGCGCCAAACACGCGAAGAAAACGAATATTTTGGCCCAGCGGATCGTCATCAGAAATATTTCTTGAGGTCCATCCCAGAATACAAGCTCGCGACCTGGTCAGCATAGCCGTTGAACATCAAGGTGGGACGCTTGTGGAATTCGCCAAGGCGGCGCTCCGTGGCCTGGCTCCAGCGAGGGTGATCGACGTTGGGATTTACGTTGGAGTAGAAGCCATACTCGTTGGGAGCGGCGACGTTCCAAGAGTTGAGCGGCTGCTTATCAGTGAAATTGACCTTCACGATGGTCTTCGCGCTTTTGAAGCCATATTTCCAGGGCACGACCACGCGCAAGGGAGCTCCATCCTGATTGGGGAGAACTTCGCCGTACATGCCAAAGCAGAGCAGAGTCAGCGGGTGCATGGCTTCGTCCATACGCAAGCCTTCCACGTAAGGCCATTGCAGCACGGAGACGCGCTGGCCAGGCATGCGCGATGGGTCGTAGAGGGAGACAAATTCGACGAACCTGGCCTTGGGCAGCGGGTCGACCTTGTTGATGAGAACACTAAGGGGAAACCCGATCCAGGGCACGACGATCGACCAGCCTTCAACGCAGCGGTGCCGGTAGATGCGCTCCTCGGGAGGCGCGAATTTGAGGATGCTATCGACATCGAGCTTCTGCTTTTTCTTGACCAGGCCGGTGATTTCCAGGGTCCAGGGACGGGTTTTGAAGTCCTTGGCAAGAGCGGCGGGTTCGTACTTGTCGGTCGAAAATTCGTAATAGTTGTTGTAGTTGGAGACGTCCTTGAAAGGGGTGATCGGTTCGGAGGTGCTGAACTTGCTTTTCTGGATGCCGGGAATCTGCGCGTTGGCGCGAACAGGGGCGGGAGCGGCAAAATTGAGCAGACGAGATCCGGCAATGGCGGCAGCGCCGGCAGCGGCTGCGGCGGTCAGGAAGTTGCGGCGGTTCAGATACAGGCGCCGCGGTGTGATTTCGGAGGACGGGATATCGGATGACTTTTTTATCAACATAGTATGAAGGACCAGCGCAGCTCCTATGAACGGTGCTCTTCTATAAGGATACGACGCTTGGGGGCTGGAAAAGTTGCATGGGAGGGCAAGATGGGGGGCGAGGGACAAGTGGAGCAGCGGGAGAAAAATCCGAGCCCGGGGCCAGCGGGAGGTCATCGAATTGAAGGCATGAAACAGAACCTGGAGTACACGATATCGCTTCTGGAGCGGACGCCGGCGGCGCTGGATGCACTGGTGCGGGACCTGCCGGAGACCTGGACACATCGTAACGAAGGGGAGAAGACCTGGAGCGTGTTCGACGTCGTCGGGCACCTGATTCATGGCGAACGGACGGACTGGATCCCGCGGGCCAGGATGATCCTTGAGCACGGGGAGACACGAGCGTTCGAGCCATTCGACCGCTGGGCACAGGAGCGCGCCAGCCAGGAAAAGTCGCTGGGGGAATTGCTGGATGAATTTGCGCGGGCGCGGGAGGAGAGTCTGCGGGAACTGCGCGGGTTTAACTTGCGGGCAGAGGACCTGGAGCGGAGAGGGCGACATCCGGCGCTGGGATCGGTGAATCTGTCGCAGCTGCTGGCGACGTGGGCGGGACATGATTTGACGCACCTGCACCAGGTGTCGAGGATCATGGCGCATCAATACCGGGAGGCGGTAGGTCCGTGGAGCGCGTATCTCGGGGTCATGCAGTGCGCCGGACACAGCACCTAGTAAGGGGCGGTTAGTGGGGGCAGGCACACGAGAGGGACAGGGTGGTGCAGGTTCGGAATCAGCGTACTGAGATCAGGCGTCGAGATCAGCGGGCGAGAGCATTTTAAAAAATTATAAGTGCGGGGCCGAGTCGCGCACTGAATGGTTCTTCCCCCAAAAAACGATTCAATGCCAGGTACTCGGCCGAAGTTCGGACATCATATGCCGCGCGGAAAGAAGGTCAAGATAAAAATTACTGTAGGTGACGAAAAATCGACAATGGTCGATGAGTTTTTATACGGCAAGGGAAGATCTATGGTACCTGGTATCCAGGTACATACCTTGAAGGGCTGGAAAGTCTCAAAGTTAGAAAAATCGGGGTAGTAACTGAATGTTTGATCTGCGAAGTTGATAGCCCCCATCGACGAGTGCCGCTAGTTTTACCCGCGTCTCTACCTTTCTTCCGGCCGCTAACTTCCTCGTGTACTTAAGTTCTTCCAGTCTCATTTCGCGAATCGTGCGACCGCCCCGAATAGCCGTGGATCAATACGATTGTTCCCATCAATGTATATCAATTTGTTGGATATCAATACGTTGAGCGCCCGGTGAGAAGGCAGCGCGTTCACCTCTGAAGCTGCCTATCGTCTAAGCAGGCATGGTGAGAGCCGCCAGCCAAGGTTGGCGTAGCAGCGCGATGGGCTAACGGCGTAAGGTCTGGTCCCTTTCCAGGCGCAGCTGGGGAATGCGCTCATGGCGCAGCTGGGGAATGCGCTCATGGCGCAGCTGCGTGCCCTTTCGAGTGGACGGAAGGGTTCCCGCTGCCAGGTTGGCAGGGTACACTGGGGCCTTACTTGCCCATCCCAACCCTTGCGGGCAAGGTTCTGAAGCGCCACGGAAAGAGACTCCTCATGTTAAAGACCATAATTTCGACAATGGCCGTAGTGTGCGTAGTTCTGATCATGCTGGCGCATGACGCGCAAGGGCAGAAATCGCCCATGGCGATCGGGACAGTGGTGACCGAGGGCTTGCCCTTTCGCTGTACCGGCAACAGCTGGGGAATGCCGGGGATGACCTGCCAGGTCGCGCAAGTGACAGGCTGCCCTAACTCGGAAACGCTGGGCTTCACTTATGCCTACAAGACGCAGAAGGGCACTCCCCTGGGGACGATTGTGCTGTTCAGCGGGGCAGGCGGTACCGCACCGTCGGGTTCACGGCAGGGGAGCGCATCCGGCTATACGTCGGAATATTTCTCCCGCGACTACAACGTGGTGCAGATCGCGTGGGATTGGGATTGGGAACGAACGAACGCGCCCGGACACACGACTTACGCGGCAAGCATTCTGAACGCGGCGTGCCGACCGGCGACATTTCTGAATTTCGTGCAGAACAATACGCTGTTGAACCCGCGAAACCTGATGTGCGCGCAAGGGGCGAGCGCCGGGTCGGGAGCGGTAGCGTACGCGCTGGTGTGGTACGGCGCCGATCAATATATAAGGAGCGCGGAACTGCTGGCGGGACCGGTGTTTGGCAACATCGAGCAGGGCTGCTACGTTCCGCCCAATCCGCCGCCGCCGGGGCCGGAACAGATCTGCGCGAAAGTAAGAGGTCAGGAACAGTTCGGATGCAATAACCAATACGGGCGAACATCGGAGTGGAACGACATGCCGCAATACATACCCGGGGCGGTGTCGTCGGTACGCAGGTGGACGAATGACAGCAGCTGTAACGCGGGTCGGCCGACATCGTCGGCGTCGAACCAAAACTGGTTGGACATGAGCATCGTGAACGGCAAGGGCGGCAACTTCAGTTTCCCCAACACCTCGATTGCGGGGTGGTTGTGCTCGACGTACCGGCGGGGGAGCTGCGATCCGGGGAGCGGATGTCCGAATAACTCGTCGGCACAGGGCGAGTACTTCTATAACGTTTTCACGAAGGCAGATCATCCGCAGCCGAATTACTCAGTAACTGGCATTCTGGAATGCAACGGAGCCGAGGGGCTCAACGACACAGGAGCGACAACCCCCGATGGGACGCCGACCATGACGGCAGTGGTCAATGATATGAGCCTGAGCTGCCGGTGAGAGGGGTTGAGGGATGGCGATAGCTTTTGCGACAGGAATGATGAGAGTTGGATGACCGGGGTTAGGAAGAAAGGAAGATAGACTGCCTGAGCCTCGCGACCTACGTTTTGCAAACATCGCAAAAGAGGGTTACCCCGCCTTGTCCACTTGACAGTTTCATCGGCAATCAGCGATAGCTATTTCGGGTCGATGCGGGTTGTATTTGACGCGACACGCAGAGCGTGCCCGTGGCAAGGCCAATCGAACAGCAGCTTCGCTTTCGCCTTGGATACCGGAATCGGCCCACACCGTATATTCGCGACTCGCGACGGCATAGGCTACCTTATATTCCGCTTTCCAGGTCACCTGCCCGCCCGATTTGGTCTGAAGGGCGTGGTCAGCGACGATTCTGGTTTCCTGAACGGTTCCTTGCACCAGCGGCCATCTCGCCGCTTGTTGCTTTTGGTGCAAGAAGGCGAATAGCGCAATTGCGATAACGAGCACCGCGGCGAACTGCGCCGTAGCACGAATGCCTGTTGTCCATTTACCGCGACGCCGTGCCCTTGCGAGCCTGAGCAGCAGACATAGTTCAACGATCCACCCACATATTGTAGTGCTGTCCTGCGTTGCTCGGCGTATGCGATCGTACGACAGTGTCCGTACGCCGTTGGCGGCTCAGGAAACTTCGGTGCGATTGCAAGCGACCGAAGTAGAAGCCCGAGCCTGAATTTCCTGAAGGCGCCACACGCGAACCGTGAGCAGGAAAATTGCGTTACGGGAGAGTGGCCTCGACTGAGGCGAAAAATGAAGGTGAATCGATTGGAGAGGCTTACGATGCGACTTCTGTGATCCGGATAATGACCTTGTGCCGACGCTGCTTCGTTAGACGCGAGGAATGTCAAAGTATCCCCTGACGAATCCCTTCTAACACAACAGAATCGACGATGTGACCTCCGTTGACGTCCAGAGTCATTCCGCGCTCGCACGCGTTTGTAGACGTTGTAGAACGCTTCCTCAAGCAAATTGTAAAGAAAATCCGTTTACAGCGGCAGGAACGCAGAAAACTTGCGAAGGACCGACGCGGATCATGAAATGGCGGCTTAGCGGAACGGGGAGGTAGCCAGACCTCGCTCGAAGATATTCTGCCCGATGTCATCTCTCGCCCCCGGTGCCCCAGCAGGGTCCGCGTTCGTTCTCTTGGACGAGAACCTGGGTGCGGCTCTCGGGCATAGACCGCGACACCACTGAGAACGCCAGAATCGACAGCTCTCCAATACCCCACAATGTATTTTGAATTATGCAAGACCGGGCCGTGACGTATTTCACCCAAGTTGTTTGCAACTATGCGAACATGGGGTCGTTACTCACATCAATAAATCGCAGCTTACGATCAGTTCCTCTGAGCCATGTCATCACATTTGGGGGAAAATAGAGCTGCTCTTCGGGTACTCCCTCATGGCGGCTAGAAAAGCTGCATACTGTGCATTGTCCCAATCGTCGAAAATCGGCCTACGGCTCATTCCCGCCAGTGGTGACAATATGGTGACGACGCCTTTACCGTCGTTGACGACCATAAACTTAGGTGTTCGATTCAACAGACTGGACTTATAAAAAACTAATGCCGTCAGTTCCTTGAACTGGATGGGATGAAGAGGGTACTTCTGACATTTCGGAAGTCCAATTAACTTTAACGCCCCACCGTCTTGCAGGGCCGCTACTATACCCACTTTGCCCATTCGTATCGAAATCAGCAGACCAAAAGGGGAATCGCGGAAATCGAACGGATGCTCAATTGTTTTAGGCATCTGTGTACGCACAACGAAAATCGATGCTGCGGAACGCCGTTGCCCGAAGGCGTTATAAAATGAAAATTTAGGCGAGAAGCTTGTAGAAAGATTTGATGCAAATGGAATCGTTTCAAGGTTTCTCGCGGCACTATGGGTCTACGCGAGATCTAGTTTCAGCAAATACTCCTTGTAGAGCAGGCCATACAAGATTTTGCCAAGCCACAGAAATAGTACCTTTGGACCCAGCCTTCAGACTGCACTCGCGTTACGACTGGTAGCAAGCTTCACTTTGTTCTCTATTGGTGCGAGATGCTTATTGTTGCACGGCTTGCAGCATGGGATGGTTAGCTGCTTGTAGGGTATTGAGGTGCCATTGAGCAGAACAAGCCGCTGATCCAGTAGTTTGAAACGCTTCTGCAGCCACTTGGGGATTACGTGCTCTTCTGAGCGATTCTCGACACCCAAACTACATCCGCACAGGAAGCAAATGCGCGGACCGAAACGCCGCTTTTCCACGGCGTCAAAGAGCGGTAATGCGTCTTTTTGTTTTGAAACCATATCTAGTGTGTTGTTTTGAAATTATATCTAGTGTGTGAACCCGTACGCCTGCTCGGTGTGCACCCACCTAGTAGCGGCCCGGCTACGCAAATGGACAATACCATTCTTGTTGTAGTCCGCTAGGTGACGTCGCTTCTTCATCCGATCACCATCCACACCAATTTGCCTGCAGTTCGCGTCAACGCTGTCAATATCAGTGTCTCTGTTTTGAAATTCAGTGATTCTAGCGATTCGACTTGTTTACTGAGAAAAGCCTCATACATTCTTTATGTCCTCTGCCTGCAGGGGCATATGCGATTATTCTGCCTTGATGAAGTTGGGTTCTCAGAGTCTATCAGCGGTGCAACGGCAGTCGCAGGAGCTCCCAATCACAAGGCGGGATCAAATGTGGTCCAAGGAGCGAGAGGAAACTCAGGTCCGCTGAAGGCGCCGGAGTACTCTCATCGGGCACAATCTGCGATATACTGCGGCGCTTATGGCACCCCTTTTCGTCCCCCAGAGCACGCAGCAATCCGGAGTCTTGTGGGATGCATTGGCCATCCATGCAGGCCAGAGAAAGATTCAGGATGATTCTCCGTTCGACTCGCCCAAAAGGAGTCAATCGCTTCGGCGCGTCGGCCACGGCAATCGAGTGTTGATGTTTGGCCGCATTCGGGAACTGGCGTTGTATCGGGCGGAGGTACTGCGCGACCGTGGTTTCGAGGTGGTCACCCCGAAGGACCGGGCACAGGCGATGGATGCCATCCGCGCCGGCGGTTTCGATGTTGCTGTCCTTACCTACACACTTTCCAACGAGACGGTACAAGAGCTGGCGGCAATGGTTCGGGAGTATTGTCCGAATTGTCCGCTGGTGGCGATTTCGCATGAAAAGAGAATCGACCGGAAGATAGGACCCGACGCAATGGTAAAAGCGGACGATGGTCCAGCCGCCTTAATCGCAACGTTGCGGCGGCTGACCCGACAAGTTTGAGGCATTGGGGAGCGGGTTAAGGTGCAGATAACCCGCCTGAGCGTTGCCGAGCCGCGCGAGCAAACGGCGAGGCTGTCCTAGTCAGCGGCTGGTTGCGGGGCGGGCACCTGCACGGACTTCAGTTTCTCGAGTGCGGCAGTTACTTCCTTCCATTTCTTCTTATCCTTTTTCACTTCGATCGGAGAATTGGGATCCGCGTAGAAGGCGAGAATGTTCTGGCGCAGTTCGGGAGAGACTCGCTGGAAACCATGCTCTTGAAGTTTAAGCAGCAGCTTAGCATAGCTGCGGTCGGCCAAGCGATATTCTCCGGGACGGGTAGGGCGGCCGGTGTCGCAGTCGGTATCGGGCAAACTGAAATGGGGATCAGTACTCTGGCGCAGGAGATATCGATAGTTCTCCACGGTTTGATTGACACTCTTAATGTAAAGGTCTTCGGTCTGGGTGGTGGGAGTCTTAAAGGCGACGGCTTTGAAGGGCCCGACCTTGGGGATGATCTTGAGAAAAAAGGCGAGGATCCTGGTGCCGAGGCCGGGACGACGGTACACTGATCCCCACTCCTTGTTGTATTGAGCGCGAGAAAGATAGTAGCGGAATTTCTTTTCGTTGAAGTTGGGAGTGTCGCGAACCAGTTCTTTTTTGCGCGACAGCAGCGCGACACGAGTCATTTCCGGGATCACCTTGCTGATGCTGCGTCGAAAAGTGCCGATGGCGAGGTCGACATCGCCGAAGACGTCTTCGAGCCTGAGGCTATACGTATCCTGGAATGCGCGATCCAGTAACGGCTTGGAAATTTCGAAGCCGATGAAGTCGTGATACTGATCGCTGGTATAGCGGTTCTTGGCGACCTGCTCCATGTCAAAGCCAAACTCCGTCTGGATGTGAGCCTTGGGATTGTCGGCATAGGTCACTTGCTTGCCGTATTTTTTCTCCAGCTTGGGGAATCCGATGGCGACAACATGATTGATGGTGGGATGGCCCTGGTTGTCGGAAGAATAATGGGCGAGCGCTCCCAGAGCGAAAGCGTACTCGTAGACGTCGCAGGAATCGTCGATCAGGGCGTGGACGAAATCGCCGGTACGCACATAGTGGACGAGATCACTGAAATCCTTGCTGCCGAACGGATAGTAGCCCATGTCCTGAACAACGGAGCCGCCGTAGGCGAAAGCGTGAGCTTTGCGGAGGTCCTCCTCGCTGGATTGGGGGAAGCGCTTGAGCAGCAAAGGTTGGATCTGGTCGCGCCAAAGCAGGTCAATGACTTGCTCGTGGGTGAGCACAGAGTAGGCGGGACAAATGCGGACCGCCGCCACAAATACCAGGAACAAAAGAATGGCCCGTACACGGCGGGCCTGATGGATCGTCATCTCAGGTTGTTTGAGTCAGGTTCCGGCGGAGTGGTTGCAAGTCACTTGCCTAACTCCAGCAGAACGAATGTATCAGGAAGTACGCCGGGGCGGGGACGTGGGTGCTGAGGGGTGGGCTGAGGCGGAGGCCCGAATTGCGCGGTCACGGTGTAGATCTTGTGAGTCTTGGGATCGAGAGCCATAGTGCGGGCGCCCGGCTGGGTCTTTACGTTTTCCGCCACGCTGAATTTATCGGGAGCATCCTCGTGGATGGCGGTGAGAACGCCTTCACCGCAAGAGGCGAAAGCAAGATTGGTAGCGGGATCGAAGGCGGTGGCATCCACGCCTTCGCCGATGGGCAGCGTGGTAATCAGCTTGCCGCTGTCGGCATCGACGATGGCCATCATTTTATTGTCACAGCCGGAGAAAAGGCGGCGGCTGGTGCGATCCAGGGCGAGGCCCGAAGGCGATTCGCAGGGAGCGAGTGGCCAACGCGCCTTGACCGCGAGCTTGGCGGGATCGAGGGAGAGCAATTCGCTTTTGTCCTCGATGTTGACGAAGACGCCGCCTTTGCCGTCGCTCACGGCGAACTCGGGCTTGCCGCCGACTGGGATTGTCCCGACAGCCATGCCTTTCGCGGCGTCGATGGCAGTCACGTCGTGGCTTCTGCCGTTGAAGGCGAACACGCGCTGGGTGGCAGGATCGAAGAGAATGGCGTCGGGATTGTCGCCGGCCTTCACCTTACTCAGAGTCTTGAATGTTTTCAGATCGAAAATGCTCACCGTACCTTCGCGGCCATTGCTGATGAAACCTTTTCCGAGTTCGGGAGCTAAAGCAATTCCGTGAACGCCCGGCGTGTCAGGAATATCGGCGATAGGCTTCGACGGGGAATCGGTATCGAGCACGATTACGTGGGTGGCGCGCGAAATGTAGAGATGGTGCGCGTCGGGATCGACGAGAAGGTAGTCCCAACCGCCCTCTCCACCAAGCTTGTAGGTGTTGAGGATGTGATAGCCGGGAGCCGAGGCAGCAAAGGCAGCGACGGTGATGACGGCAATCGAAGCCAGGAAATAAATGAGAGATTTTGATGTCATAGCGTACCTCGTCACCGCGCTGCCACGGCGGCAGGCAAAAGGTTTGGTCCGTCGCAAAAAACGCATTTTCGCCTGCGGCACCTGAAGTGATCCTTAACACAATGGCGCGGGCGCGATGGATTTGTCCAGAGGAGGCGGAGGGGACGGGTAAAAAGCAGGGTGGGGAGAGAGCCACCCTGCTGGATACGCGGCTTGCTTTCAGCGCGCGTTGTGCTGCGAACAACGATGTGTGAGGCCTGCCGGCACCGCCGCAGTGTTCCAGTCCGCCATCACTTTTAGTCCGCCATCTTGGCGAGATGGAGGTCGAAACCGGTCTTGGGCAGCAGCGAGGTCAATTCGAAAGCCTTGAAGCCGTCTCCTGCGACTTCGGTCTGGCGATAGAGCCCTGGCTCGGTTTCGACGCTCTGGTGGCGGCCTTCGAGATCGCCGAGGAATTCCTGCGCGGACCGTGTGCTGGCCTGGGCGCCCTTGGCTTTGCTGACGACGGCTTCGGCTGCGTAAGAGCGGATCAGCTTCGGCCAATATTTCTGCAGCAGATTGGTGCTGGCGAAGATGTCCGCCCAAATAATCTCGCCGTTCATGGCGACGACAACACCGACCGCGTTGCGGTCGCGCAACTGCTTGATCACGCTTTCGTAGCCGCTCTCAATGGGCCCGGCAACGGAATCGACCTTGGACTGCACGGCGCTGTTCTGCATGACACGGGCATAGGAAGTGGTGCCGGCCACTTCGCGAGCGGCGGGAGCGGGAACGGCGACAGCCATGGCGTCCTGGGCTTCTTTCACTTTCGACCACACTTTTTCCTGGTTTTTGTCGGCCATCGCACTACCGCGCACCTGGGGAGCCGCCATGGCAGAGGCCAGCGTACCGAACTTGTCGGTGGCGCCAGTCCAGCGGCCGGGCTCAACGCAGAAAACACCGAGATCAACCGGATCGCTTTCAGGAGGAACGATGCGGTCCTTGGCAATGACGCGATCCTGCTTGCCGCCGGTCACGATCTCACCAGCTAGCAGGATGAGAGGCCGCTTGGAGTTGTTGACTAAAACCAGCTGGTTAACTTGCGCACTGGGGCGAGGAGGTGCGGTCCCATCCCAGGCGCCCTGCGGGTGCGGATGTCGACGAATCAAGCCGGGGAGGTGGCCGTATTCGGTGACGACGACCTCGCCTGATTTGAGGCCTTCGTCGAGAGTAAGGAAAAGATCAGTGTCATGGGATTTGGCCGCGACCACGGGAAAAACCTGAAGGTTCCCATGGTGGATGGGCTCGAGAACTTTATATTCGGACTTGAAGACTTCTCCGGCCAACGCGGTTATTGGCGCGATCAACGCTGATGCAAGCACGACGCCCACTATCGAGAAGACGATTAGAACTCTGCGCGACATAGGTCCTCCTGGCTGGCGGCACTCCCCGGAAGGACCAACCCACATCCGGCCTCCCGGGGCACCGTAACTAACCCTGCCTGTGAGGAGAACGTAAGTAGGCAAGAGTTCTTGCGGCGAAAGTTGCGCCGGGTCCGAGTGCTTGAGCAGCGGGCGTTTAGGTTCCTTCTCCCCAGGTTAGAACACCGGTAGCTCGTTTTCCTGGGTGCACGTCTAAAGAAATTGGTAGCATTAACAAACCGGGGATGAGTGATAGCTTTCAATCCGTCGAGTTCGTGCCGAGAACGTGCGCACGCGAACTCTACACGAAGAGCGGCGCCGAACAGTTTGGGCTCACGGAGGCTCAGTTCTGCAGCGTGCTGGCGGAGGTTGCGCGGAAATATTTGCCAACAGGAGCGACCGCCGGGGAAATCCAGACCTTCTGTTTGAACTTGCGAGTGGAAGAACTGGCATTGGCCCGGGCCTGTGCCTGCGGGCACGAGTACGCGTGGGAACTGTTCTTGACGCGTTATCGCGAGAAGCTCTACCAGATGGCGCTGCAGATTGCACGGGAGGATTCCGCAGCCCGCGATCTGGCAGATTCAATGTACGGAGATTTGTATGGGGTGCAGTCGGGCGGAGCGCAACGGGTTTCGAAACTGGCTTCCTACACGGGCCGCGGATCACTGGAAGGCTGGCTGCGGACGGTGCTGGCGCAAGAACACGTGAACCGCTACCGGCGACAGAAGCGGCTGGTCAGCCTGGAAGAGGAAAACGAAGAAGGCGTACAGTTCGCGGCAGCAACTGCGGAAGCCGACGCAAGCGTGGACACGCGAGTGGAGATAGCGACGGATGAGGCGCTGGAGCAACTGCAGCCGGAAGAGCGGCTGATTCTGGCTTTCTATTATCTGGACGGGCGAACGCTGGCGGAAATCGCCCGGGTACTGGGGGTACATGAATCCACCATCAGCCGTAAGCTGGACAAAGTGGCCAAGTCATTGCGCAAGAAGATCATGGCAGGGTTGGGACGGCAGGGTATGAGCCGCCGGCAGGCGCAGGAGGCGCTGGAAGTAGACGTCCGCGATCTGCGGGTAAATATTCGCAAGCACTTGTCGCAAGAAAGGGTAGGACAATCGTTCCCTGAGAAGCAAAGTGTTGCGCAAAAGAAAGTAGAAGCCGGAGCAGGAGAGGGAACAGGGTAGTGACCAACGTCCGGCTGCGAAAGCACGTCCAGGTTATTTGGAAAATACGAGATTTGAGCTGACATGCAGGAGCTTCCAAAAAGCGTAGTGGAACGGTTGAAGGCGGCGGGAACGTCTGCGTCGGTGCATCCCGATGCGGATGTGATAAACGCTTTCATGGAGCGATCTCTACCTGAGCGGGAGCGGGCGCACCTGATTACGCATTTAGCGACTTGCGACGAATGCCGGGAGATCATCGTACGCGCCACTCCACAAGTGGAAATCGCTCGTCCGACGGAGCCGCGGAAACGCTGGCTTGGGACGCGTTCCCTGCAATGGGCGGCTGCAATGTGCACCGTGTTGGTAGCGGGCGGCGTGTTGCTGTTGCGAGACCAACCTGGCAAGCAGGAACTGGGGCAGCAGACGCGCGTGGCCGTCGCGGAACCGTCTAGAGCGACAGTGACGCCTGCCCCGGCACGCGCGGAGACTGCGAATACTCGCGATACGTCAACACAAATCGCCGCATTGAGTCCGGCGCCGGAAGAACGAACGGATAGGGCAAGAGCAAAGAAAGCTGAAACCCCTGCGGCCAGAGCGTTCGCCGGAATTTCCCCGGCACAGCCTGAGGCGCAGACGACGGCGAGCGCGGCACTGCGTAAGTCCGCAGCAGCGAGTAAGGCGAGCACTTCCGAGTTGGCGGAACTCAAGGCACCGACAGCACCACCCCAGATTCCGAGCGAAACAGCCAAGAATGCGGACGCGGGCGTGCAGACCGACACGATCAGCTCGGATTCCCCCGAAATAGCCCTGAGCAAGGCTAAGCCTCCGCAGCCCGCGCCGGCCGCAGCACCGTCGTCAAATGTAAGGGCGAGTGGCATGCTCGTGAGGAATAACATTCCCGCAACGGCGGCACAGATGGCAAGCCGCCCGATGGGCTTTCAACTGGGCAATTCTCCGACGCAGTGGATGGTGTCGAACGGAACCGTGCAACGCTCGATCGACGCTGGACGAACCTGGCAAACAGCATCGCCGGTGAGCGGCGTGAGCTTTCGGACAGTTGCCGCGGTGGGTTCGCATGTATGGGCCGGAGGCGCGGCGGGAGCCCTCTATCATTCCACGGACGGCGGGCAACACTGGGCGGCCATTCACCCGGCAACAAATGGGGCCAGCCTGACAGCGGATATCACAGGGATCCAGTTTGCCGATGCGCAGCACGTAACCGTGACTGCCGCAGCAGAACAGTGGAGCACGTCCGATGGCGGCCAAACCTGGCAGAAGCAGTAAGGCCTAGAGCCGGGTCCCGCGACTCAGGCGGTTTTTCCTCACGCGATTGTTCCTTCACGCGCCCTTGCTCAGGCGGCTTTCTTCCCAAAGAATGCGCGTCCATGAGCAAGCAGCAACCACAGGTTCAAATCGATAACTCTGCAATGCTTAAACGGAGGTCGTCCCGATGCCCCGGTCAAGGCGTTCCGTCCCGCTTTTGTGTGTTTTGTGCCTGGTCGCGCTCACCTTGTGTGTCCACGCCGACGCGGCTTTCGCAACCGAAGTTCTCTACGCGCAAGTGAACACGAGCATTCTTACCTACACCGTGGACGTCAATAGTCTGGAGCCGACGCTGGTGGGTTCGCCGTTGCTGTTGCAGGGACTGCCCGAGTTCGTGCAAGTAGTTCCCAGTCCAAATGACCATTTTCTATACATATTGAGCGGTCAGCAGAGAGGGCAGGTTAGGATGTCGGTGTATGCGACAGATGCATCGGGGGTGCCGCAAACGCCCGCGGTCCAGATCCTGTCGCCAGCCCCGATCAGCCAGTTCGCGATCGATCCCAACGGCCGGTTCGCGTTTGCATTCGAGTTCCAGGACTTTCATCGGATCGGCAACACGGACGATCAACAATCTTCACCTGGCGGTGGGACAAACCGGAGTGCTGGTTTATCCACTCACGACGAATCCCAAGAACCCGATTATCCAGTGCACCTCCGCGATGCTGATGGCGTGCGGCGCCGCGGGAGACTTTTGGCAGGATCCGACCGGTACGTACTTGTTATTACAGCTAAGGAACACCTTCGATATCGCCAAAATTAACATTGCGGATAAAGAGATCGTCGACACCGGCAGCACCTTTCCGGCAACGCAGACGCCGTATTTCAGCCGAGATGAAGCGATCATGTACGGGGTGCAATACAACTTCGATCATGTTTCTGTGATTCAGGTGTATGGGTTCGATGCAAACAGCGGCGCGCTGACAACGGGAGGGCAGGCATCCGTTCCGGCTTCGTTGTGGAGTGTTGTCGCGGCGCAGCGGCAATAGCGGGTCTCAATGTTTATCCAGGGGAAAAGACATCTCTCGCGGCCAGCACCGTGTTGCTGTGGATGGTGACAGTGTCCTCAACATTGCGCGCGTAGCCTCCGGCAAAGGTGACCATGACCGGGAGATTTTTCGCCATGGCAACGCGGAAGACGAGTTCGTCGCGGCGCTTGAGGCCATCGATGGTCAGAGACAGGCCGCCGAGCTGGTCCTCGCGATAGGGATCCGCGCCGGCAATGTAGCAGAGCAGGTCCGGGTGGAACTGCCGCAGGCCGGAACTGAGCGCGTTGTCCAGCCAGGCGAGATAGTCTTCATCGCCGATCTCGTCGGGGAGATCGATATCGATCGATGAGGGCGGCTTCCAGGCCGGATAATTGTTCTCCTGATGCAGGGAGATGGTGAAAACCTCTCCGGAGTGGGAGTTGCGGACCTTGGCCGGGAGGGTTGAGTTCGGTCCGCTGGTGGACGGCAGTGGAGCGCCTGGAATGCGCGTGCCCGCGAAGATGGCGGCGGTGCCGTTGCCCTGGTGGACGTCACAGTCGACGGTCATCGCGGTACGGATTCGGTCGTCGCGCTGCAAGCGGCGAATGGCGATGGCGACGTCGTGAATCATGCAGAAGCCTTCGCCATGATCCGGGAAGGCATGGTGGAAGCCTCCGCCGATGCTGAAGGCGACCCGGTCTTCCAGCGCATGCTGCGCAGCCAGGATTGATCCCCCCGCAGCCAACCAAAATGCCCGCACAAGTTCGCGGGAGTAGGGAATCTCCATCTGCAATTCTTCACGCGCGGACAGCGTGGCGGTTTTCAGCTTGTGAACGTACTGCGGCGTGTGAACGAGCAGGACATCCTGATCGGCGGCAGGAGTGGGAGAAATGAAGTCGGATTCGTCGGCGACGCGGGTCGCGAGCAAGCGGTCGTGGATGCGCCGATATTTTTCGGCTGGGAAAACGTGGGCGCCGATAGGAAGGTAGTAGTCGGGGCTATACACGAGCTTGAAGGGCAGCATTCGGATTCAGCGCTCAACTGCGAACTGAATATCATACGGCAGTCAAGCTCGACGTCACTGACTTGCTCAGGTGCAGCATGCAAAACCTGGTTTAAAGCGCTGTCACCACATGGCGTGATTCTAGTCACGGAGCTTGTTCTTCAGGCGAATTAGGGCTGAAAGCACCAGCTTCCCTCCCCAGTGTTGTCGTACGGCAGAGCTTAAATTGCAGCATTTCGGAAGCTTTCCAAGAGGAACCGTAATGCCTTTGAAAACGTGTCGCCCGCTCATAGTAATTTGGGTGGCGTTCGGGCTTTCAGTTTCCGCTCAAGATACCAGCACTGCAAAAATAAAGCCGGCTGAGAATCCAGCCACTATTTCAAGCGAGTCGCTTCCTTCCGGGCACGGATCTACGTTGCACCGATGCCTGATGGTTTTGAAACCTATGTCGTCGCGGGAATCGAGAAGAAGCACGTTCCGCTAATCATACTGACTGACAGGAGCAAAGCTGACTACGAGTTGAGCGGCGTGTCGGATAGCGATCGAGCGGGGTGGGCAAAGATGTTGTTTCTTGGATCCCAACAAACGAATGAAAGCGCCAGTGTAAAAATCGTGAACCTCAAGACCGGGAGTGTGGTCTTCGCCTATTCAGTGAACAAGACGAACTCTGCGAGAGGTAAGCAGAGTGCCGGCGAAGCGATAGCCAAGCACATTAACGAAAAAATCGAGAATCGCTACCACTGAGGGCAGCCCATGGAACACAAATTGATGAAGATGCTCCTATCCTTGTTTATCGTGTCGATGCTTATTCCCGGCTACGCTCAGGACGCGGCAAACAAGGTCATTCCCGCTGGGTCGAAGGTTTACTTGGCTACGATGCCAAATGAATTCGGGGACTATCTGAAGGCCGCAATACAGTCGAAGAAAGTACCGTTGATCATCGTAGAACACAGAGATGAGGCCGATTTCGAAATCACCGGGCAGGCTGAGAGCCAAAAGGCAGGCACCGCGAAGAAAGTAATCATGTGGGACTGGCGTTCTAATGAGCAGGCGAGTATTCAGGTCAACAACTTGAAGACAGGTCAGGCGGTGTATGCCTATTCCGTAAACAAGATTAGCTCGGCTCACGGCAGAAAAAGCAGCGCTGAAGCCTGTGCCAAACACCTTAAAGAAAAGATTGAGGGTGGAAGGTAGTTCGGCCTAAAGTTTCCAGCCGAAAACAGGACCGCTCCTTGTGGTTCAGCGTTTCTTACTCGAGGTCTGCGGAGTGGGCGCCACGATCGGGCGGCGGAGGGGGACAATGGCTCCGCGAGAAGGGTCGGCAGCGGCGGTGGCGCGGGATAAAACTTCTTCCTGGATGTACTTCACGAATTCCTGTATCTGGATCTGCATCTCCTCCATGCGTTCGCGCATTTGCAGGATGATGGCGATACCCGAGATGTTTACGCCCAAGTCGCGAGCTAGCGACAAAATGAATTCGAGGCGTTGCAAGTCTTCGTCGGTGTAGAGGCGGGTATTCCCATCGGTGCGGGAGGGCTTCAGCAGGCCTTCGCGCTCGTACAAGCGGAGCGTCTGCGGATGGATGCCATACATCTCGGCGACCGCCGAGATCATATAGGCACCCTTGGATTTGCGCTTGGTCATGGACGCTTAAGTTATATCAAAAACGCCAGCCGGGGGGGCGGTTTCGCAGACCGCGAGGCCTTTGACCCGGGAGGAACGCGCGGGAATCCTGCCGGGCGAGATGACGGGCCACTTGGTAGGGCGGAGATTTGTCAGGCCACGGGTTCGGCCGTTTGGTCCGCAACTGACCAGCCCTTGGGCTTGAGAGCCACGTTGACGGCGTACGCGAAAACGCCGGCAAGAATCAGCAGCAATCCAAAGGCAAATGAGCTCATGCCCAACACCTGCTCATGCTCGCTGCGGAAGACAGCAAAACCGAGCAGGAGAGTTGGGGCGATTCCGACGATTACCGCACCGAGCAGGCCTCCGGGGACACGGAAAGGACGAGGCAGGTCGGGTTCGCGGACGCGAAGCCAGATCAAGGCAAGGAACTCGAGGGTCACGCTGCCGCCGTACAGCATGATGTCCAGGGTGACGAGACGTTCAAAGCCCAGGCCGAGGCACATGGCCCATCCCATGGCGCAGACGAGGATGGCGACCCATGGGGCGCGACGGCGATTGAGTTTGCCGAAGGCTGCGGGCAACATGCCATCCTGGGCCATGGCGAGCGGCAGGCGGGAGTAGCTCATCACCAGAGCGTTGAACATGCCAAAGCCGCTGATCATGCCTCCGAGGACCAGGGCGACGCGCAGCACGGGCCCGGCGACGAGTCCGGCAATGTCGGCCCATGAACCGGTCTCCCATGCGCTGGCGCGCAGGCCAGTCATCCACATGGCCGCCACGGGAACCACGTAGCTGAGCGAAACTATGGCAACCGCCGCCAGCATAGCGCGGGGATAAGTGCGTTGCGGACGCTCGACTTCAGTGGCGATGGTAGACGCGTTGTCCCATCCCATGTAGTTCCACATGGCAATCAGCAGTCCGCCAAGGATGTCGACGGTGGAACTCGTGGGCTTGGTGACGGCGGTCGCGAGCGCGCCGAACTTGAATGGAGCGAGGACAACAATAATTGCGAACGGCGCCGAAAGCGCGAAAAAGAGCCACAGAGAAGTGGTCGAGACCACCTTTACGCCGGCAACGTTCAGCAAGGCGCAGACCACGACGACTGCGAGCGCAACCATCACGCCACGGTGCCCTTCCTGGAACCATGGAAACATGCGAGTGAGGTAAGCAACGAAGAGCGTGGGGTAGATCGCCATGTCGAAGATCGAGGCGACCAGAGAGAGCCAGGCTTCCTGGAATCCCCAGAAGTTACCCATGGCGCGTCGAACCCAGGCGTAGTAGCCCCCTTCGAAAGGCAGCGCACTCGAGAGTTCGCCGATCATGAAAGCGGTGGGAAGACTCCAGAGAAGCGGCGTAAGCAGCAGGATGAGGATGGCGCGTCCGTAGCCGGCGCCGTGCACGATGTCTTCAGTGCCGTAGGTCCCCCCGGAAACCATAAAGAAGGTAGCCGCGACCAAGGGCCACAAGGTCAGACGAACGAATTTTTTTCGGGGAACGACTGCGAGAGACTGCTGGTGCTTCTGGATGGATGCGCTAGCGGTTGCCAATTTCGATGGCTGCCTCCGTGGGCGACTCACTCTCACCACCCCGTCTCCCTTGTTGTCGGGGCTCCCGGTTTGACCGCGATTTCCGGGCATTTCGGCGAAGTTAGTTCGCAAGCGAAGAATACGGCAAATCACACGAGAAGTGTGGAGAAAAAGTGTCAAAAAATGATTTTCGAGACTGACCAGAGTAACGCGCACGACTCGCGCGGGATCTCTGACCCGGCGCATGCGCCAGAGCCGGGTGGGAAAAGCGTTCGTCGGTTCAGAGTTTAAGTTCCCAACTCTCGGAGATAAGGTCGGTGCGGCTCCAGCTCTGGTGAGATTCCTGTTTGACGAGCTTGAAACCAGCTTGCCGGTAGATGCCGCGGGCGGCCTTAAGTTCACTTTGCGTCCACAGCATCATCTTCTTGTACCCGCACTGCCGGGCGAAGCGTATGCACTCCGAGACTAGCCGCTTGCCAATGCCAAGACGGCGGGCGGAGGGTTCCACCAGCAGCAAGCGCAGCTTTGCCATGCTTTGCGATTTTCGGCAAAGAAAAACTGAGCCGACGATTTCGCCATTTCGTTCAGCAATCCAACAGCGTTCTTGCCGGGGGTCGAAATTCTGGATGAACTGGGAGACGATGCCGGCGACCAGAGCCTCAAACCGCTCGTCGTAGCCGTATTCCTGCGAGTAGAGGACGCCGTGCCGGTAGGTGACCCAACCCATGTCACCAGGCTGATGGGAGCGAAGCAGGTACGGCTCCGAGCTGGGCGGCGCTGGCTCAAGCACGGCCTGAATGCTCTCCATGGCGTGTACCAGGCGCGACTGATCGTGTGTAGAGAGAGCGCTGAGTATGCCGGCAACGTCTTCAGCGGAGCGCCGATCGAGAGGGGCGAAGACCTTGCGTCCAGCGGTAGTGAGCGACAGGAGAGACTGGCGGGCATCGTCGGGCGAAGGCTTCTTCTGGACGTAGCCGCGCTTCGCAAAGGCGCGCAGCATGCGGCTGAGATAGCCGGGATCGAGCGCGAGATCGCGGCATAGCTCAGTGGCGCTGGTTTGCTGGCGATGGGCAAGCTCGTAGAGAACGCGGACTTCGGTCAGAGAAAAGGGGCTGCGATAGACGCCCTCGTTCAAGATTCCGATCTGGCGGGTGTAGAAGCGATTAAAGCGGCGGACTGCGTCGACGGGAACAGGCGATGGCGGGGAAAGAGAGGCACGCGCCGACATACGGCAATTGTCAAACAAAATATTGACTTAGTCAAATATCCCCGAAAAGGGGGGATGGTTCTGCCGTGGGATGTGCCAAGCCTCGGGTTTCCGGAATGGCCGCTCAGCTCCCTAGACTTTGGCCCAGAGGTCGGCGCGAGGATCATCCGGGTTCAGCTTGGCGAGCTCGCGAAGCAGCTCCTTGGTGCGCTCGTCACGCGGAGTAGGCACGCTGACCTTGATTTCGACGATCTCATCGCCCCGCATGCCGTCGCGGGTAGCCGAAGGCACGCCTTTTTCGCGAAGGCGAAGCTTTTGCCCAGACTGCGTGCCGGGGGGAATTTTCAGCAAGGCGCGTCCATCGATGGTCGGGACCTCGATCTTGGCGCCGAGCGTGGCCTCGCTGACGCTCACGGGGACAGTGAGATGGATGTCATCTCCCTCGCGATGGAAAAGGGGGTGATCACCGGTGCGAATGATCACGTACAAATCTCCGGGAGCGCCGCCACGGTGGCCGGCATTACCTTTGCCTGGAACGCGGATGCGCTGTCCATCGCGCGTCCCTGCCTTGATGCGAACTTCGAGAGGCTCAGTGCGTTCGACTGTGCCTTCGCCGTGACATGTCGGGCAGGTGGAGATGTTCTTGCCCGTACCGTGACAGCGCGGGCAGGGCACGTTGAATTTCATGCGGCCGCCGGTCTGCTCAATGGTGCCCTTTCCTTTACATTGCGGGCAGACCCCTGGCTGTTCCAGATAGCCCTGTCCGGAGCAATGGGTGCAGGTGTCGCGACGGGTGATGTTGAGGCGCATAACGCCGCCGCGCACGGCAGTCCAGAAAGGTACATTGACCTGGTATTCGAGATCGGAGCCAGGTTCGGGACCGTCCTCCGCCGCGGGGGCACGCCCGCCGCTGAACATGCTGCCGAAGATGTCGCGGAAGCTGCCGCTACCCGCGCTGGACCTGCGGCCTCGCGTCGCACCTCCGCCTTCGAACAGGTCGGAAAAATCGAAACCACCGAAATCGAACGGGACGCCTTGCGCGCCACCCTGGGGAGCGCCTCCAGGAAAACCTCCGAACCCACCGGCGCCGGTCGCACCGCCGCGAGCATAGGCTTCGGCGGCCGCGGGATCGATGTTGTCAGAGTAGAAGCCGAGCTGATCGTAGATCTTGCGTTTCTTGGGATCGCTGAGGACATCGTTCGCCTCAGAGATCGTTTTAAACTTTTCTTCGGCGGACTTATCGCCCGGATTGACGTCAGGGTGGTACTTCCGCGCGAGCTTGCGGAAAGCTTTGCGGATCTCCTCCTCGGTGGCATTCTTTTTGACGCCGAGGGCCTCGTAATAATCTTTTTTGGTGGTAGTCGCCATACTAGCTATTGGCCTTCACAGGTTTAATCCTGCGCTGCACTTTGTGTTACTCCTGAGCGAAGCCTGTCCACCCGCAAGCGAATGGATGGCTGCGCTCAGTATGGCAGTAGTAGTCAAAGGAAAATTTCGTTTTGTGTCACTTCAGTTAGAAACATCGTGTTGTCCGGGTCGCAGCTTGGGCTGGGACTCGGGGCCGTCCACGTACACAGGGATGCGGTGCAATCCCTGCGGGGTCGCCGAGAATACGAACCAGCGGCGCTCGTCCTCCACGAATGCCAAAAAATATTCCTTACCTTTGATTTCAAATCTCAATTCAGTAATTCTCCCTGGGTCTAAACCAAAAACTGAGCCACGGACCTTGCCCGGACTTCGGATTGAACCGTTTTAATCCGTGCCGATCCGTGGCCGCATGTTCTGCCGAGCTGCGCTCGACAAGATCGCAGCGGGTGTAAACGCCCGCTAAGTGCGATCACTTCTTGTCTTCGACGTCGACGTACTCGGCATCGATGACGCCTTCGTCTTTCTTTGCCTGACCATCACTAGCGGGCGCCGCGCCGGCGCTGGGACCCGCACCCGGACTGGCTTCGCCCTGCGGCTGAGCGGCCTTGTACATCTGTTCAGCCAGCTTGTGCGAGGCCTGCGTCAGGCGCTCACGCGCGGAGTCCATAGCCTGCTTGGTGCCGGTTTCGAGCGCCTTTTTGGCGTCGGCCACGGCGTTTTCAACGTCGCCACGCTCGCTGCCGGAGATCTTGTCCCCGTGCTCGCGCAGCATTTTCTCCACGCTGTAGACCATGGAGTCGAGCTGGTTGCGCGACTCGATCTCCTCGCGCTTCTGCTTGTCCTCGGCGGAGTGAGCGTCGGCTTCCTTCGCCATGCGATCGACTTCCTCTTTCGACAGGCCCGAAGACGACGTGATCGTAATCTTCTGGTCCTTCTGAGTGGCCATGTCTTTCGCGGTCACGTTCAGGATGCCATTGGCGTCGATATCAAACGTCACTTCGATTTGCGGCACGCCACGCGGAGCCGGCGGAATGCCGGTCAGGTGGAACTTGCCAAGCGTGCGGTTCTGCGCGGCCATGGGCCGCTCGCCCTGCAATACGTGCACTTCGACCGAGGTTTGACTGTCCGCAGCGGTTGAGAACGTTTCCGTCTTCCGCGTGGGAATCGTGGTGTTGCGCGGGATCATCGGGGTTGCCACACCGCCCAGCGTCTCGATCGAGAGCGTGAGGGGAGTGACATCCAGCAGGAGAAGGTCTTTGACCTCGCCCTTGAGCACGCCCCCCTGAATGGCTGCACCGACCGCCACGACTTCGTCCGGGTTAACGCCCTTGTGGCCTTCGCGTCCGAACAGCTCCTTCACCAGCTGCTGAATGCGAGGCATACGCGTCTGTCCGCCGACCAGCACGACTTCGTTGATCTTGCTGGTATCCACGCCCGCATCCTTCATGCACTGTTTGCAGGGACCCACGGAGCGCTGGATGATGTCTTCCACCATGCTCTCCAGCTTGGCGCGAGTCAGCCGCTTGACCAGGTGCTTGGGACCGCTGGCATCGGCGGTGATGAAAGGCAGATTGATCTCGGTTTCCATGGTGGTGGAGAGCTCGATCTTGGCGCGCTCCGCCGCGTCACGCAGACGCTGCAGCGCCATCTCGTTGCCCTTGCCACGCAAGTCGAGACCTTCGTCTTTCTTGAATTCTTCAATCAGCCAATCGACGATGCGCTGGTCGATGTTGTCACCGCCCAGGTGGGTATCGCCATTGGTAGCTTTGACTTCAATGACGCCTTCCCCGACTTCGAGTATCGAGATGTCGAAGGTGCCGCCGCCGAAATCGTAAACAGCGATGGTTTCATCTTTCTTTTTGTCAAGACCATAGGCCAGCGCAGCCGCTGTCGGCTCGTTGATGATGCGCTTTACGTCGAGCCCGGCGATCCGGCCCGCGTCCTTGGTGGCCTGGCGTTGAGCGTCGTTAAAATATGCAGGAACGGTGATCACCGCTTCGCTGATCTTTTCGCCGAGATAGTCTTCCGCCGCCTTCTTGAGTTTCTGCAGGATCATCGCGGAAACTTCGGGCGGGGTGTATTCCTTGCCCTGCGCCACGACCGCGACGTGATCGCCTTGCCTGACCACTTTGTAGGGCACCATCTTCATTTCTTCATTGACTTCGTCATAGCGCCGCCCCATAAAGCGCTTGATGGAATAGATCGTATTCTCGGGATTAGTGATCGCCTGCCGTTTGGCGACCTGTCCGACCAACCGCTCACCGGTCTTGGTAAAGCCCACGACCGAGGGGGTGGTCCGCCCGCCTTCCTCGTTAGGAATGACCTTGGGCTCTCCCCCCTCCATCACCGCGACGCACGAGTTAGTGGTGCCGAGGTCAATTCCAATTACTTTGCTCATAAGACCCTTTCCTCCTCAAAAACCAATCGATGCTTCTAATGCCTTGAATAGTAAGGCTGTTAATCCATCTACTCGGGCCTATCAACGTCGTTATGATAGGACTTGAGTGCATTGCTGTCAATGTTTTGATGAGATTGGGTAGGTGTAGGTTGCAGAGTTTGAGTGTTTTCAATCGGATTGGGGCACTTTGGAGAGGTGCCGAGGGGCAGTATGTGCGGCTTGATCCGGCGGCTGGCTGCTAGCGTACGCCGTGACCCCTGGGAAAGAGATGCCCCGCGTCCGATCAAGCGGGCGGCCCTAAGGAATCGGGCACTACTGGACGGTGACGGTCACCGTAGCTGTCTGGGTGTTGCTGCCGTTTGTTCCGGTTACGGTCACGGCATAGCTGCCCGCGGGCGTGCCGGGATCAGTATGCGAACTGGAACTGGAACTGCCGCCGCCGCAACTGACGCCCATCGCGACAGCAACGAAGATCAACAACGCAATTCCGATAAGGCTGCGACGACGCTTGCCCGGAGCCGCGAAGAAGAAGCCTCCAGCGAGGAGAGTTCCGCTCAGCGCAAGCCAGCCGAACGCGGTGTGCGGGCTAAGACGTGCGCCGGCGCCGGAGATGGCATGGGGAGCTGTGGTGCTGACAGTGAGAGTCGAGGTGGCGCTGGCGGTTGTGCTGCTGAGGTTTACTGAGGCCGGACTCATGGCACAGGTAATTTCGACGGAACCGGGAGGAGTGCAGGCCAGGCTCACGGCACCCCCGAATCCGCCGCTGCCGACGGCGGTAATGGTGGAAGTGACGGTTTTACCGATGGCAACCGTAACCGATGATGGACTTGGAGCACTGAACTTGTAGCCAATCGAGATCCCGTTGGAGGTCGAAGGCGCAAAGGTGGAGTCGCCGGCATAAAGAGCAACCACGGAATGTGATCCCGTGCCGGCAGTGGTGCTGGTGAAAGTAGCGACTCCGTTGGCAATCGCGGGAGTCGCAGCGGAAACGCCGTCGACCAGAAACTCAACGTTTCCAGTGGGCCCGGTTGCGGGATTCAGCGCGGCGGTAAAAGTGAGATTGGAGCCTGCCGGAGCAGATGTCAGTGTCATCGTGGTAGCGGTGCGAGGAGTCGAGACATAGCCCGGCCACGAGGAAACCAGCACATTGCCATCGATTGTGCCGAGACCGGTCACCTGGTCATAACCCTTAGTAGCACTGAAGCCGATCTGGAAGGGCGCTTTCGTCGGACAACCCGTGCTGCCCTGGGTGCAGGGCACGATATTGTTGCCGGAAGTGATGTCGTGGAAAGCCGTGGGGTGAGTTTGCGCCAGAGGATAGAGGACGAGGTGAGCGTCGCCTTGACCGTTCAGCCTGGTGGCTTGGTTCAGGATAGCGAAAATGCCCGCAAAGGTTGGAGCTCCAGCCGAGGTGCCGCCCACCACAGCCAGACCACCACTGGCGTCCCGATAACCACTGACACAACTTCCGCTGGTGCAGAACAGATAGCCGTCGTGATTGGGCGAAGCGTTCAGAGAGACGTCGGGGAGATCGCGCTTGCCATCGTTAGGAACACCGGTACCGGTTTGCCAGGAGGGCTTGACGGGATGGCCTAATGGGTAAGTGCTGGCGCCGCCGCCGGTCGCGCAAAAACTGGGATTCGGATTGTTCGAACTCTGTACCAAACAAATGGCAGTATCGTCATTCCAGGTAGTCTCCGGGATATAGCTTTTCGCCGAGCCGTTACTGCCGTTATTGCCGGCGAACCAGTAGGTAGTGTCGACAGGCGGAACGGTCGTTGCGGGATCGCCGGTGAACTCCGATCCGCCTATGGCGATTACATTCGGCATGCTGGCGGGAGCGTCCACCGCCAAACCCTGGGTGGCAGAAGCAACCCCGAAGTCGCAATCGGCCGCGCCGGTGTCGCCGGAAGCCGCAGTGATGGTCTGACCCTGAAGGTTGGCCTGCTGGGCGGTGGCATTGAGCGAGTCAAGAAATGTTCCGAGGTTAGCTTCGCAGTTTCCGTAGCTGATGCTGATGACGGGGGCGATGTTGTTATCGACGGCATAACTGAGCGAATCGAACACGCCGAAGTTCTGGTCGTCGCCCACGTAGACATAAATGATCGCGGCGTTCTTGGCGACGGCGCCGGACCACTCGACATCGAGATCGGCCTCTGCCAAATCGCTGCTGAATACGGCTGGATTGCCGGTGCCGGGGACGAGCAGGAGTTGCGGTTCCAAGGCGGACAATCCCGAAGCGCTGCGAAAAGCATCGACATCGCTGAGATCGATGGCGGTCTGGCCGGTGACGGCGATGGTCTGACCCGAGCCGTCAAATCCGGCGGCATAGAGGGAGTGCAGGTCATAAATGGTGGCGAAATCGTCAGGCGCGACAAAGTGATTGCCGGAAACACTGGAGGTGAAGTGCGAAGCAACCGGTGAGGAGGAAAGCCGCCGTACGCGAGCTCGGGGTTTCGGGCGGAAATCGTCGAGATTGTGAAATCCCGAGACTACGTTTACCAATGCTTTGGGTACAGATAAATCGGTGCTATTGGCGAAGTGCATCTCGCCATTCATCTCGTAACGATGAAGTTCAGTGCGAAAAGCAACTTCAATCTGCTGCACGGTGCCGGTGAAGCGCAGATGATTGCGGCCACGAGCGACCTCGGTTACGGTAAAGCCCTGTCCCTGGAGCCATGCGCTTACTTTGTCGATATCGCCATGGCTCAGCCCGAAGCGGTCCGCATACTCCTCGGGCGAGAGCCAGTGATGGTATTGGGGCGAGGAGGGGTCCTGCTGGTCGCGCAAGAGTTTTTCCAGAGCGCTCTGCTGCGCGGCTGTCGGCTTGAAAAAAATGGAAACGCCCTGCAGCTTCATGCCGGGATCGAGGCGGCCACGGTCAAATTCCGGACGGGCGAGCGGGTGGGCGCTCCCCGGCAACGCCGCGATATCACCTTCGGCAATCACTCCGGCTATGCGGCTGCGATTACTACCCTGGGACAACAAAGAACTTGCGGCAAATAGAAGAATGACAGAAGCAGATAAAAGCAGGGTTACACGAGAACGCACACTACCCTCCGCGCGCAGGGCGCTTGAGTTAATCCCTTAGGCCTGGCAGGCTTGTTCAAGGATGGATTCAGGGTACCGCAACAAAGGATGTATAACCAGCCGATTTTTGACAAAAGCGGGCAGCCGAAGGGCAGTGTACGGTTGTAACGAGGAGTGCGGGTTGCGGGTCAAAGTAGGGACTCGATAGTGCATTGTGTTGGGCGGGGAGCCTACTTTCCGGTGAATTGGGACATCTGATGTAAAAGCGGCGTCGCCGCAGAGAATGTAGAGATGATCGTTTTTCGTACTCACCGGGTGTTGCTGATGTACGCAGAGATGGTGCTCGCGGCGATGATCCTGCTGCTGGGTGCGGGGCTGTCGCCGGACGCAGTCCCTGCGATCCTGGGCCCTGTGCCGCGCGGGAGCAGCTTGCAATCCGGAACGACTTTGAACGATCCTCCGCCCGATACGCATTGCCCGGCTGATGATCTGCGAAAACTGTCGTGCGAGCAGCGGTATACGGCGGTGATCTAGGCGCATTCGCGCAGGCGGAAAGCAAATCAAAATTGGACGGGTGTAAAGAGGCTGGAGCCGACGAGCGGACTTGAACCGCTGACCTGCCGATTACGAATCGGCTGCTCTACCAACTGAGCTACGTCGGCCTCGGGGAGACGAGATTAGTTTAGCAGAGCGCCTCGGATCCGAACGCTTTGCATCTGGATCTTCCATGAGAGCGCGTTTGCATGAGAGCGCTTTTCCCTACGCAACGGAGGACAAGGGCTGCCTTGCTGACCTTTCAAACGCCATTCCTGTTCCTGAAGATGATTTCTGCTCTTGAAAATCCCTGCTCTGGAAGGTAACCCTGCTCTCAAAGGTGAATCCTTCTCTTCAGGTAACCCCGCCCAAACGTAATCCCGCTCTTAACGTAATCTGCCTCTTAACAAAGCGAAACGTCATGGACTCGAACTGATTCCGGCGTTGAATGAGACCCAACCGAGAAGAGAATCAAAGTGCTTATCCTCAACATTCCTTGTTGCCAATGTTCGTCCCTGCGGGCGATCATGCCAGGGCTGACGATCGGGTCGGATGAGTGCGAGGAGGATGGAAGAAGATGGCAGTCAGTGCAATGGCAAAGAAGCTTGGCCTAAAACCAAAGATGAAAGCAGCGATTCTGCACCCTCCTTCGAACTACGTGAAGTTACTGGGCACGCTGCCCGAAGACGTCTCCATCTCAGAGGCACCGGGCGCGAACCATGACTTCGTCCAATTCTTTGCGACCAAGAAATCTGAGATCGTGAAGGCGAGGTCGAAGCTGCTGAAGAGCGCGCGACCAGGGGCACTGGTGTGGATCACATATCCAAAGAAGACATCTGGTATGGAGAGCGATTTGAGCCGCGAAGAAGTGTGGACGGCGATGGAGGGTACGGGATGGCGTCCGGTGTCGCAGATCGCAATCGATGACACATGGTCGGCATTACGCTTTCGACCTGTTGCGGACGTGAGGTCGCGCAAGTAATCGCATCGACAGCTTCATTCGTTTCAGGGAATGCTCGCTGGTAGCGATGCGATGTGAAACCGAAACTTGAGCCTTAAACGAAAAGACCAGCCCGGCAATAGGCTGGCCTTTTCTTTCAAGGGAGAATAGTTCCAACGGAGGCAAATTCCGTCAAAACTTTCTGGCGAAATCTTATGAGCCGCAAAAGCGGGGTGTCAAGCAAATTTTGGAGAATAAATACCAGCATTTTCATGCACTTAGAAAAAGAATCAACAAAGGTTGCAAATGCCTCGTTTTGTGACAATCGCTGGCAAACTTCGACCTAAGCTGCATAGACTCAGCCAGTTACGTGCGGAGGGAAGGTTTTTCAGCCTGGTCGGTCAGGTGCAGGGAGATGAATTCTACCTGCTCGGGACGGTCGAAGAGGCGGTCGGGAAAAATCCGTTTTGCGAGTATTCGGACGCCGCCGAAAGCGACACCCGCGACCAGTGCGAAGCCAATCAGGATGAAACAGAGAATGATGATGTTAACGAGCAGGTTCGCAAGATTGTCTTTCTTGCTGAAGGATGTGTTCTGGTTCCAGGTGACGTCCGCATCGTAGTTGACGGATGCCAGCAACGACTTGGCTTCGCTCTGTGAAAGAGGCCCGGTGACGACGGCAATGATGGGCCCGGTGCGTTTGTCGAAGAAGGGACCCGCGTCCACCAGGGTTGGAGATCCGGGCTGCTGGGCGGCGTTCTGAGGATGAGCATTGTCGAGGGCGCGCAGATGCTGTGCGGCAAGTTGCGGCGTCGGGTAGTTGATAAGCATGAGCGTGGCTTCACCACCCGAAGTTGTGTAATTGCCGAGCACCACTTCAGCGCCGGAAGCGAAGTCGACCAGTTGGGAGGAGACTGGAGCTCCTATCTTGTCCAGAGCGATAGGCCCTACCACGTAGCGCGCCGTGTTTCTTATGTAGCCCTCCTTGGGAAGGTAAGCAGGGAGGCCCGGCAGCTTGCCCGCGGATTGCGCGGGTTGAACGAAGCTTGCCGCCAGTTCACGAAGTTCGGCGGCAGACATTGCGCTCAGCTTCTCGAAGAGCGCGTCTACCAAGACGTTTCCCCGATAGAACAGCACGCGATTGTTCAGCGACGAGGCCTGATCACCAATCTTCTCGTTGAGCATTTCGGGGCTTTTATAAAAAGTGAAAGCTCCATAAGCCCCGCTCGCGTCGCTGAAGCGCGCCGCCCGGATCGTAAGCTTGCGGCCATCATCACGGGTGTAAGTTCCGCCAGCGAAATCGGTGAAGCCATACTCGTTCAGAACTCCGGCGTTCACTTGGTCGGCGACGGCCGGATCCTTGCTGAGCTTCGGCGAGCCTTGCATGCGCCACCCCGCGAACGATTTGGGCAAAAGTGACGCGGAGGACTCGCTGGGGGTACGCGGCCCAGACGAAGTGGAAGGACGGTCGGCGGCGAAGGCAAGAATGCAGGCGAAGAGCGGAGTCATCAGCAGGCAGAGCAAACCGCGCAGAGCGCCGGGGAATCTGGCGCGGCGATACGCCGACGCCATCGCGCTCGATGAATTCATGTGACTACGTGGGGCACTGTGCATGAGCAAAAGACGAGGTTGCGAGGCAAAAAAGCCCCATTTGCGCACTCACTCATTAGAGTACAGAGCGGCCGGGAAAGTTTCCACCAGACGCCGGCCCGTGGGTGTGAGTGTTCCGTGCCCCACGTGACGAGTGGGGCGGCTCAGCTTCGTTCGCCGCTTACAGCGGAGTGAAGATGGCGCTGACCTCTTTAGGGTTAGCGGCCTCGGCGGCAAAAGTGAAGGTGCCGCGATCCCGCATCTCCTGCGCCGCGCGAAGAAACGCTCCGAGGGCGCTGCGGTACAAAGCACTGCCGACACTGATCCGCTTCACGCCAAGGGCGGAGAGCTCGGCAACGCTCAAAAGAACGCCTTTCAGGCCCATGAGCACGTTAACCGGACGATCGACGGAACGCACCACGGCAGCAATGTCGTCCTTCGAAGCGAGACCGGGAGCATAGAGGACGTCGGCGCCGGCTTCCTGAAATGCTTGAAGGCGGCGAATGGTGTCCTGCAAGTCGGGGCGGCCGTGCAGGTAATTTTCGGCGCGGGCGGTGAGCGTAAAGGGAAATGGCAGAGCGCGGGCGCTTTCCACAGCGGCGCGCACGCGCTCGACGGCGTGGCCCAATTCGTAGATCGGGGAATCCTGCCTTCCTGTTGCGTCTTCGATGGAGCCGCCAACGACCCCGGCGGCAGCCGCAAGGCGGATAGTCTCGGCCACGGCGGCGGGCGCATTGCCAAAACCGTTTTCGAGGTCCGCACTGACGGGAAGATTGGTACTGGAAGCGATCGCCGCGGCATTGGCGAGAGTCTGCTCGCGCGTGAGCGAATTATCGCGCCTTCCGAGAGTGAAGGCGTAACCCATGCTGGTGGTGGCCAGCGCCTCGAAGCCCAAATGGGCCAGCAGGCGCGCGCTGCCGGGATCCCAGGGATTAGGAATGATGAAGGTTACCTTGCGTTCGTGCAGGGCGCGAAAGGTTTGTGCTTTTTCGAGTTGACTAGCGGCCGCGGGAAAGGTCGTACTCATGCCGTCCTCCTGGTTTTAGCTTAGCCCCGGATGAGCGAGTTGAGCAAAGTGGGGACACGGGAGGTGGAGGCAGAGCATGGTGAGAGTGACGAGAGCGTATTGCTAGTCGGTATTCGGGACGGGATACTCGGTCGTGGCTTTTGCCCGGGCAACTTTGCTGGCAACCTTGACGCCGCTAAGGCCATTCACGTAGCGGGCGATGCCGCGATAGAGAGATTCAGCAATGCGCTGGCGGTACTCGGCGGTTTCAAGCTTGTGCTCATCCGTAGGATTACTGACAAAAGAGATCTCCGCCAGAATGGAGGGCATATTCGCGCCAATTAAAACGATAAACGGCGCTTTCTTCACACCGCGGTCGCGGATCGCGGAATTCTTTCCCGCTAATCCGCTGTGCAATGATTGCTGCACGTCGGTAGCAAACTCACGCGACTCCTCAATTTTCTCTTTGAGTGCGATTTTCTTTACGAGGCCCTGAAGTTCGTGGATGGAGTTTTCCGACACGGCATTCTCGCGGGCTGCGACTTCCAGCGCGTCACGAGAAGAGGTGAAATTTAAATAATAGGTTTCCACGCCGCGAGCGTTGGGATCATCGCTGGAATTGGCATGAATGGACACGAACAGGTCGGCCTCTTCGCGATTGGCGATGGCGGTGCGAGTCTCGAGCGGAATGAAGGTATCGTCCTGACGGGTGTAGATCACGTCCGCACCGAGCCGGCTCTCCAGCAGTTTGCCGAGGCGGCGACCAACCTCCAGAACCAGGTCCTTTTCCTGCAAACCATCAGGGCCGATGGTTCCGGTGTCATGACCGCCGTGGCCGGGATCGATGACAATGCGGCCGATCTTAAGACCAAGCGCGCGGATCAGGGAACGGTCGCCGCTGGCGGTCGGCCGGGCTTCCCGCGCATCGATTTCGGGCTGGTCGTTGCCGGTAGTGGCGAGCTTCCCGGTTTTGGAATTGGCTCGCGACTTAGAGCGCGACTTGCGGCGATCTGAAGGAGTCAGCTCGTCAATTGCGGTAGCGTCCGTCGTAGTGCGCTGCGCAGTGATCTCGGGTTTGGCTGCGGGTTGAGCGGCTTCCGTGGCAGCCCGGGGGGCGAGCGTGGCTACCTCATCGTTGTTGCCATCGGCGCTGCGACGCTTAGTTGAAGAAGAAATTGCCTTGTCGCTCTGGAGCGACGAGGGGAGCGTAAGCGGCGGTTCTGTTTCGTCAGATTGCTTATGTGAGGACGGCCGAGCGTTTTTCGTAACCTGGGCTGAGGTTACGTCGGGCACGGAGCTGTCGTCATCATCATCCGCTTCGACGATCTTTTTAGGGATCAGTTTCGGCCCTGCCGGAGTGAGCACGACGCTCGTGCTGTTGATTGTCGCTGGCGCACTTTTGCTGTCTGCAGAAGCGACCGGCACGATGGCGCTGGAAGAGGCCTTGGGGCGGCGATCGCTAGCCTGGGCGTCTCTGGCCTGGGCGTCTTTTGATGCGAGGGGGGGAATGTCTTCTTCGCGCAGACCTTCACCGTTCGAAGAAACTGGCGAGGGCTCGGCCTTCGCCACTAGGGTATCCGTCTTTTTGCCGTGAATATCGATGATGAGCCGATATGGGTTGGGCAACAAGAAGGCGTCGTAGTTGGAGAGATTGTCAACCTCCAGGACAACGCGGGTGCGACCGGGCTGGAACTGGGCCACGCGGATTTTCTTGAGAAAATCGTCATCCACATCGAAGGTTTTGCCGACCAGGGTGGAGGCGAGTTTTGTATCGCGCAAGTCGAAGAAAATCCGGTCAGGATGATCGATGCGCTGCGAGTCGAACTTCACTTCCTGTTCGAGGTCAATGGCTACCCGTGTGTAATCGGGAGTGGACCAATGGCGGATGCTCGTCACGCGCGGCAGGCGGCCGCGTTTGCGTTCCGGCCGAGTGTTATCGGCCTGATCGTCAGTGTCTGCTGGCTTCTTTGACTTCGCCTGGCGCGCCTCGGCCTCTTTTCGGGAAGCTTGCTCCGAGATTTCATTCAGCGCGTCGCGAGCGTCGTCGGCAAGGTGATGGCGAGGATACCGGCGCAGGAATTCTTCGAAGCTGGCGCGGGCCTGATCGGGATCGTCGAGATCATCCTTGTAAATTTCCCCGATGGTGAACAAGGCGTCGAAACGGTATCGGCTGCCGGGATATTCGCGCCGCAAGAACTGGTATTGCTCGATGGCGGAGTGGAGGATTTTGTCGTCTTCGAACTGACGACCCATTTCGACGAGCAGTTCGGCGCAGCTTACAACGCTGGGATCAGCCTTGGTGGAGACGGGCGCGCCGAAGTACACCAGGCGGTAAGCATCGAGAACTCGCTGATAATCCTTGCGAGTGCGCTCGGAGGCGGGACGGCCGTTCAAGGCTTCCTGCAACTGCTCCGCCCGGGCGAATCTTTCGCGCGCCCAAGCATCGCTGTGAGCGACGCGAGCCTGGGCAAAGCAGGCAGCACTAATGAGCGAGCACAGAAGCGCGCATCGGTAGAGCGTACGACACCTACTCTCGCACTTTGTCAATTTGTTTCTGCCCGTAATCGCTTGCTGACAACCTGAGTTCACTTCTTAATTGAGAGATGCGGTTCTCTCAATCGGTGTTGCTGATGTAAAGCACGCCATGTGCATCTCGTTCAATCCGAATAGGATCGTGGCGTGGCGCAAACAGGTGCAGAGCGCCATCCCCGCCGCCATAGTACAGATTGGTGATTCGGCGCACGTAATTCTGGGTCTCGGAATAGCGGGGAATGCCCGAGCTGCGGGCCACGGCGCCTGCCCCGGCGTTATACGCGGCAAGGGTCAATTTCACGTCTCCACCGTAATTCTCCAGAAGCTTTTTCAGGTGGCGAACACCGGCGTCAACGTTCTGTTCGGGATCAAAGGGATTGTTGACTTTGAGCTGGCGCGCAGTGGAGGGCATCAACTGCATCAGTCCCATCGCTCCCTTGCGGGATACGGCATTGGGATTGAAGTTCGATTCGACCTTGATAACAGACCGAACCAGGTTGGGATCTACGTTGTGCTTGGTCGCGGCTTGCTCGATGGCGGAGTCTATCTGCTCGGAAGAAAAGCTCGGGCCGCGAAACGGGGCAAAACTCTCAAAGCCACTCGGGTTCGACTCGCCTAGATACTGATTGACTTCAGCGGCCGCGGAGCGCGCAGCGCGCATGGTCGCGCCATTGGCCGGAGGCACGGATTTCCAGCGACGCTCCTTGGTGCTCCAGTACTCCAAGGCGGAACGGCGCGGGGCGGGAGTCACCTCAGGTTGCTTGCGGGCCTGGGGCACTACGTCGTTCACGTAAACCTTGTGGCCGCTATCGTCGGTGGTGCTGGTAATCGAGGCGCCGGCATCGGCCTCCGCGCAAACAGAGGGCGTGAGAAGAAAAGAGGTCGCGATTAAGGGACTAGCCATCAGGGCGAGTTGCAGGCGTTTTCGCATATCCGGGTTTTCAGACCGCCGGGGAAGACACGGAACTTCCACGGCTGCCTACCCGGAACCTGACGGAGAATCGTGAAACCAGAGTGGATCGATTATAGGATGGGCAGCAAAGGGGAGCAATCTCTCCGAAGGTCTATAGAACCACCGGAGTAACAAAAGTAACCAACTGAAAACAGGATAGTTGCCGGCCGGCAGCTCACGGGTGGCACCGGGCCTGACGTTCTGCTCGAGAGCCAAAAAGAGATCCAGGTCCGGCGTCACAGTTCGGACGGTCCATAGAATTGGGCGGTTGAGACCTGGCGTGCGCGCTTGTAGTACCCTCCTGTATTCAACAATGGAACTCGAAGCTCCCCAGCGCCAGACGCCAGACTCACTCATGCTGTTTGGGTTCTGGTACCGGGCGATACCCGGCGACAAGCTGAAGCGCGGCGAATTGCAGAAAACGACGCTACTGGAAAATCCCCTGGTAATTGGCCGCGATAAGAGCGGGCGGGCGTTCGCCCTGCACGATGCGTGCCCGCACCGGGGCATGCCACTTTCATGCGGATGGTTTGACGGTGAGCAGGTTGAGTGCAGTTATCACGGCTGGAAATTCGACGCGCATAGCGGGCAATGCCGGCTAATACCGTCGCTGACATCGGATCAGAAACTCAAAGTGGACCGCATTTACGCCGGGAGCTATCAATGTGAAGAACGCGATGGCCTCGTCTGGGTGTACGTGCCGGACCCGGGGCCGGCGGGCGCGGGATTCACCAAAGCTGCCGAGCCATCGTGCGCAGCACCCGCCGTGCCGACCTTCTCGGACCAATACAAACTGGCGTACCTGACGGCCGACCTGCCGTGCAGCGTGGACCACGGCATCATCGGCTTGATGGATCCAGCGCACGGACCTTTCGTGCACCAGGCGTGGTGGTGGCGCACGCGGCACAGCATTCACGAGAAGCAAAAGAACTTCGAACCAATTCCCTTCGGCTTTCGCATGAGCGCGCACACGCCCAGTTCCAACAGCGCACCGTACAAGCTGCTAAGGCTATATGCGGAAGCCGAGTCGATCACCACGACGATCGATTTCGTCTTGCCGAACTTGAGATATGAAACTATCCGCGCGGGGAAATACTGGTTTGCAAGCCTGACCACGGTGACTCCGATCACGCGCAGCCAGTGCCGCATTGACGTAGTCGCGGCCTGGAACATGTTTCGGTGGTTACCGTTTGGGGCAGAGCTCCTGAAATTCGTGTTCGCGAAATTCGTTGAGCAGGACCGGCAGACGATGGAGAAGCAATCCGAAGGCTTGAAATCCAACCCGCACCTGATGCTGATCGACGACGCCGACCGCCCGGCGAAGTGGTATTTCGGGCTGAAGAATGCATACCTGGAGATGAAGCGCAACGGGACAGAATTTCGTCATCCATTGAGCGGGCCGATGACTCTGAAGTGGAGAAGCTGACCGCGCGTTACCCGGCGGCTGTTTTCGCATGGCGAAAGGGCGGATCGCCGTAGGCGGAGTCTATGCGACCAGCCAGTTCATGGCGTCTTGTCGAGTGGCGAAGGTGGGGAAATCGCGCCGGGAAAAGATTTTGAAATTGTCGTAATAGGCTTTGGGCAAACTTTCTGTGCCCACCCATGCGGACTTCTTGACGAAGGGGCGATCCAGCGTGAGCACCTCTTTGATTTTGGTTGCCACGGTGCGGTCGACTTCCGCGCCGGTGAAGTCGGCTAGAGTCAGCAGTGACTCGCGCGCGTGCTGAGCAATGGTCACACGCACATATTCCAGCATGAGGAGCATCTGCTGCTGGGTACAGTGGCTGAAGTCGATCAGCAAAATCCGCTTGCCCTGGTGAGTGATGAACTGAAGATGATCGTACATGGGGCGCATGCAAGGTCAGTCCTGGACGAGCCAGTCCAGCGCCTCATCCCGGGTGGCAAAAGTTACCGGCTCGCGGCGTGAAAAGGTTTTCATGTTATCAAAGAGGACCTTTGGAATGGCTTCCGTTCCCACCCACGCCGCGCGTTTAAGGTGCGGGCGATCGAAAACCATGTCCTGTTTCATGCGCTCGGCAGCGTTGCGGTCGATCTTGCAGCCGGTAAAATCCGCCAGCAGCAGAACGGATTGCTTGGGCTCGCCGGTCACGTAGCCGGGGACGAGGGGCGAGATCTTCTGCACCTCCTCGGCAGTACAGTGCGACACGTCGACCAGAAGAATCGGCTTGCCCTTATGCGTGATAAAGCGGACGCGATCTGGTTCCATGATGACGCCGAAGAAGCACGAGGGAAGACGAATCACTGATTGCCAAGCAGTGATTCCACGACGGTATACACCTCGGCCAGCGCCGAGTCCAGCGCTTCGGGATTTTTGCCTCCAGCTTCGGCCATGTCGGGACGGCCGCCGCCCTTGCCGCCTACTTTCTGTGCAACCGCGCCGACCACCTTGCCGGCTTGCACGCGGCTGGTCAGGTCTTTTGTGACGCCGGCAATCAAGGAAACGTTGCCATTGGAGGCAGACCCCAGCACGACCACGCCGGAGCGCAGCTTGTCGCGCAATTGATCGACCAGAGTGCGCATCTGGGCTCGGTCAAGATTGTCCACGCGGTGAGCAAGTACCTTTACGCCACGAACATCTTTCACTTTCTCGCTTACCGAGGCCACGGATGAAGTTGCGGACTTCATGCGCGCCTGGTCGAGTTCGCGCTGCAAGCGTTTGATTTCCTGCTCGCGGCGGTCGATTTCGAATTTCAGAGCCTCGGCAGGAGTGGCGGCTTCGGAACGAGCAGCGAGCGAGGCGACAACAGTTTCAAGCTGATGATCCTTGCGGAAGTGTTCGAGAGATCCTTCGCCGGTAACCGCCTCCACGCGTCGCACGCCGGAAGAGACGCTGCCTTCTTTGAGAATCTTGATCAGTCCGATCTCGCCGGTAGCGCCGGTATGGGTGCCGCCACAAAGTTCGGTGGAGAAATCGCCGATCTTGATCACGCGCACCTTGTCGCCATATTTCTCGCCGAATAGCGCCATAGCTTTATATTCGTTGATCGCGACATCAATGGGCACGTTCTCGATAACGTCGACTTTCTGGTTGCGCAGCACTTCCTTGTTGATGATGTCTTCGATGTCCTGCAGTTCTTCGTCTTCGACAGCAGTGAAATGCGAGAAGTCGAAGCGCAGGTGGCCGGGATCGACCAGCGAGCCAGCCTGCTTTACGTGCTTCCCCAGGACTTCGCGCAGTCCGGCATGAAGCAGGTGCGTGGCGGTGTGATTGCGCATGGTGGCGTCGCGGATGCCGGTGTTTACGACGGCATCGACCTTGTCGCCGACGCGAATCGGCTGCTTGGCAATGACCTTGTGCGCGCGAACACCCTGGATGGGGTAGTAGCAGCCGATGACGTCGGCGACGACAGTGTTGTGATCTTCGGAGTAGAGCCAGCCGCGATCGCCAACCTGGCCGCCTGACTCGGCGTAGAAGGGCGTCTGGTCGAGGATGATCTCGCCTTCTTCATCGGGCTTAAGATCCTGGACGCCAGAACCGTTTTTAAGCATGGCGAGCACTTCGCAGCCCGGCAAGCTGATGTGCTGGTAGCCAACGAACAGAGTTGAGGGCAATTCCCGGTAGGCGGGGTTGGCGGTTTGCTTGACGCCGCCTTTCCAGGAGGCCTTGGCGCGCTCGCGCTGCTCTTCGAGGGCCTTATCGAATCCGCCCTGATCGAAAACGATGCCCTGATCGCGGGCGGCATCCTGCATGAAATCCAGCGGCATACCGAAGGTGTCGTAAAGCTTGAAAGCTTTTTCTCCCGAGTAGAGCGGCGCAGCTGTCGGATTTTTGCGAGCCGCTTCCACGAGGGGCTGCAGGTCCTCTTCGAGCCGCTTAAGCCCCAAATCGAGCGTGTGGGCGAAGCGCGTTTCTTCGGCATGAATTGCTTTCGAAACCCGATCCGCGCTCTCTTTCAGTTCCGGGTAGGCGTCCTGCATGAGATCGCGGACGGCGAAGACCATTTCGTAAAGGAAGGGTTTTGTCTGGTTCAACAGGCGGCCATGAGTAATCGCTCGGCGGATGATCTTGCGCAAGACGTAGCCGCGGCCTTCGTTTGAGGGAAGAACTCCGTCGGAGATAAGGAAAGTCGATGCGCGCGAGTGGTCGGCAATGACGCGCAGGGAAGCGGCAGATTTTGCGTGCGCCTCTTTCTGCAACTCGTTCTTCAGGGATGAGCCGGTCAGTTCCGCCGCCCGCTGTATCAGAGGCGTAAACAGATCGGTATCGTAGTTGGATATCTTCCCTTGCAACACGGCGGCAAGCCGCTCGAGGCCGGCGCCAGTGTCGATGGAGGGCTTGGGCAGAGGGTCCAGGCGTCCTGCGACATCCCGGTCGAACTGCATGAACACGAGGTTCCAGATCTCGACATAACGGCCGCAATCGCAACCGAATTCACAATTCGCATGGCCCTGATCGCTGGCGATAGGGCCCGTGTCGTAGTGGATTTCACTGCAGGGGCCGCAAGGGCCGGTGTCGCCCATTTGCCAAAAATTGTCTTTGGCTCCGAACTCGTATATGCGCTCCCTGGGCACACCTCGACCGAGCCAAAGGTTGAAGGCCTCGTCGTCGCGAGGGACGCCGCCTTCGCCTTTGAAGATGGTTACGAACAGCTTGTCAGCGGGAATAGCGAACCACTGCTTCGACGTGATCAGTTCCCAGGCAAAGTCGATGGCGTCTTTCTTGAAATAGTCGCCGAAGGAGAAGTTTCCCAGCATTTCGAAAAAGGTGTGGTGGCGATTGGTGAAGCCGACATTCTCGAGATCGTTATGCTTGCCGCCGGCGCGCACGCACTTCTGCGAGGTGGTGGCGCGTGAGTAGTCGCGCTTCTCGAGGCCGAGAAAGACGTCCTTGAACTGGTTCATGCCGGCGTTGGTGAACAGCAGCGTGGGATCATTCGCAGGCACGAGGGAAGACGAGTGGACCTCTTTGTGCCCGTGCTGGACAAAGTAGTCGAGGAATTTGCGGCGGATTTCTGAACCGGTCAGCATGAACTTGGGAAGAACCCCGGGCACAGCGGTAAATTTCAGGGTGAATACAGCACTTGATTCTAGCACTGGGGTCCGGCAGCGGGAGCCCGCGACGCCAAGCCTGTCGTCGGCCGTGGTTGCGCATCACAACAGGATGTGAGCGCACACACGGAAAGCAGCCTTTCCGAGCGCTAGCCTGAAGGTGGCGCGAATATGCGCCTCGCTATCCAATCGGCTTCATATGGAGGAAGATCATGCGCTCGGTTAAGGCGGTTGCTCTGGTTGCCATCTGTGTTCTGACTCTGGGGGTTCTGTTGGCGGCAGAACAGAACAAGTACGGAGTTGCAGACACGCGTACCGTAACATTCGATGAACCGATCTATGTCGGTACCACCCTGCTTCCCAAGGGAGAGTACCAGGTGAAGCACACCATGAAGGGAGAAGAGCATGTCATGGTATTCCGCCAGATGGGTGTCAAGAACCCGGTGGAAGCCAGCGTAAAGTGCACACTCGTGCCGCTGCCGCACAAAGCGGACCTTACGGCGAAGTCCTACAGCCATAACGACGCTCAACAGCATGTGCTGAGCGAGCTGGTTTTCAAGGGCGACACCGCCAAGCACGTGTTCTAGTAACGCTCCACGCGGCCGGGCCGCCAAGTTTTGCGGAGCGGTCACCTACTGCTTGACGCGGGCGCCGATAGTGAACAGCGCCGCGGCAAGTAGCGCCCGTGGGTTGTAGCCTTTGCGCGTCGATCGCCTTTTTCTCGTAGTTGCATCTGGTCGACGGGCCCCGCCGTCGAGGCCAAAGCATCGCATCCAAGGCCGGGAACACCCGGCCTTGCGTTTCTCATAGTCAAAATGGGGACAAAGGTTTAAAATCCAACGCCCTGGAGAGCTTTCTCGTCCCGGATCTGCATCTTTCGCCGCTTATTCGTCATCAAAACTTGAGCGAAACACACTCAAGGAGAGTTATGGAAAAGCAGTCGCGCCCTGAGCGCACCCCCAAAACCACAGATCCACCAGCCGAAGAGCGGTCATTACCGATTCTTCCGGTCCGGGACACTGTTCTTTTCCCTCACGCGGTCTTGCCGCTGACCGTGGGCCGTGAAAGTTCTGTGCAATTGATTAATTCCCTGGGAGATGACAAGACGATTGTGGTCGTCGCCCAGCGCGAGGCCCGCATCGATACGCCTCAGCCGACCGACCTATATACGGTCGGGACCCTGGCGGTAGTGCATAAGGTCGTGAAGATGCCCAACCAGAGCCTTTTTGTTTTCGCAGAAGGCCTGGAGCGGGTTCGTCTTGTGGAGTTCAGCCAACTTACGCCTTTCATGCGGGGGAGGGTAGAGTCCGTACCTGAAGCCATACCGCCCAAGAGCTCGGAAGTGGAGGCGTTGCAGCGCAATGTGCTGACGCTGTTCCAGCAAATTGTTGCCGGGTCGCCGACCCTGTCCGATGAACTTTCGACCGTGGCCATGAATATTGAAGAGCCCGGCCGGCTGGTCGATTTTATTGCGTCTTCTTTACCGTCTTTATCTACGCCCGATAAGCAGGACACGCTCGAAACCACGGACGTTCGGGTCCGCCTGGAAAAAATCAATCAGCACCTGGCCAAGGAACTGGAAGTTCAGCAATTGCGGAACAAGATCCAGTCCGAGGTGCAGGACCGGGTGCAGCAGACGCAGCGCGAATACTATTTGCGCGAGCAGATGAAGGCCATCCAGAAGGAATTGGGTGAGCAGGATGAAGGGCAGCGCGACACCGAGGATTTGAAGAAAAAGATCGAAGAAGCGGGCATGCCGGACGAGGTGAAGAAGGAGGCCTTGAAAGAATTAGGCCGGCTGGCCCGGATGTCGCCGATGGCTGCGGATTACTCCGTCACTCGCAATTACATCGAGTGGCTGGCGGTGCTGCCGTGGAACAAGACCTCGGGCGGCGAGGTCGATATCCCGAAGGCCAAAGAAATCCTGGATGCGGACCACTACGATTTGAAGAAAGTCAAAGACCGAATCCTCGATTACCTGTCGGTGCGGCGGCTCAAACCAGGAATGAAGGGTCCCATCCTTTGCTTTGTCGGACCTCCAGGCGTGGGGAAGACGTCGCTGGGCAAGTCGATTGCGCGCGCACTGGGACGCAAGTTCGTGCGGCTGTCATTAGGCGGCGTGCACGATGAAGCGGAAATCCGCGGCCACCGGCGCACTTATATTGGCGCACTGCCGGGACAGATCATCCAGGGCATTCGCCGCGCGGAAACCAAGGATCCTGTGTTCATGCTGGACGAAATCGATAAGGTCGGACGCGACTTCCGCGGTGATCCCGGTTCCGCCCTGCTGGAAGCGCTCGATCCTGAGCAGAACTCGACATTCCGCGACAACTACCTCGACGTGCCATTCGACTTGTCGAAGGTATTGTTCATCACGACCGCGAACATGCTCGATCCCATTGCCGATCCGTTGCGCGACCGCATGGAGATCATCGAGCTGCAAGGCTACACGGAAGAAGAGAAGGTTCACATTGCGTTCCAATACCTCATTCCGCGACAAACGGATGAGAACGGAGTCAGCAAGGAACAGATTGAATTTCCCGAAGAAGCCGTGCGCTTCGTGATCCGGCACTATACCCGTGAAGCTGGTGTACGAAACCTGGAGCGGACCATTGGGACGATCTGCCGCAAGCAGGCGCGCCGCATCGCTGAAGGCAAGACCGACAAGCTGGTGGTCACGCCCGAGGTGGTCACGGAATTTCTGGGCGGGATCAAGATCCGCAGCGAAGGCGAAATTGCCGAGCGGACCAAGCGTCCCGGAGTCGCAGTGGGATTGGCGTGGACACCCGCAGGCGGCGACATCCTGTTCATCGAGGCGAACACGATGAAGGGGAAGGGAAGCTTCACCATGACGGGCCAGATCGGGCAGGTGATGCAGGAGTCCATGCAGGCGGCGCTGACGTGGGTGAGGTCGAATGCGGACAAGCTGGGGATCGATGAGCGATTCTTCGCCGACCACGACATTCACATTCACGTGCCGGCTGGGGCCATTCCTAAAGACGGTCCTTCGGCAGGCGTGACCATGGCAACAGCCCTGGTCTCATTGCTGACTGATCGGCAGGTCCGGCCACTGACAGCCATGACCGGCGAAATCACGCTCAGCGGAAACGTGCTCCCGGTGGGCGGCATCAAGGAGAAAGTGCTGGCCGCGAAACGTGCGGGCGTACATGACGTTATCCTCCCCGCGGAGAACAAGACGAACGTGGAAGAAGATCTGACGCCCGAACAACTGGAGCACCTGAACGTGCACTACGTGAAAACCATTGACGAAGCGCTCGACTTCGCGCTGCCAAGCTCGCCGGGAGAAGAGAAGCAGGACGCTGAAGAACGCGAGAAGGTACTCACCACTCAGCCGGTAGGATAAGGGCCGTGTATCCGAGGATGGAAGGACGGGCAAAGGCCCGTCCTTTTTTCTTGCCGACTCGATTTAAAGGAGCATTTCGGTGGATGCGAAGACGAGGGTTAGGCAGGTTCGCTTCCCGCATTGCCACAACCCGATGTGGGCAAGCTGAATCTAACGGCGATGCCCAACCACGCTGAAACTGCGAATGAAACCAGGCGGCTTACGGCTTCGGAGATTTTTGAGGCCGCGGTCGAGAACGCCCGCTCAGAGGTGAAACGCGCGCCCCGCACCCTGGCATTCTCGGGCCTGGCGGGCGGACTCACGATGGGCCTGACCGGCTTAGGCGTGGCTTCCGTGCGTGCGATTCTTGGACCGGGTCATTGGCAGGACCTGGCCTCGTACCTGATCTATCCGGTGGGATTCATCGCCGTGATCATTGGGCGCGCGCAGTTGTTCACGGAAAACACGCTGTATCCCGTGATCCTTCTGCTCGACGAGCGCAAATACTTTCTGGAGACGTTCCGGCTGTGGGCCGTGGTATTTATCGCGAATGTCATGGGCGCACTTCTGTTCGCAGTGCTCGCGGTGCGCTCGGAGGCGCTGAAACCGGAAATCGCAGGGCAACTGATCAGCCTGGGCACGGAGGCGGTACACGCCTCAGGGGGACAGATATTCTGGAGCGGCATTATCGGAGGATGGTTGATCGCGCTGGTTGCGTGGGTGGTGACCGCGAGCCACTGGACGATTGGGCAGTTAGTGATGGTATGGCTGCTCACCTTCATAGTGGGTGTGGGCCGGTTCGCGCACTGCATCGCCAGCAGCGGCGAGATTCTTTCCGCGGTGGTCTCCGGAAATCTGCCGGCCATCACTTACCTGCACTGGCTGCTGCTGGCAACGCTGGGGAATATCGTTGGGGGCGTGGTGATTGTCAGCTTGCTGAACTATGGACAGGTCAGGGCGCAGTGAGCGGCGTTGCCAGGTTTGAAGTTTGGGGTTCGGACTTTCAGGTTCAGCGCCAGATCAGGCACGGCGGGGGAAATTCGACACTTAAGACCCGAGTGGCGACCCCGGAGGGAGTCGAACCCCCAACCCTCAGATCCGAAGTCTGATGCTCTATCCAGTTGAGCTACGGGGCCGCGCAAAATAACTTTAGCACTTCCGCTTATGTGTAGCGGAACAAACTAGGCGGAAGTGGGGTCCAGCAGGAGTCAAGAAGGCGTCCGTTGAAGTTACAGGGCGAATATAATGGACCCATGAGCCGCCAGTCGTTGGTTGCGGCGTTGGTGATGGTTGCAATGTTGCCGGCGTATGCTCAGCGGCGCGGTCATTCAGGAGGGTCGGCTTTTCCGGGGCGAGCGAGTTTCGGCGCCGTCCGAGGGGCAAGCTCCGTGGGCGTCAGAGGTACGGGATCTTTTGTAGTGCGGTCGGGCCCTGCGATGCACTGGGGAGTTCGCTTCGGAACCTTCGGGCGTCCGTGCTGTTTCGCACGTTTTGGCCACCATCGCCGGATTTTGGCGAGATTCCCCTGGTGGTTCTACGCGTATTCTTACTATCCCTACTACCCTTATCCGATGGTCTGGGATGAGCCGGCGACGGACTACGCCGCGCAGAATATCTTTTCCAGTCATTACGACCAGCAGTTGGCAAATCAAATCGACCAATTGCGAGATGAAGTGGCGAGCTTAAGAGATGAACTGCGGGGGAGAGAGGCGCCGGCAGTTCCGGTGGCCCCGCGCGCACCGCAAGCGCAAGTCGCGCCGGCTCCAGAGCCACGGGCGAGCACCGTGCTGGTATACCGCGACGGCCACACGCGCGAGATCACGAATTACGCGATCGTAGGGCAGACGCTGTGGGTGCTGTCTGAGCAAAGAGCTCAGAAAGTTGCGCTGGCGGAGCTTGATGTCCCCGCCACCGTGAAGAAGAACGACGAACGCGGCGTGGAGTTCGCGCTGCCGAAGTAGGCTGGCGACGCTACCAGTAGTAGCTATCCAAACGGGCGCGCAGGATTTCTGTTTCCACTGGGCAGCGAATGATAAGCTGATACCACGTTTCGACCAGCAGTGAATGCGGCATTGCGCCCAGCCTCGCAGCCGCGGACGAAATAAACCAGGATTTCCAGTTCACCATGTCTCAATTCGTACATCTGCACCTGCACACCGATTATTCGATGCTGGACGGCGCTTGCGATGTAGAGAAGCTGGTCAAGCGCGTGAAAGAGCTGGGCATGCCGGCGGTCGCGATGACCGACCATGGCAACATCTTTGGGGCCGTCCATTTCGTCAATGCGGCGAAAAAAGCCGGGGTGAAGCCGATCGTCGGCTGCGAATTGTACGTCTGCAAAAAAGAAGACCACAACATCGAGCGCACACCTCCCGAAGGCGACACTTACAACCACCTGCTGGTGCTGGCCGAAAACGAAGAAGGCTATCGCAACCTGGTGAAGATCACGTCGGAAGCGTCGCTGCACGGCTTTTATTACAAACCGAGAGTGGGCAAGAAATTTCTGGCGGAGCATGCCAGAGGACTCATCGGACTGTCAGGATGTTTGAAGGGCGAAGTGGCGGAGCGGCTCGCGGAATCCAATTACGAGGCGGCGCGCACAGCCGCCGCGGGCTATCGCGATATCTTTGGCGCGGGCAATTTTTTCCTGGAAATCCAGGACCAGGGCCTGGAGATGGAACACAGGATCCAGCCGGCGCTATTCCGCCTGCAAAAAGATCTTGAGCTGCCCATGGTGGCGACCAACGACAGTCATTATTTGTGCGAAGACGACGCTCACGCGCAGGATGTCATGGTGTGTATCCAGACGGCGAAGTCGCTGCAGGACACCAACCGCATGAAGTTCGAGGGCACGCAGTTCTTCGTGAAAAGTCATGAGGAAATGGCGCGCGTCTTCAAAGACTCGCCGGACGTGCTCACGCGAACCCTGCACATTGCCGAGCGCTGCAATCTGCGGCTGGAAAAAATCAGCAACCCGTTTCCTCATTTCGATGTGCCGCCGGGTTTCACGCTGGATAGCTATTTCGAGCACGTGTCGAGGGAAGGATTCGCCCGGCGTGCCGAGGTGTTGCGCGCGCTGGAGGGGCAGGGCCGGCTCAAGCACAGTCTCGCGGATTATGAGCAGCGCCTGGCTCGCGAACTCCAGATCATTCAGCAAATGCAGTTCTCCGGATATTTCCTGATCGTCTGGGATTTCATCCGCTACGCGAAGGAACACAACATTCCCGTGGGACCGGGGCGTGGCTCGGCAGCGGGCTCGCTGGTGTCGTATGCCATGGGGATCACCGATATCGATCCGTTGCAGCACGAGTTGCTGTTTGAGCGATTCCTGAATCCTGAGCGCGTCTCCATGCCGGATATCGATATTGACTTCTGTATGAACCGGCGTGGCGAAGTGATCGATTACGTGACGCGCAAGTACGGGCGCGAGAACGTGGCGCAAATCATCACCTTCGGCACCATGGCAGCGAAGGCGGCCATTAAGGACGTGGGCCGCGCGATGGATGTGCCCTACAGCGATGTCGATCGTATCGCGAAGATGGTACCGACCACATTGAATATCAAGCTGGAAGACGCAATCCAGGAGTCGGCCCAGCTGAAGGAAGCGTATGAGAAAGATGCGCAGATTCGCGAACTGCTGGAAACCGCCAAGAAGCTGGAAGGGCTGGTGCGCAACGCGGGAATGCATGCCGCGGGGGTGGTGATCGCGCCGCGGCCTCTGACCGACCTGGTCCCGCTCTATAAGACGAAGAACGACGAAATCGTGACCGCCTTCGACATGGGCGCCATCGAGAAGATGGGCTTGTTGAAGATGGACTTCCTTGGACTCACCACGCTCACGATTCTCGATGACACGTTGAAGCTGATCGAGCAGACGCGCGGGGAACGCCTGGACTTGAATGATCTTCCGCTGCAGGACGAGGAGACGTACCAGAAGGTATTTCATAAGGGTCTGACATCAGGCGTCTTCCAGTTTGAATCGCATGGCATGCGGGACGTCTTGCGCCGCTACCAGCCGAACTCCATCGAAGATCTCACGGCGCTGAATGCGCTGTACCGGCCGGGGCCAATCCAGGGCGGCATGATTGACGACTTCATCGAGCGCAAGCACGGCCGCAAGAAGATCGAGTACGAACTGCCGGAACTCAAGGAGATGCTGCAAGAGACGCTGGGCGTGATCGTCTACCAGGAACAGGTCATGCAAATCGCCAACAAGTTGGCCGGCTACTCGCTAGGCGAGGCCGACCTGCTGCGGCGAGCGATGGGAAAGAAAATCGCGGAAGAGATGGCGGCACAGCGCGAGCGCTTTGTGACCGGGGCCACGCAACGGAACTACCCGCCAAAGAAGATCGAGAAGATCTTTGACCTGATGGCGCAATTTGCCGGGTACGGCTTCAACAAATCCCACTCCGCGGCTTACGCGCTCTTAGCGTTCCACACCGCTTATCTCAAGACCCATTACCCGGTTGAATTCATGGCGGCATTGCTGACCTCAGTAACGGGCAGCACGGACGACGTGGTGAAGTACATCAATGAGTGCCGCGAAATGCAAATTGGGGTGGAACCGCCGGACATCAATGTGAGCGATGCGAATTTCACTCCGCATGGAAATGCAATCCGCTTCGGACTGGCGGCGGTGAAGAATGTCGGCCACAATGCGATTGAGTCAATCGTAGCCGGCAGGAAAAAGCTCGGGCAGTACAAGACGATTTTCGACTTTTGCGAGAACGTGGATCTGAGGCTGCTGAACAAGCGAGTGCTGGAGTCACTGATCAAGAGCGGCGCCATGGATTCACTGGGGCGGCGGGCGCAGTTGATGGCGGTGATCGACAAGGCGATTGAGCAGGCGCAAAAGATGCAGCGGGACGCTGAGTCGGGCCAGCACGGGTTGTTTGGCGTGTTCCAGTCGGATGAACATCCGGAGAGCAATCACAAACTCCCCAATGTCCCCGATTGGGATGAGCATGTGCGTCTAGCGGCGGAAAAAGAAATCCTGGGATTTTTCATCACCGGTCACCCCTTGGAAAAATTCAAAGACAAGCTGCTGGACTTGAACGCCAAGACGACCGCGGACCTGTGCGCGATGAAGGCCTCGACCGGCAAAGACGAGGTGATCACGACGGCGGGCATGATCACCAATGTCCGCGTGCTGAAATCGAAACGCGGAGAGTTTTACGCACAGGGGGCGCTGGAAGACATGGAAGGTTCAATCGAGATGATTGTCTTCCCGGAGGCGTACAAGCGCCTGCAGGACAAAGTGAAGCTCGAAGTCCCGGTGCTGGTGAAAGCGGGGGTGCGCATTGAAGAGGGCGCGAATCCGAAGATTACCGTGGCCGAACTCATGCCGCTGGATGAGGCCAAGGTGCCGTTGCCACGCTCGTTGCGCATTCGTATTCCCCTGGAGAAGACGACGGAATCCACCATCGACGCATTGCAGAATTTGTTTGTAGAACGTAAAGGCGAAGCCAAAGTACTTTTTGACGTGGAGCGGCAGGGCGACTTCATGGTGGTCATGGAGCCGGAGGGCTATAATGTCCAGGCAGATCGCAACTTCATCATCCGGGTAGAAGAGTTGTGTGGCCGGGGCAGTGTACGCGTCATCAACTGAGTGTGTGCGATGAAAGTCTAAGGGAACATGGCAATCGGCATGGGAACAGCGGCGGTGGCGGGAGGGATCAATGCCCGGCTTGTCCTCAGCGGCGCCGAGTTTCTACTATCGATGGTCGAGACCCATTGGGCGTCCAGGAATGGTGGCTCCACGAAGATGGAATCGGGATTGAGAGCACAGCAGGAACTGGAAAAGATCGAGCAGCAAATTACGCGCCTGGAGACCGCTACCGGGCAGGATGACGACACGCGGCGCGAGTTGAAGGAACTGCAGGAGCGGGTACACTCACTGCGCAAGGAAGTGGCGGCTCATTTCAGCGCATGGGAAAAGGCCGAACTGGCGCGGCATCCGCAGCGCCCGCACACGCTGGATTTCATCGAGCGAGTGTTTACCGACTGGAGCGAGATTCACGGAGACCGCGGGTTTGCCGATGATCCCGCGATGGTGTGCGGTATGGCGCGTTTTCATGGCGAAGAAGTGCTGGTGCTCGGGACCCAGAAGGGCCGCGACATGAAGCAACGCATGTACCGGAATTTCGGCCTGCCGAATCCCGAGGGCTACCGCAAGGCACTGCGGGCCATGAAGATCGCGGAGAAGTTCTCGCGGCCAATCATCACGCTGGTGGATGTGACGGGCGCGAACCCCGGGATTGGGGCGGAAGAGCGGGGCCAGGCCGAGGCGATTGCCCGCAACTTGCGGGAGATGGCGCGGCTCGCGGTGCCAATCATTACCGTCATTACCGGAGAAGGCGGAAGCGGCGGGGCGCTGGCCATCGCGGTCGCCGACCGCGTGCTGATGATGGAGAATGCGATTTATTCCGTGATTTCGCCCGAGGGTTGCGCATCCATCATGTGGCGCGACGCCGGCAAGAAAGACCTGGCCGCGCAGGCTTTGAAGATCACGGCGAAAGACCTGGTGCAGTTGGGATGTGTGGACGGAGTGGTGCCCGAGCCGGAAGGGGGAGCCCACAACGATCACCAGGGAACGGCGGAGATGCTGGACGCCGCGCTGGCGCCGGCGCTGGCCGAACTGAAGAAAATACCGGTTCGAGAATTAATCGCGTCACGATACAATAAGTTCCGCAACATGGCGCAGTTCTTCCGCGAGGAGTCCTAGTTCACTTTCCAGATGCATGGCTGTGACCGGGCCCGCGGGCCTTCTGCCCGTGCCGGCGTGCTTGCCGTATAATGAAGGGTTTCACCCCTCCACAATTCATGATTCCTGAGCAGGCGAAACCTGCTCCAATCAAAGGAAGGATTTGGAATGGCCACCACGGATGTAGCGCTCCATGACGCTTCGGGACGCCTGGAGCAGAAACGCATCGTCAACGACATGAGTATCCAGGTCGCGACGGTGAACGGTTCGGGATCGCAAAGTTCCAACACAGTTTTACTGCGCAGCATCTTCCAGATGGGCGTGCCGGTATCGGGCAAGAACCTGTTCCCCTCGAACATTGCCGGATTGCCGACCTGGTACACAATTCGCGCCAACAAGGATGGGTACATCGCGCGCAAGAAGGAGATTGACTTCCTGGTCGCGATGAATGCGGAGACGGCGCAGGAAGACGTGATGTCGCTGGCCTCGGGAGCGGCGGTGCTCTATGACGAGCCGCTTAAATTGAACCAGTTGCGCAACGACCTGATGTTCTACGCGGTGCCCTATGACAAGCTGGTCGCGCCGGTGTGTCCGGAAGCCAAGTTGCGCAAGCTGGTGAAGAACATGATTTACGTGGGAGTCGTGGCCAAGCTGCTCGACATCGACATGGCGGAAGTGGAGAAGGCGCTGCGCAAGCAATTCGCGAAGAAAGTGAAAGCGGCGAACCTGAACATGGCCGCGGCGCAGGCCGGGTATGACTATGCCGCTGCCAGTCTCACGAAGCAGGATCCCTTCTACGTGCAGCGCATGGACAAGACCCAGGGCAAGATCATTATCGACGGCAACTCCGCGGCGGCGCTGGGATGCATGTTCGCGGGGGTGACCGTGGTGGCGTGGTATCCCATTACGCCGTCATCGTCGCTGCCGGAAACCTTGATTGAGTACATGCGGGAGTACCGCATTGGGGAAGACGGAAAAGCCACATTCGCGATTGTTCAGGCAGAGGACGAACTGGCGGCAATCGGAATGGTAATCGGCGCGGGCTGGGCAGGTGCGCGCGCGATGACCGCGACGGCGGGTCCGGGCATCTCGCTCATGGCTGAGTTTGCCGGCTTGGCCTACTATGCCGAGGTCCCCACGGTAGTATGGGACATTCAACGGGTCGGTCCGTCTACCGGTCTGCCGACGCGCACGTCGCAGGGCGACATTCTGTCGACCGCGATTCTGAGCCACGGCGACACCAAGCACATCCTGCTAATTCCGTGTTCGGCGGAAGAATGCTTCTCCATGGCGCAGGATGCGTTCGACCTTGCGGAGCACTTCCAGACGCCGGTCTTTGTGATGTCGGACCTGGACCTCGGCATGAATAACTGGATGGCCGATCCATTCCAGTACCCGGAAAAACCGATCACGCGCGGCAAGATATTGAGCAAGGAGGATCTGGACCGCCTGGGCAGCTTTGCCCGCTATAAAGACGTGGATGGCGACGGCGTGGGCTACCGCACCTTACCGGGCACCGACCATCCGGCGGCGGCATACTTCACGCGCGGCAGCGGACACAACGAGAAATCGCAATATAGCGAGCGGCCGGACGATTTCGAACGCAACATGGAGCGCATCAATCGCAAGTTCGAGACGGCGCGCTCCTTTGTGCCGCGGCCGATTGTCACGAATGGGAGCGGTGCCGCAAAAAAGAAGATCGGAATCATTGCGTACGGGACTTCGCATTGGGCGATCCTGGAGAGCCGCGACCAGCTTCGCAACGAACACGAGGTTGAGACCGACTACCTGCGTTTGCGCGCTTATCCGTTCACACGCGAAGTGCACGAGTTCATCGAACAGCACGAGCGAGTGTACGTCGTGGAGCAGAACCGGGACGCGCAGATGCTGAGCCTGCTGAAACTCGACATCCAGCCACCGATGGTGACTCGCCTGCGCAGCATCGCTCACATCCACGGGTTGCCGCTGGATGCGCGCTCCGTGACCGACGAAATCATGATGATGGAGGGCAACTGACATGGCCACCACACCGACCAGCACGCCGACACCAAAGGTGAACCGCATTGGGCTGCAGGTGCTCGATTACAAAGGCGGCAAAACCACGCTATGCGCCGGGTGCGGCCACAACGCCATCTCAGAACGGATTGTCGATGCAATGTACGAGATGGGGGTGAAGCCCGAGCGCGTCATCAAGCCCAGCGGCATTGGATGTTCTTCGAAGAGCCCGGCGTATTTCATGAGCCGCTCGCACAGCTTCAACGCGGTGCACGGACGCATGCCGTCTGTCGCGACAGGAGCTATGCTGGCCAACCGCGACCTGATTACGGTTGGAGTGAGCGGCGATGGCGACACGGCCTCGATTGGCATCGGACAATTCGTGCACCTCATGCGACGCAATTTGCCGATCATTTACATCATCGAGGACAACGGCGTGTATGGGCTGACCAAGGGCCAGTTCTCGGCAACCGCGGATCTTGGGTCGAAGTTGAAAACCGGGGTAATGAATGACCTGCCGCCGATCGATACCTGCGCCATGGCCATTGAATTGGGCGCGACCTTCGTGGGGCGCTCGTTCTCAGGAGACAAAAGGCAGTTGCACAGCATGCTGAAGGCCGCTATTGCGCACAATGGCACGGTTATGCTCGACGTGGTTTCACCTTGCGTGACGTTTAACGATCACGAGGGCTCGACCAAATCGTATAAGTACATGAAGGATCACGAGGAGCCGCTGCAGGACATCAATTTCATTCCGTCATTCGAAGAGATTAATGTCGATTACGATCCCGGTACCACCGTGGATGTCACCATGCACGATGGCTCCCACCTGCGCCTGCGCAAGCTGGAAGAGGATTACGATCCCACTGACAAGATCGCGGCAGTCAAACGGCTGATGGAAGCGAAGGAAAAAGGTGATGTGCTGACGGGGGTTTTCTACGTCAATACCCAGGCGCCGAACTTCGTGGAGATGTTGAACCTGACAGAGCATCCGCTGGCGACGCTGCCGCAGACGGCGGTACGTCCCAGCCGGGAAGTGCTGGCGGCGTGCATGGAGGAGTTGAAGTAAGCACAGTCACGGTGCAATGTAGTGCGTATCGAAAGTATGGCATTTGAAAAGGACCTCATGAGAGGTCCTCTTTTTTGGTAAGTATTGGGAAGAAAAAACAGCGGCGGAATCTCACTTGCTGGCAGCGTGCTTGTTCAGGCTACTTCGTCCCGCTTCACTTTGTGAGTGGGCTTGGTGCCATTGGGTTCGCCGCTGTGTTCGGGATTCTGACCGGGCTCGGGAAAATCGCTGTCCGCGCCCTTGATCATCGGGTCCTGGTCGCGGTGACCGAGTTGACCTTGCAGTGAGTTATTGCTGGCTTCGTTACGGTCGTCCTGTTCCAAAGCTCCTTTAAGACGATCCTGATCTTTGCTGGATGAAGTCATCGATGAAGGCTCCTGGCAGACAAGCGAACCAAGCTTGTCTACGGTGCTAAGAGTACCTTGAAAGTTTTCCTCAAGCAAAGGGTTTAAAGTGCGCGGAGGAGAGTTGTGCGGCCTTAGTAAGAGTTTTTGCACATCCTGGGAGGCGATATGCGTAGCTTCATTTTGGCGTTAGTAACAAGCTTTTTGCTGACAACCGCGTTATGGGCGCAGGCCCCGGTCACGCCGGCGGATGGACACGAAGGGGGCGGAGCGCCTACGACCCATTCCACCCACGCAAAAGCACATCACGTGGCCCATCACAAAGGGCATCACGCAAGGCACCACAAGAAACATCACAGCGCATAATTACGGCGTAATTATCAGGGTTTACGCGACCAGGCTCCGATCAGCCCCGGCGAGAGTACTACGCCTTTGCCCGCGACCACCTCATCGCGCATTCGCTGCTCAAGGGTGGCAATGTCCACTTCGGCTGCCGTCGCGATGTTCAGCTTCTCCATGACCGGCAGCAAACTTTGGACGACATTGGCGACCAGTCCGTACGCTGGACAATCCGGGCCGCCACCGATCAGGGCATCCATCCTCAAGCATGGTCCGGGCAGCCCCGCGTCTAAGTAAACCGAATATAGCTCCAGTCCCAATTGGATTCGCGCACCGGTCGCACTGAGCGCCTGCTTGATGAGACCGACCGAGCGGTCAAAGAGGGGAGCGACGGGCATGGAGCGGCAATTTGCAGTATCAAATTCCTGGAAGACCACCAGGCCGCCCGGTCTTACGTGCCGCACTATCTTACGCAGGCTTTCGACGGTGTTGGGATAGTACATCAGGACAAGCCTGCCGATTACTGCATCGAACATCTCTCCCCCGGAGGGCATGTCAGCCGGGTCGGCTCGCAAAAACTTCACGTTATTAAGGCCAAGCGCATGCACTCTGGCGGTTGCCCAGTCGACGGCCTTTTGCTCGCGGTCAACCCCGAGTACGTGGCCGCTGGTCCCGACCAACTCAGCCGCGAGAAGGGCGACATCTCCGCTGCCGCATCCGATGTCCAGTATGTGCATTCCCGGCGCAATTCCGGCCTCCTGAAGCAGTTGACGCGTGAAGGGCGCAAAAGCCTGCCCTTGACGACTTAGCCGGTGAAGCTCTTCCTCGGAGTGACCCAACGCATACAAAGATTGCCGAGTTGCTGAAGTTTCCATGCCCACCCCTAAAGTAAAGAGTTGCCGCCGCCGTGCAGACGGCTATTTTAATCGGAACTCCTAGGAAAATCTTAGCTTGCGGGCTCCCGTGGGTGCGGCGATCCACAGGCATTCGCCAGTCGCTTTACAATCAGAAGCGGCATGTATTCGGCGCAACTGCTCGATCATTTCCAGAACCCGCGAAATCCTGGCGATGTGGAGAATCCGGATGCTTCGGCGCAGATCGAGAATCCAGCGTGCGGAGATGTCCTGAAGCTCAGCTTAAAAGTAGGAGAAGGAGTGATTGACAACATCCGCTTTCGCGCGAAAGGATGCGTGCCGGCGATGGCCTGCGGTTCCGCGATCACTGAGTTGGTAAAGGGCAAGACAGTGGCTCAGGCAGCGAAGATTCAAAGCCGAGAAGTCATCGATGCTGTCGGGGGCGTGCCGCAAGCTTCGTCGCATGCGGCGCAATTGGCGGTAGACGCACTGGCGGCCGCCTTGAAACAGATGAAGAGCTAGCGAGGACAGGCATGGAGTTTCTGGACAAGCGAGGGTCTGGCCGGTCTGCAGGCGGGGAGCGTTCGAGGCGTGACGTGGGCGTCAAGCGGAGTTCGCGTTGGGTTGGTAAATGCGCCAGGCGTTTTGCTCTGCAATGGCCTTCAGATCGGGATTAGCATTGATCGCGAAAGCATGGGCAGCCATCCGCAGCATGTCGGCGTCCCAGATGGAGTTGCCGAACGCAATATCGGGTTGGCGTCCAATGAGCTCCTGAATTGCCTGGGGTTTACCGGGGCCGCTGGGAACGCGCAGCAAGCAGTCCGTGATCACGCCGTCGGCAATTTCACCGGCGGCGGCGATGATGCGTTGCTCGGCGATGCCGAAATGACGCATGCCGGCCCTGATTACCCATTCATTAGTCGAGGAGACCGCCCAGACGTCACATCCTTGCTCCTGTAGACGCTTCACCAATTCGCGCATCTCGGGAAAGATATTTTTTACGAACAAACCGTCAAAGTAACGCGCGGCGGCTGCCTGAACTTCGGCTTCGCGCAGCCCGCGATGCATGGTGACCATCTCGCCGCACATGACCTCTTCCGGCACGTTTCCAGCACGGTATTCGGCATAACGAGGCCGAGCCCAGCGTGCGATCTGGTCAGAGACCAATCCCTGATTCAGTTCCCAACTGAAGAAGCCCTCCCCGGCGTCGCCCGACCACAGGGTGCCATCGCAATCGAAGGCAGCGATCTGCGGGTGAAGAGCAAGTACGGAATCGAGAAATGCGGTAACGGTCGCGGGGGCAAGAGTCATGGATTCGTCCGGAAGGTTCTCTCCAGCATGACAAGAGAAACGGATTTCGTAAAGGGCAACAAAGCGCCGTGGCGCGATCAGCCGGCCAACGGCTGAATCAACGCGGCGTAGTCTTCGGGCGTGTCGACGTTGGTGGTGGTGAAGTGGTCGTCCACAGGAAAATATTCAATGTGCTGCTGGTGCGCATGCTCGACGTCGCGAGCATTCGACGTCGGAGAGGCGCTTAAGAAAGCCTCCATCATCTCGCGTCCGATGACGAAGGGATGCCCGTGCTTACCGCGAAATTCGGGAACAGTGGCCCACTTTCCCTGCGAGTAAGCGGCTTCAAAGGCACTCCGCAGCTTGGCGAGGGTGGCGGGATTTACGGGCGGGCGATCGACCAGGGTGACGATGGCGGCATCGCGACCATGATTCAAGACCTCGCGCAAGCCTGTCTGCAATGAACTGAACTGTCCTCTTGATGGATCGGGATTCCGCACCAGCGAGGCTCCATTGGCGTAAATGACGGGCGCAATCGCAGATTCATTCTGACCGACCACGACAAGGACCATGTCACTGTGCAGGGTAAGCGAGGTAATGGCGGCGGAAAGGAAGGTGTGCCGCGAAGGTATTTCGCCGCTCTGCGGAGGAGGCCAGGGCAAGAGCGCCTTATCCCGGCCCATGCGGGTAGAAGCTCCCGCCGAGAGGATCACACCGCAGAAACTGGGGGCTCGATTCATGAGCCGAAGATAGCAGAATTCTTTGCCGGCCGGATTTTCATTTTTGCCAATTTAACGCTATCGTCCAACCAATCAAAAGATGGGTGGAGGTTCGGGCTCGGCGGAACCGTCGGCGCGAGCGTCGGAAGCCCCAAAGTTTACCTTCGAATTAGAGTCGTGGAGAACCGCCTGTCCTCGGCCCATGCTGGTGGAATACTCGCGATCCACACGAAAGGTGTGACCCATGGAGGTGAGTTGGTCGCGCACCTCGGGTTTCACGCGGGACTCGATGACGATGTGACACCCGCCCTGGTCGCTGACCGTAAAGCGCGCATTTTCGAGAGCCGCCTGGATGTTCATTCCGTAGTCCGCGACGTTGGAAACGAATTGCGCATGGGCGAGCGGTTGATTCGGGCCTCCCATGATGCCGAAGCCGATGTGCTGATCGCCGCGCTGCATGAAAGCGGGGATGATGGTGTGAAACGGGCGCTTGTGCGGGGCGAGAACGTTGGGCGATGCAGGATCGAGAGAGAACAGCGCGCCGCGGTTCTGCAGGACAAATCCCATCCCGCGAACGGTGATACCCGAGCCGAATCCGGAGTAGTTGCTCTGAATCAGCGAAACGATGTTGCCGTCACGATCGACGACGGACAGGTAGGTAGTGTCGCTGCCGGGGGGCTTGCCGGGAAGCGGTGTGCAGTTGGCCTTCTGCGGATCAATCAGGCGAGCACGTTCGCGTGCATAATCCTTGGAGAGAAGGCCTTGCACGGGAACTTTGGCGAAGCGGGTATCGGCGTTGTACCGGTAAAGATCGGCGTACGCAAGCTTCATAGCTTCGATTTTCTTGTGAAGTTCGGACATGCTCAGCGGGCCCTCCGGAGAGGCGGGTGTAGCCTCCATGATGTTCAGCATTTCAAGCGCAGCCATGCCCTGGCCGTTGGGCGGGAGTTCGTAGACGGTCCAACCGCGATAAGTAGTCGAGACCGGCTCAACCCACTCGGGCTTGAACTCTGCTAAATCCGCCGCTGACATGACGCCGCCGAGTTCCTGCTCGGTTGAGAGAATGGCACGCGCAATGTCGCCCTTGTAATAAGCGTCGGCTCCATGCTCTGCGATCAAGCCAAGCGCTTTTGCCAAGTCGGGATTTGAGAAGATCTGGCCGATTTTGGGCGGCTTGCCGTTGGGCAAGAAGACGCGCGCACTTTCTCGATCCTTGGAGAGAGGTTGATCTTCACCTTCCCAGAATCCATGAATGAGTTCGGGAACGGGATATCCGTGCTCAGCGTAGAAGATGGCCGAACGGAAATTATCTTTCCAGGGAAGTTTGCCGAATCGCGCATGCAAGGCGTTCCACCCCGCGACCGCTCCGGGAACGGTCACGGTGTCGATACCGGCGCCGGGCATTTTCGTGAGGCCTTTCGATTGCAAATGCGCGACGTTGAGCGCTTGCGGAGCCCATCCGCTGGAATTGAGGCCGTAGAGTGTGCCGGTTTTGGCGTCCCAGTAGAGCGCGAAAAGGTCGCCACCAATGCCGTTCATCATGGGTTCGGTGACCCCGAGGGTGGCGTTGGCGGCGATGGCGGCATCCACGGCAGTGCCGCCACGAGCGAGAATCTGCGCACCAGCAAGCGAAGCTTGTACGTGACTAGTGGCAACAATGCCGTAGCGCGTGATCACCATTGAACGCGCATGCGAGCGGTCCTGCGCGGACGTGATGGGCACAAGTGACAGAAACATAAGCAAGATCAGCAGTCGCATTCAGCACCAAGATTCATCCGGTAAATCCGGTACGTACTCAGGTTCGGCAGGCGATTGTCTCATAGTTCGTCAGCATGATTCGCGAGCCGCAGTCTCCATCTGGGATAGGATTTTTATCACGGCTTATTTTCCGGCTTCCCCTGGCTCGGTGACCGGCGGATGCGAAAAGCGAATCTTCACCGTTTTGATCTCGTACGCTTTCGTAGGCACGACGATCGCGCCGCCTTGCACAGCGAGATCTTCCACCTTGCGCTCCATGAGATCCGTTTCTTCCCCCGACTGTGAACCTGGAGGCAGTTGAATTTTTACATCCGATGGTTTGCCCGCCCACTCGTAAAACCTGAGGACAAGGCTGTCGTCATCTTCAGCTTTCTTGAGGGCGGTGAGGACGACATTGTCCGGGGCCAGCTGAACGAAGCTTTGCTGGGCGGGCAGGCTGCCCTGATGAGACGCGATCTGCATTGATAATAATTTGTAATTCAGGTCGTATCCTTCACGAACGGTCAAGGCGTCCCGCCAGGTGCCGGCGTGGGGGTAGAGCGAATAGGTGAATTCATGATGGCCTTCATCGGCATGCGGGTCGGGCCACTCGGGCGAACGCAAAAGCGAAAGCCTCAGCACGTTGCCCTTGGCATCGTATCCGTACTTGCAATTATTCAGTAGGCTGAAGCCGTGCTTGTCATCCGAGATATCCGCCCAGCGAATCGCAGGAACCTCGAACTGAGCCTGTTCAGCGGGAGTGTTGCGCGTCGTAGGGCGTTCCACCGTGCCATACGGAATTTCGAAGGTGGCCTTCTCGCTATGTGCACTCAGAGGGAACGCGACCTTCAGCAGGATGTGTTTTTCGTGCCATTCCACCTGCATATTGACGTCGACACGGGGCGTGGCGGGATACAGGGTCACATCCTGAATGAAGGTTGAGTTCTGGAAGTGCTTTTTGATTCGAATGACGGCACGGAGAGGACCATTCTCAACCAGGCGCACTTCGTCAGCTTTATGCAGATCCCAGTGCTGCTTCTCGAAATCAGCGTCTATGTTCCATGCGTCCCACTCTTTAGGTTTATCGACGAAGGTCTGCAGCAGATTGCCGCACACGATAGTCTTAGGTCCACCAGTTTCCGTTTCCGGTAATGCCAGCGCCTCTTGGTTAGCGCGCTTATCGAACAAGCTGGCCATACAGCCGGTTTGCGGATCGATCTTCACGCGAACGAACTCGTTTTCAAGAGTATCCGCAGTGGCCTTCACGACAGCATGGGGTGGAGCGGGCCTGGGTACCGCCCTGACGAAATAGGTGGTGTAGCCCAAGGCCGGCGCACGGGCGAGTAACAGAAAATGAGCACGATGGGTTTGCGAGTCGATGCTGAGCAGTTGAAAGTCGGCCGGCTTGCCAAGTGCATCGCTGATAGCGATCTGCTGCGCTGGCTCCGGGAGTTGCGCTTCCAGTTCTACGACCTGGGTGCGCGGCCAAGCGAGAGAGTTGAAGATCAGCACGGGCACACCTTGACCGTTGCTGTTGACGTGAGCAGCGATTTCATTGAGAGAATCGGCGATGACCTGGCCGCTGGCGCGGCGCACGTCGCGCAAGTTGCGACGAGCATCGAGGTAATTCACCCCGATGCCGGAACCTGGCATGATGTCGTGAAAATGATCGAACAGCAAACGTTTCCATGAGCGGTTGAGCTCTTCCTGGGGATAAGCCTTGCCCTGGAGCAATGCCAGTGAAGCGAACTTCTCCGCGTCGAGCATGGTCTCTTCCGTACGCCGAATCCGACGCTTGGTTTCCGCCTGGGTGGTAAAGACCCCGCGGTGATACTGAAAATAGAGTTCTCCGTTCCAGGTGGGCACGTTCAAGCCGGGCAATTTCTTTCCCAAGCTGTTGAAGTATTCGGTGGCGGTTCCCAGTTCGAACCCTGGGTAAACGGTGGTCGGCGACATAAGCACCTGGGCAGAGTCGAGCATGTGGCGGGTAGGGCCGCCGCCGTGATCGCCGACACCGAACAGATGCATCACCTCTGGCGTGTCGGAGAGTTTGTTGCCATAGATCGAGGGCGCCCAGATGGAGAGATCTTTGGCCATCGTGGGTCCTTCGATGCCGCCCGCATAATCGTGAGGGAAATAGGTAAGGAGACGGCTGCCGTCCGGCGCCTGCCACCAGAAGAGCTTGTAGGGAAAAGTGGTGAATTCGTGCGCCCAGAGCAGCTTCTGGGTGACGAAGTAATCCATGCCGGATTTCTTGTATATCTGCGGCAGTTGCCAGTTGTAACCGAACGAATCGGGATTCCAGCCAATTTTCACATCTATGCCGAAGCGGTTCTGGAAGTAGCGTTTGCCGACGAGAATCTGGCGGGTGAGCGATTCACCGTCAGGCATATTCAGATCCGGTTCCACCCACATTCCACCGATGACTTCCCAGCGCCCCTCTTTCACCCGCTCACGAATCTGCCGAAACATATCCGGATACTTTTCTTCTATCCATTCGTAGGTGCGGGCGGATGACATGGTGAACTTGAAGTCGGGGTACTCGCGCATGAGGTCGAGAACGCTCTGAAATGTATTGCGAACGACTTCGACGGTTTCCGTCCACGGCCAGAGCCATGCCATGTCGATGTGCGAATTGCCGACGGCGTGAATCTTAAATTGCTGAAGCCAGGGCTTCAGTTCCACCAACTTGAGTTGGGATTGAGTCAGGGAATCGTCAAACGCGGCTTGATCGCCGCGGCCCAAGGTAGTGAAGTCGACGGCCTTGACGGCGGCATCAAGTTGCTGCTCGCGCTCAAGCTTGCCGCCTTCATATGCGGCAATGACCGGCTGGGCGGAAAAAATCTCCATGCGGAGGAGAGAGGGGTCGGGACGATTGGAAGGGGTGAAGGTGAGGTGGCTTTCGTAGATTGCGGTCTCTACGGGCGCACAGTCGATGCGAACGGCGATGAGGAATTTCTGACCGGGTTGCGCTCTTTCGGTGAGAAGCATGGGCTGCTGCATATCTTCATCCCCGCGATAAAGAATGCCGGCATTGGAGAAGACGGTGAGAACGAGAGCATCTTTGCTCCGGATCACCAGGTTCAGCGCCACACGAGCATTCTGTATGGAATAGCCGTTGATCTTCTCGGGAATCTGAACCCAGCGACGCAGGATGCGCGGGCCGGTGTCCCACTGCTGATGCACCTTGACCACCTGCCAGTCTGAGTCGTTCTCCTGCGGATCCTCGGGATGAGGGATATCGGTATGAAAGCGCCAGTCCGGGAGGTCGAGGGTGGTCAGCGACTGCAGCTTGTCGAGCGTCGGTTTATAGGGGTTCGGCGCTGATTTGCTTTCCTGGGCACAGGCGGCTCCGGCGACGAGCAGCAAAATGAACAATAAAAGTGTGCAGATCAACGGCTTCATCAAGGCTCACCTGGTGATTAGTTCAACGCGCCCGCTGTCGTGGAAAAGACGACTTTAAGCGCGCTGGCTATCGTGCCTTGTGAGGGTGCCATAAACCGCCGAGAAATTCTATGAGAGCGGCTGGTTTATGGAGATGTCCCAGCAATTCGAGTCGCGATCACTCGTAACGCAAAGCTTCAATGGGATCGAGACGCGCGGCTTTGCGGGCCGGGTAGTAGCCGAAAAAGATTCCGACGCCCATGGAAAAAATCACGGCAATCAGAATGGCGGTGGCTGAGACCAGCACAGGCCAGCCGAGGGTCTGGGTAATCAGGTATGAAGCGGTCAGACCGAGCACGATCCCGATGACTCCGCCGAGCAAGCTGAGGACGACCGCTTCGGTAAGGAATTGTTGCTGCACGTCGCCCTCGGTGGCGCCGATAGCCATGCGCACGCCAATCTCCCGGGTCCGCTCCGTCACCGAGACCAGCATGATGTTCATGATTCCGATGCCGCCGACCAGCAGCGAAATGCTGGCAATCGAGGCGAGCAGGATGGTAAAGAGGCGCGATTGCTGATCGGCAAGTTCCGCCATGTCGGCAAGGTTGCGAACAAAGAAATCATCATCCTGCCCGGGGCGGATGCGATGCCGGTCGCGGAGCAGCGCGGTGATCTGCTGTTGAGCGGCGTAGCTGCCCTCGCGCGAGACCGCGGAAACCATGATCCAGCGCAGCCAATCCTGGCCGGTGATTTTTTTCTGCAGGGTGGTGATAGGCACCAGGACGGTGTCGTCCTGATCGTTGCCCATCGCGGCGGCGGTGCCCTTCGGCGTGAGAACGCCGGTCACGCGAAAAGGAAGATTGTTGATGCGAATGGTCTGGCCCAGAGGATCCGTTGCGCCAAACAGATTCTTGCGCACGGTTTCGCCGATGACGGCAACGTTGGCAGCGGAGTCCACGTCGGCCTGGGTGAACGAGGAACCCTCTGCCATGGGCCAACTGCGAATGTCGAAGTATTGCGGCTCTGTGCCGGTGATCTGGGTCGCCCAATTGTCGTTTCCGAAAACCACCTGTGTGCTGGTGGTGCTACCGGGCGCGGCGGCCTGGACGGCCTGACACTCGCGCTGAATGGCCTTCATATCGTCATAGACAAGGGACTTGGTGGCGCCCCAGCCCATGTGCATGCCGCCACGGTTTACCGTCCCCGCGCCAACGAATAACATGTTCGAGCCCAGAGCGGCGATCTGCTGCTGTGCCTGCTGCTGGGCGCCTTGCCCGACGCTCACCATGGCAATGACCGCGCCCACGCCGATGATGATGCCGAGCATGGTGAGGCTCGAGCGCAGCTTGTTGCGCGCCAGCGCGCGCATGGCGATCCGAATTATGGCAAGCAGATCCATGGCTTCTAATCTTCTAATTCAGGCAATCTCGTAACGCATTCGTCCGCGCGGGAGAACTGCCAAATTGTTTTCTCAAACCTGGTAATGGCTTTTAGTCCTCCAGCGTCGGCATGTTCTTCAGCACGTCGGCAGCGCTGGGCCGATTGAGAACGGGCTCGTCGCGGCGAATCCTTCCGTCGCGGAAATGCACACTGCGCTTGGCGAACTGTGCCACGTCCGGTTCGTGCGTCACCAGCACGATGGTCAGGCCGTCCTGGTTCAGCTTCTGAAAAATGCCCATGATCTCGACGGAAGTGCGGCTGTCCAGATTGCCGGTGGGCTCATCGGCCAGCAAAATTGAAGGCCGGTTCACCAGTGCGCGCGCAATCGCCACACGTTGCTGCTGGCCGCCCGAAAGCTGAGAAGGAAAGTGCAGCATGCGATCGCCGAGCCCGACCAACTCGAGGGCCTGCCGCGATCGCTTCTGTCCTTCTTGCTTCGACACCCTGGCGTAAAGGGTGGGCAGTTCGACGTTCTCCAGCGCAGTAGTGCGCGACAGCAGGTTGAATCCCTGGAAGACAAATCCGATCTTGCGATTGCGAATCGCTGCGAGGTCGCTTTTGCTCAAGCTGGACACTTCGATGCCTTCCAGCAAGTAGCGGCCCTGGGTTGGCTTGTCCAGGCAACCGACGATGTTCATGAAGGTCGACTTGCCGCTACCGCTTGCCCCCATGATGGCAACGAATTCTCCGGGCTCAATTCGTATGGAGACTCCGCGCAAGGCGTGAACGCGGGTCTCACCCAGGTCGTAGTATTTGTGCACGTCCTCGACCTGGATGACCGCTCCATTGCGGACGCCTGGGGTGTTACGCAACTCGGGTTGTGAAATGGTGGCCAAGTTTACCGCCGTGGTCCCCCCGCCATACCGGGCGGGCGCGATGCCGAGGAGCCGCTGGTCATGGATCCCGTCACCAGCTGATCGCCTTCCTGCAATTGTCCGTTCAGGGTTTGCGCAACTTCGGTCACGGTATGGTCAGTGATTCCCGTGCGGATGCGGACCGGCTCGAGGGTTTTGTCGGCGCGCAGCTTCCAAACCACGGCCACATCCACGCGCGGAGTATGGGTAACGGCGCCATCGCTGCCGCCACCTTCCTGTCCCTGAGCACGCGCCCGATATTGCTGCCCGGCCGCGCCCGTCGTATTTGGAGCGGGCTCGCCACCTTCATGCGGCTGGGTTTGTGCGTCTGAATTCAGGCCATATTTCTGATACAGCGCCCGGATCTGTTCTGCCTTCATGTCGGGCTTAAAGCGCAGAGCGCCATTGGGCACCTTCAGGACCTGCCGGGCTGTCGCAACCGGAATGGTGATGTAAGCAGTCATGCCAGGAAACAGCTTTAAGTCCGGATTAGCAAAATCGATGATAGTGTTATAAGTGACCACGTTCTGCACCGTGGTTGCGTTCATGCGAATTTGCGAAACCCGGCCAGTGAAGGTGTCCTTGGGATAGGCATCCACCTTGAACGTGACCAACTGCCCCACTTTGATCATGCCCACATCCGACTCATCGGTGCTGGCGTATACCTGCATCTTGGTCAAATCCTGGGCGATGGTGAACAAGGTTGGCGCCTGCAATGACGCAGCCACGGTCTGCCCGACGTCCACATTGCGCGCAATGACGGTGCCGTCAATTGGCGCATGGATCGTGGTGTAGTCCAGATTGGTCTGTGCAACGGTGACCGCGGCTTGCTTCAATTTGACCTGGGCTGCCGCCTGGGTTACGCCCGCTTGCGCGGCGCTTACAGCGGCGTCATCGCTATCGGCCGTTGCTCGCGCCAGATCCAGCTGCTGCGGGCTCATGACACCTTCTTTGGTCAGTCCGACGGTGCGTTGATAGTCAGCCCGCGCCTGAACCGCCGTGGCTTTCGCCTTATCGAGATTGGCCTTCGCCACCGTGAGGGTTGCTTCCGCGTTGGCCAGATCGGCCTTGGCTTGCAACAGGGCCCCTTGGAACAGGGCGGGATCGATCTGCGCGACCACCTGGCCCTTTTTTACCCGGGAATTGAAATCGGCGTAGAGAGTCGAAATGGTTCCTGAAACCTGCGAGCCGACCTGCACGGTGATGACAGCATTGATAGTGCCGGTGGCTTCCACAACCGAACGGATATCACCCTTCTCCACGTTTGCAGTAAAGTACTGCGGCTTATCATTGCCTTTGAATTGGAAGGCGGCAAAAACGGCGATCGCCAGAAGAATGCCAATTGTTACCAGCCAGTGTCGCTTAATAAGATGCACGGCTCGCCTCGATTTAACTGTTCAGTTAATTAGATCGGACCTGCAGCAAAAGGATTCGCAAAAATCATATGCTTTGTCGGGAGGACACGGCTATCGATTTACGAATCTTTACCTACCTGGGTAACAGATTGGAACCATGCCTGCGCTCTGTCGAACAGCGCAAGGGCGGTGGCCAACTAAATAGGCCCCATCCGATCGCAGGCGCGCATCGCACCAACTACGTATAATTGTCTAGAATCGTATTGGGTTGCAGTGCGGATTCGTTGTGATTCGGCGGTCGGCTAACGTATTTGTCAAAGCTGCGTTAAGGCCACGTGAAAGTGAGGAGGTTTGCGGTTATTCGTCTTCCTGCTGGTGATTGCCGCAGCATGGCAGGGTTCTGCGCAGACCATCACCGTGGCCGCCGCAGCCGATCTCAGTGCGGCTTTGAATGACTTGGCAGTTCGTTATCAACATGACACGGGGAGGGAAATGAAGCTGTCGTTTGGCGCTTCAGGGAGCCTGACTACGCAAATCCGCAATGGCGCGCCGTTCGATATATTTTTTTCGGCGGACGAAGACTATCCCAAGCAGCTGATCGAGGCGGGTTTTGCAGAACGCGACTCGCTTTACCGATATGCGGTGGGCCATCTTGTGCTTTGGGTACCCGCGTCGTCCGCGCTCAGTATCGGCGATAACGGAGTGGGGATCCTGCTCGATCCTTCGGTACGAAAGATTGCCATTGCGAATCCGCAGCACGCGCCGTACGGGCGCGCCGCCGAAGTAGTTCTGCGTCACACGAATTTGTATGACAAAGTGCGGAACAAGTTGGTGATCGCGGAAAATGTTTCCCAGGCCGCCCAATTTGTAGAGTCGGGCAATGCGCAAGTAGGATTCATTGCCTTATCCCACGCGATTGCACCGCAGATGCGGGATAAGGGACGTTACTGGGAAATTCCGAAAGACAATTATCCTGCCTTGAACCAGGCTGCCGTCATGCTTTCGCACTCGGCTCACAAGACAGACGCCGCGGAATTCATGGAGTATTTGAAGAGTCCAGTGGCGAAGGAGGTCTTGCGCCGATATGGGTTCGGAGATCCCGAGGCAGCACACCCATGAACTGGGAAGCATTTGTGCTCACCGTCAAGCTGGCGATATTGGTCGCGGCGATTCTCTTAGTGATCGGATTTCCGATAGCGTACTGGATTACTTATTCGCGATGGCGTTGGAAATTTCTGCTCGAAGCGGTAGTCGCCCTGCCGATGGTATTGCCGCCCACGGTGCTGGGATTTTACGTATTGGTAGCACTCGGATCCCAAAGCCCACTGGGACGGTGGTGGCAGTCGATTACGGGGCACACGCTGGCATTCACATTCGAGGGCCTGGTGATCGGATCTTTGTTGTATAGCCTGCCATTCGCGGTGCAGCCGTTCGCAGCGTCCTTTGCCGCGGTGGACCCCAAGCTCATTGCCGCTTCTCACACCCTCGGCGCGTCGCGGATGCGAACGTTCTGGCGAGTGATCGTTCCGCTTTCGCGACCGGGCATTCTCACGGGCGTTGTTCTCACGTTCGCCCACACCATGGGTGAATTCGGGGTTGTGCTGATGGTAGGAGGCAACATCCCGGGAGTAACCCGCACCGTGTCGATCGAGATCTACGACCAGGTGCAGGCTTCCAATTACGCGGCCGCGAATGAAACTGCAGTGGTGTTGCTGGCGATCTCGTTTGCGACGCTCGCCTTCGTTTATGGTTTCAATCGGCGCGCCCGGATAGCATGGCCATGGAGATAGCCACGGGAAGCACCGCCAGTAGCGACGTTGTTCAGAGGCCAGCCTCTGGCGAACTCGTGCGCGCAGACTCTTTGGAGGCACGCGTCTTGAAGCGCTTTGATGCCGGGCAGGGCAGTTTCGAGTTGGATGTAGAATGCTCGGCCCCACCGGGCATTACGATCCTGTTTGGTGCTTCTGGCGCCGGCAAGACGACCTTGCTCAACTGCATTGCGGGACTGGAGAAGCCGAATTCGGGGCGTATTGCACTCGGGCAGGATGTGCTGTTTGATTCTGCCGCGAAGAAGAGCGAGCCATCCTGGAAACGCCGCGTGGGATACGTGTTTCAGGACCTGGCGCTATTTCCGCACCTGACCGCGGCGCAAAACATCGCATACGGCATGCGGCATCGCGGCTCGCGAGAGTCGCAAGAATCAGTGGGAGCCATTGCCCATGCTTTCCGCATTGATCACCTGCTTCACCGCCGTCCTGGAGAGATCTCCGGGGGTGAGCGCCAGCGTGTCGCGCTTGCCCGGTCGCTAATTACGAATCCGCGGGTGCTTCTGCTCGACGAGCCTCTCGCAGCGCTGGATGCGGGCACGAAAGCGCACATCGTCGACGATCTTCGCCTGTGGAACGCAAAGCATCGAATCCCGATTCTGTATGTCACACATAGCCGCGAGGAAGTCTTCGCGCTGGGCGAACGCGTGCTGCTGCTCGCGGCGGGAAAAGTGCTAGCGCAGGGCACGCCTCATGAAGTGATGAGCGCTCCACGAGAAGAAACGGTTGCCCAACTCGCCGGCTTTGAAAATATCTTCGACGCAGCGGTAATCGCGATCCACGAGGACCGCGGCACCATGACTTGCCGTCTCACGGGAAGCGTGGTCGATCTGGAAACTCCGCTGGTGCGCGCCGATGTGGGGGACCAGCTTAGGATCGGAGTCCGCGCCGGAGACATCCTGCTGGCGACGCAGAAACCGGTCGGCCTTAGCGCGCGTAATGTCATTCCCGCGCGCGTGGTCTGGCTGGTTCAGCGCGACATGATGGTGGTGGTGAAAGTGGACTGCGGCATCGAAACCGAGGTCCACGTGACATTGCTGGCGCGGGACTCGCTGCAGTTGGCGGTCGAGCGCAAGGTTTGGCTGGTTGTTAAAACGCATTCCTGTCATTTGATGATGAGATGAATGGCAGAAAACTTTAACGCCGCATTTCAGCCGCGACGTTCGCCTCGATAATCTTCCCGGTTTCGATCACCGCGACCCATTGTCCCTTGCGGGTTTCGCTGAACACGATTTTTCCTGCAAGAATCTGTGCGGCGGCTGCAGGCGGCAGGTCGCGATGAAATCCAAAAAACCTGGTTTTGAGCCGCTCCCATGCCGGCCACCGGGGCATAAGCGGACGTGATGGTTCATATTTTGTCGAAAACACCAGAGCTACGTCGAACTGGGATGCCATGTCGAGCGCCGACATGACTTGCTCCGCGGTGAAGTCTTCGATACGAAAAACGCGCATGGGCTGGTGAACGTAACCGAGGTATGGGCGCGCGATCTCGTCCGATGCCGGCCACGCGGTCAGGACACGCGCGCTGGGGTAGTGTGTCTGGAGATAGCTTTCCGCATCCTGGTGCAGGAGGATGTAGTCGCGATAAGCCAGATTGTCTTCCAAAGAAAACCCATACCGGGGATTGACAACAAGAGCTATGGCGAACGCCAATGCCACGGCGGCCACAAGCACACGCCAATAGCGAAGCCGGCGCCACAGAGTCGAGATGGCAATCACGATGACCAAGGGCACCACAGGCAGCATGTAGCGGGCCAGCACTGCGCCACCAATGAACGCCATGATCATGACGTAGGCGGCGATAACCGCGTAAAAGGCGAATTGTGTCGGCAGGGAAATACGCGGCCGCTCCACATCCTTGTCGCGAAGAGGTGGTTTCGACATTGCAAACAGCATGGCCACCGTCAGCAGCCCGAGCTGCAGGTAGCCGAAAATCTGCCACAGACGCAAGCCGAACGCCAGCAGGATGCGCAAGGGACTGAACGTGGACTGCACGTTATAGCGAAAGAATTCAGGATTGCCGAAGACGTATCCGGTGCGCAAATAGTGGTAACCGTACCAGAGCGCGAGAGGCAACACGGGAACGAGCAGCCATAGGACCCGAGCTTCGGCGGGTTTCTCGGGACAAATCCGTCGAACTCGGTTTGGCAGCCCTAAGTGACAAATCAGGCACCAGGTAAATAAAGCCAGAGGGGTGATGATCGCAGTCTCCTTACTTAGCGCCGCGAGACAAAACCAGAATGCGCTGATGCTCCAACGCTTCTTTACGTATGCGAGCAAACCCCAAAATGTGAAGCCTGCGGCGGGCAAATCAACCTGAGCCAGCGAACTCTCGGTAAAGACGACGGGATATAGAGCCGTACAAAAGACGGCCGCCAGCGCCACCTCGCGATTGGAAATGGATTCGGCAAGCAAAAACAGTCCGGTGAGCGAAAACGCGCTGAGCAGCACCATCACAGACCGAGTAGCGAGCGGTGAGAAGCCGAGCATCTTCCAGCCAATCGCCAGGTATGCCATCACCAGTGGAGGATGCGCATTGGAAGGGGTGGAATGCGGGATCAGACTACCACTCAAAAATAGGTCGCGCGCCGCGGGCACGTAATAGCCGGCTTCATCCCAAAAATAGGGCAGATGCAACAAAGGAAAGTGCAGAAGCAAAACACAGGCTGCCAGCAACAGAAAAATGGCTGTACGCGACAGAATACCGCACACCATGGTTGATTGAGGCGTGGTGTCCACCATTGCGGGCGAGGACATGAACGAAATGAGACACTCTCCTCGGATCACCGACGTGACAACTTCCGACCTAGCGCAGCTTGGGAACGAACTTCAGTGAATGGGGCCCTGCGGCGCGATGCGTGGATCCAATTTGATCTCGCCGAAGGCAGCTTCGTAACTGGTTACGTTTTGCTGCAGCAGGGCCATAAGCGCTTTGGCCTGCTGTGGGCTGAGATAGATCCCCTGGAAGTTGCGCAACTCCACTTGGGTTTCACTCTGTTGTTGCAGAGTGCCAAAAACCAGGAAGAAGTCCCACACGTTTACACGAATCTGCACGCTATTGGCGTAGCTCTCGCGATAATCGGCAGTGGCAGTGAGTCGGATGTTCGGCTGGGCAGCGGTCGGAGGATTGGACATAGCGGATCAGTCTAATGGTTTGGGAAACGGGAAGTCTAATGTTACAGGTAGTAAGAGCGCTGAGGAGTCGAAGCAGTGCGCCGGAAAGCGGATGCCGTCCGTCTTCACTGGATGTTGGCGCTCTGCTTTGTAGCCCGGGCGGCCAGCAATTGTTTCAGTTTGCTCAAGAGATACTGCGGGTCTTCCCCTTTGAGGATCCAGATATCCGCCACCCCCAGAGCTTCGTCTGGCAGCTGGACATATGCCGAAAGGATAATGATCGGTGTGTTGGGGCTGGTCTTCTTAAGTTCGCGGGCTACGGCAACGCCGGTCATCCCTGCCATCCAATAATCCAGGACGACGGCGTCAATGTGGTCGGATCGGAAAAGACTGATGCCCTCGGCGCCCGAAGTGGCTGTCAGTACCCGATAGCCCTGGGATTCCAGCAGCAGCTTTCGAACCTTCAGTTGCCCGTCTTCGTCATCAACACAGAGGACCGTGTAAGCGTCGGTTCTGTTTTCCATGACTTGCGCGCCATCAACAGAATACGTTGTCGTCTCGCCGCCCCGTGCAAGCGAGTAAGTTTAGCAGGATCTCGATAGCTCTCGTGATAAATCCTGTGCGGTAGAAGCACTGCAACAGGAAAACCACGCGAATCTTGCCGAGCACACCGAAACTTGGGTTTGATGATGCGGCTTCCCGGAGGGATGCCTAACCGGCCACTTTGTAGTCGCACGCCTCACGACAGGGCTTGCAGTAGTAGAGGGTGTCGGTGCAAAGCCGGATGTCGACCTGAGCCTGGCAGAGGCAGCAGTATTTTTCACAATCGCACTGGTTCTCTGGACGATCGCACTGGCCGCAGTGCACCTTGGACTGAGTGGAAGCCATGACCAGACTCTAACGCGACGGCAAAGCTGATCGGTAGGTTCCGATAGTAACCACGTGGGCAAATGTCGCTTTTTACGCTGGTCTTGCGTGTCGAGAGCTGAACAATTTTGATCTCGCTCACGTGGGAGCGAGCATGAAATAATCTTCCTCAGTTCCTGTGGCGTGCCTATGCGCGGCCACCAACACTGGGTTAACAATTCAGCAAGGGGTTTTTGATGGCTTCCACCTCCGCAATGCCAAAAACCAGGATATCCGGCGGTAGTTTCCTGCTCGAGGAACGCCGCACGGACGAGGTTTTCACGCCCGAGGATTTCACCGAGCAACACCGGTTGATCGGCCAGACGGCCGAGGAGTTCGCGGTTAACGAAATCGTGCCGAACATCGAGAAAATCGAGCACAAGGATTTTTCTGTCAGCCGCGAGTTGCTGAAGAAGGCGGGTGAGCTGGGTCTGAGCTCGGTTGAGATTCCCGAGGCGTACGGCGGCCTCGATATGGACAAGGTAACAGCGGCGGTGATTGCCGACCACATTGCCAAGTATGCCGGGTTCGCCACCACCTGGGGCGGCCACACGGGTATCGGCACGCTGCCTATCGTGTATTTCGGGACCGAAGATCAAAAGAAGAAATACCTGCCGCGCCTGGCCACGGGCGAGATCGTGGGAGCCTACGCGTTATCGGAAGCCTCATCGGGGTCGGACGCGCTCAATTGCCGAGCCCGTGCAGAGCTCTCCAGCGATGGCAAGCACTACATCCTTAACGGCGAGAAGATGTGGATTACCAATGCCGGCTTTGCCGACCTGTTTACGGTGTTTGCCAAAGTGGACGGCGAGAAGTTCACAGCATTCCTGGTGGAACGAACCTATCCTGGATTTTCAGTAGGCGGTGAAGAGCACAAGATGGGCATCCGCGGTTCGTCCACTTGTCCCATTATTCTAAACGACTGCAAAGTACCGGTTGAGAATCTTCTGGGCGAGCTAGGCAAGGGGCACGTAATCGCTTTCAACATTCTGAATGTGGGGCGGTTCAAACTGGGCGCGATGTGCGTAGGCGGGGCGCGAGTCGCCATTGAAAACGCCATTGGCTACGCCAGGCAGCGGAAGGCATTTGGGAAGGTGATCGCCGACTTCGGACTGGTGCGCGAAAAGATCGCCACGATGGCTTCGCTGATTTACACCGGCGAGGCTGCGGTGTATCGCACGGTCGGGATGATGGATTCGTTGTTGTCAGACGTCGACAAAGACGGTCCGGATGCCGCGAAAGAAATACGCAAGGCGATCGAGGAGTACGCTGTTGAATGTTCGATCATCAAGGTTTGGGGCTCGGAGATGATCGATTACGTGGTGGACGAAACCGTGCAAATCTATGGCGGCTACGGGTTCGTGGAGGAGTACCCGGCGGAGCGCGCTTATCGCGATGCCCGCATCAATCGCATATTCGAAGGCACCAATGAAATTAACCGACTGATCATCACGGGCTTTCTTTTGAAACGGGCGATGACGGGGCAATTACCCCTGATGACCGCGATAAAAAAGCTGATGGACGAGGTGCTCTCCGGGCCTGCGATGGGCGACGACATGGAAGGTCCCCTTGCGGAAGAGCGGAAACTGGTTGCGCAAGCCAAGAAACTCGGCCTGTTTGCGGCTGGATGTGCGACGCAGAAATACATGCAAGCCATTCAGGACCAGCAGGAAATCATGGGCGCTATCGCCGACATGAGCATTGAGATTTACGCCATGGAGTCGGCCGTCCTGCGCACGAAAAAAATCGTAGAACAGCAAGGCGACGGCCGCTCTACGCTGCCGATTGCCATGACTCGCGTCTACCTTTCGCCGGCCATGGAAAAGATCGAGGCGGCGGCGCGAAAGATCATCGGGGCCGTAGCGGAAGGCGACATGATGCGGACGCAGTTAGCGATTCTCCGGCGCCTGGCGAAATACGAGCCCTTCAACACTATTGAATTAAGGCAGCAGATCGCGCAGAAGATGATCGAAAGAGGGAAATACACTCTCGCGTAATGCAGCTCTCACTGTGGCTCGGTGGGGTAATCTGCAACAGCAGTCCGCTTCCGCTTCCACTTCGGACATTCACTGCTGCGCGCTCCGACATCACGACGAGCAGGAGCAGCCCGATGATAAGAAATTCACTGCCCGCGGCACCTTCCTGAAATGCGTTAGGAAATGCAGCTTTATTCCTTGGGAAAATTCGGATCGGCTTTGACTTCGTTGATCTGCTCGGTGTGCCGCTCTGAATGTGCCGAGATCAGCAGGAGCCACTGATAGCCATCCAGCGTTCCCATCGCCGGGTGGTCGAAAAAGTGGTCGCGCAGATCGTCATTCGTAGTCCGGACATAATCCATGGTGGCCTCGCGATCTTTCTGGTACTCGGCGGTTAACGCCGCTTGCGTTGGCCACCGGCCAGTAGGCTTGAGGAACTCCGGAGCCTGGGCTTTCCTGCTGCGATCCGGAATCTTGGTCAAGACGAGCTCGTCCTTGCCTTTCACTTCTGCACGCTTCTCAGGTGTCGCCGGCCCTGCCACTATCCTGTTCCGGACGAGGCCGAGCAGCGTTCCTTCACTGATGGTAATGTGCTCCGCGACTTGCGCAATCGACCAGCGATCCGGCGCGGGTTTAAAGTTCCATTGTTTTTCCGTGAGTCCCGAGATCGATTGCAGGAACATGTCGCGCGTATGCTCCAGATGCTTGAGTGCTCCTTCGCGTTCGCCGTGGGTGAGGGCGCTTGCAGCCGGCGCGGTTTGCGCTTGCGCGCACGTAGCAAGAAGCAGGACGATGGAGAGCAGGCAACTTAGACGAAACGTTTTATGCATGTTATCCCTTTCGGTTAAAACGTTTTGCGGGCACGGCGGCTCAACCTTCAACGGCCATAAAGCAGCCAAACAGTATTGATGAAGGCTGAAAGGAATCAAAACTATTTCTTCTGCAACTCCTGCATAACACTCTGGATGAGTTCTTTCGCGTCGCCCAGGTTTTTCATAATCATTTGGATGTCCATCACCGGCCGGCCCGGCCAGCGCTGGCTCTGACAGTACACTCCGTGCTGTCCGACCAGAGCCATGGCGTCGGTCATCAGGTCCATGGTGACCGCGAGGCGGCCGCGCGGAACTCCCATCATGCTCTCAAAATGTTCGAGTTCTTCGTGCTTTTCGTCGAAAACGGGCATAGGCAGATTGTACAGATGGCGCTTGCTAGCGGATAATTTCGTGAAGCCAAGATTCAGTAATGGGCAGTCAGGAGTTAAATGGCGGGTTCAGAGATTTCTGTTTTCTGAGCTGTCGCTTCAAGTCGCACTATCGCTCGTCTAACGACTAAATACCGCAATCCAGGAGCCGATTGTTCATGAAGAAAATTGTTGCAGTCCTCATTACCGTTGTTCTCGCGTTACCGCTGCTGGCCGCCGCTCAGGGTGGCACGCAAGGTGGGAAGCCGCGTCCCAGTCCCGCCGAAAAGGCTGTCTGCAAGCTGCCTGACGGGAAAACCGTTACCGTGAACTACTCCAGCCCGCGCGCCAAGGGGCGCAAAATTTTCGGCGGACTCGTCCCGTACGGGCAGGTCTGGCGTACCGGCGCTAACGAGGCCACAACTTTTGAGCCGACCGCGAATGTCACGGTAGGCAACAAAGATGTTCCTGCCGGCAACTACACCATCTTCACCGTCCCCGATCAAAGCAAATGGACGCTGGTGATCAGCAAAGACACAGGCGAGTGGGGAATTCCCTATCCCGGCGAGAAGGACGACTTTGCCCGGGTGGACATGAATGTTTCACAGACGCCATCCGCGGTGGAAAATTTCACCATCGCTTTCGATCAGAGCAGCAATGGTTGCACCCTGCGCATTGAGTGGGAGAATACCCGCGCCAGCGTTGCTGTTACAGAAAAGAAGTGATCAGAATGCCAGAGGCGTGCGGCTGGGATCAGCAGGGATCGTGCCGATCTCAGCCGTACTGCAATTCCTCAAGCGAGAGAGGATTTCTGTACGGCAAAGCCATCTCTTGTGCGCACAAAGATCAGTCCCGCGACTTCGCAATCCCGATTTGAGACGGAACTCGCGCCAGGTCGGGCTTCACGTTTTTGCACAGCCGAACAGCGGTAAAATGATAGGCATCGCGATTTTCGAAGAAGTCGGAGGTTCCCCATGCCCGTCTACGACTATCTCTGCAACGATTGCCACAAGGAATTTGAATTGGTGCTCACCCTGCACGAGCACGACGCCAAGATCAAATGCCCGCACTGCGGCAGCAAGAACGTGGAGCAGGAGGCAAAAGCGTTCTTCGCGGTCACTTCAAAGAAAAGCTAGCAACAGGTCGATTGCCGAGACGGAAATGCAACATCCTGCTGAAACCACCACAGAATTTTCGCCGTAATCGTTACGCGGGCTTCCATCGCAGAATTGGCTTGCGCGCGGCCGTGACCTCGTCAAGACGGGACACGCGCGTGGAGTGTGGCGCCTCGAGCGCGATGTTCGGATCTTCGTTCACTTCCCCGGCAATGGCTCGCATGGCTTCGATGAACAGGTCCATTTCTTCCTTCGACTCGCTCTCCGTAGGCTCGATCATCATGGCCCCCGGCACGATCAGCGGGAAAGCGGTGGTGTAAGGGTGGAAACCGTAATCGATAAGGCGCTTGGCGATGTCCATGGTCCTCACGCCCTTTTTCGCCTGTAGCTTGTCGCTGAATACGACCTCGTGCATGCTGGGCGTGGAGTATGGCAGATCGAACACTCCCTCAATTCCCTTGCGAATGTAATTAGCGTTGAGCACAGCGTCTTCGGTGGTTTGTCGCAGGCCATCCGGCCCGTTCGCCAGGATGTAAGCCAACGCCCTCACGAACATTCCAAAATTGCCGTAGAACGCCCGCACGCGGCCTACCGACTGTGGGCGATCATAGTCAAAGCCCAGCGTTCCGTCCGTCTTGGTGATCACGACCGGAGTCGGCAAAAACGGTTCCAGGGCCTGTTTCACCGCGACCGGCCCTGATCCTGGCCCTCCGCCACCATGTGGCGTGGAGAAAGTCTTGTGCAAGTTCAAGTGCATCAGGTCGACGCCGAAATCGCCGGGCCGGACTTTTCCTACCAGGGCATTCATGTTTGCGCCGTCCATGTACAGCAGCCCGCCTTTGGCGTGCATGATGTCGGCAATCTTGTGAATTTCCTGCTCGAAAACGCCCAGGGTGTTGGGATTGGTGAGCATGAGCGCGGCAACTTCCTCGCTCATTTGCGATGCCAGCGCCGCGCTGTCGACCATGCCGCGATCATTCGATTTCAGGTTTTCCACCGAGTAGCCGACCATTGCTGCTGTCGCCGGATTAGTGCCGTGCGCCGAGTCGGGAATCAAAACCTTCTTTCGGGGATTTCCTTTGCTATGGTGATAAGCGCGCGTGATCAATAGTCCCGTGAGTTCACCGTGAGCGCCGGCTGCCGGCTGCAGCGTGATGGCATCCATGCCGGTAATTTCCATCAGGCATTCACTCAGCGTTTTAAGAATGCGGAGCGCTCCCTGGGAAATCTTTTCCGGCTGGTAAGGATGCCCATTGGCCAACCCCTCCATGCGCGCGACCACTTCATTGACGCGCGGGTTGTATTTCATGGTGCACGATCCCAGCGGGTACATCCCCAGGTCGATGGCATAGTTCCAGGTGGAGAGGCGGGTGAAGTGACGAATAATTTCGATCTCACTCACTTCCGGCATGTTGCCCAGGTCTTTTCTTTCTGCGTTTCCCAGCAGCTTCGCCGTGTCCACCTCGGGTACATCGAGCGGCGGCAGCTTCCAGGCGGCTTTCCCGGGCGACGATTTTTCAAAGATGAGGCCTTCGTTCTGATTGACGTGGCGGGTGGCCTTGCGAGTCATGTGTTTCATCGCACCACCTCCTCGGCCTCTTTCATATTTCGCACCGACCGTTCGCTCTCGGCCATAAGCCCGACGGCCGTGTCGATGGAGGTCCGGGTTGCCATTTCTGTGCAGCACCACAGCGCAGCATTGCCGAGTTCGGGGAAGAACTTCTTGAGCGGAAGGCCCCCAACGATCTTGTGTCCGAGTAGGCGTGCGTTGATGGGGTAAGGATCCTCGCTCGTCTGTACCACGAATTCATTGAAACGGGGTGCGCCGCTGAACAGCACCTTGCCGTGCTTACCGAAATGATCAGCGGCATACGCGGCTTTGGCCAGATTTTGCACGGCCAGAGCTTTCAATCCGACCTTTCCATAGATGGTCATGAATATATTTGCCATGAGCGCAATCAGCGCCTGGTTGGTGCAGATATTGGAAGTGGCTTTCTCGCGGCGGATGTGCTGTTCGCGCGTAGCCAGTGTCAGCACGAAACCGCGCTTGCCACTCTTGTCGGTCGTCTGGCCGACAAGGCGACCGGGCATCTGCCGGACGTACTGCTCGCGAGTGGCAATCACGCCGCAGTAGGGGCCGCCAAAGCCCAAGGGGACGCCGAAGGACTGGGCTTCCATGGTGATCACGTCGGCCAGCCGTGGCGGCTCGATGATTCCCAGCGAAATCGCTTCGGCAATCGCCACCACCAACATCGCCCCTTTGGCGTGGGCGATCTCCGCGATGGCGGAGACGTCTTCGACTGTCCCAAAAAAATTCGGCGATTGGATCAGCACGCATGCCGTGTCCGAGGTGATGGAGCGCTCCAACTCCTTCAGGTCGATTCGGCCGTTTTCGCCGAAGCCGACAGTGCTCAGCGGCATGCCGAGGTTCTGCACGTAGGTGGCGAGAACCTCGCGGTATTCCGGATGCACAGTTCGCGCGAGCACGGCCGACCTTCGTCCCGTCAAGCGGGACGCCATCAGCACGCCCTCGGCGGCCGCGGTAGAACCGTCGTACATGGAAGCATTCGCCACCTCCATGCCGGTCAGTTCGCAAATCATGCTCTGGAATTCGAAGATCGACTGCAACGTTCCCTGCGACACCTCAGCCTGGTAGGGAGTGTAGGCGGTGAGGAATTCGCCGCGCGAAATCAGCGCGTCAATGATGACTGGCCGGTAGTGATAATAAGCGCCGGCGCCGAGAAACGTGCTATACCCGTCGCCGTTTTCACGGGAACGCTCCCGGTACCAGTCCACGATCTCCGATTCCGCCATTTGGCGCGGCACCTTCAGATCGCGATTGAGACGGTACTCCGCGGGGATCGGCGCAAACAGGTCGTCGATGGATCGCGCGCCAAGTGCCTTGAGTATGGCTTCGCGGTCCGCTGCAGATTTGGGCAGATATCTCATAAGAACCGTATATAGATGTCGCGAGGAGTCAGGACGATTGACGAACCAGGGGGTGCGACCAGGGATTGCGCTGAATCTTCGATGGCTCTGAACCTTCCTCGCAGAGTGGGGTAAAACGCTCGAAACTAAAATCTGAACGTCTAGTGGCCGCCTTCTTCGCTGACGAACTTCTCATAGTCGACGGACGACAGCAGGCCGTTCAACTCGGCCGGGTTCTTCAACGTCATTTTGATCATCCAGGCGCTGTGCGCGTCTTTGTTAATCTTCTCGGGCGACGTTGCCAGGTCGTTATTAACCTCCGTCACCGTGCCTGAAGCCGGAGCATACAAATCCGAAACCGCCTTGACTGACTCTACCGTGCCGAAGGTCTTGCCGGCTGTGATCTCTGAACCGGGCTTGGGTAATTCGACGAAAACGATGTCGCCCAGGGAATCCTGAGCATAGGTCGTAATGCCGACCGTGGCACTTGTGCCGTCGGCTTTGATCCACTCGTGCTCTTTGGTGTACTTAAAGTCGGTTGGGTACGCCATGTTGGCTGTTTTGCTCCTCTTAAGCTCTTAGCTACGGCAGTCGCTTCTGAAAAGGGGCCCGTCGGAATTCGCCGCCTCGGCGTGGGTGCTCTCTACCGTGATCGTGTGACCATTGAGTCCACGTCCTAGTTCTTTTTTGGCCGCTTGTAGAACGGGGTTGCCACCACCTGCGCCTTCACGCCCTGCCCGCGAATCTCGACCTTCAGTGTACCGCCAATCGCAGAAAATTCCGGTGGCACATACGCCAGGGCGATGTTTTTCTTCAGAAACGGGGCAAACGATCCACTGGTAACGTACCCAATCTCTGCGCCGCTGTCGTTCCGAATTTTATATCCGTCGCGAGCAATGCCACGCTCCACCATCTCTAAGCCGACCAGAGTCCGTTTGAGCCCTGCCGAGGGGGCTTTGTCCAGAGCATTGCGCCCAATGAATTCCGGCTTTTCCATTTTGCAGAAGCGCTCCAGGCCGGCCTCCCAAACATTGATCTCGTCGGAAATTTCATGACCGTAAAGCGGCAGCTTGCCTTCGAGCCGCAGGGTATTGCGCGCCCCGAGTCCACAGGCAACAACGCCGAATTCCTGGCCCGCTTCCAGCACTTGGTTCCACACCATGGCGCTGGTGGATTCGGTCGCGGGAACGTAGATCTCAAAGCCATCCTCGGCGGTGTAGCCCGTACGGGCGACGAGAATGTTGCGCAGACCGCACACCGTGCCGCGAGTCACCCAATAGAACTTCACTGCGCGCAGGTCAGCGTCTGTCAGCTTTTGCAGCAGGTCCACACCCTTCGGACCCTGGATCGCGATCTGGGTGAAATCGTCGGATAAGTTGTCGACTGCGCAGTCAAACTGGCGAGTGTTGTCGCGGACCCAGGTGAAGTCTTTCTCTCGCGTCCCAGCATTGATGACGAGCAGGTATTCCTGCTCGCCAAGACGATGGACGATGACATCATCCACGAACGTGCCTTGCGGGTAGAGCAGGGCCGAGTACTGGGCCTGGCCAATGGCCAGGCGCGACGCGTCGTTCATCGAAATGTGCTGGACCGCCGCCAGCGCCTCGGGGCCAGCCAGCCGAATATCGCCCATGTGGCTGACATCGAAGATGCCCACACCGGTGCGCACTGCGTTGTGCTCGCTGATGATGCCCCCGGACGACGGGTATTCGACGGGCATGTCCCAGCCGTTGAAATCCACCATTTTCGCGCCCATCGCGCGATGGACGGCATTCAGCGCGGTTTTACGGGTGGTGGACTCAACAGCGGGCAATGAATTCCTCGGCTCGAAGCAGTGGCTGGGCTGCTGGGAATGGTGAAACTCATTACCCTACCATGCAGGCGAGGAGGGCAGCAACCGAGTTGAGGTTGGGCAAGTCGCCGCCGGGCACCCCACGAATCGGTGCTCTCCGAAACGTGGGATCCCCGACAGCCTTATTCAATCAGAGTTCGGTGTCTTTAGGCTGCCTTAGCGGTTTGCGCGCGCATCTGCTTCATGAACTCGCGCATGGTAGCGATGTGGCCGGGTGAACGGGTTTCGATCCATTTTTCGTAGCGTTGCGCGGCTTTCTCCAGGTTGGCGCAAAAGCCTTTGTAGGCGAAGCGTTCGCGGAAAGCGGGAACGGCGGGCTTCAGCATTTCCCAGACTCCGAAAAACTCGCCGCTGGTTTCGAAGAACAGGTCCTCGTGGAGCAGACCGTAGTTCAGCAAGGCACACGCCTGCTCCCAATAACTGGCGACCATGCTGGCAAATGCGCCAGTTTCTGTCCCCATGGGAGCAATACGCATGGCATCTTCAATGCTGCTCACGTGGTAGTTCTTGAAAAACCAGTCACGCGCCTGGCGCAACCGGGCCTCTCGGCGCTGTTCGTAAACCTGCAGATGGAGTTGCGCTTGCTCGTAGGTAGGTTTCGTATCCATGCTTATCTATCTCCTTTTAAAGTTTGTTGTTCCCGTTTTATGAATTGACACTGAGAGTGCCGCTTGCGAGGGCTTTGCTACCCCTGTGACCGCCCTCAACATATAGACGTTGGAGTTAGTCTAAATCGACAGCGGGGCCGAGAAAATTGTGGAAAAGTTGGGAGACCTGCGTGTCGTATGCCATGTCTTGTTTCACCCCGCAGCAGACCGCGTCGCCTTAATGGTTATCTTTCATAAGCATAGGTGGAAATCTCATGCGGTTCGGCGGTCACGTTCGTCTCAGTTGAGGTTCTCGAAAATTCCCGCCGCCCCCATGCCTCCGCCGACACACATGGTTACCATGCCGTAGCGCCCATTTCGTCGCTTGAGCTCGCGAATGACGCTGGCCGTTAATTTAGCGCCGGTGCATCCCAGCGGATGGCCTAAAGCAATGGCCCCGCCGTTCGGATTAACCTTCTCCGGATCGAGCCCGGCTTCCCTAATGACAGCCAGCGACTGCGCTGCGAATGCCTCGTTAAGTTCGATGACATCCACTTGATCGAGCGTCAGTCCTGCCATTTTCAGCGCCTTGGGAATGGCGAACACCGGGCCGAGTCCCATCTCCTCCGGGCTGTAGCCGGCAGTTGCGAATGACAGATAGCGAGCGAGTGGCTTGATTCCAAGCTGCCGCGCGCGATCCGCAGACATGACTACCGCGGCGGCAGCGCCATCCGACATCTGCGACGAATTTCCCGCGGTCACGACGCCTTTCAGGTGGAACGCCGGCTTCAGCGCGAGCAGCGCTTCGAGCGAGGTGTCGGCGCGCGGGCCTTCATCGACTGTGAAAACGACCTCCTGACGCTTTGGCTTCGAGCCGTTCGGCGTGGTGAAGCTGACCGGTACAGGGATAATCTCGTCAACAAATTTACCCGCGTCGATGGCCGCAAGCGCCTTCGTATGGCTGCGCAGCGAGAACTGATCGCTGTCCTCCCGGCTGATATTGAAACGTTTCGCAAGCCGCTCGGCGGTCAGCCCCATCGTTAGATAGGCGCCGGGATGGTGCTCCACCAGCCAGGGGTTGGGCGAAATCTTGTTGCCTCCCATGGGGATCATGGACATCGATTCTGTGCCCCCGGCGACGACGATCTCCGCGCCACCTGCCATGATGCGTTCCGCGCCCATCGCAATCGCCTGCAGTCCCGATGAGCAGAAGCGGTTGATCGTGATGGCCGACACCTCCACGGGAAGAGCCGCGCGCAGGGAGGCGATCCGGGCCACGTTCATGCCTTGCTCGGCTTCCGGCATGGCACAGCCCAGGATGACATCTTCGATCTCTTTGGCGTCAACCTGCGGTACACGTTCCAGGGCGCCCTTGATGGCGATCGCCGCCAGCTCATCGGGCCGGGTCGCTCGCAGCGTGCCTTTGAAGGCCCGGCCCACAGGTGTACGGACAGCAGAGACCACGACAACTTCGCGGGTGGACATACGATGTAAACCTCTGGAATTAAACTACCTGCCGTAAACCTCTGAAAAACACGAGCTTGGTCACACCAAAAATTATGGGAACGCTCAGCCGGTCGCGCGTTCCGATTCCGACGCGGTTAATTCCTCAGCGTCTTTCCCGACTTCAAAGTGTACTGAATTCGCTCCTGTGTTTTGCGCTCGCCGCATAGTGATTTGAATGCCTCGCGTTCGAGGTCCAGGATGTACTGCTCGCTGACGTGGGTTCCCGGCGACACTGCACCGCCGCAGAGAACTTCCGCCACCTTGTTTCCGATCTTGACCTCGTGGTCGGTGATGTATTCGCCTTGCCGCATCAGGTAGACCCCCATCTTCAAGGCCGCCAGAATGTTCTCGCCCGGGGCAGGGATGTCCGAACGCATGATGGGAGGTTCGTACCTTGCGCGTGCCATCTCCAGCGCGCGCTGCTTGGCATCCCAGAGCACACGTTCGCGATTCATGGTGATCCGATCAGAGTCAGCCAAGAAGCCATATCCGTGCGCCTCGGTCGCGGAAGTGGCGACCTTCGCCATGGCAATGGTCTCGAACGCTTTTTTCATCGCCTCCATGGTTTCCACCGACTCGCCGCGTCCATCGGGCCGGATGGCCTGCGCACGATCAACCGCTCTGAGCAGCATCTCCTTGCAGCCGCCGGCACCCGGTAGAAGTCCGACTCCAACCTCCACCAGTCCCATGTAGAGCTCGGCGTGGGGTTGCAGCGCGGCCGCATGCAGCGAGATTTCCGTGCCTCCGCCGAGAGTCAGGCCGAAAGGCGCGACCACGACAGGTTTTGGCGAAAACTTGATGGCCTGGGTCATGCCCTGAAATTGCCGGATGGCGAGATCAATTTCGTCCCACTCTTCCTCCTGCACCGACATGAGAAGCATCATCAGGTTCGCGCCCACCGAAAAGTTCTGCGCGTCGTTGGTGATGACGAAAGCGTCGAAGGGTTCTCCCGGTCCACCCGGCTTGAGCGCCTGCTGGATCAGCGCCACGATGTCTCCACCGATGGAGTTCATCTTCGAGTGAAACTCGATGCAAGCCACGCCGTCGCCAAGGTCCACCAGGGATGCGCCGGCATTCTTCTTCACCACGCCATTGGACTTTTTCGCCACAGTCACCGACCAGACGCCTTCCGGGACCTGAACCGAGCGGTAGCCGGGACTGGCCAAATCAAAATACTGCCTGCCCGATACGGCCGTTGCATCTTCCGCGTACCAGGATTTCTTCCCAGCGCTCTGCAACTTCTCAACATTGGCCGCAACGGGACGGGATTCGCGCTTCATGCGGGCGACGGTTGCCTCGACGCCGGCCGCATCCCACAACTCGAAAGGTCCCATCTCCCAGTTGAAGCCGAGCTTCATGGCGCGATCGATTTCCACCACGCTGTCGGAGATTTCGGGAATGCGATTTGCCGAATACGTCCACAGGTCGCTGAGCGCGGTCCATAGGAATTGCTGCGCCTTGTCGGCTTTCTGAGCGCCATCCATGCCCAGCAGCATTCGCACGCGAGCGCCCGTGTCTTCCACGTTTCTGGCCATTTCGAGCGCCGAAAATTTCGCTTTTTGCCGCGGACGATATTCCAAAGTCTTCCAGTCGAGCGCCATGCGCTCGTCTTCTTGACCTGCGCTGCTCTTCGATTTCTTGTAAAAGCCGCCTCGGGCTTTATCGCCTAGCCATTTGCGGTCCAGCATCTGGCGGAAGAAGTCGGGCAACTTCAATTCGCTACGCTCGTCGCGCACGTTTTGCGTCATGTTGGCGACCACGTGCCCGAGAATATCGAGGCCGACCAAGTCAATGGTGCGAAAGGTCGCGGACTTCGGCCAGCCAAGGGCTTGCCCAGTAAGCGCGTCGACATCTTCGATCGAGAGATCCATCTCCTGCATCAACCGCATAATGTTGAGCACCGAGAAGGTGCCAATTCGATTGGCAATAAAGTTTGGCGTGTCCTTCGCATAGACGATCCCTTTCCCCAGCCGCACGTCGGAAAAATGGGCAACTGCATCGAGCAGGTTACGATCGGTATCCGGGGTGGGAATGACTTCCAGCAGGCGCATGTAGCGCGGCGGATTGAAGAAATGCGTGCCGAACCATGAACGCCGAAAATCGTCAGGGAAACCTTCGGCGATCTTTGCGACAGGCAACCCGCTGGTATTGGTGGTGATGAGTGTGCCCGGCTTGCGCACGCTGTCGACTTTTTTCAGCAGCGATCGCTTGATCTCCAGGTTCTCAACAACCGCTTCGATAATCCAGTCCACCTCCGCGAGTTTTTTCAGATCATCCTCGAAATTGCCGACCGTGATCAATTTCGCGAGCGACGCGTCAAAAAACGCGGCGGGCTTCGACTTGCGCGCGGCGTCGAGTCCGGCAGCGGCGATGTGGTTTCGGGCCGGCCCATCGGCGTCGGGGGGGACGATATCAAGCAGGTAGCTTGGCACTCCGCCATTAGCGAAATGAGCAGCAATGCGCGCGCCCATGGTTCCCGCGCCAAGCACTGCGACTTTGTGGATGTGCTTCATCGAGAGTGACTCCCTTTAGCCAGCAACGTCAGACTGCCATCGCAACTCGGGGCTGACTTGCAGGATACAACGAGAGCGATCGTGCATGCAGAGCCGCAGTTTCTGTGGGGCTGCGGGGCACAAAACCCCTCAGCTTTTGTCAGCTTCTCAAGGAAGTTTATCGACGGTCCACTCGGTCTTGCCAATCCGAGTGATCTCGATTTGGGAACTGCGCGCATGAATCCACTGGTGCTGGCCGGGAGAGGCGAATAGAGCTACGGGAAACCGATAGTGGCCTTCGCTTATCTTCCTGCCACGGCGAATCTCGTAAGCTTGCTGCCGTTCTGACTGCAAGAAGAATGAATTGAGGCGATCTTCCGAAGTATGCTGCCGCACAGCATCACTCAGCATGAGTACTGCTGTTTCCTGATCGTCGGCTTGCCAGGCATGTAAGAACCGATTCGCGGCGCCCAGAGCTGCGACGTAATCGGCGTCGACCGTTGCTGCCGCGGGGGGCTTGCGAGTCCTGGCTGCAAGCGGGAGTAGAAAGAAAGCGACCAGCAGCATCGCCGCAAGGATTGGCCGACGGATTCCCAAAAGCCCCATTCTTGTTTCTTAAACTGTTTAGTCTTCGCAGGGAAGGTGCTGCTCATTACCATTCATGTACTGCTTGCGCCATGCACCCATTTTGCCGACGAAATGGTACACGGCGTGGCGATGTCCCGCTAAGATGGCCAAGTGAAGCAGCGTTCCTCCTTGCTTCTTTTCAGCGTGCTGGCCGTCATCATGGTGTGGGGCCTCTGCTATCTCTGGCGCCATGGAGGACGAGAGTACCTGCTGCATGCTTCGGAACCAGATTTCCGTGTTGTAGAAATTGACGCAAGCGCGGGCACCGCGCGGGTCCAACAACTCGGTCGAACCTACACTCTGACCTGCGGCAAGGCGTGTGGAGAGCTTCAGGCGCGGCAAAGCTACTCCGGCAGGGTCGGCTCGACAGACCTCGAACTGAACGTGGGTGGACACCTAATCGTCATGCCGATCGTCAAGGTCGAATTTCACTCTGACAACACGCCTCACCTGCTTGGATGAAGCAGATGACGTGCCGGCGCGCGGAAGAGATCGGGCGACAAAAAAGGGATGGAAAAATCCATCCCCGGTTTCTCATCTCTGAGAACGAACGAGTCCCTAATCCCGAACTGCTAAGCGTGTTGGAACTGGGCGGCCATGCGACGCTTCATCTCTTCCGGCGTCACATCCTCAACGTGGGTGGCTACCGTCCAGATGTGGCCGAATGGGTCGGCTAGGGTGCCATTGCGATCTCCATAGAACTGATCAGCCACGGGGCGAAGCTGCTTCCCACCGGCCGAGATCGCACGACTAAAGACGGTGTCCACATTGTCGACGTATATAAGAAGGCTGACCGGTGAGCCGCCCAGCGACTGTGGACTGCGGAAGCCCATCTCGGGATGCTCGTCCGCCAGCATGATTACGGAGTCACCGATTTGCAATTCAGCATGGCCGACCTTCTTGGTGCTGGGATCGTCCATACGAACCTTCACGGTAGCGCCGAAAACCTTCTTGTAATAATCGATTGCGTTTGCCGCTTCCTGGATCACCAGGTAAGGGGTGACGACGTGATAGCCCTGGGGAATTGGCTTTACTGCCATGATCGATTCTCCTTTGTCTGGATTACCCTTACTGTAGACTGCGTACTTTGCTGACGCGAGTGGCTGAATTAGAAAAATCAGGCTTCAACATCTTTGATATGCGTCGCAATGTACCAAGTGTTTCCAAACGCATCCTTGATGCCGCCGCTGCGATCTCCATAAGGATGATCGGTAGGCTCCGCGATCGAGACACCTCCAGCGGCAACGGCACGACGATACATCCTGTCGACATCCGGCACATAGAGATAGAACATGCTGCGCATGCGAGGATATGGCTCATGTGCTTCGCCCATCTCCAGGACTGAATCACCGATGCGAAGCCTGGCATGGTGAATGACGCCATCCGGCGAGGCGTACTTGCGAACATCCTGGGCTCCGAACGCGCGCTGCAGGAAATTGATAAGAGGTTCCGCTCGCAGCGGGTGCAAATAGCAATTCACAGTACGCAGCCCTTTGGGGACATAAGTCTCGCCGAAAGCGGTCGCGATGTACCAATGGTTGCCGAACTGGTCTCGGACCGAGGCGCCACGCTCCCCATACTCCTGATCTCTTGGCGGATCAATCGAAGTGGCTCCTGCTTTCAGTGCTCGTTGATAGCAAGCGTCAACATCCTTGACATAAGTATGCAGAGCCGTCGGCATAGCTTCTCCGCGCCAGTTGAGTTCGGGCGCGCCGCCGCCGATCATGAGCATGGAATCCCCGACCCTGACTTCGGCGTGCACGCCGCCGGCTGAGCCGGTCGTCCGGAACGTCAGCTCGCCGCCGAAAACCTCGGTAACGAAGTCGATCAGACCCGGCGCGTTCTGCACGATGATGTAGGGGGTGATGGTGTGGTAGCCCTCGGGAACGGGCTTCACTCCCGCTGGTTGGCCAGGCTCCTGCTTCATCATCTCGTCCATGCGGCGATGCATCTCGTCGAGACTCACGTCCTCTTTCTTGGTGGAAATCGACCACCAGTAACCGAAAGGATCGATCAGCATTCCGGAACGCGCACCATAAAACTGATCCTGAACGGGGGAGAACAGTTTTGCTCCAGCGCTGGCAGCATGCTCTACGAATGTATCCACGTCATCGACGTAAAGCTGCATTCGCACGGGTGAGCCGCCCAAGACCTTGGGAGAGACGGCGCCCCAATCCGGAGACTCGTCGTGCATCACGATCACGGTGTTGCCAATGACAACTTCTGCGTGGCCGATGTGCCCGCCATGCTCGAAGCGCATGGTTTCACGCGCGCCAAAGGCTTTCGTATAGAAGTCGATCGCGTCGGCGGTATTTTCGAAGGTCAAAACCGGAGCTGCAGTCTGTTGCACCCGGTAAAGCGGTTCTGCGACGGTTGCCATAGATTTCCTCCTTCCAAACTGTGCGCCCAAACGGTCTTTGAACTGGGCGCGGGGCAGATCGCGCAAGTCGGCGGCAATGCGCAGCAAGGGCGCGATGCGGGCATCTACCTTTGGCAGCGGCGCCTCGGGGCTAGCCAGCATGACCTGCACGGCTTCGTCGAGTTGGTCGATCAAGCTGCGCCTAGGCATGAGTTTCCCCTAGCTGGGCCCGCAACGTTTGCAGACCACGGAACTGCAGTTGCTTGATGGCTCCTTCCGTGCGGCCCAATTCGTGCGCGATTTCGCGAATGCTCTTGCCCTCGGCGAAGCGCATTGCGATCACCCGCCGCTGATCCGCGGGAAGCTCGTCGACCATGCGGAAGACGCGCGCCCTGTGCTCGGCCTCGTCAAGGCCCGCGTCAACGCTGCTTTCTGGAGGGTTGTCGGTCACAACTTCTCTCGCGCTCCTCCGCCACTGATCGGAGATCACGTTTGCCGCGATGCGCAGCAGCCATCCGGCAAATGGAATCCCGCGCCAGTCAAAATTCGCAAGATGGGCGAGAGCCTTGTGGAAAACTTCTGAGGTGATGTCCTCGGCGATGTGCCGGTCACGCACGCGCCGCACTACGAAGGCATACACCCGTTCGAAGTTCAGCTCGTAAAGATCGGAAAACCTGGCGGGATCCTTTTGTGCAGCCTCGACCAGCAGGCGCTCCTTCGCCTGTTGCCGTGACCCTTTCTGTGCAGGCTTTCCGACGGCCATCTTCGCGATCTCACCTATATAAACTGCGGGGCCGGGAAAAGGTTACGGCAGCGTACCAGAACGTGGTCAAAGAGTGGTGAGTGAGCGCAAGAGCGCAAACACGCAAGCCCACTCCGCGCGGGCTCGGGTCAGCGTAATGGTATGTCTGCGCAGGTTTGTTACCACACCCTGCAGGCGTTCTCCGCGACCATGGGTTGTCCTGCCTTGCAGCCCCAGGTCTTCTGGAATTCCGGCATGTTCTGCACCACGCCATCGGTGCGGTACTTGCCGGGCGAGTGGGGATCGATCGCGACGAGCATGCGCGAGAATTCCGGGCGCCGGTTCTCGCACCAGATACGACCGAAGCTCAAGAAGAAGCGTTGCTCGGCAGTGTAACCCTCGATTTTTTGAGATTTCTGCTCGGGGGTAAGGCTGTTCATCAGAGCCATTAGCGCGATGCGGGCGCCCCCGTTGTCGGCGGTGTTCTCGCCGAGCGTCAACTTGCCGTTAAGCTTCTGGTCGTCCACGGCAACGAAACTGCCGTATTCGTTGGCGACGCAACCGGCACGCTTTTCAAACTCGGTCCCGTCCTGTGTCGTCCACCAATCGCGCAGGTTGCCCTGGGGATCGAACTTGCGCCCCTGATCGTCGAAACCGTGCGTGAGTTCGTGCCCAATCACGGCACCGATGCCGCCAAAATTCACCGCATCATCTTTGCTCTTATCGAAGAAGGGAGGCTGCAGAATGCCCGCCGGGAAAACGATTTCGTTGCGTGAGCCGTTGTAGTAGGCGTTGACGGTGGGCGGCGTCATGCCCCATTCCTTGCGGTCGAGCGGCTTGCCGATCTTGGCAATCTGGCGCTTGGACTCGAAATCATTTGCGCGAAAGAAATCGCCGAGGAGATCGCCGCGTTCGATGGTGAGCTTGGTGTAATCGCGCCAAACGTCGGGATAGCCGATCTTGTTGCGAATGGCCTGAAGCTTGATCTTGGCCTGTTTCTTTGTGTCTTCGGTCATCCAGGGAAGATTCTTGATGTCCTGATCGAGCGAATTCTCCAGAGCGTCGACCATTTTCAGCATGCGCTGCTTGCCTTCAGTGCCGAAGGTCTGGTCGACATATTTTTGCCCGAGTGCTTCTCCCAGCGCGTTGTCGGTGGATTCCACGCAGCGCTTCCAGCGGGGCTTGATCTCGGTTTGCCCTGTCAATTGCTGCCGCATCTTGAAGTTCTCGTCGACGAAAGGTTTCGAGAGCCAGGGAGATGCGGAATGCAGCAGATGCCAGGTCAGGTAAGTCTTCCAAGCGTCCAAGGGCTCGCTGTCGATGACACCGTTTACCTGTTTGAAGAACTCGGGGTTGCTGACGTTGAGTTCCGTGAAGGCAGGCGCGCCCACGGCTGTGAAATATCGTTCGAGATAGAAATTGGGAGCCAGCGCCACCGCTTGTTCACGGGTCATTTTATGATCGCGGTTCTTGGGATCACGGCGCATGGTCCGATCCATGGAAGCCTTAGCTAGCGCCGTTTCAATGCGCAAGACGGTCTGCGCGGAGGCGGCAGCCTGATCGGGCGCCTGGCCGGCCAGCTTGAACACGTTCGTGGCATACTCCACAAAATAATTGCGAACCTTAACTTTTCCCTGGTCTTCGTCCTTGATGTAGTAGTCGCGATCGGGCAGCGAGAGCCCGCCCTGGTCGATGTAGGCAATGACCATGCCGGCGTTGTGGAGGTCAGAATTCGAAAAGAAGCCGAACAAGGGATTAGGGCCGATCATGTACGCGTGCGCGATGGCCTCGATCAGTTCGCCTTTGTCCTTTACAGCGGCTACGCGGGCCAGTTCGGGCTTGAGCGGATCCAGACCCTTGGCGTCGACTGACTTCTCGTCCATGCAGGATTGGTAGTAGTCGCCGATTTTCTGTTCGACGGGCGAGCGACTCGGATTGTCGGCGGATGCCGCTTCTAGAATGTTGCGTAAGATCGCCAGATTGCGCTCTTCCACTTCAACGAAGCTTCCCCACTCAGGCTGGTCGCCAGGAATGGTGGTGTTCTTCATCCAATTGCCGCAGGCGTACTGGTAGAAGTCGACGCAGGGATCGATGGACTTGTCGATATTGTCGATGCTGAAGGTGCCGGAGGACTGAGAATTTCCAGTTGAGGATGCCGGGGTGGAGTTGGTTTGGCTGAACCCGGAAAAGCAGAAGAACAGAACGCATAACGGCAGGAACCGGAAAACGCGCATGGATGACCTCATTTCAGTGAGACGGATGATTCTAGGCCAATGACGTTAGACGGGCAACGAGGGCGAAGGTGAGACAAGAAGGCCGCGTATAATGAGCTTCAGATAATGGAAAGCGAGGATGTGGTTATGTCCGCGACCAACGGAATGCCTGCCGGCAAAACTCCCGAGAACGGTACCCAGACAGTCCCAACGAATGGCAATGGCAGTTACCCCGTTCCCAGGCCCCGGGCGGAATGGCTGGAGCGCCGCAAAGCAGAGATTAGCGACGGCAATTTTTCGCAAATGCACTATGCGCGGCGAGGAGTCATCACCGAGGAGATGCAATACGTGGCGCTCCGCGAAAAGCTGGCGCCCGAGCTGGTGCGCGATGAGGTGGCGCGGGGGCGCATGATCATCCCCGCGAACATCAATCATCCGGAACTCGAGCCCATGTGCATTGGCGTGGCCTCGCTGTGCAAGATCAACGCGAATATTGGGAATTCCGCGGTCAGCTCGAATATTGAAGAAGAGCTGAAGAAGCTGCACACCTCGGTTCATTACGGCGCGGATACGGTCATGGACCTCTCGACAGGCGGCAACATTCATGAGATCCGCGAAGCTATCCTGCGGCATTCGCCGGTTCCGATCGGCACTGTGCCGATCTATGAAGCCATCTCACGCGTGAAACGGGTGGAAGACCTGAATGCTGAGGTGATGCTTGAGGTGATTGAAGAGCAAGCGGCGCAAGGCGTGGACTACATGACCATCCATGCGGGCGTGCTCATTCAATACCTGCCGCTGGTATCGAAGCGGATCACAGGCATCGTCAGCCGCGGGGGCGCAATCCTGGCGCAGTGGATGGCGCATCATCACAAGCAGAACTTTCTGTACGAGCGCTTCGAGGACATGTGCAAGATCCTGAAGAGATATGATGTAAGCTTTTCGCTCGGCGATGGCTTGCGTCCGGGTTGCATTGCCGACGCCAGTGATGAGGCACAGTTTGCGGAATTGAAGACGCTCGGCGAATTGACCAAGAAAGCGTGGGAACACGATGTGCAGGTCATGATCGAGGGCCCGGGCCACATTCCGATCGACAAAATTAAGGAGCAGGTGGACAAGGAAGTGGAGTACTGCTACGAGGCTCCGTTCTACACGTTGGGCCCGCTGGTGACCGACATCGCCCCCGGATACGACCACATCACCTCAGCAATCGGCGCCGCGATGATTGGATGGCATGGCGCGGCCATGCTGTGCTATGTGACGCCCAAAGAGCACCTGGGCCTGCCGAACGAGAAAGACGTAAAGGACGGCATCATTGCCTACAAGATTGCGGCCCATGCCGCAGATGTCGCGCGGCACCGGCGCGGGGCGCAGGATCGCGACAATGCGCTCAGTTACGCGCGATACACGTTCGATTGGGACAAGCAGTTTGCCCTGTCGCTCGATCCGGAGACGGCGCGATCCATGCACGACGAAACGCTCCCCGATGACTATTACAAAGAAGCGGCGTTCTGCTCCATGTGCGGGCCCAAGTTCTGCTCGATGAACTACTCCAGCAAGATAGACGAATACAACAAAGCGGTACATGGGCTGGAGAAGAAGGATTATTCCGACCTGGTGGAAAAACTGGTGACTCTGAAGTAGACGTCAGGCTTAACGCTTCGGTCGCGTGGGCAGGGCCGGTCCAAATGAACAACCGGTCAAGAACGAAAATCGGCAACACCGTCCCATACCAGTTGCACGGCGATGGCGAGGATAAGGAAGCCGAATATCCGGTTGATGGCGCCCGCAGCCGTGGGACCTAGTTTGGCAACCATCGGTCCACCCAGCCAGAGAAACAGGTAAACCACGAGTCCGAGCGCGACGATTCCAATGATCATTCCGACATAAGCGGACATGCTGTCCGCATGCGCAGCAATGCCCATCACAACTCCGATCGAGCCCGGCCCCGAGAGCATGGGCATCGCCATCGGAGTTAGGGAAAAATCTTCTTTTGTGCTCGCATCGTGACTCTCCTCGGCCGTGATCCGGCTCGTGCCCGTCACCATTCCCCATGCGGTGTTGGCCACGATCAAACCTCCGGCAATTTTCAGCACGGGCAGCGAGATCCCAAAAAAATTGAGCACGAAACGCCCGAACAGCATAAAGACTACGAGAATCGCAATCACGTAGACGGCTGTCTTCAGGGCTTCGCGGTTGCGATCGCGAAGGGTGTACCCGGCGGTGAGTGCGAAGAACATGGGCACGCCGCCGAACGGATTAACAATAGGGAAAAGCGCGAGGAATGTGGCCGTCGCGGCGGCCGGAAGTGTGCGAAGAAGATGTTCAACCGCTCGCGCGGCGTTCATGGTGAAGGGAAAAGCTCCGTATGGCTGCAGTCTGTTCTTGCAGCCTGGGTCATGATACGGGCAGGATTACGGTTCTCGCAATGATGTAACGGTCTCGAGCAGCTTACCTGTGAGCCGGCCCTCAGTGCAGATCCGAATAGTGTTTTATCCCGTCGCTAGCGATGGCGGTGGGCGCGGGTTGCGGCTGATGGAAGTAGTGAATGATGACCTCGTCGCTCCCATCCTCACTATGGAAGACTTTTGAGGTTAAATTTGCCGGGTGCACGTGTTTCGCTATGGCAGAAGCAAATCGCGAGTGCACGACATCGGCACGAGACGCAGAAGCGGATTCGCCCGAGCTAGCAACCTTCATTGCGGGAGCGGGGGGCGAAACCGGCCCTTCAGCATTGGAAGTGGCGGCACTACTATTCGAGGCGTGGACGAACGGAACTTGCTGACGCGCGCCTTGGGATGCCCCGACGATTTCGGCGGGTAACGGGGAGCGGGTGTGCAGCAGTGAACCGGTGAACAACGCGCATACCGCGAGAATGCCGAATGCCAGCGCACTATCCCAAAACCCGCTGCGTGTAGGCGGCCGGCGCAGACGAAACGTGTGCGATGAGAGCCTGCGCGGTTCTATGGGCGGCGGGATCATAATCTTCGGCAGCGAGATTTTGGCAGAACCTTTTGTCCTACGCAACCACCAAGGGCGGTTGGCATAGTATCTCAAGTTGCGGTAGTTGGCTGCGGTGGCGTATTTAGCCCGGCGCAGTAATAGCTGAAACTGTGCGGCAGCCCTCGCAGGCCATGCAGGACGATAGTGGCGGGCCCTCGCGAGCCGATTACCGAGACGAAGGCCTGAAACCCACAATCGTGTCCGCGCGATGTATGGCGTCGTGTCGGGCAGTCGCAGGTGCGGCAATTGCGGTCGTGGCACGCGGACGCGCGGCAACCGTACGCGATTGAACTGTGGCCTGGGAATTCGGAATTTTTGGCGCGGCATTGCTGGAAGCTGAGGTAACCGCCACAGGCGCACTCGGGAATGCAGGTTTTCGACGTGTTGTCTCAAACGTGCCCCTCGGAGCCACGATGGAAGCGAAAAGAGAACGGCGTCCTCATAAAGATAAACTTCCGGGTCGCCATCGGGCTTCCCCTGCGAATCAGGCGGCACACCTTGCGTATGGGATAACGGCTCGCGCGGCGAGTCGTCATTCAAGTCCACTTTTTCAGTGGAGAGCTGGCCGCTGTTGCTCAACATGGCGCTGGCAAACGATAAGGCTTCGCTTGGAGTGCATTGTTCCAGTCGGATTTCCAAGTCGGCCGGCCGTGCAGGCGCGAGATCTCCCGGCCGCATGGTTTCAACCTCGAAACCAAGCGTCTCAAGGCGTGCCCTAAGTTCGGACGGATTGTCTTCCGGGCGGGTGAAGATGCGCGCCAAAGGCATAGGTCCCTCGGGGTCGGCGCAATCGACTTTAGAATCAGGAGAACCAGTCTGGAACGCGAGGAAGTGCTTGCGCCGGTGCTGCTTCTTGGAAGACGCAACAGGAGGGAAGGGTTTTCTGGCGCGGCGATAAATTTCCGGATCAGGTTCGCAGGTCCGCACAGAAGCGCCGGGCCGGACCCATCGGAGCTCTGAATGTAACGAGCAGGACCGTCCCGCTGCTATCGATAGCTTCCCAGCACCTTCGCGGCTCGATTCAGGGCATTGCTGAGCGCTGAAAGTTGTTCCCAGGTACGGTCGAGGTCGTGCCTACCGATAGCCTCGTTGACACCAGGAATCACCACCGCCGCATAGCCGGTATATTCTCCGGGAGCATATATGGCGTGGTGGTACCAGGGCCGATGGGGCAATCCTTCAGGAATCATGAGCGCGCGCTCGGCGGAACGCAGGGCTTGATTTAGCTTCTCGGAGTTCGCTGGAACCTTGTTCTGCCGTTCAAGGATCTTCGCCCCTGCCTCCTGGAAGCGGCGTGCTGCGTCGGTTGCTGCCGTGAAACTAGGTACACGAGGGCCAAACTCGGATTCCGCCTTCTTCCTACTGGCATCGATATAGAGCGCCACTTCCTTCCCATATTCCTCATAATCAAAGGGCAGAACGTCGCAGTCTGCCAACCGGATGGCCTCCAGACCATAAACGCGGGCCATTTCCTGTTCAAGGGTAAAGTCTGGGTCAGCAAATTTCTTGAACCAATTGAAATTGTCAAAAACGGAGTGGTACACGCCATAGGACCCACTGGACCCGACGTCGGTGGACGGCACCCCCAAATGCTGCAGAAAAACGGTGTAGTCAGAGCCGCTGCCAAGGTCGCCTACCGGTGCGTCGGGCTTCGCTTGCGCGTTCGGAACCCGCTTGGTATCGCCAATGGCGTCGGTCGGTATTTGGGTGTTGTCGGCGCCGGGCTGCGCCGCTTTTCGCCAGTTTTCGTAAACTGTTCCACCCTTTGGGCTGGCTACAACTTTGGTGATGTCGCGGAGGAATTGTTTCAAGCTAGGAACTGAAGACGCGCCAAACTTGGGTCCCGAGACCGCTACATCGACGTTGAGATAAGCGGCTGCGTTGGCCAGTTCTTTGGCGTGCTGCTCGCCCCACTCGCTCGATCCAATCAGTCCGAACTCCTCCGCATCCCAACTACCGAAAACTATGGTCCGCTTTGGCTTCCATCCCGACTTAAGCAGTTCACCGATTCCGTGTACGGCTTCCAGCATGGCCGTGGTTCCGCTGTTTGGATCTACCGCACCGTAAATCCAGGCATCGCGGTGATTGCCGGCGACCACCCACTCGTCAGGAAATTCACTGCCTGGCACGCGCCCGATCACATCCCAAATGGTGCGAAACGCGTAATCCTGTTTGAGGTGCAGCTTCACTTTCACGGGTCCGGGACCCACGTGATACGTGAATGGCAATGCTCCTTGCCAGTCGCGCGGCGATTCCGGCCCTCCGAGGTGCTCGAGAATCGGAGAAGCATCGCCCCAGGAAAGCGGGGTCGAGGGAATCCTCGGCATTTGCGCCGAGCGTTCCGGGGAGACACGCTCGGAGTCGGGCAGACCGGGCAGAGAAGCCACTCCGGGCGTAGTTGGGTCGCCGGCAAACTCAAACATGTACCCGATGGAGCCGCGCTGTACGCTACTCGCGGGACGCCAAGGGCCTTTCGGGTATGGGTCGCCGCGGAAAAAACCGTCGTCTTTGGGATCGGAGTAGATAATCAGACCCGCCGCACGCCGCTCCTGTGCGATGAATGCCTTCACGCCTCGGAAGTTTTGACCGTAGCGCACGATCACAATGCTGCCGCGCACGTTTACCTTCATCTGATCGAGTTTCTGGAAATCTTCCGGCGTGCCGTAATTTGCGTACACGACATCAGCTTCGACGTCGCCGGAAGGCGACATACCGTTGTAAGCCGTGACCACACGCGGATCATCCTCGAAGGGATCGCCGTCGACGTGCTCGCGCTGTGGGCCGTGCATCTGGACGCCATCCGGGGCAGTCACGTCGACACTGATCTCGGCGGGATAATTGATCCAGGTTCGGTACTCGACGATCTCGGTCTCAAGCCCGGCCTCACGAAACTTTCCGGCAACGTATTCGGCTGTAGCTTTGTCTTCCGCGGTACCCGCCAGGTGTGGGGCTTGAGTCAGAGCACGCAGATGCGCTTCCGCGGATTTAGGGTCAGGCACGGCGAGAAAGCGTTCCTCGACGGCGTTTTCCGCGTGTGCATCGTGGAAACCGAAGATCGAGGCGGGGGCGTTGCCGGACTGTCCGGAAGATTGTGCGACTGCCTTGGGATCGGACGAACTGGAGAAAAGAAGAGTGAGAACAAGGACGGCCGGAAGAAGGAGTTTCATCGGGCTCCTGTAACCGATTTCACATTCCCAGGGTTGGGCACGCGCGAAGTTGTAGGTAAGTGGACGACAAGAGCGGCGATGGCCAGCGGAAATTCGCTCATTCCTGCGGCACCTGCAACGAGGTCAATGCCGCCAGGACAGAGTCAATGGGCGGCTGTTCGTCAAAAGAATAGATGTTACGGAATCGAATGGCGCCGCTTTTGTCGACGAGGAATATTGCCCGCTCGCTGGTGCCCGCATGCGGATCGTGCTCGCGAAAGACGCCGTACCTCCTGGCGACTTCGCCATGCGGCCAGAAGTCGCTGCAAAGAGGAAAATCGAATGGTCCAATTTCGCGCTCCCATGCGGTGGTATTCATGATGGAATCGACATTGACGCCGACTACCTCGGCGGAGTGGCGCAGCAATTTGTCTCGCTCGGCCTGGTACTGCACCATCTGGTTGGCGCTCACGGCTTCCCAGTTCGCAGGATAAAAAGCCAGCACGACATGGCTCTTCACTCGCTGCTCGGAGAGGCGAAAACGCTTCTTTACTCCCCCGATCAACGCCGGCAAATCGAACTCGGGTGCCAGATCGCCGACTTGTGGGCCCGCCATCGTGATGAAACTCCTTCGCCCGGCTTGGAGTCAAAGCAATGATTCTACTATCGGGGCGCCGCGGCACCCTTACGCCTGAGCAGAAAAGAAGTGCGGAACCAGGAGAAGGGTTCAGCGAGCAGAAGAAAGTGAGAAATCGAGAGCGCAAGGGCGAATGGGAGTGGCAGGCCTCTTCTAGACACGAGGCCTTGCCTCTCACAAGAAACTCGCTCGAAATGGGGCTTTCGGGCGAGGGCTAGAGCTTGTCTACGCGGCTAGGCTGGTGTCAACTCCGGAACCGAGTTGTTTCACCTGCTTGTTGTAGACCCCCATGATCAGGATCGACGGCGCCCACTGGCCCACGAACAGGGCCCATTCGTCTTGTCCTACAATTTTCAGGGTTGCTGACGCTGCCATGCAGCCCAGCGCAGCAAATAGATAGGCACTCGACGGCAGTTTCGACGTTTGTGCTTCAATGGACCCGGTCACACGATCTTCCGAGCGGCCTCTACTGTAAGTCTCCATTTAAAAGGATCTCCTTAAGGATAGTTTCTTTTGGTGCGATCGGGGCTTGAGATGAAGAAACCGGGGCCGGGGTGGGTAGCGGGATGCAATCTATTACTGAGCGCCGGATTGCTGCAATTCAGGGTTCTGCGAAATGGATTTCAGGACCAGGCTCTCGCGGCTGCCTTCCGCGATTTTCAGCGACTTGCCTTCGGAGCTGCGGGCCCGCATGAACTCCGGATCATAGTAGGGTTCTCCTTCAAGTTCGTCGAAGGCGAGAATAGTGTAGGTTCCCGGAACCAGCCCTCGGATCACGAAGTGACCCTGCTGATCCGCTACGGCTTGCTTGTAACGGTCCGACATATTGCGGTACTTGGGTTCGGGAACAGCAACCACGGTAGCGTTTGCAACCGGCAGGTTCCTCCCATCGACGACGGTGCCATCAATTTTTCCAGCACTGCCGCTGATAGCGAGTTCCAGCGACACACTGCCGCCACTCACGGTGACGGTTCCGTCGGAAGCAATTTTCCCATCCACCGTTACGGTTTTTAAGAACTGATCTGGGGACTCCGCCGTGACCTGCAAGGTGTAAGTTCCGGGCGGAACGTTGTTCCACACAAAGCTTCCATCTCCGGAGACGTGCCCTGGCGCGCTGGAGGCATTTCCTCCCCATGGAAATGAGTTCAGCGCTGGATCATCACCGTCAGGTGTGCGGAGATAGACGAAAAATTGGCTCGGGTCGAACGACTTAGCGTTTTCCACGCGGACGTGTCCGCGCAGCGTCGTGCCAGGAGCGGGCAATAAGCGCAGCTCGTCAATATCGGAAGCAACAACGTTGACGGTTTGGCGCGCCGTCTGCGTCATCTCTCCGGAATCTATTACCGCCATAACGGTGTAAGTACCGGGTGAGACATCGTGCAGGTCAAAGGTGCCGTCTTTGCCAAGCTCCGCGATACTGGTGACGAGGCTGAACTCGCGCGCGTGGAGCATGACCGACGCCTTGGTGTGCGCCGGCACATTAGCGACGATGCCGCGGATGTGAAAGGTGCGACTTTGCACCAAGGTGAAATCAGCAGGGAACTGATCGCCTGCATGGATGTCAATTGGCGTAGCCTCGGCTCGGTCGGTGACGCCGGGATAAAAAGTCGTGACGTAGGATTGCCCAGGATTGGTTTCAGTCTGGTCATCGACCTTGAGGCTCCCTGCCAAACTCAAGAATGTTGGCGGGGGATTTGCCGACAGCAGGTAGCGCCCTGGGGTAAGCCCGCCTAGCCTGTATTCGCCGATATCGTTGCTGCGTTCGGAAGAAGACGGCGTCCAGGTGAGATGACCACCAGAGTAGCTCTGAGTCCAAAGTGTGATTTCGACACTCGGGAGTGGATCACCATCCTGGTCGATGGTCCGACCGCTGATCACGGCGGCGGGCAACATGCGCACCAGCAAATCGTCAATCCGTTGACCGGGTGCTAATGACACCATCTTCCCGCTCGAAGGATGGCCCTGTTTGTCGACCAGCAGAAATCCCGTGTGCTCTACGAAGACGCTGTAGCGGCCCGGTAACATGGCTTCGATCCGGAAGTGCCCCTGCGGGTCGGTGACCGCAGCATAATTGCTGCCTTGCTTTTGATTGTCGGTGATGACTTCGACCATGGCCTTCTTCAGCGGTTCACCCCTTCCGCTTACCACCACGCCCTGAATGGAGCAGTCGGCTTTCTGAATGGAAGGCTGGGCGACGATGAGGCTGGCCGTGAACACGAGCGCAACAATACTGAGCAGCCGAGCGGTCATAAGATCAGTGGGGTTAGTTCAGGAAATACGTCCGATATAGCGTGTCCCGCTGCACGGGATGGAATCCGGCGTCGCGAATAATGCGGCGCAGTTCTTCTTCTGTGGTGCAATTGCTCACGCCCGCCGCCTTCACTACGTTTTCTTCCAGCATCACTGAACCGACATCGTTTCCGCCGAAGCGCAGCCCGAGCTGGCAAACTTTCAGTCCTTGCGTTACCCAACTGGACTGTACGTTTTGGAAATTCGAAAGATAAAGGCGAGAGATAGCGAGGTTTTTCAAATATTCAACCGCCGTCGCTTCTTCCCAGTGCCGTCCGCCCAGGGCCGTGTTCGCGGGCTGGAAAGTCCAGGGGATGAACGCGGTGAAACCGCCGGTCTCTTCCTGCAACTCATAGAGCCGCTGCAAGTGGTTGATCCGGTGCTCATATTTTTCTCCGACGCCAAACATCATCGTCGCGGTGGTGCGCATGCCAAGCTGGTGCGCTGTCCGATGAACATTGAGCCAGTCATCGGTAAGGCACTTCAGGCGGGCAATCTTGTGGCGAACTTCATCGTCGAGAATTTCTGCTCCGCCGCCCGGAATGGAATCGAGCCCGGCGTCCCGGAGGCGAACGATCGTGTCACGAATTGACAGCCCACTATATTCGGCAATGGCAATCACTTCCGATGCGGAATAGCAATGCAGGTGCACTTTCGGGAACCGCTGCTTGATGCCGCTAAGCATTTTCTCGTGCCAGTCAATCTTCAGGTCGGGATGAAGTCCGCCCTGCATCAGCACGCCCGTACCGCCCAATTCCACAGTCTCGCGAATTTTGTCGTAAATAGTGTCGAAATCTAGGATGTAGCCCTCTTTTGCCTTGGGCCCTTTCAGCGGCCGGTAGAAGGCGCAGAATGTGCAGTATTCGGTGCAGTAGTTCGTGTAATTGATGTTGCGATCGATGATGTAGCTGACGACGCCGTCGGGATGCAGCTTGCGCCGAAGCGCATCGGCCTCCATGCCGATCCCGATCAGGTCATTCGATTGGAACATCTCCAAGGCTTGCTGTTTGCTCAGGGTCATCGCTTCCTACACCGCTCACCCATGATTCTAAAGGAGGAAGCGAGTGTTTCCAAACCGAGGTCCCGATTATGCAACCTTGGGCTGTCTAGCCGGCTCTTCGGAAGAGCCTGGCGAAGAGCGGTGTTTGCGATAACGCAGGTACTCCACGAGGGCGAAAATTCCGGCAACCACGGCGCAGCCAATCAACGTGAATAGGGCCGGTTTGTAGTAGCGCGAAAAGAACCTGACGATGGCGGGCCCGTAGTGCGCACCGAGGAAGCCAACCACCGTGAAACGGATGCCTCGTCCCAGGGCAAGGGCGCCAAGGAACTTACGACGGGAGTACTGCATGGCACCGGCGGCCACCAGCACTGGCACGATAGGAAAAGGAGGAGGAATCATGGCGGGAATGGCGACCGCGCCAAAACCCCATTTTTCAAATTTCCGGTAAACCTTCTCGGCTTTGCGCTTGGAAAGGCGGGCTTCCATCGCCTGTTTGCCGCCCTTTTGCGAAAAATAGTAGGTGACGTAGCCGCCGAGTACCGCGCCTACGGTCGCCATGGCGCTGTAGTAAGGCCAAATATCGCGATGTCGCGCCGCGAGCCAGATGGTGAGCACATCCATGCTGCCGGGCAGCGGAATCACGGAATTGTCCGCGAGCCCGAGCAAAATCAGCCCCGGCCCACCCAGCCGGACGATCCACATGACGAAAGGAGAGGCTTTCAGCAGCGCGAGCAGTCGCGGTCCCATGTTAGTTAGAAGCTATTTTTGAAGGAAGTGGCCGTATGAGCCTTTGACTTACTGCGTCGTAGCCACCTTGGGCACCTCGAGAAAACGCAATTCCGGGGCTGGGGGCAAGGCTCCACAGTCTTGCGCATAACGATAGAAGAGCCGCATGCCTTCAAGGCAGTCCGGATCCAGCGAATAATGGATGTGCTGCGTCAGGTAAGCTACGACCTCTCGTTGCGCGAGGCCCAGCCGAGTGCTCCACGAGCTTGAGATTTCCGCGATGTTCTCGGGCTGCAAACCATGGTCACGCGACGCCTGAAAGATATGAGCCAAATCAATCTGGGCGGCCACATTGAGCGCTGCTGCGCGTAATGCCCAGAACGCGAACACAAACGGCTTTCCAGTTAAGCGGATCCATTCCTCGGCCAAGTCGTAGGTTTGGTACTGCGACCGGTCCACCTGTAGCGCCGGGTCGCCGATCAGCAGAGCTGCGTCGTGGCTTCTCAACATTTCGGTCAGGTTGGGCTCCATGCCGTCGAATTGCGGACTGGTATGGAACCACTTTGCGAACAGCACCTTGGTTAGCGCGAACGAGGTCATCGAGGAGGTATCCAGGGCGACAGTTCGAGCTGTCGTGATTTCCTGCCGGCTGACCAAGAGAATGGATTGCACGGAACGCCGTGCTGCAATTGCTACTCCCGGCAAGATCAGCAAGTCGGGAACTGTGGCATACGCCGCGGCAGGAATAATGCCAATATCGACGGCGCCCGCTTTCAATGCCGCGGCACATGCCGACGGGATTGTGTAGGAGATGTCGAAGTATTTGCCTGCGTCGCCATGCTCGAAGTCCCACATCAGAGGCGCGGTGTTGAGGTAAGAAATGGCGGAAATTCGCAAACGAGTCATGCTCTGGCGTTCCGGGTTCGATTTTAACAAACGAGGTGTGAGCGCCTTCCTTGACACCGTTTTGCAAGACTCTGTAGACGTGTATGGGAGGTATTTGTGTCGACTCCATCGGCCGCCGTGGTCAGCGATACGACCAACGCTCTGCCCTGGCTGGCCCTGCTGTTAACCCCCGGGCTCGGGCCAACGCGTGCGCGACACCTGGTTGACCATTTCGGCAGTGTTGAAGCAGTGCTCCGCGCGTCGCTCACCGAATTGGAAGCCGCGGGCATTTTGGCCGTCTCCGCACAGTCGTTGGGGACGGGAAAATCCATGGAGATGGCTGAGGAGGAGTGCGCTCGAGCCCAGGCCGGAGGGATCAAACTCGTCGCTTTGAGCGATCCTGCATACCCTGTCAGATTGAAAGAGATTTACGATCCGCCGTTGGTGTTGTACGTGCGCGGGCAGGTGCCGACGCTTGCGCAGCCGGGTATTGCCGTGGTCGGGACTCGACACCCGACTCCTTATGGCATTGGGATGGCGGAACGCCTGGGGTGCGACTTGGCCGCGAGAGGGCTGGTCATTATTAGTGGGATGGCCCGGGGCGTCGATACGGCGGGGCATCGTGGAGCGATTGCCGCCAAGGGAAAGACCATTGCGGTGTTCGGAACAGGGATTGACGTGACCTATCCGAAGGAGAATTCCCGTCTTGCCGACCAGATCCTGGCGTTTGGGGGAGCGCTGATTTCCGAGTTTCCGATCGGCACATTTGCGGCTCCTCAAAACTTTCCCATTCGCAACCGGATTATCAGCGGGATGTCCTTTGGCGTGCTCGTGGTTGAGGCGGCGGAATATAGCGGTACGCGCATCACCGCGCGATGTGCGCTGGAACAGAACCGAGAGGTTTTTGCGGTTCCAGGAAATGTAACCAACAAGAATTCATGGGGGCCGAACACCCTCATTAAACAGGGTGCCAGGCTAGTGGCCACCTGGGAAGATGTGTGGGAGGAACTCCCGGCGGATGTACGACTTGCAGTCACTCCTGCCCCCCCCTCTGAATCGCCGGAGGGTACGACTGCATCTCTATTCGGGGAAGACGGGCAACTTTCACCCCACGAAAAAAAGATTTTTGCTCTCCTGAAGGCCGATGAATCCACGCACATTGACGAGATTGTAGAGCGGCTGGAGCGGGATGTTTCGTCGTCGGAAATCTTTGCCGCCCTGTTCGAATTGGAGCTTGCCGGAAAGGTGAAGCAACTGGCAGGAAAAAACTTCGTGAGGAGCTTTTAGCGTTCTGGCTGCTCCGGTCCTGCAGATCATTATCATCGACTTGTGGGGCGCTTCTTACAGGTTGAATGGATGGCGACACCTTTCATTCGCAAGCTAAAAAGGGGAGAGCTGAGGGCTGCAGGGTTTGACCTGCAACTTGTTGCCAGCTTGCCATTCGTGCTAGTTTCAAAAGCAATTCACTGAGGGGTACATTGTCTAAAGGTTTAGTTATCGTCGAATCGCCTGCCAAGGCGAAGACAATCCAGAAATATTTGGGAAAGGGCTATACGGTCGAGGCCTCGCTCGGCCATGTGAAAGACCTGCCCAAAAGCAATCTCGGCGTCGACATTGACAAGGACTTCGATACTGAGTACATCGTCATTCCCGGCAAAGAGAAGGTAGTCGCCAAGCTGAAAAAGCTGGCTATCTCCGCTGACACTATCTACCTGGCGCCTGACCCGGACCGTGAAGGCGAAGCAATTGCCGCGCACCTGGCGGAAGAACTGGGCGACGGCTCACGCAAGAAAAAGAAGAAAGACGGAGACAGCGAGCGCATCAGGCGCGTTACCTTCAACGAAATCACTAAGCGCGCGGTACAGGAAGCATTCGAACACCCACGGGATATCGACCGCAACCTGGTCGACGCGCAACAGGCGCGCCGTGTGCTCGACCGCCTGGTGGGTTACCAGGTATCTCCTCTTCTATGGGACAAGGTTCGCCGGGGACTGTCGGCCGGACGTGTGCAGACGGTCGCGCTACGCCTGATTGTGGAACGCGAGCGCGAAATCAAAGCGTTCGAGAAAAAAGAATACTGGACAATTGACGCGCATCTCGCTTCAAGCAAGCCACCTGCGTTTGATGCCCGCTTTCTAGGCAGAGCCGAAGAGAAAATTGAGGTGCCGAACGGCGAGGAAGCCGAGAAAATTCGGAAGGCGCTCGAAGCAGCTGCCTGGTCGGTTCGCTCGGTAGACAAGAAGGAACGCCGGCGCAATGCCACCCCCCCCTTCACGACCAGCAAGCTGCAGCAGGATTCCTCGCGCCGCCTGCGCTTCAGCGTGAAGCGCACGATGATGATCGCGCAGCGATTGTACGAAGGCGTGGATCTTGGGGAGGAAGGCTCGGTCGGTCTCATCACCTATATGCGAACCGATTCGACGAGGGTGGCGCCCGAAGCGCTGAATGAAGTTCGCCAGTACATCGGTTCCGAGTATGGGCCACAATACCTGCCGGAAAAGCCAAACACATATAAAGAGAAGAAGGAAGCGCAGGCGGCCCACGAGGCGATCCGGCCCACATCGGTCATGCGCCATCCCGACCAGATCAAGCAATACTTGAAGGAAGACGAGTACAAGGTTTACAAGCTGATCTGGCAGCGATTTGTTGCCTCACAGATCATGCCCGCGGTTTTCGATCAGACGACGGTGGATATCGACGCGAAGAATGGCAACGAGGTGTTCTGGTTCCGGGTGACTGGATCGGTGCTCAAGTTCGACGGCTTCTTGAAAGTCTACGAAGAGTCTAAGGAAGGCAAGGACGAAGAGGACGAGGAACTGAAGCACAAGCTCCCACCGCTCGAGCCGGGACAGAAGCTCACACTCAAGGCTCTGAAGCCGGAGCAGCATTTTACTGAACCACCGCCGCGCTATAACGAGGCCTCACTGGTGAAAGAACTGGAAGAGCGCGGTATTGGGCGTCCGTCGACGTATTCGGCGATCCTCAGCACGATCCAGGAACGGCAATACGTGCAGAAGCTCGGCGGAAAATTTGTGCCAACGGAAATCGGCCTGGTGGTCACGGATCTCCTGGTCGATAACTTCCGCGACATCTTCGACGTGCAATACACGGCTCGCCTCGAAGAGGAGTTGGATGAAATTGAGGAGGGCAAAGAGAAGTGGACCGATGCGCTGGCCGAGTTTTACAAGCGCTTTGAAAAAGATCTCCATTACGCCGAGAAGCACATGGAAAACATCAAGCGTATGGAGAAGCCCACGGATGAGAAGTGCGAGCGCTGTGGCGCGCCACTGGTGATTAAATGGGGCAAGCATGGTTCGTTCTATGCCTGCAGCACGTACGACAAGAGCGATCCCAATAGTTGCACCTTCACCAAAGAGAATCCGATTAACCTGCCGGATCTTGATTCGGCAGACATGCAGGAGACCACGCAGGAAGAATACTGCGAGAACTGCGGCCGGGTGATGGTGCTGAAGCGGGGACGCTTCGGCCAATTCATGGCTTGCACAGGTTACCCGGATTGCAAGACCACGCGACGCCTGGACCAGGGCAAGAAAGTTCCCGACATCCCGCTCGAGGAGCTGTGTCCGAAGTGCGGCCGCAACATGATGATCCGGCACGGGCGCTATGGCGAGTTCACAGCCTGCAGCGGCTATCCCGACTGCAAGTACGTGAAGCAGAACTTTATCGGCGTGAAGTGCCCAGACTGCAAAGACGGGGAACTGGTCGAGAAACGCGCTCGAAAGGGAAACACCTTCTACGGGTGCTCAAACTATCCGAAGTGCAAATTTACATCGGCGAACAAGCCCGTCCCCGAGAAATGCCCGAGCTGCGGCAACGAATACCTGGTGGAGAAGACGCTGAAGTCCGGACCCGTGATCGCGTGCCCCAATAAGGAATGTGACTATGAGCGGGCCGCAGCTCCCGTCGAACCCGCGGGCGTGTCCTGAACATAAGTTTTCGAATCCTGTATGCCGGCAGGGAAATCTAGAATCTGAGTTCCTCGGCAATCCAAATAACCTCGGAGGTTTTATGTCTCAGAAAGCAACTCCTGCTGATGCTGAAGTGATTCTCAAACTGTACGATCTCCGCCGCGAAGCCGAAATGCGTAAAGCCCGCAATTGGTGGCTGGTGACATTCTGGCCGGAATCGGTCGATGACGTTTACAAAATCGGACTGGCGCTGGGCACTCAGGAAAATAACTGGTTACGACAGGTCGGCGGTTATTGGGAGATGGCGGCCTCCATGGTTCTTCACGGAGCGGTCAGTGAGGAGCTCTTCATGGAGTTGAGTTTCTGCGGCGAGATGTTCTTCATCTACTCGAAGGTCAGTCCTTTCATAAAGGAACTCCGGGAGAAGTTCAACAGTCCAACCATGTTCAGCAATGTCGAGAAATTGATCAATCAATCGCAAAAGGGCCGCGACACCCTGAAAGCCTTTGAGGAGCGCATCGCTGCCCGGCGCAAGCAGATGAAGGAATCAGCCAGCACGGCGAAAGCCAGCTGAGCCGTCCTGCAACCTTCACGTGATTCCGCCGCCTGCACCCGGGCGGCTTTTTTTATGAAATGTACTCTTTGATGTATTCGTCCCTGGTGTGAGCGAGTTGTTGCAGGTCTCCATCGAAAATGATTTTGCCGTCCTTAAGAATCAGGAAAGACATGGGCACTTCACCGCGGGCTCCGGCCGGGAGCGGTTGCATTTGATTACTGCGCGCATCGAAGTAATGGTTGGCCATGATGAACGCGTCCTGAAGGCGGTGTGTCACCAGCAGGGAACTGGTTTTCGAGACGTCGCGCTGTTTGATGATTAATTCGACGATGCGGGTCGATGTAACTGGATCCAACCCCCCGGTGGGCGAGTCGTACAAAATGAGCTCCGGATGGGTGATGATAGCCCTGGCGATTGCCACGCGTCGCCGCATGCCTCCGGAAAGTTCCGCCGGCAGCATGTCGACCGTATGCTCCAGTTCCACAAAGCGAAGGGCCTCGCGCACGCGCGATTCAATTTCCTCTTCCGGGACATTTCCTTCTTCAAGCAGCCGGAACGCTACATTGTCACGCACAGTAAGGGAGTCGAAAAGCGCGCTCTCCTGAAACACCATGCCGATGCGGCGGCGCAGTTCGAACAAGTCCTGTTCCTTCATGCGCGTAATGTCCTGGCCGAGCGTGTAAATACGGCCCGCGTCGGGTTTGATCAAACCCATCGCCAGCTTCAGGATCGTGGTTTTGCCGGAACCGGCGATACCGAAGATGGCTTTGGTTTCGCCGCGCGCTAGGCGAAAGGAAATACCATTGAGCACAGTGTTACGGCCAAAGGAGATGGAGACATCCTCAAACACCACCACATCGGGTACAGCGGCGTCACTTGCCGGTTCGGTTTGTCCCAGTGTCAGCGGAGGAGCAGCCATAAGCTATCGTAATCCGATCAACTCGATCATCAGGCGGGTCAGGAAGAAGTTTGTGATCAGAATGAGCGTCATCGACGCCACGACAGACTGAGTAGTCGAGCGGCCCACGCCCTGCGTTCCGCCAGTAGTCGTGAGGCCGTAAAAGCATCCCACCGTAGCGATCAGAAAGCCGTAACAGACGGGTTGGACCAGTCCGGTAAAGACATCACCGAAGGCCAGAATCTGCCATGCGGACGTCCAATACTGGTGGGTGTCCAGGCCGAGCATTATCACGGCAACAAAGCTCCCCCCGACCAGTCCACATAAATCGGCAATAATGGTGAGGAAAAACAACATGACGACGGTGGCTACCACGCGTGGCGTGACTAATTTCTTGCTGGGATCTGTTCCCAGCGCTCGCATGGCATCGATCTGCTCGGTAACCGCCATCGAGCCTAGTTCGCTGGCCATGCCCGAAGAATTCCGTCCAGCCACCATGAGCGCGGTGATCACCGGGCCCAACTGCCGAACCATGCCGACGGATACGAGTTGCGATATGAGAGTGAGAGAGCCGAAGCGTTCCAGAGTACTGGCGCTGTTCAGGGCGAGCGCTGCACCGGTGAACGCTCCTGAAAGCACGGCGACGGGCAGGGAGCCGACCCCGATCAAATCAGCCTGCTGGACCATGTCGGCCATGTATAGTGGCCGTCTAAAGAGGTTGGCAATCGACTGCGCGGCAAGCAGCGCGTATTCCTGAACGGCCAGGACCTTTTCTTTGGCAAAATCGGCAGGCGAGATCAGTTCCATGCAATCAGGAAGCCCCGCCGGTTCACCCACGCGCAGGACGGCGAGCCTGACGGAACTATAACAGCTACTAGCAGCTAGCTTCTAGCTACTAACCAGCGACTCGGTTAAGAGGTAGTCGTGACTGGCACACGGACGACGAACGGGGTTGAACGCAACCTGGAACGTGAATGCAAACCTGGAACGAATGCAAACACTTCTGACAAGAGAGGCCCTGGGTGATACCTACCTTCTTGCGTTTAATCGCGTCCCTTTTTCCTGATCTCGATGTTCAGGCGCTTAATCTTCTGGTTCAGGGTGGATAGAGGCACACGGAAACGCTCAGCCGCATCGGTCTGATTCCAGCCGCATTTCTCCAGCATCTCCATGATAATGCGCCGCTCGCAATCTTCCATTATGTCGAACAGGGAAGCATCCGGTCTGTGCTCGAGAATCGGAACCGTGGTGCCACGGCCCGAAATATGATCGGGCAAAAGGTCCACACCTATTTCGACTCCCGATGACAAAACCACGGCACGCTCCACGACATTTTCCAGTTCCCGCACATTGCCAGGGAACGAGTAGCTCATCAGGGGCCGCAGACTCTCGGTGGTCATGCGCCGTAATGGACGTTCGTTCTCGTCCGAATACTTTTTCAGGAAGAAATCGAGCAGGAGCGGAATATCTTCCTTGCGTTGCCGTAGCGGAGGCAGGTCGATGGTGATGACGTTGAGGCGATAAAACAAGTCTTCGCGGAACTTGCCCTCGCGCACCAGCTGCCGCAAGTCCACGTTGGTGGCGGCGATGATACGAACATCCACCTGTATCTCATGCACTCCGCCCAGGTGCATGAATTTTCTGTCTTGCAGGACGCGCAGGATCTTGCTCTGCGTCTCCATGCTCATGGTGCCGATCTCGTCGAGGAACAGGGTTCCACGGTCCGCCACTTCGAACAGCCCCTTCTTCGAAGCAACGGCGCTGGTAAACGCGCCTTTGACGTGACCGAACAGAGTGGACTCCAAGAGGTCAGGCGGCATGGACCCGGTATTCACGGGCACGAAGGGCCGATCGCGCCGGGGCGAATTCAAGTGAATCGCCTTGGCGATAAGTTCCTTTCCGGTGCCGCTTTCGCCTTGCAGCAACACAGTCGAGCGGCTGGGCGCGACTTGAGCGACCAGGTCGAAAATCTTGAGCATGGGCTCTGACTTGCCCACGATGTTTTCGAAGTTGTATCGCTGTTTGAGGGCGCGCTTAAGTTGGACGTTTTCTTCTTCTGCACGCCGCCACGCCACAGCCGCTCGCACATCGGCCAGTAATTTCTCGTTATCCCAGGGTTTCTGGATGAAATTTGAGGCGCCCGACTGCATGGCGCGCACCGCATTTTCCACGGTACCGTACGCGGTAATCATGATGACGGAGAGGTGCGGGTCCTGCGCATGGAGGTCAGCGAGGACATCAAGGCCGTTGCGGTCGGGTAACGCCAGGTCCAGCAAAACGAGGTCAAACTCGCGCTCACCAAGACGGGTCAAGCCTTCCTCGGCGGTCGCGGCCACTTCGATGTGGTATCCCTCCATGCCAAGTAGCGTTTCCAGCGATTCGCGGATCGCCATCTCGTCATCAATGATCAGGATGCTGCCGACCGGCGACGGCGTTTCGGTCTCAGGTCGTTGCGAAATCACAGCTGCTTCAGACATTGACAGCCTTTCTGGTCAGGGGGAAATCCAGGTAGAAGGTAGTTCCTTCGCCCGGGCGGCTTTCGACGCGGATCTTGCCCGCATGCTCCTGGATAATGCCGTAGCTCACTGAGAGGCCCAAGCCTGTGCCGCGCTTCTGGCCGTCTTTTGCGCCGTTCTTGGTGGTGAAGAACGGATCGTAGATTCTGTGAATGTGTTCCTGGGCGATGCCGCTGCCGGTATCGGAGATAACGACGCTAACGTTGTCGCCATTGGAGCTGACAACCCGCAGCACGCCGCCGTTCGGCATGGCGTCCTTCGCATTCAGGAACAGGTTGAGGAATACCTGCTGCAAGCGTCCGGGATTGCCCTGGATGGTGGGAAGATCGCGATAGAGATCATCCTCGACCCGCACCCGCCCGGTTTTGAACTGATGCTCCAGCAGCGCGAGCGTGTCGGTGATCACCTTGTTCAACTGTACTTCCGTAAATTCCGATCCGCTGGTACGCGAGAAATTCAAAAGGTTGTTAACTATTTCCGAGGCCCGGAAGGTTTGTCGGGTGATCTTTTCCAGAAGCGCCGATCTGTGCGGATCGCCCTGCAGCTGTTTCGAGAGCATCTGCGCGTAGGAGGAGATCACCGCTAAAGGTGTATTCACTTCGTGGGCCACGCCCGCCGCCAGCAGGCCGATGGACGACAGCTTGTCGGATTGCGACAGCTGGGCTTCGAGCTCCATGCGTTCGGTGATGTCGTCCATGATGATCAGGCGTCCGATCACGTTGAATTTGCGCGTGACCAGCGGTGCGATGGCGACATTGACGGTGCGGGTCTCACCGGTGGGCGTATTCATCCGGAACTTGTAGAGATTGTGAATGCCGGGATTCTGCCGGACCCGGTAAAATTCCTCTACGAATTCCGGCGGGAATACTTCGCCCAGGGGCCGCGTCAGCGCTTGCCAACGTGGCAGGGCATACATGACTTCCATCTGCGCGTTCCACGACTCAATTCGGTCCTCGAGGTCGACCGCGAGCACGCCCACGTTGATCGACTCCACGATGTTTTCGTTGAAGTCCTTCAGCCGTTCGTACTCGGTGACCTTTTGTTCAAGCGAGGCATAAAGGCGAGCATTCTGGATCGCGATGCCCAGATATCCTGCGAGCGTTTCCAGCAGTTCGATATCTTCGCTGGAAAGGAAGTCTCCCTCGCTGGTTTTGCCCAAGCCGAGCACGGCAACTACGTTCTTCTGCGCGACACAAGGTATGTAGTAATTCAAATCCAGGGAGGCGATTGCATTCTGCGCGCCCGGAGTTTCGCGGGGCACCTGGTGCGTGTTGTCGAAAAACAGGTGGCCGGCCTCAGTTTCGGGACGACGCTCGGCCAAGAAGCTCAAATCAAGGTTCCTGTTGGGGTGAATGCCGTAGGACTTCGCCAGGGTGAACGGTTGTTTTTCCTCGCCTGTTCCCAGGAAGATGGCGACGCGATCCACCAGCAGCGTGCGCGACAAACGATCGATGGCCGACTCCAGCGTCTTGTCAAGGTCAGTCTCTGAGCTTAGTTCGCGCCCGAACTCAATCAACGTTTTTCGATAGTCGTAACGCGTGTGATAGAAGAACTGATCCAGCCGCTCCTGGATCCACTTACGCACCGGGTCGAACAGCAGCGCGGTTACAACCATCGCCAAAATCAACCCCACCGGCCCGGAACTTGGCACTCGCGCGTGCACCAGTTCGGCGACGCCCGCGACCAGCGCAAAATACATTCCGACCACGGCGGCCGCGGCCAGCGTGTATGCCATGCCGCGCTTGAAAATCAGGTCCACGTCCATCAATCGGTAACGGAAGATGGCGTAACCGAAAGTAAGCGGCAGGAGAGCCAGGGAAAGCACAGAGACCACTTTCATCTCCGAACTCGGCAGCGATCCCCAGAGGAAGGGAATGACGTAGAAGAGCGTGAAGGGTGTAATGGCAAGGATGGTGCCGCGCGTCACCCACTTGAGTTGCTGGCGCAGAATTGGCGTGCTTGCCCGACGATAGCTGTACCAGAGGACTCCCGCAGCCGCTACGAAGAAAGCCGCGAGGTAAGCCATCTGCAGCCGGTCCAGGTTCCACCGCAAACGCTCGCTGGCGTTGGCAAACTCGAACGCGGTCACATAAATAACGAGCAGCATGGCGCCCGGCAGATATACCAACGGGATCAGCCACGGACGCCGGCGGACGAAGCCACGGCGCTCCGGGAACGTCAGCACAAAGTGCAGGAACAGCGCCGGCTGCAGCAACCAGGCAACTTCATTTCCCCAGAAGATGGTCCAGTCAAACTGGTTGAGCTTGCCTGTGTATTTGAAGCAGTAAAAGATGAACGAGACCAGACAGAAAATGTAGAAGTGGGTAGAACCGGGCGCGGTCCAGCGGCGTAGCAGCACGTAAACGCCTATGCCGAGGTAAATCAGGCCAATCAGCCGCAGCCAGTTGAAGAGTGACCGTTCCGCTGGAACCAGTACCAGTTGAATATCCAGCGGCACCGTACCGCGTTCCAGAGAGTAGCTTGCCTTGGACCATACTCCAGCGCGATAGAGTTGCCGCTCCAGTTCAGGGGTGCTGCGGACATCCGTTTTGCCCACGGACAACAGCGTGTCACCGACCTTGATGCCCGCCTTGGCCCCTGGCCCGTCCGCCTCAACCCGATTCGCGACCAGACGACCAGCGCTCTCAACCCACCACACGCCATCGTACGGAATCTCGAATTGCTGCTCTTTCTGGAAATTAATCCAGGCGAGCGTCGCCGCGGCAGTGGTCAGCAGAGCCAAAACGACTGCGTAGAACCCAGCTTGGAATTCCCTATTCATGGATAAGACTGGCGGCGCACCATGGACCGGCGGGGAAAAACTGCCCTGCTTCTTTCTGAGCAACTTAGGTGCCAAGACACGGCGCATAGTGGGAATTGGTAAGTGGCTTTCCTGCAGCCACTTCCATGATTATAGAAGCGGGATTGCCAGTCTGCTACGGGTTTTGGAAACCTTCTCTAGAATTACGTATCCAGCTTATCCAGCCAATACCTTAGCAAGGCCAGAATCATCCTGTAGCGCCAGAAGTCCCTGAAAGCAAAGAGATTGTCACCATCTCCGGTCAGCTCTGGATGACGACTTTCTCTTCTGCCAGGGGTTTCTAATGACTAGCGGGAACGACCCGCAGGAGAAAACATAATGAAACGCAGTTTGCTTACTTTGACACTCGCTATGTCTTTTGGATCATTGGTGGCATTCGGTCAAAGCAACGCGACTCCGAGCGTGCCGGCTCCCGATCGGAACCAGGAGCAGCAGGATATCAACCGCGATGCTCGGCAGCGCGACCGCGCCGTCCAGGCGACACGGGATGCGCATCGTGACACGGTGAACGATCAGAATGACGTGCGTAAAGATCGTGCCCAACTGCATCGTGACATGCAGAATGGCGACCGCGCCGCCGCGGAGCGCGACCGTGCGGATATGCGGCGCGATATGCGTGAAACAAAGGCCGATCGCGCCCGCACGCATGAGGGCATGAAGCACGTTCACAAGGCCCAGCGTGACATCAACCAGGACAAAAAGCAGTAACCGGTGTGATCGAATAAGAAATCGCTGACGGTCAGATCTTCTACTCAGGGCGGCGACGCGTTCGCCGCCTTTTTTCGTGCATTACGATTCCGGGTCCGCCACGCACTCGGCAATCCAGTCCATATACGCGGCGCTTCCATCCTCGATTGCCAGCGCGATGCATTCTGGCACCTCGTAAGAGTGGAGTTCCTGGATCGCGCTACACACGGCATTGAAAGCGGCAGCGGTAGTTTTGATAAGCAGCAGCCGTTCCTCCGCCTCCTCCAGTTGGTCCTTCCAGCGGTAAATCGAATCCATGGCCGGCAGGATATTGACGCAGGCCGCCAGTCCCCGCTCGACCAACACGTTGGCAATCCGCCGCGCTTCGTCCTGCGAACTTGCAGTGCTCAGAACCAGTCGCTTGTCGGTCATAGTTCGTCCCTTTAAGACCATCAACATACCCAATCTGGTAATCTTTCGTTGCTTACGCATTTCTGTCGAAGTCCTGGTCTCTTTACCCCAGTTTGCCACATGCCAACAGAAATCAAATTCGGCACTTCGGGATGGCGGGCGGTCATGGCGGACGAGTTCACCTTCGCCAACGTGCGCCGCGCGGTCCACGGTATCGGCCGCTACGTGATATCGCAGCAGCCAGGCGCAGCCCGCGTCATCGTAGCCCGCGATCCGCGCTTCCTCGGTGAGAGCCTGTGCGCCGTGGCTGCGGACATTCTTTCCGGCTACGGCATCGTCCCGCTGGTGATCGCCGACCCTGCGCCGACGCCGGCGGTATCTTATGCCGTCATCCAGAGCAAAGCCGATGGCGCTATCAATTTCACAGCGTCTCACAATCCTCCCGAGTACAACGGAATCAAATTTTCCACTCCGGACGGCGCTCCCGCGCTGCCTGAAGTCACGAATAAAATTGAAGCCGAGATCCTGGCCTGGGACGCAGCGCCCTCAACCCCGGCGCAGGGTCGCCGTGCGCCGGTGGAAAATCTCGATCCGCGCCGCATGTACCTGTCCCGCATGGGCGAGATTGTCGATCTCGACCAGATCAAGAAAGCCGGACTTAGGGTGTGCTTCGATCCGCTATGGGGATGTGCCCGCGGTTACTCCGATGCCCTGCTGCGCCAAGCGGGAGTTGAAGTCCACACCGTGCATGACTGCCGCGACGTGCTCTTTGGAGGCCACGCGCCCGAACCCGACGACCACCTGCTCGAGTCGCTGCGCACCAAGATGCGGGACACCGACGCCCACATCGGTATCGCCACAGATGGCGATGCCGACCGCTTCGGGATCGTCGACCAGGACGGCACTTACTTTCAACCCAACTTCATTATCGCCCTACTATTCGAGTACCTGGTCGAGAGCCGCGGCTGGAATAACGGTGTAGGAAAATCAGTCGCCACCACGAATCTCATTAATGCCATCGCGCGCAAAAATGGCATCGAACTGCACGAAACGCCGGTGGGATTTAAATACATCGGCGAACTGATAAAAAACGACAAGATTGTCATCGGCGGGGAAGAGAGCGCGGGGCTCTCGATCCGGCGTCACGTTCCCGAGAAGGATGGCATCCTTGCCGGCCTGCTGTGTTGTGAGATGGTGGCGCGCCGAGGCAAGTCGCTGGGGAAACAATTGCAGGAGCTATTTGCCAAAGTTGGTTCCTACTTTCCTCAACGCGAGAACTTCCGCTTGACGCAGCAGGTGAAAGAGAAGTTCACTGAAAAGTTGCGCCAGGAGCCGCGCGAGTTCGGGGGTCAGCCGGTCAGCGAGGTGGTCCGTAAAGACGGCCTGAAGCTAATTCTTAACGACGGGTCATGGGTCTGCTATCGGCTCTCGGGTACGGAACCGGTGGTGCGCGTGTATACGGAAGCGCGCACCGAAAGCGGGCTGAGGGATTTGGGTAAAGCGGCGAAACAATGGATCTTCGACTAGAACGCCTCGCTCGGATTTGTTCGCTGGCGCGTCCTGAAGAAGGTTTTCGCATGGTCGCCGAACATGCCCCGCAGGCCGAGGCCTTTGCCGCCCGTGCGATTGAGCGTACACGTCCGCTCTGGACCTGGCTTTACATTTCACGTCGTCGCCTGGCGACCGCTGCAGTGGTTTCATTGACCGTGTGGCTGTTCCTTCATGTCACCTTCGGCGCCAATGGAATGGTGGTTTACCGGCAGAAGCGGGCTGAGCTACAGTCCCTGCGCCAGGAAAACGAACAACTGCAGAAGGAGAACGCCCGTTTCTCCGAGCAGATCAAGGCGCTTAAAAGCGACCCCAAAATGATCGAGAAGGAAGCGCGTGAACAGTTGCACTATGCGCGCCCGGGTGAGGTGGTGTACGTCGCTCCCGCTTTGCCAGCCGCGGCGAAGCCCTCGACTAACTCCGCCCACAAGTAAAAACAGATGCCGCTTTGTGCCGCATTTTGACAACCGTCAGATTGGCATGTGGTATATTTCGTCCCGCTCCAATGAGGCTTCCGCCCGTAACCTCCTGGCCGCTACGCACTCTGTAGTTGTGCCCGTTGCCCGGCTTGGTGGGAGGCCGGATATGAGAAAATCCGCGGCGGCGCGCCGCGTAACAACCAAGGAGACTGCTTCATGAAGAAATTGCTCTTGCTTTGCTTAGCGCTTTTCGTGCTTCTGACCGTCATCGCGTATGCCGCAGATAGCGAAACTGTGAACGGCTATGTTGCAGATTCGATTTGTGGAGTGAAGGGCGCTGCTCCCAACCAGGAAGCCTGTACGAAGAAATGCCTGGAAAAGGGCGCCAAGATGGTCGTAGTTACCGACAGCGACAAGAAGGTGTTGACTGTGGACAATCCCGACGCGCTCAAGGGCCATGAAGGCCATCACGTCGCCGTGACCGGTCACGTCAGCGGTGACTCCATCCACGTGGAAAGTGCAAAGATGCTCTGATGTAGTGCTAAGCGCAGCGGCTCGTTCGCTTGCGGACGAGCCCTGCGAAGCGCGGTCTACCTCAGGGCTGATGGGACCTACCGCACCACACCCTCTAGGGGTGAACTCGCCGTGGCATACAGTTTTCTGGGCATGCGTCCGGCGAGGCAGGCTTGGCGCCCCGCAACAACTGCGTTCTTCATCGCTTCCGCCATTAGCACGGGATCGTGGGCATTCGCGATCCCGGTATTCATAAGGACAGCGTCGGCGCCCAATTCCATTGCAATAGCCGCATCGGAAGCTGTGCCCACTCCCGCATCGACAATCAGCGGGACACCCGTGATCACTTCCCGCAGAATGCGGATGTTCGCCTGGTTCTGTATGCCGAGACCACTACCGATCGGCGCTCCCAGCGGCATCACCGCCGCCGCGCCTGCGTCCAGCAAACGCTTGGCGAAGACCACGTCATCCGAGGTGTAGGGCAGGACGGTAAATCCCTCTTTAACCAGTACGCGTGTGGCGTCGAGCGTGGCTTGCACATCCGGATAGAGCGTCTGCTGATCGCCAATGACCTCCAGCTTCACCCAATCGGAGAGGCCGACCTCCCGCGCCAGTCGCGCCGCGCGAATGGCCTCGTCGGCCGTGTAGCAGCCAGCGGTATTCGGCAGGAGGAAATACTTCGCTGGATCGATGAAATCCAGCAGCGATTCTTTGCTGCGGTCCAGGTTCACGCGGCGCACTGCCACGGTCACCATCTCCGCTCCACTGGCCTCGAGTGCGCGCGCCGTCTCCTGGAAAGATTTGTACTTCCCAGTACCAACGATCAGGCGCGACCGGAAAGCCTTGCCTGCAATCACCAATGAGTCCGTCATAGAGATTAATTGTAGTCCTTCAAAAGTCCGGTGTGGCAAGGCGGCAGTCCCTCCGGAATGCAGAAGCTCCGTGGGAGCAAGACTCCGTCAGTGCGACATGGTGCGGCAGTTCACCGCAAGGTGCGACTACTTTAGTTTTTTTCATACGGCAAAAATTACTACCGTAACTTTCGAGTAATCTCCCCCGAGAATTACTATCCAAACAGGCTCTGGCATTCATTGAGGGGGATCGATGGGTGACAAAATCACCCGGTCGACAAATAAGTCGGAAGTAGCTCGCGCAAAAGTGTTGCGCGAGTCGCTGCATCGCGGCTCCGTCCCCGCGCTCATCGCCAACAGCCCCGCCTCGACCGAACTGAAGCCCCGACAAGCCGTAGATTGGGCAGACCTTAATACCGAGATGCAGCGAGCCTACCTCGAGCAATTGGTGGAGTGTACCCCCGAGGCAATCAGTGTTCTCAACGCGCCATACCGGATCATGCGTATCAATTCCGAATTCACGCGTATCTTCGGATACACGGCGGAACAGGCGCTTGGACAGCCAATTGACTCGCTGATTGTTCCCCCAGACCGTAGCGCTGAAACCCGCTGGATCCATGAGACATTGGCCAAGGGACAAAGAATCACGCTCGATACCAAGCGCCGCCGCAAAGACGGATCGCTGGTCGATGTCAGCATATCCGCCGCTCCAGTCGTGGTGAATGGGGTACAACTCGCCGTCTATATTCTTTACCGCGACATCACCGAGCAGAAACGAACCGAGGCCCTCAGCTCCGCGTTGTACCGCATTGCCGAGCGCACCCACAGCGCCGAAGACTTGCAGCAGTTCTACGCCGCGCTGCACAACATTGTGGGCGAGCTGATGTACGCGCGAAACTTGTACATCGCGCTTCATGATCCCGTCGCCCAGATGCTCAGCTTTCCCTACTTTGTGGATGAACAGGACGCGACGCCGCTGCCGCGAAAACTGGCACGTGGTCTTACGGAATACGTGATTCGGCGCGGTGAGCCATTACTGGCCAATCCCAAGGTATTCGAAGAACTGGTGGCGCAGGGGGAAGTGGAACTGATCGGGGCTCCATCGCTCGACTGGCTGGGCGTGCCGCTGAAGGCGGGGAATCAATGTTTCGGCGCGCTGGTGGTGCAGAGTTACCTGGGAAATATCCGCTTTGGAGATCGGGACAAGGAAATCCTGACCTTCGTTTCCCAGCAGCTGGCGAGCGCGATCGAGCACAAACGTCATGAAGAGGCGCTGCGTCGCTCCGAGGCCCGTTACCGTTCTCTGTTTCAGAGTGCCGTCTACGGGATCTATCGGTCCAGCATGGACGGCCGGTTTTTGGATGTGAATCCGGCGCTGGTTTCGATGCTCGGATATCCAGGGGCAGAGCAGGTTTTGGCACTGAATCCGAAGCAGGATGTGTTCCTCCAACCGGAAGAGCACACCCGCCTGATGCAGGAGTTTCGCCACTGCGGCCGGCTGGATGGGATCGAAGTGAAATGGAAGCGCCAGGACGGCGGCCCCATCACTGTACGACTCAGCGGGCGCGTGGTCAGCACCGTGGAAGAACCGGAAGAGGTTCTGGAGATCATTGCGGAGGACGTGACCGAGCGCCGCGCTCTGGAAGATCAATTCCGCCAGGCGCAAAAAATGGAAGCGGTGGGCAGGCTGGCGGGAGGAGTTGCGCACGACTTCAATAATCTTCTGCTCGTGATCAGCGGCTACACCGAGGTGATCCTCGACAATCTGACGCCGGGATCCGTTCTGCACCAGAAAGCCTTGGCAGTGCAGCAAGCGGCCGATCGCGCCACCACCTTGACGAGACAGTTGCTGGCGTTCAGCCGCAAGCAACTGTTGGAGCTCAAAGTGGTGGATGTGAATGCCATCATTTCCGACATCGAGCGCCTGCTGCGGCCTTTACTGGGCGAAAACATCGAACTCACCGCCAAGCTTGCTCCCGATCTCGGCAACACCCGCGCCGATGCCGGACAACTCGAACAGGTCCTCATGAACCTGGTGGTCAACGCCAAAGATGCGATGCCCTCGGGAGGAAAGCTTGCCATCCAGACGGCGAACGTCGCGTTGGATGATTCCTATCGCCGCGAGCACACGTTTATCCGGCCCGGACCATACGTCATGCTCTCGGTCAGCGACACCGGTCAGGGCATGAGCAAGGAAATCCAATCGCAGATTTTCGAACCCTTTTTCACCACCAAGGAGAAGGGCAAGGGTACTGGGCTTGGTCTGTCCACCGTGTACGGCATTGTCAAGCAAAGCGGCGGATACATATTCGTAGAGAGCGAACCATGCCGTGGCACGACCTTCCGCATTTATTTACCCCGAGTGGAGGATGCCGCCGATGCTGCTGTCGGCGCCAAGACTGCGCCGGAGAGCATAGGAGGGTCCGAAACCATCCTGCTGGTCGAGGATGAAGAATCGGTGCGGCAGTTGGTGCGCGAGACTCTGCAGTCCAAGGGCTACAACGTGATGGAGGCGGAAAACGGCGAGCGCGCCTTAAGAATTGCAGAAGCGCACAAGGCCCCGATTGACGCCGTCATTACGGATGTCGTGATGCCCGGCATGAGCGGGCGGGATCTGGCCCAGCGTCTTCTCACGACGCGGCCCGATATCAAGATCCTGTATCTTTCCGGTTACACGGAAGACGCTATCATCCACCAGGACGTGCTCGAGCCCGGGACCGCGTTCCTGCAGAAGCCGTTCACGCTGCAGACTCTCACGAAAAAAGTACGCGAAGTTCTTCGCGAGCAATAAGACTCATTTTCGTTCGCAGCCAATGATCCTTCGGCAATGCCGAACGTGCATGCAGTTCGTCCTCGGAACTGCGCACCCGATCGGTAAGCGGTCCACATGAACGCGCCGAATACGGCGACCATGAGGATGTTTAAAAGCGCTGACACCACGGCGACCCAGAACCTGGTGGGGTGCAGGCGATCCGCAGAGCGGAGCAGCAACACGATCCCAAGCACTTCCACGCCGGCCGTGATGCTCAGGGCAATGGTGAAGTGCATGGGAACGTATCCGAGCGGTGCTTCCGGATGCGCTGCCCTTTCCTGGAACACGATCGAGAATGCGTGACTGAGGCCCAGCATCATGTGAGCAAAGGCTACCCACGCGAATACCATGCCGCCAACAAACTGTTTCTTTCTTCTGTCGGTCATCGTTCCTCCCGGCTGCAGGCGCGTCTCAGGGCAGGCGTGCCGCCATGCGAATCCGCTCGCGTGTTATGATCCAAAGTCATCCATTGACTCAACTCCACACTGGGGAAGGCCGTGAGACTGAGCCGGGATAAGGTCAATAAGCTGGCGCACGTAGTTACCGACGCGCTGGCCGACATGGACCAGGTTGATTTCGTCGAAGATCGCAATACGGTGCGACTGGAAGTCCGCAAAATCCTGGAAGAACTTCTAACCCAAGAAGCCAGGATCGACGCTGCCGCCCGGCAGAAGATCGAAAGCCAGAAGCGCACCATTCTTGAAGGCAGCCAGGAATGGGACATTCTGTATCGCAAGTATTACAACGACGAAGTCAAGAAGCTCGGCATTTAGCCTTGCTCCTTGGGACCTAGGATCCCGCGTCCTGCGCGCAGCGCTCACCTTCCCGGCATAAGAATTCTCATCCGGAGCACGTCATCGCCACGGTCCGGGTGCTCCAGGTCGAGCGCCCCGAGATCATTCAGCTTGCGCGCCACCGGCTGGATCGCCCGCAACATCTCGATGGTCGCTCCCTCGGTGCCTTCTTTATCGCTGCTATCCGGACCCTCTCTGCGCAGCAACGACTCCAGAGTGCTTTTTTTGTGGGGGAATACCACGAGCTTGATATCGTCGGACTCCGGAATCCCGGCCGCCTTCTTCACCAGTTGAAGCGCCGTGTCATAGCCGCCTAATTCGTCGATGAGGCCCAGGTTCTTGGCGTCTTCACCCGACCAGATGCGTCCCTTGGCTACCTGCAGCAGCTTGTCTTTGGGCATGTTGCGGCCTTCGGCGGCTTTGCTGGTGAAGTCGTTGTAAACCCGGTCCAGCCATGCCTGGAATCGTTGCCACTCCGCCGGCGTGTAATCGTGTGTGCCGGTCCACATGGTCGCGTTGGCGCCGTCGTGCACCTCGTCCCAAGTCAGGCCAAGCTTGTCCCAGAGCCCGGAGGTCAGAAACTTGCCGCTGAGCACGCCGATTGACGCGGTGATAGTTCCCGGCTGGGCGACGATTTTATCCGCCGCCATGGCCACGAAGTATCCGCCCGAGCCGGCAAGATTCCCCATGGAGACAATCACCGGCTTACCGGCTTTGCGAGCGCGCACAACCTCGCGCCAAACCATGTCGGAACCAACGTAGGATCCACCCGGACTATCCACTCGGAAAAGGATCGCCTTGACTGACTTGTCTTCCGCAGCGGCGCGAATGGCAGCCGCGACTGTGTCCGTGCCCATCACCAGTTGCCCCATCACGGGGTCGAAGCCGCCCTTCCCGCGGGCTACCTCCCCGACACCGAACACCAGCGCTACTTCCTTGCCGCTGTCGTGGGGACGTCCTGCGCGATCCAGGTATTTGTCCAGGTACAGCAGTTCGGCATCGCCGCCGCGCTTTTTCGCCTGGTCATAAACCTCGTCGCGATATGCGAGACCGTCGATCAGCTTCGCATCCTGCGCCTCCTTGCCAAGGTAAGGACCGCGGTCAACCAGCGACTGGAACTGATCCGGGGGGATCTGGCGCGCCTGGCAGATTCCATCCTTCATTTGGGAAAACCACGAGGTAATAATGGCCTGATTTTCTTCGCGTTCCGCTGGTGTGTAGGACGTCTCGGTGAACAGGTTGAGCGCCGACTTGTATTCATAGCGGTGATCGCCGTGGAACGGCATGCCGAGTTTCGCCAGAGTGCCCTTGACGAATGGGCTTTCCAGCATCAGTCCAGTGAGCCCAACGTCGCCCGAGGGCTGGAGAAAAATCTGCTCGAATGCGGTGGCCAGATAATATCCGCCGTTGCCGGGCCCGAACTCGCCGAAGGTTTCGGAGAAGGCGATGGCAAATTTCTTTTTTGAGCGGAAGCGCTGCACCGCCTCCCGAATCTCCTGTGCCTGGGCCATGCCCATGCCGCCGGCCCCGATTTTGGCGACCATGCCTACCACGCGATCATCATTGGCGCCCCGATCGATGGCGTCGATGGTGTCGCGCAGACTGTTGGTGTCCGCCAACATCACCTTTGCGGTAGGACTGTCAGGAATATCCTCGACCAGCGGCCGCTCGAAATCCGCTTCCAGAATGGTCTTCGAGGGCACGTGCCCCTTGTGACCGAAAACGATGAAGGCGGTGACCACGATGCTGACCAGGTATAAGACTCCGAGAAAGACGAACAGGCGGACGAGAGATCTTTTCATTGCGATTCTCCAGACAATGTCGAACCCAAGAGTCTAACAAGCAGTGAGCCCCCGCACCTACTCCGATCATCGTGGTTCAAGCGGGGCAGCAGGAACGTGACAGCACGGCGGCATGGCCGGGATAATAGACCTAGCGTCATGCAGAAACGTGAGATCAGTGACTGGTTGAAGAATGTGGCGCGGGAAGCGGGATTCGACGCGGCCGGTATCGCGCCCGTCAGCGACTTCGCCGAACTCGCTTACTTTCCCGAGTGGATTGCCGCCGGCCATGCAGGGGAGATGAGATACCTTGAGGCACGGGACGATTCGGGCCAACTGAAGCGATCATCGCTCCGCAGAACCGCGCCGTGGGCAAGAAGCGTGATTGTTTGCGCGATCAACTACAACACCGCTCAGCCGTATTCGACCGAAGTCCACACTCCCGAGTGCGGCTGGATTTCGCGTTACGCGTGGAGTCAGCAGGATTATCACGAGACTGTGCTCTCGCGGTTGCGAATTGTGGAGAACAAGCTGAGTACGGCGTTGCGGATACCGAAGTCATCCGCTGGTTCAGCAGAGAGCATTCGTGGCAACGTCACGGAAAGCGATGGACAGGCAAATGAACTTGTAACCCGCTGCTACGTGGACACGGGACCACTGGTGGAGCGGGTGTATGCGAAATATGCGGGCGTGGGCTGGATAGGCAAGAATACCTGCATTCTCAACCAGCGGCTGGGGTCGTGGTTGTTCCTGGGTGTAATCCTTACCTCGCTTGAACTCCCGCCCGACCTGCCCGAGCCGGATCGTTGCGGCACGTGCACGCGCTGCATCGACGCTTGTCCCACGGACGCGTTGATCGCGCCTTACCAGCTTGATTCAAACCGGTGTATCTCGTATCTCACCATCGAGAAGCGGGGCGAGGTTCCCGAAGAACTGAGAGCGGGCATGGGCCGCCAAGTGTTCGGGTGCGACATCTGCCAGGACGTTTGTCCGTGGAACCGCAAGGCTCCGGTTACGCACGAGCCGATGTTCCAGCCGCGCCCGGGGGTGGTGAACCCTGCGCTCGACTGGCTGGCCGAGATGACCGCGGAAGAATTCCGCATCCAGTTCCGGGGGTCTCCCATAAAACGGGCGAAGCTGAGCGGCATGCGACGGAATGCCGTGATCGCGATGGGCAACAGCGGCAATTCTAAATTTGTGCCATCCCTCGAGAGACTGGCCCGGGGCGACGATTTGGTGCTGGCCGAGTCGGCGCGCTGCGCCCTGAGGCGAATCGTCAGTCGCCAGCAAAATGCAGGCGATCAGAAGGACGACAGGGAAGCCTCATCGCTTAGCATGCAGACGATTCGGTGATCTGGATCCGGAAGTTTTGTTCTGCGCGGATCGGCAAGGAGTTTGAGGTCCTAATTCGAGCGATATTTCCGCGAAAATAAATCAGGATGGCGGGCCGACGAAGGCCGCCACTCGCACGAGTTTCAGGTCCTCGCGCAGTTTTTGCACACGCGCAGCCAGTTTCTCAGCACCCCCGTTGGGTTGCTCCACCGAAAAGTGGGTGGCCCGGGGGAACTTAGCCTTGATGCCCTGCACGGCCTCGCGCAGATTGTCAGCGGAGTCTACATAGATCGGGATCTGGATCTGAAACACGAGGTACACGCCGGGAGTCTGCGGAAGCTTGGCAATCTCCGTATCGCAGATCGGATGAAATTCGTGCAGAGGCATAAGGCGATCATAACAGGCGCAGCCAGCCGCTTTTTATACTCTCATCCAGCTCTGACGCGATTTTGCACGCGGATCACTTCCCCAGCTCTTCCGCGGCTGAGTCGATGAGCGCAGCTTCATTTTTCAGGACATCGGCAACTACCCCAATCTGCTCTTCCGCCTCTGTCCATTTTTTCTGTTCAATCGCTTCGCGCACCCCCGGCATCGTTTTCACGCCGTACCCCGTGTAGAAACCTGGCGCGTAGATCATGTGCTTGAACCAGGGGCGGCCAGGCAGGCCGGCGGAACTGGTGAGCTTGCGTTCGCTCTGGATGAGAACAGCATTCACTGTGGCGAGAGAAGGAGGCGCTGAGGTCAGTTGACCATTCTGAGTGCTGAGCTTGTCAAGCGCTCTCTGGTAGTGCTCCGAACTGCGGCTCAAGGCGTCCAGGGCATTCTGCAGAAGCGCAAAATTCAGGTGCGGCGGAACTGCTTCGGGATGCGGCGACACGAACGCTTTTTTGGGATCGGCGGTAGCGGTGAAAACACCCTCATCGATTTCGAGGTTCTGCTCGCGCACCTTGTCCTGCGAGTCTTTCAAGAGTTTTTGCAACTGGTCGATATAGCGCTGCATGGTGTCGGCGAAATCGCTGAAGTCATAGGGCAGCAGGTCGGCATCGGCCAGCCGCAGAACTATCGTGCCCACGGTTTGTGCGAGCGCCCGACCATAGGTGAAATCGGTGTCGGAGAAATGGGTGTACCAGTAAAAGTCGTCGTAGATGGAGTGATAGATCCCGCCACCGCTCTCGCCGTCAAAAGACAAGTTGAGAGAAGCAATGCCCAGGTGATCGAGGAACACAGTGTAATCGGAACCGGAGCCCAGGGCCGACATGCGGAGATCGGCACGATGGCGCATCTCGTCCCGATCTTCCTTGCTGTTCGCATCCGCAATTTTTTTCAACTGGGCGCGTTTCCAAATGCTGATCTGCTTTTCCGGATCTTGAATCTCGTGAGCAACGCTGTTGACTAGCCTTTCCAGCGTGTGCGAACCCTGCGCCGAGAGGTATCCGCGACCATTCGCATCGGTATTGATGTAAGCCACGGCATGTGCCTGCAGATCGGCGGCATGCGCTTCGGCCCATTCCGTAGAGCCGAGCAGGCCCGGTTCCTCGCCATCCCAGGCGCAGTAAATAATGGTGCGCTTCGGTTTCCATCCCTGCTTGAGGAGTTCACCTAGAGCGCGGGCCTCCTCCATTAGCACGTTCTGGCCCGAAATCGGATCTTCCGCTCCGTTGACCCAGGCGTCATGGTGATTGCCGCGCACAATCCACTCGTCCGGATAAGTCGCGCCGGGAATTCTCACGATCACGTCGTAAAGACGCTTGGTGTCCCAATTGGATTGCACTTTCAAGTGAACCTTGGCGGGTCCGGGTCCAACGCGATAGGTGATGCCCAGCGACCCGCGCCAGTCGGCCGGGGCCATTGCGCCCTTCAAAGCAGAGAGCAGCGGCTGGGCATCGGCATAGGAGATCGGCAGCACGGGAATCTTCGTGAGCGTTTTGACTTCATTCAATGGCAAACGCTTTGCATCGGACGTCGCGCCTACCCCGGGAGTAAGCGGGTCGCCCGGATAGGTGGGCATATCCATGACGCTGCCGCGCTGCACGCCGTCGCGGGGGCGCCAGGCGCCGTCGGGAAAGGTATCGCCTTCGAAGTAACCGTCATCCCGGGGATCGGAGTAGATCAAGCATCCAACGGCTCCGTGTTCGGCCGCAACCTTGGGCTTGATGCCGCGCCAGGACTCGCCATAGCGCGCGATCACAATCGCTCCCTTTACTGAAATCCCAAGCCGCTCCAACTTTTCGTAATCGTCAGGCACGCCATAATTGACGTACACAAGAGGCGCGGTCACGTCGCCATCAATCGAGTATGCGTTGTACGTGGGCAGTTGTTCTGCCTGCTGGTTGGACGTGGGATCAACATTGAGAGCAGGTTCCTGCAGCTTTGCGGCGTAGCGGGTGGGTTCGACGAGTTCCACAACGCGCTGCTTCGGCGTGGGGAAGAGCACGTCAAAGTTTTCGATGTGCGCGTCCAGGCCCCATTGCTTGAAGTGGGCAAGAATCCATTCCGCGTTGTCCTGATCGTAGGGCGAGCCAACATTGTGAGGACGGGCCGAGAGACGCCGCATGTAGTCGCGCAGGTTCTCCGGTGTGGGAATACCGCGAAATTTCACTTCCCAGTCGCGTTGGGCGGCTAAGTCGGCCGCCGTATAACCCATCATGGCGGGTGGCTGGTCGGGAGTGGCGGCGGAAAAAACGCAAACGCAAAGCAGAAGGACAGCGATCAGCGTGCAACGATGCATGGAAACCTCACGATCAAAGTGCCGGACACTTGAGTGGTCATGGGCGAACCGCGCATTATAGACCGACGCAAGCGAGAAATATCACGTCACGACGTTTATAGCGGTTGTCAAAAAGCGATTCACTGCGCTAGGCTGCGTGCTTATGCGCATTCGCCAGCAAATTCGCCGCAGCGTCATTGCGTACGTCTTCTTCTTCCTTTTGTTCAGCGTACTTTCGCACGCAGCCAGCTTTTCACTGGAACAGGTCCTGAGTTCGCCATTCCCCTCGGGGCTGGTTGCGGCCAAACATGCGAACCGCGTCGCCTGGGTGTTCGAGCTCAAAGGGGTTCGCAATGTCTGGGTAGCCGACGCGCCGAACTTCGATGCGCGCCAGCTCACTCATTACAGCGCGGACGATGGCGAGCCAATCGCGAGCGTGCAGATAAGCCCGGATGGCCGCACGGTCCTCTACGCGCGAGGAAGTGAGACGAATGAAGCTGGGCGCGTTGCCGATCCCACGAATGGTGTGTTACCTCGCAAGCAGGAAGTGTGGGCGGTGGATGTGGACGGCGGGGCTGCACGCTTGCTCGGCGAAATGGGATGCCCAGCTGAAGAATGCGAGGACATTCAAATCTCTCCGGACGGCCAACGCGCGATCTGGAGCACAAAGAAGCAGCTGTGGATTGTGCCGATCTCGGGAGAGAAGCCGGCGCAGGAACTGACGCAGATTCGCGGGGACAATTCTCATTCGCAATGGTCTCCTGATGGCCGCGAGGTTGCCTTCGTCAGCAACCGCGACGATCACAGCTACATCGTGGTGTACGACCCAGGAACGAACTCCGTGCGGTACATATCGCCCGGTGTGGACCGCGACTCTCTGCCGCGCTGGTCTCCGGATGGGAAGAGCATCGCATTTATTCGGACGCCCGGTCAGGAACAGAAACTGCCGCTGATCCCGGAGCGGGTCACGCCATGGTCCATTTGGGTGGCAGACGCGAAGGGCGGCAACGGGCGAGAGGTGTGGCACAGCGGCAATCAGCGCAACGATTCTTTTCCGCAGTTGACCGCCGAGAGTTCCTTCTACTTTCCCGACAACGATCGCCTGGTGTTCGCCTCCGAGCAGGACGGCCGCAATCACCTGTACTCCATTGCCGCGAGCGGCGGCGCGCCCACGTTGCTGACGCCTGGACAATTCGATGTGGAGGACGTCGCCCTGAGCGGCGACCGCCGATCGCTGATCTATACCTCGAACCAGGACGATATCGATCGGCGCCACATCTGGAGAGTGGCGGTGAATGGCGGGACTCCGCAGGCGATCACTAAAGGGGAGACGATCGAGTGGAGCCCTGTAGAGCTGGGCGATGGAAAATATCTGCTGTGCCTGGGGTCGAGTGCCACCAGTCCCGCCATGCCGTATCGCATTACCGAGCAAGGACGCGAGATGCTGGCCAAGTCGGCGTTGCCCAGCGATTTCCCGTCTAGTCAGTTAGTTATTCCCAGGCAGGCGATCTTCAAGAGCGAAGATGGGCTGGAGATTCATGGACAGCTGTTCCAGCCAGCCGGGAAGAGCGGCCGCGGTCCGGCGCTCATTTTCGTGCATGGCGGCCCCATCCGGCAGATGGTGCTGGGTTTTCATTACATGTACTACTACCACAATGCCTATGCCATGAATCAGTACCTGGCTAGTCTGGGTTACACCGTGCTCTCGGTGAATTACCGGCTGGGCGTGATGTATGGCAGGGCGTTTCGCGAGGCGGAGAATGCCTGCTGGCGCGGCGCATCGGAATACAAGGACGTTCTGGCCGGTCAAAAATACTTGGCTACGCTGCCCACGGTCGATGCGAAGCGCATCGGCATTTGGGGAGGCTCCTACGGAGGGTTCCTGACTGCCTTGGCCCTGGCTCGCAATTCCGATCTGTTCGCCGCGGGCTCGGATATGCATGGTGTACATGACTGGTCGGAATTTCTGCCGCGCTGGGAGAACCGGCCGGGAGCGCCGGACCTGGCGGAAGCAAGAAAGCTGGCGTTTGAGTCGTCGCCCGATTCGGCGGTGGAGCGCTGGAAGTCGCCGGTGTTGCTGATCCATGGAGACGACGATCGCAACGTTCCGTTCAATCAAACGGTGGACCTGGCGCAGCGTCTCAAGGCCAATCACGTCCATTTCGAGGAGCTGATATTCCCCGACGAGATCCACGATTTCCTTCTGTGGAAGAACTGGATGCGGGCCTACGGTGCGACGGCTGATTTCTTCGACCGAATGCTGCGTCCCGACAAACGAGAATAGAGGAGATAGCGGCCGGGATGCAGGCCTTAAGGCTTCGGGGTGATGGGCAGGAGGGCACTGTATTCCGGTGACGGGCCATTCGCATTGCGAGCAGAATTTTTCGCATCTGTGTTCAGAGTTGGAATTTCTATGCGGAAGATGCCCCCGCGTTCTGACTTGGTGTGCTGCAGAATTCGCCCATTGTGTTCCTGAATAATGCCGTAAGAGGCGCTGAGACCAATGCCCGAGCGGGCGCCGACTTGGACGTTTGGATCGAGACTGAAGGCTTGGTCGAGTTCACGACTGCCCCAGCCGTTGTCGGAGAACTCAAGGGACACGATTCCGTCGTGAACCCAACTTTTGATTGCCAATAAACCGCCGCCGACTTCGTCCAGGGCAAAAATTGCGCTGTTAATGATCTGCAGGCAAACCTGCAGCAGCTGATTCGAGTTACCTAGGATTTGCGGCAGGTCGGGGGCAAGATCCAGCTTGGTTTCAATTTTGCGAGCCTTGAGCTGAGGCTCAGAGAGCTTAATAGCGGTGATGGCCACGGTGTTAAGGTTCAACGGCGTTTTGTCGATAGGAACCTGACGGGCAAACGACAAGAGGCTGGAAACCAGAGCCTTGGTGCGGCGCACCTGTTGCCCTAATTTTTCCGCGGCGGTGCGCTCGGCCGGCGGCAAATCTGTCGCAATCAGCAGGTCGGAATAACCCAGCATAGCGGTAAGGGGATTGTTGAGTTCGTGAGCGGCGCCGCCTACTAGTTGTCCGAGGGACGCCATCTTCTCCGACTGAACCAGTTGAGCCTGCAGAGCTTTCAGATTCTCGTACGAGTCCTGCGAGACGCGAAGCAGCCGAACCAACTCCCAATCAAGAAGGTGCTGGCGAATAAAAACCATTCCGCCCATGATCATGACGGTGGCGAGCGTCACCATGATGCGGAAGATGCGGACCTGCGGTGGAGTGGCTACGTCCAGCAGAGCCCAGATGGCGAATAGCGGAAGAAGCAGGATCGCGCCCATTCCCAAACGTGAAATCCAGACGCCGTGCGTGGCCCCGAATCGTGACGGCTCCGCTTTGGGCTTCGTCTCCTGCACCAGAACTCCTACTAGTGTGACCCAAGCCATGGAGACGGCGAGCGGCACGTCGTAGACGCTCCCCGTGTAATAGAGCTGTTTGGCGATGGCCCAATTAGCGATATAGGAGCTCAGTGCGTACATGAATGTGGCGCCGAACAGGTGAGCGTAAATAATCTTCCACGTGCCGCGGCTGCGATGCCAAAGCAGCGCAAGACCCGCCAGAAGCACCGCTTTTTCGGTGAGATAAAGGAAATTAAAGCTGTGGCTATAGGTTAGCTCGTCAGTAAACGCGTATTGCCAGGGAATAACCGAGTAGAGGTACAAGTACACCCAGAGCATCAGGAGCAGAGCGAAATCGAGAGTCCCCAGACGGGTGGTGCGATCGTCCAGTTCGGCGTGCGGACGAAGAGCCAAGGCGGCCATCATGGGCACGAGGTGAAGGAACAGGATGATGTCCCCTACAAAGGGGTCAGGGACATCCTGGCGAAGAATGACTTCAATGTAGGTCCAAAGGAGCTGGTAGGAGAGCCACATCGCTACGCCGAGCGACATCAACAACCAGAACACGCGCGTGCGGCCGCGATTGCGCAAGGCACAAGGCAGCAGGGCGGCGGTTCCAGAAAGGAGCAGCACGCACTGCGTTACATCGCTAAGAACGGAAAGTTCGAAAGTCCGGCGAAGGAGGAAAGAGGCAACAATCTGGGCAAAGACGAGGCCGCAGACTGCCAGTATCCACACCTTGGAACTCTCGGATAAAGACCCCATCCTGAAGCGATTCTAGACGGTGTATGGACGGGAAGCAGGTTACTTCTGTAACACACTCGGAAAGCGTTATGTCTGGCTTATTTTAACTCGGGAATCGGGTGTCAAATGGAATAACGAACTCTACTTGCTCATTTCATCTTTGTTTTGAATAATATGCCATAGCTTCCCCCGGGCGGTTCCCATTGCCACAATCATTTCTAAAACGTCGATTTCTGCAACGGCTCGCCGTACCGCAGGATGCGGGGGACATCCGTCGAACCGAGCGCTGGCTGGCCACGGCGCGTGTCGCGCTGGCCATATCGTCACTCGCGGCGATCTGGATGGATCCAGAGGTCATCGGATATTCACCCTGGGCGTACTGGCTGGTGGGAATCTACATCGTGCACGGCGTAGTAGTCATGATGCTGCTGCGTCTGCGGCGGCAATCCACGCCTGCTTTCCGCCGCCTGGTTCATGCCGCTGATATCGTGTGGCCGGCGGTGATCTCTGCTTTTTCGAGCGCACAGACGAATCCCTTCTTCCTGTTCTTCCTGTTCGTTCTGGCGGCGGCAGCCTACCGCTGGGGACTGTGGGAAACCTTGGGCACGGCGGGCATTGCGGTGACTCTGCTCTGGGCTGAGAGTTTTGCGGTCGAAACCGGTTTCATCCCGTGGGTGGACCACCTGTTTTCGTCCTATGGCTTGAAGCACCTGGGGCTCGACATGACGCAACTCGAGCCCAAACATCTGTTCATGCGTTCGGTCTACCTGCTGGTCATGGGCCTTCTCCTCGGCTACATGGCGGAACAGCAAAAGAAGTTGCGCGCCGAAAAGGCTGTGGTCGCGCGCATTTTGGGCGGGGCCAGGGTAGAGGCCGGGCTGAGCGCAACCATCGAAAAGATTCTCGCGGAAATCTTGCCCATGTATGCGGCCGAACGGGCCATGATCGCGTCCCAGGAAGCGAACAGCTACCGCGTGTTCCTGGGGGAAATGAAAGCTTCGAGGAATGGCGCTGCTGCCATCTCCTGGCACGAGTCGTCGCCCAGCGATAACGAAGTGTATCTCTACGAATCGCGCGCGCAAACCTGCTACGCGTCACGCAAGAAAGGTGGTTTCGAAGTTCGGGCGCTGGACAAGAACGGCTTGCGGCTCCGGAATGAACCCTCAGACTTTGTGGAGCGACTTGCTCGATTCCATGACTTCCACTCAGTGATTACGGTGTCGTTCGTGTTCGGTGACGAATGGACAGGACGCATTTTTCTGTTCAATTCAGTGCTGACCGGCGACCGGGATGAAGAGCTGCGTTTCCTTTGCGAAATGGTCCGTCAGGTGGGCCCGGCAGTCTATAACGTCTACCTGATGCGCCGGTTACGCCTGAAGGCGGGTGCGGTGGAAAGGGCGCGCTTCGCGCGAGAACTGCACGACGGAGCGGTGCAGTCGCTGATCGCGATGGAGATGCAAGTGGACGTGCTGCGCCGGCAGTCCGCAACGCAGGCAGTTCCCGTGACCGAAGAGCTTGGACGCATCCAGTCGCTGCTCCGCGAGGAAGTGCTGAACCTCCGCGAATTGATGCAGCAGATGAAGACCTTCGAAGTGGACGCCAAGCGCTTTGTGCCGTTTGTGACTGACACGGTGGAAAGATTCCAGCGTGAGACGGGTATCACCGCGCGCTTTATTTCAGAGCCCCACGACATTGACCTGTCGCCGAAGGTGTGCCGGGAGCTGGCGCGCATCGTGCAAGAGGGATTGGTGAACGTTCGAAAGCACAGTGGAGCGAAGAATGTGCTGGTGCGCCTGGATCAGCGCGATGGGCGCTATCGCATTACCGTGGAAGATGACGGTCGCGGGTTTGCGTTCTCCGGGCGCCTGTCGCATACCGAATTGGAACAGCTAGGAAAAGGGCCCCTGGTCATAAAAGAACGCGTACGTTTGATAGAAGGGGAACTCACGATAGAATCAAATCCTGGACAAGGTGCACGCCTGGAAATCTGCGTGCCTCACAAACACCAGCCCGCTTATGGATAATCGAAGAAGCCAGCCAACCCGCATCGTCATTGCCGACGATCACCCCATTTTTCGCGATGGATTACGACGCTTGCTGGAAGCCGAACCCGACTTCAAGGTAATCGGCGAGGGGTCCGATGGCGCGGAAGCGGTGAAACTGGCGCGCCAGCTCAAGCCCGATATCCTACTGCTGGACTTGGCCATGCCGCGCACTCCTGGTCTGGAAGCTTTGCGAGAGATGAGCAGCGCGCAATCATCGACGCCGGTCCGTGTGATCCTGCTTACCGCGGCTGCTGAGAAAAACCAGATTGTGGAAGCGCTTCAACTGGGCGCCCGTGGCGTGGTGCTGAAAGACTCCGCTACGCAACTGCTTTTAAAGGCCATTCAGACGGTCATGTCGGGCGAATATTGGGTGGGCCGGGAGAGTGTTTCAAACCTCGTGCTCTACCTGCGAACCCTGGTGCAATCGTCGGGCGAAGAAGCGCGCCAGAAGAAGTTCGGACTGACGCCGAGGGAACTGGAGGTGGTATCGGCAGTGGTCGCCGGGTATTCGAACAAAGAAATCGCGGAATACTTCAAGATCAGTGAAGATACAGTCAAACATCATCTCAGCAATATCTTCGACAAACTGGGTGTGTCTACGCGCCTGGAGCTTGCGCTTTTCGCCGTCAACCAGTCTCTTCCCCTGAAAAGTATCGCGTAAACACTGTAATTTGAGTAGGTTTCTGTTATTCAGAGCTTTTTTAGGCCTATAGCACTTTCGTGCCATATTCGGCCACTATCGGGCTATTGGCCGCAATGTCGGGGCGTCATAACCTTGCTACAGTCGGGAATGGTGTGGCCGTCCATTATCAAGGACCCATCGCGATAAGTAGAAAGCGAGGAGGCTGTGGCGAAGTACCTAAAAAGTTTCTGGTGCGACGAAAGCGGCCAGGATATAGCCGAATATGCGGTGATGCTTGCCGTTGTACTGGTGATCGTAATCGGCACCGTTCGTCTGATCGGCACGAACGCCGGTAGCGTCTTCTCGCAGGTCGGTAGCTCGATCCAATAACTCCGCACTGCTCAGATATCCCTCTCTACAAATTTTCAAACCTTCAAGTGTGCGAATGAGATGCCTGTATTTCGGCAACCGCTTATTTCCCGAGCGGAAGCGATGCCACGGTTTCGCCTGAACTTGCCGGCAACCGAGTCAGATGAGGGAAAAAGGGCATTACTTCGAAAGGCTTCTTCTCATCCGCAAACAACACCCGTTCCGGCCCGTTTTTGGCTAATTCCACGCGGTCGCTCCAGGGGTCAAGCTTAATCCGCGCGCCCAATGGCAGGGCGGCGATCTGATCGACACTGCGCGGGTTCAGCGTGGGAGCGGCATGCAAGAGCGCCGACATGCGCAGCGCGCTGCCGCCCGCGAGACCATTGCCAAGGTGCGCATGAATGAGGTTTTTGAGTTCGGGCGCGCGGGCTTGCAACGTTTTCAGAAACAGGCCGGCACTCGCCAATTTATCTTTGTAGGGCGAGTGTTCGAGCAGGCTCAAGGCTTCCCGATCGGCTGCTGCTTCCTGATCGTGATCGCGATTGAAATCGAGATGAGCCAAGGTTTTTTCGTCGGGGAAGAAGAACCGGTCAGTAAACGAGAGTTGCGTGTCTACGCGATGGCCGAGCGCAATGTGACCCACTTCGTGGGCGAGCACCATGGCAAGCGCAGGCTCATCCGGCAACACGTCCATAAGGCCACGGCTCACCACAATCGTATGCCCGATGGTGAACGACTCCAGGGGCGACGTGAGCAGGACGCGACAACGCACCTCTGGAACAATATCCAGGTTGCTGGTCACGGCAAGGTTGTAAACGACGGTCTCAAGAACCTTGTCGACCTCGCCTTCCGGAGCCAGCAACCCGACTTTCTCCAGGCGCTCGACGGCATTGTCTTCGGCCTGGCGTTCCCAGAGTCGTTGGGCCTGCAAAGGAGTGGGATCCTGAACGCCCTGGCTCTGGTCACGAACATTGTCGAGTGGATCGATCTCAATTTCAGCAAACTCGTTGCGGCGACCGGACTGCTTTAAATCATAGCCCCAGACGCGGCTCTGGGATTTGAAGTGAAAAGGCCTCGCGTAGCGCGCATTCCGCCCTGATTCCTCGCTATACACGTATACGGGCAGCCATATGCCGGGCCGGAGGTTCAACCTCCAACTGTCGAAATGAAAGTAGTAGCTGTTGGAACGCTGCGGCGAATAAGTGCCGTTTAAACGGACGATGTTGTAGTCGCGATCCTCGACCCAGATTCGGCCCATGAAGCGGCCATCGCCCGTGTCCTTTTTGGGCTGCACATCAAGCACGAGGCAGCGTACTTCGCCAAGGAACTCGCGGCGCACAAGGGTAAAGTTATAAGCGCTTGCCTGGAAATCATCGTCCACAAGCATCATCTGCGCGAAGCCACGAGCGTCGAATTCGGTTTTTTCCAGGCGCGCCACCCCGTGCAACAAGCGTTTAATAATCGGGGGCGCAGGCATAAAAGAACCATCGGCGCCGTCGCTGAGATCAAGCCGTCGTAGGAAGTAGCGGTCGCTCGCGGGTATTGCCCGGTGATCGGCGTCGCTCCGCAGAGTCTGAATATAGGTTTCCACCATGGGATGCAGGTGTTGCATCCGTTCGACGGTCTCGCGTTCACGCTGCACGATTCGCTGGACGACCTGATCGAAGCTGACACTCTGCAAACCAGGTGACATCATGCGCGCCCGATTGTCAGATGCTGCAGTCGACGAGATTTCCTGGGCAACGCTGGTCGCGACAGCCAGGGCTAAGGCAATCACTACCGTGGTCAAAGTCTTCATGGAATCCTTTACGTCAACTCCGCGTGTAAGAGGAGCGAGTCGGGGGGGACGTCAGGTGCTTGAGAGTGCAATCCTCGGGCCAATGAACAGAGAACTGGGTCTAGGAAGTGCGTATTTGACAGCTACTTAGGGTTAGGCGTAGCTGGGACAGTTCGAATGGGCGGGAGTATGCAATACTTTTCCCACTTTTGCACTGTAGCGGAAGTACGCTCCCAAATATACCGTTTGCGTCTGCTGCCGAAGCTCAATCCGGAGAGCCCCTGAATGCTAAAGCTGCGTCTTTTGATTCTCGTGCTGATCGTCGTATTGGCTGGGTATTCCGCCAAATTCCTGGTGATTGACGGTCCGCGGAGATCGGATGTCATTGTTGTGCTTGCGGGCGAAACTGATCGTCGGCCGAAGCGGGGGCTCGACCTCCTGGGGCAAGAATATGCCGGGAAAATGATTCTGGATGTCCCGGCGGGCGCCACCCTTTACAAATGGAGCCAATTGCAGTTAGCGGAGCAGTATGTGGATTCACTGCCACAATCAAAGCAGATCAGCGTCTGTCCCATTCAGGGGCTTTCGACCAAAGCGGAGGCCCAGGATGCGCGGGATTGCCTGCAGAAAGCGGGCGGTCACAACGTGCTGCTGGTTACCTCTGATTACCATACCCGGCGCGCGCTGAACACCTTCAGCAAAGGGCTGCCGGAATATCAGTTCAGTGTGGCGGCCGCATACGACGAGAGGCAGTTTGGACCACAATGGTGGCGACATAGGGAGTGGGCCCAATGCAACTTCGACGAGTGGACGAAACTCACCTGGTGGGAACTAGTAGATCGATGGCGATAGGCTGTATGTAACCCGCGTGCCCAGTGCTGTCGCAAGCGTCAGTCGCCGACTTATTTTTCCACACGCAGGAACTCTCCGGTGGAAGCGTTCACCGCAACTCGCAGCTTGGCGTTGTCGCGACTATTGCCATAAATCACGTGCCAGACCAACTCGCTGGTGGGACGGCTCCAATCGAGCACATAAAGAATTGGAGTGTCTTTGCTCTTCTCCAGAATTTTGTCGCCGCCATGCTTCTGCGCGACTTCCAAAGCTTTGTCGGAGTCGGTCTTGAGGTACTGAATGTCGAACACCTGGGTCGAGGAGTTGGTCGGGCTATAGCTGTCCTCGCTGCTAGGGCTGACGCCGCGGGAGGGCGCATCCGGGGCAGTGCTGCCGGACCAGGTGTAGGTCTTGGCGGAGTGCTGCGAAGGCGACGCGAATCCGGCACGCCAGACAGCCGCTTTTCCGTCCTGACCATTGGCGTCGGCGGTGAGCTGCGATTCCAATCGATATCCCTGGGCGTCGCGAGCCCAACCCCGAGCTGCGATATAGACCTTCTGGAATGCCGTGCGTCCTGTCACCAGCTCGGGACCCTTGGATTGCGGCTTCTCGCTCTCCGCAGGCTTGGAGGGCTCAGATGTGCAGCCCAGCAGAAGAGACAGCGCCAGCAACGGCATGAGCATCTTTTTCATAGCTTCAATCCTGGTGTGAGCAATGATTGTGTTGAGTAGCGCTCCATTCTAAGCCACCGAAACGTCAGCCGCTATGACTGAAGCTGTACCCGGCAGCTGTGAGCAGCGTGACTGACCCTGCAGTGCAGTACTCAATGATTGGAGGCAGCGGAGCGATCAGCTGGGCTAGGAGTATTCTGAACGATCACTTTCTGCAGAGTCGTCGCGGGTTGGGGATTCAACCCCGCGCTCGGCTTCGCAAGCTGACGCACTGCGGTTGGGCTCTCTGAACCGGGTTCTGATCTGAAAATGATTTTTTCGCCCGCGAACTGAGTCTGGGCAGCGGCTGGATTTACCAGCGCTTTGCGTTTCGCGTGTGGAACTGGGTCAGTCGAGGACAGAGTGCTTGCATCCCAAACCAGCCCCGAGGATGGCGTTATGCCAAGAGCGTTGTCGGGCTGCGCCGTCGCAGCGGGGCTAACGCTAATGGATGGAGTTCCGCCCGGAGCAGCCGCCTGCGCGGGAGCCGGCGACGCCTCTTCGGGATTGGATTCGTCGCGCAACATCCAACCGAGCACCGCGAGCATGATCATGCTGACAAGAACGGCAATCAGCAGCGGCCGATTCGAAGTCCAGCGCCAATGGTCGGTCAAGGCTTTTGCCGCGGGTTCTGGGTTCGTAATTACGCCCGCAGCGGCCAGGACAGAATCCTGCAGTTGCACCGTCGCTTCAGGAAGATCGTAATCGTCGGTGGCGCGGATTTGCATGGAGCAGTACTGCGCGATCACCGAAAGTTCGCCTAGCTTCTCCAGCAACTGCACATGCTCTTCCGAGAAAGCCCTTGGTTCCTGGAAGAAAGCCTCGAGAACGCCGATTACTGCCTGACGCGTGCGCAGGGGCACAACCACCAGGGAACGAACGTTCAGATTCCGGCAGGCTTCGGCATCGACGCGCGGGTCCCACTCCGTGTCATCGCAGGTGAGGGTGCGGGCCAGGAGGAGGCACTCGCCGGAGATACCGGAATCCACGTGCAACCGCGCGCCGAGGGCAGGAGCAGTTTCTCCGGAACGGGAAAGGCAGGTCACCAGCCCGTCGCGGCGCATGGCAATAGCTATGCCGCTGGCGCCGGTCAGCAACCGCGCAAGATTGGAGATGCGTTGCAGAGAAGCATCGACATCGAGTTGGCGTTGTGTGATCGCGGCATGAAGTTGAGCGATGATCTGCTCAGGATGCCGGGCATCATGTGTGGGATTTTCTGGGGGCAAAGAACCTGAAGGCCCTTGCTCTGGCGATGGCGGGGAGAGGGACAGAGACACATACGCCATGGACGCTCCTGGGACCGTTCGGCCGAAGCTGTGACTTGAATGTAATGTACGAAGGGGCGATGAAAGCGAGTGTGCTTCAAACCTCTAACCTTGTCAATTGTTTGTTGGATTCGCTGCCGCGGTTTGTGCACGCCGCGTAAGAGATGCTTGGTCGCGCGGCGAGTACATGTAAAATCAGCGGCGCCATGAGCCGTCTGGAAATTTCGATACAAGAGTTCCGAGATATCGCGGAGAAAATCCTGGGCATAGCGGCAGAGTATCTCGAGAGCCTCGATGCGCGACCGGTATTTCCGGGAAGCAACGGTGACGAGGTAAACGGGCATTTCGCAGGCGAGTTGCCGGAAAAAGGATCAGGCAAGGAGGCACTCGAACGGCTTGTGGAAGTGGTGCGTCACTGCCGTTGCCAGAACGGGCGTTTTTTCGGATACGTGCTGGGATCGGGCGAACCTATCGCCGCGACAGCGGACCTCCTAGCCAGCGTGCTAAATCAGAACGTCACCGCCTGGAGATCCGGGCCCGCCGCTATCACAATTGAACGCACTGTAGTCGGCTGGTTGGCGCAGGCGATCGGATGCGCGAGTCATACCGGCAACTTGACAGGCGGTGGATCGGCCGCAAACCTGATGGGGCTAGCGATGGCGCGCGAGGCGAAACTCTTTGCCAACGAGAGGGGGTTGCGGGACATGCCTCAAGCGGTGGTTTATGCGTCCGACCAGGTGCACATGTCGATCCCCAAGGCCGTCGCTCTGCTTGGAATCGGACGAGCTAATCTGAGGATTGTTCCGAGCGATGGCGAGTGCCGAATGATCCCTCAGGAGTTGCATGCGGCGATTCAAGAAGACAAGAAAGCGGGAAGAGTGGCGGCCGCCGTGGTCGCGTCGGCGGGTACGGTCAACACAGGAGCCGTAGATCCGTTGATGGAAATCGCGGAGATTGCACATGGGAACGATGCCTGGTTTCACGTGGACGGTGCTTACGGGGCGCTCGCGGCGATCGCGCATCCCGACAAGTTTGCTGGACTGCAGATGGCCGACTCGATTTCGCTCGATCCGCATAAGTGGTTGTACCAGCCGCTCGACTGCGGGTGCCTGCTTTTCCGTGATGCCGGGGTTGCGCAGGCGGCGTTCTCGCATACGGGGGACTACGCAAGATCGCTGAGTGCGGATCCCGTGGAGAGCTTCGCTTTCTTTGAAGAATCACTTGAACTATCGCGCCGCTTTCGCGCGCTGAAGCTGTGGCTTTCGCTGCGCTATCACGGCATGGCCGCGTTCCGCGAAGCAATCCAGGACGATCTGGCTCATGCTCAGCGGTTGGCGGCAGCGATTCGCCGGCAGAGAGAACTGGAACTGGTCGAGCCGGTGACACTCAGCGCAGTTTGTTTCCGGTACCGGGGCAAGCATGCTCCGGACGACCTGAACCGGCTGAATGCCGAAATCCTGAAGAACGTGGTTCAGCGCGGGCGAGTATATCTTTCAAACGCATCCTTGGCGGGAACCTTCTATTTACGTGCGTGTTTCGTAAACCATCGCACGAAGGATAGTGACGTAGATGCGGTGATTCGAGAGGTTCTGGCGGCGGCGAAGGAAGCTGTTTCCAGCTAGTGTGCGTGGTACAAACATCGCATGAACCCACCAGCGGTGGATTTCGGAACTCCCAGTATTGTGGCGCAGGCGCCTTGCCGCGCCGACCTGGCCGGAGGAACGATTGACCTTTGGCCCCTTTACCTGTTCCATTCCGGCGCGCTCACGCTGAATTTTGCCGTGAACATCCTGACCTCGTGCCGGATCACGCCGCTGCGGGGCAGGCGGATTCACTTTCGCTCGCTGGATACGCGCAAGGAAGAAGAGTTCAGCGACCTGGATGCGCTGCGGAAAGCCCGGCGCTTCAAACATCCGCTTGCGGCCAGGCTCGTCCAGTTTTTTGCACCACGGGAAGGCCTGCTGGTGGAAACCGATTCGGAGTCACCGGCGGGGGCGGGGATCTCGGGATCGTCGGCGTTAATGATTGCGGCCACAGCAGCACTGGCGCGATTCACGGAACGCCACCTCACGCTGGAGCAGATGAGAGTGATTGCGCAGAACGTGGAAGCGCAACTGATCAACGTGCCGACGGGGTGCCAGGATTATTATCCGGCGTTGTTTGGAGGCATCAATTCCATTCACCTGAATGCGGACGGGATCCACCGCGAAGCTCTGCCGATCGAGCCGCAAGAAGTCGAATCGCGCTTCATCCTGGCGTACACGGGAGCGCCGCGGCAGTCCGGCATCAACAACTGGGAAGTCTTCAAGGCGCACATCGAAGGCGACAAGCGAGTGTTCCGGAATTTTGAGAGCATTGCTGAGATCGCAGTGGCCATGCACAAGGCGCTGTTGCGGAGCGATTGGGAGGATGTAGCCCGTTTACTGGGGGAAGAATGGAAGTTGCGGCGAAGCAATGCGCCCGGGATCACAACTCCGCTCATCGACAAGTTGATCCAGGTCGCAAGCAAGCACGGGGGACGCGCCGCCAAGGTTTGCGGAGCCGGAGGAGGCGGGTGCGTGATCTTCCTGGCCGAAGAGGGAGCGCGCAGTCGGGTGGCGACCGCGATTGGCGAAAATGGGGGGCGGGTACTGCCTTTGCAGGTAGCCCGCAACGGGCTGCGATATACATCGTAATCCCCGGTGGTTGGGGCGGCTGGAGAACATTGCAAGCAACTTTTCGCGGCCGAAAAGCTGTGTGCAAGGATTGGCTGGGACAACGCGCTCCAAGCACTCCGAATCTGATACTTCAACGATTGACCGGAACAGCCTGCCTAGTGCGGAAAAGCTGCAAAACGAGTGGGCCCACTGGCAAGAACGGGGTCTATAATGGGCCTATCGGCCTGGGGTGTTTTATGAGCGGTATAGGCAGATCGGCTTGGCTGCTGTTGTTTCTTTTCCCTTTGTGCGCGGCCGCAGATAATCCAAAGTCCTCTCCGCCTCCACATATCAGCAAACAGACACGACTCGACATTGTGCACACGTTCAATGCCGAGCTTGCGTACGTACGAGTGCCGTTTCCCATGGGAAAGACGGGTCTGAAATTGAAGGACGGGACCATCACGCCCAGCGGACCGGAGTTGCAGCAGATGATTGCCATGTGGGGGCCGGCAGCGAAACCTGGCGATCAGGCGCGGATCACGGACGTTGTTATCAAGGACAACTTCATACATTTCGAGATCAATGGCGGTCCGGTGCACCGGCAGAAGTGGTATCAGAGGATTACGATATCCGGGAGCGGCGGCGGGGTGCCATTAGCACCGAGCGATCCCAACGCAAATCCCCGGGGTTCGTTCGTGGATTTGTACTTCGATAAGTACGTGCCCGAGATGAGCGGCCAGCAGTTGAAGGATTTGCTGAGCCCGGTATTCGATTTCCATTCCAAGTCAGCGGAAGAAGCATACCTGGAGACGATCCCGCCGAAGGCGAAAGAAGCGATTCAGAAGCACCAGGTGCTGGTGGGGATGAATCGCGACATGGTCATCCACTCCATGGGGCGGCCGCCTAAAAAGATCCGCGAGAAGAGTGGCGATACCGACTATGAGGACTGGGTTTACGGCACGCCGCCGCAGGACGTGGATTTCATCCGCTTCGTCGGCGAAGAGGTGGTGCGGGTCGAGACCATGAAAGTGGATGGAGCGAAGATCGTTCGCACCGACAAGGAAATCGATCTGCAGCAGCAAAAGCCGGCGGTAGCGAAAGAGGAAGAGCCGGGCGCGCCAAGACCGGCAAACGCTCCCTCGCTCAAAAGGCCGGGTGAAGACCTGCCGCAAGCCGATCCTTCGGTGGTCACGGTGCGAACTAAAGCGGGACAAATTCCAACGCCGCCACCCAGCGGCACACCCGATCCCAACGGAGGGCCGGGACCGAATTAGCTCAAGCCTGCCGCTTTAGCTCGGGGACTTCCGATTTTGGTCGCACCTTGCTCCAGTCGAGGTTTACTGGTTCTCTCGCGATGAGCGCAGTTTCCTTCATTTTGACCGCCCTTCCTGGATGCCGGAAAATCTCTGCCGGCCCCTGCTGGCAGTGAGCAGGGGTGAAGCGCGAGTCGGTTCGCTGCTGCCGTCTTCCCGCCGGAGGAAATCATGCCGCGCTGTTTTTCTGCTCTGATCACACAAATCGCCATTCTCTTCGTGTTTGCTGTTTGCCTCTGCGGTCGCGCTGCCGCGCAGTATTTTGAGACACGGGGCGATTTTCCCGTGGGACCACCTTATGAACCGGTGGCGATTGCCATAGGCGACTTCAATCACGATGGCAAGCTTGATATTGCAGTGACGCCTTATCTGAGCAGCGCGCAGATCAGTGTCATGCTCGGCAAAGGCGATGGGACGTTCCAGACGCCGACAAATTATGCCGTCGAGCAGGAACCTGAAGGCATCGCGACGGGGGACCTGAACGGCGATGGGAACCTCGATCTCGTGGTGACGAACTTGTTGAGTAACAGCATCAGCGTGCTGCTGGGAAATGGTGACGGCACTTTTCAGCCAGCCAGGCACATCAGCTTACACGGTTCGCCGGAAAAAGTCGCACTGGCTGACCTGAACAATGACGGGAACCTCGACATTGTGGTGGTCGACCAGGCCGTAACCACAATCCTGGGAACTGGCGATGGAAACTTCCATTCGCTCGTGGATAACCGTTCGTTCGGAGGATTTGTGACAGCGCTCACCGTCGGCGACTTCAATCATGACGGCAACATGGACGTGGCAATCTGCGGCTCCTTTAAGACGAGCGACGCTGCTGGGGTTCTTCTGGGCAATGGTGACGGTACGCTCCAGCCCGCAGTCAACTATCTGGTCGGCTTCTCCCCGCAGTCCATCGTGACGGCAGACTTTAACCGCGATGGCAATCTCGACCTGGCGGTAGCTGCTCTCATTGGTGGAGCTTTCTACGTACTGCCCGGCAACGGAGATGGCACGTTCCGAGCCGGTTCGGCTTACGCGGCTGGTTTCCCGACTTGGCTTGCCGTGGGTGACTTTAATCGGGACGGGATCCCGGATGTTGTTGTGGCCACCTCGTACACATTCTTGGTCGGCGAGATTACACCATTTCTTGGTAATGGCGACCGTACCTTTGTTGCCGGTCCAAACGTCGGTACTGGCAAGGAGCCAGCCTACGTTGCTACCGGCGACTTTAATGGCGACAAGCTTCCCGACGTCCTCGTCGCGGACAGTCTCCTAAGCTCAGTATTCTGCATTCTTAACACGGGCGTATTAGGATTTTCGCCGAGCACGCCACTGGTCTTTCCGCCACAGAAGGTGGGGACCACGAGCAGTCCGCAGACTGTGACGCTCACCAATCACGGCGGGAGTTCGGTATCGATCTCCTCCATTGCCACCACCGGAGACTTTCATTGGAGCACGACTTCGTGTGGAAGTAGCTTGCCCGCCGGGGCGAGTTGCCAGATCAGCGTCACCTTCCAACCGCAAAAAGCGGGTACGCAACGCGGATATTTGAAAATCAACGACAGCGCCTCGTCCAAGATTCAGGTTGTGCTGCTCTCGGGACAGGGCACGCCCTGAGAGCAGCACGGTCATCTAGTCGTGTCAGTGGAACAGTTGGCATCTGCCGGATCCAGTTGTCATATCGGCGAGAATCGCGTTGTAGCCGGATTTCCCACCCAGCGCCGGCACATAGCTTCCGCTGCCCGCGACGTTTTCCTGGTTTGGGCAGGCTTCGACGGGATAGACAAAGTACTGCCTCCCGCTCGACGCTTGTCGGTGAAATAACTCGCTCTCTGGCGCAGAGTTGTTGGGACCTATGTTGCCTTGGAAGCTTCGGCACATCCACCCTCCGATAGAGGTGTTTTGATAATTGAAGATTGCGTTATTTGTGCCATTTACAATGCTCTGGTTCAGCCAGTTCTGGTTGGAGGTGGGACTCGTAGTTGTGCCCGGAATCGCGCAAGTCGGGTCCCCAGTCCACCCGCGAACACTGCTGGCATAGATTGAAATGTAGGAGGGTGACACAGACCAATCGGTTTCCCCGTTGCCCAGAACACAATGTGGATCGCTCGACCCGCAGATATCGACCGGAGTTGGCGGAACATCGGGCCCGTCTTCCTCGCAGCCCGCCCTGATGTCGCTGAAAACCGGGCCTGACAACAATTCAACCTTATCGAGCCACTGATAGGAGCCGTACCAGGCCAGAGCATAGCCAATGGCGCCTGCGCCGGCACTTGCGCCTTGCGCGCACATGCCACCCGTCGGATGCAGGGTTGTGACGTCGTGGACATATTTCAGGAACGTGGCAGGCCGGCAGGCGGCGTATTGGACATTGGTTCCGCTGCCGGATCCGGTATCTTCCCAGTCGCTGCTCCATTTGACTTGTACAATTTCGTAACCCGCGCTGAGATAGTCTTGGGCAAACGACATCTCTTCCGGTGTATCGGCAGGGCTGGTTCCGGGTCCACCGGAGAAGAAGGCGATCGTCCCGACCTGAGTAACCTTCGGCTTTCGGTACCCGTACGTAAATGCAAGGTTCTGTGTGTTGTTTCCATTATTGGCTCCGCAGTTCAAGACGATGGAATCTACACAGGTCATATCGCCTTGCGCGTCCTGAAACCAACCGGCGTTCATCGGACAAGGGTACCGGTTCGCGGAATCCTGAATCGTGCCAAGTTGCAGGTAACCTCCCGATTGAGCTTCCAAGTGAATAGCGACTAGAGAGAGAACGGACAACATCAGTAAGTGAAACGAGCACCCCGCGAAGCATTCGTGTCTCCTCCTGCCGTGCTGAACGCGCACGAATAATGGCTAGAGTTGAGGTCGGCGACGTGGGTTGACGAGTCGGTTGAGGCGACTTTTGAACGCTGTTCGAAGTGGACGGCCAAAGCGGCAATGACCAACAGAGCGGGCGCACTGTAATTGTGAGCATCCTGTGATGTCAAGGAGACTTTTTTCTTTACTTACAGTGCGCTGCTTCGCGCCTGCAGATTTTGCGCGATAGCAGTTCGCCTTTTACACTGGATGAGTGAAGATCGCTTTGGGACAGATCAATCCGACGGTGGGAGATTTTTCTGGCAACTCGGCAAAAATCATTGATTTTTCCCATCGCGCCCAGGCCCGTGGGGCGGGACTGATCCTTTTCCCCGAACTCTCTATCTGCGGGTACCCTCCACGGGACTTAGTGGAGCGCCCGTCGTTCGTCGCACGCAATCGTGAGACCGCGGAGAGGATTGCAGCCCAGACGCGCGGCATCACGGTAGTCTGCGGCCTGGTGACTCCTGCCAAAGCGGAAACTGGCAAGTCGGTGATGAATTCCGCGACCGTGCTGAAGGATGGCGGGATTGCCTTTGTGCAATCCAAGATGCTGCTGCCCACCTACGACGTGTTTGACGAGATGCGAAACTTTGCCCCGGCCGCAAGCCAGCAATTATTTCCCTTCTGCGGCAAGCAAATGGCGTTGACCATTTGTGAGGACGCCTGGAATGACAAGCATTTCTGGAACAAGCGGCTGTATGGGTTTGACCCGGTCGAAGCGCTGATTGGGGAGGGCGGTAATTTCGTCTTAAACATTTCGGCTTCGCCGTTCTGGGTGGGCAAGCGTGAGTTCCGGCGCGAGATGCTCGCCACTATGGCGCGAAACGATAAAGTAGCGGTTGCCATGGTGAACCAGGTCGGAGGAAATGACAGCCTGGTGTTTGACGGATCGAGCCAGGTGATTGCGCCGGACGGAAGAGTAGTCGCGCAGGGCAAGTCATTCGAAGAAGATCTGATTTTGTTTGATCCGAACGAACTCACTGGCGAGATGCACGACCAGATCGAAGGCGATGAAGCAAGCGCTTACGCCGCCCTGGTACTGGGTACACGCGATTACGTTCATAAATGCGGGTTCCGCCAGGTGATCGTAGGCTTGAGCGGAGGTATAGATTCAGCCCTGACAGCGGTGATCGCCGCTGACGCGGTGGGGCCGGAAAACGTGATTGGCGTCGGCCTGCCGGGACCATATTCCTCTCCCGGTTCTATCGAGGATGCGCGGGAACTCGCGCACAATCTGGGGATTCGCTTTGAAGTACTGTCGATCGACACCGTGTTTGCCGACTACCGCAAGATTCTGAGCAAAGTGTTTGCTGGATGCAAAGAAGATGAAACGGAAGAAAATTTGCAATCGCGCGCGCGCGGCACTCTACTGATGGCCCTGTCAAATAAATTCGGAGCGCTGGTACTTTCGACCGGAAACAAGAGCGAACTTGCTGTCGGCTACTGCACCATGTACGGCGACATGGTAGGTGGCCTGGCGGTGATTTCCGATGTGCCCAAAACAATGGTGTACCGCCTCAGCCATTTTGTGAATTCGCGGCGCGCGGTCATTCCCCAAGCCAGCCTGGAGAAGCCGCCGTCGGCGGAATTGCGCCCTGACCAGAAGGACAGCGACACACTCCCGCCGTACGAGGTGCTCGATGCCATTCTCGAGGATTACATCGAGGAATTGCATTGCGCCGAGCGGATCGCGTCCGATCACAAGCTGGACATAACGCTGGTGCGCAAGGTAGTCCGCATGGTGGATCGCAACGAATATAAACGGCAACAGGCGGCGCCAGGTCTCAAGATTTCCGCTAAAGCATTTGGCTATGGCCGCCGCTTTCCGATCGCAGCCAAATCCGACGTGTAAGATTTTGATTCATATCCGAAAGGAATGCATGCAGCGCAAAATTGCCAACCTGATTCTTGTTCTAACCCTCGCCGGAGTGTCCGGCGCCCAGCAGAAGGTTGCAGCGAAACATGCGGCCACGACGCAGGCGGAGAAGACGTCGCCGTCTGCCGGCGGCGTGAACCTGCCTTCCGAAGAGACGGTGAACAGCTTTATGCAGCAGACCTTCGGTTACGATCCGCAATTGAGCTGGAAAGTCACGTCGATCAAGCCCGCGGAAGCGAGGGGTTTGGCCGAGGTTTCAGTGCTGGTGACGGGTCCGCAGGGAGTACAGAACCTGGTGTTCTACACCACGGCTGATGCCAAGCACGCCATCGCCGGCGACCTGATGCCTTTTGGTGCGAAGCCGTTCGAGGAGACCAGGGAGAAGCTGGCGAAGGGAGTCAATGGGCCAACCCGCGGTCCGGCCAACAGCAAAATCATGATTGTCGAGTTCAGCGACCTGCAGTGTCCGCATTGCAAGCAAGCGCAGCCGGTCGTGGATAAGCTGCTGGCGGATGAACCGCAGGCGAAATTTGTTTTCCAGAATTTCCCTTTGCCCTCGCATGATTGGGCAGCCAAGGCGGCGGCCTATGCCGACTGCGTGGGCCGCGCCTCGACTGATGCTTTCTGGAAGTTTGTCCAGAAGACATACGATGACCAGGCGAATATCACGAGTTCCAACGCCGACGAGAAGCTGACCGCTATTGCTGACGCTTCCGGCGTCAAAGGAGCCGATATAGCCGCCTGCGCTGCGAAGCCCGAAACCACCGCCAGGCTAGAGCACTCGCTCGCATTGGGGAAAGAAGTGGGAGTGAACGGCACGCCGACTTTGTTTGTCAACGGCAGGAGAATTGGGAATCTTGGAATTCCTCAGGAAACACTCAAGCAGCTGGTGGACTTCGAAGGCAAGCAGCCATAGCCGAAGCTTGCGTGGGCTGCGGTTAGTGAGCGATGAACGCGGCCGCGCCGGCAGCCCCCGTACCACTGCCGCCTGTAACCCAGATTTCGTTGACGGCATTTTGTTCCGGTGAGCTCAGCACATGAGGCGTGATGACGATGAGCAATTCGTCGTCGTCCTCCTGCTTGTTCTCCGTACTGGTGACGCGATTGAGTCCCGGCACGCGGGCCGCACCGGGCAAGCCGCTCAGGCTGCGTGATTCGCTGCGCGAGAGAGAGCCCGCCACTACAGCCGGTTCACCATCCTTCAAGGTGATGCTCCCCTTGTACTCCCGGTTGGATATCACCGGTACGCCATTTAAATTTTGAGTGCCCAATGAACGTAGCTGCAGTTCGAGTTGCAGACTGACATCCAGGTTGGAGTGAATAATGGGCTTCGCCTTCAGGTTGAGTCCCAGGTCTTCATAGTTGAAAGAGGGAAAGGCGGGTGTGAAGCTGTTGTTCTGGATAACCTGGGATATGGCCGGCGTATTGAAAATCGGCGCGAAGCTGGCGTTCAGAATCGGGTATTTACTGCCAAGATGGAAAGTCGCATCTTTGCTCTGCGAGGCGCGAATGGTCGCGTGCTCCAGGTTACGAATTGAGCTCTCGTTTAGCGAGAGCGTGGCGCTCAAGGTGTCGAGGCTCAGTCCCATGAGCGTGAGCCCGCCACCAAAGGTGGCGATCGGCTGACTGAAAATCGAGTTCTGCTGGCTCTGCAACTGCGCCAGCAACGCCGAAAGCGACGTGCTGCCCGCCTGGTTGATACCGCCGCCCGCGATCAACTGGTTGATGAGGTCCTGGATGTTCTGTCCACCGAGCGCCAGCAACGCGGCGGCGGGAATATTAAAAAGCTTGAATTGACTAGGAATGTGAACCCCAATCGCGCGGGTAAAGGTATGGCTCACTTCAAAAGTCTTGATGTCGAGCAGTACTTCCGGGCGGCCGGAGCTCAGGTAGCCCAGAAAACGCGTGGCTGCTTCCAGACTGGCCCAAGGGGCGCGCATGGTGATGGTGCTGGTACGGACTTGTTGCATGATGTAGCGCACTTCGAACAGCACGCGCAGCGCATTGGTAATGTCATTCAGCTCCTGCGGAGTACTGATATCCGCAATATAGAAGGTGCGCATCCCCATGCGGTCGAATAAGCGGTGATTCTCGGGACTGTCAGCCAGGACGAGCATCTGCTTCGAATCCAGTGGCGTCCAGAAAGTTTTCGTCACGATGGCTACGGCGCGCATGGCGCGGTAAAAATCCACATTCTGGATATCGAATTGCACGTTTCGGTTCTGAACGGAATCATCAAAGGTCGCGTTTACGCCAAAGACCGCGGCTATTTGTGTGAGCAATTCCCGCGAGTTCCCCGTGTAATGAAAATCCGCGCGCTGGTCCAGCGGGGCCAACTTGATTTCTCCCGAGTCGGCGATTACCAACGGAGCGGGGGACGAGGGTGGAGCCTCCGGACCGACGGCAGCCTGGAGTTGTTGCTGGGCGAACTGATTATCAGGGTCGAGTTGGAGCGCGGCGCGGAATTCACCGAGCGCCTCCACGTTGCGGCCTTGCGTAAGGTGGGCATTACCGCTTTTAAGATATTGCGAAACCAGTTGCGCGCGCAGAAGCTCGCGGGCAGTCACGTACTCGAGATCGCGAGGAACCAGTTGCGCCGCCTTATCGAATTCAACATAGGCCTGATCCAGTTGATGGTTCTTCTGCAATTTCAACCCATGGTGGAAGGCAAGCTTCGCGTCTTTCAGGTCTTTGGAGCTGCCGGTGCAGGCAGGCGCGCCAGGAACACCGTCGACGCACGGGATCGAAGGGGCCGTTGTGGGTTGGTCCGCGGCAACGGCGCCGATTACCAGCAGTGCCGGCAATAAAAAGTGGGCCAGGCGGTGCACAGGGGTAAGGAATTGTAACCTGAAGATCGGTGAAGTCGACGGTTCTTGCGGGCAGAGTGAACTTCGAGAATCATGAGATGAGCGTAAGCGTTCGGGCCGTAAGCGACCGGTTCGAAAGCAGTTCTGATGTCATCTGAAGGATTCCCGAACAGATAAATCGACTCGCAAACTAATACTTGACGACCCCGGTAATCCCAGCTACATTATTTCGTTCCACGGACAACACTTTCAGTCTGATGGCCGTCCTGAAGAACCTCTACGTACCTTTTAAAGGCTAAAAACCCATAAAATTGAGCAACTTTGGGACCTCGTGGAGCATCATTATGAGTGACTTAGGCATCCCGTTCTAAAACCCATCCGAATTCCAGTGAGGTGGCAGCCCAGGGTGGGCGTCCGTCACAGTGGGGCGGAGAGGATGGGACCTGTGGCGAACTTCATACCAGGAGAAAGACAGAAATGCGTTCTGATCGCGTTTTTGACGCTTTACATACTTTGCGAAACCGTTATATGCTCTGCCAGCTTGCGTCAAAGGCTACCCGCAAGTTTCACAAGCCAAATACCAGGATCCAGGAAACGATGAACGAGGTTCTGGACAGGATTGCGGGTTCTGAGCGGCAGTCGGTTCTCGCGGAACCAGAACATTTTGCCGAGGCGCAACGGCGGGCTGCTTAATCCCCAGTCCCGCCGCCTGCCTCGCGTGGTGCCAGTCTTCCCCAAGCGCCCCCCCGATTATCTCCCGTAGGTGACTATGACCATTGCTGAACTCAAGGAAAAAAATATCACTGAGCTGACCAAGATCGCCCGATCTTTGGATTTGCCCGGTGCCAGCGGCCTCCGCAAGCAGGACCTGATATTCAAGATCCTGCAGGCCCAGAGCGAAAAAGAGGGCCACATCTTTGCTGAAGGTGTGCTGGAAATCCTGCCCGATGGATACGGCTTTCTCCGTTCTCCCGACTACAACTATTTGCCAGGACCGGATGACATTTACGTTTCGCCGTCGCAGATTCGCAAGTTCGATCTGAAGACAGGCGACACCATCAGCGGACAGGTTCGTCCTCCCCACGAGGGCGAGAAATACTTTGCGCTCGTCAAGATTGAAGCTGTCAATTTCGAATCGCCGGACGAAGCCCGTAACAAGATTCTTTTTGACAACCTGACGCCGCTTTATCCGCAGGAGCGGGTCAAACTGGAAACGGTGCGCGACAACGTTAGCGCTCGCGTGATGGACCTGCTGACCCCGCTGGGAAAAGGCCAGCGCGGCCTGATTGTTTCACCGCCGCGAGCCGGCAAAACCATGCTGCTGCAGAACGTGGCGAATTCCATCACAACCAACCATCCTGAAGTCGTGTTGATGGTGCTGCTGATCGATGAGCGGCCGGAAGAAGTGACCGACATGCAGCGATCAGTGAAGGGCGAGGTCATCTCCTCAACTTTTGACGAACCCGCGGCGCGTCACGTGCAGGTCGCCGAAATGGTGATTGAGAAAGCCAAGCGACTGGTGGAGCACAAGCGTGATGTCGTGATTCTGTTGGATTCGATTACGCGCCTGGCGCGCGCTTACAACACAATTGTTCCGCCTTCCGGCAAGGTGCTCTCCGGCGGCGTGGATTCCAACGCACTGCAGCGTCCGAAGCGATTCTTCGGATCGGCGCGCAACATAGAGGAGGGCGGCTCACTGACCATCATCGCGACAGCCCTGATCGATACCGGTTCTCGCATGGATGACGTGATCTTTGAAGAATTCAAGGGCACGGGTAACTCGGAAATCATCCTGGAGCGGAAGCTGGTGGATAAGCGCGTTTTCCCGGCCATCGACATTCAGCGTTCAGGAACGCGCAAGGAAGAGTTGCTGATTCCGCGAGAGGATCTGCAGCGGATCTGGGTTTTGCGCAAAGTGCTGAACCCGCTGTCGCCGGTGGAAGCGATGGAATTGCTTATCGACAAGTTAAGCAAGACCAAGTCGAATGGCGAGTTCCTGGCGAATATGAGTTCGTTGTAGGCGGTTGTTGCTAGCAACTTCTGAATCCGATCCCTGATCGGAGGTGACGAGCGAGGGCTCCGGTCCTCGCTCAATTTTTTTTAACGCAGGAGAATGGCGAGCTAAGGCCCCGAATAGCTGCCGGGTCAGACGGCGTTCGCTGCCATTCAATGAACTGGACGAGTAGAGTTTGCGCCCACCTGGATGTTCGCTCACATCGAACAGTGAGCCGGCCTGCTGCCCGCATCTTACTGGGAAGTGCTTTCGTATAATTCAGAGATCGCAAGCATCCGAGGTGAGTGTTGACCTCCAAACCCTGCATTTATCTGCTGTTACTGGTGCTGGTATCAGCGGTGAGCGGCAGGCCCGTCTTCGGCCAGGACGATGCCTCTGAAGCCATCCAGGTGCGGCCGCCCAGGATTGGGCAGCCACCAGAGCGCAATAATCCTGAAGACGAAGCCCGCATCAAGATGGAAAAGGATATGGCCAAGAAAGCCAACAAGGAACGGCAGGAAGCGTTGAAGCGCGACACTGACCGTCTCCTGCAGCTTTCGACTGAGCTAAAGCAGTACGTCGACAAGACGAATGAAAACATGCTCTCGATGGAGGTGATCAAGAAAGCAGATGAAATCGAGAAGCTAGCGCACAGCGTGCGCGAAAAGATGAAAGGGAATTGAACGACCAGGCCGCAATGTAACTAATGGCGCGGCTACCACTCTATCTGGTTATGGGAGCACCTCAGCTGAGCAACATCCTGCAAATCGCGCGGTCGGCGGAACTCAGTGACGAGGACGTCGTGGCACGCGTTCTGGAGGGCGATACCGCTCTGTTCGAAGTGATCATGCGCCGTTATAACCAGAGGCTGTACCGGGTAGCGCGTGCGATTCTTCGCGACGATGGTGAAGCGGAAGACGTTATGCAGGACGCGTACGTGCGCGCCTATCAGCACCTGCGGCAATTTGCCGGGCGCTCCAGCTTCGCGACCTGGCTCACCCGCATTGCGGTTCACGAGGCGCTGGCCCGGGCGCATCGACGCTCCCGCTTCACCGAACTCGACGCGATTGCCGAGTCTCAGGGAGAAACCATGACCTTTGCATCTGACGGCCCCGATCCTGAACAACAAGCGGTGAGCGCGCAGGCCGGCGTTATGCTGGAGTCTGCAATCATGAGTTTGCCGGAGTCCTATCGCACCGTGCTGATGCTTCGGGATATTGAAGAACTAAGCACGGCCGAAACCGCCAACGCTTTGGATCTCACCGAGGAGAACGTAAAGGTGCGCTTGCATCGCGCGCGAGCATTGCTGCGCCGCGAACTGTACGCCCGCGCTGGCTCGGGCCGCGCGTCGGCATTTTCTTTCATGGGCGAACGCTGCGACCGGGTGGTCAAACAGGTGTTCGAGCGCATCTCTCTGCCGCATGCTGCGGAGCGTTCGCAGTAGCACGCGATTTGCTGCCATTCCCCGCATATCGATGAACTCCTCGCATGTTTTTCGGTTAGCATAGCTCCCTTGCATGCGTTTTCATTTCTTGCTGATGGCACTAATTGCCGGATCTGTGCTCGGGGTGCGCGCGCAGGAGCCTCCTTACTTTGTCACTTACACCCATCACATGGAGGAGCCGGGCAATCTTGAACTGGAGACCTCAAGCACGATGGGGGTTCCACGGTCCGGCGAGCGCTTCTTCTTTGCGCCTTACCAGGAGTTCGAGTACGGAGTGACGGCCAGGTGGACAGCGGAGCTGTACCTCGAAGGTCAGTCGACGGCAGGGGACAGTTCCGTCTTCACCGGCTGGCGCCTGGAGAACCGGTTTCGCCCATTCGCGCGCGAGCACGCGGTGAATCCGGTGCTCTATTTTGAATACGAGGGCATCAACGAAGCCAGCCGCATCGAGAAGGAACTGGTGGGGAACGCTTCCGAGCCTGGTGAGCGCAACTCTGAACTCAGCCAGACGCATGCCCACGAACTCGAGACCAAGCTGATTCTCTCCAGCACAGTACACGACTGGAACCTTGCAGAGAACTTCATTGTGGAAAAAAACCTTTCGCAGGAGGAAGGTTTCGAGTTGGGTTACTCGCTGGGGTTCTACCGGCCTCTGGCAACCCTGGCGAGCGGCTCGAATTGCCGCTTTTGTCGTGAAAATTTCATCGTCGGGGTGGAGATGTACGGGGGTCTCGGAAGCACGAACGGTTTCGGTTTCCACAACACCGCACACTATCTCGCCCCCCTATTGGGATGGCAGATCAGCGACAACAGCAGTTTGCGATTCTCGCCCTCCATCGGGCTTACTCATGAAAGCAATCCCGCGTTGCTGCGTTTCGGATATAGCTACGAAATCCGTGGATTTCGCAGCAAGCTTGCGCAATTGTTTGGGGGAAAGCCGTGAGCTTTCGCGCGGGGATACTGATGTTGGCTTTCGCGGTGCTCGCGTGGTTAACGGGAACTCTGTGCGCGCAGAACCCTTCCTATCAATCGGATCCCAACTGGCACGCGCCGGCGGACGCTGCCGCCAAGGCAAATCCTCTTGCGAAACGGCCGGAAACCGCTGCCGGGGGCAAAAAACTCTTCCTAAAAAATTGCGCGGAGTGTCACGGAAACGACGGCCTGGGTATCGAGAAGAAACACTCAGCTAACTTATCATCGCCCTCGGTGCAGGAGCAGAGCGACGGCGCATTATTCTGGAAGATTACGAATGGCAACTTTGACCGCGGCATGCCGTCGTTCAGCCAGCTACCGGAGCTGCAGCGCTGGCAACTAGTGTTGTACCTGCGGACGATCAAACCGTCCAACTCTTCCGAGCATGCAGAGGCCGCGCGACAACGGTAGGTAAGCCGGTCTGCCGCCCTCGGAGACATTTGAAGGTCTCAAGGGGCCGGCCTGTTACGCCCTCCAAAACTTAATCTGCCGCCGCTCTTGCTGCTTCGGGCGCGTGCTCTCTCTCGATGCGCATGCCATAGAACGAACGATAGACGAAGAACAGCGAGACGATGAAGAAGATCAAGGCGAGCACGTTGCTGAATCCCGCACCTTTCGACCGTGTGAGGCTCACCGCCAATTCAACGGCAAGCAGTCCGAAGAGGGTAGTGAATTTGATCACCGGGTTCATGGCAACCGAGGACGTGTCCTTGAAGGGATCGCCAACCGTGTCACCCACGACTGTGGCGGCGTGCAACTCTGTGCCTTTCTGCTTCAGCTCGACTTCAACGATCTTCTTGGCATTGTCCCAGGCGCCGCCCGCGTTTGCCATGAAGATGGCCTGATAGAGCCCGAAGGTCGCGATCGACAGGAGGTATCCGATGAAGAAGAAGGGCTCCACGAAGGCGAAGGCCAGCGTTGCGAAGAACACGCCGATAAAGATGTTCAGCATCCCCTTCTGCGCATAGCGGGTGCAGATCTCGACAACTTTCTTGCTGTCGGACACAGATGCTTTTTCCACGCCTTCGAGACGGATGTTGGCCTTGATGAACTCGACCGCGCGGTACGCGCCCGTGCTGACGGCCTGCGTGGAGGCACCCGTGAACCAGTAAATGATGGCGCCGCCGGTGATCAGGCCGAGAACAAAGGGCGCGTGCAGCAGCGAAAGCTTGTCAACGTTTGCCGTAAGCCCATTGGTAAGCGCCATGATGATGGAGAAAATCATGGTAGTCGCACCGACCACGGCGGTTCCAATCAACACCGGCTTGGCTGTGGCTTTGAAGGTATTGCCGGCGCCGTCGTTGGCTTCGAGAAGATCCTTGGCGCGATCGAAGTATACGTCCATCTTGAAGTCGCGCTTGATTTCCTGTTCGATATTAGGCACTTGCTCGATGAGCGAAAGTTCGTAAACCGACTGTGCGTTGTCTGTAACCGGCCCGTAGGAATCCACCGCGATGGTCACCGGTCCCATACCCAGGAATCCGAAAGCTACCAGTCCAAAGGCAAACACCGGGGCTGCGATCATTAGAGCGCCCAGGCCCATGGTGCTGACGTAGTAGCCCACCGCCATAAGGGTCACCATAGTGAGCCCCAGATAATAGGCGGAGAAGTTCCCTGCGACAAAGCCGGAAAGAATATCGAGCGATGCGCCGCCCTCCTGGGCCGAAATCACGACCTCCTTCACGTGGCGCGACTCGGTAGACGTGAATACCTTAACGAATTCAGGAATGACGGCGCCCGCCAGGGTGCCGCATGAAATGATGGTGGCGAGCTTCCACCACTGGCTGGCGTCGCCTCCGAGTGAAGGAATAATCAGGTACGAAATGATGTAAGTAAGAACAATCGATACCACCGAGGTCAGCCAGACCAGCGCCGTCAGCGGCGCTTCGAAGTTAAAGGTGGCCTGGTTGCCGTATTTCGCTTTGGCAATCGCGGCATTGATGAAATAAGCCGCGGCGCTGGCCACCAGCATGGCGATGCGCATAACGAAAATCCAGACCAGTAGCTGCACCTGCACGGTCGGATCCTTCACGCCGAGCAGGATGAAGGTGATCAGCGCGACGCCGGTGACGCCGTAGGTTTCAAACCCGTCTGCGCTGGGGCCAACCGAATCGCCGGCATTGTCACCGGTGCAGTCGGCAATCACGCCGGGGTTGCGCGCGTCATCTTCCTTGATCTTGAAGACGATCTTCATCAAGTCGGAGCCGATATCGGCAATCTTGGTGAAGATGCCGCCGGCAATACGCAGCGCCGCCGCACCGAGTGACTCGCCGATGGCGAATCCGATGAAGCAGGGGCCGGCGTAATCGCCGGGAATAAACAACAGAATGATCAGCATCATCAGAAGTTCAACGCTGATCAGCATCATGCCGATGCTCATGCCGGCTTCCAGGGGAATCTGGTAGCAGGGGAATGCCTTGCCGGGCAGAGAAGCGAATGCTGTGCGCGAGTTGGCGAAGGTGTTAACGCGGATACCGAACCACGCCACGCCGTAGCTGCCCGCGATCCCGATAATGCTGAAGGCCAGAATGATGGGCAGCGTCACGGCTACCGATTTGCCTGGAACCGGAGCGAGCACGCCGAAGTACAGCACGATCACGACGGCGATGAAGATCCATAACAGCATCAGGAACTTACCTTGGGTCACCAGGTAAGTCTTGCAAGTCTCGTAGATGAGTTCGGAGATCTCGCGCATAGAGCGATGCACGGGCAGATTCTTCAGCTTGGTGTAAATGGCAAGGCCGAAGAGCAGGCCGAAGATGCAGAACAGAATCCCGACGAGAAGCAATCGATGGCCATCGATGCCCAGGAACTGCACGGTGGATAGGTCGGGAACTTTAAGGCTGGCTTCACCCCCCACCTCTCCTTCAGGCTGGGCGAAAGCTGCGGCGGCGCCGACGGTCAGGACGGCGAACGTGGCCGCGAGATTCTTAGTAAACCGGCAGCCTGTGGACGCAGCATTGGCGATCCAGGTGCGCATGGGAATCCTCCAGAACAGGAACTTTTATGGATGACAACGTGTCAAGGCATCACCTTCCGGCAAGACGGAGTTCTCCGACGCCCATTGCTTACTGCGTCGGGAGGAGCGCATTGCCGGAATTCCGAACACGCTTCCACATCAAGACAAGAACAGGAGTGCTGAAGCTTGGCCGCGTCGGATATATCAGTCTTGTACGGCACGCTCCTGGATAAGGCACACGCCTTCCCAGTCACGTACGACACAAAACGGAGTTTTATAACACGCGGGAGAAGGCAGGGTCAAACCTCGGAAGGGAATGGGGAGAGACAGTTCCCAAATTGGGGCGGCTTGGAAGCGAGAAGCCTCGATCTGGAATATTCGCTATTAGCAATGCTGAGCGTATGGGAAGCTTGATTGCGGGCGCGCTGAATTCCATGCGTAGCGCTGATTCTGGTCTTCCTCTGTAATTAGAGCGTTGGGGTAAGATACCTCGGGTAAAGCCAAGAGTTCATGAGATTTACAGATTTACAAGTAAAGGTCATGAACTCCTGACACTAGCGATGTTTGATTCGTTGTTGAGGCGGCTCCACAGCTGACGACCGGCGCCGGAGCGCCTGGTGGGGCACATGATCGCCTTGCGTGGCGGATGCGAGAGATTGTCAAATAGCGCGGCTTAGGGGCGAGCGATTAAGCGGTGTTTCGACACACAACCGCCTTGCAGCACCCGTGGCGATGGTCGCAGAGCACGCCAGCCGTTGGCGGTGCCAATCGTCACGGGCGATGGTGATGGGTGACAACTTTGTAGCGTCGCGATCTCATGACTGGCGATCACCGGCATTGAGACTACTTATGGGGATTTCGTCTCCGTCTGAAATCGTACTGTCCTCTAGTGAACTGCGAGCACTGGCTCAGTGATGACAGTTATGAAGGGGGGCGGTTTTCCATTCTGCAATTTGGAATGCTTCCATGTTCACCTCTACGGTCGCGGTGGTTTCCGTGCCGAAGAGTGCACGACGCCAAAAAATTAGCTCGGCGATACATCATAGATGAAGATTCGAGCCTGCAATGGTACCACCGCCAGAGCTGCACAGCTCATCTGAGAGCACCGAGTTTACCTGGCGTTTGAAACACGTAGGTCAGGTTCGCTCCCGCTGTTGTTCACAGGCTTAGCGATTGTTGTGAGGTGATGGTGGCGTGAGAGTTGATGCTGCCCGGGAGAAAGTCCGCAAAGTATTGCTGTGGAAGCACATATTTAATTGCGGCCGATCTACGAGATAACGCTGCGGGACTAAGGCAGTCACTGTATTCAAGGCACGGGCGGTTGCGGGCATGATGTCCTAAGCAAAACGGAGGGTACATTTCATGGAGCATTCCTTGGAACAGATAATCGAGGATTTGAGACTACGTCTCGGCCGCGAGATAACGCCAAGAGAGAAGTTCTATCTCGCCCTCTCGCAAGCATGCGCACCGAAGGCCGAGGAAGAAGCAGAAGACTTTCATCGCTTCGAAAACAGCAATCAATACCAACCGGCGGCGTAACGACTTACAAGCGTTTCTTTCGGCGGCCGCCTGTAGCTAGCGACGGGTGGCCGCCGGACGCAATCACGCAGAGGCCTCCGAATTCAGGGTTCCACTCCCAATTGCCAGAACAGAAACGAATACATATCCGTGGATTCTTCGATCTGCTTTGTCACCGGCTTTCCCGCGCCATGACCCGCCTTCGTTTCAATCCGTAACAATATCGGTCGATCCTGGCTCTGCCCGTTCTTGGCCTCGGCTTGCAGCAATGCCGCCATTTTCTTGGCGTGCATGGGATCCACGCGAGTATCGGTGTCGGCGGTCATGAAGAGAATCGACGGATATTCAATGCCCTCTTTGACGTGGTGGTAGGGCGAATAGGCGTAGAGCCAGTCGAATTGCTTCGCGTCATCGGCAGAGCCGTACTCTGGGATCCAGAGCTTGGCAATCTGGAAATTCTGATAACGCAGCATATCGAGCAACGGGACGGCGCAGACGACGGCGCGGAAAAGGTCAGGGCGCTGGGTAATCATCGTGCCCATAAGCAGGCCGCCATTGGATCCGCCAGAGATGGCGAGGTGATCCTTGTCAGTGTACTTGTCGGAGATGAGGAATTCGGCGGCGGCGATGAAGTCGTCGAAAACGTTCTGCTTTTTATCGAGCATGCCGGCGCGATGCCAGTCCTCACCGAACTCGGAGCCGCCCCGCAAATTAGCCACCGCATAGATGCCTCCATGCTCCAACCACAGGTAGGCGCTGCGATTGAACGTGGGACTCATGCTGATGTTGAACCCTCCGTAACCGGTGAGCAATGCGGGATTCTTTCCGTTCCGGGGTAATCCTTTTTTGTGCACCACGAACATGGGCACGCGGGTGCCGTCTTTCGAGTTGTACCAGGCCTGATTCACTTCGTAGGCGGAGGGCTCGATAGAGGGCGCGTTGACCTTGGCCCAGAGCGACGACTTGTGATCGTTGAGATCGTAACGATAGACCGAGGGAGGAAAGGTGTATGACTGGAAACCGAAAAAGGCCTGGTCGCGATCCCAGCGGCCGCCGGTAGCGAATACGCTGCCGATAGCGGGCATGGCAATGTCCGTAACCGGCTTCCCATCGAGATCGAATAATTTCAGTTGCGATGTGGCATTGTGTTCGTATTGGGCGAAGAGCTTGCCGCCGAATACAGCTGCGCCTTGAAGAACAGCCTCGCCCTGCGGAATGATTTCTTTCCAGGCGTCGCGCGCGGGAGCTGTTGCCTCGGCGACAAAGAGCCGATATCGCGGAGCATCTTCGTTGGTGGTGATGTAGAGCTTACCTTTGAAAACCTCGGCGTTGTAGAGGAAGTCTTTTTTCGCAGTGAGTTCCAGGGGCGGAGTCCCCGTCTTGAGGTCCAGGAGATACATCTCGCTCTTGGCCCAGCCCTCGAAGACGGTGATCAGCAGCCAGCGATCATCTTCGGAAAGAGAAACGGTAGGAATGTCTTGCGCGTTGCGACCTTCGCCAAAGACGAGCGGATCCCGGGCGGGATCGGCGCCGAGCGCGTGATAGAAGACTTTCACGTAATACACTTCATCGCCGGGCGGAACCTCACCCTTTCGCGGATGGCGAGTGTAGTAAAAGCCGGCGTCATCGTTCTTCCACGCAACGCTGGCAAAGCGAGTGCGCTCAATCCAGTCGCCGAGCACTTTTCCGGTCGCGGTTTCGATGATGTGAAGCGTGCTCTCCTCCGAACCGCCCGGTGATGTGCCATACGCAACATACTTGCCGGTCTCGGACGGGAACCACCAATCGAGAGCCACAGTGCCGTCAGCGGACATTCGGTTGGCATCGACCAGGGCGCGGTCGGCGCCGTCCGTGCCTTCGCGCACGTAGAGCACGGGCTGGTTCTGCTGGCCGTCACGTCGCGTGTAGAAGTAGTAGTTGCCGCCGATCTGCGGGGCTCCGATCGTGCCGATGGTGAGCAGTTGCTCGAGACGTGCGTTGATTTTGTCGCGTCCGGGCAGAGGATCGAGCAGACTGCGCGTGTACGCCATCTGGTCGCGCACATAGGCCTGGGTGTCAGGATTGGCGGCATCTTCGAGATAGCGGTACGGATCGACAATCTTATGGCCTTGAACCATGTCCTCGACCGCATTGACTTTAACCTTCGGAGGACCAACGTGGACTGCGGGCGAAGAATCGTCAGCAAACAGCAGGGCGGTGAGCAGGCACGCAGACGCGAGAGCACAGATCAAGCGGAGGCCTCCTGGCATAAACACCTCGAGAAGTGATCATCCGATGGAATTCAGATTAGCAGAAAGCTGCCGAATCGACGATTTCGAGCTAAGTTGGTTTAATTGCAAGAGGATGAACATGTGGCACTTTGGTGGGTGGTCGTAGCACGGAAGAGCCATTCCGCGCTTCTGGGATGAGGACTAACTTAAATCTCGAGCAGTTCTGGGGGAGGGCTGCCCGGGCGTCCAGGGACTCGAAAGAGTTCGGGACGCCTGTTAAATTTTGGGGAGAAGTTTGCCGCTGAGGAATTCCTTGTGATAGAAGTCGGTTAATCGCCTACCGCTTGTACCTTCCCACATATTCCGACTGAGCGAGCACGTGTCCCTGCATGGCCTGCTCCACTTCCTTTTTGCTCGCACCGGCGCTCAAGTTGAGCCTGGTATCGAGCGCATACATCTTGAAGAAGTAGCGGTGCGGCTTTCCCACTGGCGGGCACGGGCCGTTGTAGCCGACCTTGCGGAAGTCATTGCGGCCCTGGAGCGCGCCGTTGGGGAGTTGGTCGTCCTTGGGTGTGCCTTCTGGAAGGCTACTGACGTCGGGAGGCAAATTGAACAGTATCCAGTGCGTCCAGGTGCCGGCAGGAGCATCCGGATCGTCTGCGATCAGGGCGATACTCTTGGTTCCCGCGGGCAGATCTTGCCAGGACAGTTCCGGTGAAACATCCGCGCCCTGGCAGGTGAATTTTCGCGGGATATTGGCGTTAGCGGGAAAACTTTGGCTGGAGATCGAGAAGCTCATCGGGGATCCCCCAGGTGATTGCGGCGAGATCGGACTCTTCGCGTTGCTGCAAGCGCTGATGCCGCAAATGATAACGACGTGGACCGCAACGTTGGCAAAATGGCGGAGCATTGGAGTCGGTAATCAGACGGCAAAACCAGCGATTAGTTGGTCGAGATCGTAAAATTCACGGTGATGCGGGCCGCGGTTTCGACCGCTCGATTGCCCTCGAAATAAGGTTTGAAGCGCCATTTCTTCACAGCTTCCCGCGCCGCTGCCGCCAGGATCGGCGGGCCGCTCAACACCCGCAAATCCTGAATGTTTCCTTCACGCGAGATTAAAGCTTCCAGCATCACAGCGCCCTGAACCTTCGTCTGGCGAGCCAACAAGGGATATCCGGGCTTTACGGAATGAGATACAGCCTGGTTGGTTTGGGGGGAGAGGCTCACGCGATCAGCAGCTACGATGACCGGGGGAGTGGAGGCGTTCACAGTCGCAGTGTCAGTGATGCGCTGGGATGCAAGCTCCGGACCAGCAGAAGATGGTTGCGTGTCCACCTGCACGGAGCGACTGACGGGACGCGCCGTGTGAGATTGATCACCAGCTACAACTTCCACTTCGAGCGGAGGCAGTGCGGTGCGCTTGATAGTGACGGGAGGCGGGGGAGCCTGGGCGGAGTGGGAGCTTGGCGCGCTGTGCTTCTTACTGTGGCGGCTCAAAAAATGCCGGGTTCGCGCTAGCGGGCCTGTCTGGGCCTGATCAGGTTGCGCGGACGGCGCGGTCGCAGCGACGGAGTCAAGGGGCGCGGAAGCAGGAGGGAACCAGAAGTCACGGTCTTTTATGATGACCAGTGCCAACGCCAGTCCCAGCAACCCAAGTGCCGCGAGCATTCGCTGCTGTTGCCGGTGCGGTCCTCCGGAGGTCGGGCGGGATCCAGTGTTGGGGGAACTTTGCGCAGGCGGCGGTGTCATAGGCGCGTCATGACTTGCCCTAGTATGCCTTGAAAGTTGCTCGCAGGCCAGTGTTTAGGCTGGAGTTACTCCTGTGAGCCTAGTCACAATCACCTGTGCCGATCATCACAGCTTAAGGTTCCGCGCCGGCAGACACTGATGCTGTGATGTCCGTCACAGGCAGATGTATGGCAAACCGACCGGCTGTCGCGGCCGCCACGCAAATCCGTGAAGGCATCACAGGGGGTGGTTTGTGTTATCGCCATACGGTCTGGACATCATCGAGAGCTGTCTGACCTGCAAGATGCGGGCGGACCGGATTTTCTGCGATCTGCCGAGCTCCGCGCTGCAGGGTTTCGAAAATATTAAATACGCCACCGCCTATCCTAAAGGAGCGGTGCTGTTCGTGGAAGGACAGGCTCCCCGAGGCATTTTCGTGCTGTGCAAGGGACGGGTGAAGCTCTCGATCTGCGCCAGCGACGGTAAAACCCTGATTCTCAAAATTGCCGAGCCTGGCGAAGTGCTAGGTCTGAGCGCCACGGTATCGGGTAAACCTTATGAGCTAACCGCGGAGACCATCGATCCGTGCCAGGTGAATTTCGTAAAGAGAGAAGACTTCCTGCGATTCCTCAGGGACCATGGTGACGCGTGTTTCAAAGTGGCGGAACAGCTAAGCGAAAAATACAACAATGCCTGCCATGAAGTGCGTTCGCTGGGATTGTCGCACTCAGCCGGCGAGAAGCTGGCGAAGCTGCTGCTGGAATGGAGCTCGAAGAACGGGGAAGCAATGAAACAGGAGCCGCGACTGAAACTGGCGCTGACGCATGAGGAAATTGCGCAGATGATCGGGACGTCGCGGGAGACGGTTACGCGGCTGTTCGCCGATTTGAAAAAGAGGCAAATCATTCAGTCAAAGGGCTCCACGTTGATCATCCGCAACAAGTCGGCGTTGCGGGTTCTGGCGACCAACGGATAGTTGGGCAGTGATTTGAGGTGTGCCCAGGGTCACCCCAAGAAGTGACTGGAGTCACTGTTTTCTTCGCCCCCGCCCGGTATCACTGCCTTATGCAGAGCGCAACGCAACACAGCTGCTTTGATTGCATGCAGCGGCCAGACCGGCTCTTCTGCGATCTGCCCGCCGACGCGCTGGGTGCGTTCGACGATATCAAGTCGGTGAATACGTACCGGCGTGGAACGGTTCTCTTCCGGGAAGGCCAGCCGGCCCGGGGGATCTTCCTGCTATGCGATGGACACGCGCGGCTTTCAGTCTGCGCCGAGTCAGGCCGAAGACTGACGCTGCGGGTGGCGAATCCAGGAGAAGTACTGGGCCTGAGCGCCTCGCTTTCCGGCACTCCCTACGAGGTCACGGCCGAGATATTGGAGGACTCGCGTGTCGCCGTGGTACGACGCAAAGAACTACTGAATTTTCTTCGCGAGCACCGGGAAGTATGCCTGCAAGTAGTGCACATGCTTAGCCAGGATTTGCACGCGGCCTACGACCGGGTGCGGTCGGTGGGCTTACGAAGAACTCGCCGCGCACGCGGCGTGCACTGATTATTTCTTTCCTGAATACCTAAAGAGCGCACCTGGAAGCTGGTGCGCTTTTCTGTTTGCCCACAACCAGATGGGGGTCCATCGGTTCTTGTGCGGGTCACTTTCAGCTAGGGGTCGAGGGCGTACTTCGTAGAAGGGAGCGCCGCATTCTGGATAAACATCGGCGTGTGACTCTGATCACTGGCTGAGGTGAGAGTACTCACTGTGTGCTGGGTAATAGTGTTGAAAACTACAGCTGCAGTGGTGCCTCGCACCGCAGGAGGTCGGCCGCACATGCTCGAACACAAGGTGAGAGTGGCTGCAGGGAAGAATTATGAGTTTCTCGCGGTCATGTTTCTCTGCCTGATCGCGGTACCTACAACTGCGATGGGGGCCGACAAGGCCAAGGTCCCCGTCAAGCCCACAAATGACGACTGTTTAGCGTGCCACGGTGACGCTGCCATGACGACCGAGATCAACGGCAAGCAGGTCAGCCTAGCGGTCAACGGCGATGCATTCAAAGTTTCCATCCATGGCTCAATGTTCGCGTGCGTCGATTGCCACGCCGATGTGAAGACGTCTCCGCACGAGAACACTCCGGCAAAGATCAGCTGTGCAAGTTGCCACGGCGATGAACAAGCGGCCTACGAGCGCAGCTTCCATGCGAAGGCTATTCAGGGCGGAGATAAGCAAGCGGCCACCTGCACGAACTGTCACGGCAGCCCGCACGAACTGTTACCGGCAAGCGATCCGAAATCACGTGTGAATCATGCGAATATCCCAAGCACTTGTGGCGCGTGTCACGGACAGAAGTTCGTGATGGAGGCCAGCGGCCACAGCGCGCAGCCATTCATTTCCTACGAGCAGAGCGTGCATGGGCGGGCCATAGCAGCGGGTTCAGAGGAGGCGGCCGTCTGCACGGATTGCCACGGTACGCATGAAATACTGCAGGCGAGCGACGCGAAATCACCGATCTTCAAGTTCAATGTCCCACAGACATGTGCGAAATGTCACAAGCCGGTGGAACAGGAATTTTTGCAGAGTATTCACGGGCAGGCGATCTCGCGCGGCAACTGGCAAGCCCCGGTGTGCACCGATTGCCACGGTATTCACTCCATCAAGTCTCACGTGGATCCGAATTCGTCAGTGTCAGCGCAAAACCTGGCACGGGTCACCTGTGCGCGCTGCCACGAAGGCGTGCGCTTGTCGCAGGAGTTTGGCATTGAAGGCCGCCGTGCCACGACCTACCTGGCGAGCTATCACGGACTTGCTTCCAAGTTGGGCTCGCAAGTCGTGGCGAACTGCGCCAGTTGCCATGGGGTACACAACATCCTGCCCTCGAGCGATCCGCGCTCCACGATCAACAAGGCCAACCTGGTCAAGACCTGCGGACAATGCCACCCCGGGGTCAACGAGAAGTTCGCACTGGCGAAGGTGCACGTCGATGCGCCGCTTTCGGCCGATGTGGGCAGTGTTGCAGTGCGACTGATTCGCAAGTTTTACCTGGGCATGATTTTTGTGGTGATCGGCGGCATGGCGTTGCACAACTTCATCATCTGGCGCAAGAAGGCGGTCGCACGCAGGAAAGAGCAGCATCTTTCGGTGGTGCGCATGGCTCCGGAGCAGAGGGCGCAACATATCATCTTATTGACCAGTTTCTTCGTGCTTGTAGCCACAGGTTTCGCGTTGAAGTATCCGGACTCGTGGTTTGCCGCGCTGCTGAGTATGAACGAGAGAGTGCGCAGCATTACTCACCGGGTTGCAGGTTGCGTGCTGATCGGCGCAGGGGTGGGTCACCTCATGTATGTCATCCTGGCGCGGCGGGGCCGGCGACTGCTGCTCGACCTGCTACCGGAACCGAAGGACGCGACCGACATCTGGATCACGATGCTCTACTATCTCGGCTTCAAAGAAAAGAAACCGGAATACGCTCGCTTCAACTACGCGGAGAAAGCGGAGTACTGGGCGCTAGTGTGGGGAATTGTCGTCATGGCGAGCACGGGCATCATGCTCTGGGCCAAAGTCTGGGCGGGAAGCCTGCTGCCACGCTGGTGGCTGGACATTGCGACAGCTATTCACTTCTACGAAGCGATCCTGGCGACGTTTGCCATCGTTGTGTGGCACTTCTACCAGGTGTTCCTCGATCCCGACGTGTATCCCATGAACTGGGCGTGGTGGGACGGCAAGATGTCGTTTGAACACTATCGCGAAGAGCATGGCCTGGATTCGGAGACGCTGCTGCGCGCCGAAGAGGACGAGCTTAAAGCCATGCGGGAGCCTGAACAGAACGAAGCCGCGGTGGTTGCAGAGGGTACGACTCAAAGCGGCAGCGGCGCGGAACTCGGGAATTCCACGCACGAAGAGGTAGTGGGCCCGCGAGTGACGTAGTTGTGCTGTTCGAGTGAAGTTTTCAGTTTGTTTTTGCGCAATTGATCGAGGTGAGGCAGAATTGTGCCTCATCCACAAAGCACGCGATTGATCAAGTAAATCCCTGTTCGGAGAATCGCGAATGGCGGAGGATCCCGCAGTCTCCCGGAAGCATGGCAGTGGCCTTTCGGTATGGCGCGAACTGGTCAGCAATCGAGTTTCGGTGATTGGGTTGGCGATTGCCGCGGTGGCGCTGGGGAATATCGTCTTCCTGTTCTTCATCGATCTCACCTCAAGTCGTCCCAGCCCCTACGTTGGCATCCTGGCATACATGATCGCTCCGGGATTCCTTGTGTTCGGCCTGGTGCTGACCGCGCTGGGTATGTGGTTGGATCGCCGCCGGCGGGCACTGGCCACCGCAGGGGGAGTGCCGCGCCATCTGCAGTTAGATTTCAACGATCCCACGCAGCGCGGCGCATTCGCTTTCTTTCTCAGCTTTGTCATCGTCTTCATTGGCATGAGCGTGATTGGGAGTTATCGGGCGTACGAGTTTACCGATTCAGTGCAATTTTGCGGGCAGCTCTGCCATTCAGTGATGAACCCGGAATTCACGGCTTACCAGTTGTCGCCGCACGCGCGGGTAGCTTGCGTCGAGTGCCACGTTGGCGCGGGCGCGACTTGGTATGTGAAATCCAAGCTCTCGGGCGCACGCCAGGTGTTCGCGACGGCGCTCAACAGTTACCCGCGGCCGATTCCGACGCCGGTGCACAACTTGCGCCCGGCGCAGGACACGTGCGAGGAATGCCACTGGCCCAAGAAGTTCTACGGGGCGCAAATGAAGGTGTTCACGCACTTCGCAAGCGATGAGAAGAACACGCCGCGGCAGGTGCGAATGCTGATCAAAACGGGCGGAGGTGATCCCGCGACCGGCGCGCCTGAAGGCATTCACTGGCACATGAATATCGCGAATGAGATCGAGTACGTGGCTACGGATGAACAACGGCAGGTGATTGCGTACATTCACGTGAAAGATCAGCAGGGGCGGGTGACCGAATATTTCGCCAAGGATTCGACCTTGGGCAAGGACCAGATCGCGAAGGCGTCGAAGCGGCGCATGGACTGTGTCGACTGCCACAATCGGCCCACCCATATTTACGTGCCACCGGACCTGGCGGTCGATCAGTCGCTATTGGCACGGCGGCTGGATGCCTCGCTGCCATTCATTAAACAGCAAGCGGTTGCGACACTGACAGGCGAATACAAAACCACGGGGGCGGCAATGACCGCAATCGCCAAATCGATCGATGAGTTTTACGAAGGTAAATATCCGGATATCGCCAAGGCGAAGCAACTGGAGATCCGCAACACAGTAGAAGAAATCCAGCGCATCTACCGCAGCACGACCTTCCCGGAAATGAAGCTTAACTGGAAGACGCACCCCAACAACATTGGCCACTTCTACTTTGCCGGCTGCTTCCGCTGCCATGACGGGCAGCATGTTAGCCCCGAAGGCAAGGTGGTGCCCAAGGATTGCGATACCTGCCACACCATGCTTTCGCAGCAGGAGGGGACGATTACGCGCACGGCGGTCAGCGGGTCGCCATTTCAGCATCCCGTGGACATCGGCGACCTGACACAAGTGAGCTGCAGCGACTGCCACAACGGGGGAGGGAGCCTGTAAGCTCGTTTTTTCATGTACTTAGGCGAGTGACCAGTATCACAATCGCGGGTGACAAGAGTCACGGCTGCATGTTTGCGGCTTCTCTATGGTTATTGCCAGGGGTAATCAACCAGGGCGAAGTGGAAAGGAAACCGCGCATGGCTCCGGTCAACGGCAACGGGCACCCAATCGGCGAAGGCAAACCAAGGCTTATCTTCTGGGAAGTCACCAAGGGATGTAACCTGCGCTGTATCCACTGCCGGGCCAGTGCCACGCAGTTGAGTTCCCCGAGCGACCTGCCGACGCGCAGCGCGCTGGGAATCATCGACCAGATCGCGGCGGCCGCCAATCCTATTCTGGTGCTGAGCGGGGGCGAACCCCTCTACCGTTCCGATATTTTCCAACTGGCACGGTATGCAACGGAGAAGGGAATCCGCGTCGCGCTGGCGACCAACGGGACGCTGGTCACGAAGGAAGTGGCGCGCATGATCGTGGACGCAGGCGTGCGCCGCGTATCAATCAGCCTGGATGGAGCGGATCCAGAAACGCATGACACATTCCGCGGAATACCCGGGGCGTTCAACGCGGCGGTGCAGGGGTTGAAAAATTTGAAAGCGCTCGGCATGTCGGTGCAGATCAATATGACGATTGCGCGGCACAATGCCAAGCAGTTGCCCGAAGTGCTGGAATTGGCGAAGTCACTCGGTGCCGATGCACTGCACACGTTCTTGTTGGTGCCCGTAGGTTGCGGAGTGGACATTGCCGCCGAACAAATGGTTCCGCCGGAAGAATACGAAGCAATGTTGAACTGGTTTTATGACCGCTCGCTGGAAGGTGGAATCGAATTGAAGGCGACGTGTGCGCCGCATTACTTTCGCGTCGCGCGGCAGCGGCGAGTCGCGGACCGAAAAGCCGCAGAAGCGGCCGCGAAGGCGACTGCAACCCATGATCCCGCAGCGATCGGGCCGACTGACATGATGATGCCGGGATCAACAGGGATCGAGTTCACTGGACGTCCTGCCTCACCGCAAGCGCATCGTGACGCAAAACCTGCGTCGGGTCACCCCGGTGGGCACCCTTCGGATATGAATGCCATGACCAAGGGCTGTCTGGCCGGCACGGGTGTGTGCTTTATCTCGCATGAGGGTGAGGTGTTCCCGTGCGGCTACCTGCCGGCGAAAGCGGGCGATCTGAGGGAGCAAACTTTCGCGGACATTTGGGAGAACTCGGTAGTATTCAACCAACTTCGGGACGCCGGCAACTTGAAAGGAAAGTGCGGTTGCTGCGAGTTTCGGAACATCTGCATGGGGTGCCGCGCACGGGCATATGCCGCGAGCGGCGACTATCTTGCCGAGGAGCCGTTTTGCGTGTATCAGCCCCGGACCAATGTGAAGGTAGAGGCAAAGCCATCTAAAACCGATGCGCCGTTCGTGACCGTGCGATAGGCCTCCACGAGAAGACACTTCTACTTCTACAGACAGCCGTGCCCGGCAGCATGACCCTGTGCCGGGCACGGTTTATTTACTTTGTGGCGCTCGACCCTGGATTGCCTACGCCGACTTCTTCGTTTCAGACGGGAAAGTGAGTAGCCGGCCTTTCTGATGCGCCGGTACCCACTTACTGGCCTTTTTCCGAAACGAGTCCGGAATGTAGAACACGATCACTTTTTCCATGGCCATCCTCCGATCCAACCTGCATTCCAGCGTTTCACCTCCGAACCATTGCGATCTGGAATGCCTTCATTACCAGATTAGATGCGGGTCGACGGGCAAAAATACCTGTCACTTTTGGCGGTGCGAATGGTGACATGCGCGAAACAAATCATCGTTTGCGGGGTTATACGGGCTGCAGAACGAACCATAGCGACCTCCTGCGGTTGTTCTTTCCTTCGACAGGGTTCCCATGCAAGAATCTTTATCCAACCACTGGAACTTTTCCCGAGTATGCGAATCGCATGAGCAGGCGGCGAGGCGATCGACGCTTTAAGAGGGCAAATGAGTTCGCGTATCGATCAGAGAAAATTTAAAAAGATAAACCGCCGCGAATTGCTGAAGCTCAGTCCGGTGCTGGTACTCGGGGCCTTCGCCGTTCCCAAGCTGCAGGAGCCGCTGCTCAAGGCGGGCCTGGGCTTCAGCGACTGGGCGAGCGCGAAGCTGTTTCGTCCGGGTCACCCGGCCACGACCTTTGCCGATTCTGACCTGACGCCCTTTGAAAGATTTCCTCTGAATACCTACGATGTCGACGATCCCGAAGTAGATTTCGACAACTGGACACTCACGGTAAGCGGCGAAGTTGAAAAACCGGGCGATTACAAGCTGTCACGAATCCAGAGCCTGCCCCGAGTGCGGCAGAACACGCGCCACGTCTGTGTGGAAGGATGGGATGTTATTGGAAGGTTCGGGGGTTTGAAGCTTTCCGATTTTCTCAAGATGGTGGGCGGCAACATCAACGCGCGCTTCGTGACGGTGGAGTGTGCGGATGACTACTACGAGTCGCTCGACATGGCGACGGCTTTGCATCCGCAGACGTTACTCTGCGATGAGATGTACGACCGCCCACTCACGCGCGAGCACGGAGCGCCGCTCCGGTTGCAGGTACCGACGAAGATCGGATACAAGCAGGCCAAATACATTACGGACCTGAAGATCACCAACACCTTACCGCGCATTGGTTATTGGGAAGACCAGGGCTATTCGCATTACTACGGATTGTGAGCCGAACCCGATGCCCGAAGAGCTGGTCGAAGTCGCAGCATCGAAAACTGAAGAGCTTACCTCGGAGGTGTATGAGCATCCCTGGGCAGTGCGGCTCTGTCATTGGGCGAATGCCATTTCGCTGCTGGTCATGGTGGGGAGCGGTTTTCAGATTTTCCGCGCTTTCCCAAGTTTCGGCGCGAAAATTCCGCAGAAGGACCTTCTGCACTGGCCCAAAGCATTTGCTCTCGGCGGATGGCTCGCTGGCGGCCTGCAATGGCACCTGACATTCATGTGGATCTATATGGGAACCGGGATCTTTTATGTCTTATATGAGATTTTCAGCGGCAACTATCGCCAGGTGCTGTTCACGTCCCGCGATATAGGCGGGGTGTGGCCAATGGTCCGCTATTATTTCCTGTTTGGTCCGAAGCCGCTTGACGCTCAGACCTACAACCCCTTACAGAAACTGGCTTACACCTCGGCGATTGTGCTCGGCATTCTATCGGTCCTGACCGGTCTGGCGATCTGGAAGCCGGTGCAGTTTTCCTGGCTGGCATGGCTCATGGGTGGATTTCATCTCGCGCGGGTGTGGCATTTTGCGGTGATGTGGGCCATTCTGGCTTTTGTTTTCGGGCACTTGGTAATGGTAGTGCTTCACGGATGGAACAACTTTGTTTCCATGCTCACGGGCTGGAAGCGGGACCCCGAATACCTGGCGCGCTGACCGGAAGCAGTCTGATTCCGGTTCACTGGAACGGAACCGAAATGTCCGAAATCGCCGCGTCCCTGGGCAAGAGTGTCCGTGTGGTCGAGCCTCGCGAAGAGGACCTTATCCGCCGTGTGCAAAACGGCGAGCATGAAATCTTTTACGAGCTGATCCGTCCTTATGAAAGCCGGGTGTATCGTGCCGCTTTCGCCATTCTTCACAACGAAGGCGACGCCGAGGATGCCGCCCAGGAAGCTGTGGTGAAGGCATTCACCAATCTTCGGCAGTTCCGCGCGGAATCCAAGTTCAGCACCTGGCTTATCCAGATCACGGTGAATGAGGCGCTGATGCGACGGCGTAAGCAGCATGCTGATGTCATGGAGCCGATCGCTCATCGGGAAGAGGAAGATGGGAGCTACACTCCGCGGGACTTTGCCGACTGGCGCGAAATCCCTTCGGAATTACTGGAAAGAAAAGAAGTGCGCCGGAACCTGTTGAAAGCCCTGACCTCGCTGGCGGAGAAATACCGAGCGGTTTTTGTATTGCGGGACGTGGAACAACTTAGTATCGAGGAGACCGCGAAGGCGCTACAGATTTCGCAGGCAGCAGTGAAAACGCGGCTGCTGCGGGCGCGGCTCATGTTGCGCGATCTGCTGGCGCCTGGTTTGAACGGAAGCTGGTTCAGCCGCCTGCCCTTCGAGAAAGGGAAAAAGCCATGGTAGTCAGTTGCGAACAAGTCTGGCAGGAAGTTTCAAACTATCTTGAGCATGACGTCAGCCCCGAACTCCGGTATGCGATCGAGGAGCATGTGAAGGCATGCCAGCGTTGCACGGCCGTGATCGCAGGAACAGGAAACGTTATGCGCTTATACAGCGATGAGCGGATCGGCGAACTGCCGCTGGGCTTTGACAATCGCCTCCGCCGCCGCCTGGCGCAGGTCATGCCACGTCCACGAGGCAAGTTCTATGGGTGGGCGGTGGCGGGCGCGGCGGCTGCTTTGGTGTTTGGAAGTGTCGCGACGGCAAATGCCCCGGCCTTCCGGCAAGCGGCGCCACGGACCGAGCACGCGCAACAGGCAAGGAATACTCCCGACGGTTTGATGGTGGTTGTTTCCGAGAACGGCAAGACGTATCACCGCGCCGGGTGCAAGTTTATCCATGAAAAGGAAAAGCTACGGACTATGCGGATAGAGCAGGCGATCCGGGAGGGATATGTGCCATGCGTCCGTTGCATGAGGCAATACCTGGGAAGCGCCGGGGGGCTGACCCACGGCACCAGCGCCGTGATAAGTGCGCGTCTGGATAATAGTGACGATTGAGCTCGGCAGCCGCCAGTGAGGAGACATGAATGTGCTAGTTTGCGCAAACGTTATCTGTGAATCGGAGAACGATCCAGAGCGATGGACGGAAGATTAGCCCGAACGTGGCGTCCGGGCTTGTGTGGTTGGGAAGCACAGGTTATTTCTTCATCTGATCATTGCTCATGGTGTCGTTTTTCATGTCATCTTTCTTCATGTGATCTTTCTTGGATTTCTTTGATTTCTTGTCTTTCTTCCCCTGATCCTTGCTCAAGCTGTCCTGCTTCATCTGGTCCTGCTGGGCATCCTTGTGCATGTCGCCCTGTTTCATTTCTCCACCGGACTGAGCAAACGCCGCCATGGAAGCTGCCAGAACACACATCGGCATCATCCTGCTTACGAGGTTCATGATCCATTCTCCTGGAATATGGAAATAGTTCCAGCCGCATCGGAGCGACCGGCAAACGTGAGATGTGCGAGTGATGGGAAAGTTACGAGCGCCAACAGCCACCGTCAAAGGTCGGGACTTGCAACACGGAACAGGGCTACAGTTCGTTTATAGAAGGAAGAAAAGCACAAGGGGAGACTGCCCTCTCCCCCTGTGAGCCAGGCTGTGTTATTGCACCGACAACTGCCAGGTATCGCCATATACCTGGTTCGCGTTGAACAGGTACCCGTCGAAGATCAGAAACTGATGAGTAGCGCCGTCCCATGCGGTTCCAAAAAGTTCGCGAGGCGGAGGGCTTTTGAGTGGCGAGACTTGCCTCCAGTCAGAACCATTCCACAACCAGGTAGTGTTCTGATCGATGCCTTGACTGCCGCCGCCGAATACGACCACGGTTTTCAGAGTTGGATCGAAGCCGCCGGTGGTGAAATACAAGGGTGGAGGCTGGGTAGCGGGAAAGCGTTCGGTCCAATCCGTGCCATCCCAGGTCCAGGTATTTTGCACCACCCAGTTGTCCGACAGTCCGCCAAACAAGACTACATTTTGGCGGATGGGATCGAAGACGGTCACCGCGCCACTCCTTGGATAGGGAGAAGTGGTGGGATTCAGCAAAAGCCAATCGTTTCCTGTCCACCGCCAAGTACTGCGGGAATAGAACTGGCCCATGTACCCCCCAAACATGTCAACGTGACCATTCATGGGATCAGTAAACAAAATCGGGTTGGTGGTTGCGGTGGGTACGGTGTTTGGACTGGCTTGAGTCCATGTAGAGGACGCACCATCCCAGAGCCAAGTGTCGTTTAAGAAGGCTAGGCCGAAGAAACCGCCGAACAGAACGATCTTGTGAGTGACACGGTCGTAGGCCATGGCAGCCGCCGACCGCGGCCCGGAGCAGTCGCGGTGGTCACCTGCGCCCATGTCGTGCCGTCGAAGATCCAGGTTTCGTTCAACTGGCGGCCGCTGGCATCGGTTCCGCCAAAGATCACGACTCTCTGGCTGACAGGATCGTAGGCGGTGGCGAACGAAGTACGAGCTGGAAGTGCTTTGCCGGGTTGTAGCTTAGTCCAGGTAAGGGTTGGCGCAGTCGCCGCGACGGACACAGTTGCGGCCAAGAGCAGGAATAGAGTCACAACCAAATTCGCGCGCGTGGCCTCAGTGCGGAGATTCCATCGCATAGTTGAGTTTTTCTCCTTTATCAAAAGCACGGCAGTGTATCGAGCCAGGGGATGCACTAGCAAGAGGGACGTTACATTTCCTGCGAATCGAAAGGGCAGGCATCACATCACAAAGCCCGACAATAGTGAAGAAATATTGCCGGCTTCCGCACCCCGACTACGAGCAGTTGCGCGGGGCTCGATTTTCAGTGCGTTGAAGTCTTGTAATCAAACCTTTAATGTGACCGCTGCACGGTTTGACACGTGGTTGCACCGGCCCTAGACTGAGTGGCTACAGCAACTCCCAACATATTGCAGGCATGGGGCATTTGGAGCCTGCGGCAATGTTTCGCGATTTCGATGTCGTCGAGGGCACATGGGCTGGTTACAGAACCGATTCGAAAAGAATTTCCTGATCACGACGGTCGACTACGTTTTTAACTGGGCGCGCAAGTCGGCGTTGTGGCCCATGACGTTCGGGCTGGCTTGCTGCGCGATCGAAATGATCGCGTCTTCGACGGCGCGCTTCGATATCGCGCGATTTGGTTCGGAGGTGTTTCGCCCCAGCCCGCGACAGAGCGATCTGATGATTGTGGCGGGCACGGTTACGCTGAAGATGGCGCCGGTCGTCAAGCGAATCTATGACCAGATGCCCGATCCCAAGTGGGTCATCTCCATGGGAGCGTGTTCATCGGTGGGCGGGCCTTTCAACACGTATGCCGTACTGCAGGGTGTAGACAAGATCGTGCCGACCGATGTGTATGTGATCGGTTGTCCGCCGCGGCCGGAGAACTTGTTTTACGCATTGCTAAAGCTGCAGGACAAGATCGACCAGATGACGCTGGCGAAAAGACCTACGGAAGTGCGCCTCGACGAGAGCATGGTTGAGAACTTCAAACGCCAGGTGATGATCGCACAGACGCTGCAGCCGAAGTAGAGAACTTCGGCGCTAGACTGCGGCGGTATCCCGAGTACTGCTGTCACATGCCGGCCGCCTCATGCCGTACATCAAGCTCACCACGGAATCCGAACTCCCGCCCATTAATGAAGCCCGTGAATTTCCATGCGGCGAAAAGATGATCTGCGTCGCCAACGTGAATGGGACCATAACGGCAATGGACAACGTGTGCTTGCATCGTGGAGGCCCGCTGGGGCAGGGGATGATCGAAAAAGGCAAAGTTGTTTGTCCGTGGCACGGATGGGAATGGGACCCGAGCACGGGCGAAGCGGTGCACAATGCTTCGGCGAAAGTGGCGGTCTACCCGATCAAGAAAGAGAATGGCGAGGTTATGGTGGAAATCTAGATGTGCGCCGCCCGGCGGACGAACTGCCACTATAACTTACCCATCAAACATTCCACAGTGACAAGCCGATGGTCCCAGCGCTTCACACGCGGGTTGCCGGACAAGAATTTTTCCTAGCCCAGGTACTTGAGAAATCTTCCCGCCTGATTGTCAAAGCCTGGGAAGACCATGTTCAGATCGTGATTCCCCAAATGCCTATAGGTCGCCTCGCCGATGACGCGGCGAAAGTCGGTGGTAACGGCTAGGTCGCGGCCCTCGTAGAGCTGTGACTGCTCGAGTCCGGGCCACTGGCCATAGACCTTGCCGCCTTTGACCGGGCCGCCAAGAACAACCATGACATTTGCGTGGCCATGGTCCGTGCCACGGTTGCCATTCTCGCGCACGGTGCGGCCGAATTCGGACATGGTGACGACCACGGTGTCTTCGCCGAGATTGCCCAAGTCAGTCCAGAAAGCGGCCAGTGAGTCTGCAAAGTCGCGCAGCACATTGGCGATCTGTCCCTGGGTGCCGCCTTCGTTTACGTGGTGGTCCCAGCCGCCGATATCGGCGAAGGCAACCTGAACTCCGAGATTGGCCTTGATGAGCTGAGCCAATTGTTTGAGGCTGTCCCCGAAACGGCCCTTGGGGTAGTTTGCGCCTCGCGCCGGCGTATAGCGGGCAGGATCGGCCGATTTCAGCATCTTTACTGCATCGAAAGTCTCTCGGCCAGTACCGTGGAGGACCGCATCCACGGACTGGTCGTACATCGCTTCGAAGGTATTCGCGATCGGCGCAGCTTTCGCATTTGCCCCGGCGACTCCGAAATCGTTGATGCTGTTGATCGCCACCGCGGGTTGGCTGCCGCTCAGAATGCGGGGCAGCGATGGACCGAGTGCGACGGCACGAAAGGCCGCCTTGTCGGGATTTTCGGGCAGGCCGCGCAGACTACGGTTCAGCCAGCCATCGTCGGTTGCCTTTATACCGGGCGTTCCCGACTCCATGAAGTCCTGGGCGTCAAAATGCGAGCGCGTGGGATCCGGCGAACCGGCTGCATGCACGATGGCCAGCGCCCGCTCCTTCCAGAGGGGCTGGAATGCCGCCATTGCAGGATGCAGGCCGAAGAAGCCGTCCAGATCGAGCACTGCGTTGCGAGGAATGCTAATGCTTGGACGCTGGGCATAGTATGCCGCTTCGGCATGGGGTACGACGATGTTTAGGCCGTCAGCAGCGCCTCGCTGGAAGATAACGACCAGCCGTTTGCTTCGACTGCCCAGCGATTCGGCCCCGAATGCTGCGCGGGTTAGAAAACTCGGCATCGCCGCGGTACCGACGACCGCGAGAGCGCTATTACGAAGAAACACGCGACGGGTAAGCATGTGAAAACCAGCCTTTATCTTTAGCGGCCCTTCCTTCTTGCGCGACCATCGACTCAAATCAGTCGATTCGCAACGTGGACCTCGATTTCTAACAGCTATCTTCGTTGAAACTCCGGCGACCCCAAAATCAATCCTGCGATCGCACTCACGTTGGGAGGAGCGATGGGATCATCCAGGCGCCGCTGTGCGACTTGGGGATCATTCAGCTGCCTGCTAATGGTTTCGTGGGTTTGCCGGGATACATCGCCCCCAAGAAACGAGTTCTCCAACCCGACGAGCACCTGTTGCGCGTCTCCGGCCTTGGCCCCCGTGTCGAAGAGCTGCTCTGGCTGCACTGTAATGCCTTTCAGCCGGTTCGCGGAAAGCGCCAACGCAAAATTCATGCGGCCGAGGAGAGCCGAGGAGTTCACCCAAGTCTCGGCTTTCATGGAATAGCCGGTAGGCGGCTGCATGCCAAACAGCGGCATACCCATGTTGTTCAATTGCCCCAACAGCGGCATGGCATTAGTTACATCGGCATCGGTGGCGCGCACCGCTGAAACCATGAATTCGAGGGGTGTTTTCACCTTCGCCCGATAAGTGTCGTCCGCCCAAAACTCCGGAGAGCGAAACATGGTGCGTAGCACCTCGCGGATGTCGCCGTCCTTCTTGAGATATGTCTGCTGCATCTTGCTTACGAGCGACGCCGGGGGATTATCGGAAACAAAGCGCATCGCCAACTTAGTAGAGATGAACCTGGCGGTGGATGGATTGTGAGCGAGCAGATGAAGCACCTCGATGCCCTCCTTCTCGCCGTGGTTCTTGATCTTGTGCCCGAGGACACTCTTGTCCCCGGGATCGTGCATGCGCGATTCGAACTTAAATCCCGCGCCATCCTGGGGACGCTCGAGCGTCCAACCGGTAAAGACGCGCGCGACTTCAGTCACATCTTTCTGCGTGTAACCGCCATTGACTCCGAGCGTGTGAAGCTCCATCAACTCACGGCCGTAGTTTTCATTCAGGCCGCTGCTACGCTTGCCGGGACCCGCTTTAGTCCGCTTAGCAGGAACCGCGGAATAGAGACGCCGCCTGGCTGGATTCTTCGGGACGCCGCGCGCGATATCGGAGTTTGGGCCCACGCTGAGCCAGTTATCGAGATAAAAAAGCATGGCGGGGCTGCGAGCCGTGGCCACCAGCAGATCCTCGAACTTGCCGAGAGCATGCGGCCGGATGACATCGCGCTCGTAACTAGTGAGCAGGTAGCGATCCGAGCCTTTGCCGATAAACACGTTGAAGTGATTGAACCAGAAATCAGTCATTACTTCGTCGAGTTGACGCTCACTGTAGATGGCGCGCAGCAGCTTGGCCTGCATGAGTTCCGTGGTAACGACCTGCTGTGGATTATTCAACGCCATCAGGGTCTCTTTCTGTTGCGGATTGAGACCGTCGAGAAGTTGCTGTCCTTTGGCGCCTCTGAAAGAGCCAACCATTTCATGCCGCTCTTCAGGCGTCATCTTCAGGATTTCTTTGACTCGCTGATCGGGAGGGAGGCTTAAAAGCTGCTCGGCATGGATATCCGCGTATAGCTTGTCTTCCCGCGCTTTCGCGAGTTCTGCCGGGCCTGGAGCGGGAGCAGGCGCCTGGGGCGGTCCGGAGGGCGCAGCGGAGACGAGATTCTCCGCAGCATCCTGTTTACGCTCTCTCTTTTGTTCTAGTCGATCCAGTTGCGCCTGATAGATCGCGCGCTTCGCTGGATCGGAGGGCAAAGACTGCTTGCCATCCATAATCGCCTTGATTACCTGCGGGGGTGGGAACGCTTCTACCAGTTCGCGGGTGCTCATTCGCAACGTGCGAAACTGCGTCAGCCGAGCCTCGAGAGCGCTGTCGTCGAGCTTTTCAGGGTGAAGCTGCTGGTCAATCCACTTGTCCACACCGATGGCAGTGACCTTTTGCACGTCTCCGGGCCCCGCTCCGAAGGTCAACCGGTTGAGGGCATGCAGCGCTCGCTTCTGTTCAGCCATTTGCGGCGCGACGGAGGTAGAGTTCTCCTTTTTCTTTCCTGCCGCAAGCTGAACAGACGCGGGTGTCCCCAACGTCAACAGCAAGGCAAACGCAGCGATCTCCCGGCGATTCAAAGCCACGAACAAACCCCACTCGGCATGAAAAAGGTCCTTACCTTATGAACCCGAAAAGGGCGAAAAGTTGCTATCTGGGAGGGCATGAGTGCCGGAGAGGAGCTGCCCTCCGCCGCCCGTAAGTGCCGCCACGACAACGGTTTTAGCTGCTGAGGTGCGAGAGTGCCTGGGCTCGAGGTGTCCAACTATTCTGAGTTCCTGGGAGCAGGTGTAGCAACGGCTATGTGAGATAGAGCCGCCCATTGGACATCTTGTGCTGGAGATTGGCGGCAAGCTGATCGATATCGGGAGGGGCGATGCTCAGCCCCATGCGCTCCTCGAGAAACGGAGTGCGATTGCTGCCGACCGCATCGCGCCGAACCTGCACCAGCAGCGCCTGGATGACATTCGGGTCGAACTTCTGCGGAGTAAGCCGAACAAGCTCGCTCAATGTTCCACCGACAGAAAGTGGCTCGCGGTAAGGGCGTGCACTGGTCATGGCGTCGAAGGTATCGGCGACGGCGATGATGCGAACTTCCTTTGGCACTTCTTCCATGGCCAACCGGTCGGGATATCCGGAACCGTCAGCGCGCTCGTGGTGCCAGCGTACTGCTTCCGGGATACTGGGCCACGGGAATTGAACACCACTCACGATTTCGTGGCCGACGACCGTGTGATCCGCCATCTGACGGAATTCCTCTGCATCGAGCGCGCCGGGCTTGCCAAACAGGCGTTTGTCGACAGCTACTTTGCCAATGTCGTGCAGGTATCCAGCAGAACGCAGTGCGGCGACCTCGCCTGGCTCCATACCCAGTGCCTCGGCTATACCAGCGGCGTAGCGTCCGACGCGAAGCGAGTGGCCGTGAATGTTTACGTGCTTGACATCGATCGCAGCCGTGAATGCTTCGAGCGCGTTGTCATAGAAGCGATGCAGCGAGGCAACCAGCCGCAAATTTTCCGAGACCCGCTGCGCCAAGGTCTGGGTAAGGGAATGGTTCTGCAGCGCGAGGGCAATGTAGGTGTCGAGCAGATGCAGGGCATCGAGTTCATCGTCACCATAAAGAGCTTCTCCTTCACGGCGACCGAGCATGACGGCGCCGACCAGCTTGTTACGCACTTTCAACGGGCCCAGACAGCGAAACAATTCAGGCGCGACGTTGCCATTCAGGCTCAGAAAGATTTCGTAGGTGCTCGCGTTCAGCAGTACCGGGCCTTGCGCGGCGGCCAGAGCGTGCACATGCTTGGGCAAGAGCGGAATGATCGCGGGCTCCGGCAACATGGCAAACCCGTGTGAGGCAAGGGAGGTCAGCAGGGAAGGCTTGTCGCTGAACAGAAAGAGCGCAGCCTCAGTCGCCGCAGTCGCCTCCATGACTGTGGAGAGGATAGTGCGCGCCGTTTGCGTAAATTCGCGCTCTGCCGTCAGCTCAGGACCGAGATCGGAAAGCGCTTCAATTGTGCGTAACAGCCGCCGAAAGTTGTTCTTTTGCACTTGCCACGCGAAGTGGAAGCCACAAAAAACCAGAGCAGAATGAGAGTAGCAAAGCAATCACCGCTATAGGTTAGTTAGTTTGGTGCCGAAACGCGTCGTTGGCTGCATCTGGAGCGCCTAGAACGATATTGATCAATGTGGCTCTACATGCCACGTCGGTGTACGAGGTGCCCAAAATGTTATGTCAAAAGTGTTGCTGAAGATCGGAAAAGCGATCGACAACCAGCAAGCGGCCCGGTGCTTGCGGCTCGGCAACATCGCCGTTCTCCAGGATCCAGGTATTGCCATGCGGTACAAAAACGGCATTCAGGCCCGCCGCCAACGCGGGATTGATGTCCGAATTGGGACTGTTCCCTACCATCCAGGTTGTGTCGGCTACCAGGCCGTATTTTGAGGCAATCGATCGGTAAACCGCCGTGTCTTTCTCGGCCACAATCTCGACCGCTTCGAAATAATCTTTCACTCCGGAACGCTCGATCTTGCCCGACTGTTCGGCGAAGTTGCCTTTCGTCATCATGATCAGATGATGCTTCTGCGAAAGATACTGGAGAGTCTCGGGGACGTCGGGCAGCATTTCGATCGGGTGCTCGGCGACAGCGTGGGCAAAGCTGCGAATTTTAACGTGCAATTCGGGCGTGACCGGTTCTGTAGCCAGGCGTTCAAAAGTCTCTACCAGGGAGTGCGCGAAGCTGTGCAGCCCGTAGCCATGGGTAAGAATGGATTCGCGCTCCACCTGGTTGAGGATTTCGCGCACCTGCTGTGGGGAATATTCGCGGTGATCGAGAAAGGAAATGAAGTCGCCAATCGCGCGCTCGAAATAGATGTTGTTCTCCCAGAGCGTGTCATCGGCATCGATCAACAAAGTTTGTGCACCGTTCTGTTCCGAATCGAGCATTGCGCGAACCATGATATCCATTCTGAGGGTCGGGACGCGAGCCATCCGGAGGTGGCGATGTGTGGCTCTGTTAGAATTTAGTTTTTATGAGAACCCAGGGCGTGGTTCCCTTTCTCTGCTGCGTGATTTTAATCTTTTCCATGAACAGTTCAGGATCAGCGCAGAAAATCAGAAATCGCAAAGAACCGATAGCAATGACGGGCTCCGCCGCGCACGGCGCCGCATCGGCCGGCATGTACGTGGTTCCGGACATCGCGGAGCGGGTGGCGAAGTTTCGCCGAGTGGAGATGCCGTTCCGTTCCGCGGGGCTCAGCGCCCGCGAGATCAGGATGGTGGGCAAACTGGTCGAAGCCTGCCGCAATCTTGAAAGCATCTACTGGCGGCAGAGCGATCCCGACGCGTTGATACTGTACCAGTCCCTGGCTGGGAGCAAGAGCCCGCGAGACATCCATCTTCGTCGATATTTGTGGATTAATGCGTCGCGTTTTGACCTGCTGGAAGGGAATAAACCGTTCGTCGGCGAGCAACCGATGTCGCCGGGACATGGCTTTTATCCCCAGGGACTCACGCGGGAGAAGGTCGAGCAGTACGTCAAAGATCATCCCGAGCAGAAAGAGGCGCTCTATAGTTCGACGACGGTGGTGCGTTGGCACGGCGACGATCTGGAAGCGCTGCCCTATCACATCGCATACCGCTCGTTTCTTGAGCCCGCGGCCGATGCCCTGCGAGAGGCGGCAGAACTGAGTTCGGATGCCGCATTTGCCAATTTTTTACGGCTCCGCGCTGACGCTTTGCTGAACGACGATTACTACCCCAGCGACCTCGCGTGGCTGGATTTAAAAGATCCGAAGATCGACATCATTTTTGCCCCGTACGAAACCTACACGGACGAGCTGCTGGGAGTGAAGGGTTCGTACGGTGCGGCGGTCTTAGTGCGCAATGCGGAAGAGAGCAAGAAGGTGGCGATGTTCCAGAAGTACGAGGCACAAATCCAGGACTCGTTGCCACTGAGCGCGGAGGACAAGCCGTCAAAGCAGGGATTAGAAACCCCCATGGAAGTAATGGACGCGCCGTTCCGCGCGGCTGACTTGACCCATGGCTACCAGGCCGTAGCTGACAACCTGCCGAACGATCCTCGCATTCATGAAAAGAAAGGGACGAAGAAGATTTTTTTCAAGAACTTTATGGATGCGCGGGTGGATTACGTAATTCTGCCTGTCGCGCGAAGGCTGATGGCGCCGGAACAGGCGGCCAAGGTGACGGGAGAAGCTTACCTGCTGGGCACAATCATGCACGAGATCTCGCATGGTTTGGGACCGGCATTTGCGCGCACGGCGAGCGGAAAAACCAGCATTCGCGAGGCAATCGGCCCGATGTACAGTGGCCTTGAAGAGGCCAAGGCAGACGTGGTGGGCATGTATGCTCTGAAATGGCTGGTCGACCATGGCGCGCTGCCGAAGGAGAAACTCGAAGAATATTACGCGTCACAGGTAGGCGGGTTGTTGCGGACGGTTCGCTTCGGGGTGGCGGAAGCACACTCCCAGGCGGAGATGATGGAGTTCAACTACCTGCTAGAACGCGGCGCTGTGAAGCGCACGGCTACGGGACGATACGCGATTGACTTCGCAAAGATGCCGGACGCATTCGCGGATCTTGCCAAGGAATTACTGGAAATTGAGGCGACTGGCGACCGGCAGAGAGCAGAGAATTGGTTCCAGAAATACGACACAATGCCGGACGACCTGAAAACCGCACTGAAGACGACCCGCGACATTCCAGTCGATATAGATCCGGTGTTCTCGTTTCCACAAACAGTGAGGTAGCGATACCCGAGATTGGGCTTCCGGTGGTTGTGATTATGCCACCCAGTCGAGCGTGGCGGGGTGAGGAATAATGCCCGCGCGATAACCCATGGCCAACAAACGTTGCACCGCTTCACGGCCATCCGAACCGTAGTCGAGCGTCCGCTCGTTCACATACATGCCGACAAACTTGTCGGCGGACTGAGTATCGAGATCGCGGGCGAATTGCATAGCATAGGCCAGGGCGGTCTCACGGTGATCCAGCGCGTATTGAATGCTTTCGCGCAAGGCAGCGGCCACGCTGCTTATCAATTCCGGGCCAAGGCTTCGGCGAATGGCATTGCCGCCCAGGGGCAGCGGCAATCCAGTGACTTTGTGCCACCAGCGGCCGAGATCGACGACCCGGTGCAAGCCAGACTTTGCATACGTGAGCTGACCTTCGTGAATGATCAAACCCGCTTCGTGCTTGCCCTGGAGAACCTGGGGGATAATCTGATCGAAAGGGACGACCTCGGTTTGAATGCCCGGAGCGAATAACTGCAGGGCGAGGTACGCGGTGGTGAGCTTCCCGGGTATTGCAATCGTCTTGCTCTTGACCTCCGACTCCGAGAAAGCGCGCGGCGAGACGATCATGGGCCCGTAGCCTTCGCCCACACTGCCACCGCTGGGGAGAAGCGCGTACTTGTCCTGGATGTACGGGTAAGCATGAAACGAAATTGCGGTGACGTCGTAGACGCCTTCCATGGCCATGCGATTCAGGCTCTCGATATCGCAAAGAGTATGCGTGAACCGCAGGCCGGCGGCCCGCACCTTGTTGGTGGCCAGGCCGTAGAACATGAAAGCGTCGTCGGAATCCGGGCTGTGGGCAATGGTGATTTCACGGCTTTGAACACTGGGCGTACTGCTCATATTTTCTGCTTCCCCGGTGTGACGCTCACCGGTGGTCCGCTCAAGCGCGCTGAGATTACTCATCCTTGCACCCGAAACGAGCGCCGCAGCCTTTGGCTTAGACCAGTTGCGAGCATGATCTTGATGACTTCGGCAAAAACGAACCAGTACAGGCCGAAGCGGAATGCCTGACCGAGTGAATGGGTCAATATCGCCAGCCACCCCAGGCCGCCAAGGAAAAGAACCAGTTCACCCGCGCATGCCGCACTCAAGGCGCGAAAGAAAGTGGTTTTGCCGCGCTCCATGACTCGCCCCCCGACGAAAGCGACGAACGGGTAAGCCAAGAGAAACCCGCCGGTCGCGCCGAGTATTTGGGCGATTCCGCCGGGCCCGGTCGGGTTGAAAACCGGCATCCCAGACGCGCCTTCTACAACATAAAGCACCAGTGCCGCAAAACCTCGACGGCTGCCGAGCAACATGCCGACCAGCAGCACCCCCATGTTTTGCATGGTCAGTGGCACCGGAGTGAAGGGCAGTGGCACCGTGATCCGCGCGCAAAGCGCCACCAGCAGGCTGGCGCCGACGACCAGAGCTATATTGCGTAGCCACTCCGAAGAGCGCACCGCACCCAAAGCTTGCGAATTCTCAAGTCTTGCCATGTTTCAGATCTCCTACGTCACGAGCAAGTGCATCATCCTGGCGTGCTCAGCCAGGGTGTTGGTTGTTGCCCGCCTCGGCGCCTCGATTCGCGCCGGAGGCTTCGCCAGTGGAAGATTTCATGTGACTGCGGACGCGGATGATCGAGGCGATGGCCGCACATATCACTAAAAGTGCACTCAGGGCCAGGATGATGAACCACCACGTCATTCGCACGATGACTAGAATACCAAACGTCACGGTTGAAGATGATTTTGACTTCGTTCGACAAGGATTTTGTAAGAACGCCCGACGCTTCTGGATTCATGCCTTGGACATGCAGAGTCAGAATGTGAATGCGACGGTGGAAGCCTTATCGTCCTGCCATGGTTCGTTCCACTTCGTCAGCCGTGTGGGGCAGGTCGACTGCCAGGTCGATTAGCTTGCCATCCTGATCGACGTACACGGTGTCTTCGATCCTGACACCGAGTTTTTCTTCGGGAATGTAGATGCCGGGCTCGATCGTGAACACCATGCCCGGGCCGAGAGGGACAGTGTAGTCGCCGGCGTCGTGTACATTGAGTCCCACATAATGACCAAGGCCGTGAATAAAATACTGGCCCAGTGAGCCGCCGTGCATGTCTTTTCCATGAGTGTTCATGTAATCGAGCGCCACTTTGTAAAGAGAATCGGGGTCATCACCACGCCGCAGGTTTGACTTGCCCGACTGAAAAGCCGCCATGGCTGCCCGTTGAGCACCCAAAACAATGTCGTAGATCTCGCGCTGGCGGGCTGTGAACCTGCCGCTGACCGGAAGCGTCCGGGTGATGTCGGACGCGTACATGGAGTATTCACCGGCGGCATCGATCACAACCAGATCCCCGGATTGCATGGTGGCGGAATCCTGATCGTAGTGCAGCACAGTTGAATTGAATCCGGAACCCACAATCGGGGCGTACGACGGGCGCTCGCATCCGCGCTTGCCCCACTCATATTGCATCAGCGCCGAGACTTCGCGCTCTGTCACTCCTGGTTTCACCAGGTGCATGGCTGCAAGGTGGGCGGTTACCGACGCACTGGTCGCCTTACGGATTCGCTCGAGCTCACCGGAGTCCTTGTACAGCCGCAGGGATGCCACGAGCGGCTTCACATCATGAAATGACGCGTATCCCGGAAAGGCGTCAGCTCGTTTTAACCAATCCAGAGGCTCAATCGACGTAGATGTTTCTCCAAAGGCCGGAACATCCGTGTAGATGTCCTCGCGAGCCGAGGGCAGCAAACGCGCCAGTTCGTCGCGCAGTTTATCTATTGCTTCGACATGGTCGAAGCCGGTGATCCGCGGAGCATCGGCGCTCTCGGGGCCGAGCTTGGGTCCGGTCCAGCGTTCCGCGACGAAGTTGTGGGCGGGAATGAAGAGAATTTCCGTGTACGGGTGCCCTGGAGCAGTATTCGTCGCCGGCGATCGGGAAGCGATCAGCAGAGCAGCCTGCGGTTCCGCCCAGCCAGAAAGATAAAAGAAGTCGCTGTCCTGCCGGAAGCCGGTCAGTTCGCTCGCATCCTGAGCCTCCATGGGAGCAAACAGCAAGACGATTCCGCCATTTGCTTTGGTTGCCAGCTTTTCACGACGTGCACGGTACTCCGCATTGGATTGACCATCGAGGGCCAGTGCCAGTGAGGAAAGTGAAATAGTTGTTGTGAGAACTACGCTGAAGAGAGTTCGGCTCGCGCGCATGGATTCCTTCGAGTGGAGTTATTTCTTTCCGCCGGTCACACTTTTCTTGGCCTGCTGGAAGGCCTCGAGATTGCTTTTGTCGATCAAATCGGATCCTGTATCGACGAATGCGGGAATCGGGGCGAAGCTGTCCTTGGACCAGTCGGTGTCCAACGAGGACGGCTTGTGATGATAAAGATCATCGAGCATGCGTAATCCGACAAAGCTCATGGTGTAGGGTTTTTGCGCAATGGTGGCGGCGATGACCCCTTTCTGAATCCACTCGAGCGTGTCAGGGTCGGTGTCCATGGCGATCACGACTTTGTCTTTAACACTGTTGTTGCTGAGGACAGTCGCGACTTCCTTGCCCGCCAGCGCTTCGAGGCAGACAAACGCTTGTATTTTGTCGCGGTCTTTACCGAGAATCTGGGTTGCGGTGTCGAAGGCGATGCGAGGATCGCCCTTAATATCGATGGTTTGCGTGATCTTGATCTGGGAATGCGCCTCGAGCGCGTCGCGGTAGCCGCGCAAGCGGTCCGCCAGATTGGCTTGCTCGGGCATGGTGAAGACGGCGACATTTCCTTTGCCTTTTAATTCTTTGGCCAAACGCTCGCCGCCAATTTTCCCAGCCTCGTAGTTGTTTGTGCCGATAAAAAAGAGACGTTTGCTGGCGGGCGCATCGGAATCGATGGTGATGACCGGAATTCCCGCGGCAATCGCCTGTGCGATGTCATCTTTCAACAGGCCGGGATCGGCAGCAGAAACCAGAATGCCGGTAGGCTTTTCCTGAAGCGCTTTGGCAAAAGCCTGCTGCTCTGCCTTGGGGTCGAAAGTATCCGGTCCCACGATATCGTTCCTGACTTTGAGCTGATTGGCCGCTTGCGAAAATCCGGCTGCGGCGGCTTGCCAATAGGGAATCTGCAGGTTGTCAGAAACGAGAACATACTTTTCTTTCTCGTCATGTGCGGTGCCGCATCCAAGCGAAGCGATGAGAAGAGCGCTGAGACAGATAAGAAGATTTTGCTGGAGCGAACGGCGCATGGTAACCATCCTTGACGCAGAATGAGATGGCCAACCGAAGGCGAGTGGATTCTATACGATTATGTGCTGTCGAAAAAGAAAGATTATCTCGTGATTCGATATGAGAACTGGAGGGGAACACTGCAGTTGCTGTATGTCACGTGATGCGTTTACACGCCCACCGGAAAAGGCTTACTGTGACTCTCTGCACCTAGCGACAAGGCGCCCAAGCGTCCCTGTAACAGTGACATCAGTCCTGTGTACCAGTACCCGAAGACGAACAATACCAGAAATGGGACGGTGATGTAGTTTTCGTTCTGAAGGGCATAGATCATTGCCGCGGCAAAGTAGCACCCAATCAGCAACTCGATCCAGGGCACCCATCCCAGGCGCTTGCGATATTTCGTGACACCCACTTTGTCGTTTCTCGTCTCAACCCGGTACTTCGGTGTGCGAGCGAACGGACTTTGTTTGCCGATAAGAGCTTCGATCACGGCGTGGGTGTTGGTGATCGTCATGCCGATACCCAGAGCCATTAAGCAGGGTAGATAAAGTAGAGCTCGCGGCCACGTCTTGGGATAGAGTTCCCGTTGCGAGACCAGATAGAAACTCGAAATCGAAAAGGTCGAAGCCATGAACAGGGGCAAGTCGATATACAGCATCTGGAACCAGCCCTGGTAAAAACGAATGATCATGGCGGGCAAAAGCAGCACCGAAAGTACAATCATCAGAGGATAGCTGAGATTTGAAGTCAGGTGGTACCACGCTTCCAGCTTGGTGTGACGCGGCACATCGCTGTTGAGGAGCTGAGGAAGGATCTTCTTTGCCGTCTGGATGAGTCCTTTTGCCCAGCGCGCCTGCTGGGTTTTGAACGCGGTCATCTCAACCGGCAACTCGGCGGGGCACTCCACATCCTGCAGATAAAGAAATTTCCAGCCTTTTAGCTGCGCGCGATAAGAGAGGTCGGTATCCTCGGTGAGCGTGTCATGCTGCCAGCCCCCCGCATCCGCGATTGCCTGCCGACGCCATACGCCCGCCGTGCCATTGAAATTGAAGAACACACCGCTGCGCGCGCGTCCGGAATGCTCCAGCACAAAATGGCCATCCAGCAGGATGGCTTCCACTTCTGTGAGGAAGGAATAATTCCGGTTGATATGGGTCCATCGCGTTTGGACCATGCCAATCCTGGGATCGCTAAAGTGGTGAATCGTACGCCGCAGGAAATCTTCGGGTGGAACAAAGTCAGCGTCAAAGATCGCGACGAACTCGCCTTTGGCGCTTTGCAGTCCCTCTTCCAGCGCTCCTGCCTTGTAGCCGTGGCGATTCGTACGATGATGATAGGTAATTGGATGGCCCAGCGCTGCAAAGCGCTCTACCAGGCCGCGCACCACCTCTACAGTCTCATCCGTCGAGTCATCCAGTACCTGGATATCCAATTTTTCCCGCGGATAGTCGAGCCGGCAGACGCTCTCGATCAACCGCTCAGCCACATACCTCTCGTTGAACATGGGCAACTGCACGGTGACTCGCGGCAGTTCTGTAAAGAGCGCGGCGGGTTCCATGGTGCGATTCTTCTTGTGCTTGTAATAGAGGTACACCAGGAAATAGCGGTGAATGCCGTAGGAGGCGAGGAGAGTGAGAACTACAAAGTAGGGGATGAGCAGGGCCATATCGAACGCGTTTGCGTGATAGAGCCCCTGAAAAGTGCGATCAAGGAAATGCTGTCGGATGAACTGCCCCACTCCGCGGGAGGCCGCCAAAGCCATGGCTGGAGGCGCGAATTGAGAGGTGGCGATGAGCATGGCGGCGAATACGGGTACAAACCGTTATTTTATCCGAAGTGGGCTGGTCGTCTCATTCTGGCGGGAATCACTCGCATAAATAAGCATCGAGCTGACGATAAGAAGCGCTGATGCGCTGACTTAGACGTCGGGATGGCTTGCCAAGTATTCTTCGGCCATACGCATTACTTTCCTCTCATTGCTATAGCTCAATCTTTTACCGGCTTCCGCGAGCGGCAGCCATAGGGCACGCTTAACTTCAATCCGCATTTCGGGCGTGACATCATCGATTTTGCCATCGGCGTACTTCAGCAGGTAAAAGCTGACGATCTTGAACACGCGCTCCAGATCGCTCCAGGTACGTACATAGACGTATTTGATATCCGTGAGTTTGGCCACTGGAATGGCGTCGATGCCGGTTTCTTCGCGGACCTCGCGAACGGCCGTCTGCTCCGGCTTTTCACCGGGATCGACCAGGCCTTTTGGCAGGGCAAACACGAGTTTCGGACTCTTGGGTTTTGCTGGGCTGGGGCCACTCGGAGGTTCTTTTTGGGGCTCAATCACGGCTACCTGCCAGCCGCTCTCGTCCCGTCTGACGACCACGCCCCCGGAGGAAATCTCACGAATCATTGCTCACAACTTAGCAGGAATCCACGACTTAGTCATGGGCGCCTAAAGGCGTCGATGCAACTAAGGGGGACAGTAACCACAGCCGGTAACCGCCGGCGTAATAGCACCAAAGTGGACTGCATCGCTTGCTGAAAAAATGGCATCTTAGGTGCAGTAGTAGTTCACTCCGGGCAACCGGGATGTGGGGTTCGGGTGAAGAGTCTGGGCAGCCTAGTACGGTCCGTGCGCGCCTTCGGACGCGGCCTGACCGGCAATTCGTCTGCTTCCTCATCAATTCCGCCCGCGCCGCGAATCGGCATCGCCCTGGGTGGAGGTTTTGCCCGCGGCATCGCTCATATTGGCGTTCTCAAAGTCCTCGAAGAAGAAAACATTCCTATCCATTGTGTGGCCGGTACCAGTGTGGGTGCGCTGATTGGGGCTATCTACTGCAGCGGTGTATGCGCCAGCGATTTAGCCGCCGTGGCGCGTCGCGTGCGCTTCAAAGATTTCGCCCGCTGGACTCTTTCGCGCTACGGATTTGCCAGCAATCATCGCATGACGCGGTTCATGAACAGCGTCTTGGCGGTTAAGAATTTCGAGGAACTCCGCATACCCCTGGCAGTCGCAGCCACGGATTTCGGCACGGGACAAGGTTCCGTATTTTCCACCGGTTCATTGATCGATCCGATTCGAGCCAGTTGCGCTTATCCGGGCATGTTTCTGCCGGTTGATATTGATGGCCACCTATATGTCGACGGCATGCTCTCCCATGCCGTGCCCACAGCACCGGTGCACGAGATGGGTGCGGACCGTGTCCTTGCAATCCATTTAAAGGGCGGGTGGTCCCGACCACAGGGGCCACGGCACGTCTTCGATGTCATTGGACAGTGTTTTGCGATCGCGCAGCAAATGGCTTGTGCGACATGGAAATCGGCTGCTGACCTTGTGGTCGAGCCCGATGTCAACGGATTTGAGTATGACTCGTTTGAGCAGGCTGACGCCTTGCTGCGTGCGGGTGAAGCCGCGATGCGAGAAGCCCTTCCGCAAGTGCGCGAGTGGTTTGCAGTGCAACCAAGTCCTCTTCATGCGCAAAAGGGGCTCGGCCCCTCGCCCATGCCGGCCGATTAAGTACCCCAGCCTTCTAAAGATCCGGCAAGCATTGACCATCGTTACCGCGACGCATACACTGTCCGTGTTTTTTCTGGAAGGTTGCCGGATCTGCCATGAAAACATATCGTCCTGTTCGCGCAGTCTTATCTGAAGTCCACCGCCTGTTAACTTCTAAAGCTCCGGCGCACAGTTCGCCTCTCGAGGATGTGGCTGACGTCCTAAGCGACGCGCGGCACTACACATGGGTGGGCATCTATCTCACCTTTGATAGCAAAACGACACAGAACCTGGCTGGCGGGGAAGAACTAACGAGATTTGCTTCGCCAGACAGCTGCGCCAAGATGTTGTTCTCGATGAAGATGGCCGCAAGAGAAATTGGCGTGCTGGCAGTGGAAACCCATCATGAATTCGGATTCGGCCGTGACGATAGAGTGATGCTCGAGAATGTAGCGGAAGAGTTAGCGCGATTTCTGAGCGGTCCAGGAAAATACCTGGCGCGGCGAGCGCGAGATGCGCAAAGAAGGGTCGAAAGTGTGCCGGCCCGAGGCCCACAATCGGAAAAAGCCAGAGCCACTTCCGCGGCGGTTGGCGAATGGTAAAGCCGTCCGCTTGAAGCCATTCAGGACGCAGCGCGCCCCGCAACGCCGCTCAACTTAGCGGCTTCCTGCTGAATTTTCTCCCAGGCATTCTGTACGTGACGTTCCTCGGTATGAGTCTGTCCCACGCTCAGGCGAAGTGTGAGCTTGCCATTCAACTTGGTGTGGGTCAGGAATAAATCGCCGCTGCTATTCAGGCGATCCATCAGCAACTGGTTGGGTTCGTCGGCACCCTTCAATCGGAAACAGACAAGGTTCAATGGCGCAGGCGCAGGCAGTTCAAAGCGCTCGTCCTGCTTTACCCACTCGACAAATTGCTGGGCTAGCGCAACATGCCGCCGGACGTGGAACTGGAGGCCCTCCACGCCATAGTGGCGGATGACGAACCATAGCTTCAGAGATCGGAAGCGCCGCCCGAGGGGAATCTGCCAGTCGCGATAGTCGGTCACGGTTCCGGTTTCGGTGGCCCGGTTTCGCAGGTACTCGGGAAGGACGCTGAGCGTCTGGATTAAAGCTCTGCGATTGGCGACGTAGAAGCAGTCGCAATCGAAGTTTGTAAACATCCACTTGTGCGGGTTGAAGCAGTAACTGTCCGCGAGTTCCAGGCCTTTATGAATGAAGCGAAATTCGGGACAGAGCGCGGCCGTGCCCGACATCGCCGCATCGACATGCAGCCACATGCCGTGCTCGCGGCAGATCGATCCGATTTCGGGAAGAGGATCTAGCGCGTTCGATGAGGTTGTCCCCACGGTCGCGCACAGAAAGCAGGGAATCTTGCCGGCCTTCTTATCCTGGGAGATCTGGCGCGCGAGTGCGTCGGGGCGCATCGCGAACTTGTCATCAACATCGATGAGCCGCAGGTTTTCGACGCCGAGGCCGGCGATCTTAACCGCTTTTTCGATCGATGAGTGCGCCTGGCTGGAAGTGTAGGCGACCAGTTTGCCGTCGCAGCCGTGCTGATTGCTGCTGAACTTTGTCGTGCGCTCACGTCCCGCCAACAGCGCGCATAGAGATGAACTGGATGCGGTGTCCTGTATGACTCCGCCGCCGCTGCTGCTCGAAAGGAATTTCTCCGGCAACCCCAGCATGGGTACCAGCCAGTCAAGGACGTGGCTCTCCAGTTCGGTACACGCGGGGCTTGTCGACCATAGCATGCCTTGAACCGCCAGTCCGGACGAGAAAAGATCTCCAAGAATTGCAGGTCCTGACGCATTGCAGGGGAAGTAGCCGAAAAAGTTGGGCGACTGCCAGTGGGTGATGCCAGGCAGAATAATTTTTTCTACATCGCGCAACATGGCCTCAAAGCTCTCGCCCTTAGCCGGAGGACGGGCGGGCAGCATTTTCCGAACCTCTCCCGGTTGCGTATGCGAGAGCACGGGAAATGATTCGACTCGTTGTTGATAGTCGGCGATCCAGTCGACGACTGCATGGCCGTAGCGGCGGAAGTCCTCAGGCGTCATATGGAAATTCTGATGATCGGGCAAAGTTCCTCCCCCGACGACCACCACGGATTACGTAGCGGGCCTCGATGCAAGTCAGCGAACATCTATTCTCGGCTTACAACACGCGCACAAGCAACCTGCTGCGGGCCGACAGCTAGTCTAGCTTCCCGTAGTAAACGCGCGTGTTGTAGTCGACAAACACTCCGCCGTTGTTCTGATAATTGTCGAAAATCTCGCGCAGTTCTCGAAGCATGGGCTGACACTCAGGGTGTTGGCGTTGCGGGGCGTAGGAAGACGAGAGCAAGCGCCCCTCAAGCCCAGGATAGTCGAATTCCTGTCGCAACTCGAAGACCCGCTGCCGAAACGGCGAAGGAGCAAAAAAAGTGCCGATGCTGGCGGTCGTATTCTCGTGGCGAACTTTCGTGTAGTCAGTGCCATACGCCTGCAAGAGCTTCTCGTAATCGCGCAAGAACGGCGTGGAATCGGTCCGGCGCTCGTTCCATACGAGAACACACCAGCCGTGCGGCTTGAGGATGCGGACGAATTCCTGCCGTGCTTTGTCGCGTTCAAACCAGTGCGCCGCCTGGGCCGCTGTGACAAAATCGACGCTGCGATCCGGCAACGTCGTGGCTTCTGCCCGCCCGGCAACGCTTACCAGTTTAGGAAACGACGCCAGCAATCGTTGACCCGCTTCGCGCATTTCCGCATTGGGCTCGACCGCGAAAACGCGATTTCCATTCTCGAGCAGATGCCGTGTCCACAAGCCCGTCCCCGAGGCCACATCCGCGACCAACGCTTGCGGCGTGAGGTTGCACTCAGTCTCGAGCAGTCGCATGACTTCGGGCGGGTATCCCGGTCGATAACGCACGTAATCCTCGACTCGCGAAGAGAAGCGGAGGGTGGGATCCATGCTTCCATTTTTTCACAAGATCGGACAGAGCACCGTGTGTTGCATTTCTTTACGCACGCGCGGAAATATTTTTCACTTTGTCCGCAGTCGAAACCACGGGTGTGCAGGTAAATAACTGCCTGAGCGAGAAATCCCATGCGCAACGTGGCTGATCACTTGCTAAACTGACACTCTCATGCGAGTCGTCGTCAAAATCGGCACCAGCCTGGTTGCGCCGGGAGGACGAATCGACACCGGGCAACTACGCGCGTTGATTGACCAGTTGGATCTTTCGCATCACGAGTTCCTCATCGTCAGCTCGGGCGCGATCGGCTCCGGCATGTCGAACCTTTCGTTGGCGCGACGACCCAGCAATGTTCCCCTCATGCAGGCTTGTGCGGCCGTTGGACAAAGCCTCCTGATGCACACTTACGAGCAATTGTTTTTTGGTAAAAAAGTCGTCGCTCAATTGCTGCTTTCTAGCGACGATTTTACTTCTCCAGTGCGCTACAAGAACCTGCAGAATGCGCTGGGAGAACTGCTCAAGCTGGGCGTGGTCCCGATCATTAACGAAAACGACAGTGTTTCGGTACGCGAGCTGGTCGGCGCATTTGGCGACAACGATGAACTCAGCGCGCTTGTAGCTACCGCGGTTGAAGCCGACTGGCTACTCCTGCTCACCGACGTCGATGGCTTTTACGCAAAGAACGGCAGCAAGCGTCCAAAAATCATCCGCACTATCAAGAAACTTACGCCGGCCATGGAACGGCTGTGCAATGGCAAAGGAGAACTGGGCACCGGCGGCATGCGTTCAAAGCTTCGCGCCGCGAAGGTTGCCAGTGAAGCCGGCGTGAGCGTTGCGATCGTGAATGGCCGCCATCCGCGCGCCATTCAGGCAGCTCTGGAACGCAAAATCGGCACCTACTTTCCTCCACAAGAGACCTACTGAAATGGCTACATCGGTGAGGCCGGGGCTATCTACTCACGATAAGTTGCTGCGCGCCCGCGACGCTTCATCACGCATGGCGCAGCTCTCTACCGAGGCAAAAAATGCGATTCTGCTGCGGATGGCGGAAATGCTTGAGGCCAATGCGAGCCGTATCCTCTGCGCCAACCGGGTCGATCTCGAATCCTGCGGTCTGCAAGGCGCCATGCGGGATCGCTTGCTGCTGAGCCCCGAGCGCATCGCTGGGATTGCGCGAGGAGTGCGCGACGTGGCGAAACTGGCTGATCCGACCTATGAAGTGTTGAGCGAATGGACCCGCCCGAACGGTCTACGCATACGAAAAATTCGCGTACCCCTGGGCGTGGTAGGCATTATTTATGAATCGCGTCCCAATGTGACCGTGGATACTGTCGCGCTTGCTCTCAAGGCAGGAAACGCGATTGTCCTTCGGGGCGGCAAAGAAGCGGCTCACAGCAATGACTGCCTGGTCGAGATTTTAAGTGCCGTGTCCGGACTTCCTCAGGGCGCTATCGAACTTCTCGATTCCAGCACACGCGACTCAGTTCACGAATTGATCAAGGCGCGCGGCCTGGTGGACGTCATCATTCCGCGCGGCGGCGCGGACCTGATTTCGTTTGTCGCACAGAATGCGACCGTGCCGGTCATCGAGACTGGTGCAGGGAACTGTCATATCTTCGTGGACGCATCGGCTGATCTTGACATGGCCGACACAATCGTGATCAACGCCAAGACGCAGCGGCCGTCAGTCTGTAACGCGGCGGAGAAATTGCTGATTCACGAAAGCATCGCAAGCCTCTACCTTCCGAGAATTGCAAAATTGCTGATCGGGCACGGGGTTGAACTGCGCGGGGACGAGCACTCGCGCCAGCTTTCCGGCGGCCTGCCCATTGCGCCAGCTGAGCCTCAAGACTGGTTCGAAGAATACCTCCGGCTGTGCATGGCCATTCGCGTGGTCTCGGGCGTGGATGAGGCCATCGCTCATATCAACCGCCATTCCACAAAGCACTCCGACTCCATCCTCACGCGCGACGAGCAGAATGCTCAAAAGTTTATGCGCTACGTGGATTCCGCAGCGGTGTACTGGAATGCCTCGACGCGATTTTCCGATGGAGCGGAATTTGGCTTTGGCGCGGAAATGGGCATCAGCACCCAAAAGCTTCATTGCCGTGGTCCCTTTGCCTTGGCGGAACTGACCTCGACTAAGTACCAGGTCTTTGGGCGCGGCCAGGTCAGGGCAGGGACTTAGCGCGGGTCAACTCAAGCCACGCGCCCCCGCGAAATTACCCCTCGACGCTCGGTGCGCGAGTCACAAAGGTAGGTGACGGTTGCACTTGCCGATTCCCCGTGAATGTGATCTCCGGATTCCTGCTAAGTAGCAGAGAAAAAACGATTTTGCTTGACATGGCGGGCCGGCGGAGTAAGATGAAGACAACTTAATAGGGCGCGTGCCGTTGCCATCCTCACCCCACATCTAATACGGTACGCGCCCGCTGTGTTTTTGGGCTTAAGTAGAGGGCGCCCGACCAGCAGCTCCCAGATGATGTTCGTCGATCAGTAGCAGAAGGCCGCCACCCCGGGACTCAACCAGCACTGGGTAGGGTTCCTTGCTCAGCAGCGAACGCTAGCAGGCAAGCGGATCGACTTGCTCGATTTCCAAGCTGATTCCCTTATCCGGTTCGCCTCAATGTAGAGTTGCCCTGGCGGAGGCGATAGCCCGCGCGTGCACGAGGGCTATCGGTTGCGTCATTGTGTCTGTGGGCTGCCGCCGAGCGTGGTGCAGTCTTCGCATACCAGGCGGATGTTGGGGTCGGCCTGAACCTCCTGCAAGACCTCGGCGCTTACCGCCAAGGTGTTGCCGCAGTCCTGGCATGGACGGTTCCAGAAGCGGTGTGGCGATCGATAGATCGAATGGTTGCTGAGCGCACTCAGGAAGGTTTCCCAACGCGGGCAGGCAATCAGGTGGATAATTTTTGTCTGACTAAACATAAGAATAGTTCCTCTGCGGCCAGTATGTACCGGGTTTTCGCGGAAGTGCGCGACCGGTGTCACAGCACGCGGAATTCGAGCTGGGTTCGCGGGACAGAATGGTCCGCGGCTGACAACTAGAACGCGTGCCGATGTGTCGGCATTCCGGCAGCCTCGATGCGGATCTATCACAGTTGCGGAACAAAAGCCCCGACCGCTCGTCGCGATCGGGGCTGCTGGGTAAGTTGGTGAACAGTTCTAGTACGGTGTGAAGTCCTGACGGTAGCTCACGTTATCCACATCTTTGAACATCGGCGTACCTGGAGGCAGGTTCGACGGTGTCAAGAACAGTGTGTCGAAGGCGTAAGCACGCGTCGGCGGACTGTACACCAGGGTGCAGCACTTGAACACGCTGGTGTGGTACTGCGAATAGTAAAGGCTTACCAGAGAGCCCTCGTAGTGGAGTGTGCCACTCCAGCTCTCGATATAGCGCAGGAAGTTGTGCATTCCGCCGTCGGTGCCGAAGTCCTGTGACGACGACCACCCGGTCGGACGCGGGAACGAAATGTTCTTGCCCGCGGCGATGGCTACCCGGTACCAGGTTGTGTTTCCGGGACGGGAGCTCAGGGCCGTTGAGTTGGCCAAGCTGTTGTACGCTGTCCAGGAGTTCGACAGCAGGGTTACGGAATCCGCAATGATGGCGGCTGCAGTGTGTGGATCGGCAAATGTGCCGTCGGCGGCGCTGGCGTTGTAGTCGCCAAGAACGTAGACGGGATTTTCCGATCCCACGGTGAATCCACCGTATTGCGTGCCGCCGATAAAGGGCCGTGGCAGATTCAGAGCGCTGCCGCTCTTGCCGCCATCGACTAGCATGAGCACGTGGCGCGCGCCGGTGACGGCATTTTTGCGGCCGGTTGTGGTGCAGGCCATGCGGTGACCGAAGGGGTTGGGGACCGCTGTTCGGGTATCGGCTTGATAGACCGGGCCGAATGCGTCGCCCACATTCACGCCACCCCAGTTGTCTAATTTTCCGTTCTGGTCGACGTCTTCCGGAGATTGCGTCGTACTCGGGTTAGCCGGCTCCAATTGTCCGTCGGGAACGCCAGTTGCCGACGCAGAATTCACCACGTCTTCGAACCCGTACTCGCCAGTCTTGATGACCGGGTTGGTATTCGGATCGAGCAGCATGCCGCGGCGATCGGAGTAGTAGAGCACGTAGCCGGTTTGCGAGACAAAGTCGGCCTTATTGCCATTCGTACCAATGTTTCCCGCCAGCCACTTGGTGAGGTTGCCCAAATCCAACTCCACGGCATTCATGATGCCGTTAGGAGTGCAGGTATTGTTGGTCTGCGCGACGTCGCGAGACTCGCCTTCTCGCGGGTCGTAGAAGTTGATGGGGAACCAGTTGTACTGCGATCCCGCTCCGCCTGCGGCTGCGCTCTCATGAGCCGCCGCGGTGAAACCCCCGTTGCCGTCGCGATCCGCCAGCATTTGGAAAATAAGGATGGCGTTGGGATGAGCCGTGTTCGGCTGTCCGGCGCTGGGTGGGGTCAAGCCGCGGCCGAAGCCAAGCTGCAACCATTCGTTAGTTACGGGCAAATACGTGCCGTCGCTCTTCTTGATGTCGACACGCAAGAACCCATCCACGATGGGCCATTCCGCGGGCCCAATATTGGTACAGCAAGTCACTTTGGCCTGCGTCGTCGCAGGGTAGGTTGCGGGATAAGCATAGCCCGGGGTCGCGACTCCATGGAAAAATGGAGGTGGGACGAGATCAATGTAGTACTTCCCACCCGACAAATAGTTCGGTTCGCAACCTGTGACAGTACCGGTGCAGGTACCGCCAGTGGTCATGTTGGCTTCCCCGAAGTAAGCGGTGCCAACGCCTGATACGTTAATGCCATTCTGTGCGGTGCTGGCGCCGCCGAGGTTTACCACGGCAGTTAGGGCCGCGGGCATCTTGCTGACCAGTTCCACGTCGTTTGCATCGACGGGCGAGCCGTCCGGATGGTTCTCCTGTGGCGTGTCGCTGATCTGAATGCGAATTTCGGCCTGGTTATAAAGACGCGAAGTGCCAACCAGAGAGCTTGCCATCTCGCCTGGGGGCGGACGGCGGATGATCTGTACGGGTGTGGCGCCGCCACCCACGAACGGCAGGCTCAAAGGCGTCGCACCGGTGGTGTGGTTGGTGATGTAGCTGTTGTAGGTACCCATGGAGATGCTGCTCCATTGGGTATTCTGCGAACTGTTCGGGCCGCCGATCACGCTACCCTGGTTCAGTCCGAGATCAATGCAGGTCCCGGAGGCAGTCGGGTTCGCCGGAGGCGGAGTGCAGCCATTGGCGGTATCGGGGATTAACACATCTCCGGTGTAGTTGGTCGAAGTCGGCCAGCCATTAGAAAGCTGAGCACGTACGACTTCTCCAACGACTGTGACCTTGTCGGTGAAGCCCAGAGCCGATCCCGAAGCCAGGAAGAGGTTGCCATTCGTGTGCACGCGACCGGCGAAGTTAAAGTTTGGTCCCGGGAAGTAGCTGAGATCCATGTCGGAGAACACACCAAACTGGAACACAGGAATCTGCGCTACTTCTACGGTGCGGTACATGTGCACCTGGTCTCCCAGCGGGCGCTGCGCCGTGACTGAGAGGTTCATGGGTGTGATCAACGCGATGAGTCCGGAGTTCGGCCCCGAGTGGACTGTGTCCCACGTAGTGTTGGGATTACCCTGGGCGTTGAGGGGCACGTTAATCGAGTAGTCCAGGAATTGGATGCCGGGTATGGTCGGAGGCGTGTTGCCCAAGGCCTGCACCTGGGCGACAGTCGGAGACTGCACCTGGCTGTACAGGTTGCCGAGAGCGGCGGTGAGATTCTCCATGCCGCCTTCCGAAGCGTGGTAGGCCAGGTTGTTTTCCAAATCGCCGCTGCCGACTTTGCCTTCGGTATTGACCATGTACATCATGGACAGGGCAATACCCGACATCAGCATCATCAACAGCAGAACTGCGATGAGGATGAAACCCCGGTCCCGAACATTGGTTGTACTCATAAGCCGTTTCTCCTGAACTCGACGCGCTTCATTGATATCGATCTTTAAAGCTCATATCGCGAACGCTGATGGAAGTTGCCAGATCCAATCCCTGATAGCCGCCGCTGCCGTGCATGGCACTGCGCGCGGTGAGGCTCAGTACGTTCACCTTGCGAATTTCGTTGAGGGACTTGCCCTGCGAATAGCCAGCGTCCGGGAGATTGGCGATGGCGGTGCCAACGTCAAAAATGTCGTAAGTGAATTGCAGGTTATTAATGTTCTCCGCGACCGGCACCGGCGTTTGACCGTTTACCTGGCGCATGAGACGCGGAGCCCAGTCATCGGCTGTATAGCGGATGCCGTCCGGTCCAGGCGGCAGGTCCAGATAATAAGTGACCACCTGAATGCGAGTGGCTGTGGTGCCATTGCAGACCGGATTGCATGCGCCAGCGATGGCCTTGATATTCCCCGCGCTGGCCAGGCTCTGATTTATATTCAGCGGGTCGCGATCGGCAAAATTGATGACGGTTGTGCCCACAATGCCTGTGACTTCACCGATGGCGTTGCCCGCGGTGTTGGTGATGAGGATCAAGTCGCCGACTTTTACACCGTGCACCTGGTCGGTGATGGGCGGCACCGGCGGATTAGGTTGCGGGTTCGGCGGAGTCACAGTGATGGAATTCCCGCTCGCCGAGATGTTGGTAACGGTATACAGGTTCAGCGAATAGGTAATGTCGGTATAGACGACGGTGATGGTATCGGTTGCCGCACCGCCGTTGGTCATGGGCCGTCCCATCTGATATCCGGGGACAACGCCATAAAGGTGTTGCTGCGGGTAGGCGACACCGGTTCCGTTCACTCCTCCGATGTAGCACTTGGTCTGATCACAACCGTAAATCGGGCTCAGGCCAGTACCGGTGGGAAGTTGCACGCCACCGGTGGGCATACCGGCACCGGCGAGACTGATATCTTTGGCGATGAGGCCGATCGCGGCGCGCCCATCCTGCTGCATGCCCGCACGCTGGGTGACCGTCCAGGTCGCACTCATGGCCTTGGTAAACATTTGGGTGGCGGCGGCGAGGATGACCAAACCCAACGCCATGGAGATCATCAACTCGAGCAATGTAAAACCGCGGCCTCGCTGCTCATGTGCTGTTGCCATAGTCACCTTTGCTTTAGCGGTACGAGGAAATGAAAGCGGACATCACGTAATTCTTGTTAACGTTCCGGAGATTCAGGGTCCGATAGCTCACCGTCACCGTAATCTGCTTGAGGTTCGGGTTGTTGCCCTGATTACCGGGCAGGGCCACGGGCTGAATCAGAATCGTGCGACTGAAATTGTTAAGAGGGAGGACCACATCGTCGGCCGTGCCCGCGATCCCGTCAGGACCTGGCATGACTAGGCATTTCGCGGGTCCGGGGCAAGCGGCATTGGGGTCCGGAGTATCGTCAGCCGTTCCCACCAGCCCATCTGGACCCGGGGAGAGCAACTGCTGAGGCCCATCGAGAAAGATTCCGGCGTTGGATACATTGTTGATCTGCGGATTAAAATTGATCTGCGCGGTATTGCGCGCGGTAAAGATGCTTTCGATAGCCGCTGTCGCCTCTTGTTTAGCGATCATGTCGGCTTGAGCATCCTGGGTTGCGGCCACGCACACCCCAAAGACTGCCAGCATGGAAACCAGTCCGATGACCAGGATGGCGGCGGCAATCATGACTTCGATGAGACTGAAGCCGCGTTCCCGGTGGCGGGCAGATCGAGTCCTGGCGAATCGTTTCGTCGTCATCATATTTGGGTCCACACATTCGTCCCCGCAGTCTGATCCTTAACTAAGCGCCATCCGCGGGTGCGGGCGCTGATACCAAAAATAGTGATCGCGCGTGAGCTGTAAATATCGGCCGGACGCGCGATGTACACGATTCCGTTATTCATGTTTCCGAGCCGATCCTGGGCGCTGCCGTCCGGCATGAAATACACCGATGTCTGTCCGCCGCCGCCGATGCCGAGATCGAAATCAATGGCGAAGGCACCGATGCCGAAATTGTCAGGCGTAACATTGGCTCCAGTAGGAACACCGGGAACAATGGTGAACTGCATGTTGTTCAGCAGCGTAAAGGTCTCAATGAACACGGGTGGCGGAAGCGGGTTGCCACCATCCTGCCGCCACATCTGAATCTGGTTGGGTGCGACAAAGGTCAGGAAGTATTCCTTCCGCTGATCGATAGCCAGTTGCCGGGTGCGCCGCATCAATTCCAAAGTCTGGTTGTACGCCTGATTGACCTGTGCGTTTTGCCATGCCGGTCTGAAACTGATCACGGAGAAGCACATCACGATAAAAGTGATGAGGATCACGGCGGCCATTTCGATCAGAGTCCAGCCACCGGAGCTTTGGCGCAACGCTCTAGCCTTAGCACGGCGCGATCGGTAGCCGTTAACGGGTTGGTCGAAAGCCATGCAGCTCCTCCAACAAATGTTTCTTGCCACGCCATCCCTCAAGTGCGGGAAAGTCGTAAAGCGCAGTTAAGAGGAGGTCGAACCGCTGAAAGTCAAGCGTGGCGCGGCCCATCTGGAGACATCGTAGGGAGCACCTCCCATCGAGTCAAAGCACGGCGGTACCGTAAGTGACGGGGACGGATGTAACGTAATCAGTCGACAGGTGACCAGTGATGCCAAAACGTGGAGCTTCGGCGAACCCCTCGCATGATTTGGCGTGCAAAGTGCTACACAATGGGGTGCGATTGACAAATTTTCGCAACGGTTAGGCCGTTCCGACCGACTGTGGCGCGATGTAATGGCGAATTCAAAGAGCATCTGCCGTCCCAGGTTGGTAATCGGGTTACCCGAGTAACCTTGTTCGGGACACTGCCAGAATCTACATTTTCAACCAATGCTGCTTAAGTCCCTCCTGTTGTGCCCAGACCCGGACGCGGTTGATGTGCTGCGTCGAGTGCTCGAGGAACTCGACATTCACGTAGAGTCCTGCCCGGAGAGCGCGCTCGGTCCCGCGCGTTTCTCTAAAGATCGCTTCGAAGCCGTTATCGTGGATTGCGAAAATCTGCCGGTCGGGCTCCAGATGCTGAAAAAAGCCCGAGGATCCCCTCTCAATGGAGAGGCGCTGATGGTCGCGCTGGTTACCCAGCAGGAGTTTGTCAGGGAAGTGTTCGCGGCGGGCGCGAGTTTCGTGCTCTACAAACCGATCTCGATGGAGCGCGCACGTACCAGCCTGCAAGCCGCGCGAGGATTGATGCGAAGGGAGCGGCGGCGCTCAGGCCGGCTTCCCGTAAACGCCAGCGTGGGCTTGAGCTATGCAAACGTAGAGGATGTTCGGGCCACTTTGGTGGACCTCAGCGAAACGGGAAGCGGAGTGCAGTGCGAGCACCAGTTACCCGCGGGAAACAGGCTTTATTTCCAGTTCACTTTGCCCGGCCATAGCGACGTGATTCGGTTAGCAGGTGACGTAGCATGGCAGGACAAAAGCGGGCGTCTGGGAGTGCGATTTGCGCATGTGCCGCAAGCTTCAGCGCGGCAATTAAAGCAGTGGCTGCGGAACAATGAATTCAGGCAAGCTGAGATGCCAGCTCCTGCTTTCACGCCGGCGGCAAAATATAATCAAAGCGAAACGGTAGAAGCGTCCAGTGCTGCAGATGCCGGCTTGGCCCGATTCCGACCGCTACCCGGGAATCGCCGAGGGCAATCGCGCCACGCGTGCTTACTGGGTGCGGAAGTCTACCGCAGCGGCACAGTGGTGCCTCACCGCTGTCAACTTAGCGACATCAGCATTGGCGGCTGTTACGTGGAAATGCCGACGCCGTTTTCTGCGGAAACCCGGGTGGAGATCGTAGTGCGCACCCGTGATCTGAAGATCAGTACAGAGGGGGTCGTACAGTCGGTGCATCCCGGATTCGGTATGGGCGTGAAGTTCAGTCCACGGAACGACGCGGAACGCGGTCAAGTCCAGCAACTCATTTCTTTATTGCACAGCCAGCAGGCACTCGAGCCCTGGGCGTAGCCGCACACCCTTATCACAGTGAGCCGTGATCGAACTCACCGAAGGTTGTGCCAGCATCCTGGAGAATCGATGGTGCGGGAGGTGAGCACATGCCTATTCTCATGCTCGCTCTACTGGGACTGGCAGTGTTCGGGGCGATTGGAATTCTGCTCACGGCAGCGGTGATTCTAGAGTCGAAGACCAGCATCGGCAAGGAACCGGTCGCCATGGACACTCCGGCCCCACCCTTAGAAAAGCACGCGATCTGAAGCGGATCTCCCGCCGCCATCCCAGCCGATCATCATGGCGAAGCCTGCGCAACTTGCGAGTGGCGCAGGAATTCCTTGCCCTTGCGCTCCGAGCCGAGTGCGACCACTACAGCCAGGAGCAGGATGGTTGCGATCTCAAAGCCGGCCAGCGCCCAAGCATAACCAAAGTGGTCACGCAGGGCGTATTCGATGTTATTGGTCGGGGCGGCAAATAGAATTCCCAGTTGATAGGCGAATCCCGGCATAAGTCCGCGCACCGCATCGGGGGAGAGTTCGTTGAGATGCGCGGGAATGATTCCCCATGCTCCTTGTACTCCCACCTGCATCAGGAAAGCTCCGGAAATCAGGATGGCCAGGGAAGTGCCGAACGCCCAAGGCGCAATCACGATCAGAGACAAAATCAACGCAGCGATGATGCTGCGGCGTCGGCCTAAAGGCTCGGAAAAATGCCCAAAGACAATCGCGCCAAGCACCGCGCCGATGTTGTACAGGATCGCGATATAGGAAACAGTAGCGTTCGATAAATTGTGCACAGTCCTGAGAAAATGAGGATAAAGGTCCTGGGTTCCGTGCGAGAGGAACATGAATAATGTCATCAACAGGACGAGATAAGAAAAAATCTTCCAGTCCCCAGTGGCGGTTTTCAGGATCGCCTTGACCGAAGGAGCGCGATGCTGTTGCCAGGCTTCAGATTCTTTCACCTTTGACCTTATATAGAACGCCAGCAACGCCGGTGCGCCCCCGACCCAGAACATGGCGCGCCATCCCAGGTTAGGCAGCACGAAACGCGCCGCGACTGCAGCCAGCAGGTAACCAATTGAATATCCGCTCTGCACAATTCCAGACAGTATTCCTCGCCAGCGTGGTGGCGCGCTTTCCATGGCGAGGGAAGCGCCTACACCCCACTCGCCGCCCATGCCAATGCCATAAATGGTGCGTAGGACAAGGAAGGCGGTGTAGTTGGGGGCAAAGCCGCAAAGCAGTTCCACGATAGAAAAGAAGACGACATTAGCCATCAGCGGCTTGCGTCGTCCGTAGCGGTCGGCCAGAATGCCAAATAAGATTGCCCCCACGGGCCGCATGGCCAATGTAGCCGTCGTAGTCCAGATGATCTTGGCAGTCGAGACATGAAACTGCGCCGCCAGAGTGTCAACTAGAAATACCAGGACAAAGAAATCAAAGGCGTCCAGAGTCCAGCCGAGAAAGCTAGCGCTAACGGCGTGCCAGCGATCGCGCGTGCTCAAGCTGTCCATCGTGGTTGCGGACTCGGTGGTCATGAGTTCGGGTAGTTTACAGCACTGGCCGAGAGCGATCTGGATTGCCGTGTGCACGGAGTTGCATAGATATCGCAAAAAACACGAACGAACGCCGCGAATCGGAGCATGCGTACGTTTGCTGTTGACACCATGCCGAATTGGGGTGAAACTCCGCTCAGAATGAGTACTCGGGCCTTCTTCCTCAGCGCGCCACAAGACGGATGGTAGGCACGACATAACATCGGTTCACGGCCCGGGAACCGCTCTTGCAAATGGAACCTCTCCGCTCGAGTGTTGGCCAAACCGACGAAGACCCCATCCTGCATGATCTAACATTCCTTACCGACACCCTGGCGCAGCAAGGAGCGGCCGCGGTCTCGTGCGATGTGGCTTTGGACGTGGTATTGCATGACATCGCGGAAAACGCGCGACTGGAAACGAGAGCGACCGGCGCCGCCATCGCATTGTGGCGCAGCGACGAGATGATTTGCCGCGCGGCGACCGGACCTAATGCTCCCGATCTCGGCATCCCACTTGAAAGTCAATCGGGAATTACCGGCGCGTGTATCCAAACGAAGCAGCCGCAGCAGTGTGTTGATACCGACGACGACCCGCGCGTGGATGCGCTCGCCTGCCGACATCTGGGAGTGCGATCGGCGATCGTTGTACCCGTTATGAGAGGCGGCACGTTGGAGGGAATCTTCGAAGTCTTTTCTGAGCAGCCTCGAGCTTTTTGCGAGACTGACGTTGCCATGCTCGTTGGCTTCAGTTCCCGGGTGGCGCAAGCTCTGGAGGCGCATAGGTCGAAGTTGCGGACCATAAACTCGGCTACCGCGAAAACTCGCGATGAGGGCGCAGACATGATTGCGGCCGCCCCCGATGGCCTTGGAGTCGCGACTCCGGCGATAATGCCGCAATCCCCAAGTGACGATACCGTGACTGCGGTGCTAGGCGTGCTGGTGGTGTTTGCCGCCCTGCTCTTGGGTGTTCTTATCGGCTGGCGAGTGGGCTGGCAGCGAGCAGTGCTGAAGACGGCTGCAGGATCCGCACGCACAGCGGCTGTAGCACAGAGCGAAATGGGGAATGAAAACCCGAAAACCGCAGCCAACAGCCATTCACCAGAGACTGCGCCGCCGGGCGGCATAAGCACGCGCAGCAGACCCCAGGTCACAAAAGTCACAGAGGTTCCCGCTGGCGCTCTAATCCTTTATCAGAATGGCAAGGTCATCTATCGCTTGCAGGATTCCGCGGCCGGCCCCCGCGGTTCAGGGCCGGCAACGGCTGCAGATACTGCAATGGCGACTTCCGTTGCTTCTGCAGGAGGAAACGAGGTGCTGCAGCTAAGTGAGGAAGCCGCGGAGCAACGATTGATCCATCGTGTCACCCCGATATATCCCGCAGGCGCGCGGTCCCGGGGAACTCAAGGCGACGTGGTTCTCGGGCTTATCATTAGTGCGCAGGGAAGTGTCGAGAGGTTAGGCTTGCTGCAGGGAGATCCAGACCTCGCCGGTGCGGCGATGAGTGCAGTGCAACAGTGGAGATATGAACCGTACATGCTGGGCAATCGCGCTGTGCCGGTCCAGACTCGTGTGACGATTCACTTCCTGGCACCTACGGAATAGCACCCGGGTTGTGCCGGCTGCATTGCAAGCTTTTGCACAGTGCGCACGTAGTGTTTTGACACTACTCTTCGCTTGCGTCGTTGCACAGACAGTGTCTAAACTCGATGAACCACGATTCTCTAGGATCCACAATGAACAAAGTTTTTAGAATTTTCGGTTTTGCTTCCGGGCCAAGCCTGGGGCCGCTCGAGCAGCAACTGCTCGAATCGTTATGGGCCCGGGGAAGCGCCACTGTGCGCGAGTTAGTCGATGCGGGGACAATCCAGCTTGCGTATACAACGATTATGACGACCCTCGACCGGCTGTATAAAAAAGGGCTTCTCAGCCGCGTGCCCGAAGGGCGTGCCTTCCGATATGTGCCATTGCAAAGCCGAGAAGAACTGCAAAGGACGGCGGCGGTGGAAGGCATTCGTGACCTGCTGACGTCACAACAATCGTCTACTCTGCCGCTTTCCTACCTGGTAGAAGCAATTTCGCGTCACGATGCCGAATTGCTGGATGACCTACAACGGCTGGTGGAACAAAAACGTTCGCAACTGCGCAATCAGGAGACAGATTAATGTTTGCGGCGCGCGGTATTGCGGTCTCGCTTTCGGTGTTTTTCCTCGTATATAGCGGGCTTTCTTTCGCAATATTGTGCGGGTGGGAATTATGGCGCAGAGCCGGGAGAAACAGCGTGGCAGCATGCTCCGCGGATGGCTTGTTTGCGTTGCGCGCGTTTCCCTTGGTGATTTCCCTGGCACTTACGTTTGCGTTCACCGTGCCGTCATTCTTGATCCTGGAACCACGGTCCGTGGATGAAGAAGTAGGAGCGGCTCCCTTAACTTTCGGTTTCTGCTGCCTGCTTTTGATTATGTTGGGGACTTTCCGGGCCGCTCGCGCGCAAGCCAAAGCTTCGCGAGCGCTGGCGCAATGGTTGCGAGGAGCGAAGGCTGTGCCGATTGCCGCGCCGGTGCCGGTATTTCAGACTGAAGAGGCTGCCCCGCTGTTGTCTGTTGCCGGTGTTTGCAAAGCCAAGGTTCTGGTTTCGAACACCGCCTTGGGAGTCTTGAACGACAGGGAATTGCAGACCGCTCTCCGGCATGAAATGGCCCATGTTCGCCGCCATGACAATCTGAAGAAATTGATATTGCGCTTCTCGCCTTTCCCTGGAATGGCGAATCTTGAGCGCGCGTGGGCGGATGCAGTGGAAATTTCGGCCGATGATGCGGCAGTTTCGAATGCAAGCGACGCGCTCGACCTAGCTTCGGCCCTGATTAAGCTGTCGCGATTGGCTCCCAGGCAGGCGCAGCCCCTGATCACGAGCGGCCTGCTCGACAGTTCCGTCATCTCGGTGCAGGCCAGGGTGGAGCGGTTGTTTTCCTGGGAAGAGATTCACAAGAACAACGTCGGAAACTCTCGTGCGAGGTTTTCGATCCCGCTAATTATTGCCGTGCTTGCCGGACTCATTACCACTTATAGCGCGGTCCTGGTGCAATTGCATCAGCTCACCGAATGGCTAGTACGGTAAAGCGACCCACGAGTACTTCTTCACAACTGGCTCCCTCACACAGGTAATCGTTACCTGCAACAAAATCCTCTCCCACCGGGCGGCATGTGCATCATGTTGCACATCATTCCTGAACCCTCGTTCGAGCCGGTGCCAAGCTGCTGAGTTTCCAAGACTTTCGAGCCATGAATAGTTGGCTTCGCAAGTGCTAGGTAAGTAGTTGACCCAAGGCGCGACCTCCCTCGCATCCCCGAGTTCCCATGGCGAAGCAAGCATGTCCGACCTTCACAGGAGGCCGAAATTGACGTCGAAGAAGAGAACTTGGAGCTTGGCATTATTCGCGTTCGCAGTTTCCAGTTTGGCATGGGGACAAAGCCAAACTCTCACTTTTGAATTTGTCGGCGGAGAGTTGCAGTCAGCCGGCGGGCCGACGTATACGCTGTTCAGCCCAGGGAACGGATCGTTCCTTAGCGATGTCACTGGCTTCAATGGCGGCGACACTATCACGGGCAGCGATCTGGGCCAGGTGTTCGTCCGAACCGGAGCCTTACACGCGGGCGATTTGCAGAAGGGCGGAGTGCTCGCAGGCGGCGGCTCGTTTGTGATTAAGACGAACGGCTCGGGCGGATTGCCCGCGGGCATCATGTTCCGGGGCACCTTTGTGAGCCCAATCCGGTGGAGATTGAACGGCTTCTTTGTCGACAATAAGCCGATGGGTTATTACCTGCTCACAGGCCAAGTGCGCGGCCTCTATATGGGTAAACCGGCATATGGCTCTGCATATATTTTGACTTTCTCTGTCGACGAACCGTTCCAGGGCAATATCGGAATCAGTGATGGCGGGCTGCAGATCGTGGTGCCATGAGGTTGCGTTGCAGGCCCAAACCTACGAGAGCCTGTGAACGAGCAACTCTCAAGTTGCTGGTTCTCAATAAGAACCGTTGCGGCTGTTGTGCCTCACCTCTAAAGGTGTAGCAGATCGGCGCAAGACGAGATACAAGCATCGGGTCCCAGAGCTACCAGGTCGTCGACTTTGTACACACCCGTGGCGACGGCAATGATCCGGGCCTTGGCGTGCCTGGCCGCGCGAATATCCGAGGGGGTGTCGCCGATGAAGCAAACGGCAGCATTCGCATGTAAGCGGTGACGAGCTTCGGCAGCCGCGTTCTCGAAGATTTCCTCCCGCCTTTCGCAATGATCGCTGAAGTAGCCAAAAGTGAAGAATTCCCGCAAGCCGGCAGCCTGCACCTTGTGCCATCCAACCGATTCAAGATTTCCCGAGGCGACCCCCAGGAGTTTGCCGTCACTCCGTAAGCGCGAAAGCAGGGCAGGGATCGCGGAGCAAACCTCGGGAACCAGGGCACTCGAATAACGGTCCACAAAACCGCGGACTACATCCAGAGCTTGAGGTAACTTTTGCTGGAATTCGGGATTGGAGACGCCTACTCGCTCAAGGGCGGCGCGCAGAATGCCGAGATCAGTTTTGCCATGATAGGCGACACCGTCGATGGTGGTATTAACGCCGTACACCTCGCGCATGGCACGGTTCAACGCCCGATAATGGATCAGGTCACGTGTGTTGAGGAGAGTACCGTCTATATCGAACAAGTACGCGTCGGCGTCTTGCCAACGAAAGCCGTCACTGTTGTTTGCCGCAGGAATCGTGGTCTCGTGATTCGTGTTCATTGCAGCATGATGCGCTGGATGGAGCGCGCTCGGCCGGTTGATTCGTCGCAATTCACCACCACCGCACAGAGTTTTACGTCGCCACTGGCTGGTTCGAAGCGCGCGGGCATGTTAGTCAGAAAGCGGTCGAGTACAAGTTCTTTTTTCACTCCGATCACGCTGTCATATGGCCCCGTCATTCCAACATCAGTGATGTACGCGGTACCCTTGGCGAGAACGCGCTCGTCAGCGGTCGGGATGTGAGTGTGTGTGCCCACAACGGCGGTGACCCGACCGTCCAGGTACCATCCCATCGATATCTTTTCCGAAGTCGCCTCGGCGTGAATGTCCACGAAAATCACTTTTGCGGTGACCTCTTTCAGCAACTGATCTGCGACACGGAAGGGATCGTCATTCGGAGTCATAAAGACGCGACCCTGCAGGTTCATGACCGCGTAGGGCACATCATTTTTCTTGCCTTGGTACAAGCCGTGTCCCGGCATGCCGGCCGGATAGTTGGCGGGGCGAAGCACGCGCTGTGCCGGGCTGTGCGGATTCCCGTTCGCCATACGGAAGTAGTCCAGAATCTCGCGCTTGTCCCAGACATGATTGCCAGTAGTTATGACCTCGATGCCCAGTTCAAACAACTCCTCCACCAGCGCGGGAGTGATGCCAAAGCCGGCTGCCGCATTTTCACCGTTCGCGATTACCAGGTCGATGTGGTGGGCTTCGACGAGCTCGTGCAGGTGTTCCTTGACCATGGTCCTGCCAGGCCTTCCAAAGATGTCGCCGATGAAGAGGATTTGCACGATTATCCGGAACCGACTTTCGATGGTAACACGGGCAAATCGGCTGCTTCGGCCCCGGCTGCCTGGATCAAATTACTGCGAAGATTGGGCGAGTTCTGCGGTTTTCAGAAAGTCGTAATTGCCCGCGGGGTTAAGAGCAAGGTTCTTGACCCGCCTGTTGTGAACCAAAACATTATCCAAATACCAGAGGTTTACGTACGGCAGGTCCTCGGCGAGAAGCTGCTGGACTTCGAAGTAGATTTGTTTTCGCACATTCTGATCGAGTTCCGACCGAGCCTGATTGATGAGCGCATCAACTCTCGGATTTGAGTAATAGCCCCGGTTGGCGCCGTGCGGCGAAAACTTGGATGAGTGAAACACGTACTCGAAAATGTCTGGATCTTCATTGCCGCCGATCCACCGCAGGGAGTACACCTGATATGCGCCGCTGCTGACGTCGGCGAAGAACGTGGCGAATTCGAAGGTTCGGATGTCGAGCGCGATGCCCACATCTGCAAGCTGCTGCTGCAGTGCCGCAGCGAACAAACGCGTGGACTCCTCCGTCGAAGTTTTCATAACCAGGTGAAAGCGAACTCCGTTCACGGCTTGATAACCTGCTTGGTCGAGAATCTCCCGCGCCCGCTGGGGATCGTATTCGTATCTTGGAATGTCCGGGTTGTACGCCCAGCTCTGGATGGGAAGCACGCTGTATGCGGGTTCGGCAAAGCCGCGCCATAAATATTGAATGATTGGCTGGCGGTGAACAGCATAGGCGATCGCCTGGCGGACTCGAACATCGCGCAGAATACGGTCGCGCAAATTGAAAGCAAGATAGTTCACCACCGTGCCGGGCCCGCGCAGAACCTTGAGCTTGGGTTCTTTTGACAGCGTGAGCACCATGTCGGAGGTGAGGGCGTTCTCGACTATATCGGCGCTGCCCTTGCGCAATTCGAGAGCGCGTGTAGTCGTGTCGGGAACCACCATGAAACGGACACGTTGCACTCGGGCCTTCTGTGCCCAATAATCCGGGTTTCGTTCGATGACCACTTCCTTATCCAACTCAGCGCTGATGAACCTGAAGGGTCCGGAGCCAATCGGTTTGCGAGAGATTTCGTCGCCGCTGCCATAGGGGACGATGCCGATAGCCCCGTCAGAAATATTCCAGAGCAGAGTTGAAAACGGTCCTTTGAGGTGAAAGACGACGGTGTACTCATCGAGAACTTCAATGTGATCGATGTGCGGCTTGTAGACTGCTGACTTCGTGCTTCGAATTTTGCCCTCGAGCAAACTATCGAATGTCCATTTGACGTCCCGCGCGGTGAGTGGCCGACCGTCGTGGAATTTGGCGCCGTGATGAAGGTGGAATACATAGGTAAGGGGATCGCGAATGTCCCAGCTTTCCGCTAACGCGGGTCTCACATTCAGATTCTGATCCCGATCGAGCAGATCATCGAACAGTAGGCTGTCGATCCGTTCGGAATATGCATCCAGGCCGACCCGCGGGTCGAGATTGGTCGGGCTGGCTTCGATAATCATGACCAAGGTGTTCGGGTCGGGAGATGCTGAGCAGGCGAGCAGGACGGCGCAGGGCGCAATTGCAAGCAAGAGGAGGGCCGCACGAACCCGAGCGGATTTCCCGGTGGCCTTGGGGCCGAAAGCATTCCAGAACATCAGTTCTTCAAACCAGATGAAAGCCAAACGCAAGATTTTACGCATACGAGATCTTGCCGAGGATAGCAGGACGTTTGGCGCCGGTCGCCGCCGGAACATTTGAAGGCCGGCGGTTCCATGTCTCATGCGCGAGGACCGCGAAGGCTACCGCTTCTTTGGCTTCCGAGGGCAATCCGAATTCATCGGTGAGACGGATCTGCAAGCCCAGCGGACCGAGTTCATTCGCAAGCATGGCGAGAAGAGTTGGGTTCTTTGTGCCTCCTCCGGACACAATGAACTCCCGATATTCGCCCTTCTTCTTTAATACGAAGCGGCGAATAGCATCGGCAATGGACCGCGCCGTCAAAGCCGTAGCTGTTGCCATTACATCTTCTTTGCGCGCGCGGCCGCAGCGCTTCAGGAAGCGGGACGCAAACTCACGTCCAAAGTCCTCTCGTCCGGCAGTTTTGGGAGGCTTACGTCGAAAAAACGGAGCCGAAAGTTCCAAGTCGACGACTTTCTTCAGGACCTCCCCGGACGCAGCAATCATGCCGTCACGATCGCAGACCTCATGGAACAAATCTTGGGCGAGCGCATCGATGACCATGTTTCCGGGACCAGTATCAAATGCCCTGATCTGTTGCACCGCAGCTCCGGGCGGAATGGCCGTGAGATTCGCAATGCCGCCAATGTTTTGCACGATTCGGCTTATGGCGGAACTGCGGTAAAGAAGGAAATCGAGATAGGGCACAAGAGGCGCGCCCTTTCCACCCACAGCGATGTCAGACGGCCGGAAGTCCGCCACTACGGGTATCCCGACGCGCGCCGCGATGACTGCTGCCTCTCCGGTCTGCCAGGTCGCAGCAATGTTACGGTTTACATACTGTGCTGGATCTCCCTGGTGATAGAGCGTCTGCCCGTGACAGCCGATCAGATCGGCCCTGACGCGAAACCGGCGCTGTGCAGCGAGAATCGCGTCTGCGTACAACTCGCCCAGTAGGAAATTCAGACGCGCCAGATCTGCCACGCTGGCCCGCTGCGCGTTCATGCTGGCGAGAATTGCTTCGCGCACCTGCTCGGGATATGGATATTCGCTGTGGCCGAGCACACGGAATTTTGTCGCTTGCTTGTACGCCCCTCTTTGCTTGACTTCAGGAGGAAACCGGACCAGCGCTACGTTAATGCCGTCTGCCGAAGTGCCACTCATCACCCCGGCAACGATCATGCCCGCACCTGCCGGGCAATCGCCGCCAAGCGAACGGATTCTCCGAATTCCCAAAGCTGGCGGGAGAGGCGCTCCAACCGTTCAGTTGTCGGCACGGGCGATGCGCGCCTCAATTCAGGAAATTTCTTTTTCCACGCCAGAATTCTAACTGCCGATTCTGCCACTCGCTTGGCGAACTTCCGGTCTCGTTCGGCCTCTTTGACCAGAAGCTCGTGAGCGCTAGTCACAAAGTCCCGCTGGTGACAGAGGAGCGCCATGTCGCCGCCGGCGCGGATGTGCGCGACCGCAGCTTCCGGGGTAGCCATGGCCGCTTGCACGCCGCCCATCTCCAAGTCGTCGGATACGATAATTCCACGATAGCCAATCTTCTTGCGAAGGATCTCCGAAACCCACTTTGGCGAGAGTGACGCGGGCATACGGTCGCGCGTAACCGCCGGGTAGGTGGCGTGACCCACCATGACGAACGGAAGATCACGCCGCAACGAGCGATACGGAAGCAGATCCTGCTCCCATAGTTTCTTCCAGGGCTTCTCGATAATGGGCAGTTCGTCATGAGAATCGAGTTTGCCCTCGCCGAGACCCGGGAAATGTTTGCCGCTGCCCAATACGCCCGCGTCGCGTAGGCCTTTGAGAAATTCGCTCGCAAAGAGCGCGACTTCCTTCGGATTGGCTGATACCGCACGCGAACTCATAACCGATCGTGACGCCTCGAATGCCAAGTCGAGCGTTGGCGCAAAATCGGTATTGAAGCCAAGAGCTCGACAGCAGTCGCCAATTATCTTTCCGTGTTGCCGAAAAATCTTGCGGTTTCTCGTCGCAAAAACATCAGCAGGGGCTGGCGCCGGAGCGATGGCGTTGCGAAAGCGGTCGACGCGCCCGCCTTCCATGTCAACGCATAAAAACATTGGAGTGGCGACGAGAGACTGACACGCCTTGAGCAATTTAGAAGTCTGGTCAGCGGCCGTAATGTTACGAGCGAAAAGAATGACTCCGCCAGGCAGCACGCGCGAGATCAGCGAGCGTAAGGGGGCGGACATCTCCGTTCCAGCGAAGCCAATGATAAGGAGTTGCCCAATCAGTTCTTCCAAATCGCGGGATTTACGGCTTGGTGCCATTTCAGCGTGTGATTACTCAACCTGTTTCTTGAGCTCAGCGAGCAGGTTTAAGGCGTCAAGCGGAGTCATACTATTTAGATCAAGCTGGCGGAGGCGCTCCAACACTGGCTGCGACAAAGCGGTAAAGATCGTTAACTGTGCGGTGGGAGCAGGGCGTAGTTCATCGCTCGCCAGTTGATCGGTCAAACGCAGTTCAGCATTCTCATGTTCGGCGAGCACTTCTCGTGCACGTTCGATAACCTCGTTTGGCAGCCCGGCCAGTTTAGCCACCTCGATTCCGTAGCTGCGGTCAGCCGGACCGGGTTCCACACGTTTGAGGAACACGATTCCAGTGGGATTCTCTTTCACTGACACGTGGAAATTCTTAACTCCGGACAAGTGTTCCGCCAACTCAGTGAGTTCAAAATAGTGGGTCGCGAACAGCGTTTTGGCGCGAGTGCGTGCGTGCAGGTACTCGACGGCGGCCCAGGCGATTGCCAGACCATCATAGGTCGCGGTACCTCGACCAACTTCATCGAGCAGAATCAGCGAACGCGCCGTGGCCGTGTGCAGGATGGCCGCGGTCTCGGTCATCTCGACCATAAAAGTGGACCGGCCGCGCGCCAGATTGTCACTGGCTCCGATGCGAGTGAATACGCGATCCACAATCCCGAGCCGAACCGAACTGGCGGGAACAAATGACCCCATCTGGGCGAGAATGACGATCAGCGCGGTCTGCCGCAGATATGTGGATTTTCCGCCCATATTCGGACCAGTCAACAAGAGGATCGCGTGAGTGGTCGAGTTCAGGAAGAGGTCATTAGGAATAAAGCGGTCGCCAACGCCAGCTAAATCCTGAGTCTCGATAACCGGATGACGACCGCCAACGATCTCGATGTCGGCGCTATCGTCAAACCGCGGTCGGCAATACTTACGCAATGCGGCCACGTGAGCAAACGAGGCCAAGACATCGACCTCAGCCAACGCCAACGCGGTTTGCCGAATGCGTCGAGCCTCGCCGGCAATGTCAGAACGCAATTGGGCGAAGAGCCGGCGCTCAATCTCGACAATTTTCTCCTGCGCGTCGAGGATCTTCGATTCGTACTCCTTAAGTTCCGGAGTTGTGAAGCGCTCAGCGTTTACCAGTGTCTGCTTGCGTTCATAGTCTGGCGGAACCAGGTGAAGATTTGGCTTGGAGATTTCGAGGTAGTAACCAAAAACTGAATTGAATTTGATTTTTAGAGAGTTGATAGCCGTCCGCTGACGCTCGCGCTGTTCAATCTGCGCCAGGTATTGCTTGCTGTTGCGGCTCAGATCGCGCAATTCGTCCAGTTCTCGATCTATGCCGTCTTGAATAACGCCACCGTCGCCCAGAGAAATCGGTGGCTCCGGGACGACGGTATTATCGATCTTCGTCCGCAAGTCCGCCAACTCGTCGATTGCAGTATGCAAACTGGCCAGGCGATCCGCCGGAAGGTGTCCCAGGGCAGCCCTAACTGCCGGAATTTTTGCCAGCGAAGCAGCAAGCGCAAGCACGTCGCGGGGATTCGCAGTCTCTAACGTCACTCGACTGAGCAGGCGCTCAAGATCGAGGACGCCATCTAACGCACGCCGCAGTTCCTCGCGTGGGAGAGTATCTTTGACCTGTACGGCGACAGAATCGAGGCGCTGATTGATCTGCGAGCTATCGACCGAGGGCCGCAACATCCACGCCCGAAATAGCCGCTTCCCCATCGGCGTTACCGTCGCATCTAGAGCACGGAACAAGGTGACGCCGCTATCCGTGCCGGCAAAGAGCGGCTCTATAAGTTCCAGGTTGCGGACGGTGACCGCGTCCAGCACCAGGCAATCCTGCCGCTCGTAAAACCCGATGCGGTCGATGTGATCAAGGGTGCCGCGCTGAGTGGAGCGGACATAGTAAAGGATTGCTCCCGCGGCTGAAGCTGCCGCCGGCTTGCCAGCCAATCCGAAGCCTTCGAGCGAGAGCACTCCGAAATGGTTTTCGAGGAGGGGAATGGAATGGTCCGCGGCAAAAACCCAGTCGTCCAGCGGAGTTTCCGCGCAGCCTGCCGCCACATAGGGCGGCGCTGCGGTGACCCTGCTTTCACCTTGGGCCGGCGGAGCCGCGCCAACCTGATCGAACAACGGAGCCGACGAGGGGAACAACAACTCCTTCGGATGCAGTTGCTGAAGCTCTTCCTGGATGCGGTGGGCCGCGTCTGAACCTTGAAATTCAGTGGCACGGAATTCTCCCGTGGAAAGATCGAGAGCGGCAAAGCCCACGTGATCATCGACGCGGGCCAATGCTGCCAGAAAATTGTTATCTTCCGAGCCAAGGCCGGCATCTGCCGCAGTGCCCGGCGTGACCACACGTGTGACAGCCCGGCGCACCAGTTTTTTCGCTAGCCGAGGGTCCTCCACTTGATCGCAGATCGCCACCTTAAATCCCCGCCTGATCAATTTGGCAATATAAGATTCGGCTGCGTGAAAAGGCACCCCGCACATGGGGACAGCCACGCCCTTCTCTTTGTTTCGCGAAGTCAGCGTGATCTGCAGTTCGCGGGCCGCCACGACGGCGTCCTCGAAAAAGAGTTCATAAAAGTCCCCCAGGCGAAAGAAAAGTAGCGCGTTCGGATGCTCCTTTTTGATACCGGAATATTGCCGCATCAACGGAGTGGAAGGCTCGCTCATTTGCTGGGAGTTCGTGGGCGGATTATAGCAAAGCCGGCCGCCGGCTTCGGCGGTAGAAATCACAGTTGACTGGGGTTCCACGACAGTGTTCTCCTTTGTGCCATGGAGCTCCGCAAAGACCCCATCACCCGGTCCTGGGTGATCACTGGCGATGATGTTCCCGATGCGGGCCCGGCTGCCGAGCCGTATTGCAAGTTTTGTCCGGATTCGCCGGAACCTGTGCAGGTGGTTTCGTCAACGGCGGAAATCGACGGAGTACCTTGGTCAGCCCGTGCGGTGGTGCATCCCATGCCCTTGTATCGCATTGAAGGTGAACCCGCGCGGCGCGGTGACGGTTTATACGACCGCATGCGTTCCGTGGGCGCGCACGAAGTGCTGATCGAAAATCGCCATCATGATGGTCAGCTTTGGAATGCCAGTGATGCGGAGATTGGACAATTCCTGCGCTTGGCCGCACAGCGTATTCAGGATCTGAAAAAGGATTCTCGCTTCAAGTACGTCAGCATCTTCAAGAACCACGGCCGGGACGCGGGTCAGGAATTTGAGCATCCCACCTCGCAGCTCACGGCGACCACATTTGTGCCGCGCCGCGTCCTTTATGAGCTGCGCGCCGGCCGCGATTATTTCAAAAGCAAAGAGCGCTGCGTTTTCTGCGACATCCTTGGACAGGAAGAGCGGCAGAACCTGCGCGTGCTGGAGATTCGCGGCGATTACATCGCCCACTGTCCTTATGCGCCCCGGGTGCCCTACGAGAGCTGGATTCTGCCGCGCACGCATGAGTCTTCCTTCGAACGCTCGGTGCTGCCAAGGTCTAGCGGACTGGAGCAGCTGAGTTCTATCTTGCGCCGTACACTGCAACGGATCCGCACCGTCACTGAGGAGTTTCACCTGGTTTTGCATACTTCACCGAATAGTTTGCACCGCTCGGAAAGCCTGGATTATTGGAAGACTCTCGATGACGACTACCACTGGCACATTGAAATTCTGCCGATCATGGGCGAGAAATCAAAGTCGTACACCTTCAAAGAGGTGTACTACTCACCTCTGAGTTCGGAAACCGCAGTGAAGCGACTCCGCGATGCCAAAATCCAAGGCTAAGAATTTGTCTCGCGCTGCTTGGGTTTAAAAGCCATGCATTTACCAGCCGAGAGTGCGACGACGCACTGAACTTGATGAGTGTGGAATCTCAGCGTTGGTGAGGATAGCCAAATTTTCCGGAGGCCGTATTGAAGAGGCTTACCTGTTTCATATTGCTAGCCGTTTGTGCGCTCGCTCAGGCACCTTATTCGGAAAAACAGCAGACTCTCTGGGAAAAACTGCAGGCGAGTATTCATGAAGTTGACCAGTCTCTCGATGGCGTGATGGGTGTCGCCATTCTTGATCTGGCGAGCGGACAGGAATTTCTTCTCCGCGCCAACGATATCTATCCACAAGCCAGTTCGATCAAGATCGCGGTCCTCCTGGAGTTGTATCTCCAGGCGCAGCAGGGCAAGCTGAAGCTTTCGGATATGTACACCGTGCAGCAATCGGATCTCGTTCAGGACAGCGACATCATGAATGGACTGACGCCGGGGGTCACAAGGATCACGCTGCGCGATCTCGCGACCATGATGGTTGCAGTGAGCGATAACAGCGCCACTAACGTGCTCATCGATCGTGTGGGCATGGAGAATGTCAATACAGAATTAGACACGCTGGGCCTCTCGCACACGCGGCTGCGGAGGAAGATGATGGACTTGAAGGGGGCAGCTGAGGGGCGCGAGAATGTCTCGACTCCAACGGAAATGATGACTTTGCTCGAGGACGTGTACCGGGGCAAAGTTCTTAACCACGACATGACCGCGGACTTCTTTAAAATGCTGAGCACGCACAAAGATAGCTGGATTCCACGCGACCTTCCCGAGGACTTGCGCATTGCCAACAAGCCTGGGGCGTTAGAGGGTGTACGGAACGATTCCGGAATTGTTTTCGCCCAGAACCGCCCTTTTGTAATCTGCGTGATGACAACCTACTTACGCCGAGAGCGGGATGGCGAATTGGCTATCAGCAAAATTGCCCGGGACGCTTACCAGACTTTCGATCGCATGGGACGCGCCTCGGAGTATGGGCGCGTGATTTCTCCGTCTAACAGCAGCAAGCCTTAGTGTTTCATTCACCTTGGCTAGCTGACAGAATATGCGGAACTGTCCGTACATCCTGATATGACCGTCCGCCGCATGAAGACGTATACCGGAGAGCAAGGATACGTGTACCAGTATTACTTCGTAGGTAAACGTCCTGCCTTGGCTGGGCAAACACGCGGACCTGCGACGGAGTACATTTTCGACGTTTCCTCCGACCGCAAAGTCACTTACGCCGTCAGCGTGTTTCTTTCGGACGAAGCCTTGGCCGGCTGGTCCAGTGTGCATAAGCGCCGGTTGAGTGATGCCGAGCAATACGCCGCCGTCAAGATGCGTCTTTTTCGGGCCTTCGACGAGACGGAAGACATGATGGGCCAGGGCCGTCACCTCGAAGTGGATGGCCCCGCACTCCTCCAGTTTACGGCCCAACTGCGGCTGGAATAGGCCAAACCGAGTATTGTGATGTGGGTCACACCGGCTTGTGATGACGTCGCTACCCGCCTGCCCCGCGAGCGGTGCAGACTATAATCACTTGGTTAAGCGGTGTGGGTGTCCGCTGACTGGGGTTTCAGGAATATGCCTTTGCTTTGGTTAAGATTCGCGCTGGGCTGTTACGCCGTGGGTCTGATCTACGCGCTGGTGGCGCTGGTACGCACCACGGACCTGTTCAGCCGGATCGCCATTCATGCCGCCAGTCTGGGCATGGTCTTTCACTTTGTTTCACTCACGGAGTCGTTCCTCTTATCCGGCCAATTGACGCTGACGTCGGTACACAATTCCGAATCGTTGCTGGGTTTTCTCATCATGGTGGTTTTCATGATCGTCTACTTGCACTATGAGACGACCTCGCCCGGCGTGATCGCGTTTCCCATCGTGTTTTTGTTGACTTTTGTAGCGGCTACCGGGCAACAGCCGTTTCTAGCGATGTCCCCGGGTTTAAAAAAAGGCTGGCTGTTTGCGCACATCGCGCTGATCTTTACCGGGTACGCGGCACTGGTTCTCAGCTTTGGCGCGAGTTTGTTATATCTGCTGCAGGAGAACAGCCTGAAATCCAAAAACCCCAGCCGCATCTTCTCTCAATTGCCGTCGCTCCAGGTAATTGATGAGATTGGCTATCGCTCATTGATGCTGGGCTTTCCATTCATGACTTTGGGACTTATCGCAGGCTCCGTGGTGGCGGAGTCCAGGTTTGGCAGAGTCGATTTTCTCGATCCCAAGGTGTTTTTGTCCGTCCTTATGTGGGCGGTTTACATGCTGATGGTGTACACGAGGTGGAATGCAGGGTGGCGTGGACGCCGCGCTGCGATCCTCGCCAGCGTGGCATTTGCGGCAGCAATTGTGGCTTGGGCGGCCAACTACTTTAGCGGCATTCACAGGTTTGCAGCTTCATGACCTTTCAGCTCATCGGCGTGAATCATAAGACGGCGCCGGTGGAGGTGCGCGAGCGCTTCGCCATCCCCGAGTCGCGTCTGCCTGACGCGTGCCGGAAACTGGTTGAGCAGCCAGGGATTGAAGAAGGCATGATCATCTCCACCTGTAATCGCGTCGAGATACTCGCGCAATTGAAGAATGGCCACGCGGACCTTCGGCCTTTCCTGCGCGATTTCTTCCAGGTGGAACCGAGTGAATTTCAGAATCACCTTTACGAATACCGCGAAAAAGAGGCTGTCCGCCATGTCTTTCGGGTCGCGTCCAGCCTCGATTCCATGGTGGTGGGCGAGCCGCAAATCCTCGGCCAGGTTAAAGAGGCATACGCGACGGCTCGCGCCGTAGGCAGCGTTCGCGCTCAGTTGGACCAGCTCCTGACCCGGGCATTCGCGGTCGCCAAGAGAGTTCGCACCGAAACAGCGGTGGGTTCCTCGGCTGTATCGGTCGCTTCCGTGGCCGTTGAGTTGGCGAAAAAGATTTTTGGCAATCTTAACGGCAAGAACGTGTTTCTGGTTGGGGCAGGCAAGATGAGTGAGCTGGCGGCGCGTCACCTTATGGCGCACGGTTGCGGCTCAATCTTCGTTGCCAACCGCACTTACGATCGGGCAATCCGCTTGGCGCAGAAATTTAACGGACAGGCGATCGAGTTCAGCCGCCTGTACGAGACCTGCGATCGCGGCGATATCGTTATCACCTCGACTGGCTCACCGGCCGCAATCTTCCGTCGCGAGCACGGCGAACTCTTCATGAACCGCCGCAAGAATCGTCCCATGTTCTTCATCGACATTGCAGTGCCGCGGGATGTCGATGCAGCCATGAATAAAGTGGACGGTGTGTTTGTCTACGACATTGACGATCTGCAGCAGGCGGTGGCTTCGCACGTCGCCGATCGTAAGAAAGAAGCGGAACGCGCGGAGACGATTGTCGAGGGGGAAGTGGAACGCTTCCAGGCGCGTATCCAGTCGCTCGATGTAGTCCCGACAATCGTGTCTTTGCAGGATCATCTGGAAACGATCAGGCAAGCAGAAATCGACCGTGTGCGTGGGAGGCTCGGCCCGCTCAGCCCCGAGCAGGAGATGGCGGTCGAAACACTTACGCGCGGCATCATCAACAAGATCATGCACACGCCGATCAGCACCCTCAAAACCGCGGCGCGCGACGCCGAGGCGACTACCGTGGTCGAGTTGGTTCGGAGACTATTCAACCTGCAGGAAAGAAAAGCTGCGAACAGCGGCGGTGATCCGGGAGCTCGCAACTGATGGCTCGCCTGCGCATCGGTTCCAGGGGATCGCAATTGGCGCTCTGGCAAGCACATCATATTTCTGCTCTGTTGCGCGATCGCGGTCACGAGGTCGAACTGGAAGTCATCAGGACCACGGGCGACAAGATCATCGACGTCGCGCTGGCCAAGGTGGGCACGAAGGGCATGTTCACCAAGGAGATTGAAGAGGCGCTCGCGGACGGCAGAGTGGATCTGGCTGTGCACAGTTTAAAAGATCTGCCGACTCAACTCTCACCGGGATTCGAGATTGCGGCGATCACAGTGCGAGAAAACACGCACGATGTCTTTTGTTCTCGAAAGTACACAAGTATTGAAGAACTACCTCCGTGCGCACGCGTCGGTACCAGCAGCTTGCGGCGCCAGGCACAATTGAAGGCATTGCGGCCGGATCTGGATATCCACCCGTTGCGAGGCAACGTCGATACCCGCTTGCGAAAATTGGAGGCGGGTGATTACGATGCCATCATCCTCGCGGCTGCCGGATTGAATCGTCTAGGCAAAACAGAACTGATTCGACAGATCATCCCAACCGAGGTGATGTGTCCTGCGGCAGGGCAGGGGGCTTTAGGTATCGAGATTCGCGCCGGGGATCACGAAACCAGAAAACAGCTGGCTTTCCTGGATGACCCTTCCGCGCGAGCGACGACAACCTGCGAGCGCGCCTTGCTGAACAAGCTGGGCGGCGGCTGCCAGGTGCCGATTGGGGCTTCAGCCGAAGTGCGAGATGCGAAGCTACATCTGGACGGCACTGTTGCTCATCCCGATGGATCGAAGGTGTTGCGCGAATCACGGGACGGCGAGGACCCCATCGAATTGGGTAACATTGTCGGCGAGATCCTGCTACAACGCGGAGGGGATGCGATTCTGGAAGAGGTCTATGGGCAAGGGTTTGCGATGCCCCAGCAGCCATAGCCAGCACGGATATTACGGATTTCGTGACGGCGTAAGATAGGTCACCCGCAGATAACATTTTGCACGCCGCGGCTCGGATGAAAAATCAGACGAATCCATCCCAACAAACACTGCGTGGCGTACGCGTGCTGGTGGGCCGGGCCGCACATCAAGCGGGCGCGCTATCTGCTGCGCTTCAGGCGCTCGGCGCCGAGGTCATAGAGATTCCTTTCATCGAAATCCGGCCGCCCGCCTCGTTTACGCCAATCGACGCTGCGCTGAAAAACATTGCTGACTATCAGTGGCTCATTCTCACCAGCGTCAATGGAGTGGTTGCGCTGTGGAAGCGGATGGAAAAGCTGGGGCTGAGTTCCGGCGTTCTCCGGCATTTGAAGGTAGCCGCTATTGGTCCCGCGACAAAGAAGGCGATGGAAGCCCAAGGTGTTGCTGTAGACATAATGCCGAAAGAGTACGTGGCGGAATCAGTGGTTAGTTCGATGCAAGATTTGGTGCCCGGCAAGCGGGTGCTGCTGGTGCGCGCAAAAGTAGCCCGCGACGTGATTCCTCGTGAACTGCGAACCGTCGGAGCGAACGTCGACGTTGTTGAAGCTTATGAAACCGTTGTGCCAATAGAGTCGCGGGAGAAATTGAAATCCCTTTTTGGCAATTCCAACGCCTCACCCCACTTCATAACTTTCACAAGTTCTTCCAGCGTGCGAAACTTTGTCGCTTTACTTGGGGACGATTTGCGCAACCAAGGGCATAAAAAGCTCCCAGGACATCAAATAATGCGGTTTGCCTCCATTGGTCCGGTTACCTCCGCAACCCTGCGAGAACTGAACCTGCCTGTCGATATTGAGGCTGCGGAGTACACGATTCCCGGCTTAGTCGCTGCGATTGCCAAAGCGGTGGCGACGAAGCCCGTGCATACATAATCAGATTGCAGCGATGCCTGTCCTGTTCCGCCACTTTGTAATCCCCACTCATGATCTACTCACAATCGGAACAATCCATCACGAGCATCGAAATTCTCGATTGTACTTTTTGCCATTTGAACGATAGACAATCGTGATGGCTCGCGTCTCCTTTTCTCCCGATCATGATGCATGTGGTGTCGGTTTTATCGCTCAATTGGGTGGCGGATGTCAGCGTGAAATAGTGCAACGAGGCCTCGAAGCGCTGCGTCGGTTAGCTCATCGCGGCGGAGTCGATGCGGATGGGCGTAGCGGTGATGGCGCGGGGCTACTGATTCAAATCCCGGAAAAGTTCATGCGTGCCCGCGCGCGCTGTAACGGGATCGAACTGCCGGACGTATTCGCAGTCGGGATGGTGTTTTTGCCTGTGGGCCAGGAGGATGCCGCACGAATTGTCATTGAGGCTTCCGTGGCTGCACACAAGCTCGAATTCCTGGGCTGGCGCAAAGTACCCACGGACGCTGCCATCCTTGGGCCGCGGTCGCTCCATAGTTTGCCCTCGGTCGAGCAGTGCTTTATTGGAGCACCTGACGGCTTCACCGAACTGGAGCGAACCCTTTTTCGCCTGCGCAAGGAGGTTGAATACCACGGCCCCGCGGGAACCTATTTCTGTTCGCTTTCCTCCCGGACCGTGGTTTACAAAGGCCTTCTCACGCCCGAACAACTAAACGCGTTTTACCTTGACTTGGGGGATCCGGATTTTGCCAGCTCATTCGTCATCTTTCACCAGCGATATTCCACGAACACCCGGCCAAGCTGGGCGCTGGCCCAGCCTTTCCGATTTGTTGCCCACAATGGTGAGATCAATACCATTACGGCCAATCGCCGTTGGCTTAGAGCTAAAAAACACCTTTGGCAACAGAGATTGGGCCTGGATTCTGATGTCCGACTCCTCGAGCCTGGCGCCAGCGATTCCGGCAGCTTCGATAACGCGTTCGAACTCTATTTGCGCCGGGGCTATAGTCCCGAGGCCGCGATGTTGTGCATGGTGCCGCCGGCGTGGGAAAACGAACAGCCCGTGCATCCCGAGGTGCGCAGTCTGCTTCACTGTCATGCAACCGAGCAGGAACCATGGGATGGTCCGGCAGCTTTAATTTTCAGCGATGGAAACACCGTCGGGGCGAAGCTCGATCGCAATGGTTTGCGGCCGCTGCGTTATACCTTGTCGTCCGACGGCCTGCTGATTGCCGGATCCGAAGTTGGCATCGCCGATCTGCATGGGAAACGCATCATCGAGCGGCAACGCCTCGGCCCCGGCGAGATGCTGACAGTGGTCCCCCGGACCGGAGCGATTCTCCGCCCGGGACAGTGCCCCGATGTGCGCAAGTGGTGCTGGGCTACTCTGCCAAGAACGTTGTTGGCCGCTGACATTTCGCCCTCAGTACCAACTCGCGCGCAGTCGTCCCCGATTTCAACCGCAGTGCTGGCCAGCCTCGGATGGAGCGAAGATCAATACCGGCTGCTTTTTCAGCCCCTGGTCGAAAGCGGGCAGGAAGCGGTTTGGAGCATGGGTGACGATGCTGCCCCGGCATTCCTCTCCGAGTTGCCACGCTCTTTATGGGATTACTGCAAGCAACGTTTCGCGCAGGTAACCAATCCGCCCATTGATCCGATGCGGGAAGCGCACGTGATGTCGATGACCGTCTGTTTGGGCGACAACACTTTGCTGCCGTCACCTGTGCTCGATGCTGCCCATCTGCTGGCTCTGCGCAAGAAGATGGAGCAGGTAGAAGAGATTGATCTCACTTTCGACATCGCGCAAGGAATGGCAGGAGCGCTGGCGTCATGGGAACGCATTCAGCGGAACGCGGAAATGCTGTCGTCAGAAGTTGGCCTGGTGTTGCTGACCGACCGCGCCGTGGATAAGAGGCGCGCGGCGTTGCCTGTTCTCCTCGCGGCCGCGGCGATTTGGCAGGCCATGACGCGTGCCGGCTTGTGGCGCGTGCCCCTAATCGTGGAATCCGGGCAGGTGATCGAAACCCACCACATCGCGCTGCTCATCGCTGTCGGAGCTACGGCGGTTGTCGCCTACGCAGCCCTGAATCAAGCCGAGACACTTCATGCCAAGGGCGAGGAAAGATATCGCGCCGCGGTAGAAAAAGGCTTGCGAAAGGTGCTGGCTCGGATGGGCATCTCAACCCTCGCCAGCTATCGCAACAGCCAGCTTTTCGAAACGCTGGGTCTCGATTCAGAGCTTCGCACAGAGTTCTTCGAGGATGCCGGCGGTGTGCTCGGTGGTAAACGTGTTATCGACTTGCTTCAGGACTGCCTCGATCGGCACACGTTAGCCTTTGCCAGTGAGCGTTCGCGGTTGCCTGATCTTGGACTGTATCGCTTCCGCCACGCGGGCGAATCTCATGCCAGCTCTCCGCAACTGGTGCGACGTATGCACGGCTATCTAAAATCGCCAACCGCCGAAAATTACCGGTTCTACACAGAATTGGCAGACCAGAGGAAGCCGCTTGCCATTCGCGATCAGCTGGAAATCTCACCCGGTTCTTGCATTCCTTTGCATGAAGTAGAGTCCCAAGCTTCGGTTCTCAGCCGATTCAGCACGCAGGCAATGTCGCTGGGCGCGATCTCGCCGGAGACTCACAAGACCCTCGCTATTGCCATGAACCGTCTGGGGGCCCGCAGCAATACGGGCGAGGGCGGAGAAGATCCCTCGGTCTACGCTGAGAACGGCCATGCAACTCATCGGATCAAGCAGGTTGCATCCGCGCGTTTCGGAGTAACGGCTGAATACCTGGTGCAGGCGGACGAACTGGAAATTAAAATCGCTCAGGGCGCCAAGCCGGGCGAAGGCGGACAACTTCCAGCAAGTAAGGTTACGGCGCTCATCGCTCGTTTGCGTCATGCCATGCCCAACATGACGCTGATCTCGCCGCCGCCTCACCACGACATCTATAGCATTGAAGATCTCGCTCAGCTGATTCACGATCTGCGCTGTATCAATAGCCAGGCCCGGATTGGCGTCAAGCTGGTCTCCAGTAGCGGTGTCGGCATCATTGCCTGTGGTGTTGTGAAGGCAGGCGCGGATGTGATCACGATCAGCGGACATGATGGTGGGACCGGCGCGTCGCCGCTTACTTCGATCAAGAACACGGGCATGCCTTGGGAGATCGGCTTGCGCGACGCACATCGTGCCTTGGTGGGCGCCGGCCTGCGCGGACGAGTTCGGCTGCGGGCCGATGGGGGATTCAAGTTCGCGCGCGACGTGATCATTGCCGCGTTGCTCGGCGCCGATGAGTTTGGCTTTGGAACCGCGGCCCTCCTCGCGCTGGGTTGTGTTATGGCCCGGCAATGCCACCTGAATACTTGTCCTGTCGGAATTGCTACGCAGAACGAGGAACTGCGCGCGAGATTCTCGGCTTCCCCGGAGATGCTCGAAACCTACTTCCGCGGTATTGCCGGCGAGATTCGAGAATTGCTCGCCCTCATGGGTGCCCGCTCAATCAACGACATCGTCGGTGCTGCGCAGAGGCTTCGCCAGCGTGGGGCAGCTTCAGACTGCGAAGGTTTGGCAGAATTGCTGGCACCCACGGCTGATACGGAACAAGTGGCCTATCCCCGGGCAGCGCAAAGCGCCCTCGAGACTGCACTGAATCGTCACGTGGGGACCTTCGAGACCTTGGGTGTTCGCTCTCATCGCTTTCCGATCACGAACGCGGATCTCAGCATCGGCACTCGCTTGAGCGGCGAGATCGTGCGCCAACAGATAAACCTGGTTTCGCCTATTGAATGTGAATTCACGGGAACGGCCGGGCAAAGTTTCGGAGCATTTCTAGTTCGCGGTGTGAACCTGAAGCTACTGGGTGAAGCGAATGATTACGTCGGCAAAGGGCTTTGCGGAGGCAGGATCGCTATCTCCGCGGGGGAAGATGCATCCCGCCGAGGTGACGTCCTCGCAGGCAACACCGCGTTGTACGGGGCCACTGCCGGTGAATTGTACATTTCTGGGCGAGCAGGCGAGCGTTTTGCCGTTCGCAATAGCGGCGCGCTCGCCGTGGCCGAAGGAACAGGTCAACATGCGTGTGAATACATGACTGCGGGGGTCGTTGTCATCATGGGACCGGCAGGCGCGAATTTGGGCGCAGGCATGACTGGCGGATTAGCTTACGTGTTGCGCGATCAGATTTACGATCGTGACTACAATCAGGAGTCTGTGCGAGTCATATTCATGGCCGCCCGGGAAGAGCTTTGGTTGCGACGAGTTCTTCGCAGGCACGTAGTGCTGACCGGAAGCCCGGTCGCGGTCCGGTTGTTGGCATCGCGAGCATCGCTGCCATTCCTTCGCCTTCAGCCTGTGCACCTGCCGTGCCCAATAGAAGAAACATGGGGGCCCATCCTAAAGCATTTGCGGCCAACGTGTGATGCGTTTAGCGGTTCTGATCTGGGTTATCGCCCGATATCAACCTACGAGCAATGAGATTCATCGGTCGCGGATGAATAAGTGCATGGCGCTGTAAGCGCTCTACTATAATCACCCTTCTCCTATGGACTTTGACCAGCTCACTACATTTCTGCAGGTGGCGAAGCTCGGCAGTTTCTCGCGGGCAGGGCAAAAAGTGTTCCGCTCGCAATCGGCTGTGAGTGCGCAAATCCGGCAACTGGAGCAGGAATACGGCGATAAACTGCTTGACCGTTCGGGCAAGGACGTCAGGCTTACTCCTGCGGGGCGCGTGCTGTTTAATTATGCCGAGAAGCTGATTGGCATGAGGGAGGAATCGCTGCTGGCGGTAGCCGACCAGGGTGTAACCGCCAGGGGGACCTTGCTCATCGGCGCGAACGAAGCAACCTGCCTCTATGTTCTACCGGAGGTATTCGCAGAATACTGTCGTCGTTTTCCGAGCGTGCAGATCAGCATTTACCGAAACTTCAGTTACAAAATAATTGAGAAACTGGAGAACGGTTCCATTGACGTCGGCATTATCACCTTGCCGGCAAAATCCCCCAGCCTGAAAGTGCACTCCATTTACCGGGATCAACTGATGCTGATGGTCGAGCCGCATCATCCCCTGGGAAAGCACAAGTCGGTGAGAGTGGCCGATATCGCAAAGTATCCGCTGCTCGTTCCCAAGACGGGGTATACGCGGCAGCTGATGGACAAGCTGTTTCGCCCTTATCAGAACCATCTGCAGATCCGCATGGAATTGCCGAGTATCGGCATGATCAAGAGTTTCGTCGCGGCTGGCCTGGGCGTGTCTCTGATCAGCACCAGCTTTGCGCGTGATCAGGTTCTCGCTAATCGCGTCAAGCTGGTCCCCATCGAAGGTGGCGAACTCTGGCGCGAACTTGGCCTTGCTTATCGTCGCGATCGAACTTTGACCCGCGCTACCAGCAGCTTCATTTCTACCGTCAGAGAGCTCGCAGCTGCCAGCAAGACTCACGATCAACCCAGACCTGGCTCCTGAGCCGCACGCAACATTGCATTTTTGAATAGCGCCCATCAGATTTTCTGATTTCCATTCTGGGAACGAGTGCTTTACCTTAGAAAAGGCAAAATAGTGCCGTTCACGAGATAGATGTAGTATCCCGAAATCCAGCTTCCGCGCCGTTTATCGGATCACGGGCAGTCTTCGTTGAGGCAAGCTATGGAGAACATGATGTCTGAACTCGAACTCAAAGAGAGCCTGAGCAAGGTGCTGGAGGAACACCAGCACGAGAGTGGCTTGCACATGATCGGCGGACGCCAGAGGTTGATTGATCGCCTGGTGCAGTTCTTCGAAGAGGTACAGGACAAGCGCTCATCGCAGTGGCTTGGGCAACGCTCCTGCTGACGTGCTAACCGACATGATGCAGATCATCCAGTCCGTCCAGCGAATTACTCGAACCTGTACATACATGTGTACAGGCGTGTCTCTCATGGGGGCGAGTGGGTGAAGTAGACAACAAGAATTCAGCAGATAAACCCACCCCAGATGAACCTGGCGGTGGGTTTTTCTTTGTTACTTATGAAGGTCGAGGGCGGTTCACGTGAATTCTGGTTCTGGTTCAGCACGGGATGAATTCGGCGTTGTCGTAATGCACTTCGGTGGGCCTTGGCTCAAAGATAGCGGCGGGCTTCGCCGGGCGGCGCGAATCATTAAGCACCGCTTGCGTTACAAGATGGTGGTTGTAGTCGGCGCGCTTTCCGATGTCCTCGAACAGCTGTCCGTTTGCGCGCGATCGGCAGCTAACGGAGAATTGGACCGCGCCAGCGAAACCGTCCGCCAGCTTCGGGAGCGCCACCACGCGATAGCATCCGCGCTGGTCAGCGGAAGCGAATTGCAGACTTTGTTTTGCCTGCTAGAGGCCGAATTCGATGCCTTGCTGGAACTGGTAAGGGATGTGGCCGCTATCCGGGAACTTACTCCGCGAACTTTGGACAACATTCTGGAGTTTGGCGACAACCTGGCTTCTCGTATTTTTGCAGCGGCACTTGCCGACGCAGGTATGAACGTATCTGCGATCGACAGCAGTGCGCTTTATCCTGTTGAGCGCGATTTCGCGGAACAGCCATGTCTGTGCCCCCAGGCTCAAAGCCGAATTGCGCAAATACTTGCTCCTGCAATTTCCGCGGGCCGAATACCCGTGATACCTGCCTCATGCAAGAAGGTTGCGCACGAAAATCAGGGTCGAAACCAACGCTTGCATTTGACCCCAGCCCTCGTCGCGAGTGCCTTGGAAGCGCACGTAATCGAGTTCTGGACCGACGTCGATGGATTTACTACGGCAGACCCTGGGCTGTGCCCGGAGGCTCAGGGTATAGAAGAGCTGACGTTTGAGGAAGCTTCTGAGCTGGCCGACTTCGCGGTGCAGGGCGTTCATTGCGCCGACATGCGCGCTCTGATCGCCAACCCTATCCCGGTTCATGTGCTCAATCTGTACCATCCAGGCGGCAAAGGCACCCGCATCGTCAGGCATGCATCCACGTCACGGCGGGTCAAGGCGATTGCTGCCAGGCGTGGCGTCGCTATTGCCCAGCTGCGGGCACATCGGCAGTCGGCTCCTCAGTTGCTACGAGAGATTTATCGCGTGTTCGAATCGCATCAGGAGACTCCCAATCTCCTCTCTTGGTCCGGAGCTGGTTTTTCGCTGCTGGCGAACTCCGCTACCACACTCGCAGCTGCGGGCGAAAACCTCAAAGGGACTGCCGACATTACGTGGGAAAACCACAAAGCCCTTGTGGCCGTGGTCGGTCAGAAGATTCGTTCTTCGTCGGAGATCCTCAGCCAGGCTTTGCACGAGCTCGCTGGCATTAAGCTTCGCTTAATCGCAGATGGGAACTTAGAGGGCAGCCTGACTTTTCTGATCGATGATCGTGATACCGAAGAAGCCGTGCAACGATTGCACCGGTTGTTCTTTGAGCCGAAGAGCCGCGAATCGCAAGTTCCGGTCCAGAGCTTGTGTCAGGCCGGTGAGTCGTGGGAATAACTGGACAGTCATTCCATGGTTGTTGGGCCTAGGTGTCGATCAAGGCAGGTTAGTCGAATCTCGCTCTTTTTGCAGGTCGTTCATATCCGCAAATAATTTTGGTTCCTTGGTTGGAATCGATCATCCAACACGATGTTCGAATTGGTTTGATGTTTGAGTTAGTGCTGTCACGCAAGTCACATGTCAGATAATCAACATCTTCGCCGGAATTGCTGTTGCGCCTGTTGTTGTTGCGCGGGTTTGTTCTGGCGTAGGGGGCTGCTGATCTAAGACTTCTTTCATCTAGGCCTCATATCCCATCGCCAGAGAAAGCTGGCGGTGGGTTTTTTATTTCCATGACAAATACTGAAACAAAAGCTCAAAGAGTCGAGCGCCTCAAGAGCGAAAAGAATCCCTGGGAAGGACTGCAGGAAGTCCGCCGTTTCGCGGGTGAGGGGTTCTCATCCATTCCACCCGAATGGCTTGGAACATACTTTCGCTGGTGGGGCGTGTACACGCAAGGCGATGGTACGGGGGTGGTGGGCGGTAAAAGCGGGGAAGGGAAGGCCTTGCCGTTCTTCATGGTGCGAATCCGCATTCCCAACGGACTGCTGAATGCCCAGCAACTCCGAACGATTGCGAACCTCAGCGATCGCTATGCCCGCGGCATCGCCGATCTCACAGTACGGCAAAATATCCAGCTACATTGGGTCACTATCGAGGCTCTTCCGGAACTGATGGAGGCCCTGTGGGCTTCTGGTCTGAACACCATGGGAGCTTGCGGCGACGTCACTCGCAACATCACCGGCTGCCCGCTTGCGGGAGTGGATGCCAACGAACTGGTGGACGCATCATCCCTGGCGCTCGAGGCCACGCGGATGCTGGTCGGCCATTCCGATTTTTACAATCTGCCACGCAAATTCAAAATCGCTATTACGGGCTGCCATGTCTGGTGCGCCTATCCGGAGATTAATGACATTGGGCTCACGGCCATCTCTAGGGTGGTCGGCGGCAAATCAGAGACCGGCTTTTCGCTACGTGTGGGCGGCGGACTTTCGGCCGAGCCGCACCTCGCTGTGCGCTTGAATGCATTCGTGCGTTGGGGCCAGGTGCTGCCGGTTATCAAAGCGATTGCTGAGCTGTTCCGCGATTGCCCGACCCTGCGTGAGCACCGTGAAAGGGCTCGGCTAAAATTTCTGTTCTTGCGCGAGGGTTGGACGGCCGACGACTTTCAGCGCGAAGTGGAAAAACGGCTCGGCTATCGCTTGGATCCGGCTGTCGAAGAGAACGCTCCCAATGACGTTTACCGCGATCATGTAGGAATCCATCCCCAGAAACAGCCCGGCCTCTACTGCATCGGCGCATCCGTCCTGCGTGGTCGCATTTCCGCCCAACAGATGCGAGCGGCCGCGGATCTAGCCGATCGCCTTGCCGATGGCAAGTTGCGAACCACCAACATGCAGAACCTGCTTATCGTCAATGTGCCACAAGAACGAACCGGACTACTGGCCGAAGAGATGGACGCCATCGGTCTACCCATCGGTGGTTCCCCGTTCTGGCGAGGCGCAATTGCGTGCAGTGGCACGGAATTTTGCAAGCTGGCAATCACGGAAACGAAAAGTTTTTCGCGCTGGCTTGTGGAGGAACTGGATGAGCGACTTCCTGGATTCGATCAGGATTTGAAACTGCATGTGACTGGCTGCCCCAACAGTTGCGGGCAACATTGGATCGCCGATATCGGAATCGAGGGCAAAAAGATGAAGCTCGAAGGCCGACTCGTGGACGCCTACTACTTTTGTTTAGGCGGCGCCGTAGGCCTGCACCAGGCAACCGCGCGTCCGGTCGGATACCGCTGCCCGGCAAGCGACGTGCCCGACGCCATTGCTCGTCTTCTTCGGCGCTACATGGAGGGCCGCTTTGCGGATGAAAATCTCCGCGCGTTCTTTGCCCGCCACACTAACGACCAATTGCGCGAGTTTCTGGCTGGCGAACCGGTGGAAGCAGCCAGTCGCGACGTCTCACCGGGGCGCGTTCCGCATGTGATAGAAGGCTAGGAGGCACGCAATGCACGCAAAGGACAGGAAGCCATGAGTGAGTTGTTTCCGATGTTCGTGAAACTGGAAGACCGAAGCGTACTAGTGGTGGGCGCTGGCGCCGTGGGGCAATCGAAAATCGAGGGTCTGTTGCGAACCGGAGCGGACGTTCGGGTCGTGTCTCTCACCAGCACCATTGCCGTACAAGAATGGGCGCGTAACGGGCTGATCGATTTACGCGAACGCGAGTTCCAACCCGGAGATCTGGACGACGTGCTTCTCGCAGTAATCGCGACATCTTCAGCGCAATTGAATCGACTCATCTTCAAATTAGCCCGGGAGAGAGGAATTTTGTGCAACGTCGTGGACGTGCCCGACCTCTGCCACTTTTACTATCCCGCCGTGGTGCGCCGCGGCGACTTGCAGATAGCGGTTTCCACCGCTGGGCAGAGCCCGTTCCTGGCGCAAAAGATCCGCGAACAATTGGAGAAGCAATACGGGCCCCACTATGCGGAATGGGTGCAGGAACTTGGGGAAACCAGGAGTCAGGTTCTCAAGAGCGATCTACCTTCCGAACAAAAACGAGATCTTCTGCACTCGCTGGCCAGTCGGGAAGCTTTTGAAGCCGCAGTGCAGCGTCACTCGAACGGAGAACAGGAGGGACACGCAGCATGAAGGGAAAAGTGTATCTGGTGGGCGCAGGGCCCGGAGATCCGGACCTGCTCACCATAAAAGCTCTCCGTTTGCTAAAGCATGCAGACGCTGTCCTCTACGACGAGCTGGTTTCTTCTCAAGTCCTGGACCTGGTCTCCACGAGCGCAGTACTGCAGAACGTGGGAAAACGCTGCGGCAAAAAGGCGATCACGCAGGAAGAGATCAATCTCCGCATGGTCCAGCTTGCCGAGGTCGGACTACAGGTCGTGCGACTGAAGGGCGGTGACCCGCTCGTCTTTGGCCGAGCAGGTGAAGAGATGATTGCGCTGCGAAATTCAGGTATTGAATACGAGGTCGTACCGGGAATTACCGCCGCCTTAGCGGCGGCGAGCGCAGCCAGGATTTCCCTAACCTACAGAACCACAGCCTCCGTGCTGGTTTTTCTTACTGGCCACTATGCCGAAGGAAGGAATCGGGAGGATTGGCACAATTTGGCAAGGAGTGGCGCAACGCTCGTGATCTATATGCCTGGACCCAGCTATTCCGCAGTGGCGAATCGCCTCAAGGACGCCGGAGTGGACCCGGGCACACCATGCGCGATCATCTCAAGGGCAACCGCCGCCGACCAGCAGCTTCGGATAACCAGCCTCGCAGGCCTTGAAAGCATGAACCCGTTGCCAGCGCCATCGGTGATGGTGATTGGTGATGTCGTCCAGCTTGCCGGTGACAACGAAGGCGAGCTCTTATTCGGGGCGATGTTCGGAGCGAGTGTAGACGATGCCGCGACACGGGGGATAACAGCGTGAACAATCTCGCCAACATTGAGAATATCCAAACGGCCGCGCAACACTGGAGTGCTAAGCAGGTGCTGCATTGGGCATTCGATTCTTTCGGCCATGGTGTTGCAATAGCTTCTGCTTTCGGTGCCGAAGGCATGGTTCTCATCGATATCGCTTCCCGTGTGAATCCGAAATTCCGCCTTTTCACTTTAGACACCGAGTTTCTCTTTCCCGAAACTTACAAATTAATGGATCAAGTCGAGGATCGCTACGGCATAACAATCGAGAGGATCTATTCGCTTTTCTCGCCGGAGGAGCAGCAGCAAGTTCACGGGCCGGCCTTGTGGAGGCGCGATCCTGATGCATGCTGCAACATTCGAAAAATTGAACCGCTGCGGCGGAAATTGTCCGAACTTGGCGCTTGGATTACCAGCATCCGCCGTGATCAAACCTCGTATCGCGCCAAGGCTGGCAAAATCGAATGGGACCAGAAATTCGGGCTGGTGAAAATCAATCCTTTGGCCGATTGGAAGTCGAAACAGGTCTGGCGCTACATCCACGACCATCAGCTCCCCTACAATTCGCTGCACGATCAGGGCTTTCCCAGTGTTGGCTGCACACACTGCACGCGCTCAGTTAGGCCGGGAGAGGATCCTCGCGCAGGCCGATGGTCCGGATTTGCTAAAACCGAATGCGGACTGCATACGATTAAGCCAGCGCGAAGCGTTCCCCAGCCGAACGCCGCGGAGTGGCCGATTACCTGGTTCTAGTCGGCATCTAGCATCCGTCAGTTCCTGTCGACGACCTCGCAGGGTCTTTTATTGCCATTGCCAGAATCTCGACACTAGCTCTCGTTCCCTCCGTCTTTACTTTCTTCTTGACAGCCGCCCTCCATATTTTGACAATGATGAATAAATATTCGTAGATGTGGATAATTATTCATTGAAGCTATCGCGCCAACAAGCTATTCGAGACTTGCTCAAAAGGCAGGCTATCGCCAGCCAGGATGAGCTGCAGAGAGCATTGGCCAAGCTGGGATACAAGGTGGGGCAGGCGACTTTATCGCGCGACATCCATGAGCTCGGGTTGGTGAAGACGGCTGAGGGCTATGGTGTGCCGCAGGCCGCCTCCTCTGATGCCGCGCTTCCACCGGCATCGCGGCTGGTCCGTGAGTTCGTTCTGGATGTACGGCCAGCCCAGAACCTGCTGGTCGTCAAAACCGCGGTTGGGAGCGCCCAGCCCGTGGCCGCCGCTCTGGATGGCGAGGATTGGCCCGAAGTGATCGGTAGTGTCGCTGGTGATGACACCATCCTGATTGTCTGTCCCGACGCAAGGACCGCGGCTAGGCTCGCAACCCGGGTTCGCGGAATGCTTGGCTGAATGCAGGCCCGACTCAAACCCGCCATACTTGGGGCCACCGGCTATGCCGGCGCGGAGCTCACCCGCATTCTATTGCGCCACCCCAGCGTAAGCACACCTTTGTTGCTACGCCACGAAACCGGCCAGCGTGGACCAACGACCCTGGCCGAAGCGGTTCCGGCGTTTGCGGGAAATGGGGGCTATCCCCTTCAGCCCTTCTCCTGGACGGCGTTGCACCAACAAGGTGTTGATCTGCTGTTTCTTTCTACGCCTCACCAGGTTTCACGAGAACTGGTTCCGGAAGTCATAGCGCGAGGCATTCGCGTAATCGATTTGAGTGCTGCGTGGCGGCTGAAAGAGGCACAGCATCGTGCCATTTATAGTTTTTCGGACGCCGATAGCGCCACTGCTGCCGAGCTGACGCAGCGCGCGATTTTCGGCCTTCCCGAACTCCACGGCGATCAAATTCCAGGCGCAGCGCTCGTAGCCAATCCCGGTTGCTATTCGACCTCTATCATTCTCGCGCTTGCTCCGTTGCTGAAGGCCGGATTGATAGAACGCGAGCGGGGGATCATCGCAGACAGCAAATCGGGTGTTTCCGGTGCAGGCAAAGATCCCACGGCGCGGACCCACTTTGTTTCTGTGGCCGACAATCTCTCCGCGTACGCTGTTTTTGCACATCGCCACAGTGGAGAAATCCTCGAACAGCTGGCACTCACTTCGGCGGAGCTGATTTTCACTCCGCACCTGCTGCCGATTCCGCGCGGAATTCTGTCCACCTTGTACGTATACCTGAACCGCCCGACAGAAGCCGCGGATATCGAGACTTGCTTTCGAGACTTTTACGCCGGTAAGCCATGGGTCCGTGTGTTTTCAGCCCCGCAGTTGCCCGAAATTCAATTCTGCCTGCATACCAACTACTGCGATCTGGGCTATTGCGTTGCCGAGGACCGACGCCGGTTGGTGCTGGTCTCCTGCATCGACAACCTGGTCAAGGGGGCGGCCGGGCAGGCCGTGCAGAACATGAACCTGATGTTCGGATTGAAAGAAACAGAGGGCTTGCAATGAAGATCGTTATCAAGATCGGCGGAGCCGCTCTCGATGATAAATCCGTGATGCGCAACTGCGCGTGGGCGGTGACTCAACTCGTTCAGGACGGCCATCTCGTTGCCGTTGTGCATGGTGGCGGCAAGCTCCTGACGCGCACGCTCGATCTTCTCGGCAAGAAGACCGAGTTCATTGACGGACTGCGCGTGACCGATGCGGAAACCCGCGACGTAGCTGTGATGGTGTTGGCGGGCTCCGTTAACAAAAATCTCGTCGCTGCGCTGAATAGCGCCGGAGCATGTGCTGTTGGCCTCTGTGGTGGCGACGGCACGTCCTTTCGCGCCCGTAAGAAACACTTCGCTGCACGCGACCTGGGATACGTCGGTGAGATTAGCGCAGTTGAATCTCGTTGGATCGAGGCGATTTGGTCGCAAAGAGGCGTTCCCGTGCTCTCCTCGTTGGCGCTGGGCAGTGACGGCGAATATTACAACATCAATGCAGACCAGATGGCTGCGGCATGCGCCATTGCCTGCAAGGCCGACGCGCTTATTTTCCTTACTGATGTTCCGGGCGTGACCAGCGCCGATGGCTCGGTGATTCGCTGGCTCGAGACCAGCCGAATTCCCGCATTGGTGGAGACGTCCGTTGTTGCGGGAGGCATGCTGCCAAAACTAGAGGCCTGCAACAACGCGCTGAAGAGAGGAGTGCCGCGAGTTCGTATCTTTCCCGCTGCGCAGGCCGGCACACTTCCAGAATTTTACTTTTCGCCACTGCACACCGGGACCGAGGTGATCGTCGCATGAATCTTGCAATCCTGGCGCGCTCTGAAGCAGCACTGCTGTTGCCTACATACGACAGGCAGCGCGTCTTCTTCATCCATGGCCGCGGGGTGTACCTCTGGGATAAAGGCGGCAAGAAGTACCTGGATTTTCTCAGCGGGATTGGGGTAAACGCTCTTGGCTACAGTCACCCCGCTGTGCAACAAGTTCTCAAGAAACAGGCCTCACGCCTGATTCACATCTCTAATCTTTTTTTTCACGAGTACCAGGCAGAATTGGCAAAGCGCTTGACAAGAGCGTCAGGGCTGGAGAAGGCGTTCTTCTGCAATAGCGGTACTGAGGCGTGGGAAGGCGCACTGAAGCTGTGCCGCGCCTATGCCCGCGTCCAGAACCACAACGGCCACAAGGCGAAATGGCGCATTCTCGCTCTGGAGAACTCGTTTCATGGCCGGACATTCGGGTCATTGGCGACGACCGGGCAGGCGAAGTACCGGCATCCTTTTGCGCCATTGGTCCCGGGAGTCGGATTTGTCGGATTCAACGACCTCCATGATCTGAAGCGGCAGTTCGACTCAAGCGTATGTGCCGTGTGCCTGGAGACGATCCAGGGCGAAGGTGGAATTCGCGAGGTGAGCCCCGAATTCCTGCGGCTGGCGCGCGATCTGACTTGCAAATCCGGTGCCTTGCTGGTGCTGGACGAAATCCAGTGTGGGCTGGGACGCACCGGCCGGCACTTTGCATATCAGCACTACAGTGTGCAGCCCGATATTGTTACTGTCGCCAAGCCGCTTGCTGCAGGGCTTCCCCTGGGGGCGATCCTTACCAGCAATCGCGTAGCGTTGGGGATGCATCCCGGCATGCACGGTACAACCTTCGGAGGCGGACCGCTTTCATGCGCGGTCGCAATCACCTTCCTGGATGCCCTCGAGGATCTACTTCCGCACCTGTGCCACGTTGGCGACTACTTCCGCGAGAACCTGCAGGTACTCGCCTCCCGTCACTCCATTGTTCGTGAAGTCCGGGGCCGGGGCCTGATGCTGGGCATCGAGCTGAATTCCGCCGACGCGGCCGGGACAATTGTCAAAACGCTCTTGCAGCAGGGAATCATCATCAATCGCACGAATGAGACCGTGCTACGCTTTCTGCCGCCCTACATCATTCAGACCCGGCATGTCGATCAAGTCATCCGCGCTCTCGATTCGGCCTTAGCGGCCATTACTAGCAAGCAAGCAGGTCGGGCGCCATGTCGTCGCCAATCTGCCGGAAGGAGTCAGGCGTGAGCAGTCACACATTCAATACAGTCCCAGCAATCCAGGTTCCTGCAGACACGGGCTTATGGCCGCGGAATCTGGTATCCATTCGCGATCTGAGCCCTGTTGAGGTGGAGTCAGTCCTGCATCTGGCTTCATTGATGAAGGCCCGTCCCAACGATTTCCGGGGAGCGCTCACGGGCAAGCAGATGGCCCTTTTTTTTGAAAAACCATCGCTGCGCACGCGCCTGACCTTTCAGGCAGGGATGGCGAGTCTCGGTGGGGTCTCTTTCTTTATCGACCAGACATTGAGCCGGCTGGGCGAGCGGGAAGCCTTGAGTGACGTCGCGCGCAATCTGGAGCGCTGGATTGATGTAGTCGTACTGCGTACGTTCGAACACCAAACCGTGGAATGCGTGGCTAAATACGCTGACGTTCCTGTCATCAACGCCTTGAGCGATCTGGAGCACCCGTGTCAGGCATTGGCCGACTACTTCACCTTGCAGGAAAAGTTCACCAACATACGTGACATTCGGCTGGCCTACGTCGGAGACGGCAACAATGTGGCGCACTCGCTGTTGCTTACCTGCGCCGCTCTGGGATCGCAGATTCGGATCTCGACGCCCCCCGGTTACGAGCCGGACGCGCAAATCGTGGCTGATGCGCAGAGTCTGGCTCAGGAAACGGGCGCAGTGATCGAGCTGATTTCTGATCCCCATGCTGCAGTCTGTGGTGTGGATGCGGTGTACACGGATGTCTGGGCGAGCATGGGCCAGGAACACGAAGCCGACGATCGAGCTTCTGTCTTCGCCAGCTACCAGGTCAATCACGGACTCTTGGCCAATGCATCGCCCCACGCCCTGTTCATGCATTGCCTGCCTGCACACCGCGGCCTGGAAGTCACGGACGAAGTCATCGATTCACCCCGATCCGTCGTCTTCGACCAGGCAGAAAACCGGGTTCACGTGCAGAAGGCCATTCTGCTTTTATTACTGGGAGGCGGCATGAGCCGTCTGCCGATAAGGAGCGCCCATGCCTGACAAAGTCGTGCTTGCCTATTCTGGAGGCCTTGACACTTCCATCATTATTCCTTGGCTGAAAGAAAACTTTTCTCATGACGTGATCGCCATGGTCGGCGACGTAGGCCAGGGCGACGATCTGGAGGCGGTCGTCAACAAGGCTTATGCGACGGGCGCCAGCAAAGTCGTCGTCGAAGACCTGCGGGAACCGTTTCTGGTCGACTATGTGTTTCCGGCGCTTCGGGCAGGCGCGGTTTACGAACACAAGTATCTGCTTGGCACTTCGCTCGCCCGTCCAATCATCGCCAAGCGTCAGGTCGAAGTGGCTCTGCAGGAAGGAGCTACCGCGGTCGCGCATGGCTGTACCGGAAAGGGGAATGACCAGGTGCGCTTTGAGCTCGCATACCAGGCGCTGGCTCCAGAACTCAAGATCATTGCTCCTTGGCGCGAGTGGACCCTCAGATCCAGGGAAGACTGTCTCGATTATGCGGAGCAGCACGGGATTCCAGTGGCGGCGAGCCGCGAAAAGATCCACAGTCGCGATCGCAACCTTTGGCATGTGAGCCACGAAGGCGGTGAACTGGAGAACGCCGCTAACGCGCCTTTAACCACTACCTGGCAGCTGACGCGCTCGCCCCAAAAGGCGCCCGATCGCGAAGAGGAGGTCGAAATCGGATTCGAACAGGGCGTTCCCGTCAGCGTGAATGGAATGTCGATGGACCCAGTCGCGCTTGTCGAATTTCTCAATGAGATTGGATCGCGCAATGCCGTGGGTCGAATCGACATGGTGGAAAACCGGTTTGTGGGAATAAAGAGCCGTGGCTGTTACGAAACTCCGGGTGGCACTCTGCTGATGGCCGCCCATCGAGAATTGGAAGCGCTGTGCCTGGATCGCGACCTGATGCATTTCAAGCAGAGCATTGCCTTGAAGTACGCCGAGCTGGTGTATTACGGACTGTGGTTCACGCCTTTACGGGAAGCTCTCGACGCGTTTGTTCAGAGCACGCAGACCAATATAACTGGAACCGTTACGCTCTCGCTTTATAAGGGCAATGTGTCTATCGTCAACCGCCAGTCGGAACTCTCGCAGTACAGCACGAATCTCGCCGCTTTCACCATGGACTCAAATTATGACCAGAAAGATGCGGCCGGATTCATCCGGATTCTGGGGTTAGCATCGCGTTCGCGCCCGCGCGCCCGTGTGGAGATGGCTTGATGAAAATGTGGTCAGGGCGGTTTTGCGGATCGCTTGATCCAGCTTTCGAACAATGGCAGCGCTCGTTTCCTTTCGATCGGCGCTTGCTTCTGCATGAACTTGAAGCAAGTGCGGCGCATGCCGGCGCCCTGAAGCAGGTCGGCATTCTTTCATCGCACGAACTTGCGGCCATTCAGAACGGGCTTAAACAGATTGCCGACGACGCGTTCCATTCCGCGGGCTTTCTTGACGACGACGAAGCCGAAGACGTTCACCATTTCGTCGAGAAAAAACTGGTCTCGTCGATCGGCGATCTTGGATACAAGCTTCACAGCGGCCGCAGCCGCAATGAGCAGATCGCCGCTGATCTTCGCCTTTATGTGCGGGAGGGCATCGATCGCCTCGTCCTTTTGCTTTCGGATTGGATCGAAGTGTTACTCAGTCGAGCGGGAGCCTCGGGCGATGCAGTCGTGCCTTCGTACACACACCTGCAACCGGCCGAGCCCGTTCTGGTAGCGCACTGGCTGCTCGCCTATGTGGAGATGTTCCTGCGCGATGCCGATCGCCTGAGCGACTGCCGTAAGCGGGTGAATCTGTGCCCGCTTGGATCCGGTGCGGTTGCGGGAGCGACACTTGATCTGGACCGCGCCGCGATGGCCCACGAACTTGGGTTCCAAGCCCCAACCGCAAACAGCGTCGACGCTACCTCCGACCGTGATTTCGCGATTGAATTCGTAAACGGATTATCGCTGCTAGCCGTTCACCTGAGCCGCTGGTCCGAGGAGATGCTGCTCTTCTCCACCGGCGAATATGGATTTCTGCAGCTGCCGGAAAGTTACTTGACGGGTAGCAGCGCCATGCCGCAAAAGAAAAATCCGGATCTGTTGGAACTGGTCCGCGGCAAAGCCGGACGAGTGGTCGGCGACTTAACCTCATTGCTGGTGACTACCAAAGGGCTTCCGCTCGCCTACAACAAAGACTTGCAGGAGACTCAAGAACCGCTCTTTCATGCGACGGAAACTGTGCTGGCGGTATTGCCACTGGTGATCGGATGGATGACGGACGTGCAGTTCAACTACTCTCGCATGCGCCAGGCTTGCGACTCGGGGATGATGAACGCCTTCGCGGCGGCCACCTATCTGGCCAAAAAGGGAGTACCGTCACGCCTTGCGCACGAGATGGTGGGTAACGCTGTCCGCCTCTGCATCGAAAAGGGATGTGATTTACAGGATCTATCGCTGGCCGAGTTCCGGGCATTCAGTTCCGAATTCGAGAATGACGTCTACGAGTGTCTGACATTGCCGGCTGTGTTGGCCATGCACAATGTGCGCGGCGGTACCGCGCCCGAGCGGGTCAGGGCCGCCATGGCCGATGCCCAACAGAGAGCCAGCAAGCTTCGTGGAGAAGCGCATGCGCACGCGTGAAGCCATCCTGCCTGATGCTCCTCAGGTGCATAATCTCATCGCCGCGTACTCGGGCGACGGCACGCTTCTGCCGCGCTCTCTGCACGAAATCTGCGAAAACATTCGCGACTTCGTGATCTTGGAAAACGACGGCGAAATCATTGGCTGCGGAGCGCTGCACTTGTATGGCTCGCATCTGGCCGAGATCCGTTCCGTTACGGTCGATCCCACTGCTCAAGGATTGGGCGGTGGTCGCCTGTTGGTCGAAGCACTTATTCGCCAGGCGAAGAAGCACAGGGTGACTTGCATCTGCTTGTTCACTCGCATTCCCAGGTTTTTCGCCAGCCTGGGTTTCGGCGTTGCAGTGCGCGAAGATCTGCCGGACAAGATTTACAAAGATTGCCTCAAGTGCCCGCGCCTTCACAATTGCGACGAAGTAGCCATGGTACGAGGCAGGGTTCCGAAATTCGCTATTCTTCCCCAACCCGCCGGCTCACTGGTGAAATTGCAAGGCGTAAACCGTTAAATAAAACGTTTATCCCGTTCTGCGCTCAGGAGTTGACGGTTCGTTGTGCTCCGGCTCTCGCCCATGCGTCGACGCTTCATGCAACCGTGATGCCTCGAAAAGCCTTTGCTCTTCCTCGTTCAGGCCTTCCTCTGCACTTGCAGTAAGCTCGCCTCGACGCCAGAGATTCAGGCGGCGATTCTGAAGGTCGTGATGACGTTTTTGGTATTGCATGCACTCCCGGCAGGCGCTCGACATGGTGTGCCTCCTGTCTCGCGGTTCACACGCGCGGTTCATTGATCCCTCGCGATCGTCACGAAGATGAATTCACGCGCGTCGGATATTGCTGGTGCCTGCCTGGCAAGCACCTGATTGGCTGGAATGACCACAACTTTGATGCTCGGCAAACATAATTTCGGTGATTGCCGTCACGGATCGACGTGATTGCAGCGGAGCGCAATTCTACATACGGTGGCATTTCGGGCGTGGTCGCCTGAAGTGTCCGATATCGGATTTTCCAACCTGTTGTTGTAGACTCTTACAGAGCACTGGTTGCCGAGGAGCGTTGCTTACGCGTTCGACGCCAATCTGGTCATTTCTACAGAGTAGTCGAGAGATCGTATGCCAAAGAAACGCGGTAATCCGAATTGGGGCAAGCCGGATCTGAATACCACGTACACCGGCGCAACGTCGTTCGAAGAACTCGTCAAAAAGCTACAGCTCTCTCCCGCGGAGTACGAAAGCTCCGCCCAGCTGAAAGACTGGGTTCGCAAGAACAAAGACCAGAAATACGTGCCTTCCGATCTGCTTCGCGCTTGGGACTTCGAAGTCAAAGAAGAATCCTAAGTCCGGTCGTACCTTTCCACCATTCCCGCTATGGGTTGCACATGAGACCGAAGCCACCGCTCGGATATTGAGGTCCGCAGCTCCAGGCGTGCCGCTCACCATTCTCATTCTCGCGATGTACTCCACTCAGCGCGTTGCGTGCAGTTCAACAATTCTGTTTAGCTGTCCACCCCTGAGGTGCTATGGCCCGAAGCTCACATATCCGCGAACCCCTGTTGCCCGCTAGCTCATCTGCTCCTCAAGCGCGGGCGCGGCGTTCTCTGTGTTAAGATAAAAACTGCTTCACTGCTCAGACATTCGCAAACTTGGTTTGGCGCGCGTTACGCTCCCAACGCGTGGGAGCACACCAGGCGACGCTCACATCCAGAATCAGCGCATCTCGAGTGTTCGAGCGTTGGCGAGTGGGGACGTAGTTCAGTTGGTTAGAACAGTTGGTTAGAACGCTGCCCTGTCGCCGGTTTCCTTTATTATCTTGCATTTAGCTCGATTATGGGCGATTCTACTGGCGGTTCATCCAAGGACTCGCCAAAATGCCCAGATCTTCCCGCGTAAGGCTCTTCAAGCAAGCAAAGATCAAGCATAAGTGGGCTCTTGCCGCCGCGCTTTTCGATACGAAAGGTAGGGTAAGAAAGGACCGCGTTGTCGTAAACGGCCGAGAGGAAAACCACCCCGAAGGAAGTTACTTCATCGAGTGGTGGGATCGCGGACAGCGTCACCGCGAGGCCGTCGGTCCGCATGCACAAGATGCGGCGGAGAAGGCTCGCATAAAACAGGCCGAACTTGCGGCCATGCAGAACGGCATCATTCCTCAACCCCAGGTCGCAGAAGTTGCTCCCGAACGTACGACTTTGGCCGCGGCGCTCGACGGCTATAAGGAGTACGTGCAGTACCATCGGAGCCTTCGAACTTTTCGCACCTACCGCCCGATCCTGGAATCGTTCAAGCAGTCGTGTACCAAGAAGTACGTGGACGAAGTCGAGCGTCAAGATTTTGTCGATTTCGCGACGCAATGCATGAAGGAAGGGCAAAAGGGGAAGAGCATCTACAACAAGCTGGTAGTGCTCTCACAGGTTATGAAACAGCATGGTCGTTCGAAGCTGCTGAACACGTCTGATTGGCCGAAATTTGTCGAGACCGTTCGCCCCATTTACGAGGATGCGGAACTGAAAACACTGTTCGAAGCTTGCACGCCGGCAGAGGAAGTTCGTTTCAAGTTTTACCTGATGTCAGGATTCCGAGACGCAGAAGGACGCTTCGTCACCTGGCGCGATGTCGATTTTAAGCACATGGCCGTTCGCGTTACTGCTAAACCTCATTGGGGATTTCATCCAAAGAACTGGGAAGAGCGGGAGGTTCCGGTCCCGGAAAAGCTGATCGCACTTCTAACAGACTTTCGCCCTCTGACGGCAGGGCAGGATGACCCTGTGTTTCCGAGCGAAACGGGAAAGCCCGATGGTGCAATGCTCGAGAAACTCAAAGCTGTCGCGTTTCGAACAAAGCTCAACTGCCGGCACTGTATCACGACTCATAAACTGAAAGACGGAACGACAAAGGTGAATCGCTGTGCTGATGGACCCTACTGCGGCCGATGGTTCCTTCACAAATTTCGTCACACCTACGCCACCCGACATTTGCAGGACGGAATCGATATCCGCACATTGCAGCAGTGGATGGGACATCGCGACATTGGATCCACTATGGTCTATCTCAAAGGCGTTCGAAACAGGGACATTCAAGCGAGGATTAACAAGGGAAGCCTCGCCGCGTTTGCATAGTCCACCCACGAATATCTCTTTGCATCGTCTGGACATGCAGGCGGCGGATGGCCAGGCCGCGCTCGTGCCTCCATACAGCATGTGCGCGGAATACACGTCGCTATAACCTGTGGGAATAGGCTTCGTCGAAAAAGTTATTGGACAAAGCGGGAATTCATACTCACAGTGGGGGAGAGCATCCCGTGCGTTTTGGGCGGCAAAGGCAACGCGGGCCCCGGCCTCCGTGATGCTGCCCGTTGACTCAATTAAGAGTAATCCAGCCATGACTCTCGCCGAACAATTACGCTGCAGGAAGAAAGCCCTCACGGTGGAAGAACTCGCCGATGTTCTGTGCATCGCGATTCGGACTATCTACAAGGAAGTTGAAGATAACCGAATCCCATTCTTTCGTGTCCGAAGTGCTATACGATTCGATCCGCACCAGGTAGCGGACTGGCTAGACGGGAAGATGCCGCCATATTCGGTGCTGTCCTCGGACGAGAAACGAGTGATGTCGCGTAGGTCTCAAGCTGTCTGAGTTCGTTTGGGACCGACTAGATGAATGGAGAATTTGCGACGGCAAGTCGTTCCGACCGGAGTGCGTAAGACTATGTCTTCGCAACTTGAGCTTCGTCATTTACACGCGGCTGTTGTTTTGGCTGAAGATCTGAATTTCACGCGAGCCGCCATGCGGCTTCAAATTACGCAGCCCGCCCTCAGTAGAAAAATCATGCAACTCGAAAAGCAATACCAGTTCCAGCTATTCATTCGTGACAGAAAGCACCCGGTACGACTCACAGAAGCGGGCCGTTCCTTCGTTCACGAAGCTCGCCGCGCCCTTTTGCATGCAGAACGTGCGATCCGGCTAGCGCGCGAGGCGCACCTGGGAATGCCCTCCGTGCAGCGACGAAAGTCCGCTTAAACGCGGGCTGAACCCGAAAACTGTGGGCTCAAGCTGTTTGAGACAGTGGAAGCTGCATTTGGATTGCTGGAGAGCGCTTTGGAACAACGCGCCGAAGGAAGGCACGCGCGAATTCGTTGGTAACTCGAGAACGATCGTCGGATCTGATGATAAGGCAAGTTTCAAATCGCAAAGCTGCATTCGATAGAGGCTTAATCACAATGTTCGTTTCATGGAAGCGCAGTCCTCCGGGCTTGGTGAATATCGCGACCCCCGCCCGTTCCGATACCAAATGAACAGCTTCATATGCCGTCATTATGTCATGTGCATTCCTGGGATGAATGCCTTCACATGCTGCAGATTGGAAAATTGCATCATGGATAACCGGATGGACATTCTCCGCGAGTAGTATCCATTCGTCGTGGGCCAAGTCTTTCAGGACAACTCGATCCTTGGGTGCGGCTTTGTGCTTCTCAGGAAGTGCCACGTAGAGCGGTGATTCCGAGAATGCCACTGCAGTGATTTGGTTGTACTTTGGAGGCGCAGTGACGAGAGCGATGTTCAGCTCTCCAGCCATTACGCTGCGTACTAATTCAGTAGCCGGCCGCGTTGCGGTTCGAACCCTCAGCTTCGGGTAAAGAGGAAGGCGAATTGCGAGCAATTCGGAAATCCAGGCGCGATCGGCATCATGCGAATAGCCGATCATCAGCACGTCCTCCCAACCCTCATGGGCAGCACGGCCAAGATGCACGGCGCGTTCTGCGTGGAAGAGGGCTTTACGTGCTTCTTCTACGAAGACGCGACCGGCATCAGTAAGGTCTATCAGCCGTCCTTTTTCACGAACAAATAGGCGCATTCGGTTCCGCTCTTCGATTTCAGTTATGAGCTTGCTAAGAGCGGGTTGGCTAACCCGCAGGATGTGTGCGGCTCGCGTGAAGTTCAGTTCCTCGGCCAAAACCACGACCGAATACAAGTGTCGAATATCGAGCTGGGGGAGCATGCCTACATAGGGGGCCGGCTCCGCTTTCGCAGAATTACCCCACGCTCATTGAAGGAACCTGTGGGGCAAAAAAAGTATGAAGCAAGTTTTGTCCTCATTTACGGGTTTGGTCCCCGATAAGGAGAAGCAGTCTGCCTTGACGTGCCTGAGCTCTCGATGGCAGGCTACTCCAATGAATTTGCAGGAATTTCGTGAGTCTGTTGTCAATGACCAGCCGCCCAAGAACCTCGATTTTGCGATGTCGGGGTTGGTCGGACGCCAAAGACGACTGGACCTGGGCTCACGAATCAGCGCAGCAGGGCGAAGGACCGGCTGGTGCATGGGTGCATGCGTACCTACACCGTAAGGTGATTCGTCGAATGCCGCGTACTGGTATCTGGGTGCGGGCAAGTCTCCCTACCTCGGTCCGCTACAGGAGGAATGGGCCGCGGTTGTGGAAGCTCCTCGGCTGATGGTGCCGCAAATGCGAGTGTCGCGCCTGACCTTCGTTGAACTCTGGCCATCTAATTATTACCGCTAAGATCGAGGCCGTTCCAGATGTCGAGGCAAGAAGTCGGGCCAGAGTGGATTCTTTCGAGCTTCACCCCGCCCAGTCCCGGCGTTCAAGACCACATCAACGAATTGATCGCCGTCGCACGCCGGCTTTGGCCACGAATCCAGGCACATGCGGTTAAGGAGCAGCCACAGAGGAGTCATGATGAGGTGATCGAAATTGCATCAGATGTTTGGGAATCCACGCTCCAGTCGATTGGGAAGACAATCGTCAGATCCAACGGCAGAGGCGTACAGATTCGGGATGCTGATGCGTACCTTTTCGGTATTTTCATTCACCGTTTCAATCGTGCCTTGAGAAAAGAACGGAGAAGAAGGGAGATGTTTCGGTATCTCCCATCTGGGCGTGACCTTGAGGTCCTACGGCAAGCTCACGACTCGAGGCCGGCGCGAGAGATCGAACAGTCGGTTCAGGCAAAAGAAGCGGTTCAGAGTCTGGACGAATGGCAGGGCAAAGTCTGGATAGCCCGAAAATACGGCTATTCCTACCGTGAGATTGGCTCCTTCTTCGGCATGTCAGAGGCTCAGGTGAAGCTCAGATTTCGCTACGCCCTCGCTCGACTGCGGGAGAAGTTCGGATTGTGAAGCGTTCAACGACTTTGTCGAAGTTGGCTGTACACTTTGTCTTCGTACAGCCCAGGATTGAGGTAAGCGAATTCTGAAGGAACGAGAAGAATTCAGTGTCGAGGAAAAGCGGATCCTAGATCTGCTTGATCGTGGCCTATCCCAAGAGTTTCCAAACCCAGGGAGAGTCGGATGCCCCGACGCATCTGTGCTTAGAGGCATTGCACAGCACAAAGTTCCGCTTTCGCAGGCCGATCAATGGCTAAAGCACTTCGGTTCCTGTAGTCCGTGCCTCCGCGATTTCCAGAAATTCCGTGCTGAGACCGTTCGCAAACGACAGGCATTGCAAATTGCACTCGCGGCGGCAGCAATTATTCTTTTTGTCATCGGAGGACTGTTCTGGCTTCGCACGCGTCCAGGCGTGGTAGCGCAGACGGTAACGATGGATCTTCGAAGCCGCTCAGTTGCACGCGGAGAGAATCCGTCCGACACAGCTCAGGTTGCGTTGGAGCTATCGCGCCAAGCCAGACACTTGGTTTTGGAATTGCCGATCGGGAGTAAAGAAGGAAGCTACGAATTAGCTTTGCTGAACGGTCGTGGTGAACCGGCGCGGAGTACAACCGGTGTCGCGCAACTAGAAAATCATGTCATGGTTTTGCGGGCTGAAATCGATGTCGCTGGTGTTGAGCCAGGTTTTTATTTCCTAGGCGTGCGGCAGCCCGGCTTGGAATGGAGCCGCTATCCTGTTCGCGTGAGATGACCGTGTGAAGGCGAAGAGGAACAATCTAAGAAAGAATCACAAAGCACCGAAGCAGAAAGCTGCATCGAATCGCCTCAAGGGCTGGGCTCAAATCGCGAATTTTCTAGGACAGCCAGTCGCCGTGGCCCAACGTTGGGCAAGATCTGGAATGCCGGTGGCTCGCGAAGGTCGCTCCATTACAGCTTCTACCGAGGAATTGAGCCGATATATGGCGCGCGAAGCCGGTCTGGATGTACCCGTCCACATTGCGACCGAGGATGTGGACTTATCTGCGGATTTGAAGCGGGCACTGTCCCACGCGCGTCAGAAAAGTAAGGTGAAAGAACGCTCGTAGAGGGCCCTCGAACCAGGCAGTGGGTTCCGAATTGCCCGTGACACGACCAGAAGTCCAGACCAGCTACCCCCGTTGCGGGTGCCGTAATGTCAGCGTTAGTCGCGAGTGCTTCTAGCTTCTGCTCTTGGCTTTCGGGTTATGTGACCGGATCGGTTCAAATGCACCGGAATCCCCGTGATAAGGCCTTGATAATCCGTGAGGCGGTCACCCAAGATCACCACGCCCTTGGAGGTTATTTCATATTCGCGGATGTCCTTGCTGTGGTTGCCACCGCGCATCTTGATAACGACCATAATCTTGCGAAGCTGGCCGTCGATGCATACATACCGAAGCCGAATAATGTCATCGGTGAGAAAGGAAATCGAGTAGGTACTGAACGGGAATTCTGTGAAAGACTCGTTCACCTCAACGGTGCTTAGAATCGTCACGCCGACTCCGGTCAGAGCGGTGATCATCCGGTAGAGCGATTCGCGAAAGTCCGCACGGAAGCCGGGGGCTAGCGCCATCTCAAAACCCGCCAGGGAATCAATCACCAGGCGTTTGGCGCCAATCTTCTGGACCGCGTCGAGAATCTCGTGCATGGTTTCATCCACCGAGAGATCCAGCGGACGGAGGTAGAGAATTTCGAGTTTCTTCTCTTTTCGCGGCGTTTTTAAATCCAAACCAAAACTGCTGGCCCGCTCCGCATACTCTTGCGGTCGTTCTTCGAAGACCACCACAATTCCCGCATCCCCCTGACGTATGCCCTCAGCAATGAATTGGGTGGCCAAGACTGATTTTCCCGTTCCCGAAGCCCCCGCTACCAGGACACTGTCTCC
>DASRFR010000004.1:0-6937 GCA_035651455.1 Terriglobales bacterium
GACGCTGGAGGCGATGGCACGCGCGATCTTCAAGTCCTGGTTCGTGGACTTTGATCCCGTTCGCGCCAAAGCCGAAGGCCGCCAGCCCGCCGGTATGGACGCCGCCACCGCCGCCCTGTTCCCCAGCGCGTTCGAGGATTCGCCGCTGGGCAAGATTCCGAAGGGGTGGAATTGCAAGCCGCTGCCAGAGGTTGTGGAACTCAGCCCGTCGCGTCCGCTGCGCAAGAGTGCAGAAGCCACCTACCTCGATATGCAAAACATGCCAATGCGAGGCCACCGGCCTGCTCACTGGATTAGAAGGCCGTTCTCGTCAGGCTCTCGGTTCATGAACGGCGACACACTTGTTGCACGAATTACACCATGTCTAGAGAACGGTAAGACCGCATTCGTGGATTTTCTTGCCGATGGGGAGATCGCTTGGGGTTCGACCGAGTTCATCGTGCTCCGACCGAAGACGCCCCTTCCACCAGAGTTCGGCTACTGCCTGGCGCGCAGCGACGATTTCCGCACACACGCGATTCAAAACATGACCGGCTCTAGCGGACGACAGCGGGTGCCAGTCGAGTGTTTTTCTCAGTATTGGCTAGCAGTTCCGCCCGAGCCGGTTGCGAGGCGTTTCGGCGATCTCGTGGCTCCGCTCTTCGCGCGAGCGAAGGGCCGCCGATAACGAGAGTCGGACACTCGCAGCAATTCGCGACGCGCTATTACCCAAGCTCATTTCCGGGGAGATTCGGCTCACCGATGCAGAAAAGACTGTGGGGGCGGCGATCTGAATGGCTCAGGGTGAACTGCTGTTTGCCAAATACGATCTCTATGGCGTTCTGGAAGGCCAGAAGCAAAAGGCCAAAGAAGCAGTCGAGGCGATCAATGGCGACGGCCTACTGAACGCCAGCCCTGAAGATGTCTGCGGCGAACTGGAGCAGCAATTCAGGATTGACGTTCCCGCCCTCAAGGATCTCAGTGCGGAGGTGAACCAACAAGAGGCGAATGTCGATGTCAGCCGCGACCCGATGCGCCACATTACGGATCGGAGTCGGCCCTTCTACATAAAGGGAACGGAAGTCACGTTTTTTGTCCCATTCGAGGGCGACAAAGAACTGTTTTTTTGCCAACCGAGCAGCCACACGCTGAATCCGCCGCGAGGTGAAGTCAGAAACGGAGAACTTGTTCTCAAGTACACGCGCCTCGACCATGACGCTGAAGCGGTAAAGCGGGAGTATTACGCCGACCTCAACTCAATTAAGCAATACCTTGACTGGCAGCGCAATCAGGCGCAGCGATTCAACGACGAGTTGAAAGCGAATATACAGCAGTGGATAGCCGCGAGGCGCGACAGGTTGCTGAAGGACAAAGGAATGGCAGCCGCATTAGGCATCCCGCTACGCAGGCTTGCTGATGCACCGAAAACCTATGCAGTCGCTGCAGTTCGCAAGAAGCCCTCTGTGAGCAGGACTTCGAGTGCTGGCAAGCCGTTCAAGCCCGAGCCAGCGCTGGAGATGGCGGAATACGAACACATCCTGAGTGTGATCTCCAATATGGTCGCGGTAATGGAGAGGAGTCCTCACGCTTTTCGGGATATGAAGGAAGAAGACCTTCGGCATCACTTTCTGGTTCAGTTAAACGGGCAATACGAAGGCCAGGCAAGCGGCGAGACGTTCAACTTTGAGGGCAAGACCGACATCCTGATTCGCGCTGAAGGCCGTAACGTTTTCGTTGCTGAATGCAAGTTCTGGCGAGGCCCAGAGTCGCTGAGGGAAGCAATCAATCAGCTTCTCGGCTATGCGAGCTGGCGCGACACCAAGACCGCGCTGCTGATCTTCAATCGTGAAAAGAACTTCTCGAACGTTCTCGCCAAGATTCCAGAAGTCATAAAGGGCCACTCAAATTTCAAGCGGCAGCTTGAATATAAGTCTGAGACGGGATTCCGCTTTGTGCTCCGGCACAAGGACGACCCTGATCGTGAACTCATACTGACCGTGCTTGCCTTCGAGGTGCCCGCATGAGCGCCCCGGCGCCAGTTCCCTTCACGGAATCCACCGTCGAGGAAGCCGCGCTCGAAGTCTTCGCGGCGCTCGGCTACACAGTCCTGCACGGCCCGAACATCGCGCCAGGCGAGATGTTTGCCGAGCGCAGCAGTTACCAGGACGTCGTGCTCGTGGATCGGCTCCGAGCCGCGCTGACGCGCATCAATCCAACCATCCCCGCCGCGGCTATTGAAGAGGCCATCCGCAAGCTGATGCGAACGGAAAGCCCAGTGCTCGAAGAAAACAACCGCCGATTCCATCATTTCTTGGTCGATGGCATCAGCGTGGAATACAAGGGCGAAGGCCGCGTCATTTATGACCAGGTCAAGCTGTTCGATTTCGCCGACCCTGCGAACAATGACTGGCTGGCGGTGAATCAGTTCACGATTGTGGAGAAGAGCGAACGCCGGCCTGACATCGTAGTGTTCGTAAATGGCCTGGCGCTCGGTGTGCTGGAACTGAAGAACCTGGCCGAGGAATATGCGACGATTCGCGGCGCGTTTAACCAATTGCAGACTTACAAGCGCGAGATTCCCAGCCTATTTCCCTACAACGAAGTGCTGGTGATCTCCGATGGCATCCAGGCGCGGCTGGGCACGCTGACGGCGGGTTGGGAACGGTTCATGCCGTGGCGCACCATCGAAGGCGACGACCTCGCCGCGAAAGGTTCCCTCGAACTCGAAGTCCTGCTTCAGGGTGTGTTCGATAAGCGGCGGTTCCTCGACCTGCTGCGCCATTTCATTGTTTTTGAGGACACCGGCAGCGCAGTCGTCAAGAAGATGGCGGGCTACCACCAGTTCCACGCAGTCAATAAGGCCGTTGCCTGCACGATGCAGGCGGCTTCGCCCAAAGGCGACCGGCGCGTCGGTGTAGTGTGGCACACGCAGGGTAGCGGCAAGAGCCTGACGATGGCGTTCTACGCAGGGAAAATCATCCAGCTTCCCGCGATGCAGAATCCGACCGTAGTTGTCCTGACTGACCGCAATGACCTTGACGACCAGCTCTTCGGCACTTTTTCCGGCTGCCACGAACTGCTTCGTCAGCATCCGGTTCAAGCCGAAAGCCGCGACCACCTGCAACAGCTATTGCAAGTCTCCTCGGGTGGTGTGGTTTTCACGACGATTCAGAAGTTCCTGCCGGAAAACAAGGGTGCCCAGTATCCCCTGCTTTCGGACCGTCGCAACATCGTGGTGATTGCGGACGAAGCACACCGCAGTCAGTACGACTTCATTGACGGCTTCGCCCGCCATCTGCGGAGCGCGCTCCCGAATGCCTCGTTCATCGGCTTCACCGCCACTCCGCTCGAAGTAGGCGACAAGAGCACGCCTGCCGTTTTCGGAGATTACATCGACGTGTACGACATTCAGCGTGCGGTCGAGGACGGCGCGACCGTCCGCATCTATTACGAAGGCCGGCTGGCGAAGCTGGAGCTCAAGTCCGATGAGCGCCCGAAGATCGATCCCGACTTCGAGGAAGTAACCGAGGGCGAAGAAGTCACGACCAAAGAAAAGCTGAAGAGCAAATGGGCACGAATGGAAGCGATGGTCGGCACGGAGAAGCGTGTCGGCTTGATCGCGGAAGACCTGGTGCGTCACTTCGAGCAGCGGCTTGAAGCGATGGATGGCAAGGCGATGATCGTCTGCATGAGCCGCCGCATAGCCGTCGAACTGTACAACGCCATCGTGAAGCTGCGCCCTGATTGGCATGCCGAAGAGGACGAGAAAGGCGCGATCAAAGTCGTGATGACCGGCTCGGCTGCGGACAAGCTCGAATGGCAGCCGCACATCCGCAACAAGGGCCGCCGCGAGTTCCTGGCGCAGCGGTTTAAGAATCCCGACGATCCGATGAAGCTAGTAATCGTGCGTGACATGTGGCTCACCGGCTTCGACGCGCCGTGTATGCACACGATGTACGCGGACAAACCGATGCAACGGCACGGATTGATGCAGGCCATCGCCCGCGTGAACCGCGTGTTCAAGGACAAGCCGGGCGGCCTGGTCGTGGATTATCTCGGGCTGGCCGACCAGTTGAAGAAGGCGCTCGCGGACTACACGGAAAGCGGCGGCAAGGGCGAAGCCGTATTTGACCAGGAAGAAGCTGTGGCCGCCATGCGGGAAAAATATAAAGTCTGCGTCGCGATGATGCACGGCTTCGACTATTCCAAGTTCAAGACGGGTAGCCCGCGAGAGCGCACTGCAATAATTCCGTCTGCCGCAGAGCACGTCCTTGCTCAGGAGAATGGCAAAGATCGCTTCATGAAGGCAGTCACGCAGCTTTCAAAAGCCTTCGCGTTGTCGGTGCCGCATGAGGCGGCAATCGCGATCCGCGACGATGTAGCGTTCTTCCAGGCCTTGCGTGCCGCCCTGGTGAAAACGACGCCCTCGGGCGGCAGGAGTCCCGAGGAACTGGACGCGGCAGTGCGCCAGATCGTCTCGCGGGCCGTGGCTTCCGATGGGGTAATCGATATCTTTTCGGCTGCGGGGCTCAAAAAGCCAGACATCTCGATCCTCTCGGACGAGTTTTTGGCTGAGGTCAAGGGCTTGACGCAGAAGAATCTCGCTTTCGAGGTCCTGAAGAAGCTGCTAAGCGACGAGATTAAATCTCGGTCTCGGAAGAACCTCGTCCAGTCACGGCGATTTTCGGAGATGCTGGAAAACGCGATCCGGAAATACCAGAACCGCTCCATTGAAACGGCGGAGGTGATACAGGAATTGATTGACCTCGCCAAAGACATGCGTGAGGCCCACGGACGCGGCGAAAAGCTGGGCTTCAGCGAGGAGGAACTGGCGTTCTACGATGCCCTGGAAGTGAATGACAGCGCGGTGAAGATTCTGGGAGATGAGACGCTTAAGGCAATTGCGCGGGAACTGGTACAAACCGTTCGCCGCAACGTTTCGATTGACTGGACGGTGAAAGAGAGCGTCCGCGCCAAGCTGAGGACGATGGTCAAGCGAGTTTTGCGAAAACACGGCTACCCGCCCGACAAGCAAGAATCGGCAACGCAGATGGTGCCCAAGCAAGCAGAGTTGCTCTGCGGAGAGTGGGTTGCGTAAGCCACCCAAGTTGTGCGCTACAGGGACGGGCAATTTGCTGAGATGGGCGGGGCAACCCACAAATGGCCAATTCACCTAAGCCAGTTTTCTGCACTGGAGAAACCGTCCCTCACTAGCCTTGCCTGGCCCTGTTTCTGACCAGTCCCCGCCTAAGCCCCAGCCAGGGGTTACCTGCCCCTGCTCTTCCCTGGGCACCATTCACGTCCTCCAGCCGAGACGGGTTCATCCCGGCGGGCGGGGTTCAGCCGAGACGGGGTTCACCCTGGCGAGCGGGGTTCATCCCAATTTCGCTTTTGTTTCGTTTATAAGCTGCTCTAACCCAGCCGGGAACGGAAAATCATCCCTAACCTGAGCGTGCGTTCCTAGGGGCAAATAAAACGCAAATCTTGGCATTCTGGAGCAAGGTCATAACCCCAAGGGAAGTCTGGGGCATGGTTGGCCGGAGCACCGAATTTCGCCTTTATTTCGTCTATAACTGGCCAGCTTTACCCAGGCAGTAGGGGTTAACACAGTCCCCGGCCCCAACACGCCGTCACACGGGCAAATAAAAACGCAAAGACGGGCACTCTACAGCGCGGTCAGACTCCTAAAAGCCGGGGGAGCCGAACCAACACAGGGGAAGAGACCAAAGACAGGAGACCCGAAGTGACGTGGGAAACCGGGAACGGGGGTGACTCATGCGGTGGGAGAACCGGAGCAGGAGACCGAAGCGCCCGCATATTTTCGAGGTCGCGCTTCGGCAGGCTGCTCCGGGAATGAATCTTTGCGACTGGGACACAACTTGCGTCGAGATGTATGACAGAGTTGGCCAACTCTGGCATCTATTCTTCTATGGTCAAGAGTGCGAAAGCTGGCGTGAAGGGCTCCAATCCCAAACCTAAGGCGCGCTGGAAGCCCCCGCACTTTGACGAGGTGCGGTTTTATGCCCTTGTTAAATCCCAACCGATGTCGGCTTGGGCCGCCTCTCGTATGCGGAAAAACCGGCCTAATCCGCTGGAAAGGCTTGTGAGGCGCGGGTGTTCGGAGGCCGTATTGGTTGGAGCTTTGCAGGAGATCGCTGTGGCGGAATCGATTCCGGCAAACCGGCGGGAGGCCCTGCTGCGTCTGGGATTTTCCGAAAAGGTGCTGCGCAGCCAAGCGAAGCGACTTCATCAAGACGCAGACTTCCTGAGGCGGTTGCTCGACAGCCCGATCATCAGTCCTCCGCTCGGCGGAGCAGCAGAAATGCTGGACTTTCATCTCCTGCTGGTGAACGCGCGCAACGCTCTTAATACGCTCGCCCGCTGGCTGAACCTTGATTCCGAAGATCGGCGGATCGGAAAAGTATGGCTGCCGGATAAATACTTTCAAACAATACACGACCTTCCCAGGGCTGCGCTGGCCCGATATGTCCGAATGACCACTGGTAAGCCTCACTTCCGTGAAGTTGCCGATATCTTGAATGCTGCACTTGAGGCATCGCAGGTGCCTATGCAGTACTCGCCCGATGCGATACGCAAAGCCGAGCAACGTGCCGATCCCCGCCTGACCGATCACCTGATTCAACATTGGCATGAGAGTCATGGATATCACGAAATTTGCTGGTCTGATCCGGTGGAGGAGCCTCCCAAGAGCGGCCCTTGGTGCCAACCAAGTACAACTAGCTAGCCTGACAACACCCGGACAAATCACGAAACAGTTTGGAGCATTCCCTGTCCGCGAACTCTGCTGCAAATTTTCCTAGAGCGTGTTTCAAAAATAGGTTCGGCCTCTCGCTAAGTACTTACGCGTGAGGCAGGTGAGGGGTTGAGCTTCTGTCATGAAGCGACGGCAGAAGCTGTTGACGGACGAGCAGTGGGAGCTGATTGGGCCGTTGTTCCC
>DASRFR010000005.1:0-9653 GCA_035651455.1 Terriglobales bacterium
AATGCGCGTGATAACCTCACGTGGTCAGAGCGTGCTGCCCCGTTGGTTTGCAACTCCAGTGCACGCAACTTGAACGCGACACGAATTTCGGCGGGAGATGCACTGCTCTCTATACGGAGTGTCTTGTATAAGCTGTTCGACGCAGATCCATTCCTTGCATGCCCGATGCCGTAGAAATATTCGCGAATCGCCTCACAAGGCAGAAACACTGAGGAGATGCCGAACGGGCCACTTTGAATAAGTGCCGATACGTAGCTCTGTCCGTTTTTGTCTAATTTTGGCTTGGTCGCAAGTTTGATAGAGGCAAGGTACCGGGCAGTTCGTGCCGTTGAAGACGGGGACTTTGTCGCAATCACTTCGGTGTGCGCAGCCTTTGCGGTAGGAATTGGGAACGCGATCTCGTCGCCAGCCGCAATGTGATTTAAGAACACGCTTGGCAATAGGACCCTGACGCCGTTCGCGAGTGTGCAGGAAACCGCGTTCTGCTGCCGAAAATACCGATAAATGGAGCTAAAGAGAATGTTCCTGTTGGCAGAGTCGCGCGGGAGGGAAATCATGAGAGCCCGGATATTCTAGAGTGGGCTCGTGAGATTGCAAAATGCTCGTCGACTCGTCGTTAGCCAAGAGTCGAATAGCTGTGAGTCGGCGGGCTGCTCACCCTGCAAGACTCACAGCTAGACCGAATAATCAATCGTAGTCGCCTGCTCCCACTGGTGCAGAGCTTTTCTCTTCCTCGGGGACCTCGGCTATGAGCGCCTCCGTTGTCAACATGAGGGCCGCGATTGACCCCAGCGTTTCGCAAAGCGGTGCGGAGTACCTTGGTCGGGTCGATCACGCCCGCCTTGACCAGATCTTCGTACTCGCCCGTCTGGGCATTGTAGCCGAAGTTTGCGTCGTTCGATTCGAGCACCCTGCCGAGGACAAGCGCCCCCTCTTCGCCCGCGTTTTCGGCGATCTGGCGTAGCGGCTCCTCCATCGCTCGCTTAACGATGTCGGCCCCGATCTTTTCATCGTCTTCGAGCTTCAGGTCGTCCATTGCCTTGATGCAACGCACGAGTGCCACACCACCACCCGGGACGATACCCTCCTCGACGGCGGCACGCGTGGCATGCATCGCGTCCTCGACGCGAGCCTTTTTCTCTTTCATCTCGGTCTCGGTTGCGGCCCCAACCTTGATGACGGCAACGCCCCCGACTAGCTTCGCTAGCCTCTCTTGCAGTTTTTCGCGGTCATAGTCGCTGGTGGTCTTCTCGATCTCGTTCCGAATCTCCTTGACCCTGCCCTGAATCGCTGTCTGCTTTCCACGACCTTCAACGATCGTCGTATTGTCCTTGTCAATGGTGACTCTCTTGGCCTGCCCGAGGTCAGCCAGCTTGACGCTCTCTAACTTTATTCCCAGGTCCTCGGTAAGAGCCTTGCCGCCGGTCAGGATGGCGATATCCTGCAACATGGCCTTGCGGCGATCGCCATAGCCAGGAGCCTTCACCGCGCATGCCTGGAGAGTCCCGCGCAGTTTATTGACAACAAGCGTTGCCAGCGCTTCACCTTCCACCTCTTCCGCAATCACCAGCAGCGGCTTGCTGGTCTTTGCGATCTCCTCGAGCAGAGGCAGGAGATCTTTCAAAGCCGAGATTTTCTTTTCATGAATAAGGATGTAGGGCTCTTCCAGAACGCACTCCATGCGCTCCGCATCGGTCACGAAGTATGGCGACAGATAGCCGCGGTCGAATTGCATTCCATCCACGACCTCGAGCTGGGTTTCCATGGATTTGCCTTCTTCCACCGTGACGACACCGTCCTTGCCAACCTTTTTCATCGCCTCGGCGATGATGTTGCCGATAGTCTCGTCGTTGTTCGCAGAAATCGTTCCCACCTGCGCGATCGATTTCATGTCACCGGCAACACTCTTTGAGAACTTGTCGAGCGCGCCTGGTTTGTGTTCGCCCTTTTCATCGACCGATCCACAGACAATCTCGACCGCCTTGTCAATACCGCGCTTTAATGCCATCGGATTTGCGCCAGCGGCAACGGTTTTGACGCCTTCGCGAAAGATGGCCTGCGCCAGAACGGTCGCCGTAGTCGTGCCGTCGCCGGCTACATCGGAAGTTTTTGAGGCGACCTCCTTAACCATTTGCGCTCCCATGTTATGGAGCGGATCTTTCAGCTCGATCTCCTTCGCGACTGTCACGCCGTCCTTCGTAATTGTGGGGGATCCCCACTTCTTTCCGAGAACAACATTTCGTCCTTTGGGACCGAGCGTCACCTTCACGGCGTTGGCCAGAAGCTCGACTCCGTGCAGAATCGCATGCCTTGAATGCTCTCCATGAACTACTTCCTTCTTTGCCATGGCTAACCCTCCTGCGCCACAAAATTGATCGGCTTATTTGCGGGCCCCTGCCGGCTCTGCTTTTTGCTTCTTCGATCCGCTAAGGATTCCGAGCACTTCGTCTTCTCGCATGATGACAAACTCTTCACCATCGAGTTTGATTTCCGAGCCGGCATACTTGCCAAAGAGGATGTGGTCCCCTCCCTTGACATCCAGAGGGCGAACCTTACCGTCCTCATTAATCTTGCCCTTGCCCACAGCGATGACCTCGCCTTCCTGAGGCTTGTCTTTTGCTGTGTCCGGAATCACGATCCCCCCGCGAGTTGTTTCTTGCTCCTCGATGCGCCGCACCAGAATTCGATCGTGTAATGGAATTAGCTTCAACGCCATTGTCATCCTCCTCGAAATCTGAATGTCATTCGTCTTATGCGGCTGCCCTCAGTCCGCTGGGGCGCTGTTCCCCGCTTGCGCTATGACTCTCGTCAGAAACGGTACGAAATTCATGCCAGCATTGATCGTCACTTCCTATCCACATTCGCGTATCTCCTCTGGACGAGCTAGCGACACGCGGCCACACATTCAGTGCGGCATGAGTTTGCCGCACTCGCCGCAGTTGACCGCTGCAAAATTTCTGGTATGGCGGCTGCTATGCCGCTTTCACGCCTTCGAGTGCCTTCTGACCGGAGCTAATCTGAATTCGCTTCGGTTTAGCTTCCGCGCGCTTGCCTAACCGGATGTGCAGAATCCCGTTCACGTAACTAGCATTGACATGCTCGGGACTGGCCGAACCGGGCAGCGTGAAAGATCGCGAAAAGCGTCCATGAGGCAGCTCGCGACGCAAGAAGTTTTGTCTTCTTTCACGTTCCTGTAGCTTGCGTTCGCCTTCCACAGTCAGGACGTTGTCCTGAATAGTGATGTTGAGATCCTTCTCGTCAACTCCCGGAAGCTCAACTCTGAGTTCCACGTTATTGTCGTCTTCAAAGATGTCCGCCGGAGGCACGAACTCGCCTACGTCCGCGGCGTCCGCCCCGAAGCCGAAATCTCCGAAGGAACTTTGAAAGAGCCGACTCATTTGATTCTGGAGCGCAGAAAATTCCTGGAAAGGATCCCAACCGGCGGCGCGTTCACGACGATTTCGTCGCGCCATGAGCATCACCTCCAAGCGCCAAAATCAATTTTCAGCCGTGATGATGCACATCGTACCCTGATGGTTGCAAGATTTTTACGTCCATAAGTGGTTGGATATAAAGGAGTTGATGCTGACCTCGAACGAAGCGCTGTGCTACGGTAATCCCCGTTCCGTCCTTCGGCATCTCACAAATCAGTATGGATGCGCTCCTGGGGAGGCCCCCATGAGCAGATGTAGAGTCCTCTCGCTCCTGCTGCTCGTATTCTTCTTCGCTCTAGCGCGCTCGGCGTCTGCCCAGACCTCGTCGCTCAGCGGGACAGTCGCCGATATCAGTGGCGCGGTTATTCCGCACGCCAAGGTTTCCGCAATCGATAAGTCCACCAATGTCGGTCGCAGCTCCGAGAGCAACGATTCCGGAACCTACAGGATCACGAATCTTCCTCCAGGCACTTACGATGTCCTCATTGAGAAGGCGGGTTTCAAGACTACGGAATACTCCGGAATCCAGCTTACGGTGGACCAAGTTCAGAATGTCGATGCCAAACTGACTCCCAGCGCGGTTCCCGAGAAAGTGACCGTGGTAGGCGAAACCTTGGCGCAAGTCGATTTGAACGACTCGCAGATTGGGAATGTCGTCAGCAGCCAGCAACTGGAAAAGCTGCCGCTGATTCTGCGCGATCCGTATCAACTGACGTTGCTATCACCGGGCGCCATCCAGAGTAACTCATTGTTGCAGGGCATCTCGGTCAATGGCTCTCGTGATCGCAACAATAATTTCCTGCTTGATGGCACCGATAATAACGATGCAGAAATTCCCGGCCTGTCCCTTCCTCAGCCGGGACTGGCCGCTCTCAATCCGGATGCGGTCCAAGAGTTTCGCGTGATCACCAGCAATTTCCTGCCTGAGTTCGGCCGCAACACCGGCGCGATCGTCGATATCGTTAGCAAGCGTGGCACCAACGACCTGCACGCCGACGCCTATTGGTTCGGTCGTTACGATGCGCTCGGCGCCCGCGATTTCTTCAATCACGAGGTCAATTCCAACGGACAGGTGGTGCCGAAAGACTTCTACGTTCGAAACGCCTTTGGCGCCTCGATAGGGGGACCACTGCAGCGGGACAGGACTTTCGGCTTCGCCAACTACGAAGGGCAGAGGTTCGTTACCACGCTGACGAACACCAGCACGGTTCCGACCACCGCATTCAAGACTGGCCGGTTCACCTTTGACGGGCAACCCATTGACGTCAGTTCGCCTGGATCTGCGAACAATGTCTTTGGACTTCCTTTAGACGCGACGATCGAGAAGATTCTGGCGCTGTACCCGGCACCCAATGGGCCGAAGGTTGATGACGTTCGTGGCAAGCTTTACTTCCCCAGCAGAACGACAACGACAGGAGACAATTTGACGGCGCGCGTGGATCAGAGTTTCACGCCGCACGAGACGCTGACCGTCCGCTACACTTTCAATCATTTCGTCGACCCGAATTTCGCCCACACGGATTTCCTGCCAGGAGTGGGCGGAACTGGCACGGATCAACGCCGTCAGAACGCGACTGTGCAGTTCACTTCGGTGCTCGACCAACAGCTGGTAAATAATGTGCGCGTTGGCGCGAACCGCATAAGATTCCCGCTGACCTGCCAGGGAGTAAACGTCTTCAATAGTTTCAGCGTGCCAGATGCGTTCGGCCGCGGCCTGGATTTCCCTCTGCCAGGGCTTTCCGGGTTCGGGTGTCTGACTCTGGTCGACAGGAATGGTTCCGAGCGATTCAGCGGCACCTACACAATCGGCGATGACGTCAGCTGGGGTCGCGGCAAACACACATTCAAGTTTGGTGTCGAAGTCCGCGATGTGTACTCGAACAGCACCAACGACTTTCTCTCCCGCCCGACTGTCGACTTCAACAACTTCTCAAACTTCGGTATTCCCGCATTTCAGAGCGGAACAGCAATCGACGCAAACGCCACTCTGCAGAACATGGTGTGGTCCTTGTTTGGGGTGGTGGGATCGGAAACCGAAGCGCAGTTTTTCGACAAAGCGGGCACTCGTACTCCTGACGATCTCCGCGGCCTGCGCCAGAAGGAATTCAATGCATTCGCGCAGGACGTTTACAAGATTCTTCCCAACCTGACTCTGAGCTACGGGATGCGCTACCAGTTCAATGGTGTCCCCTATGAGGTGAACAATCTTCTTTCCACCCTGTTCACCAGTCCGAGCTGGCGGGCCCCTTTCACGTTCACGATCGCAGGACAAAAGGATCAGGGATTACCCCCGCTTTACAACAACGACTGGCATGACTTCGAGCCGCGCGTGGGCATTGCCTGGGACCCGTTCCAACAGGGCAAGTCTTCGATCCGAGCCGGATATGGCATTTTTCACGATCGGATGTTCGGGCAACTGTTGGGACTCACGCGTGGGAATCCTCCCTTCCAGCAAATCTTCTTCAGGCCGTTCTTCACCCCTAGCGGCATCGGCTCCGAGGTTTCAACTTTGCCACTGCCGCCCACTCTGACGGCGACGCCGGTTGTCAATAATGGAGAAGGCATTCTGCCGTTCCTGATAGATCCGCACTTGAAGATGCCTTACAGCCAGAACTGGAGCTTCGGAGTGCAACAGCAGCTGCCCGCACAGTTCGTGCTGGACATGAATTACGTCGGATCAAAGGGCACGCGCCTGCTGCGCGTGGTGGACGGCAATCCTCCGCAGCCTGCGCTCGTTCATCAGTTGGAATCTTTTTGTGTGCCCTCGAACCCGTCGAATCAAGGTTTCCGCACCCCGACGGGCCAATGCGATCAGTCCACTCTCGAGTTCAATAATCTGTGGTTTGGCGCCGAGACGGGCGTATTGCCCTTTGATGCAGTCAACAATAATGCCTTCTTGGGCGCAGAATTCTTTAACAACGCTGCGTCGTCGATCTATCACGCCTTCGAGGTAAACGTTACGAGGCGATTTGCCAAAGGGCTGGCTATTCAGGCGGCATACACCTGGGCACACGCGATTGACAACTCTTCCGACCCACTGGTCCCGACAGCCGGCAACCAGGAGTTCCCACGAAACTCCTTCGATCTCGCTGCCGAGCGCGGCAATTCGGACTTCGACGTGCGGCACCGGCTGGTTCTCAATTACTCGTGCAACCTGCCTTTCGGCCGTGGTCGTGCTCATCTGGCGGACGGCTTCGCCGGCCGGATCTTCGAAGGCTGGCAGCTGGCTGGCATCACAACCTTCTCCCGCGGACTCCCGTATGACATCTTTACCGTGACCGACACGGCCCACACCGGCCAGCGGCAGCGCCCCGACTTCAACCCGAACGGGGTCCCGGCTCCGGTCACCAACCCGCTTACCCAGACGGGACCAAACCTGGGACTACCGGGCGAGTCATTTTTCCCCGACGCTCCCTTCGGCAGCGGCGGCGACCTGGGGCGCAACCACTTCCGCGGGCCCGGAATTAACAACTGGGACATGGTATTGCAGAAAACAACGCAAATCTCCGAACGCGTGGCCTTGGAGTTTCGTACCGAAGCTTACAATTTGTTCAACCGCGTCCAGTTTGGCCAACCGGGAAATCTGACTTCGGATCCCGGGGCCTTTGGCCAATCCACCAATGAGGTGCGCCGCGCAGATGAGACTTCAGGAGCCCGCCAGATCCAATTCGGACTCAGGCTCAGGTTCTGACCAAGTACAGTTCGCGAGGCGTAGCGCCGAACCAGTTCCGTCCTTGAGAATCCCGCTAACTCAAAGTGCGCATCCGTATAACCAGGTTACAAGTAATCTTCGCTACATGCGGTCTGGATCTAAAAGCGGATATTGGAATCGCCGAAGGGTGTATCTTATGGATGCAGAAACTTTCGACGAAAATCTTGCGTCTATTTCTGAATAGAAGCGTGCAGGGCCTGTAGACCACACGGCGCCTGGCGCTGATCAGAGCTTTTTCATGCGAGGTACGAACCATGAGGATCGCCCTGATTGCACCACCTTTCATACAGATTCCACCTAAACGCTACGGCGGAACAGAGCTCTTCCTTGCCAGTTTAGCTCTCGGCCTCAAGAAACTTGGACATGAAGCTGTGGTGTATGGCAATGGCGAATCCGAGATTCCCGTGGAGGTACGCTGGCTGTATCCGATCGCCCAGTGGCCTATTAAGGGAGAGTTCTCAGAGACCCTGAAGGAGATGAATCATACAGCTTGGGCAATCAAGGATGCGACCGCTTCCTGCGATGTCATCCATATCAATAATGCGTTCGGGTTGCCGCACTCGCGGTTCACTAAAGTTCCGTTCCTCTACACGGTCCACCACGAGCACGACCCGGCGCTAAGCAATTTCTATTCGCACTACCCCGACGTGCACTACGTCACGATCAGCAACTTCCAACGCTCTCGAGAGAATATGCCACACCTCAGGACGATCCATCACGGGATCGACCTGTCGCGCTACCATTTCCAGGACAGGAAACAGACATATCTGACTTTCCTCGGGAGACTCGCGCCGATGAAAGGCGCCCATCTGGCGATTGCGGTTGCGAAGAGGGCAGGCATCCCGCTGAAGATTGCTGGCGAAATTCAGCCAATTTTTCGCGACTATTACGAAAACGAAATCCAGCCGCACATTGACGGCAAATTCATTGAATATCTAGGCGAGGCGGACCTGGCTCTGAAAAACGAAGTCCTGGGAAATTCACTGGCCCTCTTGTTTCCGATCCAATGGAATGAGCCCTTCGGGCTAGTGATGATTGAGGCTATGGCGTGCGGTACATCGGTGCTGGCACTCGCAGGAGGTTCGGTAAGCGAAGTCGTTCGCGAAGGCCTGAGCGGATACGTCTGCCGTTCGGTGAACGAAATGGCAGGCTACGCAAGAGATATCGAAACCTGGATTCGTCCGGCTGCCGTTCGCCACTACGCGGAACGGCACTTCTCCATGGAGCGGATGGCCGCAGAGTACGCGAAACTTTACGCCGAGATCTGTCAGCCTGTGGCGCTTCATCCCGAGCTTGATCTCTCGGCGGCGAGCAGCCAAGAACCATTTGCGGCATGAGCGCGTCGGTCTCCCAGGTGAATTGGTGGCGATCCCATCGCCTTACGTCGAGCCCCGGCTCGCGTTCCAGGCGCAGGTCTCTCGTAAGGTCGAAAATCTTACCCTCATAGATGGGAAGACGTTCCTCTCCACGACCGTCGCCGGTGACATCGTCCCGGCGGGCGCGCCGGATGTCGGAAGGAAATTGTTTCTGTTCCGGCTAAAGTGATCAGCCAGCGCAATCCCAACAGCCCGGCGATCACGATGCGTCCAGCTTCAGATGGGTCGAAGACAATCGGTGAGATCGATCTTTCTAAAGTGACACTGCAGTTCGCCGAAAAGACCGAATCGGGGTAGCGCACTGGCGAAAGTCCGCGCTAGCGAGAACACACGCAGAGCTTTGCCCCAAAAACGTGCGCCGAAATTTTGGAGCCTCTGGACTCTTTTAGCAAGCCGTCGCGGCGATTTCCGCCACGGCCGGCATAGCTATTGGGACACACGGCGACTCCAGCTTATAGAGCACTCCCGCCGGACAGACCTTGCACTCGGGGAAACGGCTTCCCTCGAAGTACAACTCTCGTTCCGGGATTCGGTGCGGCGTCAAATGCAAGGTTAGGTAGGTGCCAGACGCTGGAACCTGTTCCCCAGACTTGAAGGCTTTCATAGTCCTGCCTCCGCTGGCCTGCAGCGCATCACTCACAGGAGAACAACCGCTTGGGAAGGCAGCGTTGGACTGCCTCCCCGCCGCATCACCGCAGCACCCGCCGGCGGTTCGAAATCGGGGTGGCACCAGTGGCAATAACCACACTTCACGCACCACCACCGCTTACCGCAGGCCGGGCAGATTCTCACTTTCATGATCGCCGTCTCCCATGATGAGCACCACAGATAAGTGGTTTTGGCCATATAAATAGCAACACCTATTATGCTTGTCAAGAGCACTTCATTTCGCATTTGGTGTGCTTTTAAGTAACTGCAAATGAACGGCTTACGATGTATTATGGCTGCGGCAGACTTGACAATCTTAGGCAGGTTGACTCATATTATCTTCGGAATTTAAGTAAAGCCGATGCGTCCAAAACGCACCGGCTCAGATCTTTCAATTTTGAGGTGAGAAACTATGCTTCGGACCTACTGGTATGAAACGGTCGATCCGTTCCAGGGACTCACTTCCCTTCAGAACTGGATGGA
>DASRFR010000006.1:0-11002 GCA_035651455.1 Terriglobales bacterium
GATGGTTGCCGTGGAAACCTCAGAGCCTCGGGGAAGAGCAACGGGAAGAGGACCGGAAGGCGACGTTACGTGCGTTTCAGCAGGGCTGACGGGAGGTCAGGACGTCGTATGATCGCGTGCGCAGAGCGCGGGGGCATCTCAGCGGCTCAAGGCATCATAGCTGAACCCGAAACTGCCCGTCGTGAAGGCTGAGGGCGGCGTGAGCGTCGACAGCCGGTTCAGCGTGTCGTAGGCATAGGTGGTCGAGCCGCCTTCGGGATCCGTGAATCCCGTGCGATTCGACGCTTTGTCATACGTGTAGCTCGTTGTGAACGTCTTGCTCGGCAGTAAAGTGTAATTCGTCGAGGTGCTGATGAGCCGTCCCATGTTGTCGAACGTGAACGAGTACGTCCCGGTTGGGTCCGTCACCTGGGTTAACCGGCTGGCTTTGTCGTAGGTGTAGGCGACCGAAGTGGAATCGGGATAGGTTTTGGCCGTCAACCGATTTGCAAGATCATAGGTATACGTGATGGTCTGATTCTTGCGGTCTGTTTTCGTGATTAGGTTGTTGTTGGCGTCGTAGGAGTACGTTTCGATGTTCCCGGATGGGAAGGTCGTTTTCGTGACACGCCCGAAGGCGTCGTATTCGAACGTGGTCACGTTGTTGTTGGCATCCGTGATGCTCGTCAGATTGCTCATGGTCCCGTCGCTACCGGTAAACACGGACTCCTCAAAATTGGATCGCCAGTGCGGGCCGAAGAGTCCTACCTGATTCGCGAGTTGCGTCGAGGGCCAGATGCTGTTCCACGTTCGGACGAGTCTCAGTCCGCCGCCGAGGCCGGGAAGTGAAACATCTCTTTGTTCAATGGTCGTGTTGCCGGTCGCCAGCGAGATTGGGCTTGTTGCAGTATGGACATTTGCTGCGCGTTTCTTCGGCTGCCGCTCCCGAAGCACAATTAGCCGTATAGGAAGCGATGACCACCGTGAATGTCCCAGGATACAGCGCGTAAAAGGACCACCCTGTGGGATAGGCCCCCTCAGCGAGGGGTGCCCATGTCATATAGCCGAGGCAGGAATTGGGGTTTTGGGCAGCTGCCCTGGTGCCAGAAACGCTCTGAGAGAGCGCAACCGCGAAGACCACCAAAATCATTCTCTTAACCATTTTGACTCCATATCGCGAACGAAATTCGCTCGGCTGGCCAGCAAAGAGAGGCCGAGAAATGATCTAAAAGCAAACAACGGCCAACATCCTACAGGTCTCTGCGAGGCCAGGTCCCAAAACACACACTCCCGAGCCGCACGTTTAACCCCAACATCTGGAACGTGAAGAACGAAAACTTGCCGAGCCTTTTATACGACGATGGTCGCCTTGTCAATTAGGCTGTTGGTTACAATCCCAAGCAAGACGTGCTTTTTCCAGAATTTTTCCACAAAGAATCAGCGCTTTTGACAAATTATTTTCGCCTAGACCGGTTGCAACGCTGGGCACAAACCATAGTGTTGCTGTAGTCCGCGAGGTACTGGAAGGCATTCTGTGGAATCTGCGTGCATCGGGGGATGCCCTGGAGACGAATCGCGAGGAACAAGGCATCCTGGCTAACAGGAATTCGCCCCCGGCCTAAATTGACGTGCCTCAACGTTACGTACGTTACATTACGTGCGTTGAGGCCAGCCGAGTCACGACAAGCTGCCGCTTCTGAGGCCGTAGAGCGAAGGAGGGATTTGTGCTCCGCACTTGCGACAAGCGTTGTCGCGTGCGGGACCTTTGTAGCCGCACGTGCACTCGATATAAAACTCATTGCGAAGAATGCGGTGCTGCGATTTCCGCCGCTCACGAGCACGCTCTTTTTCACAAATATCCCGAGAAGTGCGAAGGCTCAGGCTTGGCCGTCCCCCCAGGGAGTCAGCCAGGAACTTGATTTGCGCCTCAGTACGCTTCGGGAATTTCGGATCGCGAAGCAGCGCCAGTATGTCTGCTGCCTGTTCGGGCACGAAGTCCCTGGCGCAGGAAGGAAAGTGATTCTCAAACGCTGCTGTTACGTCATCGACAGTTTGCGCTGATAAGAGCGACGCTTCGAGTCTTGTCCAACCCTGCTGGAGTTGAAGCCGGTAGTTGTATGCCCGTCCCGTCACCCAGTTCAGAGGAATCTTTCGAGGCCGCCCTCTGGCTCTTTTCGGAGAACGCAAATCACGTTCAGAGATGATTGATTCGTCCTGCCATGGTTTCCGGCTCTTAGCCGACCTTTTGGCAGAAACCCTGTCAAGCGTTTTTCGTTGCTTCTTTGCGTTTTTCTTGCCTTTTGGCATTTTTGCGGACGGTTCCCGACAACCAGCTCTGAATTTTACGGGAAGTTCCCGACAAACCGCCCTGATTTTTGCGGGAAACACGCTTCCGTCGGTGAACACCTTAGCTTGGCAAGACCGGAGCGTCTCAAAATCCGGCTCTATCCTGTGAACGCCTGCGCAGCGATTTTGCGGTGCAGAGAGCAGCTACGGGGGAGGCCAAGAATGCCAAGGGTCACTAGCGATAAGTTTCCCTGCCCGGTTTGCGCGCATCTGCTTCAGGTCAGGGTGACGAAGAAAGAAAAACCGTACGTTACGTGTGACCCATGCGGCGTTCAGCTCTTCATTCGAGGGCCTGTGGGAATCGAGGAATTCAAACGGCTAATTGAGCAAGCCAACCGCGACGGACTGCTCGATCGGCTCGCTGAAATGCACAGACGCTACCGGCTGACCTGTCTCGAATGCAGATGCAGTTTCTGGATCGAGCCAAGGCTGATTAAGACCAGTGCGTTTGACGGCAGCCTGAAAGGGTTCCGTTGCCCCAAGTGCGGAGAACTCGTGCCATGGAAGCAGGAACAATGAGGGTCACGGTCATCGGAGCTATTGCCATCCTTGCTGTAGCCATCGCTGCTGCCCTGCTGATTCGCCATGTGAACGTTAGGAACAGCCGGGGACCGCAACAGAACCTTTCCTAAAGGCAATGGTCAGAGCACCAGAACTCCCTGTTACACGGACCGAGCGCAAGCGGATCACACAGCCGCTTGCGTCGTTGCATTCGTCTCTGGGCGCTCGTACACTCCCACCGTGCACAGGGGACGCCAATTCGACGGCAACACGGAGAAAATCCATGTCGCGTCGAATCATCGTCTCAGCAGGAAACACGGAGCCGGAAGTCCGGCAACGTGGGTGTGTGTATCAGAAAGGCCGGAAGAAATCGGACCCCTGGCTTCCAAAGCAGCGGGCATACGGCTTTTTCCGGGTGGATGTGCCCGGTCAGACCAAGCAATCGGAGGTTCGCGTTCCGCTTGGTTTCTGCCGGGACAGAATAAGTGCCATGCTTAAACTCCACGAGGCCATGCAAGAAGCAGGCGCGCTAGATGTTACGAAGGTTCGCGAGCGCATTACGCCCCTCACGACCTTTGAGACACAGGCCGCTTGGTGGCTTGGGGAGATCAAAGCAGGGCGCATGGTCAATTCGAAGACACGGAAGCCTATACGCGCCAACACGATTGATGCTTACTCTAACGCGGTTGCATACCTCAACGGGGTCGTCGGAGACAAGCCTCTCGCTTCGCTCGATAATCCAGAAGCCCGTGCACTGGTATCGAGGATGAAAACGGAGAGCGGCAAAGCCGGGCGGCGCTTCGAGGACAAGACCATTGTCGAGTTTTTCAGGGTCTTTCGGAGAATCATCGCGTCCGCAAAGGACGAACGGCTTCGCGAGGTCTACCCGTGCGCCAAATTCTCATCGACTTCTGGATGGGCCACGAAAACAGCGATATGTCATCGCGGTACGGGAAACAGTTGACGGAAGACACGGAGTTCCGACAACTGTGGGCGGCCAAAGTTGGACTCGGCTTCGAGTTTCCGAAGTCCTCCAAAACAGAGTCCAACGCTAATTGCGCTACGTGCGCTACAAATCCGGCAGAGCACGTTTGCAATGTAGCAGCGTAAATCCTTTGGTGAGAGGGTTTTAATTGGTCGGGGCGAGTGGATTTGAACCACCGACCTCCTGGTCCCGAAGATTGGTCGCACGAAAAGACAACAACTTACAGCAACCTCGATGAATGTCGATGAAACGCGGTAAGCCTCGATCCAACAATCACTTCGATGTAAATGAATCGCGATTGGTCGAGAGTCGTCGAGTTTGGTGGTGGGCACAAAATTGGGCACAGTCTTCGGGTCTGGATGGTCGTTCAGTCCCGCATACTCGAATCGCTCGATAAAGGCCCGAATTCGTGGATTTGAACAATTTGCCGCGTCAGAGTACACGTATTCGCCTGTTAGCCAATCAACGATGTCCTCAGTGACCACTGGCTGTGCTTCGCGGTTCTCGGGCTCGTCACAGCTCCAATCGATGCCAGCTTCAGTCTGTAACCACATCGCTTCCCGCTCATACTTTGGCAGCGTGCCTCCCTCAAAATAATTCTTGCGGCCTGATCATTTGCAACCTATGGGCGCCGGCTCCGAGTGGGTTTACAGGGTGAGTACTCAAATATCCTATTGGGGGAGGTAGTTTGGTTGGTATACCAAACAATATCATTTTTCTCTTGCATTTAATGTCCGAGGTAGGTATATAGCGGCGCAACACACTTGGGAGGTTGCCCATCGCCATGGTTCACCGTCTATGCCCTAGGCGCTTACGACCCGCCGAGGACTTTGAAGTAGTTCTTCTGCCATCATACTTGACTGGTATGTTGCGCAGCCTTTTCTTTACCTTTCTCGTACTCACACTCTGGTATGCGCCACTCACAACCGCTCAGGTACCCGACCCCGCTTCTGCCGCCCAAGCTCCACAGCCAGGTTCTGGTCACCACTACATTGGCCTTGGAACAGAGAGCGTAAATCCAGCGAGCGGCCTACTGACATTTGACCTTCCCGTCCAAACGCCGCCGGGTCGACAATTGTCATTCCCTTTTGCCTTTACCTATCGAAGTGAGGAGAGGGTGTATCCAAGCTTGAGCTACTACACGGGTGGCAGCATTGGTTGGCTAGTACGCACTTCCAGTCCTTGGGAGGTGGGTGGCTGGGGCTACCAACTTCCGGTTTACACTGTGACTGCAAGGGTGTTGGCATGGTGGCCAACATTCAGCGGCCCCCCTCCTCAAGGAGAAGTCGATCACCAATGTGACGCAAGTATCGGACAGACTTTCCGGGGTCTCAATGGAAAACAATATACACTTCAGATTGGCCAAGCATGGGTCGATCCGAATTATTCGACGAATACAAACTGCAATTATCCTTTCTACAACACAAGCAATCTCCATGGGATCTACGCGACTGCTTCCTCCTCACCCCCTTCCCAGCTCACCGTGGTGGATGAATCGGGCACTCAGTACATCTTCGGCTTCAGTATCGCCGGAACGTCGGTTGGAGGCATGCAACCTCCCGTGTACTCATCCTTAGCTACCGTAATCACAAACCGAAATGGTAATCAAATAACACGCAACGGAAATAGCTACAGGGACACCGCCGGGCGAAACGTCATATCTTGGACCGGGATTGGCAATAATGGCGACCAAGTCACAGTTTCTGGTCTAAATCCCATCACCCTTCACTGGTCTACCGTGAGTGCGAATTACGCGGTCAACGCAACCTGGGTCGGAGGGTCAGGATCCTGCACGATGAGCTCTGTTTCGGTCAGCTCTGCTGAAGTGACGGAAATCGACCTGCCAAATGGAGAGAAATATGTTTTTGCTTACGATCCAACTTTCGGACGAGTTTCGAGGATCACTTTTCCAACGGGAGGATACGTTCGATATGTCTGGGGACTGAACGCATCCTCTACAGAGTCGCACTTTACTTATGCTGTCGGTAGCAATTCCTATGACTGCTATATGCGTTACGGCATGCCCGCCGTCACGGATCGCTACGTTAGCTTCAATGGGATCACTGAGGTACTTCACCAGCATTTTACCTACTCTACCACCTGGGGAAGCGATCCAGGTGGTTGGACCAGCAAACAGACGACCGTCACCACAGCAGATTTGGTGACAAATCAGCAGACCGTGACGAGCTATAACTATACGGGGATGACTCCGGACGGGAGTCCCTACGATATCGTCATACCAAACACGATCCCAGCAGAAACCTCCGTAGTCTACCAGGACGGTAGCGGCCACATAATCGAGACGGTAAACAAAATCTGGAAGAATTCTTATGCCCTCGCAGGGGAGCAAACCATTCTTGATAACGGCCAAGGAACTACAAAGCTCTATTGCTACGATTCAAATGAGCAGATCACGGACGTTTATGAATACGGCTTCCAAAGCGACGGCGTCAAACCTGCAGATCCCTCTTGCGTCTCCAGCAGTGGATTGAATACGTCTGCCATCGGTCCCCTCCTGCGCCACACCACCACTGCATACCACAATTTCCTGGGCGGCACTCCCTCGACTCACATCGTTAACGAGCCCGACAGCATCACCAGCTACGACGGCTCCGGCAATCAAGTCAGGCAAACCGCATTCGCCTATACGGAGTCGGTCATTCCTTCGGGCGTGGAGACGGGGCATGTGAGCCCTCCCGGCTTGCGCGGTAACGTTTCGACAATCACACGCTGGCTCAATACGGGAGGGGCCTCTCCGGTGACGAGTTATGCGTACTACGATACAGGCCAAATAGCGTCCATGACCGACCCCTGCGGTAATACCGCTTGTGCGGACATGGTAGGCACAAATCACACGACCTCTTACTCCTACACGGACAATTTTGATTCACCCCCCGCCTCCAATACCGATGCCTACCTCACGCAGGTCACGGATGCACTCGGCCATGTCCAAAGGTTCAAATATGCCTACTCGGATGGCCAACTCATCCAATCTCAAGACCAAAACGACATCAATGCAGGTCGAGCAGGCACAACTTACTCCTACAATGATCCTTTGCGCCGCCTTACGGAAACAGATTATCCGGATGGCGGCCGGACCACCTTTTCCTATAACGACGTGCCTCCGTCACCTACAATCACCACATCACGCCTGCAAAACACCAATGGCCAGTGGATCACAAATGTCAGTGTTTTGGACGGAATGGGCCATGCGACACAATCGCAACTCGCTTCCGATCCGCAGGGCAACGATTTTACGGATACTACGTACGACGGTCTTGGCCGCACGTCCACTAAAACCAATCCACACCGTTCCACCTCACTTTCGACCGATGGAACTACAACCTTTCTCTACGATGCATTGGGACGAACACTTTCGGTAACGGAACAAGACGGCTCGATTTCTAGCACGAGCTACGCGGGAAATTGCGCCACGGTCACTGATGAAGCTGGCAAATCCCGCAAGTCTTGCTCCGATGCTCTGGGTCGCCTGACGCAGGTCTTTGAGGACCCCGCAGGCTTGAACTACGAAACCGATTACACTTACGACGCATTAGACAACCTCACGAGGGTTGTCCAAGCCGGTTCACGCCAGCGCACGTTCGTTTACGACTCTCTCTCTCGTCTCATCAGCGCAACCAACCCCGAGTCCGGGACAATTTCCTACTCTTACGATGTCAACGGCAATCTTGCCTCAAAAACCGCTCCTGCCCCCAACCAAACAGGCTCCGCTACCGTAACCACAACGTATACCTACGACCCCCTGAACCGCGTAACGCAGAAGACGTATTCGGATGGCACCCCCACAGCCACCCTTTCGTATGACGAATATACCCACGGCGTGTGGTCTATGACCAACCCCGTCGGCCGGCTCACGGTGGCTTTTGCTCCTTCCTATGCCAATCATGTCGACGCTTCCGAAGTCTTTAGTTACGATCCTATGGGTCGCGTGATCCTGCACGCGCAGGCCGGCGCCCTAGCTTGGGGCTACAACACCACCGCTGCCGCGTACAACGTCAACTTCACCTACGACCTGGCAGGCGACCTTACTTCCGTCAATCACATCAGTCAATTCATGCCGAGCAGTGGCGTGCAATACGCCTATTCTTACGATGCCGCCTCAAGGCCCATTTCTCTCACCAGCAACTTCGTGGATTCTCAGCATCCCGCCACGCTCGCCACAGTTGATGCGAGCATGGGGTACTATCCCAGCGGAGGGCTTCGCAAAATGACTTTTGGCAATGCGCTTACGCAAACCTCCGCCTACAACAATCGCCTGCAGCCCTGCCGCATCAACGTGAACGCAAGCTCAACCGTGTTAGGCGCATGCTCGGACCCCGTTCCTTCGGGGAATATGCAGGACTTCAATTACAGTTTCAATCTGGGTTTATCCGACAACGGGAACATGACTAACATGAACGCCACCGGCGTTCAGAACTTCAGCCGCGCCTACGGCTACGACTCCCTAAATCGCTTGACAACTCTTTCGTCCCCGTCTGATCCTTCCGGTTGCACCGGCCTATCGTGGGGCTACGATGCATGGGGCAACCGGACAGACCAAAGTGTGACCGGCGGGACATGCAACACGTTCCACGCCTCGATCACCGCAACAAACCAGCTCTATGATCCAGTCAACAACAAGTATCAGTACGACGCCGCCGGAAACATGACCTACGACGGCAGCCACACTTATTTTTACGACGCCGAAAACCGCCTCATTCAGGTGGACGGCACCTTTGGGCAGTGCTCTACAGCCACCGCTTGCTATATCTACGGCGTGGACGGCCGCCGCGTCACCAAATTGACCGGCGGTATTCCCCGTGACTATGTTTACGACCTTGCGGACAACACCATCGCTGAACTCACCCCCTCCGGCTGGCAGGTCGGCTACGCATACCTGGGCAGCAGTTTGATCGCGCAATATTCCAACAACACTACCTACTTCGTCCATGTCGACCATCTTGGCTCCACACGGCTGCTCACTGCGGCAGGAACGTCAACTCGCATTCAGAGTTCTGGCGGCACCCATCCTTGGAAGTATTACTATACTGGGGTATGTCCCAGCGTCAGCGGCACGACCTACACCGTGAGCGTCTGGATCAAGAATCAGGGCACAACCTCCGTGAAGGTCAGCGGCAACATCGTCGAAGGCCCGGTAATTCCACCCGGCGCCACGCAGCAGGTCAGCATCAGCGAAGTCGGCGACGGCACTTCCTGCGTGCAGCTCGGTCTTGAAACCGTGAACACGAGCGATTCCTTCGATCTCCTCGCTTTCGCGCCCGCCATCATGGCCTCCGGCACGAACCTGATCCCTCCTGCGAATCAGGACTTTTCCGGCTGGAACACCTACCAGGGCTCCTCCGTGACGCTTACTCAGGGAGAGCCCGCGCTCATCGTCGATTCGATGGATTACCTCCCCTTCGGCGAGCAAATCGCCGGCTCCTCCGCCTCCTCCCACAAATTCACCGGCAAAGAACGGGATAGTGAGTCAGCCCTTGATAATTTTGGGGCTAGGTACTTCAGCAGTGCGATGGGTAGGTTCACATCGCCTGACCCGGATAATGCCGGGGCCATCAACGAAGACCCACAGAGCTGGAACGCCTACGCCTACGCGCGCAACAATCCTCTGCGCTACACGGACCCGGATGGCTTGGACTACAAGGTTTGCGTTGACAACGGCAACGGCGGACAGAACTGCACTACCTACGCAAACTTCGATGCCTTCCAAAAGGCGGCTAAGGACTCGGGCGCGACCGTAACCGGCGACGATAAGAGCGGTCAAATTTCAGTCAACGGCCAAAATATCGGCAGTTACCAATTCTTCGTTGGCCCTGGCGTTGAAGGCCCCGGCGTACCTGAGGACAACATCCTCGCGCCTATCTTATTCGGTGGAATTTTTGGCGGACTCAAGGCCGGAGTCCGGGGCATTGCTGAGGGTCTCTTCGGTGGCGGAGCGAAAGCAGCAGCCGAGACGACCGTAGGAACTGCTGCGGAACAAGTCATTGCGTCGGGCACGAAAAGCGCCGTCAAACAAGCCCTTGAGGACGCAGCTATAAGTGACGGGCAAAAAGCAGCCGTGAAGAGTGCTTTAGACAGGGCCGCGAGCACTGCAAAAGTAAAACTGGAACAACTTGCCGATGGCTCACTCCGAATCACGACGGAGCGCGCCGGTCGGAACGGTTTCCAGGCAATCGAAAAAGTAGTCGATGCCAGCGGCACGACGAAGAGCGTAGTTCAGAAGGCATTCGATTCCGCTGGCAATCTTGTTCACGTCGATCCGAAGTTCCCATGAGTCAACTAAGCAGGAAGCACCGAAAGGCATTAGAAAACTTCCTGGCGTTGAAGACATCGCTGGAGCAACTGAGGGAGTCCATGCGTGGTGTTTTGGAGTTCGACTTCCAAGACAAAGAGCGGAAACTCACGAGCCACTACGGTACTCCCGACCCAGGGGTGCGAGTAGAGTTGAACCACATCCACGATGCCATGAAAAGGCACGCGAGTGGGGAGCTATCCACCGAGCAGCTTGCTGACTGGGCGACCATGCTGCTACTGAATGATGCCTACCGATGGGATGGCAATGACGAGGACGAGATCGCCGAGTTGCTCCATGAGGTTAGCTCCCTCACTTTGAAACCGACGAAGCTAGGGGCCGATCAAGGCGAGTCCTGACCGCTTTTGCGCGGGTGGGGGCCGGTTAACGTCGAGCGCTGCGAAGAGCGGCGTCTTCGACCTCGCCCGCACCTTTCGCCTCCCATCGCGAACTGCCATATACCTCCCCAAAAAACGCTCCGCAATGATTGATCAAGCCCCCTCCCCCGGGTGCCCGAGGATAGGCCGGGGGTAGCTGTGATTCTAGTGGTCGTGATAACGAAAGTGCACAAGTTGGTGTATGCTCCGGGCGTCTTCCAGGGCAAGGCCATGAGCACCGACTACCGCATCGAATCTGTTCACAACAAGTTCATCGTTATCGACCCTTGGGATGAACAAGTAGGCGTATATCCCAACGAAGAAGCAGCGCAGCAAGACATCGAACGTTGCAAGAGAGAGGACGTGCCAACAATCATGTAAAACTGACCCCTTAGCGATCATGAAGATTTGACCCCTCCAAGACGAGGGTGAGGACGGAACGGAGGCCCGAGCGGGAGCGAGGGCCGGAGTTTCGTCCTCACTGGAAAGCGCAACCCGGTACCT
>DASRFR010000007.1:0-84850 GCA_035651455.1 Terriglobales bacterium
GTTTTTTGGCCGGTAGCCAAGCTGGAAAGGCACGTGACTGTTACTCACGCCATGCGCAGGTTCGAATCCTGCCCGGCCAGCCAATTTTTGAGGGAAGACAAGGCTCGCTAGTTCAGTAGGAAGAACGCGGCTCTCATAAAGCCGTCGCGGATGGTTCGAATCCATCGCGAGCCACCAGTGGAGGGGCCTCCGGCGAGGGGCAGTGGCTTATACCCACTTCGGCGCCAGATTAGCGCGGCCAGACAGGTTCGACACCTGTACCCTCTACCAATTTTTCGCGCCGGTAGTTCAACGGACCAGAACAGTTGGCCTACACCCAACAGATGCGGGTTCAACTCCCGAACGGCGCACCATGCAGGATTAGCTCGAAGGTCGAGCCCGCGGTCGATAACCGCGAGGTGTTGGTTCGATTCCAACATCCTGCACCATTTTGATGTTGAACATGGGTGACTGGCAGAGATGGCAGATGCACTCGACTCTTAATCGAGACCAGGCTGGTTCGATTCCAGCGTCACCCACCAGAATTTACGGGGATTAGTTCGCGGGATTGGCAGATATGGATATGCACTCGCCTTTTAAGCGAGACGAAGTGGGTTCGATTCCCACATCCCGCACCAGTGCAACATGGCAAAGAGGCGGCATAGCATAACGGATCAATGCTCCGAGCTTCTACCTCGGACGATGAGAGTTCAAATCTCTCTGCCGCCTCCAATGTGGGGATGTGGTCCAACGGATGAGGGCGCAAGGCTACGAACCTTGAGATCAGAGTTCAATTCTCTGCATCTCCTCCACATTAATAAGGCTCGCGTGGTCTAAGGCATGATGACGCTTCGGTCCTAACGAAGAGATCCGGGTTGGATTCCCGGCGCGAGTTCCAGATGGGTGGGTAGTGTAACCGAACAACACGGCAGCGTCCGAAGCTGCAAATCCGGGTTTGACTCCCGGCCCGCCCACCACATTTACTTTGAATTTGGATGCCTGGGGTCAGGACGAATAGGACAAAGAGGAATGGCACAACTAACGAAACGGCTCAGCAAAACAAAACGGTTTCTTGGGGACCATCCCTACTGTTGTTTCTGTGGTGGCGCAGAACCGTCAACAACAATCGATCATGTTCCACCGAGAGCATGCTTTCCTGACGGATACTCTCCCGAGGAGTTTGAGTTTCCCGCTTGCGACAATTGCAACCATGGGTCCAGAAGAGATGACCAGCTTTTCGGCTTCTACTCCCAGTTGCTGGATTTCAACGAATCGAATCGAACACCTGCGGATGTTGCGAAGGTTACGAAGTTGCGAGATTCGATCTCACACAATTTTCCAGATGCATTACCTGATGCCTCAACAGCACGACCGATTTACCAGGTCGGCTCAGTCATCACGCCGAGTCCACTTGCAATCGAGGTGCGTACCCCTAGCCTATTTCGCGAGCCCATTGAGACTTTGGAAAGAAAACTCACCCACGCCTTGTACTACCGAGAAACTGGCAGCGCTCTAAGTAAGAGCCACTTGTTCCTCAGTGAGTTCTACCAACCTCAAGGCAGCTCCGACGTTCTCACAAAATATCTGGTAGGCCTACTTCCAGACCAGACGATTGGCGGCCGCTCAAATGTGAAGAACTATGGGGAGAGGTTTGGCTATAAATCCGGCTGGAAGGAGATAGACGATTTCTTCATGTATATCGCTCAATTCGGCAGAGGGTTGTTCGTTTGGGGAATCGTTCTGGGGCCCGAAACGAAGATCAGTGAATCGGCCAATTATCTCCGGGCCAGACTTTGGCGACAGGCCGGGTGCTGCGAAAAGGTGCTGGTGAGCCCCAGAGCGAGAGACTCCGCTGACTCGCCAAACGCTCCTGACTAGGGAGCTCCGATGGACAGTAACAATCACTTTTGGGTATTGACGGATTTCAGGAACGATGTAACAGTGAAGATGAGCTACAAAGAATGATGCGCAAGCCCCATACCGATTGCTTCCCGACACCGGCCACGTTTACGTGGCAAGGAGCGGGGGAAGGTACGTCTATGTAACGGGGGCACATCAGCTGCGCGTAGTTTTCTGAGCCTCCGATACAAATCGGGGGCTTTTGGCTTTTATGGCGTGTTTTCGTCAATGCGCCGATAGGAGGCGGCGTCGTCTAACGGCCAGGATGCGGCCCTTTCAAGGCTGAGATGGGAGTTCGATTCTCCTCGCTGCTACCAAAGTTATGGGTACACAAACGATTGAACTCGAAGGCTTTGAAATCGAGCTTGCATCGGAGCTTTACTGCGATCGCGGCGAAGATCATCGCGAATTGGTTGATCGTGCGCGTACCGACCGCAGGAGACTTGGCCACAACGTGGATGAATCGGCGGTGTTGGGTGTCCGGTGCATGAAAGCCATAGCACTGAAAGCGTGATGCCGTGTCGTCTAGTGGCAGGACCCTGGACTTTGAATCCGGGTACGGGCGTTCGAATCGCTCCCCGAAAGCCAGTTTGAGAGGTCAGCAAAGGAGGAAGCTCACGAGCATTGAAGAACAATTCGAGGAGTGGTGAAGGCTACGGTTACTTCTCTTGCCCAGAAAACACACCGTATCAGCAGGTTCCCTCCTCAAAGTTGCGAGGTCATCCAATTGGCCAGGATAACCGGCTCTGACCCGGTTCATGCACGTTCGAATCGTGCCCTCGCAGCCAGGTTTAAACAGTGGTCGCAGAGTCTAGCGGCAGGATGCCTGACTGTCTATCAGGAGGGACGGGTTCAACTCCCGTTGCGACCGCCACAGGGGTGATGACCCGACGGGAAGGGCGCTCGTCTCCAAAACGAGTTTAAGCAGGTTCGAATCCTGTCACCCCTGCCAAGTTTGAAGGGCGAGCATGGTATAGCGGCTGGTGCCTCGGGCCTCCAACCCGATGACGCGAGTTCAACTCTCGCTGCTCGCTCCATAGATTTTGTGAGGGCGGAAGTCGTCTAGTGGCCAAGACGCGACGTTGCCAACGTCGAGAGCGCGGGTTCGAGTCCCGCCTTCCGCTCCAAATGTATGAGGCGGTGTAGCCAAGACAGCAAGGCGTCTGCCTGCAGAGCAGATCATCGGGAGTGCAATTCTCCCCACCGCCTCCAGGGTTCTTGAAGAGGTTTGCTGGTGTAGCTCAGTGGGAAGAGCACGGGCCTCGTAAGTCCGTGATCGGCGTTCGAATCGCCGCGCCAGCTCCGCTGGTATAGCTCAACGGGAAGAGCAGGCGCACGGTAAGCGCCCGACCGCAGTTCGAGGCTGCGTGCCAGCTCCAGAGTTTGCTGCTGTGGCCGACATACAAAGGCACCTGCCTTGTAAGCAGGTCGATGCTGGTGGGAATCCAGCCAGCAGCTCCAAATTCGATGGCGGGATTGGCCGAATGGCTTAGGCGCTGGATTGTGGCTCCAGTTACGAGAGTTCGATTCTCTCATCTCGCCCCAAATGGGCGGTTCGTATAAGGGGATTACCCACGGCCTGCAACCGTGAAATGCGAGTTCAAGTCTCGCACCGTCCACCAAGTTTGGCTCGGGAACTCGACGGCAGAGTGCTGGTCTGAAAAGCCAGTGGATACGGTTCAATTCCGTGCCGAGCCACCAGATTTGTGACGGCGAGCACTGAAGGCAAGAAAGGAAAGACGATGACAGACGCAACTTACAACGTGATGAAGCCGGACAAGGGCGTGCCTATCAAGGCCTGGACCAAGGGCGTCCCACTGGAAGACGCCGCGCGCCAGCAGCTTTTGAACGTCGCGCAGTTGCCGTTCATCTACAAGTGGGTGGCAGCCATGCCGGACGTACATTGGGGCATCGGTGCGACGGTGGGCAGCGTTATTCCGACACGCGGCGCAATCATTCCGGCGGCGGTTGGTGTGGACATTGGCTGCGGCATGATGGCGGTGCAGACTTCACTGCATGCAAATCATCTGCCGGACAATCTGCACGGTATCCGTACGGCGATTGAGAAGGCGGTGCCGCACGGACGTACCGACAACGGACGCGCGAACGACCGCGGTGCGTGGTCGGATGCCCCGTCGCATCACGCGGAGGTGTGGGCGAAGATGGAGCCGGCGTACAAGGCGATCGTCGACAAGTATCCCAAGCTGGATCACAAGCAGCGCGTGAATCACCTCGGGACGCTGGGCACCGGGAACCACTTCATCGAGGTTTGCCTCGATGAAAACGAGAACGTTTGGTTCCTCCTGCACTCGGGATCGCGCGGCGTGGGCAATCGCTTTGGCACGTTTTTCATCGAGCTGGCGAAGAACGATATGCGCCAGTGGATGATCAATCTGCCGGACCAGGACCTCGCGTACCTGCCGCAGGGGACAGAGCATTTCGAGGACTACGTCCGCGCGGTGCACTGGGCGCAGGACTACGCGCTGGCCAACCGCGAACTGATGATGCAGAACATGATCGCGGCTGTGCGGGGCTCGGGAGAAGTCCCGTCGTTCGAAGCCAATATGGAAGTCGTGAGCTGCCATCACAATTATGTGACCTGGGAGCACCACTACGGCGAGAACGTGCTAATCACGCGGAAGGGAGCGGTGCGGGCACGCGAGGGTGATATGGGGATCATCCCCGGCAGTATGGGTGCTCGTTCGTACATCGTGCGCGGCAAGGGCAACCCGGAAAGCTTCATGAGCTGTAGCCATGGAGCTGGACGCGCCATGTCGCGAACCGAAGCGAAGCGTCGCTTCACGCTGGACGACCACGCCAAGGCAACCGCCGGCGTTGAATGCCGCAAGGACGCGGACGTCATCGACGAAACGCCGATGGCGTACAAGTCCATCGACGCCGTAATGGAAGCGCAGCGCGATCTGGTGGACGTGGTTCACACGTTGCGCCAGGTGGTCTGCGTGAAGGGATAGACAGGAGAGGGCTGAAAAGCCCTCTTCCATAATCCGGGTGTAGGGTAGCGGCCACCCACATGTCTTGGGCACATGTCCACGCAGGTTCAACTCCTGCCACCCGGACCATTCTTGCTCGTCGCGCTTTAAGTCAGGGCTGGTAGCGTCTAGCCAGTACGGCCTTTTTATCGAGAATCAATTGCGTCATCTCTCCGAAGGCTAGGAGCGCGTCGTTCATCCTGACGGTCCTGCCAGCCGCTCTGCCCTCGGGGTCGTGCTTGAAAGCATTGACCTCTTTATACACAGTTTCCCAATGCGGGCAGGGATTGAGATTTACCTCAGCCATCCTCTCCTTTGCCGTGGTCGATCTCGTCCTTCCTCTGATCTGTTTCTTCATCTTCGCACCCAGCATTTGCGGCAATCGGTCGAAGGCAGCGGCTAATCGCTGGATACCTGAGTTGAAATGGAAACCTGCGTTCCAAACCGAATCAAGCGGTCCACCTTTCGAGACCTCAAGCGCATAGTTTGCTAAGTGAGGGCGGTAAACCGGCACACAGTGCGTAGAACGATCTTTGAATCCAAGCTTGTATGCCTGCACCAGTCCGTACAAAGCGCCAAGAACGTAGTCGAAAGTATCAGTAATCGCCGGATGGTCTGGCAGCTCGACGAACAGGTTGTGCAACGACCGTCCGTATTCATCTAGCTGCGCAGTAATGTTCTTAGGCATTGTGTGATTCTATTGCTTTGGTCCGAAGCCGCGCATCTTCAGAGCACGCCGACAATGCTTATGTGAAGCAGATTTTATGCCGTTGGAGCTCGCGCAGGGTGGGAGCTTCTGTTTTCCAGATCGAGGTGCAAATCCTGTCCGTGCAATAAGTCTGTGGACTACTTCCTCTTGGACCTAGGACGTTTCCGTTGCATAGCTCAGAAATTCCTCATGTGGGCTGCGCTCCTCATCCCAGCGGCGACGATGCCCTTCTGGCCTTTCGCGGTGTTTAGTCACAGTGAGGCATAGCTGCCGCTTCGCACGGGAGATACCGACGAAGAAAGCTGAGCGTTCTTCATCGGCATCTCCCCAAAACGTTTGCTCTTCGATCCCCAACATAACAACTGTGTCGAATTCTAGGCCTTTGCTTTTGTGGATTGTCATGATGCGCACAACCTTGTCTTCGGAGAACCGTGACAATGCCTGCGCTGGGTCATCATCGAGTTGCAAAAGTTCTGCGATGCGATCGTGAGTCTGCGTGACGACTTCTTCTAGGCGTCCCCCTCTTTCGTAATCTGCCGAAAGCGTTGCCAAACAACGCTGACCGATTAGCTTGAGGAATTCGTCCGCAATTGCTCGCAGCGAAACTGCATTTGATGCATCCACAGTGCCCTGTCGCATCCCCTCGCGGCAATCGTCCAAGAAACGGTTCCAGCGAGCCCGCTGCTCGTAGGTGGCATCCTCGTCCGATCCAGTCGCCAGCAGAACATTCATAAGCCGGCTGAAGGCGTCCGGTGCTCGATCACCAATAATGACGGTGAGGAAATCGACGATCAACCGCGCTGCTGGCTCGACTGAAAGATCCTGCAATTGTTGTTCATTGCGGAACGGGACATCACGCCCGATCAATTCAGCCATCAACCGATCACCATAAAGCTCAGGTTGTCGAGAAACTAGAACTGCGATTTCCGACGGTGGAAGACCATCTTCTTCGATCCATTGGTGGATCATTTCCGCCAATGCTTCTGCCTCTTCCTGGCTACTTTCGCATTCGAGAATTTCGATGGAGCCACCCTCTCCTAGCAGGTCATCGTCCGGCACGGCCGCTGGAAAGTCCATCACCTTAACCATCGCGTTCTGCATGCGACGCAAACGCGGCTGCGACCGAAAGTTCTGGTAGAGGTTAAGGGGGCGAGCGTTGAAATCCTGAGCGAAGGTCTCGAAAATTCCTTCTAGTGCACCGGCCCAACCCATGATGCGCTGTTTAGTATCACCGACCGCGGTCAGCTGAATATTCGTGCCATGAAAGGCGGAACGGACCAATTGGTACTGCTCGTTGGTGCAGTCCTGGAATTCATCCAGGAAAACGTGGCTGTATGTTTGGCGCACGGCATTGCAGACGATATCACTGTCTTTCAAGATCTCGACAGCGAGCGGAACCAAATCCTCGAATCTGATCTGCGTGCCTTGAATCCGAACTGTTCCGATTGTGTACCCGGGAAGGAGGGCGTCCTGCCCAGTCAAGACTGGACGAAAGCGGTCGATCAAACGCTTCGCAAAAGCGTGAAAGGTGTGGCTGTCTAGCCGAGCGGATAACTCAGGGCCGCAACGCCGGCGGACACGATCTTTGAGGTTACGACTTGCATCAACTTTGAAAGATATAGCCAAAATTCGTTGGGGGTAGCGGCATCCTCCAGTGCGCAAAAGAAAGTCCGCTCTCTGCGCGAGCATCTCGGTTTTGCCTGCTCCAGGACCTGCTGTCAACGCCAGGCTGCGCCGGGTCTCACGCGCAGCAATCAGGGCATTCGGCTCCAGCTTAAGATCGTCCGCAGGCTGCCAATCGTCTGCCTTGATCATTCTGGGAGTTCCTTGAGTTTGGTCTTCACCATTTTGAGAAGCCGATCGATTGATTCAGGCATGTCGTCCTTGAGTTCCGGTTCGTCTAGTTGAGCTAGCGCATCGAGATGGGCCGCGGGTTTACTGTCGAGCTTGAAACGTCGGTGGTATGAGTCGAAATATTGCTGCTGTTCGTCGTTGTATTGGGTCACATCACCATGATTCTTGCCCAGAACTGCGCTGATGGTTTCTTCAGCTGGGTTTTCAAGCTCATCGTCATCTACTCCGTACTCATCAGGGAACTGCAGCAGCATTGCAAAATCGAGATCTAAAGGGGACGAGAAAAACACTCCCGCCGACTCAAGAAAACTAATCCACTCCTTTCCCTCCTTGGATGTCAGCAGCAGCTTATCTCCATCCCATTTCGGAAAGTTTACAAGGTGTTTCTGACTCAAATCACTTTTGATCGTCGGGAATTTCAGTAGCTGTTGGAGGGCATACTTGACGCGGCCCCAGCCACCCTGATGGCGTCCGAGATCAAGGTCGAGCAGCGTCACTTGCGGAATTCCTAGGTCGTGCAGAAGGCGCCAGAAGTGGTTTACGTGACGACCACCAAGGGGAATAACCGAGATGGACAGGTCGTCGCCGGCTAGTCCCTTCGCCTGCAGCAACCTTGGTAATACCACCTCTTCGCTATCCCCTTCGCCGAGAATAACGAGTCGTGAAAAGTACAGTTCGGGGAAGGCCTGTACTGCCTCACGCACGAATTTGTGCGCCTGGTGTGCAGCATCGGGCAGGATGATGGACTTAACGACAGTTTGGCGATCCTCATTGAGCCTCAGGTAGCGAATATTCTCCGGAAGCACCCTCCTAAGAAGGGAAGGCGCATGGGTGGCTATGATGGCCTGAGCATCATTATTTCCTGAAAAGGCGGTCAATGCGTTGATCACGCGACCGAGGTAGTGTGGTGACAAGCTGTTCTCTGGTTCTTCCATCGCGACGAAGGTAAATAGCGCAGGTCGAAGCTTATCTACATCGAAGGCGTCGGACTTCTTCGCTAGGACGGCACGCCCAATCGCCTGAAGAGACATCACGAGGGATAAGTAAAGCAGCGACTTCTGACCGTCGCTCAATCGTGAGAAGTGGACCTGTTCAGCGGAATGTCCCGAAGCGAACCCGATTGTAAGTTGTCGAAGCAGCTTTTCAATTTCACTGCATTCGAACGAAACGCTGGGATCGACGTAGTATGGACCCTTGTGCAATGCACTCCAGAAAGCCGTCAGCTGATCGCCAATTTCTTCGACGCCTGCATTGCCAGCAAGGGCCTCACTGATTCCCTGTGCGTGCTCTGAGACAGTCTCGCGCTCTCCTGTCCAGTTTGCAGAACGTAGTGCGCGCCCAAGTAGAGAACCGGCCGCATAGGTGACGTGGTCGGCGGGATCTCTGCGAGCTGGCAGATAGTGCACGTGGATGGTATTGCGGTCGTGCTTCGATACTGGGACGATCTTGCTAGGCTCGTCGTCTTCATCAACCTCCACCACGTAAGACAGCGCTTCTTCGATGTCACCGTCTTCATCTAGTTCCGCCTGTAGTCGGAACCGTATTCTAGGAGTGCCGTCCGCGGTTGCCAGTTGCATGTGGGCGAAATAACTGGGGATCGTCGCATACTTGCCGTTGGACTTTTTAAGCTCGGGAAATTCAAACTGCGCTTCGATCCACAATGTGAGGGTATCGATGTCGCCGGTGGCGAGGACCGTCGATGACGTATGGAAGTCTGTCCGCTTAACGTCTCGCACCGAACGTTCGAAACCAAAGAGGCGAGTGAGGGCTTGGAGCGCAGCGGTCTTGCCTGCTCCATTTGGCCCGAGCAGAAATGTCATTGGCTCAAGGGTAATGACCGTAGGTTCCTCTCCAAAGCACTGGAAGTTGCTGATCCGCAATTGGGTGAGCTTCATGTCCTAACTCCTGCCTTCTCGCTGTGGATCTTGACTTATTCTCAACGGGCCTGACCACTTGTCCCTTTAGGATGATCGATGGCCGTACGCCGAGGCGGCCGCACATGTCGGCAGACCACACACCAATGCTATCGATCGTGAAAGTTTGGTGCCAGCGGAGAGATTCGAACTCTCAAACACCTGTTTCTAAGACAGGCTGCTATTCCAATTCGCACACGCTGGCACTTTGGTGCACAGGGGAGGATTTGAACCTCCGCGTCCCACTCGGGGAGACCGGGTTACAGCCGGTCCGTTTCGGCCGGGCTCACGCACCTGTGCAAACTTGGCGGAAGGTAGACGAATCGAACGCCCATCGCTCATCACGATGCCCCGGTTTTCAGGACCAGTTGCCGGCCATTCAGCAGTACCTTCCACATGGCGGAGAGTACGGGAGTTGAACCCGTTAGCCTCTTGCGAGAACCCTTGTTTAGCAGACAAGCGCCTTACCGTCCGGCCCACTCTCCGTCCAAATTGTCAAAGAACGACAGGATCCTGGTAGGCCCGGTGGGATTTGAACCCACAAAAGGCTGCTCTTAAGGCAGCTACGTATGCCAGTTCCGTCACGGGCCTGAAGCTATAAATTGTGCAGGAGTTAATAACTCAGTCGGGATGGACTGAGTCGTAATGACGATCGAAATTGAAGCAGGCGCTTCATAGATTCAATATAGCATGAAACAGCCCGGCCGACGCCGCGTTTTCACAGATCGCTCAGAGAGCGTACTGCCTGAATCGAGCCAGGGCGTCCGGTCATCGAAATCACGAAGAAGGTGTGATCGACATGACGCAGATGAGAAGGCTCGAGGAAGAAGTAGCGGCGTGGCCGAACGTATCGGTGCATCCACATCGCTTTGGCGGGCAGGAGTTCCGCTTCGGAAACGCCGAAGTCGGGCACATGCATGAGGGTGGAACAGTCGACATTCCGTTCCCCAGAAACGTTCGCGATGCGCTCTTGGCGGACGGCCTTGCCGAAGAGCACCGCTGGGTTCCCAATTCAGGCTGGACAACTTTTCGAGTCCGCAGCGAGGAAGACCTCAAACATGCCCTCTGGCTGATGCGGCTGTCATACCTGCGTTACGCACTGAAGGCAGCTGCTGATGCTCGCCAATTGTTTGAGCAAGAGAGCGAAGCACTGCACTTAAGCCTTGGGTTCAAGTCCCTGCTCGAAAAGTTCGTACCTTCAGATGCAAACCGATTTGTGGCGGAGCCGCTCCCCAGGTAAACGCATGAGGAGACGTTCTACAATGTTGTTTTCCCCGGAATTGCGATCACAGTCAACCCTCAACTCACGCCGGTAAGAAACAAACATGGAGAGAGGAGAATCTCAATGCCCTACGTCAATGTCGGAAAGGAAAACTCCAGCAACATCGAGCTCTACTATGAAGATCACGGCTCGGGCGACCCCGTGGTTCTTATTCACGGATACCCGCTGAGCGGCGCGTCCTGGGAGAAACAGATCCCGGTGCTTCTGGCCGCGGGTCACCGCGTCATCACCTACGACCGAAGAGGTTTCGGCAAGTCCAGCCAACCAACCGCCGGCTACAACTACGACACCTTCGCCGAGGACCTGCACAAGCTCGTGAGCCATCTCAAACTGCGTAATTTCACCTTGGTCGGTTTTTCGATGGGTGGAGGCGAAGTGGCGCGCTACGTCGGCAGGTACGGATCGAAGGATGTGAGCAAAGCAGTCATTATCGGGGGCGTTCCGCCATTCCTGCTGAAAACGGCGGACAACCCGGAGGGCGTGGACGGTAGTGTCTTCGAAGGCATTCAGAAAGCTGTCGCCGCAGACCGCTACGCTTTCTTCACAGAGTTTTTCAAGAATTTCTACAACACAGATCTTCTCTTGGGGAAGCGCATCAGCGAGCAGGCTGTCCAGGCGAGCTGGAATGTTGCCGCGACTGCCTCCGCTACAGCCAGTCTTGCATGCGTGCCAACATGGCATGAGGATTTCCGCAAGGACCTGGCCCGGTTTGCCGTTCCCACCCTGGTCGTCCACGGCGATGCGGACCGGATTGTGCCTTTCGCTGCCTCGGGACAACGAACCGCCCAGCTGATTAAGGGGGCGCGCCTGGTAGTCGTAAAAGACGGGCCGCACGCGGTCAGTTGGACCCACGCGGACGAAGTGAACGCTGAACTGGTGAGCTTCCTAGGGAAAAGCGTCGCCAAGAAGGTAGCCTGAGCGCTGAGGAGGCAGTAGCATAAGCGGAGCATCCTTCAAGCCGCTGCTTCATTGGGGGTGCCGTATACCACCGGCACCCAAACTTACCTCGCCGGACCCCAGCGATCCTCTCTGCAAAAGGCGTCGAGAGAAGTCAGCGGCCGTGCCGCTACGCTCCTGGGTGGTGCGAAGCGACCTCCCGTAGCTCAGAGCGGTAGAAGTGGCGTCGCTCGAAAAGGGACAGAGGCACTTCAAAAACCCGGGTCTCGCCAGTCTCGAAGTCGAATTCCTTTCCACACTCCGGGGCGGGGCAGTTCGTCCTCACCCTTTCCTTCTTCTCCCCACCTTCGGGCTGCGATCGAAGCACAACCCAAGTCCCACATTTCGGACATGTGACGCACGAGCACACAATGCGATCAGCCATTTCAAGATTATATTGCGCTTGGAATAGAACCACGGTGGACGGCATCGGGCACTAGATTCCGACTCTTTTAGGCTTGGGGAATTTTGTCCCCGTATGCACTTTGGGTGGTGAACGCTGTTAGGTCCCCGGCAGTCCGTAACGGTGATGAGCCAAGATAAGCCGCTACAGAGGGTTACCGGCGACGACGGTTCTGCTCATATCAAGCAGCGGAGACAGGTGCCGAAACCGTTTGACTCAAACTCGTTCTCGGGCTAAACAGAACCTCATACCAGCCCGGCTCTGAATCGACGAGGCAGGATCCGCTGTCGCGACCACCGTGTACGCGCACGGGAGAAAAGGCTGAACGTCGGAAACGAGTGCGGCAAATCGCAGGGATGCTAGAAGTACACACTCTTGCTCCCTGGAAGGAGGCCCACCATGGCATTGCACGACCCGATGCCGCCCGACTCTGTCCTTGGCCCGATCGAGCCTCTCCTCGACGTAACGAGGGCTGCCCATCTCCTGGGCATTTCAGTCAAGACCTTGCGCGATTGGATTCAGGCCCGTAGGATCGACTACGTTAAGGTCGGAACGCGAGTCATGATTCGACCGGAAACCATTCGGCAGTTTGTAATGGCGAACACGCGTCGCGCGGCAGGCTGATGAAAGTCTTCAAGCGCCCAGGTAGTTCCTTTTACGCCTACAAGTTCCAGTACCGCGGCAAGGAATACTACCGTTCGACTGGAACCGAGAACCGGCGCGAGGCCGAATCGATCGCGGCGGCGGCGCGGGCCCGCGTCTTGCGCCAAGCCGCCGGACTGGAGGAGCCCGAGCAGCAAAGAAAAACCAACGGCCAGCCTGAATCGCGAAAAACTCCTCCCACGCTGCGCGAATTTCAAGCCACATTCAACGATTGGGTTGGGACCGCAAAGGCAGAGCAGAAACGTACGGTCAAGTTCTACCACGAGAGCTACCAGAAGCTCCTCACCTACGGACCGTGGGCCGATCTCCGGCTGGACCAGATCGACGAATCTCATATCGAAAGATTCAAGATGTGGGCCTTGAAGCTCGGTGGACGCCGCAACAACGGAAAGCCGACGCCGGTGACCAAGACGACGGTGAACCGCTATCTTGCCACTTTGCGCAAGGCCCTGCGTTACGCCAACCTCAAGCTCAAGCTCATCGACAAGGTGCCGATTGTCGATCAGTACGGCAGGGACGAAGGAGCCGAGCGCGAGACCGATTACGTGTTCTCGGCGTCCGAATACATCGCCTGGATCATGACGGCCGACGAGCCCTTGCGTTCGGCCTCGATTCTCGCGCGCCATTCCGGAATCTGCCGCAACGAAATGCTGATGCTGATGAAGGACTGCGTGCGATTCTATCCAGAGCCGCTCGACGACGCGAACGTGTGCGGTGAGCTTACAATCAAGCGAGGATTGAAACGGCGCGCGCGCAAACGAAAGCTGGTCATCGACCCTGAAATGAAAGAAGGACTCGAATCGCTCCTCCGGCAGTCGCGGTGCGATTACGTGTTCACGAGCCCACAGGACCCGGCCACACAGCTTGCCCCATGGGTGCTCGAGACGCAGATCACCAGAGTGCGCAAGAAAATCTCAACGCACCCTGACGCCGGCCTGCATGCGCTGCGGCACACGTTTCTTACCGAAGCCGGCGAGTATACGGACCCATTTACTTTGCAGTACGTGGCAGGACACGATACCATTAAGACGACCATGCGCTACGTGCATCCACGCGAAGATGCGGTGGAGAAGTTGTTCGCGCGGCTGGGGAACCTGCCGCGGCCGGAGATTCGTGTAGAATGCAAAAGGTCGGTGCAAAATCCGGTGCAGCCGGGGGTGCCCTCAGACACCGATCTTGCTAAACTATTGAGTGCATGGCAGTTACAGAGTGCGGAAGTGGTGGAACTGGCAGACACACCATCTTGAGGGGGTGGCGCCGAAAGGCGTGGGGGTTCAAATCCCCCCTTCCGCACCATGATTTCAATTCCGAAAGGAAACCGGTTCGGCCTGTTAAGGCTGCGTTGAATTCAACATGATTATTCTCATTACCATTGTCCACATCATTGTTTGTTTCTTTCTGATCATCGTGGTGCTGCTGCAGAGCGGGAAGAGCGGCGACATCGCGGCCGCGTTTGGCGGCATGGGCAGCCAGACTGCATTCGGTCCTCGCGGGGCCGCCACTGCGCTTTCCAAGGCCACAACCTGGTCGGCCATCATCTTCATGGTGACCTCGATTACGCTTTCGGTCTATGCCTCGCGCAAGTCCGGTTCGAACTCGGTGCTGCAGGGTATCAAGCCGTCGTCGACCAACTCGAAGCCGGCCGCGCCGGCCGCGCCCGCAACGCCGCCCCCGGCTCAGAAATAGTCGCTGGTCGTTGGCCTGATGCCAGCGGCCAAGAGCCAATAACAGCCTCTATGATCCACGAAATCTTTCCCGTTGGCCCCCTCCAGTGCAACTGCTCCATTATTGGAGACGAGACCACACGCGAGGCCATGGTGATCGATCCGGGTGATGACATCGACGATCTCCTCGCCCTGGTGCGCAAACACAACCTGCAGGTAAAACAAATCGTTATCACCCACGCGCACATCGATCACGTCGGCGGCGCCATGAAGCTGAAGGCGGCGACCGGCGCTCCCATTCTACTGAATGAAAACGACTACGAACTGCTCAGGATGCTCGACAGCCAGGCGGTCTGGGTTGGAATGCGCTCGCCGGGACAGGTCGCAATTGATCAGAGCGTCAAGCAAGCCGACACGCTTCAGGCGGGATCGCTCTCTGCCGAAGTGCTGCACACGCCCGGTCATACCGAGGGCAGCATCTGCCTCTACTTTTCCGCGGAAAGCAAGTTGATCGCGGGAGATACCTTGTTTGCGGGAAGCATCGGCCGCACCGACCTTCCGGGCGGCTCGATGAAGAAGATCATTAACTCTCTGCATGGGAAGCTGCTGGCCTTGCCCGACGAGACCATTGTCGTCCCGGGACACGGCCCGCTCACCACCATCGGCGAGGAGCGCCAGAGCAATCCCTTTCTGATCAAGCCCTGATCACTTCTTCAGCTTGGCGGCCAAGCCACGCAGCACGGACTGCGTCTCCTCGTTCCACCATTGATCGGCCACTAAATCCACTTCATCGACCATGGCCTTGTCGCAGATCTCCGCCAGGTCGGCGCGCGCGTCGGCCCTGGTTCCCTCCATGGCAAAACGAGGCAGTTTCAACAATTCCTCGCACCATGCCACTGCCCGCGGCAGAACCAATTCCTGGGCTACCACTTCGTCCACCAGCCCCATGGTCAAGGCCTGTTGCGGGGACAAAATCCGTCCTGTGACCGCTAGCTGCTCGGCATTTCGAGTTCCCACCAAACGCCGGAGCGCTGCGTAAATTACAGGAGGAAGTCGCAGCCCAACCTGCACTTCATTCAGTCCCAGCTTCCAATTGCCCTCCGCAGCGATTCTCCAGTCGCAGAAGATTGCCAACACCGTCCCGCCTGCCGGGGCATGGCCCGCGACGGCCGCCGCGATGGGAATTGGAGACGATCCGAGGGCGCCCAGCAACTGGTAAAACTCTCGCCAGACCGCATTCATGCCCGTACGGTCGAGTGTCAGCAATTGCGGAACGTCCAGCCCGGCCGAGAACATGCCCGGTGAGCCGGACAGCACCATGGCTCGCACCCCTTCCCGCGGGGCCGCGGTAACGGCGCGCCGCAGGACAGAGATCAAGTCTGCGGAAAGAGCGTTGGCAGGCGGACGGCGCAACCTCAACTCGCGAACTTCCCCGTGCTCGACGATGTCAATCATGGCTTACGCGCGGTCTGGAACAGAGCAAACACAGCCCGTTGCGGATCTCCGATCACTGACATGGTTCCGACGTTCTCTAGAAACATCGGCTCCAGGTAAAGATTCGCCCCCAACTCCTTCGCCTTGGCCGCGCTCGCCGCACAATCGGAAACCTGGAAGTAAGGCAGCCAATGCGGCGGCGCATTGGGGTTCTGGTGCTCCGGCGGCAGAATCCCTCCGATGAAGTCTTCCCCGTTCTTGATATGCAAGTAGCCCGATTGCGGATCGTCGTCTTTGTCTGCAACGATCTCCCAGCCAAACAGGTCAGAATAAAATTTTCCGGCTCGTTCCCGGTCCGGTGTGCCCAGGTCCGCCCAGCAAAGGGTTCCATCGGTATCCTTAATTCCAATTCCAATACCACCTTTCGCCTGCCAGATCGAGAAGATGGCGCCAGTCGGGTCCTGAATCACCGCCATCCTGCCGAATGTTCCCACGTCGAAAGGGGGTGCGCACACCTTGGCCCCTAATTCAGAAGCGCGTTTTGCGGTGTCGTCTGCATTCTCGACCGCCACATAGATCATCCAGTGCGGAGGGACGCCTTGTGCGCGTTCCTCGGCACGGAGCGTATAGCCGGCCGCTGCGTCTTTTCCCTCGAGTTGAAACAGGGTGTAGGTGAAGTCGGGACCCATTGGCATATCGCGGACCGCCCAGCCGAACAGCTGTGAATAAAATCTCTTTGCGGCGTCTTGATCGGTGGTTGCCAGCTCGATCCAGCAGAACGATCCCGGGCGGTGCTTCTCAATGATTGTCATGGCGGGAGAAGTATAAGCCATACCGGCGTGGCGACAGATGTGCAGCCGGGTTCAACATTCCGTCTCGAATGTGATGTTTCGAAATTTAGCTCTCGAAGTGTTCCAGCACCCGCGCAATTCCCTGTCGAAAGCGGACAGGCGGTGTGATCAAGCTGACCACCAGGTACCCGTCCATCGCAAAGTCGTAGAAATGCCCCGGATGCACCAACACACCCTGCTCTCTCATAAGTGAAATCGCCAGTTCTTCATCCGGCTGCGTCGCCGGGACTCGAAGCACCGCATACCATCCGCCTTCCACGTCCAGTCGCGTACAGGGCTTCTGCTTACTGAGTTGGCGATCGAGTTCCTCCAGGTTCATGCGCGCCCGGTCCAGCAGCAGCGATTGCACCTGCTTGCGTTGCCCGAGCAGCGTCGGCGCCGCCCACTGAATCGGAGCATTCACTGACAGGTAGGTATCGGCGATCACCTCGAGCCTGTCCAGCGCGTCTTGCTTGCGAATCCCGCCGGCCACGATCCACGACAACTTCATCTGTGGCAGGCACGAGATTTTCGACAGCCCGCTCAATGTGAACGTCAGCGTCTCTTCGCTACCGGCAAAAGTCGGGCGGCGGGTGCCATCCAGCGAATAATCCAGAAAGACCTCATCCACAATGAGTGACAGGTTGTATTCGCTGCAGAACGCATTCAAACTCGCGCGTTCGCTTTCCCCTGCATACGAGCCCGTGGGATTGTTCGGATGCACCACCACAACGCCGCGCGTACGGTGATTCACTGCCTTGTAGAGCGAGGGAAAATCAACTTGCCAGCCATGGTCATAGATCAGGGGATAGGGCGCCAGCTTCACATCCTGAAGTTCCGCGAGAAAATCAAAGAGCGGGTAGCTCGGCTTGGGCACCAGGAGTTCGTCCCCGGGGTTGCACAACAACCGGAAGACGTAAGAGTAACCCTCGCTCGTGCTGGTAGTGAGGATTACGTCTTCGGGGTCGAGTTGGTACAGCTCATGCTCCTCGCGGTAGTACGACGCGACGGCCTGCCGCGCGCTGAGCAAGCCTTTGGGCTGCGGGTCATAGTCCATCGATCGCGGTGATGCCAGCGACCCGAGGATCAGGTCCGTGTCGTAGTACAACTCAGCACGGGTAGGATTGGAAACAGTAAGGTCGAGCAGCTCCGCCCCGGCCAAGGCAGCTTCCCTTTGCGCCTGCGTGAACCGGTTCAGCGCCAGTTTCCAATCCGTGCGATCAGAGAACATGCCGGATCATCATAATGGACAGCGGCGGAAAGCGACTTTCAGGTCACAACCGCATGTGATCCGCTTCTTAGACATCCTCCCCTCGATCAGGAACAATAGGACTGTCCGCTTTCTCTTGCTGAATCCTCGTGTCCCCTGCGGTTGTTCAGGGGGCAGGACACAAAGACAGCGCTCCACACTCTCCAGCCATCTTGGAGGTATAATGACCACCTTTGCCACTATGGAACCCGTTACTACGCAATATGAACTCCGCCTCGCCGAACGCATGTCGCGCCTCGGTACCGAAACCGCTTTCGAGGTCCTGAATAAAGCCCGCGCGCTCGAACGCCAGGGCAAGAACATCATTCACCTCGAAATCGGCGAACCCGACTTCGACACGCCCAAGAACATCGTCGAATCCGCTGTCACGGCCTTGCACAAAGGCTGGACCCACTACGGCCCGTCCGCCGGACTTCCCGAGCTGCGGCAAGCGATCGCGCAGGAAGTCAGCCAGACCCGTGGCGTCGAGGTCACCGCCGACGAGGTCGTGGTTGTTCCGGGCGGCAAGCCGATTATCTTTTTCAGCATCCTGGCCTTGTGCGACGAAGGCGACGAAGTCATCTATCCCAACCCCGGCTTCCCCATTTACGAGTCGATGATTCACTACGTCGGCGGCCATGCCGTCCCGATCCGGCTCAAGGAAGAAAAGGATTTCGGCCTAGACGTCGACGAACTCGCTTCCCTCATTACCGATCGCACCAAGCTGATTATCATCAACTCGCCGCAGAATCCCACCGGTGGGGTGCTCAACAAGCAGCAGATTCGCGATATCGCCGAAGCCATCGGCGACCGCAACATCATGGTGCTGTCGGACGAAATTTACAGCCGTCTGCTCTTCGAAGGCGAGCACTACTCCATCATGTCGGTGCCAGGCTTCAAGGAGCGCACTATCCTGCTCGATGGTTTCTCCAAGACTTACGCCATGACCGGATGGCGCATGGGATATGGCGTGATGCGCCCAGACCTCGCTACGCATATCACGCGCCTCATGACTAACTCTAATTCCTGCACTGCCAGCTTCACCCAGGTCGCGGGCATTGAAGCCATCAAGGGAGATCAGTCGTCGGTCGATCACATGCGCGACGAATTTCAGAAGCGCCGCGACGTGTTTGTGGCCGGCCTGAACAAGATCAAAGGCTTCTCTTGCCGCATGCCGAAAGGAGCGTTCTACACGTTCCCGAACATCACGGGAACGGGATGGAAGTCGAAGAAGCTGGCTGATGCTTTGCTCGAAGATGCGGGAGTGGCATGCCTGTCAGGCACGGCGTTCGGCGATTTCGGAGAAGGTTATCTGCGATTCAGCATTGCCAATTCGCTGGATAACTTGAATGGCGCTCTCCAACGCATCGATGCTTGGACCAAGAAAAACCTATAAGTCTGTGATCTCACAAAGCCCCGTGGCCACATAGGTCCGGGGCTTTTTGTTGTGTGAAACTTTTGGAAAGATACAAGTGGTCTTGTAACTTGCGCTCAAGCAACCACTGTGATGCAGAGTGAAAGATTGCAATGCATTCTGCTTGACGGCAAACGCGGACGAGCACATACTTTCCGGGCTGATTCGGATCGTCTGATGGCCTTAGCATTGATGATCTCGGAATCGGAGGCTCGCAATGAAATCCCTTGCAGGTTCTGTCCTCATCGGTCTTCTCAAGCAGACGCTTGCATTGTTGTTTCTCGTCCTTTGCGCGGCGCTGGCGTTCTCGCAAGAGCAAGGGTCCGCAGCGCAGATCAAGACCATCTTCCCGACGTTTACCACGATTGACTTGCCGGGGGCGGGCGTTACGGGCATCTCCGCCATCAACAAAGCCGGCGACATGGTCGGGTCATTCGGTCAGTCCAACAGTGGACCCATCTCCGGTTTTCTGTATCGCAGCGGGACGTTCACCTACTTCGACTACCCGGGAGAGACTGTAACGGTGTCCAATGGAATCAACGATGTTGGTCTAATTTCGGGCTATGCTGGCCAGGAGCCGGTATATGGATTCACCTACGATGGGACGAACTTCACGACAGTAACAGTTGGTAGTGATACCGCCACCTTTGTTAGAGGCATCAATAATGCTGGCGCATTGGTGGGCGGGGCGGGTACCATCTACACGACTACGGGATTCGAGAGGATCGGCACGCGGGTGAAAAGTCTTGGAATCCCCGGCCAGTGGGTGTATGTCGAGGCTGCGGGCATCAACAACTTGGGCCAAATCGCGGGCTTTACCGACTCGCTCGGCTTTAAGTGTGCCGGGGGCAAGTGCCAAACATTGGCCGTTCCTGGGGCAACACAGACTTCTGCCGAGGGCATCAATGACGCTGGTGTAATCGTTGGTTGGTACCTCTCGGGAAGCTGCGATTGCGGCTTTTTACTCAAGGGCGGAAAGTTTCTTTCGTTTAAGTACCCCGGGGCGGCGTTTACAGAAGCCCAGGGCATTAACAACTCGGGGCAGGTCGTGGGTTCTTACACTTTCGACTTCACGACGTATCACGGCTTCGTGACCAACCCAATCACCGTAGCAGATTTGCAATAACTAGGGGTCGGTGGCAGGGGACGCTGCAATCCCTGCCACCTTTGCCAGTAAAAAGCCGCTATTGCTGTCTCCAGCCCTGGACGAACTGCGAACCCCCATGTCCTGTATCTTTGGTAAAAAATGTGACCATCTGACCTGCTGCCTTGAAGGCACCTTTTGCGCTAGGGTGGGTGAAGTCACCCCAATACGTGGTTTGATTATTCGGGTCGCCGAAGCGCACGTCGCGCTCACCATTGCACGGTGAAAATTGACCCGACTGTCCATTGCACCAAAATAATCCATCGAACTGTCTGGGCTTATCGGCATCCGCCCACAGGTACGGTCCCCAGTCGAACCAGGGTGCGCTACTTGAGTCTACGGATCCGGAGGCACCGTTCGCGTCTGGCGCTCCGTTGATCTGCGCGACGATAAGTCGTTGCACAGCAAAGGCCTCCTCATGTATGCATATGGCTCGGGGCTGAGGCAGCCATGCGCTGTTCCATTGGCATAGCCTCCGTAAATCCGGGTGCTGAGAAAGACTTGCTTCAAGTTGGGATACGGCATGGGGTAGTGCGTCTGAACACCGTTCACCGTGACCGTTGCCCCCTGCTTCAGATAGCGCAGGATATTTCCCAACGCCTGCTCCTCGAGAACGGCATTGGGGATCATCCCCAGATTCGGGTCACAATATTGGAACTTGAGGTCGCAATTGGGATTGCCCAACGACGACTTGAGATACAGCACCTGCACCTGCCAGGGATCGTAGTGGTTGTGGGTCAGGGCTTGCGCCGTCGCGTCCCAGTCACACGCAGCATCCCACTGCGGAAGACCCGGCACTCCACAGGGATGGGTCGCGAAGCCGCCCGTCGGATACCCATTTGGATCCCAATGATCCAAAGTCTGGTCGCCGACGGCTGCGTTGAAGAAGACAACGTTCTGACTAACCAAGTTCTGAGAATAGACCTGCTGAAGAAATGACTGCTGCAACACTCCGTCATTCGAGGCGTAAGGGTTGTAGGGTACTTGGGAAGAGTTGGTGGCATCCAGGTTGGGACAGCCTTGGTAGAACGTGGCACAGGGTTGCCCCGGAAGTGGGTGTGGCGGCTGCCCTTGGGGATTTCTTTGCCAAATATCTTCGACCCCGCCGCAAACCTCGATTTCACAGTTGGAAAAGCCGGCCACGACCATGACGATAGCTGGGGCCCTTCCATTTAAGCAGGAAGGCGGCATAGAGTGATCCGAGCAAAGAGGCGTCACGCTGTTTCCGAGGTTTACTCCCGTTTGCGCGTGAGTTAAGGCCAGGCCTGAGCTTTCGCTGTTTCCGAAAGCGCCGTATAGGCTGATGACGTTACCGGCTTGATCTCCATAAGATGGACACCCCTGGGTGCAGTCGGCATCCACGAACGGCTTGTTGCGAGTGTTCCAGGTTGAACGCTCGTTGGACAGCTGGTGGCCGGAGGAACTCCCCCAGCTTCCGGTGTGCAAGGCACTTGGGCGAAGGCTTGGCAAGCGGTGAGAACTGCAAACAACAGCAAGCTGCGGCATAGCCACTTCATGATGTCCTCCTCGGTGAAAGACAGTGTTTTGGATTGAAGGTGGAAGTGGGACTTCTGGCGAAGGGCCCGGAACGGCGGATAGAAAACTACATCGAGAAAAGCTACAGATCCGAAGTTTCTACAATTTGTTCTGAAAAGCGGACAAATACCGACTAGCGTTTACGAGCCGCTCTGGAGACTGGTGGAAAACCATGGCCGCTCCCATCGCCTTGCAAAAACGTCCCCCGTGAAAAACGGTTATCATTCGAGAGCGCATAACCAAGGAACACCCATGCCCACACGCAAACCTACCCCGCCCAAAGCCAGCCGTCCGATCATGCCCGGTTACGGCCTGCCTGAAACCACCAAGGGCCTTCTTCCCTGGAGCTGGGGCGAGCAGCGCCTCAAAAAATCACACAACTACTGGATCTCCACCGGCCGTCCCGACGGAAGACCGCATGCCATGGTCGTCTGGGGCCTGTGGATGGACGGCGCCTTCTACTTCAGCACCGGCGCTCAGACGGTGAAGGGTCGCAACCTCGCGCACACTCCATACTGCGTCATCGGAACCGAAAATGCTGCTGAGGCGGTTGTCGTCGAAGGCGCTACCACGATGCTGAATGATTCCGCCACCCGCAAGCGCTTTACTGCCCTCTACAAGAAGAAGTACGGCTGGGACATCGCGGAAGAGCCGGTGTTCGTCATGACTCCTGAGCTTGGCTTCGGCCTTTACGAGAAGAAATTCGCGCAGAGCGCGACCCGCTGGAAGTTCGGAAAGTAGGCTCTCCGTTCGACCGTCACTACCGCCTGTGATCCCACTCACTGCCCCGTGGGGCATTCCGTTCTACCTTCAGGCCGAGGCCCTGCCGTGTCCAGTGCAGGTGCGGAGGCATAACCATGGCAATCAAGAATTCCATGACCGGCTTCACGGTCCGCGAGTACTCGATCCCGGAACTTAAGGAAGCGGCCACCCTCATGCGCGGCTACGACCTGGTAGCGCTCTGCGCGGCCGGCTCCGGCCATGCCGGCGGCACCCTCTCCATCATGGATATCACCGCCGCACTTTATCTCCGCATTGCCAACCACGACCCCAAAAATCCCAAATGGCCGGACCGCGATCGCATCGTATGGTCCACCGGGCACAAGGCCCCCAGCCTTTATCTCGGACTTGCCTTCGCCGGATTCTGCCCTCTGGAAGAAGTTGTGACCCTGCGCAAACTGGGGTCGCCCTACCAAGGCCATCCGCACTGGTTGAAGCTGCCCGGAGTCGAAGTCTCCACCGGCTCTCTCGGTCAGGGTCTAAGCATTGCGGTCGGGATCGCGCTGGCCGGCAAGCTGAACCGCAAGGACTACAAAACTTTCTGCATCATGGGCGACGGCGAGCAGCAGGAAGGCCAGATCTGGGAAGCCGTCATGGAAGCCTCGCACCACCAACTCAGCAACCTGATTGGCATTGTGGACCGCAACCGGCTTCAGATCGATGGCAAAGTCGAAGAGGTGATGAACGTTGAGCCGCTGGAAGAGAAATATCGCAGCTTCGGTTGGGAAGTGATCCGTTGCGACGGCCATGACATGCAGCAGGTCGTGCACGCGTTCGAAAAGGCTACCAACGGTTTTGGCAAGCCCGTGGTGATCCTTGCCGATACCATCAAGGGCCGCGGCGTCAGCTTCATGGAAAACATCGCGGGCTGGCATGGAAAGTCGCCCACCTACGATGAATTGCTAAAGGGACTGATAGAACTTGGGCTCAACGGACGGATCCAGGTAAAGCAACTGTTAGGAAAGGCGGAGCAATACCAGGCCGAAGTGGAAGCTCGGCTGAATGCGAAGATGCCGCGCTTCCATGGCGACTATTGGTGGAATTCTCGCCAGAATATGAAAGTGAAGATGGAGCCAACCCGCAAGGGCTTCGGCCAGTCGCTCAAGAAGAACGGCGAAGACGAGCGCGTGGTGTGCCTGGGCCTGGACATCTCAGGCTCGATCACCATCAGCGATTTCTATACTTCGAACCCTGAGCGCAAGGATCGCTGGATCAGCATGGGCATTGCCGAGCAATCCGCAACCTCAGCCGCTGCCGGACTGGCGAAAGAGGGGAAACTCCCGGTTCTGGGCACCTATGCGACCTTCGCGGCCGCCCGAAACCTCGACCAGATCCGCACTTCCGTTTGCTACGGAAATTTCAATGTGCTGATCGCGGGCGCGCACGGCGGTGTCTCGGTCGGCCCCGATGGCGCCACTCATCAGGCTCTGGAAGATCTGTTCGCCATGTGCGGCCTTCCCAACATGACCGTCGTCGTTCCCTGCGATGCAGTGGAGACTCGCATGGCCACCGATTTCCTGCTCATGAAATATGACGGGCCGAAATACATCCGTTTTGCGCGCGAAGCCACCCCGGTCGTCACCGACGAGCGCACTCCCTTCACCTTGGGCAAAGCCAATGTGATTCGCTTCCGCACCGAGGCGGCGGATTTTGCCGACGGCTTCCAGACCGTGCTCGCCTCCGACTACGAGAACGAAAACGAAGACCTCAGCATCATTGCCTGTGGCCCCATGGTTCCCGAAGCCATGCGCGCCGCCTGGATTCTGAAAAAGGATTTTGGCTACGAGGCCCGCGTTCTTAACCTGCACACCCTGAAGCCCATCGACGAAGCCGCCATTCTGCGCGCCGCTCGCGAAACGGGCGTGGTCGTGACCGCCGAAGAGCACCAGATCGGTGCCCTGGCCTGGAGAGTCAGCAGCGTCATCACTGAAACCCCGCTGCTCTACGGCGTACCCGTTATCACCGGCGCCATTGGCGTGAAAGACCGTTTCGGAGATTCTGGCGCCCCCTGGGAACTGATCAAGGAATTCGAGGTCAGCGCCGAGCACATTGCCCGCAAGGCGATCGAACTGATGGACGTGAAGCAGACCAGGACCTTGCATGCCGAGCGCCATTTTGATTTGACGCCGACAAAGTAACACGATCCGGAGCGCCAGCGCTGTGCCTGGACCTCACGCACAGAAGTTCTTGAGAACTGTGCGCGCATAAGGTGCGCGCCCCGAAAACGGACGCATCCGTCCACTTCCAACCTATCGCGGTAGTATCATCGTCTGTTGCCCAGCGTTGTGGGGATCGGGCAAGAGAGCTTCAACTCGAAAATTCATGCCAGAGAGAGGGAATGAACAGCAAATTCCGTGTTTTTGCGACCTGTGATATTGGTGAGTCGATAGACGTTTTGCGCAACCGCGGATACGACGTGGAAGTCTATCCTCAGCCGGAAGCGCCTCCCAAGAAGCTGATTATCGAAAAAGTGAGGTCTGGAATCGATGGACTCATTACCACCCTGCGCGATCCCATTGACGCCGAAGTATTCGAGGCGGGCAAAGGCACTCTGAAGGTCGTCGCGCAAATTGCGGTCGGGTTCGATAACATCAACCGCGCCGACGCTAATCGCTACAAAGTTCCTTTTACCCATACCGCCGACGTTCTGACCGAAGCCACCGCCGAGTTCGCCTTCTTCATGCTGGGCGCTCTCGCCCGGCGGCTTTGGACCGCCGAGCATCTCACGCGAGAAAACAAGTGGGGATACTGGCATCCCTACCTGCCGTTCCTGGGCGACGAAGTCACCGGCAAAACCATCGCCATCATCGGTACCGGCCGCATCGGCCTGGCCATGATCAAGAAGTGCAACGGGTTCGACATGAACATGCTCTGCTACGACCCCGCGTATCAGAACCACGATTACATCAAGGCAATCCAGGAGGTCAAAGATCTCCGCCAGCAGCGTGGGATCTGCCGCGAAAAGACCTGGATCAAGTACGTTCCTCTTGCCGACGCGTTATCGCAGGCCGACTTCGTGAGCGTACACGTCCCCTTGCTGCGCGAGGGAGAATCCGACACGCCCACGTATCACTTGTTCAACGAGAAGACGCTCCGCACCATGAAGCCGACTGCTTTCCTGGTAAATACCTCGCGCGGGCCCGTTGTGGATGAGCAGGCCCTGGCTCGCGCTCTAAAAGAAAACTGGATCGCCGGAGCAGCACTCGACGTTTATGAGAAGGAACCTTTGCCGCCCGATTCTCCGCTTCGCGATCCCGCGATTGAGGATCGCATACGCCTGATGCCACACTTTGCCAGCGCGGCAAAAATCACACGCCTCTCAACCGACCCCAACAAAGGCATGGCAGGCCGATGCGCTCAGGGACTGATTGACGTCCTCGAAGGCAATTACAACGGCGACGTCACCAAGATGCCGTACGTAGTCAATAAAGAGGCGTTCGCGCGTCAGCAGTAATGGAGGGCGATCGTCCCGGCACAACTTACTCTGTCAGTGCGAGCCGAGAGCATTTTGTCATTCCGGCGAAGCTGAGGAACCTGTTCTCACCCCCAGCACGGCATTCGAGAACAGATTTCTCTGTTCGGCGAGTTGGATGCGAAGCATATTCTCATCGCCGTTGCGCCCGCGCCTCCGCCCGCTCCACAAGGTAATCCTTCCAACTCCGGGGAAGCGCGGGCACTGACACTGCCCGATGCAGCAATTCCGCATCCGGCTGCGGGTTGGTGTACAAACGCGTGATATCGGAGATAGAGATTTTGTTTTCATCCCGACTGAGAATCTCGATCGGGGAGTCCGCATTCACCTCTCCCTCCTCGACAACCGAGAAATAGAACCCGCTCCTCCCGCTCTTCAGAAAGCGCTTAATCATGTCATCACGGCCAAACTTCAACGCCAGCTTGAAACAGGGCATGCGCGGCTGCTTGACTTCCAGCACAGCGCTTCCCACCCGCAACCGGTCGCCGATGAAGAGCGAATCTTCAAACAGCCCTTCGGTCGTCAGGTTCTCGCCAAACGCCCCTGGCGCGATTGCTGTCCCCGGTAGCTGATCCCGCCAGTAAGAGTAGTGCTCCGCCGGGTAGGCATACACCGCCTTCTCCGCCCCGCCATGCACCGTCAGGTCGGCCTGCCGGTCGCCATCCAGATTCAGTGTTCTGATCATGATCGGCCCCACAACCGGCTCTTTGAAAATCCCCGTGGTGACCGGGCCCATTTTCGTCATGATCTCCCGAGGCATCCCAACGTTCACTGAAACGACCTTCATCGCGCTCTCCCGTACTCAACAGGGGCCAGGACGCGCCGCCCTGCCCCCATCTTCATCTCTTCTTATGCGGCATTTGCCTGCACGCCCAGAGTTCGGTCAAGGAACTCCCGAATTGCCTGCGCAATTTCGCGGTAGTGTGTCTCCAGCGCGAAGTGTCCGGTATCGAAGAAATGCACCTCAGCCCGAGGATCATCGCGTTTGAAAGCCTCAGCCCCCGGCGGCAGGAAGAAGGGATCGTTCTTCCCCCACACCGCAAGAAGTTCCGGTTGCTTGCTGCGGAAGTATTCCTGGAACTTCGGGTAGAGCGCGACATTGCTGGCATAGTCGAGAAACAGGTCGAGTTGAATCTCATCGTTGCCCTTGCGCGCCAGCAGCGCCGAATCGAGTGTATATGCTTCTGGCGCCACCAGCGTTTCATTGGCCACACCGTACACATATTGCGACTTCGTTGCCTCCGGGCTCAGGAACTCGCGCAGCGCCTCGCGATTCGCCGCATTCGGCTCTTTCCAGTACTTCTGGATTGGATTCCAGCCCTGGCTCAAGCCTTCTTCATAGGCGTTGCCGTTCTGAGAAATAATGGCCGTAATGCGTTCGGGATGCGTCAACGCCAGGCGGAAACCCACCGGAGCGCCGTAGTCAAACACGTACATCGCGTAGCGCTCTAGACCAACGGTCTGCGTGAACTTATCAATCACTTTCGCGAGGTTCGCAAACGTGTAGCGGAACTGCTTGCGATCGGGACTGTCGGAAAAACCGAATCCGGGCAAGTCGGGCGCGATGACATGATACCTCTCCGCGAGGACCGGGATCAGGTTGCGGAACATATGGGATGAGGTGGGAAATCCGTGTAACAGCAGAATGGTTGGGGCGTCCTTGGGCCCGGCTTCACGATAGAAAACCTTGTAGCCGTCCACCAGGGCATCGCGATACGCGGTCATGATAAAGCTCTCCTTGTTCACAAAATTCCAGATCGTTTCTTTCCTACCCCTCATCAGATCGGCTAACCGATAAAAAGATTCATTATTGGTGTTATAATAATTCGTGGATCTCACTTTGGCCCCTACACCTGCCAACAGCGCCTCCGATTGGAGAGACGGGTTCCTCTTCGTAGGAAACCAGGCCAGCCTGGATTTCCTCAACACCCGCCCCGTGCAGAATGGAGCCGCAATGGAATTCCTCCCCGATTTCGGCGCTGTCTTGCGTTGGTTTCGTGCCTCCGGACTCGTGCCGGCTCACGAAGGTAAAGAACTGGAGCGGCCTCTAATAAAAAGTGAGAGAGCCGTCCAGTTCCTACGGAGCCTGACCGAATTTCGGGAGCGGCTGCGCAAGGCTGTGATTGCGTGGGAGCAGCGGGGTGAGGTGCCGAAACCCATGGTGACAGAACTGAATCAACTGCTCCAGAAATATCCAATGTTGACGAAGCTTAGCGCGGACGGAACCGCCACCGATCTGTGGTTTCAGGCGCGTGAGCCGGAGGATTTGTATGCGCCTCTGGCTCACAGCGCGGCCATGTTATTTGCCAAGGCGGACCGCAGCCGCGTGCGTCAGTGTGGACATTGTGTGCTCCACTTTCTGGACACCAGCAAGAAAGGCACGCGGCGCTGGTGCAGCATGCAATTGTGCGGAAATCGTCTCAAGGTGGCCGCTTATGCCAAACGTCAGCAACGGCACCGCGCCCGATAGAAAGGGCTTAAAGTCTATTCGCTGACCGAGTGCTCTTCGTTTTGCGAGCGCAGAACGCGATCCACGGAATAAGGCGCCCGGCGGCTGGGCTCGTGATAGTGACGCACCTGCATTTCTCCAAGCAACCCGATCGCCAGCATGTTGAACCCTGCCAGCAGCAGCACCGCGGCAAAAATCATCATCGGCCCGTGCTGCGTCATCACGTCCGCATGATTCAGGAATTTCTCGGCAAACAACCAAAGCGCCAGGCCTGACCCCGACATAATGCTCAACATCCCCAAAGTGCCGAAGAAATGCAGCGGCCGCGACAGGTAGCGCAGCAGAAAACGAATGGTAATCAGGTCGAAAAATACCCGGAAGGTTCGCGAGATTCCATAGTGCGATACTCCGCGCTCGCGGTTCACGTTGCGAATGGGAACTTCAACGATCGAGGCCCCATGCCAGGAGGCCAGCGCCGGGATGAACCGGTGCAATTCGCCGTAAAGCGGTACCTGCTCCAGGATTTCGCGCCGGTAAGCCTTAAAGGTCGTTCCGAAATCGTGAATGTCCACGCCGCTCAGCTTGGCCATCAGCCAGTTCGCGCAGCGCGAGGGAATCCGTCGCAGCCACAAGTTGTCGATCCGCTGCTTCCGCCAGCCGCTGACGATGTCATATCCTTCGGAAATCTTTTCCAGGAAGATGGGAATGTCCGCCGGGTCATGCTGCAAGTCGCCATCCATGGCGATGATGTACTCGCCCCGGGCATGGTCGAACCCCGCCGCCAAACCGGCGGTCTGACCGAAGTTTCGCCGCAACTTGACCACCGTCACCCGGCTGTCCACCGCGGCAATTTCCCGCAGCATCTGGAAGGTGCGGTCGCGCGAGCCGTCGTCCACCAGCACGATTTCGAAAGTCTCCCCGCTCATCTCCATGACGGCTTTGAGGCGGTCATAGAGGTCGGTTACGTTTTCCTGCTCGTTGTGCAGCGGAACTACGATGGAATACTTGGGCATGAAGGTCTATTATACCGGCGAATCTGGCTTTTGCTTCGACACCTTAGGACAGGGCTGTTCCAGAACCAGAACAGCAACCCCAAGAGGCTGCCGTTCTATGGATTGGATGGATACAATCACTCGGCAGTTGCGTAAAATCCGGCAGTTGGCAGGGAACGGGTAGGGAGCCCGACCTCATGGATATCCTGATGATGATGTTTTTCGCGTTAATCTCCACGATGACAGCCCTGACCTTTGTGGAGACACGTCGTATCCGCAAGCGCCTGGAGCGCACGCCCACTGAAGCTCCAAAGACGTCAGCCGCCAAGGTCTGACCTGGCGGCTGATCTTTCATCCTCTGCTACAAGCCCGGCCCATCCGGATAGGCCGGCAAATCCGGAGGCCGCGGTGCGAGCTTTTTCGGGTGCTCCTGCATGTCTTTCAGCACCATCTCGATCGCCTTCTCCAGTTGCGTGTCCTTCCCTTTCACCACGTCTTCCGGACGGTTTTCCACAACAACGTCGGGCTGTACTCCCTTGTTTTCAACCGTCCACTTGCTGTTCAGGTCGTAGCGGGCGAACTCGGGCCGGGTAATATAACCGCCATCGAGAAGCGGGATGTTTCCCCGAATTCCCCTTACTCCACCCCAGGTCCTCTCTCCAATGAGTGGTCCCAGCTTGTAGTACTTGAAGAAGTAGCTGAAGATGTCGCCATCCGAGGCGGCATAGTGGTTGGTAATGGCCAGCATCGAACCGTGGAACACATTCGGAGGCACGGTCCCGCTTTCCCAGTTGCGCGCCGAGTCCATTCCTGCCAGGATCCGCCGCAGCCGCTCGAAAATCAGCTGATCGACAAAGCCCCCGCCGTTATAGCGCACATCAATGATCATGCCTTCTTTGCGGATCTGCGGGAAATACTGCTTCACGAAGGCGTTCAGCCCCGGCGCTCCCATGTCGGGGATATAAATGTAACCGACCCGGCCGTTGCTGGCCGCGTCTACTTTCTTGCGGTTGCTCTCGATCCAGTAGTTCTCGCGCAGTTCGCCTTCGTCCGCAATCGGCTTCACCTTCACTGTTCGCGTCCCGTCTTCGGAAGGCTTGGAATTGACGGTCAGCGTCACCGTGTCATTCGCCGTGTTTACGAACAGCTCGTAGGGGTTTTGTGGGGCCTTCAGCGAGCGCCCGTTCACCGCAATCAGGTAATCGCCCTCGTGCACGTTGACGCCCGGCTCGGTCAGCGGCGAGCGAAGTTTGTCGTGCCAGTTCTCGCCGGCATAAATTTTCTTGAACCGGTAATAGCCGGTTGCCTTGTCGGCTTCATAGTCCGCCGCCAATAAGCCCATGTTGTTGTGAGGCAGCTCGGGGTAATCTCCGCCGCCCACATAGGTGTGGGAGTTCGACAATTCCCCGATCATTTCTCCGAGGATGTAGGTCAGCGTGTAGCGATCGGGAACGTAGGGCAACAGCGCGGCATACTTGTCACGAATCTTGTCCCAATCGTTGCCGTTCATGGATTTTTCAAAGAAGTAGTCGCGCTCCTGCCGGTACACCTCGTTGAAGATGTCCTTCCATTCCTGCGGAGGATCGACTTCCATCTTGAGGCCCGCCAGGCTCAACGCCCCGTCTCCGACCTTCTTCGGCCCATCCGGTTTCGCATCAATGATTCCGTAGGTCTGCGTTCCCGGCGCACCTTCAGCCTGGTAGAGCAGCTTAGTGCCGTCAAAGGACACGGTGAATCGGTCCACGTTCTCGATCAGGTCCTTGGCTTTGTGCTCTTTCAGGTCGTAAACATGGACCGCCGAATTCTCGCCCGGGACCGGACCCGACAACCCCTGAATGGGAGCCGTGGAGTAATAGATGTACCCCTTGGCAGCGGCAAAGGACCGGATCACTCCCGGATCCCCCGGGAGCGCGACCACACGGTTCTGGATTCCATCCAGGTCAATGCGGAACTCCGGCTTGGTTTCCTTCTTTTTCTCTTTTGCCTCTTTGCCCTTTTCAGCCTCTTTTCCCTTGGCCGGCTTCTCTTCCTTGGAGCTTGCGCTTGCAGCCGGCTCCTCCTTCTTCGGCTCAGACTCGTCACTCAGTGCCGGAAAGGGCGACGGCTCATCCGCCTTCAGGGTGGCGATGTACACCCGCGTCGTCTTCGGATTGGCAAACTCGAAATCGACGTTTCCCAGCACCTCGTTGAAATCCCGGTCCGAAAGGAAGTACAGGTACTTGCCATCGGGATCGAAAATGGGCGCGTAGCTGTTAGTCATGCTGGTGGTCACTGGAGTGATCTTTCCATCCGCCAGCGAATACAAGTTCACCACCGCATACTGCGTCTCGGCAGGCTTGTCGTAGGCCAGCCATTTGCTGTCCGGCGACCACGAGTAATTCGTGATCTCACCGTACTTTGCCTGGTCCACCTTCACCTGCTTTTTGTCGTTGACATCCACGTACCAGAGGGTCAGGTCTTTGTCGGCCCATACCAGCTTCTTGCTGTCAGGCGACCAATACGGCGGGAACTTGAATCCCTTGTAGCCGCTCGTGATTTGCTGCTCCTTGCCCAGGCCATCCTGCGGGATGATAAACAACTCGTCCTCACCGGTCCGGTCTGAGACGTACGCGATATATTTGCCGTCCGGCGACCAGGCCACCGACTTCTCGCGAACCCCCGGCGTGTGGGTCAGGTTGCGAATGCTTCCCTCTTTGGCCGGAACCGTAAAAACGTCGCCGCGCGCGGCGATCACCGCACGCTTACCGTCGGGTGAGATCTCGAAATCACTGACCAGTTTGTTGACGCTGGTCCACCGCTTCATGCGCTGGTCCGTTTCACCCGGCACGTAGATCGTCAACTTGGTGGCTTGCTTCGATTGCAAATTGAAGGTGTATAGGTAACCGCCATTCTCGTAGACGATCGAGTCCGGCCCCAGGCTCGGCCACATCACGTCGAAGTCGGTGTAGTGCGTGAGTTGCTCCACCTGCTTCGAGCCCAGGTCGTAGCTGTAAATGTTCAGCCGGTGATCTTCTCCGCGATCCGAGGTGAAATAAATCGTGTTTCCGTGCCACATGGGAAATGTGTCGGTCCAGTCGGTATGAGGGACAGTTTCACTGCTGTTGTTCTTGAGATCGTAGATGACGATGCTCTGCGCCATCCCGCCCGTGTAGCGCTTCCAGGTCCGAAAATTCCGGAAGATCGGGTTGTAGGCGATCTTCGATCCGTCCGCATTGAACGACGCTACTCCGCCCTGGTCCATGGGCATGGGCTCAGGCAAGCCGCCGTCCACTGAGACGCTGAACTGGCGCTTGATCCAGCCGTTGGTGGCATCGCGCCGCGACAGAAAAACAATGCGCTTACTGTCCGGAGTCCACGCCACTACCTCGTTGTGGACGCCCATGCGGTCGCTGAGAGGCTGCGCACTTCCCTGGTGGAAGGTCAACTGCTTCGGTTGCCCGCCTTCGGCCGGCATCACATAAACATTAAAATTGCCGTCGTATTGCCCGGTGAAGGCGAGCCATTTGCCGTCTGGCGAGAATTTCGGAAACAGTTCCCTTCCAGGATGTGTCGTAATCCGACGCGCCACGCCGCCAGTATTGGAAGCCAGCCACAGATCGCCGCCGTAGTAGAACGCGATCTTATCTTTTGAGATGTCGGGAAAGCGCAGCATGCGCCCTTCCTGCATTTCCTGTCCCCAGCTCAAGCAGGAACAAAGCATTACGCACACGCCTACCCAGTTTTTCCAGCAAAACATGAGAGCTCCTCCGGAAGGAATCTTCGAACCAAGGCATGAACTTGAATCATGAAAAGGAAACCGGTGATTGTAACAGGTTCTTCTCTGCGTTCTCTGCGGCATTTCTCGCCGATCTTACGGTTTTAAGTTTTTGAACGACCTCGCCCGAAGCGCGAATTGCGACGCTCAAACCATAAACGGAGCCTCGCGCCCACGCGGTGACAGACAACACATCCCGAAGTGTTATAGACGCGCCTGGTCGGCATTGGAAAGCTCGCCTACCCTATAATCCTTTCCATTCCGGGAGGGTACCTTGAGCGTGAAATCAGACCCAGCACTCCAGAATGAGCGTTCGTCCCGTCGCGAATTTCTCAGAACTGCAACCTTAAGCGCTGCCGGAACCACGCTTCTTCCAGCTATCAGCCGTCATGCAACCGCCGCGTCCGTCCCGCTCCCTCAGGCTCCGGCCTTTGAACTTGATGAAGCTACAGTGGACCAACTCCAGCAACTTATGTCGCAGGGCGCCCTGACCTCCCATGCCGTCACCGAGAAGTATCTCGCCCGCATTGCTGCGATGGACAAGCAAGGGCCGGGCGTGAACGCGATCATCGAACTGAATCCCGATGCCTTGGCGATCGCCGCTGAACTCGACCAGGAGCGCAAAGGAAAAGGCGCTCGCGGTCCCCTCCACGGAATTCCCGTGCTGATCAAAGACAACATCGACACGGCCGACAAGATGATGACCACCGCCGGATCGCTTGCCCTGGCCGGCCAGCACGCTCCCAAGGACGCCTTTGTCGCCCAAAAACTTCGCGCCGCCGGCGCCGTGATTCTCGGCAAGACCAACCTCAGCGAATGGGCCAATATCCGCTCCAGTCATTCCAGCAGCGGCTGGAGCGGGCGCGGCGGGCTCACCCGTAACCCCTATGCACTCGACCGCAATCCCTGCGGCTCGAGTTCGGGCACCGGCGCCGCCGTTTCCGCCAACTTCTGCGTCGCCGGCGTAGGCACTGAAACCGATGGTTCGGTAGTCTGTCCTTCCTCCGCAAACGGTTTGGCCGGTATCAAGCCCACGCTTGGTTTAATCAGCCGTTCCGGCATCATCCCCATCGCTCACAGCCAGGACACTGCGGGTCCTATGGCCCGCACCGTTCGCGACGCGGCCATTCTGCTTACCGCGCTTGCGGGCCCGGACCCCGCCGATGCCGCGACCTCCGCCAGCGCAGCTCATATGCAACGCGACTACACCAAGTTCCTCGATCCCAGCGGACTGCACGGCGCACGAATCGGCGTGGCCCGAAAATATTTTGGTTTTAGCGATGAAGTGGACCGGCTCTTCACCGATCTGCTGGCTGAAATGAGAAAGCAGGGAGCGATTCTCGTTGATCCCGCCGATCTCGAAACCCATGGCAAATTCGATGACACCGAACTCACCGTTCTTCTCTATGAATTGAAAGCTGATCTGAACGCCTATTTGAAAGCTCGCGGACCCGACTCGCCTGTCCACAGCTTGAAAGAGATCATCGATTTCAACGAAGCGAACCGGGCCAAAGAGATGCCCTACTTCGGCCAGGACCTGTTTCTGAAAGCGCAGGATAAGGGGCCATTAACCACCAAAGAGTACACCGACGCGCTCGCCGCCAATCGTCGCCTGAGTCGTGCCGAAGGCATTGACGCGCTCATGGACAAGCACAAGCTCGATGCAATCCTGGCCCCGACCGGTAGCCCGGCGTGGTTGACGGACTTGGCGAATGGCGACCACTCAGGAGGCGGCAGCTCGAACGCAGCCGCAGTCGCCGGTTATCCCGACATCACGGTTCCAGCCGGATTCGTCTTTGGCCTACCGGTGGGTATTTCGTTCTTTGGCCGCGCCTGGAGCGAGCCCACGCTGCTGAAAATCGCGTACGGCTTCGAGCAGACATTCAAAGCTCGAAAACCACCGCAATTTCTGGCCAGCGTGAAACTAGGAATTTACTGAACTCAAACTAAAGCAAAGGTACTCCCGGCAGCTTGTTACGTCATCCAAGCGCGGCGAGGGATCTCGCGTGCGCAAAGGCCGCTCTTACAAGAACGCAGCTTACTCGTACCGCAGCGCCTCGATTGGATCCAGGTTCGCTGCCCGCACCGCCGGAAACATCCCGCTCACCAATCCTACAATCCCCAGGATGGTGGTCGCAATCAGCACGATCTTAGGCGCTACAATCAGGCGGATATCTCCCGCGTCCGCATGCGATGCCATCGCACTGTACAAGGTGAGTCGCCCCACCGTCAGAGACACCAGGTACGACAGCGCAATTCCCAGCACTCCTCCGGCGGCGGTAATCACCATGGCCTCCGCCAGGAACTGAAACAGGATGTCCTTCTTCCGCGCCCCCAACGCCTTCTCCACCCCAATCTCGCGCGTTCGCTGCGTCACCGAGACCAGCATGATGTTCATCAGCCCCACTCCGCCAATCCCCAGCGTGATGGTTCCGATGAATGTCAGCAGGACTTTCAGGCCCATGGTGATGATGTTGAACTGGTCCAACTGCTTCTGCGCGTCAAAAATGAAAACCGCCCGTTGATCGTCCGGTTTGAAACTGTGCGCAACGGCCAGCGCCTCGCGCACCGTCTTGGTCAGCTTGTCATGGTTCATGCCTTCAAAGTCGAGCCAGATTCCCAGCACGTAATGCGTGTCCTGCAGCACATCCATGGCGTTATACGGAATGTAGATCTGGCGGTTGATGTCGCTGTCGCTCTCCTGCATGCGTGGCTGCAGAATCCCTACTACCTCAAAGCTGATACCGTTCACGCGAATGTGCTCGCCCAGGGCGTTGGCGCCAGAAAACAGCTTCTCCTTCGCTTCCGGCCCGATCACCGCGACACGCGCTTTGCTGAGGTTGTCCTCGTCATTTACAAAACGTCCATCCATCAATTCCAGGTTCCAGATGTCGAAGACCGGCGGGTCCACTCCCCGGATGGGCAACGAGAAAGATCGCGTGTCGTTGGCTACCGTGCACTGCTTGTCGCCTTCCCGCGAAATGTGCCGGATCAGCGGCGCCACGTTCCGCAGCAGTTCGACATCCTCACCGGTAAATCGAATCTGCACTCCCGCCTTGTTTCCGCCGGCCTGTTGGGAAGTCCGTCCAGGAAACACTCCCACCGCCTTCGCGCCGAAGCTTTCGAAAATATTTTGAATGGCAGCCCCGAAGCCTTCTCCATAGGCGAGCAGCAACACCACGGTCGCGATCCCCCAAGCCATCCCCAGCATGGTCAGGACCGTCTTCTGCATATCGTGGCGCATGGCGCCATACGCCTGCTGCATCAAGTCACGCTTCATGCCTATTCCTTGCGGAGCGCCTCCACGGGTTGCAGCATCGCCGCCTTCCGCGCCGGGTACAGTCCTGCCGCAATCCCCGCCAGCGCTAATGATGCGATGGCCAGCACAGCCGTCGAGGGCACCAGTTTCGGCGTATCGAAGCCCGGCGGCTGCGGAAGCATCGCCAGGCTTGCCATGAAAGCGGCTGCTCCGCAGATGCCGAAGCCCCCGCTCAGCAGGGTCAGAAATGCCCCTTCGATGAAGAACTGGAACATCACGCTGCGTCGGGTGGCTCCCAGAGCCTTTCGCAATCCGATCTCCGATGTCCGGTCCGCCACCGCCACCAGCATGATGTTGATGATCCCGATCGCGCCCAGCCCCAGCGTCACCAGGCCCACGCTCCCCAAAAACATGTTCATGGCATCAAAGATCTTGCCTACCTGGTCGGCGGTCTGCACCGTGTCCCATTCCTCGAACGAATCCGCGTTGTGGTAATCGAACCCGTGGTTTCTGGCAATGACCTTATGTACTTCGAGCTTGGCAGCATCGTGCAGTGAGCGTTCCGTCGGTTGATAGTTGACGAACGAGATTGCGTCGTTCACTTCCCCTACATTCAGCGGCGGAAAGTATTGCCGCATGGTGTTGTAGGGAATAAAAATCCGCATGTTGAGATTGTTGTTGTCTCCGTGTCCGATGCGCTGCAGCGTGCCTACGACTTCGAAGCGAATCCCGTTCAGCAGGATCGTGCTTCCCAGCGATGGCCGCCCGGGAAAGAGTAGACGCCGCGCCTCGTCACCCAGGACAATCACAGCCCGTTTCTGGCTGTCATCGTAATCATTGATCCAGCGTCCGTCGGCGATCGGCAGGTAACGGATCTGGTTCAGGTCGGCCGTACATCCCAGCAATTGCCCGCTGGTGCTGAAAAAATCGCTCACTGCCCGGACGTCATTGCGTGACAAGACGGCATCGGCTTGCTTCACATGCGGCGCTTCGGCCCGGATATCGAGCAGGTCGCGATAGGTGAGGTAGTATTGCCGCAGCCCGCTGAAACTGCCCTGCTTCACCGGCGCCCGCCCCGACCAGATAAACATCACGTTCTCGCCGAAGGCATCGAATTGTTTCCTGTTGCCGGAGCGGAACCCTTCGCCCAGTCCCACCAGCAAGAGCAATGATCCGACGCCCCACGCGATCCCGAACATGGTGAGAAACGAGCGCAGCTTATGGGCCCATAAATTGCGCAGAGTTTGTCCGAAGATATCGAAGAGTAACCGCATGAGCGCAAAAACTTGCAGTCTAACGAGTAGCGTTGGACAACAGGTGATCCAAAACCGGTGAGCTGCAAACTATTTCACCTTCGAGCATCTCACGATTCAACAGAAAAGCAAATTAACCTTGTCACTTTTCAGGCTCTCGCACATCTCACACCGCAACACCAGCACTGAGGGGGCGTTGATGTTGTTTCTGAAACTTTTCCTGTTGACCTGGTTTGTCGCCGGCGTGGGCACTGCCATTGGCGGATTGGCTTGGACTTGCTGGAAGAGTTCCCAGATGTTGAAGGACTCTCCGGCGCCCTCGCGCGCGTTCGGAGATTGATGCGCGCAGTGGTCCTCCCCCGTTTCCCTTCTCCGATGTGCAAGCTTCTGCAGGTTTGCTCAACTTATTTTCACATCCGAAATTAAAAAGCCCGCAGGCGCCTTCTGGACGCCTCGGGCTTTTTGCCGTATCCCTTTGCCTCGCATGAGGCGGGTTGACTGTACCGCCGGCGCAACCACATTCCTGTGACATAGATCACTAATCTTTGTGATCACACCTGAACCTACGACCGGTTGCGATAAAGCGAGGGGTCTACCTGCTCCGCCATCTTGTGCACATCCAGTTCGATGCCCAGGAACTTCTTCAGTTCGTCGGCGCTGGCGCGCGGGTCGTCGAGCACGCGCCGGTATGGCATGCGAAGCATCGCGATGTCCGGTCTCGTTTTCAGCCACGCTTCCAGCTTGCGCAGATGCCCTTCAAAAGCCGGGGCCATTACGTCGTGGCTCACGAAGTCCGAAGTCCCCCGCCGGCGCAGCATCTCATCCTGCGAGGTCAGGACCTCGGCCAGTGGCCGCTGCATGAACACCACCTTGTAGGTACGACCCGGGGGAATTGCCATCAGCAACTGTGAAATCACTTTCACCACTTTGCCCTCGGCCTCGTCAATGAGGCGGGGCTGCTTAGGCAGCAGCTTGGCCGGTTCCCACTCGCAATAGCCCTTGGGATTGTCGGCGTCCGGTTTGCGCTCATGGTCGGTCAGCATCTCCATGCCTCCCGCCGAAAGCATCTGCATCATTAAAGACGTTCCCGAGCGGGGCAGTCCCGACACTATCGTGATCACGATTTCGCGTTACCTTCCCGAAGCAAAATTTCGCAGCTCCCGAATTCTATTCGACGCGCCCTCCGCCGACAAACTTTCGGTGATCTGTCTGCTTACGACATTCTTTTTACAAGCGTGCGACAACTCTTTCTTAGTCCTCGGCTAGAGTCTTGCCGCTGTTGTTGCGGTGCATGGAAAACTTTTCACGTGTGCCGGAAGTATACGGAGAAGAACTTCTGTGCACCTTCGCCGGAAAGTTACAACTAGGTATGGTAGTACGCTTCGTAATTTAATAATCTCCGCGCGCCTGTCTTTGCGGGCGTTCGGCGGTTGAAATCACGAATCAGGCAGGACGCATCACCCACTGCCCTAGACATCCGCGTTTGACCTTGCTTCCTCTCGGCCGGGGAACCTCGCGGCAGCAACACCGATCGTAATTCAAAAGGAGACTCACCCGAATGACAAGACGTACCACTGCTTTGCTTGCTGCTCTCACCCTGGTGTGTTTGGCCGGCTTTGCCCTCGCCCAGAATGCGCAATCGCCCCGGCCCATGTTCGCTACCATCCCCCCTCACTCGTATTACACGGTGAAACCGCCCGCCACCAACCTCGCCCAGTGGAATGGCAGCTACAACATCCACGGCACCACGGTGCGTTTCACCATGGTCGGCGGTGATCCTCGCAAAACCAACACCACCACCACCATTCCCGTTTTCATCATCCCGGTGAAGATGGTTTATGGATCGAGCAACGGCAACATGACCTTCGATCCCACGCTCACCTCCAACTTCGGCACCATGAGCGCGCAGCAGGTTCTGACCAGCTCGCCCCTGCTCACCTCCAGCGTTGATTTCGTGCAAGGCGGCGTGGACCTGGGCCAGACCCAGTACATTGACGCCTATCAGCGCGGCAACTTCTGGAAGTTCGTGAAGGTCAACACCAACCATCACGACGTGCTGGGAACTCCGACCATTCTGCCCACGCAAACGATCACCGTCACCTCTTCGCAGGGTTCGGTCATCACCAATCCGTTCCTGCCCGGCAAGAAAGTCGGCACCATGGACATCAACGCCTTCGACGCCAAGCTGCAGGGCTTCCTGGCTTCCCTGACGCAGATCACTCCCAACAGCCTTCCCATCTTCATCAACTACGACGTATACCTGACCTCCGGCGGATGCTGCATCGGCGGCTATCACAGCGCCAACGGCAGCGCTCCCAGCGGACAGACCTACGCCTACACCACCCTGGTTGACCAGGGCAACGGCGTGTTCTCGCAAGACACCGCTGCCGCCGCCCACGAAATCGGCGAGTGGATGGATGATCCCTTCATCAGCAACTTCGTGCCTTGCCTCGACAACAGCATCATGGAAAACGGTGATCCGCTGGTGCTCGATGACCACGCCTATCCCGTCGGTGGCTTCACCTATCACCTGCAGGACCTGGTCTTCATCAGCTACTTCGGCGGACCCAGAACTCTTCCGGTCAACAACTGGCTGAGTTTCCAGAACGACGAAAAGAGCCAGTGCCCGGGATTGCCGTAACCCTCGGCAGGCGACAGCAAAAAGCCCGTTTCTCTCTCGGAAGCGGGCTTTCTTCTTTACGAATTTCTCGGCGGAAGTTCCCGTCTGGCGGAGCGCGCCTAAGCGCCCGCGCCAAGTCTTTGTGGCGGGTGATCCATGCGCGCATGGTCCACATGATGTGGCAGGAGTACGACTGCAGCCGCCGCCGTCGAATCCGAGCAGGCATCCTTCAGTTTGCAGATGGTGCACATCAGCTCGGCCATCGTGGTCCTTTGCTTTTTACGCAGCGCTGCCATCTCTTGTCGCAGAGCGCGAGATTGCAGAATAGTTTCCCGCAGGTCCGCGCGGCACTGCAGCGGTTCTGAAACCAACGGCGACTGTAGGAATCCATGCGCCCTTGCGGTTTGCATCCAGCCATCAATCTCAGGGGCATTGGCAATGACAGGTGCTCGCGGGCCGGTCCCCAGGCGCCGCACCGGAAGACCCATTCTCTCCCAGCGCTGAACTGTCCTCACCCCGCGGTTAAGATAACTTGCAATTTCTTTCCACGAATTCAACAACCCGGGTTTCTGCTCGCACATAAAATCGTCCCCCATCAAGGGTACGGACTTGCCTGGCTTGACCTTCACGTGCCCCTCACTCTTGCCCTTGCGCTTTCACAATACTATAGTGCTCCTGCGAAATGTCCAGCGAGTTCCTGACCGTTGTGCCGATTCTGCAGACACTTTCATGAGGCGCAAACACCGCAACGCCAAGCAGAACAACAAGAGACCTCGCCTTGCGCGAAAGGCACGACGAATTCTCGACGGCAACAATCAATCGGACTTGCGCACGCAGGTCTCGGACGGCAAGCAAACACCCGCGTTCCCGGTCGTTGGCGTTGGCGCATCCGCCGGGGGACTGCAGGCTTTCACCGAGTTGCTGAAAGCTTTGCCGCCAGATCCTGAAATGGCATTCGTCCTGGTCGCTCACCTCGATCCTACTCATGAGAGCGCGATGACCGAACTATTGTCTCGCGCCACCAAGATGCGAGTTCTCCAGGTTTCCGATGGCATGCCGCTTAAGCCGAACCACGTTTACGTGATTCCGCCCGATAAGGACATGACCATCTCCGACAGCGCACTGCGCCTGGCCAGACGAGACCGTTCCGGCACCGTTCATATGCCGATCGATCGCTTCTTTCGTTCCCTGGCCTCGGAAATGCACGGCAGAGCCATCGGAGTCGTCCTCTCCGGGACCGCCTCAGATGGCACGTTGGGAGTTGCCGCCATCAAAAGCGAAGGCGGCTTTACCATCGCGCAGGATGCTTCCGCCAAGTGGACCGGGATGCCAAACAGCGCGATTTCTTCCGGCTGTATTGACCTGGTGTTGCCGCCCGCGAGAATCGCCGAAGAACTGACCCGCATTCGCGAGCACCCGTACGTATCCAAGCCCAGGCTCGTGGAACATGAACCGGTGAGGCATGATCGAAGCGCCAACCTGGCTCAACTGTTCCGCATTATCAAGCAGGTCTGTCACGCCGACTTCGCCCATTACAAACCGGCGACCATCCGCCGCCGTATTTTGCGGCGCATGGCTTTGCGCAACATCGAGAACTTGAGTGATTACGTCAGGCTCCTGCAGCAGGACTTGAAGGAGGTGGAGTCTCTCTACCAGGACATTCTCATCAACGTGACCAGCTTCTTCCGCGATCCTGAATCCTTTCAGGCTCTGCGCGAGTTGGCATATCCCTCCATCCTCAAAGACCGCGCTATCTCCGACACCGTTCGTATCTGGGTTCCCGGGTGCTCCACTGGGGAAGAAGCTTACTCGCATGCCATATCCTTTCTGGAATACGTGAGTGAAGTTCGCGCCGGTGTCTCGGTGCAGATCTTCGCCACCGACCTCTCGGTCAGCGCGGTCCGCAAAGCGCGGGTCGGAGTTTACAAGGACAATATCCTTGCCGACGTCTCACCCGAACGGATCAAGCGCTTCTTCACCAAGGTCCAGGGTGGGTACCAGATCAGCAAAGCGGTTCGCGACATGTGCGTGTTTGCCAATCAGAATGTGTTCAGCGATCCGCCTTTTTCCCATGTAGATCTCCTAAGCTGCCGCAACGTGCTGATCTACCTGAGTCAGGTTCTCCAGAAACGAGTGATTCCAATTTTTCACTATGCCCTGCGTCGCGGAGGGTTCCTGATGGTAGGCAACACCGAGGGTTTGCTCGGGACCGGAGCGGAACTGTTTGAACTGGTGCACAAGAAACATAAGATCTATCGCAAAAGACCTGTGGCGTCGCCGGTCGCCTTTGGGGCCGCCCCCGAACGACTCGACGCTCGTGCCAACATTGCTGAACCCCTGCCGGCTGTGCCTGCTGCCGAACCGGCGCGCTCGCCGGTTGAACTGCAGCGCGAAGCCGACCGGCTGCTCTTGAGCCGCTACGCGCCCGCCGCGGTTGTGGTCAGCTCTGACTTCGAATTGCTCCAGACCCGCGGCCAAGCCAATCGCTACCTGGAGATGCCTTCCGGCAAAGCCACCCTCAACCTTCTGAAAATGGTAAAGCCCGGGTTGCTGTTTGAGTTGCAAAAAGCTTTGGACGAAGCCGAGAAAACCACTCAGCCGGTGCGCAAAGAAAACCTGCAAATCGAATCCGACGGAACCTTCACGAACCTCGATATCGAAGTCGTGCCTTTCCATGCGCCTCATAACCCGGTCCACAGCTATCTGATTATTTTTGAGGATTCCGACGCGACCTCAAAATTCGCGGGGCAGAGGCAAGCTGACAGGCCGGAACCCGAAGATGTGAAAGAAAAATTGGTCGCTCAGCTCAAGCAGGAACTGGTGGCCACCAAGGAATATCAGCAATCCATGATTGAGGCGCTGGAGGCCAGCAACGAAGAGCTGCAATCTGCCAACGAGGAAATTCAGTCCGGCAACGAAGAGCTGCAAAGCACCAATGAAGAGCTGCAGACATCGAAGGAGGAATTGGAGTCGGCCAACGAGGAACTTAATACCGTCAACGAGGAGATGCAGCATCGTAATTACCAGCTGGCCCAGGCAAATAACGATCTTCTCAACCTCCTGGCCAGTGTCAACCTGCCGATTCTCATGCTGGGTTCCGATTTAACCGTCCGCCGCTTTACCCCCCAGGCCGAGGAAGTGTTCGGCCTTGCCCCTTCCGATTTAGGCAGGCTCTTCGTCCATGTGCGGCTCAAGCTGCATGTGCCCGATTTCGAGCGCCTTATGCTCGAAGTGATACGGGACGAGAGGCCGCGTGAGCGGGAGTTTGCTTCTGGCAAAACTTGGTACCGTATCCGCATCACACCCTACCGCACGACTGATAGCAAGGTCGAAGGTGTCGTGGCTGCCCTGTTCGACATCACCGACTTTCGAAACCGGCCTGCAGAACGGACCAGACGCAGCAAGACCCGTTAGCCTCGCCGGTTGCACAATCAGCCGGATGCGGAGGTCTGCCCCATGCCGACTGGAGAAACTCCCTGCAAAGTCATCGTCATTGGCGGCTCACAAGGTGCAATTGAGGCGCTTCTGCAGCTTGTCCCCAGCCTGCCTGCCGGCCTGCCGGCCGCGATCGGACTTGTCGTTCACGTTCCGGTTGACGCCGACAGCTACCTTCCCAACATCTTGCGGCGCCGGAGTCCCATTCCCGCGGATCACGCGCGTGATGGAGAAGCCATCGAGGCTGGGCGCATTTACATCGCGCCTCCCAATCACCACCTGACCCTCGAGCGCCACACCGTCCGGGTAACCCGGGGACCCAGGGAGAATCGCCATCGGCCCGCCATTGACCCTCTTTTTCGCAGCGCCGCCCGCAGCTTCGGCCCGCGCGTCATTGCCGTGTTGCTGAGCGGCAACCTCGATGATGGCGCAGCCGGCACCCTGGCAGTTCGAACCCGGGGCGGCATCAGTATCGTGCAGGACCCGAGCGACGCCCAGGTCAGCGAGATGCCGCAACGGGCCCTCGAATATGCCGGCGCGGACTACGTTCTTCCCGTGGCTGCAATCGCATCCAAGATCGTTGAATTGACCGAATCGCGAGGCGCTGCCATGAAAAAGAGGTCGAAGCCCGCCGATCCCTCCGCTTCCGAGGTCAGAAAGAACGAAGAATCCTCCTATGTCGGCGAGGGAAACGGAAGACCTTCAGTCTTTGCCTGCCCCGAATGCCATGGTGTCCTGTGGGAGGTCAAAGATAACAAGATGACCCGTTTCCGCTGTCGTGTTGGTCATGGATACACCGCATCTGCACTCAAGGGCGAACTGGATGTATCTTCCGAAAGGGCCTTGTGGGCTGCTATGCGGGCCCTGGAAGAAAAGGCCGCCATGACCCGGCGTATGATCGACTCCGGCTCAGGTCCCAAGCCGTACCTCGAACGGCTGGCGGAACAGGCGAAAGCCGATCTGGAGAACGCTCACATCATTCGCAAGATGATTTTCGCGCAAGAATAAGTTCCCGCACAGTTTTCCTTCCCTAACTTGGCCCCTCTGCTCTGTTCTTAAGAACGTCAGACGTGGCGTTTTTTGGCGTATCTGGGGTCCGACAAAATTCGCTACGTTAAAAGCCGACAAACGAGTCCATCTGAAGGTTCGGCTATGTCTGACGAGATCCCGGTGCTGCCGTCGGCAGCTGCCAATGCTGAAATTCCCCAGGCGCAAATCCTGCGCTCGTGGAAAGAAGTGGCAGCGTATATGCGCCGCGGTATGCGCACCGTGCAGAGGTGGGAGAAGCATCTGGCGCTTCCCGTTCATCGCGTCGGAAATCGCGGCGAAGTATTCGCTTTCTCCTCTGAGATCGACGCATGGTTCCAGCGTTTCTCGGTCCCTTCTGACCCCGCGGATCACGAAATCAGGAACTGGAGAGAAATTGCCGAACAGGCATCCCGCGAAGAAAATCCAGAAAAGTTGGTGCAACTCATCAACGAACTAACCCACCTGCTGCAGGAAGACGACGCCAAGTCGGACAAGAATAAGCTTCGTCACCCCACCCCCGGCCCGCGCAACCCGGCTGCCTGAATCTTCTGCCCGGGCTGAAATCCTGAGTTGCGCCGAAAGTCTGTTCAGTGACAACCATCAAACGCGGCGGTCCCTCGCGCTCTTATCTCCCGGGCGAGAATTCTCGCGTCCAAAGTTGCTTGACGATGACAACCATTGCCAGGGAAACGAACAGGTCAGCAAGAAAAGGGTGAGTGGGCCATATTCTGTCGAACAATCCGAACCACCAGCCGGCCGTTCCAAATACAGTCGCAATGATGGTGGCCATGAGCGTTCCATTGCTAAGAAGTTTCATAGTCTGCTTTGTTATACGCCGCGCGACCCAGGTTTGTTCCGGCGATTTTCGCTGGCTTGGCGATGCTACTTTCAGGTCAGCAGGGCATCCGCAGGACACTGAATCTGACACGACAATCAACTCGCAGCCTGCGATTGCATACAACGGGAAGTCACCTCTGAATTCGATGGTAGCCCCGGGGTGACTCGAACACCCGACCAACGGTTTAGGAAACCGCTGCTCTATCCATCTGAGCTACGGGGCCACGGCGACTGATGCGATTATCTCATGGCAATCTCTCTTGCTATTTTGTCTGTGCCGCGAAGGGTGCCGAAAATTCGGCACTCCGCGTCGGCACGACTCGCACCTTGATTGTGGAACCCGTCTGCAATCTGCTCCGCATCCCGCGGTACTAATCGGGAACACTTCAAAGATTTGTTGAACAAAGTTTGTAGTCAGACCGCAAGTTCCATGATAGCGTCCGAACTATCACCCATGTTTCCAACTTAAGTTCGCCACATCGCAGGTGGACACTATGCCGCTCCAGCATTTCCGAAGGGCTAAGCCCGATGTCTCTTGCTCTCCTCTTTCCCGGTTTGCTCTTCATCTCGTCATCTTTTGTTCCTTAGTGGCGTGGAGTTCCTCCGTCGCTTTCACCGAAACCGACAAGGCCAAGCCGGACGAACATGCTGCTCCCTCCTCCGACTATGTCGGCTCCGATACCTGTAAGACTTGTCACGAAGACCTTGCCAAGCATTTCGAGCAGACCGCGCACTTCGCCACCATCCAGAACAAGAAGGCGACTGCGGCGCACCAGGGATGCGAGGGTTGTCATGGTCCGGGCAAGGCGCACGTGGACGGCGGCGGCGACGTCTCGAAAATTATCAGCTTCAAGAATCTCAGCGGCGAGGAATCCTCCAAGCGCTGCCTCGAGTGCCACTCGGGGGAGCACGAGCAGGGAAATTTTCTCCGTTCCTCCCACGCCAGCGCCGACGTCGGCTGCACCAGTTGCCACTCTCCTCACAAGGCCTGGAAGGAAAAGGCTCTGCTTACCGAGAAGCAGCCCCAGTTGTGCTACCAGTGTCACACCGAAACCCGCGCTGAGTTTGACCGTCCCTTCCGCCATCGCGTGAACCAGGGATTGATCGAGTGCGGCGATTGCCACAACCCGCATGGCGGAACCCACTCCACCCAGTTGCGGGCCAGCGCCGACGAGGACCAGGTCTGCTACAAGTGCCACCGTGAGAAAAAGGGGCCATTTGTCTTCGAGCACCTGCCGGTGAAAACCGAGGGTTGTGTCAGTTGTCACATGCCGCACGGCTCGACTTCCCCGCGCCTTCTCAAGGTGGCCCAGGTCAATCAACTCTGCCTGCAATGTCACACGCTGGCGCTGAGTAACGTTCCTTCGCAGCCGCCGATTGGCCCGGCACACAACCAGGCTCAGAAGTATCAGGCATGCACCATGTGCCACGCGTTCATTCACGGCTCGAATTTCAGTGAAGTCTTTTTCAAGCCGTAGGTCCAGATGTTGGCATGGGGAGATACACTCATGAAACTCAAGGTCTCCTATTCGCTCATAGCAATCGTCGTTTCGACAGTCGTCTTCGCACAAACTTCACCGAGCAGCCCCCCAGGAACTGCTCCTGCCGACCAGGAAGGCAAACAACTGGGCAGCTACCAGGTTCAGCAGAGCATAGAGTTTGGCTATCGCTTCGTTGACGTGGCAAGAAGCTCGGAAGTGTATAAAACCTTCATCAACCAGGATGAAGGCTTTCGCGTGCTCGAGCAGACACTCAACCTGCGCTCGATGGATCACTCCGCCGTCCTCTTCGATCGTCTCAGCGCCAGTTCCTTCGGATGGGGAGGCGACCCTGAGAATGCGGCCCGTTTGTCGGTCTCGAAGAATGTCTGGTATGACTTCAATTTCTCCTTCCGTCGCGATCACAACTTCTTTGACTACGACCTGCTGGGAAACCCGCTCAATCCCGCGTCTTCGACTCCCAGCATTCCGGTGACCTTCTCGCCGCACCAGTTTGCGACTACGCGCCGCATGTACGACGCGAACCTCACGATCCTGCCGCAATCCCGGTTCAGCGTGCGCCTGGGCTTCTCGCGTAACCGTTCCGAGGGACCTTCTTTCTCCAGCTTCCACGAAGGCACCGATCCGCTGTTGTTCCAGAATTGGAATGTCAGCTCCAATGACTACTTCATCGGCTTCGACTTGAGAGTCCTGCCCCAGACCACCATCAGCTACGATCAGGCAGTCTCGTTCGACAAGAACGACACCAACTACAGCTTGGCTCCTTTCGCGCCCGCGTTCCTGGCCGACGGGACCCCGGTGAGCTTGGGCTTACCCTTCAACACACCCGCCAATCAGCCTTGCAGAACGCCCTTTATCGGCGGGTTCGCCAATCCCAGTTGCAACCTCTACATTCAGTACGTCCGCAACCAGCGGGTTCGCACGACCACTCCCACGGAAAGATTAAGCTTGCGCTCCAACTACTTCCGCCGCGTGAGTATCGCCGCGGAAGCTTCGTATAGCTCCGCCAGCCTGGATAGTCCTTATTTCGAGTCTTTCAATGGATTGGTGACTCGTACTGGAGTACGGCAGTTTACGTTCACCGGGCCGGCCTCGACGCAGCGCGTGGCTTTTAATTCTTACGCCGGCGTGACGGTAAGCCTCACCAGGACCCTGAACCTGGTGGACAGCTTCCGTTATGACAATTTCCGCATTCCAGGTCAGTGGTTCTCTACCCAAACCGATATAGTCGGAGTTCCGGTCGGAACTCCCCCCGCAGTGAATGTACTGCTCAGCCCCTTGTTGCCCCCGGACGTAACCACCGCCTTAACCATCAACTTCTTGGGCCAGAAGTCGTTCTTCAACGAGATCGGCCTGGAGTATTCGCCGTCCAAAAGAGTGGGGGTTCGGGTGGGCTACCGTCTTCGTCACCGCCGGGTCTTCAAATTGGAGCCGGAAATACTCGCCGACCCTGAATCCGGTCTAGGAGAATTTGAGGGCGACACCATCGAGGTCAACGAGCATACGCCGTTCATCGGAGTATGGGTGCGGCCAGTGGACTCGCTGCGAATTAATCTTGAGGCAGAGTCGATGGCCGCCGATAATTTCATAACCCGCGTCAGCCCGCGGCAGAGGCAGCGCTATCGGGGGCGCGTGAATTACCGCCCCAGGCGTTGGGCCAGCATCGGCGCCAGCACCGATATTACAGAAGGCCGCAATGGCGAAAGCGATACCCAGTTCCAGCAGCACTACCGCAATGCCGGGTTCCTGGCTTCTCTGTTTCCAAACAATCGGATCGGCCTTGACCTCGCCTATAACTACACCAACTCTCTACAGTCTTCATTGATTTGTTTCAATGGGAGTTTCACTCCTCCGGAAACGATTCTGAATGGATGTCCTACTTTTGATTCCAGTCTGAACAACAACCCCAACCAGATCCGGTTTGAGTACGCGAGCCAGGTCCAGTACGTAAATCTCAACCTCCGTTTTCAGCCCATCAAGCGCGTGACCCTGCTGGCCGGATACGCCTTGACCCACAGCGACGGCCACGAAACCGTGCTCAATCCCCTGCAACCTCCGGAACCCCTGTTCTTCGATTTTCACCGGCCGTTGGCGGGCATCGAGATTGGCTTCGCACCCAACTTAAGCCTGAATGCGCATTGGAATTACGATCAGTATGCGGAGGACTCGGTGACGGGACCGACCGCGCCGCGTAATTTCCACGACAATCGCACCGTGCTGTCGCTGAGATACGAATTCTGAGAGCTTGTCGGAAGGGCTCTAATCGTTGATGCGCTCGGAGAAGTCAATCTCGTTGCGCAGCGCGCCCGCCGCCATGCGGGTTTCCAGAAACAGCAAGATGGTCCCCAGGAACAGCATGAGAGCACCCGCCATGGTGATGGTCGAAGCCAGCCAGGGCACTGACTCGTGCAGATAACGATCCAGGGCGATCGCTAGACTACCTGCCACCAGCAAACCGATGGAGAGGTAGTAAGCCGACAGGGCAAGCTCCGCCAGCCTGGAGCGGCGCCGGTAAAGCACCAGCAACCCGCGGCAGAAGCGGATTCCCTCCTCCTCGCGCGCCGACCGGAACGACTCCAGCATGGCCATCGTCTTACGGGCGCGGTCGCCAATGCGGGCAATCCGGCTCAGCGTGGATCCCACCAGGTTCGCCACCGCAAGAATCAGAAGGGCCGGGGCCACTAACGCGGAAATGACTCCCAATCCGGATAGGGGGTTTTGCACTTGCATGATGCAAGCCTAAATCCATCCGCATGGTGGTGCTGTGACGCTCAGCACAGACGTTGCCCCACAACAATTCGCCCAATCCGACCACCAGCTTTTTCATCTATAAAGAAACGGAGTCATTCCGGGCACCGCCGCCGTATCAGCCCGGCTCATTTTTTCAGTTCGACCAGGATGACTTCCATATCGTCGAGCGCTTCGTCCGAATGGGTGACCGGCCCGCGAATCTGGGTCTCGCCCGATTTCAGTTCCACGATGTTCGATTTCCCATCGGGCTCGCTTAAACGGATCTTGCCCCCCTTGACTACGTAAACCACCGTCTGTGGGTGCGAATGCATCGGCGTCGTGTCGCCCTTCATTGGCGCAAAGCGCAATACCCTCACCTTGTCATTTTCGGCCAGGACTTTCAGTTGCCTGGGGTGGAACTGCATCACATCTTGCGCGGCTAAGGCAGGCAGCACAAGGACAGCCAAGGCTGTCATGATTAACGTTTTGGTTTGCATATTCACTCCGGCGGGGATTATATGCTTGCCGACTTGGCGGATCCTTCGGTCCGGATCGAAGTGTCAGGGTTAAGACAACTCCGCTTCCGTCCACCCTCTTTATTTATGATGGTCGTATTCCGAAGCCATCGGTTTGGGCCGACGCCCGCCTGGACTCCCTGCACTGGAAATTTCCGGCCCTTACGGCTAATCCCGCCACTGGTGCGGCTTTGCCCCACCGGGATAGAAAAACGTTAGGAGACTTCCGGCTCTTGCATTCCTTCTCCCCTGCCCTGAAAATATCCCGACGTACTCGGATTCGCTTCGTAGACCAGCATCTTAAATAGATCTTGGAGTCCTTCCCCTCTTAGACAACGAATACTTCCAACACAATAGCTTCACGCGGGTTCACGACCCGTAGGCAAGGCGCCGTCGTCAAAAATTTACCAGGGTGGGTTTGAAGACCTATGTCGTTGAAACGCGCATCCTTCATCGTTGGAGTTTATCTACTCGCGGGAACCCTCGGGGCGTGGTCGGGAACGTTTCTGCAGGCGCCCACCTTTCCTTGCGGCACCGCCGAGGGCCCGGAGTCGGTGGTTGGCGTCGACCTCAATAACGACGGCAAAATGGACCTGGTCGTCACCAATACACGCCACAACATCCCTGACACCGTAGAAGTTCTCATGGGAAATGGCGATGGAACCTTCCAGGCTCCGGTGGACTACCAAACCTCCACCACTCCCGAAGGAGTGGCGGTAAAGGACGTGAATAACGACGGAAAGCTGGACCTTGTCACCGCCAATACGAATGGCAACAACGTCAGTGTTCTGCTCGGGAATGGCGATGGTACCTTCCAGCCGCGGATGGACTTCAACGCCGGCATCGGCCCGGTAGGAGTCGCGATTGACGATTTTAATGGCGACGGCAAAATGGATCTTGCCACTGCCAACCGCGACGGCAGCACCATGAGCGTCCTCCTCGGCAACGGCGACGGCACCTTTCAACTGCACAAAGACACCGTGACTCTGATCGCGCCGGCTTTCGTCGCGACCGGCGACTTCAACGGCGATTCCAAACGGGATATTGCCCTCGCCTCCGGCGAGACCTCCAGCTTCGTCACAATTTTCCTCGGCAATGGCGATGGCACCTTCACGCAGAAGGGATCTTTCGCCATCGGTGGCGGCCCCAAGGGTGTAGGTGTTGTGGATTTCAACCAGGACAATATCCAGGATCTAGCGATCGCCGCCAATGGCAGTAACACGGTCACAGTTCTCATCGGTAATGGCGATGGAACTTTCAAGCCGCGGGTTGACTACAAAATCGGCAACCACCCCAAGGGCTTAGCTATTGCCGACTTCAATCACGACGGATTCTGGGACATTGCAGCCACCAATGACGGCGCCAATAGCGTTTCTGTCCTGCTCGGCAAGGGCGATGGGACGTTCCAGAACAAGATCATCAACTACGGCACCGACTCCCTGCCTGCCGGCGACACCGTCGGCGACTTCGATGGCGACGGCAACATGGACATCATCGCCGCCAATAACGGCAGCAACTCGGTCACGTTCTTGAAGGGCATCGGAGACGGCACATTCATCGGACGGATCGACTACTTCACTGGTTCGCTGCCCAAGTCGGTCGCGATCGGAGATCTCAACAACGATGGGTTCAAAGACATCGTCACGGCCGATAGCGGCGCCAATACCGTCGGCGTCCTGCTGGGCGGCCCGAATGCCAGTTTCAACTCGCACCAGGAACGCAATACCGGCTCGGTTCCCACCGGTGTAGCTCTCGCGGATTTCAACAAAGACGGTAAGCTGGACGCGGTCACGGCCGACAACGGCTCTAACAAAGTCAGCGTCTTGCTGGGCAAGGGCGACGGCACTTTCCAGCCCAAGACCGATTACTCCACCGCTGCCGGACCGGTCTTCGTGGCGGTCGGGGACCTCAATAACGACAGCACGATGGACCTTGTCGTCGCGGACAGTTCCGCCAGCAAGGTCAGCGTCATGATCGGCGCCGCCAGCGGCACCTTCCAGGCCCACGTGGATTACGCCACCGGGTCCGCTCCGAACTCTGTTGCTATAGCCGACCTCAATGGCGATGGCAAGATGGACCTCGCGGTCACAAACCTCTCCGGCTCCACGGTCAGCATTCTTCTCGGCAACGGCGACGGTACGTTCCAGAACCATGTGGACTATCCCGTAGGGACCAACCCGGTCTCGGTTGCGGTGGGGGACTTGAACGGGGACGGCAAACTGGACCTCGCCGTCGCCAATAACTCCGCCAACACGCTGAGCGTTCTGCTGGGCAACGGCGATGGCACCTTCCAGGGCAAGATGGACAGTCCGACCCTGTCTTTTCCAGTAGGAGTTACGATCGCCGATTACGACTTTGATGGCAAACTCGACGTAGTGATTGCGAACACCGGGCTTACGGTCCAGGAATACCAGGCGGAAACCGGTTCCATCAGCTTCTTCAAGGGAAATGGCGACGGCACCCTGCAGCCTCACGTTGACTTTGTAACCGGACCCAGTCCGTCGTCATTGGCCATGGCCGACCTCAACAACGATGGCAAACTCGACGTGGTTACCGCGAACCCCGGCATGGGCCCGTACTCGGTGAGTGTTTTGTTGAACAATACTCCCACCGGCATTGCCACGGCGACTTTGTCCCCGTCATCGCTCACCTTCCCCATTCGCGATGTGGGCAGTGTCAGCCCCAGTCTCCCCGTCACCCTGACCAACACCGGCACCGCGCCACTGCAATCCATCGCGGGATCGATTACCGGTATCAACCCCACCGACTTCGTGATTCAGAGCACAACCTGTGGCAGCACCTTGGCTGTGGGTTCAAGTTGCGTATTTAATGTTTCCTTTGCGCCCATCGGCATCAACACCCGCTCCGCTACCCTGAGCGTGAGCGACAATGCCTCCAATAGTCCGCAAACCTCGTCGCTTAGCGGCATTGGGACCATCGTGCTGGTGACGCCGGTGAACCTCAATTTCTCCAACCAAAAGGTGGGCACGACTAGTAATCCCAGAACCATTACGGTCAAGAATGTCGGAACCGTCACTCTCAACATCAGCAGTATTACGATCCTGGGAGGCAATGCCGGCGACTTCGCGCGAAGCGGCGGGACCTGCGGCGCAACCCTCGCCGGCGGCAGTACGTGCACGGTACTCGTTACCTTCTCCCCCACCGCTACCGGGGCCCGCACCTCGACACTTCGCGTGAACGACGATGGCGGCGCCAGCCCGCAAAAAGTAACTTTAAGCGGCACCGGAATCTAGCTCTTCCACTCTTCGCAAAAGGCGCGACCCATGGTCGCGCCTTTCATTCAGCTACAAACGTTACAGAGTTCAGGGTATTGCCTGGCTTTGTCACATGGAGTACATTAACGCGTTCTAAAAAGCTAGATCCACTCGGAGGATACGAGTTGCCATGGGTGACATTCCGTCCGCACCTGTGCCAGGCCGATTCGCGGAAAGACCTGTTCTGAATTCCTGGAAAGAAATTGCCCAGTATTTCGATCGCGGTGTTCGTACAGTGCAACGCTGGGAAACAGATTTGAGTCTGCCTGTTCATCGCATCGGCAAGAATAACCGCGGGCCGGTCTTCGCATTTCGTGCTGAGTTAGACCGCTGGCTCCAGGCTTGCGGCACCGCTCTCAACAGGGCTGGCGGCTTCCCGCCCGACTCCGCTACGACGAATTCCCCCAAGCACCCCCTGGAGATCTGGAAGCAGATCAGGGTTTCGACGGAATCCATCAGGGATCGAGCCGAAGAACTTCAAAAACTGGTTGAGAAGTTAAGGACGCTGATGAACTACGCCCCAGCGACACAGTTGCCGCCAACGCCGGAGTCGGTTCAGGCCCACCAGGACTGGCAGAAGCTGGTCATCAGTCCGCACAACTCTCAGCCATCGTTCCCGGTGCAGCTCTCTTTTCCGCCCGGGCGTACAGCCGAAGATAGATCATATAACCGACCACAATCAGATTGACGAGAAGAATTCCGGCGTGAATCAGGGTCGGCTTGTGCATCAGATCGAATACTTCAAACGGTACGTAAATCGCTCCTGAAACCATCGCCAGCCATTCCGCCCAGGCCCGCGCTCTCCATAGTCCATAGGCCTCGACAAAGCGCAGCACGGAATACAGGAACGCGATCCCTGCGATCACCATCAACTTGCTGTCGGTAACCTCGTCGGCCCAGTTCAAAAACATTCGCGCGTAACGATGATCGGGGCTGAGGTGCAGCCAGCCGAGCAGGCTGTCGGCCACGCCCCAAACGTCACGGTGGACCAGCGAGAGCAACCCGCAGCCCGCCAGCAGAACTGCGAGTCCCTTGATGAACTCGAGCGACGCCACCGCCCTCAGGGCCTTCAATTGCCGTTCGTGCTGGTGTTGGTGAACGTCGTCCGCCATATTATTTTCCGGGCTGAAGCAGAAGTTGGTCCGCGGCAGTAAAGATGTGCGCCGGCATCATGAACGTGCTGGCCAACGAGGTCAGTCCCGACGCCGCGAAGATCATCGCCAGTACCACAAACTGGTAGATTGCTGCATACACGGGCCGTGCCCCTGAAAGCAGCATTCCTGCCATCAAGCCCGGGATCCACACGATGCCGAGCGAGCGCAGCGAGTCAATGGCTGGAATCAGACTGGCTTCAAACGAAGCTTGCACGTATGGCGCGACGCTGGTCTTGGCCTCCGCACCCAGAGCCAGCGCAGTCTCGATCTCGCCTACGTGCGCCACCACATCCGCCCGGAACCGGTTGAGCGCGAGCCCATTGGTATTCATCGAATTCGCAATCAGCATGCTTCCGACCGGGACCAGCGCGGTGATGCTGGTGTCAATTACGCCCAGCCACGTCATGAGCGCGATCACCGATCCCGCGCCCATCGCGATGGACCAAGCCGACACCCGGAACGCCCCCGGAATATGCTTGGCGCGGCGCGCCGAGGTCGCTCCCGCCGCAAGGGTCATCACCACCAGCAAGAAAACGCTGGTCCAGCGCGGACCGCGTAGCAACAGATGCAGCACCGATCCTACGGCAATGATCTGTACCAGCCCGCGAGCCATGGCCACCAGCGACTCGCGTTCCAGGTGAATCGCCCGGCGCCGCGCCAGCAGGACCACGACCAACGCGGCCAGCGCCGCGGCCGCCGATTGCGCCAGCCCCAGTTGCAATTGATCATGGAAGATCCGGTTAAGCATGCAACACCTCGCTCGCATCTCCTTGCCGCACAATCCGCCCGGCTTCCATCAGCAATGCACGCCTCGCCAGCCGCAATGCCTGCGCCCGATCGTGGGTTACCAGCACGCAAGTGAGAGAATGCGCGCGCACGATCTCCCCGATCAGGCTCTCAATCCCTGCTTTGGATGCTTCGTCGAGAGCAGAGGTCGGCTCATCCAGCAGCAGCACTGACGGAGAGTTGGCCAAGGTGCGTGCGAAGGAAACCCGTTGAGCCTCGCCGCCGGATAAGTTGGCTACGTTACGAGACGCGTAGCCCTCCAGCCCCACCCGCGCCAGCAACGACTCCACCTCTAAAGCTGTGAGGGTTTGTCCCCGCTGCCGAGGGCCGAATTGCAGATTGCTTTCCACCGTTTCGGGAAAGAGATAGGGGCGCTGCATCACCATGCCCAGCTTGCGGCGAAGCTCCCGTGGCGCGATCTGCCGGTAGTCCTGGTTTTCGAGGTAAACCGTGCCGCTGCTCGGCTCATCCAGCCGATTCAGCAGCCGCAGTAGCGAACTCTTGCCGGCCCCGCTCGGTCCGACCAGCGCGAGGATCTCTCCCGTTTGAACGGTAAAGCTGGCATGGTCCACCAGAATTTTGCCGTTGACGGTGCGCGTCAGGTCCTCGGCCCGCAACACGGGCCTGTGAGAACCCTCAGCATCGTCCAAGTGAGACAAGGCAGGCATTTCAGGACTGCGAACGTACCGCGGCCTGCAACTCTTCGACAATTTCCTGCGATGCTTTTTGCGCGGCCTCGTGCTGCGTCACATCAAAGGAGATCGCGCCCACTCGCGCGTGTCCTCCGCCGCCATAGCGCTCGCAAACTTTTGCCAGGTTGACCGTGGGTGCCTTCGGCGCCCATGGGTTCGACCCCACCGAAACCTTCACCCGGAAACTGCTCTTGCTCAGCCCCACGCTGTAAATGCTCTGCGGGTGTAAATAGTAGGGCACGAATTTGTTATAGCCCTCCAGGTCATAGCCGGTGACATCAAAGAAGATCGTGCCGTCTTTCATGTGACTCTTGTCGCGCAGGATGTCAATGGACTGGCGATGCCGCTCCAGCAACGGCGGGAGCAATGGTTTCACGAACGGCGCTTCCAGGATTTCGCCCAGCGGCTTGGTGGCCAGCAAAGGAATCAGTTTGGGCAGGAATGCTGGGTCCTGGGTGGATTCGATCACCATGGTCAGCTTCATCGCGGGCGCTTGCATCTCGACCGCGTTCTGCGCATCGGGATACATCGCGCCATCAATGATGTCGGTCCAGTGCACGAGGTCAGCCACTGGCGCCGGATCGAACCCAAACCGCCGCTCCGCGATCATGGCCAGAAAGCTGGTACAGGATTTGAAATCAGGATCGTAAAATTTGCGGTTGCTCTGGTCCTGCTCGAAGTGCGCCGCGTCGGCCGGGGTTAGAAACGCGCTTTCATGATGATCGAACCACCATGTGATCTTCGGCGAACTGGAGTACTTGAAGTCCACGATGGCGTTCTCGTCGCCGTCGAAATCGTCTTCGTTGAACAGCGCGCCCGCCCGGTGCAGCAGTCCCGAGAACGTGAATTCCACGTCGCCGCGAATCCGTTCGCGGTAGAAACGCGAAAATAAAGCTGCCGATGAAGCTCCATCGAAACATTTGTCGTGATAGAAGACCCGTACTCTCAAGCGCACGCCCCTTCGCTTCCATTTGCCCGCCGAATGGCTCAGGCATGAAAACCAAAAGTATCTAGGAATGACATTTAAGGGAGCTTCTGTCAAGCGTTCCGAGACCAAACACCGGGAACACAGAGCTTCGCAGAAAAGTTCGATCCACCTGCCTGATCTCTCCTGATCCGCTGGCAGAGTCCCTTGTTATACTCAGCGTTCATGCTCAAGGAAGTGCTTCAGCAAGGGCAAGTGATCGCCGACGCCGCGCTCGAGCGTCTGTTACCCGCTGCAACTCAGCATCCGGTTTCGATCCACAAGGCCATGCGTCACAGCGTCTTTGCCGGAGGCAAGCGCCTGCGCCCGATTCTGGCCATGGAAGCCGGGCGCATGGTTGCCGGTTCCCTTCCCGCCGGCATTGAAGAAGTCGGCGCAGCCCTGGAGATGCTGCACACCTATTCCCTGATTCACGACGATCTGCCCGCCCTGGATAACGACGACTTGCGGCGCGGGCGTCCCACCTGCCACAAAGTGTTTGGCGATGCCATTGCCATCCTCGCCGGCGACGCCCTGCAGACGCAAGCCTACGAAGTGTTGTCGAGAGTCCAATGTGCAGCGGAAGCGCGCGTACGCCTCATCGAAGAGATTGCCCGCGGCACTGGAACCGTGGATGGCATGATCGGCGGGCAGGTCGCCGATCTCGAAGCCGAGCACCAGAAACCGGATCTCGCCATGCTGGAATATATCCATCGCGCCAAGACGGCCGCGCTGATCGCCGCCAGCGTTGTCAGCGGCGGCATTTATGCCGGAGCGGAAGCCGAGGCGGTGGGGAAACTGCGGAACTTCGGCAGGTCCATCGGCCTTGCATTCCAGATCGTAGATGACGTTCTCGACATTACTCAAACCTCTGAGCAACTGGGGAAGACTGCGGGGAAAGACACGGTGGCAGAAAAGGTGACCTACCCTGCCCTGTTCGGCATTGATGAGTCCCTGAAGCGCGCCGATGCACTGGTTGAGTCGGCCTGTGAGTCGCTCGATTCATACGGCCCTCGGGCCGATACGCTGAAGAGCCTGGCACACTACCTGGTAGAACGGAAGAACTAGTTTGTCTCAAAATGATTCGCTTGTAGCTAAGTTATTGATAATTGGTAGAACGTGATTTTACCGCAAACTTCAGGTTCGCTTGTCACGAGAAATGCCATTTGCGGGCCTCTGGAAGGCCCAGGCTGCGAGTTTGCCGGGCGACTCGGGCTTCAGGGTCATTTATCACCTGGCAGCGGCCCTAAAGCGATCCTGGCGCTTTATTAGCTTTTGGCTATAAAGGACAGCTGCTGGTCGCAGGACTTGGAACTTCCCGGTCCTGTGTGTTAAAAAATGCAACGGCGATGGAGTTCGCCACAACCGCCTGCCCCCAGGCTGATAACTCCTACCCACTTAGGAGAGCTCCATCGTGAGTGAATATCTGATTGTCTCGTTAGGCGCGATCTTCGGAGCCTGTTCTCGCTATTACCTCAGCCGGCTCGCGGCAAAGACTCTGGGTCCGGTGTTCCCTTACGGCACGCTGATCATCAACGTGACCGGAAGCCTGATCGTAGGCTTCTTCCTGGTCTACGCTAGCGAGCGCGTGCTGCTCGATCCGCGCTGGCGCTTGCTGGTAGTGGTAGGGTTTTGCGGCGCGTTCACTACCTTCTCAAGCTATGCCTTCGAAACCATGGCCTACTTCGAGCAGGGACAGTGGCATCTGATGCTCACCAACGTCCTTACCAATAACCTGCTGTGCCTGGCTGCCGCCCTTGGTGGCATGGCTCTGGCGCGAGTGCTATAGAATGCCAAGCGGAATGGCAGTCCAAGTCACCATTTATCTCAATGAAGGCGACCGCTGGCAGAATCGCCCGTTGCACATGGAAATCCTCAGCTACCTGCACCGGGAAAATGTCTATGCCGCGGTGACCCTGCATGGAGTCGCAGGTTTTCTTGGCCGGCAGCGCATCAAGACCAGTCATCTCGTTGACGCCGGGGGCAAACTGCCGGTTGTCATCATATTCGTGGACCAGGATGAGCACGTAAACCGGGTGCTCCCCACCCTGAAAGAAATGGCAGCGCATCGCCTGATCGTCCGCGAGAACGTAGTCATCGAGCAAGGGAATCTGGACTAAGAGGTCCACCGTTTGCGTGGCGACCGACGCCGGACCGTCCTCCAGGAGCGAAGCTTCGCCCTGGCGTCAATAGGCTGAGTCCTATCTCGCGCGCCCAGATGCAGCCATCCCACTACGGCTGCAAGACAAGGCTGTGTTGCTTTGACTTCAAGACAGCTTCTTTCGAAAACGGCCAGTTGAACGTGGATCCTTCGTACCAGGCCTTCCAGTGGTCCATGTAGTACGGGCTCAAGAACACTCCCGACTCCCCGGTAACCAGGTTCATTGTGGATTGATCCAGGTCCGCGAGGTCCACGGTCATGCGTTCTGACGGGCCGTGATGTCGGGTCACCGCTTTCACCGTGTATCCGCTGCCTGATTGAGGTTGTGTGCCTGGGCCCGTCCAATGATCAAGCAGCGGGATCTTGCCGAGAATGGGATGCTGAATCTCCGCCGGGTTGTAGTCGGCCCACTTGCCTGTGCTCAGGTTTTTCGGAACCTCGGGCTCAATCACCGAGGCCTCGACCGCCGCGGCTTCCAACTCGTCATAGTTGGCATAACTCTGCGGCAACCAGCGTTGTGGCTGATGGAGCAATACGTTCTCCAGCCACACCGATTGCATACCCCAGCGGTAACTCTTCCAACTCAGGACGCCTTCCGAGTGTTTTGGATCCTTAGGCGCCGGCCCAAGCTTCGGCTCCAGCAAAAGGCGCATGAGTTCCATGCGCGCGCGGGTTTCGACGACTGGAGCGGCAGAATCGGCGCTCATGCGGCCGTCCCAGCCGCGAAGAATCTCGGCCGCCTCCTTGGCTTTGGCCGATGGATTCCGGGCGTGATCGACCGCGTACACCAGGCGCTCGGCGACGAAACGGTCGAAATCGGAGTACGTGTCGTTTTGCAGAGATAACATGTCGGCGGCAGAAAACTTTTTGCCCGACCCAAGCACACGGTAGATGCGAGCCGTGCGCCATGGGGCTTCCCACTGCGAACTGATGGAATAGGGATAGCCATCCGGCGAGATGCGGCCATTGGCCGTGGCAATGATTCCCCATGGCGGGTTGTAAATGCTGGGCAGCTTGTCGAATGGGATATAGCTTGTCCACTCGTACGCGTCCGTGCTGCCGTCTTCGGGGAGGCTGCCATCGCCGGTCGCCCGGATCGGAATTTTCCCGGTGGCCTGGTACCCGATGTTGCCGTCCACATCGGCGTAGACGACGTTCTGGCCCGGCGCGTCGAAGCGTGAGAAGGCACCGCGGAACTGCTGCCAGTTCTGCGCCGAATTGATGTCGAACAGCGGAATGCGCACCCCGTCGTAGACGGTCCAGCGCAGCGCAAGTTTTCTGGTTTCGCCCGGAAGCAGGTCGCTAACGATCGGGCCGTGGCGAGTGATGATGACGTCAATGGTGACGTCGGGCTTGCCCTTCACATGAATGGTTTCCACCCGATGATCGGGCTTCACCCATCCACCCGGCGTCTGGTACTCGCCGGAGCTGTTGAAATTCTCGACGTACACGTCTTCGACCGTGGGCCCGACGTTGGTGAATCCCCAGGCGACGCGCTGGTTGTGTCCGACAATGACGTAGGGCATGCCGGGAAGCGTAACTCCAGCCACATCGAAATTGCCGCTGCGCAAGTGTGCCTGGTACCAGAGATTGGGCATCTGATGGCCGAGATGCATGTCGTCGCACAGCAAGGGCTTGCCGCTTACCGTGTGCGCGCCGGAGACAACCCAATCGTTTGAGCCGACCGGAAAGGGATCACCATCGTTTTCCAGGCTTCCGAGAAAGGTCCCACTTCTCGCAAACAACGCGAGCAAAGGGGCGCCCACGACTTCGTGATTGCGGGTCACTGAGCTGTCGGGCGCCAGGTCCTCTTCGTCGTCCTCGTCGCTACTGCTTTTTTCCTCATCCCGCAAAGTTGCGCGCGGGACCGAAGGCGGGCGGTCATGCCACGAAGTATTGGTGTATAGATCGGCGGTGAGCGCTGGGCCCAGCTTGGCAAGAATCTTCTCATGCCCGAGCTGATGGGGATCGTGGTTCAGGTCCTTGATCATCTGCATCGAGATGAGCGCGGAATCGACGTCGGTCCACGGGCGCGGAGTGTAATTCAGAATGCGAAACTCAATAGGCAGGCGGTCAGAACGCGCATTGATGTAGGCATTAACACCACGCGCGTAGGCTTCCAGGTGGGCGCGCGCCTCCGGGGAAGCGGCCTCCAGGGCTTTCCTGGCCCCCACGCGCAAGCCGAGAATGCGCTGCTCCTTGTCGATCTCGACAAATTCCGGCCCCAGGATGTCGGACAATTGCCCCGCAGCCACCCGGCGGAGCACGTCCATTTGCCAGAGGCGGTCCTGGGCGGTGACATAACCCTGGGCAAAAAAGAGGTCATTCAAGTTCGCCGCCTCAATGGTGGGAATGCCGTGCACGTCGCGCAACACGTTGACGGGCGCCGACAGGCCTTTCACGCTCAAGGTCCCGTCCAATTGCGGCAGGGCCCCGCGCGCCATGAAGTACAGGGAACACAGGGCAGCCCCGAAGGCGAGCACCAGCATAACGACGAGCAACTTCAAAACCCATAGCAGGCGGAAGCGGCGTGCGGAACTCACAGGAGTCGAAAGCGTGGCCATGTCGGAAGATAGATTCTAGGGAAGAGACTGGGAGAAAACAAACCGGAGTTGGCGCGATTGCGAAAGGAAAGTATGATTCCAATGTCGCCGACGAGGATTGGCACTTTCCTTTTGTTCATGCTTCAGAAACGGATTGACGACCAGCCCAGCATCTCGCGCGAGAACGTGCGCGAAGCCGAGGAGATCCTTCGCCAGCACTTGAAGCGGGTAGGACTGAAGCAGACCGAGCAGCGCAACACCATCCTGCGGACGTTCTTGGAAACCCGCGAGCATCTCTCCACCGACGAACTGCACCGGCTGGTAAAAAAGAAAGATGCGCGGATCGGATTTACCACCGTGTACCGCACTCTGAAGCTGCTGGCCGAATGCGGGCTGGCCAGTGAAGTCGCTTTCCACGACGGGATCGCGCGCTACGAGCACCAGTACAACCGCCGCAGCCATCACCACATGGTCTGTACCGGGTGCGGCAGTTCGGTCGAATTCTTTTCCCCGGAAGTGGACCGCCTCGAGCAGCAGATTGGACGCCAACACAATTACCGCACTACCCGGCACACCTTCCAGATCTATGGCTTGTGCGAGGATTGCCAGAAGAAGCGCGGACGGCGCGTGGTCTAGAAATTTCGAATCACTCCAAACAACACAATCAGAGCAGCGAGTCCGCGGATCCAGCTTGCAGGCACAAACGGCGGTCCCTTACCGCGGGGCACGAGCCTGGTTCCCTTTGCGGTGAAAATCGCCCGGCAACCGCGGGTGAGTTCTCCTGGTCCCCGGCTTCGACGTCTCTCCAGCGGCTGGGATTATCCGTTTGCCTTAGGTCGGCAATTCTGTTACCTTGCGCCGGAATAGGCGTTGCGGGCCGATGGGCGCGCGATAGGGTCGATGTGCATGGGGAGGAAACCATGGCTTTCTGCAGCGGATGCGGTGCTTCGATACCGGAAGGCGCAACATTCTGCGCGACGTGCGGACGTTCGACGGCAGGGCCGGGCGGCACGGCGGCCGCTCCTGCGCCTGCAGCCTCGGCGGGTGGACTGACCGACAACTTGGCGGGCGCGCTGGCTTATATTCCCATCGCGGCGATCATTTTTCTTGTTCTCGAGCCCTACAACCGGAACAAGTTCATTCGGTTTCATTCATTCCAATCACTCGCTTTCTGTGTGGCGTGGTTTGTGATATGCGTCGGGCTCTCGACGGTGCCGTTTCTCGGATTCCTGAGATTCATGATTCTTCCGATCATCTGGCTTGGCTTCTTTTTAGCTTGGATTGTGTTGATGATCAAAGCCTACCAGGGCCAGATGTTCAAGGCACCCGTGATCGGGGACTTCGCCGAAAAGCAGGCGTAACAGGCCTCGTGCCGCTTAGCGATGAAGTTTCACGCGCAGGAGATGATTCTGCTCAAACCAACCGAGTGACACGGGTTCCGACCAAGCCTGATAGCCTTCATGAACCACGGTAAGAGTGTAGGTTCCGCGGGACAGATGCGGAATCAGCAAGACGCCCGCTTGTTTTCCCGTCACACCCATGGGTTTTCCGTCAAGCAAGACCTCTGCCTCGGTCGGGTTTGTAATCAGATCCAGTTCCACACCGTCCCGATACCAGAGTATCGCGCCGAGAACCATGATCAATAGCAGCCCTGCGCCCAAAATCGCGAGCAACGATTTGATCGGCCGTGCTGAGGAGGACCCCGGCAGTGACAACACCGCTTCGGAATCGGTAATGATAGCCGGTATGCTGGGGCTCGGAGCCAGAGCAGGAACAATCTCCTGCTCTACTGGTGAAGCTGTCGGATTCACGACCAGAGCCGGGGCAGAGTAAGTTAACGGGACTTCCTCGAGTTGGACGGCAGTAGCGAGTCTGGATGCAGCTGGGATGACGTCCGTAGGTAATGGGTCGCGAGGCTTGGAGTCCGGTTGCCGCAGCGAGGCGCCACAGCCTCCACAGAACGCCTGCGCAGGGCTCACCTTGTGGTTGCATCGTGGGCAGGCGGTCATCATCACATCGCCAGCAGGGGAACTCGTGGCCGGCGCTGCCACCCCAGCCCCACACCTGCCACAAAACTTCTTTCCCTCACTGATTTCCGCTTTGCAGGCCGGGCAATCCACAGTCACCTCCCCGCCCGCGCGACTTCTGCAACTGTGATTTGAGTTCCGCAGTTTTCACAAAAACGGATGCCCGCCGGATTAACGGTGGCACATTGCGGGCAAATTGTGCCTGGCGTCTGCGAGGTAACTGCGGGTGAAGGCGCACGATCGCCGACAGCGGCATGGAAAAGAACTCGCTGGTTTATGACCGCCACGGCCTCCAAAGCTTGAGGCAGATCAATGGTGACATTTTCGATGACGCTTCTCTTGAAAACCACTCCACGTGTTTTGCTGGCTCCGTCATGAATGGACAGAACAATTCGTTTCGACAAGTAATAGACGAGCGCGGCAATCGCGCACAGAATGAGAGAACCGAAGGCAACGCCCATCGTGGCGCCGAATTCGTTCTGGTTCGAGGAGGTTACCGCAGCGAAGACGTTCAACACGAACGCCAAACCGAAGATTGCAGCGAAGATGAGCGCCAACATGGAACGGTCGTAACCGCACGAAGTACTTTGGATGCTTCGTAAGGGAATAAATTCATGCCAAAAGCCGCGCAAACTGGTGGAACGTATCGATACCTCGTTGCGATTCACAAGCAGATGCACATCCGGTTCGAGGTGCATGAGAGTCAAAATCCAGCCCACGATTCCAGAGGCACGGCCGGAGATATCAACCGCAATCTCTGCGTTCGGGTCCGGGTCTACGCGAAACTTTCGAAGAACACAGGTGATGCCCAGGGAGCGCTTCCGCCATCTCCATGCCGCACCCGCAAGAATCACTCCTACAATCAAGTACAGGAAACTCGTGGACAAAAGGCTGAGTAAACCAACTGGGGACATAGACCTCCTTGTCGGAACCGATCGATTCAAAAGGGGCCGTGGAGTCCATCGCGCAGATGCAAGAGGTTAGCGCGACCATACAACAAAGTACAGATCAGGGGAGAAGGTGAAAGTAGTCTTGCGTTATGGTCTTGTCAAGTCCTTACTCGAAAGGCATGCCGGCATTGTGAAATTCTGTTCCGTTGCCGGCGAGGCGCAATTAACTGTGTCTCCACAGTGAGTCGAGCCTGCATACGTCAGAAATCAAAGGGCGCCCGGTTGGGCGCCCTTTTCACATCAGAACCACTACGCTTATGCCGCGACAGCGCGGCGCGAGGCGACATTGCGCAAAGCCGCGGCTGTGATCCCGCGGGTATCGTCTGCGGGACAGATATCTGCGGCACCTGCGCTCAAGGTCGGAGCCCACATGTCTTCATCCGCCAGACGATGCGTGCACACAATGGTAAGGCCGGGAAAATCTCGGGTTAGAGCTTGAAGCTCGGTTACAGAGAGCAGTTCCAGATCCAGCACGACCACTTCGGAGCGTTGCCGGGCAATGCGTGAACGTAACTCATCCAGCGAATGCACCGCGTGCACCGAACGGAACGATTGGGCCATGGAAGCTGCCAGGGATTGAGCGATACGGGAATCGCCCTGGAGGAGGACAACACTTAAGCCTTGCATTAGAACCTCTGGCTCTCACCGCGGTCAGCGGCGAAAAGGCTGCGCCAGATCCGGCTGGACGTCCGCGCAGACATCTGAAATGCGAGTGCCCGTCTCGAGTCAGCGCTTTGCCGGCGCCTTCTCGTGGCTGGTCTCAAATACTTCGGGCTGGAGTTTCCCGTTCTGCTTCAGCAGAATTTCGACCTTGCCTTCCGCTTCTTCCAACTCCTTGCGGCAGGCTCCTGAAAGCTGCATGCCCTCTTCAAAGAGGGTCAGCGATTGTTCGAGGGGTACATCGCCTTTCTCCAGCTCCTGCACAATCTTCTCCAGCCGCTGGAGGCAGTCTTCAAATTTAGCCAACGAAAACTCCTATGCTTATTTAAACGCGCACCCGGGGGGATTTGTCCAGTCCTCTTTTGGGGTTATGGCACAGCCGCAGGACGTGAGCTGCCGAGCGCTTCCAGAACATCTACGGCCGAAGTGTAACGTCCCAGGGGAGCACTGATCTGTGCGCCCTGGACCATTTCACGCACCGCAATCAGCATTTCGCGAGCGATGGCGACCCCTTCCTCGCGGGCTGCTTCGGGAGATTTAGCAGCCGCAATGCGCTCCAGGATGGCGTCGGGCACAGAAACCCGAAGCTCGTTCTTCATGAACTCGGCGTTGCGAACGCTTACCAGAGGCCAAATCCCAGCCACCACCGGAATGCGGCAATGCTCGATGCGGCGCAGGAACGTCTCCAGGAGACTGAGATCAAAGACCGGCTGGGTCACCGCATACTCGGCGCCCGCCTCAACCTTGTATTCGAAACGGCGAATCTCTTCGTCCAGGTTATTGATGCCGGGATTGGCTCCGACGCCGATGACGAAAGCTGTACCTGTTCCTAGAGGGTTTCCGCCGATGTCCATGCCGCGATTGAGGTTGTGCACTATGTTTACAAGCCCGATCGAATCCACGTCGAAAACAGCGGTGGCATCGGGATAGTTGCCCATTTTGGGGGGATCGCCGGTGATGCAGATCAGATTGCGAATGCCAGTGGCTGCCGCCCCTAGCAAGTCGGACTGGATGCACAGAACGTTCCGGTCGCGGCAGGTGTAGTGGAGAATCGCCTCGATGCCCACCTCACGCTGTACCAGCAGCGACAAGGCCTGGTTGCTCATGCGGGCTGAGGCGCGTGGGCTGTCGGGAATATTGATTGCATCCACGCCAACCGATTTCAGAAAGCGCGCCCCTTCTACTTCCTTACCAATGTCGATGCCCTTGGGAGGGACAATCTCGACCATGGTAAGAAACTCGCCGGAAAAGAGCTTGGCGCCGAGGCGCGAGCGCTGCGCCAGCGGCACTGCAGGCGATGGTGCTGGACTTTTTGCGTCGGCATGAACCGTAACCGAGGCCGCCTTGGCGCGGGCCTCGCCCACCCGCAAGGCTTGCTTCATCACCCGGGTGTGGTCAGGAGTGGTTCCACAACAGCCACCCACCAGGCGCACGCCCGCAGTCACAAACTTGCGAGCATAGCTGGCCATGTATTCCGGCGAGCAGAGATAGATATTTCGTCCTTCGACCGAGCGTGGGATGCCGGCGTTGGGCTGGGCAGCCAGTGGCAGCGAAGTCGCCTCACGGACACGCTCGATGGCATCGAGCATGGCGACCGGCCCCACGCTGCAGTTGCAGCCAATCACGTCCACGCCCCACTCTTCCAGCCGCGGAGCAAAATTTTCGGGAGTCGAACCGTCGAGGCAGTTGCCGTCTTCATCAATGGTGACCTGGGCGATCACAGGAATTTTGGGATTCAATTCGCGCGCGGCCAGGTAGGCCTGGTGCAGTTCCTCGACGTAGCCGAAGGTTTCGAGGATCAGGATGTCAACGCCACCGTCCAGCAGCGCGGCAATCTGGTCGCGGAAGGCGGCGCGGGCTTCATCGAACGATGTTTTGCCCAGCGGTTCAATCCTGACGCCGAGTGGCCCAACCGACCCGGCAACCCAGGCGTCAAAGCTCTTGGCGGCCTCGTGCGCCAGGCGGGCACCGGCAAAGTTGATGTCATGAACGCGGTCCGCCATGCTATGACGTCCCAGGCGAAACGCGTTACCGCCGAAGGTGTTGGTCTCAATGACCTCGGCTCCGGCTTGCAGATATTCGTGGTGAATGCCGCGGATCAGATCGGGCTGGGAGAGATTCAACTCGTCGTAAGAACGGTTGATGAAGATTCCCTTCGCGTACAACAGCGTCCCCATCGCGCCGTCGCAGAGAACGGGCGATTTCTTAATTCTCTCCAGAAAATCGGCAGGCATTCCTATGAGAATACAAGAAAACCGGGAAGTTTAACCACAGAGGACACGGAGGTGCACCGAGGAACAAAGGTTTGAACCACTAAGGTCACGAAGATCACACCGAGGAACAGCAACACCGGCTTGGCCTTCTTCGTGTGACTTGCTGGGCGAGCCCGTCGGTTGCGTGCTCAGGCTCGGCGTCCTCTGTGGCGAAGAATTCCTCTGTTATAATCCCGTTTTTCGCATCCAAGCTTATATCTTTCATGATTTTGCAGAGGGCGGCTTGAAGAAAACCGTCGTAGCTATTCTTGTAATTGCCGCCGTGTGCCTTGGCGAAACCTCGTGCGGGAATTCCTCCTCCTCGAACACACAGACCAGCAACAGCGGGCTTACCTTTCGTGCATTTGTCAGCAATCCGTTATCGCCGATCAGCAGCGGCGGCGGAGTTCCTGTGATCAATGTGGTCGACGCCATGCACGACGTGCTCTCGTTCTTTTCCATCAGCCTGGCGCCTTATGGCACCCCGGGCATGATGGTGGAGTACCCCAACAAGCGGTTCACTCTGGTCTACATCACCTCAAGCAATTCGGTGATCAGCATCGATAACACGCTGGAATCGGTAGCGCAAAATGGTGCGAATGCCATCCCCGCGCTGACGCTGCAAGGTCCCGCGCAAAGCCTGCTGGTGAACGCCGACAACTCCAACGCCTTTGCCGCGATTCCGAGTGCGATGGTGAGCGGGCAGAGTCCGGGCATCGTACAGGTAATTTCGCTCGGTACCGGAACCAGCGCGGCCGTGATCCCTGTGCCCGACGCGCGTTTTGTGTTCGCAAGCCACAACGGAAACCGGGTGCTCGCTCTGGGCAACGGCCTGGATCCGGTGACGAACACGAACCAGATCGCCATCATCGCTCCCAGCCTGATCGGCACCAGCGATCCCAGGACGTTCATTTCCGGTTTCGATCATCCGGTATCGGCGGTCTTCAGCAGCGACGACAACACGGCGTTCGTATTGAACTGCGGCGCCGAATGCGGGGGAACCGCGGCCAGTGTTTCGGTCGTTGACTTGAACACCGCCACTATTACGAACTCAGTCCCGGTGCCGGCGGCCACGACCGCATTTCTGAACGGAACCACCCTTTACGTCGCGGGGAGTCCAAAGACCCAGGCCTGCGGCTCCGGGAGCGCGGCAACCAAATGCGGCACCCTGACCGCGGTGGACACGGGAACTCTGATCGCTTCTCCGCCCGCACTCATCACCGATGGCAATCACGACCACATCGAAATGACCCCGGACGGACAGTTGTTTATCGGGGCCACCAACTGCACGAACATCAATATTTCCGGGGGAGAGATACGCGGTTGCCTCTCGATCTATGACATAGGGACAGGCAGTGTCATCGTGCCCCCGCACATTGGCGACGTCACGGGAATTCAGCCCATCACCAATCGCAACGTGGTGTATGTCTGCCAGAATGGCATGTTCTTCATCTACGACACCACCACCGACATGCTGCAACCGAAACAGATAGACGTGATCGGGCAGCCGATTGATGTGAAACTGGTGGATTAGCGTTCCCTGTTGTTATCCTGCCCACCATGGCTGACATCCTGGACATTCTGGCTATCGCCGCCCATCGCGACGACGTCGAGCAGACCTGCGGCGGAACGCTGCTGAAGATGGCGCAACGCGGATATCGCTGCGGCATTCTCGACCTGACGCAGGGCGAGATGGGCACGCGCGGCAGCGCTGAAGATCGCGCCCGCGAAGCGGCCGAAGCAGCCAGGATTCTGAAAGCGGTTTGGAGAGACGGCCTCGACATTCCCGATGGCCGCGTCGAGAACACCTGGGAAAACCGCCTGAAGGTGGCGCGGGTTCTTCGCGAGCAGCGCCCGCATACCGTCATTCTTCCCTACTGGAAGGGGCGGCATCCGGATCACTACACGGCTTCCACGCTGGGCTACGAAGCTTGTTTCCTGGCCGGACTTGGCAAGCTGAAAGACGCTGGCGGTTCTCCGCATCGTCCGTTCAAGATTATTTATGCCACCCTGTACTACGATGTTCGTCCCACGTTTGTGGTGGACATCACGGAGCAGTTCGAAGCGCGCTTTCAATCGTTGATGGCCTACAAGAGTCAGTACAGCGATCAGGAAGCAGGCAAGGACCTGTTCCCTGCGGCGAAAGAAATTCGCGCGCGTGTGGAGGCCATGGCCCGATATTACGGGATGCTGGGGGGAGTGGATTTCGCTGAGCCGTTCCTGCAAAAAGAAGTCGGGCTCTTGGATGATCTGTTGGCCATTCCGGTGAAGTCGATCTGAGCTAAAATCTTAGCGAATTCAGGAAGTGCGATGAACATAGTTAGAGTTGCTTGTTGCGCCGCAGTTCTCATGTCCGTTGCAAAAGGCCAAGGGTACACACCGAAAGAAGGCTTCGTTCCTGATAAGCAAACGGCAGTTCGGATCGCTGAAGCCGTCCTTATTCCGGTATATGGTGAAAGGCAAATTGAATCCGAGCGCCCATTTGAAGCTTCTCTCCGCGAGGGGATTTGGACTGTGACTGGCACACTACGTTGCCCAGACGGAAAAGGTGGCGTGACTACGCTTTGCCTAGGTGGGGTCGCGGAGGTCCAGATCTCAAAATCCGATGCGCGGATCGTTTCGATGGGTCACGGGAAGTAAACAATCAAAGACAGAATTCGCAATTGCTATTAGCCCGACTCACTACTCAGACAAAGTAATTTGGCTCAACCACGAACCACGTGGGGCCGGACGCCTTCGCGTCCACGTGATTCTCTCTTAAGTTTTCAGGGCTACTGCTACTCCGTCGCGGATGGGGAGGATGGTGGTGAAGAACTCCGGCGAGTGGTAGAGCAGCGTATTGAAATCCTGAATCGCCTTGGTGTGCTTGTCGGGAGTTTTCTGCGTGGCGACCCTGCCGCTCCACAGGACATTGTCCGTGACAAATAGCCCGCCCTTACGGATACTCGGCGGCACCAGGCGGAAGACGCGCGGGTAGTCTTCTTTATCGACGTCGTTGAAGACGATATCGAATTGCTGTTTCTGCTCCGAGAGCAATTCCAGCGCGTCGCCGGTGAGGACCTTTATCTTCTTGCTCACGCCGGCGCGGTCGAAGTACTTGCGGGCCTTCTCGGCGTTCTTGGGATCGCCATCGGTGTAGAAGACCTTGCCATCGGCAGGCAGAGCGCGCGCCCACCAGATGGTGGAGTAACCGATCGCAGAGCCCATCTCGAAGACGGTCTTGGCGTTGATCATCCTGGCAAGTTGGTACAGGATGCGTCCCACCGCCGGGCCCACGATTGGCACTTTATTCTTCGCGGCTTCCCTCTCCATCTCGGCGAGGACCGCGTCGCGCGGGGGAAGCGAGTTGTAGACGTAGTCTTCGACAGCTTCAACGGTGATACCGCCCATGCGCCAGTGAGAGACATCGACAGCGTTTGCCACTTCAGATTCCTCTTGGAGATTGTCGAATTTCTAAATTTGAGAATTGTTGAATTCCGCTTGTTTAGAATTCGTCGGTTCAACAATACCTCAATCCGACAATTAGATGGTTTGTCCCGGCACCATTTCCAGCACTTCCATGCTGCCGACCAGTTTCTTCAGTTCGGCCGGAGATCCCGTCAATACGGGAAAGGTTCCGAAGTGCATGGGGATGACCGTCTTCGGCTGCAGCAGTTTACACGCATAGGCAGCCTCCCGGGGCGACATCGTGTAATGATCGCCGATCGGGATCATGGCAATCTCCGGCGCGTAAAGCTCGCGGATGATCTGCATGTCGCCGAAGACGTTGGTGTCGCCCGCGTGATAGATCTTCAGGCCATTGGAAAATTCCATCACGTAGCCGCACGCTTCGCCGCCGTAGACAAGCTGATCGCCGTCCTGGATGCCACAAGAATGGTCGGCATGCACCATGGTGATCTTCACGCCGTCGATGTTCTGGGTGCCGCCCTTGTTCATCTCGAAAAGCTGCTTCACACCCTTCTTGCCAAGCCAGCCACAGAGTTCAGGGATGCCAACCACTTTCGGGTTGTGCTTTTTCGCAATTTCTACAGTGTCCCCGATGTGGTCGCCATGGCCGTGAGTGACAAGCATGAGGTCGACTTTCTTGACTTCCTTCTCACTCGCGGGCGCTTTGGGGTTGTTCATGACCCAGGGATCGATGTAAAGGGTTTTGCCTTCCGGAGTCTCGATACGAAATGTGGCATGTCCGACCCAGGTAAGTTTGAGACCTTTGAGATTCATGAGGGTACGTGCTCCTTGCTAAATCGCAGTTGGCACTTGGCACTTAGCATTTGGCCGCCAAGATTCACGAAATCCCGGAGAGGCGAAGTGCTAAATGACAGTTGCTAAATGACAGTTGCTAAATGCCGCTTTTCTTCCATCCCCGATAACCGCCGGCAAGCGAGATGACGTTTTTGAAGCCCATTCTCTTCAGCGAGGCCGCAGCCAGGGCGGAGCGGCTACCGCCTCCGCAATACAGCACAATCTTGCGATCCTTGTCCGTGGTGACCTGGTCGATATTGTGTTCGAGCATGCCGCGCGGCACATTGGTGGCGCCTGGAATGGTTCCCTTCTCGGCATCTTCCTTCTCGCGGACATCGATCAGGGTAAAGTCTTCGCCAGAGCTCTGCATCTTTTTCAGATCATCCGTTCCGATTTCCTGGATTTGCTTTTTGGCTTCGTTGACGAGTTCGTGGAATTCCGGCATCGGCATAGTCAGGAGGACTCCCGTTCAAGACCTTCAATTCTAGTCAGGGCGTGGACATGCGTGCAACGCAGGCCCGACAAGCTGGTGATCCCGAGGCAGCGAGGCTGTCGCGCGGCGACGCGGTTTCGGCAACTCCCCAATTGCGAAAAGGACGCGAAAATGGGCCGCCCCGTCGCTGTGCTCCATTTTCTTTTTTCTTTCCCAGTCCGCAGGTACAATCATGCGCCATGGCCGAACCCAAGATTCTTCTGACCAGAGAGCAGATCGCCACGCGAGTGGCGGAGATGGGAGCGGAGATCACGCGCGACTTCGCCGGGCAATCCATTATCTTTGTCGCCGTGCTTAAGGGCGCTGCTATTTTTCTCAGCGACCTGGCGCGTAATGTCCACCTCGAATCCACCTTCGACTTCATCGGCGTCTCGAGTTATGGGAACCGGCCCAGCCCCAGTGAAGAACTGAAAAGCGGCTGGGATTCGACCGGAGAGGTGCGCCTGACCAAGGACGTGGATCAAGCGATGAAGGGCAAGAACGTCATCCTGGTCGAAGACATTCTCGATACCGGGCTCACCCTCACTTTCCTGAAAAAGCTGATGCTGGCGCACCAGCCCGCGGCATTCAAAATTGCGGCCCTGCTCGACAAGCCCTCGCGACGGAAGATGCCCATCCAGGGCGATTACGTCGGCTTTACGATTCCCGATGAGTTCGTGGTCGGTTATGGCCTGGACTACGCGGAGCGCTACCGCAGCTTGCCCGACGTTTGTATTCTGCCGCGCGAGGGGTAGCGGCTTCGGCAACTCCCCGGAGATCTCACAACTCTGGCTGGTATCATAGAAAGCGTGGAGATGGCAGCGTTTCAGTCTGAATTGCGCTCGCGGGTGGAACCGCTTCTGCTCGAAGTAGCAGACGTGGTCAACACCACCCTGGACCTGGACACCACGCTCAGGCGGGTGGCGGAACTCGTAAGGAAAGTCATTGATTATGAAATATTTGCGATTCTTCTGTTAAACGAAAAATCGCAGGAACTTTACATCCGATTTCAGGTCGGCCATACGCGCGAGATCGCCGAGCGCATGCGGATCAAAGTTGGCGAAGGCGTCACGGGACTGGCGGCGCAACGGCGCGAAGCCATTCTCGTTGACGATGTCACCAAGGACCCGTTGTACATTTCTGCGGTGCCCAACGTGCGCTCCGAACTCGCCGTTCCCCTGATCATTAAGAATCGCGTCATCGGGGTGATCGACATTGAGTCGCCGCAGCCCAATCACTTCGACGAAGAACACAAGCGGCTACTGACGCTGATTGCCTCGCGGATGGCGGTGGGGATCGAGAACGCGCGGCTCTACACGCGCACGACCCGGCAGGCGCGGACGCTGGTCCTGTTGAACGAAATCGCGCGCGAGCTGACCTCGATTCTGAACGTAGACGAGTTGCTGAAACGGATAGCAGAACTGCTGGCGCGCATCATTGACTACCAGATGTTCAGCATCCTGCTGCTGGATGACAGCGGCGAGAAGCTGCAGCACCGGTTCTCGCTGCGCTTCCAGGAGAATATTCAGCTGAAGCACGATATTCCGCTGGGCCGGGGCGTGGTGGGTTATGCGGCACAGCATAAGCAAGCGGTGCTGGTTTCCGACACAGGCAAAGACCCCCGGTACATCGCGGTCAATTCCGAAACCCGGTCCGAGTTGGCGGTACCTCTGATTTACAAGGACAAGGTGATTGGAGTGCTCGACCTGGAGCATACACGCCGCGGGTTCTTCACCGAGGACCACAAGCGCACGATCACAACCCTGGCGGCCCAAATCGCCATCGCGATCGAGAACGCGCAACTGTACGAGCATATAGCCAAGCAGGAAAAACGCCTGGAGCGCGATCTGGCGCTGGCGCGCGAACTGCAGTTCCGCCTGCTGCCGCAGACGCTGCCGAAACTCCCGAACCTGGAGGTCGCGGCCAAGTTCTCGCCGGCACGCGCGATTGGGGGAGATTTGTATGATTTCGTGAACTACTCGATGTCTCGCACCGCAATGGTGATTGGCGACGTGAGCGGCAAGGGCGCCCCGGCTGCGATTTATGCGGCGCTGGTCAGCGGGATTCTGCGCTCCCATGCCCCGATTGAGCCAGGGCCGGCAGAGATGCTTTCGGCCGTCAACTTCTCGCTGGGCGAGCGCCGCATCGACGGCCAGTTCGTCTCGATCATCTACGCGGTGTGGGACGATCCCAGCAAGACCCTGCAGGTTTCCAACTCCGGCCTGCCCCGTCCCATCTACTGGCGCGATGGGAAGATCGAGATCATCGAAGCCACGGGCTTGCCGCTCGGCCTGTTCGACGAGGCCGAGTACGACGAGTTCACTTACCAGGCCAAGGCTGGAGACATGTTCGTGTTCTTCAGCGACGGAATTCTGGACGCCCGTAATCGAGAAGGCGATCTGTTTGGACGCGCCCGGGCGGAGCAGGTAGTGCTGGGCTGCGCCGAACAAAGCGCCGACTGCGTCGTGAAGTCGCTGTTCGCTGCCGTGGCCGAGCATTCTGAAGGTGAAGAGACGTTCGACGATCAGACTGTTGTCGCCATCAAGGTGAAGGGCGGCCCCGGGAAAAAGAAGTGAGCGCCGTGCGTCCGCTGGCCTTTCCGTATCGCAAATTGCGCCGCGGAGTCTTCCGAGGCTCCGATTCCATCCTGCACTGCGATCAGGTTCCGCTGACGAAACTTGCGCGGCAATTCGGTACACCGCTCTACGTGTATTCAGCGTCGGCAATCCGCAATCGCACGCGCGCCTTCCAGCGCGCGTTCGACGACGTTCCGCACACTGTCTGCTATTCCGTCAAAGCCAATTCCAATCTCAACATCCTGCGGCTGCTCGATGACCAAGGCTGCGGGTTCGATATTGTGTCGGGCGGCGAACTGGCGCGCGTGCTGAAAGTAAATCGCCGGGCGGCGAAAAACGTTGTCTTCTCGGGTGTCGGCAAAACGTCGCAGGAAATGGCGGAGGCGCTGCGCGCCGGAATCCTCCTGTTCAACGTGGAGAGCGAGTCGGAGATGTCGGCGCTGGCGCAATGCGCCGCTCGAATGAAGAAAACCGCGCCCGTGGCGCTGCGGGTGAATCCTGACGTGGGCGCCAACACCCATCCCTATATTTCCACGGGACTGCATCGCCACAAGTTCGGGATACCGATCCGGGAGGCGCGCGGACTGTACGCGCGCGCCGGCGGGAGCAAGTACCTCAGGATGCGCGGCGTGAGCGTACACATCGGCTCGCAAATCACCGAACTCGAGCCCTTTCAAATGGCCATGGAACGGGTGGCCGAGCTGGTGCGGCAACTCCGGGCTGACGGCCATCCCATCGAATATGTGGACGCCGGCGGAGGACTTGGCATCGCGTACGAGTCTGCCTCGCCGGACTTTGAGGGCCAAGTCACGAAATATGCCAAAGCCATCCTCGCGCCGCTGGAAGCCCTGGACGTTCACTTGTTGCTCGAGCCGGGACGATGCATCGTGGGCCCCGCCGGGGCGCTGGTGAGCAGTGTTCTGTATCGCAAGAGCAATGACGGGAAGAAGTTCCTGGTCGTAGATGCGGCGATGAACGACCTGCTGCGGCCATCGCTGTACAACGCCTATCACGAGATCGCCCCGGTGCAATTGCGCAGCGGTTCCAGTGAAGTGGTCGATGTCGTCGGCCCGGTGTGCGAGAGCGGAGACGCGTTCGCGCACGACCGCGAGCTGCAGGTGGTGCATGAGGGGGACCTGCTGGCGATTCTGGACGTCGGCGCTTACGGCATGTCGCTGGCGTCGAATTACAACAGCCGTCCGCGGGCGGCGGAAGTTTTAGTGGATGGAAAACGAGCGCGCGTGATTCGCAAGCGCGAGAGTGTGGGGGAGTTGATGCGGGGAGAAAAGTGATCACGTGGCCCCGGACGCCTCGTCCGGGCGGCGAGCGTAGCGAGCCGGGTTGGAGTGTGCCCGGCATGGGCGGAGCTTCGCTCCGCAGGACGGACGAGGCGTCCGTCCCCACGTGGTCTACGCGGTCTTCAGTTTTAGCTTGGATTTATTCTCTTCCAGGAATTCGCGCAGCTTATCGGCAGAATCGAGCAGGCGGATCCACTGTTCGTAGTACAGCGTGACCGGAAATCGGCCCAGGCCGTAAACGCTGACCCCGCCCTTTTCTCCGACACGGAATTCCATGCTGCCCGAGCGCTTGCCCCCCTGTTGTTTCTCCAGTTCGGCCAGCTTGGCTTTCAATTCTTCATAGGTAGGTTCTGTCATGAGTGGACCTCGATGATGGCTTTATCGCATCCATCTTACGAGCAATACAGGAAGTCCGTCGAGTTCACACGTCACACAGTAGGGGTGTGCTCGAAAGGCAGCTTGGCGTAGCGCGCTTTATCGATTTCTATGACCAGGGCCACGCGGCCTTCGGGCTGGCGAAACGGAAAGGGCTTGCCGGTGTATTTGAGCGAAATCGGGTCCATGACTTTCAAATTGGGATCGGGACGGCGTTCCACCACCCGGCCGCGCAGTTGCGCTTCCTCGTAAGGATTCTCGAAGTCCACTACTGACAAAGCGACGCGCGAATCGCGACTGGTGTTGCGTGCCTTGAGCGAGGTTTCGCCCGTGCAGATGAGAATGCGGTCGCCTTCACGGCCAACCCACACGGGAACGCTTTGCGGCGAGCCGTCCGGCATCAGGGTCGAGAGGTGGATAAAGTTGGGGCGGTCCAGCAGTTGCTTGATTTCGTTTTGCAGAGGAATTCCCACGTTGAACCTCCTGCCAAAAAGATGTCGCCGGAACGAACCCGGATTCAGAGCTTTGCCCGCAGCATGCTGATGATGTCGTCAGAGGTGATCACGCCGGTCAGTCGCTTGGCGTCGTCGACGACCGGCAGGGTCATCAGGTTGTACTTGTCGAACAGTTCGGCGACTTCCTTTTCTTCGGCGCCGGCATGGGTGGAGATGAGCGGCTCCTGCGTCAGGGACAGCAGAGGCGCCGTAGGCTGGGCCAGGACGATCTTGGAGAGCGGCACCGCGCCGGCCAGGGTTCCATGCGAATCCACCAGGTAGATGGTGCTGACAGTTTCGACCCCGCCTTCGAAATTGCGCAAGGCTTCCACCGCATCGTGAGCCGTGGCCTGCACCGGGACAGCCAGGTACTCGGTATTCATGCGGCCGGCCGCCGTGTTCTCTTTGAACTCGAGGAGTTCGACCATCTCCTTGCGCTCCTCGGGCTCCATCTCCAGCAGGATTTCCGAGGTGCGTTCTTCGGGTAGATCGGCGAGCAGGTCGGCAGCCGCGTCGGGTTCCATCTCTTCCACGATTTCGGCAGCACGTTCGGAATCGAGCGACTCGACGATGGCCTTCTGCACCTTGGGCTCGACTTCTTCCAAGGCTTCTGCTGCCACGCCTTCATCGAGAGTCTCGAACACAGCTTCGCGCTCGTCCGGAGCGAGGTCCTCGATGATGTCCGCGATGTCGGCGGGATGCAGCTTGGCCAGACGCTCGTTGGAGATTTTGAGCTTCACCCGGCGCGCGGGGTCGGTCTCGATGATGTCCACGAAATCCCAGGGGATCGTCCTGGGTGGGATCTTCTTCAGCAGTGCTCTCAATGCCGGCGCCGGCACTACCCCACGCAGCAGCCGGCGGACGGCCCCTCGGGGTCCGACATCCACCGACCCGACTCGAAGCAGAGGTCTGTGATTGGTGACATCGTGTTGCAGGTCTACATCGTTGACTCGTACTACCTTGCGCCCGAAAACGTCGATCACCTGCTGGTCAAGGAGATCGCGCTCGAGCAGCAGCAGGCCTTCCCCGCCGTCTTTTGGAATCCATTCGGCGTAGGGGGTGGACGCCCGTACGCCCCCATTTAGCTCGGTGACGGAACTGAGCGGCAGCATGCGATCGCCGGTTTTGGTGCGTACGATCAAGCCGGAGATGCGGGCGCGGTCCTCTTGCGGAGTGAGGGCGAGTTCGCGCACCTTACCGCAGACGCCCGAGGGGTCGAAGACCTGTGCGCCCAGCAGTTCGGTCAGTGCGATCGTGGACATCGTTTTCTGAGAATACCCAAGAGCTTCCGAGGAATCCAGAAGTTTGCAGCGAAGATGAGGCAATTCGCGCAGCGGGATCAAAATGGCACGGAAACTTGCGAGTCCCCCAAAGAAATGTGCGCGACAGGTGCAGGTTGTACTACACTGGCGCGCGTCAAGGAGGCGGCTCATGCCCAAGCCACCTACCCCAGCAATTTCCCCCGCTGAAGGAACGTTTGCGACGGTGAGTAAGGTCCGAAGAGGATCGATATCTCGGAAACGGTGTGCCTGCTCATCCGTCCTGGAAAGAAAGCTGGCTCTCTACACCCTGGCAGCGGCTGGAGCGGCAGCGTTTACGGCCCCAGCCGCAGCGCAAGTCATCTACACCAAAACAAACATCATTTTGACCGACGGCGTTGCGCTGATTGACCTGAATCATGACGGAGTTGCCGACTTTACGCTTACCAATTTCGAAATCTCCAGCCGGTACTACTCCCAAGTCTTCCGTGAGGGATGGTTAAATGTGCGCGGGGCTGCCAGCGAGTCGCCGGCGGTTCTGGGTCAGAGCGCCCGGCGAGGGCCGGTGGCACTGCCTGTTCCTCACGGCGTACCCATTGGATCGGACTCTCCGGCGGGTTTTCTTCAGGACCAGAGCCCGTTAAGCATGGGCTACGCTTTTGTCAACAATGACAGCCACAGCGTGCGTGGACGGTTTCCGAATGCGGGGACCAAGTATCTGGGCCTGCGATTCACCATCAACGGGCAGGTTCACTATGGCTGGGCACGGCTCAATGTGACCCCAGCCACCTTCTACCCGCTCATGACCGCAATCGTGTCCGGCTATGCGTACGAGGCGACCCCGAACAAGAGCATTCCAGCGGGCTACCGAGGATTCAGCGATGGGGTAGATCCGGAAGGTTCGTTAGGTGCATTGAGTCTGGGGGCTGCGGCGAGGCGATGAATAAAGCCAGGGTGTTGAGGAGAAGCCGATGTCTTTGAAACCTTCGAAGTGCGCGAAGCTGGAGAAGAAGTTAGCGATCTACGTCGCCGCAGCCGCCGGCGCCGTTTCCATCGCGCCGCCGGTAAACGCGGGAGTCGTTTACACCAAGGCCAACCTACTCCTCACCCAGGGCACACTGCCGATCGATTTGAACCACGACGGCGTGGACGACTTTTTCCTTCTCAATCACGAATACGCGAATTATTACTACTCGGGAGGCTTTCTGGCGATTGTCGGGAATCCGCAGGAGTCACCCGGCGTTCTGGGGCAAAACAACCAGCACGGTATAAAAGCATTCGCTGTTCCTTTAGGAGTGCCGGTCGGCCCAGATTCTCCGGCGGGGTTCGTCTCTGCTTCCGGCCGATTCGGAGCGCAAATGGCGTTTGAGTTCCTCTCCTACAACGGGCGTGGACTCGGTGGACCCTGGGTCAACGTCGGCGGCAAGTACTTGGGCTTCCGATTCACGCTCAGCGATGGCGTCCACTATGGTTGGGCGAGGCTGAGCGTGAACGCCGCACTGGGCCCGCTCCCCGCCGTTGTTGCAAAGCTGAGCGGCTACGCCTACGAAGCTATCCCCAACCAGAGCATTCCGGCAGGGTACCGAGGGTTCGCCGATCATGGCTCCTTGGGGGCGTTGAGCCTGGGGGCCGCAGGTTTGAGTCCCGGCAAGAAGTGAGGGCCGGAGCGCGGCGGCAATTCCGGTCCGGCCTCCTCCGCCCGCCTGGACAGCGGAGGCGAATCGGCTGTCTGAACGTTGACTTTTCCACAACAACACTTCAAACTACCGAATTCGCTGTTCCCGGCAAATTTTTGAACGCGACCAGGTCAAATACTCGCGGCAAAAGCTTGGATAGCCGATTTCCGCAAGCGCATCTTTAAAGTTTGCACATGACCGAACAAAGGGTCTCCTACACATTGGATTCGACGCTGGAGACTGTCGACAATGCCGAGCAAACCGCCAGCCGCCTAGCGGCCGACGCCGGCTTTGACGAAGAAGACGTCATGAAAATTTCCATGGCGGTACGCGAAGCCGCGGTTAACGCTGTCCTGCATGGGAATGCCTATGACCCGGCCAAGAAAGTAGTGGTAGATTTTGAAAAGACCCCAAAAGACCTGGTGATCACCATTCGTGACCAGGGCAAGGGTCTGGACCCCGACAAGATTCCCGATCCGTTGGCTCCTGAGAATCTATTGAAGACATCGGGACGCGGGATTTTTCTTATTCGCTCGTTTATGGACGAGGTGCATATTCACCCGTCGCAAACGGGCACCGAAATCAAACTCGTTAAGCACGTTCACGGAACATCCGTGGATGGCAAGGAGGCTTCCCAGTGAGCATGAAAATCAGCACGCGCCAGGTGGATGGAGTAACCATTGTGGATTCCAGCGGACGTATCACGCTGGGCGAAGGCAGCGTAACATTGCGCGACACGGTACGCGATCTGCTGGCCAAGGGCCAGAAAAAGATCCTGCTGAACCTTGGAGACGTGAACTACATCGACAGCTCCGGGATCGGCGAGCTGGTGAGCGCGTTCACCACGGTTCGCAATCAGGGCGGTGAACTCAAGCTGCTCAACCTGACCAAGAAAGTCCATGACCTGCTGCAAATCACCAAGTTGTACACGGTGTTCGACGTGAAGGACGATGAGGCGCAGGCGGTAAAGTCTTTCAACAAGTAACCCTGCTGTGACGAAGCGGACCGGGCTGCCGGTCCGCTCGTCCTGATTTGCCACTCCCCTGCCCGCTACAGTGGCCGGCGCCAGCCCTAGCTCTCTGCGCCGCAGTTCCAGGCCCCTCCAAGTACGGTCTAGGGCCGGAGGTCTCAGTTCATCACCTGACACGGTTTACCTGTCACAGCCATCCTGTCCGGGATGCGTGAGACTGTCGACATGGATAGCCGTCCGATTGCGTTGGCAGTCATCATGCTGCTCTGTGGCCAGGCCACACCTGTTCTTGCCGGATGTATTCCCTTTCGCGAAGCGCCGAAACATGTCGGTGAAACCAAGTGCGTGAGCGGAAAGGTCCTGCGGGTCAAGCCAGGAAGTCGCGGCGTGCACTTCTTCGATTTTTGCGAGGACTATCGCGTGTGCCCGTTTACGGTCGTGGTCTTTGCTTCGAACCTGAAGCATGTGGGCGATGTGCGGCAACTTGAGGGCAAAGACATTGAGATTCATGGAACGATCAAGGAGTACGACGGACGCGCGGAGATCATCCTGGAGCGAGCGGGACAACTGAGCGGCGAGGCGGCGAAGATCCCTGCGCTTCCCAAAGGCTACGACGTCGAGCAGAAAGGGCGGTACAGCGCAGGACAGTTTTCTTATCCACACTCTTCTCCGAAGAAAAGGCAGAAAAAGCAACAGCCGCCGATCGTGACTGAGGAACCGGAACCGGAGTAGATTGCATCGAGGCTACGGCCCTTTCTCATGGGGCGGCATGGGAGGCCGCCAGCGTGGGCCGGTTGCGGAGTTGTTCCGCGACCTCCTCGGCCGTCAGAGGCCTGCTGTAGTAGTAGCCCTGGGCCTGATCGCATTGATGCCCCCGAAGAAAAGAAATCTGCTCCTCGTTTTCCACGCCTTCGGCGATGACCTGAAGGTTCAGACTCTTTCCCATGCTGATAATGGCGGCGGTAATGGCGGCATCGTCGGCATTCTGCGCCACCGCCTTCACGAAGGAGCGGTCAATCTTCAATTTGTTGACCGGGAAATGTCTGAGGTAGCTGAGGCTGGAGTAGCCGGTCCCGAAATCGTCGATGGCCAGCTTCACTCCCATGCCTTTCAATTGCCGCAGGAGTGGAAATGTCATGTCGGCGCTGGAGAGCAGGAGGCTCTCGGTCAGTTCCAGTTCGAGATGGTGCGGCGGCAGAGCAGTTTCCTGAAGGATTGCGGCGACCTGCTGGCAAAAATTTTCCTGCCGGAATTGCACCGCGGACACGTTTACCGCCACGGGCACGACCGGGAGGCCCTGCCGTTGCCACTGGCACACGGTCGAGCAAGCCGTCCTGAGCACCCATTCGCCAAGGGGCAGGATCAGTCCACTATTCTCGGCCACACGGATGAACTTGTCGGGCGGCACCAGGCCGAGTTCCGGGTGCTTCCAGCGCACCAGGGCCTCCATGCCCACCCATTCGGCAGTGCATAAATCCACCTGCGGCTGATACACGAGGAAAAATTCTTCCCGGTCGAGCGCCAGTCGCAAGTTGCGCTCGATCGTCAACCGCTCCACGACTTGCGCGTTCATTTCATCGGTAAAGAAGCGACAGGAATTGCGGCCGCTCTCCTTGGCGCAGTACATGGCGGTGTCCGCGTTCTTGATAAGGTTCTCGCTGTCGGTTCCGTGCTCGGGAAAAATGCCGATTCCAACACTGCAACTGATGTTAAAGGTACGGCCATGAATGAGGAAGTCAGCGGAAACGGCATCCATAATCCGTTCCGCTGCGACCGCGGAATCGGGGGCATCCCGGATTCCGGCCATCACGACGACAAACTCGTCCCCGCCGATGCGGGCCACCGTGTCTTGATCCCGGGCACACTTTTTCAGCCGTTCGGCCACTTCTTGCAGCAGGAGATCGCCAAAGGAGTGCCCCAGCGAGTCATTGATAATTTTGAATCGGTCAAGATCCATAAACAGGAGCGCGACCTTTTCACCGCGGCGCCGGGCCGAAGCCAGAGCCTTGTCCAGGCGGTCCTGCAACAGGGTCCGGTTGGGCAATCCGGTGAGCGCGTCGTAGTAAGCAAGAAACTGGATTCGCTCCTCGGCTTGCTTGCGGTCTGTAATGTCCTCAATCGTGCCTTCCAGCAGGGCCAGTTTGCCGTCCCCATCACGCACCGCGCGAATATTCGCCAGCACGTTTCGTTTACTGCCGTCGCAGCGATAAAGCTCGAGTTCGATGTCCCTTACAAGGACATTGTCTTCGAGTCGGCGCCGGATGTCGTCCATCTGCTGGGGATGAACGAAGAATTCCTCAACGAAGTTGTGGACCTCAGCCATGAAACGGTCCGGAGAACCGTAGCCGTGGATCTGTGCCAATGCCCGGTTGATACTGATGGGGCGCCCGTCGGGTGCGATCTGGAAGATTCCGATCACCGCATCTTCAAAGATGGCGCGGTACTTCTCTTTTGCCCGTTGCAGTTGCTTGTTGGCGACCAGCAACTCGGCGGTTCGGGAGGCCACTTCCTGCTCCAGTTCCTGGCGGTGTTGGCGCAGCTGGCGGTCCCGCTTCTCGATCTGCTCCAGCATGCCATTGAAGGCCGCCACCAACAGCCCGAATTCGTCGCGGTTTGTCAGCTCAGCGCGAATGGAATAATCGTTGGCCCTGGAGACCGCGCCCGCGGTCGAAACCAGGTTCCCAAGGGGCTGCGAAATAGGACGCTGCAGCCGCGCGGCGATGATGAGAGCGAGCAGCAGGCTCAGTGACACCGTGGCCAGGAAGGCCCATGTGTACTCCCGCAGCCTGGCGTCAAGCCTCTGCAGATCGGATTCCAGGTAGATGGTGCCGACGGTCTCGCCATCGAGAGCGATATAGCGGAATAAGATCAGCCGGGTCGGCTCGAAGCGGGTCACCGGCCCTTGCGCCGGGGGAGGAGCGAAATTCGAGAGCTCTCCTTGTCTCACATACCTGGCGAACGGCTTGCCATCGCTTCCATAGATGCAGGCCGCGGTCACCCCGGGTTCCGCGCGCAACGCCTGCAACACGTCCTGCGCGGATTTGACGTCGCCGAAGGTAAGCGCCGCCGTACTGTTCCGGGCGGTCGCGTCTGCCAGGGTTGCCAAGTCCCTGGCCATGGCGCGGCGTAGCCCGAGGAAATCGAACACGCCAAGAGGCAGGCCTACGCTGATGGCGGTGAGACACGCCATGGTGAGAAACAAGCCGGTAAGCTTGTGGCGGATGGACCAGTCCCGAAATGGCCTCATATGAAACATACGTGCTGCACTATTCGATCACCCGTGTGGCTACAACCAGGAGCCGCGAACTGATGTACAGCCCGGCGTCGCTTGCAGCCTTGTGGTTGATCTGAAACTGAATGCGACCGTTGTCTGCAACAAACTTGACGATGCCGCCTTGATCGATAAAATCCTCGGTTTCTCCCACGGACAAGACGCCGGCGCCCCGCGTGGCTTCCACGATGACACGAAGGCGCTTGCTCTGGGCTGCATTGACGAAAAGG
>DASRFR010000008.1:0-105482 GCA_035651455.1 Terriglobales bacterium
GAATACACCACACAGAATGTAATTACCTTGTGGAGATGGCGCGGCGGAATGCCGCCAGTTTCATAGTCGGACAACGATCCGGAAGCCGTGAAGTAGCGTGGGTCATCTAGCAAATTGGCGATTTTGCGACTGATGGCTGACGCCTCTCGAAACGAAAGCCCCATTCGCTGCCGGGCTCGGCGAAGGAGTGGACCAAGCTGGGTCAGGGCTTGCGACAATACCTCTGGCCTCCAGCGCTTCGCGAATTCCCTTGGAACCGCGGGCAGTTCCGGCCGGAGCAGATTGCGGATCTCAAGATCTGCGGTTCCAATGATTCGTACCTCTTGGGGGACATTGAACTCGACCTGTGCATACGGCATCTGAGTGGCGACGATCGCTATCCGCTGGGCGCCGACAATGCGGATGCGGCAGCAACAGAGCCCCTTTGCGTGCTCAAGCAGGATCAAGGCTTTGGATTGTTCGCCTCTCGGCCGTTGCAGGAGATCATCCATTGATCTCGGGCGTACGCGCACGATGCTGCCGGGGAGCAGTTCTGGAAAACCCCACGCGTCTTGGTATCCAATCTTCGCGTACAAGAACCCTTTGTCTCGAATATTTGCCAGTGAGGCCAGCGTGCGGGGTTTTGTCCATTCCAGTACCTGTGACAGCGGAACCACATCCTCGGAGGGGGCTCTGCCAGTCAGATTCCGAAGCCAAGGTACGAACCTTTGCGAATCCTCGGACGATGCACCCACGAGGGCCGTGCGGTTTGACGAAAGCTGGATCTGCAAACGAGGAATTGCCTCGACATCGAACCCAAAGACTCGCAGCCAGTCCACGAGCCTGTAGCCAGAAATCCTGCTAAAGGCGAACACCTGAAACAGACTCGGGCTGAAACTCCCGTGGCGGAGATCGTAGTAGAGATTGTGGGGAAGATATTGAGGTGACGACCGGCCAAAAAGCTCAGCCGAGCTTTCAGAGACCTGGTAAAGGGTGAGATTCTTGCTCGCCAGAATCGACTTGACGCGGCCCGCGAGTTCACCATTCGACCTACTTCTTGGCTGGGAAGGCACTGCCGGACCTCTCGTTGCGTCTTTCTTCGCGAGAAGTGCCCCCTCGGCTGGCGATTCGAAGCCCGAGTACTATCGAAGCAAGTAGGACCCGAACGACATTTGTTTGCCGGCTCTGAAACTGCTCGCAGAGATTCCCGGTTTACATAATTGTCGTGGGTACTGTCACAAATATCTGTAACTTGTCCGGTATTTCGGGCAAACACTCATTTTCCGTGCAGAAATAACGCCTTTCTTGGATCGGGAATAACTGGTTACGCCTGCGGTCGTGGTCGGACTTTCGACCACTTCGGTGTATGTGGGCGGACGGACGGCTCGAAGAGCTATCCGAGATATTCCGCGAAGTTTGTCGGATTCGCGAACAAAATGGAATCCCTGTGGACAAAGAGTCTGATTTGCGCCTACCATACCGCAACGCCAACCTGAGCCGTTCCCAATGTTGGCCCAGTCGTCAAGTACCGAAGCTGGCAAACGTCTCCGCGTCAAGCGCGAGCAGCGGCATTTGTCCATTCGCGATGTCGAGCGATTCAGCCGACGAATCGTAGAGGAAAAGAAGAATCCGGCTTACCTTGTCCCACACAACTGGGTAAGTGACCTTGAAAACGGGAGATCCAAACCCCGCCTGGCGAAGTTTCACAGCCTCAGCCTCATCTACGGATGCGACATCACCGAAATTTTGTCCCTCTTCGGGCTGAACATCAGCGATCTGGACCATGAGCGAGGGTTGATTGCGCTGCCGTACACCCACCTAAGCGCAGGCGCTGTTTCGCGAGCGCCGATCGTCTCGCCGTCCATGAAATTGCCGGACAAGGTTCTGCTGGAGCGGACGAGCCTCGTTCACCGGATGTTCCAGGGCCTGGGCGAAATGCCTCTTTTCCTTGCGCAGCAGGCCGGAGCAAGTGATGTTCTCTATGGGTATGTAGGAACCGAGGACCACACGCTGGATCCTCTGATCCGGCCCGGGGCATTTGTCCAGATCGACCCTCATCAAAACAGAGTCGTCAAGGGCCAGTGGCCGAGCGAACACGACCGTCCCGTATACTTCGTTGAACTCAGAGATGATCGCTACGCTTGCAGCTGGTGCGACCATGAAGGAAGCCGCCTATTGGTTGTGCCGTACCCACAATCGCCCGTTCCAATCCGCTCTTTTCGCTATCCCCAAGAGGCAGAAATCATAGGCCGGGTGACCGGGATTGCCCAGCTGATTGCGGAGCTCCATCCGGAAGTCGCCGTGTGAAAATTCCAGGCGCTCATACCAAAGGATCTCGTGGGTCATCGCGTCGCGTCTCGTGTTTGTTTAACATCCCCTGGATTGATCTGTGGCGTCTGTTCACCCGCCTTGGCTGAGTAGATGATGAATTTGAACGGATCCGTTTCCACGTCGGGACCGCATGCCGTGAGTCTCGCGGTTCAGGCAAACCGGAATCGGTTCCGCGAAAACCGCTGCGTACAAGTTCGAATCTTCAGCGACGAAGAGTGAGACGCGCGAGAAAACCCCGCCCAGGTTCCCCCAGCCAAACTTGTTGCTCTGCTTAGAGAAGCGTCACCCCAAGTATTCTGCATCATGTTGCTCACACCATTTGGGCACAGAAAGCAGGTGCGCGGGTCACGACGGAGCCTCGTCTCCATTTCCAATCTTCGTTTTGACACAAGGAACAATCCCGCTTATGAACAGCCCCATGAGTTCCAAACAAATCCAGCCGAGTGCCCCATTAAGCCTCCCAGAGCCAGGATTGCCGTTCTTCCGCGAGGAACTCCCCCTCACCGTGCGAGAGGCGGCCACCTATCTGGGCGTAAGCATACAGACCGTGTATCTTTGGGTGGAGCGAAAGCAGATTCCCCACCTCCGCGTGATGGGTCGAAATATCCGTTTCTTGCGATCGGATCTTGAGCCATTCCGCGCGACCTTCAAACAAGAGGTGGGAGATGGCAAGACCTAGAAAGCACGATGGTGTCGTCTACCGGCGACCCAATACAAACATCCTCTGGATGAGCTACCTGGATCGAGCCGGGAAGCGCATTCGAGAATCAACCTTCACTCAAGACTGGCAGGAAGCGAACAAGAAACTTCGTGAACGGCTCGACGCCAGGGACAATCGGGTTCTCGAGATTGTCCGCAAAGGCGAGCAAATGGGATTCGAACCATGGGTGGATTTTTTCCTGGAGAACTATTCCAAGCCGCCCATTCGCGCTGACAAGACTCACAATGCCAATATGAGAGCCAGCAAACATCTGAGAGCTGCGTTTCAGGGCTACAAGCTGGCCGACCTCACGGCCGATGGAATCGAGTTGTACTTGCGCAAACGGCTTCGGGACCGCGTGCGCGTCAAGACGACTGCCGGCTTCATTGAACGCGGGGAACTCAAACCAGCGACAGTTCACCAGGAGCTGCGGGTGCTGCGGCGCATGTTGAACGTCGCCGTTCGGAAAAAACTGTTGCCCTCCAATCCCTGTGCTGGGGTGGAGTTCCCGGTCGCTGTCAAAGGTTTGTTCCGTCCACACTATCTGACATGGTCGGAACAACGAAAACTCGAGATCCATGCTCCGGAATACCTGCGCAACATCGTGCGGATCATCACCGAGACGGGGCTGCGCGTGTACAAGGAATTGATGCCGATGAAAAAGCAAAACCTGGACCTCGACAACGCGGTGGTTTGGATTCCCGATTCCAAGACACCCAACGGAATAGCAGAGGTGCCGCTAACGCCGATTGCTGTGGAAGCGTTTCGCGATCAGCTTCGTCTGTCTCCGTGCAGTCCATATCTGTTTCCGAGTGACGAGAACCCGAGCGGGCATCAGAAGACTCTGAAGACCGTCTGGCAAGCCACCTTGCGGCGCGCCAAGGTCCCGTATTTCCGCATCTACGATTTGCGATCCACTTACGCGACGCGGCTCAGTGCCGGCGGTGTTGCCGACGAGTGGGTCACACAGTTGCTGCGGCAGGGAGACGCAAAGGTTTTCAAGAAGTATTCGCAGATGAAGCTGCAGATGAAGCGCGAGGCTCTAGTCAAGCTGAATCGGCAGGCGAACGAGCAGAACCTTGATCAGAAGATCGATCAAGCCATCAGTTATGACACAGCGAGGGTGAACTGATGGGTTTTGGCACAGTTTTGACACAGTTTGCTACAGAAACAAAGCAAAACGAAGGCTTTCGCAAGGGCTCTCGTTTTCGCAAGTTCGCGAAGTGGTTTAGAATCAGTAGAGCAATAATGTCGGGGCGTAGCGCAGCCTGGTAGCGCACCTGCCTTGGGCGCAGGGGGTCCGCGGTTCAAATCCGCGCGCCCCGACCAGTATTTTCAGGACTAAAATTATCAGAGGCTGGGCCTCAGCCCAGTGGCGGCCGTTTGAGTGTTACTCAAGCGGCTGTCGTGCTTGGTTGCGTTCTGGGCTTATAATTCGGAAGTCGATGCCGCCATCCCCTCGCTACGCACTAGTGGCTTATGTCAGGAATTCCGTGGGGGAATTTGTCGAAAACCTGCGCCGTGAGCTTGACCCCGAATTCCCCATGTGGGCGTCGCATGTGACCATCCTTCCGCCAAGGTGTATCGCCACCGGCGAGTTAGCAGCGCTGGAGTTTCTCGAGGAAGTTTGCAGCCAGACCCTGCCCTTTGAGATCACCCTGGGGGAAGTCGAGACCTTTGTTCCCGTAACCCCCACGATTTTTATTCGGATCGCGCACGCCGCGTACCGCATGCGCGAACTCCACGACAAGCTGAACACCGGCGTCCTGGCTGCTCCCGAGGAGTGGCCCTACATGCCACACATGACGGTGGCCAAAATGTCCACTCCAGAGGAGGCGGCTGCCGCTTACGCGACGGCCCGCGACCGCTGGGCAGAGTTTCGCGGTAGCCGCCGTATAATGCTGAGCGAACTCACCTTCGTTCGCGAGCAGGAGCCCAACCACTGGGTAGACCTGGCCGGAGTACCCCTCGGCCGCAGCCTCGTCTCGCCCAGCCGGCGTTAACGCGCGCGCAACTGGCCTTCCAACCGGCCACCAATTACTTACCCGTCAGTGTTGGTCCCTAGGTACATCACCCTGACGTGTGTTGCCAACCCGGTTTTCAGGCTGTTGAATAAAAGTTGTGGAGCCAGACGCCGCGTCCCAGGCGGCCTCTCTAGGTGCCGGTAGCTCGGGGGTGGTCAATGCAGATCGGAGTGTACGGATCAGGATACCTGGGAACCATCATTTCCGCTTGTCTGGCCGATTTTGGGACCCCTGTCATTTGTTGCCATCCCGATAGTTCGCGCATGGTCGAGATGGCGCAGGGCAATGTTCCCTACCACGAAAAGAACCTTAGCGAAGTCATCAAGCGCAACGTTCGTTCCGGACGGCTGCTCTATTCCACCGACATCGAATCCTTTGCCCGGAAGGCGCAGGTTATTTTTCTTGCCGAAGATGTGCCGACCCACTTGGGAGACCTCGCGCTCCGGATTGCACGCTCGGCAACCAAGCCGCCCATTCTTTCCATCGTCACTCCGGTGCCAGTGGGCAGCACCCGCGTAATCGAAAGACGATTGAAAGAAGAGAATCTGCGCGCCACGCTGGTTTCGCAGCCCGTGTTTTTCACTCCCGGCTGCGCCGTGGAGGATTTCAATTGGCCGGACCGCATCATTCTAGGCACCGCTTCCAACGAAGCCGTGCTGGCGTTGAAACAGATCTTTCATCCCCTGGTGATGCGCGGCGTGCCGGTCATTGTCACGAATCACGAGACTGCCGAACTGGTGCGCGAGTCGGCCACAGCGTTTCTTGCCACCAAGATTTCGTTCATCAACGAGCTGGCAACACTGTGCGAGCGAGTGAACGCCGACGCTGTAAACCTGGCGCTCGCGCTGGGCCTGGACAAGAAAATTGCCCCCCGGTGCCTGCAACCCGGAGCCGGCATGGGCGGCCTGTTCGCAGAGTCCGACATGGAGTCTTTGGCCGAACTGGCGCGCGCGAACGGGGTTGCACTCAAGGTGCTGAGCGCGGCGCGAGAAGTGAACCAGAATTTGCCCGAGAATGTGATTGACAAGATTTCGGCCATCATCGACTCGGTGCAGAATCGCGACGTCGGAATTCTCGGCCTTGCCTTCAAGCCGAATACGAATTCCGTGGCTGGCTCAGCGTCGCTGCGCCTGGCCCAGAGCCTGATTGCGAAAGGCGCGCGAGTTCGCGCCTATGATCCAGTGGCCATTCCCGAAGCCCGCATGGAACTGAACGGCACGGTCTGCTATTGCGAAACCGCGTACGCGGCGGCAGAGGGAGTCGACGCGCTAGTCGTGGGCACGGGTTGGCCCGAGTTCCGTACCCTGGATTTCGCGCGCATCAAGCACCTCTTGAAGCGGCCACTCATCGTGGACACAAAAAATCTGCTCGATTCGGTCCGCCTCAGAGCGCTGGGATTTGAGTACGTGGGTGTCGGTCGCGTCTAACACTTGTAATTCCTTGATCTGATCGCAACTTCTATGCGAAGGCAAGCGCCGCCTTCCGTCTGTCCAAGAATTTGCCTGATATAATGACTGGAACCTGGTGGGAGTAGCTCAACTGGCAGAGCACCGGACTGTGGCTCCGGACGTTGTGGGTTCGATTCCCATCTCCCACCCCAATCCTCACCGACTGATCTCCTGAAATTGTCCATCGTTGCGTGGTGTTTCGCGCGAAAGGCACACCGGTCGCGGCGTGAGGTGCCCGGGCCTGATCATTCATCTCAAGAAAGGGAACTTGGCGGGAGGGAATCCCTCCCGCCGGGATTGCGACATCAACGGTGACCGTCAGTTGCCGAGCGCCTCTTCGATCTTGCAGAGCACCACGGCAGGGTCGTAGCCGGTAAGAATGGCCGTAACCTGCAGGCTCGTGCTCGGGGGTGCCTGTCCAAGCACCTTGATCACGTACGAACGCGAAAAAGGGAACCATACATACGCCCGCATGCTATCGGGTTGTTGATAGAGTTTGCTGCCGACTTGTTGACAGCTCTGACCGGACTCGCAGTTGTCGAGCAACACTTGTACCGGCAGATGAACTTTCTCAAGAACGTGCCGGACTACGGACTGCGGTTCGTCCTGATCAACGAGCAGGAACGCTACATTACTTGGGACTTGGGCGGCCACATCCTGAACCATGCCCGCGACCGCGGGCAAGCAGGCGGGTCACCACGACCCCCATATCGCAAAATGGACGACCTGATCGCCGGTTTGCCTCGGGTCAAGGTAAGTAGCCAAATCAAACGAGGAGGTTGTAACTGTGTTTGTGCTGTAATCACGAAGCAGTGTGTTGCCCCTAAACTCGGGCGGTGATCCGTCGGGATCGACGAATGTAGGCATTGCGGCATAGATAGGCATGGACAAACTGGATTTTGCTCCCGCTCCGTCGTCCACATCGTTCGATTCTATGGAGCAGCCGAGATCGTCCTGAATCGAGGCCAGGCCGTCGTAGCTAACGGTCAGAGTAGCCATCGCTCCAGGAGCGATGGTCATTGAGTCCAAGCTGCAGAACACGTGTGGACTGATCGATTGGTTTACTGCGGTAATCGTGAGCGTAGCGCTTCCGCCATTGGCTACGCTGACTGTGGCAGAGCCTGCCGTGCTACCAAAATGGACTCGATGGCCGCTCAGGCGGATGTCCGGTATGTTCACATTGGAAACCAGTTGGTACATATCGACATGGTCCCATGCCGTGACGTAAATCTTGTCTCCGGTAACCGTCACGTGGGAAGCAAGGTTCGTCGAGGCGATATCCGGCCACGGCGGTTTCCCGAGGCGCCGCTGCCTTTTCGATGAAGCAATGACTGTCGCTGATCCTGTACTGGAGTTGAGGCTAACAACGTGCACCCATGACCTGCAGGCCACAGCCGCCAAGTTGGCCCCCATGGGCTCCACGTCTACACATGATCCTGGCAAAGAGAGTGTCCCAGTCCGAACCAGTCGATGGTTGGGATCGGGGTCCGTGGGGTTGAAGTAGTAGATACCGAGTCCACCGCCGCTGACTGCGGCGAGCGCGGTATTGATACCGACGAAAGCGACATCAAACACCACTCCGGGGCTGGTGCCTACCGTCTCGCCTCCCATTCGAGTCAGAGTGTTGGTTGTATTGTCGTATTGAACCCACTGCACACCTGCGGCGCCATCAGCGACTAGGATGTTGCCGTCACGTCGGACAGCGAGACCCCAACTGTCTGTGAGCCCGAGGGATGCTATCGTAGTTGGACTGGAAGGGTTCGCGAGGCTCAGAACCTCAAGGCCATCCGCGTGATGGACGACGAAAAGCTTGCCATTCACTACTTGGACATTCTCTGTGAATATACGTGATTTCGGCGCCATCCATTTCTTTTGGATAGCTGTGCCGGTGCCGGTGCCGGTCACCTGAAACGCATAAATCGGGTCATAGCGTGTGGTCGCGTACACGTAATTCCCGTACACTGCCGAGTTGTAGAACTTGTGGAAATAATGGGATCCCGTTGCGCCGTCCAGGTTTGATAGGAGCTTGGTATCAGTCTTGATTTCGGCGAGTTGCGGCAAAACCATGTTGACGGGAGTCCGCCCGATGACGATCATGCGATTGGCGCTGGCCACGATCAGACGATCAGCGTCGAAGATCGTTGCTGACATTAAGTGGTCGGGTCTATTTGGTGCGTGCTCGAACGAACCCAGCCAGTTGAGCCCGTACGAGCTTCCCTTGTCCGGAAACAGATCGACGGGGCAAGTCGGAGGCCAGGTTGAACTGTTGCTGGTAACCGTTTCCGCTTGCCAATCAGGGCACGCGTTGGGACTAAGTGCCCATCCGCTTGGCAGAGCCAACATGAAAAACCCGACGAGAAATTTCACGAACTGCTGCATGATGCACCTCCTTGGCTCGTGTCCCTCTCTTTTCCTCTAACTACACATGCGACAAATCGAGCGGTTGGCGGCCAGGCCCGGAAACTTGTGCTGACTTTGTGCTTGCGCGCGGAACACCCACGGGAGTGGCATGCTTTCCGGATTCGGGAAAACCCCATGAACTCTTCTTTCTGGAACCCGGTGTTTTGCAGCCATCGCGAGACAAGAAGAGAGGTAGATTCAAGTTGTCTCGCAGAGGAGCAGTGAGCCGACGCGCGAACTGCGCACGAGAAGCATCGAGTGCAGGTACTCTCTTGGTTCACTCCCAGAACCGGGCATTGCATTGTTGACGGGAAAGCCCTCAGCGCGAGTCACGGGGGTTGCGGATGGAAGACCCTGGCGAGGTTACTTCATTATTGCGGGAACTGGCACACGGGAATCGCGGTGCGGAAACCAAACTGATGCCGTTGGTGTACGGCGAACTTCGCCATCTCGCTGCCGCGTACATGAGGAGAGAACGGACGGATCACACCCTGCAGGCCACTGCACTCGTACATGAAGCCTATCTGAAGCTCCTGCGGGGTCAGCAGCCAAATTGGCAAAATCGAACCCACTTCTATGCCATTGCCGCACGGGCGATGAGGTTAGTTTTGACGGACCATGCACGCAACCGAATGCGGGTGAAACGGGGGGGCCATCACAGGAGGTCTTCCCTCGACCAAGTATCTCTAAGCTGCGAACCGGTATCAGTTAATGTGATGGCTCTGAACCATGCGCTGGACCGGCTCGCCAGCGTCGATCCCCGTCAAAGTCGGATTGTCGAGTTGAAGTTTTTTGCAGGGTTATCGGTCGAGGAGATTGCTGAAATCATGACAATTTCACCGCGCACGGTCAGGCGCGACTGGAATGTGGCTAGAGCGTGGCTCTTCGGAGATCTCACAAACTACCATGAGGATGCCGCCAGACAAATGGGAGAAGGTCAAGTCATTGTTTGAAGCCGCTCTGGAGCACGATCCCGACAGCTGGCTCTCATTCCTGGCCAAAGCGTGTCCAGAAGAAGACATTCGCCTCGAGGCAGAGAGACTGTTGTCTTGCGAAGCGGCACGAGGCGGGTTTCTTTCCAATTCCGGGATTGAGACTCGCTCCTGCACGCTGACGTCCTCGCAGGCTCCACGCTGCGCCCCCGGCGATATTTTGGCCGCTCGCTTCAGAATCCTCCAGTTTCTTGCGCGCGGAGGCATGGGTGAGGTTTACGAAGCAGAGGACTTGGAATTGCATGATCATATTGCGCTCAAGATGGTTCGCCCTGAGTTGGCTCTCCTGGATGCGCATTTCCTCCAGAGATTCAAGCACGAGATACAGCTGGCCAAGCAAGTCACCCACCCAAACGTGTGTCGTATCTTCGATTTGTTCCGCCACCAGCAGCCCGCCTCGCACACCCTGAACGTGGATGCAGATTTAATCTTTGTGAGCATGGAACTACTTCGTGGCGAGACACTGTCAGAGCGGCTCCGCCGTGCTGGACGCATGAGTACCGAGGAGGCATTGCCCCTGGTCACCCAGATGCTCTCCGCGCTCGAAGCTGCACACGAAGCGCAGATACTGCATCGGGATCTTAAGCCTAGCAATGTATTTCTGGTTCCCAGCCGGGAACCGGGAAAGCTGCGTGCGGTCATAACCGACTTCGGTCTTGCATTGGGCACGAACGCCGAGTTGGGGGCGCTTGCAGGCCACGATACTACCGACGGAGTTATCGGTACCCCCACTTATATGTCACCAGAGCAGATTGCCGGCCGAGAGTTGACACCCGCTTCGGATATCTACGCGCTTGGACTTATGCTATATGAAATAGTCACTGGAGTGCGTCCATTTGAAGAGGAGACACCCATGTTGTCGGCGCTCCGCCGCCTGAATGCCGATGCGCCTTCGCCCCGCTCAGTCGCTCGGGAGCTAAGTCCTCTGTGGGAGGCCATGATCTTACGGTGTCTTCAGCGCGACCCCAAGCACCGATACCAGTCGGCGATGGAGGTAAGGAATGCACTGTGTGGCGGAGCCTCGTTGAGCGTGAATCCACGACAGCCCCGGAAGCGATTCCAGACGTTGGCGATCCTGCCCTTCAGCAACGGCGGCGGGGATCCCGGCACGGATTACCTCTGTGATGGAATTACCGAGAGCATCATCAACATGCTCTCGCGGCTTCCCAAGCTGCGCGTCATGGCGCGAAGCACGGTGTTCCAGGTGCGAAGCGCGGACGCAGATCCGCGTTCGATCGGTCGGCAACTCGGAGTCGACTCAGTGCTGACCGGGCGCATCGTCCACCATGGTGACACCATCACGATCGACACCGAGTTGGTGGATGTCACCAATGGTTGGCAACTGTGGGGTGAACAGTATCATCGCAAGCTGAGCGACGTTTTTGCCCTTCAAGAGAATATCGCCTGCGAGATCTCGAACAAACTGAAGCTCAAGTTAAGCGGGGAGGAGAAGAAGCAGTTTGGCAAGCGGCATACTTCCAGTGCCGAGGCTTACAAGCTGTACCTGAAGGGTCGCTACTGCTGGAACAAGCGCAGTGAGAATCAAATCCGAACCGCGATCAGCTACTTCAATCAGGCTGTCGAGGTAGACCCCGGTTACGCGCTCGCCTATGCCGGCCTAGCGGACTGCTATGCAACACTGTCGTTCCTCTTTGGCGGACCGCCAGGGGATTATATGCCTAAAGCCCGTGCGGCGGCAGGCAAAGCATTGCAGTTGGATGACAGCTTGGCGGAAGCACACGCTTCCATGGGAATGATTACTTTGCGCTATGTGTGGGATTTGCCAGCGGCAGCCCAGGAACTGCAGCGTGCAATCGAGATAAACCCGGGATATCCGGCGGCGCATCACTGGTATGGCGAATGCCTTGCAGCAATGGGGCGACGCGCAGAAAGCATCGAAGAGTTGAAGCGAGCACAGGAACTGGACCCCTTGGCCCCAATAATCTATGCGGTACTCGCATGCGTGCACTATTTCGCACGGCAGTATGACCTCGCGATTGAGCAGGCGGACAAGGCACTCGAACTGGAAGAGGACTATTGGCCGGGGCTTTTGTTTCGCGGGCTGTCGCAAGAGCAATTAGGGCAGTATGGCGAGGGAATTGAGACCCTGCAGCGCGGAGTACAAGCGACGAACTTTCGTCCAGTCATGCTGGCTGCGCTGGGGCATGCTTATGGACTGTCGGGCAGAAACGAAGATGCGCAGCTGATTATGGCGGAACTGCGACAGTTGTCGGCGGAGCGGTACATCGCGCCCTTATATCCGGCATTGGTCGCTTTGGGGATGGGCGATGAGGATCTTGCCATCGCCGAGTTGGAGAACGCCTTTGACCAGCGCTCCAGTTGGCTGGTGTTCGCAGGTGTTGACCCACGATGGAACCCTCTTCGTTCCAATCCTCGCTTCCAGCTATTACTGTCAAGAATCGGATTAGAGATGATTGGAACAGCAGCCTGACACCTTCATTGATCCGGAATGGGGAAGCAGATTTCAAGGGGTTCTTGAGAGAAAGAACTCTGGAATTCGGGGGCTGGAAACACGCGCGCTTCTGCCTCGGGGTTTGCCGCTTGATAGCGAACCGAAACCAGCAGAGATCGTGCGAGCGACCTTGCCAGAGACTGCAGCAAGGTCTGGGAATCTTGCTGCAGCCGGCATCTGACGTCATGAGCATGCCCGTCAATCAGAACAATCACAGTGACGAGATGAAGCTCAACACATCCGTCTGATCGGAGGCGGGTAGCGCGTTGAATGTCTGAATGACTTGTTGCGCTTCCCCGCCGTGATCGTTGATCGCTGTGGTCAGATTGTTCGTACGACCATCATGCAGATATTGTGTGCGCAACGACAAGCCCCAAAGCGGCGTCGTCCGCCATTGGCTTCCCGTTGCAGCTCCTTGCACAATGTTGTCGGCCAGTCCGGGACCCATGTCATGCAATAGCAGGTCAGAATATAGATTCACCGGCTGATTGCTTAGCGCCTTGCTGGCCAGAGTTTTCCCATTCAGGTCGAGTGCGACGCTGACCGACGGTGCTGTGGTGTAACTCGGCAAATGGCACAATGCGCATCCGATGGAATTAAAGAGCGCCTGCCCATTGACGTTTGGGCTTCCAGGATTGCTGGGAGCCAGGTATTCCACAAAGTGGAAGATCGCGACCAATTGCTTCCCCGCGGCGTCATTGGGTTCAGCGGCAGTCGCGCACGCAGGCGGGATCGGTTGACCTTGAGGAAGATCTTCGGTGGCGATAAGGGGAGAGGTGACGCCGAGGTCATGGGTAAGCGCCTCCGACGTGAACTGAAGGAGATCGGCAAATTGTGCTTTCCTGCCGAACCTTCCCACCTTGCTTTGCCCATTTTCGTCGAGGACCAAGCCTGCTGTTCCGTGAATCCCCATGCCCTTGTCGATTGCGTTCGCCAGGATCGAGTTTTGGTCAATCGAGTTGATCAGGCCGGCACCAAAAGTGGGGGGAGAAAGGCGCTGTCCGACGATCGTCGCATCGGCCGGGATGCTTTCACCAACCAGGGTGCAGGCCGGGAGAAACCTGGAAACGCTTATGGGCTGAAGCAAAGGTCCGCCCTCATTGGTAAGTGGATTGAAAGAACCGTCGAGGTTAGTGGTCCCAAAGAGCGTTATTTTCTGCGGCGAGTTGCCGCCCGGAACTGGTTGGGAATGACAGTTTGTGCAGGCCGTGTTGGTAAACACTGGGCCGAGTCCGTGAAGAGGGTCCCAGAGTTTGAAAAAGTTTCTTTGACCGCTGGTGAAGAGCGCTGTCTCGGCCACCGTCATGTTCGGGAGCGGTCCGCCTAAAGTGGATTGTGCCTTCACGTCAACAAGTGGTCCAGAAACGGATATGGTGCCGATGCCCATCAGGCATACGACAAAGATCGCACTGCAAGCGCGTGCAAATGGCCAGTACACTTTTCGATTCATAACTACTACTCCTTACTTCGTTGTGAGATTCGAGGCGGACACCCTGGAAGTGGCTCTTCAAAGTGCCTTCAATCTGCGAAGCGAGAATTGGTCTCGAACAGGGTCAGTAACGCGAAGGATTCTTAGTCGAGAAGAAACGTCCTGTGCAGGTAAATCGTGAGTTTATGCTGGCGCAGTCAACGGTTTGAAGGAGACCTTCACCTTGTCATGATGAATGTCATTGTGAGTTGTGCCTGGTTTGGGCGGAATGTGTCCTCAGGCTTGGTCTGACCGATGGCGCTGACTGGACACAGGCAGCGGAGAGTTGCGTCTCGTCTGAACGAGACACAACGGCGCGCGGCGGAGACGCTCGAAGCTCCGCTCTCTTCGCGACTCACGCACATACTTTATGACCATTGCAATACCGAGGAACGCCTCAATGGCAACATAAGCGACAGCGACGGAGAAAATGGTCGCGGGCAAGGTAAGCTCCTGTGAGGTAAGCGTCGTTTGCTGATGAAAAGGGTCACCTGTTGTACTAACCGGAGATCAGACTGTTTTGTGATGCAAAGAAAAAGTCGCAAGAACAGTGACTATCAGGGAGTACAATCAGACCATCTTCTGGAAACGTGCGCTAAGTTGGGGTGAGCGCCATGCCGGTGTCAAGCGGTCAAATCAGCCTCTTATTGCAGCAGATGGCTACTGGCAATCAGGACGCCATGCAAAAGCTTGTGCCTCTTGTTTATGGAGAGCTGCATCGTTTGGCGGCGCACTACATGCGCGACGAACGAAAGGATCACACACTTCAGCCGACTGCGCTGGTTCATGAAGCATATCTTCGCCTGGTGAATCGTCAACAGGCAAACTGGCAAAACAAGGCGCATTTTTTTGGAGTTGCCGCGCACGTCATGAGAACGATCTTGACGGATCATGCCCGGCACCACTGCCGCATTAAGCGCGGAGGTGTGCATCAGCACAAGTTGTCTTTGGATGATCTTCAGCTGTTCTCTCAAGAGCGATCCGATGACCTGCTTGCGCTCGATGAATCGCTTCGCCAACTCGCACAACTGGATGCTCGTCAGAGCCGCATTGTCGAGCTTCGGATATTTGGCGGTTTGACGGTGGACGAAACTGCGGCGGTACTGGGAGTTTCATCGAAAACAGTAAAGCGCGATTGGACAATCGCGCGAGCGTGGCTTTACGGAGATTTGAATAAAGGACATGCCCCTCACTCCTGAGCAATGGGAACGAATAAAGAGCCTGTTCCCATTGGCCGCCGAGCAGGCTCCCGAAAATCAGCACGCATTTCTCCTGCGAGAATGTCCTGATGATGAAGTCGTGCGTCGTGAAGTAGCCAGGCTTCTCGATTCGGAAGAAGATCGCAAACGCGACGAGTTTCTGGAGACCGGACCAATCCTCCCCAAACTTTTCAAGTCTCACACGTGTGAGATTGGAGACATTCTCGCTGCACGATTCAAAGTCATAAGTTTTCTGGCAGAGGGCGGAATGGGTGAGGTCTACGAAGCAGAAGACCTCGAACTCCATGAGCGCGTCGCCATCAAGCTGATCCGGCAAGAAGTTTTGTTCCGGCAAGCCGAAGCGCCAAAAAGATTCAAGCGGGAGATTCGCTTGGCGAAGCAAGTCACGCATCCGAATGTGTGCCGCATTTTCGATCTCTTCCGCCATCCGAATCGAGGAACAGAGAGCAGCGATGATGCGGGCTCCACTGTGCTTTTCGTGAGCATGGAGTTGCTGAAGGGCGAGACTCTCGCCGACCGGCTCAAACGAGCCGGCAAAATGAGTACGGACGAGGCGCTGCCCATCGTGCTTCAGATGGCGTCGGCATTGCAGGCCGCCCATGAACGGGAAATCCTCCACCGGGATCTCAAACCCGGCAACGTTTTCCTGGTGCCGTCACGGGAAAGCGGCGGGGTAAGGGTTGTTGTCACCGATTTCGGATTGGCCCTCGGCTTGAATCCCGACCCCGCCCAACAGACGTTGACCCCGATCAGTATGGATCAGCTGGTCGGCACCCCTGCCTACATGTCTCCGGAACAAATCAAATCGGATCGGGAACTTACGCCGGCATCAGACGTCTATTCGTTTGGCCTGATCATGTATCAGATGGTGACGGGCACGATTCCATTCGAGAATGACACGCCGATCATGATGGTAGCGCGCCGCATCAATGATCCTCTCTTGTCGCCGCGCGTGTATGCTCCCGAACTCAGCCGAACTTGGGAATCAGTCATTCTGCGATGCCTGGAGCGGGACCCATCCCGGCGCTTCAGTTGCGCCGCCGAAATCGCTGCCGCACTGTCGAGCAAAACGGTCGCGCCACGCCCTCGGCAAGCCAAGGCTTTCAAATCGCTGGCCGTGCTGCCTTTCACGAACGTCTCCGGAGCTCCAGACGCGGAATATCTTAGCGATGGAATTACGGAAACCATCATCAACACGCTTTCGCGTATTCCCGATCTTCGAGTCATTGCCCGCAGCACTGCTTTTCGCTACAAGGCTGCCGACAACGATCCTCAAAATGTGGGGCGCCAGTTAAATGTCGGAACGGTGCTCACGGGTCGAGTGGTTCAAAGGGGAAATTCGCTGAACATCGCAACCGAACTGGTGGACGTGAATACTGGCTGGCAGCTTTGGGGAGAACACTACAAGCGCACCCTGGAGGACATTCTCGCCGTCCAGGACGATATAGCGCAGGAAATCTCGGTCAAATTGCGCTTACAGCTTAGCGGAGACGAAAAGAAAAAATTAGCTAAACGGCCTACAAAGAGCACGCAAGCTTACCAGTCCTTCCTGCGAGGGCGCTTTCACTGGAACAAAAAAATGGAGCCCGACATTCGCAGGAGCATTGAGTACTTTAATCAAGCCATCGACAGCGATGCCACGTTCGCACAAGCATACGTCGGGCTGGCGGATGCCTACGCGACCTTGGGATTTTTTCTCATATCATCGTTCCCTCCGAAAGAAGTTATGCCCAAGGCACATGCGGCGGTGACTCGGGCGCTAGAAATTGATGACAGTCTTGCCGAAGCCCACGCGTCGCTTGGAATGATTGCTATGCGGTTCAAGTGGGACTTTCAGCAGGCATTGAGTTCATTTCGGCGCGCCCTTGAATTGAACCCAGGCTGCGGGTCCGCACTCCAATGGAGCGGGGAATGTTGGGCGGCAATGGGAAATTTCGACGAGGCGATCAAGTCGCTGCAGCGCGCCCAGGAATTTGATCCTCTTTCTCTCACGATTAATGCCGTGCTGGGCGGCATGTTTTGCTTCGCACGCCAATATGACAGGGCGATAGAGCAGTGCCAGAAAACCCTGGAAATGGATGAACACTTCTGGCCCGCGATAAAGTTTCTTGGCATATCCCAACTTCAAAAGGGCGATACGAAAGAGGCAGCAGCCGTGCTGGAACGGGGCCTCGAGAAATCGGGAAGTAACCCGATGATGATTGCTGCCCTCGGTCACGCTTATGCGATAGCAGGAATGTCCAGGCGGGCCGAGGAGTTGCTGGCCTGCCTGAAGCATCGTGTGCCGCACGGTTATGTGCCGTCGCTGTGCTCTGCATTTATACAAATGGGTCTGGGAGACCGGGATGCCGCGTTTTGTGAGCTGGAAAGAAGCTTCGAGGAGCGTTCCGGATGGTTGATCTTTTTACGGGCTGACCCCCGATTCGATGCATTAAGAATAGATCCTCGCTTCGATCTACTCGTCAAACGCGTTGGCCTTCTGCCGATTGGATCTGCAGCCTAGGTCTTGTAAAAAGGGGCTGGAGCAGCGGCGCTGCTCCAGCAGAATTGCCTTGCTCAGTTCTAATTGTCAGCCAGGTTTTTCGCGGTTCCGGTCACCGTTGCCGAGCCAAGCGGGGTGCTGGTCAGAATAATTTGCACTTCGCTCCCGTCCAACGAGACTGTGATGTCCTCGGTTGTGCCTGTATCGGACACAAACGAACCTGAGCAGTTCGAATTCACCGTGTAGATCGCAGTGAAACTCGTCGGCATCGGGGTGCCGTTGACGACTACGGTGCCGGTGCCGGAGATGTTGCCGTTCCCGTCAGAAACAACCAGGTCCAGTGCTGCGAATGGGAGTCCGTTTACCGATCCCGTCAGCAGAGCGGAATAGTGACCTCTAAGGGTCGCGTTAGAACAGGCTGCGGACTTGGCCTCCGCCCCAGGTACGAATGCGAGTACGGCGGCCAAGACGGTTGTTGCCAGTGCAGTATTGCTTGAGAATTTCATGGATTTCTCCTTGGCTTGGTGCGGCATGATCGCCGCAGCGACTTGTGGTTGAACAGAACGACGTTGGTCCTGCTACGAATGCGGACGAGATCCGTCTGACGTTGCTTGTTTTGATAAGCGTGTTTCTCGGGCGAGGTGGGTCACAGGCTTGGCAGTCAGAATCCGTGACCCGGTTCTTGGGTCAAACTCGCTGTTAGGGATGAGGTAATGCGGGAACAAGCCACTTCGTCACGCTTTCGCCTGCTTCGCCTCTTAACACTCTGCTGTCTTGCTAATTCGGTGTGTACACCGAAGTGCCGCAAACCATGCGGTATGAATAGGCGGCAGTTGCGGGCGGACGTCTTCGATGCATAGAAGGCGTCCGCGCATCTCGGCAGCGAACATCGCGAATTTCCTTATTTAACCTCAGGAATGCAGATATGCTGTCGGATCAAAGCTGGGTTGCATAGCCTCCAGTCACCCATTATGAGTTCGGCATCGCCGCTAACCCGAGAGGTGTTGCAGGTTATCTGGGGAGCCTTCGAACGTCTCCTCTTTGTTATCGCATTCGGCGAAATGTTACTTGTCGGATCAGCCAATTCGCAGGCCATACCAGCTGTGCCGCATGTGTGTCCGCCCCCTCCGCCGTATAAATACCTTCGAGCGGACGAAGATTATCAGTATCTAAGTAATGCAAATTGCCGTACCGAGGCGTTGGATGTCGTGAAATACGTCCGCCTCGGACAAAGCCCGGGATGGTTCGCCTCATTCGGTGGGGAGGTGCGTGAGAACGTTGAGTATTTCAGTAACCCGCGATGGGGACAACAACCGCAGGGATCGCCATACGCTCTGCAACGCTACATGCTGCACGCAGATATTCATCTCGGAGAGCGTTGGCGTATCTTCACTCAACTCAAAAGTGGCTTGGAGAACAACCGTGAGGGCGGGGCGCGTCCGATCGACGAGGACAAACTCGACTTCAATCAGGGCTTTCTGGACTTAACTCTGTTGTCCGCTGAGAAAAGACACATTACGTTGCGGACAGGACGGCAGGAATTGGCATTTGGGGCCAGAAGATATATCTCGGCGCGCGAAGGGCCAAACGTGCGCCAGAGTTTCGACGGCTTTCGCCTGATCTTTTCCTTGCCCAAGTGGACCCTGAGCCTGCTCGCCACCAGGCCGGTCCAGACAAAGTTCGGGTTTTTTGATGACGCGCCAGATCATGGGCAGACGCTGTGGGGTGCGTACGCGACAGCATCGATTCCAAAGGTGAGTGGTACAAATCTAGATCTGTACTATTTGGGACTGGACCGTAAACAGGCCCACTTTGAACAAGGCAGAGGTCGAGAACAGCGGCATTCGATCGGCGCAAGGTTCTGGGGCCGCCGCCACTCCTGGGACGAAGACGTTGAGGCTACCTACCAGTGGGGCACCTTTTCCGCAGGTGGCATTCGGGCTTGGGCCTTTGCATCCGAAATCGGGCACAGCACCCCTTCCATCCCCCTGAAACCACGCGTCGCCATGGAGGTGAACGTGGAGAGCGGCGATGGAGATCCTCATGACAGAAACTTACAGACGTTCAATCCCCTGTTTCCGAGGGGGCTGTACCATCAACTCGTGGATTTGAATGGTCACGTCAATTCCATCGAACTGAATCCCACGGTTGTTCTATATCCATCTGCTCGCGTAACGATCACCGCGGATTGGGATTTCTTTTGGCGGGAAAGTGCGCGCGACGGCCTTTACAACGTAGGAGGATTTTTCTTTCGCAGCGGAAAAGCAAGTAGGGCGCGATACATAGGAAGCCAACCATCCCTGATCGCCGAATGGCGTATTCAGCGCCATCTAACAGCTGTGTTGATCTACACTCACTTCGCATCCGGATCTTTTCTGCAGCAAACTGGTCCCGCGCGCACCGTGAACTACGGTTCACTTTGGCTGGACTACAAGTTCTAGAGCGGATCAGCCTTTCCACTTGCATTCCCCGAGCAGTTGCTCAATGTCACACACCGGACTGACCGATGGCGCCTGGAACGGCTGGCCCGCCGAGATCCGCGCTCATCCGTGAACTCCATGATGCCCTTCCGTTTCGTCGTGAGGAATGAGACGCCTTTTGGAAGGCTACAGAAGAAATTCAGAGTCACTGTTCCATAACCCGGTGGGGCCTGTCCAACCATTTAGAAGAGGCCAGCGTTCGTCAAGCAAAGCTCGCCTAAGGCCTCTCATAAATCCTGCGAATGAAACCTGGAGGGGTACTGTGCTGAAAATTGATATTTACTCTATTGCTTTGAATCGCTTACTAACCCGAGGCAGCGCTTATCGGCTGATTGCCTTGTTGCTTGTCCCATTTTTCCTCACCTTAATCCTTGGCCTGATACCGCCTGCGTTTGCCAGTGACGGAACTCTTAGCGCGAGTGGAATCACCAGCCCGTCTGGCACCCTGTACTTACCGGGTGCCCTCGGCGGACATCTTTGGATCTCGGACCACACCCTGGGGTTTTGCCGGCTGGACGCAACCGCCCAGGGGAGTCCCACCCCCGTGGCTATCAATCCGGCCACGTGCAACATCAAGGCGCTTTCCCCGGGGCAGGCAGCTTTTGATGCGGCAAACAACCTCGTCTACGTACCTGACAATTCTTCAAAGAGCCAAGGTGTTTGGCGCCTTCGCTTCGACCCAACGACTGAAACCGTGACTACCGATGTCCTGCTGGGTCCCAACCTCAACCTGGGAATTCTGCGGCCCGCATCCGTCGCGCTGGCAAACGATGGCAAGCTGTACGTGAGCAATCTGAAGAATGGAAACATAGCTCGCATCGTGAATCCCGAAAGCAGTGTCCAAACGCTGGAGAACGTCGGCGCCTCCAGCGATGCAAGGCGGGTGGTCAGCATCGGATTGTTAGGGCCGGACCTTTACCTTACCGAGAAGACGGGGATCACTCGGATTGCTGAAGCCACCTCCACCCTGTGCTCCGGCAACTGCAAAGCCGCCGCCATAGGGGTCAGCATTGCCGATCCCATGGGACTTGCCATTGACACAACAAACGGGATCCTGTATTTCGCGGATCTTTTGAACGTCTATCGCTTCACGCTTGGCCAGGGAACGCTTGATACCTATTCCATGCATGGGAACTTGAGTGGAACCACGACGGCATACGACAACGTAAGCAGCATTGGACTGGATCCATCCGGCAATCTGATGGTGGGCGATGACCCAAGCGCGGGTGCTACTCCGGGGCAAGGCCGGCTGTGGAGCATCGCAGCAGGCTCCGCGCCGGATATCGCTGGCAGTACACCACCACCTCCAGCAGGACTCGCCCTGAGCACTCAATATGGGACCCAGATGACCGCTCCGAACGGAGTATTGTTCCTGCCGGATGCGAGTGGTGTTCCGACTCAGGGACATGTCTGGGTAGCGGATCACACGAATGGTTTTTGCCGTTTGGATCCCATGCTTCCAGGCCAGCAGGGCACACTCTATACAGTCAACCTGTCGACCTGTAACGTGTCCGCAGTCTCGCCAGGGCAGCCCAGCTTCGATGCGGCCACGAACTTCATTTATGTTCCGGACAACGCTTCCAATAGTCGTGGGGTGTGGCGCCTTACATTCGATCCTGTAACCGAAACCGTCGGCAGTCCGGTGTTATTGGCTCCAAATGCGGGACTGGGCGGCAATCGGCCATCTGCCGCCAGCTTGGGCGCGGATGGGAAGCTCTATGTGAGTTTCTTGAAGAACGGCAACATCTCTCGTATCACCACTCCTGCTGGCAGCACTCAGAAAGTGGAGGCAGTGGGCGGCTCGTCGGATGGAAGGCGTGTCCTGAATCTGGCATTCATAGGAAACGACCTCTACCTCGCCGAGACGAACACGGTTACTCGCATCCTGGGCGCCACCTCGACGGCATGCACGGGAGGCTGCAAGGCCGCTTCACTTGGAATCAAAATCGTTTCCCCAACCGCGTTGATTTCAGACGGAGTCGGAGCTCTCTTTGCAGCAAATTCATCAGTGACCTATCGATACACAATCGGCTCGAACGTTCTTGATACGTACACGTCGGGCGGCTCTTACGATGGGGCCACGGTGTCCTACAAAAATATTAGCGGGCTAGGGCGCGATCCGTCCGGAAATGTCTATGTTGCGGATGATCCGACCGCCGGAGTGTCAAGCTTCCAGGGGAGAGTTTGGCAAACTCCGGCTGTCCCTTAGTCCGACTCCACCGCCCGCGGAGCCCCTTTCATAAGGGGCTCCTTTTTTTATCACGCACCGCGAAATCTACTGCCGCCTGGCAGGCTTCGACAATGGTTGCCGCTCGATCCTTCAAGGGAATGACTCCTAATAGATTCTTATTGATTCGCTGCCCCACGCGCGCTCGAAATGCCGGCCCTGGCAGAATCTCACCCGAAAAACTTGAGTCTCGTCTTGCTTTTTGCCTCGCGTTTTTTCCTTTTTTGTCGGGGGGGCTCGGTGTTCCGTAGACAGTTCGTGGGGTGTCTTAATTTTGCGAACGGCAGCCGCAGACTCCTCACAGAAACGGATGCGGTTGAGTTCGCAGGTGCAGGACCCGGCTGGCGAGACCGGCCGGGCCTCACACAATCAAACTAAGGAGAAGTACTGTGAACGTAAAAGAACTGCTCACTATCACCGCCCGACTTGGATTGGCTGCCTCGATGACCGCGGGAGCTTACGCGAAACCCATGACCAACTTTTCCCAGAGTGCGGACCTGACTCTGCACAACCCACCCACTCTCTCGATGCTGATGGCGCGCGAAAAAGAGCCGGGCGACGACAAAGGCAAGGACGGCAAGGGCCATCGCCTCAACATCGCTCGCGAGAAGGAACCCGGAGATGACCGCGGCAAGGACGGCAAAGGCCATCGCGTCAACATCGCTCGCGAGAAGGAACCCGGGGACGACCGTGGCAAGGACGGCAAAGGCCATCGCCTCAACATCGCTCGCGAAAAGGAACCCGGCGACGACCGTGGCAAGGACGGCAAGGGCCATCGCGTCAACATCGCTCGCGAGAAACAGCCTGGCGACGACAAAGGCAAAGACGGCAAGGGGCACAGGCAGGCGTAGTTGTTCCTCACACATGACCGTCGCTGCGTTCCGAGAGCCCTCTCCCATAAAGCGCCGGAACGCAGCGACGCGGCCTTCAGAAACAAACCCATGACACGGTTCCCCCAATTCGTATCGAGATTCGTAGCCGCAGCCCTTATGTTCGCAAGTTGCGTTGTCCAATCTCAGGTGACTTCACCCGCCTCAAAGCAGGTCACTCTACCTCGAGTCACAGTGGCGCCGCGCTTGGAAGACTTTGTGAACGCCCAGGGAACACGCGATGGGCTGCGCATTACCGATTTCGTCCAGCGCGAACCCAATGATGGCGCGCCGGCAACGCTTCATACCACTGTCTATCTTTCTTACGACGCGAATCATCTCTATGCCGTATTCGTGTGCGAGGAAGAGGCCCGGAGTCTACGTGCCCATGTGAGCCGTCGCGAGGACATCGAAGATGACGATCGCGTCAGCATTGCGCTCGACACCTTCCACGATGGGCGGCGGGCGTATGCCTTCTTCGTGAATCCACTCGGGGTACAGCGGGAAGGAATTATTGCCGAAGGCCAGGACGATGATTTCAGCTTCGACACAGTTTGGCGCTCCGAGGCGCGGCTGACTGCTAATGGATACATGGTGTTGATGGCGATCCCGTTTAAGAGTCTGCGCTTCGATCCCCGCGCAGGAAGGACCTGGGGAATTGCTTTGGGACGCTACTCTCCCGCCACCAAGGAATTTTCAACCTGGCCGCACCTCTCGGAAAAAGTCGAGGCCTACGTTCCTCAATTTGCAACCATGGCAGCAGTCGAGAGCGCCACGCATGGTCATGATGTCCAACTAATTCCGTATGCATTTTTCTCGGGGCAGAGATTTCTGGATACCTCAACCGAACTGCCGGCATTCAAAAGCCAAAACGAATTCCGCGCAGGTCTGGACGGCAAGCTTGTATTGCGGGACGCACTGACGTTCGATTTCACTGCCAACCCTGACTTCAGCCAGGTTGAATCTGATGAACCCCAAGTAACCGTGAACCAGCGTTACGAAGTGTTTTTTCCCGAGAAAAGACCTTTTTTCACGGAAGGAGCGGGGTTCTTTCAGACTCCCGAAAATCTGTTCTTTTCTCGCCATGTCGTCGATCCGCAATTTGGAATGAGGATGACCGGCAAAGTTGGACGATGGGCGATGGGATTGCTGACAGCAGATGACCGGGCGCCGGCGCTATCAGATCCGGAACTGGCAGACCGGGCAAAAATCGGCGTATTTCGCTTGCAACGGGAATTGGGGAAGGAATCGATGTTTGGGGTCTTCTTGTCCCGCCGTAGCTTTGGTCCGACCTCCAACCAGCTCATGTCGATTGATGCTCGTTGGAAGTTGAACCCCAATTGGGTCTTCACCGGCCAGGCGGCGCATTCTTCTACTCGGGATCTGGACGGCAACCGAGTCTCAGGAAACGACTTCTTCGCCGAGATCCGGCACACCGGCCTGCACGTCAGCAGTTACACGCAATACCTGGACCGCAGCCCGCGATTTGAAGCAGACCTCGGCTTTATTCCACGCGTGGACCTCCGACAACTCAAGAACGTGACCGGATACCGATGGCGCCCCGAACAAAGCTCCCTCGTCAGTTTCGGGCCATCGCTGTACACGCGCGCATTGTGGGACCACACCGGTCAACTGCAGGAATGGGTCGTTGATCCGTCATTCTCCTGGCAATTCAAGGGGCCAACTTCGATTTCAGCGGGACATCTGGAAGAGTTCGAGAAATTCGAAACGTTAGGTTTTCGGGAAAATGCAAGCTACGTATCGCTGTCGACTCAACGCTTACGATGGATGGGCGTCGATCTTGAGTATTCGCACGGAGCAGATATCAACTTCTTCCCGGCAGCCGGAACTCTTCCCTCGCTGCGCACATCGGACGATGTTTCAGTCGGCATCACGCTTCGGCCGAATTCGCGCATTCGGATCGACGAAACCTACATTTACGACCGGTTGGGCAAATTGGCATCAACCGACATTCCGTCCGGCACCGTGTTCAATAATCATCTATTCAGAACCAAGATCAACTATCAGTTCAACCGCGCGCTTTCGGTGCGCGCCATTGTTGACTACAATGCAACGCTGCCCGACTCTTCGGTGGTAGATCTGGAGCGGTCAAAGCGCATTACGACAGACGTCCTCGTTACCTATCTGTTGCATCCAGGAACCGCGATCTATGCCGGCTACTCGAATCAGCGGGAGAACCTTGCCTTCGTGCCGGGAGCAAGTATCCTGAGGAGCACTTCTCCGGGCCTGACAACGGAGAGGCAGTTCTTTATCAAAATGAGTTACCTGTTGCGATTCTAGCCGCGAGTCGGTTTGCGAAGGGCGGCGCCTGAATCCTCGTTGCTCAATACTTCAGGCTCCAATGCAGCATGTCCCAGGTGAAGATGAACCACACCGCAGCAAGGCAAGCGACGGCGATGATCGTCTCGGAGATTCGGCTCCATAACCACCGTTCGGGTTGACTCCATACCCGAAAAGCGTTGAGGAGCACCACCACTGTCCCCAGCACCGCAACCCAGCCTACAACTTGAATGAGCCGTATCCAGAGATTGTACTGGGGGCTCAGCAGGCCGATGTCTTTAAATCCGAGGACGAAGAACGTCCCAAATGCTGCGAAGAAGATGAGATATACCAAGCATACCAGGCGCACCAGCCGCCTCATGCGCCGCTGCTCCGGAGCGAGAGCCAGTTTCTGTCCGTAGTGGCGGCGGACAAGCGCACCCACCGGCCACAAGACAACCGCAAGGAGGAACACAACCAGCGCCGCGATGATCAATGGTTGCATCAGTCCGCTGTTCAAGTACCAGGGTGCTTTCTGAAAAACCATGAAGGGGAAGTCAATCGCCATGACGGGATTTCCCGTGTCGTCCCGTTTGAAGCCGATCAGGTCCTGGTCGTTCACATCGCGATAAACGGACGGAGCAATCTGGCGGAATTTCTTGGGCTCGCCGTTGAGGTCTTTCAAGTCATCCACAGTGATAGTCCCATCGTCATTGACTGAGAGCTTCGATTGGCCTGCTACTCCGAGCACTTTCATGATGCTGTTTTCAGCGCGCCGGCTGACGATGTAGTGACCCGCGAGCGCCTTCGTATCGTCTGCGCTGCCGGCCAGAGGAGCGGGCGGTTGGTAAGGAATATAACGATCCAGGAATTTGTGCCACACCGCTTCACGGGCGCTGATCTCGCCCTTGCCCGCGCTGTTATAGGAGATGAAGAAGCCGAGATTCTGGTCCAGCACGAGGTGCAGGTCGCTGTGGAAGTATTGCGTATCTCCACCGTGTCCAATAATGCGATGGCCGTTCCGCGTCTCTTCATAAAAGCCGAGCGCCATGGCATTGAGTGGGGGAAGGTTTTCGAACTGGCGTGCGTGCATTAACTTCGCCGTTTCCGGACGCAGGATCTGCCTGCCCTCATAGGTTCCATCCTGCAAATGCGCGATCATGAAATGCGCCATGTCCGCGGCCGTGACCGATGAGCTTCCCGCCGGGGCAGCCACTACGAACTCGAACGGCTTGGCAGGCTGCGAAGCAACGTCATAGCCGTTCGACATCATGTCCTTCAGCGTGGCTGGCAGCGGTTGCCGGAAGGTGGAGTGGGCCATATTCAAGGGTTTCAGAATGTGGTCCTCAACGTAATCATCGAACGGCTGTCCCGAAACCCTCTGCACGATATATCCGGCCACCGTTGTCGCATAGTTCGAGTAAGCCGGAGTCGTGCCGGGAGGGAAAATGCGTGAAGGCAGGTGTTCCTTTAGATATTCCCCGACAGGTTTCATCTTCGAGGCATCGAGAACAAACAGTTCCTGCACTGTTTCTTCGAGCCCGGAGGTATGCGTCATGATGTTTCGCAGCGTGATCGGCTTGCCATAAGCGTCGGGCATCTTGAAATCGATGTAGTCGTTCACATCGCGATCGAGATCGAGTTTCCCCTGCTCTACCAGTTGCATGACTGCTGTCCAGGTGAACAACTTCGAGATCGATCCCGGGCGGAACAGCGTGTTTTCTGGAGAAACAGGAATCTTCTTCTCTACATTGGCGTAACCATATCCGTGCGAGAACAACACCTTGCCATCTTTGACCACCAGGACTACGGCGCCTGCGATATTCTCCCGCGCCAGTTGCAAAGGCATCACGCCGTCGAGAAAAGCTTCCACATCCGCAGCCGTAAGCTCGTGCGTTACCGGAAGCGGCGGCTGTTCCCCCGTCGCCACCGGCTTTGCGGCCTTCGGAGCCAGTGGGTTCGGAGTCGTCGGCTTCTGAGCCCAGGAGGAGATCGGGATTGCTGCCGAGAGCGTTCCGGCAACAAGAAGCAGGACTCGTTGCGCCAAAGAAGAATATTTCTTAACTCGGATCATCATTCCTTCCTCCTCGAGCACCGCAGCAAATCAGAAGTTGAACTTCAGAGCAAACTGCATGATGCGTGGAGCGACCGCCGTGGTCAGGACTTGCCCGAACGTGGCCGAATCCTGCTCGTTGTCTGGATCGGAGAATTGCGGCGTATTGAAAGCGTTGAAGAATTCCGCCCGGAACTCCACGTTCGACGCTTCGTTCGGCCACGGAGTGCGGAACTGCTTAATCAGCGACAGGTCCGTATTTCGCTGGTCGGGGGCGTGAATGATACCCGGGCGTGTGTTCCCGAAGTCAGTTGCGATTCCGTCGTCCCCGATCACGTTCGGCGTGGTGAAGCAGGCGGTGTTGATGTAGTTGTTCAGCTTACCAGTGACTGAACCCTTGGTGTTGACCTGCGACAGCGTGCAGCCCGGCGCGAGCTGACCGAAGTCCTGGCCGAACGCTGAAATGCCGTACACGTTGGTTGCGTTGCTGTTGAGGACGGGAATGCGGTGACCTGACTGAAAAACGGTGACGCCCGCGACTTTCCAGCCGCCGAGTGCCGAACCCAGCACCCCTCCGCGCTTCTTGAAAAATGGCAACTCGTACACATAGCTGGCGACAAAGCGATGTTCGCGAATAAACAGGTCAGGCCCGTATCGGGCGCGAGGATCATTCTGGTTGCCCTCCGCGAATCCTCCGTTTGATCCAGTCGTGGCGAAGGGATCGGTGGTAAGGTCGCGCGCAAACGTGTAGGAGATCAGGAAATGCAATCCATGGGTGAGTCGCTGGCTGAGGCTGGTCTCCAGTGCGTTGTACCAACTGGAGCTGGCGGATTCGGTGATCACCAGGTTACTCGTCGTCCATCCCAGCAGTGGCGCGCGTAGGGAGACATTATCGATGGTATTGGTGGTCTGTCCTCGAATTGGGTTCGCGGCGCTCGCCAGTGAGGCTTGGTTCGCGGCGCGCTGCCGGATCAGGTGCGTGCCGCGCGCGCCAACATAACCCACTTCCCAGACCAGGCCTTTCCTGAACTCGGTTTGCAGGTTGAGGCTGTAGCGTTGAAAGACCGGTGGCCGGAAGTTCAGGGCAAAGACTGTCGCACTGAGGAGAGTGCTCGGCGAGTAAGGCATGAACGACGGGAAAGTAGGCGTCCCTGGCGGGAACGGATCGGCAAAACTTGCCCCGCCATTCGCGAAGGCGACAAGTTGCCGCAACATACCGAAGGGCTGATTCAGCAGCAACTGAAACAACGGCTGTCCGGTCACCCGCTGATGGTAGATGCCGTAGCCGCCTCGCAAAACCATTCTTTGTCCCGGAAGTTGCCAGGCGAATCCGATCCGCGGATTCCACGTGTTCTGGCCATCTCCATGGATTCCCAGGTTGTTGTCCAATCGTGAGACCCCGCTTGGCAGAGTGCCCGGGTAATTATCTGAGACCAGGAACCCTTGCAGAGTTCCCGACGCCGGTGGATTCGGATCGGCACTGTGGATATCAAAGGAGGAGTTTCGTCCCAGTTCATCGCCCAGATCACCCAGATGTTCGAAGCGCAGGCCAAGGTTGAAGGTCAGCCTTGAAGTCAGCTTGAGATCGTCTTGCGCGTAAAGATCGTAGTCCCAGGTGCGATATTTGCGGTCAAACAGTCCCGGCACATCGATCGTCGCAAGAACGTTGCTGAGCCCGGTGCCGTTGGTAGTGCCGTCCTGGCCCAGAAGAAAATCGGGAAAGGTGCCAAACACCAACCCGCCAAGAAAGTGAAAGTTGGTGACGTTGTCCTGTCCGCGGTTAATCCCCCCTCCAAAACGTAAGGAATGGCGTCCGCGGGTGTAGGCCACATCGTCCTGGAAGGTGTAAGTGTTCTGGCCGAAGATGACAGCCTGTCCGTTTCCCCCGAGCGTAAGGGCCCCGCTGATCTGAATAGCGGGAGAATTGTTGTCGAAAGCTGGAGCGTTTACTCCGACATCGGAGAAGCGGAAGGCTTCATGCTGATCAACATTCACGAATTGCCGGGTATATGCGAACTCCGCCTGGTTCAAAAGGTGCGAATTGAACAGATAAGTGTGGGTGAGAGAGAAGTTGCGGAAGTGATTCGCAGTGAGTACGGGGAATCCAGGACCGGTTGGACCGCCGAGGTTGGTGACCGGGAGCGATTTGTTGTCGTGACTGTTGGCAAAGAAGAAGCGGACCGCGAGCTTGCTCTTGTCGGTTTGCAGCCAATCGCCGTTGGTCATGAACTGTTCTTCATTGAAGGTGCAAGGGATACTGAAGGAACTGGTTCCCTGGGTGTCAAATGGCTGTGTAGGATCGATCCGCTGAGGCGTTGGAATCAAGTAACTTCCATCAGCTAACTTGAACTGCAAAAGTGCCAGCGCCTGTGGCGAGATGTTCGAGCCATCTGGCAATACGTTCGGTCCAATGCCAGGCCCGAGCAGCTGCTGAATGAAAGTCGGCTGTCCGGCGAACAGCGCTCCCAGCGCCGCTGGCGAGCGATCGTCGGTCAGGGGCGGTGTCGAAAAGTTACTGGAGCAGTTCTGGTCAACTCCGTTGCGTTGCCGCGTACCCTGGTACGAGGTGAAGAACAGCAGCTTGTTTCGCTTGATCGGACCCCCAAAGGTGAATCCAAACTGGTTTTGCCGCAAAACCTGGCGTGGCTGTCCATTCTGCTTGCGGAAATACTCATTGGCATTCAGCGCCTCGTTGCGGAAGAACTCAAACAGCGTGCCGTGGTAGTCGTTGGTGCCGCCTTTAGTTATCACATTGACGTTTGCGCCCGCGTTGCGCCCATAAGAGGCGTCGTATTGCCCGGTTTGGACTTTGAATTCCTCGAGCGCGTCCGGATTTGGGACCGCCACCCCTCCACTGAATGAGCCGCTGCTTTGCAGGTCGTTGATGGGAACGCCATTCATCTGGAAGTTGTTGTCATTCGACGCGCCCCCGTTGGCAACAAACGGTTCCTCGCCATTGCCGCCTCCGCCGCGCCCAAACCCGCCGGCGTTGGTGACGTCACTGGCTACACCCGGAGACAGACCGAGGATCTGCGTGTAATTGCGCGTGACCAGGGGCAAGCTTTCGACCATCTGTCTCGTGGTTACGTTTCCCAGGGCGCTGGATTCGGTTTGTAACTGCTCGGCCGTCGTGTCCACCTCGACTGTCTCATGCACATCGCCAACGTGGAGTGAAATGTTGAGTTGCTCGCTCTCGGTTACGTTGACGGCAATGTTGGAGTAGGTGGAAGTCTTGAACCCAGTGCGGGAGGCATCAATTCGATAGGGCCCGGGAGGCAGCAGAGCGACCACATACGTGCCTCGGTTCGAGGACTCGGCGGTCCACGTTGCGCCGGTGCTTTCGTTGGTCGCAAGGATAGTGGCCCCTGCAATGACCGCCCCGCTCTGGTCGGTCACCGTCCCGGCGATAGCGCCGGTAGCCGCGGTTTGTGCCGCTGATGGACCGACTAATGCAGCAAAAAGACAAAATGCACATGTGGTACAGATCAAAGCGGCCTGCAGTCGGGCAGCAAAGCGAGATTTTGGGCGCCTGATCTGCATCTCAGGAAGCACCGTCGCTGTCATGTGTGGGGACATCTTCGTCCTCCTTTGTTCGTCGGTGACTGGATTCTTCTGCCTTCTTCGGCGAATACCATCGCGCCCGCGAGTCGAGGTCTTTTCGTCGCAGCAGGGCCAATGATCGCTTCGGTTGAATATGCGCGCAGGCCACGAGCAGCGCGTCGATGGCAGCGAGCGGGGCTACATACGATCCATGAAAAGAGGGATTGGCGATGGACGCAACCCAGAAGGAATCGCAAAAGCGGGCGATCGGAGTTTTGTCGCTGTCTGTGATCCCGAAGGTAAACACCTTGTTTTCGCGCGCGTGCAAGACCGCGTCCACAGTGGTTTGTAAGCAGCGTCCAAAGCTGAACGCAATCAACAGGTCCCTGGGGCCAAGCAGGCTCACTTTCTGGTGTAGATTCCCGGTCGAACCGGTGGGCGCTTCCGCGTCATACCCCAGCGACACCAGTGCATAGGCCAGTAAATAGGACAGTGAGGCGGCAAAATCCACACCCACCACCATGATTCGCCGGGCGTGGTGAAGGCGCTTGGCCATCTGGATTACTTGCCGCGTGTCCAACCCCGATTGCAACGCGTGCAGGTTGTGAACGTCCATTTCCAGGCTGTGTTGTACGTGATCGGCAACGCTGCGCTTCTCGCGGGCCGCAGATTTCATCAGTGTGTAGGGAGTGAGGCGGCTCACAAAGTGGGTGCGCAGGTCAGCGGCGAACTCTGCGTAGCGTTCGTACCCCAGCGCCTGGATGGTGCGCACGATCGTGGCCTTGTCCACTTCATAGCGCTTGGCAAGCGCCCGCGACGACAGGAAGTAATTGTCCTCGGCGTTGTCCAGAATGGAGCGGAGAAGGCGGGTCCGGCTGGGATTCAGCTTGGCTTCCGCCTTGGTCAGGCGGCTTTCCAGCGTCGTCATCCAGGCCTTGCGTCCAGCGAGGTCTCCGTTGCGAGCCTGCGATAGGTCGTTCTTGTTTTCCTGGGTCATGGGGAGCGCGCAAACCGGTCAGAGGCAGTACGATTACACCAAGTGGTGCACTCTGTCAAACAAAATCACCAAATGGTGCATTTCCTGTTGACATCGATTGTGCCCGGTTTTACAACTGACCATCCCGGCTCACCGCCGCAGGCGTGACAGGAGAGTTCTCACGTTCATGAAAATCGAAGCCATCATCTTGCGGGAACTCCGGATGCGCCTCAAAGCGCCTTTTGAAACCAGCTTCGGGGTAACCCAGGACCGCAGGATTCTGCTGGTGGAAATCGTCGCGGATGGCGTGAGCGGATGGGGAGAAGTGACGGCGATGGAGACTCCGTCCTATAACTCCGAAACCGCCGATGGCGCCTGGCACATCATCTCGGACTTCCTGGCCCCGATCTTGCTCGGCAGCACTCTGCGCGGCGCCAGCGATGTCCCCTCTTTCTTTCGCGGCATTCGCGGGCACCAGATGGCGAAAGCTGGTCTGGAAAATGCGCTCTGGGATGCCGAAGCGCAACAGAAGGGACTCCCACTGTCGAAGCTCCTGGGTGGAACGCTGGCCGAGATTCCCTGTGGAGTCTCGCTTGGAATTCGAGAAACGCCGCAATCCTTGGCGAGTAAAGTTGAGGAAGAGTTGGCCAGTGGCTATCGTCGGATCAAGCTGAAGATCAAGCCCGGGAAGGATCTGAATTTCGTTGCTGCGGTGCGCGAGCGGTTCCGCGATATCCTGCTTTCTGTAGACGCGAATTCTGCGTACCGGTTATCGGACGCCGATCACCTTGCGCAACTCGATGCCTTCAATCTTCTGATGATCGAGCAGCCCCTGGACTGGGATGATATCTATTCGCATTCCATCCTCCAGCCAAAGCTCCGCACCGCCCTTTGCCTTGACGAGTGCATCAACAACCCCGGACACGCGCTCGCCGCCATTGAAATGGGAGCATGCCGGATCATCAATATCAAGCTGGGACGGGTTGGTGGACACACCGGCGCCCGCGAGGTGCATGACGTGTGCCGAGAGCACTCCGTGCCGGTCTGGTGTGGAGGCATGCTGGAATCCGGGATCGGGCGCGCGCACAACATCGCCATGTCCACTTTGCCCGGGTTCACCCTCCCCGGAGACGTCTCTGCCAGCAGCCGTTATTGGACTGAGGACATCATCGAGCCGGAAGTCGAAGTCAGTTCGCAAGGTACCATTGTCGCGCCGATTCGCCCCGGACTGGGCTTCGACGTCAGACGGGACCTGATCGACAGGCTCGCTGTGCGAACCAGGGAGTGGAAGGTCGGCGTTCACGCAAGCGCCTGAATCGTCCAGAGAAGGGGATACCTACATGCATAAGAGATGTTCCGCGGCCATGACGCTGGGGGTGATCTTGGTCCTTGCCGGTTCGAGCCGACTCGTGGCTCAGGACAAATCCGCTTTTGCTGACAAGATCCAGGCCATTCTGAATCGGCCCGAATTCGCTCACGCAACCTTTGGAATCGAGTTTTACTCGCTGCAAAGCAATCAACCCCTGTATCGCTGGAACGCGGACAAGCTCATGGTGCCGGGTTCGACGACGAAGTTGCTGACCGAGGGAACGCTGCTCCACTTCCTCGGCCCCGAGTATCAATTTCATACTCGCGTCTACCGCACCGGAGAAATCAAGAAGGGAACCCTCGACGGCGACATCATCCTCGTGGCCAGCGGCGACCTCAACTTGTCGGGGCGAATTCAGCCCGACAATACCCTGGGTTACGAAAACATGGATCACTCCTACGGAGGCCACGACAGCCGCGGGTTGGGCGATCCGTTGCTTGTCATCCGCCAATGGGCGCAGCAGGTCGCGGACAAAGGAATCAAGCGTGTGAAGGGGCGGATACTGGTCGACAGCACGTTGTTTCCCGAGGGGGAGCGGGAACTGGGCAGCAACGTGGTGCTTTCTCCCATCGTGGTCAATGACAATGTCGTGGATGTCATCGCCACTGCTGGCGCGACCGAAGGAGCGCCGGTTGAGTTGAAGGTATCGCCCAAGACTTCCTACGTTCAGATTGTCAATGAAGTCAAGACAGGGAAGCCCGATTCCAATGCGGACCTGAATTACACATCAGAGAAAATCAATGCGGACGGAACGCGAACCGTCAGCTTGAGCGGAACTGTGCCGGCCGGCAAAGGCTCCGAAATGGTCGCCTACCCGGTTCCGGAACCGGCTAAATTTGCAGCCACCTTGTTGAGAGAGTCGCTCAACGCGATTGGCGTCGAGATTGCGCCGGGTCCCAAAACGTCGCCGCCGGATTTCAAGTCCCTCTCCTTGAAGTATCAGCCTGCAAACCTGATCGCGGAGCACGTCTCTCCGCCATTGAAGGAAGAAGTCAAAATTACGCTGAAGGTGAGTCAGAACCTCCATGCCAGCTCGGCGCCTTTTCTACTCGGAGCGCTGGTAGCTAAGAAAGAAAAAGAGATCGATCAAGCCGGCTTCGATCTGGAGCACGACTTGTTGAAGAAAGCGGGCCTTGATTTGACGGCCGCCTCGCAAAGCGATGGTGCCGGAGGGAACGCGTATTTCACGCCCGATTTCATGACCAGCTACCTGGTGTTCATGTCGAGGCAGGAACATTTTGCTGATTTCAGGCGCGGGCTCCCCATCATGGGCCGTGATGGCACCCTCTCAAAAATTCAGGTGGACTCTCCAGCAGCGGGGCACGTGTTTGCAAAAACCGGAACTTACGAAGTCTACGATGCCCTTAACAAGAATCTGCTGGTCACAGGAAAAGGTCTTGCCGGTTACATGGACACGGCAAAGGGTGAACCGCTTGCCCTGGCGCTCTACGTGAACATGGTCTCGGTTCCCATGGATGACCCGGATGCAGTCCAGAAGATTGCGGGGCAGGTGCTCGGCGAAATCGCGGCCGCTGCGTATGAAACGCCACCCGTTTCTGCCGCGGTGAATCGGGACGATGAATACGACTTCATGATCAGGAACGGGCGAATCATCGACGGCTCCGGAAACCCCTGGGTTAGCGGCGATGTTGCAGTCCGCGGCGACCGCATTGCAGCCATCGGAAAGCTTGATCCGACCAAGGCAAAGCGCGTGATCGATGCTTCAGGACTGGTCGTCTCTCCCGGCTTCATCGACATGCTGGGGCAGTCGGAATACGACCTCCTCATTGACAACCGTTCTCTCAGCAAGCTGTCCCAAGGGATCACCACCGAGATCACCGGAGAAGGAGCCTCGGTTGCGCCGCATAACGATGTGACCATGGCCCAGCTGCAGCCTTTGCTCGATCAGTACAAGTTGAAGATCGATTGGACAACGTTGGATGGATACTTCAAGCGGCTCGAGAAAGGGGGCACGCCGCTGAACATAGGGACCTACGTAGGCGCCACCCAGGTTCGCGAGGCGGTGCTGGGAGACGCGGATCGTGCTCCCACCGCGGAAGAACTCGAGAAAATGAAGTCTCTGGTCGCAGAAGCCATGCGTGATGGCGCGTTTGGCGTCTCCTCGGCATTGATCTACCCGCCTGGTCACTATGCCAAAACCGAAGAGCTGATCGAACTGGCGAAAGTCGCGTCTCAATATGGCGGAATTTACGGCTCGCACATGAGAAGTGAAGGCCAGAGCGAGGCCGCGGCCATTGATGAAGCCCTGCGCATCGGGCGGGAAGCTCACCTCCCGGTTGAAATTTTCCATTTAAAAGTGATTGGCAAACCGCGCTGGGGAACCATGCCTCAGATTGTCGCCAAGATCCAGGCGGCGCGCGATTCCGGGCAGGACGTTTCCGCAAACATGTATCCCTACGTTGCCGGCGGAACCGCATTGGCCTCCAGTTTGCCGCCATGGGTTGCCGATGGAGGGACTGACAAACTGCTGTCTCGTCTTCAGGACCCGGCGTTGCGCGCCAAGATCAAGAAAGAGATGGCGACCGAGCATGCCGAATGGGAAAACCTCTACCTGGGAAGCGGCGGAGCCAGTGGCGTCCTGATCTCGGGCATCGTGAATCCAGATCTGAAAAAATTTGACGGCAAGACCCTGGCGGAAATTGCGGCCGCCCAAAAGAAAGCGCCTTTGGAGGCGCTCTTCGATTTTATCGTCGCGGACAAAGCGCAGACTGGCGCGATTTATTTCATCGCCGACGAAAAAGACCTGGCTTACGGCCTGAAACAGCCGTGGACCAGCCTTTGTCTCGACGCCAGCGAAACCTCGCTCGATGGGCCGCTCTATGAACCGCAAAACCACCCTCGCGCGTTTGGGTCGATGCCGCGTTTTCTCGGGCACTATGTTCGTGACCAGCATCTCTTACCTTTGGAGCAGGGAATCCGCAAGATGACGTCGTTGCCGGCGCAACGCGAAGGGCTGCGCGATCGTGGCCTGCTCAAGGCCGGTTACTTCGCCGATATCACGATCTTCGATCCGGCTACGATCGAGGACAAAGCAACCTATGAGAAGTCCACGCAACTCTCGCAGGGAGTGAAGTACGTCTTTGTGAATGGACAACTCGAATTTGAAGGCGACCAGCTGACCGGGACGCAGGGCGGCCGTGTGCTGCGCGGTCCGGGCTGGAAACACAATTGATTTTCCCTGCATTTCGCGCTTTGCACAGATTTCTGTGCCACGAGCGGCTATGCTCACCCGGCCTCGGATACAATGAACGCCTGACCGCGCTCGGTCGTGGATGTGAAGTAGATGGCGGAAGTCTGGAAGCAATGGCGTGGACAAATAGTCGATGAAAAGTTCCCCCTGCTGCAGTACCTGTGTGGTTCCGACCAGTGCGCGACCTTCCTGACCAGCGTCAACCAGCAAAGAGGTGCAATCAAGCTGATTCCCGCGGTTGCTGCCGCAGCCGCCGAGCAGCTTCAGCGCTGGCAACAAGCCGCGCGACTCTCCCATCCCCATCTACTGAAGCTCCTGGATGCGGGACAGTGGACCAGGAACGGTCACTTTTTCCTTTACGTGGTAACCGAGTTCGCCGACGAAGACTTGTCACAAATCCTGCCTCAGCGCGCGCTGACCGCACGAGAGGTGCGCGACATGCTGCGCCCAATGTTAAGTGCACTCTCGTACCTGCACGCAAACAAATTTGTTCATGGACATCTGAAACCCTCGAACATCCTGGCAATTGGCGACCAGTTGAAAGTCTCCAGCGATGGCTTGCACGCGGAAGGCGAGTTGGTGCACGGCGCCAGCACTCCGTCCCTCTACCTGGCCCCGGAAGTCGATGACCACGGGCTTTCCGCGGCCTCGGATATATGGTCGCTCGGCATCGTCATGGTCGAAGCCCTGACTCAGCGCCCGCCGGTGTGGACCGAGAAGCAGCACGATCCCAAAGTTTCCCCTTCATTGCCGGATCCTTTCCGTGAGATTGCTGAGAATTGCCTGCGTCGCGACCCGGCGCAGCGCTGGACGATTGATCAGATTGAATCTTCTCTGGGTTCCACGCTGCCAACTATTCAGAAGCAGAAGGTTCCCGTCAACAGCCCGATCACGGTGAAGACCAGCCCAGCGGCGAAGCGCAATTTCGCTTTTCTGGCGCTTGCAGGCGCAGTGGTGATTATCGCGGTGCTCCTAGGCGCCAGATTTGCCGGGCGGTCATCTCAAAACCCGCCTGAGTCTCCGGCCACTCAGACCATATCGGACCGGCGCCAGCCATCAGCAGGTTCATCCTTACCGTCCTCTTCACAACAAGCTTCCTTACAGCCGGCGAACGAATCAGTCCCGGCCAGTTCGCGAAGCGCAGCCTCGGGCGAAGTCTTGAAGCGGGTTGTGCCGGATGTCCCGCGCAGCGCCAGGAACACGATCCAGGGCACGGTGCGTGTGAGCGTGCTGGCTTCCGTTGATCCTTCAGGCAATGTCTCAGCCACACGCTTTGAAAACCACGGGCCCAGCGCTTACTTCGCAAATCTCGCGATGAAGGCCGCGAAGGAATGGAAGTTCAAGTCGCCCCAGGTGGATGGACGCGAAGTGGCAAGCAATTGGACTTTGCAATTCGAGTTCAGACGCGGCGGCACCAATGTGCGGTCCACCCAAAGGCGCTGATATCGCTCTTCCGGCTTCGGGTGTGATATCACTAATCACAGGCATCCCGGAACGGCTTGCTAGCCTACTTCGTCCAGCGCGCAGCTCGTAATCGAAAAGGGTTCACCGCTGCACTCCAACATGCGGGCGCCGCGGGTCTGTTTGGGTTAGCCATCCTCGACAGTTCTCCCATCCCGACCTTCGGCGGCCCTGACATTCTGATTGCGATCCTTGCCGCCCGCCACCGCAATCCCTGGTACGAATACGCGATGGTTGCCACACTAGGCTCTATCCTTGGGGCGTACCTCACGTATCGCTTGGCCCATCGTGCTGGCAAAGCATATCTTCAGAACAGATTTGGCAAGAGAAGGTTTGCATCTCCTCTCAAGTTTTTTGAAAAATGGGGCACCGGAGCCCTGGTGGTTTCCACTGCGATTCCCTTTCCGTTCCCAACGAGCGCGTTATTCGCTGCAGCGGGCGCCTCCGGCTATTCCCGAAACAAATACCTGTTGGTGGTCTTCTTTTCCCGCGCGGCTCGCTACGCGGGAATTGCGCTCATTGCCGCATCCTATGGACGTCATTTCATCCGCATGCTACGCCATCCTCTGCAGTATTGGCCCTGGGTAATGCTGGTTATCTTCGTAGTCGTCGTCGTTGCCCTGGGTGTGCACTGGCTCGAGCGTCAGACGCAACCCGAAATTCCATCTCAGCCCTGAGATTTGCGGACGGCGGCGAGTATTTCGAAATCTTTCTAGTGATTACGCTTTGCTTTGTTTATCCTCTTCGTGAAACCTGCGCGGAGGTCGATCGTGAATCGAAGACTGCTGCTGGTCACGTTGTGCTGCGTCAGCTTTGCGCTCTCTGGCGTTGCAGCCACAGCCCAGGACCTTACTGAGTTGCAATCCGGTTGGAAGATGACTTCGGCGGCCAAGGTCGGCGCCGCCGACGAGAAAGTCTCGTTGCCCGACTTCGATGTCACCGGGTGGTATCCAGTTCCCCATATGCCCGCGACTGTCCTCCAGGTTCTAGCCGATAGCGGCGTCTACAAGGACCTTTATTACGGCACCAATCTCACCGGTCCGGGCGATCTCTGGAAGCAGGACTGGTGGTACCGGGCTGCGTTCGCAGCTCCCCCAAACCGCGACTCGTATTCCCTGGTGTTCAAAGGGATCAACTATCGCGCGGACATTTGGCTCAACGGGCAAAAGGTCGCCACCAAAGCGCAAGCGGTCGGGATGTATAACCACTTCGAATTCGAGGTGACCGAGTTCATCCACCCCGGCGGACAGAATGTGCTCGCGGTGAAAATCACGCCCGAACGCTCGCTCGCCGAAGATGTGGAACTCGGCGACAGTTGGCTTGATTGGATCAACTGGAAATACATTGGATTCCAGGACCCCGACCACAAACTCGACATCCCTTTCGTGCCCGACCGCAATGCCGGAGTATGGAAGCGCGTCTATCTCAGCAGCACGGGTGCGGTGAAGATTCGCAATCCGTACGTCGCGACCGACCTGCCTCTTCCCGCCCTTTCTCCTGCCGCACTAACCGTCTACTGCGATCTGAGCAACAGCACCGGAAAACCGGTGCAAGGGACCTTGTTCGGCGAGATTTCCCGGCCCGGAAAGCCGTCAATTCACTTTGAACGCAGCGTCTCTCTGCTGCGCAATCAAACCCAGGAGATTGCGATCACGCCTAAGGAGGTGCAGCAACTTTCCCTGGCCAATCCGGACCTCTGGTGGCCCTACCAGTGGGGAAAGCCGGATCTCTACCACCTCAAGCTGGATTTCAGAATCGGCGATGCAACATCCGATGCCCAGGAGATCGATTTTGGCATTCGCAAAGTTGTGCAAAAGCGCGACTCCGATGAAAGTTTCCCCAACCTCGGAAGCGGCGGAAATTTCTACTTGCAGATCAACGGCCGTGACTACCTTGTGCGCGGCGGCGTTTACAGCCCAGACCTGCTGTTCAGAAATGACCCCGGCCGCGATGCCGCGGTCATGCAATACGTGAAGGACCTCGGCTTGAACCTCGTCCGCTGGGAATTGAAAATAGCCGACGACACCGTGGTGGATCGCGCCGACAGGGAAGGCGTCCCCGTCATGTTGGGTTGGATGTGCTGTGCGCAGTGGGAGCACTGGGAGAAGTGGACTGCGGAAGATCACTGGGTCGCTCGCGCCAGCTTGCGTGCGCGACTGCTCGAACTGCGATCGCATCCTTCGGTCGTGATTTGGGCAAGCGGCAGCGATGGCTTGCCGCCGGATTCAGTTCTGAATGACTATCACCAGATTTTGCGCGAGGTCCATTGGCAGAACGGAGCCGTGGATACCGTCTCAAACTACAACCGAACCTGGAACGGCATTCACATGGTCGGGCCCTACGTCTGGCGTCCTCCTTACTACTGGTTCAGCGAGAAATATGCGGCCGCTCGCGGTTCCTCCGCCGAAGAAGGGGATAACGAAACCATTCCCCCGCTGGAGAGCGTGAAGAAGTTCATTCCTGCTGACAAACTCTGGCCTATCAACGAGACCTGGTACTTCCACTCAGGAGCCAACGAAGGCAATAACACACTCGAGAATGTGCAAAGAATCCTGGCCCGCCGCTACGGGAGTTCGAACAGCGTCGAAGAGTTCACGAAGAAAGCGCAACTGGCCCACTACGAGGACGTGCGCGCCCAGTATGAAAGCTATGCCACGCATTGGAACAATCGAAAGATGACGGTTCACTGGATGATGAACAATCCCTGGCCCTCGTTTTTTGGACATCTCTACGACGATTACTTCAAGCAGGGAGGCGGATATTTCGGGGCGAAGAAAGCCTTGCGTCCACTTGCGATCGTTTGGGATTACTACGCGACTGGGGATCGCTCGACAGCCCATATTTACGTTGCCAATCTCACCGATCAATCCATGAGCAGCCTGACCGCCTCCGTGGCTTTCTACGATCTGAACGGAAGGCGCACCTTCTTCAAGGAAGCTGGAAATGTTGTTACGGGCCAACAGAGCTCGATTGAGGTGATGACCGTACCGCGCGTGCCCATCGGCTCCGATGTTTATTTTGTGCGGCTGCAGCTCAAAGATCAGGCCCACACGGTTGTGGCCGAAAACACCTATTGGCAGGCGAAACGGGACGACGATCTCGGGGAAATGAAAAATGACACGCAATTCAGGACCGATCTCGTCCAGTGGAGCGACATGTCCGCGCTTAACACTATGCCCAGGGCGGAGATCAGGGTTCGAGGTTTTTCCAACCAGAACGGTTCGGCCACCATCTCGCTGATGAACCAGTCTGGTCGCATCGCCTTCTTCGTACGCGCGGAGCTAACGAAGGGAGACGATGGCGAAGAAATTCTTCCCATAACGTATGACGACAATTACGTCACCATCTTTCCCCACGAAAGCAGGAACCTGACCGCGCATTGGGACGCTTCGGCCGGAAAAGGGGAAAAACTGGCGCTCCGCGTGGAAGGCTACAACATCGCCCGGCAGGTTGTGGACATGGGCCCGGCAGTTCGAGCGGGGAAGTAGGGCCGAGCGAACGCTGGGGGGCTGCTTTCCTCTGGACAAACGAAACAAAACGATATAAAAAGAAACAGTATTCAAAACTGTTCCCTTTCCTATCCCGAGTGAGTAAGTGTTGAACGAAGAGCGCCGCCGGGCCATTCTCGACCTGCTGAAGCGGGATGGTCGCGTGCTCGTCGGCGATCTTGCGCGTCATTTCGCGACATCCCAAGTCACCATTCGCAAGGACCTGGAGGTGCTCGATGGACAGGGGATGGTGCACCGGACGCACGGTGGTGCGCTGCCCGCGCATGATGGCGCGCTGGAGGATCCCAGCCTTCGCGAAAAGGAAAAACTTCACCGCAAGGAGAAATTACATATCGCCAGCGCCGCCGCGCGCCTGGTGAGCGAAGGCCAGGTCGTAATCCTTGATTCCGGAACCACCACGACTGCGATCGCGCACGCACTGCGGAACTTTCGAAACCTTACGATTGTGACCAACGCCGTCAATATCGCGGCCGAACTGTCTGGCGCAAACGTCGAGGTAATTCTGACAGGAGGCACCCTCCGCAAGAACTCCTTCTCGCTTGTCGGTCCCATCGCGGAAGACACCCTGCGCCGGCTGAACGCCGACGTTCTCTTCCTGGGGGTAGACGGTTTCGACGTACATTACGGCTTGAGTACGCCGAATCTGCTCGAAGCCAAGGTCAACCGCGTCATGGTGGAAGTTTCTCGCCGCACGGTGGCCGTCTGCGATTCCAGCAAGTTTGGGCGGCGCAGCCTCTCGTTGATCGCTCCTCCGAATGCTCTCCAGCAAGTCATCACCGACCAGGGCATCCCCAAGCCAGACCTGCGGGCACTGAAGAAGGCAGGAATCGAGGTGACCGTTGTCTGACAACAAAGATGGCGGCTCCGTGACCCCGGCAGTGCAGAAGCCTGGGACCCACTCGATCAGCGAAATTCTTTCGCAGCCGCATTGCTGGACCAACTGCCTGAAGCAAGTGGACCGTAGCGGAATATTGGAAGAGATCGTTCGCGACTTCAAAGATGCTTCCGAATGGATTTTTGTGGGATGCGGTTCCAGCTACTACGTGGCGCAATCGGTTGCCTTCTCCTGGACGTTGCTGACGGGGCTGAGGGCCCGAGCTGTCCCGGCATCGGAGCTCTTGCTTTTCCCGGACACACTGCTGACCGGCACCGAAGATATCGCCGCCGTGGTCATCTCGCGTTCCGGTCAAACCTCCGAAGCGGTGGCGGCTGCCGGGTTGCTCGAAAAAGAAAAGGGCATTCGGACCTTGGCTGTGAGTTGCGCCGCCGACCGTCCGCTTGAACATATCTCGTCAAGCATCCTCGCCCTTCTTCCCGCGGACGAAGAGAGCACGGTCATGACTCGTTCGTTCACCTCCATGTTGCTGGGGTTGCAATATCTGGCGAGTCATTTGGCCGGCAATCATGGCTTCGGAAAGAGCCTGCATAAACTCGCTCCGGCGGCTGAAGTCGTGTTGCCGGCGTTTCATTCGCGCATTCGCGACTTTGTCCAGGAACGGCAGTTCGCCGACTACATCTGCTTAGGCCAGGGACCATTTTTTGGCATCGCTTCGGAGTGCGCGCTCAAGATCACGGAAATGTCGCTTTCCTATGCCCAGAATTTTCATGCGCTCGAGTTTCGCCACGGTCCGAAATCGGTAGTCGGGCCGGAAACGTTGATCATGTTTTTGTTGTCCGAAACCGGTTATGAAGAAGAGTGCGAGGTTCTGCAGGAGATCAAGTCTCTCGGCGGCACCACCCTCGCCATTGCCAACCGCGCCGACGAACGCGCCCGGGCCGCTTCCGACCTGGTTATTGAGTTTGGTTTCGAACTACCCGAACTGGCCCGCCTCGCTCCCTACACTTTCGCCGGCCAGCTGATTGGCCTCTATACCGGACTCAAGAAAGGCGTCGATCCCGACAATCCACGCCATCTCACAAGGGTCGTGATACTGGACGAGAATTCCGCCGCGGCAGAGCCTTCCGCCGACTGAATTACTTTCCCACCTCCAGCAGTAAATGTTCCTGGAATTGGGTGCGCAGTTTTGGCGCTTGACTTCCACTCGCTTCCACTGTGCCGAGGTCTCTGCCGTCCGCGTAGTCTTTCACGTGGTACGTGCCGGGCGCCAGCCCTCGCAATTCAATCTCACCTTTCCAAGGCGTCTCATCAGGGTCGAAGAATGCGTAGTACATCTTGCCGTCTTTCTCGATCGCATATCCTTCGGGTACGTCATACCCGGTCGTATAGAGATCGAGAAACTTCCCTTTCGACAGCATTTTCTGGTTGTAGATGCCGATCCACTTCTTCCAATGCTCTTCCTTCTGCTGAGTCAACAAAACCGGCTTGAACTTCGCTCCTTGATCGGGCCACACAAACTTCGTGCCAACGACGCCTCCAGTTCCCACCGTGGACGCGAAATCGCTTCCATGTTCGTTCCAGCTATTGCCGACTCTGGACATTTGCGAGAGCTCAACATGATCGCCATAGACGGCCGACTCAGGACCGAGCAGCGCCTTGTACATCTTGATCCGCCGCCGCACCTGCACCGCCCCGACTGGATCGGCCGTGACCGCCTGATCCATGTACGGCAACCACGCCAGCGACGGCGGAGTCCCGCAGGGACAACTCTGCGTCACACTCTCCGGTTTGATGGCGCGCGTGGTCTGGTAAATGATCTTGTACACGTCGGCCATCGCGTTCACCGAGTCCTGCGGCGACTTGTGATGGTGCGCCGGGTTGTAACACATGGGGACCGTATAGATATTGTCGAGTTTCGATCCGTCAAAGCCCCAGTCGCGAATGAACCGTTCGGTCAGTTGTTTGAAATAAGCTTGCACCTCAGGCACGGCCGGGCAGAGGGCAGCCAGATCGCGTGTCATGCGCCCATGCTTCCCCTCTTTGGTCTGGATGAACCAGTCGGGATGTTCCTGCGCCACCTTCGAAACAACATACTTGTGGGATTCCCACTTGCCCTGCCCATCTTCCGCACCAAGCGGCAGCCACCACAATTGCACCAGCATGTTCTGCTTGTGGAAGTCATCCGCCATCTTTTTGATGGCGTCACCCGGGAAGGTGTCGGAGCGCGGATTCCAGTCTCCATAGGTATCAAACCAGCGATCGTCAAGCGTCGCCCACTTGATCCCCATTTCCTTGAGTTTGGGCACGGTGCCCAGCATCTGCGTCGGCGTCACATTGAACTCGTAGCCCCATCCGCACCAGCTTACGTTGTAGGCCTCGTTCGACGGCTTCGGGAGTTCCCAGCCTTCTTTCTGAAGAACACTCGACCAGATGTGCAACGGCTCGTAAAAATCGCCCGAATACACCGATAAGAAGGCGCGGGGAGTCGAATACGTTTCACCAGGTTTCAGCGTGACATTTGCGGGGACGGTGAGCGATCCGTGTACCCGTGCATCGCTTTCGACCTTCACCGGAAGGGAGAGCGTAAGCGGCACGGTTTCGACGTGGCCAATGGCTTCGCCCACTGAAGCGGTCCAGAACGCATCGACCGGAACGCCGCCACCGTATCCGCCTTTCACCACGGCGCCGAAGTCATTGGGTTGGAAAAAGGCCCGCTTGATATGAAGGACGTCGTCTTTACCCCAGTCGTAACTCGAGCCCTGGAACGACCACATGTCGAATGGAGCAGCCGTGGCGTCCATAAGCCTGGCGCTGAAGCGATGGTCCTGGCCCACCACGCGGTCGAGCGTGATCCCGGTTTGGCTTTCATTTTTGTACTGAACCGAACTCAGCATGATATTGGGAAAATCATCGTAGGCTTCCAGGGTCAGGACGCTATGCAGGCCCGTGCCGTCCGGCCCAAGAGGGTGCCCGGGAATTTCAATCCGCTTGCCGGGCCCCATTTTGCCTGCCGCTTCCAGCACATTCGCCTTCCCGAAATCCAGCACGAAGTCCACCCGCTTGCCGGCGACCACAACGTAATCGCTACCGGCTGGGGCGCCGGTTTGTGGCTCATCCAGACTGAGCTGTTTTCCGTCCTTCAGCAGCGAGGCCTTAATGTATCCCGACGGCAATACCTGGAATTCCGCCGTGCCGGTTGTCATGACAGCAGGACCCCCGTCCTGCACGACTGCCTTGATCTTCGAGGGCTCGGAATGCGGTTCCATGGATTTCTGCGCCGGCTTTTCGCATCCGGCAGTCATCGCGAGGATTCCAGTGATCATCAACAAGAATGCCGTTGCAATACGGTTCGGTCGCCAATGTGTCATTGTGTACCTCATTTTCAAGCCCGGCGGATTTCCGTTCCACCCAGCACTGCTCTGTTTCTGTTTCGAATGGTTTCGAGTTCTTGCGGTCACAAATTGTGCCGGACCGAGCGCGTGATCTCCATGCCAGGCGCGCTCGCCGACCTCGGCAAGTGTACCAAATAGTTTATTTCTCGGGCTTCCCGCAATACCTTGGACGCCCAGGCTTGGTCCCGCGACACTCTCGTCGCAGAGACGGCTCCCCGCGCCCTCCTTACTTTGCTCTTGACATCTTCATATATCGAAAGTAATAGTAAGTGTTCGTAACTATACACCAACGCCCGGAATTAAATGAGAGATTTTAATCACGGTCCTGAGCCGCCTGCTCAGATGCATGCGCGGGCGCGGACTGTAAGGAGGCTCGCTATGCCGAGCTCGGCTACCTCTCGCCTTTGGCTCTTGGTTATTCTTCTCATCGGATTTTCCTGCGCAGCCTGGGCCCAGAAGGATACCGGCAGCATTGTCGGCACCGTGACTGACCCTTCTGGCGCCGTGGTCTCCGGAGCCAAGGTAGTCATCACCGATCTCGAACGCGGCAACAACTTCGAGACCACCAGCAATCAGTCGGGCGAATTTGTGGCCAGCGCGCTGCATGTCGGACGCTACACGGTGACCGTGGAGCACGCCGGTTTCAAGAAAGCGGTCTCGGTGCCGGTTGATCTCGACGTGCAGCAGCGCATTGCTGTGAATGTCACGCTCCAGGTCGGCGCCTTGTCGCAGGCTGTCGAAGTGACAACCGCCGCTCCGTTGCTCGAGACCGAGACTTCGGAACTGGGCCAGGTTGTCGACAACAAGCGGATGGCAAACCTGCCGCTGAACGGGCGCAACTTCGCCCAATTGGCCCTGCTCACCGCCGGCACCGCCCCGAGCGAGCCCGGAGCACGGGATGAAGGCGGCTATGGATTCTCCGCCAATGGCGCGCGCTCCCTGCAGAACAATTTCCTGCTCGACGGCGTGGATAACAATTCCAACCTCCCCGACCTGCTCAATGAAACCAACTACGTGATCCAGCCCTCGGTGGAAGCGCTGGAGGAATTCAAGGTTCAAACCAACGCCTACAGCGCCGAGTTCGGGCGTGGCAACGGCGCCATCATCAACGCCACCATCAAGTCAGGCACCAATCAGCTTCACGGCAGCGTGTACGAGTTCCTGCGCAACGAGAAACTTGACGCCAAAAATTTCTTTGACCCCGCCGGTCAGCCCATCGCCCCTTTCAAACAGAACCAATTCGGATTCACTCTTGGGGGACCGGTCGTCATTCCTCACGTCTATAACGGGAAGAACCGCACGTTCTTCTTCGTGGATTATGAAGGTCTGCGCGTTCGTCAGGCCCAGACCCTGACCTCGACGGTTCCGACGGATGCCCAACGCCTCGGCGATTTTTCGTCACAACTGGATCTCACGCAACAGGTTCTTAACACTTCCCCCGACCCGACGCTCCCGACTCCATTTCCAGGCACAAACGGCCCGCCGATTCTCGATTGCAATGGACTTCCAACCTACGTTGGAGAGCTGTTTAACAGCCGCGCGGTCCAGGCTGTGACTCCGACCAACAACAATCCCACCGGGATTTGCGGCGTTCCCTTTGGCTATTCTGGAGCATTTCCTTCCAACGTGATTACCGCCGGGCTTGATCCCCTGGCCCTGGCGTTCAACAATCTGTATCCGCGCGCAAACGTAAACGGCAGCGGCTTCAATTTCGTCTCCAACCCGGTTCGCAGGGAAACGCGCAACAACTTCGATGTCCGCATCGACCAGAAGTACACGGAACGGGACTACGGATTCTTCCGATTCAGCTATGAAGATCAGCCCAGCGTGATTCCAGGACCATTTGACACAACCAATGGGGATGGCGGCGGCTTCTTCAGTGGCGTGGAGGACAATGCCTATCGTAGCTTTGCCACCAGTTGGACTCACATCTTCAACCCTGCGGTAATCAACGAATTCCGTCTCGGCTATAACCGCATTAACTCGCAACGCCAGCAAATCAATTTCGATAAGACCAGTGAGCAATTGTTGAATTTCCCCGGAGGTTTTCCAGGAATCCCGGTTGCGCCTGACAACGGTGGCTTGCCGCAGCTGACATTTAACGACGTATCACAGATCGGCAGCCCGACCTTCCTCCCCTCTCACGAAATTCAGAACAGCTACAGCGTCCAGGACAATCTCACCTGGGTGCGCGGACGCCATTCCCTGAAGTTCGGCACTGAGATCCGCTTTGAGGAGTTCACGATCTTCCAGCCTGCGGCTGCACGTGGAACGCTCGATTTCGGACCAATCTTCACGGACAATCCATCGGCTCCGGGTTCGGGAGGCTCTGGCTACGCGTCATTCCTGATTGGCCTGAGCGATGGTGGCAGCATCAATAATCTGCACAACATCGACTACCACCGCCCGGTTTACGCCTTCTACGGTCAAGATGACTGGAGAATTACTCCGAAACTAACCTTGAACCTCGGCCTTCGCTACGAGGTGTTCACCACCGTGAAAGAGCGGCACAACGAGCTTGGGACCTTCGATCTGGCCACCGACAGCCTGATCGTTCCCAAAGGACTCAATGTGCAGTTGACCCCCACGCTGGCGGGAATCATTCCCCTGAGAGCTATTGGCAGCTCCGGACTGATCTCCCCAGACTTGAACAACATTGCCCCGCGGATTGGACTGGCCTACCAGGCTACGGACAAATTGGTGGTTCGCGCCGGCTATGGCATCTTCTACGGCGGAAGCGAGGCGGGGCCATACTCCAACCCGAGTATGGGATTCAACCCGCCATTCTTCAGGCTACAGAACTTCAATAACCCATGTGGAGCTGCCGCCGCTACTCCGGGGGTGCAGGATTGCAGCTTGCAGGGACTCTCCACCATCGCGACTGGATTTCCCGCGACAGCGTTGACGGATCCCAACACTCCGCTTTTGTTCTCCCTGGATCCTAATCTCGTGACCCCCTACATGCAGCAGTGGCATCTCTCCACCCAGTATCAACTCCCGGCGCAGACGGTGTTCGAAGTGACTTATGCCGGCTCGCGTGGCCTGAAACAGTACATCTATTTGAACGGGAATCAGGCGCTGCCGAGTACCGACCCGAACGCTGATCTGGCTCCGCGCCGTCCCTTCCCCGCGGTGGATGGATTCATCGGCTGGTTCCGTTCCGCCGGACGATCGAATTACAACTCGCTGCAATTGCGGGCAGAGAAGCGCTTTTCGCACGGACTCTCCTTCCTGGCTTCGTACACCTGGGCCCACGCGCTCGACATCGCCTCGAATGCCGATCTGGGCGCACAGAACGGCGGCGATTTCCGCTTTTATCAGAAGCCGAACTGGGAGTACGGGAACTCGGATTTCGATATCCGGCATCGCTTCGTGTTCAGCTATCTTTATGAACTGCCCATGGGCCGGGGTAAGGCTTGGCTCGGGAACGCAAGTGGTCCCCTCGAGTACCTCTTGGGGGGCTGGCAAGTCGGCGGCATCACCAGTTTCTCAACCGGGAACTTTTTTACCATCATCGATGGCAATTCGAGCTTTGCCAACTCCGATGGTCAGCAGCGTCCCGACCTTATCGGGAATCCGAATGCAACGCCTTGCGTTGCGGGCACCTTCTTCAATACCTGCGCCTTTGGCGACCCGCCCCTGGGATCCTTTGGAAATGTTGGCCGCAACACTGTTCAGGGGCCCGGATATCAGATATGGGATTTTTCGGTGTTTAAGAATTTCCGAATTGGTGAGCGTACCCGGCTCGAATTTCGTTCCGAGTTTTTCAACGTCTTCAATCATCCCAACCTGCAGTTTGCCAAGTCCGGGCCGCAAAACTCCATCAACACCACGACGTTCGGCACCCCGGAGTTCGGCTTCCTGACCGCAGCACGGGATCCAAGGCAGGTTCAGTTCGCTCTTAAGTTGTCGTTCTAGCCTCTGAGCACGCATTCTCATTGCGTGCTCAGGATTTCTTGCTCAGACCGAAACTGGAGTGCTCTCGCCACCCGGATAAGCCCGTTAAACACCTCAGTCTTAACGAGAAAGCCTCGTAGTACGGATCCAGCACAACCTGTCCCACCGGCAACTGATCCGCGGCCGGGGAGGCTCTCGAATGCCTGGGCTACGTAAGTCCCTGCTCCATCCCAATGACACTTCCGAGAGTCTGGCGCTTCCAGAACAAGGCTTGAAGGACTTGAGCTAACCCGCCTAGCTCTTTTGCACTACAGGCCATCTTGTGATAACTAGGGTCAGTGCTCCTTGGGGGCTTAAAGGGGATCGGTGATGCTACAGGCGGGGCAGAACTTAAGGGGGCTGCGCGAAGGGCTTGGCCTGACCATGCGCGATGTGGAGAGCGCCAGTTCACGAATTGCTGACCGGCATCGGAACGAGGAATTCCTGATCGCTCCAAGCCGGCTCTCAGATATCGAAACCAAGGGTTTGATTCCGAGTATCTACCGCATTTACGCATTGGCAGTTATTTATCGCCGCGACATGAGGGAAATTCTCTCCTGGTATGGAGTCGACGTGAACGACGAGGCTGCGGACCTTGCGCTGTCGATTCCGCCAAAGTCGCATCGCTCGGAGACCTTACACAATGCGACTGTGGTGCAGATGCCGGTGCGTCTGGATCCTGCATTCGATACGCGGCGCACTATGAACGTCGGCCGCATGATCGAACAGTGGGGTCCGGTTCCGTTGACGTATCTATCGCAGTTTGCCAACGACAAATTCACCTACGGGTACGTGGGCAGCGAAGATTTCACCATGTACCCGATTCTTCCTCCCGGCACCTTTCTGCAGATTGATGAAAGCCGCAGCAAAGTCACTGACGGGTATTGGCGTTCGGAGTATGAGCGTCCGATTTATTTCGTCGAGACACGCGATGGCCATACCTGCTGCTGGTGCAACATGAGGCGGGAGAACCTGATTCTGCAGCCTCATCCGTTGTCGCCGGTTGCCGTGCGGGTCCTGCGTCACCCGCAGGAAGCGGAAGTCATTGGACAGGTCGTGGGCGTCGCCATGCGTCTTGGCGAATGGCAGGCTGTTACTTCTTTGTCAGACTCAAAAGAGCGTGCAGCACTGAGCTGAGATGCCGGCCGGAGCCGGCGCTCGGCTGACCGGGCAATATCTCGGGCAAGCGGTCGCTCAACTCTGTTACCAGCGTCTGCGCGTCGGTGCCGGCGCCTTCCCCGGAAACCTGCGCGTCTCTAACCAGCCGTTCGAGCGGCGTTCTTAAAATGCCCGTGACCGTCGCGCGATGAGCATCCTCGACCGCTCGTTGTGCGGCTATCTCTCCATGCACCCGCGATAGTCCCCAGTGCCGGTAGCTTCCATCTGCCGCTCGCAGACTGGATAGATATCGCAGCCTGGCCAGCAAACCCGAAACCGCCGAAAGGGTCGTATGCTTAAGGTCTTCCAAGGCGGATTGCAAGGTCATTTTGAATCCTGTTCTGATTCCGGAAAACTGAACGAATTGCAGCTCTCCCTTTCTTCCAAGTCTTCTGTCCTGCAAAGTATCACGGTCTGAACTTCTCGAAAAGGAGCTTCACCGTGAAACGAATCCTCTACGCCCTCTCGCTTGGTCTGGTACTGCTTGGTGCTCTGGGAACGTCCCTGGCCGATGGTGGACCGATGCCTTATTGCGATCCCAACAGCGGTACCTGCAAGATGAAGCCGCCGAGCCTGGTAGCCGATGCAAGATGAGCTTGTGAGGCCACCGCAAAAGCGTTATTCTTCCTACGGTTAAGGGTTATCATTGCGGTGGCCTATGAATCTCTTGCGTGTGCTCTGGTACGCAAAGTGGATTGTGCCTGCACTAGTGCAGGTGCTGATTCTGCTAATTATGATTCGTCGCCGCCTATTCCGTGACTTCCCACTGTTCTTGTCCTACACGGCCTTTGAAGTCGTGTACTTCGCCTGCCGTTTCCCATTCTTTTTCAAAGAAGACGCTTACGCGAAGTTCTTTTACATTTCGTGGGTCGGGAAGGCTATCGAGATGGCGCTCGGTTTCGCGGTCATCTACGAAATATTCCGCCACGTCTTTCGCCCATATCCCGCCCTGGCGCAGCTGGGAAAAGTCCTGTTTCGTTGGGGCCTCGTTGTTCTCGTTTTTGTTGTGACTCTCGCCACTGCTTCGGCGCCGGAGAATGGCATCGTGCAAGGCCTGGTTGTCCTGGAGCGCGGCCTTAGTATCATTCAATGCGGCCTGTTGTTCCTTCTATTCTTATTCTCCTCATACTTCGGACTTACCTGGCGGCACTACGTTTACGGCATCGGAGTTGGATTTGGTTTTTTCGGAACGATTTTGCTGGCTACGGCCGCCCTCCATGCGCAGCTCGGGCCGAGTTTCGATGATTTCTCAAACTTGATCGAGCCCTTGGCTTACAACTGCTCCGTCCTTATTTGGATCTCTTATTTACTGCGTCCCGAACCGGTTCAGCGCTCCATCAACTTCAAGCCAACGGATGGTTTGCAGGAGTGGAACCATGAACTATTGAGGCTACTGAACCAATGATTACCTTCACCGTTCTCATCCTGGCGGCTGTCTTGCTGGTCATGCTCGGGCTGTTGAGCCGACGCAGAGCGTTTCCTTCGCATGTCCTCGACGAACTCGCGTTGAAAACCCGCTCCGTTGACATCGAAGCTTTTCGCAATCTCGTGGATCCGGAAGAAGAGCATTACCTGCGGCGACAGCTTTCGAGTCGCGAGTTCCGATCCGTCCACCGGGAGCGCATGCTGGCTGCCACCGAGTACGTTCGCGCGGCCTCCTACAATGCCAAAGTTCTCATGCGACTCGGCGAAGCTACGCGCCATCACACCGATCCCGAAATCGCCCGCGCGGGCCAGGAACTGGTCAATAGCGCCACCCAATTGCAGCTATATTCCTTGCTGGTTTTAGGGAAGCTGTGGGCGGCGATTTGCCTGCCTGATGCAACGTTATCTCTTGGAGCGATGGCAGACCGTTACGAACGGGTGAGTGGACTGGCAGCGCGGGTGGGAAGGATGCAGGACCCTGTCGGGGCAGCACGTTTGGTCGCCACCCTGTAGCTCTTGAGCTCTTGTTCTGTTTTCCGAAAATCCGGTCATTTCCCCAGAACAGGTGACCCCCGGTCGCACCCCAAGTACCAGCTGGTTCATGGTTTACCGATTTCTGTTGGTCGCCTGTCGCCCTAAACCAATGGATACACGGCACATGCAGGCCCCGATTTCCATGCGCCGATATCTCATTTTCGGGTTTTCGGAAATATTCAATCCAACGCCCGATCTTCCGACCAATTGCGAACCCATAGATTTCTTTACATATTTCTAGAGTGTCTTTACAAAATCGAGCCGAAACGATCATTAGCATTGAATGTCTGGCGGCTGTGCGAATGAGCTTTCCTGAAAGCCCCGCAACCCACGTATGTGACTGAACGTCCAATGATTGCGCGATTCTGATGCTTTTTGGCGCCTGCTGTAGGAATTCCGGAGGATGGATAGTGCCGTATCGCCGCGTGGTTTCGACGCAAAGAGTGTTCCAAGCTGCTTCGTCTTCGTTCAAAGTACGCATTCCTGTGCTTAGCTTCCTGGTCCTTCTGTGTGCCCTCTGGCTGGGGTGTAGTGGATCGGACAACCGCCCCTCGAACGCCAGGGCAGCAGCGCCACAAATCGTTCCGGTAGGAGTTTCGACTGCGAAGAAAACTGATACCCCGGTTTTTCTGACCGGCCTCGGCTCGGTTCAGGCGTTCAACACCGTCAGCGTGAAAACCCGGGTGGACGGGCAGTTGGTGCAGGTTGCATTCAGGGAAGGCCAGCACGTTAACAAGGGTGATCTGCTGGCGGTGGTGGATCCTCGTCCTTACCAGGTCGCGCTCAGCCAGGCGCAGGCGCAATTGTTCAAAGATCAAGCTTCGCTGCGTGATGCGCAGCTGAACTATGAACGTTTCAAGGGATTGCTGCAGGACTCGGGCGCCATGTCGCAGCAGCAGGTTGATACACAGCGTGCCACTGCCGAGCAGTTGGAGGGCGCGGTGAGATCCGATCAGGCCACCGTTGAAAATGCCAAGCTGAACCTGGCCTACTGCCATATCACCTCCCCGATTACCGGCCGGGTGGGACTTCGCATGGTGGACATTGGGAACATGGTCCACGCCTCCGATACCAACCCGCTGCTGATCATCACTCAGTTGCAGCCAATTGCCGTTCTGTTCACGCTCCCCGAGGACAAACTCCTGGCGGTCAAGAAGCATATGACCGGCCATCCGTTGATGGTGGATGCGTACGGCCGCGACGATCAGACCAAAATCGAGTCGGGATCGCTTGTCACCATCGATAACCAGATCGACCCAACCACGGGAACGGCCAAGCTGAAGGCGGTCTTCGACAACAAAGGCGAGACCCTGTGGCCCAATCAGTTCGTGAACGTTCATCTCCTGTTGGAAACCCTGAAGAACAGTATCGTGGTTCCTGCTGCGGCAATTCAGCGCGGTCCGCAAGGAACATTTGTCTATGGGGTCAAGCCCGACAAGACGGTTGAGATCCGCCCGGTTACGGTCGCCCTTACACAAAGCAATACGAGCGTAATCTCCTCGGGAGTTGCTCCTGGCGACATGGTCGTCACCGACGGCCAGGACAAACTGCAGGCAGGCACGAAGGTCGAGCCGCGCATCGGTGGAGTTGCGCCATCTGCCGCGGGGCCTGGCATCAGCAATCCACAGAATCAAAACGCAACTTCCGGGGCGCAATGAGCCCCTCGCGCTTATTCATTCTCCGGCCAGTCGCCACATCGTTGCTGATGATTGGGCTGCTCCTGGTCGGACTCGCCGCATACCGGCAACTCCCAGTATCTGCGCTTCCGGAAGTTGACTACCCCACGATTCAGGTCATGACCTTCTACCCTGGCGCCGATCCGGAGGTCATGGCATCGTCGGTGACTTCAGCGCTGGAGAGGCAGTTCGGGCAAGTCGCTGGCCTCAGCCAGATGACATCCACCAGTTCTTTGGGAAGCTCGGTCATCACCCTGCAATTCGCGCTTGACCAAAACATCGATGTCGAGGAGCAGCAGGTGCAGGCCGCTATCAATGCGGCCAATACATATCTTCCGCGGGATTTGCCGAATCCTCCCATCTACAGCAAGGTGAACCCGGCGGATGCGCCCATTCTCACTCTGGCCTTGAGCTCTGACACGTTGCCGCTCTCCAGGGTGCAGGATCTGGCCGATACCGCCCTGGCCCAGAAAATTTCACAACTCTCCGGGGTTGGCCTGGTCTCGATCAGTGGCGGACAGAAACCGGCGGTCCGTATCCAGGCCAATCCAACCGCGCTTGCTGGTTATGGACTGAGCCTTGAGGATGTTCGTGCCGCACTGGCGGCGGCGAACGTTGATCAGGCAAAAGGAGTCATTGATGGGCCCCGGCAGTCTTTCACCATCGGCGCGAATGACCAGCTTCTTTCCAGCAAGGAATATAGCTCCGTTATCATCGCCTACCGCAACGGGTCCCCGGTCCGCCTCTCCGACATTGCAGTCGCCCTGGACGGCGCCGAGAATACAAAGCAAGCCGCGTGGGTAAACTCCACCCCGGCGATCATCCTCAACATTCAACGCCAGCCGGGCGCAAACATCATCGCGGTCGCCGATCGCGTCAAGAACCTGCTTCCAGTATTGCAGTCTTCGCTTCCCGGAGCCGTTAAGGTCCAGATTCTCACCGATCGGACCGAGACCATACGCGCCTCGGTCAAAGACGTCCAGTTCGAGCTGATGCTCACCATCATCCTGGTAGTGCTGGTCATCTTCCTATTCCTCAGGAACCTGCCTGCAACCATCATTCCCAGTGTTGCCGTTCCGCTCTCGATGGTTGGCACATTCGGCATGATGTACCTGCTTGGCTACAGTCTGAATAACTTGACACTGATGGCACTGACCATCTCTACCGGTTTCGTGGTGGACGATGCCATCGTGATGATCGAGAACATCGACCGCTTTTTGGAAGAGGGCGAGAGCCCGCTCGAAGCGGCTTTGAAAGGCTCCGGGCAGATCGGCTTCACCATCGTTTCTCTGACCGTGTCATTGATCGCTGTCCTGATCCCTCTTCTGTTTATGGGCGACATCGTGGGGCGCCTTTTCCGCGAATTTGCCGTGACCCTGGCAGTGACGATTCTGGTTTCCGCGATGGTTTCTTTAACGCTCACCCCGATGATGAGCGCCAAGCTGTTGCGCCGTGTGGACGCCGGCAAACGAGGGCGGATCTACCAGGCTTCAGAGCGCCTTTACGAGCGCGTGATCGCCTTCTACGGACGAACTCTGAAATTCGTTCTCCGCTACCAGACCACGACCTTGCTGGTCACGGCTGGAACTCTCGCCCTTACCTTGTTCCTCTACATCGTGGTTCCCAAGGGGTTCTTCCCGGTGCAAGACACGGGCGTAATCATGGGAATTTCGGAAGTTCCCCAGAATTATTCGTTCCAGGCCATGTCTGAGCGTCAGCAGGCCGCCGCCAAAGTAATCCTGCAGAATCCGAATGTTGCCAGTCTGTCCTCTTTTATCGGAGTAGATGGAATCAACACCACCCCGAACAGCGGACGTATCCAGATCAACCTGAAGCCGCGCGACCAGCGCAGCCAGAGCGCTTCTGAAATTATCCGAGAGTTACAACCGAAACTAGCGGGTGTCGAGGGCATCACGATCTTCATGCAGCCAGTGCAGGACCTCACGGTTGAGGACCGCATCAGCCGTACCCAATTCCAGTACTCTGTCGAAGACGCCGACGCGCAGGAACTGGCAAACTGGGCTCCTCGCCTGGTGTCGAAACTTCAGTCCTTACCGGAATTGCGCGACGTCGCCAGCGACCAGCAGAACAATGGGCTTCAAGCCGATCTCGTCATCGACCGTGATACCGCATCCCGGTTGGGCGTTCTTCCCCAGGCGATCGACGATACCCTTTACGACGCCTTCGGACAGCGTCAAGTCTCGACCATGTTTACGCAGTTAAACCAGTACCACGTTGTGCTCGAGGTCAAGCCCGACTTCCAGGAGCATCCTGACGATCTCTCGAACATCTACGTGAAATCTGGAACCGGCATGCAGGTGCCACTCTCGGCTTTTACCCACGTCGAGACCAGGAACACGGCCCTGGCCATCAATCACCAGGGCCAGTTTCCGGTGGTAACACTTTCCTTCAATCTTGCGCCGGGAGAATCGCTCGGTGATGCGACCAGGGCCATCGAGCAGGCGGAACGCGAGATCGGATTGCCGCAAAGCGTCCACACCGCATTCCAGGGAACCGCTGCCGCCTTCAGGAATTCTCTGGCCTCTGAACCCTGGCTGATTCTCGCCGCCATCGTCACCGTTTATATCGTGCTCGGCGTTTTGTACGAGAGCTACATTCATCCGGTCACGATTCTTTCCACGCTGCCTTCCGCCGGGGTGGGCGCCATCCTCGCGCTGCTGATCACCGGCAACGACCTGAGTGTGGTCGCATTGATCGGAATCATTCTTCTCATCGGCATCGTGAAAAAGAACGCGATCATGATGATCGATTTCGCGCTGGAAGCCGAGCGTGTAGAAAAGAAGTCTCCCGAAGAAGCCATTTATCAGGCCTCGCTGCTGCGTTTTCGGCCGATCATGATGACGACCATGGCGGCTCTGCTGGGAGGATTGCCGCTCGCGCTCGGCCGCGGCACCGGTTCGGAGTTGCGCCATCCTCTCGGAATCACCATTGTTGGCGGTTTGCTGGTGAGCCAGTTATTGACTCTCTACACCACCCCGGTCGTCTATCTCTGGTTTGATCGCCTGGCACAGCGCTTTGCGCGTTTTAAGATCGGCAACCCGATCGAGTCGCCGGCCGAAGGTCCTGCTTCGGCGGATTAGTCATGAATGTTTCGGCTCCATTTATTCGGCGTCCGATTGGAACCTCGCTGCTCGCAGCGGCCCTGGTGATTGCCGGAGCCCTGGCGTTTACCTATCTCCCGGTTGCTCCTCTGCCACAGGTGGAATTCCCGGTGATTCAGGTTTCCGCCGGCTTACCGGGAGCCAGCCCGGAAACCATGGCCTCGGCGGTTGCAACTCCGCTGGAGCGCCAGTTCGGACGCATCGCCGGCATCAATCAGATGACCTCGACGAGCCAGTTGGGCTCGACCAGCATCGTTCTGCAATTCGACTTGAACCGCAACATTGACGCCGCTGCCCGGGACGTTCAGGCCGCGATCAACGCTGCTCGTAGTCAATTGCCCGCCAACCTGCCCGGCAATCCTTCTTATCGCAAGGTGAATCCCGCAGACGCTCCGATCCTTATTCTTGCCTTGACCTCGGATACTTACACCCTTCCGCAGATGTACGACTCCGCGGACTCGATCCTGGCTCAGAAACTGGCGCAGGTGGAAGGCGTGGGCCAGGTCTTCGTGGGCGGCGCGGCGCGCCCCGCAGTTCGCGCCGAGCTCAACCCGACACTGCTCAACAAGCTCGGTGTTGGGCTGGATACCGTCCGCACCGCACTCGGTTCCGCCAATGCGAACCGGCCGAAGGGCGAGGTTTCTGGGCCGCTTACCGCCTACACCATCAGCGCCAACGACCAGCTGTTCAAAGCCGAGCAGTACCGCAAGCTCATCCTCTCTTACCAGAACGGCGCGCCGGTGCGCCTGGCCGATGTCGGAGACGTGGAAGATTCCGTTGAGGATGTACACGTGGTGGGGCTGGCGAATGGAAAGCCGGCCGTGCTCATCATCATCTTTCGTCAGCCGGGCGCCAATATCATTGCGACTGTAGATAAAGTGCGCGAATCGTTGCCGCTGCTGAAGTCCTCCATTTCTCCTGCTATCGATCTCAATGTGGTCCTGGACCGCACCGCCACGGTTCGCGCATCGGTCAACGATATTGAATTGACGTTGCTGATCTCCGTCATCCTTGTCATCCTCGTGGTCTTTGCCTTCCTGCGCACCGTCCGCGCCACCTTGATCCCCAGCGTCGCAGTTCCGCTCTCTTTGATCGGCACCTTCGGGTTGATGTACCTGTTCGGGTACAGTCTCGATAACCTGTCGCTCATGGCCCTGGCGATTTCGACGGGATTTGTTGTCGACGATGCCATCGTCGTGCTCGAAGACATCACCCGCTATCTGGAGCAGGGCGTCCCCCCGGTGCAAGCGGCATTTCGGGGCGCCCGGGAGATCGGCTTCACCGTGCTCTCCATGAGCACATCTCTGGTTGCGGTGTTTATTCCCATCCTGATGATGGGCGGCATTGTCGGCCGCCTGTTCCGTGAATTTGCCGTGGTGCTCAGTATGGCGATTGGGGTTTCGCTGTTAGTGTCCCTCACCACCACCCCCACCATGTGCGCGAAATTTCTTCGGCCCCTCAATCGCGAGGAACATGGACGCTTCTACCGCTTTAGCGAGTGGACATTTGAACGCATGCAAGGAGGCTACCGGCGCAGCTTGCAGTGGGTCTTACGCCATCAACCGCTCACGCTGGTGGTGACGATTCTGACTGCCTGCCTCAGTATTTATCTCTACATCATCGTTCCCAAGGGATTTTTCCCGCAGCAGGATACCGGCCGAGTCATGGGATCGGTGCAAGCCTCGCAAGACATCTCGTTTCAGGCCATGAAACAGAAGATGTCTCAGTTCGTCAACATCGTGATGCAGGACCCGGCAGTTCAGACGGTCGTAGGTTTTGCCGGAGGCAACACCGCCTACAACAACGGCCGCATGTTCATCACATTGAAACCCCTGCAGCAGAGAAACATTACGGCGGATCAGGTCATCGCCCGGTTGCGCAAGAAACTTGCCGTCGTCCCAGGAGCGTCGCTCTACATGCAGTCAGCGCAGGACCTGAGCATCGGCGGCCGCCAGAGCCAGGCACAATATCAGTACACACTGCAGGGAGAAAGCCTGGCGGAATTGAACCAATGGGCCCCCAAGCTCCTGGAAAAGCTGCGCGGCCTGCCGCAGCTGACGCAAGTCAATTCAGACCAGCAGGACAAGGGCCTGCAAGCAACTGTCGCAGTCGACCGTGACACCGCTGCGCGACTGGGCGTCGCCGCTGCTGACATTGACAACGCGCTTTACGATGCCTTCGGACAGCGGCAGGTGTCTATCATGTATCGCCCGCTCAACCAGTATCACGTTGTGATGGAGGTCGCGCCCCAATTTTCCGACAGCCCTGATGCTCTGCAGAACATTTACGTGCGTGGCTTGACTGGTACTGCCGTACCCCTGGCAGCGTTCGCTCATTTCGCGCCCGCGAACACGGCACTATCCGTCAATCATCAGGGGCAATATCCTGCCGTAACACTATCGTTCAATCTTGCTCCCAACATTTCGCTCGGCGAAGCAACGCAGTTGATCGAGAACGTGGAGCGGCAAATGGGTTTTCCGGCCACCATCCACGCCAGTTTCCAGGGCACGGCTGCCGCGTTCCAGGAGTCGCTCTCAAACGAGCCGCTGCTGATCCTTGCCGCACTGGTCACGGTTTACATCGTGCTTGGAATTCTCTACGAGAGTTTCATCCATCCCATCACGATCCTGTCCACGCTGCCCTCCGCCGGGGTCGGCGCGCTGTTAGCTTTGAAGATTTCCGACAGCCAGCTCGACGTCATCGGCCTGATCGGGATCATCCTGTTGATCGGCATCGTCAAGAAAAATGCCATTATGATGATCGACTTCGCGCTCGACGCCGAGCGCAGGGAAGGGAAGAATTCCACCGAATCGATCTACGAGGCTTGCGTGCTGCGCTTCCGCCCCATCATGATGACCACCATGGCCGCGCTGCTGGGCGGATTGCCGCTGGCGCTCGGTACCGGCACCGGTTCTGAATTGCGGCGTCCGCTGGGCATCACCATCGTTGGTGGCCTGATCGTGAGCCAGATGCTTACCTTGTTCACGACGCCAGTGGTTTACATCTACATGGATCGCCTGCGTTTTGCCTTTAGCCGTCGTCGAGGTAGCGCCATTCGTCTCGCCATGCCTCCTTCCGCTCCCCCTCCCCATCCCGCAGACTAGGCTATTCCGGCTGTCGCAAAACTAGTGCAGTGATCGGAATTACTGAAATGAATCAGGATTTCTCTTTAGCGCTCCAGCGCAGAGCGGTCCCACTTGCCCAGGTTGGCTCCGGCTTCGTAGGTGGATTGCAGGAAGGAGAGCAAGGTCTCTGCAGGAGACGGCGAAGTTCTTACATCCTCGTACATAAGAAGGAATTCGTGCAGGCTGCGATGGTAGTAGGCCGGTGGCGGCGAAATCCTTGCGTCTCCAAATCCCTCAGGCTCCGGGGCGGCATAGGCGTAAAATGCCGCGTCTCGAATGTCGCCGCTGCCGGGCCAGAATCCCGCGCTGATTACCTCATGCGAGTATGCCTCACGCGTGATCGGATCTGCACCCGGCCGTTCGGGCGCTCGTCGTCCCGAGAAACGTGTCACCGCCAAATCGAAACTTCCCCAGAAGAAGTGCACGGGACTGCACTTGCCGACGAACTCGCACCGGAATTGCTTGAATACCGCGTCGACTAGCACCAGCGCGCGAAAAAAGCGCTCAACCGCTGCGGCATCGTAAGAAGAATGCTGCGTGTCCTGTTCAAACGGAACGGGATTCGGAATTTCTACCGGCACTGGCCAGATTTTCACCACGATACCAAGCTTGGCCAGTTGCTCCATGAAGACCCGATAGAACTCAGCCACCGGCATTGCCCGCAACGCAAGCACTTCACTTTGTCCGGAATCAGTCTGGATTCGTAGCTGGTGATGGAGAAAGTCAAACTGCACTTCAAAGATGCCACAACCGTACGGGATAGCCGAGGTCGTAAGACCGACCGGATTTACGTACAAAGGCACCTGCCACCAGTGATTCACCGGAGGGCTCAGCGCAAGGCGCACCTTACCTACGATCTGCGTCCACATATGCAGGGTCTCGCAAGTGTCCTTCCAGTCTGCCAGGTGGAGCACGGGCCATGGGTGCGAGATTAACGGCGTCTTCATAATGAAGACGTCAGTTTACAACTACTGCTCCGACTGCGCTTGTCCAGCACTGGCTTGCACGAGTCGCTCGACGGCGGGAATGACCACCAGCAGCAGCTGCGCATTTGGCTTTGCAGCTTCTTTGAAGAATGCGAGTTGTTGGTCCGCCCACCCACCCGGCGCTTTTTCGCGCTTTTCAAGGTAGTCCAACGCCTGCAATCCAACTGCGCCCAGTCGCGCCAAATTTTGTGAGATGGGAAGCACCTCTTCCAGCAGAAACGATTGCCTCGCTAGCTCTTCGATTCTGGCATCGTTTTCCTTCCATGAAACGAGCAGAGTTCGCAGTTCCGTCTTTTCCTCGTCACTGGCCGTCCGCGAAAGCAATGCTGCTACCAGACGCTCCGCCTTGCGACCGACCGGACTTTCAGGGCGCGCTGCATCGATCACCCGAAACAGCGGGTCGGCGCTGGTAGGCGGTGTAATCGCGAGTTCCTCGCGCGCGTAGTCTTTGACCGGTTCCACTGCATCCGTCAGCGTTTGTACGGCGGAACTCTCCAGGGTTCCGCCAATTCTCTGCAGCATTGGAACGTAATTCGAGTTGTGCGTCAGGCCGAGAAAGTCTAACCGGCGGCTCACCTCGTCCATTCGCTCATACATTGAGTCTGTGTCGCGTACCTCTTGTGGAGACCACAACCGTTCGGCAATCACCGCGGCCCGCGGCCAGATGCGTGAATCTATGTTTTCCGGCGATACGTACTCGGACCAGATGCAGGCCTCTCCGCCTAATATCCGTTTCCTTTCTTCCGGGCCAAGATTGGCGGCGCCCGCCGCCAATGGGTCAACTTCGTAATGCCGTTTCGCTGACCAGTTCAAGTCGAGATAGTAGCCGTAGGAAAGTAAGCCCCGGTAGCCTTGTTTCGCTGCCGCTGCAAGCGAATCCTGTCCCCGCCAGGATTGGACCACGATCGAGTTAGGCGCTCCCGGACTCAGAACCTCATCCCATCCCACCATGATCTTTCCGTGCTTGCTTACAATCTTCTGCACTCGCTGCACGAAATAAGTTTGCAGCTCTTCGTTGCTCTTCATTCCATGAAGGCGCATGAAGTCTCGTATCGCAAGGTTCGAACTCCATTGCTTTCCATTTACTTCATCGCCGCCGATGTGGAAATACTGGTCCGGAAACAGCTTGGCCATCTCCCCGATGAAGTCGTCGAGGAACTTGTAAGTTTGTTCGTTCGTGGGGTCCATCGCGGGATCGAAGATGCCCCATTTGCGCTCGATCTGGTAAGGTCCGGGAGCGCTCGCCAACTCCGGATAGCCCACCAGCCACGCCGTGCTGTGCCCGGGCATGTCGAACTCAGGCACGACCCGAATTCCTCGATCGCGAGCGTACGCGATCACCTCTCGAACTTCTGCCTGGGTGTAGTACAGGCCATCTGAGCCCAAACCCTGCAGCTTGGGAAACCTTCGGCTTTCGACGCGGAACCCCTGGTTGTCGGATAGGTGCCAATGAAAGACGTTCATCTTCACAGCTGCCATGCCGTCGAGATTGCGTTTGATGACGGCCAGCGGCATGAAATGGCGGCTCACGTCAATCATCAGGCCGCGCCACGGAAAACGTGGTGCGTCCTCGATCGTCACCACGGGCACGGAATATCCCGAATCGCTGATCCGGATCAGCTGCAAAAAGGTCTGCAAACCGCGCATGGCCCCGAGAGTGTTGGAAGCGATCAGGGTCGCGCCGTTCCGGGTCACCTTCAACTCGTAGGATTCGTCCTCTCCAAGCTCCTGCACTTCCTTGTTCTCGCTGTCGCTGCGGATGCTCAAGGTCACCTTTGTCGCATCTGTCGGTTTCCCATCCAGAAGCAGCATGCCGGTCTGTGCCCGCAGACTCTCCAGGAAGTGCTCCACCGCGCGCTGAAGGTGAGTATCCGTGCGGCCCGTCACTGCGACCGAAAAAGATCGGTCAATCGCGAGGTAGCCATCCTCGACCGTCACCTTCGCCGGCATCGGCATGACACCGATGGTGGCGGCCGTTTGAGCGCCGGCCACGATTGCTAACCAACAACACATCAGCGCAACCGCGAACAGGGATCGCATGATCTGTATTTATCCTTATCGAAGAATGTCTAGTTGGCGAAGCATAAAAGAACCTGCCCGCGGCGGCAACTCCGCCCGTTTCATAACAGGATTCCTTTGTGTTTTATGTGCTGTGCGCGATCCGCTTTCCGGCTCCTGAAATTCGTAGAGCTTCTCTGTGATTTCGGAAGCCACATTTCCTCGCGCACGAAAACGGGCATTCTTCATGACCTTGATTTTGGTTACTTAGCTGCACTTCTCATTGTCATCTCGGATGTTCGGAGACACAGAACAAGGAGTTCTTGTATGCGAATGTTGCAGTCGGTTGTAGTCGCTATTGTTTTTCTGCTGCTTTCTGTTGCTGCGCTCGCGCAAAGCGGCGGCATCGCGGGAACCATAACAGATGCAAGTGGCGCTGTCGTGGCCAACGCCCAAGTCACAGTAACAAACAAATTGACGGGGCAGAAACGTTCTTCGCAGACCAGCGACTCAGGCGCGTTTTCAATTCCCAACCTTCCGGTCGGCGTTTACCAGGTTCTTCTCGAGAAATCCGGGTTTCGGCCGGTGCAGTTCGACAATGTGAATGTCACCGTAGCGCAAATCGTCCCGCTGAACGGCAAGTTCGAAGTGGGGTCGGTGGAGGAAACCGTCACCGTCAACAGTACCCAGGAGGCGCCGGTTGAAACTGAAAGCACTCAGTTGAGCAATCTGGTGGACCAGCAACGCATCAAGGACCTTCCGCTGCTGACGCGCAATCCCTATGAACTGGTTTTGCTGTCCCCCGGCACCGCGCAGACCAACAGTGCCATTGGCGGGATTACGGTCAACGGCGCCCGCGAGCGTAACAACAATTTCCTGCTCGACGGTCAGGACAATAACGACACGTCGGTGCCCGGCATCCTGGGAGGCGTGCTCGACGCGAATCCGGAATCTACCCAGGAGTTCCGCGTCATTACCAATACCTTCAACGCCGAATTCGGACGCAATACCGGCGCCATCGTCGATGTTGTCACCAAGAGCGGAACCAACGACTTCCATGGCAACGCCTATTGGTTCGGCCGCTACAACGGCTTCGGGGGCGCTCGCGACTGGTTCAATCGTGTGGGTTCCCCGCAAGATCCATACGTTCGCAACCAGTTTGGCTATTCCTTCGGCGGCCCCATCAAGAAGAACAAGACTTTTTTCTTCTTCAACGAGGAACTGCAGCGCTTCCGCACGTCCCTCACGAATACGGCTACGGTTCCCACCGCACAATTCAGGACGGGTGTCTTTACCTGGAATACTGTTGATCCCATCACCGGAGCTCCGGTTTCAGTTCCGGTGGACTTGCGCCCAGGCTCTTCGCAGAACGCTTTCGGACTGCCCCTGGATCCCACGATCCAGCGCATCTTCAGCCTGTATCCGACTCCGACGCAGTTGAACGGGGACGGTATTTCCGGACAGATCTTCTTCCCCAGCGCGTCGCGCCAGAATAGCTACCAGACGGTCGCGAAAATCGACCACCATATCACCGACAAGCACACGGTCAGCCTGCGCTACGGGTACGATCATTTCTTCGATCCCAACACCTCGCTCTCCGACATTTTGCCGGGAGGCGTCGGCGGTGTTGCCGAAAAGGCAATCGCGCAATCGCTCGCCGGGAACCTGACATCAACCCTCAGTTCGACCCTGGTAAACGACTTCCGCGCCGGCTGGAACCACATTTATGCCGCCTTTGACTGCCAGGATACGAGCCTGCTGAACAGCGTCGGCCCGGTGGACCAGTTCGGATATGGCCGCGACTACCTGTTCAATCCCTTCACCAGCTTCGGATGTCTTGCTCTTACCGCCGACAGCCAGTTCCGCAAAACCGGAACCACCAGCTTCAGCGATGATCTCACCTGGTCCCACGGAAATCATCTCCTCAAGTTCGGGATGGACTTCCGCAATATCAGCGAAAGTGGCACTACGAATTTCAGTTCGCGCCGCCAGGTTGATACCCGCAATGCCACCAATTTTGGAGTGAGCGTCTTGCAAAACATCACGCCCACGCCGACCGTTGCTCTTGACGATGCCGCTTCAGCGTTCTACGGCCTGGTCGGCAAAGACCTGGCGGCTGAATTCTTCAACAAAAATGGAGTTCGCCAGCCCACCGATGACAAGATCTTCCGCCAGCATGAGTACGATTTCTATGGCCAGGATACGTGGAAGATCCTTCGGAACCTCACGCTGAACCTGGGGCTTCGTTACCAGTTCAACGGGGTTCCCTACGAGGAGAATGCCAACTTCTCAAACCTCTTAACCCCGCCCGATGCCTTTCCGGTTGTGTATTCCATCGTGGGACCCGGCACCGGCCATATGCTGTATAACAATGACTTCTCAAACATTGAACCGCGCGTAGGATTTGCGTTTGATCCGAAGGGCGACGGAAAGACGGTCATCCGCGGCGCATTTGGAATCTTTCATGACCGTGTTTTCGGAAACCTGTTTGGCAATGCGCGCAGCAGTCCGCCATTCGAGCAGGACTACTTCCAGGTCCCGTTCGACACCATCAACAACGCGTTCGGAAGCGGCGCCTTCCCCGCAATCGCGCCGACCACGACTCCGTCTGCGACGGTGCCCGACGGCTCCGCCCTGCAGCCTGTCGTCTTTGACACTCATTTCCGCAACAGCTCTGCCAACAACTGGGATTTCGGTATCCAGCGCGACCTTCCCGGCAACATCCTTCTTGATGTGAACTATGTCGGAAGCAAGGGCACGCATATCTACCGCCAGGTGGATGGCAATCCTCCCGACCCTGCGCTGGTCAATCAGCTGGTTGCCTTTTGCAGCGATCCCACCAACGCTTTCGGTTGCACGCCGGCGACAGTGAGCAAGGGCAACCTGTTCTTCGGAGCTGAAAACGGTGTGTTGCCCTTCAACGCGGTACCACACAACGCCTTGTTCCAGCCGTTCTACATCCGCTCGGTGGGCAACTCGATTTACCATGGCCTGCAGACAAAAATTACCCGGCGCATGTCGCACGGATTTACGGTCCAGGGTTCCTACACCTACTCGCATTCCATCGACGACTCGGGCGACCCGCTCGCGCCAGCCGCCGGCAACCGGGGCTTCCCACGCAACTCCCGAGCTCTGTTCGAGGAGCGCGGGAATTCCGACAACGACATCCGCCATGTCGGGGTCATCAACTACCTCTGGCAGCCGCCTCTCGGCCGCGGCCGCGCCTTCCTCAGCCAGGGTATTCTGGGGAGAATCTTTGAGGGCTTCCAGTTCTCCGGCATCACCACGCTACAAACCGGTCACCCCTTCGACGTGTTCAGCACTACTGACAGTGAACGCACGGGATTGAGCAACCGCGCAGACCTGGTCGGCGATCCCTTCGCCGCTGGCGCCAACACGGCGCTCGCAGCGCAGAATGGATTGAAGGTTTGGTTCACCAATCCAGGTGCGTTCGCCCAACCGCCCTTCGGAAGAGCGGGCTCTACCGGGCGCAATCGTTTCTACGGTCCCGGCTTTGTGAACTTCGACCTGGTTCTGTCAAAAGTCATGAAGTTGACCGAGCGCTTTGGCCTGGAGACCCGCATCGAGGCCTACAACATCTTCAATCATCCGCATTTCACCAACCCCGGCTCTGATGCGCAGGCGTCAGGCAATCAGTTGAACACCGGGATTTTTGGATTCATCACCTCCACCGCAACCCGTCCGGACGGCACTACCTCCGCACGCCAGTTGCAAGTCGCGATGAAGCTGACTTTCTGATTTTGCAGCAAGCACGGCTGGGGACGCCCGCGGGCGATGGGCGTCCCCGTTTTTTTGCAACCTTGTTAAAGGAAACATTGTTGCAGTTTTCAGGAGTGCCTATTCCACGAAACTGCAAAATTATGCATCTTCTACGGTGTAGTTCGAATGGCCTCGAACTTTCGTCTTGAACTTGGATTAGGCCTTATGGATACTGATGTGGCGACTTGAGTCTCTGGCCGCTAGTCTCTGGCCTAAGTTTTTCCCCCCTCGATTTAGCAAGTCCGATCAGGAGCTCAACATGAAGTCCTTAACCATCTTCCGCGTGCTCTTTGTCGTGTTGATTGTGGCGCTGTGCGCGAGCGCTGCATTCGCCGATTCTGTCCTCGATCCCACCATCGTGATTCGCGATCCTGCTTGTCCCAGCGGCGGCTGCATCTCCGTGGGTTCCAACTTCACCTTCGGTGTGCCCAACAGTGGCTTTGGCACCTTGTTTTTCACCAATGCATCCGGTGTCAACTGGTTCAGCTTGAAGTTGACCGAGAGCGGAGTTCCCGCCAACGCGATTACCTGCATCACCACCGCGTTCGCGAATTGCTCGGTCTCCACGGTCGGAGGCGTGACCACGATCCTGGTTGCCGGCGTGAATGGAAATTTTCCTGGCATCGCCAACGGTGAGAATTTCTCCATCGTTTTCCAGTGCAATGATGGCAATTGCTGGCCGGGAGGCCTCGACTTCACCGCCACGGCGAGCACGCCTGAGCCGGGCACCATGGCATTGCTTGCGACCGGCGTCGGCGCGCTGTGGACCCAGCGCCGCAAGCTGAAAAAGAAAGCCGTCGTTTAGTTGGGTTTCTTGCCGTGTGCGGCGACGAGCTTCTGAAATTCGGGGAGGTCCTTGAGCTTCGCCAACTCGGGATCGTTCTGGGCCTCCTCGGGTGAGTAGCCCTTCTGAAACGCCTCGCGCAACGCCTTCAGCGCCTCTGCAGGCTTGTCATTCAGGCTGTAAATCTCGATTTCGTCGGACAGAAGTTGCAAGTCCGAGGGATCGATGGTTCGCGCCTGCCGGATGTATTGCTCGGCCTGCGCCCCATCCCCCTTCTTCGCATAGTAGAGCGCCAGGTCTCCCATCACGCCGGAGTTCCGCGGATTCACCTGTAGCTGCGCATAACCCAGATTGATTGCGCGATTGTAGGTTTCAACCGCTTTGTCCCGTTGTCCCGACCAGCGATACGAATCGGCGAGGTTCCCCATCAGCTGTTCGTCCTTCGGGCTCATCTCCACTGCTTTTTCAAACGTCTTCACCGCTTCCGGGTAGCGCTTCAAAAAGAAGTACGCGGTGCCCAGATTTGAGTAAGCTCCGCCTGCCGGCTCCAGTTCCAGCGTTTTCTGCAGTGGAGCTATCGCCTCGTTGTATTTGCCTAAACGTAAATACACGGCGCCAATGTTTGAGTAGCCAATCGGATTGTCCGACGCAAGCTCGGTCACCCGCTTGTAGGACTCCAGTGCCTTCTCGGTGTTGCCGGTTTGCAGATACGCCCCGCCCAGTTTGTTGTGGTTGTACCAATAATATGGATTCGCTCGCACGGCCGACTGGTACGCGGAAATTGCTTCTTCTCTTCGCCCGCTGGCCAGGTACGCATCCCCCAGACGGTAGTAGGCCTCGTCGGAGTTCGGCACTAGCGTCAGCGCCTGTTTCAATTCGTCTACCGCCTGCGCATTCTTACCGGTCGCGTTGTAGACGCTGCCCAGTGAGAGGTGTACTTCCGCCAGTTTTGGATTCAGCCGCTCCGCCTTTTGCGCGGCGTCCAGCGCCTTCTGCGCAAATAGAGGATCTTTATTGTCCTTGTATAGCCGCAGATTCGCATCCGCCAGGCCGGTGTAGGCAAGCGCAAAGTTCGGATCGCGCTTCAACGCATTTTCCAGGAATTCCACTGCAGCTTGCGTGTCGCGGATTCCCTGGTTCCCACGCAGCGCATTGTGCCCCTTCAGGTAGAGATCGTAGGCGTCGGTGTTTTCCGTGGGGTGGATTCCGGTGCGCGCCAGCTCATCATTGCTCGGCTTTAGTTCCAGCGCCTGCACCAGGTCCGCATAGATGTTGTCTTCCAGCGTTAGCAGGTCTTGCGATACCCCGGAGAACTCCTGGCTCCATACGCGTTTTCCTCCCGCCACATCTTCCAGGTTCAACGTGATGCGAAGCCGGTCGGCGCTGCCTTGCACCGTGCCCTGCAAAATGAGGTTCGCGCCCAGATCGCGCGCCGTCTTCGCCATCGGCTGGTCCTTGCCCGCGACTTTTTCCACCGCGGCCGACGAGGCCACGTGTACTTCACGCAACTGGAACAGCTTCGCCGACAACGCGTCCACCAATCCGGCCGCAACGTAGTTGAGGGACTTCTCGTCGCCCAGAACTTTCAGCGGAAGCACCGCCATGTATTTGCCCTGCGCCAACTCGGGGATACTTCCTCCCGAACTGCTGTTTTGTGAAGTGCTGCGGAAGATGAAATTCCGGCTCGCCGGGATTGCCAGCAACAGGATTGCGAGAATGGCCGCTCCTGCCACCCACATCCACCCGCGGCTCTCCGGAATCTGCAGTGAGATCTGCACACTGCGCGATAGGCCTGAACTCATCCGCCCGCTCTTGGAGGGCGTCATGTTCGGATTGCTCTGCCACGAGTCCAATTGTCGCAGCAGTTCCGAGGCGTTCTGGAAGCGGTGCTTGCGATCGCGCTCCAGGCAAGCGCTCACCATCTGGCTCAATGATTTTGGAACGCTGTGATCGATCTCCGAAGGAGGAATCGCACGCTCCTTGGTCCGCTTCACCAGGGTCGCGATGCCGGTATCGGCCTTGAACGGGGCCTTGCCGGTCAGTAGCTCGTAGAAGATCAGTCCCACCGCGAAGAGGTCCGACCGCTGGTCCAGTTCCTCACCCATCGCCTGCTCCGGCGACATGTACTCCAGCGTGCCTACCAGCGCTCCGGTCTGTGTCATGCCGGGCGCTTCCAGCGAACGGGCCAGGCCAAAGTCCATGACCACGATGCGCCCCTGCGCATCGCGCATCACGTTCTGCGGCTTTAAGTCACGGTGAATGACTCCTTCCGCATGGGCCGCTTCCAAAGCGCGGCAAATCTGCTGCACGATCTCGACCGCCTGGGAAGGGGGAAACTTTCCCTGCTGGCGAAGCAATGAGCGCAGGTCTTCGCCATCTACGTACTCCATGGTGATGAAGCGAATTCCCTCAGCTTCGCCGAGGTCGTAGATACGGATGACGTTCTTATGGGTAACGTGCCGCGCCAGGATGAGTTCCTGCTTGAAGCGCTGCAGGATTGTGGGATTGCTTGCCAGTTCCGGTCGGATCACCTTGAGCGCGATGATGCGTTCCAGTTCCTGATCGCGCGCCTGGTACACCGCGCCCATCCCGCCCTGGCCAAGCACGCGCAGGATGCGATAGCGTCCGCCCAGAACCGTTCCCGGCGGTAAAAGAAGAAGGGAACTGAGTCCGCCTTCCGACGGCGGTGGCGTAAGCGGTGCAGGAGATTGCTGCGCGAAGGCCCCCGAGTGGCCAATGGTTGGGCTGTCGGAATCGCTGAGCGGAGGCGGCGTTTGCTCCCGCAGCCCGGTCTCCCGCTCAAAAGCGGCTGGTGCCGCGCTCTCAGGCCCGAGCGGCTCCCCGGGCTTTTTGCCTTCCTCTGCCATCCCCACCCCAACCCGGCAACCGGAACGGATCCTCTGCGTCAGGAGGATCGCCCCACCAAGCCGGGAACTCCGAAGAGGCAAGTATATACCCGCGGAAACGCCGATTCTGCTGCGAAGACAGGTGCCCCGCCGTCACCCGCGGGGTGGAACAGTCGCCTTGGCTGCGCCGCGCCGGGCAAAGCCCCGCATTTCAATGGAGGGTCCCAGCGGGTCAGCCTGCTATTGAGCGCGGCGCGGGCGCGTAGTGCAAAGGATGTCTAGGGATACCTTCTGAAGGTTGTCAGTTTTCGATAACTGGGATCAGTCCAAATCTCGCATCGAGCAGGCCCCCGCCCCGCGCGGATCGCCGCAACTTCCGCAGGGTCCCGCCGACGGCGCGGCGCTGGCCGAACCCTTGGTTGCCGTAGCGAACACCGACAGCTGCGGTGCAAGCTTCTTGCTGTGACACTTCGGACACTCCGCCTTGTCCTTCCCAAACACCAGCGCCTCAAACTCGTGATCGCATTCTTTGCAGATGTACTCGAAAATCGGCATATCAGTCCCTCAATCGAATCAGAACTCTCTTCCATTTAAAATGATTGCGTGGGTGTAAGCAACGCCAATCGACTTCTGGATTTTTCGATGAAGTCATCCCGAGCAAAGCCAAGGATTGCGCGTGCACGCCGGTACTCTCGACGTCGAAGCAGGCAAAGTGAGCGATAAAGAAACCTTCATCCCGCGGCGCGGCTTTCGCGGAGGACACCGCCAGACCCTCGGCGCCTTCTTCCTGCCTCGGAACATCCCACTGCCTCCGATGGAAGAGCGTCAAATCGAAGTCGAACCCGGTGTGAATGTGCTGTGCCATTGCCATTGGCAGCAGGATCGCCAGAACGCGCTTACCGTCATCGTTCTCCACGGACTGGAAGGCTCCAGCGATTCGAATTACATGCTGGGAATGGCCGCCAAGGGTTTCGCGCGCGGCATGAACGTAATTCGCATGAACCAGCGCAACTGCGGGGGCATGGATGCCTGCTCTCCTACGCTCTACCACTCCGGTCGTTCTGCTGATGTTGCCGCAGTCGCAAACTCGCTGATCAACAAGGACGGCATCTCGCGATTTGCCCTGGCAGGATTCTCCATGGGCGGCAACATCGTGCTGAAGTGCGCCGGCGAATGGGGCAGAGAAGGGCCGCCGCAATTTCGCGCGGTCGCTGCCGTCTGTCCCGCGATGGATCTCGCCCCTTCCGCGGACGCACTGCATGAGCGCCAAAACCGCCTGTACGAGCTTTACTTCATATGGAAGCTGCGTCGCCGGCTGCTCGCCAAGGCGCGCTTATTTCCCAAGCACTTCGATCCCCGGCGCTTGCATGGCATCTCCAGCCTGCGCGAATTCGACGACAAGGTAACCGCCTACTATTGCGGATTTGGTGGCGCTGCGGACTACTACGCTCGTGCGGCAGCCGCTAATGTCGTGGATCGCATTTCGGTCCCTGCCTTCATCCTGCACGCCGCCAACGACCCCTTCATCCGCATCTTGCCGGAGACTCGCAGCAAGATCGCGGCCAACCCCAACATTACCTTTCTGGAAACTGAGGATGGCGGCCATTGCTCCTTCATCTCACAGCCCGACGGCGACGATGGACACTGGGCGGAGAACCGCGTTTTGGAATTCCTGGCCGGAGTGCAACCGCACCCCACGCCCACACTGCTATAAAATCAGGGCAGATGCCGCGACGCGTGAAGCACGCCGCCGTTCTATCTCTCTTCGTCGTTTTCTCGCTATGCCTTTCCGCAGAGCCGGTGTCGCAACTCAAGCCCAGCAACTACGTCAACGACTTCGCGCACGTTCTCGATCCCCATACGGCTGCCAATCTCAATAACATTGCTGAGCAACTCGACCACAAGGCCAACGCTCAGGTGGCCATCGTCACCGTCAATTCTCTAGACGGCGATGATGCGTTCGACTACGCCGTGAAGCTTTACCAGCAATGGGGAATCGGCAAGAAGGGCAGTGATCGTGGTGTGCTGATCCTCTACGCGGTGAAGGACCACAAGTATTGGACTACGGTCGGGTATGGGCTTGAGGGGATTCTGCCCGACGGCAAAGTAGGTGGCTTCGGACGCGAAGCCGTGCCGTTTCTCAAGCAGGGCGACTACAGCGGCGCAATTTCCCTGGTCACATCCCGCATCGCGGATGTGATCGCACAAGATGCCGGGATTCAAATTACCAACACGCAGCCGCCCCGCGCTCCGCCAGACGATGACCTCCGCCCACAGTTTTCGATAGCAACGTGGATTATCGGAATCATCATTTTCCTGTTCCTGATCTCCACTTCGTTCGGTAGGTCGTTGCTGTTCTGGATGCTGCTTTCCGGCGGCGGCCGCGGAAGAGGATGGGGCGGCGGCGGTTTTGGTGGCGGAGGTGGTGGTGGTGGCGGTGGCTTCGGCGGCTTCGGCGGTGGCAGTACGGGAGGCGGCGGCGCCGGCGGAAGCTGGTAAAGTCACAAGGAGCGTTATGGTTCCGGAGAAGCAAATCGAAGAATTCGTCAACAAGCTGCGCCAGGCCGCGGGCGATAACCTGGAGTCGGTCATCCTTTACGGCTCAGCCGCCAGCGGCGAATACATTGACGATCAGTCCGACGTAAATCTGCTTTGTGTTTTGCGAGACACATCCTTACCCAAGTTGCAGCGGCTTTCCACGACGCTGGATTGGTGGACCCGGAAAGAACAGCCCGCTCCACTCATCACGACGCGGCAGGAGATCGAGTCCTCCGCCGACGTTTTCTCGATCGAGTACTTCGACATGCAGAAACGTCACCGCGTGCTCTTCGGGGATGATCCGCTTGCCAATATTACTATCCCGATGCGCCTGCACCGGGCACAAGTCGAGTACGAATTGCGTGAAAAAATGATCCTGCTGCGCCAGCGCCTGCTGCTTGCCGGTTCCAGGAAGGATCGCTTGTGGACGTTGCTGCTCGATTCATTGCCTTCGTTCTCGGCCCTTTTCCGGCATGCGCTGATGGCGTTTGACGGCCAGTGTTCGCCTTCCGGACGCGAAGCTTTCACTGCCATCGGATCTCGCCTGGGAATCGACTCTTCCGCCTTCCTGGATGTTCTCGAAGTGCGGGAAGGCCGCGTTAACGCCAGGCAGTTCAATGTGGAATCCTTGGCCGCTCGTTACCTGGCGGCGGTTGAGCAAGTCACTGCCACAGTCGATAAAATGTTGGATTCGGAACAATAATTCGCACCTCGATCTCGTTCTTCAGGAGAAGACGATGGGAAAAATATTGATCGTAATTGTGGTCCTGGTCGTAATCGCGCTACTGCTTTTCGGCCCTTACATTGGCGTGCGCAACACCCTGGTCACTAAGAACGAATCGGTGAAAGCTGCATGGTCGCAGGTGGACATCGTCCTGCAACGCCGCGCGGACCTGATTCCGAACCTGGTGCAGACGGTGAAGGGCTACGCACAGCAGGAGCAGACGGTTTTCGGCGAGATCGCCAACGCCCGCGCCGCCCTGCTTTCCGCGCGCGCTCCCGAGGACAAGATCGCGGCCAACCAGCGCCTCGACGGAGCCCTCGGCCGCCTGCTGGCTGTGGTGGAGAACTATCCGAACCTCAAGTCGAACGAAAACTTCCTTCGCCTGCAGGACGAACTCGCCGGAACCGAGAACCGTATCGCTGTCGAACGTAAGCGCTACAACGATGCCTTGCAGGATTACAACACCTACATCCAGCAGTTCCCGCACAACATCTATGCGGGATGGGCAGGCTTTAAGCCGAATAACGCGTACTTCGCGGCCTCGGAAGGTTCGCGCGAGGCGCCTAAAGTGGATTTTGGGACTCCGCAGCAGCAGGCTCCCCAGCCCGCGCCTGCGCGCTGATCGTGGACGCGGATTTTTCCGTCGAACTTGCATCCGATGACGAGCGGCTCGAAATTCCCTGGGCCGCTCCGGATGGAAGTTGCCGCTACGCCGATCTGAAGAACCATCCGGAATTGATCGCGCAGATCGCAGAAGCGCAGCGGGAGCCCATCCTGGCTGAATTTCTGAAAGCGGTAAACGCCCCGGGGAGTATTCTTCAGTCTGCAAAGTGCGACGCGTGGCTTAGTGATGACATCAGCCCCGAGCAAGAGATACTTGGCCTGCCGGTGAAATTCGGCTGCTATGTGGACCTCTGCTTTTGTGACGAACGCCGTTTTTCCTTTTCCGCCCATGAGCTTTATGCAAGGCGCATCACTGAACTGCTCACGAGGGCTCCCGAGATTCCGACCTCGGCCGAGTTCCTGATCCGCCGTTGTCACTTCCATGAAGGAGCAAGCGAACGAACTGGCTTCTATTTCACCTTCTACCTATTTGGATTCGGCAACGATGAGCAGAGTGCTCGCCGTCAGTGGCACATTGGTTTGCAGCTGGTGGAAAACGCATTGCGTCAAGCCGCGCGTTAGTTCATCGCGCAGCCGCTCGGGCCCCACGGGCAAGCTGGGTTCGCTGGGACGCGCGCAGCTTCCACTTCGTTTTTCCTGCCGAGAGCGCCAGCATGGCCGCAAAAATGATCAGCAATCCCAACGATGCCATCGGAATGCCGTTGGCGCGCTTATGCAATATCGAAAATCGCCCGTAGACAAATTCAATATGCACCCAGTACACCAGCAGCGATGTCTGCCCTAACTGGATCAGCGGGCTGAATCCCCATTGCCCCGCTCCCCACCGGCACCACGCGTAGGCTCCGAGGAGAATCGCAAGCAGCAGTCCCACCCGAATCAGAAAGAAATTCGGGCTGGTGTGCCAAAAATCGTACACGGGATAGAGTTGAACCGAACTGTGGTCCATCCAGCGTGCGACGTAAATCAACCCGACCCCACCGGCTCCGGCAAGGACGAAGGTAGAGGTTTCCCGTGCCCGTGCCTTCTCGCTTAGCAGCCAGAAGCCTATGGCCAGCCCGATGAAGGAAAACGCTGTCCAGGGAAAAATAGGAAACAGCCATGCCTGCGGAGTGCCCAGGTTGTGCACGCCGTTGACGTAGGACTCCAGGGGCCACGGCAGCCACTTCGGCCGCCACGTGGTCCATAGCAGAGGGGTGAGCAGCGAAATCGTCAGCCCCGCCGCGGCAGAAATCCCGATCAACAGCCGGCGCGAGTTGCGTACGGTCAGGACTCCCCAGCACAGCAGTCCCATCAGCATCATCGAGAGGCCAATCGTGTTCAGCACATCCACGCGCAACAGGTCCGACCATGGCGCCCACGGAAAGGCGATCAGGTATTCCTGCAGCCGAAATAGCAGCCCCAATCCAAAAATCTCTGCTCCCCGCCGGACCGTCGTGCGCGCAATCTGAGCTGCCGATATTTCTTTCTTCCTGAGCTTGTCGGTAACCAGCGCGAACGAAATCCCGGCCAGGAACAGAAACAGCGGCGCGGGGAGCGTTCCCCCCAGCTGTGACCACATGAAGAACGTGCTCTTTCGCGCCTCTCCACCCAACCATGAGTCATAGCAGTGGGTCTGGAACATCAGCAGGCACGCCAGCCCGCGCATCCAGTCGATATAGGCGAGCCGGGAGATTTTAGGGCCAGACACCGAAGGTGTCAGAGACGCCATCCCGGCAGTATAAAGCAGGAGCTACGAGAAACCTGAAATAGCCAATCCTGATGGCTAATAGCTGTTACTGCACATTTACCGTCACCGTAGCGGTGCTCCGTCCATACTGGTTCGTGGCATACAGAGTGTAGGTTGTCGTGGAGGTTGGCGAGACGCTCACGCTGGTCCCCCGCAACGCGCCTGGCCAGGGAGAAATAATCACGTACGATGCCCCGCTCACATTCCAGTTCAACGTCGTGCTCGACCCAGCCGATATGCTGCTCTGCGATGCTGTGAAGCTTGAGATCGTGGGCGCTGCTCCCTGAGGGACATTTGAAGCGGTGTAGATCGGATTCATGACTACCACTTCGAATGCGGACGCGGGTACTTGCCCCAGGTTGTGCAGGTCGTTGTTGTCCCAGCGACTGTCAGGCGCGCCGCTGATGTACATGGCGCTGCCGTTGTCCGCCATGATCAGGCCGTACTTCTTCATCGCCGTCAGCAATACCTGGTTCGTAGCTGAGAATCCAGAAATGTCATAGCTCGATTTCAATCGCAGCCGCATGCCCATCGGTGGCGCCGCGGAACTGGTCGAATTACCTGCCCAGTGCGACGCCGGTGGAATCATCGCCGCGCGGCTTTGCGGCAGCGTGACCCGTAACGCATGCGGGATCTGCCCCGCCGCCACTTCGTCGTATCGCGCCAGGCCGGCGAAGATGGATAGACCCGCCGCATCCGCCGAAGTCCACGTCCATGGGCGCTGCTCATCATTCTGCAAGTCCCACACGGCCGCTGACCCGGCGTCCCAGCTTCCATCTGAGTTCGGATATGAGCTGTAAAGTTCGTATAGAAAACAGTTGCTATTATCGAGCACCAGTACGTGACGGTCGCCGTTGCCGGGGTTCGGATCTCCCTCGATGGGCGCATTCGCGGGCACCGGCATCGGTCCCGGGTCACTCTCATTGCCATAAGCGGTAAAGTTCACGTTGACCACCGGTTGAGTTCCGTCCACAACCACGTATGGAATGCCGATGTTCGATCCCGCATATTGGCCGGAACCAAAGTCAGCGTGCAGGCCAACGCTGGAACCGATGAAGTTGATAATGGCACTGGAATTGGGATCAACCTGTGCGGCTGAAATGCCCGTGTTCCAGGGATTGCTGCTACTGAACGGCCGGAACCCATTCAGGCTGCCGCCTTGGCCCGTGCTGATCACGTTGCAGGCGCCGTTGCTGCCGCCCGTCCCGGAACCTCCATTTCCCGAGTTTCCTCCCGGTGATGGCAGAGCAGCGTCTCCTCCGCCACAGCCAGAGAGGACCAGCAAAAACAATAGTGGCATGGCAGTCAACGCAGAGTTTCGCATCCGTGTCCCTCACGACTATTGTCGGGTAGCAGGATGCGGACACGACGGGAAATCGGGACATTACTGCGGGCAATTTCGTACATGTCCTTGTGACGAAAAAAAGGCCGGCTGAAGATCGCCGGCCTTGGCTGCGCCGATATAGAAAACTTACTGGGGCGTCGCGGGCTGTTGCATCTGCGCGCCGATCGAGGGTCCCGACACCACTAATTCCACTCGCCGATTCTGTTGCCGCCCGATCGCCGTATCGTTGGATGCGATCGGATTGCTCGGCCCAAACCCCTGCGTGGTGATCGAATTGTTCGAAACTCCCTGCGACGTCAGGTAAGTCCTGACTGCTTCGGCTCGCTGCTGGGACAATTGCTGGTTGAAGTCCAATGACCCTGTACTGTCCGTGTAACCATCCACCTCCACCCGGATGTCCGGATATGCCAGCAGAATCCCTGCCACTTTTGCCAGGCGTTCGCGGGCGGTGGGCTTCAATTCCGATTTTCCCGTATCAAACAAGACGTCGGGCATATTAACGATCAGGCCGCGTGCGGAGTCTCGCGTCTCAAGCACTTGGTTCAATTGCGCCATCAAGCGCGCCCGCGTTTGTTCTTTTTCCTGCTCCGCGTTTTGCGCCTGCTGCTGTGCCTGGAGTGCCTGCTGGTGGGCCTGTTGCGCCTGTACTTCTGCCTGCTGGCGCTGCTGCGCCTCAAGTTGCGCCTGCTGTTGTGCCTGCGCTGCCTGCTGGGCCGCCAATTGTTGCTGCTGTTCTGCCTGTGCGCGTTGCTGCGCTTCCATTGCGGCTTTCTGGGCTGCCTCGTCGCGCTCGGCCTGTGCCTGTTGCGCCTGTTGGGCCTGCTGTGTGGCTAAGGCCTGGGCTTGCGCGGTCTGTTGCTCGGCTTCTCGCTGGCGTTCTGCAACGCGTGCCCGTTCTTCTTCACGCAGCGCGATCACGCGCGACTCTTCTGCGCTCTGAACTGCTTCGCGAGCCACCGTCTCAATCGGCCCATGCCCCTGCTTGCGGCGATAGTAATCCTCAGCTTGGTCCAGGGCGGTCTGCGCGCGCTGGAAGGTTGTCGCAGCGTACTGATCAGCTTTCGCGTCCCGAGCGATTCGGACTGCGTTCCGCGCTTGCAGCAGGCTCAGCGGAGCATCTTTGTCGACTCCATAAACACGATCCTGGATCGGCTTTACCTGCGAGTTATAACGGTCTCGTGGAATTACGTGATAGTTGACGTCCACCGATTCAACTCGGCCTTTCGTATCCGGGCGAACCTGATTCTGTGCGACGACCAGATCGCTGGGGACCGCGACTGCGAAATCAGGCTCGGCCGTGACCACCAGCGCGAACGCCTGCATCGGAGTGGCAGTCTTGATCGAGGCCTTGCCATCCTTCACCACTATTTCCCCCAGGTTGGTCGCACGTCCATCGGGACTGATTCCCCACAGCACGTAGGTCAGGTAGGCCAGGCCGAAGCTGTTGGCAGGCCGGAGATGCTCTAGCTTTGCTTCAACTTCCACGCGCCCTGTCCGGCTCTCAACCTCGGCTTCTCCGCTTGCCTCTGGCAGCAAGTCCGTGCCCCTCAGGTCCACGTGAGTAGACTTACCTGGTCGGTAGTTAACGGACTTCACCGTACGTAAAGCGGTGGCCATTTCACTCCCTTGTTCGGAGGGGCTTTGTCCGGCGCTGGGAGCCGCAGCTTCATGCTCTTGCCAGCTCAGCGCTGGCAAGGAGAATGCCAGCAGGAACCCAAGCGTGATGATCAGCAGGTGTCGATTCGTCACGGAATGACCTCAGTCACAAAATTTGTCTTATCGCACTCGCTTACACTAAATCCATCACCCGTGAGAAAACGATAGGGGACATACAGTAATCGTGTAAGTAAGGGACTGGACATTCCGAGCTGCTTCTCAGGCTCGAGAAACAACAGGTATCTGGCGGCTAGGCATTCGAGTGCTGACCGGTTTCGTGTCACTCACAAAATGCGGTTGGGATAGGCAGTTCTTCAGACGCGCTCAACAGGAATTCAGGCTCCTGCGCCACGCCGCTTCTTCGATCTTCCCGCCCGCTTTGCTTCCTCTTCGGCATCACGAGAAGCGGCCTTCGCGTTTGCGGAAAAGAAAATGTCGAGGCAGTAATAGGCTGCTATTGCCACCAGGGCGACGACAGCTCCGGCGATCAGGAAGACTTTCATCCTGGCCTTCAGCTAAGAATACGATGCGCGAGTCAGATGTTTGCCAGCACAGAGACGGAATGCCGGTAACAGTACCCCAATCTGCGGCATGCGTCCAGCGCGGACAGACGCCCGGCCCGGGCGGGCTCCGCTCCTTCCCTTGGCTGCTGCTACATCCTCTCCGTGGCTATCAGGATCGGCACTCCATTGGTCAAAGAATCGAATACCGGCGAATGCCTTGAACCGAGTTGGCACAGCTCCTGCAATTGCGCGTCCGGCACATCCGCCTTGATCCTGAACCTTACTCGAATAGCCTGGCACCCCTTCCGCACGTTGGGATCGAGGTTAAGAAACCCGCGCACATCGATGTTCGCCTCCACCGCAGATTCGACTTCCTGAAGATGAATTCCACGGCTCGCTGCGTGGTACACCATTGATGTAGTCAAGGACGCCGCCAACGCGTGCAGCAAATATTCCACCGGATTTGCTGCGCTGTCCTTGCCCAGCAGCACGGGCGGTTGGTCGGCACGCAGCGCAAAGGGCTTCGAGCGAGAGCGCTGATGGCCCGCCCCGAAGAACATGTCCACCGTCGAAAGGTTTTGGGCGGCGTCGATCCACTGGTTGCGAATTCGAAATTTGAACCTCGCCATGCTTGAGTTCGCTTTAATCTCACTGACGGTCCTCGCCAGTTCATCGACTGCAACCCCGTTGATCTCCCTGTTAAGTGCTTCGGTGGGCGCCAATTTGCTTTTCCTCCTTCTCATGTCCTGCTTTTATCCCTTCATGTAGGGGGCTCGGAGGCGTTTCAGGTCCTCACGATGCCTCTCTACCGGAAAAATCGAAAACCAACGGGAAAAAGCGACAGGTCTCCCCGATTTTTCACCGCTCTGATCAGTCTGGTTGCTGTTAAACGGCTATGCGATACTGAAGGCGTACCGGCCACCGGGTCGGGCGCAGAACAGTTGTCTCAGCACCCCTTGCGGGCGCGTAGCTCAAGCGGATAGAGCATCGGATTTCTAATCCGAGGGTTGCAGGTTCAAGTCCTGCCGCGCCTACCAGACGCAATGTCAGGAATTGTCCAAGCAGAAAAATGGAAGGGCATAATAATTCTCCGTTATATTCCTTTACACGTATATGCCACATGAGGTATATAAGACTACGTGGAGTCTGTCTTCGAAATCATCGCCGAGCCGAACCGCCGCGCCATCCTGAGCCTGCTGGTTTCGTCCCAGCAATCGGTAGGGGAGATCGAGCGTCAACTTCGTATGCCGCAGCCCACTGTGTCCAAACATCTTCGCGTGCTGCGCGAGGCTGGTTTCGTGGAGGCCACAGTGGACGCACAGCGCCGCCTCTATCGGCTGCGACCTGAGCCGCTTCAGGAGGTGGATACCTGGCTGGCCCAGTTCCGCCGCTTCTGGTCCGCGCACCTGGACGCTCTTGAGCGCCACCTCGACCGCATGGACCAGAAAACAACAATTAAAGGGAAGCAAAGGAAACGAAGATGACCAATCGCGAGCAGTACACACCGGGCCCCGCCAGCGGGGCGCAAGTAAGGAAGGATGGAGAGAAGTGGACGCTTGTTCTCGTCCGGGAACTGCGCCACTCGCCGGAAAAAGTCTGGCAGGCCCTCACTGACCCGACGCATCTGCGCGAGTGGGCGCCGTTTGACGTCGACGCGAGCATGAACGCGGTGGGGACCGTGAAGCTCACGTGGGTGGGAACGGCCACTCCCATTGAAACCAGAGTGACCCGCGCTGACGCCCCCAGGCTGCTGGAGTATGACGATACCCGTTGGGAACTCGAACCCTCCGGAAATGGTACTCGCCTAACTCTTTGGACCAAGATCGATCGCCGCTTCGTTTCCATGGGTGCTGCGGGATGGCACATTGCCTTCGATGTTCTGGATCGCCTGCTCAGCGGAACTCCCGTCAAGCGCATCGCCGGCAGCGACGCCATGAAGTTCGAAGGCTGGCAACGATTGAACGCTGAATATGCCAAGCAGTTCGGTGTCGAAGCGCCAAAGTGGTAAGAGCGGTACAGACTTATGAATCGAGGAGCTTATGAACCAAGTCACGCTACGCACGATTTTTCGCTGCATTCACATCATCCTGGCCATTCCGATTATCGGTTACATTTACAGTCCGTTTGAAAAACTCCCGGACTACGCGTTCCTGACCCGTTTTGTCTTTCTCCCCGCCATGGCGCTTTCAGGGCTGTGGATGTGGAAGGGCCATCTCGTGCGCCGCCTCTTTTCAAAAAGACAGGCGGCGGGCGCTCGTACGTTCGCAAACCTCGGATAATCGTTTGAGGAGAAACATGTCAGGCAGCGAGGTCACTCGAGCAAAACGACTCGTCACCCTGCATATGGTTTCCAGTCTCGATGGTTTCATCGCGAGAAAGGACAATAGCGTTTCCTGGCTGGATAGCCCCGCGAATATGTATGAAGGTGGGGCATCCATTTCGGAGGAAGAAGCTGCGGCCTTTCTCAAAACCATCGACTGTTATGTGCTCGGTTCGCACACCTATGAACACGCGCTCGAACTAGGCTGGCCCTATGGCGATACTCCGGCCGTGGTGGTGAGCTCCAGAAGATGGCCGACGCCGGGGAAGAGCGTCGAGTTCTATTCCGGGGATCTCAAGACGCTGGTTGAGGTGAAACTCGCGCCGCGGTATCGAAACATCTGGTTAGTGGGCGGGGCCATGCTGTGCCGCCGTTTTCTCGAACTCGACCTGGTAGACGAAATCAAGTTGACCATCGCGCCCGTTCTGTTGGGGGACGGGCTGCGGTTGTTCGGTGATGCGCCGACTGAGAAAAGGTGGAACTTGAAAAATGTTATCGCATACAAGAACGGCTTTGTCGAACTATCGTATGCCGCTTCTATTGCCTAAACCGACGAATGAGGGTGCGTAACATCCCGCTGCCCGAATCAGGAGCGGAGCCAGGGACTATGCCGAAACTTTCAAAGAAGCAATGTGAAGAGCTACTCAGAGCGTTGAAGGATCGTTTTGAGAAAAACATGAACCGCCACAAAGGTCTGGCATGGGCTAGCGTCCAAGCCAAGCTGGAAGCGAATCCTGAGAAGCTGCGCTCACTGCATGAGATGGAAAGGACCGGCGGGGAACCCGATGTCGTTGGCCATAACGAAAACACCGGCGAATACATCTTCTATGATTGTTCAGCGGAAAGTCCGAAAGGCCGCAGAAGTGTTTGCTACGACCGGGAAGCACTGGAATCAAGGAAGGAACATAAACCAGCCGATAGCGCCCTTGATATGGCGGCTGCCATGGGCGTTGAGCTTCTAACAGAAGAGCAGTATCGAGAGTTACAGAAACTCGGAAGCTTCGATACCAAAACCTCAAGCTGGGTGAAGACGCCTGCTGCGATCAGAAAACTTGGTGGCGCCCTCTTTTGTGATCGCCGCTACGATACCGTGTTCCTCTATCACAATGGCGCGGAATCCTACTATGCCGCAAGAGGTTTCCGCGGGTGGCTGAAAATCTGACACTTTTGTGGCCGGTCTTCGCGCCGCCGAACAGTGTCGGCCGATTGAATAGCTGTAGTCCATCGTGACGGGAAACAGACGTTGGCGGCCACCTTGACTAACTATTCGATAGACTTACCCTGTAACATGAGGTCTAATCTCATGCCATGCAGACTTTGGGGCTTTCCGAGTCCACGCAGCGCAGCGAGGGACGCCTTAAAAGTTTGTTTTGGCCCTCCATCCGAAATGGCAGCGATGTGGATTATCTCGGCGCACAGGGATACTGGGTCTGCCTCCTGGTGGCGATAGGTTCTCTCGTCATCCTGACCCTGATGAGCGCGCCTATTACCGCAGCGGCCACCTTTCTGTTTTACTTCGTGGGAGGAGTGGGAGTTCGCGAGCGCAGCCGCTACGCTGCCGCAGCGGTTTTCGCGATGTACTTTCTGGACACTCTGATGGGCATTGGTGTGCTCCGCATCATTTTTGCCGCCCTCCTGCTTTCGAACCTTCGTGCGACATGGATCGCTGCAACCTGGAAGGCCGAATCCGAAGAAGCCATTCTGCCCGCTCGTCTGAACGAAAGTTTCGCGGACAAGCTCGCCGATCAGCTTCCCGCCAGGCTCTGGCCAAAACTCCGGATGGTGTACTACATATATTCCGCTGGTTTCCTGCTCCTGGTAGTCGCTGGACTGATCGTTCTTGCCGAAGGGACAAAAATCAAGAACTAGACCGGCGAAGGTAGTTCTATCATCGGACAAATGATTTCGCCGGGCACAGCACAGAACGAGGTGCGGCGCGTAGCGAGAGCCTGCCGGCTGTGGAACCGTCGCAACGCCGTGGCACGCCATCGCGCTGTCTATCCCGCCAGAGTCGTGCTTCACCATTCGGCCAGAAAGAGTCCCCGGTACGGCCTGCGGTTCAAGCTCTCTTCGAACTTTGAGGCGGAGGCGCTAAACTCTACTGCATGCTAGGAGCGATCGCCGGCGACATTATCGGCTCGGTCCACGAATTCTGCTGCGGGAAGACTATGGACTTCCCTTTGTTCGCCCCCGACTGCAGGTTCACCGATGACACGGTCCTTACCGTCGCCGTAGCCGATTGCCTGATGAGCGGCGCTGGCTACACTGACAAGTTTCACGAATACACAATCGCCTACCCTCATCGAGGGTATGGGCTCGGGTTTTTGACTTGGGTCCAGTCTGGTTCGCGTCTGCCTTACAACAGCTGGGGAAATGGATCGGCGATGCGGGTGAGTCCTGTCGCCTATGCTTTCGATACACTGAAGCGCGCACTGGATGAAGCCAAGGCCAGCGCCGAGGTCACCCACAATCATCCTGAAGGAATTCGCGGAGCCTTGGCTACCACCATGGCCATCTTCATGGCAAGGCGAGGCGCTTCCAAGGATGAAATACGCAATGCAATTCAGCAGCAGATCGGATATGACCTTAGCCGCAGCACTGCGGTCATTCGTCAGACTTATTCCTTTAACGAGTCCTGCCAGCAAACCGTGCCGGAAGCGATTACGGCTTTTCTTGATTCGAAGGACTACGAAGATGCGATTCGTTTGGCCATTTCATTGGGGGGAGATGCGGATACACTGGCGTGCATCACCGGCGGCATTGCAGAAGCCTTTTATGGAGGAGTTCCCGACCACATCGCCAGACAGGCCCTGGAGCACCTGGATGAGAAACTGAGAAGCACTGTGCTGAAGTTCCGGGAGCGATACAAGATTTGAGGTTCTCGCCCGTCGGCACGCATTCGTCGTTCCAAACAGCGATCGAAGAAGAGGCTCCGGCTTTCGAAACCTGTAGCTTAGGCCTGGGCGCTTCTAAATTACTTTGAAAGTGGAGCTCTACATGAAAACCCCCGCGAAATCCGCCTCTGCATTAATGGACCAGAAGATCAAGGAACTTGGGGACTGGCGCGGGAATACGCTGGCGAAAGTTCGCGACGTCATCCATGCGGCAGACCCGGAGATCGTTGAAGAGTGGAAATGGGTCAAGCCCACATCACCGGGGACTCCCGTCTTTTCCCACGGCGGCATCGTCTGCACCGGAGAGACCTACAAGAACGTCGTAAAGCTGACATTCGCCAGGGGAGCAGCGTTGAAGGACCCGAAGAAGTTATTCAATTCGAGCCTCGAGGGGAATGTCAGGCGTGCCATCGATATCCATGAAGGCGAAAAGATCGATGAGGCGGCCTTGAAGGATCTCATCCGTGCTGCCGTGGCGCTCAATCTCAAAAACAAGACCAGGCTGAAACCCCGGTAAGCGCGAAAGTTCAGGATGGTACCGCGGGCCCACCGCCTGCCGGATCAAAGCCCCAACGTTCCCGCATGCGCTGCCGGAACCGTTCCCGCTCCTCCGGCGTCATGTTGGCACATCGCTCTTTCATTCGATGACGGAAATTGCCCCGGCCCGGACGGTGCCACCCATGCCCGCCGAACAGGATCCGACACAGGGCCAGGATTCCGAACCCCTGCCAGAATGTGATCTCGCGCCAGCCAAACAGAGGCGGCAGCAGCCAATTCCACAAAAGCATTACAACTTCGCCCCCGATGAAGGCAAACAACACGATGCCGGCAATCGCCAGCGGAACGATCCAAATCAATTTTTTTCTCATGTTCGGTCCCTCATGTACTCATGAATTCGTTGTAAGTCGTTTGCAGCCGCTCGCGCAGGTGCAGCACCGCGTAGCGCTTGCGCGAAAGCAGCGTGTTTACGCTCACGCCGCTGTGCGCCGCAATCTCCTTAAAGCTGCGGCCTTCCAGTTCGTGTGCGACGAACACTTCGCGCTGCTCTGGCGGCAACTCGCCGATCGCCAACTCGAGTTCGTCGAGCAGTACGCCGCGCGCGTAAAGCGCCTCCGGTCCGGCATCCGCGGAAGGCAGCAAGTCTTCGAAATGCAGCGGTTCATCGTTCTCGTCCATTACAGCGGCATCGCTAAAATTCTCCGGCTGCTTTTTACGGAAGAGATCAATAATGCGGTTGCGCGCTACGCGAAACAGCCAGGCGCCGACATGATCAATCGGCATCAGCAGGCGGTTGGCCTCCACCAGTTTGAAAAAGACGTCCTGAAGCACGTCCTCGGCGTCCCCCGGATCAGGCACACGCCGCCGAATGAAGTTGCGTAGCCGGGACTGCTCCCGCTTCACCACTTCCGAGATGCGCTGATCCTGCTCAATCGCCATAGGCTCGAAACTCGCCCGGCCGTTCATCCACTGTTGTAGACGGATGAAGGCCGCGGATATTGTAGGCGGGTAAAGTTATTGAAGAGATAGGGATGTAGCGACTCGACCTTCGCGTTGGGAACCCCGGGAGAACTTGGAGTACGGTGCATGAATCTCGGTATTCCGATCTATCCATTCGGATAGCCATTAACCCAAATGTAAGCGTAAATCGCCCCTTCCCTCGTCACAGGCCACACTAACCTTCTGATCCTGCAGAAACGCGACTCGTTTCTCCATGTGGTCTGGCAATTGCTCTGTGGATTGCGGGGCGAGCATCAGCTTCGCAAAATCTTCATCGCATGCAAGCTTGGGGAACTACCATGCCAAAGGTCGGAAAAGTCTCGGTGGGTAAAGTCGTCCGTCACAAAACCTACGGAACTCCTCATAAGGCATTCGGCGTCAAAGACGTTTCCAGGAAAGGCACGCCAAAAGCGGTGGCGCTCGCCTTCCTGAAGAGCATTGCCGCGGAATTGAAGCTCAATCCAAGCCTTAGCGAGTTGAAGTTCGACAAGATTGTCGAGAGCCCGCTGGGTTCGCACGTGCTGTTTCAGCAGCAGCACAACAGGAAGCCAATCTCCGGCGCCTGGATCAAGGTGGACATTGATCCCGAGAACCGGGTTTACAACTTCAGTAACAACACGGTCCCATCCGCCATGCTGGCGGAATCTGCAAAAAAATCTTCTGCCAAGACTCTGGCCGAAGATGTTGCCCGTCAAAAGGCCTTCGCCAACCTCGGTGTAACTACCGACCGGGTTCGAGGCCAGGTTCATGGAGAGTCTGTAGCTTTTCCCGTGGGCAAGACCGTGGTGCCGGCCTGGAAGTTCCTGATCCCGGTTTCGTCTCCACCGCACGATTGGCGGATCTACATTGGCGCCCGCGACGGCGCGGTACTGCACAAGGAAGATATGCTGAAAATGGTCGCGGCCAAGACCACCGTCAAGGGGCTGGTGTTTGATCCCAACCCGGTAGTCACGTTAAATGACACTACCCTGCGCGACCGCGGGAAGGTTGTTCCTGACGCTGCCTATCGCGAAGTCGAACTCAAGGAACTTAATAACAAAGGCCATCTCGATGGTCCCTACGTAAGCACCTCCATCACCAAGCATCGGGCAAAGAGCAAGAACGGAAGGTTCTCCTTCAAGCGCAACCAGGCCGGGTTCAAGGAAGTGATGGTGTACTTCCACATTGACCGCATGCAGCGCTATATCCAGAGCCTGGGCTTCAAGAACGTGAATCGCCGCCCGATCCCCGTCGATATCGCGGGCCTGCGCGATGACAATTCCTTCTACAGCCCGGTAAACAAGACTCTGAACTTCGGGACCGGAGGCGTGGACGACGCCGAGGATGCCGAAATCATTCTTCACGAATACGGTCATTCCATCCAGGACGACCAGGTGCCGGGCTTTGGCCAGTCCGACGAGGCTGGGGCGATGGGAGAAGGCTTCGGCGACTACCTCGCGGCAAGCTTCTTTGCCGATATCAAGCCTGCCCGCTTCCGCAATTGCGTGGGCTCGTGGGATGCCACGGCGTATAGTCCCGACGATCCCCCTTGCCTCCGCCGGTTGGACAGCAACAAGCGCTATCCCCGCGACATGGTGAAGGAGGTTCATGCCGATGGCGAGATATGGTCCGCTTGTTTATGGCAGCTGCGCGAACTGCTGGGAGGCAAAGAGGCAGATAAGCTGATCCTCTCCCACCACTTCCTGCTGGCGCGCGATGCCAGTTTTGAAGACGGCGCAGAAGCCCTGATTCAGGCCGACAAGCAGCTTCACAACGGCGCTCACGAAGCGGCAATTCGCGACATCTTTGTTCGTCGCGGGATTTTGCCATCGGCGAAGCGAAAGAAGACCAGCTACGATCCGTTTGCGCGCCAGAACCGTCCCCAGCTCCGCAGCCGGGCCGCGCATGCGTAAAGTCGCTGTTCCGGGTTAGGGTCCAGCAGCCCGATCCAGTAGGCCGAGCCTGGCTATTGCGATCTGGCCTCGGCCATTGCGGAACTTGCCGGGGCCAGCGCCACGAATGCGATTCCGATGATGATCAAGGCGGCCGATCCGGCCAGCAGATGCATGCGCTCGTCCGCGTTATGCTTGGACTGCGCCACCACTACCGCAGCATGAGCGAAGCTCGACCAGGCCGTAAACGCGATCAGGCTGCGATGCGCTGCCGGATTTCTTGACGCCAGTAGCAGGAAAACCCCCAGCGTCGCATACACGCTGAGCACCATCTGCAGCACCTCTGGCAGGGGCATCGCCGCCAGCGGGTAGGCAGTGGCTACGAAGATCAGTCCTACCATTATCAACACGACCTTGAGCGCTCGTTCTCGAACCATCGGGATCTCCTGAGAATGACTCGCACTGAATTTCCGTAAAGCACTCACGGCGCCGCTTCGACTTTCTGGAGCATCACTATCGAATTGCGGTTCTTTGGGTTCAGCTCGATGGCTTTTCGGTAATTCGCGATCGCTTGGACCTTGTCGCCCAGGTCCAGGTAACCTTCCGCCAGGCTATCGTAAGCGTTGCTGGATTGCGGATAAGCCTCGATGTTCAGTTGAAAAATACGAATCGCGTCCTGAAACTTCTTCGCTCGAATCATCTGGTATCCCAGGCTATTGAGCTCCGGTTCATCAAAGTTGTAAGTAGCGGGTTCGGTGGATTTGAGATCGTGGTATTGCTTCACAGCAGCCTCAATGCCCCTGGAGGCGATCGTTGCCGAGAGGGTTTCCGTGATCGACCTGCGGGGATCGAAGCCGGCTTTCACGTCAGGTACCCACACCGCCATGGTGACCGCAAAAATTCCCGCGCCCATCGCAATGGTCAGCACGACAAGAGCGCCTGCCATTGCGATGCGCCGTGCCGAGCCGGGCCTGTCTTGTGCCCGGAAATACAGTTCCAGGATCGCCAGCGGCACCAGGTATTGAGCGAAACTCATGAACGTTATCAGCGGTCCCGTAAATGTTTGCGGATCAAACCCGACCGGCCCCTTAAAAATCGCGAGCGTCAGAAAGAAACTGACTCGGTAGAACCACGCTGCACTTGCCACCAGGAAAAGACGAAGCGCCCACCTGCGATGAGTTCTGAAATTACGAGCCACGGCATAGCGCAGCGCCATGGCGGCGCAAACCCAGATCAGCACTGCGTTCAGAGTAGATGCAATGTGCTGAGGCATGTCCCCAATGCTTCCCCGGATCCACGTCATATATAGGCCCGCCATACTGATCGCGACTGCGGTGGACAGGTAGACGCGCCCGTTCCAGCGATGAAAAACGGGATAGCGCTCGCGAATTTTCGGGACTAGCTGAAGCGCTCCGGCAAGCATGATCACAACTGCTGCAGCAACATGCACCACGATGGCGAAATTACCCATCGTGTCTCCCGCCACCCAGCCGTGGGTGATGAACTTCCCCCAGCGGTGGAAATCTCCACGCAGGGCGGTAAGCCCGTAGAAGGACGCAACCGCGAACGCAAAAATGAATTGCCCGATAACGGCTGTGACGAACCAGAATCGCGCCGCTGCTTTCAAGGCGGTATCCGCGGCTGAACTCAGCACCAGCCGGTTGGTCATGACTGTCGTGCTCATAATCGCTCCTTCTCAGTGCTGCCGGCTCAGATCGGTCCCTGGTAGCGGCGCAACTGGACCGCGGCAGCGAGAAATGCCGCAGTAATCGCCAAACCGACCCACAGACCCGGACTGACAAGGAATTCCCCAAGCCTGGCCAGTGTCAGCGGATGCATCATCACCCCACCCGAAGCCGTCAGGTCGCTGGCGCCGGGGCCGCCCAAAATTCGCGTTCGCAGCAAAGCGCCAAAATGCGAGGTGTTGAAAGCAATCTTCTCGATTACGCCGATCGCGATCAGCGGCAACGCAGCCCACAGAAAAACCGCCCTCCGCGCCCAGCCGGAAACCATCAGGAGCCAGCCGTAGATGGGCGCATACCAGAACCCGTGCATCGCCACGAGGTGGTAAAGCAGCATCACTGAAAGCTGCAACCATGGCATCTCAGACCACAGCGGCGCGACACTCACTCCATGGGCCAGCAGTATGGCTGTGCTGATCAGCAGCATGATCCATTGCGTGGCCACCGTGATGACAAAAGCCACCAGAGGTAGTACCAGCAGCGGAATGCTGGCCTTCGACATGACCGCGGTGAGGTCCGACACCGGCAGCGACTTCCAGAAGAGAATGCTGCGGTCGCGACGTTCGCCGTGCAGCGCGTCCAGGCAATAGAACAGCGCGACAAGGAATTCGAACCCCATGATCATCAGCGCCGCCATGTGATAGGGCTGCTCGATCACGGCAAGGCGCTGCATCGGCTGTAGTGTCAGCGCGGTCCGCATTCTCTCCGGCAGGTGCACAGTGCCGATCAGGAAGCCGACCAGCACGATCCCGGCCACTGCCAGCGGCGCTATGTAGATCGAGCGGTTCTCCCAAAGCTCGCGGCGGATCGACCAGTAAAGCGGCTGGGGCGCCGATGTCGAGGCTGTCAGGACCTGCGCGTCAGCGTGTGATTCTGGCATGGCGTTGGATTCTGTATTCATCGGGCCGCTCCTTGGGCCTGGTGACTCATCACTGCAACAAACAAATCGGCGATGCTGGGAGTGCGCGTCTCGCCCAGTGCGGCGAGTTGCTGACGATCCACTCCGTCGAACAGCAGGACGCTTCGTCCCAGCGCCTGGCGTTCGTAGATCGGCCTGAATGCGCGTGCTGCCGCGACCTGCTCCGGGTGCGCCGACAGCTCCACAAAGCGCGACTCGAGCTCCTCCATACTGCAACTGAGAACGATCCGCCCGTGGGCAATGAACATGACATCGGTAAGCACGTGCTGCACTTCTTCGACCTGGTGTGTCGTGACCACGATGGTGCGGCTGCGATCGAAGTAGTCGTTCAGCAGGGAATCGTAAAACTGCTTGCGGTACAGGATGTCCAGCCCGAGCGTCGGCTCGTCCAGCACCAGCAATCTCGCGTCGATTGCCATAACCAGCGCCAGGTGTAACTGCGTTACCATGCCCTTCGACAGTTCCCGCACTTTATGGCTTTGCCGGATCGTGGTTTTCGCCAGGAATTCTTCTGCCTTGCCGCGGTCAAACCGAGGATGCACGCCGGCCACATAGTCGAGAAGCTGCGAAACTCGCACCCAGCGCGGCAGGACCGCGACATCGGCGATGAAGCACACGTCCCGCATCAGCTGCTCGCGCTCGCTCCAGGGATCGCGCCCCAGCACCTTCAGTTCACCCTGGTACGGGGTAAGCCCAAGAATCGCGTTGAGGGCGGTCGTCTTGCCGGCGCCGTTCGGACCGATCAGTCCGAGGATCCGGCCCTCTTCAACACGCAGATCGATTCCGTCCACCGCGACCGTCGTTCCAAATGTTTTACGCAGACCGCGGGCTTCTATGCATGCCATGAATCAGCGCTCCTCTTTTCCGGGCTTCGATTCCTTGCCGGGTTTCACGCCGGAGTCCAGCAACTCCTCCGGGCGCAGCCCGAGCCGCTGAATGGTCGCGTAGACCCGGGGCCATTCTTCGGCGAGAAACTTCTGGCGCTCGCCCTGCAGCAGCAGCTTGCGCGCGCCATCCGTGACGAACATTCCGAGCCCTCGCCTTTTCTCCACCAGTCCCTCGTCCACCAGTTGCTGATATCCCTTCAGGACGGTGAGCGGATTGACCCGATACTCGGTTGCGACATGCCGCACCGAGGGCAGGGAATCGCCTTCCTTGAGCACTCCGTCCAGGATCATCGCAACCACGCGGTCGCGCAGCTGGCGGTAAATCGGTTGACTGTCGTTCCACTCACGATCCATCAGGTTTTCCAGAAAGCCCTTTGCCAGACCCTACCAGTGATACAAACCAACTCAGTTCTTCCTGTGCAGGTCCAGGTGGGCATGGACCGGCGTCGGCCCCTGCTTTCCGTTGACCATGAACGTCCAGTCTTCGATGTGATGGTTCTCGTCAACCGAGGTGAATAGCGCATGGTGCATGTGTCCATACTGCGTATTCCCGGCAATGTCGAGGAATTCAAATTCCACCGTCTTCCCGTCCGGCGACATCTTGGCTACCATCCGTGGCCGGTTTCCCGCATCGCAATAATGCGTCAGGAGCAGCCGATCCGAGTCGAGGTACAGCATGGTAATAGGGTCGTCAGGTCTTCCCGCCCCCGTCATCTCGTGCACAATCGCGTTCCCCATCGAGGTCACGCGCAGTGACACCTGCATGAGCTTGCCCTCGATATCACTTGTTGGGGGGACAGTGGTCACCTGGCCCTCCCACGAACCTGCCAGGGTTTTTAGTTTTTCGAACGACTTTTGCGCGTCCGACTGCCCAAACGCCACAACAGCGCTCAGTGAAATTACCCCAACCAACAGCACACTTCGCAGGGACTTCATGTTGCAATCTCCTCAGTTCCTTTTCTGCACGCAGCCAATTCAATGCAGGCTGTAGCGATTAGTGTTGTAGTTAACTACAACACCATATCGCTTGCAAGGTTTTTTTTCGTCTTTTTTGCCGAAACCGGCCGGAACCTTTGTAAGACAAAGAAAACAGGAGTAATAGATTGTCGGCTGTGGCCTCTCAGCCACGGGAGAAGACCTCAGGAAATCACTGCTTCGGACGGGCCAGCGCTTTTTCCCGTTCCGCTTGCTGCTTTTGGCCCATTTGCAAATAGGCCTCAGCCAGCAAATTATGAACTTCGGCCGAGTTGGGATCTGCTTTGAGCGCGCTTTTGAAATAGGGAACAGCGGATGCCGGCTGCTTCTGCACCATGAACACCTGTCCCAGCATGACATTCGCCAGGTACATCGTGGGCTTCACTTGCAGTGCTTTGCGTAATTCCTTCTTCGCATCTTCCATTCGATTCTGTCTCACATACACGGAAGCCAGCGAGTAGTGCATCGTGGGACTTGCCGGGTCGCCCGCTACGGCCGCTTCAAATTGCGGAGCGGCCGAATTCAAGTCTCCGAGCTGGAACATCGCCAGCCCCAACTGGTAGTGCGCCATCACGGACGTAGGTTGCAACTCGATCGCTTTACGAAATGCCGGTACCGCATCTTTCACATTGCCTTGCGCCATCAGCGCCGATCCCAGCAAGGTATAGCCGGGCCCAAATCCCGGATCCAACTTGAGCGCTTTCTGCAACTCTTGAAGCGCCTCCTGGTTCCGTCCCTCCTCGGTTGCAAGGTTTGCTTCGGTGACCAGGTTTGCGACCTCGATCCGATCCTTCGGATCGGTTCCGGAAATTCCCGGCTCCTTATCAGGGCCGCCGCTGGAGGCGACGTAGCCCAGAGCACTGAGTTTCCGCGCCTGCTCCGGATCGAGGCTCGCGGCCTGTTTGCGTCGGCTGCTCGCGGTGTGCTGCCGTAACTCGCGCAGCTTCAATTCCAGCGTTCCTGTGACCGCGGCATGGCCGGCAAGGTTGTGCTCTTCCGCCTTATCGTTCGAATGGTCGTACAGTTCTTTTTTCGGAGCATCCACAAAAAGATATTTGCCCGTCCGCAACGAGCGAAGCGAACTCCATCCGAATGCCTTGTGCGGATAGTCCGTCTCAGAGTACGCGGCGTCCTCGAAACCCGCATCACGGTCCGACAACGGATGTCCCTGCATAGCGGCAGGCGCCCCGATGCCCGCGATCTTCAACAATGTCGGCATCACATCAACCAGGCTTGCTATCGAGTCGATCCGTTTGCCCGCGGAGCTATTGCCGGGCAACTTCACCAGCAAGGGAACATGGATGGTGGGTTCATACAGGAACACGCCGTGCCCACGCTCTCCATGTTCGCCCAGCGCTTCGCCGTGATCTCCCATGACCGCGATTACCGAGCTGTCGAACAGTTTGTCGGCGCGCAGCTGATCAAGAAACTTGCCCAACGCCGAGTCCGTGTACGCAATTTCTCCGCCGTAAAGATCGGACGAGTATCGGCTGCGAAACGGCTCGGGAGGATCGTACGGGGCGTGCGGATCGTACACGTGGATCCACAGAAAGAACGGGCCGGGCCGCCGCTTCTTCAGCCACGCTTGCGCTCGCCCGACCACAGTTTCGGCTCTGCGTTCCAGCGTCTGATAGCGGTCTTCTCCCGGGCCGCGGCTGTGAAACCCTGCGTCGTAAGTGGTGAACCCTCGATCGAAGCCCGGCGCCCCACCACCTTTCGCATCAAGGATCGCTGCCCCCACAAAGGCCGCAGTCTGGTATCCATGGGCCCGCAAGATCGCCGGCCCATACGGGACCTCGGGAGACAGCGGCACGCCCGCATCGTTCACCTTGTGAAATTGCGGGTAGGTCCCGCTCAGGATGGTCGCATGCGAAGCGGTGGTAAGCGGGGCCTGAGAATATGCGTGAGTGAAGACCATCGACTGCCTGGCCAGATCGTCCAGTTTCGGAGTCAATCCAAGCCCCGACCCGAGGAACCCCATACGGTCGGCACGCACCGTGTCAATGGTGATCAGGATGATATTGGGAGAAGTGACGCCGAACGATGCAGACGAGAGAAGTACGATAAGACAGAGTAGACGCCGGAACGGCATAGGATGCGCTCAAGTCTAACATCGCGGTGGGGCTCAAGGACGTGGTCTCGCGCCCACGCCTAGCGCCTCCGATGCTCGCACGGACTATTGATGCAACGCTCCTTCATGAGCAGTCGCTCGACCGGCTTGCCTCCGAGGATATGCGACTCAACAATTTCATCAACATCATTCAGAGTCACGCCTCCGTACCACACCGCCTCTGGATACACCACGATGTTGGGCCCATGTTCGCATTGGTCGAGACAACCCGACTGGTTGGCGCGCACGCGGCCCTTCAGCCCGCATTCCGCCAGCTTCTTTTTGAATTTCTTCTGCAACTCCGCCTGCCCACTCGGATCGCAGCACCCCCGCGGGTGTCCCGCCGGCCGCTGGTTCCCGCAAACAAAGATATGCTTCTCGAACTTCGGCATATCCCTAAATGTACAGGAGTAGGGCTAGTCTTTCAGCGGGACCATGGGGCGATCGCCCTGGCAGAATGTCGCTACACGCTGGAGTCCGCCTACCGGCTGCGGCAGCAGCCTCACCGGCCCCCGGCAATATACGGCGTGACCGTTTTCTGCCAGGTACCAGCGTCCGCCCTTGCGCGCGCGCTGTACCACGACGGGGTCCACGGGAGTGCGTGGCGGTAACTTCGGGTTCAAACCTGGGAGCGAAAACAACAACGCGACGGCCATTGCAACTTTCATGGGGACCTACCACTCCTGCCTGTTTGTTGTCGCGGCAGGGTTAGATTGACAACAGGGATCTACGCTCGTCCGCCATCTGCGACGCGTCGCGCGGCGGTTTCGGCATCACAAACTTTCTCATGTTGCGCTGGCTTTTCTCTTTGCCCGGGGGCGCTGTCGCTGGTGCCGAGGAGTTGGGTGCCGGCTGTGCGGCCTGGGGCGGTGTCGAAGTCTGCGGCGCCGGCTGGGTCATCGCGCGCTGCTTCTGCGCCGCGCTCCCCTTCAAACTCGTCAATTCCGTGCTGTCGCTGAAGAGCTGCCGGATCAGGTTGCGCTGAGCATCAATCGTGTGTCCTTGCTCGACTACCAGCATGGTCAGCAAGCCGTAAGAAATAATGAACAGGATCGTGAGGATTGGAAGCCAGGTATGTTTTGGCTTTGGCAAAACGGCTGCGGAGGCGGTCAGCAGCTTCAACAAGTGGCACCCCGTTGTCTGCCCCTGGGCGGTCGGGCTCCCGTGGAAATGCAGCTTTTTCACCAATGGCTTGGACGTACGGAAGTAGCTACAAGAAAAGGTACTTACCTCAGGTTTGCAGAGCGACAGAAAGTGTCATGGTTGCAAGTCAGTGCACTTAATGAGTAACCACCCCACATTACTCATGTGACTTGAAATCCGAATAACCTCCAGGGTCGCGCCGGCCGTGGAAACCCTGCGCACCGCATTCGCAGGCTACTTCGAGTCCAGCACCAACTTGGCGATCGTCGCCAACTGCATGTTTGAGGTGCCTTCGTAGATCTTTCCGATTTTTGAATCGCGCCAGTATTTCTCGACCGGATAGTCCTTGGTAAAGCCGTACCCGCCGTAGATTTCAATCGCGAGCGACGTCACCCGCTCCGCCACCTGGGAACAGAACAGCTTGGTCATGGCAGCTTCTTTCACGAAATTCACTCCGGCGTCTTTCATGCGAGCGCAGTTATAAACCATCAGCCGCGCGGCTTCGATCTCGGTGGCCATCTGCGCGATCTGGAACTGGATTCCCTGGAAATCGGAGATCGATTTTCCGAACTGCTTGCGCTCTTTCGCGTACTTGCATGCGAACTCCCACGCCCCGCGCGCCACCCCGGCCATCTGTGCGCCAATGCCGATGCGACCTTCGTTCAGTGTTTCAATGGCGATCTTGTAGCCCTTGCCCAGTTCGCCGAGAACATTTTCCTTCGGCACCTTGCAGTCTTCCATGATCAGTTCGCAGGTGGACGACGCGCGAATACCCAGCTTGTCTTCCTTTTTGCCGACCGTGAACCCCGGAAAATCCTTCTCGACGATGAAAGCTGTGATGCCCTTGTAGCCCGCCGCGGGATCGAGAGTCGCGAACAGGATGAAGATTCCCGCTTCCTTGCCATTCGTGATCCACATCTTGCGGCCGTTCAGAACGTAGTCGCCGCCCTTCAAGTCCGCGCGCGTCTGCAACGCGAATGCATCCGACCCGGAACCCGCTTCGCTAAGCGCGTAGGCTCCGACTGTATCGGCAGCCATTCGGGAGAGATACCGTTTCTTCTGGCTCTCATTGCCCCAGCGCAGGAATGCATTGTTCACCAAGGTGTTCTGTACATCCACCACAACCCCGGCCGAGGCATCCACGCGCGACAGTTCCTCCACGGCAAGGATCGCCTCGAAGAATTCTCCACCGCCTCCACCGTATTGCTCGGGAATTTCGATCCCCATCAGCCCAAGCTGGAAGAACTCGTGCACCAGGTCTTTGTCGAACACTCCCTTTTCGTCCATCTCCTTCGCCAGCGGGCGCACCCGGTCCTCGGCGAATTGCCGGATGTTGTCGCGAAACAGAACTTCGTCTTCGGTCAGCGTCGTGAGCGGCTGGGGCGGAGCTTGCATCGTTGTTTCAGGCATGGGAATACCTTTATAGGAAGAATGGCAAACCCGTAATTCTAACACTCGGAAGAAGCGGTGAGTTGAGGGCAATTAGCAGCGACGCCCGCAATAAGGGAGTAGCCGGGAGCGCTACCCCGCCTGGGAGTTCTTATTCCAAACCAGTTTCAACCCATCCGCCTGCAGGATCTTTTGAATCTGGTTGCGTGCATGCATCGACCAAGGGCCCGTCGTGTCCAGTTTCACGTACGCTCGCCAGTGCTTCAAAGCCTTGCGTGGCTGTCGCGACTTTTCGTAGGCCAGCGCCAGATTGTAATGCGCGTCGGAATAAGTCGGCGCCAGTTGCAGCGCCGTAGTGTAAGTTTGGATCGCTTCGGCCACTCGGCCCGTCTCATCGAGGACGTTCCCAAGATCGAAGTAGGCCAGCGCATAACGTGGATCAATCTCAATCGCCCGCCGGTAATGCTTCTCGGCCACGGAGTATTCCTGCCGGTTGTAGTGCAGGGTGCCGATATTGATGTGCGCGGCTGCGTGGTTGGGGTCCATCTGCAGCACCCGCTGGTAGGTCGCGATCGCCTCCAGTTGGTTGTTCGGATCTTCCTCGAGCGCGATTCCGCGGGCAAACAACTCGCTTACATCCGGTGCGCTGGCCGGCGCCTGTGGTTTGGGGGCCTGCGGACGCGGTCCGTTGACCACGCGCTCCTCGCCGGAGAAATCGAACATGAACTGACCCGCAATCGGCTCCACGAGTTTGCCCTCGTGGCGGAAAGCGATGCGATGTCGCTGGGTTGTGAAAGCTCCCGCCTCAAGCAGCGGGTTCTCCATCCCCGCTACCTGTTTCTGCATTGCTTCCAGCGACTGTCGGATCACCGCCGGACGCACTTTGCGCGCGCACAGGTCGCGCACTTTCTTGATTTGCAGCAGGTCAACAAAGGAATAGCTTTCGCTTGCGGGTACCAGTCCGGCCTTTTCCCAAGCTGCGAACTGACGTGCCGTAAGGCGAAGTATGCGAAGCAGGTCCGCTCGACTATATCGATACACGGTTTTATGGGAACTTACAGTTCGTATTATCTTGAACGCCACCCCTCGAAGCAAGCGGAATTTGGACTCTAAGGGAATCTTTCTCAGCAACTTGCAGCGATCTCGGTGCAGGAACTTGGAATCCGGCCTCGCTCCCTGCTTTTAATCTTCTCTTCACAGTCGAGACCCTTGCCGGGGACTATCATCAAGACTCTACGAGATGCCTATGGCCCGGAAACGATCGGAAGAACTCGAGTCCACCCGGAAACTCACAGGCCTTGTGCTCCAGGGCTGCCTGGTCGCCAAAGACGCCTCTTACAACCTCAGGGACTTCATCCAGAACTCTTCGAACATGGCTTTTCTTGCGGTCAGAGATTGCGAGAAGGAACTCGATCGCATGGAGCGCCAGGTGGATGAAGAGATCTCTGCCGCAATCACGCAGGTGAACGAGACCCAGGCCCGCGAGCTGCTCGCCTGCCTCAAATTCATCATCGACCTGGAGCGAATCGGCGACCTGACATGGTCGGTTGCACAGAGACTCCAGAAACTTGGAACCAGGCTGCAGCAGGATGACGCGCAGGACTTCCAGGCCATGGCTGAAATTCTGGAAAACATGCTGGGCAGCGTTCACGAGGGCTTCGTCCGTCGTGACCTGGATTCCGCAAACTGGGTCCTGGAGTCTGACGTCCAAATTGATCACGCGTGCCGTGCGGTGTTTCACCGCCACCTGGCCAGCGGCGACCGGCGAAAGCGCGAGTACAGCACCAACCTCCTGCTCATGGCGCAGGCCTTCGAAAGGGCGGGAGATCACGCCAAGAACCTTGGCGAGGAGCTGCTCCACCTGGTGGAAGGTCGCAGTGTGCGCCACGAACCCAAGCGGCTCCGCGCAGCAAGGAAGGCGATCAAGCCGCCCTCCCCGTCGCGGACTTCCAAATCCCGCTCTGCTCTACGCCACTCGACGCAGCCTTCGGTTGAGTGATTCGCCGGCATCCCAGTCCGTCATCGCTATCACCATCATTTCGTTCGCTGCCTGTCCCCGGAAGAAGGCCGACCCCTTCTCGAATCCGAAGCACCGTGGGAGCCGCGGCTGCCATTGCGGCTTGCACTTCGTCGAGTTTGCCGTGGGTACGAAAACCGATCGGCTTTGCGCCCGTTCCGGTGTAGTCAGTGAATACGCTGACGCTGGCGACAAATAATCCATTCACCAGTGCGGCAATTCCGCCCCGCCCATTCTTGTTCCAGAGCACTCCAGCAGCCACCAGGACTACGGGCAAAGACGCTGGGATTAAGAACTTTGCTCAGAGCACGCTGCCCACGCTGCAGGAACATTTGAAACTGGCAGAGCAGATTACCCCGAAACAAGAAACGCGTGCCGCAAAGTAATTGTGAAGCTGGCTCGGGTCCGCCTCGAGGAGGTGGACTCGGCTAACACCACGCGAGCCGTTGCCGAAACAGCAAGTTCCCACCGGTACTGCTGGTTCTCGGTGGCTCTGGCAACCTCAGGTCCGGACCGAAGAATGTTTCCCCTTGCAACAGTTTCTCGATCGCAGGAATCAGGTCCCGAGCGGCATAGGATTTGAGAACGTAGCCCTGGGCCCCGGCCTTTTTCAGCGCTCGAACCAGGCTTTTGGAATCGTGCATGGTGAAGATCAAGATTCGGGTAGACAAGCCCAGCTTCTGCAGTTCCTCGGTCGCCTCCAGTCCGCTCATGATGGGCATGGTGATGTCGAGCACCATGATGTCGGGCCGCAATCGTTCCGCTGCTTCGACCGCTTGCTTGCCGTTGGCCACCTCTCCGCAAATCTCCCAATCCGCACGGGAGCGCAGAATGGTGCGCAATCCCTCTCTTACCACATCATGATCGTCAGCCAGTAGAATCCGAATCGCCATTCCTATCCCCTTCTATTCTCCCGCACTGGTTTGCTGTCTTTTGCGCTTGCGTTCCCGTCTCCAAAAATGTTTCTATTTGCCGAAACATGGATAGATTGGAGGGGACGGGCTGCGGCTTCAACGCAGCCTCAACTGGGTGTTTCATTCTAGAGTGTAGTGCCGTATGAGTAAAGTCGAGCTCGATACAAACTTTTGAACAAAGGACTGTCCTGGAATGCGAACCGAGGTGACCTCGTCGCCGAGTCGCGGCCTCACCGCAGCCGCCGCCATTACGATTGCCTTCAGCCTTGCGGCCTTGGCCTGGATGCCGCAAACGCTGTTCCAGATCTTCTCTACCCAGTTCCTTCCCCATGTGTACTGCTATTTGTACGACAGAAAGTTGATCGCTCTTCACATCGGCTCTGATCTCGCCATCTGGCTTGCCTATGTCGCGATTTCAGTGACCCTGACGTATCTCGTGTATCGGACCCGCAGGGAGATCCCCTTCAGTTGGATGTTCCTCGCCTTTGGAACCTTTATCATTGCCTGCGGCTTCACTCACTTCATGGAAGTTATCGTCCTCTGGAAGCCGCTCTACTGGCTCTCAGGAGATGTGAAACTGGTTACGGCAGTCGCTTCCGTGATCACCGCGATCGCATTACCGCCTCTGGTTCCCAGGGTCCACGAGATGCTCTCGGCGGTCAAAGTTTCCGGTCAACGCCAGGAAAAAATCGAGCAGACCAATGACCAGTTGTCCCGGATCAATGAATCTCTTCAACAAGAGGTGGTCCGGCGCACTTCCGCCGAAGACGAACTACGCCGCCTTTCCAGCCGCCTGCTCGAATTGCAGGACGATGAACGCCGCCGCCTTGCCCGCGAACTCCACGACAGTACCGGGCAACTGCTGGCCGCGATTCAGCTGAACCTTTCCCTGGCCCAGCAAGACGCCGGAAGCAACTCCCCGGAGTCGCAGCGCCGTCTGGCAGAGGCCGCCGCTCTTTCCAGCCAGGCGATCACCGAGGTGCGGACCATGTCCTACTTGCTGCACCCCCCTATGCTTGACGAAGCCGGCCTGGCATTAGCCGTACAGTGGTACGTCGAAGGTTTTGCGGAGCGGAGCGGTCTGCCCGTGGAACTGAAAATTCCGGCCGACCTGGAGCGCCTGCCTCGAGAGGTCGAGTTGGCCGTCTTTCGCGTGCTCCAGGAATCGCTCACCAACATTCATCGCCATTCGGCAAGTGCCGGGGCCAAAATCAACCTGGTTGTCGGCGACCAGGAGTTGGTGCTTACCGTCAGGGATTTTGGCAAGGGGATTGTCCTTACCAGCAACGACGCCCAGGGCGGTCAGCGGCTCTTCACCCGCGCCGGAGTGGGTATTCGCGGCATGCAGGAACGGGTGGGCCAGCTCGGCGGCAGCATCTCGATCAGGAGCGCCGATCCCGGAACCCTTGTCGAGGCGCACTTCCCCCTACCGGCAAAAGGTCAGGCCGTAGCGGCCCCCCAGCCTTCATCCCAAGATCCGAAATGAGAGTTGTCCAGCGCACAACAGCAGGAAGAGAAACACACGATGGAGGCGGGAAAATGGAATACCTGATCGGGGTGATTCTGACTTTGGCTGTGATTGCTTTTGCTGCTGTCGTCGGCTTCGACCGTGAGCGTGCATTCTATCCAACGGTGCTAATCGTGATCGCGTCCTACTATGCCTTGTTCGCTGCGATGGGGGCTTCCACGCGCGCGCTGATTGTTGAAAGCATCGTTGCAGGCGTTTTCATGTTGTTTGCCGTTCTTGGCTTCAAGGGAAACTATTGGCTGGTGATCGCTGCTCTCATTGGTCACGGCGTCTTCGACTTCGTCCATCGCTTTTTCATTGACAACCCCGGAGTTCCGCAATGGTGGCCTGGTTTTTGCCTGGCTTCTGATGTAGTTTTCGGTGCGTTCTTGACCGTGCGCCTGATAAGACACCCCGAACGAGTGTCCTTCGCGGATCGGTAAGAAGTATGAGTCCCGCAGATGACACTCCCGCGAAGTTCTTGTTACCAAAACGGCTTCTGCTGGCTAGGTACGCGTTGAGAGAAAAGAAGTTGGAGCCGACGACCAGACTTGAACTGGTGACCTGCCGGTTGCGGTTCAAATAGCTAAAAGGCTTGTTTTTCAGCGGTTTCCCGACTGTCCAATAGTGCAGAAATAGGCACTTTTTACCCCGTTTGTTACCAAGTTTGTTACCAAAAACGGATTACTCGCCATTCTGTCAGATTGCACCGGTGTTTGATGCAATCCCCTCGTAGAGCAAAGTTGAGACCGAACGTCTCCTTCTGTCCGGGGACCGCCTTGACATTAGCTTCCAACATGAGAGGAGCTGGATAGGCGTCGAGGTGAAGGGCAGCCGCTACCTTCCGCGGACTTTGCTCCTTATCAAACCTGTAGTAGCTTTAAATCTACTTAATCGCACTGGTAGTCACGACCGACTGGAGAGCTGCTCCTACGGGAAATGGGGATCCAGCAACCTGTGTCAATGCGCCTGTCGCGGCATCGACAGCAAAGGCGGAAACGTTCCCGGAATTCGCGTTCGCGACGTAGACGAAGCTGCCAGAAGCATCGACAGTAATATAATTCGGATTCGTACCCGCTGGAAAGGGTGAACCCGGAATTGCACTTAGAGTACCTGCTGTGTCGATTGCAAATGCCCCAACACTGTCAGAGAGAAAATCCGCCACGTAGAGGTACTTGCCGGACGGATGTATCGTCAAGGATTCTGCGCTGGACCCGACGGTGAACGGGGAACCCACGATTGGCGTCAGGATACCTAGTGAATCGACCATAAATGCTGTCACGCTGCCCGTATTCGAGCTGCCAACATACACGAAAGTTCCAGATGGAGCTACAGTCACCGAGGTGGGAACGCTAGACGTAGCAAAAGGTGAACCGGGAACGGTCGCCAGACTTCCAGTTGCAGGATCAATCGCCAAAGCGGAAACGTTGTAGGGAAGGCTAACACTTGTTACATAAAGGAAACTGCCTGTCGGGTCTGTTGTCGCTGCAAACGGAGCGCCGCCGATTAAGAAGGGCGAAGACGAGATGGCTGTAAGAGTACCTGACGTACCATCGATTGTATAACCCGAAATGTTTCCCCCACCGACGTTTGTAACGTATGCGAACCTGCCGGAGGGGTCTACAGTCACGGATTGCGGGTTTGCACCAGCAACCCAGGGTCCGCCATCAGGGCTCAGGGTCCCTGTGGTGGAGTTCACTGCAAAAGCATAGACAGCATCAGAAACCGGACTTGCAACATAGGCAAAACGACCTCTGGGATCTGTAGCCATTACAGAGGGGCTTGCCCCTACAGCAAACGGAGATCCAGCGATTGCGGTGAGCGCTCCTGAAGTTGCATCGATGGCGAAACCGAATATATCACTGGAAAGGTAGTTTGAAGTGTAGGCGAACATGGGAACATATTTGCTCGGTGTCCCTCTTGCCAAGGCTATTGATTCAGGTCCTTGCTGCGTTCGCGTCATGGCTACTGAGGTTAGGGCACCAGACAGTGCATTGATCGTGTATGCCGATACGCTCCCGGAAATATCGTTGGCAACATAGAGGAAGCTGCCTGAAGCATCAACTGCAGCCGAGACCGGACCTGCACCTGTTGCGAACGGCGAGCCGGGCACCGGCGTCAACGCGCCGGTCGAAGAGTCGATGCTGTAAGCTGACGTATCGCCAGAGAAGGTATTCGCTGTGTAGGCAAACTTTCCCGTTGGATCCAGAGCTATCGATACAGGACCAGAGCCTGCGGGAAACGGTGAACTGGCTAGGGGAGTTAAAGAGCCCGTCGCTGGATTCAGCGTGTAAGCGGTAACATTGCTGGAACCTTGGTTAGCCACGTAAACAAATCCCGAAGAATTTATCGCAATGGAGAAAGGCCCCACGCCAGCTGGGAACGGCGATCCGGAAACTGGACTGAGAGCACCCGTCGTAGCATTGATCACGTAACCGGAGACGTCGTTGGACCCCGTATTCGCGGTGTAAACGAATCGACCACTGGGATCCACTACAACAGAGACCGGAGTTGCATCCGTCGGCACTCCTAAACCCGCAACGGGGGTCAACGCGCCCGTCGTAGAGTTTATGGTGTACTCAGAAAGTGAATCGGACCCCCGGTTTGCCACGTACGCAAATTTTCCCGACGGGTCTATTGCCATGGATTGCGGCTGACTACCTGCCGCAAAAGGCGAACCCACAATCGGTGTCAACGCGCCGTTGGTGGAGTCTACTGAAAAACCCAAGACCTCATCTAAGTTTATGTCTGTCGCGTAGACCAACCGACCAAACGGATCTACAGTCACCGAAGTTGGGTTACTTCCAGCTAACGTATATCCGTTGGCGCGCAGCGTTCCATTGCCGTTCTCAACCGTGTAAGCCGAAATCGTTCCGTTGCTGTTCCCAACATATGCAAAACGCGCAGACGCCTGCACCACGTTGAGCGAGGCAGTAGCGGCCACAATCCCAGAGCTGGCGGTAATCGTTGTGCTACCCGGCGCGACGCCCGTAGCGAGACCGGTACCAGAGATCGTTGCGATGTTTGATGCCGATGACTTCCATGTTGCTGAATTGGTAAGATTTTGTGTGCTACCGTCCGACAAAGTT
>DASRFR010000009.1:0-55428 GCA_035651455.1 Terriglobales bacterium
GGTAGGGCGGGCCGAACCCCTCTCCTGGAGCTTCAGCTCCATGCCTAGCGCCGCTAGTATTTTGGTAATCTTGGAGAACCCCAGCTCACCGGTCCTCGCGTTCTCCAACGCTTCTATTGTGGCGCGGCTGATCGATGCCCGCTTCGCGAGCTCGGCTTGGCTCCATCCGCGTTTCTTGCGGGCGGCTGCGATTTGAGCTCCTATAGAAGATAGCGTCAGCATATGCCTAATATACTAGGCATACAGGCCATTGTAAATTGATATGCCTAGTATGTTGGTCATCCAAGAACCGGCGAACAAGTCCTCGAGTTTCTGCCGCTTCGCGAGCCATCAGCTTTGCGCTCTTAATCCCCATTCCTCGCTTGTCTTATTTGCGAGGGCAGAGAGATTGGTTCGTCAAAAGCCTGCTTGATGGTAAGATGGTCTTACCATGCAGACCAAGGTTTCGACCAAGGGACAAGTCGTTCTACCCGGACCGCTTCGCCGCCGGCTCGACATTCGGCCAGGTGATCCGCTGGACGCGAATATCGAGGATGGGCGAATTGTGTTGACGCCTCGCAGAAAACGTCCTCACCGAACAAAAATGGTGACTGACCCGGTCACTGGACTGCCCGCATTGAGCGCGGGACCAAAGGCCCCCGTCATGAGCAGTAAGGAAGTGGAAGAGATTCTTGCGAACTTCCCATGATCTATTTGCTCGATGTGAATGCTCTGGTTGCACTGGGCTTCATCAATCATGAATTCCATGATCGAGTTGCAGCTTGGGTGCAATCTCAAGACTCGATAAGCCTGGCGAGTTGCTCAATCACCGAGCTTGCGTTTGTACGCGTGTTGGCGCAGGCCCCGGCCTACGGATTCACCGTGACTCAATCTCGCACACTGTTGCTGCGCTTGAAAGAGGCGCCTACTTGTCCTCTCAAGTTCATCCCAGATGAACACGACGTTTCCCATTTACCGGCTTGGGTCAGAGGACCAAAGCAAATTACCGATGGTCACTTAAGCAAGCTTGCGACCGCAAATGCCGCGGTCTTGGCAACCCTTGATGAGAACATTCCTGGCTCATACCTGATTCCGACATAGTTCTCCCTAAGGTGATCGCCTTCGTGTCTAGCTTCATAGGCGCGGGACATGGCCTTTTTGTTCGCATGGCTATCGCTTTTGGTTGTGTGCTAACAGTGTGCCGGACTTTGGAAACAATCCCATCGACAGAACTCGACTCGACTTGCGGCCCGTCAGGCCTCCAGTACCCAATCAATTCGTCAATGATTGTTTGCTCGACTAGGCAGTGTGTGTGCAGTATGCGCGTGTCTGCCGCCGAAGAGCGTCTGCCTCGCGAGTTGGCCTTCCGCCCGTGACACGAACCTCGCTAATCGTAAATGCCGTAAGGGTGGCAACGAGATGTTGCCGAGGAAAACAGGTTTGTTTGAGGCAATTGCGTGGACGGAGGACGAGAAAAGGAGAATCCACTTCGCCGCATTCTTTTGCGCGCCACGGAATTTAAGTCGATCTGTTCCCGTCTCAATCATTTTGATTTCTTGTATTACTTACAAATTCCTGCTCTGGTGTCTCGTGTGCTGTGCCGTTTGGCGCAGTCTCAAAAAGCGCAGATCTGGATTACGATGCAGGGGTCTCAGGCGCCAATCATTGATAGTGGCGTGACCTGCCGCAACACCTCACCGAACGCCGCTCAAGAATCAGAATTTGGAGATTTCGATTTCATGGTTTCTTGTTGTGTTCAGTCGGGCGCATCACGCCAATGCTCACGCTTCGAGGTATGACCGATACCAACATTGAAGCGGTTGCAAGGATCAAGGTTTTTATAATGGCCGACCAAGGCCGATTTCGCGTGGTACAGGTGCCCAACGTTGTGTTCAGCCGGGAATTGTGCGCCACGCTCCGTCAGTAATTGCCACATCTGATGTTCCAGATCGAGAGCATTATGGCTCTTTCGCACTATGTAATCTTGGTGAAAGACATGACAAAAAAAGTGTCCATAATAGAGCTTGTGAAGAATGGCATCTTCTAGATCGTCGGGCAAGGTTTCGAACCATTTCTGGTCGTTACGTCTAAGCGCCACATCCACTGCGACGATGTCACTGACTTCGGCGCGGTGGATAGCACGAAAACGCACTCCAGAGCCGGCCGCGGCGAAACGGTGCAGGAACACCTTCTTACCTTCGTCGTCGGTGCATTCGAAGAAGCTCCCGTGTTTCGAAGGATACCGAGCTGCAAGAAACCGGCGCGCATCGAGAATGCCGTCTCCCGACATCTTAAGCATCAAGTAGTGTTCGTACTTATTGCGATAGTCTTTCAATTTCCTGGGTAGATGATTAGGAAAAAACCGACTAATCCAATACATCATCTTATCGCTCAGGTCGGGAGGAATAAATCCAAAGCGGCCGGTAATTCCGTCAAACAATCCTTTGGCGGCGAATAATCTCGGAAGCCACTCGGTTCCCAAGTATTGAATTGTAAGAAAAATGTCCTTGCCGTACCTCTCGGCAACATCGAATGCAGTACGGTGCATGTACTCGGCAGAAATCGGCAGCTCTTTAAAATGAGCCAGCATGTCGCGGCGGATTTCAGTGAATTCTGCTGGGTCGTTGGTGCCGATATAGAAGACCTTCGTTTGCTCCTCTTTAGGAAACGTGTCGAGACGGACGGCAAAGATCATTATCTTTCCGGCGCTGCCTGAGGCTTCATACAGGCATCTCGGATCGCCATTAAAACGAGCGGGTGTGTCCGAAGTGAAGTCTCGGACGTGGCGAGCGTATTCACGGTCTGACGCGACGCGGCCGGAATCGTATTCGATGTCGCATTCACCAAAGTCATCTCGGTCCAGCCTGCCCAAGATCATTTCGGGATCATCGCCGAGGTCAACTGCCAAGTGATTCACAAGCTGAACCGTACCGGTTTCATCGATTCGTGCAAAAAGCGCGAGCTCCGTGTAGGCGGGTCCACGAGGTATGAGGGCGCCACCTGAATTGTTGCAGATGCCTCCGACTACCGATGCACCAATACATGACGATCCAATCACTGAATGGGGCTCGCGACCCAACGGTTTCAGAAGTTTCTCAAGCTGGAAGAGCGTAGAGCCGGAATAGCAAATTGCTTGACTCCCCTTGTTGATTAGGTGAATCTTCGCAATGCGGAGCGTGCTGACGATTACCACGTCTCGATCGTAGTCATTACCGTAGGGTGTCGAACCACCGGTCAGGCCCGTGTTGGCGGCCTGCATAATGATGATCTTCTCAAACTCCACACAAACTCTAAGTACCTTCCATTGTTCAACGAGAGTGCCGGGCCGAACTACTGCGACAACGGGACCGTTTCCAAATCGGAAGCCGGTCCGGTAGCGAAACGTGCTTGCAGGCTTCGTCAGTACGTTCCGACCACCAACTATAGATTTGAGTTCGTCGATGAAGTGCTTATTGTCCGGTATCACGCTGTTGATTGGTGAGGCGCGAGGTTTACTGCAGTTCGATGCTATCTTCAAAATATAAAATGTGATTCAAGTTGTATTCCGATAGCATTCCGCACTGCATCTACGGTGGTGTTGCCGTCGATTTGGAGCAATCGTCCTCTGGATCGATAAGACTCCGCTAACGCCAAAGCATTCTCATCGTGAACCATCAGGCGCTCGCGAATCACGCTTTCCGAGTCGTCCGGGCGCATCACCAGTTTCGTTTCATCGTAATCGCAGATCCCGGAATTTACCGGTGGCTGGGAATCAAGGTTGTAACTTCGCCCGCAGCTTGGGCAGGAACGCCTACCCGAGAGGCGGCGCATGACTTCGTCGTGCTCGACGCTAATCTGGATAGCCAGAGGCGCATTATGCAGGAGTTCATGGTTGTTGCCCGAGCGCGTACGCAGAAAGCAATCAAGCCAGTTTGCCTGGTAAACGGAGCGTGGAAAGCCATCCAGAACTAGACAGCTCGAGCACCCCAGGCTGCAAATGTGCTCCCTAAGCATTTCGCAAACGACGTCGTCGGGCACCAGCAATCCGCGGCTCATTATCTCCGCTGATTGCAGACCCAATGCTGTCTTTCTTGCGACATGGGACCGAAAAACGTCACCAGTGGAGATACGAGGAAGAGAATATTCATTCGCTATGTGCTGCGCATGGGTGCCTTTTCCGGCGCCGGGAGGTCCCAAGAAAACGAGAGCCGCGGGGCCAAGCCTTCGCGGTGTGTGGAGAGTGCCAACGCGGTGTACGTCACGGTCCCAGCTATAACTGATCTTGGTTTCAATCATCATGTCTCAATTCAGATTTATTGGTGGAGAACTGGAAGGGAGGAGCATAGTCAGTGCAGTTGTGGGCCTCAAATGCGCTGGCGATGCTGACTGGAATCGACGAATTCACGGCAATGAAATTCGCGTTCCAATCGCAGCCAGTGCAGTGGCACTCGACTGGTCCCGTGATCCAACCTGACTGCTTTATCTCACGTTCCTTCATGTGCGAACCACCGTCCTTCCCATAACAGTTAGCGGCATTGGAACGCATCGTTGCAAACTTAATAGGCCCTCGCGACCGAGTAGTCCGGCGCGACCTACTTTCCAAAATTGAAGATTGCCGCTGCTCAGATCTAGGGCTAAAGTGGCTATTCGCGCTTGGCTGACGACGCTTAAAAACGGCTGTCCTCTGCCTACCTGAAGATCTGTACAGAACGCCGATGAAAAGCACGTTTTAAAGGTGGAAACGTTTCAAAGGATCGTCCCAAGGAGAGCTGAGTGATCACCATCCCTGAGGAGGTTCTGGCGCAGCTCAAGCGCGGGATCACCCATCGTGAGATTGATAGTGGAATTCACTGTCTGCAGAAATATGAGCATCTGCTGGAACACCTGGAACCAAGCGAACCAAACTCCGCTCGCCTTCTCGGCTACTTCGCGCAGTGGGTCGACATTGGCTTCGGACATCCTTCACGCCTGAGAGATTTGCTGGCCAGATTTTCAAAGGAAATACGGGCACGGCTCACGTTGGGTGAATACGTAGACTTACGAATGGCGGAAGGAATGCTCGCGATGAATGACGAGGCAGTCACGGAGGCGATATCGCATTTCGATGTGGTGTTGGCGCTCGGCGGCGACTTGAGCGACAAGCAGAGCCTGGCTGTCGCAAATTTTTGGAAAGCGCGCTGTTTACGAAAAGTCGGAGAGTATCAAGAGGCCCTGGCCTTCACTACCAACGCTAGCGAACTTGCTGTCGAGTTGGGCTACCCCAAGATGGCTGCGGTGATGCAGGTGCTTGAAAGCTGGTTGATATTCCAAGGAGGAAAATCCGACCGCGCCGAACAAGTTCTCTGTCAAGCAGAAGAAGCGCTTCGCCTAACCGATGATTTCGTGACTCTGGGTAACGTCCACTCTTCATACGGGAGAATGGCCCGCCGGGCGGGGCACTATGAGAAGGCGATGGTGCACTTCACGACTGCCATTCGCGAGTACCGCAAGCGTGGCTCCCAACATCCTCATCTCGCCAGGACACTGACGAACATTGCTCTGGTAAAGCAGCTCATTTCACTTCAACTCGGCAAGAAAATTGACGCCCAGAATAGACGACAGCGCAAAGCGGCGGCCCGCGGCCAAAAGATCAAACAGAGCACTGTCTCGCCTCGCGCCACCCGAGAACAGTTGCGAGCCGATGCATTCCGCCATCTGGACGAAGCCGAAGCCATTTACCGACACACTGAGAGCTTCCATGGTATTAGCGGCATTCATCTAGTCCGTGGTTACCTATATCTGGATGACGGCGATTATGAGCTCGCCGAGCAAAACGCCGAGATGGGACTGGCTTTAGCGCGGCAGAAAAACGACCCGATCACTCTGTCGCGACTTAGCCTGCTGCATTGCATGATCGAAAATACGAAACTGGAGGACGGCATCAACGACAAGATTGGCCCTGAGGGTCATGCTCGCCAGGCCTTGTCGTGGGTTCAAGATTCCATCAAATTCGCCAAGCAGACCCAAAGCCGGCGACTGCTTGGCAATGCCTACATTTGGGAGGGAATAACCTACTCCAACTCTTTTCTTCATGAGTGGGATTCTGCGCGCTCATCTTATGACTCCGCATTGGCAATTCTGAAGGGCGACCAGGGTGGGCAGCTGTGGAATGATCTACAGATGCTGAAACAGCGGCTCATGCCCAAGGTCAGAGTTGAGGACAAATTACGGGCGTGGTCGCAGGGCTCGGTCGGAGAAAAAAGCTTTCAGCAAATTCTCGATGAATTCACTGAATTGATCATCCCCAAAATTTGGGAGAACGAGGGCCGCAAAATATCGCGCGTATCAGATCGTCTATCTATTTCACCGAAAAAGGTCCGTCGTATTCTGGAAATAGTTGGAGTCCGCAACGGACCGACGCGGCGGCGGTAGAGCAACGAATGTCAAGCCGAGAGCTGCAGAAACGCGATTTGTTTTCAGTCACTGATTATCCGATCTTGCGAATCGCCAAACATCCCAAAGACACTCCGCCGACAGTCGCGAGTACCATGCCGCCCACAACTGAGTCGAATCTGATCACGACACTTCGAAGGCGGGAAAGGAACTATGGCTTTGCTTCAGCAGTGCGACGAAAGTCAGTACGCTGTGCGCAGTCGCCTTCGCTTCGAGTTGAAGCGACGCCTCCACCAAGACTCCCATCGCACTCCAAACCAGATTGCCCGGTTCGGGTAAAACGGAGTGGTGAAGCTGGTTTTTTTGTCAAGCTCTTTCGAGCCCCGCCCGCCTCTCGCCACCAGATTTTTCGTACGAAGTGGAGACGTAGAGGACTGGATCATCGAAAATCGGACGCGGGAACTGCATCCCTTCCACATCCATCAGCTTCATTTCCTGCTCCTGCAAAACAATGGAAAGCCGGTAAATGAGCCATTCTTGCGCGATACCGTCAACGTCCAGTATTGGGACGGCAAAAGCGCCACTTATCCAAGCATCAAGCTGCGAATGGATTTCAGGAATCCGCGCATCGTCGGCACGCTCGTCTACCATTGCCACCTTCTCGGGCATGAGGACGGCGGGATGATGGGAGCGATTCAGGTAACTCCCCGCGGTGATTCAAAATGAGCTGCCAGTCTCATCCGGCGCGACCTTACATGTTTGTAACTGGAGATAGGACTACGTGGAACCGTCTGTCAGTATTAAGTCCCGCCGACTTGTATATGTTCGATTCGCAGTCGTCGCTGGTTGACGACGGAAGCCTGTCAATTTTGCATGCAGCCGACGCGTCCGAAACCGAAAATGCGAGAGCGCGGCCTCGCGTGATTCTCCGTCCTCGATGAGGTTCGCGCAAACAGCGAGCGCGGGCGCCAGCGGGTTCGAAGTCCGGGAATGGAAATAAAACACCGAGTGGTCAAGGTCTTATCGGCCGCGTTCTTCTCCTGTTCGGGTAGCGTCTGGTCTGTTTCGGAATAGGTGAGGCGGATAGAAACGTTGCTTCGTATTCCGCGGGCTTCAGCAAGCGCCCAAGCCATGAAGTGGTGATCAACAAGCAAAAAAAATTCTTGGTGCTATCGCCGAGATCGATCAAAATGGAGTCCCCCTTTGTTGCCGACGCGGAATTGTGCTCCATCCTCTTCCGAAAGCCAAGCCACAGAAGAGCTCACGCGCGAACCTGGTATTCACGCATCGCTTCGGGCTTGAGTTGTAAGCCGAGGCCCGGGTGTTTCGGTACGGATGCAAGCCCATTGGCAACTCGGAGCGGGGTTATCAGGAGTTCATCTAGCCAACTGAAATACTCAAGATAGAGCCCGTTGGGCACGGCAGCCACCACGTGAACGTCGATTTCCTTGTAGAAATGCGGCGCGACCGGACGCCCAAAGGCATAGGCGAGGTGTGCCACTTTCATGCACTGACTAAGACCGCCAATGCGAAGCGCATCGGGTTGCAGGATCGATGCGGCCTGGTGAACCAGGAGATCTCGGAACGCATCGAGGGAGTACTCGCGCTCGCCGGTGGCTATCGGTATGTCGATTGTTGAGGCAACGCGACAGTATCCATCGATGTCGTCCTTTGAAATTGGTTCCTCAAGCCAGAAGAGGTTCTGGTCCGCGACTTGTCGCGCAAAGGTGATCGCCTGCAAAGGGCTCCATGCCTGGTTGGCATCGACCATCAACCGGACTCGGTCTCCAATCAGCTTGCGCACGTCGCGGACGCGCTCGACGTCGCGTGTGATGTTGGGGCTGCCGACTTTTATCTTGACCGCGGTGAAACCGCGCTGAAGATAGCCGTTTACCTCGGCCAATAGCTCCTCGGTGCTGTAGGACAGCCACCCGCCGCTGCCGTAGATCGGAACGGCTTCACGACATGCACCAAAAAGCTGGCACACGGGAACCCGGAGTGTTTTCCCGAGCCAGTCCCAAAGAGCGATCTCAATGGCTGCAATGCCCCAGGCAGCGATTCCCGACTGGCCAATGTATTCGCAATGGGAGTAGCATGCGCGCCAGATCCCCGCGATATCACGGGCATCCCTCCCCACGATGACCCGCTTCAGCTCGCAGTCCACGATTCGCTGGAGTAATTCCGGGCCATACCCAAATGTCAACATGAGTGAATGGCTGATCTGCCCATCGCTGGTTTCGAGTTCGACGATGATCCATTGGACACAGCGTAGCTCGTGCGTCGAGTCGGCAATGGGGGGTGTTAGAGGCACAGACAACAGCACGGTTCGTACGTCCCGAATCTTGCTCCCAAATTCGCGGCTCGGGGACAACTCCGCTTCGGTCCTCTGAATGGGGCTTGAGAGCATATTGTCGACTGACGTGGTGCTGTCTTTAATTAATCGCCGACCTGCACGCGCGCCATCTCCGGGCTGAAATCCATCTCCGAAATCAGGGAGGCTGACTCACAATCTAAGTAAACCGTCGCATCTGGGTGACTGCGCAGAATAGTAGCTGGGCAAGAGGTCGAGATGGTACCCTCGAAAGCGCGTTTGACGATCTTTGCCTTGCGAATCCCGGGAACAGACACAATTAGCTTTGGCACACGAAAAAGCGCTGGCACCGTTAGCGAGATTGCCTGTTTCGGAACGTCCGCCATACTGGGGAACCATCCTTCCGCGACCTGTTGGCCCCTACAGACCTCGTCGAGTGTGACGACTTTTACCAGTTGAGGATCTCCAAAATCGGCGACCCCAGGATCATTGAAAGCTATGTGACCATTTTCGCCGATCCCCAACAGGCACAAGAACGGTTGATGCAGCTGCAGTAGCTTCGAATATGCGTCGCAAATTTGCGCAGAATTCGAGGCGTCCCCATCAATCGTATAAGACGCCTTCAGATGAACTTTCTCGAGCAGATGCTTGCGCAAGAAAGCTCGAAATGATGCCGGATGAGTCTCTGGAATCCCCACATACTCATCCATATGAAAAGCGATCACCTTGTTCCAGGGCAGGCCAGGTGTTCCGGTAAAGGCGCTGAGCATCTCTTCTTGGGAGCGGCCGGTCGCAAAGATTACGGCCATGTGCTCATTAACGCGGGCACAGGCTTGCAGTGATTGGGCTGAGGCATGAGCAGCGGCGGCACCCATCGTCACCGAATCTTCGTATACAAATGCCTTGAGCCTTCCGACCTGAAATGACCTTACGGGTACAATTTTTCTCATTTGCGCTCTCTGTGTGGTTGCGACTAAGACCTTTCCCTATTTCTATGTGATGACCTATTCAAAACCCATACACCTGGTTCGTTTAAACGCACTCTGGGCGAGCCCAGCAAATATCCAGCAACTGCTCACGTTTCCGCGCTCGTGCTTGGATATACCCATCCGAGTTCAAGCAGAAGCAGTCCCAAACTGGACGTCATGAAGTACTTGTCTGTCGACGGTCGACAGAATACCGAAATTGTGATACTTTGTCCACTCTAACGTGAACTCATGCTCTTGACTCAATCGTTAACGCCGCTTGGAGTTCAGCAATGGATAACAGGCTCGTCCGATCGCCGCGCATGTAGGCTACGAGCGCTGCGCATCGGTGCAGTGCCCACCGATAGCAGTGTCTGCACGCACAGGGATACGGTTATCGAAGCTTTTCATTGCAACCTGAGGACGAATCACCCCTAACGCGTGATTGTCAGCCGCGGACATTTCGATCATTGCAGTGGTGCTTCCTTTGAGCGCGCGAAGAACCATTGCCGAGTTTTCGCCCCTGGAGCTACGAGGGGAATCCTTGGAAACGGCGATGAGATAAATAGCGGTTTGCAGCTGCGCAAGGAACAGAGCCTCTACCCTTCGGGCGTTAGACTCTCACCCTGCATAGTCGAGACTACTCTGGCAGACAAGGAAGAATTCGGATGTGAAGCGCAGCAGACTCCTTTCTGCTGACATGGCTTTCTGTGGCGGGGATTCTCCGAATGATTAATGCCCAAGGTTCGCATATGAAGGCGGAATTCAACGAACCAAGCGACCTCGAATTGACTGATTATTTCGAGATGGTGGCCTATTCACTTAGGTCGAGGCCGAGGTCATATCGATATTCCGTTCAGCTCGCAAGCGGTTTCATTAGTCGCCAAATCGGACACGGCGATCTTATATTCCCATCAGCATCGGCCAGCTTTTCAATTGTGCCGGAGAAATGTAGAAAGGTTGCATGAGCATGTCTCAATCATCGTTCCGCGCCACCCAGCGGGAGCAAACCATCCGCGAGAAGACGACGGGATCGCGCGTGCGATATCTGCGAGCTGAGCGCTCGTTAGCCGGTGGCGTTTCGAGTAGCCTCAGGCGGAGTGCTCGCCCCTACCCTCTCTATTTCGAGCATGGCGAAGGCTCTCATGTGACGGATGTGGACGGGAATCGATACTGTGACTTCGGCCTTGCTTGGGGACCTCTGATTCTCGGTCATGCTCCACCACAAGTAGTCGAAGCCATCTCTGCGCAGTTGCGCCGAGGACTCACCTATGGTGCACAACATGACCTCGAATTTCAAGTTTCTGAACGGATGGCTGAGATCGTCCCGTGTTGCGACCTCGTTTGTTTCGCCAACAGTGGGACGGAAATTGTTCAAGTAGCCTTGCGACTCGCCCGCGCCGCGACGAGCCGACACAAATTTCTGAAATTCGAAGGCCACTATCACGGTTGGGATGACAGCGTACTCGTAAGTTACCATCCTAGTACGGCTGAGTTGTCGGCGGCCAACGGAAAGCCCGTAAGCGTTGGGTCAGGCCAGCGCCCTCATAGCGATGCCTTGATCGCGATTTGGAACGATGTTAGTTCCGTCGAGCGAGTTTTTTTTGAGTATGGAAACGAGATCTCCGCGGTGATCTGCGAGCCACTACTCTGCAATAGCGGCTGTATCCCGCCTGCTCCGGGGTTTCTTGAATTTCTACGGGCTATCACGCAAAGATATGGCAGTCTGCTTATTTTTGACGAAGTAATTACGGGCTTCCGGTTGCACTTGGCCGGAGCCCAAGGCTACTACGGTGTGGCACCAGATCTGGCTACATATGCCAAAGCAATCGGGGGCGGCGTTGCAATAAGTGCCTTAGCCGGAAAGCACGAATTTATGGAGCTTATTGCCTGTGGGAAAGTCGTGCACGCGGGCACCCTAAATGGAAATCCCATTGCGCTCGCTGCAACTCGAGCAACGCTTGATGTACTTTCCCACGGTCGGGAATCCATCTATGAAGGGTTGTGGAGGCGGGGAGAACGGCTTCGACTTGGATTACAAACCCTGCTCAGGGATCGGGGATTTAAAGTTGTGACGTCGGGGGGCGGTCCTGTTTTCCAGGTTTCCTTCGCGGAAAAAGAACCTTTCACCTATAGGGACACTCTCGATTGCGATCCAGTTATGTATCGCGATTTCGCTTTGGCAATGTTGGATGAAGGAGTGCTCCTCCTGCCAGACGGGCGATGGTATCTTTCCAGCACGCATTCGGACGGCGATATCGAGGAGACGCTGGAGGCCACTCGAAGAGTCTTAGACTGAACTCCAGTGCCGAAGGATTGTTTTACCTGGGCTGAGAAAGGTCGTACCGAAGTAGATCGTGGATCATGCAGCTTCGTGTGCCAGCCACGTTCATAGATGACCAGGCCGCACAGCGGTCATCGATTGTGGCGAGATACTGGATGTTATGACTGAACATTGAATGTCTATGTGGAATATGCGACAACTTCGGGCATTTGGGCTTGAACAGACAATGCTCAGGATAATTACCTTAAAAGAAGCTATTGTGCGCAATTCACATCGTGCGGCCTACATAGCTATCGTGCCCCGAATAACTGAACTGGATACACCCGGTTTGGCGGCTGCCGAGGTTCGCCGCTTTTCATAAGCTGGAGAGACCTGTTTGTCTCTTGGATCAAATATGAGCCTACGAGGGAAGATCGCAATCATCACCGGTGGTGGTACGGGAATCGGTTTAGGGATCGCGGAGGTACTGGCGCAAAAGGGGGTGAAGCTCGTCCTCGTACAGCGGCGGCTAGAACCTCTGCAACGTGCCGCCACACTTTTGCCGTCCGACGAAGTGCTTGTACAACAACTCGACATTCGTGACTCAAAAGCTGTCGAGCAAGGAGTCGAGATCGCTGTTCGTCATTTTGGCGGCATCGACATCCTAGTTAACAATGCAAGTATTACGGGAATGTCAGCGATTTCCCCTTTTCTCGAATCTGACAGCACCATCGTTGACGCCGTCGTGGACACAAATCTCAAAGGGACATTTTACTTTTCCCAAGCAGTGGCTAAAAGGATGGTCGCAGCAGGCCGGGGCGGAAACATTGTTCACATCAGTTCGGTAGGGGCCTACGCAGCCCAGGAATTTGCGAGTCTCTACTGCGCTACAAAAGCCGCGCAGGTCTCGCTTGCTCAAACGATGTCTTTGGAGCTCGCTCGCTATAGAATCCGTGTCAATTCGATCGCAGCAGGCGATATCAACACCGAAGCGAGCATGAAGATCGTTGCGGAGAAAAGCGAAGTTGGCGCATCCAGTCGCTACGTACGGGCTACTCCGCTGGGACATCGGGGCTCGCCTCACGATATCGGTCATGCTGTGGCCTTTCTGGTGTCGGACGAAGCATCTTTTGTAACCGGTACTACGTTGCTTGTCGACGGTGGATTTTTGAGTTATTGAAGGAAATCCAAGCTTCGATTTGGGAGAGAGCCCTAGCAAGTTAATGATCGCTACTTCTTTCAGACCGGCGGAGTTTCAACGGGGCAAGAAACACGCATTCGATCTCTCTCTCGATCCCTGGGTCCGAGATCTCAGTCTTCCGATTTTGCTCGTGCGCGGTCAATTGGAAGGTAAGACGCTGGTTGTCACGGCCGGTGTGCATGGTGATGAGTATGAAGGGGTACGCGCCATTTTTGAAACATACCATTCTCTTGATCCCTCAGAAATGACAGGGGATTTTCTTGCCGTTCCCGTGGCCAATCCGCCTGCGTTCTGGAATGGTATGCGGATAAGCCCTATCGATGGAGCAAACCTTGCACGTAGCTTTCCCGGAGACCTGAACAGCGGTCCAACTGCGGTGATTGCTCATGTTCTGGCAAATCTCATCATCGCGCTCGCTGATTTGTTTGTAGACCTACACAGCTCCGGCACCAAGGTTCTAATGCCCTCCATGGTGGGCTATGATGCCACGGACCCACGCTCCCGCGCCGCCGCGCTAGTCTTCGGTGCCCGTGTGTTGTGGGGGCATCCACAGATAACACCGGGCCGGACCATTTCATTTGCTAAACAGCGCGGAATTCCGTGGCTGTACACTGAGGCACGAGGCGCTGGAAGAATAGATCCCGCTGACTTGGCGATGTTCTGCACAGGCATTCAGAATCTACTTCACCATTTAAGTATTTTGCCAGGAGATCCAGAAGCCGCAGTGGTGGAAGTCAACCTGTTCGGAAGTGGCGATATCGATACGTCATTGGTGGCAACAAAACAGGGCTTTTTTATTCCGGAAGTCAAGTTGCTCCAAGTTGTTCGTAGCGGCGAAAGGCTAGGTCGAATCGTGAATCTTCATTCCGAAACCATCGAAGACTTCGTTGCTCCTCGGGACGGCGTAGTTGGACTGATCCGGGAATGGCCCATCGTTTTCCCGGGCGAGGCTACGTTTATGGTGACAGGAGTTCTTGAATGATCACTCCGAACTAAAATCTCTCAAGACTATGCGATAGTGCTTACCCAGACTGGCAATCGATTACGAAATGAAAGTAGTGCAGAACTTCCTTCAATTGGATAACGAGATAGCTCTCGGAACGGGCGGTACGGGGTTGTTGGTGGGCCGATCGCGACCCGCGCTCAGCGAGTCCTGGAGCCACGGTCATGTTGTGTCACGCGATAAGGACCTTTGCCAAGAGTTCGCGCAGCAGTCGGGCAACGAGGACTGTGCACAAGGCGAGTGTCTCGATCTTTCTTCGATGGACCATTTTTCGATGGTCCGGAGGGCACGACTGTGCCGCTAGCGAATTCGACAATTGCTTGACATTCGATGCAGATTCTCCGGATCGTAATTAGGTAAGGAAGAATTAGCCAATCGCAGGAGTAATCATGAAAAGATCAATCCAGCCCTTAAATGCTGCAAAACCGCAGTTTCCTTTTTCTCTCGGCGTTCTATCCGATGGGCTTCTCTTCGTTTCGGGACAAGCACCGGTTAACCTCGTCACCAACGAAATTGAGTATGGCGATATCCGATCAGAGACGCGCCGAGCGTTGTCTAATATTCAAACAATCTTGGAAGCGGGTGGGTGTTCTCTAAAGGATGTTGTCAGAGTCGGTGTATTCCTCAACGATCTCAAGGACGTGCAGCCCATGAACGAAGTCTATCGCGAGTTCTTTTCGGAGAACCAGCCGGCGCGGACCACCGTCGGTGTTCAATTGCCGAAATTCAAAGTAGAAATTGATTGCATCGCCCGCGTGCCGGTGCAGCGTCATCGACGGAAACAAGAGTGACTTGTGCGTTTTTCTGTCTTCATCACTATGTTCACCCAAATTGGTGACGACCAAGCCATCGCTATGCGTCCCGCGACCAAATTACGCTGCCAGAGTGAAAACCGCGCCCGTGCACCAGTTTGAGCACAACTTGGCCTTCCGGGAGTTCGACCTCGAAAAGCTGTCAGCACAAAAGTAGTCTTTCCCGCTACGTTAACGCGTTTGGGGTCCGATCGAGTACATACACAAATACCAACGCGACCGTGATCGCAAAGCAGGGAACTCTGACAACCGCCATCATCTTCATAGCCCGCAAGGCAACCCACGCGCTTGCGGGGTTGACGAGAATCGCGTCTTTGAATACTCCGCCTTCACTCATAATCCGAACACCTCAATATTGACTGCCATTGGTGTGTCGCATTTCCAGCAGCAAAGAAGCACGCGAACATGGCAAAGTGATGACCAGCTGTTTCCCAAAGGCCCTGTATTGAAGCGGGTTGTCCTTCGGTGGCAAGGGTGAATTTTGCCAAAACGTGCTGGTTTACTATCGCGTTGCGATTTGTATACAGAACTATCCATGGCAAAGTAAGATAGCCGACGGACGTGGTTCGCGGTCGCGGATCGGGTCTAGGGCTGATAAAACCAAGAAACCGGAAATGCCAGACACACAGTGGTGATGCTGATTGCTGGACGACTGAGGCCGGTCGCTCGCGCCCGTTCCTCCGGAGTCTGGTCCTTGCGCTGGAATCGCAACTTACCTTCAGCGTCGTCGATGTTCGCTGCCCGCTCGGTGCAATAGAAACGGATGATCACGGTGTCCTTCCAGAACGCCAGCACTGGATAGGTTGCCTCGACATCATTCGGCGGCAGCGCGGGCGCCAGATACATGGCTCGATACGCCCGAATCGGCGGAGGCCCCAAACTCGTGATGTCGCGTTGTTCCTCGAAGATCGAATAAATATTTCTGCCGTGAACCCACGAAACGCCGCCGTCTTTGCTGACCGCTGTCGAGAGACGATGCCGCTGCAACCCCCTTTCAATTTCGTCAGGAGAGGATTGATTTTCCTCTTTGCTCGGTACGATTCCGCGCACCGGACATTAGGTACTGCTTGCAAATGGGATCCCACGTTATACCGATCGTGGCTTGAATCCATCCAATACCCTTGTAGCGTTTGGCGGATCTTTTTCGCTTTCATCGCGGAATACCGCGAACAGATAACGTTGATGCACCTCGCCATCGGTGAGATAGGAATAGACAATGTTGTTGTCTCTGGACCCTTTGTAATCCACGAGGCCCAGCGAGGGTTTCGTCCAGTGAAGGCCATCGACCGATTCGGCATAGCACATCAAGGGCGGCGCGGCCTGCGTATCCCCAGTCCAACTTATGACGCTGTACCACATTCGGAATTTCTTATACTCGGGGTCGTAGATGACCGATCCGAAGCCTCCATAATTGAAGATCACGCGCTGCGGTCCAATTTCCCACGGTTTATCCGCCACGAGTACTGGGCGGGGAAGGCGTTCAGGCAACCCCAGCACGCGGTTCATCTGCCAAGATCGTTTCAGACCAGAGTTGTCCACGAACAGGTGCAGTTCCGGATCATAAAGTGCGCTGGAAGTTTGTGGTGTTTGCTGGGCGAACCCAAAGGACACGGCAGAAAAATAGAGCAGCAGAAGAGTAGTGACGACGATATTGCCGTCATAGTTTCGGGCCTCCCAAGGCGTGTCATGCGGGAACGGGTATTACCGGCCAGCACCGGTCCTGATCGCTCGATACAATGCGTCATCTTTTTCGTACGCTTCGTAGTAGAAAACGCCGTCGGCGGAGCTATTCACGATATTCTGCGTTACATCGTGCACAATTTTGTAATAGAGGTCAGGCTGCTTATCTTTAAGGATGGGCAGAGGCGCAGGCGGCTTCTTGAGCATGTCGAACACACCGTCGATGGCGCAATCGACGTAAACCTTTACTCCACGATCCTGCGCATACTTGTAAGTTTCGGCCGAGGCATCGACCCAATCGTCGTAGCCATGCTTCCGGTGGTCGATATTCAGGCGAATCACGTCGACCAGGCGCTCGTCGGCCCATTTCTTCCAGTCGATTTTCATCCGGCCCAACTGCTGTCGGGTCTGCGCGCCTGGTTGGAAGTTATTATATGTAGATGGATAGAAATCGACCGCGACCTTCATGCCTGCGGCGTGCACCAACTGAGAAGCCTCCCGGATGAATTCCGTTAAGAACGAGCCACGGACTGCGTTCCAGTTGCGCTCCTCGGGCGTTTCCTCGAGGTCTTGCAGACTGATTACACTCCGGAGTGGCGGATTTTTTCCATACAGCTTCCGGTAAAGAGCGACTTCAGGTTCGTTGTAACCATACTTCAAGTAGGGACTCGTCCATTGCGGATACCAGCCATAGGCGAGAACGGGGTAGATGCCAGAATGGGTTCTCGAAACGTCGAAATACACGCCGTCGGGCTTGTAACCGATGATTTCTTTAACCTCAGAGAGAACGTAATCTCTCACTTCCGGAAAGCCGTAATCGGGAACTCCACGGACGAATGCCGGAATGCCGGTCGTTTCAGCCTCTGTCAGGCTGGTGGCAATGAGGCCCGTGCTGTTCTCTTTTGAAAACTCCGCCAGATCGCGGCTGCCGGGCAGTTCCGGCCTCACGTTATCGGCCACTACCCCGCCTAGACGCGACCAGTATTCCGGGTGTTTCGCAAAGAACTGGTTCTCCAGTCCCGGAAACGAAAAGTCAAACAGCGTGACATAGACGTAAATCTTCATCCCTTGTTTATGCGCCTCTTCAATGGCCACTGCGAGCGGATCGCACTGTCGCATAATGACACCGGCAGGAGAGAAAACCTTGTTGGTCAACCCCGCCCCATTCATCACCGTCATGACCTTGCTGGGATACGTGACCAAGCCAACGGCGGAAACCCTCCAGTAAACTTCGTCGATCGCGCCCTGCTTGATCATCTTCATCAAGTCGCGTATTTTTTCGGCATTGTAAAGGTACCCGTTCTCGTAACCGAGTGCGATCATGTCGGCGTAATCGACGCCAATCGCGAGCGCCTTATGCCTGTTCGGCGTCGGGGATTGAGACCAGCAGGGAGTGAAGGCGGCAAATAGACAAACGACAACAGCGGACAGGAAAGACCTGCGACTCGAAAGCAGCATATCTCCTCCAGATGAATGGTTCGGGCTATGCGGATCCATCTCGCACCGCGACGAGCCCGTTAGATTTCGTCGTGGATGGCGAGCCGAACTTGTAGACCAGGCCAATTAGCTTCTCTTCGGGTAGTGGTGTCATAGTCAGACTCAGCAGATAGCCGGCAACCACAGTGGCGACAACCCCAATCGGTCCCCACCAAAAAAAGCTCCATTCGCTAAATGCACTCACGAAGGAAACCACCACGACTCCCACTGCCGCTCCTAACAAGGCTCCCCATCCCGTCGTCCGGCGGGTGAGAACGGCGAGGAGGAAAATGCCGAGCAACGGCGCCGATATCACACTACTGACGCGGTTGTATGCCAGAGCAAGCATGCCCAGCCGGCCGACAAAGAGCGCCATCACGGTAACTGCGCCGCCCCAGGCCACACTTCCGATCCGGCCGACGCGTGCATAGTGTTCCGAGCTCTCATTCGGCCGGAAGAGCCTCTGGTAAAAATCAACGGTGCTCGCCGTGGTTAGAGAATTCACGCTCGCCGACATGACTGCCATGGAAGCGGCGAATATCGCTGCCAGAATCAGTCCCGAAATCCCGCGGGGCAACTCGCGCACAACGAACAGCGGAAGAATCGCGTCATCGGAACGAAGACCCTGGAGAGCTCCGGGATTGTGGTAGTAGAAAGCGAACAGTGCGGTACCCGCCAGATAAAGCATGAACACCACAGGCAGAATCAGAATCGACTGGAGGACAATCGAGCGCCTGCAGTCTTGGGCGGACTTCGTCGTGAAGAGTCGCTGAAGGATTGCCTGGTCGGTGGCCAGTGGCGCCATGCATAAGACCGTTCCTCCAGCGATCATCGCCCACAACGATGTGAGCTGTCGCGGATCCGTTGAAAAGTTGATGACGTGCAGCTTGCCGGCTTGCAGAGCGGTTTGATACGCGACGGCCAGTCCTCCAGGCACGCGACTAATCGACGCGTAGAAAACCAGGATTATGCCCACCATCACCGTGCAGAACTGCACGACGTCAGTCCATATAACCGCCTTCATGCCTCCTAATGTCGTATACACGGTGGTAATTGCGCCCATGAACAGCACACATTCCCAGATCGGCAAATTCGTGACGAGGTTGATCACCAGCGCCGGCGCGTAGACCACGAGCGCGGTATGAAAGGCGCGGACCGTTAGAAAGAGAAGGCTGGTGAGCAGCCGGACCGGTAGATTGAATCGCCTCTCCAGATATTCATAAGCGGTGTATAAGCGGAGTGAGGAGTAGAACGGAACGAAGATAACGATGACAATGGGCGCGGCAATGAGGTATCCCAGGCTATGCCAGAATAGTTCCAGATTGTGCTTGAAGGACCAGGCTGGCGTTCCCATTACGGAAATGGCGCTCAGGTCGGCTGCGACAATCGAAATTCCTGCGGGCAGCCACCACATTCCGCGCCCACCCAGGAAGTATTCCTGCGACGTAGCCTTCTTGCGGTAGAAAGAAGCGCCAAGCAGCGTAATGCCCAGCACATAAGCAGATGCCATCGCATAGTCGATTGCCGAGAGGCCTTTCACTTGATCATTCTCCCAGTGCCTTTCGCAATTGTTCACCGTTACGCCGGAGCCAATCGAAAAGGATGAAAACGTCGGAGCCCAGACAAAAATGCTGCACGCCCAGATCCATGTAGTACCGCGCGTCGTCGACGCTGTTCACTTCGGCGCGCGCCAGGATTCCCCTCCGGTGAGCGGCGGCAATGACTTCTTTCTCCACCCTCTTCACCTCGGGGCTGAGGCCACAACCAGGCTTGCCGATGCTTAGCGCATAATCGGCGGGACCCCATTGGACCATGTCAATACCCGGCACCGAGAGCACTTCTTCGAGGCGCTCGACAGCGGTCTTCTTTTCGATCATGAGTACAACCACGGAATCATCCAGTGTTTGCGCATACGCGGCGGAGCCGCCGTGATGCATGAGTGCAATCCTCCGTGCCGCCACGCCGTGTGTGCCCCTCCCCTGTGGGTCCTCGGCCCGAACCGCACGCACACATTCCTCGGCGTCCTGCGGCGTACGACAGTCCGCGAACAAGACACTTTCAAAACCGGCGCCAATGGCCCTTTGTGCCAAGAAACGTCGCGGCTCCTGGTCGACCTTAATCATCGTGCCGAGCTGATGGAGCTCCGCCGCACGACAAAAATCCTCCAGCGCGTTCAGATCGAATGGAGCGTACTGCGCGACAAATTCAACGTAGTCGAAACACCCTGAGTGTCCCACGACTTCTACTGCCGACCCCCAACTCGCGAACAGGTGCGTGCCGATGGTGGGCCGGTCGTTCTTCAGCAGCGTGCGAAGTTTGTTCGGTCGCATACGCGTGGTCATCGGAAACAGATGCGATGAAGCCGAATCTTTCCCAAGCCGTCTTCAATGCACCAGTGAACGCCCAGAATCTCATCCGGAGCTGTCTGCAACAGCGAGGGCTGGCCGAACCGCAGAGAGGCAAACATGGTTGCTTCGCCCTGGCCTTGCAACATGGCGGGCCCACCGATTCCATATATCTCCAACTCTTCAACCGCCCTCCACCGACCGCCCGTTATATCGACCAGCCGCACATAAATCCCAGGATTCTGTCCGGAGCGGTGGGCTTGTATCGCCAGCAGATGATCCCGCCCGCACGGAAGCAATCCGGCTGACTGGCCGTACTGCCCAGTATCGGCAGGCGCCGACCAGGAGCGTCCATCATCATGCGATATCACATAGTGGTTCGAGAGACTGGTTCCCGTGTCGTAATCGTAGGGCCAAGAGATCGCAACGAGCGCGCCGTCTTCCATCCGACACAACCGAGATTCGAAAGGTGTCACGCTTCGGCCCAGGGCATCGAAGAAAACCTCCTTGTCACTCCAGGTCCGGCCACGATCTCGGCTGCGTAGCAGTACGCCGGAAGATCCCGAAGGGTTCGAACCATCCGGCATCCTGAACCGCGCCGCTACGGCAAGTAAGTCGCCGCTGGCAGACTCCACGCAGGGGCCAGAAATTTCCAGAAGCTCCGGCCGACTCCGCGTAATCTCTATCGGAACGTTCCAAGTCTTTCCGTTATCGTCCGAGAAGCTGACGATGTCGTTGCCTGGCAGAATCCCGGCGGTTTCCTCAATGGCGATCGCCTGTTCCGGGTCGAAGCGATGAAACCGATACCCAATTGCGACCAGGGATCCACCATGCAGCCGGCTAGGCTTCAGGTAATCACTCGTGGGAATGGCAAGCGCGCCCCGATCGCATAACCGACCCTCCGAGTTCCAACTCTTTCCTTTATCGCTGGAGCGGAAAACGTATGTCGTCGAATCCGCTGATTCGAATGCTTGGCCGATCACGACTAGGGCGAGCAGTTCCCCATTTGGCAAGCTGACAAGCCCCGGGAAGAAACCATGCCGACTGCGCACGTGCGGCTTTGGATTCTCGTATAGCACCCAGCCCTCGTGATAGCTCAAATGATTCATCGCGCAGCCCGGCCGCTCGCTGAGAAGCGGTATTCGTCGGCCCTCTCCAGAGCAGCCAGACAGGTGCTCAGAGTCTGCAGTCCCGCCTCGCCGCTGCAGGGGGGAGTGATGCCCTGATGGATACAGGCCATGAAAGCATTTGCCTGATCGCGGTAAAGCGCGTCCCGTTCGCGAACCTCATCGCACCATTGCTCCTGGCCACCCAGATGAGAGAGCGCGAGGTTGCCTGTCAACAAGTTTCCTGTCAATGATGCCTCCGTCCCAGTAATGTGAAACTCCCGCCGTGAGTTCCAATCACAGGCACTCAAATGAAGATTAACCGCCGCGCGATCCGCCACCCGAAGCAGAAGATCCGCCTCCCCTTCCGTAGGCACTTCCAGGAGCTCGAAGGTCGAGGTCCGGCAATGGAGTAACTCCATCGGGCCGGCGATCCACTCGAGATAATTCAACTCATGACTCAGGTCGAAGATCACACCGCCCCCGCTACGTCGCTCGGCAAAATAGGTCTGTTTGTAGTCCGGGCGTGCGTTCGCAACGTGATGCGTGCAGGCCGCTTGGATTACCAGCAGCTGCCCAAGTTTCCGTTCGAGAACCAGCTCTCTGGCTCTAACTAGGGTAGGATGAGTCCGCAATACATAGGCAACCGCTAACACCAAACTGCGGGAATGGCAAAACGATATCAGGTTCTCCACGCCGTCCAATGCGGCCGCGAACGGCTTTTCCACGAGCAGGTGCAAACCCGCGTGTGCGCACCGGTCTGCCAGGGGGACATGTGAATCAGCCGGTGTGCAGATTACAGCCGCATCGAATTCGTGGAGCGGAACTTCCTCAATGTGCCCGTATGAGTTGAAACAACCGTACTTATGCGCAATCTGGTTCGCTAACGTCCGCCGAGGGTCGACCACGGCAACTGGAACCCCCAATTGTCTGAAAACACGGGTGTGCCGCTCGCCAATTGAGCCGGCTCCCACGATCAGGATACGAGTTTTCAGCGAAGCCGGAATTGCGGAGGAGGAAATCAAGAAGCCAAGTCTACTGTCGACAGTCGGCAGAAAGCAAGCTCAAATTGCTGTCCAGCTAAATTGCTGTCCAGCCCCCGTCCACCGCCAGGTTCTGCCCTGTGATATACCGCGATGCGTCGGACGCCAGAAACACGGCTGGCCCCTGAATGTCCTCACCGGTGGCCATTCGTCCCAGCAGCGTACGCCGCTGATAGTTCTCGACGAATACTCCCGGCATATCGGGCGTATAGCAGCCACCCGGCGAGAGGCAATTCACGCGGATGCCGAAAGGCCCCAGATAACTCGCCAGGTAGCGCGTGAAATTGATCATACCGCCTTTGGCGTACGCGTAGTTGGCCGGATTGCTCATATCGCCGCCTTCATAAATGGAAAAATCGGGTCCTACAATGCCGTAAATGGAAGCGATGTTCACGATCGAGCCGGAACGCGCCTGTTGCATGGGTTCGGAAAAAACTTTGCAAGCAAGGAAAAGTCCTGTGGAGTTGACTTGCATAGTCGAAGACCATTCCTCGGCTTTCATTTCCTGAAAACCGCTCCCCGCCCTAGCTACGGCATTATTAAAAAGCACGTCAATTCGTCCATGCCGGTTCAGCATGCGTTCACGGAGCGCGAAGATCTCGGCCTCGACGCTCAAGTCGAGATGTTCGGCAGACACCCGCAAACCCTGTGCCGCTAGGTTACGCGCATAGAGCTCGCAATTCTCCAGCCTCCGCGAAGCAACGACGACCTGTGCTCCGGCTTCAGCGAGCGCCCTCGTGATGTGGCCGCCGTAAATCCCCGTGCCGCCTGTCACCAAAGCGACTTTCTCATCCAATCGAAAGAGCTGCATAGCTTTCATGTCAGGTACTCCAACAGGTTCAGCCTCTGGCTACAATTTGCGCCCCGGCCAACGGTGACGGATCCTTTTTCGAAGCGAGCCAGGGTGACCTCAACTATTTTTCGCACGGACTTCGGTCGCCAACGTCCACCTGAATCGGAAGAACGTCGCGGCCGTGAAGTCGTACAGCTGCGTTCGTTTCGGTAGTACGTCGCCACCTCTGCGCGGGAGCAGTCTCATCCCGCACGCGGTTAATGTCTGGGCGATTCCGGACACCGGTAACGCCGACACCAATGATGGCTACTCTCCCATCGAGACTCATGGAAACTCACAAATGGTCCAGCGGAAAAATCGGACGCTTCACGCGTTGGTACGGCAGGCGCCGCACGTCGGCAGCGGCCAGACCCGGCGTATCCACTTCAACAATTTGGGTGGCGATCGGGGCATAGGCTGCGCGGTGCGCAATAGCCCCTTTTACAACGATGGTTCGAAGCCGGGTCGGCTCGATTCCGATCGCGCGCAATTGCTGCAGGTTCCACATGGGCATGCGACGTTCCGTGAGCACTACCAGCACGCCACCGGTATCGATGACGGCTGTGCGGCCCTGATCCTCCAGCAAGCCTTCACGCATTGGCCCGATATTTCGAAAGATGCCGTCGCTGATGGTTCTCACTACTCCCTCAACGACCACAGGTGGACCGTGATGAGTGTCTCGCTTCCCACCGACAGGTATTCGGAGGGTTGTGCGCACACCCGCAGAAATCGCTGCGGAAACAGCTTCGGGATCGTGTAGCAAAACCAGCGAATCCCGGGCATTTTGTTGGAGCAACTCCTCGAGCAACACCGTTCCATCCCCGGGGGTGCCCGCGCCGAGATTGTCACTGACATCGGCCAGGATCGTAAGCCCCGCCGTCCGGCTGACGGCACAGCGCACGGCTTCGGCAGGACAAGGCAGCGACGCGACAAACTCGCTGCGCCGGTTCCAAGCAAGATCCGCAATTTCTTCCGCCGCGCGGCGCGCCTCTGGATTGTCGCTGTCGCTCACGACTACCACGGAAAGTCCGGCATCCGGAACGTCGGCATAGGGAAATCCGGCGCAAACCGTGGCAGAGATCACGCCGGGGCATTGTTCCCACTCGTGAGCCCGCGTGATAAGACGAGACATGGGCTCGAATCCCGTGGGCTGGCGCAGGATATGAGGAAGCATCCGCCGCTGCGCCAGGTGCATTGATGGGCGACGATTGGACGACAGGATGGCATTCAGAACCAAGGCTGCTTCAGCGCCGCGCTCATGCTGATCGATGTGGGGGTAGGTATCGTAGCCGATTAACGCGTCGCAGGAACTTACCATCGTGCTGCTCACGTTGGCGTGAAAATCGATCGTTACCACAACCGGAACGTGAACACCGACGGTTTGCCGCACTCGAGACAGAATCTCTCCATCGGCATCGGGGAACCGTTCGCTCACCATCGCGCCGTGAAGCGATAACAGAATGCCGTCGAGAGGAAGAGCGGCTCGGAGCCCCGCGATGAGCTCGCTCACCAGCTTTTCGTAAGCCTCAGGAACTACCGTTCCCGAGGGCGTACACCACGCCATGAGGGTCGGAATCACTTCAAACCCGAATTCTTCCGCGCCCGCAAGAAAGCCCCCTACCTCCGATTCCGTGCCGCGCCAATGGCCGACGAGTTCGGGCCCTCGATGCAGATGGCCTTCGGCGAGATTGGCCAAGGTTGTCGGTTCGGTAACAAAAGTGTTCGATTCGTGGTAAATACCGCCGATCGCTACACGCACGAGGTAATCCTCCTTAGCACTTGGTCTTCCAGTTCATCGACCGGAGTCAAAACAGCAGGATTCTGGGCCGCGTGACTGATGATGGACTCAGGATCCTTGAACCCATGACCGGTAACCAGGCAAACGACGGTTTCGTGAGCTTCAACACTCCCTTCTTCGAATGCGCGGAGAAGTCCTGCAAGTGCGGCGGCACCGGCCGGCTCACAATAAATGCCCTCAAGTTCAAGCAGCATTTTCTGGGCATCCAGAATCTCGCAATCGGGCAGGGCGTAAGCTCTCCCGCCGGACTGGCGCAGATGGGTCAAAGCCAATCGCGCATCAATGTCGAAGGGCACAGCCAGCCCGCTGATCGAAGTCGTGCTTCGCACCTCCACAATTTCATCGTCGCCGCGCTCAAAGCTGGCCGCCACCGTCGCGCACCCCTCCGGTTGGACGGCATGAACCCGGGTTCGATGGGAATCCGTAGGCGTCTCCAACCCGCGGCAGACTGCGGTGAAAAGGCCGCCACCCCCGACCGGAACAAATATGTGATCAATACAGTCCTCGCACTGAGCGCGGAGCTCGTTCGCAATACATTGCACGTGCTCCATGCCCGCCGGGCAATACCGGTATGCCGAAACGATGAAGGGAATATGACGAACGCTCGCCAGCCGGTCAAGGATTTGGAATGTACGCGAGGTCGTTGCCGAAGAATGGAGAAAGCCGGGGACCTGCAGAATGTGTGCGCCCATCGCGCGCATTTGCTGTAGCTTACCGGCCGGCGCGTCTGGATTGACCACAATCGCACAGGCTAGGCCGTAGCGGGCGCAATACGTTGCCAGGGATGAGCCAGTATTACCCGAGGAGGTGGCGATACATCCGGGCAGCTCTGCTTCCAGCAGACGACTCACTTCCGCTGCCGTGAAGCGGTCTTTGTACGAGCCGGATGGATTCAAACTCTCGAGCTTAAAGAAGAGCCGCGAAACACCAATCCGCTTCGCGATACGAGTACTTGCTACGAGAGGAGTGTCGCCTTCGCCGAGAATTGTTTTCAGCATCAAAATATCACGTCACCCTGCCCAATTTGGCGCGGCAGGAAATTGCGTCCGAGTTGCTCAAGCGCACAATCAATGTGTGTCTGGCCATGGGTCAGCGTAAATAGCCCATGCCCTGGAAGCAACGCGTCGACTTTGAGACCCGCCAGCTTGCACAAATCGGCTCGATAGCCAGCGATTTCCGAACATTCACTATTAATCAACCCCAGAATCCCGCCATAAAAAAGCACATCGCCGGCAAATATTATGTGCAGTCCATCAACCTCTGTGAGGAAGCAAAACGAATCGCGGCTATGACCGCGGACGTGGATGGCGCTAAACTTCAAACCGGCCAGTTCGAGGACGTCGCCGTCGTGGAATGTAGCATCAACGCCGCAAGGGGCGAGCTGAAAGTCAGGGGGGTAGATGCCGGCCCGGCGAGCCGCTGACAAACCAGTGGCGATCTCGTCGCCTGTTTCGATGGCCGCGCGGGAGAGGTCCGATGTAAGGATGTTAGCTCCAGTCATTCTTCGCACTTCGGCCGCGCCGGTCGAGTGATCCGGATGGCTATGAGTGATAAGTGCCGCCTCGATGTCAGACGCGCCCAGGTCCTCTCGAAGATTCGAAAGAAGGGTTTTCGTATGAGTACCGCCGCCGACATCGATCAGGACGATTCCAGTGCGGCCCCGTACAGCATACACATGGCAATCGAGCGGCCCGGAAATACCAAATTGCGAGCTTCCGATGAGGGCGATTTTGGCATTGAGCCGCATGTGGAACTGTAATCAGGAAGACAAAAAGTCACCGAAAGCAACTCTGGACTTTAGCATACTGTCGACAGTAGTATACGTCTATATGAAACTGACGGGCATCATCCCCGCCCTGGCTACTCCCCTTACTGACGAGGAGCGCGTCGATGAGCAAGGTTTCCGCCGTTTAATCCAATATTGCCTCGATGCCGGCGTCGACGGTCTCCTTGTGAACGGATCCATGGGCTGCTTCCCTGTCCTGACGGACTCGGAGCAACTCCGAGCCGTTAGTGTCGTCGTGGCCGAGGTCGCAGGTGCAGTGCCTGTGCTGGCTTCTTTAGGAGAAACCGGAACTCGGCGGGCATTGCTCAAAGCCGAGCAATTCGCGCGGGCGGGGGCCGACTTCCTGAATGTGCTACCACCGTTCTACATGCGACCGAACCGGCATCAGGTCTTCCGGCACTATTCCGAAATCGCATCGGCCGGGATTTTGCCGGTCTTGGTATATGACAACCCTGTTCACACTAAGTGCTATATCCAGCCCGAGACGGTTGCGCAACTTTGTGAGTCTCATTCAAATATCGTCGGAGTCAAAGAAAGCAATGCGGATTGCGAGAACCTTCAGGAGCTCATTCATCTGACCAGAAAGTTCTCCAACTTTTCAGTCCTGACCGGCAGTGAGACTTTGATGCTCGCGGGACTGCAACTGGGGTGCGACGGAGCTGTTGGCGGCCTGTATAACATCTGCCCCCACATGGCTGTGAAGTTGTATGAGGCATTCCGGAGCGGCGACCTAACGCAGGCCTCTCAACTGCAGCGAACGATGATTGAGATCGCTGAGGTATTCCGATACGGAGCGGTTTGGGGCGGCTTTGATGAGGCGATGCGGTATCTCGTGATCTGCAACCGCTGCAGCGGAGCCCCGTATTTCAGCTCCTTAACCGAGGAGGAGGCCCTGCAGGTACGCCGAATTTTGGATAAACATTTGCGGCTTCACGTCACGGCGCGAGTGGCATCTTCGCCGACGGACTGAGTACCGACGCTCGCGAAACCTTCCGGGTGTGACCAGCGCAAGCTAAGATGCGCCAGCATCACATCGGCCGCCGTCCGCGTCGAGCGGCCAACTACGTACTCCAGCAGCGGCCGGTGCGAATCCAGCACCATACGCATTTTTTCGGCCCTTGGTTTCCGCAGAACCGCATAAGCGAACAGAGGAGCAGTCAGGCTGGTCAAGGTGCGCTCCAGATATTCGTTTCCCGTCATGCTCCACATAAGACGGTGGAACTCCAGGTCAATGGAACTGGCCTGAAAGGCGCTGGTCGGCTCCATGCGTTCCATTCGTTCGACCAACTGTGTCAGCTTTCTCTCGCCCTGAGGAGTCAGTTTCGTGCGGCAAAGACGCAACCCTTCCGACTCGAGCACGAGGCGAAGGCTGTTGATCTTCTGAACATCCTCGTCGTCGAGACTCACCACAAACATCCCTCTCCGGGGCAGGTTCACGGCCAGACCGATTTGGTGCAATTGCTGCAACGCCTCGCGGATGGGCGCACGACTGACCCGCAGTTCACGAGACAGTTGGCTCTCGTTTAGACGCTGGCCCATGTTGAATTTGCCAGAGAGAATGCTCTCGGACAGCTTCTCGACAATGGACTCTTTCAATGTGCGAGCCTGCATGGGTTCGAACAATTCCGCTTTGCGCATAAGGCTTAACTCAGTATAAGCGATCAACCACCTCAAGTATCCTTTGTCGAAAGCGTCAGAATATTACCTTCGCTGCTTTCCCTCGCAGGATAGGCTGGGAAATTATGTGTCAAGCCAGCCAACCGTTCTAGCGGCGGCCGGGGAAGGCACCAACTGACACCATACCCGATCGCCACCGTCAAAATGGCTCCGATTGCAGCATAGTAAAAATTCGAAATACCCGCGAGCCAGGAAATCCCGGCGATCGCCGACGCTGGCAGACGCACGCCGGCGCCCGGTCCATTGAGAAATCGTTGGAGCAACGGCGCTCCGATAGTCCCCGCAAACCCCACCACCGCCCCGAGCCCTGCGCCGGCTGAGTTCGCCCGGTGGGTCAGTAGGCCCAGCAGGAATATTCCAAGGAGAACCCCGGAGAAGGGGTACATCAGGAGATTTAGTATCTGGATAATATTGTTCGTCTGCCCGATGCGCATCACAAAGATCGCGCTGATGCAAACGAGAACGCCCCACGAAAACACCAATGTTCGCGCCAAGAAGACGCTTCCCCGGTCCGAAATCGGGCTGCGCTTCCAGCGTTTGATGAAATCCACCTGCACGCAGGCAGAAAGCGCCGTGAGTCCCGAGCACACGGTCGTCATCACCGCCGAAAGGATGGCGGCGATCATCAATCCCCGTATCCCCGCCGGGAGAACGTAGATAACAAATACTGGCAGCGCGTCGTCCGGGATACGCATCAGTGCGGCAGTCTCAGGGTGCGCACGATAATATCCGAACAACAGCAAGCCGAGGAACGGAAAAATTAGACTCAGCGGTTTCAGGAAAGCTCCGCTGCGAATGATGCTCTTGCGGGCCTCGGATTCCGATTTCGCGGTTAGGTATGTTTGCAGGAGGACTTGATCAGCGCCCGCACTGGAAAGATAAGCAAAGACTCCGAGTGCCAGTCCGCTGACGATCGTGAGGTCGCCGTGCAGGCTAAAAAAGGCGGGCGGCGCCAGTTTTCCCTCCATGACGCCAAGATGCCAGACATGGGTAAGTCCGCCGGCCTTCATGCAGGCAATGATCGCGACGCTCAGCACGCCGGACAAAAGCACGAAAAACTGCAGGACGTCCGTCCAGATCACGCCCCGCATGCCGCCAATGAGCGCAAATAAAGTTGCCGCTGCTCCGAGGGTGAGCATCGCCCGAATCTGCCCACCCGCGCTCCCATGTCCCCACCCCAGCATTCGGGAGACAACCAGCCCGGCGCTATAAATAACAATCGAGAGCCACATCGTCCGTGACACCATAAAGAACAGAGTCCCGAACGCGCGCACCGGATAATTGAATCGCTTCTCAACGTATTCGTAAGCCGTTGTGATTTTTAAGCGGAAGAATATCTTCGGATAGAGCATCACAACAAGGGGTACCGCCATGATCGTGCCGACGTTTTGCAGCCCGATCCACACCGTGCCGTGCGGTCGGTTTACCCATCCTGTGACCCCCAGCATGCTGTTCGTGCTAAAGAGTGCTACATACATGCTGATCGCAATGGGCCAGCGGCTCATGTTACGTCCAGCCAAAAAATAATCATCTTGCGCATGCGTTTTTCGTGAGAAGTACAACACCATGCACACGAGCGCCAGCCCGTAGATGAATAGAACACCCCAATCAAGCAGTGAAATCGCCATCACTTCGGAGCCTCAATTGGGCTTGTACGCAGCACTTCAGTCCCGGTCGTCTGATTCAGCCGTCGGAGCACAGCGATGCTATAGATCAATGATCGCGGAAGATGAAACGGGTCCTTTACCTCCAGGCCCGCAACCACCGCCGGGATCCGGTTGCCCTGCCGGTCCAGATTCTGAAACCATTCTCCATGTTCGTGATTGGGATAGCGGTGGAACGCGTAATCATGAACTTTGTCATACCATTCCAGGCACCAGGACTCGCCCGTAACTTCATAACTTCGGAGCAGCGCGTACAAGGACTCGGTCGCGGGCCACCACACTTTCGAGTCCGGTGAGTGCCAGCACGGTGTGCCGCCATGGGCGTGACGCGCGAGGAAGATCCCGCCGAACTCTTCATCCCAGCCGCGCTCGAGATGCCAGCGAATCGCGTCCATAGCTTGCCGGATCCGTTCCCGATTCGAGTAGCAAGAATAGATCCTCTCCATGAACCACATGCTTTCGATGGCATGGCCAGGAAGAAAGGTCTCGCCAGCGTCGCCCGGCGCCAGTCTTCCTCCTGGGAGGACGAATTCGTACAACAAATGGTGCTCCGGCTTGAGATGCTGCGTCATGACAGTCTCAGCCAACTCCAGGGCCCGAGCGAGAATCTCCGGGTCGTTGGCCGTGAGGCCGAGTTCGTGATAAACGAGCGCAAAGATCATGGATGGACCATGCGATTGCAGACGCGACGGAATCGGGTGCGGACGCGTGGAAAGGCGTGAGTGGTCGCGGAGCATGGGGCTGGTACACCGATAGCTCTCGATAGCGGCTTCGAGCGCGCGCTGGTCGCCGGTCGCCCGGACATATTCCGTAAGCCCGTAGATGATGAAGGCGTCTACATAAATACTTTGCGGACCCTCCAGAGGCCGGCCGTCGCGAGCAACGCGAAAGCGCCATAGCCCCGAGTCGTCACGGCCATACTCCAGTAGAAACTGTGCGGTTTGCGATGCGTATTCCAACCACTTCGCGTCCCGATCGAAGTGGTTGTAAAGAGCTGAAAGCGTCCATAGCCCCCTGCCTTGCGACCACAGGACCTTCTCTTCCGAGACTACCCGCCCTTCGTCAGTGAGGAAGTTGAAGAAGCCTCCGTACTCGCGATCAATGCCGTACTTGAGCCAGAACGGCATGACGTTGCGATGGAGCGTCTCTTGATACAAGCTGAGTAATTGTGACCAGTTCATGTTCACGAGGTGTTCGACAGCGGCTTCACGATTTCGCCTGGCTTGATGGCTTCTCTCAATAACGACGCCGACGCCCTATCCAGGGAAACGGAAGCGACGGGATGCGTTCGCACCAGAGAAGCCGGACAAGCGGTGCCAATGGGTCCTTCCAAGGCGTCGGGGACGGCCTGCGCCTTTCGGAACTCGGGAACGAAACAGATCCAGGTACGATACCGCTCTAAGGCTGAGCAAGTCAGGCACGTCTTCGATTGTGGGGAAATGCCCTTCCCCCACCTGCTGCCGTCGGGACGCCTGATCCAACTGCACACGCTTTACGGTTTCCGGATCGTGGAAGTCCACCGATGGTGGATCATTAAACGCGATGTGGCCATTTTCGCCAAATTCCAGAAAGCAGAGGTCTACGGGCTTCTCATCCAGAAGACGGCCGTAGCGATTCGCTTCTCCTTTCGAGTCAACTGCGTCGCCGTTCAAATGATGCGCGGCGGCGGGATGAACGATGTCGGCGAGACCCATACGCAACCAGCGCCGGAAACTCGTGGGGTGCGTGTCGGCGATTCCGACGTACTCCTCCATATGAAAAACAGCTACTCTTCGCCGCTCGATATCCGGGCGCTGAGTCAAGGCGTCAATTAAATGGTCTTGTGAAGTACCAATGGCGATAATCAGGAGGCCTTTTTGACGTTTCAGAATCACGCCCCTGAGGACCGAGCCCGCGTGTTCGGCCGCGGCGGTCGCCATCTTTTCAGGAGTCTCGAAGATCTGGATCGCGGCCAAGTCAGCTGCGAAGGCGATATAAGATGGAGACGCCGGAGGCATTTACAGAAGAATCGTATATGATCAACTGTCGACAATCAACAATTATGCCTTCCGGAAATCTCCATGCCGGTTATGCACATATCTGCTGTGCCGATGGGCTCATCACCAGCGTGACTACGGTTTCGTCCTCGCAGCCTGATGAGTCCTGGCTCTGTCCGGGGTTCATTGATCTCCAGGTGAACGGCTTTGCCGGCATCGACTTTTCAGATCCCAATCTCCGAGTCGAGCAGGCCATCCGAGTGTTGCCTGCGGTTTGGGCCACGGGTGTCACCAGCTTTTACCCGACTTTGATCACAAACTCTTATGAGCGCCTCCGCCGCAATTTCGCCGTTCTCGAAGAAGCGCGGCGCGCTTGTACCGCATTTCAGCTTTGCGTGCCCGGGTACCACCTGGAAGGACCATATTTCCCCGATGGTCCTGCTCGCGGCGTTCATAACCCTGAATTCTTGAGGTCGCCGGACTGGGACGAATTCACTCGCTTGCAAGAAGCCGCAGGACATCGCATCAAGATCGTGACGCTCGCTCCCGAACTGCCCGGTGCGTTGGAGTTCATCGCGCGCTGCGTGCGTGCCGGTGTCGTCTGCGCGATTGGGCACACGGACGCGACCGCTACCGTCATTCATGCGGCCGTCGACGCGGGGGCCCGCTTGAGCACCCACCTGGGAAACGGTTGCGCCACTATGATCGACCGCCACCAGAATCCACTATGGCCGCAACTCGCCAATGAGCGTTTGCACGTCAGCCTAATCTGTGACGGATTTCACCTTCCCGAGGACCTGTTACGCGTTATAGTGAAGGTCAAGGGAGTGAATGGCTGTATTCTTGTAACCGATGCCATTCATGTGGCGAACATGCCGCCGGGGCGTTACACACTTGTGGACATGCCGGTGGAACTTCTTCCTTCCGGAAAAGTCGTGAAACGGGATCGAGCTTCCATGGCTGGTTCCGCTCTGGCGATGAATCGCGCGGTGTCAATCTTCCAACAGCATGCCAGTGTTTCATTCGAAGATGCCTGTATTGCTGCGACAAAAAATCCAGCGAGTTTGCTGAACGATCGCGGTGTCTGCCAAGAAATCGCGGCTGGGCAGCCGGCGAATTTGATTCGCGTTGTGCCTCAAAGCGGTGAATTGCGGGTGCTTGAGGTATGGATAGGCGGAGATCCGGTTTGGGCCCGCGAAGAATTCTTGCGGTAGTTTTGAAGCGCGAAGAGAACGGTGCAATCGCACTGCGCAGCGCCTAGCACTGTCTCGCATCCAGGCAGTGCGTCGGTAGGCGGCACCCGCAAGGGATCAGTGCGATTGCCATTGCCCGCCGGAGTCCGTAGGGCGAAAAGATTTCGGGCGAACACTTGAAGCCCGCGAGTATGCCGTGTTCCCTGCGGGCTTCGCAGATCACCTGTACAGTTTTAGATCTCAATGAAGGTGCACAAACGCGCGACGCCTAACCCCGTGGTCTAACGCCTTTGAAGCAGCACAACTCATCAAGACACCCGCTCTGCGGGGGTGCTGACTGATTCTACCTACTGCGCCAACCTGTCAAATGGCCTTTGAGTTATCCCCCTCCTCACGAGAGCATCGATCCAGCTCATAAACAAATGCGGGTGTCTTCAGCGGAACGGATACTGATGACAGTCGCCCTAAACCGGGCCGTATGAGCATAGAGCGTTGGTTCGTTGACCATGAACCGGTAGTCGGATCGAGGACACGCGCTTAATTCCAGGAGCCTTTCGGCGGAGGAAAGGGATGGTGATCGTCATCCGTGCGGATCGGCAACACAAGAACCACGTCTACTTTACCTTTCCTGACGTTTCAAGCTGTCCCTTGACAGGCATGTGCTATTGTGGTCTGATATCGTCTTACTGTCGACAGTCGGCAAGTTATGCATTTGCTATCCGAAACGTCGGATACCCGTAATCCATTCATATCGTAGAGCCTTAGGACAGGGGGCCCTGGCAGCGGGGCTCTTGGCCGCCACAAAGACATGGAGCACTGGCATTTATCAGGGCCGTGCTCTCGACCTCGACGAAGAAGACGAATACGGGTTGAGCTTTCAACACTGGGTGTTGAACCCGTTCAATTACGGCAATCAGTACCTGGGCCTGTTGTACGTCTCGAAGCAGACGCGGGATGGCGCAGATCGGATGGATCGAGCTGCTATCCAGCCGGGAGCGCGAAGTTGGCGCTACGTCTCGCGGGCATGAAGCATTCCTCGCGGAGGGGATTAACCATCACTGGGACTCGAACTCCATGCTGAACATGACAGGGAGCCCGCCCATTCCCATCGGAGACGAGATTTACCTGTACTTCACCTCCAGGGCTGGTTTTTTGGGGATGGCCCGGCTAACGCTAGATCGACTTGCGGGAATGCGTGCTGGAGACGGAGAGCCGGCTTTGGAACAGCGCTCCTATGACAGCCCTACAGGCCCGTCAGTCGAACCAGTGTGGGACGGTCGGCATGTGCCTTATGTTGTCAGCAAGACGGTTCGCGTAACCGGCCCCAAACTCGAACTTAACCTGCAAACTTCGCCCGGCGGCGCCTTGCGCGTTTCCATCCACCGCCCTTACAAGGACAAGAGTGACGCGGGTGGCCGGTGATCCCGGGATTCAGCAGCGCGGAGTCAATCCCGCTTCAAGGCGATGGAACCCACATGGAAACGCACTGGAAAGAGAAGAACGACCTAAGTGAGTTGGTCGGCAAAGACGCGGTCCTGATGTTTGAGTTCAAGGAAGCCACGCTCTGGTCCTATCGGTTTGCCGGCCAATCGCACGGTGCACCGCCCAACGGCCACTAAGAGCATAGCGTACGAAGGAGTTAGCAATGAATGTGCCAACTGAGTCTCTCGTTTCGGCATTCCAACGCGACGGTTTTGTTCGCATCCAAAGTTTTTTCGATCCAGCAGAAACAGCTCAGATCGAAGCGAATCTTAGACGCTTTGTTCGAGAAATCGTCCCGACGCTCTCCAAACAGGAAGCCATGTATGAGGACTACACAAGGCCCGAGACTCTTAAACAAGTCACGCGGCTGGAGGACGACTCGTTTTTCGGCTCGCTCCTTAAAGGGAAGAAGCTCTGCGGCCTGGCGGAATCTTTACTTCGGCAGGAGGCGGTTCCGCAATCCATCCAGTTTTTCAACAAACCCCCCGGGATCGGGGCTGCAACGCCGCCACACCAGGACGGTTTTTATTTTTGCCTGGTTCCGAACGAGGCTCTGACCATCTGGGTCGCGTTGGATGAAGTGAACGAGGAAAACGGGGCGATGCACTACTGGAACGGCTCGCACAAGAAAGGGGTGTTCCCCCACAGCACTTCGCATGTGCTCGGGTTTTCACAAGGCCTGGCTGGAAATCGGGAAGACGAGTTGGGTATAGAGACGGTATGCACAGCAAGTCCGGGAGATTGCCTCGTTCACCATTCGCTCACAATTCATGCGGCAGGTCCGAATCTAAGCAAGCGGACGCGCCGGGCGCTCGGGCTCGTGTACTACGGCGAGAACGCCAAGGTGGATCCGGCAGCCTGGCAAAGGTACCAGAACTCCGTCGAGGCTCAACAACAACAAATCGTGAACGCAAGTAAATAAACTCACCGGTTTTTGAAGGTTATCTTCACGTTTTGGAATTGATGCGGGGCCAATATGCCGAATACGATGAGGACCGCTGATCGTGGCCGTAAACAATGCTTGGGCATTGGATTGCTCTGCCTCGAGTTGACGACAAAACGAGCGGACAGATGCAAGACATTTCCTAGGCGCGAGTTGGAAAGTGAGCATGTCGGAAACAGCGCGGGATCTGGAGTGAACCCTACTTCGATTTTGTCCCCATCTACTCGGCAGAGATATTCATGCTGGTGAAAACGTTCGATACGGCAGACCTTCAGATGATGATTCACCCGTCTTTTCTGAGTGGTACGAGCGAAGACAGATCGGACTCATACCTGAATGCTTCGACATAGTGGGCATGGTCGCGTCGCGTGCGAGGTTGAGGTTGATGAATCCTGATAATTGCATTCGCGCGTTTGGGATAAAGTGCTGTGCGGCGGATTGGACGGAGTTCCTTGTCCGCGCGAAAGCGCAGCTGGATGGCGAGGTTCTCGTTTACCACTGTTGCAAGCCGGTTCGAGGCGATGCCAAGAACCGGCTGATTTTTCTGTGACCGCGAGGCGAGCTACATGAATGACCCGATTCGGATTCCAATCCGCCGAGCCTCCCCACTCTGGCGCAGGGGCGGGGTGGCGGTGCTTGGATGCATTCTGCTCCTCCTCGCCGTGGCAATCCCTACCTCGCGCGTGTGGGCGCAGCCGCCGCAAGTAATGAAGACTTGGACGCAGTCAAGTTATCTGGACTTTGCAGAAGGAACACTCACGGATGGCGGCGCGAACGACTACGTCGGCGCGGATGGAAGCGTTCGCCTGATTAATCAGTGGGATTTGAACGGCGATGGAAACATCGATATTGTGCTTCCTAGTCAACATGACAACAATCTTGCTGTCCCATCGTATGTTTACTGGAACGACAGCAAATTTGATGTTAAGCATCGAACGGAATTGCCGGCCGACGGCGGCAGCGGGGGAACGATCACCGATCTTAACAATGACGGTATACCCGACGTTGTCATTGCCAATTCATTCAATGGGACAAGAACGGAACTGCAGTCGTTCATTTACTGGGGTTCAACGGAAGGCTACTCGTCGAAGAATCGCACTGGACTGCCCACGGTCGATGCCACGGCGGTCGCAGCCGCCGACTTGAACGGCGACGGCCATGTGGACCTGGTGTTCGCGTCCGGAGGCTCCTCTTATCAGTTCAACCGGCAGGGCGGCGACCAGACGTTCCTCCGCCCGTACTCGGATATCTACTGGGGTTCCGGAAGCGGTTTTTCCTCAAAACATACGTCGGCTCTTCCAACATTCAACGCGGGCGACGTCAAAATCGCCGATCTGAACCACGACGGATACCCCGACATTCTCTTCGCAATGCGAGGCGAAGCGGGCAAGAACTGCGGAGTCTTCATCTATTGGGCCTCCAAGCAAGGCTATTCCGAGGCGAACAGAACGTATCTGCCCGGCGTCGGAACGGCTGCGGTTGCCGTGGCGGATCTGAACGGGGACGGGTTGCCGGACGTGTTGCTTGCGAACGAAGGCCCCACCCGGAGCGGGTTTCCGGTGACTTCTTACATCTACTGGGGAACGCGCTTGGGATACTCGGTGATGAACCGGACTGAGCTCCCAACCCAAGGTGCTCGGGACGTGAAGGTCGGCGACCTGAATGGAGATGGATTCCCTGATATCGTCTTTGCCAACCGCGAGGGCGGCGCATCTTTTATCTATTGGGGGCAAGCAGGCCTGCGGGGTGGTTATTCACCATCGCGCCGTTCGGCCATTCCAACCCTTCGAGCAAGCCACTGTGCGATCTTCGATCTCAATCACGACGGCTTTCCGGACCTGATCTTCAGCAACGAAGACGATGGCGGAACCAAGAACATCTCGTCGTACGTGTACTGGAATAGCAAACAAGGATTCGACGTCGGACGCAGACTGGAGCTTCCCACGCTGGGGGCGATGGATGTCCAGGTGACAAAGTTGAACGAGCACCGAACCGGACTGGTGTTCATCAATAGCATGGACGGGGTCGCCGGAGGAACCACCGACACCTATGTGTATTGGGGATCGGCCCGCGGGCTATATTCCGCTTCCTCACGCTTCACCGTCCCGCTGGTGAACGCGAGTTCGTATACGATCGCAGACCTGAATGCAGATGGATATCCCGACCTGCTTCTTTGCGCATCCGGAGGAGTGCATATTTTTTGGGGCTCGAAGACAGGTCTTTCTCTGATGAATTCGACCGTTCTTCCCGGCACCGATCCCTTCAACGCAAGCGTCGCTGACTTTAACCACGATGGATATCTCGATGTTGCAGTGTCGAACTGGTCCGCCGACGGGCCGGCCGCGCTTGAAGTGTTCTGGGGTGGCCCACAGGGTTTTTCAGCCTCGAACAAGTGGGCTACACCTTTTGCCGGAATCCGCTGCAACCTCGCTGCCGATCTGAACGGAGATGGCTATCCCGATATTTTGGTGACGGGCGTCAAAGAAAAAGCAGTGATCTTCTGGAACGGTCCCCAGGGCTTCAGTGATAGCCGGACCACAACTCTTCCGACGAAGGAAGCGATTGCAGCCGCGGTCGCAGATCTAAACGGAGATGGTTATCTCGATATTGTTATTCCGAATCTGTACGATTATGACAAGCTCGTCTATTCAAAAGGGCCAACCGACCTAGCGGCACCCACGCAGACGGCCCCCTTCGAGGCCAACACCTACATCTACTTTGGCGGCCCCCGCGGCTATTCTCCACAGAACCGGCAGATCCTTCCCACCGTCGGCGGCGAGGATGCTGCCATTGGCGATCTGAACCATGATGGTTTCTTGGATCTCGCCGTCACCAGCTACCATGCGGGAATTACGCGCGATCATCCTTCCTACATTTTCTGGGGTTCGGCGAAAGGCTTCACCGGTGCGAACGCCACGCTGTTGCCAACACAATCGGCATCGCTCGTTGAAATCGGCGATTACAACCACGACGGCTGGAAAGATATCCTGTTCGTAAATCACACCAGTAGCGCTGATCATCGGACAAACTCGTACCTTTACTGGGGCGGAAAGGAGGGGCTTTCACCTGAACGGAAATTGCTCCTGCCGAGCATTGGCGTACACGGGTTGACGCGCGCGAATATCGGGAACATCCAAGACAGGCGAGATGGCTTCGATTATGTCTCCGCTCCGTTTTGTTCCAGTGACGAAGCCGAATTCCAGCAAATCGAATGGCGGATGGAGCCCGCGTCAAGCCGTGGCGCACGCTTCCAGGTTCGCTTTGCCGCTACGCGGGAGACGTTGACCCGAGCAGATTGGGTCGGGCCTAACGCTGCGAGAGCGTATTTCTCGGACTCACCTGCCGAACTGACGTCGCCGCGCGGGACGCGTTGCGCGCAATACAAAGCAACACTGACGACGAATGGAGGCACGCAATCCCCGGTTCTCAAGTCCGTGACCCTGACGTACCAGGGGCCATGACAATTCCGCCGCTTCCGATTCCGCCGTCGCTGACAAGCGATCGGAGCGGGAAGGGCCGCTCCGGCGTCGTTCGCTTTCCACCTGCTTATCTTACTGAGTTCCCACGAGCTGTCTCTACGTACCGGAGGAAAGAGAACTGCGAAACCAAAGAGGTTCTGAAATCGCAAGGTGCCCTCTGATTGCGGCGACCATCGTAGCCGCACTGGCGGTACTCTTCACCCGCGATGCGGGCCACACCGCACACTTATCTGAGGCGTCGCGCAGTGCTGCTCCAAAGACTTTGATCGTAGGAGTGGATTACGCGAGCCGGGCCGTCGCCTTTTATCGCGACGGCGTCATATGAACGAACCGGGAACTCGCAAGCTCATCCAAGATCTCAAGCAGGCCGGCTTCGACCAAATCCGCTGGCGCGTTTCCGTTTGTGGAAAGTCACCTGGAGAAGCAACGTGGCAACCGTAATGGATGGCAGCGGTGAAGGCATGGATCCCGGATTCTCCGTGCTGGGCGTCATCATGAAGCAGGTCGATCTTTAGCCTTCGCGATCGATGAAGCCCACAAACAGGGGAATGAAGACTTGCCCGCATCTTACTTTTGACTCTTCTTTCCCGGGACGGCAGGATGAGTTTCTCACCAATCACCCCGGGTTTTGGTCCCGCCGGGCGGGCGTCTTAGCGGATCCTTAGATCCTCCTCTGCCGGACGACGCAGAAGCTGCCGCGTTTGCCAAAACAGTTGCCGCTTTGACCCATTCCTTGCGCAATCCGAGAAGGCAGGAATCCGGCCTTACATCACTCAGGTGCCTAGCTATGCCTATCCACAAGTTCGGCAATATTTTTTGAAACAGGTCAAAGAACTCGTTGCTTATCATCCCTGATGGCATTGACTTTGACGCCTCCCGCACTCACGCGGGAACTTATCCGGTATCATCGTTTGGTTGGCATCCGCAGTGGACACAGCCCTTCTCTCAGAGTGCGCCCAGTTGGGCGCACTTCATCGCCCGAGTAGCTACGGCATTTAGCTTTTCCTGCGATTACTCGCCAGTGTCGCCCGGGGCGCGGGTTTTCAGGCAGTTGAACCTGCGGGACCAGCAAAAAGGTTGCGCGGCAAGTCCTGCCAGTACGACTGTGCGATGATCTCTTCCCAGAATGCGTCTTGGCCGGCAAGCAATCGCCTCGGCAATGGTTACCGGCCACTTGGAAACTCTGTCGCAGGTTCAGAAAGTGTTTACTGTCCTGGAAATCAGCTAGCGAACGGCGAACGAATACAACTGAGCATCGGAGAGGTCGAATCGTAGTCTCACAGTGTGCCCGGTCAGCGGACGAAGATCCCGGCCGCGCTGCCATTGCACTCGGTGGCTCACGGAATCGCCGAACAGCGGCAAACAGGCGGACGCCTCATATCCAGACAGAGGCGAACCCGCCTCGTCAAGCACCGAAACCTTCAGCGTTCCTTGGATGTTGGCGTTCACAAACAAATCCTGCCCCGGAGGAAGCACCAGTGGTTTCGTGATGACCACACCGGAGGTGTTGCCGGCATCGAGCGAAGCGAAACCGTCAATCCGCAAGAACGCAAGGCCGATGGATCCGACGTGTCCAACAGCCGGATCATTGATCTGGTAAGTCTCGCCGTCCTGCTCGAACTGTGCCGGGCGCGTAGCCCAATGGAACGTTCGCCGGCCTTGATAGAAAATGTAAAGCTTGTCGCCCCGACGGATCGGCGCGTTGGAAGCCGGACAAACCCAGCCCCCATCCCACGAGCCGATCGGCCCGAATTCGAGAAAGGGGTGCCGATCGAGCGCGCGCTCCCACTTGCGGCCATCATGGCTGATGGTCAACTGAGTATCCAGCCTTCGGTAGCGGGAATCGTTCTCGCCGGCGTAGAACATCTCCAGGTATCCGAGCGCCAGCGATTCATAGGTGAACGGCTGCATGCTATAAAATTCCGTTCCCACTGCATCTTCGGCATCGGGCCAAAGAGTGGGCTGCATTATGCCGAACGAGCGAAAGTCGCCGCTCTCCCATATTCCGATCCATCGCGTTACGCCAGTTGCGGGCGCGGGCACGCCCGGGCGGCTCATGAAAACATATGTCTTGCGGAACCGGTTATAGAAAAAGCTCGATCGATCACCCGCCTTCACCAAAGGTCCGTGAAGTTCCCGCCAGTGGATCCCATCGCGGGAGACGGCCCCATACAGGCCGCGTTCCGCCGTACTTTTTGTCCGGAGATAGTACATCATTTTGTACCGCTGATCCGGGATGGGATCGGATTCGTCCCGAATCACAACCGCGCTATCGAACGGAGCGGTGGGATGGAACACTATATTGTTGGCGCGTGATCCTTGGAATTCGAATTGATTCAACTCCGGCTTGTCCCAATAGATTCCGTCGGGCGAGGTGGCGTAGAGGAAATACGTCTCCTCGCCGGCACCGGGGTCCTCGCGAATTGCCTCGTACCAGATTTTGAAGCGGTGTTCGCTCTGGTCGTAGAGCACCGAACCCCAAGTAATCACACAGTGCCCTTCCCATGGTCGAGTGTAGGTGAGCACGGGGTTGGGAAAATATTTCTCAGCCTCGTGCGCCTGCCGATGAACTCCAGTCGCGGTCTCAATCACATGGTCATCGACAAAGAGTTGCGCCTTGTCCCCGATAGCAATCGCCTCTTCCCGGTTCTCGATGCCGGCGCCTCTCCGCCAAGCGAGCCCACCGCACGCCACTGCAAATAAAAACAGCAGAATGAGACCGGGGCTCTTCCTTCTTCTATTCCTCATCGTTTCCGCCCTTCCCGTGGTACATGGTCTTACTGGTGGTTTGTCCCGGCGCCCGAATATAGTCTTCGGTGTATCGGCTCAATCCCGCAAAACCGTGGTATCCACCCACCCAGTGCTGATCTTTACCGATTCGTTGCCGGCGGTGAATCAGAAGGTCCGTGTCGGGGCCAACCTGATCGTCTGGACGGTAGGGAATGCGCGGGATTTTGCTGATGGCATAGGCCGTGAGAATCGTGCCATCATCGAGTTGCGAAGACGTGGGATACTGTACAAGTCCCGGAAGGCTGTCGTCGCATATGATCTTTTCGTTCTCATAATCCCAAGTTTCGCCGCCGTTGCGACTCAGACAGGCACGAACGCCAAATGGATGCCGTCGGTGGGCGTAGGTCACCAGTACCGCGCCGCTGCTCAAAGTGATGAGCTGCGGCGGATACCCCCAGATGGGCGTCCGGCGGAAGGCGGTCCATGATTTCCCGCCATCTTCGGACGTGCTCTGGTACAGGTAGTTGCCTACCGATTCTCCCATGTGGTGGCAGCGGAACATCGCCAGGATGCGTCGGTCGGGAAGTTCGTGAATTTCGGTTTCGTTGAACTGCAAGCGAGCTGCCCCGTCGTCGGCAATCACATGAAAGCTCCACGTGCGGCCCTGGTCGACCGAGCGAAGCACGAAATTGAACTCCGGCGAATTTGCCTTCCTCCGCCCGCAGCACGCAGCGAGGATGGTGCCGTCGCGCAATTCAATGCAGCGCCGGAACGAACCGTATGTGCGCGCTAGGGGCGGCAGATCGATTTTGCGGCGTATATAGGTCTTGCCCCCGTCGACGGATATCGAGCAGGAGAGCGAGGTCAAAGTCCCAATGATTCCCGGGAAGCTCTTCTCGACCACGTAGCCCTTCCCCTCGAGCTCGGCGCGCATGCTCTCCGGCCAGAGGTCGTTGCCTTCGATGCTCGCGGTATCAGGGTTGGCTCCGACCTGATGAAGTAGTTCCCGCTTTTCTTCGATGGCCTGACCACCCGAATAAACCTTTACCAGTTCCCCATTACGGAGGCGGGTTTGATTCTCGTCGAGAACTGGGTCGTCGTAGCGTTGCCAGGTGAAGCCTGAATCCACGGACCTGATCACGAACTGGCCTGCGTGCGCCGAGTAAACGTCGTTGGTATAGCCTTGCTCGTCATTCCAGTGAACGCGTAAGGCGAGGCTGGCATCTCCCAAGCGAATGAACTCACGGCCGATACCGGCGACCTGGCGGTCTGCATCCCAGAGAATGGTGTCCCACTTCCATGCTCCCTTGGGCCGGAAAGCCGGCATGGACCTTCCCCCGGTCGATAGCATTTCATGTGCCGCGCGCGGCCACATCTTTCGCAGAATTGCGAACGCACTTCCCGACACCAGTAGACTGCGTCTTGTGAATGAATCATGCATTGGATTGCTCCTCTTGCGTGGTGGAATTATTGCGAATGAAACAATATCTCCACGCGTTTGATGTTCGATCAACAGGCACGTCCGTCATGCAAGGTGATTCGGTATTGCCAGCCTCGAATCCCTTTGTGATCCACCTTTGATCAGCGGTCTGCGCACCAAGCGGATCGGCGAGGCCAGCCATAAAAAGAAGGAACATTGCACTGAGTGCGATAGCCCACTGCCACCAAAAAGCGGTTCGCTTGGGAAAGATATTCATATCGATCGTGTCCACACCTAACTTTTTTCGATCACTGCACTGGCAAGGACTTCTGTGTGGACCATATTCCAAGTCCGCTGAACGACGCTGCGAACAGTTGAACTTGCCAATTATCGAGAAAGCCCCACCTGCGATGGCTTCAGTGCATGCCACTGTCCCTCGGCCTGCCATGTGTTGTAGGCGGATTCGACGATTTAGAGTCGCTCCTAGTTCAGGACGAACTGTTCGTTAATTCTTTGAGGTGCTTCAAGTCACTGGAAAGCCCCACAAAACCCCAATTGAGGATGTCCCCTATGTTGATGAAACGATAGCCTTGGGCAGGTAATTGTTTGCTCTTTTCGATTCCGGACACAGCGATCCCGCTCGCCTTACCGCTCGGGGCGACGCGCCCAGGAAACTCCTCGAGGAAAGTCTGAACGGAGGGGTGGTTGACATTGCCAATATGGCCCAAGCAAGCCGCGAGGTCAGCAGGCCCCGCCATCACCACATCCACGCCCTCGACCTCGCTAATAGACTCAAGGTTTCTAATTCCGTCTGGAGTTTCAATCTGCACCACAATGAGGGTTTCCCCGTTCGCGGCTGAAAGATATTCGGTTTGGGATATATCCATATAGGTGGTCCAGCTTGGCGAAACGCCGCGCATGCCTGCAGGTGGATATTTTGCATACCGCACTGCGAGACGTGCCTCCTCTGCATTATTCACCTGCGGAACGATTATTCCACTCGCCCCGATGTCCAAGGCCTTCTTGATTAGGTTTGGATCCAGGCCCGCCACGCGTAAAACAGGAACACAACCTTTCAGTCTGCAAAGCACCGGAACCAACGTAACGGACTCCGCAGTGTACGGACAATGCTCGGTATCGAGCCATAGAAAATCGATCCCAGTATCAATCGTCATTTTCGCAATCAGATTGGAAGGTTCTCTAAGAGCGGCACCCCATGCGACCTTGTTCGAACTTAGGAGCTTCTTTACCTTGTTTTCAAACATCTCGATCCTCGTTTAAGCTCAAAATGATTAAACCTTACACTTATGGCAACATAAGCCTGCAACGATCGAATGTGAACACCCCAAACCACCGGTTATCCATTCAATTTGCTACCCGCAAACCGACGTTCGTCAGTGCATCCTCGCCTAGCTCGTGCCCGCACCGGGACACTGCGGCAAAACAAACTCCCCATTTTTCACCGTTGCCGGTTCAACGAAACAATGGCGCAGCCAGGGTATGTATTCCAGGCATGCGCATGCAGGATGCGAATGCAACATGCGAATGCAACATGCGAATTCTTGCAACGACGCGATCACCTCCGCTCACTCTCCGGGTTGACGATGGCGACAAACAAATCCTCCTGCGCTCTCCATTCGGATTTAGGAGCCCTCGTTAGCCTACTGACCGCAGGAGTGAACATGCCGCCCACATCAATCTGACAGCTAAAAGGCAAAGCGCATAGCGAGCTGCATTCGACGCGGGGGGTAGGCACTCGTCACATAGCCGAAGTCCTGACTGCCTTCTACCGTATCGACAAAGGACCCGTTGGCATGGTTCAGCACATTGAATGCTGAAGCTGATAACCCGATCGTAGGGCTCTTGTCCAGTTCCTTGGGGTGGAGCTTGAAGTCATACCCCCAGCGAAGGTCTAGATCAACGTAGTCGGGACCGGTCTCAGAATCGCGTGGTACTCCCTCGGGACGCGCATTGAAAAAGCCTGTGCCATAGAAGTCTTCACCGGTTGTAATCGTCCACGGCCTGCCGGAGTTGGCAAAGATGGCGACCCCAAGATTCAATAGATGTTGCGGGTTGAACATGCCGTAAAAACCGAAGCGGTTGCGCTGGTCCCAGCTTGCCGGGCCCCAATCCGCATTGGGATCAATCTGGTTCTGAGGGAACCAGGAAATGCCGCCGGTATTGTTATCGTAATGGCTCCACGAATACCAAGCGAAGCCGGTGAAGTATTTATTGAGGCGTCCTCGGTAGTTGATATCGAGAGCGCTCCCATTCTGTTCACCCTCTGCCTGAATTTGTCGGAGCTCACCGACAGCAGGATTCGGGCGCGTGATGTAGCTCGGTGCCAGAGGAGCATTCACGTCCACGGAACGGAAGAGCCTGACGCCACGGTTCATGCGCCCCCCGATCGAGATTCTGCCTTTCTCGCCCACTTTGCGGTCAATCTAATTCGTTTGGTCAGACTGCGTGACGCGACCACTTGCCAGGAAAAAGCTCCGATACAAGCTGTCACACCTTGCACGGAAGAACGAGGAGAAAACGAATATTTGGCTGGCTATAGGCAATACCTATCGTGCATGAGGCCGATGGGTACAACTCATTTCCCATAACTCACCGAGATTTTCGTAACCGTGGTGCGATCGTTCAGCAAACTCCAGCTAGGCTATCCATTCAGCTACGCTGCAATATTTTGCACGCGATCGCACCTGGGTGCTCCGTTCTCGACCAGGACTTTAGCTGTCGCAAAACCGATACCCCTAGCGTCGCCGCTCACCAGCGCGATTTTGCGACCGCATGCCATAACCGGATCGAGTGAGTAAATCGGGCGCCGTCAGAATAGGAGTTTCATTCCCATTTGGACCACACGGTTGTCGCGCTCTGTAGAGCTGATTTGCCCAAAGGTGGTGCTGCCGCAGCAGCTCGAGTCCGGTATCCCAAACGAAGGCGTGTTTGTCGCGTTGAACGCCTCCGCGCGGAACTGGAGCCGACTGGCTTCTCCGAGCGGCATGTGGAACGATTTGGCAATCGCGAGATTGAGATTCTCCAGCGGGCGCTGCGTCAAGGTATTCCGCCCGACCGAACCATCGGTGAATGCTGGCTGAGTCTGATAGCACGCCGTATTAAAATCGCGCAGTACGGTTCGCTGGCTCAAGGGCAGATTACCATTGCAAACCTGATCCGGGCGCGAGCTGCGCTCTGCATTCAGGTTGGCGCCACCGCCCACCGTGAAAGCCTGTCCGCTCTGCAGCACTACTTCGCCTGAGAGCTGCCAGCCGCCAATCACGCCGTCGACAGCTCTGTTCGTACCACCGAGCAGTTTCTTCCCCCGTCCGACCGGGATCGAATACACGAAACCCGTACGGAAGATGTGCCGGAAATCGAATGATGCGCGACCGTAATCGTAGCGAAGTGCGCTTTCGGAGTAGCGACCGTCTATGTCGAGATAATCGAACGGCGGAATCTCGGTTCCACCACTGGTGGCAATGGAAACCAGTTCGTCTGTATTGCCCAATGCCTTGCCGAATGCGTACGAGGCAATGAGCTGGGACCCATCGTTGAAGTGCTTATTGAGGTTCGTCTGCCAGCCGTTGTAGTTCGAGATGCCCTGCCAAGTGACATCGATGAAACGAGAGAAGGCTGGAAAGGGCCGCCGTGGGGCCAATGCTCCCGGGCCGGGCGCTGCCGCATTCGGGCGGGTAATCATGTTCAAATGCTTCGCCGTGTTGCCGACATACCCGCTTGTCAGCACCACCCCGTGTCCAAACTCGTGTTGCACGTTCAGGTTCCACATCTCTACATACGGAGTATGCACTTTAGGATCGCCGAACTGCAGGGAGGGCGTGCCGAATGCGTCAGCCAGATTGGGAGAAAGATTGGGGGCCGGCAGCCCGAGCTGAAATGCATTCTGCGGCAGCAGATCGTCGCTCGTTTGCTGGCTTCCACCGAGACTGAACGGGAACGGGTCCGCGATGGGCGTGATGTTTGCGGTCGAATACGGCACGTCGTACAGCCCATAGCCTGTTTGGATCACGGTCTTATTGCCCCAAGGGCTCCACGCGATCGCGATGCGCGGCTGGAAATTCAAAGTGGGCATCGTGAACATCGCGTTCGGTCCGTCCAGGCGGTATGGGAAGGAGAAATAAGGTGTATAGGGTTGGATCAGGTTGGCGACCGATTTAGGCCACACCAGTTGTCCCGTCCCCAGGTCAAATCTGGCGATGTAGTTCTGTTTTTCGTAGAAGCTCGATGTGAACTGGTAACCGAGTCCCAAGCTGATCGTCAGATTCGGGCGAACCCGATACGTGTCGTCTACGAAAACATTGGTCTCCCAGTTGTGCAGATAGATGCGTCTCTTCGGAAACACCTGACCGCCAGTCGACAACTCGTCAGCCAATCCGAGCAGAAAATCGGCATAGCCGGTATCGTAATTGCTGGTGGAGCTTGTATACGGGATGCCGGTGTAAGCGCCGCTAAAATTCCAGCTACTTAAATCGCTCACATTTATCGCATCGTATTCTTGATTTAGTCGGATTGCGGCGCCGAAGCCGATGGTGTGGTTGCCACGGATCCAATTGATGCGGTCATTCAACTGGTAGACATTCTGAGGCGTGTAGAGTCGAAGGGTTCCGAAGTTCGGGCTGCCGAGGCCGCTGATCACGAACTTGCCTAAGCCCACGCGCAGATCGGACGGAACGTTCTGCAATCCGGGGTAATCCGTAATACTGCCTCCCGGCCCCAGAATCGTTGGCTGGGTCTGGCCTCCCTGTCCAGATCCAGACCGAAGATACCCGAAGCGCAATTCGTTCAATAAATTAGTACTAAAAATATGGTTCCATCCCACCGCGCCGTTATAGGCGTTGTACAAGCTGACATTGCCGTGATCCGGCATTAAGCCTTGAGTGAGCGTGTATCGTTCCTCTTGGGTCCAACGTCCAAAAACGGTGTCCTTTTCCGAGAAATTCTGATCGATTCGGCCTGACCACTGATCGCTGGTCTCCGGATTCGTGCCAGCCTGTACGTAGTTGAAGCTTCGATTCGCCGGATTATTCGGCAGCGGATATGCGAGGGCGGTGACTTCCTTCGATACGTTCAAAATACGGTTCGCAGGAATCACGTTCCCGGGGAATGGGCTGCGCGAGTAGCCCGTGGGAGAGCTTGAATCTACGACGGTAGTGGCTGGATCGAGTAGGACCTGGCCGACCGCCAGCGATTGCGAAAAATCGCCGTTACGTTCCGCCTGAGTTGGGACGCGCGTCTGATTCACAAAGGCATTCCGAATACGCAGACCCTGGTAACTCAAGAAGAAGAAGGTCTTATTTCTTCCGTTGTAGATATATGGGATTACCACCGGCCCGCCCACTGTGCCGCCGAACTGGTTATAAATCTCATTTGGCTTCGCGAGGTTCGTCGGTTGGAAGTAGTTCTTGGCATCGAATACGCGGTTCTGGATAAACTCGAACAGCGATCCGTGTACGTCATTAGTTCCGGACTTCGAAACTAGGTTGAGAACCACTCCGCCCGTCTTGTTGGTTTCAGCGTTGTAATTGCTGGTTTCTGACTTGAATTCCTGCAGCATATCCGGGGACGGATAAATCTCCGCAGTCCAGTGCCGGAAATTCGTCTGCATGTTAATGCCGTCGAGGTTCGTCGAGGTGTATTCGGAACGGAGGCCATTCGCTTCCACCATCGAGTACTCCTGCCGTTTGCCAAAAAAGTACTTTTGGTATCCGTTCGACCAGCCGTCCGAAGCGCCGGGCGCCAGTGTAGCCAGTTCGACGAAACTGCGGCCATTCAACGGCATCTCGGCGACGGCTTTTTGGTCGACGACGACTCCCATTCCCGCACCTTCCGCCTGCAAGAGCGGAGCCTCGCCATTGACGGTCACCTTTTCGCCGACATCACCGACCTCGAGTTGCACATCGAGATGTGCTTCTTGTGATACCTCTAGCAAGACGTCATTAATGACTTTAGATTTAAAACCCTTCGAGGTCGCGGTAATGGTATATCGGCCCGGCGGCAACGCCAGTACCAGATATCGCCCTTCCTCATCCGCCACACGTTTGTAGATGACGCCCGTGGCCAGATTGGTCAGGCTGACATCGGCAGCGCGAATCACTGCGCCGCTAGCGTCGGTAATTACTCCCGATATCTGGGCAGTGGGAGTCTGAGCGAGAATTGGCGAAGCCACGTAGAGAGCAATGCAGAGCATCAACAGCGAGAAGGTTGAGCGCATGGGTACCTCCCGTATCCAATAACACCCGTAACTCCGTGACCGATCTGTAAAGCACGTCCCGCGAAAAATCGACCCGCAGGATTTTTGTTCTGTTTACTGTCGACAATTAAATGAACGAGGAATAGTATTAGCCTCGGTGATGATGCGATGTCAAGAAGATTTTATATGAGCGATGCATTCTGCCGACAGAATGCAACTATGGCGGGTCTCGGCATCCGCCCTTGCCGTCCTTCGTCCCTGGGCTTCGCTCATCAACTCTCCCGCCGCGGAATTCTTTCGATTTCGCTATGCTGCTGGATTCTATCGGTAAACGCGGTAGCAGAGTCGCACAAAATCCTGGAGAAAACTCTGTTCAAAGCAAGTAAGGAGAACTACCGCTATAGCGAAGCGGCGGTCTTGAACCTCGACAGCCGCCGGCACCTTCTCCTAGTGGTCAGCACGTTTACAAACGGCGGCCATGACGACAGTCCGGCCCGTCTTTTGGCCTGGGAGTCCGCAGACGGCGGAGTCACGTTTCATCCTTTCAGCCCATTCGTATTTCAGGACAACATCGGAAAAAAGAATGTGATGAGCCCAAGCTTTTTGCGACTCTCGCGAAACGAGGTGCTGTTCTTTTTCCTGATCACTAACAGCAGCACTGATGCCGGGATGTGGGTGAGACGATCGATGGATAACGGCAAAACCTGGGGCCCTGCCATGCGGCTCCCGTACGACGGGTATGGGGGCACGGCCAACGATCATGTGATCCGACTCAGGAGCGGCAGGATCCTGGTGCCGTACTGGGTGAGCCGCGATGAACTGAAGAGCACATATTCATTCTGCTTTTACAGCGATGACCGGGGCCAGACCTGGAAAAAGTCGAACGAAATCACAGTCCAGCGCCTCAGCATTGGCCGAAAAACTTCGCCGGCGGCGGAAGAGCCCGCGATCATCGAGCTCAAGAACGGCGATGTGCTGATGCTCCTGCGGACTTATGTTGGCACGCTCTACGAGAGCGTGTCCCACGACGGCGGCGTCACCTGGCGCGAACCGGTGAGTTCGGGAATCCCCTCGCCCGGAGCCATGCCGACACTGGCACGCATCCCGCAAACGGGCGACATCCTGTTGCTGTACAACTATGCCGAGCCTAATGAAGTGCACGGGCCTTTACCGCGGACTCGCATGGCCTCAGCGATCAGCCGTGACGAAGGCAGTAGCTTCACATCCGTGCGGGTTTTGGATGGCAGTAAGGATTTCCCCGGCAAAATGACGATGGCCAATGTCACGTTCCTTGGCGATGATGCCGTTCTTTTCTACAGCAAGACTCCCGACCAGAAGAACTTCTATTCCTGGATGGAGCAGATCATTCCGATCGCGTGGTTCTATGAGGGGAGCTCGAAAAAGACATTTCGCTCTCCCGCAATTCCGCGCAGCATGGCAACGGAAAAATAAGGAGGGTGGTTTCGGATGAGACTCATAGTCGTTTTCGCGTTCCTCATGGTGACCCAAGGCGTCCTCACGGCGGCCGACAAACCTCCACAAGGCACATATCCCTGGGAAGATTTCTGGAAGGTTGAGAACCGCTTGACCAAGGGCCGACCCTACATGGAGTCTTATATCCTCCATGGCAAGCGCCAGTTGTTTGTTGATAACTATATCGTCGAGCACATGGATAACCTAGAGAGGGTCCTTCATCAGCCCGTCAGATACGCGGGGAATCCGGTGCTCATGGCAGATCAGCCCTGGGAAGTACAAATCGCCTGGGTGAACGTGATTTACGATGATGAGGAACATACATTCAGGGCGTGGTATCAAATTCCTGCCGGACTCTGTTACGCCATATCGAAGGACGGCATTCATTGGGATAAGCCGATCCTGAACCTTGTTGAATACAAAGGCAGCAAGGCAAATAACATCGTTATCTCAGGTCCAGGTAAGGACAGCCCGACCGTGCTGAAGGATCCTCTTGCGCGTGATGCGCAACACCGATATGTGTATTTTGCTAAGCACAACGCCCCAAAGTACGGTATGTACGTTGGGTACTCGGCGGATGGGATCCATTGGACTGTCGATCCCGAGCCTGTCCTCACACCAGTCGATGACCCAACCTTGAACGATCGCCCCAACTTTATGATTGATTCCGCGAAAAAGCGCTACGTCGGCCTGACAAAGAGCGAACGCGCGAATCCGTTCGGCTATGGCGATTGGGGTATGTTCCAGCGGATGAAGGCGATCACTTTCAGCGACGATCTGCATCATTGGACGAAGCCCGTGGTGATCCTGAAACCCGACGACCGGGATCCGCCCACGCTGCAGATCTACGGGATGATGGGTTTTAACTACGAAGGAATGTACTTGGGATTAGCCGACATTTTTCACAGCCAGGATTCCGGCCCGAATGCATTTACCGTAGACGTGCAACTGGCCCTCAGCCGAAACGGCGAAGATTGGTGGCGTGCCGGCAATCGCCAGACGTTCTTCGGGACAGGACCGGAAAACGCGTGGGACCGATACCGAGTCTACGAGGCCAATACGCCGCCGATTTCCGTTGGCAACGAGCTTTGGTTTTACTATCGGGGTGACGCGACCCGTCACACTCCGCCGGCACCGGAGTGGCGACAAGGGCCACCCTGGTTTGCGCATATCGATCCCGCCGAGCCGCTGCCGTCCAGCATGCCAGCTTCGGGCATGGGGCTTGCCAAATTACGGCGCGACGGCTTTATTTCCGTGGATGCCGGAGCGCGGCCGGGCCGCCTACTCACGCGCCCTTTGATTTTCGACGGTACTCAACTCCATGTCAATGCGAATGCCAATGGTGGATTCGTCCGGGCCGAGTTGTATCTAGCCGAGAAAAAGGAAAGCAATTACGGCTCATACTCATGGGCGATCGGCGACCCCATTCCCGGCTTCAGCCTGAGCGATTGCGAGCCATTCCGGGCCGATAGCACGAACTCCGTGCTCCAATGGAAGGGTGGAAGTCTAGACCGTTTCGCGGGCCAGTATGTTGTGATTCGTTTCGAATTGGTGAATGCTTCGCTCTATTCCTTCTGGCTGGAATAATGACCGCAATCGACATTTTGCAGAGTACACGAGACACAAGATGAAATACGGAGACTTGGAGCGTTGAAGCCAAACCTTGTTTCGATTCCTACAAGAGAATGCCGCGGGCCAATCGACCAACAACTTACAGTGGGAATTATGAATGGGAGGGCCTCGTTCCGATTCCCCGCTTCTGTTGGGAAACCGACACGCGATTGTCGATCGGAGCCCGACATGGGAGGCTCGAAGCGCTCGGGGGCGTTTACAGCAAAGCGGATTGTGGTAGCCGCTGGTTGCTGGACTTCCTTTCGGGTGAGAGAGCGTGGGTTGAGATTCCCTGGAACGCGGCAAAGGACATAGTGTCACGATGCCATCTCCTTCCGGTTCGCCACGAACCCTGTAATGTTGCGAAGAAGGTTATGGCGAGTTCTCTCGGAGCCAAGTTGCGGTTTATCGGCACAATAGAGGTCGCCGGATTCGCTGTTTCAGTCACGCCAGCTCGCAGTGACGCTGCCTTGGGCGGCTCTGGAGATTTTCGACATGAGGCGGTCCCACTCTCTGGAGCGTTGGGTCGGCTTGCGTTCTTGTACACGTAACGGCCTGCCGATGACTGCGATCATGCAGGCGCGTTCATCGCTACAAGACACGGGATGTTGGGGTACACGCTGGCGCCATCTACCGGGATCATTATTGCCGACCTCGTTGCCGGCACCGCACCATCAGTGCAGTGAGGCCTGATCACTTTGAATAGTCAAGCCAGCGACCCGACACGGGGAATGTTATGAACCAGAAACTTTTGGAATACGACCGGGAATTGTTTGCGCGCGAACTTGAAACTTTCATTCCTCGCACCGTCTTCGATGCTCACGCGCACATCTATAACATCAGCCATTTCAAAGGGGACATTCCTAAATGTTGTTCAGGCGGTCCGAACTCCGTAGGCTGCCTGGAAATTGAGCGCGAGTTAGCTGCACTGATGCCGAGACGCAACATCAGCGGGCTCTTTTTTGGCTTTCCTGCTGTCGGTCTTGACTTCGAAGCGGCAAATCTATTTACGGCGGATGAGGCTCATCACGATCCGCGGAGCCGTGCCCATATGCTGGTTCATCCTTCCATGGATCCCGAGCAGGTAAGAGAGACCGTCCGCTCAGATGGATTTGTAGGTTTGAAATGCTATCACCTCTGGTCGTCCGAGCAACCAACATTAAACGCATCCATCCCAAGCTTTCTGACGGAAGAACACGTCCGCGTTGCGCACGAAGAGGGCCTTAGTATTACGCTGCATATCGTGCGCGACCGCTCAATCGATGATGCTTCGAACCAGTCGGTAATTCGCCGTTATGCTGAGCGTTACCCGCGTGCCCGTTTCATTCTGGCGCACGCTGCCCGAGGATTTAACAGTTATCATGCGTCGCTCGGGATGGGCTCGCTGAAGGGACTTCGAAATGTCTGGTGCGACACTTCGGCCGTGACCGAAAGCGGCGCGCTTGAAGTCGCAATACGCACGTTGGGGGTAGATCGTCTGCTCTATGGTTCAGATTTCCCCGTATCGCACGAACGCGGCCGCTGTGTCACCATCGGCGACTCTTTCATGTGGCTCTCAGCCGAGAACGCGCGGTTTGATTCTGGCTTCCGCACCGTCAAACCGACGCTGGTTGGCATTGAAGCTCTACGCGCGCTCAAGCTTGCCTGTTGGAATCTACGCCTTGGGGATTCTGAGGTCGAAGCAATTTTCTACGGGAATGCCGCGAGCTTGTTCTCGCTGTATTGACCGCGCCATTGCGGATTGCAGAATCATGCACAAAGACCTGCAGTTCAGGGCTGTTCTACGCCTATTTGCTCTTCTTGCGACTGCTTAGCGGCCGGAAGAAGCGCAATTACGCTCGGTCAGCCGTAGGGCAGGGAAGACCCGCAAAAAAATCTCATCTTAATTAATATGCTGCGTGCCAGCTGCGTGCCGGATTTCGAACACTCGGTGCTTTAATTCAGGTTGCTAGTTCCGTCCCAATAGCAGCCGGCCGAGACGGCGACTTATATTCCATCAGTCGTCACCCCGTCAATCTTGCTCTTCTCAAAAAAGCAGTGTGCCAACGGTGTGCTTGCTTAAATTCCCATTACGGCGTGCATTTCCGCTTGCATTCGGAATTCGCGAATCGCGAATTCCAGGTATTCAAGTCTGAGCGCCCAATAGCAGGGTCCGGAACTTGACAGTAAGGCAATAATGCCTTACACTGGATTTGATTGAAGAGGCAGAATGATTGTTCTAACCATTACCGCTAAAGGGCAAGTCACGTTGAAACGGGATCTCCTCAAACATCTGGGGGTAGGTCCCGGAGAGAAGATTGAGGCCGACAAGTTGCCTGATGGCCAAATCCTTGTGAGGGCGATGGGGCAGGATGGCAACATTGCTGATTTTGTTGGTTGTCTGGCACAGCGACGAGGCCCGAAATTCACCGTCGACGAGATGAACGAGATCGCGACCGAGGGATGGGCGAAGGCTAAATGAAAGTTACTGCCGACACCAACGTTCTCATTCGCGCCGCCGTTCAGGATGATCTTCATCAAGCCCGGCGAGCGGCAAAGATCTTGGCAGAAGCCGATCTCATTGCTGTGCCGGTGCCAGTTCTTTGTGAATTTGTGTGGGTGCTTCGTCGCGGCTACAA
>DASRFR010000010.1:0-23073 GCA_035651455.1 Terriglobales bacterium
GGCGTTAGGCTGGTTTATCCAGTTGGCGGTAAGCCCGGAGCCCGAGCACAGATCGCGCGTCGCCAAACCGCAAGGGAGTAGTGACGAGAGCAGGTCAGCAAGGGTCTAAAGCGAGCTACTGGCTGAGAGGAATGAGCCTAACACCACCTCGGGACTCTTATTGTAAAGACCTTTCGAAGGCTCTCCCCCATCTACCAAGCAGGCTGGTTTGGTAGTTTCCAACCCCCGTCGCGCCGAGGCACGACGGGGTCTGTATCAGTTTTCGGCTATCCCAAGGCCGGGTGCCCGGCATATGTCACGATATCCGCCTGTGGCTGTCGGCGATCGCCCGCCGAGAACTGATCTTCCCAAACAAACTGGCGACGCGGCTTGGCATCGAAAGTGAGTGCTGATCGGATTGCAAGTGCTGTGGCTGTTCGTGCTGGCGATTCCGATCGCGTGCGTGGCATGGACCATCACCCATGAAGAGGTGCTGCGGGAGCCGCGCGAGTATTGCAAGCGACAAAGCCAGCAGGGGCGCACCGTCTACCGGCGCAAATTCTTCTACCTGTTTACCTGCGAATATTGTTTCAGTCACTACGTAACCATCTTTTTCCTGATCATCACGCGCTACAAGCTGCTTTACGAAGACTGGCGGGGATATCTGCTGTCGCTGTTCGCGCTGGTCTGGGTGGCCAACCAGTACATGAGCATCTATAACCGTCTGCGCCTGGACATCAAGTCAGAAGGAATCGAGATTAAGAAGAAAGAGCAGGATGTGAGGCAACGACCGGCGGCGTGATGGAGTTGCAGATGGCGATTTGCAGGTTGCATTTGCCGGCGGCAATTTGCTTCCCTGACTTCTGACGCCAGTTACGGGAGCGCCTGAACGCAAGGCCAACCTGCGACTCCAAAAGCGAAATGGGAAACTACATCAGCCACAGCGCGTCGACGTCGACCACGATCTGCGTGCGGGGGATTTTCTGCTGGGCAGCGTGAACCAGCATGGCGCGAAGCAACGCGTTGAGTTTCTCGCGGCTGGCTGACTTCACGACGAAGTGATAGCGGTAATCGCGCTTCAGGCGCAGGATGGGCGCGGCAGCGGGGCCGAGAATGCGAACGTCGTTCTCGCGATGGCGATCGAACCACTTGGCCAGTTGGCCGGACCAGAGCAGCACGTCATCGAGCTTTTCCCCGCGCACGAGCACATTTGCGAGCGCACTATAGGGGGGGTAGTGCATCCACTTGCGAAAATTCAATTCCTTTTCATAGAAGCCGATGAAGTCGTGCTGGGCGGCAAACTGCACGGCGTAGTGATCGGGGAAATAGGTTTGCAGAACGACTTTGCCCGGACGATCGCCGCGGCCGGCGCGGCCGGCGACCTGGGTCAGCAACTGGAAGGTGCGCTCGGCGGCACGGAAATCGGGCATGCCGAGGGCAAGGTCGGCGCCGACGACGCCGACGAGAGTGACGTTGTGAATGTCGTGGCCCTTGGCAATCATCTGGGTGCCGACGAGGAGATCGATATCGCCGGCATTCATGGCAGCCAGCATGCGCTCGAAATCCTCCCGACCACGCACCGTGTCACGGTCGAGACGACCGATGCGGGCCTGGGGAAACATGCCGTGCAGAAGTTCTTCCAGCTTCTCTGATCCGGTGCCGAGAAAGTAGACGTACTCGCTTCCGCAATGCACGCAGGCGTTGGGAACCGGCGCCAGAAATCCGCAATAGTGGCATTCCATTTTTCGCGACTGCTTGTGGTGGGTGAGGGCGATGGCGCAGTTCTGACACTCGAGGGTCTTGCCGCAAGTACGGCAGAGGACTACGGGCGAGTAGCCGCGGCGATTGAGCAGCACCATCACCTGCTCGCGGCGCTCGAGGCGATCCTTAATTTCCTGCGAGAGCTTGCGGGAGATGACCTGTTCGTTCCCGGTTTCCTGGAATTCCTGGCGCATGTCGAGGAGCTCGACTTCGGGCAAGGGGCGGTCCTCTACGCGGTCGGGGAGCTGGAGAAGAGCGTACTTGTTCTTTCGTGCATTGAAATAAGATTCCAGGGAAGGAGTGGCGGAGCCGAGCACGACGACCGCATTGGCCATCTTGGCGCGCATGACGGCGACATCGCGGGCATGATAGCGCGGCATTTCCTCCTGCTTGTAGGAGGAGTCCTGCTCCTCGTCGACGATGATGAGCGCGAGGTCACGGACGGGCGCGAAAACGGCGGAGCGCGTGCCGACCACGATGCCGGCTTCCCCCTCGCGAATGCGGTGCCACTGCTCGGCGCGCTCAGCGTGGGAGAGAGCGGAATGGAGGATAGCAACCTCGTTTCCGAAGACCTGATGTAAATCGGCGGCAACCGCGGGAGTAAGCCCGATTTCAGGCACCAGCAAAATGGCGGAGCGGCCGGCTTCGAGCACAGAGCGCATGGCTGCGAGGTAAACCGCGGTCTTGCCCGACCCGGTGACGCCGTGGAGAAGCATTCCGGAGAACTGGCGGGAGTCGACGGACTGGCGAATGCGATTGAGGGCTTCCGATTGACGCGCGGTGAACTGGAACTCGAATAGCGAAGGACGAGCCTTCATGCCGGAAACGGTGAATTCCTCGGGCTCCTCGGTAATTTCAACGAGGCCCCGCTTGACCAGGGTGGCGAGGGTGGAACGGGGAACGCCGGCGGCGTGTAATTGATCGACGGCAAGCTTTCCGCCGGCTGCCGCCAAGGTTTCGATGAGAGCCCGCTGATTGGGATTCAGCTTCCCTTCCGCGGACTTCAGCACGGCAATTTTTACGAAGCGGGCGGCATCGCGGGAAACGGAAACGTCCTGGCGAGCGATCCACTTTTTTCGAACCATGCCGACCAGCAGCGCCTTGCTGGCACGAGTGGCGGATCGCAGGCTTTCCTGGCGGGCGGGGCCGCGGTTGACGAGGTAGTTAAGAACACGGTATTCGATGGCTTGTTCTTCGGGAGTTCTGCGGGAGCGCGCGGAAGAGCCTGACATGCCAGCCTGATGCAGAGCCATGTGGCCTTCGTCAGTGATGCGATATGAGATGACGCGCTTGAACTCAGCGCCAAGGGGCAGCATGGTGCGGAAAACTTCACCAATGGGAGCGAGATAGTAATCGGACATCCATTGGCCGAGTTTCAGGAGCAGGGTGTCGAGAACGGGCGCGGGATCGAGAACACTCAGCAGCGGTTTGGCGGCAACCGAGGGCTGCTGGTCGTGAAGGCCGGTCACCACGCCGGGATATCGCATCTGGCGAAAGGGCACCAGCACGCGACCACCGATGAGCGGAGTCATCCCGGAGGGAATCCGGTAGGTAAAGACATTATCGAGCGGCACGGGAACCGCGACGTCGCAAAATTCGGGCATGAATCAACTAGGAGCGCACACGCTGTAGAGATGCTATCAAAGCGAGCTACTCAGCGGCTTTCGTGGGCAGAGGAAGTCCCAGTTCCTTCATGACCATCTGCAAATCTTTCCAGGTTTCCTTCTTCTGGCGGGGATCGCGCAGCAAAAACGCAGGATGGTAGGTAACCGCCAGCTTGGCCCCCGTCCAACCCGGATCATTACTGATGACGCCGGTGGGACGGAATTCGTACCAGCGGCCGCGGAGGTTCGACATGGATTCATTGAGGGCGAGCAAAGTCCGTGCCGCGACTGCACCAAGGGCGACGATCACTTTGGGCTTGATGGCTGCGACCTGGCGCATGAGGAATGGCGAACAGGTTTCGCATTCATCGCGTTCGGGCGTGCGATTATTTGGCGGACGGCATTTGATAATGTTGGCAATGTAGACCTGCTCGCGCGACAAGCCCATCGCCTTGATCATGTTGGTGAGCAGTTGCCCGGCGCGGCCTACGAAGGGTTCGCCTTGCTGGTCTTCGTCGGCCCCCGGGGCTTCGCCGATGAACATCAGCTCAGCATCAGGATTGCCCACCCCGAAGACAATCTGTTTGCGTCCCTGCTTGTGCAGCACGCAGCGAGTGCAGTCACCGAGGTCCTCGCGGATCAGTTGAAGAGCGCGAGCAGGGTCGGAGGTAGTGAACTCCGGATTCTGAGCAAGTGTCGCGACCTGGTTGTGATGGTTTGAAGCAGGGGCAATCTGGGCGCGTTTGGGAGTCATCGGTTCTGACGCTTCCTGTTCATACTGTGCTGCTTCCGGGTTCTGCTCGGTCTGGGGAATCTCGCGGCGATAGAAGTCGTAAATGCCGAGCTCGTTGTAATAGCGCAAGCGTTCGGCGAGTGCGCACCTGGTCTGCGGGTCCAAAATTCGTGACATGGGATCGATCATTTGTATCACAGGCGGGAGCGGCGAGGGCCTGCTTGTGAAGGCGTGTGGGCATGGCGAAAAGCGTGGGCGACGAGTCGGCCGGGATAGTCAGGACTTCAGGGCATGGAGATGCTGGCGGAGACGGACGACTTGATCGAGAACGCGCTGGGCGACGTCCCATTTGGTGGTTTCGGGCACTTCGACGACGTCGTTATTGGTGAGGATGGTGACGGCGTTGCGGTCGGAGTCGAAACCGACGCCGTCACGGGAGACATCGTTGACGACAATGGCGTCGAGTTTCTTGGAAGCAAGTTTTTTGCGGGCGTTCTCCAGAACATTTTCAGTTTCGGCGGCAAACCCGATCACGAGCTGGGAAGTTTTCACACGAGAAATTTCCGCGAGGATGTCGGCCGTAGGCTCGAGGTCCAATGACATCGAGCCTGTGCGCTTGATTTTCTGCGGGGACGCGGATTTCGCACGGTAGTCGGAAACAGCAGCGGTCTTGATGATGACGGTCGAGCGCGGGAGCAGGTTTAGCACGGCCTGGCGCAGGTCCTCGGCGGACTCGATGCGGGTAACTTCGGCGGCCGCCGGAGGCGTGAGGGCGGTCGGTCCGGTTACGAGCAGGACGCGAGCACCGCGGCGCAGCGCGGCTTCGGCGATGGCGTAACCCATGCGCCCGCTGGAACGATTGGTGAGAAAGCGAACCGGGTCGAGCTTTTCACGCGTGGGTCCAGCGGTGACGAGAACGGTCTCGCCGGCAAGGTCCTGCGACGCGCCCAGAGCTTCCAGCAACGCAGCGACAATCAGTTCGTTCTCAGCGAGGCGGCCAGGGCCGGTCATACCACAAGCCAGATATCCGCTGCCGGGCTCAACAATCTTTACGCCGCGCTTGCGCAAAATCTCGACATTCGACCGGGTGGCCGGGTGGTCCCACATATTCACGTTCATGGCGGGGGCGACCACGACAGGCGCGGTAGTGGCGAGGTAGAGCGTGCTTAAGAAATCGTTGGCAATGCCTTGCGCGAATTTCGCGACAACGTCGGCGGTAGCGGGCGCGACCAGAAGCGCGTCAATGGATTGGGCGACCGCAATGTGCTCAATGGCTGAATCGATGTTGGGCGTTTCGTTCGCGACGCCAAACAAATCGGTGATTACTTTCTCGCCGGAAAGAGCGGCAAAGGTCAGGGGACGGACAAACTCTTCGGCAGCACGGGTCATGATGACCTGCACACGAATGCTGCGATCCTGAAGCAGGCGCACGATCTCCGCAGCCTTGTACGCCGCAATACCACCGCTAACGCCGAGAGCAATCTTCATGACGAGCGTCCGCTACACGCGAAGCTGAAGCGCGATGGCCGACTTCCCATGGGATGCTGGAATCCGATGAACGAAGCAAGGGCCATGGGAAATCACGGCCGGTAAAACTAATGCTTAATCCTTGGGGACGACTTTTTCCAGGATCTCGGCGGCAACGCTGGCGGCCGACTTGGGGGTTTCGGGAATGACCCACTTGACCTTGCCGGCTTTGATCTCGTCCTGGGCAATGCGGCAGGGCTTGCGAGAGCCGGTTTCGATGACGGGCGGCGCGCCACCCTGGAGTTGCCGTGCCCGCCGCGCGGCGACGAGGATGTAGCGGTAATTGCTGTCAAACCCGTCCATCAACTTCATAACGTTCTCCCCCATTGTTAGCTCTTTCCCCCCGGAGCGGCGGTCGTCAGGAACGAGGCGAGGATAGGCTGAACCTTCTCGCGCGCGTTTTCGAGACGACATTCTTCCGCCATGTCGAGGATGTTTAAATCGGTGGTAGATGAAGTGGGTTCCGAGCGCCGCAGACGTTCGGAAAGCACAATAGCCCGCAGTTGGTCCATGGATTGTTCCAGCTGGTCGTTCACCAAAATATAGTCGTATTTGTCGTAATTCTCAATCTCCCGACTGGCCGTGACCAACCGGCGGCGGATGACCTGGTCGGTGTCGAGTCCGCGATTGCGGAGGCGGCGCTCGAGCTTGTCGCGATCGGGGGGGAGTACGAAGATGCTGACGGCATCGGGAATTTTGCGCTTGATCTGGGCAGCACCCTGCACGTCGATATCGAGGACTAGATCGTGGCCGTGCTGCTGGGCTTCACGCAGAAAGCGGCGCGCGGTGCCGTAGCAGTTGCCGAAGACTTCCGCATGCTCCAGCAACTCGTCGTTTTGCACCATCTTGTCAAAATCGGAGCGGGGGACAAAGAAATATTCGCGGCCGTTGCGCTCACTGCCGCGCGGCGGGCGGGTAGTGTAAGAGATGGAGAAGTCGAGGCCGGGCACTCGCTTGAGCAACTCGTTCACGAGAGTGGATTTTCCGGAGCCGGATGGCGCTGAAATGATGTAGACGATGCTCATTCGATATTCTGTACCTGCTCACGCGCTTTCTCAATTTCCGACTTCATGGCCAAACCCATTTCAGTAATCCTGAGGGCCTCGCCTGCCAAGCCGGACGTTTTCGATAGCAGAGTGTTGGCCTCGCGATTCATTTCCTGCAGGAGAAAATCGAGCTTCTTGCCGATTTCGCCTCCCTGGTCGAGCAAAGCGCAGAAATGTTTGACGTGAGTGTCGAGGCGAACGATTTCTTCCTGGATGTCACTACGGTCGGCGATGAGGGCGGCTTCCTGCAGAATGCGTTCTTTGTCGGCCTGGGCTCCGATTAGTTCCTGCACGCGTGATTGCAGCTTGTCGACGTAGCTGTGCAAGACAGCCTGGCGGTGCTTCTCGACACCATGACTGGCGCGAGTGAGGTTCTCCATGCGTTGGCGGAGTTCACGCTCAATGCCGCGCCCTTCCTCTTCGCGCATCTGGTTCAAGCGAGCGAGGACCTCTTCGACCTTAGCGAGAACGGCAGCTTCGAGGGCGGTGTCTTCGGTGGCGTCGGAAGATTCCATGGCGCCCGGCAACCGGAGGACGGCATTGAGATCAGGCTCCGCGGCCAAGCCGAATTCGGACGCGGCGGTTCGAAAAGCGTTGATGTAGCCGCCCACCAGAGTACGATTCAGCTCAAAGCCGGATGCGTCCCCGCGATCGACGCTCAGGGTGAGTTCCACGTGGCCCCGGGCGACATTGTCTTTCAGCAGGCGGCGCAGCTTCATTTCCAAGGCGTCGTTTTCGGAAGGAATGCGGAAATGCAAATCGAGAAAACGATGGTTGACCGATTTCAAGGAAAGGGTGAAATGAGAGTCGGCACTAAGGTCTCCCTTCACTTGCGCGAACCCGGTCATGGAACGAATTGGCATGGGTTAAGCGTTCACTTCGAGCTGCTGAAACCAGATTGCCCGCAATCCTACGAATGACGCGTGGCGTGTTATGTTCCCGCCGGAGCGACCTTCGGCAAGTCTATGTCGACGAATTGCAGGTCATAAAGCCGGCGATAGGTGCCCAGGCGCTGCATCAAGTCTTCATGAGCGCCGATGTCTGTAATTGAGCCATTTTCCAGCACGACGATGCGATCGGCGCGGCGCACAGTGGAAAGGCGGTGCGCGATGACGAAAACCGTGCGGCCCGTCATTAAGTTGTGCAAAGCCGATTGCACGAGGGCCTCGGATTCGCTGTCCAGAGCGGAAGTGGCCTCATCCAGAATAAGTATGGGCGCATTCTTCAAAATCGCGCGGGCAATCGAAAGGCGCTGGCGCTCGCCGCCGGAAAGCCGGAAGCCACGCTCGCCGATTACGGTGTTGTAGCCCTCCGGAAGATTCATGATGAAGTCATGGGCAAGCGCCGCCTTGGCGGCGGCTTCGACTTCGCCATGGGAGACGTGGGGCTGGCCGTAGGCGATGTTGTTGCGAACCGTGTCGTTGAAGAGGACAGTGTCCTGGGTGACGATGCCGACCTGGGAGCGCAGCGACGCTAATGTGACATCGCGGACGTCGTGGCCGTCGATGCGCAGGTGACCCGTGGTGACGTCAAAGAATCGCGGGATCAGGTGAACGAGAGTGGTCTTGCCGGCTCCGCTCGATCCGACAATGGCGAGTACCTCGCCGACACGCACTTCCAGATCTACATGGCGCAGCACCTGGCGCGCGCCATCGCCATTTTCATACGAAAAGGAGACGGCTTCGAATCGAATGCTGTCGGAAAAGCTGGGGAGGCGCGCCGCCCCCGGCTTCTCGCGAACATCGTCCTCGGTATCCATAAAGCGGAAAATTTCGGAGGAAGCACCCAGGGCCTGCTGGAAGTTGTTATTGAAGAGCGCGAACTTGCGCACCGGATCGTACAGCTTAAAGACGGCCACGATGAAAGCGAGAAAAGTACCGGCGGTAAAAAGATGGTGGTTGATGCGATCGCGTCCGAGCAGGAGAAGCAGCGCGATGGCGATGGCGCCGAAGATGTCCATGAGCGGCGAGCTCAGGGCGGCGGCGGCCACAGAACGCAGGTTGGCGCGGAAGAGGCGGCGAGCCGCAGTGCGGAATCGCGCGATCTCCCAAGACTCCATGCTGAACGCCTTCACGATGCGGTTGCCGGTAATGGTCTCATGCAGGATGTTCTGAATTTCGGCAAGCTTATCCTGACCGCGCCGCGTGGTGTGGCGGACGCGGCGTCCGATTTTACCGGCGGAGTAGACAATGCCCGGGATAAAGAGGACCAGCACCCAGGCGAGTTTGCCTCCGAGCAGAACAACGACGGCCGCGGTGAAAATCAAGGTAAAGGCTTGCTGCAGGAACTCGGCCATTACACTCGACATGGCAAACTGCACGCGTTCAATGTCGTTAATGATCGTGGACAGCAGGGTACCGGTGGTGTGCCTGTGGAAGAACGCGGCAGAACGACGCAGGACGGCATCGTACAGGTCGTCACGCAGGTCGGTGATCATTCCAAATCCCGCGTAGTTCACCAGATAAGTTCCGGCATAGTCAGCAAGGCCCTTCAGAACGGTTGCGGCGACGAGGGCGAAGGCCACGACCGTCCAGGGATTGTGAAACATCGCGGGCACGAACTGTTGGAGGTAAACGGCGCGATCACTTCCGGGAACTTTGAAAAGCGGGATGGTATGAGTTTGGGACTCCGGGTTAAGGACGCGGTCAAAAATGGGGCCGATGAGGAGAACACGGAAAGCATCGAGCAGGCCGACGGAAGCCATCAAGATGACTGATGACAGCAACTGCCACCAGTACGGCAGGATGTACCGGACGAGCCGGGTCAATTGCCGCATAGAGAATCCTGAGGGGCGCCGCCTTGCGCCGGCACGGAAATGCCCTGGGGCGAATGCAAGCCTCTATTTTACTGGAACTCTGGCAGGGGTGGGCAGTGACGGATGAACATCGGGGGGCGGCTCCCGTGCCGGCTGTCCAGCGACCAGCAGCCAAGGGGTTACTTGGGGCTGTCGCGGTGGGCGATTTTGACGCGATAGCCGGCTTTGCGAAGATGCTTGCCAACATCTTCCGCGATCATTACCGAGCGGTGCTGCCCGCCCGTGCAGCCGAAGCTGATTGTCAGGTAGCTCTTCCCTTCCGAGATGTAATGCGGCAACAGGTAAACCAGTAGTTCCGAGATGCGATCGATAAATTCCTTAGTTTGAGGAAATGAGCGTATGTACTTGGCCACCTTGGGGTGGCGTCCGGTCAGAGGGCGAAACTCAGGTACGAAGTGCGGGTTGGGGAGAAATCGGACATCGAATACCAGATCCGCATCTTCGGGAACGCCGTGCTTAAAGCCGAAGCTGACGCAGGACACCAGGATCGACTTGTGGCCGGTGTGCTTTTGAAAACGGTCGGTCAAGTGTGCACGGAGTTCGTGGACATTAAACCGCGAGGTATCGATGACGACGTCGGCGATGGCGCGGATGGTCTTGAGACGGCGGCGTTCAGCGGAAAGCGAAGAACGTACGGGAGAATTGGCACCGAGGGGGTGGGGGCGGCGAGTCTCGCTGAAGCGGCGAAGCAAGGAGGCATCGCTCGCTTCCAGAAACAAGACCTTGGTCGGAATCATGCGCCGGACGGATTTCAGGATGCCTGGCAGCCGGTCAAGCTTGGAGCCCTCTCGCACGTCCACGACCAGCGCGGTGCGGCGGATCTCCTCGGAACGCAGGGACAGTTCCGCAAAGCGGGGAATCAGGTCGAGCGGCAGATTGTCGACGCAGTAATAGCCCAAATCCTCAAAAACCTTCAGGGCCGAAGCCTTGCCGGAACCGCTCATGCCGGTGATGATGACGAGCTCGTAGTTGTCGCGGGACGGGCGCCCGTCGCGAGCTGCCACAACCGCTGTTCGCAATCCTTTCGCCAGTTTCTGACGAACTCGTTTCCGGGGCATCAGGGGTCGATGGTAGCAGGGATGAGAAAGAGAGGGAATTTGTGAAGAGGACTCCTGTCCGAGAAGTGTCGATGTTCGGCACGAATGGTGAGGAAAAAAGCCCGGTGGGATGGGGGAGGGCACCGGGCTGATCGACCTGGGCGCCCACTTCCCCTTAGGGGAGGAGCGAACGCCCAGCATCAACGCACGCAATGTCGGACGTCGTGGCGTCGCGCCATTGCCTTGCCTGACAGAGGGGTTGGATCAGGCCAAACCGCTTTGGCCGGCAACGATAGTCATAATTCGCAGTAACGCAAAAAAAAAATGATTCTTGTTCTGATTTCGTAACAAGAATCGGTAATTCTGCCCAAGCCTCGGTGCAAAAGGGGCAGTTGGGACATTTGTCAAGGTCAATGTCTTCGCCGAGCGGGGGCAAATTGCGCGCCCTAGCCGCACCGCTGCAGGGTAATCACTGCTTGGGACGACGGCGGGTCCCCCTTCTAATGGTTAGCCCGTATTTAGGCGGGTGCGGCACTGTACCACTGAATCTAAGGAACTTCGCTGCTATCGAGCAGTACAGAAACGACCCGATTCCCCAAATCAAGGCGCCCGCCTAGACTCCACTCTGGCCTGCTAAAAGCGGGGCTCGGAGGTGAGCATGCTTTGGACGATTTTTGTAATTCTGCTGATTCTGTGGCTTCTCGGTTTTAGTTTCCACGTAGCCGGCAGCTTGATTCATCTGCTGCTGGTGATTGCGGTCATCGTGCTGGTGGTGAACCTGCTGACCGGCCGTCGAACAGCAGTTTAAGTTGAGCAGCAGTTTAAAAGGAGACCTATGCGTTTGATTGTGAACAAGGTCGCAGTACTTGCGATCGCGATGGGGCTAACCGGCCTGGGCCTGGCGATGCCCCAGTCCGACAACGGGGTGAAAGACAATATGAAGGCGGCAGGGCAAGACACGAAAGATGCCGCCAAAGATACGGGGCGGGGCACCAAGAATGCGGCTAAGAAGTCGGGACACGCGGTAAAGAGCACCACGAAAAAGGGAACTCACAAAGTTGCCCACAAGACAAAACAAGGCGCAAACAAGGTCGAAGATAAGACTGCTCCGCAGTAGAAGTTTTTCGCGGGATCGATGGTTGTAAAGACCGCGCTCAGGTGAGCGAGGGTGTGAGTAACTTTGAAAAGAGCCAATGCGCCGCGGGCTCGCTTTTGGAGGACATGATGAAGTCTAAGATGTCAGCGTTCACTCTGATTCCGATTCTGTGGATTTGCGTCGCTTGCTCCTCGAATCCGCGCACAGCGGATAACAGGAATAACAATGGAAAAGTGAACTCCAATAATCCGGAGTCGGTCTCCTATCGAGACGACGTCAAGAAGGCGCTGGAACAGGCCGACTTGAAGGACGTTACGGTCAGCGAAGATGCGGGAAAAAACACGATTACGCTGGGCGGCAAACTGCACAGCGAGGATGCGCGACAGAAAGCAGGCGAGGTAGCGAAATCAGCGGCACCCGACCGGATCATCGCGAATGAAATCAGTGTAGAACCGGTTGGGGTGGAGTCGAAAGCGCGCAGCATCGAATCAAACGTGGACGGTGCGATCGAAAAGAACTACAAAGCAGCGCTGATTTCCAATGGGTTGGACAAAGATCACATACGGTACAGCGCGAAGAATGGCGTCCTGACCCTGAAAGGAACGGTGTCGAACCCGCAGGAGCGGCAGCAGGCACAGCAGGTAGCGGCCAGCGTGCCAAACGTTTCGCAAGTTGTGAATGAAATTGATGTGAGGCGATAGGACAGCCCTCCCCAGGACTGCTCGAGTCATGATTGTCCGGTTCTAACTGGGACCGAGAAGAAAAACTGAAGAAGGGCACATAACCGTGTGCCCTTTTACTTTTGAGCCCGCATTCTCTGTGAGGGCGACCGCGACCTCAGTGCTCGGTATCCATCGGGTGCTTGCTCTTCTCGACGAACTCATTTTGCAGCTTGAGACTTTCCTGATCAGACTTAACAGACTTGATGGCGGTCACGATGCCTTTAACCCAGGAGTCCATGCGGTACTGGCCCAATTCACGCGCGGCCATTGCGCCCTCGCCTGAGTAGTGCAGAGGAAACCGCGCATACCACCAGATGGCGGTGTAGACGTTGTCGGGCAGGTTGACGCGATGCTGGTCGGCGCCAGACTCAGAGGTGGCCCGATCCAGATGAACCAGGTCGGGTCGCGCAATCAGCATCTCGGAAGTCTCACTTTCACCGGCATGATAGTTGATCACTTTGCTCTTCTCCGGCGGCCCACCCGGGGGAGGTTCAACCAGTCCGAGCACATAGACGACATAGTCATGCGGCTTATCAAGCTGGGTCTGGGCAAAGTACGGTAGCAAGTGCTCGTTGCCTCCGTGGCCATTGACGATCAGCACTTTCTTGCAGCCATTGCGAGCCATCTCGTCGGTGGTCTCCTGCAGCAACTCCATTTGCATTTGCGCCGGATAGGAAACGGTGCCGGGCTCGTGCCGGGCTTCGGAAATCTGACCGAAGTAGTAGGCGGGAAAAATGACGGCATACTCCTGTTCCACTGCATGCTCAGTGGCGTAGCGCACGTCGAGCAAGTCTGTGCCCAGGGGCAGGTGGGGACCGTGCTTCTCGATGATGCCGAAGGGCAAGAGGCATGTGCCCTGGGCCTGATGCACAGCAGAGCGAAAATCGGCGGCGGTAAGCTCTTCCCACTTCGCGGAGAGCCTGGTTTGAGGTTGGGCCAAGGGCGCGCCAAAAAGAAGAGGTATAAGAAGCAGCGACAAACGACGCAGCATGTTGAATGACCTCCTACGGCGCGAATTGTAAATCTGAGCTATGCCGAATGCCCAGTATTAAATCGTGTTAATAGCGAGAAAATCCGGCTTATTTCAAGACGGCAGTCTGCTTCTGGATCCAAGTGGAGATTTTTTCGAGGGCAGCCGGCGAAATCGTTTCTTCTATTTCCGCGTATTCGTTGGGCGTTCCCGTGACCGCGGTCTGGAAAAGATGGTTGAGGCCGGAGAGTTCATCGACTTCATAATTCTTGTTTCCGGCTTCAGCGAGGGCTTTACGGATGGGCGGGAGATTCTGCTGAGGAGGGACTTGCCTGTCCTTTTCGCCATTGAGCGCGAGCACAGGGCAAGTAATTTTTCTCAGAGCAGCCGCGGGATCATAGGTGAGGAAAAACCGCATCCAGGGCGAGGTGAGTTGATTGACGGCTACGCCCACCTGAGCCGGGGGGATCTGACCGGATAACCTTTCGCGCAAAGTTTTTTCCAGGGTGGCGTCATCTTTTTCTGTTTCCACGAGAGTGAGCAGTTGCCGTTCCTCGGCCGCATCTCGCTCCGCTTCTTCGGGAGTCGCGCCGTGCGCCTCGGCCAACAGGCGATGCTGCTCAACGAGTACCTGATCGCCGCGAACGCCAGAACCGGCCAACATGACAATGAAAGCTACGTCGCGATTGCGGGCGGCCACCATAGCGGCGATGATCGCGCCTTCGCTATGTCCGATCAGGCCAATTTTGTGGGGATCAATTTCCGCGTGACTCTTCAAAAAGGCGATACCCGCTTCAGCATCTGTAGCGAGATCGGCCGTGGTGGCCAGGGCGAAGCTGCCGGTGGACTTGCCGAAACCGCGGTCGTCGGCACGCAACACCGCTATTCCCCTGCGGGTCAGATAGTCGGACAGAACGAGAAACGGCTTGTGACCGAGAATGGATTCGTCGCGGTCCTGGGGGCCTGATCCGGTAAGAAGCAGCACGGCGGGGAACGGACCGTTGCCCTGAGGAATGGTGAGCGTCGCCGCCAAGGTCACGCCAGGCGCGGCTTTGTTCCGGTATTGGACGTCTTCTTCGCGGTAAGGATAGGGCTTAATGGGATTCTGCGGATGACGGCGCTCGTAATCCGCCGCGCTCCGGGCCCGCTTCAGTGACAAAGGAAAGGTGCGGCCCTGTGTCCAGGTGCCGTCCATAACCGTGAGGTCACGGCTGATGTTTGCGTCGAGAACGCCGCCGATGCCCTGAAATTCGACTTTTAGCAACAGTCCGTTGCGGGCGGCAGAAGATGCGGGCAAACCTTTCATGTTCTGGTCGGGGCTATCGAGAGTGACGATGAGACCGTCAATGGTATTGGTGATGTGCAAAATCAGCCGCAGCTTGATCGGACCTGTGTCGAGAGTTCCCCACCAATCGCCGTCGATATCCGAGGGCTTCGCGGTTTTGTGCTCAGCGGTGGAGGCGCTAATACCGCGATGGAAGGTGAGCGGCAGCGGTTGCCCTTGCGACCAAGTGCCGTCGATCTGGCTGGCATCGGCATTGATTTTGCCGGTAAAGGTACCGTGAACGGCGTCGATGTCGAGGCTGAAATTGTTAGCTTTTAAGGTGACTGAACTCACCGGGATGGCGGTTGCGCCCTGGTCCAGACTGTCGAGCGTGGCCTGCAGGGTTCCGTCAGTGGTCCTGGTGATGTGCAGGACAAGGCGGAGGTCGGCTCCGCCGGCATGCAATGTGCCCTGCCAATCGCCGACGATGTTCTGGGCGTGGGCAGAAAAGCCTGCCAGGCACAACAACGCAGCCAAAACGATGCGTCGCGTCACTCGACCTCTTCGTGCATCACGTGCCGGATCACGCGCTTTTGTCCACACCGGATTGTTGCGCGGCGGCACTGGTATGCACCTGCCACACTCCTTCAAAATCGATGAAATAGCAATCCACCTGCAGCTCAGGAAAGCGGCTGCTCACCAGTTCGGCAGCCCGCAACAACTCGTTGCGGTGATGCTGCTTCTCGACCTCGCGATCTCCGCGAAAAGCCGCCAAACCGCCGTAGGTAGCACAATCGGAATGGCTGGTGAGGATAAGACGCTTGGTCTTATGCAGCAAGGCGGACATGCGAACCTGCTCGAGGATGAAGTCGCGCTCGAAGTCATTGCGCGGAGAGGCCATGGTTTTGGCGCCGCCGGCGACCACGATCATGTCCGGGTAGGAGACTTGCTCGCGGCGAAGAAACTTGTTAACCGTCTGCCGGATGCGCGAGTCGAAGCAACAGAGGACGGCGGCCTCCGCAACATAGGCGCCGGGCGGTGCGTCGAAGTGAAATATCTTCTGCATAGTCGATTTTGGCGGGATCAGGCGCATGCGCCAGCCCGGAGCGGAACCCCAGGCCGCCGTGTGAACCTCACCATAGCCGCATTATCTAAGATACCGCGCCCCGCTTGCTTTTGAGATGCGAGAGCAACTGCTCGATACGATCTTCTTTTTCCAGGGCGGCGAGGCGCTCTTCCACATCCTCGGCGTGGGCGGCGAGCTCGACCTTGGCCTCGCTGACAGCCTCAGCGTGCGCCACCTTACGCTTCATGCGGTCGAAAGCACCACCGTTGGCGCTGTCTGTCATCGCCACGCGCGCATCCGTTGCCTTCCCCAAGGCGCGGGCACGGCGCTGCTGTGCCACCAGCAGATCGGCCTTGGCTTGCGCTTCCGCGAGCTTCTGTTCCAGCTTGCGGAGAGCCGATTTGAGATTCTCGACCTGCGCTTTCTGATCGATCACCTGCTGCTCGAAGTTGGCACAGAGTTCGCGATAGCTCTCAGTGCGCTGTAGAGCGGCGCGAGCCAGGTCGTCCTGCTTCTTGTCGACGGCGAGCTCGGCCTTGCGCATCCATTCCGCCACCTTGTCCTCGTTTTCCTTTTTCTTCTTTTCCAGCAGGTGCTGATCGGCGATGGCGATCGCGACCTGCGTCTTGACCTGCAAAAGCTGGTTCTGCATGTCGAGGATGACCTGCTTGATCATTTTTTCCGGGTCCTCGGCCTTATCGATCAAATCATTAAGATTGGCCCGGACGAGAGTAGAAACGCGCTCGAGTAGTGCCATGGGAAACTCCTTTCAAGTGCCTGCTGCCTGGATTCGCTATCAGCCCTCATCGGGTGTTAGCCAATCCGAATTCGGTTTCAGGTCCGGTCTCGTTTCCAAGAACCGGAGAAAAATGTGATCGCGAGGTAGGCGAGAATGCCGGCGGCGACCCAGACTCCAACGTGTCCGGTGACAGCGCCGCCAGCCGCGCCCATTGCCGCACCCAGCGCGACCGCCACGCCCAGCGATCGCGCGTGCTCTCTGTCGTCGTGCGTCATAGATCCTCCGAAGGCTTCCGAGCCATGCCCGGCCAGAGGCGGGTCAAACATCCGCAAGAAAGACCCGCCCTGACCAGGCGGTGCTACTTCCCTGCTCCCGCTGCATTGCTCGATGGCGGAAGCGCATCCGGCCTTGGGGCCTTGTCGCCGATCAGGCGCACCTTGGAGAGGAGCTCGTTCATGCTCATCCCGGAGAGCGTCTCGAACAGCGCGGGCACCTGGGCAGCGATCTTCGTAATGTCGCCGGTAATCTTGCTCATACCGGCGCCGTCGCCATTGCCCGTCGAGACCACCGTGATCTTGTCGACATTGGCCAGCGGGCTCGCCAAAGCTTTCACTACTTCCGGCAAACCGGTGAGCAGCTTGTCGATGACCGCGGCCTGGTTGTACTCCTGGAAGGCCTCGGCTTTCACGTTCATGGCGCGGGCTTCCGCGTCGCCCTTCTTGAAGATGATCTCGGCTTCGGCTTCGCCCTGCGCGCGAATCGCGGAGGCCTGGCCTTCGGCTTCGACCATCAGGCGCTGCTTCTCGGCGGCGGCGAGGGTCTCGATGCGCTGACGCTCGATCTCAGCCTGCTTCAGTACGGTTGCGATCAACTCTTTCTCGCGCCGGGCGATCTCGGCTTCCTGCACCTTGACCTGCTGTTCCTTCTCGACCTGCTGCACCTTGACGCTTTCGGCGATGACCTGCTGCTGCATGATGTTGGCCTGGATGTCATAAGCCTTATCGGCCTGGGCCTGCTGCTTCTTCATGAGCTCCTGGTATTGCGCCTTCTTTACTTCCAGGTCGCGCTGCGCCTCGGCCTGCTTGGCTTGGGAAAGGGTTTCGGCAAGCACGCGCTCCTGGTCTGCCTGTGCCTTGGCGACCGCAGACTCACGAGATGCGAGCGCACGCTTGATGGCGGTGTCACGATCGGCTTCGGCGGCGGCCACATCAGCATCGCGCTTGATGCGCGCCACATCGGGACGGCCCATGTTCGTGATGTATTCGTTCTTGTCGCGAACTTCCTTGATGGTGAAAGAGATGACTTCCAAGCCCATCTTGTTCATGTCGTCCGCGCAAGTAGAGCGCATGCGGTCGGAAACCATCTCCGGCTGTTTGACGATTTCTTCTACGGTTAACTGGCCGATGATGCCGCGCAAATGTCCTTCCATGACCAGGCGGATCAGGCCTTCGCGCTGCTCCGGCGTCTTGGTGAGAAACTGCTCGGACGCAGTCAGGATTGACTCGGTGTCGGATTTCACCTTGATTTGCGCGACGGCCTCGACCGTAACCGCGACGCCCTGCTTGGTGTAGAGGTCTTGTTGCGGGGCCACATCGAAGGACATGAGCTCGAGCGAGAGCTCGCGGCAGTTCTCGATCATGGGGAAAATAACCGTGCCATGCCCCTTCACCACACGGGTGCCGCGAAAACCATAAACAACCAGCGCTTCATGGGGTCCCGCCTTGCGGTAGAGCCGAGCCAGCATGCTCATGAGGAACATGAGCACGAGGATCAGCAGTCCCACCATGATCCAAATTTCCATTGCTATGCCGAACATATCGCCTCCTCCAAATACAAAGATCGATCAGACGGTCATGAACGCGCAGCCGTTTCCCGGAGATTCAGTCCCGGAGCGCGCCGCTGGCGAGCGAAAAGCAGCACCAGCAGCACAATCGCGCCGGGCCCGGCAAAAATTGCCGGGCCGGTATACACCGGCTTGCCATAAAGGCTGTAATCGAGCACTGACTCGAAGATGAAGAGCATCACGCCTAGTTGCGCCCAAAAGGCCGCGAGGAGCGCCCACTGCAGCCAGGACGGCGCATTCCGCACCCGCAGAACCAAGAGCACGATGGCGAAGACCGCGAGCATGATCGCAATCAGCTCCAGGTTGAAGTTCAGTGATTGCTGGCGCGTCATCCAACCGGTGGCGTGTCCCGCCGAGTTGAACTTGGTCGCCACCCGCTCCGGCAACTGGTCCCAGACCTGGCGATAGCGCACGACAATTGCGGGGCATGCCAGCCACATGGAAACGGTCAACGCGGAATGTAGTCTGCGATTCATACGGTGCCTTATGCGGCCTATAACACGGGCCCAGAAGCCGACTGGCTCTCGCCTGCCTCGGCCGCCATCTCTTCCCACAAGCGCACATATGCGATGCCACGCTCATAGCGAGTGACCACGACTTCGCTGTCCTTGGGAATCGCCGCGCCATTTTCGGCACGCACGCCGCAAACCCTGCGGGTACCGGCTTGCGAGTAGATCAACTCACCCGTTCCGCCCTCGCCTACGGAGCTGCAGATTTTTCCCAACACGCCAATCATGTCGTAGTCGGCCGGATCCATGTTCTCTTCCTGCGAAGTCAGCACCCTGCTGATGAAGAGATAAATAATGGTCGCGCCGCCCAGTCCACTCACCAAGGCAATACCCAAGCCCATCACAAACCAGACGCGAGAAAACCGCGTAAGCAGGAAGCCGATCCCTCCAAACCACGCGAGAAATGCGGTGAACGTCACGAAATTGAACGGCGAGACCTGGCCCGAGTGAGCCGTGACCCGCGACCCTGCTTTGGCGAGACCGCCAGGGGAGGGATGCGGCGCGCCTCCGCCGTGAGCTGCCGGGGCATGGCCGACACCGTGTGGAACATGCGGGAGATGCAGGTGCCAGCGCATGCCGCCGGCGATGAACGAAAAGAAACTGAAAAAAAAGCCAGCGACAAAACAGACCAGGTAAAAATCTGCCCAGGTCATCGCGTACACCCTCCTTTCAGCGGATCGGAATCACGGGATTGCGTTGCAGCACCCTGACGCGGCGCGTCTGGCTTAAGAGCATCCAGTAACCGGTCGGCAAGTCCCGGAGTGTCGAGAATGGCTCCAAGGAGCAGAAAGCAGCGCCTAGTATCTTTTTCACGAGCGACCTTGATCATGACTTCGCTGACCTCAGGATCGCTGGCAAACCGCTCAGAACCCTGCAGCAGCCACACGTCGAGTTTGCCTTCCGTGGTGCGCAGGTCGGACGCGAGTTCGGTGTGATAGCCGGCCGGATCATCGACCAAGAAGCCGGGGTGAACCTTGAAGAACTGCGCCAGCAAGGTACGCGTGTCCTGGGTCATGTGCGGGCGCGAGCCATTTTCGATCTGCGAGAGATACGACTGGCTAATGGACTTCCTGGTTTCGCGCTTGACCTCGCGCACAACTTCCTGCTGGGTCAGGGGGCGGCCCAGCCCGCGGAGAGAGCCTTCGACTTCGCGAAGGTAGCGAATTTTCTCGCCCAGCGTCATATATCACAAATCGCGATAATAATATCGCAATCTGCAATGCTGTCAAGAAAAGAATGTGCCTGATTTTCTTCAAGTTAGAAGCTGGAATGAGTTATAGCCGTGGGCTCACGCGCTAGCGATGCGTTCCCAGCCCTGCGGATAAAGGGCCACGAGGGCAACATCGTCGACCACAATTTCCGCGGAAAAGCCGGTAGCGCTTTCGTAGCGATAGCGGTTGGCCGCAATGCGCGTGTATGTCTGCGGCAGGGGTCGGATCTGAAGCTCGGGAAACTTTGCCCACGCGGCGGTTACAGAAACTGTCTGTCCGATGGACAAATTTAGGCGCCGGATGGGTAACGTGTTCGTGGCGGGAGTCAAGCCCAGATCGATGTCAACACAGTCTTTCACGTCAGGCAGTTCCCCATCGGGGCTCCGCCAAACGCCGTCACTTCCGACGGAAAGGCGCAGGCTCTGAGAGTTAGCGGCAATCGTTCGGTTCACCTCGACGCGGCGCGTGCGCCATTGGCTGTCGCAGTATACGGCGTAGTCCGCGTGCAAGGGATGATGCTCGTCGACAGCACCGACCACAGTTCCCTTCAGGAGCCAGCCGTCAGAGATTCGCGACAGGTGGCAAAGCTCTGTGCCATTCAGAAACAGGTTTCGCCAGACTACAGTGCGCAGCAATTCCTCGGCGGGTGGGGCATAGTCCATTGGCTCTGCGGTCATTGGGTGACGGCGTTCAGCACTTCATAGTGGGTGACGTGCGGATCGAGGCTCAGCAGGAAGCGCTTGTCTTCCGGATAGTACACCGCCTTCTCATAATCGGGCCCGGCGAACGCCTTGATAGATTCATACGAATCCCAAAGAGAGATGAACCAGAATTCGGCCGCGTCCTGGTTGAGACGGCGGAGGAGCCAAACGCCGCGATTACCGGGGATCGATTTGCATTGTTTGACGCCAGTCTCCTGCAGGTACTCGAAGTAGGCTTCGGAATCAGAATTGCGAGTTTCGCCGCGCCAGCAGCGAGCAATCATAGTAGGCCTCCATCGGAATGAATGACTTATTCCTTTTGGCAGATGAGCGTGAAGGCGGGAACGTTTCGATTTTTCAGAAGAGCAGAGGGAAAGAGTGCGGATTGCAGGTCGATCGGTTCCAGCCGGCAACAGAGGTGGGTACAAAAAGCAAGAACGCCTCCGTTGCCGGAGGCGTTTCTGCTTACTCTAGTCCTGACACAACAGACGATAAGAGTGTGTTATCGGGAAGTGCGACGGTTATTGTGCTTGGCGCCATAGATCTGCTTGGACACGTGATTTTCCTGCCGATTTACTTTCTGGCGCTCCGCAGGGGTCAGGGTGCCACCGTTGGCGGCACGATCCCGCTGGACTTCGCGGCCGATGGCTGCGTCTTCTTTTTCCAATCTCGAAGCTTCGCCGGCAGTCAATTGGCCGCTGTTTACGCCCTGAGCGATGCGGTCCTGCTGACGATCCATACGCTTACCCACTTCGCTCTTGGGATCCTGGCTGACGGTACGGTTGTTGTGCGCGTCCTTGTAAATCTGGTGCGACATGTAGTTCTGCTGCCTTTGCAGCTTCTCGCGATCGGCGGCGCTCAGCTTGCCACCATTGGCCGCCTTCATGCGCGCGGCTTCACGGTTAATCTTAGCTTCGTCGCTTTCAAGCTTGCTGGCCTCGCCCGGGGTCAACTCGCCATCGGCGATGCCGCGGGAAATTCGATCCTGCTGGTTTTCCGCCCGCTGTCCAGGTTTCATCTTGTTCTGTTGTACGGGGGGCTGTGCCGGATCGGGGGTGGAAGTCTGGGCCGCCGCAGGCAGCATGAACGCCGCGAGGGCCGCGCTCAGCATCAGCATTCTGGTTTCGTGCTTCATGACATCGTCTCCTGAAATTCGAATTGATTTTTGCTCTGCGGCTACTGCCGCTGTCATTGAAATGGAACACGGCTACTCGGGATTTGTTGCGGTGGAATTCGGGCACTCCTAAGTTGAAGATTGTAGACGGATTACATGCACCGCACATGGGGCATGCACTAGTGAGTTTTGGCGAAATTGGTTACCATGCGATCGAGCGCGAAACTGGCATGGGCGCCAAGGGCCAAAAGCGAAACGTCAGCACTGGGCCAGAGGCCGCCAAGAGAAGCAAACAAACGGAGCTGGAATAGACTTAACGACGGCCATCAATCTTCCGCTGAATTTTGCGGTAGACTTGTAGCGAATTTCGAAGCGCTTACATTCGCGCGAATCGAGATTGACCAGCGTGAGTTTTCTCCCCCAGACACTGCTGGTCCCAGGGGTGGGCGGTATCCAGCTCACCCCTTGGTCTAACATCATTGTCAACTTCCTTCCATTATCAATTCCTTTCACTGCCAAACGAATTTCCGCCGACCGCTGTTGTAGCAGAAGACAAGCGCGCACAAGAGCGTCCGCGCCACTCGATTGATTTGTGAGAATCGATGCACGGTGGAAAACATGGGCGAAACAGGCCTAACTTGGGCAATAATTGACTTGACTCATCCACTTTAGGGCTATACGGTGGGGGAGCATGGAATCAATTATTCCGGGGAAGGAAATGATTGTTCTCGGAACAATTGCCCCAAGGTGGAAACCTTGAAACTTTGTTTTCCGCTCTTTGTTTGGGCAGAAGAAAGTTGTTTTTCATGGTGAGAGGTTTTGGCTCGTATTGCGACGAGTTCGGGCATCCTAAAGACCCGAACAAGCACTTCATGGGCATTAGCGGACTACTCGCATGGTCAGATGAATGGATTACTCTCTCCAAGCAATGGCGGGAATTGCAAAAGTCGGAAGCAGTTCCTAATCCATTTCACATGGTGGACTTTGTTCACCACAAGGAGAAGTTCTCAGATAAGCGCTGGCATTCTTTTGGCGAAAGAAAGCGGGTTCTCGATCTATTTCTGGATGTGGTGAAGAGTATCAATGTCATTCCCGCATCAGCATCAGTGAGCCTTAGAGATTTCAATGGACTCAGCGAAGAACAGCGCAAGAAACTCGAAAGTCCCTATCATGTGGCGTTTCAGGAGGTAACTTTTAATTTGGCATCGGCGGCTGCGAATCAAGCATTGCAGACAGCGCAGCAGGCGGAAGAGTTCTTCGGAAACCGGATTGCAATGGTATACGCGAAGCTTAAAAAGTTCACAGGGCCAGCGGAAAAACTTTGGTATGCGATAAA
>DASRFR010000011.1:0-12501 GCA_035651455.1 Terriglobales bacterium
TGGCCAAACGCAAACTGTCATGCCGCGCCCCGGGCCGCTGCTTGCTTACGCAACGCCGTCAAGCCCTGTTGCTCGGATTGACTTACAACCTTTACCGCCTGCGGCATGACTTCTGAGCCTCAGGATGTCAACAGAGCCAGCTGGTTTCATAAATAGATTCTGACTCGAATCAGGCACTTACGCGTCAGAGCCGCAATGGGCGAAGCTCTGGCCATGCGGCTCACTGACCGGCAGTGGGAACTGATCGAGCATTTTTTCCCGCAACCTAGGCGACGACGAGACGGCCGCGGGCGCCCCTGGGCCTCGAACCGCGCCTGTGTGGAAGGTATCCTCTGGGTGCTCCGGACCGGCGCCCGCTGGCGCGACCTGCCGCCGTCGTACCCCAACGGCCCGACCTGCTGGCGGCGGCTCCGGCAGTGGGAAGACGACGGCATCTGGGTGGAAGCCTTGCAGCAACTGCTGGCCCCCCTCAACCACCACGAACTGCTGCAGTGGGACGAAACCTTCCTCGACGGCAGCTTCGTGGCCGCGAAAAAAGGGGCGACGGAGTGGGTAAAACCAAGCGTGGGAAGGGACAAAGCTCATGGTACGGGTCGATGGCCAGGGCATTCCTCTGGGAGCGCAACTCGCGAGCGCTTCGCCGGCAGAGGTCACGCTGGCGGAGAGCGTTGGCACTATCCGTGCGGGCCGCACGGAAGCCTCATCGAGGGCCGCCCGGTTTGCGGGTGCTACGGTCGGATGGACTGGCGGGAAGAACTGCCTGCCGTAGGTCTTACGAAGATCGGATATAGCCGGATTTGCGCGAGCCGGACCGACGGGGACAGAAGGTCCTGGACAGGATGGCGATTTCTCTCAGTGCCGAGATCAAGAGTTTTGCTTTTGTCAGCTCTCCTGCACCACTCGGTAGTCTTGTTCATTCATTCCAAACGTCCAGGCCACGGCGGCGCGGGCGCGTCTGATTGTCGGTGGGACACGCAAGGTGTACACGGTGGCAGTTGATGGGCAGCGGACCTTCAGCAGCACCAGCGGCTCACCAGCTATACGAACATTGCGGAAGGCGAGCAGTTCGTTGTCGCCGTCGCGGTCGATCACGCGCGCGCCGCTGTCGCGAAGAAATTGCTCCCAGCCGTAGGTTTCAATAAGAATCCGGCGAGTCTCAGAGTCGGGCTCGCGCAGAATTCGGCGGAGCGTGGCTTGGCGATCCCGGACAGTTCTACGAAGCTGGAAATCAAGCTGGTCGAGGATGTGGGGAAGCAGCTCCTGTGGCCGCTCCCGGATGAGCTCCTCCGTCGCCTGAAACCCGTGCCAGAACCAGTACTGCGCACCGCCCGGCCAGGAAACCGCAGGGTGAAATTCCGCGTGCAACCGATTGTTGACAGTTCGAAGAATCGGGCGTGGGCAGCTGATGATGGCGTTGTCCACGACCCAGAACATCCACAGTCCCGCCTGGTAGGCTTCCAAAAACGGCAGCCACACCGGCTCGAGTTTGGCGCGGATTCGCGGAGCAGCGGCAGTGATCGCCGGCACCCACGCAGCAAGTTCCGCGGCACAGCGGGCAGCCGGGCCTGGCTCGAAGAACTTCACAGCCATGCCATGATGTCTTCGAGATTCGCTCAGGCGTGATCGCACGGCGGATTTTGCCGCTGTCCAAGCCGCGCCTTCAGCTCTGGTCCAGGCAGCGGCGAAGGCGGCAGAGTAGATAGCGGCCAGCCTGGGCAGATCGGCAAGGATACCGCTCTCCTCCCAAACGGCGGACATGGCCAGGTGCCAGTCCAAGGCAGAAAAAGAGGTGGCCGGTGCGGTGCCTTCCGCGGTGTCCGGCAAATTCTGCACTTGCTCCCTGCTCCGCAAAGACAACCTGGTCAGAGCGAACACGCTCCATCGCGTCTTGCGCGCAGGTGGAGCAGGCGGCGCAGGCATCTCCCAGATCTTCCTCCGCAGGCGCCTCCATAGCGAGCTGGCGGCCGAAGCAGCGACGAGATACCCCTCCTCGGCGTCTCTCACCCAGCGGATCTCCGGAGGGGCCAGATGCAGAGCCTCGAAGTGCCTGCCCAGGGCGGCTTCCACCGCGGAATGATCCGCCGCCCCGGGCCAGCACTTGAGACGCTCGATGATGTGGTCAATCTCCAGACCAGCCATGCTTAGTCGCGGACATACCGGGTGCGAGACAGATTCGGGCTAACCTCCTGCGTGACGACCTTTCTCGGAGGCGGTGTGTACTCGCGCTGCCGGATGACTTCATAGTCGCCCGCCGGCAAGGTGATGGGCACGTGCTCTTCATGCACGATGCGCACGCCATTCTTGCCGACGCGGAGGTAAAGCCCGTCTCCGACTTCCCACACTTCGGCTCTGGTCGCATCCTCCACGCGATGGGCGTGGCCGGAAACTTCGCCTTCCACCAGCACGCCGTTGTTACGTTTCTGTGCCTGGCGCGGAATGGAAGCGATCTGGCGCAGCAGCACGTCGCCTTGGCGGTAAAGAGCAGGTGTTGCTTGGCTCTTGTGGCTCTCGTCAGATGGAATTGCTTCAGGTGGATTTGTTCCGCTTCGACCCGCAAGCGACCTCACGGACTGGCGGAAACTCAGAAAAATCGGCGAAACTCTCGTGGTCAGTCGACTGAGGGTAGACTTCGTCGCGTTCATGGATGCACTCCTTTTCGGGATGTGCACCAGGAGCCACAAAACAAAAGCCGCCCTGCATCAGGCGGCGTCTTGCGCGGAGACCTTGCATTCGGGATCCCTCCCGCACATCGAGCGGTGGACGATCGCCACTGCTCAGGCACCGTGGCTTCTCCCAACCCGGTTGCCGGACCCAACGGCTAGGTTGGATCGCTCCTGATGCTGCGACTTCAGATTCTCACATCACTCGCCAGGGTTGCCAGTCCTCGCCGGCGATGGGACCCACCAAGGGCGGCGGCCTTTGCGGGCGCTTCGGTCAGTTCGTCCTGGTTGAGCAGGGCGCGAGCTTGGACTGTCTGCGGATCAACGGGCGCGGCGTAAAGTACTGTCCTGCGCCGCCTTTCACGTCCTCCGCGTTCTTTTGCAGCAATCCCTCGTAGGCATCTCCTTTCACGTCCGCGTCGAGTGTCATCCATTGCTCTTTGTCAATGAGATCGGCGATGAGGCGACGCAGCTTGGCCGGGTCCTGGACGATCGAGCAAGTGACGGGCAGAGATGGCCACTTCGCCTTGGCCGAGGACGACGTCGCAAACGACTTTCAGACGGTCATGAGGCTTGAAGAAAGGCGCCCGAAATAAGCAGGACTACCAGACCGCTGAATGCGCGCAGAGGCGACGAACACCCGCCTCGTGCCGCACCCGCAAATGCTTGGAGACGGTGCGCTGTGGCAGCCGAAGCCGGCGCTCGATCTGTCTCACAAACTACTCTGACGAGCCGAGCAGGCATGGGGACGCTGGGGGGAAGAAGTGCCCGTATGTCTGGTCAAATTCATTCCACCGCGGTCTCCTGATTCCAGACCGCGACCCATTTTCCCTTGCGCTTCACCCACACCGTACCTTCACGGACTGTGGTTGGCGAAATCAACCGCCCCCGGAAAATCCCGCTAAGCGTGGCTCTGTAGGTGGCTATCACCACATTGGCGGAGGGCTGGAACACTTCAAAGTCGGATATCTTGTAGCTTCGGATCTGGCGCTGATCGGTCGAGTCGATGTACTGCTGGCGAGTGACCACGCCGGAGGGAAACACCATGCGGGCATCGACTGCAACCAGTTCGCGAAACGCTTTCATGTTCCGTTGCAATACCGAATGCCACACCGCTTCCTCACGAGAATAGATTCCCCGGGTGAGGGCGGGCGATGCCTTTCGCTCCCCGTGCGTCTGGCGGAGCTCGTTGTCGGCTGCGGCCAGTCCGGACAGCGCGAGACAAGCAGCGAGTGCCACCGGCAGCATGGCTTGCCGTCTCAGAAGACCACCTTCGCCGTGAACTGTACCAGTCGTGCTCCGCCCGTCCCCCCAGAGGCTCGCGGATCGTTGAAGCTGGGGCTGCCGACGAATGCGTAGTTCAAGCCCAATCCTGGATCTACGGCGAGCAGGTTTGCGGCAGTGAATTGCGGATGGTTGAACATGTTGAAGAACTGCGCCCCGAACTGGAGTCTGCGCTCACCGCCAAACAAGAAATTCTTGGCCACCATGAAATCCGCGTTGCTGATGCCCGGCGCACGCAAGCTGTTCCGGCCAGCAGTGGGATAGGAACCGGTCTGAGCCTGGACATAACGTGCGCTCGAGTTCTTCGCCAGGTACGCCACCACCCTGCCGGAGGAATTCGTAACCGGCGTTACTGTCGTGCCGGTATTGCTGCTGGCGTTGGGGTTAAACACCGTCCGCTGCACTTGCCGGTCTCCGTTGCCGACGGAGTTGGCCAAGCTCAATGCCGTGAACGGCTGACCCGAGGAAGCTGTGTAAGTCCCCGAGAGTGTCCAACCGCCAAGTAGACCCGCAGCTCCAGATGCTTTGCGCAGCCACGGCACATCCCATACGAACTCCGCGACAAAGCGCTGCGGTACGTCGAGAACCGATACGCTACGCTCGGCCTGCAGGTTACGAAAATCCTGGGGCCGGCGAGGGTTGATGAAACTGTTGAAGAACTCGTTTGTGCTCACATCTATGAACTTGCTCCAGGTGTAATTGGCGGCGAACTGAAACCCGGAACTGAACCGTCGCGTGACATCGATGGACCCTGCGTCGTAGGTGGAGCTGCCGATCGGCAAATGTGTGGTTAGCAGTCCCCTGAATCCGTATTGTGCCAGGGGCGGGGTGATCAGTGCCTGGAACTGATTGAGCGTCGGCATCGTGTCCAGGGTCGCCGGGTTTGGCACTTCCGAGGCACTGAAGTACGTCGGCAGGAATGCGCTTGCAGGCGGCACAACAGGTGCATTCAGACGCGCTTGCACGCTCAAATGCGTCCCTTTCGTGTGCAAGTATCGCGCCGTAACCGTCCAGTTGCGCCTCAGCTGTCGTTCCACGCTCAACGTCGCCGTCTGGAGATAGGGTCGCTTCATGTCGGGCACGTAGGTGGCAATGGCAGCACGCGCCTGGGACGGTGTATTCATGGGTGCCAGGATGTTGGGAATGCCCCCCTGCTCCAGGAACCGCGACGAGGGGATGGGGATGGGGCAGTTGGGCAGGCAGGAGGAAAAAAACACCTGTTGTAGCGTGGAAGGAAGCAGGCCGCCCCCGACAAAAGCGCCGAAGATGGGCGCGTAGGCAATCCCGTACCCGCCCCGCAGCGCTGTCCGGCCATCGCCGAATACGTCCCATGCGAAGCCCACTCGGGGGGCCCAGTTGTTCTTCTCGACGCTAGGCTTGCGGAATTCGATCACCCCAGGCACATCGGCGATGGACTCGCCTGCCTGCGCCGCCAGATCCCGCAGTAGGGAGTTGAACTCATACCGCACTCCAACATACAGCGTCAAGCGGGGACGGATCTTGAACTGATCCTGGGCAAAGAAGTTCAGCGAATAATAATTCAGGGCCAGCGAAGCCGCCCCCAGCCCCCGCTGTCCGTTCAGCGTCGGAGGTGAGTCGGTCACAAACTCCTGCAGGCTGCTGTACTGATAATCACCCCGTGGAGCGGGACGGCCACGATCACTGACGATATTGTTGCGAATATCGCTGCCGAACTTCATGATGTGCCGTCCGCTCTGCCAAGTCAGGTTGTCGTTGAGCTGATAAATGTGGTTGAAGGAGCCTCCGGGAACAGCCGCGGAAGGCCCAATGAGCGGCCCGGCGGCCACGGTAATGTTGGGCAAGGAGGCTCCTAGTTGACTAACGAAAGAATCATCCGTGATCTGATGGTGATACGAGAGGCGGATCTCATTCAGCAAGGTGCTGCTGAAGGTGTGCACCTCGTGCAAGGAGAACAATTCGTTGCTGATGGTGCGATTCGCGTCCAGGCCCGCGATGGGAAATCCGGGCACGAGCTGATGGGGACCGTGGTCGAAATTAAACCGGAAGTGGAACTGATCTTGCGACCGGGCATTCCAATCCGTGCTAATCAGGAAACGGTGGCTTGTTGCAAACGAGGGGAACGTACGACTCACCTGGCCAACGGGAATGGCGGTGCCGAACACAAGCGGCCAACTGGAGGGCGGCAAGGCCTGCCCTGCCACTGCACCGTTCGTAGTGAGAAAGTTGAGAATGAAAGGGCTCACTTGGGGTAAGGTTGAGAGAATCTGCATCCCCTGCGCAGTCGGAAACACTGCGGTTGTCGTATTGCTGGCGGACCCAAGGTTTTCGAACTCGTAGGCGCCGAAGTAGAACAATTTGTTGCGTACAATCGGACCGCCCAGTGTGCCCCCGAGGCGGTTGTAATCGTAGCGTGGTTTCTTACTGATGGCGCTCTGCCGCAGCAGGAGCTGCGTGCCGTAATCGGTGGCGTTGAACCTCTGGTTCTGCCCGTACCAGAAGGCACTCCCGTGAAGCTCATTGGTCCCGGCTTTGGTAACGATTGTGAACTGACCACCGGAGAACTGCCCGAACTCGGCATCGAAATTGTTCTTCACCACGCTGAACTGCTGGACCGCATCTTGGATTACCGTGCCCTGTGGTCCGGTTTGCAGGGGGTCGTTGTTGTCCACCCCATCGACGATGAAGCTGTTGTTGCGGGCGCGGCTGCCGCCGACCGAAGCAATGGCTCCGCCCACCGGGCTGCTGACCTTCTGTAACACTTGCGCACGGTTCAGGCCGGTGGTGTTGATGTCCACGGTATTGGGCGTCAGCAGGGCAAGATTGTTCACGTTCACCGATGCCAGGGGCAGGTCTGCAACCTGCCGCTGTTCGAAGGCGTCCGTGATCTGCGTGCTTGTGGTCTCCACGGGGGCCCCGGCTTCGTGGACCTCGACCACCTCATTCACCTGGCCGAGTCCGAGCTGAATGGGCAGAGATCGGGTCGTATTCAATTCGACGGCAACAGTGCCCTCCGCCGTCTTGAATCCCTGCTTATGGGCGCTGAATCGGTACGTGCCTACCGGCAGGAAGGGGAAACTGAACAGACCCTGGTCAGAACTTGTCGTTTGATAACTGATGCCGGTTGCGGTGTTGATCAGGGTCACCTGCACGGCGCTTACTACCGCTCCACTGGGATCCTTCACAGTGCCGACCACCGCGCCCGAGGTGAGCTGCGCTTGCGTGCTGTTGGCAACACCCAGAACAACCACAAAGAGAAATAGCCGCGCTTTGAGACTGAACATACTTGCCTCCCGTGGAGCGGCGAACGCTGCGGTCAGTGATTCTTACGGCTTCAGGACTTGCTGGTATAGGCGCACAAAATTCAGTCCCAGAACCTTGGCTATGTCGTTAACGTCCCAGCCCCGGCGTTGCAAGCCTTCCGCGATGGTGCGATAGCGGTGCGGACCATTGACCTCTTCGATGTACGGAGGGAACCGGCCTTTCAGCATCTTCCACTCGCGCTCGCCATAAAGGTTCTTGTGTCGTTCCCATTCCGCGTCCGGGGTTCGGCCGGCCCAACCGGCGAGAGAAAAGTCGGACCCGATACCGATGTAATCCGGCCCCACCAACTTGGCGACATGATCGAAGTGGTCTAGCAGATCGCTCAGGTTCGACTGCGGCTTGTCACTGACGAACCAGTTAAAACAGGAGAGGCCTACCACCCCGCCTTTCTTGGCCAAAGCCCGAATCTGATCGTCCGTCTTGTTCCTCGGGTGGTTGCACAGCGCTTTGCAATTCGTGTGGGAATAGACAATGGGCTTCGATGAGGCTTCCACCGCATCAAGCGTGCTCTGGTAGCCTGTGTGCCCCACATCCACGATCATGCCCAGTTCGTTCATGCGATGCACCACATCCAAACCGTACCAGCTCAATCCCGCTTGCGTGCGCTCGGTACAACCGTCGCCTACCCAGTTGCGCCAGTTGAATGTCAGTTGCATTTGCCGCAGGCCCAGATCGTAGAAGATGTCAAGCCTCTTCAGATCATGACCAATGCAAGCGCTGTTCTGGACGTTGGCCAGAATGCCCAGTTTCCCCTGCTTCTTTACCGCCAACACGTCTGCAAAATTGCGAATCCACATCATCCGCTCGGGATACCGCGCTATAGCGGACGCCGTCTTCGCCAGCTCCGACACGGTGGATTCGTACGCTTTCTCAGGCTCCACATCGCCAAGGGTCGGGCCCACAATGGTGACCCCCGACTGCTTCACAGCCCCGAAGCCCGCATCCGCCTGCTCGGGCTTGGGCGAAAAACCCGACAGGTCATCAATGATGATGCTTTGCGCAAAGACTTCCTCCAGGCTGGCAAACCTCGGCTTTTCCGGATTGAGCGTGAAAGCGCCGAGGCCGCCTGCTACCGCCTTGACTCCGCCGACCGCGATGCCTTTCAAGACTTCGCGACGCGTTAACTCCATGCCTCTTCCTCCTTTACCCGCGATACATGGGTCTAAGCGTGTGTCTTGAGCGCGCGAGGGCGGGTTTTCCGGGGGTCCCCGTCGCTTTGAGCCGTTGGCTTCTGAGTTTTCCGACCTTGCTGGAGGTACTTGTAGATCGTAGGAGTTGCGATTCCGAGCACTTCGCTGATTCGCTTCACCGCTCCGCGCGCCAGAAAAACGCCCCGCGCATCTAGCGCGCGCACTACCCCTGCCTTGTCGCCGTTGAGGAGATGTTCCCCATCGCGGCACGTGTCGCGGATAATTCCGTCTATGACCTGCTGAATGTTGGTCTGGTAATGCTCAGCGAAACTGCTGCTGCCGGGCGTTTCCGCTGCGTCCCCGCTCACGTCGATGTTGATGCAAAGAATGGCCTCGATCCGCCCGTGCGCATCGCGCAGATTGGCGGCATTGCACTTCAATGTCTTCCCATCCGGAGTCGTACTGCGGTACACGCCCAGGGTGTTGATTCTGCGGCCGCACTCGCGCAGCATATAGAAACCGAGGTCTGTCAGCGGTGCCCCGACACTACGCCCCGTGACCTGCCCATTGCGGATCATGATGATGGAGTGGTCCGGCCGGCTTACGTCGTGGAGTACAACCTCGGCCCGCGGCCCCAGCAAGTCGGCGATGCAGTCGACGGCCGGAGCCCACTTTTCTCGCAGTTCCTTGCCCTTGATCTTCACCCTCGAGCACCATAGATAAAATTATCTGGACGTGGATAATACTCTCCACGGAGCGGAAGTCAAGTAAAATCGGCAGCACACGCGATTGATCTTCCCGGGCCGGCCGCGTTGGCAGGAAGAACTGCCGGCCAAGGGCAAAGATGGGAATGAGCTGTAGTCGGCGGGTCGGACCCCAGTTCGACTACGCTGCTCCGGCGCCTTCGATCTGCTCGTCGTCGACTTCAGCGCGACGCCATGTGCAGCCAATTGGTTAAGCACTTTGCCCGCGCCGCCTGTGGCCGACCAGCACGAAACGTGTGCTTTTGTGTGAGCCTCTTTTTGACTCGACTTTTGCAACCCATCTTGCTTTGGTGAGATTCCGGAGGGCATCAGCTGCTTCCGAAGTGCGTCAAGCCGCTCGAAGGGCGTGCGGTTTGCGAAGGGCATCCCACCACCGGCATTTTTTGGGGTGGCTGCGTAACCGTAGGTGTTACAACGTTAACGCGGTTTTGAGATATTCAGATATTCTCTAACCCCGCGAACCGGAAGCGCATTTCAGTGACCGGAACCCGCGGTAGGGAGCGATTCGACGGAGGACCACAACCTGGGCGGGGAAGTGCTCCTGCACTGCAGTCGCTTGCGTAGGCAACTTGTATGCTTACGCAAGCACCTAAATACATCAAGGACAAGAGGTGGGTAGACGGACAACGCCAGGATGCGAGGTTCACACCGACACGGACTTGGTTCTGGTTTGCCCGATCTGTGTAAGAGACGCGTTTGAGCAGGAACGGCGCATGTACAGGCTGGTGAAAGCGCGGGCGGACGAGGGATTCCGGGCCATTACAGACGAAGAAATAGTCCGCATCCTGGAACCGGTCGGGCGCGAGTTTACCCGCTACGCCTCGTATTTCGGCGCTCTCGGCGGCAAGCTACGGGCGAAGAAGCTCAGTCCCGAACGGCGGAAGCAGATTGCGAAGAAGGCCGCTGCTGCCCGCTGGGCTAGGCGGCCCAAGAAATAACCTGTTCCCCTGGGCGTGAGAAGGAGGCACGCCACATGAAAGAGTTGGGCCATGCAGTACGACAGTAGAGAAGTTCCCGCCACACATCCGCATCCATTTTTACGACCCCAGGACTCAGATTGCATTCCACTGTCCGGAGTTCTGCCAGCCATACCTGGTTTACGACAAGGCGCAGTGGGACGCCGTGCGCCGGGCTGTGGGACTGCTGAGCAGACCCAGACCACAGGCGAAGCGGGGCGCGAGAGTAGTCCGATTTCCGGGGAGGGCGGGATGACTCCCGAAACCAAGGCGCAGCGGATTGTGCAAGCCAAGGCAATCGAGCTTGCCACGCGGTTTCTGGAGCAGGTCGTGGTGCCGGATATTTTCTTCGGCGGATGGGCGCTGCGGCCTGTGCGCGACCGCTGCAAGCGCAAGTCGAAAAAACCATCCCCTGCTCCCGAAGCCACGGGCGACATTCTTACGCCGGAGCAGTTGGCTGACAGGCTCCAGGTGGACATCAGCTGGGTGTACACGCAAACAGGACGCCGCGCCCGTGTGCGAAACCCTGACCCGCTGCCTTATCGCAAGATGGGGCGGTATCTGCGCTTCTCCTGGCGCGAGGTGGAAGCGTGGTTGGAACGGCAGGGCAGCAGGCGCTGACGCTTGCGCGTACCGCAAAGACAAAGGAAAGGAGGTGTAGATGATGAGGCACCAAACCGGATGCATCTGGCGCGACGCGAAACGCCGCGCTTGGTTCGGACGGTGGTATCAGGACGTGGTGCAGCCGGACGGTACGGTGAAACGGAAACTCGTGGCCCGTAAGCTGGCTGACATCTCAGACCGCTACCGCACCAAGAGCGACGTGCGCCCGCTGCTGGACGACATCCTGAGACCACTGAACGAGGGCAAGGTAGATGCGCGATCCACGATGACGCTGGGGAGTTTCGTGCGGAAGCACTACCTGCCGGAGTACGTGAACAAGGAACTGCGGCCTTCCACGCGGAACGGCTACAAAAAGCTCTGGGAGGCACTGGAGACAATCAGAACCAACGGTGAGGCACTGGCCGAAATAGCCTTGCGCGATTTCACCCCGAAGCACCTGCACGAACTGTTGCTGAACTGCGGGATGAGAAGGGCTGGGGCCGCCGTTCGCTGTACCACGTAAAGGCGCTGTTGAGCGGCATCTTCGCCTATGCGGTGAGCCGGAACGTGGTTGCAGACAATCCGGCGCAGAAGGTGAAGATGGTCAAGACTGCCCCACCCCGACAGACCAAACACGCCACGCTGATAGAGGTGTTGGATATCCTGGACGCCATCGCTGACGCGGCAAAGGCGGGCAGCATCCCGTCAATCACGGCAAAGCGGGCGCGGGCCGCTATAGCTCTGATGTACTTTGGCGGGCTTCGTCCGGCTGAGGCGCGTGGTGCGAGATGGGAGGACTTGGAGCCGGTGTATAACCCCGACACTCAGCAGTTCGAATGGCGGTTCACACCGCGTCACGATGTCTGGCGTCGGCACATCACCGGCACCAAAACGCCGGACAGTGTGAAACCGATTCCGGTGATCGAACCACTGCTGTCAATCCTGCGAGAACTGCGAGAGGCCGAAGGCAGTCCGCAGTCCGGCTGGATGCTGAAAGGGCTGGCGGGCAGGCCGTTGAACCTGGATTACTTGGCCCGCGAACACATTGTCCCGGCGCTGAAGGCGAAGGGTATTGCGTGGCCCACTTACTACGCGATGCGGCGTGGCGCTGGTACGGAGGTGACAGCCCGAACCAAAGACCCGCTGGCGGCTAAGGGACTGCTCAGGCATTCCAATGTCGCTACAACCCAGGCGCACTACATCAAAGACGTGCCTGAGAACACCCGCCTGGCGATGCAGTTGATCGAGCAGCGCACCCTGGCGCTGATGAAGAAACGGGCCGAACAAGCCGAATCTCTGAACCATTCAGCAAATATTCAGCAGGCAGGGTTGTCGGCTGGCGTGGAGCCATCCCAAGAGTTCAGTCCAAATTCTTCTGTGGCATAGGGCTGGCGGAGAGGGGGGGATTCGAACCCCCGGTAGAGGTTTTGGCCCCTACAACGGTTTAGCAAACCGCCGCCTTCAGCCACTCGGCCACCTCTCCGGCGTTGGTTTTCAATAGTTTATCACGTGCCCTTCAGTTCATCTGGTGCACAGTTGGTGCACAGCCCAGCGTGTCCAGGGTCGTTTCCAGTTTTTTCGTCCGCCCGAACACTTGGCGATCAAGGGAGACGCCACCGACTGAGACCCTACTTAGTTTCCATTTCTGCACTTCACTGCGGAGGTGATGTCACGCGGCTTGTGTAAAAACCTTGAGGGTGCGGTTTTTCCATTCCAGGTTGAAGCGCTGGAAGATGGAGTAGATGATTCGGTCCACGCTGTTTACGTTCACAAAGCACACCATGGGCCGGGTACGCCGCCT
>DASRFR010000012.1:0-4810 GCA_035651455.1 Terriglobales bacterium
TTATTGCATTTATCTCATGAAGAAAAACGGCACCGGCGGCCGCTTCGGCGCACGCGCCAGTTTCTTTTACGTTCTGCTGGCAGGGGTAATGGCCCTGTTCTGGTTTGGCAGCACGGAGATGTATGGCGTCTCCACTCTGTACCTTGGCGATCTGGGGGCGGTGCTTGGCTGGCCTCTTTTCATGTCGCTGATTGTGATCGGCGCAACCATGTGGGGCGTGGTGACCGGGGAATGGCGCGGCACGGGTAAGAAGCCGCTGCAACTTATGGCCAGCGGAGTTGGGGTGCTGATTGTCGCCGTGTTCGTCCTGGCAGAAGCCAGCCGGCTCGGCTAGGCGGGCAAATCCACTGCGTTTTGCAGCAGCCCGGCCCCGCGGCCGGGCTGTTTTTTTTGCCGACCCCAAAAGTTTTCCTCAAACAAAAGCGGGCCTGCTTCCAGGCCCGCCTACGCGACGGCATTTACTTTCGGCTAAAAGTTCAGCTTCATGCCGAGCTGCAGGATTCGAGGATCACGCGCGTCTCGAACGCGGTTGTAGTTCGCGTTTGAGGTGGCGAATGAGGCGCAGCAGATCGGGTTCAGGTGATTAAAGGCGTTGAACGATTCGAAGCGCAGCTGGCCGCCGAACCGCTCCGTGAATTTGATGTTCTTGAACAACGAGAGGTCCGTGCGCCACCAGCCGGGAAGACGAACGGCGCCCGGCCTCTCCGACGGAATTGTCGTCTGGCCTGCTACAGGGTTGGTAAAGGCTGACGCGTTGAACCACCTTTCAAAGCTCTCCGGTTTGTTGATATTCGGATCCCCAACCTGATTGGCGCGGAACAGGCATGGCGACGGCCCCAGACAATCGGCGCCCGTCGGGTCTACCGCTTGGTTGGAAGAAACGGTTGCGGGCAGGCCGGTCTGGAACGTCTGGATCCCTGAAAGCTCCCAGCCGCCCAGCAGGTGCCCGATCACACCCTGTTGCGACTTGAAGAACGGGAGATCCCAGACAAAGTTGGCGGTAAACACGTGGCGACGGTCACCAACCGTGGGACCATAATTGTTGTCCCGGATATGGCCTTGAATTGGCATGATGGCGCCAGTGGTGCGGTCCGCCTGGTAGGTGGTCAGCCCGTGCGACCACGTATAGGCGATGTTGATCAGTGAATTGCCCCGGAATTGCCTCGTGAGTTGTGTCTGCAACCCGTGGTAATTCGAGGTGTAGATGTTCCGCACCGCCTGCCCGCCATTCCATCCAATAAACGGACGGAGCGCATTCAGCTTGTTGAAATTGCTGGTATCAACTGCGAACACGGTTGCGCCAGTGGAATCGGTATGCGTGAAGTCAATATTGTTGGGGCCGCTCTTGCACGGAGTCACGGTGGTGCAATTGCGCCATGCATTTTCCGCCGGTTGATTGATGTCAATGAACCCCGGCAGATGCATGCCGTTGTTTCCGTAATAACCAACGTCGAGGATCCAACCGGGAGCGACTTCCTGCTGGAGATCAAGGCTCCACTGCTGAGTGTACGGATACCTGTAATCAATCGGAATCCGGCTTTGCAACTGGGGCGCCGCTGTCGAGAAGCCAACGGTGCCTCCGGTGGGACTGGCGAACGTGGCGTTGGTCACACTCAGATTCGTGAGGAATCCGCTACCAAGGAAGATATCATTCTCGGCGTTACCGAAGATGATCCCGTTGTCGTAGAACAGCCCGTAGCCGGCGCGGATTGAGGTCTTGCCGTTGCCCCACGGGTCCCAGGCCACTCCGATACGCGGGGCGAATCCCCGGTTGTATTCCTTGCCGATCTTGTCACCGTAGGGCGACTGATGACCCTGCACGCCTGCCGGGGGATGCGCAAAGATGTATCCGTTCAGCGGATCGAAATTCGGGTTGCAGGCGCTGACGATCCTGCCCGACGAGTCCCTGCTAATGTCCAGGTTACCATTCGAGAGTATGCAAGGCGCCTTGCTGGGATCGTAGGCCGCGGGATCGAATTGCCCGAGTAGCCCCAGGCCATCGGTAGGCTGCCGGAACAACGAGTGCCGCAGCCCGTAGGTGAAGGTCACGTTCGGACGAACGCGCCAGCTGTCCTGCACGTACCACTCGAACTGGTTGTCGTTAATGTCGGCAGTGAGGTCGAGCGAGCTCTGCGTGAACGTTCCCACCCGTCCCAGCAAGAAATTCGCCCAGGCCTGCTCGAAGCTCGGCGTGCCCGCAGGAACTCCATTGTTGTTAAACGCGAAGGTTCCCACGTTGTTGCCGCCCGCATTCTCACTCTTGTTGTAGTGATAGTACGTTCCGCCGAACTTGATGGTGTGCCCGCCGCTAACCTTGGTGACGTTGCCGAACGCCGTATGGTTGCGGTTGTAGTCGCGGTAAGGTCCAAAACTGCCCGGGCCGCTGGCACCGATGCTGGGGGTGGCACCGGCAAACGTCAGGTTGGAGATGCGAGCCAGTGTGGGAGTGAACGGAAGTTTCAGCGCGCTGGCAACATTGGGCGAATTCGCGGCGGACATCACGCCGATGGGATCGCTCAAAATCGCACCGTACGAGTACGCGTAGCCGGGTTCGATCAGGAATGTCGGACTCAGGCTGATGGTCGCTCGGACCGTGTAGTTGTGTCCGGGCGAGTTGGTCGAAGTGGTGCCGATGCCCTGGATGGGCGGGCCGCTGCTGAAAAGCCCGATCGCCTCCTGAGTCGGGATGGTGTCGCGCAGGATCTTGCCGGAAAACGACAGTCTCTGGCTAACCACATGATCGATTTTGATGATCTCTTCGCGGAAGTTGAAGATGTTCTTCAGCGTCGAGGTAAAGCCGAAAGGATCGCCGCTCGCGGTTGCGTTCGGCTGTGGATATTGGGAATAGACATCCTTGATGTATGCCGCCGCAACCGGGTCGAAGGACGACGGCGAGATGGAAGTGCCGGTGGCAGCGCAGGTGTTGTTCGCGTTGAACGCCACGCACACCGGATGCAGGAACTGACCATTCAGCATCCCCGGAGTGGGGATTTCCGCGGTAGCATTCCTGTAAGTAAGATTGCGGCGGGCCTCTTCAGAGAAGAAGAAGAACGTCTTATCCCTCTGCTCATAGATCTTGGGAATCCAGACCGGACCGCCAATGGTGCCACCGAAATTGTGGTAGCGGAGATACGGAATGTGTGAGGTGACAGTAGGGTACTTGCTGCTGAACGGCCTCGCATTAAGGGCATCGTTACGCCAGAATTCGTATATGCCGCCGTGGAGATTGGCGGTTCCCGAGCGGGTAATCACGTTCACCTGCCCACTGTCCGCGCGCCCGTATTCGGGGTCGTACTGGCCACGGATCACGCGAAATTCGGCGATCGAATCCACGCTGGGGAAGGCCAGCAGGGTCAGGTTCGAGCCGCGGTCCACGTTGTCCGCGCCGTCAATCATGAAATTGTTGTGCTCGCGGCGCCCTCCGTTCATAGAAAACGTGACTAGGTTGGTGCCCTGCGGCGCGAATGCGCCCACGTAAAGCACGTCGGAGTTGCCGGCGTCAGACACACCCGGCGTCAGCGTGACCAGTTGCGCCCAATTGCGGCCGTTCAGAGAAAGTTCACGGACTTGAGTGCCACTGACCAGTCCGGCCGCTTGCGTGGTCTGCGTGTCCACCTGGTGGGCTGTCGATTCAACCGTAACCTCCTGCGCCGTGGAGCCGACTGTCAGTTTCGGATTGAAGGTCAGCCGATCGTTTACGTTGAGCACGATGCCGGTCTGCACGTATTTCTGAAACTGGGGAGCCTCAACTGTAAGCGAGTAATGGCCTACCGGCAGTAAGGGCGCCGAGTAATTGCCCCCGGCATCGGTCTTGACCGTCCGGGCGACAACCTGGGTATCGGTATTGGTGATGGTCACGGTCGCATTCGGCACCACCGCGCCGGTGGGATCTGTGACTGTGCCGGCGATACTGCCGGTAACGTTTTGCGCCAGGAGCGCTGTTGCGCACACCAGCAACGTAATTACCACAATTGCGACTCTCACGGATCGCATCTCTCCTCCGGGAATTTTCCTGCTCAAGGTTGGCGATAAATCGGGTTTGACGATCCAGACTGCCGTATTACATTCTCTCCAAGCAGCAACTCTGGTTTGCTTCAAAATCTGGAATATCGGTTGGCGATCCATTCCGAAGTTATGGGTTTTCGGATCGAGTTATGGTTTTTTGAACGTACTCTTCGTCAAGTGCTTGCATTCGCGAATCGCTGACGCTCCTGGAATCTGGCGGCATTGAGTACCTGCACTTCCAGCGCCATTCCGCCTGGCGCGCTAGTACAATCCATCACTTACTATGGCAAGGTCCCGATTCGGAATTATTGCTTCATTGCTGTTCACCCCGCGCGAGAGCATCCGCGATCCACTGGTCGTGGTGGAGGATGGACGGATCCTCTCCGTCGCCTCCCGCGAGAGCACGGACGCACCCGCCAACCTCCGCATCGTGAACTTTCCCGACGCCGTCCTCGGTCCAGGCTTTGTGGACATTCACATCCACGGGGGCGCCGGCCACGACGTCATGGAAGGCGATGAGGACGCATTGGCCGCCATTGAGGGCCACCTGGCGCGCAACGGAACCACCAGTTACTTCCCCACCACTGTGACCGCGCCCGTGGACGCCACCCTGCGCTCCCTGGAAAAGCTCGGAGCGGCGATCGAGCGCAGCGGCAACGGCTATCTGCGGGCCCAGCCCCTTGGGGTCCATCTGGAAGGTCCGTTCATCAGCCACGCCAAGCGCGGCATCCATCCCGCGGAGTACATCCAGCCGCCGTCTTTGGAGCTGTTCGACCGCATGTGGCAGGCGGCCGGGGGGCATGTT
>DASRFR010000013.1:0-118162 GCA_035651455.1 Terriglobales bacterium
GGCGTTAGGCTGGTTTATCCAGTTGGCGGTAAGCCCGGAGCCCGAGCACAGATCGCGCGTCGCCAAACCGCAAGGGAGTAGTGACGAGAGCAGGTCAGCAAGGGTCTAAAGCGAGCTACTGGCTGAGAGGAATGAGCCTAAACACCACCTCGGGACTCTTATTTTTTTCTTTGTTTGGCTCACGTCGACTCATGGGTTCCCGCGGTCCGGCGCTAATCGGCTAATCAAAGTATTTTGCCGCCGCGCACCGAGACTGTCGTATTGCCCTCGCGTTGTGCCCCACGCCTCTGCAAAATGATCCACACTGTCAGTCCCGCCAGCGCCGCGATGAGCACCCAAATCCAGTGCCGACGAAAGACCTCGGCTACGAAGCGCACGACCTGCGGACCAAAGCGAATGGTCAGGAAACCGAGAATGGCGAATCGGATAAAGCGGCCCGCGAAGATTGCCGCCAGGAAACTTACAAATCGCATCTCGGCAACCGCAGCGGCGAGAACGAACAGCTTGAACGGCGTTGGGGGCGGCAGCATGGCGGGAAACATCAGCGCCCAAAATTCATGTTTCTCGAATGAGGCGTGGATTTTTTCGTAGCGGGCCGCTGACATGCGTTTTCGAAGCAACTTTTCGCCGCCAAGGTAGCCAATGAAATACAGCACAGTGCTGCCGATCGCGGCCCCCGCGGAAGCCATCGTGATGTAGAACATCAGGTGTGCACGGTCGTGATAGACGTAGCTGGCAAAAACGGCGTCTACAGGCAGGCCGACAAAGGCGCCGTCGCAGGTAGTCGCGACAAAGACACCCCACGGGCCGAGTGGCCCCAGGATGTGCCACAGCCAAGCGGTATACCGCTGAAGCAATTTCTTGATTACGTTCAAGAGTCAGCTGTTCAGAGGAACGGAATACCAGTGTCAGACATTGCAGGCTTGCGGAAAGTCGTGAGTTGTCTTGCCATCCAGCAATTGCAAGGCATGCGGCAATAAACCAATGACTGCCTCCAGCGATTCGACTGCGCCCTTCGGGCTTCCCGGAACATTTAAAACCAGGCTCTTACCCCGGACTCCGCACACGCCGCGGCTTAATACAGCGAAAGGAGTTTTCTTGCTGCCCTCCAGACGCATGTGTTCGGCCACGCCGTCGAGGAGGCGGTCGCACACGGCGCGGGTCGCTTCCGGGGTCACATCACGCGCAGCAATACCGGTTCCGCCAGTGCTTACAACCAACCGCGCCTGCGATGTCAATTGGATGAGACTCTTCTGGATGACGGTTTGATCGTCGGGAACAACTTGCCTGGAGATGATGTGAAAGCCGCTCCGCGCAAGAGCGTCGGCCAGGGCCGGGCCCGACAGGTCCGATCGCTCGCCACGCGCGCAGGAATCGCTGACCGTGAGCACGGCCGCGCTGATGACATCAGGCGTCGAGGAGGACATCTTCTTCCGCCTCCCCGCCATCGCCTTCGCGCCGGGATTCATCCAGCAGCCGCAGGCCTTCCATTAACAGACCCTGCGTGTTCAAGTGCGTGGTCTGCTCAGTGGTTTTGCCTTCGAAGTCGATCTGGAAGTTGCCGCCCGTCCAGCGCAGTACCTTGAAGACCGCCTGGTCGCCGGTCAGGGCGCCATAGAGCGCATGCACCACCTGGCCTTCGCGAAAATACATTTCGCATTTTTCGTCGTCCTGGGTCATGGTCAGCAAGCAACTCTTACGCCCCATTTCAAGCGATTGCACCAGGTCGATCACATTCATCTGCGACAGGCTGCCACGAAGCACGCCATCGCTCGATGCGGAGGCCGATTTTGCCATCTTCTCGAGAGAGATCTTGTCGATGACGCGTTTGATGCGGTGAGTGGCTTCGCGCAGGAAAAATGGCTTTTCCACGTAATCGTCGGCGGGGTCCGCCTGTGAAAGTTTTTCGCTGATATCGCTCTTGGTAGCCAGCAGGATGACAGCCAGTCCCGCGGTCGAAGTGCGGCTCTTCAACTTCTCCGCCAGTTGCTTGCCATCCATGCCCGGCATGCGATAGTCGCTCACCAACAGGTCAGGGGGATCGTCAACGGCTTTGAGCAAGGCATCAGGGCCATCGGTGGCAGTAGTCACCAAGGCCAATTGCGCAAGTGACTGCCGCAGCAACCCCAGAACCATAGGGTTGTCGTCGACCAGCAGTACTTTGACGTTATTGGCCATTGCAGCTACTTACGAGTACGGTGACGGACATAGTCGCCGCTCTTGCCCCCCGACTTGCGCTCGAGTACAAGTTCGCGGATCGCGATAGCCTTATCAAGCGCCTTGCACATATCGTAAACCGTGAGCGCCGCCACGCTAGCCGCCACCAGCGCCTCCATTTCTACGCCAGTGCTCGCGGTGGTTTTGACTTTTGAGGAAATGGCGACGCCATTCTCGCACAGCCGCAGAGTCACATCAACGTGGGAAAGCGGCAGCGGATGGCACATGGGAATCAGGTCGGCGGTTCTCTTCGCCGCCATGATGCCGGCAACTTTTGCGACCTCCAGCGGATCGCCTTTGGGATTCTGCGGCAGGGCTTTGAGCACAGCCGGCTTCATCTCAACGAAAGCACTGGCCTCGGCTTCGCGAGTGCTCGGAAGCTTGGGAGAGACATCTACCATGCGCGCCCGGCCGTCGCTCGCGTAATGCGAGAGTTTCGGGGCGCGGGAGGTCTTGGAGGACATTCAGGCTCTATCTTACATGGCGGCAGTTCGGTTCCGCAGGGATACAAGCCTCGCCCGGCAGAATCCTACATGGCCGTGCCCGCCAAGGTTGAAGCCGCAATTCCGCGACGTACATGCGTTCCGCCGCAAATACAAGCGACTTTATTTGTGCATAAGGGCGACTCCCTGCTCTACAATCGACTTCCAGTTGCCCTTGCATTTGAAATCCACCAAGTCCTGAGCGCGCCTCTCGTGATCGGCGAAACCATCTCTCATTACCGGATCCTCCAGAAGCTCGGCGGAGGAGGCATGGGGGTCGTCTATGAAGCGGAAGACCTTAAGCTTGGGCGGCATGTGGCGCTGAAGTTTCTGCCCCCCGAGCTGGTCGGAGATCCCGCAACCCTGGAGCGCTTTCAGCGCGAGGCTCGAGCCGCTTCGGCCCTGAACCACCCCCACATCTGCACCATCTACGAAATTGACGAATGCGAGGGCCAGCCCTTCCTCAGCATGGAGTTCCTGGAAGGACAAACACTGAAGCACGTGATCGACAAGCAGCCCATGGATCTGGACCAGGTACTCGAGCTCGGCATCCAGATCGCCGATGGACTGGACGCGGCGCATGCCAAGGGCATCGTTCATCGCGACATCAAGCCGGCAAATATTTTCGTGACGACGCGCGGCCAGGCCAAAATCCTCGATTTCGGATTAGCGAAGCAGGTCACATCGCTGAAGGCGGCCGCGACTGTGGCTCCGACATTGACTGAAGAGCACCTCACTAGCCCCGGTTCTACCCTGGGCACAATCGTGTATATGTCGCCGGAACAGGCGCGGGGACGGGCCCTCGACGCCCGCTCTGATCTTTTTTCCTTCGGATCAGTGCTGTACGAGATGACCACCGGAGTCGTGCCATTCCATGGTAATGCCACTGCCGAGATCTTCGAAGCCATCCTGAACCGCGCCCCGACACCCGTGGTCCGCCTGAATCCGCGAGCGCCGCTGGAACTGGAACGCATCATCAACAAAGCCCTCGAGAAGGATTTGGACACCCGATACCAGCATGCTTCCGACATCCGCGCCGACCTTAAGCGCCTGCGGCGGGAAACTGACACGGGACGGTCAGCCGCGGTGTCCACGCCGGAGCAGCCGCCAGCCATTAAGAAACGCCGGAGCGGAGCCTTGGTATTGGCGGGTATTCTCGCGCTGGCCGCGATAGTTTTCGGGTTCGAGCTTTACACCTGGTATGTTGCGCCCCACCTGCATTCGGCGCCCCCTTCCGCCGATGCGCAGTCGATGCATGCCGTGCGCACCGTCGCGGTACTGCCATTTCGGTCGATCTCCGGCAATCCCGCCGATGAAGCATGGGGCATCGGAATGACCGACGCCATCATTACGCGCCTGGCCTCGCTGCAGAACCTTGCTGTGCGGCCGACCAGTTCTATTTTGAAGTTCGCGAAAGCAAGCACCGATCCCGTGCAGGCGGCCAAGGAACTCCAGGTCGATTCCGTGGTGGACGGCACCTACCAGCATGTGTCCGGAATAGTGCGGGTGTCGGTTCAGCTCATCGATCGGCAAAGCCAGTCCGCTCGTTGGGCCGAGCACTACGACCTGCGAGCTGACGACATGCTGAAGTTCCAGGACGAGATTGCGAAAAACGTGGTGGACGGCCTTCGGGTGCAGGTCTCGGGAAACGAGCAGCAGGCATTAGACGCCCCGCTTACTGCATCTCCGCAAGCCTACAGTTATTACCTGCAGGCACGGTTCTTTCGCAATGAGTACTTCATGCGATCGCAACTGGAGAGTATTCATCGCGGCGAGCAGGCAGCGCAGCAGGCCGTGGAACACGATCCATCTTTTTCCGAAGCTTACGCGCTGCTCGCCGACCTCTACAGCATGGAAAGCGCCAACTTTGATGAACATGCGTCCGAAAACCTGGCTAAGGCGGAACAAGCGGCGCGCCGAGCCGTGGAACTGAAACCCAATTCGCCGGAGGCGCTGGTTGCTTTGGGTGGCACCCTCACGGAAGGCGGCCATAATCTGGAGGCTCTCAAACTTCTGCGCCAGGCCACCGTGCTGGCGCCGAATTCCGATAACGCGTGGGACTTACTTGGATACCTATATCACTACACCGGCTTGCTCGACCTGGCCGAACAGGCATATGACCGCAGCATCGAACTAAATCCCACCACGGTTCGCATTCACTGGATGCATGCCCGCATGCACCTGTACCAGGGACGTCCGCAAGAGGCGGAGCAGGAATTGAAACGCGTGCTGGCATCCAATCCCGACCAATTCAAAGCACTCAGCTATCTGGGAGAGTTTCTTTATTACCAGGACAAAGATGGCGAGGCCGAGAAGGCTTTGACCCGCTCGCTCGAACTCAGCAAAGGCAGCGGTGATATGGCCCCGCCATTGCTTGCCGCTTTTTTGTACGCCTCGCGCGGTGAGCGCAGCAAAATCGCGCCCATTGTTTTCAGCATGCGGCCGGAGGACACCATAGACGGTGACAACGCGTACTGGCATGCGGGGGTCTACGCGATGTTAGGGGATCGCACGCAGGCGCTCGCCTGGCTGCGTCGCGCCGTGGCGCTCGGAAACCACAACTATCCATGGTTCCAACGCGATAAGAATTTCAACAACCTGCGCAGCGATCCCGAATACCAGAAGATCATGGAAGGAGTGCGCCAGCACCTGGCGGAATACCGCATGGCGGTAGGCGCAGAATAAATGCCGAGGCCTCACTTCATCATTACTGGGACGCTCTCTCCTGCCGCAATCCGCTCGCGGTCCGGAGGAATCACAACATAGCAATTGGCCCGGGCGACGGCTGCCAAATCGCCCGACCCTTGCCACTTTGCAAGCTCGACTTCGGCTTGCTCAAACTCTCCGGAAAGCACTCCTGGCAGAAATCGCTTCAACCCAGTTTTGGTCTTGATCTCTGACCGAAGTCGCGCCTGAAGGAACATGAGTTTTGCCGCTTTTAAGCCCGCCAAAGAGTCCAGTAAGGGCCTGGCGAACAAGTCGAAGGTCACCATGGTAGAAATGGGATTGCCGGGAAGACCTAAGAAGTAGCGCGAAGCCTCGAGATTCTGGCCCGAAGCTGCTCCATCGCAACTCGCGATTTGGGCCGTCATCCTTGCGCGCCCAAAAACTACCGGGCGCCCGGGCTGAATCTGGGCTCCGGTGAAGAAGAACTCAGCCTTCAATTCATCAAGTACCTGCTCGACCAAGTCGTACTTCCCCATCGAAACCCCACCCGTCAGAAGCAGCAGATCGGCATGGAACCCTTGGATGATCAACTCGCACAAACGCTGCGGTTCATCTGGAGCGATCGGCAGAAGCACCGGATCGCCTCCCGCCGCGCTGATCTGGGCGGCTAGTGAATAGGCATTGGAGTTTCGAATCTGGTTCGCGCCGGGTTGAGTGGAAATGTCGACAATTTCGTCGCCCGTCGAAAGTACGGCCACGCGCGGACGGACGTACACGGAAAGATTGTTTTTGCCTGAAGAAGCGGCAATCCCGATGACGCTATGATCCACGCGCGTTCCCTTGTCCAGCAGCACGTCGCCGGCTCGCGCCTCCGAACCTCGAGGCACAATGTTTTCGCCGGCGCTCACAGCGCGCATGATCTCCACGTGCTGGCCTAACATCGATGTGTATTCGACCATGACCACAGCGTCCGCTCCTTTCGGAGCCGGGGCGCCCGTCATGATGGCGGCGGCTTGCCCCGATTTGAGTTCGAATGCCTCCTCCGGATTCACGCCGGCTTTGATCTCGCCGATCACCTCCAACGATGTCGGCAATTTCGCGAGGTCTTCTGAACGAATCGCATATCCATCGCGGGCCGACCGCGGAAACGGAGGAAAATCTCTATCGGCAATGAGGGGCTCGGAGAGGACGCGTCCTGCGGTCGCCAGCAGGTCTACACGCTCACTGCCCCTAGGGGTAAGACCTTGGGCGTGCTCTTCAACCGTGTGCCGCGCGTCTTCGAAGCTGAGAACCTTTGTAATCTGCGCTGTTTCTGCCATGCCAAAATCATACGATTTTCGGCCCTGGGCTGCTCAAAGGTAACCAGAACTATTCAGTATGCGGCGGGTTACAAACAAGAACTTGATTTTCGGGGAGAGCCGCTCATGTCTCAAGACAGGGTTATCGCCGCTTTGTTATGGGTGATTCTAGCCGGCACTGCCGCCGTCCAAGGTCAGACGCAGGCGATGCCAGGCATGGATATGTCTACAGATATGTCTTCCCAGGGTATGTCGACCATGAACAGCACAGCTGTCGAAGGAGCAGACGGCGCTGCCGACAGCATGCACTCCATGGAGCATCACCACATGGACATGGGGCCGCACATGAAAATGACGACCTTGCGCGATGCCAAGCCCGGGGATGATGCCCGGGTCGCGGAGATCGCCGAGAAGGCGCGCCAGGTTGCCGACAAGTACACGGATTACCGCACGGCGCTGGCGGACGGTTACAAGATCTTTCTCCCCAACGTGCCGCAGAAGCAGTATCACTTCACCAACAACCGCTATGCGGTAGAGGCCGCGTTGCGTTTCAATCCCGAGCATCCGGCCTCTCTGCTGTATGAAAAGCATGGCGACAATTACCAGCTGATCGGCGTCATGTATACGGCTCCCAAAAGGATGAGCGAAAGCGATTTGGATAAACGTATTCCGCTGAGCGTGGCGCAATGGCACCAGCACGTCAATTTCTGCGCGCCGCCGGCTGACCAGAAGCAGGAAATGCTTGGTCCGAATAACAAGTTTGGGTTATTCGGATCCATCACCACCAAGCAGGAATGTGAGCAGGCCGGCGGGAAATTCTTCCCTGTAATCTTCGGCTGGATGGTGCATGTGTACCCGTTCGAGAAGAGTCCCCAAGAGATCTGGGCGGTGGAACACGGGCACGGGCGCAGCGCGGGTCAATGACCGCGATTCGGCTTACATTAAGAGCTCGTCCGTGCGGCTGACGATGGGGTGCTGCATCTCCTGCAAGTCGTTCTTGACCTGGTTTAGACCGAATACGCAGCTTTCAAAATTCTGGGAGAGTTTCGCGAACAGGGGTGCGACCTTGGTGTATTCGAAATGTTCAAACTTCGAGACGATGTAGTAGCTCTCCTTGCCTGCCTTCATCCAGTCGACAAAATTTTCCATGCGATTGCGCCGCAGGCGAAAGCGATTGATACTCTCGGGGAACATCCCGGTGAAGAACAGGGTGTAATCGCCAATGTGCTTGCGAACCTGCCGCTCGCGATCGAAAGAAGGGGCAGGGCCGTAGATGGGATCCGATTCCAGCAGCATCTCTCCTACATCATCGAGAGGGCGGCCCACCGCATTGTGAATTTTGAATAGCTGCTCGGCATCGCAGAATTCGGTTAGCAGATGCGCGACGTAAGCAACCAGTTCCGGGTCGCGCAGTCCGATCTCCTCTGCATAATGACGACCCACTAGTTCCATAAAAAGCGTCTGCAGTGGATGTGTTTCTTCGATCATCCTTGGGCCCCTCCGGAAGACCGGTATCCCGATCTTCTTCGGCAATTGGCGACTTCTTATCGCAGCTCTTGCCAGAAATCAAGTAACTTCTGTCACTCCCGCGGCAGAAGTTCTCTACACATTAGAACGTGAAAGCCGGGAGAAGGTTTCCAGTGTTTTCTGTTGGCAGTAGTGCAGAGTGGCTGCTAATCGCCGCCAACGACGCAAGTACAGCAATGAAGCTGCACGCCTACAGTCCGCCCGTCGCGCCACTACAATGAACGAAGGAGGACGAATGCAGCGCAAGAACATTTCCAGTAATGCGCCATGGGAGCCAATCGTTGGTTACTCCCGCGCCGTGCGCGTCGGACCTTATGTGCACGTGGGTGGCACCACGGCCGTGGGCGCCGAGGGCACCATCATCGGCATTGGCGACGCGTATGCGCAAGCTGTTCAATGCCTGAAAAATATCCAGACGGCGCTCGAGAAAGCTGGCTGCAGCATGAAGAACGTGGTGCGCACCCGGATGTTCGTGACCAACATTGCGGACTGGGAGAAAGTTGGCAGGGCGCATGGAGAATTCTTTCGCGACATTCGCCCGGTTGCAACCATGGTCGCGATCACCGCATTGGTGACGCCGGAAATGCTGGTCGAAATCGAGTCGGACGCTTACATCGGGGAGTGAACGGTTCCTCTATAAACAAAATAGAAGCGCCGCAGACCGCGTGCGGTAGAATCGCTCGCTTCGAGGAAATCCATGAAACCGATTTTTCTCTGCTGCGCAGCGATGTCTCTTTTTGCATGCTGCCTTGCCGCCCAGGAGAAGGCCCCCACTTCTTCGACTCCGCCCGCTGTCACCGTGATCCGTGCCGGGACGCTGATCGACGGCAAATCCAACTCGCCAAAGCGAGATCAGCTGATTGTCATTCGCGGCAATCGTATCGAAAGCATTTCCGGGGCGAATGCCGCGGTTCCTGGCGGCGCAAGTGTTATCGACCTCTCGAAAGCGACGGTCTTGCCCGGTTTGATTGATTCGCACACCCACATTTTCCTGCAGGGCGAGGACCCCGCCGAGGGCGGTTACGACGCCAACATCCTCAAGTACCCACTTTCGTTGCGCGCAGCCCGCGCTACGGTTTCGGTTCGTCGCGCCTTGGAGCAGGGATTCACCACGTTGCGGGATGTAGAAACCGAGGGTGCGGGCTACGGAGATGTCGGCATCAAGCAGGCCATCGAGGGCGGATACATTCCGGGCCCGCGGTTGTTTATCTCCACCCTGGCGATCTCAACCACGGGCGGATATCCACTTGAGGGCTACGCGCCGGAGTTGGTGATGCCTAAGGGCGTGCAGATCGTGGATGGCCCGGTGGAGGCCCGCAAGGCCGCCCGCGAGCAACTCGATCATGGCGCCGATTGGATCAAGGTCTACATGACACACCGTTCATGGGTAGGGAAGAATGGCGAGCTGGGTTCACAGCCTACGCTGACTCTGGAAGAATTGAAGGCCGTTGTCGACGAAACGCACGGCTGGGGAAAGAAGGTGGCTTGTCATGCCTACAGCGGCATCGGGCTGCAGCGGGCCCTCGATGGCGGCTGCGATTCCATTGAACATGGCTTGCAGATGACCGACGCGCAGATTGCGCAGATGGTGAAACAGGGCACCTGGTACTGCCCCACGCTGAGTGTGTACTACTACGACTGGGCACCGCCCCACACTCCTTCCGGGAAACGCGACCGCTTGCGAGCTTCAGCTCATGCGGAATCGTTCAAGAAGGCGCTGCAAGCGGGCGTGAAGATTGTCTTCGGGACTGACATCGGCGGCATCCCCTGGACAGAGCCGATTGCCCAGGAGTTTCCGCGAATGGTTAGCTTGGGAATGTCGCCTATGGAGGCAATCCGCAGCGCCACCGTACGTTCTGCCGAAATGCTCGATATGACGGGACAGATCGGGGTTATCGCGCCAGGGGCATTCGCGGACGTGATCGCAGTCGCGGGCGATCCCCTGCAAGACATCAAGGCGCTACAGCAGGTTGAGTTCGTGATGAAAGACGGGAACACCTTCAAGAACGCCGTTAAGTGAGCGTGCGGGCATCCGCCAGTCGTGGGCCCTAAAAGAGCGAAATCCGTGCGCTTATTTCTTGACACCGGCCATGCACGGAGCATAATGCGGAATCTATCCGAGGTGGCGGCCGAAGTTGGAGGTGTCGCATGACGCTGTTGGAATTCTGCGATCCGGAAGCAGCGACGGTCTCCGTGGAAGCGACGGCGGCTGATGCTATTCGCACCATGTTGAACCAGCATGTTGGCGCGGTCGGCGTGATTGATGATGCGGGACGAGTGGCGGGCATTTTCACCGAGCGAGATGTTTTGCGCAAGATGGCTTTGCAGCGGGACGACCCGAGCACTACCCCGGTCCGGGAAGTGATGACCACACCGGTAGAGATGGCAACCCTCACAACTGGGCCCGGAGAAGCACTGGCCACCATGGTGGAGCGGCACTTTCGACATCTTCCGGTGGTCAACAATGACGGCAAGCTCCTGGGCATTCTTTCGATTCGCAACCTGCTTCAATGGCGCGTGGACGAACTCACGCAACAACTCGACTCGCTCGAGCAGTATGTGAGCAATGACGGCCCAGGCGGTTAAAGCTGTTCCATTGTCATCGGCTGTTGGCGCGAAGTTCGTATCCCGTTGGTGCGCTCTGGGCGGTCCAGGGCCCGCCCCATTTCAACCGCAAAATTTGTGCGATGAGGAGATCGATGAAGAATCGAGTTCGTGCTGTTTTATTTGTGCTTGTCGCTATGATTTGCCTCTGCGCCGGTCCTGTACTGGCGCAGTCCGCCGAAGGTCAGGCGCCCCGGCGAATCGTGATTCGTGCCGGCCATGTTCTGGATGTGAGGACCGGAAAGACTGCCTCCGACCAGGCTATAGTCGTCGAGGGCGAGAAGATCGTCAGTGTGGGACCGGCATCGGCGCAGTCTGCCGGCGCAACCACGATTGATCTTCCCAACGCGACCGTCCTGCCGGGCTTGATCGATGCCCACACCCATCTCACGTTCAATCCCAGGTTTGGCTATGACACGCTGGCAATTTCGATTCCGCGTGAAGCTCTGATTGGGGCCCACAATGCCCGGACCACGCTGGAAGCGGGAATCACCACCGTACGCAATGTAGGCGCACGCGGCTACAGCGACATCGCGCTGCGCGACGCGATCAATGCGGGTGACGTGCCCGGACCGCGCATTGTTGCCAGCGGCCCCGCGCTCGGCATTACCGGCGGACACTGCGACAACGACTTGCTTCCCTTTGAGTACCACGCGGTCGGCGATGGCGTCGCGGATGGGGTTGAAGCCGTCCAGCACAAAGTCCGGGAAGTCATCAAGTATGGGGCCGATGTAATCAAGATCTGCGCCACAGGCGGCGTGCTCTCGAAGGGCGATGATCCCAACGCCTCCCAGTTCACCATGGAAGAAATGAAAGCTATTGTGGCGGAAGCCCATCGGCTGGGACGCAAAGTCGCCGCCCATGCACATGGCGCGCAGGGCGTAGCCTGGGCCTCAGAAGCGGGCGTCGATTCCGTCGAGCACGGTCACCTGATGGACGACAACTCCGTTGCCACATTAAAAAAGAACGGCACTTACCTGGTCCCAACTCTGTACTTGATGGATTGGCAGCGCGAGAACGCAGCCAAGGCAAACCTGCCTGAGTTTGCGCGGCAAAAGATGGAGATGGTTTCAGGCAAGGGCGTAGCTGCCGCGAAAAAAGCCTTTCAGTCTGGAGTGAAAATCGGCATGGGCACCGACGCCGCGGTTTATCCGCATGGCTTGAATGCCCACGAACTGGGGGTTTACGTCAACAAGCTGGGAATGACGCCGCTGCAAGCCATTCAGACGGCCACCATCAACGATGCGGACCTGCTGGGATGGTCGGACAAGGTGGGCACGATTGAGCCCGGCAAATGGGCGGACATCATTGCCGTCGACGGCGATCCTTTGAGGGACGTCACCATCCTCCAGCACGTGAAGTTCGTCATGAAGGGCGGCAACGTCGTGAAAAACGAATACAAGTAGCCGGAATTGCCCAGGCGCAAATTCAAAGTCTGCGAGCGGTCTTACAGCACACCGTCAAACTCAGTTTTGATCGCCCCCACCATGTTTCTGTTTGCAGAGTTTGCAGTAGGTCGGCGGCAGGGTGTTGTCGACGTGATGCTTCACCGCCGGAACGCTGCGCAGATAGGCAAACATCGCCTTGAGATCATCGTCCGTGAGGTACTGGAACTGTCCGAAAGGCATGATGGAATTCAGGCGGCGTGCTCCCACATATCCGGTGCGCATTGTTCTCAGGAAAGTCGCTTCGTCGTAATAGGCGATGCCGGACGGATCGGGCGTGATGTTGGCGCTGGTGACATTTCCCCACGGCCCCTCGAGGTGCTCGCCGCCCGCATAAGGCAGCCCATTGACCGCGCTGTGACAGCCGCAGCCCAGTTTCACCATATACCGGCCTCGATCCAGCGGATCGGCGGGATTCGGACTCGGTACGGCAGCGGTAACCGGCTGCGGCGCGGCACGGACCAGGTAGTTGACCGGAAAATTAATCTTCGTCGCCGGAAGCGGGTTGTGGACCGCGGGCACCGAGCGAACATACACCACTACCGCTGCCAGATCTTCATCCGAGAGTTGTCTGTACTCGGCATAGGGCATCATTGGAAAAATTGTTCGGTCATCGTGTCCTATACCTTCGCGGATCGAGCGCGCAATCTGATCGTCAGTCCAGCCCTTTGAGCCGGAGTCGTCGAGGGTAAGGTTAGAAGCCACAACCGTTCCAGGAAGGCCTGCTAGTGGCAAACTCTGCCCCGCCAGTTCCATTCCCGGCAAGTTCGGCGCGCCGTGTTGGGTCCAGTTTTTAGGCGTGTGGCATGACTCACATCCCAACAAGCCTACGGTTAAGTAGCGGCCGCGAGCCAGGCGTTCGGGAGTGCTGGCGAAATGGCGATCCGTGAGAGCTCGCTTGCGAGGGCCGACGAATGGCCGCCACCCAATGGTGAATGTGATTGCAAGCGCCAACACCACGCCCAGCGACAGCACAGCGATGAGAAGAATCTTCCCAGCTTTTTTCATGCAGCCCCCAATTCTGCGCCACAGTATAAAGGCCGGCTAAAAAAGCCGGCCTGGTTTCCACAATTGACTTGATGCTTTCGTTGTTACCTGACCCCGCTCGCGGCGAGAGTTCGCTGCCGCATCACGGCGTCAAAAACTCTAAGCCTCGACGCGAAACTGAGCGGCTACTTCTTGGGGGCAATCGCGTCCTTGGTGGCCTTGGCGACGCGGAACTTCACGACAGTCTTCGCCTTGATCTGAATGGGTTCGCCAGTCTGCGGATTACGTCCCATGCGGGCCTTGCGATGCGCCTTCACCAGGCGGCCCAGCCCGGGCACTACGAATACGCCATTCTTTTTGGTCTCTTTCACAGCCGTGTCGGACAGGTTCTCGAGAAATGCTGCTGCGGTTTTGTTGTTGATGCCCACCTTTTCCGCGAGATGGCGCACGAGTTGCGTCTTGGTCATTCCTGAAGCCATGAATCCTCCTCTTGATTTTGAACTTGGAACGGTGCGGTTATCTTATACCAGCGTTGCTGTGGAAAACACCCATTTCAGCCGCATTTTACGCGGTTTTTTTGAAGGGGGTACCTGAAAAGGTGCATAAAACCAGCTTTTCCGTGGTCCTGAGTGCCAAATTGGGGCTTGTGATCGGGTGCGCAGGAGGTAAGTAGAAGCGACCTTGCGTGTATTCGAACGTGGGCAGGGGGCCGAAATCATTCTGCCGATTTCGGCGGGATCGTCAGGCTGACACTTTGGTGATCATGCTCGGCAAGCGTGATCACTTGCGGCTCCGAAGTAAGCGGAGTATCTCCGGTAGAGGGCTTATGCCGGGCGCTGATGCGGTACTTTCCAGGCGCCATTCCGTCGAGCACGAAATGGCCAGTCTGATCGCTGATAGCCGACTTTGTGCGAGAGCGGTTGAAAGGCGTCCTGGGCTCCGGAACCGCGCGCACGCGCGCCCCAGCGATGGGCTGATCTCCATTGACGACTACGCCTGCGATTTGCGACGTAGCCGAACTGATCACGACGTCAAGAGTTCCCCCGCCAGAAGCTTTCTCGAGTTGCAGCCCTTTTTCGAGTACATCGTCCCCACCATATCGTATGGACTTGATGTACCAGCCGGTGTCAAGGCCGAAGACAAAAACCGCATACCTGCCATCGTTCACCGATATGATCTCAAATGAGCCGCCTTGTTCTACCCGAACTGGCAAGACGCCATCATTGACATCAAGAGACCTGAGAGCGACGGAAATGTCACGCGACGGAAGAGCTCCGCGGCCATCGGTTCGGATCGCACCGCGTATTGGAACGCCACCGCCCAAGGTGATGGTGACGCCATCGATATCTTCATTGCCGACTTCAAACTTCTGCCTGAAACTGTATTCCGTGTTTCGGTCCACTGTTGCGTAAGCATGCAAGACGTAGGTGCCCGCCGGCACTGCGGAGATGCGAAAATTGCCGTGCTCGTCGGCGCTTGACTCGTGGTCCGGGGCATAACCCTCTCCATCTTCTTCTTCCAGCTCCACAGACACATGCGCAGCTGACTTGGAGGGGCCAACAACACGGCCGGAGACCGTGACGGTCCTGACTCGCCGCATGGAAAAGTCTGCCTGCGCCTCCTGGCCGGCATGCAACGAGACTAGTTGCGCCTGGTCCCGCTGGGCAACTCCCGGATAGTACAGCGGAGCATAGTTGGTGCCCATAATCATGCGTGCCACGTCAGCTTCGTCGACTCTGCCGACCGGCTCATAAAAATCGGCTGCCTGGATGTAATACTCACCCGGGTTCAAATCGAAGATGCGGTATTGGCCGCGATCATCAGTTTCGGCGGAACCCGCGGCCACTAACTGCTGCTTTGCGGTTGGGAATAATTCGTCGTCATCTGCTTCCTCTTCGTTCGGCAGACGCAAAGCCGTCACGTGCACCCGCGACATCGGCAGCCCGTTCTCATCATTGACCTGACCTGTTACGACGCCCGCGGCCGTCATGCGGAACATGACGTCGCTAAGTTCTTGCCCCGGTCGTAACGCCAGGATTGCCCCTTTATCGCTGCCCCTCGACAAATAATGTTCACTTACGTATCCAGTGCGCATGGCAAAGAAGGTATACCGTCCGGCAGGAACACCTTTCACCGTGAATAGTCCATCACTGTCAGAAACAGACCCGTAGTATTGAGGCGTACCACGCGAGTCCCGCTGATCAGGAGCGAGCACTACGCGCGCTGACTTTAAGGGAGCGCCGTCGACTGCGGAGAGCACCCGTCCGGAAACCGTGCAAGGGGCCGGCATTTTGCCGGATGCCTCGTCTCCAGCCCGAGGAACTGACTGAGCAGACAGGACTGCAGTAAAGGCGAGAAAACCGAGGGCTATGGCCAAGCGCCGCATGGACGTCTACGCTATAAGAGAGGCCCAACCGAGAAGATCTCAATGGTATCCACGAAACCGGCCAGGTGTCTATTCGGACTGCTTTTGCATGGGATAATTAAGAGCAGGAGATCACTTTGAGCTGTGCCATTTGCGAAATTCGCAAAGAGAAGCGTTTCTGCCCGGCGGTGCATGGGCGGATATGTCCTCAATGCTGCGGCGAGCAGCGGGAAGTCACCCTGGACTGTCCGAGCGAATGTGTGTATCTGCAGCAAGCCCGCGCGCATGAGAAGCCGCGCGATGACGTGGACCGGTCGGCGCTATTCCTGGACGTCGACGTTGACGACCAGTTCGTGTACGAACGCGAGCACCTGCTGCTCGGGCTGAGTTATGCTCTGGCCAAGAGCGCACGCGCGGAGCGGAGTCTGGCTGATCGTGACTTAATCGCGGCCCTGAGCGCGATGGCCAAGACATATCAGACCCTGGAAAAATCCGGACTTATTTACGAGATGCCGATCACCAGCGGCGTCCAGCACGCGGTTGCGACCGAAGTCCAGGAAATGTTCAAGCAGTATCGCGAGGCGGAGCAGAAGCAGATGGGCTATTCACGGCTGAAGGATTCCGAAGCGCTGAAGGCCATTGTATTTCTCCTGCGCATGGCACACGGAAAGACGTCAGGCCGGCCCAAGTCGCGGGCGTTTATAGATTTCCTGTTTAACCAGTTTCCTGAAAAGAATTCTCTGATCGCCGCGCCAGACGAGGTGGGCAGTCGGATCATCTCGCCGTAGTTCGAGGTGGGCGGCAGCAAGACGCAGCGCCGCTCTCAAGTTATTTTTTTCACGGCCTGTCCTGCAGGCAGCGCATCGCGCAACTCGCGTACGGTCCGCTTGAAGACAGGATGGCGCTGCTCGGGCGCGATCTCGGCCAGCGGTTCGAGGACAAAGCGGCGCTGGTGCAACGCGGGGTGTGGAATGGTCAGGTCCTTGGTATCGACGATAGAGGTGCCGAACAGCAGGATGTCAATATCGATGTTGCGCGGCCCTTTTTTCCCGTCACGGCGCCGCCCCATCTCCTGCTCAATCTGCAAGGTCGCGGCTAGAAGCTGCTTGGGCATTTTCTCGGTCTCAAGCGCAACTACACAGTTCACGAACCAAGGCTGGTTGATCACTTCGACTGGCTCCGTCTGGTAGAACGAGGAGACGGCAATGATCGTTCCGAGTTCCCCTATGCGAGCGATCGCTTCGTTCAGATTCGCCACGCACTCGCCGAAGTTGCACCCTAGCGACAGGTAAACGAGTTTCCGCACGAACACGAGTGTGCGGCTTCCCGACTCCGGTTTCCAGCAGAAAAATGGAGGTGATCGCCGAAGCAGCACAGAATGTTCAACATGGAGACCGTTCTGCGGACAGACACCTTGGTCATCTTCTCCCGCACTCGGGCCGCTCGTAGTATGGCAGCATGCCGGGGATAGGTTTGGCCTCACTTCTGATTAGCGGCGACGTTGCGGTGCAGCACGTCCTGGGACCTACCCTGGAAAAACTCGCGATTAATGTTGAAGTTTGCGACGACGTCGACCCGGGCAAAAACATTCTTCGCAACGAAAAATTCGATGCCGTGATCGTAGATTGCGACGACCTGCAGGGTGGAACTGCCCTGTTGCAAGGTTTGCGGCAGACGGCAAGCAATAAGAACTCCGTTGCCTTCGCCATCGTGAATGGCAGGACCACAACTCAGCAGGCATTCGAGATGGGAGCGAACTTTGTCCTGCAGAAGCCAATCACGCAACTTAACGCGAGCCGTTGCTTTAATGCAGCGTTGGGATTCATGGAGCGCGAGCGAAGACGATACTTTCGGCATCCCGTCGAGATAGCCGTGAAGATTTTGTTCGGCGAGGCAAGGGAACTCAAAGCCAAGTCGAGCAACATCAGCGAAGGCGGGATGGCGATCCGTGTTGTCGGCCCTTTTCCCAAAGAGCCCATTGCCAAAATCCAGTTCGAACTGCCGGAAAAGAAACTCGCGATTGAGTGCCGGGCAGAGATGGCTTGGGCTGATGGCATGGGCTGCGCCGGACTACGCTTTCTGGATTTGGCGCCCAGCTATAAACATCAATTAGAGACCTGGCTTGGCGACCTGATGGAGAAAGCGCTCACGGCTAAAGCAGACAAGCTGGCGAAATCGCGCTAACCAAAAATCCAGTTGCCCCGCGCGGTCTCTGCGCCGCGGCTTCACACCTACCGCGGGAACAAACCTTAAGACTTGCGCAAATGCGGATCAATGTCAGGCTTAGGACATCGCATCCAGGGGTGGCGGCGCATGCTTTCTTTACATACGAGGATTGAGAAGACCCGCAGGCTACTCAAGAATTTGCAGGAAGATCAACAGCGAATGGCGAGGCGGCTGGCGGAGCTCAAACCCGAGCATCGGGAAGCCTCGAAACGCTTTGCCGCGGAGATTATTGCCATGACCGAAGCCGAACTGGAAAAGCTGGTGGCGGCGCACTCCGTAGAAAACGACATCGGGTTCCCTGCTCCTGCGGACTAAAAGAAAATCCCCCGCTTCCGCGAGGGACCTTAGCACGAAGCTCCGCAACTACTTCTTGTCGTATTGCAATGCCTGGCGAAGATGCTCCATAGCTTCGTCGATCGATTTGATGGCCTCAACCCTGTGACCGCCAAAATCGTGCGCTGCCTTGTGCACGAGAACGTCTTTGGCCTGCTCCAAATGATGCATAGCCTCCCGGATCTCGGGATGCTGTTCCTTGCCTTCATGCTTTTCGGCCGCTTCCCCTTGGCCATTTCCGGCGGGATTCTTGGCAAATGAGCCAACTGGAGCCGCTAATGCAAACACCAGTACGGCCGTGGCGACGAGACTGACCTTGTCCTTGAGCATTTGGTATCCTCCTGTTTTCGTACAACGGAAGTTTGATTTAACAGAAAGATCCAGGGATAGCAAGCCTCCATCGTGCAGGGGAAAGGAAGATGGGAGAAACCGCTGAGCGCGCCGTTCTAATTTGTGACTCAGCTGCTGAAGTTTATGGAAGGCTGGGATTTGCGACCCACTGGGTATGCGCGGGCGTAGCATCCCGATGTTCCTCAACCGTAGTCTCTTCCCATAAAGTTCGATCCCGCAGGATGCGAGAGACCAGCGCCGTATGCATAGCGTGCCCTGCGCGATCGGCCACAACCTGCCCCAAGATATGTTTCCCGAGCAAAGCCAGGTCGCCAATGAGGTCAAGAACCTTATGGCGGACGAACTCGTCGGGAAAACGTAACGGCGGGTTCATAATGTCGTCGCGCGTCAGCACGATGGCGTTGTCTGAGGAGGCTCCGCGGATCAGCCCCTGCTGCCGCATGGCGTCGGCCTCATGCAAAAACCCGAAGGTGCGGGCCGGGGCTATCTCCCTCAGGTAATTTCCGTCGGAAAGATCGACTTCGAAGGTTTCCCGTCCGATCAGCGGGTGTGGGAAGTTCACTGTGTACGACACCGAATAAGTGTCCGCGGGATATACCGCGATGAATTTATTGCCCTCCCGCAGCTCCAGGGCCCGGAGGATTTTGAGGTACTTGCGCGGACGCCGCTGCTTACGGATACCCACCCGATGGATGGCTTCCACGAACGGGCGAGCGCTGCCGTCGAGAATCGGGAGTTCGAGATTATCCAATTCCACGATCGCATTGTCGATCCGCGTGCCCACAAATGCAGAGAGCAAATGCTCCGTGGTCGAGATCAGCACGCCTTTTTTCATCAGGCTGGTTGCGTAGCTCACGCGAGCAACATTGCGGCTAACGGCTTCTACTTCGAAATTGTCCAGATCGGTGCGGCGGAAGACTATTCCGCATCCCGTCTTAGCCGGCAGGATCCGCATGCGCACCGGGGCGCCACTATGCAGGCCGACGCCGCTGAACTCCGCGGCTGCACGTATTGTCTGTTCCTGAATCAATAGGGAAGCTGTATGTAATGTGAGATGTTCAGCTTACATGGACGGATGTAACGAAGTGTGTGGCAAAAAAGAGACAATTCGTGGCCGGAGAGAAACGTTCGGCAGCGGAACATCCCAGAACTGCTCGTACTTTGAACGGGATACGCAGGCTTACTACTTGGGAACTCTTTCAGTGGCAAGGGGGGACATAATTCGCGGTCCGGCTCACTATTTATTTCTTGAGCTGCAGCTTGTTCGGGTCGTAGGTCGCGTTCGCCACAAAGATGGAATCGTTTAAGCCCTGGTTGTAGCTGACCGAATTCAAAAAACGCTGGCCAGACATGTCGCCATTGTAAAAGCGTGTAACGCTATATGGCGTCATGACGCCCTGCACTGGGCGGTAGTTGTCGTAGACTTCGTCTTCCACGTTCTTTTCTTTGTCGGTGGGATCGCGCCAGGAGAAGGTCTTTTTGATTGGCAGGTGCGTGTCAGGATCGACATAGATGCTCACTGATTCGTTACGCGCGTTCAAGACCGTGACCTGCACGGCCGGCTTCTGTTCTGCGATCGCCGAGCCATCGTAGAACAGCGCCACTCCGGGCTCATTCAGCCAGCGGCGCAGCACCCACTCGAGCGAGAACTCACGTCGGCGCAAGTAGTCCGACAACATTTTGGGTTCTGCCAAAGCCGTTCCTTTAAAGGTGATCTCCCATCCCTTATCCCCGTTGTAGACGTAAACGACATCGCGCTTTTTGGTGAGCTCAATGCGTTCCTTGTCGGGGAACTTTGTGAAGCGCCAATAGAGCACCCCGGTACTAGTGGGATTGCCATGATAGAAGCTATAGGTCCGGCCTTCCTGCTGCATGTCCTGTACGTTCAGGTACGCCGCTCCACCTAAGGCCTGAATGGCCTGGTCCAGAATTGCCCGGGCCTTACGGGCATTATCCTGGCCGGAGTTGTCGGGCGCGGCCGACTCAGAAGCCGGCGCTTGCGCGAAAGCAGCCGCGGCCAAGACCAGGATTACAGGAAAGAAGAGGCGCTTCATTGTTCCACTTTTTAGATGCCTTGGACACCATTGTAATTGCCCGAGCAGTGGCCGGCGAAACTGCAGAAATCTGGAAGCAACTGAAGCTGCGTAGCGATTGGCGGCATCATCGCAGCGTAATAACGCTCCGCGGCTTGCGCAATCCAATCAGCCTGCCAACACAGCCCCGCCGTTCACATTAAAGACTTCGCCCGTGATGAAGCCGGCATACTCGGTACAAAGAAACAGGATGGGACCCGCAATCTCGTCGACAGTCCCTGGCCGGCCCAGGGGTATCGTTGTACGGATCTTTTCACCAGCCATAGGGTTGTGAAGGGCGGGCCGGGCCATTTCGGTATCCACCCAGCCGGGTGCTACACAATTCACGTAAATGCCGTCGCCGGCCAGTTCGGTCGACAATCCCTTGGTCATGCTGATGAGAGCGCCTTTGCTGGCCGCGTAGTCGCAATGAAACGCTTCGCCGCGCTGGCCCGCTGTCGAACTAACCAGCACGATGTGTCCACCGGCCCCGTTGCGAGGCTGCTTTTTCATTTGCGATACAGAATGTTTGATGAGTGCGAAGACACTGTCCATGTTTACCGCGACTGTGCGCTTCCATTGCGCATCAGGCATTTGTTCGACCGGGACGTCTTCGGGCGGCCACACTCCGTGATTTGCAACCAGAATGTCCAACCTGCCGAAGCGCTTCACGGTTTTGTGCACCAGCAAGTTGGCAGTTTCAGTTCCTGACAGGTCACAGGCGACGGCAGCGCATTTGTCCGCACCACACTCAGACACCAACTCTTCCGCCTGTGTGTTGGCCTGATGGAAGCCAAAAACGACCCGGGCCCCAGCCGCGCAAAATAATCGCACCGTGGCCGCGCCAATTCCGCGCGAACCGCCGGTAATCAAAGCGACTTTGCCGGGAATCGCTAAGCCGATGGACATGGGCAGGATAGTTTCAAGCTTCGGGATAGCGGATTGCAAGTGAGGGGCTTTGTTCCCTGGATGCGAGTGGCGTTGGAAACGGGATCAGTCGCCTCGGCTCGAAGTTCGCTCGGCCTTGAGCTGCCGCGTAAGGATGCGGACCACCATGCCGTCGTAACGCGTCCCGCTCAGCGAGTCGAGTTCAGACAAGGCGTCCTCGCTGTTTCTGGCCGACGCGAATGCGCGGTCCGTCGTCATATTGACGTAGGCATCGGCAACCGCGATGATCCGCGCCCACAGCGGTATCTGCTCTCCGCGCAGACCATCGGGGTACCCGCTTCCGTCGAAAGCTTCGTGGTGGTGCTCCACGGCCCCTTGCAGCAGGTCGCTGTGAGGGACTGTGGCAACTATCTCCGCGCCAACCCCCGGGTGCATTTTGACGAGATAGAACTCATCCTCGGTCAGTGGGCCGCTTTTATTCAGAATGCGTTCGGGAACGAAAATCTTACCCACATCGTGTACCCGCGCCGCATACACCAGCTCGGAAAGTTCGTCGGCAGGCAGGCTCATGGCCCGCCCGATAATCTCCGCATAGCGTGCGACCGCCTCGCCATGCCCAGTGTTGTGGGATTCCCTCATTTCCGCGGCGCGATTCAAGGCCTCAATCGATTCCTTGAGCACATGAATGTTGTAGGGCTCTTCGGAGTTCGACATCTTCTTGAGCGTATTCACCAGCTCTTCCAGATGTTCCGGTCCGGTGTGCTCGCGTTGCAGGAAGCCTTCGATGTATCCGGAAATAAGCTGCCGCTGCACGGCGCTGTTCTCGCCTTCTACGAACTCCTCCGCCGTGGACACGCGATTTCCGCCGGCATGCTTCGAAACGTACATCCCGGCGTCAGCGACGCGGATAATGTCTTCCACCGAAAATCCGTGAACCGGGAAGCTCGCCACACCGAAACTCCCGGTGATCTGGTGCTCGCTCAACATGGGATCGGTGGCCACCCAGAGCCGCAGGCGCTCGGCCAGGATCTGCGCCTGGTCAATGCCCGTCTCCGGCATGAGAACGACGAACTCGTCTCCTCCGTAGCGCGCAACCACATTCGATTGGCGCGACTTTTGCTCGAGCAGTCGTCCCACCCGCGCCAGAACCAGGTCGCCCTCCAGGTGCCCGGAGGTGTCGTTCACTTCCTTGAATTTGTCCAGGTCCATGAGGATCACCGAGAACGGTCGACCGGAGCGTGATGCGCGCTTCCATTCCGAACTGAGGCTTTCCCAGAAGAAGCGACGCGTCTTCACGCCTGTGAGGCCGTCAGTAATAGATTGCTGCTGCAGCTTCTGAAACACGAAAGAGTTATGCAGGGCGGTGGCCAGAAGGTCCGCCAGCGTGTTCATGATCAGAACATCCTGCGGAGAAAACGCGTTCTCCTTCTCGCTCTCCACGTTCAAGACGCCCAGAAGGGTCTCGCTATAACTGATGGGGATGCAGAGCACAGCACAGGATTCGGGAAGCAGCGCCTGCAGCGAGCCATGGCCGGCACTCTGCACCAGCGCGGTTTCACCGGTACGCGCCACACGCCCAAGAATGCCCGTGCCCAGCGGGATGCGCTTGCCCAGAACTTTGTTCGTGGTTCCCGCTTCGGCGCGAATCTCGATGTCTTTGGTTACATAGTCGAAAATTCCAATGCCAATATGGTCATAGCGAAAATTCTTCTGGATCTCCGCCACGATGTCGGCGAGCATTTGGGCTGCATCTTCGCTGGAAATCGCGGTCTTCGAAATATTGTTGAGGAACCCAAGTTGCCGGGACCGGCGTTGCTCTTCGGCAAACAATCGAGCGTTCTCGATGGCTACCGCAAGTTGCCCCGCGGCGGTTTGCATCACTTCGAGGTCGCGCTGCTCAAACACGTATTCGCGATCCAGGCTCATGGCCGCCATCACGCCCGCGGGTTTGCCGCCCAGCAGGATCGGCGCCGCGCAGAATGACTTCGCCATACGCTGTGGCGTGTAGGTGATGCCAATGCGCTCGCGAGCCGACTCCATATCTGAACGGATGAGCAGAGGCTGCCCGGTGCGTAGGATGTACTCGGTCAAACCATGCGCGACTTTGCGGCTTCGTTTCGGCAAAATGTGTCCACGATCCACTTCCAGCTCGAAGTGGATGTCGTCGCCTTCCTGGAATGCGACATAGAAATTGCTGGTATCGAAGATCTGACCCAACTCTTTTTGCACCGTACGCAGCACTTCGTCCTGGTCCAGTCGCGAGGTGATGGCTTGGCCGACCTCAGTGAGAAGCTCATATTCCTTGGTGCGCCGCTGGGCGTCGTGCATGACTACGTAGTTTTCCAGTGTGAGTCCGATCTGCAAAGCCAGGCCAATGAGCAAACGCAGATTTGACGAGCCGAACAGGCGGCGCTCGGCGTGGGGGAAAAGGATGACACCAAAGTTATGCTCGCGCGTCTGCAAGCTGACCGCCGTGACATGCCGGATGTGTTCTGCGGCAAGTATTTCCTTGAATTGCTGGAAACGTGCTCCCGGAAATGCGGGAAGCGGTTCCTCCATCTCCGGCAAATTACGGAATGTTATGAATCCGCCACGACGGTACGCCAGCTCGCAGATGTAGTCCGCGGCACCGCTCTTTTCCAGCTTGCCGATCAGATCCGATGAAAAGCCACGCTGCACCGAGGGCAAGATGCTGCGCCAGCGCTCGGGAAAGCACAGGACCGCGCGACGAGTGGGGAGCGGCGCAACCAGCCGGTCAAGAATGTTCTGCATGCTGGGCACGAGATCGGCTGCGTACAGGAGTCTTCGTGGATCTACTCCCAGGGTGGAGAATGCCAATGCGTTCTCCTGGACCGCATTGCGCTCGTTTTCAAACAGCACCATCACCATCGCGATGCCGAGCAGCATCTGCGGCACCGGCCCCAGGACGTGGCCCAGGTTCCAGAACTTCTGCACAAATGGGTTTTCGAATTGACCCGCGCCGGTCAATACCGCCCACATAGCGAGAGAAATCGAGAGCACTCGAAATGCCAGCGAACCCTTCTGATAGGCGTAGCGATAAAAATGAAACGAGGAATACAGCAGGACGGCCGCCAGCCCGACTTCCAGCCGGTAATGAGTGGGCGGCAGTATTTCAGAACGGAAAGCACCGGCCACCCGATGAGTGAACAGATTCGAAATCGTGAGCGCCGTCAGCGTTCCGCCGAGCGCCACGTCGTACCAGCGCAGGCGAAACTTCTCGCGCATAAGCCTGGTCGAGACGAAAATGCACATCGCCATCAAAACCAGCAGAAGGGAACCGATGAGGAAGATGATGCTCGGTGGACCACCCCAAAATACCCAGGCGTCCAGGCCGTAGTGAAGCGTGTAAGCGCCCCAGCCAAGCTGCCAGGCGCGGAAGTAGCTTTGGCGGCTCTGTTCGTAGAGATAGGTGAAGATCAGGAACAGGAGCAGCGCGACAATTCCGGGGATGATGGCCGAGCCTACCGCAATGCTTGTCATTCAGGGACAGGGACTCCCCCGTATGGCCCGGGTGCCCGGAGGAGGGTGTTGTTATGGTTTCACAGGCGCGGGTGCCTGACAACAAATTTCCACTGCTCTCCTGTAATCAAGATGTTGCGCAGCAGGCACCCGGATGCCTGGTCCGGAGCCCTCGATCATGCGCTCCTCGAGGCAGGTTCTCGAAGCAGATCGGGGATTTCCTTCTCAGAATGCGGCTCGGGATTTAAGATGCGAACACTCCTATGTCTGAGCTTTCCACTGAACCTCTCCCGCCGAATGGCTCCCTCCAGGAGTCCTCCCATTTGCCTTCCGCCGAGTCGAAGGTTGATGTCTATGCGGTATTCGGCGCCGACCCAGAGGTCCAGGCTTATGCCATGGCCAAGTATTCCCGCTCATCGCTGTCGATGAAGGAGTCGCTGAAGGAGATTAGCCAGCAAAAGGCAGAGAAGTTTCTCAATACCTTTTATTTTCAGTATGGACACCGCTCAATAGCCGACCTCGCGCACATCGCCCTCGCGATTGAGCGACTCTCGATCCTGGCCGCAATCGCCGTGTCTGACGAGCAGCGCTGGGATGGCCAGGAGCGCTCGACGCGGTACCAGGATTTCAACAAGAGCGGCTACTATCGGCCGGATTTTGGCAGCGATGACGTCGCCCGGCAAATCTACAAAGAAAACATCGTCACGCTTTTTTCTGAGTACCAAGCCCTTTCGCAAGGCATGTTCGACTACCTGTGCGATGTGACGCCCAGGCCGCCAGAGATGAAACAAGAGGCTTACGAGCGCACGCTCCGGGCAAGAGCCTTCGACGTCTCCCGCTACATGCTACCGCTGGCGACCAATACCTCTCTCGGCGAAATTGTCAATGCGCGCACGTTGGAAATGCAGGTGTCCCACCTAATGGCGCATACCCACGCCGAAGTTCGTCATCTCGGCGAATTGCTGAAACAGGCAGCCACGTCGCCGGCGTACAACGTCCATGTGGATTCGTTGCGTGACCTGGTCGAGCAGATCCGCGAGACATCGCCGAGTTTGGCGGATCGCGCCGAAAAAGAGCTGATCCGCGAAATTCGCGTTGCCCCCACCCTTGTGAAGTACGCGGACCCCAACGTCTACGAGAAAGAAAGCCGGCGAGAGCTGCGCCAGGCCGCGGGAGAGTTGATGGGCCGTGCTCCCACGGCTTCGGCAAAGCTCGTGGACCTGCTTGACGACGATCCCCTGGAAGTGGAATTAGCGGCCACACTGCTGTACGAACATTCCCACTATTCATACCGGCAAATCCGGCAGTCGGTACAAGCGGCGGGTGAGAAGATGCGGCGCGAGTACATCGATATCGGCTTGCGACATCGTGGCAAGCACGACGAACCGGCGCGCGCTTTTCGTAGTGGCCAGCAATTCCGCTTCGACATTCTCATGGATATCGGCGGATTCCGCGATATGCATCGACATCGTCGCTGCATCCAGATCGGGCAGGATTTCACCACCAAGCACGGCTACGATGTTCCGGCGGAGGTAGCCAGCGCGGGTGTGCGCCACGATTACGAAGCTTCCATGCGGCGAACCTCGGAGTCCGCCGAAAAACTCAGCCAGCATCTCCTGGAAGGCCACAGTCCAGTTCTCGACGATGAGGAGCGCTCCTGGTTAAAGCAAGCGGAACGTGGAGCAGGATATCTGGCGAGTGTCGCGCAGTACATGATCCCGCTCGGCTTCCGCAAACGCACGCTCTTCAAAATGGACTTCGCGGAAGTTGTCTACATTTCCGAGTTGCGAACCGGAGCGGCAGGGCACATCTCCTACCGCAATGTCGCATACGCCATGTACGAGGCGGTGAGGCGGAAGTTTCCGGAGCTCGCGAAGTATTTTCGAATTGTCGATGTGCGTGAACCGGTGGACCTGCTGAAAAGATAAACTTCGTCAGGGGTGAGCGCTTTTCAAGAAAGGCATGGTTGTGGGTATGCTGATCGGTTATCGCGAGCAGGGCCTTCACGACCGGGTAATCAGATATATCACTAAGCTCATCTTCGCCTTTTATTCGCTGCGTGCTATAGTGACCAAATACATTGTGACAGCCAACACTACGATGGTCCAGTGGGCGGGTGTACGCTGATTTTTCATACCAAAAAATTTTTAAGGAGCAGCCATTATGGCCGATGAGCGTACCAAGGCTCTTGATCTTGCGCTTTCCCAGATCGAAAAGCAGTTCGGCAAAGGCTCCATCATGCGGCTGGGATCAAAGGAAGCAATCGTGCCGATTTCGGTTATTTCCACGGGTGCGATTTCGTTCGACGCGGCACTTGGCGTGGGCGGTTTTCCACGCGGGCGAGTAGTGGAAATCTTCGGGCCTGAGTCTTCGGGCAAGACCACGATCGCCCTGCAGGTGGTTGCGCAAGCCCAGGCGCAAGGCGGCATGGCGGCGTTCGTCGATGCCGAACACGCGCTCGATCCGGGTTACGCCAAGAAGCTTGGAGTGGACGTGGATAACCTCCTGGTCTCGCAGCCCGATTATGGCGAGCAGGCGCTGGAAATTGCTGAGGCCCTGGTGCGTTCGGGCTCAATCGACGTACTGGTAGTGGATTCAGTAGCCGCCCTGGTGCCCAAGGCCGAACTTGACGGGGAGATGGGCGACAGCCACGTCGGCCTGCAGGCGCGCCTTATGTCGCAGGCTCTTCGCAAATTGACCGGCATCGTGTCCAAATCGCGTACTTGTCTCATCTTCATCAACCAGATCCGCGAAAAAATCGGCGTCATGTTCGGCAACCCGGAGACCACAACGGGTGGACGCGCATTGAAGTTCTATTCGTCGGTCCGCATCGATATTCGCCGCATTGCTGCCATTAAAGAAGGGGAGCAGGTCACAGGCTCGCGTACCCGCGTCAAGATTGTGAAGAACAAGGTGGCCGCGCCTTTCCGCGAGTCCGAATTCGACATCCTTTATGGTGAAGGCATTTCTAAGGAAGGCGACCTGCTCGATCTAGCCGTTAACAACAATATCCTCGAGAAATCTGGCTCCTGGTTCAGCTACAAGGGCGAGCGCATAGGCCAAGGCCGTGAGAACGCGCGTCAGTTTCTGAAGGAAAATAAAGAAACCCTGGCGAAGCTTGAGGCGGAAGTGCGCAAAGCTTTGGGATTAATACCCGCGGCTAACACTCAGGCGGCAGCGGCCACGCAATCAACCGCTACGGGAGGGCGTGTGACTACAATGCCGAGCGCCCCGACGCCCGAGCCCGCCAAGGTGCCAGCGGCGCGACGTTAGTTGAGTCGGGCAGTCGCCCGCCGCGGATCGCCTCTTTTCGCTCGTGAGTCTTTGCTTGAAAGTCTTTGGGCAGGGGACGCGTGATCGGTGGCTGACGGCCCATGGAGTAACAAGCAGCGACTATACAATTGCCATCCTCATTCTTCGCCGAATAGAATCGTGGGTACTCCAGCCTGAACCCAGATCTGCGAGGAAGATTGAAAAAGGTCATTGCGATCTATCCCGGCTCGTTTGACCCTTTGACCAATGGCCACCTCGACCTGATCGCACGCGGCAGCAAGATTTTCGATCAGCTCATCGTGGCTATCCTGCGCAATCCGGAAAAGGATCCGCTGTTCAGCCTGGGCGAGCGGCGCGAGATGCTCGAAGCCATGACTGCCGCGTGGAGCAATGTCCGGGTCGACACATTTGAAGGGCTCATGGTCGACTACGCGGTGCGGGTGAAAGCTTCCGCGGTTTTGCGTGGCATTCGCGCGATCAGCGACTACGAGTACGAGCTGCAAATGGCATTGATGAACCGCAAGTTAGAGCCGGGCCTGGAGACGGTTTTCATGATGCCGGCTGAGCAGTTTTCCTACATCAGTTCGCGGCTGGTGCGGGAGATCGCTCAACTGGGCGGTTCGATCCAGGGCCTGGTGCCGGAGAACGTCGAGCAGCGGCTTCGCGCCAAGCTCGATCCAGCGATCAAACTTGAACAGCAACTACCAAAAGTGAAGGCGAGGAAGAGATCATGACCACAGCGACCACAGAAGTCGGCCACGCAATCCGGCTTACCGACCGCATCAACCGCATCGAACCATCGGCAACGATGGCCGTGGTCGCGGAAGCCGACAAGCTGCGAAGCCAGGGCATCGACGTGGTCGATTTCGGCGCGGGCGAGCCGCATTTCGCCACGCCCCAGCACATTAAAGACGCCGCCATCGCCGCGATTCACGCCAACTTCACGAAGTACACCCCGGTGGGGGGCACGGCGGAACTGCGCGATTCGATTGTGCACCGTCACGCAGTCGATTTCGACTCCGATTACCGGCGCGAGGAGGTCATCGCCTCCGTCGGTGGCAAGCACGCCCTGTTCAATGCCATCCAGGTGCTGGTGGACCATGGCGACGACGTGATCCTCCCCGTGCCGTACTGGGTGTCGTTCAAGGACATTGTGCGCTACGCCGGCGGCAACTGCGTGCTGCTCGAGACCAGCGAAGATGACGGATTTGCCGTCACCGCAGCGATGGTGGAACGGCTAATTACACCGCGCACTAAACTCATTATCCTGAACTCGCCCTCAAACCCCTCTGGCGCCGTCATGCGTAGCGACGATATGCTCGAGATTATGCGCCTGGCCGCCCAGCGCGGCATCTGGGTCGTCTCTGACGAGTGCTACGTTTACTTGAATTACACCGGCAAACGGTTCTCTTTGGGATCTTTGCGAGAGTACCGCGATCGCATGATCATCGTGGGTTCGTTGTCGAAGACTTATGCCATGACCGGCTGGCGCATGGGTTATGCCCTCGGTCCCGCACCCGTGATCAGCGCGATGCAGAAATTGCAGAGCCAGTCCACTTCCAATCCGACCTCGATTGTGCAAAAAGCTGCGGTGGCCGCATTGAAAGGGCCGCAGCAGTGCGTTGAGGATATGCGGCAAGAGTACATCAAGCTACGCGATCACGTGGTAAACGGCCTACGCTCCATACCGGGCATCAAGTGCACCCTCCCGGAAGGCGCGTTTTACGCCTATCCCAATGTCTCTGGTTACTTCGGCCACGGAGGAGTCAACCAGGCCGCTGACGCAGCCGGCAAGTTGCTGCGCGAAGCCCACGTGGCCACAGTTCCCGGCGAGGGATTTGGCACTCGCGAACATATTCGCGTTTCTTACGCCACCTCCATTGCGGAACTCGACCGGGGCCTCGAGCACATGCGCAAGTTTTTTCGCTCTCTGTAATTCCCGGCTTCGATCCAACGGGAAGCCCTGCGCGATCGAGGCAGCCATCTCCCCACGTTCGGCTTCTAAGCTGCTTGAACGGGGCGAAGCCTTCTTGCGGCGACTAGTTTCGCATTCCAGCACATGAGCGAACTCTACCCATTCTTGATGTCGCCTTCTTTTGACCCACGCCCCTGGGGTACGACGAATCTCGCTCCCATCTATCCCAATCTTCAATTTGCCGAAAAAATCGGCGAGGCATGGCTGACTGGGGACGATTGCAATGTGACCAACGGTCCCTGTGCGGGGCAGTCCCTTTCGAACCTGAGTCTTCGCTTCGGGCGTGACCTGGTGGGCGATGCAGCGCGCGATGCGAACCGGTTTCCCCTGCTCTTGAAGTTCTTGTTTCCGCACGAGAAACTGTCGGTCCAGGTGCATCCCGATGATGAACAGGCGCGCCGCGTCGGCGAACCGTGGGGTAAAACTGAGTGCTGGTACATCGCCCACGCAAAGCCCGGGTCGCAGATCGCCTTGGGACTAAAGCCTGGCACGACTACCGCACAGTTCGAACAATCTATCCATGAGAATCGCGCAGAAGAACTGCTGAACTGGATCAACGTATATCCCGGGGAATTGATTTACGTGGCGGGTGGGACTGTTCACACCTTGGGACCGGGCTCGGTAATCATCGAAACGCAGCAACAGTCGGACACAACTTATCGGCTATACGATTATGGCCGTCCACGCGAATTGCATCTGGAAAACGGGTTGGCGGCGGTCAAGGAGAAGGTCGCGTCGGGTAAGGCAATCCGGCCGGCTCCAATTCCTCTGAACGGCGGCAGCAACCGGCTTTCGCCTATGGTGGCAGCGCCACATTTCGCGGTCGATAAGTTCGACCTGAAGCAAGCTCATACCTTCGCGACGGCTGACGATTCGGGCAAGAACTCAGTACAGATCCTGGTGGCTATTGACGGGTGTGCCATGATCGAAGCTCCCGGTGCTGAGCCGGTGACACTGGTCAAGGGTGATGCCGTCGTCGTGCCGGCCTCGTTACCGGAATTCACCGTCCGCCCCCAATGGAGCATAGAATTCCTTAAATCCTATGTACCGGGGAAGGTTTTGCCTGAACCCGCGACCAGAATGTGATTCCCCGCGAGTCGTAGAGCTGTGGTGAACCTGCATAGCCGTGGCTAACAAAAAGATCAACTTTTATCCCGTGATTCTGGCTGGCGGCCGCGGCACCCGTTTCTGGCCTCTCAGCCGGAAGCGCCGGGCCAAGCAGCTATTGGCGCTCGATGGCCGGCAGACGATGATCCAGGCCACGGTCTCGCGCCTTTTACCCCTGGCAGCCTCCTCGCGTTTTTGGGTCATCACCAACCGCGATCTGCAGGCGGAGATTGCGCGCCAACTGCCCCGTCTCACCGCGCGTCAAATCATTGCCGAGCCTGTGGGGCGCAACACTGCGCCCGCCATCGGCTTGGCTGCGTTCCTACTATTGCGGGACGATCCCGAAGCCGTTCTCGGGCTTTTTCCTTCCGACCACGTAATCGGCGACCCAGCCCGGTATCGTGCTCTTCTGAAACGTGGCATTGAGATCGCCGCGGCGGGTGAAAACATCGTCGCCCTCGGCATTCAGCCCAATCGCCCTGAGACCGGTTATGGCTACATCGAGGCCGGATATTCACACGATTCGGGTCCACTGCCGGTGCGCTGCTTCACGGAAAAACCGGACGTGCAACGCGCTGCCGAGTTTTTGAACGCCGGGAACTACTACTGGAACAGCGGTATTTTCCTGTGGAGCGCCCGTACCCTGGTGAATGCGCTCCGCGAGCATTTGCCGAAGACCGCGGCGCTCCTGGAAAAAATTTCGGCCACACATGGAGCGCGCCGCTTCGACGAGATATTTCGTCGTCTGTATCCCAAGTGTGAAAACATCAGCATCGACTACGCTGTGCTCGAGCCACGTTCGCAAAAAGGAGAACAGAACTCGAACATTTTCTGTCTTCCCGCGGAGTTCGGATGGAACGATCTCGGCTCCTGGACGGCGCTCCACGAGCACCACACGGCAAAGAGCAACCCTGCTGATGGCAACCTCATCTCTGCCTCAGGCAGCTTCGCCTTGAATGCCCAGGGCAACTACGTCCACGCACCCGGAAAGTTTGTGGCCGCTGTTGGCATTACCGACATCGTCGTGGTCGAGACTGACGACGCGCTGCTGATCACTACCCGCCGCCACGCGCAGGACGTCGGTAAGGTGGTCAAGTATCTGGATGAGAAGAAGTTGAACAAGCTGGTCTGACCAGGACTGGAAGGGCTGATATGTCTGTACAAGTCACGCTGGCTGAGCCAGGCCCGGCGGTCACGCCGAAACCGGAAATCAAGTTCGGAACGGATGGATGGCGCGGTATCATCGCCGACGATTTCACCTTCGCCAACGTGCGCCGGGTGGCCGCAGCGATTGCCTCCTACGTCCTCAAGCATGAGACCGGGCGCACCGGCGTAGTAATCGGCTATGACACACGGTTTGTCTCCAAAAATGCGGCTCGGGTAGCGGCCGATGTGATCGCGACGGCGGGCATTCCGGTTAAATTGGCGAACGATTACACACCCACTCCCGCCATATCGCTGGCCGTAAAGCGGCAGAACGCCGCCGGCGGAGTGGTCATCACCTCCAGTCACAATCCGTGGAACTGGAACGGAGTGAAATTCAAGGGCTACTTCGGCGGGTCGGCGACGCCATCAATTATCAAGAAGATTGAGGAAGAAATGCAGGCGGGCGCCGATCCTAAAGCCAACGAGCCTGCGCCGGTCGAAGATGTCGACCTGAAACAGCCTTATATCGATGCTATCTGCCAGTTCGCTGATATGGACCTGATTGCGAAGGCGCGTTTCAAATTCGTGGTGGATTCCATGTACGGCTCCGGTCGCGGAATCCTGTCACGGGTATTCAGCGAGCGCGGCATAGATCATGTCGCCATTCGCCAGGAACTCAATCCCCTTTTCCCCGACATCAATCCTGAACCGATCGAGCCGCACATCTCTCTCCTGCAGCAAACGGTCGTTAAGAACAAGGCTCACGCCGGCCTGGCAACCGATGGAGACGCCGACCGCCTAGGCGCGGTCGCCGAAGACGGCAGCTTCGTCGACTCCCACAAATGTTTCTCCATCCTGCTGCGCTGGCTCCTCGAGCGCAAGAAGTGGCCCGGCGACGTGGTTCGCGCATTCAATACCACCCGCATGCTGGATCGCATCGCGGCCAAGCATGGGCGCAAACTCCACGAGTGCTCGATTGGCTTCAAATACATCGCCGACCTGATGATGGAACGTGAAATCCTGATGGGTGGCGAGGAGTCGGGAGGGCTGGGCTATGGCCGCCACATTCCCGAGCGCGACGGCAGCCTGAATTGCCTCCTGCTGGCCAATGTGATGGCCGAGGAAGGCAAACCCCTGGGACAACTCGTGGCGGATCTACAGCGGGAATTCGGCGCGCATTATTATGGCCGGCACGATCTGCACATCCCTGACGAAATCAAGCGGGCCGTGATCGCACGAGCTCGTGCTGAATCCACCAACAAGTTGGGGCAGTACGCCATCCTGCGGAAAGAGGGTCTGGACGGCGTGAAGTTCTTCCTCGACGCCCCCAACGATGGCAACGGCGCCGATGCCTGGGTGCTGTTCCGCGCGTCAGGGACGGAGCCCCTCTTGCGCGTATATTCAGAGGCGGCCTCTCCCGAGCTGGTTTCCGAGATCCTGCGGCGCTCGGAGGACTTCGTAAACGGCACATCCGCATAGGATTACTGACGTTGACTCATCGGCAGTGCACTGTCGATTGCTGCGCCGTGGCGGTGATTCGGCGATAATGAATCGGTATGAGCTCCCCGGAAATCGCTGCCGCCAGCCCCGCTGATTCGCCGGAGTCTCACCGCTACAACCGGATCCGGCGATGGCTGGGCATGGCCGACTTCGCTCTTGGCCTGCTATTCATGGTCGCCCTCCTGATAACAGACTGGAGCGGCTCATTGCGAGATCTGGCGTACCGCGCTGCCTCCCAGCAATACACGTTAGCCGTGTTTCTTTACATTTTCTTCCTGCTGCTGATCGGCAAGGTGCTCGGGCTTGGGCTGGATTACTACGGCTTCCGCCTCGAGCATACATTCCACTTATCGAATCAAAGGTTGCGATCCTGGCTGTGGGATGAGGCGAAGAGTTTTGTTTTGAGCGTGGTCATTGCCGCTATTGTCGGCGAATTGCTGTATTACCTGATCCGCGAGTTCCCGGAATACTGGTGGCTGGTGACTTGGGCCGCATTTATGGGCTTGTTCATCCTGCTCGCCCAGATCGCCCCCGTTGTCCTGTTCCCCATCTTTTACAAGTTCGAACCGTTGGAAAATGATGAATTAAAACGGCGCCTGGTGCGCCTCGGGGAGCGTGCGGGAACCCGTGTGCGCGGCGTCTACAAGTGGAATCTTTCCGAGAAGACCAAGAAAGCCAATGCGGCGCTCACTGGCCTGGGTTCAACCCGCCGTATCATACTCGCCGACACCCTCCTCGATAACTACTCGGCCGACGAGATTGAAGCCGTCCTGGCCCATGAGCTGGGACATCACGTGCACCGGCACATTTTGAAGAGTATCGCGGTGCAGGCCGGGATTACCCTGTTCGGCTTCTGGGCTGCCAATGCCGTCCTGCATTACGCCACCGATAAGCACCACATGTTCGAAACGCTTTCCGATTTCGCCAACCTTCCCTTGTTTGCCCTGGTCTCAATTGTGCTGTCTCTACTGCTCATGCCCGCGTTGAACGCCTACTCCCGCTTCAACGAGCGCCAGGCCGATCGCTACGCCTTTCAGTCGATCGCCAACGTGGGACCATTCATCAGTTCGATGAACAAGCTGGCTCAGCAGAATTTGTCCGAGCGTACCCCCTCGAAGTGGGTCGAATGGTTTTTTCACTCGCATCCAGCGATTTCGAAACGAGTGAAGGCGGCAGAACGGTGGTCGCAGCAGGGCGTGCCTGCCCGCGGCTGATGGGGCGCCGAATACCCTCTGTGTCAGGGATCGCGAGGGTGGAAGCACCTTCAGATACTCAGCAGCAATTTTTCCACTCTGCGTAGGTCTTCTTCCGTATCCACGCCAATGGTGTCGTGCTCCGTCTCACCGACGTAGATGGGTATCCCATTTTGCAGGAACCTCAGTTGCTCCAGACGTTCGCTGCGCTCCAGTTCGGATTCCGGCAGTTCACAGAAGCGATCCAGCAGGGGCTTCCGGTAACCATAAATCCCCAGGTGCTTGTAGTAGCGCGGACGCATGCCGTCGCGATCAAAGGGGATGGTCGCGCGGGAAAAGTAGAGTGCTCGCCCTTGCGAGTCGGTAACCACCTTCACTGCATTTGGATTTTTCGCGTCCGATGCCGAGGCTGGCGTCTTGAGGGTTCCCACGCCTACGTCGGGATCATTCATCACTCGCAGGAGCTTGGCAACGTGCTCGGCGCGGGTAAGCGGCTCATCGCCCTGCACATTGATGTAGACGTCGGCTGCAACCATCTCCGATAGCTCGCGCACGCGCTCAGTCCCACTGCGGTGCTCAGGCGAGGTCATCCGCGCCATCCAGCCATTCCGCTTGCAGAGGGCCATGATCTCCTCAGAATCGGTTGCCACTACTACCTGGTGAAGCAAGCGCGAAGAACTTACGGCTCGATACACGTGCTCGAGCATGGTTTTGCCGGCAATCTCCCGCAGCATTTTTCGCGGTAGCCGGGTGGAGGCAAGGCGCGCTGGGATTACGGCGATCGCTTTCATCAATATCAGTCTCGGGTTTCCGCACGAGAGTTGCAACCCGGAAATCTCGCGAGTCGCAGGTCGATTACCCGTCCAGAAGCTTTGCGTCGATCGCACCTGGTGCCACTTCGGTCCTAAATTCTCCTGTGCAGATTCATCGCAGGCGCCAATTTCCGCAGCTCTCGTCTACACTAAATGCACATCCCATTTACAGGATCAGGACCTATGCTCCGCAAGAACCGTCTCTTTACGCCCGGCCCCACACCGCTGCTCCCAGCGGCGCAAACCGCGATGGCATCATTCGCCGCGCACCACCGTACGGCTGACTTCCGGTCTCTGTTTACGCGCGTGCTGGCCGACATGAAGGAATTTATCGGCACGCGAAACGACGTCCTGGTACTGGCCTGTTCCGGGACAGGAGTCATGGAAGCGTCGGTTTCCAATCTCACGTCGCCCGGCGACACGGTGTTGGTGCTCACGGCCGGGAAATTCGGGGAGCGCTGGCGCGATTTAGCTAAGGCGTTCGGCTGCAATGTGGAAGTCGTCGGGGCCGAATACGGGGAGACTATTCCGCTCGAAGAGGTGCGCCAGAAGCTCACGCCCAATGTGCGCGCGGTCTACGTGCAAGCCACGGAGAGCTCGACCGGGGCGCGCCATGACGTTCAGGGTATTGCCACGCTGGTACGCGAGCATGGCAATCATGCGCTGCTCGTGGTCGACGCCATCACCGGGCTGGGCACAACTCATTTCGACGTTGATGGCTGGGGCATCGATATCATCATCGGGGGCTCCCAGAAGGCGTTGATGATTCCGCCGGGACTCGCCTATTGCGCGGTTAGTGAAAGAGCGTGGCAAAGAATGGAAACCACGAAGTCTCCTCGTTACTACTTTGACCTGAGAAAGGAACGCAAGGCCGCAGCCAAAGGCGAATCGGCATTTACCCCGGCCACATCGCTGTTTGCGGCGCTGGGAGCGGCATTCGATTACGTGCGTCAGATGGGCAATGGTGACCTGGCTGACGGGCGAGAAGCCCTGATTGCCAATGCCAAACTCGCTGCCTCGATGACCCGGGCAGGAGCGCAGGCGCTGGGACTGAAATTGTTTTCAGCCTCGTCGCCGTCCGCGGCGCTCACGGCCATTGCTGCGCCATCAGGCGTGGATTCAGGCATCATCGTAAAGGAATTTCGCGAGACATTTAATGCGGTGGTGGCCAACGGTCAGGGGGAGATGAAGGGCAAGCTGTTCCGAATCGCCCACCTGGGCTACTACGATTACCTGGATACGATCGGCATTTTGGCCGCGCTCGAACATGTGCTGGGGCGGGTGACAGATAAGCCGGTGGAGTTTGGCACGGCAGTCCGGGCAGCGCAGGCGGTTTACGCGAGCAAAATGCAGCCTGAACCCCGCGCGGTGGCGCGATAAGGATAGGGCAGTAAACTCCGGGCAATGCTTTGTTCTATCTGCTCTAAAAGCGAAAACGGCAGGGCCGACCCCCTGCCGTTCCAGTTCTCAACCCGTAAACCTACTTACTGCGGTTTACCGCCTTCTTCAGTTCCGCCCCTGGGGTAAACTTCGCGACTTTGCGGGCGGCAATCTTAATGGTGGCACCAGTCTGCGGGTTCCGGCCGTTGCGGGCCTTTCTCTGCGAGACGGAAAATGTGCCAAACCCAATCAGAGCCACCCGATCTCCCTTTTTCAAAGCGGCGGTAACGCTATCCACCGCGGTGTCGATTGCAGTCGCTGCTTGTGTCTTGCTGATCTTGCTTGCGGCCGCAATACGGTCAATGAGATCGGCTTTGTTCATCGTTTCTCCTGACAGGTCTCACTTCTCCCCAGCGCGCACCGACGAAGGAGCCTGAAATTTGCTCGCTGAGTTGGAAACCTGGATGGCAGCTATTTTGCGCCGTATTGTGCGAATGTCAACTGTGAAAATCCGCGCAGGACGGGTATTTTCGGGTTCCTGCCTTCGCAAACCCGCAAGGGACGGGTAATCCTAAGGCGTTCACCGGACGCCGGCGCTTCTCCGGTCACACGAGCACCGGTCGGGAGCGCTGCCGAACTGCTGCCAAACTGCTCTCGAACGCTGGGAACATCGATACAGGAATAGCAGCACCGATCGGAAAGCGGGGATTCGTGAATGCCACTCCCTTGCCCCAGTTGAGACGAGAGAGTGGCTTTCCGCCGAAAAAATCACATTAGGCGGCCGCGTTGGGTTCGGCGGGCGTAAGGCTTGCAGTGACCTGCTCCGGAGCAGCGCCGCCGTTCACTGGATAGTTTGTCGCATGGCCATCATGAGCGAACTGCTCCTGCTCCGTCGATCCGGTGAGAGCGGTTGTCGACGACGTCCCGCCCGCTATGACTTGTGTGACCATATCAAAGTAGCCGGTGCCGACGAATTTCTGGTGTTTGACCGCCTCGTAACCATTCTCACGTTCGCTGGCGAATTCCTTTTCCTGCAACTGAGAATAGGCAGTCATGCCGGTCTCACGATATTTGCGGGCAAGTTCGAACATGCTCAAGTTGAGGGCATGGAATCCCGCCAGCGTGATGAACTGGAACTTGTAACCCATCGCCGCCAGTTCCGTTTGAAATTTGGCAATCGTGGCGTCATCCAGTTTTTTCTTCCAGTTGAATGACGGCGAACAGTTATACGCCAGCAGCTTCTTCGGATATTTTTCGTGGATCGCCTCGGCGAACCGCCGCGCCTCCTCCAGGTTCGGCTCCGAGGTTTCGCACCAGATCATGTCGGCATAAGGGGCGTAGGCAATGCCGCGAGCAATAGCGGAGTCGATGCCGCCGCGTATGCAGAAGAAGCCTTCGCTGGTGCGGTTGCCCGTCAGGAATTCACGGTCCCGAGGGTCGATATCGCTAGTCAGCAAATGCGCGCTGTTCGCGTCCGTACGCGCCAGGATGAGCGTCGGAACTCCCATCACATCCCCCGCGAGCCGCGCCGCTACCAGCTTCTGGATAGCTTCCACGGTCGGAACCAGGACCTTGCCGCCCAAGTGGCCGCACTTCTTGGCCGACGACAACTGGTCTTCATAGTGCACGCAGGCGGCACCGGCCTCGATCATCCCCTTCATCAATTCGAAGGCATTCAGGTTACCGCCGAATCCGGCTTCCGCATCTGCGATGAGTGGTGCGAACCAGGCGATGCCGTTCTTGCCATCCGCATGGTGAATCTGGTCGGCGCGCATCAGCGCCTGGTTAATCCGCCGCACCATGTTCGGAACGCTATCGGCAGGGTAGAGGCTCTGATCGGGATACATTTGGCCCGCGTCATTCGCGTCGGCGGCCACTTGCCAGCCGCTTACGTAGATCGCTTTCAGACCCGCTTTCACCTGCTGAACAGCCTGATTGCCGGTCATGGCGCCAAGTGCGGCAACGTAATTTTCGGTGTGCAGCAGATGCCAAAGGCGCTCAGCACCGTGCGTGGCCAGCGTGTATTCAATGCGCATCGACCCGCGCAGCCGTTCGACGTCGTCCACGCTATACGGCCGGGTCACCCCTGCCCAGCGCGGATCGTTTGCCCACTGGTCCTCTACCGTCTTGTGCTTTCCATTGGTGCTCATGTCGCGTTTCCTCTTTCCCTGAATTGTTTCGGTCGCCAAATCGCAATACCCAACACGCCCTACCTAAATCGGGTTAAACTCCCGGTTCAAAATCATCGCCTCGCTGATCCTGCGCGCTTCCGCGAAAGTCTCCGGAGTCCCCGGATCCCGTGAAGGATTGGCCAGCAGCTTCGTTAACTCTTGGTCGAACAATTGACCGATCAGCTCCGGAGTGTGTTTTACCGCCTTGCCCGAGTCGTCCATGATCACGACTTCATTGCGGTGGCGCATCCTTTGCGCGATCATTAGCCGGTAAATGCGGTCAGTCGCCAGGTCTTCCATGTAGCCGTCGAGCAGGCTCGCTCCCTTGCCGTTCAACACGCCGTTGCGGTAACGGATCACGGTGCGAATGGCCGCTCTGGTTCCATTCAGCGTGCGTTGCCCAACCCCTTCCGGCGCCGGCCGGAGGTCCGGATACCGTTCAGCGTGCGGCCGCCGCGATTGCAGCTGATTGGGATACGGGAACTGCTCCAACGCGATCTGGTTCTGGTCGGGGTGTCCCGTCCAGGCACCGTCCATCAGGCAGTCCGCTTCGTTTTTCTTGTCTTTTTCCAGTACCGCCAGCGCACGCGCGTTCAGTTCGGCATCTTCGCGGCTCGGATAAAGCGCGGTCATCCCGCCGATCGCGAGTACGCCTCGCTTGTGGCAGATCTCGGGCATCAACTCGCGCAGGTTCTGGAAAAACGCGACATTGTGCGGAATCGTGTTCCGGTCCGGCAGCACCCAGGCCGGATCGTCCAGGTTGAAATGGATGAGGCTGGCCATGTAATCCCAGCGCCCCAGGTTGAGCCCCACAATGTGATTCTGCAGGTTATAGAGGAACTCCTCCATCTGAAACGCCAAAGGGTGTGACTCAACCAGCGCCATACACTTGATGTAGTCGCGAGGCCAGCCGCGCATCTCGGCAATGGCCTGGAATAGATCGCGCCACCACAGCGCTTCGTCGGCAGATTCCGACTTCGGAATGTAAAACGAGAGCGGGTGCTTCAGCTCGCCGGGATCCGCTCGGAAGGCCACTCGCGCCACGTCGAACAGAGAGGCCGACATCAACTGATCGCCAAAAATTCCCGCCTGGCTGATGTGCAAGCCGCGAGGCCGAATCCAGATCACTGTCTGGCTCGGCTGGATGCCAACAACCTTACTGCGCTTCTTGTCGTAGTAGGTCAAGGTGCCGCGCAGTGCCTGCAGAATGTTATCGGCGCCCACGCGCTGGTGTTCCCATTCGTTGACGGTCGAGTCTTCCAAGTCGAGCATCACGCCCGGCGCCCCGGAGTTCAGCATTTTCACCACGAGCTCGGCGTCATCGGCGGGGCCAGTCATCTGATTGCGCTGGTCCTGGCAAAACTCAGGCAGGTCGATTCGCCAGCCGTTTCTCACCGCTTCCGAAGGATAGCGATGCGCCGGTTTGCTGCCCTGCAGGGACTCCTCCAGCACCCTGCGGCGGTCTTCGATCAGGCTCTGCTGCCGCGGGGTGAAACGCCGGTGAAGAGGCTCCAGGAATCCAAGAAAGCCCTCCGGCAGCTCCTGGTCAAGGCGGCAGTCCGCCGGCGGAGCGTTTAATTGAAAGCCTGTGGATGTAACCTGATTCGCGGAAATGCTCGCCATTTTCACCTCACCTGCCTGATGCATTTGCCCAAAAACCGCGGCCCTAAGATGCTGCTCAGAGCAGGAAAGTCAGCTCGGCTGTGCGGCTTTGCGGCGGGACGGGCTTAAAAACGCCGATTATGGGAACACGTCCCCCCACTCACGCGCCCTCTTTAAAATGTGAGGGAATTCGCAGGAGGTGTCTGTCACCGCGCTTTAGCTGGCCGGGTCCGCCCCACTCGCAGACCGGCACCCCACAGCACTGAAGCGGATTTTGGGCTAGGTCCCGCGCACGGTCAAACGCATTGTTTCTATCATTCCGATCAATTTTTATGATCGACTAAGGGTCGGTCGATAATAAAAGTTGTTGTTCTCAGGGCAACCCTGTTGCAGAATCCGATAGCAAACTATGGAGCTCGATCAGATTGAAACGTTCCTGGCGGTGGCCACGTTTGGAGGTTTCCATCGCGCGGCTGAAGCTTTGCGGGTCAGCCAGCCGGCGGTTAGCGCCCGCATCAAAGCCCTGGAAGATTCTCTCGGGGTCAGCCTTTTCGTGCGTTCGTCGCGTGGACTGACTCTTTCTGAAGCCGGACGCATCTTGCGTCCCCATGCCGAACAACTTTTGCGCACCGCTTCACTGGCACGGCAGGCAGTGCACCAGCTGCAGCCGGAGAGCGGTCCCCTGCAGATTGCGGCGGCACTCTCGATCTCGGTGTACTTCCTGCCCGACATTCTGAAAAATTTTCAACAGTCCCATCCCAATCTCGCCATTAACATTCGTTCCGGTCATTCTAAGGAAGTGCTTGAGATGGTCCTCCAGGAAGAAGCCGAAATTGGTCTCGCGCGTTCGTTGCAACACCCGGAGGTCGAGACCATTAGTCTCGGCGACGACCCACTGCTGCTGGTAACCCATCCTAAGCATGGCCCGAAGCACTCGCGCCACCCGCGCCTGGAGGAAGTCGCGAACTGGCCGCTGGTATTTTTCGACAAGGGTTCCAGTGACTGGACACTCACCCACAGCCTGTTTCGCCGCGCCGGCCTGGTTCCGAACGTGACGATGGAAGTGGACACCATCGAGACCGCTAAACGCATGGTCGAGCGCGGGCTGGGGCTCTCGTTCCTTCCACGCATGGCTGTGGGACAGGAAATCCGTCGCAACAAGCTTTCTGTGGTGAAAATTCTCGACGCCGAACCGCTGGGTAGAAGTCTCGACCTTATCCACCCTCGACATCATCCGCTTCGCTCCGAAGCGCTCGCCTTCCTGCAAATTGTGCGCGAAGCTATGAACGCAGTGTCGGCATTTGATGGACGGTCCGTAATGGGAATAAAAAAACGCGGAAAATAACCTCCTGCCGCGATGTAACCGATAGCACATGAATTGCGCAATCAAACCTGCACATCGAGCTGTGCAGATTCAAAGCGTGTTGTAACTTCGTCCTACTTTTCCTACGCTCTCCACAAACAGGACCACATCTCCACACAATGTACACAGCGACAGCTCTCTTTTGAGTTGCGGGAGAGAGAGTGAAAGCGCACATTACATCTCGTCCCTTATGGCATCCGGTTCGGCTCTTGCGCGTCCTCAATTTCTGGAGTGGTTTCCCTTTTACGTTCACCGCCTCATTTATGGTGACGCGCGCTACCGTGCCCTGGAAGACTTTCAGCAAGCGTGGTACTTGAACCTGCTATTTGCGGCATGGATTTCGGAGCGGCCCGGATATCTGCTGGACGACGGGCAGTTGTGGCGTCTCGCGAATGCGAAAAAACGGTATTACTTCGAGCAGCACTCGGAGCCCGTGATGCGCATGTTTGAGCGTGAGAGCCCGACAACTGACGGGACAGTCTGGATTTGTCACCGGCAACTTCTCGGCATCTATGACGAACAGGTCCTGAAATTCCACAGGAGAAAGCGTAAATCCACTAAATCCACAAGAGACGACCTGACCTCTTATCTTAATTTTGAAGGTACACTCAAGAAAGACAATGCAAGACAGGAATGCGAAATACATCCGCACTCTGGTCGCACGGAGTGGGGCACTTGCTGGGGATGTTATGAGCAACAGTACAGCTCGAACTGCGGATGAAGCCGCCTCGGTCTGTTCCGTTTGTGGGGGAACTGGCTGGCGTGAAATTTCCAACGGCAACGAACGCCGGGTAGCTCGTTGCGGGTGCTTCTTTCGGTCCCGCGCCGATAACCTGCTGGCTTCGGCCCGGATTCCCACTCGCTATATGCGCTGCGAGTTTTCCAGCTATCACACCGAGGGGAATCCCGCTCTCGGCGCCGCCAAGATGAGCGCCGTGAAATTTGTCGAGCAATATCCCATTGATAAAACCGGCCTGATGTTTATCGGCTCGATTGGCACGGGAAAGACTCACCTTGCGGTAGCGACCATCAAAGAGTTAATAACCAGAAAAGGCGTGCACTGCCTGTTCTACGAATACCGCGACCTGCTCAAGGAAATTCAGAACTCGTACGATGAAGCAGCGCAGAGCACGGAGTTGCAGGTCCTGCGGCCCATCTTCGAAACTGAAGTTCTGGTTCTGGATGAGTTGGGCGCGATCAAGCCCAGCCAGTGGGTGTGGGATACCGTGAGCTTCATTCTCAACACCCGGTATAACGACAATCGCACCACCATTATCACCACCAACCTGCTGGACGAACCCGCGCTCGCCGCTTCTGGCCCGCGTTCTTCGATGCGCACAGATACGTTGGGCGATCGTATTGGTGAACGCATGCGTTCCCGGTTGCACGAGATGTGCCGCACCGTTCGCGTCCAAGGCGAAGACTATCGCGACAAGTTTCGCCTCGGCGGACTTCGGTAAACGAAATCCAGAGAACCATTGAGGCTGTGAGTCGTGTTTGTGAGTCAGTTCACCCCTGCTCCACCTGGCTCAATTCAATTCTTGCCTGCCTGTTCGTAGCCTAAAATTGAAGCGTGCTGAGTCAGCGCATCGAGTTCACGCCTGAGAACGCTGCGGCCATCTTTGCCGACGTCCCTGCCGCGCCGGCCGTGTTCGTCCTGCGTGCTGAGGATCCCCAAGCTGAGCCCTACATCACCAAGACCGCCAACCTTCGCCGACGCTTGCAACGCCTGCTCGGAGTTTCCGACGAGCGCAGTAAACGTCTCAATTTGCGCGATCGTGTCCGCTGGATCGAGTACTCGCCTACCGGTTCTGACTTCGAGTCCGGATTTCTGCTTTACCGGCTTCTTCGCACCCACTTCCCGCGAACCTACTCGCAACGACTCCGGCTTCGCTTCGCCCCATTTATTAAGCTCCACCGGGAGAATGAATATCCACGCGCGTCCATCACCAACCGATTAGGTCGTCTAAACGGAGGCTCAGTTTATTACGGACCGTTCCCATCGCGAACGGCTGCCGAGAAGTTCGCCAACGACTCATTGGATTTCTTCAAAATGCGGCGCTGTGTCGAAGATTTGCATCCCGATCCCGGCTTTCCCGGTTGCGTTTATTCCGAAATGAAGATGTGTCTCGCGCCCTGCTTCAAGGGGTGCACCGACCAGCAATACCAGGATGAAGTCGGACGCGTGCAGGCTTATTTGGATTCGCGCGGCCATTCGTTGCTGCGCGCATTTGCCGACGAGCGTGAGCAGGCCTCCAACAACTTGGAATTTGAAAACGCCGCGATCGCCCACGGCAAGCTGGAAAAGCTGGCCCCGCTTCTCAACTCCCTGCCGGAAATCGTGCAGCGGATTGATCGGCTGGACGCGGTCATGGTGCAGCCATCGGCGCAGGCTGGTTCGGTCACCCTGTTTCGCATTGTTCAGGGCTGCATTGCCGATCCCGCCAGCTTTGCGATTCAATCGTCCGAGCACACCAAATCGCAGTCCATGGAGTCGCGCATCGAGGAGCTGCTGAATACGATCCCTGCCCCGACCCCAGGCAGCACGCTGGGGTTGATGGAGCACCTGGCGATGTTGAAGCGCTGGTACTACCGTGGCAGCCGTTTGGGTGAGATCTTCTTTGCTGACAGTAAAGGCGGTTTGCCAATGCGCCGCATCGTTCGCGGCATCGGGCGCGTCTATAGAAATGAGGAGCCCGAGCCCGATGCTGGTCTGGCGTCGGGTTATGCGGCTTCCAATCCAAACGGAAGCAACGCCGATCAGCCATGCCCAGAACTAAAGCTACCGCCAAAAGAAGCCCAGCACTGAACAACGATAAATCTTTGCGTGATCACCTTGTTTATGTACTCAAGGGAGGCGGCGCTCACGCTAGCTTTGATGACGTGTTTGCCGACTTTCCCGCCGAGCTGCGCGGAAAGAAGCCAGCCGGGTTCCCACACTCCGCATGGATGCTTCTGGAACACCTCCGCATTGCGCAATGGGACATCCTCGACTTCAGTGTGAATCCCAAGTACAAGAGCATGGACTGGCCCTCAGGGTACTGGGCGCAAACCGAAGCCCCGCCCGACGCGGCGGCCTGGAATAATAGTATCGAGCAATTTCGGGAAGACAATGGAAAGGTACAGAAGCTGGTCTCTAATCCGGCGACGGACCTGTACGCGAAACTCCCCTGGGGCAATGGCCAGACGATTTTGCGGGAAGCGTTGTTAGTTGCTGACCACAACGCTTACCATCTTGCTCAAGTGGTAGACGTTCGCAGGTTGCTCGGGTGCTGGAAGGAATGAGGCAAGCCCACCGGCATCAATGCTTGGCCGCTGACGACGCGATCTGCTCGTAAGTGTCTCGCCCATGGCTGTTCTGCCAAGCCTGCGCCGCTCGAATGAAGGCACGGAACATGGCCCGCGAGGGTTCGTCTTCATCCACAGAACGTTCCGGATGCCACTGGACCGCTACCACGAAGTGGTCAGGATCCGTCCCCTCCAGACCTTCAACGATGCCGTCTGCTGTGCATCGAGCGGAGACACGCAGACCCTCGCCGGGCACATCCGCACATTGGTGATGACTGGAATTTACCGGTACCTCGCGCACAGTGACATCACCCGCAGGCGGCGCGTCCATGGCTACCCTGTCGTTCCCCACGATTCTTGCCAACACCGAGCCGGGCTCGACGGCGACCTTGTGTGCAACCGGCATCTTCCTTCCCGCTTCGTGATTTACGGTGTCACGCTGGTCTGGATCCAGCCACGCTCGAATGTCCTGGACCAGCGTACCGCCACGATTAACATTCAGGCTTTGCAGTCCGTAACAGATACCGAAAACCGGCTTCTTGCGCAAATACGCTTCCTGGAGCAGCGCATCATCGACGGCTTCACGCGCCCCATCCGGCTCAGCGGTGGCGGGATGCCGGCATGCGTTGAATCTGGAGGGATCGACGTCGGCTCGGCTTCCGGGAAGGAGCACGCCATGGCAGCTCCCGATTAGCGCCTGGAGTTGGGCTGCTGGTAAATTCAGGGAGATTTCAACCGGCTCGCCCCCTGCCATATCCACCGCCCGCACGTATTGCGGAAGCGCACGTGCTGCGTATTCGGGATCTCCAGAGTGGGGAACAGGAATGCCAATGCGCGGGCGCATGCATCACATTCTAGTTTCGTAACCTGAAATTGGATATTTGAATCTCTGCAGGAAATCGCAACTCCAGTTAACACCGGTCACGAGCTGGAGCGGGCGATGCGAGACAATGCCTTGCTCTGCCGGTAATGGCGAATCTCGACGATCGATGAAACGACCAACGCGACCGCGGCGACTCCCATCGCGGTGGGAAACGCAATATCGCGATAAGCTGTGGTCAGATCGGCGGCAACGCCCCGGGCTTTTGCCTCCGCCAATGTTACCCCAATCCCAAGCAGCAGGCTGAGGGCGAAGGACATCAGCGTGAGAAGAAAGGTGATCACCAGAACGCGAACGGGAATGCCCCACCAGCGGGGCTCGCGGGAGTACGACATAACTTTCTAGCCTACACCTTCCGTGATACAAACGACCGAGCCCGCCGGCGCCGGTAGGATAGAATGAAGCCATGTCCCAAGCCGCGCCCGCGATTACCCGCGCTCCATCGGAGGTAGTCCGGCAAACTCCTGTTTCCCAGGCTGCGAACGGGGTCTGTTACGCCGTTGCCGGAGAGATCACCGTCTCACCATCTGACCTCGAGCGAATGATCGCCGCCGTTCCAGCCAAAGCGGCCGCGGCCCTGCAAGGCAAGGCATATTATTTCGTGCCGCTTACGGTGAGCCAGGGTGACGAGACGGTAATTGCCGATCGCTACGACGTTGCGCTCAGCGACAACGCGGTGTGTCATCGCAACCTGGAACTGGGCAACGCGCAGTGCGTGTTCATCTCGACGCGTCTGATGGACGACAAGTTCTCTGTCGCCTTTGAGTTTTACATCAACGTGGGGCACGCCGTCGTCGATGGAGCGGGCGTCTCAGAAGCATTCGCCGAGATGGCTTGGAGCCAGGTGGAAGCTGGAGTCAAGGGAGAAACCTCGCTGGACGCCTGGGAGTCACGCAAGCTGGCGACCGGCGATGGTCCGGACCGCGAGAAGCATAAGAACGAGTACCTCGCCGCAACCTTTGCGGACGCAATCTCCATTTACCTGCTGTCGCTATATCTTGATGTGGATTATTACGATTTGCGCGAGCGTGATTATCCTCTGCTCGCGCCGCCCGCGATGGCCGAGCGCTTGAGGAAAGTGGCGGAGCTGTTTCCGGCGAATCCCGGATTCGAGTTCGCGATTTACTACAAGCGACGGGCGTAACCCCTCCCACAGATCACGCCCCTGCAGTGACGCCTTACGCCGCCCTCCGTGTCTCGCGTGCCGGGGTGCGTTGATCTGCCGCTGGCCTTCCGGAAAGTGAACTCGGCGCATCCAGGTGTGCACCGGGGTCAACACCCACCCCTAGTCGGTCCACCAACTCACCCCCGAGCCATCCTGTCACCAACCCCAGGGCTACCGCAATGAATGACAGCGCCAATGCTCCGCCGCTCGGTTCCGCCGGTGCCCCTCTACGCAAGAACCAGCTGATAATGAACAACACGACGACGAGAACGTTACCGGCCCCGTGCCACAAACCAATGGCTTTTGCCCTGGTACCTTGCGGGATGAACCACCAGTCGATTAGACCTGGAATCGCGGCCAGCAGGCCGCCGATGATCCCCGCGGCGATCATCCAGAACGATATCCCAAACCACGATCTATCCCCGGTCGATAAGCCCACGACGTCAAAGGCTACAGCAGTAGCCAGCAACCCCAGGGGAAACACGATTAACATCGGGTGGATCGGGTGTCCAAGAAGTTTTGCTTTGCTTTCCATGCACGCCTCCGAGCTGGAAAATTGCTCGAACCCAAGGATTTAGTTGCTCCAGAGCTATGGTGAGTTGTCGTGGGGACTGTATTTTCGAGCCGTTTGAGGGTCCCGCTGCAGCCAGGTACGTGGATCCTGGTGTACTCCCAATTCCTTTGTGGTTAAATCATCTTCCGCATGAAAGTGAAAGTTCGGTCATTCTCCAAGATCAATCTAGGGCTGCGCATTGGCCAGCGGCGCGGCGACGGCTTTCATGACCTGCTGACCGTATATCAAACCATCGCTCTGCACGATTTTTTGCAGGTGGAAGTCAAGCGCGGCTTCGGAATTGAAATTCGTTCTGGGGACCCGCGCGTTCCCACCGATGCTAGCAATACCTGCTACCGCATCGCGGAACTAGTAGTCGCTGCGCTGAAGGCGTCCGGTCGCGTGGTGATCGAAATTGAGAAGCATTTGCCGGTGCAGGGCGGCCTGGGCGGGGCATCAGGAAACGCTGTTACGGCAATGCTGGCCCTCGAGCGCGCGCTTGGTAAGCAACTGCCCGGGCCGGACAAGCTGAGGATTGCCGCAGAGGTGGGTTCAGACCTGCCCCTGTTTCTAGTAGGTGGCCTGGTGCTGGGAACGGGCCGCGGCGAGCAGGTATATCCATTGTGCGATACGCCGTCCATGCCATGCGTGGTCGCCATCCCTGAGATTAGCGTTTCGACCCCGAAGGCATTTGGCGATTGGGATGGCATAGCCGCCGCCCGTAAATTGACGCTCTCACGTGGCTCCGATAGAATGTTGGAGTTCGGCCGTGAGGTTTCTGCGTGGCTGAGCGGTTTGCCCGGGCAAAATCCGGGGCGGCCGTTATCCGGTGTCCCTGCAAGTGGCAGGGGCCGGGCCGAGAGCCCACTTCTCGACCTCGTCCAGACCGGGATCGAAAACGACTTCGAGCAGGTCGTCTTTCCCAAGTATCCCGAATTGCGCGAGATCAAGTGTCTGCTACAGCAGTCCGGCGCAGCCTACGCGTCTCTGTCCGGCTCTGGATCGGCGGTATATGGTCTTTTTCGGAGCCCATCTGCGGCGAAAAAGGCCCAGGCTAAGTTACTGAAGAACGGAGTTGGGGCGCAGCTTACGAGTACCCTGACGCGGCGGCAGTACTGGACTCGACTTTTTGATTGTTGATTTTGAATTGTTGATTGAAAATCATGGCGCTTGGCAATCAACCATTGAAAGTCAACTTTGTTGGGCCGTCGACTAATGGTAGGTCAAGTGCCTTTGGAGCACTTTGTCTAGGTTCGAATCCTAGCGGCCCAGCCAGAAAACTGTCGCCCGTAAGCGTGAGTCGAAGTCAGCGCGTCAGGTAGTCGCCGTGAACGTAGTCAACCAGCTACGGAGAAGAGCCCCATGGCAACTTTGGCAACAGCGACCGAGAAACCGTTAGTTGCTCCGGCCGAAAAGAAAACTCCGCCGGGCAGCGATGAAAAGCCGGAACGCAAGCCGCAGCGCAGCCGCGTGGACGATAAGTTCAAGATCTTTTGCGGCACCGCCAATGTGGCTCTCGCCGACGAGGTCTGTAGCTTCCTCGGCTTAACGCGCGGACAGGCGTTGCTCACGCGCTTTGCCGATGGCGAGGCCTACGTTCAGCTGCAGGAGAACGTTCGCGGCGCCGACGTGTTCGTGATGCAGCCCACGTGCCGCCGCGTCGACGAGCACCTGATGGAGCTGTTGCTGATGATCGACGCGCTGAAACGCGCGTCGGCCAGGCGCATCACGGCGGTAATCCCATATTTTGGGTATGCCCGCCAGGATCGCAAGGACAAACCGCGTGTGCCCATCTCGTCGAAGCTGGTCGCTGACCTGTTGACGACGGCCGGTGCGCACCGGGCGCTGATCGTGGACTTGCATGCGCCGCAGTTGCAGGGATTTTTCAATATTCCGGTGGACCACCTCTTTGCCTCGCCGGTGCTGGTGGACCACTTCAAGAAGATGAACTTGCCCAATCTGACGGTAGTTTCGCCTGATGCCGGCGGCGTGGAGCGGGCGCGGTTCTTTGCCAAGAAGATGGATGCGGCGCTGGCCATTGTCGATAAGCGGCGAGTGGAAATGAATGTGGCCGAAGTCATGCACGTTATTGGTGACGTGCACGGGCGAACTTGTCTGGTAATTGACGACCTCATCGATACTGCGGGCACGCTGGTGAAGACGGCCAATGCCCTCATCGAGAGTGGCGCGGCCAGCGTCTATGCCTGCGCTTCGCACCCGGTACTTTCTCCGCCGGCCGTGGAGAACATTGCCAAATCGCAGATTACTGAAGTCGTGGTCACCAACACTATTCCGCTGACGGATGATGCCAAGGCGGAGCCGAAGATCAAGGTGCTGTCGATTGCCGGCCTGATTGGACGGGCTATCCAGTCGATTCACGAAGAGACCTCGGTGAGCAAATTATTTCTGTAGGACAGGAATTAAATTATGGCGACAGCAACAGAAACCAATCTGGAAGCGCAACCTCGGGTTGCGGGTACTAAGAATGAGGCGCGTCGAGTGCGCCGCGGCGGCAAGATCCCGGCGGTCGTATACGGCGCCGGGAAGAGCGCGTCTCCCGTCACCGTCGATCCCCGCCAGGTGCTCCGGATTCTTCACTCCGAAACCGGTCACAACACCATTTTCGATCTCTCGCTCGACGGCGAGCGCACCAAGGCAATGATTGTCGACTGGCAGTTCGAGCCCATCAAGGGCCACCTGCTGCACATCGACTTGAAGCGCATTGCCATGGACCAGACCCTCACCGTCATGGTGCCGATCGAGCTCAAGGGCGAACCTGCCGGCGTGAAACAGCAGGGTGGATTGCTTGAGCAGATGTTGCGCGAGGTCGAAATTGAGTGTCTGCCGGGCGACATTCCCAGCTTTATCGAACTCGATGTCACCGAACTGGTATTCGGCAAAGTTTTGCGCGTAGCTGATCTGCCCCGCAACGAGAAGCTGACTTATCTCACGGACGAGAATCAGCCGGTTGCGCACATCACTTCGGTGAAAGAGGAAGTGGCGGCTACTCCGGAGGCTGCGGCTGCAGAAGCCGCGACCGGTCCGGCAGAGCCCGAGGTCATCAAGAAAGGCAAGCAGGAGACCGAGGAAGGTGCTGCCGAGGCTGCCCCCGAGAAGCCGGAGAAAAAAGAGAAGAAGTAGGGACAATGGCGGCCGCTTGTGTGTAGCCTGGGAATGCTCAGTTCGTTTTTCCAAGCGGCGACCGGATATGAACCACACGAACTTGTTGTGCAGCTGTAGCTGAGAGCCAGAAGCTAAGAGCTACTTCGTGAAACTGATCGTCGGACTGGGCAATCCCGGAATCGAGTACCAGTTCACGCCGCACAACCTGGGTTTTCTGGCGATCGACCGCCTGGCCAACGATCTCGGTGTGGAGGTTCGAAACCGGCAGTGCCGGGCGCTGACGGCCAGGACGGTTATCGCGGAGCAGCAGGTCCTGCTGGCCAAGCCGGAGACGTTCATGAACTTGAGCGGCCTCTCGGTGCGGGAGCTTGTCACTAAGTACGAGATTGATCCGGTCACTGACCTGATCCTGATTTACGACGAGTTGGACCTGCCCCTGGGGATGATCCGCGTGCGCCCGCGCGGCAGCTCGGCTGGGCACAACGGCATGGAGTCGGTGATGGGGGCCCTCGGAACCCAGGAGTTTCTGCGGATTCGCTTGGGCATCGCGCCAGATCGCAAGGTCGGCGATAGCGTCAAATTCGTGCTGACGCCGTTTCGCAGGCGGGATCTGGACACGGTCGGCGAGGTGCTCGACCGCGCGGTCGAAGCGGTCAGGGTGATCCTGACGGAAGGCCCGGCGGCGGCCATGAATCGCTTTAACCGCAAGCTGGAAAAAGAAGAGGAAAGTTAGTACTGACCACACATTTCCCGATTCAGCGCATGACGCGTTGTGCTCGAGCGGTGACGTGGCAAGAATTGGAGAGCTGAATGAATCGTACTTATGAACTGATGTTTATCGTTCGCCCCGACATGGTGGAAGAGGACCTGGATAAGCTGATTTCGACTTTGGAATCCCAGGTTACGACTTCCGGCGGCACCGTAAAGAATGTGGAGCGCATGGGCAAGCGCCGCCTGGCCTACGTAGTCCGCCGGTTCGCGGACGGTATGTACATCCTTCTTACCGTGGAAGGCAGCGGTGACATGATCCACGAGCTGGAACGCCGGTTGCGCGTGACCGAGCCGGTGATCAAGTTCCTCACGGTTCGCACTGACGAAGAAGACAAGCGCCTCGACAAGATCAAAAAGATCCGCGAGTCGCGAAAGAAAGCTCCGCCCGCTGCTCCCGTGGAGACTGGTGGCGAGGGCGCGGCAGTGACGGCGTAAGCGCCGATCTTCGCGGAAACATGAACCGCCAGCTAGCGACTAACGATTGAGAGCTAACGGCATATAGCGGAATTTCTAAGGAGCATCATGGCAGACGAGACAAGAACGACAACGGCAGAAGCACCCGCCAGCACAGAACGCAGCGATCGGCCTGAACGGCCAGAGCGCCCCGCGGAACGGTCCGGGGATCGCAGCGGCGATCGACGCGGGCCCCGTCCGGGAGGTCCGGGCGGGCGCGGAGACGGCGGGCGTAAATACTTCCGCCGGAAAAAAGTTTGTAAATTCTGCGTGGAGAAGATTGAGGCCATCAACTACAAGGACGTTCGCCTGCTCGCGCAATTCGTCGCCGAAAGCGGCAAAATCGTGCCGCGACGCCTGACTGGAGTCTGTACTCCGCACCAGCGTCGCCTTTCGACGGCCATCAAGCAGGCGCGCAATATCGCCCTGCTGCCCTTCGCTGGACGCGCGTCCTAAGAATAGCAAGCCGGCGGTTCGCAGCGTCGTCGCATATGTGTGATGAGCCGCGTGCATCCCTGGTCCAGATCTCAACAATGGAGTTATGACAATGGAAGTCATCCTGAAAGAAGATGTCCCCAAGCTGGGCACGCGCGGCGAGGTGGTCAAAGTCGCCGAGGGCTACGGCCGTAATTTCCTGCTGCCCAAAAAGCTGGCGATCGAGGCCAGCGCCGCAAATAAGGCAGTGATCGAGCAGATGAAGGCCGCCGCGGTGCGCCGGTCTGCCAAAGAAAAAGCCCAGGCGGAAGAACTGTCGAAGCAGTTTGACGGGCTCTCCGTCGGCTTCCAGCGCAGGGCCGGAGAGCACGAGCAGTTATTCGGATCCGTGACCTCGTCCGACATCGCGGACGCCTTGGAGCGCAAAGGCTTCAACATTGATCGCCGCAAGATTCAGTTGCATGAACCGTTGAAGACGCTCGGCGAGTTTACGATTCCGGTTAAGCTGCATCGCGAGGTCACCACGCACCTCAAAGTAGTCATCGAAAAAGAAGCAGTTCCGGCAGAGTAGATCAACTTTAGCCGCGGATCGCCTGCAGCTTTCCCTTGAAGCTTCGCCCTCCGCGGCTTTCCTATTGGTTGACCGCCCGCATCATCTCTTCCGGATAGCGGGGCCCTGCCGCCTGCGGTATGACCTCATCGATGCGGCTCAACTCCTCGGGTGTGAGCGTCACATCCACTGCGGTAATATTCTCTTCCAGATATTTCCTGCGCTTGGTGCCGGGGATGGGCACGATATCTTCTCCCTGCGCCAGCACCCACGCGAGCGCGAGTTGTGAAGGCGTACAGCCCTTTTGCTTAGCAATGTCCTCCACCCGCCGTACCAGTTCGAGGTTCGTGCGGAAGTTCTCTCCCTGGAAGCGCGGCGAGTACCGCCTGTAATCCTCTGCGTCAAAGTCCTGCTCGCTTTTGAATCGTCCCGTGAGAAAGCCGCGCCCTAACGGACTGTAAGCTACAAACCCGATGCCAAGCTCGCGGCAAGTCGGGAGAACCTGTTCCTCCGGATCGCGCGTCCATAGGGAATATTCAGTCTGCAGCGCGGTAATCGGGTGCACCTTGCTGGCGCGGCGCAGCGTTTGCGGACTCGCTTCCGACAGTCCGATGTGCCGGATCTTCCCTTCCTTCACCAAGTCCGCCATGGCCCGAACCGTGTCTTCGATCGGCGTGTTCGGATCGACCCGGTGCTGGTAGTACAGATCGATGTAATCGACACCCAGCCGCTTCAGGCTTGCCTCGCAAGATTTGCGCACGTAATCGGGCTTGCCGTTGATACTCCGAGCGTTTGGATTATTCGGATCCCGCACGATTCCGAACTTGGTGGCAATCACCAGCTTCTCGCGCGCGTATTGCCGGATGGCTTTGCCGACCAGTTCTTCGTTTTTGTATGGGCCGTAAACATCCGCGGTGTCGAGGAAGGTTGTGCCCAATTCGATTGCCCGGTGGATGGTCGCGATCGACTCCTCATCGTCGCGGCCGCTGTAAAACTCAGACATTCCCATGCAGCCCAGACCGAGTGCGGAAACTTTCAGGCCGCTGCCTCCTAGCTCACGAAGTTTCATTGACATGCTCCTGGCTGAAATGAGGCCGAAATGAGAGCGGACCGCGAGGTAGCGCGCGATACCCAGCTATAGATGCCAAAATCGGAGCGCAGTTGCGAACAGCCGCACGCTTAAACGGTGACTTCGATCAGCGGTTTGGTTTTTGCCAGCACTTCGCCAATGACAACGCCGGGTACTCCCGCGTTGTTAAGAGAGTTGGTGAGTTCCTTCCCACGCTCGTAGCCGGCGGAGATGAATAAGCCTCCCGCAGTCTGCGGGTCGAACAGCAAAGTTTTTACTTCTTCCGGAACGCCGCTCCCGTACTCGACTACGCACTCGGCAAATTCACGATTGGCATTCAGGCCTCCCGGAATGTACCTGGCACGAACACAGTCGAGCGCCCCCTCGAGCACGGGAATTCGGCTGGCGTGAAGACGCAGGCTCACGTTCGATGCGAGGGCCATCTCTCGCGCGTGGCCTATCAGTCCAAAACCGGTGATGTCGGTAAGCGCGTGAACCTCGGAAAGCTTCTTAGTTTTTGCTGATTGATTGGCGACCTCACCCGTGATGACGTCGGCCGCAGTTTTATTCAGTGTTGTCATTGATGCGATTGCGGCATCGATCCACGATTGCTTCGCCGTGTTCTTCTTGATCGCGGTCGAGATCACGCCCGTTCCGAGTGCCTTCGTTAGAATCAGAAGGTCCCCGGGCTTCGCGCCGGTGTTGGCCAGCACGCGTTGCGGATGAATCGTTCCCGTCACCGAATAGCCAAACTTGGTCTCATCATCGCGAATGCTGTGGCCGCCCACCACGGTGCATCCCGCCTCCATCATCTTCGACAGCCCTCCCGCCAGGATGCGCTCCAAAATTTCCAGATCGCCTTTTTCCGGAAAGCACACAAGCGCCAGCGCGGTGAGCGGCCGTCCACCCATGGCATAAATGTCGCTCAACGAGTTGGTCGCCGCAATCTGCCCGAAGGTGTACGGATCGTCCACGATTGGCGTGAAGAAATCCACCGTTTGCACCAGCGCGGTGTCTGCTGAAATTTGATACACGCCGGCGTCGTCGGCATGATCGAACCCGACTAGAACGTTTGGGTCATGTTGCCGGGCTAATTTCCCAAGCACCGCGTCCAGCGCCGCCGGACTCAGCTTGGACGCTCAACCCGCAGCTTTCACCGACTCCGTCAATCGAAATGGACGAACCTCAGGCATGGCAAACATTGTAATGGAGCAGCGCGCTTCGAAGGCTGAAGTAGCCGACGCCTCTCAAGAGGTGGTTTGAGTACGATACTTTAATGAGTGGAATTGGCGATCACTTTACATTCACATCCGTAACCCGCAGCTCCGGATATTGCTGATTCCAATCAGTGGTGACGTGCTCGAAGGTAAGGCGGAAAGGCTTGCTTTGCCCAGGAGGCAACGGCGCTTGCGTCAGGTCGACGGCGTCAGTGTAGGGCCCGGTGGGTTGCAGGACGTGCAGGGGTACGTCTTCCGCCTGGGCAATCTCGCCCAGGGAATTCTTGAATACCACATGCACAGTGGCATGCGTTAATGTTTTATCGCCGGCATTCGTAATCGTTCCATCGATGTAGGTCACGCTCGCGCCGACAAAGTTTTCCGCGGCGCTCATCTTGATATCTGAAAGTTTCACGTTAGCCGCGTAAGGATGCGGCGCATTGCTATTCCTGGGCGCTCCGCGCGACAGCAGCGCAATGGCCGCGATCACCGCGATTACGATCGCTACGCCGATGCCAATCGCCACCCAGTTGCTGTCACGCTCTGGAGTAGACGTTGGCGATGGCTCAATGAAGCCGCCCATGCTGGCATTCTACGACGGATTGTTGCTGGGAACGATGATGGAAAAATTAGAGGCGACAGGCATCCACTGGCATTATTCCAGCCCTGAACTGCAATCGGAGCTACTCGCCGCCAACCGTCAGCCCATCGATGCGGATGGTAGGAGACGCGATGGCGCCGCGAAATTCCAGGTCGTTGCCGACTTCGGAAATATTGAAGAACATGTCCTTCAGATTGCCGGCTACCGTGATCTCCTCAACGGGGAATGTGAGTTCTCCGCCCGAAATCCACAGACCAGACGCGCCCCGCGAGTAGTCACCGGTGACCAGGTTGACTCCGTGCCCGAGAAATTCGGTCACGTAGAGCCCTTCCTTGATGCTGCCCATAATTTCTTTCGGGCTCTTCGTGCCAGGCTGCAAGAAGTAATTTCCCGGACCAATTCCTGGCGTGCCCGCCAGTCCTCGCGAAGCATTGCCTGTGGTTTGCAGGCCAAGTTTTTTCGCGGTGTAGGTATTCAGCAGATATGATTTCAGTACCCCATTGTCAATGACGAGGGTCCGGCGCGTGGGAATACCCTCTCCATCGAACGGGCTAGTCCCGAAGCCGCCGACCAGCGTGCCGTCATCAATTACCGTCAGGTTATCGCCGGCAATCTTCTGCCCCAACTTGCCTGCCAGGAATGACGCTCCACGATAGACAGAGTCGCCGTTCACCCCTTCAAAAATGTGTTCGAGTATTGAAGCAGCCACCAGGGGGTCGAACACGACCGGCACGTGAGCAGTTTTGACCTTGCGGGCGCCCAGACGCCGGAGCGTCCGTTCAGCCGCGATTTTGCCGACCTTCTCCGGCGTGTCGAGGCGCCCAAAGCTGCGCGCGACAGAGAACCAGTAATCACGCTGCATGGCGCCTTCGTCCGATTGGGCGATAGGCACAGCAGCCACCGAGCAGTACGAGCGCCGGTACTCGCCGACAAATCCGTGGGAGTTCGCCAGCACTTTGCGTCCTGTGGCGGCGTCGAAAGATCCACCTTCCGAGTTCTTGATGCGAGGATCGACGTCGAGCGCTGCCTTCTCCGCCCTGCGCGCATACTCAATGCGTTCCGGCCCGGGCAGCGAGTAAACATCCTCGTGATAAAGATCCAGATCGCCATTTAAAGCCCCGAGTTGTGATGGCTCGGGTATACCGCCGAATGGATCTTCCGAGGTTAGTTTCGAAAGCTCCAGCGCTGATTTCACCATGCGGTCGAGGGACTCGGCAGAAAAATCGCTGGAATAGGTGCTGGCGGCGCGTTTGCCGGAGAAGACGCGCACGCCGATCGCCCGCGAACCCGCTTCTTTCAGGGTTTCAACCTGTCCCAGGCGCACCACGGTTGAGAATTCGTCACCTTCGCGCACCACGGCTTCGGCCGCAGTCGCGCCGCCCTGCATGGCCCGGCGAACGACGTCAGCGGCAATCTCTTTCAGATCGGTCTGGATTTTTGGAGTTTCAAGAGTTGTGTTGGACATGAAAAGATTTTTGATTCCCATTACTGCATGAACGCGCCCGCATCTTTCTTTGCGGTGCCGCCAACCGTTAAGCGGTCAACTTTAATCGTCGGAATGCCGACACCTACCGGGACCGCCTGACCGTCCTTGCCGCAGGTCCCGACGCCTTCATCGAGCTTCAGATCATTTCCCACCATCGAAACACGCGTGAGGACGTCCGGACCATTGCCAATCAAGGTAGCGCCGCGGATGGGAGCCGTAATTCTTCCGTCCTCAATCATGTAGGCCTCGGAAGCCGAGAACACGAACTTGCCATTGGTGATATCGACCTGGCCGCCGCCAAAATTTACCGCGTAAATTCCATTCTTCACCGAACGAATGATGTCCTGCGGGTCATCCGTGCCCGGCAGCATGTAAGTATTCGTCATGCGCGGCATGGGAATGTGCTCGTAACTCTCGCGCCGCCCGTTGCCCGTGTCCGCCAGGCCCATCAGTTTCGAAGACAACTTGTCGCTCAGATAGCCTTTCAGAATTCCTCTCTCAATGAGCACCGTTTCCTGCGTCGGCTGGCCTTCATCGTCGACGTTTAGCGACCCACGCCGCCATGGCATGGTGCCATTGTCCACCACCGTGCACTTCTCGCTGGCCACGCGCTTCCCGACCAACCCCGCGAACGCGGATGTTTTTTTGCGGTTGAAGTCGGCTTCCAATCCGTGCCCCACCGCTTCATGCAATAGGACTCCGGGCCATCCCGGGCCGAGCACCACTTCCATTTCCCCGGCGGGAGCTTCGCGGGCGTCTAATTGCAGGATCGCCTGACGGGCAGCTTCTTTCGCAAAATATTCCGGAGTTTTCTCTCCAAAGAAGAAATCGAGAGCCACCCTGCCGCCCCCGCCGGCGCTCCCGCGTCCCGAAACCGAATCAGACTTGGCGATGCAGGAAACGTTCATCCGCGCCAACGGCTGCGAGTCTTCGGCGAAAGTCCCGTCCGATCCGACCACAAGAATATTGCGCAACTCATCTGCGTAGCTGGCGCGAACTTCCTTGATGCGGCTATCGAATCCTCGCGCCGCGGCATCGGCTCTCATGACCACCTCAACCTTGGCGGTGAGTTCCGCATCCACCGAAGGCAGGGTTACCGGATACAGACTTCTCGCGGCATGCTCTTGCGTGCCCACGATCGGGGTCTTGGCGGGTCCGCTGGCGATCAGCGCGGCAGTGCGCGCGGCATGCAGAATTCGCGCCGGCGAAAGGTCGTCGGTGTAGGCGTAGCCAGTTCGCTCACCCGCTACAACCCGAACTCCGCAGCCGGCGGAAATGCCCTGCGAAGCCGATTTCACCATCGACTCGTCTACCATCAGCGAGGTCGAAGAAAGATATTCGAAATACAGGTCGGCATACTCGCCGCCCGCGGAAAGTGCCGCCGCCAAGTAGCGCTGTAGGTCGTTGTGGGTGAGGCCGTAATGGTCGAAGAAGAAGCGATCTTTATTCACGTTAGTTAGATGCCCCTGAGCACGGTTTGGCTCCAGCGGAGGACTTCATTATCCCACAGTGCGTCGCGAGAGCTGCTGAAGCCCCATTCAGAAGGTCACACTGAAGATTTGGGACCTGCGCCACATACTTGTTCTGGAACAAGCTGAACATTCCCGCGGGTTAAGCATCACATACCGCTCATAGCGCGCGCCGCACAATTTTCTGTGACCCCGGACGAACTCGCTCGTACCTTCGAACAATTTCTTTCCGGCTCCCGTGACGCTCTTGTCCTCGAAGATGGTGCGGTTGTCTTCGATCTCGCCATGGCCAGGTATTCCGTATCGGGCGAGCACAACAAGTGCTTATTGCACCTTTGGTCGGCGGAACGCAACGTTGTGCGCAGAGTGCTGCAGGCGCAGACCAGAGCTGACGTGCTGCAGCTTGCCGTTCAGCGTCTTGGTCAGGTTCGCCCCACCAAGCTGGAAATTTGCCGCCGGCGGGACCGGCGTACTCCGACAGCGAAGAAAATGGCGCGATCGGCGTACCAGCAGAAACTGAGGCTAGTGCTCGAACGTCAGTTCCCCGCTTTCACCATTGCTCAACTCAGTTCCGCGATGGATCTGGAGCGCTCCTTCGGCCCAATCTATGTCCGCGGCGTCTTGCGGCGAGGGCAGTCCGCGTTCGCCGTACTCGGCGTGAACGGGGATGAGACCCAGAGTTCCATCGACGCTGCTTTGACCTTTGCTGTCCTCTGGCTTGATACCTGTCGTCACGCGCAAGATGGCGTTCTGGTCGAGGGTATCAACCTGTTTCTGCCAGCGCGCTCGTCTGCATTAACCGCAGAGCGACTCATGTACCTAAACCGCGATGCCGCCAAGTGGAAACTTTACGAGTTTGACGAGCAGGAGGATGCCGTGGTTGAGATTGATTGTGCCGACCGCGGCAACATTGCCACTCGCCTGGTGCATTGCCCCGAAGCAGGGCTGGCTCGCGAACGTTTTGCTGATTCCATACACCAGGTTCAAGAATTATTGCCGCAGGCGGAAGTCGCGGTGCTTTCCCCTGCAGAAATTGCCTTCAGGCTGCACGGACTCGAGTTTGCGCGCGCTAGGGTGGCCCACGATCCCACGTCATTTCGCAGCGGGCAGGAGATCGTCTTCGGAGTCGGCGCCGAAGAGCGCGTGCTTTGTGAGGCAAACCATGAGCGCTTTGCCGATCTGCTCCGCCGTGCTGCTGCGATTCGTCATACCGCCGGGCCGAAGCACCATCCCGTCTGGCGAATGCATCCCGAGCGATGGCTTGAATCGCTGGTCCTCAAGAACGTGGAAGCGCTTGATGAGCGGCTCGACGGATCGTGCTTGTACTCGCAGGTTCCCGCATTCTCGGCCGCTGACCGTGCCATGATCGACGTGCTGACTACAACCCGGCAGGGCCGCCTGGCTGTGCTGGAATTGAAAGCCGATGAGGACATCCACCTGCCGCTGCAAGGCCTGGATTACTGGTCGCGAGTGCAGTGGCACCACGCGCGGGGTGAATTCCAGACATTCGGCTACTTTCCCGGCCGCGAGCTTTCTCCGGAGCCGCCAGTATTGCTGCTGGTCGCGCCCACACTTCGGGTTCATCCCGCAACCGACACCCTGCTACGCTACCTTTCACCGGATGTGGACTGGACGCTCATCGGCATTGGCGAGAGCTGGCGAGACAATCTGAGAGTCATCTTTCGCAAGCGCAGAGATTCACTGTTCGCAACATCATCCCCGAGGTCATCGGCTGCAGATTGAAAATAGCGTGTAAAGCGGATAATCTTGCGCGCTGCGCTTGCGCTCTAGCGCGAATGCTCCAGCAGTACGACGGCGTGCGCAATGGCGGCATTATCTGTTCCCATACCCTCCGGGGTCTTGGCTTTTAGGCCGATCGCCGCCGCGGGAATACTCATCAATTCCGCCACCCGCGCGCGAATTTTTGCCGCATGCGGCCCGATCTTGGGCGTCGCCAGCACCAGCGTCGAATCGATGTTAGCAACGCTATAACCGGCTTCCCGGACCCGCTTCAACGCTTCACTGAGGAATACGGCGGAATCCGCACCTTTCCATCGGGGATCGTTTGGAGGGAACAGGGCCCCAATATCCGGGGCGGCCACCGCGCCGAGCAGCGCATCGGTGATGGCGTGCAGCAGAACGTCGCCGTCCGAGTGTCCGCCGAGGCCCTTGTCATGGGCCAGTAGAACTCCTCCGATTTTCAGTGGAATGCCCGCCTTGAATTCGTGCGAGTCCCAACCATAACCAATTCTCATGTTCGGAGTGCCCCATTGGATCTCAAGCTTCAGCAGATCGCAACGCCGTCTTTGGTCGGGGAGGAGTCATAAAGCCAGAAGAACTATTGCGCCCGCAAATAAAACTCTGCCAGTTCCATGTCCCCGGGCGTCGTTATCTTGATGTTGCGTGGCGAACCCATGACCACCGCCACTTCGTGTCCCGACCTCTCGACCAGCGATGCCTCGTCAGTTCCGATGAACCCGTCACTCGTGGCCTCGTCAAACGCCTTTTTTATCAGCGCGTAACGAAAGCCTTGCGGAGTTTGCGCCATCACCACCCGCTCGCGCGGGATCGTAGTTTTGATCAGCGCGCCTTCTGCCGTCCGCTCCACCTGTTTAACAGTGTCACTGGCCGGCATTCCTGCGATCGCGGCGCCATGCTTCTTCACGGCGCCGATCACATCTTCAATGATCTGTTGGGTCACAAATGGCCGCACCGCATCGTGCACCAGGACGACATCCTCATCGGCGGCATGAATTGCGGCCAGCGCATTCGCTACGGAGTGCTGCCGGTGCTCGCCGCCCTCGACATATTGAACTTTTTTCTTGAGTACATCGGGCGCTTCCTTTTCCAGGCGCGTGCGGAAGCCATCGATTTCGTTCTGCCGCAGCGCCACGCAGATCTCGCCCACCTCGGAACTCCCGGCAAAGCGGCGCAGCGTGTGGATCAGAATCGGCGTGCCATTTAGTTCGGCAAACTGTTTCGTCGCCGCCGGCTTGCGACCTTTCTCCACGGAAGCTGACGACATGCGTGTCCCTAAACCGGCAGCCGGAATGATCACAATCACCTTCATTGGGGCGCTAAGTATACGACCCGCTTACCGGCAGTTTCAAATGCGGCCGAACTCGACTATTTCTTCGGCGCCTCCGCGAGCTAGATGCCGGTTCTTGCTCCAGATCCCCGGAGCGGCCATCGTCAAAGCTATGGCGGTACGGATCGATTTCAACGGCTCTTTGTGCTCATGTGGGTATTTAACCCTGCAGTTTGCGTAAGTCCGGATCGAGCATTTCTTGCCCTTTTTAGTGGGCAATGACAAACGCTGCAATCGTCCACCGTCCTAAGTCTCGAGACCGCCGCAAGTTATGGGAAGTGCATCCAATGCACGTCGTGGCATCTCAGTTGCCCACAGAAAGTCTGGAGTTGCCAGTCGCAGAAGGGCCGTAAGCGCAATGGCATAGTCGCGACCGTAGCCTAGTTTTCGAGGACCATCTGAATGAAGCTGTGCTACACAGGCCGTATCTGGTTAGATCTGGTAGCGATCTGCACCAGTACTGCGGCGCTTCTCGCGTTAGCTCTGGCGCTCATCAGCACAGTCGCAGTACTTGCCGCAGCACAGGTTCATTCCTACTCGCGCCTTTCTTCAACTGCGCACGCAGTGCAGCCGCCCCAACGAAGCCATAGCGCGCAACACTTCTCTGGAGTCATTAGCGATTCGATTTGCGGGGCCAAGCACGATCGCAGGAATAACCAGAGCGCCGCCGGTTGCACTCGTTTTTGCCTCGCGCGAGGAGCGCATTATGCCCTGGTCAGCGGGGATACGGTGTACAGCGTGCACGGCTATGAAGGCACGCTGGACCACTACGCCGGCCAGCGGTTGACCCTGACCGGAACACTTGAGGGGAACACGATTACCCTGAGCTCCGTGCCCGGAGAGTGAACCGAAATTGCATCCGGCAAAATACTGAGGATGACTCCTGCTATTCCACCGGACGCTCCGCCATCACCGGCGGTTTCTTGACATCAATTCCCCCCGAATTGGCATTTCCCACCGCAGCCGTTGAACCTGAGGCCGTAACAGAACGTGGAGGCTCGCTTCGGGCGAAGCGCTCATCCCATTTGCCGAAAATCATCTTTCCGGCCGTGGTCTGCAACACGGAAGTAACCGAAATATCGATGGTTTTGCCGATCATCTTGCGGGCGTTGTCGACAACCACCATGGTGCCGTCATCAAGGTAGGCGACACCCTGGTTGTATTCCTTCCCTTCCTTCAGGATGAATACTTTCATAGTCTCGCCGGGGAGCACGATTGGTTTCAACGAGTTTGCCAGCTCGTTAATGTTCAGTACTTCCACCCCCTGCAATTGCGCAACCTTATTAAGGTTGAAATCGTTGGTAATGATCTTGCCTTCGTAAAGCTTGGCAAGTTCAATCAACTTCATGTCCACTTCGCGCACGCTGGGAAAATCATCTTCGACAATTTGGATTTGCAGTGACGCCACTTTTTGCAGCCGCTGCAGAATATCCAAGCCTCGCCGCCCACGATTGCGTTTCAGCGAGTCCGCCGAGTCAGCAACCAGTTGTAATTCGCGCAGCACGAACTGGGGGATCACGATGGTGCCATCCAGAAAACCGGTTTCGGCAATATCCGCGATCCTGCCGTCAATAATCACGCTGGTATCCAGGATCTTGTAGCTCTTCTTCGATTGCTTCTCACCGCCGAAGATCCCGCCCAGCGCCGCCAGGTTCAGCAAGTCACCCTTGGTCGCGCCCACCACCAGCCCCACATAGGCCATCAGCAGCATGACCATCAGCATGAGGAAGCTTTGGGTGTGTCCGGGTGCGATGCTGTTGCGGATTACTAACGCAAAGAGGTAGGCGCCGAAAATTCCGAGGACGCTGCCGATGGCGGCGCCGATCAGCCTTTTCAGACTTACCCGGTGGAGGCGCCACTCAAAGATCAGAATGGCACAACCGATCAGCGCGCCCACCCCTGCATCCAATTTCGAAGGAAGACCGAAGGGTTCGATGAGGTAACAGGTTATGGCTACGAAGACGACAAAAAGAAAACGAACAACTATTAAGTCCACGAGGACCTCCTCGGGGGGAGGCATGCTGCCGGACTGCACAGCACAAATTTTCAACCCCTTGCCGGCAGCCCTGAATGCCAAGTACTCGGCAGCCAGCGTATGTGCAATCGGAGTCTATGAATATATGAACTGACCCCGAGATCCGGCTCCCACTTGCCTCCGGACGCAGATTAAGTACAGGCAGAGTATATACCCCTGCCGTCCCGGGCACACCCGAAAAGCCCGACCGCCCACCTCGTTTCCGCGCCGATATGGATCATCGGAACAGATGCAAGAACTTGACCTGTGGCTCGCGCAGGGCTGCCGCCCCATCCCTTTAGCGCCGCTGCTAAACTTCCCTCATGAAAGCGCTCGTGATCCCCCGCCTTGGTCCACCCGACGTTCTCCAGTTGCAGAACATTCCTGACCTTGCCCCCAGCCCCGGCGAGGTGCTCATCCGGGTGGAAGCAGGCGGCCTTAACTTCGCCGACGTCTTAACCGTGCAGGGAGGCTACCCGGGCGCACCGAAGCCGCCGCTCACGGCGGGACGCGAGTTCGCTGGCGTGCGCGATGATTCTGGAGGACGCGTCATGGGCTATACCCAGTGGGGCGCTTTTGCGGAGCGCGTTGCAGCCAAACCACAACTTCTCTGGCGCGTGCCTGAACAGTGGAACGCCGAAACTGCGGCGGCATTTCCTGTGAACTATTTCACTGCTTACTTTGCGTACTGGAAAGCAGGCCTTGTAGACAAGCCTGCGGGAACTCGCGTATTGATCCATGCCGTTGCCGGAGGGGTCGGCACCGCCGCCCTAGAGATTGGTAAGGTCCTCGGTATCGAGATGTATGGCACATCATCTTCGGATGAGAAGCTGGCGCGCGTACAGGAGCTCGGGCTACAGCATGGCATCAACTACAAACAGCGTGACTATGAAGATGCCATCAAGGAGATGACCGGGGGCGAAGGTGTGGATGCCGTCTTTGAAATGCTTGGCGGCGAGCACACTGCCAAGAGTACCCGCTGCCTGCGCAATTTTGGCCGCGTCATTGTGTACGGATCGGCGACCGGCAAGCAGGCGCAGCTCGATACTCGCGCTCTTTACGCCAAAGGGGCGAGTATCCACGGTCTCTGGCTAACGTATCTGTCCGGCAACAGCGATCTGATGTCCAAAGCGTGGACTCAGCTTTCGCGGTGGATCGCCGAGGGCCGCCTGAATCCTGTGGTCGGACAAATTCTTCCCCTGGATCGTGCGGCGGAGGCCTACAAGCTCTTGCTGGAGCGCAAAAACTTCGGCAAAGTCGTTTTGCGAATTCCGTGAACGTTGCAGGCTTGGACAGATATTCGTGTCCGGTGCGGCACTGCAGACGCTATCTGCAGTTCGTCCCCACGTACCCTTGTTGTTGTCCCGAGCTCGTCGTCACACTGCCCGTAATGTCGCCATTCAGGTTGATGCCATCCGTCGTGATGGACGTGGTATTCGGGATTACGACGTTGGCGAATGCCCCGCCTTTGTACACGAAGCCCCCAAGCTGCCCACTGTTGAGGACGTAATATCCTGCGGCTGCCTTGTGATCATTGATTCCGGTCAATGCGCTGTCTGCCGCGCCCGGGTAATCGATCGTGGTGTATTGTCCCTGATTCAGCAAGAAGCCGTGTCCGGTCAGATCGGGACTGGTGTAGTTTCCCGCAATCACTCCCGAGTCGTTGATGTCGGACGCAGTCGTACTCAACGCGTTCGCAACCGTAAGAGTGCTGAATTGACCTCCGCTCAGCAGGAATCCGCTGCCCTTCCCGGCAACCGCATAATCTCCTACGATGTCGCCGTGGTTGTTGATTCCCAGCGCGGCGGTGGAGTTCGAATTCGGAACATCGATGCTCGTAAATGTTCCGTCCGGGCCAATCAGGAAACCATGCCCTTTGATCAATGTGACTTCGTCCGAGCCCACGATCGCGCCTTTGTCATTGATTCCCTGCAGCCATGTACCTTGCGCAGCTCCCGGCGCGGAATAACTCTTCAGCGTCCCATCGGCTCGCCGCAGGAAGCCTACTGCTGTAGGCCCGTTGAAGTAGTGTCCCACTACCGTGCCACTGCGATTGATTCCTGTTCCATCCAGAAAAGACGAGCCATTCACGCTAAAGAAAGTGAAATCGCAACTGTATGTGCCCGCTTGGGTTTGTGCGAAAGCTGCCGCCGAAGCAATCACTGCGCACGCGACTGCGGCCATGGTGCACGTGAGGCTTGCATACTTCATTGAATTCCTCCCGGAGAGTTGCTGTTTAGGTGAGACTCCGGCGAAGATCGGTTGCTCTGCTGCCGTCGACGAATGGAGAAACTGGAGGCGCCGTTGTGCGCCGCATTTACCCGGACATTAAACACAACACCCGGACGCTGTCGTGCACGCACGAGTGTTAGGACTGCTAACCCAACCCACTAAAGCTCGTCCAAAGCTGTGAGCAATACAAGGGAACTTCCTGGGAGCTGCGAACGTATCTTGGGACGAGCGAAGATGGTCGGTGAGCCCGAGGCCGTCAGCCAGGGGATTCACTTAAAAATTTTGCGGGGTTAGAGGTTCTTTCTCACACTCGGTTTGGCGGCCCAGGTGAGAAGTTCCTGACCAGAACCCGGGTCTTGCGACCCACGTTCTTTCTAACCCCGACCGCTGCATTCTAAGCCTTTCGCTGCGAAACGCAAGCCGTGGCGAGCCCCAATCACGCCGCCCAGAACCGTTCTCGACGACTCGGGAATGAGGAGATTAACGAGGAGATTGCATTATGAAGTTATCGACGATATCCAAGAGCCTCCTGCTGGGACTGGCGGTGCTGCTCACAACCGTGGCCTTTGCCTCCAACAAGGGCTCATTCAATCTGGCCGATCTCACCGTGGTAAATGGACAAAAGCTGCCCCCGGGCGACTACAAGGTTGAATGGGATGGCAATGGCCCCAACGTGCAACTTAACATCGTGCAGGGGAAGAAGACCGTCACCACCGTCCCCGCACATGTTGTCGATTTGAAGGAACCAGCCTCGACAAATTCCGCCGTCGTGCGCAAGAATGATGACGGAACCAGGAGCCTTTCAGAAATTCGGCTGCATGGTAAGAAGTTTGCTTTTGCCCTGGGCTCTGAACAAGCCCGATCGGAAGAGAACACCGCAAAATAGCATCACGAACTATCGTAATGGGGAGCATTTATGCTCCCCATTTTCTTACCGCTTCGGTACTAGGCCCAAAAGCTTTCTTTCTCTTCGTGAATCTCGCGCAACTCTTTGGGCAATTTCAGGGGAGTATCGCTGGGAGCAAGCAGGGCGTCCAGGTTCGCAGCGGGCATGACCTTCTCCTGGAAGACTGTCTCAAAATGTCGCACGATAGAGTTCGCGACCGCATCCATCGGCAGCTCCCGTCCCAAATGTTCGGCCATTGAGGTCACGGGTTTGGAGGCAATGCCGCACGGGACGATGAGATTGAAAAAGCTGAGGTCGGTATTCACGTTTAGTGCGAAGCCGTGGGAGGTTACCCCCCGCGATATGTGGACTCCAAGCGCGGCAATTTTGGCTTGAGCAGAATCAGCCCGCCCTGTCGTCCACACACCTGTCATTTTTGGCACGCGCTCACAGGCAATTCCAAAATCTGCGCAGGTCCGAATCAGAATTTCTTCCAGCCCCCGCACATACTCGATCACGCCCAGTGTCTTGCGCTTGGTGTCGCGCGAAGGAAGCGCCCGCAGATCCATAATCGGGTAGCCCACCCACTGCCCCGGGCCATGGAACGTGACATCTCCCCCGCGATCGCACTCGAAAACCTCCACGCCCCGTCGTTGCAACTCTGTGTTTGATCCCAGAACATTGGCCCTTCGCGCATTGCGTCCCAGGGTGATCACTGGCGGGTGCTCGAGCAGCAGCAGCACTTCCCCGATCTTGCCTTGCTTCCTAGCTTCGACCAGCGATTGCTGCAGCCGTGTCGCGATCGAGTAATCGAGCAGGCCAAGTTGGACGAGTGAAATCATCTTCGATATTGATTATTTCATTGCCGCGGGCGATGCCGAAACAAATGCCCTAGCCGAGGAGCCGGGCGGCATCTTTGGCGAAATAGGTGAGAACGATGCTGGCTCCTGCCCGGCGGATCGACAGCAACGATTCCATCATCACCCGGTCGCGATCGATCCAGTTATTCCGGGCCGCCGCCTCAATCATTGCATACTCACCCGACACCTGGTATGCGGCCAGAGATACGTCGAAGCGCTCTCGCGCGGCAGCAATGACGTCCAGATACGGCAGGGCCGGCTTCACCATGATCATGTCGGCGCCTTCTTCCAGGTCGAGTTCAATTTCTCTCATGGCTTCGCGCAAATTGCCGGGATCCATCTGGTACGAGCGGCGGTCGCCGAACTGTGGCGTAGAATCGGCGGCCTCGCGAAAGGGTCCGTAGAATCCAGAGGCGAATTTCGCCGCATAGGACAGGATGGGTGTGTTGATAAAACCCGCCGCGTCCAGACCCTTCCGGATCGCTCCTACGCGGCCGTCCATCATGTCGGAAGGGGCGATAATATCTACCCCCGCGCGCGCCAGGGAGACCGAAGTCCGCGCCAGCAGTTCCAGGCTTTCATCGTTCACGATTTCGTAGTCCGCGCTCGTCGCCGGAGGAGTGGCCGCCGCCGCTCCCAGCGACTGTGGGTTGGCCCGGACAATCCCACAATGACCATGCGACATGTACTCACAAAGGCAAACATCGCCCATTACAATCAGGTCGGGCAGCTCGCGCTTCAGGCCGCGCGCCGCCTGCTGCACGATGCCATCGTCGGCCCATGCTCCTGTCGCAACTTCGTCTTTTTTCTCGGGAAGGCCAAAGAGAATGACCGAGGGCACGCCCAGCTTGTAAGCGCCGCGAGCTTCCTCTACGGCTTCATCTACTGATAGATTGAACACCCCGGGCATGGAGCGCACTTCTTTGCGAACGCCCTGCCCTGGACAGACAAACATTGGGTAAACGAAGGACTCGGGAGTGAGCCGGGTCTCGCGCACCAGGCTGCGCAGTGGTTCCGTGCGGCGAAGCCGGCGCAGGCGCGTGACCGGGAAACTCATAGCCTGATTCTAGCAGAGGCCCATAACCAGAAAACCGTGCTTTGCCCGTGTCTAAACTATAACTTCCGCATGTGACCCGGATCACCGAACATAGGTACAAGCTGTGATAACTCCATGCCAAAAGAAAGGGCATCAGGGAGGACGTTACGAGTAACCTTACTGAAGTAATGCCGCTTTGGACCGTGTGAAACATAACAGCTCGCTCGACCAGTAGAATTTGCCCAAGGACCAGTATGTTTGCAGGCCTGAAACCGTGGAAGGCAGGCGCGGGGGCGATTCTGCTCGCCTACCTTGTGGTCGGCACGCTGGTTCCTCCTGGCTTCGTGCGCGGCGTTTTCGGCAACATCGTTCCGTTGTGCCTGATTGTTTTAGGCGCGGCGACGATGTTCGCGACCGCACAGAGAAATCGCGGACTTGCACGCATTTTCTGGCTGCTGATGGGCTCCAGTTTTGTCCTGTGGTTTCTCAACACCGTGGGCTGGACCTGGATAGAAGTGGTCGCGCGCAAGCCCCTACCGGAACCGTTTTTCGGCGACACCGTCCTCTTCATCCACATAGTCCCCATGATGGCCGCCATCGGTCTTCGTGCCCATCATCCCGAGGGCGAGAGAAAACGGTATTTCAGCACTCTCAATTTCCTCATGTTATTGCTGTGGTGGGTATTCCTGTACATGTTCATTGTGTTCCCCGACCAGTACATCTCCCTGAATGTCGACGCGTACGGAAGAAAATTTGACGTCCTCTATCTCATTCAGAACCTGATGCTCTTAACGGGTCTCGCCTATGCCTACCTGAGTACCTCCGGGCACTGGCGCACTATTTACGGACACCTGCTCGGAGCCAGTTCTCTCTACACCTTCTCGTCTTATTTCCTTGATATAGCCATTGCCAGGCGCGAGTACCACACAGGCGGTGTGTTTGATCTCCCGTACGCGTTGTCGATTTGCTGGTTTATCTGGGCGGGACGCCTGGGCGGAAGCTTGCCATTGGAGCCCGAGATTTCGCAATCGGCCGGTAGCCGTTGGTTGGGCATTGCGCCGCGGCTGGCAATGGCCGCCATTTTGTCGCTGCCGCTCATGGCATTCTGGGCGCTTCTCCTCGATCACTCGCCGCCCATTTTCCGCCAGTTCCGCATCCTTATTGCCCTGTTGGCGATGCTCGTCCTCGGATTTTGCGTTTTCCTGAAACAGTATCGTCTGGATCGCGATTTGATGAGACTGCTGCAGGAGTCCCGGCACAGTTACCAGAATTTGCAGCGCTTGCAGACCCAATTGGTGCAGAAGGAAAAGCTCGCCTCATTAGGACAGTTGGTGGCCGGCGCCGCCCATGAGATCAACAATCCACTAGCGGCAATCCTCGGCTATTCGGACCTGTTATCGGGGAACTCGGGATTAAAGCCCGAGCAGGTTTCCATGGCGCAGAAGATTGCCCAGCAGGCGCGGCGCACTCGCGATTTGGTTGCCGACCTCCTGAGCTTCGCTCAGCAGACCTCCGGTGAAAAGAATTCCCTCGAGATGATGGCTTTGCTCCAGCGTGCTCTCAAGATGCATACCGTCGCGGCGGAGCGTCGCAAGATCAGCATGGACTTGATTGCCGATGGTGGCCTTCCCCCGGTCTGGGGTAATGGCAACCAACTCCTGCAGGCCTCCTTGCAGATCATCGAGAACGCAATTGATGCCTTGGAAGAAGTCGGCGGCGGTCAACTTATCGTTACATTGAAGCGAGAAGACGACGAGATTGTGATCCAGTTCTCCGACAATGGTCCCGGCATTCGCGATCCACAGCGGGTCTTCGACCCCTTCTACACCACGAAGCCCATCGGCAAAGGCACCGGCCTTGGACTGAGCGCCACCTACGGTGTGATTCAAGACCACAATGGGCAGATCACCTGTCAGAACAAACCTGACCGCGGTGCAGTCTTCACCATCCGGCTTCCCATCTCCGCGCAGCCCGCCGAAACCATGTCGGCAAACGCCTGATCCTCAGTCGCATACACTTTTTCATGGTCCGTGGCCGTCGGAATGGGCGTCTCACCCGCCGGTGTAACATGGGACGGCATGGCACCGATCATCCACACCAGCGCGCGCCTACTTGAATTTGAAGGCCTTCGAGACTTGCTGCGGGGGTATGCCTCCTCGCCGCTCGGGCAGGCTCGCATCGCGTCGCTCAGTGCCTCCGGAGATCGCGCGTGGATCGAAGACCAGCAGCAACTTACTGCCGAAATTCGTGAGTTCCGCCGTGTCCAGGGCCGCTTCGAATTTTCCGGCTTGGTTCCCCTCTCCACGTTGCTGGAGAAATCGCGCATAACGGGCGCGGCGCTGGAGACCACGGAAATTCGCGATATCGTGCTGGTCGTCGACCGCGCCGCCGAGTGGCGGGAAATTGCCCAGGCTCCGCCCGCTGCCATGCGGAGCGAGTGGAACGCAGTCGCCGCACTGTCCGCCGGCATCATCGATTTCACCGAGTTCTTACGCGGCTTTCGCAACAAGATTTTGCCCGACGGCACTCTTGACGACCGCGCCTCGCCGGAACTAGCGCACATTCGCCGCGAAATCGACAAACAGCGGCGCGTGATCCAGGAATCGCTGCGATCGTACCTCCGGCGGCTCTCTGAAGGGGGCGCGGTACAGGATGAGCTAATCACCATTCGCGGCGAACGTTTTGTCATTCCCGTCAAGATTGAGCAGAAGCGCCGAGTCCAAGGCGTCGTCCACGGTGCCAGCTCCAGCGGCCAAACTGTATTTGTCGAGCCCCTCGAGACCATCGACCAGAACAACGAATTGGTGCGCCTGCTCGAAGAAGAGCAGGCCGAGATACATCGCATCCTCCTTGCCCTTACTCGCAGGATTGGCGAGCAGGCGGAGGCCATCAGGACTGCGGCCGATGTACTTGCAGAACTCGAATTGCAATTCGCAAAGGCTCGTTTTGCTGAGGACTACGGCTGCGTTCAGGTGGTCCTGACCGCTGATACCACCCCCACAGCCGCGCGATCCTCATCGGCCGAGACTCGTCCTGGCTCCGCCTCCGCTCGTCTGCTTCTGCACAGGGCTCGTCACCCGCTGCTCGAACGCAATTTGAAACTGAAGAACGGCCGCCTAGTGCCAATCAGCATTGAGCTGGAAAGTGACCGCCGTCAGCTCATCATTACCGGACCGAACACCGGAGGCAAAACCGTCGCCCTGAAGACCGTCGGCTTGCTCGCGCTGATGGCGCAGGCGGGAATCCCAGTCCCGGCGGATCGTGCTGAGCTTCCCATTTTCGACGCTGTGCTCGCCGACATCGGCGATTACCAGTCCATTGAGCAGAACCTGTCGACTTTCTCCGCGCACGTCACCAATATTGACTTCATCTCTCGGACCGCTACACCTCAGTCGCTGGTGTTGCTCGACGAACTGGGCTCAGCCACCGATCCGGAGGAAGGCGCGGCTCTGGCCGTTGCCATTTCCGAGCACTTCCGCCGCATCGGATGTGTCAGCATCATCTCCACCCACCACACTTCGCTCAAGGTTTACGGCACCGCCACCCAGGGAGTCCTCAACGCGGCTGTGGGTTTCGATGAAGCCACGCTGCAACCTACCTATGAACTGAAGATCGGCGTGCCCGGGGCGTCAGCGGGCATCAATATTGCGCAGCGCCTCGGCCTGAATACGGCAATCATCCAATCCGCGCGATCCCGGCTGAACACGCAGACCCAGGACGTCGCTCGTTTTCTCGACCGCCTTCATGCCGAGCTGCGCGAAGCGGAGTCCGAGCGCCTGAAACTACGTGCCCGCGAAGATGAATTGGAACGCGAGCGTTCCCGCCTCGCTGCCGAGGGCCGCAAAGAGCAGCAGGCGAAAGTTCGCGAAATGGAAAACAAGCTCGATAGTGTGCTGCGTGACTTCGAATACCAGGCGCGCGAGACGGTAAACGCCATTCAGGACCGTGCCGCCGCCCAGAAGCTCTCGAAAGATGCGGAGCGCCGCATTGCCAGGTTGCGGCGCGAATTTCGCGAGCAGTTCGACGCCACCGTGGTTGCGCATTCTACCGGTGCCGATCGCGGCGACGCAGCCGCGCAGCCCCATGTTGTTAAGCATGTCTCCGAAGGTGACACCGTCAAGCTGAAATCAGTCGGACGCCCGGGTAAGGTCACCCGCAAGCTCGACGATGATCACTTTGAAGTCGAGATCGGCGCGATGAAGATGAAAATTGCTCGCGACGACATTGCTGAGGTGATTGCCCGCGCCTCCGAGTCGCCGGTGAAAGCTGCGCGAGCTCGCGGAATATCGGTTTCTCTCGGCACTGAAGACCCCAACACGCCTTCCGAGATCAATGTGATTGGCCGCACGGTCGAGGAGGCTACGAGCGAAGTCGAAAAATTTGTCGACCGCGCGTTCCTTGCAGGACTTCCACGCGTGCGCGTGGTTCACGGAAGCGGTATGGGCATTCTTCGCAAAGCCCTCCGCCGGTACCTTCAAAAGCACCCTCACGTGGCAACCATCGCCGAGCCTCCGCAGAATGAGGGCGGTGCCGGAGCCACCGTCGTGGAACTCAGAGTCTAGCTCCCATAGAAAGAAAATGACGGCGTGCTTCTTCAACGGGTGGCGCCGAAGCGAGTTAACACCAAGTGCCTCTGCCGGCGTCCCACCCAAGCGGATTTTGCCTGGGTGGGATTTCTCTTTGCGCGCCAGTACCACGGGCAAACCCATCACTTGCTTTGCGGGCCGCCCCCCGTGGCCGTTGAGTCTGCTACTTGCGGCGCGACCGTCTCCGCCGTTGGCAGAATCTTTACGCTTCCCATGATGGCCTCCAGCCGATCCATCACCCGCTGCTGATCGACTTCCCGTGCCATGCCGTCCTCATTTGAGGTTTTCAGGGCCAGTTCGAACTCGTAACAGGTGCTGTTGGTGAACGTCACATAACGTCGCACCAGCGCCGAATGCCCGCCTCCACCGCTGCGGACCTGGCTGCCACGGAATTCGGTCCCGTCTATATTCAAGCTGCTGACGCCATCGCTCGGCACGCCACTCGCCTGCGGAACAGCGAGGCACTGCTTCTCGTTCAGACGCGGGTTGAGGCTCAGGGCGAAGTATCCGGAATCGAAGTCTGTCTCCGGATAATAGCCCTTGGGAATTTCCACCCGCGCCAGCGCGATCTGGCTCTCGCTGCCATCCGCCTGCGGCTTGCGCTCGCTGTCACTCCCGATTGTGCGGGCATTCAGAAACGCGTATTGCCGCGGATAACGGAACGAAACTCCAAAGTCCCGGCTGGAGAACAGGATGTTCTTTGGCGTTTTTTTCTCTTTCACCGCTGAAGGTTCGGTCGACCGAACCGGCGCGCTATCGACCGGCACCGCGGCCCCCGTCAGTGCGACAGGTTTCAACTCGGCAGAACTCGGTTCAGCCGCGTTCTGCTGGGGCTGCTGGTTGCGCGAAATCACTTTCTGCGACTGGTGCGAGCAGGCAGTGCTTACCAGCAGCGCTGCGGCCATGCCGGGCACGATCAGTGCGCAGCGGGTGAAGTTCAAAGGAAAATGTTGCGAGTAAATTGGTGTTTTCATGGTGGCCTCCTGTGGTCCCGCTACACGAGGGGCAACACGCCTGCCGCGACATTAGCCGCTGATAAAACGCCACTTAGCCTGACGGAACGAGCTCAGGGGCCGTGTCTCGATCAACACGCTGTGGCTCACCGGAGACGCCGGCGGTCGGTCCCATTTCTCCGTATTTCCCTTGACTGCGCTTTGTTCCTTAAGTGAAAATCCAGCGGTTTGTCGCGCCGCTTTTTTCGCGGCATGGAGGACGCTCATGCCTTCCGCCCAGGTTTCCAGCTCTCGCCGCTCATTCCTGCAGCTCTCGGCTGCGGCGGCAACCCTCGCCGGGTTTCGTCTGGTGACCGAGCCCATGCTGGCGCATGCCGCGCAGCGCCAACATGCCGCGGTCGATCGCGCCAATTCCGTCTTCATCGACTCCAATGAGAACCCGCTTGGCCCTTGTGCTGCGGCGCGCGATGCCATCGCCGCCATTACTCCCGAGGGCGGGCGGTACCGCGATGATTTGAGCGATGCCTTAGTCAAGCTTTTCGCCGAGCAAGAACGCCTTAACAGCGATTACGTCCGCCTCTTTGCCGGATCTTCCGAGCCGTTGCACTACAGCGTGCTGGCTTATACCTCGCCCAAGCGCAGCTACGTCACCGCCGATCCTGGATTCGAAGCCGGCTTGTTCATGTCGAAAATTTCTGGCGCGCGCGTCGTCGCCGTGCCGCTGACAAAAACTTATGCCCACGACGTCCGAGCCATGCTGGCGGCTGCGCCTGACGCCGGTGTGATCTACATCTGCAACCCAAACAATCCCACCGGCACCCTCACTCCGCACTCAGAGATCGAGTATGCGGTTGAGAACAAGCCCAAAGATGCCATCGTGCTCGTGGACGAAGCCTATATCCATTTCTCCGATGCGCCTTCTGCCATCGACCTGGTCAAAGCCGATAAGAACATCATTGTTCTGCGCACCTTCTCGAAGGCGTACGGCATGGCCGGGATTCGCTGCGGCTTTGCCATCGCGCGTCCTGACCTGCTCGAAAAGCTTGACAACTTCGGCGGCAACTTCATGCCCATCACCGCCGTCTCCGCCGCGATCGCCAGCCTCAAAGATGCGCAACTCATCCCTGAGCGCAAGCGCGTCAACAGCGCTGTGCGGGCCGAAACCTTCCAATGGCTCGACCGGAACGGTTACACCTACATCCCCTCGCAGTCGAACTGCTTTCTCGTCGACACCAAGCGGCCGGGAAAAAGCGTGATTGCCGCCATGGCTGAGCAGAAAGTGATCATCGGCAGGGTTTGGCCGATCATGCCCACGTGGACGCGCATCACCGTCGGCACGCGTGATGAGATGGCGCGCTTCCAGTCGGCTTTCAAGAGAGTGATGGACGGCACCGTCGCGACTCGTCCCGTGCCTGCTCCCCACAAGCCGTTTTGGCGCAAGAACGGCAGGCCCGTTCCCGCATAATCTCATCCTCGACAATGGCAATGAGAGGGGAAGATGTTTACGGCAGGATTCTTTTCTGATGAGGAGCATCGGTCGGGAGCCATCTCCTGCACTCTCGACCGATCTCGGTCTATTTCTTTGGCCGGGACTCCGGCGGTACCAGACCCGCGACGCGGTAGTAGCTCACCAGCTGGCCATAGTGTTCGCCCGAGTGCTCGATGAAGCCGTAAGCAAAATCGCTCACCTTCACCTGGCGATGGCTGAACGGATCCATAACAAGGTCGTTTATCCCATTCTCGCCCTTTGCCTGCAATGCGGCCGCGCCATCCGCGAAAGCCTTCTTTACATAGGCTGCGACATCGGCCTTTGTCTTGAACTCTTCGCGCTTGGGATTCTCTTCCGCGGGCGGCGTCTTGCCCATCACTGGGTTCGTGAAAAAATAGTTGACGCCGGAAGCATGCAGTAACTGCTCTGCAAAACTCCGTTGCGTTGGATTTGGCTTGAAATCGTACTTGTCTTCGGGAAAATCCTCCGCCATGGCGGTGAGTTTTCGGCCGACATCGTTCCACTGGTCGAGGACTGCCTGGTAAGTGGTGAGAGGGGGCTTCGCGGCCGCTTTGTCGGCGGCCTGTTGCGCGCGAGCCGGTGCGGGCCACAGTCCGGCGGCGAGAATGAGTGCCGCTAGAAATGCATTACTCTTCATCAATGTGTCCTCCATCGGAATATTTCCGGGGCGGCCACATCTTACACCTATATCCCGATTACCTGCTGCAACCTGCCAGCTGGCAGGTGTTCCTCACAATCAACATTTGTCAGTGCGACCTTCCCCCTCCCTGATATCGGAACGCGGTCAATCTGTGCGCCCTCCTATATCTTTACTGGACCTGACATCTGGTTTTTAATCGATGGCTTGCCCACCGCCTGCACGTACACCGTCCCTGCGCCCAATTGATACGAACTTAGATCGATTGAGCGCGAACCCACCGCGGCCGTGTTTATGCTATAGAGGTTCTGGCCATCCAGAGTGTAGTAAATCGCGTAGTGGTCAACGGTGCTCTCATCTCCGCTGACCGACCACTGCAGGGCCGATCCCACCAGCGACGCCGACACTGTCAGACAGTTATCGATGCCGCTCTCCATCTCTGTTCCCTCTTCGTAGTCGTTCCAGGTGACCAATTGCAGGATCGGGAGCTGCATGCCGCTGCTGTAATAGCTGTTGATTTTGGAAAATGTTTCCAGCCAGGTCTGCCCGCATTGTTGCCCCACAACGCGTCCCAAGCCCCAGGAGGCCAGGGTGTCGTTGAATCCTTTGTAACCTGCGCCCCATGCCATCTTTTGTTGCGCTTGCATAGCGGCGTTGTAGAAGTTGGTCAGATAGTCCATACCATACTGGGTTGACGTAGCATTCATCCACGAATAACTGCCGCTGGTAATCGTGTGGGTGAAGCCGTCCGGGTTTTCAAAAATCCATGCGATGTTCGGCGATGTAGCCGCTTGGATGGCATTCCAATCCAGCGTGTAGTGCAAGTCCAAGTCAAACTCGGTGATAATCGGGTTACCATTCAGCCTGGCATATGCTGGGGAGGTCGCATAGTTATCGAGCACGTAGTTAGTAAGATAAATCATCGTCTGTTGCGGATTGCAACCAGGGCACGGGCTGATGCTGACCGCGCCTTTGTCGATCATGATAATGACCTTGAATCCTGGATGTGCCTCAGCGGCTGCCAGCCAGGCCAGGGTGGTCGGCTCGGTCGCATCCGCGGGACCGTACCAGTCAATCACCACTCCAGTTGCGCCGCGGCTGACCATGTCATTCAGTTGCTTGGACACTTGGGCGGGATCCCACGATGTGTAACCTACCTGCATGTGCCGCGGGTCGCCGAACCAGGGCTGCAACTCTGCATAAATTTCTGTGTTGTTTCCTGAATACAACAAGGTGTGAATGTCGACCTTACTTACATTCGTCGCTCCCAGATTACCATTGCTTTGCGAGAGGAATGAGTTAGCCGCACTGGTATTATTGGAAGTCTGGTCGGATAAGGTGGTCGTGGGCGCTTGTACTGTCAGTGGAACATGGCCAACCGCGGTTCCCCCACAGTTATCCCATTCCTGCACCACTGTGTCGTAAGTGCCGGGGCTCAACGTGAGAACTGCGTCCAACTTGCTGCCTTGAACCTGGTATGCGAGCTGATTGGACGAAGGATAAATTCCCATGCTGGATACGCCTTGTGGGCAGGTTGTGGTCGCCGTTGCCGTATAGTGAACCGACGTGCCATAGATGTTGTTGAATGTCGGGGCGCTGACCGATACGCTACCCGTCCCTTGTTCTTGTACGTTGAAACTGACGCTGGCGCTAGCGGTTCCCTGGCAGTTATCAGACTCCTTAACCGATGTGTTATAAGTGCCGGGTGGCAAGGTGAGGACGGCATCGAGCTTTCCGCCCATCGATTGGTAAGCAAGATGGTCGGGCGTTGTATAAATCGACAGGCTTCCCACGCCGCTTGGACAGTTAGTTGTAGCGGTTGCGACGTAGTGCACAGATGATCCAAGGACCGCATTTCCAGCCGGTGAGGTAACACGTACGCTGGCCCCTGACTGACTTTTCAGGCTAAAATTTACCTTCGCCGCTGCGGTTCCACCGCAGTTATCCCACGCCTGCACAGTCGTGTTATAAGTTCCCGGCGATAAGCTGATCGTAGTGTCGAGAGATCCACCTTGCACCTGGTACGCGGGATCGCTTCCTGCGGTGTAGACGGCCATTCGTGCGACACCTTGCGGACATCCGCTTGTGGCGTTTGCCACGTAGTGAATCGCCGATCCAAAAACTGTGTTGCCGGTAGGCGCCATAACAGTAATTGCGCCCATGGAAGATGTTGAATTGCTCAGCGATGAAGTTCCGCCACACCCAATCAGGACGGCGGACACGAACATGAAGGGCAGGAGAGAACAGATTCTCTTCATGAACCGCGACCTCAGGTTTTGTTGGAATCAGAAAGCCCCGTCTGGCTCGCCGAACTTCGGAGCGTTCGTTGGTGAGTATGTTAGCTGGGCTTCAGTAAGTCACGTTACGAAAGACACCCTTCTGTGTGCGCTGTGTACTTGCTAAGTTATGACCTTCTGTGAGTCTCTGAACTAAGTCAAACACCTTAGTGCGTTTTACTTAGCAGTCGATAGTGGGAGCTGCCGGCCAAGCACTTGCTTTTGAGAACAGTGGCTCCCCGCGGGCAACGCGGAGGAATACCCAGAGCTCATAAGTTGCCGCCATAGTTGCCAATCAGCCGCGTGAAGCGCTGTGCGCCACTAATCCGTCCTCGCCAGAACACGCGTCCCTGGAATTGAGAACTGCAGCGAAGGCGCGGATGATCGCGTGGGACGATTCGCTATCATGGGAGCGTGACAGATATTCTCGTCAGGCTCGCGCAGCCATCAGATCGCGACCAATTGGTGCGCATGCGGATGGCGCTGTGGCCCAAATCTTTGCCGGAAGAACATGCCCTGGAACTCACCGGCGATTCTCGACGGCAGGCCTCAGGTGGCCCTGCCGCTGATCACTTTGGCCGCCGAGGCGAGTGATCGGATGTTGGTCGGTCTTCCGGAAGCCGACTTGCGCTCACATGCGGACGGCTGTGACCCGGCGCGCCCGGTTGGCTATGTCGAAGCTTGGTACGTTGCTGAAAAGTATCGCCAGCGAGGAATAGCTAAGAAACTTTTGGCGGCGGAGGAAGACTGGGCGCGAAGTCAAGGGTGCATTGAGATGGCGTCCGATACCTGGATTGATAATTTGGTGTCGCAACGCGTGCACGAGTCGTTAAGCTACGAGGTTGTAGACCGCTGTGTGCATTACCGGAAGACGCTATGAGATGCAACACTGCGCGCTGACTCTAGATTTTGATCGGCAATCCGGCGGCTGATAGCGTTCCCCTGCCTAAGCGATATGACACACTAAATTGCCCCCCGGCACGCATTTCAGCAATACCCCATTAGTCCGCATCGATACCTCCCGACAGTTACACAGTTGACACGTGCGGAGAGTCTGTTACGATTGCGCCGCTCCAGAACGTCCCATTCCAAATCAGAATTCAGGAGATGCGCCATGCGCAAACCACATCTGTGGGTTGCAGTCTTGTGTCTCGTCATCACCGCCATCACTGTTGCTGTCGCGCAAACCGCGACGCCAGACATGGTCTGTGAAGTCCACGTCAACGAAGTCAAACCCGGTATGATCGCGCAATACGAGCAAGGCCGTGCCAAGCATATGGCGTGGCATAAATCGCAGAACGACACCTGGTCGTGGAACACGTGGGAAATCACCACTGGCGAACATTCCGGTGACTACCTCATCAGTACCTGTGGCCACCCTTGGAAGGATTTCGACGGCCGCGACAAGTTCAACGCTGCCGACGCCGCCAACGCGAATACCACGATGGGCGCTTACCTGCAGCACGATGTCGTTACTTATTACGTGCTGCGACCCGAGCTGTCGGATCCCGTCAAGCCCGAGCTCCCGCCTTACCTGAGCGTGATCTTCTTCCACCTGAAACCCGAAGGAGTCAGCGACTTTAGAGATGGCGTTAAGCAGGTGAACGAGGCCTTTCAGAAGACCAATACACCGCGCATGCCCGGATACTGGTACACGCTTGCGAACGGAGGCTCTGGCCCGGAAATGGTTCTCGTGCAAGAACGCAAGACTATGGCCGACATGGGAGGAGCAAGCCCCAAAACGCTGGACGAAATGATGAAGGAGGCTTACGCCGACCAGGGCGCCGCCACCATGACGTCCCTTCGCAAAGCCTATTACCGGAGCGAGTCCGAACTTCTGCACCATCGCCCCGACCTCAGCTATGTGGTGCCAGCATCGAAGTAACTGTGAATGATGCATCACCGAGCTATTCAAAGTGCGCTGCTCAGAAAGCCTTGTTGGGCAGCGCACCAGCTCCGCGGACGAACTTGCCCCTGACTCCTCATTTCTATTACCCTGCGCGCCAGCTCGCGGTTCCACACTATCGCTGTCTTTAAGAGCGGCCCATCGTAGCTGTCATCAGCTCGCCACTCTACCCGCGCTATAATGGCGCGCACCATCGCCTTGACTTCCGGCACGACGCTTGGCCCATAAGAAATTCAGTCGCCGCTCGGTGCCGGTGGTATGGCTGAAGTCTATCGGCCTCGGGACAGCCGGCTCGACCGAAGCGTGGCGATCAAATCCTCCCGGAGTGCGTAAACTCACCGGGACTTTCGCTCGCAATTGGCGCAAATGCTTGTCAATCTCTCGGCGCTGCGAGCGGCCACTCCCGCGGTTACCCAGCAAGGAACGATCGTCGGTACCTTTCAGTACATGGCGCCGGAAGTCCTTCAGGGTAACGAGTCCGATGTTCGCAGTGGCATCTTCGGCTTCGGTTGCACTTTGTACGAAATGGTGACTGGACGCAAGGCGTTTGAAGGCAAGTCACAACTTAGCGTCATCCTGGTTCATTCCATAAGGGAAAGTACAGCTCCTGTAATACTCGTCGTCATCTGGGATTCAACTATAGGTAAGTAGCGGCGCCCTCTTTGCTGCGAGGCCATCGTTCGCCCCGGTTTTGGCCAGCATTCATGCCCCCTACTGTTTTCCTCAGCTATCGCATGCCAGCTCCATGTAGCTGTTGACAAGAAGCATCGGCAATAGCAAAATCCCTGCCTCTTCAATTCGTGTTCGAAAATACCGGCCGCGCCTCTACCGGCCCTCCCCGGGAGATTTTGCCGGTGTCAGGCGTCCAACGTCTCTTAGGAGGAACCGATGCCCCCACATCCCACGCGTACTCTCTTTATCTCAATCCTGCTGACCTGCACGTTTGCCGCCGCGCAGAATCAAAATGCGCCCACTAAATTCAATGAGGCCACCGTTGCGGAACTCCAGGCCGCGATGGCCGCCGGCCAACTCACTTCCGTACAACTGACGCAGTTCTATATCGCCCGCATCATGGCGCTCGACCAAAGCGGTCCGAGAGTAAATTCAGTCATTGAGCTCAACCCCGACGCTCTGGAAATTGCGCGCCAGGCTGACGCTTTGCGCAGGCGCGGCATCGTGCTCGGGCCGTTGCACGGAATCCCAGTGCTGCTTAAGGGCAACGTCGATACCGGCGACAAGATGCAAACTACTGCGGGCTCGTTCGCGCTGCTCGGTCAGCCGGCACTTGCCGACTCCACAGTAGCCGCCAACCTTCGTGCAGGTGGCGCGGTGATCCTGGGAAAAACGAACCTGTCCGAGTGGGCAAACTTCCGGTCCTTCGAATCGGTTAGCGGATGGTCCGGCTGGGGCGGACAGACCAACAATCCCTATGGCATCGCTCGTAATCCTTGCGGCTCCAGTTCAGGATCAGGTGCGGCCGTGTCGTCTAACTTCGCCGCAGTTTCATTCGGCACGGAGACCGATGGCAGCATCGTCTGTCCCGCCAACGCTAACGGAGTGGTCGGCATCAAGCCCACCGTCGGTCTGACCAGCCGTGCCGGGATCGTTCCGATCAGCCATATCCAGGACACATTTGGCCCCCATGGCAGAACCGTGGCGGACGCGGCTGTGGCCCTGGGCGTTGTGCAGAGCCGCACGTTTGATGGTCGAGATCCCGCGACCGGTGGTGTCCCTCTGGGATGGCTGGGGCGGTTCAAGCGTCCCACCAACATTCCTACCAATTACACCAAGTTCCTGGATCCCAACGGCCTCAAGGGCGCACGGCTGGGCCTCACGCGCCTCGGATTGAATGGCTTTGATCCACTAGTTCCAACCCCGCTGCCGGTGATCCGAGCTTTCGAGACTGCCTTCAAGGCGCTTAGCGACGCAGGAGCGACTGTCATTGACCTGGACGCCGAGGGTTTCAAATTTCCCAACGGTGGCTCGGGTCCGGGCGAGTTGCTGGTGCTGTGTTTCGATTTTCGAAACGACGTACAGGCGTACTTCGCTACACGCGTCGGCGTCCCCATGGCGGGTAAGACTTTGAACGATGCCATCGCGTTTAATCAAGCCCATGCGGATGTCGAGATGCCCTTCTTCAATCAGGACATCTGGGACTTAATTGCAACCATGCCAACCGGCCCCGATGATCCGCAGCCCGCTTTCGGCGGTATTTCTTACAATCAGGCTGTCGAGGAAGACAAGGACTTTGGGGTGAAAGGTATTGACGCGGCGCTGACACAGTTCAACCTCGACGCAGTGGTCACTGTTACCGACAACCCGCCGTGGTCCACCGATCTGATCTTTGGAGACCACTTCCTTTTTGGTTCATCGGGCTTGGCTGCGCCAGAAGGTTATCCGATCGTGCAAGTGCCGGCCGCCATGGTGTTCGGAGCGCCTATGGGGATCAGCTTCTTTGGGACCGCGTTCAGCGAGCCCATGCTGATCAAACTGGCATCAGGTTTCGAAGCTTTTACCCAGGTGCGCAAGCACAATCTGCCCACCTTCGCGCGAACCGTGCCTTTCCACCATATTTCTGGTACAAAGTTGCATCCGTCGCTTACCGTGCCTCCAGCCAATGGTGGAGCCCAAGCGGCACAGCCTTCCGACGCAAAGCCGGACCTAAGCAAACAGCACAAGCTACTGCACAACTTGTAATTCACTCTGGACTCGCTGACAACCGGGGGGCGCACTTCCAAGATGCGCCCTCCAACACCCGCTGCAGTCTGCCCTCAGAGTTGAAGGCTTGGTCCATCGGCGAACGGAGGATCTTAGTTCTAAGTGGTGGTCAGCGAACAGCCCCGATCACGCTCAGAATGGCGCGTGGTAGGCGCGGGCGAAGTGTAGCTTAACGCGTGATTTCGTCAAAACCGCTTTGCTTTCTTGCTACTGCTTCCCTTTTAGCATCTCCAGGACCCTGTCGAAGTCTTCCAGTGTCGCGTACTCAATCACAATCTTGCCTTTCCCCTTGCGGTCGCGGATACGAACCCGCACTCCCAACACACTCTCTAAGTCGCGCTGCGCCTGCCGCACGTTAGGATCGACCCATCGTGCTCCCCGGGGCGCCGAAGTGCTTCCGTCTTGCGGGACCTTGGTCAGAAACACCAGGTCTTCCAACTGTTCCACCGACATGTGCTTGTTGACCGCCGCCTCGGCGCACTTCAGAATCTGTTGCGGGTCTGGCAATGTCAGCAGAACCCGGGCCTCGCTAAATCCCAGCCGCCCCTCGAGCAGGTAGTGCTGCACCATCTCGGGTAATTTCAGCAGGCGCATGTAATTCGAAACGCTCTCCCGCGAAATGCCGACTTGCTTCCCGATCTGCTCCTGGGTCAAGTGGAAATCCTGGCTGAGCCGCGCGAAGGCCTGTGCCTGCTCATAACAATTCAGGTCCTGCCGCTGCAGATTCTCTACAATCGTCATCTCGGCCGCTTGTTGGTCCGAGACGTGACGCACCAGGGCGGGAATGCGCTCCTTGCCCGCGATCCGCGCCGCCTTCGTACGCCGTTCGCCAGTAATAAGCACGTAGCGCCCGTCGCTGCCCGGACGCACCACGATCGGCTGAATCACCCCATTGGCTCGGATCGATTCGGCCAATTCCTGCAGCGCGGTTTCGTCCAGCCGTGTTCGGGTCTGGTACGGATTCCCCTCGATCTTGTCCAGCGGGAGATCGACCACAAGATGGCCTTCGCCCCGCCGTGCAGCCTGTGCCTGCATCTCGGCAACCACCGTTGCGGGCGCGGCTGTCGGCTCGTTTGCACTCGCGCCGTCGGGTATCTGACCGCTGAGGCGCTCTGCGGAAGTGGCCTGAACGTTCGCTGCCGACTGCGCCATGGTGTCCCCGACCGCTGCGCCCGGAACCATGCCTGCACCTGTCGGAGCTGTCGCGCTCTTCGACAAGCCCGTTCCCCCGCTGATAACGCGTGGGCCGCCCGGTAACAACGCTCCAAGTCCTCGACCCAGGGCCTTCCGTTTGTCAGGAACAGTTTTCTCCAAACGCGCGATTTCCCGCACCGGCTGCTTCCCCGCGTCCGTCTCTTCTTTGTTAGCTTCGATCACCACCGTATTTTCCCCTGCCATAGTCTCCGCCACCCGGGATTCCATAGTTCAGCTCGCTAACGTTAATTGCCTGGCGGGCTCGCCGTTTGTCCGCCCCCAATGCCGCCGTGCAAGGGCGTCTTTTCGCTATATCGACGTACATAAATATTGATGTACATAGATATATTAAGCGCTCTTGCTGGCCGCGTCTGCCTGTTCTGCCGCAATCGACGCAGGCTTGTAGTGCGAGATGATCTCTTTCGCCAGCCGTATGTAACTCTCCGCCCCTTTGGATCGCACGTCGTACACCAGCGCCGGCTTCCCATGGCTGGGCGCTTCTGCCAGCCGGATATTGCGCGGTATGGTTGTCTGGCATAGCTTGTCGCCAAAATACTTCTTCAGTTCGGCGGTCACTTGCTGCGCCAGGTTCGTGCGCTCGTCAAACATAGTCAGCACCACGCCCTCGATGCTGAGGTCTGCATTGAAGCTCGCGCGGATCCGCTCCACCGTATCGAGCAGCTCGCTGATACCTTCCAATGCGAAGTACTCCGCCTGCATTGGGATCAATACCGTGTCGGCAGCTACCAGCGAATTGAGCGTTAGAAGGTCGAGCGCCGGCGGGCAATCGAGCACGATGAATTCGAACCTCTGATAAATCGGCGCCAGTGCATACCGCAAGCGGTACTCGCGCTCCGTGGCATCGACTAACTCGATGTTTGCACCCAGCAGATTCTTGTGCGCCGGAATAATCCAGAGCTGTTCGAGCTCGGTCTTCTGCAGCGCCTCTTCGGCGAAGGCCTCGCCCATGAGCAGGTGATAAGTATTGAGGCGGTCAGGATCCTTGGTCAGACCTACGCCACTGGTGGCGTTCGATTGCGGGTCGCAGTCGATGAGGAGCGTATTCACTTCCGCCGCGGCAAACGACGCAGCGAGGTTGATGGCGGTCGTAGTCTTGCCGACGCCACCCTTCTGGTTGGCTACCGCGATAACGCGTCCCATTCAGATTTTGGAGAGTCCAGAGATGGGCGCAGCATAATTCGATTCGCTTTGCGATTGCAAGAAACAATCGCTATGGATCGCAATAAAGTTGTTCAAAACCCGGACGTAATCAACGAATGAGTTTGCCAGGTATCACGTTCTCACAGATGTTCCACGTGGAACACCCGAATCGTTACTTGTAAAGTCGAGGGCCCGGTTTTTCCGACTTGAGATCTATTCTCCGAGGGATGTTCCATATGGAACATTGGACAGAACCCGGGGTTGGACGTCGTGACTCGGGGAGCAACGGACGCGCTCAGACGTTCCACATGGAATGTCGCGGCCTTGAGCGCCCTCTCTGGCAGGAGACGTAGCGGACTAGATCGAAGATTCCGACATCGGAACGGAAGCAGTGTTCCACGTGGAACATCAGAACAGATTCGCGGCCGAGCCCCGCGTGCGCGGCTTGGTCCTCAAAGCGCAACGTGCCCGCGGGGCGTCCCGTCGTAATTACAGCGAACGCAAAGTAGCCATTGAACCAATGAATACCACAAGGGCGATTCCATCAAGTAATCTATCCCACTTTTTCTGTTAAAGGACGCCTTTGGCACGCGTCTACTGCGGTACGGGACATGGTGTGTCCCACCCGTTAACCAGTAGTGTCCCCCCGTCTAATTGCGCTGCACAGCACTCCCACTCCTCTGAATATCGCCTGAAGGCGGCGAACGATGTTCCACGTGGAACGTTAGTCAGGAACGTGGAGAATAACCAAGCAAGAGGCAGCGAGTAGAGGAGAGGGGTAGGGGGGAGGGGGGTGCCCACTCGAAATCTGGGAGGAGCATGCGCGGGACCGAGGCCTGTTTCTCTCCGATCAGCAGACACAGGCGCCCGCCAGGAGCGACCAGGGTGCCAGCAACCGGAAGAATTGACTCGAACCTCTCGACGGCGCGAAGAGTGACCATGTCGGCGAGACGCGAAGGGTTCGTGGAGATCGACGCGCCAGATGAAGCGTAATCCTCTGCGCGACCGACGAATACGTTGCAGTTAACCAGGTTCAGGTGGCGGATGACTTCTCGAAGGAATGTCGCCTTCTTATGGTTGGATTCGATCAGCATGACATGAATCGCGGGCGCCCAAATCTTGATGGGCAGGCCGGGAAACCCTGGGCCGGAGCCGACGTCGATCAGCAGAGGCACGTTCGATCCGCGATTTTCGGATTGAACGGGCGAGAGCGGGGAAGATGTTCCCACTACAGCAGGAAACAAGTGCTCGGCGGCGAAGAGGGATTCGCCAAAGTGTCGCGTCACGATACTTTCCGGATCGCGCACCGCGGTAAGATTCATGCGCGCGTTCCAGTGCAAAAGTATATCGATGTACATCGATATAGCAGAAAGCTGTGACTGCGACAAAGCGGCCGATTTACGGTCCCGCGGAGCCGCGCCGGCGTCCCCGAGGGGAGCTTCGCGAGAGGGAACTCCGGTTTCCAGAAACGGGCGCAAAAGTTCGCTGATGCGGGACTGCTCCACGCAGCGATTGTACGGTAAGGCAAGCGTCCGACCATCAATGCCAGCCGACGCATCCGCGGCTAGGGAACTGGTATCAGCGGTCATTGGGGGTAAGGATTCCTAAGATCGACGCTGCAAGCGGAACTCAGCTTCAGGATGGCAGTGACCGGAGTAACAAAAGCGGCCGCATAAAGCTGCTCCTGGGCGGCCCGGCGGACGATAGGCGAAATGTGAGGCTTCGTGTCCCAGTACTACTCAGGCTGACTGCCTTCCTCCTTTTATTCCTGGCGCCGTGCCGGTGCGCGTTCTTGCGAGCTGGGGACCTGCCGGAAGCTACCTTCCGGAGCACTGTCGCCGAGGTTCAACTGACATTCTTTTCCGCCGACGAGCGGCAGCGAACGGTTTCCGATCTGAAAGCCCAGGATTTTGCAATTGTCGACAATGAGAATGTCGTCAGAAACTTCCGAAGCTTTATGGGGCGAGACCTAACGAAGGTACGGGTCGTGATCCTCGTCGATTCAAGCGAGTCGGTCAGGCCGCGATACCACCAGGAGATCAGAGAAGTGCTGCGGCTGATCGGCGGGACGTCGTGGATTAGCGGGGACAGCATATCTGTGCTGGCGTTCAGCGGCACACAGTTGGAGAAGCTGTGCCACGGCAACTGTCGCGAGCACCTGAGCAGTAGCGACGAGATAAAGATGCGCGCCCAGGGAACCACCCCGCTCTATGACGCGCTGGTGAGAGGAGCGGAGGCCGTCTCGAAGGAGCACGATCCCGGCCTAATGCGGGTGATGATCGTCTTCTCCGACGGTGTGGACACTATAAGCCTGCGGAGCGTCAACGAAGTCTTGGACGCGAGCCGATCAAGGGAACTGCAGATCTATGCTGTCGACGTGAACGAAACGGGCAGCCAGCCGGAAGGCAGCGCCATGTTGCACGCTCTGGCGGAAGCGACCGGAGGCCGTTACTTTCCAAAACAGGAGGCCGCTGTGGGCGTGCTCCAAGGCATGCTGGAGGACCTGCACGCGGCATATGTGGTGACATATGTCCCGCCCGAGCGCAGCCCCGGTACGCACCGCGTGCGCATTCTGCCGACACACAACCTAAATTTTCATTTCCGCTGCCGCAGCAGCTATGAATACGACCGCAATCCTTAGAATCAAGAGAGGACGGAATGAAAAGCGCATGCTTGCTACTCGTCGTGATTATGACCTGTGCGAACGGGACCGCGGCAGACAAGAAATATCAGCATGGCACGATTGTGCGGATGCGCATGAGCGAGTGCACCGGGGCTGCGCATGGGCTCATGGCGGCACTTTCGGGCGCGCCGCCGGTCAACAATAACGAGACATGTCCGGAATACACCCTGGTCAGCGACAAGGTGGTGTACAGGATTGTGGGGAAAACCTCAAGCGAACTGATCGGACTGGCGGAGCAGACAAATTTTCGCTTTAAAGACAAAGAAATGCTGGTTCTGACCGAAGATGAGCGCCACGAAGTAGGCTTCCGCATCCGCGAGATGATGTTGCGGGCGGACTGGGATCGGGAGCAGCAGCGCAGCCAGGACACGTCCGCATGGCTGCGGCGGCACGTGCAAGCGGCAGCCGGACTGGCGAACGAGCAGTAGGACCTTCCTCAGCGTGAGTAGCTGACCCGACGTACAATTGCTAGTGCGGCGATGTCGATCACGGTCAAACGTGTCTACAAAAAGCCTGCCCCGGCGGACGGGACGAGAATTCTTGTCGACCGGCTCTGGCCGTGCGGACTAAGCAAGAGCAGCGCCGCCATCGATCACTGGCTGCGCGATCTTGCGCCATCCGACGAGCTGCGAACCTGGTTCCACAGCAATCCAGGCGCATGGGTGGCGTTTCGGAAGCGCTATTTCAAGGAACTGGCACGCGAAGCGGCGGCCAGCAACCTGGAACAACTTCATCAATTAGCCGAGAAGCGCAACGTTACACTTGTGTTCGCGTCGCGCAACGAAACGCATAACAACGCCATTGTGCTGAAGGAATTCCTGGAAGGGATGCGTAAACCGCCCACGGGCACGGGCCCTGCTGCGGCCAAAGGCACCGGGCCACGGCAGGCGGCGCGACGCCCGAGATAATACCCAAACAAGTCCAAAAGCAGAATTATTGGGCGTGGTTATGGCACTCGAACAGATCACCCTTAGGGTGAGTTCCAGGCGGGGAGTTTCTCGTGGTGCTTCGTCCCATCGATGAATTGCAGGCCAGCGTTGCCGCGTCACACCGATGCGTACCGGCATTCGGCGCAGTGGAAGCGCGGCAGATGCAGCCGTCTTCCGAATGGTGGCTGATTGCGCAGCCCGATCATGCCGCGCTGGCAGGAGACCTGGCCGCGGCGTTTGCGTGGGGCGGTTTTCCAAAGCTCGGACGGGATGTGTTGCAGGCAATTGCTCTGCACGATGCTGGATGGGCGCACTTTGATAACGGCGCCAGCGAGCGAGACCGAGGCGACGCGGCACCCAAGAAGCGTCCCGTTTCATTCCTGGAGATTGGACCTGTTAATTTTCTGCGTGCTTGGCTGCAATCGATTGAGCGCGCGGAGCAGAGTTCAGCGATTGGCGGTGTCCTGGTCAGTGAGCACTTCTCACGCCTGGCAAGCAGCCGATTGCAGCGCGGTGGAGACGAGCCCAGGGACGTGGTTCGGCTGCAAGAGTTTTTGTCCAAAGAGGAATCGCGACGGCAAGCATTGGGAAGAGCGGTGACATATTCTCAAGCTGAGATTCGGAGACTGGTGGACGTCCTCCAATTCTGCGACTTGCTGTCGCTGTACCTGTGCTCCGGCCCCCGGGAAACTGTCGAGTTCCCGCAGCAATTTTCCGGCGAAACGATTCGCGTGTCGCGGGACGGCGATTATTACCGGAGCAAGCCTGCGATCTTTGGCTCGGGGGTTAGCCTGGGCGTGTGTGCGCGACGATATCCGCACTTGCCGGCCGGGCTGAATGGCGCGACCATTCCCTTCCTGCTGAGCTGAAGCACGTGACCGCCGACCAAGACCCGGGTACGCGCCGATCTGCAACACTTCAAGCCAGGGCGACTACTGGAGTTTAACGAAGCGAGTTATATGCCGGCGTACCAGGCGTAACCGCCTTCTGGTGATGCCGAGCCAAGGCCTTTTCCGAAGCGCTTCATGGAATCTGTAACTGTCAATCGAGTGATGAATTTAACGCTTTTGTAGCCGAGCTGGCGAGGCACCCGCAGACGCAACGGGCCGCCGAAGGACACTGGAAGGTCTTCGCCGTTCATGGCATAGGTGACGAGAGTCTGCGGATGCCGCGCATCCGCCATGTCGATGCTCTCCCACCATTCAGGGTCGATGGAGTAGTAAACGATGTATCGGGCTTGCGGCAGGATCCCGCACGCGTTGAGAACGTCAACCAAAGGCGTTCCAATCCACTCAGCAATATAGGACCAACCTTCTTCGCACACTACCTCAGTGATCTGGCTGCGGACGGGAAGACTCTTGAGATCAGATAGCGACAGCGATGCGGGTTGGGTGACCATCCCATCGACAGAAAGCCGCCAGTCGGCGAACCCGCTTGCCTGGTGGTGTTTGAACGCATCGTTCAGCGGTGGAGTTTCGTTGGGGAACGGGACCTTGGAAATCATGCTGCGGGGAAACTCCCGCGCGAGTGAATGTCTGGTCAGCAGGCGCTGCGCCGCATAAGTAAGGGTTTCGCCGGGACCGTACATTCCGCCGCTGTCAGGTGGGATGAGCCCATAGCGCCGGGCCAAGCCAGCGGCCGCGGCCAGTCCCGACACGCCCGCGGTAGCGGCAAGACCAGCGGTCACGAACTTGCGGCGTGAAATTTTGCTCATGCACGCTCCTCCATATGTGCTACTGGCGTAAGGTGCTGCTAGCCTGAACTGGCATTGCCGGTAATCATCGCCCGCATGCGGCTCGTGAATCCGGCGAGGACCACCATGGCCACGTGAACGACGAGGAACAGCATGAGCAATACGGCAACGAAAAAATGGAGCGTGCGCGCGGATTGCCGTCCTCCTAGCACATTGACAGCTGCAGGGACTGCGGAATTGAAGCCGGGCGATAAAGCAAGCCCCGTCCAGATCACGAGAGGAAACAAGACGAAGATGACGATCAGGTATGTGGTCCGCTGCACGACATTGTAGGAAGAAGCTTCGGTTTGGTCAGGCCGTTTGAAGTGAATGTGCTTCATCATGGCGCGCAAGAACGATGCCCACGTCCGCTCAGTCGGGGCAGGAAACAGGTTGCTGCGGAAGTGACCAGTCCACAAGCCCCATATGACATAGACCATGCCGGTTAGGACCGCAGCCCATGCGGCCTGGAAGTGGAGAGCCCGGCTCCAACCATTCTGATCGGGCATCACGTAGCCGTAGCCAGTGGGGACCAGATTTCTGGAAGCGGGGATCGGTATTTTGAACAGCGGAGTGGTGAGGTCACTGCCAGTTTCACCCCAATAGAAACGCGGGTGAGAGATCACGATCTCCGCTCCCGTAATAAGCAGAGCCAGGAAAGCGAAAGCGGTGATCCAGTGGGTTATGCGCACAAAGCCAGCATGCCGGGGTCGGTTCGAGTTCAGCAACGCAGCGTCGCGCACGGCGGAAATATAGCACGTCCAGGGAAACTGGCGAGCTTTTCCGGGATTGGGGCCGAACGCAACTAGCGGTCGTTTACGATGGCTTGCACCAGTTGGTCGATAGTGTCTTTCATTCGGTTCTCGGGCAGGTTGAAGTTGTTCGACAGGATAGAGAAAGCGACTTGCTGTCCAGTGGCGGTGGTGGCGTAACCGGACAGAGCTTTCACGCCGCCGAGGGATCCGGTTTTGGCATAGACGCGGCCCTGCAAGGGTGTATTCACAAAACGGTCAGCAAGCGATCCATCGACCCCAGCCACCGGAAACGTCCCGCGATAAATGCCTCCCCACGGTTGGGTGCTGGCGTAGCGCAGCAGTTTCACAACCGCATGCGGGCTGACCAGGTTTTGGCGGGACAGGCCGGAGCCGTCGTAGAGCAAGTATTCGTCGGTGGTAATTCCCGCCTGATTTAGAAAGCCGCGCAGCACTTCCAGGCCGCCTTCGATAGTTCCGGCGGTGCCTTTCTCACGTCCCAACAAGCGCAGCAGAAGTTCCGCGTGCAGGTTCTGGCTGACTTTATTGATGACGCGCACATCCTCGATGAGAGGCTTGGAATCGTAGCTGGCAAGCACGATGGGTTGAGTGGCAGGCAAGGGGCGGAGCTGTCCGCCTTCACTGCCACGCGATGGAGCCAGGGCGGTGATGGTCAGGGTCGAGAAGCTGGCCAACTCTGTATGGCGCGTGCGATCTTTTCCATAAATCGCAACGCCGCGCTTCTCGAGCAACTGGCGAAACAGCTGGGCGGCAAATTGCGCTGGGTCCTCGATGGCAAGAGCTTCGTCCGCACCCTGATCGTTGATGGGCATGTTGCCCCACAGCGTAAGCACGGTAGAACCGGGATCGCGGTTGATGAAGATCTTGCGGCCCGTGCCGGCGGGCGTGGTGATGATGCGGTTATCGATGTGGTAGTAGCCGGCGAACGGAGTGATGCCTACGAACGCGCGTTCTCCCGGGCGGTCAGCAGGAAGGATGTTGACGAAGACAACATTGTCATTGACGGTAAGCGCGGAAACCGGAGCTCCATCGGCCCAGACCAGATCGTCCTGACTCCAGCCTTCGCCGTAGCGTTCGAAGGCAAAATACGAGTCATCAGCCACAACGTCACCGTCAACGTACTTCAGGCCCTTCTGCACCAGGCTGTCGGCCAGTTTTTCAAGCACCTGGATTGGATCTTCGTCACGCTGAGTGCGGATGTCATAGGGAAGCTCGCGCCCGGAAAGATTGGGATCGCCACGTCCGACCAGTACGAGGTCTCCAGTCAGACGACCATAGCGATCGAGCGTTCCGGTGGATTCGACTGTTGTATGAAACTTGTAATCCGGTCCCACCAGCGCGATTGCGGCGGCGGTCGTGAAGAGCTTGGTGTTGGAGGCGGGGGTAAAAAGCTTCTCGGAATTCAGGCCGTAAAGCAACTTGCCGTCGGAGAGGTCAAGAACTTCGATGCCCCAAAAGCCGCGCGACAGTTCGGGATCTCCGAGAACCGCGGCGATGCGCGCGGGTAGCGGCTTGGATGCCGCCAATGCAATCTGACACAGGAGTAGCGCGAAGACAATGCGTACCAGCAGATACCGCGAGGATCGCATGGGAGCTAAGAGGATTGTAGCACCTGAGAGCGCAATGTCAGGCGTAAGTGGCTGATTTACAATCACGCCGATGCGTCCTGTCTTCCAGTGGAATGTGGGGTCGCGGGTCATCGACCTCGGCAAGCGCACGCTCATCATGGGGGTGCTCAACGTCACGCCGGATTCGTTCTCAGATGGAGGGAGGTTTTCCGATCCGCAGCGGGCGCTGGAGCAAGCATGCAAGATGCTGGACGACGATGCTGACATCATTGACATAGGCGGAGAGTCAACCAGGCCGGGCGCGCATGTTTTGTCGCGGGCAGAACAGAAACCGGAGGACGCGCGGGCGGTTCCTCGAGTGAATGCGGGGGTCACGGAGCAGGAGGAGTTGGATCGCGTGATACCGGTAATCGAGACAGTGAAACGGGAGAGGCCAACGGCGCTGATTTCGGTGGACACCTATAAAGCCGGGGTGGCGAGGGCGGCGGTGGTCGCCGGGGCGGAGATTGTCAATGACGTGAGCGGACTGCGGTGGGACGCGCGGATCATTAAGACCCTGGCGCCTCTGAAGTGCGGCGTCGTGCTGATGCACATGCGCGGCCGGCCGGAGGAATGGCGCAACCTTCCAGCAATCGGCGATCCCGTGCTGCTGGTGAAACGCGAACTTAAGCAATGGGCTGAGGACGCAGTGCTGGGGGGAATCAAGCGGGACAGAATTGTGCTCGACCCGGGATTCGGATTCGGAAAAAAATTTGACGAGAACTATCCGCTGATTTCGCGCTTCGAGCAGTTGCAGGCACTCGGATTTCCGCTGCTGGTCGGGACTTCACGGAAGTCATTTATTGGACGAACTCTTGGACGCAACGGCAGCGACGCGGCGGTCAATCAAAGGCTATTCGGCTCCGTGGCAACGCAGACTGCCTTAATCATCAAAGGAGCGCATATCGTCCGCACGCACGATGTGCGGGAAGCAGTGGAGGCGGCGCGAGTGGCGGACGCGATCGTCAACGCGTAGCGTCTCCGGTCAGAAGATCTTTCGCGAATCCAGAAGAATCGTGACCGGGCCCTGGTTTACGAGTTCTACGTCCATATTCTGCTGGAACCAGCCAGTCGCGCAGGGAAGTCCCAACGCGCGCAGCTTTTCGACCAGATATTCGTATAGTTCGCGGGCGAGTTGCGGTAGTGCTGCGGCATCGAACGAAGGGCGCTTGCCTCGTCGCACGTCACCGTAGAGGGTGAACTGAGAAACGACTAGAACTGAGCCGCCGATTTCCGCTACGGCGAGATTCATCTTTCCCGCGTTATCTTCGAAGATGCGCAGCCCGGCAATTTTTTTCGCGATGTAGTCGGCATCGGCAGTCGAGTCGTCCCGGCCGACCCCGACAAGGACCAGCAAGCCTGGGCCGATCTCTCCAACTGCCTCGGCGTTCACCGTGACCTTGGCGTGTGTGACGCGTTGCACGACAGCGAGCACGTTAACGCCCTTTCCGGCTCGCGGCACCCCACTCGTAGCGGCGGGCTGCTTTATGAGGGAAATCGAGTTTTTGACCGGAGGCGTCCATTCGTCTACTTCGCGTCGCTTACGAGCGTTTCTTGCCCGGCCACCGCTTGCCAGCGGCGGTCGCGATAGACATAGATATCCGTGAATCGCACCCTGGCCCTGAGCTGGCCGCCGGGATTCAGCAGGGTGGCTAATCCACGAATGTAGCCGACGTCCCCGTACACATGCGGTTGCAATTCACTCAACTGGTTCACGCCGGGTTTGCGTTGAGGAACGGCGCCTAAGGTTTCCGCACGGGTGTGCAGCTTGCCATCGGGATCGGAATCCTGGAATTCATCGGCAAGGATGCAGGCGAGCGAATCTTGCTCATGGCGCTCCAGAGCCTTGGCCCAACTCTGCTCGGCAGCAATTAAGGAGTCCGGAGTTTTATCGGGATTGGATGGACAATCCAGAGCTGCGCAATACAGCGTCAGCAGCATCAACACGGTTGCGCATGCGATGGTTCTTAGCATAGAGAGTTCCCTGAGATGCACTACAAACGCCGGGACAGTTTGACCGTGGCCCTGCTAAGCCGTTAGGATTCGAACGTGTTGCCGAGGACCGTTGGTGCCGGTCCGCTCAACAGGACATCATGGTTTACACATTTTCGCCAACGCAATTACACTACTAGTTTCGTCAAGGTGCGGAGGTGCGACGCATATGGCAGTCAGCGATAAACTCAAGGAGACAACCGAAAAGGTCAAGCAGATTATTTCCGAGCAGTTGGGAGTGGACGAAGGCGAAGTGACACCCAGCGCATCATTCGTGGATGATCTAGGCGCGGACTCGCTCGACCAGGTCGAGTTGGTCATGGCCCTGGAAGAAGCATTCAGTCTTGAAATTCCGGACGAAGATGCGGAGAAGATGCGGACCGTACAAGACGCCATCGACTACATCGAGAAGCACGGCAAATAAGCCTTTCGGTCGAAATCACACGTTGAAGCATCAAACGAACAGCAAAGGCGCGCACGCCAGTGTGCGCCAGCAAGGAGAACAATGGCTGCCGTTGACGACAAGGTAAAGCAGATCATCGTGGAGCAGTTGGGAGTGGATGAAGGCGAAGTGACACCCAGCGCGTCCTTCGTAGACGACCTGGGGGCGGATTCGCTCGATACCGTGGAACTGGTGATGGCATTTGAAGAGGCATTCGACATCGAGATCCCTGACGAGGACGCGGAGAAGATCCGCACCGTGCAGGATGCGGTCGATTACATCGGAAAACACGCGAAAGGTGGGAAGTAGGATTGTCGCGCCGCGTTGTTGTTACGGGCCTGGGGCTGATTTGTGCTGTGGGCAACACGGCGCCGGAGACCTGGTCGAACCTGCTGGCCGGGAAGAGCGGCGTGGCCCGCATCACCCATTTTGACGCGTCCAGCTTTGCCTGCCAGATTGCGGCGGAAGTCAAGAACTTCGACCCGCTCACCATCATCGAGAAAAAAGAACTCAAAAAAATGGGCCGTTTCATCCACCTGTGCCTGGCGGCGACGGATGAAGCCATGAAAATGTCGGGCCTGCAAATTACGCAGGAGACCTCGACCCGGGTCGGAGTCCACATCGGTTCCGGGATTGGCGGCTTCGACGTCATCGAGCGGGAACACTCGAACCTGCTGAGCGGAGGGCCGCGAAAAATTTCACCCTTCTTTATTCCTGCCGCGATCGTCAACCTGGCGGCCGGACACGTCAGCATCCGCTATGGCGCGAAGGGTCCTAATGAGGCAACCTGCACGGCGTGCACCTCAAGCGCGCACTCGGTTGGCGACGCATTCAAGATCATTTCCCGTTGCGATGCTGATGTGATGATTGCCGGCGGAACGGAAGCCGCCATCACGCCGATGGGTGTCGGAGGATTCGCGGCGATGCGCGCTCTATCTACGCGCAACGATGCTCCTGAGAAGGCAAGCCGCCCATGGGATTCCGCCCGCGACGGATTCGTGATCGGCGAAGGCGCGGGAATTCTGATTCTCGAGGAACTGGAATTCGCCCGGCGGCGCGGCGCGCAGATTCTGGCGGAGATCGTCGGCTACGGAATGAGCGGCGACGCCAATCACATCACCCAACCGGCGGAAAACGGCGATGGCGCATACCGCGTCATGGTGAACACCATCCAGGATGCCAAGATCCGTCCTGAAGAAGTGGGCTACGTGAACGCGCACGGCACGTCGACCGATCTTGGCGACAAATTGGAATCGCTTGCGATCAAGCGGGCTTTCGGCGATTACGCATACAAGCTGCCGGTGAGCTCCACCAAATCCATGACGGGACATCTCCTGGGCGGCGCCGGAGGCCTGGAAGCCGGCATCACGGTCATGGCGTTGCGCGACCAGATTCTTCCTCCCACCATCAACCTGGAGAATCCGGATCCTGAATGCGATCTGGACTACGTGCCCAACCAGGCGCGCAAGGTTGAGATGGATTACGCCATGTCAAACTCCTTCGGGTTCGGCGGGACAAACGGCGCGCTCTTATTCCGCAGATGGGCGGAGTAACGGTTCCGGAAGTTCCGACGTAACTTGCCGGTTTGTAGCTGTGGCGGAGCACGCATATCGCCGTAGTTTTCCTTCCGCAAGTAATTGATTCCGCTAACGCCGCCCGCAAGTGCAATCCCGTTGCAGCATGGGTCTAGCTCTCCGCATGGTACTTCTGTCGGGCCGTATTGGCCTTTAGACCCTTTGCCAAGCGCCCAGGCGGGCGACAGAATGAACATGAACACGAACCCCCAAAACCCTATGGATAACGCCTTGGGCAGCGCCCTTGCCCCTATACCTCCGGTCAAAAAAGCAGTGCCACGAGCCGCGCTTGTGGATTTGCAGGAGCCGATTAAATCCACCCTAGTCGACTGCTTTCGCCAGTTCGCCATTGAAACTGTGGTCATGAATGGCAACTCGGCCGATCGCCTGCGCAAAGAGAAATTCGAGGCTTGCATCATGAAGCTGGACCCTGGAGCCGAAGCCTGCATGGAAGCGGCCAGGACTTCAGCGTCCAATAGCCGCATCGTGATGTACGGGATTGGCGGCAGCGCTCAGGATGCCCTTCGCTTTTCGAAGTACGGAGTCAACGCCATCTTCCACGAACCGCTGGAGCGCCAGGCGGCGCTGAAACTGGTGCGGGCGACGCGGATGCTGGTGTCCCACGAATTCCGGCGTTACGTGCGCATTCCGGTGATGACGGAAGTTAACATCGTTTCCGGCGATGGACGGCGCTTTACCGCAACCAGCCTCGAGGTCAGCTCGGGCGGAATGTCGTTGAAGACGCCTGAAGATCTCACGGTCGGCCATTCCGTGGAAGTCTCGTTCGCATTGCTGACGCTCCCCCGCATCTGGATTCGAGGCAACGTGAGCTGGAAAAAATCCAAAGGCTCAATTGGCGTGAAGTTCGAGCTTTCCGATAACCGGCGGGCGCGTTTGAAAGAGTGGATCGACGCGTTTGTGGAAGCGTAAGGCAGCACAACGCCCCGAGGTTGCCAACCACGAGCTCTTACATGCGCCCTCCATGATTTCCCGTAACTCTGCCAATAGCGTCCTTGACTTGTAACCCGCCGAAACGCCAAGCCTGTCCGCGAAAGCCGAGCCCCTTACAATGTGAACATGGCGGCACCGCCAATCCCTAGCGATGGAATCGAGAACTCGGTTGCTCCCGCGCGGTTCACGCTACGACAGCGGATCGCGCTATTTGCGATTTCCTGGGTTGGATACCTGGCCATTCGCCTGATCGGCCCAACACTGCGCTTCTCGGTCTCGTTCGAAGAGGGCGGCCCATCTGGCCTTGAAGAACGGCCGCTGGTCTATTCGTTCTGGCACCGCTGCGTATTTCCCGCCGCATATCTCTGGAGAAATCTCAACATTCGGGTGATGACCAGCCAAAGCTTCGATGGCGAGTACATTGCGAGAATCATCCAGAAGTTCGGGTTCGTGCCAGTGAGGGGGTCGAGCAATCGTGGTGCGGTTCGGGCGCTTCTCGGCATGCGTCGGGAGGTGGAGCAAGGATGGACAGTGGCCTTTACCATTGACGGTCCACGCGGTCCGCGCTACGTCGCTAAGCCGGGACCAGTGTTGCTGTCGCGCGCCAGCGGCGTGCCCATGTGTGCTTTCCACATTGCACTGCAAGACGCCTGGATCCTCAATACCTGGGATGAATTCATGATCCCCAAGCCCTTTGCGCGCGCGCTGATGCGCGTTGCCGCGCGCATTCCGGTTCCCGCTGAGAGCAACGACACGGAGATGGAGCGTTACCATGCCCAGTTGCAGGCTGCGCTTGAGCGGGTCCGGCAGTTCGCGGAAGAGAATGTACCGCGCGTGGGAAGCACCGAGTTCCCGCTCTTTGGGCGCAAAGCTGCCGGCATTGACAACCCCTGATGGTACAGATACAGTCTTCCCACCTGTTTTATCGTTCATTGAAATATCTTTGGTTCGCGCGCTCATCTCTCGTGAGATGTGGAAGCGGGTGGAAATCCCGCGCTGCCGCGCAACTGTAAGCGAGGAAATCGCAGCTGACCACTGAGGCAGGATGCCTTGGGAAGAGCGGCTGTAGTAGTCGGACCCAGTCCTTACTCGCAAGCCAGGAGACCCGCGCGAACCGCAACCCCGGCCCCCTTTCGCGTGTAAAGGAGAATGGCATGCGTTCGCTTCTGCTTCGGTTTCTTGTAATCACTGTTACCACTACCGCTTTCGCGGTAGATCTCAAAATCAAAGTTATTGATCCGCAGTCCACGCCGCTGTCCGGCGCGCAAGTAACCCTGCTGCAGTCGACATCGAACCCGCTTCAGGTAAAGACAACTTCGGGCGAAGGACTTGCGGTTTTCACCAATATTCCGGCTGCTAAATACACGGTTCGCGTGCTGGCGGCGGGATTCGCGCCCCAACAAGCCGAAGCTGGCAATGATAACGAAGTCCTCACCGTTTCTTTAAAAGTTGCAGGGCCAATGGAGTCGGTCGTAGTGACAGCAACGCGCTCCCCGGCTCCGGAGATCGAAACGGGCGCCAGCGTGTCGAGCCTGAACTCTGCCCAGCTGGAAACGATGCAACCGGTCGCGGCTTCGGACGCGATCCGCTTTTTGCCGGGGGCCGTCGTGAATACCGCAGGCCAGCGTGGAGGCTTGGCCTCGTTGTTCGTGCGAGGCGGCGATTCTCGATACAACAAGGTACTGATCGACGACGTGCCCGCCAATGAACCGGGCGGCACGTTTGACTTCGGCGTAGTGCCGATGACGGAAACGGATCGCCTGGAGTTCGTGCGTGGGGCGCAGAGCGCGCTCTATGGATCAGACGCCATGACCAGCGTGGTACAGGTGTTTACCGCCACCGGAAGCACGCGCACCCCGGAGCTGACCCTGGGCGCCGATGGCGGAAATCTGTTTACCGCGCACGGATATCTGAACCTGGCGGGAGTTCGAGGTCCATTCGACTACAACGTCTTTGGCGATCAGTTCAATACCACTGGACAGGGAATCAACGACGACTACTCGAATTCGCTGCAAGGCGCAAACATCGGAGTGAAAATAAGCGATCGCGCTCTGTTCCGTTTCCGCGCACGTCATTACAACAGCCGAAGCGGAGTCCAGAACGAGTGGAACTTCAATGGCCAGCCTCTCATCCCTCCCGACAGGGAACAGCGAGCGCGGCAGAACAACACATTGGCAAGCGCCCAGCTGGCGATCGCTGGGCCGTCGCGCTGGCAGCATCGATTAACCGGCTTCGAGTACAACCATCGCACTCTGAACGAAGATGACGTGATGGAGCCCGAACGGGTGTCGCCTGCCTTCGGCAACATCGATTTTCCCTTTCACTCGATTGCCGATATCAACCGGGCCGGTTTCGAATATCAGGGCGATTACGCCGAGCGCACCTGGGCTCAAACCACCGTCGGATACCAGTTTGAAGATGAGAACGGCTTTGTGGGTGATCTGGATTCGCCTCCCATCACTCACGGCTTGCGCCTGAACCACGCGTTTTATGCGCAACAGTCGCTGGTGCTGGGACGTCTCTCAGTGCTCGCCGGAGCGCGCTTCGTGCACAACCAGACGTTCGGCAACAAGGGAGTGCCACGAGTGGCGCTTACTTACGGGCTGCTCAGGGGTGGCGCGATCTTTTCAGGAACACGCCTGCGCTTCTCCTATGCGACCGGAATCAAGGAGCCCCGTTTTGAGGAGACTTTCGCGAGCGGTCCATTTATCGTTCCCAATCTCAACTTAAAAGCGGAGGAGAATCGCGCCTTCGAAACCGGGTTCGAGCAGAGCCTTTTCGGCGGCAAATTCGCACTTTCAGCACTGTACTTCAACAATCAATTTCGCAACCAGATCGACTTCCAAACTCTGGATCCGACGACCTTCGTCGGGCAGTACGTGAACGTCGATCGATCCATGGCTCACGGAGCGGAACTGGAGTTGAAGGGACAATTGACAAGCCGACTGTCGCTGGATGGCGGTTATAACTACACGTCAACGCAAATATTGGCAGCCCCGTTCGCCACCGACGCGCTGCACGCGGCGGGCGCTCCCCTGTTGAGACGTCCGCGGCACTCCGGCAGCCTCTTACTCGATTATGTGACTCGGCGATGGGGAGCAAACCTGGGTGGAAGCTTTGTAGGACGGCGCGCGGACTCGGACTTTTTGGGGTTTGGCATCACGCATGCCGCCGGGTACGCACGCGTGGATCTGGGTGGCTGGTGCGCAATCAATTCCCGAATCAGCGCCTACTTGAGCGTGGAAAATGCATTGAACAAACATTACGAAGAGGTGGTCGGGTTTCCCGCGCTGCGGTCGAATTTTCGCGCCGGACTGCGGTTCAGAATCGGCGGAGAATAAAGGCACGCAACCAACCAGCGTTGAACCCTGAGCCGGCATGACCCAAGTGCGGATGGCAGCGGGATGCATAGCCCTTTCGTGGATTGTCGAAGGGAATTGGGTGCTGTACGATATCAGGAAATAAGTCTTGGGAGCCCACGGCATCTCCTCCATGGCCAGTGATCGGCGACTACGGGAAGAAATTGTCCGCTACGGCGCGATGCTGCACCAGCGCGGGTTTGTGGCTGCGACCGACGGGAATCTTTCGGCCCGGTTGGACAATCGCCGCATCCTGGTTACGCCCACGTCGATGAGCAAGGGCATGATGCAGCCCCCCGACATGGTCATCGTGGACATGGAGGGACGCCGATTGAGGGGCCGCCGCGACGTTTCCAGTGAAATTGGCATGCACTTGCTGATTTACCGGCTGAGGCCGGATGTCAAAGGGATTGTGCATGCCCATCCCCCGACAGCAACCGGCTTCGCAGCCTGTGGCGTGGCACTGACCGAGCCGCTGGTGTGCGAAGTGGTGATTGGCCTGGGCTGTATTCCGCTGGCGCGCTATGGCACACCGGGAACGCGCGAATTGACGGAAGCATTGGAACCGCTGGTGCCCCAATACGACGCAATCCTGATGAAGAACCATGGCGTGGTCGCTTATGGTGCGGACCTGCAAACCGCGTACATGAAAATGGAAACCGTGGAGCACTTCGCCAAGATCGCCCTCGTCGCGAAACTGCTAGGCCATGAAGAGCCGCTGAAGGATCAGGATCTGGAGAAACTGCTGGCGGCGCGAAACAAGTACCAGGGCGCAAAGTCGGCGGCACCCATGCCGCTGATCGGGACGAATGGCAACGGCAAGAGCCGGCAGCCCGCTACAAGGGCCGGCGAGCAAGGCGTCCCGGCAACCCGCGTGAAGGTGGGAGCCCGATAGCGCCTGGGCAGACCGTCCAATATTCCCTGTATAGATAAATTCTGCTGGCACGGCCACGCCGATCAAGAACCCCCCCGGCGCACTCAGGCTGCGTCCACACCGGGCTTACCTTTTCTTCCGAATGATTTGCGGCGATTTCGGCGGGCAACTCTCGTTTCGATTAGACCAGCGTTACGGCGATACCCGCACTGCGCAATGCAGTGAGATCCGACTTCCGGATGCTGCGATCCGTGATGACACTCTGGACCGCGGAGGTGGGAGCAATGGTGGAAAGACTTCGCCGGCCAAACTTGCTGGAATCGCAAACGGCGACGGCCACGCGGGCAACGTCCATCATCGCCCGATTCACTTTCGCTTCGAGCAGATTCGGCGTGCTCAAGCCGTAGTGTACGTCGAAACCGTCCACGCCAAGAAAGAGAATGTCGCCGTTCAGACCATGTAGCGTCTCTTCGGCAATGGGGCCGACCAGAGAGAATGAGTTTTTGCGCAGAGTCCCGCCTGTGAGGATCACTTCGAGGGTGGACCCGGCGAGTTCGGCGGCAATGTTCACGGCGTTCGTCACCACGGTAAGGTTCACGAACGCCCGCAATGCACGGGCAATCGCGGTGGTCGTGGTACCAGAGTCCAGAATCACAACCTGGCCTTCTTTCACCATGCGGGTTGCCGCCTCCGCAATCTTCAACTTTTCTTTTCGGTGAAGTTTCTCTTTTTCCCGCAGGCTGGGATCTTCAAGGGCGCTTTCCTGAGCCGGCAATGCGCCGCCGTGTGTGCGATGCACCCGTCCCTGGGCGTGCAGAATCTCCAAATCTTTGCGGACGGTGACCTGGGAAGTGCGGAAGTGCCGGGCGAGATCAACGACCAGCACCCGGCCATCGCGCTCCAGAATGTCCAGGATGGCTCTACGACGTTCTTCGTTCAGCACGGGCTTGTTTGCATCCGGCTACAAATGCACGTGCGCAAAGGTTGCATGTAGCCCTGACCTTCCCTTGTATCCCCGCGGTTTGAATTTGTCCACGAAATTGCAGGCGGGACCTTGCCGTAGGAGTGGGGGATCGTGGGAGGCGGATTTTATACTTGACAGAAGTTTGGGATCGAAAGTAAAAGTATCAAAACGAAAGCAAACGAAATAACCGCCATCTTCGCTCCCCGGAGGTCGCCATGGAGTTCACGGGCTTGAACTCAAGGATGTCTCGTCGTTACGTGCCTCTTCTCTCTTGCCTGGTTCTTTTGGCTTCCTACTTGGCCGGGCAGGCCAGTTACCAAGCGCAGATTCGTGGGACGGTAAGTGATGCCACCGGAGCTGTCCTGCCGAATGCGACGGTGACGATCACTGACGTCGGCACCAATATCTCACAGACCACCAACACAGACCGCATGGGCGCGTACATCCTGCGCGCACTCCGCCCATCGACGTATACGGTTAACGTGAGAGCTGCCGGCTTCCAGGCGATGGAGCAGAACAACGTGGTGCTGGCGGTCGACCAGGAGACGAGTCTGAACTTCAAACTGCGTCCAGCTGGAACTGCCACCGAAGTCGTAGTCACCGAAGCGGCGCCGCTGCTGGATACGCAGACTTCTGCCCTGGGCACGGACGTTACGAATGAGTACGTGAAGGAAATTCCGCTGCTGAACCGAAACTTCTTCGGCCTGGTGTTTCTGAATGCGGGGGTGAGCGAGACAGCGGGATCGGGAACTGCGGACAACTATCCAGCCGGCACAAACTTTGTGTCTAACGGACAGCGCAACGCTACCGCCGAAGTGCGCATGGATGGATCTTTAATCAGTGCTCCGGAAGAGGGGGAAGGCGGGAATTCCAATATTTTCTACGAGCCGTCAGTCGAAGCTGTGCAGGAATTCAAGGTTCAGAACAATGCCTTCTCCGCTGAATTCGGCAGCAATGGCGGCACCGTCGTCAACATGGCCTTAAAGAGCGGTACCAACGCATTTCACGGGAGTGGATGGTGGTTCGGACAGCGTGATGTGCTGGACGCTAACGACTTCTTCAGCAATCAAGCGGGACTTCCCAAGCCCTCGCATTCGCGTGACCAGTACGGCTTCTCGCTCGGCGGTCCCATCCGTAAGAATCGCACCTTCTTCTTCCTCGACATGGAACGGATTGTCGAAACCAATCCCATCAACATTGTTGGGACGGTGCCTACAGTGGCGGAGCGAAAGGGAGACTTCTCCAACGCGCTGATTACGGATCCCAATACTGGCGAAGTAGTGCCGAACCTGATTTTCAATCCGTTCACCCTGGACAGCAATGGCAACCGGACTCCGTTTACCGGCAATAAAATTCCGCAAAGCATGTGGGACAAGGTGGGAGAAAACGTTCTGAATCTGTATCCGCTGCCGAATCAGCCGGGCACTGCGGACGGCACCAACAACTTCCGAGCGAACACCAATCTGGCGAACAAGGGCCTGCAATTCGATATCAAAGTGGACGAGCAGCTTTCGAACAAGACGCACCTGGCGGCGCGCTATAGTCACGCTCACTCGTCCCAGAGCGCGCCAACCGTTTTGGCCGACGGCTTATACAACGATGGCATTAACTACATCACCAGCGTAAACAACGGCGGGCTGCAATTCGACTGGAACTTGCGCCCCACGTTGCTGGCCACAGCGCGTTTGTCAGTCGATCAGGTGCATGCCCCGGGATTTACCAAGTACCCAAGCGCAACCTCGGCCGGGTTTCCGTCGATCCTGGACACGGCGAACGGTATTGCGAGAATGCCGGCGATCATCGTGGATTCACCATGGAGTTCGATCTACGACCAGTGTTGCGTCGACACCAAGCTCGATCACATGCTGTATTCCTATTCATCCGCGCTGGCGTGGGCAAAAGGCAAGCACAACATAAAATTCGGCTTCGAACAACGACAGTTCTTCAATAACTTCCAGGAACCGAACTACGCCAGCGGTTATTTCCATTTTGCGCAAACGGTAACCGAAAACATCATCGGTAATTTCGATCCGACCCAGGGAAATCCATTTGCCGACATCCTGCTGGGCATTGGCGACTACGGAGGCATCGGGATCGATCCCATGGCTTTGAATAAATCCAAGGAAACTTCGTTCTATGTGCAGGATGATTGGCGGCTCACGCCCAAGCTAACGCTGAACCTGGGCTTGCGTTACGAGTGGAGCACTCCTTACACGGAGCGGTTCAATCACGTGCAGTTCAGTGACTTCAGCGGCGACAGCGGGGTCACCCTCGACCTGAGCAGCGGCGATCCCAACCTGCAGGCCCTGGGTCTCGGGCCTACCAAAATAAAAGGCATTACCCAATTCCCGAATTCGTCGATGCGGCATGTCCCCGTGGATCGCAACAACTGGGCGCCGCGCGTAGGCTTCGCTTATCAACTCACGCCCAACACCGTGCTACGCGGCGGAGCGGGCGTGTATTACGGAATGAACGTGGCCACCAACTTCCAGTTTGTGGGAACGGCGTTCCGCAAGGATGGAAACGTTTACTTCACGAAAGACAATTTCCAAACCCAATATGCAACGCTGGAGAATCCATTTCCGGCCGGTTTGCCGGCGCCACAGGGCACAAAATATGGCGCGCTCGCGGAGTGGGGCTTTGCCAATCAAAACGATTTGGGCACCAGCGAGGCACGCAACGCGGAGATCTACCAGTGGAGCCTGGGAGTGCAGCGGCTGCTGCCCGGGCAACTAGTAGTTTCCGTGGACTACTCCGCCAATCGGAGCACGCATCTGCCCTGGGGCGGGGCGGCGGGAGCGACTACGCGTAATCGTGATTTCATTCCTTCAGCCTTGCGTCGCCAGTTCAACCAGGACGGGCAATGCAACTCGGACGGGACCGTCAACTTCAGCCAGTTGTACAGCTACAACAATCTGCACTGCCTGGTGCCGAATCCTTTCTTTTCGATGTTCCAGGGACCAAATGCGGTGTTCAACGAGCCCGACTCGCTGTACAACGACGCGCAGATCCCGTTGATCAATCTGCTGCGCCCATACCCGCAATTCGACGGCTATTTTGAGGGCCTGCCGCTGTTGATGGCTTCCTCGTTTTACAACGCACTGCAAGTCCGGTTTCAGAAGCGGGCGAGCCACTACATTTCGTTTGAAGGTGGGTACACGTTCTCGAAGGCTACGGACAACTCCTCTTCCGGACGCAACGCCTGGGTTGGAGGGCTGGTGTTCGATAACCCGCAGGAATTGGACAATCTAAAGGCTGAGCATTCGATCAGCGCGAACGACGCGACTCATCGGCTGGCGATGGCGATCATTGCGGAAAGTCCGATCGGGCGCGGCCGGTGGATAGGACGAGACATGAACCGCTTTGTGGATGCGATCGTGGGCGGCTGGACGATGTCGACGATTCTGACCTTCCAATCGGGTCAACCGATCGATATCGGCATGTCTCAGCCGACGCTGGACGATGGTAATCAACGGCCCAACGTTATCTGCAATCCCAGCAGCGGGGTGAGTGCACATCATTCCGCCCTGACGGGTCAGAGCACATTCAATACCAACTGCTTCGCAGATCCGGGGCTGGAGCAGCCGGGCAATGCACCGCGCTTTTTCTCCAATCTAAGAAGCGACGGCATACACAATGTGGATCTCGCGATTTCGAAGGGATTTGTTCCCCGAGAAGGCATGAGACTGGAGATCCGCGGGGAGTTTTTCAATTTCTTCAATACTCCGCGCTTTGCTCCTCCAGATGGCCTGTATGGCGATTCGACCTTTGGGCAGATTACCTCCACCCTGCCTGGCAGCACCCCGCGCCACGGGCAACTGGGAGTGCGCTTTGAGTTCTAGTGGTGTGGGGGGGACGTGTCTCTTATCTTGCGCGCTGCTGCTGATATTGTTTCCAGCTTCCGGGCAGTCGGCGGGACGGGATTGGACCAACTACGTCCGCATTGGGGCCTACGGTTTGCGCACCGGGAATGCTGACGAGATCGTCCGCAGCGCGCAGGAAGATGGCGTGTTCGGAATTGAAGTGGACAACGACATTCCCGGCCGCTACGAAAGCTTTCTGCATCCGGAAGCGAAGCTTGCGGCGATCCAAGCGGTCGCCGCGAAGGCTCACAGTGCGCACAACCGCGCTTTCGTTTACATCGCGGGCCTCGAGTGCATTACTGCCAACGCGGCGAACACGCCGCATTCACTCGCGAAAGAACATTCCGACTGGCTGCAACGGAAGCTCACGGGCGAACCGGCGGTGTTTGCAGGAGGCGCCGCTTTCTGGATCGCGAAGGGTGACGAGGATGTGTGGGTGAGTCCGTTTGCGCCGGAGTGGCGGAAGCTTTACATGGAGCGCGTCCGACAGATTGCGGCCACAGGCATTGACGGAATCTACGTCGATATTCCTTATTGGATGACCCATTTCGATGGGTGGGAAGATAGCTGGGCCAGCTTCGACGACTACACAGTCGCGGCGTTCAAAAAACAGACTGGACTTGATGCGAAAAAGGAACTCAAACTCGGCGACTTCTCCGATCCGAAGTTTCGCGCGTGGGTGAACTTCAGAATGGAAGCGATTACCGATTTTGTGCAGGAGATCGATCGCAACGCCAAATCGGTAAATCCGGCCATCAAAACCATTCCCGAGATCTATCCTGGTATTGAAGGCGAAGCCCCGCGAGTCGGAGCGGATGTCTATCGCCTGTACCCGCTGGTGGATGCGATCGCACACGAATACGAATTCGGAGGCGGTGATCACATGGCGTCGTCACGCACTCCGTTGGATTGGTTGTGTTACCAGGTTGGCATGTATTCCTTTCGTGCCTTTGCCGATGGAAAGCCTACCTGGATCCTGAATTACTCATGGGACGGTGATAAGCGAGTCGACGCACGCGAGGCCATGATGAACCTGGCAGCGTCCGAAACGATGGCGGGGGCGAACTTCTGGGACGCGCCGGGACACTCGATGGCAGGGTCGAATGACCGGCCGACGCGAAGGAAGATTATGGCATGGATCAACGCCCACGAGAACACGTTGTACGCTCCGCGGGAGTCCGTAGATCCGGTGGGAGTTTACTTCTCGCCGCCAACGCGCGATTTTTATTCCGACGATTTTATTGCGTCCTACCGAGGAGTCCTGATTTTGCTGATGCAGGACCATTGCGAATTCCAGGTCGTGACGCCCCGAACCTTGGCGAAATTCAAAGGAAGAACGCTGGTGCTTCCCGACGTGAAGGTTTTGAACGATATGGAGCGCGCTTCTCTGCGCGAGTACGTAGCCGCGCCAGAGACAAAACTGGTGATCACGGGAGATGACGCAACCGGACTTAGCGAGGTTGCTAACATACTGCGCTTTCGAGATTGTCCGGGAAAAGCATATTACACACGCTTGCAGAAGAGTTTCGATCAAGCTCGTCCGGAAGAACAGGAGCAATTTTTGAAAGCACTGCAAACGCCCGGCACCCTTCGCATTCAAGCGGGGCCAGAGGTGGCCACGTCCATTGCCCGGGTGGATGGCAATGTGCACGTGTTCCTGGTGAACTTCACAGGTTTGCGGGGCGGGGTAAATCCCGTACAGACGCCGCAGACGGACGTCGAGATCACGGTCAGCGGAGAGGGGCAAGCTATAGGACATTTTCTGCCGTTTATGGGAGACGAACAGGCCGTGGGCGGACGGCGCGTGGGAGACCGCATCGCGTATAAACTGCCAGTACTCGAGAAAGCCGGAGTTTTTTGGACGGAGCAGTGAAATTGAATCAGGCATTTGCGCAGCAGCATGGCAAGAGTAGAGGAGAAATGAGCGCCCTTTGTAGCCTTTTGAAGCTTCCGGAGAATGAGAGGAAGGAGCGCGGATTACTCTATACGCCGGCCGAAATTGCTCAACAGCCGGAGACCTGGAAGAAGACCTTTGAGCTTTTTCAGCGGCAACGCGCGGAGATTCATGAATTCCTGGCGATGGCTGGAGTGTGGGCGCCAGATGTGGCTTCGCGTCCGACGGTAATGCTGATTGGAGCCGGAACCTCTGACTACATTGGTCAATCTGTGGCTCGCTTGTTGCGCAAAACGTGGCAGTGCGATGTGACCGCGGTGCCGAGCACAGATCTCCTGACCGAAATGGAGAGTGTCCTCTTGCCCGGCAGGCGGCACTTGTGCATTTCATTTTCCCGCTCGGGAGACAGCGCGGAGGGAGTGGCAGTAATGCAGAAAGTGCTGGCAATACGGCCTGACATTCTGCACTTGGTTGTGTCGTGCAATGTAAACGGCTGGATGGTGAAGGGGACCGAAGCCTATCCGCAGGTGCTGAGGGTGTGCCTGGATGACGCTGTGAACGACCGTGGGTTGGCGATGACCAGTTCGTTTTCGAATATGGTCATCCTGGGCCAATGCCTGGCGCATAGCTGCGATCTGCCCATGTACGAGAAGATTTTCCGGAAGGTTGTAAGCGGCGGGAGAAATTTTCTTCCCCTGGCTGCCGATTGTGCCGCGAGGCTGGCCCAGCTCTCACTGACCAAGGCCTGCATGGTAGGATCCGGTCCGCTGCGGGCAGTTGCAAGGGAGTCGGCGCTCAAAGTTCTTGAGTTGACGGCAGGGAAAACGCTGACCCTGTCCGAGTCGGCACTGGGCCTGCGACATGGTCCAATGGCGGCACTGGATGAGAGCACGTTATTCGTGTGCTTTCTCTCCGGCAATCCAACGGTGCAGAAATATGAGATGGACCTGCTTAGAGAATTGGGTCGAAAAGGACTGGTGAACAACCGCGTAGTGGTCTCTGGACAAGCACTGTCCGGAGCCGGCTCGCTCGCCGAGCATTTCCTTTTGCCTTCAGCTGGATCGCCTGTTGCAGATGACTATAGGCCGGCAGTTGATGTCATATTCGGGCAACTACTAGGCTTATTCTTCTCCCTCAAGTGGGGCCTGCAACCGGATAATCCCAGTCCCACTGGGGCAATCAGCCGGGTGGTGCAGAATGTGACCATCCATGCATGAGAGGGGATCGTTTGCACCTGGCGCGCGTTTTCAGTCTTCCCGGCCAGAACTGTCCGCAGCGGGAGCCTGGCAAGATGTTTCTGAAGTTGCTTCGCAGTTTTGTAACTACGTTTCGCAACCTTCGCGAGTCTGCCACTAACTCGTCAGAAGCTACGATCAGGCGCTCCGAGGCATCACTCAGTTCGGATGAACGGGAAGAGATTCTGCGGGACTAATGTGATTTTTCCTGCACCGGGCTTCTTATCGAACCAGCGCAGGCAGTCCTAGAGAAACAGCGGCTAAATGCCTTGTCAACCCCAATTGTACGCTTAAACGAAAGAAGAGAGCGCGACGTAGCGAGTTGCCGATTTTCTAACTCGACGCAGCTGGATACGACGACTGAAGTTTACTTTCCTGAAAGCTGAGTCCCGGCCTAGTAATGTTTGAGGGCGTAATCGGAGTCTCGTCCAAGTCTACGAAGCCACTTGCTTAAGTACTACTGTGTGGGTGCGCGAGGTAGTGCTGTCGCAGCAGGTCCTTCCCGTAATCATTTCCGTTTGGGGTTCGCACCACGCAGTGAATATGCTGCTGGGTGGGCTTCAAAGGATCAGCCGCGAACTTACTCAGGTTTGCAGGTCGTTGATGGTCAAATTCAATCAGGACCACGGGACTTTGCACGCGATAATAGAACACGCTGTCGGGCTGCATGCCACCGATCCAAGTGAACCAGGTATTGTCGAGATGGCGGTCGACCTCGTCCATTTTCACACGCGCGTGTCCTTCATCCATATTGCTGACGTACAGGTGAATTAAATCGCGGAAGCGTTGGCGCGCAGGGCCGGCCAAATCATTGGTTCGCAGTCCCGCATATTCGATTATGACATTGTCCTTGAAGGCTTCGGTTAGATTGTTATTGCCTGTCTTCGAGAAGTTCAGAATCGCCTGTTTCCGCTGCGCCTCGGAGAGCGAACCCAACATCTGCAAGCCATCGTTCTGCTCGCGCCGGAGAATCTCGAGGCCTTTGTATTTCCCGGAAGGCGCCTTCACGGGCTCTGAACCGATAAATAGGGGCGTCATCACGACCTGATCGCCGAGAACAAAGTAGTTGATGATCGCGTGATGGCCCTCAAGCTTCCAGCCCCATGGCTCAGTCGGCGACGGCTTGCCAAAAATCTGGATGTAATACAACCACTCTCCTAAAAACGCATGATCCTGCGCTAACTCGGCGAGGGTTTCGTTCAGCCGCATAATGTTTCGCGTCAACTCGAACCCGTTCGCGCTGAGCGAGGCTCGCATGAGCCCAAAGGCGGCTTCGCGTTGGGTGTCATTCATTTCCGCAAAGCAGATTCCTTGCCGCGCATAGAAGTGCTGGTTCATCCACTTGCGCCACTCAATGTCATCTACCGGATACATGGTTCTCGCAAGTTGCGTGGACGTCAAGGTGGCGATGAACGCCTCCGCCGCATTACGCACGGGTTCTGTCGAAACGCCGCTGGGCCTGATTTCAAACAGCCCGGGCATGTCCTCGCCATTAGTCGTGATTCCTTTGAACGGCGCTGCCAGTCCTTCCTTCTCATAATCCTCCGACATCTGGCGAAAACGCTCCGCCATATCGGATGGACTCCGGCTTCCAGTCTGGCCGAAGGCCCAATGTCCAAGAACCGCAGCAGAAATGAGGGACGAAAGAAAATCGCGACGGCTCGGCATCGGCATAGCGTGAGGATGCGTGTGAGCGGGATGGTGCATCTTGTGTGCCAACGTTTAACCTCCACGAGAACGGCGGCAACATAACACGAGTGCTACTGTCCCGCAATCGACAAGGTGCGATCAGATGTCTGGCTCGGATTGCCTCCCTGGCGCAAAGGCCGCAGGCGATAAGCGGCGGGTGGGTTGCGCGTCAGCCAAGGCATTCCGATTGGCGCTTGACGCCAGTCGGCACGGGGCAGATAATCCTCGCGGCTTGGCCCGCCGTAGCTCCGCAGTTCCCGACTGACCTCGCCCGCGTTGTCCTGATTAACGCTGCTGCAAGCTCAAAACTATCGGGTCGGAGGATCGCATGAGCAGAATGAACGGCTGGAAAAAGCTGTGTGCTGTTTTGGTCGTGTGTGCCGCAAGCGAGATGAGTGTGGCGGCACAGACCTTCACAAACGTGTATAGCTTCTCGGGCGCGGACGGCGCGAATCCCTACGCCGGGTTGGTGCAGGGGCCCGACGGAAACCTCTATGGCACGACCATCGATGGGGGAGCCAACGGCAGCGGCAATGTGTTCCGCATTACCACGTCGGGCAAGCTGACGTCACTTTACGATTTCTGTGCGCAAGCTAATTGTGCCGATGGTCAATACCCGGTCTCTACATTGGTGATGGGCCGGGATGGCGACTTTTATGGCACCACCCAGAATGGCGGAATCTATAACCTGTTCTATGGAACGATTTTCAAGATTTCCTCCAACGGCGTGCTGACCACGCTGCACAGCTTTAACTCCAGCGACGGCGTGAATCCTTATGGGGCGCTTTTGCTCGCGAGCAACGGCAACTTCTATGGAACCGCCAACCAAGCCGGGAACTGCAGATCAGGAGGCGGCTGCGGCACGGTGTTCACAATGACTCCCAGCGGAGCCTTCCGCACGCTTTATAACTTTTGCCAGCAGACCGGTTGTCCCGACGGCGAGTTTCCGGTCGGAGGACTGGTCGAGGGCAGCGACGGCAACATTTACGGAACTACGAACGCGGGTGGCAACCCTGCGTGTCCTGGGGGCGGCTGCGGCACGATTTTTAGAATTACACCTGGCGGTGTGCTGACCACGTTGCACCGCTTCAATAACACCGATGGCTCATACCCGGCGCCCGCTCTGATCGAAGCTCACAAAGGGTTGTTCTACGGAACCACGGCTGGGGGAGGGGCGAACGGCAACGGTACCGTTTTCGCCATGACCGCCGACGGCGTGCTGGCAACGGTGTACAGCTTTAATGGCACAGACGGCGGTGGCCCTTTTGTGCTGATCGCAGGCAGCGATGGAAATTTATATGGCACGACTCTCGGCGGTGGCCCTGACAACGACGGCACGGTGTACAAGATCACTCCCGCAGGAACCTTGACAACGCTGCACACTTTTGGTGGAAGCTTTTACTACTACTTCGGCAGTCTGACACAAGCCACCAATGGCACATTTTACGGCACAACTTACTTCGGCGGCCCCGCCGATGATGGCACAATCTACAGCCTCTCGATAGGTCTTAAGCCTTTCGTGAAGGTGCAGCCGTCGGCCGGAAAGATAGGAGGGACGGTCAGCATTCTCGGGAACAATCTAAGCCGGGTGACACGCGTCACCTTCAATGGAACTCCGGCGACGTTCCAGGTCGTTTCCAAAACGTTGATCACGGCTACCGTACCTCCCGGGGCCCTGAGCGGCAGAGTCGATGTGCGAGGAGCGGGCTTCGGCTTGCGAAGCAATGTGCCTTTTGTCGTGGTGCCTTAAGCAGACCTGATCAAGCTCGGCCGCAGCAAAGAAACGAATAACAACGCTTAAAGCCGGGCCTGATTCTCTTTCACTCTGAATTGAACGATCTTTGTGACCAGACCTGCTGGAATGCTTTGGTCTGTGGGGAACTGAATCGCGCCTTTCGAGGTTTTGTAACCACTCAGTTCGTCCTTGAATGCTGCAATTGCGGACGCCTTGGGATAAAGGCCGATGTGCTTCTTGAAACACGCATACCAGACCAACATTCCCTTGTATCTGAACGCGGGCATGTTGTAGTGGATCACCTCTTCCGCTCGTGGAGCTGCATCCCGAATAGTTTTCCTCAACTCCTCTAATCCTGTTCTGGCTTTTTTCGGCAACGCCGACGCGTATTCGTCTACATCGTGGAATTTCCGCATCGCTCGGTTTTCTCCTGTACTTCGGTTTTGTTCTGTCACATTTGTGAATGATCTAGATCATTCCCTCCAGGCGCTGATAGCTCGCTTCCATTCCGTGCTCCATACCGGTCGCAAGCATCGCCGCTCGCGTTTGTGCGTCGGGCAGCGTCATCCGCATCGTCATCAGTGTTCCGGCGCCATCCGCGTCGAACCTGGTTTCAACGTGGTTTTCCGGTGTGGGGTCGGGCAGGTACATCCTCTCGACATGGACGATCCTGCTATAAGGCTCAACCTGCAGAAACTCCCCTGTTACGTAAAATCCCTGGCCTTTTCCGTTCGTCCACTCGTACCGGAACTTGCCACCGGGTCTCGCGTCATTGATGCACACTGGCATCGTCCAGCCTTCCGGACCCAGCAACCACTTCTGGATCAGGTTCGGATCCGTGTGCGCCCGGTACACCGCCTCGGGAGGCGCGGCGAAGCGCCTTGTCACAACTATATGTGTGTCGCCTTCGGTCTTCAGCATCATCTTGCTCATTGCGGTTTTCCTTTCTGTTTGTGTTCCATAGAAGCCAGAACCATGTCCAGCCGGTCGTAATTTCTCTCCAGCGCCTTGCGCAACATGGCAAGCCACTGGTCCATGGCCTCGATGCCGCCCTTCGCAAGTCTACGAGGACGCCTGGTCCCATCGATCCGACGCACAATGAGTCCTGCATCTTCGAGCACTTTCAAGTGTTGCGAAATTGGAGGGAGCCCGCGTGACCCACAAGCACTACTGCGTATTCTGCCGCACCGAGATCAGCGAACAGCGAATGCGCAAGGCTGGGCGGAAGTCGATCTACTGCACCGACGCCTGTAAAGCCGATTCCTCTCCCGAATGTTCCGCTGGCCGTGAGAGTGCCACAATGCAGGCGTTTGCATCGCCCAGGCGAACTCCGTGCTCGGGCATTTTTTTTGCTTACATACCTTGACAGGTATATACTCTATAGAGTATATAAAAGGCGTGGAATCTGCCTTCGAAATCATTGCTGAGCCGAACCGCCGCGCGATATTGAGCCTCCTGGTCTCGTCCCAACAGTCAGTCGGCGAAATTGAGCGCCAGCTGCGAATGCCGCAGCCAACCGTCTCGAAGCACCTGCGAGTGCTGCGCGAAGCAGGCTTCGTGGAATCCACGGTGGACGCACAGCGCCGTCTCTATCGGCTCAAGCCTGAACCATTTCAGGAAGTGGACATGTGGCTGGCCCAGTTCCGCCGGTTCTGGTCCGCTCACGTGGACGCTCTCGAACGCCACCTCGACCGCATGGACAACGACATAAACCAACCGACACCGCCAAGAGCGAAGCCTGAGGAAAAGAAGACGCGGCGCAAACCCCGAACGTGAAAAAGGAGAAATATGAAAATCAAACTGACGAGCGTGTATGTGGATGACCAGGACAAGGCCCTACGCTTCTATACCGAAGTCCTGGGATTCATGAAAAAGGCCGACTTCACCAACGGCTCGTTCCGTTGGTTGACCGTAGCCTCGCCAGAAGACCCGGACGGCACGGAGTTGCAGCTGGCGCTGAACAACAATCCCGCGGCCAAGGCCTTCCAGCAGGCCGCCTTCCAGCAAAATCAGCCTGCGGCCATGTTCTTCAGCGACGACGTGCGGGCCGATTACGAGCGTATGAAGTCGCGCGGCGCCGAGTTCACCATGCCGCCAACCGACGTGACCGCCTCCACCATCGCCATGCTGAAAGACACGTGCGGCAATCTCATTCAGGTGAGTCAATTGAAGCGCTGGTAACACAGGAGAAGATCGATGATCGAGCGCGAGCAGTACACCCCGGGTCCGGCCTACGGGGCGCAGGCAAAAAAGGACCGCGTGCAGGGTGACGAAAACAAGTGGACCCTCATTCTCGTCCGCGAACTGCGCCATTCTCCGGAAAAGGTCTGGCAGGCGCTGACCGATCCCGCGCATCTCCGTGAGTGGGCGCCCTTCGACGCCGATGGAGACCTGGGCACGGCTGGAAACACGGTAAAGCTCACCTGGATGGGAGCGCCGACGCCCATCGAAACAAAAGTCACGCGTGCCGACCCTCCCAGGCTGCTCGAGTATGGCGACAACCGTTGGCAACTCGAACCATTCGCCGGCGGGACGCGCCTGACGCTGTGGAGCAGAATCGATCGCCGCTTCATCTCTTGGGGCGCCGCGGGCTGGCACATTTCATTCGATGTTCTGGATCGGCTTCTCAGTGGAAATCCCATCGGCCGCATCGCCGGGGCCGATGCGATGAATTTCAAGGCTTGGCAGCGGCTGACCGCGGAGTATGCAAAGCAGTTCGGCGTTGAAGCGCCGAAATGGCAGCCTCGCCCGCATGAAAAATCGTAAATCGAGGGGTATCCGGGTGCGCATCATTACGCGTCCTTTTGCGCAAGGCCTGCGTTGGGAGACCGGAGCGACTCGAAGCGATGGAGTTCCGCGGAGTCACAAGCAGTCTTTCACAGAGGAACCGCTGGGGGCGTTGCCGTAGAAACGCGGAAGCTATGCAGTTCCACAATTAGAAGCGAAACCAAGAAAGAAGCCGACACCCAATTCAAGGAGACACATCATGACGCAATCCACTAATGCAGCAAGTATCAGGAACCAGGGCCTCAAACGTTCGATCTTCCGCTGGATTCACCTCATCTTTGCCATTCCGATACTCGGTTATATCTATAGTCCATTCGACAAAATTCCGGACTACGCTCCCGCTACCCGGTTTGTCTTCGTTCCGTTACTCGTGCTTTCGGGATTGTGGATGTGGAAGGGCCATGTCGTTCGACGGCTTCTTTCGCGACTTGTTTCGAAAAGCGCCGCAAACACCGCACGTTCGTACTCCACGCTGTGATCCTGGTGCTGGGCCGTGCG
>DASRFR010000014.1:0-51168 GCA_035651455.1 Terriglobales bacterium
TCTCACAAGAAAGATCACGCCTCCCGGCGCGGTTTGTTGATGATGGTGAGCAGGCGCCGTCGGTTACTCGACTACCTGAAGAAGTACGATTCCGAACGGTATAAATCGGTCATCGGAAAACTCGGTATCCGTAAATAAGTCGTCAGCGGTCAAAATCAGCCACTCGCGATTGGCGTCGGGGGTGGGTTTTACGTGGTTCCTCGTCGTGCGCGTGCACGACGGGGCACTGTCACATCTACCAGCCAGCGCTCTCTGGCCCCTCCTTTATCTGAAGGCGTGCACGCCTTAGCGGAAGGAAACAAATGAAGCAAGAAGTAACCGTGGAACTCTCCGGCGGTAAAACCATTACATTCGAAACCGGAAGACTCGCCAAGCAGGCGCATGGATCGGTGCTGGCGAAGAATGGCGACAACTACGTTCTGGCGACTGCAGTCGCCAACCAGGATCCTCGGGAAGGAATCGATTTCTTCCCTCTCACCGTTGATTATCGCGAATACACCTACGCCGGCGGACGCATTCCTGGCGGCTTTATCAAGCGCGAAGGACGTCCGAGCGAACGTGAGATTCTCACCAGCCGCCAGATTGATCGTCCCATCCGCCCACTGTTCCCCGAAGGCTATCGCAACGAAACGCAAGTGATCGCGTTTGTCCTGTCTGCGGACACCGAGAACGATCCCGACGTCGCCGCCATCAATGCTGCCTCTGCCGCCCTCACTCTTTCGGATGTTCCATTCCTTGGCCCTATCGGGGCAGTTCGCGTGGGCCTGGTCGATGGCCAGTTTGTGGCTAACCCCACCTACCCTGAGATGCGGGATGGCCTGCTTAACATTATGGTAGTCGGCACTGCCGAAGGCATCGTGATGATCGAGTCGGGTGCGAAGGAAGTAAAAGAAGAGACGGTGGTTGACGCTATCGAATTCGCGCACACTGAAATTAAAAAAATCTGTGCCGCTATAACCGACCTGCGCAACAAGGTTGGAAAGCCCAAGCGCGAAGTAAAGGCCCCGGAGTTCGACGATTCCTACTACAAGCAATTGAAAGCTCGTGCCGGAGAGCGGCTCACGGACGCGCTCGACACGCAAAAACATCCCAAGGCCGAAAGCTACGCTTTGGTCGATGCCTACAAGAAGGAATTGCTTGGCGAGCTTGCCGAGGAAGATGAAGACGGACGCGCCAAGCTGCAGAATTATTTTGAGACTCTGCGCGAGCGCATCTTCCGCGAGCAGGTGACCAAGCAGCGCCGTCGTCCCGATGGTCGCGCTTTCGATGAAATTCGTCCCATCTGGATCGAAGTTGGCGTTCTGCCGCGCACTCATGGTTCCGCCATTTTCACTCGCGGCGAAACGCAGGCGCTGGTTACCACCACGCTCGGCACCAGCGACGACATGCAACGGCTCGAAGTTTTCGAAGGCGAAGCCAAGAAGCGCTTCATGTTGCACTATAACTTCCCCCCGTTCTCGGTGGGAGAGGTAGGCTTCCTGCGTGGTGCTGGACGCCGCGAGATCGGACACGGTGCGCTAGCCGAGCGCGCGATTTCCGCCGTTCTGCCCACTGAAGACAAATGGCCTTACGCCATGCGCGTTGTCTCTGACATTTTAGAGTCGAATGGTTCGTCGTCCATGGCTACTGTCTGCGGAGCTTCTCTCTCCTTGATGGATGCCGGCGTTCCGCTCAAAGCTCCGGTGGCCGGCGTTGCTATGGGCCTGGTCAAGGAAGGCGACCAGTACGCAATTCTGAGCGACATTGCAGGTGCTGAGGACCACTATGGCGACATGGATTTCAAGGTTGCCGGTACTACCCAGGGCATAACCGCTTTGCAAATGGATATAAAGGTCATTGGCATCACGCCCCAGATCATGCGTGAAGCCCTCGCCCAGGCGTTACGTGGTCGTCAATTCATTCTCGATAAGATGCAGGAAGCTATTTCTGCCCCTCGCGAGAAAGTTTCGGCTTTTGCTCCACGCTTCTATACGCTGACCATCCCGACTGACAAGATCCGCGACCTGATCGGACCGGGCGGCAAGATGATCCGCAGCATCATTGACCAGACCGGAGTCAAGATCGACGTGGATGACTCGGGAAAAGTCAATGTTGCTTCCAATGATGAGACTTCCGCCGCTAAGGCCCTGCAGATGATCGGCGACATCACGGCCACCGCGGAGGTAGGGAAGACCTACCTGGGAAAAGTCTCACGTTTGGCTGACTTCGGCGCATTCGTCGAGATCCTTCCCGGTACCGACGGCCTGCTGCATATAAGTGAAGTCGCCGAACATCGCATAAAGGACGTGCGTGACGAACTGAAAGAGGGCGATCAGGTTCTGGTGAAGGTCCTGTCTATCGAAGGCAATCGTATTCGTCTGTCGCGCAAAGCCGTCCTCAAGGAACAGCGCGCCAAAATGGGAGGCGGTGCTCCGCCGCCCGCGGGCGAACCCGGACCTGCGGAAACACCAGTTCCGCAAGCTGCTTCGATGACCATCGAAGGGGGCGCCGAATTCGATGAGGACGATGAGCCCAATTTCAATCGTGAGCCGAACTACAATCGCGAAGAAGTGCAGACGGCCTCGCCGGAACGCACCGAACGTAGCGACCGCCCGGATCGTGGGCCACGTGGCGGAGGTGGTGGCGGCGGGCGCCGCCGGCGGCACGGAGGCGGAGGTGGTCGCGGCGGTCACAACGGTCGCGGCGGCGGACATGGTGGCCACGGGGGTCACGGCGGACCGCGCCGCTGAACTCGCTTCCCGTAGCGGAATACTCGATAATCTTCATCAGGCCGCGACTCAATGTCGCGGCTTTCTTCTGCTATTCCGTGAGTATCATGGACGCGAGTCTGCACGGCGTGCCGACTGCGCCCCTCGTCCCTAGACGAGGGATGTGAGGTTCGTGATAGGGAACTACTTCGCTTGCGGCGCTTGCTGTTGCGGAGTCGCTGGCGGAGCGGCGGGTTTCACCGGCTGTGATTTCGTTTGCCCGGGTTTGACACCCTGCAACACCGAGTTCGGACCGGAATGCCGGGACGCGGCCACCGAAAGCGTGATCGACGTAATCATGAAAATCACCGCCGACCACGTAGTTACCTTAGAAAGAGCGCTCGCAGCACCGCGTGGCCCGAAGGCGGTCTGGCTGCCCATGCCGCCAAACGCGGCCGAGATATCGCCCGCGCTGCCGCTTTGCAGCAGCACCACAATGACGATAAACAAGCAAACAATGATGTGGATGAGAGTGATAAGTGTGATCATGCTTCGGATCTTTGCGCGGCCGCCAGGCTCGCGACGACTCCTTCAATTCTAGTGTTTCAGTGCACTAAGAAAATCTTGGTGCGGAAGGGGGGATTTGAACCCCCACGCCTTGCGGCGCCACCCCCTCAAGATGGTGTGTCTGCCAGTTCCACCACTTCCGCAGGACGCAGTACCACGCTCAATAGTTGTTAAGATCGACGCTTGAGGGCGATTCCGAGCGGACCGGATTTCGCGCCAACCTTCTGCATTCTACACGAGTATTCGCGCTCGGCAGGCTTCCCGGCTGCGCAAACATTTTTTCTACGCATCTTCTCGTGAATGAACGTAGCGTGTGGTCCTCTTAATGTTATCGCGTCCGGAGGGGTACTGCAAAGTGAATGGGCCCGTGTGCTCGCCAGTAGTCACGAGAGAATTCTTCCCCGACGATGCCGATCCGGCGTTTGCGTGGCGTGTTGCACCAATCGCCCGGCTTGCAGTCAGTCTGGCTGTAGGGATGCCAGCTTACCCAACAGTTCGTCGGGATCCAGTGGTTTAGCCAGGAGTTCCCAATTGTGGCCATGGGATCTTGCCTTTTCAACCAACTCGTTCGTGGATGCCTGTCCAGAAAACAGCAGGATGTGGCACGCAGGGTGTTTCTTTTCGATGATGGCGCAGAGTTCAGTTCCGTTCATGCCGGGCATGATTACATCCGAGATCACGCAATCCGGAACGAAGGATTCAAGCTTCTGAAGCGCTGCCGACCCGTTGTACGCGGATGCTGCTTCATGGCCTTCACGCTGAAGAATCATGACCAGGGTATCGGCGACTGACCTCTCATCATCGACAATCAGAACACGCATGTGTTTTGCCCTGTTTCTTGGCTGATACGCACGCCGCGGACCCAGATGCGGACTCAAATAGGGAAAACGCCGCCCAAGGTTCGCCTCCGGACGATGGCCAGAGAACTGACGCTACAGACTTTCTTTCCTTCGACGACTATCACCCTCATTGCACAGAGGCTCCAGCGAGGATCTTGCCTTTGGCTGCCGTCCGCCTCAATGGTGCGGCCGCGATGCGGCCCTCTGCCGGCAGCAAGATCGAAAAAGTTGTTCCGTGATCTTTTTCTCCGGTTTTGCTTTTGACCTGGATGATGCCTCCGTGTTTTTCGACAATCCCGCGCGTGATCCACAACCCCAATCCAGTACCGACGTCAGACTTAGTGGTAAAGAACGGTTGAAACAGATTCCGTCTGTCTGCAGACGCTATGCCGCTACCGGTGTCCGGTATGGTGATTCTGACACCCCGATGGTGAGCGTTGCTCCATTCATGGGTTTTGCGAACTCGTATAGAGAGAGTTCCACCGGCGGGCATTGCATCCATTGAGTTAGTCAGCTCGCTACCGCTCCGCCGCCCGCCTCGCCGGTTTCCGGGCAGTTCACAGCACGCCCTTGCTCGATCGCTCGCAACGGTTAATTGGCGTGCTCTCCGTTCATTTCAAAGAGCCGTACAAGCCTAGCGAACGTGAGCAGCGATTAACTGATCTGTATGCTCGCCTCGCAGTTTGCGCCATCGAAAACGCCCGGCTATACGAGGCTCTGGAAGACGAGTTTTCGCAACGAAAGCAGACGCAGGAAGCGCTGATTCAGGCGGAAAAACTAGCGGCCACGGGACGGCTGGCGGCTACTATCGCACATGAAATCAACAACCCCCTGGAAGCTGTCACCAATTATCTTTATCTCGCCAGGAAAAACTCCGCTTTACCGGCAGATGTAAAACGCCAGCTCGACATCGTTGACGAGGAGTTGGATCGCGTCGCTCACATTGCACAGCAAACGTTAGGTTTTTATCGCGACAATTCTGAGCCGCAAGCGGTCGACGTGACTAAATCAATCCAGGACGTGCTCACCATCTACGAGCGCAGGTTGCACTACAAGAGCCTGCGGGTTCAACCCGATTTCGGCGCTGGGCTGTTCGTTTGGGTACTCCAGGGAGAGTTCAAGCAAGCCATCTCAAATCTGATCGCGAATGCAATCGATGCAAGTGCAGACGGAGATCGGATCCTGGTTCGTACCCGGGCGCTACATTCTGGTGTGCGTATTACCATCGCCGACACCGGTATGGGCATGTCGAAAGACATAAAGGCAAAAGTGTTCACACCTTTCTTCACTACCAAACAGCAGGTGGGAACAGGGCTGGGTCTTTGGACAACGAAGACACTGCTGGAGAAGCACGGCGGTCGCATCTCCATGCGCAGCAAAGAAGGACGTGGAACGGTTATGAGCATAATCCTCCCTTCTTCCCAGTCTTCGTAGTCAGCGATGAAAGGTCATCTATGGTTCTCAGCCCGTTGACGGAGTTGCCGGAGGCACTCTTCGCTATGGCGTGCGCCTCCGATTCAAATTCGAGTTCGCCGGCAGCTTCAACGACCGGTAACCGCCATGCCACTCGCCGCCTTCGGGTCATTGTTGTGGACGACGAACAGCGAATTGCCGACAGCGTGAAAGATATTTTGGCTGACAGTGGACACGCAGCGGTTGCGGTCTATGATGGATTATCCGCCGTGAACATCGCCAAGGAGTCCTGCCCGGATGTCCTTCTTTGTGATGTTCTCATGCCTGAGATGAACGGAGTTGAAACTGCAGTAGCCATCCGCCAGCTCTGCCCCCATGCCCGCGTCCTGCTTTTCTCCGGACATGCTTCAGTGTCGGACATTGTTAGTCGAGCGAGAGCTGCTGGTCATCATTTTGAGTTTCTGCCGAAACCAATTCGCCCAACGGAGCTACTCCAAAAGCTGAGCCACTGACCGGCGCCAGCTCCATTTTTCCACTCGTAGGTGCCTCTTTACGACGCTTCCCAATGCTGGAGAATTCACGCCCTTCTGCCGCAAGTCTTACATGCACATTTAAGGCTGGCGATACCATTGCCTGAGGACAAGTTGTTGCCGGGACTCGCACTGCCTCCGCGTGATCTTCATCACTGAGATAAACCTTCGGGCAGTACTAACTTAAGAGTGAAATCAGGTTCATGATTCGAGGAGGCGATTCCTTGAAAAAGACATATTTACTTTTATTGTTGGCTGCCGCCATCGCTGCGATTTCCTCGTTACTTGTGCCGCAGAGCGCGCAAGCGCAATCGGCAACCCACCCACGGGGCATGGTAGTGCAGATCAAAGCTCCGCTGGGGCTGCCCCCGGTTCCCATTCCGGCCGACAATCCGCCCACGGCGGAAACGATATCCCTTGGTCGCCGACTCTACTTCGATCCGATTCTTTCCGCGGACGGCTCCGTCTCCTGCGCAACCTGTCACGCACCCGGTCGTGGTTTCACTGATAACAAGCCGGTGTCGAACGGCGTAGAAGGGAAGACCGGAAGTCGCAATTCTCCTACCGTGATCAACTCCGCCTACAGTCCCCTGCAATTCTGGGATGGTCGCGCGCCAAACCTGGAAGAACAAGCCAAAGGGCCCATTGCCAATCCGGTTGAAATGGCATATACGCTCGATGGCGCGGTCAAGGCGCTTCAGCATGACGCAAGCTATCGCGAAGATTTTCAGAAAGCCTGGGGCACCGATCAGATCACCATCGACCTGGTTGCGAAATCAATCGCCTCTTTCGAAAGAACCGTACTCGGCGGCAATTCACCCTTCGATCGCTACTATTACGCGGGTGACAAGAAGGCGATGTCGCCATCAGCCGTTCGCGGATTGAAGATGTTCATGGATGCGAATAAAGGCAATTGCGCAGCCTGCCACACCGTCGACAAGAAATATGCGCTGTTCAGCGACGGCAAGTTTCACAACGTCGGCGTTGGCGTGGATCTGAACGGCAACTTCGCGGACACCGGAAGGTTTGCTGTTTCCAAAAACGTAACCGATACCGGGGCCTTCCGAACGCCAACTCTCCGCAACATCGCTCAGACTGCTCCCTACATGCACGATGGCAGTCTCAAAACATTGAAGGACGTCATCGATCATTACATTGGCGGCGGCAACTCGAATCCGCATCTCGACAGGCAGATCAAGGTGCTGGATTTCTTGTCGGGGCAGGAACGTGCTGATCTGGAAGCTTTCCTGAATTCACTCACTGGCGAACTACCAGCCAGCGTTGCACCGCCTCTGCCGGCGGAGAAGAAGACGGCCCAGCTCTCACGAAAGTAGAAGCTTTTGCAGCGAAGCAAGCAACCGGACCCGAGCTCCGATTCTTGCTCTTGTAGCCAGGTCAGCGGGAATTCGTCATCATCAATGCGAAGAGCAGCGGCAGGTAAAAGACTGTCGCTTGCAGCAACTGCCGCGCGCGCATTTTGGAAACAGCGCTGGTTAACGGCGCCTCTAGTCTCACAAGCCGCACTGCAACAAAAAACATTGCAATCCCCAGCACCACAGCGCCAACCAGATAAATCCGGCCCGACATTCCCATCCAGGATGGGAGCAATGTCACCGGAATCAGTGCCAGGGAATACCACAGGATGCGGCGAGCCGTAGAGCGGCCATCTGGGTCTACGACCGGCAGCATGCGGATGCCGCCCCGAGCATAGTCTTCGCGATAGAGCCATGCGATCGAGAAAAAGTGCGGGAATTGCCAGAGAAAAAGTATAGCGAAAAGAACTAGTGTTCCCCATTCAAGTTGCCCACGTGCCGCTGTCCAGCCAAGCACTCCGGGCATCGCGCCAGGAAACGCGCCAACGAAAGTGCAGATCGGGGACACGCGCTTCAGGGGAGTGTACGCGGCCAGATACACCACGGATGTAGCAAAGGTCAGCGCACCGGTCAGCAGGTTGCACAAGAATATCAAGTACAGCGAGCCGCCCAAGGTCAGAAGCAAACCGACCGTTGTGGCGTGGATGAGGCTCATGCGGCCCGCAGGCAGTGGGCGACGAGCAGTCCTACGCATCTGCCCGTCCACTTCGTGCTCCATGACTTCGTTCAGAGTGGCTGTTCCGCTGGAAACCATGCCAATGCCGAGTAAGGCGTGAAGCAATCCCCAGGAGAGGGAGGTCACTCCGGCCTTCTGGCATCCGAAATAGTAACCGCACCAGGCCGTCATCACGATTAAAGTCGTAACGCTCGACTTCGTGAGTTCCGCGTAATCACGGGCCAGGGAGGCAACGTCATTGCGGCCGACAGCCAGCGGTTGTGTGATTGTGCTCATGTGGCAATTCGCTCCGTTCGCATCATGCCCAAACAGTGTTCCACGTGCTGCCCCGGCGTTTATCGAGACGCCGACTTGCGAAAGGCCTCTGGCGGGTCCATCCAGCATTGTTGCCAGAATGCGGCATCCGACAACTTTCCGGAATTCAGTTGCTCCAGTGTGGCGACAGTCGCGGCCGCCATGCCTCCATCGGCCTCATCGAACACAATGACGACTCCCGCAACGTCGGGTACTGATCGTGAGAGCCCCGGAAATTCCTTCCGGAAGACCGATTTCACGAACGTGGCGCGACTCTCGCCGGTCACAGATTTCGCGTTATCACTTGCCTGCACCCAGACGATTTTTACCTTCTTGCCCTTCAAGGGCTGCCAATCTCCGGGAAATGTGGCGGTCTCCTCTTTGGTCTGCTGGAAAGTGGAACTTCCCACCGGTCCCGGACTCGCGTCGACCTTCACGGGAGTGGCATCGTCTGCGAGAAGCCGCGCTGACACGGTCGACAGGTCCAGTTGTTTACGGCGAATCCAGCCCCGCGCCGCGCCGGTCATCTGGACGTGCACCCAGTCTCCGCTCACCTTTAAAACCTGGAACTCATCTTCCGCAGAAGCCATCAGGAGCACGCTTGCCCGTTCCGCAGGACGTGACAGAACCGGCGTTCTCGACTCTTTCACGACGGCAAGATCATCCGGCTTCGATTGGTGGTCCAGGACTTGCTGCAGGCTCTTGGCCTCATCACGTAATTGCAGGATGCGTTTGTCGCGTGCAATTTCATCCACCTTCGGTGCAACGTTTTCAGCGTTGAGCGATGCCGTGCCCGGCGCCGGCGAGCGAAAGACAGAAGCTGCTTTCGCCGACGAGGCAGCGTTGGGCAGGGCTGCTGCGCTGGAATTTGAGCCCGCCTCCGCGTTTGCGCTACTTCCCCGAGCCGACTCCGTCGTAGTCGGACCAGTCAATGCTTGTGTCGTGACCGCTGAATCTTTGACTGCTTCGGACCCGTTCGCGTCGGCAGCCTGACCGGTCGCCGGTTTTGACTGCGTGGCCACGTTCGTTTTCAGCGCCTGGTTAAGGCGATCGAATAGATCCGCTTCGAGGCGCCCATTCGAACTGATAGTCCGGTAGCCCGAATGCGAGCCGTCTTCGCTGCTGAACCACGCGGTCACCTTGGCTGTCACACGGACCAGCGTTTCATTCGGACTTATTGCTGTGAGCTTGATTGAATATTGGTAAAACGGCTGACCGAAACTATCGAGACTCTGTTCTCCGGATTCCACGAAGCCTTCCAGAACAGGTAGTCGCCCTCCGGAATAAGCCTGCATCGATCGCAGCGCATTTTCTACGTCGGCCTTGGGTAGGGGAAAGGTCCGTTCGTACGGCGCTGGTTGTGCCGCCGCACACGGGCCCAGCAGGACGCACGCAAGCGCGAAGCAGGCGAAATAGAAAATATTCCGTCGCACCAATGCTTTTGCTTGCGCGCTCACGGTAGGGACTCCAGTTCGCTTCGGCGCACCCACCCGTTGTGTCCGTCCTGCGTCTGCACCCCGTACCAGTACGGCGTCACGATTAAAACCACCATCTCTGCCTTTGCCGGCAAGGATTGCAGTGTGGCCGCGCTGCGGTACGGGGCGGCCTTCAGCGGGACGCCATCCGATTTGGGGTGGACCTCGGCCCGATGCCGAAGATCCTCGACTCGCTTCTGCAGCTCCTCGAGCGATGATTCCTCTTCCATATCTTTCCTGGCTCGTTCAGCGCGCTTTTCAGATTCGGCGCGCCGCGTGGAATCGTCCTGCTTCTGGCGCGCCAGTTCGTCCTGCTCCTGGCGCCGTTTGCTCTGGAGCGTCTCGAGTCGCTGTCTGATTTCCTGGTATTCGGCCGCCTCCACAGACCCTTGAGACTTGTCCGAATGGCGTCTGGAGTCTTCGACAAAGACGGATTCAATCCGCAGGCTGGTGGTTTGCGGCCCCGTGCTCTGGACCACGTACCGCACCGTGATCTTTCCTGACCCGTTGCTGTCTACGAAGTGAGCTGGCGCCAGCACATTTTCCGCGACTTTGTAGAAAATGTCGCCACCCTCGGCCCAGGGGTGAAAGGCGGAAGATTGGTTCGCTGCCTTGGCGCCCCGCAGGGTCCGCTCCTTCTCGTAAACGTAAGTGCCGTGAATGATGTTGTCGTCGCAAACGGCTTTTACCGCCTCGATGACGTCGGCAGCGGGTGCGGGTATTTCAACGATGAGGGGGCCCGCCGCAGTGTTGTCCTGCTTTGGAAAAGCGATCGAAGGGATTACTAATAGATTAACAATGATAAGCATGGAGAAACTCAGGGCAATGCCTCGTGCTACGGCGTAGGCCGCCGGTCTCGTTCCCTTCGGTTTCATCCGTAATGGCCCCACTGCTCAGAACGAACGCGAGGATTGCATTGGACTCTGAGAGCTCGTTGACTGTCAAGTTGAAAGTTGCTTTCTGGAAAAGTTGAAGCTTATGTACCGAGCCTCTACGACCAGACATCCCGCGCGGCGCGGCGGCCGTCGGCCAAAGTATCGCATTCCGAGCTGAACAACTGATTTGGCGACGAAAGTGCACACGCACGCAAAATTAACAAATTGTCATTTTCGCCTTTGACAAGCGGAGCACAACAGCAGTATTAGATTTCTCCACGGAGTACTGATGTTGGTGGGGAACGCGTCAGACACCAAGGTCCGGAATCGTCGAGCCCGAGAGCAGGCGCTGGTTTCTGCTGCCGGAAGACTATTCGCCCGCCGCGGCTATGAAGCCACTACTACTCGGGAAATAGCAGCGGCTGCCAGGTGTGCCGAAGGACTCATCAGCCGGTATTTCAATGGTAAGGCCGGCCTTCTGCTGGCACTTATCCGCTCCCGCGTCGCTAGCGACGTGACGGACCTCAGCGACAAAATCCCGATCGCCAAGGACTTCGACAAGGAAATCACCCAGCTCATCGCCTGGGAAGTGGACCACATGTGGGAAGAGCGCGAATTCCTTGGCGTAGTGGTTCCGCGCGCCCTGGTGGAACCACAACTTGGCCGGATGGTCAGCAAGTTGGGACCGGCTCGACGCGGCGATGCCATTGCAAAAAGACTCGAGCGATTCCATGAATGTCGTCATTTACCGCCTGAAGAACTGAAAGCCCTGGCGGACTCGGTGGGGGCGATCGGCTTTATGTTCGGCTTCATGCGTCCCGTGGTGCTCGGACAAGACCGAGCCCGCGCCAAAAAAGTCGCAACCACTATCGCTAAGCTGCTGGCGCGGGGCATACAGTGCTTTCCCTCGGCATCACGCAACCGGAGCCATTCGCGTCCGAAACAAGTGTAGTTTCCTTTTTTGACTTGACTATGCAAATTCGAACGTGATAGTAAATGCGTCCGCACGCACTTGTGGGGGTGCGTCCTTTTCACAGTCTCGCAGTTTGCGGAGGACTTCATGGTTTCCTTCCGGAGAAGTCTAGCCGGTCTGTGTTTTCTGACGATCGCTTTCTTCAGCTGCGTGCCGCAAGCGCACGCCTTTCCAGCCTTTGCCAGGAAATATGGCTTGCGCTGCTCGGCCTGTCATGTCGCGTGGCCGGTGTTAAACGATTTCGGTTGGCGCTTCAAAGACAACGGTTACCAGCTGATGAACGACCGGGATGCCCCGATCTGGCAGAATCCATCGTACTGGCCTGTTACCTTCCGAATTACCCCCAATTGGCACCGCGACAGCACCAACAAGGTCGCGGTCGATACCGCAGGTGGCGCCTCCTCCGAACAACAGGTGACCGGTCACGGTTTCGATCTTTCAGGACTGGACATCCTTTCCGGTGGAACTCTCGAAAAGAACCTCTCGTTTCTTCTGGTCCCGTCGGCCGACGAAACCGGGGCATTTCACTTTGAGTCTGCCTGGGTTCGTCTCGACAATGTCTTTAAGAGCCCATGGCTGAACATCAAGTTCGGAAAGTCCGAACTCGACAACTTGGTTTCAGAGAAGCGTATCTACAGCATATCGGGGAATGGCGGATTCTATAACCTCTATCACTTCACGCCGGTTGGCGACAACAATTTCGCCGGGCAAATCGGCGACAACCAGTTGGGACTGGAATGGATGGGACACTCTCTCAACGACCATACCCGCCTCAGCGCCATGGTATTCAGTTCCAGCGACGGCAATGTCGATTTGACCAACAGCAACGCTTACAGCGGTTATTTCGCCGGGAGCCAAGCCTTCGATCTCGGCAGTTGGGGACTGCAAAGAGTGGGGGCTTACTACTTTGTTGGTGAGGCTCCGACATTCAGCCTAACGTCAGGCGGTGTGCCTGTCGCCGGGGGTGGGCGAGGCAACAAATCCTTCTATCGCGCCGGCGTGTTCGGGGACTTCTATTTCAGCAAGTTCGACGTGGCCTGGTATTACCAGCACGGATCGGACGATAAATACTTTGGCACATCCACTCCTGCCAACGTCGCGCTTCCGGTCGGGGCGCGAAATCCCAGCTGGAACGGAGCCTTCATCGAACCCCACTTCACGCTCAATCCGCAGTTCATTATCTTCCAGCGATCGGAGTGGGTGCGTATGTCGCAGCAGGCGATACCTGGTACTCCGTCTAATCTGGGCGATATCGACGCGTACACATTCGGCTATCGGTGGTATCCGATTATGACCAGCCGCGCCGGGTTTGCCTTTCACAATGAATGGTCTTGGGTAAGGCAACGGGGAACTTCCCCGGTGACCTCGACCGACTTGAGCAGCAACACGCTGTTCCTAGGCTTTGATTTCGACTTCTAAGAGAGGGATGAAAATGCGCACAAGATGGCCAATGTGGATGCTGTATGTCAGCGCGGCGGTCGTTCTCGCGCTATCTGCTCTCTCCTGGGGGCAGGAAACCGCGTACACCGAAAACCAACGCTTGAATACCGAGGCGCAGGCGGCTGGCATGACCGGTCACGCTGACAAAGCCGAGATGAACTATCGCCGCTATTGCGTCGGTTGTCACGGAGTGCTGGGCGACGGCGAAGGCGAAAATGCGCAATGGCTCGATCCCAAGCCGCGCAATTTCACCCTCGGCCAGTTTAAGTGCCGTTCCACTCCGACCGGGACCTTGCCCACGGATACCGACCTGTACAACACCGTCAACCGGGGAATCGTGAACTCCAACATGCCCCAGTGGCTTCCACTCACGGATCAGGAAAAGATTGACCTCGTCGCTTACGTGAAGCACTTCTCGCCGAAGTGGACAACGGAGAAGGCGGGCACTCCCATCCAGATTCCTAACGAGCCGGAGGTCACGCCCGATCGCATTAAGGCGGGCCAGGCGCTCTTTCAAAAGCTGGAATGCTGGAAGTGCCACGGCGTGGAAGGTCGAGCCAATGGTCCTTCCGCCGACACGCTTCAGGACGACCAGAACCGCCCAATCAGGCCTTTCAACTTCCACGACGAGACTCGCTTTAAATGTGGCAGTACTGATCAGGACCTTTACAAGATCTTCATGACCGGCTTGGACGGCACCCCCATGCCCTCGTTCGCGGATAACGTTAAGCCGGATGAGGCTTGGGATTTGGTCTTTTATCTCCGCACCTTGCAGCCTGTCGGCGCTAACAACGCCAAGGAAAAGGCGATCGCCAAGCAGTTAGGTCTTAAACCGATAAATCCATACGCTACTCCTGCGGCATCACAGCAACCGGAGAGCAAGTGAACGTTTTCGTCAGGAGAAAGGAACCAATGACCAGCCGTTACAAAATTGCAGGATTTGTGTCAGCGCTGCTGCTGGTGTCAGTGGCGGCGTTGTACTCGGCGCGAAGCGTGAGCGCCGCTGCCGAGGGTAAGATCACGGGAACCGTCAAACTGGACGGCACTGCGCCTCACGAAAGGCCGATCGATATGTCGAAGGAGCCTTCGTGTGCCAAGGAGCATGCCGGTAATCCGGTGCGGACCGAGTCGGTTGTGGTCGGACCCAACAATGCCTTGCAGAACGTAGTCGTTTACATCTCCGAAGGACTGAGTGGCCCGGCAGCCAGCCAGACACCCTCGCGGAATCAGAAATGGGACCAGAAGGGGTGCCAATACATTCCCCATGTCATGTCCCTCGATGTAGGCGAGCACTTCCAGGTCGTCAACAGCGATCAGACTTCGCATAACATCCATCCAACCCCGCGCCCTGGCGGACCCAACCACGAGTGGAACAAATCACAACCACCAGGGGCACCGCCGTTTGATATTTCCTGGACTGGCGAGGAAATCGCTATTCCCGTGAAGTGCAACATCCATCCCTGGATGCACGGATACATGGCCGTGGTGAAAGGCCCGAACGCGGTCAGCGATAACAGCGGCTCTTACACCTTGGACGGGGTGCCGCCGGGGTCGTACACCTTGACCGCATGGCAGGAAACCTATGGAACGCAAACTCAAAAGGTGACGGTCGCCGCCGGCAAACCGGCCACAGCTGATTTCACCTTCAAAGCGAAGTAACCTGCATTGCCGCAAAAACGCCGCCGTGAATTCTCACGGCGGCCTGCGGTGATTTGAGCACGCCGGCGACTCCGGCCCGAGGCGAGCATCATGGCGAAGATATTCGCAATCACCATCATCATCATCGCGATCGGTTCGGCGATTCCGATCCTGATGCACAAATACGATCCTCCCGTCGACATCTCTGCTCATGGTCCGGTTATCGATGAGCAGTTCACCGACACCATGCTGGAGGCGGGAATTTCGTTCCTTGCTGCGCAGATCATCCTTGGTATCTTTGTCTGGAAATATTCCGGCCGCCGTCCCGATGCGAAAATTCAACGTTTCCCCGGCGGCGCTATGGGCCTGGTGATCGCTGCCTTCCTGCTGGTGGGCACGGAGGTCCTGGCACTGGGCGCTTTTGGCGCCAAAGCGTGGGCCAGCGTCTATTTCACGCCTCCCGCCGCCAATGCATTGCCAATTCAGGCGCAGGCTGGACAGTTTGCTTTTTATTTCCGCTACCCGGGACCCGATGGCACCTTCGCCAACATTCACCCAGATCTTGTGAATGAGGGAACACAGAACTTTTTCGGTTTGGATCTCGACCATGATGCCGATGCCAAAGATGACATCGTCACGGCTGAGATGGCCATCCCGGTGAACCGCGAGATTCACTTGCTGATGCACTCGAAGGACCTTGGGCACTCCTTCTTCGTGCGGGAGTTGCGCGTCCAGCAGGACTTTGTTCCTGGCCTGGATGTGTCACTGCATTTCACGGCTAACAAGATAGGCAAGTACGAGATTGTGTGCACCCAGCTTTGCGGGCTGGGTCACTACAACATGAAAGCGTATCTGGAAGTCATGTCAGAGCCGGATTACGAAGCTTGGCTCAAGCAGCAAGCGTCGATGCAGTGAGCGGGTCCCCGCCGTTCGTATCCCAACGCGAGCCGCGGCAACGAGCTGAACCAGAGGTGAACATATGCATGACATGTCACAGGCGGGTGTGCATCACCACGCGCCTCCTAAAGGTTTCATCAAGAACTATGTTTTCAGCCTTGACCACAAGGTTATAGGCAAGCAGTACTACAGTCTGGCCCTGGTGGCCGTATTCATCGCCATGGTTCTGTCCTGGATCATGCGCCTGCACCTCGGTTGGAGCACTCTGGCGATTCCCGGACTGCAGTTGCTTTCGAAGAACGGCGCGCCCGGCGGCGTGCTCACGCCCGAATACTACCTGCAGTTGATGACCATGCACGGAACCATCATGGTTTTCTTCGTGCTCACTACCGCTCCGTTTGCGGGATTCGGCAATTATTTCCTGCCGATCCAGGTGGGTGCTGAAGACATGCCCTTCCCCCATTTCAACATGATGTCGTTCTGGGTGACCTTCGTCGCCTTCTGCGTGGCCATTGCGGCGTTCTTCGTCGGCGACGGGCCGCCACTCGCGGGATGGACTTCCTACGCCCCGCTCAGTGCCGTGGGTGCGATTGCCGGGCCGGGCCAGGGTTCCGGGCAAGTGTTGTGGGCCGCATCGGTGGCTATCTTTTGCATCGGCCAGTTGTTGGGCTCGTTAAATTTCATTACCACCACCCTCGATATGCGCTGCCGTGGCATGAGTCTTTGGCGGCTTCCCTTAACGGTCTGGGCTTGGTTCATCACCTCCGTCATGGGCTTGACCGCCTTTGCCGTTCTTATGCCAGCCTGCATTTTGCTGATCCTCGATCATGTTGCCGGGACCAGCTTCTTCGTTCCTTCCAATCTCGTCATCAGCGATCAATTGGTGCCACACTCGGGTGGATCTACGCTGCTGTGGCAGCATCTGTTCTGGTTTTTCGGCCATCCCGAGGTTTATATTGCGATCGTGCCCGGACTGGGCGTGGTTTCGCATGTGCTCATTGCAAACATGCGGCGCCCACTGCTCAGCCATCGCGTGCTGGTGTATTCAATGGGTGCGCTGGCGGTCCTCAGCTACATGGTGTATGGCCACCACATGTTCGTCAGCGGCATGAACCCATACTCCTCGATCGCTTTCTCCTTCCCCACACTGATCATCACGATTCCATCAACGATTGTCGTGCTGATCTGGATTGGCAGCTTGTATGGTTCGAAGCTGAGAATCAACTGCGCCTCGCTGTTTGCTCTCGGGTTCATCTCCATGTTCGTCAGCGGTGGCGTCAGTGGCTTCTTCCTGGCGCAGCCTTCGATCGACATCATCCTGCATGCCACCTATTTCGTCGTCGGTCACTTCCATCTGGTAATGGCCGTGGCGGCGATCTTCGGCATTTTTGCCGGAACTTACTTCTGGTTCCCAAAGCTCAGCGGCCGCATGATGAACGAATCTATCGGCAAAGTGCATTTCTGGATCACCTTCGTCGGCGCCTATTGCATCTTCATGCCGTTCCATTACCTGGGTATGGCAGGAAATGTTCGACGCTATCAGGCGTTTGTAGACGACTACCTCCAACCCCTCATTCCACTGCACCGCTTCATCACCGTGGCCGCCATCATTACGGGCGTGGCGCAATTCCTCTTCCTCTACAACCTGATTCACAGCTGGTATAAAGGTGAGAAAGCGCCCCTCAATCCCTGGGAAGCAACTTCTCTGGAGTGGAGCACTCCGTCATCCCCGCCGCCGTTCGATAACTTCGGAGGTAAACATCCGGTGGTTTACCACGATCCATATCAGTACGGCGTCGAAAGCTCGACTGGAGATTACGTCATGCAGGATTCTCCGGAACAGGTTCCCGAGACCATGGGAGATGAGAAGTAGAGGCACAATTTGTACAGGGGGTAGTCGTCATGGCAACCACAGTTCACGAACCGCCACGAATTCAAGCCGCTCGCGAGCCTAACCGGCCTGCGAGCAACTCCGGAAACGGAGGATGGCGGAACGTTGCTCCGGCAGGTGGAGACCTGCGCAAAGTGGGCGACCGTTCCCCCGCCCCGGGGTCAACCGGTATCTGGGTGGTGCTCTTCGCCATCTCAATGACATTCGCGGCGTTTACTAGCGCATTGGTCGTGCGTCAAGGTGGCTCTACTGACTGGCGCTCGTTCCGTTTGCCTTGGGTTCTGTACCTCGACACGGGCATATTGTTGTTCAGTAGTGTGAGCCTGGAAATCGCTCGCAAGCGCGTCGCGGCCTACATGGGCGGCCTCCGCAGTCAGGTTTCTAATCCCGCGCGCTGGCTGTACGCGACGCTGTTTTTGGGATTGTTCTTCGTGGTCGGTCAGTATGCCGCCTGGATGCAATTGAGGGCGCAAGGACTTTATCTCGCCACCAATCCCAGTAGTTCCTTTTTCTACGTGCTCACCGCTGCGCATGGCCTTCACGTGCTAGGAGGACTAGCCGGTCTAGTCTATGTAATCGCCAAATTACACGGCTCTATGTTGCGTCGAACCACTCTGGATTTTGCTTCGCGGTACTGGCATTTCATGGATGCACTGTGGCTGTATCTGCTGTTGCTGTTATGGATCAAGTTCTAGGCTCAAAGGAGGCTTTGTGAGCCAAGCCGATATAACCATGTCAGGGCACGGCGTGGGGCACGCGGGAGTCATGGAAGAGCCCGCGTTTTCCGTTCCTGCCAAGAAAATGGCAATTTGGCTGTTCATCATTGCTGACGCCGCCACATTCGCCGGCTGCCTTGTGGCGTACGGGTTCCTGCGCAACGGCACCGCGAATTGGCCCACTCCTTTCAAGTTCTCTCCCACGGTCGTCAACGCCATGGTCATGACATTTATCCTCATCAGCAGCAGCTTGACCATGCTCCTGGGAGTGCGCGCGGCGAAAGCCGGAGACAAACCCTCTGCTCTCCGCTGGACGATCATTACCGCGGTCTTGGGGATCATCTTCGCCATCCTTCACATTCGCGAATGGCTCGGAATGATTGGCGAGGGTGCCACGTTGTTCCATAATCCCTGGGGCACGCCCCTTTTTGGCGCTTCCTTTTTCAGCATTACCGGGTTGCACCTCACTCACGTGGTCGGCGGAGTCATTGCTCTGTTTGCCGTCGCGGCCAAGTACCGCAGCGGCCGCTACAAGTCCGACGATCTCGAGGTCATGGGGCTGTATTGGCACTTTGTGGACCTGGTCTGGATGTTCGTCGTGCCCTTCATTTACCTGATGAATGTGACTCTCTAAATTCGGGGGAGCAGAATTATGCATACACCAGACGTACAGAAGACCGACGCGGCCGCTCAATACGTGGACACCATCGGCAAGTACATCGCTATCTATCTCTGCATCCTGGTGCTCGCAGCGTTGCAGTTTTACATCGCTTATCAGCACATCGATGGCTCACAGAAATTCGCGCGCATGTTCTTCGTAGCCTTCGCCGAAGCGGGGCTGGCGGTCATGTTCTTCATGCATCTTTGGGCGGAGAAGCGCGGCTTCCTTCTGTTCGTGGCGATATTTACAATCTTCGTGACCCTGGCTATGCAGTATTCGTGGCCCGACAGTTATCGCATGGAATTAGGCGCTCCTAATTCACAGCCCAAGGCGGGAGCGGTGCAGTGAGGTAATCAGTATGCGTACTCGAGCGCTGGCTCGTGTCTGTCTTGTGGTTGTCGCAGCCCTCATCGTGCTGACCTTGCCCGCGAGAGCGCAGAGCTGCGCCCTTTGCTACACCCAGGCTGCTTCCGCGGGCGCGCGCATGATTCAAGCTTTGAAGAGCGGCATTTTAATCCTGATCGTTCCGCCCACACTCGCGTCAGTGGGCCTGATCGGCGTCCTTTACCACAAACGCAACCAGTTCGCAGACTCGGAACAGCAGCTGGCCGATCGCAAATGGTGAGTTGCAGCTTCAACGACGGCCGCGTTTGATCTGACTGCCGTCCACGCCCACAAGTTCCTTCCCATCTTCACCCGGTCGGCTACAATCGTCGTCGCCCCATTGACAGCTTGTGAGTGGAACTCAACCGTGGCTCGGATCCTCTTATGCGAAGACAAAAAGGCAATCTCCTCCTCATCGCTATGTTCCTTTTCAGTGCTTGCATCATTCCAGCTGTCGCTCAGCCTGTCGCCGGAGCTGCGACTTCCGGCTCCCGGGTATCGCGAACTCCGCCCATGGGGTGGAATAGTTGGAATAAGTTTGCTTGCAATGTAAGCGAGCAGCTCATTCGTGAGACCGCCGATGCCATGATCAGCACCGGAATGCATACAGCGGGATACGAATACGTGAACATCGATGATTGTTGGCAGGTCAGTCGCGATGCCGCGGGCAGCATCGTTGCCGACCCGCAGCATTTTCCCTCGGGCATCAAGGCACTTGCCGATTATGTTCATGCGAAAGGCCTGAAGCTGGGCATCTACACCGATGCAGGCCGGATGACTTGCCAGAAGCGCCCCGGCAGTTTCGAGCATGAGAAGCAAGATATCGACACTTATGCGACATGGGGCGTCGATTACGTCAAGGTAGACTGGTGTTTTGCCGAAGGCCTCGACCCCGAGACTCAGTATGAGAAATTTAAGCAGGCCATCGCTCAGGCGAGCCGCCCCATGGTGTTCAGCATCTGCAACTGGGGCGTAGACGCACCATGGACCTGGGGGCCGCGCACCGGCAATCTCTGGCGCACGACCGGCGATATCAGCGATAACTACGATCGCATGTCGGTCATCGGCTTCTCGCAAAACGGACTGGAGAAGTTTGCCGGGCCCGGACACTGGAACGATCCTGACATGTTGGAAGTGGGGAATGGAGGCATGCACCATGATGAATACGTCACCCACATGTCGCTGTGGGTGCTCCTCGCCGCACCCTTGTTGGCCGGCAATGACCTGCGCAGCATGGACTCCGACACCAAAGCGATGCTTACCAATCCGGAAGTCATTGCTATCGATCAGGATTTGAAAGGCGTTCAGGCGCACCGGGTTTGGGACGAAGGCCCGCTGGAAATCTGGGCCAGGCCGCTGGCAGACGGCAGCCAGGCCGTTGGCCTCTTCAATCGCGGCGAGTCCACCTTGCCGATTAAATTCCTCTTGAAGTCGATTGGCTGGGGAGCTTCAGCACACTTGCGCGACTTATGGCAGCACCAGGACCTCGGGAGGGTGCGGGAGTCTTACACGGATGAGGTCCCCAAGCACGGCGCAGTTTTGCTGAAAATCTCAAAGTAGTTTCCGCACAATCTCGCAAGGAGTCACCATGCTTGCTCGTGTAACGGCTCTATTTCTCCTGATCAATTGTTCGCTTCTGGCGGCTCCAGCGGAAGCTCCGCAACTGCCCAAGCCTGACGAAGCCGACTACATCGTCCACAACTTCCGCTTCCGTTCCGGTGAAGTGCTTCCCGAGTTGAAGCTTCATTACGCGACCTACGGCAAGCCCCTGACCGACGCCAAGGGGAATATCACCAATGCGGTCATGGTCCTGCATGGAACCACCGGGTCCGGACAGCAATTCGTCGGCGAACGCTTCGCCGGCGCCCTTTTTGGACCCGGACAGTTGTTGGATATCAATCGGTATTTCATCATCCTTCCCGACTCTATTGGCCATGGCCAGTCCAGCAAACCGAGTGACGGTCTCCGCGCCCATTTCCCCCACTACGACTACCAGGACATGATCGAAGCGCAACACCTACTGCTCACAGGGGCCCTGAAGGTTAATCACCTCCGTCTGCTCATGGGTACGTCGATGGGGTGCATGCACTCTTGGCTCTGGACGGAAACGTATCCCGACTTCGTGGACGCGGCTATGCCTCTGGCTTGCCTTCCTGTGCAGATCGCAGGCCGCAACCGCATGATGCGCAAGATGATCATAGATGCAATCCGCGCCGATCTTGAATGGATGAATGGCGACTACAAGCAGCAGCCACATGGCCTCGTGGAGGCCGTTCACATTATCATGATCATGGGAAGCAGCCCATTACAGATGCAGAAGCTTTATCCCACGCGTGATGAGGCGGACGCGTACCTGGAAAAAACCGAGAAGACGGCGCTGGAGCATTACGACGCAAACGACGTGCTTTATGCCTTCGACGCCTCCCGAAACTATGATCCTTCCCCTGCCCTTGAAACCATCAAGGTTCCTGTTATGTTCGTGAACTCAGCGGACGACATGATTAATCCCCCAGAACTTGGAATCGCTGAGCGGGAGATCAAGAATGTGAAACGCGGGCGCTTTGTTTTGTTGCCGATCACCGATCAAACCCGTGGTCACGGTACCCACACCCTGCCCGCCATTTGGCACCAGTACCTGGCACAGCTCCTTGCCGAGAGCGGCAGATAACGGTTACGGTGACCGAAAGTTCAATACAGCAAAAACCTGATTGATTGAAAGAAAAGCACGCGAGATACTGCAAAAGTCTCCGAAGCGGGAACCGTCTGTGCTGTAGACAAGGTCAGTAGGAAGCGCCGCTTTCCTTTTCGAGGGGTGTTCATGTCTAACCAATATCGCGACTTCGGTCAGCTCTACCGGGCAGCATTTGCCGAACAGGATCCGAACAAGAAGAGTCAGCTTCTCACCGCAGTGCAGAAAGTGATTGCCGAATGGGAAGCGCTACCCTCCGGTGAAACCCTCCCACACCGTTTTACCGCTCAATTGCAACCCTCCTTGCCTGTAAACCGTCAGCTCGCCTGATTTCCCTCGTGTAATCCGCGCCGTTTGGCAACTTGTGGGTGGCAAGATACAACTAAATAATTAGTTGACGTTCGATTGCCTTTTCCGTCTAATTAAATAAGCAGGAGGCTTGCAGAAGTGCCGCCCCAGAGGTCGCTTACGCTCACCGAGGCTGAACTCAGGCTTATGGATATCCTGTGGCAACGCGGGCCCTCTACTGTCCAGCAGGTTCTCGACGGCCTTCAGGGAAAGCCGGCGTTGGCCTACAACTCCGTGCTCACCACCATTCGCATCCTCGAGCAAAAAGGATACGTGAAGCATGTCAAGGACGGTCGTGCGCACGTTTACATGCCCGTGGTTGACCGCAAGGAAGCAACCCAGTCAGAGGTAAGGCGACTGGTGAGCCGATTTTTCGCCAATTCCCATGAGCAACTCGTGCTGAATGTATTGCAGGACAACTCCATTGATTCTGAAGAGTTGACGCGTCTCCGCAAGATGCTGGAGGAGAGCAAGTAGCGTGCTAGCCGGGAACATCCTGCAAGTGAACGACATAGCACAAGCCTCAACCGCGCGCATGCTGAACGGCATTGCGGAGGGGGTAACGATTGCCTGCCTGGCTTGGATCCTGCTGCGGGTTGTGGGAAGGCAAAACTCTGGCACCCGCTTTGTCGTATGGTTTGTAGCCCTACTTGGCATCGTAGCCCTGCCTGTGTTCCAAGGCACAAGTGCTCATGGATCGTCCGCTCCGGGCGCAGCACTAACCTTACCGGGTTCATGGGCGTTGGGTTTATTCGTACTGTGGGCCGTAATCGCGGTTGGTGGTTTCGTGCGCCTGGCCATGGGACTATGGCGATTGCATGGTCTTCGTCGGAGTGGTCGCCCGTTGCAGCCCGACGAGTTGCATCCCTCTCTGCACGATTTGGTCAAACGCTTCCAGGCAGAACGAGATTTTCAACTCTGCACCTCGGATCGTGTGCACGTGCCGACCGCGCTCGGTTTCTGGAATCCGGCAATTGTCCTTCCCGGGTGGACGGTTCGCGAACTGTCACAGGCGGAACTAAGAGCTGTGCTGATGCACGAATTTGCTCACCTCCGTCGCTGGGACGATTGGAGCAACCTGGTGCAGAAGATTTTGGGTGCGCTGTTTTTCTTCCACCCTGCGGTTTGGTGGGTTGAGAAGCACTTGGCGCTCGAGCGCGAGATGGCGTGTGACGAGCACGTTTTGGCCGGGACCGAGAATCCCAGGGCATACGCGGAGTGCCTGGTGAGTCTCGCGGAGAAGGGGTTTTTGCGCCGTGGCGTCGCGCTGGCGCATGCCGCTGTATCCCGTCTGAGCCAGACTGCCGCACGGGTTGCGAGAATTCTCGATGCGCGCAAGACTACCGGCACCCGGGTTGCGACGCCTGTCGTCGCTACTTTGGGCGCTGTTCTTGTGAGTTGCGGAATCGGAGTGCATCACGTTCCCGCGCTGATCGGGTTTCAAAACCCGAGACAAGCGGTTTCGACGCCGAATTTACCGGCGAGCAACCTTGCGCAGAGCTATCGGGATCCCGGACGCTTCGCGCAGGTAGTTCCCACTAAGCTCACGTCTATGCCTACTGTGCAGCGACAGAAGTCAATGCGGGCAGGATGCGCTGCGAAAGCCGCTCACCCGGCCCCAACGTTTACAAATGTCCGTTCTCACAACTTTGAAAATGTCCACAAAGCGAATGTACAGCGGGCAAACTTGCGAATCATGCACAACCTGGCTCCTGTTGCAGTGCTTGTCGTCATGGAAGGCCGGCAACTGGATTCCACGGGATCGATGTTCTGGCAGATCAGCGTCTATCGCCTCACCGTGTTTCACCCGGACGACAAGATTGCGAATCAGCCCGCAGCAGTTTCGAAATCAACTTAGCAATGGAAAATTTTTTGTCGTAATCAACTAAAGAATTAGTTGCAAAGAAGGAGATAAGCCAATGAAGAGTTGGATCGTCAAAATGCAGCAAAAGTTCGGCACCCGGCATCTCGTCGCCCCGGTGCTGGCCATTGCCTTGGCAATGTCTGTAGGAACCTACGAGATTGTCAAACCGGTGGCGGCCAGGGCGGCCGTGGGGGCGCCGATGTCGAGTGTCTCGGCGCTCGACGACAATAGTGTGGGAGCCTTGCTTTCACTCGATCATGCCATGGAAACCCTGGCGGCTAGAGTCACGCCAGCCATCGTGAACGTGGCCGTGACCTCGAAAACTAAAACCCAGATCGCTGACGGTGCCGATTTGGACGACCTGCAGCGGTTTTTCGGCCAGTTCGGACCCGGCTTCGGCCGCCAGTTCCGTCAGCAGCAACCGCAAATTGAACACGGCATCGGCAGCGGCGTCATCATCTCGCCTGACGGCTACATCGTGACCAACAACCACGTCGTCGACGGCGCGGTCGACATTCGCGTAACTATGAGTGACCGCCGTATCCTGAAGGCGAAGCTGGTCGGCACAGATCCCCTCACCGACTTGGCTGTACTCAAGATAGACGGAACGAATCTGCCAAATGTGCCGCTCGGGGATTCAACCAAGCTACACCCGGGGCAAACCGTGTTGGCGTTCGGAAACCCGTTCGGATTCCGCTTTACGGTCACGCGCGGCATCGTAAGCGCCCTCAACCGCTCGAATCCGTACACCGATGATCCGCGCAAGCCGGGAGAGTTTATCCAGACCGACGCTGCCATCAACCCCGGCAACTCCGGTGGACCGCTGGTCAATGCCCACGGTGAAGTGGTCGGCATCAATACCTTCCTGATCTCGGGATCAGGCAGTTTCTCCGGCATGGGATTTGCGATACCTACCCAGATTGTGCGGCCCACGGTCGACTCACTGGTCAAGTACGGCAAGGTGACGCACGGTTACATGGGGATAGGCATTACCGATGTGACTCCGGAAAACTCAAAGTTCTTCGACATGAAGACCAACACCGGCGCCGTTGTAACCCAAGTCGAACCTGACTCACCCGCGGCCAAAGCAGGCGTGAAGGTCGGCGATGTGATCACCCAGCTAGATGGTCACGAGGTCACCGACTCCGGTGCACTGCAAGTGGAAGTTGGACAGAAATCTCCCGGTACAAGCATCAAGCTGGGCATTATTCGCGACGGCAAGAGCATGACTCTGCCGCTGAGGCTGGACGCTATGGGCGGCCGTGACAAAGAAGCTGTGAGCGCCAGCAACGAGCACGGCAAAGCACGATGGGGCTTGGGCCTGGCCGATTTGACTCCTGATATCCGGGAGCAGATCCAGGCGCCTCGCGATGTGCAAGGTGCCGTGGTGGAGCGCGTACAGCCTGGAAGTCCTGCTGATGACGCCGGACTGGCTCCCGGCCAGGTGATCGTGGGAGTCAACCGTCACGATGTACAGAGCGCATCGGACGTGCAGAAGGAACTGTCGAACGTTCCGAAAGGCGAAGACGCACTGGTGCGCGTTTGGGCTAATGGCGGCAGCACCTTCCGTGTCATGCACTCCGGCAGCGGAGCCTGAGTTCGCGGTGGAGCGAACAGTGCAAGCGTGCCGCGCCTGGTGATTTACTGCACGGGGTGCGGCGCGTAAGCGCTGCCTTGAGCCCGCAATCGCTATTCTGGCGCCTGCTTCCGCCCAGATCTGATCGCCAATGCCAGTGCTCCGCTGACGGCTAACGACGCGCCCAGCACCAGCAGCCCACCTCGAAATGTGCCGGTAGCGTTGCGCACCCATCCCAGGGCGTACGGACCGAAGAAGCCGCCGAGATTGCCGATCGAATTGATCAGTGCAATGCCCGCGGCCGCACCCGCGCCGCTTAGAAAGCTAGTTGGCATGGCCCAGAACGGTCCCATCATCGAGAACACTCCCGCAACCGCCAGGCTCATCGTAAGGACCGTCAGCACAATGGAAACAGAACCGCTCGTCGCCAGCAGCGCCGCAGATCCTGCGAATGCCGACACCGCCACATGCCAGCGCCGCTCACCCGTCTTATCCGAATGCAAGCCAACGCCAACCATGATGATCGCTGCCGCGATATACGGAATGCTTGAGAGCAAGCCTATGACAAGATTATTCACGCCTGACCGGCTGTGAATCAGGGTTGGTAGCCACAAGCTGATTCCGTACGAACATGTGTTCAGGCCGAAATACACCAGGCATAGGACCCAGATGCGGACATCGGTGAACGCCGAAAAAGTTCTCTCTTCACTGGATGGCGCAGCATTGTCGCGCTCGCGATTCATGACATCCGAGAGCCATAGCCTTTGCTCCGAACTCAGCCACACCGCGTCTGCCGGCAAGTCAGTCAAATAATAGGAAACCACCAGCCCTAACACCACTGCGGGAGCTCCTTCCATGAGAAACAGCCACTGCCAGCCCGCCAATCCCGCCGTGTGTTGCATGCTCAGGAGCGCCCCTGAGATTGGGCCTCCCACCACGCCCGACAGGGGAGCCGCGGTCATAAACCGGGCTACGGTGCGTGCTCGTGCCGCCGCTGGGAACCACGTCTTCAGATACAGAATCACGCCCGGAAAAAAGCCTGCTTCTGCCAACCCGAGCAAGAAACGCAGCGCATAAAAGCTCTTCGCTCCGCTTACGAACACCATGCAGGACGAGATCACGCCCCAGGCAATCATTAACGCGGCGATCCACCGCCTCGCCCCTACTTTTTGTAGGATCAGGTTGCTCGGAACCTGGAAACAGAAATAGCCGGCAAAGAACATACCCGCACCAAGTCCATACACCGCATCATTAAACCCAAGCTGTTCTTTCATCTGTAACGCGGCGAATCCGACATTAATCCGGTCCAGGTAAGCGACGATGTACAGAAGAAACAGGAAGGGAATCAGGCGCGCAGTAAGCTTCGCAATGACTGTGCGCTCCATGCCGGAGTCATAGGCGGTATCCAAAGGAGGTTTGAGAATACGCGAGAATTGGAACGATTCAAAGTAGCCGGCGAACTTTATCGAAGGCCGAGGCGGCGTCGAATTTCACCAACAATCTGCTCCGGCGTCCCGCTGACATCCACGGTGGTCGCATCTGTGGGCTCCTCGAGCGCGGCAAACTGGCTGGCAAGAATCTGCTCGGTGGCAAAGTGACCGTGTCGATTGTGTAATCTCTGGTAAATCACTGGATAAGTTCCTTGCAGGTACACGAATTTAACCTCGCTGCTCACCGAAAGCTGTTGACGATAAGCTTCCTTGAGGGCAGAGCATGCCAGTACGATGTTCTGGTGTTCAGCAATCCAGCCGAGGACATTATTGCGAATAGCTGCGAGCCAGGGAGCCCGGTCGGTATCATCAAGAGCGATCCCTCTACTGATCTTTTCAACGTTGGCGGCAGGATGGAAATCGTCTGCATCAGCGAAACTCCAGTCCATTTCCTTCGCCAGAAGACTGCCGATAGTAGTTTTCCCTGACCCCGCCACTCCCATAATGACTACAATCAAGTTCCCTCGCTACTTTGGCGAAGCGCATTTCGCATACCATAATGCTGACTGAACATTGTTCTACTTATGGTAGGTCTTGTGGAAGCCGTTCTGCGAATTAAGCACGGTAAATGTCCCATTCGACTGCGCAGTTACTCTGATGTACTTGCCCTGACAGTTTTCTTCCGGATTCGCAATCAGCTCTTCCGGAGAGTTGTGCGCTGGCCCCGCATCCACCGCATAGTGCAGTTGCCATAGGTCCTGTAATCCCGGAGAAGCATGCACAATGTCCCAGACTGCCGCACTGCCGCCCTTGTGTGCTCCATTGTCGATGATCGCTGCGGTCGGATGCAGCGCGTAAACGAGCGCTTTCGTATTAGACTGGTCAGAGCCGTGGTGGCTTACGAGGAAAAGATCAATTGTGCCCAGCATGTTGTTAGGACATGCCATCTCCAGTTCTTTTCGTTTGGTAAGATCACCCAGATCAAGGAAACGAAACTTTCCGTAGGTCACCAGCAATCCCACCGAGCGGGCGTTCTCACTGTTGTCCACCGGCGTCTCGGGTTCGGATGAGCAGTACGGATTCGCGGTGCCGGCGGCCGGCAGTGGATCTGGCAAGCGCTCACCGGCAGCGGTCAGGACTCGTACCGTCGCATCTTTCAGCGGAACGCCGTCTCCCGGCCTTAGGACTACATGGTTTGATGTGTTGAGAAGTTTCTGATACGCGGCATAGTCTTCGCGCGTGACCTCGGAATCCTCCTGGTTAGGCCCATGATCCATAAATACTTTAATCGGCATGCGATCGGCGAGTTGCGGAGTTCCTCCCACATGATCACGGTGATAATGGGTGATGACCACGTAGTCAATCTGCTGGATGCCAGCCGCTTTTCCCGCCGCGACGATGCGGGCTGCGTCCCTCCCATTGAAACCGGGCCACCCGGTGTCCACAAGAAGCGATTGTCCCGAAGGGCTGACGATCAAAGTTGCCTGGCCACCTTCAACGTCGATTGCATAAATTTGCAATGTTTTGGGTCGCTTCGCACCAGGGCTTGAGCCTGATAGCAGCATAACTGCCAAAGTCCAGAAACTTAGAAAGGATGAATATCGTTGCAGGCTGCTCACTGGCTACTCCTTTAGATTCTGTGATGCCTAGAGTACAAAAACTGCACATAAAAGTGGGACTGGACGCCCGATTCATCAAAGTCGATACGGGACCATTCTCACACGCAACCGTGCACAACTTGGGAGAATTTCATCGTACTCACCATGGCGATTCTTTTCCTTTGTTACAATCAAACGCGGAGGGGGTTACTCATGGCAAATATGAATTCAGTAATTACACAACTGGAGCGACAAAGAAAGCAGGCTGAGCAACAACTAAGTCAGCTCAATGCTGCTCTCTCCGCACTCCGCGGATTAAACGGCGGTACTCGCTCTGTCGGTCGTGGTCCGAGCAGCGTGGGTATGGCACGCCCCAGGCGCAAGATTTCGGCGGCAGGACGTCGCAGGATCGCCGAGGCCCAAAGAGCGCGCTGGGCGAAGTTGCGACAGCAGAAGAAATCGTAGCCTCATCTCAGTTGTGACTTGCCCAACCGCCATCGCCACTGTTCTTTATCGCTCGACCCGCGCTGGCGGTTTTACATTTCGCCGCTTATTCCCGTGCAGGCATCCAGTAACCCGAGCACCGTATTTCATGTCTCCCTCCAGCCCACCCGCCATCGACCCCCAGGAACTGCGGCGTAAGCAGCGCTGGATAAGTGCAACCTCTTTAGTCGCGGGCGTGATCTGCGGTGCTTTCATCATCCTACTGCTGGGACAGTCGAGTCCAAATCCCTGGCGAGGCTTCTGGTCATACGTCTCCGGACGAAGCATGCGCGTGGATGTCAGTCAGCCTACGGTCGTCAATCGCATACAGCAGCTCCGGCGTTTGGAGACTGTGGTCTACACCATGGACAAAGTGATCAGCGGACAGCGTGAGAATGCCGTGCTTCCCGACTTCCTGGCGGGCGACAAGATCCTTTTGCTAGTGCACGGGCAAGTTGTGGCGGGCATCGACTTCGAGGCAATTCGTTCCTCGGACGTCGCCCTGCATCGTAAGGACATTGCCTTGAAACTTCCCGAAGCGCAAATATTCACGGTAACCCTCGATAACCAGAAAACCCGGGTGTATTCGCGTCAAACCGGGCTGCTGGTACCGGCCGACCCGGATCTAGAAACTAGGGTCAGGCAGGAAGCTGAGCGGCAATTGCGCCAGGCGGCGCTGGAAGACGGTATCCTGCAAACTGCTCAGCAGAACGCGCGTTCCACGATGAGCAGCATGATGACCAGCCTGGGCTTTGACAAAGTAGATTTTAAGTAGAACCCGATTTTCGAAATATCCGCGCAAGAGCACTTCTAAAGGACTATTCTGGATTTGGACGGTAGACCCAGAGATCGCCAACTTCCTGCTGCAATATTCGTAAGGACGAGCTCCGAACCGGTGTTGCCATCTCGTGGTGGTTGGCATTCACTTCGGCCAGGACCGCTTCGATAATAGAGTGACTGGCAGCTAGCGAGCAGGCCGGATCGGTGGCACTTGCATCTCCAGCCAGTAGCAACGCCTGGCAGCGGCACCCCCCGAAGTCTTCGCTGCGGCGCTCGCAACCACGGCATGGCTCCGGCATCCATTCCTCGCCGCGGAAACGCTGAAAGGCCGGTGACTCGCGCCAGATCTGCCCCAGTGACCGGTCACACACGTTTTCGAAGCTGATCCCGGGAATTACGCCGGCCGCATGGCAGGGAAGTGCTTTCCCGGTGGGATCGATCAACATCAATCGTCTGCCCCATCCTCCCATGCAGGCCTTGGGATATTTTGCGTAATAGTCCGGAACCACCGAGTCGATGCGAATCTTCCCCGCCAGCCGTTTCTCCGCCTCCGCCACGACCTGGATGGCTTTGTCCAACTGTTTGCGCGTGGGAATGAGCGCGGCGCGATTTTTCAAGGCCCAGCCGTAGTATTGAGCATGAGCAATCTCCATGCGGTCGGGTCCCAGTTGCTCGATGAATGAAATCATCTCCGCAAGATGGTCGAGGTTTTGCCGGTGCACTACCAGATTCACGGTAAATGCAATCGGATGCTTTCGAATCCAACGTGCCAGCTCCAATTTGTGGCCTTGCGCTCGCGTGCCGGCAATCCAGTTGGCGGCATCCTCTCGCGAATCCTGAAAGCTTAGTTGGATGTGGTCGAGTCCCGCCCTCACCAGTTCAGCCAGCCGTGTTTCGGAGACGCCGATGCCAGACGTGATGAGGTTGGTGTAGAGTCCCGCGCCATGCGCCGCTGCAATGAGCAATGCGAGATCCGCCCGCGCCAGCGGTTCGCCACCGGTAAGGTGCAGGTGCAATATGCCAAGTGCCGCCGCCTCGCGGAACACGCGTATCCAGTCTTCCGTCGCGAGTTCGCTGCCGGCTGCCGCCATTTCCAGCGGATTGGAACAGTACACGCAGTGCAGGGGACAGCGATGCGTAATCTCGGCGATCAGCGCCAGTGGGTTGGGCAACATCAATAATCTACAATCCGTTTCTGCTGCAGCGCTTCCAGGAATTTTCCTACATCGTCACGAATCTTGGCCGGATCCGAATTGCTGTAATGCTTCTGCAATTCATCGACAATGTCCGCAAACGTGTTTTGTCCGTCGCAGCGTTCCAGAATGTGCTTACCCGTGCCTTGCACTTTGATGACGCCCTCGGGGAAGAGAATGGTGTCGTCGGCTCCCTCCTCCCCCCATCGGCAACCTTTAGCCAGTTGCGGCTGGCTGTGATCTGCGGGAAGCGCCATCGAACTACGTCTCCCTAATGCGGAACGCGCCCGGTGGTGGCCAGCCTGGCTGCACATAGGAAAAATAGAGCGCGTCCAATTGTGCCCACAAGATGTCGCACTTGTCCCGCAATGCCTGGATGACGAGTTCCTGCTCGCTCCGGCTGCGCGCGTTCTCATACACGTAATTGATCGCGAATTGCGCGTCCTCCGGTGCTTGGTAAAGACGCGCCTCGAAATAATCAAGACCTCCGGAAAGCCACGGATAATGCTCTCGCATGCGCTCCATGCGAAGAGCAATCAGATCGCGCGAAAACAACTCGGTCAGCGATGATGCGACGGCTTCGAGCAGGGTACGGTTGCGCACCAGGTTCAGATATTCGTTAACCGCATACCGCGTTGCCGGAAGCACTTCTTCTCCCCGAGCTACCCGGTCCGTGTCCAGCCCTGTGACTTCAGCTAGCTTAAGCCATCGCTTGATGCCGCCGTCGGACTTCGCATCTCCGTCATGATCGACCACCCTTTTGCGCCATGCTCTACGGAACCCAGCATCTTCACTGCGCGAGAGGATGATGGCGTCTTTGATGGGAATCCGGCTCTGGTAGTAATAGCGGTTGAGCGCCCACGCCTGTAGTTGGCCCCGCGTCAACTCGCCGCGATGCATCAGTTGGTGAAATGGGTGCTGGTGGTGGTAACGTTCTTCACCTACCTTGCGCAGGCTCGCCCGCAGTTCTTCATATGAAAGCAGCGGAGAATCACCTGCAGCTACAGTGTGAGTTGCCATCCGTCCTCCGCGATCTCCCACCCCGCTTCGCGGACCGCGCCGAACTCAGGCCCCGACTCGTCCAGCATGGGATTGGTGTTGTTAACATGAATATAGATTTTACGCGGTCGCCTCAGCTTGCGCAGTGCGTGCAAACTGCCCTCCGGGGCTCCGACCGGCACGTGCCCCATTTCCTTGGCGCTCTGACCGCTGCCCTGCACCCGAATCAACTCATCTTCTGACCAGAAAGTTCCATCGAGCAGGATCACATTCGCCGCTTCCAATTGTGCCAGCAGCGACTCGGTGAGTTCAGGCACCGCCGGCGCGTAGACCAATTTCCCGCCGGAGTGTGATTCCAGCACAAGCCCCAGCAGGGCCTCGCTCGGAACCAGATTCGCGTCCCCTACAACGTATGACGGGTAACGTGTGCCCAGGCTCAACCCCGTGCATTTGAGACCCGAGTCTTCGCCGCTGGGAGTGCCGAGTGAGAAACTTTTTCCCGGCTGAATGGAATTGTAAACGACTTGGTTCGGAACCCGGTTCAGCATGCGAAACATGCTGTTGTGTTCTCGCAATATGTTGAGGACGGAAGGTGTCGCGTATACCTGCAAGGGCTGCAGTTCCCGCAGCAACAGCAGTCCGAGGACGTGGTCGAGGTCGGCGCTCGCCAGCACCGCTCCCGAAATAGGCGAATGGCGCACCCCATCCCCCGGCTGCAATTCAGCCGTATTCTCGATCTGGCGCCCGAGATCTGGGGAAGCTCCCAGCAGGAACCAAGAGGTTCCGTCCGCGCTGACCGCCAGTTGCGCCTGGGTTCGCGCTTTCCCTGGAAAATTGCCCGCGCGTACCGAACGGCAGTTCCGGCATCCGCAATTCCACTGTGGAAATCCCCCGCCGGCAGCCGACCCGAGAATCTTCACGTGCATGGGAACAGTTTACATGCCGTGCCTTGCGGCCCGTGTCGCGGGAAACACGTTGTGTGGTAAATTCCATTGCAGCTTACCTCGTCGGTCGACATCGCCTCCGTACCTCTCCGCCTCCGGCCGGGCAGCCTTGTAGAACGAGAGCGCATCCACATGGTGGCATCGACATGGCAGCGAGTCATACGATCCTTTGTATTGATGACGAGGAACTCGGGCTGCGCATCCGTAAAATGCTGTTGGAAAGCGAAGGGTTTCGTGTGCTGACCGCCACTAACGGCCAACAAGGACTGGAAATGTTCCGCAGCAATCCCATTAATGCGGTGGTCCTCGACTACTCCATGCCGAAAATTAACGGCGCTATCGTTGCTGCGGAAATTAAGCGGCTACGTTCCCATATTCCAATTATCTTGCTCACCGCCCACCCGACTGCTCCTGACGATGTAAAAGCGAACATCGACGCTTTCGTGGAGAAGGGCCAGTCGCCGATATTACTTTTGAACGCCCTGATGCGAGCTTTGCAGATGCCGGTGCACGCCCACCCCGAACTGGCGGGGAAATTCGTGGTTTTCGTCGACGCTGACCGTCGCTACGTGGAGGTCACCGATGGCGTTTGTGAGTTGCTGGGCTACAGTCGTTCCGAATTGCTCGGCAAAACTATCGATGAGATCACTGCCCCCGAAATTCGCGAGCAAGTTCCCCGCTTGTTCCACCGCTATCGCGAGCGGGGACATCTCGAAGGAGAGTTTGTGCTGCGTCGCCGAGACGGCACGCGACTGGTGATTCACTATGTGTCGACCGTCTTGCCCGACGGTTGCATGGCCGCACGCTGGGACCCCCTGGCTGCCTGAGATTCAGAATCCAGCTAATCCATATCTCCCAGGGAGCAAGCGCCCGGCCCGCGGGGGTCGCCGCAGGAACCACATGCGCCGGCAGGGGCCGACGAACTGGACGACACTCCCTTCGCCGCCACTGCGAACACCGATAGCTGTGGCGCTAGCTTCTTGCTGTGACACTTCGGGCACTCGGCTTTGTCCTTCCCGAAGACCAGCGCTTCAAACTCGTGATCGCATTCCTTGCAGACGTATTCGAATATCGGCATGACTTCCTCTCCCTTTTTCGCGCGGCGCTCCTGCGCCTGCGTGCTGCTGTGATTCTATTAAAATCAAAACGTGGACGTTTCGCAATTCCCTGAAGGACAGGTCGTTTTTCGCCCTCGCCGTGGCCTTAGAGGAGGTCATCGGCAAACTCTCGCCGCATTTTTCCTTCTGCGCCGCTTTGCTTTGCCTCCTGGAGAGCAGCGTCTGGTCGAGGTCGAGCCTGGCATTCAGACATTATGTCACTGCCATTGGCAGCAGGACCGCTCCCATGCCCTGACCGTTCTTATTCTGCACGGACTCGAGGGCTCCAGCGATTCCGGTTACGTGAAGGGCCTTACCCAGAAGGCGTTTTCCGCAGGCATGAATGTCGTGCGCATGAATCAGCGCAACTGCGGAGGCACGGACCGGCTGGCTCCCACTCTGTATCACTCCGGCCGCTCGGGCGATGTAGCCAAGGTCACCGAAAACCTGATCGAGGTGGACGGGATCACTAGTCTCGCTCTGGTTGGCTTTTCCATGGGCGGAAACCTGGTCCTGAAAACAGCCGGCGAGTGGGGCAGGGAGCCGCCTTCCGAATTGAGATGTGTTGCAACGGTCTGCCCGGCGATGGATTTGGCGGCTTCAGCCGACGCCCTGCACGAGCCGGGAAATCGGTTGTACGAACTCTATTTCCTATGGAAACTCCGCCGCCGATTGCGCGCCAAAGCGCGCTTCTTCCCCGGACAATTCGATCCCAGACGCGCACGCGGGCTGACCAGCCTCCGCCAATTTGATGACCAGGTGACCGCGTACTACTGCAATTTTCTCGGGGCCGACGATTATTACGCCCGGGCCGCGGCATCCAATGTCATTCACCAGATTGCCGTCCCCACTTTGATCGTGCACGCGGCCAACGATCCTTTTATTCGTGTGCTTCCCGAAACCCGCAGAAAAATGTTATGCAACCCCAATATCCGCTTCGTCGAAACCGAAGACGGAGGCCATTGCTCGTTTATCGGCCAGCGTGACGGCAATGACGGACACTGGGCAGAAAACCAGGTTATCCATTTCCTCACATCGTTTCTGCCTTGAGTTTCAGCGCTCTCATATGCGGGATAAACTCTCGCGCAGGCCCGTCACCGCGCTCTGAATTTTCTCTCCTGTACAATCGAGGCGTGCGAAAGGGCACGCAAATCGCGCTCATCGTTCTTGTTTTTGCCTTTTCTCTTCGCGCCGAGCCGGTTTCGCAGCTCAATGCGACCGGCTACGTCAACGACTTCGCGCATATTCTCTCACCCGACACTGTCGCGCAACTCACCAACATCTGCGATCAACTGGATCACAAAGCGCAAGCACAAGTGGCCGTGGTAAGCATCAATTCGCTCGATGGCGGAGACGTTTTCGACGACTCAGTGAAGCTCTACCAGAAGTGGGGCATCGGGCAAAAAGGTAAAGATCGGGGCGTTCTCATCCTGCTGGCCAAAGAGGATCGCAAGTACTGGATCACAGTCGGATACGGCCTCGAGTCCATCCTGCCCGACGGCAAAGTCGGCGGGTTCGGGCGCGAAGCCGTCCCTTACCTGAAGACGGGAGACTACGATTCCGCCGTAAAGTTGATGACCATGCGGGTGGCCGACACCATTGCGCAAGACGCGGGCATCTCGCTTACCGGAATGGAAGCCCGGCCTTCAACACCGCAGGAGCGCCCGCAGGACACCCCGGTTTCGCTGGGCACAATCATCTTCTGGATCGTTATCATTCTCATTGTCCTTGCTACCCCTCTGCGCAAAGTTCTTTTCTGGTGGTTGCTCTTTGGCGGAGGGAGGGGCGGAGGTTCCTCCCGTGGTGGTAGTTGGGGTGGCGGTGGTTTTGGCGGGGGCGGCGGTGGATTCGGAGGCTTTGGCGGCGGAAGTACCGGAGGCGGCGGCGCCGGGGGCAGTTGGTGATCGATCGCCGCAAGCTGGAAGGAAGCTTACAGCTGAGACGTGACTAACGTTAAGAAAGCCGGCATACTATGGCGGAAAGCAAAATCATTCCACGAGACAAGCTCGACGAACTCGTCCGGCGTCTGCGCGATGCCGCTGCAACCAACCTTCAGAGCGTCATCCTTTACGGCTCGGCCGTGACCGGCGATTTCGATCCCCAATATTCGGACCTGAACCTGCTCTGTGTTCTTCGCGCTTCATCATTCGCAGCTCTCGAGCAGATCGCTCCTGCTGTGGCCTGGTGGCACAAGCAGAAGCAGCGCCCGCCTCTCATCATGACCCGCGAAGAACTGGAACGATCAGCGGACGTCTTTTCTATCGAATTCACGGATATGCGTGCCCATTACAACGTCTTGTTTGGCGACGATGTCCTGCAACCCCTGCACATTCCTCTCGACTTTCACCGCGCGCAGGTGGAATATGAGCTGCGCGAAAAGCTCATCTTGCTCCGGCAGAGTTTGATCCTGGCCGGTGGCAAGGAAGACCAGCTTTGGCAGATTCTGACCCGCGCTCTGCCTTCGTTTGCTACCCTGTTTCGCCACGCCTTGATTGCCACTGGAGAGCGCGCACCTGACAGCAAGCGCGACAGCATCAGCATTCTCGCCGATCGCTTCCGCTTCGATCCTGAAGTTTTCCAGCAAGTGCTCGATATTCGCGAGCACAAGCGGCAGGCCAAGACGCAGAATGTCCGCGATATTGCTGCCCGCTATCTGGCGGCCGTTGAGCACGTAACTGCTGCCGTTGATCTAAGCCTGGATTCGGCTAGTTAGGCGCGTAGCCGTGGGCTAACGGAGTCCGCTCACGATATGATCTGCATAGGAGAACACGATGAGCAAAGTATTGATCGTGATTGTGGTTCTCGTATTAATTGCATTATTCGCCTTTGGACAGTACGTGAGCGTGCGCAACACGCTGGTCGCGAAGAATGAGGGCGTGAAAGCTGCCTGGTCGCAGGTCGATATTGTGCTGCAACGCCGCGCCGATCTCATTCCTAACCTGGTGGAAACAGTCAAAGGATACGCGCAGCAGGAGCAAACCGTATTCGGAGATATCGCGAAGGCACGTTCCACGTTGCTCTCCGCCGCGCCTCCAGCTGCGAAGATCGCTGCCAACCAGCAACTCGACGGCGCCCTTGGACGCCTGTTGGCGATCGCCGAAAACTATCCGCAATTGAAATCCAATGAAAACTTTATGCGACTCCAGGACGAGCTTGCCGGAACTGAGAACCGCATTTCCGTGGAGCGCATGCGGTATAACCAGACTTTGCAGGACTACAACACCTACGTCCAGCAATTTCCCAACAACTTCTTCGCGAAGTTTGCAGGATTCCAGCCCAATAACGCGTACTTTGCGGCCAGTGAAGGGTCACGGGAAGTGCCCAAGGTAAATTTCGGAAATCCCGGTACGGCGCAGCAGCCGGCTCCTCAGCCCGCGCCCGCGCGGTAGTCACTGGCGGCGTTGGCGCGTTAAGCTGCGAAGCGATCAACTTTCGCCGCCGCAAAGGACATTTGCGTCTCGACGGCAGAGCCTAATTTGTATTTCGATCAGCTCTGAACTTCCGGCGTGGGCGTCTGATTTTGCACCATTCCTGTGGCATTGACGACCGCTGCCGGCCAGCGTAGCGTGTTGGCGTTCCCAACCCGGTAGAACTTGCGTCGCGAAAAGACGGCGACTTTCCTTTCACCCTTCAACTGCTCGAAAGGAGATTTCCCCATGTTCACACGCGTTGTTGAAATCACCAGCAAGACCGGAAAAGCGAACGAAGTAGCCAATGCCATCCATGAGAAAGTCCTTCCAATTCTCAAACAACAGAACGGCTTTCTTGACGAACTGGTTCTGACTTCCGAGACAGAGCCCGACCAAGTGATCTCGGTTAGCCTCTGGAAAACCCGGGAAGATGCGGAGCGTTATCATCGCGAGCAGTATTCCAGGATTTCCGACATGCTCTCGCACCTTCTCAACCAGCCGCCCCAGGTGCGCACTTTCAACGTTTACACGTCGACTACTCACCGCATTGCTGCTGGGAAAGCCGCATAGGGCAGCCCACTGTACCCGATGAAAGGTGGCGTGCCGAGCTCCACCTTTTCATTTATGCGGAGCCCGCTCCATTCGCCTCAACTCTCAGTCCCGGCGACAGGCCTCGCGGCAGTTTATGATGTTGCGGTGCAGGTAGATTTCGCCATTGAATTGGGGCGCGATGACGAGGTCCTCGATTTTCCCTGGTCGGCTCCCGGCCAGGGTCTTTACTACCACGATCTGAAGCATAATCCCGGGCTGCTGGCGAAGATTACCGAGGCCGAGCGCGTCCCCGAGCTGGGACCCTTTTTAATCGCTATCAATTCTTCCCCCAGCATCCTGCAGAGCGTTAAATGCGATGTCTGGACATCGAGCGAGCTTAGTCCCGAAGATGAGATTTTCGGCTTTTCCTGGAAGTTCTCTTCCTATGTCGACCTGCTCTTTGCCAGTCCGGAGCGGCGGCTTTCCCTTGCTGACCACGAGCGTGTTGCCCAGCGCATCACCGAGTTGCTTAAGCGAGTGCCAGACATCCCGGTCGCCGCTGAATTTCTGGTGCGGCGCTGTTATGACCATTCTGCCGGCCCAGCAGTCGCGGGCTTCTATATCACATTTTACCTATTCGGATATGGCGCGGACGAGATGGCCGCGCGCCGCCAGTGGGCCATTGGCCTGCAACTTGTTGAGAGTGCGGTGAAGCAGATGCGGAACGCCGATTCTTAGCGCGCGCAGCGCTACAGCTCGCAGATTCAAGCGAAAAGCTACGACGGTTGCGTCGCCTCGCGTTTCTGCGGCTGCAACTGCACGCCCCACTGCATGCCTTTCAATTTTGTGCGCAGCAATGAGACCAGCAGCATCGCCGTGAAGATGATCAAAAGGCCCAGTGACGCGGAAGCGATGCTCTGGCTTTTCTTGTGCAGAATGGAAAAGCGTCCGTACACAAACTCGATGTGGAGCCAGTAAACCAGCAGCGACGTTTGGCCCATTTGGATGAGTGGACTGAAACCCCACCTTCCCGCACCCCAACGGCACCAGGCATACGCGCCCAGCACGATCACCAGCAACATTCCTGCCCGCATCAGGAAAAAATTCGGGCTGGTGTGCCAGTAATCGTAAATTGCGTACCAGTGCCAGGAACTGTGATCGAACCAGCGCGCTAATCCGATCAGCAGCACTCCTGCAGCGCCCGCAAGCGCCAGCAATTTGCCCGGCTGTTGTCGGCTCCAGTCGGCCAGCATAATGAATCCCAGCGCGAGTCCCGCGAAAGCGAAAGCAGTCCAGGGGAAGATGGGAAACAGCCATGGTTGCGGTTGGCCCAGGTTGTGCACGCCGTTGATGTACGACTCTAGCGGCCATGGCAGTCCCGGCAAGCGCCAGGTTGTCCACAGCAACGGGCAGAGCAATGAAATAATTGCTGCCACGGTCACCGCTGCGGCGATCAGTCGCGCCCGGATCTTGGAACCCTGGCTCACGGCCAGCGTTATCCAGCACATCATGCCCATCAGCATCATGGAAACGCCGATTGTGTTCAGGATGTCGACCCGAAGCAAATCGCTCCACGGCGCCCACCCCAGCGCAATCAGGAATTCCTGCAGTCGGAACAGAAGCCCGAGGGCGAAGATTTCAGCGCCGCGCTTGATCGTCGTTCGGGCAATCTGCGCGGGAGGCAATCCCTTCATCCGCAGCTTGTCTGTCACCAAGGCAAATGACACTCCCGCCAGGAAAAGAAATAGCGGCGCCGGCAGGGTTCCGCCCAACTGCGACCACATGAAGAACGTGCTCTTGCGGGCTTCCGGCCCGAGCCACGCGTCGTAGCAGTGCGTCTGGAACATCAGCACACACGCCAGCCCGCGCATCCAGTCTATATAGTCCAGCCGGGATTTAACCGCGGCCATGAGCGCAAAGGAGAGAACTCTGGCGTTCAGGCTGCCAGGTCAGAAGCCCGCAGTATAGGCCATCTCGGCGTTAAATGTGAGTTTCTTCCGGGGATTAGGGATGCAGTCGCGAATGCTTTACTGCACGCTCGGCTTGCGTGTCTCGCTCTTTGTGGATCCTTGCAACTGCGACACCAGGCTGCTCACGATGTCGTGCGGCGGAGCAGATTGCTGGTAGATCTCGCGCACCCCGTAATTGATTGCTGATTGCAAGGTCAGGACATCAGGTTCGCTGGGCTCGATTACTGCCACAAATGCCGATGGGAACACCAAATGGAGCACGCCCGCCAGCGGCCACCCGTCTCCGCCTTCGGCCAATCGAGAGGAGACGACCGCCACTTCAAAATAATGTTGCGTAATTGCCAACAGCGCAGTAGGCAGGTCGCGCGCGACGATGGTCACAAAACCTTTTTCGCCCAAGGCCGCTTGAAAGTTCGAGAGCACACCCATGTCCGGGTGCACGACCAGCGCCATCTTCGGTAATGCGTGCGAGCTTTTTCGTGCCATCAGGCTCGCCTCCACGCGGGTCCGCGTCGTGTCACCAGCCGCCGGATCGCGGAAATCAATTCCGGTATCTCCATTGGCTTGTGCGCCATATAGTCTACCCCAATATCCAGCGCACGGCGCGAATTCGTAACGCTGGCGTAGCCGGTACAGATAATCACCGCGGGCCTGGGGTTTACCTTCTGAGCCGCCCGCGCTACCTCCAACCCAATGTCTTCCCGTTCCATGTTCAGGTCAGTGATCACCGCGTCAAAGCCCACCGTGTTTCCCAGCACCTCGAGTGCTTCCGCGCAGCTCTGTGCCGTTACTACCCGGTAACCTTCGTTCTCCAGGACCATCTGCAGAGTTTGCAGAATACTGATTTCGTCATCCACCAAAAGGATGGAAGGTTGTTTGATCATCGTGGAAGCCGGTACTTAGGAATGCGCCATTTTATCATTGTCACCCTCCCGCATACACATGGCAGGCGCAGCCTTGCGGATCCGGCACCCGCCAATTTTCCGCTGCGCTTGTCTAGAACTTTGTTCCTTCGCCTGGAAGCTGAGACCTCGATGCTGAGAGTCCGAAGGAGAGTACATCCCGCCGATGGGCGATGAGGCGGGCGAGAGCAGATTTGATCTCTTCCAGGTCCATAGGCTTAAAGGCTACATAGTCGACCGGCAGGGCCATGGCGGCGCGGAGCTGTTCGATCGTCGGATCGCCTGTGAACACTAGGACAGCCGGCGCTTGCTTCTGCCGCTTGGCTTCGCGGGCCAGCTGCAGGCCTAGATCCTTACGTTCCAGCCCTATGTCAGCCACGACAGCATCATATTTATCGCGATGAATACGTTCGCTGGCGGCGGTGAAGTTCCCCACCGCGTCTACCTCAAAACCAGCTTGCTCCAGGATAGCCTTAAGTGTGTACCGAATCCCTGGCTCGTCCTCGGCCAGAAGAACCGCCGCAGCTTGATTGTCCGGGCCGGAAGAAGTCATCACAGAAGCTCTACTTGTTGGGCTGGTTCGGTTGTTTTAGGAAAGGTCGCAAGCATCGATTATGTACGATGTCGCCGCGTTTTTGGTTGTTGCCTAATTGGGACGTCTTTCGCGATCTTCGTCCCCTTCAATGCGTGCCGTGCTCCGGATGAGGTATAGCCAGCCCTGTTCCACGAAGGCTCGCGCGGAGGCTTTCTCGCGTCCTTCGTAGGGCGACTGGTGGACCTTCTTATACACCTTCCTCGCTAACCCTTTTCTTCGCTTCCGGGTTTCTCTCATAAAGAGTGCCTTTGCGACAATGAGACTTAGATGTAGCCCGAAGTCACAAGGGGTTGGTTAGCGAGGGGGAAAATCGTACATTGATGTCAAGCGTCCAAATGCGCCAGGAAGGAAAAAACCAGCTACTCAGGACTGACCCATGATCCTGTTGCCGCCGAAGTCTCGGCACTGTGTAAGAGCCGCTGAATCATCAACCCATCCTCAAAGTTAGGATGGAACGCCTCATTCCGTGACAAGGCCTCGAGAAAATCCCCCAGAGTTGCGATGAACGTGTGCTCGTACCCGATCGTGTGACCCGGCTTCCAGAAGTTCTCGGAGTAAGGATGATCCGGCCCTGTAACCAGCATCGACTTGGGCGCCCGCCACGGCGCGGCTTCGGTGGCATCGTAGAAGATTAGCCGGTTCATATCCTCCAGATCGAAGCGCAGCATTCCCCGGCTGCCATTGATTTCAAACGCATTGCTATTGTAATGTCCTACACCGAACCGAGTCGCTTCAAGCGTTCCTACGCTCCCATTCGCGAACTTCGCCAGCAACATGACGGCATCGTCTACATCGCGTCCCGGCGCGAACGTTTGAGTCATCGCGCTTAGATGAGCCAGACCCCCATTAAGGTAGACAGCCATATCGAGGGAATGTGAAAGCAGGTCGCCCGCTGCTCCCGTTCCCGCCTCGCTCTTTCGATACCGCCAACCTGCCGCCTTCGTAGGATCGTTCCCAGACTGGTTAAGGTAGATCCCGCGATAGTGATAAATCTGCCCTAAGCGGCCCTCCTCGATCATGCGTTTGGCGAGAACCACGGCAGGTACCCGGCGGTAATTAAACCAGACCAATGTCGGCACTCCCCGGGTAGCTTCCACCATGGCCTCAGCTTCGGTCACATTCGTGGCCAGAGGTTTCTCGCACAGCACAATTTTTCCCGCCTTTGCCGCGGCTATCGCCATAGGACTGTGCAGATTATTCGGAGTGGCAATGTCGATCACATCTACATCCGCGCGCTCCACCACCGCGTGCCAGTCGCTCTCGGTTTTCTGCCATCCCCATTGCGTCGCGGTCGCCTCCAACCTGGCTTGGTTGCGCGCGCAAATGACTGTCAACTCAAGTTCGTACGGAGTAGGGAAGAAGTGCTCGACCTGCCGAAAAGCATTGGAATGCAGCCGTGCGATGAACCCGGCCCCAATCATCCCAATCCTGAGCTTGCGCTTTGACGACGGCATGACTGCGAGATTGTACTTCCTCGCGCGAGGCATTGCTCAGCAACCGACAACGCAGAATCAGAAAGTCACTGGCGCTTTACACGTTGTATTGCAACTGAAGCCGCCAAAAATACACCGCGAGTGTAGAATCTCATCCCACGTGGAGGGTCTATGCAGATAACGCCTTTGCTCATCATGACCATGTTGTCGTTGTCGGCTCTGGCGCAGGTATCGCCATCACCCGCCGACGCGCAAGCGGAACAGCAAGTGCGTCAAGCTAGCGACGAAGAAGTACAGGCGTTCGTGCACAATGACCCGAAAACCATGGCGCGCCTCTGGTCCGACGATCTTGTTGTTACCAATCCTTTGAACAAGTTCGTAAACAAACAACAGGTGCTCGGCATGGTGCAATCCGGATTTCTCGTTATCCCCTCTTACGACCGCCGTATCGAATATGCGCGGACTTACGGCGACACCGTAATCCTGGCCGGCAGTGAGACTGTCGTCTGGGGAGGCAAGATGCCCAAGGTCGGAAAAACTGAGCAATTGCGATTTACCGCCGTGTGGATGAAACAGCAGGGCCGCTGGCAAGAGGTTGCCCGGCACGCTAATGTCGTGCCGCAGCCCTTGCTCACGCGATCTCACACTCGATCAAACATTGACGATTGTACGCATGCTCGCTCTCGTGCATCCAAACAGCTTAGGAATCGGACAAAGCCCCATGCCGAAATTGCGAGGGAAATCAAAAGCAACGACGAATGAATCGGACCGGTTGAAGGGCTGGCGACAGATAGCCGAGTTTCTCGGGCAGCCGACCTCCGTCGCTCAACGCTGGAGCAAATCCGGGATGCCCGTCAGCCGGGAAGGCCGCAGCGTCTATGCCTCGACTGCGGATCTCAACCGCTGGCTGGGACGCGAATCCGCCGGCGAGCCTGTGCAGATCGTGACCGAGAACACCGATTTGAGTTCCGCACTCAAGCGCGGCCTCTCATTCCTGCGGAGACACAAGCGCTCTCACGCCACAAAAAACAAAGCCGCATAGCGCGTAGTTGCTCTCAGCCATAATTCCCCGCGCGAGTATGTTGCCTCCCGGCAGTGCCCGCCTTCCTTTCATCTGGCGGAGTGATCGTATCGCAGCATCGATTTGCCAGTGCCTCGCGCACGGTAAACTACTTTATTAGCCGACCCCAACCGTGATTTTTGGCCGACGGCCCTGCTTTTTATGAATTTGCTCAAGTGGCAATCGCGGAGCTTTCTGCTGCTGTTGTTGTTGGCAGCAGCATCCGGTCGCCCGAGTCATTCCCAATCAAAACCACCGTTGCCAGATCCCCTTCGAACCTCAGTCATTGACCAGATGTTTAAGCAAGAGTTTACGAAGGACAAAGCGGGGGCGTTGACTGTGGGACTCATCAAAGAGGGACGACTGGTCTGGACGAAGAGCTACGGTTTTATTGATCAACGGCACAATATTCCAGCAACAGAGACCACAGTCTACGGGATTGGTTCAGTGACGAAAATCTTTACGGGGCTGATGCTTCTGCAACTCGTCGATCGAGGAAAAGTTCATCTCAGTGATCCCGTCGAGAGATATTTTCCGGAGGTCAACTTGGTGCCCAAGAAATATCCGTGGTCACCGCCCATAACACTCATCCAACTCGCCACGATGAGCGCGGGACTGCAAGCTACGACTTCTACGGTCGGAGACTCTTATGCCATTGGACCGGCGTCCGATTGGCAGAAGCAGCTGTTAGCAGCACTCCCCCACACAGCGTACGTATACGAACCGGGTACTCGCCGGCTCTACTCGAATATTAGTTATTCCATTCTGGGTGCCGCGCTGGAGCGGGCGGCAGGCAGATCTTATCTTGACTATATCCAGGAAGAGATTCTGAAGCCTCTCGGTATGACCGGCACAAGTTTTTTAGTAACGCCTGATCTGGCTCCGCGCGTTGCCAAAGGGTACTATCTCGGCAAAGAGGAGATTGATCCCAATTTCCCACAACAACAGAATGGCCACCAAGGATACTGGACACCCGTGGGTGGGCTACTTTCAACAGTGCCAGACTTAGCCAAGCTCATGCGGTTCCAGCTCGGTTATGGTCCGAATTCTGTTCTCAAGCTGGAGGCCCTGGAATCTGCGTTCACGGGACTCGTTGCTTCCGATGCTGACTTGCTGTACGGCGATGGTGTTGGATTTAGCGCTGTGAGAAACGAAGACGGACACATCGTCGTTCTTGGACACGGTGGATTAAGGCGTGGCTACGTAGCTTCGTATGAGTTTGACGAATCGACCAAAACTGGGATTATTGCACTTAGCAGTAGCAGTGGTGGGAATGCAGAGTACAAGCCGCTCGTGCGCCGAATACTTTCAATGCTGAATCCGAATAGCCGCGGTGGTACAGGCGAACCGCTACAAGAGAGCCACTGATGTTTCAAGGTGGACAGGTACCGCGCCACGCCCCTGGCCATGAGATTTCGACTATAAAAATAGTGCGCGTTTTCGTCGTTCGGATCCAATTCAATTCCTCCCAGTTATTCCCGTTCTGCACCCGAGAATCAAAGTCAGGAGTTGCGCGCCAATGGAGCGCGGCTTCAATAAAGCATCGAATCCCGCTACTGCAACTTTGCTGACTCCGCCCTTGCTGCTTTTACCACCGGGAGATCCGGGTCGGCATCTTTCCACAGTGTAAGAATCTCCTGGTAACTCGTCTTGGCTTTAGCAGTGTCGCCATTCATCGCGTAAGCACGCGCCAGACCGAGCCGCGCCAGTGCACCCAATGGGCAATTCAATGCGATGGTCCGGGCATCGATCATTTTCTGGTATTCGCGCGCGGCATCGCCGGGGCGGCGGGCGGCCATCAATGCTTCGGCGCGCACGTAGACTGGATAAAGGAGCGCCCCCACCTGGGTCTGAGGTTGTGCCTGCCCAAGTTCGAACGGACTGGTCACTTCTAGAATGCGGAGCGCCTCCTCCGGTTTCGATCGCGAAACCATCGATGCCCGCGCCGTTGGCACCCAGTAACTGTTCACCTCTGTGTCCGACGAATATTGCTTCGCCAGGTCATCGGCTAGCTTTTGCGCTGCACTATGGTCGCCGGCTCGAGCAAACGCCAGCGCAGCCGCGATTTCGACATCGTGTGTGGACGCAAGCGCCAGGCCGGATGAGGCATCCCTGCGAGCTTGGTCGAGGTTCCCAAACTCCGCTTGGTTCCAGGCGAAGTTCAACTGCCATAAGGCAGCAGTTTCCTTTCGGTCCTCACGCAGGGCGATCGCCACTGCCTTCCGCGACAGCTCGCGGGCTTTCGAAAGGCGACCGTAGTAGGCTTCGGTGTCGCTGGCAGTAGACAGCAGCATGTCCTCCGCGGCGGAAATTTGCGGCGCTTGCGCTAGCAGCTGTGCCATTCCAGCGCTGTCCTTCTCTAAGAAGGCAAGGCCATACTTGCCACGCAGCAAGTCACCGCTGACCAATTTCCGCGAGGAGGCCTCGTCGAACGCGGCTTTTGCCAGGTCGAGGTGATTGGCAAAAACATAATCCTCCGCCAGGTTTCCGTAGGAAACCGCAGTATCGGGATCGATCCGCTCGGCCTCGCGCGTTTCCCGAATGGCATCGTCGTAGCGGCCGAAAGCGATCGAGATAATGCCCCGATTGAGCCAGGGGCGGGATTCCCTGGGGTATGCCTGGGAATACAAGTCAAATGTCTGGCGAGCTTTCTCCAGGTCTCCCAGCACAAACATGTAATAAGCCGACTCGATGCGAAAACGCTCGCGATCACTGACGTGGTCGCGCAATTGGAACGCCTTGGAAAAGGCGTCATTCGACAACCCGTTTTCTCCCAGGTTCGAGTACCGCACGCCTAAGCTGACCCAGGCACTGGCGAAGTTGGAATCAAGATCGATGGCACGCTTGTAGTAGGGAATCGCCGGAGCATCACCCCCCGACTTCGCGATTTTTTCTCCTTCGCTGAACGCCTTCAGAGCCTCCAACGAAGGAGTCGTCGCCTGCTCCAGCGGCTTGTCGAATTTCTGGATAGTGGCAAGCGATTCGCCCAGCTTTTCGCGTATATCGGTGCCTAGCTTGCCCAGCCCGCTCAGCACGTGATCTTTGTCATTCACTTCGGTTTGGCTGGTCGCGAGAAGATCACCGGTCGAGCAGTTGAAGGCATTCAGAACCAGGTTGTAGTGGCTGCCCACCTGCCCGATTGAACCGGTGAGCATAGCCGTGCTGGAAGTGCGCTGGCAAATTTCGCGAGCCACATCTTTCGTGAGATGCTCGCTGGGCTGGCGCCCCATCATCTTCACCGTGTCCGCGACTTTCTGATCCGAAAGGATGTTGAGAAACGGCGACTGTCCCAACTCGGCTGCGAGCGCTTGCTTCAGCGTGTCGTCGAAAGCGCTATCGCCAGTCTTGTTGTCGAAATCGGCGAGGACAATCGTGTCCTTGTCGGTGAGTTTGCGAACGCCGGTATGAGCACGGTAATACCATGCCGCTGCAGCCAACGTCACGATAACCAGGAAAGCAGGAATCGCAAATTTTCCGAGCTTCTTTGGTGCGGAGGCCGCCACCTGCGGTCCGGTGCGCGAACCCGAAGTCGTCGCCGCGGCCGGGGCTGAACCCGGAGGCGGAGTAATGAGAGCGCTGGCCGGCTCGAGGCCGATCTCCCGGGCCACGGGACTGGCCCCCGAAGCAGTCGACGACGGCCTCCGCCCCTCGCTGTCGCGCTTCAGGCGTTGCAGCTCCGCCTTCATGTCGCGAGCACTCTGGAAGCGCAAATCGCGGTCTTTCTCCAACGCGCGGTTGATGATGTCTTCCAGCTTGGTCGGCACGTTCGGGTTGAACCGCGTCGCAGGAATTGGGTCGTGCTCAAGAATGGCGCTGGAAATGACAGCCGCACTTTCGCCCTGGAAGGGCAACTGGCCCGTGGCCATCTCGTAAAGTACAACTCCAAAGGAGAAAAGATCCGTGCGCGCGTCCAGTTCTCGCGCCCGCGTCTGTTCGGGAGACATGTACGCGACCGTGCCGATGGTAGTACCCGGACTCGTCAGGTGCGGCCCGTTCTCGGCCGTGACTCCCGCCGATGTCTCACCGTCCGGCGTGTTTCGCGCCTCTAGCTTCGCCAAGCCGAAATCAAGAATCTTGGCGTGTTTCCGTTCCAGGACGAAGATGTTGGCGGGCTTTATGTCGCGATGAACAATGCCCTTAGAGTGCGCGGCCTCAAGCGCCTCGGCAACCTCGATCGAAAGAGTGAGCAGGGTTTCCAGATCGAGGCGGTGTCCAGTGACCAGGTGCTTCAAGGTCACGCCATCCAGGTACTCCATGGCGATAAAGGTCTGGTCGCCGCTTCTTCCGATCTCGTAAATGGTGCAGATGTTCGGATGGTTCAGGGCGGAAGCAGCCCGCGCTTCGCGGCGGAAGCGTTCGAGTGCCTGGGGATCGCGCGCCAGTTCGTCCGGGAGAAACTTCAGGGCGACGAACCGGCCGAGTTCTGTGTCCTCGGCCTTGTACACCACACCCATCCCGCCCCCACCCAGCTTCTCCAAGACGCGGTAGTGCGAAATAGTTTGCCCGATCACGTGCGGCGGATTTTACGTCGAAGGAAGCACAAGGTCAATGAAAGCCGCGGAAATAGCGGGAGTTGAGGACGATTAGCCGAAGTGAGTCATCCCCCCGTCATCGGCACCAAGCAGCAAGCGGCAAAAAGCAATCCAACCCGTATATACTACCGCCGCATCTCGGACAGCGCTTTCCCACATCAAAGCTCGGAGGACCTGTATGCACTGGCTTTGGGTGATATTGATTGGGCTCATCGTGGGTGCCGTCGCCAAGCTCTTAATGCCCGGCAAGGATCCCGGCGGGTTCGTCATCACCATACTTCTTGGCATCGCCGGATCTGTTGTCGCAACGTGGATCGGTCGCGCTGTCGGCTGGTATCACGAAGGACAGTCGGCGGGCTTTATTATGTCCGTCATTGGGGCGGTGATACTGCTGGCCATCTATCACCTGGTGCGCCGACGCACGGCAACTTAGCGCGACCAGGTTCAACCTGGCTGGAAGAGTGTGCTCCACAGGCAATGTCGGGTGCTAGCCTCAGCTTTGCGCCTGAAGCTGAACGTGTCGCTGCTTTGCATGATCTCGATGAGAAAATTGCTTCGCCTGCGTTTCATCGCCCATAGCGCAAGCCGTAAAGAATCCAATGTCCCTGCGCTCTCTCGCAACCGTTGTTTGCCGGGCTTTCTGTTCTGTTGACGGCTTGGCGCAACGCACGTCGATTGCTGCGTCTGTGAATACCCTCTGAATCCTCAGTTGCCGGTTCCCGCCGCTGTCATGGTTTGCGGACTCCCACCCCCATCGTCGAAAATCTCCAGCGTAGAACTCCGGAATCCCGTGCGCGTTGGCGCGAACTCGATGGATACGGTGCAACTAGCTCCCGCTGCCAGTGTGCTTCCGCAGTTGTTAGTCTGCGAGAAATCCCGCGAGTCGGTAAGAAAGCTGAAATCGATTTGGCTGATTGTGAGCGCCTTGCCGCTGTGGTTGGTGACCTGAACCTTCTGCGGTGGGCTCTTCGTGCCTACCTTCTGATCGGGAAACTTCATCTTTCGCGGACTGACAGTGACCACTGTGCCTGCCCCCACCAATTCCACTACCTGCGGCTTGCTGGAAGCGCTGTCCACGATGTTGATAAATCCTACTTTTGGCCCAATCGACGTCGGCTCGAAGTTTGCCTGAATTTGACAACTGCTGCCCGGCGCGACCTGCCGGGCACAACTGATTCCTTCAATTTTGAACTCGCCCTGCACCTTGATCGATGAGATGGAAAGCGGCTTCGTGTCCTCGTTCGTAAGCGTCACCGAAATTTTAGGGCTGGTTGTGCCAACTACCTGCGTAAGAAAGTTCAGTGGAGTGTTGGGCGTAAACGTCGCCAGACCAGTGTTCAATACAATGATGACCTGGCTGTCCCGATAATCCGGTACAACTATGTCCAGCTTGCCGTCGTTGTTGAAATCGCCAACGTTGACGAAGCGATCCTGCTTGCCGTCGGCAAAGTACATGCTGGGTTCGACGAAGGTACCGTCTCCCATCCCAAGCAATACGCTTATCCCACTCGGGTGGTCGATCTGAGATACGACGAAGTCAAGGTTGCCATCTCCATTGAAGTCGCCGGTGGCGATCCAAGTACCAGCTCCATTCGTCAGGTAATTAGAGGCCGCTCGAAAAGTGCCGTTGCCGTTCCCAAGAAGAACGTCCACGCCTGAACCTTGGGTAATGATGGCGAGATCCTGCTTTGTATCGCCATTTAAATCCGCAACCACGACAGCCTGCGGTGACTGCCCTATGGGGTAAGTGGGGCCGGTTTGAAACGTCCCGTCGCCGTTGCCGAGAAAGATGCCGACCAGACTGGACCCACCCAAGGCCTCTCCCGCCGCAAAGTCCAGCTTGCCGTCTCCATTGAAGTCACCAGTAGCTAGCCCAGAGAGCCCCGACACCAATGTAGTCATTGCCCCCTGAAAGGTGCCGTCGCCATTGCCAATCAGAACCGTTACATAGGGCAGCGTTGACAATAGGAGGTCGGGCAAACCGTCACCATTCACATCGGCTACCCAAACTGAGAGTGCATCGGAAGCACTAATCGTCTTTGCTGGCTGGAATGTTCCGTCGCCGTTGCCTAGCAAAACACTTACGGTATTCGGGTCGCCGATAATACTAACAACAGCCAGATCCAGGTTGCCGTCCGCATTGAAATCCGCAGCCGCAACGGAATCCGGCCCGTCGCCTACCGCATAAGTCACGGCTGGACGAAAGGTGCCGTCACCGTTCCCAGGAACACTGACACCACATTGGCGGTTAGTTCAGATGCGACCGCCATGTCCAATTTCCCATCGTGATTGAAGTCACTAACTGCCACGGAATTGGGACCAGGCAGGACCGGGACGCTTCTCCGCGTCTCAAACTGCCCCCACATCATCGAGGGAAGTAGCATCTGGGCGACAACTAGCAACCC
>DASRFR010000015.1:0-7920 GCA_035651455.1 Terriglobales bacterium
AGAATGCCCTCGACGCAGGCGCGGTTGGCAGCCCACGGCCGCCCACGACCGTCCCGTCGTCGCTTCGGTTGCGGAAAAAAATGCTCGATCAGTTCCCACTGCCGGTCGCTGAGCCGCATGGCGCGAGCTTCGCCAATCGCGCCCTGCCGCGTAAGTGCTTGATTTGAGTACGAATCTATTTATGAAACCAGCTCTAGAACCGGTCTCATAAATGCCTCAGCAGGAGCTTGATGCAACCGAGGCGAACCATGCCGAGGAAGTTTTCTGCGTGGTACTCCCAACGGATCACCAGACGACGGAACCAGTGCAGCCAGGCAAAGAGCCGCTCGATGTGCCAGCGTTTGCGGTAGCGGCGCAAGGGACGACCGTCCTGCGTGGGCTGGCGCCGCATGGGATTGTGCGGCGCGATCAGTTCGATGTCGTATTCCCGCTTGAGCCGCTGGTCCAGCCGGTCGCTGTCATAGGCGCGGTCGCCGATCAACCTGGCCGGGAGTTGGTCGAGGAAGCTTTGGCTGAGGACTTCCTCGACGAGCTGGCTCTCGTGGGGCGAAGCACTTTGGATGCTAACGGCGAGAGGAAGACTGTGAGCATCGGCGATGGCCATGATTTTCGTGCCTTTGCCGCGCCGGGTGGGGCCGACCGCGAGGCCCCCTTTTTTGCGCCCGCGAAGGTGGCATCGACAAAGGCTTCGTCGCCATGCAACTGGCCGCGCCGCTCCAGTTCGGCGGCGAGTCGGCGTAGAACCCGTTCCAGCCTGCCCTCCCGCACCCATTGCTGGAAGCGTCGATGGCAGGTCTGGTACGGCGGATACTTGGCCGGCAGCTCCCGCCACTGCGCTCCTGTTCCCAGCACCCACCGCACGCCGTTCAACACCGCTCGCGTGTCGTGCCAGGGTCGACCGCGGCCATCGCGGCGCGGTTTCGGCTTTAAGATTGGCTCCAGCAGCTTCCATTGCGCATCGCTGACTTCCCAGCGTCCTCGCATGCCCTGCTTGTGCCAACTATCCTCTTGTGGCACAAGAGATTCGCACCACGTCAGCTATTTATGAGACCGGTTCTAGACTGCAAGATGTAGCGTAAGAGCTCTTCATAAGCAGGGGCCTACGATATATTTCGCAGGCCCCTGTCGCTTTCTCAGAACAAAAGCCTTAGGGAAAGTTGTACTGAGCGTGGACCACCCATCTGATATATGGAACTTAGGCCACTCAGTTGTCTGCCGAACGTGCTAGCTGTTACGCCAAACGTAGCCGGAACTGTAAAGTCACCAGAAGGAGGCCCGAATTGAGGGTGGTTAAAGATATTGAACAATTCCCCTTTGAACTGTAATTTCAAGGCTTCCGTGAGAGTAAAGTCTCGTCCCATGGCCCAGTCCAACTGCCATCTCGGAAGGCCGCGAAGTATGTTCCGGCCCGCATCTCCTTGTCGAATTGGCACGTCATAATAGATGGAGGGAATGCTTGGGTAAGGGTATATTCGCTGAGTCGGAGGCATTTGAAATGCCGCGGCGTTAAACCGACGCCCTCCGGGTACGGTCGGATCTGAAATATAGAATGGCTGGCCAGGCACAATGTCCGGCTTGGTATAGCGTGCCACTCCCGTTGATACATCAATGGTCCCAACAGTATACGGATCAACTGGTAGCCCAGACTGCGCATGCACGATTGCATCGGTGGTCCATCCACGCGTGACGTGACTTAAAAAGCCCGCACTACGCAGTTGTGGCACGTCGTAGGTAAGCGCGGCAGAGAAGTTATGCCGTACATCAAAATCCGCATTTCCACGCAGCAGGACATACTGCCACAGATCCGTTGAAACCTGATCGATCGCGTGCGACCAAGTATAGTTTGCCAGAGCCTGCAAACCGCGATTCAAGTGCGTCTTATATTGCAGCTGAAAGGACTGATAGTCGGCCGTTGGTCCATTGCGCGTGTAGGTAATCCCCAAAAATTGTGGATTCGGCCGTGCACCAGCATAATAGTTCGCTGGCGCATTCAAGGCCTGAGTCGCAAGTAGTCGTTGCGCAGTAGACGCGACATAAGACAAAGAAAATGCCTGACGGTTTCCGAGGGCCTGTTCCAATGCAACATTCCATTGCACTGTGTACGGTAGTTTTAAATCCGGATCATTAGAAAACACATTCACATCTGTTATGGGGAGGGAAGTCGGAATCACGATTGGTCGAGGAGTAGCATTCGCATCCGACAAAGGATACGACACGCCGCTTAGCGACTTGACCGAAACAAGCTGTAAGCCCGAAGTGGCAGCCGAAGTACCAAGATCATAGTAGATCCCAATACCGCCTCTTAATACCGTCTCCCACCCTTTCGTCTGGTGCAACTGGTAGGCCACTCCGAAACGCGGCGCAAAGGCAGTGTAAAAGGTTTTATAAAAGGGCGTACCCGCAGGCGCCAGAGTTGCATTGGAAACATTCGGCGGATCGCCAGAGATACCCAGTGCGACCGGCGGCATTTTACCGTCAGCCTCTGTCGGTGCTGGATTGAACTCCCATCTCAAGCCTATGTCGAACGTAAGTGTCGGTGAAACACTCCACGTGTCCTGCCCATAAACTGAAAAGTTGTGGAAACGCGGCCGAGAAGAATCGTAATTCCAGACAAGTGCAGAAGCCGCGATTCCATTGACAACCGATGCTTCGCTAAAAAAAAGCCCCGACTCGTATCCTCCTGGGCCATAGGTTGGCGTTAAGTGCCGATGGTCAACCCCAAACTTGAGCTTGTGTACTCCAACAATCCACGATAGATTGTCCACCACATTAATTTGCCGCTGATAGTTCGCAGCAACGGTTCCTGCGTAGAGAGTCGGGGTGCCCGGCAAATAACTGAGGCTAAAATAACCATAGTCGCTACGCCCATTTGTGAGTAAATCAGGATCGGCCGGAACTGCTCCGCCTAATGTACTTGGAACGTATTGTCGCCTGGCAATCTGGCGGCTGTAGTTTACGCGTAACTCGTTCTGTAACCTAGCGCTAAAGGCCGACGTTGCACCAAGCGTTATTGTCCGAGTTGACGTTTCCCTTCTAATACCGTAGGAAGGCAGGAGGCTGGTCGTGTCAGATGGTGACTCATTAAATCTGCCAAACAATGTCAATTTAGCGTTGACAGTGTGATCGATGCGGATACTGCTTGCATCGAGAGTGCTCGGATTAGACCAACCTCCATCAAAAGGCGCGGCGCCCTGGGGAAGTCCAGCGGCATTCAGCAGTTCTGGACCAGTCGGCCGAGGAAATGCGTTTAATAGCGGTTGAAGAGCAGGTGCTGCAATAGAGCGTAGTCTCAAGGAAGGTACGGTTGTGTTACTGCCGGAATGTTGTGGTAGACGCAATCGCAAGCCTTCGTAGGAGAAAAAAAAGAAGGTCTTGTCTTTGTAAATCGGGCCGCTGAATGTACCCCCAAATTGGTTTTGGCGGAGGGGTGACTTAGCTCGCGGCACGCAGCCAGTTGTGGTGCAAGTGTGGTCGAAGTAATCTCTGGCATCGAGAGCATCATTGCGGAAATATTCAAATATGCTTCCGTGGAATTTGTTAGTACCAGATCGCGTAACCAGCGAAACCTGTCCGCCAGGCTGCCGGCCATATTCGGCTGCAAAGGTTGAGGTCTGTATTCTGAACTCCTGCAGTGCATCCACAGAGACTAGGCTGTTTGTACTGCCGACGGCACTGAATCCGGGATATGCTCCGCCAAGGGCAGCCGTCACGGGGCTAACGGTTCCAAAATTAACCTGAGTGCCGATTCCGAAATTTGCGCTCACCCCGTCCACGGTAAAGTAATTGGTGCTAGCCCTCTGCCCGTTAACGCTAAACTGTCCGTCGTCATAGCTTCCGTTACCAGTGGGAGTTGCAACCACTCCAGGAGCGAGCAAGATCAACGATTGCAGGCTGCGACCGTTAAGTGGGATTTTCGACACGAAATCCTGGTCTACAACCGTACCCACTGTGCCGGATTGGGTGTTTACCAGAGGCGCGCCACCTTCAATCGTTACGCTTTCCGTCGCCGAGCCTACACGCATTGCGAAGTTAATCCCGGCGTCGTCCTGCACGTGCAGTTCGACATCAGGTTTAACGATCTGAGCGAATCCTTGTTTGGACACAAGGATCCTGTATTTTCCAGGAGGGACATTCACTGCATAGAGACCTACGCCATTGGTCTCAGTGAAGTACTTCACATTGGTACCAACATTCACCGCTACGATTTGTGCGAGCGGAATAGCCGCGCCGGTCTGATCTTCTACTCGGCCACTGATCGTCGCATTGGTCGATTGAGCCCATGTGTCGCCCGCAACCAAAATCAAAATACCCACAAAAATCGCGATGAAAAAACGGCGCACCAACATGGCACCAGCCTCCAGTGAGTGAGTTGTCTCTGTGTGTAATGCGTATGAAGGAGCTGGTTTGTGCCGTGGCCTGTAATAAAATCACAAGTTTTTGTCAGGGATGGTTTGCCTGGGGAGCGAAATATGCATAAAGGACTCGTTTGCCCTTAGGAAGGGCAGAGTCGCCGGCTGTCTCGGCGGTCACGAACACCGAATCAATGTCCCGCAGTGCAGCCGAATCGTTTACCTTCAAAACCCAGCGGTGCTGCTCGTGGCTATCCACTGCGAACGTACCGAGATTGTGAATGGAATTCTCGTTGCCTTCTGTCTGTCCCCAGGCCTGAAAGGTGTATTTTGCCGATTTGCTCGAAGGCAGATCGAAGGCATAAAAGACGAGCGACTGATTCTCGGCGTAGAAGACTCTGCCAAATGATTTGTTGGTCCTGCCGGAAGCGTTGACATCATGAACGTCAATGATGTGCAGATTACGTGCACCCATCAACTGACGAATATCCGAGGTGGCTGAAGCCAATTGTCGCTCCATCGCCAGACGCTCGTTCCCCTGCATGATCGCCATGTGCAGCGAATGGATCTTCTCCTGTGCTTCAAGAAGTGCCGCCATCGTGGAGGTAGAAGATTCCTTTTCCCGGCGTAGTTTCTCTTGAAGATCGGAGATTGCCGCCTGGTCCTGCTGGTGCTGGCCAGCCAACGAACCATTTTGAGTTTGCAAAGCTGCCAATTGTCCTTCGATCGCTTTCGCTCGCTCTGATGAGCGCCGCATTTCCTCGTTTAGGGCCAGTATCTTTTTCCGAAGCCTCTCTTGTTCATTCTGATCACCCGCGTTAACAATGATAGGAACCTGAGTTGGACTCAACTTGGCCTTTTCAAGTTGGAGTGCAAGTCCTCGATTTTCCTGCGCTAACCTCGCCAATTCTTGCTTCTTCGATTGCACATCCTGTCGAGAGATCGTTGCAATCAGCGTTGCAGAAACGAGAATTAGGACTGATGCCATCGCCAGAGCCAACCGGCCCTTGGACATTCCCATTTTGCAATCCACACGTTGTGGGCCTTCAACCTCCGGAGAGAAATTGGCGCCTTCCTCGCGTGCCCGTGCGAGAAACCGTTCACGTATCTCAGCCGATGTCGAAGTATGCACAAACTCGTTCTTAACGCGGTAGCGTGCGGGACTAGCATTCGGAAGATGGCGGTTCAGGATCAGGGAATACTCCGCGTAGGCGTCGCGACAGCACGAGCACTCGCGCAGGTGATCGCGGAGTTCGCTTTCCTCCTCGGCTGTAATTTGTCCAATTGCAGCCAGAGTGCTGAGTTCGCGGAAGTGGTCATGAGCGGGCATAAGCCATCTCACCTCCTTCTTCCTCTTCTTGTTCTCGATTCCCTTGTGCGCCAAGGACTCTTCTCATTTTTTCCAGGCCTCGATAATAGTGATGCCGTACGGCGGCATAACTCTCACCGGTCTTCGCTGCTATTTCGTGCATTGTCAGCCCTTCGAAAAAGGCCATCTCTATTGTCTTACGTTGCAGGTCGGTAAGATGTGCCAGTGCCTCCTGCACAATTCGAGATGAATCGAGCATGGAAATCTGCCTGTTATCCACTAGCTCGTTATGCGGCAGCGTGATTGATTCATCGATTTCGACCGCATCGTAAACACCGCGGCAGTTCAGATAACGCCGCCGGTCGAACCCGCGATGGTAGACCAACTGCAAAATCCACGCCTTGGCAGATCCCTTAGCGGCATCAAATTTATTCGCTGTATGCATGAGTCCGAGAAAAACTGATTGAAGAAGGTCTTCCGCCTCGTGCTGGTTGCGTAGAACCTGCATGGCGACGCGCATCACTATGAGTTGATAACGGTCAAACAAGACGGCTAGAGCGTCGTGGTTCCCCTGGGCGAGGAACGCCATCAGAACTTCGTCGCTGAGGTTTTTCAGCGCCGAATAACGCGCATCCGGAAGTAATCCCGAACCCTTCATTACCTCGCCAGAGGTAATCGCACTGTTTTGCAACAATGCTTAAAATGGCGTGGTTTATATCGCATTGTGAAATCGGCAGTCAAGTCCGACTTTTTCTGTAAATTGCTGCTCCTCCCTTTCGTCGCGGTCGCATTCGCCACCTCCATCCGCCCTCCACCTGCAGGTCGAAGGCGAAGGGAACTCGTCCGGCAGAAAGCGCCACGCCGCACCGGTTTGCAGCATCCGAAGAATGCCCTCGAAACAGGTCCGATTGGCTGCCGCCGGACGCCCCCGCTTATCGCGTTGACGCTTCGGTTTTGAAAAACAACGGCTCAATCAACTCCCACTGCTCGTCCATCAACAGCTTCTGCCGTTTCTTCATGGCAGAAGCTCAACCGAGAACCCGCCTCACGCATAAGTACTTAGCGGGAGGCCGAACCTATTTTTGAACACGCTCTAGGTGTTATGGAAGCTGCGTGATTTGCGGGGCTCTAGGGCACACTCAGCCGGTTCACTCCGAAAGCGCGGTAGCCAGTTCGCCGTACCTTTGCCGGTGCTGCACAGCTTCGACGGGCGAAGTGAGGCCGGCTCACGCTTCGTGCGACACAGCGTCCGCCTTCTTCAGCACCTCGCACGCAGGCGCTGGCGACCTTCGGCATCCCGATTGCAAGAGTTTTCGGCTTCTGACGCAGTGGAAGAGAGACGCGTGCATATATCCGGCCTCTTTACACTGAGGAGCGCATGCCTCCTCGGGCCCTGATGGACTCCGCGCTTCTTCTCCTAATCAGGTCAACGGCCGTTGCGGGCCCTGCCCCCCACAGGTTCTGAAGAAGCTGGTCTCAACCATTGCGCCATCGTCGGCGACTCAAGCATCTCATGCGAAGACGTCCCTGCCTTCTAGACCGCTCTCTGGTAGAGCTCGTTCTGAGCGATTAGCGACCACACGATACGCGCATTCTTGGATTTTACGTAGGGCTTGACGAACTGAGGGGCGATCAGTCGCACCGTGTGGCCCAGGCAGGTCAACCGCCGCGCCCAATAGTGCGCTCCACCACACGCTTCCAGACCGATGCGACATGCCGGCAAGTTGGCAAAAAATCGTGCCACTTCGTCTCGTTGGAGCCTTCGTCGCAACACCAGAGTTCCTTGCTCATCGACTCCGTGCACCTGAAACAAACGCTTGGCGATGTCCAGCCCCACCGTCGCGACCTTCATGAACAGCCCTCCTGATTGGAATGCGCAGCTACAATGCTGCTACATTCTTCCATCGGGATGGGTCCATTCCATTAGGTCACGGTGACAGCCTTTAATGGACGCGATACGTTTTGCATCGCACGATCCTTTGCAGTAACTGATTGAAGTCATTCTCGATCGCTGACAACCCAGAATTCCTTGCCATGACGATGCTCCGCGAGACATTCACAGGCGTTTGTCGAAGAAACGTCTCGTAAGCACGATGGATAGATCGCGCGCCGGTTAGGCTGCAGCGAGGGCGCAGTCAGCGAGGCCGTAGTCAAGGGTCCCTACTTCACCTGTGCTGTACGGGTCGGGTAGGGATCCTTCGACTCCGTTCGCTGCGCTCACTTCGCTCAGGATGACAAGAACAAGGGATGACAAGAACAAGA
>DASRFR010000016.1:0-18131 GCA_035651455.1 Terriglobales bacterium
GGCTTCTACACAGCTAAGCGAGAGGCAAGGAACTCAAATGCCGTCCCTTGCCCCTCGCGCTCCCCCATCCCGGCTCAAACCGAAGGGGGAGTCGATGTAAGTTGTCGTATTCTTACGTGAACGAAACCTGGGGGCAGGTCACTTCTCCGAGTATTCCAGTATTCCTGCTCTAAGACGAGTCCACGGAGATGTCAAGATGCGCCACAATCGGCGTTCACTCTCGCCCGCTGCTTTGCATCCAAGATGCACGCTGAGATCACTCAGCAACAATGAGGAGTTCATGAAGATTCGAACAGCCTTAGGGATCGGGATGGTTGTCGCGCTGGCCAGTGCAATTGCATTAGCTCAAACCACAGCATCATGTACGTACACTACGTTCCAGTATCCGGACGCAAGCGCCACTGACGCAACTGGGATTAATGACTACAACACAGTAGTCGGTTATACATCGCTAAACGGTAAACAGATCGGGTTCATTCGTTGGGCTAACGGAACATTCACCAAGGTAGACATCGGATCAATCAGAACTGAACTCTTCGGACGCAACAACAAAGGCGTGAGCGTCGGCGTGTATGCAGATGCAAACGGCGGACATGCATTCCTTCTTACGAGTAGCGGCTATCAGAACATAGACTATCCGGGCGCAATTGCTTTCGAGTTGTTGGGGATCAACAACTACAACAGCAGCGTGGGAGCCGCTAACACAACAAATGCGCAACTCGGAATTAAAAGATGGTCCAACGGCGCTTTCGCAAAGATCCAGTACCCTAACTCAACAGCAACGCAACTGAACGGGATCAACGACAGCGGAGTCGTGGTTGGCATGAATGGTGCAGATGCTGGCCCCAATACTATGGTGGCATTTGCTTTGATTAACGGAAAGTTTCAACAGATTACGGATCCCAAAGCAGATAGCCTCAGCACCTGGGTGAGTGGTATCAACAACAATCAGGTGATTGTTGGCACTGGTTATAACGGTGGTAACCCACCGAGGAGTAGCCACGGCTTTTTCATTGTGAATGGCCAGGTGAAAGAAATGCCGACCACCTCAGGAGCGGGTAATTTGCAAGCCAACGGGATCAACAAAAGTGGATTAATCGTGGGAGGAGGCAGCTTTGGTAGGGTAGAAAAGGGGTTCATCGCGAAGTGCCAGTAGGATAGTTCCGTTATGAGGAGATTGTCGTCATACGCAGTTCGACTCCTCGGGGTTGCTATTGGTGGCGTAGTTTGCTTCGCCGCCACGCTAATGGCAGCGACGCCGAAAACACCGACGGTGCTATCAACATGCACGTTCAGTGGTGATTCCGCAGTTACCGGTTCTTGCGGCAACCTTTTCGACCAAATTCCGAAAATGACGCTGCGACCCAGGCACTCGGTCGTCGGCGGCGCGTGGCGCAGCGGTTCCTTTCCGAAGGCGGTCTGGTATGGCGACATGACCGATGAGGGCTTTCCGAATGCGCCGATCCAGCTCCAGATCTACGACGGAGGTTCCGGGATATTGCAGACGATCTACGGCTGGTTTCCCGTGACGGAGTATCGGACCACGCCGTCCGGTATTGCATTTGATCTGGACGGAGTTCACGAGGTTTCTCCCAACGCCCTGGACGCGCAAATCATCCATCATGCAGCAGAGATACTCTCCAGTCCCACGGCATGGGACCGCGCTGACAACCGCAAGTGCGCGCTCGGCGCGACCAAGTGGAGCATATATTGCGTTGGCCTGCGAGCGGTGGAGGAAGTAACGGGTGGGGCTGGAGTAGAGCACGATATTGCGAATTGGGCTCGCACGGATCTTGATCATCGCCGGCCGGCGTTGGAGATCATTCGGGAAGTTGTCGACGACCGTAGTAAGGGGCGTGGCTATCACCACCGCCTCATGGATTACAACAATGACCCCAAGACAACCTTCGCGGATATCCAAAGCCTTTTCAGCGAAGCATCGCGGAGAATGGATGATCCCGCTTGGCTGGCGGCGCACGACTTTTCGGCAAAGTAAATTCTTCGGACTCCCAAACTCCTGGTTACTCAGCCACCGAAACTACGTGCTGGTGGTCCCTTTCTGAAGAGCTGTGCGGCCACACATTCTGTCGCCACCTCCTTAATTTCGGCTCCGTACTCATGCCGCTCTCGTCCCAACTCATTGGGTAGCGCGTTCGCGCTAACCGTTTGCCTTCGTTTTTCTCGCGAATAGTGCAGACGCGCGAGGAACCCGTCAAGGTTGCCCTTCGGCTCGCTTCTCTCGACCTATGACTGAACCCTCGCCCGTCTGCTGACCACCTCTCCGCTATGAAACGAAGGCACACAATCGAAGCCCAAAACCGAAAGCTTTGGTTGACGTTAGAGCGCCTTCTCATGGAAAAAAAACAGATGGGATGAGAAGGCCTCAGCGCGTCGTGGGCGCGGTGATAGATGATGGCGTCAGGAGGAAATCACAATGCCTGGCACGTTATCGAAGATTTCTGGATTGAGTGATGACTGGAAGGAAGCACAGGAACCGCTCACCATCGGCGTCGACCTTGGAGATCGCTACAGCCAATGCTGCGTCCTAGACTCGCAGGGCCACATTATCGCTGAGGGTAAGTTTTCCTCATCACAGGATGGATTCAAGAAGCACTTCAAAGATGTGAAGAGGGTTCGCATTGCCATTGAGGCGGGCGCGCACTCGCGATGGGTGAGCGAGCTTCTTTCCAGTTTGGGCCACGAAGTCCTTGTAGCGAACCCGCGGAGTCTCCATCTGATTTTCGGAAAGTGTTCGAAAGTCTGATCGCGTCGATGCGCGTGCACTCGCGCGCCTTGCCCGTGTCGATCCAAGCTTGCTATCTCCACTGACACATCGCAAGTCAGAGTCATATCCAGACACCGCACAACTTCGTGCTCGGCACGTGCTAGTGCGCTCTCGCACCTCGATTGTGAATGCGGTGCGCGGTATGGCAAAGGCTGTTGGTTTACGATTGCCAGCCTGCAGCACTGAGACCTTCGCCAGCAAAGTGAGTGTTCTGTTGCCTGAGGACCTCAAGGCGAGCCTGTCGCCTCTACTCGAAACAATCGTCGCGCTGAATCTACAGATTCAAAAGTGTGATCGAGCGATTTACCACCTCGCAAAGTACAAATACCTTGAGACCGAGCGGTTGCGTCAAGTGAGTGGCGTGGGTGTGAACACGGCATTAGAGTTCGTGCTGACAATCGAGAATCCGCATCGATTTCAGAAGTCACGCCAAGTGGGTACCTATCTCGGCATCCAGCCCAAGCAGCGCGATTCAGGAGAGCGGACACCGGAACTCCGTATCACAAAGGCCGGCAATTCCAGTTTGCGATCGTTGCTGATTCAATGCGCCCACTACCTGCTCGGGCCCTTCGGTAAGGACTGTGATCTAAAGCGCTGGGGAGTCCAGTTGGCGGCAGGCGGCGGGAAGAATGCGAAGAAGAGAGCTATTGTCGCTGTCGCTAGAAAAATGGCCGTACTGCTACATCGACTCTGGGTTACTGGGGAGAAATACGAGCCCTTCCGACGCGTTCAATGTTGTCAAGCTGCTGCGTAACCTTTTTGAGGTTCGAGTGCGAGCAACGAAAGTCGAGTTCCGGTGACTGCGAGTTTCCGGCGGGCCAGCAACTAAGGCCGCAAAACAGGCTGCAGCACCACGATCCGAAAACCCCAATGTGCACCGAGCCGAAAAATGGCTCAACAGAGTGCGGATAGAAGCCTGACGAATCGTGGACATTGCCCGGCTGTGGACCGCGAAGGGTTCCTTGTCGGTCCGGATGTTGCCCCTAAACTTGCCGTCTACGCAGGAGTTGTCAGTTCGTTGCGTCGGCTCCAAAAATATATCGCCATTAGGATGGAAATCAGGAGGAGTGCGACACCAAATTCGCCCGCCACGTACCTGGTTTTGCTTTTGTCGACAGTAAGCGGATCGAAGAATTCCTGAATGAATGTGTTGTGGGCGGCGTGCAACACGACACCCGGCCATATGCTGCCGGACTTGAGCCTCATCCACGTCCAAACGAAGCTGATGACCGGGAGCAGGATGGTGAACAGTGAAAGGTAGTACCAGAGCGGTGTGCCGCCGTTGTAGCCTTTCGCAAGCAGAAAAATGGGATAGTGCCACAGCGCCCAAATGAATCCAGAAATGGCGGCAGTCGCCGCAAAGCTGTTTCGTTTGGCAAGCTCAGGTACAAGAAATCCTCGCCAACCGATCTCCTCTCCAAGGACCGTGGCACAGTCCCTAATTACAGTTATGGTGGCCGTAAAGCAGAAGTAGAGAACAATGCTCATCCAGGGACGTATCGGGCCAAGCCCAAAAGCGTCGGAAAAGCGTTCGACAAACTTTGAGTCGTAAAAGCCACCAAGTCCAGTTAGCCACGTGAACGCATATATCGCTGCGCCGTAAGCCAGTGGAATCAGGTAGCAGGCGATTTGGTAACGAGACTTTCCCCAGTTCCACCCAAGGCTCGACAAATCACGCCTCAAATACTTACAGGTCAGCAGTGCCGCCAAGCCAGGGCACCACATGAGACAACCGATGTATGCGCCCCATCCGCCACCAACTTGGCCGGACTTTGCAATCAGAAAGTAAAAAATCGAGCTGAAGCCCAGAGTGAGAACAAGAAAGATAGCAATACCGCTGCGCTTCGCATTCGCGTGCACCAGCTCATCCTAGCAGCGCATTTAGCACTCTAGGGAAGTTATTTCGCGATGGCGCATCTCGCCAATGCTAGAGTGGAAGCAGTTCGATCGCAGAGAATTCAGCGCGCAGCTTGGATCAGGCGTTCTCTGGTCGCGGCCGGTGTCTCGCTTATCTTGATGATTGCGATGTACCTGCTTTTTAGCAGATGGAGCACTGGACCGACTGTCGCACCTCGTACCCCGGCGCCGAATGGCAACCCTGAAACGCGTTTTCAGCGACCACTAACTGCGATCTATATTCCGGTGCTCATCGATCTCAGCAATGCGTCCCCCGCACGGGGATCGGAAGAGAGTGAACCCAACTCTCACCCTCAAATGATCCCGTCAACCGCACTCATAGATTTCACTGTGCAATTGCCGATTGGCAGCGAGGCTCGGAGATATTCCGTCATGCTGCGGTCGCGCAGACGTTTAATCTGGGCGGGCTCGGGGACGAGCACATCTGAAAAATGGCTAGGTGCTTCTACATATGCGTGCCGATTTCAGCTATATTCCCGTCGGAAGCTACGATTTCGCGGTTGTATCGAAGGGGTTTCGGATCACTGCACCCGTTGTGGTGAAGACCACTTCTACTGAAGGATTCACAAACAAATGACAATCAATCGAGCTGCCCTCAGTTTCGCGATCTTTGGGATGCTCTGTGCAATCGCTGCTCCGCAAGAGAAGCCGTCCCAATCTTCATCGTTGAACCAAGCCCAAGAGGCGGGCCACACTGAAGCAGAGACTGCCCTACAACGAGCGCTACATTTTGCCGATTTGTACAACTGGCACGCTTCTCGGCCCTACTTCACCAAGGCTTAGCAGCTATTCGAGATAGCTGGCGACAAGAGGAATACGCTATACGCTCGCGTTGGGCACTCAGAGCCGGAGCAGATCCGGCACCGCTAACCGGGCTGTCCTACGAGCTCGGGCAAGAACTCGTCTCGAATCCAATTCTGCAATCCGACAAAGAACTCCGCATGTTCTGCCTGATTGTGAAAGGGGATTTCGATGGAGAAATCGATGTGCCGACAATGCGGCGCGATCGGACGGAAGTTGCTGCCCTCGCAAAAGAACGGGGGGATACGAAATGGCAATATCGCGCACAAGGACAATTAGGTTTTGCAGATTTCCATGACGGTGATGTCACGGCTGCTCAGCGAAGTGTTGGCGCGGCCTTATTTGCGGCATTCAACGCTAAGGACGTCGGTGCTCAGATTTTTTATTTATCGGCAACCGCAAACGCTCTTTTGAACCAGCAAATGAACGATCAGGCGATCGTCTATGCTCAGCAAGCTATCGGCATCGCCAAAGCGAATCCGGACGCAGGCTACCCTGTCCTCGCGCAGCACGCGAGATTACTCGCTATGGTTCAAGCCGGTCGAATTGAGGGAGGTCGCACGGAGTTGAACAGCCTACTGGTCCGCGCGAAAGCTCAAAATGACCGTTATCAAATTGCTGATCTCTATTCCACAGCGTCCCTTGTCTCCCGAGCGCAGAAAGACATCCCCGGAGCCATTGCGTATCTCGGAATCGCTCCGTGGTTATCCACTCGATGGCGCAGTGGGAGAGTGGAAACTTTCTTGGGAAGGAAGACTTTGTTTGCTTGTTAGAAGCGGCGAAGCAAGGGTTGACCCTTAGTCACTTATGACCGTAGGACAATTCCTCCATTGCTAAAGCTCTGGGCAGAGGAAGAGCGATCCCATGGCGGTGTGATCTTTGTCGATGAAAAGACCATCTCGCAAGCCGACATAGCGGGGCTTACCCGGGCGCTCATTTCGCTCGCTGGGAGGCGGAAAAAATGGATTGGACCAACCAAGTGTACTTCTTGCGGAGCGGACGCTAATACATAAACACGATCACACAAACGGTCAGCGACTTCTCGGAGGGTGTGTTCGTGGGCCGCTCGCTGTGCCAGATTTGACTTCGAAAGTAGCGCCACGACTGACGACCGATTAGTCCTACCTTCGAATTCCTGAAGAACTAAAATCGCGTATATGGGAACCATGTGCCCAGACCGGGAAGAACTTCTACGCGAGGAATACCACAATTCAAATGCTGAAAGGGGAGCGCCAGTGGCAGACCCAACGACGCTCCCGCTAGACGTTTCTCGACGCCCATCCTGAGGGAGCATGCGCGACGTCCGCGGATCGGTACCGCAAGGTGCGTCCGCAAGCGAGGCGTGGAAGGTCAGTTCTATGCGGCGTTGTCACTACTTCTCATGTCATTAGCCAACACAACCCATTCACATTACGCGACTTACTGAGTCACTATCATTTAAGGTGCGTTTCCTTTGACCTTGCCGCCCTCGCGCTGTATTTCAGGCGCATGAGGTTGCAAAACGGTTCACGGCCAGGAGTCAATCCACTCGCAGTGGTGATCTTGACGCTAATCTGTTCGAGTACGACAGCCTGGGCCGCCAAACAAAAGTTCGACATTCGTGCACAACACCCGCCGAAACAAAAAGTAGAAGCCACCGGCAAGTCAAACGCTAGTGTCGGCTACGAGTCACATCCCGAAATTAACGTTGGCTGCCTCCACTCTCGCATGGAGAATCCTCAGGAGTCCTTCAGTTACTTTTTCGCTAAAGATACGTCGAATGACATTCACGTGAGCCAGGAAGCCGATGTTACGCCCAAAGTCATAGACGGAAGGTTCCGAGCGGAGGGAAATGAACATGCCTTTCCGTTTCATGGTGTGCGCTCCAACTCACAGAGCTGGACTACCGCCGTATTTCACGTAACAGGGAGCTCGGAAATGTCGAATGTTATCGGCGTACTCCTAAACAGCTCTGCAATCAAGCGTGAAGGGAATAAGGAACCCGTGAACGGGTACGACACCATTCATTATTCGATCGATACGACGCGCTGGAGTGAAGCGGAGCGAGAGCGCCTCCAATCAAGTTTGGGTTTAGGTGCGGCGGGAACCGAAAAAGGGGACGCGTGGGTCACTGCGGAGGGATGTCCTGTGAAACTGGTTCTGGACACCGAGTCAATCGAGAACGACGGTAGGGTCATCGAGAGCGTTCATTTCGAAGAGTCCATGGTTAAGAACTGAAGACCTTGCCGTGGTTCGAGCAGTGCGGAGAACTCGATAATGCCCGGTAAGTGTCAAATTCGATTACTCGCGTTACCTCTATTGCTGGCATCAGTAGCATGTCACAAGCACAGAGTGCCGACAGTGGAACTCGAGGAGTGTGACCCCGCTGGGTTCATCGACTGCATTCGGCAAGACTCATTCCTGTCGATTCCCATCACCGACACAAATCTCTTTCTTACATACTCAAGCCGGCGGCCAAATGGACCGTCAGGACAAGACGTCGGGGATGCGCGAGTGCTCGGTCTTGGTGGCTGGTCCATCAACTTGGTTCAGCGTTATGACCGTGCGAATCGGATTCTGATCAGCGGAGATGGAACTTGGCGTATTACCGATGGCGTACAGCTGCCCACCGGTGAATTTGTGGTCCCGAGCTATGACGGCGCCATGGCCTACGTTTTTGATTCTGCGGGACGCCATGTTCGCACAGTTGATGGCCACCTTGGCACGGAACTGGTCAAGATCATCTACGACAGTGCCGGTCGCCTACTGCAGTTGTACGGATCGGCAAACGGTCGGCCGGTGCACGTTTCCATTCGGCGAGATACAAGCGGTGTGGCACAGGCCCTTGTGGGAATTGATGGGGGGACGACTCGACTCGTAGTGGACGGTAGTGAGCATATGACCGCAATCACCAATCCTGCTGGTGAGAGAACTGCTATCGCCTGGAATTCGGCAGGACTGGTCGAAAGCGAGACCGATCCAGCGGGCGGAGTTCAACGCTGTACCTACGATTCCGCAGGACGACTCGCATCTGCAACTGACGCAGACGATGTGATTCAGCAGTACGAACGAAAGACATCCTCGGACAGTTTGGAGGTTCGCCTTTCCACCGCGATGGGTCGGCACTGGACGTACCGCGTGGAGTCGGCCGGGGGAGGCATTCGGCGAAGCTTCATCAGACCGGATGGTACGCAAACTATTCAGACCACCGACTCACGCGGCAACCGCTCGCTCAAATTCTCCGATGGAACAACCTGGACGGTAGGTGCCATCGCGAATCCCGTATGGGGCATGTCTTCTCCGACACTCACGCCGATTGTCGAGACCCGGCCCGACGGAGTTAGCTCGCGACGAGAGGTCAAATACAGCCTGCGACCGAAGGACGGATTGCCGCATGCACTCGCAGGTTCGGTGACTACTGCTATTAATGGCCAACCTTGGACACAGAATTTCGATCCTGCTCAACGCACCGTGGATCTCGTGGATCCAACCGGCCGCCGAACTGTTCTCCATTACGACGAGAGTGGACGCCCGCTGAGCTACTCCGCGCCGGGAGTGGTTCCAGTGTCCTTTGTTTACAACGCGCAGTCTCGGCTTTCCAGCGTCACGATAGGGAGTGGCAAACTGGCTCGCACAACTCGTTATAGCTACGACGCAGCTACGGGCGAGGTCATCACAAGCCGTCCAGATGGAGTGGTTGAGAAAACGAGAGTGGACAAAGCCGGGAGAATCGTCGCCCTGTCTGCGGGCGATGGCTCGACGGCAGTTCTCGGCTACGACGAAGCCGGACGTGTCAATCAGATCCAGCCGCCCGGTGGATTGAACTTTACTCTTGGAATGAGTGCTGCGGGCCGCGCCACGGCCTTTGCTCCTCCCATGGTTGAGAATGACGGCTCAATCGAAATCAGTTCCTATGACAAAGACGGGCAGCTGACGGCGACTTCGGGACTGGGCAACCATGACATTGCTTATTCTTACGATTCCACCGGAAGAGCAACCAGTTCCGTTTTTGATCAAGGCAAGCGGATGTTTTCCTATGATTCCCGTTCAGGATTGATCACTCAGGCTTCCGACCCAAGCGGCGTGAACACGAGTTACGGTTACGTAGGCAGCACACCAACAAATGTCACGTGGTCTGGACCAATCGTTGGTTCGGTTTCAGTTGCACTCGATGTCAACGGCCGAGCCATTCGCGAAACGGTGAACGGCGCTGCCAAACTGGAGGTCAGTTATGATCCAGCGGGCAATCTCACCGGGATCGGTGCACTTTCTCTCGAGCGCGATCCGGCAAGTGGTCTCATAACACGTACTAAGCTCGGGATCGTCGAAACCCAGAAAGCATTTGATGAAAACAACCAATTAGTCCGCTTGACAACTACTGCAGCAGGCAAACCTCTGCTCGACCTGCGCTACAAGCGTGATGATCTCGGGCGCATCCGAAGCATCGCTCAGACCGCTACGGACGGCAGAACCGCCACCACCGAATATTCTTACGATCATGCTGATCGCCTGGTCTCGGTCCGGGTGAATGGCCAGACCGCCGAGAGCGATAAGTACGACCCCTCAGGCAACCGCCTTCGAGTTATTCGATCACAACAAAAACTCGATGCCAGCTACGATGACCGCGACCGAATCAAGAGTTTTGGTAGCGCTCAGTACACCTTCATGCCGAATGGAAGTCTGGCTGGAGTCGCGCACGACGGGCGTGCAACGGCGTTCGTGTATGACGATTTCGGCGCATTGCGCTATGTAAGCTTGCCGGATGGCCGCAAAATCACATATTTCGTGGATGCTGGTGGACGGCGCATTGGGCGCGCGATAGATGGCAAGCTTGCTGCCGGCTATCTCTACCGTCTAGACGGCTCGATGGCCGCTGAAACCGACGCCGCTGGCAAAATCGTTTCTCGATTCGGTTATGACGAACTCGGCCATCTTGCGCAGTTGGAGCGAGACGGACGGACATACCGCGTTATAACAGATCAAGTTGGTAGTCCACTATTGGTCGTTGATGCGCAAGCAGGCACGATTGCCGAGCAGATCGCGTATGACGCCTGGGGCAACATCGCTCATGACACCGCTCCGGGATTCCTTCCCATCGGTTTCGCCGGAGGGTTGCGCGACCCCGACACCGGGCTGATTCGTTTCGGGGCTCGTGATTATGACCCAGTTGCGGGCAGGTGGACCGCATCGGATCCCATTCGTTTCGATGGCGGGGACCCGAACCTTTACCGTTACGCGGTTGCGGACCCCGTCAACCGCCGCGACCCTGCAGGACTTGATTCTACGCGGGCGGCGGGGAGCAACGTGACGGTGACTCCGGCAGGAAACGGGATGGTGAATCTAGAGACCTCCTTTGGCAACAGTCAACCATCAGGGAACGTGACGGTGACTCCGGCGGGAAATGGGATGGTGAATCTAGAAACTTCCTTGGGCAACAGTCAACCATCAGGGAACGTGACGATGACTCCGGCGGGAAATGGGATGGTGAATCTAGAGGCCTCCTTTGGTAAAGGCAATCCAGCTCCAGGCAGTGGTGGAGGAAGTGGTGGCGGAGGAGGTGGTGGAAGTTCAGGTCCAGGTGGGTCAGGTTCGGGACGGGGGGCAGGACCAGGGGCAGCACCAGCGGGGGGAGGAAATGGCGCCTCGGGTGCTGGTGGGAGAGGCGGAGGCAAGCAGCCCGGAGGTGGCGGATCGGGGAGCGCAGGCTCCGGGAGAAGTGGCGGTGGAAGCAACACCGATCCGCATGCTTACACGGTGGGTGGTTTGCATTTCGATTTTCAGGCCGTAGGCGAGTTTCTGGTGGCCAACTCGCACGACGGCAGATTTGCCGTCCAGGCTAGACAAGGACCTCTCTTTAGCGGCGCTTCGGTCGCTATCAATACCGCGGTTGCGGCTGACGTGAACGGAGACCGGCTTGGCGTGTACCTCAACGAGCCTGCGTTTCTGATGGTGAACGGGGTACCTGTCAATGACCTCGACCTAGAGCGCCATCTGCCGCGCGGCGGCACACTGCGGCGTCACGGCGGACAAGTGATTGTTACATGGCCAGAAGGCCGTCGGCTCACGATCACGCGCGTCGCTGGGATGTTGAACTACGCCTTCAGGCCTCGTCCTGACGAGGGTACGAAGATCGGCGGATTGCTAGGTTCGGATAGTGGGGCCGACAAGATCAATGCGAGAGACGGCAGTTACATCAGCATGTCCGATCCTGATTTCCTAAACAAGCTCCACAAGCAAGTGGGCAACAGTTGGCGCATCAAGCAGTCTGAATCGTTCTTTCACTACTGGCCAGGTGAGAGCACCGCGAAGTTCACCGACTTGAATTTCCCGGAGAAGTACGTTTCCGTGGCTTCACTTTCCACCACGGATCGATCCAAGGCTGAGTTCATCTGCCGTGCCGTTGGTGTACGGACTGAGCCGCTGCTCGATGACTGCATTCTCGACGTCGGAATTTCTGGAATTCCCGCGCTTGCCGCAGGATCAGTTGGCGTCGACTTAGTCCCGTCGCACGGCGCGGCTGCGACTTCATCCCTTGTACCGTCGGTGTCGCCCCCTACCTCTTTGCCAGACCAATATGCCATCAATATCGGTGATACCGTTTCGCCGGATCATCCCGCGGCGGGCGCCGGCCTCATCAATAAAGTCGGCGAGAGGCAGACGTACTCGTTCCCGGCCAAGGCAGGCGGCATCGTGTTTGTAAACGTCGCGTGCGGAGGCGCCGCCGTGACCCTCGATGTGGAGGACGCTTCCAACCGTTTTATCGGAGCGGGCACCTGTGGAGGTTTTGGTCCAGTCACCCTCGCTTCGACAGGTACCTACCGGCTCCTGGTGAATGCAGGCCGGGCTTCAACCGCCAGTTACTCATTTTCTCTGCTTCCCTCCAGGTTCGATCAGTATTCGATCGGAGTCGGCGAAACGGTCTTACCCGATCATCCTGCCAAAAGTGCAGGGATTATCACCGAACTGGGTCAGAGGCAGACCTACTTTTTCCCAGGGCGTACCGGTGAAGTTATTTATCTTGCGCTTGGCCCATGCGAGGGGGCTCAACCCAGCTTCGATCTGCTAAAGCCAGACAACTCGCTCATATCAAAGGTAATCGGCAACTGCAATGCCGATATTGGACGACAGACGCTGCCCGGCACGGGCATGTACCGCATCGTCGCAAGCACTGACAAGTCGAACATTTATTCACGTTACAGTTTCGCTCTGCACCCAACTCCACCCGACCAGCACTTTTCCGTACAGCTTCCACTTACAGTTGCTCTCGGTGCCCCAGTGCGCGGCGCCGGACGAATTGGTGCTGCGTACGAGCAACAGTTCTACGATTTCACCGCCAAGCCGGGAACGAAAGTACACATTGAGGGCACGTGCGGTGGGAACTGCTCCGAGCGCCTCGGCTCGCGGCTACAAATCAGGGCGACGAAAGTCGGCGACACATCTGACTATGGTTTCGAGGGGCTGTATTTCACCAAGGATGACTGGACTTTACCAGAAGGCGGCAAATACACCATCCAGGTCCGTTCAAATGGATACGTTGGCGCCTATAGCTTCACTGTTTCGCAAGCGGAATCGCAGCACCTCTGACCTGAAATCGTCAAAGGGGAGAAATTCAATGGGCATGACGTGCGGGCAATGTGGGGCATCACTTACAGAGTCGGAGGCGTTCTGTACGAAATGTGGCGCACGGCAAACCGCAACTGATGAAACGGCTGGCCCACATAATTTCTGCACCAAGTGCGGCGCGCCATTACTCGTCCAGACGAAGTTTTGCGCGAAGTGCGGCGCGCCGGTTGGAGTGCCACCGATCAGAGCAGGTTCGCCAGATCCGGCCAACTTCAATAAGCCGGCGGGTCAGTTTTCGAAACTACTCCTTGCGGGAATTGTCGGCTTATTTTTTGTTGCCGTGATGATCACAACCGGCATTGTCTACGTAGCACATCGTGCCAAGCAGAAAGTCACCAGCCTTGAAGCGGCACTTCCGGCTCACGATAACCGGAGCGAGAAAAAAGATGCTGCCGGCGCAGAACAGAACTCGGATTCGCCATCCGGAAGCCAGTCATATAACGCCTCTCCGAATGGCACCGCTGACCTGTCGGGAGCTTTCGGGCAGCTTCTAAAGGGCTTGGGCGTGAGCACGGATCCAGGAGCGCAGCCTCATTCTCATACCAAAACAGCCTCTGATTTCAGTGATGTGCCGGGAGGCTTCGCACCCGGTGAGCAGTTGGCGGCGAGTTGCCCAGATGCGGCCCCGGCGGTGGCCGAAAGCCGCAGGGAGATGGTCAAAGTTCCCTTGCGCCCGGGACTGACCTGGGTCGATGCGTGGCATCGCTTCAATGGCGATGTGGAGATCATTAATAAGGTGGAGGCGATCACCCAGCTTGAAGTGGATACTTCGACTTCGGGGCTTGGATTTCCGTCCAGCGACTCTGTACAGGGCACCGAAGTTGATTCGACCCGTCACGTGTGCCGCGCGGACCTCGAGAACGCCAGCACCTACATCACCGACACTGATGCAAGTCTGCCGGAGATTATCCCGCAAACCACAACGTTCTCGATGTCGCAAGCATCCTTGCAGACTCTGAAGACAACGGGGAAGGTCAGGCTCGTTTATCAAGAATTCGAGTACTTGTCCGGACGCATGGTGCCGGTGCCGCGCACAGTGGAATTGACCCGCATCGAGCAGGACGATGTGAACTATCCGGTCATCCTGAACGGGCAACCAACGAACCTTCCAGTGGTTCACGCCCGCGGCTATTTTCACTTCAGCGGTTCGGACAAGGTAAAGGAATTCTACAAGGAAAGAGACAGCCTATCCTATCTCGAAGCAGATGGAGAAATCTTTGTACTGGACGATTCAGGCAGTCCGATGGTGCTGCAGATTGGGTTTGGACCTATGTTCAAGGTGCGGGTCGTTAGCATTGATTTCCCAGAGGAGCAATCCAATGCGCAGATCGAACAGCAACTTGAGAAGCAGAAGAAAGCCGTCGTCTATGGCATCTATTTCGATTTCAACCAGGCGAGCATCAAGAAGGAATCGCAGCCAGTTTTGAAAGAGATTGCTGATGCGATGAGGAACAATCCGGACTGGAACCTCACAGTGAACGGATACACCGACAATATCGGCGGGAATGCCTATAACGTGGACCTGTCGAAGAGGCGTGCAGCAGCTGTCAAGGACGCACTTGTTAAGCAGTACAGGATCGCGATGGCGCGCCTGAACACCGGCGGGTTTGGAGCGTCGGACCCCGTCGAAACCAACGAAACATTGGAAGGGCGGGCACGCAACCGACGCGTCGAATTGATCAGGCAGTAACGTGACAAAGGTGCGCACGCGCCATACAAAGAGCAACTCATGCCAAATACCAGGAAGGGGTGAAGCCATTTTCAGATCGGATACAACAAAATACCTGATCGTAATTTTGGAGATGAGGCGTGTACTTCCGTTCCCTCATCAGTGGAGTAAAAGTAATACGCAGTACGAGTCGCTGCGGAAATGTACAGCAGGAATTGCGAGAGGCTGCAGTCATGCTGCAGCATAAGAAATTTGGAGTCTTCGGGCTCGCCATTTGCACTGTTGCAGTGTCCCTCCTGATTCCCTGGGCGTTTCATATGGGCGGCCGCCTGACTCCGTTGTACTGGTGGGGAACCGGCATACTGGTTGCGAGGAGCGGCACCTACCCACTTTATGTACTAATGTATCCGACGATGGAACGGGCAAACGGGCTGCAGGGCTGGGCCTCGTTGTGCACCGCGCGGAATACGGTCCTGCCGCTTGAAGTGAACGGCAGGTTTCGCGGCGGCTGGTGGACTCTCAATCATGCCGCGATGGAGTTGGGGCTGTTTGAAACGCAAGATCCGCGCGGCGCCCTCTTCGATCCCAGCACTAGAGGCTCTATCGATCTTTTTGGCTCTTGGAGTGGGCCGGAACTGATTCTAGATGATCGCGCAGAGCACCTCGGAAATTTCCGCTCCGGCTTGAGAATTGAGCATGCGTCGGTGACACTGAAATGGGGCAGCAAGTCTGATTTCAAAACTGCCTGCTCAAACATAAGCAATATCGCAACATCGAGATGACGAGTTTCGGTACAGTCAAGAACCGTCAAGTTCGACAAGCGTAACATTGCCGAGCTTGGTGCGCGCGTGTTGCGCAATACCACGGCGCGCCACCGCAATCTACCGCAAGGACCATCGTGTTGATGGTTGCGCGAGATGATGTGCGAGCTAATATACAAAGATGCGCGCCGCAATTTCGGAGCAGTCGGGAGTAATCAGCGGAAGATAACGTTCGACACTTGTTCTTGGCATTTTTCGAGTCTAGCGACACTTAGTCCTCAGTCGCGCCGTGTGGACGGTTGCGCCGGGATCGTGCGCTGGCGTGACAGGCAAAACCAAGCCTTTGCGTGATGGCCACCGAAGTCGACGGAGCGCAGCTCAATGATCTCGAGCGCGGTTTCGATGGCAAGAGCCACCTCTCGCGCTGAGCGGCGAGGCGGACCTACTTCGCGCGGTGGACCTTCGGTGCTGCCTATCAGGCTCAGCCACAATCCTCCTGGAGCCAGTGTGGCCGCGACTTGCAAGGCGAAGTGCGCGCGCTCACCGGCTTCGTCGAAGACATGAAAGCATCCGCGGTCGAAGGCGAACTGGAATGGGCCCTCAGGCGGAGGCGCCGCGATAAAATCTAAGGTCCCGAAGCTGCATTGCAGATTGCGGTCGGTTATTTTGGCGGTAGCTTTTTCCACCGCAAGCGGCGACACATCGATTCCGAGCACATCGAAGCCGCGTTCGGCCAACCAAATTGGTTTCGTGCCGGTACCCGCGCCGATTTCGAGCGTCCGAGACGGAGCAACGCCGCCCGAATTGATAAAGTCGACGAGCAACGGCTCTGGCACACCCGTATCCCAGGGCAATTCTCCCGAGGCGTAGGATTCATTCCAGGATGAGTGCGACATGACGACTTGAGTTTACCGCCGCCGCCACTTTCTCGACAGGTTGAGTGCTGCCTGATTCCCGCCTACAAATCATCGATCTAAAAAATCCCACTAGCAAATCATTCAATATGCCGGCTTACATCCCAATCAGCCGTCCAGCGCGCCGGAACCGTTGTTTTCTCAATTCAGTGTGCCAACGATGTGCCTCAAAAACGCAATGTTTTCCAGTCACTCTAGCGATATCGAGACGCGAGCCTGGCACGCTTGTTCGGAGAGCAGATAGCCGGGTAATGCGTCAAGAAATTAACGGATGCCAATGTTATGCCGGTCGCAGCGAGGCGGTCGCGCCTGACTCCCATTCCTTGAGCATTTGGTCTCCGACTTCTTGAAAGCCTGGATTTTGCTTGATGTAGATGCGGACTTCTCTCGTGGCTTCGCTTATCGCCTCATCAATACGGCCCAGGATCTGTTTTACCTTTGCAGGAGCGCCACCCATACGTGTTTCGCCGAAGCGCTGTAGCTCTTTGTTCGTCGGCCATCGGGTAGTTCCATTCAAGGTGAGGGCCATGCTGTCTTTAGGCATATAGACCGTGGTGGTCACGAGATCATAGACGGGAGCAAGTCGCGCTTCGCCCAGGACATCGTCATAAACGATGCCGAAATTCTTCAGGTGTGCATCGCCGTTGCGGATGGCGCAGTTAAGCGCGATGAGCGTGAACAAGCGTTCCATATCCTCATTGACGTGAGGCGAATTGGAAAACTGTTGAAAGCGCTTCATGATCGAAGTTTCATAGCTGCCCCGGTATTTCTCTTCGGTCCTGCGCGCGTTGAGTACGCAGAAATCCTCAAAGCCGCGGTAGGTGCCGTTCGGTCGAAGATCGAAGCGGTCGATGACGAGCGCCATGCCGTCCTCGGCGAGTTGGTAGGGGGGAATCTCAAGTCCGCATTTTTGTGCGACGGTGAGGCAGAAGTGCTCGTTCGCGGCGAGCTGCGGGAATTCATTTGGATCCCAGAGCTTCACTATGTGGGTTGCGCCGCGATAGCTCTGCGAGAGCCTCGGTCTTGCATCGCGTAGCGCGGCGGAGGCGGTCTCGTCGCGCACGAGTATCTTGGGCTGCACGCCGCTGATGCCGGAGAACACCGCGAACTTGTCGATGAGGTAGCGGAAGAGATCGCCGTCTCGCCGGCGCGCGAGGATTTCATCGACGGACTGGAAGGGCACGTCCTCCGTGAGTTGTTCCTTGTCTCCGGTGTAGCGTATGCGGCCGACCTGGGAACGCCCGAGGACGGACAGCAAATCGAATTCGTCGAAGGTGCCGGTGGCCTTGGCGAAGGTGAGGCGGAGGCGCTCACGCAGGATGCCCTCAGGAAGATTCATCTCAAAAATCGGGGGCAGGCCGTATGTGATCTCCCAGGAGGGCAGGCGAACGGGCATCGTCACCGAGGCGGCGCGCGCGGGCGGCGCGCCTGGCAAATAGAGGAAGGTGCTGCCGCGCGCGCCTTGGCGGTCGAGCAGCCCCACTTCAGCGGCGTCGGTCCAGACCTTGATCATCGCCTTCCTCTTTTATGAGCTCGTCAAGGGTAGGGCGGGCCGAACCCCTCTCCTGGAGCTTCAGCTCCATGCCTAGCGCCGCTAGTATTTTGGTAATCTTGGAGAACCCCAGCTCACCGGTCCTCGCGTTCTCCAACGCTTCTATTGTGGCGCGGCTGATCGATGCCCG
>DASRFR010000017.1:0-24381 GCA_035651455.1 Terriglobales bacterium
CGTGCGCCACCACGTGCTTTTCTGCGCGCGCCGGGCTCCAATGATGTCGGCGGCCTTTGCGGGTGCTTCGGTAAGCTCCACTTGAGCAGGGCAGGATTTGAGCTTCCACCGTGCGCCACCACGTGCTTTTCTGCGCGCGCCGGCCCACTGACGCCGGCGGCTATTGCGCCTGCTTGGAAAGAGCCTTCACCTTAGCGTAATCGTATCCAGAGCGGACCATGACCAGATCGCACCCAATTGGGAGCGAATTGCAGACGAGTTTCACGCGAGCGTCGGCGGGCTGTTCCATTCACCAGGAGGACGCGCATACCGCCTGCATTGCCCCCTTGTTCCAAAATGGCGTGGGAGGTCCCTCCAAAAGTTATTTGTCCATCAGCCAGCGCGCGAACCACTCCAAATTTCGGCGCATGTACTCACGCTCGAGCGGTGGCTCGAAATTTACATGCCCGCCCCGAGGATAAAGATCAAATTCGACCGTCTTGTTCAGCGCCTTCATCGCGCGATACAGGATCCATGCCTGCGCTACCGGAACCCGAAGGTCGTTTTCCCCGTGCTGAATGAGCAACGGTGTTGTGATGTTGCGAACGAAGGCAATGGGCGAGTGCTGGACTAGGGATTCAGCGGCCTCCCAGGGCAGCCCGAAGTATTCCACTAGGACTTCACCCGCATCGGAGAGATAATACAGCTGCATGAGGTCATTAACGCTGCAGGCGGTGGATGCCGCGCGGAAGCGGTCCGTGTGTGTCACGATCCAGCTGGTCATGAATCCTCCATAAGACGCACCCATAACGCCCAAGCGCTGAGGGTCAGCGATGCCCATTTCGATTACGTGATCCACGCCGGCCATTATGTCCTGGTAGTCTTTTTCGCCCCAGGAGTTAATAATTTCACGGAAACCGGCGGTACCATAGCCTGAACCGCCGCGCGGCATCGGAAGCAGGATCGCCATACCTGCGCTGGCCATGGCCTCCACCGGATAGGGGTCCACCTGCCCTGGAATGTGCATGAACTGAGGGAAGATCCCATACGTGTACCCGCCAATCGGGCCGCCATGACAGTAAACCACGAGGGGTATCCTAGTGCCCGGCCTGTAGCCGGGTGGCGTAAGCAGCAGACCCCAGATCTCCTTTCCATCAAATGACTTCCACGAAATCGGCTCCAACTTTCCGAGTTCAAAGTTTGTTAGCTGGGGGTTTACTTCGGTAATAAAGCGCGGCTTCCCTCCCGGCAACTCCATGACAGCCACGTCGCCCATTGTGCGCGGTTTGACCGAACGATAGGCGATGCGCGAGCCATCTTTCGAGAGCGTCACGGAGTAGTTCACAACCTGCCCCGGCGTAAGATTCTCAATCTTTCCGCTGTCCAGCCAGACGCGGTTGATTGGCTGCTCAAACATGTGCGCGCCTGACTGGGTTTCTTCGGTAGTGATGTAAAAGATCGATCGGCCGTCATGAGACCAGACGAACTCGCCGATCCATGCTTCGCGTTCACGTGTCAGATTGCGGATCGACTCACGGCGACCATCCGAGGCGATGGTGTAGAGGTCCTGGGCGGCAATCATGCCTTCATAGCCCCCGGTGGAGATAAAGGCAATCCATTTACCATCTGGTGAGTACGCAGGTGTTCGATTCGTGCCCCCTCGATCCAGGAAAGCAGAGGCCTTACCCCCTGAAGATGGCACCGTATAAAGCTTGGTGTTGTACTTGGCATAAAAGCCTTTGCGCTCGGATGCGGAGTAACAAATTGTTGAACCATCGGGAGACCAGGCAAAATCCACCACCACTTGCTCGCGCGAAGATAATGCCTTTGGTGTACCGCCCTCGACATCCTGCACCCACAACCTCGGAGGGCGGTCCTCGCGGTCAACGTGGATTACGTATGATTTTTTCTTCTTTTTTTCCAGGATCTCGGGTGCAAGCGGGTCAGGCGCCGCGAAAGCAATTCGTTTCCCGTCCGGTGACCATTCATACAGCGCGACACCATCCTCGGCCGTAGTCAACGGAAAGGGCTCTCCCCCGCTGCTCGACATCGCCATTACCTGGGGTTTATCTCCCACCCAACCGATGAACGACAGCATGGACCCATCGGGCGACCATCGCAGGCGCGGCTGGGGGAGGGGCTGATTGAAAATCCGCGTGCTGTATGTGAGCCGCGTTGCCTTCCCACCGTTGGCAGGCACGAGGTACAACACTGGTAGGTGCTCGCCACGTTCGACATCAGGTGTGGAAACCACGTAGGCGACGCGTTGGCCATCAGGAGATAGGCTCACGTCGGCGATGAAGCGTAGCTTCATCAGATCATCCACCGTCACTTTCGCGGCCTGCGAAGTTCCTAAAAGTAGAACAATCAAACTAATGGCAATACGCACAATCATGCTCTGCACCTCACTGAGCTGAAGAACTGCAGCACAATGCGGATATTTCGCATTGTTCCTGCTCATCCATGTTCTGGATACTTTTGTCACAGCAATTTGGACGACCATCCGAAATCGCAGCGCAAGTTGCTCCCTGGTGGTCAGCTCATTGAATTAAACTCGGTTGCCGAAAATGCCTTTCACACGGCTAACTTGCACGGCGGTGTCGCGGCCCCCCCCGCCATGCAAAACATGAGCACAAGCGGGCACTCGCTCCGGACACTGGCTGTTCGTGCAAAAAGCGGGTTTTCTAATCTGTCAGAACTCAAAGCGAAAACCGAGTTGGATTTCCCTTCCGGGCAAGGGCACGCGTGTCTTGCCAAACTTTGGTCCTGGCGCTCCATTTACCCAGAAGTTGTCAATTAGCTTAGGATTGGCCGCATTAGTAATATTGAAGAACTCGATTAAAGCCGACGCCGTATAGCGCTCCGCGAACGTAAACTTCTTTTCAGCGCGCAAGTCGAGGTTTCCGGTTCGTGGCCCGCGGAACTGATTCCGTGAGGTGCCCGGGGGACGGGTTGATACAATCCCATCCCCGTCGTAGTCCGTTGGCGTGCCGGCTGCGGTGAAGTAAGTGCCGCTGGTCGCACGCGCCACGCCGCTAACGGAGAACCCAGCCGGCAATGAAACCAAGCCGGAAAGGACGAAGCTGTCCGGAACCGCGAGGTCGGAATTGCCGCGATCGAAATTGACATTGAGGTTATCCGTCGGGACAGCACCGCCACCTTGCGCCGCGATGCCCAGGCCAAGGTTGGAATTCAGCAGGTTATCGATACTTTTCGCCTTGATGTAGTTGGCCTGCAGCTGGAAACGATGAGCAAAGCGCTTTTCGACAGTAAGAATGGCGGCATTATAAATACCGCTGTACCAAGGGCCATAGGTGCGCTGTAGCGGCCCGCCATCGGTGGTTACCGCGGCGCCCAGGGTTCGCGACTCGAATGCCAGGTTGGGAATGCGCAATCCCAAAATGTCGTGCATATTCCGATGGACATAAGAAATGCCCACAGCGAGATCCGGCAGGATTTGCTGTTGCCAGCCCACGGTTAGCGTGGTGTTATAGGGGGTACGGAACGGTTTTTGAGCCCGAATCTCGTCCTGGAAGGCTGCTCCCAGGTCCTGTCTCAGAAAGCCGGTCCCTGGCGAAAAGTCCACGGGCACAAATGGCCTGCCGAGGGTCGCCAGATAGGCGTTGACAGCGGCGGCGAACTGTGACGGAGTCATGCCAGTCAGGGATTGAATGTTGCTGTCGCTCACGAGTGCGCCGACCGGAATGCCGAATTGGGCATTGAGGTAAGTCGGCCCGCCCGCGACCCGGGCCAAGGCTGCAATGCTTCCGGGAAAAGGGACCAGAGCATCGACAGCCAGCCGCGGATAATTCAGCTCGACCACGGTACGGCCATTGAAGCCTCCGAACTCCGGTACGGCTTGTACAATGCCCAGACGGTACCGGTCGTAAAAAATTCCCCAGCTTGCCTTCACCACGGACTTCGAATTCAAGCTGATGGCCAGACCGAGGCGCGGCGCGACGTTGTGGGTGCCAAATTTGGAATCGTAGTCGTAGCGAATGCCGCCACTCAGAAGTAACCGCTTGTGCACCCGCCAGTCATCCTGCCCATACAAGCTCACCCCGTTATTTGCGAGGCGGGTCAGATTGTCGCCGGGATTAAAGAATCCGACTCCCTGCGGAATCTGAAAGGAACCGGTGCCATACAGGGCAAAAAAGGGATGAATGGTCACAATTACATTCTGGAATCCCTGGCCGTTTTCGCCATTCGCGATCGTCCGAATGTAATCCACACCGACTTTCGACGTATGGGAGCCGGAGAATCGGCTGAGCTGCTCGCGGGCGGTGTAATAGCGCTGATGCAGGGTTTGGACCGAGCCCGCGGGGGGACCAAAGTCGAAGGAGCTACCGTCGTCGAGAAAAAAAACGCTGAAGCTCTGGCCGGTGCGGGTTCCGCGGTTCTGGTCGAAGTTTTGGCCGCGTACGCTGAATGAGCTGTCCAATACCAGATGGGGGTTGAACATTGTGGTCAGCGAGAGCGTGCCCAGCATTGTCTTGGTGACGCTATTGTTACTGCTGCTTGGAAGGGACGTGGCCGTGGCCAGTTCGTTCAGTGCCTTCCGACGGCTGAAGCTGACTTCCGCGTGCAGGTCGTTGCGGACATTGAGGTGCCGATCGTACTTCGCAAAAGCCAGCAGGTTGCGGGTTTCCGGTTGCCGATTGAAATCCTCGCCAGCCCTCAGCGTCTCAGGAATATTGGAAGGGAAGATGGCCCCCCGCGTCTCCTGAAACTGCTCCAGAGATCCAAAGAACCACGACTTGTCTCGTCGAATCGGGCCTCCCATCGTGAACCCGTAGTCATAGCGGGCCAGTTGGGGCGGCGTCTCACCGGCTACGTTCGAGGTATCGAGGGCGTCATTGCGGAGAAACAGGAAGCCGCTGCCGTGGAAAGCGTTAGTGCCGCTTTTGGTTACAACGTTGACCACGCCGCCTGATCCTCGGCCGAACTCGGCCTTATAGCCGGCCTCGACGACTTCGAATTCCTGGATCACATCTTGGGCGAAGTTCTGGAACACGCCACCGTGGAAGTCATCGTTATTTTCGAACCCGTTCACGAGAAAGGCGGCATTGCCTGCACGCTCTCCCAGAATGGCCCCGCGCGTGTCGCGGTCGGTAAGGTCCGAGCGGGCGTTAGTGTTCACCGTCACTCCGGGAGACAGTTGGACAAGATCCAGGTAGTTCCGGCCGTTAAGCGGAATGCTGCCAATGGCGCGGGAATCGACAACCTGCCGGATGCCGGCGGACTCGGTATTGATCAAAGGCAGCGCGCTCTGGACCGTAACCGTTTCTGAGGTAGCGCCCACTTCAAGCGTGAAGTTAACGGCGCGTGCATCCTGAACATTCAGGATAATGTCAGGTTTGACGACGGTCTTGAACGCCGGGTGCGAGACCTGCATGCGGTATTTCCCCGGTGGGAGGATGGGCAGCGAGTAGACGCCGCTTTCATTCGTTGTTGTCGGATATGCGATGTTCGTGTTTTCGTTAATCGCCTGCACCGACGCGCCGACGATGACAGCGCCGGTAATATCCGTCACCAGCCCATTCACCGTGGCGTTGGTGGACTGCGCCTGAATCCCAACCGACGACAGCAAACCACCTGCAACCAGCAATAAAAGAGACGCTCGCAAAATTCTCACGCCGGCCCCCCAGCACAACTAAAAATCGCTTTGCTGGTTATACGAATAGGAGAGCGGCTTTCTACCAGCCGGCCGGCGGGAATATGCAAGTCGCTCGACAGCCCAGACTCACCGAGCTACGGATGGTTCGGACCAACCTTCAGGTAGGCAAACAACAAGGGCTTGCCGCTGGGCTTGCGGCTGCCACCGCGGGGTTCGACAGTGACGAAAACGGCGTCAATGCGGGCAATTGCTTCGGGATCATCAAATTTGAGTACCCAGCGCCGGTTGGAGCCGCTGTCCAGGTAAAAAATGCCAAGCGGGAGCGCCCCTTGGAAGTCAGGCCCGCAACGCCCCCAAGCTTGGAATGTGCTGGCCTGACGCACGCCCGGCTGGCGGTCAAGGTTGTAGGCGTAAAAGATGAGGGATTTGCCCTTTGTATAGAAGACGCGGCCAAAGGGCTGCTGCGTCTCACCGTTGCGTCCCACATCGGTGACTTCGGCGACATAGAGGTCACGAGCTCCGATCAGCTCCCGAATATCTCGGTCGTGTGCCAACAGCTCTCGCTGCTGCTGGATCGTCGCGTCGCGCTCGCGAATGGCAGACGACGCTTGTTCCAGGCGTTTTTCCAAACTGGCCATCTGTGCCAGATCAGCGGCTCGTTCCTCGCGCAGAATATCGATTCGCTTCCGGAGATCCTCCTGGGCGGCTTGGGCGGCGGCCAACTGGTGAGCCAGAGCAGCCCGCTCTGTATCCCAGGCAATTCGCCGCGCGTTACTCGCCGCCGCGGCAGCTGTAAATTGATGCTCTTGCTCCTTCAGCGCAGCAATCTCATCAGTCTGCCTGCTCAACTGCATCCTGAGCTCACCGATGGTCCTATTGCTCTCTTGGAGTTTCGACTTGATGACATCGCGATCGGCCGACAACTGCGAGAGACGAGCCCGCAAAGAGTCCGCATTCTGTTGTGCCTGCCTTAGCCTTGCCTCTGCCAATTTAGTGATTTTTCGAGCGCCCAAATGGTACGAATAGATACCTAGGGAAACCGCCAGAACCGCGGCTAGGACGCAGGCTACGCGCGCTTGGAGGTGCAGGTTCCAGGACCAGCGTGTGGAACCCCAGCCAGGATGAAAGCTCGCCGGCCGCGCGGCTTTGGCCTGTTCCCTGGCGAGGATCTCATTCTCGATGCGAACGAGCAGTCGTGCCTGCGCACGATCAACGACAACTTCTTCGTCCCGCGCAGCAGCTACGAAGTCCGGCGCCAGCGATGGCAGCCCCATCGTCGTAATCTGGTGAAACTCATCAAGGGCTCTTCGACAGTCAATGCATGACTGGAGGTGCTCGTCCAGCCGTCTTAGTTGATCGTCCGGCAGCTCGCCTGTCGAGTACAGAGCGCACAATTCGATGAAGTCCTGATGCTCCGTCATCTGTCAAGGCACTCCTTCTGTGACTGGGGTTTCTGAACCTGCCGGTTTTGCCGTTTGTGCGGTAGAACCGTTGAATCCGAGCCGCGGTGAAACACGTAGCGACGCAACCGGTCCAAACCGCGATAATAATGGTGCTGCACGTTACCAAACGGCTGGCCCTGCGTTTCACTTATCTCCCGCAAGGTATATCCTTCATAAAAGTGGAGGGTGAGTGTCTTGCGTTGGTCTTCTGACAGTTCCTGGAATGCGGGACGCAGAAACGATTGCCAAGCGAGAAACTCTTCCGGACTGTCGCCCGCCATCGGCAGCAGGACCCCCCCTATGGGGCTCTTCTTCGCTTGATCGTAGAACAAACGGGCGGTCAGGTACCGACGGCGATCATACGCCCGGTGATACGTGATCTGCAGAAGCCAGGCCCGCGCCGATCCTTTCGACGGATCAAAGAGCTTCCCCTTGAAGAAAAGGAACACGAAGACATCCTGGACCAGGTCTTCAGCTTCTTCCTTGTTCTGAAGCACGCTTCGTGCGATGCGCAACATCAGACGGGAATAGCGATTGAACAAGATGCTGAGCGCCTCCCTGTCGGAGGATTGCAAGCGCACCAGCAGCGCTTCGTCGTCGAGCTCGGTGAGAGCCGTGGCGGGGACAACCCGGCGCCTCCGGGTCAACTTGCGATCCAGCTCCTCCGCGTAAATCGGTAATCTGGTTGCGTCCGACGTGCTCACCTAGCTATGCCGATGGATGTTGTTATTGCGTTTCTTTATGGCCCAAGTCGAGAGCGGAGAAAAGTACCGCCAGGTCGTGCAAGGGTCAATAACCAATTTTTTTATCGACTGTTGGTAGAAAATGGGAACGGAAATTCGTACAAGAACCAACCGTTCTTCATCAGCAACGGCGTCCGCTGAAACCGGCGCAAAATTTTTGGGCTGGAGCGCAGCTCAGCGAGTGGAAGCAACCTCCTAGCAGCTCCGCTAGCGTCGTGATCATGATGCTTTCCTTCGCAGGCGTGTATCAGGAGGCCGCAAAACGGGCATGTTGGGTGCTCGTGGCGGCGTGACCTCATGGAAGTGCGCCGCTCTGCGAATTTTGTGGTTGCCAAGCCGAGGCGATCAATTCAGCCATGTCGCGCTTTAATTGTTGGCGAGCGCCCTTGTCGGTGTACATCATATGTCCGCCAGGATAGCAGCGTGCTCTGATGCGATCGCGCAGCTTGGCATCAACCAGGGAAACCGAATAGGCGACGAGGTCGCAACCGATTCCGGGTGCCGCATGATCATACATGCCTGTCATAACCAGGATGCGAAGATGCGGGTTCAATTCCATGGCCCGTCGTAACGGGGAAATCAGGGGGACTGTCGCACTCGGTCCAGCGCCCGGGGGAGGGGGAAAGTACGCCGGCACGCCTTGAGGTTCTTGTCCGCGCGCCCAGCTGCTGGCCATCCAGTCGCCATTCGGACTGCTCGGCGCGGGATACGCCCCGCCAAAAGGTCCGCGGTAAACGAGATCGCTCTTGTATTGCAGTTCCGAGCGAAAGTAGCGGATCATCGTCGGCGATGTGCCCTGCATCACATCCATGACGCGGCTCAGGCTGGGATCAATGAAGGTGGTCCACGGGATTTTGCTTACGTCTCGGGATGCGGTCATGCGGCCATCGTAGCGGCCGAGATCGAGCCCTTTGTCCTCCAGCAGGTGCTCGGTAAAAGTGAAGCCGGGGAGGGTCAGCGTCTGGGAGTCAACAAGGGTGCGCTTCACGCCTGCGTAACGCGCCAGTTCAGTGATGATCGCCTCCCGCTCCGCCGGGGTCAGCGGGTTGACGCTTTCGCGCCTCTCCAACGCCGGTGCGTACACTTCGCGCGCCCAGCGGTTGGCCTTATCCAAAATCGCCTGCAGCGAGGAGGACTGAAGATCTGCCGGAAGCCGCTTGTGATAGTAAGCAGTTGCCGCAAAGCGCGGAACCAGCAGAGCAATCTGCATTGCCGGCGGAAGCTTCTGATCGAGCCGAAGAAAGCCGGAAATTAAGGCGACACCGGCAACCGTGGTCCGCCGACGCTCCAACGCCTCGGCCACCCACTGCGCGCGCACCGTGCCATAGCTCTCGCCGGCAAGAAAAATTGGGGCCTCCAAGCGATCGAAACGCTGACGATAGACGCGGATAAATTCGGCCACTGATTCAGCGTCGCCGACCAGGTTGTAAAACTCCACACCATATTCAGGCTTGGTCGGACGACTGTAACCGGTGCCGATGGGATCCACGAACACCAGGTCGGTAAAGTCGAGCCAGGTTTCCTGGTTGTCTTCCAGTTCCCCCGCCCCAACCGGCGGAGTTTCAGGATAGGTGTCAGCGGTTTTAAATCGACGAGGACCAAATCCCAACAGGTGCACCTGCGATGACGAGGCGCCAGGGCCACCATTCCACAAAAATGTGAGCGGTCGGACCGGCTCGCCCGGCGCTCGCTTGACAATGTAGGCCACGAAGAACATGTAGCCGTGCGGCTTGCCGGTGTCGTTGTGGATGATGGGAAGGCGTCCGGCGGTCGCGATATAGGCCAGTGGTTTGCCCGCCAGCAGAATGCGGTGTTGTGTGCTGACAAGGCCCTCTTGCGCTTCGGCTGTGCGACCCGCCGCGGCGGCGGCACCAGCTAGGAAGAGAGCGACTAGAGCCAAATTCCACGGATAGCGTCGACTCATAGTTAACTCCTGTTCAGCAGCCGAGAGTTTCAGGTGCGGACGGCGATACTTTGGAGTTCGAAATGGGCATCGAACAGTAGCTTGCCGCAGCCAATGAAAGCACGAGCCGGAAAATTGCTGGAGAAATAAGTGCAGTAAACCGCGTTGAAGCGATCCCAGAGTGACACGTCAGGGCAGAAGACCTGCACGTAAACCAAATCGTTCAGCGTCATGCCGGCCTTGGCAAGGGCGTCTTGCACGCTCTCCATCAGATAGCGGATTTCCGTCTCCAATTCGTCCGGAATGCGCTTGGTGATCGGATCCAGGCCGATACACCCGGAAAGGTAAAGCGTGTCGCCAACCAATACAGCCGCGCTGAACGGCGCCTCCGAATCGAGCTTGATGTGCTTGCGTCCAGGCGTGGTCTTCTCGGCCTGCATGGCGTTCCCTGATTCAGAACCGGGTCAGCTTGCGAGGCGGTTTTCCACTGCTCGTCAATTCCCCGCTCGCGCGCTGCTTGATCTCATCGAGATAGTTGTAGATCGTGTATTTCGAGAGCCTGAGATGTTCGGCCACGCGATCCACCGAGTACCGAATGAGGAACGCACCTTTGGATTCCAGTTGGGCAATTACCGAGATCTTCTCCTCGCGCGTCATCTCAGGGACACTCTTGCCCGTCGCCCCGACCGCAGCTTGCACAAGTCCCTGCAGCACCTCGTCCACGGTGTGTTCGAAGTGCTCGTCCACCCCGACCTCTTCCGTCTGCAGTTCGCGATTTAACCAGTCGCGGAAAGAAACTAACTCCGAGATATCAAAGTTGACGCAAATGGATCCGAAGATTTCGCCCGCCGCTTGGCGCAGAAAAATAGAGGACGAACGCAGAACTTTGCCGTCCTTCGTAGTCGTGCGGTAATTGAGCAAGTCGCCGGGAGGCTGCTGGCGAAGCATCTGAAAACCCAAGATGTCCAATGTGTCGCCGACCTTGCGGCCGGTGATGTGGCCATTCGCGATGGCCACAATGGAGCTCTCCGGGTGACTGAAATCGTGCAGCACGATCTCGGAACTCGGTCCCAACGCGTGCCCCAGGGCCTCCGTTAGGCGCTTTAAGACACCGAACAATTCCGCTTTCTGTGTTTCCGTCATGACAGCACCGCTGCGCAACGCTACTTGACCAAGTCTTATATGTCAACAGTTCTTGTATGGCATTACAAAATCTGGATGCCGTTCACCGATGCCTCCCAGCCGGTTGCGGCAAAAAGTGTCCGGGAATCAGATAGTTTATGTTGTTTCTATACTTATCCGAGCTCGTTGCGACTGGTCGGATACAAAAAAATTGTTGACCAAAAATAAAATTTAGGTTAAATGTTGCGCCCCACATAAGGGCCTTGGCCTGCAAGACGCCGCATCGCTGACGCAAAGGGGGTGCGCGATGTTACCAATAACCAGGCTGGAATGGCTTTGCTTCTTCGCACTGGCAATCGTTCAACTTGCCCTGGTTTCGCCCGCAGCTGCGCAGACCGCCGGGACCGGCGCGATCATTGGCACCGTTTCCGATCAAACCGGCGCCGTCGTTCCCGCGGCCACAATCAAGGTGGTCAGTGGCGCCACCGGCGAGTCACGCCAAATGCAGAGCTATGCGGATGGCGCGTTTGCCGTGCCGCTCCTGCCGCCCGGGTTCTATCGGGTCGAGGTGAGCAAACCGGGATTCAAGACGTTTGCCGCGAGCAATATCCGTGTGGCTGTCACCGAAACGACAAAGCTCCCCGTTGTGCTTTCGGTGGGAACAGCAGAGACGATGGTTCAGGTGGAGGCGAATGCACCCGTCGCACAGACCGAATCGACTACTCTGGGCCGTGTGGTTGATGAAAACGTGGTACGAAGCCTGCCGCTTTTGGCGCGGAACTACACCCAGATCATTGGTCTCTCCCCCGGAGTCGTGGGCAATCTGGCGAATGCAGGAGAATTAGGGCGCGGCAGCACCAGCACGGGGGGATCAGGGGCTGGGTATTCAGTGCATGGTGATCGCACGTACGACAATAATTTCCAGATCAACGGCCTCGGGGTCAATGACTTCTTCCAGCAAGGGGCCACGAGCGGCGGTGTGCCTGTTCCCAACCCGGATGCAATTCAGGAATTCAAAGTTCAGACCGCTCAGTACGATGCCGCCTTTGGGCGCAATGCCGGGGCCAATGTCAACATTGTGACTCGCAGCGGTACCAAGCAATTTCACGGTACTGTCTTTGAGTTCTTCCGCAATACGGCACTCAACGCCAACAATTGGTTTTCCAATCTCAACCGGCAGCCGAAGCCGGTATTGAATCAGAACCAGTTTGGTTTCACACTTGGCGGGCCCGTGGTTAAGAGCCGCCTTTTCTTTTTTGGCTCTTACCAAGGAACGCGGCAGGTCAACGGGGTCGCAAGCTTGCGCACAGTGCTCTCGGTTCCGCTGACCGATGACCGCACTCCCCAAGGAATCGCGAACGTTCTCTACGGCCCGGGCACTACGGCCGCCGACCGGCGGGGCGTGCAACAGACAGCGCTTGGCGGCGTGGGCCCGGTGGTTGCGCCGGACGGTTCCAATATTCACCCGGTCGCTTTGCGCCTCCTGCAACTCAAACTTCCCGACGGCACATTCCTGATCAAAACGCCCGCAAACCGTTGACCCTGCCCGGCCGTTTGGCAGTCGCGGATCATCGACCTTCAATACGCCTTCGCGGTTCAACGAAGACCAATACATGGCGAATGTTGATTTCCTGCATACGGCTGCCAGCAAGTTTGCAGCGCGGTTCTTTGTTGCCTTAAGTGACCAGAATGTGGCCCTGGCCGGAGCGAATGTGCCGGGATTTGCGGTTGGTACCGACAACGTGTTCGTGGCCAGCTCGCTGGGACACACTTGGATACTCAAGCCGACCTTACTGAACGAGGTGCGTCTAGGCTTCAATCGGCTTCTAACGAGTTCCGTGCCGCAGTCGCCTTTCAAGTTCTCCGAAATCGGGGTCGCCGCGCCAGCCCAGAACGATGCAGTGCCCATGGTCACGATTTCGGGCTCATATGCCATGGTTTCGGGACAGAGGGCACAACGCACGCAGAACACATTCTTGCTGGAGGATGCCCTTTCCTGGACGCACGGCCGCCACACCGTGCGATTCGGCGGTGGTCTGAATCGAATCAACCGCTACTTCAATAACCCGAGCCAAAACCAAGCAGTCACCTTTCAGAGCTTCGCCGATTTTCTGCTCGGACTGAACGGCGCGCAAAACGGGACCAACATCTTCAGCAACATCTTCACCTCTGTGCAGCTCACCGGGTTGTTTAACCGGGTGATCCAGAACTGGGAAGCTTCGGCCTATACCCAGGACGATTACCGCATTTTGCCGTCGCTGACGCTCAACCTGGGGCTACGCTACGAATTTCTGCCTCCTTTTTCGGAAGCGCTTGGCCGCTTCAGCAACTTCGACCCGAGCTTGATGAATCCAAATCCGCCCGTGACCGGTACGCTGGCCGGGCTGGTTGTCGCCTCCAACTTCGCGGGCGTGCTGCCGGCAGGGGTTGTTGAGACCGACACGGAAACCATCATGAAGGGAGAAGGCAGCCACAACTGGGCACCCCGGCTGGGGCTGGCGTGGAAAGTTTTCCCGAATTCCTCACGGCTGGTGCTGCGCATCGGTTACGGAATCTACTACTCCAAGGTCACCGGGCAGGTACAGACGCAAAACACCACGGTGCAGCCGTTTGGATTGCTGCAGGCCCTGGGCGGGCCCGCAAACGCAGCAGCGACGTGGTCAAACCCGTTTCCTGCGGCGGGCAGCACGCTGTCGGCGTTTCCGTTCTTTACGCCCTACTCGCCGACTACGCGGCTCACGGCCAATGTAGTGGATCCGCTAATACGGCCAGGCGTCGTTCAGCACTACAGCCTGAATCTGCAGAGCGAGTTTGCGCGCGACTTCCTGCTGGAACTCGGCTATGTGGGCACACGGGGAACTCGGCTGCAGCGGCTGGTGTCCCTGAACCAGGCGCAGCTGGCCAGCGCCGGCAATCCCATCCGCGGCGTCACCACCAACACTGTGGCCAACATACCCAGCCGCGTTCCGTTTCAGGGCTGGACCAGCGGCCTAATGCAAGTCCAGAGTAAAGGCTCGATGTGGTACAACGGCCTCGAAGCCAGTGTAACCAAAGGCTTCAGCAAAGGCTTGCAGTTCCTTGCTTCTTACACATGGTCCAAAACGCTCGATACCGATGGCGCCAATGTAGAGTCCAATTCCAGCGCGGGCACGGTGATCGGCAACCAAAATGATGACCGACAGCGATATGGCCCCTCCAGCTTCAGCCGCCCCCACCGGTTCGTGGTGAGCTACATCTACGAGCTGCCGTGGTTAAAAGCGGCAACCGGCTGGAGACGAATCCTGCTGGGCAACTGGGCGGTCGCCGGCGTTACCACCTTCCAGGCCGGACATCCCCTGACGCTGACGGGAACAAACGGCTCCAACATTTTTGGGATCACCAGCGATCGTGCTGCGCTCGCTCCGGGATGCAATAATGCTGCCCTGGCAGTTTCCGGCCCTGTGGACAAGAAGATCAATGGCTTCTTCAACTCGAATTGCATCAATCGCGCCAATCTCAACGCCCCGTTGAGCTCTTCAAATCCTGCCAGATGGCCCATCGTGGAGGGCACCGCCACGGATTTCGGTAACAGTGGGGTCGGCATTGTGCAAGGACCTGACCAGCGCAGCTTCGACATCACTCTGATCAAGCGTACGAGCACGGCGTGGCCAACGGACGCAGGCAACGTCGAATTCCGAACGGAGTTTTTCAACGTCTTCAACACGCCGAATTTTTCCGATCCAGACACGAACGTGTCGAGCGCGAGCTTCGGCCGCATTACGTCCACCAGCATTGCAAGCCGGATTGTCCAGTTCGCGTTGAAGTTCAATTTTTGAGCTTTGATCAAAAGCGTGCCAAGCTGGGAGGACAATTAGAATGCCGACAGCAGCAACTCCTATAGGCGCAGGCAGATGGTGCGCCGGTTGTAAGACACTGGCTTTGGCGCTGGCGGTGTCCTTCGCAGCTTCCCTAGTTCAGGCACAGCAGCAAGCGACTGGGCCCTTCCAGCCTCCGCTCTCCTTCTATCAATCCATGTGCTGGCGCAATATCGGTCCGCTGCGGGGGGGTCGCGGAGTTGCGGTCGCAGGAGTTGCTTCCGATCCACGCACCTACTATTTCGGCAGTGCGGGCGGCGGTGTTTATAAGACAACAAACGACGGCATCAGCTGGACGAATGTCACCGACGGATACGTCAAAACTTCATCAGTCGGCGCGATTGCCGTTGCACCCTCCGACCCGAATGTCGTGTACGTTGGTATGGGGGAATACGCGGTACGCGACCAGACCACCTCCTATGGAGACGGTGTGTACCGATCAACCGACGGAGGCAAGTCTTGGAAGCACCTCGGGCTGCAGGACACGCGCGTAATCTCCCGGATCGTGGTGCACCCAAGCAACCCGGACCTAGCCTTTATCGCAGCGCAGGGCACAGCCTATGTCCCTTCCAAAGACCGCGGCGTGTATCGAACGCGAGATGGTGGCGCGACTTGGCAAAAGGTCCTCTATGTGGACGAAACTACGGGACCCGCAGACCTGATGATGGACCCGACAAACCCAAGAATTCTTTATGCGGCGATGTGGGATCACCAGCGAAAACCGTGGTACCTACGGAGCGGGGGTCCCGGCAGCGGTCTTTATAAGAGCACAGATGGCGGTGACCACTGGGAAAAAATGACGCTTGGCCTCCCGGACGTCATGGGGCGCATTGGTATCGCTATCTCGGCGAATCCCAGCCGCGTGTATGCGCTGGTCGAATGCCAACCCAAGGGTGGATTGTATCGTTCCGAAGATGGTGGGAAGACTTGGGCGCTGATTAACGAATCGCGCACTCTGATTTCACGTGCCTGGTACTACACGCACTTCGTGGCAGATCCGAAGGACCCTAATGTCGTTTGGGTTTTCAATACACAGATTTATAGGTCGATTGATGCAGGTCGGAGTTTTACGCTAGTGGAGGGTCCGCATGGGGACTTTCACGACGCGTGGATCAACCCGTCGGACCCGAATAACCTCATCATCGCCACTGACGGCGGCGGAACCATTACCCACGATGGAGGCTTGTCCTGGTCCTCGATGGACAATCAGGCGACGGGGCAGTTTTATCGTGTGATTACGGACGATCGCTTCCCCTACTGGGTTTACGGAGCCCAGCAGGACGGTACAACCGTTGCGATCGCCAGCGCCAGTCACCAGTTTGGAATTGGCTGGAAGGACTGGTACCAAGTCGGCGGATGCGAGAGCGGCTGGGTGGCTCTCGACCGCCGCAATCCAAGGTGGATCTATGCGGGCTGCCAGGGCGGACAGATCACCGAGTTCGATCCCGCCGTCAAGGATGTCCATAACATAATGGCCTATCCGTTACAGGAAGGTGCGCTCGAACTGAAGGACCGAAGATATCGGTTCAATTGGAATGCCCCTATCATCGCTTCCCGGCATGACGGCGCCCTCTATCATGCAGCCCAAAAGCTGCTTCGGAGCGAGGATCGGGGGATCCATTGGCGGGAAATCAGTCCCGATCTGACGCAGCCCACGCCGGCGACACTCCGTGCCGGGCAGGGACCGTTCCAGCACGAAGATCAGATTTACCACTCAATTACATACGTCGCCGAATCGCCGCACGACAGGAATGTAATTTGGACGGGCAGCGACGACGGCGTGGTCGCCCTTACCCGTGATGGCGGTTCCACCTGGAAACGATTTTCGCTGCCCGGGCTGCTGGATGCGCTCATCAATGCGATTGAGGTTTCTCCGCACGATCCTGCCACTGCGTATGTGGCTGCAACGCGCTATAAGTTCAATGATTTCAAACCATATTTCTTTCGCACGACTAACTTTGGCGGCAGCTGGCAAGAGATCTCCAGCGGCATACCACTGGAGAGCCGCAGTCACGTTATCCGCGAAGATCCCGTCCAAAAGGGTCTCCTCTACGCGGGAACTGAAACCGGCGTCTTTGTTTCGTTCGACGCTGGCGCGCACTGGCAGTCGCTGCAGCTAAACCTTCCAGTTACACCGGTTACGGACCTGGAGGTCCACGACACGGACCTGGTCGCCTCCACACAGGGTCGGGCTTTTTGGATCCTCGACGATCTTAGCCCGCTTCGCCAGATGGATTCCAAGCTAATCAATGCCGCAGCACACCTGTTTCGCCCGCGTGTCAGTTACCGCAGCAATATCGGCTGGAACGATTTGCTATTGACGGATAGCCCTTATATTTATCGTCCGCAGGCGACGAATGCTCCCGGGGGTGCTGTGATCAATTTTTACGTTGCGCAAGGCGGGCCTGTGTCGCTGGAAATTCGTGACGCGCCCGGGCGCAGGGTCCGCCTGTACTCCACCGAAAGCGGGTCGGCGGACTTGGTCCCATCTCTCAAGGTGCAGCCGGGGATGAACCGGATTACGTGGGATCTCCGCCATGATCCGGTTGGTGTGCGCGGAATCGGCAGCGCACCTGGACGATTGGTCCGCCCGGGACGATATGAAGTGCGACTCACGGCAGCAGGAACAAGCCTTAGCGTCCCCCTAGAGGTCAGGCAAGACCCGCGCTTCAATTCCACCGAAGAGGGCTTGAGCGAGCAGGATCAGATGTTGGCTGATCTCGATGAGGGACTGCGCGAACTCTATCGTAGCGTTTCTCAAATTCGTGACCTCCGTGGTCAGATTGAATCCTTGATGAACAAGACCGCAAGTTCTGCGGTGCAGGAGGGCGCAAAAAGAGTGCTTACGAAACTCGACCAGCTTGAAGGCGGACTGATGTCCCGCCCGGGCGGCGGACCACTGGACGTGACAGGAACTCAGCCGTTGGTAACGCGCTACCTTTTCCTGCGTTCCGCCATGGGTCGGGTGACGCCGACTGTTACCCAGGGACATCGTCAGGCATACGCAGAGGTTGCGCGCCACTGGGCGGATTACAAGCAGCGGCTGAGCGCAGTCTTTGATACCGACGTGGGGGCCCTGAATCGGCTGGCGGAAGCGGAGAAGGTGCCTGCAATCAGTCTTCCTCGGTAGTGCGCGTGGTGGGCAGAAGTAACTCGAGAGCGAAGGTGTGAATCTGACTCGACGTAAACTGCTGGCTGGCATGGGACTGGTCTCCTTGGCGGCGCCAATGAAGGTGGTGTTGGGGACGACCGACGAATCGCCAATCTCGGAATTTCCACAGAAGGCAGCGTTTGCCCTTCCCTCCGACGTCACTTGTCTGAACAACGCACGCTGGCATTCCATGCCCGTCGGGGCGGTGCGCTCCGTGCAGCGCTATCTGGAGGCGAAGGCACAAGACGATCCGGAGGCCGAGGAGCTCATCCACGAAATCCAGGAGGCCCCAAGAGTTCTGTTTGCCCGCCTGATTAATGCCCGACTTGGCGAGATCAGTTATGTGCCCAGCACAATGGTCGGCGAGAGTCTGATTGTCGGCGGGATGGGGCTTCCGGCCGCGGGCGGCAACGTGGTGACCGACGCCCTGCACTTTGAGGGCTCGCTTTACCTGTACCAAGCCCTTGCAAGACAAGGACTCGATGTGCGCATCGTCAAGCCGCGTGACTGGCGCATCGAACTCAATGATGTTGCCAAATTTGTGGACAATAAGACGAAGCTGGTGGCGGTCTCACTTGTCTCCTTTATCAATGGGTTCCAGCACGATCTCAAGGCCATATGCGATCTAGCCCACGCGCATGGCTCATACGTGTATGCCGACATCATCCAGGCTGTAGGCGCAATTCCCGTGGACGTGCGCGCCAGCAACGTGGATTTCTGCGCTTGCGCCAGTTACAAGTGGCTAATGGGCGACATGGGGCTGGGATTCCTCTACGTTCGCCAGGACCTGCTCGGCCGGGTGGTGAAGCGTACCCAGTATGGATACCGGCAGCTTTCCCAGTTCCAGTATCATATTTTTCCACTCGACGAGCCGGGTGATTCCATCGTGGAATGGCGGCAGGGCGAGAGCGCGGCTCACTTTTTCGAAGTTGGTACATATGCCAATGCAACCCTCGCATGCCTTGCCTACTCGCTGAACTACATTCTCGAGCTGGGGGTCGAACGCATCCAGGCCCACACGCAGTCTTTGCTTCAGCGCGTGAAAAGAGAATTGCCGGCGCTGGGCTACGAGCCACTGACCCCTCCGGGAACCAAGTCGCCCATCGCCACTTTTGTTGTGAAGGAGCCGCATGCGGTGGCGCGTCGGTTGGCCGCGCGGAAGGTTGACGTGAGCATCACTGGCCATCGTATGCGGATTTCCCCTTCGGTGTACAACGACGATCGCGATGTGGACCGGCTTCTAGAAGCCCTGAGCGGCTAAGATGCCAGCTGCTGAGGGGATTTCGATAACCATGATTACGCGAATGAAAAGCAAGCCGGCTCTTTCCCGTCGCTGGCTAGGGATTATGGCGATCCTTTTGGCACCATTGGGATTGGTTGCGCAGCAGCCGCTGGGACGCATGAATCCGGACCCGCGCACGCAGCTGCTGCAGAAGCCCCTGCCGCCAACCATTTCCGGAACGTTAACGTTTGCTGCCGTCGGCGACCTTTTAGGGCCCGGACGGCCGGTAACGCCGCTCCAAGACCCCGACTTCGCAAGCGTGATCCACATCCTGCGGAGCGCCGATGTTGCCTTTGGTAACAATGAAGGATCGATCTTCGACTTGCGAACTTTCAAGGGTTATCCAGCGGCGCAAAACGGTGGCGGCAATCCGCTCGCCGATGCTGCGGTTGCAAGAGACCTGAAGGTGATGGGTTTCGACATTGTGTCGAAGGCCAACAATCATGCGACCGACTGGGGGCAGGAAGGACTTGATGAAACCAATCGCGTACTCGATGAAGCCGGCATTTTGCACGTCGGCAGCGGTCGCAATCGTCCGGAGGCCCGGGCTGCTGTCTACTTCGAAACTCCGCATGGCCGCATCGCCATGGTCGCGACCGCGTCAACATTCAACCCGGCGTCGGTTGCAGGGCTCGCGCAAGGCGAGACGCCGGGGCGCCCCGGAATCAGCGTGCTGCGCACAAATCGGATCAATTTAGTCACCGCGGAGGAAATGGCCGCGTTGCGCGCGATGGCCGCGTCGCGCGGAACCCGTGTGGCGCCTGACGCCAAACAGTTGAACTTGTTCGGCCAGACGTATCGCCTTGCCGACAAGCCCGGGCTGACCTATGAGATGAACCCGTACGACCAATACGAAATCCTCAAGGCTATTCGCGGCGCTAAGCAGACGTCAGACCTGGCAATATTCACAATTCATGCCCACGAAACTGCGTCCGGCCGCGCCGACGATCCCGCGCCGGCAGACTTTCTCCGCAGTCTGTACCATAACGCCATCGACGCGGGTGCGGACATCGTGGTCGCGCACGGCCAGCACGTCCTTCGCGGCATTGAGCTTTATAAAGGACGACCGATCTTCTATGGCCTGGCGAGCTTTTTCTTCCATCTGGAACTCGACCGCGCTCCTCCGCTTCGCGAAACCTTTGAGAGCATGAATTTGGATCCCGAGCCGCTCACCTACTTGGAATATCTCAAGACGCGTTTCAATCCGCCTCGGGAATGGTTTGAGAGCGTTATCGCAGTTACGGAGTTTGAAGGAGACCACCTGAAGGAAATGCGGCTCTATCCTTTGGATCTCGATCCCGCTCGTAAATCACCGAAACGCTATATCGGTATTCCGACACTCGCCTCGCCCCAGGTGGCGAAAATCATTTTGGAGCGCATTCGTAGCATGTCGGCTCAGTTCGGAACTGAGATCCGGATCGAAAACAACATTGGCATTATCACACCGCCCAATTCACAATAGTAGTACGAATGCCTTTTTTTCCTGCGAAAATCCCAGTCAGGTTCTGCCGCTCCAGTTCTGGCGGGTCTGGCGGGGCATCGCGGGTTGGCACCGGGAAACAGAAGCCAGACCCTCGGCGGTCTATTTCTCGAACGACTGCTTGCTCGAGTCCGCCCCCTGGCAGGCCAGCGATACATTCTTCAACTGTTCGGCCAGGGCTAGCAGGGAAAGCTGGCCCTTGGTAAGCTTTCGCGCGTGCTCATGGGTGGTGAATTGTGTTGCGTGAAATGAAACTCAAACGATCCACCGTCCTCATTGCGGCTATCTTCTTGAGCCACAAGAAACACCACTATCTGGCACTCGCAACAATTGCGGGTGTAGGGCGCAAGATGTTGCGCTTGCATCTAGCCGCAATGAGAGATCACGCCAGTCTGGCGGCGGGCGGTGCAGGCGAAATCTGCGGCTCCCGGTTCGGTCGGAATGCGATCACGCGCCTGTTGCATGTTGTCGTCATAGACGATCAGCCGGTCGCCATCAAAGGTTTCGGCAAACCGTGGCCTCGGTGCATCCTCTGTGGATTCAGGGAGTTATGCTGGCTATTCTGCTGCGAACTGCCACGATTTCCGGCCAGCGCTCGAGGTGCCAGAGAGGCGGTGTGGCAGGGCGTGCTCCCGGCAGCGGAACAGCCAAACGCGAACATGGGGCGAAGGCAGTGCGATCGTGGGAATCGGGCCATCGGGGACGCCGGGGCGGCGGGCGAGGGGACCCGCTGAGGCGGGCGGTCTTTGCGCGTGCTTCGTACACTTCGATCCTGGGTTGAGCAGGCGCACATATGCACTTCTGGCTGTGTGGCGGGAGGGGCGGGGAGGCTCCAATGATGTCGGCGGCCTTTGCGGGTGCTTCGGTAAGCTCCACTTGAGCAGGGCAGGATTTGAGCTTCCACCGTGCGCCACCACGTGCTTTTCTGCGCGCGCCGGAGTATTTCAAGACAAAGCATTGATTCTCCTAGCCTTCACCGTTGCCGACAACGGTTGCCGGCAAGTGCTTGTCAAGCGCCTGGTGTGCGCCCCGGTCTGCTCCAACTGTTAACATGCCGGGACTTCCTGTGACGTAGTCGGAGTGGCAACCCGCTGTCAACTGTTCCGCAGGCCCCGTGCGCGGCGAGCACGGCCCCAGAGAGCCGCAGCGCAGCCGCGCTAACGTGTCAGCCCCGCAGAGCCAACAGCCGCGAGCGCGCATTCGGTTTTCGGAGACCAGATGCTCCATTCTCGCCTGCTCCAGAAGAAAAAAATTTTCTTTTTCGTTTCCCGTCTCGGAAACACACGAAGGGCTTTCAAGGTTGGGTGAGGCAAAAAATTTATGTTCGGAAGGAACGCTGCTCCTGGGTTACCCGCGCCCATTTCACCGGGCGGACTATACCGCAACTAGACGGGTGGGCCTTCTGCCTGAGCAAGAGGCAGCCTTGGAGTGAACGTCAAGGATCAGACTGACGGAAACGTCAGACTGCCAACGGCAACCGCACCGAGTCCCCTCGGCGTTGGGTATTTCACTACGCCCATCTGCGCGCCTCAGCGCCTTTACGCACGTCCATGCCCAACCACATAGCCAGGCAGGGATGAGGGGCGCCGCGGACGGCCGTTGTGTTATCCTCACAAAAAGCTCCAAGGGCAACAGCAACATTCCAACCTGCTTATTTAATGCGGCTCCGATCCTGCCCGACCGGAGCCTTTGTTTTTGGCGCACCACATAGCCGGGCCAACGAGCGGCTGCTTTCGGGAGCCGAGCGCTGCCGGGGATGGCGCACTACCGACAAATTTTTTTGGGAGTTCCACTGCGCCAGCTTCCCAAGCTCAATGGAATCCCGGTTCAACGACCACCAATTCAGCCGCGCCCCACACCGACCTGCGCGGGATTCCCGCCAGGCGATTCCGGTCTGGCAACTTAAACCGCCTGGCAGAACTTGGAAGCGGCTCGTGGTCTGACGAACCTAGGCGACATCGCGACATCTTTACATGCGTTTCGCCGATGTCAAGCGGCGAGTTGGAGCATATACAAATTTTTGCCCAAGCGGGCGTGAGCGTTTATCGGTTTGTCCATGCCTGCCGCTCATCCCAGCGCCTCGGCTGCGATTTTCGGATGGGAGTTTCTCGTCGTGAAGTTGGAGCAGGTACCGGATGCGGCCCTTGGTGAAAAGCGGCTATACAGGCCAGGGGAGCCGTGTTGTGCGGGGCTATCTATGTCCCGGACACGTGTCCTGGGTATATTCGCAAGCGTCCCGGCCCAGCCCAATGCCAAATGCTCCCCGCCTGCTCCGAAGGTTCTTTTGTGCAGCATACGATTTTTGTGCAGCAGACAAATGTGTGTCACTTGCAAGTGCCAGATGCCCTGGGTTTGACACGCGAGTTGACACACGCAGTGGTTTCACCGCAGTTTTTGCTGCACAAATGCTGCACAAAATTGCCCGATTGCGCCGATTTTAGACAAAAACACCCGATTATCAGCCTTGTATCCGATTGAAAAAATTAGGCCCTGGGTTCTTCGTTCTGCTTCCTAAACCGCGTGTCGGCAGTTCGAATCTGCCCAGGGCCTCCAGCACCTCACCTCGACCGGCGATTTGGAATGCAATTCCCCGGCCAGCTTTTCGAGCCCTAGTTCCCAGAGTGGCGGGTGCGCGCATTGAAACCGGTGCAGCCAAAGAAGCGAGCGCATAGCTCCTGATTCACCGCTACTTCCACAGACCCGGGGCCCTCGGGCCTCCGCCACGCTGTGAAAAATGTGTGCATCGCGCGTGATTGCCGCTAATTTCGCGGGCTGGCGAGATGCCGTTGACGAGCGTAGCATCCTGCTCGCAATGACTCCCGAACAGTTGCAAAGCATCCGGCAGAAGTGGTCCGCGGTGCGCCGGCCAAGCTCCAACCCCAAGTCTCAACCGACGCTGGCCGATGCCGCCGCGGATATCGAACGTTTGCTGCGCGAGGTTGAGCGACTGCGTCACTGTTGTGACGAGATCACCCGTCAGTACATTCGCCTCTCTGCGAGCGCCACCCGCACCGGGATCAAAGCAACCCACCGCAGTCCGCAACGAACGCCGCCACAGCTGTCAGCAGCGCGGCCTGAGAACTAGCAGTTGACCATTGGTGATTGGCACTTGGCAACTGGGAGTTAGCAGGGAGGTTGATTGCTTCGTTCCGTGTTGGAAGCTCTAGCGTAAGCCCCAGCTCAGGTCGATCGGGGCGTTCGTTGCCAACTGCCAACGGCCCATTGCCAAACTCCATTGCTCAGGAAATCGAAATCAGGCTCGATCTCGATCGGAATCTCGGCAGGAAGGGCATGGAAGCAATCTGCCCCTGGAACCGGTCGTCCCAGTGGCCAGGGATACGAGTGCCGCACTGCGGGCAAGCCCCCTGCGGCGTGAGGTTGTACTCGCGGATCAAATACCCGTAGCGTCGGATGAGCAGCGCGTCGCAGTTGTAGCAACGCGTGTTTTCCAGTTCGCCCACATGACCCGGCAGGTTGCCGGCGTACACGTAGCGTAGGCCCGCATTCTTGCCCAGCGCTGCGGCCCGCAGCAGCGTCTCCGCAGGCGTGAACGGAGTATCGGACATCTTGTAGTCCGGGTGGAACGCGGTCACGTGCCACGGAATATCAGGTGAGATGGCGGCAAGGAATTCCGCCATCGCGCGGAGCTCGTCATCCGAGTCATTGAACCCCGGAATAATCAGGGTGACGATCTCCAGCCAGAATTCCATCTCGTGCAGCCGTCGGATAGAGTCCAGGATGGGCTGCAGGCGTCCGCCGAGCTGGCGATAGTGGCGGTCATCAAAGCTCTTGAGATCCACTTTGTACA
>DASRFR010000018.1:0-2774 GCA_035651455.1 Terriglobales bacterium
TTTCCGTCGAGGTACAGACGCTGCCATGATTCGCGTGGTGCTGCCGTACCACTTGCGCAAACTGGCGAGCGTGGACGGCGAAGTGCTGCTGGAAGTCGCGGGCGAGGTGACGCAGCGGTCGGTGCTGGATGCGCTGGAGGCACGGTATCCGATGCTGTGCGGGACGATTCGGGACCACGTAACGCAGCAACGGAGGCCGTTTTTGCGGTTCTTTGCGTGCGAGGAGGATTGGTCGCTTCACCCGGCGGACGCGCCGCTGCCGGAAGCGGTGGCCTGCGGCAAAGAGCCATTGCTGATCGTCGGGGCGATTGCGGGGGGATAGTCGAAAAGTGAAGCTGGAGCGGCGATGGGGGGCGGACAGCATTACGCTGCGAACTTGACTACGACCCGTCTTATAAATGGTGTCTTGGGAGAAGAAACATTTCCCCAGGGGCTAAAGTCTTGTTTTTGCAGATACTTCGATGTCGGAGCTCAAGCCTTGTCTGCCGACCGGCAGACTCCGACCCCCTAAAGACTATTTGTGAGACAGCTTCTAGCGGCTGGATGCGGTTTTCAGCTGTTGCACGTCGCGTGCGACTTTGGCGGCGAGTTCGTCCTCAGCAACCTCGAAGCCGTAGCGTGTTTGAAGATTCATCCAGAAAACGGGCGTTCCTAAAGTAATGCCCCAGCCTTAGAGAGGTGTCCGCGGCGATACCCCGGGCGCGCGCCTACAATATCGGCTATCCGCGTGGCCGGGACGCGCAAATCCAGCGCCAGCTTGTTCATGCTGAGGCCCAAGGGCTTCATGAATTCTTCGCGCAGAATCTCGCCAAGATGTGAGCTTAGCTGAAGATCAGCGGACAGATTGCACTGAATTGCAGGAGTAAAGGCAAGGGGTGCTCCGGGACTCCGGTGGTAGGATTTCGGTTTGCGAAGACTGAATTCTTACCTTAAAGGAGAAGAACCATGAGCACCCGGGAAAAACTTATCAAGGCTCGGCTGGGAATGCTAGCCCTGGCCGAGGAGTTGCAAAACATCAGTTGGGCTTGCCGGCGAGCGGGCATTTCCCGCAGTCACTTCTACGAGATCAAGGAAGCCTTCGAGAGGTACGGAGCTGAGGGGCTAGCCCCTCAGCTCCGGCGCAAACCGCGCATGCCCAACCAGACGCCTCCGGAACTGGAAGCCAAGATCCTGGAGATGACCGAGCAGTATCCCACCTACAGCTACATGCGCATCAGTCAGCAGCTCAAGCTGATCGGCATCGGAGCTTCCCCGTCGGCGGTGCGCTGTGTCTGGCAGCGGCACGGCCTGGTGGTGCGCTACCAGCGTTTGTTGTGGCTGGAGCGCAAGACCGCCGAGCGCGGCGGCGTGCTGACCGAGGCGCAGATGCGTTTGTTGCGCAAAGCGCACGGCCGGCTGGTCGATCCCGAGCAGCACACTGTTCGCACGTTTTCGCGAAGCTATATCTGTCGAAAGTGCCCATGACCGCAGTGGACGTGCTGAACGAGCGCGTGCTGCCGTTCTACGAAGAACACGGCGTGGAGATCGAACACCTGCTCACCGACAACGGTAGAGAATACTGCGGTCGTCCGGTGGGCCATCCCTTCGAGCTGTACCTGGCCATTCAACAAATCCAGCACCGGCGCACGGACATCGGTTCGCCGGAAACCAACGGCTTCTGCGAACGCTTTCACCGCACGGTGAAAGAAGAATTTTACGCCGTGGCTTTCCGCAGAACGTTTTATGAATCGCTGGAGCAGTTGCAGCGCGACCTCGATGCGTATCTCGCGTTCTACAACCGCGAGCGCGCCCACCAGGGCTACCGCACCCAAGGCCGCACGCCCTTCCAAACATTTTTGGAAGGTGTTGAACAAATGCGCCGAGAGGAGGTGAAACCCGAAGCAGCTTAGTTTACAATCCGCGCCACCGGTCTCCCGGTGTCCGCCCATCTCCAGCTAAATACACCTTACACGTCAGAAAATCGGCCTCTATCTTTCACCCTGCGCAACATCGACCACCAACATTCTTACGTCATATCGCTTGGACTAACTGAGCAGACAGCTCGGTATTTCGGTGTTGGCTACTACGACGGCAACGGATTCCTTCGTGGGCGGGTTGTGATTCCAATCCACAACGAACACGGCGAACTCGTCGCCTACTCGGATCGTGCAATCGACGAGATGGAGCCCAAATACCGCCTTCCCGCAGGCTTACGCAAATCTTATGTGCTGTTTAATCTTCACCGAGCCATCCAATCGCGCGACGATACGCTCATCCTCGTAGAAGGCTTCTTCGACACCTTCAAAATCCATCAGGCCGGGCATCACAACGTGGCCGCCCTCATGGGCTCGAAGCTTTCCGGCCGCCAGACCGATCTGATCGCAACCTACTTCAATCAAGTCATCCTCATGCTCGACGCTGATGAAGCGGGGAAGGCCGCAACCACCGCAGCCGCGACGGCACTCTCCTCGATGATCCGGGCGCAAATCGTTGAACTTGCTCCCGGAAGCCAGCCAGATCAACTGGCTTCAAAAGAAATCAACCAGCTCCTAGGAGGCCTCGCTCATGACCTTTCATCTCCAGACCGATAAAAAGCCCTTCCGATTCCACATAATCTACATCGGCATGAACACCCTCAAGCCCACCTCTTATAGCCGCACCAAGCAGGACATCGAAACGATCCGGCACCTCTATGCGGACCTTGATTACGATGGCCCGCGTGCTCTCACGGCGATAGAGAATTCCGAACTTATTCCCAAGCCCAATTTCGTGCTGCAAACCTCCCCCGACAAATA
>DASRFR010000019.1:0-4313 GCA_035651455.1 Terriglobales bacterium
GCGTAATGCGCGCGGCGAGATTTCCCTGCCCATCGAATCCAGCGTCGTCACTCGCAATACCTATGACTACGTCCTGAACGGCGGGATCAATCCGGTGCTGCGGCTGGGCCGCAATACCATCAGCTTCAATACCGGCCTGCAATACACCTTCCGGCGCGATCGTGAATCCCCGCTGGACATGGACCAGAACCTGTTCCGGCAGTTCGCCTACTTTTCCACCAACTCGCTCTTCAACTGGATCTCCATCAGCGGCTACGGCATCCACGAGACCGGTCCGTTCCTGCTGCGCAACCTGCACTCTCGCGACCTCAGCGGACGCCTGGAATTCCGGGTTGGCCGGCCCTGGGGCAACACCGCCCTCATCACTGGCTACTGGGCGCGCGACCTGTTGTTCCGCCCGCTGGTGCGCGAATGGTTCAGCACCTCCAGCTACTTCGGGCTGGAGCACAAGTTCGGCGACCGCCTGCGCGTGCGCTGGCTTGCAGAGTACATCCGCGGCTGGCGGGTGCAGGAACTCACGTTCGTCACCGGGCAGGCGATGCGCCCGGCGGTGGATTTCACCTACCAACCTGCAAAGCGCTGGACCGTGGACGGCACGTTCGCATTCTCACGCGGCATGGGAATTCACGTCTATGACAACGTGCAGAGCGGATTCTTCATCTCGTATGTGAAGCCGCTGCGGCGCAGCGTGAACGACGGCGTGAACGGTGTCGCCATTGAATATCCGCTGCGCTTCTCCGCCGGCTTGCAGCAGCAGCAATTTTTCAATTTCGCTGGCCCGGGTCGGGCGACCTTCGTGCCGGTTGTTCGCTTGACCGTGTTCTAAGAGCCAGGGGGCCCATGAAGATCTGTCTGGTGACTGCATTTCCGCCCAGCGGGCGGCAACTGAACGAATACGGCCATCATCTTGCGCGCGAGCTGCAAAAGAACCCGCTCATCAGCCTCACGATCCTGGGAGATGAGCTGGAGAAAGTGGATTACGCCACTGATGCCAGCGGCAATCCCATTTCGGTCAGCGAAGAGCTGCCGGACTTCGACGTAATCCGCTGCTGGAAGTTCAACTGTATTTCGAACCCGCGGCGCATTCTGAAGGCGCTGCGTCAGATCCGGCCGGACGTAGTCTGGTTCAACCTGGTCTTCTCCACCTTCGCCACGCAGCAGCACCCGGTGGCCGCCTTCGCCGGCCTGTGCACGCCTGCCATCACCCGCCTGGCGGGCTACAACACCCACGTCACCCTCCATCACATCATGGAGCACGTGGACATGAAATCTGCCAACATCCGGGCGGAGCGCCTGTTTCGCTTTGCCAGCTCCATCGCCACGCGCATGCTGCTGTTCTCCAACTCCATCACCGTGCTGCTGCCTTCGTTCCGCCGCACGCTGATTGAGCGTTACAAGGCGCGCAATGTGCACTTCCGCTCGCACGGAATCCTCGGCGCCCGCCCCGAGTTCCCCGACTTCACCCAGCGCGGCAATCCCGACCATCGCATCCTCGCCATCGGCCACTGGGGCACCTACAAGCGTTTGGAGACGCTGTTCGAGGCCTTCCCCAAGGTGCTGGAGCAGGTGCCCAACGCCAAACTGGTGGTGGCCGGCGCCAATCACCACACCATGCCGGGATACTGGGAGTCGTTTGCCGAGAAGCACCGCGGCAACCCTCGCTACGAATTCTTAGGCTACGTGCCGGAAGACGACATTCCCGAGCTGTACAAGCGCTCCAGCGTGGTTGTGCTGCCCTACAACTCCTCCACCGGCTCCAGCGGCCCCGCCCACCAGGCGTGCCAGTATGGCTTGCCCATCGTCTCCTGCAACTTGCCGGAGTTTCTCGACATGGCCGCCGACGAAGGCATGGCGGTGGAGTTCTTCCCCGTCGGCGACGCCGCCAGCCTGGCAGATTGCCTCACCCGCCTGCTTCAGTCTCCGGAAAAACAGCGCGAGATGGGCGAGCAGAATTTTTCCGCCGCCCTCCGCATGACCATGCCGCAGATCATCCGCGAGTACCTGCGCTCCTTCGACCTGCAGGAGCGCACCCGCGCCCTGCTCGGTTCCACGCGCTTCCCCCGCATCCCCCGCTGGAGCACCGCCCGCGCGCACGCCTATCACTTCGACCGCTGGGCGCCTTGGGTGTAGCTGCAGCCCCACTCCAGGCAACAAGATGAAGGACACGCGGTTAGAGATGACTCCCCTGCCTGCTTCTTACGGCTCGGCTGCGCTGCCCTGATTTGCCGCTCGCCAGGACCGCCACTGAGACATGCGGCCGAGCAGAATGAAGCCTCTTCAATTGGAACTTAAATCCCGCAGCATCCACTGTGGCGCGGTCAGTAGCGCACCTGAAGAGTTCAACCGCCGGCTGATTCGCTGGTTCGATGGTCACTTGAATCAGGACGTGCAAAGTCGAGCAGCTACGGTGGGAGTGGGCGGCTGAGAGAACCCATCATGACAAGGGCACGTTCGATGGGACACGAAGCCACTGAAACCCACCAAACGGATATCCCTGGCAACCTTGGAAAACCGGACCTGTCGAACCATCCCGCAGGCGGTAGACCATTACATAAAAAGCATCATCTCCGCAGTGCAGGCCCGCAGGGTCCCAGGTACCAGCTTTTTGCACGTAGAACAGATATTGGGAATCAGGCGACCAGTAAACCGGCGTCAGGACCCGTCTCCCGTCTGCTAGTGTGCGCTCGATTTTGCCGCTTGCATCCGCGAGGACGAACCGATTCTCCCGCGTCCGATACGTCATCGCTTTCCGGTCCGGTGACCGCATCACATCGGTGCCTTCGCTGATTTGCGTCGGTGTTTCGCGTGCGGCTGCCAGCTTTTGAGCTTCATCGGCAGGCAAGGAGTACTCGCGCATCTCCGGTTTCGCACCGAACATGATCAGATTCAGTTTATGTTCGTAGACCCAACCGATGCCGACACGGTCCTTCTGCTGCTTTTGCGCCAGTTCGTCAAGCAGGTTTCTCGGAGCTGGCTTCTGCGAACACCCCAGGGTGAACATGACGGCGATAAGTGCCATGAACCCGATCTGCTTTTTCATGGCTACTTCCCCTGCCAGAACGGGAGTTGGAAGATCGGCGGTCCCCACCAGTGCAGGTTCAGGTGTATGCCGCAACCTCCGAATGCCGAATCCAACCATGTGTTGCTGTTGGGCCCGCCGTAGGGGATGTACGCCGGGCGCATTCTGTCGTTGTGAAAAGCAATCGTGCTATTCACGAGACAATTTGCCGTGTCGCAGTTCGCACGGGCGTTGTAGTAGATGATGTCGCCCGTGAATGGCGGCAGATTCTCCGTCGTGTTCCAGGCGTTCAACAGTTCGCCATTCGATGTAGGATCAGGTCCACCACTCAGCGAGTGCGTTTTCCCGTTTTCATCCACGACCTGCGCATCGCAGTGCTGGAAGCCCGCAAGCCCGAGATGATAGCTTTCAATTCCTCGGCACCTAACGACAATCCTGCAGTTCTTGCACTGCGCTGCGAGGCCAGTCGGGTCCACGAGCGTGGTGGGCCGGTTGTAGACGTACTCGTAGAAATTGACGCCGCCGCCGTTGAAGTGCACGGGATCTTCTGAAAGGAAGCGCCCGGTGGTCGCATCGTAGTACCGGGCGCGGTAGTTCAACAATCCGGTTTCTGGATCGAACTCGCGACTCGTGTATTGGAACGGATTGGCGAGCGTTCCACTGGAAGCCGTCAGCTTTCCAAACGAATCGTAGGTGTAGGTGTTGGCCAATGCCCCTGCTGAGTTGCTGAGCGAAGACACCGCATTGATGCCGTCTTGTTCGTAATAGCTGGTCGTTCCAGATCGAAGCTCGGATAACGGCTCGTCGATCAGGCCGCTCTGCGTATACCTGGCCAGAACGTTTCCACTCGAATCCACTTCTTCCAGGAGATTTGGGGCGTCATAGGTGAACGAGCCGTTGCCCCGGCCGCCGCACTCGGCGCAGCCTGACCTGATTCCAAAGATGACGGGGGGGAGGGGGGTACCCATATCGTTGTGTACAGACCCGGCGCATCCCTGACCGAACTGAGCGGGCACACCCGTATGGAACAGAACGGGCAATTCCTGACGTAACCGGACAGGGCAACCGCAATTGCTGACCGCAGCGATGGAGGAATAGGATGACCTGAGGTATGGCCACGACCACCACCGTGCGTCCGAGCCGGGCAAAGCCGGAGCTGGCGTTCGCCGAGATGCTGAGTTTCGCCTATGACACGTTCATGGCGAACAAGGTCCGCTTCGCGCTGACCGCGCTGGGCATGGTGATCGGAACCGCCTCGCTGATTGTCGTGGTGACCATCGGGCTTACCGGCAAG
>DASRFR010000020.1:0-5799 GCA_035651455.1 Terriglobales bacterium
GGCGGCGTACCCGGCCCATGGTGTGCTTTGTGAACGTAAACAGCGTGGACCGAATCATCTACTCCATCTTCCAGCGCTTCAACCTGGAATGGAAAAACCGCACCCTCAAGGTTTTTACACAAGCCGCGTGACATCACCCGAAAGCCAGCGCAGATTGACTATACCTGTTGCGTGGAGGAAAATAAGTTATGAGCCTTCGCCTCCCCGGCGAGGGTTTCTCGCGCGTGGGCCTGTGGCGCAGCTGGGAGCGCGCTTCCATGGCATGGAAGAGGTCGTCGGTTCGAGCCCGACCAGGTCCACCAATTTTCAACAAGTTAGCGGACCCGTCTCTTCGCATTTGGCCGGAAATTGGCCGGAAATTTCAAAAACCTTCTTCGGTTTCTGACTTCAATCTCAGTTCCTTGCTGATCGCTTCCACCGTCGCCTTTGCGCTTTCGGGACATCCGCAGAAGTGGCAGCCACTCATCTACCGTTTTCGTCCTTATTTCGGACTCGGAAGGGAGCTTGGAAAGACGTTCCGGGCCGAGGTGTGAAGGAAAGTCGAGAACGGAGTCGGTCCCTTCATCGGTCTCGTTCCCATCCCACGACTGCCTTGAGCAGGCCCGGCCTTCTACCGTGGGTGAAATTGGTCACTGTTCATGAACCGCGTTTTGTTCGCTGGCGAAAAGAGCGCGAATAGTTTCGAGGTGCGGGACCATGAACGTTGCTCGATCTAACTCCCCGCTATGTAGCTTCTTAGAGCCGTCGGCAATCACAAACTGCATATCGCTCATGCTGAGCGATCCAAACAACGTGCGAAGCCACGGCGCCAAGTAGTTTTTGGTCGAGTCCGGAGAACCGGAAGCGTAAACCCTCCCCGCCGCGATGATGAAGGTGGCGCGCTTTCCTGCGAGCGGCCTTTCCGAGAGTGTTGACGGAGTGACGATGTGATCCACCCACAGCTTGAATCTGGATGGCGGCCCAAAGTTGTGCATGGGCATTCCAATGACGTATTCGTCTGCCTCCGTCAGTTCCCTGATGAATTCAGCCGAGAGCCTGAGGATCTCGTTCTGTTGGCACGTGCGCTTGTGTTTAGGCGTGTAGTTGGCCGCCACCCATGCCGCATCGATGGCAGGAATGTCGATCGCGGCGAGATCGCGCGTTACGACCTCGCCGCCGTGGTTTTCGGCAAGCCATCTCTCGACGAATTCCTCGGTCAGGCGGCGTGAGATCGCCGTTGCGCCATATGGGCTTGAATCAATTCGAAGCAATTTCACGAGCATCCTCCAAAAATCGTGTCACAACCACCGGGTTTTGCGTGTCATTACCATGACACGCGACGATGCGAGAATGTGACCGATGAGCGACGCCGATTGGCTGGCAAAACGATTCGAGGCCAGCCGCGGGCACCTGCGGGCCGTGGCGTACCGAATGCTCGGTTCGCTCGGTGAAGCGGAGGACGCCGTACAGGAGTCCTGGCTGCGGGTGAGCCGCGCCGACACCAGCGGGCTTGAAAACCTCGAAGGATGGTTCACGACGGTTGTCGCACGCGTGTGCCTCAATGTGCTGCGCTCTCGAAGATCGCGGCGCGAGGAGTCGCTGGAGGCAGAAGGCACGAAGCCTCGGGCGTCGCTCGCCAAAGGCATGGATCCCGAAGATGAGGCGGTCCTGGCCGAATCTGTTGGACTGGCGCTGCTGGTTGTCCTCGAAAGGCTCACTCCTGCCGAGCGAGTGGCATTTGTGCTTCACGACGTTTTCGATCTTGCCTTCGAAGACATCGCTGCGATCGTGGGGCGCTCCCCAGCAGCAGCAAGGCAACTGGCGAGCCGGGCACGCCGGCGCGTTCGCGGGACGAGCAGAGGCTCCGGCGCTGCGCTTTCCGAACAGCGACAAACCGTCGAGGCATTTCTTGCTGCTCTGCGCGCCGGTGATATGAACGGATTGCTCGCTGTGCTCGACCCAGACATTGTGCGCCGCGCCGACAGCGTTGCAGTGACCCTGGAGGAGGCACGAGAACTGCACGGTGCGAGAGCGGTGGCAGAAGAGGCGCTCAAGTACAGAGATATCGCCCGATTTGCCCGGCCGATTCAGGTAAACGGGTCTGCCGGGATTGTCGTGGCCCCTGAAGGGCAGCTGCGTACCGTAATCTCCTGCACAGTCGAGGGAGGCAAAATCAAGAAGATGGAGGTGATCGCCGACCCCGAGCATCTCCGCAAACTGAACCTGACAGTTTTTCCTGACTGAGAAATTTGTTTTGGGGTCGAGCGTCTGTGGGAAAGGAGGAATGGGATGGATTCGGACTGGGTCGGGGAAGATGGCTAACGGCTAAGGTGAATGGGAAAAATGGATAAAGGGGTAAGGGCCTGCCCTGTGGATCAATGGCGAATGTGTTTTGTGGCGGTTGTCGTCACAGTTGGCCTACGCTTTCGCTTTCATTGCAGATGCGCCCGTATCTGTGTCGAGGCCGTATGAAACTTTCAGCAGCTTCAGTAACAGATCTCGGTGCTTTTGGATGTCATTTTTCGTGAGCCGAAGGCGATAACGGCCCCACTTCGTTTCATAGTCCATAACGTCAATGCCGGCGGATTCGAGTTGTTGATCAATTTCCGCAGAAGAGGCGAGACGAATTTCTGCCCTGAAACTGTTCTTCTTCGCACGAAAGATGACGAAATTGTGCGGCTGACCGTCTGTAGCGAGCCCGATGTAGAACTTGTTGTATTTCAGTTCGAGCTCCCGCGCTCGCCCGATTTTCCACACCTCACTGCTTCAGCTTCGGTGCATCTGTCCGCTCATCTCTAACTAAGTTCAGCTGATCTGTTCGCCGAAATTCCAGGCACTCATCTGAAGTGCTATCAGCGGAATAAAACCGTTGAACAAACCAATGACGTTCAAGAAGCGACTCGTGATGTCTTCGGCGATGATGACCGCGTAGTGATCGTATTGGGGATAACGTTTCCGCTCCACATCCCAATACTCAATTGTGCGGATAATGTGGCTTTCGTCTGTGCTCCCGAGCATCACCTCGACCTCATAGCGAGTGCTCGACTCAGCATCTTGGAGAAGCAAATCTAGCCGACCGGCCCTCGGCTGGCTGCGCTCCTTGTCTTTAAGGACGAGATCACCAAGTCCGAGGATAGAAGGGTCTTCCGCGATTCGCTGTTGTACCCACGTCTCGCGGTATTCGGGATGATTAGATAGCCGAATCCGCTCGGGCTTTACGAATTTTAAGGGCATAACGACCTCGCCTGATTGCCGCGAATTGTATCCCACCCACCAGCCTTTAGAAATCTCCTCCAGGAGTCCGCCTGCGGCGGGCTGCCGCCCGCCGCAGGCGGAAGGGGCCAATGCCGCTTGTGGTTCGAACAATTGCCGTTTGTGGATAGGTCTTGGTCGCGGTTTCAGGCGCGTGATTCTTCCGCAGCCCTCGCCTCGGTGACATCCGGACTGACAACGGCCACCGACTTGGGCTCTTCCGTCACAACGCTCAAACGTGACTTTGGGCAGCGTCGGCAGAAGCTGCCGAGGGATGATCGTGCTTTGTTGGAAGATCAACGCGCTGAGTTCGACCGGGCCGTGCTTCCCAGGCGCCCTGATCCTCTTGACGCAGTGACGATCTTGATCGGCCGGGACGACTTCCACTTGCGCCAGGGAGGTCATCCAGGCAGTGGTTGGAATGTAGCTTGGTTTTCTGCTGCTTCAGGTAATGACGGACTACCCCGATGGAGCGCGGCACGACTATCGCGGCCTTATCGCCCGTGACATAGACCGGCGGGCCACGGGTGTTGACGCTCAGCCCGCCCTCAGTGATCAGCGTCCTGAGGGCGCTGATGAATTGGTTGACCTTGCTGTCGGGTCGCTTGGTCATCCACTCGGGCGCCGCTTGCTCGTCACTCTGCTGATCCACCTTGCTCACAGGACGTGCCAGAGGGGTGGTCGGTCACCGGCATGACTGCCGGCGAGCGCTGCCGCAAGCTGCGGCAGCCGAGCGTCAGCCAACAATCGGCTATAATTTTGCGCCTATGAGAACCACGATTCGATTCTGCTTCGCGCTGGCTGTCCTGTGCATGTTCGCGGCTCCGGTAGCCGCTCAGGGCGGGGCCTTCGCACCGGCGTCCGATACAGCTGACCTGGTTAAGCAGGGCCGGAAGCTGAGCAGCGAAGGCAAACTGGACGAGGCTTTGGTTGTGTACAACAAGGTGCTGCAGACCGCGCCGGATTCGTTCGAGGCGCACCTGGGCGCCGGGATTGTGCTGGACTTGAAAGGCGATTACGCCGAGGCCCGGCGTCATCTGCAAAAAGCGATGGACGTAGCCAGCGAAGAAACCAAGCCGCAGGCGATGCGCAGCATGGCAATGTCGTACGCCTTTGAAGGCAAAGCCGGCGAGGCGGCGAAGTACGAGCAGCCGCTGATTGACGGCCGCCTGGCCAGGCAGGACTTCACAAGCGCTGCCGAAATCGCCAACGAGCTGGCGCGCATCTACCTGGAGTCCGGCGACTTGGATAACGCCGCCAAGTGGTACAAGACGGGCTACGAGACAGCTCTGCGCAAGGCGAACATGCCCCAGACCGAGCGTGCGCTGTGGGATTTTCGCTGGGAACACGCGCAGGCGCGTATCGCAGCGCGCCGCGGCCGGCGCGATGAGGCGCAGAAGCACGTGGCCGCGGCCAAAGCTGCGCTCGACAAGACCTCAGCCGAGGATCGTAAGCAGCAGGAGCCGTTCTTCCCCTACCTGACCGGCTACGTTGCCTTCTACAGTGGCGATTACCCAGCCGCCATCGCGGACTTGCAGAAGGCCAACCAGCGCGATCCGTTCATATTGAGCCTGCTGGCGCAGGCTTATGAGAAGTCCGGGAACCAGACGCAGGCGAGGGAGTATTACGGAAAAATCCTGCAGATTAACAACCACAATCCGACCAATGCCTTTGCCCGTCCCCTGGCAAAGAAGAAGGTAGCGGGAGCGGGTGCTGGGAGCTAGGCGGCCGGTGCTGTGGCAGGTTCCTGGTCGGGGCGGCAGGACTCGAACCTGCGACCCTCTGCTTAGAAGGCAGATGCTCTATCCATCTGAGCTACGCCCCGAATGACTGCATTATAGCGGCATTCTGCGGGCGCCAGAGTGTGTCCATAGTGGACCGATGCGCGGGCGAGTCGCCCGCGTCCACACGCGATCTCTGTTGCTCAGAGGCATGCCCGCCTCATTCAGCGTGCTCCCGGACGGGATCGTTTGGGGGTGTTGCGCGGTGTGTGACGCTATAAGGGCATCTACTTACGCTAAATCGGGGCAGTACCTTAGGGGTCCTCGAACGATATGGCCTAGCGAGTGTTAAGCAGTTCGGCTGAAACCGCAGGTGGCGCAATCCTGGATATCCGTTTCGAACGGATGCCGCGATCAATACACGGCCCGCTGCTGGATGGTGGCTTTGGTCGCCAGCGAGAATTTTGGCTCCGAAGCTGTCCTTCCGGTGATGAGACCAGCCAAATGCTTGCCCACCATGGGCCCGTGTTTGAATCCGTGACCCGAGCCCCCGCCGGCGATCCATACGTTGTCGAAATCCGGGTGGCGATCCAGCAGCAGGTCGCCATTGGAGGTGTTCTCATACTGGCAGACGCGCGCCTCCACGAGGGTGGCGTTTTTCATTGCCGGGAGGCGGCGTCCCAGGTACTCGCGCACCAGGGCCAGCATCTCCGGATTGGGAACACGCGTGCCGGTATCCGGATCGAAGCGCGGCCCGTGACGGTCGCAGGAGATTTTTACACCGCGAAAATCGATATTGGGGACTCCGTACATTGCGTCCCGCAGAACCAGCCATGCCGGAAGTTCG
>DASRFR010000021.1:0-50596 GCA_035651455.1 Terriglobales bacterium
GTCCAGCAGAATGCCTATTCCTGGAAACGAGCGGCAAAGCTATTGGGCATCACAGTGGAGGACACTCAAAGCTTGATTGCGGCAGGGCACCTCAAACTCCTGGATACGTTTGTCACCGACAGATCATTCGAGGACTTCTGCAGGAAGCACGGAGACGAAATGAATTTGTCTCTCATGGATCCGGCAACCAAGAAGTGGTTAATCGGTGAGTATGGCATTTCAGAAGCGGCTGACGGCAAACTGGTCCCACGCGCACAGAAGCACGCACTGATAATTCGGGAGTGCAGATGTGGACGAAAAATAGCCGGCAATGTGTATTTCAGGCATGTGAGACATTGTCGGTTGGGCGTAAGACGACCTGCATCAGGTTTGGCGTGAACGCGTTCGATTGACTTCAGATCGTCCCGGAGGCAAACTGCCGCTGTCACGCATGCCTGATCTCAGGAAATCTGCTAGGTCTGACAGCAGCAGATCTTCATCACTGGCTCCAGAGGCGAGGTCCGGTAGATTCTGGTCGTACCCAACTCTGAGCCGAGCGGATCAGCAGAACGGTTGAAGTTGGGGAAAAGCTCGACGGCCATCGCGCTTAAAGGCGAGTCTTCAGGAAGGCCCGAGCTGAATAACAGCGTCGCCACCTCCGCTTCGCTCCAGCCACACACGCCGTATAATGGCAGACTGGCAACCCGGACATGCTCGCGTTTCCTGACCGGGACCATTCTCTTTCGACCCAAAAGGATATTCCTGTACTCCTTGCCGTCCGCTTGGATGACCTGGACATACAAGAGGCCCCAGATCTCGGTGCGTGGATTTGAAGGCATCACGGATACACCGCTATACACAGGGTTTGCATATGGAGCGGTCAGCGAGATGGCGTCGTTATCTCGCTCCACCAAACACGTCAGTTGTGGCGCAGGATGTTGTACCCCGGTGATGCGGATCGGTCTGCCGAACCGGGCCTGAGCCGTACTCCAGACCCGCGCGTGCCCTACACAGAACTCACAGACAAAGAATCCGAACAGTTCCTCGGAGATCGCATTCAGGCCCGGGGGTAAGGGCACCTGAAAATGCTTTACTCCGCTGCCATCAGGGTTGGATTTTGCCGGAATCAGTCGCTGCCAGGCATTCAGCCCGGCCTTGTCATCCGGTTGCCCTTCCGTAATTACCCGTATCAGCTCAGGCGGCAGGTATGGCAGGTTTTCTTTGGGGTCCTCGACGGGCTCGTTTCCGGCCAGTAATAGAGGATCGGGCGCATATGCCCGGACGAAGACAAAATAGTCATCCTCAGGATTTGCAACCGGTTCTTCAAATTCGATCCAGAGGATCTTTTTTCGCGGTTGTACGGTGGAATAGGTGTCATCCTTTATATAGTCGCTCAGGGCGATACCCGCCGCTGAAGGCTTGGGCACCTGCGCCGGTGGGACCGCCACCGGTAGAGTCATGCTCAGGGTTTTGTCTGGATCCTTCGATCCGGGATCTGATTTGAAGATCGCCTTGATCGTATATGAGACGTCCATTGGCTCCGGAAATGGTGTGGTGAAGCTCTTAGGATCGACAATGTCAAAAAACATGATCCGCGTTTTTGACCTATCGGCCTGATTGATGGCAACCAGGGACACCGTATTCTTGAGCTCAATTGTTCCAACCAGCTCGGTATCATCTCGTCGGATCTCGAAGCCGATGTTCGCGAGCGATCTCCAGGACCAGTCTCGATCAATCTCCAAGATCAGCGTGGTGATCCACTGACCTACCAGATCCGTCTTGTTCGCAAACGTGATGCTTCCATGCTCGGGCGAGAGAGTATGCCGAATCTTATTGGAACAACCGAAGACGACTCGCTGTCCTGGTTTCGCCAGCAGTGTGGTTTCGGACGTGGCCAGGGAAAGCTGGTCCGCCAGGCGTTGGAACAGATTCGAAGGAGTCGCTTCCGGTTGAGCCATCAGAGCCATCACTGCAGTGAGGTTTGGCGAAGGTGGAGGATCGGGTTGGAGCAGAATGCTCTGAAATTCGCGCGTTGCAGGTTGGTTCACGAACAGGTCGCGCTCATCGTCCGCATCCAGCCAGGCATCGATCGTGACTGGCTTGCCCGTGCGCACATCGTCTGACGCAAAATATGCGAGCGTCGGATCCTCCTTGCACAAGGGATAAACGCGGATACGAATGTTGCGACCGGTTGGCACCTGAAGTGGGGAAGAATCATCATCTGCCGTTAATGGCAGATCGCCCAGGTCCGCTTCGTCGCCGAATTTGATGACCGCCGCCTCATGGAATGTAAGCCGGAGATCAAGGGGCGCCGTCGGGTCATTTGGGAACTTTCGCGTTGTCGCGAAGAGCCGGTAGTAGGGGTCCTTGTTGTTAAAGGACAAAAACGTATCCATTTCCGGAGCGAGAACCTCCACCTCGATCTTGGCGTGAGTTACGTCCGGGTCAAAATATCCCGTCTCTCTTTGCTCGGTGCAAGCAGTTGGAAAATCCGCCAAGAGCAAGTTGTAGGCATTCGTCAGGCCCGTGTACAACAGCGCCGGGTAGCCGAGGCGCGGTCGAAAGACCTGGTACGTGGTTGGCTGCGAGCCGTCAGCAGGCGGATTGGCCAACAGGGGAATTGCGACTCTTTGCGGAGGAATGTGGCGCCGGAAACGACAGGTACTGATCGGCGCATCCCCTCCGTTCACACTGAGGTCCTTCTCATCCGGTCCGCCTCCGCTAATGTCCAGAAAACGCACTCGAAAGTCATATGTTTTCCCGTACAGAAGCGGCTTCTTATCGGCATCCACCGCCGTGAGCAGCTTCTTCAGAATGGAATCTGTCTTTGCTAGTTTCGCAGCCTTCTCATCCTTAATGATTAACGAACCGCCAGTCCATTGCGTGTAATAAGAGGGTAGCCAGAATATCCCTGTCCTTTGCCCATCGAGTTGGGTGGGTGCGACCTCGATCCCGAGTTCTCCCGAAAAAGACCCGATATCAATCCCATTGAGAGTCAAATCCCCTTCGGCTTTCATCAACGAAGACCATGCCGAATCAGGCTCGCCATGTCGTTTAACGTCGACACGGTGGCGGAAGACGCCCATCGGAGCATCCAACCGAGTACCGAGGTCAGGGTCTGCAGCCATTTGGCGGTTCTGCCAAATCAGCAATTGCTCATCGTCCCAGCCGAGACGAATGCCGAAATCCCGTGAGGGCGGCAGACCGTCTTGCTCCTGTCCTGGTTCGTGCAGGAGATTTCCGCTGACAGGCTGCATGCAGTGCACAATCTTCGCGAACCCATCGTTGTACTCGTCGGCTTCAATGAAAACCGCGTCGAAATTGCCGGCGACCGGAGTGCTTGACACCGGAAATTGGACAGCGGCAAACAGGGATCTGGATCCCGACAACGACGGCAGCTTGCTGGCGTATCTTTTGACCAGATCGGGATTCAGCGTCATCTGAGTGAAATAGTCGCTTCCACTTTGCAAATCGAAGTAGAGCCATCCGCCGTCGTCGAAAGTGCCAGCTGGAATCGCAATGTCAACGCCATAGATAAACCCAAGCTTTCTGGCTAGCAGTGGTTGCCGGAGCACGAGAGCGAAGGCCTTGCCCCAGCTGATGTCATCCGTGCTGTATACGGGCTTGGGCAGCGAGGGGTCTTTCTTTCGGAGCGCGCAGTGGTAGCTATCGTCGGTTTTAGCATTCGGGGTTCGTGGCTGGGAGAATGCAAACGCATTCCGGTAGCTTTTGGGAAGATATTTTTGAATGTACGTGGACGGGTCTACCGGATTGACGATGTTCGAAGGCTTCGTGATCTTGAGCGAAGTGGCGAGTTGTGTAAATAAAGACTTCGCGTCCGTTGGTGCCGCGGTGATGAGCGCGACATTTGACGTAACGTCCGCAGGGCTCGGCATGTTGTCGGTACCGCGGATCAGCATCGCCTGGAACGCGAAAGTGGCCTCTGCAAATGCAGGCGTATCTACACCCGCCGGGAGACCGCTGGTAAAGGGCGAGAGCGGGTCCTCATGCGGAAGTACAAGAACGTTCGCCTTGATTGTCGTTCCATCCCAGCGTTGGGGAAACGACATGATCGTAAGTTTGGTCGGTGATGGCGGCATATTGTTTTTCCTATTTCAAAATGAATCGACCGAATCTCAGGACGTGAGCCTCTTCTCTTGCCAGGTCTCATCGAATTCAAAATGAATGACAAAGGCGAGACTTACCTCCACCGCGAACTCGACTTCGCAAATTGCATAGGTCTCCTTATCGCCGCTCGCATTGGTCTCGCTCTCCTGGCCGCCTTTGGCCTCGATGCTGATTCCGATCACGATGATTCCACCCAGTAACTCGGCCTCACCCTTGAAGATCATCAGCGCGAAGATTCCGGAGCCGGTATCGGACCATTCCATTTCGAGCCCGATGGCCATCATGACAGATACTTCTCCTACGACAGGCCACTGAGCTGCGAGTTCGAGACCGACAGCCACTTTGAACCCGAACGACTTACCCTCTTGCGAATCGATCCCCAATTCGAGTCCCAGAATGCCGACAAAATAGACTCCCGCGACGCCTGGTGTGATCGTGAAGCACAGAATGTGCAACTCTCCTTCAATCTCAAGCTGCGCTCCCGAAGTGATCATGTCGGCCGTGGCCTCGGCGAGTTCTTCGGTGGTGGCGGGCGAGCCGTCCGAATGCGTGACGGTGAGAGACTGAGGCGACATGTTGAAGTAGGCTTTTAGAGCAATCGTGCACTCCAACTTAAAAGTCGGTAACGGTTCGGCCTCAGGTTCGTTCGGGATCGGCGGTTTGCCGTCAAGACCCGAGTGAGCGATCTTGACCTCGAGTTCGCCGGGCGGAATCTTGAATTCGATCTCCACCTCCAGAATTCCTTGCAATTTCGGCTGCCAGCTCGTCGTGTTGAGATTGCTCATGCTCACGGCGAAGGCCTGGCCAATGTCCTGGCCCCCCAGAAAGCTGAGCATGTCCACGATGGGCTTGAGGATGGAGCCGAATGTTGTCTTCGGCTTTGGCATCGATGCCTTTTGCCCGTAAGCAGCATCGAATCCAGTCGAGACGCTTACGATGCTGTTGAATCCGCCCAGATCCACCACAAGACTGTGATTTTTCGAGGTTGCTGTCCATGGGACCGCGGCTGTGGAATCGAATGCATAATTGATTTCGCAGGGATCCCCAGTGCCGGCCGCGTCTGAGTAATCGACATACAACCTGGAGTTACCGCTATGCACGATGTCGCGGGTGTACCCCGCCGGCGTGGTATAGCTTCCTCCGGAGGTCAGCTGTAATTGTCCAGCTGTGATGATGCGAAGGATCGTTCCACTCGAGGCTCCGAGCGGGAAAGCGGTTGTCGGATCTGGAAAGATGCTTGCGGAATTTACGATCGCAAAAGAATCCGCGAAATACGGCTGGAGAGTGCTCTTGATATTGGTGTCATTGCGTTGAATGGTGGGCCGCAAATAAAGGATCTTTTGCGTTCCCGTCGAATGCAAGATTCCGTAGTCCGCGGCCGGATCGGATGAGTGCAGAATGTCAGGCGCATCGGCAAACCGGTAGGGCGCGGTCGGCGTTGTTCCGCGCTTGCCTTCTCGGATCAGCGACAGCCCGGTGTCCTGGTCGATCCCGACGATGTTGTTGGAATTTTCGTGTCTCCTCACCACGCTCCAGGAACCCTCGCGTGGCAATTTGATCGACCCGTGACACGAAGTCACGAAAACGTAGTGCCCGCCCATCTCGTCGACGCCAGCAACATCCGCGCGGAGCACACGCATGGTCTGCCCTGACTGGCCGACGTTTACGACGCAATCGACGGGACCGCCAAGCGGCCCTTCTTCGCTGAGCAGCTGATAAAACTGCTGGGGCGTGAGTGGCTTTTGATAGGGCGCAAGCTGGACGAAGCCACATTGTCTTCTGGAGGGTACGTACCCGTCATTCGCGCCGATCTCGACATCTTCGATCAATACATCCGCATCGAAAAAAACTTCCTGCATGACGACGTCGTCAGCGGGGACGGCACCCGGTTTGCGATACATCCGCCCCGTATCCTTGATAGATGTGACGTGATCGATCTGGCCCACCAGACCCGGATGAAACTCGAAGGGATTCGGCACCTGGACCTTGCTGGTTCCGACCATCTCAAAATATGAGAAGTCATACTTGCCTGGGCCTTGCGCTTTCCAGCCGCTATCGTACCGGGTTACGCCCGCGCCGCTGGTTCGCTGGATCGTAATGGTTCGAACGACAGGGACACCCCAGGGATACAGAATGCTCTTTACCTGGATGATCTCGTGCGATGTGCGCCCGATCAGGACATCAAACTTTGCCTGGCTCGTTGCAGCGATGGCCGCGTTGGGGTTGAGCCAATTACTGAACAAAGTGGCGCCATATCCGGAAATGTCCATCCGTTCCACTGGCACACGTGCATTGGCACCGCTCGGCTTAAACTCTGCGTTGAAGATCGTGTCCACCACAGGTCCAAGAACACTCAGGGGCTTTCCTTCGTCGTCGACCGGAATCGTGCCGGTCAAGAGGTCAATCAGGTTTCTGGTTTGAATCGTCGCGCCTCGAAAACCAGGCGTTTCAAATTCGTCTCCGATAGTGGGACTGGTGGCGACAATCTCCAGTTGAATGCCGCCCACCACTCTTGTCGTCTCGAATTCGGGCTGATTGAGATCAATCAAAGCGCGGGGAAGCGCCGTGTCCTTTGGTTTCTGCCATAAAGCCACTGCTGTCATGCCGAAGGGGAGATTAAACAGCGCTGCTGCTCGGCCCGGCTGAGTCTCGTCGTTATAAGCCGAGAGGAAGTTTTCGATGACGGGGCGAGGCGCGATCGGTATGAACTTGAAGTTGTCGATTGCAATGAGGGTGGGACTGCCTGTGTCCGGAGATGTAGCGGGGGATGGAAATGGGTAGGGAGACGTGTCCGGATTCTGTACGGTTCGTATCGGCTCCCACTGAATTTGTGGAAGCGTGTAGATCTTGGTGTTGATCGCGTAACTTACGAGATCGATGCCCTCAATGCTGACCGGCAGATCAGTCGGGAACGACGGTATCCCCTTGGGCCTCTCGCGATGGGTGTAGGGAGCGAAGCCGACTCCCATCAGATCAACATTCGTGGATACGTCCAGCATATACAGGTTTCCACTGCTGCGCGCGCCGAAGGCCCCTTCGAACAATTTGGCAAGTGCCTGCTCGTTCGCCGCATCCTCGGCGCGAGTTGAGAGGATCGGGTTTTCGCGGACAACGAAGCTTCGCGCGGTCGTCCGCAGCGGGCTCGCGCTATCGGCCGCTCTGGCATTCTGAGCACTCATCGCTGGTGCCAGAAGTGTCGTCGCGACACCGACTGCCGCTTGCGCACCCGATTTCGAGAAGCCGAGCAGCATCTTCACCGAAGTCGGAGTGTCCCAGGTCACCAGGGCAAACAGATCGATGCCTGAGAGCGGGCTGCGGCTGTAGAGTTCCCGAGCGGTTGTCACAGACGGTAGGGAAAAAGAGGCGACATATGGATCCGGTAGAGATGGTAAAAGATTGTAGATGTGAGCCACGACCTTGAATGCGCCTTTGGTGATCGAGTGCTCGCCTTCCACGATCCCCAACAGGTAAAACTCGTCAATCTGGGTCGTCTTGATAAGAGCATTGGAAAGCGCAAATGCCGTCGGCTTCAGGGCGTTAATGTTCTTTTGCTGCAGAAGGCGATCCAGTATTCCTTTCGCCTCGACGTAAACGTAATGAATGTCCTTGATTTTGAAGTTAATGAACTCCGCTTGATCCGACCTCAACGTGAGGCGCTGCCTGTCCGCCGTGACTGGCCGGTCGACTTTCAGCGTCGCTAACACTTCCTTCATGACCACAGCTTCGACCGAGGTAGCAAGGCAGTTGTAAAGCAGGGCGATGTCTTTCGGATACTCCAGCGAGGCCTGGCCGAGCACAGTATTGTCTGCAGCCGTCGAGAACTGCCACAGGTCAAATTTCTGGCGGTTGTGTTTGGAGTGTGCGAGCGGAACAGTGATCCCGATTCGACCTGGTTCGGCAAGAACATACGTCTTCTCGAAACTGACCGGCAAACCCTCGAGATCTTCCCACTTGATGTTTAGGCCTGCGGAGGCGACCATGGCCAAAGCACCGATCCCTGCGGCCTCGCCGAGTTGATCGATTGGGATGCTTTGTGTGATCGAAAGAGCCCACGCGCTCTCCGAGAGCGGCGCTGACCTCGATGGAGTAATAAGGGGGGACTCGACACTCGAAATCTCGAGAGAGCTCTGGTCGTTGTCGAATTCAATGAAGATTCTGTTGACGGTGTTGTCGTATCGGCCGGGCCGAGCGGCCTGTTTCAGGCTGTACTTTCTTCCGTACAGCGTGACGGCCATTGTGAAGCTGGTCGAAAGGACAGCCTTGCCGGGCGAGCAGTTTGCGACTACCTTCTCCGGCAACATCAGGTCCATATGTTTGGCGTCATCGCCGGTGCTCGAATGCGTATCAGCGGTGACAGACGGTTGGGCAAGATCGAGTTTCAGCTGGCAGACGTCACTTTCACCAACAATGACTATGTCACCAGTAATCGTGAGTGTGCCTTGGAAAGTGATTTCGCCGGATCGTATCGTCAGTCCGGTAAACGCGCCGGCCGGGGCGCTGGGCTCGATGTGATTGGCGATAAACCACACGCTGCCTGCAGAAAGCTTCAGTGATTTCTGTGCCCTGTGTGCCCGCAATATGTCATCGACGGGAACCGAGAGGAAGACATCGGCAGCAGTCTTTCGTGCGATTTTGATTTGACGTTTGATTCGGTAAAAATCGAACCACACCAGCTTGCCCAGTGCATCTCTGAACGGCCCTAACGTCTTGACCACCTTTTGTCCGGCTGCCCAGCTAGGCAGGGAACGAGGCGTCTGGCTCGAGAGGAAGGGGACCTCCCGCCGATTGACGCGGTATTCCCCCGAATCGATCGCGTCCAGTACATCGCGTTTCAAATGGTCTAGTTGTTCGGTTTCTTGGCGGCCAGAAGCAACCAGCTGGGCTGTCAGTTCGGGGACGTTTGGAACGCTATCAGGCATGCTGGCTCCTGAGTATTACAGTGAAGAGAGCCCTAGCTCCAAAGAGCAGTTAAAGTCTGGGAAGCCAAGGTTCAGAGCCAGATGTTTCTGATCGACCAATCGAATCGAGACGTGAACCGAAATCCGTCTCTAGCCGATGACTTCCATTGACCGTTTAGAGATACCAAAACAAACAAGCCGTGTCAGAACGTGGGAGAAGATCCAATCGAACTTGGTAGGAGAACACGCCCGATGGGTTCAGTAACGCAGGTACGCTACATAGAACCACGAGTTGCGGCATATTGTCCGTCTCTAACTATCCGAAGTCAACAACAATTATTGTGGAAATCTCTACCATTAATTACAAATTGTGCAGGTCATCTGCCCCCACCATTCTCGTTTCACGAGGTTGAAGTCCAGTCGTGGACGCGCAAGTATTGCGTCGAAGGCTATTTTCGTCCAAGACCCACCGGTAGTCATTGCCTATGGTGGCTTCTTCACGGATTGTCTATCAATTTAGAAGTCTTCTAACTTGTAGCACTCCTATGACTGTCTTGACGTGCAGGAACAACGCGGATGTGGCCACAACTTCTCCTCTCTGTATTTCTCTGCCGCGTGTTTCGTACTAACACACTTCCGAAGACTCGACCGCTGGCTTCGGCAGCGACAAGCAACTCTAATGAAGCGGGCGCAACTCAGCAGCCGGTGCCGGCTTCCCAGCCACCAGGCTGTCTCGCTGTTCGTCATTCGAAACGTGCGCTGATACGTGTCTGCCAGTCGCCGTTTTCCCGACAGGTATGATTCCTGCGTGTTCTTCGTACAACGTGTTCGACTGATGGTTGAATCGGTCAGGGTAAGCTAGTCCTCCGCTTGACAGGCTCATATAGGCTGACTACTCTGCCGCGACCTTCGTATCTCTCGCATCTACGGCCAAACCTTCGTAAAACGTATTGCCTGACATTAAAGACAGAATGAGGGCTTGTGCACAAGCTAAACAAAGATGGTTCAATCAGTGTATTCGCTGTAGCTGGAAACCTATATTGTTGTTCTAGCTGTCGATGCGACGGCCGAGGTTCACAGAAATCTACTGTCAATTCGTTACATACCCTGAGTTTGTTTGTCACCGGACAGTGGTCCTTGAGGTGCCTGGACGGAACCACCGCTCCGGTCAAAACGACTGCGAGAATTTCATTTCCAGAAATGCTCCTAATCTTGCTGTTGCCTTAAATTGCGGAATCGGATCCAGGTCTTTGAAGGCCGAAGTAAACGCATTCGACAGACTCCAGACTGTCCGCGAACGGAATTCCTCGTACTTGGGCTCGAAGTAGAGGTCGTGTACTGTACGGGCCAGATGCTTCGGAGCCTCCAGTTGGCCTTCCACGAATGCCTCATAAATGACCACCTTCGCAGTGACGTCGGTGAGTTCACTCCGCTGCCACGTCTCCACTTGTTTTCGCATGGGTTCGAAGTTGCGCTGCATCCGGTCCACGCCGACCGAAACGCAGTCGATCAGCGAAAACGACTTTGAATGCTTGGCGAGCACGGGCGTAAAGTCTCCCGAAAACGCCATGTTCGAGCACACGAAAACCCGATACCCGCAAGTCATCGCGAGACGCATGCTCTTGTCATGGGAATTTCGAAGACCGATGGAGAAACGGCAACCCTCCATCTCGGTTGCAAGATCGAGAACGCCGAACATCTTCATTCCGTCCGGCGACACTGCGTATTCGTCGTGGACGACTCCGATGTGGCGGAACCCGAGAGTTTCAATTAATACCTGCACGATCTCGTGGTGTGGGATCGGGCGGTGCGTTTCGGTTGCTGGCGGTGTGGGCACCAGCACCAGTTCTTCGCGGACAATCGTCCGGCCGGTATAGCCAATGAGCGTACTTGTTTCGGACATACTGCTTCCTCCTTGTTGGATTGAGTTGTGATTTCTGTGTGGGTGAGAACGAAAAGGCAGATGAAGAGGGGAATGCCGGCAGCTATTGGTCTCAACCGAACAGCGATGCCTGTTCGGGAACGATTGGCCTGCCACGCGGTCGCCTTCCCAGCGAACCAGGCCGTTGCCCAAAGATCAGGACCGAATCGCCGCTGATAGCCTCCTCGATGAGGGAAGCAGGATTGCTCTCCTCCGTCAGCGGGCCGGGCGAGGCTTCGGCGAAGGGTTCGTTTTCGGTAGAGCGAAGCGCAGCCGGGAACAGCTTCTGGTGTTCTGTACTCAGAGCTTTCCACACTGAATCTGCGCTTTCACCGATGCCGTTTCTTTCGACCAGTTCCCGCGCCATCGCCGACAACATGTCGTCGTCTTCATCGATGTTCTGAAGTCCTTCTCCGGCGAACTTACCCTCCATGGTGAGAGCAACCAGGAGCTTCTTTCCCATCAGGCGCAAGCATGCCGTCTGCATCGTGCCCTCATAGCAGAGAAACTTCACCCGAACCGGCCGCCTCTGTCCGATGCGCCACGAGCGCCGGCTGGCCTGCCGCAGAGTGTGTAACGAGTATCCCGATTCGTAAAAGATGATGGTTGGAAAATCCAGCAGATCGAGACCTGTCTCGACCAGTTTGGGATGTGAGATGACCACCTGCACACCTTCTTTGATCTGCCGCGCATACCAGGCTTCCCGCTTGGACGTATCCACGCTCGACTTGAGAACTGCGGTGCGAATTCCTTCGTTGCTCAAGATCCGCTGCAAACGTGCTGTGACGTCATGTTTCTGGGTGTACACCGCAAACACCTGGCAGCGTCTTCCCTCGGCTAGTTCCTTCTTGATCTCCTCAATCAGTTTCCTTTCCTTGGAATACAGCTGCTCTTCAGAGAGATCCTGCGTCTCCGCGACGACAAATCGAACATTGCGCTTCAATTCGGGGTCGAACTCAGTGCCATACAGAGTCCCGAGTCCATAGGGATGGTCTGGATAGAGCAACAGGGTATTCAGCATCGTGCTCAACACGGACCGGTTCCCGCGGTGCTCCTTTAACGCCTTGCGGATGGCATCTTCCAATTCCCGGTAAGCAGCCATCATGAGCGGGTCCATCGGGACGCTCAGATACGTCTCTTCGTAGGGCGGAAGTTCTCCCGAGATGTCTTCCAGGAAGACGAACGCGCACAGCTGCATCAGGAATTCGCCGAAGAGCAAGGGAGATGCGCCCGGCTTCCGGCGCACGGTGCTGGTGGTCTTGGATTTCGAACAGCGATTATCGGAAGGCTCTACTTTGGTGATTGTTTCGAGAACGCCGTAATCTTGGGTGAAGGAACTTCGTCCCGTAGCGCCCCATTCATAGCCGTGTTCTTTCATCCTTGCGGCTTCTAGCCGGAATAGGGTATTGAACAAGTCGTCTGCGTACCCACCAAGGAGCGTTCCGGTTAAACCCACGATGCGGTCGGTACAAGCAGCCAAAGTCCCCAGGGCATTGCCTTGCGCGGTGTCGCCCGCCAGTTGATGAATTTCGTCGCAGATTGCGTAATCAAACCAGCCCGGCATGTAGCGTCCAATGAACTCAATCGGCGCCATGCGGCGGATCTTGTCGGAATCGGCCTGCCAGAGCGCGCTATGGACAGGCCGGCATGGTTTATCGCCTCTGGATTCGACCGTCTCTGCAATTTTGACCTTTTCAAATTCAGCGACCGTCAGGCGGCTCTCGTTCACGATAACCGGCTTGCCCGTGTCGGAATTGACGATGCAACCCAGGTAGGGACCCGAGCGCGGCACGCGGTAAGCGTGGCGCCAGAAGTACCCGAGTTTCGCCCGTTCGCGGCCGACAATGAACAACGACGGTCTTCCACACAGGGACAACCATCGTTTCCTTGGACTCGACGATGCCTTTCGCAATCGCATTTCGCTAAGACTCGTCTGGAGGCCTTCACGCACGATGTGGCCCTGCCGCAGCCGGACTTCGTTCACTCCATGCGCCTTGTTCTCGTCTCCGCCATTCCGCAAATCATCGATCACGAACACGCGCACTCCCGGCAACGTTAGAAACGCTTCCCGCGCCCACTTCTCGACCAGGTGCGGAGGGACCATCGCCAACGCGGTGTACGGCCTTCCCGCACTATGGACGTGGACACCACCCAGCGAGATCAAAGTCTTTCCCGTGCCGCATTCGGCAACCACCATCGCGGTCCGAGCCTCTCGCCAGCGTTTGGCGAGACCCATGAGCGCAATGGCTTGAGCGGGAAAAGGTCTTCGCTGCAAGCCTTCTATCCGTGGTGAGATTGGATCCTCGAAATGGTGCAGCGCCCGGAACTCTTCGAGAATGCGCGCCCCGAGTAAGGCAGCATTGGCGCGCATGTAGTCATAAATCGTGGACATTTCTGGCATGGCGACCCCCGGTAGTGGAAGGCGTGATTGGGAAAGGAATTGAAACGAAAGGGGAAACCAACAAGGAGAGGAGAGGAGATGAGAGGACGCCGATTCGGCGACTATCGCGACTCCGGTCAGACCTGCCGAAACATCGGCAGTCGTGCCGACAGGTCGGCACCATCCAGGCCTACGAAGAGCAGGGATTGGGAAGGAAGATCCTCGGGAGGCTGATGCTGGGCCACCGAATTGAACCCGTCGCTGCGGGAAACCGAATCGCCTCGCTTTCCACGCCCCAGCTGAGCCAGTCGAGAAACTGTTCTTTTGTTCCTTTGACCATCACTGGGTCACAACCAATGCCGAGGATGTGGCTCATCGCATGATGCGCTTTCAGTTCTTCTGAAAACCACTCGGCCCACTCCGGGACTCCAGGAATTCCATAGATATGCGCGAGGGAGGCCCAGACGAACTCTTTATCCGACCCTGCCAATAGGGTTCTTCCTGAACTGGACGACATGTTCCCTGCGGCGAACTCCTCTGACATTCCGATGAGGTGACGGAGTGGTTTCTTTCTTCCAGGAACCTGTATGGATCCCTTGAAGCACTGCGCGTTTCGCTCCAGGCACACACGGGTCGGCAGTGTATCCGGCCCTTCGATCATGAAGCGATCTGTCATGGATATGGCGGCACTGATGGCTGAGATCTGGGTATCACCGCCAATGACCGAAATGAAGTGAGCCTTGGCCTGCCGGGGTGGATCGGGTAAGACCTCCCCGATGAAACGGTCCAGGTGAAGCTTGATGCTGGTGGTTGTCTTCTCCGTGCTCTTCACATAGGTCAGCGATCCGAAGCGAAGGTGTGCATTCTTCATCTGCAAATCCTTACTCGTCAATCGGGTCAATTTGACGCCGCATCCATACAGAGCAAGACCCGTCCAGACACTTGTGAATTTGCGATTACGGACGATACCGCCCACGGGCGGAACGCGCCGGCTGGGTCGGGCTTCCAGGCAAGACTAAGTGACGTTGAATTCCGAGCGAATGAACGGCTTGATCCCGTCAGCGCCTCTTAGCTTCAACCATAACGGCCCATTGTTCCGTTGAACTTCAATCTCAAACTCAAAGAACGGGCAGCACCTGCGCTCAAACGAGATCCACTCTGCCAAATCTGAGAGCGAAACCCTTTCATTTTGCAGCCTGAACGCATAACCGTCCGGAAGCTCTTTTGTCTCCACGCGTCCTTCCGCCAATTTTGACGTGAGCTGGTCATAGTGATCTCTTTCGCTTCTGTTCAGAGCCTTCGCGTCGCAATAGAATCCGGATGGTTCGTTCATCATGGTTTCCTTCGTGGGCAGCGTGGATGCAGCGTTCGTCTCTCGCTTCCAGACCCTCAGTCCTGCGATGACCAGCAGGAGAGCGACCGCGATTAGGACCAGAGAAACCTTAATCTTGAAAGGCTGAGCAGCCATCATCTTCTTCCCGGACCTCTCGACTAGCTATGCTTTCATTTTAGGAGTTAAAGTCGACTTTAAGTCAAATGGCCAACTAGCTGAGGAGGAGAGACGGGTGACCATCGGGGAAATCGCCGTGCGGATTGGGATAACGGCATCGGCAATTCGTTACTATGAAAAGTCTGGCTTGCTTGCAGCCGCTCCGCGGGTTAGCGGAAAGCGAGCGTACGAGAAAGACGTCCTCCATGAACTCGCTATCATTCGTTTTGCGAAAGGCGCGGGCTTCACGTTACCCGAGATTAAGCAGTTGATGCGCGGTTTCCCGGAAAATACGCCGGCCTCTCGGAGATGGCGGAAGATGGCATGCGCAAAGATCGAGGAACTGGAAAGCGCCCTTGGTACTATACGAGCGATGAAGCGGATGCTTGAAACCGTCATGTCGTGCCAATGTAGGACCTTGGCCCAATGCGCGAGCGATTTGGCCCAGCAACCCGAACGATGGCAACCCGGGACAAAACGTAACGACACCCGTTACGCTACTTCGCCCAAGCGCCCATGAGCCTGCTCACTTGGTTTGGCCTGTTCTCGGTAACCGCTATGCTCGTATGCTATGCGCTTGAAAAAAGGAGTCCATGGTTCATACTCGGCTTTGCCGCCGCATGCGCGTTAGCCTCGGTCTACGGATTTCTGCAAGGTGCGTGGCCTTTTGGTCTCGTCGAAGCCGTCTGGTCGATTGTGGCAGCTCACCGCTGGTGGCAGGCAGCACGACAAGTAGACCCCAGATAGCTACCATCGGATGATCCCAACGTCTCACGGTTCCTTCTTTTCATGAGTGAGGATCTGGGTTTTGCCGTTGGCAAAGACCAGGGTCAGTTCGTGTGAAAACCGTTCGCGGTCGTGAAGGATCTTAGTTCCATCTTCTGCCTCTTCTTCCCAGTGGTCAGTGAACTTGACCGAGCGCCAGTGTGCGATGTGTCGGTCCTCTCCCTCGCCGAATATCCCGTTGAGCATTCCCGCGGTGCAAAGCAGTCCAACGTGACCGCCATGCAAAGGCGTGAGCGGCCGTCCCCGAACATCCCGCTGCTTCGGTAGAAGGACGCGGCTCGCCTGGCGATAGGCCGCAGACTCAAGCAAAAGGTCTTCGACTTCATCGAGTGGAATTCCGGCGTGAACGAGCGTGACTGGGCCTGAAGGGGGAACTTCATAACGAACGGACGGCGTCTCACCCAGACGCTCAAGTTCGGACTTGATCGCCAGATGTTCGAGCCATCGAACGGAGTCGAGTAGTACAGAGTCTCTGACGTGCTGGTGCCGTTTCCGCCGCACTCCGAGAACCGCAACTTGTTTGTACTGCACGCTGGCAGGTTCGGTCAGCCTGAAGACCGACAAATCCGCGAAGTGCTCACTCAGAAGCCGTGCGCAGGCCCGCAACTGAGGCTGAGGAATGATGAATACCAGCACTCCTCCCGGTTTCAACCAGCGGTAGGTATGCTCCAGAAAAACCAGCTCCAGTCTCTGGTTATTGGTGGCGCCGGTTTCGAGATCATAGGGAGGATTGAGGTACAGCAGAGAAAAAGATTCTGCCGGACTGCGCACGTCGAAGGTGCTCGCCTGCAACGTCTCGATGCCTAGGTTTCGCGCTTGCTCGGCTCGGTAGGCGTCTAGTTCGATTCCGTAGCGACGTGCTTGCATTCCCCCGACCAAGTGGTCAAATGCCACTCCATCTCCCACGCATGGGTCGAGAGCTGAGAACTCAGATTCGGCAAGCAAACAATTCCGCAGGCGCTTGGCCTCCGGGACAGGTAGTGGGAAGAATCCCAGTTTGGTTTTACCGTGCGGTCTCATCGCATCTTGCCTCCGAGGGCTTCTGCTACCAGCGCGTCCACTGAGTCGGACTCAGACTCTTCTCGCACGGCGACAAATGAGCACAACCCATTCACAGCAACGGGCCGCTCATCTTCAATCCGGTAGCCCCGCTCGATGTGTTGTTGTTTGCATTGCTCATATAACTCGGCCTTGGTAGACACACGAATCCTCATGGCCGTCCTCACTTCTGTTGGAATTGCAGCAGTAGGTTTTCGACTGCACCGGGCCGGCAGGTTGCCCGGGAAAGACTGTTCAGTATTCGGAGGGAAGAAGCAGTGTGGTCACCGAAAGGTCGGCTTCGGTGATGATCCAGAGCGGTTGGGTGTCGGTAACCGGGTAGCTGCTGAGCAGCCGGAAGCCGTGCTTGAGGCTCAACTCATTTTCTGCTTTGTCCTCTTGGCACAGTTCGCCCCAGTCCCCGCGCAGATGTCGCGAGAGGAACTCCGAGGGCGATTTGTTGGCTTCCTCTAGCAATGCGAGTGCGCCCGATGTGGCAACAATCCGTCCCGGACAAAACAGCGGAACGATTGGGAGAGAGTTCATGTTCGGTTCCTCTTTTGGCGGTTCGTTGTGATTGGTGAGAGCCCGCTGTAGTTGAGGGCGAAAACGTCTAAGCACGCTGGTTTGTGATTGGAAATGCCCAACTACATCGGCAGGTCTACGGTCTGATAGCTTGGCTCCGACCTGACGGGCAGGGTCAATTAGTCCTTACAGTTCTGACAGCCCCTTTGCGACGTGCTGTCCTAAGCAAATCTCAAGTTTTGTATTGCCGACCATTTACTCGGAACCGACTCGAAAGCGTATGGCTAGCGCTGCTTACCGCCCAACTAAAACATCTTGAGTCCATAGATTATGTATATAATCCAATAATCTGATATGCGTTATGAACCTGAACACAAGACGCGAACCCGCGATCGTATTGTGCGAAATGCTGCTCGCAAGCTCCGCGCTGAGGGGTTGAGCGGTCCCGGCGTCGCCAGCGTAATGGAGGCGTCGGGCCTCACCGTCGGCGGCTTTTACAAACACTTTCGGAGCAAGGATGAGCTTCTCGCCGAAGCTATTGCGGAGGGTTTCTCGGAATCCGGCGACAAAATCTATTCCTCACTACAAAACGTACGGCGCGAGGACAGGTGGAAAGAGCTCGTTCGGTTGTACCTCTCACCGGAGCACTGTGACCATCCCGATTCCGGCTGTCCGGTGGCGGCTTTAGCGCCTGAGATGGCGCGCACCAAACTCGGGTTTAGAAAACGAATTTCCGGCTTGATCAAAGATCGCGCGGAGCGGTGGATGGAGTTCATGCCGGGCCGGACCGCAACAGAGCGGGAGCGAAACTTCCTCCTCATTTTCAGCGCGATGGTCGGAGCCGTGTCTGTAGCCCGCATTCTTACCGACCCTGCCGACAGGCAGAAGGTGCTGGCCGATATGCGAGATCATCTTTTGCGCAGTTTCTGAATTTTTTTGCATCGGTGGGATTATGTGCATAATCTTATCCATGACAGTTAAGAAAGGACTCTTATGAAACTCACTGGTCGCACAATCCTAATCACGGGAGGCTCAGCCGGCATCGGCCTTGCTTTCGCCCTCAAGTTCCTCGAACTAGGCAATGAAGTCATCGTCACTGGTCGGCGTCAGTCCGTGCTCGATCAAGTGAAGGCGAAGTATCCAAAGCTTCACACGATCCAGAGCGATGTCGCGGACCTGGCGCAAATCGCCGCCCTTGCGGCGCGCGTGAAATCGGATTTCCCCAAACTCGACGTGCTGATGAACAATGCCGGCATCATGCTCTACAAAAACCTGAAAGCGCCGGCGGCTGACCTCGGTGGGTTGATGGCGGAGATGAACGTCAACGTGGGCGGTGTAATTACCACGACGTCTGCCTTCATCGATATTCTCAGGGCCAACAAGGGTACGGTGATCAATACATCCTCGGCGCTCGCGTTCGTGCCGTTACCTTCTGCGCCGATCTACAGCGCCACCAAGGCCGCGATTCACTCCTACACCCAGTCACTGCGGTTCCAATTGGAGGAAACTGGCGTGGAAGTTATCGAGCTGATGCCACCTGGCGTGAAGACCGACATGACGACAGAGCTTGCCGAAGGCGGCGGCGTCAGTGTGATCACTACGGACGAGTTGGTGAAGCAGTCGTTTGCAGCCCTTAAGGCGGGTGCCCTCGAGATCCGGCCGGGGCAGTCCAAACAGCTCGCATTCATGCGTCGCCTCGCCCCCGATTTCATCAACAGGCAGCTCTGGAAGGCGTCTAAGAAGTTGGTTCCGGTCGGGGTCTAGGACTGGTTGCAGCTGACGCTTTGCGCGCCGCCGCCCAGTTGGGACAAAGGAGAACCATTCGTGGCGCAAATGTCTGAACATCCGAGCGTGAAACGCTTCTATCAGGAGAGGGCAAACGGGGTTGAAGCGGCCACGGATCGGGTCCTTGATGCAGCCTGGCTCCGGCAGTTGTGCCTGGATGCGGGCGCAGACGATGTGGGTTTTGTTGAACGCGACCGGCCAGAAATTGCCGATCAGAAAGCTGACATTGAGAATGTCTTTCCCCGAACGAGAACGCTCATCAGTGTTGTCTGCCGTATGAACCGGGAGAACATCCGGACGCCAGCTCGTTCAATCTCCAATCTCGAATTCCATCACACGACAGACGAAACCAACGAAGTGGCCCGCCGAATCGTCTCGGCGCTCGATAAGGTTCGGATTGGCGCGATCAATGGCGGAGCCGTTGGGTTTCCGATGGAGGCCGATCGTTGGGGATCAAAAATGTGGGTGATCTCCCACAAGCCTGTAGCAGTGGCGGCGGGCCTGGGACAGATGGGGATTCATCGCAACGTGATTCATCCCAAGTTCGGGAATTTCATTCTGCTGGGAACGGTACTGCTGGATGCAGAAGTCTCCGCATATTCACACCCGCTCGTCTACAACCCCTGCCTGGAATGCAAGCTGTGCGTTGCCGCCTGCCCGACTGGTGCGATCAGTCCAGACGGTCAGTTCAATTTTTCCGCCTGCTATACCCACAATTACCGCGAATTCATGGGCGGGTTCAACGATTGGGTGGAGAAGATCGCGGACAGCAAAAGCGCACACGATTACCGTAAGAATGTCTCAGGCGCTGAGACGGTCTCCATGTGGCAGAGCTTGTCATTCGGCGCCAACTACAAGGCCGCTTATTGCATGGCGGTATGCCCTGCGGGGGAGGACGTAATCGCCCCCTTCCTCACGAACCGCAAGCAGTTTCTGGACGATGTCGTTCGGCCCTTGCAGAACAAACCTGAGACGGTCTACGTTGTTCCGAAGTCCGATGCCGAAGAATTCGTAGCGCGGCGCTTTCCGCACAAGAAAACCAAGCGTGTATCGAACGGCCTCGCCGGCCAGGGAACCATTCGCTCCTTCCTGCGAGGCTTGAACTTCGTTTTCCAGAAAGGCCAGTCAAAAGGCCTGAACGCTGTCTATCACTTCACGTTCACCGGTCAAGACGAAGTGAAGGCAACGGTCACGATTCGAGACGAAAAGTTGCAGGTTTCCGAAGGCCACAATGGACAAGCCGATTTGCGACTTACCGCTGATAGCCAGACCTGGCTACGCTTTCTGCGCAAGGAAGCCAATCTGGTATGGGCGCTGGTCCGGCGGAAGATTCGCATCTCAGGATCGCCGAAGTTGCTGCTTGCATTCGGGCGCTGCTTTCCATCGTGAAAGGGGCGCATAGAAGATCCTTGCGCGCCGTGCATCGCTACTGGCAACCCGAAAGTTGACGTGCGACTTCGTCTGACGTTAGTGACCTCACACCACAGCGTCGACTGCAAGGTCAGGTCTCGGCGATCACATCGATGATCAGCGGCGAATCTAGAACTCTCAGTTCCTGGGCGAAGCCGCGGCTTCAAGTGCAGTAACAATCTCCTGCAACGTCTTGAGATTGTCCACCTGATCGAGTGAACTCAGTCGCAACGACCCAAGGACCCTGGCGAACCTAGCCAGCCCCGCCTTGTCTCGCGCGGCTCCGGCTCGCCGCAATCCTCGTTCCGCCGCCTGCATGTGCGCCAGGACTCTCTCTTGGATTGTTCTGTCCTGAATCTCTTTCGGATTCCATACTTTGGCGATGCTCTTCAAGAGCCCGCGATACAGGCGTTTGCCCACGATTTGTTCCATCCTTTCAATCTCGCATAGAAGGTGGCCATTGCCCGCGTCAGCGCCTCCATTGTGCCGGTCATTGGTACTGTTTTCGCTGGACGCCTTTCCAGATGGCTTCATCTCAGCCACGCACCGTGGTCGAAGACCTTCTCGCCAGCCAGCCGGTGTCGCCCAGCCAGCTAGTTGCGGAACTGATTTCGGCCGCTTTCGCTCGTCCAGGTCCACCCACGTTCCTGTGAAGTAATACAGATACCTTCCCAAGCCGAAACAACTCGCGCTCCGCTTGAAAGCCTGGGCTTCAGCCGAAGTTCCAGCGTTTGGGTCATCCGCCCACTCTTCTCCAGTAGCCGAATGCGACCCCAGGCCGAAGATCATCAACTCGCACGTGACCAGCACCTTCGCAACGATCTTCTGATCGCCGCTTCGTTCGAAATTCGCGCTGGTATGGATCGAGTATTTGCGCGTCCACCCCGCCGGCGTGAACAGAGCATTCAAACGGTCGGTGTAGGCTCGCTGGTCGGCGTATGGAACCACTTGGCCGCGCAACGGCTGGCTTTTCGTGGTGTTCATCACCCGCCATTCGATCTGGGAAGGATCGAACGGCACCTCCAACGCCGCGACCAATTCTTTGATCTGCTCCGCAGAAAACCGGGAACCTCCCGTCGCAATGATCCCTGGCGGCGGGATCGGTTCGGTCGCATTCTGTGCATGGCCATTCGGACCGCTCATACTTCCTCCTCCTTGGTTGATTCTTCTTTCTCCAGTGCCTGGCCGTACATCCAACGCTGAGCACGAATCTGCAACAGCCAATCTTGGGCTGTGGGAATGCGGCCGAGGTCTTCTCGGACGTGCTGTTCTCCCAGATACCGGACCGGGACCTGCTTTCCGTCACTATTTACGATGGCAACGCCAAACACTTTCTCGGCGAGGAAAATACCTTCGGCATGATGCCGCAAGGCTCGGTGGCGGAAGTCGGGGAAGAATGCCTTCGATTCGTCAAACCAGTTGTGAATCGGAAGGTAGTCTTCCGCTTTTCCTCCGAACTTCTGCGCGCTGTTCTCCGCGTGCCTGAGTGGATGGGCCATGGAACTACACCTCATAGGTACTCGTTGTGTAATCCTCAAAACGGTCGTTACGCTCAACCGTTAGCTTGCGAGCGGTCACGTCGAGGACGACATCTCCGAATCCGCCGCAATCGTTCTCATATCCAAAGGGCACAAGAGCCTCAAAGTGTTCTTGCAGACCGGAGGCGTCATATTTGACCGGTTCATGTTCGTCAGACGCGAACCAGTCGTTGGCATAGCACTTCACCACTTCCACCGTTCCGTCATCGCCGTAACCGTCGAAATGAACTGCGACAAACGTGACGCCAGCGGCCAGAAGCTTCTCGCATTCGGCAAGAATTGCGGCCTTGGCTGCCGCCTGTTCTTCGTCGATCGGTTCTTTATGGTTCTGTTCTGGTTGCTCCATTCGATTCATCATTCCCGTTGTCGCTTGTGAACTTCTGGAACCTCTTTTGCCGAAGCCGTTGCCAGCACTTCGGATCTACGCGCAGCGCCTGCATTCCGCCGATACATGAGAGATTCAGAAATGCCCCGTGATAAGAGACTGTCCCATAGCGAAACAGTCGTGCGAGCAGGGCCAGCGCGTGGTTGGCCAACGTCGGATTGACGAACGGTTCCTGCCGATCGAGCGCTTCCGCCGCACTGCAACTAGGGAGACCGTCGCCATCGGAATCAGCCTGAATCACTTCAGGAAAGAGCTCCGCGACCGTACGTAAATCGCGGTCGCGCCCGGCTCCACCAGGCGATCAAATCCGGTGTCCGCGCCAGCACATATTCCGGCAAGACTTCTGCTGCCATGCTTGCCCCCAAGCCTTCAGCCAGCGTTTCGAGAAACCCTGTTGTCACAGACTGCCCAGCGCCCAAATAGGGAGCTTCATTTGATCGGTGCTTCACTTCGTGCAAGGTCGCAAAGGCCCGGCTGCCGTCCTGATACAGCAGGACGGCCTGCTTTAGCGCGAAGGTACGATTGTCACCGACTCGTAGCTGGGCGTTCATGACTGTTCCTCGCGGGTGATCACGCCATCATCGTTACCGGGCATCAAGTCAATCAGACGGCTCGCCGCGGCCAGCGTGTCGCACACGACCCCGAGGATTCGGAAGCCTTCGCGTACGCTAGTCGGATCGGAAAGCTGGAGAGGAATGATCAGGTTCGGATGCGGGGTCGTCTCCATTGCGGTTTGGGCCTCGTCGTCAAAGCAGCCGACCACGGCGTCGCCTGCCGAGAACGCGGCGAGCAGGCACGGCAGCGGTGGATTCGAGTCCATCAACTGTTCTCCCATATCGTCGGTAAAGTCCGGCCGCTTGGCCCGACTTGAGACCCGGGACAAATCGAGCAGACCTCGGATCAGAGCTTGCACCTTGCGGTCTCCGATGCCTCGGGCCAGTTCCTTCAAGCTGCGAAAACTCAGTGCAGGTTCTTGCAAACATTTTGGCGTACATCCCTCAATGTCTGGGACTTCGTACTGCTCGGGGTTCTCGTCGCCCTCGTACCATTCGCGCAACATGTCCACGCGCTCTTCCGCGTCGTGATAGTCGTAGACTCGGACCCATCGGTTAAGTGATCCTGCAAAGTGCCTGAAGAATGTCGCCGGCAGACGCGGGTGTACCGTCTCCAGCAGTTCAAGGACTGGCCTTAAGAGCACGAACGCCGCACCATCTGGCTCGACGATCAGATAGAGCGTTCCTTCTGGTCCTCGCTCATCCGAGTAGTCCACCAGCCGGTCGCTGAGGGTGAGATCGAGGTCAAATCGTCGATCAATTGCAGTCCCTCCATGCACGAGGATCCACCGCTGAAGAGTCAGGGACAGGTACTTGGCCGCGTGTCTTCCGCTCTTCTCCCAGTCCTCCACGGCCGCGATATTGGACTTCACCAGGATTTCCATCAAGGAAAGAATCTCGCGGTCGTTCCCCGAGAAACTTTGTTCAAGCGGAATCCGTTCCAAGGAAGGCAATGCGACTTCACATGGCGGGGCTATCAGCAGGTCGGCGGCAGGACTCCTCCGGGCGCCAGAAGGCGCTTCCCGGGATGCCAACGTGAACATCGCTCCGCGGCTCTCGCTAACAGAGCCGAGGCTATCTGTAGTTGCGGACATAGCAGGAATCTCCCGAGTGTGGTCTCGCGGCGTGAATTCTGTTCAGCTGCCAGTTGACGAAGATCCCTCAGGATCTCCTCCTTGCCCATGGGGTTGGAGTGGTTCTTTCCTGGGTTTCGAGCCATATTCGCATCCCTCAAGCCGGTCACCGCCTTTCGTGCAGCTTTGCATGAAGGGTGGGTTGGGTTATGCTCAATGTCCAAGGCGAGACTTGGCAATCTTCTATCGGCCTTCCGATCGCGCCAAATGCCACGGACCACGTCTCGTCTTGAGGGGGCCGGGCCGCCGCTCGCGACCAATGTGGTGTCGCTGAGAGGGCGGCCCGTCATCTTTAGGTCGATGAAAGCCTGTTGCTGGTGAGGGAATCCAGCGATTCAGAAAAGCCTTCTCACTCAGATTTTTCCGTGACCGCCTTGCGTGCTTCCGTCACTGTGATCATGAGCGTCAGGGGTTCGACGGGAGAAGAGATAAAACCCCATTTCTCGTAGAAGCGTTTTGCACGCTCTGAGATCGCGTGCACGAGTATGGCGCGAATACCGGCAATCTCGGCTGCCTGCAATATGCGCAGGATGGCGTCTCTCAGTAAGGCTGGACCGGTCCCCTGGCCTTGAATGGATTGATCTATGGCAAGCCGGCAAATCACCATGACTGGCACTGGGTCCGGCATGTTCCGTCTCACCCGACCCGGTGCGTCAACGTGGGCCACCGCCCCTGCCGCCAGGGCATAATAGGCTACGACCCGCCTTCCCATGCAGACAACGTAGGTTCGGGATGCGCCGCTCTCTTCATTTTGCAGCGCACGCTTCTTCAGCCAGTCGTCGAGAGCGGGCTCTCCGCACAGGAATTGTGAGAGGTGGTGATCAGGAGAAAGCTTTTCCGGAGGACTGAGTCGCTCACTTGGCGTACTCATTTGTCCCACGGTGCTTTTGTCTTGAGCAGTCGCGCGAGTCGCGGGTTGCTTGCCGGAGGCTTGTCAAGCATGGCGGTGAACCGCCGGAACGCCTCTTCCGGTAAAGCGAAGTAGCGCCGGTCAAGCAACACACTTTCCGCTTCCCGGCAGGCTGTTTCCAGCATGAAATCCGAGCGATTCCGGCCCAGCGCTTGCGCTGCTCGATCAATGAGCGACTTTTGTCCCCGGCTTACGCGAAGATTGATGTTTTCGCCGCGCGTTTTGCTAGGCTTGGTTGCTGCTCCACTCATGAGCACCTCCATCTGTGCGCACGATGAATATACATTGATGTGCGCACAATGTCAATACGCGACGCGTCGCCCCAACGTTGCGCAACCGTGGCTGGCGCTCGGGTTAGGATTCACCCCTTGGTCCCAATAGCTCTCACAAAGCTATATTGCAAGTGATCTCCCGCGGCTTCAGGGCCAGTGATAGCAGCCGTGGCCAGTTCTGGATATTGGTGGCTGTAGACGCTTTTCACTTCTTCCGGCGTCATTCTCGGATCTGGATCCGGAAGTTTCAAGCCGTTGTAAGTGAAACTCCGAGACAGCGCTTTTGCGTCGATCATGGCCTTTGGATTCTCCCTTCTTCTCCGGCGGTCTCTGTCGTGGCGTCGGCGATTTGCTGGGCAGCGAACAGGCTCGGGGTCGACTCGCCCGCGGACGGTGCGGATGCGGCCGAGTCATCGTTCTTTTCGGCAGGCAATTCCGGCTTCGAGGCCTGATGCGTTGCTTTCACCTTTTGGCGCGTCGCCTTGGCTGCCGCATCCATCTCTGCCTTCGCCTCGGCCAGAGTATTGCGCAACTCCAAGTGCGACTGCACATAACTGGCGAGATGATGGCCAAGCTCGGCATCCAACTCCTCGGCTGAACCGGTAAAACTGAGAGGCGTGGTCAAAGCCTGCTCTTCGCCTTCCTTCACTTTCGCCGGTATGAGGTTGACCTTAAGCTTCCCCTCAATACCGGCTATCGTGACGAGCAGGGTTCTGTCTTTCAGCAACGGAACAAGTTCTACAAACACGTTTCCTCCTTTTTTGAACCTCTGTGTTCTTGCGGGACGGATTCGGTGGCAGGGCTTCTCGGAGAGCGCCGGGACGGGCACTTAACCGTCTGAGTTGGGCATCTAGTTTTGTACCCGTCCCTGTCTGTGGCTCTACTGAGAGCAGAGGTTTCCACAGATCTCTTTCGTCCTAGAAGGGAATGTCGTCGCCTACTGCGGGAGTGGGCTCGGGACTAGGCTGCCTATTGGGCATCTCCTCCTTGCTTTCGTGTCCGTTATCTCGCGAGCCGAGCAGAACAATGTCCCGCGCCACGATCTCTGTGCGATATTTCTTTTCCCCGGTCTGCTTGTCCTCCCAGCTCGAGGTTTGCAGCTTGCCTTCCACGTAGAGCTTCGACCCTTTGCGGACGTACTCACCCACGATCTCCGCCACACGCTGCCAGGCCACGACGCTGTGCCATTCGGTTCGGTCCTGCCACTGCTCGTTTCTGTCCTTGAATCGTTCGTTTGTGGCGAGGCTCACTTTCGCTACCGGGACTCCACTGGCCGTGTACTTCACTTCCGGGTCCTGGCCGACGTTTCCCACCAGAATTACTTTGTTTACGCTCTTTGCCATATTGCACTCCCATCGCTTTCCATCATGAGCAGCCGCGCGTGCTGCCACACTCAAGGCACCGATAGCAGGACCCGTTTCTCACCATTAAGGCGCCGCAGAATTGACACGCTGGCGCATCTCCCATACTGACAATCTGCCCCAACTGCTCGACCGCACTCCCGGGTTCCGTCTTCATGGGGATCACCTTTGGCAACTCAAACAGGATTCCTTGCTCGCCTTTGAGGAAACGCAATTCAAGCCACCTGAACAGGTAATCCATGAGTGACTTGGCGTAGCCGATTTTTGGACTTCCGGACCATCCGCTCGGTTCAAACCGCGTGTGGCTGAACTTGTTGCACAACACCTGCAGAGGCACGCCATACTGCAAGGCCAGAGAAACCGCGGTCGCGAAGGAATCCATCAGCCCGGAGACGGTCGAGCCCTCTTTGGACATCCGAATGAACATCTCGCCGGGAAGCCCATCCTCGTACAAACCCACCGTGACGTATCCCTCTTGCCCGCCCACTGAGAAGTGATGGGTCAGGCTGTGCCGCTCATCGGGCAAGCGACGCCTCACTGCCGGCGTCGCGGGCTCGGATGAACCGTTCCCACCCTGGCTGGGGGTGACAGGGCTCGTTATGCGCGTAACCGTCTCTCCCATAACAACCTCCCTGCGTTGCCGCGAAGCATCACTTGCCCCCGTCAGTCCGTTCAAACAGCACAGCAACTTGGTCCTGATAAACGGGCGTCCAGTCTGGCCGCTCGCGCAGCACGCTTGCGAGTGCCGAGTCGACCGGAAGCAAGGTGGCATTCACGTTGTACTGCGCCAGGATTGCGCTCCAGTTCGACTTTGCGTCCCACACATCAAGTCCGTCCTGGACAAACACCGGCCCGTAGAAATCTGTCCGTCCGTCATCGAATACTTTGAAAGAAGGCCAGAGACGGTAGATCAAATACCCTCCCCACTGCCAGTTCGCATACAAGCGAATCGAGTTTGGCGCGGTTTGTTGAGAAAGAGCGGAGGCAGCCATGACCGGAAAACGGGTGTGGTCGAACTCGGCGTGCAATGCCTTTATGCGTCCGGGGTATGCGAGAAGGACTACAAGTGTCAACACGGCCGAACACGGTATGCAGTGCAATCGGTCCCGTTGGCGATGGCTCGCGATGAACTGCAACCCGGCTTCGAGATCCGAAACGCTCTCGATGAACCGCGGTAGCCATTTCAGTGAACCGCTTGAGCGTGCGCATTCCAACCATTCACGCAACGCCGAGGCAATGCCGGGTGCTGCAACTACCGCGAAGATGGGAATGTTCCGCACCGAGTACAGCGCCAGGTGCGCCCAACTGAGCAGCAACATCACTTGGGTCGGCCTTCCCGAGGTGAAATGCCAGAACGCCGCCGCGATGGCGAGCACAAGGAGCGTCTCGAAATAGGCTGCTGAAAAAGAGTGGAAGTCCGCTGACTGAAACTCACTGATGCGCTGGATGTAGAAGGACGCGCCCAGATATTGGGCGACATGAATGTGGAGCCTGTACCCATAGGGATTGATGAGGCTGGCAACCAGACATGCCACAGCCGTCAGAGCATAGTTTTTCGCTCGCGTCTGTACGCAAAACCTATCTTCTTGGATCAAGTCTTCGACAATTGACCCCAGGGCGTAGGTGATCAGCAAGACGATGCCTACGAAGAAGCCACCATGCAAATTGACCCAAAGGATGGTGAGCGGCGGCAAAACCAGCAGCAAGCGCGTCTTTCCATCTCTTTGTACACGGATGAGGATCCCCGAGAATACCGCCGCCAATAGCGGAGTGATGAGGTGAGGTCGCGCGAGCCAGTGAATCGTGCTCGCCGCCATGGCTAACGACGTCAGGACGATTGCGCTCAGTCGATGACCGGACTCCACGACTGTATTCCTGTAGGTGCAAGCGGAAGTGAGTCCAAGGAGGACGAGACTCAAGAGCACAATTCCACGCAGGCCCGCCACATGGTGAACGGCGGCCATGAGTACATCCGATAGCCACTCCCATGCGAACCATGGGCAGCCAGGTTTTGTGAACGAGAAGATGTCGACCGCAGGAACGCGGCCATTCCTCAGAATCCATTCCCCGACTCGGACGTGCCATCCTGTGTCTGAGTCAGTCAGGAGCCAACCGACGCCGGTCGTGCACCAGAACAACACAAGGATCGGGATCAGGAACGCAACGTCCGATAGAGGCGGCACCCACGAGGGGCGTGACGCGGCGAAAACCGAAGATGGATCCGTCGCGAACACTCGACCACAGATACGGGTGGTAGGCATCGCTTCATCACGTTGCGAAGGCAGCACCTCGAAGCGGACTACTGCCTGCTGACAGATTCATTCTTCCAACCAACAGTACGAGCGCCGCGATCTCCGTCGAGGCCATCGTCTCGAGCTGGATCTCCTGACGCCGGAATGTATCGTTGAGTCGCGGTTGTTGCGACTGTGCGTTGATTGAACACGTAGATCAGCAACGGCGTGCCCGTGACGGCAGCGAGAAATGCCCCTGCCGGATTGAGGTGCAGCCCATTCCCAATCACCACGAACAAGAAAAGAAACAGGCACGCCACCAGGGAAATCCGTTTGACCTTCATTCGCATCTTCTGCCTCCGATCTCAGAACTCAAGTCCGTTAGGAACCATGCGCACGAGAGGACTCTAGGCTTCGATCGGCTCTGCGATCGCGAGGCTGGCATCGCCCACGGCAGTCTCGGTTGTCGGACCGGTTCCCGCATTCCTGACCCGGGACACAGGCTTGCGCGAGTAGTGCGTGTGAGAGCAATTCCTGCAATTCACCGCTTTCGTCGCGGCACGCAGCCCGGGCAGGAATTTCTCCGGAATAGAAATGGGTTCTCCGGCCAACGAATAGAACGTAGGCACAACGCTGCCGGCCTGAGCCTTGTCCTTTTCCCGCAGATCAAGTTCAAGCCGTCCGTGGATACCGCGAAAGAGGATTTCGGTCTCCATCGCCGGTCGGTGACCGTCTTCGACTGGCCCCAGCCAGTGCCGCGTCAGCAGAGTTTCGTAGGTCGCACCTTTTCGAAGTATGTCCAATCGAACGAGTGCTTGAGAGATGACGACCGCGTGCAGACCATTGACCCCGATTGCCTCGACTGGATGAAGGTATTCGAGCGGCCGCCCTTCTTCGTCGGCAAACGTCACGTAACGCCCAACGTCTCCGAAAGAACCCCCTGATTCCAAACCTCGCAACACATAACGTTGTGCTACTTGTTGGTGCTCGACGGTCAGCAGAGGGTGCGCAAAGATGCCCAGTTCCTTGAGGGTTCTGACGGCACGCCGCGGCAACGCCAGACCGCCAACACCTTTGAATTGTTGTCCCGCCATGAAGATTCCTCCTTCCTTGTGTCTTCAAGCAGTCTGACGAACACGGATTGGGTGCCCGACGGCCGCGCGAATCATCTCTTTGCGGCAACCTGCCCAGCACAAATAAAAGCGGGGATCGGACACCAGGATTGCGAGGTTGTCGCCGCCACGGTCGTGTCCGGCTTGGGCGCACGAGGGACACCGGGTGACGTAGTTCTTGCCGACGATTCTTGTCTTCCCGACATAATCGAGGATGCAGAACTTCGGCTTGCCTACTACATTTTGCTCCCGGACTTGTGGCGCTCGTGACGCGGCCTGACGAATCTCAGCGGGAAGATCCTTGCCTGCGGTGAACCTCGTCAGTTCATCTTCGGAGAGTTTCCTGAGTCGCTTCAGATATTCGATCTGCGCTTCCAGGGTGTAGTCGGCACCATAGAACCAGAAACGCCGACCCGCGCCACGGTGGATTCCAAGCGGGCCTCGGATGGCGTTGCCGAATGCTCCTGCCGCAATCGAGTCGTGTTTTGGGAAGACTTCGATTCCGTCAGCCAGGCCGGTGCCTTTCACTGGAACGCCTAACCGCCCGGCCAGGTCGTAGATGTAAATTCGGCAATGCCGCGCCAGCAGCGGTGCCGCCAGGAATATCCATAGGTGGCCGCCGCGCCTGCTCATCTCCAGCGCCGAGTCCACGTGGTCTGTGGTTAGCTGGTACTGCAGCTTGATCAAGTCGTCCATCGCGTTCTTGTAGTCCGCGTCAATGGCGACCCACTTGCAGCGCTGGTTTGATGGATTGATAGCGTAGAGTCCCATCGTTATTCGCCCTTCCAGATGAGCGGAAATTGTCTGGTGGGTCAGCCACACCGGTTCTCCGGAACGCTTCTCCTTGGGGCGGTAGTAATAATGCCGTCCGCTCTCTGGATTGGGGCGGGAGGATTGGACCGTATACGCCCTGCGATTGACGAACAAGTCGATGTACTCCTTGACTAATTCTTCCGTTGCGACGTATCGCCGACTCACGGTCCACCTCCTTTCTATAGCCCATTGGGCATGGCGGCTGTGTGTAGATATTCCAGGACTGGATTTCTGTCAAACGGCGGTTGAAGGGCCTTCGTCAAGCGCCAACTGCCATCTCGGCAGGCTTCCCCGGTGCAAGAATCCATCCGGAACCGGCCCTCAACAGCCCAGGACGTTCTACCAGGCTGAGGAAGTCATACTCGTGCACGAGGCGATCAAAGTCGCTGACGCTGTAACCGCCGAACGCCTCGTCCTCAAAGTCAATCCAGAGCCACACTCCGCGCTTGCGATCCAAAACATATAAGGCGCCAGAGTTGGGTTCAGTTGTGACGGTGACGCACAACAGGATTGCCGATGGAAACTCCAGCCAACGGACCGGTTGCGCCCCATCGGTGGCCGTGATGAGCAGCCGGATGGCTTCCTCGACTGAAGAACTGGGCTTCATGGTGAGAATTGCTTCTGCTTTCATGTGACCGAACATGAGATTTCCTTTCTGGGACGGATCCCCGGTGAGCCTAAGAGCCTAAGCAATGGGAGTAGACACCTCCGCTTATTTCGAGCGGATATTTCACCCACGGCTTCTGGCGGTGTTGGAAGAAGAGGTGACGAGGGATTAGAAGTTGTTTCCGTGTAGCCGACCATCCGACCAGAGGCGATTCGTGTACCAGTACTGAAGCATGTCAACACAATTACTCGCTCAATCAAAGACGTGCTACTTGGGGAATTTCATACAACGCAGTAAGTCTGCGAAGCGTGGCTCGGAGCGCAGATTGTCAAGGCGGGGATCTGTTTTTATGAGCAAGGTGTGGGGCACATGCTCGCGATATGAAGTCTCCAGACAATCCAGGGCGTCTTTTCTCTTATCCATGGCGGCGTAGATACGGCCCACAACATATGGCGAAACATATTTCTGCTTCGAGCCGTCCTGCAGTTGGGCTATGATGTCATTCGCCTCTTGCTGATATCCGGCAGCTGCGTAGGCTTCTCCCAAAACTGCAACAAAAAGGGTGCCGCCCGCGGAGAGTTTAACCGCCTTCTGTCCGGCGTCGATTGCGTCATCATGTAATGCCTTGAACGCATAGGTTGCACAAAGCCCCCAGTGCGCCGGAGCAAAAGAAGGATCAAGGTCGAGAGCTTCTTGAAATTCAGCGATGGCTTCATCGTATCGACGGGCAAAGAGGAGCAGAAATCCCAAGCATTGGTTGACGATGGACTGCGGATCCAGCCGAATCGCTCGCTTCACTTCGGTCCAGCCTTCTTCGTGCCGTCCCATCAGAGATAAAAAAAATCCAAACCACAAGTGCGCTGTAGCATAACGTGGGTTGATTTCAAGAGCCCGTTCGAACGATCTCTCCGCGGCTGGGAAATCAAAGTCGAAGAATGCTTTGATCCATCCTGAGGAGGCGTGGGCCTCGGCCAGACCGTGGTCTTGTTTGAGAGCTTCGGTAACCAGACCTTTGCCCTTTCCGCAACCCTCTTGGGGAGATACATAGCCCCACCAGCCGAGAACAGCGAGGCAATCCGCGAGACCTGTATAAGCGACCGCACAACCTTGATCGATCGATATAGCTTCTTGGAAGAATTGAACGGCCTTTCCTAAACCCCCTCGGCTTCGCCGATTCCAGTGATATCTGCCTCTTAGATAAGCTTCATAAGCCCGCGGGTCGACTGACCGCAGTTCGGTCAACTGAGCCTGCTCCTGAGGTGTTAGTTTGACTTCCACTTGTCGCGCGATGGCTTTCGCCACTTCCGCTTGCAGGGCTAAAATGTCACGCAGGTCGCGCTCATAGCTCTCAGCCCAAAGGTGTGTTTCTAACGGTGTCTCAATGAGCTGGGCGGTGATGCGAACGCGGTCACCCACTCGGAAAACAGTGCCTTCCACAATCGCATCGACTCCAAGCTCCCGCGCGATCTCCGACAAGGGCTTGCGCACTCCTTGATACTGCATCACCGAGGTGCGGGAAATCAGGCGCAACTCCCCAATCGTGGCCAACATCGTAATCAAGGCCTCGGTCAGCCCTTCGGCGAAATACTCCTCTTCCGGGTCATGAGGCAGATTGACCAGAGGCAAAACCGCGAGCGAGCGGATTCTGCGAACACATTTATCCAGACTTCCGATGAAGCGGTAACCACGTTTCGGGATGGTCTCGATGTACTGCGGGTGCTCAGGGTTATCGCCGAGCGCTTCGCGAAGGCGTTTAATTGCGTTGTTGAGTCCTTGGTCAAAGTCGACGAAAGTGTCTGCTGGCCAGATCCCTCGCCGCAAATTGTCGCGACTGACAAGATCCCCCGGATGTTCCAGCAGGAGAGTTAGGACCTGAAACGGTTGATCCTGAAGTTTGACCTTCGCCCCCTGCTTGCGCAGCTCTCCGGCTTTGAAGTCCACTTCAAAGACCCCAAACCGAAGTGGCGAACGCGACGGATGAGCACCATTTACCACATCAGCCCCAAAGATGCGCACCAGTCTAGCACGGGCCTAACCCGCGCCGTCCGCTCGTGGTTATGCACGGGACAGCTACAAGACAGCTCCACACGATTGCTCTCGAGAACGCCTTGCGGCAAAACATAGGTCGTTGTGCGAACAGCCCTGATGAGAGTGCGCGTGCCTGAACTCGAGCGCGGTCGAGGGGAAAAGAAGGGAGTCAATCGTGAACACAAATAAAGTAGTTCTGATCCTGTTCGGTGCCTTGTTTGCTCAAGGTTCAGCCGCTGCAGAATCACTGCCCGCGTTCGCAACGGCCGACCGGGCAATCGTCACCACAGAACGAGGGCCGGTTCGTGGCGTAATGACAGAGACTCTCCGCGCATTCCTTGGCATTCCCTACGCTGCCCCGCCGGTTGGGAAACTTCGTTGGAGGCCACCTGAAGATCACGCGCTGTGGTTTAGGCCACTCGATGCCAGCAGGTTCGCCAATCATTGTCCCCAGCAGGCGTCAGTGTTTGGCACGGCGAGTGTCACGGAAGATTGTCTCTACTTGAATGTCTTCACGCCCCGGCCGTCCGAAGAGGCCAACCGTTCCCGCACATATCCGGTGATGGTGTGGATCCACGGTGGTGCGTGGACTGTCGGAGAAAGCGACGACTACATGCCAACCAAGCTCGTACAACAAGGCGTGATCATCGTGACGATCAATTATCGTCTCGGCGCCTTGGGGTTTCTGGCCCACCCAGCGTTGAGTGCAGAGTCGCCCGACCATATATCAGGTAACTACGGGCTCATGGACCAGCAGTTCGCACTGAAATGGGTGCAGCGGAACATCGCGGCATTAGGAGGAGACCCAGAAAATGTGACTATCTTCGGCGAGTCGGCGGGTGGCCGCAGCGTGCTCATGCATATGGCGTCTCCGTCGGCTGCGACACTATTCCATCGCGGAATCATCGAAAGCGGAGCTTATTTTGGTTTGAACACTCCCACGTTGGCGGACGAAGAATCGCATGGTGAAAACTTCGCCGCTAGTATCGGATGCTCGAATCAGAGCGCCCGGTGTTTGCGCTCCAAATCGGTTAAGAAGCTCCTGGCCAATTGGGGCCTATTCGACAGCAGTACCAACGTCGACGGCAAGATCCTTCCCGAATCGCCGGATACTGCATTTGTTACTGGTCAGTTCAACCACGTCCCACTGATCCACGGCGCAAATCACGACGAATGGAGGTTTTTCGTCGCTTTGTCCTTCGACCTGTCAGGGGCTCCGATAACCCCTGACGATTATCCATCCGTGGTTGAGAGCATGGTGGGACCTGATGTTGCGCCGCTGGTATTGGCTGAGTATCCACTCGACAACTATGACAGCCCCGATCTTGCAGTTGGGGCGATAGGGAGCGACTCCATTTTTACCTGCCCAGCGCGGGCTGTTGATCAAGTACTTTCCGCACAAGTGCCCACGTTTGCGTACGAGTTTAATGACACCAATGCACCTGAGCTGTTCTTGCCTCCAGTCAGCTTCCCCTACGGTGCTACCCACGGGTCCGAACTCCGCTATCTGTTCGACCTGACATGGGGCGGTCAGCTGGATGGGCAGCAGGAAGAACTCTCCGGTGCTATGCTCCGCTACTGGACGCAGTTCGCAAATTCGGGCGACCCTAACTCATCAGGCTTACCATTCTGGCGACAGTACGACGTCACGACGGACGAGTTCCAGTCTTTAGTACCGCCAACGCCCATGACCAATTTCGGGTTCTCAACAGATCACAAGTGTGATTTCTGGGGCAACCTGTTCGGCGTCAATACTCAGCGAGCGAGGGGCAACTGAAATGAATCAGGGCGCGCATTGTGTCCGGATGACGAGCAACATGGAAAGAATCCCCTGGGCACGAATACCGCAGATTTGCGCGCCGTTCTAAGCGCTATAGTCAACGGGCAACTCACTCATATTATTTCTGTTGCGCGTGGCGACACACTTCAAACACACTCCAATCACACCGCAATCACACGGCAATATCCGGGAAAAGAACGCCAGTCCGATGAGCCACTCTGCGCAGCGTCAGGATTGAGTCGAGGGACACCGACGCAGGGGACCCGCTTCTTTTCACCGGTAGCCTTAACGTCTGCTGAAGGAAGTCCCTGAACAAGCCAAAGTAGATTGCTCGTTTGCATCCGGCCATCCGGTCCGCGACAAACCACAGTAGATCGTGGTTCGGTACAAGGTAAAGGAAGTGAGCGATCAATGCTTCCTCTTCTATTCTCTCTCGAATGGCTCGATAGTGCCGGGCCGCCTTTGGTGTTCGTTCGTATTCCAGCGCAAACCTGCAATCTTGTCCGGCAAGACGCACGGTCACAATCGCGTCGTAGTATTTCCAGTAACCGCTCGCGGTCAGGTCATTTCGAGAGCGAATCTCAGTTTCTGGCATCCAGCACACCAGCGTTCCGCTGCGCTTAAGCGCTAAATGAATCTCGTTTAGTTCTACGGAATGACGAAGACCGCTTTGGGCGGGATTCGACCTCTCCTTACCCACAGGCTGCACATAGTGTTCTCCTCGGCCTAGAAGCTCCGAGACGCCAGCGTGAGAGACTGAGTACACAACCTCTCGATTGATGATTGGCATTTCTCTTCGGGTCAGCAGGCCGTGTTTCAAGAGGCGACGTACACGGTTGTTGAAAGCGTTCCGCGATGATGCACTGTAGTCAAGGCTCAGGAACTCGAACAACTGGTTGTGAGTGATGAAACCTGAATGCAGCACTTGCCGCAGGAGTGCGTAGTCCCGCGTGGGACTTAATGAGATTGACCCCTTCCAGTAGCGCATGTGTGACTCCGGTTATTTATCCTGGGCAGAGCATGAGCCGCGCCGACCAAGGGCATTGCCCCACAGGCTTTAGTAGGAACCGCCCAAGATCACTTTGAATCCAGCTCCGGATACCCATCAGCAACATGAGTTCCTGATTATTTCCGCACTCGCTGAAGGAAAGCAGCCAAGTGTCCGGCGACTTCCAGCCTTCCGTCCCGACTGCGAATCGGCCGTTCAGTTCTGAGTTCGCGACCACCAAAAAGCGCCCGGCGCAGACACCTTTCCTAACTAATCGTCTGAATAGCAGTTTGTTGCAGCCCATCCACAGCGACGGCGCAGCACATTCGAAGACACGACCGATCATCGTTGAGGGTTGGTTTGGATTGAAGCCCCCGACTGAATCGAACCTGGCATAACCGCAGATCTGCGGGCGTTGGCGCACCCCACTCTTCACAATGATCCCGGTTGTGTTGTAGTAGACGGCGGGCCTGATGCGTTCACTGCTTTCCAGCCGTTGGCGCCAAACACTACCGAAACCCGTGACCGCAACCAGCACGCGACTATCCCCCTTTCAACCGGCGGTTGTTTGTCCGCTCGGCATAGAGCTGCTCTTGGAGATTGTTGATGTGAGTCACTAGTCTAGGATCGGCGCCAGGCACCCCCGGTGTCGGCTTGGACGTTGTCGCGCCAGACTTGCCGGTAAGGGCCTCAAGCCGCACAGACATGTCCGCCAGAATGTCAGACTTCTTGCGCAACTCTTCCCGGGCAACGTCTCTTTCCCTGGTTGCGGTATCCCGCTCACTGGCAACGCATGCCAGCTCACCCTTCAGTTGTTCGATCTCTGAACCTATGCGTGAAACGTTGTCCCCATGCTCTGCTGCCTCGATGGCCCGATTGCAGCGTTCGATATGAGTGTTGTATCGCTCGATTGCTTCCTGGGCGATCTTTCGGGAATAGGCGTCCTGGTTGTAGAGGTCCGCCATCATCTCCGCCGTGATCCACATTGCCCTCCGATGATCAATACGCAACTTGGCGCAGACGATTCCCATGGCGAGTAGCGCCAGCGTGGTTGCCGCGCAATACGCAAAGTATGGATTCCTCAACCGCGCTTCGAGGAACGCCTGCCGCTCATGCTCCAGCCATTGGCCATAGTCGATGTCATGCGGGTTGAACTGCTTTAACAGGAACTCGTACCACGTGCTTTGGCGCGTATTGAGAGGATGAGCAGGAGCGCTCGATGCCTCTACTGCGCGAGACTGCGAAGGGTATTGAGGCTCTGCACTGGTGGGCACACTACTCAATGTGAGTCCAACCGCCAACACGCAGAGGGAGATTACCCTGCCGGTCACTATCATCCTCCTGACTTGCGCCGGCGGCTGACCGCAACCAGTTCCGGCGTTTTGAACCGCAGGTTGGCCCCAGCCGAATCCTCGCGGGACTGGCGAAGAGTGGGATAGAGCTGCGGCATGAAGCGTGGCACCTTGACGTCTTCCGGAGCCCGCACGTGTAACAGGGTATGCAGTGTGCCGCGTGCATCGTCGGTCATGAGAAGCTCCATCTGCGCCTTGGGAAGATTCTTGATGTGTTCATCGAGAGCACGCGTCTCCCGCTCCTCCCGTTCGACCGCGCCATCGGTCTGCTGGTACTTCTCGTACCCGAACAGCCTCCAGCGCTGCATGGACACGCTGCGCCGAGTCACACGGTGTTCCGCGGAAGCCCGTAAGAAGTAGCGTGAGGTTTCTTCATCCCGCGTGCGCAGGATCATGGTCGTGTTGGGAGCGGAAGCGACGTCTTCCTTAAATCCCCGGTCGACCTGCATGAGTTGCGGCAAGGCCTGCATGGAGAACAGGAAAGCTGTGTTCGTCCCGCGAGCCGTCTGGAGAATCTGGGCAAAGTTGCGGTAGCCGAAAGGCGCGAACTCGTCGAGGACAATGCTGAGCATCGGGCGATTCGCACGCAGCCGGTGCTCTTCGCTTTCATACCGTTTGCCGATGACGAGTTGCAGATTCTGCAGAAGCATCTTTCCCAGAGAGCGCATGGGCTCCGGGTTCTTGTTGATGTTGAGGGATACGACCAGTATGAGTTCCTGGTCGATCACATCGTCGAGCGACAGCAGTTGCTCGTAGGGTCCGGTCAACACACTCAGTTGATCGTCGAGAAAGGTCATGCATTCGTTGAGCAGGCCCTGGATCTTCTGCACGCGCTCGCGGTCTCCGAGGGATGTGTACAGATTCTTGACCGACATCTCGAAATTCAAACGGCGCTGCGTGGGAAGCGACGTGTCCAGGGCAATGCGCTTGCGCGCCTTCTCAACCTGCTCCTTCATGACTCTCTCGTCCATGGCCATGACCAGTACGTCATAGAAGTTGAATTTCAAACCCGTGTAAAAGAGAACGCGAACGATGTCGGCCAGGTAGTTGAGCTGGTGTTTGGCGAAAAACTCCTTCCGCAGGTTGAACGAGCCGAAGATCATGGCGACAACCGGCATGTACTCGTCATCGGAACATTGGAACGGGTTGTAGCGCACCGACAGATCGGGGCGGGCGGGATTCAGCAACCTGAGTTGGTGGAGCCGGCCGGCTCGGTGCACATGTGGCAACAGGTCCTGAAAGAATTCGAGGTCGCCTTTACCATCGAAGATGACCATCGGTATGCGGTGGGGTTCATGGGGAGGACCCACCGTGCGCGCAAGGTCCTGCGAGATGATGTTCCGCAGCAGCGTGGTCTTTCCGGTACCGGTCATGCCCAACAAGATGCCTTGCATGACGCGCACATGGTCGGGCCAATACCACGGCCGTCCGTGAATGTCATAGCCGAGCACGACCTCATTCCGTTCCCAAGCCTGTCGGACAATTCGTTCATCCCGTTTGCGCGAGATCGCCGGAGGAGGATGCGGCCACTCCCGCTCCCGTCGTGACTGACGAGTGAACCACAGGATGCCAGCTCCTGTGAGACCTGATACCAATATGGACAGATAGGTGGCCAGCTCCGCCAACTGGCTGCTCGTCAAGTGATACCGTTCACGCGCGACATACCACGCAAACCAGCAGCAAAACATGAGTGCAAAGCCGACGGCAATCTCGGCGCTTTCGAGCATTGGAGGATGATGGTGCCGCTCGGCTAGCATGGCTGATCGCCTCCCGATGTCCTCAGTGCCACAAATTGAAATAACCGAAGGCCGCGGCCGAAGCGGAGGATACCAGCAGGAGGAACACAAACCAGCGTTGCGGCCTTGGGAACGAATCTGTTTCGAACGGGCTCCGCGGTTCGAGGATGTGAGCGGCGATTGCCTTTGAGAAGCCCAAGTCCGGGCGGCCATGCAAATAATGCCGAAGCATTGTGTGAATCTCTTCGGCCGATGCCCGTTCCTGCATCATCTAGCGCACCAGAAAAGCCGCAACTTGTTCGCGGTCGTCGTTAGCAAATTGAAAACGTAACACCATCGGCTCTTTGGAAGGCGGAACGCGCAGGGCAACAAGACCGAGGCATTGCTGGCCAGGTTGAAGGTGAGAGGATTGTACGTGTCCTTCGATCACGCTGACGGGAGACTGCTCCTTGATATCGAGTCGGGAAGCTTCCCGGTCTCCTAGCTGCGAATCCACCAGGCCATAGAGCGACTGAGGATAACGAACACCCGGAAGCGCGTACACACGCGGTGTTGTGACCTCGTAGGTGTGCGCACTGTTATTTCGGACGGCATAACGCACCAGCAAACGGCCTTCGCGCTCATAAAGATCTCGGATCGTAACTTCGACTGACCTGGTCGACGGCTTGGCCGACTCCAGTCTGATTGGATGTCCCGATAGCAGAACTTCGGTTGGCGATGGTTCTTGCGGCCTGACACTCACGGGCTTTGGCTCGACAGGTGGCGCTTGATCCACCGCAAAGTCCATCTCTACTACGGAACCGGCGGGCTCAAGTTCATAGTTCAGACGATGGGACGAAGTCCAGACAAACAGGTTCGTAGAGGCGTCGGGTTCGGTCGGCTGTAGGAAAACCTTGTTCTCGCGCCACTCCACCTTGAAAGATTGACTGCCGGCTGCTACCTGTAGCACAGGCTCGCGGAGTTCAATGACCGTCAGATGGTTGAGCGCCGTTTTCAGGTGAATGATCTGCTGTGGATCATTCGGTTCACGGTCGATCTTTTGTGCGAGCATTTGCGTGGCTGCCGTCCCAATAATAAGGATAGTGAGAAGCCGTCTCATCGATCCGTACCTCCTTTCCGCGTCTCGCGGTTTAAGTTTGTTGAGAAACGGTCCAGGAGGTTTCGATTCGAAGCCTCCTGGACGAGTCAGTTCACGGTTTGCGGCAAAGTGGCAACGCCTTTCGGGACTTCAGGACGCCGCTGAGTGCCGGGGAAGGTGACAATCCCATCCCGTGCTTCACTTCTGCCGCATTGAATTGGGAACGGGCGCACACGCTCGATGACAATTGGCGAGCCTTGCGCGTCCCGCTCTCTAAATACCTCGCCCTTCCGGGTTACTTGGGCCAGAAAGATGAGGCGCTCATGGATTCCGCCGTCGCCATTGGTGAAATAGCTGACCAGAAAGATACGTCCCTCCCGGTCAATTTCCACCTCGCCGTCGCAGAGATTGGGGATCTCCACGCTGACAGGACGGCCTCCGGTTCGTTCCGCGATTTGGTCGACAACATCCTGCGGAAACGCATAGAAAACGATTGAGCCAGTACCGGGGGCAGATTCCTGCTCCGGATCCGGCCGCCTGTCTCGACACACGATCGAATGCAGGGCCGACAGATAGGCCAAACGCGTTCCATTCTTGCTTTGCGCCCACGCCCGCACCTGGTCGATCAGCGCCCGCAGTTCTTCTCGTGAACGTTCTTCATACGCTCGAAACGCCGCCGAGGCCTGGTTGCGACGGAAGATCGCCTCTTTCCGGGCGTCGGCGTCATCTTTTTTTGCCTCGACCTCGGCGTTGGCTTGTTCCAGTTGCTCCCAGAGTTCCCGCCGGCGGCTGAGCGTCTGCGTCACAACGTTTGCGTAGTATTTGTTTACGGTGGAACACTCCGCGAATATCTCCGGAGTGAACTCCGCGCCTCCGATCAGGCCGCGGAAATCTGAGAGCGGCGCCACCGCTGAGTCGGAGAAGTAGCGGCCGAGTTCTTTGCGCAGGAAGTTGTAGAGCTTTCCAACCTTGTCGCGATCTGTGACAGGCAGGTGCTCGTCCATCTCCGCGATGCGCTGTTTCTGTTTCAACTTGAGCCATGGGGCCGTGGTTATTTCACTTCGAACGCTGCGAATCACCTCCTGATCCGGCTGAGTGCCATGTTTCAGTTGATCAAGAGCGTTCTGTAGCTGATCCACAAGTTGCCTCGCGAGGTCATCTCTTCCGTGAGCCAGGCATGATGTCTTCAGATCAGTAATGGAACCAATCTGATTCCCGCGCGCCTGCATGGCAACCTGAGGCAAGTTCCACCACGGGCTGGGCGGTTTCGGAGCTTTGTTCTTTTGCGCCGAATGCCGTTCTTCGTAGGTGAACCGGTCTCGGACGAAACGAGGGAACTTGTCGCCTTCGAGCACACATACCTGATCGAAATCGAAGTCTCCACCGTTCCGTGCTGCCGCCTCGGAATGAAGCGTCAACGTGCCTCTTAGCTTGAGTTGGTGATCTATCACCTCCGCAGCCTTTTCTTCTGACATCCGGCAGCCGTGCTGCGTCAGGCTTTGGGCCAGCAAAGACACGACTTCTTCCGAAGACAGGTTCTCGAATGGCAGGAGATCTTCCTTCATGCGGATGGGATAGCGAACGATCAGACCGCGGCGGGATGGGACAGGAACGATGCCTCGGTCTTTCGGAATCCAATCCGAGCCACAAAAGACTTCACCCTCGTGGAAAACGAGATAGCCGTCGTCCGCCAAGGCGAAGCCGGGAAGGCGAAACCCGCCACTGGTGCACAGCCGGAATGCCCATCGCGCCAGCACCTTCTGCAGATGATGGTTCACGAACGGGTGTTTCAGCATGTATCCCGTCCCATCGGCAATCAATGCACCGTCGGCAACGGTGTACTCACTGCTGGTGTACTCAGGATCGGGTTCCTCTCCTGCCTCGACTGCACGTTGCGTCTCCTGCGTGCCGAGCAGTTCGAAAAGCTCAGTGAAATTGTTCTCTTCCCATGCCTTCCGAAGCCTCTCGATCTCTCGGAGAGCGTATGGTTTGATCTCAAGCTCAATCGAGTCTTCCGGCGCATGTTCCACCAGCGTGTAGCTCGACTGAAATTGGAGATCGCGCGAGATGTCACGGATTCCCACCAACACGGTCCCGCGATAAGCATGTGCTTGCCGGTCGCCAAGAATAGACCGGATGGTCCGCAAGACTCCGCCTTGGTACTTGGGTTTCACGGACGATTTCGGCAGGATGATGTCGGCCTCAAGTGCCTCGGCCAATTCATCCGCCATGACTTTGAAAGATCCCTTCGCCTGTGTTTTGTCGAACGCCAGGCGAAATTGGTAGAAGCGGTGAGAGCGAAGAAGTTTTCGTGAAATCTTCATCTCCGCCAGGTCGCTAATTGCCATTTGTTCTTCGCCTTCAGGCGAGAAATCCTCCTTCTCTTTCTTCTTCGCAAGAAGTCTCTGCATCTCCTGAGTGACGAGTTCGTGCCGGTGCTTCGCCTGCAACTGTCGGAACAGAGACTGCGAGATCCACCCTCGGCAGTCATTGGTGCCAAGCTGATGATCGTCCACAACGAGCAGCCGGCATTCTGGTACTTCCACCAGGACCTTGCAGGAGGACACGAGAATCCCGAAGTAGGTCATGGCCGCTTGCGGCGAGAATCGGAATCTTTCGGCAAGCCGTTTCTCGTACTTGGAGTCAGCAGCGTAAAATTTCCCCTTCTTTGCGCTGCCACTCGCCCCGACCAGGCTGTACCGAATTCCGTCAAACTGCACCCGGGTGAGAGCCTGTTCTACGATCGCCTGCTCACAGGCATCCAGAGGTTCGGTGGGCACATCTACGGTCGCCACACGAATGCCTGGACAGAATCCTTGAAGCAGAGTGTTCGTGAGCTGTTCTTCCCGAGCAAGTCTCATGGTTTTCTTCGACAAATGACCGTCGCGATCAAGTTCGAGCGCGAGGATCGGCATCGCTGTACTTTCCGTAACCTGCGGCATGTCGGTTCTCCTTTTTCTGTCAGGCAAGGAGCAGAAACGGAGCTGGCTCATGCCTCCTCCCTGCTGCCCATTGCCGAAAACGGTGGAATGACTTTCGGCCGGGCAGCGAAAGGCCAGGCCAACGAATTGGTTTCGGCTTAGAACATACGTTTTGCCATTGGTTGCATGTCTGTCATCTGCGCATCCCGATTTGCCCTCGATGTTTCCCCGATCTTCCTAAGGAACCAACGAAGCCTGCGCAGTTTGAACCAGCACCACTCTCCAAATGCCGTGATCATGCAAAACAACCCGATCACAAACAGGAGCACTGTCGCCCCTGAGACCACATTTGCGATGCTCAGAGACGCGTATTGGAAATACGTGCGGACCTGATCGACGAGCTGATACGCAACGATCAGTCCGGTGACTTTAATCACGGCGACGAGCCACGGTTTGAAGTACGTGAGAAACCGGTGCCTCACCATTTCTCTTCCTCCTTTTTGTCTGGACCACGACAGAGAGGAGGGCGCGGTATGGCTCCCTTTACTGTCCTGGTCGAAAACGGTTAAGGTTCCCGGCCAGGTTTGTGAAGAAGCCGGACCAGCACTCATCCACAATCAGCTTGTGGATCGCTCACTACAGACCAGCGTCTGTGATGAAACCGTGCTATGAAGGTCAAACGGTCAAACATTCTCTTAGCCCGTTCCTTTCTTCGTGACAGGCTCCCGCTTCAATTCAGGATTTTTCCCGGTGAAGTCGGCTACGGGACGCCACTCTCGCAGGCTGTAGTAGGTCACTCCCAACTTGAGGGCTTCGACTCGGACTTCGCCCTCACTCGAAAACTCACGGCCAAGTTCGGGAGAATGACCGGCCGCTCCAGAGTTGGACAGGAAAAATCGCGCTCCCGATATGGCCTCCTCTTCCCCCGGGGGCCGCGGTTTGCGTGCCGATCTACCAGTCGGGCGGATAGCTGTCTGGTTCGTTCTCTCCTCGGGCAGAGATGCGGTCATGGTCGACATCTTGACTCCCTTTCAGTGCTTCATTTGTCCAACTCGCTTCGTTGCAAAAGGCCGTTGTCCCGTTCTCCCACCATCTGTTGTTCGGAAAAGTCAGCCACAAGAAGGCCGCTCGGATTCAGTTCCGTTCGCTGTTGTTCAACCAGGCGGAGGTTGTACTGCCCCACGATTCGGTCAGTTACCTCCGTGCCGTTCTTAATGCGGTGAATCTCCTTCACGCCGAACACGACATAGCTCCACGGAGTGTTTTTGGAGCGATCGATCGACCGGACCCGGAAATCCGAGATGATGTGGTCCTGTTGGATTTTCCCGACCACATCGTCCTTTCTCAACTTGTCCATAGTGAGTTTCCGCAGATTCGTGGTCATCATGTTGAGTGATTCGGCGAGATCACGGGTGACCGAGTCGGGCGTATATGTGAGGTAGTGCTGCAGGAATGTTCTGAGCACAGCCCGTGCCTCCATATCGGTGGGAGCGGCGGAGTTCTCACTGGTTCCGTTCGAGCCGGCCTGGCCTGACAACACTAGCGCCAGCCTCGACACTGGATCTGTCCTAGCTATGGCGCCAACGACCGTCGCATCGCCATCCTTGTCCACCCGGATAATCGTCGGTGGTTGGATTCGAACGTAGACAGCGAATGCGAGCGAACCGAGAGCGATGACCCCGAACAGCATGGCCAGCAGCATGGCCCGGTTGGCATAAGCGCGAAGCATGCCGTCGTGCTCGTAGTACTTCGTGTAAGCAGCAATGTCCGGAGTGTCAGGGTCTTCGTTTTTTCGTTTCATACTTGGACGAGTCACACGTCTGATCTCGAAGTAATCTCGTAACTCTTCAAGCCGCCGCTATTGCTCCCGCAGCCCCGATCTCGCCCCCCGAAGTGGCCACTCCGCCTTCCACGGCCGCGCCAGCGGGTTGTGGCGGCCTTGATTCAGCGAGAGTTTCGCCTCCTGCGCCGTCACCGCCCTCCCGGGAGCCGGCTCCGCCCGGCCCGCCACCGGAAAGCGGGCCGGGGTCAGGTATTGGTTGGGGAGGGCCGGCCGACGAGGCTTGTGAGGAGATGCTCGAACTGAGTGCAGTTCTGGCAGCCCGGTTTACTACGGCCGCCAAAGCGAAGACTGTGTTGCCAACGTCGCCGCGCACAAGACGGCTCGCAATAATCGGGATGAGCGCAATCGCAATGGCGAACAACACGCTGACTGCACCCAAGAGGACCATCTGGCTGGACCCAACGAAGGCGTTGAGGACACCGTTTCCTCCCAACACTGCATCGATGCTGTTCATCTGCAACGCGGTAATCAGGACCTGGAGTATTGCGTACAGCACGCCCCAACTCTGAAAGATCATCAGATTTACAAAATAGGTCCGCGCGAGCTGTCCCATCGCTCGGCTGGGCCAAAGAGCCAGCACGAGGGGCCCAGCCAGGTAGAGGATGGATCCGTATAACGCGTAGGCCAGCGTGAATAACGTGTAGCTGACTGGCAGAATGACCAGCCCGACGAGTATCAGGAGAACATCGAGAAGTCCGGAGATAGCTCCGGTGACAAGCGTCCAAAAGCTGGATAGCCCCTGCTGACCTACATAAGCGCTGAGGGCATTCTGCCAATTCTGAATCACGTCGCCGATTCCGTTCGTGTTGTAAATGAAATCGGCCACGCTGTTGAACATTCCGTTCACGGAGCGAAAGGCCTGCTGATAATTGAGGAACACTATGCCGAGAACGAGATACTTGATCCCTGCAATTCCAAGCCCTCGCACATCCCCGCCGTTGCTGTACGCCTCATACACCGCATAAAGCAAGCTCAGGATCAGGATTACCCCCGCCAGTTGCAGCACCGGGCCGGTGACGTTCTGGTCGATTCCGTTCAGCGCCGTCTGAAGAACCTGCTCGAAGTAGAAACTAGGCATAAACTCACTCCGGCTTGGTCAGTTGTGCTGCAGCAGGTTCATCAATTGCTGACGAAGGCTGGCGGTATTGGTCGCGCCCATCTTGATATCTGCGCTTGAATTCGCAAGATCAATCGCCCTCAATCGCATCAAATCAGCGGTCGCCGCCTGTGTGTAAGCGTTCGCTCGCACCAGCCACGCGTCGGCCTGAGCCTCGATGATCGGGGCGCTTCCGGGCGCGGCATTCTGGATGCTCTGATTGATCTGGCTCGCGGCCTGCAGTTCCAGATCTGACAAGGCATCAATCTCAATGGCTCGTTTCATCGCGGCCTGTGCCGCTGCGTCTGTCATGTCGACGATGTCCCGTACTTGTTGCGACGCATCGGTCGCTGCTGGAACCGAGCCATAAAGTGCTGTGTAGTTAGCGGACGTCTGCCCGATCAGGTTTGCATTCCGCGACAGAAGATTTGTCTCCAACTGCTGGGCGTTTGGCAGAGTCGCGCTGTTGACTTGGATTTTCGTCAAGGTCTGAATCTGGTTGAAGATGCCTTGCAAGCTCCCCACGAGCGAGCGTGCCTGGTTGATCAGGTTTTGCGGCCAGACGATGTTTTGTTCGAACTCCTGAATGCTTTGGTCAATTCCCAGAATCTGGTTGAGGCCACCGCCGATGACACTCTGCAAGGCGCTTGAAATACTCGACAGGCCCGCGGCGAGTATCGCGCAACAAGGGCTGAACTGGCCTTCCGCCGGCCATGGCGCCGCGATGGTCAAAATGAGGCTCAACAGGATCACGCGAAACTTGTGACCCTTGATCCAGGAAGCGCCTTTCCTCAAGAGTTCTCGGGCTGGTCTCATAGCATCCCCCTGATCATCAGTTGTGCTGAAGAAGGTTCATGATTACGCCACGCAATTGCGTGCTAAATTCCGCCCCGCGCTTGCGGAATCCGTTCTGGTGTGCGATGTGTGCGGCCTCCTGGCGCAATTCGGCCGCCAGCATTTTTTGAGTCAGCGCCTGACTTCGAATGCTTGAGGCGACGGCGCTTGCGGTGAGAAAGGGGGCGGATCCCGGCGCGGCTTGGCTGGCGGAAGTTTCGATGGAATCGGCCGCCTGGAGTTCAAGATCTGTCGCAGAATCCGATACTTTGAGCGTCTTCAAACTGTCGAGTGTCAGGGCATCATCCATATCGGACATGTCCCGATCCGACTGGCTTGCATCGGTCGACAACGGGATCGCTCCATAGGTGCTGCCAAAGGCTTGGCTGAGTGCGCTGAAGTTATTCACCTGATGGTCGCGGATTGCATTTTCGAGCGACTGTGGAGTGGCTAATGTGGCGCTGTGCAGGTCGACGCTGACGATGCTCGCCATCAGGGTGCGGTATTGGTTAATCATCTGAACGATTTGGGCCTTGGCCTGGTTGATCAACTGCGCCGGCCAGATCAGGTTCTGGTACAAGCTGTTGATCGCGGCTGTCGTGGTGTTGATCGCATTCAGGGCGGTCTGTATCGTGCCATTGATCACATTGAGCACTGCTTGAATGGCCTGGATGATTCCGGCCTGAGCCTCGGCGGGAGGTGGCGCGATTACCAGGGTTGAAACAAGAACTCCGGCCACGGTGACGGCGACTATCCGGCGGCGAGTTTTTGCGGTCAGCATCAGCCATCCCACAACGAAAGCAAAAAGCGCGAAGCTGAAGTAGTGCATCATCATGACCCCTCAATCGTTTTACTTTCGGCGGTTACCGGTCGTTCCGCCCGTGTGATTGCCGAAGCTGCCACCGCGCCTGACAACTCCTCTGGAAGAGGAGCAATTTCTGCCAGACCTTGCGGAAATTTCTTGGCGAGTTCTTGATATCGTTCAAGCAAAGGACGAGCACCCTGTTCCGTAAGAAACCATGTGCGATACTTCCGCTCACGGGGAAAGGTCGTGCAGATCCAGTAAGACAATGGCGTCGGGACAATGCGGATGGTTTGCGTGGTCTCGGCCTTTTCCCCGATAACCAGTAGCACTTCGGCGCACCGGCCTTTTCGCGGCGCGCCAAATTCCTTCACTTGGCCCAGCGCAACCGGATTTAAGTAGAGGTGGTTGACGAGGGCGCTGACGTTTCCTGGCTGCTGGCCAATAATCTTCGTGCTGGCGTTTTTGAGGATGCCTGGGCCGTGCAATCGAGGCTGAGATTCTGTTCCGACGAAGTCCTCCACAGTCTGGCTGATCCCCCAAACACTCGAGTTGCGTTTTCTGGCAGTGCGGAACAGTTGCACGACCTCGGGGGCCAATGCTGGCGAGTCGAGCAAAAACCAGCATTCATCAAGCACCGTAATGCTTGGTTGCGCCGTCTTTCCTGTGGCCCGCGCGGCCATCGCCGTTGCGATCAACATGCTCATCGCGGTTTCTAGGCGCGGGTCGGAGCTCAGACCTTCCACATTGAAAAACAACCAATCGCTGTCCAGGCGCATGGTAGTTTGGCAGTCAAACAGATTCGCGTAGATGCCGTTTTCTCCTGTCCATGAGCGGAGCTTGATCGCGGCAAGATGAGCTTCATCCATCGTGCGCTGCATCTTCTCCGCGTCGCGCCAATTGGCAAGTTCCTCGCGCAGGTCATTGAAGGTCGGGATCGGATTCGAGTAACGAATGGCGCAGCGCTTATAGACACGCGGGATCGCGTCAGTAAGAACGTTATCCAGCAATGCCGTGTCGGCCCCCGGACTCTCCCCGATCATGTGCCGCGTGAGGTTCTTCAAGAATGCTGTTTTTTCATTGCTGGGTACGGTCTCTCCGGTGGGCAAGTCCCAGGGGTTGAGTGTTTCCCGTCCATCGAGATCCACGTTGATGACGCGTCCTCCCATCAAATCCACCAGAGGCTCGTATGAATCGCCTTTTTCAAGAATCGAGATCAAGGGTTTAGCTCGCGCCATCATGAGAAGGAAGCTCTGCGTCATAAAAGTCTTGCCGCCTCCACTCTTCGCCATAATGAGCTGATTGGCGTCGCCCAGAGCCGAATCGAAAGGCGAAAAGGGCACCAACTGGCGATAAGGAGTCTCAAACAACATCAATGGAGAGTTTCGTGTTCCGTTCCATGGCATCTCCACCGGCAACAGATCGGCCGCATGGAGTGTCAGCACATCTTGTTCGCGTTTATTGGCTTCTCCCTGGCCCGGCAAACTGGAAAAGAAGAACCGCTTCTGCGCCAATGTTTCTGCGATGCCGCGGGCACCGTTCATGCGTGTAATCGCATGCAGGACCCTCTGGCGGCGATCGGCGAGAACTCGCTCGGCCTGCTCCGCTTCCATCCGGTTGCTGGCAGGGCGGGAAGTACGGACGGCAATGGTCAGGCTCATCTGGCAGGATTTGAGAGAACTTGAGATAAGGTCCTGTAAGACCTTGATCAGTTGATGCTCCGCGACCTGGGCATCTACGTTCAGCCGGAAGCCGCCATGCATGTCCTTTTGAGCGGCGGTCATTTTGCGGAGCCGGCTTTTGTACTGCTTGACTGCTTTTGCTTGATCGGGAAGGACGACCTCTGCGTTGATCACGAGTGGAAAATCGAGTACGACTAGCTCCCGCAGCACACCGGGAAACGTAGCGTCCGGCAAGTCTTTCAGGGTCACAAAGCAATAAAGCAGGCCGCCTACCTTCATGTATTCATCGAGTTCGTCTTCGATGTTCACGTTGGCGATCTGGCTGCGGGCGCTTTGGTAGCCAACCGAGTCTTCAGAGCGCCGATAAGGGACAGAATCGTTCCCTAGAGGGTGGAGCGCTCTCTTGACCTCAAAGAACAGATCGTTCCCCGACATGCGGGCGATCTTCATGCCGGTCGATTGCAGCGTTGCCTCCACACCGGACATCAGGCTTCGAAACTCCGCCAGGAGATCCTCGTGTTCGCGGCGGCTGCGCTCGATGCATTTCATTGCGGAGACGCTGAAGCTGCTGCTCCGCATCTTCTTCTTCCACTCAAGATCGGGGGTCTGATGATGAACTCTTGGGTCCCAGGCAAAATAGAAATGAAGGAAATGGCGCAGGTAATAGCCGGCGGAGTCTCTTTTGACCCATGTCTCAGTCTGTTGGCGGTCCAGAGCCTGTAGAACTGAACTCGGGTTTTGCTGCTCGCGGCTGTAGCGCGCAATGAGATCTCCCGTGCCTTCTGTGATTTCGAAACGTACTTGCATCCGCATAGAGCGTTCCGGTAGAGAACGCACCAGGGCCTCGAGCGAAAGCTTCGTGCGGTTGCGTTCCTCATCGCTTGCGTAGTACGAGTTGATTCCGCTCACTGTGTAGCCAGCCACAAACGCACCGTTCAACTCCACGAACAAGTCGTCGATGATGTCGCGAACCTTCAATTGCTCGCACAATGGAGGTTGTGCAAGTGACTTGGAATGCTGTTGGACTGTCAGCGGCATCGTTGCTTTTCCTTAGTCGGTGATGTATTCGCGCACCAGTTCACGGTCTCGTTCCAGCGCCGAATAGACATGCGGTTTGGTGTGGAACGTTACCCAGTCGAGGAGATACCCGCGTTGCTTGCCGTACTTGAACAGCATCAGAGCAGGCACACTGAGAATCGGA
>DASRFR010000022.1:0-629615 GCA_035651455.1 Terriglobales bacterium
CGCCCACGTTGCCGAATCCCTGAATCACTACCCGAGACTTCTCCGGCTCGATGCCGAACAGTTTCAACGCCTCGAGAGTCACGATCATGCAGCCGCGCCCCGTCGCCTCCGGACGCCCCAACGACCCGCCCAACTCCATCGGTTTCCCCGTCACCACCGCGGTGCACGTCTGCCGCGAGTGCATCGAGTACGTGTCCATAATCCAGGCCATCGTCTGCGCATTCGTGTTGACGTCCGGCGCCGGCACATCCCGTTCCGGTCCGATGAACTCGAACAGCTCAGCCGTGTACCGGCGCGTGATGCGTTCCAGTTCGGCTTCCGAGAGGATGCGCGGATCGCAGATCACGCCGCCCTTCGCTCCGCCGAACGGAATATTCACCACCGCGCATTTCCACGTCATCCAGCTGGCGAGCGCGCGCACTTCATCTAGGGTAACGTCGGGTGCGTAGCGGATGCCTCCCTTCGCCGGTCCTCGCGCGATCGAGTGCTGCACACGAAAGCCTGTAAAGACCTCCAAATGCCCGTTATCCATCTGCACCGGGATATGAACAATGATTTCACGGTTCGGATATCGCAATACTTTCCACAATCCCTCGTCCAGGTTTAACTTGTGGGCTGCCAGGTCAAAGCGGGCGGCTTGTGCCTCCCACGGATTGATTTCCTGCTCGAGGGACAGAGTTTTCATTGGGCGGTCTCCGATGCCGGTTCTGTGGCGTGATATAGAGTACCCCGCGCATGGTCGGGGCGGCAAACGCAGCAGTATAAGGACCGATGGCGGGGCAGGCAAGGCACTTGCAGGACGAAATGCTGCTGGAGTGAACACCTTCGACGGGCGTCGTTTGAATTTTCCGGTGCAAGTTGGGCGCGGCCCAGCATTCTGAAATGGAATCGGCAAGTCGAGCGCCTGTCCTCATAGGAATCATGGCGAGAGCACGAATTGTAAACGTCGAAGAAGGCTTTCCCACTCGAGACCAGGCGATCGACAAGTTGCAAGACGCGCTCACGCGTGCCCGCAAGGATGGTGCTGTGGTGCTGAAAATAATCCACGGCTACGGCTCAAGTGGGACCGGAGGCATTCTCCGTTACGCCGTGCGCAGCTTCTTGAGACAAAAAAAGAAAAGGGGGAGCTTGCCTTGTTCATCAACGGAGAGAGCTTTTCGAGCTATGACGAACGCAGCCGGGCCTTGTTCAAAACAGCCCCCGACATGCTCTTAGACCCCGACCTGGGCCGCGGCAATAAAGGAATCACGTTGGTTGTCTTATGAGTCAGACATATCAGGGTCGCGCCGTCTCGCTACGATCGTGAGTAGTACTGCGGAATCACTTTTAAACAGCAACCAAAAGCCGCACATCATCATCGAGTGTAGATAAGTATCATGCTGGGCCGAACTCAAATCCGCCAACGTGCTCCCCGCCGAGCCGTCGTCACCGCCGGCCTGGGCTGTCTTCTCCTGGGCGGGCTGTTTCTCAGCAAGACGGATTTCTGGCGTGCCCCCCGGATGCAGGCACTACAGGTGCTGCACCGGTCTCACGTACATCATGCAAAGACCCAACTCTTGGAACGCGACACCTTCCAGTTGGCCGCGATCGGAGTTGGAGAACCCAATCCACCGCGCCCGCCTTCGCAGGTGTTGGTGCGTCGGCACGGGGACATTTGGGATACCTCTGCGTGGTGTGTTCACCACACGCGGGCGCCTCCTTCTGCTGATCCTTCTGTCGCCGGCTAAAACCGGACCACCGATATTACGCTGCTCGCCGGCAGGTATGTTGTCGCCAGCCAGGCTGCAGGCACGATTTTTGATTGAACCAAGTGGTTCTTTCCTGCCGGGCTCGCCAGGAGCTCATGGAGAAATATCATGCAGAAGTCGCAATTACAGCAAATTAAGCGGGAGCTGAAAATGCAGCGGGACGAAGCAATACGCTTCATGCAGCGCGCCGAAGATGAGGCTCGCGCACTGGATGCGGATTGCCCCAAGGATATGGGTGATCTCTCTTGCGCGAGCTTCTCGAAGGAGTCGCTGTTTTACCAGAGTAGCGAGAAAACCCGCTTGGTCAAGCGCATCGATGCCGCGTTGAAGAGCATTGACGAAGGCTCATTTGGGGTCTGTTCAATCTGCGGAGAAGAGATTAATGCCAAGAGGCTGAAAGCTCTTCCCTGGACTTCAACTTGCCTCTCGTGCCAGGAGCAGCTTGAGCAACGCCGGAACGAAGCGAGTTCCGACATGGCTGCAGTGTCCGTCTAAAACTTTGCGCCAAGACAATAAACGAGGAGTGCCGCCCGCGCGGTGCTCCTCATTTGTAGCGATCGCTAGAGTGTGATTTCCATCCCTTCCGACGCGGCCCGAACCTTGGGATAGTAGTTCCGCGCTTCGCGAACGATGTGGTCGATGCAGGCATCGTCGTGATCAGGATCGTGGTGGTACAGAATGAGTTCCTTCGCTCCACTCTCCATCACTACGTCGACGGCGGCCCGCCAATGGCTATGGCCCCACCCGCGCTTCCGCGCGCTGTATTCTTCGGGTAGATACTGCGCGTCGTAGATCAAGATGTCCGCGCCCGCGGCGAGTTCGCGAAGGTTCTTGTCGAACACCTCGTTGCCCGGCTCGTTGTCGGTTGCGTATACCACGACTCCCGACTCAGTCTCTAAACGGAAGCCCATGCAGCCCTGGGGATGGTTCAGCCACGCCGTGTGCATGCTCACGTGGTCGCCGATCTCGGTTCGCCCGGCTTCAATGTCGTAGAACTCGCGCCTCGCTTTCATTTCTGTCATGTCGACAGGGAAGTACGGCGCCGCCATCTGCTCTTCCATCACTCGCCGCAAGCTGCGCGTGCGGCTGGACGAATGAAACGCAAATCTATGCTCGGGATGCTCATAGAGCGGGCTGAAAAAAGGAATCCCCTGGATATGGTCCCAATGGAAGTGGGACACGAAGATGTGAGCGAAGATTGGCTGGCCGCTGGATTGCTGCAATAGCTGATGTCCCAGCGTCCTTAAACCTGTTCCACAGTCAAATACGTAGATGCAATTGGCGTGACGTACTTCGACACACGAGGTATTGCCGCCATAGCGCAAGTTTTCCGGCTGAGGCGTAGGCGTGGATCCGCGTACGCCCCAAAACTTCACCCGCATAGGCCCCCGCTATCGTTGAACTTTCATTGTTCCAATGCCGCTTTGGGGCGTCAATTCATTCGCTGGTTCCGATGCGCGAAAGTAACTAGCCTATAATTTGCCATCCTCGGACTGAGAGACGTTCAGAAAACCGTACCTATGATCAATCTCGACTACTCAAGCTTCCGGAAATTGGCCCGGGAAAGCACTCTGGTGCCCGTGGTTAAAACCGTAGCTGCTGACCTGCTTACCCCGGTTTCCGCTTTTCTGACGGTCGCCGAACGGGAGCCCAATGCCTTCTTGTTGGAATCGGTGGAGGGTGGTGAAAAGATTGGCCGGTACACTTTTCTCGGAATTCGCCCCTATATGCGGGTCCTCTCATTCGGACCCAGGATCATTGTCGAACGAGGCCCTCGCTGCCAGGAGACCACCGGCAATATCTTCCAGGTCGCGAAAGACCTGTTGTCTCAGCACCGGGCCGCGATGGTTGAGGGCCTGCCCCCTTTCACAGCGGGCGCTGTTGGCTATTTCTCCTACGATGTCGTACGCCAACTGGAACATATCGGCGAGCACGCCGCGCAGGACGTAGCGGTTCCCGATTGCGTGCTCATGTTCTTCGACCGCGTGCTTGCTTTCGACCATGTGCGGCACCAGATCCAGATCATTGCCAGTGCTGATGTTTCAAGGGAAAATGTTCGGCCCGCATACGACCGCGCCGTGTCCCAGATCAGAGCCATCGAAGCCCGGCTCACGCGCGGACTGCCACAAAGCTATAGACGTGTCCCTGCTGTCTCGCCAGAGAAGTTGGTTGTCCATCAGGGCATGCCACGCAAGCGCTTTATGGATATGGTGGAACGGGCAAGAGAATATATAGCGGCGGGCGACGTCTTTCAGGTTGTGCTGTCACAGCGCATCGACTTTAACCCAGGCGCTTCTCCCTTCGACCTTTATCGCGCCCTCCGCACCGTCAATCCGTCGCCATACATGTATTACCTACGGATGCAAGAACTCGATGGCGCAGCCACGCCTTCTGTCCGTTCCTCGGCTAGCAGGGCAAAAAAGCCTCTTGGCAAATCCTGGCATGTGCTTGGTTCTTCTCCAGAGATGCTGGTCCGTGTCACCGGCCGAAAACTCGAGTATCGGCCAATTGCCGGTACACACCCGCGCGGTCGCGACGATGCCGAGGACGCCCGCCTCGAACAGCAGATGCGCAGCGACCAGAAAGAACGTGCCGAACACGTGATGCTGGTCGACCTAGGCCGCAACGATCTTGGGCGTGTGAGCGAATATGGGTCGGTCAAAATCAGAGACCTGATGTTTGTGGAACGCTACTCGCACGTCATGCACCTGGTCTCCGCTTTAGAAGGTCAGCTTCGCAATTGTTTGCACGCCCTCGACGCATTTTCGGCCTGTTTTCCGGCCGGAACGCTCAGCGGCGCGCCCAAAGTCCGGGCAATGCAGATTATCGAAGAACTGGAAGCCGTCCGACGCGGTGTATACGGAGGCTCAGTTTTGTACGCTGATTTCGCCGGCAATCTTGATTCCTGCATTGCCATTCGCACCATGGTTGTAAAGGGTGGGCGGGCGTATGTGCAGGCGGGGGCTGGCATCGTCGCTGACTCTGACGCAAGTTGCGAATTTGAAGAGAGTCGCAATAAAGCTCAAGCCCTTCTGCGCGCAGTAGAGCTGGCCCGAAAAGGGCTTTAAGCGCCTCTTCCTCGCGCCGCGAGGCACTCTGCCGGGCCACATCTTGGGCCTGTCAAGCATCTCAGAACCGCGCCCTGAGTAGCGTCGCCGCTTCTGCCGAGGGCCGAACATGAAAATGCTACAACGCCTGGGCGAGTATGCGATTACCTGTATTTTGATCGTGATCTGCACTTTGACTCTGCTTAATCTTCCGGCCTGGTCCCAGGCCTGTCACGATTGTCAAGCCACCCAACTGCCCTCACCTTTCATGGGGAACGCTGTTTTGGCTCCGGATACCTTCGGCAACCCTGGACCCTCGAACGATCCGTGGGTCATCCGCAAGCACGTAGACGAGGTCAACGTCTTTTTCACCGTCACGAAAGGGCACAAGTACATCGACGATCTGCAGCCCAACGAAGTCACTGTCACCGACGATCGGCAGCCCCCGGCACGAATTTCTTATTTCGGACATCAAAGCGATCTTCCTCTCCGCCTCAGTCTGGTCGTGGATACAAGCAATTCTGTGCACTCTCGCTTCGAATTCGAAAAAGACGCCGCAAGCCGATTTCTGCGTCAGATAGTCCGTCCACAAACCGACCAGGCATTTGTTCTGGGGTTCTCAGATAAAGCCAGGCTCGCGCAGGACTATGCAAGCGAGCCCGAAGTGCTTCATCGGGGCATTGCCACCCTCAATTCCGGTGGAGGTACAGCCCTTTTTGACGCCGTGCAGCTCGCATGCGCCAAGCTTGCCAATCATCCGGAAGATCGTCCCACGGCTCGCGTCCTTGTCTTGCTAAGCGACGGGGATGACAATGCGAGCAAGAGCACCCTCCAGCAAGCTATCGAGGATGCTCAACGGAAGGAAGTCACCATCTACAGCATCAGCACAAATAACAGCGGCTATCAGCGTCCTGGTGACGAAGTATTAAGGCAGCTTGCGGTCGAAACCGGCGGCGACATGTTCTTTCCTAATAACGCTAAGGACACTGTTAAGGCTTTCAGCGCAATCGAGCAGGAGATGCGCAGCCGCTATGCGCTCTTTTATCAGCCCAATGATCTGAGCGAAGACGGGCGTTATCATCGCATTCAGATCATCGTCCAAAGACTGCGGAAGAAGTTCCGTGTCCACGCTCGCAAGGGCTACTACGCGCTACTCACGCAATGAGCGACGCCATCCAGATCAGGCCAACTTAAGCTTACTCGAACTGGATAAAACTACATCCGAATCAGTCGTGTTATCTCGCTACTCCCGCCTGCAGCGAGCCCGAAGCGATCGGGATTGTAAGCGTTCCCAGAAGCCCGGTTCGATTGTCACGAACCGCCAGTCGCAGGTCGCCTTCTTTCGGCAGCGCTTTGATCTGCATGCGGAAAGGAAGTCCTCGTTTGCGCACCGAGGCATACTGCGCGTCCGGCAACGGGGTATCCACGCTTTGGATGACGAGGTTGTTCACGTTGCCATTTCGGCCGACCATGAAGACCGCAAAGTCTACATTGCAGTCATGCCCTCCTCCGCTCTCAGAGAACGATATGCTTTTTGCGTCCGCTAAGAACTCGACGTAAGTCGCCGGATCGCCTTGGCTGGGCGGAATGATGTGCGCCCAGAACGTGACCCCGGTCGCCGGCATGGGGTCTTTGATCCTTGTGCCAGTTCAGCCTGCCGGATGTAATCAAGCATCTGCCGCCGGGCATACACCTGGTCGGAGAAGGCTCCCGTCCGAGAAACCTAAAGCAGTATTTGCTGAGCCGACCAGTTTTGGAAGGCGCTGCTATTTTGAGGCAACGTCACTTGAAAAGTATTGTTACTCGTGTCGCTCTCCGGCACGCTGCCATCGTTAACCTGAACTTCTTCTGGAGCACTGGGAGCTTCGAACCGCACCACTCCCGACGCTCTGCCTGCGATCTGAACTCGTTGCGTAGCTTCTCCGCCCGCCTGCAAGCGCAACCTCACCGGCACCTCTGCCCCGGCCTGCCCCATGTTTTCGACAGTGACTGTCACCAGGTAGCCTTGCGAAGTTTTGGTCGGATATACGGAAGCAACCTTGAAGTCCGCTAATCCGCGATCCTCATACACCCAATCTTTGAAGAACCACGACAAGTCGCGCCCGGCGGCGTTCTCGACTAACTTTTCCATGAATGAGGGAGTCGTATCGTCCTGGAAGCGATACTGTGCGACAGCCTTTTTAAGTGCCGTATCCCCGATCATGTCGCGCAGCATCCACCAGACATAGCCGGCCTTACTGCGCTGGGCGATGCCTTCGTTGTTTGATGCCAAAGTATTTTTGGAATCTGCCGCCACGCGCGCCTTGGCGCCAGCATTGCCGCTATTGGGCGGTGAGCTAGGGGATCGTGATGTGTTCTCCGCCTCGGAGAGAGTTGCCAAACCAGCTCCGAGATACTCCAGTGCCGCGCGTCGTCCCTCTTGCTTCTCGCGATACAAGGCCTGGGCAAAATGCGCCAGGCCCTGCTGGATCCACGGACGCGGAGACCTCATCGCCGCTTGTGTGAACTCACTTATCAACATAAGTTGCGCCACGTGAGCGTCTAGCTTAGTCAGAGGTGTGAGCAATACGGACCCGCTCTCGAACGGTGCGGCATCCGAATCTGGCAGCTCCACGACGCTTGTCTTTGCTCCCGGGCTGCCAAACCACTCTCCAACGAAAGGAAGTGTTGCCTCTGCTGCGCTGGCGAAGGTTTCGGCCTCGCGCTTATGATCTTGAGCGTAAAAAATATCGCTCCGAATGCTGTCCATTGCTGAGTAGTTCCCAACCACAAAGGTCGGGACTGCCAGGCCTAGCCGTTCGAATCGGCAATTCGCAGTCAAGGCCTCGCCGCCTGATGACTCTCCCGCGGTGCGATTGCAGTTTGGCGCATTTCCGATCAACAGGGACGGTCGCTCACCGTTGTTTCCTTCCCATGAAAAATTGACCTGCATGACTGCCGATGTTTCCCTCGACTTCCACCGCGCAACCGCCTCCTGCACGCTGTTTGCGTCCGATAAGCTGGCGGCCTCGGTCGCGATTGGATACCACGCCACATACCCGATGCCACGGACGGCCGAGAATCCGGGCGCAATCTCGTCCCAGTCGCTGTGCATGGCCGATTGCTTCGGCGCTCCTATGCGAGTGAGTCGTGTCGCGTCCTGCGGAATAATCCCCTCATAGCCTATTTCCAACTGAACCTCGCGCCCGGGTTCCACCTCCTTGGGCAGCGTGACAATGGCCTCAGACAACTGTCCAGTGTGGTCGATATCGGACTCATAGGGCTGCGTCAGAAACTGCACTGGCCTTGCTTGCGCTCGAATAGATCTCCAGGAAAGGCTGGAAGAGATCTGCAGGACGGCATTCTTCTGCGGTAAGGAAGTGTCGTTCCTCAATGTGACAGTCCCCCGTACACCGATGCGCTGCTGCCCTGGTTCCAGGCGGACGTCCAGCTCGTATTGGCTAAACGTGTATGCTTCGCGATCCAGGGCAAACCCGCTCACCGTCGCGGCACACAGCAACCACAACAGGCAAATCCGCTTGACGGTCGCTGATCGGCGCGCCCGGAGAACGCCCCACCCGCAAATTCCACCTATTGGGCTTCTCATTCGGAGGACAGCGAAGAACCTGCCGTTTCGCTTTGCACCGGCACACTGGCTTTGCCGGTCCTTTGGCGCACGGCCTCGTAGAGAACCACTCCGGCTGCGACAGACACGTTGAGAGATGGCACCTTGCCCAGCATGGGAATGGAAACCAGGAAGTCGCACCGCGAACGCACGTGCTCGTGCAATCCCTTTCCTTCCGCGCCCACGACTACGGCGCAGTTCATGTTGTAGTCGACCGCGTCATAAGTCTGCTTGCCTCGTTCGTCTAGGCCGACGATCCAAATGTCTTTAGATTTCAGCTCGTCCAGCGTGCGTGAAATATTTGTGACCTTCGCGATCGGCAAATGTTCGCTCGCTCCCGCCGATGCCTTGGTTACGGTGCCAGTCACTCCTGCCGCCCGTCTCTCGGGAATCACCACGCCGTCCGCGCCGGCGGCATCTGCCGTTCGCAAAATCGCGCCAAGATTGTGCGGATCCTCCACCCCGTCAAGCACCACCACCAGTGAATATTCGCCGCGTTTGGCTCCAAGCACGTCATCCACATCGCTGTACTGTTTCGCAGAAGTAACCGCCACCACGCCCTGGTGAGCATTGTTGCCCGCCATCCGGTCGAGCTCCTGCCGCGGCAGGAATCGCACCGGGACTCCGACTTTTCTTGTCTCCTCGATGAGCCGCTGCAGGCGAATATCGTGACGTTCCTTTGCCACGCCCACCCACTCGAATGATCGCCCGCGCGCTTTCAGCGCTTCCGTCACTGCGTGGATTCCGTAGATGTAGTGCATCTTCCTCCAGTTTAGCGCGAAGCCCCGAATCCCTCGAAGCCCGTCGGGAATCAAAACTGGGCTGCTAGACTAAAGATTCAGGAGGCGCTCGTTGCGCGACGTGTACATCCTTTCGGCGGTGCGTACCCCGATCGGCAAGTTCGGCGGATCTCTGTCAACTCTCAGCGCCGCTGACATGGGCGTGGCTGCCGCCAAAGCCGCTATGGACCGGGCCGGAATTCAGCCTCAGCAGGTGGAAGAAACAATTTTCGGCAACGCCCGGCAGGCGGGTGGCGGCCCCAATCCCGCGCGCCAGATTTCCGTTCGCAGTGGCGTTCCCCAGGAGGTCCCCGCCTACACTGTCAATAAAGCCTGTGCGTCCGGGATGAAGACAATCGGGCTCGGCTTTCAGGAAATCGCCACCGGGAACCTGGATTGCGTCCTCGCCGGCGGTGCCGAGTCGATGTCCCGCTTACCGTATTACCTCGAGGGTGCCCGCTGGGGACTCCGCATGGGCCACCAGGAGCTTGTGGATGGTATGTATCGCGATGGTTTCTTCTGTCCACTTTCAAAAATGGTGATGGGCGAAACTGCCGAACTCCTCGCCGGCCAGTACAAGATCTCTCGGGAAGAGCAGGACCAGTTCGCGCTGTGTTCGCAGCAGCGGGCCGCCGCTGCGATCGCCTCCGGCCGTTTTGACAGCGAAATCACTCCTGTCACCATCAAGACGCGAAAGGGCACCACTGTCTTTGCGCGTGACGAGCATCCTTTTCCTGACGCCAGCCTGGAGAAAATGGCTAAGCTCGCCCCGGTATTCTCCAAGACCGGAACTATCACCGCGGGCAACTCGTCTGGGATCACCGACGGCGCGGCGGCCATCGTGCTGGCAAGCGAAGACTTTGTTAAGAAGAACAATCTGAAGCCGCTGGCCCGCGTAACAGCGTCAACTTCGGCTGGCGTCGATCCCCGCATCATGGGCATTGGTCCCGTCCCCGCGGTTCGAAAAATGGAGCAAAAGCATCAGCTCAAGCTGTCCGACTTCGACCTGGTCGAGCTAAACGAGGCCTTTGCCGCACAGGTGCTTGCCTGCGACCGCGATCTGCACTTCGATCGTGGTCGGCTCAACGTCAATGGCGGCGCAATCGCCTTGGGCCATCCCATCGGCTGCACAGGTACGCGCATTACGGTGACGCTGCTGCATGAAATGCTCAAACGCAAAGCTCGGCGTGGACTCGCCACCCTATGCGTCAGCGGTGGAATGGGAATGGCGCTGGCGCTCGAGAACGTCGCAGGCTGAATTCGATTTGGTGCCGCTTTCGCCTGTGTCTTGCGCGGGGATCCGCAAAATGCAGTAATCACCCAGCCCTTTACGCGTTGCGACCGTAGTTTTTGTGCAGAATGCCAATCAGGATGATCAGAAACGCGAACAGGCGAACCAGGTAGATCACCGGCTTGCCTTCATTTGGGTGGGCGAGAAAAAGTGTGCCCGTACGGTTTACCCCCTCGATCAAAAAGGCGACACAGAAGGCCAGGAACAGCGAATCATGGGTGCGCTTCCAGAATTTCAGAAAGAAAAGGCTCGCACTCAGAGACGACACCGCGATCACGCCCAGGAGAAATGCTTCAATTGTCATGCCTCTCCCTCCCAGATCAGTCCGTACATGAGCACGATCATGGCAATGGCAGCCGCTAGCAATCGCCATCTGTACAGGTCCACCTGCGGGAGCAGCACCAGGTCGACGAACACGAGCAGGTTTGAGATGGTGAGACCGAAGAAGCACACCGCGCTCCACAACAGCAGTTTCGCCCGGCTTCGGAAATAGCCCCGCAGCAGGAGCACACTGCAAAGCAGCGTGGTAACAGCCCCCAGCATGTATACGGCTGCTCCCATTACTCTCTCTCCTTGTCGCGAGTGAAACGAAAAGCGCGGGCAAACTCCCTCATGGCCGTTGGGGCTTTCGCGTGGATCATTCGCGTCAATCGGATCAGCTCCCGCCGATAGGTTAGGTCGACCTGGGTTAACAGGGCGTCCCGCTCTGCGTTGGAATTGTAGATGTAGCCCGAGGTGCTCGGACATTCGATCGCCAGGTTGCGCTGCACCAGATCTCGCAAGATTCGTTCGGCCAACTCCTTGCGAAGATACAGAGCGTCCGCCATTTCTTCGCAGGACCACTGCCTGGGCCGCTTGTTCCACAACAACAGGAGTGCCTCGAGGTGCGGGACGGTGTCGATTTGTTCCAGGATGAAACCGTCAACCCGGAGCTTCGAATCCTCCGTCATCTCTCGATCAAACCAGTTCGTTTGACTTTCTGCCGCGCAGCATCACTTTGGGGATAGTCTATTGCCCGTTCGAAATCGCGCCTCGCGAAATTTGCCGGCAAAACGGGAGAGGTAGATCGTATCACGACTTAATCGCCCGAGCGGCGAGCCCTGCCGCCAGCATGCGTACTGCTCATGCTTCTGAAATCGCGCCTCGCATTGCCCTCCGCTGACAGGCTGGCTATACTTTTAGGGATGCCAGGTGCGGAAGTCGTGTCTCTGTCAGCAGTAATCGTGGATGACGAGCAACTCGCGCGCGACGAACTCGCCTACTTGTTGAAAGATACAGGCGACGTAGACGTTGTCGCCCAGGGTAAGAACGGCGTCGAGGCGGTTAACCTGATTCGCGAGCATAGTCCCGACCTCGTATTCCTCGATGTGCAGATGCCCGGCCTCGACGGCTTCGGCGTGATCAAGAAGTTGCTGGACAAGAAAGTTCCCCTGCCCAAAATTGTATTTGCTACCGCTTTCGACCAGTACGCGGTGAAGGCCTTTGAAGTGAATGCTGTCGATTATTTGCTGAAACCCTTCGATAAAAAGCGGGTTGCGCAATCTATCGAAAAGGCGCGCGCCAAGATGGAAGCGGCCGGTACCTCCAGCGACAAGCTGGAAACGCTTATGCGCATGCTCGAGTCGCAGAAGCAAACCTCCAAGATCCTCCTCAAGTCTGCTGGCCGGCTTTTTCTGGTGGATCAGAAGGATATTTGCTACGCCTCGATTGAGGACGGCGTCATCACTGTGGTGACGACCGGCGCCGCGGGCATGGAAGGTCAATCCAACTGTCGTACCTTGGAGGAACTGCTCGACAGTCTCGATCCCAACCTATTTTGGCGCGCTCACCGCTCTTACTTGGTGAACACGAATCGCATCAAGGAAGTTGTGCCCTGGTTCAAGAGCTCGTACCAGCTCCGCATGGATGACAAGAAGCAGACGGAAATTCCCGTCAGCCGCGCCCAAACTCGCCGCCTGCGCGAGCTCTTCCGTCTGTAGCTGGTCACGCTACCCCAGCCTACACTCGCGGGCAGACTCGCCGTCAACACTCCCAGCTCCGCTCCAAAGGATCATAATATTTGATGGGGGAGGGCGGCCAGGAATTCAGATTGCATTATTAAGAGTTCACGACTGGCTTTTGCCTACGTTCAATCTGAAGTTCTATTTCCCGGCCGCGCCCGTACAAAAACTCAAGCAGCCATCGCCTGTAGCGCGCTGCGATCGCGTATTACCAGCGTTGATCCTTCCAGCCGTATCAGCTGCTGTCTCTTCAATTGAGTCATTAACCGCGTTACCGTTTCTCGCGACGATCCAATCATCTGCGCCATTTCCTCGTGCGTCAGCCCTGACTGAATTCGGATCTCCGTGTCGGAAATCTCGTCTGGAGTCCATGACAGCAATAATTTGGCCAGCTTTCCGGCTGAGGAACGCGCCAGGACCAAGTCATGAATATCGCGATACGCTTCTTGAAATTCATGGCTGAGACATTGCGCCGCATGCAGACCTGCTTCCCCATGCGCATTCAGGAATCGCAACAGGTTCTCTTTCTCCACGAACCTCACCTGGCACGGGGCAGCCGTTTCCGCGGTCAACTCACACGCCGTGGCCGATATCACCGCGCTTAGTCCTAACACCTCTCCCGCTTCGGCGATGCGCAGGATCAGTACTCTGCCTTCCCGCGATGCCGCCGACAGCTTCACTCTTCCTGCGCAGAGCACAAACACGCCGCGCGGCATCTGTCCTTCGGCAAATAGCAGCGCACTTTCCGGGAAGATGCTGGGGTGCCCGATTGAGCTGAATCCGGATACGACATCAGGTGAAAAATTGCAGAACCACGATGCCCCTTTGAGCTTGCAGTCACCGCAGTGGTCGACGATTCCGATGCCATACGGTGTATTCATCAAACACTCTCCTCTGCCGAATCCGCCTTTGGTTCTGGTCGTGGAGTCACTAATGCGGTGCTACCATTGTCTGCACTTCGTTATCCATCTCGGACTTGCTGGCGAAGTGCAAGAATTCAGGCTAGTTCGGATTTCGTAACAGATCAGACTTTGGTTTCGCACAAGCCGCTTCTGCCGATGATTCGTCAAATTGCCGAAACCGCGTCAATAAGGCGACCTTCTAGGTTTGGAACTCCCGGCGGGAAATTCCCAGCTTTCGCATTTTGGATTGCAAAGTCGTTCTCTTGAGCCCCAGTCGGGCGGCCGCTCCGTGGGTCCCCGAGACCAATCCCCTGGTTTCCTTCAGAACTCGCACAATGTGATCGCGTTCCGCCTGTTCCAATGTCCTTAGACCCGGTTCCATAGTCTCGTCGACCTTCAATTCCGCCAGGGGCACTCGCAGGACTGGCCCCTCGCTGAGAATGACAGACCGCTCGATAATGTTTTCCAGCTCGCGAACGTTCCCCGGCCAATGCCATTGGACTAATGCATTAATCGCATCCGCGGCTATTGTTTCAATCCGCTTGTCCATGCGACGGGCAAACTTCTGCACGAAGTGCCGGACCAGTAAGGGAATATCGCTCTTCCTTTCCCGCAACGCAGGCAGATGGATAGGAAACACCCGTAACCGGTAGTAAAGGTCGCTGCGGAATTGCCCGTTGGCTACATTCTTGGATAAGTCCCGGTTCGTGGCGGCCACCAGGCGTACATCCACCCGAATTGTCTTGGTGCTGCCTAGTCTTTCAAACTCCTGATCCTGCAACACCCGCAGGAGCTTGGGCTGCAGTTCCAACGGAATATCGCCTACTTCGTCCAAAAACAGCGTGCCCTTGTCGGCCAGTTCCAGGCGTCCGGTCTTTTGGCTGATCGCGCCAGTAAAAGCTCCGCGTTCGTGCCCGAAAAGTTCGCTTTCCAGCAGTCCGGTAGGAATAGCGGCACAGTTCAGCTTGATGAAACTGTTGTTTTTTCGGCTGCTCATGCGATGTATGGCCCGCGCAATCAACTCTTTCCCCGTTCCCGTCTCGCCCAGGATCAGAACTGTCGCGCCGCTTCCCGCCACGGTTTTTGCCTGTTGCAGCACCCGTTGCAAAGCAGCACTCTCGCCAACGATCTCTTCAAAATTCAGTTCCGTACGAATCTCATCCTGCAAGTACAGGTTTTCGGTTTTCAGCTTCTCTTGCAGGGATGCAATCTGTTCATAGGCGCGGCCCCTGTCGACTGCGGCGGCGATCTGGTTGGCTACTTCGCGAAGCAGACCGATGTCGCTTGTCCCGAAATCGAATTGTTGCGTGGTCGCAAGGTTCAGAGTACCAACCACCCCGTTAGACGTGATCAACGGGATGCAACAGCCGGACTGAACCCCCTTCTCGAGTAACGGTTTCAGGATCGGTGAGCTGATGGCGTCTGCAGCCGAACGGGTAAACAACTTCACTTCCTTGGCGGCGAGCGCCTGTCTCGGAGTGGACTGCGAATCCGCCAGTACAAGACCTTCCTCCAGACCTTCCAATGGTGCGTTTCTTACGTAAACTCGCATCGTCTGTGTCTCGGGATCTAAAAGCGCCAAGCTGGCATAGTTAACCGGCGCAACCCGGCGCAACGCGTCGATAATCGCGGGAAATACCAGCCGCAAGTCGGGCGCGGTCACCAGTACTTGGTTGATCTCTAGGAGGGCTTGCAGGTGCGTCTTTTCATGATGCAAGGCTTCCCGCGTTTGCACATTTTCAATCGCGACTGCCACCAGGCCGGCTACCCGCCTGAGAAACACTAGGTCGTCATTCGAATAAGTGTTCTTCTGTGAGTTGGCGAGTCCCAGCGCTCCCAATCGGTTTTGTGCAGTCGTCAGCGGCACTACGCAATATGAGAGGAACCCTCTCGCTCGCAATATGTCCAGCACTCGCGGGAACCGTTGTTCTTCGCGAAGGTCCCCGATGTTGAGGGCCTGTTGATGTTCCCAAACCCAGCCGCTCGAAGACTCCTGCACCCCGACTTCTGCGGGAAACTCCGGCTGCGCGTTGCCCTGCCATGCGTGCAGACGCATTACGTTCACCGTGGGATCGTACAGAGAGAAGTTGGCGAATTCGAATACTGCCAGCGTGTGCAGCCGGTCTGCGAGTGCGCGCAACACCGCTTGCACCGTGTCGTGGCGCACAATAACGTCCGCCAACTGCAGTAGCGCCTCGTATCGGCGCAAATCGAGTGTTGAGTCGAGGTGAGTCTCGGAACCCGAGCGCATCCGCTTCCTTCCAACTGCTGACGGGGGGAGGGATGTCAGCGCAGTCGTTCAGGAACAAAAAAATACTAGTGAGAATAGCTCGTTTCGGACTACCCGCAAGCGAAATCGATGCTTGTTACGAAATACGAACAGAATCTGTCGCTGCCGATATTTCGGCAATTCTGCCGGTCGTAACTCGGCCGAATTATCGACCAGCATCGATCAACATCTTGTTACATTGAGTGCGCTCCGGACGTGTCCATCATCGGTTTGCCCCGTTATAGCTTGCTACTTACCCGTACTCTCGGCGGCTTCCGAGGCCTGCCGATACGTCCCAAATTTCTGCGCTACCGGTTTTAGTGTGGGATAGAACTGCACAAATGAGTGCTCCACGGCGGCGTTTTTCTCATGGCAATTGAAGCAGGCCTCCTTGGGATTTGCGCTCGCCGTGTCGATATTCTCGTCAAAGTTGAAATATGCCCACTTGTCGGGCAATCGGCTGTCTTTTACTTCTACGCCCATGCCCATGGATCCAACCTGGTAGTGTCCATGTTTGTTGATCGAGCCATTGCTCTCAGCCATACGCTCTTCGACTATGAATTCAGTTTGGTCCGGCCATTTCCCGCTCTTCAGGAATTCATGGTATGCCCACTGCGGCACAAAAACGTTCGTGAACATCTCGTGACTATTCGGCTGCGGGCTGTAGTTCATACCGTACCCGGATGAGAGGAAGATCCATTCACGGTAGTTCACTGGTTTCAGCAGTTGGTTGTCCTTGGTGTATTGCGGTTTCTCTTGGGCGAACGTCGCCGTAGTGGTTAGGCACACCATCAGGATCGCGAACTTCAATGTGTGTCGCATCATCGAATCTCCCCTTCAGCATTGTAAGTCTGTAACCGGAAACCGCCCCACCGTTAGACGCGTGACGCGTGTTAACGTCATGCACTAATACGGAGCTTAACCTGGTTCAGTTCCATGGATCTTGAACGGCCCTGCCATGTACTCCTCTCCCCCTGAGCCACCCGCGCGTAAGTCTAAACTGAAAATGGAGTAACAAAATGCGAACCAGCCTTTCACTCTTGTTACTTGCAACCTCTTTCTTTCTCACTGTGGCCGGCGCCCATGCGCAGTCTGCGCCTCCAAGCCCAGAAGCTGCCCAGTCCAACAGTAAAGACTCGAGCTCTAACGCGACGCAAAGATCAGACGCGTTACAGACAGACCAGGGTCGCATGCGGGTTCTGCTGGAACAAATGCAGGAGAATCTTGGAATGGTTCAGAACCTGAACACGCCCCTGCGCCACCAGTTCGAACTCGAGATCGAAATGTGGCAAGTCTTGTTGCAGCAAATGGCGAGGGATTCCGGGCAGGCGCCAGCTAAACCATGAAAAGCAGGGCGGACAGCACGTCCGCCCCCAAGGCCGGATATTTCTACATTACGTCGGTTCGTTTGCGCATGAATGCCGGAACGTCGAGATCGTCCGCGGCAAATTGTGGCTCAGGAGTCCGGACCGCTTCCATGGAGATCACGTCGGCGGACGCTTGCGGTGCTGCCGCCTGCTCCGCCACTATCGGCTCGATCACCGGATCCGGTTCGAAAGTCGTCTCGTTGTCCATTGTGTTCTCCCTGGACATGACGAAGCTCCGTGTCTCGGCTTCGTATGCTCGCCGCCGAATGTCCGAATCCTTGAAGCCGGTTGCGATCACCGTGATCTTCACGGCATCCTTCATCTTGTCATCGAGGACAGCGCCAAAAATTATGTTGGCATCTTCATGCGCGGCGCCCTGGATGATGCTGCACGCTTCCTGCACTTCAGCCAGCTTGAGCGAGCTTGAGCCAGTGATGTTGATCAGGATGCCGCGTGCGCCATCGATCGCCCCCGCCTCGAGTAATGGAGAGGCGATTGCCCGCTGGGCGGCTTCTACGGCGCGCCGTGCCCCGCTCGCTGCGGCGGTGCCCATGACCGCGTAGCCCATGCCCGCCATAATCGCCTTTACGTCCGCAAAATCACGGTTGATGATCCCCGGTATCGTGATGATGTCGGAAATCCCCTGCACTGCCTGCCGAAGGATGTCGTCGGCAACACGGAATGATTCGAAGAAGCCTGCGTCCTGCGCTACTCCCAACAACTTCTCATTCGGGATCACAATGGTCGTGTCGACCGAATCCATAAGTTCCGAAATCCCGCGCTCCGCCTGCTGCATGCGGCGCTTGCCTTCGAACGAGAAAGGCTTGGTCACCACTGCAACGGTCAGCGCTCCCATCTCGCTGGCAAGGGATGCGATGATGGGCGCCGCGCCTGTGCCCGTGCCGCCGCCCAGGCCCGCCGTGACAAACACCATGTCCGCGCCTTCCAGCGCTTCGATGATCTTGTCCGAATCTTCGAGTGCCGCCTTGCGTCCCACTTCCGGGTTCGCGCCGGCGCCCAAGCCATTCGTAAGTTTCACCCCCAGCTGAATTTTCGCCGGCGCACGCGAAAGCCGCAGCGCCTGCAAGTCCGTGTTTGCCGTGATGAACTCGATCCCTTCCATGCCGGCATCGATCATGCGATTGACTGCGTTGTTACCGCCGCCGCCAACGCCGATCACCTTGATTTTGGCATCGTTTCGCGATTCATCGTTGAAGCTGATTCGAATGTCGTGCTGGTTTTTCATGTGCGCCGCCTGAATTTGAATTCGTCTTGCCTGGTCCTTTCGTTCTTCAACTAAACTCCTGTGTTACGCTCGCCGCTGAGGTCTCGCATTCTCCACAACGCGTTCGACCTCTACTCGCTTACGCGCTCGGACGTCGGTGCTCTCAAGCGCCTTTCAACGCGAACAGCGACTTCAGCCGCGTGCTCCAGCCGTCGTCCTGCAAGCCGCGCGCGATCCTTGCGCGGTGACCGTAGAACATCATGCCCAACACCGTCGCGAATTCCGGTTCTGCAAGCACCGAGGGCATCTTCGCCAATGGCAAAGGCCAGGAGAGGCGAACCGGGCGGCGCAATACCGAATCAGCCACATCGACGATCCCGGGCAGCCGCGCTCCTCCTCCGCTCAGTACCAGGCCCGCCAGGCAGCGATCGAGCATTCCGTAATGCCGCAGGTTATCTCGCAGCATTTCGAATAGCTCGCGCGTGCGCGGCTCCAGGATCTCGCCCACGAAGCGTTGCGAAAGAAGCCGCGATGGCCGGTCTCCCACCGAGGGTACTTCGACTTCATTTCCTTCCGGTATTAGCGTGACAATCGCGTGGCCGTAAGCTTTCTTGATCTTCTCCGCTTCTTCGATGGGAGTGCACATTCCCAAAGACAAGTCGCTGGTAAAGTGATCGCCCCCGATAGGAATGACCGCACTATGCGCCACCGCGCCTTCCTGGAAGACGACCAGGTCAGTGGACCCCGCCCCAATATCAGCGAGACACACTCCCAGCTCCCGTTCGTCGGATCGAAGCACCGCGTCTGCGCATGCCAGCGACTCAAAAACCGTGTCATCCACATGGACGCCTGCCCGGTTTACCGCGCTGACCACGTTTTGTGTGGCGCTCGCCGATGCCGTAATCATGTGGACGCGCACTTCCAGCCGGCTCGCCATCATGCCCAGCGGATCATGCACGCCGCCTTGTTCGTCGAGGATGAACTCCTGCGGAAGCAGGTGCAGAATTTCGCGGTCCGGCGGCAACGGAATGGCCCTCGCCTTGTCCACCGCCGCGCGAATTTCGTCGCGGGTAATTTCCCGCGCCCGCGCCCCGAAATTAATCCCGCCATGGCTATTCACGCCCCGGATGTGACTCCCGGCGATTCCCACCATCGCGTGTTCAATGGGGATGCCTGCCGCATCTTCGGCTTGTTCCGCCGCCTTCTGAATCGACGAGACCGCTTTCTCTAGATCGACGATGGTGCCCTTCCGCGAGCCGCGCGATTCTGCCAGGCCGTGGCCGCGATAACGCAGCCCGTTGTCGGTGATCTCCGCCACCAGCGCGCAAGTCTTGGCGCTGCCTACATCAATTGCCGTCAGGAAATGGGGTTGATGATTCGCCATTCTTATGGGTGATCCTGATCCTTCGTAATTGCCGCACTGGGTTTAGGCCGGATAGCACTTCTCGCGCTACTTGGATTGGTGGTTGCTGCCGCGTTCTGCCCCGTCGCGCTCGTAGCATTCACAATGGGTGCAGCCGCGGGCGTGTGCGTGCTGGACACCGCGTTGCTGCTGCCCGCCTGGCTTCCAACGCTCAGAGCTTGTGCGCTGTCGGATTTCGCGAGCCGGGCGTGGTGTCTCCTGGCCCTTGCGGCATGACGCGCCGCCCAATGCGATTTTGGCCGGGCTGCTGCCGGCGAGCTCAACCGGTTATTCGTAATTGAAGGGGCGTCTCCCTTATTCGTCGCGTGGACCGTCAACGCTGCTGGTTTCACTCCCGCCGAGATGGCGGCCTTCGTAGCGGCGCTGTTGAGTGGCGGATCCTTCACCACTCCGCGCAGGTCCGGATTCACAATGATCTGCCGGTCATATCGAAGATCAACCGAGTCGAGCTTTTCGAATTGCTGGCGCCATTCGCGTGCGTGGCTCACAAAGATTTTGTAGCGGCTCAGATAATCGGAGGAGCCCAGGTGGATCAGAACTTCGCCGGAAGAATCCGCCGTCATGACCTTCACGTCGTCGGGATCGGTCAGGTCAACTTCGCTCAGGTCGCGCGAGTAGTTGCCGCCCTCGGAATCCAGGTCATGAACAAGCTGGTTGTAAATCTTCATCCTCGCCGCGCGCGTCGAGAGCGGCTCTCCCGAATTCATGCCCAGGATCACGGGGAATGAGTATTTCTTCTTCGCCGCGGGCGGCAGGTCCATAATTTGCCCGTTTGCGTCCATCAGCGCGATATGCGCGCCAATCCGGGCAAAGGCCACAGGCGTGCGCTCCTGGATTTCAACTCTTAAGTGGTTCGGTACGAAGCGCATAACACTGGCCGACTCCACCCAGGGAATCTGCTCCAGTTGCGCCTTGCGCTGGCTGAGCGGAATGAAGAAGATGTTGCGGCCAATGTCGCCGCCCAGAACTTCCATGATTTGCGAGCGGCTGGCATTGTGAATGCCCGCAATCTCGATGTCATCGCTGGATTCAATGCGAAAGCGCCAGGAATGCTCGCCGTAGTTGTACAGTGCGCTGGCAAGCAAAATGGCCACTGCAATGGCGGTGGCGCCAAGTGCCAGCCATTTCAGTCGTACAGCGGTAGTTCTCGGTAGGGAACCTCGACGAACTGAAACGCGCTTCTGCGCGCGAAGGAATGGCGATCCCTGATCCGCATCCAGATCCAGCAGGCGTGCATCGCTCGGGTCAGCGCGCGGATACTCCTGCTCCTGTGACGGATACAACTCTTCCTGCGCGATGGTGGGACTATTTTTCCTCGCCATCCAACCAGGTCAGTTGTCGTCAGTGAATCGCTGAGCGAGTTCACTATAACTTCTTTTTCGCGAATTGAGACACAAAAATTTGCTTTGTTTTGCACAGCATGGCACGAAATTGACACGGTGGCGGGGAGCTGCGTGCTTAGCTCTTACAACGGTGCCTGAGGTGTTCAGGGATGAGTTCAACCGGGCGAAAGTGAACCGGCTGTCGCGGGTGATTTCTGCGAGACCAACTCGTCTAGATTGGCCCGTTGTCGTTGCAGTCGTCGATGTTTGGAACCTGGACAGTTCGTGGAACGTGCACGTGTACAGCGGGCACGGTTACCTTCGGCACCACGATTCGCGGAACTACCACCGCCGGCACCTTCACGGCGGGTACGTTCACAGCTGGTACGGTGAACCCGGGGACGTTGACTTCTGGCACATTGATCTCGGGAATGTCTATTTCCGGAATATTTACCTCGGGCACGTTCACCACCAGGTTTCGTGTCCTCCCGAGAACGGCGGGATTGTCCTGGCTGTCGTATGCGGCCACCATTCGTGCACCACCGGCCAGAGCGCCGTCCTGCATTGCCCAGACTGCATGCATTTTATCGGCCCGAGTTGCTTCCAGCCGCCTCTCCACCATTTCAGCGTGGTGACGAGCCAGTTGCGCACGCGCCTGTACCATCTCAGCCATTATTTGCGGATTGCTTCCAGCCGGGGCGCGGCGGTGGCAAACCAAAACTTCGGCGAGATTCACGTAATGCACCGCTTCGCTGGACGCGCATTGAACGTACGCTGCCGAACGTTGGACAGCGTTCTGTAACCACATCATCCGACCCTGGTGATATTCGCTGTTAAGTCCTAGGGCCACAATGCCTACCGCCATCCAGTACCAGGCTTTCGCAGAGTTCATAACCATCTCCATCCCCTCTACGCGGTTTTAGACGAGGCAGGGAATGTTTTGTTACCAGTGGCGGTTACGGAAAAGATTCAAAATTGTTCACATTTTCCGCTCGAAAAGCGGGGACCACTGGGGAGGGGCACTGGCTTCAGCAGTGGCGTACAAGGCTTTCTCGATTGGGGCTGGTGCCTAGGGGTACTTACGTTGACTTACTTGCGACCGCCAAGTGGGATTGCAGCCTTTCAAGAATTTGCGGCCCAAGCTGCGAGACACTGCCCGCTCCCAGTGTAAGGATCATGTCTCCAGGTTCAACTTTGCTGGCGACTTCCTCAATCGCATCCTGAAAAGACGGCGAGTAGCCGACATCCCTCCCGCTGTGCTCGCGCATGTAATACGCCAGCGCTTCTCCGGTTACGCCGGGAATCGGCTGCTCGCTCGCCGCATAGATGTCGAGGACTTGTACGCTATCGGCATCCGTGAATGCCGTACCGAAATCATCCATCAGCGAGTGGGTTCGGGTATATCGGTGGGGCTGAAAAATCACGTGTATTTTTCGGAAACCACACTGCCTCGCCGCAGCCAAAGTGACGCGAATTTCTGTGGGATGATGCCCGTAGTCGTCAATGACGCTGACTCCACCCACGTTCCCTCGAAGCTGAAATCGCCGGTCTACTCCGCGAAAACTATCCAATGCGCTGCGAACGTGCTCTATTGGCACATCCAGGCCAACACCGACGGCGATCGCTGCGGTTGCATTCAAAATGTTGTGGGCGCCGGGAACGTGCAGCGTAAACTCGCCCAGGTCCTTGTCGCGATAGCTTACATGGAACCGGCTCAGCGGTCCCTGGTCCGCCGTCATTGTCGCCGCCTTCTCCATCTTGATATGAAAATCGGAGCCGCGCTGAGTTCCGTACGTGACTACGCGCCGCTGCACTTGAACCAGCAAGCGGCGCAGCAGTCGATCGTCATTGCAGGCCACCACCATGCCATAAAAGGGCACCCGGTCCATGAACTCGAGAAATGCGCTCTTCACGTTGCGCATGTTGTGGTAGCAGTCCATGTGCTCGCGATCGATGTTAGTCACTACCGCTAGAATCGGCGAGAGCTTCAGAAACGAACGGTCGCTCTCATCCGCTTCCGCTACCAGGTACTGCGACCGCCCAAGGCGCGCATTTGAACCCATGGCATCCACCCGCCCGCCGACCACCACTGTCGGGTCGAGCCCCCCGGCGGCCAGTACTGCCGCTACCATCGATGTAGTGGTTGTCTTCCCATGCATGCCGGCAATGGCCACTCCATACTTGAGGCGCATCAGCTCGGAAAGCATTTCGGCGCGAGGAATCACCGGAATGTGCCGGGCATGTGCTTCTCGCACTTCCGGATTGTCGGCAGAAATCGCAGAGCTGATGACAACGACCTCGGCACCCTCTACATTAGCCGGGCCATGGCCTTCCATGATGGCGGCGCCCATCTCCGCCAGGCGCTGCGTCACCGCGGAAAGCTTGGCGTCGGAGCCGGACACCTTGTAGCCAAGATTCAGCAGCACCTCGGCAATGCCGCTCATCCCGATGCCCCCGATCCCGACGAAATGTATGCGTTGTATCCTGGCAAACATCTGAAAACCAATAGCCGTCAAGACTGTTATGAAGCACGAGCAAACGAAACGCTAATAGATTCTTGCTAGCCCGGTCTTTTCGCGTTGCCTTGGGCGATGCGCGCTGCCATCGCCGCAATATCCTTCGCCGCGTTCGGATGCGACAAGCTGCGCGCTGCGTTTGACATTCGTTCCAGCCGCGAAACGTCGGCCAGTACCGATCCCACTGCATCGACCAGGTATCCGGGAGTCAACTCAGCTTCCGGCAACATGAGCGCCGCCCCGGCCTGTACCAGGGCCTGTGCATTCACCCGCTGATGGTCATCGGCCGCGCGCGGAAAAGGGATAAAAATCGCTGGCTTTCCCGCGGCCGTAATTTCCGCCACCGTGCTTGCGCCCGAGCGGCAGACCAACAGGTCGACGCGCGAAAACATGCCCGGCATGTCGTCGATGAATTTGTAAACTTCACCCGCTACCCCCGCCTGCTGGTACGCGGCTGTGACGTCATTATAGTCGCGCTCCCCGGTCTGGTGGACTAGATGCACCTCCGGCAGCTTCTCCCGAAGCGCGGGCAAAGCGGCAGCCACGACTGCATTAATGGCGTGCGCTCCCTGGCTTCCGCCGAATACGAGCAATGTCGGACGCGGGCTGGCGTTCTCGCGATTTCTCACCTCGAAAAATGCCTGACGCACCGGAACTCCGGTGACTTCTGCGCGCGGGAAATATCGTCGCGTTTCTTCGAAGTGCACGGCCGCCGCCGTCACCAGGCGAGCCACCATGCGGTTGGCAAACCCGGGCACAACATTCGGTTCAAACGCCAGAGTAGGAATCCTGCTCAGGGCCGCGGCCAGCATCGCCGGTCCCGACGCATAACCGCCCACGCCGATCACCACATCGGGCCGAAATTCTCGGAGTATGCGCCGCGAATCCCAGACTGCGCGCGGAAGGTCGAAGGCAGTCTTGGCCCGGATAGCCAGGCTTACGTTCTTAAGAGCTCCCACTTGGATCAGGCGCAGCGGGAATCCTGCCGCAGGCACGAGCCGGTTTTCGATACCTCTTGCAGTGCCGACAAACAGGGCTTCTGCCGAGCAGTTCTGCTTCAATTCATTGGCGATGGCCAGCGCCGGGATCACGTGTCCGCCTGTGCCGCCGCCCGCCAGGATTACGCGCATGTAAGGAATATAAAAGCTACCGAGTCCCCGCTCCTAGCTACCAGCGAGTTCACGCAGCATCGCTCGCAGCTGAAACCTTAGGCTCGACTCGAGCGCCGAATCTCCACTACTTTCTCCCCTTGTCCTATCAGCACCCGGTTGGCCATGCCGACGAAGAGCCCGTGCTCCACCACCCCGGGAATCAGGCTCAGTTCCATGGCAAGGGCGCGCGGATCCGGAATTTTCCCGAACGCGCAATCAAGAATGTGATGCTTCTCGTCGGTGACGTATGGATTGGCGTACGCGTACTCACGCCGTTTCACCGAAGCGCCGAGCGCGGTAATTCTCCTGGCTACCACGGTCTCAGCGAACGGAATGACCTCGACCGGCAGAGGAAAGCTCCCCAGCATCGGCACCTGCTTGCTCGAATCAGCAACCACCACGAATTCGCGCGTCGCTGATGCGATTACTTTTTCGCGCAGCAGCGCCCCACCGCCTCCCTTAATCAAGTTCAATTGCGGATCGAATTCGTCGGCGCCGTCAATGCTGATGTCAATCTCCTGGTAATCGTCCAGCGTCGCCAGCGGAATACCGAGGCTCTCTGCCACTTCCTTTGACCGAACTGACGTCGGAATCGCGATTATCTTCAGTCCCGCTTTGACTCGTTCGCCAATCGCCCGAATCGCATGCACCGCTGTTGAGCCTGTTCCCAGTCCAACAATCTGACCTTCTTTCACGAACTCCGCACTCGCCCGGCCGGCGAGTTCTTTTTCATGGTCGCTGCGCGCCGGATCCTTTACCGGTGGCTGCCGCGCAGGCGGATCTTTCTCCGGAGGTCTGCGTGTGGGGGGATCCTGTCTGGGTGGCTCATTTCTGGGCGGATCGATCCGCGGGCGCTCAATCTTCTCTGTGTCGTTAGCCATGTTTTCCTGAAAGCTATCTTCTACACCAGATCTTTCGCTGTCGCCAGCAATTATCAGTGTTGCGTTGGTTTGGTCATCCCGCTCTGGCCGCAGCTGTGCGTCCTCTTTTACGCGACGACATCGAAGCTGCGTTCTTTTCAGGGAATCCGTTCCAGGTGATCAGGCCACTGTTTCTCGCGCCCGCAGTGACGACTCCGGGCACCTGCACTCGCTGATCATCTTGCCAAGCATTTCTTTCAGGATTTTGCCCGCTACCGTCGCCGTCACATCGGAGATGTCGCGCTTCGGGTTGTATTCGACAAGGTCCGCTCCCACGATCGTTCCGGTAATGGAATGCAGATGTCGAATGGCATCGCGCACCGAAATGCCGCCGGGCTCGCGATGCGAGACCCCCGGCGCAAACGCTGGGTCGAGCACATCCATATCGAAGGACACATACACCGGGCACCACGTCTTTAATTCCTCAAAAGCCGGCAGCTTGCGCAATTCGAAGACCTCCACTCCGAATCGCACCGCCTGCTCGCGCTGATGCCCGTTCATCGTGTGAATTCCAACCTGGATGAGTCGTTTGGCCAGTTTCTCTTCCATGATCCGTGCAAACGGGCACGCGTGCGAATAACGGTTTCCGTCCAGTTCGTCGTACAAGTCGGGATGCGCGTCGAAATGAATGATCGTCAGATTTGAAAAAGTCTTCGCGAACGCTTTAATGATGGGATAGGTGATCGAGTGGTCCCCTCCCAATACCAGCGGCCGCTGTTTCTGGCGTAGCACATTCGAAACTGCGCGTTCGATCTCCGCGAATGCGTGTTCGGTCGAAAGGGTTAAGTCCCCGGCATCCTCGAACGCACCGGCAGCTCCAATATCGATTCCGGTTTCCGACCACGTGTTCGATGCCGGCGATCGTAGCGCTTCGCGTATACGTGGCGGTGCCTCTGCCGCGCCCCTCAGGAAAGAAGAGTTCGCGTCGAACGGGATCCCCAGCAACGTCGGTGGTCCCCAACTGATGCCTTGGTTTGAACCCATGAATGCTGCCCCGTTAACCCCGATATTACACCCGCTACTCCTTCTGAGACTCGCGAATGACGGCACGCTGGCGATGCCACTCAGGCTGTGCACATCTTTTAACCGCAATTTCAACTGGTATTCACCTCCCTGCCACCTGCCTCCGCTACGTTGGGAACGCTTGGGGAACAACTTGCGAACTATTCATTGGAGGACGCAAATGCTCTCACGGAGTTTCCTGGCCAGAGCCAGGCAGCACTTCACAGTTGCCATTAGCGTGCTGACTCTCTTGGCCAACCTTGGAGTTCCCACCCCCGCAGCCGCGCAGATCCAGACAGCCACGCCCATTAAGCACGTGGTAATCATCTTTGGGGAGAATCGTACTTTCGACCACGTCTTCGCCACTTACCAGCCGAAGAGCGGAGAGTCTGTTTCCAACCTGCTTTCGAAACGCATCGTGGATGCCAACGGCAAGCCGGGCCCCAACTACTCGCTTTCGAACCAGTACCAGGCCGTGGTGAAGGATGTTTTCTCCATCCATCCCACGAATAAGACTCTCTTCGTTCACAACCCCCCGGTTGTCGCGGGCGGCGCGTCCACGCCCTATTTCGCCAACACCCAGCAGGCAAAACTGACCGAGCGCGGCGCCCTGCCCAGTTCGTACTACCAGTTCCTGCTGACGGGTGGCACTGGCCTTCCCGCGTACGCCTCGCCTGATACTCGCATTCCCAATGATCTGAGTCTCCCTTCCGGAGTATTTCAACTTACGCCGGGTGTGGGTTACGACGCCTACGCCAACAGTCCGGTGCATCGCTTCTTCCAGATGTGGCAACAACTCGATTGCAGCGCAGCTTACGCTACCTCCGACAATCCCAGCGGCTGTCTCTCGGACCTCTTTCCCTACGTGGAAGTGTCCATTGGGGCGGGTAGCGATGGCTCCAGCGGATCGACCGCTCCGCCCACCAGTTTCCTGTCCACTGGCGAAGGTTCTACCGCAATGGAGTTCTATAACGTCCAGCAGGGGGACGCCCCTTACCTGAAGTTCCTAGCCGACAATTACACGCTGGCTGATAATTATCACCAGGCGGTTATGGGCGGTACGGGCGCCAACCATGCGGAGTTCGGCTTCGCCGATGCTATCTGGTACAGCGACGGGAACGGCAATGCGCTGGTCCCTCCCTCCGAGCAGATTGAGAATCCCAATCCGCAACCCGGAACCAACAACTGGTATACCGAGGACGGCTACGGAAGCGCTAACGGCAGCGGCGGCGGAAGCTACGTCAATTGCAGCGACCTAAGCCAGCCTGGCGTGCCGCAAGTTACCACCTACTTACAATCACTTCAGACTCCCATCAATACCAACTGCGAGTCCGGACATTATTACCTGCTCAACAACTACAATCCCGCGTTCAATGGCGATGGATCGTCGTCGCTCGGCCAGTCCCCCTTCACCATCCCTGGCACTTCCGTCCGCCACATCGGCGACGCCTTGAACGCCGCGCACCTGTCGTGGAAGTACTATGGCGATAGCTGGAACCGTTATCTCTCCGATCCCGAGTTCAAGAACCCCATCGACACCTACTGCAACATCTGCAATCCCTTCCAGTACGCCACCGACATCATGACCAACCCGACGCAACGGCAACAGCATATCCAGGACTTGGCAAACTTCTATGAAGACGTCAAGGCCGGCGAACTGCCTTCTGTTTCCATCATCAAGCCCGGCTGGCCGGTTGACGGCCACCCCGCCTCTTCCAAGCTGGATCTGTTTGAAGGTTTCACTAGGAAAGTGATCGACGCGGTGCAGGCGAACCCCTCGCTGTGGGCCGACACTGCCATCTTCGTCACCTTCGACGAAGGCGGTGGTTACTACGACTCAGGTTACGTTCAGCCGGTCGACTTCTTCGGCGACGGCACCCGCGTGCCACTGATTATCGTGTCTCCGTTCACTACCGGTGGTCACATCTTCCATGGGTATTCGGATCACGTATCCCTGACGAAGTTCATCGAGCGAAACTTTGGGCTTTCGCCGCTGACGTCGCGCAGCCGCGATAATTACCCTAATCCGCAAACCTCGAGCAACAATCCTTATGTGCCCACCAACACCCCAGCGCTTGACGACTTGGTGGATGCATTCACCTTCAGCGGTAAGTAACGGGTTGCTGTAAGCCAGAACCGGGGGGAGTCCGAGTCTGGCAAAACGCGCACTGGGCCGGCGGAGTCGGGAGAAGCTTCCCGCCAAGGCTGGCTTCAGTGTTTTTTGCGGAAACCTGTGCCTTGCGCATCTCTTTGCGGTGCTTTGCTTTGCCTCGAATCCTCCACGCCGCCTCTCTCATCCATTATGCTAGTAGTGCATCTATGGCCACTCAGGAACTGAAGCCCGGCAATGCCGCCGTTTTGGAGGCAGCCTCTCCCGAGCGCGAACGTGTCTTCGAACCGTTTCGCCGCTGGGGATACCTCGAAGCCGACCTCGACCCCCTCGGCTTTCTTCGCCCACAGCCGCATCCCGAACTCGCAGGCGATGGCGCTCTCGCCCGCGAAGCGCGCCACGTTTACTGCGGAACCATCGGCGTAGAATTCGCGCACATCACCAGTCCCGAGCGTCGCCGCTGGATTAGCGATCGCATGGAGAGCACTCCGGCGGTTGTCGATCAGCAGCGCGCGCTCGATCTCCTGATCCGCGCGGAAATGTTTGAACAGGTGCTGCAGCAGCGTTATCTGGGCAGCAAACGCTTTTCCCTCGAGGGCGTGACCGCGCTTCTTCCTCTTCTTGACGAGGCTCTCGACACCGCCGCCCAGCGTGGCGCGATCGAATTGGTGTTGGGCATGAGCCACCGCGGGCGCCTCAACGTGATTTGGAATGTCGTCAACCGCCCCGCGGAAGAAATCTTTGCCAGCTTTGAAGATGTTGATCCGCGCAGTGTTCTCGGCGGCGGTGACGTGAAATATCACATTGGCGCTACCGGCGAATACACCGCTCGCAGCGGCGGCAAGGTTCACATTCATCTGGTTTCAAATCCAAGCCATCTTGAAGCGGTGGATCCCGTCACTGTCGGCCGCACGCGCGCCAAGCAAGATCGCGCTGGCGATGGCGGAAAGCAGAAGTTCCTGCCGATCCTGGTTCACGGCGATGCCGCCTTCGCCGGGCAGGGCATACTCGCTGAGACGCTGAACTATGCTGACCTCAAGGGATACACCGTCGGCGGCACCATCCACGTGATCGTGAATAATCTTCTCGGATTTACCACTCGCTGCGAGGAGGAGCATTCTTCGCGCTTTGCCGCCCAGATCGCCCGCCGCCAGTCGATTCCCATCTTCCACGTTAACGCGGAGGACGTCGATGCAGTATTGCGCGTAGCCCGCATCGCGACTGAGTATCGCTACAGGTTCGGCACCGACGTTGTCGTCGATATCATTGGTTATCGCCGCCACGGGCACAGCGAAGTCGAGGATCCCACCGTCACCCAGCCACAGCTTTACAAGGAAATCAAAGCCCATGCTCCGCTGTGGGAGATCTATGCCGAAGACATCGATGCCGCCGACGTACAGGCCAAGGTTGATTCGGTTAAGGTCGAGTTGGATGCCGCGCAAAAGCGTGCCGAGTCTCTGAAGAAAAAGCCCATCATGCGCGATCTCCCCTCTTATTGGGATGGTTTCGACGGCGGTTGCTATAAGCCGGAGTACGAGATCGAAACTGGGGTTTCACAGGATGAGCTGCAGGAAGTCACCGCGCGTCTTACTGAATACCCCGCCGACTTCCATATCCATCCCAAGATTAAAAAGCTGCTGGAGCAGCGTTCCGAAATGGGTAATGGAAAACGCCCCGTGGATTACGGCATGGGCGAAGCATTGGCCTTTGCCACCCTCGTCCGCCAGGGTGTGCCAATCCGCATGAGCGGGCAGGACAGCCGTCGCGGTACTTTCAACCAGCGCCATTCCGTCCTCATCGACATCGAGAACGAGCAGGAGTATGTGCCCCTGCAGCACATCGCCTCTGACCAGGCCCGTTGCGAGATATACAACTCGACGCTTTCCGAGGCGGGGGTGCTCGGGTTTGAGTACGGCTACAGCCGCGATTATCCCGAGGCCCTGGTTTTGTGGGAAGCGCAATTCGGTGACTTTGCCAATGTCGCCCAGGCCATGATCGATCAGTTCGTCAGCGCCGGGGAAGACAAGTGGGGGTTGCTGTCCGGTCTCACCCTGCTTCTGCCGCACGGCTACGAGGGCCAGGGCCCGGAGCACTCGAGCGCTCGCATCGAACGCTATCTGCAGTTGGCCGCTCGCGACAATTTCCAGATCTGCCAGCCGTCAAACGCGGCCCAGTACTTTCATTTGCTCCGGCGCCAGGCGCTGCGCCACTGGCGCAAGCCGCTGATTGTCTTCACTCCCAAGAGCATGCTGCGGCATCCCGACGCGTCGTCCCCTGTCGAGGACTTTTCCCACGAACGCTTCCTCAAGGTTGTGCCTGACACGCAAGTGACTCATCCCAACCGCATCCTCATTTGTACGGGGAAGATTGGTCACGAACTTCAGGTCGAGCGCCGGAAACGCAAAGACCAGTCCACCGCCATCGTTTTTCTCGACCAGCTGTATCCCTTCCCTGAGGTGGACCTCGTTGCGGAGTTCGAGCGCCACAAGTCCGCTCGCGACATCGTTTGGGTCCAGGAAGAGCCGGCGAACATGGGAGCTCTGTTTTATGTGGTGCCGCGTCTGCGGCGCCTGGCTCGCGACCGCCACGTGCTCACGGTGAAGCGCTCGGCCAGCGCCAGCCCGGCCACCGGCTCGGCCAAGGCTCATGAAGTCGAGCAGAAGACTCTCATCAGCTTGGCCTTCACCAAGAATTAATCAATCCGCCGCTGCAAAGGCCTTGCGTGTTTCCGTCAGCGGCGCTCCTGATCCATTGTGCTGTGCGTCGACCACGGCGATCGCGGTGATATTCACTACATCTTCGGTCTCCGCGCCTCGTGGCAGCACGTACGCAGGTTTACTCAGGCCCATCAGGATGGGACCAATCGCCTCCGCTCCGCCCACCCGCATCAGCAGCTTGTAAGCGATGTTGGCTGAATTCAGATCCGGAAAGATCAGAACGTTAGCCTTGCCTTTTAAGGTCGTAAAGGGATAATCGCGCTCCAGGATTTCCGGTACTACTGCGGCGTCGGCCATCATCTCCCCATCGATGATCAGCCCCGGATCGCGTTGCTTCACGATCTCCGTGGCCCGCCGGACCTTGTCGCATTGCGGATGCTTGGTGCTGCCAAAGTTCGAGAACGAAAGCATGGCCACGCGCGGCACCACGTCGAAGCGCCGTGCTGCATCCGCGGCGCACAATGCGATTTCCGCCAGGTCCTCTGCATTCGGCTCAATGTTCACTGAGCAATCGGCCAGGAACAGCATGTCCCGCTTGCGCGTGACCAGCGCATACAAGCCGGAAACCTTGTGCACCCCTTCTTTCACCTTGATGACCTGCAGCGCCGGCCGGATGGTGTCCGGGTAATGCTGGGTCACCCCCGAAACCAGCGCATCCGCATCACACATGTGCACCATCAGGGATCCGAAAATGTTCCGGTTGTTGATGAGTTCGCTGGCCTCGGAGAAGGTGACCCCCCGCCGCTGCCGAAGTTGGTAAAACTCCTGTGCGTACGCCGCGCGCCACGCCGACTTCAACGGATCGACCACGTCCATCCCCTGCAGCGAAAGTCCCAATGCCGCCGCTCGGGCGTGGATCTGGCCTTCATCGCCCAGCAAGATGGGTCGCGCAATCTTCTCGTCCACCAGGATGTGCGAGGCGCGCAGGATTTTGTCGTTCTCGCCTTCGGGAAAAACCACCCGCTTGGGCGTGGCCTGCGCCTTGTGAATCACGATGCGCATGACTTCCTGCGCCTTGCCCAAGCGCTTCTCTAACTGTTCGCGGTAATCGGCCATGTCGACCGGTTCCTGTGCAACTCCGCTCTCCATGGCGGCTCTGGCGACCGCCGATGCTTCCCACACCAGGACCCGTGGATCGAAGGGTTTGGGAATGATGTAGTCCGGTCCGAAGTGCAGGCGGTCCACCCCATAAGCGCGACAAACAGAGTCGGGGACATCCTCCTTCGCCAATTGCGCCAATGCTTTCGTGGCTGCCAGTTTCATGTCTTCGTTGATCGCGGTTGCATGCACATCTAGCGCGCCCCGGAAAATGAAAGGAAAACCCAAAACGTTGTTCACCTGGTTGGGATAATCAGAACGCCCGGTCGCCACGATGATGTCGTTGCGCGCCGCTTTGGCTTCTTCGTAACTGATCTCGGGATCCGGGTTCGCCATGGCAAACAGGATGGGGCGCGCGCCCATCGACTTCAACATCGCCGCCGTGAAAGCTCCTTTGCCGGAGAGTCCCGCCAATACATCCGCGCCTTCCACCACCTCGGCTAGCGTGCGCAGCGACGTTGGCTGGGCGAAGCGGTCCTTATACGGATTCATCCCCTGCGTACGACCCTTGTAGATCACGCCCTTCGTGTCGCACAGAAATATGTTTTCCCGCTTCACGCCCAGGCGCACGTAGTGCTCAGCGCAGGCAATGCCCGATGCGCCCGCTCCGTTGAAAACAACTTTGATCTTCGAAATATCCTTGCCCACTACTTCCAGGGCGTTCAGCAGTGCCGCTCCGGAGATGATCGCTGTTCCATGCTGGTCGTCATGGAAAACCGGGATTTTCATCGTCCGCTTGAGGGTCTCCTCGATGTAAAAGCATTCGGGTGCCTTGATGTCCTCAAGATTAATGCCGCCAAATGTGGGTTCCAGCAGTTGGCACACTTTAATGATCTCGTCCGGATCGTGGGTGTCGAGTTCAATGTCAAAAACATCCACATCGGCGAACCTCTTGAACAGGACTCCCTTGCCTTCCATCACTGGCTTGCCTGCCAGTGCGCCTATATCTCCCAGTCCAAGCACGGCAGTCCCGTTGCTGATCACCGCCACCAGGTTTCCGCGCGCCGTGTATTTGAAGGCATCGTGCGGGTTTTTCTGGATCTCCAGGCAGGGCTCGGCAACGCCGGGAGTGTAGGCCAAACTCAAATCCCTCTGTGTCCGGCACGGCTTGGTTGGCGTGACTTCAATTTTGCCCGGCTTGGTTCCCAAGTGGTACTCCAGGGCGGCTTGCTTGGAGATGATCATGGCTCCTTCTTTCCTCCGTGCGTCTCGCGGCGCGGCAATCGCCGTTTCAAGCGGAACCGGCGAGGGCACACGGGTATCCCAGACCCGCAATTTCATTGTTGGCGGGACTAACCGGGCTGTATGTGAGCCGGGTCACCCGGTCAGGTGACCCGTAGAAGTGCCTGGTGCGATATGCGCCGTTGGCAGCCGGAGCGGGCGACGCGCCAGTCCGCGGGCACGGACTCCGGTGGTCACGGCTTCCAGCTTGCCGGTTATGCAACCTGCGCGGTCGCCCGTATTGCCAGTTTCAGCACGACCGGATGCACCAGCCTCTGCAAGTCTGCCCAGCGCATGCGGATCAGTTCGCGATGCGTGCCTGCATTGAACGCCACTTCCTCATCACGCGTGAGCGTCTCGTCCGCATACACCGTCATACCGTACAAATTGCCGAATGGCGGCATCGCTCCTGTCTCGCAGTCCGGGAAGCGGTCACGGAATTCCTGCTCGCTTGCCAACTCCACGCTCTTGGCTTCCGCTGCTCTTTTTAATTGCAAAAGATCTACCTGGCACGACGCCGGAACCACCGCCATGGCCAATGCGTTGTCAACTTTCAATATGACCGTTTTCGCCAGTTCCTGCCCGGGGATATGCGCGAGCGCGGCAATACCCTGGGCGGTGTAGGCCAGTGAATGTGTAATTACGATGTACTTGGTGTGATAGGTATCCAGGAAGTCTTTAATCCTGCTGAGTGACATGAACTTTACCTCGTTTCTGCTGAACCGTCCCTTAGGACTCGAAAGCGTATTCGACCACCCTTGTCCCGCGGAAATCCCTCGAATGCCGGGATACTTCTCCCAGGGAGCCAGCCTCGTGTGCCTGTGGCGAATCCTATGTAGCGCGGCTTCGTCGTTTCCTGAAATCAGCCCGCGTCAGTTCGGCGTTGATTAGCTATTCCCTCGTTGGAATGAGTTGCGCCACGTTCTTGCTGTGGCAGGCCTCGCACATCATTTGCCCTTCGATCTGGTTGAGATGTTGTTGCACATCCATGGCCGCGCGGCTCTTGCCTTCATCCGAGTTCTGTCTTTCGGCATAGCTCAGTAAGTCTTCGAGAAGTCGCAATTGTCGTGATACCTGTTGTCGAACGCCCGGGTCGGAAAGATCGATGCGAGCGCTATCGATCCCCGCTTCTTTGACCCGCTCTTCCAGCGATTTGAGTTCAGCCCGGTTCGCAACGGCGACCTCCATCGGCAATACGCGGATCTCGGCGCGGCGCCACATCATGACGCCATCCGTGCCCATCCGTGGAAGCCCTGCGTGCTCGCTGAGTTGATTGAAATATTCAGGGTGGGTCGAGGTTTGCGATACGGACGCCGCTCCTGCCAGTGCCGCAACAATCACGGCGCACAATGCAACCAGGAAGATCGAGGTGCGCATACTACACCTCCTCTGTTGCGGTAAACACCTTTCCAGTTTAATTGTCGGCCAGCGGCGCAGCCCGGCAAGTGCAACGCGCACAGCCGCGTGTGACACCGCGTGCACGTGCCTTGTTGATCTGCATCCAGGCCGCGCGCCGTCTCGGCTTTCAGCGACCTCAACCGGACGGAGCGGAACGGGTTCCCGCTTCGCCCCCGTACCGTTGCTCGGCAGGTCTAGTGGTTCGCCTTGTTTTCCTTCTGCAATTTGAGTGAAGCCGAGTTCATGCAGTAGCGCAGTCCCGTCGGCTTCGGGCCGTCTTCGAATACATGTCCCAGGTGCGCCCCGCAGCGTGCGCACCGCGCTTCCACGCGAGTCATGCCGTAGGAACGGTCGGTGTGCTCCTCAACGTTCTCCCGCCGGACCGGCTCATAGAAACTCGGCCATCCCGTGCCGGAATCGAATTTCGTTTCCGAACTGAAAAGCGGCTCGCCGCAGCATCGGCATAGATAAGTGCCGGAATCCTTTGTGTTCCAGTACTCGCCGGTGAAGGCCCGTTCCGTGCCCGCTTCCCGGGTTACGTGATACTGCTCGGGGCTTAAGTCCTTGCGCCACTGTTCATCGCTCTTGACTACCTTCTTCGCCTTCTCTGAAGTCTGTTCCGTCATTTAAATTCCTCAATGCATTAGATGAATGTATGTGTCGAAAGTGACAGCGCCTTCGCTGTCCCCTCAAATTTCAATGATCATGTCGGCGAGCCGCGTCGGATAAGTGTTCATGATCTCTGCCTTTTCCTTGCGCACGATCACCGTATCCGAGTGCCTAAAACCGCCCCAGTCAGGATCGTAAACGCCCGGCTCGCAGCTGAACGTCATGCCTTCTTTCAAAACCGTCTTGTCCCCTTCGGCAATCCACGGCGACTCGTGTCCCTCCAGGCCAATGCCATGTCCGGTGCGGTGTCTCAGGAATTTCTCCAACCCGGCTTTGCGAATCTGATCAAGGCTCTTTTTGTCGACTTCCTCGGCGACCGCTCCCTCTTTTAAGTTCTCCACCGCGGTGTCGTGGGCCGCCAGCATCGCATCGTAGAGGCGCTTGGCATAATCGGTCGGTTTGCCCACGGAGAACGCCCGCTCGCACTCCACGTTGTATCCGCCGACCTTCGCTCCCAGGCTCAAGATGAGCGCATCTCCGGACTTCAGCCGCTCCCGGCTGGCCACCGCGTGCGGAAATGCCGAGCGCTTGCCGAAGGGAACCAGCCCGCCGAACGGCGCGTCAATGCCGATCCCCACTACGTCGTTCAACTCGGCGGACATCTTTTCCGCCAGTGCGTCTGCCGTGGCTTTGAGGATCTGGTCTTCCATGACGCTGCCATTCCGTTGCACGAACTCGCGTCCCGCTTGCACCGAGTAATCGGCGAAGTACATTGCGCGGCGCATGATTTGCAACTCGTCTTCATCTTTGACCCAGCGCAAGTGTTCGATCACATCTCCCGCATTGACGATCGTCGCGTTCGGCGCCCCCAGCTTCATCTGCTTCAGCTTGCTTTCGGTGGTCTCGACAATGCCAATGCGCCCGCGATCCAATCCCCGCTTCGCTACCCGCTCGAAAATCCAGCGCACGCGATTGATCGGCCCGGGAAAATCGAAGTATGACTCATAATCTTTCACCCACCACAGTTTCACCTGGTCCGACTCCAGGGCTGGCACGAAGAGCGCGGGCTCGCCCGACTTTGGAATCAGAGCGGCCAAAGGCCTTTCCGTCGAAAGATGAAAGTAGCCGGTCGTGTAGATCACGTCGGTCGCGCTCAGCAGCACCATCGCATCCAGCTTGCGTTTCTGCATCTCCTGCTGGACTTGCTGGATTTTTCGACGGTACCACTCGGGCTGCAGCCGGTCGTGTGCGGATCCATTCGTCATTGCGGCATTTAAACGCAGCCTCCGCACGTACCCCAGGCTGCTCGCATGGCTCGTTAACGTCAGTGTGGCTGCGCCCGCTATTCCGCGCAGAAATTCCCGCCGGTTTGCGCTCATGCAATCTCCTCGATTGAAAATCGCGTCCCCCGATCGCTGGCCTGATCATGAAGGCAGGACATCTTAGCTCAGCCGCAACCGTCCCAGGAAAGGTTTTGCGTTCGCGTCGCCCGCATGGACAAGCGTCCGCGCTCTAACTACACTTTGCTGTAGCCCGCCCGGCCGCGGGCAGCCTTTATGCGACTGGTGACATTCGAGAATCCGCTCCGTCAGTCCCGCACCGGCGTCTTCACTCGCGATAACCGTGTCCTCGACCTGAATTCCGCCTGTGCGCTCTACCTGCGGGACGTGGAGCACGAGGCCGCCTCTTCGAGGCTTGCCGACGCACTTGTGCCCGCCAACATGCGCGTCCTTTTTGAAGGCGGCGACACCAGCCTGGAAGCGGCGCAAAAGGCCCATGACCACGCCCTCCAGCTGGACAACGGCGCGCTCGGCACTCGGGGAGAGCGACTCTTCTATGACCACGACGAGATCACCCTCAAGCCGCCCATCATTCCGAAGAAGTTCTTTCACACCGCGGGGAACTTTCGCGAGCACCACGAAGAGGCATCCAAAGCCGGCTTTTCCCACCCAGTGCTCCCCTGGATCGTCTTCTTCCAGAATGTGGACGCCATCATTGGCCACGAAGAACCCGTTATTTATCCCGAGCACCTCACCCAGGAACTCGATTACGAACTTGAGCTCGCGGTGGTTCTGAAACAGGGCGGCAAGCATTTCACGCCTCAGGAAGCCGGCGCCCACATCGGTGGATACGTAATTTTCAACGACGTCACCGCCCGCGACATTCAGCGCCGCGAAATGAAATCGGGTGTCTTCAGCTTCTGCAAAGCCATCGACACCTTCTGCCCGTTAGGACCTTGGATCGTGACTGCCGATGAAGTTCCTGACCCGCATAATCTCGCCATGGAACTGCGCGTGAATGGCGAGCGCCGACAGACTTCGCACACCAGCAAGATGTCGGTCAAGATTCCAGAAATTCTTTCTCACTACTCGCCCATGGGATACAGTGCTGGCGATGTGGTCTCCACCGGCACCGTCTCTGGAGTGGCCGCGTTTTCCGGCGATCCGAAAGCCTGGTACCTGAAGGCCGGCGACGTCATGGAATGCGAAATTGAACGCATTGGCATTCTGCGCAATTGCGTCATCTCCTGGGAACAAGCCTACGGCCGCAAGCCCGAGGCCCTGGCTACACAAGAGGTGTTGAAATAGCTCTATTCACAGTCGTAGGAAACGACAACCCGATTCAAAAACAAGTATGGCCAACAACGGCAAAATTTGGGTCAGTGAGCTTAACGCCCGGCCCGAGGTTCGGCGCGGCTTCCCGCGAGCCACGGTTCGTTTCTATGACACGACCCTCCGCGACGGCGAGCAGACCGTTGGCGTGGTGCTGTCGCCTCAGCAGAAGCTCGAAATCGCCCGCGAGCTCGACCAGCTCGGCGTAAGCCGCATTGAAGCCGGCTTCCCCCGCGTCTCCGCCGACGATGCGGAAGCCATCCAGCTCATGACTTCCGCTCGCTTGAAGGCCGAGCTATGGGGATTTTCCCGTGCCGTGCGCGCCGACGCAGAGGAACTGGTCCGCCTCGGTCTGCGCGCCTCGATTATCGAGGCTCCCACGAGCGAGATAAAACTGAAGGCGTACGGAATCTCTGCGGACGAGGTTCTCCGTCGCATTAAAGACGCGGTTTCTTTCGCGACAGACAACGGCATTACCGTTGCATTCTTCGCGGTCGATGGCACCCGCACCCAACTCGAGTTCCTGAAATCGGCTTACCTGGCGGCCATGGAAGCGGGCGCGAAGGAAGTCGTGGTGGTCGATACCATCGGCGCTTGCAGCCCCGAAGCCGCTGAATTCCTTACCGCGCAGGTTGCCGGCTGGGTCGGCAAGAGCACGCCCGTTCACTGGCATGGTCACAACGACTTCGGCATGGCAACCGCCTGCGCCATTGCGGCTGTCCGTGGCGGCGCTACCTGGGTCCAGGGAACGATCAACGGCATGGGAGAGCGCGCCGGCAACGCTGACATTGCTGAGATTGCCCTGGCTCTGCGCTGCTTGTACGACGTGCCCATCGCCATGGACCTCACAAAAGTGCGCGCGGTCTCGACGCTTGTTCAAAAAGCGGCGGGCTACACGCTCGAAGCCTGGAAGCCCCTCGTTGGCGACAACCTCTTCATGCGCGAGAGCGGCGCCGTCGCCAGCCAGTTCCATGTCCCTGAAGCAATTGAGCCTTATTCCTCCGACCTGGTGAATGCCGATCGCAAGATCGTGCTCGGGAAGAAAAGCGGCCTCGACAGCATCGATTGGAAATGCAAGCAACTTGGACTCTCAATCCTGCCGGACGATCGCGGCAAGATCCTGGCCGAAGTCAAAAAGCAAGCCATTGCCAAGCGCGGATTGCTAACCGACGACGAGTTCCGCGCCATTGTTCGCCCCTACGTGGCTTCCAAACAGGCACAGTCCAGGGCAGGGGATTGATCGTCCTTCCGTAACCCTGCCATGTACTCCGCGCTCTGCAACATTCCCGTAGAATAAGCACTTCCGGTCAACCTCTTTTCAGGAGCTTGGTGGATGATGCGGCGTCTCTTCGTCCTGTTCTCGTTATTCCTTTCATTCTTGTTCAGCTTCCCCTCGGCGAGGGCGCAATCGTCTCATGCGAAAGGGGTCTCCTCCATAGCCGCTCCGCGTTTGCCTCCGGCCGCCTTTGCTGCCATGGAGACCATCAACCCCGAACACATTCGGCAACACGTCAAGTTTCTGGCGAGCGATTTGCTCGAAGGCCGCGGCACCGGTCAGCGTGGCGGAGATATCGCCGCCGAATACATCGCCACTCAATTTGCTCTCTACGGCCTGCAACCCGCCGGTGATCACGGCACCTACATGCAGAAGGTTCCGTTTGTGGGCGTCACCACCTTGCCCGAGACTCAGTTTTCACTCGTGCCTCCCCAGGGCAGTGCTCTCTCCCTCAAGCCGCTGGAGGATTACGTCGGCTACAACGAGACGCAGCAGCCTGATTCCGATGTCGATGCGGACGTACTCTTCGTCGGCTACGGTATTGAAGCTCCTGAGTACAACTGGGACGACTACAAGGGGGTCGACGTCCGCGGCAAGGTGCTGCTCATGCTGGTAAACGAGCCGCCTTCCGATGATCCCAATTTTTTTAAAGGAAAGGCTCTCACTTACTACGGCCGCTGGACTTACAAGTACGAGGAAGCAGCTCGCAAAGGTGCGGTTGGAGCCATGCTCATTCATAAGACTGATATGGCGAGCTACGGCTGGGAGGTCGTCCGTAACTCCAATTCCGGCGAGAAGTCTTACCTCAAGCTCGAAGGACAGCCCAAGCTGAAAGTCGCCTCGTGGATTCAGTTAGGCGTAGCTCAGAAACTCGCCCATATGTCGAACATGGATCTCGACAAGATGATGGCCGATGCCCGCTCTCGTGACTTCAAGCCCGTGAACCTGCCCGTCAAGCTGCGCGCACACATGGTCAGCAAGGTTCGACCATTTGAAGGGAATAACGTCATCGGCATGCTGCGTGGCTCTGATCCCAGGCTCAGCAGCGAGGCTGTCATGTACACCGCGCACTACGATCACCTTGGCATTCGCCCCGACATGCCCGGTGACAACATCTACAACGGCGCACAGGACAATGCAACCGGCTGCGCAATATTGCTCGAGCTCGCGCGCGCTTACGGTACTACCTCCCAGAGGCCCCGTCGTTCCGTAATGTTTGCCTCGGTCACCGCCGAGGAGCAGGGGCTTCTCGGTTCGGAATATCTTGGCAAGCATCCGCCCATTCCCGCCGGCAAGATCACCCTCGACTTGAATTATGACGACGTGAAACCCCTGGGTGCGCCCGAAGAAGTTGAAGTCGCCGGCGCGGAGCGCACTACCTTCTATCCCGTCGTGGAGGCAACCGCAAAAGACTTCCGGCTTGCCATTCGTCCCGACGCGCGACCCGAAGCCGGACACTACTATCGCTCCGATCACTTCAGTCTCGCCCGCGTAGGTATCCCAGCTTTTTCCATCAACGAAGGAATGAAATTCAAAGGGCATTCCGAGGCCTGGGGCTTGCAGCAAGACCAGGAATTCACCGCCAAGCACTACCATCAGCCGAGCGATGAATATCACTCAGATATGGACTTCACCGGCGACGCCGCCATGGCCCGCTTCGGCTTTGCCCTGGGATGGGAAGCCACCAGTCTGCCGCATCTTCTCGGGTGGCAAAAAGGCGATGAGTTCGCTCCCGCCCGCGAAAAAAGCCTGCAGTAGCAGGCGAGGGGCAGTCCGCCAGAAGGCACTCTTGCTCGGCCTGTATCCGCTGATTGTCGAATGGGCGACAGTGGCGATGACGTCGTGATCAGCGTCACAGTGGCAGGTTCTTTCCTCAGCAACCATCCGGGACTGGCACCCATCCTAAACGCGCACGTAAATTGCTTGTCCGCGGTGTTCCATGAATCCGATCGCGCGATTGTTCTGGTGTATAGCGCTGGTGTGTGCTGTCTCAACACTTTTTAATGATCGTGCCGTTGCCGCCAGTTCTCCGGCAGTGACGGTCTTATCTCCTGTCTACGTCACTTCGGGAAATACCGGGACGTTCTCCGGCGGATCGCCCATTCACTACGTGGCCTACGCTTCGAGTCCAGGTTGCGCGAAGGGCATTTCGTCCATGCAGATCTACACCGCTGACGGCGTGCTCGCGTACCAGACCTATTCCAGTTATCTCGATGTCCAACTTGCGCTCGATCCCGCGAATTATCACACCGTGATCAAGGCCTGGGACAACTGCGGAGGGGTGAATCAGGACGCGGTAGACGATTTCGTTGAGGCCGGGTCGGGCACGGTCGCGGTGGCCTCTCCCATCTCCAATGTGCCCTACAATCCGAGCGGCGTATTTTTTGTCGCTAGCGCGACCAGCACGTGCCCGGAGGGCGTGGACGCGATGGGCATTTACACCTCTCCTTTCCATCGCGTCTATACCGTCAAGGGAAACAGCATGAACACCTTCCTCACTCTTCCGCCGGGAACTTACGATGCGGTGGTGGAGGAATGGGACAAGTGTGGGGGAGCGGCGACGACCCCGGTGACTCTGGTCGTGAACCCCAAGGGCATGCCTGGAGACATCGAGTACGCGTATGTCGCGAACTATAACTCGGGCACTCTGCCTGGATTTTGGCTTTCCCACAACACTTGTACCTGGAATCCGATTGTGGGGAGTCCGTTTCCCGCTTCTGCGAAGACCTACCAGACTGCGCTTGATCCTAATGGCGCCTTCGCCTTTGCCATCAACCAGAGCCCGCCTAGCCTCAGCGTCTACTCGCTCGCCCGGCAGTTAACCGGAGGGCTGACCCAAGTGCCTGCCTCTCCGCTCCCGATTTCGGAGCCGCCGGGCTACTTGCCCACCGGAGTCGTCGCCTACAACGCGGGCCTGTATGTCTTCGTTTATGTTTCCAACGGCAGCACGAATCACCAGGAGAATGGCTTTATCACCGGCTACCAGGTCAACAACTATACGGGCGAGGTGAGCACCATTGAAGGCTCGCCGTTTTACCTGACAGGGAACAGCCAGCCCACGACTATGGCGGTGAATGGCCCTTTGGGAAGCCTGACGTGGGTGTACACAGGAAATGGATCGAGTATCAGCGCGTTCAGCATGAACCAGGCCACGGGGGAGCTGACCGAAGTCAGTGGCTCACCCTTTCCGGCGCCGGGACGTTTCGGGCCCTCAGCCGGAATTCTGGACATGACGGTAGTGCGACTTGGCTACGGTTATCTCTTTACCGCCAATGCAGAGGACAGCATCTCCGACTTTCAGGTCGAAAAAAATGGCGAATTATTTCCCCTCTCCGAATCCCCTTATCCCAGTCCTGACCGCAGCAAGCCGGGAAATCCGGCGTCGGTCACGGCGAGCCCCTTGTCATCCAATTTTCTTTATGGAATGAACGCCGGCAGCGACGATGTCTCCGTCTGGCAGCTTGATACAAGCAATGGAGCTCTTACCTACTTGCGGGAGGAGCAGCAAGGCAAATTACTGACAAGCGTAGGTGACCAGATGCGCACGGTTTCCGATTTCCCGCATCCCGATTGCATGGTCACCTCAAACGGGTACTCGCTTGCCGTGAATACCACCACCGGCGAGACGGCGCTGAATCCAGCTTCACCGTTCTTGCCTCTCGGCGGCATTTATCCGGGCATCAGTGTCGTGCTCGTCCCCTAGGACTATGGTCTGGGCCCCATGGATCTGCGCTAGACAGCGTTCCGCCTATTGGCTTCGGCGAAGCGCGCAACTTGGTCTGGAATGCCTCGTGGGCCGGGTAACTTGGGTAACTTTTTCGCCTCTTTGGCGCATGCTACGCTCCTCAAAGAGCCCTGAAATCAGCGGCTTCCGTCGAAGTCTATGAGCTATATCGGCGCATGGAACAGCGCCGTTTGCCGATAGATAACTCGACAGCGCCAACCAGCATGCCGCGCATCCCTATCTTCCGGCTTGGACAATCCTCGGAGGACTTGCCGCCCCCGCAACTAGCGAGCTACACCCCTTCGCTCTCGCTCGACGGCTTGCAAGTCGGGGTCGATAACCTTCGCCACGATGTCTATCTCAGCCCCAAATTTGTCGAGACGGCGCGGGCCCACATTGCCCGTCTCATCGCCCAGTACAGCGAAATTCAGCACCTGCTCTCCATGGACGTCGCGGCCGCTCCCCAGCGTAAGAACCTTGCGGGGATTCTCCTCCCGGGCGCGCTCAAGCGGGTCGTGAAAGAAGAAGTCGCGGATCTGAAGCCGATACTGGTGCAGTTGCACGTCGCCGCCTTGAATCGCGCCAAGGCCGCCGGAAATCCCGCGGTCGATCTATTAGCGCGGCTCGCCATCATCAAGTTCCTGCGCGCGGAATTGAACGCGCAATTCGCCCAGGTGCTGGAGCGTTGCCGTACTGCCCTCAAGGGATTCGAAGGAGTTCGCCAGCATCGCGCTCTGGAATACCGCGAAGAAGTGGCGAGCTTTCAGGTGCGCAAGAAAGTCATTCTCCGACGAGTCGGCCAGGACTTGTTCCTCACCCTGCGCGAGGTGGAAAAAGAAACCCTGGTTCGCATGCGCCGTTCCTACTTCGGCGACACCGCCAACGATCTTTACCGCCTGTTCCTGAACCGCCTTGTCTTCACCGAGGACGGCCGCGATGACCATCTCTGCGCCGAACACTACTTCATGTTCGGCAACTTCGACAAGGATTCCGACCGTTTCACCAACATGCGCCGCATTGCCTGCCAGTTCTTGCGCTCTCTTGGCTTTGGCGAGGACAGCGACGATGAAGCGGTGTTCGGTTCCTGGTTCAACGTCCCGGAAAACGCTCAGGAACTGGTCGCCTCCGGTGCACCGGACGATTCCACTTTGCAGGGCCAGGCCCAGAAAGCCCGGCTCACAGCCTGGCTTGCGCTTCTCTCTGACGAAAATGTCATGGAGTCCATCATCGCGTCCTACGAAGCTGTGCCGCTGTTGTCCGAATATGCTCCGCGGATTAATGCCCAACAACTCAAGAATGCGCTGATTTCCCGAGCCGAGTGTGATCGCGTCGAAACCCTGATTCAGCAGCACGGAAAGCTTTCCACCAACAGCCTTTACGCCGCGCGGGCCCGGGTCGCTTCCTGCCGCGGGGCGGAGCGCGCCAAGATTGCCGGCCGCTTCCTGCATGACTTGTTCCGCTATCACCGCGATCTGCGCTGCCTTGAAGTGCTGAACTCAGGTCTCGACAGTGTGAACCTGCTCTCCAACGAGAAGCTGCGTGAACTGTCGGCGATGAATGCAACTTTGTACGAATTTCTTCTTCCCCAGGAACAGAAACCCAGTGAAGAAAAAATCACCGATCACGTGATCCTGAAGGCCGACGTTCGCGACTCCACCCGATTGACTCGTTCACTCATCGAGCGCGATCTGAATCCGGCGTCCTACTTCAGCTTGAATTTCTATGACCCGGTGAACAAGCTCTTGCCCAAGTACGGGGCCACCAAGGTCTTTCTCGAGGGGGACGCCATCATCCTGGCGATTCTGGGCCGTGAGAATGAGTCCGGCCTCGCCGTGAGCCGTGCCTGTGTGCTGGCCCGCGAGATGGTCGAAATCGTGCACGGGTACAACACTCTGCTGGCTCGTTCCGGCCTGCCCGGCCTTGAACTGGGTGTAGGCATCTCCTATCAGCAGTCCGCGCCGCTTTACCTCATGGATGGCGAACAGCGCGTCATGATCTCCGACGCCTTGAACGAGAGCGACCGTCTCTCCTCCTGCAACAAGCGCGCTCGCCAGGCCATGGAGCCCTTGCGCCGCCTTTTCCGCGTTTACTCGTTTCAAACTGTCAGCGACTCAGATACCGGCGGAAGCGCCGAAGATTTCACCATGAGCTACAACCTGGGTGGAGTTCGCCTGAGCCAGGCCGCTTTCCAGAAACTTCAGCAGGAAATCTCCCTGAAGCCTCAGCCCTTGAAAGCTCCGGCCCTGTGGGACAGCGAACCTTTCCGCCTCTACAGCGGACTGGTGCCGATCGGCAACGATATTTTTCGTAAGATTGTGGTGCGCGAAAGCAAGGTCGCGCAGATCGATCCCAAGGCTTTTTCTCTGGTCAATTGGAGCGACCGCACCTACTACGAAGTCTGCACCGCGCCTGAAATCTATGCCGCCCTTGAAGGCGCGCAGAAGGCCGAAGCCGGCCGCTGATCCTTACCGGCACTTTTCATCTACCCGCAACGTCTGCAAAAGCAACCTGATGGAAGCTCAGAACTTGGTTCGCGAAACGCGGAAGGGAATCATGACCAACGCTTCAATCGCGACCGGATTTCCATCCCGCGTTGCCGGACGGAAACGCCAGCGCGCCAGGGCAGTTCGCGCGTACTCATCCAGTCGTTCATCGATACTGCTCAACACTTTTACGTCGCCCACGCTACCGTCGCTGTGAATGACGGCATAGAGCGTCACCGTTCCCTGCACGTTTTGCCGCATGAGTTCAATCGGGTAAGCCGGATCCACCTTTTGCGTCGCGACCGGCGCCACCAGGTCGCCCGCTTGCTTCGTTTCCTTCAATTCCGCAAAGCGTATGATCCAGCTCCCGCCGCTTGAGTTAAGGTTGGGCATGTTGGCGGTCATCGAGTAGAAGCGTTTCACCCCAAAAACCTTGCGCTCGACTTCGCTGGCCCGCGCAGGATCCACAGGGGCTGCGCCATGCGTTTCAGGAACGCTGACCCGCGGCGGCGGGGTCAACGTCGCAAGCAGGTTGAAAGCAACGGTGTTATTCGAGGATGCATTCCCAGACTCGCCTGCCATCGCCGCATTTGCGGATGACGGCCCCGCGCCGACGTGAATGCCCGGCGGAACTCCCGCAATCGGCGCGTTACCGTTGCCCTCTCCTCGGCCATGGCCCGTGCCCGCCCCGGCGGCCGCCGCGCCGGCGCTTGCCGAAACCGACGGTGTACCCGCAGCGCCCGGCTTACCCTCGGGTATAGCGGAAAAGCTCCCGCGGCGATTCCCCTGCGCTATCTGGATCGGACCCTTTACGTCTGCAGGATGAATGCTGAGTGCAATGACTCGTCCGCTCGATGTTGCCGTGGCAGTCCCGCCCAACGACGGTGGGGGTGGCACTACCTGCGCTCCCAACGATTCCGTACCGTGTAAACGCCAAGCCCCGCGTTGACTCGCCGCCGAAAGATCTGGCGTCGGGGCAACCACCGTCCCTTGGTCAAATCCTACCCCGCTGGCTCCGCGTCGTGAGCCCGATACTGCCCGGGCCGACAACGGCACCTCCGGCGTGGGAGCCACAACTGTTCCGTAGCTCAAAGCACCGCCGCCGTATCCGCTGATCGCGCGTTGTTCCGACATCGGTAGTTGTGGAGCGGGGGCAACCACCGGACTATGCCCGATCGTGATATCCGCGATTCTGCGGCTGGTTGTGTTGAAAAGATTCGGGGCCGGGGCGACTACCTCCGTCCGCAATTCTGCCAACCCCGGAGTTCGTCCCGCTCCGCCAATCGCCGGTGCGGGTGCAACTGCCCCAGCCTGCATAACTGGTACACGGCGCTCGGAAGTTCGCCCTACGTCCGGTGTAGGAGCAATCACCTCGGACGCCATGCCGGGCAATTCGCGCTGCAACGTCGGTTTCACGTCGGGTGCAGGGGGCACGGCAGTCGTCGGTAAGGTCGGCATCGTCAAATCCCCGGCGGGGCGCGCCGTGGCTGCCATGGGTACCGGCAAATTCGTCGGGCTCCAGGCCACAATGTTTGGAAGCGCAACCTCGTGATCCAGTTTCACCTGCGGCGGCGTGATCACAGTCTGCTTGTGATTATCGGCCTCTGGAGGCACGGACAGAATCGGTTGCTTCGCGTATTCCGGATCCCCGCTCTGCGCCTTTGCCGGATGCGTGCCCGAATCGATGGGTGGCAGGTACTCCGAAACCGGGTAGTAGATCACCTCCGAAGCGTCAAATGGAATCCGCGCCCGAGCTTCAATGGGATGGGGCCAGATCTGAATCAGCCACAACACAACTGCTAGTGCCGTCACATGCCCGATGCCCGATTCAAAGATCCGCCGCCACGGCAGTTTCTGCGAAACGAAAACGTCAGGCCAGAAATCGGCCGCCTCGACGTTGAAGCGCTCCCGGCGGCCTGCCCGAATCGACTCCGCCAGGTTTCCGGCAAACACCTTTCCCCAGGGTTCCAGCTCAATCAGCAGACGCGGTGGTGAAACCGGGTGAGCAGGCGGGGTTACTACAGATTTACCGAACCCAAGGCCGTTTGTCATGAAAACCAACGCGAGCGGGACAAAGTAGTTCATTATAACTTTCGTCGGGCAAAGCTCCCACCTCCTTCTCTCGGGCCGATTCTCGGCAGGAGTAGAATCCGGGCTGTTCTTCAAGGTCCCGCTGAAGCGTGTACATGGATGAAAATCAGGACTTTGCCTCAGAATGGCAACAAGGCAAAGGCAGCGCTTCCGGTAAGATGACCTTGACCCGCATCCAACATCAGTGAGGCTGGAGTCCCCGGTGAATAAATTGGTCATTTCGCTTCGCGCAGTTTTCATGTTCGCCACGCTCGCTGCTCTTGCATTCGCACAACAGCCGGGCTCTGCTCCCGCGCCGCCAAACCCCTCATCTGCCGATTACTCCGGGATGTACAGTTTTCTGCAGGACGGCGAATTTGTGCAGGTCACCGTTGAAGACCAGGGACGCCTCACCGGTTTCGTCTCCCGCTACGGCGATCTGGAGAGCGATCGCGGTGCCTTCCTCGATCACTTTTTCAAGAACGGCAAACTCGACGGCAATCGACTCGCCTTCACCACCGAGACGGTTCACGGGGTCTGGTTTGATTTCAAAGGCGTGCTGGAGCGGGGGGCCGGCAAGAATCCCGGCGATGAGAACTACTACGTGATTCGCGGAAGCTTGACGCAGTACACCATCAGCAACGATAAAACTTCGACTCGTACCCGCGAGGTCGCCTTCAAATCATTTCCCCGCGACATGGTACCGGCGCCGCGTAAGCACGACTGAGCAAACCTGCGCTTTTCTCCAGCTTGGATGCTTTTTAATGATGCCTTGTTTTGTCGCGAATGGGACCGGATTACTTCGTCCGGAAGGGGCCGAATTAGGCTAACTTCGCCCCTCCCGAGGTTCTCCTGGCTTCGGCTAGCTTCTTCTCCAGCCAGTCGCTATGCCCGGTTTCGAATTCGACGAATTCCGAGTACAGAGCCCGAAGTTCGGCATCCTGGGTGATCTCTGCTAACTTGGCGTAAAAACGGGTTGCGCTCTGCTCCGCTCCCGCCGCTACTTGCAGCGCCATTTCGCGCGGCGTCCGCCCGACTTTCAGTTTGGCGAAGGTAAAGATCTCGCCATTTTCCAGCCGTGGCAATTCGATGATGTCGGTAATGTCCTCTTCGGTCACCGAACAAGGACGCGTCCCGTAGCGGTCGAAGTAGCGCTTTTGCAGCAGGGTGCCGTGTCTGCGTTCTTCGTTCGCCATGTCCCAGAACGCTGCCGCAATCTCCAGCGACTCAGGATCGCGGAATTCGGCGAACATCTCCGCGAACTGATGATAAATATCGGCATTCCGCTCTTCGATGAAGATGGCCACGTGCAAGGCTTCCTGCACGCTCAGTTGGGCGAAGTCGCGCTTCATGGAGAGCTCCGGGCGCATTCGACGGCGCTTCTCCAGCATAGCGTTTTCACGAAAACTTGGGTATAGGAATCGCGCTACCGCGGCGGGCAGCAGCCCGCTTGGTTCCGATTTGGATCAATGTGCAGATGAATACGCGGCCCGGCCGATCGCGCCATTCTCCACATCGCCTGCGGCGGATGCATCGCGCCGCACCAGGGTCACGATGCCGTTTTCCACTACCACTTTCAGGCTCATACTGCACCGCCCGCACAGCCAATAGTGCTCTACCGTTTGCCGCGAAGCATTCTCGCCTGCCTGTTCTGCTGTTGCTGTGAGGACATGAAACACCTGACCATCCCGCATGTAACGGAACGGCGCCTCACAATGAGGATTAAGACACTTCGAGAGCACAAAGGCCTCCAGATTAGATCTCAGCCACTGACACCTGGCGCCGGCCAGTCTGGGAGGAGCCGGCGTTTTCAATACCCGGTTCACTTACCTGGACAACAGCCTGCGCCTAGTCCGCTACCGCCTTTTGCGCGGCCCGTTCCGCTTCCAAACGCTTAATGGTTGACCGCAGCCAGTTGCGCACCGCGTCTTCAAGTTCCACCTGGTTGTACTGCCGCTCCATGCTGTCGACGGTCTCCCCTTCCTTGTTTAAGGGAATGAAGTGACAGGGAACGTCCTGCTCCAGGGAATGTACCGGGACCAGGTCGGTCAGGACGCATTCGCTGCACGGGTGCGGACGATCCGGCTCGTTGAAATTAAGGCAGCTCAACGAATCTCGGAAAATTGCCGTCGGCTTCCACGGAGTACGCACCGAGCGCCCATATCCGCCCTGTTCGAGAAAGCTCAATTCGAACTTCAGCACCTCCAGCAAGTCGCGCTTATCTTCCGACATGTCGCACCTCCCGTGCCTATTCCGCGCAACGGGTAGTACTCCCCGCCCGAGAACAGGACCATTCTGGGACCCTGCCGTACCTCCATGCTGTGACATCGCGCACTGCCCTCGGTGACATCGATCACGATCCACTCGCGGCATCGGCAAAATCGGCCTTCTTGCGTCGCCGCCACCCACGGCTTTTTAGCTGTTTTGTGACCTGCCTCACAGCCCAGCGTCGGGTACCGGAATTAGCTTCGAGACAGAACAGGAGAGAGCCATGCTGAGCACTTATTCCTACCACGTGACCACCCACTGGACCATGCACAAGCGCGGCATCGTCGAAGCCGAATCCATCCCGCGCACCATCAATTTCGCAGCCCCTCCTGAGTTCGGCGGAGAGCCCGGCCTGTGGACCCCGGAACATCTCCTCCTGGCGTCCGTTTCCACCTGCTTCGTCTCCACTTTTCGAGCTGTGGCCGAAGCCTCCAAGCTGGCTTTTTTCGGGGCCGAAGTCGAGGTCGACGGCAAAATCGAAAAACTCGAGGGCGGGTTCCGCTTTACCAAGATCGTGCTCAAGCCCAGGGTGACGATTCACGAGGAGAAAGATCGCGAACGCACGGGACGCCTGCTTGAGAAATCCGAGCGCGCATGCCTGGTTTCACGCTCGTTGAATTGCACCATCGTTCTCGAGCCCACGATCCTCGTCGAGGCGCCTGTTGGCGTCTGACCTGCGGCTCTGACCATTGACGGCTCAGTCGAGTTCAAGTTATCTCTAACAGGGGTTGTCGCTTCCGTCGGCGCGATAGCTCATCATCTAGAGCTGCTTCTCGACTGCCTTGCATGCGTTTGAAAAATAAGACCGCGCTCATCACCGGAGGCACTTCGGGCATCGGCGAAGCCACGGCGATTCTCTTTGCCGGAGAAGGCGCCAAGGTCGCCATCACCGGACGCAATCAGGCGCACGGAGAGTCCGTCATCGCCGCCATCCGTCAGGCCGGCGCAGACGCAATCTTCCTTCGCTCCGATGTGACCAAGGCCGAAGACTGCCGTAGCGCCATCGACGAAACTATCCGAGCCTTCGGCCGTCTCGACATCCTCTTCAACAACGCCGGGGTTTTCTACGCCCACACTGCGCTCGATTGTTCAGAGGAAGAATGGGACGCGCAGATTGACATCAATCTCAAAGGCACATTCCTCATGTCGAAATACGCGCTGCCCGGCATGATTGCGCAGCGCAGCGGCGTTATCATTAACAACAGCTCCGGGTGGGGGCTGGTCGGCGGCGATAAGGCTGTCGCCTACTGTGCCTCCAAAGGCGGCGTGGTCCTCATGACCAAGGCCATGGCCATTGATCATGGACCGCAGGGCATTCGTGTCAATTGCATCTGCCCGGGAGACGTCGAGACCCCAATGCTTCCCGAAGATGCACGCCTGCGCGGACTTGATTGGAATACATACATCGCCGGATGTGCCAACCGTCCTCTGGGACGCGTCGGTACCGCCGAGGAAATCGCCAAGGCCGTGCTCTTCCTGGCTAGCGATGATTCCTCCTTCATGACCGGCGCAGCCTTAGTCGTGGATGGCGGTGGCACGGCGGACTGAGTCGTTGACGAATTCATCCGCCACTGGCTCGCTCTCCCCCTCGCATCGCTTTGCAGTCTTCATTGGCCGGCTAGCTTTTTTGCTACAGTAGAGAGCGGTTCATGCGTACTGCTCAGTGCCGATCTCTACCTCAATTCGTAACCGCACTCGTTCTCATGAATGGTTTGACAGTGCGCAGAGATTTCTCGTCGAGGGTGTGAACTCGCCTTCCCGAGGCGCCGCCGTTTATGAGCACGGCCCCATCGTTCTCGAGCGCGGCCAGGGCTCGCACGTCTGGGACGCCGATGGCAACCAGTACATCGATTTCATGATGTCGTTCGGCGCGCTCATTCAGGGCCATGCCCATCCTAAGATCGCGGAAGCTGTCACCCAGGCCATTGCTACCGGTTCTCATTTCGCCGCCGCCACGCCCGCGGAACTGGATGCCGCGGAACGCTTCTGCCGCTGCGTGCCCTCCGCAGAAGTGGTTCGTTTCGCGAATACCGGCAGCGAAGCCACCATGCTCGCCCTGCGCCTGGCGCGCGCCCATACCGGCCGCACTAAGTTCCTGAAATTCGAAGGCCACTATCACGGCTGGTACGATCCGTATCTCCTCAACAGCCATACCCATCCTCCCGAGCAGCTGGGACCGCCGGAACTTCCTTCGCGCATCCCGGATTCAGCAGGAATTCCTGCCGGCACCTTTGACGACGTCATACTTGCGCCCTGGAACGATGAGCCCACTCTCGAGCGCATCATGCGCCAGCATGGCAGGGAACTGGCCGCCGTGATCACCGAACCCATCATGGCGAACATGGGCTGCATTCCCCCGCGTCAGGGCTATCTGCACGCGATTCGTAAGCTCACGCGCGAAAACGGGGTCCTCTTCATTCTCGACGAAGTCGTCACCGGCTTTCGCTACGCTCTCGGAGGTTGCCAGGAATATTACGGTGTTCATCCCGATATCAGCACCTTCGGCAAGGCTCTCGGCGCCGGTTTCCCGGTCGGTGCTGTCGCCGGACCGCGCGCCATTCTCGACCGCATGCGGTGGGGCAGCGGCATGGTTTTGCACTACGGCACCTTCAACGGCCACCGCCTCACCATGAAGGTGGTCGCCGCGAATCTGGATCTGCTCTCCTCGGACGGTGTGTACGCGCGCTTGCATGCCATTGGCGATGCAGCGATCTCCGGACTCCGCGATATATTCCGCCGCCGCAAGATCGAAGCCCTCGTGCAGGGCTTTGGCCCCATGTTCCAGATCTACTTCACCGGTCGCGACGCCATTCACGATTACCGTGATTACTCCCGCTACGTCGATTCGCAACGGTACTCCCGCTTCGTACACGGTTTGCTCGAAGCCGGCATTTATATGACCCCGTCCAACGGCCTGCACTGGATCATCTCCACTGCGCACACCGAGAAGGATGTAGAGGTCCTGCTGCAAACTGCCGATCAGGTGTGCTCGCGCCTCGCATGAAAGCGACTGTATTCCTCGGAGGAGGGCGGATCACGACCGCCTTGTTAGCGGGCCTTCGCCTTGCCGGTTACGACAAGCCCATCGTCGTGCACGATCGCAACCCCGGTAAGCTGCGCCAGCTGCGCCGCCAGTATCGCGTGGTTACCGAACTCAATCTTCCTCGCGCCGTCGCGCAAGCCGGCGTCTTGATCCTCGCCGTGCGCCCGGATTCCGTGAGCGATGTCCTCTTGGACCTCCGCGACAAAATCAAGGTCCTCGTCGTCGGTGTGAGTCTCGCCGCGGGTATTCCGCTCGCGCAGCTGCGAAAGAAATTGCCCATAAGCTGGGTGCGCGCCATGCCAAGCCCGGTCTGCCGTTCCGGTCGCGGCCTCACCGCGCTCACCTTTGCCAACGATTACCCCGCTGCCTCACGAAAACAGGTTCGCGAATTCTTCCGAAGGGTGGGCGCAGTCCTGGAAATCCCCGAGTCCCGCTTCGACGCTTTCACCGTGACCTATTCTTCCAGTCACGGCTATCATGCGCTGGCTACGCTATCCTCAGCCGCGCAGAAGCTCGGACTCGACCGCAAAACCGCACTGGCGGCCGCAGCCCACGCATTGGCGGACGGCATTTTGTCATGGAGAGAAGGCGGCCTATCCCTTGAAGAGCTCCTGCAGGAAGCCGTTACGCCCGGCGGTATTGCCGCTGCCGTGACGTCCACTATGGATCGCCGGAATTATAGGCAGGCCGTTGAAGCCGGTTTGCGTGCTGGCCTGGCTCGCGCCCGCGCGAATGCGCGCAGGTAACAAAAACACTTTCACCGCGCTGCCCCGGACCGAACTCTGCCCCCGAACAGCCTTTTCGTCAGGCGTCCGAAACGAACTAATCGATACAAAGGAAACATCGCGGTCGGCAGCTTGAGAGCCGACCATTCGCCGCTGCCAGGTGTGCATGCTAGTCGCAGCACAAATCTTGTCTTGTCTCGCGTTCGCTCACGTGCATCGATCATCAATCGGAAATAAGCAAGCGACTCTATGTCCATGTCGACTGAGCTTGCCATCGCGGCCATTCTCTCTTTCGCGATCTCCTCCGTGTTCCCGTCGCGTTCCGTCAGCCGCGCAAGTTCCTCCGGCAGGTTGACACCCAGCAACTCCCGCGCCAGCCTCGATGTAATCCCCACCATGCGCTCGATCCCCAGTTCACGCGCGCGTGCGCACACACCCGAGTAGTCAATACCGGGTCTTGTCATGAGCATTGCAATGTCGCACACCCAATTCAGCCTCTCCCAACCGTGTTTTGCAGCGTGCACACACAAAACTAGGAACAGGTCCGCCGGATGTAGCGTCCGCACCTTGCTGCCGGAAACTTCCGTGTACTCACATCGCTGCAGCAGCCCTTCCACGTTCATCTCGATGGCGTAGAAGCGCGGCGCAGTTCTCCACTGCAACTCCAGCAGGTTTCTTCCCAGCGGACCATCGAATGCGCGTTCGTAGCCTGATCGGAGATGCGCCCGCCCCTCAGCTTCGCTCATTCGAAGCGAGGGCGTATAACCGATTTCCAGCACTGCCGCCTGGGCAGTCGGTAAATCCTGTGGCCGCACCAAAATGTCCAGGTCCGAAAATTGCCGCAGCGCCAGGTCGCCATAAAGTTCCTGCGCCAGCACCGCTCCCTTATACGGAACCGCGCATACTCCGCTCGCGCTAAGGCAGTCCATCACCCGGATCAATTCGGCGCTCAACCGCAGATTCTTGTGCCAGTTCTGCACATAGTTCAACTGCAGGCGCGCGAAAACTTCCACCGGTACATATTGCTTGTGAGACGCGAGCGCGTGGTACACAAGCGGCGTCACGTTATGCCGCTCCGCCATCTGCGCTAAAGCCTCCCAATCGATCTCTGGAATGCCAAGCTCTCGATCACCGGTCGCGACCGTCATCGCGCAACAGTTCAGCAGGAAGGGAAATTCAGGAGAGAAATTCGCATCGCATCGGAAGTGCGCGGCTCTTCGCTCGAGCATCGGCAGCTCGGTCGCACTCCGGCTTGTTTCGATTTCAATCAGAAGCTCTCGCCGCCGGAACCCAATCCACCAACAATTGCCTGCTCTGATCGCCACTATAATACAGAGACTTCATCCGGCATCGTGACTGCGCGCATACCCGCGGCGGCGTCAACTATGGACAGCGTGGTCCTCCAGTCCGTCACAAAAGTCTTCCATCACCCCCCCGCGTTCTTTAACTGGTTGGGAAGCGAACACGCCAGCTCGACATACGCATTGCAGGATCTGAGTCTTAATATCGCCGCCGGGGAAGTAGTCGCCCTCCTCGGTCCCAACGCCAGCGGCAAAACCACCGCGTTGAAGTTGATCTCCACCATGCTGCTGCCCGACAGTGGCCGCGTTACCGTCAAAGGCAGCGACACAAGCAAGGATCCGCGTCGGGTGCGCAGCCAGGTCGGCTTCGCGGTCGCGTCCGAGCGCTCGTTTTTTCCCCGGCTCACTGCTCGTGAAAATCTCGATTTCTTCGCTGCCCTCGACAACCTGCCTCGCCGCGTCAGGGCCTCACGCGTAGAAACCGTTCTCAACCTGGTTGGCTTGCCGGAAAATTCTGACACGCTCGTCATGAAGTTCTCCACCGGCATGTATCAGCGTCTTGCCATTGCCCGTGCCTTGCTCAAGCAGCCCGGCGTTCTGCTGCTTGATGAGCCCACCCGCAGCCTCGATCCCGGATCCGCCGCGCATTTCTGGAATGTCATAAGAGAAATCGCTGCGCGGGGCACCAGTGTGCTGGTGGCAAGTCACAACTTCAATGAAGCAGTAGCCCTGGCCGATACCGTGGCCGTTCTCTTCCGCGGACGGCTGGCTGGGCTTCGTGCGCTCTCCGCGCGCACCACCGTTGACGACCTGCGCACGTTTTACCTTGATCTGACCGGCGATCCCGAAGAAGTTCCCGAGCTGTCCCTGCGGAGCCCGTCGTGACGCTCTCTCCCACGCTCGACAAACTGCTTGCCGTCTTGCGCCGCGACTTGCTCATCGCCATTCGTTACCGTTCCGGATTTCTCCTCGCCGCGGCCGGAAGTTGCGCAGAACTGGCAGCCTTCTACTATCTTTCGCGATCCGTCGGACCCGGCTTTCGGCCCGAAGGCGTCGAGTACTTCCCTTTTTTGCTGGTCGGCACCGGTCTCTACACTTTCCTCCTCATGGGGATCAATGCCTTCCTCAATACCATCGAGGATGGGCAGAGGAACGGCACGCTCGAGGTCCTCATGACGACCCCCACTCCTCCCGCCTTGCTGGTCGTGCTGAGCGCGATATCAGCGTTCGCCGCCAGCGGCGTAAATTTCGTTCTCTACCTCGCGGCGGGTCTGCTTTTATTCGGCGCGCGCCTGCAGGTGAATGTCTTCGGCTGTCTCGCGATTCTGGGCCTCTCGCTTTTCCTGGCGGTCTCCTTCGGATTGTTTGCGGCAGCCCTGCAATTGGCTATTCAGAAGGGCTCGGCCGTGATTTGGCTTCTCAGTTCCGGGATGTGGTTTCTTACCGGAACCATGTTCCCCGTCTCCTCGCTGCCTCGCGGTCTGCATTATTTGTCCACGGCGATTCCGATCACCCATGCGCTGAATGGAATGCGACTGGCCCTGCTGGAAAACGCGCCTTTGCCTCTTCTCGGACGCGAGATCGCCATCCTCGCTCTGTTCGTCCTGATACTGTTGCCCGCGAGCCTCTCCGTCTTTGCGCGTACACTCCGCCGTGCCCGGTTGCAGGGAACACTCTCTTTCTATTGATTCTTTCGGGGCTGGGAGCTCTGGATTTCTCGCGTCACTTCAATCCACTGGTGTACACTTCGCTCATCTCCCCGGCTAAGAGAGATCTGTACCCGGCGCGATGCCTCGTGGGGTGTTGCGAACGTATGAGTCGAAAAAAGAATTCGACAGATGAGTTGAACAACACGGGGAAAACTGTCTCGCCTGCGTCCGCCAGAAAGGCTTACCGCAAGCCGGAGTTTCGCTACGAGCAGGTCTTCGAGACGACTGCCCTCGCCTGCGGGAAGACGCCCGCCACTCCGCTCCTCTGTAAGGGACACAAAAAGAATTCCTGAATTTGTCTTTAGATTTTGCCCGAAATGACAAGCACGCGGGCTCTCAGCTCTGACCTTAAGCATGTATCGGGATGGCCGGCTTCTCAGCCTTACTGCAACCCTGCTTGCGTGAGTTTCACCGCGCAGTAGTTGTTATTCCCGCATGTAGAGGTGCCGTTCGCCGCCAGGCTGCCGAAGTAAAAGCTTTCCGCCTGGCTCGCCGTGCTGATGTTGTCAAACGCGAAGCTGGTTGTGCCGCCCCAATACGGAGAAGCTGAGGCCGTCGGGCCTGTCGTATTGCTCGTAATTCGATTGGTAATGTCCCACATTTGCACGACGTTCGCGCCGGTCGCGTCCGACTGGTTGCCGACACCGATGAACAGCCGGTCGTTCGCGCCATCGTCAAACTCCACCAGCGGTGAACATAGGCCATTAACTTCGCCGGGATTGATCTTGATGTCCGCTGCCATCACTGGAGTGGGATTGATGATGCCCGTCGCTTGGAAGTTGATCGTGTACAAGGCAGGGGCCGTATTCTTGGCCGGATCCGTGCCGCAGGAATACAAAGTCGCGGCGCTGTTGGTAGGACCGAAGTTGTAGTAGTTGTTGTCGAAGTCGCCTGAAAACAGAAAAGCGGTCGCATTCTTAAACACTGGGCCGAGATGGACGTCGGTTTTCGCCGTAAGGTTCAGGTTAACCTGTGAAACGGTGGTGAATTTTCCCGTGGTGTCGGATGTAGTGAATACATACACGTACCCATTCAAGGGATCGACCAGCGGCGGTCCACTGAAAGTCGTTTTGCTGGCAAAGGTTATAGTGCCCGCTGCGGTGAATGACGATGTTCCCACGGTATACGCGTACAAGGTCCGGCCATCGCTCACATACACTTTTTTGTGCACACTGTCATAAACCGGGCCCACCATGCCCGCCCCGGCGCCCGTGTTCACAGGTATACAAAAGTCCACTGTCGGTGTGCCCTGGAACACTCCAGTTACGTGATAGAGAATTCCGTTCGCGGCGGTCAGGAATGCTGTGTCGGTCGCAAAGTCAACGAACGCATCGGCATTTCCATTGGTATTGGAGCTCGCATTGCATCCGGATGCCGCTACGGTCGTGTAGCTCAGCGCAAAATCTTGTCCCGCGCCCGGCGCTACCGCTCCCGTGGTTGCATTCGTGCCCTGTCCTGCCACCCATCGGGTGACATGGAAGATCGCCGGCGTGGAACCCTCGATCCATGCGATCTTCGACCCGTCGATGGAGACAATCGGAGAAAGCGTCGATCCCGAGGTTCCTATCGCGTAGGCGAACAAAAAATTTGGGGCTGTTCCGCACAGTCCTGTCGGATTGGTCCCCGAATAAAGCTTGTTGAAACCGACCAGGTTCGCTTGCTTCCCTACCCCCGGTGTAGCGATCGTCGTGAAAACCACGAAATCCTTCAGGCAATCCGGCGGATTGAGAATGTTATAGCTCCATTTCGCAGGATACTCGCCGAAGGCGAAACCGCCATTGGGTCCCAGCGACACGGACCAGTCGACGTGCGAGCGCAAGCTCTTGCTCACCCCTGGCTGGTGCCGTCTGTAGGGTGGCACCGCACCGCTGATTCGCCACCTGGCGGAGTCCACTGCCGCACGCTGCTCACTGGTGTCCGCTCCGGCTTGCGTATCCGGGAGAGGCGCGATGGGAAACTTCGCTTGCATGCTTCTGTGCGTAAACCAACTCTGCAAGAACCTGGGGTCGCTGCGCACGGCCATCATGTCCTCGACCGACCCTGAGCCCGTGTAGATTACGTGGCGATGGCTCCAGTCGAGCGGCAGGCTGATCCGCGGCCCTTCATTCCGCGATTCTTGCGCGCACATCGTCAGCGCCAGCACGCCGAATATGAAAACCGTGGCCAAAATGGACCGGAGCACCCGCACATTATCGCCTATCAGCACGCTGCCTCCTATGAAAGGCGGACCTTCCCGTAATCATACGTAGACCATTAGAGGACAAAGAAGGGTACGTTGGTAACTACCGTATCGACTCAGGTACCGTGACCTGACACATGGAACACACTCTGTTGTACACTGCCCGTAATCGCTCTCACAGAACATATCCTGGGCTCGACTCGCGTATCCCTTGGGGATCGTTGTATGAATGACAACCAGCGAAACTCCGCCGACGAGAAAAGGCGAGCTGCCAATCCTGCACGCAAGCCCTATGGCAAACCGGCTTTCCGCTTCGAGCAGGTTTTCGAAACCATGGCTCTGGCGTGCGCCAAGGCTGGTTCCCAGAGCCACTGCCAGATAATTAAGAAAAGGTCCTGAGCGCTGATGCCGCAGGACTGCCCCTCCCACACGCCTAAGTCGCTGCTGGCATTGCAGGTATTAAGGGATTTTGGAGAAGTGTGCATTCGCGCGACCGGCACCAGCATGCTGCCGGCGGTGTGGCCCGGCGATCTTCTCGTAGTCCAGGCTACCCCCATCGAGCTGGTTCGACCCGGCGACCTGGTGCTTTACACGCGGCAGGAGCGCTGGTTTGTTCACCGGGTTGTGACTGCCACGAGCAGTCCGTCGGCAACCTCTTTGTCTACGCGCGGTGATGCTCTGTCTGAAGTCGATCCGCCCGTCAGCTACGATGAGATGTTAGGGAGAGTTACGGTTATCCGCCGTGCAGGACGGAGCATTGCGCCGCGGCTGAGACCGCGAGCCATCCCGCGTTGGGCTGGTTGGCTGCTCTATTATGCCGATCAGATGAACCAGCGCGTTCGCCGTCGCTTGCTCCGCGTCACCCGCCGCCACCCGGATGGTGTGCCCGCATGATGCCCGTAGCGGTTTCGCAAGCTATGGCCGGAGTCGTGATCGACATTGGTGGCGTGCCGGTTTCCATTCGCGCATCCGATTCCGCCTTTGCCGAAATGCTGCGTTCGCGCTACACCGGTTTTGTAACCGAAACCGCCCAACCTCATTTCGAGTTCACCATCGAGCTCATGGCTCCCAGCACCGCCGAGGACGACGACATTTCTGTTCGCTGGCACGATGGTCAATGGCTGCTTCAACGGGGTGATTTTCTCGCGACCTGGAATCCCGCGACCGGCAAAGGCCACGTGCGCCAGACGGCGAATCCATACTCCATCGATTGCGTTCTGCGCATCGTGCATAGCCTGGTACTCGCGCGCGAAGGCGGCTTTCTTCTGCACTCTGCCAGCGCCATCCGCAATGGGCGCGCATTTCTCTTCAGCGGTATTTCCGGAGCGGGGAAGACGACCATTTCCCGCCTGGCTCCGCCGGATGTCACCTTGTTAACCGACGAGATTTCCTACGTCCGACGTGACGCCGGCGAGTACCGCGCCTGCGGCACTCCCTTTGCCGGCGAACTGGCTCGTGTCGGCGAGAACTGTTCTGCACCATTAGCTGCACTGTTCTTTTTGGAAAAGGCACCGCACAATGTCATGCAGCGCATGTCCGGCGCTTCGGTCGCGAGTCGCTTGCTCCGGAACATTCTGTTCTTTGCCCAGGATCAGGAACTGGTGAATCGCGTCTTCCGTACGGCATGCGACTTCGTGGAACGCGTGCCGGTTTACCGTTTGTCGTTCTTCCCGGACGAGCGCGTGTGGGACCAGATACGCTGAGCGGGGGGTTCAGTGCCTGAAAAATTCATAGCCAGGAGTGCGGCCATTGCTGCGCGGAAGATCGGCGGCGAGATGATGATCATGTCCGCCGTCGATTCCACGTTTTTCACCCTCAATGAGGTCGCCACCGCCATCTGGCAGGCTGCCGACGGACGCACGCCCCTGACCGAGATCGTCCGCAATTCTGTCTGCCGCGAATTCGAGGTCGACGAAGCCACGGCTTGCCATGACGCCGAAGAATTCGTCGCCAACCTGTCCCGGCACGGCATCCTTCTGCTCTCCGATCAGCCGCTCGAGAGTCCACCGCAATCGGTGGCCGCCTCATGACCCTGCTCGAGGAGATGAATCAGAAGGCGCTCGACCGCGGCATCCCCATCGACGTCCATTTCGATATCACGTACCGCTGCAACGAGCGCTGCGTTCATTGCTATCTCGACCACGATGACCACGGAGAACTCACCACCGCCGAAATCAAAGACGTCATCCGGCAACTTGCGGACGCGCAGGTTTTCTTTCTGACCTTCAGCGGCGGAGAAGTCTTCCTGCGCCGGGACTTCCTTGAACTCGTGGAGTACGCCCGCAGCCTGCTTTTCAACGTGAAGGTGAAAACCAACGGTGTGATGATCCGGCAATCGGAGGCCGAGCGCCTGCGCGCTTTAGGAGTGGAGCAGATTCAGCTCAGCGTCTATTCCCACCGTCCCGAGGTGCACGACGCCATTACCAAGTTACCCGGTTCGCTCGAACGCACTATTAAGGCCATCCGCTTTCTGAAGTCGCACGGTCTGAAAGTCATCATGGCCAATGTGCTCATGACCGCCAATATGCGCGATCACGCCGGGGTTCAGGCCCTGGCGCGTGAACTTGGAGTGCGCTACAGCCTTGATCCCACGATCACGCCCAGAATGGATGGCGACACCTCCGTGCTCAAGTTGCGCATTCCCGGATCAGAATTGCGCGAGGTGTTTCACAACGACGCTCTGATTGGCGATGCCAAGGAGTTCTGCGCGCCCCCTCAGCCCGCGAGTGACGATGATCTGGATGGCTACCCTTGCTCAGCCGCGCACAGCGCCTGCTACATATCGCCGTATGGTGATGTTTTTCCCTGCGTGCAGTTTCCGCTGCCCAGCGGCAATGTCCGCCGGCAGAAGTTCCTGGATATTTGGCAGAATTCGCCGCAATTAAATCAGGTGCGTGCCATTCGCGCTCGTGACCTGCACGTCTGCTCGGGATGCACTCACGTCGCCGGCTGCTCCCGCTGTCCCGGGTTGGCGTATATGGAAGGCAGCATGTATGGGCCGTCCACCGCCGACTGCGAGAAATCGTTTCACCGCACCGGTATCCCATCGGCGAACATGTTGCGCCGCGGAACTGCGCTCGGCCAGCCCTTGATCCAGATCCAGCCGCTACCCGCATGAGCCAGGCCGTCTCGCTCCGCGCGCTCCATCCATAATTTCCGCTGCAAGCACAAAACGGGCAGCCGCATGTCACCCATACGACTGCCCGTCCCGGCGGGCTCCTGCCCGGTTAAACTCGCTTCAGCGTGGGGCCGATCTCAGACCGCGCTCCCACCTCTCCTCGTCAGACCCATAATCAAGGTGATGAGGAAGATCACCAGGAAGATGTAAAACAGGATTTTCGCGATGCCGGCTGCGGCGGCTGCCACTCCACCAAAGCCCAGGATCCCGGCGATAATCGCCACGATCAGGAATACCACCGCCCAATACAACATAGCTCACCTCATCTTTGAAGTTGCCAGCGAGAAGAGTTCCACCCGCTTGGTTCGAGCCCAGACTACGTCGCGGCAGCAGCTTTTACGATCCAGCCAAACCTGTAATTGCGGTTCCTAGTTTGTGTAGGCGCTCTGCTCGTCGCGATTCATATAGTTTTTATAAGTACCTGTATTCCGACCACTTACAGAAACTGGCCCTCAGGAGCACAGGAAATGGTGTCAAACTGCCAACTTACGTGTGTAGTCTCGCACTCTTTGTGTGACGCTCTGTCACGCTGCCCTTGTCGGTAGATGCACCGCCTTAGGAGAGATTTGTAGACGAAAGGTCGCACGATCCCGCGCTCCCCATGCGTACTTGTATTTCTCGCCCCCGCGCAGGAAATCCACCGCTTTTTTTCCTTCCCCGATCGCCTCTTCAATCACTGCCCCCACTAACTGCGCCCCGGGGCTGAAGTCGCGAAACTCTGGATCAAACCCTTGCAGATAGCAATACGTCACCTCGGAACTGTGAAGGGCATAGAGCACTGCGATGAGCTTGCCATCGAATCGCAACCCGTATAGCCGAAGCATGTTCTGCGCGCGCAGCTTGGGAACTACGACCCTGTGAAAGCGGCGTACATCGTTGTCGGCGAGCACCCCTTCTCCGCCGCGTTCCGACCAGCGTGCTCCGTGCAGCGCAAACAATGCCTCTAGAAACTCGTCAACATTCTCCGCCCCTGCAGTTGCCGACTCCACCGCTCCCAGCTTCTGCAGATCGCGGCGTGCTGTCTTCAGCGACCTCATCTGCTGTCGTGGCACGATGCTCTTCATGTCGCCCGTTAATTCCAACGCCGGACACACATCGTGCTGCTTGGTCGAACTCTCCCGGTCCATTCCGCTTTGAATCCGCAGCAGCGCGGAATTTTCCGGAATGTCCCCGACGTCCAGCAGGCAATCTGACTCACTCTCGAGCATGTGCGCCAGCAATGCCTCCGCAAGTTCGTGAGTACCCACTTCGCCGTCCAGCAACCAATCAATGTAGTCCGACACGGCCGTACCAATGGGGGCCAGCACCCGCGGTCGTTTGAGTTGGACATACATTGGTGCGACTCCCGCCAACCTTCCGCTCTTCCGTGCCACGTAGACCCTCAGCTCCGCCGGACGAAATGCCTCGATCCATCCCATCAGCCAATGCGGATGCTGGAATGGCGTGGCGCTCGGATCTTTCCTCCAAAGCGCTTCCCACTCGGGCGCGAGCCGGTACACGGACTCCACGTCGCGAATCTCGTGCACCTCGAATTCGTTCATGGGATCACCGCTTACGCCGCCAGTGAGGTCTGCACCGGCCGCCCTGCCGCCAATTTTTCGTAAACAGCTGAATACTTGCGAAACATAGCTTCAGCGGAGAATCGCTGTTCCGCTTCGCGGCGGCACTCCTGGGGACCGAGTTGTGCGGCATTCTCAATGGCCGCGCTCATCTCATCTACGTCATTCACCAGGAAGCCCGTGCGCCCATCGGACACAACCTCTGCCAGCGCTCCCCGCCGAAACGCCACCACCGGAGTGCCACACGCCATCGCTTCCATGGCGACCAGCGAACTCGTCTCATCCACCAGGCTGGTCGCAAGCAAGCATCTGGCCGCCGCCAGTAATCGCCGCTTGCGCGCCAGTCCGACCCCCCCCAAAAACCGGTGTGGGTTCTTCAGCCGCGGCCGAATCATCTCCTCAAAGTAGCGCTGGTGCGCTTCATAGCCGAAAACTGTTCCCGCCAAAAGCAACGGTCGACGACAACGGTCGGCCGCTTCGAGCGCCAGGTGAAAGCCCTTCTCCGGGCAGATTCTTCCCAGCGCGACCACGTAACCACGTTTGCGCGCAGGCCGGTAGCTCCCCAGCCGGATGCCATTCTCGATCACGTATTCATAATCACCCGGGCATGCTCTGGCTTGCGATTGCGATACGCACACCAGGTGAGTGTCGGGCCTGGCAATCGCAAATGCGCGCTCTGGATACCAACTCGGCGGCAGATGCAATGTCACGACGACCGGCGTCCCCGGTTCCGGCAGGTAATCTAGGAAGTCGATTCCGTGCATGTGGATGACATCGATCGGAAAGCTTTCGAGTGCCCGCGCGATTGCGCGCCGGGTTTGCCGAATCCCCTCGGCATGCACCGCTTCGTCCAGTTCCTGCCCGACCGCCGCAACCCCCACTAGCTCGCCGCGAACTCTCGAGCCCTTCGGCGCGACCACGACCGACCCGTGTCCATGGCGCACCAGGAATTCGTCGAGAACGGAAACGATCTGCTCGGCTCCTCCTGCTGTGCTGTCGCTGACTGCAGCCAGCGGATAGCCCACGTTCAATACCGTCAGTGGCAAAGCGCCTCCCGAAACTGCGCCATCGCCTGCCCGGCCACTTCGCGCCAGCGCTCTCCGGTCAAAGGCCAGCCCAGCATCTCGTACCACAACGCTCCCGCGTGCGGAGGCCGGCTAAAGTCATATCTTGGAGCTTCGCGCAGACGTTCGTTGCCAATGGGAAACCCCTGCAGAACCGGCCCCTGCGACCGAAAACACGCCATCATTTCAGCCTTGCGCGTGCGCTCCTCGGGCGTGAGTTCGATGCTGATGTCTTCGACCGCTTCGCCGTTCTGGGCGAGTAAAAACTCGCCGGTCTCGCACTTCCCATCGCGCGCGTGATACGCAGTCATTTCCAGGAAAATCGGCGGGTCATCTGCATCTTCGGCCAGCAATTCACGCGCGATCCCCGCCAGCAGTGCCGCGCAATCATGGTCGGGATGTCCACCTTCATAAGGCTGCGAAATCACGTGCGTCGGTGCAAGCCGGCGCAACAGCGCCGCAAATGGCTGTACTAAATCCGCGATACCGTAGATCGCCTCCTGATCCGCGCTCCCTAGGTGGAAAATATGTTCGGCGGAAACTCCGGCCAGGCCCAGCGCCTGTTGCGCCTCATACGAGCGGGTGCGTGCGTATTCCGGTTGCGATGCGGTTTTCGTTGTCCAGAAGTGTGGATCCCTGGGCGCGCCATCCGTCAGGTACACCACAAAGGATTGCGGAAATCGTCCCAGCACCGCGGACGCGCCGATCGTCTCATCATCAGGATGCGCTACCAGCAGCAGCGGCCGGACATCGGCCAAGTGCGGGCGCGGCGCCTCCCCCGATCGCTGCTGGAAATCCTGCGCCCAGTGTCGCCCCGCGCGCTCAAGCGGCTTCAACTTTTCGGACATGCTCCCGAACTTCCTGCGGTTGGGATAGGATGCGGACCGCTTCGCGGTATCCGTGCAGTGTGCCAACGTCCACGTAGCGCTCGCCACGCTTGACCGCCAGCACTCTCGCGCCATTTGCGATGTGCGCATTCACCAGCGTGCCCAGATACTGGTCCTGCCGGCCGCGGATTCGCCACAGGTCGTATAGCTTCGCAAGTTCCGCACCGCTCAAGCGCAGCGCGCCCCAGATCCAGTGTGATGAGGCGTTCGGCTTTTTCACCTGGATTTCCTGGATGCGGCCCCGTTCATCCGCCACCACCGCGTCGAAATACGCGGGCTTATCGACCGGGAAGCACAGGAAGGAGAACTGGCCTTCAGGAAGCACCGCCAGCCCATCTTCTGGAAACCAGATCGTGTCCGGCAGTCCAATGAGAACGTCGTCATGCTCGGAAATGAACGGCAGGGCGGTAAAGATCGAATCGCACAGCCCATTCGGACTGGGCTGGATGGCGTAGCAAATGCACGCTTCCTCCAGGCGCCCGCCGAAGTAATTCATGATGTCGGTTTTGTTCGGCGAGATCACGAAGCAAATCCTCGTCGCTCCCGCCCAGATCATCCGGTCCAGCAGGTATTCGCACACCGCGCGAGGACGCTCGGTTTCTCCGTCGAATCGCATTCCCACGGGCAGCAATTCTTTCGAAAAGGCGAGAGGTTGAATGCGCGTGCCCAGTCCGGCTGCCGGCACAATGCCCCAGATTCTTTTCATGCCCTTGCCTCAATCAGGTTGAGCAGTTGGTTGCAGCGATGATCGGCGGTGTGCTCCGAAAGCACGCGCTTTCGCGCCGCGGCGCCTACGCTTCTCAACGCTTGCGGTGAGAACTTCAGCACTTCGGACACATCTTCCGGTGTGGATGCGATCAATATTTCCCGTCCCGGTTCGAAAAATGCCTCAAGCCCCCGCCAGTAATCGCTCATGATCGCCGTCTCGCAGGCCGCCGCTTCGAACAGCCGTCCCGAAGGGCAATATCCCATGTTTGCCATAGCCGAGCGTGTGACACTCAAGGTCAGCGGCGAGGAAGAGTAGAACGCCGGATGCTCCGGCGGCGGCACGTGCCGCACAAAGTAAATGTTCCACGTCCAGGGAAAGTCTCCGGGATACATCGCGCCTCCGATCAGGAAACGCTTATCGGGACTGCGCCGCGCCGGCTCTACGAACAGCCTTTCCAGTGCCGCTTGGCGGTCCGCCGCATAAGTGCCCAGGTAGGACAGATCGGCGGCATACGTCGGAGACGGTGAAGATGGCCGGTAGAAATTTGCGTCCACGCTTCCGTACAGAGCCGCCACTCGGCGTGCGCCCAGTTGCGACTTGAGCTCGTCCAGCGCTTCGCCTCCCGTGTAGCTCAAGACCAGGTCGAACGCGCTCAGGCCGCACTCCGGCAGGTACTCGACTTCTCCCTCGCTCCGCAGGCGCTCCAGCGTGACCGGAGTGTCCAGGTCGTAATACACGTGCACCAGCGAGGCAAAATCGAGAATCAGTTCGGTAGCCGCCCGCGCATCCACGCAATACGAAGTCACAATCGCGCAATCGGCATTGGCTACCGCCTGTTTCGCCCGCGCGCGCACTTCGCTCCATTCCGGGTAGAGCACCAGTTCGTATCCTGCCGTGTCCCGCAGGTCGCGATGGTTCGCGTAGTAGGGAACATCGCGTTCGAAGAACGTGACTGCGTGTCCCTTGGCGGCAAGCGCCCGGCAAAGCCCCCGCCAGAGCGTGGCATGGCCATTTCCCCACGAAGAGCTGATCGTAAGTCCGAAAATGACAAGCTTCATCTTCGTGTGATCTCAGGCATTGTCAGGATGAGGCCTCCCGCCATAAAGAGCGGTCAAATATTTATAAGTGCAATCAGTACGGGCCCCCTACCACATGGGGGAGACAAAAAGTAGATGTCCTGAAGTAAGCAGGGGTTGTTCTTACGTCGGTGGCCTTGGGTTCCTGCAGCAGCAAGAACTTGGAAGGTTTTTGCTCGTGGATTCTGCCGCACACGCCGGGTTGAAGCCGGGACTTGTTTCCCTGTAAACCGATGTTTTTGCAAGTCCAACATGCAGCTTTCTTCACCTTGACCGCAGGCTGTCACAGGGCAGACAATCTCGAACGCGCTTGCTGCAAAGGGCATTCAGCAAGGTCTAAGGTACGTCGCTGTTGCGGTTTCCTCGCCGGAGAAAGTATGTTTCGTCACTCTTCTGCTGTGCTCAAAGAAACGGCTTTTCTTCGTGTTTGCTGTCTCCTTCTGCGGCCCCGCTGCCGCGCAGTGTTTTGAGACACGGGGCGATTCCCCTGTGGGAACGCCTTACGATCGGGTCGCTATCGCTGTGGGCGACTTCAATCATGATGGCAAGCTCGACATCGCGGTGACTGCCGAGCAGCACACAGATCAGCGTCATGCTGGGCAATGGCTCGCCCTCCCAATGTCACGTTCTCATGCAGCGAAAACATTGCGTCAGCTTCCACCTGCCGTTATCATCTCCCGCTTCCCTGAAGCCGGAGACCGTTCATGTTCCATGCAGTGAAAACGCTTCGCGGCATTTTTTTATTAACGCTCGTCTTTACCCTATCGCAGTTCGCGCTCGCCCAGACGGTGCGCGTCGACATCAGTCACCCCACGAATACTTTCATTCCCAATCAGGCCCTCGGCGCCGGCATCGACCGCATTCCCGCCGCGGCTGCTGACAAGCTATTCACGCCACAAGCCGTCAACAAGATCCTGACCGCCGGTTGGCAGCCCGTCACCTATCGCCAGAACACCGAGCTCTTCGTTGAAGCCTGGCACTGGAATCCGCAAGGCACGTGGAGCGATCCCGCGGGCAAAGGATATTTCACGGGCAGCGCCGCGCTTGGCGAGCTCATTGTGCGCTCCTACGGTTATCCGCTGCCGCATCGCGGATTCACCCGCAACGACGGCACCGGCAACGAGGGTTATTCGCGGCTCACCGATGGCGACCCGAATACTTATTGGAAGAGCAACCCTTATCTTGCCAAGGCATTCACCGGCGCCGATGACTCCGCGCACCCGCAGTGGATTGTCTTGGACTTCGCCACTGTGCAGCCGGTCAACTCCCTGCGCATCGCCTGGGGCGATCCCTACGCGAGCCGATATCTGGTGCAGTACTGGACGGGCGAAGATCCCATCAAGAAGCCGACGCTTGGCGCCTGGATCACTTTTCCCGGCGGTGTGATCTCCGAGGGCAAAGGCGGCATCGCCACGCTTAAGCTTTCGCCCACGCCCATGGGGGTGCGCTTCGTTCGAATCTGGATGACGGAGTCGTCGAACACTTGCGACTCGCATGGCTCCGTCGACCGCCGCAACTGCGTAGGCTTTGCCATTCGTGAGCTCTACGCGGGAACTATCGCCGATGACGGCTTGTTCCACGACCTGGTGCGTCACACCCCCGACCAGGACCAGACCATCACCTATTGCTCTTCGGTCGATCCCTGGCACGAGCCCGCGAACCTGACCTCGACCGTGCGCGAGCAGGTTGGGCTCGACCTCTTCTACACCAGCGGCTACACGCGCAACCTCCCCGCCATGATTCCCATCGCGCTGATCTACGCCATTCCTGAAGATGCCGCGGCGGAGCTCGCTTACCTGGAAAAGCGCGGCTACCCGATTTCGTACGTCGAAATGGGCGAGGAGCCCGATGGCCAATACATGCTGCCGGAGGATTACGCGGAACTCTACGTCCAGTTCGCCGCCGCCCTGCACAAGGTCGACCCTACGTTAAAGCTGGGCGGCCCAGTATTTACCGGAGTGAACGAAGACATCCTCGCCTGGCCCGACCCGCAGGGGCAAACTTCCTGGACGCGCCGCTTCGTCAACTACCTTCGCGAACACGGGCGGCTGGCGGACCTCGCCTTCTTCCCCTTCGAGCACTATCCCTACCAGCCCTGCAAGATAAGCTGGAGCAGCTTGTACGATGAGCCCACGCTGGTCAGCCACATCCTGCAGGTCTGGCGCGATGACGGCGTCCCCAAAGACGTGCCGCTGTTCATCACCGAATCGAATATTGCCTGGAATTCCGGCGAGTCGTTCGTCGACATCTTCGGAGCGCTGTGGCTCGCCGACTACGTAGGCGCGTTCTTCAACGCCGGAGGAAACGCGCTTTACTACTTCCACTACCTGCCCATGGGAATTCATCGCGGCTGCAATGAATCGTTCGGCACGTTTGGCATGTGGAGCGCGGATAAGAATTACGAAATCGGGCAGCCGCTTTCTCAATTCTTCGCCAGCCAGTTGATCAATCTCGAATGGGTGCAGAAAAGCAGCGGAGTTCATAAAACCTACGCCGCCACGAGCGATCTCACCGATCCTGCCGGGCACAACCTGGTCACCGCGTATGCGCTCGAGCGTCCGGATGGGCAGTGGTCGCTGATGCTGGTGAACCGCGACCAGGAGAACGCGCACAAGGTGAAGATCGTGTTTGATGGTGACGGTAGCGCAACTCGAGACACAACCGAAGCCAACAGCGTGCAGTCCCGCGGCAATGGCAGTTCTCATTCTTCGCAATTTTTCTCTGGCCCGGTGACCGTGCTCACCTTCGGCAGCGCGCAGTATCAGTGGCATCCGACCGAAACCGGAGGCTTTGCCGATCCCGACGGACCGGTGGTGAAAAGCGCGATCACCGCATCGGCAGAAACAGTTTACGAATTGCCCAAGGCCTCGATGACCGTGCTGCGGGGCAACATCGCGGCAAATACTGCCGCACCGTCTGCCAGAGGAAGACGTAAAAAGCGATAGGACGAATGCCCTGCGAGAGTAGCCGCACAAGACAGAAGTAGATTCACCATCAGCTATTTGCCGGCAGCAAAACAGACAGACAGCACCGCATTTGACATATCTTCCTACCGCTTGTATCGTGAGCGGCCTGTAATTGCGGCCCAGATTCGGTGGAGGGTCTTATGACAGCACGCGCTAACTTCGTTGTGGGAAGCGTCGCTGGTTTGATAGTAGGAGCCATCATCGGCCTGCTAGTCCTGCGGACGAGTACGGTGTCGCCTTTCGATGACGGCATTTACCTGACGAGTTATGGAGATGGATGCGACCTCTACGCTCCGGTCCTGACGTTAAACAAGAAGATGAATCAACAAGTGTCCTGGCGCTCTGTGGATGCAACCCCTCAGACTTACACCATCCACTTCACAACCAATGGATCTCCCTTTCCGCAAGGCACGTGTAACCCGAGTTGCACGATAAAGGCAGCGTTCAATCCCGGCCCTCCTCGCCAGGATGCGCATGGCTACTTCCCGTACGAGATCATTCACAACAGCGCGGCTTGCAAGAAGGATACTGATAGCTCTTCTGCCTCTGCCGCGTTCAACGATCCTGGCCTCAATATCAAGCCCTAGCCTGTGAACGAGGCAATTCAGTGCGATTGAAATAACGACTGGAATTCCGGCGACTGCCTCAGGTGGTCGAAGTCCGGTGTGTCTCGGATCATCGATGTTGGCAGTCCCAGCGCCGTCGCCTTCCTCAAGGCCGACAAGCATTGGTCCGTCTCCGAAAAGTGGTTGAAGATGAGCGCCGCTCTGAGCCTGACATCGGGATCGGCAGGTGCCAGCGTGATTGCTTTCCCCAGACTCTGCAGCGCGGTGGCTTTCTTGTCCAGCATGGCGTTGTAATCGGCTAAGTAGGCCAGCGCCATTGCATCTTTGGGGTTCACTTGCAGTCGCGACTCCACCAGTGAGATCGCTTTCTGGTAGGCGCCGCTCGCTTCTTTCTGTCGGGATGGGGTCCAATACAGGGCATCTCCCAGGTTGCCCCACAGCAGCCAATCGTGGTTATCGAGTTTAAGCCCCTGCTCGAAGGTGGCGGCTGAGTCCGCAAATCGACGCAGCGCAAAATACGCGAACCCGAGATTGGTGTAGGCTTCGATGTTCGGACGCAGGTTGATGGATCTCTGCAGCGTCGCTATCGAGTCGCCGTATCTCCCCTCCGCCATCAGGATTCCCCCCAGGTTCGAGTAACCGCGCGGGTTATCCGGAAATAGTTCTGTTACGTGCCGGAAGGTAGCTTCCGCGTCTGGATATCTTCCCTGGCGGTAATAAAAATCACCCAACGCGTTGTAGAGGCCCCAACTGTGGGGATGGGTGGCAATGGCTTTCTTGTAAGTCTCCTCCGCTGCAGCCTGGTTTCCCTGCTTGTGATAGGCGTCGGCGAGTCCGCGCATGGCATCCGCACTGGTCTGGTCCAAGTCGACGGCCAGTTGGAACTGTTTCACGGCATCGTCGTAGTTGCCGGTCCCGAAATCAACGTCGCCGAGGCAGGTATGCCCTTCCGCGAAGTTAACGGAAATCGAAAGCGCTTTCCGGCAATACTCGGATGCCTTGGTCACCCAGTCGTTGGGACGGTTCGCCTGCTGGAAGCCGAGCCAGTATGCTTCGCCCAAGCCGGAGTAAGCCGGAGCGTAGTTTGCGTCGATCAAAAGGGCCTTGTTGAATTCGCCGATGGCGCTGTCGATGTTCTCGGATCGCTGGTACTCCTCAAGGTATCCGCGCGCGCGTAAGTAATGTTCGTATGCGGTAGGCTGGGTTTCGCGGCGAGCCAACAAATCACCCCGGTTCGCCGGCCGTACATTCACGCCCAGTAAGTTGAGTGCTTCGTCCACCACCCGGTCTTCCAGATCGAATACATCGTGCGCGGCGGTCGTGATCGTGCGCGCGTCGATCTGCCGGCGGGTGTGCGGATCGACCAGGATACAGTTAATCCGAATCTGATCTCCTGCCTGCTGTACGTTGCCTTCCAGCACCAGGTCAGTGCCAAATTCGCGCAGCGCCTGGTCCGCGGTCTTCACGCCTTCTGCCTGGATATCGCGAGTCGAAACCAGTTGCAGAGCGTTGCTTTCGCTCAACTGCGCCAGCTTTGCCGTTAAGGTTTCTGTTAAACCGACTCCTAGAGCAGTGGTATCGGTGCCTTGTCCCACGGCGTCGAACGGCAACACAGCCAGTACTCTTTGGCGGGCAACCGTCTTCTGCCCGTACTTGCGAAGCAGAACGCCGGCGCCGATCCCGAGCACAAGCACGCAAAGCAGAACCGCCATCATGCCCAATTTGCTTTTTCGTCGCGGCGGCACCGGCACGGTGAATCCGCTCGACGACATCGTTCCTCCCGGCTGCAACCGCACCAGGTCCACGCGCAATTCGCGCGCAGTCTGATACCGCCGGTCTGGGTCTTTGTCCAATGCTTTGACAATCACCGCCTCCAGCCCAGGCGAGATGGTCGGATTCAGGGCAGTGGGTCGCAGCGGTTCATCGTGCAGGATTGCATCGGTGATCAACGGCGGCTGCGTCTGCGGGAATGTCCGGCAGCCGGTGGCCATTTCGTACAGCACGGCCCCGGCCGCCCAGATGTCGGAGCGAGGGTCGGCGGCCTCACCCCGCAACTGCTCCGGAGACATGTACGGCAGGGTTCCGGCGTGGAAATGGGCCTCGCCCAGGCTGATGGTTTCGGCAAGTTGTGCCTCCATGCCTACCAGTTGTGCCAGACCGAAATCAAGAATCTTCAGGGTATCGTCGCTGCTGAGAATCAGGTTGCCCGGCTTCAGATCGCGATGAACAATGCCTACGCGGTGCGCCGCCTCCAGCCCCTTCGCCAGTTGAATGCCAAGATCCACGACATCTTTCTGTGGCAGCGGGCCGGCGCCACTCAGCTTCGCATCCAGCGTCTGGCCGGGAATGTACTCCGTGACCAGGAAATCAATTTCGCCTTCCTGGCCAAACTCAAACGCCATGGCGACATTGGGATGACTGAGCTTGGCGAGCGCCAAAGCCTCTTTATGGAAGCGGCTGCGCGAGGATTCGTCAATCAGGTTTCTCGCGGGCAGCACTTTGATCGCGACGTCCCGCTCCAGCTTCTGATCATGCGCCCGAAACACTACCCCCATGCCACCGGCGCCGATCTGCTCGACGATACGGTAGTGTCCCAGCGATTGCCCGACAGCAGGTTGGGGCGCAGGCATGCACGCAAAATGGTATGGTTTGCGGCAGGGCAGGTCAACCGATGAAATCGCCTGCGGTGGATGAATTCACCGCCGCAATTCAAGAACTTGAGAAGTCGCGGCAAACGATTGGCGTGGACGCTTGCGCGTCGTTTTCTCCCGCCGATTTACGCTTCCAGTACACCAGCGCCACTCCGGCCAGCGCGATCGCGCCACCCACCAGCGACCTGGTGCCGGGCACTTCGCCCAGCCAAGCCCAGGCGATCAGGATTGCGAACACCGGGTTCAAATACAGCCAGCTCGAAGTCTTTCCCGCGGGACCGTGCGACAGCACGTATGCCCATCCCACGTAGGCGAGTGCGCCGGGAAAAATTCCCAGATACAGGATTGCCAGCGTGCTGCCCGCTGGCGCGGTGACCAGGCCGTGTCCCAGGCCGTGCCCAAACGGCAGCATCAGCAGTGTTCCGATCCAGGTGGAATACGCCGTGAACTCCAGGGCGCTGTAACGCTCAAGGAATTGCTTTTGCAGCACCATGTACACCGCCGAGCTCACTGCGGCGGCCAGGATGATCAGCGCCTTCGGGGAAAAATGCACGCCCTCTCCCTGGCTGGTGGCAATGAGGGCTACTCCCAAAAAGCTGATCAGCACGCCAACAGCGCCTAACGCGCTGAGCTTCTCGCGCAGCGCAAAGATCGCGAGCAGCGTGGTCCAGATGGGAACCGACGCGATCAGAAGGCTGGCGGCGCCGGCGGTCACTGTCGTCTCGCCGTAGTTGAGTGCCAAGTTATAGAAGGTCACACCGATGATCCCGGTGACGATCATGCCCGTGAAATCGCGCCGCTGCAGCCGGCGGAAATGTGCTACCCCCGCGTAAACCCCCAGGGTGATCGACGCGACGACAAAGCGGAAGACGGCAAGCTGGCCCGGCGAGTAGGCGCGCAGGCCCGCCCGTATGCCCGCGAAGGCCGAGCCCCACATCAGCATGGTGGCCGCGAGCGCGAGCAGCACCCGGGTTGTAAAAACGGATTTCATGGCCGCTCGCTTTCCTCAACGCTCCACTCGATCGCCGACATGAATCATGCCGTCGCTGAGAATCTGCGCTCTTAAGCCGCCGCGGTGCCGCAGTCCCTTGATGACCGGCCGTCCCGCCAGCGCCTCCAGATGGCTGCACGGTTCGCAAAGGCGAATGCCGCGGATCCTCACGCCGCCAATCGAGAACTCATGACCGACCAGGTGATTCAGCGGCACGCCACGGGTCACCAGGTTGCGGCGTGCTTCCCCGGGGGCAAGCTCGATCTGGTAGTCGCGCCGCAACGCCTCCAGCGCCTCCGCTTCGATCAATGTCAACTCAAACGATGGCTCGGGCTTGTAAAACGTGCCCTGCTTCGCTGCATAACGATCGCCATCCAGACCGACGCCCGGGATTGCGTGCACCGATTCCACAGCGTGCGTCGGCTCCTTTGCCAGTGCTGCAATGTGAATGGAAGCAATACTGCCGTGGCCCATGATCGCACCTTCCGTCTGAATGCTGCTGGTGGGGAGACTTGCTCACTGGAATCACGCGGAGCACCGAGCCACAGAAATGAATTGCCTGTTGCCCGATGCCTCTCGCGTTTTCCTGGCCAGGCGTTTACGCGCCTTGTGATTTGCCGGGGCCAGCAGGTTTGTGCAGGTCTTTGTCGACGATCGCAATGCACTCTTCGAGCACCTCGAGCGCCGCTTCGGCTTCATCGCGGTTCACCACCAGCGGCGGCGCGATGCGCACCGTGCTCGGGCCACATCCCAGGAACAGGATGCCGCGCTCGAACGCAAGCTCGACAATGCGGTCTCGCTCCTTGCCGCCATACTCCTTGGTGCGTTTGTCGGTTACGATCTCGACCCCGATCATGAGCCCGCGCCCGCGCACGTCGCCCACCGACTGGTATTTCTTGGGCCAGTCCTTCATGCGGTCCAGCATGTAGTTGCCAACTTCCGTGGCATTGCGCAGCAGGCCTTCTTTCTCGATCACGTCGAGGGTTGCCTGTGCGGCGGCAATCGAAACCGGGTTTCCTCCGAACGTGGACGCATGCGAACCCGGTACCCAGTCCATGATCTCGGCGCGCGTGATCACAGCGCTGAGCGGCATGCCCGACGCGATGCCTTTGGCGATGCAGACCATGTCGGGTTGCACGCCCGTATGCTCGACTGCCCACCACTTGCCGGTGCGGCCCACGCCGCTTTGCACTTCGTCGAGCACGAGCATGATGTCGTGACGATCGCAAATACGGCGCAACTCCTGCATGAAGACGTCGGGGGCGATCACGTATCCACCTTCGCCCTGGATCGGTTCTACAAAGATGGCGGCAACTTCCTCCGGCGGCAGCGTGGTCTTGAACAGCTTGTCTTCGATAAAGCGCGCGCATCCCAGGGCAAACGCCTGCGGGTCCTGGGCGCCGCCTTCGCAGCCGCGATACACGTCGGGATAGCGGATATGCGTAACGCCCGGCACCATGGGAGCGAAGCGGCGTTTCTGCTGCGGCTTGGAAGCGGTCAGCGAAAGCGCGCCCATGGTGCGGCCGTGGAAGGCGCCGAAAAACGCGATGATGTTCTGCCGCTTGGTGTGATAGCGCGACAGCTTCAGCGCAGTCTCGATCGCCTCCGCGCCGGAATTTCCGTAGTACACCTTGTGCGGCCCGGGCATGGGCGCGATCTTCGACAAGCGCTCCGCCAGGGTCACCATGTTCTCGTAGTAGAAGTCGGTACCCGACATGTGAATCAGTTCGCCGGCCTGCTTCTGAATCGCCGCCACGACCTGGGGATGGCAGTGGCCGGTCGAAGTCACCGCGATACCCGCGGAGAAATCGAGAAACTCGTTGCCGTCTACGTCTTCCACCACCACACCGCGGCCGCGCTTCGCGACCATGGGATAGGAACGCGTGTAAGACGGAGAAATGAACTTGTTGTCGCCCTCCAGAATGCGCATGGCATTGGGGCCGGGCAGGGTAGTCTTGATTTTGGGCCCAACGGTCAGGGTCTTGGTGGTCATGGGATCCTCCGGATCAGTTCTCGTTGTCGGTCTCGACTGGTCGAACTCGGGTAGCCACTGGTTGGGGGCCGTAACGCGCCGCCAGTAGCCGAATCAGCGCTGACGAAAACGCGCGTCGGAGCTGCTTGAGATTGCGGAGGAATTAATTAGTCGGAACCGAACAGATTAGGGCGCGAGCGTGAAGGCAATACCGCCAGGTGACGTCGCGGGCACACTAGGCAGTGCAGCCAGCACGCCGGCAAGTGCGAATTGGAACGCTCGTAACGCATGAGAGCAGGTAAGTACAGCCTGATTATACCCGGGAACTTTGCCCAGCGTAACCCCCAAAACAATCCCTCGACACAGTCGTAACTCGTCCCCCGCTGTTGCAAGTGTTACGCAGCTGGGGCTAGCTATCCAGTTTGCATCCATCCGTTGGACACCCGTCTAACGGGCTTTTTATAGCTGCTAGATATATAAGCCTCCAAGCGTTAAGAGTGGGATTGTCCCGCGGTAACGCGTTGGCTGGGCTTCCAGAATGCCTCGTATTTACACTGCGAGGGTCGTAGAGCAACGATCTCATGCAGGATTATCCGGAAGGGCTCGCAATCCGCGAATTGCGGCAAAAGCGATCCTAAAGGCGAACTTCGATAACTGACGGCTAATCGGCAGAGAGCCGAGTAATCGTCAGCGCAGGTGGAAGACCAACAACAAACGACCAGAGCAGCAAGGCGAACAGCGGAACTCGCAAGCGGGCAACGAGAGCCGGGCCTGACTCTGTTACCTTTTAACTCTCACCTTCATGGCCCGGGAGCAGCGCCAGCATCGGTGGATGGTGATCCTTGCCTTTGGCTTGGTCTACCTGTTTTGGGGATCGACCTATCTCGGCATTCGCATTGCCGTGGAACACATTCCCCCCGCGCTGATGTGCGCCATTCGCTTCACTATTGCGGGAACCCTGATGCTTGCCTATTGCGCGCTCAGCGGACGCCGCATCGCCTACGCATCCACGCAGCTAATGCACCTGGCAGTTGTCGGCACGTTGTTGCTCATGGGAGGCAATCTCACACTCTCTTATGCCGAACAGATCGTGCCATCTGGCCTGGCCGCGCTGGTCGTCTCGAGTACGCCGCTGTGGTTTCTCGTGCTGGATTCCATGCTTCTCGGTCACCATCGCATTGCGTTCCGGGGAAAGATCGGACTCGCGCTGGGTATCGCCGGGATCGTGGTCCTTTTGTGGCCGAAGTTGACCGCGCCCGGCTCCGTCGGCGGAAGGGAACTGGCCTGGTCGCTGGCGCTGATCGGCGGATCGTTCAGCTGGGCCCTGGGTTCGGTGCTGTCCAAGCGCTGGCAGTCGCATGACGTCGATCCTTTCAGCGGCATCGCCTGGCAGATTACGTTCGCTGGCCTGGCAAATTTCATATTCGCGTTATCGTTTGAGGACGTGCGCAACGTCGACTGGACTGTGCGCGGCATCGGTGCTGTCCTCTATCTTGTAGTCTGCGGATCATGGATCGGATACACCGCGTACATCTGGCTGTTGCGCCATGTTCCGACCTCGAAGGTTTCCACTTACGCGTATGTCAATCCCGTGGTCGCGGTGTTCCTGGGGTGGCTCATCGAACACGAGCGCGTAGATGCTTATATCCTGGCAGGCAGTGCAGTCGTGGTTGCTTCCGTGGTGCTGGTCACCAGCGCGAAAGTCAACAAGACGACTGTCACCGAGGAATTGCCGACCGCCGAAGCGGCGGGAGGATAACTCTTTATGCGAGCACTCACCGGTTAACGTGGACGATCAAACCTTATCGACGACGCCCGAGGCCGCACCGCCGCTTGCACGGCGCGTGATGATGCCGAAGCCCTGGATGACGCGCGTTCTTTTCGGAATCAATATCGCGGTCTACCTGGGCATGGTGCTCAACGGCGTATCTCCTACAGAGCCGAACAACGCCCAACTACTCAAGTGGGGTGCGATGTGGGGGCCCTATTCGCTGGGCGGCCAACCCTGGCGCATGCTGACCTCCAATTATGTTCACGTGGGCATCATCCACCTCGGCCTGAATATGTGGTGCCTGTGGAACCTGGGACAACTGGGGGAATTCATTTTTGGGCCGTGGACGCTGCTGATCGTCTACACCCTTTGCGGGCTGGGCGGCAGCGTCTGCAGCCTGTGGTGGCATCCCATGTCGATCGGCGCAGGCGCTTCGGGTGCGATCTTCGGGTTGGCGGGCGCGCTGATCGCGGCCCTCTACCTCGGCAAGTTGCCGTTTCCCAAGCACGCGTTTCAAGGAACTCTGCGCAGCCTGCTCGCTTTTGCCGGATACAACCTGGTTTTCGGCGCGGCCTGGGGCCGAATCGATAATGCGGCGCACATGGGCGGCCTAATCACCGGCCTGCTGCTGGGGGCAGTGCTTGGCCAGTTCCTCATGACGCATCCGGACTCGCGGCGCAGTTGGGAATGGCTGACGTTCGGAGCGGCCGCTGTGCTTCTATTCGTCGCCGCCAGATTCGTAAAACAGAGTAGAGGCTACGTCGTCGCCCTGGTACGAGGCAGCGAGGCGATCGAGAAAGGAAACCTCGACGAAGGGATTGCCCAGCTGCAAGGCGCGGTAGGCAGAGATCCTCGCAACAATGCCGCCTTGGTGTTGCTGGGAAACGCCTACCTGCAGCAGAAGAATTACGCGCAAGCGGAACAGGTTCTCAAGCGCGCGCAGGCCAACGATGCCGCCGACCTTGCGGTGCAATACAACCTGGGCCTGCTCTATCAATCGACCGGACGATTCGAACCGGCGCGAGAAATCTTCGCGAAGCTCACGCGGGAGAATCCGAAGGACGATGACGCCTGGGTCATGCTCGGCTCGTCGCTCGATGGTTTAGGCGAGACCGACAAGGCGTTGTCGGCTTACCAGCGCGCGGTCGAATTGAACCCTAAAAATGCGGAAGCCTGGCGTGAACTCGGGATCGCGCAGATGAAGCTCGACCAGAAGGATGCCGCGATCAGTTCGCTGCAAAAAGCGCTGCAGTTGAATCCGCAAAACTTCGCGATGCGAAGGATGTTGGCCCGCGCCTATCTGGCGAACGGCGACGCGGCACAAGCGCAAGCGGTTATGAACAAGGATCCGGGACCTCCCGCCTCCGCCCAGTCCCCTCAACACTAACTGGCGTCGACCGAGGCAGGTGCTTCGCTCAAATCAAGCCTCAACGATGCAAAACATTCCAGAAGATCACCGAACCGGGTTATGCAGCGGGGCCTCGGCGGGAAGCGAGGTCTTGTGGTACTTGGCCTCATAGAAGAGCAGTACAAGAGAAAGCACCAGCAGCAGTGATGCTACGTAAGGCAACCAGTGCCGGGAACGATTTCCGGGCAGCATGAATCCTCCCTGGGCGGGTGGCTGCCTCTTTGTCGTGCGGTGGAAGTGGCGGGAAGGCTGGGCAGCGTCCCGGCGCGACGTGGTTAAGAGGCTCTGGCTGCGGCGGAGGGTTGGTCGAAAAACTGGCCGTTTATTCCGTAGCTTCCGCTTCTTCTTCTTGATCGTTAACCAAATCAATTACATGCCCGCGGATGCTGAACGTCGTCCGCTCTCCGCCTTGCCCGGGAAAGGTGACGCGAGCCGGTTGACGTTGCCATTGCGGCGCGCGACAGGCAAAGTCGGGCATGCCGTTTAGCTCGATGCTTCCGAGTTGTTTTTTCAGGAGCGGCTTGCGGCGGCCCACTTGTGCGACTATGGCAAACGCTTTCCTGCCATCGTCACTGATTCCGCAATACGCAACGTAGTCGCGATACCAGCTTGCGGCCGAATACAAGGCATCGAACTCCGGCAGGTTCACCGGCGTGACTCTTCCCGTCATGCGATCGACCAGCAGCCAGCCTCCGCGCTGCCATTGCCAGCGCGCGGGAGTGGCCGGGTCTTCGGGCAGGGCGTCATTCAACCGGAAGACGCGCCTTACCACGAAAAGACGATCAGTGATATCGCGGGCGGGCCCAGTCGTGTACTCCTTCACCCGCGTGTCGACAAAAAGCGGCCGCACCTTGAGGTCGACAGCTTTTTCCTCGTCTAAGCCAACCAGCCACTTCACGGTGGTGGTTTTTCCGAAGCTGATCACGTGCGGCTTGGCGGCGGCGTTCGCCGGCAGGTGGAGCAAGAGCCACGTACCCAGGACAAGAACCCAGCTGCATCTCATTCCGTGAAAGTAGGCAGAAGCGTCAGGACGAAACAAGGTCAGCGAGCACACTGTGTTTGTGATTTTCGACCCGAACAGGCATTCCCACGACTCTTGCACGAAGGTCTATCGAAACGTTTATTCTGTAGCGTCCCCAGCACCAGAAATTTAAAAATCCGATAGAATAAGCGCGTTTAGAATAAGCGCGTTCGACAGCAGACATGACCTCTCCCCCGCAGTTCCGGACAACTTTTCCGCCCAAGCAACTCTCTTACAGGAGTATGGGCGAAGTCATGGTCCGGCGCCGGGTCCCCAAGATCCTGGTGGTGGATGATAATGCCGACAACGCCGCCCTGATGGGCGAGTTGCTGTCAAGCCGCGGCTACCATGCGGTCGCGGTCTTCCAATCCGAGCAGGCGGAAGCGGAAATTCGCCGCGACCCCCCGGACCTGATTCTGCTGGACGTCGTCATGCCGGGGAAATCCGGCTACGAGTTGTGCCGCGAGTTGAAAGACGACCCGGCCACCCGCCTGATTCCGATCGTCATGATTACCGGCCTGAGCGACCGTCAAGATCGCTTGCGCGGCATCGAGGCCGGGGCGGACGATTTTTTGAATAAACCTATCTTTCCGGAAGAGCTGTTCGCGCGCGTTAAGTCGCTGATCAAGCTGAAGGAATTTACCGACGAACTGGAAACCGCCGAATCGGTGCTGTGCACCCTGGGTCTGAGCGTCGAGGCCCGCGATCCGTACACCGAGGGCCACTGTGAACGCCTCGCGCTGCGTGCTTCCGATCTGGGCAGACATCTCGGGCTGGATGAAGATTCAATCATCGCCTTGCGCCGGGGCGGGTACCTGCACGATCTCGGCAAGATCGCGGTTCCCGATGACATCTTGAAAAAGGGCAGTAACCTGACCGCCGACGAGTGGAAGATCATGAAGGAGCATCCGGTGACCGGTGAGAATATCTGCCGGCCTTTGAAGACTCTTCGCCTGGTGTTGCCCATCATCCGCCACCACCATGAGCACTCCGACGGCAGCGGCTATCCCGATGGTCTGCGCAAACCGGACATCCCTTTGTTGCCGCGCATCCTGCAGGTCGTCGACGTGTATGACGCGTTGCGCACCGCCCGCCCTTACAAGCCAGCGTTGAGTCACGACCAATCCGCCCTCACCATGCGCGATGAGGCCCGCACGGGTCTATGGGATGAGGAATTGGTCAACGAGTTCTTCTCCATGCTCGAAAAACAGCAGCAGGTGGCTTGAGAACGGTCGGCAAAGCTTTCTTCGATTCCGAAGTAAGTGTTATGTTCCCCGTTGCCGATCTGTGTGCCGGCCAGCTCTAAGTTGCTGTCGAGAACTTTCGACTAAGTTACATTTCAGGAGAGTTACCTGAATTCAAAGGCATCTTTCCGGTGCCTTCGACCGTCTGTTCAGAGTAGAGTCTTGCCTGTAAATATTGCGACCCAGGTAAGAACTGCGTGGTGGTGGCTGAAAGCTGATGTGACCTATAGCATCGTCATTCCGGCTTACAACGAGAGCGCCCGGATCGGCGCCACGCTGGAGCGCGTCTTCGCATACATCCGAAAGCAGCAGTGGGACGCGGAAGTCATCGTGGTGAATGACGGTTCTCGCGACAACACAGTCGAGGTAGTGCGCCGTTTCATGTCCAGAGAACCCATACTGCGGATTTTGGACAATCCCGGCAACCATGGCAAGGGCTACAGCGTTCGCAATGGCATGTTGCACGCCGGCGGTGAGATCTGCCTTTTCAGCGACGCGGACATGTCGTCGCCGATCGAGGAAGCGGCCAAGTTGATTGACGCGATCAGCGCCGGCGCTGATGTCGCCATCGGCTCGCGCTGGCTGCAAAGCGAATTGCAGACGCAGCGGCAATCCTGGCGACGGCAACTGCTCGGACGCATGTTCAACCTGGTCCCGCGCATGGTGCTGCGCCTGCACTACAAGGACACGCAATGCGGTTTTAAAGCTTTTACCCGCAACGCGGCCGCGCAGATTTTCTCGCAACAGCGGATCGAAGGCTGGGGATTCGATCCCGAACTGCTTTTCCTTGCACGCAAGCTGGGACTCAAGATAGCCGAAGTACCGGTCTCGTGGGCGCACAGCGAGGGAACCCGAATCAACCCGGTGCGCGACGGCGCGAAGATGGTGGCGGAAGTTTTCAAGATTCGCTGGAATGCGCTGTCGGGCAAGTACGATCTCGCATTGCGGCATCCGGCGAAAGTTCTATGAAGCTTGGCGGAAAGCTTTGGCCAGCGGGCGTATCTGCACTCCTGCGCCTTCGCTGAATGCCAGCGTCATCTTTTCCGAGCAATTCTCGCAAAGCCAAAAGAATTCCACACTCTGGCCGGGCTTGCGTGGCAATGATGCAGCGCTGGGAGGGTAAGTCGAGCTAAGACTGCTCGTGGGCGGTTTCTCGATGCGGAAGAGCTTACCAATGTGTAGATAACGGAAGGATTCGTTACAACTCGGATTGGCGCATTTTGAAACCATGCAGCGCCCCCCGGCGGAGAAAATCGAAGCGGCGATTACAACGAGGTGAAAGTTATTCTACGCCGAATCCTTTTCCGCTAACAATAATCTTAGAAAAATTCACTTATGCTTCCGGGCGAGATCGGCAGCATCAACAGCGTCGCTTTGTTGCGAGCCTGGACCTACAGGGCAGTAAGTAGGAAAACTCAGGCGGACTTCTCGTGAGCAACGCCGCGCGAAGCAGATTGCACGGATCCAAAAACCGCCTGCACGACTTTGGCGCCCATCTCGCTCGTGCTGAGGCTCGGCTCACCGGGCTTGGCCAGGTCGCGAGTGCGGTGGCCCTGCGCGAGCACGTCTGCTACTGCATTCTCAATGCAGGCCGCCTCTCTCTCCAGGTGGAATGAATGACGCAGCAGCAACGCGCAGGAGAGAATTGCGCCCAGCGGGTTGGCGATGCCCTGCCCGGCAATGTCGGGCGCCGATCCATGCACGGGTTCGTAAATTCCCACCGGCCCGCCGATGCTTGCCGAAGCCAGTATTCCCAGCGATCCCATTACTCCCCCCGCCTGGTCCGAGAGGATGTCGCCAAACATGTTCTCCGTGAGCACCACATCAAACTCCGCGGGATGCATGACCAGCGACATGGCCGCTGAGTCGACGTACATGTGCGACAGCCGCACGTCGGCGTAATCACGCGAGACCTGGGTCACGACTTCGCGCCACAGGCGCGAGCACTCCAGCACGTTTGCCTTGTCAACCGAAACCAGTTTTTTGCGACGCGAGCGCGCGAGCTCGAAACCCATGCGGGCGATGCGCTGGATCTCGGCCTCGGTGTAGCGCATGGTATTGATGGCCGCGCGTTGGCCGCTGGCGCCTTCGACGCTGCGAGGCTCGCCAAAGTAGAGGCCGCCGAGCAACTCGCGCACGATCAGGATGTCCGTGCCCTGGGCCACTTCGGGTCTTAGCGGCGAGATTTGCTCGAGGGCGGGATACAGAACCGCCGGGCGCAGGTTGGCGAAGGCTCCCATTTCGCGGCGCAAGCGCAGCAAGCCGGCTTCAGGACGAAGATGGCGACCATAGTGATCGAATTGCGGTCCGCCGACAGCACCCAGCAGCACCCCGGATGACGACAGGCAGGTCTGAATCGTGTCGGGAGGCAGCGGATCGTTGGACGACACCAGCGCCGCGCCGCCCACATCCTTGCGCGTGACGACAAGCTGGTGGCTGAACTTCTGAGCGACGGTCTCAAGAACCCGTACGGCTTCGTGAATTACTTCTGGACCAATGCCGTCGCCGGGCAGGGTCGTGATCGTCAATAACATGCGGATGTCATTGTAGCGGGGAATTCAGTTGTCGAAAGACGGCGCTACTCGGAATGCAGTGGCCTTCTGGACAGAAGCGTCGCGATTCCGCTCTTGCGCTTCTCTCCCGATGAGCGCGAACAACCCTACACACCCCAGAGATAATCTTCCTGGTCGCCTTGGTGATCGGCCATGGGATTGATCACGACGTTGGCTGCTTCTACCCCAAGCGGCGATGCAGCAACCTGGGGCTTGCCGTGCGGAATACTGGAAGCGCGCGAGCCGCCTGCGTTCGCAGCAGCTGCCAGCGCCGCGGGAACCCGGTCGGCATAGGAGGGCGGAATGCGCGGCAGCCCTCCCTGTACATTGCGGATCAGTTCAAGCAAGTGATGATCCTGCACACTTTTGATCTTGTCAGCCACAATTACGAAGTCGCGATAAATCTCGTCGAGCTCGTGGCGGTCAAAGCGATACCCGAGCTGCTCGCAGCGGATGCCGAGCGCATGACGCCCGGAGTGCTTGCCCAGAACTAAGGTGGAATCGGGCACGCCCACCGACTTGGGAGTCATGATTTCGTAGGTCAAGGGATTCTTCAGCACGCCATCCTGGTGAATGCCGGCTTCGTGCGCAAAGGCATTCCGCCCGATGATCGCTTTGTTCGGTTGCACCGGCACATTGGTGATCTCGCTCAGCAGGTGACTGGTGGCAAAAAGCTGCTCGCTGATCACCACGGTCTCATAAGCATAGATATCGGGTCGAACCCGCATTGCCATCACCAACTCTTCGAGCGACGCGTTGCCGGCGCGCTCGCCAATGCCGTTGATGGTGCATTCGATCTGGCGCGCCCCCGCTTCGATCCCCGCTAATGAGTTCGCCACGGCGAGTCCAAGATCATTGTGGCAATGCGTCGAAATAGTTACGTGTTTTGCACCCGGCACGTTTTCGCGAATGCGGCGAATCAGGCTGCCGAATTCGAAAGGCGTCGTATATCCCACCGTGTCCGGGATATTGAGCGTGGTGGCGCCGGCTTCGATCACCGCTGCCAGCACCCGGCACAGAAATTCAGGCTCGGTGCGCGTGGCGTCCTCGGGAGAAAACTCCACGTCTGCGCAATAGCTCTTGGCCAGGCGCACTGCCTCGCGGGCCTGGTTCAGGCACTCCTCGCGCGTGATGCGCAGCTTGTATTGCAGGTGAATGTCGGAAGTGGCGAGGAATACGTGAATGCGGGGTCGACGGGCGGCTTTCAGCGCCTGCCAGGCACGCTCGATATCGGGAGCACATGCCCGCGCCAGCGCGGCAATCACCGGACGCTGCACGGTGGCGGCAATCGCCTGCACGGCGGTGAAGTCGCCTTGGGAGGCGATGGGGAATCCGGCTTCAATAATGTCCACGCCGAGTTTGTCCAACTGGTGGGCCAGGCGCAGTTTCTCCTGCACATTCATGCTGCAGCCCGGAGACTGCTCGCCGTCGCGCAGCGTGGTATCGAAAATCGAAATGCGTGCTCGTTCCATGGCCGCTCCTTACCGGGGAATAAGAGGCCATCGTACGTGGACAGGCAATGAAAGCAAAGCTTATAATCCTTCGAACATCATTAGAAATAGTTAAGGTGGTAGGCAGGGCTGATGGTGCCAGAAGTTTTGCTTAAGAGGAACCATGGAGCTTTCGCAATTGGAAGTGTTCCTGGCGGTTGCGCGTGAGCGAAGGTTTTCACGCGCCGCGGAGAAACTGTTTCGCACCCAGTCGGCGGTGAGTCAGACCATCCGCAAGCTGGAGCAGGAACTCGGGGAACCGCTGTTCGACCGCTCGTCGCGCGAAGGCGTGCTCACCGACGCGGGTCGGGTGCTGCAGGACTATGCGGAACGACTGCTGAACTTGCGCGGCGACGCCCGCGAAGCCCTGCAAGAGCTGCGCGAACTGAACCAGGGCAAGCTGGTGATCGCGGCCAACGAATTTACCGCGCTTTACCTTCTGCCCGTGCTGGGAGAGTTCCGCCGTTTGCATCCCATGATCCGCATTACCGTGCAACGCTCGCTGGGCAGCCACATTCCCGATGAGATCCTGCGGCACGCGGTGGAGCTCGGCGTACTCTCCTACGATCCGCAGGAAGCGCAGTTGCGCTCCATCGTTGTTTACCTCGACCAGTTGGCATTCGTGGTTCCTCCCCGGCATCCGCTGGCGACAGCAAAGCAGGTGAGCATCCGCCAGTTGGGTGCGGAGTCGTTCGTCGCGCATATTGTCCCCTCTCCTTATCGCGACAAGGTGATCCAGGCTTTCAAGCGCTATAAGACGCCGTTGCACATGGACATCGAGCTTCCGACGCTGCAGGCGATCAAGCGCTTTGTGGCGATGGGAAATGGGGTAGCGCTGGTGCCGGAGATCAGCGTGGAAAATGAGATTGCGCGCGGCGACCTGGTGCGCATTCCGGTTCGCGAGCTGCATCTGACGCGCAAGTTGCGGTTGATTTACCGTAGAGACGCGAGCCTGTCGCACGCCGCGCGGGCCTTTTTCAAAGTGGCGGAAGCCATGGCGCTGGAACGCCGCGAGCGGTACCGCTTCCAGCGCGAAGCCTAGGCGGTCCTTCCCAGCGCGCGGCCCGGATTGCGAGCTTCTTCGACGCTGGCGTACAGGCGGAAGACGGAGACCAGATTCGTGATTTGCAGAAGATTGCGGATGCGGGCGTTAGGACCGGCGATGCGGATCGGACATCCATTGCCTTCCGACCACATGTGCAGCAACACGAGTTCGCCAAGTCCGGCGCTATCGATGGTGTCTACCTCGCTCACATCGAGGATCACCGACTTCTTTTGCTCCAGCAGATCGCTCACTGCGCGCGATAAGGCTGCGGCTTCGTGGCGAAACACGACCCGGCCGCGGCATGTCAGAACAAAGCAGTCGCTGAACTCTCGAGATTCAATTTGCAAGCAAAGATCTTTCTCCTGGCCCGCGGACACGACAGGGTTCGAGCGTGCGGCGGAGAAAGAAAGATTTTCTGATTTCATACTTTAAAATTACCCGATCGCGGCGTGAATTTGGTTGCAGGCGCGTAAAAAACTGTTGTGAATTTTAGGCACATGCGGGAGTGCGCGAAAGTCACTCTCAGTCAATGACTTATTTACCTTGTCGGCGGCGCATGCAGCGATTCTGGCAACCAGAGCGCCGCAAGCGAGCAACGGGATTTCGCAAACAGCCCCAAGCGACGATGACCGCAATCAGTCACGCCCCGGGCTCGGCACGGCCTTGTTTACAGCGAGTGGAATGACAATTGCGCCGTTGTATGCGAGCCTGAATGGCATCCCAAGTTCATAGTTTCTTGTAGCCGGTTCCCAGGAGGACCTTGGTGAAGAGATGGCCCGTGGCAATTTTATTTTTTCTCGCAACCGTACTTCTTGTCTGCGCGCAAGAGACGCAGAATCCGACCGGCGCGCAGGAACCGCAAGCGCCGCCGGCCGCGCAGACTCCTCCCCAACCGTCTGATACCGGGCAGCAGGCGCAGGGCACCGAAGGGCGAACGCAATCCGAACCGCAGGTCAACGAGCCGCCGTCGGCGCCGGAACCTCAGAGTCCGCCCCACTTCGAAGTTTTTGGCGGATACTCGTACGCTGGCGCCGACCCTTACACTACCAACCAGAGGACCGGCCTGAATGGGTGGGAGGCGGCGCTCGACATCAACCTCGCGCGATGGCTGCGCCTGGTGCTGGATTTCTCCGGCGATTACGGCAACGTGAACGTCCCAGTGCTGGTGCCTGAGCCGTTTCCTCCGTGCACGCCGTTATGCCCCAGCGGTGTCACGACTTTTCCCGCCAATACGCACGTGCTCTCCTATTTGTTTGGAGTGGATATTCCATATCGCAGATGGAACCGGGTTGTGCCTTATGGGCAGGCGCTGTTCGGCCGTTCGCACGTGAATGGGAATGCGGTCGGCATTGGCTTGCCCGGAGGCTCGACGGTTTCCGACACCAAGTTCGCCATGGCATTAGGCGGAGGATTTGATTACAACATCAGCCGTCGATTCGCGTGGCGCGTGCAGGGCGATTACTGGCAGACGAAGTTTTTCACCAACACGCAGGATAATTACCGGCTGTCTACGGGAGTGGTCATTCGTCTTATCCGAAAGAAGAAGAAACGCACGCTGGTGACGCCATAGTGAGGCCGCGAGGGCAGGCGGTCAGGTACTTCCGGAGCGAAGCACCGAGCAAAGTTCACAAGCTTTGTTGCATCCAATTCAACCTAAGCGGCACATCTTAACTTTCAGCGGTGCAGGAGGACGTTCTTGCGCAAATTCGTGGTGGCGTTGTTTTCATTTTTTCTGTTTAGCGTGGCAGCCGGCGCCCAGATTATTCCCAAGGGCAATGTATTCGGCGGATATTCCTATAATCGAGTTGATTTGGGAGGCGGCGATCACAGCGGCTTCAACGGATGGGCGGCATCGCTGGAGGGCAAAGTATTTCCCCTCGTGGGAATCGTCGCAGATTTCAGCGGATACTCAAAAAGTCCAAACGGGATCAGCACCAAGGAATATAACTTTCTTTTCGGACCGCGGGTGTCCATGTCGATCGGCAACCTGCGCCCCTTCGCGGAAGCCCTGGCGGGCGCTGCCCACGTCAACTCGACGGTTCTGGGATCGTCCACTTCCGATACGAACTTTGCCTATGCCCTGGGCGGGGGCGTCGATTACAAATTTTTCCGCACCTTTGCCTGGCGCGTACAAGGCGACTTTCTCCAGACAAGGTTTTTCAGCAACACTCAGAACGATGTCCGAGTATCAACCGGTCTGGTGTTCAATTTCTGATCTGACTGGAGTCGCTACTCTTTGGGAGCACCGACCGGTCCCGACCAGGCCGGCGCTTGGAATTTGCCGTTTGACGGCGTGTACTTAATTGGCTTACTTGTTCTGGACCGCCGTGGGCTGAAGGTAGTACCCCGAAAACGTCGCTCCCTGCGTAAAAAATCCCACAACCTCTCCTGAATTGTTGATCCCATACGCGGCAGTGTCCCGACTATTGGCAACCTCGAAACCGACGAATTTGCCCGTCACCGTCGAGTACGTAAAATCGTTTTCCAGCCCGCTCGCTGAATCCTCATCTCCTGCCAGGTCAACTGCATCATTGAGACCAAGAACCTGAGTCCCCACCGAGCCTGGATAGGTGACGTATGCGAACCTGCCCTGCGAGTAGATAAATCCATGGCATTTCCCTGTGGTCGACAGGCAAACCGTTCCGGCAATAATGCGGTTATTGTTGATGCCACCGAGTAAGGTGACCGCGGAGTTCGGAGGATCAATCGTTGTATAAACTCCGTTGCTGAAAAGGAAGCCGTGTTGCTTCCCCTGCCCATCATCGTAGGAACCAACAATATCTCCAGAATTATTCACACTGCTCGGGAACGTTGCCTTGCTCCCGGGATAGCTGATGGACGTATAGACTCCATTCAGTTCGCTGAAACCACGCGCCGAGGAGTATCCCACGACCTCCGATCCATCGTTTATTCCTGTGACCAGTGTGCCGGTCCCCTGCGGATCGTCAATAGTGGTAAATACTCCAGAGTCATACAGAAAACCATGGCCTACTCCCGCAGCGGTGTAAGTTCCAACGATCTGACCGAGATTATTGAGTCCATATGCGACGGTACGACTCGCCCCCGGTACCTGCAAAACGTGAAATTGCAAATTGGAACTCGTCGCGACGGCCGCTTGAACACAAGAGCACACAGCGATCACGAGCAGGAATCGCATGATTGTCGGCTTCATATTTAAACCTTTCTCGCTAAAACAGAAATTTTGGCTCGTTGAATTCTAGGCCTGGCCGCGACGAGTGGGCAGTGGCCTTTCTTCTCTTTGCTTGAAAGTTAAGGCGAGCCGACGATTTTGGGTTTTCTGTCCAACGTGTAGCGCTTCCGTGATGCCGAAGGGTCTTGACATCCTGAATTACTGCCGTGATTTCATCGCCGCTTAAGATTCGTCTCTACGATTGCTTCCGTCTGAAACAAAAAGGCGTCGCGGTTCTGGCGGCGACGCCTGGACGAATTATCACATCGTTCTAGTTGCATTCACGTGTGGCCGCATCGGCCTCTGCTGCTAAGTCGAACAGGAGTTCAAAGAACTCCTTTGATTGCCCGATGAACAGCCCCATGGAGGTCAAGAAGTTGACGACTGCGATAGCAGCTCCGCTTGTTTTGGTGGGGCGAATAATGGAGCACCTCGGAAGTTTTCGGCTGAGGAACGGGCAGGGCTCCGGCATAATCAAATTCGTCGTAAAGAGTTCTCCTCCAAATGGAGAAGCGTTGAGATCGGGAAACGTCAAACCGTTTGTAGCTTTGCATCATGCGGCCCACGGAAACCCGCGTGTAAAGTTGGGATGTCGAGAGCTTGGCGTCCCCTAGCCTCGCGGAAATAACCTGAATCGCGATGAGAATGACGGAACTTGGCGAAACCGCCATCGAAGATCCGGTTGGGCTCCATGCTCCCCGCCCATGCAGATAACTCTGCAGTTATTACAGAGTAGGATAATGCTCAGCCTGGCGTGACCTCGTCCCGGTACTCCTTGTTACGAAAACAGGACAGGACGACCGTTTGTTTGCAGCAGGTTAACATCTTCCGTCTGCAAAACGACATAGCTCCCTCCCGAATGGGGACGCCAGCGTCCCACACTGTAGTTACGAAATCCGAACACTATCCTTGAACAAGCATGAAAAATTGGTTATACGTACCAATTAAGCCAAGTATTAACAAGTCTGGTTCCGGTGCCTTGGGGCGAGGGGTCGATGGTCTCGGCGGGACACAATCTGAGAGCTCTGCGCGATCAACTTGGGCTGACCATGCGCGACGTCGAGAACGCCAGCCAACGCATTGCCGATAAACATCGGAATGAAGAGTTCGCCATCCCTCCCAGCCGGCTTTCCGACATAGAGACCAAGGGCATCACCCCCAGCATTTACCGTTTGTACTCACTGGCCATCATTTACCGGCGCGATCCACGCGACCTGCTGGCTCTGTACGGAATCGACTACAGCCAGTCAGCGTCTGATCTCAGCCTCTCCACGCCGCCCCGATCGCACGTCTCCACCGCATTCGAGACCGTGACCAGCCTGCAAATTCCGGCCAAACTCGACCCCAGCTTCGACCTGCGTAAAACCAGCAATCTTGGCCGCATGGTAGAAAAGTGGGGAGTCGTACCCATGGCCTACCTGAATCAGCTCGCGCACCAGGACTACACCTACGGATACGTGGGAAGCGAAGACTTCACTATGTACCCGTTGTTGCCGCCGGGAACCTTCGTCCAGGTCGATGAATCGCGCAACCGGGTGGTGGAAGGCGTATGGCGTTCAGAGTACGAGCGCCCGATCTATTTTGTGGAAACCCGTGAAGGACACGTTTGCTGCTGGTGCGCGCTCAACCGCGACAGCATCATTCTGCAGCCTCATCCACTTTCTCCGGCACCCTTGAGGGTTTTGAAACACCCGCAGGACGCGGAGGTGTTGGGGCAGGTGGTGGGGATGGCAATGCGTCTTGGGGAATGGCATCACCTTGATGCTGTTCCAGAGCCGAGAGAGCGAACAGCACTGAACTGAAGTGTCGCTCCGCGGCAGGGCCCGGGTCCTCAGGCAGCAGGTCGGGGCCGCTCTCCTTTAACTTCTCCAGATAAGCCGCTGGTTTCAGACCCTGGCATTCACTTGCCTGCCGCAGATCCTGCTGTAAATCCCGCACCGGTTTCCGCAGGACCTCCTTAAGTACTTGTTGGTGAGCATCTTTCAACGCCTGCTGCGCCTTCACCTTGCCATAGATGCGGGACAATCCCCAGTGATGATAGTTTCCGGTCGAGCGTAAACCTGCGAAATACTGCAGTTTTTCCCACAGGCCGCTCATGGCACGCAGGGTGGTGGAGGCAAGGTCGTCGAGCGCGGATCGGAGTTTCATGCCGTTACAGATTCCGGAAACTGTACTGTACGCAGTTTTTCGCGCAAAGCGCACACCTTCCTGCAAGCTATCACGACAGCACCCCATTGCAAAGGAGACTAAGGACTGTGAAGAAAATTACGCTGTTTTTCGCTGCGGCTCTGATCGTGCTTTCGACACTGGCGGTACCGACGACGGTACATGCGGATGGAAATCCGAACCCGTTCTGTCCGGATGGCAGCCTCTGTAAGCCACCTCGCTAAACAACGCAATACTGCAATTCTTGGAACGGGACGTGGGCGCGATCAACGACGCAGATTTTGTTGTCGGCGGGCCGGTGACGGTTTATAGTTCGCAGGTCGGCCGACGACGATGTATAACGCACTGTATTACTACCTGTGGGTCGCGCCACACGCTTTCCTGGCGGTGGTCGTGATCCTTATGTTGCGTCGCAGGTTCTACAAAGAATTCCCGATGTTCTTGTGCTACGCGGTGTACCAGGTCCTGGGCTTCGGCGTTTTATTTGTGCTGGGCACCTCGAAGGCGGTATCCCCGGGCACTTTTTATGACGCCGTCCTTCTGGACTCGGGCATCAGCATCGCGCTGCGTTTCGGCGTGATTCACGAAATCTTTGAAAATGTCTTTCGCAACTACGCCGCACTGAGCCGACTGGGCGAGTTGTTATTTCGCTGGGCGAGCATCGTGCTGGTGCTGACTGGGACAGTCGGCGCCGGACTTGCTTACAGCGAGGGACTCAATCACCTGGGTGCCACACTCTGGGTCACAAACCTGGCGGTGAGCATCGTGCAGTGCGGGCTTTTGTTGCTGCTTTTCCTGTTCTCGCGGTACTTCGGCCTATCCTGGCGAAATTATGTATTCGGGATTGCCTTCGGGTTGGGAGTTTACGCGTGTGTGGACCTGACCAACAGCACGATCCTGTCGCATTTTGGGTTGGCCAGCGTGCGAATTCTGAACCTGCTTACCATGGGCACGTATCATTGTTGCGTTCTCATATGGATTGCATACCTGCTAACGCCGGAACCGGCCATGCGGAGTTTGCAGGCTCCTGCTGCCACTGAACTGCATAACTGGAATCACGAACTGGAGCGATTGTTGCAACAATGATCACCGCACTGTTTCTGATTTTCGCCGCCGTTCTTACCCTGGGCTTTCTTGCCTGGGGGGCTCTGCAGCGCAGAGCTTCGCAGCGCGATGTGCAGGAACTCTCTCGCGCAATCCGTCCCGTCGATCTTGAGGCGTTTCGCAACCTGATGAGCGCGGATGACGAGGGCTATTTGCGCCAGCAGTTACCCGCGAGGGTTTATAGGGCTGTCCAGAGAAGGCGGTTGTGGGCGGCGGTGGAATATGTGTCGTGCGCGGCCTTCAATGCCTCAGTGTTAACGAAGTTGGGAGACGCGGCCCGCCACAGCCCCGATCCGGAATTGGCTCGCGCGGGGCAGGAACTGGTCGACGCCGCGGTTCGCTTGCGGCTTTATTGCGTGGTCACCAGGATGCGTTTTTACACCGGTGTTGTGTGGCCGGGGATCAGTGTGTCGCCGGCTTCCATTGCGGACCGCTACCAGCGGGCTACTGGACTGGTTGGCCAGATCCGTCGTCTCCAGCATGTGCGTCCAGCCCCGCTGCGTGTCGCTTCCTAGGGCTGCCGCTGGGCCGACGCGCCCGGTCTTCTGAGCATCCAATGCTCGATGCCGAAACCCAGGACGCGCGCCAAATCAGCCGAGAAGAAGACTGCCGATAAAGTTGTTTCCGGAGCAGTTCCCGCCGAGGAAATAGTTCAGGAATTTCCTGCCATCAGTTTGCCGATTCAACCGCCGTTTCCGCCGGAAGACGCAAAGTCTGTTTCGGAAATTCCGCGCGGTCAAGGCTGGCAATACGAACCAAAGTGGGATGGCTTTCGCTGCCTGGCGTTCCGCAGCGATCAGCAGGTCCTGCTGCAGTCGAAGGCGGGACAGCCCCTTGCACGCTATTTTCCTGAGGTGGTGGCGGCCCTGACAGCGCTGCCGCAAAAGACGTTCGTCATCGACGGCGAGATTGTGATCTTTTCCGGCGGGCACCTTTCGTTTGATGACCTGCTCATGCGCATTCATCCAGCGGCGTCCAGGATCCGGAAGCTCTCGGCGCAAACCCCGGGGATGCTCATGTGTTTCGATTTGCTGGTGGACGAAGCGGGCAAGCGGCTTACCGAACTGTCCCTGCAGGAGCGTCGGGCCCGGCTGGAGAGGTTCTTCGAGGAAGTGCCAAGGCAGTCTCCGATCCGGTTGTCGCCGGCTTCCCCGGAATACAGTCAGGCGGAACGCTGGATGGGAGAACTTGGTCCCATGGGCCTGGACGGCATTATTGCGAAGCGGCTGGACGAGACCTACCGCTCTGGCGAACGCACTGCCATGGTGAAAATCAAGCGCATTCGGACGGCGGATTGCGTACTCGGCGGATTCCGCTACGCGGAGAAGGGCGGGGGCATAGGATCCCTGCTGCTGGGGCTATACAACGATCAAAAGCAACTCGACCACGTAGGATTTTGCTCCAGCTTCAATGCCGAACAGCGGCAGGAACTCAAGACAACTGTCGAACCGCTGATCGGGCCGCCAGGGTTCACAGGGCACGCTCCGGGTGGCCTTAGCCGCTGGAGCACCAAGCGCTCCATGGAATGGCAGCCGCTCCAGCCCAAGTTAGTTTGCGAGGTCCAGTACGACCATTTCTCCGGCGCCCGTTTTCGTCATGGCACTAAGTTCCTGCGGTGGCGTCCGGAGAAGAAGCCGTCGCAATGCACATTTGAGCAAGTGCGGCCCGGGAAAGTAAGAACAACGAAAACGTCTGAACTGCTGGGCGTGGCGAGTTGAGCTGACCGCCGGCAAGTCCGTGCCAGGGTCGCATAACTCTGTCGCAAACGTTCGCTGGGAAAGATGTTGCATTTCCGTACTTTGTGGGCAAGCCCACTTCGGAAACGGGCGTCTGGTTTGCCATTTCGGGAACCCAGGAGTAAACTAACAAATAGCGGTTCTTCAGGTTCGCCTCGCTCGGTGGGGTTCCCTCATGATTAGTAGCGACGGTAATTTTCACATCGGTGACAAAGTTGTCTACCCCAATCACGGTGTAGGCATCATTGAGCAGATCAGCAGTCGCACCATTGGGGCGACAGTTGAGAAGTTCTACCTCCTCAAGATCAAAGCCAGCAGCCTCAAGGTCATGATCCCGTTCCACAACGTGAACAACGTCGGGTTGCGACGGGTTGTGCGCAATGGTGAAATCCAGAAAATTCTTGATTATCTTACAGATGGCGACGCCGCGAGCAACGCCGACTGGAAAGATCGGTTCAAGGAAAACTCGGAACGGATGCGCACCGGATCGTTGCTGGAAGTGGCGGCAGTACTGAAGAATTTGCTCGTCCTCAGCCAGTCGAAGCCGCTCTCCTTCCGCGAGAAGAAGATGCTGGAGCGGGCCCGATACCTGCTGGTCAGCGAACTGGCGATGGCCAAGAACTGCGAAGAGCCACTGATCGAGGATGCCCTTAGTAAGGCCTTGGCGAAGTGCAGTTTGCGGTTCCCCGAAGCGACGGAATTCGAAGCGTAAGACTCTCAGTCGCCTTCCTTCCCGCAACACACGAGCGTTCGTTCGTGTGTTCCATCTCTTCTACCTGCGCCCTTCTTTATGATGTGGCGCCCCGCGCACAACAGGGCTAGCCCTACTCTCCCAGCCAATTGCCGTAAGAGTGCAGAGCGTCGATGTGGTCGAAGATAATCTTCATGGCGGCAGTGATGGGAATGGCGAGAATCAGGCCCATTGCGCCCCATAGCCATCCCCAGAAGAGCAGGGCGATGGTCACGGCCAAGGGGTTGAGCTGAAGGCGGCTGCCGAGGAATTTCGGATACAGAATGTTGATGCCGAAAATGTGCAGTGCGAGGACGGTGAGCGCGATGATAATAAGTTGCGATGAGCCCAGGTGGCCCGCGCCCACGATCAGCGGGGGGACCATGGCCACCATCACTCCCAGGTAGGGAACCAGGCTAAGGAATCCGCTGATCACGCCGACCACGTAGAAGAACGGAAGCTGGAGCAAGGCGAACACGACCGTGCTCACTCCGGCAATGAACAAGCCCACCAGAAAATTTCCAAGAATAAAGCTGCGAATCATGGCGGAAATCAGGTTCAAGGTCGTATACGCGGTGTGCCGATTTTCCATGCGAAACAGCATGACCGTGGCGGAGCGCGCGTGTTGCTGCCAGGTCAGCATGAAGTAAACGAGGAAAGGCACGAACGATAGAGCCAGGATGTCGTGAGACAAGGAACCGAAGCTGTTGGCGATCTTGTCGGTCCAACTGGTAGCCTGCTGCACGGTGACGGTTTTTGTTTTTTCCGGATTGGTTTCCAGCACCTTTTCGGTCGTTCTTTCGAGTTTCTCAGCACGCTGTTTGAACTTGCCGATGACCCCCTGAATCTCTTTCGAGTACTGCGGCAGGTTCTCAATGAACGAAGTGGTCTGGTTGTAGGAGTAATAGGCGACGCCGTAACCCACGGCGAGCAACAAGCCAACCGCGATGGCGGAGCCGACCCCGCGAGGGATGCGGAGTTTCTGCAACTGGTCGACGACCGGCGCGAGAATGAACGAAATGAGAATGGACACCAGGACTACGACGAGCTCCCATTCCGCGAAATAGCAGAAGGCAAGAATCACGCCGAGCGCGATAACCGTCTCGGGCCACTTGCGGGGGCGGCTCGAGGACGCCGGCGCAGCGGCTGAGGGCGGAGCCTGAATCTCTGCCTGTTCGCTCATCGGCTTATGGTAGCGGAAGTTGCCCTGCCGTCCGCGACATATAATTTGGCCGTGATCTCAGATTCGAACGGTGCGCATTTTGGTTCCACTTCACGGTCAAGCAGGGTGCTGGGTCTGGATGTAGGCTCGAAGACAATCGGTATGGCCGTATCCGACCTGCTTGGGGTCACGGCACAAGGGCTGCCGACGCTCAGGCGCAAAAACAAGCGCACGGACCTCGCGGCGCTGCAGGCGATTATCGAGCAGTACGAGATTGGCGAGATCGTGGTCGGCCTTCCCCTGCGCATGAGCGGCGCCAGCGGCACGCAAGCTGTCAAGATGCAAGAGCTTGCCGAGGAGTTGCGCAAGCGGTTTGGGATCCCGGTGCACTTGTGGGACGAGCGCCTGACGTCGGCGGAGGCCAATCGGCTACTCCGGGAAGCGGAGATGTCTATCAAGCGCCGGGGCGAAGTCGTGGACCGGCTGGCGGCTGTGCTGATCCTGCAGGGCTGGATGGATGCGAAAGGCCGTTGACTCACCCGTCGCGCTATTGTCCGCGCATGACCTTGCGGTAGGCGGCCACGTTGCGGTTGTGTTCTTCCAGGCTGTTGGCGAAGCGATGACGTCCACTGCCATCCGCAACGAAGTAGTAGTACCCGGTCTCGGCAGGGTGCATGGCGGCTTCGAGGGAACTTTTGCCGGGATTGGCGATCGGTCCCGGAGGAAGTCCGGGATGGCGGTAAGTGTTGTAAGGCGAGTCCGCGACCATGTCGGCATGGTGCAGCGCGCCCTGGTAAGTGCCGGCCAGCAACTCCCCATAGATGACGCTGGGGTCTGCGTCCAGCGCGATTTTCTTCGCTAGCCGGTTCACGTAAACGCTCGCCACCAGCGGCCGCTCTTCGGGCACACCGGTCTCTTTTTCCACGATGGAGGCCAGGGTCACGGTCTGGTGAACGTCGGAAGCAAGTCCGATCTGTTGGGCCACCGCACGAAATTGTTTCACCATGGAGGCGACCATTTCCTGCGCGCTCTGGGTTCGCGTGAACTGGTAGGTGTTAGGGAAAAGATAGCCTTCCAGGGAATGCGCTTCGGGATCGAGATCGGAAATCAACGAAGTGTCAGACTGAAAGATTTTCAGAAATTCTTCCGCAGTCCCAAGCCGCGCGTCCTCCATGGCCTTGGCGACGTCGAACATCGTGTAACCTTCCGGAATCGTGACCGTGTGAAAGTAGACGTCTCCCCGCGCCAGCCGGTCGTGAACATCAATGGCGCGTGCGGGCAGCTCGAACAGGTACTCGCCCGCTTTCAGCGAGCGGCGGCGGTGCAGGTAATGCCAGATCAGGAAGGCGTCGGTGCTGCGGATCACGCCGGCGTCTTTGAGTTCCGAAGCGATCCTCCGGGTGGAGTATCCGGAATGGAGCAGGACGAACTTTTGCCCGTCAGGAGTTACCGGCAGCCACAGCGCCCAGGCAAGCCATCCGGTGACGGCTATGGCCGCGAGCAGCGCGAGTGTGAAGAGCGTGCGCAAGTCTGTTTAGTTTAGATGAAACGGCGCGCAAGGGCGTTATTTCACAAGTGCTTGTACTGACGTGTGAATGTCCGCGCGGGGCCGCCCGTCGCGGGGGTGCATAGAATGATTATTTCCAGACCGGTTACAAAGAGGTTGAAACCCCGGGGCTGTATACTCATCTAACGAGCGATGCTGGATAGGTTTAGAGCTTAGACAACATTTCCGACGGGATGAGCCACTTTCTTCGATACCGCGCGGTTCTAGTCCTTCTTGCAGTAGTACCCCTGACCGGCTGTTTATTTCACTCCCATAAGGTCGAGCGCCAGGTCAGCACCGCTCCCTTGAAATCCGCCACCCAGCAGGAACTGATCAACTACGTCAATACCCAGGCGGAAAAGATTCATTCCATGCAGGCGACGGTGGACATCGACACGTCGGTGGGTGGGCAGGAACGCGGCAAAGTCACTGATTACAAACAGATTCGCGGGTATGTGCTGGCGCGCAAGCCGGCCATGCTGCGGATGATCGGGTTGATGCCGATCGTGCGTAACCGCGCGTTCGACATGGTCAGCGATGGCCAGCGTTTCGAGCTTTGGATCCCGCCGAAGAACAAGTTTGTCGTGGGACGAAACGATATCCAGACTCACAACACGCAGCAGCCGATGGAAAACATCCGGCCGCAGGCTATTTATGACGCGCTGCTGCTGCGGGCGGTGGGTGGTGACGAAATCGCTGTTGTGGAAAACGGTTACGAGACCGTACTGGACGCAAAGCGTCACCGGGTGGAACAGCCGGACTACGAGCTGAACATCATCGACAAGGGACAGCCAGGCTGGTTCCTGTCGCGCAAGATCATCTTTAGCCGCACCGATCTATTTCCGCACCGCCAGCTTATCTACAACCAGAACGGTGACCTGGTCACGGACGTGACCTACGAGAACTACAAGGACTATTCGGCAATCCCTTTTCCGTCTGAGATCAGCATTTACCGGCCGCAGGAAGAATATGACATCACGCTCACCATGGTGAAGCTGCAACTGAACGAACCCCTCAAGGACGATCAGTTTGTTTTGCAACAGCCGCCGGGAGCGGAGGTGGTGCACCTGGACCAGGTGAATCCGGACCAGGCGCGGAATAGTCGCCAGCCGTAGAAATTTCATTATGAATAAAATGGTGCTTGCCAACCTGGTGTACCGGCCGCTGCGCTCGCTGATCAGCGTGGTCGCAGTGGCGCTGGAGGTCACGCTCATCCTGCTGATCGTGGGATTGTCGCTGGGGCTGGTGAGCGATCAGAAGTCGCGGCAGGCCGGCATTGGCGCGGACGTGATCGTGATGCCGCCGGGATCGTCGTTCATCGTGGGACTGACGGGTGCGCCGATGTCGATCAAAGTAGGAAATGTGCTGGCCAAACTGCCGCACGTAGTTACGGTCGCGCCCGTGATCACGCAGGTGTCCACCGCGGGAAACATCGAAGTGATCGCCGGCATTGATTTGAAATCGTATGAGGCGCTGGGCGGACCCTTTCACTACATCGAAGGGGGACCATTCCAGGCGCCGAACGATGCCCTGGTGGATGATCTCTATGCGCGGGCAAAACACGTCAGGGTGGGAGACGATATTGAGATCCTCAACAACAAGTTCCACGTGGCCGGGATTGTGGGAGCCGGCAAGGGAGCCCGGAAGTTCGTTGAACTGCCGGTGTTGCAGGACTTGATGGGAGCGCAGCGAAAGGCGTCAATCTTCTACTTGAAGTTGGATAATCCCGCTAATGCCGACGCGGTGGTCGATGAGATCAGGCACGTGCCCGGGATGGAGAAATACGTGGCGGCGTCGATGCCTTACTACTTGTCGATGCTGAATCCGGGCAGCTATCCGGGGCTGTCCACGTTCATCAAAGTGGTGATCGGGATTTCGGTCACCATAGGCTTCATCGTCATTTTTCAGGCCATGTACACAGCGGTGATGGAGCGCACCCGCGAGATCGGCATCCTGAAATCACTGGGCGCGTCAAAGCTGTACATCGTCAACGTGGTGCTGCGCGAGACGGTGATGCTGGCGATTGCGGGAATCATTCTCGGGATTGCGGTGAGCGCCGCTGCGCGCGTGGGTCTTTCGAGCAAGCTGCCCACACTGCGTGTCATCATGACCTGGGGCTGGATATTGAAAGCGACCATCATCGCGATTATCGGCGCCCTGCTGGGCGCGCTGTATCCGGCATACAAGGCGGCGCAGAAAGATCCGATCGACGCACTTGCCTACGAGTAGCCCCTGCGCAAGTCATGCAAAGGCATGGGATGGTTCTCAGTTCCGGGGGCGTTTTTGGCCTTTGCCGGCGGCTTTCCTTTCTTCTGCTTCCTGAGAGAAAATAGAGGCATCCAAAAGGGGCGAGGATTTCCCATGCGTAACCATCTCTGCCTGTTCATTTCGTTGGCTCTACTCACACTTGCTCTTCCCGCGGCCGCTCAACAGATTGAAGGCGACTACCTGGAGACGCGCAGCGCCGATGTGTACACCGGCCAGTGCTTTGCCAACGGCGAAGTCAACCTGGTGGGCAACGAGGCCATTCTGGCCTGGCATGTGACCCGGGGAAGTTGGCAGGGCGTGCCACTCGAGGGACTTACGGTGGCTGCGGCGGTTCGCGCCAATGGAACTTTGGGCGATCCCTACGAAGATCCTTACCCCGCCAAAGCGGTTCTGCTGGTGGATGATGGCGCAAATGCGCAGCAGCGGGCAGCGCTGGTCAGCTTCGCTCATCACATGGGCGGCGAGCTGTTGAAAGACGTGGCCCAGGTGGTGCCGGTGCAGATGGAACTGGTGGTGAACGCTGAGCATCATGGCGCCGCCATGTTGCGCGCCGGACGTTTCGCTACGATCCAGACGCGCTCGATCGGAGACAAAGACCATCTCTGCGGAAACGAGGTGACGTTCTATCCGCCGCTGACCGAAACGGCACATTCCATGCCGGCGGTGGCTCTTACTGACGCGTACAATGGCCCCGGCCTGGGTGTTTCCTGGGACTTGCACGGGAAGCGGAGCGCGTTCGTGGGAACGTTTGCCCGCTAGCACCCACGCGAACAGCGCTTAACGCCGGATTCCGGCAGGGAGAGTCACTTCTATAGCTTCAGGTCACAGGTCACGGAGGTGACATGAGCAAGTCGCTACACCGTTTCCTGCTGTGCGCCAGTCTTGTGGTTCTCGCAGCCACGGCTTTGCCGGCACAGAACGGCAAAGTGGAGAACCTTCCCGCGCTGAGCGAAAAGCAAGTCCCGGAGAGCGTACGGCAAACGCTGGATACGAGCGGCTACCGAATTCTTCTCGATGATGGCAGCAACGCCGCGGAGTTGTGGTTGCGCAAGAGCGTGCCTGCGGGTTCCAGGAAAGAGAGCTCGGATGTTCTTTATAGCCAGCTTGCAGAATCTGAACTGATCGGCGTACTGCATTTCAGCCAGGCTTCGACGGACTACCGTGGACAGACCATTGCCGCGGGTTACTACACCTTGCGCTATGCACTGATACCGAATGATGGGAATCATCTTGGGGCCGCGCCGAACCGCGATTTCCTGTTGCTGATTCCGGCAGACTCGGACTCCGATCCCAATGCCAGTTACAAGTTCCAGGAACTGGTGTCACTGTCACGCAAAGCGACCGGCACCAAGCATCCCGGGCCCTTGAGCATGGTGCAGCCGGAGGGCGCGGGGACGGCGGCCGCGGTGAGCAAAGATGACCAGGACCACTGGATCTTCTCGGCTGGACTGAAGCTGGCATCGGGGGAGGCGGTTCCGTTCGCGCTGGTGGTGAAGGGGACGGCGCAGCAATAGTGTTCGCCGACACTGTGGTAATTAGCAACATCCGCTATTGCATTTCTCTGCAGCGAACTCGACTTCGCTAAGCTCTGTGTTGTACGCGAGTTGCGGACTCCCTCCCGGTAAGCTACTCAAATCAACGTAAACGGCTGTTGCGATCCTCGTCATCCGCATGTTGCGAGAATCTGCAGCAAAGCCTTTCGCGCGGCAGCAAAACGTGGGTAAAGCCATGCAGGCCGCGAGATCGCGCGAGCCAGGCAAGCGACTCGAGAAATGGAACGACTTCGGCATGGCGATTGCCTTTACAAAAGTGGCGAGCGGCCTTGCTGAAGACCTCAAGAAGGTCACCAAAATCGGCCCCTCCGACGAGGTGATTTATGACAGTCATCCTGGTTCTCTTGATGTTCGCGACCTTTCTCCTGATCGATCATTTCTACAGCCGTAAACATGTAGTGATTCAACCCGCCCTGCAGGTGATGAAGCGCGACGCCGCTCCCCGGTTGTCTCCAAGCCTGGTCGGCGGATTCCAGGTGCCGGAGAATTTGCGGTACCATCCCGGGCACACCTGGGCGTTGAGCGAAAGTCCGAGCCTGGTTCGTGTGGGCCTCGACGACTTCGCTTCCAAGCTGACCGGCAAAATCGAGCGCATCACGCTCCCGCAACGCGGACAGTGGATTCGCCAGGGACAGAAGATCTGGACGATCCACCGCGACGGCAGCGCAGTGGACATGGTTTCGCCGATCGAAGGCAGCGTGGCCGATGTGAACGACTCAGTGGCAAAGGATCCCAAGCTGGCGTTACGCGATCCTTATGGCGAAGGCTGGCTGCTGACGGTGCAGTCGCCGGACGCAAAGACCAACTTCCGCAACCTGCTGGGCGGCGCGCTGGCCCGGTGGTGGACGGAGGAATCCGCGGGACGCCTGCAGAGAAAGATGCCGACCGCGCTGGGCGCGCTGGCGCAAGATGGCGGCGTGGCGGTCGATAATCTCACAGCGCAGATGCCGGATAAAGATTGGGCCGGGATCGCGAAAGAATTCTTCCTGTCGTAGGGCGTGTGCAGGGTACGCAAGGCCAGTTCGCAGCAGAGGTCGGAAGAATGACCTCCTGAGCATCCGGCCGCCGGGGCCAAACTCCGACGGCCGGTTGTATTTGCCGGCAAACGTTGCGCGGCGAGAATGCGCCGCCTGCATTTCTGCGGGCCGTCGCGACCCACGAATTTCCGAATACGCGTTGTACAGCTTCAGGGCGCTGCGTGCAAAGCGACGGTGCCGGGAAGCGTCCACTGTTCGATGGGGCGCAAGGTGCCGCAGTCCAGGCACACGGTTACGCGAAACTGGGTGGCGCAGTAAGGACAGACGGCCTGGGTGTGAAAAGTGTCGAAGGCATGGCGGCAGTTGCCGCACTTCCAATGTTCGCCGACTGGCGGCACGGCTTTGCAGGCAGGACAGGCGAAGCCTTCACGGCGTGGCAGCCTGGCGAGACGCGATAATGCTTGGGCATGGCGCAGTCCACCCCAGCAGTTCATCAGCATGAACAGGGCGATAGCCCCAACCCACACGGAACGCACCCAGACGGCCAGCAGCAGGAAACCCGCGACGCCGGCAAAGCCGACGATGGTGGCCACCATAAGACTGCGCGCGCGACCCAGAAAAAACCACAGCACCGAGCGGAGAATCTGGCCCCCGTCGAGCGGGTAGATGGGCAGAATGTTGAAGGCGAGCAGGCCGAAGTTAATGAACCATACGGAGCGCAGGAGTGCATACAGATCGGGAAAGGTATGCGCCCATCCCAGCGAGCGGCTTGCTAAGCCAACGACCATCAGGATCGGCACGAGCACTACGTTGACCAAAGGCCCGGCGGCAATGCTCCAGAGCGTGGCGCCGGGACGCGCCGGTGGATTCACGAACGCTACGCCGCCGAGCGGCCAGAGCACGATGCGATTGGCTACGCCCCCGACCTGGCGACAGGCGAGCGCGTGCCCGAACTCATGCAGCGTGACGATCAGGAAAAGCGCCAGGTACTCCAGGAGATTCCAGGTCAGCGAGGAATAGCGCCCAGTGCGCCCGTTGATTTCAAAAATGGCCACTAGGAACCACGACCAGTGAAGAAAAACGTCGATGCCGGAAAAGCGGAACAGACGGACGGAGCCTTGCCGGGACGTAGCCATGGGGAGAGTTATAGCATCGAAAGCCGGTGTCAGCTAACTATCATGAGGACAATAGCGAAGTGACACTACTGCGGCGGACGACCATCTGCCGTTGTCTGCTTGCCAGGTGATGGCTGATGGCCGGCGTGGATTTGGCGTGCTCTTTCCAGTTGAACCCAGTACGGGAGTTGAACTCCGTCTTTCGTTGTCGCGGCGCCGACAAGCGCTCTTCCACGGAGGTAAAGCTCCAGTTCGAGATCGTACGGCGGTCGAGGAGCATCTGGCGTTTCCACTTGACCGTGAACGATGCAGTAAACGCGAGGGTCAGCAATATCCACGCCTGTCGCGGTCAGCCATGGATCGTTCTTCCATTGCACTTGGACCTCACGCAGTCCCGAGATCCGCAATGTCAGCGGGATGCTCCCTTTCCAGGTCTGTAAATGACCCGTCCAAGTGCCAACGAGGGAAGTTGTAGCAGGAGGTGCCGGAGACTGCGGCGGGGTTGGCGGTTGGGTTGCGAGGTCTTCACGATAGCGAGGTAGAAGGTCGCTCAACACCTTATCTACAATTTCAAAGGGAATCGTGGTTCCAGTGTTCGCAATAACGGCGACGGCAATCTGTTCGGAGGGAATCATCTGCAACACGGCAAACGAATCATTGGTGCCGCCTTGAGCGTAAACACTCAGGTATTGGTGACGGCTAGGTTGCAGCGCCCAACCGAAGCCGTAGCGCTCGCCGTCGCCGGTCTCGACCGTTGGTTTCAGCATCATCTGGACAGAGGCGTCGGAAAGAATCTGTTTCTGAGTCGGAAGATGCGCACCGAGAACAAACATGCCAAGCAGTGCTAAATCGTGCACGCTACAGTGTGCTGAAGAGGCTCCCGGAGTGTCAGAGAGTTCGACGGGAGTTCGGGCGTGTGTCACTGAATCGTATTGTGCGGCGATGTGGCTCGACGGTGGATGCGCGACGCCCAGAAAACAATCCCGCATGCCGAGAGGACGGAAAACTTGATCGCTTAAAAAATCAGCATAACTCTTGCCTGACACGTGAGAGACGAGTTCACCGAGTATGCCGTAGCCCAGATTCGAGTAATCAAAGTGCTCTCCGGGAGGCCAGAACAAGATTCCGTAACGCACGATCGCTGTGTTGGTTGAGACCTGGCAGGTGGTATCTTGAACAGCGCATTTTCGGTTGTAGGTTGTGAGGCCGGCGGTATGTGTCGCAACGCGACGTACGGTCGCTTCCGTGGCGTCCCACATGGGACTGTGCACCTTCGCCGATGCGAGGTATTCATTCACCGGTTGATCCAAATCAATCTGCTGATGCTCTTGAAGCATCAAGACCGCTGTGCCTGTGATCGCCTTGGTGACAGAAGCGAGATAAAAAGTAGTGTGTGGCGTTGCCGGTATGTGTTGCTCGCGGTCAGCCAAACCGAAAGCCTCCTCCCAAACAATCTGCTTACCGCGCACGGCCGCAACAGCTATGGAGGGAATCGAAGCAGCGGCCATCCGTTCTTGGACGTACTTCCGAAGAACAACGGGATCCAGCGCTGCTTTTGTTTTCTGGGCAGGCACTGTCTGGCAGTACAGGAGCCCTGGGGTTAGAACACCGATAAGAGCTGCGTAGATATACCTGTGTGGTTTCGCAAGAAGTGGGCGTCGCAGCAGTCTAAAGACAGACGTAATCGTCAGCAAAAACATCGCGAAGTTTTGAACAGCACGTCTGGCCTGGCGAGCGTTTCTACCACACGGTCGCCTTATGATCGCATCTTTCTACGTGCCGCTAAAAGTCACCAAAACCCGACGTTAATCGGGGAACCATTCTGCCTACGAATTCGCCCTCGAATTATCCGGGCGTGCTGTTCTTACGGGGGTGCTTCGCCGATCGCATTCGATGGGGTAATTTCTAACGACTCCTGCACCGCGGGATTAGTCGGCGGCCGTCTGCGTCCCAGCATGGCCTCTCTCAACAGCGCCAAAATAGTTCGCCGGTTCTGGGCGATCACCTTCAGCCACCGCAGTTTACCCAGCATCGGGAAATAGATACCACGGAAACAAAGACGGGCTAGGAAGATGTTGACTCGATAACCCAAGGGCTCATTCTCAAGTGATTGGACTGCCTGGGCCAGCGCCTCGGGGCTATAGGCGTGCGACCAGCCGTAGTTCACTTCGGCATGCGCTTCTTCGATGGTCATTTTGAGCGGCGTGTGCGCCATCGCGAAAGGAATGAATTCCCGCCAGTGCTTGCGGCGGGTGAGGCGGCCGGCTGCTTCCAGACGCTTGTAAAGCGGGGTTGAGGGCAAGGGTGTCAGCAGGCCAAAGATAGGCAGACCCGGAGGCCAGGTGCGAACCTGCTCAAGCGTTCGCTCGCCAACGCCTACGGTATCGTTGTCCATACCGAAGATGAACGAAGTAATTGCGTACACGTTGCGTTTTGCGAGGCGCTCGAGCACGGCTGCGTACTCACCCGGTTTATTGAATCCCTTATTCATATCTTTGAGATTGGCGGGATCAATCGATTCCATTCCAATAAAGACCCACTTGCCGCCAGAAGCGGCGATCAGGTCAACCAGTTCCTCATCGCGCAAGAGATTGGCGCTGATCTGCGCCACCCAATGGACCTGGGCCTTGGCGGCAATGATGTCACGCAGCAACGACTTGGTACGTTTCACGTTGATGGCGAAATTGTCGTCGATAAAGAAGACGGCAATTTGCCCTTTTTCCGTGCGCGCACGGGCCTTAAGCAGAAGCAGCTCATTCACCACGCTCTGGTTGCTGCGGAAGCGAATGGAATCTCCAAAGAAACCGGTGACGGTGCAGAACTCGCAACCGTAGGGACAACCCCGTCCCGATTCCACCGGAATGATGCGAAAGCTACCCCAGCCTTCGCCGATTTGCTTGAGCAGCGGGTGCATGGCCTTGGGCACCAGGTTGAACTGCTTCAGATCGATCTTGTCCCAGGGAATCCGCGGATAAGGCTTCAGGGAAGGCTTGCGCTCCTTACCGGAGTCGTCGAGCGGGGCATAAATTTCTTTAAGCTGCTGATTCGCAGCATCGTGCACAATCTGCGGCCAGGTCTCGTCGGCCTCACCCAGTGCGACGGCGTCCGCGTGGCGCGGGCCCCCGTCCCGGCCCAGAGCTTCGTTGAATTCCTCGGTCACGTGCGGACCGCCCATGACCACGGGCAGACCCACGGCGCGAATCGCGTCTGCCATGCGGTATGCCTTGGCGACCATTCGGGTCATGGCGCCAATTCCAACCAGTCCAATGTTCTGTTCGCGAACGAATTGCGCGATCTGAGCTTCGTCCATGGGCTGCGCATTGCCGTCGATCAGCTGTACGTCGTGTCCCGCGGGAGTGAGCGCCTGCAGCAGGAACATCCAGAGGTGGGGCATGAAGTTGCGGGTGATACCGTTGTCTGGGTTGTAAAGCAGAATTCGCATGGACCATCCTGAATGGTTGTGGGTCGAGCCATTTTGTCGTGATGAGTACGGAAACCGCGATGGCGTCGTTCGATGGGTGGTCCTGCAAACTCGCTTGCTCCACGCCGGGGCCATTACGAGCTATACCGGAGACCGGTATCCGAACCTTTATCTTGCGAATGGATTACTCAACTTCCCACGTGTGCAGAATTGTACACCCAGATGCGGGTTTGCGCGGCGGAAAGGCTGATCTGTGCCGAACCGGACACATAGTAGCGGACGGTACTCGGCGTCAGCTAACAAGCTGAGGACAAGCGAAGTGACACTACTGCGGCGATTGCCGGCCTTCTTCCCCCGTATGCTTGTCAGGTGAAGGCATCAGCTTCGAATCTGTGGACTTATCGTTTTGCAGCGGCGGGTGAGGAGAGGACGATTGCAAGCGTTTGTCGCGATTCATCAATGCCTCGTCGAGCTCTTCCGAGAGTTCAATGAGCCGCTGCGAGTCGGTTTCCTGGCCTGCTTCCCGGGCAATGTCCTGCCAGGCGCGCGATGATTTCTCGTCCTCGTCTGCCATGGGCTTGTTCAACAGCCTCCTAAGGCGGAAAAATATACCACGTGCGATGCAATCTGAGTACGGAAAATGATATTCTCCGGCCACGGAAGTGAAGGAGCGGCAATTGCGCGAGACCCGCGACCAGTAGGTATATTGTCCGATTCAGAACAGACTTTTTAGGGTAGATTTTGAGATGTTACTCCATCTCACGTCATGTCATCCGCGGTGAAATCGCCGAAGCGACTTTTGGTGGTTGACGACGAGGCCTCGCTGCGTTCACCCGCGACCCTGGTGTTGCGGCATGCCGGGTACGATGTGACGGTCGCCACCACGGTGGCGGCCGCCCTGGAGCAGATCAGCAGCCAGAACTTCGACGCGCTGATTTGCGATCTCAAAATCCAGGAGCCGCGCGACGGCTACACCGTGGTACGCGCGATACGGCAGGTCAATCGGAAGTGCGTAGTCATCATCCTGACCGGCTATCCCGATGTGGAGACCGCGGTCGAGGGGATTCACGCCGGGGTTGACGATTACCTGATCAAACCGGTTGCTCCCGAAACCTTTCTGGCTGCATTGCGGGCGAGGCTTGCGGCACGGGAACCGACGGCGCGCATCCTGTCGGTTTCGTCCGACCAGCCGCTTTTGCGGACCCGTCACATGCTGCTGGAGCGTGAAGGCTATGAAGTGGTTTCTGCGATCGGACTTGCAGCGAGCCTGCAACTTTGCAAAGAAGGTGACTTCGACGTTTTCGTGCTGGGGCACTCGCTTCCGTATTCCGACAAGAAGAAGCTGGTAGACGAGTTCCGGAAGCATTGTCCTGCGCCGATTATCTCGCTGCGGCGCAATGCCGGCGAGCAGCTGGTCGACGGTGCCGACTACCACATCGAACCCGATCCCGAAGCCCTGCTTCAGTTGGTTGCGGATCTCGTCCATCGGAAGTTCGCCGCTGCCGATTGAGATGTGGCAGGTCCCGCCGTCGGCCTTTGCCCCCCTTGGGAACCATTGGCCGCCGTTATGCGTACCTTCTTGAGTGGCGAGCAGAGCGCCGAACTCTCACATTCAGTGGGTACTCGCGTTGACTTGCATAGGGGTGAAAGTTACCATCGATTTGAATCCCCCAGGAGCTCCCATCCGGTGATTGGTCAGAGTATCTCCCACTACCGCGTCCTTCAGCAGCTTGGCGGCGGGGGGATGGGCGTGGTGTACGAAGCCGAAGACTTGAGTTTGGGCCGCCACGTGGCCCTAAAGTTCCTTCCCCCCGACCTGGAAAAAGATGCGGGCGCGCTGGAGCGATTCCAGCGAGAGGCGCGGGCCGCTTCAGCGCTCAATCATCCGAACATTTGCACGATTTTTGAAATTGCGCAGTCGGATGGGCGGCACTTCATCGCCATGGAGCTGCTGGAAGGTGAAACCCTCAAGCACCGCATTGAGGGCAGTCCGCTGGAGATAGAGCCGCTGCTCGAACTGGCTATCCAGATCGCGGATGCGCTCGATGCGGCGCACGCCAAGGGGATCATTCATCGCGACATCAAGCCCGCCAATATTTTTGTGACCAGCCGGCACCAGGCGAAGATCCTGGATTTCGGGTTGGCCAAGCACGCAATGCGGGCTCAAGCGGTGTTTGGAGGCGGGTCGCTGGCCAGTGCCGCAACCGTGGATGATGCCATGCTCACCAGCCCCGGTTCGACGGTCGGCACGGTGGCCTACATGTCGCCCGAGCAGGCGCGCGGCAAGGACCTGGACGCTCGCACCGATTTGTTTTCTTTTGGCGCCGTGCTCTACGAGATGGCCACGGGAGAATTGCCCTTCCGCGGCGACACTTCGGCCGTGATCTTTGAAGCCATTCTGAATCGCGCGCCGGTAGCCCCGGTTCGGCTGAATCCGGACGTACCGCCGAAGCTGGAAGAAATCATTAACAAACTTCTGGAGAAGGACCGCGAGCTGCGTTACCAGAGCGCGGCCGAGGTGCGCAGCGATCTCAAGCGGCTGAAACGGGATTCGGATTCAGGCACTCTGGTGGCGGTCACCTCCTCGGGGACCCTGCGCCGAAGTCCGCTGAAACAAGCTTCGCGCCGGGGTTCATCGGGAAAGCTGGGCAAGATTTTCGCCCTGATTGTGTTGCTGGCGGCGCTCGCGGCGGGGGTGAGTTTCCTGCTTCTGCACCGCAAACAGGCGCTGACGGAAAAAGATTCGATCCTGGTGACGGATTTTGTGAATACGACGGCTGACCCGGTTTTCGACGGCACGCTGAAAAAAGCCATCGCGGTGGACCTGGCACAGTCGCCGTACCTCAACGTGTTTCCCGAGCAGAAAGTTCGGCAGACATTGCAGTTCATGGGGCACTCACCTGACGATCGAGTGACAACCGAAGTCGGACACGAGATCTGCCTGCGGGATGGGATCAAGGCCATGCTTACCGGCGCGATCGCCAATCTCGGTAACCAGTACGTGATCACGCTGGACGCGGTGAATTCCGCGAGTGGAGATTCGCTGGCCCGGGAGCAGGAGGAGGCGGGGAGTAAAGAAGAAGTTCTCAACGCGCTGCACAAGGCCAGCTCGCGGCTGCGCCGAAAATTGGGCGAATCCTTGAATTCCGTCCAGAGGTACGACAAGCCGCTGTCGGAGGCTACAACGTCGTCGCTCGATGCGCTGAAGGCCTTGAGCATGGGCGACATGAAACACAACGGCGGACAGGAGTTGGAGGCCCTGCCGGACTACAAGCGCGCGGTGGAACTTGACCCTAATTTCGCCATGGCTTACGCGCGCCTGGGCGCGGTGTACAACAACCTGGGACAGAACCAGATTTCCGAGGAGTACCGGAAGAAAGCTTTCGAGCTGCGCGACCGCGCCAGTGAACGCGAAAAGCTGTACATCACCTCGCATTACTACGCCGACTCGGGGCAGTTGGACAAGGGAATCGATGCGCTGGAACTCTATAAAAGGACCTACCCACGCGACCCCATTCCATATACCAACCTGGCGGCGATTTACATTGGACTGGGCCAATTCGACAATGCGCTGGAGAATGCGCGGCAGTCCGTGCAAATTGACCCGGATGGCATCACGGGATACACCAACCTGATGGCTGCCTATGCAGGTCTTAACCGCATGGACGAAGCCAAGGCGACCCTGCAGACCGCGCTGCAACACTTTCCTAAAAATGATTCTCTGCACCTGAGCATGGCGGGAATTCTGTGGGCCATGAATGACCTCGCGGGGATGGAAAAGGAATTACAGATCACCCAATCTCTCGGCCGGGAAGGTGAATTTCTTGTCCTCGGCATGCGCATTGGATTAGCTGAGTACCACGGACAGCTGAAACAGGCGCGGCAGATGGAAGACAAGGCAGAAGCCATGGTGCGGCAGATGAACTTTGCGGAAACCGCGGCAAGAGGCCGAGCCATGCTGGGGGCGTACATGGAGTTGTTCGGGTTTCGAGCGCTGGGCGTTCAAGATGCCAATGAAGCGCTGAAGCAGTCCACCTCCGACGCCGTGGTGAGCAATGCGGCAGTGGCGCTGGCGCTGGGGGGCCAGACGGACCAGGCGCTCAAGTTGGCTGCCGACATCGCCGCCCGCGAACCCTACAGCACCATCGTGCAGTACGTGCAGGTTCCGGGGATCAAGGCGGCGGTTGAGCTGAACGAAAATCATCCGGACAAGGCGATCGACCTGCTGGATGGAGCCACGGTCTACGCTCGCTCGGATTCGGGAATTCTTTATGCGCGGGCCGTCGCCTACCTGCAGGAAAAGAAAGGCGCCGAAGCAGTCGAAGCGTTCCAGCGTTTACTCGGGAGCAGGAACGAGCACATGGCGGACCCGTTGCTCGCGGTCGCCCATCTTGGACTGGGCCGCGCCTACGTTCTGCAAGGTGACACCGCCCACGCCCGCATCGCGTACCAGGATTTTCTCGCCCTTTGGAAGGATGCAGACCCGGACGTTCCCCTCCTGAAAGAGGCCCAGGCGGAGTACGCGAAGCTGCAGTAGCGAGTGAGTTCCGGCCTTGCGCTCGCGGTTATCTGTCAGGCACCTTCCCTGGACCGTCCACCCAGCAGTATTGCAGTGTGTTTCCAACGACTTGGCTGCCGTCGGCCTGATGCCCGGCCGCCGCCACGCCAGCGGTCTGAATCCACACTCAGACCTTACCGTTCCTTCATGGCCCGTTCGTGCTATCGCCCCCTCTGCTCGTGCCATTCCCTTGTCCGATTCGTGCCATTGTCTGTAACCGCGACTAGGCTCAGCATGTTGGCGTTAAGAAATACGAAGTAGAAACAACATGCTGGAATACGGAACAAGACGGGTGGCGGGCGGAATCGGCGACGAGACCGCGGCTTATCAGGCGCAGCAGCAGCGCAAGATGCTCCTGACGCTTATCCTTCTTTTAGCGGCGCTGACGTCTGTGCTTATCAAGGACCGCCAGTTCTGGTTCGGTTCCGACCAGACTACGACGGCGGAAGAAGCGACAACCAGCGCAGTTGCCAATAGCACGGTCCAGACGACGGCGCCAGTGGTTGCAAAAATTCGGAAACACAGTACCGTCGCCCCAGCCGCCACGACGCCGGCTACGACGCCGACGGCCACGGTCACCGCACGCAAAGCGCTTCCCGCTCTCGACATTCAGGTTGTCAGCGGCGACACACATCGCAACCTGGGCGCAAAGAGCAATAGTCTCAAGGTAGAAGTGGCGCCTGGGTCCTCTCAGATCATCTCCAACTCAGTGCAGATGGCTGGCCAATCCGCTCCGCTCGCGGGCGCGACTGAAAAGCAATCGGCGCTGAGCAACGGTCCCAGCCCCTACCCGCTGCTGGCCAAGCAGATGAAAGTACAGGGGTCGGTGGTGCTGCAGGCGCTGGTGGGCGAAGATGGAATCATCCGCGACCTGCGCGTGGTCAGCGGTCCGGCAATCCTCTCCGCGGCGGCGAGGCAAGCCGTCCGCGAATGGAAATTCAAGCCTTACCTGCAGAACGGGCATGCGGTGGAAACGATGGCCACCATTACTGTGAACCTGACGATCAATGTGCTGGACAACTCCAGCAGCGCCGCTGCGAGCTTCTACTCTCAGCCGGTTCAGACTGCCGACTCCGGTTACTAATCGCCGGGCAAGTCCCTCCAGAAACAATCTGTATACGACCATTCGGCCGGAGAGCTGCATCCAAGGGGCGTGGAACTCCGCCGCAAAAACCTGGCCCGGCTGCAGGCTGTGCTGCTGGTCGTTTTCGTCACGATCTCCTGCAATACCCTGAACGTGATCGAGAACATCTGCAATTGCCAGGCTCTGCTTCCTGACATTTCCGACTACCGTCACAATGCCAAGCACGTAGCCATTCCCACCGGCACACCGACCGCGGTAACCGTGGAGGACATTTTGTCGTGGCCGACTACGCCAGCTCTGCCGCCTGACGCGCCCCGCTCCGGACGTGAGCTGGAACTGGTGGAAGTGAAGCAAGCGTATCTGGTGAACGCGAGTGAAAACCCCGGCGACTGCGACGTCCACATGGAAATTGCCGCAACGGCTGACAAGAACGCGCCACGCGTGATTATCGAGACGCCGATCGAAAGCGAGTATTGCGCAAACCGTCAACTACTGCAGAACACGCTCGCCCAGCATGGATTCAAAATGGACACCACGCACGGCGGAGACCTGGTGCAGCCGCTTCTGATCAGCGTGACCGGATTACCATTCGAAGACTTCGAGCATGGGCGTGGCAGCCCGCAGGTGGCCACGCTTTGGGAGATTCATCCCGCGGTCATTACATTCTTGTGATGCTCGCCACCAAGCTGCACCCGCTCTGCCAGCCCACCGCGGATCAAGGCATGACTATCTGCACTAAAGGTGCAGAGAAGTTCGAATTGTATTGCGCATCCCCTGAATAGTTGGCTTGAATTGAGTGCCTGCCCGGAGGAAGCGCGGACGTAGGAAACTTTGCTAAACCTGATCGCAATGGGGCAATGCCCAGAACCTTCCCGCCCGCGGTAAACGTCACGCTGCCGGTGGGAACACCGAAACCAGGCAGGCTGGGCCTTATCATGGCGTTAAACATGACTGAGTGGTGCGCCCGTGAAGGATTGGGGTTGCTGCCCAGAGTGATGCGTGTGCCGCCGCTATTCAAAAGCACGCTGACTTCGTAACCGATTTCATCCGCGATTGCCAGGTCGAGGGAGTGATCGCGGTTGAAATCACCGACCACAGCCCAGATCGGAACCGCGCCCACTACGTAGTCAACCCCTGCTTGCAGCGTGCCGTCCCCCTTGCCAAGGAATACGGTGAAATCGTTGACGCGCGCATCCATCGCAACCACATCGGGAGAACGGTCGCCATTGAAGTCGCCTACGGTCAACCTCGCCGTGTCTGAGCCGGTGGCAATGTAACTCGACATTGCCTGCAAAGTCCCGTCGCCATTACCGAGCAAAATGCCGACGCTGCCGTTGGAAACGCAAGTGGGATCCACGCCGCAGGCATCCGCGACCGCGACATCCAGCTTCCCGTCGCCATTGAAATCCGCGACCGCAACCGACAACGGGGAATAACCGCCCGCGAAGCTCAGGGGAGCCTGGAATGTGCCGTTGCCATTGCCGAGCAGAACAGAAACCGTGCCTTGCCTGCAGGTCGGATCCTCGCCGCATTGATTGGCGGCAATGATGTCAAGCACGCCGTCACTGTTCACGTCACCCAGGGTGATGCCCTGGGGTGCGGATTCGACGGGATAGCTTACTGCCGCCTGAAAAGTGCCGTCGCCATTGCCGAGCAGAATGGAAACGGAATCCGTGGTGGTGACAGAGACGGCCAGATCCAGTTTGTGATCCCCATTGAAATCGCCCACGGCTACCCACACCGGAGTAGAACCCTCGACGTTGTAAGTAACCGGCGGCAGAAAGCCGCCCTTGCCATCGCCCAACAGAATGCTGACATTGCCAAACTGGTTGATGGCGTTATTGACGACAACAACGTCGGGAGTTCCGTCGCGGTTGAAATCGCCTGATGCCATCGTGTCGGCGGTGCTGCCGGCAGGACCCGCGGTGTAGACTCCGCCCAGGCTGAAGGTGCCATCTCCATGGCCAAACAAAACTTGTACAGACCCGGTGGAAAGGCAATTCTGGTCGCCACACACGGTGAACGCGAGGTCGTTAATGCCGTCGCGGTTGAAATCACCCATGACGATGCCCGTGGGATACGGATTCACGGCGTAGTTCACTGGAGTGGCAAAGTTTCCGGCGAATAGACAGCTCGAGAAACTGAGCAGTATGACGGCAAGCCGGGGCAGAACCGCACTGCGATATCGATGCGTCACGTGACCTCGAAAGAGCAGCGGAGGCCCGTGAGACCTCCGCTGCGAATGAACACGTACGGTTAAGGTTGAATATTCCTACTGGGCTGCAACCCGCACGGCGTCGAGCATAGTTCCCGGCTCAACCCCGCCTCCGCTGAAGCCGAATACAGAAAGTCCGGACAGCGACTTGTTGGGCTCGAGATCAGAGGTAACGTCGAAGAAATCCCAGTTCGTGTCAGAGGTATCGACGACAAACTCATCGTCGGTGCCGTCGGTGTAGAAGAAATCGTAGGCGGTCGGCAGACCGTTTCCCGTGGGATGGCGTATCCAAAACGATACCTGGGTGATGGAACTGGTATCGGTTGCAGTAAAGTTCTGGCGAAGCTCAATGTTGCCGATATCCGCCGCGTCGAATTTTCCAGCCCGGGGCTGCAGGCTCAACACAGCCCAAGGCTTGCAGGGCGGGCTGCAGAAGTTGCGGCCCTGAAACCAGGGAAACAACGAGCCAGTCTCAAAACCGGCGTTGGAAATAAGGTTCTTCAAGGTCGGCTCCACCGGTGTAGGTGAGTTGGTGCCGAGAAGAATGCTGACGCGATCGCGAGAGGAACTAATCACCGCCTGGTCCATCAGGCCGTCGCGATTGAAATCAGCCCTCACGACGGAGGAGAGACCCGACCCAGACGCGTAATGCGGTTGGGACGAGTTCAGTAGCGCGAGCACCGCGGCGGGAGCCGCGGCTAACGGGTAGTCGACCCGCGGCTGAAAGGAGCCGTCGCCATTACCGCGCAACACGCTGACCGTGTTGTCGCCATTACGAATAGCCAGGTCGATGTGGCCGGTGGAGAAAAAATCTCCGGCAACGATGGCGGCCGGGTGACTGCCGACCGAATAATGTCCTGCGGCGCGGAAACTGCGGCCAAACAGGCACGGAGCAAGGGTTAGGGTAAATGCGAGTGTCAGTGCGAGGGAGATCGAGCGGGGACGTCGATGCATGGCACACTCCTTGTGAATTGTTCTACAGCTCAAATACTGTTGGTTGAGACTGCGCCTGATGTTTACGAATGTGAGCGAGCAAGGGAGCCCGTAAGCGTGTGGATGCGCGCGAACTCTGAATTCTCGCGAGCGCGGACGATTGTTGCTCCGGCGCGAAACGGTGTCAAGATGAAGAAACTTGCAAACTCAAAAGTTCGCGAACTATTTCAGGAACATGACCAGGATCCGGCCATCGGAGCGGTACGTTCCGCCCGTGGCGTTCCTGGCTTCCTGCACCGGGTTGGAAGGAAGGTAGTAGCTGGCTGTTTGCACCTTGCCAATTTTCTCCAGGCTCTCGCCAATATGGTCGCGCTCGCCATCAACGTTGGGATCGATCTTGTGGGTGACCTGTCCGTTGCGCACATCCTTCTCGAATCCGATGTCGTGGGTCCCGGCGCCGACCCAGACAGTTTTCCCGTCAAAGGTGAAGGGCGCTTTCCAGACGCGGAAGTGATGGCGGCTGGCCACCACAGAGTACGCCTCGGCTTGTTCATAGCCGAAATCCTGCGGCCGGTTAAACAGGTAAAGAACGCTCATGGGCATCTGCAGGTAATCTTTCTTCTCGTAGGTCTGGATGATGGCTTTGACCACAGCTTCCTGCGTGTTCTGATCAGCCAGACGCCAGTTAGCGTCGGTAAGCGCAGCCTGCAGTTGGCCTTCAGTTCCCACAATCACGAAATTCACCATGTCGCCGAGATTGTGGAACTGATCGTTGACGCGCCGCGGAAGGTCGTCAATGTCCTTGCTCAGCGTCGAGTCGAGCTTGGTGCTCGAAATTCTAAGCACGACGGCGGGAGCCTGCGTGGGGGCAGATGGCTTAATGGCGGCCGAAGTCGCCGTGGATCCAATTCCGGGAGACGCAGGAGAGACCGCTGGTGTTCCCGTACCGAATTGACCGCCGAGCCAGGTCTGTGCCGCAGCTGAAACTTTCGACTGAATGCTGGGGGCGGGCGTGAGGCGTAATGTCACCTTTACACTGCCATGGCAGGCGGCTGTACCGCTCTGGTTGAGGCCAAGATACAGATGCCCAGCCTGATCAACTTTAATCTGTTTGTTGGATCCGATCAGTAGGGGAGTAGTGCTGTCCGAGCTCAACTTCGCGATCAAGGCGCCGGCCGCGCCCCCGGACACGGGGAGATTGCTTGCGGCTTCTTTCTTGCCATCTGGATTGCAGCCGCCTCGTCCCAGTGCGGCTGTGAGACTGACGACATCGCCGGGGTGAAGGTCGAGCTTGGCATCGGTCCACGGCTCAGACGACGGCACGTCGATCTCAACGCCGTTGGGGGCGAGAGCCGCGGTGGTGTTCCCGCTCACAGCAGGGTTCGTGGCGGGGGCTGCGCTTTGCGGAGCGGACGTGGAATTTTGTGCGGTAAGACAACTGCAGAGAAAACACGACAAAAGAATGAACCGGAGTTTCATCGGGGGATAGCCTTACACAAATTTTAATCCTTGGAGGGAAGCCCGACCAGTGAGGCAACAGAGAACTGGGCATCTACTTGCAAGGGCAGAGCCGGGATTTCAGCTCTGCCCAGTTGTCTGAGTTCGTGTCCTAAGATTCAGCCGCACTTTCCCGTGCCATGGCAGACCCGGTTTTTTGCGGAACAATTTCCCGGTTCGGCCAGTTCACCATCGGGGCCGATGCAGGTTTGAGTATGCAAGCACCAGAACAGGCCGTCGTTGCAGGCAGGCACGGTGGGATCGTGCTCCGCGGAAATGAACTGTCCTTTCCAGCGCAGCGCCGTACAGAGGTGAGGATGAGCGGTGTTGAAGCGATCGGATTCAGAAATCATGCGGCACCTCCGGCGGCCTTCAAGATTGCGCGTTTGAGGCAAACCCGCGCCAGTTGCGTTTTGTAAGCGTTCTGGCTAAGCGGCTTGGCATTGGCCAGCGCAGCTCGTGCGGCTTTATTCGCGGTTTGCTCATTGATGGATTGACCCGCCAGGGCCTGCTCCGCCTCGGGCGAGGGCCAGGGCACGGGCGCGACGTAGCCCAGAACAACGCGCGCGGACTGAACCGTCCCGGCGTTCATTTTCAGAGCCACGGCTGAAACCGCGAGCGGCCAGTCAAAGGCTTCTTTCTGGCGAATTTCGTAGTGCGCCGCTTTCACCTCGCCGGCGTGCGGGAGCACGATGTCGGTCACGATCTCGTTCGGCCGCAAGTCGTGTTCGCGCTCCGCCTCGGTCTTCGGAATCACGAAGAATTTTTCCAGCGGCAGCTCGCGTTTCCCTTTGGGGCCCTCGAGGCGGATGGTGGCGCCATAGGCGATGAGGATCGGAACAATGGTCGACGGACTTATGAACTTTGCCGCACCATCATTGCCGAGAATCGCGTGATAGCGGTTCTCACCCGCGGTAACCAGGTCTTTGCCCGATTCGTCCTTCGGCAGCAGCCCCAGGCCGTTGCGGAAATACCAGCAGCGCGGCCGCTGGCAGAGGTTGCCGCCGATGGTCGCCATATTTCGAATCTGCGGGCTGGCGGCTTCGATCAGCGCTTCTGATAACGCGGGAAAGTTCCGACGAATGTCGCCGTTCTCCGCCAGGTCGCTTAATGTACTCAAGGCACCGATGCGGAGTCCTTGCGCCGTTGCGGCCACGCCCTGCAGTTCTTTCACTTCCTTGATGTTCACCAGCCGCCGGGGACGAACCACATCGTCTTTCATCAGCGACAGCAGATCGGTTCCCCCGGCGAGGATTTCCGTGTTTCCCCAGGTTGCACCGAGAAGAGTGACGGCTTGCTTCGAAGTTGCCGGAGTGACGTAGTCGAAGGCTCGCATCAGGCACCTGCCTTTTCGGAAGAAAGCTGCGCGCTCTGCTTTGCCAGCGCATTCAGCACGCGATCCGGAGTGAGCGGGAGGAAGGGCACCCGCACGCCGATCGCGTTGGCCACCGCATTCGAGATTGCCGCGCCCGGAGAAATCACCGGCGGCTCGCCCAGGCCAATGACCCCGCGCTCGTCATAGCCTTTACCGGTCATCATATGGACCACCAGTTCGGGAATATCACTAATGCCGGCGAGCCGGTAGAACTCCATGTTGGGATTGAGCATGCGGCCGGTGGTTGGGTCCATCACCTTCTCTTCGAATAGCGAGTAGCTGATGCCCATGATGAGCGCGCCCAGGCACTGGCTCTCCGCAGTTTTCAGATCGATGACCAGACCGCAGTCCTGCACCGCCACCATCTTCCTGACTTTGACGATGCCGGTTTCGGGATCAACTTCCACCTCCGCCATCTGCACCCCGCCTACGCCGCTATTGGTCAGATCGGGGGGCTTGGTGCGGTCGGGATTCTTGCCGCGCACGGTGATCGGCATCGCGCCCATCTTGGCGCAGGCTTCTTTCCAGCTTAGAGATTTGCCGCTGTCGCCCTTCACGCGCACGGTGCCATTCACTGCTTCCAATTGATCGGGCTGTACGCCCAGCGAGGGCGCGACCTTGGCAAACAGCGCATCGCGGGCATCGACGGCAGCACGGCGGGTTGAGGAGCTTACCCCACCAATGGTGGTAGATCCGCCTGAGCCGCCCGAGGGCGGATAGGTGGTGTCGCCGATCTGCAGATTTATGGCATCAATGGGAAGTCCCAGCGTATCGGCGGCGACCACCTGGATGCAGGTGCGCGTGCCGGTGCCCAGGTCCTGCGAGCCCATCTTGATGCCCACCGAGCCGTCGGGCTGGATTGTCAAATCGCAATCGCTGGCATGGCCGCGCCCGCCCCAGGTGTGCATGGAAAGACCCACTCCACGCAGTGCGGTGCCTGAGGCATTCTGAGGTCGAGGATGCCATTTCTGTTTCCAACCCATTAAATCCGCGGCGATGCCGAGCTCCTCGCGGTAGATATCCTGGCGCGGCTTCGCCATGTCAAGATTTTTCCCGAAGAATTCAACGGGATCCATGTTGAGTTTGGCGGCAAGATCGTCGAGCGCGCACATGGTGATGACCGCGGCCTGTGGATGGTTGGGAGCACGCCAGGCGCGCGCCGGGCCGATGTTGTTCCGGATTGCGGTGTGCTCTTTGCGCTGATTGGGGACGCTGAACACGTAAGGGATCGGCGGCATCCCTCCTCCGCCGGGACCGCCGGTTCCCCACGATTCGGATTGCCAGGCGAGGATGGTGCCGTCTTTTCGCGCGCCTACCTTGACGCGCGCGTAAGCGGAAGGCCGCGCCCCCGCCACTTCCAGTTCGGCATCGCGCTCCAGCATGATGCGCACTGGCTGGCCTCCGGCCTTGCGGGAAATCTCGGCAGTGAAGATTCCCCAGCGGTCAGGAGAAAACTTGCTGCCAAATCCGCCGCCGATGTGGTCCTGGTGAACCCGGATGTTGGTGGCAGGAATCTTGAGCGGCTCTGCCATCTGTCCTGGAATACCCGAGACGTTCTGCGTGGAAATGTGAGTAAACAGGTGATCCTTGTCGGTCCACTCGGATATCGAACCGTGGCTTTCGAGACAGCAATGGGCAATGACAGGAATTCCGTATAGGCCTTCGGAGGTGACCTCCGCTTCCGCGAAGGCCTTGTCGGGGTCGCCCTGGGTCTGGGCGGCGGCTTTCTGATAATTCGATTTCGGTCGACTGGCACTCTCCGGGTGCTGAGGGGCGCTCTGAATGGCCGCGATGATGGAGTCGGGAACGCCCTCCTCCTTCATTTCCTTGTCCATGGCAGGATCGGATTTGAAAGTGATGCCGTACTGCCTGATCTGCTCAACCATCTGCCGTTCGGGAACCTGGTTGTCGAGCATGTCGCCAATATCGTCCATGGAGAGCGGTCCCGCGGGCTCGGCAGCCCCCTTGGGCGGCTCGGCATCGCTGACCAGGTGCGGCATTTTCTGGTAGGTGATCTTGATAGCGCGCGCGGCGTCTTCGGCAGTCGGCTCATCGACGGCGGCGATGGCCACGATTTCGTCTCCCGCCCAGTGGATGCGCGAATTCGGCCCCTGCACGATATGGACTGCCTTCACCCCCGGCATCGTCTCCGCCGCGCTGGTATCAATGTTCACGACTTTCGCCTGCGCGTAGGGACAGCGCACGACCTTGCCGTAAAGCAAGCCGGGACGGTGGACATCATAAGTGTATTTGGCCTGCCCTGAGACTTTCACAGGCGAATCGACACGGGTCACCCGCTTTCCGATCAAGCTGCGGTGTTCGGCATCGGGCCATGCGTAATCAGGCATTGCTGGCTCCTTTCTGCGAGACCTGTGCGATCGCTTTCTTGATGCCGTCGTAAGTGCCACAGCGGCACAGATTGCCGCTCAGGCCGTGGCGGATGTCTTCGGGTGTGGGGTTCGGATTCTTATCGAGAAATGCTTTCGAGGCGACGACGAAACCCGGTGTGCAGAAGCCGCACTGCGACGCATCGCCCTCCACGAAGGCCTGCTGTACGGGATGCAACTTCCCATTCTGCGTCAGCGACTCGACCGTGGTGATCGGTTTTGCTTGAGCTTCAATGGCCAATACCGAGCAGGCATAGACGGGTTTGTTGTCGATAAGCACGGTGCAGGCGCCGCATTCGCCGCGGTCGCAGACACGCTTGGCCCCGGTAAGTTGGAACTGATCGCGCAAGGCGTCGAGCAGAACGACGCGCGGCTCGAGGTTCGCCTTGTAGGTCTTACCATTGATGTTGAATTGCATCGGCACCTTGCCGGGACCGTGCACCGGAACTTCCTGTCCGGCGGCCATCACAACCTTGGGTCCGGCCACGAGCGGAACCGCGACAGAAATGCTGGAGATCTTCAGAAAGTCGCGGCGGGAAACACCTGATCGCTCGTCTGTGCTGGGGGTTGAACCTTTACCGATTGGATCGTCCTCTGACATCCGTAAACCTCCGCAGGTCGAAAGCTCGTCGCACTGTTCAATGGACGAGGCGGGAATGAATACGTCAGCGCTGAATCAGCTTCAGCCGCGGTTGAATAGCAAAGGAAGCAGGTACGCAGTATACAACTGGACTGGGTCTGGCTGCTGTTGCGTGAGAAATTTTCGAGAGTTGGCGCTAGGAAAGAAGCCGGCGGGAGCGCTCCCGCCGGCGGTATGAATTCAAGACTGGGTTACTTCTTGAGCGTGCGAACGTATTTCACTACTTCGTTGATCTGATCGTTTGTCAGCTTGCCCTCATACTTGGGCATCTTTCCCTTGCCATTGGTGATGATGTTAGTCAGGTCAGCGTCAGATTGGCTCTGCACTTCGGAGGAGCCAAGATCACGAAGCTTGAGAGTCTTGCCCATCCCGGTGTCACCAGCGCCGATCGCGCCGTGGCACACCGCGCATTTGGATTTAAAGATGTCGCCCCCTGAATCGGCCGCCACCGACCAGGTGGAGAAAGCAAATGCCACCGCCACAAACACCAGTGAGGCTCGAAGAATCGTTCTCATCTATGTCTCTCCTATAGGATCGAGGGGCTGGAAGACACCCCTATCTCAGTCATGAACGCACGCGCGGTTCCATTTCCGGGATACCTGATGCGCGCGAACGATATTGAGCGCCTCCGTTTGCTTTCAGGAGCTTGCGGCTACCAACGTTATCACAAGGGCGCCACCTTGCTGTCGCGCGCGGGCCGATGTCTGGGTGAAATGGCGACTCCCGCGTGCGCTTTTTCTCGCGGATGGACGACAAAGGCTCGCGACGAGCATGGGGGACAAAGACGCGCCACGACTGTCTGCCCGAAGCGCTTCCGCTACTTGTGACATCAGTTGCAAGAACGTGCAAACGCCAGACTTGCTGGATTTCAGCAACCAACCGTTTTTAGCAGAGTACCCATCCTAACAACGCTTCGCAGGAGAGTACTTGGCATGCGCGCCCGCTTATTTACCGTCGTCGTGTGTACGTTGGCCCTGTTTTCGCTTTGGGGATGTGGTGCTGTTTCTTCGAACCCTAGCCCGGGAGAGGGTCAATCGCAACTGAAAGTCGCGCTCGCGGGCAATGGGACTGGAACCGTGACCAGTTCACCGGCCGGCATCAGTTGCGGCCAGACTTGCACCGCAAATTTCGACAACGGCACTGTAGTGACGCTCTCCGCGACTCCGGCCTCCGGCAGCACTTTTTCGGGTTGGTCGGGCGCGTGCTCGGGCACAGGCTCCTGCACGGTCACCGTCAGCAGCGCGCAATCAGTAACGGCCACTTTCACATTACAGGGCCACTTTGCCCTTTCGGTGGTACTGAGCGGCGGGGGGACGGGCTCAGTCAGCAGCAGTCCATCGGGGATTAGCTGTGGATCTACGTGCAGCGCGCAGTTTGACTCCGGCACGTCTGTGACTCTGACAGCGACTCCCGGCTCGGGCAGCGTGTTTGTGGGCTGGTCGGGAGCATGCACCGGCAGCGGCGCGTGCACCGTGGTTGTCAGTAGTGCAGAATCTGTCACAGCAACCTTCAGCCCGGCCACAGTGCAGTTGACGGTCACGAAGACCGGCACCGGAACGGGCACCGTAACCAGCAGTCCGGCGGGCATTAACTGCGGTTCATCGTGCACCGCCACTTTCAACGGTGGAACCGTGGTTACGCTGACGGCGACCCCGAGTGCCGGAAACATCTTTTTCGGCTGGTCCGGCGCATGTACCGGAACCGGCGCATGCACTCTGACGCTGAGCGACGCGGCTTCAGTAGTAGCCGAATTTGACATCTCGACACAGCTGACGGTGACCAAGAACGGAATTGGCACCGGCACGGTGACCAGCAATCCCGCTGGAATCAATTGCGGTTCCACTTGCAGCGCGAGCTTTCCTTCAGGATCAACGGTGGCATTGACCGCGACGCCGGACGCAGGTTTCGCTTTCACCGGCTGGTCGGGCGCTTGCACGGGAACAGGCGCGTGTAACGTGACGATGTCGTCAAGCCAGTCAGTAACCGCTACGTTCAGCGCCTCATTGCAGTCGATCAACCACATCATCCTCATGGCGCAGGAAAATCGCTCATTCGATCAGTATTTTGGAGCCATGAAGCAGTATTGGTCGCAAAACGGCTTTCGGCAGCAGCCCTTTGAAGGTCTTCCCCAGTTCAACGATCCTCCGGGACCGATACCCACCAATCTGGGTTGCGATCCCACCCTGCCGCCCCCTAACGATTGCACCATCGATGCGAACAGTCCCACGGTGGAGATGTATCACCTGATGACTATGTGCGAGGAGAACACCAGTCCATCGTGGAATGAAAGCCACGTAATCTGGAATCTCACAAACCCGGTTTCCCCGACCGCGATGCTGGACGGCTTTGTGTGGTCAGCGGCCCATGACGCGCGCAATCTCCAGAAGACGCAGACCATCTACGACACTGATGGACTGCGCTCGATGGGTTATTACACCGGCGACGATTTGAATTATTACTACTTCCTGGCATCTAACTTTGCCACCTCCGACGCCTGGTTTTCGCCCGTTATGACGCGCACCGATCCTAACCGCGAGTACATGATAGCGGCTACTTCGCAGGGCCATGTCTACCCGCTGCAAAACGAGCCGCTGCTGACGGCAAAGACGATTTTCGAGGCCTTGCAGGATGCGGGAATCACGTGGAAGATTTACGTGCACCCGGATTCCACCGGATGCGTCACGGCGCAGTGTCTCTATAAGTACAGCTATATCCAGAACTTCGTCTACGGGCAGACGGTGCTGAACGACTTCCCGCAAAACATCGTCAGCACCGACCAGTTCATCACTGATGCTACGAACGGCACCCTGCCCCAAGTAGCGTGGATTGAACCAGCTTCGTCAGTGGGACTGGATGAACATCCAGCGGATGATGACAACGCCTTGTGCTGCAGCGTCGAAGCGGGAGCGAATTATGTGTCGTCGTTAATTAACGCGGTGATGACCGGGCCCAGCTGGAAAGATTCGGCGTTCATTCTGACGTTCGACGAATTCGGAGGATTTTACGATCACATTGCGCCCGTGCGCACGGTCAGTCCCGATGGAATCAAGCCGATGGACTTTAAGCCTGACGACGTGTGCTCAGTGGTGACCGGTCCAACTTGCGACTTCACCTACACCGGGTACCGCGTGCCCTTGATGGTGGTATCGCCCTTTTCGCAAAAGAATTATGTGTCGCACACTACGGCCGACAGCACCGCCATGCTCAGATTCGTGGAAAAACGCTTCGGTTTAGACCCGCTCACGGCGCGGGACGCGGCCCAGATGGATATGACGGAGTTTTTCGATTTTGTGAATGAGCCGTGGAAGGTTCCGCCGGCGAAGGTGCCAACGCAGAACACCGCAGGCCAATGCTACCTCGACCACTTGCCCTGAAGCCGGGCGGCTTAAGGTTACGGGTGTGAAGCCGGGCGTTACAGCCGCAGGAAGTTCGCGATCAGTTTCTTACCGTGCCCGGTGAGCACGCTCTCAGGATGGAACTGTACGCCCTCGACGGGGAACTTGCGGTGACGCAGGCCCATGATCACGCGGGAGCCGTCGGGCTCGACAGTTTCCGCGCTTACTTCTAAGTCCTTCGGCAGATCCTCTTCGGCCACCACCAGCGAGTGATAGCGAGTCGCAGTCATCGGGGAAGGCAAATCCTGAAAAATGGTTTTGCCGTCATGCCCAACTTCGCTGGTCTTGCCGTGCATCAGCTTCTTTGCACGCACCACCTTGCCGCCGAAAGCTGCGCCTATTGCCTGGTGGCCCAGACAAACCCCCAGTAAAGGAATTTCCCCCGCGAGTTTTCGGACCACCTCTATGCTGATTCCGGCGTCCTGTGGCGTGCATGGCCCCGGGGAGATCAGGATGTGATCGGGGCGCAGAGCGCGAAGCTCGTCAACCGTGATCTGATCATTGCGGCGCACTTCCACCTCGGCGCCCAGCTCGCCAAGATATTGCACCAGGTTGTAGGTGAAGGAATCGTAGTTGTCGAGGACAAAAACCATGACTAGAGTTCGGGCTCCGCGGCTTTCTGGGCGGCGGATTCCGGGTGGCAAGTCCGGATGCCATTTGGCGATACTCACAGCCTATCATCTACTCAAGGCACGTTCGAGGCCAGGGCTTATGCGCCGTGTCATGCCTGCCAGACTAAAGCGCAGCCCGGCTGATACTTTCAGCTCGCCGCTTCCGTACGCGCCTGGAATGCCGAAGCATAGTCATCAATGAATCGGTCGAAGTCATGCGGCTTGCGCCCGGTAAGCTTCTCCAAGGACGAATCGATCAGAGCCGCTTTCCCTTCGCGATAGTACCGCATGAGATCGATCAGCGCATCGGCGGACCACTCTGGAGAGCCAACCGATGAAAGCGCTTTCCTGAATTCCGCGGGCGGTAAGTCGACGTACGTAATTCTGCGTCCGAGATGACGCGAGAACTTCTCCGCGATTTCGGCGCTGCTGAGTGCCTCCGGGCCAGTTAGCGTATAAGCGCGGCCCTCGTGTCCTGGGCCGCTCAATACCTTGACAGTAGCGGCCGCAATGTCACGCACATCGACGTGACTCACTCGCCCATCCTTTTGGCAGCCGTAAAACGCGTTCTGCGCGCTGATGGTACCCGAGTTGTAGTTAACGAAATTCTGCATGAAGCCGTTGGGACGAATGAATGTATAGCGCAGGCCCGAAGCCCGGATGTTTTCTTCGGATTCCGCATGCTGGCGCGGAAAGATCGCGTCTTTCCCTCCCATCGCACTCAGTTTGACGATGTGCTGTTTGCCGCCCTCGCTCTTCACTGCGGTAATGAAATTGGCTTCCATCGCCGGCAGGTCGCGCGAGGGTGGTCCGACCAGGAAAACCCTTTCCATGCCTTCGAGCGCGGAGCGGATCGTGGCCGGCTTGCCATAATCCATGAGGACCGTCTCGACGCCCGCGGGGGCTTCGGCCGCTTTTTGCTCTGTCTGGTAAGCTGCGCGAATCTTCAGTCCCGCGGCCACCGCTTGCTTCAGCACTTCACTGCCAACATTGCCGCTCGCTCCGGTGATCAGAATCATCATCCACTCCTTATTCGTGATGTCGGTAGCCGGTTACATCTGCTATGTGTTACGCGCTGGGTGCGGGGCGCAGTATCTGTCCCAGCTTGACCTGTAAGCGCTCCCAAGTGCCGGCCAGCCTGCTGCCTGGCTATTGTTTCGTCAGCCCGCCGAGAATGCAACCCAGTGATTCCCCTCGCCCGTGGCCGCGGCAAACCTCAGCGGTTAGTAGGGTTACTCACAATCCGAGATTGGCTTGCCGTTAAGGCGCTCAGTATTGATTTTCTTGACACGCCGCCCGTCCCAAGCGATGCTTACACACATTCCTTCGGGGAGGTTTCATGCCGGAAACCGAGCAGGAAAAACGGGAAAAGCGCGCCACCCGACGGTTCGCCCTACGGCTCCCAGTTTCGGTCGTGTACAGTGAAAGCGGCACTTCGGGGCAGCCCGCCCAGACGCGCGACGTCAGTGCCCGCGGCATCTGTTTCTATGTCGACGCGCCGATCGCCACCGGTGCACCCATCGAGTTCACCTTGACCTTGCCCCCTGAGATCACGTTGACCGAAAGCATCCGCGTGCGCTGCAAAGGCCGCGTGGTTCGAGTGGATTCCGCGGCGCCGAATGGTAAGGTTGCGGTCGCCGCCGTGATTGACGAGTACGAGTTCCTGTCCGAATCCTGATTACGTACGCTCGACTGCGGCTTACCGCTGACCGCCTCAACTCCCGCCCAAGGCAATCGAAGCCACAATCTCGTATTTAACGGTGCGGTTAGCGCGCAAGCTCCACGTCTAAGGTGTAACTAGAGCGCCTGCTTGGTGATAGCTTGGCCCGAGGCTGCCATGTCCAATTGCTTACCACTTTTCCGGCGTATTCTGCGATGATTAAGGTTCTACTCGATAATCCTTACCTGCAGGTGATGTTTTGCGGTTCGCCGCGTACGCGCTGTTGATTTTGAGTTGCTCGATAATGCCGCCGTGGGCAGCGGCCCAAGGGAATACGGCGAGCGCTCCGCTGGCACAGAGGCCGGCCTATGCCTCCGTAACCGCGATGGGAGTGGCGCACGACGAGAATGGGCCTGCGGTTCAGATCGTCATGACTCGCCCGATCGTGCCCGATATCCAGCAAGTCGATCGACCACTGCGCCTCGTTATTGATCTTCCCAGGACCAGGAACGCGGTGAAGCAGAAAAAGCTCCCGGTCGGCAAATTCCAGATTGAGAACCTCCGCATCGATCAATTCGTCAATGATCCCCCGGTCACCCGTGTGGTGGTCGATCTGAATGCACCGGTGACGTACTCGTGGGAAACGGTGGGGAACCGTGTGGTGGTACACCTGAAAGCGTCGAGCCCGGCGAGTCCCTCCACCGCTCAGGCGAAACCCGCTGCGCAGCCGGAGAACAGCATTGGATTCTCCAGTGCGCCATCGGCGCCAGTGACGCCCGTCATCCCGGTTGCGACCGCTTCGGCCATCGTTGTCGGCGCACACGCGAACACAACATCGTCAATCACGGCGGGAGCGGAGACAACAGTTTTACGGGTGGCTCGCGGGGGCGAAGTCCACGTCTGTCCCGGAAGCACGGTTTCCGTTACCGCGTCGAAAAATGGCCGCAACCTTCTACTGGGCATGAATACAGGCGCCCTGGAGACTCACTACCGGTTGGGTGAGGGCGCTGCCGACACCATCCTGACACCCGACTTCCGCCTGCTCATGCCGGGGCCCGGTGAATTCGATTTTGCAGTCAGCACCGACTCCAAAGGGAATACGTGTGTGCGCGGTCTGCCGGGCAATGCCGCTGGTCTGATTGTTTCTGAGCTGATGGGAGATCGCAGTTACCTGGTCAATGCCGACGACGAGGTCATGTTCAGTGCAGGCCGGCTGCAACAGGTGAGTTCACAAATTCCGTCCAACTGCGGTTGTCCCGCGCCGGCTCCGGCGCCCGCAGTGATGACGGCCTCCGCCCAATCGCTTCCTACGGTGACACAGAACGAAGTTGCAATCTCGCCCGCGAAAACAGCCGGTCCGGCCGCAGGCTCCGTCACCAACCTGCCTGCCGGAGCAGACGGGCAGGGCTCCCCGCTGGAAATATCGGTATTGCCGCAAAGCAGTGTTCCGCTGCCGCCTTCGAACAGCAACGATGTCCATGTCAGCGTAGAAGCGCCGCTCGTGTTCCGCGCCTCCGATGCCGCACCGCCGTCGGCGCCGATGCAGGATGCAAAGTTACTCCCGGCAAGAACCGTGGTGTGGCACTATTCGCTTCCCACGGTCGTGCTTCCACCGACTGCGCCCGCACCGCGTGCCCTGCCTCCGCGAAAGACAGCGGCGCGACCGACCCATCGCGGTTTCTTTGGACACATCAAAGGCTTCTTCGCTGCGCTGTTTCACTAGCAAAAATAGGTGTCCCCGCGTTGCCGCGAGGCATATACTTTGACCTGAGCCGGAAATCCATGTCAGTGGCGCAGACTCCTCCGCCTGCGGCACCCGGTTCTGCGGTCCCGGAACCGACTTTTTTGCCCACCCTTATGGGCGAAGGTGATGGGACGTACAGAGCCCGCCCGAGTATCTTCGTCTTTTCTTACCTGCTGGACCTTGTCATCGTCGGTGTGGTGGTCTGGTCCGGGAATTGGGTTGTGCAGCATCGCCAGGAAATCAAGAAACAAGTGGTTGCTCTGGTCACCGACGTGAGCCCGTACACCTTGCCGGCATCGAAGACGCAAGCCGGTGGCGGCGGTGGTGGCGGCGATCGCGACAAGTTCGCTGCCTCGAAAGGCGCAGCGCCGAAATTCGCCGCCGAGCAAATTACTCCACCTGCCATCGTGGTTCGCAATCCGGATCCCAAGCTTGTCGCGGATCCCACCGTCGTCGGCCCACCATCGCTTCAACTGCCGCAAACCGGCCAAATGGGAGATCCGTTTTCAACGATCTTGGGCCCGGCCTCGAACGGAACCGGATCGGGCGGCGGCATCGGCAGTGGCAGCGGCGGCGGCGTGGGCTCGGGCCGGGGTCCCGGGGTCGGGCCGGGATGGGGCGGCGGGATCGGCGGCGGGGCTTACAAGGTCGGAGGAGGCGTAAGCGCGCCCAGGCCTTTGTTCACGCCCGATCCGGAATATTCCGAGGAAGCCCGCAAGGCAAAATATCAAGGCACCGTCGTGCTGTGGATGGTGGTGGGCCCGGATGGCCGACCGCGGGAGATGCGCATCGTGCGGACGCTGGGACTCGGCCTGGATGAGAAGGCGCTGGAAGCGGTCCGCCAATGGCGTTTCGATCCGGCTCTAAAGGATGGGCATCCCGTTGCCGTGCAGATCAATGTGGAAGTGAGCTTCCGGCTGTACTGAGAACAAGATTCGGAAGGAAATTGTTCTTGCAAGCGCAGCCGGAAGCCACAACGCGAATTACGATTTCCGCAGTGCTTTCCCCAGCGGCGCGGCTTTATCACGCAGAGTGTCGGCAATCTCAGAACCGCGCTCCAGCACCTCATCAAAGCGGTCCTTGGCTTCGTCTTTTAAGTCTTCGAAACGGTCGACGGCGTCTGCGTAACCGCGGCGCAGGTCTTTGCGCAACTGCTTGCCGGTTTTCGGCGCCAGCAGTAATGCCACCGCGGCACCGATCCCTAAACCGATCAGCAAGAAAGTGACGGCGGTTCCGACGTTGCTATCTGAGCTTTCATAATTGCCGGACTGCATGAGAACACCTCTCCGTTATGTGATTGCCTCGGTGTGTCCGCGAGGCGAAATAAAGATACCTCAACCATTCTACGCGGGATTGAACACGGCGAAAGCCTGCACACGTGCATAAGTCATGAAATTGGACTGCCAGATCAAGCTTCGGCGAAAGGCTGCTCGAGGGACGGGCTTTGCCGGGTGAACAGTTCCGCGCCGTTCTCGGTGATGTGCATGTCGTCTTCAAGACGGACGCCGAACTCGCCGCGAATGTAAATGCCAGGCTCGTCGCTGAAAGTCATGTTGGCCGCCATTTTCGTCGGATTGCCGCGAACCAGGTAGGGCCACTCGTGACCGTCCATGCCCATGCCATGTCCAAGCCGATGGGCGAAATACTTGTAGTCGGGACCGTAACCGGCATCAGTGATGACCTTCCGCGCAGCGGCATCGACAGCGCCGCATTCCAATCCGGGATGGGCGGCGGCAAGCGCCGCACTCTGCGCGCGGTGCACGACGTCGAAGACCTGCTTCATCCTGTCGCTGGCCTTGCCCAGCACGAACGTACGAGTGATGTCGGAACAATATCCTTCGACCCTGCAGCCGCCGTCGATCAGGATAATCGTGCCCTCGTGAATGACTTGCGGCGTAACCGAGCCGTGCGGGAAGGCGGAAAATGCGCCAACCTGCACGTCGGCATCGCCTTCGAAGCCAAGCTGGCGGTGGGCAGCCTCGATCAGGTCCTCAATCTGATGCTGGGTCATGCCTTCCTTCAGGCTGTGATACGTGGCTTCGTACGCGGCCAGCGTAACTTTCGCCGCCAGCCGCATCAACTCGACTTCATGATCGCTTTTGACCATGCGGCAGCCCGCGGTGACCGGAGTTGCGCTCAGGAGTTTCACCTGCGGCGCGGCGTTGGCGATGCCGTCGCCAAAAACAAAGTGCACGGTCTCCTCGATGCCGATCTGTCCGGTGGAAATGCCGCGGTCTTTTAGACCTTGCGCAACGCTCTCATAAGGACTGTCGTCTTCCTGCCACACGCGCACATCGGGCTGCTGGTCCGGAGATTTTGCGATCTGCTCGCGGGCGCGTCCCTCCTCAAAAGCAGGGCAGACATAGAACGCCTGACCTTTTGCCGGAAGCACCATCGCGAAGAGGCGCTCCCCGCCCCACCAGCGAATTCCGCTGAAGTAATTGAGCGAAGTGCCCTCCATCAGGAGAATCGCGTCGAGATTGCTTGCCTGCATCAGCTGGCGAGCTTTTTCCTGGCGGGCGCTGCGTTCTGCGGTGGTGATCGGACGAGCTTCGCCCTGGCGAGATTTCAGTTTTGCGATGGGAGCGGGCAACGTTGCGCACTCTGGGGACGTCCGGGCCAGAGCATTTGGCGCTGCGCCCGCGGCAACGGCAAGCGCACCGATCTTCGAGAAATCACGGCGAGAGAGCATGCGACCTCCGGGAGATGAAGCCACAGTATACGTTTCGTTGGTAAGAATTCAGCCTGAGGGTTGGAACTCTTTCAAGTGAGGCCAAAGCTCGTCACGCGAAGCGAACGTGGAATTCCACCGTAGTGTCAGAATTTGCCCAAAAAAAGCGGGAGGCTTGCCTTCTCGCGGTGTTCGGAGGGTACACAACGGTTGCGGCTTACGTCTCGGGAATCCCGGCAAAACCCGTGTGCCTTCTTCCTGCACCGTCTTCAACTGCTTCGGATGGAGTCCGAGCGCGTGCAAATGCTAGGAGCCACCTGCCGTGTCTCGCCAGGCGGCGTGACAGCGATTTCAAATGCGGAACGACAGTGACTGCTAACCCGGCCTGCACCGCCGCGTGCGACTTGGGACACGGCCGCGCGAAAAGCGCGCAGTTATAATCTCCCCGTCATGAATCTCGAACAAAAACTGGAAGAACTGAAGAAGCGCGATCAACTTGCCGAATCCGGCGGAGGCCCACAGCGTCGTGAGCGGCAGCACAAGGAAGGCAAGATGTCGGCCCGCGAACGGGTCGCGTTCCTGCTCGACGAAGGCAGCTTCGAGGAAACCGACAAACTGGTCACCCATCGCTGCAACGATTTCGGAATGTCCGACCAGAAATACTATGGCGACGGCTTCATCACGGGTTATGGCCGCATCGAGGGACGCCTCGTCTTCGTTTTTGCCCAGGACTTCACCGTGTTCGGCGGCTCGCTCTCCGAAGCCAACGCCGGAAAGATTGTCAAGATCATGGATCTGGCTGCGAAGATGGGCGCGCCCGTCATCGGGCTGAATGACTCCGGCGGGGCACGCATCCAGGAAGGGGTGATGTCGCTGGCCGGCTACGCCGATATTTTCCTTCGCAATACCCTGTACAGCGGAGTGGTACCGCAGATCTCAGCCATCATGGGCCCGTGCGCCGGGGGCGCAGTGTATTCGCCCGCCATCACCGATTTCATCCTGATGGTTGACAAGACCTCCTACATGTTCATCACCGGCCCCGATGTCATCAAGACGGTGACCCATGAAGATGTCACCAAGGAACAACTGGGCGGCGCGGCCACCCATAACGAAGTCTCCGGAGTCGCGCATTTCCTGGCGCACGATGACGCGGAGTGTCTTTCGATGGTGCGCGAGTTGCTGAGCTTCGTGCCTTCCAACAATCTGGAAGATGCGCCGCGACGCGCCTGCAGCGATCCCGTAGATCGCGCCGATCCTGCGCTCGATAGCATCGTTCCCGCGCAATCCAATCAGCCTTATGACATGAAGGACATCATCCACGCGGTGATCGACGATGGCTACTTCTTCGAAGTGCAGGAATTCTTCTCCAAAAACATTGTCGTGGGATTCGCGCGTCTGAATGGCCGCTCCGTGGGCATAGTGGCAAACCAGCCGGCGATGCTGGCCGGGACGCTGGACATCAACGCTTCCGTGAAAGGCGCGCGTTTCGTGCGCTTCTGTGACTGCTTCAACATACCGCTGGTGACCTTTGAAGATGTGCCCGGCTTTTTGCCGGGTACCAACCAGGAGTACGGCGGCATCATCAAGCACGGCGCCAAGCTGCTATTCGCCTTCGCTGAAGCTACCGTACCCAAAGTGACGGTGATCACACGCAAAGCCTATGGCGGCGCGTACTGTGTAATGGCATCGAAACACATTCGCACCGACGTGAACTACGCCTGGCCGACAGCGGAAATTGCGGTGATGGGGCCGGAGGGCGCGGTCGACATCGTCTACAAGCGGGAGTTGGAGCGCGCCACGAATAAAGAAGAAGTACGGCAGCGCAAAATCGAAGAGTTCCGCGAACGTTTTGCGAACCCGTATGTGGCCGCCGATCGTGGCTTTGTGGACGCGGTCATCCAGCCGCGGGAAACCCGAAAGAAACTGATCCAGGCGCTGGAAATGCTCGAAACCAAGCGCGACAAGAACCCGCCGAAAAAGCACGGGAACATACCGCTGTAGGAGTAAGGCGTGCGTCGCTTACGCGGCTGCGCCGTGGTCCCCTGTGTTCTCCATCGCATGCGAAACCGCCTGGATGGCCAGCGGCGCCGCGAAGGCGGCCACCGTAAATACCAGATCGCCTTCCAGGGCGCGGCGGAAGAAGGGAATTCCCGCGGCGTAACACGTCATCAGCCCGGCCCAGGTGCGCGGGTACATGTCTGTCCACGCCGCCCATGTTGTGAAGTTGCTGATTAGGAAAAACGAAACCGAGCTGGCCAACGCGGAGACGATCACGTACAGCATTTTCGGCTGCCGTCCCAGGCGCGTACCTAACCACAGCACCGCCGCGTACCAGCCCCAGGTGACAAATTGGTCCCAGGTAATGATGTAAGCGTAGTTGAACTTGGTGAGAATGACGTCAGCCACTGCGAGCAGCACTAGCGGCGCCCACCAGTGCTTGCGCGGGCCTCTCGCACCGAAGAACAGGAGTGCCGCCACAATGGGAGTAAAGGACCACGGATGAGGAAGGAACCGTACCGCAACAGCGCATAGCACGAGAATATAGGCCAGCATGATCACCTCGTTCAGTCGTTTATGATTGTGGCGCGTGAGCGCGGCAACGTCAAGCGAGCCGCGCGTCCAGGGAGCAGCCGCGGGGCGTCACCGGACGTGGCGCTTTGTCGCGGCCCAACTCGGAATATGCGCGTGCCAAACCCCTCCGCCACGACGTTGAGCTTGTCATCGAGAATCACGCTCGCTCCCAATGACCGGCCAATGCTGTGACTCACGTCCTGGTAGCGCAAATCGTAGAAGCGCACGCGATATCCAGTTTCCGCGGAATCCAGCGGTTGTGACTCGGTGACGGGGTACGCAGCCCAATCCAGGTAAATGCGGCCAAGATTGGATTTCTTCGCGGCCAGCGTGACCGCCGTTTCCGCCGGCTTGTAGCGAATCTGCATGCGATCATCGGGGTCGACCTCGGGACTCGCCGAGTTGACATGCATCAGCGCGAAAAATCCCGCCGTTTCAACCACACCGTTCCATTCAAACGGATTGCCCCATACCGAATATGCCGAAACCCGCAGCGGGTCCTGCCCTTCATAGGTGCGAGCGCGCAGCGCATTCACCGCTCGACGGTGCTCGTAATCGCGCACGCCCCAGAAGGCCACGACTCCGATCAACGCCACGGTTGCCGCCAGGCGTCCTTGCGGGCCTTTGCGTCGCGCTCCGATCTCTTCATTGATGAGCGAGGACAACCCGGGCAACAGCAGTCCCGCCAGCAGCAATGCATAGAGTACCGGCTCGATGATGAACATGATGTCCCAGGAAAACCAGCGCTCGTAAAAGGGCCAGAACGGACGCACGCCGTAGCTGTTCGTGTAGTCCAGGAGAATGTGGCTGAGACCCGCCAGGTAGGCGTAGAAGAAGAGCAGTCCCCAGCGCGGCGGCAGCTTCGGATCCTTGAGTTTGCGCCCACGCAATCGCCATATGGCATACATGATCCCAATCACCAGCGCGCAGACTGGCACCAGGCCCAGAAAGGAATGCGTAAAACCCCGGTGATGCTCAAAACCAAATACCGAGTTGCGGAATTCGCCCAGCACGTCGATGTCGGGTGCTTCCGCGGCCAACGTGACGGTGGCGGTGGCGAGTGCGGTCTTGCGGTTCAGGCCGGCGCGTCCCATGCAGGCGCCGGTTAAAAAATGAGTGATAGGCTCCAAAGCTTGCGGCGATCCTTACTTGAGCATAGATGAGGTGAAGTCGAAAGCGAATCAAAATGGATGCAAGGTGCAGGGCTCAAGTTGCAGTTTCCGTCCGGGCGCGATGGCCGCAAGCCCGCATTCGCGGTGTGTTGTGCGCGGTCCCTCGCAGTCAGGGTTCTGATGTCGTGTGCTTCCCAGCTTGCGATGACGGCACGAGCAAGTTCACGGCTTCGGGCGCGATGGTTATTTCTGCCGGAAGCGTGCCCACCAGTTCACCATCCACTTCCACGTAAATCCTGGGGTTCGACTTCGGATTGCCGTTCTTCGGTGTGGAGGTAGAGAGATAGTGGCACGTCACCTTTTCGCCGTTGACCAGGTCAATGCCGGGTACGGGAAAGCGTTCACCGAGCAGCCCGCGAACGATATACAGCAGGTAGGCGAGCCGGCTTGTAGTGCGAAAGATCACCAGCCGCATGTCGTGGCGGTCCAGTGAGGCCCCGGGCGCGAGCTCCTGCAGAATACCGCCGAAGTAGCGAATGCGCACGGCCAGCAGTTCCGAAACAATGGCGCGCTTGGGTTCCTTGCCGCCGCTCTCCTGGTATTCGGTGATAAAGCGTTTCAGCGGATGCGTGAGCCAGAGATGCGTCGCTTTGGCGTAATACGACAGCATCCCGAGCCGCTGTTTCACGCCAACATTCAACTTGTAAAAAAGATGGGCGTCGACGCCGATTCCGGCGGCGACGATGAAATGCCGTGTGACGGATTTGCCGTGAAAGTCCAGATAGCCGACTCGCCCCACGGTGATGCGCCGCGGTTTAGCTTCGACCGCCGCCAGCGTCGCGGAAGCCGGATCCCGGGGAATTTGCAGGTCGTGCGCCAGCGCATTCGCCGTGCCGAGCGGAATGATGCCCAGCGCGGCTTCGCTACCCATCATGCCCTGCAACACATCATGCACTGTGCCATCCCCGCCGCAGGCCAGGATGGCGTCGCATCCCCGGGCCATGGCCATTCGCGCCTGTTCGGCGGCGGCGCCATTGGGACGAGTTTCTTCAGCCTCAGCTTCCACATGCGAGGCGCGCAACACCGCTAATGCGGCGTCCACGTCTGACAGACGGCGGTCCCGGCGTCCTCCGGACAGGGGATTGTAGAGAATCACGGCCTTGCGCATGGGAAACGTTCGAAGTGGGATTGTAACCGACAGGCCTGCCTTCTTTGCGCTACAGCAAACCCGGTTGGGCAGTACTCATGCCGCAACAAAACATCCACCGGTGAACTTAGCGGGAAATCTCCCTCACGCTGAGATTTTCTACGGTGTGCTGCGGCCAACGGCACCCGCATAAGACTCGGCGTCGAGCTTCCGGCCTTGGGGGCTGAAGCGGGCCGACCGCAGCACTCCCCACTTATGCAACGCAAACTCCAGAGTGGTCGCCAGCACTCCCAGTCCATACGTCACGCTGCGGCGGAAGTTGATAGATGACGCTTCCTTGAAATATTTGGTCGGGCACGAAACTTCTCCGATTCTGAAACCAAAAAAGACGCACTGCGCCAGCATCTGGTTATCGAAGACGAAGTCATCGGAGTTTTCGAGCAATGGCAGCTCGGTCAACACTGCGCGGCTGAACGCCCGATAGCCGGTGTGGTACTCGGAAAGCTTGACTCCGAGGAACAGATTTTCGAAGGCGGTGAGCAAGCGGTTGAACATGTACTTGTAACGCGGCATGCCTCCACGCAGCGCGGTGCCGCCGATAATGCGCGAGCCCAGCACCACATCGTAGATTCCGTAGGCGATCATGCTCGCCATGGCGGTGACCAGCAGGGGCGTGTACTGGTAGTCGGGATGCACCATGATGACGATATCCGCGCCCTCGGCCAGGGCCTCGCGGTAACAGGTCTGCTGGTTGCGGCCATAGCCGTAATTCCTGTCGTGGACAAACACGCGCAGGCCAAGCCGGCGAGCGATGTCCACAGTGCGGTCGTGGCTGTAATCATCCACCAGGATGCGAATGTCGACGAGGTCGGGAAGTTCCCGGACAGTAGCTTCCAAGGTCTTCTCCGCGTTGTATGCGGGCAGAACGACCGCGATGCGTTTGCCATTAATCATTCTTGAATGGAGACAAAAGACTCATCATAACGTGGAGCTTCGCGGGAAGAAAACCGCGCACCACGACGCAAATGTCCTGCAGCGCACACGAAGAATGCGCGCGTCAGGCTGTACGAATATTTTGTGCCGATAAGGAATTCCCCTATTGACCGTTGACTGAAAGTCATACTAATCTTTCCGCCCATTGGCGTAAGTAGCTGTTACGCCAGAGACTTCACATAAAACAAACCGCCGCTGTTCGCCTGCAACACTGGTTCGGTAATTGGGTGGGGAATAAATCTCCTTTGGAGGAAACATGCGCAGACTGTTGTTGACCGCGACCGTAGTACTTGGCTGCCTGGTTTACACGAACGGGCAAATCACGAAAAACGCGACCCACATGGTGCCGAGCGGGAAAGGTTGGGGCGTCGAGGTTCCTGGACAAGGGCCGGCGATTCAGTCGCCCGGCGACACCGTGGTGACGGGCAACGGGATCAACTACCACGGCGGGCCGGTCATGCCTAACACCGTGAATGTCTACTTCATCTGGTACGGAAATTGGACGAATGGAAGCCACAAGTCGGACAGCCAGACCACGGTCAACCTGCTTAATTCGCTTTACGGGTCCGGCGGACTGGGCGGCTCCGGATACGAGATGATCAACTCCACCTACGGCGATAACTCCCACAACGTGAGCGGCCTGCTGACCCTGGCCGGATCTACCACTAACAATTACAGCAAAGGTACGCGACTGAGTGATAGCGCCGTGCAGAGCGTGGTAAGCAGTGCGATCAGCAGCGGCGCGCTACCCAAAGACACCAATGGAATTTACTTCGTGCTGACCTCGTCAGACGTGAGGGAAAGTTCCGGCTTCTGCAGCGTCTATTGCGGTTGGCATACGAGCGCAACCATCTCCGGCGCGGACATCAAGTATTCATTTGTCGGCAACCCGGATCGTTGTCCGAACGCGTGCGAAGCCCAGACTGTCAGCCCGAACGGTGACAGCGGCGCGGATGGCATGGCGTCCATCATGGCGCACGAGAGTGAGGAGGCTATTTCTGATCCCGATCTCAACGCGTGGTATGACGGCAGCGGCAATGAAAATGCCGACAAGTGCGCGTGGAAATTCGGACCCACCACCGGCAGCATCGGCAGCGGCGGGTACAACCAAACCCTGGGCGGCCACAATTGGCTGATCCAGATGAATTGGGAGAATGCACGCGGGGGCGGCTGCGATCAATTCAAGGGTGGGACGTTCTACAACAAGTAACAACGAAAGTCTTAGCGAAGCCGTCCGGCACCGCCGGACGGCTTTTTTCTGCGGCTGTGACACTCATTACAGAATTTCATGGAACATCCCACGACCCTGCCATTCGTTCTTATAATCAGACATTCCAAAGACTGGAGCTTGTATGAGGAGGATGGCTGCGGCGATTGTGTTGCTCTGTGCGCTTGTTCCCAACGCTGCGGGGCAAACCCCTCAGGCGAAAACTTCTCCCGGCCGGGTGGTCACCACAACTCGCCTGGTGACGCTCTTTTCCGATCTGGAGACGCAATGGCTGAATGCGCTCCAGCAGAAGGACCAGGCAGCTCTCGACCGCTTACTGGGTGATGATTTCGAGGTCTGGGCGGCGGATTCTCCGGGCGTCCCCCTTCCCCGCGAAGAGTGGCAGAAGCAAGCACTCGCGCGTCCCCTCACGTCATTCCAGGTTAGTCAGATGGCAGTGCGAGGCATCAGCGACGAGGCGGCAATCGCGAGTTTCATCCTCGATCGCAAATACGAGGCGAACGGCCGGACACAAGAGCAGAACGATTTCGTCGTAGACGTCTGGCAAAACCAGGACGGAACGTGGAAATGCACCGATCGGTATATTTCGAGCAGGAGCGGAACAGAGAAGCGGGCGCCATCGCGTGACGCGAAGCCCACGGGAAAGCAGTAGCTGGTCGGCGCATGGGCGCCGACGTCCCGAGTTCATCTTCCAGGACATTTGCAGCCGGTATTCACGATATGGAGCACGCGCCAGCAGCCAAGCCCGGTGCACTGACCTTTGCGGCACATGCGGCTTTTGTGCCGACCGGCATCGTTACGGTGCTCCTGGGACCCCTGCTGCCGTCGCTTGCCGCGCGATGGCTGTTGAACGATGCGCAAGCGGGTTACCTGTTTACCGCGCAGTTTGCCGGATCCATGCTGGGCGTCGCGCTCTCTGCATTCGTCGTCGCCCGGTTTGGTTACCGCGTAGCCATTATCGCGGGACTGCTCATGATGGCCGCGGGGGTGGCCGTCCTGCCCCTCAGCCCCTGGCTGCTGGGGCTGGCATGCGTGGTTTTCTACGGCTTCGGGTTGGGGCTCACGATTCCAGCCTGCAACCTGGCGGTGGCAGCAGTCCATCCGGTGGGGCGCGGCGCCGCCCTGAACCTGTTGAACTTTTCCTGGAGCGTGGGCGCGGTCGCGTGCCCATTCCTTTTGGCGGCATACAATCGCGGGCACCACACGTTGTGGTTCCTCTATTCACTTGGCGGATTGATCGTAGCGGTCTCGCTGTTGATCATGGGCATCTCCATGCCAGAACAGGCTGCGAGTGCGCCGCAACCCGGGGGTGCTCGATCGCCGGTGAACTGGGCGAACCGCTACATCCTGATTCTCGGATCCCTGTTCCTGCTCTACGTGGGAACCGAGAATGCTGTCGGCGGCTGGCTGGCCTCTTTCGCAGAGCGAATCAGTACGGGCGGCGGAGTCTTGTGGGTCATGACACCGTCGTGTTTCTACGGCGCGTTATTGTTCGGACGCGGCATAGCGCCTTTGCTGCTCCGCGACATCGACGAGATCATGCTGGCGCGGGCCGGACTGCTCACCGCAACATTGGGAGTCGCGTCACTGCTATTTGCTCACACGGTCGGAGCGGTCATGGCGGGAGCGGCCGTAGCCGGGCTGGGCTTATCGGCTGTCTACCCCATTACCATTTCTATGCTGTCCCAGAAATTCGGCGCGCAGTCTACGCGGGTAGGATCGCTGATGTTCGCGCTGGGAAATCTCGGCGGCGCCAGCATGCCGTGGCTGGTCGGATATTGTTCCACGCAATTCGGCAGCCTCAGGTCCGGCCTGGCAGTGCCGCTGATCGCCGGTGTTGTCATGCTGGGCCTCTACATCGGTGACTGGCAGCTTAAGACGCTGGAACGAAGCGTGGCCGCGGTATGAGCCAGCGTTCCCGCGTGTTGATAAACTAAATAAATCAATTCCCGAACCAAATCCCGGAACGAGAGTTTCCGGGCCGAATTTAACAGACCACAATCATGGCTGAAGCAAAAACTTTATTCCAGAAGATTTGGGACGCGCATACCGTCACCCAGCCCGCAGGACGTGCTCCGGTCCTCTACATTGATATGCACCTGGTCCACGAGGTGACGTCGCCGCAGGCGTTCGATGGCCTGCGCGCCGCCGGACGCAAGCTACGGCAACCGCTGCGCACCATTGCCACCGTCGATCACAACATTCCGACGACGCCGCGCGGCACGCCCATTGCCGATCCGATTGCCGCCAAACAGATCGAAGCGTTGCAGAACAATTGCCGGGAATTTGGGGTTCGGCTGTTCGACATGGACTCGCCCGATCAGGGTATTGTTCATGTGATCGGCCCCGAACTGGGCATCACGCAGCCGGGTATGACCATCGTTTGCGGTGACAGCCATACCAGCACGCACGGCGCTTTCGGAGCGCTGGCATTCGGCATCGGCACCTCGGAGGTGGAGCACGTTCTGGCTACGCAGTGTCTGCCCCAGCGCAAGCCGAAAACCATGAAGGTCGAGGTTCGCGGGGCATTGCCGACGGGGGTTGCAGCGAAAGATCTTGCGCTCGGCATCATCGGACAGATCGGGACCGATGGCGCGACCGGCTATGTCATCGAGTTCGCGGGCGAGGTGGTACGCGGACTGTCCATGGAAGGGCGCATGACGCTGTGCAACATGAGCATCGAAGCCGGTGCGCGCGCCGGGATGGTAGCTCCCGACGAGACTACGTTCGACTACGTGAAAGGCCGCAGGTTCGCGCCGAAAAATGGAGAATGGGAGAAGTCGGTCGCGTACTGGCGCACGCTGCCCTCCGACGCGGGAGCGGTCTACGACAAGGTCATCGAAGTTGATGCTGGCCAACTCGCGCCTTTTGTCACCTGGGGCACGAATCCAGGGATGGTGGTTCCCGTCACATCGCGGGTTCCGGAGCTAAGGAACTGGAGCAACGAATCGGAGCGGCGGATGGCCGAACATGCGCTGAGCTACATGGGCCTGGAGGCCGGCAAGCCGATCGAGGAAATCGCGATCGATCGCGTCTTCATCGGTTCCTGCACCAACTCGCGCCTGGAAGATCTGCGCGCGGCAGCCCAGGTGGTGGAAGGCTACCGGGTCCACGCGAAAGTGCGCGCGATGGTGGTGCCCGGATCGCAAGCGGTGAAGCGCGCGGCAGAGCAGGAGGGACTGGACCAGATATTCCGCGAGGCCGGTTTCGAGTGGCGCGAGTCGGGTTGTTCCATGTGCCTGGGAATGAACCCCGATATCCTGCAACCGGGCGAGCGTTGCGCCTCTACCAGCAACCGCAACTTCGAAGGACGGCAAGGACGGGGCGGCCGCACTCACCTGGTCAGTCCCATGATGGCCGCCGCCGCGGCGATTGCCGGGCACTTTACCGACGTGCGCAACTGGAAATTTATGAGTAAAGCCGCACCCCTGGCTTCGACGGTGAGGAGGCAGTCGTGAAACCGTTTCGTCTTCACACCGGGAAAGTCGTGCCGTTGGATCGCCAGAATGTTGACACCGATCAGATCATTCCCAAGCAGTTTCTGAAGCGCATCGAGCGCACCGGGTTCGGGGAATTCGTCTTCCACGACTGGCGGCACACACAGGATGGGCGGAAGGATTCATCTTTCGTCCTGCACCAGGCGCGCTTTGAAGGCGCGAGCATCCTGGTCGCGGGCAAGAATTTCGGCTGCGGCTCGTCACGTGAACACGCGGTATGGGCGTTGTCCGACTTTGGATTTCGCGCCGTAATCGCGCCCTCCTTCGCCGATATTTTCGCCAACAACAGTGTGAAGAACGGCTTTCTGCCGGTCGCCTTGCCGGAGCAGCAGGTGAGCGAGATCATGCGGCGTGCGCAGGCGGAAGAAGGTTACCAACTCACGATCGATCTGGAAAAGCAAAGGGTGCACGATGCTCGTGGATTGTCTGCGGATTTCCAAATGGACGAGTTCTCCCGCCATTGCCTGCTGAACGGGCTGGATGACATTGGCCTTACTCTTCAGCACGAACCTGAGATCGCGGCGTACGAGGCGAAACACCCGGTGCCCTCCAGCTTGGGTCGCGAGTCATGACCGGAGCGGTGGCTTATGCAGCGCATTAAAATCAAAACACAGAGGAAGCGGCAGATTGTCGACATTACCGATAACGTCGAAGAATTGCTGAAGGGGAAATACTCTGGCGCATCCGGAATCTGCCATCTCTCGGTGTTGCACACGACCGCGGCGCTAACGACTGCCGACCTGGATCCCGGGACCGATCTCGACATGCTCGATGCTTTCGAGCACATCATTCCCAAGCTGCACTACCGCCATCCGCATAATCCGGAGCACGTGCCCGATCATATTCTGTCGGCGCTCATCGGCACTTCGGTCGCGGTGCCTGTGGACCGTGGCGCGGCGGTTTTGGGAACGTGGCAACGTGTGGTTCTGGTCGAACTCGATGGACCGAGGGAACGCGAAGTCGCGCTGACGGTTACCGCAGAGATCTAAAATTCCCTCGCTTTCGCGGAACTTGAAAAAGCCAAGGCCGGCCCAGGCGAAAGCCGGCCCGATCAGCCGAATATCCTCTCTACGGTGCGGGGGCGAGCACCCAGGTATCGTTCAGCAAGCTGTTTCCAAATTGCCCGCCGAAGATCACCACGTGGTGCAGCGCGAAATCGTATGCCATCCCGAACGATTCGCGAGGCGGTGGGGACTGTAACGGTTGCAGCAGCACCCAGTCGCTACCATTCCATTCCCAGCTATCGCTCATGTCGACGCCGCCTTCGCCGCCACCGAAGGCGACCACGCCTCCAAGATGCGGTTCATAAGCTCCTGCGGCATCGTAACGAGAGGGCGGCTGGCTGGAAGGAGATTCCTCGGTCCAATTCGTGCCGTCCCACGTCCAGGTGTTGTACACGTTCAACTCCGATAGGCCGGAGAACAGCACAACCTGGTGAATAGCGGGATTGAGGCCGACGACTGCGCCGGAACGCGCCGTAGGCGTGGTCGGCGGATTCAGCGCTAACCAGTCTGAGCCCGTCCACTGAAACATCTGGGTGCGATAAAAAGGCGGCGCGTAACCGCCGAACAGATCCGCGTGCCCATTCTTCGGATCCCCGAACAATTGCGGACCGGTGACCGCAGTCGGCAACTGTGTTGGGTGCGCCTGCACCCAGCGCATCGAGACTCCGTCCCAAACCCAGGTGTCGCCGCGATAATTGTTGCCGTCAAATCCACCGAACATCACCAGCTTGCGGCTGGGGGCGTCGTAAGCCATGGTCGCGCCGGCGCGGCCGGCGGGCGACACCGCCGTCTTCACCTGTTGCCAATGGCTGCCGTCGAACGTCCAGGTATCGGTGGGGTACTTGGTTCCATCCCATCCACCGAACATTACAATTTTCTTGCTCACCGGATCGTAAGCCATAGCGGGAGCGCTACGCGCTGAGGGCGACTGCGCCGTATTCACCTGCAGCCACCTGAGCGCCGGCGACGCAAAACGATCTTGTGTGAAAGCCGAAGGGACGCACAGAGCAATCAAAAAAGCCGTCACAGACAACAACCGCACGGAGCGGTGAACTTGCTGCATTGGAAACCTCCTGGGGAATTAAGCAGCGCGCAGGCGCGCGCAGAAGCGAATGCGCGAGAGTGTATCACGCTTTGCTCCAGATGGCGCACCCATGGCGCGATTCACGCACCAGTAGAACGCACAGAAACAAGCCCGCTTTGTCCTGTGCAGCTGTTTCCAGCTAAGCTTTTGGGGAAGTTGCGTTCAAACGACCTGACTATCGCATCAAAACGGGACGCGTGTGACACTACCGCTAATTCAGGCGGCAGACCTGCACGGCATCATTGTGATAGGGACAATCCAGTCCTGAAACGCCGGGCTGCTGCAGCACCACCCAACTCACGTTGAAGTCCCGTTGCAAGCGCTCGAAATCCGGCTGCTGAAATGTGTTCCAGCCCTTCTGCGCATGCGTCTCGCGCAACCACTCTTCGGCGTTGGGCGGGAACATGGTCACGGCGCCGCTGTCCTTCACATCGTCCGCCAGCATGCTCCGTTCGGCCACCGCGCGGAAGCCATTCTCATCCTCCCCGGCAATCTGCATGTGATGAGGATCGAGAGCAAAGATGGCCTCAGGGGGCGTATTCTTCCGGATCCACTCAAATGCCTGTACCCACTTGTTCTTCGACGCCGTCCATGGCCATTCCACGTGCGCACTGGCCGGAAACAGCTGGCGTTGCGCGTAAAACATGCCGCCACAAAGCAGCCCGAACAGCACCAGCCATCGCCACACACGTGTTTTCAGCAGGTACTCTCCCAGGAATGCGCCGCCCAGCAACAGCATGACGATGTACACCAGGTACAAGCTGCGCATGGGCTGCAGGCGTGCGAGCATCTCGAACGGCGGCGTCGAAAGCACCAGCGCGCCGGCAACGTTGATCACCTCGAACACGATTGCCGCCCGGCAGAGCACATCCACCTGACTCAGGCCGCGCGACTTTGCGATCCGGCTGAACCACCACAGGATCGCGATTGGTGCTAGCGCACCCACCCACTCGTACCATGCCCACTCAAACAGGTAATGGTTGTGATGCAGGAGCGCGACCTGGTGATAGGCAGGTGACGCGGCCCCTATCCCGAACGGCAGGAGCGCGGCTGCCATCATCGGAAGAGCGGCTGGCCTTGCATCCGCCATGCAGTGTTCAACCGCCACCAAGATTGCGCTGAACAGAAGCACGAACATCGGCATGAGCGGATGAATCAGCGCGGCCAGCACCAGGAACAACGCCGCCTGAACATAGTTCCGCTGCAGCACCTTTACGATCGCGAAGATCCCCGCAAAGGCGGTAAGGTTTCGCGGATTCAAATATTGGTCCATCACGTACAGCGCCGTGCCTGCGATCGGCAAAGTAAAAAGTGCCGCGATCAATCCCACCGCGGCCCACCGCGCCCACGTATCCGTAAAGCAGAGTGCGGTGAGCTTCCAGCAGGCGAGCAGGAACAGAAATATGGACGCCACATGCCAGAGAAAAAGCGCCCAGGGCAAAGAAAGATGTGTCAGCCGCACCGATGCCGCGATCAGGTTCGGGAAAAACGTGAGATGCGCGTGAGCAAGAAAGAATTGCGAACCGAAAGGGAAGAGCTGCGGATGCAGAATCTTCTCGATCCCCGGCAAGTAAATCTCCGCATCTTCAGCATAGGGATGGTAGCCGTGCACCAGCAGCGCGCCAATCGTGAGTAGCAGAAGGAAAAAGATTTTGCGGATGTTCAAAATACCTGTGTACCTGATTCGCGGGTACGGATTATGCGATTTATCTCTTGCAAAAGCTTACCATCTCCGTTCTTTCCGCTAGACATTAGTCTCTTGTCCGCTCTACAGTCCCGGGCCCGCAAGGTTTGCGCCTCCCGGCTGGCCCGCGTAGCATCTAACAGTAGCAACCATCTCTAGTAACAGTAGCAACCATCTCTATGGCAATTGCCACTTCCAACCGTTTGCGGCGCCGGCAGCTGGCGTTAGACGAGATGCTGAATTTCGCCTATGACACCTTCTGCAGCAACAAGGTGCGCTTTGCCTTGACCGCGCTCGGCATGGTGATCGGTACCGCCTCCCTGATTCTGGTCGTCACCGTGGGAATGACGGGTCGCCAGTACGTCTTGAACCAGATCCAGGCGATTGGCGCGAACCTGATTTATGTGGACTATTCCGGCGGTGCGCAACGCATCACGGCGGTCGCTCCCGATCCCCTCACCGTGGATGATATGAACGCGGTTCGCGAGCGCGTTCCCAGCGTAGTGGCGGCTTCGCCCTTCGTACAGTTGAATGACCGCATCAGCGTGGGAAACGGCAAGGAGCAGGACATCCTGGTCTTGGGCACCTATCCCGATTACCGCAAAGTGCGAAACCTGGTGGTCGTCTCCGGGCGCTTCTTCGATGAGCAGGACGCGCAGGCGCGAAACAAGGTCGGCGTGATTACGGAAAAGCTGGCCCGCAAACTCTATACCGATCCCCAGGATGCGATTGGAAAAGTCATCAAGCTCAGCGACCTGCCATTTACCGTGATCGGCACTTTTAAAGAAGGGGTGGAAACATTCGGTCAGTCCGAGGTGCAGGACAACACCATGTTGATCCCCTTGACGGTGAGCCGCTATTTCACCGGCAACAACGAAGTGAAGCAAATCTACTTCTCGGTGGCCACCCCCAATGACGTGCTGCCCGCAACCCGCGAGATCAAGCAGATCATTCAATCGCGGCACCGGCCCGAGTCCGTCTACAACGTCGACAATCTCACGCAATTGGTGGCTGTCGCGGAGAAAACTGCCAGCGCTCTCACTGTCGTCCTTATGCTGGTCGCGGCCATCACGTTGTTAGTCAGCGGCATCGGCATCATGAATATCATGCTGGCGACGGTCAGCTCGCGCATTCGCGAGATCGGCATCCGTAAGGCCATCGGCGCCACCAACCGAGAAATCCGCTTCCAGTTTATGTCGGAGGCGGTGCTCATTTCCCTGATCGGTGGAATCGTGGGAATCATCATCGGCCTGGCGATCCCGTTCTCGGTACGCTTCTTCACCCAGTATCGGTTGCCGGTCTCCGGCCTGTCGGCGATTATCGCCATCATCGTGTCTTCGCTGGTGGGAGTGATTTTCGGCACCGTTCCCGCAACGCGCGCCGCGCAACTCGATCCCGTGGAAAGTCTCCGCTACGAGTAAGCCCAAAGTTGTATTCGTATAACTGGTTTACTCGCTGAACGTCCATCTCGTCGCCGACTCGACAAACTTCTCCTCGTATAACCCGAATACAACTTTGGGACGCACCACGAATACCTGGCCAAGTTTTGGGTCCAGGTGCCAGGGCTTGTATTTTCGGTGATAGGCCTCGTCGAGACTTTTGACTCGCGCCATGTCCGTGACTTCCTGGGCGATCCCTTCCACGACCGCGGCTGCTTCGGCGCGATCCGTGCAAACCACGCAATGAGGATTCACCGCCAGATTCCGTCCTTTTCTCGACTGCCGACCGGTGCTGAAATAAAATTCCGAGTCCACCCAGATGCCCCATATCGGCATGACGTGCGGCGACCCGTCAGGCCGGGTAGTCGCCAGAAAATAGTTCCTTGAGCGCGTCAGTTTGTCCTCTGCCCACTTCCACGGCAGCATGCCCTTGGTTTGCGTGGGCAGCCCATATCCGGGCATGTACGGTCGGCTCGCGGACGGCTCAGACGTAGCCGCCGTAGCCGCTCGCTTGGTTCTCGCGGCTTTCTTTCGGGAAGGCATAGCAGAATGCTGTGCGAAGGAGGGCGCGGCCGTCAACCGGAATTGCGGGCAACAATAAAGCCGGGCTGGTTGACCCGGCTCTTTGCCTTTGGGCTTGCCTGGCAAGGAACATTACGTCCCAACCAGACTGCCCATCGTTAACTTTTTTGTTTGGGCTCCGATTCGCTCGGAGCGTCTATGCAGTCGCTTTTGACTGCGATTACATGACCATAGCCAGGTTTTCCAGTTCATATTGAAGAACCGGCAATGCGCAGCCGGCCATTTCCACCCGGCCAGCGGCATCCATGGCTGCCTCGGGGGACACCCCGTACCCCCGTCCCATTAGAAAAACTTGAAGCAGTTCAGCGGCTTCACGCGAATCGATCATGCTGCTTTGCAGGAGATCGTTTCGTAAAGCCGTCAACTCCGTCACCGTGAATTGCTCTTTCATGGCCGTCATCACCTCCGACCAATTTCGTTCCTTGTCAATTAGACTCATCGGCAGCCGTCTACGTTGCATGCAATTAGCATGCCGCAACCCGGGGTATCCAGGAAAAAGACCTGAGAACTGGGTCGGGGTTCACCTAAGACACTCGAAACATGCAAGTTCCAAGCGGTCGGCAGTAGGGTAATCGAGGGATGCGTTACCGCGAGACGCTCCCCTCTGCTGACCTTCTGCGTCAGTTTGGGACGAAAAGAGCCAAGCCTCGCACCCTGTGGTTGAGACGCGCGCGCACTTACGAGGGTTCTGTCACCGCCTCATCGATCAGCAGGACCGGGATATTGTTCCGAACCGGATAGACCCGGTGACACTGCGAGCACTTCAGACTCTCTGGCTCTTGCCTCCACACCAGCGGCTTCTTGCACGCTGGGCATACCAGGATTCGCAATAGGTCTCGGTCGATCATGAGCGCATTTTACCCCCGGGCATACCGGCCCAACCAATGTCGCAAGATAATTTCGAGTCTCGAATCCCGATTTGCTTCCCGATAGAGTCTGACATTTCGCAAAGCTGACCTGACCCCGCGCAAAGTGAAATTTGAAACTCACCGATCGGAGACGGTTTAAGATAAAGTCTCATTCCCACTACAAGCGAGGATTATGGCTGCCATCATCCTGGACGGTAACAAGATCGCTTCCGAGATTCGTGCCGAGGTTTCGGCAGACGTCAAGGCTCTATCCACGATGGGGCTGCGCCCGGGTTTAGCCGTTGTTCTTGCCGGGCACAATCCGGCTTCCGAAATCTATGTTCGCGGCAAGGTAAAAAGTTGCGAGGAAGTTGGCATTTACAGCGAAAAGCTGACGCCCCCGGAAGCCGTCTCGACTGATGAACTGCTGGAGTTAGTCGACGACCTCAACCGCCGCGACGATATCGACGGCATTCTGGTACAACTGCCGCTCCCTCGGCAGGCGGATGCGAAAGCCGTCCTCATGGCTGTCGATCCGGCCAAGGATGTCGACGGGTTTCACCCCATGAACGTCGGCTTCCTCTCGACCCAGCGCCCTGGGCTGGTTCCGTGTACACCGGCGGGCATCATGGAAATTCTGAAGCGCAGCGGCATTCCCGTCGCCGGACGGGAGGCCGTGGTGGTCGGCCGCAGCGACATCGTGGGTAAACCGATTGCCATGTTGTTGCTCAACGACAATGCCACCGTGACCGTCTGCCACTCCAAAACCCGGGACCTGCCGGGCGTGTGCCGCCGTGCCGATATCCTGGTCGCAGCCATCGGTCGGGCCGGGATGATTACCCGTGACTTCGTCCGGCCGGGCGCGACTGTCATTGACGTGGGCATGAACAAGGTGACCGACCGTGCCGAGTTTGACCTCCTCTTCGCCGGCAATTCCAAGCGCGAAGAAACCTTCCGGACCAAGGGCTCGACGCTGGTGGGCGACGTTCACCCTGAGGTCGCGGACATCGCCGGCGCGATTACCCCTGTGCCGGGCGGCGTTGGCCCCCTGACCATTGCCATGCTGATGTCCAATACCGTGCGCGCCATGAAGCTCAGGCGGGGAGCCAATGTGCCCACGCTCTCGAAAGCTTAGAACGGTTAGCCATGCGTATGGCACGTTGCGAGGCATCCATGAACAGCGGGCTCGATCGCTCCGCCACCGAATGTTAAGGGTCGGCTTAACTGGCGGTATCGCGTCGGGAAAGTCCGTGGTCGGCGACATGTTTGTCCGGCTCGGCGCTCACCTGATCCACGCCGACCAGATCGCTCATGAGCTGATGCAGCCCGGCCAGGCGGTCTACGACGAGGTCCTCCGCCACTTCGGCCCCGGGATCCTCAATGCGGACGGGACCGTGAACCGTCCGCGGCTTGCCCAGGCGGCATTTGGTTCGCCGGGCATTGCTTCGCGAGTCGAAGAATTGAACCGAATCGTCCATCCCGCCGTAGTTCACCGGCAGGACGCCTGGATGGACGAGGTCGCCCGCAAAGACCCGGCTGGCATCGCGATGGTCGAGGCCGCCCTCATCCTGGAAGCGGGAGCGGCGGAGCGCTTCGACCGCTTGCTGGTGGTGACCTGCAGGCCCGAACAACGTGTCCAGCGTTTCGCGGAGCGGCTCAAAATTGATATGGAGACCGCACGACAGGAAGTCGAACGACGCATGGCTGCCCAGCTACCCGACGAAGAAAAAATCAAGGCTGCTGATTTCGTCATCGATAATTCCGGATCCTTCGACCGCACCCAGGAACAAGTGATGAATATTTATCGGCAGCTCAAGCGTGAAGCGGAACCGGCAAGAATCTAGTAACTTTGTAATGGGTAAATCGGCTTTTGTGATTAGCAATTGCCCAGACCCAAATCACGAACTCGATCAGGTTTCCCCATGAGACTCTTACGCCCGGTTGTACTCGCGATTCTCATTGCCGGTGCTTTCTTTTATTTCACTACCTACCGCAACGGCCTTCATGCGCCCGGATGGGTCAGCCGTCCGGCCAAGCTCGAACTGACCGAGGCTGCCGGTAATGACTCGCTCGACTCCGAAGAGCAGAACAACATCAAGGTCTATCGCTCGAATATTCCCGCGGTGGTCAACATCACGTCGAAAGCCGTCGCCTTCGATTTCTTTTACGGACTGGTTCCGCAGGAAGGCCAGGGATCCGGGTTTGTCATCGACAAGGAAGGCCACATCCTGACCAACTATCACGTGATTGCCGACGCACGCCAGGTCGAAGTGACGATGCACAACCGCAAGAAGTATCGCGCCACCATTGTGGGCAGCGATCGCGCGCACGACCTTGCTGTCATCCAGATCAAGGCCCCCGACCTGGTTCCCGCAGTCCTAGGCGACTCGCGCGATCTGCAGGTCGGGCAGAAGGTGTATGCGATCGGCAATCCCTTCGGGCTCTCAGGTACTATGACTCGCGGCATTGTCAGTTCGATTCGCCCGGTGCAGGAGCCGGACGGGCCGCGCATCGACGAAGCAATCCAGACCGATGCCGCCATTAATCCCGGTAATTCCGGAGGTCCGCTCATGAATTGGCACGGCGAGGTCATTGGCATCAACACCATGATCCTCTCCAGCGTCGGTCAAAGCGCCGGCATCGGCTTCGCCATCCCCATCAATACTGCCAAGGCAGTTCTGAACGACCTGGTCACAATTGGCCGGGTGCGGCGTCCTGCCCTGGGCATACGCACCATCCCGATTGGGCCCGAATTGGCCGACCAGATGGGTCTCCCCACTGACTACGGTCTGCTGATCGTGCAAGTGCTCCCGGGAAGCTCGGCCGAACATGCCGGCTTGCGGGGCGGCAGCGAACGCGCTTACCTGGGCAACATTCCCATCATGCTGGGCGGCGACCTGATTGTCGCCATCGATGGAGAAAAGATTGCCGACCAGCAGGACTTGGCCCAAATCATGAATAACCACCGCGCCGGCGACACGGTGCACGTCACCATCTACCGCGGGAAAAAGAAGATGGATGTGGACGTGGTGCTGGGCGAAGCCCGGGAACAAGTCTAAGAACTGGCAGATCTGTGTCTCGATCTTGCCTGACGCCGTAACACGAACTGCTGGCTACTGATCCATGGACCTCGACTCCATCCGCGCATACTGCCTGTCCTTTCCCCAAACGCGCGAGCAACTGCAATGGGGAGAGTCCCTGCTGTTCAAAGTTGCCGGCAAGATGTTCGTTATTGCCGGCCTGGAAGTCGCCCGCGAGACTCGCCTCGCTTTCAAGTGCACGCCCGAAGTTTATGCCGAACTGGTGGAGCGCGAGGGCATCCATCCCGCGCGCTACAACATGTGGAAGTTTCACTGGGTAGCAGTCGAGCGTTTCGATACCATTCGCACCGACGAGCTCAAAGATCTCATCCGGCAGTCGTATGAGCTGATCGCCGCCAAGGCGATCAAACCGAAACGTGACGCGCGGAAGAGTGCCGCGAAGTCGACTAAACGCAAAGTTTAGCTCCGGAAGCCGCCGCATTTGACTCTCGTTGACTTGGTGGGCTAGCCTCAAAGGTCTGCCCAGGAAGGCTGGTGTGGCCTGTGCGGTCGTTTGTGTTTTCAACTGCGCCAGCGCGCTCCCAAGGCTCATGCGAGTCCATCACAAGTTCTTGATTCTCCTGCCGCTTGTTGCCGGTCTGGCAAGCGTGGCGAGGGCCGCGCCCATGCGTCCGGTCCACGCGCAGCACGCGATTGTGGCGAGTGTGCACGAACTGGCCTCGCGCGTGGGAGCCGAGATCATGAAGTCCGGCGGTAACGCAGTCGACGCCGCCGTCGCTGTCGGATTCGCGCTCGCAGTGGTTCATCCCCAGGCCGGCAATATCGGCGGCGGTGGCTTTATGCTCCTGCGCACCGCGGATGGGAACGCCCGTTTCATCGATTACCGCGAGAAAGCGCCGGCTGCCGCGACCGCTAACATGTATCTGGACGGAAAGGGGGATGTCATTCCCGATGCAAGCCTCGTGGGATACAAGGCTTCCGGCGTCCCCGGTTCCGTGGCCGGGATGGTCTACGCGCTTAAGAAATATGGCACTCTTCCCTTGGACCGCGTGATGGCTCCCGCCATTACCCTGGCGCGCTCGGGTTTCCCGCTCACATGGGAAGACGCGCACGATTTGCATGACCCGGACCTGGCGAAATTCCCCGACTCGCGCCGCATTTTTCAGCGTGACGGAAATTACTACAAGGCCGGCGAGATCTTCCGCCAGCCGGAACTCGCCCATACCCTGGAACGCATTGCTAGAAATCCGGGCGATTTCTATCACGGCGATATGGCGCGTGAGCTTGCCGCTGCCCTGGAGCGCGGCGGAGGTTTAGTTACCGCGCGCGATTTGGCACGCTACGACGTGAAAGAGCGCGAGGTGGTGCGCGGCTCGTATCGCGGGTATGACATCATCAGCGCTCCGCCGCCATCCTCGGGTGGGGTCGCCCTGCTCGAAATCCTTAACATCCTCGAGGGCTACGACCTAGCGCGTTTGGGAAACCGTTCGGCGGAAGCGATGCACCTCACAGTCGAGGCTTTCCGGCGCGCGTATTACGACCGCGCGGAGTTCCTGGGCGATCCTGACTTTGCCCGGATCCCGGTCCCGCAACTCATCGACGACAAATATGGAGCAGCTTGGCGCGCGTCCATCGATCCGCAACACGCCTCCAGCAGCAAGGATCTCAAGCGTCCCACCATTTTTAACCAACTGGAACAGTATGCGGCGCAGCATCCGCTGCCCACCGTGGTTCACGAGCCCGAAAACACCACCCACTATTCAGTTGTCGATGCCCAGGGCGAAGCCGTCGCCGTGACCACCACGCTGAACGACAGTTTTGGCTCGCGGGTCACCGCCGGCGCTCTTGGATTCCTGCTGAACGACGAAATGGACGATTTCGCGTCCAAGCCCGGCGTGCCCAATACCTACGGCCTCATACAGGGGCCCGCTAACGCCATAGGACCGAACAAGCGCCCGCTCTCCAGCATGACGCCGACCATCGTTCTGAAAGATGGCAAGCTGTTTTTGGTTCTGGGCTCGCCCGGGGGTTCACGCATTATGACCACGGTCGCAAATATCCTGATGGGCGTCATCGATTACGGGATGGACATTCAACAGGCGGTGAATGCGCCGCGTTTTCATCATCAATGGCTGCCCGACGAAATTTTGATCGAGCCCGGCATCAGTCCGGACACCTCCGCCCTGCTGGTGAAGATGGGACACAATCTCCATCCGGCGGGTTACTGGAGCGACGGCGAGTGTGTTGAGGTCGATCTGAAAACCGGCGAACGCCTGGGCGCAAGCGATGGCCGCAATAATGGCAAGCCGGTCGGTTATTAGACTGAAAAATTTATGTTGAAAGCGATGTCCACTTACGTTTATGTGAAAGAGCGGCTGCATCCCGGCCTGCTGGACGGATTGGCCAAAGGCGGCGCGCAGGCCATTGAGATATTTGCCGCGCGGCAGCACCTCGACTACGCCAATCGAAAACAGCACGTGCGCGAGATCGCGGACTGGTTCCGCACCAGCACCGTTCCGCTGCATTCTGTGCATTCGCCGATGTTCGCCGATTACGAGTTCGGACGTGCGGGCGCTCCCCCGGTGAACGTCACCTCGACTGACCGCGCCGGGCGCATCGAAGCCATGGACGAGATAAAGCGCGCGCTTGAAATCGCCGAGCAAATCCCATTTCGTTTTCTCATTCAGCACCTGGGCACCGGCAATGAGACCTTCAGCGAGCGTAAGGTCGAAGCCGCTATGACCTCGATCGAGCACCTGCGCGCTTTTGCCAAGCCGCTCGGCGTGCGCATCCTGCTGGAAAACATTCCCAATGAGCTTTCCACGCCCGACAAGCTGGTGGACTTCATCCACGCCGCGCATTTCGACGATGTGGGTGTCTGCTTCGATCTTGGTCACGCCCACATGGCTGGCAGCGTGAGCGAAGCTTTCGAGATCCTGAAGAGCCACATTTGCTCTACCCACGTGCACGACAACAAGAAAGATAAAGACTCGCACCTGTGGCCGGGTGAAGGCTCGATCGACTGGAAACAAGCCGTGGAGTTGTTGCGTTGCGCCCCTAATGCGCCTCCTCTTCTGTTGGAGGTGGAAGAGAACGAAAAAATCAATCCCGTCGAAAAGATGGGCGAGGCATTCGAAAAACTGGAATCAGCGTAGCGCTTGGCGAGCGCCAGTTTTAGGCGCGCGATGTCTGTGTCCCGACAGCCGCGGCTTGGATTCCTCGCCGGGTACAAACAAATCAACATGTCTTTTCCTGTCACCACAATCGCTGAAATCGGCAGGCACGAAGGCCAGACCGTCACCATTCGGGGCTGGCTTTACAACCTGAGAGAGAGCGGCAAGCTGCTGTTCCCCATCTTCCGCGATGGCAGCGGACAGATCCAGGGTGTCGTTCCCAAAAACGCTGTTCTGCCGGAAGTCTTCGACTCCATCAAGGGGCTCACCCAGGAATCGAGCGTGATCGTCGAGGGCAAGGTTCGCGCCGACAAGCGCGCCCCCGGCGGCCACGAGCTCGATGTTTCAAACGTCCAGGTTCTGCAGCGCGTGTCCGAGAACGATCCCTATCCCATCACTCCTAAAGAGCACGGGGTCGACTTCCTGATGGAGCACCGCCATCTATGGCTGCGTTCTCCGCGCCAGGCAGCGATTCTCCGCGTGCGCGCGGAGATCATCAAGGCGGCCCGGGATTTCTTCGATGACCGGGGATTTACCCTGACCGATCCGCCCATTCTGACGCCTGCCGCCTGCGAAGGCACCACCACGCTGTTCCCCGTCGATTACTTCGACGAGCAGGCTTTCCTTACCCAGTCAGGACAGCTCTACATCGAAGCGACTGCCATGGCGCTGGGCAAGGTCTATTCCTTTGGGCCCACATTCCGCGCCGAGAAATCAAAAACCCGCCGCCATCTCACCGAGTTCTGGATGGTGGAACCGGAGGTCGCCTACGCTACCCTTGACGACCTCATGGACCTTGCCGAGAATTTCATCTCCTTCATCGTCAAGCGTTGCCTGGAAAAGCGCCGCTCTGACCTGCAGACGATCGGTCGCGAGGTTGCCAAGCTGGAAAGAATCGACTTGCCCTTTCCCCGCATTACTTACGACGAAGCGGTGCAGATGCTGCAGGAGGGTCACGCAAAGGGAGCGCTTGAAACGAAATTTGAGTGGGGCGGCGATTTGGGATCGCCGGACGAAACCTATCTTTCCGCGCAGTTCGACAGGCCAGTGATGGTCCATCGCTATCCCGCCAAGGTGAAGGCTTTTTATATGGAGCCCGATCCGCAGCGGCCCGAATTGGCTCTGTGTGTCGATGTGCTCGCTCCCGAAGGTTACGGCGAAATCATCGGCGGCTCGCAGCGCATGGCCTCGTACGAGTTGCTGCTGCAGCGCATTCACGAGCACGGGTTGCCGGAAGAAGCCTTCAAGTGGTATCTCGACTTGCGCAAGTACGGAGGCGTGCCCCACGCCGGTTTTGGCATGGGCATTGAACGCGCGGTCGCCTGGATCTGCGGCCTGGAGCACGTGCGGGAAACTATTCCCTTTCCCCGGATGTTGTACCGGCTCTATCCGTAATCTCGATCGCACACTCGATATTCAAAAAATTATGGTCCACACAGCCAGAGCATCGTTCAGCAACATCATTCCCCGTAAGATTCGCGTCATCGGCGTGCCCCTCGACCTGGGACAGTCGCGTCGTGGCGTCGACATGGGACCCTCCGCGGTTCGCGTTGCCGGTCTCGAGGCCCGGCTGGAAGCCCTCGGCCACATCGTTGAAGACAGCGGCAATATTGCGGTGGCCATCCCCGAACAGAAGAAAGAGGGCGATCCCAACGCGAAATATCTGAAAGAGATCGCGGCCACCTGCACCAAGAGCGCCGAGCTTGTGCTCAAGACGCTGGAGGCCGGCAAGGTGCCCATCGTTTTGGGCGGCGATCACTCGGTGGCAGCGGGTACGGTTGCGGGAGTCGCGGAGTTTTATCGCAAGCAGGAACAGCGCATCGGTCTGATCTGGATCGATGCCCACAGCGACATCAACACGCCCGAGACATCTCCCAGCGGAAACGTGCATGGCATGCCGCTCGCCGCTATTATGGGCATGGGTCCGCCGGAACTGACGAACATCTTCAACTTTTCTCCCAAGGTGAATCCAGAGAATTGCGTACTGGTTGGGGTTCGCGATGTGGATGCTCATGAGAAAGAAAACATCCGCAAGGCCGGTGTGGAAGTCTTCACCATGCGCGACATCGACGAGCGTGGCATGCGCGCCGTGATGGAAGAGGCGCTGCGCATGGCCGGGCGCGGCACCGCCGGTTACCACGTATCTCTCGACATGGACTGGATTGATCCCGAGGATGCGCCCGGAGTCGGTACCCCGGTCTGGGGCGGCGCCACTTACCGGGAGGCGCACCTGGCCATGGAGATCATTGCCGACCACAGCCGCATGCTGAGCTTCGAGATCGTGGAAGTGAACCCGGTGATCGACGAGCACAACCAGACCGCGGACCTGGCCGTGGAACTCACGCTCTCGGCTTTCGGCAAAAAAATTCTGTAGCCGGGTGAGCACCTGGGCTGTCCAATCAACGTGAAATTGCCGGTCATCGACAAGTCGGAAATTATTCGCGAGAGCTTCGCCCGCCAGGGACTGATGGGCACCATTGGCGCGGAAATCTCCTCGCTTGAGCACGGCCGCATCGAAATCCGCTTTGGCTTCCAGCCCGGACTCACGCAGCAGAACGGCTTCGTCCATGCCGGTGTGATCACCAGCGTGATGGATAGTGGCTGCGGCTACGCTGCGCTCAGCGTCAGTCCGGAAAATTACGACGTGCTCAGCGTCGAGTTCAAGGTGAACCTGCTCGCTCCCGCGGCCGGCGAATCATTCGTGGTTCGGGCGGAAGTCAAGCGCGCAGGCCGCACCCTTACCGTCTCTTCGGCGGACGCCTTCGCCATCAGCGGGGGCGAGGAAAAACTGATCGCCACTATGCTGGCCACCATGTTCAACCTCCCGCCAAAGGGCTAGCATCATACTGTGCGGGAAGTTGGGCGTCGCCATGATGAGAAAGAAGTGGCTCGCACCTGCGATTTTGGGGCTCGCCTTGGATCGCAACCACGGCGACGGCAAACGATGACGGCGGCCTGCCCGGAGAGCGCGCGTCCGCCGACTTCAGCAAAACCGGCAAGCTCGTAATGTTCCCCGCACGGCAAAAGATCGCGCATTGCCGGTGGGGAATTTCTAACCAAAAGAAATGACCCTGCCAATGCGGGGGCTCTCGCTTGCAATAGCGGAAAAGAAACCTGCACCGGGAGACGCGCGGTAATAACACCATCGTCCGGGCGACGCGAATCGCGGGAGCGGGTCGCCATTGCCAAAGGGAGACACGACTTTCAGCCGCGTCGAACAATACCTGACAATTTGGGCTTCAATCCCAGGGGCATAGCTCGCATTGGCCCGCATCATAAACTGCCGAGCCCCTCCGCTCTCCGAACCACTTCAGAAATTGACGACGCGCGTTCCTCCCGTCCACACTGAAACGTGATGAAAAAGCTTCGCGTCGGCATTCTGTTCGGGGGACGCAGCGGCGAGCATGAAGTGTCGCTGCTCTCTGCCGCATCCGTCCTCAACGCCATCGATAAGAACAAGTTTGAAGTCGTACCCATCGGCATCACCAAGGACGGCCGCTGGCTTACCGCCGAACATGCCGAGCGCCTGCTTCATGGAAAGCCGCACGAAGAGCGGCATTTGCGGGCAGGCGATCCGGAAGCGACTCCCGGCGCCGCGGTATTGGAAAACGGGGAGGCGGTGGTGGTGCCTCCCGAACCCGTTCACCGCGAGCCAGGCCTGGTGCCATTCCAGACTGCCGCCGCGCTCGCCCGCCGCGCCAGCGACCGCGCCATCAATGTCGACGTGATTTTTCCCGTGCTGCATGGCACCTTCGGCGAGGACGGCACCATCCAGGGATTGCTCGAGCTCGCCGACATAGCCTACGTCGGCGCGGGCGTGCTCGGCTCCGCCGCGGGCATGGACAAGGACATCATGAAATCGCTGTTTCGTGCCGCCGGACTGCCCATCGTCAAGCACGTCACCTTTCTGCGCAGCGACTGGGAGGCCGATCACAAGAAAACCCAGAAGCGGGTGGAGAAGAACCTGAAGTATCCGGTGTTTGTGAAACCTGCCAATCTTGGCTCGTCCGTGGGAATCTCCAAGGCTCACAACTCTAAAGAACTCGGCCCGGCTATTTACGAAGCTTCGAAATTCGACCGCAAGATCGTGGTCGAAGAAGGCGTGGGTGGAAAAACGCAGAAAGCGCGCGAGATCGAATGCTCGGTCCTGGGCAACGACAAACCGCAAGCCTCGGTGCCGGGGGAGATTGTCCCCGTCAAGGAGTTCTACGACTACACCGCGAAATATCTCGAGGAAGGCTCGCAGCTGGTGATTCCGGCCAAGCTGACCAGGGCCGAAACCAGGAAAGTGCAGGAGCTCGCGATCAAAGCTTTTCAGGCGGTCGATTGCTCGGGACTCGCTCGCGTCGATTTCCTGATGGACCCGAAAACGCGCAAGATCTTTTTAAACGAAATCAATACCATGCCCGGCTTCACGTCTATCAGTATGTATCCCAAGCTGTGGGCCGCCTCCGGCCTCCCCTATCCCCAACTGATCGAGAAACTCATTCAACTCGGCCTGGAGCGCCACGAGGATAAGAAGAAGAACCAGTACAGCCGGTAGATAGCGGCCGCAAACGCAGTCACCTGTGCGGAGAGGTTTGTGCGTCGCAGCGTTCTGGATCCTTGCCCCGCTTCCTTGACACCCCCTCCTCTCCGCCGTATCCTATCAACCACAAGTTTGCCCTTCGGGGCAGACCTGAATTTCATGCAGAGTGGCTGAGGGACGAGCCCTGTGACGCCACGGCAACCGGGTCGGGATCATCTATCCCCATCGCTGGTGCCAACTCTCTCCCGGAAACGGGGAACATGAGATTCGGCATGCGCAGCTGATTCGCATACCGTAGCCTCTTTTCCTTCACTTTCCGGAAAAGAGGTTTCCGTTTATACGGGTCCTCTTTTCCGAGAGGGCTCGTCCTCAGCTACCTGCGGCAAGGGTACGCTGATGATCGGATACGAACTGCGATGCCGGGAATGCGGCAAAACCTGGGGAAACCAGCCGCGCTCCATCTGTGAAGACTGTTTCTCTCCCCTGGAAGTTGTTTACGACTATGAGGCGGTACATCTTACCCGCGAGCGAATTGCCCAACGCCCACCGAACATGTGGCGCTACGCGGAGTTGCTGCCTCTGCCGGCGAATTACCATCCCCCTCTGCCGGTAGGCTTCACGCCACTCCTCAGCGCTCCTCACTTAGCCCAAAAAATAGGCGCAAACCGGCTATGCATCAAGAATGATGCGGTTTGCTTGCCGACCCTGAGCTTTAAGGATCGCGTGGTGGCGGTGGCATTGGCGAATGCGCGGGCTTTCGGTTTCCACACGGTTTCTTGTTCGTCGACCGGCAACCTGGCGAACGCGGTGGCAGCGCAGGCGGCGCGCGAAGGATTCAAGGCATGGATCTTCGTCCCCGCCGATCTCGAGCCGGCAAAGATCCTGGGCACGCAGGTGTTTGGTGCGAAGCTGGTCCGCATCAGCGGCAGTTATGACCAGGTGAACCGGCTGTGCTCGCAAATTGCCGACGAGCACAACTGGGGATTTGTGAACGTGAATTTGCGTCCCTATTACGCGGAGGGATCGAAGACCGTGGGATTCGAGATCGCGGAACAACTCGGATGGCGTTTGCCCGATAACGTGGTCGTGCCCATGGCGGGCGGATCCCTGATCACCAAGGTAAAGAAGGCCTTTGATGAACTCGCCAGGCTCGGCCTGGTTGAGCCAAAGCCGGTAAAATTCTTTGGCGCGCAAGCCACCGGATGTTCGCCGATCTCCACCGCCGTCAAGGCAGGCAATCAGGAGATCGATCCGCAGAAGCCCAACACCATCGCGCGCTCGCTCGCGATCGGCAATCCATCTGACGGGCATTATGCGATTCAGGCCATTACCCAGAGCGGCGGCTGGTCGGAAGACGCGTCCGATCCAGAAATCGTCGACGGGATTCAATTGCTGGCCGAGAGCGAAGGCGTCTTCACCGAGACTGCCGGCGGCGTGACCGTTGCCTGCGCCCGCAAGCTGTACCAGCAGGGCCGCATATCTCCGGATGAAACCACGGTTCTTTGCATCACCGGCAACGGCCTGAAAACTACCGATGTCCTTGCCGATAAGTACCAGACCGCGGTGCCCATCCCGCCCAAGTTCGCGGAGTTCGAAAAAATCTTGCAGAGGTCGTACGAAATTCAAGAAACGGTGGAGGTCTAAATGACGATTACAGTGCAGATTCCTACAGCCTTGCGCCGGCACACATCCGGCACCGACCGAATTACATGTTCAGCCGCCAATCTGAACGAACTGTTCTCGACATTGGACCAGAAGTTTCCCGACCTGAAGCCGCATCTGCGCGATGAAGCGGGCCAGGTCCGGCGCTTCCTGAATGTCTATGTCAACGAGGAAGACATCCGTTTTCTGGGAGGCCCGGGCTACGCCTTCCAGGATGGGGATGAAGTGCTGCTGGTGCCCTCCATCGCAGGCGGGTCGCCGGCAGAGAAGGGCGGTTTACGACCATGTCGAAGAAGCAGCTGAGCATCGGACTGCTGGGTTGTGGAACGGTCGGCAGCGGACTGGTCGAACTGGTCAACCGCACCCGCGATCTGCTCCGCGAACGCTCCGGGGTGGACCTGAAGATTTCCCGGATCCTGGTGCGCGACGCCGATAAGCCGCGGCCAGGCGTCGACCGCGCGCTGATCACAACCAGGCCGGAAAAAGTTCTGCAGAACGGCTGCGACATGGTCGTCGAGCTGGTTGGAGGGATGGAGCCCGCGCGCAGCTTTATCCATGACGCGCTGGCCGGTCGCAAGCACGTGGTCACTGCTAACAAGGCCCTGCTCGCCGCCGACGGTTTCAACCTGCTGCGCGCCGCTGCGCAACATAAAGTACGCTTCGGCTTCGAAGCCAGCGTGTGCGGCGGCATTCCCATTATTCGTGCCTTGAAGAACGGGCTGGTGGGCAATCAGATCCAGAGTCTCGCCGGAATTCTCAACGGCACCTGCAATTACATCCTGACACGCATGGAAGAAGATCGCGCGGAATTTCCCGAGGCGTTGCAGGATGCGCAGAAAAAGGGCTTTGCCGAGGCCGATCCAACGCTCGATATCGATGGCCATGACGCCGCGCAGAAACTGAAGATCCTGGCAGAACTCGCTTTCGATGGGCAAGTGCCGGCGGAAGCCATGCAGGTGGACGGCATTCGCCAGATCACCGCTGACGATCTGCGCACCGCGCGTGAACTGGGCTGCGTGATTCGCCACGTCGCGGCCGCGGAAATGATCGACGGAGCGGTAGCGCTGCGCGTCGGGCCGGCGCTGCTGCGCGCCAGTCATCAGCTCTCCGGCGTACGTAACGAGAACAACGCGGTGCTGGTGCGCGGCGATGCGGTTGGTGAAATGCTTTTCTTCGGCAAGGGCGCGGGTTCGCTGCCGACCGCCAGCGCCGTGCTCTCCGATATCGTGGATATCGCCTGCAACAAGACTATGCGAATGCCCATTACAAGTCGCCAGCTTTCCACGACGACTCCAGACCACAGCAGCCATAATTATTTGCGCTTCCCTGTGCATGAACCGAGTGCCATCGGACCAATCTCGGGAATTCTGGAGCGAAACGGTATCGCAGTGCAGCGCGCCGCCGCCACCTGGGCCAGGAATGGTCACGATGCCAGCCAGGTAAAAATCGTGACGCAATCGTGCTCGGAACGTATTCTGGAGAAAGCGTTGCATGACGTTTCAAGGCTGCCGGTCAGCGCGGGTAAGCCGCTGCGAGTACCGATAGCGGAGTAGTGCTGTTGCAAAGTTCCGCAGATCTGCCGATTAGCCGGCAGCTAACGCTTTTACGCCGAGAGCCGATTTAAGCGACGAGCGTCTCCAGCCCGATAACTTTCCTCATCGATGGCTTCGATCGTCGCGTGTGCGCCATCGTATTGCGAATGCGGGACGGAATAAGAATATGTCCAAGCCGACCTTTGGCAATGTCCGCTCGGGGCTGGCCGTTTTTGGGACTATATCTTTTAGATATGGAGGATAGATTCAGTTCCTTACATGTGCCCGCACCGGCTTTGCCCACAATCGCCCTGACCTCGTGATTTCAGATCCCGGCTCAAGTTCCGGCATTGTAAGACTCTACGGGACAAAAACCTGGTGCGTCTTTTTTCCTTTCGTGCTAATCTAACTAACTGGTTAATTAAGGAGCCCGGCATGAAAACCACTACTGCCGCCAAGCCTCGCCTCGGCACGCGGGGCCAACCGGAAGAGAGCCGTGCCGCGATTCTGCGCGCGGCGGTTAAGGAGTTCGCTGAGCATGGTGTTGCCGGGGCTCGCACCGACGCCATCGCCCACGCGGCCGGGGTCAATAAGGCGCTTCTCTACTACTACTTTCAGGACAAGGAAACGCTCTACGGCGCGGTTCTCGACCAGGTTTTCACCGGGCTGCGCGAGCGGGTCTTCGGCGCGCTCGGCAGTGAGACTACGCCGAGGGAAAAAATTCTCGCCTACGTGTGCGCCTATTTTGATTTTCTTGCCAACAACCCGCTTTATCCCCGGCTGGTGCAGCGCGAGATGATGCAGGCCGGCCAGAAGCAGGGCCACATGGAGCACCTGGTCAACCAATACTTCCGTCCCATCTTTAATCGCTTGAAGGAAGTGCTGACGGAGGGCATTGACAAAGGCGAGTTTCGTCCCGTGGACCCGGTGCATTTCATTCCCTCGATGATCGCGATGATCGTTCAATATTTTGCCAGTGCTCCGGTTATGCAGATGATGATGCGGGTGAACCCGCTTTCGCCGGAACGAATCGCGGAACGCCGCGCTGCCGTGATCGACTTCATTTCCACCGCGCTGTTCCGTGCCGAAGGAGAGCGCAAGTGAGCCCGCGAAACAGGTTTTTCATCGTGCTGGGCATCGTATTCCTGATCTCGGTGGGCTACTACTTCTTCTCGACGCCGCGTAACCGGGATTTGATCCTGATCGGGACGGTGGACTCCAATCAGGTAATCGTCAGCCCCCAGATCCAGGGAAGGATCCAGAAGTTGCTGGTCGACGAGGGCACACCGGTCAAGCAGGGCGATTTGATCGCGGTGATCGATCCCTCGGAGCTGGAAGCGCAGGAGCGAGCGGCCGCGGCCATGATCGACAGCCTGAAATACAAGGTGGCCGAGACCGAAGCCACCCGCCAGGCTACACAGGGATCGACGTCCAGCACCGTCGAGAATGCTCAAGCGCGTTTGCAGTCGGCGCGCGCGCAACTGCTGCAGGCGGAAGCCACGCTGCAGCGCACGGAAAGCGACAGCCGGCGAATCATCGCGCTGGCCAAGCAGGGAGTCGCGTCGGAGCAGGACCGGGTGCAGGCCGAGACTAACCTTTCCGCCCAGCAGGCGGTGGTGCAGTCGTGGAAAGACCAGGTGAGCGCCGCCCAGGCGGACCTGAATATGGCGATCGCCAATACCCACCAGGCGCACGCGGCCCAGAGCACGGTCGCTTCCACGCGCGGTCAACTCGCCAATGCCGAAGCACAGCTCAAGGAAGCGGAAGTCCGCCTGGGATACACCAAGATTTACGCTCCCGTCACAGGAGTGGTTTCCGTGCGCGCGGCGCGTGAAGGAGAAGTGCTCAACCCCGGCAGTCCGATCGTGACCATCATCGATCTCAACGACACCTGGGTGCGAGCGGCGATTCCCGAAACCTATGCCGATCACATCGGACTCGGCGACGGGCTGCGCATTCAGTTGCCCGGAGGCACGGTGACGCGCGGAAAAGTTTTTTTCAAGGCAGCGGAAGCGGATTTTGCCACCCAGCGCGACGTCAGCCGCCGCAAGCGGGACATTAAGACCATCGTGCTGAAAGTGCGCCTGGAGAATCCAAAAGGCGCGTACGTGCCCGGGATGACCGCGGATGTGCTGGTCTCGCCGGGCCAGATCAGCGGCAAAGCCGATCGCCAGGTCGCCGCGGAGCAGCCATGAGTAGCAACGACAAAAAACCGGCAGGACCGGGCGTAATGGCTGAAGCGTCGCCCACGCGACCGGCGACGAACGGCAACGCCATTAAAGTCGAGCACATCGTGAAAAAATACGGCGACTTCACGGCGGTGGACGATGTGTCCTTTGCGGTGAAGGAGGGCGAAATCTTCGGACTGCTCGGTCCGAATGGCGCGGGCAAATCAACCCTGATTCGCATGATGACCACGCTGATTCCGATCACCGCGGGGGCGGCGCGAATCGTGGGGCACGATGTGAGCAGCGATCCCGATGCGGTGCGCCGGGCCATTGGCGTGATCCCGCAGGCGCTGACCAGCGATCTCGATCTTACGGTCGACGAGAACCTGAATATTTACGCCAAGCTCTATGACGTTCCCGCCCGAACGCGAAGAAAGAATATCGACGAACTGCTGGAACTGGTGGATCTCACCAAGTGGCGCGATGCGCAGACGAAAACCCTATCGGGCGGCATGCGGCGTCGGCTGGAGATCGCGCGCGGACTGGTGCATAGCCCGCGAATTTTCTTTCTTGACGAGCCGACGACCGGTCTCGACCCGGTTTCGCGCGTCGCCGTCTGGGAAATGCTGACCAACATCAAGGCGCATCGCCAGCTCACCATTTTGATCACCACGCACTACATGGACGAGGCGGACCGGCTCTGCGATCGCATAGCCATCGTAGACCACGGCAAGCTGGTGGCGCTCGATACCCCGGCAGCGCTGAAGGCGAGCGTTCCGGGATCGAATGTCATCGAGGCGCAGTTCGAGCATCCACCTGCCGATTGGGAACAGCGCCTGCGCACGCTGACCGCGGTCACGTCCGTGCAGCCTGAAGGCGCAGGCATGTACCGCGTGCTGACCAGCAACGGCTCGCGCACTACCACCGAGCTGGTGGAAATGGCGGTCGCGGCGGATGTGCCGGTCAAGACGCTTTCGGTTCAGAACACCACGCTCGACGACGTGTTCGTTCACTACACCGGGCGCCAGCTCCGCGATGAGCTGGTGAAGGCCTACGGTTTTGTCATGCCGCAACGGCCGGGGTTGCAGCCATGAATCGCATGCTTGCGCTGGTGGAACGCGAGATGCGGAAGTTCTTCCGCTCCCCCACTCTCATGCTGGCGTCGATGATTTTCCCGCTGGTGCAGTTGATCGTGCTGGGCAACGCGTTCGGAGGGAAGATTCGCGACGCCAAGCTGGGCGTCGTCGATCAGGATGGCGGCACGCAGGCGGTGCGCATCCGCGAAGCTTTTGATTCGGTGCGCGCTAATATGCGGACTTTCGAGCCCATTTATTACGACAGCGACCGCAAGGCCATGGAGGACGTGCGCAACGGCAAAATTCAGGGCGCGGTCATCATTCCGCCACAATACTCCCGTCGCGTGTACGAGGAGAATCATCCTCGCATCGCGCTGGTGGTCGACAACAGCGACAATTTCATGAGCTCGACGCTGGAAAGTGAACTGGCGGACCTGACCAACGCGCTCAATCAGCCCACGGTGTCGCCGCGTATCCTGCAGCAGACCGCGCTGGAGATTGTCGAACTGTATCCCTACATCGAGTACATGAAATACCTGTTACCCGGATCGATCACGCTGGCCATGTTCGTCTCCGTCATGATCGGCGGCGGCATGTTGTACATCGATGACAAAGCTCGCGGTGTGCACGAGGGTTACCTGGTTACGCCCATCACGAAGACTGAGCTGGTCTTCGGGCTGAACGTTGCCGGAGCGATCAAGGCGGTGCTGACCGGGGTGGTGATCACCATCATCGGCTCGTTACTGGCCGGCGTAAGCACAATCTGGAATCCGCTCACGGTTGTCGGGCTGCTGGGCATGATCGTGCTGACTTCGATTGCGTTCAACACCATGATGTTCCTGTTGATGGTTCGCATCGAGGATCCGCTGGTTCCGCGCGCGATTTTTGGCATCCTGAATACGCTTCTGTTCTTTCCCAGTGGATCGATCTATCCCATCCAGGCATTCCCGCGCTGGCTGCAGGCGATTGCGATTGCCGATCCGTTCAGCTACGCGGTGCACGGCTTCAAGGCGTTGTTGCTGAAGGAGGCGGGACTTGTGGCGATCTGGCCGGACCTGATTTATCTCTCGATATTCGCGGTCGTGACGTTGGGAATTGCCATTCCGCTGTTCAAGAGGACACTGTAGCCCGGCACGATCGCTCACGCGAGACGCTCGAAGACTGCAGCACAACGCGGTTGCACCTGCCTTACTTTCTGAATCTGGCTCGCATCCGTTATGCTAGATGCGATGACGCTGCTCGATGCCAAAGAGTACGACGAGCGCGCGGCTAGGCGCCGCCGCAACCGCATCGCCACGGTAATTGTCGCAATCCTGATCCTGCTCTGGGTGGCGTGGTCGTTTCGCAACTGGCCGGAAGAGCGCGTAGTCGATCACTTCTTCAGCGATCTCCAGAAGCAGGACTACGAAGGCGCATACGGCGTCTGGATGCACGATCCACAGTGGAAGCAGCACCCCGACAGGTACAAGCAATACCCGTTCAACGAGTTTTATCGCGATTGGGGGCCGGGCGGGGAATGGGGACTGATCAAGTCGTACAAGATCTACGCGTCGGGCGCTCCGAAAGGCGGGGGCAGCGGGGTCATCGTGGAAGTGATTGTGAATGACCGGGCCGAGCACGCGCGCGTGTGGGTGCAGAAGTCAGACAAGACGCTGACATTCTCGCCTTTGTGATCGATTCCAGCCGTTCAACTCGCCTTGGCCGCGGCAAAGTGCTCAATCGTTTTCTGCAATGAGGCTTCGTCTTCCACGTTCCGGCAAGTTTTGCTGCGATCAATCTGGCGCATCAGTCCGCAGAGCACCTTCCCGGGGCCAACCTCAACGAACGTGCGCACGCCCTGGTCAATCAAGCGGCGCATGGATTCATCCCACTTCACGGATCCGGTGACCTGGTGGATGAGGGCTTCACGGCTGCGCTCGCCGTCGGTCACGGCTTGAGCTTCGAAGTTGCAGATGACGGGGAACGCGGGAGCCGCAAACGACAGTGCACGCAAGTCCTCTCCCAGGCGATCTTGTGCCGGCTTCATCAGCGAACAATGGAAGGGCGCGCTGACGGGCAGAATCTTGGCGCGCTTGGCGCCGCGTTCTTCCGCCAGTTTGGCCGCGCGCTCGACCGCGCTGGTATTGCCGGAAATCACGATCTGCTCAGGAGAGTTGATGTTGGCGGGTTCGCAGACCTCGCCCTGGGCGGCATCGCGGCAGACGGCGGCGACTGCGTCGGGCGCCAACCCAAGAATCGCAGCCATCGCACCCACGCCCACCGGAACTGCTTCCTGCATGTACTGGCCGCGATTGCGCACGGTGCGGACCACATCGGCAAAGGCGAGCGTTCCCGCGGCCACGTGCGCGGAATATTCACCCAGGCTGTGTCCGGCCACGAAGTCAGGCTTGAATCCCCGTTCTTGCAAGACGCGACACGCGGCGACGGAAGCGGTGAGAATCGCGGGTTGCGTGATCTCGGTCAGGCGCAGCTTCTCTTCCGGACCTTCGAAGCAGAGTGTCGAGAGGCTGTAGCCGAGAGCATCGTCGGCTTCCGCGAACGTTTGTTTCGCGGCCGGGTAGCGCTCAATCAGTTCTTTGCCCATGCCCACGGCTTGCGATCCCTGGCCGGGGAAGAGGAATGCGATCGGTCCGTTTTCGTTCATTCGGTTCGGTCCTTGCAGCGCTGGAAGTCAGGTGAAGTCAGGTTGTAAGAGCACCGCTAGCTGGTGACCGCGACGGAAGCCCGCAGTCCCGCCAGTTCCTTTTCGATGGCGGCATTGATCTGGCGCTCGGAAAATTCGGCCGCGACCCGCACCGCGTTCTTGATGGCATTGGCGTTCGATGATCCGTGCGTGATAAAGCACACGCCCTTGACGCCCAGCAGCGGCGCCCCGCCATACTCGGTGTGGTCAAGACGCTTCTTGAAGTCGGTGAAGGCGCTGCGCGAAAGCAAGGCGCCAACTTGCCGCGTGATCGTGGCCTTCAGAGTTTCCTTCAGCACGAAGCGCACCAGGTTGGCCACACCTTCGGAAGTCTTCAGCGCCACGTTGCCGACGAAGCCATCGGCGACGATCACGTCGACTTGCCCGTTGTAGATGTCACGGCCTTCCACGTTGCCGACAAAGTTCAGCGGCAATTTCTTCAGCAGCTGAAACGCTTCCCGGGTGAGTTCGTTGCCCTTGGATTCTTCTTCACCGATGGAAAGCAGGCCAACCCGCGGGCGTTCCGTCCCGAACATGCTGCGAAAGTAGATTTCGCCCATGACCGCGAACTGCTCCAGGTGCTCGGGCTTGCAATCGACGTTGGCGCCGACGTCGAGCAGAATGGCCGCCGTGCCCAGCGCCGTAGGGAAGACGGCCGCCAGCGCCGGACGATCGACGCCGGGGATGGCGCCGAACACCATCTTGGCCGTTGCCATCGCGGCTCCGGTATTGCCGGCGGTTACAAAGCCGGCAGCTTTGCCGTCGCGCACCAGGCGCAAGCCCACCCGCATAGTGGAGTCGCGCTTGGCGCGCACCGCCTGCGCGGCCTTGTCCTGCATGGTGATAATTTCGCTGGCATGCGCGATGTGGATGGGCAGCCGGGCGGCAAAAGGATGGCGCTTGAGTTCCGCCTTGAGCTGCGCCTCGGGACCGACCAGGCACACCGAGACGCCATAGTGCCGGGCCGCATGGATGGCGCCCTCAATTTCCGGCTTGGGCGCGCGGTCCGACCCCATCGCATCCAGGGCTATGACACTTGGCATGGAATCGTGTCGGTTGGACTATTTCGATTCTTCCACTTCAACCACTTCGCGACCCTTGTAGTAGCCGCACTTCGGGCAGGCGCGGTGAGGAAGCTTCTGCTCGTGACAGTTGGGGCACTCGGAAAGCGAGCGGCTGGTCAGCGCGTCGTGGGCGCGCCGTGTGGATGTGCGCCGCTGAGAGTGGCGCCGTTTCGGATTTGCCATAAGAATTCCTCGTGAACCCCGGGCCTGTGTCGCCAGGAGTTTTAAATTTGCTAGCGATCCAATTCTTCGCGAATCTTCTTCAGCGCCGACCAGCGCGGATCCTCGAGAGGTTCGGCGCAGGAACACTGCTCGGCGTTCAGGTTCTTGCCGCAGTGCGGGCACAGCCCTTTGCAATCCTCGCGGCAGATCACCTTCAGCGGCAGGGCTAACAAAACCTGCTCGCGCAACGCATCTTCGAGCCACAGGCCGTCACCCTTGTAGTAGCTGACCTCGGCCTCCGCCGTGGTCACCGAAATTTCCTCTTTGCCGGCGTCCACACCCTGCGGGCGGTACAGCAGATCGAAGCTTCGCTTCAGGTTGTGGGTCACCGGCTCCAGGCAGCGCGCACACAGCAGCTCAAGGCTGGTGGAAAGATCGCCTTGCAGACGGATATCCTCGATCCGCTTGTGGCGGCCTTCGAGTTCTTCCACCAGTTGCGCCCGGCCATTGCTCTTGAGCGCGGTTTTCTGCTGGATGTCGGGTCCGAAATCGATGACCCCGGGACCGAACTCCTCTCGGAAATCAACCGGATGGAGTTCTAATTCTTCAATCTCAATAAACATCTCGAGCTCCGCGCCCCCGAACCTCGAACCGCGAAGGCCGCGGAAGTACGCCCCAGAGGCGTAAGTTCAACAGGGAGCAATACTTGAGAATAAAGGCTGGGAGGAAGGAGTGTCAAGGAACGGGGGCGAAGTCTCAGTTTGCCAAAGCCGCGATTTCTTCTATTGACTAGACATCCATGCACGATTCCGGCAGGCGTAGCTGGCGTCAGTGTAAGCGCTTATAAATGCGGTGAAGTTGTGCGATATCCTTGAACCTCCATGATCCCTTGCCAACGCGATCTCTTCGACATCCCTGAGGGAATTACCTATCTTAACTGCGCCTACATGTCTCCGCTGATGCACTCGGTGGTGGAGGCGGGAAAGGCGGGCATGGAGCGCAAGGCGCGTCCGTGGGAAGTCACGGCCGAGGATTTCTTCAACCAGGATGAAGACCTGCGCGCCCTGGCTGCGAAGCTGTTTCATGCTTCGGCGAACGACATTGCCATTGTGCCGTCGGCCAGTTATGGACTCTCGACGGCGGCGCGGAATTTGCCCGTCGGACGCGGTGAGAGCGTCGTCGTTCTGGATGAGCAGTTCCCGTCGAATTTCTATCCCTGGAAACGGCTGGCGCAAGAAAAAGATGCGCGGATCGTACCCGTGCGCTGGCCTGAAGACCACGACTGGACCTCGGCGGTGCTGCGCGAAATCAAGGACGGAGTGGCGATTGCGGCGCTTCCGCACACGCACTGGACGAGCGGCGGCCTGCTCGACCTGGAAAAGATTGGCGAATCCTGCCGCGCCCACGGGACCGCACTGGTACTTGACCTCACGCAGTCGCTGGGAGCGTATCCCTTTGACATAAAGAAGGTGCAGCCGGATTTCGCGGTCGCGGCGGCATATAAGTGGCTGCTGAGCCCATACACGACGGGTGTGATGTACGTTTCGCCGAAACGGCAGCAGGGCTTTCCCCTGGAAGAAAACTGGATCCTGCGCGACAACTCGCGCGATTTCTCCAGTTTGATCCTCTATTCCGATGGCTACGAGCCCGGCGCACGGCACTTCGACATGGGCGAGCGCTCGAATTTTGCGCTGGTTCCGGCGGTGATTCGTGCTCTGGAGCAGATCCTGGCGTGGGGCGTGAAGGAAATTTCGCAGAGCATAGCCGGGCTCACACGCAAGATTATCGTGCAGACGCAAGAGTTGGGGATGAGCGCGCCTCCAGATCAGTTTCGCGCTCCGCATTACCTGTGTTTGCGCTCGAGCGCGCCGTTGCGGAAGAACCTGACGCAGGAGTTAGCCAAGGAAAACATGTACATCAGCGTTCGAGGGAGTTCGTTGCGCATAACTCCGCACGTGTACAACTCTGAGCAGGATGTGGAACGGCTGGTCGGGGTGTTGCGAAAATTTTTCGTGGCTTAGGGCGTGGCCCTTTGTGATGCGGATTGGTGTCCCGCACAGGCTAAAGGCGCAATTGTTGAAATCGCGATTCGGCAGGGCCGAAGCTGCTCCTGCCGGGTTCTTCACGAGTGATGCCCTGGCCCGTGCGTTGTCCGGCGGGAAACGTGGGCTTCCCCTACTTCAGCCCTAACGCTTTCAGCGTGACGTCATCCGGTGTGGCTTGGCCGTTTGCCTTGGTCACCACGCCGAAGCCTCCGCTATAGTCCCACATGGCCCAGCCGACGCCGTGGCGTTCGAGCGCGCTACGCACGTCGGAGACCCAGCGGGCGCGGTCCTGCGGATCGGCAGTCTTGCGGTACACGCCGAATTCATTGCACACCAGGGAAACCCCGCGGCGCTTCGCCCACTCCGCAACCGCGGAAATTTCCATGTCGATGCGGTCGGCATCCCAGTGCTCCATGCCGTAGCGCATGACATAGAGCCGGTTCATTTCCTCGGGAAGCTCTGCCGCGACTTTCTCAGCCGACTGGCGATTCGACGGGTATCCCAGGCCATGCTCGTGATGCCAGAAGTCCACGCCCCAGGTTGCGCCCTGGTGAGTGAACACATGCGGCTCGTAAAAATGGAAGTTGTAAATAACATTGCCGTCGGCCAGTGGTTCGAGAAAGAGCAACTCGTCATTAGCGGAATATTTTGCCCCGCTGGCGATGATGGTGTTTTGCGGCGCTCCTTCGCGAATGGCCGTGGCCAGCTTGGCTTGCATGCCATACCAGCGGTATCGGTCGGTTATCTCCGGTTCGTTCAGCGCTTCAAAAAAGACATGCTCCGGATCCAGGCTGGAGTAGTGTGCGGCCAGCCCTCGCCAGAAGTCCGCGAACTGCTCCACGAAATCCGCATCCTTGGCGAGCCGCGCCTTGAAGTCGGTTTCCGGATGAACGTCGATCACGACGCTGAGTCCCTGGTCGAGGATCATGTGAACCGCGGCGTCCAGGTATGACATGTACTCGGGAGGAAGATCATCGGCATGACCGCGCGTCCACATGGGCTGAGGATTGACGCTGAGCCGGACGTGGTCAAAGCCCATCTGCTTAATCAGCGCGATGTCGCGGGCGGTGGTGTGAGTGAGAAAGTGCTCTTTGGTGTATCCCTTCGGATCCGATACCTGTGCAAACCATTCACTGGCGTTGATTCCATGGCGCAGGCGGGCGAGGCGCGAGGCAGGAACAGTCGACGCCCGGCCCGGCGCAAGCGATTGTGCGGAGGCGATCGCAGCAAGGCACACAACAAAAATGCATGGCGCAGAAGAGCGCAGCAGATGCATGGTTCGGTTCACGATAGTCACGCGAAGGGCAGGGCCCTGACTCTCTTTTTCGTGGCGGAGTAAATGGCGTTGCCAATGGCCGGCGCCAATGGCGGGACGGGAGGCTCCCCGATGCCGCTGGGCGGTTCCGAGTTCTGCACGTAATAACCTTCGATGTTGGGCGCTTCGTTAATGCGGATGGGTTCGTAGTCGTCGAAATTGCCTTGCACTACGCGGCCCTTGTCGATGGTGATCTGCGCGCGCAGGGCATTAGTCAGACCGTAGATGACGGCGCTGTGGATTTGCTGCTCGAGAATATTGGGATTGATGACCTGACCGCAATCAACCGCGGTGACCACCCGATGCACGCGCGGGCGATTGTTCTCCATCGAGATCTCGACCACGTTGGCGGCATAAGTACTGAAACATCCGAAGCACGCGAGGCCGTGGAATTGCCCCGATGGCAGCGGCTTGTCCCATCCCGCTTTGTCTGCCGCGAGTTGCAGGACGCCGCGCATGCGAGCGGTGCGCCAGGTCGCGTCGAAATACTTGATGTCGTCGTCTTTCGCGAGCAGGCGCAGCCGGTATTCGAGAGGATCTTTGCCCGCCGCCGCTGCCAGCTCATCGATAAAGCTCTCACTGGCAAAGGCCGCTTGCAGCGCGTACACCGAACGCATCCAGCCCAGGGGAACCGGAGTCTCGGTGACGACGTAGTCCAGTTGCGCATTAGGAAACGAATAGACGAGAGCCGCTTCGTCTTTCAGGTCGGGATCCACGCCGCCGTCAAGCTGCGCGCCCTTCTGGCCGTTGATCGACGGAGCGACGATGCGATGAGAGAACGCCACAGGCCATCCGGCACTGTCCAGCGCCGCGCTGAGCTGGTGATAGCTGGCGGGACGGTAGGTGGAATTTCGCATGTCATCTTCGCGCGTCCATTGCACCTTGACCGGCGCGCCGATGGCTTTCGACAGCAGCGCGGCTTCGACGGCATAGTCGTGCTCCAGGCGGCGTCCGAAGCCGCCGCCCAGCAATGTGATATTCACCTTCACCTGGTCGGAATCGAGCCCGAGGGCCTGCGCGGCCGAATCGCGAACATCCTGCGGAACCTGGGTAGGCGACCAGATTTCACATCTCGCGCCTTGGAAATGGGCCACGGAGTTGCCGGGTTCGAGAGGCGCATGCGCCATGAACGGAAGCTGATATTCCGCACTGATTTTGCGACCGTGTGCTTTGCCAACATCGCCCGTGCTGTAGAGTATCGCGGCCTTATTGCCAGCCGCCTGCTTCAGGCCGGACACAATCGCGGCGGAGGTCAGGTCTTTGTCCGGACCTTCATCCCAGGTGACGCTGAGCACGCGGCGGCCTTCGAGCGCGTTCCAGGTGGTATCGGCAACGACTGCGACAGACGAATCGCCCAGTTTGCCGACGTAGCTGACGCCTGAAGATTTTTTCGTCTCGGCATCGTCAAAGCTGGAGACTTTGCCGCCGATTATCGGACAGCGCGCAATGACCGCGTACTTCATTCCTGGAACGCGGAAGTCGATACCGTACTGCGCCTGACCGTTGACCTTGGCCGGCGTATCGATACGCGGCATGCGGGTACCCACCAGCTTGTAATCTTTTTGCTTCAGCGGAATGTCGGTGGGGACCGGGAGATTGGCGGCACGCCCGCAAAGCTGTCCGTAGCTGAGACGGCGGTTCGAAGCGGCATGAGTCACGAAGCCATTCTCCGCTTTGCAACTGCCGCGCCCGACGCCCCACTCCAGCGCCGCGGCGCTGATCAGCATTTCTCTCGCGGCGGCTCCCGCCTTGCGCATGGGATCCCAGGTGGTGCGAACGCTGGCGCTGCCACCGGTCGTCTGGTCGCCGAATAGAGTGCTGGCGCCCGCCTGCTCAACGGAAATTTTCTTCCAGTCGGCTTCGAGTTCTTCCGCCAGGATCATGGGCAAAGCGGTGCGCACACCCTGGCCCATCTCAGAGCGCGCGACCACCACCGTCACTTGATCGTCCGGCGTGATGGTCAGGTAGGCGTTGGGAGAGAACGCGCCGGAGCGTTCGCCATTTTTATGTGGCAGGTAGAAGCCGACAACCAGTCCGGCTCCGGCCGCCACGCCCGTCGCCAGGAAGTCGCGTCGCGAGATCGGGCTCATTGTCCACCCCCGGCAGCCCGATGTATGGCGCGGCGTATGCGGTCATAGGTACCGCAGCGGCAAATATTGCCGGTCATGGCCTGAGTGATGTCGTCATCGGAGGGACGCGGCGTCCTGGCCAGCAGGGCGGCTGCGGTCATGATTTGACCGCTTTGGCAATATCCGCACTGAGGCACGTCTTCAGCGATCCAGGCCTGCTGCAGCGCGTGTAGTCCGTTTGCGCCCAGGCCTTCAATGGTCACGATGTTTTTGCCGTTGACTTGTGAAACCGGCGTGGAGCACGAGCGCAGGGGCGCTCCGTCCACGTGCACGGTACAGGCGCCGCAAAGTCCGGCGCCGCAGCCGAACTTGGTGCCGGTGAGTTCCAGGTTGTCGCGCAAAACCCACAGCAGCGGCGTGTTGGGAGAGACACTAAGCTTGCGCTCGCTGCCATTGACTTGCAGAGTGATGTCAGCCATGTAGGCCCCAGTTCTTTGTGTGAAGCTGACAATGGTAGCGAAAAGAACCGGAAAGTGGAAATGCGGAAGCTCCTGTTTTAAGCCTTCAGCGTTCAGCACGCGTGGACGTGTTATGTGGCTGAAGAAGCCACGCACTCAAACGCAAGCCCCGGCCCGGTTCGACCACTCCTGCTGCACCGTGTAGGAGCCTACCTTCCTGGTCTTCCAGGCGCAAATGTCGCCGATTTCGCCATTGTTGTCGTCGTACCAGCCCTGGCCTGGCAGCGGATCAGTAATGGCCTCGCAGAGTTCGTGGGAGCTTGTGACCGTCAGGGCAGTGAAAACATCCATGCTCCCGGTGCAACCCTGGCAATCGGGATAGGGCATAACTGCATAGAAAACATTTTTTGTAGTCGCGTCATGGTATCCGCAGAATGCCTGGCAAGACGCGCTGCCGCCCTGGGTGACTGTGGTTCCAGTGGCCAGAAAGATGAAGTAGAGAGTGTTGGGGCCGGGCTGGGGAAGCGCGGAATTGTTTGCGATCTGATCCTCCAGCATTTTCTGAATGGCACTGTCATCGACGGAACTGCCAGGACTCGGCGTCGTGATGTGGGCCGATCCGGTGAAGGTTCCGTGCCCGATCGAATATCCGGCGACGCTGTATTCACTGAGCTGGTCGATGAGCGCGCTGGACAAGATATCCGTAAAAAATTGATTGATTTTCGTCTGGAGATCGCTGCCTGGAGACTTCCCCCATGCCGCGCCCCAATAAAGAGCGAAGACCTCCACTTGCGAGATCAGGGGGCCGTTGCGGTACGTAAGTTGCGCCTGCGGCGCCGCGGAGGGGGTGACGTCAGCTTCGGGCCGGAGTGGGACTACGCGGAAGGGTTCTATGACGGAGGGATGAAAACACTTGTTGCGATGTTTTTTGTGCGCCATGTTGCGTTGCTCCTGCGAGATAAATACAGCGTGGAATGAGTGCCGGTCACTGGCGGAAAATTCGGCGAGACGAGGGCGTATCCAAATACTACTACGGTGGCGCGAGGAGTTGAGGAGCGAGCCACGGGGGACGAAAGGCTACTTCAGTTGCGCCAGTTTCTGACTGGCCAGAGAGGCTGCTTCGGTGGCGGGATTGTCCTTTTGGATCTGCTGATAAATGTTTTTGGCGTCGACGATTTGCTGCTTCGATTGATACAGGGATGCCAATTCCATCTGCGCCGTAATCTTACCCACGGTTTGCGCAGGCTTGTCGATCAACTGTTTGTAAAGGGCAATGGCCTGTGCGTCTTTCCCTTCCTTGCGATACACCGCGGCCAGGGCGAAGTTGGCCAGCGCCGCCAGATCTTTATTGTGGATCGACGCGACCTCGGAAAGATATTTCTCCGCCTGCGCGTTGTTGCCCAGCTCCGTCGAGGTCACGCCCAGCATATAGCGCGCGATATCGGCCGTATGGGTATGGGGATACTTGTCGACAATAGATTGCAGTTCCTTTTGCGCGGCGGCCGAGCGCTCCTGCAGCGATGCATAACTGGTGGGCGCGTCTGGCTGCGCTGGCGCCCCTGCGGGGCGAATGGGCGCTTCCATGATCCGCGTGGCCTGGCCCAGTTCTATGCTGGCTCGCTGATCCTGCTTGGTCAAATAAGACCAGGTTCCGAACCCGGCTGCGACCACAACCAGCACGATGGCCAGCGCCACCATTAGGCTGGTTCTGTGCTCAACCGTCCAATGGGCAGTCCTCTCGGCGGCCTGCAGGGTGGAGACACGAAAGCGGTCTTCTTTGAGGCTATGTCGGGTTTCTGCGCGCACAACTTCCTTCTGGTTGCGAGATTATCAAGATGAAGGGCTGACGAATGTTCAGTTTATCAGGGGGTATTCGGGAAGGTCAAAAGAGGAGACGCTGAGACCTGGAGATTTGCCCGCCAGTGGGAGGGAGCTAAAGCAAAAGCTCCCTTGCCGCGATGAACATCCCACGACTAGTGCTGCGTCTCTTCGAGCACGCCCTGTTCTAACTTCTCCTGGCATTCGATGCAGTGACGGGTCCAGGGCACAGCGTCCAGGCGCTTGGGGTTAATCTCTTTGCCGCAGGAGATGCATTCGCCGAATACGCCCTGGCGCATGCGATCCAAAGCGCCTTCGACCATCTGCAAGAGCTGGCGGTCGTTGTTGCTCTGGGAGAAGAGGAATTCCTTGTTGTACGAGCTTGCAGCGCGGTCGGCGATGTCTTGCGCGGTATCTTCATCGGCGCTGCGACCGTCCTGCTGATTGCGGGTGACTGTGCGGCGAAGCTCTTGCTGCCGCGTTTCCAACCGTTTTCGGAAATAATCCAGCTTCTTTTTATCCATGAAAAATCGCCGCGAACCCTCAAGTTTCGGGTTCCCCAGAGCCTTCCATTACGTTTGGGCCAAACGAAGATAATATGCGCTCAATTTGAGATGCGTCAACCGCTGCGGAAGCTCCCCTGCCGGTAACTAGAACCCGGGCTGTACCAGAATGAACCGCGCAATGTTTCAGAAAGGTGGCGGCTAAGAAAAGCTCGCGCTTAAGAGAAGGTAGTAGTGGGGCGGTTTCACCGATCGAGCTAGTTCCACCAGGTCTTGCTACCCCACCACTCGAGAATTATGCTAACGCTCCCCTCAGGCACCCTCAAGCGTCAATGTGCGCCAGAGTTGGTTTTACTTTCCGGATGCTGAGAGGCGCTAGCGGGCGTAGTAACCAACGCGGCAATGCACGCGCATGGAATTGGGCGCACCACTTTAAGACGATGGAACGGTCCGGCTTGACTTAAATTGCTGGGACGATATCCCAAGGCATATTGGCTGCGCAGTTCGCGGCGAATCTTAGATAGGGCATGGCTTACGTCGCCGTCTTCGCTCGCTCGCAGGGTTTGTCCGTCGGTGGATTGCGCCAGCGTCCGGAGAAGGCTGTTGCCAAAATGCGCTTCATCGCTGCCTTGCCAATGGTCCTGCGCGGCGATGGTTTAGATGGTCGCATGGGCCTGGAGAGCGCGGCGGGTGGCCTGTTGCAGGGTGGCGCGGCTGCTGTTTTCCTGGCCATCGCTCACCAGGATCATGATGCGGCGCGAAGGCGTGCTATCGTCCTGACGAAGGAAGTCAGCAGCCCTGGAGACAGCGTCAAACACCGCAGTTTCGCCGCGCGGCTTCACTCGCGGCATGGCATGCATGATGTCTTTTGGATTTGCCGTGGCCGGCTGCACCAGCCTGACCTGTTCGTGGAAGGCGATCAGCATGGCGGAATCGTTAGGACGCAATATGTCTTTGAGGAAACTTCCCAGCGCCGCGCGTTCAAAGTCGAAATCCGCGGTCACGGAAGCGCTGATATCGAGCAGCAACGCGATACGCAGGGGCAGGTCCGTGCGGCTCTGAAAGAATGTCACCGTGTTTTGCCGTTCGCCGTTGTCGAGCACGGTCAGGTCAGATGGCGTGAGGTCTTTAACAAATCGTCCCTTGTGATCGGTGACACTGAGGACGACGCCGACTTCGCGAACCTCCTTGGAAACGACCAGCGCCGGGAGGGTGGGAGACGGGCTACTCAGCTCAGGGGCAGTGAGGGCAGGAAGAGTGGTTACGGTACCGATGAAGTTGCTGGAGAGGCCGGGTGTCTGGGCAAAAACTGGATTTACGAATGGTAGCAACAGGCACATCCAAAAAAATGACGCGAGCTTACGGGCCATGGAGAACCATCCTTCACGGGCGACTAAGATGGCTGCGTTCGGCAGGTACGATGGCCTGCAAAATAGCGCCGATACGTGCCAGCTTGCGATGCAAGTGTGGGTCTGGACCAGGGAAGTTCCTGGAACGACAACCGTTCATTGCCCAGCCATGAACCGCATGCCTCCAATAATTCACACCTCGGGTACCGTGTTGCCGTAGAATTAGACGAAGAAGGCACTCCCTGGGGTGGCAGATGCGCCAGCTAGCTCAAAACGCGAAAGTCCTGAACTCCTGGAAAGAAATCGCGGGTTATCTGGGGCGAGGTGTGAGAACGGTACAAAGGTGGGAAAGCAACCTCGGTTTACCTGTGCGGCGGGTGGCTGTAAGCGAACGCAGCCCGGTGTTTGCCTTCGTCAGCGACCTAGACTTCTGGCTACACACCCACGCAGCGCATATCCAACTGAGCGCGGTGACTAGCCCGCAAGGTGACAAAGAGGAACGTGACTACTCGCAAAATCCCTCCGCGCGCCAGATACGACTGCGGCACTCCTTGGACCTGGTCCACGATCTGGTTACGCAAGCTAACCGGCATCTTGTCCAGACGGAGCGGCTGTTGAGCAACTTGCGAAGTTTGCGTCTTCTAAGCCAAACGCCGGGGGAGACTATTCATCTTCAAGTCCCGCTGGCCGCCAATCCTGAGTTGGACAATCCCAAAGAGCGGCGCGCGTGGGTAAAACTTGGCGGGACCCTGCAGCGAATTATTCATTAGGCCTGTTATTTCTTCTTATTTCTCGGCCGACCGTTAAGCGGCCGCTTTGCGCGCGCGTTCTTCATTTTTTTCTGCGGTTGGTTGTGCCGTTCGTCCTTAGCCTGGGGTTCGAACATCACCAGTACCTTGGGGTCGCTTCCTTCGCTGGGAATCAGGCTAAAGTGTATGTCGACGAGGAAGTTGTCCTTGCCGCCCAAGGGTTGCCGCCGGGCGACTACAGGGTGGTTTTTCAGCAGTGCTGCGGCGTGGCGGTGTTCGATTAATTTCCGCATGCGCGGGGCGATCGGCAGCTGATCGAGCATCAGGTCCATGGGCGGCTTGCTACGGAAGCCAAACATGCGCAGGGCGACGCCGTTCCAAAATTCGATGCGGCCTTCCTTGTTCACCAAGAGAACCGGGAGGCGGATCTTTTCCAGGGTTTGCTGGTAAACGCTATTGAGCTGATCCAGATGCTTGGTGCGCTCGTCCAGTTCCTGGTTGGTGGTTTCCAATTCCTCGTTCAGCGACTCCAGTTCCTCGTTGGTGGACTGCAGTTCTTCATTCGTCGTCTCGAGCTCTTCATTCGACGACTGCAATTCCTCACTGGTGGATTCCAGCTCCTCCACAGTGGTCTGCAATTTTTCTTCAAGGGTGTTGTCGTCGCAGTAGATGAAGGTTCCGTTCCGGACACCACGCTCGTCCGGCATGGGGCGGATGCTGATGTTTAGTATCCGCTCTTCATCGCCGATTCGAATGCGGGTTTTGAAGTTCACCGTTTGGTTCTTGAGTTGCGACAATCGCAACTGCGACGCCAGGTCAGGGATGCGCTCGCAGAACTCGGTATCTTGCAAACGTTTGCCCACTACGTTAAGCGCCGGTAATCCGTAGTTGCTGAACGCGGCCGGATTGGCATGGGTGATGGTGCCGTCTGGCCCGAGAATCAGGACGCCCTGGCGCAGAGTTTCCAACAAGTAACGCTGCTGCCGGCGCAAGTTGTTCAATTCCGGGTTGGAGAGGGGAGAGGGTGCTCGCTCGTCCGTCATACGCTCTTCCGTTCTGTCCAGGTTGGGAGCTGGGGAAATGCGCTGGAACATTCTCCAACGTGGGTTCAAGCGGCGAAACTGGGTTGAATTGGTCAGCTGCGATTCCGACTTACCAAGAAACAATATTCCGCCCGGATCCAGCGCATAACGCAACCTGGGAATGACCTGCCCTTGGAGATCCGAGTTGAAGTAGATCAGGACATTGCGGCAAAGCAGCAGTCCGACATGGGAAATGGGAGCATCCTGCGCCAGGTTGCCCTTGCCAAAAATCACCAGACGGCGGATGTCCCGATTGACGCGGAACAGTCCTGTTCCGTGAAAGTACTTTTCGCGCCATTCTGGACGCATATGGCGCAGGGCGTCGCCCGAATATTCCCCGCGCCGCGCCGCGGCCAATGCCTGGTCGTCGACATCGGTAGCATAGACCTTGACATCGAATTCCTGAATGCGCGGGCCCAGAAGTTCTGTGAGGAGAATGGCAATGGAGTACGCCTCTTCGCCGCTGGCGCAACCTGCGCTCCAGGCACGAAACACCGACCCCGGTTTCATAGCCCCTAGCACAGGCGGCATGATTTCGGTGCGCAGGATCTCCCATGCCGGTGGGTCGCGGAAAAATTGCGTGACATTAATGAGAATGGTATTGAGCAGCTCGTCTACTTCGTCGGGATGTTCGCGAATGAAGTCCCGGTACGCCGCGTAGGTGGGGATGCTTAGCTGGAACATGCGCTTGCGAAAACGGCGCTCCAGGCTAGTGCGCTTGTAGCCACGGAAATCGAAGCCGCGGTCCTGGAAGAGCTCCTCCAGCAGATCCGTCAGACCGAATTCTTTGCTCATTTCCGAACGTGTTCTCCCGTGCACAGTTGGATGATTCTCTCGCCCATGTCAGCCAGAGGTACGACGTGATGGACGCACCCGGTATGAATAGCGGCGTCCGGCATAATACGGAATTCGGCGGTAAGCGGATCCTGCGCCAGGGTGGTCCCACCCGCCTCGCGAATGGCCTGGATGCCAACCGCTCCATCACGATTGGAGCCGCTCAAGATAACGCCGAGAGATCTCGAACCGTACATGCCCGCGACTGACTCGAACAGCAGGTCGATCGAGGGCCGGGAGAAATGCACCAACTGCGAATGTACGAGTTGAATCTTGCCCGGTCCTACCAGTAGATGCTCATCAGGCGGCCCAATATACACGATACCGGGAAGAATGGGTTCGCCGTGCTCGGCCTCTTTGACCTGCTTTGCTGTCTTGCGCGCGAGCAACTCAGCCAGATGGCTCTTGTGCGCCGGATCGAGATGTTGCACCACGACGATGGCGGGGAATTCAGAGCCAATCGGGCGCAGGACATCGGTCAATGCGCCCAACCCGCCAGCCGAAGCGCCAATAGCTACTAAGTCATAACGCCATTGGGTGCGATAGCGGGCAGGACGGGTTCGGGAGCGGAGTTGGGGCACAAGACCTCAGTCGTGCAAATGTCAGAGATGAGGAATGTGAGCGATTGTACCCGCACCGTGGGGAATGGTAAAAAGGTGAGATGCCGCTGGCCGGATCAGGTGCCAGTACCTTCGCCCATCTCGAGCTGTCGGTTCTCTACGGCACGGTCGAGAAGGTTACGCAAGGTCTTCGCGTGCTCGCGACTGCTGTCCGCACGTTCCTGGAAACGCTTAGCAACCCGGGCCCGGTCGTGCAGGGAAGAACGGTCGGCAAGGCGTTCCAGGAACTCGGAATGCTCTTCCAGGGTGCGAATGCCGGCCCACGAAGTTCGCTCCAGGGCGTCACTTTGGTCTTCCAGAAGACTCTCGGGCGAGTAGCTATGTCCCACACGGCAACGGAATCGCTCCAGGCCGCCTTCCTCGAATTGCACCAACGCCCCGCCGCATTCAGGGCAGGCGAAGCGACTTCCGCCATTGGGTAAATTGATCAGGTTCTGGTCTGCTGCGACGGGCCTTTCGGTTTTGTCTTCCATAACTAGCGATAACACTTGGGGAGCTATTTCCGCGGCAGGAACGATGTAGTCAATGTCGCCGGCAGCAATTGCGTTGGCAGGCATTGAGGGAGCATTGGCATCTTCGGGATACTGCACTATAGTGATGCCGCCCCGGGTTTTGATGTCAACCAGTCCAGCCGTGCCGTCATCGAGGTTTCCGCTCAGGACTATCCCAATCACCCTTTGTCCATATGCCTGGGCTGCCGACCGAAACAGCACATCAACGGCGGGACGGTGCCGGTTCTCCCGCGGGCCGGAACTGAGCCGGATGCGGCTACGCTCCACGATCAGGTGACGGTCGGAAGGCGCCAGGTAGATCCTGCCCGAAGAATCGGCGCATTATTGAAGCCGTAGAGAGCTGGGATTGTGGTCACGCGGTTCAATAACTCAGGCAACACGCCCGGACTGCCCTTACTGGTATGGAGGACCACAAACACGCCGGCTGCGAAATCCTTGGGAAATCCCTGTACAAGGGTACGCAGGGGCGTTCAGGGGCGTTAAGGAGCCCGCCGACCCGCCCATGAGGACAATATCTTCCAGGCACGGCGATTGGATGCTCTCCGGCATGCCTGGGTAGTTCCGAACGTGAGTTGCAGGAACTTTTTGACCGGAAGGCCAAGCGGGTGTCGGAGTCATTAGGCAGGGGTGATAACCAGAACTGCGGAAAACGAAACGGCCCCATTTCTGGGGCCGGCTCATTCAAAGAGGCAGGGTGGCGGGAATGTCAGGAAAGGCGATGCAAGGAGCCGCTCCGGCAACCAGAACGGGCGAACGGAAGTTGTCGAGAACAACGGAAGAGAGTTGACATGTGCGGCCTCTTTATCTGCAACGGTACTTGCACCTGCCGCGCCAAAGGTGCTTATCACAATGCACTGTGACAAGCTTCCATCGAAGACGATTGATTCCTAACTGCTTAATCTAAATCCTGCCGTGAAATTGCACAACTAATCTTGGCGGCATGAGGGGGAAACAACTGCACAATCCTGCACATTCCATGCAGCCCTGCGACGTTCTGTAACATTTCGGTTAGCGCGGACTATCCGTTCGGTTGCGGGTAATAGGAGCTTTATCGCACTACGATAGAGCCGCGGGGCTGGGTTGGGATGCTGCGTGGGATTGTCCGAACCTGGGGCGTGTCTGAGAAGGTAGGCAAAAGCAAAAACCCTGCCAGCGGTCGACAGGGTTACGGAATTTATGGGAGCCGGATCAGTCTAGCTGTTTCCCGCTACCGTGCGAATCTTGTCGGGAAGGAAATGGTACGGCGGCCACGGTCCGCTGATGACGAGCTCGCAATTCTTGAGCTGCTTGGCCGCACTGGAGTAGCGGTTCTGGTACTTTTCCACCGACTTCGAATCAATGAGGTGGGCAATATCGATCAGCATCCCGTCCTGCGCCACTCTCTTGCAGCTAACCTCTTCCTCCAACGGATTGAACAGCTTGTGAACCTGCACTGAGAGGGCTCGGGCCTTGGTCTGGCGCTCCCGCTCGCGAGATGCCTTCTCCCGGAGCTTGATCAGGTATTCGCCGCCAACCGTGTCGGGCAGTTCGATATCGATCATTGCGTCCTTCAGCGAACCATCGCGAACGACCAGTTTCAGGTGCATTTCGGACTTGCCGCGGAGACGTTCCACGCTTTGCCCGAAGGCGCGGCGGTTGGACCGGACAGCCTGGCGCAAGGCGTCTTCGGTGTCAAAGATCGTCCCAAAGCGGAAGGGCAGAACGGTGGAGTTGCGGAAACACATGCTTACGACCCGCGCATGCTCCAAAACTGCCTTTTCGTCCAGTTTGCCGGTGATCCGGTCATATTCGCTGACCACGACCGCAAATTCACCGCTGGGGTAGCCAAGTACCGGCGAATTACATACGCCCTGAACTCCTTCCAGCAGGAAGGGGCGCCGGGAACGTGTTCCATTGCTGAGGGTTTGGTGTTCCGTGAGGCAGTATGCGTACCACGCCATATCGATCTCTCCGAACCTGGGCAAAGGCAGAACCGCCGCCTTTGCAAGTTGGTGCCGACTATTGTTTTCTAATCCTGGAAGAAAGGGCGGTACCACGACGAGAGAACGCTATTCATCTTGCGTTCATCTGCATCTTACGTCTTCCACAGAGGAAATTGCAACCATTTCGTGGCACGAGGCATCTTTTCCGCCGCAAATTCCGTGACTGATGGTCACGCCTCCGCTTTTCCCGCGTCCTTGTAGGCGTTTCGCGGTGGTTATCAGGGAATTAACAGGGCATCTCAGGCGAAGCACCCGGTTTCGACCGGTGGAAAAGCTCGCAAGGATTTCCACGGGCCGGTCACGATCAGCGTCGCAAGTCATTCATTGCACTCGGGAACTTCGGTAACCTACCCAGCGGCTGGCGGCAGGTGATAAAGAGTGGCAGGGCCTCGGCTATTCCCCGCACAGGCTGATTCCCCGCTTGTTCACGGCACCATATCACCTCTATGAATTCTGCCGCCCGAATGCAACTGATCGACGGAACGACACCGGTGGTCAGCAGCGACGCCATGCGAAAGGTCATGACTATGGCGGAGAAGGTGGCGACCCACGACGCCGCAGTGCTCATTGTCGGCGAGACCGGGAGCGGCAAAGAACTGGTGGCGCGCGCCGTTCATCAGCACTCGCTGAGGTGTGGAAAACCTTTCATCGATGTCAATTGCGCCGCTTTGCCGGAACACCTGGTAGAGAGCGAGTTGTTCGGATATGAAAAGGGAGCCTTCAGTGGGGCCGACGCTACGAAGCCGGGATTGTTTGAGTTGGCGGACCAAGGCACGCTGTTCCTGGACGAAATCGGGGAACTCGACGCCAAAGTGCAAGCCAAGTTGTTGCGGGTGCTGGACGGAATCCCCTACTACCGGTTGGGCGGGCACCGCAAAGTTGCTATCCAGGTGCGCATCATCGCGGCGACTAACCGCGATCTGGAACAGGAAGTCCACGCCGGAAAATTCCGTAGCGATTTGTACCACCGCCTGACGCAATTTCAGCTCAGGGTTCCACCGCTGAGGGAACGGCCGGACGACATCGCGGCCTTGGCCGAGCACTTCGTTCGCGAGCACGATGCCTCGCTGCAATTAACCAGCGAGGCATTGGAAATCCTGCAGCGCTATTCGTGGCCGGGCAACGTGCGGGAGTTGAGGAACACGATTTTTCGCGCGGCGATGCAGATTAAAGCGGGAGCCAAAGAGATTCGAGCCGCCGATCTGCCGGCGGTGATTTGCGGAATTCCAGAGAACGCGGGGAAAGCCGGTTTCAGCGGCAACCTCGAAGACATGGAAAAGCGGATGATCCAGGAGGCGTTGGCGGCTCACGGCCAGAGTCAGCAAAAAGCCGCCCAGCAATTGGGAATCTCCACCCGCACCCTGCGCCGCAAGCTGGAAAAATACAAAAAAGAAGCCGGGCGAGCGGGGACGGCGCCTGCCGCTACAGGGCGCGCCGAACAACAGCGCTACTTCCGCGTGACCTTGGAGATGCCAGTCCTGCTGACTGTTGACGGCAAACAGGTGGAATGTCAAAGCGTCAACTTAAGCTCCGGCGGCATATCGGTGCACTGTCCCATCACTCTGGCTCATGGCGCGGCGGTGGAGATCGCCTTCACCATCCCGGATTCCGAAGTGACCATCGAGACGAAGGCAAAGCTGGCGTGGACGAGTCCCGGTGGCCTGGTCGGCCTCAGCTTCTCCGCCCTCCATCCCGCCATGGAGCGCCAGCTGGAAGATTGGCTGCTACAGCGCGCGCGGCAAGAAGGCTGGACTCCCGCGAAGAAGTGACTAGATTGCCGGTCTACCAAGGCCGGTGTGATTCAGGTCACCGATATCCCTTTGCCTGGCGCGGATCATTGTGACGCGTAGCCAAGCCGCAACCGACGCGGCGATCCATTGCGCAAGAGCTGAAAGGGTGTAGCGGGGGGCATGCAGTTTTCGTCGTTCCTGACCCAAAGCATCGTGCACTATCTGGACGCGCTCGCCGATCGTTTTCTGCCCGCCGACAATACGCCGCCTCACCAAAAGATTGGCCGCCGAGGGGAAGAGGACGCCTATTTTTACTTGCGCCGCCTTGGCTACGTAATGGTGGCCCGCGACTACCGCTCGCCGCATCGCCGCGGCGACATCGACTTGATCGGCTGGGACAAAGATGTGCTTTGCTTCATTGAGGTTAAAAGCCGAACTACGCACGACGTGAAACCCGCAGAGGCCGCCGTCGATGAGGACAAGCAACGCGTACTGCGCGGGATGGCGGGAGATTACTTGCGACAGTTGCGGGAGATTCCGCAGTGGCGTTTCGACGTGATCAGTGTGTACTATGACTCTCGCCCTGCCCGACCGAAGTTCGAGTTGTTCAAAAATGCCTGCCCCGTATCGTAGAATGTCGGGTTTGGGGGTTAGTGAAAGGATTCAGTACACGTGCCAGAACTTCGTAAAGACCCGATCGTAGGACGCTGGGTCATTATTTCCACCGATCGCGCCAAAAGGCCAACAGACTTTGTTCGGGAAGGCATAAAAATCAAGGGCGGATTCTGCCCGTTCTGCTACGGAAATGAAAGCAAGACGCCACCGGAAATCCAGGCGTACCGGCCAAATCCGAATGGCGGACCTCCGCCGCAGCGGGATTCCCCGGGGTGGACGGTGCGAGTAGTGCCGAACAAATTTCCGGCGCTGGGGATCGAAGGCAATCTGAACCGCCAGGCCGAGGGCATGTTCGACAAGATGAACGGCATTGGCGCGCACGAAGTCATCATTGAAACACCGGATCACAACGCCACGCTGGCCACGCTCGCGCCCAAGCGTATAGAAGACGTGTTGTGGACCTTCCGTGACCGCATCCTCGATCTGAAGAAAGACCGGCGATTCAAGTACATCCTGATCTTCAAGAATCATGGCGAGGCGGCTGGGGCGTCGCTCGAGCACGCGCACTCGCAGTTGATCGCGCTGCCGATTCTTCCCATATACGTGGTGGAAGAACTGGAGGGCGCCAAGCAGTACTACATTTTCAAGGAACGCTGCGTGTTCTGCGACATTATCCGGCAGGAGTTGGATACGGCGAGCCGGGTGGTAGCCGAAAACGAGGACTTTCTGACGCTGGCACCGTACGCGCCGCGGTTTCCGTTTGAGACCTGGATTCTGCCAAAGCAGCACGAGTCGGCTTTCGAAAATTCGTCGTCGCACATGTTCGAGAACCTCGCCAAGGCGCTCAAAACTTTGCTGATGAAGGCAGACCGGGTGCTGGACAATCCGCCCTACAACCTGGTGTTTCACACGTCTCCTGTGCAGGATCCGAATAACGATCACTATCACTGGCACATCGAGTTCATGCCGAAGCTGACCAAGACGGCGGGATTCGAATGGGGGACGGGTTTCTACATCAATCCCACGCCGCCGGAAGAAGCCGCGAAATTCCTGCGCGAAGCCAGCGTGGAAGAGCCTATGCCGACTACGGTCGGTTAGCCCCGGTAAGAACAATTTCGAAGGAAAAGCGGGCACGGTGAGGAACCGTGCCCTTCGTTTCAGTAAGGAGAGAACGCTCTCGTCGGTTTTTGGGCCCGGTTCGCTTCGGGCGGGCGAGCGCTCGTTACCTGATCCCTCCCGGAATCCATCGATAGCAAGCGCTCAACCCAAGGCACCCGAGACGTGGGCCTAAAACGAGCGGCAACAGCGTAGGGCGGTTGGGCCCAGCCGTTGTCACGGAGATGTAAAAAGTTTGTCGATTCGGCTGGGTTGGCGGTGGCCGGGGCGTTGAAGGTGGGGTGGTGGCTAGATCATGCAGAAGCCGAGTGATGAAAAAGGGCACGGCGACGACCGTGCCCAGGAGTTGTCAGGAGAGAAAACCAACAGGTGATATGAGGCAAGGGTACGGGACAGCGTGGTGGAGGTTGTCAGGATGCTGTCAAATGGGTGTCAAAAGAATTGGCTGGTTGCGTCCGGATGAAGACACGCGGGTCGGGCGATGGCGGGTAGCGGAATGAAAACTAAGACTCGGCAGCTATCCCTGGGTTCGATCCAGGAATTCCTCGTGCCATGCCATCTGAATGGCTTCGAGCTTGCTTTCGTTGGATTTTTTGGGATCGTCCTTGAAGTTCGGCAGCTCGGTGACGTAACGATGCAGGTCGGTAAAGCGCAGCGCCAGCGGATCGACATCGGGATGCTTTTCGGAAAGTTCGATGCCGAGATCCTCGGCAGTGTCCCAAGTTAAGTCTTTTGGCATATGTCTTCCCCTGGCGTCGGCGCGAGAGCCACGTTGTCCGAGGCGAAGCCTGAACGGCTTGCCACTCAGTGCTCCTCAGAAACGTAGTTGCGATTCCAGGCAGGAATTTCCACGACTACTTTCCCAGGCCTGGTAATCACTGCCTGACAGCCGAGGCGAGAGTTTAACTGGAGGTCTGCCGCCATGTCCAGACGGTCGGCTTCATCGTCGTCCATCTCGGAAAGGTTTTCGGCGCCTTCCTTCACCCACACGTGGCAGGTGGTACAGGCGCAATTGCCGCCGCAAGCGTGGTCGAGACGCACGCCATTATTCAGGGCGACATCGAGGATCGACTCCTCTTTGCCGTGATCTTTGTAGGGCAACTTGCCGTGCTCGAATTGCACGGTCCTGCCTTCAGGCAGGAAGGTCACCTGCACGGTGTTTTCACCGGGAGCCTCGACTGTGGCTGTGGCGCCGGTATGGGTTTTCTCGTCTGACATGTCTACTCCGTTTGAATTTCTTGGCTTCGCTCAGGACGACAACAAGGTTCTATTCGAAGTCGGCCTTGGCCACCGGGTGTCCGGCCTCCGGGCCTTCGCCCATATCGGCCTGATCCATGGTTTTGCCCTTGAGCGCCGTGCTGACGGCGCTGTCCATCATCAACTCGGCCAGGCGCATGGTAGCTTGATTCAGCGTCTCAATAGCCTTGCGGATCGCCTGGTAGTCCTGTTCACCTTTGACGGCATTCAGGGCCTTGTCGAGCTTCTCGATTTTGTTGCGCTCGTCTGAAGTCAACTGCCGCCAAGCGTCGCTCTTTTTGCCCTTTTCGAGAGCAGCTTGAATGGTGTGGGCTTCATTACGAGCTTCGATCAATTGTCGCTGCCGGAAATCCTCTTCCGCGTAGTCGAAGGAGTCCAGGATCATGCTCTCGACCTGGCTGTCGGTCAGCCCGTAGCTGGGCTGAACTTCGATTTCCGCTTCCTTGCCGCTGCGCTGCTCGCGAGCCGACACATGAAGAATGCCGTTGGCATCGATCAAAAACCGCACCTCGATGCGCGGCATGCCCGCGGGCATGGGGGGTACGCCTTTCAGGTCAAAACGGGCCAGCGAGCGGCAGTCCTTAGCCAACTCGCGCTCGCCTTGCAAAACGTGGATGGCGACATTGGCCTGGCCATCGACCTGGGTGGTATAGAACTGGGTGGCGGAAGCGGGAATCGTGGAATTGCGGAGGATGATCTTGTCGCTCACGCCGCCCGCGACTTCGATGCCCAACGAAAGTGGGGTGACGTCGAGCAGCAACATGTTCTCGGTGGCTTCCGAGCCGCCGCCGAGAATGTTGGCTTGCACGGCTGCGCCGAGGGCCACCACCTCATCAGGATTAAGGCCGGTGTGCGGCACGCGCTGGAACAGGTTCTGAACCAGTTCCCGCACCTTGGGAATGCGCGTGGAACCGCCCACCAGCACGACCTCGTCAATCTGCTCAGGCTTAAGATTCGCATCTTTCAAAGCCTGCCTTGCCGGGCCAACGGTGCGGTCAAGGATGGGCTGAATCAGTTGCTCGAACTGCTGGCGCGTGATTTCGCGCCGATACCCCTTGCCGCCGGGAAGGTCAATATCGAGCCGGGTAGAGGGCTCGGACGACAGCGCAATTTTGGCCTCGATTACCGCTTTGCGTATGGTTTGCACGGCCTCGCCGCTGCGCCGGAGATCGAGTCCCATGTCGCCGCGGATATCGTCGAGCGCGATGTTGATGAGCAGGTTATCGATATCGTCGCCACCCAGGTGAGTATCGCCGTTGGTGGAGATAACCTCAAAAATGCCGTCCTGCAGCTTGAGAATAGAGATGTCGAAGGTGCCGCCGCCGAGATCGTAAACCGCGATGGTGCCGTTCTGCTTCTTGTCCAAACCATAGGCAAGAGACGCGGCGGTGGGTTCATTGACCAGGCGCAGAACTTCGAGGCCGGCGATGCGCCCGGCGTCCTTCGTAGCCTGACGCTGGGCGTCATTGAAGTAGGCGGGCACCGTGATCACAGCTTTCGTGACCGGCTCGCCAAAGAAACGTTCGGCATTGCGCTTGAGCTGGCGCAGGATGAACGCGGAAATTTCCGGCGGGGTAAAGTTCTCGTCGCCGAGCCTGATGCGCAAGACCTCTCCCGGTTGCAGATCTTGCGAGAGGCGGAACGGGAAAAGTTTGAGCTCTTCCTGAATATCTTCGACGCCGCGCCCCATCAACCGCTTAATGGAGTAGACCGCGCGCTCAGGAGTTTCGATCAGGTACTTGCGGGCTGCGTTGCCGACGATGATCTGATCCTCTGGGCCGAGGGCAACGACCGAGGGGACGAGGTTCGACCCGTCCTCTCCGGGGAGGACTTTGGGCGATGCGTCGCCGGTGCCGCCATTCGCCTGCTGCGCCGCCATGTAGGCGACCAGCGAATTGGTGGTCCCAAGATCGATTCCGACTACGCGTTCAGAAGGCATGTGTTTCGTTCAATCGTTTGAAGCTCATCATCAGCTGTAGTGCTGGCTAACTTTCCAGCACGTCATTCACATCTCTTACCAAATTCCTGATGTAGTTGCGACGGTTCAGCAGGTCGACGATCTTGTTGCGGATGGCCGCCCTCTCTTCTTCCGTGCCCGAGTCCACGGCGCGATCCCAGTCATTCCAGTAGCCTTGCAGTTCGTGGAAGAGCGCCTCAAACTTTTCCTGCAGTTCAAGCTTTTGACGGCCGAGTTCTTCAATGAGCGCGGGATCGTCCTCCCCCAGCTTCTTCTGCATGCGCAGTTCCTCGAGCTTCATATTCAGTTCGAAGACTTCCTCGAGCATGTCAGGAGGGACAACCTGTTTTTTCACCTGGCCGGTCGCACGAGCCTGTTCGGTAGCTGATTTCGATTGCTCTTCAAGTTCCACGCCTTCGAGACGGAGCAGGTACTCCGTTCTCTTGATGGGGTCTCTCAAGGTGCGATAGGCGTCGTTAAGTTGCGAACTCTTCTCCAGACTCCAATGCTGTTCCTGGTCATCGGCCTGCGCGTACAGATCGGGATGCAAGCGGCGGCTCAGTTCGTAGAACTCGCGTTGTAATGCCGAGGTGTCGAGGTTCAGCTTGCGGGGCATGCCGAAGAAGGTGAAGTAATCAACCGGCACCGGGGGCTGCACCTTGCCGCAGGCGCTGCAGAAGTGGGCGGCGCGCATGTCGCCGCAGGACCAGCAGGCTGCCGTGACCTCGCCGGGCATGATCAACGAAGATGTCGATTTAGGCTCGTCTGCCATTTGAAAACCGCCAGAAACACATTCACCACGGCTGTCAGACCTTCGCGCTTACGCTGGCCCGGGCTGCGTGAGGGTGGCGCCGTGGTGATCTAAAAACTTCAGAGCGCGGGTTTGACGCCCGCGCACGATTAAGCGGTGAACGAAGTGCCGCAGCCGCAGGACTTGCTGGCATTCGGGTTCACGAAAACGAAGCCCTGCTGCATCAGGGTTTCCTGGTAATCCAGCGTCATGCCGTGCAAGTAAATGAACGACTTCGGGTCGACGAACACGCGAACGTCTCCGTATTGAAAAATGCGGTCACGCTCGCGAGGCCGGCTGTCGAAACGGATGTTGTAGCTTAAACCGCTGCAACCGCCACCTTGCACGCCAACGCGCAGCCCACCCTCTTCCGGCGAAACGCCTTCTTTCAGCATGGCGGCGCGAATTTTGGCGATCGCCTTCTCCGTCACCTGGATCCCCTTGGGGGGAGCCTTAGGTTCCGGAGGAGCGATCGTGTTGGTGGCTTCGTCAGTCATCGCGTAATTTAGTGAGCGCCCTGCGTGCCCGCGGAGACCGGCGCGGGCTCGTTGCTGCCGTTCTTCTTCTTCCAATCGTGGATGGCGGCGCGAATCGCGTCTTCCGCCAGCACGGAGCAGTGGATCTTTACCGGGGGAAGCGAAAGCTCCTTCACGATCTCGGTGTTTTTAATCTGCAGCGCCTCTTCCACGGTCTTGCCCTTCACCCACTCGGTGGCGAGCGATGACGAGGCAATCGCGGAGCCGCAGCCGAAGGTCTTGAACTTCGCGTCCTCGATGACGTTGGTCTGCGGGTTCACCTTGATCTGCAGCTTCATGACGTCGCCGCATTCCGGCGCGCCAACCAGGCCGGTGCCCACTTCCTGGCTGTTCTTGTCGAGAGAACCCACGTTCCGCGGATTCGAATAGTGATCCAGAACTTTGTCGCTATATGCCATATCTTTCTACGCTCCTAAAATTATTGGCCATCCTGCTACTGGCTTCCGGCGTGAGCCGGAACCCTCGAGGTGGACGCTTACTCCGCCGCCCACTTGACCGATTTCAAATCCACGCCCTCTTTCGCCATCTCGTACAGCGGAGAAAGTTCGCGCAAGCGCTGCACTGTCTCGACCACGCGATCGGCAACGTAGTCGACCTCGGCTTCGGTGTTGAAGCGGCCGATGCCGAAGCGTATCGAACTGTGCGCCAGATCGTCTCCCGTGCCCAGCGCCTTCAATACATAAGATGGCTCCAGCGTCGCGGAGGTGCATGCCGAACCGCTGGAAACAGCCACATCGTTGATGCCCATCAGCAGCGATTCGCCTTCGACGTAGGCAAAGCTGATGTTGAGGTTCCCGGGCAGGCGGTGCTCCATGGTGCCGTTGATGTAGACCTCGTCAAGCCGGCTCATGATGCTGTCTCTCAGGCGATTGCGAAGTCCGGCGAGATGACAGGCTTCCCTGGCCATCTCCTCAGTCGCGAGAGCGCAGGCCTTTCCTAAACCGACGATGCCGGGCACGTTCAGCGTTCCCGAGCGCATGCCGCGCTCATGTCCGCCGCCATCGATGATGGCGGAAATCTGCACGCGCGGATTCTTGCGGCGCACGTAGAGCGCGCCTACACCTTTCGGTCCGTAAATCTTGTGACCGGAAATGGAGGCGAGATCGATGTTGTCTTTGATCACATCCATGGGAACCTTACCGACGGCCTGAACCGCGTCGGTGTGGAACAACACCCCGCGCTCGTGACAGAGCTTGCCGATCTCCCGCCAGGGTTGCAGCACGCCAATCTCGTTGTTGGCCGCCATGATGGTGACGAGAATCGTCTTGTCGTCGATGGCGCGCTTCAGGTCGTCAAGATCGACCAACCCATCTTTCTGGACGGGAAGGTAGGTGACGCGGTAGCCGTATTTCTCCAGGCGCTTGCAAGTGTCGAGCACCGCCTTGTGCTCGGTCACGGCGGTGATGATGTGATTGCCCTTTTCGCGATACATCTCGGCGACACCCTTGATGGCCAGGTTGTCGCTCTCGGTCGCGCCCGACGTGAAGATAATTTCTTTGGGAGTTGCGCCGATCAGCTTCGCGATCTGCTCACGCGCCGTTTCTACGCCCGCTTCCGCGGCCCAACCAAAGGCGTGGTTGCGGCTGGCGGCATTGCCGAAGCGATCGGTGAAGTAGGGAAGCATTTCTTCCAGTACGCGAGGATCCACGGGCGTGGTCGCGTGATTATCCATGTAGATGGGCAGCTTGATTCCGTTGGGGGAAAATTGCTGCTCCAGGGTGGTCGTCTTTACATCCGTGCTCATAAGTGCGTCTCCTACCTTCGTGAAAACCGTTTTCAACCCAGGGTGACCAGTTCAGCGAGTTTTTTCGCCTCCTGCGGTGCCGTGTCCTCGCGCATCTGCGATATGGAGATGCGCCGTAGTACTTCCTCGATGCTGCGATTCACTTTGCGCAGGGGCTCGCGAATCGTGCACCGGCCGGATTGACCGCACTCTCCGCGAACCGTGATGCAGGAGGTGATGAACAAAGGCCCATCGATCGCCTGAATCACTTCGAAGGCCGAAATGCTGGCCGCCTCGCGCGCCAGGTTGTAGCCACCATTGATGCCATGCTGCGAATGCAGCAGGCCGGCCTTGGTGAGCTTTTGCAGGATCTTGGCGAGAGCTTCCTGCGGAATGCCGTAAGACTCCGCCATATCCTTGGCGCTACACGAACCTTCGTCGGCATGCTCGGCGAGATGCTTCATCGCCATCAATCCGTAGTCAGCTTTCTTGGTTAACTTCAGCATGCGCCTATAGATACGAAATACGACCGGAAGCGTCGTATAAAACTACGACCATTTAGGTCGCAATTCATTGTAACGCGGGGAAACGCGGGTTCGCAACCCAAAGCCGGGAAAGGGCGATTTTAGAACCCAAGCCGCTGTCACCTGGGGCTGACCTGCATTTATTCACAGACCTGGAGGAGGGTTTTGAGCGTCCAATACATCGCTTCAGAGCGCGGATTCGAAGCGCCTGATTGGCACTTTGGGGACTTGACAAGCCGGGGGGCCGGTCTAAAATACCGGGAAATCTCGGGCAAGTTCAGCCGTCTCAGAGACCATGGCCCGAGTTCTATGAGATATATTCCCGCCTCCAGTCCCCACACAGAGAAGGAACATGGATCAGTGTAAGCACCCTCGCGTCCAGATCGTGGCCCGAGAAGAAGATGCCGAATTTGTCGAATGCCTGGAATGCGGAGAGGTATTCGAATCCACCGAATTCAAAGATATGGCCATTGAAGAGAAGACCCAAAGCAGCGAATCCTGATATTCCAATCGGCTGTAAGTGATGAGGGTTGAGCGGAAAAGCCGAAGTGTGCTTCGAACTGAGCTGGATGCGGGCCGGTTCGGTAACCAAGGTAATGGCATGCTCGTCCTTCGCCTTGTAACGCTTGGATCGCTTTGCTAGCTTCATGCTAACTCACCCGTCCTGGGAGAATGCATGGCCCTTGTGGCCCTCGTCGTCGATGATTCCATGCTGATCCGGCATACTGTCTGCCGCTTTCTGCAGGAACGGGGCTTCACCGTCGAGTCTGCAACGAACCCCTTGGAAGCGCTGGAAATTCTGGCCCATTTGCGGCCGAACCTGATCGTCACGGACATGCAGATGCCGAAGATGACGGGCAGCGAGTTCATCACGCTGCTGAAGCAGAACCCGGAGACGCAGAGCATTCCGATCTTCGTTGTGTCAGGTCGCCAGAGTGGTTTCGACGGGAATGAAAACCGCGCCGACTATTGCATATACAAGGACATTGACGTCGAGTCCCAGCTAGGTAAGGCGCTCGACGCAAGCATGCGTGGTCGCGCAGCATCGTCGGCAAAGTAGAAGGGCGTCTTTTTTACTTGTCTCGTCGTGGCCCAATCCAAAAACTCAAGCTCATTTGTCCGTCCAAACGCAACGTGCTTGCAATGAAGTCCACCGTCGGTCTTGATCTTTGGTGATCTTACCGCTTGCCGTCCGCATTGCTATGGTGAGGCCGGAGTGAAGGGAAGGCTCCGTCCCGTATGGGCAAGACCGCGTTCAAGTTGAAAATCCTGTATTGCGAATCGGACCAGGAAATCCTCACGAAGCAGGCGGCGGAAATGACGAAGGCCGGCCACCAGGTGCAGACCGCACTTGGGCGTCACGCCGCGCAAGAGTGCTTGCGCAACGACGCTTTCGACTTGGTAGTGCTCGGCTCTACCCTCAGCAAAAACGATCGCCACCACCTACCGTACGTCGTAAAGAAGGCGCATGAAGGCACGCGCGTGCTGGTGTGCCACACGGGCGGACACCATCATGAGGTCGACGGCACAGTCGACGCGGAGCGGGGCGTTCCTGCACTGCTGGACAAGATTGCTGCGATCATTGCCGACCAGGCAGCGGTCTCCCACTGAGATCCCCAGCAGGGGACGCCAGTGTAAGGAGCTGGCGAATCGCTGCTAGCTGGCACCGCGAAGAGGCATTCCCGCCTCGGCGGAGAAATCCATCGGCGCAAAATCGTTGAGCAGGAACTTGGGGTACGCCGCGGCCGCGATCATAGCGGCGTTGTCGGTGGATAGCGGACGGGAAGGGAAGAAGACGGGCAATCCCTCCAGAGACGCCTGCTCTTCGAAGCGACGGCGCAGTTCGTTGTTGGCCGCGACGCCACCGGTGACGAACAGCGTAGCCACATCATAAGCCCGGGCTGCCGCCAAGGTTTTCTCCACCAGATCCGCAACCGTGGCACGCTGGAACGAGGCGACCAGGTTAAGCGTGTCGCGATCACAGAGCGAGAGATAGTCGTCAGTTGTGGGTTTTGATATCTGGGACAGACGCGCGCGCCGGGCCTCGATGGCGGAGGTCATGCCGTGGGTTTCCACATAGCGCAGGACCGCGGTCTTGATGCCACTGTAAGAGAAATCGACGCGGGGCGGAGCGTCGTCCCCACCTTGCCCGGAGTTGCCGGCCCCGCGATCCCGCCGGTCAGGATGCTTGATGTGCGAGGGCGGAAACTTTACGGCAGTGGGGTCTCCGTGCGGCGCCAGGCGATCGATAACGGGACCGCCGGGATATCCCAAGGCGAGCAGTTTGGCGACTTTGTCGAAGGCTTCTCCGGCGGCGTCATCGCGTGTATGGCCGACGTTCCGGTAGGTCCAGGCCTGGTTATGTTGCTCCGCAAGATACAAATGCGTGTGGCCGCCGGAGACCACCAAGGCAAGCACGGGGAATACCAGGTCGTGATTGCCCTTTTGCCTTTCTTCGAGCAAAACGGCGTGAATGTGGCCTTCCAGGTGGTTCACGGCAATGAGTGGCTTTTCGAGTGCGAAGGCCAGCGCCTTGGCGTAGCTGATGCCGACCAGCAGAGCTCCGGCAAGTCCCGGTCCCTGGGTCACCGCAAGCGCGTCAATGGAGTCGTAGGTTGCATGGGCTTCGGCGAGAGCATTACGGACGACCGGCACAATGGCGCGCAGATGCTCACGTGATGCTAATTCGGGGACCACGCCGCCGTAGCGCTGGTGTGTGGCAATCTGGGAGAAGACGACGTTCGAAATGATCTGCTCGCCCGAGCGCACCACGGCCGCGGCGGTTTCATCACAGGAGCTTTCGATACCAAGAATGTAGGCGTCGGCCATGCTCCTATACTATTCGAGGACGCGGACGGCGTGCGCAAGGCAGCCAAGAGAGCCGCGTCTCACTTTCCTACTGTTTGCCTATGACGGAACAGGAATTCGCAATCTCGGTGGTACGCACCCTGCGACAGTCAGGTCACGCGGCTTACCTGGTTGGAGGCTGCGTGCGGGATCTTCTTCTTGGACGCGAGCCGGCGGACTACGACGTGACCACCGATGCCACTCCCGATGAGGTGATGCGAATCTTTCCCCATACATGGGCAGTGGGCGCGCAGTTCGGAGTCGTGCTGGTGCCAGTTGCCGATCATGCCTGGCCATACGCCGAGCCCGGAACAGCTGACGACGATCTCGCGGCGCACGGTCGCGCCGGCACGGTTGAAGTAGCGACGTTCCGCAGTGATATCGGTTACAGCGATGGGCGGCACCCAGACCAGGTGCGCTACAGCAAGGATCCACGCGAAGACGTGGAGCGGCGTGATTTCACCATCAATGGTTTGTTGCTGGACCCAGTCACAAATGAGGTGCTTGACTTCGTGGGCGGCCGCGCTGATCTGAAGGCCGGCATTGTGCGAACGATTGGCGATCCGGTGCGGCGGTTTACCGAAGACAAGCTGCGCATGCTGCGCGCAGTACGTTTCGCGGCGCGCTTTGAATACAGGATCGAGCCATCTGCATTTGCCGCCATTCAAGACCTGGCGGACGAGATCCACCAGGTTTCGCGCGAACGCGTGCGCGATGAGTTAAGCAAGATGCTGACCGAAGGCCATGCACGGCAGGCCTTTCTGCTGCTGGATGAATCTGGATTGCTGGAAGAAGTGTTGCCCGAAATTTCCGCTATGAAGGGAATTGAGCAGCCGCCCCAGTTTCATCCCGAGGGCGATGTTTTCGTGCACACGCTCCTTCTTCTCGACAAGCTGCCACAGCCTTGCCCATTGACGCTGGCCTGGGGCGCTCTGTTGCACGATGTAGGGAAGCCGCCCACTTTTCGGGTAGCGCCGGACAGGATCCGTTTCGATGGGCACGTGGAGGTTGGAGTAAAGATGGCGCAGGAAATCTGCCGGCGCCTGCGCTTTTCGAACCAGGACACGGAGCAGATCCTGGCGCTGGTGGAAAATCACATGCGCTTTGCGGAAGTCACCCGGATGAAAGCATCGACCTTGAAAAAATTTATCCGCATGCCCAAATTTGACGAGCACTTGGAACTACATCGGATTGACTGCCTTTCGAGTCACGGCAACCTGGGTTCCTACGAATTTACTCGCGAAGCTATCGCATCCACGCCGCCGGAAGAGGTCCGTCCACAACCGCTGATCACCGGCCGCGATCTAATTGAAGCGGGCTACAAGCCGGGTCCCAAGTTTAAGGAGATCCTCTCCGATGTGGAAGATGCGCAACTGGAAGGGCGGCTACAGCAAAGAGGCGAAGCGCTAAATTACGTGCTGGGCCGTTTTCCCCAATGATGCGGTATGCGGCAAGTGGAGCCGGTCACTTCTCCGGATCTACAGCCTGGTCAAGATAAATCCAGAGCACCCGGGATAGCAGCGTCAACATCGGCGCAAAAGGCAGAAACAAGAGAACGGCCCAGATGGCGATCTTGTCCAATCGCCACGAGGTCACGAACCAGAGTCCAACCGCAAGCACCAGGATAGCGATCAGCGCCAAGGCATAGCTGATATACATGGCGCCAAGAAAATATCCTGGCTCCCGGTGAAATTTGAGCTGGCAGACAGGGCATGCCGGATGCATTCGGGGAAATCCCAGGTAAATGGAAGAACGAAAAATGCGCGCCGACCGGCACCTGGGGCAAAGCTGGCGCAGAATGCCTGATATTCGAGAGTGGGACCGAGCGCCGTCAGTCATTTCGTTGTGCAGCAGCGCCTCACCGCTGTCGTCCTGATCTGGTCTCCTTTCCCGTCTTAAGGATCATGCCGATGCAGGATTCCATACTGGTTGTCGTTACCTTGGTCACGGTGTTATGGAGCAGGAGCCAGTCTATGATGCGGATATCGGCTGCGCATTATGAAAAAGCTCAGAGTGCTCCTCTCACTGACGACTAACGACAACGATTACCAGATCGAACAGGCGTCGGCTGCGGAAGAAGCGGCCAAGCGCCTGGGGCTCGATCTGGAGATCATTTTCGCCGACAATGACGCCATCACGCAGAGCCAGCAGCTGCTGAAGGTGATTCAGTCGTCATCGACTACTCCGCCGGATGCCATCATTTTCGAACCCGCCGGGGCCACCGCGTTGCCACAAGTGGCGCGCGCGGCTGCGGCTGCCGGAATTGGCTGGATCGTCGTCAATAAGGATGTGGACTATATCAGCGAGCTGAGGCGCACCTGCAGGGTGCCCATGTTCTGTATCACCTCCGATCATGAGGAGATTGGAAGAATCCAGGGACAACAGCTTGCCGCGCTGCTGCCTAAAGGTGGATCGGTGTTGTACATTCAGGGCCCCGCGGAAAGTTCAGCCGCGCGCCAGCGAAGCAGCGGGTTTTATGAAACCAAGCCGGGGGACTTGCAGGTGCGAACCCTGAAAGCGCAATGGACCGAAGCCAGCGCAAACAAGGCTGTCAGCGCGTGGCTGCGCCTGTCTACTTCCCGGGAAATGAAGATCGATGCGATCGCGGCCCAGGATGACTCCATGGCGATGGGCGCGAGGAAAGCCATTCAAGAGCACTTAAGCGGTGTCGATCGTGAGCGCTGGCTCGCATTGCCGTTTCTCGGCTGTGACGGACTGCCCAAGACCGGACAGGCCTGGGTACACAGCCGCCTGCTGGCCGCGACCGTAATAGTGCCTACCAACACGGATCTTGCTTTAGAAGTGCTGGCGAAAGCAATGCAGTCGGGAGCTCAACCGCCGGAGCGCAAGATGACGGTCCCCAAGTCTTTTCCGTCGCTTGAAGTGCTGGCCGGACATCGGCTGGAGCGCGGGGCCGGAGCCGGCCACGGGCACTGAAACAAGCCAGAACGGGCTTCCAGCGCGATTTAATTACCCAAGCCGGAGAGCTTTTCACACTCGAGCAACTGCTTCTCTGCGACCTCCGCATCAGGAGCGTGAGGCGCAAGGTTCAGATAGTTGCGGATATGCAGCGCCGCTCCGCGATAGTCGTGCTTCAAGGCGAGAATAACCCCCAGCAGGTACTGCATCTTGGGGAAGCGCTGAGTTGAATCCAGTCCCACACCGCGTAACGCGGATTTCTCCGCCTGATCGATCTTCTTTAGGTTGTAGTTCGCGGCTGAGTTCAAGAACCAGAATTGCGGGTAGTTGACAGGATCTAATTGCAACAGGTGATCGGTATTGTCCACCACCTCCTGCCAGCGTTTTTCTTCCAGAGCGATCTGCGCCAGCTCGGCGTACGGCACGAGCAGCTTGGGATCGGCGGCAAGGGCGGAGCGGAACGAGTCCTGCGCGGCCTCCAGGTTGCCGAGCTTAACCTGCACGCGTCCAAGTTCCTGCCAGGCAATGGCATACCGGGGGAATTCGTGGACAGCCTTCTCAAAATTGCTGGACGCGCTCTGCCAGTCACCTTTGCGAATCGCGTTTTGCCCTTTTTCGTACGCGGACCGCGCTTTCTTGGGAGCTTCGGCGGTGGTGGCGCTGATCATGAGTCCTTGGGCCTTGGACTGCGGCGAGAGCACCAGGGTGCCAACGGTGATGGTCGTCTGGTCTGCGGCACTGTGAGGCAGGTCGACCTTGGAGGAAATGTAGCCGGTAAGTTCGGCGCGCAATTCGCAGTCCTGGGCGCCGAAGTTGGCGGTATAGACGTCGGGATCGGATTCGCTCGCGCCGAGCATGTTCGAGTTTGTTCCATTGAGCTGCAGAGCGAATCCACCCTTGGAATCCGTGTACCCGAGAGTACGGACATGTCCCGCACATACCATCTGAATGGCGGCGGGTTGGGGAAGCATGGAGCCGTCTTCAAGCGCAGTCTTGCCCGTCAAGAAGATGGAGCGGTAGGCTGAACGGCTGTTGTTTTGGGGTGAATCAGGCAGGGAGCCGAACGCCCCGGGACGCGCCTGAGCTAGGGAAGAGGTCGTTAGTGCGACCAAACAAACAATCAAGGGTACGGGTCTTACGCTTACCGTCATCGCATCCTCCGGATGACCGGCAATGAGATGAGGGCATATGACCCGGCGATGCTGCCGCCCCTAGTTCCAGATATTGGAGTTTGCTATGGATTTCTCTGTAGAGAAGGCTATTGGGGGTGTACAGAGTAGCGGGAAGAACACCGTAGAATACTGGAACTTAAAGCGGCCATTCGGTTTTGGATGGGCAATACGTCGAGTTACCTACCTCCGGAGAGCCCGTCTAATCGGAGTGTTTTCTTATCGACGAGAGGCGTTGAACTGGCGATGAAAAAAGCGATTCTGCACCTGAAGAAGTCCGATCCCGTCATGGCCGAAATTATCGAGCGCATTGGGCCATTCCGGATGGAATATGGCGAGCCAACCTTTCATAGCCTGGCCGAGGCAATCCTTTATCAGCAACTGAACGGCAAGGCGGCCGTAACGATTTTCAATCGCTTCGCCGACGCGGCTGGTCGACCGCTTACGCCAGAAGGCATCCTGAAGCTCACGCCGGAGCAAATGCGGGCGGTTGGCCTGTCAAAGCAGAAGAGCTCCTATCTTCGAGATTTGGCAGAAAAGACCAAGTCGGGGGCGCTGAGCTTTGAACAACTGGGGCACATGTCAGACGAGGAAGTTATCAAGCACCTGACGCAAGTGAAAGGCGTGGGTGTCTGGACGGCGCACATGTTCCTGATGTTCACTTTGCGGCGTCCGAACGTGTTACCAACCGGCGATTACGGGGTCCAGAGCGCCATCAAGAAGTACTACCGCAAGCGGAAGCTGCCGAAGCCGGCCCAGATGGAAAAGATCGCACGTGCCTGGGAGCCGTATCGCAGCGTCGCATCCTGGTATCTATGGAAGAGCATGGATGTGAAGACCCTTTGAGGCGCCTTGGGCGTGGATGCTCCACCTTGTCGCGTTCCCAAAACGAGCCACAGCGGCGTGTAGTATCTTTAATGGACGCGGGTTTTCTGCTGAACTGGCGAGTAGTCTTATTACTATAGAGTCATGGCGAACGAAACAAAAATCCGGGTTTTAGTCGCCAAGCCGGGACTGGATGGTCATGACCGGGGTGCGAAGGTGATTGCCCGCGCCTTGCGCGATGCCGGCATGGAGGTCATCTACACCGGACTGCGGCAGACGCCGGAGATGATCGTCAACGCAGCGCTGCAGGAAGACGTGAACGTAATCGGGCTCTCGATCCTCTCGGGAGCGCACAATGCGATCGTCCCCCGGGTCATGGACTTGTTGCAGCAAAACAAAATGGACGATGTGCTGGTGCTGGTGGGCGGCATCATTCCTGACCAGGATATTGACGCATTAAAGAAGGCGGGAGTGGCGGCCATCTTTCAACCCGGCACAGCGATGGACGACATCGTGAAGTTTATCCGCACCCATGTGAAGCCGCACGGGGTGGCCGCAGGATAGAATCGGCGCGAGTGCCGGGCGGTGCGGTTCGTTCCTCTCGTATCCGAACATCTGCAATACAATTCTGACATGGGTGAAATCACCGCCACGCGGGCGCGCGAGCTTCTGTCCCATGCGATAGGTCCCGCGCCATGGTATTGGAAAACCTTTCCGGCGTTCACGTCCGCGGCGGGCCAGCGCTGGAGTTGGACGCATCATGGCGAACAAGGGCCTCTGGCGTACCTGGTGACGCTTGCCCTCGAGCAGGAGCCGGAGAAGCCGCGGTTGGCCCTGAACACCTATTGCCGTCCATTCATGGTGGCTCCATCGCACCTGGGAATCTGGTGTCCGGAGGGACGCTGCCTGCGGCTGGTCTGCTTCGATCCGGATTCCTTGAAGGCGTTCGAAGTTGGGGAAGTGGTGGGCTGGTTCAAGCAATCGAGCGAGAGAATCTATAGTTCGACGGCGCCGATCACCGAGTTCGAAATACCGCTGGCGATGTCCGAAGGCACGCACAAGATCGAAGTTCCCCCTGAGTTTGCATCGGTTGAGGAGTTGATCGCGCCCAGCAGCTTCAAAGCCTTGTCGCAGGATGACCCCGCCTTCGCGCTGTTCGTGTTCTACCTGCATGCGGGACTCGTCGAGGTCTTGCCGCAGAAATGGTTCACGGCGGCGCAATACGAGGTGGGACGGCAGTGGATTCCGCGAGCGATGCGCGATCCGGAGTTTCACAGGATTGTTGGTGAATGTTATGGCGTGGGCACATTTCTGCTCGAGGAAGATGGGTGCCGTTTGCAAAAGTGGATTGAAAGAAAATAGATCGAGGCCAACCGCCATTGCCGAGTAGCGTCCCGCTCATGGGCACCGCATTCTACGAAGTAGAGACCGTGCAATCAGTGCGGGTTTTGCGACTGTGCTCGGAAGACGGCACGAACCGGCTGAGGCGCGCTTGTGTGCTGGCGCTGATTGACGGCGTTGGGCAGCTCAGAAGCGAGGCGGCTCCGCTGATCATTACCGGCAATCGCAAGTTCTTTTCCGCGGGCGCCGATTTGAACGAGATTGCGGCGCTCAACGGCCCGGAGGCATACGAGTTCTCGGAAATGGGCCAAGCCTTGATGCATACGGTGGCGAGATATCCCGCTGCCGTGTATGCGGCGGTTCACGGCTATTGCATGGGGGGCGGACTCGACCTGGCGCTCGCCTGCACTCGCCGGATTGCGGCGCCGGATGCCATCTTTGGCCACCGAGGAGCGGCTTTGGGGCTGATTACCGGATGGGGAGGAACCCAGCGCTTACCGCGGCTGATCGGCAGAGCCCGCGCACTGCAGATGTTTATCGCTGCTGGACGACTCCACGCGGCGAAAGCGCTGGAATTTGGCCTGATTGACGCGATTGCCCAAGATCCCGTGGCAGAAGCGGTTGCGCGCATCGACAGCCAAGCGAATCGAACATCGTTAGAATAAGTTCGCCGGGTCTTCCCGGTTTGCGCGCTTCCTCCCGGCTGGTATACCGTAAATTGCGGTATCGAGGCCATGGCTGATCGTACGGACACCCTGCAACCCGCAAGTTCTTCGACGCTTCTCCCCACCAAGGTGGATCCCACTTCCCCCCGCTTTGAAGCGAATATGCGCTTTATGGCCGACCTGGTCGCGCAGGTTCGCAACGAAGAGGAGACGATCTCCGAGGGGGGCGGCCCGAAGGCCATCGAAAAGCAACACGCGCACGGGCGTATGACGGCGCGCGAGCGCATCCAGGCTCTGGCCGATCCCGGCAGCTTCTTTGAGCTAGGAATTTACGCAGCCCACGGCATGTATGAAGAGTGGGGTGGGGCTCCATCAGCGGGAGTAATTACCGGGTTGGCCCGAATTCATACGCGCCTGGTGATGCTGATTGTCAATGACGCGACGGTCAAAGCGGGTGCGTTCTTCCCGATGACCTCGAAGAAAGTTATTCGCGCTCAGAACATTGCGATCGAGAACCGCATTCCGACCGTTTACCTGGTGGATTCAGCGGGAGTGTTTCTGCCACTGCAGGAAGATGTGTTTCCGGACACCGACGATTTCGGGCGGGTATTCCGAAACAACGCCGTGATGTCGGCCATGGGTATACCGCAGATCGCGGCCATCATGGGGATGTGCGTGGCAGGCGGCGGGTACCTGCCGGTTATGTGCGACAACGTCCTGATGACGGATGGAAGCGGACTCTTTCTGGCGGGGCCGGCCCTGGTGCAGGCGGCGATTGGACAGAAATACTCGGCGGAGGAGCTGGGCGGAGCCGCCATGCATGCGGGGATCAGCGGCACGGTCGATTTCCGCGAGCCCAATGACGAGGCTTGCATACGCCGAATCCGGTCATTGGTGGAGAAGTGGGGATATCGGCGGCAGTCAATCTGGGACCGGAAAAAGCCGGTTGAGCCGGCACTGGCGGCGGAGGAAATTTACGGCGTTTATGACTCCTCGCCCACCAAGCCATATGACATGAAAGAGATACTGGCGCGCATTGTCGACGGCAGCCAGTTCGATGAATATAAACCCGAGTACGGGAGGACGATCCTGTGCGGCTACGCGCGTGTCGGCGGGTTTGCCGTTGGCATTATCGCGAACCAGAAACTGCACTCGCAGCAAATCGACCATGAAGGCCACAAACGCATGGAATTTGGCGGAGTGATTTATACGGAGTCGGCGGAGAAAGCGGCGCGCTTCATCATGGACTGCAATCAGAACCTGATCCCGCTGGTGTTCCTGCACGATGTGAATGGCTTCATGGTGGGAAGAGACGCGGAGTGGAGCGGCATCATCAAGGCAGGCGCGAAGATGGTCAACGCGGTGTCGAACTCGGTGGTGCCCAAGATCGCCGTAATCCTGGGCGGCTCGTTTGGCGCCGGTCACTACGCCATGTGCGGAAAAGCCTACGATCCGCGATTTCTGTTTGCCTGGCCAACGGCCCGTTATGCGGTGATGAGCGGTGAATCGGCCGCTGGAACCCTGGTGGAAATCAAACTCAAACAACTGGAGCGCGGCGGAAAAAAGCTCAGCGACCAGGAACGCAAAGAACTATACGAATCAGTTAAGAAAACCTACGACCAGCAGACGGATCCGCGTTACGGCGCCGCAAGGTTGTGGATCGACCGCATCATCGATCCGGTCGAAACCCGCAGCGCCATCACGCAGGCGCTCGAAGCGGCGGCGCTGAATCCCGACGTGCCGGAGTGGAAAGTCGGCGTGCTGCAGACATGAGCGGGCGCTCGAAATGAGGACTGAGAGAACAGGGAAGCCGCATCAATCGAGGGGATTCTGACGGGTTTGTTGCACTCTATTCTTTACAACATCGTTCACAGCTGGGCTGATGTCTGATCAAGTCAAAATCGTCGAATGCCCGCGCGATGCCTGGCAGGGCCTCCAGGGCCAGATTCCCCGTTACATTAAGGCCGACTACCTGAAGGCGTTGATCGCGGCCGGATTCAAGCACATTGACGCGGTTTCGTTTGTCTCGCCAAAAGCTGTGCCGCAGATGGCGGATTCGGAGCGCGTGATCGATGAGCTCGATCCTCCGGATGACGTAGAGATCATCGGGATCGTCGTGAACGAGAAAGGAGCGGAGAGGGCGATCAAGACGAACGCGGTGCGCACGCTCGGGTTTCCGTACTCGGTTTCCCCTACGTTCCTGAAAAACAATCAGCGGCAAAGCCTGGAAGACGCCATCGACGAGCTGGAGAAGATCAAGAACAAGGCCGATGATGCCGGTCTGGACGTGGTGGTCTACATTTCCATGGCGTTTGGCAACCCCTATGGCGATCCGTGGAATGCAGATGAAGTACTGGAAGCGGCCGGACTGCTGGAAGGCGAGGGCATCAAGATGATTTCGCTCGCCGATACCGTGGGAGCGGCGGGACCGGAGACGATTCGGAAACTGGTGTCGGAGGTCAACGGGAAATACGGATACTTGGATGTTGGCGTGCACCTGCATAGCCGTCCGGACCAGGCCGCAGAAAAAATCGCGGCCGCGTACGAGGCGGGCTGTCGTCGCTTCGACTCCGCCCTCGGGGGCTTGGGCGGATGCCCGTTTGCGCAAGACCAATTAGTGGGAAATATTCCGACGGAACTCGTCGTAAATACGTTGCGAGCGCAAGGCGCACAGCTGCCGGCACTGAAGTCGCTGGACAATCTGCTCAAGATCTCAGCAGAGATCGGGGCGCGATACAGCGCTTCGAGCGCAGCGGATTAGAGATATGAGTACGACCGGCGTGGCCACAATTTGTTAATCGACCATGAAATTTAAAACGCTTACTGTTCAGCCCGATGGGCCTGTCGCAATCCTTACTCTCAACCGTCCTGACAAGCGGAATGCCATCAGCTTCGAGTTGATCGATGAGTTGCTCGCGGCGCTCGAGGAGATCGAGAAATCTTCGGTAGAAATCCTGATCCTGACCGGAGCGGGCAAAGCCTTCTGCTCCGGCATGGATTTAGAAAACCTGAAAAGCCTGCTGGGGGGTAGTCCTGAGCAGAACCTGCAGGACTCGCAGACGATGGCGCGGCTGTTTCGTACGCTGTATGAGTTTCCCAAAGTCACGATTGCCGCGGTGAATGGGGCGGCTATCGCGGGGGGAACCGGGCTGGCCTTGCTGTGCGATTTCACGCTGGCAGTCCCGGAGGCGAAATTCGGCTACACCGAAGTGAGAATCGGATTCGTGCCTGCGATCGTGTCTACATTTCTCAGACGACAAGTTGGCGAGAAACAGGCACGCGATCTGCTGTTGACCGGGCGCATCTTTGGTGCGGAAGAAGCGTTCCGCCTGGGATTGGTGAATGAGATCGTCACGCCGGAGAGGCTGATGGCTCGCGCGAAGGAACTGGCGGCGCAACTGACGGAGAACAGTCCGGCATCGCTGCGCGTGACCAAGAGCCTGTTAACCGGCTATGCGAGGGAACAACTGAGCAGACATCTGGAAACGGCACTGCGGGAGAACGCGGCCATTCGTTCTACGCCGGACTTTCGCGAGGGTATTGCCGCGTTTCTGGAGAAGCGCAAGCCACGCTGGAGCGGGCAATGAGCGATGGGAACGGCCAGGGGCAGATGAACGAGACGCGTTTCCGGGTGCGTTACGCGGAGACCGACCAAATGGGTGTGGTATATCACTCGAATCACTTCATCTGGTTCGAGATGGGCCGGGTGGAACTGCTGCGGCAACTGGGCTTCTCGTACAAGGATATGGAAAGTGAAGACGGGTGCTTTATTGCCGTAGTGGAGGCCCGCTGTAAATATCGCGCTCCGGCAAAGTACGACGAGGAATTGGTGGTGCGCACCGTCCTGAAGAATGTGCGCGAGTCGGTGATCCACTTTACCTACGAATTGATGCGGGCCGAAGATGGCGGGCTGCTGGCGGAAGGCGAAACTACTCACATCGTAACCAATGCGGAGATGAAGATACGCGCGCTGCCGGAAAAGTACATGAAGGTGTTTCGGGCGGCGGTGGGCAAGGCCAGCAGCCAGTAGGGATGATTTGAGCAATACTGCGATATTTAGGAAGGGCTCGTGAACGCATTTCATGTCAATGGAAGTGACCTGACACTCGAGGTCGTGCGCGAGGTGGCGATCGAGCGCAGGCCGGTGATCCTGGCGACCGACGCTCGCGCGGCTGTCGATGGCGCACGCGCCGTGGTGGATGCACTGGTAGCAAACAATCGAGTCTCTTATGCGATCACGACGGGGGTGGGCAAGCTGAGCGACGTGCGCATCGCCGGAGACCAGATTCGAGAGCTGCAATTGAACCTGGTGCGGTCGCACGCGGTGGGAGTGGGCGAACCGCTTTCCATCGCAGACACACGGGCGATGCTCCTGCTGCGCGCCAATTCACTAGCCAAGGGATATTCCGGCGTGCGTTCGGCGGTGATCGACGGCATCTGCGATTTTCTCAATCGCGGAGTCACCCCGGTCGTGCCCTCGCAGGGAAGCGTCGGGGCCAGCGGCGATCTGGCTCCCCTGGCGCATCTTGCGCTGGCGCTGATCGGCGAAGGGGAGTGTTTCGACGAACGTGGCGCACGCGGTGCCACGGCGGATTCCCTGAAGCGCGCGGGCATCAAGCCGCTGGTACTCGAAGCGAAGGAAGCGGTCTCGCTGATCAACGGCACCCAGGCGATGCTAGCGGTCGGAGTGTTGGCCCAGCTTGCGGCGGAAACATTGGTGGATTCGGCAGACGTGATCGGGGCGATGACCCTTGACGCTCTCCATGGGACCGATGTGGCATTCGACGAGCGCATCCATAAGGCCAGACCCCATGCGGGGCAAATCCGGACAGCGGAAAATCTGCGCAGGATGCTCGAGGGCAGCGAGATTCGCGAGTCACATCGCGATTGCTCGCGAGTGCAGGATGCGTATTCGCTTCGCTGCATCCCACAGGTGCATGGCGCCGTGCGCGACACGCTGACACACTGCCGGGAGGTGATGGAGACGGAGATCAACTCGGCGGTCGACAATCCGCTGGTATTTGCGAAAGCGCGCACCGTCGGCAGCCGAGAAACTGGAACACTGGTGGCCGCTCCGGAAGGCGACATCCTGTCGGGAGGTAATTTTCACGGCGAACCGATTGCGTTCGTGCTGGACTTCCTGGGAATCGCCCTCAGCGCACTGGCGGGAATTTCCGAACGGCGCCTGGAGCGCATGGTAAATCCCGCCCTGAACGAGGGCTTGCCTCCGTTTCTCGCTCCTGGCGCCGGCTTGAATTCGGGATTCATGATGCCGCAGGTCACGGCGGCGGCGCTGGTCAGCGAGAACAAGGTGCTGGCACATCCCGCTTCAGTGGATTCGATCACCACGTCGGGCAATAAGGAAGATTACGTGTCGATGGGCATGACGGCCGCCATCAAACTCGACCGCATCGTGCGCAACACGCGGAATGTGCTGGCCATCGAGGCGATGGCGGCGGCGCAGGCGCTGGATTTTCTGTTGCCGATGAAAACCTCCAGGCGCGGACAGCAGGCGCACGCGGCGATTCGGGCGGTGTGCGCGACTATGGAGAAAGACCGCGTCATGTACAAGGACTTCGAGCGTATCGCAGACGTGGTTGCCGGCGGAAAATTGGCCGAAACGCTGCGATGAATTGATCAAAGGCTGGACAGATCTGGACACTCGCATGTCGCGACGGGGACGCAGAGGTAGGTCGGGTCGCGCTGGACAAAAGTGCCCGGCTTTCCGCTCTGGTCGGGAAAGCCGGGACGAGTTAGGCGATCAGTGCAGATCCGGCACCTTCAAGGGCCTGGTTCGAGCAGAGTTCGCGCGGCGCAGTGAGGCATAGTCTGAGAGCGCGCCTGTGTCATCCCAGGTGACCTCTGCCGGCGCGTCCCCGCCAAACGACAAGCGAAATACTGTGCCGCAGCCGCTCGGCGCGAAGCAGCTATCATTGCCACCTTCTTCGGTGCCGCCGTAGAGATTGCCGTCCCTGCCCTGAACGACGCTGGCGGCAGGGAACGCGCCATCTGTCCCGCCGTCAAATCCAAACAGGGTAGCGAATTTGCCGGCAGGCGTGATCCGGTAAACGGTGCCGAACCCGTTGGGGCCGCCAGCGTTGGCTGTCCCGTACAAGTTTCCATCGGAGGCCTGAATGAGCCCGGCGTACGGCACTATTCCGTCGGCGCAGGTTCCGGTGCAGAAGCTGTGCACGGTGTTGAACTTTCCGCGCGGGCCGATTCTGTACACCGTGCCGGCATCGACGGTGCCGCCGCCATCGGTAGTGCCATACAAACTGCCATCGCTCGCATGCACGAGAAGCGCCTGTGGAGTGCTGCCGTCGACGCAATTCGGTTGCGCGCAGAAACTGTGCACGGTGGTCAGCCTGTTCGGAGGTGTGAAGCGGAAGACGACCCCACATCCGAGAGAGCATGCTTGGCTGTTCCCGCCGAACGCGGTAGTTCCATAAAAGCTTCCGTCCTTGGCCAAAAGAAGTCCGATGTACGGTTGCGAGCCGTCGGCGCAGTTTGCCTTCGAGCAGAAGTTATAAAGAGTGGTAAGAGCGCCGTTCGGGGTGATCCGGAAAATCGTGCCTACGCCGTTTTTGCCGCCCGCGATCGTCGTTCCGTAAAAGTTGCCGTCCTTCGCCTGCACCAGGGCAGACTGCGGCTGGTTGCCATCCGTGCAGGAAGGCTGGGAGCAGAACGCGTGCAGCGTGGTCAGAACACCGCTCGACGTTATCTTGAAAACTGTGCCTGCGCCGTTCGCGCCGCCTCCAAACGTTTCGCCGTAGAAGTCGCCGTCGGAACCCTGGGTGAGCCATTCGGGGTAAGCGCCGTCATTGCAGTTGGTCTGTGCGCAGAAGCTGTAGAGCACGGTGTGCACACCGCTTGGAGACAGCGAAAAAAACGTTCCGTAGCCATTGATTCCGCCATACACAGTGGTGCCATAGAAGGTGCTATCGCTGGTTTGAATGAGTGAAGAAAAAACGTCCTCGCCGTTAAAGCCGTTGAAAACTACGAGCGTGTTCAGAGTCTGAGCCGACAGCGCCAGTGCCGCCGCAGCCCACAACACTAGCAACCGGGTAATCGTTCTCGCCAAGAGAGTCCTCCCTCGGGAATTGAGGTTCCTAGTTAAGACTCCGCTGGCGACGGATTCTCTAACAAGTACGTGATTGCGCGTTAGGCCGTCGCAACTCTATTCGCCTCCGCGTGTGTCCCTAGTCCAGCGCCTTGTGGAAGCGCAACACGCTGAGGGTGATCAGGCTCGCGGCAATGGCCGCCATGGCCGCCATTTCCGGCCACAGAATACTCATGCCCACGCCCTTCAGATACACGCCTCGCAAGACGACCAGGAAATAGCGTAGCGGGATCAGGTAAGTGACTTTCTGCAGCCAGTCGGGCATGGTGCTGATGGGAAAGCCGAACCCGGAAAACGTGACCGACGGCATGATAAAGAAGAAGGCCGTCACCATGGCTTGCTGTTGCGTCGATGAGACGGTGGATATCAAAAGGCCCATGCCCAGCACGCACAACAGGAACAGCATGGCTCCAGCCAGCAGAACCAGGATCGATCCGCGAAATGGCACCCGGAACCACAACGTGCCTACCCTCGCGATCAACGCCACATCCGCCAGTCCAATCAAAAAGAAAGGAAGCGTCTTACCAAGGATGAATTCAACCGGCCGGATGGGCGTGACCATAATTTGTTCGAGCGTGCCGATCTCCCGCTCGCGCACCACGGCAAAGGCGGTCAAGGTGGTTACCAGCACCAGGGTCAGGCTGCCGATCACTCCGGGCACAAAGAACCAGCGGCTCTGCAGGTCCATGTTGTACCAGGGACGCTCCTGGAGCGTGATTTGCGGAAGCGCGTCTGCCAGGTTCGGCGAGGTTCGCTGCATGCGATCGCGCTGGTAGTCCTGCGAGAATCCCTGTGCAACCTGGTTGACGTATCCTGAGGCGATCAGCGCCGTGTTGGAATTGGTGCCATCGACGATCACTTGCAGCGGCGCGGTCTGGGCCCTGCGCAGGTTCTCGGAAAATCCTGGCGGAATTCGCAGGGCGACTACGGCGTCGCCCCTATCGATGATCTCTGTGATGTGCCGGCTATCGGTCAACTGCTGCTGCACATCGAAATAGGCGCTGGACTGGAAGCGCGAGATCAGTTCCCGGCTCTCCAGGCTGTGGTCCTGATCGAAGATGACGCTTGGCACGTGGCGGATTTCGTATGTGGCTGCATAACCGAAAATCACCATTTGCATGAGCGGCGGCACGAAGAACACGAAACGCGATCGTTTGTCCCGAAATACCTGGATGAACTCCTTGATCAGCATCTGTTTGAGCCGCGACAGCATGACCTCTCCTAAACCAAGCGCTTGTGAAGGACCCCGGTGGCGACCAGCGAAAGCAGAATAGCGAAAATCACCAGGGGAATGAGTTCGCCGCCCAGCATGCGCAAAGGCGTTCCCTTCAGAAAAATCATCTTCAGCGCTGAAACGTAATATCGTGCGGGTAAAACGCGGGTGACAAGCTGAACGATTTTCGGCATCTGTTCGATGGAGAAGAGAAATCCCGACAGCAGGAATGCCGGCAGAAATGTGGCTAGTAATGCAATCTGACTGGCGGCCAACTGGTTCTTGGCAATTACAGATATGAAAAATCCCAGGGCCAGCACCGCCACAAGAAATAACGCCGAACTCACAAATAATGCGCCGAAGGTGCCTCGGAACGGGACATGGAACCAGTACAAGGCAAGTCCCACGCATAAGGCAGCATCAAACATGCCGAGTACGAAATAGGGGATCAGCTTACCCAGCATGATCTCCATCGGTGACACTGGCGTGGAGATCAGTTGCTCCATCGTGCCGCGTTCCCATTCCCTGGAAATCGTAAGCGAGGTGAGGAAGGCGCCAATCACCGACATCACCAGCGCGAGCACTCCAGGGATAATGAAGGCGCTGCTTTCGAGATCTTCGTTGTACCAGACGCGGTTCTCCACCGAGAGAACGGGTGGCGGCGGTGTCATTCCCCGGCGCTGCATCCATTGCAGTTGCACCTGGCTCGAGTAGTCGGATACGACCGACTGCGCGTACCCGGTGAGCACATTTGCGGAGTTGTCGTCGCTGGCATCGATCAGAGCCTGCACTCCCACGGGCGCACCGGTGCGCAGATTCTGTGAAAAATCCCAGGGGATGACGAGTCCCATTTTCGCGCGCCCGTCATCGATGGCGCGCACCAACTCCGGATAGCTGCGTACGACCCGGATCAGATCGAAATATTCCGAATTCTGAAAACGCTTCAGCAAGTCCTGGCTGTCCTGGCTGCCATCCTGGTCGACGACGTAGATCGGCATATGCTTCAAATCGAGGTTAACGCCATAACCGAAGAGCAGGACCAGCACCACCGGCATGAGCACCACGATGCCAAGGCTGCGAGTGTCACGCACGATCTGGATCATTTCCTTCTTCGCCATCGCGAGAAGACGGGTGAAGCTCAGGCCTGAATCGGATCGCACTCCTCCGAAGTTGTGGTTCGTTGTCGCAAAGTGCTGCACAGGCTCGCCCACCGGCGACTCCGCCACGGAACCAGACTGAAATCGCTCAAGCCACGAACTTGAATGGCTCATGCGGCCCCCTCACGTGTCCTACTGCGCTCAGTGGTCAGCGACACGAACACATCTTCGAGCGTGGGCCGTATTTTCTCGACTTTAGAGACGCGCATTCCGCGGCTCGCGAGCAACTGCTGCACCTGGGCAGCGCCACGCTCGGCTTCGGAAACCACCAGGTGCAGCGAGTTCCCGAACACTGCTGCGTCGAGGACCCCCGGCGTCCCCTGGAGTGCCTCAAGCGCGGGGCCGAGCGGCTCGCATTCCACCAGCAATAAGTCCCCCTTCATGGATTCCTGCTTGAGTTCCGTGGGCGTGCCCAGCGCGACCATCTTGCCGCGATAGATAAGTGCGAGCCGGTTGCAATACTCCGCTTCTTCCATGTAATGCGTGGTCACAAAAACGGTGACGCCGTCCTCGGCCATGTGGTGAATCAATTCCCAGAATTGGCGGCGCGAGATGGGATCGACACCGGATGTCGGCTCGTCGAGAAAAATGATTGGCGGACGATGCAGAACCGCGCATCCGAGTGCCAGACGTTGTTTCCATCCTCCGGGCAGAGTGCCAGTGATGAGGTTTTCCTGACCCTTTAGATTGGCCATGTCAAGCGCCCACTCAATGCGCTCCCGCAATATTTTGTGGGGAACGTTATAGAGTCCGGCGAACAGGCGCAGGTTCTCAATCACCTTGAGGTCGTTGTAGAGCGAGAATTTCTGCGACATGTAGCCGATGTTCTGGCGCACCGACTCGGGCTGGCGCGCGACGTCGTATCCTGCCACGATGGCCTGTCCTGAAGTCGGCGTGAGCAGTCCACAAAGCATGCGGATCGTGGTGGATTTTCCCGCTCCATTCGGGCCGAGGAAACCGAAAATCTCGCCATTCCGGGTTTCCATAGAAATGTGATTCACCGCGGTGAAGTCGCCGAAGCGCTTCACCAAATCCCGCACCACGACAGAGCGATCTCCGTTGTTCATGATCGCAACTCGTGTGCCGTAGAGCCGCGGGAAACGGCTTCTACGAACAGATCCTCGATGCTTGGTGTGACTTGCTGGATCTCGTCGAACGGAATTCTTGCCTTGCCAAGTTTTGACGCGAACTCCGCGCGCCGACGGGAGGCATTGTCCACCACTAGGTGCACACCATCACCGGTGATCATCATGCTGGAAACGCCTTCGCTACTTTCGAGTTCGTCCCGCACTTGCCGCGGTTCAGCGGTGATGATCGCCAGCACTCCTTTCCCCAGCTTCGCCTTCAGGTTGGCAGGCGTGTCACAGAACAGCAGTCTGCCCTCATTCAGAAGCGCGACTCGATGGCAGCGCTCCGCTTCGTCGAGATAAGCCGTCGAGGTGAGAATAGCCACACCTTCCGACACCAGGTTGTAAAGAATGCGCCAGAAATCGCGGCGCGATACCGGGTCGACTCCGGTGGTCGGCTCATCCAGCAGGATGACCTTGGGCCGGTGAATCAGGGCGCAAACCAGGCCGAGCTTCTGCTTCATGCCCCCGGAGAGTTTGCCCGCCAGGCGCTTGCGAAATTCGCTCATCCCTGCCGCTTGCAGGAGTTGCAAGGCGCGTTGCTCCCGCTCCGCCCTGCTTACGCCGAACAGGTCCGCATAGAAGCGAATGTTCTCGTCCACACTCAGATCCTCGTACAAGCCGAAGCGCTGCGGCATATAGCTGAGGTGATGCTTGGCCGCTTCAGGGTCGCGGGTCACGTCGACTCCGGCCACGATGGCGGTCCCCTCATCTCGAGCCATGACGCCCGCCAGCATGCGCAGAGTGGTCGTCTTTCCCGCTCCGTCCGGGCCCACCAGCCCGAAGATTTCCCCGGCGCGCACGTCGAATGAAAGGTGGTCGACGGCGCGTACTCCGGGAAAACTCTTGGTGAGCCCGGCGAGCTCGATGGAAGCTTGCGTCGTCATTTCGCCGTCGCTTGCAGGGGCGACGATTGCGAATCCTGGCCCGATGATCCGGATGCGCTTTGCTTTGCCGCGGCCAGTTGAATCTCTGCATCCGCAGGCATGCCCGGCTTTAGCTCGTGATTTGCGTTGTCCACGTCGATCTTTATCCGGTAAACCAGCGTGACCCGCTCCTTGAACGTCTGCACGCTCTTGGGCGTGAACTCGGCCTTTTCTGCGATGAACGAAATCCTTCCCTGATAAGTTTTGCCAGGATAGGTATCGCAACGAATGACCGCGGGCTGACGCCAGCGAATCCGGCCCAGGTCGGTTTCGTCAATGTAGGCGCGTAGCCAAACGTGGTCGAGGTCTCCCAGCGTGATCACCGGCGTGTTCGGGGCGACGACTTCTCCCAGTTCCGCGTTGCGCACCAGAATGACGCCTGCCTTGGGCGCCCGCAGTGTTGTGTAGTTCAGGTCCACGCGCGAGAGCCGCAGTTTCTGCTCCGCCTGCACTACCGAGGCGCGATCGACCGCTAGCTGTTCCCGCCGCGTTCCCTCGACGGCTTCGTTGTATTGCTGCTGCGCACGGTCCACAGTTGCCTGTGCCCGCTTGAGGTTGGTTGCCGCCTGGTCGCGCTCCACCTGTGACCCGACCTGCTGCCTGTACAGGGTCTCCGCGCGCTCGAAATCAAGCTTCTTCTGCGCCAGGTCGGCTTTCGCGTCCATCAGGACTTGTTCCTGTGCCTGGATCTCCTGCGGCCTGCTGCCCGCAAGACCCAGATCCAGTTGCCGCCTTTGCACATGTAAAGCGGCCTCATCCATGGCGACCTGCTGACGGTAATCGTCGCTATCGAGCTGCGCGATTAGCGCACCCTTCTCGACCCACTGCCCCTCTTCGATGGGCAACTCCATAATGCGGCCCTGCACCTTGAATCCGACAATGCTCTGGTGCGCCTCAATATTTCCTGAAACCTTCAGTACGTTGTCGGCCACCTGCTTTGGCTTGATACGTGGCCGTAGGTAAAACCAATAAGCGGCAGCCGCGACTGCCAAAGCCAGGATGAGGATGGGCATGCGGCGTTTCATGATTGACCTCCTCTACCGCGCGGCCTGGCGGCTGATACCAGACCAGAAAATCTCGAAAGTCGGATCCAGTCGTTCTTGCAACGTACTGGTGGAGGTGATGCTCCAATGCACCAACGCTCCCAGAATGTTCTGCTGAAAAATACGAACCATCTCTTCGGGGGTCAGATCGGTACGAATTTCTCCCCGCTCTTGCCCGCGCTTCAAGACCTCGCTGAGCATTTGAGCGCCGCGCGTCAAGGTTTCGATAAAAATGTCGCGGATGTACTCGCTCGAGATCATGGTCACTACCAGTCCACGCGCCAGTTGCTGGCTACGTCCGGGTTCCTCGGCGATTCGGTACATAAATTTGTGGAGCACTTCCCGGATCGGCTGATCGCCCTTTTCGGCTGCCTTACGCGCTTCCGCAACTTTTGCCAGTTGCACCTCGTGCAACACGCCAAGGACGTGCTCCTTGCTGGGGAAATAGTTGAAGAAGGTCCCCTTTCCCACATCCGCGGCTTCCGTGATCTCTTCCACTGTGGTTGCCAGGAAGCCGTGTTTCGCAAAAAGTTCCATGGCAGCGCGAAAGATTCGCTGCCGCGTCTCCGCTCGCTTGCGCTCGCGCCGGGAGGAGCTTTCCGGCCTCTCGGAAGGCACGTGCAGCAGATGTGGACCAATAGTCATAATTGACTAATAGTCAATTTAAATAAATAGAGGGCCTCTGTCAAGCATTCTTTCAAGCGGGTAACTCTTAGAAATTCTTGAGCGGGCCCGTGACCTTTTCGGAATGCACCCGTCTTATGCGTTGGAGAGGTTTGCCCCGTGGCTTGCTTTCGTAGGAATGTGCAGCCCCGGGTTTTCGGGTTTTCCGCTAGCTTCTGATCTATATTTAGCCTTCGGAGGTAATGCCCATGCGGTTCTCCAGCCTCCTTCTTTTTTCGCTCTTCACTTTTGGTTCACTTGCAATCGCGCAGGATCACTCACAGGAACCGGTTCAGTCTCGATTGCAAGCGGAGCTGCCGCCGAGCTTCGAGTCCTTCTCGGGCGCATCGCCGGATCTTCTGACGAGCTTGGATTCCGCTTTTGAGGAAGGATCGCGCGAGCCGGAGGAGGCGCGAGTCGGTTCGCGGCGCGTGCGTTTCTATGGCGCGAGCGAGATTCGACAGAACCTCTGCTTCAAGATGCGCACCTACATCGTCGCGCGAGAGGCGCGGCACTCAGATCGCACGCGCCTGGTTGGTTATCGCACTTGCCTGCCCGGATCGGATCTGGAAATGAGAAACGCCGACGCGCGCACGCCCCGCTAGCTGCCTTCGGCCGCAAGTGGATTTGGGCGATCGACCTCACAGCCAGGTGCCTTGGTAGCAAGCCGATCAGGCACTCGCCTTGTCCGAGAGTGGAAGAGGTTCCTCTCCGGTCGCGGGCGCATCAAGTTCGAGTTGCTCCTGTCCGCTCAGGACCGTCACTTTCCCACGGTATGTCTTCAAATGTCGTTGTGCCGTTTCGAAGGCTTCCTGCGCCTTGTTGAGGCTCTTGCCGACGTTCTCGAACTGGTTCTGGAAGTAGTCAAACGATTTCTGCGCCTTGGCCAGCTCAAGCCGGCTTTTTTCAAAGCGGCTGGCGACCTCATACCACTTGTGCACCAAGGCAATACTTTTCAGCATCATCAAGAGCGTGTTGGGCGACGCCGGATACACGTGCTGCTCGTTGAGCCAGTCGGCGAGTTCCCGGTTGCGGATGACTTCCATATAAAGGGTTTCGCTGGGTAGGTACATGAAGGCCACATCCGTGGTGCCATGTTCCGGGCGGATGTAGGCGTTAATGCGCTTGGCTTCGGCCTTGATCACCCGCACTAGGGCATGGCGCGCTTCCGCAATCTCTTGCTCGTCGCTGCTTTCGAATAGTGCCAACACCTGCTCGCGTGGGAACTTGGCGTCAATCGGCAATTTCCGGTCGGGAAACTGGATCATCGCATCGACGCGCCCACCGCCGTCCCCGGCGGCGCACTGCAGTTCGAACATGTGCGCAGGCAGAAAGTCCGAGAGCAGGCGCTCCAGGCTGGCTTCCCCAAATTGCCCGCGCAGGTGCGGCAGCTTCAGCAGGTTATTGAGATCGTTGATCGAGTGCCCCAGAGCACCGACTTCGCGCAACTGCTCTTCGGCCGCCTTCAGATGCTGCTGTACCTTCTCGAATTGCGCAAAGCCTTCCTTGATGTTCTGATCCAGCTTCTGCTGCACCTGGTCGGTGATGGCCATCAACTTTTCGTCCACGCGGTCACGAATGGTCTCCAGGTGCTGCGCGGTCTTTTGATTCAGCCCATCGAACTCGGCCTTCAGTTGCGATGTGGTCAGCGCGAGCGAGCTGGTCAACTCGGTGCGTGCCGCCAGCAGGCCTGTCGATTGTTCGCGCCGTCCGGTCGCCAGTTGCTCCTCGACCGACTGGCGAATGCGAGAGAATCCCCCTTCCAGGCGGTCTGAAACCTGCTGCCGCAAATCCCCCTTGGTTTGTTCCAGGCGCATCGCCATATCGGCTGTAGCCGAAGCAAACTTCTGCGTAAGCGAATTGTGTAAAGCTTGCGACTGTTCGCTGAGCCGGGCAATTTCCGCGGCTTGCGACGAGGCTGAGATGCGGCGCAAGACCGCGACCAGCAGAACCAGAAGGATCAGGTCCAGAACGAGAAGGAGGACTACCACGGATATGCCCATGATGAGGTGCTTTTCTGGATTCTAAAGACTAATGCCGGTGAATCAAAGCAGAAGTTAGCGTATTTTGTGCAACTAATCTTTTAAACCAGACAATGCCCATGCTTTTCTTAATTTTCGCAGCCCTCGCGCTGTACAGCCCGCATCCTGCGTATGCACAGATGGGCACGCCGTCTGCAACGGATAGCGATGCTGCTGGGGGCTCGCTGCGCTTTGACTATCAAGCCGAGCAGGAATTTTTGAAGCTCGCAAACCAGGCACGTGCCAAGGCAGGCGGTCCGCCGCTTGCTATCGACAATGGATTAACCCAGGCAGCACGCGCGCACGCCATGAAGATGGCGCAACAACATTCCCTTTCCCATCAGTTGCGGGGAGAACCGCCGCTTATGGAGCGGGTCAATGCGAGCGACGCGCATTTCGATAGCGTAGCCGAAAACGTGGGGCTTGACGTAAGCGTCGAGGGATCTCATCAGCATTTCCTGCAGTCGCGGCATCACCGCGAGAATCTACTCAACCCTGCCTACAACCTAGTAGGTTTCGGTGTGGTGCGCGATGGATCCAGGCTCTATGTCACTCAGGATTTCGCGCACGGCAGTCCCGCGTACTCGCAAGCAGAAGCCGAATCCATGGTGGCGAAGCAGGTGCAGAACGAGCGCAAAAAGGATGGGTATGCGGTCCTGGTAAACACAGGCAAGCCCGAATTGCGTAGCATCGCCTGCTCTCTAGCCGATCAAAATCGGATTGCGGGACCGGAAACGCACGCTCTTGCGCAACATTACCACGTGATCAGCTACATGAACTCAAGTCTCGGCTCTCTGCCGAAGGATGCCGCGGCCATGCTTTCTGACCCCGCTCTCCATAGCTTTGCTGTTGGCGCATGTTTTCGGCAGAATTCGAGCACGCCGCTGAGCATACTGGATTATCTTGCTTCTTTATTGATGGAAGGCCATGGCTACCGGCCGGAGACCTCATCCGGCGCGGAGTTTGCCTCGTGTGCTAACCTTCGGAAGACGTTGCGGGTTTCGTGAGAAATGAAAAGCAGCTCCGGATTGGAACCGCGGGATGGTCCTACAAGGACTGGGATGGGATCTTTTACCCGCCCGAGGTTCAGCGCCGCAAGTTGCACCCGCTCGCATACCTGGCGCGATTCTTCGATGTAGTCGAAATCAATACTTCCTTCTATGGTCACATCAAGCCGGAACTGGCGCGCTTGTGGAACCGCATCGTTGCCGAGGTTAACCGAGACTTTGTTTTCACCGCTAAACTGCACCGCAGCTTTACCCATTCGCCGCTGGCGGTGATGGAGCCGACGTCCGCGGCAAGCATACGTCCTAACGACGAGGACGAGATGAAGGCCCGCGAAGGTCTTGAGGCATTGGCGGGCGAAGGCCGGTTGGGGGCCCTGCTGATGCAGTTTCCGGTCTCGTTCAAGAACACGCCGCTCAATCGCGAATACATCGAGACCCTGGCCCGGCAATTTATTGAGTATCCGCGTGTGGTCGAAGTCAGGCACGAGAGCTGGAACAACGCAGATACCATTGCCGAATTCGCCCGTCACAACGTGGCATTCTGCAATATCGATCAGCCGCAGATTGGGTTTTCGCTGCAGCCCACCGAGCATGTCACCGCCCCTGTAGGCTACGTTCGCCTGCACGGACGCAACTACGACCAATGGTTTGACAGCGACAGCCGCAACGACCGGTACAACTATCTTTACAGCGAAGCCGAAATCGAGAAGTGGAAAGAGAAAGTCGAGCGAATCGCGAAACGATCTCAGGTCACGTATGTAGTCGCTAACAATCACTTCGAGGCCAAGGCCGGGGTCAATGCTCTGGAACTCAAGCACCTGCTCACCGGTAAGCGGCCCAAGGCACCGGGTTCGCTTATTGACCACTATCCTGAACTGAAGAACCATGCCGATCCTGTCGAGAGCCCGGAGCAAGAGCTGCCTCTCTGGCGCCAGGCAAACTGAAACACAACTTTCCGTGCAGGTGTAGTTCGAGCGCCCCGAAACTCGAAGCGCGGAACTTTCTTCCCAATTGCTTCGTATCTTTATCCGGACGGGTTGTGAGAATGGCTAACCGAGCCGTGGGCAGGACGTCCAATCGACAGAACTTGGAAAGGTGCTTTATGGACGCAAAATATAACTACATCATCGACAGTGTTAAGTGGCGGGTAGCGTTGAATCTGGCGGGATTCGCGCTATGGCTGGCGGCCAGTCTCGCGCTGCTGCGCGCGGCAGCCTGATTTCCGGAGTGTTGAAAGCCTTGAGTAAGATCGCGCGCGCTTCGCGACGCTATTTCGCAACCACTTCCTCTTTCGCGGCGTAGTGTGATTCCACGTACTCATCGAGTATGTGAATAAACTCGGCGACAATCTTGTCGCCCTTTAGCGTGGTGAACAGGCGGCCATCGACGTAGACGGGCGCCTTCGGTTCCTCGAATGTGCCGGGCAGCGAGATTCCGATATTGGCGTGCTTCGATTCGCCGGGGCCGTTGACGACGCAGCCCATCACCGCCAGCTTCATTTCTTCGATACCGGTGTAACGTCCCTTCCACACCGGCATCTGTTCGCGCAGATATGCCTGGATTTGCTCCGCCATTTCTTGGAAGAACGTGCTGGTGGTGCGTCCGCAACCGGGACAGGCCGTCACCTGCGGCGTGAAGCTGCGAATGCCCAGGGACTGCAGAATCTGCTGCGCCACTCGTACCTCTTCGCTGCGATCACCGCCCGGGGCGGGTGTCAGCGAAACCCGGATCGTGTCGCCAATGCCGTCCTGCAGCAGCACGCCTAACGCAGCCGAAGAAGCGACGATCCCTTTCGCTCCCATGCCCGCCTCGGTCAGGCCAAGATGCAGCGGGTACTTGCAGCGCGCGGCCAGCGCCCGGTACACATCGATCAGATCCTGCACACCGCTTACTTTCGCGCTCAGGATGATCTGATCCTCACGCAGCCCATATTTTTGCGCCAGCGCCGCCGAGTTCAGGGCGCTGACGACCATAGCTTCCATCGTCACGTCACGCGCGTCCTTGGGTTCAGGCAAGCGGGAATTTTCGTCCATCATGCGGGTGAGCAGCGCCTGGTCGAGGGAACCCCAATTGACCCCGATCCGCACTGGCTTCTCGTTCTTTACCGCAACTTCGATCATGGTGCGGAAGTTGTCATCGTTCTTTCGGCCCACACTCACGTTGCCGGGATTGATCCGGTACTTCGCGAGCGCGCGGGCGCACTCGGGATACTTCGTGAGCAGGATGTGGCCGTTGTAATGAAAATCGCCGATGATGGGAACGTGAATGCCGAGCTTTTCGAGTTCGTCGACAATCCTGGGCACGGCTGCGGCGGCTTCGTCGTTGTTGACGGTCACGCGGACTAGTTCGCTGCCAGCCCGGGCCAGGGCGGCGGTTTGCTGAACGGTTGAGGCCACGTCCGCCGTGTCTGTGTTAGTCATGGACTGCACCACGATCGGTGCATCGCTACCGACACGCACACCGCCGACCGAGACCGTCACTGTCTTCCTGCGCTGAATGTCTGCCATGGGAAGTATTAGTTTAACAAAGGCACGCGGGGGCCGTCAGTCGCGAGCGGCGGAGAGAACGCAGGTGCATGATCAGAAAGGTGATAGCTAAAGTGCCTACGGCATTCTCCCGGCCAGCCCCGGCAAGCTCTTCACGATGTCGTTATAGATCACCATGACGGCGAAGAGCACCAGGAATACGAACGCGGCCTGGTAAATGCGTTCTTTGATGCGCAGGCTGATGTCGCGCCGCATCAGGCCTTCTACCATCAGCAACAAAATGACGCCGCCGTCGAGAATCGGAATGGGCAGCAGGTTGAAAATTCCCAGGTTCAGGCTGATGGCGGCCGTAATGCCCAGCAACGGCATCCAGCCTTTCTCAGCGGCGGCTCGTCCCACCGCGCCTCCGATTCCAATCGGACCTTCCACCTGCCTCATGGAGATCTTCCGCATCACCATCTTCTCGATGAGTTCCAAGATCAGCAGCGAAGTTTTCTTGTTGGTCTCAATCGATTTGCTCAGCGCCGCTGCAAACGGCAAGCGCGTCACTTTCATCGGCTCGCTGGCAATGCCCACGCGGTAGCGCTGTTCGCTCGCACCCTGAACGTCCGCGAGTACCGGCTTGACGGTGAACGTCATCAGCTTGCCATCGCGCATCGCCGTGATCTGAATCGGGTCGTCCTTGGTGCGCTTCAGCATCTCAATCATCGCCTGGATAGCCGGAATCGGCTGGCCATCCACGCTCACAATTTCGTCACCCACGCGAATGCCGGCTTTCTCCGCAGGCATGCCAGGCTCGATTTCAGTGACGGTCACACTTCGTTCTTTGGGAACCCAGCCCGCTTGTCCGATTTGGTCAACGCCGTAAGGTTCGGGTACCACCTTTTTCTCAAATTGCTTCCCATCCCGCTGGATGGTCACGTCCAGCGGTTGATTTGGGCTGAGCGCTTCCGCCGGATCCACCTGTTCCCACGTGGGGTTCTCGATGCCATCGATACGCACGATGCGATCGCCTGGCTGCAAGCCGGCTTTGGCGGCGGGCGTATCGGGCAGGATCCAGCCAATGACCGCAGGCTCATCGAGAACCGCTGGATATCGGTAGTGCACCATATAGACGACCGTCAGAAGGCCGATCGCCAATAAGATGTTCATGGCGGGTCCCGCCGCGGCGATGACGAAGCGCTGCCAGCGAGGATGAGATAGGAATTCCCCGGGGTCTCCGGTCAGCTCGTCCATCGGGTTCTCGCCCGACATCTTCACGTATCCGCCGAGCGGAATCGCGCTCAGCCGGTAGTCGGTGTCACCCTTGCGAAAACCCAGCAGGCGAGTGCCAAAACCGATGGAGAAGACTTCTACCCGGACCTTAAACCACTTGGCCGCGGCGTAATGGCCCAGCTCGTGGATCAGGATCATGAACCCGAGCACGGCGGCCATAGCCACTAACGAGATGAGAAAATGAGACATAGCTTCCCAACTACTCCGGTTTCAGCTCGCGGGGATGGTGTGCGGCGACGAGTGGTTGCTGGCCCATTTGTGCCACTTTTTCTCGGGCCGTGTGGCGCGCTTCTCTGTCCGCCTCGAGCACTTCCTTTATAGATTCTAACTTCCCTACTGATGTTGCAGCGAGAACTTCTTCAATGATCCTGGGGATCTGATCGAATCGAATGCACCCGTCCAGAAACGCGGCCACCGCGACTTCGTCCGCCGCATTCAGCACGATGGTTTTCGCGCCTCCCGCCTCGGCTGCCTCGTAAGCTAAACGAAGACAAGGAAATTTCTGCATATCCGGAGGACTGAAGTCGAGGTGCCTTAGGTCCATGACCGGGAAGCGCAGATCCGATAGAATCCTTTCCGGATATGTCAGGGCGTACAAAATCGGAAGGCGCATGTCGGTCACAGAGAACTGAGCAAGTATGCTGCCATCCACGAACTCCACCATGGAGTGGATCGTAGACTGCGGATGAACGATCACTTCTACCTGCTGGGGTGGAATTTTGAACAGCCTGCAGGCCTCGATGACCTCAAAGCCCTTGTTCATCAGGGTGGCTGAGTCGATGGTGATGCGCTTGCCCATTTTCCAGGTTGGGTGATTCAGCGCCTGTTGCACCGTAATAGTGGCAAAATCAGCAGCAGGCGTGTTGCGGAAGGGGCCTCCGGAAGCGGTGAGCCAGATGCGCTCAATTTCCTCCATTCGTCCGCCGCGCAAGCACTGGTGCACGGCATTGTGCTCGCTGTCGATCGGCAGTAACGGCTTGCCTTGTCGCTGCGCCTCCGCGGTGATCAGTTCCCCGGCCGCCACGAGGCATTCTTTGTTGGCCAGGCCGACCGACTTCCCGGCCCGCACCGCTTCGTAAGTGGCTTCGAGCCCCGCTACCCCAACAATGGCGCTGACCACGAAATCGACCTCGGGATGGGTGGCGACGCGTACCGCACCACCCGAGCCATACACCACGTCGATGCCGCTGATACCAGCCGCCCTCAGGCGCGAGCGTATGACCCCGGCATCTTCTTCCGACGCCATCGAGAGGACCGCCGGCTTCCATCGAATCGCCTGCTCATACGCTGCTTCCACGTTCCTACCAGCTGCCAGCGTGGAAACCGCAAATCTGTCGGGAAACGACTCAATAATGTTGATCGTGCTTCGTCCGATGGAACCGGTCGAACCGAGAATCGCGATGCGCTTCATCAGGTAAGAGGCAACACTCGTTTCTGTGTATCTGAACCGAATACGCGTTCGCGCAGGGCGGATCGACCACGAAACGCCGAGTTCTAAGTATACGAAACCAGCGGGTCTGGCTGCGGAACTTTGCCTAGTGAACCGTGCATCGGGTGCCGCTTGCTGATGTACGCAGATTGCCCAGTTCTACTGCAATATTCTTGCCGCCACCCAGTACCACAGCACCGGAGCCGCAAACAGCAGCGCGTCGATGCGATCGAGCATTCCGCCGTGACCCGGTAGAATCGCGCCCGAGTCTTTCGCGCCCGCGCCCCGCTTGATCAAGGACTCGACCAGGTCACCCAGCTGTGCCGCAATGTTGATGGCGATCGAAAGCCAGAGGATGGGGGTGAGTGACGTCGGCTGCAGGCCAAACACACCGTCCCGCCGCTGGATCAAATGCGCCCGCAGCAGCGCGGAACTGATGGGCAGGGCGTACTTGTAAAACGTTGTGCCGACGACGACGCTGGCAATCAGCGAGGCCGCCGCACCCTCCCACGTCTTCTTCGGACTGATTCGCGGTGCCATAAGATGCCGGCCGAGCGATCGTCCCACGAAATAGGCGAAGATGTCGCCCGCCCAGACCACCAGGAACAGGTAGATGACCAGGATTGCGCCCGTCCACTGCTGGCGTAAGTTCACTAACAAGCCAAGCGGGAGGGCGATGTATACGAATGCAAAAACCGAAGCGGCGGCGGCGGGCAAACCACTGGAAAGGTCGCCACGCCGCATGGCGATGGTCAGGCTTACGAACGGTACGGCTGATGCTGCGACCGCAATTCCATAAATGAAGAAGCCGGTCGCCAGCAGAGGCGTTCCGGCATCAATCGCGAGCAACACGAAAAATAACGCAACATAAACGTAGGTCGGCTTCCAGAAGGGTCGTATCGAGTAGGCCTCAGCCAGCTTCAGGAACTCGTGCGTGGTGAGAAGAGCGATTAACGCGGCTACCAGCGCCAGCACTGGAATGGGAGCGCGCAGCACCAGCAGCAGGACAATGGGAATGAGAACCACTGCCGTGGCGATGCGCTTAAGCAAGTAAGATTTGCCTCAGTGACCCGCCTTGGCGCGGTCATGGTGGGATGGGGAATGATGCTCGTCCTTGCCCAGACCACGATCACGCCCGTGGGCGACACTTGCGAACATAGAGCCCTGCCCGTTGGAGTGAACGTGATCTTGCGAGAGTCCGCCGTAGCGGCGCTCGCGCTTCTGGAATTCAGCAATCCCCTCCAGCAGGTGCACTCCGCGAAAATCCGGCCACAGCGTTTGCGTGACGTAAATCTCGGCATAAGCAAGTTGCCACAGCAGGAAATTGCTCAGCCGCATCTCGCCGCTGGTGCGAATGACAAAGTCGAGTTCGGGTAAATTGCGGGTGTACAGGTTACGCGAAATCGCATCTTCGTCCACGCGCAGGTGCTGCAGCCCACCATTTCTTGCCGCCGCGTCCACCAGCGACCGGAAGGCGTCCACAATTTCACTGCGCGCGCTGTAATTCAGGGCCAAGGTCAGGACCATGCCCGTGTTTCTTGCGGTCGCCTGCTTAGCCCATTCCATTTGCGCCTGTACTTCGGATGGCAGTTCGTGTTGCCGCCCGATGTATTCCAGTCGAATATTGTTTTCGTTCAACGTGGGCACTTCCGCTTTCAGGTAGCGGCACAGCAATCCCATGAGGAAGCTCACTTCCGTCTTTGGGCGTTTTTTCCAGTTCTCTTCGGAGAAGGCGTAAAGCGTGAGCGCGGGAATACCGATTCGCGCTGCCGTCTCGACGGTGGAGCGTACTGCCGACACGCCAGCGCGATGTCCGGCGATGCGGGGCAGGTGCCGTCGCTTGGCCCACCGGCCATTGCCGTCCATTATGATCGCGATGTGTTGGGGAAACCGTCTGGGGTCCAGTCCAAGGTAAACTTCCGTTTCCTTGCGATCCAGCCCAGCGGGAATCTTTGCTTGCAACTGGAACCTCTGCTGTATCACGAAACTAACACAGCCAGATTCCGCTCTGCAATGGAACGAAAGTGACGGGAGGATAGCTCGCCTTGCGATCTTTCCGCTGCTCCCGGCTCGCGATTATTTGCCCTCTTGCGCTTCCTGGGGAACGACGCTCAATTCTATTTTCTCGGTGTAGCGCAACACCGTCACTGTCGACCTCACCCCGACGCGCACATCCGTCAGCAGGCGATGAAGATCGTCCACGCCCGCGACCGGCTGGCCTTCAAGCGCAATCACCACGTCACCTTCGCGAATTCCTGCCAGCTTTGCCGGACTGGCGGGCTCAACCGAAAGAACGACGACCCCGCTATCCTTCGGCAGATCGTAAAAACGCACCAGCCTTCGGTGTAATGGGACGGTCTGCGCCGAGACCCCGATATAGCTGCGCCGGATTCGTCCGTGCTGCAGCAGGCGGCTGGCGACGAACTTGGCGGTGTTGATCCCGATGGCGAAGCACAGCCCCTGGGTTCCCAAAATAGTTGCAGTGTTCACTCCCACCACGCGACCGTCGGAGGTGACCAGCGGCCCACCCGAATTCCCGGGGTTGAGTGACGCGTCCGTCTGCACGACATCTTCGATCAGCCGTCCGGAATACGAGCGCAGCGAGCGTCCCAGCGCGCTGACTACTCCCGCGGTGACCGTCGACTGAAACCCGTATGGATTACCGATAGCAATGACCAACTGTCCTACGCGCAGTAGCTGCGAGTCGCCCAGCGTCGCCGTCGGCAGGTTAGGCGCGTCGGCCCTAATGACAGCGATGTCGGTCGCCGGATCGTCTCCGATCAAAGTCGCAGGAAGCCGCCGCCCGTCCGCAAGCGTCGCCTCAATGCGAGTTGCGCCATGGACTACGTGACTGTTAGTGAGGATCAAACCGTCGGGCGTGAACACAAAGCCGGAGCCGCCGCCACGGCGTTCGCTGGGCTGGCCACGGCGTCTGCTCCCTCCCGGACCCGATTGGTGCACTTCCACGTTCACCACTGACGGGCTGACTTTCTCAACCGTGGTGGTTACGGCACGCGAATAGGCATCGAGCAGAACGGTATCGTCGACTACGGCGGAGCCCCCTGGCTGAAGGGATGCGCCGGAAGCATCAGACAAAGGTGATAAGAAATCTGCAACAACTTCAGGACTCATGCTGCATAGATGAAGAGTTTTAGAAGCGGGATTCAGGCGCTATCTGCGAACGGGGGCTGCCCATCCTAGGGCTGGAAACGCAAAAAAAATGCCGGGGCCTTTCAGCCCCGGCGTCCAGTATTGGCTGGTTGCCCGGATAAAAGTTATGCCGGTAATACTGATTCAACGAAGGACAATCGTTGCTTCCGCAATTCCTATCGGCGCCTCTGCGCGAAGCTTTAGATTGGGGCTGTCGCACCCGGGTTATCCCGCGTTAAGCGCTGCGCCGCGGACGCACCGTCAGGTCCCGCACCTGTGCCAGTACGCTCGACATCTGCAGCCCATTCAACTGCGAGACAAATGGCAGCATCTCCGCAATGAATGGATCCTGCATCAATTCGCGCACCTCTTCCTGGCGGTTGCGTTCGCCGCCGGAAAGCAGGTCGGGGACGGTAACCTCCAGGGCCCTCGCGAGTCTTTCCAGTGAGGAAAGCGTCGGAGTCGCCTTTTCGTTTTCGATCTTGGAGACGTAGGTGCGAGGCACCGCCATTCGCGTCGCCAGTTGTCGCTGGCTCAAGCCATTGCGCAACCGCAGCGAGCGAATTGACGTCGCCAGGTTCAAATGCCCGTGCCCGTGTCCGTGCGTGGGCATGAGCGGTGGCATGGGCGGCGCTGCTGCGATCTCCGGCTCATCCTCATCCAAAGAACAGTGGCATCGCCGGCAGAGATTATTGGTTGTGCGGAATTGAACCAGCAGGCAGCGATCGCATCGGACGACTTCCCTGGAATCTACTGGGGCAAGCGTCGTGGCCATCTAGGTTTTGGGAGAGCCAGAGCAGGCTAACCCTGGAATCTGCAATTCTTTGCAGTTTCCAATCTGCAGCGTAATCTGCGGTAGTTACCCTGTGGAAGTCAAGGGAAATCGCTTAGTAAACATGAAAAGCTGACGATAAAATCCTGAATTGACCAGAGAAAACCAGGAGAAAACAGGTAAGGAATCATGAATGACCGCAATGAGGCATGGTGTTTACTAACTGAGTTCACGCAATCGGAAAGTTTGCGCAAACATGCTATGGCGGTCGAGGCGTGCATGCGCGCTTATGCCCGCAAGTTCGGGGAAGATGAAAATCTATGGGGCATTGTCGGGCTCATTCACGACTTCGATTACGAAAGATATCCAAGCCTGGAGGACCATCCTTACCGCGGAAACGAAATTCTGAAAGAACGCGGCTGGCCGGAAGATATACGCCGCGCCATTATGTCGCACGCGGAATATACCGGCATTGCCCGGGACAGCGCCATGGAGAAAGCCCTGTTCGCCTGCGACGAACTCGCCGGCTTCATCAGCGCCTGCGCCCTGGTCAAGCCGGGCAAATCGCTGGCGGAAGTGGAAGCAAAATCGGTGAAGAAGAAAATGAAAGACAAGGCTTTTGCCCGCAGCGTTAACCGTCAGGACATTGTGCAAGGCGCCAGCGAACTGGGCGTCGATCTTGAAGAGCACATCGCGTTTTGCATCGACGCCATGAAGGCGATCGCCTCCGAGTTGGGTCTGGACGGAAGCGCTAAGGTGAGCAGCCAGGAACGATAGGGCTTTTTTCGAAGATCTTTTCCGGCGAGTTACACGGCTCGGGAGGACACGGAGCCCTTAACTCCCCTGTCACGAGACGTCCCTTCGCGGCTGTTCGAGGCAAGCCCCTGTACTCACGGGCGTTCCCAAAACCGTCCCCTGAGATAGCACTCGTCGACTGCAATTCTTTGAAGTCCGCAACTCAGCTTCGCGCTACAATGGGCGACCCTGAGTGGGTTTTTAGTACATAGATCGGGAAAGCGCCGACCACCGGATTGGAATGGGTCTGGACGTGACAAACTTTCACGAACTATTCACCCTGCCAGATCCATCTGCTCCGTTACATCTTGAGGCCCCTGAAAAGCAAAACAGCACGGGAGGTGCGTTGTGGCGAAAGTTCGACGAGATCTGCTGACCGTGGCTATCGTCCTGCTATGGCTGGGCGCTGCCGATATGGCATTTGCCGACGGCAATTTGAATAACCTCAACCACATTGTCGTGGTGATGCAGGAGAATCACTCGTTCGACAATTACCTGGGAGTGTTGCCTTACGCGCCTGGCTCGCCTTATCACAACGGCAATGGCGCTTGCGCCAGCAGCGACCACTCCTGCATCGATGGCCTGACCTGCCGTTTCGATAATTCCGGCAACCTGAGATGCGCGAACTCCAACCTTGATGACGACGCTAGCACTGTGACGGCGTTCCACAACGCCACCCGTTGCGTCCTGCCGGATCTGGATCACTCCTGGCTGGGGGTACATTCCGAGGTGAACTTCGAGAACCCCAACAGCACTCTCTCCAAGCCCCTGAACGACGGCTTCGTGCGGCAGAACGATCTGACCGAACAAATCGACAATGGCGAGACCTCGACTGACGATTCGACGATCTCCTACTACAACCAGGACGATCTCTACTTCTACTATTACCTGGCGGAGAACTTCGCCATCAGCGATCGGCAATACTCTTCGCTGCTGGGGCCTACATTTCCCAATCGTTCTTACCTGATGGCCGCAACCTCCTTCGGACACGTGAGCGCGGATGACAGCATCCCGCCGATCATTGGCTATCAGCCGATTCATGGCACGATTTTCGATCTCTTCGACAAGAATGGCGTGAGCTGGGCCGACTTCTACCAGGACCTGCCGCAGTCGGCGAGTTTCCGACCCTTCGATTCGCACAACCAGGCACTCTCGGTGTTCTACCAGGAGGCGGCGGGGAACGGTTCTCTTCCGCAAGTCTCCTTTGTCGATCCGAATTTTGGCACCCTGGGCATTGCCAGCGAGAATGACGAGCATCCGCCTACCGATATTCAGCGTGGGCAATACTTTGTATCGCAGGTGGTCAATGCGGTGCGCAATGGGCCGTTCTGGAAGGATACTGTCGTTTTCATTGTGTACGACGAGCACGGCGGTTTTTACGATCACAGCAGGGCGCCACGTGCCCCGCAGAACGGCGCGCGCACGCCGGACGGCGTGTATCCCGGCCAGTGTGAGGACCTCTCGTTCCCGCCGTTCAGCAAGTCTCCGGGAAATGGCGCGGAGTGCTCGTGGAATTTTATGAGTCAGACTGACACCAGCGTGAAAGATGCGGAGGCGCTATGCCCTGCGCTGTCGAAGAATCCGAAGGGACCTTATCCGACCAGTTGCGCCGCCTTCGATCAATTGGGTGCGCGCGTGCCGCTGATTGCCGTGTCACCATTTTCTAAGCCTAAATACGTGTCCCATAGCTTGGGCGATCACACGTCGCTGCTGGCGCTAATCGAGAAGCGATTCCTTTCCCCAGGCGGACAAGTGCAGCACATGACTAAGCGCGACCAGTATGCGAATACGCTCGAAGACCTGTTCGACTTCGACAATTCTCCGTCACTGAACACAGTGGTCACGCAGGCCGAGCCCCCGCAGGTCGACTGCACGCCAGCGGACACTGCGATCCAGCGTGTACGCCCATAACAGGGGACATATGCTGCTGAGTGGAACGAGAAGCAAGTGGGATACGGCGGTAGCGGAGCCTTCATATCGGATCGCATGTGTGGTTACTTCGCATAGGAATGGGCTCACTCGCGCTGGGTGGGGGTGTGTGAGTCATCCCAGAACATCAGGCTTGCGGGTCCAGGTTGCTACTGCACCGTAAACTTCATGGGACTGGTCGCGGTGCCGTTAGGGGTTCCGACTTTGACTTTGCCAGTCTTTGCGCCTGTAGGCACGGTAGCCTGGATCAGGCTTGGACTAAGCACGTTGAAACTGGTGGCCGCCACCCCGCCAAACGTCACTTTCTTTGCACCCGTGAATCCTCCACCGGTGATGTCAACCACCGTTCCCACAGGACCGGAGGGAGGATCGAGGTTGGTGATTACCGGGAGGATATGCACGGCCATCAGCGTTTGCGTCTGCAGACCGGTGTCGTAAGTGACGCTGATGGTTGCGTCCAGAGCCTGCGTGGGAACAGTAGCGGTGAGATAGTTATCGGAGCCGGGCTGGAACTGCGCCTGCACCGAACCAAAGTTGACGAAAATCGCGTGCGTCAGATTATTACCTAAGATCTCGACCGGACCCCCGGGAAGGACAAAAATAGGACCGGCAACTTTAAGAATTTGACTCAGGTTCGGTGCCTGCAAACTGAAAAACACTCCATTGTCGCTGGAGCCGCCCCGGAAGACGCTGCCGTAGAGATTCCCGTTGGTATGTTGTGTGAGAGCAGTACCAGGAAATGCACCCGGCACAGGTCCGCCGACACCAGTGAAGTCAAACAGCTTGGTATAGGCACCGCCCGTGGTGATGCGGAACAAGGTACCAAGCTGGCTGGCGCCGCCCCCGGAATTCACGCCATAGAGATATCCATCCGACGCGGCCAGCAGTCCGGCATTCGGCAATTCGCCATCGGAAACGCCGTTGATGTCGAAAGTATGCAACACCGTGATCTTTCCGGTGAGCGTCATCTTGAAGATTTCGCCGTTGTTGTTGGGTCCGCCCGCGGAGGTGGTTCCGTACAGGTTTCCATCTGGAGCCTGGACGAGACTACCGACGGCATTACTGCCGTCGGTGCCATTGAAATTGTGAATGACCTTGATGGCGCCTCCTGGCGTCGCCATGCGAAAAATGACGCCCTTGCCATTGGTTCCACCACCGGCAGCGCCATAGAGATTGCCGTCCGAGGCCAACAGCAGCGGCGCACCCACACTTGCGGTCGCATTCAGCTGCAATTGCTTGTAGGTTCCGGCGGGAATGGTGACGGAGTAAGTTGTGCCCGAATTGGTGACGCCGTACAAATTGCCGTCTTTCCCCTGTACGGGCGGGCATTCGGGAACTCCTTCACTTTCAGAGAAACTGTGCAACACAGTGACCGCGCTGGGAGGACTGAAGCGATATACGGTCCCGTTATCAAAGCTTCCGCCGTTTTGTGCGGTGCCGTAATAGTTCCCGTCGGCAGCCAGGGTCAATGCGGAGAAGACGTTGTCTCCCGTGATCCCGTCAAAGGCCCACAAATCGGTATCAGCGCCGCCGGTGGTCAGCTGGAAGATTGTGCCAAAATCGTGGAGGCCGCCAAGAAGAGTGGTACCGTACAGGTTTCCGTCGGCGCCCTGCGTCAATTGCCCATGATCGGAGGGATAACAGCCCCCGACATTACAGTTGAATTCGTAGAGATCAACGTAGGTTTGCGCATGTAAGTGAGCTGCCAGCGTCAATAGCCCGAATATCGTAATGCTGACGGCGAACCAGAGCTTGCGAGCGGCGCATTCGGTGCTTTGCGTGTGGGTCACGGTTTCCATCCTCGAAGTTGAATTGGGGACTGACTGAATTGCTTTCAAATCGGCTGAGGCGAATGAAAGCGCCGAGGGAAGAAGCCACAAAATAGCACGCGCAAAAGGGATCCTCAAGGGCAAACTGCCTCCAAGAGGCACGCCAATGGCTGGTTCTGCTGGTGTCCGCCTTCTTAGCAGGGGCTCCCACTCAAGCCTGTTTCTGGCTTGAGTGGGGGCCGGTGAATGGTCATGCGGTTTTGGCCATTCCGGAAAAGAATGCCTTAGCGGCTGATTCCACTTCTTGCGGCGACATCTCCTTGACGCGAGTTCCGACCGACCACTTGTGTCCGAACGGGTCGGCAAGCTTGCCGTAGCGGTCGCCCCAGAACTGATCGGCCAAGGGCATTTCGACCGTCGCTCCCGCCTTCACGGCGCGATCATAGACCTCATCCACATTGGGCACGTAGATGTGGAGCGAAAATCCGGCGCCGGGCTTGGATTGGGGCGAGAAGGATCCCCACTCGGGAAATTCATCCACCAGCATAATAAGGGAGTCGCCAATCTTCAGCGTGGCATGCATTACCTTGCCATCGGGCGTGTAATGCACCTCCCGCGGTTCGGCATTGAACGCCTTTTTGTAAAACTCGATCGCCTTTTTGGCATCGTGCACAGTGAGGCTGGGCGTAACGGAGTGGAAACCTTCCGGGATAGGAGTAACTTTTTCTGGCATGAGAACCTCCTGGAATTGCGGCTGGATTTCTAGAACTGGGGCGCGATTCTACAACAGACAAGTAAAAACTTTGTCACAGAGGACGGCGCGGGCAAGGGGGAGGGTTCTGAACGGGAAGCCGATTAGAAAAACTGGGTTACGCCCTCTTCGAGCACGAGCACGCGATCCGCGACTCCGGCGCCTTCCGCCTCTTTTTCGAGGAGCTGCAAGGGTTCTTCCATAGGCTCGTGGGACAGACGGAAGGTGCCGTAGTGCATAGGCACCATCCAGCGGGCGTTCAGATCCAGAAAGGCGCGGGTGGCATCGCTGGGATCGGCATGGACATTGCGAAACTGCGGCGGATTGTACGCTCCTATCGGAAGCAGGGCCAATTCCGGGGCAAGGCGGCGGCCAATCTCGCGAAAACCGGAGAAGTAAGCCGTGTCCCCGGCGTGATACACGGAATGTTTTCCAGCACGCAGCACGTAACCGCCATATCCACGATGCGAATCCTTTAGAATGCGCGCTCCCCAATGGCGTGAGGGTACATGAGTAATGCTGAGTTGCCCGCGGCGCAGGGTGTTCCACCAGTCAAGTTCGATGACCTCGGAAAATCCCAGGTCAGAGACAAGATCGAAAACATGGTGTGGGACGATGATGGCGGGGGCGTGGCCGCTGGTCCGGCGCGTGTGCTGGACAATGGTCCGCAATGAGGGCCGATGCAGGTGGTCGAAATGGGCGTGGGTGACCAGCACCAGGTCGATGGCCGGCAGGTCCTGGACGCGAATTCCGGGCTTGCGCAGACGCTTGAGCACAAAGAGCCAGCGTGCAAAATTGGGGTCTATGACTACGTTCTGCCCGCCAATCTGCACAAAAAAGCTGGCATGACCAATAAAGGTGACACCCATTTCGCCGTTGCTGACCAGATTGGGCTTATGGGTTTCGCCGGTGCGCGGAGTCACGGCCGAATGCCGCACCAACCGGCCAAATTGGCGCGCGCGCTTGCGGAGCGCGGGATTCTTTAGCGTAGCTTTTAACATCTTTCGGGGGAAGCGGACCAGTTTATGATCCGTCCTTCAACATCGACTCCAAAAAAATTGGGGCTGAATCCAGCCCGTCAACGAGTAACCCAACCTTTTACACCTTAATTTTAGCTGAATACAGTTGGGATTGCTTGACCCCGATTACCAGCGTCATATCTAATCCCTGATAGTTGGAGGATGATTTCCGCATGCGCGTTGCCTTCTTGGGTTTAGGGATCATGGGCCGGCCGATGGCGGCTAACCTGGTGAAAAATGGACATGAAGTGAGCGTCTGGAACCGCACCCCGGGAAAAGATGTTGAGGGAGCGCGGATGGCCGCCAATCCGGCAGATGCTGCGCAGGGTGCGGAAGTCGTCTGGATGTGCGTGTCTGACACGAAGGCCGTGGAGCAGGTGCTGTTCGGCGCTGACGGGGTGGAGAATTCGCTCTCTGAGGGGATGATTGTGGTGGATTCGAGTACGATTTCGCCCTCCGGCGAAAAGCGGTTTTCCGAGCGCGTGAACTCACGCGGCGCGCACTACGTGGATGCTCCGGTGACCGGTTCGAAGATTGCGGCCGAGGCCGGTACTTTGATTTTTATCGTCGGAGGGGATGAGTCGGACCTCGAACGCCTGCAACCGCTATTTCAGTCGATGGGCAAGCAGGTATTTCGCATGGGCGAAACCAGCAAAGGGCAAGCTGCCAAGCTGGCCATGAACCTGCAAATTGCGCTGATCTATGAAGGATTTGCCGAAGGATTGACCCTCGCCGCCAAGCTCGGCGTCGACCCGCAGGTGCTGCTGCCCCTGGTACAGGCATCGATGGTGCGGTCAGGGGTGGTCGAGTATAAGGCTCCCTTCGTCCTGAAGCGCGATTTCACGGCTAATTTTCCGCTGCGCCTCATGCACAAGGATTTGCGTCTTGCACTCGATGCCGCAAAAGAAGCGCGTATCAAGCTGCCCGGCCTGGAGACCGTAGAGGAGATTTACGACCTGGCGTCGGAAGAGGGTCAGCAGGATCTCGACTACGCCGCTACTCTCACGCTGCTCGAAAAATGGGCGGGCCTGGAAGTGAAACCCGTCGCCTAGCGACAGGCCTCGGCAGTTCTCTACTCGTCCCATCCAGAGTTTGGGAGACGCCCTGTACGAATGCGTGATTCTCAAGAGAAACTCTGGGCCTCTCGATTACGGACGTAACCTGCTCTCCTGCCGTCTATTACACAACTATTACACGCCTCGTCCGCGGCCGCTGCTAATTTATTTGCAGCGGGTACTGGGGTGACGCGCAGTTTGCGTACCTTACGCAAATTACACACGGGGAAAACCACTCGAATGGATCTTCAAGATCTCCACAAAAAACAGGCAGCAGATAGCGAATTGAACGTTGTGACCGCCACATTTATGGCTTTATTCCACATCGGGGCAGTCGCCGCACTTTTTTTCTTTACCTGGAGGGCGTTGCTGGTCGCAGCATTCTTATGGTGGGTATCCGGCAGCCTCGGCATTGGAATGTCGTACCACCGGCTGCTCACGCATCGTGGTTACAAGACCTACAAGTGGGTTGAATATTTCCTCACCGTGTGCGCCACGCTGGCGCTGGAGGGCGGCCCAATTTTCTGGGTGGCCACACACCGCATTCATCACCAATTTTCTGACCATGAGGGCGATCCGCACTCGCCCCGAGACGGCAAGTGGTGGTCGCACATGGGATGGATTCTCATGGGCAAATCCATGCACCACGACACGACGACGCTGGCCCGCTACGTACCCGACCTGGCAAAAGACAAGTTCCACGTCTGGATCACGAAATATCACTACGTTCCCATGATTGGGCTGGGTGTGATCTTGCTGTCGATCGGCGGCCTCCCGTTCCTGCTCTGGGGCATCTTCCTGCGCACCGTGGTCGGCCTGCACGCTACCTGGATGGTGAACTCGATCACGCACATGTGGGGCAAGCGGCGATTCGCGACGCGCGATCTTTCCACTAATAATTGGCTGGTCGCGATTGTTACCTTTGGCGAAGGCTGGCACAACAACCATCATGCTCACCCGACCTCGTCCCGGCATGGTCTGAAGTGGTACGAAGTTGACCTGAACTGGTACGGAATCTGGATCCTGAACAAGCTCGGACTGGCGTGGAACGTTTACCGCGTGAAGCTCTCGCAGCTGGAGCAGAAAATCGAAGAAGATATGATCGTGCCCGACGCCGAAGCCGACCTGGTTTCGGTATAGTCCGCCGGCGGTTCTCAAACAAGCACCGATGATTCTGAAGCAGGGCACACGCCCTGCTTTTCTTTTGAAGCGAATGCGTGTATCCCGACTCCGGCCTGAGATTCTTATCTCCGAGTTACAATTCGATCAGGCCATGCGCATCACCAGCCGCCGAAAGACCATCGCATTCTTTCTGACGCTTGGGGTGTGTCTTGCGGGACTGGCCGTGGCCGTGGGCAGCGGATGGATCATCCTGAACTGGCGTGAGGGCGTGAAAGTTTTCCTCGGGGTGATTTTCTTCGGCGCGATCATCGCCGGGATCATCCTCAACACCATTTTCCTGGTGCGCGAAGTGCGCCGCAACGAGCAGCACGACAGCTTTATCAATGCTGTCACCCATGAATTGAAAACTCCGATTGCGTCCATCCGGCTATATCTGCAGACGCTGCAGAGCCGCGACGTCGATGAAGCGCAGAGACGGGATTTCTATAACCTGATGCTGCTCGACACCGACCGCTTGCTGGGCACGGTGGAACAAGTGCTGAGGGCGGGGAAAGCGGGCATGCGACACGCCGCCAGGCATCGCATCGAAGTCGAGTTCTCCGATCTGGTGCGGGAGTGCATCGACCTGGCGCGGGCCCGTCATCACTTGCCGCCACAGGCACTCCGCTACGAGCAGACGATCAACGGCGCAGGCAGCCTGGTAGTGGGCGATCCGGAAGAACTTCGCACCGCGGTCTCGAACGTGCTCGACAACGCAATAAAATACTCAGGCGACCATATCGATGTCTGGGTGCAATTGCGTGCGCCGGACGAAAGGCACCTGGCATTGCGCATCCGGGACCAGGGCATCGGCATTCCTCCAGAGGAAATCAAGAGTATCTTCAAACGTTTCTACCGCGTGCCGAGCCGCTCGCTCTCTCACGTAAAAGGGACCGGCCTGGGCTTATTTATCGTGCGAGCGATCGCCCGTAAACACGGGGGAAAGGTGTTCGCCGAAAGCGCGGGTACGGGTCGAGGCACCACGGTGACGCTTGAAATTCCAAGGAGCGTGACATGAGCCGGGTGCTGGTAGTCGAGGATGAGGCGCATCTTGCCAATGGTCTGCGCTTCAACCTGGAAGCCGAAGGACACTCAGTAGTGGTCGCCGGCGACGGCGAGACTGCCCTAGAACGTTTACTGGTGAACAAAGAAGAATTCGATGCCGTGGTGCTGGATATCATGCTGCCCGGCAAGGATGGCTTTGCGGTCGCGACCGAACTTCGGACCGGTCTGAATTATGTTCCGGTACTCATGCTCACGGCACGCGGGCGTCCCCAGGACGTGCTCAAAGGATTCGCTTCGGGAGCGGACGATTATTTGCCGAAGCCGTTCGAACTCCCAATCCTTCTGGCGCGGTTGCAGGGGCTGCTGCGCCGCAGTCAGTGGATGCGCGCACAGGATGGCGGTTCAAGAAGCGGGGCGCGCTCGCAGAAGCAGACTGAGGCGACGGCGGTCGGGGATTATGAAGTGTTCTCGTTTGCCGGCAAGACAATTGATTTCGGCACGCTCGAGTTGCGCACGAATGGATCGACCATCCACCTGACGGTGATGGAAGCCGACCTCCTCCGGCACCTGATCCGGAACAATGGGAAAGTGGTGCCGCGCAAATCCATTCTCGAAGATGTCTGGGGGTTGCGCGAGGATACTGACACCCGCGCGATCGATAATTTCGTGGTGCGCTTGCGGCGCTACATCGAACCCGATCCTGCCAAGCCCCGCCACCTATTGACCGTGCGTGGCATCGGGTATCGTTTTATCGCCAAGCCGGACGACGACAAAAAAAGAGCCTGATTTCTAGGCGCTCCCCCCTATTCCTGCTCGGCAGTCACGGGAATGGCGAAGGTGATTCCCGAATTGCTAGTTCCGCCATAAAGACTTGTGCCGTACACGTTACCCTTTTGATCGAGCACAAGATTCCCGGATGGAATCGAGCCATCACTGCCGCCGGAGAATGTATGCAAGAGGCGGTAACTCCAGTTCCCGGGCGCGGTTTGTGTCACTGTGAACAGCACTCCAGCGCCGTTCGCGCCTCCGTCAGCGGTGCCGTACACATTAGCACTCTGATCCAGGACAACCGGATTGAAGACGTTCATGCCGTCTCTGCCGCCCTGAAACGTGTAAAGCACGTGGAGGTTCCAGCCTCCGCCGGACGGTGAGAGCTGGTAGATCACGCCGGATGAGGTGGCGCCTCCGCCCGCGGCCGTTCCACCGTACAAATTCCCCGAGTTGTCGATGGCGACGCCGCCTTCCGGAAAAGACCCGTCGCTTCCTCCCAGGAACTTGTAGAGCACACTGTATTGCCAGCCCGAAGATGATGGCGTGAGTTGATAGACCACCCCGCAGCCGTAGACCAGGCCGATACAAACTCCGGAGCCGCCGGCGAAGGTGACTCCGTACAGGTTTCCTGCGGGATCACGCGTGAGTCCCGAAGATGGCGTCGCTCCCTCCTGGCCAGGAGTATTCACGAAGGTATAAATGACTTTTTGCGTCCAGCCGCCCTCGGCTTGCGGCGACAATTCAAAAGCGGTTCCGCAGCCGAGCGGCGAAGAGCATCCCTGGTCGCCTCCGTGGACAGTGGTTCCGTAGAGGTTCCCCTTGGCATCGATGGCCAGACTGGGGCTGGGTTGAGTACCCCCGGCTCCGCCGGTGAAATTGAAAATCACGCGGTAGGTCCACTTGCCGCCTCCCGCTGGCGCCAATTGGAAGATAGCGCCCTGCCCATTGGCCCCACCAAAGGCAAGCGCGCCGTAGATGTTGCCATGCGGATCACGGACCGGGTATCCAGGCCCCTGTCCTTGCAGGGCCGCTCCGAAGTTATGAAGGCGGACAAGCTGCCAGAATCCAGACCCGTGCCTTAACGCGTAAGCCACTCCGAACCCGTTCCCCCCGCCCGTACCCGTCGTGCCATAAAGATTTCCGGCGCCATCGATCGTCAGGCCGGCAGGATTCGCGCCATCGAGCCCTCCCGTGAATGAATGCAAGACTTGCAACTGCGCGGCCGCCAGGGCGACCGCAAAAAGCAGGAATACGACGCCTGTGCTTAACAGCAATGCGCGACGGCGAGGACCCGTTGAAGGCATGGCGATGCTCCGAGAATCGGGAGTTTAGACAGGGCGTAGGAACGCACCCTGGAGGGAGGCCGAACATAATACACCAGAAGCGAGGCGGAGTTGTCGCTTCTCTGTCGGCTAAAGGAGTGCTTGCTGGACGGGAAGGGATTGCTCGTGCTTAGTGCTGCTTGGCCGAGGCACCCTCGGCAAGTTCCAACAGGACAGTCATGACGCCCTCGGCGGCGTGCTGATCTGAGAGTTTATCCAGGTCCACGGTAGCAGAAAAATTAGGCGAGTCGGGGTGGAAGCGGACGGTCATAAAATTCTTCTCACGAGTGGTGAGCAAAGCATTAACGACCGGATTGAGCTCGTGGGCCCATTTCTCACGCGTCGTAAGCACCACCGGGCCGGGGCGAGAGATCATCCATTCACGATGATTGGGACCCAGGTTCTTTGGCTGCTGCCCACACCAGCGATGGTGGAAAATGTCGAGGCGGAAAGTCGGCGCGGCGCCCAGATTAGCCTCAAACGTCAAAGTCTCCTTTTGCTTCTTCCACCGACCCAGGATCCATTGGATGGGAAGGGGCCGGGGCAGGAGGCGAACCGTTACCTTGGCATGATCGAACCAACGGGAGGGAAGCTGAAGGCTGGCCTGAAGCAGGGAACTGCCCAGCCAGCGGAACTCTACAATGCGCCCCTTGCCGCCACAAGCCACCTGCAGGCAGCGCAGAACAGTGGCGCCTTTGCGTCGGTTATAGCGCGCGAAGCAGAAGTACCAGATACCTAACAGTACGCCCGCGCTCACTACGTCGATGAGGAGAAGGCGCCCCACAACTATCCTCAGATGCTCATGGTACTTCCGTGGATGCTATCCGGCAAGGGGAGAAGGCTGTTTTATTTCGTACGGGCGGGCAAAGCCGCCTGACATAACGTGAGCACATAGGCGAGATAGGCTACTAGAAGCTGCAAACCAAGAGCCGCCTTTACAATTCTTGTGTGAAGGTCACGATACGCGATTACCGGCGGCGCGATTTCGACACCCTCTGGTCAATTGATCAGCAGTGTTTCGTTGCTGGTATCTCGTATTCCCGGATGGAACTATGGGTTTACACACGAAGGCAGGGGGCTTTCACCCTCGTTGCGGAATCGGCAGGGGAGCAAGGAAGTTCTGAACAGGCCGAGGACGTCCGCGGGCTCAAGACGTACCCGGATCAGGCGAAGATCGTCGGATTCTTGGTGGCCGAGGCGAGGCGCAGCAAGGGGCACATCATTACGATTGACGTGCTGCCACAAGCCCGCCGCTTCGGCGTGGGCTCGCAATTGATGAGCACGGCCGAGAGCCGGCTGATCACATCCAAGTGCGACAGCGTTGTGCTCGAGACCGCGGTTGACAACACGTCCGCTCTGTCCTTCTACAAGCGGCACCAATATTTCGTGTGCAAGACGCTGCCGCGCTACTACTCCAATGGGGTTGACGCGTTCGTACTGAAAAAAGATTTGCTTACGTCCACATCGACCAGCTAACGTTCCACAATGAAAATCGCCATTCAGGGCGAAGCAGGCTCGTTTTCCCATGAAGCCGCGCTGCGCATGCTGCCGGGCTGTAAAGTTGTGAGCTGCGCGCGTTCCCCCGAAGTCTTTGATCGAGTCAAGCGCCGGCAAGTTTGGGGCGCGGTGATTCCCATCGAGAACTCACTTGCGGGCTCCGTGGCCGAGCACCTTGACCTGCTGCTTACTCAAGACGTTTTCATCCAACGCGAATTCTACCTGCGAATCATTCACAATCTCATCGCCGCGCCGGCGGTGAAAATCGGCGGAGTGCGGCGCGTGTTCTCACATCCGGTCGCTCTCGAACAGTGCCGCGATTTTTTTCGTGGCCACCCGCATATGCAGGCGATCCCGTTTTATGACACGGCGGGAAGCGTGAAGCACGTGATCGAGAACGGCTTCACCGATGCAGCCGGGATCGCGGCCAAAGAAGCGGCAGCGGTTTACCGGGGCAAGATCCTCAAAGCAGGCATCGAGGACGATAAGCGCAACTTCACCCGGTTTTTTCTCGTCCGCAAGCCGCGCCAGGAGGCTCGCGGATCCAACAAGACCTCGATCGCCTTCAGTGTAAAGAACACGGCGGGGTCGCTATTCAAAGCCTTGAGCGTATTTGCGCTGCGCGACATCAGCTTGAGCAAGATCGAATCCCGGCCCATGCGCGGCCGTCCCTGGGAGTACGTGTTTTATGTCGACTTTCTTCGCGGCGAAGATGAAGCCGCGCAGAACGCGTTGCGCCATCTAGGAGAAGTAGCCGACCTGGTCAAGGTACTGGGTATTTACCCGGCAGCGTAAACAAATGTGTCGTTGTCGCGTCAGGGGTGCGGTGTCCTCGACCACAACGGATCATAAATAACTCAGCCACCAGTCGGTGCGTCGCTGCTTCAGCCGCACGAACCAGAGGCACGCGGGATAGAGCAGCAGAAGAACGACAATCCAGACCACATAGACAGTCCAAAGTGGAAACCCGTAGTCCGGAGGAAAGAGGTTGCCGGGACTTCCCATTGAGGGCGGCGGAATGAGGAGGAACCGCGTCGAGCCGTAGCGGGCGAAATTCATCCCGACGGCCAGAAGGTGAGCAATCAGGAGGTGCACCCCGTAATAGAAAAATGGAACGCGTCCGAAGACGATCAGCGGGTTGCGGAACGAAAAGTGAAAACGGTCGAGCCAGCCTAGGACCACGAGAGCAGGGCCCAGAGTCATGAGCAAGAAGTCGAGCGATGGCGGGTACTTGGTCGTGTTGAGGAAGAAAAGCGCGGTGAAGAGCGTCGAGGTCTGATGCGTCCAGCGCACGGGATCGCCATAGATATTGATCACGCGCAGTGCAACAAACGCAACCGTGAGCGCCACGCCAAGGCCTTTCAGAAATTGTTGCCGGCGCGCGGAATCCCAGGAGAAGACCGCGCCCATGGAGAATCCGGCAGACATAACACCGATCCAGGGCAACACGGGATATCCGGTCGCGAAATTTGCGCCGCGGAAAGAGAACAGATTCTGCTGATGCAAAATATCCCAGAGCCAGGCTGCGCGGCCGAAGCGCTCAGCAGCAATTCCGTCCAACAGGTTATGCAATGCGATCACGGCCATGCTGAGGACGACAAGCAAGCGCATGGGAAGATGGACGAGGGCCGCCAGAACAATCATGCAGAGGCCGATTGCCCAGATCACCAGCAGGATCACGAGATTTCCGCGCCAGCCGATTTGAAAAAACATGATGAAGCGGAGCACAGTGAGCTCCAGGAATATAAGCCAAATACCGCGAGTCACGAGCAGGCGCGAGAGTTGGCGCTTCGAATGATGCCCGCGATTCATCCAGAAGAATGCGCTCATGCCAGCAGTAAAAATAAATACCGGCGCACAAAAATGGGTGATCCAGCGAGTGAGGAAGATGGCGGGGGTGGTGCGTGTAAGGTCGGTGGGTGAGAACTGCATGGCGCTTCGGGCGACGTAGTCGCGGATATGGTCGATCGCCATCAGGATCATGACGGCGCCGCGAAGAGCATCGACGGACTGGATGCGCGAGGCGGGCGAAGGCCGGGCGGGAACTGCGGGGGCAGTCATGGCGTGCCGTTATATTCGCACAGGCCCACGGACACATTGGCCAAATTCGGACATAGCAGGGTGGAGGAAGGGAGCGGGGCGCAAGGGTGCGGCTCGACTGCGAAGACTTGAAATGCAAGCCGGCTGGGCGCAGGTGATCGGGAATACCAGAGTGCTTCCCAAGCTACGAATGCCCATTATTGCGAGCGACGTACAGATGATTCCCGCTTATGTCTTCGCACATCATGAAGAGTAGCGAAATGTTTTACATCGAGCGCAAGCCGGCTGTCCCTCTACTCCGCTTTGTGCGAAGTCTCTGGTACGTGCGAGCGCCCTTTGTCGAACACCGTCGTGAACGCATTCTTCCCAGCGGTTGCGCGCATATCGTGTTGAGTCTGTCGCACGACTTCCTCACGGATTGCACGGAAGGTGGACGGGAACGACGCACCGCACCGGTCCTAATGGTGGGCCAACGCTCGGTTTACGAGATCATTGCCTCCGAGGATCTCGTAGACATGGCGGGTGTCATCTTTGAACCTGGCGCAGTGCCGGCTCTTGTTGCGGATCGCGCTGACCTCATCAGCAATCGAAATTTCCCAATGGATCAAATATGGCCTGGCTACACCGACCGCTTGCGAAGCCGCATGCTGGAAGGGGCCTCTCCCGAAGCGCGACTTCAAATCCTGGAAAATCGCCTATCGACCGCATTTAAGAGGTGGCGCGCAGTTAGCGACTGGGGTCCACATCCCGCGGTGCGGTTTGCGTTAGAGCAGTTCGCGCACAATTCGAACCAACTCTCTGTCCGCGACATCGCGCGGCGCACTGGTTGGAGCGAACGCCGATTTTCGCAGATCTTTCGCGAGCAGGTTGGATTCCCACCAAAGGTATGGTCTCGCTTGCAGCGCCTTCAGCGCGCAGTCCGGCGGTTACAGGCCGGTCTCGAAATTTCGTGGGCTGAAATAGCGGTCGAGTGTGGATTCTATGACCAGGCTCACCTGGCAAACGAATTCCGGTCGTTCTCGGGAATCGACCTGACGACCTACACTGCAAGCCAAGGGGCAAACCACCTCCACGCGCAGTAACGATTTCCGATTTTTCCAAGACCGAAAGATATCCGTTGCGCCAACATGAACAGCAAAGGACGAGAGGATGACAATCGCCAAACACACGAAATTTCGCACGAAAACTCATAGGACAAGCCATAATCCAGGCACGAACGACCGGCCGATCAAACGCGGGGTTGTAGATTTTGGGACGTATCACCACGCCACGCCAGGGGAATCAGAGGAGATCAGGCGGCGCGCTGAAAAAGCGTTCTCGAAGCTATTGCGACCGCTCTATGCCTCCGGCTCTCGTCTGCGGATAATGGACGCGGGCTGTGGACTGGGCTTTCTGATGTACGTTGCGGCCAAGCGCTTTCCGAAGGCGCACATCGTCGGCGTTGACCTGTTCAGGCGCGGCAGCATCTCCGGGATTTCCATGGACAAGGCGGCGAACAATATGCAGTCTCTGGGGCTAGACTCCAGAACTTCGTTTTTGAAACACGATCTGACCAAGCCAATGGTGTCGAACGAACAATATGATCTTGTGGTCTCCAACCTGGTGTTCCACAACATGGGGAAGAAAAGATTCAAGGCCTACGAAGCGGTTTTCGATGTGCTCAAATCCGGAGGGTTCTTCGTCGTAGGAGATGTCTTTCCGCATCACAAAGCCGATATGGACTACTTTCGCGAACGCTCAACAGTTGTAAATGACTTGAATGAGGGCGGCTCGGGCGGTTGGCCATACAAGATAATGGCGTTGAGAAAACAACGAAAAATTGAATAGAACGATCTTCAGAGCTAACACCGGTAGGCCGGCACTTCTCGAACTTCTGAGATCGACAAGTCGTAGCCAACCGGAAAGTGGAAGCTCGCTCGAAGTAAGAGCGACTTAGACTGTTGTCCGTAAGGCCGGATTTAAGCTATTGCGGCTTACGAATTGTTATTCGGTCGACGGTTTACGTGTCTTCGGAGTCGAGCGCGGTGAGGACCTCGTCATCTACGTCCCACCTCTTAAGAATCGTAAAAATCGTTTTGGACCCAAACCCAGCCCGCACCAGTTGGCGGAAGATACGCGCAGCTTCCTTCTGGTCTTGCGGCCTTTTCAAGCGCTTGCGGCGGAGGTACTCGCGGGCTTGCTTCTCCTCATTGACCTCATCGTAGGCGTCGGTCACGGCTTTATCGATGACATCTCCATGCACGCCTTTGATTTTCAGATCAGTGATGACGCGCCGCCGTCCGAATTTTTCGTTGTCCCGGCGAAACCCGGAGTATGCCGCGGCATAGGTCGCGTCATTGAGGTAGCCCTGGTCTTTGAGGCGCCGGATAATCAACTCAACCAGGGTCTGGCCGAACTCAGTGTCAATCTCCACACGCTGGCGCAGCAGACGCTTTAGCTCTGCGACTGAACGCATGCGCCGCCCAAGCGCGCCGATGGCGTATTCGTAAAGCTCATCCTCGGTGTATGTTTTTCGGGAACGGGAGAAAGACATTGCAATTGTTGTACTTTGCCGTAGCACTGAAACGAACAGCTAACCAGAGGCTGAAAGCTGCCATCGTCACAAATCGGTTGCGCTCCACAGGTTGGGCGTGACCTGCACGAACTTCAGTTTCCAGTCGCCGTCCTGCTTAACCCAGATCGTGCTCAAATGAGTGTATCGGGGCGTATCTCCAGGCTCGATTTTGCTGTAGCTCACCACCACCGCGCCTTCGTTCAAGGAAAGCACTTTGTAGTCATAGACGCGCTCATTGCTTTCGCTGACGCTTTTGGGCTTCTTGTACGGCTCCAAATCTTCGAGGAAATCCGCCTTGGAGGAGGTGCTGCCACTGCTGCCGATCTCGGTGAAGTCATCGGTCAGGGTACGGCGGAAGTAATCCATGTCCTTATTCTTCTTCGCGGCCTCGAATTGCTTAGCCCGGTCGACGAACTCCTGATCTTGCGGGCTAAGGGCCGGCGGCTCATGGCTTGCGCTCGAATTTGATGGTTGCGGGCTGTTCTGCTGCGCAACACACAAGCAGCAAGCGGCCACTATGACCAGAATGCATGAAAGCAATCGCATGATTGGCTCCTCAGGGCTTCTCGATCGTGGACGAAGAAACAGATCCACTCTACGGAATGATTCTAACCGCAAAGCACAAGAACCGAACCGCGCACGTCCAGGAACCAGGGTGTCCGCCCCAGAATGGGCAATAATTGGCGATAACGGCTGAGGCTAGCTTTCGGGCGGCAGAACGGGCACGTCTGGAGCAGACAGAATCTTCTTGCTCAAGTCCCCTCGTGGCACCGAAACCTGCTCGCCAGTCTCAAGATTCTTCAGCGCAAAGGCGTCCGCCGCGACTTCATTCTCGCCGACGATCAAGGCGTAGCGTGCGCCCACCCGGGTGGCGGTCTCGAACGATTTCTTGAGACGGAAGTTTTCGTCTCCAAGCTCCACGACCAAATTGCACGCCCGGAGTTCTCGCGCCAGGCGGGCGGCTTCGCGGTTCATGCCGGCACCGAGCGGGGCAATGTAAACATCTGGCTTGCGAAGAACCGAATCGGCAGTTTTGCCCAGCGACATCACCAGCCGGTCCTCGCCAATGGCAAAGCCAATACCCGGCGCGGGAGGGCCGCCGAGCGACTCAGACAGTCCGTCATAACGCCCGCCACCGAGGATAGCGTTCTGCGCACCCAGCGCACCGTGCGTGAATTCGAACGCGGTACGCGTGTAGTAATCCAGCCCGCGTACCAGGCGATCGTTGAGCCGGAACGGGATGCCGACCGATTTCAAAATCTCCTGTACATCTTCAAAATGACGCCGGCAATCATTGTCAAGAAATTGGCTGATGCGCGGCAACTTGTCGATGATGGGCTGATCCTCGGGCACCTTGCAGTCGAAAACCCGCAAGGGGTTGGTGACGGCGCGGCGCTGGCAATCGACGCACATCTGCGCCGCCACGGGCTCAAGCGCTTTGCGCAATGCTTCGTTGAAGCGTGCCCGGTCCGCGGGACAGCCGACTGAATTCAGCTCGAGAGTCCAGTCCGCGATGCCAAGGCGATCGAGCAAAGTGGCCAGCATCTCCAATATTTCGGCATCTCGCGCAGGAGACTCGCTGCCGGCGGACGCCGGGCCGATTACCTCGGCGCCGATCTGGTAGAACTGGCGGTAACGGCCTTTTTGCGGACGCTCCCTGCGGAACTGCGGCCCAATGTAGTAGAGCTTGTTGAGCCCGCGATCCCAAAGCTTGTGCTCGATGTAGGCGCGCACCACGCCGGCGGTGTTCTCCGGGCGGAGGGTCAAAGATTGTCCCTTATCCGATTCCGCACGGCCGCGGTCCTGCCAGGTGTACATTTCCTTGGCCACAATGTCGGTGTCTTCTCCCACGGAGCGCGAGAACAGTTGTGTTTCCTCGAAGATGGGTGTGCGGATTTCCTGGAAGTTGTAGGCGCGCATCACGTCGCGAACAACACTCTCGACGAAGTTCCACAGCGCCGTCTCGGGCGGCAGCAGGTCGCGCGTTCCTCGGACAGATTTGATCAAGGGAGTCTTAGATGTTAGCACCCCAATGTTGGGAGGCGCTGTTAGCAGCTATGCGGGTTACGCGGCGCCAGTCGGAATAGCAGAGTGCCCGCTTCACTCGGCATGACAACCTCAGATAAACAACGCGGCCATCACCGATCCGACGATTCGCCTGGCGCAGGCGCTAAATTTTCTCGCGCAGGTACACTCTTTTGTATCCCACGTAATTCTCGGAGTACCGGAGGATTGTTTCCTCGTCGCTCTTGTCGAGCCGCCGCACGAATTTGCCGGGTGATCCCATCCACAACGAATTCCGTTCGACGACGGTCCGCTCCGGAATAAGGGTTCCCGCGGCAATGATCGAACCCGAGCCAATCCGGGCTCCGTTCAGGATGATCGATGCCATGCCGATAAGGCAGCGGTCCTCAACGGTGCAGCCGTGCAGGGTCACGGAGTGGCCGACCGTGACGTAATCGCCTAGGAAGACGCCGTATTGATCCTTCATGCCGTGCAGCACGCTGCAGTCCTGCACGTTCGAGTAGTGCCCCACCCGGATGGAGTGCACGTCGCCGCGCAGCACGGCATTCATCCAGATGCTTGCGTGCTCGCCCAGCACTACGTCTCCGATCACTTGCGCCGACTGGTCAACGTAGCAGGTTTCCGGAAATTGGGGGGTGATGCCGTTGTAAGTGCGAATCATATCGATCAGCGGTCAGTCTCAGATGGCAAACGCGATGCGACAGGTCGAGCGCGATTGCCGTTTGCGAGGGCCAGCCTTAGACGCAACAACAGCTCGCTCGCGCTGCTGCACCGCAAAGAATCAACATAACACGCACGCGGGCGGGCGTGCGAGAGAGGCGCGGGTGCGCTCTCGCGTGCCGAAAGCACCCGTCCGGCGATTGCTTTGATTCCCGCAGAGGGAAACTACCAAAACGGCTGTGCCGCACGTCACACTTCCCACATCTTCCGCGTGATATACCAAGCCCAGCTTTCCAGGAATCCCTCCGATTCCATTTCGTGTGAATCAGGTGGATTCCTATGCCGCTATTTCGCCGAGCTTCTTCATCGCAATCCTCCTTCGGGTTTGCTGGCCGGCTGCTGCTCGCAGCGATCATCCTTCTGCTGACCGCACGCCCTGCTGCGCAAGACGCGTCCACGGGCGCATTACGCGGAACGGTTCTGGATCCGGACGGCAGTAGCATTGCCGGCGCTACCGTTGCGCTGGTCAGCAATGACACCGGAGCGCGTCAATCGGCAGCTACCGATTTGGACGGCAATTATGCGTTCGAACTGCTGCCGCCCGGCAATTACACGGCCCGGGTTGAAGCGCCGGGAATGTCGGCGCAGCTGAGTCCGCCGCTGCACATCGAAATTGGCGCTTCCACCAACTTGCAATTCCACCTGAAACTTGCCGGGGTGAAAGAGTCGGTGACAGTATCGGGTGCGCCGCCACTGGTGGAGACGCAGCCCAGCGCGGTGTCTTCACTGATCGATGAGAAGGCCATCTCCGATCTACCTCTCAATGGTCGCCGTTTTACCGACTTGGCGCTGCTTGCGCCGGGAGTGACGCAGGATCCGCGCGGCCTTACTTCGGCGTCGAATGGCGATCTCGCATTCGGAGGCATACGCGGCTACCAGTCGAGCTACCTGGTCGACGGAGCCGACAATAACAACGCCTTTTTCGGGCAGGCACGTGGACGTTATCGCGCGCCTTACCAGTTCTCCAATGAAGTCGTGCAGGAATTTCGCGTGTCCTCAAACTCGTATGGGGCCGAACTTGGGAGGGCAGGCGGCGCGGTGGTGAACGTCGTGACCAAGTCGGGCTCGAATCATTGGCACGGAACAGGTTTCTATTTCATCCGTGACAGCTCACTGAACGCGCAGCATTCCTTCACCGACACAAAGCCGGAGGATCGGCAACAGCAGTTCGGATTCACGCTGGGCGGGCCGATCAAACGTAACAAGATTTTCTTCTTCAGCGGTTTCGATCAGCATGTATTTCGCGTGCCCAGCCTGGTGCGATTCGTAGGGGGAGCGGTAGGAGTGGTGCCACAGCCGGCAGCGCCAGGGCAGTCGGGAGATTACGAGCCCAGCGATCAGCAAAAGGTTTTTGCCGCGGCGGATCAACTCAACAGCATGGTAGGGAACTACAAGTCCCAGCTTCTCGGGAATGCCATGTTCTTGAAAGTAGATTTCTCCGCAAGCCCACGGCACTACCTCTCGGCGCGTCTGAACACTTCGCGCTACTGGGGACAGAACAACGTATTCTTCGATCCCGCCAGCCCGATTACGACTTCGATGATCAGCAACAATGGCCAGGAGAATGTAGCGACCGAAAGCGGCTCGCTCTCTCTAACCAGCGGCCTCAGTCCCCGCATCACCAGCCACCTGCGCGCGCAATTCTCCCGTGATCTGCAGAATTCTTCGGCTAATACCAGCTCAGCCCTGACCAAGATCTACGATGTCACGGATGGCTTCGGCCGTTCCAGCATCCTTCCACGGACGACGCGGGAGCACAAGTTTCACCTAACAGAGACCCTTAGCCTGGAAACGGGCCATCATTCATTCAAATTTGGCGGAGATGCGCTATTGAGCTGGATCTACAACTTCTTTCCGTCCCTGTTCGGCGGCGAATACATTTTCGACACGATCAGCGTCAACCCCTGGACCTACGAGCCCATGTACTACGGAATGCACCTCAGTCCGTTGCGAGCGTATGCGCACCAGGTGCCGCGCTATTACGTGCAGAATTTTGGCTCCGCCATTTCGCACCCGGATACGAATGAATACGCAGCCTTCGTGCAGGACACCATTCGACTTACCCGACGACTCGCGGTCAGCCTGGGTGTCCGTTACGATCTGCAGACCTTCAGCACGCGGGACCTCGTCACTAATCCGCTGTGGCCTAACTCGGGCAAAGTCCCGAACAACAACACAAATAACTTCTCTCCAGGAGTTGGCGTCGCGTATTCGGTTGGGGACGCTCATCCTTTTGTAGTCCGCGCCGGCGCGGGCTTGTTTTACACTCGCATCCCCCAGATCTATACCTCCACAATCGCCACGGACAACGGCCTAGGCTCAACTCACCTGCTCCTTAGCAATGCCGATTTTTACGACCGCCAGATCTTTCCCACATATCCGCAGCCCTTGGTAAGCTGCGCAATCACCGCGACGTTTTGCGCGCCTCCCGAGGTTGTGGCGAACCGTCTGCAAACCGAAATCTCCACCTTCGCGCCGAATTTCAAGACTCCCCGGGTTGAGCAGGCTAGTTTGAGCATGGAGAAGGAGATCGTCGATCGGCTGGCGGTTGGAGTGAACTACCTGTATGTGCATGGTGTGGGTTTGATTCGAGCTCGGGACGTGAATCTGCCGCCACCGATGACCCTCGCGTATCCCATCTACGATAGCGGCGGAAATGAGTTTGCAGGAACCTACTACAACGTGGACTCGTTTTCGAGTTGGCAGGAGACGCAGTCGCTCACATGCCCATTTCCGCCGTGCATCAATGCCCTTGCCCGTCCGAGTCCGCAACTGGGAGCGGTCAACCAGTTCGAGAGTGCGGCATCGAGTGTCTATAATGCGTTCACCGTTTCGGTCCAGCGACGAATGACCCACGGCCTGTATTTCCGGCTGTCGTACACCTTGGCGCACGCCGTCGATGATGGGCAGGACGCGTTGGTGGCGGGCCGTCCAGCGACAGTGCAGAATTCTTATTCTCCGAGGAGCGAGCGGGGACCCAGCGTGACCGATCAACGTAACCGGCTGGCTTTCTCGTGGGTGGTTGAACCGCGCCCGTTCGATCGCGCCCATGCGCTGCTGGGCACAGCGTTTAATAACTGGAAGGTCTCCGGGGTGTTTACCTATGGCAGCGGGCGCCCGGTGAATGCGCGTGTGTATGGCGATCCTAACCAGGACGGCAATGATGGCAACGACCGCCTGCCGTATGCCAGCCGGAACTCATTTGTGGGGCCGGACTATGCCACTTTCGACGGCCGTTTGACCCGGCGGCTTTATGCCGGGGCGAGGTTGAAGATTGACCTCATGGCCGAGTCATTCAACCTGTTCAATCGGGACAATAAGCGCGTGCAGATCACAGATGACGGGTTTATCAACGGTGCGGGACAATTTGTGGGTTACAGCAAGACTATCGGCGTCAAGCACTTCCCGGCATATTACGCGCGGCCGGCGAGTTTTATGGCGGCCACCGACGCCTACGCGCCGCGGCAAATGCAATTGGGTATCAAGTTGATATTCTGAACTTGGGATGGCGATGGCTCCCCGTAGGACTGGCACGGAAGTGCGAAATTAAGGGGAAATTCGGCTATTTTTGGCTAAAAATCTGCACATCCCTCTTGACTTGCCGCCAATCTGTTGCGATAACTAACGGGTCCAAATGGGACGAGTTTGGGGGTGTAGTTAGTTGGCGGAAGTCAGAATTCAAGAGGGAGAATCCCTCGAAAACGCCCTTCGCCGGTTTAAGCGCAAGGTCCAGCAGGAAGATATCATCAAGGAAGTGAAACGTCACTCCTTCTACCTGAAACCGGGCGAAAAGAAACGGGTTAAGGAAGCTTTAGCTCGCAAGCGCAGCCGTAAGAAGGCGCGCAAAGAACAGGACTAGCTCGTCATTGGGTCGCCACCCCCTATAGTGGCGGCCCATTCTTTTTGGATTATTCCCATATCGGGAAGCTGCGAATTTCAGCCGCAAGGGGACACTTCTTCAAGTTGTAACCGTGCAGGGACTGTGCACGGTGGGCCGAGTCCAGGGGTAGTAAGAAATCCAAAGGTACTGAAGTGAGGGGGATGAATAGCTTTCGCGCGCCCCCGCGTGGGAGCTAAATGTGGGGCTTCCTCTGGCTTGATTTGCTCAAGCTGGGGGTTGAAGGGAGCATCTCTCAATGGAATTCCAGGACAAGGTTCTGAAGTGTATCGACTGCGGCGCTGACTTCATCTTCACGGCCGGGGAACAACTGTTTTTCCACGACAAACAGTTCAAGAACGAGCCGAAACGGTGCAAGATCTGTAAAGGAAAACGGATCGCGGTACTGGGGGCGACTCCCATCCAATCAGGACATTACAACAAAGTGGAAACCCGAACCGTGTGCTCAAATTGCGGCAAAGAAACCACGGTTCCTTTCAAGCCCACACAGGGGCGGCCCGTGTTTTGCCGCGAATGCTTTCAGCAGCGGCGTCAAGCGGCAACTGCCTAAACTCTCCGAATAACTGCCACGTTTTGATCGTCTGGGAGGCAGGGGTGGAAGTGTCAGACCACTTTCCGGCCGCCAGTCCGAGAGGACTTGCCGGAATTTCTGTCAAACCCTTGTACACCGGCGTTCTGACGTCGCTGCTTGTTATCCTCGTGGCTCACCAGGAGTGCCTCTAGTTGCCGGACCAGGTCCTGCGTGCCTACCGGCTTGACCAGGACTGATTGAGCCCCGTCCTTCTTCCAATTGCCGTTTTCCGGTGGAAATGCGGTCAGTAGCGCCGTGGCGGGATTGTAGGGTTGCTCGTGCGCGGTGCGGATCACGTCAAAACCCGCCTGGTCGGTCTCCATGCGAACGTCGGTGATCACCATCTGGTACACACCGGAATGGAGCTTTGTAATCGCTTCGGAGGCAGAGGCGGCGGTCTCCACTTCGAAGTCGTGCAGTTCAAGGACTGCCTTCAACGTCAGCAGGACTGCCACATCGTCATCGACGAGTAGGATACGTCGCTTCATAAAACACCCCTGGAATACGGGAGTTCAGATCTGAGGCAAGCCCATCTGCAACGCTACGTGACACTGTTGACGTGCAGCCGGTGCGCATCAACCCTGAGGCTAACCTCGATCTTCCCCGCCCACACGCCCATCTGTCCTACTACGTTACTATAGACCTGTGATGCGTTTTTATGTGGAGAATTTTGGCTGCCGTGCGACCCAGGCGGATGGCGCCGCAGTGGAGGGTCAGCTTCGGGAGGCCGGATGGGAAGCGGCTTCGGGACAGGAGCAGGCCGAAGTCGTTGTGCTCAATACTTGTACGGTCACAGCGGCCGCCGACCAGGATGCGCGCGCCTCGATCCGCCGTATTCGTCGCGAAAATCCCGACTGCAAGATCGTTGTCACAGGCTGCTACGCACAACGCGCTCCGGAGGAGTTGGCAGGCTTGCCGGGAGTCGAACTGGTCATTGGAAACTCACACAAGCACCGGCTGGCCGACATCGTCGTAGGTCGTCTGCGCGAAAATTGGTGTGCAACTAGTCCAGAAACCGGTTCGAGCGGTGGTCACTCGTTTGTTCCAATATCTGCATTACAGGACAGTGCAGCAAGAGCCAGCGGCGTTTCCCGTCAGGCGGTGAGGAGCCCAGAGGGCAACCCCGAGCGCTTGTTCGTGTCGGACATTTTTGCCCATACGCAACTTCTGGCTGCACCAGTATTCGACAGTGCCGGAGACCGCACCCGCCCCAATCTGAAAGTGCAAGACGGGTGTGATAACCGCTGCTCGTTCTGCGTCATTCCTTCGGTACGAGGCCAAAGCCGCTCGTTGCCCATGGAGGAAGTCCTTCACGAGATCAATGTGCTGGTAGCGTCGGGCTATCGCGAGGTCGTCATCTCGGGGATCAATCTGGGCCGGTGGGGACGCGATCTGGACGCGCGGCGATTTCGCCTGGATGCGCTCATCCGCTACGTGCTCGAGCACACCGCTGTCGAAAAGCTTCGCATCAGTTCGGTTGAGCCAATGGACTGGAGCGATGAACTGATCGCACTCATGGCTGGATCTCCGCGAATTGCGAAGCACGCGCACGTACCCATGCAATCGGGTAGTGACCGTGTTTTGCGCCGCATGCATCGCAAATATCGCCCCTGGCACTATCGCGAGAAGATCGAGAAAATTTATCGCGCGATTCCGAATGCCGCGATCGGAGCCGACGCGATGGTAGGTTTCCCGGGGGAGAGCGACGCCGAGTTTGAAGAAACTCGCCGTTTAGTAGATGAGCTGCCGTTTACGTACCTGCACGTTTTCACGTATTCGCCCCGGCCCGGCACAGCGGCGGCATCGCTGCCGAAACAGGTGCCGGTTGCTATTGCCCGTGAGCGCAACCGCATTCTGCGCGAGCTGGCTGCCCAGAAGAAACTAACGTTTATGAAGTCTTTCCTGGGGAGGAGCCTGCCCGCGATCACGTTGCATGTTTTCGACCGCGAATACACACATGCTCTTACGGATAACTACCTAAAGGTTCGTCTGAGAGGGCAGCACGATTCAAATCTCTGGGTCACGGCGTGGATTGAGGAGGTTTCGGCTGGCGCTATGACCGGCGCTGTGCGATAAGCATGCGGATGCAAGGCGGAAAGGTTCCGCCCTTCAATCAGCCATCGGCGAGGAACTGGCAGGAGTAGAACCTGTCGACCGCATCTGCGCGTTGCGGAAAGCCTTCACAAGCCGCCCACGGTACCGGGGCTTAGTACCCTCCGAGAAAGCTTGCAGGCACTTCAACAGGAACAGCACGGCGGCTGCCAGCAAGACGAAAGTGAGTGCGGTGACGGTCATTTCAACTACTCACATTAAAACATTGAAGCTGTGGACGCGATATCAGGAATTCCGTGTATTTTCCCTAAGGGAGTCTCTACAGCCCCAAACTGCGAGCCCGAGGCCGAGTAAGGTGCCGTGCAAAGAACGTGGCACGCACGCCTGAGGCGATTGCCGGGTTAAGGAGCGATCCATGGAAGGGAGCTTTATGAACACAACCGGCGGTAGATCGAGCCCGACAGATGTTGCGTTAATCGCACGCGCCCTTTGCTGCATCTGAGTAAAGGCAAGGCGCTTACGTCTTCTGTCACGAGGGAGACCAAATGAAAACTCAGCGAAGCTTTGCAGTTCGAGTATCTTCCGTTTTGCTGATCCTGCTGGTGACCTGGTCAGGCGCGGTGACGCAAGGTCCGGAATTGCCCGATCCCGGCCGGGTCGGCATGACAAAGGAGCAGCAGGAGCAGCTGGGGCTGAAGGCCATGGCCGAGGTGTACAAGCAAATGCCGGTGCTCCCGGACTCGAGTCCCGTCACGCGGTATGTACAAGACCTGGGACGCAGGTTGGAGACGGTTATCCCCTCGCAGTATTCATGGCCATACCAGTTCCACGTGGTTCAGCAGAAGGAAATCAACGCGTTTGCCCTCCCTGGAGGACCGATTTTTATCAACGTCGGCACGATAAACGCGGCTGACAACGAAGCCGAACTGGCCGGTGTAATGGCGCATGAGATGTCACACGTTTACATGCAGCACTCCGCCAAACAAATGCCCAAGCAGGAGTGGGCCGGCATTCTTAGCGCGCTCGGCGGATTGTTGGGAGGTGGGATCGGATCACTGGCGCGGGCTGGCATTCAGTTCGGCGCCGGAACGCTGCTGATGAAATATTCGCGAAATGATGAAGCGCAGGCGGATTCCGTGGGCGCCGTGATCATGTACCGGGCGGGATACGATCCCAAGCAGATGGCTGAATTTTTTCAAAAGCTCGAACAGCAGGCGGGCAATGGCGGACCGCAGTTTCTGAGCGATCACCCCAACCCGGGCAATCGAGTGGCGGCGGTGGAAAAGGAAATTCAGGATTGGCCATCGCGAAGGTACCTGGCCACGAGCCAGCAGTTTGTAAACGCGAAGCAAGAAGCCGCCCGGACCAAAAGTTATTCCGCGCAGCAAATCGCCGATGGAGCGCAGCGAGGCTTGTGGGCGCAGCAGAACGTTCAGAGCGGGGCAGTGCCGAAGGGCCTTCCGGTGGACGAAAGCGAAAGGCCGGGTTCGCGCGGCGGTGGCACTTTGAACAACGTTTCGCTCACGCAGATCCGGCCGAGTTCAAGCTTTACTCAACTTCGTGGCCGGGACTTTGCGATTGCCTATCCGGACAACTGGCGAGCATTTCAGGATTCGAACTCTGGTGGAGTCACGATTGCGCCACCCACTGCAGTAGCCCAGGGCAGCATTGCGTACGGGGTCATCATGAGCGCTGCAACGCCGAACGCCAATACGCTCGACGACGCTACCCAGGACCTGGTGCAGACGCTTGAGCAATCGAATGCCGGATTGCGGGCGACGGGTTCACCCCGGCCTGTAAGCGTGAATGGAGTGAACGGCCGTTCTGTGGATCTGGTTGGAACTTCGCCCGTCCAACAGAATGGACAACCCATGCGGGAGCGAGATTGGCTGATCACCCTGCCGCGACAGCAGGGGGATTTGCTTTACGTGGTGTTTGTCGCTCCGGAAAGAGATTTCGATCAGCTGCGCCCGACTTACGAAAAAATGCTGCAGAGCTTGCAAGTGAGATAACATCGTGGGCGTTCATGGCGGCGAGCACATCTAATGACCGCTTCTCACAAGAGCCGAGCGAATGATCACGATTGTCTCAGGACTTCCGCGTTCCGGCACGTCCTTGATGATGCAGATGCTGGCCGCAGGAGGGATGCAGGTGCTTTCCGACGGAGAGCGCCGGGCCGACGTTGACAATCCGCGCGGCTACCTGGAGTGGGAGCGAATCAAGCAATTGCCCAAGGAACCGGCGATCATCGCAGAGGCTGAGGGCAAAGCCGTCAAGGTAATTTCGCAATTGCTCCTGGCTTTGCCGCCCAGCCACGAATATAGCGTCATCTTTATGCAAAGGCCGCTTCAGGAGGTGCTTGCGTCACAGGACGAAATGCTGAAGCACCGCGGCACCGGCGATGGGCGAGTGGTCAAGTCCGTTCTCATAAAGGGATTTCAGAACCACCTCTACGATGTGAACGTGTGGCTGAATGGCAAGCCGCACGTGCGGGTCGTCCGCTTGCCCTATCACGAGGTGTTGAGCGCTCCACGAAACGTTTCGGAGAAGGTCGCGGATTTTCTCGGGCTCGAGCTGAACGTCGATGCCATGGCCGCGCAGGTCGATAAGAATCTCTACCGACAGCGCGCGAAGTAATCTTAAATACTTGCGCGTGATATGTGCATATTAAGCTCGATGAGCACGGGGCTGATCAATGCGCAGTGCTCATTTTGCGCTCGCTGTTTGCTTCTTTACTCCGACCCAAATGCTGATAGCTCTCTGCCAGCAGAAGGTGCGCGGCGCTGCACTCCGGTAAGCGCGCGACAGCAAGCTCGAGGTGGACTGCGGCAGTTTTGTAGTCACCCGTTTTTATCAGGCTGGCACCCATCTCATAATGGGCCCATGCGGAGTCTGGTTGCAGTTCAATCGCTTTGTGCAGGTGCTCGATGGCTTTTGCGTACTGCTGTTGCTGGGCGAGGGCCAGACCCAAGCCGTACTGGGCCAAGTACATGTCGCTGTTCTTGGCAATAATTCCGGCCAGCACCGGCTCTGCTTTCCGCGGCGCATTCTCGGCAACACTGCGTATAGCATCCATAACTTGGTTGGCAGTCGCGATACCGTCCTTGGGATCGATTCCCGTCACTGCCGTAGTTGTATGCGCAGATTTCTGAATTCCTATGTATCCCAGCGACGCAAGCTTCTGCACTTCACTGGAAGAAAGCCCTGGTCCCTCCGGCTCTCCACCCTTGTTGCCGAAGTGACTGTCAAACGATTCAAGTTGCGCTGCTAGGGTGGACAGCGTTGCCTTCGAGCTCTGCGCCAGGTTCCTGGTCGCGCCTGGATCCGCAACCAAGTCGTAAAGTTCCGGTTTGGGTGCGCGAATGTAAAGATACTTGCCAGCACGCCAGGACTCGAGAGCGCTCCACCCAAACGCCTGTTGCGGGAAGTCACTCCGGGAATACACCGGCTGATCGCCTTGCGAATTGTTCTTGGCGATGCGCAGCAAGGATTGTCCTTGCATCTGCGGAGGCACGGGAAGCCCTGCAGCCTCCAGAATAGTCGGCGCAATGTCTACCAGGCGCACACGACCACTGGCTTGCTTTCCCGCAAGCTGGTCATGAGGCATTTTGAGCAGAAGGGGCACGTGAATGGTTTCGTCGTAGAGGAATACTCCGTGCGTTTGTTCCCCATGTCCGCCGAGGCTTTCGCCGTGATCCCCGGTAACAAGCACGACCGAATTGTCCCAGAGCTTGGCGGTTCGCAGAGCGCTGAACAGCTTGCCGGCTGCGGCATCGGCGGAAGCGACAGCACGGTCGTAGGGAGTCGCATAGGGGACGTGCGCATCAACGATATGTACCCAGATGAAGAAAGGAACCCGCGCATTGCTGCTTAGCCATTTGGTTGCGCGCGCAACCACGAGATCGCCCCGACGCTCCACGATCGCGTTCGGACTTTTGATTTGCCGGAAACCTGCGTCGTAGGTGTCGAATCCACGATCCAAGCCCGGAGCCAGACCATTGTGAGGATCGAGCGAGACTGAGCCGACGAATGCAGCCGTGCGATATCCGCTCTTGTGGAGCAAATCAGGAAGATAAGGCAGTCCGGCCGGCAAGGACGATGCCAGTTCACTCGCGTGATGGGTCTGCGGATAGGTGCCGCTCAGAATAGTGGCGTGGGATACCACGGTGAGCGGCGCCTGCGCGTAAGCGCGTTGGAAAATGATGCCTTCCTGTGAGAGGCCGTCGAGATTGGGCGTGAGCTTGGCGCGCGAGCCGAGAAAGCCCATTCGGTCGGCTCGAGTCGAATCCAGTGTAATGAGGATAATGTTTGGCTTGTCTGCCGCGCGGGATGAAACGACGCAGAAAGCAGCAGTCACGATCACGAAAACCCGGTAGAAGAGCCGGCGACGCATGAAAGCAGTCTAATGCCTGAGCACGTCCCCTCGAAAGCCGACTGCGCGATGGAGTTCCACATCGGGCGCGGCGCTTGACAGGCAATAGCTTACAACGCCAGAATTGCTTATTCGATCCCTTACATCGCTCTCTTGCTTGTGTCTTCAAGCTACTTTAGATGCCGGCGCCGCGCCCGGCTTTCCAAACCTGCTCGCATGGACGTACGCCATCCCATGAGCAGACGTCTGAATCCCAAGATCCTGTCTAGCTTTTTAGGCGTACTGCTTTCCATTGCGTTCTTGAGCGGCTGCCATCGCAGCTGGAGAGGCGAGCACAAGCTGATCATCATCGGTATCGACGGTATGGATCCCGACCTGCTCACGCGCTTCATGCGGGAAGGCAAGATGCCGAATTTCACCAAGCTGGCCCAGCAAGGCTCGTTCAAGCCGCTCACCACTAGCATTCCGCCGCAGAGTCCAGTCGCCTGGTCAAACATGATCACGGGTTTGAATTCCGGGGGACACGGACTCTTCGATTTCATCCACCGCGATCCCAAGACGATGCAGCTGTACTTCTCGGCATCGCGTGTCGAAGGACCGAAACACGCCGTTCACATTGGCAAGTGGATCATTCCCGTAGGCGGCGGCAGCGCAGAGCAATTGCGGCGAGGAAAGGCGTTCTGGGAAATCCTTGATGAGCACGGAATCCCCAATTCGGTGTTCCGCATTCCCTCAAATTTTCCTCCTGTCTCTGCCAAAGGGAAAACGCTTTCAGGTATGGGAACGCCGGACTTGCGCGGGACCTATGGCACATTTTCGTTTTATACCGACGATCCCACCGCGGAAGCCGGAGCGGTGGAAGGCGGCCAGATCATTCCCGTGCAGGTAGAGAACTCTCAAGTCGCCGCGAACCTTATTGGACCTGACAACACGTTCCGTAAAGGCTCTCCTCCTGCCACTGAGCGTTTTGTGGTGAGCATCGACCCTCTGGAACCGGTCGCTCGAATCGCAGTACAGGGCCACGAACTTGTATTGCGCGAAGGTGAATGGAGCGACTGGGTCAAGGTTGAATTTCAGTTAATTCCGTTTTTTGGGAATGTCCAAGGGATCTGCCGGTTTTATTTGAAGCAAGCTCATCCCCGTTTTCAGCTGTACGTTTCTCCGATGAACATCGACCCGGCGGATCCTTCGCTTCCGATTTCGACGCCCGCCAGCTACTCGCGGGCTCTCTCTGACGAGGATGGGGAATTCTACACGCAGGGTATCGCGGAGGATACGAAAGCGTTATCTGACGGGGTGCTGAACGACGGCGAGTTTCTGCAACAGTCCCTAACCGTTCTGGCTGAGCATCGCCGGATTTTTGACGGGGAATTTCCCAAATTCAAAAAAGGAGTTTTCTTCTTTTACTTCTCCAGCCTGGACCTGAACTCGCACATGCTGTGGCGGTTCATGGACCGGAGTCACCCGGAATACGATGCCGCACTTGCTTCGCAGTACGGGCCCGCCATTGAGGAGTTTTATCAACAGATGGACCAGATTCTGGGACAGATACTCCCCAAGCTCGACGAGCACACGACACTACTGGTCCTATCTGATCACGGGTTTGCTCCCTACCGCCGTTCTTTCAACCTGAATACCTGGTTGCTGAACAATGGCTACATCACTCGCAAGGCTGGAGTAGCAGCAGATGAGACGGAGCCACTGGCGGATGTGGACTGGAGCAAGACTCGCGCCTATGGCTTGGGGTTGAATGGTCTGTATCTGAATCTGCGTGGACGGGAGCCGGAGGGAATCGTGGCTTCGGGCGCCGAGGCAGACGCGGTGCTGAGGGAAATCAGAGACAAACTGCTCGCCATTCGCGATCCTGACGGCAACCTTCCGGTGATTACGCGGGTGGACTTCGCGGGCGACGTTTACCGCGGCCCGTACACTCATGACGGTCCCGATGCACTGGTCGGCTATAACCGCGGCTACCGCGCCGGGTGGAAGACCATTCTCGGCGCGTTTCCCCCGGAGGTTCTCGAGGACAACGCCAATCCGTGGAGCGGCGATCATTGTATGGACTACACCCTGGTCCCGGGCGTGCTCCTGAGCAATCGTGCGATTGCCGCGACCAGTCCCGCCCTGACCGATATAGCGCCCACCATCCTGGCGGAGTTTGGAATCAGCCAGCCACACGTTATGATGGGACAATCAGTTTTCTTGCCCGGATCCGAAAAACACTGAAATAGCCGTATTGCGTGGAGGAGACCGTGTTTGGTTCTCACAAGGTGAAGATTGAAGGCGAACTGCTGGACAAGGCCAAGCAGTGTGCCGATGCGTGCGGTTACAGTTCGGTAGACGAATTCGTGCTTCATATGCTGGAGAAAGAGATCAACAAGGTGCTTCCATCGGACGAAGGTAGCGCCCCGTCGAAGGAGGTCGTGAGAAAGCGGCTTCAAGGCCTGGGTTACATCGAGTAACACCGCGACACGTCAACATCACTCACCGGCCATGGCAATCCCCACCGGAATCAACTCTGCAAGCTGCGTAGTTCTCCCTGGAGTACACGGATTCAATCTGCCGTTCCTGATTGTGCTGCTCATTTCAGTGGTGATCGGCTTCTTGATGGTGATTGTGTTTCGCTACACCAGCGATCAAAAAGCCATTCACAAGGTGAAAGATCAGCTCAAAGCCCACTTGCTTGCAGTGCGCTTATTTCAGGACCAGTTGCCGGTTGTCCTGAAGTCGTATGGCCGCATCCTGCGATGCACCGGGCGCTACCTCCTGCTCGCGTTCAGGCCGTTGCTCTTTGTAATCATCCCCATGATTGTCTTGATCGTGCAACTCGATCGCTACCTGGGATTCGCGGCTGTAAACAGCGGCCAGGCGTTCCTGGTGAAAGCGCAGGCAAGCGGGGTTGACGCATTGAACGACATCTCACTGCTATTGCCGCCGGGAATGCGTACCACGGCGCCCGCGGTACACGCTCCAGCCAGTCATGAAGTGATCTGGCGCGTGGTTGCGGATGACGGCGGCGCATACGACATCAACGTCGACATTGCCGGTCAGAAGCTGGCGAAAACTGTTGTCGTCTCATCGGGGCTCGCGCGCATTTCTCCAGTACGTCTGCGGGAGCATTTCTGGCAACGCATGCTGGAGTCGGGAGAGTCCGCACTGCCATCCAACAGCCCCATCGAGTCGGTGGAAGTGAGTTATCCTTTACGTGACATCTCCTTTCTTGGATACGAGTGGAACTGGATCTGGCTTTTCTTCGTCCTGTCGCTGGCGGCGGGCTTCGCATTCAAAACCGTTCTAGGGATTGAAATATGAGGGTGCTTTCTAATAACGAGGCCGTCACCAGCGAGCGCCGCCAACGCGCCTTCGTACTGCTGGCCATCGCAGGCCTGGTTTTGCTCTGGCCCTTACGCAGCGAAGCGTATGCCGGGCCAGGCGCGGGTTTCGCGGTACTCTCCTCCTTTTGGACGCTGTTTGTGGCGTTCCTGTATTCCGCGTACGCGTTTATCACGTGGCCGGCTCGCCATCTTCTTCGATTCGCGCGGCGCCGCCACGCCTATCGCAATGCCGCCATTCAGCGAGCCGTGATTCTCGGCTTTGATGGTATGGATCCCGAATTAGCCGATCGCTTCATTGGGGAAGGCAAGCTGCCCAATCTAGCCAAGCTTCGCCAGCAGGGCACATTCAGAAAGCTACGTACGACCTACCCGGCCATTTCGCCGGTGGCGTGGTCTACGTTCATGACCGGAGTCAATCCTGGCAAACACAACATTTACGATTTCCTTGGCTGCGACCGGAACAACTATCTTCCGTTCCTCTCTTCGGCCGAGATTCGGGGTCCGAAGCGAACGTTGAAATTGGGGAAATACACGATTCCCCTTGGTAAGCCTTGCATTAAAGGCATGCGCCGTGGCATTCCGTTCTGGCATTGGCTGGGGAAGGCGGGCATTTTTTGTTCGGTGATCCGGGTACCCGTCACTTTTCCTCCAGAGAAGTTTCCCGGAGTATTGCTGTCCGGCATGTGCGTTCCGGATCTAAAAGGGAGCCAAGGCACATTCTGCCTGTGCACGACAGTCAAGACTGATGACAAATTTCGCGAAGGCGGCGTGCGCGTGCCCATCGAGCGCAATGGCTCGGCGCTGCACTCCTATATTCCCGGACCGGAAGATCCGCTCGCCGCCGACTCCGGTCGCGAGCTGCGAGCTGCCTTCGAAATACGTCCCAATGGGAACTCTGCCCGCATCACCGCTGACGGGGAAAGCTTCACGTTGAAAGTTGGCGATTATTCGGAGTGGGTTCCGGTGAAATTCAAGGCTGGCCTGGGTTTCAGCGCTCGCGGGATTTGCCGGTTTTACCTCAAGCAGCTGTCGCCCGAAGTTGAAGTGTATGTCACTCCGGTGAATATTGATCCTGCACGGCCGGACCTGCCGATTTCTCATCCGGTGACATATTCAATTTATCTTTCCAAGTTGTTTGGCCCCTACGCCACGCTCGGACTCGCCGAGGATACCTGGGCGCTGAACGAGGAGGTTCTGGACGACAATGCGTTCCTCGCCCAGTGCTACGGCAATCATGATGATCGTGAGCGCATGCTGTTTGACGCACTGGAGAAGACGCGGCAGGGCCTGTGCGCCTGCGTGTTTGATACAACTGACCGCGTGCAGCACATGTTCTGGCGCTATCTTGATGAAGACCATCCCGCGGCCCGGAACGTTGCTCGCGACCAGCGGCCTAATGTGATTGAGGATCTGTATCGCCGGATGGACGATTTGATCGGCCGTGTCATGAAACAGATCGACAATCGCACATTGCTGATGGTGATTTCCGATCACGGATTCAAGTCATTTGCCCGCTGCGTGAATCTGAATGCATGGTTACACCAGAATGGATATCTCGCCCTGAAATCCGGAAAGACGGAAAGCGGCGACTGGTTTGACGACGTGGACTGGTCGCGTACGCGCGCCTACACCATGGGACTGAACGGTCTGTATCTGAATATGAAAGGGCGCGAGCGGCAAGGGATTGTCGCACCCGGTACGGAAGCGGAGAGCCTGAAGCAGGAGCTCCGCAACAAGCTCGATGGACTCGTCGATCCGGCTTCCGGCCGCATCGGGATCACCGGTGTTTTCGATTGCGATACTACCTACGCCGGTCCTTACGTGGAGAACGCTCCAGACCTGATCGTGGGGTATGGCGAAGGTTTCCGCGCGTCATGGGATTCGGTAATGGGCAAAGTTACGAGCCAGATCTTTGAAGACAATCTTAAGGCCTGGAGCGGAGACCATTGCGTAGATCCCCGGCTTGTGCCGGGCGTGCTCTTTTCGAATTTCAAGATTGCCGACGAGAAGCCCGCGATCGTTGATGTCGCGCCCACCATCCTTAAGCTCTTTGGTTTGCCATTGCCTGGGCACCTGGACGGCAAGGCCTGGGCGGTTGCAACAGAACCTGTCGGATAAACCTGGTTCAAGCTTTCGTGACGCAGGCGAGTTCTTCGACAACACGAGTGAAAACGGCATTGTTGCGGCGCGTCCTGGGCTGCCACGTGCAGCAAGGCTCCTCGGCAAAGATGTCCACACTCAGGGCATAGGCTCGCGCTCGAGACCCACCGCAAATTTCGCGAAATTCGCAATCGCCACATTTGCCTTTCAGGTTGGCGCTGTCGCGGAGCGAAGTGAACAGGGGCGAGTTCCGGTAGATTTCTGCCAGCGATTGTTTCCGAATATTTCCTGCTGAGATAGGCAGGAACCCGCTGGGAAAAACTTCGCCGAGATGGGAGATGAAGACAAAACCCTTTCCGTCGTTGATGCCCTTGGGCGCGCGACCTATCCCATCAGGCGTGCTCATGCCCAGCATGGACGGGAGGGCCTGGCCGTTCGCCTTGCGCCTTTCCTCAGTCCTGCGCTGTAGTAAATAGCGGCGATAGTGCTGCGCCTCCGTGCTTTTAATATCAAACTTAACCCGGCGCGAAGTCTGGTAAAGCTTTGCGAAAACCAGCTCGAATTCCTCCGCCGAAATCAGGTCGCCGCACGATCCGCGGCCGGTCGGAACCAGGAAGAACACGCTCCACAGAACGATGTCCAATGATTCGATCAACGCGATAATGGAATCCAGGTGCTCCAGGTTGCGGCGGGTAATTGTAGTGTTGATCTGCACGGGAAGATCGATCTCCCGGGCCCATCGGATGGCGCGCAGGGTCCACTCGTAAGAACCAGGAACGCGGCGGAACGCATCGTGCACATCGGCGGTCGGTCCATCCAGGCTGATGGCGAGCCGCGCCAAGCCGCAATTTTTTAGCCGCAGAATTGCTTCTCTCGTCAGCAATGGCGTGGCACTGGGGGTAAGCGAGATGCGCACACCGCGCGATAAAGCATACTCAACCAGTTCGAAGACGTCCGGCCGCTTCAGGGGATCACCACCGGTCAGCACGAATACGGGCGCTCCCAGCGCAGCCACTTCGTCGATCAGACGCTTGGCTTCGACGGTGCTCAGTTCCAGCGTGTTTCGCATCGGTTGTGCGCAGGCGCGGCAGTGAACGCACGCCAAATCACAAGCTTGCGTGGTCTCCCAGATCACAATAAACGGGCTTTGATCGAAATCAAATTGCGGTTGCATAACACCATTCCTCGCAAAGTCAGGATGGCAAATCGGGGGCAGACAGGAAATGACTTATGTCACGCTGGCAGACAGACAAAACCCAGCCCGACCTTACAGGTGGGCCGGGCTGGTCAGTTGAAATTGATTGATAAGAATTAATCGTGCATCGCGGCCACTTCGTGGGTCCGCACTTCCCATTCGCCCTCGCTGACGTAGCCCCGCTTGTCATAGGAGTGGCCCGTCACGAGCCCGAGCACGAACCAGCCAAGAACGAGGGCGCCGAGCGCAAAAATGCTGTCGCCGATCATGCGCATCCAGCGCAGTTGGTTCATTCCGCTGGAGTGCAGGAATTCCGCCGAACGGGCATACCAGGTGCCGTATTCAACGGAAGCCCATGCCTGCATCAGGCCAATCGGCAGCACGCTGATCAAAACCATCAAAGCAAGTCCGATGTTGATGGCCCAGAACGCGAATGACAGTGGCGGGTTTTTCCATGCCCTTCCGGGCCGCAGAGCACGTAGGCAGAAGAGCATCAGGCCCAGAGCGAGCATGCCATAGACGCCGAATAGCGCGGTGTGGCCGTGCACCGGCGTGGTATTCAGACCCTGCATGTAGTAGAGGGCAACCGGGGGATTGATAAGGAATCCGAACAATCCCGCTCCCACGAAATTCCAGAACGCGACAGCCACAAAGAAGTAGATTGGCCATTTGTAGGCAGCGACCCAGATATGCTGTTGCCGCGAACGCGCCAGGCGAATGTTTTCCCAGGCCTCAAAACCGATCAGCACAAGTGGCACGACTTCGAGCGCGCTGAATACAGCGCCAAGTCCCAGGACAATATTCGGCGTGCCCGCGAAGTACAGGTGGTGGAAAGTTCCGATGATCCCGCCGGAGAGGAACACTACCGTGGAGAACAACACCGCGCGGGTGGCGGTCGGAACCGATAGTAATTTCAGGCGAGTCAGCAGGAATGCAATGACGACGGTGGCGAAAACCTCAAAAAATCCTTCTACCCAGAGGTGAACCACCCACCAGCGCCAATATTCCGCGGTGACCAGGTTGCTACGCTGCCCATACATCAGGCCGGCCGCATAGAACAAGGGTATCGCAATACTGGAGAGCAAGAACATCAGCAGCAGGGAATGACTTTGGTCCCGCTTCGCGAGCGCGGGTTTCAGAGAGCGCCACATCAGCCAGAGCCAGAAAACGAGTCCGCCGAATAGCAGAATCTGCCAGACGCGGCCCAGGTCAACATATTCATAACCTTGCGTGCCGAACCAGAACCACAGGTTTCCAAGCTTGTGTTGAATGCTCATCCACTCACCGGCGAGAGACCCAACCACGACGAAGATGAGAGCGCCGAAAAGAACATTGACTCCCAGCCGCTGTCCTTTGGGTTCGACGCCGCTTACCGCTGGTGCGACGTAGAGACCGGTCGCCAGCCACGAAGTCGCGATCCAGAACAATCCAATTTGCAGGTGCCAGGTGCGGGTTACGCTGTACGGCAGCCAGCGATCCAGTGGAATTCCGTAGAAGCCAGATCCTTCTACGCCGTAGTGTGCGGTAATGGCACCCAGCGCAACCTGCACGACCCAGAGCGCCGCTACCACGAAAAAGTACTTCACGGTTGCGCGCTGCGATGGAGTGGGCCGTAACCCCAGTAGGGGATCCGCCTCGGGAAGCAATTCCTCCGCGACAGTGCGCGGCTGCGATGCAAAGTACCAAACCATGCCGCCGATCCCGGCCAGCAACAGGACGAAGCTGACAACGCTCCATACAATCGCTCCGCCTGTAGGTTGATTTCCCACCAGCGGCTCATGCGGCCAATTCTGGGTGTAAGTAATATTGCTGCCGGGGCGATCGGTGGTGGCGGCCCAGGCTGTCCACCAGAAAAACGCGCTCATCTGCCGCAACTTCGCGGGATCGCTCATGGCGTTGGGCTGAATCGCGTAGTCATTGCGGCCACGCGTAAAAACATCGGCGTAGTAGGTGGCAAGGTTCTCGAAGGCTGCGCCGCGAACGGGGTCAAGCCTGATCTCGCCGGTGGCGGGATCATACGTGTTCGTCCGCATTAGTTGTTGCAGTCGGGCCTGCAATGCGCCCTGCTGTTCCGGGTCAAGCGCCGCGTAGTTTGCTGCTCCGGACTCACGAGCCCAGCGGTCGAGAATGAATATGCATTCGCGGTGCAGCCAGTCCGCAGACCAGTCGGGTGCGATGTAGGAACCATGGCCCCAAACCGTGCCGACCTCCTGGCCGCCAATGGACTGCCATACTCCCTGTCCATCCTTGATGATGTTGCCATCGAACAACACACGGCCATCCGCCGTGACGACTTGCGAGGGAATTGGCGGAGCATTGTTAAGTACCTTGACCCCGACTCCGCCCAACACCGCAAAGGAAATGACCAGGACGAAACCTAAGGCGATCCATAGTTTCTTATAAGTCATGATTGATTACCTCTCGTACGAACTTGACTCTTCGCTTCTATCTTGTGGTTCGCGACAAAATGTTTCGAAAAAACTGCGACGGAACTGGGGGCTAGAAAGCTCTTTCGATCGCGACTGCCCGCGGAAACAGGACATTGTTCTCCAAATGAATGTGCTGATGCAGGTCCCTTTCAAACTCGGTCAACGCCCGGTAAAGAGTCTGATAGCTGACGCAAGCGTCTGGCGGCGGCACATAGCCCGCGCTCGCGGTTTTCATCGCTCGCAGCGCAGTTCCCGCCGAATCGTGCTCATGTTCCATCATCGTGACGGGATTTTGCACGGATCCAAAGGGCGCCGGCAGCAGTGGCTCCTTGGCGATCGTCGCATCTTCCATGCGCGTAATGTAGGGGAACAATACTATCTCTTCCTTCAACATGTGAGTGGTTAATTCCTGGGCTAGTCCGCGAAACACGCCGCGCACATGGATCAACTCGGGGTGATTCTTGCCGTGGGCGGAGCAAACTTTATCCAGCAATGGGGGAATACGGGCAATCGCGTCGCGAGTGGATTTGTGGTGGGTAGCCTTGATGTGCTCGATCAAGTCGCTGAGTGGTTCTGTTTGCCAGTTGCGATCGGCCGAAGCGGCCCGCCGAGCGTTCAACGCCATTTCCAGTGAATCCAGCACCTGGTCCGGATTCAAATTAGCAGCCCGGCAGGCCTCTTCCAGCGGACGGTTACCGCCGCAACAGTAATCGATCCCCAGTTCCTCAAAAATCCGAGTCGCGGCAAAGTTCTCCAACGCGAGTTCTCTTACGGTCTTTTGTGCGCTCAAATTCATGACATTCTCCTGCCGGTAAGCGTCATGGCTTGGCCGACTGCTTGAGGCTAACGCGGTCCAGAGTGTCTGCCGATGACTTATGTCACGGGCAGTTGTTAATCAGCAGATTTGGCCGACAGGGCCGCAGGAGAGAGATTGGAGGCCAGGCTGGGGATCAGCCTGCCGACTGTAGTTCAGTTTCCAGCGCTTTAGGATTGCAAAGGATGACGATGCGGCCATCCATCTTGAGCATGCCTTCCGCCTGAAGGCGCGAAAGATTACGCGACACCAACTCGCGTACCGTGCCGATCTGCGAGGCCAGCTCCTGGTTGCTCACCGGCAAAGTAACTTCCAAGCCTTCCGGCGTGACCCTTCCTTCTTTTTGCGCGAGGCGGAGAAGGTAAGCTGCGAGGCGATGCCGTACCGTGGTGAACGACAATTCCTCAATGATGCCGACCAGTTTTCGTAAACGTGCCCCAACCACACGCAAAACTTTCAGAGCAACCTGGGGGTGAGTTAGGCACAGCGCCTGAAAATCCTGCTTGCTGAAAAAGAGAAGGGTTACGTCGTCGACGGCAGACACCGATGCAGGGTAGTTTCCGCCATCGAATACGGGCAGCTCGGCGATGGAGCTGCCGGGCCCGTCGATGCTGAGCACCTGTTCCCGTCCTCCCGCCGAGCTTTTGAAAATCCGGACATGGCCCGATTCCACCACGTACAGGCCCGAGCAGGGCTCGCCTTCTCCAAACACCGTCTCCCCAGCGGAATAGTGTCGTGGCACGACTCGCTGCACGAGGAATGCAAACTCGCTCTCGGTCAGGCCAGAAAAGATAGGAACTTTCGATAAGGTTTGGGCGTGCAGCAACTTAGGCTCGGGCACACTTTGTATTTTACCGGAGACTGCGGAGCAAACAATCGAGAGGTGCTGGCGATATGGCATCGTTTCGTGCCACATGCGTCATCTCATTTCGTGCTGCCGCTTACAGGACAGTTTCCGAAAATCCAAGATTACGGGGTGATTGGCGATTGCCGTTCTGCAGCACTGGTTTCCAACCGCGGCGCAATTGATTGGCTGTGCTGGCCGCGTTTTGATAGCCCCTCCATCTTTGCACGTATTCTCGATCGCGACCGAGGCGGATACTGGTCGATACGCCCATCCGGCTCATTCACCGTCAAGCGCTGGTACGTGCAGGACTCCAATGTCCTCGAAACCGAATTTCTGTGCAAGGCGGGACGGGCAACGCTGACCGACCTTATGCCTGTGTCATCCGAAGAATTCAAATGCACAACTCTTCTTCCAGACCATGAACTCGTGCGGGAAGTGCGCTGTTCGGAGGGAGAATGCGAAGTCGAAATCGATTTTTATCCGCGAGCGCAGTATGGGTTGAAGTCGATGCGAATGCAGAGCCTGGGTAATTTCGGAGTGCGGATGGATGTCAATCGGGGAGCTTACTGGCTGCGCAGCAGCATTCCCCTACACCTTGGCGAGGAGAGAGCGACGGCCAGAGTGGTTCTGAAGCAAGGTGACGTGCTGCAGTACTCACTGACATATGCAGAAGAATCTCCCGCAGTTCTGCCCGCGCTAGGCGAGAACACCAGGGCCGCAATCGAGCGTTCGGTGAAATGGTGGCAGAATTGGGCTGCCATGTCCTGCTATCGCGGTCCCTATCGCGACGCCGTCACACGGAGCGCGCTCGCGCTGAAGCTACTGGCGTATGCTCCTTCTGGCGCGATTGCGGCGGCCCCGACCACCTCTCTGCCAGAACGTATCGGTGATTCTCTTAATTGGGACTACCGATATTGCTGGCTCCGTGACTCGTCCCTCACGGTTCGGGCTTTGGTCGGTCTCGGCTACGTGGCCGAGGCGGAGGCCTTTTTGACATGGCTGCTGCACGCGACGCGATTGACACAGCCAGAGCTTTGCGTCCTGTATACGGTCTTCGGAGAGATAGCCAGCCATGAATGCCAAGTAAATCGTCTGAGCGGCTACATGGATTCTCGGCCTGTGCGCATTGGCAATGCGGCCCGCAAACAGGTTCAGATGGACATCTATGGGGAAGTGATCGATGCGGCAGCGCAATATGCGCAACACGTTGAAGGTTTTGATCGGACCACGCAAAAGGTGCTCATCGGGCTCGGAAAATACGTTGCCGGGCACTGGGACCGTCCTGATGAAGGAATCTGGGAACCACGATCGGGCCCGCAGAATCACACGCACTCGCGCCTGCTCTGCTGGACTGCATTGGACCGACTGCTGGCGATGAATGAAAAGGGCATTGTGCCCGGGATTCCGCGGGAGTCTTTCACGCGCGAGCGCGACCGGATCCGCGAGCAGATTGAAACCCGCGCCTGGAACGAACAGCTGCACAGCTACGTGGCGACCCTGGACAGCAATGACATGGATGCCACGCTCCTGCGTCTTCCGTGGTACGGATTCGAGCAGGCCCAGTCGGAGCGTATGCATTCTACCTATCGGAAAATCAGAGAAGCTTTGGGAGCAGGCGATAGCCTGCTTTACCGCTATGAGCGCGATCCGCAAGAAGGCGCATTCGGAGTGTGTTGCTTTTGGCAAGTCGAGCACGTGGCCCTGGGTGGTGGCTCACTAGATGAGGCACATCATATGTTTGAACAGTTGCTCACTTACGGCAACGACTTGGGTCTTTTCGCGGAAGAGATTGAGCCAGGCTCCGGCGACGCGCTGGGCAATTTTCCGCAGGCATTTAGCCACGTCGGCCTGATCAGCGCAGCACTAACCCTTGAAGAACAGAAGCGCGGCAAGGCACATCCCGCCGTCAAGGTGGGTTCCGATGTGGCTGCCTCGAAACGAGAGGCCCGGGTATGAATTGGGGAAGCTGGCTTCTCTGGGGATTTCTCGCGACCCTGCTGCTCACGACGGTGAGTTCAATGACGCAGGGCATGGGCCTTACGCGTATGAATATTCCCTATATGCTCGGGACCATATTCACCCCTGACCGGGACAGAGCGAAGCTTTATGGCTTTATAGTTCACGTGGCGATTGGCTGGCTCTTCTCCCTCATATACGTCTTCATCTTTCACTCGATGGGAGCGGCGAGTTGGTGGCGCGGAGCGATCATTGGCGTGCTCCACGGTTTGTTCGTATTGACGGTCGTCACGGCGCTTTTGCCCGGCCTGCATCCGAGAATGGCCAGCGAGCAGCATGGGCCCACAGCGCAGAATATGCTGGAGCCTCCCGGTTTTCTCGCTTTGCATTACGGGATACGCACTCCGCTCGCGGCACTGCTCTCGCACGTGGTATTCGGTGCTTTACTGGGAGCGTTCTACCACATGAAGTAATTTGCTGCTCTTGCCGCCGTTGCTGGCCTCAGGCTGCATTGGGATACGCCACGGTTGTGATCAAGGCATTCTCTGCCTGGCGCGAGTCCAAACGCGTGTGTTGCGCCACGATGGGCACATCGGAACGAATCACGCTTGAGTAATCGGTGTCTCTTGGGATCGGCTCGGGATCTTGCAGGTTATTGAATCGCAAGTGCTTGGTCCGGCGGGCTGGAACCGTGACCCGATAAGGACCGCCGGGCTCGCGATCGGAATAGTAAATTGTGATCTCCACGTGGGCATCCTGATCGGAAGTATTCAACAGGCACACGGTTTCGTGACTCGTCATCTGCGGCTCCGGCCCGTGGCTTGCCGCAGGAATGTATCCTTCCGCGATTACCCACTCCCTTACTCCCACTGCTTTAGCCATGGATCCTCCTCAATGTCAGTGTCGTGTTGCCGCCCTGCCCAGCAGCAGCGCGCCAGTTGCGATTCCGGCCACCACAACAAGGGCTCGCAGTCTCGTCTTGCGCCGAACATCTTTTCTTTTTTTGACCAGCTCAGATTCCGGGTAATTGCCGTCGACCATCTGGCCGCCCTGATTTTTCGCGATCTGAATCACTTCGGCAAGATGCAAGCCCTGCCGGTTTGACTCTTGAGAAATCTGTTCGCGGCAACTAAACCCATCGGCAATGATTACAGTGCTGGAATCGGCTTTCCGCACTGCGGGCAACAAAACGCGCTCGCCAATTTGTACGGAGACGTCGTACTTCTCGTTCTCGAATCCAAACGATCCCGCCATACCGCAGCAACCGGATGTAAGCAGGTCGTATTGCAGGCCGAGCTTTCCTAAAACGGACTTTTCATCGTCGAAGCGCAGCACCGCTTTGTGATGGCAGTGTCCCTGGACCAGAGCTTTCCGTGTCCATCGCGGAAGTTGATAAGCGTCGGCCTTTTTTTCGAGAAACTCGCTGAGGAGAAAGACTTGTTGCTTAAGTTTCTGCGCCAACCGGTCATCAGGGAAGAGGTTGTGCAGTTCATCACGGAAAACAGACGCGCAGCTTGGTTCAAGCACTACGATGGGAACACCTGACTCGATCTGAGGCCGGAGAATCTGCATTGTTCTTTGCAGATATGACTTCGCGACGTCGAGCATGCCGTAGTCGTACAGCGGTCGACCGCAGCAAATATGCATGCTCGGGACCTCGACCTCGAACCCGGCATCTTCAATGACCTGGGTTGCGGCCTGGGCAGTCTCCGGGAAGAAGTAGTTGTTGAATGTGTCAGGCCACAGGATTACTTTTCCGTTTGTGGCGCGTGACGAGGAGCCGTGCTTGCGAAACCAGTGCTGGAAGGTATGCGGCGCGAACTCCGGTATCTGTCGCCGTTGGGGCATGCCGGCCAGCAGTTTTGCGACATGGCTGAGCCCAGGTGTCTGAGTGACGAGATTGACGAGCCCAGGCCAGAGAGATGCTATGCGCGACCACTGATCGACAAGGCCGAACGCATAGGCGTATCGCGGACGCAGCCGACCCTCCCAGTAATGGGACAGGAATTCCGCCTTGTATGTCGCGATGTCGACGTTGACGGGACAGTCGCCCTTACAACCTTTGCAAGAGAGGCACAAGTCAAGCGCCTCTTTCACGCTGTCATCACGCCAGCCATTCGTGATCACATCGCCGTGCAACATTTCCCAGAGATGGTGAGCGCGCCCGCGCGTGGTGTGCCGCTCTTCGTGGGTCACCATGAAGCTGGGACACATGGTGTCATCCTCAACTCTCTCGCTGCCTTTACGCCGGCATTTCCCGATGCCCACGCAGCGCAATGCGGCATGCGCAAAGCTTCCATGATCGTCGGGATATTTGAAGTGGGTCGGCGGATCCCAAGGGTGATAGTCCTCGCCCAAGCGCAAGTCCTGGTCCATCCTGTGAGGCTCGACAATTTTTCCCGGGTTCATCTTCCAGTCGGGATCCCAGATCGATTTGAATTCGCGGAATGCCTGCAGCAACTCCTCTCCGAACATTTTGTACAAAAACTCTGAACGCGCCTGGCCGTCTCCGTGTTCCCCGCTGAGACTACCGTCATATTTCACGCAAAGGTCCGTGGCCTCGTCCATGAAAGAACGCCACTTCTTAATTCCGTTTTCGCTCGTCAGGTCAAAATCGACTCGGCAATGGACGCAGCCTTGCCCAAAGTGGCCGTAGAGCGCGGGATTGTATTCGTATTTGTTGTAGAGCGCGCGCAGCTCACGAAGATATCCACCAAGCTTTTCCGGGGCAACGGCAGAATCTTCCCAACCCGGCCATGTATCCGGTTCTCCCGGAACGAATGCAGTTGCTCCCAAGCCCGATTCCCGCACCTCCCAAATGTGCTCCATCTCCTTCTTTTCGGTATACAGCTTCATTGTGGGGGCACCGGCCTGATGCTTCAGATCATCCATGACCTGGTGCGCGAGATCGATAGCGTCCTGCTTTTTATCCGCGCCGAGTTCCACGACCAGCCAACCTTTTCCTTCGGGCAACATGCGCAGATATGGCGTGTGAGGGCCGGCCTTCTTTTGAATGTTTTCGTATAGGCGATAATCGATTCCCTCCAATGCAGTCGGCTGGAATTTGTCGATCTCTGTCACATGATCGGCGGCTTCGTACACGTCAGGGTAGCCGAGAATGAGAAGAACTCGCTCCGCCCGGGCATCGATCAGCCGGCACTTGGCTTCGAGGATGGTGACCAACGTACCCTCACTTCCCACCAGCGAGCGTGCGACATTGAATCGGCCATTCTTGCCCGGGATGAGCTGATCGAGGTTGTAACCGGAAACCCTGCGCGGAATGGGAGGATATTTATCGCGGATCAAATCGGCATAACGGGAGCGCAGGGACTTCAGCCGGCGGTAGATGTCTCCCTCCCGTCCACCGCGCGAAATCGCCTGGTCCAGTTCAGCGTCGTTCATCCAGCCGACAATCATGCGCGTGCCATCGTAGAGCAGGATTTCGAGCTCCTCGATGTTGTTGTCGCACTTGCCCGACATTTGCGCATGCGAGCCGCAGGAATTGTTGCCGATCATTCCCCCGAAGCAGCAGTGATTGTGCGTAGCGGGATCCGGCCCCCACACGAGCTGGTTGTGCGTGTCTTTCAGCGCCTTCTTGCGCAGCTCGTCGCAAACGGTTCCCGGCAACACGCGCGCCCAGCGCTCCGTCGCATTCAACTCCAGGACGCCGTGCATGTACTTGGACCAGTCGATCACAATGGCAACATTGCAACACTGGCCCGCCAGGCTGGTCCCACCGCCGCGGGATAGCACCGGAGCGCCAAAACGGCGGCATGCTGCCACCGTGTGGACCACGTCCTCTTTCGAGCGGGGGACTACTACTCCGATTGGCACTTCCCGGTAGTTCGAGGCATCTACCGCATACATGGCTTTGCTGCCGACGTCGAAACGGACCTCCCCTTCGACACTATTTCGCAGTTCGTTCTCAAGCGCGGCAACGTCGACAGTGCCGAAAGCCCTTTTCGGCATTTCGGCCGGCTTTCTTAACTCTTCAGGTGAAATCAGCGGAACTCTATTCGCAGACATCTCTCTCCTCACTCAAGCCGCAAACTTCTGAGCATCGGCATCTTTCAATTCGAGTCCGAGTCCGGGCCGCGACAAGTCGGGGCGCAGTTCGCCGTTGACAAGCTCAGGCAGTCCATCAAAGAGCATTCGCTCGATCCGGACATGATCGTGGAAATATTCAAGGTTCTTGAATTGAGCAATGGCGCAAGCTATATGTGCGTGCAACGCGGGGGCCGTGTGCCCGGACAACGGGATGTTGCGTGCCTGGCAGAGAGACGCAACCTGCAACATTGAGGTGATCCCACCGCATCGAGTAATATCGGCCTGCTGCACGTCAACCGCACCGGTAGCCAACATGCGATCAAAATAAAAGACATCATAACCATACTCGCCGGCAGCAATATCCATGCCAGCAGGAGCGCGGTCCCGGATCAGGCGGAGCCCATCGAGATCGTCGGAGGAAACGGGTTCTTCGAACCAGGTCACTCCGAAGTCAGCGAATATTTGCGCTTGGGCAATCGCCTGCTTGCGCGTGTAGGCTCCGTTTGCGTCAACATACAACTCTGCCGAGTTCCCAATCGCCTCCCGAGCCATACGCACTCTATGTACATCTGCTTCCGCGTCTCGGCCGATTTTCATCTTCACGCGCGCGATCCCTTGCTGTACCCAGCCGGAAAGCTGTTGCGCGAGCTGCTGATCTGAATAGGAGGTAAATCCGCCGCTGCCGTAAATCGCTATCCCTTCGCGCACTTGCCCGAGCAACGTAACCAGCGGTATTTTCAGCAATCTGGCTTTCAAGTCCCATAAAGCGCAGTCCACAGCTGAAATCGCCATGGAGCAAATGCCCGGCCGTCCCAGGTTGCGAATGCGGCGCCACATCGCCATGTAGCCCGCGTTAGGTGACATGGCATCGCGACCACTGACAACCGGGGCCAGCGTGTCCCGAATCAGCAGCGCTGTAGCGTGGTCAGCGTATGTATAGCCGACTCCGTGCTCGGTGCCTGCGCTAGCCGTGACCAGTACGAGCGTGGTGCTCTTCCATTCGAGAGTCCCGTCTGATTCAGGGAAGTCGGTTGGGATCGTGTAAGTCGAGACTTGTATGCGGTCAACAGGAATGGAGCTGGACTGACGGCGCACCAAGCCTTTGTCGTCGATTTCAGGATGATGACCGGGGGAACCTGCCACAAATATTCGATGTCCCGATTCGCCAGACGGTTAGCCGCGGAGAGAAAAAGCAGGATATCGTATCACGATATTAATCCCGCCGACGGCGCGGTGCGAAAGGCGATTTCGCGGTAAACATCAGTGCCCCGGTAGACATCCAACCTTGGAATAGCAAAGGAGAAGATTGTGGCCAAAAACGAAGTAGTGGTGATCACCGGTGCATCCGCCGGCGTCGGGCGCGCGACAGTTCGCGAGTTTGCGGAACGGGGCGCGTCCATCGGGCTGATTGCCAGAGGACGAGATGGACTGGAAGGAGCTCGGCGGGAGGTTGAGGCAGCCGGCGGAAGGGCATTGGTGCTCCCGCTGGATGTGGCGAATGCCGACAAGGTGGAACAGGCTGCCGAGCAGGTCGAGCAGGAACTCGGCCCCATCGATATCTGGATCAATAACGCAATGGCCTCCGTGTTTTCGCCCATTAAGGAAATGACCGCGGAAGAGTTCCGCCGAGTGACCGAGGTGACCTACCTGGGTTACGTGTATGCCACGCTGGCTGCTTTGAAGCGCATGTTGCCGCGCGACCGCGGCACGATCGTTCACGTGGGCTCAGCTCTGGCTTACCGCAGCATTCCCTTGCAGGCTGCGTACTGCGCGTCCAAGCACGCGGTGCTGGGATTTTTTGCGTCGCTGCGCACCGAACTCCTTCACGACCACAGCCACGTGCAAACCACCATGGTGCAGATGCCCGCGCTTAACACTCCGCAGTTTGGATGGGTGAAGAGCCGCTTGGCCCGCAAGGCGCAACCTGTTCCGCCAATCTTTCAACCGGAAGTAGCAGCCCGGGCCATCTACTACGCAGCCCATCATCCGCATCGCCGCGAGTATTACGCCGGGTGGTCGACGGTGAAAGCCATTGTCGGCAACAAGCTGTTTCCCTCCTTTGCGGATCGTTATCTTGCTCGTACCGGGTACGACTCGCAACAGTACGACGGGCCGGAAGATCCTACGCGGCCCAACAACCTCTGGGAACCCTTGCCGGGCGATTTCGGAGCTCACGGTAAATTCGATGAACGTGCACATCCTCACAGCGCGGAGCTCTGGGCTGAAACGCATGCGGGATGGTTGGCCGTAGTTGCCGTGCTGGGAGTTGCCGGCACAGCATTGACCTTGATCAAAAACAATCGTTCGCACGGCGGCAGAAGGAAGGCTGCCTGACACAACTTTCGGTGCTGCTAATCGCCGGCCTGGATCGCCAACTCCGCAGCCATGCTGCCATTCGCGCAGGGAATCTTTCGCGGACGCCCTCCAGCGGGAACTGGTTTCTTGGCTGGCTGGGCAGCGTCGTGATCGTGGTTCCATAAGCACATGGCTGCATAAGAGCGCCACGGCCGCCAAGCCTCTGCACGGCGCTCGAGTTCACGAGAACTAGTCAGGCCCAGGGCACGAAGCAATCCAAGATCTCCCGAAGGAAAAGCATCGGGTTCTCCGAGCGCTCGCATCGCGATGTATTGGGCCGTCCATCGCCCGATTCCGGGGATTTCGCACAAGCTGGCCAACAGACCGTCGGAATCCACCACGCCCTCAAACCGGATTTTCCGGTCGCAAATGGCCCGCGCCAGGCAACGTATGGTCTCGGCTCGCGACCTGGTCAAACCGACGCCGGCGAGATCCGCGCGCGACAGAACCTCCGGCGAGGGAAAGACATGAGTGAGATTACCTGCTCCTGAATACGGCTGCCCGAACGCCTTTACGATCCGGCCTGTGAGCGCAGTGGCGCCTTTGACCGTAACCTGCTGGCCAACAATCGCGCGGACAGCGAGCTCGAATCCATTCCAGCAACCCGGTATTCGCAGTCCAGGAACCACCGCAACGCGTGTTGCCAATTGCGGATCGCTGCACAGCGTTTCACTTATGGCTGCCCAATCGGCGTTCAGATCGAACATCAGGCGCAGCCGTTCAACAATTACGAATAGTGCGCGTGGATCACCAAACTGGATGCCCACCACGAGAGCGTCGTTTTCCGGGTCCAGCGAGACAGTCAACGACCCCCCTTTGCCGTTCAACCAGATGGAACGGCGATACGTGTCGCCATCCACTTCTTCGACCCCCGGGCTTACCCGCGGCAGGAGAAAACGCAGCATAGCCTCCCAGTTGTAAGGGGGCCGGTAGCGAAGACGAAATGTGTATTGGTGCTGCGGCTGGACGGTCGCGAGACGGGAAAGCCGCCGGATCTGGGTCGGCGTGCGATGGTACACATTGCGAATCGCAGCATTAAACCGACGCACACAACCGAATCCGGCCGCCAGGGCGATGTCAGTCATGCGCAAATTCGTTTCATCAAGCAACTTCTTCGCAAATTGAAGACGACGGGTCTGGGCAACGGCGCTCGGAGTGGCTCCCAGGTGCTGGATAAAAAGCCTGCGCAGATGACGCGCGCCAACTCCGAGTCGACCGGCTAAAGCTTCGACTCCGCCATCTTCAATACCGCTCTCTTCGATCAATCGCAAAGCCCTTGCTACCGTGCTCGGTGTTCCCGTCCACGCAGGCGTTCCCGGGGAGCATTCGGGCCGGCAACGCAAGCAAGGGCGGAACCCGGCTGCCGCCGCGGCTGCCGCGGTCGGGTAATAGCGCACATTTTTTTCTTTGGCTGTGGGGGCGCGGCAAATAGGACGACAGTAAATTCCTGTGCTCAAGACGGCGACGAAAAACTTGCCATCGAAGCGAGAATCTCGCGACAGGCGCGCGCGCGAACAAATTTGCCAATCCAGGTCCATGGTTTCGACTTGTTCATCATAGCGGGTCGGAGGGCAGCGAGTGGACGTTTTCGGACAGCAACAAAAAATCTGCGGCACATCGTTTGTTCACGAAGGAGTTGAATATCGCGAAACGATGTCCGCAAACGTCCGGGGTTTTGCCGGGAGGCATTCTATGTTGCCTTAGTTTGTATGTCGCACCGGGTTCGCCATTGCGTTGAATGTCCCAACTGCCGTACTCGATACCTGATCGCGTTCAGCCCTTATCGGAACGGATCGTACCTGGCGCGCACGGGTTCAAGTATATCGGAGCACTACACTCTTTATTGTCGCTGCGGGATTCCGGCCGTATGCAGCCAATGGCATTGGAGCGAGTTGAACACTTACAAAGTCTCGAGCAAAGCGCACGATCGCGGCTATGGCACACCAGACGAAATCGTCGCCATCGAAGATAAGACAGCCGTCAGGAAAGCAACCGGAGAGAGTCACAGGTTCGATTCGGCTGGTCAGTAAAGCCATCGAGAGCGCAAGCATCAAAGGCGAGATCGAAGGCTGAAGACCTCCTGCCGGACTTTCCAAGCGCAACAAGACTGTTATGACAAATACCGCAAAACTCTTGCACATTGGGTTGCGAGTACATATTGCGCTGCTTGCGGCCGTCCTGACGAATCTTGCCGGAACAGATTTTGCCTTACGGGTGGTGAGAGCGTCTGTGGGCGACGATCAAAGGGCGGTGGCGGCGCTGGATACGGAATATCAGGCGGCCGTCAAAAAGAACGACGCTGCCACAATGGGTCGAATTCTTGCTGACGATTTCGTGCTGGTCACTGGATCCGGAAAAACGTACACCAAAGCAGACTTGCTGGAGGAAGCGCGCAGCGGCAGGATCGCGTACGAGAATCAGGAAGACACGAATCAGATTGTGCGCGTGTGGGGCGACACCGCTGTAGTCACCGCGAAACTGCGGGAAAAAGGAACTGAGAATGGAAAAACCTTCGACTATACGGTCTGGTTTAGCGATACATATGTGCGCACGCCAGCAGGATGGCGGTATGTCTTCGGTCAATCGTCACTGCCGCTGCCGGACGTAAGAACACACGAGTAGATGGAGTTGGCATCCTGCGAAGGCAGTTCACAATCGGGCATCACTCAAGAAGAGTGGTCGTACCGGAATCATCTGCTCGATTCACCATTAGCGTGGGCCGCGAGTCCGCTGAGCGAGTCCACCTGAATGCGGAAGAAGAGCGGCTCGATGAATTGATCACCCATCCGCAAGCGACGCTCTGCTATGGCATTGAGCCACCAGCGATGATGTTTTTCCAACACCTGGCGGGCATGAGCAATCTCGGTTTCGTGCTGCGGCTCAGCTAATTCCTGGTAGCGTCCGTTGGCGATGACGCTTGCCCACTCCGCGTCGCTGGTCATCTCATCCACCTGCAGGCACACCTTGGGATTGCTCCTCATCCAGTCGATTTTCTGCCCCAGCGTGGAGAAGGAGTAGAGGTACCCGGCTTCATACGCAAAATAAACCGGCACTACGTAAGGCTGGTTGTCGAGCGAGCAACCGAGTCGGCCGAGCGCCGCGCGCTGCAACACAGCGCGGCAATCTTTCTCGTCCATCTCGCGGATTTCCATGTCTCTATCCTATCTCGTTCCGCGAACAGCGGGAAGGCGATCGAAGTCGGCGCTACGTACCGGTAAGCGCCATCAGCGAGCGTCATTCAGTGATTCTCTGACACACGTACCCAGCTGAGGCTGTTGATCGTTCTCGCGGTTCACTGCTGCCCGGAACGATTCCCGGACACGTGTTGCTGATCGTCCGATTGCCGCTGAGGTCCAAAAAATATGACCGGCCGTCAACGGACCTACAAGCTTTCGGTGGCCGATTGCGGCCAAGCCCATGGAGGCTATGCAACCGCATCGCGAGCAGTCAGGATTACCCCCGAACTGGCATGGTTCAACTTTGGTCTTAAGATCGGCTGACAATGTGAGAGTAGTCTTGGCAAATATGCAGCGCTCCGGAGACGACGGCGGAGCGAGAAATTCCCCGATCATTCCCCGTCTCATGTCGAGTTTGTTTCCGCGACCGCGGAGTTGCAGCAGGGTGTCTACTACTCCCTTGCGCTCTTCCGCACTGAGGCATTCAGGGTTCATGGCACCGCGCTGAGGAGTGAAGATGCTCATCCAAATCTTCGCCACGTTCGGGTTCTCCGACCAAAACTCGACGAATTCAGGTATGTAACCGCTGCGTTTGACCATCGCACTGGTAATTGTGCAGTGCACTGCAATCTGATGTCCCTGGATGTGGCGAAGAATCCGGTCGTAAGTCGCTGGCTTGCGGCGCACATCGTGCTCGGCCTGCAGCCCGTCGATGGAAACGACAATTTGTAAATTCGGCAAAGTCGCCCATGCCGGCGGGATGGAACGAAAAGCGCTAGTCACAACTTGAACATGGGTACGCTTCACCAACTGTGGCAAGAGCACGTCAAGTTCGCGGTAGCGAACCAGCGGATCGCCTCCAACAATCGAGAGGTGAAGCGGCCTGTGCTCTCGAACAAGATCGAGCACACGGGAGATGAGATCTTCGCCTTTGAAATCAGAGAGACTGCGAAGAGTTGTGCCCTCGAGATGATGATCTTCGTAAGCGTAACAACCCGGGCATCGCAACGGACATTCGCGGGTAATCTCAATCGAAAGTGAAGGAACTTGGCCGCGTAACGTGCGGGACCACGTTTGCAGTATAGGTTTCAGCTGTATCCGCCCCATGCCCCCTTAGATGCCATGCGGTTGCACATCGCGTCCGTTTTATCAAAGACTAAATCAAAGATTGGAGAGAAGATCAGACACTCGTAGTCGCAAAAAACGCAGAACATCAACACCGGCAGGAGTATGCCAGGAAAAAACCAAGAGACGATTGACATGGGACTGGCTTCTCAATGAGACGCACGACCTAACGGGATGGACGTTCTCAGCTGCCGCTCATTGGCCCTATCCCAAACGCGGCCTTCGGAGCATTAGCCGGTCCTGACAGGCAGGGCAGAGAACCGTAGTGGCCTGGTTTGTGCGTGAGATTGTTGGCGTCCCCGACGGGATTTGAACCCGTGTTACCGCCGTGAAAGGGCGATGTCCTAGGCCGGGCTAGACGACGGGGACCTTGTGGGGCCGGTGATGATGGTACTCTCGCGGGAAAGTACTCCTGATAGTAGCAGTGTCGTTTCTGGAGTGTCAAAATGTGGCAATGGCCAGGCACTAGCTTTCAGACCAGTTGCTTTACATTCGCCCGCTGGCCGCAATGTGCTCGTCGCATGCGCTATTTAGCGGACTGGCTGCCTGAGCGACCGCTGCCGGAATATAGTGTTCCCGTCGACGTTTCGCTGTTCTGAGATTCCGCTGCGACCAACTTTCCGCCCCCAAGATCCGGATATCAACGAGAATTCCGCCCGCCCAGATTCCGCTGCCCCCCAGATCCCGCTCCTATAATTCCGTCGCCCCTCGCGTTCCGCTGTACGGAAATTCGGCTGCCAGTCCGCAATCAGCGGTCCGTTTCCACGTTACTCCATAGACTTCGTCGGTAGCTCCCGGACACAAGTCTGCTGGGTCGAATCCTCTGCAGGCATTCCTCAGGACACCCACTAATTCTGCAAGCAGTAAACCAGGCGTCCGTCGTTAGAATCAGAACAGGGTTGAGAATCATCATAGAAGAGACAATGGCTGATCCCCTCTATCTAAGCTTGTGGTTCCCCAGCTTCGAAGAAACGGACATGATGCCGCACATGCTTTCCGTGCTGCGACAATTTCCTTTCTCTCGGCAGGATCCGGGAATCCTGAACGTGGCGCTCTATCCGGTCTCGTGGAACGAAGCGACCGTCCTCGAACAGCGATTTCGTCCCGGCATCAGGCCCGAGGAAGCGGTCCTGATCGCCGCGGATCTCCTGCATGACGATTATGCGTATGTGTTCGAAGCGCGGTGGGACCTGTGGTCGCCGTCGCAGTCGGCGTCCGGCGAATGGCGACAAATGCCAAGCCTGGTGCGTTTCATCGCCCAGGGACTCGAGTTCGACGAAGCGTCGTACCAGCATACCGGCGAAATCCAAATTGATTTTGGCTTGGATGCCCCGTTCCTGTATGAGGGACTCTCCCTGACTCCGGAGGCCGAAATGCAGGTGCGCTCCAACATTCATAAGCTGGTGGATTTCACGAACAAGGTGGAGAAAAATACGGGAGCCACTGGACGGTTGCTTTGGTCAGAATCGGAAGAGAACCTGGCGCAGAAACTGATCGCCCGGCTGCAGGCTGTGCAGTAGCAAAGATTCAACGCACAAGACGCGGAGCTTAGTGGCAAAAAAATTGCCCCGAACCTCCGCGCCATGTTGCGTTATGCAGTTATTATTTCGTTCTTCCAGCTTCGCCTTTCAGTTTGTCCCCCGCCGCGGCCTGGGCCGCGGCCAGTCGCGCGGTCAATACGCGGAAGGGTGAACAGGAGACATAGTTGAGCCCCACCTGGTGGCAGAACTCCACTGATGACGGTTCTCCACCATGCTCGCCGCAAATCCCAACTTTCAGATTTGGACGCGTCTTACGGCCGCGTTCGGTAGCCATGCGTACTAGCTGGCCAACGCCGTCGCGATCAAGGACCGCGAAGGGATCTTGTTTAAGAATGCCTTCGGCAATGTACGTGGGCAAAACCTTATTAACATCGTCGCGGGAGAAGCCGAACGTGGTCTGCGTCAGGTCGTTGGTGCCAAAGGAGAAGAACTGAGCTTCCTTGGCGATTTCATCCGCTACCAGGGCGGCACGCGGCAACTCAATCATGGTGCCCACCAGGTAGTCGACCTTGCGCTCTTTTTCTTTAAACACTTCTTCAGCTACGCGGTTCACTATGGCCGCCTGGTTCGCCATTTCCTTCAGCGTGGCAACCAGCGGAATCATAACTTCAGGAAAAACTTTTACGCCATCTTTTGCAACCGCGACGGCGGCTTCGAAAATGGCGCGGGCCTGCATCTCGGTAATTTCCGGATAGGTGATGCCGAGACGACAGCCGCGATGTCCGAGCATCGGATTGAACTCGTGCAGTTGTTCCACCCGGCTCAGCAAAGCGGGAAGTAACTTCTTCAAATCTCCCGCGGCTTTCGCGCCATAGTCTCTGTATTTAGCGATCAACGCCTTCTTCTGCTTCGCGTCGAGAGTGGAGAATGTGGCAATGTCAACCATTAGATCTTCGCGCCGAGGCAGAAATTCGTGCAACGGGGGATCGAGCGTGCGGATGGTGACAGGGAAGCCGTCCATAGCCCGGAACACGCCAATGAAGTCGTTACGCTGCATGGGCAGTAACTTCTTCAACGCGGCACGACGGTCTTTTTCGTTGTCGGCGAGGATCATCGCCCGCATGTGCGGGATTTTCTCCTCACCAAAAAACATGTGCTCAGTGCGGCACAGACCGATGCCCTCCGCCCCAAAGGCGCGGGCCTGGATTGCATCCCGTGGGATATCGGCATTGGCGCGAACTTTCAAGGTGCGGAAAGGCTCGGCCCAGCCCATTAACTTCATCAGTTCGGGATCGTCGGCTTTGGGAGGCATAGTGCTCAGCTTGCCCTTAATGACGCGGCCGGTCGTACCGTCAAGCGAGACCCAGTCGCCGCTCTTGAAAGTCTGGCCCTTGACGCGCATCTCGCGACCCTTCTCGTTCACTTCAATATCGCCCGCGCCTGCGACGCAGCACTTACCCATGCCGCGCGTGACTACCGCCGCGTGGCTGGTCATGCCACCCCGCGAGGTTAGAATTCCGGCGGCCACTTCCATGCCGTGGATGTCTTCCGGCGTGGTTTCCGCACGAACAAGAATGACGGGATTCTTCTTGGCGCCATGCCCCGCTTTCTCCACGGCTTCATCAGCGGTGAAGACGATCTGTCCCACGGCGGCCCCGGGCGATGCCGGCAGTCCGGTCGCGAGAACTTCTACCTTGACGCTTTTTTCATCAAGCCGCGGCACTAGGAAGTCATACAACTGATTCGGTTCGACGCGGAAAATGGCTTCTTCCTTCGAAATCAGCCCTTCTTCGACCATCTGGATCGCGACTTTGACGGCTGCCAGGCCGGTACGCTTTCCGTTTCGCGTCTGCAGCATGTAGAGCTTGCCGTCCTGGATCGTGAACTCGAAATCCTGCATGTCGCGATAATGCTGCTCCAGGCGGCTTGTGATTTCGCGCAGCTGGTTGTACACCTGCGGCATAATTTTCTCGAGTTCCAGAATGTGCACCGGGGTGCGCACGCCCGAGACTACGTCTTCGCCCTGCGCGTTCAGAAGGAACTCGCCGTAGAACTCCTTGGCGCCAGTGGCGGGATTGCGGGTAAATCCCACGCCCGTGCCGCTAGTCTCGCCGAGATTGCCGAACACCATGGCTTGCACGTTGACCGCGGTGCCCAGATCGTCAGAAATATTGTTGATGCGCCGATAGTGCTTTGCGCGGTCGTTCTGCCACGAGCGAAAAACCGCATCCCGAGCCATAATCAGCTGCTGATGTGGATCCTGCGGGAAGTCCCGCTTCGCATGTTTTTTGACGACCTTCTTGTATTCGGCAATGACTTCTTTTAGAGCGGCAGCATCGAGATCGGTGTCGAGCTTCGCTTTCTTTTGTTTCTTCTTGCCTTCAAAGACTTCGTCGAATGCCGATTTTCCGATGTCCATGACCACGTTTCCGAACATCTGGATCAGGCGCCGGTAGGAGTCGTAGGCGAACCTCGGATTGTTGCTCCGCCGGGCGAGCGCCTCTACGCTTTCATCGTTCAGCCCGAGGTTCAGGATGGTGTCCATCATGCCGGGCATCGAAAACTTTGCGCCCGAGCGCACACTGACGAGCAGCGGGTTTGAGCCTATGCCGAGTTGCTGGTCTTGCAGCTTCTCCAGCCGCGCCAGTGCCTCCTCCATTTGGCGATCCACCTCGCCGGAGACGCTACCCCGCCGCATATACTCGCGGCAAGCTTCGGTCTGGATGGTGAATCCGGGAGGCACGGGTAAAGCCGCATTGGTCATTTCAGCCAGGCCAGCGCCTTTTCCCCCGAGTTCATCCTTCATTTTGCCGTTGCCATCGGCTTTGCCGCCGCCGAAGAAATACACGTATTTGACGGCACTGGGTTTCGCTTCACTCACTTCTACGTCGTGTTCCAGCGTTGTAGTAGCCATGATTAATCCTTTACTGTGAGATGTCTTAATGCAGCCTCGAGGTTGAAGTTCGCGCTGTCAGTCATAATCAAACCAGCTCAGGCACTCCCTGCCGTCACGATCTCGGAGAGATCGGCGATGCTCGAGAACTGAAACAAGATTGTGTTGAGCAGCGCCAGGCGACGATCCCGTAGGTTCACCTCGTCGACCATAACCATTACCTTGTCGAAAAATTCGTCCAGCGGTACTCGTAGCTTTGCCATTTCCCGAAGTCCGCCTGCATAGTCGCGTCTTAAAACCAGTTCTTTAAAGGCCGGCAAAACTTCGGAGACAACTTGACTTAGCCTTTGCTCTTCTGGCTGAGCGCCAGGAGGGATAGTCAGCAGGCTTTCAGGAATCGTCCGTCCCATTTCTTTGGCCTGTCGCAGAATATTTTTCGTCCGTTTAAACGCGGCTGCGATGACCTGGAAATCAGCCGTCACTCGCACCGCATTTACGTCCCGGGCGCGGGTGACCGCGTCTACGATGTTGTCGCATCCCGCGCGACCGGCCAGGACCGCGTTGACGACATCGTAGGAAAAACCGAGAACATCTTTAAGATAGAACTCAAGGCGCTCTCTGAAAAAGGAAGCGACCACATCCTTGTACTTTCCTCGTTCGACAAACTTTGCGCGAACAGGCCCGTGCTGGTATGCGTTGTAAGCATCCATGAAAAGAACGCTCAGGCTGATAGGCAGCTTGTGTTCGGCGATGGTCTTGACGATCCCATTCGCCTGGCGACGAAGAGCGAAGGGGTCCTTCGATCCAGTAGGCTGCAGCCCAAGCGCGAACATTCCGGCGACGGTATCGGCTTTGTCGCCGATGGAAAGTACTGCTCCTTCAACACTGCGCGGTACACCATCGTCCATCGATTCGGGCTTGTACTGGTCGTAGATAGTGTCCGCAATCGCGAAACGCGTGGCCTCCGGCAGATCTTCATCCAGCGGCTGTACGCGCGCATACAGACCGCCGACAATGCCCTGCAATTCGGTGAATTCTTTTACCAGTTCGGTGGTCAGGTCGGCCTTGGCCAGGCAAGCCGCCTTGTGCACTACGCCCGGGCGTATCGCCGTACCACCCTGGCGCACACTCTCGGAAATCCAACTGCACAACCGCTGTACGCGCAGAGTTTTTTCGTAGTAGCTGCCCAAATCCTTCTGAAAAGTGACATTCTTGAGCAGCTTGACACGATTCAGCAGCGAGATCTTCTGATCGGTTTGCCAGAAGAAGCGCGCGTCATTGAAGCGGGCACGCAGCACACGCTCGTGTCCATGACGGATTACGCCTGCTGGGTCGCCATCGACATTCAGAACGGCGAGGAAATGCGGCTTGAGTTTGCCGCCGGCGTCCTCAATCGCGAAATATTTCTGGTGATCCCGCATGACAGTGACCAGCACTTCTTCGGCTAACGCCAGAAATTCAGGATCGAAGCTGCCCAGGATCACGGAGGGGAATTCGGTCAGATTCACGACCGTATCGAGCAGGGCCTTGTCCTCTCTCCAGCGCGCACCGGGAACAGTGCGCGTCATTGCGTCGAGTGCCCTGCGGATTTGCTTTTCGCGAGCGTCTTTTCCGAGGACCTTGACTCGCTCCATGACATCGACGTAGTCCGAACCCGCCCGCGGGATTGCCACGGGACCGTCTGACAGCAAGCGGTGTCCGCGCGAGAAATTGCCTGCCGCAACATCCGCGAAAGTCAGGGGAAGGACCTGCTCGTCCAGCATGGCGACGATCCAGCGCACGGGACGCACATACCGCTCCCCAGGCTTGCGCCAGTACATGTTTTTAGGCCAGGGAATGGCAGAAATCTCTTTCGGCAGGTTTTCGGAGAGAATTTCGCGGGCACTCCGGCCTTTCCTGGTGACTTCCGCGGCAACGTATTCGCCTTTCGGAGTAGTGACGCGAGCGAGCCTGGTGACGTCGACCCCGACTTTCCTGGCGAAGGCCTGTGCTGCCGGCGTGGGCTGGCCATCCTTGAAGGCCACGTTAACCGATGGGCCGTTGAGGGTTTCAGTCACATCGGGTTGTGATGAAGCAATGTCCTGCGCAATCACCGCCAGGCGGCGAGGAGTGTCAAAGCGAGTGATTATGCCAGAGGCCGACAGCCGCTCACGTTGAAGCAGATCGCGAACCCGGCGCTGCAACTCCTCCGCTCCGGCATCAATCATGCGTGCCGGAATCTCTTCACAACCAATCTCAAGCAGGAAATCAGGCATTTAGTAAACTTTCATTCTCTCAAAACCGGTCATTAGTGAATGTGAGCACGGTCACAGAATGGTTGGCCTTGAAACGGCTTCGAACAGGCGCCATCACGCACTCATCCTACCGGCGTCATCGTGATCACCTTCGGTTTGATGGCAGCTTGCGGCTCCTTAGTTTCAGCTTTATCCTGCTGCTGATCCATATAGGCCTTTGCGATGCCGACTGCGAGGGCGCGAACTCGCGCAATGACTCCCACGCGCTCGGTCACGGAGATCGCTCCGCGCGCGTCCAGGATGTTGAAAAGGTGCGAGCACTTGAGGCAGAGATCGTAAGCGGCGAGCAGAGGGAAGCGCTTGCGCTCGCCGACGAGGCCATCATCTTCAACTTTTTTCTCGCGCAGAGCAGCGTATCCATCCAGCAAGCTCTTGCATTCCAACTCGAAGAGTTCGAAATGTTTCCATGTCTTCTCTACGTCCGCAGCCTCAAAATTGTAGACGGAGAACTGCTGCTCATCGGCGAATCGCACATCTCCGTAGGTCGTCGCACGACCTGTTTCCGGATCGCGAGCCCAGACAATATCGTAGATTGAGTCCACATCCTGCAGGAACGCCGCTATCCGTTCGAGGCCATAGGTGAGTTCCGCGGAGATGGGAAACAGGTCGATACCTCCGCATTGCTGGAAATATGTGAATTGCGTGACCTCCAGGCCATCGAGCATCACCTGCCAGCCGATGCCCCAGGCTCCCAGTGTGGGCGATTCCCAGTTATCTTCTTCGAATTTGACGTCATGCTGCCGCAATTCGATCCCGATCGCGCCCAACGATTGCAGGTAGAGATCCTGTACGTTTTCCGGCGGAGGCTTCAGAATGACCTGCAACTGCGTGTGTTTGAACAGGCGATTGGGGTTCTCGCCGTAACGACCGTCGGCAGGTCGGCGCGAGGGCTGGAGATACGCGACCTTATACGGTTGCGGCCCGAGCACCCGCAGAAAGGTTTCCGGGGCCATCGTGCCGGCGCCTACTTCGACATCGTAGGGCTGCTGCAGCACACAACCGCGCTCAGCCCAGAATGTCTGCAGCTTGAGAATGAGTTCCTGGAATGTTGGCGGATTGAAGTTAGATGAGGTCACGCGTCTGTCTTTATGGAGCGAGTGCTCAGGAATCGGTACTCAGCAGGCCGATCCTTTCGGGACACTTAAAAAGCAAGGCTAAGCGTTGATCCTGTCCAGCATTCCCGCGGTTACCAACTTCTTCTCGATATGGCGTTCGAGTGTTTGCAGCAGAAATTTTCGCAGATCCGCGCCACGAGCCTTGGCCCAACCGTCATGGGAAAACTTCTCGACCGGAGTGCGGAACATCTGCGCTGCCAAGCTACGCGACTCTGCCGAGATCTCGGAGGACGCCAGCCGCTTGTCATCGAGGCACATGAGCCCGTCCGTCAGGACGTGAAAAAAGGCGCGGCTGCCGTTCAGAGCGCGGCCGCAAACCATGCACTCCGATAATTCCGGCAGAAACCCTACCAAACGCGTCATCCAAAGCTCGAAGTAGGTCACCGGCATCCAGATGTCAGGCCCCTCCAGACAAGCCAGCACCGCCAATGTCAGGCGGAAAATGGCGTCGTTCGCCTCGTGGTCGGGCAGCAGTTCATCGAGCAATTCAGCGACATGCCCGAGCGCAATGGCCCGCGCGTACGTCACGCCCGTGGCCAGAGGCGAGTTAATCACTTCGCACGAATTCAGGCGCGTCAGTTCCTGCCGCTCGCGATCTTGATAGAAGGCCCGAACGTAGGTAAGCGGCTCCAATGCTCCACCAAACCTGCGCTTCGACTTTTTGGCCGAACGCGCCACCCCGCGAACCTTGCCTTCCATCCGGGTGAACAGCGTTACCAGCAGGTCTGCCTCGCGCAAGGGATAAGTACGCAGGACTATCGCCTCCGACTCCTTCAGCGCCATGGAACCCGCCACTCCCTGCCGGAAGCCCGTGGTGACACTACGAACACCGCATGCGGTGGATTAAGCTTCGATTGTAATGGAGGGGAACAGAGATGGAAAGGCGGCGGACAGACGGGCGAATGATTTTCGTGAGGCCGACCAGCGCATCCTGCAATGGCTCTCATTCCTTCGTTGAGGTGACGAGTTGCCGCCGCAAAAGCGAAGCGCACACCGTTCACACAAGTGTGCGCCTGCAGGAATCTATCACGGGGCGGGCCTAGCGCCCGTAGTACTGTGCGTTGCGCTCGGTAAACGCCTTCCACTTCTCCGGCAGATCGTCGAGGGCGAAAATGGCCGATACCGGGCACACGGGAACGCAGGCACCGCAGTCGATGCACTCCACCGGGTCGATGTAGAGCATCTCTTCGGCAGCATGTGCCTCTTCGTCCTTCTTGGGATGAATGCAATCCACGGGGCAAGCATCGACACACGCTGTGTCCTTTGTTCCAATACAAGGTTCTGCGATCACGTAAGCCATAAGAATGTTGTCTCCTGGAGTTCCCCTGGCTCCTCAGCATTGCGGCGGGGCATTTCGGAACCGCACATTTTAGCAAGAATGCCTGTTTGCGTACAGGATAGCGCACTTTGTGGAACGGCTCTACACCGACACCAACTCTTCTCGAGCTTGGTACTCCACGATGTAGCCGGCGACTGCACTGGCCGCGACCGTGTAGGGCGAGGCCAGGTACATCTGGCCGGGGCCGCTCCGGCCCGGGAAGTTGCGGTTTTGAGCACTGATTACAATCTGGTCGGGACGGGTGGAGACGCCGGGCCCGGCGTTGATGCAAGCCCCACAACTGGGCTCAATGACATGGGCGCCAGCTTTGTGAAAGATGTCCAGATATCCTTTGCGCATGCAGTATTCGCGCGTGTCTTGCGATCCGAACTGGATGTAGAACTGGACTGAAGGCGATACGCGCTTTCCGTGCCGGAGAGCGTCCGCAAGCACGGCGGCGTACATATCCATGTCCTCATTCTTGCCGGCCGTGCAGGTGCCGCCATAGGCAATTTCGACCGGCACCGGTGTGTTCAGGTCGCGGATGTATTTGCCGTTTCCGGGATCGCCAGGTGTGGCCACCATTGGCGTGATTTCGGCCGCGTCCAGTTCAATGACGTCGGCGTATTCGGCGTCGCGGTCGCTGTGCAGACCCTCAATCATTTTTGCCGCGGCATCCCGATTCACGCCCCGACGCTCCACCAGGAAATCCACGACTTTCTCATCAGGAGCGACAATGCCCGTAAAGCCGCCGATCTCAGCGGCCATATTGGTCATGGTGGCACGCTCGTCCACACTAAGCGCCTCGACGGCGTCGCCCGCGTATTCCATTACTTTTGCGAGCGCTTTTCCGGAACGGACGTACTCCAAGGAAAGAATTTTGAGGATGAAATCTTTCGCGGTCACATTGGGCTGCTTTTTGCCACGAATAGTCACTCGAACGGACTCTGGGATCTTCACCCGCACATCCTTAGTGATCCAGGAATTGAAGACGTCGGTGGTGCCGATCCCGAAAGCTACACACCCCATGGCTCCGACGTGTGGCGTATGGGAGTCGGAGCCCACATTCACCTGTCCGGGGAGGGCGTAGGACTCGAGCATCACCGAGTGGCAAATTCCCTCGGAACCCTTCCGATCCTTTAATTCGCCATGGAGCTTGATGCCTTGCTTGTTGGCGAAATCTTCCTGTTTGAGCTTGAGTTGGGTTGCGAGATCAAGCAGGCCAATTTTCTTTTTTTCTTCGGAGATTACTTCGTCGAGAAAGGTCAGGTGATCGCGGAAGAAGCGGATAGTTGAGGCGTCGTTCACCTGTGCGTCTTTGCCAACGAAGTGTTCGAAGAAGATGGCCGCCATGGGAGTGACATACTCATGGCTGAAGCGCAGGTCCACGCGCGTGAAACCTGTATCGCCCGGCTTCACCGCGGGGACGCCAATTCCGCCATCCGGCCGAAGCATATGTTTTGCAAAAATCTTTTCGGTGATGGTCATGGGCCGACTTCCGGTCTCGATCGGGGGCAGTGAAACCTTGTTCTGCAGGCGCGCGACGTTGAACGGAAACAGCCCGCCGTACTCGATCACCTGCTTTGTGATCTGATCCTCGCCCACCATGAACTCGTTGAGCGCGATCTCCTCGCCGGCGCGGATTTTGTCGATCAAGGAAAAATTCGTGGAAGTCAGGAGGCCCAGGTTCTGACAATTCTGTTTGTAGATGCGCTCAATATTTTCGGCGATGACCACCTGGATTCCGGCGCTCATCTCCGCATAAGGAGATTGCTCGCGGCTGGATCCCTTGCCACGGCGCTTGCCGCTCACCGCGCAGACGAAGCCTCCCCTTTTAACTTCACCACGGCCGATGGGAGTAACACCACCGCATTTCAACCCGAGGTAGGGAATTTCGCCAAGCGTCTGGTCGAAGTAGAAGCAGTAGTGGGCGGGGGTGATTTCGTCGGTTGAAATGTCATCCCGCAGCTTGGGGTTGTTGGCGGGATTCTTCGTGTCCCAGGGCAGGTCCTCGCCCGAAAGTTGCCGCTTGATCAGATCCGGGTCTTCGGTCAAGAAAAGGATCCGCCCTTGCAACCGGACGCGGTCCGGCCGCTTTTCAATCTTGCGCTGCCTGAGTGAATCGATCACGGTCTGATCCTGGGAAAGGTCTTCTGGCACACGATCTACTCTCGCCTGCCATCCTCAAAATCTATTCTAAACCGGTTTGGTATTTGCAGCAGCGTAGGCGGACCACTGTGACGGGCGTGCCAGGAATCTGCCTCCGGAATGGAGAGCAGATCCCTGCCAAGTGCGGAAGGATAGGTCCAGGGACTAATTTTCCCGGTGAAACTCAGCCTTCTTCATGGTCGCATGTTCCTGTCGGTACATGCGCGCGACATCCCCTAACGGCAACTCATGCGAAGGTATAGCGAATTCCCACAGAGGCCGCTCGCCATGCTCGATGCGGTAGCCATTGCTGCCGCGCAGGTTCTGGAAGTCCGCCATGTCCTTGCGGGAGGCGCCCTGGCGGTGCTCGTAGGGACTGTAAACAGAAACCATAGGCGACGAGGTCAATACGGCGGCATTTTGTGCAAATGCCGCAGTACCACAGAAAAGACAGGCCAAAAATACGATCTTTCTCATGGGCGTGCTCCGAGTAAACCAGGCCAGCCGGAACGTGCTATCGCCGTCCCGTACAGGCCCTCATCGGATACATGCAACTGCGTGACCAACGTGGAGCGGCTGAAATGCTGGCCTTTGCGGCGCACGAACGCAGTCGAGAGCAAGACTTTGCACAACTTTGGAGGCAAGGATTCTGCGGCGGCGGGACCGCTTATTTGACGTACTCGCGGGGATCGGGAAGGGGCACCAGGCCGCGACCGCCCATCACTTCAGCGAATTCGTGCATCAAGGCCTCGTGCACCAGGCCGTTCGTGGCAAGAGTTTCGCGGCTGTCGATCTGAAACGGGGAACCATCGAACCGGGTGACCCGCCCCCCCGCTTCCTCAATAATCAAAACCCCGGCGGCGGTATCCCAAGGGTTGAGATTGAATTCCCAGAACGCATCGAAACGTCCCGAGGCAACGCAGCATAAGTCCAGGGCTGCCGACCCGGCTCGGCGCACGCCGTGTGTTTTGAGCGTGATCTGGTGATAGAAGAAAATGTTTGGGTTCTTGTGGCGCTTGTGGCTGGGAAAGCCGGTTGCGGTCAAACACCCGTCCAGGCGCGCGGTCTCTGAAACCTGAATGCGAGTTTCATTGAGGTAAGCCCCGCTGCCTGTTTCAGCGGCGAACATCTCGTCACGCGTGGGATCGTAAATAACGCCCGCCACCCGACGCCCTTTGTGCTCGAGAGCTAATGAGACGCAAAAGACGGGGAAGCCGTGCGCGAAATTCGTGGTGCCATCCAGCGGATCCACATACCACCGGTAGTCGCCCCCAAGCTCAATGCGCGCTCCCTCTTCGCCCAGTACATTATGGTCCGGCCAGCGTGAGCGAATGTGTTTGAGGATGAGCGCCTCGGACTGACGATCCGCGATCGTGACCAGATCGGCCTCGCCCTTGTATTCGACTTTAAGATGAGCCCGGAAGTGTCCCATAAGGAGTGCGCCCGCTTCTCGTGCGATGTCCATCATGGCGGGTACGAATTGGCTCTTAGAATGCATGGTCGTGAAGTCTGCTGTCGAAAGCGGAAAGGCAGAAAAACAAGAATGCCCCGGAAATCACGTACTCAGGCGCGAATGCTTAGCGGCACTCCGTACTACTTTCTCCTGCCGCCATCTTCCGCGATGTACATGATCTCGTGTTTGAAAATGAAGAGATTTGGACCGTCCTCGCGAGTGAGGCGGACCATGTTCTTATCGTAGTACTCAATCCAGCCGCGCACGACTTCGCCGTCAAGCAGCTTGAGGCTCACCGGCTTTTGCTTGTCCCCTAAGTTTTTCAGGTACGCCGCCTCTTCAAATGTGTCCTCTGGCGGGGGCGTTTTCCCTCTGCGCATCGCGTTTGAATTATTTTGCATGTGGAAAGGCATGCTTGGCATTTTACACGGGCCAAGCCGGAGACCTTCTTAGGGATTCAGTTCCCCTCGCATGTGTTTCGAAAGCTTCTCAATGCGCTTCAGCTTATCTAAAGTGTCCTTCGGCATAAGACCTTGATTGACTTGAGAGATGTCATTGGGAATGGTTTGCGCCAGATCCGACATTTCGCGGGCTTCCCGTTGCAGTTGAACAAAGTCGATGCGGGCGGAGGGCGCTGCTGCGGGCGGCTTGTCGGCATGAGGAATGCCGGTCCGCTCGGCCGATTGCGGTGGACGGGGAAAACGTGATTGCGCTGAGAGCAGAGCTGCAAAAATCAGCGGTAGCAATGAGCCACGTAGAAGAGTATTTCGGGTCACCTTGGCCTCCCCTGCTGTGGATAATCCGGTCGACCTGGAATTAGTCTACTGCAGGGGTTTGTCGCTGGATCTACGCCTTGCATCTACGTAAAGGTTAGCTAGAAGCTTACCCTGAGGCCAAACTCCAGTTGTCGTGGAGCGGCCTGCGAATAAACGCCCGAGCCCGGGCCGATGCGATTTGCCTGAGCGGTGCAGATGCCTACGACGATTCCGCAGTTACTGGTCGTGTTATTGACGGAGCGTCCGGGCGAGGAATCGAGAACGCCACTCAAAGGAAGCAATGGTGAATTGTAATTTGCCAGGTTTAGCACGTTGTATGCGGAAACCCTGGGCTCGATCAGGATGTCATCTCCAATATGGATGGGAAAGGCCAGGCGCAGGTCGAGAGTCTTGAGCCATGTTGGACGAACCGCGTTCGCGGGCGGCGTCTGGATAATGGGAGTTGTCGCTCCGAGGGCGACAAGTTGTGCGGTGTCGAACAAATTCGAGGTGACCAGTTGTCCGCCGGCAGGCGTCAATTGGCTGGCGAACACGTTGTCATAATTTCGGATGAACTTGGCCAGGTCGGAGATGCCGCGCCCATAGTCACCCGCATGCGAGCCCGGCGCTACATCGCCGCTTGTGCCATCACCGGTTACATCCGAGCGGAAGATTTCTCCTGGAGTGCCGCCCGCGCCTGCTTGCGGCAGGTAGAGCGTCGTGGGAAGTGGGGAGGCGAGATGGGTGATGAAACTCAGCAAAAGTCCTCGCGGGAGTTCGAACACGGGTGCGATTGTGACCTGGTGAGTACGGTCCAGGCTCGACGGTCCGAAAAACCGCGTGCTGCTCAAGAAATCCTGTGCCGGCGATAGAACGTCCTGACCCGCCAATTGCCCGTCCGAACCGATCGGCACGTTGTCCTTATAGCGAGACCACGTGTAGGAAAAGAGAAGATCCATGCGCCGGACGCGGCGGAATGGGTTGTCCACTCCATTTCGCAATCCTATCTGGATGGCGTTGTAGCTCGACCGACCAATGGGGAAGTACATCACGTTCGACCCCACGGCGGGGTTCTTGCCGGCGAACGCCGCCGACTTTCCAAAGAGGGAACAGGCGTATCCGCCGCAGTAGGTGTTGCCCGAATCGAGCCCGTGCCGCGCAAAATCCGTGATGTTCGCGTTCGCCACGTGACTCAGGTAGCAATTCACGGCCGTCAGGGAACTGCTGCCGGCGCTCGTCGCTGGTGCGCACACGCCGCTACTGAGCGGATTAGAGGCGAGCGTCGCGTTGATTGCGGCCAACGCTGCATTTACATTGATGTTGACTGCGCTGCCCACCAAATTTGTATCTGAACCCAGCAGGAAATGGGTTCCAATCTCGCGTACGTAATCGAGTGAGAAGGCGCCATTGCGGCCAATCTTCCGTTCTATTCCGGCATTAATCTGGACAACTTGTGGGCTCTTGTACTTCGGCGCGAGCACGCTCGACATCGTGCTGAGAGTATTTCCTACGAAGTAAGGATTAAAAGTACCCGAGCGGCCTGCCAACAGGTAAGCTGCTTGCAAATCGGAAACGGCATGCGCAACGTTGCCGATAGGCTGCCCGCAAATCTGGCTCGCAATATCCAGTCCGTCGACGGAACTTACGACTGAGCCGTTGGGAAAAAGCAGGGAACCGCTTGGGCATAGGTTCGCTCTACCCGCAAACTGACCTTGAGCGAGGCGCACTCTCCGGTCGAAAAGGACGTTGTTGAACAGGTTGTCGTCGTAGTAGAGGCCTGCGCCCAAACGCACTACCGTTTTGCCATTGCGGCCCGGGTCCCACGCCAGTCCCACCTGGGGCGAAATGTCGGTATTCGGCTGCTGCACTCGAACACCGAGCCCGGGAATATTGCCGAATTGATCGAGCAGCAGAGTGTTGCCGAAACAGGGTGGATTGGGAAACAGGGCGCGATTGACTTGCGCGCATGTGACTGGCGCAACATCGCTATCCGTGCGGCCAGTGTCGCGGACATAATGAACGCCGCCACTGATCGTGAGATTTGGGAATACTTTCCAGGCATCCCCCAGGTACGCATCAATACGATTATCAAAAAAACCGCCGCCGGGATAGCCGAAAGCAGATTGCTCGCTGGTGAACTGACGGCCACTGTATAGAGTGATTCCAGTGAGCGCATAGTTCAGCGGGTTGTCCGCCGGTCCCGCCGGATCGCCGGCTATGAGCACACCAAATGGCGCAGTCGCGCTTCCAAGAAGGGCCTGAACATTGGCCAGTGTGGGAGAACCGCTGATAGTTGCACCCCCAGCGCCTTGGGCATAAAAACCACCTGTGCTGATGCGATTGAATGCTCCACCGAAACGAAAGCTATGATTGCGCCAGGGGCGTATGCCGTCGTACCGAATCTGCTCATTGCTTTGCAGCGTTTTTGTGGGAGCCGCGGTGCTGGGACCGGTTTGCAACTGGCCGACAGAAACATTCATGCCCGGCAGCGGATTGAAGATTGATCCAACTTCAGTCTGCTGGGTCAGGCTGTTGGAGTACCGCAGATATGCGAACCGCACGCTGTGGCTGTAAACACCATGCGCGAAGTCGAGACCAACCGTGTGATTCTGTCCAATGTTCTCGGTGCGGTACGGTGAGAAGTTGGAAATCGACCAAACATCATTGGCAGTGTCGTAGCTGCCCCGATAAAACAACTTCATGTACGGTCTGAGTCGCCCATCTAATCGGCCGACAACATTCGTATCACGATACGGCGCTTTGTAACCTCCGGAGAGAAGGTTGAAGGGAAACGTGAGCGCGACAGGATTATCGCCGTTCTGTCGCACGTGCTCAGCCCCGATGAAGAAGAACGCCCTATCTTTCCTTAAAGCGCCACCGACGGAGCCGCCGAACTGGCTGCGGTCAAAGGGGAAGGACTTGCCACCGGGGAAGTTGGCGAATCCCGCACCCTTGTTACGGTAGTCGAAGAATCCGCTGCCGTGCACGTCGTTGCTGCCGGATCGAGTGATCACGTCCACGGTTCCAGCCCCGCTTCGAGGCGTGGACAAGTCTTGCAAAGCGCGGGTAACGGCGATCTCGCTGATGCCGCTAGCCGCGAGATTCTGGGTCGTGGAACCATGGGTTTCGTCGATGATGTCAGTGCCATCCAGCTGCAGGTGTGTGGTACGTCCCGCGCGGTCGTTGATCGAGAGATCGAACAATCCGGTTTTTGCAGCGCCCAGCGCTGCGCCATCCACGACCTGGACGGCCGGCAAGGTTTGCGTTATGTCGAGAAAGTTGCGCCCGTTAATCGGCAGAGAATCGAACTCGCTGGCGTGCGATGTGCTCTTCGCGCTCGGTGTTCCCGGGTTGATGGGCAGCAGCCGCGCATCCGCTCGCGCTGTGCCTCCGCCCGGGATGTTCACGCTCACATCGACAGTCTGATAGTTGGGCGATTCGACCCGAACCGCATAGGTTCCCGAAGGCACCTGTTCAGAGGTGTATTCGCCCTTGCTGTCGGTTCTCGCACTGATGCTGGTCTGGGTAGCACGGCTGCGAATGGATACCAGAGCGTTTCGGATGGGCAAACCTGCATCGTCGGTTACCTTGCCCGCAACATTCCCAGAGCTGGGGGTCAGGCTGCTCTGCTCCTGAGGTGCTTGACCCCAGGCCAGAGAAGAAGGAATACCCAATGCCACCGCTAAATTTAAAATTATGATTGCAAATAAGGACGCAGATCCAAAGCCACTTCGATACCGCGGAGAACCAAGATTCAACGTAGTTACCTTCCTTTCGCACTACCGGCTGAGGTAATGCGCCGCCACGCCACAAAAATGTATGCCAAGGGATTCTGGATCAATCATCTTACTAGAATGACCCAATCCGTGGTCACCTCGGAACTTTGCTGCACGCATTCGAAGACATGAGGCAATTGCGTTCGCCGAGATCCAGAGTCGGGTACCCGCAGGAACTGAGATCGGAGGCTATGATCGGATTACCAGGGCGATTTCGAGGTGTAATAGCCGGCGCGATGGCGCACTTTTACGCGACCGGCGTCGGTTCCTGTCAGCTTCACCTCGATCCGGCGGAAATCGGAATCGGAAAAGCGCTGGGAGGGGTAGTATGCCAGCAGGTATTGCGTGCGGAGTTCATCACTGATTTGCCGGAAGGCATCGTCAAGCTGGGGCAGGGAGCTTGCATAAAAATATTTTCCGCCGGTATCGCTGGAAATCTGCATGAGAGCATGCTCGCCGCCGGTATCGCGCCCCGCGCTGGCCTCGACCGGGACGACAATGATGCTGTAGACCGTGGCTTCGGCTTCTTCCGCAGCACGCAGCGCCTCTTTGTAGTCAGTCTTGCTGACCGTGTCTCCGCCATCAGTAATTACCACCATTGCCTTTCGTCCTTGTCGTCTCTCCAAAGCTCGCGATCCAAGAAATAGGGCATCGTAAAGAGCGGTCGCTGCCCCGTTTCGGATCCGGTCAATGCCGCGATCGATCATCTTTAAATCCGGGGTGAAAGCCACAACCTCGTCCACCGTCTCGCTGAACTTGTAGACGGCAAGCCCGTCTACCGGACGCAGAATTGCGTGCGCGAAGCGCCGCGCCGACGCTAATTCCAGGGGCAGATCCTTGCGAGTACTCAAGCTGGTATCAATGGCGAGAATGATGGACAGCGGGAGAGCAGACTCTTTGGCGAAAACCGAAATTTTTTGCGGTTTGCCGTCTTCCAACAGATCAAAATTGTCTTTTTTCAGGTTGGCAATAGGTGCTCCGTGTTCGTCGGTGACAGTCACGAACACATTAACCAGCTTTACGTCTACCTTGAGGGTCTCTTCGGATTCTTGCCCCCGGGCCGGTATGGCCTGAAGAGTTGCGCCGAGCAGCACCAGCAGACAGATAACTTTCATAAGTGCTGCATCATTTAGATGCCGGCTTTATAGCTGCAGTGCCCTGAGCCGGAACAATTTCCGGGGGGAACGATTCCCCATCGGCCCATACCGCTCCATCCTCGAAGTATTCCTTTTTCCAGATCGGAACCGTGCGCTTCAGGGTGTCTATGACCCAGCGGCAAGCTTCGAACGCGGGTCCCCGATGGGCCGACGTCACTACAATCAGAACGCTGGTTTCTCCAATCTCGAGCCGCCCCAGGCGGTGGACGATTGCCAGATCTCGGATCTTCAACTGCTGTAAAGCGTGAGTCGAAAGTTCTTGCATCTGCTTCAACGCCATGGGCTCGTAGGCTTCGTACTCGAGATACAGCGTGCGACGTCCTCGCGTATGGTTTCGAACAATTCCCTCGAAAACGACCGCGGCGCCGTCTTCGGCCGCCTTCATTCGCGTCAAAATGCTATTGGTCTCGATTGGCAGGCGCACGATCGCGCATTGACCGGGTGCCTCATGTTCTTGGCGACGTGCCGACGTGTCCTGCGCGAGATCTGCCGCTCCCCCGCTAACAGGGGGCAACAGGGCAATCTCGTCCTGCGCATTCAGCGTTGCCTCCGGTCCGGCGTACTCGTAGTTAATGGACACGGCCAGAGAGGAAAGTAGATTCCTCATGCCAGGCATACGTTCGTAATGCGCCAAAACATCGGCCAGGGTAGAGCCCTGTTCCAAATGCAAGGTTTCGACGTCGCGGCCCACGACATCTTTCAAAATCCCGAAGAACAAAACTCGTACTTCCACGATAATGTCCCTTGGCCACCGGAAACGTTCCCTGAGGAGAAATGATCAGGCAGTGGCGTCGATTCAGTCAGTTTACCGCGCCGACATGTCTGAGGAGAACTGACACTGGCCAGGGCGCATCTCATCGAGGCACATGCGAGTTCTGCCAACCATCCTGTTGCTATGCTCCGCCCTTCTGCCCTCCACGGCATTCGCGTATGGCGTGCTTTCTCATGAGGAACTGATTGATATGTCGTGGGAAGTGGTCATACGACCGGCGCTGGTGCAGCGGTTTCCATCCGCCACTGCCGAGCAGGTGAAAGACGCACACGCGTACGCCTATGGCGGGTCGGTCATCCAGGATCTCGGGTATTACCCATTCGGCAATCATGAATTCACGAACATGCTGCACTACGTTCGCAGCGGAGATTTTGTTTCCTGGATGCTTCGCGATTCCCGGAGTATTAACGAATTCGCCTTCGCTTTGGGTGCGCTCAGCCACTATATCGCCGACTGCGCTGGCCATCCCGCCGTCAACGCCGGTGTTGCCATCGAATACCCCAAGCTCCGGGACAGGTACGGCAACATGGTCACGTATGAAGACGATCCCGAAGCTCATCTAAAAACAGAGTTCAGCTTCGATGTGTTGCAAGTTGCCAAAAGGCGGTACATCTCGAAGCAGTACCACGATTTTATAGGTTTTCAGGTGTCGGAGGACCTGCTCGAGCGCGCGTTTCTGGACACGTACGGGATCAAATTAGATGATCTTCTTCCAGTCGATGATCTGAGTATAGAGACCTTCAGATTTGGGGTTAGCCGCGTCATTCCGGAGATGACCCAGGTCGCACTGGCTAGTCGGAAGCCTGATGTTCCGCACGAAAAGCGCGACAAGGCACGGTCCGAATTCCTTTACCACCTTTCACGAGCCGATTACGAAAAAGAATTCGGGGCGAAGTACCAAAAGCCCGGTTTTTTCGCCCGGCTCATTGCCTTTCTTCTTAAACTGATTCCGAAATTCGGTCCCTTCAAAGCGCTCAAGTACAAGGATCCCACACCGCAAACCGAGGACCGGTATTTCAAGAGCATGAACAACGTCGTGAATGATTACATCCAGCTGGTTCACGAGGTCGACACCCATGAGATGCGCGTGGCCGACACTAACTCCACTGATCTCCCGCAGAGCGGCAAAGGAGGCGAAGGGTTAAAACGAAGCGAGCGATTCATGGCCAGTACGGACAAGCATGACTCGGGAGCTGAAGGTGCAGAAAATCAGGAAAATGCATCCAGCAACGATCGTGCAAATCAGCCTGCTGCCCAGGAGGCGATTTCACCGAGTCTGCATTTCGAAAATCGCAATCTCGATACGGGCGGCCCGAGCCGGGCGGGCACTTATAAGCTCGCGGACAGGACCTACGCGGGACTGGTGCGCCGCCTATATCGCGACCACTTTCACCACCTGACGCCTGATCTCAAAGCGAATATCGTGGACTACTTCGCGAGCGGACCGATCGAGGAAAACGTGAAAGGGCGCGCCCTCAGGGATACGCAACGCGACTTGAATGCGCTGAAGGCGGCACCCACTGTGGCCCCAGCTTCACTCTCAATACAAAAATGACGCGGACGGGCGAAAATCATGGGCCCTCTTACCGGGAACTGATACCCTAGCTCGCCATGCGGCTCAATTCGCATCTGGCTAAGAGCACGGTCGTGGGAGCACTCGGAGGTCTTCTCTTCGGCTTTGATACGGCCGTGATCTCAGGCACGACTAGCACACTCACCGAGACTTACTCCCTTTCGCCTACATCGCTTGGAACCACCGTAGCCAGCGCCCTCTGGGGGACCATTCTGGGAGCAATGCTGGCGGGCTTGCCCGGGGAGAAAATTGGGCGACGAGACAGTCTGCGCCTGATGGCAGTCCTTTATTTCATATCGGCGCTGGGGTGCGCCTTCGCTTTGAATTGGGACATGCTGGTGTTTTTTCGTGTCATTGGCGGGATTGGCATTGGCGGATCGTCAGTTCTGGGGCCCATGTACATTGCAGAAATTGCTCCGGCAAAGTTGCGAGGACGGCTGGTCGGATTCTTCCAGTTCAACGTCGTGCTGGGAATTCTGCTGGCTTATTTTTCCAATTACCTGATCGGGTTGGGCAAGTTCGGCCTCGCTGAATGGCGCTATGAATTGGGAGTCACGGCGATTCCCGCCGCGCTATTTTTCGTCATGCTGTTCACTATTCCGCGAAGTCCACGGTGGTTGGTGAAACGGGGCCGAATGGAGGAGGCGCGGGGCGTCCTGCAGCTGACCGGCGAACAAAACTACGAGCAAGAGTTGCAGGAAATAGCCGAGTCCGTGCACCTTGAGCAGTCGCAAGCCGCGGAAAAGCTCTTTTCGCGTAAGTATCTTTTTCCTATTTTTCTTGCGGTCAGTATCGGGATGTTCAACCAGCTCGCCGGGATCAATGCCATTCTCTATTATTTGAATGACATCTTTGCTCGTGCGGGATTCAGCAAGGTCTCTGGCAACCTGCAGGCCGTAGCTGTGGGCGCGACCAACCTGATTTTTACCATGCTGGCCATGTCCGTCATTGACAGAATTGGGCGCAAGACGCTGCTGCTGATCGGTTCGGTTGGCACGGCAGTCTGCCTTGCGGGTGTTGCCATGGTGTTCTTCACCGCTAAGCACGAGAACTATCTCCTGTGGCTCCTGATCGGGTACATCGCGTTCTTTGCTTTCTCGCAGGGCGCCGTGATCTGGGTTTACATCTCCGAGGTATTTCCTAATACGGTGAGGGCAAAGGGCCAGAGCCTGGGGAGTTTTTCGCATTGGTTTATGAACGCGCTTATTTCAGGCTTGTTCCCACTGATGGCGGCGGCTTCCGGAGGCTATCCCTTTGTATTCTTTTCTTTAATGATGGTATTGCAGTTTATTGTGGTTTGGTTCGTATACCCGGAGACCAAGGGGATTTCGCTTGAGGCCATGCAGAAAAAACTCGCAATTAGCTGATGTAGTGGGAACTCAGGTGAAGTTCAGCTTCGTGGCGACCGGCAAAAAATGCGATACTGGGCATCAGATTCATCTTAGAAAATCGTTTTTCTGGTTTGGGAGGTCGTAAATTCATGGCGATTGCCAACGCAAACGGTCCGGCCACAACGAGTACGGGAACGGCTGCAAATTACCGGCCCGCCCTGGCCGTAGTCACTACGCTATTTTTTATGTGGGGTTCGCTGACTGCGCTGAATGACGTCCTGATTCCCCACTTCCAGCACGTATTCAGTATCAAGCTGGCAGTCAGCATGTTGGTGCAGACCGCATTTTTTTCGGCCTACTTCGTTTTTTCCATTCCCGGTGCCAAAATTATCGATTGGTTGGGCTATCAGAGAGCCATGGTCGTGGGTTTGCTGACCATGGGTGCGGGAGCATTTTTATTTGTGCCTGCCGCGAAAGGCCCCTCCTTTGGACTTTTCCTGGCTGCATTGATTGTGCTCGCCGCCGGCATTACGGTGCTGCAGGTGGCGGCTAACCCTTATGTGACGGTGCTCGGGAAGCCGGAAACAGCTTCGAGCCGCCTAAATCTTACGCAAGCCTTCAACTCCTTGGGGACCGTTGTCGCGCCCTGGATTGGCGCTCATCTCATTCTGGCTTCGGCGGCAGTCACTGCCGCTCAGACTCCGGTCGAACAAGCGGCCTCGGTGATCAAGCCCTACGTCGGACTGGCGGTCACCCTGGTACTCCTGGCGGTGGCGATCGGATTGGCCAAGTTGCCGAAGATTGCATCGGCAGAACATCACATCGGCCAGAAGGTAAATGATTCGATATGGAAGCACCCGAATCTTGTCTTTGGCGCCATCGCTATTTTTGTTTATGTCGGCGCGGAAGTGGCGATCGGAAGCTCGATCGCGAATTACCTGGCTCTCGATAACATTGGGGGTTTCGTTTCGAGCAGCAGCGTTCCTGATGCCACGCTGCGCTACCAGGAAGCGCTAGTCTCGGCGGCGAAATACATTTCCCTATATTGGCTCGGCGCGATGATCGGCCGATTCATCGGATCGGCGATTCTGCAAAAAGTGAAAACTGGCTACTTGTTGGGACTCTGCGCCGTCATGGCTGCCTTACTGGTCACAATCTCGGTTCTGAGTTCGGGTCCGGTGGCGATGTGGTCAATTCTCCTGGTCGGACTGTTCAACTCCATCATGTTTCCCAGCATTTTCACTCTCGGAGTGGCCGAACTGGGGCCCCTCACGGGAGATGGTTCCGGCATCATGATCATGGCGATTGTGGGTGGGGCGATCATCCCCTGGATCGTGGGAAAAGTTGCGGATCTGATTAATGCGCAATCTTATGGAGGCGCGATCTGGGGTCAAGGCCTTCATCGCGCGCTGATTCTGGCTGCGGTCTGTTATTTGTACATTCTGTTTTTCGCGCTCAGCGGATCGAAACCAAATAGCGAGCGCTATGCCAAGGCATAATTAATATTGACTTTTGCCGCGCGACGGCAATGCCGCCCCTGAGTGCTCCGGCACTTCCGGGATCGGAGCATGACTGGCCAGCATAGGTACGCGGTCCGGCTGGGCATGAAATCCAGCCCTCTCCATGGCGGCGTTGATTTCAGAGTTCTGCATGAAGGTATCCCACACCAGCTGTGTACGCGCGTTCTCCGCCATGAGCATGGTGATGCCCACGTCGATGCCGACTACATCAGGGCTGATCCAGCCTGTGAGAGGGTTGAAAGCGTCTACAAACCCGTATCGCTTCCAGATCCGTCGGCCATATTGGCTGCGCAGCCGGTGAAGCACAGCCAAGGACTCCTCCGGTACAAATGGCAATGAACCGGCAGCCGCGGCGGGCACGATGGTGCCGTCGATAGGACCCTGAATCGGAGGTCCTCCCCAGGCGACATAGCCACCGATAGAATCCGACGCGGTAATACCCCACACGTCTTTCGAGTAGCAGGGGAACTTTGCGGCCAAGCGCTGACAGAATTTGCGGTGAGCGCGGGATGCCATCACGGAATTTTCGAAGTAGTTCGTATAGGCGTCGCGCTTTTCGCGGAAGTCGAACCAAGCATGAGAGAACTGGTGAACGAAGAGTGGTGACGATCCTGCGATAAAGCGATAGTTCTCGTATTGCACCCACGGCCGCCGGATCAAGTTCCAGGAACTCGCGGCAATCGGGTGAGTCGGAGAGCCCATCGCGAGAAGGTACAGCATCATGCATTCGTTGTACTTGTTCCAGCGAAGATGGTTGAAGCCGCGCTCAGGAGTCCAGGCAAGGGCGAAGGTGTCACCGCCATTCAGTGCCCACGGCCAATCTACCCGGTTATAGATTTTGGCCGCATAATCCTGAATTTGGGGATCTTCGAAGTACTGGCGGCACGTAAGCACTCCGCACAGCAGGATCGCCATGTCGATCGGCGAGACTTCTGAGTGCCCGTGGCGTGCTCCGGTTCCTACATCAACAAAATGATAGAGAAAACCATAGACCTGGGGAGCTTGTAGGGCGAGGAATTTCAGCGTGCCGCGAACGCGAGCCCGGATTTGCTGCCGCGAAGCAAATCCGCGGCGATCGCCAATGCAGAGAGCGGTAAGCCCGAAACCGGTAGCGGCGATACTGCCAATACGCCGGGTGTCTGCACCGTCAGCGCGGGCGCGGTCCTTGACCAGTCCGGTACCCGGATTCGCCTCATTCCAGAAGTAGTCAAACGAGACCCTTTCAATGTTTTCGAGCAGCACCGAATTGTCAGGATCGCGGGGAAGATGGAGCAGCGACGTGAGGTCCGCGGCGATGCCACCTCCGGCCAGGGGGAGAGCGATCGATCCGGACAGACACGTGCGTAAAAATTCACGTCTCGACCAGTTCATGAAAGTGGCAGCGCAACCACAATTAAAAGGGGGTTCACTGCGCATTATGGAATAGGTGAGTTCCTGCCGGAATACATGATTGGTACCCTCACGCACTTTTTTCGGCGAAAGAGGATTTTTTTCCTAGGACGAACTACTTAGGATCCAGGCTCGTGCACAGTCTGGATCGCAAAACACTGGATTCGCGCATTTCTCCAGCGAACACCGCTCGCCGGAACACGACCGCACGCTGGGCCGAAGCTGTCGCCCAACAAACCGTAAAGACGATTGGCGCATCTCTCGTTTGAGCGATAATAGGGGATTGGGGCAGCCAACTCGATCGCCTTCATTTTTCTCTTCAATGTTTTAGAAGGCGCCACCGTAGTCGAGATTTCGGCATGAAGACACAGGACAGTTTCTGGACTGGATGGCACGAGCGTGTTGCCGCGCTTCGCAACGTGCCCCCAGTTCTGAAAATCGTCTGGCAGTCTGGACCGCTTGTAGTAACGCTGGGCCTGGTCTTCCGGCTGTTCACGTCTCTGCTCCCCATTGCCCTGCTTGCTGTCACCAAGCTGATCATCGATGCGATCGTCCACTCGGTCTCCACGCACCAGCCGGTGCAGCCGCGCTTCTGGTGGCTGGTGGTGGCAGAATTTGGGCTGGCGGTGCTCAGTACAGTCCTCACCCGCATCATCGACTACCTGGATTCCCTATTTGCGGACAAATACACGCGTCACATCAGCATAGAAGTGATGAAGCACGCGTCAGAACTGGATCTGATCGCCTACGAGGACCCGGTTTTCTATGACCGCCTGGAGCGAGCGCGGGTTCAGGCGACGGACCGGCTGGGGATGATCCAGTCGATAGGACGACTGGTGCAGCAGGTCATCACCGCCGTTTCCATGTCCATCTCCATCATGATCTTCTCCCCGTGGCTGATGCTGCTGCTGATCGCCGGTGTACTTCCGGCCTTCCTCGGGGAGAGCCACTTTGCGTTCCTTGGCTACGCCAAGAACTTCCGCCAGACACCCGCGCGGCGGCAATTGGATTATCTGCGGGTCTTGGGCGGAAGCCGGGAAGCGGCCAAGGAGCTGAAACTTTTTGGCCTGAAGGATTTTTTGAGCCAGCGCTTCACGAAACTTTCCGACGACATCTACACCGAGAACGTCGCTCTGGCGCGCCGCCGGCTGATTGCGGGTTCTGTGTTTTCGGTGATCGGCACCATGGGCTACTACTCCGCGTACGCCTACGTGATCTGGCGCACAGTGCTGGGCGCTCTCAGCATCGGCACCCTGACCTTTCTTGCGGGTGCCATTCAGCAGGCGAGCAGCAACATCCAGCAGATATTTTCGACGCTCTCCAGCATTGCCGACCAGGCGCTGTTTCTTACGGATCTGCTGGCCTTCTTCGAAATGCGGCCGACCATCGAATCGAAGCCAAACGCGTTGCCAGCGCCGCGTCCGATTGTCCGTGGCTTCGAATTCATCGACGTCTCCTTTCATTATCCAGGAAGTACGCGGCGAGTTCTCGATCACCTCAACTTTCACCTCCATCCCGGAGAGCGGGTTGCGCTCATCGGCGAGAACGGGCAGGGCAAGACAACCATCGTAAAACTGATTACCCGGCTGTATGATCCGAGCGAAGGAAAGATCCTGCTGGATGGCATCGATCTTCGCGAATACGATCTCGAAGACCTGTACCGGGAAATCGGCGTGATTTTCCAGGATTTCATGCGCTATGAAATGACTGCCCGCGAGAACCTCGCCGTCGGAAAGATCGAAGAGATGAGCAATACCCCTTTACTCGAGAACGCTGCCAGAAAGAGCCTGGCGGAGGAAGTCATTCGCAAGCTGCCTGCCTCCTACGAGCAGATGCTTGGCCGGCGTTTTGAGGGCGGTGTCGATCTTTCGGGCGGCGAATGGCAAAAAGTCGCTTTGGCGCGAGCTTATCTTCGCGATGCCCAGCTGCTGATTCTGGACGAACCCACGGCAGCCCTCGATGCCCGGAGTGAGTTCGAAGTCTTTCAACGCTTTGCCGAGCTCACCGCGGGCAAGATGGCGCTGTTTATCTCACACCGATTCTCCACCGTGCGCATGGCCGACCGCATCGTGGTGCTTGAAAACGGAAAAATTGCTGAAGAAGGCAGTCATGAGCAGCTCGCAAGTATGGGGGGCCGCTACGCGGAAATGTTCGAATTGCAGGCTGCCAGCTATCGATAGGAACCACATCCCATGCCCGAGAACCCTCATTTAGAAATTGTGAACGCAGAAGTGCAACGGCTGTCGGATGCGGCAGAAACTGTTCCCGACACACAGCACTTGCGTGCACTGGCGACCGATTTTGCCAAGGGCCTGCACTGGATGCCCAGCGTCACTTCATCGGCCTGGTTCAGGGATCGGTCTGCTTCGGTAAGCGCCGCATTGAAACCGGTCTTGCGAGAGTTCCGCAAGCCTTTTTCGGAGGGCCCGGTTTCGGACGATGCACGCTGGCTGCATGACAACTTGCGCCTCATACGGAACGAGATGTCGGATAGCCGCGAGGCTCTGGGACCGTATCGCAAGACACCGCATGTCCGCACTTCTGCGGGCGATACCGCTCCCCGTGCAGCGGCGGTCGCTGAGGCATTTCTTGCCGCGGTCGGCTATCAGTACACGGAACAGGCGTTTAGCGCGTATTTGGCGGCATTCCAGCAAACCACGATGTTGAATCTCAAGGAACTGTGGGCGCTGGTGCCCGCGATGAAGCTGGCGCTACTGCAGCAAATCACAGAGCGTGGGAACAAGCTTCTGGCGGAGAACGCCGGTCCATACGCAATTGGCGTTTGCGTGGCCAGCCTGCGTGATGTCGCGCAGACGCCCTGGAAAAACGTGCTTGAACCGCTAATTGTCGTCGAGCGTGTGCTGCGAGAAGACCCTGCCGGAGTCTACAGCCAGATGGACTATGACAGCCGTGATCTTTACCGCAACCGGCTCATGAAGATCGCGGAACACTCGGATTGCACGGAAATGGACGTTGCCCAGGAGGCGTTGCAACTCGCACGGCAGGCCAAGTTAGAGACGTACGCCGATCCTCGCATTGGGGTGCGCCGCTCGCATATTGGTTACTACCTGGTCGGGGAGGGAAGAAAACTTCTTTACGATCGGGTCGGTTTCAAGTACCCGATCGCGACCAGGATCCAGGAGTTTCTTGTCGCGCATCCCGATGAGTACTACCTGACCGGTATCGAGGTACTCACGTTCGCAATTGTACTGGCCATCTTGCTGCCGCTTATCGGTCCCGGCATTTCTCTGGGCTTGGTCCTTCTTGCGGTATTTCTTCTTCTGCTGCCCTGTTCGCAGAGCGCCATCCAGGTGATGAATTACCTGACCACCGCGATTCTGCGCCCGCAAATACTTCCCAAGCTGGATTTTTCTGACGCCATTCCCGACAACTGCGTCACCCTCGTAGCAGTGCCGACCCTGCTCCTGAACAAAGAGCAAGTACGGCGCTTAGTAGGCGATCTGGAGATTCGCTATCTCGGGAATCACGATCCTAATCTGCATTACGCTTTACTCAGCGATTTACCCGATTCCCGCGAGCGCGCGCCGGAAACCAGCCCGCTGATTGACTTGGCCTCGGAGTTGATTCGCGGACTGAACGAGAAGTATGGCGAACGCGAGCGGGGAACGTTCCTGATGCTCCATCGCCATCGCGTCTACAATCCCCGAGAACGCGTGTGGATGGGATGGGAGCGCAAGCGCGGCAAGCTTCTCGACCTGAACAAACTCCTGCGCAACCAATACGACAGCTTTCCGGTGAAAGTCGGGGATCTCTCGATCCTGAAGCACGTGCGATTTGTGATCACGCTGGATTCAGATACAGAGCTGCCGCGCGGATCCGCCCACCGGATGATCGGGGCGCTGGCACACCCGCTCAACCAGGCCATTATCGATCCCGAGAAGAACATCGTAACTACCGGCTACGGGATTTTGCAGCCACGGGTGGGCGTGAGCGTTCAGAGCGCATCCTTGTCGCGCCTTGCGAGCATCTATTCCGGCGAAACCGGCTTCGACATCTACACGCGGGCAATCTCAGACGTCTACCAGGACCTTTATGGAGAGGGCATTTTCACCGGCAAAGGTATCTACGAGGTGGAAACTTTGCACAAGGTGCTGGACCGCCGGTTCCCTCGCAACGCTCTGCTCAGCCACGACCTGATCGAAGGCTCATACGCGCGCGTCGGATTGGCGACTGACATAGAAGTGATTGAAGATTATCCATCGCACTACAGCGCCTACAATCGCCGCAAACATCGCTGGCTGCGGGGAGATTGGCAGATTGCCGGGTGGCTGCGCTCGCGAGTTCCGGATGAGGCTGGGCACTTTGTTTCAAATCCCATCTCGATTATCTCGCAATGGAAGATCCTGGATAACTTGCGCCGCAGCCTGGTCGAGCCTGCGACGTTCCTGCTGCTCGTTTTCGGATGGGTGGCACTCCCCGGGGCTCCGCGTTATTGGACATTAGCCACCGTTGCCATCCTCTTCGTTCCCGCATGGTGCGAGTTCCTGTTCCGTCTTGTGAGATCGGCGGTTACGGGCAAGGCAGAAGTGGCACGCGACGCCTGGACAGGTTTTTTGACCGACAACGTGAGTGTGTTTCTCACCCTGACCTTTCTCGCGCATCAAATGCTGCTCTCGCTTGATGCAGTGGTGCGAGCGCTGGTGCGTCGCCTAGTTACGCGCCGAAGACTGCTGGAATGGGAAACGGCCGCGGAAGCCGAACTGGGCGTTCGCAAGCGCACTCCCGTAGATCGCTACCTCGACTGGATGCCCGTCCTCGCCGGCGGCATCGGAGTCGCGCTGTGGTTCGGCCGTCGGCACGCGTTCTATGCAGCTCTGCCAATATTGGTGCTGTGGGCTTGCAGTAAATTAATTTCGGCATGGTTGAACCGCCCCTCCCATGCGCTGCACCGGGATATTTCCGTCAAAGATGCGACTATTCTACGGAAGTCGGCGCTTCATATCTGGCGGTACTTCGCCGAATTCAGCACGGAAGAGCACAACTGGCTCATTCCCGATAATGTGCAAGAAGAGCCGCCCGCAGTAGCGGCTCGAGTGTCGCCCACGAATATCGGTCTTTTGCTGAACGCCAGGCAGGCCGCGTGCGAGTTCGGTTACATCACGGTTCCAGAGTTTGCTGAGCTGACGTTGCGGACCCTGGCGACGATTTCCACCCTGCAACATTACCGTGGGCATCTGCTGAACTGGTACGACACCAAAACTCTGGCGCCACTTCCACCCGCTTTTGTGTCGTCGGTCGACAATGGGAATTTGGCAGCATCACTTTGGACTCTGCAGCAGGGCGCCCTCGATCGATTACGCCGTCCCGTGGTGGCGAGTTCTCTGGCTGAAGGGTTCATTGACCATGCGCGCAGTCTGCTGGAATTGCGGGTCCTCCCGCGCCGCACATTCGCGAACTTGCGGCGTGCGATTCGTAAAGACCAGTGGCTGGAGGCGCTTCTGACGATTGACGCGCAGGTTTTTGCTGAAATCGATCTCCGGGTCGCAAAGACAAAGCGGCCCAGCGATGCTCAATGGTTTGCCGCCGAGGCGCGTAAGCGCATGGAACAGATCAAGCAGACCGTGCGCTCATTTACTCCCTGGTTGCTGCCGGAATTCGCCGGTTTACGGGAAGATCCCGCTCTGAAGTTTGCGATGAAACAGGTAGCACTACAACACTTGCCCGACCTGATCGACGCGCTTGCTGTGCAGCTGCAATATGCTCTGAATTCCAGCGATTCCGGCGAGCGCAAAGTTCTCTGCGAACAACTGCAGGACCTTCTGCCGAACGCGCGTACGCGCGTCATCACTCTTATTCAGGACCTCAAAGTGATCGCGGGGCGGGCCAACAAACTGGCCGAGAGCATGGACTTTAGCTTCCTGCTGAATCCACGCAGGAATCTGCTGTCCATTGGGTACGATGTGGACGCCCGCAAACTGCATTCTGCCTGTTACGACCTGCTTGCCTCAGAAGCGAGAACTGCGGTCTTCGTCGCCATCACCAAGGAGGACATCCCGCAAGAAACCTGGTTCCTGCTTGGGCGTGCCCACACGGTGGTGGATGGCCACAAAGTTCTGCTGTCCTGGACCGGCACGATGTTTGAGTACCTGATGCCTTCGTTATGGATGCGGGCCTATCCGAACACTCTGCTGGAGCGTACTCGCTTCGGAGCTGTGCGGGCTCAGCAAGCATATTGCGAGGAGAAAGGCGTTCCGTGGGGCATTTCCGAATCCGCATATTTCAAAATGGATGACGCCGGCAACTACCAGTACGAAGCCTTTGGCGTACCCTGGTTAGCGCTGCGGGAAGGCGAAAGCAATAAGCTGGTGATCTCGCCATACTCCTCTTTTCTGGCATTGCGTGTGGACACCCCGGCGGTGCTTGAAAACCTGCGCAAAATGGCATCGGAAGACTGGTTCGGCTCCTATGGTTTTTATGAATCGGCGGATTTCACCCGCTCTCACCGGCTCGCGTGGCATCATCGCTACGAACTGGTTCGTTGCTGGATGGCGCATCATCAGGGCATGAGCTTGCTCGCGCTGGCCAATTTTCTCTACGACGGCGTGGTGCAGCGGTGGTTCCACAGCGATCCCAGAGTACAAGCGACGGAACTGCTGTTACACGAAAAGCCCGTGCATCATGTGCGCGCGGAGAGAGAAGGTTACGCGGCAGCTTAGAGATGTTTGAATTTCTTGGTCGCTCGAATTTTCACCGGCTCCGGCAAAGGGCTGACCTTCTCGCAGCATTTCGGTTTACACGATCGCTCCTGCCTTGTTGCGCTGCAGAGCGTCAGCGCATTCGCATGAAAAGCTAATTCGTTCATCGCTGAACTCGCGCGGCAGACCCCGCTTGGGGATGCCATTGCTCGCGTTGTATGCTCATGGCGTGCTGCGCTCGCCGATAAAGGGCCATTCGCCGACGCTCGGATTGTTCTTAGGGCTGGTGATTACGTTGGCGGCTGTAGTGGCCTATTCCTGGTACATCACGCGCCAGATCTCGGGCCTGCGACAACTGCAGAACGACCTTGCCGGAAGGAACCGCAAAGATTCACTCCAGCTGCTGCGGGTGCAGAATGACCTCAATTCACTCGCCTTGGGTATGCGCGACATGCTCGACAACGACGAGCCTTATCCCCTGACCGCCTGGTCCGCGCAATTCGATAGAATTCATGAGGACCTGGATGACGCGCTTCGCCTGGAAGAGCAGTATCGGGTGACGGCTCGCACACCGGAACAGCGGCAATACCTGGGCAGCGCATTGGCACAATTCTGGGACGCGGTAGACCGCACCTTTGCCCTGGCGAAAGAAGGTAAGCAGAAAGAGGCGCGAGACCAGATACGGCTTTCGCTGCAAGCCCGCCAAGCCGCTTTGAGCACCGCGGTGGCTCGCCTTTTAGTCCAGAACAATGAAAGCGAAGAGCAGGCTTCTCAGAAAATTCGTGAGATCTATGATCGCGTGCAGCGGCAGGTCTACGTGTTTCTATTTGCAATACTGGCTGCCATTCTGCTGACCAGCCTTTACCTGATCCGATCCAATCGCCGACTTTTTACGCAGCTGGCGACGCTTTCCGAACAGAGGAGCGAATTGGCGCAGAAGCTGATTGCCACGCAGGAATCCACGCTGCGCTACATCTCCCGCGAACTGCACGATGAGTTTGGGCAAATCCTGACGGCGATCGGCTCGATGCTCAGCCGGGCCGGCAATCATGCGCCAGAGGGCTCGCCGCTGCGCCGCGATTTGCGCGAAGTGGCCGAAATCGCCCAATCGACCCTGAACAATGTGCGTAGCCTATCCCAGGCCCTGCACCCGGTCATGCTCGACGAAGCCGGTCTTGAGAGCACATTGGACTGGTATGTTCCCACCGTGGAAAGGCAGACTGGCATTAGCATATGCTATGAAAAATCGGGGAAGCCTTTTGCCGTCGACGGCGCGGCCGCTATCCAGATCTATCGCGTAGTTCAGGAAGCATTGAACAACGTGACTCGCCACTCCGGAGCCAAGAAGGCCTGGGTGCGTTTACGTTTCGAGCGCAACGCACTTCAACTCGAAGTGGAAGATCGAGGAAGAGGTTTTATCGCGCAAGGGACCGAGCCGGGAATCGGGCTGGTAGCAATGCGTGAGCGCGCGGAACTCCTACAGGCCCAGATCGACTTCTCCCGGCCGGAAGGTGGTGGAACGCTGGTGCGTTTGATTGTTCCCAAAGGGAAGCTCAATGCCGGATAGGATCTCAGTCTTGCTGGTGGACGATCATGCTCTGGTGCGGCGCGGGTTCCGCCGCATGCTGGAGGACGAAGCCGATATTGCGGTGATTGGAGAAGCAAGCGACGGAATCGAAGCGGTACGCCTTACGGCTAACCTTCGGCCGAAAGTGGTTGTGATGGATTGCGCCCTTCCCGGCGCCAGTGGCTTGGTGGCGACGCGCCAAATTCTCGAGCGTCATCCTGAAATTCGCGTGCTCATGCTCAGCATGCATCCGGAAGAAACCTGGGTGCGGCAAGCGCTCAATGCCGGTGCGCGGGGATACATCTTGAAAAATGCAGTTGATCTTGAGCTCGGAGCAGCGATTCGCAACGTCATGGCGGGAGAGATTGTGCTCGATCCCCAGATTGCGCGTCCAGAAGTGCTGAAAGGCGAGCGCAATTACGCGCTGACCGCACGCGAGTTGGAGATCCTGCAAATGATCGTCGATGGCAAGTCCAATAAGGAAATTGCCGGCCAACTTAACCTCAGCGTGAACACGGTTGCAGTTCATCGAGCCAACATGATGGACGCACTCGGGATTCACAAAACTGCCGAGCTGGTGGTGTACGCGATTCGCAACGGGTTGGTGAATGTCCCGTGAACCGGCGGTCGTTTCTCCTCGGCATGGGCGCGCTCGCATCTGCCTCAGCAATTGACGTACCGGCATTTGCTTTACCACCCGAGAAGGGGCCCGGGTTTCGTCTGGTTGACGTTACGAACCGGTCGGGCGTTCACTTCAAGCACAATAGTGGGGCTTTTGGCGGCAAGTTTCTTCCCGAGACGCTCGGCTCAGGCTGCGCCTTTCTCGATTACGACGCCGACGGCTGGCAGGACATTCTCCTGGTCAATGGCGCTGATTGGCCCGGCCACTCGCGCGAGCGCACCACCCTGAAGCTGTACCGCAACAACCGCGATGGAACTTTTACCGACGTCACTCGCCGGGCGGGACTGGAACTGGAAATGTACGGAATGGGCGTCGCTGTCGCTGACTACAACAACGATGGCTTTCCAGATATTTACATCACGGCCGTCGGGCAGAACCGCTTATTCAAGAACACAGGGAAAGGAACGTTCATCGACGTAACCAAGACTAGCGGCCTGGCGGGACGCCAGAGCTTCAGCACATCCGCCCTGTGGTTTGATTTCGATCGCGACGGACTCCTCGATCTATTCGTTTGCAATTACGTCAAGTGGTCACCGGAACATGATGTTTTCTGCAGCCTTGACGGTAAGCACAAGTCTTATTGCACCCCGGAAGCGTATCGCGGCGAGACGTGCTGGCTGTTTCACAACCGGGGCGACGGCACATTTGAAGACGTCACCGCGAGCAGTGGAGTTTTCGACAGCAGTTCGAAGTCGCTCGGGGTAGCCATGCTCGATTACGACCGCGACGGCTGGCCCGATCTGTTAGTCGCCAATGACACCCAGCCCAACAAGCTCTACAGGAACGCGGGGAACGGCACGTTCAAGGAGGTCGCCGTCGAGGCCGGCATTGCCTTCAGCACGGAGGGAAAGGCCCGCGCCGGCATGGGCGTGGACACGGCTGACTTTGAGAATTCCGGCACCACCGGCATTGCCATCACTAACTTCGATAACGAAATGGTTGGCCTGTACCGCATGGGTTCCAATGGAAACTACGAGGATATTGCCGTCCGCTCGGGAGTCGGTCTTCCCTCGAGGAATACTTTGGGCTTTGGCTGTACGTTTTGCGATCTAAACCTGGACGGTTTCCAGGAGCTAGTTATCGCAAATGGCCACATCGACGAAACGGTTCGCAACATCCGCGGCAATGTAGGGTACGCGCAACCGCCACAGCTATTTTTGAACAGCGGAATGGGCAGTTTTCGGGATGTGGCGCCGCAAGTCGGCGGCGAATTTCAGCAGCCCAAAGTCGGTCGCGGATTGGCCTACGGTGACTTCGACCGGGATGGTGACCTGGACCTTCTCATGACCACCAACAATGGCCCTGCATTTCTCTATCGCAACGATCAGCTTGCCGGAAATAACAGCATTCGGTTCCGGCTGGTCGGTGGGAAATCAAACCGCGACGCGATTGGCGCGACGGTTCGGGTGCAGGTCAACGGAATGAGCCAGTCACGGGTGGTCAAAACCGGTTCCAGCTATCTTTCTCAATCAGAGTTGCCGCTCACCTTCGGATTGGGACGGCACGATGCGATTGAGCGCGTGGAAATCCAGTGGCCCAGTGGAAGAACTGAAGATTACAAGTCTCTGGCGGCAGGGCGTGCCTATAACTGCGCAGAAGGAAAGGGGATCACTCCCCAGCCAGGCTTCTAGTATTTTTCTATTATTGTGCAGATTCGGGCAGATTATTAAATTTCAGATCACTCGCACACAGCCTTCCGCCTCCAGGAGGCGTTGAGGCACCCCCTAGACCGGCAATCGCACATTGCCGGACAAGCAGTTCGACCCAGCCGGTCCGCAGGCCGGCTGGGTATACTGCCTCTAAACTCCATTACAAATTGAACCCGCAGGTAGTCCCCATGTGTCTATAGAGAAGTGAGTTCCAGCCTTAAAGCAGGCCCAGAACATCAAAAATCTCGTCCGAGTTTGCGCGTAATTATCCCGGATGTTTGGGAGCTGTTGCGTCCACGGCGCGGCTTGCTTGCGGTGGGGTTCGCGCTGATGGTAATTAACCGCGTGTCGGGCCTTGTCTTGCCCTACTCGACCAAATACCTGATCGACAGCGTCATTACCCATCACCGCATCGAGTTGCTCAAGCCCTTAGTTCTGGCTGTACTTACAGCCACTGCCATCCAGGGAGTGACGTCATTTTCACTGACCCAATTGCTCTCCAAAGCTGCGCAGCGGATGATCGCGGAGTTGCGGTCGCGCGTGCAGTCGCACGTGGGCAGGTTGCCGGTGTCTTTTTATGATTCCACGAAAGCTGGCACGCTGGTTTCCCGCATCATGAGCGACGTGGAAGGAGTCCGCAACCTGATCGGGACTGGCCTGGTTGACTTTACCGGCGGCTTGCTTACTTCGGCAATCGCCTTGGTGGTGCTGTTCCGTATCAGTGCACAGATGACCGGCCTCGCCTTCGGCTTCCTTTTGTGCTTTGCGCTGGCTTTGCAAAAGGCTTTTAAGACGATTCGCCCGATTTTTCGTGAACGCAGCAAGATCAACGCGGAGGTGACAGGCCGTCTGACTGAGTCCCTGGGCGGGGTCAGGGTGATCAAGGGGTACCACGCCGAAGAACGTGAAGAGAAGGTTTTCTTCAAAGGCGTCCAACGGCTTTTAGAGAATGTCTTGCGCACGCTGACGGCCACCTCGGTCATGAGCCTTTCGGCGAGCCTTTTGCTTGGTGTAGTCGGCGTGGTCATCATGTATGTCGGCGCCCGGCAAATTATCGCCGGCACGTTGACCATTGGAGGCTTCTTTACCTTCACGCTGTTCCTTGGCTTTCTGGTTGCGCCCATCATGCAAGTGGTCTCGATTGGAACCCAGCTGACCGAGGCTCTGGCCGGCCTGGAGCGTACTCACGAGATTCTGACTGAGCGCCCTGAAGACCGCGATCCGCGGCGCACAGTCGCCTTGCCGGAGATCTACGGGGACGTTGCCTTCGAAAACGTGAGCTTCAGTTACGATGGCGATCGCACCGTCATCAACGATATCTCCTTCGCCGCGGCGCCGGGGACGGTAACCGCTTTGGTGGGATCTTCGGGATCAGGCAAGTCAACAATCATCGGACTGATTTCTGCCTTTTATGTTCCGACCAAAGGCCGCGTACTAGTCGATGGCGTGGATCTCAGCACGGTTCGCCTGGATTCTTACCGCACCCGGCTGGGCGTGGTCCTGCAGGAATCCTTTCTCTTCGACGGCACCATTCGCGAAAATGTGGCCTTCTCCCGCCCGGATGCCACTGAAGAACAACTCATGCGAGCTTGCCAGATCGCGCGAGTCGACGAATTTGCCGAGAGCTTTGCGGATGGATATGACACCATCGTGGGAGAGCGCGGCGTGAAGCTTTCGGGAGGGCAACGTCAAAGAATTTCTATCGCCCGCGCAATCCTGGCCGAGCCACGCATCTTAATACTGGATGAAGCTACGTCGAGCCTTGATTCCGAATCAGAGGCTCTGATTCAGCAGGGGCTTGGGTACCTGATGCAGGGAAGAACGACTTTTGTAATTGCGCACCGCCTTTCGACCATCCGCCGGGCCGATCAGATACTGGTTGTAGAACAGGGTAAGATCGTGGAACGAGGTACCCACGAACAGCTCTACCACCTGCATGGACGATATTACGACCTCTACACGAAGCAGCTTGGCGTAGAAAGCAATCTGTTCCTGGCGCCTGGCGAGGGCGACTTTGCAACACGCGACGAAAAAGCCTCCGCAGAAGACGGAAAGAAAGATAAAGATATAGACGCATCCGATGCCGTGCGCCTGATTCGAGGAGAAGTTCGCTAGTCCTGATGACCACCGCCCCGACTTGTCCCAATCCTGCGATTGCCGCCGCCGTCACCCTGAACGTTTGTCGCCATTACCATATGGGACAAAACCTCATTCGAGCGGTCGACGGCGTTTCCATCGAGGTGCGTTCCGGGGATTTCGTGGCCCTTCTGGGAAGCTCTGGGTCCGGAAAATCTTCATTGCTGAACTTGATTGCCGGACTCGACCGCCCCACCGCCGGAACAGTGATCGTGCAGGGTAATGATTTGGCGCAACTCTCACGGGAAGAGCTGGCCAAATACCGTCTTCATACCGTCGGCATGGTGTTTCAATCTTTCAATTTGATCCCCAGTATGACGGTAAAAGAAAATGTCGAGCTGCCGATGCGCTTTGCCGAAATTGATCGCAGCCGTCGCGACCAACTGTCGCGCGAGGCGCTGGAAAGGGTTGGACTCGGTGGACGCATGGCGCACCGCCCCAGTGAACTGTCCGGGGGTGAACAGCAGCGGGCATCACTGGCGCGGGCGCTCATAAACCGGCCGCAGGTGCTTCTGGCGGACGAGCCTACCGGCAATCTCGATAGCCGGACCGGCGCGGAAATCATGAAGTTCCTTCGTGAGTTCAATCAATTAATGGGAATGACCATCATCATGGTCACTCATGAACGCGCATTGGCCGAGCAGTACGCGCAAAGGATGATTTTTCTGGCCGACGGTAAGTTGGTGGCGAATGAATCCAGCCAGTCCGCCGTGACGGTCGCGAAGGAGAGTGCATCTTGAAAGTCTATGACCTCTCCGAACTGGCAGTCCGCAACCTCCGGGAATCCATTTTGAGGAACTCCCTTACCACGATCGGAATCTCGGTGGGAGTCGCATCGCTGGTAGCGATGCTCGCTTTGGGGATCGGGCTGCAGGCTCTGGCGGCTCGGCGCTTGCAGCGCTCTGGCCTGTTTGACACGGTAGTCGTGACCTCGCGGCGCGACATGCGGAACTTCAGCCGTGAGCAGGAATTGAGTGGGCCTTCTCCAGCTGAGAGTCCCGCGCTGGATGAGACGTCGCGACTGAAAATTTCACAGCTCCCCAATGTGGTGGAAGCATTTCCCGACATCCGGTTTGCGACCGAATTGCGCTACCAGGACAAGCCGCACCTGACCCTGGTGGCCGGGCTCCCTTCATCGGCGAAGGACAACGATGCTTTTGAAGGTATGCAGGGCAAATTCTTTTCGTCCGATGTTGCGCCCGAAGCCATTCTGCAAAAGAAGTTTGCCGAAGAGCTCTTAGGCCGTAAGGCCCTGCCTGGCACAGATGACACTAGTGTCGCGGAGCTGGCGCAGCCACTGCTCGGGAAAGAGCTCGTGATGCGTTACGCAGAACGCGTCACTCAGCCTTCACAGGAAGACGCGGGAGCTCATTCCCGGCCGGATCCAGGCGATGCCGCAGCCCACGCTGACGGGGAGCGGGGTGCGGCGTATTCGGTAATCTCGCGCACACAAACGCTGAAGATTGTCGGCGTCTCCGACCTCGATCCCGATAGCATGCGCGGCATGGCATCGGCGCGCGTTTTCCTCCCGCTGAAACTTGTAGAGACCCTGCACGTGCTGCAGCCTTCGGACCTCCGCGACACCACGCACATGGCCGGCAGTACGCCGACCTATTCGCGGGTAAGCGTTCGTGTGGCTAACCCCAAATATGTGCAACCGGTGGAAGACACAATCAAGAAAATGGGATTCAACACATTTTCGATAGTGGATGCCACGCGCGGTATGCGGCAATTCTTCGCCGTGCTTGACTTGTTCTTGGGAATCTTCGGCAGCCTGGCACTCGCGGTCGCCTCCATTGGCATCGTAAACACGCTGGTGATGGCGATCCTGGAGCGACGCCGGGAAATCGGCATTATGAAGGCGCTTGGAGCCAGCGATGGCGACGTCCAGAAGTTGTTTTTCGTCGAAGCGGGCATGATGGGGATCTTTGGAGGTATAGCCGGAGTGGCCCTGGGCTGGGCGATCGGGCGTGTGATCAACCTCGGGGCGAACATCTACTTGCGGCGGCAGGATTTCCCGCCGGAACAGATCTGGTCGGTCCCCTGGTGGCTGGTGATCGGGGCCATTGTGTTTGCCGTGCTTGTGAGCCTGCTGTCCGGTCTCTATCCTGCCGCGCGGGCCGCGCGACTCGACCCGGTGCAAGCATTGCGTTACGAATAGGTAGTTCCCCATGCCAAGCAAGCTTCATCGTCTTACCTCGTTCGGGCTGGCCGTTCTTGTTTTCTGCGGGTTAGTGCAAGCGCAGAGTCGCGTCGACTGTGATGCCATGAACAGCCGGGTACTGAAGCAGGTTGTTCATTACTGTGTGCTACTGCCCGGAAGCTATGACATGCCAGCGGGCAAGAGCCGCCGCTATCCGATTCTCTATTTTCTGCACGGGCTTGGGGACAACGAACAAAGTTTGTTTAAAAGCGGCGGCTGGACGTTGACCGATGATCTCCGCGAAGAAGGCAAGATCGGGGATTTCCTCATCGTTGCACCGGAAGGAAAGCGCAGCTTTTATATCAATTCCGCGGACGGCAAGGTCCCTTACAGCAACTTTTTCATCCAGGAATTCATGCCGTACATTGAGGGCAAGTACCGCATCGCAACCGGCCGCGCCGGCAGAGCGATTACGGGAATCTCCATGGGCGGCTATGGAGCACTGCGGTTCGCCTTCGCCCATCCCGAGCTATTTTCGGCAGTAAGCGCGCAAAGCGCAGCGCTCATAACGGACACTCCTCAGGAACTGAATGCGGCCGGCGGTTCCGGCACACCGATGAGCGGACTTTTGGAAAATGTCTTCGGACATCCCATCAATTTGGCGCACTGGCAACGAAATAGCGTCTTTTCGCTGGCGAGGAATAATCAGGTCGCATTGCACAAACTTGCCATCTACTTCAATTGCGGACAAGATGACGACTACGGATTCGAGAAGGGCGCTGCGGAATTACATCGCGAACTGGAACGTGAAGGCGTCAATCACGAGTTCCATCTCTACCCTGGGGATCATAGTCCGGTGTATTTTCTGTCCCATATCGAAGAAGTCATGCAATTTCACTCCCGGCATTTTGCTCAAGAAAATCACTGACATAGTCTGATCCGCCCTGACTGACGTACTTCACAACCGGTGACAAACTTTTTACAAATCCTAAACAATTCTTTTACATATCCCGCCGGGACTTGCTGCTAGGCTCTCCTAAACTCCGGGGCCCGTCTATCATGAATTTTACATTTGAAGAGCTCACTTCCGCTGTTCAGGGTTCCCGAGTCGGTAAGGCAAAGGGAAGACGAGTAAGAAATCGCGAGGCCAAGGAAGAAGCACTAATTTGGGCGGCGACGCGATTGTTCGCTTCACGAGGCTATGAAGCTACAACCACTCGCGAGATTGCTGCCCTGGCGGGATGCGCGGAAGGATTGATACACCGCTATTTTGATGGTAAAGCCGGGCTGCTGCTGGCCCTTTTGCGCTTCCATTCCTCAAGAACTGTGGGCGAGATGAGCGAGCGCGTGCCCCGGGGAAACACTCTCGAACAGGAAATCCAGCAGGTCATGGAGTGGGAAGTCGAACGCATGTGGGACGATCGAGACTTACTGCGCCTGTCGATCCCGCAAGCAATTCGTGATCCTAAGGTGGGCGCCTTTGTGAGCCGGGTTGGGCCTCAACGCCATGCCAAGGCTATCGCTGGTCGCTTGCGGCTCCACAAACAATGCGAAAAGCTGCCGGAAGGCGAGATTGAGGCGCTGGCTCAAGCGATTGGCGCTCTTGGATTTGTTTTGGGATTTATGCGCCCGGTCGTGCTCGGTCACGATCGCAAGCAGGCACGGAAAACTGTCTGCAATCTGGCTCGCATCTTTTCTCGCGGACTGACCTTGCAGTAAACCCACGCAAGCTAGCTGTGCCTTCGGCGCACGTATCGCTGGTGAACTTCGCTATTATGCCTGCCCGCGCTATCGCTTCGCCACCTTACCTTACTTTGTGTATTCTCGTGAGTACTTCAAATCGCACTCTTCAGGGAGCGGAACTTGCCTGGACTCAGGCTGCGTGGTTGGAGCGTCATCGCACTTTGCTGCTTTCTCCTCATCATTTCATCGTCTCTTTCGGGGCAGACCCCCAATGCATCATTTTTTTCTGAGCTGCGCTATCGGCTCGTAGGCCCTTTTCGCGGAGGTCGTTCGCTCACCGCGGTTGGAGTTCCCGGCAGTCCCAACGTGTTCTATTTTGGAGCGGTTGGGGGTGGGGTGTGGAAGACGACCGACGCAGGCACGACCTGGGAGCCAATCTTCGATGCCCAGCCCATCGCTTCAATCGGAGCACTCGCCGTAGCTCCATCCGATCCCAATGTCATTTATGCGGGTTCCGGAGAAGCTGACATGCGTTCCGATATCACCTACGGCGACGGCATGTACAAGTCGGTGGATGCAGGCCAGACCTGGACGCATATCGGGCTGGAAGACACTCGCCAGATTGGCCGCATTCTTGTCGATCCCGCCAATCCGGATACCGTTTTCGTTGCGGCCCTGGGGCATGCTTACGGCCCGAATGCGCAGAGGGGCGTTTTCCGCAGCATCGACGGAGGCAAAGCCTGGTCGCGTGTTCTGCACACCAACGATGACACCGGCGCCATTGATCTCGCTTTTGACCCTCAGGACAGCCGTGTGATTTTCGCCGCCATGTGGCAGACTCGTCGTCCCCCTTGGAACATCTATCCGGCTTCGAACGGGCCTGGTAGCGGTCTTTACAAGTCAAGCGATGGTGGGGCGACGTGGCAACATCTGCAGGGGAACGGCGTGCCCTCCGATGGACTGGGGCGTATGGGAATTGCTGTGGCTCCCAGTGACCGCAACCGCGTGTACCTGATCGTCGATGCCAAGGATGGCGGCCTGTACCGCTCCGACGACGCTGGGAACACGTTTCATCGGGCCGACAATGAAAAGCGCATCTGGGGTCGCGGCTGGTACTTCGGCGGAATCGCGGTTGATCCCAAAAATCCTGACATCGTTTACGTCGCGAACACCACGACATACAAATCTGTGGATGGCGGAAAGAGTTTCACCGCCTTCAAAGGCGCACCCGGCGGTGACGATTATCACAGCATCTGGATTTCTCCCGAAGACTCGTCACGGATGATTATTTCGAGCGACCAGGGATCGATCGTCACATTGAATGGGGCAAAGACCTGGAGTTCCTGGTACAACCAGCCGACTGGGCAGTTCTATCATGTAATCACCGATAGCCGCTTTCCCTATTGGCTATACGGAGCACAACAGGACAGCGGCGCCATGGCGGTACCCAGCCGCAGCGATTATGCTTCGCTTTCCGGGCGCGACTGGCGTGCCATCCGTGTCGGCGATGAAAACGGGTACATCGCGCCGGACCCCAGCGATCCCAACACTGTTTTCGGCGGATCGGTTACCCGGTTCAACTGGTCTGATTTTCAGGATAAGGACATTTCGCCGGTCTTTGGGCGAGATGACGACTTCCGACACACCTGGACGCTCCCGCTGACTTTCTCGCCGGCCAACCCGCGCAAGTTGTATTTCAGCCACCAGATGCTGTTCCGCACTATTAATGGCGGCAAAAGCTGGGACCAAATCAGCCCCGATTTGACGAGAGAAAATCCACCGGTGCCGTCAAACTTGGACCTGATTACTGCGCGCTACGGTCTGGACAGTCCCCGAAAAGGCGTTATTTATGCGATTGCCCCGTCGCCGCTCGACGCGAACTTGATTTGGGTCGGAACCGACGATGGGCTCATTCACGTCAGCAAAGATGACGGTCAGCACTGGGAGCATGTCACTCCGCAGCAGCTGACAGCGTGGAGCAAAGTCGGAACCATTGAGGCCTCCCATTTCGATCCGCAAGTCGCCTACGCCGCGGTCGACCGCCATCGTCTGGAAGATTTGAAACCGTACATCTATCGCACTCAGGATGGCGGCAAGACTTGGCAGCTCATCGCGAGCGGCATCCCGGACGGTTCCTATGTCAACGTGGTGCGAGAGGATCCTCGGCGTCGAGGCTTGCTTTTCGCCGGTACCGAACTGGGCATGTACGTCAGCTTTGATGATGGAGGTAAATGGCTGCGGTTTCAGTTGAACCTGCCGGTTTCCTCGGTGCGTGATATCGCGATTCACGGAGATGACCTCGTCGTCGCAACCCACGGGCGAGCGTTGTGGATCCTGGACGACATCACCCCGCTTCGCCAGATAGAAAACCGAATTGGCAGTGAACCTGCTTCTCTGTTCCGGCCTTCAGCCGCGCTCCGAATCAGACCGGGATCCGACCAGGGCACTCCCGATCCTGCAGAGGTTCCGAAGGCGGAGAATCCTGCCAGTGGCGCGGTGCTCGATTACTACCTGAAAACTGCCGCGACCACCCCGGTCGTGATGCAGATTCTCGACAGCAAAGGGCAGCTGGTCCGTCGTTACAGCAGCGACGATAAAGTAACGCCAGTTGAGGAGAAGACGCTGGTCGTAACCATGAACTGGATGCATCCGCAGAAGCCGTTGCCGGCTAGCGCCGGAATGCATCGCTTTGTATGGGACATGCATTACGGATCTCCTCTGCCGAAGCCTACCTCGCCTTATCGGAGTTTCGGCAAAACCGGACCATGGGCTCCTCCCGGGCACTACACAGTTCGCCTGACCGTCGACGGCAAAAGCTACGAACGAAGCCTGGAGCTGAAATCTGACCCAAGAGTCACCGCCAGCACGGAGGATCTGCAACGGGAATTCAGCGCGGCAAGTCGCTGCCTGGCGGCTTTAGTCGAAACCGCACAAGCCGCCAATGAGGCCTCCCAAATTGATGAAAAACTGGCCGCGCTCGAACTGAAGAACAAGGACAATCTGTCGCTCTCGAAATCGCTGAGTACATTTCACGCACGCGTGCGGAAAGTTCTCGGTCCGCCGCCAGTAGATTACGGGGCGGCAATTATTCCGCTCACTTCAGATCGCGAAAGCTTGAGGTATCTGGCGCACGAACTTACGGAGCTTGGATCCGCGATTGAGAGTGCAGACGCCGCACCGACGGCGGAACAAGATAAGGCTTTAGCGCAAGATACCGCTCGGTTCTCGAAAACAATGTCGGATTGGCACCAGTTGCTACAGCAAGGTTTACCGGCCCTGAACGGCAACCTGAAGCAGGCCGGCATTGCTGAATTGACACTGGCGCCCCAGTCGCAGTAGACAGCCGCAAGCTTTGCTGCGATTAACGGTCGAGCGCGGATGCGAGGCTCCCCTTCGCTACAATAAGGGCCGTGGCGCGACTCGCGTTTTTCGTGGGCAAAGGGGGAGTAGGCAAAACCACCGTATCCTCGGCTTACGCGGTCCACGAGGCTGTGACGAGCTCGCGAAAATCAGTCATCCTGATATCCAGCGATCCCGCGCATTCGCTGGGCGATATCTTCCAACGCAAATTTGGCGACGATCCCACCCCAGTTCCTCTCGGCCGTCGCCGCCGACTACATGTCTGGCAAGTCAATGCAGAACGCGAGTTCCGCGACTTCCTTGACAAACATAAGGAAGAGATTCTCGCGATCATAGAAACGGGCTCCTCGATATTTACACGCGACGATATCGAGCCTCTTCTCAATACGACTCTGCCCGGAATGGCGGAGGTGTCCGCCCTCCTCGCTATTCACGATGCGCTCCGCTCGGACAAGTACGACAGCGTGGTGGTGGATACGGCACCCTTCGGTCACACACTGCGGCTGTTTGAAATGCCGGAGCACTTCTTACGATTTCTTGATTTTCTGGAAGTGGCGGCCAGTCGGGATCGCGTGTTAGCCGCACACTTCGGCGGAAAAGCTAGCAGGGTCGGCACCGAATTGCTTTCCGAGTGGCAGGCCATGGGCAACGATGTCCTGCAAGCCTTTGCCCGCGAAGCCCGGCTGATTCTGGTTAGCACTCCCGAGAAGTTCGCTCTTAATGAGTCACTGCGCTGCCGGGACATTCTGCAATCCTATTCACCTCCGCTCGTGATCACGGACGTAGTGCTGAACCGAATCGTTACGGCGACGAAGTGCACGGCATGCTCCCAACGCCATCGCGCCGCGACAGCCGCCCGGAAATGGCTGGAAAGGGAGTTCCCAGACGCTCGCATATATAGCGCGAATGACTCAGGGACTCCGGTTCTCGGCATCCGCGACCTGCAGGCGTTTGGCGATCATGTCTTCTCAAAAAAACGTTTACAGCTTAAGGCTGTTGCTCCGAAATCGAAGGAAGTCACGCTTGTGCGCTCAGGGTGGCCACTACTCGAGAACCCCCTTTCACTAGTGACTGGCAAGGGCGGCGTAGGAAAGACTACTGTAAGCGCAGCGTTGGCGTTTCATACCCGCGGAGCGAAAAACAGATCGAGAGTCGAAATCTGCTCTGTCGATCCCGCGCCATCTCTCGGCGACATCTTTTTGCAGCCGATTGGCGAGGAGGCCCGTGAGGTTCTCGGCGACACGAACCTGCGCGCGAGGGAGATGGACTCGCTTCGTCTCTTTAAAAACTGGGCGGCGGAGATGAAGGCGATGCTGGACCAGTCGCTCACCTCTGAGCGCTCGCAAATTCATGTCGATCTCTGGTTCGAAAGGGAGCTGTTTGCCAAATTGCTCGACGTCGTGCCTCCCGGCGTAGACGAAGTCTTTGCAGTGTTTCGCATCGTCGATCTGCTCACGGACCAGTCGAAGCGTGTCGTCATCGATATGGCTCCCACGGGGCATGCTCTGGAACTGCTGCGCACGCCGGAGCGCGTGCTCGCCTGGACTCGGTTATTATTGAAAACTCTGGCAGAGCACCGTACACTGGCGTTCGTTCAAGAGGTTGCAGTCAAGGTCGCTGAGTTGGGGCAGCGGGTTCGGGAGCTTCGAGATACCCTGAAAGATGTCGCACGAGCTCGCATTTACACGGTCATGCTTGCGGAGAGCCTGCCCGATCGGGAAACGGAACGCCTGCTCACGCAACTCCACCAGCTTGGCTTACCTGTAGGTACCGTTTTCATAAATCGCGTACTGTTTCTCGAAGACGTGAAGGGTTGCGATCGCTGCGAGCGATCCCGCCGCTGGCAATTGGCCACGCTGGCGAGATGGAAAAGGCGTTCGGTTGGAACCGACGCCTTTGTGATTCGCAATTTCCCGGCCGAGATCGCTGGCAAGAGAGCGTTGCTATCGTTCACCCGACAGCTATGGCGGCTAAGTTAAAACCATCAGCGAGCGTCCTGTATCTGTACGGTGTGAGTAACGCACGCCCAGCGCGGCCCGTTGCATGTGTGGGAGTGGATGGCACGTCTCCGGTCGAGACGCTCAATACCGGGAGCCTCACCTCCTGGATCAGCCGAGTACCGCGTCCCGAGTTTGCCGACAACCTCGCGCGAAACATAGAAAACCTCGACTGGCTTGCCGACGCCAGCGTGCGGCATCAGCGGGTGGTTGCGGCAATCGGCGAAATTACTGACATACTGCCCACCCGTTTGGGAACAGTTTTTCTAAATGAAAATTCTCTGGCGGCCGACGTGGAACGCCGTAAAGCCACTCTGACCGCCGATCTTAAGCGTATTCAAGGAAAAGATGAGTATGGCGTGAAAGTTTTTGCCGGAAAGCCGACCAAGGTTGAAGTTCCTTTAGCCGCACGTAGCGGCAAAGACTATCTTCAGGCCAAATCGGCACTGCTGCGAATGCGCACTCCGCAGAACAAAAAGGATGCTGACATCGAGCGCCTGGCCCAGGCGTTGGACGAGGTTGCAGAGGATACGGCCGAAGGCGGTCGGATTTCCAGCGGCCGGCGCGATCTCCTCTACAATGTCTCTGTGTTGCTGAAGCGGGATAACCGTAAGCAATTGGAGTCGCTGATCAGCCGCTTTGCGCGCGAATGGGGAGACACACGACAGATCGAATGTACCGGTCCATGGCCGCCATACTCGTTTGTGTCGCGCGACATCTAACCTCAAGCGCTCGGCTTCTACGCTGCTATGCCGGAAATGTCTCAAAGCATCATCATCGCCGGGAACGAGCCGGATGACGACGCAAGCCTGCTTGATCTTCTCGACCATGTTCTTAATGCCGGAGTGGTGATTCGCGGGAATCTCATCATTTCGCTGGCCGGGGTCGACCTCATCTATCTAGGACTCGACGTGATCCTGACGTCGGTGGAGACGGCGCTGAAGCATATCAACCGCGCGGCGCAAGGCGGTCCATCTCGCCTAAACTCCGAATAGGCAACCTGACTCTCATGCCCGTACTTTTGTACTGCATTGTCGAAGATGGAATTGCCGTTCAGGTCCCGAAAACCGGGGTACGAGACAAGCTGTTGGAGAACATCGAGGGGGCGGGTCTCGCTTGCATTGTTTCGCGACATGATAGCGAAAATCTGATCGGAGATCAGCCTATTCGCGACATGGCAGTGACCTTCAGCCGTGTTTTGCAGGAGATCTTCGGTCAAGCCGCCATAATTCCGTTCCGGTTCCCCACTTTGCTCACGGACGTCGCCGAGGTTCAAGATCTGCTGAAGGAACGCGGCGCGGAATACCGGAAAGATTTTTCGCGGCTGCGAGATGCCGTTCAGATGGAGCTGCGGCTGACTTCGAACTCCAGCGCCGACGCTCCGCACACCAAAGGTTCAGGGACGCAATATTTGCGAGCGCGGCAGGCGCAGCGCGAGATGTTCGAGCGCGTCGCCAGGCAGATCCGGGAAGCAACATGTTCTTTAGTTCGGGATTGGCGGCAGTCTGACCTGCCTTCGGGTCTGCGGGTTTACGCCCTGGTACAGCGCGCTTTACTGGACCGCTTTGTCGCCGCCATGCGTGAAGTGCACATCTCTACGGGCTTTCATGCCCGTTTAAGCGGTCCTTGGCCCGCGACCGAATTTCTGGAGGAGGTGCGAAATGTCGGATAACGACCCTGCCGATCCATCCTCCACTCGAGGCCAAGCCACTCCCCGGGCGACATTTGGAACGGCAGAACGGATCGAGTGTACGCCAGAAAACATTGACCAGGGACTTGCGCGCCTGGTGCTGAGCCTTATAGAACTGCTTCGTCAACTCCTCGAGCGACAGGCCATCCGCCGCATGGAGGGCGGCTCTCTCAACGAGCAGCAGGTGGAAGACATGGGAGAGGCCCTGATGAAACTGGAAGCGAAGATCGCCGAACTGGCGGACCACTTCGGCCTCACACCCGCGGACCTGAACCTCGATTTGGGTCCGATCGGACGTTTTATTGAATAACGGTTTTCTGTTTGACGGCAAAAGCAACGCTTTCAGCACAGACGGAATCTACTCGGTAGATTTCCGTGACCTCCTCCCCCGTTTCAGCCCTAAAATCGCGGTGTTTGACAGGTGTCTGTGGAGACAGTAGCATCTTCGTTTCGGTGGAGCGCTCAGAAGCGCGTTCGTGCTTTTTCCGCCGATGAAAGACCTCCATCATGGATAGAGTGCCCACTGTCTCCGGAACCACAAACCTGGTCGACATCCTAGATCGTGTGCTGGATAAGGGTTTGGTCATCGCGGGTGACGTTCGCATCTCTTTAGCCAATGTGGAACTTCTGACTATCCGCATTCGCTTGTTGATCTGTTCTGTCGATAAGGCCGAGCAGATCGGACTCAATTGGTGGAAGTACGACCCGCATCTCACCATGCCAGCTCCGGGGATTCCTCCAAGTCTGCCGGAGCCGCCTCGGGTCACGAATCGCCGTGCAAGGCCCAGACCTGGTAATACCAGGCGCAGACGTTGAACTGAGCGAAGTATCAATCGCAAATAGGAGGCATTCTCATGGCTGTCGAACGCATATCAGGGGGATCGAGTCTTATCGATGTGCTCGATCGCGTCCTGGACAAGGGCATTGTGATCGACGCCTGGGTACGTATTTCGCTGGTTGGCATCGATTTGATTACTGTAGAAGCGCGCGTGGTGGTGGCCTCGATTGATACCTACCTGAAGTATGCGGACGCCGTGGGATTGACAGGACTGGTTTCCAGGCCGCAGTTGGGGGCGGCAGAAGAGCCGGAGGTTGCGGTGGAAACCACTCGGCGCGTCACCCGAGTACCCGCTCGGCGCGCCGCACGACGCGGCTGACCATAGTCTAGGGAAAAGGTAAGCGGAATGGCGAGCCCACGGTTTCAGGCCAAGCCCGAACTGGTCGCCCCCCAGCGGAGCTCGAGGGGTTCGGCTGCCGTACGTTTACTATCCGCGGAACGTTCGGAAGAAATCTTTCCCATCCTGCTCGAGGAAATTGTCCACCTGGGATTTCCCCGCGCGATGGTGTTGGAAGTGGATTTCGATGCGGGCGAGGTCAGGCCTACCGCCTCACTGAATTGCGACAAGAGCCTGTCGGCTCGGTTTCAGACCTCGCTTTGGGCCCGCGAAAACCCCGTTATTTCTGCTCTGCAGAACCTGAAGCCGGTCGCGCTGCCCGTAAACCACAAGGGCGAGTCGTTCTACGCCTATCCCATGATCTACCGAAGCCGGACTCGCTGCTGGGAAGCGGACCGGGAGCGCCGGCAGGACTGTTTAGCCACCCAGAACTTCCGCTTGTCGGGGAAGTTTCCCATTGAAGAGCAAGTCTGTTCGGCGTGCGGCATGCGTTCCTACGCTTGCCTGGTAGTTGCCCAGCTGCCTCGCAAGTCTTCCGATGCGCTGCTGCGTGAGTTGCGCGAGTTGGTAGATCGCGCGAATGGCTATCTCGCCCGCCTTTTCAAGGTGGAGCATTACTACAATCGCATGCGCGACATGGAAGTCACGATTTCGCGCCTGCGTGCTGTCATGCAGAGCATGGCGGATCCGGTGATCCTCACCGACAACCAGCATCGCGTGATCGTGCAAAATCGCGCCGCCGAGCGTTTTTTCCGTGCTCCCGAAGGCGTCAGTGAAGGCGGCAAGCGGGCTGTGGAATTCAATAACCTGCTTTTCTCGGCGGCATTGTCTTCCATGGTGGTCAGCGCCAGCGACACCTCACGGGATTTGACTCTGGTGGATGTCATGGAGGGTGAAGAAGTTCTCTTTGAGGCGGTGTGCGCTCCCACGTTCAACGGCGAAGGGGTGAGGACTGGCATGGTCACGGTGATGCGTGACGTGACCGATCTGCGGCGTGCCGACATGGAGGTTCGCGCGAACCTCGAAAAGCTGCGGGCTGCCGAAGAGATCGTGCGCCAGGACCGCGACCGACTGAACCTGGTGATCGAGAATGTCGGCGACCCAATCATCGTCGCCGACAATTCCGCAAAGATCGTTTTGCTCGACGCTCTCGCCAAAGAACTCTTTGGATTTGTCGATGGGCCCAAGCATCCTCAAGTAGTGAAAAACCAGGCCAAGCTGGACGCCTATCTCACCTCCTTCACCTTCTCCTTCGTGGATAAAGAAAGCAAAGCCCTGCACCTGTTCAGTCCTACAGCACAGGCAGACGTGGAATATGCTGCACGTTCGGGGAAGATTTACGATGCCCGCGGCCAGGTCGCCTATACAGTCACCGTGCTGCGCGATTTCTCCACATGGAAGAAGCTCGAGCAACTGGAGATGGAGCGGCGCATGCTCGAGATGGAGAAGTTCGCCGCTACCGGACGGCTTGCGGGCACCATCGCGCACGAGATCAACAACCCGCTGGAATCGATCAAGAATGCTATCTACCTGCTCGCGGGTAATGTGAACGAAGGCGCCGAGCCTGCCTATGATGTCTTAAAAAGCGAGACCGAGCGCGTGACCCGCATCGTGCGCCAGATGCTCGGCTTGTACCGCAACGCCTCTCAACTGGGCTTGTTCGATTTGACCGCTGTCATTGAAGACACACTGACCCTGTTCTCGCGGCCGCTCATGAAAACCGGAGTAGTTGTCGAAAAACGCCTTGGGGAGCTCCCGCCTATCAAAGGTTCAGCAGACCAGTTCCGGCAATTGCTGTCGAATTTGGTAGTGAATGCGCGTGACAGCATGCCTGCGGGCGGTAAGCTCGTCATTCGCACGAAGGAACTCCGCGCTCCCGGTCGCTTGCACTCTCGTATCAGCATAACCATTGCTGATACCGGGTCGGGCATTCCACCCGACTTACGTGCCTCCATGTTCGAGCCCTTTGTCAGTACCAAGGGCGAAAGAGGCACGGGCCTCGGCCTGTGGATTGTGAAAGGAGTCGTCGAGAATCATAACGGCAGAATTAAGGTTCGTAGCACGGAGGGAAAGGGAACGGTTTTCCGGCTTTTGTTCCCGATCTCGCCCTAACTTGATTTGCGCCACTTCGGAGAAGCACATATGCCGCCCAAAAAGGCTCGAAGCACCCCGAGCAACGGCACCAGCGCTCGGGAAGACCTTCACGTGAGGATCACCGATGCTCCTAAGATGCCGTCCACCGGTCCCGGAGAAGGTGGCCGGTATGTTTACGGCATCGTTCAGACCAAAGAACATATGAATTTCGGCAAAGTCGGCATCGGCGGAGCTGGTGAGTTGGTCTACACCGTCAATTATCTCGACATTGCCGCCGTCGTAAGCAAGACTCCGGTCGCGATCTTCGATCCCACGCGCGAGAATGCCTTGGCTCACGAGCACGTCATCGAGACGGTGATGAAGAACTACACCATCATCCCCATGAGCTTTGGCACGGTGTTCCGCACCGACAACGATATCCGTGAGGTGCTTAAGAGCATTTACGCGTCGCTCAAAGACGTGCTCCATCAGATGGCAGGAAAGCTGGAATTCGGTCTCAAGGTGAACTGGGACCGCGATCAGATCATTGAAGAGCTGAAACAGCAGGATGAAGAAATTCGGCGATTTCATCACGAGATCATCCGCAAGCAGTTACAGTCCACCTACTTCGCTCGCATGCAACTGGGCCGCATGATCGACAAAGCTCTGAGCGAACGCGCCACTCAATACGTGCGAGAGATCTACGAAGCGCTACGCGGTGTTTGTGTCGCTTCGCGCGACAATCAGCCGATCGGCGACAAGATGATTATGAACGCCGCATTTCTCGTCGACCGAAATCGTGAAGCCGAGTTCGACAATGTAGTCAACAAAATTGCCAAGAAGTACGGCAAGCGGCTTAAATTCAAATACACAGGACCCTGGCCTCCGTACAATTTCGTGAACATACGTCTGAAACTGGAGCGGGTTTCCGCAAACTGAGCTGAGGGAGTGATCTCACGTGCTGTTGATTGATGACCTGCTGATGCTGCCAGTGACGGGTATCAAGTTTGTGCTTCGGACTCTGGCGAAAACCGCCGAGGAACAGTACACCGATACCGGCCCTCTCAAGCAGCGCCTGCTCGAGTTACAACTGCAGCTCGAGTCCGAGGAGATTTCTGAGCAGGAGTACGTTCGGCAGGAAGCGGAGATCTTCCGGGAACTACGCGAAATCGAAAAACGCAAGCGTGAGCTGGCCGGTGTTTCCAGCGAGCAAAACCAGCTGTAAGCACATTCATGCTGCTACGTGCGTCGAATATTACGGAACTCTGGTGCAACGACAATGAAGTCCCGGGTTTCTCCGCCCCGTTCAAAATCTAAAAAGCTTCGAAGAAATGTCAAACGGCTTCCCCCTACGTCTCCCGCAGCGCGGGATGAAGGACCCCGCCTGCTTCCGTTAGATGATCGTGCCAAGGAGCCTTCCCGCCTTGAGCACTATCTGGATCTGGCCGATGCTGCCTTACGGGTCGCAAAATCCGATCCGCACGCGAAGGTTTACGAGAAATAGAAGAAAATTCGCTGGACTGTCTCCTGGTCAGGTTCTCTTTCGCATATCTGAGTGACCTGAACAAAGCTGGAATGCCTTCTCAGCGGTAGAATGCGAGCCAATGGAGCATAAGCGCATAAGGACATCGGGATCGAGTGGATCCCCGCCTCCCCCGTTTCAAGCTCGAGCAGCTGCTGAAAGGGCCGCGGAGGCCGCGACACTACTGCAGCAGAATTCTGAGCTCATCAATCTCACCCACGAAGCCATCTTCGCGCTCGATCAATCTGGGAAGATCGTGTATTGGAACCAAGGGGCGGAGAAACTCTACGGTTGGAGTGATGAACTGGTACTCGGCAAGAATGCTCTGGACCTGCTGATGACAGGACTGCCTTTAGCGCTCGAACAGATTGAGGCCGTGCTCCGGAACGAGGCCTACTGGGAAGGCGAGTTGCAACAGACCACGCGCGACGGCGAGCGTATTACGGTCGCCAGTCGCTGGGCGCTGTGGCACAGTGCAGCCGGCGAATGCCTCGGCCGTTTTCAACTCGATGCTGACATCTCCAAGCGCAAGAAAGCCGAACAGGAGTTGCGCGTCCTCTCCGGTCGGCTCCTAACTCTCCAGGATGAAGAACGCCGGCGATTGGCTCGCGATTTACATGACAGCGTCGGTCAACTTCTCGCGGGCGCTGCGATGACCATTTCGTCCTTCGCCCAGAAAGCTTCTCAATACGATGAAGGCGCCCGCACCCTGCTAAGCGATACCAGCGAATTGTTGGAAAGGGCATTGACAGAAATTCGCACCATCTCTTACCTGTTGCATCCGCCTTTGCTGGATGAGATGGGACTCGTATCCGCGCTGCAGTGGTACATCTTCGGATTCTCCGAAAGAAGTCGGATGAGAGTGACGTTAGCGATTGCGGAGGATTTGGGACGATTTCGACACGAGCTCGAATTGGCGGTATTTCGCGTTGTCCAGGAGTGTCTCAGCAATGTTCATCGTCACTCAGGAAGCGCCACGGCGTCGATCAGCATTGCGCGAAGCGGCCACCAGTTGCGGCTCACCATCGAGGACCAAGGCCGGGGAATGACGCTACCCATTTCGGGGGCCGGTGAAGGCAGCCCAGTTTCCTCGCCGGGCGTGGGAATCAGTGGCATGCGCGAGCGAGTCCGGCAACTGGGGGGTGAGCTAAACATACGTTCCGGATCATGGGGAACGACCGTCGAAGCAGTTTTTCCTGTGGATGAGGCTGGTAAAGAATGTTGAATTCGCTAGAGAGTCGCTGGGGACATCAAGGAAAGAAGTTGTACCGAAAAAAGCGAGAGTAAAAGCCCGCTTAGCACCCGGCGCGGTCGGAAATCTAGGGCAGTGCGCAAAGTTCTTCACATCGGGGTAGCTTGGAAGTAACCCCTCCCATCACATTACGAAAGTACTATCGACCGTCAAAACAGCAGGTATATGGCTGTATTCCAAGAGCTTAAGCGACTGCGCAATTTTACAAACAGAAATAGCATTTGCATTGCGTGTCTGTGTTAACTCTCATATTATCCAGAGTATGCAGGAACTTCGCCGGGGGCACAGAACCGCTGGCAGTTATCGTGCATCGTAAGTAGCTGAAGTTCACCGGGGATAGGTCAGATGTCGAAGGTTCGTTTCTTAGCCATCCGTTGTGCGCTTGCAGTAAGCCTCGCATTGTTGCTGCATAGCTCAGGCTTTGCGGCGCACGTGAGCACTGGCTCGCTGAATTCCAGGAAACCAAAATCCACCAAGGTTACAGAGAGTCAACATGCCACCCGGCGTATGCATCGTCTGGCGCGCAGCCGCGCGGCACGCACGCGCAATGCAAGTCTGCGGCGGCGGCATCGCTATTATGAGCGCTTTTACACAAGTTCTTTTGCTGACGAAATAGCCGATAGAGATATAACCGCGGGCGAAGATCCTGTTGTGCGCCAGGCCGCCATGGAAGCCTTGGGCAACATGAACGGAACGGTGGTGGCAATCGAACCCACGAGCGGCCGCATCCTCGCCATGGTCAACCAGCCACTGGCGCTCTCCAGTGGCGCACAGCCTTGCTCCACAATTAAGCTTTCCGTCGCCCTAGCGGCATTGAGCGAAGGACTGATCGACAAGACGACCGAGGTCTCGCTGGGCGGGCGCTATCGCATGAATCTCACCGACGCGCTGGCTCACTCGAATAACGCATACTTCGAGGCGCTCGGACGCAAACTGGGTTTTGAAAAAGTTTCGTACTATGCGCACCAATACGGTTTGGGTGAGCTTGCCGGGTACAACATCGAAGGCGAACACCTGGGCACGTATCCGGACGAAGAAATTCCCGAGAAGCTCGGCGGCGTTGGTAAGATGTGCTCGTTCGGAGAAGGCGTCTCCATGACCCCGCTGCAGCTGGGCGCCTTGGTTGCCGCCATTGCAAACGGCGGAACGCTCTATTACCTGCAGCATCCGACCACACCCGAGGAAGTGGCCAATTTCCAACCACGCGTGAAGCGTCACCTTGATATTGCTCCCATCATTCCCGAAATTTCGGACGGCATGTCTGGCGCAGTGCGGTACGGCACGGCGCGTACGGTACGACTGAACTTTAACGAAGAATCCATTCTCGGCAAGACCGGAACTTGCTCGCGTGCGGGTACTCGCTTCGGCTGGTTTGCCTCTTACGCCAACACTGACGTGGGCAGGATCGTCACCGTGGTCTTCCTGCAAGGGGGCAGGCCCACTTATGGTCCCAAGGCCGCGGAGATTGCGGGACGTCTGTACCGCACCTTGTACGACCACAATTTCTTCATGGTTCGCCCAACACTGCCCGCGACCACAGCGGACGTCAAAACCGTAAGCGATAGCCAGTAGTCTCGCTTTAGCATCAGGATCAGCCAAGGCTTTTGCAAAGAAGCCTTTCAATTTTGGGCAAATTCTCGAAATCCAGGAATTTAGACGCCGCAATTTTCGTTTACTCTGGCACACGTTGGCGCTTGTCCCACATTCTCGAGCCGCCTTAATCTTGGCGAAACAGTACCCGAAAGCGGAAAGAGAGGGCCAAAAGAGCGGCCCCCTTTTTCTTTGCTGTTCTAAGCGGAACTTTAGAACTGCTATCTTTCCGCGCGGAAAACTACACGGGGCACGTTCTCGGGATGGCCGACGAGGTAGTTAGTTCACCACCAGCGGTGCGGTCACGCTCCCGATGCGTCCACTCAGGTTATCGCGTACTACAAAGCGAACTGCGTAGGCGCCGGGCTCGAGGTCAAGGACATTGCTGTAGCCCATCCCACTCGATTTGAGACGTTCGAGATTGGCAGGTGTCAGTGCTCCCTTAACGGTTTGGCCCACTGTGGCGGCATTTTTGCCGCTCTTCTCCGCGATAGCCAGGAAATCCACGTTGAACTCGTTGTGAACGCCCTCAACCGCGAGATTGTTTCGCGCGACGTGTACTACAAATCCCACTTCTTTCTTGTTGCCCGCTTTTTCCTTCGGCTCCGTTTCGGGTTTCCATTGCACCAGAATGGGTAAGCCTGTAGCTTCAAATGGAGATGTCGTGGCAAACGCGATGTCCTGCTCGCGTGTCAATTCCGGGTTCATGGTGGTGTTTGTAACCAGGAAGCCTTGCCGGGCGCGCACCTCCACACTCTTCTGATCGACTTTGACCTTCAGTTGCCGCCATCCTGCTTTAGTGTTTCGAGTGTCGAGATAGTAGCCCAGCATGTAGTAAGACGCGGCATCGTCTTCAGCCCGCTTAAAAGCTCCCGCAAGATCATTGGTGTTGTAGAAGGCGCGCCCGCCGGTCACTTCGGCGAACTCGTTCAGTGTGTCGAGAGTTGTCTGATGCAGCCAGGCGCGAGCATTGACAGACTGCACCGCAGCAGGACCACTGGGCCGGTTGCGCCGGGTGGCGTCGGCGGCAGGCATGTAATTGACCAAGCCGCGAGCATCGACGGGGTAAATCGACATCTTTGCGTCGTTCAGTGCCTGCATGGTGCGCTCGTAAAGCGAAGACAGCCATCCACCCGGCAAAGCTGCCGGCGAATCCATGTAAAAGGGGAAGCTACCCGTTACCCAGATCAAGGTTTTGCGCCCAGGTATGCCCGAGAGCGACCAGGCCAACCCCTGAAACGCACGAAGCGTAGTTTCGATCGCGTCTTGCTGTTTGAACTGCCCGTATTGAAGGTCGCCTTCGCCGATGAACTCCTGCAATGCTCCGGCCGTGTCGGCTATTGCGCCCGGACCCAGCAGTCCAGGGGTTGGCGCAGTTACACCGGAATACCCGGGAATCGTTTCCCCGGCAGCGGCGGTGGCTTGAGTGTCGACGTCCACGTTCTGCATGTCGGGCGCCGCTCCGCTGATCTTCTTGAGGCTCGCAACCAGTTTGGCGGAATCGGTAGTCAGACCCTGCACGATTTTCATGCCGTTGCCTCCGATCACAACCATGCCCAGGGGCTGTGCCGGATTCACATTTTCCGACAAATACTTCAGCAGTTCCTTGCGCGCATATGCCTGGTCGAGAAACGGCGTGTTCACGGTGTCGATGGCCAGCACTGTGAGTGAAAGCGGCTGCTGCGTGTTAGTAAGCACGTTAGTAAATTCGCCAGTAGGAACCTTGAGCGGGGTAGGTCGCGTATTGCTGGCGACGACTTCTTCGAAGGCGGAAATGCTCTGCTCTTTGCCGTTCTCAAGGATCTGGAAATCTTCCTTTTTCAGATTGTGGATGTGATTCCCGGAGTTATCGGTGACTACTGTAGGGACCTGCACGAGAATGGTCTGGGAGCGGAATTCCACTTTCCCTTCGTCATCAGCATGATGCGCGTTCGGAGGCACAATCGCGTTCAGGCTATTGCCGCTTCCAATCGGGCTGCCAACGCTGCGGGGAGGTGGCCCGGCGCTGCCGGGTCGCGAGGTAGGGGGCGTCGGCCTCCCCCCGCCCCCGGTTCGTTGTGTCCAGGCACATAGCGACGAGGCCACAAGGGCGAGCGTCCAGTATACGACATACCTGCCGAAAAGCTGAGATTTCATATACATGGCACCCTCGCGGCAAGTATAAACCCGAATGGCGGTGGTTTGTTTTTTCGACGTGAGCAGCGTATATTTGTGTTTGGAAACTGTTGTGTAGTACCAGGATTGGCGAAACACACCAGTGGGCGAAAGCCCACTTTTTAGTTTCGGCAGGTCCTCAGTCGCCGAGAACCCAGCTAAGTCACTGTAGCAATGGCGTTTGAACAAGATCGTGTGCGCGAAGTTGTGGAAAGAGTCGCGGCCACAAGCGGACTTGAGGTGGTCGAGATCGAATTTCGCGGCGGCGGCAAAAGCCGCATGCTCCGGATCTTTATCGACAAGCCTGATGGCGTAACTCACGAAGATTGCGCCAACCTGAGTCGGGAAGTGGGCACGATTCTCGACGTGGAAGATGCCGTTCCGGGTGGACCCTACGTTCTGGAAGTTTCGTCCCCAGGGCTTGATCGCAAGCTGTTGCGAGCGAAAGATTACGAACGGTTCACCGGAAGCCGCGTCAAGTTGACTACGCGCGATCCGGTCAACGGAAACCGTTTCTTTGAAGGCCGGCTGCAGCAGTTTCGAGAGAATCGTCTCACGCTGGATCTGAGCGCGGCGCGCAAAAAGAAGCGGCCTGCGCCAGCCACAGCCCAGACGGTTGAGATTGATCTGGCGAATGTGGAGAAGGCAAACCTGGTACCGGAGCTGTAGCCAACGTCTCGAGCAGCACTGGTACTCACGGGAAAGAATTTATTAGCGGAATTTATATGGCAAGCGAGCTCTATAACACGATTGACGCCCTCAGCCGAGAGAAGGGCATTGACCCGCAGATTGTAGTAAGCGCGGTGGAAGACGCTATCGTTGTCGCCACTCGTAAATACTACAAGTCCCAGGAAAATCTCCGTGCGCAGCTGGACAAGGAGACGGGGAAGATTCGCGCTTTCGCCGTGAAGACGGTTGTCGAGTCTCCTGAGCAGGTGGAAGATCCCAACTTGCAAGTCACGGTGGATGACGCTCGCAAGATCGATCCGAACGTCGAAGCGGGCGGCGAATTGCAGATTCCGAAAGTGACGGAAGGAATTCTGGGCAGGATTGCCGCGCAATTGGCCAAGCAAGTCATTTTTCAGAAGGTGCGCGAGGCCGAGCGCGACACGGTTTACAACGAGTACATCGGTCGTGTTGGTGAAATTGTCAATGCGACGGTCAAGCGGATCGAAGGTCCGGACGTCATATTTGACATCGGCAAGGCGGAAGCCAGAATGCCGCGCAAGGAACAATCGCGCCTCGAGTCATTTGCGGCGGGAGAACGTGTGCGGGTGGTCATCTCGCGCGTCGAAAAGGCGTCCAAGGGACCGCAAGTGGTTGTCTCCCGCGCCGCGCCCGAGCTGGTCACCCACCTTTTCCAGACGGAAGTTCCGGAAATTTATGACGGCACTGTGGTCATTCGCGCCATTGCCCGTGAAGCCGGCGAGCGCACTAAGATCGCCGTAATGTCAAAAGACAAAGACGTGGACGCGGTGGGCGCATGTGTCGGCATGAAAGGCATGCGCGTGCAATCGATTATTCGTGAATTGCGCGGAGAAAAGATCGACATTATCGAGTACCACGAAGATGCGGTTACGTTTGCGGAGAAGGCTTTGCAGCCCGCAAAGGTGAGCCGGGTCACCGTGCTTGATACCAGTGACAAGCACCTGGAAGTTGTGGTCGATGACAGCCAGCTTTCTCTTGCCATCGGCAAGAAGGGGCAGAACGTCCGCCTCGCAGCCAAGCTGCTGGGCTGGAAAATTGATATTAAGAGCGAGGAAGAGAAGCGCCAGGAAGTGGAGCAGCAGATGTCGGCGCTGGTTACCCAAACCTCTACTCCTTTAGAGAATGTGCCGGGCCTCGGAGAAGGCCTGGTCGAGAAGCTGAGTGCAGCAGGTATCACGACCGTGGAAACACTGGCTGACATGACTCCGGAGCAGTTAGAGGCGATCGAGGGCATCGGCCCCAAGACGGTGGAAAAAATCAGCCTGGCGGTCAATAATTATTTTTCCAGCCTGGAAGCGAGCGAAGCCGGAGTGCCCGCAGCCGAAGCGGAAGCGACTGAAGCGAGTCCTGCAGAGTCCACTGAGACGGTATCGACGGAAGGCGAGGTCACCGCTGGTGCAGCAGAAGCGGAAGGGCTCACGGTTGTGGACGATATTGCGGCGGGAGCCGAAGAACAGCCGCAAGCTGCCGATCAGTCAGGCGCATCAACGGAAGAAGTTTCCAGCGAAGCAGCCGGGGAAGATACCAAAGAACTGCTTCCTGGCGACAAGATTTAATGACACCCCGTGCAAATGAAGAGTGCGGGATGGGAAACAAAACCGACTGCCTGAGGTTGACATGAAGACTTAACGGGACAGCGCGGAGGAAAAAGGGGCGGATGAGCAAGATTCGAATCAACGATCTGGCTAGGGAGTTGGAAGTTAAGAGCAAAGCCATTTTAGACGTGTTGCCGGAAGTGGGCGTCACGGAGAAGAAAACGCACTCCAGTTCTCTCGAGGAACATGAGGCTGCAAAAGTACGCGCCCATTTCCAAGGTGCTAACGAAAGCCAGGGATCGGCCGCAGGTAAATCGAGTCGTGCGGCGCGCGTGGAAGGCGACGAGATCAAGACCAAGATCGACCTCTCGCATATCTCCCGCCCCGGCGATGTTCTGAAGGCAATCACGCAGCAGCAGGCCGCCACGCATCCGCCTGTTCGTCCCGCAGCCCCGGTCGCGCCCAAGCCCCCGACACCTGCTCCTGTTACGCCGATTGCGAAGCCTCCCGCTGCCGTGCAACCACCGCCAGCGCAGCAACCGCCACCGCGGTTGATTGTTCCGCAACCCCCAGCGCCGCGCGTGATCATGCCACCGGCGGCGAAGCCGCCCGTCACGACAACTCCGGCGGCGCCCACCGCGCCTCCAGAGCCGGCCGAAAAACCGGTTGCCGCGACGCCAGAGACGGCTACAACCGCATCTTCTGTGCGCCCGCCAGCCGCTGACAGCACACCGCCAAGTGCTCCCATTGTTCCGCCGAGACCGCCATCGACGCCAGTGCAGCCGGTAGCCGCGGCTCCAAGCAGGCCCACAACGCCGCCGCCGGCTTCGCAACAGCCTATCGCGGCGAGGCCGCGCATGATTGTGCCGCAGACGGGTCCAAGGCCGGTTTACAAGGCGCCTACACCCGCGCCAGTGCAGCCACGCCCGCCACAGCCGGGTGTTCCGATCGGACAAGGTGTTCGTCCTGCGCCTGGACGGCCGGTGCCCGGCCAGCCAATTTTCCAGCGTCCTCGTCCGGGTGCGCCGGGAACTCGTCCCCCGTTGCGGCCAGGTGAACGACGGCCGATGCATCCCACTCGACAAGCTCCCGGTGGCCCCAGGCCGTTGGGAGTCGGACCGGGCCCAGGCGCATTACCTCCTCCTGGCCCAACGCGTCCGGGTAGCCGTCCCGGAGGTCCCTCGCGCCGTCCTGGACAGCGCTACGTACCGCGCGGCGTAAAGGAAGGCCCGATGAAGGGCTACGTGCCGCCTCCGCGTCTCGTAGTCTCGAACGAGCCTCAGCCGATTACGCGCAGCATCACGATTACCGAAGGCATTAGCGTCAAGGACCTGGCGGAGAAACTGGGAGTGCGCGCAAAGGATCTCATTGCGCGCCTGCTCGGTCGCGGTGTGTTCGCCACGATTAACCAGACGCTCGACGCAGAACTTGCTACCGACATGGCTCGCTTCTTTGGTGCGGACACGAACGTGATCACCTTTGAAGAGCAGGCCGCCAAGGAAGTGGCGGATTCCGGATCCGCTGGTGAAGACGGCGCCGCGGCGGTAGAAGGCATTCCGCGCCCACCGGTTGTCACCATCATGGGCCACGTCGATCACGGAAAAACTACGTTGCTCGATGCCATCCGTTCCACCAACGTGGCGGAAGGCGAAGCGGGTGGAATTACTCAGCACATTGGCGCTTACAAGGTGCGCATCCAGGACACGGAGTCTCCGGCATACGGCCGCGAGATCGTATTCCTCGATACCCCGGGTCATGAAGCCTTCACCCGTATGCGTGCCCGAGGCGCGAAGTCGACGGACATTGTGGTTCTCGTGGTCGCCGCCGACGATGGCGTGATGCCGCAGACCCTGGAAGCAATCGATCACGCGCACGCCGCGGAAGTGCCCATCATTGTTGCGGTCAACAAGATCGACAAGCCCGAGGCGTTACCTGACCGGGTGAAAAAGCAGCTCGCAGATCGCGGGCTTATGCCCGAAGATTGGGGCGGCAGCACGGTATTCGTCGACGTCTCGGCAAAACAGAAGACAAATCTCAATCTGCTGATGGAGATGATTTGCCTCGTTGCCGACCTGCAGGAGCTTAAAGCCACTCCGGATCGTCCTGCGAGCGGTGTCGTGCTGGAAGCCAAGCTCGATCGCGGCCGGGGACCGGTTGCAACTGTCCTGGTTCAGAATGGCACCCTTCGGGCAAGCGACAACTTTGTTGTCGGCAATGTGTACGGCAAAGTCCGCGCCATGTTTGACGATCGCGGGAATCCGTTGGAACAAGCTCCGCCATCCACGCCGGTTGAGATCCTGGGTATGGAAGGTTTGCCGCAAGCCGGCGATCAATTTGTAGTAGTAGCGGATCGCGAAAAAGCGCGCGGCGTTTCCGAATACCGGGAGCAAAAAGCGCGTGAAGCCGCCTTGGCCAAGAGCTCGCGCGTGTCGCTTGAAGGTCTCGCCGAACAGATGGCGACGGCAGGGATTAAGGAACTCAATATCATCCTTAAGGCTGACGTGCAGGGCTCGGTGGAGGTGCTCACCGACTTGCTCAGCAAGCTGTCGAACGACAAGGTCCGGCTCAAAGTTTTGCGCTCGGGTGTAGGCGCTATCACCGAATCCGATGTGCTCCTCGCTTCCGCTTCCAACGCCATCATCATCGGCTTCAGTGTGCGGCCGGAACGCAAGGCCCAGGAACTCGCAGAACAGGAAAAGGTCGACATCCGCCTGCATTCGATCATTTACGAACTGCAGGATGAGATCAAGCGCGCCATGACTGGCCTGCTGGAACCGACGATCAAGGAGACGTACCAGGGTCGTGCTTCAGTGCGCGATACCTTCCGTATCCCCAAGGTTGGTACTGTCGCCGGTTGCCAGGTGCTGGATGGCAGCATCAAGCGCGATTCCGAAGTGCGCCTGCTGCGTGACAATGTGGTGGTCTTCACCGGTAAAGTCGGTTCACTGCGGCGCTTCAAAGATGATGTAAGTGAAGTACGCAACGGCATGGAGTGCGGTATTTCCATCGCGAACTACGGCGACATCAAGGTCGGAGATGTGATCGAGGCATTCGCGACCGAGCGCGTTGCGGCGGAAGTCACCGCATAAAAGCGTTGCCCTCTCGGTATTAGTTCTCAACGCGCAGCAATGCAAGCGAGACTAACTGCTGAGAACTGCGAACCGACTACTCAATGCCGATTGCTTTCCTCACTCTGGAGCTTAGCATCGAGCATGCGCAATCCTTGAAAGACAAGCGCCAGGTGGTGCGCAGTTTGAAGGACCGCCTGCGCGCCAGTTTCAACGTGTCGATTGCTGAGTTGGACTCCACCAGCCTGTGGAACCGCGCCACCATTGGTGTAGTCAGCATTTCCGCTTCACGCGATTATCTGGACGGTCTCATGAAAAACGTGGAGCGCCAGGCAATGCGCATTGCCAACAACGGTGGCGCGGAAGTGACGGATTCTTTCGTGGAATTCTTGTAATCCATGGTGGTCCAGATGGGTTCTGTTCGAATCCTAAATATCTGATCTGTTGCGATTTGCTACATCAGAGTATCCGAAACTCAGAGCCGCGAGCCCGAATGACGGGACTGGCAGCGCTTTTTCTGATATTCTCTTTCGTTTTTTAGCTTGAGGTGAAAATGCCGGAGAGGCGCGGGCAAAAATATCGTCGTGAGCGCCTAGGAGAAGCACTTCGCGAGGAAATCGAAATCATTCTAGAGGGCGAGCTGGGCGACCCGCGCATCGGCCTGGTAAATGTCAGCGAGGTCCATCTTGCGCCCGACGGTCGTACTGCACGCGTGTTCGTCGTGGTCGAAGGTGACGATGAAGAGGCCGAGAGCACTATGCAAGGCTTGTCAGCGGCCGTGGGCTTCATTCGCCGTGAACTCGCTGAGCAACTGAATCTCCGCCGCCCGCCAGAACTAGTGTTTCAGTTGGACCGCTCGCAAGAGTACAAGACGCGCATCGAGACCTTATTGAAGCGCACCACGAAGAAATCGGGCCCCGCACGGTGATCGTCGCCAGAGAGATACCCGAATGTTGCAGGAAGTCCTCAAAAACATCGAGCGACGCCAACGCTTCATCCTGACCTCGCACGCCCGTCCCGACGGCGATGCGATCGGCTCTGCTCTTGCCTGTGGACAGATTCTGCGCAGTCTCGGCAAGGAAGCCGAAGTGGTCATGCATGATCCCGTTCCCCGCATTTACCGGCCCCTGCCTTTTGCCGACAGGATTGTGCATGCGGATCGGGTGAATGGTGGTTTTGAAGCGGCAATCATTCTGGAATGTGACAGTATTCAGCGCACACGCTTGGATGGGCTGGACCAGAAGTTCCTGATCAGTATCGATCATCACGTCAGTGGCCGTCCCTTCGCTCATGTCAACTGGATCGATCCTAAAGCCGTGGCCACCGGAGAAATGGTTTACCGCCTCGCGCGCGAAGCGAAAGTGCAGATCACCCCGGAAATCGCAACCTGTCTGTACACGGCGCTGATGACAGACACTGGATCTTTCATGTTCGAAGGCACCAATGAGCGCACTTTTTCCTTGGCGCGCGAACTGGTCATGGCGGGTGCCGACCCCGCGCAGTGTGCGCGCAATATCTACTTCGGTCATTCCACTGAAAAAATGCGTCTGCTGGGCGCGGCACTTTCCAACCTGCATCGCGAAGGCGCGTTCGCCTGGATCTGGATCACGCGCGAGCAGATGGAACATGCCGAGGCGAAAGAGGAAGACTGCGAAGGTCTGGTCAACTATGTGCTCTCGATCCAGGGAGTCGAGGTCGCGGCATTCTTCCGGGAATTGTCCGATGGCCGTTATCGTGTCAGCATGCGCAGCAAGGGAAAACTCAACGTCTCGAACATCGCCGAGCATTTCGGTGGTGGTGGCCACAGCTGCGCAAGCGGATGTTCGGTTGAGGGGCCGCTCTCCGTGGCGGTGGCCCGGGTCATGGCACAACTTCGGCTAGGTTCCCCCTTACAATAGATCGCTATGAACATTGCAGCGGCGCGGCAGATCGCGTCATTCGTCGGTGCGCTGTTGATCCTTATCGCTTACGGTGGAAGTCAACTAGGGTGGATGAATTCTCGCCGTCCGAGCTACAACATCCTGAATGCCATCGGCTCGGCGATTCTCGCCTATATCGCCTTTCATCCATTCCAGATCGGGTTTGTAATTCTGGAAGTGGTTTGGACGCTCATCAGTATCTATGCTCTACTCAGGCCCGGTAGAATGGCGAAGAGCGAAGCCAGTTGAAAGATCCTCGATTGTCAGCCAAATACAAATCAGGGCAGAAGCGTGGACCGCACATCCCGGCCTTCACCTCGTGGTAGGCCTTTGCGTATGAGCTCACGCGCCCGCACTGACTGGCTTCTTCTTGCGGGTTTCTGCGCTTTTCTGTTCTTCTTCGGACTCAACTATTTCGGTTTTATCGGCGCTGATGAGCCTCGTTACGCTCAAGTCGCTCGCGAAATGCTTGCCCGCCACGATTGGATAACCCCAATCCTGGGCGGAAAGCCATGGCTTGAAAAACCGCCGCTCTTCTACTGGCAATCCATGATCGTCTTCTCCGTAGCCGGGGTGCATGACTGGGCCGCCCGCTTGCCATCGGCTTTTGACGCCACCCTCATGGTGATTGCGGTCTATTGGTTTTTTTGTCGGTTGCGTCCAGGGTTCGAGCTCGATGCTGCCCTGATTACCGCTTCCTGTGCTGCGGTCGTGGGTTTTGCGCGCGCCGCATCGACGGACATGCCCCTTGCCGCGACCTTCACGATTACTTTGCTCGCCTGGTATGCGTGGCACGAGATCGGAAGAAACCTTTATCTTCTCGTTTCCTATGCTTTCCTCGCCTTCGCAATGCTTGCGAAGGGGCCCGTCGCGCCATTTCTCGCGCTCTTGATAGTCGGGATTTTCGCGCTCGCAAAAGGGGACGCGCGTATCCTCCTGCGCAGCTTCTGGATTCCGGGCCTGGTGCTATTCTTCGTGCTCGCACTGCCGTGGTTCTTCGCTGTACAACTGCGCAACCCTGAGTTCCTTCGGGTTTTTATTTTGCAGCACAATCTCGAGCGCTTTGGCACAAATCTTTATCATCATTCTCAGCCATTCTGGTATTACCTGCCCGTGACCATTCTCGCCATGGTGCCTTGGGTCGTTTTTGTGATCGCGGCTGTCGCAGAACTGGTTCGCAGCTGGTGGTCGAAAGGGGCATCCCTCTTGCAATCCGCCGATGCCTTGAATGTGTTCCTGCTGATCTGGCTAGCCATTCCAGTCATCTTTTTCTCGCTGTCGCAATCCAAGTTGCCGGGTTACATCCTGCCGGCGATTCCTGCCGGCGCAATGATGCTGGCGGAATACATTCGCCGCCACGTAGTCGACGATGAGGAGCCACCTGCGTGGCTACTGGTGCTGCACTCCACGCTTGCAGCTTTGCCGCTGATTCCGGCTCTCATGCTCTGGTACATCGTTCTGCAGCACCGTTTTCCATGGGGCACGGGCACGTTTATCGCCTGTTCTGCCGCGCTGATCGTGGCGGTCGCCATGGCTATTACCCTGCTGCGGCCTTCAGGGTTGCGGCTTCTCCGTTTCGTGACGTTAATTCCCGTAGTGCTGAGTGTTGCTGCCATTTTGAAGATTGGTGCACCGGCACTGGACATGGCGCTGTCTGCGCGGCCCCTGGCGCTTGAAATCAGCCAGATGGAAACCAAGCCCCTCCCCATGGCTGTATTCAAGGTTCGGCGCGAAGTGGAGTACGGGCTCGCCTTTTATCGCAATCAGGTTCTCTCGCATTACGATTTAGGTCAGATTCCCCCCGTGGAGCACTTGCTGGTCGCGCCGGAAGGAAGCGAGGAGCAAGTTAAAAAGCTTGTCGCGGACCGGCGGGTTTCCCATCTGGGTGCCTTTACGCCGCAGCATATCGACTATTTTTGGGTTTCCGCAGCCGGCACGATGCCGGGCATGCAGATGCCGGGAATGCAGATGCCCGGCATGCATTGAGGCGAGCTGACAGGTGAAAGCTCGCAAGCCGCTTGTGTACCTCCTTCGCCACCTTCGCCGGCTATGTCCGTTTGCCTCTCCCCGGCTTCCGGCACTAGACTGCAATTTCGCGCCCGCCGCGGTCGCACCATATGGCGCAAGCTGAGCTGCTCACCTACAGGAGCCCCGTGGAGATCCTCGATCTCAGGCATTTCTCTGGTGTCGACCTGCGCTCTTTGCTCGATGACGAAACTCGTGCCTGGTCGCGCCTGCTCTCGTGGGACTATAGCGGCTCCGCGGACATGATCCTGCGCTACATGGACGCCAAAATTCTGCCCGGCTATGCCGCCATCGATCGCGGGCGCATCTTCGGCTATGCCTTTTTCGTATATGAAGGCAGCAAGGGAGTGATCGGAGACCTCTTCGTCGCTAATGGCGGCCGCAATCACGACGTGCGTGAAACCGAGCAGCGTCTAGCCACCCATGTGATCGAAACCCTGCAGCAGTCGCCGGGCATCCACCGGGTCGAGGCTCAACTGCTGGTGCACGAAGCGGGAGCCGTCGCGCAGCCCTTTGTAGATCAGGGTTTCCAGCGCTATCCGCGCTTGTTCATGAGCATGCCGCTCGATCGCCCTGCTACCACTCCGGCGTCGCATCCGGACGTGGAATTTCGTCGCTGGTCGGATCAGGATTATCAGCCGGCAGCGGCCGTTATTACAGCCGCCTACCGGGGTCATGTGGACTCGCAAATCAATGATCAGTACCGCACCTTGACGGGATCTCTGCGCTTTCTTAACAATATCGTGCGCTTTCCCGGGTGCGGTCTGTTCGATTCGGAATCCTCGCACGTGGCCATACACCGCTCTTCGCGCGCCATGATCGGCCTTATTCTCTGCTCGCGCGTCAGGCATGATGTGGGACACGTAACCCAGGTCTGTGTGTTGCCGGAGTATCGCTCAAAGGGAATGGGAGAAGTGTTGCTGGCCGCCGCGGCTCAGAATCTGCGTCGCCGCAACTTTACCCAGCTTTCGCTCACCGTCACGGAAGCCAACTCCCGGGCCGTTGATCTCTACCGGCGCCTGGGATTTACATCGAATCGCATATTCGATGCCTTTGTTTGGGAAGGGTAGCCAGGAAAGACTCGGAAGCCGCCGCTCGAATCCGGGAATTACCTGCGAATGATCCACATCAACCACCCCGCCACGAATACGCCGCCGACGAACATCGCGAAGCAGTAAAGGCCGTAGCGGACCTGTTCCTGAGCCGTATTGCGTTGAGTGATGCCGAAGACTATGGATGCAAACACCGCGAACAGGAGCGCGGCGCTGAAATGGGTGAGTTCGAGAGTCATGCCTTCTTCCCGATGGCAATATGATACGCATCCGCCACACTGATAAAGTTCAGAAGACCAGCGACGATCAGGTACTTGGTCCCATAATCCGCCGTGGCATGAGCGATGGCACCCTGTCCCCAATCCATGGCGCGGGTCACTATATATAACCCGCCTGCCCCAACATCCCCCACGAAGCCAAGGATGTCCAGAATGTCGCCACCATTCGGTTTGTACACTCGCCCCTGCATGGCTAATCCCAGCAGGAACATCGTTACTACGGAGAACATCAGGAGCAGCCCGCGAATCCAGCGTTTCTGGATCAGGTGCCCGGCACCGGGAACCAGCCATGCGACCGCGGGAGCGACTACCGACATAGTGGTGACCGGTTGCGACTCGACTCGCACTTTTTCGACGTCACTCTTGGGTTTTAGTTGGGTGGAATTTGCCATTCAGATAATCACGATCTCGCGTTGAATTCGTCCCGTCACTTCCGCGGCTTTTGGGCCGACCAGGACATTGACTTCGCTGCGCACCCCAAACTCCGGCAGGTAGATGCCCGGCTCGATGGAAAAGCACGAGTTTGGCAGGATGCGTCGCTCATCATGGATCTCGAGGTCGTCCATGTTGGCCCCATTTGCATGTACTTCGGTGCCGATCGAGTGACCTGTCCGGTGAATGAAATAGTCGCCATAGCCGGCATTATTGATGTGATTGCGGGCGGCACGGTCGACTTCCCATCCCGCTATGGGGCGCTGGGCCGCAATCGCTTCGCGGACCGTATTTACTCCTGCGTCCCGCGCATCGCGCACGATCTCGAAAATCTTGTGCTGCTGCACGGAAGGAGATTTACCCACGAACCCGGTCCACGTGATGTCGTAATAGACCGCTCCGGGCTTGTTCAGTTTGGCCCAGACATCGAGCAGCACAAAGTCGCCCTCGCGAATTGGCGTCGAACGCTCCGCGTTCGGCTCGTAATGCGGATTCCCGCTGTTTCCATTCACCGCAACAATCGGGGGATCGTCGGTCACCATATCTTCCCGACGAAACGCTTCCATGAACCATTCCTGCATCGCGTGCTCGGTAGTGCCGCCGTTGCGCACCCGCCGGCCGATCTCTTTGAACGCCTCCGCTGTGATCGCGTCGACTTTATCGCGCGCCGTGTAGTGTGTCTGGATCTGTTCCTCGGTCAGGGTGGCCTCAAATTGCGCGACCAGATCCCCTGAACTCACAACGTTCTTGCCTAATCCGCGAATCAAGTCCAAGGTGCCGCCATCGACAAGCGAGACGGTGAAGACCAGGTTGTTGGGAGAGTACTGCATTGCAATATCCCGGTGCGGCGCCAGAATAGCCTTAACTCCCTCGAAGAGCTCCTGCCATCCGGAATACATGCGCTTGCTGCCGGGCAGAGTGTCCAGATGCCCCGCCTCGATCCTGTGCACCAGTTTGCTGGGGTCGCCCTCTGCGGGAATCAGGTAGAACCAGCGACGGGTCACCATGAGGCTTTGCGGCAATCCAAGCACACGATAAGCAATAGGGTCGCGATGATGGTGATCGTAGAAGAGCCACGCGTCGATGTTGCGCTCGCGCAGGGCAGACTGAATGGCAGCCAGGTTCATGGGCGAAGCTCTATTCTAACAACTGCGAGTAGTTTCAGCGAATTTAGAACCGGGCTGTGACCAGCAAACATGCACGCGAACTTTGCCCGCGCGGCGCGCTTCGCCGATGGCTTGTTCCATGCACCGCAAAGCGCTGTTGTTTGTTACAGGCGCGTGTTCAGGTTCGCAAATTAGCCGTGGTTTGCGAAGTCGCGCACGAATTCTACCAGTGAACGAACGGCAATCCCCGACGGCCCTTTGGCAATCCAGGCTTTGCTGTCTTCGGTCCAGGCAGTGCCGGCGATGTCCAGGTGAATCCATGGAGTGTCTTCGGCAAATTCCTTCAGAAACATCGCCGCCGTAACAGCTCCACCCCAGCGTCCGCCCGAGTTGATAATATCGGCGATATTCGAACGAATGCTCTCTTTATATTCGTCATCGATTGGCATTCGCCACATCTTCTCGCCGGCTCGTCCTGAGGCCCTGTTGAAGCGCTCGTACATCTCATCATCGTTGGTGAAGATCCCGGCATTCACATACCCGAGCGCGACTACGACAGCGCCCGTCAGGGTGGCCGCATCGATAAGGTGAGTGCAGCCGAGTTGGCGGGCGTAGTAGAGGCCATCGGCAAGCACCAGCCGTCCTTCGGCATCGGTATTGATGATCTCAATCGATTTACCTGACATCGCGATCTGCACGTCTCCCGGCTTCTGAGCCTTTCCGGAAGGCATGTTCTCGGTCGCGCACACGATGGCGGTCACTTTGACGTTGGGTTTCAAGAGCGCAATGGCCCGCATTACGCCGATCATGGTCGCTCCCCCCGCCATGTCGTACTTCATCTTTTCCATGCCATCGGCTGGCTTGATCGAGATGCCGCCAGTGTCGAACGTAATTCCCTTGCCGACTAAGCCCAGCACCGGTTGCTCAGGCGAGCCCGCAGGTTCATATTTCAAGATGATCAGCGCCGGCGGTTCGTCCGAACCCTGGGCGACGCTCCAGAAAGCGCCCATCTTTAATTCTTTGATCTTGTCTGCTCCGTGTACTTCACATTTCAGCCCGACTTCTTGCGCCATCTTCTTCGCTCGCTCGCCGAGTATCGTGGGAGTCATGCGATTGCTGGGTTCGTTCACCAAGTCGCGCGTGAAGTTCTGGCATTCGCCGACGATGCGCCCTAGCTCTAGCGCGTCCTTTAACTTGCGCTCGTCGCCTTGCGCAGCAACCGTAAGTGACTCGATCTTCTGCTCCTTGCGGTCGCTTTTGTAGTAGTCGGGCTCAAAGTTCCCAACAAAGGCGCCCTCAACAATCGATCTCACCGCGTCTTCAGGTGCAAGCCTCCCGGGCGCCACGAAAGCGAAACTACGAACGCCTTTAGCTTTCAGCGAGCGCACTGCCGTTCCCGACATTTTCCGCAGCTCGAGCGCGGAAAAGTTTTTTGCTTTGCCGCCACCAATCAGCAACAGGCGCTTCGCTTTAAGGTTTTTCGGATGGTGAAGGAGAGTGGTTTCGAATACTTTCGCCGATGCTTCGCCGCTGGCGATCACTTCCCGACTAGCCTCTACCATGCTGTTATCGGCAGTTTCGAGTCTCACGTCGGTTTTGTCTTTGTCCCCATGATCGAGCGCGACTACGACGAGACAATCGGTTTCTACGGCGGCGGGAGCAGAAAGAGAAAGATTGGTTTTCATGGTTTACCTATCAGTATCCTAGGGCGCAGGGGAATTGCGCAAGCCAGCCGGCTAAGCGGAACGTCTGCTCTGTGGCACTTGTAATTGTTGGTTGCGAGTGCACGACAGTGAACCGTAGGTGGCGCGCCTTACCTCTTTCGCCCTCGTGCGATTGCCTCTCGCGCTTCCTTGTCAGCAGTACGTCGCCGCTCCGTCTCGCGCTTGTCCCACAACTGTTTGCCCTTAGCTAGTGACATCTCAACTTTCACCCGCCCATTCTTGAAGTACATGCGAGTGGGTATCAGTGTTAAGCCCTTCTGCTGAGTTTTCCCGATAAGCTTGCGAAGTTCCTCGGCATGCACCAGCAGCTTGCGGGTCCGCAACGGCGCGTGATTGAAAATGTTGCCGTGCTCGTAAGGACCGATATGGGCATTCAGCAGCCAGAGTTCGCCATCCTTGATTAACCCGTACGCATCCTTCAGGTTAGCTCGGCCGGCGCGCACCGACTTGACCTCGGTCCCAGTCAGCACGATGCCCGTTTCAAATTTTTCCAGCAAGAAATAGTTATGTGCAGCGATCCTGTTAACAGCGGCATCGCGTTCGCCTGCCGCCGTAGGGTCACGGCGCGGATTTTTCTCCGGATTGGGCCGAGTTTGGTGCACTGGTGGACGGGCCATGGTCTAGCAAAACGGTATCACAGCGGGTGAGCGTAGCGTACGGGCCGCCTTACTCTCAGGCTTACAGCATCCCAGGAGCCCGCGTTGAGTCGCGATACGAAGCAACAGAGACCAGCTTAACTGCTACCCGCGCAGTAACTTCGGTGGGCAATGTTGCGATGCTATAATCACGCATTCTGCCACTCGATTTTTGTGATGGGACCAGCCAGACCGAGTCTTGGCCGACCCAGAGACTGCCTGTGAGGAATAGATCATTGAACACACGCCTGATCCGCCCGGCGGCTGTGCTGTTTCTTGTCATGGCCCTGATGCTCCCGCTCGCCGCCGATAAGGCCAAGTCTCTGTATGAGAAAGGCCAGGATGCTGAGGCGCGCCAGAACTACGAGCAGGCTTTCGACTACTACAAACAGGCCTACGACCTTAAACCGAAAGATCTCCGCTATCGCACGACCTACGAGCGCGTAAAGTTCCTCGCCGCCTCTTCGCATGTGCACCGCGGCCAGATTCTGCGGGACGGTGGCAAGTTGGATGAAGCTCTCGCCGAATTCCAGAAGGCCCTCGACATCGATCCTTCCAGCTTCATCGCCCAGCAAGAGGTGCGCCGCACGCAGCAAATGGTCAACGAGGCCAAGAATCCGCCGCCGCAGGCGGCTGCACCGCCCGGCGATCTCAAACACCTGATCGATCAAGCCCAAGGCCCCGTCGAACTTGCTCCCATCTCAAACGCCCCCATTACTCTCAAGCTGACCGAAGACAGCAAAGTGATTTACGAGACGGTGGGTAAGCTTGCTGGAATTAATGTGCTGTTTGATCCGGACTACACTTCGCGTCGCATCAAGGTTGAACTGAATGGCGTGTCGCTGCCGCAGGCGTTGGAGATCATCGCTCTCGAATCGAAGACTTTCTGGCGCCCCGTGACCGGCAATACCGTGTTCGTGGCAGCCGATAATCCTGCAAAGCGCAAGGAACTGGAACAAAGCGTCATCAAGACTTTTTACCTTTCTAATCTTTCGCAGCCTACCGAACTGCAGGATGTGGTCAATGCCATGCGCACAATCCTGGAGGTCAGCCGCATTCAACAGCTGCCCTCGCAAGGGGCAATCGTGGTACGCGGAACGCCCGACCAGATCGCCCTGGCGCAGAAACTCGTCGACGACCTCGACAAGGCTCGTCCGGAAGTAATTGTGGAAGTCGCGATCATGCAGGTGAGCCGCGACAAAGTGAAGCAGTACGGCATCAATCCCCCGACCAGTGCGACCGTCGCCCTTCAGAACAACATCAACAACACGACGACGAACAACACGAACGGAACCACGACTCCCACGGGAGCGACGGGGACGACCGGCGGCACACCCAACCAGGTTAATCTCAATCGACTGGGCAACCTCAACGCGACCGACTTCACGGTAACCATTCCCCAGGCGACAGCCTCGGCGATGTTGAACGACACGGATACCAAGATCATTCAAAATCCTCAGATCCGGGCCCTTGATGGACAAAAGGCATCGCTGAAAATCGGCGATCGCGTCCCGGTGGCGACCGGTTCGTTCCAGCCCGGCATTGGCGGCGTCGGCATCAATCCGCTGGTGAACACCCAGTTTCAATACCTTGACGTCGGCGTAAACATCGACATCACTCCTCGAGTGCATGCCGATCGCGAGGTGACGCTGAAAATAGCCCTCGATGTTTCGGCGGTCACATCGACGACCAACATCGGCGGCATCAACCAGCCGGTGATCGGACAACGCAAGATTGAACACGAGATCCGCTTGAAAGATGGCGAAGTCAATTTGCTGGGCGGCATTCTCGAAGATTCCCAAACCCGGGCGCTCAGCGGCATCCCCGGCCTCGCGCAGGTCCCGATTCTCAAGTACCTGTTCTCCCAGACCAACACCGAGCACCGTGAGAACGAGATTGTGTTTGCGTTGATACCGCACATCGTGCGGCGGCCGGACATCTCCCGCGTCAACCAGGAAGTGCTCGACGTGGGGACCGCCAATGCGATCGAGCTGCGGCGTTTCAGCCAGGCGCCTGCCAATGCCCCCGCGCCTGCTGCGACGCGCACCGCACCTCAGGGTACACAAACTCCGCCGCCGGGCGCGGGACAGAATGCGCCTCCGGCTCAGGCGCCCCCACAGGCGCAGAATGGCGGTCCCGCTGCTACGGCAAGTTTCGCGTTCGATCCGCCGACCATCACACAGGCAAAAGGCGCCACGTTCACGGAGAACATTCTCATGAGCGGTGGACAGAATGTTTATTCAGTTCCCATCCAGGTGAACTACGATCCCAATACTTTGCAGATGGTGAACGTTTCCAACGGCGGCTTCCTTTCGCAGGACGGTCAAGCAGTGGCGTTAGTGCATCGCGACGACCCGAGCAGCGGCACTCTGCAGATTACGGCGACGCGGCCTCCAAACGCGGGTGGCGTGTCCGGCCAAGGTACGGTGGTCACGTTGACCTTCCAGGCTAAGGCTGCCGGGCAAACCATGCTGACCATCACAAAGGGAGGTGCCCGCGATCCCGGGATGCAAGCGATTCCCGTTAACGGAGCGCAGGCGAGCGTATCGATTCAGTGATTCCATCGCTGTTCAGTAGCGCTAAACAGGAACGCCGTCGCGGCGCGGTTCGGTCGTACCACACTCGTGGTTTTACGCTGATCGAACTGATTGTCGCCATCACCATCATGGTGATCCTCACCGGCATGGCCATTCCGGTGGCGCGTCTCGGCATCACACGTGAGAAAGAGAAGGAACTCCGTTACGACTTGTGGATGATGCGCGACGCCATTGACCGGTACAAAGATGCAGCCGATCGAGGCGCATTTCAAATCAAGGTGGGCACGGAAGGTTATCCTCCGGATCTGGACACCCTGGTGAATGGCGTCGATGTGGGAGGGAAAAAGGTCCGCTTCTTACGCAAGGTTCCGGTCGACCCCATGACAGGTAAGGCGGAATGGGGGATGCGCTCTATGCAGGATGACCCCGCTTCCGATTCCTGGGGCGGCCAGAACGTTTTCGACGTATATACAAAGTCAGAAGGCACGGCGCTGGACGGGACTAAGTACAAGGATTGGTAATGCCGAGAACACGCACATCCGCGCGCAGCCGTGGCTTCACCTTGATCGAGTTGATGATTGTGATCAGCATCATTCTGATCCTGGTCTCGATCTCTATCCCTATTTACAACCAGTCCATTCTGCGGGCCCGTGAGTCTGTGCTGCGCCAGGACCTTTTCACTCTACGTTCCGTGATTTCTCAGTACACCTTGGACAAACAGAAGGCGCCGCAATCACTCGATGACCTCGTCCAGGCGGGATATATGAAACAGATCCCCAAGGACCCTATGACGGGAGAACCCAACTGGCAGGTCGAGCAGGAAGACGTCCTGCTGGCCGTCGATCAGCAAGAGCCTGGGATTGATGACGTCCACAGTTCTTCGAATCTTACGGGCACCGACGGTACCGCCTACACTTCATGGTAACTGCCTTATTCCTACCGTTTGCACCGGACCGCATCCTCCCACTACCATGAATCTATGGCCGTTGATATCGAAGTGAGTCGGTCTGCCTACTCTCGTATTCGTGCGCCCCGGGGGACGTCTCTCTCCTGCAAAGGCTGGCAGCAGGAAGCTGCCATGCGCATGCTTATGAACAATCTCGATGAGGAAGTGGCAGAGCGCCCGCAGGACCTGGTGGTCTATGGGGGTACGGGGAAAGCCGCGCGGAACTGGGATTGTTACCACGCCATCGTCGAAACTCTTAAAAAACTCGGGGACGACGAAACCCTGCTCGTGCAGTCGGGTAAGCCAGTCGGTGTATTCAAGACACACGAATATGCGCCGCGGGTGCTGATCGCCAACTCCAACCTGGTTGGCCACTGGTCCAATTGGGAGAAGTTCAATGAACTTGAGCGAGCCGGCTTAATGATGTACGGCCAGATGACCGCCGGCTCGTGGATCTATATCGGTTCGCAGGGAATTGTGCAAGGCACCTTCGAGACGTTTGCCGCTGCCGCTGAAAAAAGTTTCGCAGGCGACCTTAGCGGGAAGCTGATTGTGTCCGGCGGCATGGGTGGGATGGGTGGTGCTCAGCCCCTCGCGGCAACCATGAACGGCGCGGTCTTCCTGGGGATTGATGTCGATGCCGAGCGCATCAAAAAACGCCTGAAGACCGGCTATTGCGATTTCCTCGTGACTACCCTTGATGAGGCGCTGCGGATCATAAAGAACGCAGTGCGCAAGAAAGAAGCTGTTTCCGTCGGGCTCGTGGGCAATTGCGCCGATATTGTTCCGGAACTCGCCGAACGTGGCGTCGTCCCCGATATTCTCACTGACCAGACCTCTGCACACGATCCGCTGAATGGCTATGTCCCCAATGGCATGTCGTTGGCGGAGGCCCTGGAACTGCGACGCAACGATCCAGCAACCTATCAGGAGAAATCGCTCGACTCGATCGCACGCCATGTCGAAGGCATGCTGCGCCTGCAGAAGATGGGCGCCGTCACTTTTGATTACGGTAATAACATCCGGACCTTTGCATTTCAGCGCGGGGTCAGCAATGCGTACGATTTCCCGGGATTTGTGCCGGCGTACATACGCCCGCTCTTCTGCGAAGGCCGTGGTCCTTTCCGCTGGGCGGCGCTGTCGGGGGAGCCAGCAGATATCCACGTGACGGATCAGCTTGTGCTCGAGCTGTTCCCGGACAATCGCATCCTGCGCCGCTGGATTGAGCTCGCGAAGAAGCGCATCCACTTTCAGGGATTGCCGTCCCGTATCTGCTGGCTGGGTTACGGCGAGCGGGCACAGTTCGGGCTCGCGATGAATGAGTTGGTCAGGAAAGGCAAGATCCAAGCGCCCATCGTAATTGGTCGCGACCATCTCGACTGCGGCTCAGTGGCCTCGCCGTTCCGCGAAACCGAGAGTATGCAGGATGGCAGTGATGCAGTCGCCGACTGGCCTCTGCTCAATGCCATGCTCAATACTGCTGCGGGCGCCTCGTGGGTCTCCATTCACAACGGCGGGGGCGTCGGTATCGGCTACTCATTGCACGCGGGACAGGTCACCGTGGCGGATGGCACCGAGATGATGGAAAAGCGCATCGAACGCGTGCTGACCACCGACCCGGGTATGGGTATTGTGCGCCACGTGGACGCGGGCTACGAAAAAGCCCGGCAGTTCGCGCAAGAAAACGGAGTCAAGGTGCCAATGATGAAGTGAGAATTATCCCGGCGGCAAGTAACCGGCGGTTTATCCGAGCGTTTCATTTCATCCTGCAAATACAAAACTGAGAAAGTCCCGATTGCCTTCGCCAGCTTCCAATCAGGAATTCAAGCACCAGCCGATATTGCTGGTGAATATCGGCCAGTTGCTCACGTTGCAATCCGCATCATCATCTGGCCCGCGCCGTGGCAAGCATCTCGGCGACCTGGGTATCGTCGAAGATGGTGCTGTTCTGTGCGTGGGCGGCAAGATTGTTTCCGTGGGAACCACCAAAGAGGCCCTTCGCGATCCCTGGCTGGTCAAGCGCCGCAAGGAGATGCTTGAGATTGATTGTGAAGGCCGCGTGGTTCTTCCCGGTTTTGTCGATGCTCACACCCACCCAGCATTTATCAATCCGCGGCTGGTGGACTTTGAAAAACGCATAAGCGGCTCTACCTACGAAGAAATCGCGGAGGCCGGCGGAGGCATCCGTTCCAGCATGGAAAGCGTTCGTAAAACCGCCAAAAGTGCGCTTCAGCAGAAAATTGCAAGCGCATTTCGCGAGATGTCCCGCCAGGGTACAACCACGGTAGAGGCCAAGTCAGGTTACGGTCTGTCGTTCGACTCAGAACTGAAGTCGCTCCAGGCAATCCGTGAAGCGGCTTGCTGCTGGCCCGGCATCGTGGTTCCTACTTTGCTGGGAGCTCACGTATTGCCTCCCGAGTTCCGCGACAAGAGCAAGGAGTATGTTGAGATTGTCTGCCAGGAGATGATTCCGACTGTAGCAAAACGCAACCTGGCAAGTTTCGTCGACGTTTTCTGCGACCGTGGAGCGTTCAGTCCCGTCGACGCCAGCAACATTTTTTCTGCCGCGCGGCAGCATGGGCTCGGCGTCCGAGCCCACATGTGTCAGCTCACTGAATGTAAACTCGGTCCGTTGCTGCGCTTCCAGCCTGCATCTCTCGACCACCTCGATCATGTCAGCATGCACGACATCAGCCAGCTCGCCAAAACCGACACGCTCGCGACGCTAGTCCCCGGCGCCAATTACTTCCTGGGACTGCCCACGTATCCGCCGGCTAGAAAGCTGATTGATTCTGGCGTAGCGGTCGCGCTCGCCACCGACTACAATCCCGGCACTTCACCCACCAGCAGCATGCCACTGGTGCTCTCGCTTGCCTGCACGCAGATGAAAATGTCTCCCGCCGAAGCCATTACCGCCGCCACAATGAATGGCGCGTGGTCTGTGCGCATGCAAGACCGGAAGGGCTCCCTGGAGTGCGGAAAAGACGCTGATCTGGCTGTGTTCGATACCCGCGATTATCGCGAAATCGCGTACTGGTTCGGCTCTAACCATTGCGCCCTGACAGTGCTGAACGGCTCTCTCATCGATCCCTGCTGAGTTTGCACCCAGATTGAGTGAGAGTTCGACAGCCGGCTTGCACTGAGAGTTCGAATCCGTGTTTGCGTGAGAGTTCGAATGCCGCATTGCGTTGAGAGAATGGAACGACGTTGCTATAATCAGTGCGGTTCTGCACGCAACTGGAGGTATTAGCCTCGTCTGTCGCCCCGACCGTGAAGGGCTTCAAGGCGACTCGCCCGACAGTTTCTCGTCTCGTGGCCAGGTAGCTCAGGTGGTAGAGCGCAGCCCTGAAAAGGCTGGCGTCGGCGGTTCAACTCCGTCCCTGGCCACCATGTCTCTCAATGGTTTTAGCGGACCAAACATGATGACCGCAGTTTTAAAAGAAAAAAGAGCCATTGATTTCGCTCGGGATTGAGAAACTGTAAATCCCTTGTCTGCGACTATGAGCGGCGACATGGAAGGTTTGGCGTGCTGGCATTCTAAGTCGCTCATCCAACCTTCATTGCAGGATTTATAGAAAACTTTGGCTCCCAGCCTGATGGCAAAATTGTGGCGGGGGGTCACGCAACTACCGCTAATGCTACAGATCGGTTTACTCTCATTCGCTACAACGCCAATGGCAAAATGGATCGTACCTTCGGCAGCAACAGCATAGTCACTATTAATTTCGGAAGAGTCCTGCAAAGTGTAGGTAATGGTGGGCTGGCACTCCAACCCGATGGCAAGATTGTGGCAGTAGGATTTGCCTCAGGTGAGGGATCAACGGACGACTTCTTAGTTTCGCGTATTCTGCCCACCGGTCAACTGGATCCCAGTTTCGGAATCAAAGGAAAAGTCACTACGTCTTTCGGCAATCTGACCGGAAGCTCCTTCGCAACTGCCCTGCAACCGATGGGAGAATCGTAGCAGTGGGTTTTCAGGCAACTACCACTGAAAGGGTTGACCCTTGCGGTCGCACGTTATCTGGCCAAATTACGCCCGTGACGTGAGCACGAACAATGTTCGTTGGGTGCGTCGTTGCCCGGGTAGTGTTGTAGGCACCGGACTTTAAGACCCCCTGAATCAGGCAGGATCAGTCTGACTTGGCGAAAAGACGGGAGTTGATTAGGAGCCGAGTCGATTCGGGACTACCGGAGAGGACTTCTCAGTTCTCTCCGGTTTACCCCTTCTTCTCATAGAAGCGGAGTGTCAAGGCCGGAAGACCAGAGTGGGGACGTTGCCAGTCGGCGTAGTTTCCGATTCGCCGAAAACCCACCCTAGACAGTACAACGCGTCGTTATCGATATTCAACAACATAGAGGTTTGAAAGCAGGGTCGTGTTCGCACGCCGCGAGCCCTCCTGAACGAAACGGGTTAGAAGTGAAAGCCTAGCTCGGCCGTGTACGTACGTGGGGTGAGAAAGTGCGTCCCGCTGAAGGTAGACAAAAAATTGTACAGCGCAACCTTGTTGGTGACGTTAATAGCAGTTAAACGGAGACTCCATTTGTATTTGTCACCGCGAAAAATGTTGTCATCGCCAACTGCGATGTCGAACAGGTGTCGAGGCGCGATCCGTGGAGGATTGTGATCATCATTCTCGGTGCCGGGGACCGGAATTGTAACTCGCGTTGAGCCATACTGCGATGGCGCACAAGTCGTGAGCGGTGAAATCAACGTGGGGAACACATTTCCACAGAATAATCCCGCCTGCATCTGCTGGTCCGCTGTGAGTCCAGTCAGGTCAACAGGGTTATGTGCGTCTGTAGCGAATGGAACCGCGCCCGCCACCATGCCGCTATCGTAGCGCCAGTTGAAGCCAATCCAAGGACCTTTCGGCGACGGTTGGTATTGCAAATGGGTTGTCTGGTTGAATTTCTCGTCATGGTCGATGCGGAAGACCCCAGAAGGGGCGGAAGGTGTCGCTCCGGCACCGCTGACCTGGGGGAGAAAGAAGCGCGCTGAAACCGTGGAGAAGACCATTTGTGCAGAAAATCCATGCAGGTTCGGTACGCTGATGCGCCCCGCGAATCCGGGAATTTTAGATCTGTCCCATGCGATCGGGAAGAAGATCGGGGTGTTTCCGAGAATGCTGAAATCATACGCATTGTGGGTGTACTTCCAAATATACTCACCGGAGAACACCAGATATTTCCCTGCGGCTTGTTGCAATCCGGCGTGGAATTCATTGCGCCAACCTGGACTCAATGGAGTTGAACTTGATGCAGCACAGCCGAGCAGCGGGTTTAAGACGGAACTGTCGCATCCCACGCTGGCAACGATCAAATTTTCGTTGAACGGCGTTTCCAGCACTCTCGCATAGGAAAGGCGAAGGACTGTGCTCGTCCGCTTGTTGTTGTAGGCGAGGCCCAGGCGAGGCTCGAGTTCTTTATGCGTGCTCAAACCGTTGTAGAAGTCTGTCCGCAAACCGACATTGAATGACCAGTTCCCCTTCGTGATCTGATCCTGAACGTAGAGCGCGAGTTGTTTTACGTCCGTGTGACCGCGAAAAGCAAACAGGCCTCCTCCACGTGTCAGGTCAAATGGAAGCAGATTTGAGCATGGAGCGTCTAGAGCAACCCCATTCACAAAGCACGGATCGCCTTTCGCATCAGTGAGGGACGGAAGCAGACCTTTATCCACAATCGCGAGATCGTCATTCTCGTTCAGGAATGTCTGTTGGTAAGTAGCTCCTAGCTTAACGTTGTGGACGCCCTTCACATAGGACAGCGCCGTCCGCAAGCCCGCATTCGTCAGGGTTCGATCCTGAGCAACCGACTCCTGCTGGATAGGGGACAAGTCATCGAAGAGATTTCGGCTTGGATAATAATTGTATTGATCGTGCCGGATGAAGCCTCCGAACGTGAAGACCGCGTTGGTGCTGAGCAATCGCGTCCAGGATGGTGCAATATTGAAGGTTCTAATCTGGGACCTCTGGTCTGTTGGGCTAAGCCGATTGCCAGCAGGATCGGTTTGCCCGGTGTGCAGAACGTTATCGAAGCTGTTTGGATTTTGGAACCACGACCTTGTGAAGCCCACGTTTAGTTGGATCGAGTCAACCTTCGATAACTGATAATCAACCCTGTCAAAGACATTCTCTTCATTGCCCTTCGCGTGGATAACAGTGAACTCTGGCGGGTCGAGGAATCGCCCCGTGTTCAAACCGCTTGCCGACACGAAGTTGCCCCACTTCGGGCCACCGTATCCGACGTTGATGCCAACCGTCGACGTCCCGAAACTGCCATAGCTGGTCGTGATGCTGCCGGCTGGTGTGGTAAGGCCCTGACCTGAACGCGTAGTGGCGTTAATGACTACACTTGTTTTTTCACCGAACTCCGCTGGAGGCGCACCTGCGATGACCTCCATCGATGCGATTGAATCGAGAGGAATCTGGTTGGAAAAGACCTTACTTTGCTGATCTGTGATCGGCTGCCCGTCAACCATGAAGGAATTTTCTGCATGGTCACCCATCCCATGAAAGAGACCGTTTGAATCTGCAGCAATTCCTGGAGAAGACAAAGTTACCAGGGAGCTTAACGATGACGACTGGCTTTCCAGAGGCAGTTTGTCGAATAGGCCGCGATCCACGTCGGTGTGAAACGTAGATGTAGTCTCGATGAGATCTCCACCGTTGGCTTCCACAGTCACGCTTTCCGCCGAACCACCTACCTTCAAGGTGATGTTGAGATTCACGGGAACAGTCGAACGGAGATCAACATCTGCAGAGTAGGGCGCAAAACCTTCACCGGTAACCGTCAGGTGATAAGGATTGAATGGGACGTTGGGGATGACGAATTTTCCACCCGCATCAGTCACTGCATTCCGAGAAAAGCCGCTAACAGGATTACGGACTTCAACGGTCGCGTTGGTTACGACTGCCCCCGATGGATCAACTACGGTGCCCGTAATAGAGGTGGAGCTGCCTGATTGCGCTTGAGCGATGGAACTCAATACAACAAAAATCGTGAGCAGAAAAGTCGCGGAACGCGACTTCACATATGAAGCCAGCATAAAGTCCTCCCGAAGAAATGAAAGACAGATTCCGAACGACAGCTCGATCTTCTGAGCAGCTAGATCACGGGAGGTGGGCGAACGCTGAGCGCGAATGCCACGAAGACTTGTGCGGCAACCACAGGCTCAGGCAGGAAGGTAGATGTGGGAGTGAACTTCGCCTTTAGCAGGCTGGCAGTGGCTTTAGGAGCCGCAGAATGGGCTGCCACGCAGACGGTACATTTGGCCGCTTCGGTAGGATTGGAATGATGGTGCGCAGCAAAGGCCATCGCTGACCAGAACGTCAGCAACAAGCACATCACCGCCAAATACTTCACAATCGACCGCACGTGGATGACCCCGCCAAAAGCGTTCTCTGAAATCTACACCGAAATAAAGATCTGATGCAATGAGAGCACCGCAATCCGCACACTTCGCATTTTCACCAAGGTGAGCGCACCTAGGTAACGGCAACTCGGCGCGGTCTGGCTGCCGGATACTCTCTTCTGGATGGTTGACGGGCCAACCGGAACTTAATCTCCCCATAGCCGACACTCCGACAAAAAGTCCGCGTTTCACCAGAATCAGTTCTTATCCGGGGAGGTACTCAGCGCGAAGGTCGTACCCAGCCCGGCGAAAAGGTAACGGTCACCAAACGCTTTCTTCAGGGCTGTGAAAGCTGGTTCGCCGGTGCAGTGGCCGGGGGCGACGTACTGCACATTCAACATGTCGTGCAGCGCCGTCACGATCTTCTGGATGTCCGCATCGCTTGCCACTACGAGGTGGAAGCCGCCGACAATAAAATGGATGCGCTGATCGATGGTGCTAGCCGCTTCGACGATCTTGTCAATGCCGGGATGTGAACATCCCACCACCAGCACCATGCCGTCTGGCGCTTTGATAGCCAGCGACAGCTCGTGCAGTTCCAGTGTCCCCGGTTTATCGGAGACCGAAGAGATGAGGTAGACATCCGGTACGACCTCGACCGTCTTGTCCACGAGTTGGAAGTTTGCACCGGGCCAGGCAGATCCAAACCGGATGATATCGGGAGGCGCGCCGCCGTAATAGCGCTGTTCCGATGGCAGAGATGAGTCCTTGCGATAGAAGCTGCTCGGTAAGTCGCCGCCATAGACACCAAACCCCTCCTTCGGCGCGTAGATCTTCACTTTGGGGTTCACCTTTAACAGGTACGCCAGTCCTCCCATGTGATCGCCATGGCGGTGCGACATGACAACGAAATCCAGGCTCCCCAGGTCGATGCTTTTTGCCTTTGCGTTCTGGGCAAGGACTTCCGGGTTGTTGCCGGTGTCGAACAGGATTCGCTTCCCTCCGTATTCCACCAGCGCAGCATAACCCCAGTCCTTCTGCATGGCCGGGTCTTTGCCGAAAGCATCATAGACAATGGTGATTTGCGCTTTGGAGGGACTGGCACTTGCCACAGGCGTAGCGGAACTTGTCACACTTCCGACGAGAAGTAGGAATGCTGCGGAACAAAGAAATGCCGGGAAATAGGCTGTCATTGTGGCCTCCTGCAAGACACGGGTAGGCATACTGTTTAGTGCAAGCCCTCGACTTCTCTAATTAGATATGGCCCGCACGTCTGAGGAGCGGAACACCGCCATTCATGGCTCCAACAACAACCGAATCCAAGCGTCCAGCAGCCAATACTCGAACTCCTTGGGCGACCAACCACGATCTTCCACCATCAGAAGATAAAACTCCGACGAATTCATGCTCCAAACAATGTCTGCCACCTTAGCAACGGAAAGATGGGGGCGGACACGTCCGGTCGCATCTAAGTCGGCGGCGAACAGGCGCATGTTCTTGGCGCGACGTTCGGAAATACCTTTCCACAGCGCTGCTAGTTCTGGATCGAGTGGCGCCGCACCCTGAAGCACCCGGAAGAGCGGAGCGAGCCTCTGTTGAATACTGCGAAGAGCCTTTGCGTAGATCCTAAGTTTCTCTGCGGCGTTTGTTTCCGCTCGAATCGCCCGAACATAGTCTCGTTCTTCGACAGGTAGCGTTGTGCCTTCACCCGAGATGGCCGTCTCGATCAATAATCGGAAGAGGGCAGGCTTCTTCCCAGCGGTTGCGTAGACTGTGTCGAGGGCGACCCCGGCAGCGTGTGCGATCGCCGGCATGGTCGCAGCAGCATAGCCCTTCTCGAGAAATAAACGCCGGGCCGCGTCAAGAATCGCGTTTCGGGTAAGCCTGGCCCCCTCTTTCCGCGAACTGGAGTCATACGCGCGTTTCCTGGTTGTCCGAGTCATATTCTACTTGACGTCCTAATTAATCCGAAATATATTCGGATTAATATTGAAGTATATTCGAATCGATCCGTAGCGCATTAGGATCAATATAGTTCAGGCCGAATGGATGCGAAAGGAGAATCTGATGTTTGCGTTCGTGATCAACTTTGCCGACCTGGTCCTGGCCGCGCTGCTGGTGGGCGCCGTGTTTGGCGCATGGCTCTTCCTCAATCCCCAAGGGTTGAACGCCAACTCCTATATCACTCTGCAACAACAAGCCATCCGAACAATGAACATCGTGATGCCGGCGCTGGGGGCAGCCACGACACTGGTAACAATCACCGCTACCGTCCTTGGACGAGGCGACCGTGGGCAGCTTTGCTTGCTGGCAGGGGCGGCTGCGTGTTTTGTGACGCTCGGCTTGATCACCCGGTTCCTAAACCAGCCTATCAACGAAATCGTGATGACCTGGAGAGTCGATCTCCCGCCGCCGAACTGGACTGTGCTCCGCGATGACTGGTGGAAGTGGCACCACGTTCGTTTGGTGACAGGGCTAGTGGGACTGTGCCTCCTTATCGCTGCGACGCTGAAGCGTGGCTAGCGTGATAGCCTCGGGAAAAAGCCAACTCATTCAAGTAATCAAGGTGCTTCCTCGGAGCGAGTGGTCGCCCGAGGAAGTTCGCGGCCAGATCTGTCCTCGCAATACGGACGTATGACTAACAAATCGAAGGAGAAGCTTGAAATGGGAAGATTCCTAACTACGTTGATGGCCTACTACTTCGTTCTAGTCATTGCGGGAAGCTGAGCGTCGCCCAGGATTTCAAACAGTACCCCGGCTCCGCCCTTGACGACAAGGCAAGCCGACAGGCTTCTGCTGTCGAAAAAGGAATGGAGGTTCAAGTTTATACAACCGGCGATACCGTAGAGAAAGTCCACGGCTTTTACAAGTCCCTCTACAAAGAGGTCGCGGTTCCCTTTCCCAAGGCGGACGCTCCCCAACGGATGAGAAGTGAACTGGGCATTCTTTGTCTTGGATGACGCCAAAGACCTCATGCACTCGAACTACTGGATGAAGGTGCAGCGTCCTTATATCGGCAGCGTCGACGACGAGGCTAGTTTCCAGGACGTGCGCGAGGTGATCGTCATTCAAACCGTGCGTCGGCATACGCCGGCGTCTAAAAGGAGCCGCCCGTTGGATATTTCGGGGAAATAAAAAGCAGCGCAACACCGCGCAGCAGGGCAACAATTAATTCGGCATTCATTTGAGAAGGAGATTTCATGAGCACAGCACCAATCGAGGCCGCTTCGAACCAAGAGGCTACTTATCGTCCCTCGCCGGATAAGTTCTTCGAAACGATGGTCGCTTACCAACGCACGGCCGCACTAAAAGCCGCGCTTGACCTTGATCTATTCACAGCCATCGGAGAAGGGCAAAAGACTGTATCCGCGTTGGCAGCGAGAGTTCATGGAGTGGAGCGCGCCATGCGCATGCTTTGCGACAGCCTCGTCGCTCTTGGGTTTCTTAACAAGGGTGAAAATAGCTATGGCCTGACCGCGGACTCTGCCGCCTTTCTGGACAAGCGTTCGCCCGCGTATGTCGGAACGGCAAGAAACTTCCTGGCATCGCCGTTGGTCGTGGATGGATTCCGCGATCTTGCGGCAGTCGTGCGCTCGGGGCGCCCCATGTCGGATCAACCCTTCGCGGAGGAATACAAGCACGCAGCCTGGGCGGAGTTTGCCCGGAACATGGCGCCGCTCTCCTACTTGGTCGCGCAGGAGACCGCGAAACTGCTCGATCAAAATTCAACAATCAAAGTGCTCGACGTGGCCGCGGGGCACGGAATGTTCGGAATCGCCATGGCACAGCAGAACCCGAGAGCGAAGATCGTCGCTCTAGACTGGCCACCCATCTTGGCAGTCGCTGAGGAGAACGCAAAGCGCTTCGCCGTTTCGGAACGGTACACCCTGCTTCCGGGAAATGCCCTCGAAGCGGATTTGGGCACCGGATTCGACGCTGCCGTAATGCCCAATGTGATGCATCTCTGGGACCGACCGACGAACGTGCGTTTCCTGAAGAAAATACACGCGGCGCTGGCACCGAAAGGCCGCGTCGTGATCGTTGAGTTCGTTCCCAACGAGGACCGCGTTTCGCCGCCGGTTCCCGCACTCTTCGCGTTGAACATGCTGGCCAATACGTCCGCAGGCGACATCTACACCGTGTCGGAACATCGGGCTATGCTGCGCGAGGCGGGATTCCCGGCTTGTCAGGTACAGCAACTACCGCGGACTCCTCACACAACGATCACCGCGAGCAAACCGTAGATCGGTGTATACAAGGGGCCAATATCGACTTGACGAAAGGAACTTCAATGCATTTTCGATTCGCCGCCGGAGCACTAGCGATCTTGTTGTGCGGAATTGCTGCCGGCCAGCAATCTACTCGTTCCCAAGCCACCACGAATGCTCTCATTCTCGAAAAGCAAGAAGGAGAGCGGAGAGTGCATAGATCGGCAGGGACCTCGACCGGGAATGCTCCATTCATCCTCAAATTCGACCCTGCGAACGGACCCTCCCAGCACTTGGTCATGTTTACGGAAGATTTGCCACCCGGTGGCTCGATACCCGTCCACAAACACCCGCAGCGCGAAGAGATTCTGATCTTGCAGACCGGGCACTCTCGCGTCCACCTGGGGACCACAACGAGAGAGGTAGGACCCGGCGCCTCTGTGTTGATTCCGCCCGATACCTGGATCTCCGTGGATGTGGTCGGGAATGAACCCGTCAGCCTGATCGCCATTTTCTCCGAGCCTGGGTTCGAACAATACATGCGGGCGATCTCGGTTCAGGAAGGAGAGCCGAACACTCCAATCTCAAAAACCGAACTGAAGTCAATTCGTGAACATCACAACCATGCTGTGAACTACAAGTGAGCGGACAGCCCGCGATTGCTCTAGGTATGGCGAAGGAGGTCACGGCCCATGAATGCCGGTTGGATGCGTTGACGCACGAGCGCGAGGCCCGCAACCTCGCGGCGGAGAAGGCGAGCGCTCCGAAACTGGATCTTCGCTGCCGGTGGCTGGGGTGACTTTGGACGGCCGCGAATTTTGCGGCCGTTGGTCGGGCCGATTTCGTGTGCCTATTGCTGTGCCGCGCGCGCGCATGCGAACGATCCAGGAGAGAGTGAGTTTGGAACTCCTTACCCAAGCTGCCGCTGCGTGAAAGCCCAAATCACGGCAGTGCACAAGGTTAGTTTTCTCGTGCCTGGCTTTCACGGTCCAAGTTGCTGATTTGTTTCATTGAATTCGCAAAGTTTTGATTTGCAGGAAATCGAAGCCGATAAAGGAGGAAGGGCCAACGCTGATGCTCTGGACGAGCACGTTCCAACGCACATTTATCTTTTCGCAGAAGACGCGAGGGCGATGAACCTATCCAAAGCGTTCGTCAAACGAGAACGCTCCCCTGTGATGATCATTTCTAGGAAGAGCCCGTCGAAAACTGCGATGCAAAGTGTGGCCAGGTCCTTACTCCGCAGGGACGGCGATAAGGTTTCGAGGACGACGTGTTGCCAATCAAGCGAGACCTTCTGCAGATAAAGTCCGTATACCTTTGGATTTTGCGTTGCGATAATCTGTGCCTCATAAAGCAGCCGCAAATACGGCAGGTTTCTCTTTTCAGTAGCCCACGCCCAAAAGAGTTTTAGTGGCGGGGTCATTTTCCGCTCCCGCTTGCTGACGCGGGCAAAAGACGATTGCAGACGCGCTTGGAGTGCCTGCATCACCTCCTGGAGCAGTCGTTCCTTCGATTTGAAGTGGAACATAAGGATGCGCGGGCTGGTCCCGAGTTGAGCCGCCATCGGCCTCAGAGAAACATTCGCCAGACCATTTTCCAGCAGGTAAGAAACGGCACCGTTGAGGAGTTCCTCCTTCCGGGTTGACATAAAACGAGTGTGCCATGATACAGTCGTTACAGTCAAAAAATGAAACACTCGTTACAGTACTTTTTGAGTCTGCCATTTAGCGGAGACGTACTGCCATGGCTGGACAGCGACCCTGCTGGCGGGGACGTCTCATTTTATAAAGGGGGAACTATGACATCTGGCAGTGCCGCACTAGTGCAAGGGGCATCACCAAGAACACGAAAACGTCCATTGGCCGACCTGCTGATCATGGTTGTGCTTGCGCTGCCGTTTGTCGGTTTGCTGTGCCCCGGACATAGCTTTGCAGCTCAAGTTGGCCGAGAGGGAATCTATTGGCTTTGCACTCTTGCTTTGATTGGATTCATTCCCATGGCTGAAGGCCGTCCATTTTCGTCTATAGGATTGCTTCGACCAACCTGGAAAACGGGAGTTGTCGGCATTGTAGGAGCGGCTGCAATGGTGGCGGGGATGGCGACGATCTATATTGTCATTTTCCCAATTCTGGGTGTTTCAGCGAACGAGTCCATGACAGCCTCGATCAAATCCATGCCCCTGTGGTTTCGAACCTTATTGATGTTGCGCGCTGCCGTATTTGAGGAAGTTTTCTATCGTGGCTTCATGATCGAACGACTCACTGAACTAACGCGACTTCGCTGGCTCGCGGCACTGCTGTCGCTTGGGGCCTTTACACTCGCCCACGTGAATGGTTGGGGGTGGGCTCACCTGCTGATTGCGGGGTTCGGAGGAATCGTCTTAACCACGATCTACCTCATACGGAAGGATCTGGCGTGCAACATGCTGGCTCATTTTCTGACTGATGCTGTTGCATTTCTCCTTGGGTAGTCGACAATAGCGTCATTTGACCTTTGCCGCGGCCGGTTTAATAGGACTTAGCGCCGTAGAAAGCTCCGCATTTTTCTGCCTGTGTTTATATGCGCGCAGCGTATTCGTTGCGCTTTCCTAAAAAATTGCCCCTTGGGCGCAAGATCCAGACGACCTGACGCAAAACTTGCTCTCGCGCGCGTACTGCCCTGGAGTGATCCCCAGAAAACGTTTGAAGCGGTGAGTAAGATGGCTTTGGTCAGCATAGCCCGCCGCTAGTGCAGCAGAAACAACCGTGTAGCCACGGTCGAGGAATTCGCGTGCCTTCTGAACGCGAACATTCTCGACGTAGGTGTGCGGAGGTAGCCCTATCTCCCGTTCAAATGCACGCGCAAAGTAATACGGGCTCAAGCCGACCAGGCTAGCCAGTTTCGAGATGGAGACGTCGTCAGTAAAGTGAGATTGAATATACTCACTTGCTCTCTTTACCGCGGGCCGTTCACAACCAATCGTTCGTGGAGTCACAGCCGGGTCGGTGTGGTGCGTGAGAAGGCGTGCCAGTGATCGAAGCAGAAGCCCTTCGCAGTGGGCTGATGGAGCTCTGTCGGCTAATTGCCGATGAAATCTGGCGAGCGCAAAGGACAGCTCGGCATCGGACAGGACCGAATCCTTGAAATAAGGTATTGCTTCGCGCGTCCCAACGTCTGCGGCAAGATGCCTGAGATGTTCCGATCGCGGATATAGCACTCGATAAATGTAGCCGCCAACCGTTGCAGAATCGCCAGTATGAGGTTCATCGGGATTAACTACGAACACATAACCAGACCCCGCAACTCGCGTCGAACCGCGATACCAATAGGAAGCAGCTCCTGTCTCCATCAGGGCGATCACGAAATAGTCATGACTATGACGAGCATATCGATGGTCGACAAAACGGGCGTGCAACACTTCGATGTCATGCAGTTCAGGCAACCGATAATAACGAGACCACTCCCGGTCTTGCTCGTCTCTCGTGGAAAGCATAGATCTAGATTCTAGAACCGTCCGTCCTGCGCTTCCAGCGCCCAAAAATTTGATGTAAGCCCGACTTCCTTAAGAATCTGGCGCGCTTCCGAAATGCTCCATTTGTGCCAGTCGCGTGACAGGTACGACCCATACCATCTCTGCGCCAATTTGGACACTTGCAGGAGCGGGACGGCTTGCCCGTTTGGCAGGCCGGGCGCACCAGGCCGGAATATCGCTCGGTAAACGAAAGGGCAAGACCATCGAACAGTGCTCGTGCACGTTCCTCCACGCTTGTGCCGGGGGAATAGCGAAATGCACCACTAATTCCTGTGCACTGATCGGTTGTCCGTCTTGCACCGAAATCGTCACTTCCTCTTGCTCCGCACCGACTCTCGTGTGAATGTTCACCCTCCCGCCCACGATCGTTGCAACTCCTAAGGCGCACCATATACAGGGCGCCCACCAGCTTCGCTGATTGCCCTCGACCCAATGGAGAGTTGGCGTCAAGGAGAAGGGATGCACGACCCAAGGCCTGAGAGCATACGGATGCAGTACGATTCCGTGGCAATCTGCGAGTACCCGCAGGTTGCGTTCGACTTCGGAAATCGGGCTGTTGAGTCGCCGGGCGAGCACTGCATTGCTCGGACATGCACCCGTGTGTACGATTTCGCGAATGATTTCATAGTGCAACTCCGAAATTCCGTCTTCGTGACCCACAAGGTCCTCCAGAGTTCAAGAATGGGCGTACGAAGATTCTGTAGCTGCAATCCGGGAATGTCTTGTTTAATCTTGCCTTGAAAAACGAGCAGCCACACTAGTCCGAACACGCACCGAGACAACCGGCCGGAAACTTGTTCTGCCGCGGTAGCCGAGTCGAACATCGCGACCAAAGTATCGATAAACGAAACGACATGGTGAGAATCCAAGAAGACCTCTGGGGAGAGTATCTCGAATGGAAAACGTCTTGCCCAGCAGGGCGCCGGTCACGACCTTGTACCGCTATGACGGCCCTCCCAATGGCCGATTTGCTCGTTGATCAGGAACTTTCCCACCGCACAGTAGATTAGTGATCTGTGTGGGGCAGACCCGGAAACTGAGCAATTTAGACCAGCTATTCCCTGGCGTGTGGGCCATTATGATTGTTGGAGTGAGCAATTCTTCTCACTCGTTCGCAATACATGAGAAAGGCAATATCCGTTCTGTTGATCAGCTTCATGGGCATGGTTGGAACTTATGCCTGGGCCGGATCGGCGCGCCAAGACTCGCTCGAGCGCCTCAAACTCTCTACCTCGTTCTGAAGGCGATCATGGCAGCCCCGGATAACGGCATCCCGAGGAGGTGCCGGACAGCGCCAAATGTCTGATCGTAGTTCCCAATCTGATCAAGGGCGGCTTCATTTTTGGAGGCAAGCACGGCCGAGGAATAGCGACGTGCCATACGTCAAATGGCTGGAGCGCTCCCGAGTTTGTTCCGTCGGCGGCGCCAGTAGGGGTCTGCAGATTGGCGTGGAAGGTGTCGATCTGGAAATGCTGGTTATGAACGAGCAAGGTTTGCAGCACCTGCTCTCCGGCAAGTTTCAACTGCGCGGTGAAGGTTCCGCGGCGGCGGGACCGGTTGGCCGCCATGCTTCAGCGGGAACCGACTGGAAGATGAACACTGAGATGCTGACCTACTCGCGTTCCAGGGGCGTATTCGCTGGGCTCACGCTGGAGGGCGCGGTTGTGGAACAGGATAATGATTCAACCAAAGCCATTTACCATAAGAAGCTGCCCTTCCGCACGGTGCTCTCAGGCAAAACAGCGACTCCCGAAGTTGCGGCGGAGTTCATGAAGGCGGTATCCAACGCGAGCCGGCAAGCACGCCTCGCGGAAAGCAATTAAGAAGCGGAGAAGTAGTCTACGGTTTCCTGTTTGAACAGGATCGCGACTGATCGAGGCCGCGTAAAAGGTTTCGGTCAGCCGTATCGATCTTGGTGTGCTCGCGGACAGAATGTGATTAGGGATCAGCCGGAGAATTCTCGGTGCACGGCGCGGATTAGTGGCTCACTCAGGACAATCTTAGTGACGCTCCCACTGAGCCGCCGCCTGGAATATGCCCGATCACTCAGGCACGCGATCCTCCGCTTTCAGTCTTCGGCAACAAAGTCCTGGCAGCTGCAACTTGAGACTGCTCGTTCTTCATCTCCCATCTGCCGAACGCGACTCGATCCAAGCGAGCAATCTCGGCAATGCAAGCCTCAATGTGTAAAATCAAGGTTGAGGAGTCCACGATGCCTGTATTCATTTGCCGATGGCAGAACGGCGATTTCTCCGCCGCGAGTGCCGAGTCGCGGGAGGAAGCCATCGAATTACTTACCGAGGTAGGGGACGCGAACACCTGCGAGGTGTTTACTACCGACAACTTTATGATTCACTTTCACCTTAAGAATGACGCCGATAATTTCGAGGAGATGCTGCCGGTGACGTTCGGGGGCTTCGGCGAACAAACCCATCGCATGTTGTGTGAGCGCATGTACCCTGCGTATTGTGCAGCCATCTCAGAGATCGACAAAGATAGACCCCATGCTGACGATGTTCCGAGGGAAAAGTTCGCTGCCGCATCAAAGCTGCTCGATAATGCCTTGATTACTGAGAAGAACGGTAAACGCCAGGCGGAATAGCACGAGATCAGAGCCGACGCACCTTGCCTCGCTGATCACTGAAAGAGCCCGTTGCACGTAGATTATTTTGCATGCCTGGAGCCGCGCAGGGAATCGGCTTTTTGGGCGGCTTTTTCGGCCGCTGCCTTGTTGCCGACCGCTGCGTAGGCTTGGGCAAGCAAGTCGAACACCTGTGAGTTCCGTGGCTGCGATTCTGATAATGGCTGGAGTTGCTTTAAAGCGTCATCAGCATGGTTCGACGCCAGGGCGACCTTCGCTAATCCGAGTTGTGCATCTAGACTGTTGGGATCCACCAGCAACGCAGCTTCAAACTGATCGTCTGCAGCCTGGGGATTTTTCAATCCCAGGTACACATTGCCGAGACGGACACGGGCGGCCGGCTGGCTCGGTGTAAATTTTAAACTGGTCTCGAGCGCATCGCGCGCCCCCGCGAGATCGCCTGTTTTCTCCAATGCTTGTCCCTGATACCAAGCGGCGGTCGCATCATCCGGGCGGATAGTTCGGGCGCGTCCCAGATAATCGGCCGCTTTCGCGTACTCGCCATCTTGCAATTCGAGCTGTCCCAGTTGCAGGAGCGCAGTGGGCGATTTGGGATTTAAAGAGAGAACCTTCTCAAGTGCGGCGCGGGCATCTGCTTGACGGTTGTCCTCCGACGCAAGCATGGCAACATGCAGCAGGTTCTGCTCCTCAATCTTGTCTTTCGGATCTGGCAGCGAGGAAGTTGATGTCGAAGCGGTCCCAGCGGAATCGCCCGCATATCCGAGTGCGTGCAAATCCTTATTTGCGCTCTCAGCATTTGCGGGAGCCGTCGCGGGCTGCTTCGAACGTAGCTGCGCGAGCATGTCGGACAAGTTCTGCGCCTGAGGGTTGCCGGCGTCATAAATGTTTCTGGTTTCACGCGGATCGCTGCGCAGGTCGTACAGTTCGGGACGTGGGGCCGCTATGTATTTGAAGGCTCGATCTCGCACCGATCGCAGCGGCGCCCAACCGAAGCGAAGAGGGTAATCGGTTTCTCCGAAAGCAGTCCGTGAGGCTGACTCGGCATGGTCGAGATACTCTTTCAGCGATGCACCGTCCAATTTACCGGGAGGCGCAACGCCCGCAAACTCGAGAGCAGTCGGAAGTATGTCGGTGGTGCGAACCTGCGCATCGATGACTTGCGCCGGAGTCTTACTCGCGGCCGCCCCCTGGTTGACTCGCTTAAGCGTCGGTATCTTGATAATCAGCGGCACGTGCATCGTGGAGTCATAAAGAAAGATGCCGTGAGTATCCTCGTTGTGTTCGCCCAGCCCTTCCCCGTGGTCCCCGACAGCGATAATCAGTGAGTGCTGGTACCAGCCTTGTCGTTTCAGATAAGCGAGAAAGTTAGCCAGCGCCGAATCGGCATAGGCAATTTCTCCATCGTAAAGACGATCTTGATATTTTTCCAAGAATGGCGGCGGAGGCTCGTAGGGGTCGTGAGGATCGTACAGGTGCACCCAGACAAAGTGCGGGCCGGCTTGGTGCGATGTGAGCCAGCTCTCAACGTGCTGCACTACGTCCATGCCGCGCCGCTCAACCCTCCCCCAGCGTGACTTGGTGTCAGCGTGCTCCGGGAAATTGTCGTAGTAGTCGAAGCCGCGATCGAGGCCAGGAGCAAGCGTCTTGCTGTCTAATATGACGGCGCCGATAAATGCCGCTGTGTGGTAACCATGCTGCTTCAGCACTTCCGCCAAGGTCAGATGCGCGCTGGAGAGCGGAATTGCGAAATCCGTCACGCCATGATCGCTGGGTAGAAGGCCGGTCAGAATCGTGGTGTGGGAGGTGTTCGTAATCGGACTGGGAGTGAAGGCCTGCGAGAACCGGAAGCCCTCGCGCGCCAGGCTGTCGAGCGCAGGAGTTTCTACCTTCTCGTATCCGTAGCAGTGGACGTGGTCGGCACGAAGCGTATCAATGGTGATGAGAAAAATGTCGGGACGGGAATTCGAGGAGGCAGTCCTTGGCTGGGCTGCGGCATTGGCGATTGCGGTCGCCAGCAGAAGCAAGAAGAACAAGGCCCGGAACATTTCGCATCAGCCTAGCACAGACTGAGCGGTGGGAGTGCTCTCGCTTGGCCTCTGGATGGCGTGAGTTGCCGGGGGTACGCGCCCGAAGTTGCCGGCCGTCAGGCAACTTGGGTCATCCGCGCTGCGGTATAATTTCAGGCACTCCATGTTTCTTTCCCGGCGGTTTCTGGTGTTAGCGGCATTCGCCGCGGTTGTGGGCCTTTCCACAGCTCATGAGGCACTCGGATCACCCGCTCCGGCATCTGCGTCCAATGTCGTCGTGATCACAATCGATACGCTGCGGGCAGACCACCTCGGCTGTTACGGATACAAGGACATCAAGACCCCCAATATTGATGACCTGGCTGCGGATGGTACGCGCTTCGAGCAAGCCTACACCCCGGTTCCGGTGACCTTGCCATCGCATAGTTCTATTTTCACCGGCACGTATCCCATGCTCAGCGGCATGCACGATTTCAGTGGCAACACGCTCAGCCCAAGCCAGCCGACGCTGGCATCGGTGCTGAAAGACCACGGATATACGACCGGGGCAGTAATCGGATCTGCCGTTCTGGACGGTCGCTTTGGGCTCAACCGCGGCTTTGATTTTTACTACGATCACTTCGATTTTAGCCGGCTGCAAGAGTCGAATCTCGACGAGATGGAACGGCCCGGAAATGTCGTCGCCGACCAGGCGCTGGACTGGCTGGGTAAAAACGTTCACAAGAAGTTTTTTTTATGGATGCACCTGTACGATCCGCATTTTCCTTATCGGCCGCCTCCGCCTTACAGCGAGCAATATGCCTCGCACCCTTACGACGGAGAGATCGCCTTCGCTGATGCGCAGGTCGGGCGTTTGCTGCAGTTCCTGAAAACGAATGGTCTTTACCAGAACACGCTGATCGTGCTTAGCGGAGATCATGGTGAAAGTCTGGGTGAGCACGGCGAAAAGACACACGGCTTCTTCATCTACAACGTCACGCTTCATGTGCCGTTGATTGTTCACCTCCCGCGTGGCCAAGCCAACAAATCCATCGCAGCTTCGGTAAGCCTGGTCGATATCATGCCGACCGTCCTGCATGCGCTACAAATCGATGTGCCCGCACCGGTCCAGGGCAGGGACTTGCTACCGTGGATCGCCGGCAAGCCGGCCGAACCCCGCGATCTGTACGCGGAAAGTTATTTGCCGCGTCTACATTTCAACTGGAGCGAACTGCGTGGCATTGAAACCGAAAAGTACCATTTCATCGATTCGCCAAAGCCGGAGCTTTATGACCTGAGCAAAGATCCGGCAGAGACACAGAACCTCATTACCGACAAGAAAGCGGTCGGCGACGAGATGCGGGCGAAACTCGCGACCTTGATTCGTCAGTACAGTGCCGGGGAGGAATTAGCGCAAAAGACTGGGCTGGATCCGGCCTTAATGGAGCGCCTGAAATCGCTGGGATACGCGGGTTTCTCAGGGGGCGGCAACCCGACCGTGAGTAGTCGCGAATTACCTGATCCTAAGGATCGCATTCAAGTATACGAATTGATCTCGGACGCGATCGCCGACAGCCAGCACGGGAACTATTCCGATTCAGTGGAAAAACTCAACCGTGCCATGAAAACAGAGCCGGGTTCGGTGCCGGCGCATTACCTGCAAGGCCTGAACTACTATCGATTACGCAATTTCGGTAATGCTGTTGCTGAATTTCAGCGGGTGCTCGGCCTTAGTCCCGATTACACGTTGGCGGTCTTCTACTTGGGCATGGCCTATGGACACACGGGCCAGATCGATGATGCCATTGCCAATCTGAAACACGCGCTGGAACTGGATTCAACCAATTTCGCGGCTGCTTACAATCTGGGCGCGGCTTACATGCAGAAGCGCATGGTGCCCGAGGCGAGCGCGGCCTTCCGACAGTCGATCGCGATCACAGATCAGTACGCCCCTGCCCACCGCGCGCTGGGAGAAGTGCTGCTTTACCAGGGGCAAGTCGATCCCGCTATTACCGAGTTGCGCAAGGCGGCAGAGTTAGCTCCCCAGGATGCGGCCGCTCACGCCGCTTTAGCTAAGGCGTTCGAAGCGAAAGGCCTGAATGAGGATGCCCGCGAAGAGATGCGCAAGGCGCAAGAAGCTCAGCCACAATGAACTCAAGCGCGCGACAGCCTGCGTAGCGGCTGGGAATTTCTTGAAGCGACTTTTTCACATCACTCTCGCGTTTCTCGCGATCGCCAGCTTCGCGGAGAATACTCCCGCGCGCAAAAGTTCTGCTGCAAGCCAGAGGAAGTCCGCCACCAATGTCATCCTCATCACCATGGACACGCTTCGGGCTGACCATGTCGGGTGCTACGGCGCACAGCAGGTGCAGACGCCGGTTCTGGATTCCTTGTGCCGCGAAGGGGTGGTTTTCGAAAGGGCATTCTCGCAGGTGCCGCTGACCTGGCCTTCCCACGCGGCTATCCTGACCGGCACGTATCCTTTTCAGAATGGCGTACAGGATTTCACGGGACAGCCGTTGGCGCCTCAGTTTCGCACCGTCACGCAAGCATTCAAACAACATGGATATGCAACTGGCGCTGTGGTCAGCGCGTTCGTGCTGTCTCGCAGTTGGGGATTGGCGCGGGGCTTCGACTTTTATGATGACGCCTTCGAGGCGGAAACTTTCCAGAAGAAAGATGTCGGCCTGGTGGACCGCAAGGCAGCGGACAGTGTTTCTCACGCAATCGGCTGGATGCAGAAGACACCACGCCGGCCATTTTTTCTCTGGCTGCATTTGTACGACCCGCATAGCCCATACGATCCCCCAGAGCCGTACAGAACGCAATATCGCGATCATCCCTACGACGGGGAGATTGCTTATGCCGATCACGAATTGGGTCGACTCTTTACCTGGCTGAAAGAGCATCAGCTTTACGATCGTAGCCTGATAGTTTTTCTCAGTGACCACGGCGAGTCGCTGGGCGATCATGGAGAAAACGAGCACGGATTTTTCATCTACAACTCCACCATTCATATCCCCCTGATCGTGAAGTTACCCGCCGGGAGCAACATAAAGCCTGGCCGCGTGAACACGCCCGTTGAAACTGTTGCCGTGGCCCCGACTTTATTGAGCGTTGCCGGTATGAAGGACGTGATCGAAAAGCAATTTCAAGCGGGTGTCCTGTTCAAGACTGATGTCAGTCGCGCTGACGCCGCCTACAGCGAGACCTTTTACCCCTTCAGTTCTTTCGGATGGAACCCGCTTCACTCGCTCGAGACAAGCCGCTTCCAGTACATCGAGGCGCCTGAACCGGAACTGTACGACGTGATCGCTGATCCGGATGAAAAAAACAACCTGGCAGGGCAACAAGCCGCAACCGTCGCGGTCTTGAAGGACAAGTTGCAGCAGCGACTAAAAGATAACCCGTTTACTCGCGGGGATGCCCAGGCCGCGGGCCTCAATCCCGACACCATCGCACGTTTGCGCGCGCTGGGATACGTTGCTTACCGAGCGCCGGTTTCTGAGGAAATGATCAAGGCTGGATTGCCGGACCCGAAAAGCAAGCTGTGGGAGTTCCAGTCGATTTTGAAAGCTGGTGACGCATTCCACGCGCACGATTTTGCAACGGGCAAACGTCTTTTGCAGGCCGTGCAGGAGAAAGATCCGCAGATTTATATTGTCCCTTTCATGTTGGGGGAAGGCGCCTTGCGAGAAAGGGACTGGGAGCAGGCGATTACGAGTTTCCGGAACTCCCTGGAACTAAACCCGCACTTCGACCAGGCGATGAGCGGACTTTCACATGCCCTGCTCATGGCGGGAAACCCGGTGGAAGCGAAACAATGGGTGGACAAGGCCCTGGAGTACAACCCGCAAAATCATCTCGCATGGTACAGCCGCGCCATGATCGAGGCGAAGACTGATAAGGCGGCTGCCGCCAACGACTTTGCCAAGGCAATCTCGATCCAGCCCAACTTCGCCCCCGTGCGCCGAGACTTCGGCATGTTCGAGTTTGAACAACAGAACTATGCTGAAGCCGCTCGGCAGCTCTCGAAAGCCGTTGAACTGGGGATGAACGAAGCGCCCATATATAACTTTCTCGGCATCTGCTATGGCCATACCGATCGCTTGGCCAAAGCTGTGAAGACTTACCAGGAAGCGTTAAAGCTTGACCCGAACCTCGCGGAGGCGCACCTCAACCTGGCTTACGCCTATCAGCGCCTGAACCGCGATGCTAATGCGCGGCAGGAGTACGCGGAGGCTTGCCGGCTGGAAGAACGGTTCTGTGCGGCCGTACCGCGTGAAGAACCATGAACAGGATTGCCTGAAAGTTTTTAACATTCCGTTCACATTGCAGGCCAAGCAGTTGAGTATCATCCCAGAATACGGGCGAGCGCCGCTTGCGCGCTGATTCAGATTCTCCAATAATATGGCCACCCGTGCCGAATCCGGAAAGCCAACTACTAAAGACAGCCGGAGCGCGGCTGCGCGCTCGACCTCCGCAGGTGCCAAGGTTCAAGGCCGTCGTCTCAAGCGGACCAAGGCAGTTGGCATTCAGGATGAACTGACTCAATTGTCGGTGAAGTCTTGCCTGATCGCTCGCGATGCCGCGTTTAATCTGAACGATCTGCTGACCAATTTCTCGCGTATGGCATTCCTCACGGTCCGCGATTGCGAACAAGAACTCGATCAAATAGAGCGCCACATCGATGAGCGCATGCCCGAGGCCATCACCCGGGTGAACGAAGATCAGGCTCGCGAGTTATTGGGCTGTCTGAAATTCATCACTGACCTGGAGCGCATCGGCGACCTGCTCAGGGGCGTAGCCGAACGGGTACATGCGCGGGGAGCGCCGCCTCCGGAAGAAGAAGCGCGTCAGTTGCTCGAGATGCTAGACATTTTGCGCGCCATGCTCGACCAGGTACACGAAGGCTTCACAACTCGCAACCTGGACTGCGCCATGCAGGTGCTACGGGCCGATGCCAAGATCGATGCCATATGCCATGCCATGTTCCAGGATGTGGCCCGCACGCAATGCGCAGATGGATCTCCTAAGTTCGAGGTTCTCCTGATGGCGCAAGCCATTGAACGCGCGGGCGATCACACCAAAAATCTTGCTGAAGAGCTCTACAGTCTGATCGAGGGACACACGCGCCGCCATCCGCCCAAGCGAAAGCCCACATAGGAAATCCCGTAAGTTTCCAGCCAAATCACCAGATCATCCTTAAATTCACAGTCGCTTAACAATCGGGCAACATCCCAGAAACATTGGGCAGGTAGAGTTTTGAACGGGGTTGACGACGTCCCCGTGATGCGGTCTCGCAACTCCCCACGACACGCAAGTATGACCACGCAGCCGAGCGCGGATTCGAGCCCCCTCTCGCCAGGTCACGCGGCTATGCCCGTGATCTACATCGTTGAGGACGAACAGGACATTGCAAGGCTCGTGCAACACCATCTCCAGCTCTCCGGATACGACACACGGGTTTTTGACAATGGTTTCTCTGTAATTCCGGAAGCCCTGCGCGAAAAGCCGGCCCTTTTTCTCCTCGACATCATGCTTCCAGGTACCGATGGCATGGACTTATGCCGTCAAATCCGGCACCTGCAGGTGCTAGCGGACATTCCCATCATTTTTCTGACCGCTAGGGTGGGAGAGAGCGATCGCGTGAAAGGGCTGGAAGAGGGAGCGGACGACTACATCACGAAACCATTCAGCCCGCGTGAACTGGTGGCCCGGGTGCGAACTGTACTGCGCGGAATTCGTGAAGCCCCCAGGCCGGAGATGCTTAAAGTTGGAGACCTGGAAATCGACGTGGCATCCATGACGATCCGGGTAGGCGGACAAACCGTGCTCACCACGGTTCGCGAATTCCGCCTGCTGGAGTATTTTGCCGCTCACCGGGGCCGCGTATTTACGCGCGATCAATTACTTGATGCAGTGTGGAAAGAGAGCGCCTTTGTTACTCCACGGTCCGTAGATGTTTACGTTCGCCGGCTTCGGGAGAAGATCGAATCCGATCCTCGGCGCCCCCGTTACCTGACTACATTGCGAGGCACCGGCTATCGTTTTGAGGGGCCGAAATAAAGCGCAACCACAATAAACGCCATCTGGCGGCGGTCTAACACACTCACCCAACACCAAGTCCCGGGCTCACAGCGACGTTGCGCACTCCGCTAAATTTGGCCTGCTTCGCCCTTTTTCTAAGGGGAACCCCTTAGCTCGAGTAGGCTATTCGCCATGAAAATGCAGCTTTTCCTCTTGATTTCTACGAAAACGGTTGCTTGCGAGTAGATGCCTCCCTAAGATCACCAGAAATCAAAAACGAAATAGCAGTTGCGCCACTGCGCATGAGATGCGATCTCTCCGCCGCCTCTCAGCCGAAGTAAGTCTCGCAGTTGGGTGTTCCTGTACCAGGCGCGCAATTTTCCTCCGGCGGAAGATTGCGTAAAGAGCAAACCTAAAAACTTTTAGTAGGCGATTCGCTCGACCGCCGTTTGGCACGCGTTTGTTGCGTCCAGAGGATTCGTGCAGCCTCGCAGTCGCGCCACTGCGTTCAAAAAAAAGCTGGAGAATGATTAATGAAAAGGTTTCTGCCTATTTTTGTGCTCCTTGCGCTATGGACGACATCAGCATTCGCTTCGTCAGGCTCGGTAACCGTTACCGCGCCCAAAAACAACAGTACGGTGGCACAGACGATTCAATATGTAGCGACTGCATGGACGAGTTGCTCGAAGGGCGTCTCCGCAATGGGTATATACACCGCGCCCGGCGTATTGGTTTATACCGTTGGCGGCGCCAGTCTCAATACACTCATCACCTTAAGCCCCGGTAAGTACACTACGACCGTGGAAGAATGGGACAACTGCGGCGGAGCCGCAACCACGAACGTGACCATCACGGTCGGATCCGGTGGTGGTGGCGGTGGTAGCACTTTCTATAATCTGCAGAAGAGCGGTGGTTGGACCGGCTACGCGTTGAGCCCGCCCTCCTATCAGATCTGCAACAACTGCCCTGGAATTCAATTCTCCATGACCCAGGGAATCAAGTCGCCTTCTCTGAGCGGCAATTCGACTCAGTTCTGGATTGGCGGCACCACGCAATACGGTGATGCCCTATGGAACAACCATTTGATCGGGGATTTTTCCTCTCAAGGCCTGCCGGATTCGAATCACACGCTGGTTCCCACCCTGCATAACTTCACCTACGACGTCGAATTCTACGGCAGCAATCTGGAACTCTCACAAGCCCTGGAATTTGACATCAACCAGTTTGTAAACAACCAGGGATTCATCTGGGGCCACGAATGCCGCATAGCTGGCGGCCATGAGTGGGATACATGGGACAATGTTAACCAGAAGTGGGTGGCTACAGGCGTCGGCTGCTGGCCCAAGAGTAATGCCTGGAATCACCTGACCATTCAAGCCCAGCGCACGTCCGACAACAAGCTACTGTTCCAGTCCATCACGTTAAATGGTGTGACCAACACTTTGAACATCACGCGCACACCTGGATCGGCTGTGGGCTGGTACGGTGTCACAATCAACTACCAGATGGACGGCAACAAGTACCAGAACGGCTACACCGATTATCTGGATCAGCTCAATTTCACGTATTGGTAGAAGAAGCCTAACCTCCTAAGGCACTCTGGGCGCATCTTCAGATGCGCCCATTTTTGCTTCTCTCAATCGCAGCCGTGTTCAAATTACAGGAAAGAGAAAAATCTTCCACCCAGTCAATTCAAGGCTCACGGGTCATTGAAACGACTCCGCGCCATTTCATCCTTTTCCGCAACTCTCAAGAGGACCGCCATTTGCACGGGAGAACTATGCACGACAAAGCTTCAGGAGGACAGATTCCCATGGCGAAAGATCCGGTCTGCAACATGGAAGTGAGTGAACAGGAGGCTGAGTACACCGCCCAATATGGCAACCAGGAATATTATTTCTGTTCCGAAGAATGTCGGGACAAATTTGAGAGTCACCCGGAGCGTTATGCAGTCGCAGCATAGGATGGAAGAGTCGGCGGAACTGAACCGCACAGCCCGACCCGGGGTCAACCAGAAGACGAGCAGCGGGCTCCCCGATGCAATGCTCGAACATCGGATCCGCAGCCGCGCGTACGAGATTTTTGAACAGCGCGGATTTCGCGATGGACAGGCTCTCGAAGACTGGTTGAAGGCGGAAAAAGAAGTATTGAGAACTACCTCCGTCGAAGCCTCGTTACCGAAACACTGAACCGAAGCGCGCATCAGCGGCTGACAGCGCTGCTAAGGCGCGCTTTTGTGTATTTTTCCCGGCTCCTTTGGCGAGTCACGCTCGCCCGGCGTTCGTCAACGTCTCGACCGCATCCCAAACCGTGGGGAACATGAGGAACAGCGGCTCGGTCTTAGTGATTTCGAAGAGCTTGAGCACGCGTTTATTTACGCCGCTCAGGACGATGCGGCGCCCCGCTTTCTGGCAGGATACGTAGGTGCTGATCAGCGTGCCCAGCCCCGCCGAGTCAATGTAAGGGACCTCCGAAAGGTCCAGGATCATGGTGAGGGCATCCTCGCGGCGCATAGCATTCAGGAACGATGGCAGGTTTTCAGTCGTAAGAGGACCCTTCAGCCGTAGGATACCCTCGTCGGAGTGTTCGATCTGGAGCGGCTCGGACGACATAGCATCGCTGATTTTAGGACAGAAAAGCTGGGTGGGCAAATGGCCGCATTGACTCGCAGATGACCGTTGTTTCTGTTTCGGAGAGACAAGGATTTCGGTCTGAAAGGCGAGGGCTTGATGGGCTAATTTCATATAGCCAAAAGGATTTGGGCCAAGGCCATCCGTAATCTGCCGTTTACCCCGAAGCTCGAACATAATGACGTGCGATATGAGTCTCCCCCCAACCATGTCTCCGCCGCTCAGAAAAGCAAACTCTCCGCAGGCGGCGACTCCATCCGAGAACGCCGGCTTGCAACGGCCCGACCCCGTCCATGCGCTGGTCCAGCTTCTTCGAACCCGCTCCTCGGAAGAGATCCGGCAACGCATGTACGACAATCCTCCCGGAACCGTCTGGTGGACCGCGTGCAAGACGGAGCTCGATGCGCGTAACGGCGAGCAGATGATGAAGGCGGTGGTCGAAACCTCACGGGCACTGGGCAAGATACAGGTTTTGACCGAGCGCCAGGATGGCTCTACCGAGAAGCTGCTCCAGGTGACTACCGAAATTTCGGAATTAATGCAGGGGACTCGCGAGTCCGGACGTCGGATGGAAATTGCCAGCTACTTAGTTGTCGCCGTCACCGTCGTGCAACTCTTCTATATTGCCTACCTGGTGTTCGGAAAACACTAATTCCGAGCTGGCGTAAACCGCCCCGCTAAATCTCGGTGGCTTCTTTTTCGAGGGTGAAAGAGATTTCCGAGCCAGATGGACGGGAACAATCGCGCACGGCGCGATCTGGACCTTGAACCCGAAGAGAGCCGCTACTGCTCAGGGCTGGTTTCGGCGGGCTCAGCCTCGTTCTGCCCGCCTTCCGCTGGCGCAAGCGGAAGCTTGGTGACACTGTTGAGCAAATCGCGTTCCTGCGGCGAGAAGGTGCTCTTGAAGCGGTCGGATTCGAGTACCTGCTGCCGCTGCTGCGGTGGCATCTGACGCAAGTCGTGCACCGCTCTCTGGATCATCTGGCGCCGCTCGGGAGGTAGCTGTTGTAACTGCTGGAACAGCCCGCGCGCCTGCTGCCTCTGTTCGGGCGTCAGGTGCTCCCAGACTTCCATACGGTTCAGCATGCGCTGCTGCTGCTCAGGCGGCAAGCTGCTGAAATGTTGCAGCCGTTGCTGAAGCTGCTGCTGCATTTGCGGCGGCAATTTGTGGAACTGCGGATCATTCTGCAGCGCTTTTTGCTGCTGGTCGGGAGGCATATCCTTGTACCGGCGCAGCCACTCGCCCACGTGATGTTGTTGTTGCTGCCGCTGTTGTTGCTGCCGCTGCTGCTGACGGCGTTCCTGCTGGTCGACCCGGTTCCGCTGGGCCACGCAACGCAGAGTTCCCCCCGGTACGAACGCCAGCACAGCCAGCGTGAACCACAGCGCAATGGGACGGAACTTCATATCTGTCACTGAAACAGTTTCCCAGCCCTCGCTAAGCGCGACCCGAAATTACGGGTTCGCGGTTGTGTTAGTGTCCTGCACCTGCAAATCGTCCAGCAAATCAAAATCGGCGTACATATCGTGGTTCTTGTCCAGTGCCTGCAGATCGCCTACCGCGGTACCTGGCTCAGCATGCGCAACGGCTGCGTCATTGCCCTTCAGCAGATCGCGGTGTTCCACCGTCACGAAAGTGACTCCAAACGCCATCAACAGGGTTAGCGATAGCGCAAGCGCGGGCTTGCGCAGCCATTGCAGCCAGCTGAACGCCGGTCGCGCCTGTTCTTCGCGCATGCGTGCCATCACACGCGTATCGAAGTAGGCCGAAGGCTCTGGCGCCTGCCACTCGTCGAGCAACGCCATGGTCTCGCGTATATCGTTCAGCTTCGCGGAACAAGCGGTGCACGTGCCGAGATGCTTTTGCAGTTCAGGCGACGCCCCGCTCAGCCCAGCGGCCACGTCCGGCAGCATTTCGTAAATCTCTTTGCAGTTCATGACTTCACCAACCAATAAAGTGTCATTAAGGCTTTTTTTTAAACTAAACAAACTCTTTCAGTTGCTCGCGCAAAGTCTCGTATGCGCGAAACAGAAGCGACTTGGTCGCAGATTCGCTCAACTTCAGCACATCGGCAATCTGGCGGTAGTCCATCTGCTGGTACTTATGCATGACCACCGCAATGCGTTGCCTTTCCGGCAGTGCCTGCACTCTTTGCCGTATAGCTGCCATACGCTCCCGGCGTACCAGGTTCTCCTCGACCGACGCGGAGGAGTCCGGCAGATCCATCGTGGTTCCGCTTTCCTGGTCCGGTTCATCGAGGCTGACTGTGTTTTCTGGCCTTTCGTGCCGCGTGTCGCGCGCATGATTGACCGCCAGGTTCGTAGCAATGCGGTACAACCACGTGGTGAACTTCGCGCTAGCTTCGTAACTCTCTCGCGAGCGGTATACGCGAAGAAAAACCTCCTGCGCCAACTCTTCCGCTGCTGCCGCATTGCGGCAGGTGCGGTACATGAAATTCACCATCGCCCGGCGATACTTCTGCACCAGGTATGCGAAGGCGCTCTCATCGCCTTCTTTAACGCGCAGCATGACGTCGGCATCGGTAAGTCCATCGGATGCACTATTTAGGGGGGAGTCGATCCCGGCGGTGGATGGCTGCACGGGTACCATCGAGAGCAATCCCCGATCCATGGCCACGCTGCTCACACTAGGGTTAACCCCGTCCGGTGGAGAAAGTTGCGCGGAAATTGCGTCGGAGTTGGGCTCCGAACTCCTTATAGATGAGCTATCTGCAGACGGTTTACCGGGTATCTTACGGAACGCCATGGAGTGTGGAAATCCGGGGCGCCCAGGGCGGCGCCCCTGCTCGCGTAAAGGCTATCACGGAGCGGACCCGCAGGAAACAGCCCTGAACGCCCGGAGGCGGCGTTCCCCAGACGCCTCCAGGCATTACTTGTGAGAAACAGCGGCTTCTTAACCCTTTCTCGATCTGAAGGTCGCAACGCATTTACCGAGTCACTCGGTGCCGCTATCCTCCTTGCTGAACCTTCGTGGCTTGCGAGGAAACGACCCTCCACTTTCCATCTCGCTTCACCCATGTATCCGTGAAGCGGTAGGTGCCGCCAATGTCTTGACCCTTATACGTGCCTTTCAGTGTGTTAGCTCCCGTGGCTACGGCTGTGTTGCCATAAACATGCACCTTCAGGTCAGTCAACTCCATTGACTCGAACTTCAAGTCGCCTGAACTCAGATCTTTCTTGTCTTGCTCCTTGTCGGTTACGCGGCCGCCGGGGTCGGTCGTCATAATGTCGTCGGCTTCATACTCATCGACGGCGGCCGCACCTTTCTTCATGGTCGCCTGCGCCCAGTCTTGTTCAAGCTTCTCAATCTGGTTCTGAATGCTGCTTCCGGAGTGGCTTCCGTTCATGGCTTTCGGTTTGGTTGATTTGGATGTATCCGCATCCTGACCGGCGGCGAGCGACAGGAAAAGTAAACCTGCAAATGCAATAGCAAGCGCGTGTCTCATGGCTCCTCCTGAGCGGACGGATTGTATGCAGGGCCAACGCCATTAGCAAATATAGCTACCGCCCATAAAAGTGTTAGCCGTTCCGTTGTTGACGGTGAACAATGCTAAACAGCGCGTGGCCTGCCTGTGCCGTAACCACGTACCCGGAACGCCGTCAATACAGTTCCACCTGTATCGAACATTCTGCTAAACCGATTTATCATTCGCGGCATCTCAACGCCGCGCAGATCGCTGCCGTGGCGAAAATCCTCAAAATGCCGAAGCGAGAAAACCAGGGCAAATCGCAGCCAGAGCAGCGCGACCGTCGCGACGGCCTTGCGGAAGTAATCGAAATGGAGACCAGGCCTGATGACAACGCCCTGGAAGATCGCCGTCGCTGGCTGGCTCTCGCCGATTCCGTGCTTGGAAAAAGTACAACTACAAAAAAGGTGAAGAGCAGCTAAAGCGTCGCGTTATGGAGAGAGGCTTACGGGGACGCACGATCAACGCCGCGACACGCGTCATATCGGCGAAATTGGAGTCGGGGAAAAATAGATTAGACACACAACGACACGAGATGCCAGCGTCTCACTCACTTGCGAACTTCGGGCGGCATCGTCAGAATTCAGAGAAGCGCCATCCTACGCTACCCCAGTTCCCGTTTTATTCCCCTCGCTGCTCTTGTTCAGGCGACGATCACGTTCCTCGAGAGCAAGGTTCAATTCCTTGACTAAGTCGTACAGCTTTTGGGAATCTTTCTCGTTCGAGGCGAGCGCAGCGATCTCTTCCCACGTCCTCGCGATCTTCTGCTCAGGCATGAAAGGTTGACCCCCACCGTTGCCCCATTTTAGGTACAAACGCCAGAGTACCGCAACATTTTTTCGCCGCAGAGCTGATGCCGGAGCCACGGAAGTGCCTGGGAGCAGCGCCGTGCGTCTCTGGCGTTGGTGCCGGGTAGGTAGCGGGCTGGCCAGATCGCCGCGTAAGTGCCTTCCCACCCTGTCATCGCGTTGCGCAGGCATCCCGGTGACCCGCTGGTTGCCGACGCCGACTACCAGATCAAAGCGTGATCCCGAGCCCCTGCTCGCGCTTGTGACGCAAATCCTGAAGGGCTCCAAAGCCGCCGGAATCTGAATCGATTGGCTACTCCGGGACGCGGCAACTCTGGCACATTTCGGCGCTTCGGCCATATCGATTCCACGACGTATATTCATGGCCATCGCGCATATCAGAATGGCGATGTGCCTGCCCGACGCTCCGTGACCGCTCAAGAGGGGGAAGGCGGTGGTTTCGGAGCGTCTCCGCCGGGCGGAACCCGAATCCATCCATCATCACCCGTCCTCAAATAAAGACTTCGTGATAGACACTTACGGCGGGCTCGTCGTGCGTGAGCACATCATCGCGCGGACTGTGGTCGCTCGTGGGTTGGCCTGAAAACGCCCGGCGATGCTAAAATCGAGTACCGCAAATGATTGACTGCTAAGGGTTGGGCGCTTAACTCAGCGGTAATCTCACCCTAGTCGATTCCCCAGCATTCATGCAGGTTTCATCGCTCACGGTGTCCAGAGCGGTGGAACGCAACCTCACATTTCGCACCCTCTCCCCTTCGGCACTCCCCGTGCTCCGGACATCGCACCAGCCACCGAGGCACCCGTTTGCCCGCCTCGCTCCCCATTCGAAAGGACAACCTGCTTTGCAAAAACGCTACGGGAAATTTCTCGCCGACTGGCGTGACGCCGCCGGCACTCGTCATCGCAAGGCCTTCGACACCATCAAGGAAGCCAACGACTTCGCCCAGCACATGCGCACGCTCGCCCACCGCGAAGCCCACAGCATCGCCCAGGGTGCACTCCCAAACCCATCGGCCCGGCGGCCACCATCGCGCAAGCCGCCGCGGAGTGGACCCGCGCGCAAACTCACAATCCGAACACCAAAGCCGCGCTCGCCGCGCTAGTCGCCGATTACGGCAGCCTGATGCCGTCGCAGCTCACCGCCGATTGCATCCATCGCGTCGTCGCCACCTGGCGCCCGCGCTTCGCCCAGCACACGCGCTCCACTTACACCAAGTGCTTGCGCCGCTTCATCCACTGGCTCGAACGCGTCGCCGCCGCTCCCCCCACGCTCAGCGACGCCGTCCCCCGCGTCCATCAACCCCAACCCCGCACCACCATCGCCACCGATCAGGAACGCCGTCAGCTCCTCGAAGCCGCCAGTCCCTCGCTCCGTTTCTTTCTGCTGCTCTGCGCCGATCTCGGTCTCCGTCACCGCACCGCGGCCCGCATCACGCCCGCCAATTACGATCCCCATCTCCGCGCCGTCAGCTTCTACACCAAGGGCAACGTTCATCAGACGCTGCCCGTAAGCGCCGAAATCGCCGCCATCTTCGAAGCCCTCCCTCGTCATGCGGACCGCCACACGCCCGTGGTCAACCTCCTCCGCCCTGACCGCCCCGGCACCAAGCCCGGTCCCAACCCGCGCTTCACCAAGCAGTGGAACGCCCTCAAGCGCAAAGCCGGAATTCGCGCCGATCTCCGCGTCCACGATCTCCGCCGCACCGTCGCCGAAGACGTGTGGTCCGCCACTCACGATCTGCGCGCCGTCCAGGCACAACTCGGACACCGCAGCCCCACCACCACCGCCCGCTATCTCGCCGACCGCATTTCGCTACAGGATCTCCAGCCCATTCTCCGCAAGGTCCAGCAACTCCGCGCTCTCCGCGAATCCAGCCAGGTCAACTCAGACGGCAACTGCAACACGTGCGCCGCCGCCACTCACTGCACCTCCGAAGCTCGCCTCTGCGAGAGAAAGGAGTTCGACGCGTGACCCACATCACCGCCGATGTTTCGGCAACGCTGCCGACCGATCAGCAAAAACAATCCGCAGCCTGTGAATCATCCACCGCCCCCACGGTGGACACCAAAAAAAATTCTGTCGGAATTCCCATTTCGACCCTCACCGACGACGCACGCGCCCACTACAACGGTCCCGACCTCGCTTCCACCCTCCTGGTCCGCCTGGGACTGATGGACCCCGAAGAAGCCGAGCGCGCCTCCTCCCCACCTCGCCGCTCGCGCCGCCGCCGGCTTCGCACACCGAAAGATGTCATCCGCGCTATCGGCGACGTCGTCTCCGAAATCGAGGCCGGAGAGATCGACCCACCCGCCGCGCGTGCCCGCCTCTACGCCCTGCAAACCCTCCTGGTTGCCTTGCGCATGACCATGACCAACGACCCCGAGCCAGCCCTTCCCGAGCGCCTGCAGCTCGAAGCCGTCGCCGAAACCGTCGCGCCCGATCCGCACGAGGAGACGCGCCACCTCATGCACCTGCAAACCCTCACCACCGCCGATTCCGCTGACACGAAAGGAGCCTAATGACCACGAACGCCGCAGAAAAAACCGCAGAAAAAACCAACCCTCTCCGCATCCTCCCCGTCGACACTCGAATTGTCGTCTACCCCGAGCATGGCACCGGACGCAGCGCCAGGATGGACACCTGCGTCCATTGCGGAGGAAAACCCCTGATCATCAGGAAATGCACCGCGCGCCGGATGTGCGCCGTGTGCTCGAAATGCGGCTACCACCACCGCATCAGGAAGCTGCGCAACTAAGGCGACCTGTATTCATGGATGTCCCGGACCGTGGTCGTGCACGCCGCGCGCCGGCTCGCGCTCGCGCTAAAGCGGCCGTCACGCGCCGTGCAACCTCGACGCCCTGCTCCGCTACCACGCTGCGGGGGTGAGACAGATTCCCTAAACGATCGGTGCTCGGGCTCAGCGCTGGCGCGCCTCGCCCTTCGACGCTTCGTTCTAAGCGCGCGCATCCCTCGGCCTGCGGCGCACGCACGTGCAACTGCCGCGGCGTCGGCATCGTTTCCCAGGTGCCCGCGTTGTGGCCGCCGCCGCGTCGTTGCCCGTGCACGTGACGCCTGTCCTCGGTCGCAAACGCGCGCAACCAGCTCCGGGCCAAAGCACGGTACTGCGCCTCAGCTGGCAGTGTTCTCCCCGCCTGGTCCGTGCCTCGTTGCTCGTCACCCCATGCAGCGTGTGTGTAGCGGCAAGCGTGCCTCCGATCGCGGGGTGATCAGGGCCGCGCTCTCCGGCACGCAATCAAAACCGGGGAGGAGTTAGGTTGGTGAAGGGTTGACTCGACGGCCATGTACACTCTTCGTGGAGGCTGCAATGCCCGTCGTACACCTGCCCCGAAATTGCGAGTACTGCGGAATCGCCATGCGATATGACAACAACCGCGATGACGTGTTCGTCTGCAGCAATGGTCATCCACCCCACCGGGTCTTTGTGGACGGGGCGGAGTGTGCCTGCCAGAAATGTCACGAGACTAGATCTCAGAACTCGGCAGCCGAAGAACGTTAGTTCCCGAAAAAGGCACGTGGCCGGCAGCCCGTGCCCGCTGCGCTCGGGCGTCCCCGGCGCTGTCGCACGTGTGGGTTAGCGGCCGGCCGTCGCGGATCCGCGCGCCGCTGAGCTCCTCGCACTCCCCGCACCAGGTAGCGCGCGCTAGCCGCGCCGCCCGTCCGCAACACCAACCCACCCGCGCCCCATCCTTCCCGGGGACGCCCTCCCGCCCCGCTCACGGGCGCCCGCCGTCCCGACCAGCGGCGCTCCGCGCCGCACCAGGTCAAACCCAACCCCCTCCCCCCTACCCACCCGCCCGGCGCGCACCCGATTCCATCAGCGAATCAGGAGCTAGTCGGCCCGCTCACTCCAAATATCGTGTTGAACCTGTTAGACCCGGTGTCGTACACGTTCTCAGACTCGTAGCACATCCCTGAAACACTACGATACTCACAGTCAATGAACGCCTCTCGCGTATTGCCCTTCCCTGCGGCTTCGTACATGGCCCCCGCTCCGGGAATTCCGAGCTTAAAGCTTGCCCCAGGCCGAAGGTACGGGATTACTCCAGCGTGTTCCATGTCTCGCAAGACCCACCTGACGTCAATGGCGGGGCCGCTCCCAATGTTTACGAGCTCGGGGAAACCATCCAAACTATCGGAAGGAACTGCAACGACGGCTGGCTGGAAGATCGCTTCCGCCTGGCGCTCCGCCGCCTTACGCATCATGCGGGTTTCCGTCAGGTACCAAACGAAAAGGCATGCGTTTGCGAAGAGGAGAAAACACTGAAATATCGTGGCGACTGCCACAACGTGAGCCTCATTCATGCGCCAAAGTCTACGGCCCACCAGCAACGACAGCAAGCGCGACACCGAGAGCACAACCAAGAAAAGTGCCCTCGCTACCCGCACCCATCCCGTCACCGCGCCGCCGCCGGCACACGCGCTACAATTCACTCGACGCCAGGTCTGAACGTCCGCAGCTGGACGCGGCGCGATCTCCGCCACACGCGAGGCCGCCATCATCATCGCTTCATTAAGCGCAGCCTCCTCCGTCACCGAGCGCCCGCGCCGCCCAGCTCCTCCCCTGCCAACACATGGTGAGCTCAATCACATTCAACCCCACGCACCCGCAACTACTCTGCAACTGAACGACGACCCCACAGTGAGCAAAGGCCGACGCACCATCTGGACAACCCGCTACCGCATCGCGATGGCCGAACTCAATCAGCAGGAAATTCCCGCCCGCGTCGAAGCCGCGCGTAAAGCCATGTTTCGCCGGCACCTCGAACTTGCCCTCGAAAATCCACTCGACCACGACGAACCCGCGGCCATCGACGAGGCCTTGCGTACCCTCTGGATTCACGAACACCAGCCCGCCACTTCACAAGCCTGTTCCGCCTCACAAATCCATGTGACCCTCGACATATCCACAACCCCGCAAGACGCCTACCTTGTATCCAGCGAGTTGTCTGCGGAGCACTCGCATGGGACGCTCCAATAAACCACGCACCTGGGTAACACTCGTCGCCGACGCGCTCGCCGAACTCAATCCCCTCCTAATCCCCGCGCGCCTCGAAGCCGCCCGCCAGGCCATCCAGATCCGTGCCATCGAACTCGGCGCCGCCGATCCCTCGCCCGAGCACCAAGCAGAAAGCCGTGCACTCGAAGACGCCCTCCGCGATCTCTGGGAACACGAATACAAACACCTGCACTGACCTCGCACCAGCACTGATCTCGCACCAGCACTGATCTCGACACCAGCACCGACCGCGACACCCCTTGCATGCGCACCCACGCAACTCCCGCCGCCGACGCCGGATCACACAACCGCGCTAGCTGCCGCCGACGCCAGGACACGACGCGACAACTGCGGCCGAAAGCTGGTTTCCGCAAACCTCTTCCACCTGAGCGCCCGCCGACATCTCAGCAAAACCGCCGACATCTCGTCCGGCACCCACGTGGAAAAGCGGTGTATAACTTGGCGTGAGTTAAGCGGCGGCGGTGTCCAAACCCGCTGGACACCGCGATGGAAAAACGATAGAGTACCCTGTTTGGTGGACACCGTCGTCCCGGTCCACCATTCGTAACTCACTGATTTTCAACCAGAGCGTTGAACCCTCGACGTGCTCGCTTCGGGTCTCCTCTAGGGCGCTTAACTCAGCGGTAGAGTGCCATCTTCACACGGTGGAAGTCATAGGTTCGAATCCTATAGCGCCCACCATCTACTCCCGTTTGAACTCGTCACGCCATAGCCGGCGAACGGGTTCGCCAGGAACTGCTCAGACTGTTCGATCTGCAAAGAGTGAAGCGATTCCCCTTCTATTTTCCCGAAACAAAGGTCTGTATGGCTTGCGCGTAGGAACTCGCGTACACAGCGAATGCGGCGGTCGCGGGTGAACTGGACGCGTAATGCGGGTCAAACGCCAGCAGCAGATCGGGAACAAACAGCTCGAATGTGTTGGCATGATGCTGGGCTGCGAACGGCAGGATCTGGCTTAAGGAGCCGACCTCCCCTGCATTGGTGGGATCGGTGGGCCCGAGAGTTTGCAGTTGCAAGACGATGGGAGAGCCGTCGACCTCCGTTCCAGCATACTTGTCAAAGAGAGCACACCAATCTGCATTGCATGGCTGACCTGAACTCGCGGCGCTAACGTCCTGGACATTGGCGCCATTGTTGCCGAAGCCGATAAATCCATCCTGCACAGCGTAAGACGCTTCCGCGTCGGCATAGCTCACATCGGGCGGGTTCCCGATCGCATGAATATTCTGTTCCAACCTGACCTGCCCGTGCAAAGAGGCTTCGAAGCTCATCATGTTCTGCACGAAGTTCAAGAAATCTGTTTTGGAGAAGTTAGGCCATTGCGTAACGCACAACGGCGCGACCTCTCCACCCAAGCCCAGTCCGAAGCGAATGTAGCCGATGCTGGGATTGTTCGAATAATGCTGGATGACTGCAGAAATGAAGTTCTTGTAGGCAGTTTCAAACGGCGGCTCGGTAAACACCGGCATGCCCGTGTCGGCATCGCCATTACCGGGATACGCGTCACAGGTGACGACATCCAGAGGAGCAGAGGAGCAGCAGGTCGAAGCCCAGCTCGAAGTGAAAACGTACGCGGGAGTCAAGGTATTTGCTTTGCCCTCACTGATCCCCTGCACGATGAGATTAATGGTCTTGCCCGCGGAGATGATGTGCTGCAGATTGGCATCGTAGGTCGTGAAGTCGTACGAGCCCGGGGTAACGTCGCTTTCAATGGCATTCCACGGCAGGGCCGCCGAGACTCCGGCCACGTTGGCATTGGTAAGTACATACTGATTGAAATCGTTGTAGTCCTTATCAGAAGGGGTAAGCGGCGGGAACAAGGCAAAGACCTGGTGTGCGCGCGCCGAGGCGGTTGGAGTGGAGTTGCTGTGTGAACTGCTGCCGCAGCCCGCGACCAGGATTATTGACAAGCTTAAGCCCACAGTTAAGAGTACGTTCTGCAGCTTCACAACGACTTCCTCCCGGGAGTTTGTTTATGAAGCTTGTTCGGCAAATCGGGTTGCCGAAGAGCTCGGGCGGCAGAGCACGGCGAACTGGATGTTAGGCCCAGAGTGCTCGACCAGCGCCGCTTTCGCCGCAGAAGATACGGGCACTCTGTGCAGCAACCCTGGCCGGGAGAATGCGCAACCAAAATCCCAGAGCCTATCGGGACCTGAAAGGCCGTTATACGCCGGCAAAGAGCGCTCATTCAGGAGACGGTTTTGCATGAAAAACATGGTTCGCACTCTTTTGGTGGGCATCGTGGTGTCCGCATGGTTCACCTTACAAGCTCAGACCTTTAGCGTATTGCACACTTTTACGGGCGGCCGGGATGGAAGTTTGCCGGAAGGCGTTCTGCTGGAAGATTCTGCCGGAAACCTCTACAGCACGACTGTGAATGGCGGCAACAATGGATGTATCAACGCGGGGTGCGGAACCATTTTTCGGCTCAGCGCAACGGGCGAGGAAACCGTGCTGCACCGGTTCGTTATCTCCGACGGTGCGCTTCCTAGTGCTGGTCTGACACGGGATGCCAACGGGAACTTCTACGGAACCACAGCTGAGGGTGGAGGGGGCGCCTGTTTGCACGGTTGCGGGGAGGTGTTCAAGCTGAGCGCTTCGGGCAAGCTTTCCGTGTTATATCGATTCACCGGCGGCAAAGACGGGGCAAATCCTTACTCAAAGTTGGTCGTCGACAGCGCCGGGAATGTTTACGGAACGACTTATGCCGGGGGAACGAGAACTCCTTGTGGTCCGGTTATCGGATGTGGTACCGCATTTAAGGTAAGCGCGACTGGAAGTTTTCAGCTCTTGCATCTTTTCAGCGGCGGCGCAGATGGGGCAAATCCGGTCAGCGGTTTCATTCGGGACAATTCCGGGAACCTGTACGGGACGGCTTCCGACGGCGGCTCGCACGCGCACGGCACTGTATTCAAGATCCAGGCAAACGGCAATTTTACCGTTCTTTATAGCTTCCTGGGAGCGGATAGCGGAGACGGAGCTGTGCCTTACGGGGCGCTGGTTCGCGACTCTTCGGGCAACTTGTATGGAACCACCATGGTGGGTGGTCTGAACAATGATGGCACCGTGTTTAAGCTCGATCCCACAGGTTCTGAGACTGTGCTGTACAGCTTTGGTTCCCAGAACGGTGATGGGCAGGAGCCTTGGGCGGGATTAGTGATGGACGCCAGCGGCAATTTCTACGGCACCACGGCGTTCGGGGGAAGCAGCAGCAACGGAACTGTTTTCAAACTGGACAGCCTAGGGAATGAAACCGTTCTGCACAGCTTCAATGTTGGTACCGATGGCAGTGTCCCGCTTACTCCGTTAATCATGGACAAAACTGGCGCCTTGTACGGGACTGCCAGCGAGGGCGGCACAGCCCAGGTCGGCACGGTGTTCAAGCTTGTGCCATGATCAGGGCCACGGTCGCCCTCTCATCAACACAATTTGCGAACTTTGAGGCTCCGAGTGCGTATAACATTCGAGTACTCGCAACTCGATGTTCCCGCGCCTGGGTGAAGGATCGGAGCTATCTGGATGGAACTGCGAATTAAAGGACTTTCCAAGCGATACCCCAATAACACACAAGCGTTGCAAGACGTCTCGCTGGACATACCGCAGGGCATGTTTGGGCTTCTCGGCCCGAATGGCGCAGGGAAGTCCACGTTGATGCGCACGCTGGCCACGCTGCAGGAAGCGGATTCCGGGAGCGCCAATCTAAACGGCATTGACGTACTGAAGCAAAAGGACGAAGTGCGCAAGCTGCTGGGGTATTTGCCGCAGGAGTTCGGCTTGTATCCCAAGGTGTCCGCCGAAGATATGCTCTCGCACCTTGCGGCTCTGAAGGGAATCTCCAACAGTAGGGAGCGACGTGAACGGGTGCAAGGGCTGCTGCAGCAGACTAATCTTTGGGATCATCGGCGCAAGCCGCTGGGCAGCTATTCGGGAGGCATGAAGCAACGCTTTGGCATTGCGCAGGCGTTACTCGGCGATCCCAAGCTGATCATCGTGGACGAGCCCACGGCCGGCCTCGATCCCGAGGAGCGGGTGCGCTTCCACAACCTGCTAAGCGCGATCGGCGAAAACATTATTGTGATTTTGTCGACGCACATCGTTTCTGATGTAAGCGATCTCTGCCGTCACATGGCGATCATTCACCGGGGACGTGTGCGGGTTGCGGGCGAACCGATGTCGCTGGTGCGCGATCTTGAAGGCCGAGTCTGGAGAAAATCAATTCACCACTCCGAAGTTGCCGCGCATCGCGAGAGATTCCCTGTGATCTCCATGCGCCTGTTTGGGGGCTTGACATTGATTCACGTGCTCAGCGAAAGCCCGCCCGACGCGGACTTTGAGCCGGTCAGCCCGGACCTGGAAGACTTGTACTTCGCCACCGTCCGGGGATTGATTTACAACCAGGTTGCGGCTGCGGGACAGGTGAACTGATCCCATGATCGCGACCATTGCGGTTTTTGAACTGCGCCAGCGATTTCGCCGGATTTCAACTTACGTCTATTTTCTGGTTTTTTTCGCACTGGCTTGTCTTTTTGCCTGCATGACCGGGGGCGCGATTCCCGGCGCCACGGTTGACTTCGGCACAGGCGGCAAGGTTCTACTCAACTCGCCTTATGCCCTGAACAACATCATCGTCTATGTCACTTTTTTTGGGCTCGTGGTCACGGCGGCGTTGGCAGGACAGGCTACGTATCAGGACGTCGATAACAACTCCTATTTCTTCTTCTACACCGCTCCCATCACGAAATTCGAATATCTATCCGGCCGCTTCCTGGGATCGCTCGCCGTGCAGTTCCTGATTTTTCTCAGCGTGGGAATAGGTACGTGGGTGGCTACTCACTTACCGTGGATCGATCCCACGCGACTTGGTCCGCAGCGGATCGCGGCGTACCTGCAGCCGTATTTTCTCCTGGTTCTGCCCAACCTGATCTTTTTGGCTGCGATCTTCTTTGCCCTGGCGGCGCTGGGACGCAAGATGTTGCCCGTGTACGCCGGCAGTGTTTTGCTGCTGATCGGTTATTTCGTCGCGCAACAGCTGTCGAACAATATTAATGTGAATGTGCCTGGTGCATTGGCAGACCCGTTCGGCGGAAACGCCATTGATCGGCTCACGCAATATTGGACGCCGTTTGAGCGTAACACTCGTCTGATACCGCTAAGCGGGATCCTGCTGCTCAACCGTGCGCTGTGGTTGGGCGTCGGCGCCCTGATCCTGGCGTACACGTATCACAAGTTCACCTTCGCCTATCCGCTCGGCCGCGCCAAGGCGGGAAAAGCGGAAGCCGTCGCGGAAATTGAGGCAATGCAGCCGGTCAGCGAGTCGCTCCCGGTGGTTCATCCCTCGTTTTCCGGGCGAGCTTCGTTTGCGCAATTTCTTTCGCTCACGGGAATTCAGTTAATTGAGACGGTGAAGAATGTTTTCTTTATCGTCCTGCTCCTGGCGGGGGCGGGGCTGGCTATCATGAGCGCGTCGGGGCTGGGAAATCCGTTCGCTACGCCGGTCTATCCCGTCACCTATATCGTGCTCGAGGGAGCCGCTGCCGGTTTCCTGGTGTTTGCGCTGGCGATCATTACCTTTTATGCGGGAGAACTCGTCTGGCGGGAGCGAGACGCGCAACTCAATCAGATCATGGACGCCCTGCCTGTCCAACGCTGGGTCTTCTTCACTTCGAAGCTCAGCGCTCTCATGCTGGTCCAAGTGGTGCTGGCGCTCACGATTTTTATATCGGGCATCATTGTGCAGGTGTGGCATGGCTACTACCATTTTCAGCTCGCGATTTATTTCAAGGAACTCGTTGGCAATCGCCTGATCCAGTACTGCATGATTGCGGTTCTGGCTATGTTTGTTCACACGCTGGTGAATCAAAAGTATGCGGGCCATTTCGTGATGGTGTTGTATTTCGTGGCGCTGCTCGGAATGACCGGACTGGGGCTGCAGCATTATCTGTATCGGCCCATGCAGGCGCCGTCGTTTATTTACTCCGACATGAATGGGTATGGTCCTTTTGCGCGGCCGCTGTTCTGGTTCCGCTTGTATTGGGGATGGGCGGCGTTGATCCTCGCGATCGTGACTAACTTACTCTGGGTGCGTGGCACCGAAGGCGATTGGGGTGTGCGCCTGGCTCTCGCCAAGGGCAGGATCTCAGGCCTGTCGGTTGTAGGCCTAATCGCCTGTGCAACGGCTATGGCGGCCACCGGTGCGTACATTTACTACAACACCAATGTTCTGAACCGCTATCGCACCAGCTACCAGGCCGATGAAATGCGCGCCCAATACGAGAAGAAGTACCGGCAGTATAAGTCGATGCCGGAGCCGCGCATTGTAGATTTGAAGACGCACATCGATGTGTATCCTGAAAAGCGCGCGGTAGAGATGCAGGGAAGCATGTGGCTGGAAAACAAGACCAATGCTCCGATTGACCGCGTTGGCGTGACCATTTGGCCGATTGACCTCGCCCCGATCCGCAGGCCGGACATTGAAATCAAGACACTTATTTTTACTGGAGGGCAGCAAGCCGTCCTTGAGGACAAGGACTTGGGCTTTTATATCTATCGCCTTAACACACCGCTGGCGCCGAAAGCTCGCATTCAGTTCGAGGCAGACCTTTTCTATCCCAATGTGGGTTTCGTGAACGACACGCCGAACACCGACCTGGTCCGCAATGGAACGGCCCTGGGCGACCGGTATTTGCCATTTATTGGTTATACGGAAGATGTCGAATTAACCGACGACAGTACGCGTCACCGGCATGGTTTGGAGCGGCTTAAGCGCATGCCAAAGCTCGAGAATACGGCGGCGCACAACGACAACATGATCAGCAGTGAGGCGGATTGGATCAACTTCGAAAGCACCGTGAGCACCGCGCCCGATCAGACCGCCATCATGCCCGGTTATCTGCAACGCGAGTGGACCGAGAATGGCCGGCGGTACTTTAATTACAAAATGGATGCTCCGATTTTGAACCTCTTCTCTCTCAATTCGGCGCGGTATGCGGTCCGGCGCGATCGTTGGCATGATGTGAATCTCGAAATCTATTATCAGCCCGGACATGAGTTTGATCTCGATCGCATGATGGCCAGCATGAAAGCCAGCCTCGATTACTTCAGCAGGAATTTCAGTCCCTTTCAGTTTCATCAGTTGCGAATCATCGAGTTTCCACGATACCAGGCGTTTGCGGCATCATTCGCCAATACGATTCCGTTCTCTGAATCCGTTGGATTCATTACGTATGTCGATCCCAAAGACCCGAAGGCTCTGAACTTGCCTTTCTATGTGACTGCGCACGAGGTGGCCCATCAATGGTGGGGCCACCAGGTGGTCTCCGCGAACGTGGAAGGGGGCACTTCGATCGTGGAAACGCTCGCGCAATATGGCGCAATGATGGTGATGAAACATCAATTGGGGCCTGAGGCTATGAAGGGCTTTCTGCGCATGGAAATGGACGCGTACTTGCGCGGTCGAGGCCAGGAACGCAACGAGGAAATGCCGCTGGACCGTGTGGATGCCAACCAGGGCTACATTCACTACTACAAAGGTGCCGTCGTCATGTACGCGCTGCAGGACTACATTGGCGAAGACAAGGTTAACCAGGCGCTGGCAGAATTCATTAAGGCGTATGGGTTCAAGGGAGCCCCGTATCCCACTTCGCTTGACATGATCGGTTACTTCCAGAAAGTAACGCCGCCAGAGTACCAGTACCTGTACGACGATATGTTCAAGAACATCACCCTATACGACAACCGGGCCAAGTCGGCGACCTTTACCCAGCGGCCTGACGGCAAGTACCAGATCGGTCTGGTGCTGGAATCCAAGAAGCTACGTTCCGATGGCCGTGGTCAGGAGAGCGAAATTCCCGTGCATGACTGGATTGACGTTGGCGTGACCGACGCGAGTGGGCATTATCTTTACCTGCAGAAGCACAGGATCGATGCCGCAAGCACTCAATTAACGCTGACCGTTGACAAGGCACCGACGGGGGCGGGCATCGATCCGCTAAATAAGCTGATTGACCGCAATCCCGACGATAACATGATGAGGTTAGAAAAGCATTAGCTTTCCGATCAGCCGTGGTTGTTCCCTCGTCCGGCCGATTCGTGAGCTGTTACTCAGCACTGCCTCGCAGTCTTTTGATGCTGAGTGCATAGAACAGGAAAGGCGCGGCCGAAGCCGCGCCCTCTCTTGGCACAGTAACTGTGTTACTGCGACCGAAACACTCTGGCAGACGAGCCTCAGTGCAGGCGCTCTCCTACCAGGAAGTCCTGGTCGATGCCAGTCGTCGTATCGGTGTAGGTGACATACAACGAACTGGTGCCGTTCCAGGCATTGCCGGTGTAGTCGCCGATGAAGAAGCCACCGAAGCCATCATTGAAGGGATTCGAGGGCGCGGCAGACAGGTCCACGTTGGTTCCGTATCCCCCGCCGCCGTTGTTCGAAACCGCCATAAACGACTCGTAGTTGATGTTAGAAGGATCGTTGCGACGATCGTCCCAGCTCACGCCGACTTGTCCTCCCCTGCTGACATTGACCCATTGGAAGAACTGGTCGTGCGTGGCCGTCGATGGGGCCACCGCTTTCTTCGTCCAGGTGGTGCCGCCATTGCTCGATACGGCGACCAGCACCTTCATCTGGGTTCCGGTCCAGGTGTAATACGCCACATACAAGTTGCCGGCGTGCGTGCCTGTGCTGTTGTCGATCGCGATGACCGGGATGTTACTCACGCGCTCGCTGGTATTGGGCAACGAACCGTAGAAACAGCAGAAGCCCGGATCAGGAGCAAGCTTGGCAGTGGTGATGGCTTTGGGGGAGGTCCAGGTGCTGCCGCCATCGGTGGATTTTGAGAAATACATGGTTGCGGTGGTTCCACCGCAATCGCCTGATGGGCCATTGGCAGTGCAGCGCATCCAGGAGACGTAAACAGTTCCATCCTTGCCAATGGCAAGATCACTGAACTGGTCAACGGAGGGATAGACCTGCGTTGCGTCTACAGCTACGGCGCTCGACCACGTGCTGCCAGCGTTGGTGGAATGGGAAACGGTAATAGTCGAATTGTTATTGGTGGCGAACTGGGTCACAGAGATGTACTGCGCGTTTTTCCGGGGACTGGTCGCATTGGTGTCAATTTCGAACCAGGGTTTGTCGGCAATGCCGCCACTGAAAAAATTGGCGACTGCCTGTTTTACGGGACTCCAAGTTACACCTTGGTTGGTCGACTTTGACCATACGATGACAGTATTCCCCGTCGACTTCGCGTCGATGCCAGTCGCATAGGCAACACCGTTGAGGTCGAAAGCCACGCCTGGATCTCCATCACCGCTCGCACCGGAGAGCAGGCTCAAGCAGGACCGGTTCCAAGTAGTGCCGCCATCCGGAGAAAGATAGAAGCCCTGAATGGCAGGGCAGGCGTAATCGTTGGCTCCAGTAAGAATCTGATTGGCATTTCTCGGATTTATAACAACTGGGGTTTCGTTCGCCAGTACGGAACTATTCGAAGCGTTGACATTGGGAAAAACGCAAGGCGCCGGACTGCAGGTGAGATTTTGTGGTCCGGGTCGCTCGCTGGGACTGGGTAGATGGATTCGGCCCGCCCGAATCGCCCGGCCCATGAGCACGCCGCCAGAATAGGGCAATCTTTCAAGAGGAGTTGTGGATTGAGCGCTCGCCAACGTTGCCAGTAATACCAGCAGTGCTGTGAGCAGTAGCGCAGGACTACGAAGTGCTCTCGTCAAAGTATCCTCCAGATTGAGTCTTGATTTATCGCGTAGGGCCGGGGGAAACCACTGAATTGCGCATGGACTGTATGGCGAGAGGGAAGCTCTGTCAATATGAAGTATTTTGCACACTACGCGTTTGGCGGACTACTGGGCCGAATGCATGCTTGGTACCGACGGCGTGGCATGCTGTTCTATGACACGCCATACCTCACAATGAGGGGCGCTTTCTAGGTTCGGACTCTTCGCTCGTCTCCAGCAATCACACCATCCTTGATGTGAATGACGCGGTGAGCGTACTCGGCAATGTCGTTCTCGTGCGTAACCAGCACGATCGTATTGCCCTCGGCATGCAGTCGGTCGAAAAGAGCCATGATTTCGTTGCCGGTCTTTGAATCGAGGTTCCCGGTAGGCTCGTCTGCAAGAATAATGGAAGGCTTATTCACAAGCGCGCGCGCGATTGCGACCCGCTGGCGTTGACCTCCCGAAAGCTCGTTAGGCTTGTGCATCATGCGGGATTCCATCCCGACAGCTTTAAGCGCGTCCTTCGCGCGTTCAATGCGATCTTCTGCGGGAATACCGGCATAGATGAGCGGCAGTTCCACGTTGTGCAAAGCGGTTGCACGCGCTAGCAGATTGAAGGTCTGGAAAACGAATCCAATCTCCTTATTGCGGATGCGAGCCAGTTCGTCATCGTCCAGATCGCTGACCAGCTGATTATTCAGCCAGTATTTACCCTGGCTTGGCGTGTCCAGGCAGCCGATCAGGTTCATCAGTGTCGACTTGCCGGACCCTGAAGGTCCCATGATGGCAACGTATTCATTGCGGCCGATTCGCAGGTTCACCCCGCGCAGCGCGTGTACCTGCTGTTCCGATCCCATGTCGTACGTCTTCCACAGGTCTTCGGTGGCGATCATGCACGAATCAGGGCCTGCGGACACCATTGGCTGCGTGATATTAATTACTTCTGCCGTTGCCATCCTCTTCTCCTGGTCCTCGTGGGACACTCACTGCTCCAATGCGAGCTCTCTATTGGACGAGCTACCTTATCTGGCGTTAGACCTTTTCTAGCTGCCGCTTTCTTCTTCTTTCTTCGGAGCCGTATTATCTACCTTCACGCTGGTACCGGGGCGTAGCGTTCGCAATACCTTGTAGCTGCCGGTGACGATCTCGTCACCTTCCTTGGGACCGGCCAGAATCTCGATATCGGTCGTGCCGCTGATGCCCGTCTGGACCGGCACGAATTCTGCTTTCTTGTTACGGATCACGAAGACGCCTTGTACCTCATCATCGCCGGCTTTGTTGGATGCCTGCGCTTGCGGGGCTGCAGCCTCGACAGTGCCATTGCTGGATTTTTGCTCGAGATCTGCGCGGCGCCGAACGGTTAATGCTTGGATTGGCATGGTCACCACCCGGCTGCGAGTCGCGGTGGTGATCTTTGCCGTAGCCGACAGTCCGGGGCGAAGATCTTCCGGAGGATCCTGTAGAGTCACGACCACCTTGAAATCTTTCGCTTCCTGGCTCGCGGTTGTCTGTTGCGATGTGGCGACGCCTGTGGAACGCACGATCGCGTTGTTACCAATTTCAGTTACGACGCCGTGAAAGATTTTGTGCGGAATGGCGTCAATCGTAACCTCCGCTGCCTCGCCGTTGCGCACGTTGACAATATCGGTCTCATCGACCTGGATCTCCGCGGTGATTACTGACATATCCGCGAGTGTCATCAACGTGCTTCCCGGAGAATTCTGGATGCCGATGACGACCGTTTCGCCTTCGCGCACCGGAAGGTTGGTGATTACTCCGTCGAAAGGAGCGTTGTAGCTCGTTTTCTGCAGAACATCGTTAACGCGCGTAAGAGTAGCCTGATTCTGATTGATATGCTTCTGCGCGGAATCCAGCTGTGCTTTGGCCTGCGCCACCCGCGCTTGTGCCTGCGCCAATCCAGCCTCGGCGGTCTGCCACGCGTTCTTCCGGCTGTCGTACTCTGAGCGCGCAATGAGCGCATCTTTGAACAGTGACTGCGCTCGGTCCCAATCCAATTTGTTTCGCTCAGCGTCAGCCTTGGCGCGATTCAAATCTGCAACGGACGTGTTCAATGCCGCTCCCGCGGCCAGTGCGTCAGTCTCCGCGGATTGCAGCGAAGCCTTGGTCGCGGCTACATCCGCAGCGGACTGCACGTTCTCCAGTTGCGCCAGCATCTGACCTCTCTTTACGTGGTCGCCTTCCTTCACATACAGCTTCACGATCTTTCCAAACGCATTCGCTCCGATGTTCACATACGTCTTGGGCTTGATTTCTCCGGACGCGCTCACGATCGACGTCAGGTCTTGTCGTTGCACTTTACCGGTTTGGACATTGACAATCCCCTTGCGGCTCTGGCGTATCGAGAACCCCACTCCAGCCAGGACCAGAATGGCGATTCCCGCTATCAAAGCTACTTTTTTCCACGTCTTCAATTGCGCCCTCGTCCGCGATTCAGCGGCTTGTAAGTGTCTCCTGCTTCCCGGCTGCCATCACCCGAGCAGGATGACGGGGGTGCGCATCATGAGATACGGCATACGCCTGGTGAAAGTTCCCCAGGCGCTGGCAGGAGTCTTCACCAGACCGGGAAAAACGGGGAACGCTTATTATATCCTGCTCTTGCAACGAGGCAGCCGGTGCTGCTCACAGCCCAATGTGACGCTGCAAACCGGGCCGGGTGATAGTGTGGATGAAAAGAATGTGCGAAGTCCTTTTGTGTAATTAGCTGGAGCACGGAAGGCACATCCCAGGGCGGCCAGAGACCGCTTACGCGTATGAAGATTTTGGTTACAGGCAGCGCTGGCCACTTGGGTGAGGCGCTGGTTCGCACGTTGCAGCCCCTCAAGCATGAGGTGGTGGGACTGGACATCCTGGCATCTCCATTTACGACGGCGCGAGGTTCGATTTGCGATCGCGGTTTTGTGAGGCGTTGGATGCTGGGGGTAAACCTCGTCTTTCATTGCGCGACTCTCCACAAACCCCACCTGGTGACGCACGCTCCCCAGGAATTCATCGATGTTAACGTCACGGGTACCCTCAATCTCCTGGCCGAAGCCATTACAGCAAGTGTTGACTGTTTTGTCTTTACCAGCACGACCAGCGTCTTTGGAGACGCGCTGCTGCCTCCTTCCGCTGCACCCGCTGTCTGGGTGACAGAGAACATCGCACCGGTGCCAAAGAATATTTATGGCATCTCGAAAGCAGCAGCCGAGAGTCTATGCCGTCTATTTCACCATGATCACGGATTGCCCTGTATCGTGCTGAGAACCTCACGATTCTTTCCAGAGCACGATGACAACAAGGGAATGCGGGAAAACTACTCGGTAGAGAATCTGAAAGCTAACGAATACCTGTTTCGCCGCGTGGACATCGAAGATGCCGTGAATGCCCACCTGCTGGCCGCGGAACGAGGTCCCAGCATCGGTTTCGAAATTTACATCATCAGCGCCACCACGCCTTTTCAGCCTGACGATCTGGTGGAACTGCGTACAAATGCGCCAGCGGTCGTTCGCAGGCGGGTTCCTGCTTTCGAGGAGGAATATTGGGGGCGCGGCTGGAAAATGTTCCCAAGCATCGGCCGAGTCTATGTAAACGCGGGCGCCCGAAAAGCCCTCGATTGGCGTCCCAAATATGATTTTCAGTACGTCATTGACCGCCTCAAGGCAGAAGACGACCTCAGAAGCCCTTTGGCCCGACTGATCGGAAGCAAGGGATATCACGCCCAGGTTTTGGCCGACGGGCCTTATCCGGTAAAGCCTGCGTAGGCTTTTGTAAAACCTTCACGGGATGGCCGCTCTGCCTTGCTTAGCCGCATCTAAAAACATACAATTATGGAACAAGAGTGTCTCCTTAGGAGTTCCCCCATCATGCGGGTAGGGTCACGTCATCTGGCAGTATACGTTGCGTTCTTGGCTTCTCTCATCCTGGTTCTCGGGGGATATTCGTCCGCCCAGGACACCAAGCCTGTTAAGGACACTCAAGCTGCGCCAGATTCGAACCAGGGGCAATCGCAGGAATCCGATCCGTTAAAACGGCCTCTCACGGAAAAGCAGAAGAAGGCCAACGCCAAAGCCCTCCGGCAGGAGTTAAGCAAAACTTACAAGAAATGGCTGGACGAAGACGTCCGCTGGATCATTACGGACGAAGAGCGCTCCGCTTTCATGCAGCTCTCCAACGACGAAGAGCGTGACCAGTTCATCGAAGCTTTCTGGCAGCGGCGCGATCCCACGCCGGACACCGAAGAGAACGAGTTCAAGGAAGAGCATTATCGCCGCATGGCGTATGCGAACGAGCATTTTGCCGCGGGCATCCCCGGCTGGAAAACCGACCGCGGGCGCATGTATATCGTCTTTGGCCCTCCTGACGAGATCGAGTCTCATCCTTCCGGCGGAACCTACCAGCGTCCGATGGAAGAGGGCGGCGGGACCACTTCGACGTTCCCTTTCGAAGATTGGCGTTACCGCTACATTGAAGGCATTGGCCAGGAAGTGATTATCGAGTTTGTGGATAGTTGCATGTGCGGCGACTACCACATGACCATGGATCGTTCCGAAAAAGATGCGCTGCTGCACACTCCCAATGCGGGTCTGACCCTGTACGAAGAGATGGGCATGGCCAACAAGGCGAGCCGCTTTACCCAGGGTGGCATCGAGAATCTTGGAGCGAGCCCGTTTAACCAGAGCAACGGCGCGAAGGAGTTCGATCGCCTCGAGCAGTTCGCGAAATTGAACAAGGCTCCGGCGGTAAAGTTCAAAGATCTGGAGGAAGTGGTCGAGCACAAAATCTCTTACAACTTGATGCCCTTCGATGTCAGGGCCGATTTTGTGAGAGTTACCGGCGATACCGTGCTCGTCCCCGTCACCGTTCAAATCAAGGACCGAGACATCACGTTCCAAAACAAAGATGGCGTGGAGCATGGTCTGGTCAACATCTTCGGACGCGTCACCACGCTCACTGGTCGCGTGGCCCAGACATTTGAGGACACTGTGCAGGCGGATATTCCGGCGGAGTTGCTGCCCAAAGCCGCGGAAAACGCCCAGGTCTATTGGAAGGCGCTCCCCCTGCGTCCCGGCCGATATCGTGTCGACATTGTCGTGAAAGATGTCAATGGCGACCGAAAAGGCACCTGGAGCAAGGGCATCGTCGTTCCTGAGTACAATGAAGATCACTTGGCGTCCTCGTCGCTGATTGTCGCCGACGTCATGGAGCCCGTTGCTGCGAAGAATGTCGGTACCGGAATGTTTGTGATCGGCACCACCAAGGTACGGCCTCGGGTTCAAGGCGCGGACGGGAAACCGATCAGCTTCAAACGCAACCAGAAGATGAATTTCTGGATGCAGGTCTACAATCTTGGCATGGACGAAAAGACCCACAAGCCTTCGGCCACCGTGGAATACGACGTGGTGAACGCATCTACGAATAAGCCGGTCGTTCACACCGTAGAGAACACGGAGCAGATGGGCAATGTTGGAGAGCAGGTGACTTTACAGAAGACCCTGGCTGCCGCCAGCCTGCAACCCGGCATTTACCGCATTCAAATCAAGGTGAACGACAACGTTTCGAAGCAGACAGTGGATCCCACGGCCACATTTGCGGTGGAATAGAAGCACGACGTCTCCCAATGGGGGTAGGTGACATGCATAAGCTCGGCTGCCTGGCTTTATTGCTCGGCATGGTGCTTCCTGCATGGGCAGCAGGAAAGCCGCCAGCTACCGTCGCAGGATTTGTGCGCAATGCCAGTGGAGTGCCCCAGATGGGCGCCACCGTCGATGTTCTCGACGCCGCCTCGCGAACCTTGAGGGTCTTCACCGACGACAAAGGGTTCTTCTCAGTCGGCGGCCTGGTTCCGGGCGTCTACACAGTCAGGGTTTCCGCTCCCTCATTCTTGCCGGCACTGCGCGAGAAACTAGGTCTCCGTCCCGCCGCCACACTGACGTTAAACATCACTTTGAACACGCTGTTTGAAGCGCTGCAATTGTCTTCGCCTGCTACTGGCGTGAGCGACACTGACGACTGGAAATGGACGCTTCGCTCGGTCTCGAACCGTCCGATTCTGCGCGCTTTGGATGAAAGCAGCTCGAGTACAGCTAAGCTGAACAAGTCTGAATCAGGCGACAAGGACCTGAAGGGAACGGTCTCTTTCCTCGCGGGTACAGCGGCCAAGGGCTACGGAAGCGCTTCCGACATGAGCACCGGCTTTTCTGTCGAGCACTCGCTATTTTCGTCGGGCACTGTCGGTTTGTACGGCAATGTGGGCTACGGGAGCGGGGCCCCTACCGCCGTTCTGCGAACGTCTTTTTCCCACAAGATGGGCAATGGCTCGCAGCCGACCATTTCTTTGACTGCGCGCCGGCTCGCTGCGCCAGACGCTAACCTTCACGCCTCTCCGCTGCAATCGCTTGCCTTAACCACTTCTGACGATCTGGTTCTCGGCGACGTTCTGGAACTGAAATTCGGGAGCGAAGTGCAGACCATTCAGTTCATGGGACGCGTCAATTCGGTGCAGCCCTTTGGCACTGCTGACCTGCATGTTTCGCCGAATACGATTCTTGAATACCGATATGCAAGCTCGGTGCCTAATCACGACGGCTTGACCCCGGACTCCGACTTCAACGACACCAGCCCACGCATGAGCATTGCCGCGTTTACTCCGGCGCTGGAGAAAATGCATCACCAGGAAGTTTCGGTGTCCCGACGGATAGGTAAAACCAGCGTGCAAGCTGCCCTGTATTCCGATCGCATTGCCGACACCGCGATCACAGGTATTGGCGAAGCAGGCATCGAGAACGGGGAAGTGCTGCCGGATGCGTATTCCGGCACATTCACTTACCAGGGCCGAGATCTGGAAACGCGCGGCATGCGGCTTGTACTGCAGCAAAAGTTAGCCTCCGACCTCACGGCGACCCTGGATTATGGATACGGAGGCGTGCTGGATCTGTTCGCATCGAACGTGCCATTGCAGCAGGTGCGCGATTCACTGCGGAAAGAAGAGCGTCATTCTGTTGCGGGCAAACTGAGCGGTACTGTGCCTCATTCGCGTACCCATTGGGTCGCGTCTTATCGCTGGGTCAACGGCCAGGCGCTCACCCCGGTGGACATGTTCAACGGCTCGGCGGGTCAGGCGGATCCCTACTTGAACTTCCTGGTGCGACAGCCGATTCCTGGAACGGGCTTCCTGCCTTGCAAAATGGAAGCGATTGTTGATATCCGCAATCTGTTAGCGCAAGGCTACGTGCCCGTCATGGGGCAGGACGGACGCACCGTCTACCTGGTGCAGGCGGGAAGAGCCGTTCGGGGCGGGCTGGCATTCACGTTCTGAGCCCGGAGCTGCGACTCTCCTTCTAATCATCTCACCGCCTCCTCTTAACCTGCCAACTTAAGGCGCCGGCGGCAGTGTCGCAAATTTCTACAGGGAACTTTCTGTTCGCGCGGCGCAAATCTCTTCATCTTGACGTGCGAACACGGTTTGGGTAGGCTGTCTCACTCGCTTTTGAGGGGTGTTTCCCAAAAGGATGTAACCAGCGCAAAATTCTCAGTTCCTCCCCAGTTGAACTTTAGACGGGTCCCCGGATGGTCAAGTCCCGTTTGACCTCAGGGGTTCCCGTGTACCGCATGCGTGGCTTTTGCGCGATCGATGGCTTTGTCAGGACCTAGTTGTTCTTTGTGTTCATCGTCAATCACTTGAGAGTAGCAGGTGGGTTGCAGAGGGCTATAATGCCGGAAACTACTCCAGTTTCAAACAGGCGAGGCAATTGCGCTGAACCATTTTTTGTCCGCGCAGATTAGGGCTATCCAAGGAGAAACTAGCATGAAAGTCCGGGTCATTATGGCAGTGGTTGTGATCCTCTTGCTTGCATCAGCATTGAACGCGCAGACTTTTCGCGGAACCATTTTAGGGACGATCACAGATCAATCCGGGGCAGTGGTTTCGGGAGCGAAGGTTACAGCCAAGAATACCGCCACGGGGCTTGAGCGCACGACCCAGACCAGCGCCGACGGCAGCTATAGCATTCCCGAACTGCCCGTAGGTCCTTACACCGTGACCGTCTCGCAGTCTGGATTCCAGACTGCGGTCACTACGAACGTGCTGGTCGACGTCGCAGTCGAACGGCGCGTGGATGCACAGTTAAAGACCGGGCAGGTTTCCCAGACGGTGGAGGTTTCGGGCGAAGCATTGCCTGAAGTGGAGACCACCAGCGACACTCTGGGAAGCGTCTTTACCTCGACGGAAGTCAAAAACGTCCCGGTCAACGGACGGGATTATCAGAAGCTGATCTACCTGAGTCCCGGTGTTTCCGGATCACCTGATCAAATTACTGACTCGCCCGGATCATTCGGGGTCTTCTCGATGAACGGGGCTCGTGGACGCTCCAACAATTTCCTGCTCGATGGCACTGACATGAACGACGGGTACCGCAACGATCCCGCCATCAACGAAGCCGGAGTGTTTGGCACGCCGGCAACGATTCTGCCCGTTGACGCAGTCGGCGAGTTGCGTGTCATCTCGAATTTCGAGCCTGAATATGGTCGTAACGCCGGCGCCGTGATCAATATCGTGACCAAGAGCGGCACCAACCAACTGCACGGATCGGCGATCGAATACTTCCGTAATAGCGCGTTGGATGCGCGCAATTTCTTCAACTTCGCCGGCCAGCCCAAGGCGCAGTTTCACAATAACCAATTTGGCGGATCCCTTGGTGGTCCGATCATCAAAGACAAAACCTTCTTCTTCGTGAACTACGAAGGCCAACGGGAGAAGGTGGGTGTGGTGACGCTGGCTAACGTGCCGACAGGCACGGCGCCGGACGGGTCCCTCAGTCCGAGCCAGGCTAGCAATTCCGTAATCGCTGCCTTATTGGCACGGCATCCCTGGCCCGCGCCCAACGTCAGCAACGGGACTGGTTTTAATGCCTCCGTCATCTCGCCGTCGACCAACCGCGTCGACAGCATGATCGGCAAGATCGATCACAGCTTCAATCCAAGCAACAACATCACCGGTCGCTACTATTTTGGCGACAGCGACCAGTCCTTCCCTCTGGCATTGACGGCAAGCGGGGGACAGTTGCCCGGATTCAACACTGTCACTCCCACCCGTGTGCAACTGGTTTCGCTTTCCTACGTGAAGGTGATCTCGTCCAACAAAGTGAACGAACTGCGTTACGGGTGGAACCGTTTTGCCGAGCAATTCAATCCTCAGGACAAGGCTTTTCACCCCAGTTCTATTGGCCTGAACACTGGTAGCGGGGTGGCCGACCAAGGCCTGCCGATTATCCTGGTGAGCGGTGTGGCCCAGTTGGGGGCGACTTCCGGCGATCCGCGCTCGCGCGTCGATACCAACAACCAGTTGCTTGACAATTTTTCGTGGAAGGCGGGCAAGCACGATATCAAATTCGGCTTCGAATTCCGGCGCACCAGCGTGCAGCATTCGTTCAACAAGTATTTTCGCGGAAGACTGAGATTCAAAGACACCACAGATGCGAATGGCAATGTAACCGCAACAGCCCTGGACAACTTTCTCGCCGGCAATGTGACGGATGGCTTTCAATACTCTGGCTATTCCCTGCGCCACACCGCCGAGAACAGCTACGGTGCCTACGTGCAGGATAGCTTCCGCATCAACCCGAGGCTCACGCTTAATTACGGATTGCGTTGGGACTACTTCGGAGAAGTGAAAGAGAAGAACAATCTGATGAGCGGCATTACCGCATTCGATCTGGCGAATGCTAACTTCACGCTTACCCAGGTTGGCAAGCCGGGCCTGAGCCAGTTATACAACCCCGACAAAGCCAACTTTGCACCTCGAGTCAGCGTGGCCTGGGACACGCGCGGTAATGGCAAAACTGTTATTCGCGCGGGGTACGGCATCTTCTACGATGCTGTGTCACAAGATTATTTTCTCGGGCACCTCCCTTACGCGCCGTTCTTTGGGCCGGGTCCCGCTTATAACAACATCGGGCCGGCACCCATTACTTCCGCGGGCGCAGTTGGCGGCGTGATTGTTCCGGGCTCCGCCGTTTACCAGAATCCCGCGGGCGGGTGCTTGTTCGAGTGCGACACGTTCACCTTCGACCGCAACATCCATAATCCGTATATGGAGAATTACAACCTGAACGTGCAGCAACAGATTGCCAGCAAAATGGTGCTGCAAGTTGGATATGTCGGATCTCAGGGACATCACCTCTGGCGATTCCGCGACTTGAATCAGCCGAGCACGGCACAGATCAACGCTGCCGATGTCGCCTGTGCCTGCATCAATGACTTCGGCAGCGCGGCGCGTCCCTTCCGCAACAATCCGTACGGGGCTTTCTATATGTTGAACGAAGAGTCCACGGCCAAGTCGAACTACAACTCGCTACAGACAAGCTTTCGGGTGAACCAGTGGCGTGGCGTAACTTCGATTGTCAATTATGTGTGGTCGCATTCTCTGGATGATGCAAGCGACGGCGAAGATTTTGAACCGAACGCTGCCCAGCCCAACGACAGCACACGGCCTTTCCTGGAATACGGTAATTCCAACTTCGACCTGCGCCAGCGGTTCACCTGGATCTTCGGCTACGAAGTGCCAAAGATGGGTGGCAGCCTGGCAAGGCTGAAAAATGGATGGGGGTTTAACAGCACGCTCACGCTGCAGAGCGGGCAGCCCTTCCACTTCAATTACAACTTTCAAGACGATTTCAGCGGCAGCGGCAACGCCTTTGATCGTCCCGATGTGGTTGGGCCGATTGTGTATCACGGCGGCAATCCCTTCAACTTCATCGACCTGAGCTCATTTGCCATTCCATGCGATGTGACTACGGCGAGCGGAGCCGCTTCGGATTGCATCATTGGAACGCGCCACTTTGGCAACATGCGGCGCGGCTCGTTGATTGGGCCCAACTTCAAACAGTGGGACTTCGCCGTGTACAAGGACACCGCTATCACCGAGCGGCTCAACATGCAACTGCGGGCGGAAATCTTCAATATTCTCAATCACCCGAACTTTGCGAGTCCTTATTTGCCGGCCTTCATTGCCGATCCGGGCATCAATGGTTTCCAGCAAGCCGGCAACAAGGAAGTGGGCGTGGGCGGATATCCGCTGCAGGCCACCGGCGACGTGGGCGTCGGCAACCCGTTCCTGGGCGGCGGCGGGCCACGAGGCATTCAGCTTGCGGCGAAGTTCACCTTCTAGGCAGCGAGCACGGTGGGCTGCGAGCAGCTCTAAGTTATCCACCCCTCCCGAGCTTGGGAGGGGTTTTCTTTTATGCCGCGGAGAACCGGAGTGCGGGAAAACCGGTGAAGTTCAAAACCTGTACGCAACGCCAATCGTCGGCTCCGCGATGTGGCCCAGTGTTCCTCCGCCGAATCCCACCAGCGTAAAAGCACTGAACGTCGGCGGGCGATAAATCAAGCCGCGGTATTGCACGCGTAAGGCGAACTTCTTCGTAAATCGCAGCTCGCCACCCCCGCCGTAAAGATAGGCCGTCTTGATTTGGCTCTCCAAGCCCACAATGCCGGCCTGTGAGTTTCCCATGGGATCGAACTTGAGTACACCGGCCCCCCCGAGAAGGAATGGATGAAACCTGGACTTCTGCATCGGGCTAAACACGTACGCCGCCGTCATTTCCTGCACCCGGCTCTGCACGCTAATCCCGCCGGCCAGTTGGTTGGTTGCAATATTCACAACGTTGTAGTTTTGGGTTGGCCGCGAGAAGCCGTAGTTGACTTCCACGCCATGCCTGCGTGCGAAGTGGTAGCGATAGCTGACGAGAATTCCGTAAGTCGTGCTCGGCTCCAGGGTCGCCCGTTCACTCTGGAAAGCCGGCCCTTCTTTCGTGAAAGTCGAACGCTTGCTCAACTCTATAGGAACACCGAGGCTCACTTCGGAACGGGGCGCCTGCGCCAGGGCGGGAGGCAAAACAGTCAGAATCGTGATGACCAGGAGTGATAAATATTTCAACATGAATCCTCGCGCTGCATGAGTGGCCTCTCGTTGGCTGGTTTCACAGCCCTTTTCGCGCTCGCCCTTTCCAACCCTGAGACGAGAGACGCGTTTACAGCCCTAATAAATGATCTGGTACGGAGGAGCATCAGTGAGGAGAATCGCGCTAAAGCGGGAAGTCCCGCTCACTGGATTTACCGCAACCGCGGTACTCACTTGCCCCGCATTCACCGTGACGGTTCCAGTATTGAGCAACACCGATTTCGTGCCGCTGGCAGTCATCTGCACCTGGTAGCTTCCGCCTCCGAGTACGAGGTAAGTGGAGGACGCGCCGTACGCGAGCGAAGCAATTGACGGACTCACCGCAGTGATATCTGTGTTGGGAGAGGTCACGTAGACGTCGACGGTACCCAGATCCGGCGCAGCGTTGACTACCCGCAGCTTCATTTCGCCCGCAGGCGGCATCGAGTTGTCGTCGAGCAGCACCAGGGAATTCACACTGGAACTGCTGCGGCCCGCCACAATAACGGTAGTGTCGGTGCGGGTCGCTAAAGGCGGCGTCGAAGTGAGTACATTTGTGGAGGTCCCCGCCAGGTTGATCTGCACCGAGGTAGAAGCTGCATTCACAAAAACGTAAGGCGAGGCAGTGCTGTACGCAATGTTCGACGCCAGCGTGTTGCTGTTCACTACCACGTCCAGATTGGACGAGTTCAACAGCGCATTGACTGCACGAAGCCGCGCTCGAGAGTGACCGCATCCCAGGGTGCTGATCATCAGGGCTAGCAAGCAGAGCGGCAGGAACAGAGGGCGACCGGCATGGTGCGGGCGAGGCCAGGGAAGTCTTCTTTGCATGTACATGGATCATTAAGGAATACAGAATGCGGCGCGGGAAATCAAGTTGACGGCTTTGCGAATGCGCCGACATTGCGGCGTCTTCGAGTCGTCGGCAACGGCTATTGTGAAGATTTGTAAATTGCTTGCGCGGCTTAATCGGGCGGCAAGCGCACACGGCGACACGGTGAAGCACCGGCTCGCAAAACGGGTTGGTAGGGCGTTCGCATCTTGCGCCACCGAAGCCCAGGCGGTCATCTTGAAAACTGTGCTTCCGATGCGCTGGAGTTGCATCTGATAAGTAATTCGGAAGGGACTCAAGATGAGCGATCGAGAACAATTGCCCAATGCAAGTGCCGCGGGAAGCGTTTCGCTGGGCGGCGAATTACCGGTCCATCGCCTCGGTTTCGGTGCGATGCGGATCACTGGAGCGGGCATATGGGGTCCGCCCAAGGATCCTGCCGCTGCGATAAAGCTCCTTCAGCGCGCGGTGGAATTGGGCGTGAACTTCATCGACACCGCTGACTCGTACGGACCGGATGTCAGTGAGGAGCTGATTGCACGCGCTCTGAAACCTTATCCCAAGAACTTGGTGATCGCCACCAAGGGGGGATGGCATCGGCCCGGCCCGAATCAATGGACCCATGACGCCACTCCGGAACACCTGCGCACGGCAGTTGAGGGAAGCTTGAAGCGGCTGCAACTCGATCGTATTGACGTCTATCAGTTGCATACTCCGGATCCGGTGGTCCCATTCGACGCATCTGTTGAAACACTCGCCAACTTGCAAGCGGAGGGCAAGATCCGTTTTGTCGGCTTGTCGAACGTGACCCGTGAGCACATCGAGCGCGCGCGTAAGATTGTTCCAATCGTGTCGGTGCAAAACCGCTACAGCTTTGCCGACCGTGAGTGGGACTACGTGGTCGACTACTGCGAGCGTAACCATATGGCATTTATCCCCTGGTTTCCTCTGGGAGCGGGGCGACTGGCGGGCGCGTTGCTGGAAAAAGTTGCCAAAAGGCATGGTAAAACGCCGATTCAGATCGCTCTCGCTTGGCTGCTCAGGCGCTCACCCATCATGCTGCCGATTCCCGGAACTTCGTCGATCGCACATCTCGAGGAGAACGTTCAGGCTGGATCTGTGCAACTGACCGATGAGGATTACCTGGAACTCACCGGCATTGCTGAACTGACGTCGTCATAAGACCAGGAACTTTCCGCGTTCGATGGCGACAATGGCCTCAGGCTGCTCGCTTGGACTTCGGGCGAGCAACTCTGTCGAAGTCAGCAGCCAGGCGAGCAAGTCCGTCAGCCACTTCGGGACCTCGTATGGGCCGGCCATGGCCGGGAGCTACCGACATCGGGCGCAATGCCGCTAATTGTTCTACAGAACGCTTCGCGGCGTCCCAGTCGCTTGTGTAGTAAGCGGGGGGTCCGTGCAGCTCCGGACGTTGCGTCGCGATCGCAGTTACCGATTCCTGCTTGGTCGTACAGAAGGCGTCGCCAACAATAAGCGTGGCATCGTGTTCGCGAAAGAAAGACACATGGCCGTCGGTATGGCCGGGCGTGTGAATCCATCGCCAACCGGGAAAGCCGGGCAACGACCCGTCTTCGGGCAGAGCGACGGTACGGCCGCTCAGGTCAACCGGCCCGCGCGGGTAGAACGGCGCCAGTACCGACATCAGCCCGCCTCCGACAGTCGCATCCGGCGCAGGATATTGCGACTTGCCAGTCACGTATGGCATTTCCGCATCATGCACGTACACCGCAACGTTCCATTCGTCCGCGAGTTCTCGCAATGAGCCCACGTGATCGAAGTGACCATGCGTAAGAATGATGGAACGAGGCTTGCTACCATGGCCGAAGTGTTGCTCGGCCCAGCGGCGTATACGCCCGGCGGAGAGATGTAGCCCAGCATCAATCAGGGTCCATCCGCTTTGACCGCGAATGGCATAAACATTGACCAGGAGAATCCGAAGCCCGATCAAGTCGGGAGCTACGTTGTCGACTGGCGCTACATCGCGCTCAGGAATGGAAATTCCTTCCATGGTGGCTCGGTTGGATGAAAGCCCTGGGTCAAGGTTGTCTCCGTGGCATAGAACGTCTAATTCAACAAAAACGCTCGCCGGTTAACCGACGAGCGCTCTTGATTTGCTGTTCGGTGTCTCTAGTTGACGGTGACGTTGACTGGAACCGATGGAATTCCGTTCGCAACAACTTCCAAAGTGGAAGGGCCGGTTTCCATGTTGCCAGGGACATCAAAGTTCGTCGAAACCGGTTTTAATCCTGTGGCTACTCCCATTGTGCTGTGATCGTGAGTGCGGGCATAGAAAACATGTCCGGTGGCCTGGTTCGTCAGTCTCACGAGCGGGTAGTTGGTAGCCGTTTCAAACTCATCGCCGAAAGCCGCTGCTTGCGATAGTCCGTTGAACTGCGTGCCCACAATTTTGTAGGTGGATCCGCGGACCACCGTGCTGGGCGCGGACGTAATGGTTGGCGCCCACGCTTGCTCATACGTGCCAGTAGGGATGTAAACCTCCGACCCGCCAACCAGGACCTGACCTGTGGGTAGCACGAGCAGGCTGCCAAAAATGGACGGACCCCGGGTCAATGTTGCGCCGTTAAACTCGTACGAGGTGCCGGTTACACCTTCGACCAAAACGTTGCCGTTCGGCAGCAGCGCGGCAAATGAATCGCCTGCGTTGTCGTCATTGGGAAAGTCCGGTCCGACCGTCCAGCTGTGGGTGGAAGTAGAGTAGATGGCCGTGTGTCCCGGACCCACTTTGGAATTCGAACCGGTCGCGAACACGGTCCCGTCCGGGCGAAGAATGGCGGGCCCGATTTCTCCGGGTGGGAAGTAGCAGAATTTGCCGCCGGGGCCAAAGTGCAGGCAGCCGAACGGAGACGGCGAGTGAAGGTCCACGATGGTACTTCCGGCGGAAGTCCATTGTGACGTGGACCGCTTGTAGATCTCCGAGTTGGGCGCATTCTTCACGTCAGTTGTGAGGACGCTGCCGTCCGGCAATAACGTCCAGCCCTCTTCGGCGTTGAAGTCGCTCTTTCCCTGGTAGCTCAGGTTGGTCCAGGTCATCGTCTTGGGATCCAGTTCCGCCATGAACTTGGAAAGTTTGTCGCCGATCAAATACTTGCCGTTTGGCAGCACGACGGAGGGCGAGTCGCCTATGAATCCCCATTGACTTGGTGGCTGGACTGTCGTCCAGGCATTCTTCTGCGGGTCGTAGATGGCTCCCTGGTTAGTCAGTGAAAAATTGCCGAAGTTGTATTCGCCACCCTCAATAATCAAGCGCCCGTCGGCTAATACAGCCGAGGCGAACGCATCGGGGCTGTAGCCCGCCGGCAGGCTGGCTAGTTTCGTCCAAGTGCCATTGATGTAGCTCCCGGTATTGTCAGGCGTGAGTTTGTACCAGTCCGTCAGCCCGTTGCCTTGATACATGACCGTGCCGTCAGTCAACAGGAACCCGATACCTGCACCATCGGGAGGCTGGTGATTGAGCCGCTGAATGGTCTGCGCCAGTGAGGCGGTAGTTATGAACAATACAATGCAGAGGGCAATTAAGAGTTTTCTTGGCAAGCGGTCCACCTTCTGATTTGAAGTAAACTTCGGGCTGACTCCGGCTGTAACGACGATTGAGTAGTGCTGAATCCTAACAGATGCGACCCTCGCGCTTGAGAGTACCTGGATCGCTAATGTCCTAAACTGCTGCAGCGCAAATGGTTGCCTCGATTGTAAGTTTTCCTCGGCCGGTTTGTAGGCAACTTTAACGACTCCATTTGGTTCGAATTAGGAAGTAGATCTCCGCCAATCGTCACTAATTTAACGGAGGCGTATGAAACAGCTTTTTGGAATATCGGCAGGAATACTTGCTTTATGTTTACCCGCTTTGGCGCAGGCTCCGGCGGCGGCCCGTCAGCCGAAGCTCACCACCGTAGCCTACGGCGCCCCGGCTGCATCTCCGCAAGATCAAGATGACCGCGACAGGCATGACCGAGATCGCGATCGGGACCGGGATCGCAACGGAAACTGGGATTCCAACCGAGATCGCGATTGGCACCGGAATCATGATCGCAATCACCGTGACTGGGATGACGATCGAGATCGGGATTGGCACCGTCAAACCGGCTACGGGCAAGGCAACTACGGCAACAACGGCTACTACGGAGGTGGCTATGGCCGTGGGTACCAGGGTGTTCTGGCTCCCGAGTGGCAGCAGAAATACGACAGCTACTATCAGCGTTGGCTGAACTACCGCGCTACCAATAACCAGTCGGAAATGAGGAGCATGGAAGGACGCATGCAGAGCATCATGCGAAATTACGGCATTCCTCCCAACACTCCTTACGGCGCTGTGGCTTCCAACGGCGGCGGGCGCTACTAGCCTGGGAGAGGTCATACGGGAGGCGCTACGGCGTCTCCCGTTTTTATTTGCGAGCGCGCTTCAGCGATTCTCGGCTTCGTCTTTCCGACCGAAGTCCAGGCCGAAATGCACATTGGAACGGGTTCCCGTAATCTTGACCGGTAGCTCAGTGCCAGCGCCGTGTTTGCGGAAGAACGGATCAACTGGCTTCAGGAATATCGATTTCCATCCTCCTACCATGTGCGACAAGGTGGCGTGCATGCGAGCATGTCCACGGAAATCCAGCGCAGCTCCGTCTAGACGATAGATTCCCGCAAGATTGATGTCGGCGCCGGGGACCGTGAATTCCATCCTGGAGAATGACAGCACTCCGCGTTTCAAGGCGAAGGTTCCGGAGAGCTCAGAATGCACATTGTCGGGAACGTTGTCAGCGGCCTTCTTGGGCTTCCCCTGGCTGCGCATGCTTAAAGCGTCGACTTTCGACTGGATTTTCGTATTGTTGAAATGCACCGTTGAAACCTGAAAATTTCCCCGCAACCTGAGCCGTTCCGAGATGTCTTGCTGGCCAGCGGGCAAATCGAAATTCGTATGCAAGCGCACATCTCCGGTCATCAGGGGCGGATTAGTGCGAACGCCTAGCTTCAGCAGGTCCTCAATTCTGGCATCGTTGATCATTACGTCCAGCCGGATGGTGTGCCCCTTGGGATCTTTACTCTTTACGACGTATCCCCGGGCCACCAGCGAGGAATGCAAAATCCTCGCTTTCACAGGCTCGAGGTGAGTATCTCCCGTGGTGCCGTCTACCGTCGCGTGAAAATCCGTGTGGAGGGGAACCGGTTGCCCGCTGATGTTCACGCGAAAATCCGGAGTGTCCGTCTCCCCATCGACAGTGATCGTGTCCAGCTTGCCTGAATATCGCCCAGTAGAAGACAGCATTCCACCAATTCCTTTGATTGTCCCCAGGTCCGCATGACTGAACGAATAAGTCCCGTCAATCGGCGTATCCCTGGGACTGTCAGCCTGCCAAGGCCCCAAACGCCCCTGCGACTCGATGTTTCCCACCGGCTTGGGATTGATCAGGGTCGCATTAAAGCGCATGGGGAGTTCCGAACCCAGTCTAGTGAGCGTCAAATTCCGGATCGCAAAGTCCAGGGGAAGCTTATCGGGGTTCAGGGTGTTAATAATGAGTTGTGCCTCATCGCACACGAGTTCATCAACAATAACTTTCATTTTGCCTTTGGTGCGAATGCTCTCCATTTCTTTGCGCTGTTGAGACGGAGGCACGTTGACTTGCAATCCGGTGAGGCGCACGGTGTTTACGTGCATGGGGGTGCGAAACAGGCTGGAGATCCCTGTATTGAAGCTAAACGCCTTCACGCTGATCAATGGTTGCATGCCGATTTGGTGAGTATTGGGATCAAACTGTCCGAAAATTCTTAAACCCCCGCCTTCGACGCCAATTCCCTTGCGCAAAGTGACGTGAAAGTCGGTGAGTTCTACGCGGCTGTGAAAGCGGGTGGAAAGCGTCTCAACGATGCGGGCGTGGATAACTGGCTCAGCATGCGAAATCAGGTAAGCTGCCGCCCCCAGGAAAACGGCCGCCACAATCAGAAGTGAGAGCCATATCCAGCGTACCCGGGCTCGGCGTACCGCAGGTCTTCGCATTTGCTCAGTGACAGGCATGCTGCGCAGCGCACGAGCGCTGCTGCTTAGAGTGGCTTCAGACTGGAAGCGATGCTTGGGCGGGAGTGCCAAGGTTGCCCCGGCACCCCATTTTTTCCGTTCGACCAGAGCTAGACGAAAACTTCGCCGGGCAGTTGAGTCAATGTCCGAGAAGGTAGAGTGTTGCGGGCAGCTGGCGCTACCCACAAATTGTGCCCCACCTGTTTTCGTTCCATACGCAGCTTCAGGGTACGTTCAATCTGTTTGAGTTCCGGAACATCAGTGCCGGCAACCAGCGTGGAGGCGCACCCTTGCAATCCCGCGCGGCCTGTCCGTCCTACGCGGTGGATGAAATCTTCCGCCAGGTCGGGCAGATCGTAGTTGATGACGTGTGCTACATCGTCGATGTGCAGACCACGTGCCGCGACGTCCGTCGCGACCAGGATCTGATAGCGCCCCTCCTGGAAACCTTTGAGCGCGCTATTACGCTGCCCTTGTGAACGATCGCCGTGGATCATTGCAGCCGAGAATCCTTCACGCGCCAGCTCCTTGAAGAGCCTCTCCGTGCCGCGCTTCGTCCGGGCAAATATCAAGGTCTGCCCCATCTCGGAGTGCAGCAATTGACGCAAAACTTGCGATTTCTCCGTGGGACGTACTTCATAAACATGAAGTTGGACGCTGTCTGCCGGCTTGAGCACGGAACCCAAAGCGATGCGCACAGGATTTCGCATGTAATCGTTGACCAGACCGGCGACGGATTTCTCGAGCGTAGCCGAGAAACACAAAGTCTGTCGGTCCCCAGGTAAGCGCGATACGATTCGCCGAATCGCCGGCAAAAAGCCCATGTCGAGCATACGGTCGGCTTCATCCAGCACCAGCATTTGTATGCCGCGCAGGTCGGCGAACCGGCGGCTGTGCAAATCCTCGAGCCGTCCCGGAGTCGCGATGATCACGTTGACACCCGCGCGTAGCGCCTGGATTTGACTGTTTTCCGATAATCCCCCGATCACAAGGGCAGCCTTCCGCAGGTTCTTGCCGCGAAGCTTGTCGTATTCTGCGTTGACCTGCATCGCGAGTTCCCGGGTTGGCAGCAACACCAAAGCTTGGGCTTGGCGCGATTGTTTCTGCTGCAGCATTTCGATCATGGGGATCAGGAAGGCCAGCGTCTTGCCGGTACCGGTCTGAGCGGTCGCGAGAACGTCTTTGCCTTCGAGGGCGGGCGAGATCGCCTCGGCCTGGACAGGAGTTGGAATGGTGAATTGAGCTTGCGCTAACTTCTGTTGTAAGGCAGACGAAAGCGGAAGTTCCGCAAAAGTGTTTATTTTCAATTTGTTCTTTCTGGAGGGGCCTATACTCACGCGTCGTGAGTTTCCGATGCCGCTCGCATTGATTTTGGCGCTGAACTAAACGGCGGGCAGGAAAAGCGGACTTTCATCTGGTCCGAGATCGGACGACCGCATGACGAGCAAACCGTGGAAATAGCGACCACGAACAGTATAGCAGAGTTGCCCCACCTTTATCCTCGTTAGAGGAAACTAAACGGCTGCAACTACTTGCCGACGCCAGCAGCCTGCACGGCAATCGGCGGCCGTATAAGCACCGAGTCGGGTTGAGTCCACTTTGCCTGGCCATTCTGGATTTGCAGCCGGTTCATTGTCACTGCGATTTGCTGCCGGTCGACGCTCACCAGGAGGTAGTGATAATTGACTTCTCTGCTCTGGAACGGATCGTCCGCGCCGCGCTGAATCGGATAGGCGTGCGCACCGCCTCCGCCACTTACAAAGTACGTCACGCCCCCGTGTTCGTGCCGCTCGTAGTTGTGCACGTGACCCGAAAAGACCACGATTCGAGCGCGCATCTTTTTCTGTTCAGCCTCCAGCATTTGAGCCATAGCCTGCTCAGAATGGCGCGCAGAATGTCCGCCGCTGCCGAAGAATGACTCCGATGAACTGGTATAAGGCGGGTGGTGCATGACAAGGAACACGAAATCCACGTCAGCAGTGATGTCGTGGAGTTTGCCTTTGAGCCACTGGCCCTGCGGGCCTGATACTTCGTCCAGCGCACTGTTCAGCACCAGCATGAGAGTGTTTGCCACGCGAACCGAGTAGTACTGGTTCTGCTTCAGCTCGGGGAAGGTTGAAAAGTAATTGCCCAGAGCAGTTTTTAGATCACCCCTGAGTTCATGATTGCCGATGGCTGGATAAACGGGGATGGCCTGTTCTCTCCATATCGCAGTTTCTGCGACGAACTCTTTCCAATCATTGATATCGAATCCCCGGTAAACGATGTCCCCGCCAATGGAAATGAATGCAGGATGAACATCGGCAATAGCCTGAACCAGGGTCCGGCGCACCACGGGGTTCGAGGCCTCAGAATCGCGCGGCGAGGTGAAGCGCGTATCGCTATAGGCCACAAACCGGAATGGCAGGGAAACTTGCTGGCTGAATCCAACGGGTTGTACCTGGGCAGATAACCCGTGAGAGACGCTAAGGACTGCAAGAAAGGCGCAAATGCCTGCAAAGTGTCGGAATAAACGCATGCTCTTCATGGGATGCAGTGGTACCTCAAGTATGGCAGAAAGGCGCCTGAAGCGCCCTCGGCGGCTTCTGGCATAGGAACTCTGATGGCACAAGCAGGGCTTTAGTGCTCCGCTATTCCACAGGGCGCGGTACTCGCAGCGAAAGCGCGCAGCCCAGATCCTTCCTGGCTTTGAGCGCTATACTGCCGCTGAATCGCCTGCAGGGGCCGTTCGTCGCAAGGAGTACCGGCAAATGAAGCTAATCTCAGTGAATGTTGGCCTTCCCCGAGAAGTGACGTGGCACGGGAGAAATGTAACTACTGCCATCTATAAGAGCCCAATCCACGGTCGCGTTTCCTTGCGCATGCTTAATTTGGATGGCGATCGTCAAGCGGACCTCAGCGTTCACGGTGGAAAAGAGAAAGCCGTCTACTGCTATCCGATGGTGCACTACGAATTTTGGAAAAAAGAACTGCCGGGGCAAGACCTTCCACTGGCGGTTTTCGGCGAGAACTTCACGCTCGATGACGGGACTGAAGACGCCGTCCATCTCGGCGACCGGTTTTCTGTGGGATCAGCGGAAGTCGTAGTGACGCAACCGCGCCTCCCCTGTTACAAACTCGGAATAAGATTTGAAGCCGACGACATGGTGAAGCGATTCTTCGTAAGCGGCCGAACAGGTTTTTATCTTGCCGTTACTCGCGAGGGAGAGGTCGGGGCGGGCGATGACATGGTGATGATCGCTCGCGACCCAAATGCATTCCCAGTGTCCGGAATCACTCGACTGTATGCGGCAAAGCGGTATGAGGATGCCGATATTGCTCTTTTGCGCCGGGCCTTGCGAGTTGCGGCGCTGCCTGAAAGTTGGAAGGAATATTTCCGGCAGCGGCTGGAGAGAATCCCCGCTATAGAATGACGCACAGCGGAGAAGAGCTGACGGCGAATGCGGACTCCTTAACGGCAAAGACCAGCCCGTGAGTGGCTGCCATATCCGCTCTGGCCGGCCAGGGCCGAAGCATATTGCGGGTATGCTCTGCGAATGGCGATAACCGTAAACCGAGAAGCGACTGCCCTACAGGGGAAGCGATTGGAATATTTCACAATCGCGTGGAACAGCCTTGAAGGTCTGGTCGCTGTAGTCGCAGGTGCCATGGCGGGCAGTGTTTCGCTGATTGGTTTTGGGATCGACAGCTTCATCGAGGTCACATCTGGAGGCATCCTACTCTGGCGAATGGCGGTTGATGCAGACGCGCAAAGCCGGGAGCGCAACGAACAGCGCAGCCTGCGCCTGGTAGGAGGCTGTTTCGTCGCTCTTGCTGCATACATCTTGTACGATGCGATTTCTGACCTTGTCCAACACCGCGCGCCCGAGCACAGCATTCCAGGAATCATCCTGGCATGTGTCTCCCTCATTGTGATGCCGATACTCGCTCGTGCGAAGAGAAGAGTTGCCCGTGAACTCGGAAGCCATGCCATGGAAGCCGACGCAACACAGACCGACTTCTGCGTGTACTTGTCAGGCATTCTGGTTGTCGGCTTGCTTCTAAATGCAACGCTTGGTTGGTGGTGGGCAGACCCGGTTTGTGCGCTGATCATGACGCCCATCATTGCGAACGAGGGGGCGGAAGCATTGCGCGGTCAGACGTGCTGTGACTAAGCCTTGGGAGAGATATCGATACGATCCTTCGTCTGGTGGTCCTGCTAAAACCGAAGAAAATCCTGGATGGCGTTCAGCGGGGAGTACCGCGGCATGTTTACTGCGGCTGTGCTTGCGCGCCTGGGCTCTGCAGCTTTTTGAACTCTTGCAGTTCACGATCCGCTTGGGCAATTTTTCCCTGTTTGCGATAGAGACCAGCCAGGGCGAAATGCGTTTGGGCAGCTAACGAGCCTTCTCTTTCGATTGCCAGCAACTGTGTCCACGCCTGTTGCGCAGCGGTGGCATCTCCGTCGAGCGCCGCGGCTTTGCCGAGTCCGTATAGCGTTTCCGGCATATTAGGGAGCAGTTGGTTCGCGCGCTGCAATTCGAATCTCGCGGGGCGTGCCTTGCCTTGTTGCAGCAATGCATTGCCCAGCCGGTAAGCCGCTTCGGCATTGCCCGGCTGCAGCCTGGTCTCAGTGCGAAACTCTTCTTCTGCCTTGTCCCACTGAAAAGCCCCAGCGTAGACTTCACCCAGCTCGAGATGGAGATCAGGAGTGTTGGGCCTGAGCTTTAGCGCTTCCTGGTACTCCCGTTCTGCCTGGGGCATTTGACGGAGGACGAAGTAGTTCTCCGCGAGCGCCTGATGCGCGCGGGCCGAGTCCGGGTAAGCCGCCAACAATGTGTCGATCGATTGCTTCGAAAGCAATCCGCTGGCACGGCCCAGGTAGTAGAGAAGATCTGGATCGTTCGGCCGTTTCGCTAATGCCGCTTGTAAATTCCTGACTGCCTCAGACAGTTGACCCGTCTCGATCTGCGCGATACCCAGGGCGCTCTGCTCGCCGGCCTTCTCGAGGTGCGGAACGGCCTGTTTTGCATAGCCCTGCGCCAGCAATGCGTATCCGAGTAATTGATGTGCTGGAGCTAGCTCGCAGTTCAGTTCCAGCGCACGCGTCAGAGGCGTCACCGCATTGCTGTACTCACCTTTCTCCATGTATGCCTGACCGAGGTTCACAAATGCTTCGATCAAAGTGGGATCCATTTCCGTGGCTTTGCGGAACTCGGTGATCGCAGTATCGAACTGCCGATTCTTGTCGGCTTCTTGTCCCGCGCGCAGGTGAGCGCGGGCATCCGCCAGCCCAGTTTGCCAGGCAAAGCAAAAGCATAGGAGAAGGGCAATCATTTCTATTCTGGTTCTCGCACTTCAAGGAACTGATCGACATGGACCTTGCTTAAAATCTGCCTTTTACCGGAAGGCCAAAGCACCTCTACCTGGGCAGTGTCCGCTGATCCCAGGCCGAAGTGCAGCCGCTTATCGCTCGCCGATTCGTAGCTTCCGGACGAGGTCGCGAATCGTGTTTGCCCCTTTACTTCTACGCGGGCCCCAAAACCGTCGCGATTGCTGCGGGTACCACGCAGGGTGATTGTCAGCCAGTGCTGCTTATTTTCATGGCCGAGGTAAATCTGTGGAGCTCCGCCCAGCGTGGTCATGACCACATCTATGAAACCATCGTTATTCAAGTCGCCGAAAGCCGCACCGCGACCCGCGACCGGGGCATCAATTCCCGATTCGCCGCGTTCGAAGTGTCCGGAATGATTGAATGCCAGGAGCGGAACCTGTTTGTAGTGCAGAGAAGGATCAATCTGCTCAACATTATCCAGCACATGGCTCTGGGCGACGAAGAGGTCCTTCCATCCATCGTTATCGAAATCCTCAAGGCCAACGCCCCATCCGGAACTCCCTGAGGTCAAAGCGCCGAGACCGGTCTCGAGGCTGCGGTAGCTGAATGTCCCATTGCCATCGTTGTGGTACACACCGTAAATTTCTCTCGGCAGTTCGGTCACAATGATGTCAGGACGCCCGTCGTTGTCATAATCTTGAAAGACAGCGCCCATTCCGGAGAGCCGGCGCCCATCTTCTGAGAGCGCCGCTCCTGCCTCCATCCCCCGTTCGCTGAACGTGCCGTTTTTGTTGTTATGGAACAGGAACTGCTGCATCCCGTCGTTCGCCACAAAGATATCGGTATAACCGTCGGCATCGTAATCCGCGAAGGCTACTCCCAGGGCGCGTCCCTTCTTCACCGCAATGCCGGCGTTCTGGCTGACGTCTTCAAAGGTGCCGTCGCCGCGGTTGTGGTAGAGAATGCTGGTGGTCGCGGGAAATTCCTCCGGCGGACAGTAGGTGTGCCATTCCTGTCCACAGTTTTTGCTATGCTGCGTGTCCCATTCCATGTAGCGCGTCACGAACAGGTCTAATTTCCCGTCATTGTCGTAGTCGAAGAATCCAGCGGAAACCGACCAACCGCCCGCCGCCACGCCCGCTTTTGCAGTGACGTCCGTAAACGTGCCGTTGCCGTTGTTGTGATAAAGAATATTCGTGCCGTAGCTGGTCACATACAGATCGGGATAGCCATCGTTATCGTAGTCACCGACCGCAACTCCCATCCCATAGTTGCCTTCGCCCGCTTTAGCCAGGCCCGCCGCCTCGGTCGTATCTGAAAAGCTGCCGTCACGGTTCTGCCGGTACAGACGGTTCCAGTATTTCGGATCATGGCGGTCAAAATTTTCTGGCATTTTCATGGGACTGGCGACCGCACCTCCATTCACCAAGAACATGTCGAGGAGGCCGTCGTTGTTGTAGTCCAGGAGAGCGACCCCGCCCGGCATGGTTTCGATCAGATACTTCTGCGGCGTCGGGGAGTTTTGCAAAACAAAATCCAGGCCCGCAGGACGCTTCACGTCGAAAGTCGGCGTTGCTAGCGTTTGCAAAACGATGACTACCAGGATGGCAGCTCGCACTGACCCTCGGTTCCCATGATTTTGCGCCGGCAATACCGGGTGCGGATTATCTCCGGCTCGAACGGCACGGTAGACCCGCCAAGTGTTGCCGGCGGGTGACTCCAATGAACAATTAAAGCTATTACGTCACCCGGTCCAAAATTGTACCAATAAATCTTTACATGAACGCTCATCCTATTTCGAATGAAAGGCTTCAAACTCTCATATAGCTGGTGTATCTTTACCCATGCTTTCTGCTGGTCGATGTGGGGTCACTGGCGATGAAGCGCGTTGCTTAGCGTTGTGCGGTGCCAGCAAATAGATATGAGCTCTCCCCCCCAAGGACGTGCCATTCCGCTGCCCGTGGTGTGGCCGCGTCGCCGTAATGTCCTTCTGCCTGTCCCGGGCAGCGAGGTTCGATCGCCCAGTGACGAAGAGTTGATGGCCCGGTTGCAGGAGCGCGATTCAAGCGCTTTGGATTTGCTATTCAGTCGCTATTCGCGTCTTGTTCTCGGAATATCGCTTCGGATTCTGAATGACTACAGTGAAGCTGAGGAAATCGTTCAGGAAGTCTTTTTTTACGTGTACCAGAAGTCCGCCTTATTCGATCGGACCCGGGGCAGCGCCAAAACGTGGATTGTGCAAATTGCCTTTAATCGCTCTCTCGACAGGAAAGCACATTTAATTCGAAGAGGATTTTACTCTGGTACAGATATCGCCTGTCTTGACGATACTCTATGGGGCAAGAGCGACCTGGAAAAGGAAATCGGGTCGAAGCTGGATTGCGAATACTTACAACGCGCGTTTGAAGAACTACCAGAGATGCAGCACCGAACCTTGGAGCTTTTCTATTTCGAAGGGTTGGAATTGCGCGAGATCAGCGAAAAGCTTAACGAGCCTTTGGGAAATGTCAGGCATCACTTCTATCGTGGCTTGGAACGGCTACGGAAGAGCGCTTTTGTGCAGAGGTTGCGAATAAGGTGATTCATAACTCCGGAGAGCGGTGGTGAGCGAGCACCAAAGATACAGCGAGCTTGGTGCGTTGGCCCTCTCGGGCACGCTGAGCCCGGGAGAATGGGCCGAGCTCCGTTCCCACTTACAGGTCTGCGACTCGTGCCGCGAAATCTGCCGCCAGTACGAATTGATCCGCAATTCGGTGCCGTTGTTAGCCGCCGAGTATACGCCACTCGAAGACCTTGCATGGGATGATGCAGCGGCCCGCCGCCGTTTATTCGATCGAATTCAAGGTGAGCAACCTTCACCAATTGCTAAAATCCTGCGAAGTTTCGGCTTGCGTCGGCCTAAGTGGCTGCAGCCTTCCTGGGCAATACCAGCATGGACGAGAGCGGCGTTGGCCGCGTGCTTGTTTGTTGCAATGACCGCTGGCGCATATCATCTCGGTACCACTCACGGTACGCGCCTCCCGCTGTCGAGCGAGTCGGGCCTCCAGGTTCACTTGCAGGAACTGGCACAGCAAAAGCAAGCGGCTGACGCATTGGTGGCAATGGGGAACCTGAAGATCTCACAGCTAAGTGATCACGGATCAGCGCTGCAAAAGGAGATTCAAGGCCTGCGTTCGCAGGTCCTAGCGCTTCAGGCTCAAGCGACGGAGCTTGCTTCAGGAAAGAAGGATGCGGCTCAACGCGCCCAAAACCTCGCCCAGGAACGAGATGTTTTAATTTCCCAACTGCGTGCGTCTGTTGATGCATATCAGAAGATCCAGGCTGAACTGGTCAGCCTTCGAGCGGAACGAGAAAGCGCAATCCTCCGAGCAACGTCATTAGAGACCAGGGTTAACGAACTCACCGCTTTGAATCGTGAGCAAGAACACAAGCTGAAGAGTGCTGAGGGATATCTTGAGTCCGACCGCGATATCCGCGAGCTGATGGGCGCGCGCAGGCTATACATCGCGGATGTGTTTGATGTTGATAGCGGCAGCCGTACTCAGAAGCCATTTGGCCGCGTGTTTTACACGGAGAATAAGTCTCTTATCTTCTACGCTTTTGACCTGGATCAGCCCGGTATTAAGAGCGCGAGTACGTTTCAGGTGTGGGGAAGGAAAGAAGCGCCACAAGGAGAAGAGGCGCGCGCTCTGAACCTGGGGATTCTCTACATGGATAACACTTCCAATCGGCGATGGGTCATGAGGTCGGACGATCCGAAACAATTAGCCGAAATTGACGCGATATTTGTGACCGTTGAGCCGCACGGCGGCAGTAATAAGCCTAGCAGCAAGCCTTTCCTTTACGCGCTATTGAGGAATGCTGCCAACCATCCATAGAGGTCCCGCGGAGAAAAATCCCACGACCGGGTTCTTCAGAGACACTCCACATTCTCATAGTTATTGAATTTTCCTTCTCCACAATTTTAGCGACGCCTTCGTAATTCTGTATTGCACAAAACCCAACCCCCTCGTGCACGGGAAACCCGTTTCACAATTGCAGACTGTACTATGTGGCTCCTCATGGATTAGGCAATGGTACAGATCAGGGTCGGTGCTCGTACTAGTGGATAACCTCGACGAACGCGCTTAGAAAACCGATTACCTGATTACCGACCGCAGGTCCGGAATGAGTTGTTCGCGCGTGCGAGAGTTGCCGATCTGCATTAGGCATAACCAAACCGGTGGGGGGAATATATGCCGTCTCCTAGAGTGTTGGCTCTATTTGTCGCTGCAACTGTACTTACCTTGACCTGCGGGATGCGAGCGCAGTCTACATATGGTTCGATTTCCGGCTCAGTTGTGGACCCATCCGGTGCAGCGATGGCTGGTGTCCCTGTTACCTTGACGAATCTCGGAACTGCAGTGTCACGCACGCAGACCACCGGTCCGGACGGATTGTATACATTCGTGAATTTGATCCCAGGACAATACCGGGTAGAGGCGCAAAAGGAAGGCTTCAAGAAGTTCGTCCGTGAACCCGTAGTGGTCGAGGTACAACAAAGCGTCCGGATTGACGCAACGATGCAGGTCGGGTCGGTCAGTGAGAGCGTAACTGTAAGCGTCGAGACGCCCCTCCTGCAGCCGGAAACGTCTTCGCTCGGCCAAGTCGTTGAACAACGCAAAGCCAACGAACTGCCCCTTAATGGACGAAACATTTTCAACCTGATTACCGTCTCGCCGGCTGCGGTCGCGCAGGGTGGTTCAGGCGGTACTCCGGTCGGGCAGAACCCATTCAGTTGGGGTAACTACCAGGTCGGTGGCTCTTTCGCCAACGAAAGCGCGGAATATCTGGATGGACAGCCTCTGAACATCGGATATATCAACCTTCCCATCGTGATTCCCACCCAGGACTCGGTCGGTGAGTTCAAGGTCCAGTACAACAATCTAGGTGCGGAGTGGGGTAAGTTCGCCGGTGGCATTATCAATCTGAGCACAAAATCCGGCACCAATAACTTCCATGGTGAGGCTCACGAGTATTTTCGCAACAAGGTTTTGAATTCGAATGATTTCTTCCTGAAAGCTTCGCAAATTGCATCTGGTCTGCCGAACGAGCCACCGCCCTACGTCCAGAACCAGTATGGATTCAGCGTTGGAGGTCCGGTAATCAAGGATAAAACTTTCTTCTTCACCAGCTGGGAGCAATTCCGACTTCGCACCGGAACCGTTACGACCACGACAGTTCCGCTACCTGCTTTCCGGCAGGGAGATTTCTCAGCGCTGCTGGCGCAAGGTATCCAACTGTACGATCCTTATACTGTCGATCAGGCCACTGGGGCGCGCAGCCCTTATCCGAACAATCAAATTCCGGCCTCGGAGTTCAGTAAAGCGGGCACGACCATGTGGGACAAATATTTTGTGCCTCCCACCGCCCCGGGCGCGATTACAAATAACTTCACGAAAGCCAGCAGTTCGGGCGGCAACAACACCGAGTTTGTGCTTCGAATCGATCAAAACATATCGAGCAATACCCGCCTATTTGGCCGCTTTACCTATTTCGGTTTGCTCGATTTGCCCACTGATCCATTCGGAACCGGTCTTTGCCAGGATCGCTGCGCTGAGAACTATCACACAAAGGCCCTGGCCATTGACCTGAATCATACGTTCACGCCCACAACGATTTTCGACATCAACATTGCGGGGAGCCGTTTTGTGTATGCACGGGCACCGTTATTGGCTGGCTATGACCTCACCCAGTTGGGCTGGCCGGCAAGTTACAACAATGTCCCAAACGCCATCCGTACCCCGCCAACTCCGGCTTTCCCATTTCCTAATGACGTAGGCAGGTCGCAGGGCAACAGCGCCATCGGCGATCACAACACCCAGTACAACATTACGCCGGCCGTGACGCTGATTCGCGGTAAACACAGCTTTCAAATCGGCATGCAGTATGAGTTGGGTCTGGACAATTACTACCAAACCAACATCGCGAGCGGCGCCTTCGCATTCAGCGGCAGCTGGACTTCCGCGAATGCCCTCACAGGCGGTACAAACACGGGCTTTGCGTTTGCAGATTTCTTGTTAGGCTTGTCACAAAACCAGGGCAGCTTCGTCAACCAAACCGAAGGCGTGGCGCAAGTTCCCGCTCAAACCGCAGGACGACAGACTTATCGGGCATTCTATGTCAACGATAACTACAAGGTGACAAGTAAGCTCACGCTGAATCTTGGCCTGCGCTATGAGTTACAAGGAACATGGTCAGAACGCTTTGACCGTCTAAGCTACTGGAATCCGACTGCGACTAATGCTACCGTCACCGGGTGCGGCGGCACGCCGGGATCGCCCTGCCCAGGCGACGCTTTCCTGGTTAAAACCGGTCCGAACAGTTCACGCAACAATCTGCCTCTAGACAAGAAACAATTCTCTCCGAGACTGGGTTTTGCTTATAGCTTCAATCCCAAGACGGTAATACGCGGTGGCTACGGCATATTCTGGATTCCGAACTATGTTTCGTTTGGGTTGAATCCCGATAACGACGTGATTGCGTTAGCGACCACACCCTTTACTGCAACGATCAATTCTGGATTAACCCCCCTGAGCACGCTGGACGCCACGGGTTGCTCACTGGCGGGCGTGGGCTTTTCATCATTCACCTGTACGCAGCCGGGACCGTTTGGGGCGGGCGGCATTGCTTTACCGCCCGGCCGGTCGGGCAATACGTCTGCATTCGTTGCCGCGAACGGATCACCGACTTTAGCCCCGTATCTGAACCCGAAGTACGGGTATGTTGAACAATACAACTTTGACATCCAGCGGGAATTGCCGGCAGGCTTCTTTGCTGATATCGCCTATGCAGGATCGCATGGAGTCCACCTGCCACAATATTCGACCAACGTAAATCAGATTCCAGACTCGTTCGTTGCCCAGGCAGCCGCACAAGCTGCGGCCGGTCAGATCCCCACCATAGCAACTCAGATCGCGAATCCGATGGCTGGCACCAGCCCAAATGCCACCATCGGCGCGGCGACCATTGTTGCCGGCCAGCTCGATCGCCCGTATCCCCAATACACCGGCTTATCGCTGGCCGGTTACGGCTGCTGTGGAAGCAGTTACAACTCCCTCCAAGCCACAGTTACTCGGCGTTTTCAGGGGGGCGGCACCATGCTGGTTGCCTATACCAATTCCAAACTCCTAAGCAACACAGATACCCTGACGAGTTGGCTGGAAAGCGGCACCACGGGCGGAGTTGGCCAGGTCCAGGACTGGAACAATCTGAAGGCCGAGCGTTCGCTTTCATCGCAGGACGTTTCCCAGAGGCTCGTGATCAGCTACGTGCTTGATTTGCCGTTCGGGCGGGGCAGGAAATACGCCAATGGCTTGAATGGTGTCGCTAACAAAGTGGTTTCCGGTTGGGGCATTGATGGCGTAACTACATTTCAACGGGGTTTCCCGCTCAAAATCACCTGGGCGGGAGATGCCACGCCACTCGAAAAAGCCAACCTTGGAGTCAGTAACATTCGCCCCAACGTAGTCGCTGGATGCGACAAGGGGGTACAAGGCAATGGGTTATCGGGCAAGCTGAATCAGTGGTTCAATACCGGATGTTTTGCGGCGCCTCCGGCTTGGGGCTTCGGCAATGAATCTCGTGTTGACCCATCTCTGCGCAGTGACGGGATAGAGAACTTCGACTTCGCGGTGTTCAAGCGCACCACCATTACCGAAAGAATGGGCCTGGAATTTCGAACTGAATTCTTCAACCTGTTCAATCACCCGCAATTTGGATTCCCAGGAACAAACTTTGTCGCGGGAAATTCAAACGGATTTGGTCAGGTCACGTCTCAGCTCAATAATCCGCGGCTCATACAGTTCGCCTTGAAATTCGAGTTCTAGCCTTCGGTCGCGGCAGGTGTGGATTCCGTATGCCTGCCGTGACTCGCTGTTCATCTCTACCCCGTCTTGACTCGGTGAGCGACAATAGACAGCCGAGATGAAGTCGTCCGCGAATCCGGGCACCGGGTCGCACCGCGAGTTCAGCGTCGCAGCCATACCTTCCGCTTCACCCATCGTGTTGCTCTGCGCTGCCCTGCTCGCGCTGATTTTGGGGGCGTCAATTCCGCTTCGCTCTCAATCCACGACGGCCGCGCTCACCGGACGGATCACTGACCCAAGCAAAGCCGTCATTGCCAATGCGAAAGTGATCGTCATCAATCGTGCGACTAACGTCCACTATGTTAGCGTGACCAATCAGACCGGCAGTTATTACGTTACCGATCTTCCACCAGGCAGCTATCGAGTAGAAATCGAAAAGCTGGGTTTCAAAACCGTGATCAAGTCCGACATCACTCTCCACGTGCAAGATGTTCTGGACGTTAATTTCGAAATGATGTTGGGTTCGGCCTCCGAAAGTGTCACGATTACGGGAGAAACTCCAGCACTCGACACCGAGTCTTCGACGCTCGGCACCGTGGTTGAGCAACGGAAAGCCAACGAACTTCCCTTAAACGGACGGAATGTCTTTAACCTCATCCAACTCGCACCCTCGGTGGTTCCTCAAGGCAGTTCAACCGGAACACCGGTCGGAGTGAATCCTTTTGGTTGGGGCAATTACCAGGTGAATGGCTCTTTCGGAAATCAGAGTGCCGAATATCTAGACGGACAGCCGCTTAATATCGGCTACATTAATCTGCCAATTCTCATACCAACCCAGGATTCTATTCAGGAGTTCAGGATTCAAACCAGCAATCTTGGGCCGGCATGGGGAAAGTTTTCGGGCGGAATTATCAACTTGAGCACGAAAGCCGGCACGCATTTGATCCATGGCGAAGCGTATGAATATCTGCGCAACCGAATTCTGAACGCGAATGACTATTTCCTTGCCGCCGAAAATAAGCCAAGGCCTCCTTGGATCCAGAATCAGTTTGGCGGACAACTCGGCGGCCCCCTGCGTATCCCTGGTCACCCTGTCAATAGAACGTTTTGGTTTCTCAGTTGGGAGGGATTTCGTCTCAAGACAGGTCAGCTCTTCACAGCCACGGTTCCCGACAGCAAAGAGCGGACAGGAGATTTTTCCGAGCTGTGTAAATCTGGGTTCACAACAGGCATCTGCGATGACCGGGGCACGGACACGAATGGCAAGCCCGTGGTGGTTGATCAAATTTATGACCCTTGTGCAGGAATCGTGAATGCACAAGGCGCATGCCCGGGTAGCAATTCGACGCCGATACCGTTCTCCAATAACGTCATCCCAAAAAATCGGATTAGCAGCACGTCTGCGAAGTTACTTAGCTTGTGGCCGGCGCCAACTAATGCCAATGCGTTAACCAATAACTTTACGACCACCGCTCGTACTGGTGGAAACCATGATCAGACCGTCATTCGCATTGATCAGATTCTTACCAATAAGCAGCGGCTCTTTGGCCGTTTTAGCCACTGGAACGTTCTGGATTTGCCAATCGACCCATTAGGAACTGGCCTGTGTGTTGATCGGTGTGCCGAAACCTATGTTACTAATGCATTTGCAGCTGCTTACAACTACTCGATAAGTCCGACATCCGTGTTGGACGTTAACATAGGTGTGAGCCGGTTCAGCTATCGACGGACACCTACAAATGCGGGTTTCGACGTTACATCCATCGGTTGGCCCGAGGCGTACAACGCAAGTATCCCAGAAGTTATGCGCACCCCGCCCACCCCATGCGTGGCCAATTTCGCCGACAACATTATGTGTACTCAAGGCCAGAGTTACATTGAGGACCATAATACTCAATTCAACCTGGCTCCCAGCTTCACGTTTCTGCGCGGTCATCATCAACTTCAGTTCGGCATTCAGTTGGAGATTGGTCGAGACAACTACACCCAGACCAATGTTGCGAGCGGAGCCTTTGCTTTTTGTGCTCCAGGTCAGCCCTGTTTCACTAGCCTGCCCGGCGTTCCTGGCACCGGGTTTTCGTTCGCCGATTTCCTGCTTGGATACGCCGATAACGCCAGCAACGTTGAGAACCACTTCTTTGCTCAATCCGTGGTTCCAGCCGTCACCGTGGGACAACAGATCTATCGCGGCTTCTACGTCGGTGACACTTGGCATGCAACTGACAGGATGGCGTTAAATTTGGGACTTCGCTATGAACTACAGGGGCCATGGTCAGAACGCTACAACCGTCTGTCGTATTTCGATCGAAATGCCACCAGCTACTTGAGTCAGTTCCTTCCATCAGGTTCCGTGCCGCTCAAGGGCGACGTCTTTCTGGTAAGTCAGCAAAATAGAAGCAGCATTCCCCTTGATACTTTGCAGTTATCGCCCCGGCTTGGCCTTGCCTACAGCATTAACAATCGTACTTCGCTGCGAACCGGCTACGGAATCTTCTGGGTTCCCAACTACGCTTCGTTTGCTCTGAACCCTCTGAACGACATGGTAAACGCAGCCACGACTACTTACAACGGCACCGTCGATGGCACCCATCCGGTCAATTCCATTTCTCTTCCGTTTCCTTTGGGAATTTCTGCTCCGCCCGGCCGTAACTTGACCACGCAGGAAACGCAGCAGTACCTGACACAGGTAGTGCAGTCTATTACCGAGGCAGACCGAGCCAATCATCCTGAGGGATACGTGCAACAATGGAATTTGAACCTGGAAAGGGAACTGCCGGGTCGAGTGTTCCTATCAGCGGCGTATGTTGGCTCAAAGGGGACGCACCTTCCACAATATTCGCAACAGATCAATCAGATATCCGATAGTCTGCTGGCCGAGGCAGCGTCGCAAGTAAATCCGGCGCTTCCCAACCCGCGTCAGGATGTCGCCATGCTACAAACTGTGCCCAATCCCTTCTTCGTGAACGGAGAGGCACTGGCGCTAGCCGGCCCCACTACGACGACCGGGCAGTTACTCCGACCTTATCCGCAATACACAGGAGTGCAGCTTGCAGGCCAGGGATCTTACGACAGCATCTATCACTCGCTTCAACTAACTATACAGAAGCGCTTCGCTAGCGAGGGGACTATTCTTGCCGCTTACACCAATGCGAAGCTTATCAGTGATACCGACACGCTTACGTCGTGGTTAGAGCCGTCGGTCGGAGGCATTCAAGACAATTATCATCTTGGCGCGGAACGTTCATTATCTTCGCAAGATGTCCCACAGCGGTTAGTTGTCAGCTATGTTCTGGATCTGCCGGTTGGACGCGGCCGGCGATTTCTCTCCGGCAACGGTACTGGGGGCAGGCTTGTGTCGGGCTGGGGAATTGATGGCGTTGCGACATTCCAGAGGGGATTCCCGCTGGTATTTACGAATGGCCAGGCCAATGGTACTACGCTTTTTGGAGCAGGCTCTCGGCCAAATCTGCTGCGTGGTTGTGATCCCCTGATCTCTGGAAGCGCTACTTCCAGGCTCGGAGATCCCAATGCTCCAGCCTCGACGAAGTGGTTTAAGGCTGCTTGCTTTGTAGCGCCTCCTGATTTCACTTTCGGAAATGAACCACGCGTGGACTCACGACTTCGCGCTCAGGGCATAGACAATTTCGATGTTGCGCTCTTCAAGGACACTCATTTCGGACCGGATGACCGTCTGAACCTGGAATTCAGGACCGAAATATTTAATCTGTTCAACCGAACTCAATTCGCTCCGCCCAACACCACCTGCTGCAGCTCGAACAACAAGAACTTCGGCGTGATCACCGGGACCGCTTCCGGAACCAATCCTCGGCTGATCCAGTTTGGGTTGAAACTGTCGTTCTGATTAAACACGCACGGTGCGCGTGATGCCCCTTTGGATTGGGCTCTCCGGTCGTGCTTGGAAAGCAGACGCGCCTCAGGTTTTTCGAAGGGCCTGAACGGAGCGACCGCTTGTGTTCGCAAATTCCGCAATTGAAAAAATGAGAATATGGTGGAGGCGGCGGGAGTCGAACCCGCGTCCGAAAATGTCACTGGTCAAGAGACTACATGCTTAGTCGCGTTCATGCCCCAGGCATTACCCTGGGACGTTCGCGGCGGGCGCTCAGAACCGACAAGAAACGCCAACCACTAGCCTGTAGATCTCGTCTCGCTGCCCCAGACGTAGACAGCAACACCAGCCCGCTGTGCGACGCCCTTCCGCAGCCCACGGGCGAAGCCGCGGAGGACGGCTACTTAATTAATTAAGCAGCGTATGCCATTTGAGGTGTGGCATTTCTAGTTTTGCACGCGATTACGGGTGTGTGCACCCCGGCATGCCTCTTGGCCGCAAGCATCTCCGTCGAAGCCGTGACGCCCCCAAGTCGCTGGGATGGGCCTTGTAAAGAACTAAGTCAATTCTGGGGTTCCGGTGGGAAGGATGTCAAACGCATAAACCGGCTCCACACCCTTTTGATGACCGTAGTGCTGGGAAAGACTCCCGAGTCTGGGAGCGCAGTTCTCTTGCCAACAAGCAGCGGCAAGTGCTTCATTTTGAGGGCCCTTAGACACGCGCACCCCGTCGGCCCCCCCAAGCCGTACTGCGCGCCTCGCATTGAGCATAGGAGACAAACCGCCAGGAAGGGTTCTGGCAACTTCCTCCTCGTGCGCCGAATCGAATCGCCACCGTTATGCCTGACAAGATGGATATCAATACCGCGACTACCAAACAATGGACTCAACTGCCGGGGATTTCCAAAACTCTGGCCTATCGCATTGTTATTCATCGCGGGCGGCACGGTTTGTTCACCCACTGGGAAGAACTCACGGTCATTCGTGACTTTCCTGTGGACGCTTTGGATCTCTTAAAGACCCGCGCCGAGTTGCGCCCCAGCCCGGATGCGCAAGAAGGTGGATTCGGTCCGCGGCAAATGAAGACCGCCAGGCTCGCCAAGCTGGCGAAAAAGCCAAAAGGCTACACGAAAGTGACCCGCGCAACGCGACGACCCGAAAAGCTGAAGCGTGCGGCATAGTACTCCAACTTCTGAATGCCCACTGAAGTGCGCGGGCTGACACCCTGGTCGATTCTAAAAAAGACAAGCAAGTATGAAAGTGGCAGAAGTAGAAGTCAGGCGCGAATGGACGGACACCAGTTTCCGTCAGCCCTATGATGTATTTGCCCCGGTATACCAGCACTTCTTCGCTCCGGACGCCGCGCGCGTTACTTGGCAAATCGTGAACCGGTTGGTGCTGCCTGACCTTGCCCCCGGCGCTCATATTCTCGATCTCTGCTGTGGTGCAGGGGAACTCACAGAATGCCTTGTGCGGCATGGTTTTCGGGTGACCGGCATCGACAACTCAGAAAGCATGTTAAGCCTGGCTCGCGGCCGCGCGCCGCAAGCCAACTTCCTCCTGGCTGACGTCCGTGATTTGCCGCCGAAACGCGACTTTGACGCCGTGATCTGCGCCTACAACAGCCTGCCGCACATTACTGGAGATCATGAGCTGGCGGCGGTTTTTCTCGGCATTCGCAAGTGCCTTCGCGACGGCGGCTGTCTTCTGTTTGACGTGTACAGTGAGCGTGCGTACCGTGAGCGCTGGTCGGGATCCTTCGTCAAAGTGGATGACGAGCAAGTGTGCATCGTATCCGCCTCGTATGATCCGCAATGTCGCCTTGGCGAAAACCGCGTCACGCTGTTCCGCAAACAGCAAGCTGGCGAACAGGCCTGGCGGCGTTCAGACCTGAAATTGGTTACGCGAGCTTACCTCGACGATGAACTGCATGCCGTGCTGATCAAGGCGGGCTTTTCTGTCATTTCCAATTACGAAGGCGCACGTGATCTCGGTATTCCAGAGGGCTCTGGCCGGATGTTTTGGCTCTGCAAATAAATCGGCCCGCAGCATATTCCTGCCGGGATGCCGCTTTCCAGCTGCTATAGGTCTCCCTCAGCCCCCGGGACAGGAACTGAGCGTCAGCCCGCTTTTTTGCAACCTGCACTGGCTTGTGACATCTGATTAACCTGCGCGTCTGTAAGATAAGTGATAACTGCTGATCATGATCTCGACTTCCGGTCGTCAAAGGACGTGTCGGTGAACGCCCAGTGTCTGCCGTTCGCGCGCATCCCGCACACCACCCGCCTTTTCACAGATTTCATTTCCGCTTCCCCCCAGCTGCAACAGTTCTATCCCCGGTCGCCCTACTTCCAGCAATGGTTTCAGGAGGAAGCGTCACAAATTGGGTATGAGCCGCATCGGCGCGCCCGGGTCTCGTCGATAGTCGAAAGTCAGAACCGGGAATGGAATGCATCCGCGCGGACGATGGAGAATATTGCGCGTCTTCGTTCCGGCGCATCGGTAATCGTGACGGGCCAGCAGGTTGGATTGTTTGGCGGACCACTGTTTTCAATTTTCAAGGCCCTCAGTGCGGTAAAACTCGCCGCAGAAGCCACCGCCGGCGGGGTCGAAACCGTCCCCGTGTTCTGGCTGGCCACCACGGATCATGATCTGGCGGAGGTCAGCCACGTTTCAGTGCCCGGCCCCGACGGTACGCTGATCAAGCTTTCCACCGCGAGTCACAGTTATCCGGATGCTCCGGTTGGAACAGTTATGCTCGGGGGTGAGATCGAGCCAGTCCTCGCGCAGGCGCTGGAACTGTTGGGGGATTCAGAAGCGTCAGGATTTCTGAAGGAAAGCTATCGTCCGGGGGAAACCCTGGGCAGCTCGTTCGCGCGGCTGTTTGCGCGCGTGTTCGCGGATTGGGGAGTAATTCTGCTCGACGCGTCTGATCCGGAACTTCATGCTATAGCCAAGCCGATGTACGCGGCCGCGATCGAACATGCCGCGGAACTCGATGAGGCTCTGCTCGAACGTGGCAAGCAACTGGACTCTGCTGGTTACCATCAGCAGGTCAAAGTGACTTCGGCAACGACGCTGTTGTTTGCCTTGCAGCAGGGGGCGCGAACTTCGATCCACCGTCGCGGCAATGGCACCGCTAGCAATGGCTTGGATTTCACCATTGCCGAAGAGAAAATCTCTCGTGACGAACTGCTGAGCCGAATTGCAGCCTCTCCGGAACAGTTCAGCGCGAACGTACTGCTGCGACCGGTCGTCCAAGACTACCTTTTGCCCACTCTTGCATACACTGGGGGCGCCGCCGAGGTGGCATACTTCGCCCAGGTTGGCGTGGTCTACGAGAAATTGCTGGGCCGCATCACTCCCATTCTTCCGCGGGTCTCGGCAACTTTGGTCGAGTCCAAGGTGCAGCGCATTCTGGAGAAGTACCGACTAGAGGTTTCCGACGCGTTTCAGAGCCCTGAGAAGTTCGAGCAAATTGTTGCGGCCCGCAAGCTGCCCGGAGAACTGCAGTTGGCCTTCGATCAGGGAAAGGAAGCGCTCGACAAGGCGTTATCGCAGATTAGCGAAAAATTGGCAGCACTCGACCAGACACTCTTAGAGGCAGCGAAACACGCCAGCTCCAAAATACAGCATCAATTTGAGCAGCTTCGTTCGCGTGCGGCGCGGGCCGAGGCTCTGCAGAGCGAAGTCATTCGACGTCACGCGTCATTCTTAACCAACACGCTCTATCCACACAACACGCTGCAGGAGCGCGAAGTCGGCGCAATCTACTTCCTCTCCCGCTATGGGCAAGATTTACTCCGCCAACTTTATGAAGCGATGCACACCGACTGCCATGACCACCAATTGATCCAGTTGTAATTTCTGCGATAACCCCCAATTATCCTCGTCGACTTTTCAGTGCCGAGATTCGCTGGTCGCCAGGAATGCTCCCAAACCCATCATGATCACGCCCGTAGCCGTGCGCTGCCGTCGTCGAAACTTCGCCGATGAGCGGATCTTTTCTCCTAAGGGCCCGGCCAGCATGGTGACGATTACGTCTGCCGAAGTGTTCAAAACGACCGAGATCGTTCCCAGCATAAGGAATTGAAGGAAGACGTAGCCGCCGTTTCGATCCACGAACTGCGGGATGAAAGACAAGAAGAAAAGCGCTGTCTTTGGATTAAGCACCTCGGTCGTGACGCCCTGCCAGAGGGGATTTCTGCGCGGCATGGTTGCAGCCAGGTTTTCGACATTCGAATCACCTTCTCGCCTGGAGTCGATGATCATTCGCACGCCCAAATAGCAAAGGTAAGCGGCGCCCGCGTATTTGACGGTTGCGAATGCCACTGCGGATTTTGCCAGGATGATTGAGACGCCGGCTGCTGCCGCGACCACGTGTACCATCCCCCCAAGGAACGTCCCCATGGCGGAAAGCAACCCCTCCCGCTTGCCACCAGCCAGGCTGCGTGCGAGCACGTAGAGCATCCCGGGCCCCGGCGCAATCGCGAGCAACAGTGCCGCCGTCAGAAAAATAAAGATGTGGGTGTGAGCAGCCATGTTCAAGATTTTATTCGATTCGGCAGGACTGAAGGAAACTCATTGCTCTGGGCTACTTCGAGCAGGAGACAGTGTGATGTCGTGCCTGGCTTCGCACTCCGACTCGGGATTGTACGTGGCGACTCCACTCAGTCCGCCCTTCGACGCCTGAAACTGCAGCGGTGGGCGCCGCACCTTCGAGGGCAGGCCGGTGAATTTCACTTTGCCTTCCGAATTTGTGCCCGCTTCGAGGTCTAGTTTGCGAATACCGGCAAAACCATAGGCGACGTGAACCTTCACGTCCGCCGCTGCCACCGGCTTCCCGTCGGCGCCGATGACACTCAGGGTGACCGAACATGGACCAACTCCGCCGTCCATTACAGGAATCTTCTGGTTCGTTTGAGTGCCGGCGTTTTCCTGTCCATGTGCCTGTGGGACCGATGCAGGGGCCAATCCAAGCAGCCCTGCGCCAGCGAAAAGGCACAAGCAACGGAGCAAATTGTACATTGCATTCATATTGTCGAAAGCATGTTGCTGAACCGCGCCGACATCTTTGCGCCGTCTGCTCCTCGCTTAGCTCAACTTCGGCCGTTCAAACGGTTTTCCAATTCTTCCAGCGACTCCACTCGCGGAAACCCATTGTCGCGATACGCTCCCGCAACATCGAACAACACAGCTTGCATGCCAGCGCGTGTCGCGCCTAGATAGTCCACTGAGCAGACGTCCCCGACATACAGGCTCTTGGCGGGGTCAGCATTCATAGCCTCGAGTGCCGCGTGGAAGATAATCGGATCTGGCTTTTCTTTGCCGACGATGCCCGAGTCTGTAATGCTAAGAAAGCATCGCGCAATGCCACAGCGCTGCAATAGTTGTTCGATCTTTCCATCCGCATTCGAGATCACCGCAATCCGGTATCTGTTCCCGATGCGTTCGAGCACATCGCAGGTTCCCGGCCGAACGACGTCCCAGTTACTTGAATCGCGAGTCGCCGCAACCAACTCGTCGCGCAATGCATCGTCAGCAACCTTCAGGTCTCCCAGCAGGTGCGTGTAGAACATGTACCAGAAGCCGTGATCGAGCCGAAGACCATGTTCGATGACGTCGTCGAATTCAAGTTTCGTCTTCCGTTCCAAGGCGCTCCACTGCTCGGAAGTCACCGAGAGCTGGCGGTCCCGCAGAGGTTTCAAAATGCGCTCGTGGTTAGGAAAACAGAGAGTATTGCCGACGTCAAAGAAAATTGTTTCCAGGCTGGGCATAGGACAGTGCGAATATTGCAATCACCGTACCTAGTCCACCTTACCAGATATGCCTATGGTTCCAGAACCAGGGTTTCAGCAGTCACGGACTGCACCGCAGGCTGCGAATATGCCAATGGAAAATATTGGCCCGCATCCCATAACGGCAGAAGATCCGAATAATGTGGACTGCCGGGCTGGCCGCTTTGCCCAGGGGTATTGACCGCCACGGATTTGTCCCAGTCGCTCAGGTCCATAATCTCTCGATAACTGGCGCCCGAAGTCTGTTCATACGAGCCGCCAGAGAAACCGGTTGCATTGACCGTGTACTCATCCCCGGGGCGCGCCAGTGGTCCTAGGTCCATGACTGGCGCTGCTCCCGGCACTTGGTCCAACGGGTGGCGGAAGCGAACAGCATGCAACTTCCCCCATGACCACTGGGCGGGATCTGTTCCCTGCAAGCTGCTCAATTTTTCGCGCGCCTTCGTTAAACTCGCCTGCAGGACGTGTTTGCGAGTGGCGTCATCCGCGCCGCCCTGATCGCCCTGCTGGAGAAAACTAATCACCTTGGGCAACGACCATCCATCCAACAAGGCCCGGACGCTCTCCGGTATGACCTGCTCTTCAACGACACTCGTCAGTTCCTGCAACCAGATTTCGTACAACGCTGCGACACCGGAATTGCGCTCCAGTACGCCGTCCCAATCCAGAAGCATGCGGGCAGTCGGGTCGGGAGCAGTTCCAAGACTCCGCCGCAGAATACCGATCAATTCTCGCGCGGGCAGCGAGACGACATCCGTCTGCAATTTCTCCAGATCGTCGATTGCGAGCTTGTGGCCTTTGTCGCGCGCCATGGATAGAACGTCGGTGATTCGTGTGATGCGATAGTTCGGTGCCCATTCATAGCCTATCTTGTACGGATAATTCTCAGGAATCATTTTGTGATTTGCGGTCGCTACAAAGCCGGCCTTCGGATTGAAGGAGTGCGGCAACTCCCGGTTGGCGATGAAGCCGCTCCACTCGTAGCCACCCGCGCCAGGGATCGGCAACAGGCCGGTCCAGTTCTTGCGGAGGGGTGCGAGCCCAGTCGAGTGTTCACCGATGTTGCCTTCGGTATCCGCGTACACGATGTTTTCAGACGGGACTTTCCATCGTGCCATTGCCTTTTCAAAGGCGTCCCAACTTTCTGCGCGATCAACAGATAGCGAAGCCAGGTATCCGGCCGTCCCCGGTTCGCTGCCGACCCAGCGCAATGCCAGGGCCCTCTTGCCATCGTCCCAGAGGACAGGTCCGTGGCGCGTGAATTTCATATCGATTTGGACGACGGCACCTTCTTTGATTGCGAACTTCTCGTGCTTCACCTGCATCTTTGCCCAACCGTGCTCGGTCTTGTACTGAAGGGCATCCAAGGGATTGAGTTCCTCAAGATAGAGATCCTGCTGATCCAAACCGAAGATAGTGAAGCCCCAGGCAATGTGGCGATTGTGCCCTAGCGCGACGCCCGGCAAACCAGGTTCGCCGGCGCCGATTACGTCCCACCCGGGTGCTACCAGGTGGACCATATAGCGGAGCGACGGCTCAGCAATGACCCGGTGGGGATCATTCGCCAGGAATGGCGCTCCTGTCCTTGTGAGAGCGCCCGAAATCGTCCAGTTATTGCTCTCCTGCACCGGCGAATGAGGCGGGAACTCAGTCCGGCTGTCACTGCCGACAAGATTGCGCAGCAGTTCCGGAGAAAGGCCGGAAAAATTCACGCCGGGGGCGGGATCGAGCATCACTGCCGGATCGAGGTCGAGCAGTGGGGATGCTTTTTCCGCTCCTAACCTCGCGACCAGCGCCGCGTTCAACAATTCACTTCCGGCGTTTCCGGTCATCGAGTACGCCGCCATGCGATTAAGACAGTCCTCCGACTTCCACGGCTCCGGCCGAAATCCAGCCAGCTGAAATTCAAGTGGCAGGCCGGGACCGCCTGCTGCTGTGAGACTTGCAATGTAGGCATTGATTCCGGCCGTGAAGGCCGCAAGGATCTCGCGCGTGTCTGGCGCGTAGCTCTCGTACTCCGCTTGCATGTCGCCGCCATAGCGCAGCAGCCGTGCGTTTACGTCGCGCTCCAAGGCTGAAGGTCCGAGCACCTCGGCGAGCCGACCCTGCCCGGAGCGCTTCCAGAGTTCCATCTGGAAGAGACGATCCTGAGCGGCTACCACCCCTTGCGCAAAGAACAGGTCATGTTCGTTCTGTGCATAAATGTGCGCGACTCCCCAGCGATCCCGCTTTACCGTGACTGGTTGCTGCAAACCGGCAAGATGCAATTTGCCGCTAGTTTGCGTCAGCGCTTGCCTGGCACGATCTTCAAGACTCGGCGCAGCTTGCGATCGCTTTACAGACGACGCGACGAGGAATAGCAAGGCAACGAGAAGAGCCGCAATCTTTTGAGCCGGGGGGTACTTGCGCATGGGCCGCCATTCTAGCGGAAGGTGCAGCGGGGGGTGGTGACGAATTTGATTTGCCTGTGCGTTTTGATTTCTATTTTCCTGGTATGCAGAACCCGCTTCGCATCTGCTTTCGGTCCGGCTAAGCTGCTATGCTTTCCGTACTTCGCCATGCTGACGCCCTTCCCTTTCCCGGTGGTTGGCGCCAGGGAATGCTTCTGTCAGTTCCCGCGCCTGTTCGGCGAAGCGGTACGCCCACGTTCGTCCGTGCTGGGTGCACTTCTCCTGCAAGCCGCCGACCCCGGCGCGGCTCTCTATGATGTTCTTTGGATTGTGGTTTTTGCCTTCGCTACCTTGAATATCATCAGTCTTGGCGCCCGGCAATTCGAACCGAACAAACGAAGAATGAACATTGGCGAGTTTCTGGCTGTGTTGGTGGTAATCTTCTCCATCGTCCTGTTGTGCTGGGAGTTGCTTCACCTCTTTCACATCTTCCCCATACATTTGAGTGCGGGACGAGCTTTTGCGCTATGATTGACTATGGCCAGGAACAACGCAGCGTTTGAAGTAACCTGCCCCTGCTGCGGAGCCGTGCTGAAGGTCGATGCTGGTACCAAGGCTGTGATTTCTCACACTGCGCCGATCGTACCGAAAACCTTCAACGACATGGAAGAGGCAGCTCGTGCCATGCGCGAGCAGGACAGTCGGCGTGAGTCAATTTTCCGCCAGTCGGTTGAGGCGCAAAAGCACGCCTCTGACCTCCTGGAAAAGAAATTTCAGGAAGCCGTTAAGCGTGCCAAGGAAACTCCCGATACAGGTAAGCCCATTCGCGACTTCGATCTCGACTGACGTGAGCGCCCGATTCTGCCCTCTGGCGTGACACTGATGCGAAATCGGCCACTTCTCCTTGGTCATCGCGGCGCCCGCTCCACTCGCTCCATACCCGAAAACACCATTGCCTCATTCGATCTTGCGTTGCAGCACGGCTGCGACGGATTCGAGTTTGACGTTCGCCTCGCCGGCGACAGCCATGCGGTAATTTGCCACGACCCGGAAATCTCCGGGATGCGAGTGGCCAGTTCTGCTGCTCACGACCTTAGCTTGCCGACTTTGAACGACGTGATTGCGCGTTATGCCGAAAGTGCATTCCTAGATATTGAACTCAAAGTTTCGGGAGTGGAGCAGCTCACCGTCTCCTCGTTGCGAACACGCACTACGTTACGGGGCGTGTTGGTTTCATCATTCCTGCCCGCCATTTTGCTTTGCCTCCGCCAAATGGCCGGGGAACTCCCTCTCGGCATAATCTGCGAAACTCGGGAGCAACTGGCGAGTTGGCCGGAACTACCGGTGCAGTACGTCATCCCTCGCCGTGACCTCATTACTCCCGCACTTGTCGCGGAGATTCATGATCGTCATAAGCGGCTGTTTGCCTGGACCGTGAACGACCCTGTCACCATGCGCACGCTGCGGGGTTGGGGCGTTGATGGGATTATTTCTGACGAAACTGAACTGCTGGTTAGAACGCTCGGCGGAGATCAAAGCTGACTGCAGGGCTGAAACGTCGCAACTGGAACGCAACGGCAACTGTCGCGGGGTTGTTCTAATCCGCCGCAGCTTCAAAGTTAACGCGGCCGCGCGGCACTTTTCGTAACAGGGCAGCGCGTTCGGTCTCGACTGTCTCCAATTCCGACGCCGTCCGCTCCTCGCCCCACCCGAGCGCTGCCGCAATGCGCATGGCAGCTTCCCGGCTGCATGAGTCTGACCAGCAACTACCCCAGGCGACCGGTACTCGGCGAAGCAGTACATCGCTGAGCGTGACCGCACACTCGTTTGAAAATGCATCGACCGCCTCAGCCACGATGTGCTCGGTATGAGGGCACAACGGAGCGCGCAGTTCCGCGCTGCTCAACGCCATGCGAGCGATGTCGACGGCGCGCTTGCCGTGCCACTCTACAATGCTTCGGGCCGTGCTTTCGCTCACAGCGCCGGCGTCGGCAATCTGGAGTACCCAATGGTCCAACAACGGATCCATCGACTCCCCCGCGACCAGCGCCATGCCCGATTTCCCTTGCGGCGCTATACCGATCTTCTGCACGCATGCGCGCGCCAGTTCCGCGGCGGTCGTCAATTTGCCGCCGATTACTGAAATCATCTTGGCTGCGCCTTCCTCGCTATGATCGTGCAGGAAGTGCCTGCGGCTCACTGCCCCCAGCGCTTTGCCGGGAGAGAAAGGCAGCGGACGAACGCCGGCAAATGCGTATCGGATGTGCTGGGCGGATATTCCGGAGCGCGGGAACATGCGTTGCACGGAGCCAAGCAGGTATTCGATTTCCTCCGGCGAGGCCGCGGTTTTTGCCGGGTCAGAGCTGTCCGGAACTTCTGTGGTGCCCACCAGCACCTGGTCATTCCAGGGGATGACAAAAAATGGACGGCCATCCGGCGCCTCGGTGTAAAGAGCGGTCCCCGGTGTGCCGGGAAAATGCTGCAGCACGATGTGCGATCCGCGGACCCCGCCTACCATGGGCGCCTTGGTTTTAATAGACGAGCGCTGCAGCAGCCGGTCGGCCCAGGGCCCGGTGGCATTGATCACCCATGTGCCTTCCACAGGTTCTTCTTTCCCCGTCAACTGATCGCGCACCAGCACACCGCGCACCCGGCCATGCGCAACATTGACGGCCAGCACTCGGGTGTAGTTCCGGACAACCGCTCCCGCCTGCTTGGCGTCAAGCAGCCACTCCGCCACCAGTCGTTCGGGGAACTCGCATTGCGCGTCTTCATAGTTGAAAAGCGACCAATGGTGGCCGGCGTCGAGCGATTGCTCCAGGCGTTTCTTCTCAAATTCTGTAATGGAGCGACCCAGGTTGCGCGCACCCGTGCGCCGGTAAAGCCAAAGCCCGGCTCGTATTGCGAAAGCGCTGCGGCGGCCTTTGCTATTCCATGCCAGCACAAATTGCATGGGATGCACCAAGTGCGGGTATTCGCGGAGCAATCTTCCTCTCGCACGCAAGCTCTCGCGGACCAGATCGATCTCGCCGTGCTCCAGGTACCTCAATCCGCCATGAATAATGCGGGTCGACCGGCTGGTCGTGCCTGAACCGAAATCATGCTCTTCCAAAAGCAGCGTGCGGCGGCCGTAGCGGGCGCACTCGCGCGCAATCGCGACCCCATTGATGCCGCCGCCAATTACAATCACTTGGAAATGCTGCGCTTCAAGTGGCGGACGCGGGTTGGCGGGGGAAGTCATGTCCGGTGTTGATGGTTGGATGCGAGTAACCGGCGATCAAAACCGTTACTCAATGCGTCATTGTTCCCATAATAGTCTGCGCCTCTGCCCATCTTGAAGGAAGGTAACCTTGGTGCAACCAGGTAATACTGTCGGCGTGGGGAAAACGGGGTGCGACTACGTCAAATGCTGGAACGCGCTTGTTATGAGCGAGTTGCAGCTCTCCAGGCGGAGCTCTCCCAACACCAGATAAATAACGAAGAGCTTCGGACTCGAAACGCATGCTGGTCGCGTGCCAGCCAGCGCGCCCGGCAATTTAAAGCGGCCTGCGCTTCGTTGCTCCCCCTCTCGCGCTCATTTACATTGGTAGCCGATGCCCGAGAGCACAGGCGAACGCTTTGAGCGCGCGGTTTCCATTATGGCCCGTCTTCGGGGTCCGGGTGGATGCCCGTGGGATCGCGAACAGACATTCGATTCCATCAAGCCATACACCCTGGAGGAGGCCTACGAAGTCCTGGAGGCCATCGACAACCGCGACTGGCCTGAACTGACCGGAGAATTGGGTGATCTTCTTTTGCAAGTTCTTTTCTACTCTGAGATGGCGCGTGAACAGGACATCTTCTCGATTGACGATGTGCTCGAGCGCCTGTCCACCAAGTTGATCGACCGCCATCCACATGTGTTTGGTGAAGTTAAGGCGGATACCTCCGCGGAGGTACTTCGTAATTGGGAGGCCCTGAAAGCAGAAGAGAAAAAGAAACGTTTGGAAGCAAGAGGGGAGAGCGCCCATCGAGGCGAAAAGCCAGAGTCGGTTCTAGCGGGTGTCTCCTCAGCGATTCCGTCCTTACTCGAAGCTCACAAATTGAGCTCTCGGGCGGCGCGCGTCGGTTTCGATTGGGCGAACGTTGAAGGACTGTTCGATAAATTGCGCGAGGAAACCGGAGAACTCGAGCAGGAGCTCCAACAATTTCCAATTCCGGCTTCGTCACAAAATGGCCGCGGGGTCGCAGGCTCGGGAATGCCGGCCGTTTCCGAACAATTGCGGGCGCGACTCGAAGATGAACTGGGCGACATGTTCTTCGTACTCGTCAACATTGCCCGCCATCTTGCGCTCGATCCCGAGTCGGCCCTGCGCAAGACCAATCGTAAATTCAAACAGCGTTTTCAGTGGATGGAAGATCAGCTTCGGAGTTGTGGCCGTACCCCACAGGAAGCATCGCTGCAAGAGCTGGAAAGCTTATGGCAACAGGCGAAGCAACAGGAAAACGTGAAGTGAGTGTGACGGGTGTAGCCGGCGAGATCATGATTCGGCACTGCCACGATCTCGACGAGATGCGCGCCTGCGTGCTGCTGCAGAAGGAGGTCTGGAATTTCACCGACATCGAATTGGTGCCTCTGCGGCTGTTTGTGGTCGCCTCGAAAATTGGCGGCCAGGTCATTGGCGCCTTCTTTGATTCAAAGCTCGTCGGTTTCGCCTTTGCGATCCCCGCCCTCCGCAATGGCTGCGCATATCTGCACTCCCACATGCTCGCTGTCCACTCCCAATACCGTGATGCAGGCCTTGGCCGTCGCTTGAAGTTGGCTCAGCGGGATGACGCTCTCGATCGCGGGATTGACCTCATCGAGTGGACCTACGATCCGCTAGAGATCAAGAACGCCTACCTGAACATCGAAAAGCTCGGCGCCATTAGCCGGCGTTATAACGTCAACCAGTACGGCATTACATCGTCGCCCCTGCAGGCTGGCCTGCCAACGGATCGGCTCATTGCCGAGTGGTGGCTGAAATCTAAGCGAGTCGAGAATCGGTTGCGAAACGGCTTACGCGGAAACATGGAGCCCAGTAAAGCCATCATCGTGCCGGCTGAGATTTATGACTGGAAAGCCAATCCCGGGACGCGGGCGCGTGCCAAAACAGTGCAGGACCAAAACCGCACCGAGTTTCTGCAGTCCTTTCAGGACGGTCTTGCTGTTCTCGGGTACGAGCGCGGGCAGGACGGAAGCGGGAAGTTCTTGCTGGGAACGTGGGACGAGTCCTGGGCTGTGTAGGCATTCTCATTTTGGTGTACAGGCCCGAGCATTGTCACTCACCGGTTGTTTGAATTATTTGCAACGACAGTTGCCAACGTATGAAAGTTGAAGCCATCACTCTTCGGGAAATTCAAATGCCGCTCGTTCACTTCTTCGAGACGAGCTTCGGTCGCATCTACAGCCGCCGCATTCTCTTGCTTACCCTGCATTGCAATGGTGTTGAGGGGTGGGCCGAGAGTGTCGCCGGGGAAGATCCTTTTTACAGCGAAGAGTGGATCGAAACAGCCTGGCCCACCATCACTGAATACCTCGCGCCTGCCATTCTGGGTCGCGAAATTGCGTCGGCCCGCGACTGTGGGCATCTCTTCTCGCGAGTTCGTGGGCACCGCATGGCCAAAGCCGCACTTGAGAATGCTCTCTGGGACGCCGAAGCCAAGCAGAAGAACTTGCCCCTCTGGAAACTGCTTGGTGGCACGCGCCGACAAATCCCTTGCGGCGTCTCTATCGGGATTCAGGATACCGTCGAGCAATTGTTAGAAAAAATCGAAGCCGAGCTTGCCGCCGGCTACCGTCGCATCAAGGTGAAGGTGAAGCCCGGATGGGACCTGAAGGTGCTGGAAAAAATCCGGTCCCGCTGGCCAGCGATACTGCTGAGTTGCGACGCCAATTCCGCTTACCGGCTCGACGAACTCGAACACCTCCGCTCTTTTGACCAGTTCAACTTGCTGATGATCGAGCAGCCGCTCTGGAACGACGACATCTACTGTCACGCGCGCCTGCAGCGTGAGCTCAAGACAGCGCTCTGCCTGGACGAATCAATTCGGCATGCCCGTGATGCCTCCTTCGCGCTCGAGACCGGGGCATGTCGCATCATCAATATCAAAGTCGGTCGAGTGGGGGGCTTCAGCGAAGCTTTGAGCATCCACGATGTTTGCCAGGCCCACCAGGTGCCGGTCTGGTGCGGGGGGATGCTCGAATCTGGCATTGGGCGCGCCCAGAATATCGCGCTCTCCACGCTTGAGAACTTCCGCCTTCCGGGAGATATTTCCGCGTCCAAACGCTACTGGAAGCATGACATCATTGAACCCGAAGTCGAAGTCTCATCAGACGGTTTGATCGGCGTGTCCGATGAACCGGGGACAGGTTATCGAATTCTTAAAGATGTGATTGAAAAGCTGACTGTCAGGAAAGAAACGCTGCAGAGAGAAGTACGTGTGTAGCAGTCACCACAGTAGAAAAACGGACGAGTAAACAAAGCTCCCGAAGTTCGCAGCTCGCAGCCGCGCTTATCTACCCCCTGCTTCGGCATGGTTCTCCGCAATAAAGGGACCTTCTTTCTTCAGCACCTGCACGCCTTCGGCGAACGTCAGGTTCTTGGGTACCTGTCGAAAATCGCTGTACGTCTCCGTGGACTGAATGTGCAGGCTCTTAAACAGCATGATCTTGCCGCTGAAGTTGAGTGTCATCCTGGTCACGTCCCAGCCGCTGCCCCCAACTTCGCCTTGGTTCACCAGAAAATGGCCGCCTTTATCCAGATGTCCGAGGATGCCCCACCCGAATTCCACTTGCCGGAAGAGCGTGCCATCGATTTCTGCAATGCGGCATCGATTCGCATCGATGAGAAGGTGTCCTTCCATGCCGGTAAGTACTTGCTCAGTGTGAGTCGGCGGAGAGTAGCGGGGATTTGGACGGAACTTTAGCCGGACGAGTTCGTCTCCTTCGGCTCCTACTCCTGCTGTGCCGGTGACGGTTCCGTCTGGCTCGTAGAGGAATGCATCAGGCAAGGCCCTCATGATCTGCAGGGTATGCTCCGCGTCTTCTTTCTCCTTCTTTCTCTTTTTCTGCAATTCCTGTGGATCATTCAGGAACCGCTGCACGCGCTGTTCTTCGTCCTGGCGCTGGGCTTCGTTCAGCGGCTGTCCGTTGATTGCGACCAGCATGCCCGCCGTGCCTTCTTTCGTCTCCACGTAGAGCTTGACCTGGGAGCCTTGCGGGCCTTCCTTGTGCGAGCGGAACATGAAGTGCTCGGGCGCAGCATTATTGACTGCATTAATCTCCTTTTGAACCGTCCTGCGGACGAGTTCAGCGGGATTGAGAGAAACATTTTTCTGCTCGGGATTGGCAGTTTTTGACTGCTCTGAAGGCGAGCTTTCCTGGGCCAGAAGACCGGTCGCGCAAAGCACGACGACCAGAAGGGTAACTTGCTTCCGCAGCTGCGAAACCTGTCGCATCACGCCCTCACTGCCCCCTAAGTGTACCAAGTTAGAGGCCAAGTCCGGTGCAGGTGTTGCATGTAGAGGTGTTTTGCAGAGGCAGCCCTGGGGCGCACCGTCGTTCGCAAGGGTACGAACCTTCGCAGTTCCAAAGCCAGATCGCATAGCGCCCTTAGCCGCCGAATACAGCATCTACCCTAGAGCCACAGTACTTGCCGGGCACTAATATCCGATCATCCGCCGGGGAGGGGCCTCCTTCCTGCCGAAGCGCTTTAGTTATTCGTACTGCTCTCCGCAGGACGTTTCGATTAGTCCGCATTGGAATTTCGATCCGACTGTTTGCTCGGAGGCAATCACAATGAACATATGGCACCTGAGAAACGCTGCATTGGTGCTTGCCCTTGGAGTCGGCTCGACCGCCTTGGTCCGCGGGCAGCAGCCCGCCCCTGCGCCATCCGATCCCAATGTGCAATCAACGCCAGCGATCGCCTATTCGCAGATGCAAGCTCCGGTGCCGGAACCCGCCGCGCAAGGCACAGCCGAACCGATCCCGCCCACGCAACAGCCGCAAACTCAAACGGAGGACCGCTCCGCACCCGGCCGTCCTGGTCAGGGGCCACCTACCCAATCGGCAACGGCTCAGCCGCGCAGTGCCGGCGCGATTCGGGGAAACATCGTCAAAACAGCCGCGGGCTATGTCCTAAACACCGCTTCCGGCTTGTCGTATACATTGGATGACCAGAAGCGTGCCAGTAAGTTTGAGGGCATGCAGGTCACAGTAACCGGCGATGTCGATCCCGAGGCTCGCAAGATTCGCATCACCAACATCGAACCAGCCTCCTGACGCGTTCTGCACCGTGGGTGGACAAAGATTCAAGGAAACTTGCGTCCGGGCGACCGCACGGGAACTGTGGGGCGTGTCGTGATCCCACGGCTCCCATCTATAATTCTCAAAGAACAACATGCCCCAGCCATTGCACCACTCCGCACTGCTGACCGATCTCTACGAACTCACGATGGCGGCGGCGTATTTCGAAACGAAGTTTGATGCCAATGCCAGTTTCGAGCTGTTCATCCGCTCTCTACCTCCGCAGCGCGGATTCCTGATCGCCGCCGGCCTTGAACAAACGCTCGAATATCTCGAGAGCCTTCATTTCGAAGACTCAGATATCGCTTTTCTGCGCCGGAACCCGGTATTTGCCCATATCAGCAGCGATTTTTTCGATTACCTTGCCGAATTCCGTTTTACCGGTGAAGTGTGGGCTATTCCTGAGGGCACCCCTGTCTTTCCCGAAGAGCCCTTAGTGCGCGTGGCCGCGCCCATGATCGAAGCGCAGGTGGTCGAAACCTTTCTTCTTTCCTCGATCACCTTTCAAACCATGATTGCCTCCAAGGCCGCTCGGGTCGTGGCGGCGGCCCAGGGCAGGGCGGTGGTGGAATTCGGTACTCGACGTGCCCATGGTCCGGAAGCCGGGGTGCTGGCGGCGCGCGCAGCCGTAATCGGAGGATGTCAGGGAACCTCGAACGTAGAAGCCGGGCAGCGCTTCGACATTCCGACTTTCGGGACTCAGGCCCACTCCTTTGTAATGGCATATGGCGAAGAGGAAGAGAGTTTCCGGGAATTTCAGCAGCTGTTCCCCGAGCACGGCGTGCTGCTGGTCGATACCTATGACACATTGGCCGCGATCGATAAGATCATTCATTCCGGCCTTCGCCCGCGCAGCATTCGAATCGACAGCGGCGATCTCGTGGAACTCTCGCGCGAATCCCGGCTGCGCCTTGACCGCGCGGGTCTCACTGGTACGCAAATCTTTGCCAGCGGCGACCTCGACGAATTTGTGATTGCCGATCTGCTGGCGCGCGGCGCGCAGATAGACGGCTTCGGAGTCGGTACAGCACTGGCCACCTCGAAGGATGCGCCTACCTTGAGCGGCGTGTACAAACTGGTGGACGTCGACACGGGAGACGGTCCCTCCTGCCGTGCCAAGTTGAGCGATGAAAAGGCGACATATCCTTGCCGCAAACAAGTCTTCCGCGTTACCGATCCAGACGGAAACTATCGCGAAGATTTGATTGCCCGCGAGACCGAAGATTATTTCAATGCCCACCAGCTCCTGACTTGCGTGATGCGAGGTGGGCGCCGGCTCAAGGCATCACCTTCCGTGCACCAGATACAGGAACGCGCGCGTGCGGAACTGTTGCGTCTACCCGAAGCCCACCGGCGTTTGCACAATCCCGACAAGTATCCCGTGAGCTTCAGTCGTGAATTGCAGAGCCAACTCGCCGAAATGCGTCAACGGTTCACGTCCGTGGGCAGACAATAAACCGTCCTCCGCTGCGCCTTGACGGCGATTGAAAAACTCCATACTGCTGCATGTGAGGCCAATCACTGCGGTCTTTTCTGAATGGACGTAAATTATGCCATGCAGGACTTTGTACTGCGCGAGATAGAGCCAGTCGTAAGAAAGGCGGGTGTGGTGTATGATGCCGACCCATTTTCGCCTATTGCACGATCGCTACTTTCATCCGCACCCATGGCATGACGTATTCGCTCTGGTTGCCAGCCTGGTTTTAGCTGGATTGATGGTATTGGTGCTCGCAACCGCGGCGCACTAGTGATCTTTGCGTTTCGGTGAAGCTGAGTTGCAGATTTCAGCGTGGCGACAAACCCTGCTCGTCCGTTGAACTTAGCCATCCCTCACCTCACCCAGTATTCGTGGCCACCCAATTACCAGATGTTGCAAATCGCTGCATATCTGCGAGAACATACCTGTTTGCCTTAATCTCACGGAAGTTATAAGGATCATCTCCCGATGGCGAAACGCCAGCAGTCCTCCCGCACTCCAACCAAACCGCAATCGAAAAGTGAATATTCCACCGTTAACAGCGATATCCAACCGACCAAAGGCAAGCTCGGCGTCATGATCCCCGGCATGGGCGCGGTGGCCACAACCTTCGTGGCCGGCGTGGAAGCCATCCGCAAAGGCTTGGCTAAGCCAATCGGCTCGGTCACGCAGATGGGGACCATTCGTCTCGGCAGGCGAACCGACTCCCGCTCGCCAAAAATCAAAGAATTCGTTCCGCTCGCTGCCCTCGATGACCTGGTCTTCACCGGGTGGGACATTTTCGAAGACGACATGTATGCCGCGGCCACTAAAGCCGGTGTCCTCGACCGCTATTTGCTGGAACAGATCAAGCCATTTCTGTCGTCCGTCAAGCCGCGCACAGCAGTTTTCGATCACAACTACGTCAAAAAACTCGATGGCCCGAACGTTAAGAAGGGCAAGAACAAGATGGAACTCGCCGATCAGGTGCGCGCCGATATTCGCGAGTTCAGGAAGACATCAGGCGCGAGCCGCCTGATCACAATTTGGTGCGGTTCGACCGAGGTCTTTCTGGAGCAGACGGCAGCCCACCAAGGTCTTAAAGCCTTCGAAAAGGCGATGACGCAAAATGACGAGTCGATTGCCCCTTCGATGATCTACGCCTACGCTTCACTGATGGAGGGCGTGCCTTTCGCGAACGGCGCCCCGAATCTCACGGTCGACATCCCGGTGATGCACGAACTTTCCCGTCGCAATAACGCTCCGATCTGCGGCAAGGACTTTAAGACCGGGCAAACGTTGATTAAGACAATTCTTGCGCCAGGTTTCAAAGCCCGAATGATCGGCCTGAACGGCTGGTTCTCCACCAACATTCTCGGCAATCGCGACGGCGAGGTGCTCGACGATCCTGGCTCGTTCAAGACAAAGGAAGAATCAAAGCTTTCGGTGCTGGAACACATTCTCCAACCCGAACTCTATCCGGATCTGTACAACGGCTTCACTCACAAGGTGCGCATCAACTACTATCCGCCGCGCGGGGACAATAAAGAAGGCTGGGACAATATCGACATCTTCGGTTGGCTCGGCTACCCCATGCAGATCAAAGTCGATTTCCTGTGCCGTGACTCAATCCTGGCAGCGCCGATCGTGCTTGATCTCGTACTATTCCTCGACCTTGCGCAACGGACCGCGGGACTGCGCGGAATTGGCATTCAGGAGTGGCTCAGCTTCTATTTCAAATCGCCCATGACCGCTCCCGGCCTGTATCCCGAGCACGATCTGTTCATTCAGCTCATGAAGCTGAAGAACACCTTGCGTCACCTGCGCGGAGAGGAACTCATCACCCACCTGGGACTGGAGTATTACGACTAAGGCCCGGCTTGCGCAGGCGATTTCGAACCATCCGATCGACCGCTTCTCGATCAAAGGCTATGGTCGTAGCGGCACTGCTTTGACCTAGGACGCTTGTTTGTCGCGCCCGTATTCATCAAATTTGGCGAGAAAGCGGTCAATCTCTGCTTTCTGCAGGTAATACGGCGTGGAGAGCCTCAGCTTCGACGGATCGCCGCCGCGAATTCGGATCTTGTGCGACTTCCACAACCAGTTCTCCAACTCCATGCGCTTAAGACCGGGGACGTTTACGGTTGCGATCGCGCATCTCATCGTCGCATCAGGCGAGGTCCAGGATTCCGCCCCACGCTTGATCATCTCTCCCAGAATGTAATCGGCCAGCTGGCGATGTCGCTTCTCAATCCGATCCATGCCAATCTCGTTGGCGAGTTGAACGGAAGCGCGGAGACCCCAGAGAGCCGGCACGTTCGAGCTGCCAATACGCTGGAAGCGCTCAGCGCGTATCTTCGGCTCGTCCCAGCCTTCCGTGGCAATAGTGTTCCACAAGCGATCGATCACTTCGTCGCGAACATAAAGGAAGCCGGAGCCTTTGGGGGCTTGTAGCCATTTATGCGGACTGGCCGAGTACATGTCGCATCTCAGGTCATGAACATTGAGCGTCATCATCCCCGGAACATGTGCGCCATCAACAGCTGACAAAATGTGCCTGGAACGCGCGAGGGCTGATAGCTCTTTCACCGGCAGCACGACTCCGGTTGCCGTCGTGATGTGGCTGAAGAACATGACCCGGGTACGCGGCGTGATGGCCTCATTGAAGAGGTTGAGCAGCTGTTCAGGGTTCTGGACAGGCTTGGGCAAAGTGACTTTCTTAACTACGATCCCGTATCGTTTGGCCTTGAGTTGCCAGGGCTGCTCCCCTCCCGGATGTTCCTGATCCGTCATCAGGACTTCATCTCCGGCTTTCATGTCCACGCCGTTAGCAATATAGCTGTTGCCTTCCGTCGCATTACGCAACAGCGCGATCTCATCGCGCTTGCAGCCGACAAACTGGGCCAGGGGGTCGCGGAATTCGTTCCACGACGCGTACCCCCAGATCGGGTAATCCTCAGGATCGGCTTCATCCAGTTTCTCTGTGGTGGTGTAACCGTCAAATATGGCACGCAGTACGGGCGCCGGGCTCGAACCCACGGTGCCATTGTTCAGGTAAACCTCGTCCGCCGGTATCAGAAACTGTTTCCGCAACTCCGCCCAGTAGGCGTCAGGATCCTGGGCGTAAAGACCGACATCGGGCAGGGAAGCTGGCGCATTTTGCAACTGCGCAAAAAGGCTCTTCGACAACGCCAGCGCACCCCCAATTCCCGCACTGGCTACTAAAAACCTGCGACGATCGAGCAAATTACACCTCCCCAGAGTTGGCTTAGAATCTAGAGCACTGGCTCAAAGCCGAATTGCCGCCGATTTTCGGCTTCTGTTCTCCGCATGCGCGTCTTGGCCAGTTCCAAACAAGCCGTCCGGCGACTTACGCCTGCAGAGACTTACTGCGGAAGGGCGGATATTACGCCCGGCGTGACACTGCAAGCAACGTCAATTCGACCCAGCCCGGCCATTCTTTCCGTTGTACAAAAATTTACAATCCGGCAGTCAGGGTGATTGTCATCTAACTATCAGAACTTTTGCACGACGAGCGCCGGGGGGCAGCGGACCGACTGGCTTGCGAAATCACGAATTCGGGGTAACCCGGCTTTACCTTAACGCGTCCAACTACTTAGGAATCCCGCGCAGAACCGTGTGTACCCGGGGTTATAATCAAGCCGGAACCACCTCGGGTCCAGGCACAAGGGAGTTTTTATGAAGTTTCATCAGTTTACCTCTGCGGCACTGTCCCTGGCGTTGATAGCCGGGACGATGGCCTTCGCACAAAATGAGCCCTCTGTGCCGCGGTCCGACACATCGGCCACCCAGCCGCCTCCTCCAGCTACCCTCCCGCAAAAGGATGACAGCGAAATTAAGCATACGGGCGGCAAATCCGACGTGGACGCTATCGGCAACCGTAACGTGGGTTGCTCGCGCGGCATGGGCAACTGGTACAGCGTGGAGAAGCAGGTAGCGATGGGCAAAGCCTACTCGCAGCAGGTGGAGTCCAGCGTGAAGCTGGTGCAGGATCCAGTTGTCACCGAGTACGTGAACCGTATCGGCCAGAACATTGTCCGCAACTCTGACTCCCAGGTTCCATTCACTATCAAGGTCGTCGATTCCGACGACATCAACGCTTTCGCGCTGCCCGGCGGATTCTTTTATGTGAATTCGGGCCTGATACTGGCGGCCGATGAGGAAGCAGAATTGGCCGGCGTAATGGCGCACGAGATCGCGCACGTTGCCGCCTGTCACCTGGCCCGTCAGCAGACCCGTGGCAACCTCATGAACATGGCGTCGATCCCGCTAATTTTCGTGGGCGGCGCGATCGGGTATGCGGGATATGAAGCGGCGGGTCTGGCGCTCCCCATGACATTCCTGCACTTCTCACGCGGATTTGAAGCTGAAGCTGACTACCTTGGGCTTGAGTACATGTACAAGACCGGTTACGATCCCAACGCTTTCATCAGCTTCTTTGAGAAGGTCCAGGCGCAGGAGAAAAAGAAGCCGGGGACTCTCGCGAAGGCGTTTTCCACGCACCCGCAAACGCCGGACCGCATCGAGAAATCTCAGGAAGAGATACAGCAGATTTTGCCGGCGCGCCCGCAATATATCGTCTCTACGTCGGAGTTTGACAACGTGAAAGCCCGGCTGGCCGCAATTGAAAACCGGCGCAAGGTGATCGACCAGAAAGACAACAACAAGCCCAGCCTGCGGCGTACTTCCACCAGCAACAAGGGAGACAGCAGCGGCGACAAGACGGGCGACGATCGGCCGACTTTGAAACGGCGGCCCGACGATCAGAGCCAGGACTAAAGCTTGTTGCAATCAGAATCGTGAGCGAAACCGGTGGCGAAAGCTACCGGTTTTCTTTTATGCGATTTCCAAGGCGATGCGTTGGCCGCTTTACTCGCCCATGACTTTGACGATGAGGCGCTTGTCGCGCTGACCATCAAATTCCGCATAGAAGATTCGCTGCCATGGACCAAAATCGAGTTTCCCCGTGGTAATCGGCACGATCACCTCGTGATGAATGAGCAGCGATTTCAGATGCGAGTCTCCATTGTTCTCCCCTGTGGAATGGTGCCGGTAGTCTTGGCGGAAGGGCGCCAGGGTCTCAAGCCAGCGGTCGATATCTTCGATCAAACCAGACTCATTGTCGTTGACATACACCGCGGCCGTAATGTGCATCGCGGACACCAGCACCATGCCCTCCCGTATGCCGCTCTTCTTCACGATCGCGTCCACCTGCGGCGTGATGTGAATGTAGTCGCGGTGCTTTTTCGTATGGAATGTCAGATATTCCGTATGAAACTTCATCAGCGCTCCTTCGTTCTTTCGATGAAAGCTGCAAGTCAATCGCCGAAGCGGGACTAGTATTTTTATATTATTGCCGCTACTCTCCCGGCGCAGATAAAGTCCCCTTCAATTTGCGCAGCCCACTCGTGTGCACCATCATGCTGCGCATCTTCCGTACTGGGGTGAACTCAAGGTGATAAGACACCTTCGATTACTGGTAGCGCCAGTCTGTCTCGCGCTGTTAATGGCCCTTCCAACAAGCGCCCAGGAACTTGGGACGGCCGTGATTAACGGTGATGTCACCGACCCCCAGGGCGCTGTCGTGCGCAACGCGACGGTTACCGCGGAGAATAAGTCCACCGGCTCGAAGCGCAGCACTATCACCAACAGCGCTGGCATCTTTGCATTCAACAACCTAGCGCCGGGTTCCTATGAACTGCGCGTCAACGCCCCGGGATTCGCCGGCTTTATCTCGCAACTCAGGCTAGAAATAGGACAGCAGGCAAATGTCAAGACGCGCTTATCCGTTGCGAGCCAACAAACTGTCATCGAGGTCGGCGGTTCCAACGCTATCCCGGCGGTAAACACAGTCTCTTCCGTCGTCGACGGTGTCGTTGACTCGCATCAGATCGATAATCTTCCGCTCAACGGCCGCAATTTTATAGAACTCGCACTGCTGATGCCGGGAAATTCACCGGCTCCGAATTTCGATCCGACGAAAACCAACACTGTCGTGATTTCCTCCGCCGGTCAGTTGGGTCGAGGTAGCAGCGTGACGATCGATGGCAGCGATGACAATGATGATGCCGTCGGCGGCATGTTGCTCAACCTGCCAGAAGATGCGGTTCAGGAATTCCAGATTGCCACTAACCGCTTTTCCGCTGAGTCGGGGCGCACTGCATCAGGCGTGGTCAACGTCGTCACCAAGTCAGGCACAAATGCTCTCCACGGCACAGCTTCCGTTTATGAGCGCGACAAAGCCCTGCAAGCGCTGCCCGCGACTTTCGATCCTAACTCGGTTCCAGGAGAAACTCCGCCTTTCAGCCGTCAACAATATTCGGGCACCCTGGGCGGTCCCCTGGTCAAAGACAGGGCCTGGTGGTTTGGCGGATTCGAATATCGCGACGAATTGGGCGGCGTGTTGGCGGGCACCCGCGATCTTGCGGCCCAGACTATCACCAAGAGCTTCGCGACTGCTCCCCTGAACGACCTATTGGGCACGGTGCGCGGGGACTGGCAAACCTCAGCGGCCGATCAGTTGACCTTCCGCTACTCCCTTGAACGCATGAACGGCACCGGGGCTAGCACTCTGAACACATCCCTGGGTTCCGCCTCTGAGAGGCAGGATCTCAGGAATAACTTTCAGGCCTTCTCGACGTCCTGGGCGAGGGTGATCAGCCCCACGCTGCTCAACAAATTTAGTTTCAGCGTGAATAATTTCATCAACATCACTGATCCGGTTACTCCGGGCGCGCAACTAGATTTCCCCAGTTTGACCGATGGAGCGTCTTACAGAGTTCCCCAGCAGACTACCCAGAACCGATTGCAATGGGATGACGGAATTGATTGGACGCATGGCAAGCACAACTTTCGTTTCGGCGGCCAGTTCCAGCGTATTGACGACAGCTTTTTTCTGGGAGTTTTTCAGGCGGGCCGAGTGGAGCTGCTGGAAGATTTTGCGCCTTACGATCGCAACCGCGACGGCGTGGTCAATGATCAGGACCTGCTGTTTGCTGTAACTATTCGCAGCGCGAATCCGACGCAGCCGCTAAACATTCCCAATGCGGATAACAACTTTGTCGCCGCCTACGTGCAAGATGACTGGCACGTCCACCCGCAGCTCACGCTGAATCTAGGTTTGCGCTACGAGATCGATACCGATGTAAACAATGTAGGCCATTACAATCAGCTCAACCCGATCCTCCGGCCATTTCTTCATGGGAACCGTCACAAGGACGCGAACAACTTCGGCCCGCGTGTCGGCTTTAACTGGGCTCCGCGGAGCCAATTCAGCATGCACGGCGGTTACGGGATTTATTACGATCGGGTCACGCTTGAGGTCTTGTCCCTGGAGCGCGGCTTGGATGGCCGGGCGCTGCCTATTGACGTTCGCCTAGGCAATGTTGCTTTTCTCGATTCAACGGGTCACTTTGTGCCGGGCGCGCCGACCCTGGCCAATCCCTTTAGCGGACCCATCATTCCGGGGGCCGGCGCTGCCGAGGGAATGGACGTCATCTCAAACCAGCTGCAGAACCCCATGGTGCAGCAGTTCAACTTGGGAATTCAGTGGGAGCCTGTGGCCAACTGGATCGTGCGTGCCGACGGCATTCACAATCTGGGTACGCACTTCATCATCGGCAGGCCGGTGGGCGCGGTCTTCAATCCCGTCGTCGGCGGACCCGAGGGTGTGACTCAAATCGAATCGAGTGTGAATACTCACTATGACGCTTTGTGGCTGAGCGTCGACCGCCGTTTCGCCCAGCGCTATCAATTCCATGGCGCCTACACGCTTTCAAAGGCGCTGAACTATGCCAACGACGATCAGATTCCATTTGCCTACCCACCCATCGATCCCAACAACTTGCATCGCGAATATGGTCCCGCGCCTAACGATCAGCGGCATCGCCTGGTCCTGCAAGGGGTGATAGATCTGCCCTTTGGATTCCGTGCGTCCCCTATCTGGACATACGCGTCCGGTGTTCCCATGGATATCCTGCTGGGGGATGGTAGCGCGATGCGCGTGCCGCAATTGGCTCGCAATGCCGGAGGCCGCCAGTTCCATAGCGGAGCGGAATTAAATGCCTATATCGCCCAACTCAATGCGGCGGGCGCCACCAATGGCAGTTTGGGATCGCCACTTCCCATGGTCGATAACAATGCGCACTTCAGCGATACCTTTAACTCGTTTGACCTGCGGATCTCAAAGACGTTCCGCTTGGGCGAACGAATCTCGGTCGAAGCGCTTGGCGAGGTCTTCAACTTGGCAAACAAGACCAATATTCTGGGCGTCTCAACGACTAATTATTCAGGCTTCTTCAATGCGTTGGTGCCCGATGCTAATAACCCACTACACTCGTCAGCATTTGGAAGGCCGGTGACCACCGCTGGTGGGATTTTTGGCTCCGGCGGGCCGCGCGCATTCCAACTTGGCGCGAAGCTTTCGTTTTAAAGAAGGACACAGTAGCCGTGGTGAGAAGCTGCGGAAGTTTGCGCTTGATGTACGGGGCACGCCGCCAAACTATGGGCAGGTTGCCGGTAGGCTGTAGTTATTCCCGAACGTGTACCAGCCATTTACGGATGTCGATGGTACTTGTTCAGCGAACCAGGGAAGAAACGCGAGATCTTCGGGATGGTAGCTGTACCCATTCACCACAAAAATACCAATGCCGAGTCCCGATACCGGATCACCCACCTCCAGCAAATTGCTACACGTGCCCGGCTGCTGCGGGTTCGACCACGCGGGCACGATGTTCGATACAAACGGATCGTCCATGGTTTCACCCATCTCGTGACTTAGTGCGATAATGTCGCCGCCGTAACTGAATACCTTCTGATCGAAGAAGCCCGCCGACATATACACCTGAGCCGGATTGCCCACTGCCGTGTGATAACCGGCGTACACGAATCCCGGCGAATTCTGAAAGATGTTGTATCCAAGAAAAATGGCCAGCGTATTGCTCCTGACGCCCAGGCGGGTCAGCAGTGAACGAAGTTGCCCGTCATACCAGCTGTAGTTCACGTAACCGAGCCGGTTGCCGGGGCCCTGCAGCGTGTATCCATCGGCGAGCGGCACCGTCAGCGCCTGAACCGGCGTGGTCACCAGCTTGAATCTGACGTGGTAGTTGGGCGACGTCGTGGACACGAAACTCCAAAAATTCGCCCGCTGAAAGGCATCGATATATTCCGTAGTCCCCACGTTCGTTCCGCCCGGACTGAAATTTGTTTGCTGAAACAAGGGCGAGACCTGCACCAGTCTCGTTGATGACCGGGTCTCTCCAAATACCGGAGCAGTCGCATCCAGAATCGTTCCATCGGAAAAAATCATTTTCAGAGGGATCAGCACGGCAGTGATCAAGGTGGTTGCCGAGCCCAACGCTGGATCGCTGCCTAACATTGTGTAGTGATAATTCACCAATCCAATCCGAAAGGCACCCGACCAGGTGGGAAGCGTCAGGCCCGCCGCGCCATCATTCTGGACTCGGCTGAGATCGACGTCCTGGGCGGGAACCGCGCCGAGTGTAATCGGCTTGTCTGTGTAAATGCTGGTAAGGGACTGCGCCGGGACTGGTTCGATCGCGCAGACGCAAACGAATAAGCAAAGAACGACAGACATAGGAAGAAGAAACGGACCTCTCATGGTATTGACACTCCAAGGCATTGATACCCAAGCGGAATGTGCCCCTGTGGCCACCGTGGGGAACTGATTCTATCCCAAAGACGAAGCATTGATACATAAAGCTCGACTTTGTAATAAATAAGGGCCTGCATTCGATCGCGGGAGCGGAAAACATTAAAGATGGTTTAAAATCCAGTATTCCACCATCGAGCGAACTGTTACCGGCTCGTACGCGGGGTCTCCCCCAAGGGCTCATGGTCGCTTGTGAACCGAACCTATGCTGCCGTACAGCGGCCGCGATTCATAAAAGGAGCTGAGCTCATGGACGCACCTAAAACCGGCGACTTCGCCCACATCGGCAAATCGGTTGTTATCAAAGGCGAGCTTTCCGGCAGTGAAGATTTGTACGTCGATGGCCAGGTTACGGGCAGCATCGAACTGCGCGGCAACAGCCTGACCGTTGGGCCGAATGGTCAGGTGAAAGCCAATGTCAGTGCGAAAACCGTCGTGGTGCAGGGACGGGTCGAAGGGAACGTGCAGGCAGCGGACCGCGTGGATTTGCGGAAGTCGGCGGTGATGTTAGGCGACCTGTTCACGCAACGGATCGCTATCGAGGACGGCGCCTATCTGAAGGGGAAGGTTGATATTCAGAAGGAAGGCGCCAAGCCGGAAATGAAGCCGGCCACCTCCCCGGCAGTGGCGCCTACCACACCCGCAGCCGCCCCTGCCACTGCCGTCTCGACCGCGGCCTCTACCGCGGTAGGAACCGTCGCCACTCCGCAGGGCTCGTTCGAGCAGAAAAAGTAACCGGTTTGCTTTACCGCACGCGCTACACTGGGCGGGAACTAAGTTGAACCGGACGCCAGAGATTAACCATGGCATCCGTCGCACAAAACGTCATGAAATTCTTTCGCGGTAGTCCTTCGGCCGAGTCGAAACTATCGACGGCCAAGTCGCAGCGCCTCAGCCGGCGCTCCAGCGGGTTCGCAGAACTTGCCAAGCAATTGACGTCCCAGGAGGGCCTCTACGTCCTTGATCTTGGCGCCACCTCTCCATCCAACATACGTTTCCTCACCGAGCGCGGGCACAAGGTGTATAGCGAGGACCTGCTCGTTGCTTCCACGGATCCATCTCTTGTAACGCGGGACGAACAGGGGACTGTCGTACTAGACAGCAAGAGATTTCTGGACGAAAACCTGGTGCACCCGGCTTCGCAATTCGATGTGGTCATGTGCTGGAACATAGCCGACTATCTTGACGAGAGCCTGGTCAAGCCGGTTGTCGGCCGTCTATGGTCGATTATGAAACCAGGAGCCGCCCTGCTCGCCTTCTTCCATACCCGGGATGCAGGCCCGGATGCTCCCTGCTACCGCTTTCATGTGAGCGGCAATGACGTGCTTGAGATGCAGCCGATTGTCGCGCCGCGAGAGGTTCGTAAGGGACCTACCGGCGCGGTGCACAGCGCCGTGGGCGGAGGCTTTCGCCTGCAGCGCGTTTTCAATAATCGCCACATCGAAAATCTTTTCCGCGATTTCGCCTCGATTAAGTTCTTCCTAGCCCGCGACAACGTACGCGAAGTGCTCGTGATCCGCTAATCCCCCTGACCCTGGAAGAATGTCGCCGGCTCTATGGCAAGGGAAATCGGTTTTGCCTATCCTCAGTTCGCCTACCTTGTCTTTCGAACTGCATACCGTAGCAGCGAGGGAGTGTTGCGCAACACGGCCAATGTTAACGAGCGTGCAGGTTTGGGCAGGAGAAGTAATCGGCGCAGTTGCGATGAGATTCGAAATACCGGCGCGAGCGTCCGCTCATAGGCCTTCCGGTAGGCTTCGACAGCCCTAGGTAACTGCACGATACCGTTGATAAATGGCAACAAGGATTGGCCAGCAAGGGTTCCGCTGCGCAGTGCAAGTGAGATGCCGTCTCCGACAAATGGGTCGACGAAACCGGCGGCATCTCCCGCGGCCAACACGTGCTCGCGCACCGGCCGTGGCGCGCGGAATACCAGGGGCGACGTTGTGACGGGTTCAGTGATTTTTTGCCAGCTGTTGCTCCGTTCCGTGAGCGCTTGGCTCTGCGAAAACACACCTTGCATGTCCGTCGCCACATCCGCGCGTACCATCGCGCACACATTGATGCGGGAGGCTTTTTTGCCTTCAGCGCGGGTCACTGGTTGCACGCCACAGTAGCCACCGTCGAAGAAGTAGAGATCAACCGACTGGGCAGCTTCAGGTTCCTCACAGTGGGCCTTCATGCCAATCCACTTTGCGCGTTGGGCTCCAGGATGCTCGGGGGAGGCATTCAGGTTTGACCAGCGTCCGGAACAATCAATGACCGCTCGGCTTTCGAATTCTCCCGCGGTGCAGCGGACCACGAAGGGACCGTCTCCCTCGATTACCTGAACAGTAGTCTGCTGACGCGCGTCCACTCCAGACTGCTGAGCCGATTCCCACAATGCAGCATCCAGATCCAGACGTGTAATGGAGGCACCCGACGGATCGACGGTACTACGCAGAACCGACCGGTCAACAAAGATTCGGGCGGCGTCGATGCGGATAACCTCATCGACCAGCTGGCTTGTCCCATTCAACAGCGAGCCGAGAAGACCGAGAGATTCCGCTGAGACAAACTCGCCGCAGACTTTCTGGCGAGGATAACGCCCACGTTCCAGCAGCAACACGCGGCAACCCGCGCGCGCAGCCGTAATCGCGGCCGAGCAACCAGCAGGGCCTCCGCCGGTCACAATAAGGTCGTAAATACATCGCGGCGACCTCATTTCCAGGCAATCGCCCCCATGCGGTAAAGGTAATGCTGGGCAATCTCAACCCGGCGCGCCCCCGCTTCGGAGAGCATTCTCTGCATTTCGTCGATGGTATATGCCTGACGCACTGATGCTGGTGCGTCGTGGCGCGTTATGCGGCTACGAAAGGACAAGCACCCCAGATACACCATCGCGAGGTGAATCGGGTCGCGTATCAGATCATTGATGAGCAACGCGATGGAGGAGCAGCGCAGCGCCTCTCGTGCGAAGCGAACCACTTCTTCCGGTGAGAGATGATGGGCAAAGAGACCGCAGCTCACCAGGTCGAAGCTCGCATCTTCAAAGGGGAGTCGCAATCCATCCCCAATCACCAGCGAGTCGCCATTGAGCAAGTGGGCCCGTGACCGATCCAGCAGAGTGAAGCGTAGGCGAATGCCGCGCGGCTCCAGGCGGGCTCGCAATTCATGCGGAACGTCACCCGTGCCGGAGGCGACCTCCAACAGGCTAAAACTGGATTTGCCCGTCACCGCGGCAACCTGTTCCACCATCTTCTCGGTTGTGCTCACGCCTCCCCAGCGACGGTTGATGGCGCGCAAATCGTCGAGGGAAGCCGCAATTTCGGCGGGAGTGCCATTGTCATCATCGAGCAGCTCGCGGGTGGGCACGCGCTTCATGGCAGATGATTAGACTGATAATTTGAAAGAAAGGTGCCGCAAATCCAGCATTAAACGGCCGGAATTTGCATCAACTGCGCCGTGGCTGCATCGCCGGCTACACTTCTGCAAGTTCTTCTTCCAGGAGCTGCTTGTTATAAAGATCGGTATAGTACCCATTACGGGCGATGAGTTCTTCGTGCGTGCCGAGTTCGACGATGCGTCCCGCGTGCAGAACTGCAATACGGTCGGCGTTGCGCACCGTTGAAACACGATGCGATATGAAAATCGTCGTCCTTCCCTGCATGATTTCGCGCAGGTGATTCAGAATCTTGTCTTCAGTGTGCGTGTCGACGCTCGAGAGCGCATCATCCAGAATCAGGATTTTAGGATTTCGCAGGATCGCCCTGGCGATCGCCGTGCGTTGCTTCTGTCCACCCGAGAGCGTGATCCCCCGCTCGCCTACCATAGTTTTGAACTGTTCCGGAAAAGCCTGGATCTCAGCGGCAATGCTCGCCGCCTCCGCCGCGGCGCGCACTTCGTCGTCGGACGCATGCGGTGCCCCGAAGGCAATGTTTTCCCGAATGGTGTCGCTGAACAGGAATGTTTCCTGCGGCACGAAGCCGATCGCCGCACGCAAATCTTGCCGCTTGTAATTTTGGATCGGTTCGCCATCAATCAGCACTGCGCCAGGTGCGGTGTCATAGATGCGCGGGATCAAGCTCACCAGCGTCGTCTTGCCCGACCCCGTCGGACCCACGATCGCCAGGCTGCTACCGGCTGGAATATGCAGGTTGATGTCGTGCAAAACCGGCGAACCGTTGTAAGCAAAATTCAGGTTCCGGAACTCGATCTCGCCTTCGATTGGCCCGGGGACCCGAGTTTGGCCCAACATGACTGCCTGGTTATCGTCGATCTCCGGCTTCTCCACCAGGATCTCGTCAATCCGCGCCATGGACGCCGTGCCTCTCTGAAAAATGTTGATCACCCACCCCAGCGCGATCACCGGCCAGGTGAGCTGCACCATGTAGGTGTTGAAGGCCACGAAATCGCCAACGCTGATCTGTCCCAGCAGAACCTCACGCCCGCCAAGCCACAGAACCAGCACGACCGCGAACCCCAGCATGGTTTCCAGCGTGGGCCACAGCATTCCCATCAGGCGGACCAACCTGAGGCTGCGGCTGATGTATTCCTGGTTCGCTCCTTCAAACGCATTGATCTCCGCCTCTTCCTGCACATAGGCACGGATCACGCGAGCTCCGGAGAAATTCTCCTGGGCCCGTGCGGAGATATCTGAGAACATGGCCTGAATTTTTTCGAACCGCTCGTGGATTTGCCGCCCGAAGTACTGCACCACGATGCTGACCACTGGCAGCGGCAGAAAGGCATATAACGTGAGCTTGGGACTGATCGCCACCATGAAGGCGAGCGCGCCCGCGGTAAACACGAGTGTATTCGCCGAATACATGATCGCCGGGCCGAGCAGCATGCGAACCGCATTCAGGTCATTTGTGGCCTTGGCCATGATGTCGCCGGTCCGGGTGCGTTGATAATACGAATAGGAGAGTTTTTCTAGGTGCTCGAAGAGATCGTTGCGCAAGTCGAATTCAATATCGCGTGAGATGCCGATCACAATCCAGCGTGTCAGGAATTGAAACGTCCCCTTGATCAGCGCGATGCCAATCAGCAGCAGGGCATAGGTAAGTAGCTTCTGGCGGGTGACCCCAACGTGCAGGCTATCGATGGCGCGGCGGATCACCTGGGGAAAAAGAATCCAGATCCCGTTGTTCAGAAACACGCAAATCGTGCCGAACAGGTATCCGCGGCGGTACTTCTTCAGGTAGGGAACTAACGGACGCAGGTTCTTGGGCACCATGTGCTTAAACTAGATGAGATTTTAGCAGCCCAGGGTGCAGTGGTTACTGCATCAGCAAGGTAAGGTGACCGGTTCTGCCGGTCAGGCAGTTCGAACGCCGTGCTTACCAAGCGGCCGCGGCGCGCTATCCATGTGTTCGCCTTCGGGTTCGCGCCGGAATGCCAACGCACATGCTGTGGCTAGCGCCAGTACCCATCCCAGCAAGAAAAACCAGCCCACGCCCAACAAGACAAAATACATCACATCACCGTTCATGTGACTAACCCTCACGTTCCGGCCAGTTCAGTGCAGCCGGGCTTATGCAGGATCGGGCGATGCTTCCGGAGACCCGAATCTTGTATCACGATTTGCGCCGAAGTCCAAACTCGAATTGCTGTTTCACGGTACAGAGCAGGTTGCCGACGCGCCTCTGGTCGTTTCCAGGTTAACTTTCCCCTTGTTGACTTTGTATTCGGCCACAACAACCTGGATCGCTTGCAACCTTCCCAGCGTGGTCAGGCGTGGATTCTGGAACACGGATTCGATTCTCGAGATCCAGTACGCAACCGCGGTGTCAATTCCCATCGTTATTTCCGCTGCTACCGCTTCGATGAATTCGCGATCCATTGCTGAAGTTGCCATCTCCGCCTCTCGATTCATTTACCCCTGGGGAAAAAGCAGGCGGGGAAGGGGTAGAGAGAGTGAGCCCCGCCTGCATGCGCAGAGGCTTACTGGGGAGCAGTCCCTGCGTGCATGTGCTTCATGAACCGCTGCTCGCGGCGGCTCAGAAATTTATCCAACTTGTCCTTTTGGTCCGGGGTTAGTACCTGGAACAGTTCCGCCTCGATCCGTGTCTTCTGCACCGTAAGTTCGGTCAGCGTTTGTGACTGCTGTGCCGCGATGGATCGCACCTTGGCGTCGTCGTATCCGTTCTCCGCAATTTGTCGCAACTGTTGATTGGTCTGATCCAATTGCGTGAGCAGGGGACTGATGTTTGGTTCTTCCTTGGCCATGATCGCCTTCACTTGCGTCTGCTGTGCGTCTGTCAGGTCAAGATAGTCGGTAAAGAAACCGAGCATGTGTCCAAGAGGGAAACCCTCCTCGGCCCCCCGAGCATTGGGTCCTGCCTGAGCCAGCGCGAGCGCCCCCACTAGCAGGAGTGCAAAGGCCGCTAAAATTCGTTTCCAGTAATTCGACTTCATGTTGCATCCTCCGCGTTCTTCTGCAACGCATGTTGCTGTGCACTGATAAAAACACTTCCGCAATCCTTGCGCGGTAAAGAGTCAGTCAACGCTGGTAAAGTTTTGTAAAACGGCTATGCTATTGGTTTGACAATTCTTTACGCGCACTCTGGATGCGGGGATGCAACAATAGATATTAAATAGTAGTGATGGACAACATTCTCATCATCGATGACGACGTGGAATTGTGCAGCCTCGTCAGCGAGTATCTCGAATCTGAAGGCTTTCACTCGGAAGCTGTGCACAACGGTGAGCGTGGCCTGCAGCGTGCCCTTGGCGGAGAGCATATATTGATCGTTCTCGATGTGATGCTGCCCGGCATGAATGGTTTTGACGTGCTTCGCCGCATCCGCGATACCTCGCGCGTCCCTGTCCTGCTGCTCACTGCTCGCGGTCAGGACGTTGACCGCATTGTCGGCCTTGAAATTGGTGCGGACGACTACCTGCCGAAGCCCTTTAACCCACGGGAACTCGTCGCCCGCATTCGCGCCATCCTGCGACGCACCAAGAGCGGCGATCGCGGCGAAGTTCCGCCGGAGATCCTGCGCGTCGGCGACGTCGAACTGGATCCCGCGACCCGGACGGTGAAGCAAGCCGGGCAGCCGGTCGATCTCACTTCCGTGGAATTCAACCTTTTGGAAGTTCTACTGCGGGAAGCCGGCCGCGTGGTCACGCGCGAACGCCTGGTGAATGCCGTTCTCAGCCGCAAGTTCTCGCCTTTCGACCGCAGCATCGACATGCACGTGAGCAAGGTGCGCAAGAAACTTGGCGACTCCGACGGGTCTCCCGAACACATCAAAACCGTGCGCGGCGTGGGGTATATTTTTGCCCGGCCGCGCGAAGCCGTGCGGAGCGATGTCGGATGAGGAGTCTGTTTCTCAAAATCTTCCTGTCATTCTGGCTGGCCCAGGCACTTTTCCTCGTGCTTGCCGTCTTGGTCGCGCTGGCGTTCCGCCCCTCGCGAGGCTCATGGGAGGTGCTCCGCGCACGGGCCTTGAACGATGCGGTTCGCGCCTACGAGCAGGGTGGCCCGGAGCAGGCGCGCACTACTCTTGAGAATCTCTCTGACGCGCAGCACGTGCGTGCTTTTCTTTTCGACGATAAGGGAACCGAGGTCACGGGTCGTCCCGCCCCACCCTGGGCCTATGACGTTGTCAAAACCGGCGCCGCTCATCCCCACGGATTTCCGTGGAATCTTATGCCCAACCGCTTCTTGGGCCAGTCGACGGCAGCCCCAGACGGGCACCGCTACACCATTGCTCTCGAATTACCGCCCGGCCCAAAAATCTTTTTTGGCCCTCACGGGTTCCCCGGTATGGGCTTGTTTATCGCAATCCTCTCCTCGGGACTGGTTTGCTACCTGCTGGCGCGCTACCTGACCTCTCCCATCGGACGTTTGCGCTCGGCCACGCAAAAACTGGCCAGCGGCGATCTCAGCGCCCGCGCCGGAACTTTGCCATTTCGACGCCGCGACGAGCTCGCGGAGCTCATGCGTGATTTCGACGCCATGGCTTCGCGCATCGAGAGCTTGGTCAACGCCCAGTCCCGGTTGCTGAACGATGTTTCGCACGAACTGCGTTCTCCGCTGGCCCGTCTGAGTGTGGCCTTAGGATTGGCTCGCCAGCGCACCGGACCACAAGCTGAGAGCGCGCTCGACCGCATCGAACGCGAGGCGGACCGCCTGAACGAACTTATCGGCCGCCTTCTCACAATTGCTCGCCTGGAAAGCGGCGAAGAGATTGCGCCTAAGGCTGCAGTTTCGCTGGGCGAGCTGGTACACGAGATTGCTACCGACGCCGATTTCGAAGCACAGGGCCGCAACTGTCGCGTCAACTACGTGGTCGATGATGATTGTGTGGTGATGGGAGACCGCTCCTTGCTTTACAGCGCCGTCGAAAATGTGGTCCGGAATGCGACTCGCTATAGCGGGGAAGGTACCGAAGTCGAAATCATCCTGGAGAAAGACAGAAGCAGCCACTACGCCATCTTGCGCGTGCTCGACTCTGGCCCGGGCGTTCCCGAAGATTCCTTGGAGAAGCTATTCCGTCCGTTCTACCGCCTGGACGATGCTCGCAACCGTCAAACCGGCGGCGTAGGACTCGGATTAGCGATCACCGACCGCACGGTTCGCTTGCACGGTGGGACCGTCCGCGCGGTTAATCGGTCCCCGGGGGGATTGATGGTCGAGATTCGGTTGCCGCTCACCGCAGCCGCCAAAACTCAGCCGTCCAGCGAAATTGCTCCTGCTCCCATGCCAACCGCTTGAGCCCAATCTTCCTTGGCAAACAATAACAAAAGCGCCGCGACCGCAACGCTCCCAGCGGCGGAACAGCTGTGCTCGGTTTGCTCTTCCACGGCATTTCCTGTACACAATTAAGATAAAAGCACTCAGGAATACGTGCCGCAGGTGACTCCTGCTATCGCCCGAGGAGGGGCAGGCGCAAGCATGTCAATGCAGCTCCGTGGAATTGCCGGCTTGGCGGTCGTCGTAGGTTTCGGAATGGTGCTGATCAGTTGCGGTGGCGCATCACGTCCCGCCGGTGTGTTGTTTGTGAGCAGCCAGGGCTCCTCGCTCGTGGATTCTTTCGGTATCAATCTCAACACAGGTGTTGTTTCCCAGATCAATACTGGCGCGGCAACCGGCAGCACGCCGGGGCCTATGCTGCTGGATTCCGCCGGCGATTTCGCCTACGTTCTCAATAACGGCAGCAACAATGTCTCGCAATTTTCGGTGAAATCGAACGGTACACTGGCCCCTATTTCAAAGACTGCCGCGGGAACCTTGCCGATGGGCCTCGCCCTGGACCCCGCGGGCAAATTCCTCCTTGTGGCCAATCAGGGGTCCAATGACATTTCGGTATTTTCGGTCGGATCGAATGCCGCGTTGACGCCCGTCGCTGGTTCGCCGTTTGCCACCGGCACCCTCCCCACTCCACAGGCCCCCTCGACCGCCGCACCCGTTGGGATCACTGTCTCGTCGAACAACTTTGTCTATGTTGCGAACCAGGGCCAGAATTCTGTCTCCGCATACGCGCTGAATACCAGCTCGGGAGTCTTGACGCCGATCCCCGGATCGCCATTCGTCCTCTCCGTGACCGCACCGACGGCTGCCCTGGCTATGGAAACGGCAAACAGCGTTTCCGTTCTGTTTATCGGTAACCAAGGCTCCAACAACGTAAGCGCATTCCTGATCAACACGGATGGCACCCTCACCTCGGTATCCGGTTCGCCGTTCTCCGCGCAGTTGGGGCCCGTGGCCATGGCTGTCGATCCAACAAAGAATTTCCTTTATGTGGCGGAGCTGAACTCAAACCAGGTCTCGCAATACCGCATCAACCCAGGAAATGGCTCTCTATCACCATTGTCCCCCGCAGCGGTTTCCACCGGGACCAGTCCTGTGGCCGTTGCCGTACATCCGAATGGCTTGTACCTTTACACCGCGAACGTGGGTTCCGATACGATTTCCGCTTTTCGCATCACGACTCAATCCGGCATCCTGACGCCAATTCAATCAGCGACTACCTCGGCCCGTCCCGCAGGGCTGGCGCTGAAGTAAACTTCGCCCAGTCGCCTCGAGCAGCCCGGTTTGACGCACAGGGCTGAGCTTTTTCTCGACACGGGCGGGTCGCTCCAAGCGTCACAGCGCGGCCGCGTGGTGAAATCCGCCCTCGCTGTGCTAGCTTAAACTTCATGTCCGCGGACACCGCAGTTCAACCCAAACACTTCCTCAGCGATAAGGTCGGGCACTTCACTGAGTCCGTAATTCGCGAGATGACGCGCCAGGCCATGCTCTACGACGCCATCAATCTCGCCCAGGGGTTTCCTGACTTTCCCGCTCCTTTGGAGATCAAGCGCGCCGCGCAGGAAGCGGTGGGCGCGGATGTCAACCAGTACGCCATAACCTGGGGCGCCAAGAGCCTGCGGCAGGCCATTGCCCAGCAGATGCGCACCAATCACAGCCTGGACATCGATCCCGAAAAAGAAGTCACGGTCTGCTGCGGTTCAACCGAGGCAATGATCTCCAGCCTGCTAGCCGTCTGCAATGCAGGCGATGAAGTTGTTGTGTTCGAACCCTTTTATGAGAACTACGGCCCAGACACTATCCTCAGCGGAGCCAAGCCCCGCTTTGTCAAACTTCGTCCGCCCACGACTCGCGATGCCGAGTGGACCTTTGACGAGCGCGAACTGCGTGCGGCATTTCACAATCACACCAAGGCCATCATTCTCAATACGCCCAACAATCCTACGGGCAAGGTCTTCAGCCGCGCGGAACTGGAACTGATTCGCGATCTCTGCCTCGGATTCAACGTGCTCGCCATCACCGATGAAATTTACGAGCACATCCTCTACGAAGGCACCCAGCACATATCCATCGCCTCGCTCGACGGCATGCGTGACCGCACCATCACCATCAACGGAATGTCTAAAACCTACAGCGTGACCGGGTGGCGGGTGGGTTGGGCGGTTGCGCCATCATCGATCACCAATGCCATCCGCAAGGTTCACGACTTTCTTACCGTCGGCGCTCCCGCGCCGCTGCAGGAAGCGGGCGCTTCGGCGCTGGCCATGCCGCAGGATTACTATCAGCGACTCGCGGAAGGTTACCGTGCGCGCCGCGATCGCCTGATTCCCGCGCTCGAAGAAGCTGGCTTCCGCTGCTTCCGCCCGCGCGGCGCGTACTACGTTATGACCGACATCACTGGCTTCGGCTATCCCGACGATGTCAGCTTTACCAAGTACCTGGTCAAGGACGTCGGAGTGGCGGCGGTTCCCGGTTCCAGTTTTTATAACGACCCCCGCGATGGAGCGACCCAGGTGCGCTTCGCCTTTTGCAAGTGCGATGAGACCCTCGACAAAGCCGCTGCCCGCTTACGGTCCCTGCGCGGAAGCAAGCGACCGTGAGTGTACGCAAGTAAATTGCTGTTACCTCTGCCACAGGGGCTGTCGCAAATGCCCTAGAGTGCGTCTTTGTTCCACAGCTTTCTGCGCTATACTGCGCTCACAAGGCCAGTGATTCTGCTTTCAGAAAGAGTGCTCTATGTCGGTAAAAGCCGTCGAAGAGGTATCTGCGAAGGTTCCTGGGGACGATTTCCAATCGCTCGAAGAGAAGGTCTATCGCACTATAGAGCTGTACAAATCGGCGCGTGAAGCCAAGTCCAGTGCCGAACGCGATGCCCAGCGCCTCCGCGAGCAACTAGAGGAGCGCGAGGAAGAGGTAGAAACTTTGCGCAAGGAAGTGGTTCAGCTGCGCAAGGAGCGCGAAGAAATCCGCGGGCGCGTCGAAAAGATGCTTGAGCAGATCGATACAGTATCGGAAGAGCAAGCCGCGAGTTAGAGCGGCAGCTGCTTCCGCATTAGGGAGTACATCCATGGCGACGGCGACCAAGCAACCAGTGCGCGATGCGGCCAACAACAGCGTTCGCGTCGAAATCTTCGATCAAGCTTACAACCTGCGCGGCTCCGACCCCGATTACATCCTGAAGCTTGCCGATTACGTAGATTCCAAGATGCGCGCCGTTGCCGAGCAGACCGCGACCGTCGATTCCGTTCGTCTCGCAGTGCTGGCGGCCTTGAATATCGCCGATGAATATCACCTTCTCAGGCGCAAGCTGGAAGGCGCGCCGAATGACTATCAAAAACGCGCCCATCAACTCGCAAACGCACTCGATGAGGTTCTGGAAGACAAGGTGGGTTGAACCCGGGCTCTTGTTGCCGGTAGCAATTTTGTATCGCTGCAAACGTAGGCCCTAAGTGGTCCCGCACTGCAAGCCATTTGCCATCTTTTTACCTCCCGCCTCTTGCGAATCGGCGGGCCTTTCCCTAGCATCAGTATCGAAAGCCGACCTGCCAGGTTGGTGATGGTGGTAACCGATTTTTGAACCAACACCAGAATGAACGGGGACTTGACTCGATTTTCGATCCGGTGAGCAACGTTCCGCCATGCGGAAATGCCTAAAGGGTCTCGGCGGGTTCCCACCGTCTACGACGGGTTCATTCTCGGCCCACCACACGGCTCAGTGGGTCGGCTTCTTTATATCCCCGCTCTCGCGAGGGTTAGAACCACTGACGATCTTCCATTCCTGCTAAACTTCTCCTAGCAAAACTGAGTACCAGAGCATCTAACAAAGCAGTGTTTCCACGACTCTTTCACATCGGCGCCTTCAGTCTGCCCACTTACGGATTTCTTGTGTCTATGGGTGTCCTGGTGGGCCTTTGGATCAGCGTACGAAATTCGCAGAAGCAGGGAATCGACCCCGACAAGGCCTGGAATCTTGGCATTCTCGTCGTTCTTGCCGGCATTGTCGGCGCCAAGGTCCTTCTGATTGTGAATGACTGGAGCTATTACACAAGCCATCCAGGCGAGATCTTCAGCGTAGGCACTTTGCAGGCGGGCGGCGTCTTTTCCGGAGGCTTGCTGGCCGCCTTGGCTGCGGCGATCTGGTATATCCGCAGCAATCGAATGCCAGCCCTCGCCACCTGTGACGCTTTTGCTCCTGGGCTGGCGCTCGGCCACGCTATCGGGCGGGTGGGATGCTTCGCTGCCGGTTGCTGCTGGGGCAAGCCGACGCACTCATTTCTCGGCGTGACCTTCACCAATCCTCTGGCCCATTCCTGGGTAGGCACTCCGCTCGGTGTGCCTCTTGAACCGACCCAGCTTTTCGAGTCGGCAGTGGAGTTGGCGAATTTTTTCCTGCTTACGTGGTTGTTTGCACGCAAAAAATTCGATGGCCAGATCATAGGGGCCTACCTGTTCCTCTATGGCATCGCGCGTTTCTTCCTCGAATTCATCCGTGACGATCCTGGCCGGGGCGAGGTATTTGGCGGCGTCATGAGCGGTACACAACTGATCTCGATCGGCCTGGTCATTGCTGGCGGGGTGATCTGGTGGTTGCGCAGCGGATCGCCCCGACCCGTCCCCGCACAAGCCACACGGTAGACGCCCGTAAGCGGCAATATACGCATCAAGAGCATCAGGCCCCCATACGCCGCTGGAACTTTCCGCATCGCCCTCCTGCGTGCATGACCCAGATACGCCGGCCGGATCAATCTTCAGCGGGTCTTCTCCAGTCCTGTATTCTTGTTGGTTCTTAGTGCAGTTCATTCCTGTATGGGATGCTGCTGAATACTGAGAGCCATCAGCTGACCGCTGACCCGATGCCTCCAACTCCCGCGCAACTGGAGACCACTTCCGAGGACGCCGGCAAGCGTCTCGATCAATATCTGGTTTCGCGCCTCGCTGATGTCAGCCGTGCGCGCGTCCAGCAACTGATTGCGCAGAAGAAAGTGTTAGTCGATAATGCGGAGGCGAAAGCCTCTTTCCGTTTACGGGGAGGCGAGCGCATCTCGATTCTTGGACCGGCGCAGCTTCCGCCCTTGCGCGCCATAGCCGAAGATATTCCCCTGGACGTTGTTTATGAAAATGATGATTTTGCTGTCATCAACAAGCCTGCCGGCATGATGGTGCACGCGGGCGCGGGTGCCACCGAGGACGAGCGCAATCGCGGCACTCTCGTAAATGCCTTGTTGCACCGGTTCAACACACTTTCGGGTGTTGGGGGGCAGTTGCGCCCCGGCATCGTGCATCGCCTCGACCGCGGGACCAGCGGCCTCATGGTGGTTGCGAAAAATGATGAGGCCCACCGCAAACTCGCTCTCCAATTCTCCCGCCGCATGGCCAAAAAGACGTATGTCGCTCTGGTGCATGGCTGGCTCAAGCAGGACCGCGGAACTATTGCAACCAGCATCAGCCGCGACGTAGTTCGCCGCACTCGCATGACTACCCGCCGTTCCGGCGGTCGCGAAGCCATCACTCACTATCAGGTTCAGCGCCGCCTCGAGACTCCATTCGGCAAATTCAGTCTCCTGGAAGTGAAAATCGACACGGGCCGTACTCACCAGATCCGAGTTCATTTGGCCTCCCTCGGGCATCCGGTTGTTGGCGATACCCTGTATGGCGCCCCCGAAAAGCTCACCTGGCAAGCTCAAAAGAAGGCAGGCAAGATTCCACAAACCCCTGCTTCACCTTTGTCGCTGTCCCGCAACTTTCTCCATTCCGCTTCTCTACAACTGCAGCATCCGCGAACCGGGTCGCCATTGTCCTTCTCCCGCCCACTCCCCCGGGAACTCCAAGAGTTCATCGCCCTTTTGGAGCAGAGTGCGGGTTAGAGTTGCGCCCGGCTTGCGGCTATAATGAAATTTCCGATGAAAATTCGCTGGGCCATCCTTTGTACGACCGTGGCATTGGGGATATCGCTGTCTCATGCGCAGATTCCCGACCCCGACCTGCCAGCCGCTCCCTCGGCCACTAAGGATGCGACAAGCAAAGCGCCACCAGCTCAGCAACGGCAGCCTGGCGAAGGAAAGAGCAAACCTCAAACCGCTCCGGCACCGGAATCTACGCCCGCTGCGCAGGCGGAGACCCCTTCCAAAGCTTCTGAGCAGCAGGCTAAATCGCCCTCCGCTACGGACCAGGAATCTCCGGACACTTCCAGCGAAAGCACAACGAGTGCACGAACCGATACACAGCCGGGGTCATCAACTGCGCCCACCCAGGGCCGCAACGACGTCGACGAATCTCTGACCACTATCAAACGCCATGTCGACGAGGTGAATGTCGTCTTCACCGTCACCGACAAGCATGGCCGCTACGTGCGCGATCTTCATCGTGACGACTTCAAAGTGGTTGATGACCGCAAGCCCGCGGAACAGATTCGCAGTTTCAGCAGCCAGACCGATCTTCCTCTGCAGGTCGGGTTACTGATCGACGCCAGCAACTCGGTGCGTGACCGTTTCAAGTTCGAGCAGGAATCGGCTATCCAGTTCTTGAACCAGACCGTTCGGCAACGCTACGACAAAGCCTTCGTGATTGGGTTTGACGTAACTCCCGAAGTCACCCAAGACTTCACCGACAATACAGAATCTCTCTCGCGTGGAGTTCGTGCCCTTCGTCCGGGCGGCGGCACTGCCATGTACGACGCTCTCTACTACGCTTGCCGCGACAAACTGGCCAAGGTGCAGCAGGCTGGACCGGTACGGCGCGCCATCATTCTTCTGAGCGATGGCGAAGATAACCAGAGCCACGTGACTCGCGAAGAAGCCATTGAAATGGCGCAGCGCGTTGAAGTGATCATCTACACCATCAGCACCAATGTCAGCGGGATGAAGCATCAGGGAGACAAGGTCCTGGAGCGCATTGCCGAAGCTACCGGAGGCCGCGCATTCTTCCCGTTTCAGATTCGCGACGTGGCCGACGCTTTTGCCGAGATCCAGGACGAGTTGCGCAGCCAGTACGCCATCTCTTACAAGCCGGCGGATTTTGCCGCTGACGGGCGCTATCGCACTATTGAGATTCTCGCCCAGAATCACAAGGGACTGCACGTCCGCGCCCGGCGCGGTTACTTCGCTCCTTCCCAGTAGTTCGGCGCTAAAACGGCTCCATCGGCTTTGAGGTGCTGACGATTGGCAATCATTGGGTGCAGCTATGCCAGGCTACTCCGGCACTCCGCTTCCGAAAAAGCTCGGCATCAAGAGCGGCGCCCGCGTCGCACTTCTGAACATGCCAGCGAACGTCAGGGGCGAACTGAAGTCCGCGCTTGCGACGTGTAAAGTTCTTAGTGGAGACGAGAAGTCTCTCGACTTTATCTCTCTCTTCGTGAACTCGCAGCGAGAACTCAAGAAGAACTTTTCGCAAGTGAGCCGCCAACTCGCGCCTTGTGGAATGCTTTGGGTCTCGTGGCCGAAGAAAAGTTCAGGATTAGCGTCGGATCTGGATGAGAATATCGTCCGAGAGATTGGTTTGAATGCGGGTCTGGTCGATGTGAAGGTTTGCGCCGTCGACGATGTCTGGTCAGGGCTGAAGTTTGTATTTCGCCTGAAGGATCGCCCGGCAAAATCCCCGGCTAGGAAATAGAGGCGCCGGAGTGTTTTTAGTCAGTCTGCTTCTCGCCGAATTGCGTAATACCCGCTCCGCGCCTGCACCTTGTAATCTTTCTGCTTGGGATGAATTTCAACCTTACGGAAGGTGCCGTCAAGCTTGGCATTGGTTGACGTGTAACCGATGTTGTATTGACTGCGCAGTTCCTGCGCGATCTGGTTAAAAGCATCTTTGAGCTTTTCGATTTTGTTGCCCACCTCGATCATCCGGCCCCCGGTTTCGCTCGTGAGTTCTTTCATCTGGCGATCACCCGAGTAGCCCCCGAATCCATAAAACCCACGGTCGGCAATGAGCAGCACATACGCGATGGAGTCCGCTTTCTGTGCCGCTTCCACTGCATCTTTCACCTTGTAATGGCTGCCCTGATCCTCGCCGTCGGTCAGGATGATCATCGCCTTGCGGCCTACTTCCTTTGCCAGTTCATCATGCGAAGCGAGGTACACGGCGTCATACAGTAGTGTGCCCTTGGGACTGCCGGAGCAGGGAATCGGCCCGCCGCCGGCTCCCGGCAATCCGCCGCAGCTCGAAGGCGGCGCGTTGATCTTTGCCTGGTTCAACGCCGTCCGCAGCAGGTGCGTCGAATTCGTGAAGTCCTGCAACAGGTCCACGTCCACGTCGAAGCTAATAACGAAAGCCTCGTCCTTGGGGCGCAGGATGTCCTGCAGAAACGCTGCTCCAACTTCCTTTTCCATGTCCAGCACGCGCTGCTGGCTACCGCTGGAATCGATCAGAATTCCCAATGTCAACGGCAGGTTCGATTCTGCGGTGAAGTACTTGATGGTCTGTGGCTTGCCATCCTCGAAGATGTCGAAATCGTTTTTCGTAAGGCTGGGAATCAACGCTCCATGTTTGTCCTTCACGTTGAAGAACAACTGGACAACGTTCACGTTCACCTTCAGCGTTTCCATCGATTGTTCGTCATCCGATTTTTGGGAACGCTGCTGGGAAGCGTCCTGGCCCACAGCCATTCCGGCCAGAAGCAGTAAAGGCAGGGCTAGTACCTGAAAAGCCAAGGATTTGCGCATGCAGGAAATCTCTTGAGGAACTTTGCTAGTCTATCCTTGCAACGTTAGATGCACCAAATCGAGTCTATTGACAGTGGAATCGTGGGATACTTAAGAGCGGCGAGAGAGGATTCATCGTGGCCGGACTCAGTACCAGGAAGCTTCTTATCCTTTTGGGCTTAGTGCTTTGCGTGCTTGGAGTCTGGCTCTACGGACAGCAGACCGGTTCCTCTTCACAGGATCAGGGCATTCCCGACGCGCCATCGGCAACCCGCCCGGCGCAACCCTTTCCCACCCCGCCGCCAAATCGCCAGCCGTCGCCAAATTCACCAACGGAAAACCCCGCACCTCCGGACAGTTCTTCGGCTCCGGAGAACAACCCGCCAACTCCTGGCGCCCCCACCGAAGGAGAGACGAACCCTCCCCCGGCAATGCCGCCAGTTACCACCGTGCCAGCGGGCAGTGTTCCAGAAAGCAACACGTCGCAGCAGGACCTCTACAAGCTGTCGGTAAACCTCAATTTCGTGCAGGTACCGGTCACGGTAAAGGACAATGATGGCCGTCTCGTTGCCGGTCTGCAGGCCAAGGACTTTACCGTCCTCGAGGATGGCGTCCGGCAGCCACTTAAGTTCTTTACCAGCGATCCGTTCGTGATGTCCGCCGCCGTCATCGTCGATCTGGGCATGCCCGACGTGGCCGTGCAGAAGGTGAACCGCACCTACTCCGCGCTCCAAGGCGCCTTCAGTCCTTATGACGAGGTTGCCCTCTACAGCTACAGCAGCACTGTGGGCCGCATCAGCGGATTCACGTCGGCCGACCAGAAGCTGACCGCCACCCTGAATCAACTCAAGACCAATCGCGGGCGCAACAATGGACCGCCCGTGCTGACCGGACCTCTCGCATCGGGTCCTACCATCAACAACGTGCCGGTCGATCAGCCGGTGCAACCGGTGATCACGCCGCCCAAAGAGGCGCATGTCCTGAACGATGCCATGTTGCTCGCGGCCCTCGATCTGAGCAAGCGTCCTCGGGACCGCCGGAAGGTGATTTTCGTTATCAGCGAGGGCCGTGAGCTTGGCAGCAGCGCCAGCTACGCGGATGTCATGAAAGTTCTGCTATCCAATAACATCATGGTGTATGCCATAGGGGTTGAGGGGGCGGCTCTGCCCGGCTATGGCAAGCTGCAGCGCCTCGCCCATCTTCCCCGCTACGGCTACAGCGACATCCTTCCCAAATACGCCAACGCGACTGGTGGAGAGGTCTTCAACGAGCTGTCAGCCTCTGACATTGAACAGGCCTATGCTATGGCTCTGGGGGATGCTCGCAACCAATACACTCTTGGATACACTACCCGCGCCACTCCCAGCAGCAAGTACCGCGATATCGAAGTGCGCGTCCATCGTCCCAATGTGAAGGTCACAGCCAAGGCCGGATACTACCCGCTGCCGCCGGGGAAATAAGGTTTAACTGACACCCGGCGAGTTGCCGACCGCGACCCCTTAGTAACCCTGGTAACCTGCCGGTGAGCCCGCCGCATATGGTATAAAACCAGCAGCACCAACAAGCTAATTTTCCGTAAGGCGTCTGCGGGTCGTGGACCGCCTGCGGCAGGTTTTTGAGGAAGCTCTTGAGTTTCATCAACTTTGCAGCCCGCGAGATCAACTGCAAGATCGTCTACTACGGCGCCGGTTTGGGTGGCAAAACCACCAATCTGCAGTTCATTTATCAGAAAACTGCCGAGCAACAGAAGGGCAAGATGATCTCGCTGGCGACCGAGACGGAGCGCACCCTCTTCTTCGATTTCCTCCCTCTCGATCTGGGCTCTGTCCGCGGTTTCAAGACCCGTATTCACCTCTACACTGTTCCCGGACAGGTTTTCTATGATGCCAGCCGCAAGCTGATTCTGCGTGGTGTGGATGGCATCGTGTTCGTAGCTGACTCGCAAGAAGAGCGCATGGACGCCAACGTCGAGGCGCTCGACAACCTGATGTCGAACCTGAAAGAGCACGGCTACGACTTCCACAAAATCCCCTACGTTTTGCAGTTGAACAAGCGGGACCTGCCCAACGTTTTGCCGGTGGATTCACTGTCCAAAGAACTAAAGAAAAAGAATGAGCCGGTTATTGAAGCCATCGCCTTTCAGGGGCAGGGCGTTTTCGAAACTCTCAAAGAGATAGCCAGGCAGGTGCTCACCGAACTGAAGCAGGGTGGGTAGGTTCAGTCGCTGTTCTCTCAGGTCCTTTCCGGCGAACTACTTCCAAAAAGCTGTGTGTGATGCGTGCAATTCTGAGTGTCCCTCGCAAGTCTTCGAGGGAGGCTTGCCGCACCAGGCGACCGCTGTCGAAACGCACGGCAAGAGGTTTACGAGTATGCAGACGCTCGCGCAACTCTGAGAACGTTGGTTTCTCCGGAGTTTCCTTGATTTCCTCCAGGAGATAGTCAAAAGGTATATGCCGGCTATAGCGGCACGCGCGTTCAGGCCCCGGTGTAAGGCGTCTGGAACATCACAGAATGAATATCTTCGGAATGTTCCTGGCATATTTTCATGTTATCCACCTCTCACCGCTACGAACATCCACATGTGAGGTCCACCAACATCAGGAAATGACGAGATACTTTTTTCCGAAAAAAAGGGCACCTTTTCAGGCGCCCTTGTCGATGAGGAGAATGCACGCGGTTACGTGTCAACTGCCTCTTCAAAAACTCTGATTACTTGGTATCTAACGATCCCGCGCCAAATTCGCGGCGATTAGCCACCGGCCGAGCTGCGCGTGCCACAGCCTGCGGCGCTCCCGCTGCCGCGCCATAGCGCTCGAGCAGCACCGGGACCATCGCGCCTTCGGCTTCTTTGACAAAGGTCATGCGGCCCTCGGGGCTGAGGTCGATGCGAACGAAGTCTCCTAACTTTACCTGGCTGGTCGCAACCAGGTTGGCCAGCGGGAAAACCACGTGACGCTCGATGGCGCGTTTCAAGTGCCGCGCTCCGTACTTGGGATCGGTGCCTTCGTGCAACAAGAAATTCTTCACTTTCGACGTACAGTTGAAAACGAACTGGTTCGCCCCGGCGGCGGTTAGAATGCGCTGCTGCACCATGCCGAGTTCGATTTCCAGGATCTGCTGAAGATGTTCCGGCCGTAGCGTGCGGAAGACCACCACCTTGTCGATGCGGTTCATGAACTCAGGCGTGAATTTCCGGCGCGCGGCGTCCACCGCGGTGCGGTTGATTTTTTCATCCAGCGAAGCGTCGACCACGTTCGGCCTCTGGGCAAAGCCCAACCCGCCTTCCACCAGGTTGGTCATCTCGCCGGCCCCCAGGTTCGAGGTCATGATAATGATGCACTGCGAGAGATCGACGCGGCGGTTGTCGCCCAGCGTTAGCGTGCCTTTGTCCAGGATGCCCAGCAGCAATTGCCAGAGCGCATCTGAGGCTTTCTCGATTTCATCGAACAGCAGGATCGACAGCTTCAGCTTTTCCGTGTGCCACTGGTTCAACGCTTCCTGCGTGAGCAGGGGATGAGTCTCGCGGTGTCCAAGGTATCCCGGAGGTGAGCCGATCAACTTCGCGATTTCGTGGGAATGCTGGAACTCCGCGCAATCAATCTTGATGCAGGCGCGCGCGTCCCCGAACATCGCCTCCGCCATGGCTTCCACCACGCGGGTCTTTCCCGAGCCGGTCGGACCGAGAAAGAGAAGATTGCCTACCGGACGTCCCGGCGGATTCAAACCGGCCAGGAACATCTGGTAAATCTCCACCACCTTCTCAACTGCCTGGTCCTGGCCGACGATCTTGCGGCGAAGTGTGTTGTCGAAATCCTTGGCGTCTGTGCTGCGCCGGGTAGGGTCGAGTACTGTTGCAAGATTCGTTCTCATAGCCTCTAGGGGCCCTGCCTTTCCTGGGCCTTTACCTTCCAGGGAGCCTGCCAGCCGCTTCCATTGGGCAGCGACATTTTTTGTCACTCCCAACATCGTCCAATAGTGCAAGCGGCTCGCCATCCGCTTCGAGCTGCCCATCTCGTTCTTGACTGGTGAATTAGATGCGGGTAGAGCTCGACAGTTTCCAGCCGGGAAACACTCCGTCCTGAATTGAGGAGAAATAATTTGCGCATTCAGGACCTTTGCTGGGTCAGCTTACAGGAATAACAGTAGCGAGTGGCCGGGGCCGTAAGTAACTTTCACCCAGAGTTCCTGAATCTTACTATGAGACGAAAGTTCGACATTCGCTCGACGGCTTCTCTTTGCGGAGGGATCTTTGTTTCGTGCCAGGGTGCTTTTCACGTTTGCAGTTTCTTGCATGGGCTTGTGTCTGCTCGCATGCTTCTCGAAGTCCGGATCTGCGGAGACCCAGGCGAAGGCCGCACCGCAACTGGTGCCCGCCTCCACCTCTGACAAGCCCATGAATGCCCCCTCTGCGGCTGCTTTACAGCCTGTCGTCCCGCCCGGATCGGCGCTCTATGTCGCCAAGCGCGGGGACAGCATCCCTTCAGTGGCACGCCAGTTCGTGAAGAAAACTTCCTATATGAACTCTGCGGAGTTGGCGGACGCCATTCGCAAGACCAACATTGGCCGCACAAGCAATTTGCTGAAAGCCGGCGAATCGCTCATCATCCCCGGTATTCTCGATGGTCCTATCGTTGAACGATCCATTCCCGTTCCTCGCGATTTCGAGGTCCGTGCCGTGTACCTGACGGGGGTTATGGCCAGCAGTGAACACGGTCTCCGTATCATGCGTCACTGGCGCGAGCTGGGCGGTAATGCCGTCGTTTTTGACGTGAAAGATAGCGACGGGATTGTAAACATCCCCTTCGATCATCCGCTGAATTCAGCCGGCCACCATCCCTACATTTCCGACCTGCCGAAGCTGAGCCGTTTTGTGCACTCGCAAGGCATGCACGCTATCGCCCGCATCGCTATTTTCCGCGATGAGCGCATGGTTACCACTCATCCCGAACTGGCTGTGAAATCACGCCGTACCGACCAGCCCTGGCGTGAAAACGGAAAGCTGGTCTGGACCGATCCCTCCAACTCCAAAGTTCAGGAGTTCGACATCGCTCTGGCCAAAAAAGCTGCAGAATCCGGAGTCGATGAAGTCCAGTTCGATTATGTCCGCTTCCCCGCGGAAGGCGACCAGAAGGACGCCAGCTTTGCCTTTCAAACCGAGCACCCGGACTGGAAGCGCACCGACGTCATCACGCACTTCCTCGACCGCGCCTATAGCCAGATACATCCGTCCGGCGTCCTGCTCTCTCTGGATGTCTTCGGCGTCATGGCCTGGCAGCGCCCGGTTGACCTGGCGCACACCGGGCAGGACATTGTGGGTATGGCAAAATTCTGCGACGTGCTCTCGCCGATGATTTATCCGTCTCATTTCTTTGGGATGGATGGCTACGAGCACCCGGGAGACGCGCCCGAGCACTTTATTGGCGAATCCATGGACCGCTTTGAGTTCATTACAAAGGGCAGCGGGGTGGTGATCCGCCCGTGGCTGCAAGCTTTTGGCTGGAGAACCAGGACTTACTCGCCCAAGTACATCGAAACCCAGGTCCTGGTCGCGAAGAATAAGGGCGGCGTAGGGTTCCTCTTCTGGAACGCCAATAACGACTACAGCAAGCCCTACGCTGCTATGCCGGAGATGCGCGGCAGCAAAGGCCAATATTTCCGTGGAGATGAGGTCGCCACCTTTATTCAGGCGCAACTCACTTCCGCATCGCCAAAATCAGATCCGGCCGCCCATTAAGGACGGCCGCAGTCCGCTGCACGAGTTCGTCCAGCTTGCGCCAGCAATGTCCTGGAAGGCAATTTCCCGTCCGCCACTTCAGGTCGCGATTACCGCTCCCGTCACGCGCCGTTAGTGCACCTCGCCCAAAAGTGGCATTCCCCAGCCGGCTTGCTCAGTTATAATGGCGTCAGTTTGGACCCTGCCCCGGACAGATTTTGACATCGCAGTAAGAAACCCCCAGCCGCACCTGTGAATCTGTAGGAAGTTCAGAGTAAAAGGAGCGCCCATGGCGATTCAGAAAACGGAAAAGGTCTGGCACAACGGCAAGTTCGTAGGCTGGGATGCCGCCCAGATCCATGTGATGTCTCACGTTGTGAACTACGGCTCTTCAGTATTCGAAGGCGTTCGCTGCTACGAATTGCCGAGCGGCCCGGCCATTTTCCGCGCCAAGGAACACATTCAGCGCCTGCTCGATTCCGCCAAAATCTACCGCATCGACGTTGACTTTACGCGCGATGAGATCATCCAGGGCATGCTGGAACTGGTCCGCGACAATAGCGTCTGGCCTTGCTACATCCGGCCGATCATTCTCCGGGGTTACGGCGAAGCGGGAGTAAATCCATTCAATTCGCCTACCGAGGTCTATATCTGCAATTATCCCTGGGGCAAATATCTCGGCAGCGATGCTGAGCAAGGCGTCGATGTCTGCGTTTCCTCCTGGACGCGCATCGCCCCGAACACTCTGCCCGCCATGGCGAAATCGGGCGCCAATTACATGAATTCGCAGCTGATTAAGATGGAAGCCATTCTTAACGGTTATGTGGAAGGCATCGCGCTCGACGCCAACGGCTACGTCAGCGAGGGCTCCGGCGAAAACCTGTTCGTCGTCCGCAACGGCGTTCTGCAAACCGCTCCGCTGGGCAACTCGGTTCTTCCGGGGATTACGCGCGATTCCGTCCTGCGCATAGCTCGCGACTTAAAGCTTCCCGTCGTGGAGCAGGGCATTCCCCGCGAGATGCTGTACCTTGCCGACGAAGTCTTCTTCACCGGCACCGCGGCCGAAATCACTCCTGTCCGCTCGGTCGACAAGATCAGCGTAGGCAACGGCGTTGCAGGCCCCGTCACCAAGGCGATTCAGGCGGAGTTCTATGGCATCATCCGCGGTCAGAAGCCCGACAAATTCGGCTGGCTCACGCCGGTTCCCGTGCGCAGCAAACATCCAGTGGGCGTTTGATTTTCGCTTCCGCTTGGAATACAGTGGGGACGCTCAATCGAGCGTCCCTATTGCTTTTTGCCCGCAACACATAACATTCTGAGGAGGTTTTATGGCCACAGCACAGCCCGGCCTTACACCCGATTTTGCCATTGGCTATCGCGAAGTCCTGCTGCAGGGCTTCGACAATGAAGTCAATACCACGAAGAAAGTTCTCGCCGCCATTCCCGAAGGCAAGCGCGATTACCGTCCCGACTCCAACGCGCGCACAGCGTGGGAACTTGCGTGTCACATCGCGAGCACGGATGTCTGGTTCCTGGACGGGATCGCAGATGGCAAGTTCAATATGGAGGAGTCCGACGACCCGGTAAAGAATAAGACCGTTGCCGAACTGGTTCAGTGGTACGACGAGAACTACAAGCGGGCATCGGCGCGAGTGCGCGCCATGACTCCCGAGCAACTGCTCACGCCCATCAGCTTTTTCGGGACTTTCAACTTTCCCGCGGTGTTCTATCTTGGGTTCCTCAACAACCACTGTATCCATCACCGCGGCGCGCTGGCCACCTATCTACGTCCTATGGGAGCGAAAGTGCCATCGATTTATGGCGGCAGCTACGATGAGCCGTTCGAGATGGCGGCAGCGTAACTCAGTAAATATCTGCATTGCCGTGTTAAGAGCCGCCGCACGGCGGCTTTTTTTTCAATTTCCTGACTCGCGCAGCATTTGCGAACTCAGGTTTGCATTGCTTCAGGCGCTACCCTGCTGCCGAAGACATCCCCGTGCGCTTCATTTCCCGCCACCTGAAGTCTCCTCGCATGTATTGCCAGATCCCTTGAAGCCTCCACATAAGCGTAAACTGCCGGTAGGGGAAGTGCTCGAACAGGCAGTACAGGAGCAAATGCGCCACCTCGCGCCAGTCGCTATAACGACGATATGTCATCTCCTCGAGTAGCACCGAGCCAATGGAGATCAATGTCGCGAATGCATATCCATAAAGCAGAAACAGCACAAAAAACTCGCGGCTCAGAAGGCCTGTCACCGCGGCCACGATCATGGTGGAGTATCCGATCAGCTCGATCACGGGGGCAAAAAATTCAAAGATCCACATGTATGGAAGAATGAGGCTTCCCACCCGTCCGTAGCGACGTCGAAAAAGCATGTCGCGGTTGGGCCAGAGAGTATCCAGCAGCCCCTTGTGCCACCGCGCCCGTTGTCTCGCCAGAGATCGCAGGTCACCCGGCACCTCAGTCCAGCAAGTGGGGTCGGGAATAAAGTTGATGTGGTAGTCCTTGCTTTGTTCCTGCATGTACCGGTGCAGGCGCACCACCAGGTCGAAATCCTCTCCGATGGCATGAGTGCGGTAGCCCTTGATTTTTCGAACCAGGTCGGTGCGGAAAATTCCGAATGCCCCCGATATGATCGGCAGTGCATTGAATTGCGCCCAGGCTTCGCGCCCAATCAGAAAGGCGCGCAGGTATTCAATCACCTGCATGATCTCTATGCTGCGGCGCGGCAATTTAACTTGCCGCAATTCGCCCTTGAATACTCCGCATCCGTTCAACACGCGCACGATCCCGCCGACGGCCACAACCCGGTCTGGCTCAGAGAACACGCCGGCCATGATACGCAGGATCGAATCTTTTTCCAGGATGGAGTCGGCGTCAACCACGCAGACATATGGACTTGATGCGGCATTCAGGCCGGCATTAACGGCATCCGCTTTGCTTCCCGCGGAGTCTTTGTCCAGCACGAGCAGACGCGGTTCGATAATACTTTTGTAAATGCCGTGCACCGGCGCGGAAATGATCTCAGGAATGTAGAGCAGTCGTGTGGGGCGGAGTTGAAAAGCGCTTTTCAGTTCTGCCAGTGTGCGGTCACGCGAACCGTCATTCACCACCACCAGTTCCAGGCTGGGATAATCGAGCGAGAGCAGTGCCTGGACGCTGTGCACAATAAAGGCTTCTTCATTATGCGCGGGAACGATTAGCGTAACCGGGGGAGTAAATGGCGACATCTTGACCTGCTCCAGGCGCAGACTAGCCAGCCGGTGCCGGTGCCAGGTGTTGCGGTAAATGGCGGTGATCAGCAGTAACAGATAAATGAGGTTCGAAACCAGGTAGTAGACAAAAAGACTCTGGTTGGAGATTTCGAGCAACGATCGCATCAGGTCACCCCGGCGATTGCCGCTGTCGATGACTTGCTGGCCAATTCCATGTTTTGCTGGCCCGCGCTGAGTGCCTGCAGAAGAATTCTCCCGGCCGAATCCTCACAGTGCTGCTCCAGTGCGTCGACGACCTCGGCGATCGCTCCTGATCGCTCCAGTTCAGAGATGAAGGCCTGCAGAGCGTAATTGTCCTGAGTCTCGACCACCTGCGCGAGAATGTGATCGAGATTGGTGCCCACGCTGGTGAGCGCCCAGGCCGCCCGCTGCCGAACGTAGCGGTTGGTGTCGCACAGCGCATGCAACAGTGGCCGGATGCGGGTGCTGTGATCGATCGAGGCCAGCGCGACCACTGCGCGAAGCCGGACAAACCATTCCTTGTCTCTGATAAGAACCGAGAGGACGGGCAATGCGAACGACGGTTGCGCGTTGCCCAAGGCGCGTGCGGCGGAGGCGCGAACCTCGGGAGCTGCGTCGGTTGCAAGCACGATCAAGTCTTCGCCCAGGTCAGCGGTCGCCAGCTCTCCCAAGACTCGCGCCAGGAGCTCGCGGTTTGGGCCTCGGGCGTCGCTCAGGTATCGCAGCAGGATCGTCGGAAAATTCTGGCAGCAACTCGCGAGCGCGTTCTTCACTGCGTGTTCAGGAATATGCAATGGACTTTCGAGCAGGTGATCGAGAATCGGGGTGGCGGCTTCCAGCAAACCCGTACGGCCGAGGCCCCGCACGGCGGCGATCCGGGTTTCTTCGCTTGGTGCTTCCAAAGCTTCCGCCAAGGCGGGAATCGCCTCTGGCGCGCGGGTTCGGCCAAGCGCGACCAGCGCTGCGCGGCGTTTCCAGCCAAGAGTGGTCCGCGCCTGGTGAATGCGGAGATCGAGCAATCCACTACTGCGCAGGCAGTTCAAAAGCGGCGGCAGTTGCTCCGGGGTTGCCACCTCAATGGTGTCGAGAAGAATGCTTTCGACAATTTCGCAATCCAGCCGGTTCAACCGCCAGCTTCGTGCCGGCACCCGGCCATTGACAACACCCTCCCATTGCGAGCGGATCTGGAAAGTATGTTCATTGAGCCTGCGGAAGTAGCGCCCGCGATACCAGCGCCGAAGGACGATGAAGCCGATCAGCAGGAGAATGCCGAGAAGGGAAAACGAGATTGCTTCCAGCAGCAGGCGGGCGATGCCGAGCTCGGGCCCGAATCTAGAAGCGACATCCATAGCTCAGCCCGTAACTGTTCTCCGTGCGTCCATGGGTCCGATCCTGGACCGCTACGTAACCGGCGATGTCCTGCTTGTGGCTAATGCGATACTTCAACCCGCCGCCGTAGCTGCGGGCGGAAAATCGTCCGATCTGCTCGGCCTGCGCAAAGTTTTCCGTGCCGACAGCAAACGTCAGATTGCCCGACCACCGCGCCGCTAAAGGAACCATGAGCCGCGTTGATCCGGAGGGGACCCACTCGATCCCGGCATTACTGAAACCGCTGCGCGCGCCTGTGACGGTAAGAGCCCACATCCAACCTTTCGGCAAATAGTAGAGCTGGGTCGCTCCCACCGTGAGCACGTGGGCACCCTGGTACCACAACCAGCGCTGCCGGTATGAAACTTCCAGGCCTTTGATCATTCGATTGACGATCTTCAGACCGTGCCCGTATTCGAAAGACGCTTCTCGCTTCGGAATGACCGCATTGTCGTGTCCGGCCGCGCCGCCTGCCGTCAGCCAGTCATGCTCTGTAAACCGCCAGGAGCCGCTCGCCTGGAATTTGCCCGCGTTTTGTCCGAAGCGCTGGTAGAAATCCGCTCCAATCGCGGTTGACCAGCGCGGTGTCCACCGCGAAGTCAACAGAACGGACTGCGCTTGTGCCGCATCGGCGTAGTTGAAGGTGTCAATGTCAGTTCCAATGCGCAGCTCGTGATGGGTTTCTTCAGACAAGCCCGCGAGTTCTCGTCTTGCTTCGGCATTTTGCGGATCAAGGGGAAGGATTTCTCGATATTGCCGGCGGGCTAGCGAAGGCTCTCCTACGGCGTGGAGGATATGTGCCCGCCGCGATAGGATTTCCGGTGCTGTCGGTCGCAGATTACGGGCTTGCTCGATTATCGCCAGCGCTTCCTTGGTTCTCCCCTGCCACATCAACACGTCCGCCAAACCGGTCAGCATGTCGACATCGCCGGGAACGCGGCCGAGCACGCATCGGTAATCAGCTTCCGCGTCTTGCCAGTGGCCCTGCCAAGCGAGAATTCGGGCACGCCACCCCTGCGCTTCCAGGTCATCCGCAGCACGGCTCAACCGCACTTGGACCAACTCGAGCGCGACATCGAGTTGATGGCTTTCCACCTTCTGTCGTACCTCAACCTGCCAATCGGTTGCGAGTTGACCCACGGCTGCATTGACTAGGCACCCAAACGCGAACACCAGGACAAAGCTGGACGCGACAAAGCCAGTGCCCGGGATCGTCGAGAACGCCTTCCATGCAGCGCGCATGTTTGTGGCCGCCCCTGCCTTGTTCCATCGGCCAAAAACGCGAAATAGGCGTGCTTCACGCCCAGTTACCGAAGTAACGGCCGGGGCCCGAATTCCGCCACAGACAAAAAAGGCCGTGAACGCCGCAGCAAGCCGTCGCCAGCGGTATTCTCACTGAGTCACACTGGTAACTTGTTTCTTTGTCGGACAAGCCTAGACTGTCGGTGTGACTGACACTGCTCCGCAAGTTACCCAGTGTTTGTCGCGATACGCTTACCGCCTGGCCGTCTTGACCTGTTTTGCGGGCTAGCCCTCCCCCTATTTCACACGCGCAGAACAACGCGCCGGGGTCGGGATAGCAGATCGCGGTGCCTGGCCCGCCCGCCTTCCGGACTTCGCTCAACTGTCGGAACACAGTTGCACTCCAGTGCTTTCGTGAAACTGCTGGCTACGGTTGGTGCGTAATAACTAGCCACCACCTGCCAACTAGCCATTAACGATCCAGACTCCTGCATTCCTACCTGCACTTCGTAGGGGTACAATGGTTTGTTCGTGCTTGTGGGGTGTTCCTGTGATCGACCGGGCCGAGTGAATCAGCGCTGCGGCGCATCACGAGCAATTCCATGACTCAGTCTGCGAGCCGGCAATTTATCCTTGATCCACTCTCTTTCGAACAACTGATTGCTGCTGCTTACGTATTGCAGTGCGCCCGGGAAGAAGAACTGCGGGCAACGGCCGCTGAACCCATTCCCGCGCCCGCGCCCCTGGACGATTCTGTTGCTTGCCAGCCCGCAGCGAATGAAGCTGCGGTCACGGCGTCCCCCCTCGGTGACGATGCCGCTGACCCATCACTCAGCGCGCCTGTATCAACGGGAGCCGTGGGGCCTACAGCAGCATTTCTTCGGCGGTCGCACGAACTGGCAGGATCACTGGCAAAAAAAATCCGATCGAACGTTGCCGACACCCTCGCCAGGGTGCACCTAACCGCTCTTCAGAGTGGCGCGAGGGAGTGGTTGACCTCATCGCTGCTTCATGCACGCGAACGGGCTCATGCCACGCGCAAATTCAGAATTGTTGTTCGCTTCACTTCGGATGCCCTGAACGTGTTGAACACCGGACGGCGCGTTTTGCCGCTAACCGCTCCCGCGTTCCTTCTGATCGCCACCGCGGGTCTGCTGGTCTGGCAAGCCGTGCCTCGCAAGACGGGAGTTCCTCAGGCCGAAACTACGCCGCAAATCACGCCGGCTGTGGCGCATTTCGAAACTAACTCGGCAGCTACGGTGAGCCTTTCCGAAGGCGCAGCGCTGCCGGCAGTTTCGGTAGTGCAGGCCAGCGAGCGCGTCAGCAGCGACACGCTCGCGCCGCCGCCTGTTTCGACGCAGGTTCAGACGGCAGTTCGCACTTCTCCTCATGCAATCCTGCGGCCGGGCCGCCACAGCGAGTCCCTGCCGCTCAGCCACGCGCGCATTACTGATTCGGCCAGCCTGGCCCGGGTGCGGGCGCTCAGCCCCTTTGAAATCAAGTCTCTACAGAGGAGCGCTCAATACGGAGATGATGCCTCCGCCATGGTATTGGCCATGGCTTACGAAACTGGCCATTTTATCCCGCAGAATTGTAAAAAGGCAGCAGAGTGGGTTTCGAGGGCAGCCGCGGCGGGAATTCCAGCGGCGCAATATAATCTCGCTTTACGATATAACACCGGCGACGGAGTTCAAGTCGACCGCCGCAAGGCGCAGTACTGGATGCGCCGAGCGGCTCGCAAGCGTTATCCCAAGGCCGAAATCGCGTTGGCGCAAGTATCTGGCCCCTAGGTCCGGTTTGTAAGAACCACGTTCACTTGATCAGGATTCCGCTGGCAGCATCTTTCCATGAGGTCCACGGCCGGTGCAGAACTGGCCCGTTATCGCTACCATCGCTTTTTGACTTGCCGTCCTTGCCCGGGATCGAAGCACCCGAAAGATGTCGCCGCAGAACCGGCTTTCCGTCAACCGACGTCCCACGGTCGTCAGAAAGATGGTTGATCCTGCTCTTCGCATCTTCGAAGTCATTGGAGTCCACGATGTATTCTTTCTTCGCCGGAAGCAGGGCCGTAATGGCCTCCTGTGCGTGCTTGATCCGATCCGAGGTCATCGGGTACGGAGAAAAGGCCCGCATAAAGGGAGACGTGTACGCCTTGCGGAATAGCTTCGGCATTTGCTGTTCCCGCACCTGCAACTTTTCCATGTAGTCCACGAACGCTTCAGGATCGTAGCCAGCGTCGTATTCGTATTCCAGCCCCAACAGGTCCGCTTCGGTCTCCGCGTCACGGCTCATCTTTTTGAATTCAAGCGGCACCCCCAGTCCCGCCAGTTCGCCTACCGCGAAGCCTGCCGGGCCCCCGACGTATGCCAGCATCGTGAGACCTTTCCACACGTTCATGCGCGTTCGTTGCCTGGTCGCGTGCCGCGCTGCAACATGCGCGATCTCATGTGCCATCAGGCTGGCCAGTTCCGCTTCGCTGTCCACCGCCTGGATTAATCCGCTGTCCAGGTAAAGGAAGCCGCCGGGCAATGAGAAAATGTTCAGGTCGCGCGAATCGATGATGCGAATGGTAAAAGGAACCTGCGCGTCCGAGTGGCGCACCAGCCGCTGGCCCAATTGCGTGACGTAATCGATCACCGCGCGATCATGAATGAAATGGGTTCTTTGTTCTATCCGGTCCGCAATTTTCTGACCTAACGCCCGTTCCGCTTCGAGGGAATAGAAGTTCAGGCCCTTCCCGATATCACGTTGGCCTATCCGGCTGACCTCATATTTCTCTGCAAACTTCTTCGATTGTTTATCGATGTGAGCGGCGCTTGGCGAAGCATCAACGGCGGTCTCCGGCGCAGGTTCGGCTGCTTCTTCATTCTCAGCGCGCACGCGCGGAGGCGAACACAGGACGGCCGTAGTGATAAGCATGACGCCAAGCACCTGCACACATGGCCGGAGAGAAAGCTTATTGAATCTTGAAGAGCGGAGATGCAGCACTGCCATGAAACACCAACCCAGAAGCCGAATTTGGCTTGCAGCGGAGACTGGAAGGAAAAACGGACGGAGTATAACACCGTTTCCTTGTAGCAAACGCAGAAAGACAATCTCGCTAATGTGAACACCCGAGGAAGCAGGCAAGGACAGGACGGCGGATGGTTTTCGAACTCCACAAGATTACTTCGCCTGCTGCGACGCGCTTCTGGAGATCACAGATTTTCGGTTCCACGCAGACTATTCCGATAAAATCGACTTTCGCCTTAACTCTTACCTATGGGCCGAATCCACGTTCTTTCCGAGCAGGTCGCCAACAAAATCGCCGCCGGCGAAGTGGTGGAGCGTCCGGCTTCGGTCGTGAAGGAACTCCTGGAAAACGCCCTGGACGCCGGTTCCACGCGAATCAAGGTGCAGGTCGAGGCCGGGGGAAAAAAGCTGATCCAGATCACCGATGACGGTTGCGGCATGGTTCGTGACGACGCCCTGTTGGCCTTCGAGCGGCATGCAACGTCAAAGCTAAGGAATGCTGAAGACCTTCTGTCCGTCGCCACCCTGGGATTCCGAGGCGAAGCGCTGCCATCCATCGCCTCGGTTTCTCGACTGCATCTGGAGACGCGTGCCGCCGAGGAATCCTCGGGAACAGTGATTGAAATCAACGGCGGCAAAATTTTCAAGGTGGAAGAAGCCGGCCTTCCGCAGGGAACTTCGGTCACCGTGCGGGATCTGTTTTTCAATACTCCCGCACGAAAAAAATTCCTTAAGTCCGAATCCACCGAGCTTTCGCATGTCGCGTCCCTGGTTACCCATTACGCGCTGGCGCATCCCGACAAGCACTTCCAATTGCACTCCGCGACTAATGCCATTTTGGTGGCGCATCCTGTGCCCAGCTATAGTGAACGGGTCTACCAGGTTTTCGGCAAGGAAACGCTCGACCAGTTGATTCCGCTCGCAGCGGTGCAGCCTCTGGAAAGAATCGGACTGCCCCAACCTCCTTCCTGGCGTCGACAAGACACAAATGAGAGGCCGTCGTCGCCGGGAGAACTTCGGCTTCACGGTTTTATTTCCAAACCCGAGATCCAGAAGCTCAACCGCAGCTCCATCTATGTCTTCGTGAACGGCCGCCTTACTCGCGACCGCCTCGTGCAACATGCTTTCACTGAGGCTTATCGCAACATCATTCCTCCGAGGGTCTATCCCGTGGTGCTGCTCTTCCTCGAGCTTCCCAGCGAAGAAGTCGACGTCAACGTTCATCCTTCCAAGACCGAAGTACGCTTTCGCCAGCAGACGGTGGTCCATGACTTTGTGCGCGACTCCGTTCGTGCGGCGCTGATGAAAGCTCGGCCAGTTCCGCAATTCACAACGGAGATCCATGCTCGCCCTACCGCGAGCCCCTCGTTGACGCCCGGCGCACGTCCGGCTGCGATCCATGCTTCCGGTGCTTGGCGCGCTTTGTACGAACCTCCGGCGATCGGCGGATTTTCTTTGCAGGCGCCGGTGCCGCCCCCCATGACTGGGAGATTGCAGTTTCAGGGGGGAATCGAAGTAAGCGCCAATGCCGCAGTGGGCCTGGCACGCGCAGCTGTAGTTGCCGACCACGGCTGCGCCCCCGAGATTCCCGATGAGCCCGCGCCCTCGGGCGAACTCTCATTTTCGCTCGCTTCCCTCAAGCCTCTGGGACAGATCCGCGACTCATTCATCCTGGCGGTGAACCCGGAAGGCCTGTGGATTATTGATCAACATGTCGCACACGAGCGCGTCCTCTTCGAACGAGTTCAGAAGCAACGTGCCGCGCGTGGCGTTGAGAGCCAGCGTTTGTTAATGCCCATCATCCTGGAACTTACTCCGGCACAGAAATCGGTGTTCGCCGAAATCTCCGACGAGCTAACCCGCAACGGCTTCGAGGCCGAGCCTTTCGGGTCCCGCTCCGTCGCCATTAAGGTGGCGCCCGCCGGAGTTGAGGCCGCCAGCCTAGAGAAGATGCTGCACGAATTGCTGGATCAGTTGCTACGCGAGGAGCAGAAGCTCAACATGGAAGCGGTGAGCAACCGGATTGCGGCATCGATTGCATGTCATGCCGCCATTAAGGTCAACATGCCTCTCGAACCCAAAAAAATGGAGTGGCTGCTCACTGAACTTGCCAAGACCGACTGCCCCATGTCTTGTCCCCACGGCAGACCCGTCGTACTGCGCTATTCCATGAAAGATATCCAGCGCGCGTTTAAACGAATCTAGGGACAGCCGGACTCCTGCCCTGTGCTTTAATGCTTATATGACGGATCAGGAACTCGAACAGCTGCGGCGCGAGCGCTGGCACTTGGACGGCAAACCGGTGCGCACTCTGGACGAGGCCCGCTCATTCGTCGAAGAGGTCGGGTTCTGCCTGATGTATCCGGTGAAGCCCCCGGTTCTGGTGCCGACGTTCGTCGGGGCATGGACAGGCAGTGATGATCGCCTGCCTACGTGGCAACACGCTTTCGCCGATCCTCGGGCTAAAGCAGCCAGCGAGCTCATGGTTCGCCTCCTGCGTGAGCGCGACGCTTATGAAGCGAATGTGCTCGACGAGAACAACAATTTTTTGGTCGCCGCTTCGGTGTTTCCTTATTTCTATGCCCTGGTCGGCGAGCGGAATCCCAAGCAGCCGCCCAAACCAGGTTCCCGCTCCGGGTATTCGCAGTTGGCGTGTGACGCGTTTGCTATCATCCAACGCTCCGGTCCTTTGTCGAAGCAGAAGCTGCGGCATACGCTGGGTGGCGAAATTTCGACCGTGGCGCTCGATCGCGCTCTGAACGACCTGTGGTCCAGGCTGCGCATCACTCGCGTCGACTACAGCGCGACCGAAGGGGCTTCCTGGGACGTCCTTTACCGCTGGTCCCCCGATGTCGTGCGTGAAGCTATTAACCTTTCAGTTCCGGAAGCGCTCACTGCGCTCATTTCGAAATACCTTGATTCCGTTGTCGCCGGGGAACCTGGCGAGGTTGAAAACTTCTTTGGCAATCTTATATCGCGCTCCAAGATTCGAGATGCGATCAAAGCTCTGCTGTCGGCCCGGGAACTCAGCTTCGCCCGCATCGGCCACCGCACGCTGCTTGAAATCACTCAGGAGAAGCCCGCATTTTCTCCCAACGCTTCCACGATCAACCGTCCAGTTCCCGAAGCGCGACCGCGCCGTCGTCCCAGCCGATGGGCTGAACGGACAAGCCGCCGCTAGTGTGCAGCGAGTCATGTGGCGGGAAATCGCGCCGCATGTCATACCTGCGTCATCCTGTCTCAGGGTCACACCCGAACGCATTCCCGCATCACTCAATCACTCGCCATGTACAATCATTAGCTTCTAAATGAACGAAACATCCTCCCGGAAGCTCATCATTGCCATAGACGGCCCTGCCGGGGCAGGCAAGAGCACAATCGCCTCCCGCCTGGCCCGCAAACTTGGCTACGTGAATCTCGAGAGCGGTGCCATGTACCGGGCACTCGCTCTAAAGGCCATTGAATGGGACATCTCCTTCGACGACGAAGCCGCGCTTTTAAAGCTGGCCCATAATTCGCGTATTCAATTAGAGCCTAGCTTGGGTGGGAACCGCGTCCTTTTGGACCGCAAAGACATCTCTTCACGCATCCGCGAACGTGATGTCAGTGAAGCAGCCTCGCGCGTGTCCATCCATCCCCGGGTGCGCGAGTGGATGGTCGCCCGCCAGCGCGAGATGGGCATCGGGGGTGGCGTGGTGATGGAAGGGCGGGACATTGCCACTAAGGTCTTCCCGGATGCCGATCTGAAGATTTTTCTCGATGCTGATCCCGTCGTGCGCGAGCAGCGCCGCATCGATCAACAAAAAATCAAAGGGCCGTCGGCCCAAGAGATGGCGGCCGATCTACGCGAACGCGACCGTCGCGACCGCACCCGCGCCAACTCACCGCTCGTCCCGGCGCCCGACGCAGCGATACTCGATTCCACCAAAATGTCCGAAGAAGATGTCTTGAGCCGAATCGAAGAGTTGGTGAAACAGAAGCTCGCTACGCGCTCGCAATAGCGGTTGAACTCATGCTTAATTCTCGGTGGGTTGCACCGGCTTTGCTTTGATGTGTGGCGCCTTTGGACCACTGGGAGCGCTCGGCGCTTCGGGCGCCTCGGCTACCGACGATCCTTTCCGCAACTCCACGCTGCCGTGTTCATTCGTGATCAGCACCTTGGGCCCGCCGTTCCCCACCGTTCCCGTTGCTGTTGTCCAGTCGTGCTTGGTATCGATGTTGATCTCATCGAATTCTGACTGGATTTCCCCATCCCGGGCGCGTGCATCAACTTGAAACCCAGCCTTCACCGGCACGGTCACCTGCACGTCTCCCTTCCGATTCTCTATCTGAACATTCCCCAGCGAGGCCATTTGCAGTTCAACGGATCCGTTTTCGTCGGTGACTCGGACCTCGCCGCTTACATCTTCCAGCCGGATGTCTTTCGAACGGGTTGTTACGCGCACTGGGCCGGCGACTCGGCTAGCGCGGAGATCCCCGGAATCCAGGTCGAGATCGCCATCCAGCTTCGTAAATTCCATGTCCGTCCTCGATGACTTGAAGGTCACCGCCTTGCCGATTCTCGAGAGCTTGACGCTCTCCATGAACTCGCCACTCAGGTGTGCCGCGCCCTTGATGTCGTTGAGCGCGACTTCGTTGGCGCGCCCGTCAATCGATACGTCCCCAGCAATGTTGTCGGCGTGTAAAGAGCTGTGATCCAGTTGCAGGGATGCATCGCCATTCACATCGGAAAGAGCGATGTCGCCATGCTGGTTCGAGATATTCAGATTGCCGTCCCTCCCGGTAACGTTCACATCGCCACGGCGCGACGAGATTGAAAGTGCGGCTTTCCGCGGAATGGACACGTCGAGGTCTACGGCAACAGAATGATCTCCCGCCGCACCTGTGTTGGCATTCAGAGTGACGACGTTGCCGCTGACCGTGATCTGCGGCTTGGTGGATTCGTTGTATTTGTTCGCGGTCTCCTGGTTCTCAGCGCCGATTTTCTTGCGCACACTCACATTAATCTTCGCGTCATTCGAAACGGTAACGTTTACCCCGCCGTGATCGTCAACCACCTTAAGGCTCGCCCCGGGGGGAAAATCCTGAGCCAGTGTGTCCGTATAGTCGTAGGTATTGCCGAACCAATTGAAATCGCTGTCGTCAATGTCGACCTGGTCCCGCAGCGCCCCCCAATTCACGTGGCTGGCCTGTGTAGCTGACAACCCCATGACGATCAGGATGACGAGCAGCAATATGCCGCCGGCTCCAATTCCCGCGGGACGCGTCCCTTCCCGCTGTGCTCGCTGATATTCCAGCAGCTTGATAATCCCCCAGACGATCAGCAGCACCGGCCAGAAGCGTGCGAAGAGATAGCCGAGGTGTTGCCAGCGCAGCACGCCCATGGTGCCGAGGAGGAAAACCACTCCCAGGATAATCAGCACAACGGGGCCCGCCAGCGAGCGCCTCGGTCTCGGAGTGAGCGCTGGGCTAGACATTTCTCACCTCACCGGATGCAGGCTCGACCGGAGATTGCGGCGGATTTGCGGGCGGCATGCTTCCTCCCGTAGTTCCGGGAGACGGAGGCACGTAGTCCACGTGGCCAATCGTAGATGCGTTGCTCTGTACCAGCTTCACGACGCCAACGACCAACAGAATGATCGGCCAAGTGCGATCCAGGTCCGCAACGCCCACCGCCTGCAATTCGAAAATAATGCCGAAGGTCAACAACATCGCGGGTCCCATCAGGTTCCGGGTGCGGCAACGGTCGCAGTCCGGCCGGTAGTCTCCTACCAGGCCCCATCTCCGTAAGAATAGCCAAATACCCAGGCCGATCAGGATTAGCGGCCAATATCGTTCCAGGCCGAACTCCGCCCAGCCCAATGTGTGCAGCAGGAACAGCGCTCCCAGGGCGATGAGTATGACGGCCCCGACGGGAACTTTCGACGTGTCGACCCTTTCTCCCCCACCAAAGGCCTGCGCCAGGCCAAACGGATCCGGCGGAGTTTGACCGCGTTGCAGGGCATGGGCGGAACGAACCGAATCAATAATTTGATAAACGTAAAAGAACGCAATTCCCAGTCCCAGAAGCGTGTGCAAGCCACTGGTATTGACGGCGCTTTCGCCCCACACCAACAGGGTGAAGATGATCAGGTGCGCCAATCCCTTGGCATATTGCGACGTGTACACGGCCCCCACGCCGAAAGGGAAGAATCCGGCAAGAATCCCGGCCACCGCTGGATTCGGTCCACTCGCCGAGTATGGAGTCACTGGGGGCGTCGTTGGCCGACCCGTATTTACAGGAGCGAAGCCGGCAGCTGGAGCGCTCGTTGTCGGTGGAACATACGCTGGCGCTGGAGGTGTGGTCCCTTCCAGCCTTGCCGCAAGGCAATTTTCGCAGTAAATCACTCCCCGCACGTCTCGCGTGCAATTGGCGCACAGCGGCTTCCCGCATGTGCGGCAAAACGCCACCGCCGACATATCGGTGTGGTTGGCGCAGTTCATACGTACCTCCTGTTCGTGGTCACCATCACGACACTCGGAGCTTCAGGTGCATACGCTAGCACCGGCTGGTTCTCGTCCCGGCTGTAATTTCTCTCCTGCCTCTGTTCCGGTTGTCCACTTGTGTTGTTTTTGTGATTGCTGTCTTTCGGCGGCGGCGGCTCTGCTGGAGTCGTCGCCTTCTTCAGTTCGCGCATCCGCGACTCGATTTCATACACGAAGCGGATGTTCTCGTAATACTTCACCACCCGACCGGAGGTCAGATAGTACGCCCGCATCACCGCACTCGGCCTCAAATCCACATGCTTCAGGTCACTCGCCTTAACTCCGGCGACGCTCATCGCCACCGAGATAGAGAAGAATGCCATGCCGAACGACATCGCAAACCGTGGCTGCCGCACTACCCCGACCACAGGCTCGAACCATGAACCAACCACCTCCCGCACGCGCTCCATCCACGAAGGCCCAAGATCCTTCGCCGTTAAGCGTCCTGTCTGTAGCCCGACCGTGTCAGCCAGGATATTGTTCACCAGGTTGGCTGGCGCTTCCACTTCCTTCAGCGACTTCAACCAATGCTGCCCCGCTTCGGCCTCGGAGAACAACGGACCGCACACCGGGCACACGCGGGCATGCGCGTGGAAGCTTTCCAGCTTCGCTCGGCTCAGCACCTGATCCAGAGCATCGCTCAACAAAGCTTCAAATTCAGCGCACTGCATACCGTTTTTGCTCTCGCCTGGCATCACATCACCTGCCTATAAGTACGTTGAAGCAGCCTTGCAAGTTCCCCTCGTCCCCGATTGATTCGTGACTTCACCGTCCCTTCTGGGACCCGCAGTACCATGGCAATTTCCCGGTAGTCCATGTCTTGCAAGTCGCGCAGAATGACAGCTTCCCGCAATTCCGGCGAGAGTTTTTGCAACGCCTGGTGCACAGTCTCTCCCGCCTCGCGGCTCTGCACCCGCGCGTCCGGCGGTAAATGCTTGTCTTCAATGCGTTCGCTCAGCGGCATCGCATCCTCATGCTCCGACGGCGCTGAGTCCAGCGAATCGGTCATGCGCTCTTGCTTCGTTTTCCTGAAATGGTCTACGAGAAGGTTGCGGGTGATCGTAGTCACCCAAGTCATGAACGCGCCGCGCTCGACGTCATAGGTGTTCAGAGTCTTATACATCTTGATGAACACCTCCTGCGTCAGATCTTGGGCGTCGTCCGCCCCACCCGCGAAGCGGTAGCAGATGTTGTAGATCTTGCGGTGGTACCGGTGCACGATCTCCTCCCAAGCCCCCGCGTCGCCAGCTACGCAGCGACGTACAAGCTGATTGACGACTTGGGCGTCTTCCAACCCGCACTCCCTGGAACTCCTGGTTTTTCAAGCCCGAGGCGTTTTCCGGTAAGCGCACGCACCTGAGCTTAACATCCACAAAACATATACGTTTATGTGGAGCCAAAAGTTCGCCGATCTAACCCGATTTATTATGAGGGAGGCATTGTAGCAGGGCGACTCTGAAATGGGCGAAAGAAAGGAGAAGCTGTCGTTTCGGGACGTGGGAACGAGTATCTGAACTGGTCTACACTGGCCTCAACATGGCTACCAACCTCCAGGTCGCCGCAGCGCGAGTACTCTCAACCAATCCGGCCACCTGCGAGCTTCTGAAAGAATTTCCCTGCGCCGGCGAAGATCAAGTCAGAGCCGCCGTCTCACGCGCACACACGGCGCAGATCTCGTGGAATTCGCAGCCGCTAAAGAATCGCCTGGCCGCCGTGCGCGAGTTTCAGCGCCTGCTGCATTCCCGGAAATGCGAACTGGCGCGCCTAATTACGCAGGAGGCTGGCAAGCCCTATGTAGAGGCTCTGCTCACCGAAGTCCTCGTAGTCCTGGACACAGCCCGCTTCCTCATCGAAAGTGCCAATCGTCTTCTCCGCGACCAGCCAGTTCCTCATGGCAATCTCGCCATGAAAACCAAGTCCGGCCGGATTCTTCGTGAGCCCTTCGGAGTGATCGGCATAATTTCGCCCTGGAATTACCCGTTTTCCATTCCCGCCACTGAAACTCTTGCCGCGCTAGTAGCGGGCAACGCCGTGGTGTTGAAGCCTTCTGAGTTCACTTCGCTTACTGCCCTCGAGCTCCAAAAACTATTGCACCAGGCTGGAGTGCCCCACGATCTCTTTGCGGTGTTGCCTGGCAATAGCGCAACGGGTGCAGCTCTCATCCATTCTGAAATCGATAAGCTCATTTTTACCGGAAGCGTGACTACCGGCAGGCGTGTGGCCCAAGAAGCCGCCTCCCGCCTGCTCCCGGCAGTGCTGGAATTAGGCGGCAAAGACTCCATGCTGGTGCTTGACGATGCCGATATTGAAGTCGCCTGCAGTGGCGCCATCTGGGGTGCTTTCGTGAACGCGGGCCAAGCCTGTTTGTCGGTCGAGCGCTGTTATGTGCACCGCTCCATCTATGATTCGTTCCTGGCAGGATGCGTGGATAAGGCCAAGAAGCTGCGCATTGGAAACGGCCTCAATGCCAATGTCGAGATCGGGCCTTTGATCCACGAGCGGCAGCTGCACCTGGTTGATACTCACGTGCAGGATGCGTTGTCGCGCGGCGCGCGTCTACTCTGTGGTGGAACGCGCTTGCGCGATCTCGGCCCCAATTTCTATGCGCCTACGGTCCTCGCCGACGTCACACAAGATATGCGCATTATGCGCGAAGAAACCTTCGGCCCCGTGCTCCCCATCATGCGGTTCGATCATGACGACGAGGCTGTGCAGTTAGCCAATGACTCCGACTTCGGCCTGGCGGCGAGCATCTGGACACGCAATCGGGCGCGCGGCGAAGCCTTGGCCCGCCATATTTCTGCCGGAACAGTGATGGTCAACGACGCTGTCTCTTGCTTCGGTATCAGCGAGGCTCCGCACGGAGGCGTGAAGACCAGCGGTATCGGCCGCAGCCACGGCAAATTCGGGCTCGATGAAATGGTCCGTATCAAGTACGTCGACTCCGACCGCCTGCCGGGGATGAAGAAAGTGTGGTGGTACGGCTACGGCGAACGGTTCACGCGACAAATGGAGAGCTTCCTCGATATGCAATTTGCCCAGAGGCTGAGTGGCCGAATACGTGGCGCGCTCCGCTCCGCGGATGTGCTACGCCGGAAAACGCAGTTTTAAGTGATTGCGGCATGCATTCAGCCTATTGCCAATCCCGCTAACTTCCGCGATAATAATAGTTTGTCTCATCCCCGCCGGAAATTTTAGAGCCGGAAGTAAACAGGAAAGGAAACTACAGTTCTGTGTTGATGATCCGTTTAAAGCGCACCGGTGCGCGCAAACAACCGCATTATCGCGTGGTGGTGATTGAAAAAGAGCAGCCGCGGGATGGCCGTCCCGTCGAGGTGGTTGGCACCTACAACCCTCGCACTAATCCGGCCACGGTCGACCTTAAGCGCGACCGCATCAATTACTGGATCTCGAAGGGCGCGCAGATGTCGGACCGTGTGAACAAGCTTGTGTCCAAGTCCGCTCCCGCTCCCGAAGCCGCTGGCTCCGCCGCCTGATCGCGTGTGCATTCGCAGTTGTCATCCCTGTAAGGAGAGTGTATGACTGGGCCAACTGGGGACGCCCACGCTTTAATCGTGCAGGTCGCGAAAGCGTTGGTGGACACGCCTGACCAGGTGTCAGTAGAGGCATTTGACGAGGACGGCGAGACCGTCTTCGAATTGACCGTCGCCGAAAGCGACATGGGCAAGGTGATCGGCAAATCCGGACGCGTGGCGCGCGCCATGCGCACTTTGCTGAATGCCGCCGCCATCAAGCAGAACAAGCGCTTTGCGCTCGAGATTTTGGAATAGACTGCGAGGCAAACAGCCAGCAGGCTACCGGGAAATTCTGCGACGGAGATCGTGAATCGCTTCCCCTGCGGATGAGTTCGTTACCCTCGCCCGCGTTCTGAAAACTCAGGGACGCTACGGCGAAGTCGCTGTCGAGTTGCATACCGACGTGCCCGGCCGTTTCGTGGAAGGTCAGCGGATGTTCGCCTTAGCCGGCGACGGCACGCGCCGCGAGTTACAGGTCGAGCGGCTTTGGCCACATAAGGGCCGCCTGGTGCTGAAATTCGGCGGCATCGATTCGATTACCCAGGCCGAGGTGCTCGTCGGGAGTGAATTGCAGGTTCCGCGTAGTGAGCGAGCCAGCCTGGAAGCAGGCTGGACGTATGTTAGCGATTTGATCGGCTGCACGGTTCTTGACGGCGGGCGTGAAATCGGCACGATCAAGGATGTGCAGTTCGGTGCCGGCGAGGCTCCGCTGCTGATCGTTAGCCCGGCGGAGCTAAAAACCACGAGTCAAAGCGGCAACACCGGTTCTGAGTACGAAATTCCCTTCGCGGAAGCGTATCTCCAGAGCGTGGACCTGCAGGCCAAACACGTGCTGATGCAATTGCCCGAGGGCATGCTTGAGATTAACGCTCCGCTGACCGAAGAGGAGAAGCGGGAGAATAGGCAGTTCAGGAGTCGGTAGAAAGACTACCTGATTGAGCATGCAATTCGACATCGTAACCATTTTCCCGGATTTTTTTCGGGGGCCGCTCGACTACGGTATCGTCCGCCGGGCGCGTGAGGCGGGGCTGGTGACGGTGAACATCCACGATCTGCGGGCATTTGCGCACGATCGTCACCGGACCGTGGATGACCGCCCATTTGGCGGCGGCGAGGGCATGGTGCTCAAGCCGGAACCGATTTTTGAATCTTTGGAAGCGCTCCATGTGGCGGCGCGGGACGAGCGCGTTTCCTCCGGCATGCGGCAGTCAGTCATCGTGCTATCGGCGCAGGGCCGCCGTTTCGATCAAAGTGCGGCTTCTGAACTGAGCGCCATGGATCGCCTGGTTCTAATTTGCGGGCGTTACGAGGGCATTGACGAACGGGTGAACGCGTTTCTTGCCGATCGCGAGATTTCCATCGGCGACTACGTCCTCAGTGGTGGCGAGCTCGGCGCCGCGGTCATCGTGGACACGGTTACCCGTCTTATTCCCGGAGCGGTGGGAAACGAGGCGTCCACGCGGCAGGAATCTTTCACCTCGCACGACGCGCAGGCGAGCGGTAACGGTCCCGATTCCACCTGCGCTTCCGGCGGGTTACTCGACTATCCGCATTACACGCGGCCTGCGGATTTTCGCGGCATGGCGGTTCCCGATGTGCTGGTTTCGGGCAACCACGATGAGATCCGGCGTTGGCGGCGTCGCACCGCCCTGGAGAAGACATTGCGCAATCGTCCGGACTTGTTAAGACAGGTGGCGCTCAGCGAGGAAGACAAGGACATACTGGCCCGGATTTCGGGCAAAGAAGACTAAGGAAAACTCAAATGACTAATCTGGTGATTGAAAAACTTCTGGCAAAGACTCAGCGCGCGGATGTTCCTAGCTTTGTTCCTGGCGACACGGTTCGCGTACAGGTAAAGATCAAAGAGGGCGACAAGGAGCGTTTGCAGGCCTTTGAGGGGGTTGTAATCTCTCGCACCCGCGGTCCGCAGGCCAGCTTCACGGTTCGAAAAATGAGCTTCGGCCACGGGGTCGAGCGTATCTTCCCCGTTCACTCCAAGGTGATCGACAAGATCGACGTGCTGCGGTCTTCTAAAGTGCGACGTGCTAAGCTCTACTACTTGCGTGCTCTGCGCGGCAAAGCCGCTCGCCTGCGTGACGCCGAGTAAAGGTTGGAGCCGCACGTCCGGTCATCGCGCTCCCGCGCTCCCAAATCTCGGCAGCGGTGCGCCGATGGCAATTGGAAGAGACAAAAAATATTGGGGCGAGTCTATGACCCGCCCCAGGCCGAGCTAAGCTCGGCAGTTTCGGCCTAACCTCGGCCCGTTCCCGTCACTGCCGCAAGCTTCGCTTTTTCTCGCGCCAGCTTCTGCACCAGGTATTGCAGCAGTTGCCGGTCGCCTTTGCGGATCTCGCGAAACTCGATTCCGGAACCCAGTCCGGGGTCCGAGTGCCGCACCCGTCCCTTCAAACTCAGTTTCTGACCGCCGACTTGAAGCATGAGCTTGATGTCCGTGCCTGCGCTGAGCGGACCTTTTGCCGCCACCAGGCAACCGAACTCGGACACATTCTTCACTTCTCCGCGCAGCGTATCGTTGGCTGCTCCGCCTCGCAGCAACTCGGCCAGGCCCTCAATCGTGTAGCGGTCGTGCCGTCGACGGTTTCCGCTCATGTCCACCGCGGCCGAATTCAAACGATACAACTGGCTCTCGGGAATGATTGGATCGTAAATCTCCTGCAGGTTCCGCAATTCACCTTCCCAGAGCTTGTCCTCGGGATCCACACACTGCAACCCGACCTGCCGTCGCAAAGGCGAACTCTCATCTCCGATCCATGCAACCCTGCACAGTGCCTTGCTGCGGCCGCGTTCAACCGTGACAATCTCCCCGGTTTCCTGGATGCATTGCAGTCCGGATACCCGCGCTCCATGCGTCGAAATGTCGTAGGTGCACGCCATCTCGACCCGCGGCTTCATGTCCTTGTCCAGGTAGAGGACCCGGATAGGCAAGGCGATATGGATTCGTTTATCGCCCCGTTCGCTTTCTGGAGTGTTACCCGAGTGAGTCACGGCAACACTAAAGTACAGTGCCCGAAGGACCGCAGCAATTTACGACGGTAATAGCACTCGTGGGTACCGATGGGCTAAATGCGCCTGGTGACCCATTTCCCGACACGTCTAGCGCGACGGCTGTTTCGGCCACCATCGTCCTATAACTTGATGCCTACTTTTCTGCTGATTTCGGCTCCGCCTGCTTCCGGTGCATCTCCGCCTTGACTGACTCTGGCATGAATTTGCCCAGTTCGCCCTGGATCTTGGTCTTCATCGAGGAAGCGTAGATGTGATCCTCGCCCTTCATCAGCGCCTCATATCCCTGCTGGGCTACTTCGCGTGGATCGTTCGTGTATTTGCCTTCCGAACCCACCTTCGTGTTCGACATGCCTGCCCGGTCGAAGAACTCGGTATTCGTTGGACCCGGCTGGAGCGCCGTAATGGTGATACCGGTGTCCTTCAACTCGTTCCGCAGCGACTGGGCAAACGAAAGCACAAAAGCCTTTGACGCGCCATATACCGCTTCCAACGGCGTCGGCATCGTTCCCGCGATTGAGGAGGTAAACAGCACCCGTCCCGAGCCGCGCTTCACCATTTCTCCCAGCACACGCTTGGCGAGATGCACGGTCGAGGTCACGTTTAAGGCGATCAGCTTCAACTCTTGCTCGAGGTCAGTCTCGCGCGCGAAATCGCCGCCCACTCCGATCCCCGCGTTGATCGCGATTGCATCTACTGGCCGCCCGGCCGCCTGAATCTCCTCCCACAATTTCTCGACGCCATCATAGGTTGATAGATCAGCTTCAACCGCCTTAACCCCTACTCCCAGTTCCTTGAAGTCCTTTTCGGAATCTTCGATTCTCTCCGTGCCCGAGTTCACCAGCAGGTCGTAGCCGTTCTCCGCAAAAACTCTTGCCAGTTCATAACCGATCCCGCTCGATGCTCCTGTAACCACTGCAAATAACCGGTTTTCTGCCATAGCTGATCACTCCATTCGTATGAAAGACAAGTCCGTCAGATGAAGTGTCAGCAGTCAAGGTTTACCGCCTGACATGCACGTGCATATGTAGGTCTGTGCGCGCTGCAAGTTGTTGGCTACGCACAGTTGCGATTGCAGCAACCCGGAACCCGCTTTCACTTTGGTAACTCTGCTTCTCGGATGCGCATCGAAACTTCAGCTTAAAGGTCCATTGGAGGTCCCTTTATGAGGACTGTAGCCTTGTACGTGATCTTTGCCGCATTTTCACTCGGCGCTATGTTCGCCGACACCCTTGTCATGAAAGACGGCACAACCCACGACGGTACCGTTGTCGCGACCACAGCGACCCACGTCTCCTTCCGCGAAGCCGGCACGCTTCATCACTATTCGCGGTCCGAAGTTCAATCTATTGAGTTTGGCTCGTCTTCGGACACTTCGAATGCGCTGGGCAGTACCGGCCGGCGCGAAGCCGAGGAGTCTGACCGCGGATCGCTGTCGCGAAATCGCTCTGCCACTCTGCCCGCAGGCAGCCAGATTACCGTCATGACCAACGAAGCCATCGATTCCAGTTCAGCCCGTGAAAATCAGACCTATAACGCTGACGTTGCCGAAAACGTAATGAATTCCGCCGGACAGGTGGTCATCCCGAAAGGCTCCGAAGCTGAACTTGTCGTGCGCCGGGTAACCAGTGCGGGCACCGTAACCGGCAGCAACGACCTTGCGCTCGATTTGCAGTCCGTCAAGGTGAACGGGCGGCGTTACATGGTCAGCACCGAAGATGTCAACCAGGGCGGCAGTGAAGGCATCGGCAAGAATAAGCGCACGGCTGAAATGGTTGGCGGGGGCGCGGTTCTCGGAACGCTGATTGGCGCGGTTGCCGGAGGAGGTAAAGGCGCGGCCATCGGTGCGCTCGGTGGAGCGGCTGCCGGCGGCGCGACCCAGGTGCTTACCCGTGGAAAGACCGTGAAAGTCCCTGCGGAAAGCAAACTGACGTTCCGCCTCGATCAACCTCTCCGTCTCGACGCGGCTTATTAAGCACGCTTAATTGGTGCAGGAATTCCTGCTGTGTCAGAATTGACGGCCTCCATGGCGAGGCCGTCATTCCTACTGAAGCCTTGTCCCCTCAATCATGATTAGCGCGTCCCCTGTTTTTCTGCCTTGTTCACGGCAATTCCCAAATCGCGGAGTTGCGCCTCGCTAACCGGGGTCGGAGCGTCCACCATCAGGTCGACTGCGCGCGCCGTCTTGGGGAAGGGAATCACTTCGCGGAGGCTTTCTGCTCCCGCCAGGATCATCGCGATGCGATCCAATCCGAGCGCAATCCCGCCGTGCGGCGGAGTTCCGTACTCCAGTGCCTCCAGGAAGAAGCCAAACCGTGCGCGCGCTTCTTCTTCTGTCATCCCCAGCGCATGAAAGATTCTTCGTTGGATATCTTGCCGATGAATACGGATCGATCCCGAGCCGAGCTCTGTGCCATTGAGTACCACATCGTAAGCCAGCGCCCGAACGGCCCCGGGGTCTGACTCCAACTTGTCCATGTCATGTTCATGCGGAGAAGTAAACGGATGGTGTGCCGCCGCCCAGCGCTGCCCCTCCTCGTCGTATTCAAACATGGGGAAATCGGTGACCCACAGAAACCGGTAATCCTTGTCCGCATTACCCGTCTTCTTGAAAGCGCCGTGCCGGTCCGCATACTTTTGCGCCAGGGCCACCCGCAACATTCCCGCCGAAGTGTATACCGCGTGATCATGCTGCTTTACCTCAGGCTTTACCCCCCCTTCTGATTTGTGTTCTGCCGGCTTACCGTCCCCGGCTACCAGTACGACCAGGTCATCGGCTGCGGCGCTGCTCTTTTCCCGAACCTTGGCCATCGCGTCCGGAAAACTCTTCTCCAGGCGCTTGAAATCTTCAAACAGCTTTGCCCCACCGCGCGCATTGAACAGCGGTTTAATATCGTCCCGCTCCTTGCGCGACAACTCGCCGACCTTGGGAATACGGATCGCAACCACCGGCAGGTTGGCGCTGATGCCCAATGTCTGCAGATTCTCCGCTGCGAATGCGTTCCTTACATCCGTCATTGCCGGCAAGCGCAGATCCGGCTTATCGCTTCCGTATTGGCGGATCGCTTCGTCGTACGTCATCCGCGAAAATGGCGGCTTGATCTCCACTCCTGCCGCCTTGAAAGCCGCGGTCAGAAAGCCTTCCACAACTTCCCACACCCGCTCCGGTTGGGGATAAGACATCTCCAGATCGATTTGCGTAAACTCCGGCTGGCGATCGGCCCGCAGGTCCTCGTCGCGAAAGCAGCGCACGATTTGGAAATACTTATCGAATCCCGAAATCATCAGGATCTGCTTGAACAGTTGCGGAGATTGCGGCAGCGCATAAAAATTCCCCGGTTGCACCCGGCTGGGCACCAGGTAATCGCGGGCGCCTTCCGGTGTGGAGCGCGTCATGAACGGGGTTTCGATCTCAAAGAAACCTTGCGATGAAAGATAATCACGAATGGCGAGCGCGACCTTGTGCCGCAGCTCGATATTCCGTTGCATCGCCTCCCGCCGCAGATCGATGTACCGATACTGAAGCCTCAACTCTTCATTCGGCAGCACCGTGTCTGATGGCAAGAATGGCGGCTGCTTTGACTCGTTGAGAATCAGCAGCTTGTCGACCACCAGTTCGACCTCTCCCGTCGGAATATTCTTGTTGACCGTGTTGGTGTCGCGCAGCTTTACCGTGCCGACCGCCGCCACTACGTACTCGTTGCGCAATTGGCCGGCTTTCTCGTGAATCGCCGGATTCGATTCCTTGTCGGACACGATTTGGGTCACGCCCGTGCGGTCGCGCACGTCGATGAAAATCAGGTTGCCCAGGTCGCGGCGGCGGTTCACCCAGCCCATGATCACCGCTTTTTTACCGGCATCGGAGGGACGCAGCCCTCCGCACATGTGGGTACGTCGAAGATCGCCTAAAAAGTCGAGCAAAGTGTCGCCCTTCTTGTCGGGATTACGGCCAAAGCCGAATCAGAGATTATAACGGGAGCCACTGCGCATCGCTGTCGACTGTCGTCGAGCGTTTTTTCGTTGTCCTCGCGGCGTCTCAATAGAAGCTCACGCAAAAAAGAGAGGCCGGACCCCCCTCCGGCCTCTGCTTGCGATACCGCAACCATACTTTCCCAGTCGCATTACTGCAGGCTGCCTGAGTCCCCCAAACTCCGCAGCAGTCCAAGAAAGTAGGCTGCCGTATCGAGTTCACGCCGTTCTCTTAGCGTGACCCCGCTCGTGTTTAACTCGCCCTTGGCGTACCACAGCTCTCGTGTCCGCTTCTGAATTGCCTGGTGAGCGCGATCCAGCAACGGACGGAGTTTTTCGTGATCCTCCTCGAACAACGCCTTACGGTAAAGTTCTGACCAATGATCCCTCTGGCTGATGTTGCTCTTGCCCGTCATCGAATTCCTCCAAAACGTATATCGACGGTTGGCGGGGAGCTTAGCTCGCCCGGCAGCAATGTCTCTTTTTCAATTCTTCAAGCACAATGAAAAAGCCCGCTGCGCGGCGGCTGAAGCAAAGAGGAAAATTAGACGAAAGGACGATCTAGCAGAGACGGACGCAGACCAATGCCAGAACCTCGCCTGCGCATTGCTGTCTGCCCACAGGATCAGGGCTCATGCGAAATCGTGCGTGGCCGGACTGGGAGTCCACGGCTGGCGCCACTGTGGCCGACAATCGCTCGAGTCGTACTTCACCGTTGTGCATTAATCCGGCGACGTCGTCTTCCACACTCGCACTGATCAGAATAGTTCCCAGCGCCAGGATCAGCAGCAGCGGCAGGAACTTCAGGAAACCTTCACGCATTATTGTTGTATAACTCCGGCAGGCGGCCATGTCAACCGACCTTGCGCTGACATTCACAACTGTTTCGAGAGAAACAATTCGGCGGAATACGATCCGGGAATCACGGACATTCAAAACTCTACTGCTTCGCCGCCTTGCCGTCCATCACCGTCATCCACTGGCTCCCATCAGGAGACATTTCGTATTTAAAGTTGTACGCGCCCGGAGAGAGTTCCTTGATTGTAAATCGCGTCTGTATAACCTTGTCCCCCATCTTCTGGTCGCTCGTCCACGACCAGGTGTTACCATTGTGAGTGCCCTTCGAGGCGGTGGCCTCGCCCATGCTGTTGAACTCGTGATACGTGTACACCTTTTCGTCCGGGTCGTAGCCCATTACCGCCAAACCCGTGCCGCTGAAGGTGGATGACTTTGCCTCGGAGTGGCTGACGACGAAGAAATTGCCCGGCATCCACTCGTTGTGCTCCGTCATCGTCATCTTGCCCCCAGGGCCATACGGACCCGGCTTCATGTCGGCATCCATCTTCCAGGTCCCCACGAAATAGTCGAGACTTTTGAGTTCGGGCGCCGGACTCGGCATGGGTGGTTGTGCATAAATGTACGGCAGCACCGCAGCTAAGAACACGAACAGAAATGGCAAACGACGTGTCATATGGACTCCGGAGAGGAAGCGGGCGAGAGCCCACGTTTCCTCATTTTGACAGCGGTGAGGCGTTGCCATCCTAGGCTGCGTCAGCAGTTCGCGTCAACCGCTTCCGCAGCCAGCTGGGGAACCCAGCTCTCACCCGCCGCCGCGCTACACAAGCAAAAAAGGCGCGCCTTGCGGCGCGCCTAAAGCATTCAGGAGGTGGTTTTTATCGCCCGCCATAGCCCGCTGACTGCATGGCCTGGCGGGAAATGTCGGCCGTCGACGCAATACCCTGCATGCGCAGCTTGAAGTCGTCGGCGTTGGAAGCGCTTTCCAAGGCCGTTTCGTAGTCGATCAAGCCTGCCTGGAACAGGTCCCACAGCGATTGGTCGAAGGTCTGCATGCCATACTGCGAGGTTCCCGCAGATATCGCATCACGGACTGCGCGCGTCTTTTCTGGGACCAGAATGCATTCGCGTATGTACGGCGTGTTTATCATCACTTCAACCGCGGGAACTCGCCCCTCGGCGTCGCAGCGCTTGACCAGTCGCTGACTGATGACGGCGCGCAACACCGCTGCGAGCTGCAGTCGAATCTGCTTCTGCTCCGGCGGGGGGAAGATCGCGATAATACGATTGATGGTCTCTACCGCATCCAGGGTGTGCAACGTGGAGAACACCATGTGGCCGGTTTCCGCCGCGTGCAGAGCTGTGCCGATGGTTTCCAAATCTCGCATTTCGCCCACCAGGATCACGTCCGGATCCTGACGTAACGAAGCCCGCAGCGCTGTCGAAAACGTCGGCGTATCCACTTCGACCTCGCGCTGGTTCACGTATCCCTTTTTATCGCGGTGCAGAAATTCGATGGGATCTTCGATGGTGATGATGTGTTCCGCGCGCGTGGAGTTGATGCGGTCGACCATGGCTGCCAAGGTCGTCGACTTACCGGAACCGGTCACGCCAGTCACCAGGATCAGCCCGCGCGGCATATCGCAGACCTGCTCGACTACCTTCGGCAGGTACAGTTCGTCGAGCGCACGAATTTTCGTGGGAATGACGCGAAGCACCAGTCCCACGTTCCCGCGTTGTTGAAAAACGTTGACACGGAAGCGGCCCAGCCCCGCCACCCCATATGCCATGTCGATTTCGGTGGTCTCTTTGAATTTCTGCTTCTGCCGTGCCGACATCATGCTGAAGGCCATCGTCAGCATGTCCTCGGCGCTGATGCGCGGCTGGTCCGTCAACGGAATCAGCTCTCCATCGATGCGCAGGTGGGGATAGTTCCCAACTTTCAAATGCAAGTCGGAGGCGCGCCGCTCCATGGCAATACGCAGCAGGTCATCAATATTCATCGGGTGTGATCCAGAACGTCTCTGGCTATCATGGCGCGAAACGTCACCCTGCCCAAGATGACCTAAGTAATGGAGCTTTCGTCTGTTGTCAGCCAGCCAGGTGTGGCACCGCCCGTCCTGGCCGGAACAGAGAATAGGGCTTACCTTACCCGCCATAGGGGATTGCGCATGCGACCGACTGGAGTCCTGTCCAAAATTGGCTCAGCTAAAAAAAAAGTAAAAAAAGGCTTGCAGAAGTTATAGTGTTATAGTTAACTATAACACTGACGGCCGCGGTTTTGCTCTCCTCCAAAAAGGTGAGTGGGAAACCTGGCCTGAAATTCAAGATCCTTAGGAGAACCGACATGAAATCCCTTCGTTTTCTGCTACTTACGCTGATTGCACTCTCCACAATGGTTTACGCGCAGTCCGACGCTCAAAAGTCGTTCGCTCAACTGAAAAGTCTCGCGGGTACATGGACAGGTCCGGTCACAGCTAATCCACCGCAAGAGGAGTGGGGCAACAAGCCGGTTTGGGTTTCAATGCGCGTCACTTCCCGGGGCAACACGCTCGTACACGAGATGAAGGAGCCAGGAACCCCCGACGACGCCACGAAGGATGATCCCATCACCATGGTTTATCTGGACGGCGACCGCCTCCTGCTGACTCACTATTGCGACGCCGGCAATCGGCCGCGCATGGCTGCCAAGCCGTCTCCGGACGGAAAAACGGTGGAATTCGATTTCGTCGATATCGCCGGTAATCTGCACTATGGACACATGCAGCATGCCGTGTTCACTGTCGTGGACGCGAATCACCACACCGAGGACTGGACTTTTATGATGCCGGGGGACAAGCCCGTGCATGCGCACATGGACCTGAAGCGGGTACAGTGACGGAAGCGCCTCCGCTAAAGGCGAACTGGATACCAGGATGGACCGTGAGTGGAACGACAATCAGCCGATTTACCGCCAGCTTCGCGACCACGTGGTCGCGATGATACTCGACGGAATTCTCAAGGAAGGCGATCCGCTGCCCTCCGTGCGCAATGTCGCCGCCGAGTATCGGGTCAATCCCCTCACGGTCCTGAAAGGCTATCAGCAACTGGTCGACGAAGGACTGGTGGAGACTAAAAGGGGGCGCGGGATGTTTATCAATAGCGGTGCACGCGATCTGTTGCTGCAGGCTGAGCGCCAGAAATTCCTCGCGGAAGTATGGCCTCGAATTCACGCAACCATGCTGCGCCTCGGCTTGACCCCTGAAGATCTCCTGAACGGTTCCGGCGAGCGCCAGTCTTCCGCGGCTCCGTTGCCGTCCAAGAAACAAGAGGAGGAGCGCTGACCCTATGGCCTGTATCGAAGCACGTGGCCTGCGTAAAGCGTTTGGAAAAACCATCGCGCTCGACGGCATTGACTTGCGCGTGGAAGAAGGTCGAATTCTCGGGCTGGTCGGCCCTAACGGCGCCGGCAAGACGACGGCCCTGAATGCGATTCTCGGCCTTACACCGTACGAGGGAGAGCTCAGAGTGCTCGGACGTGATCCCTGGGCCGAGCGCGACCATCTGATGCGCGATGTTTCATTCATCGCCGACGTTGCCGTGCTGCCACGCTGGATGCGGGTTTCGCAGGCCCTTGAGTACGTCGCCGGCGTCCACCCGCGCTTCGATCGCGCGAAGGCGGAAGCTTTCCTGACCAGGACCTCGATCCGCCCTGACAGTAAGGTCAGGGAATTGTCCAAGGGCATGGTCACCCAGCTCCACCTGGCCCTGGTGATGGCCATCGATGCCCGGCTGCTTGTGCTCGACGAGCCCACGCTTGGTCTCGACATCCTCTTCCGCAAGCAGTTTTACGACTCCCTGCTTAACGACTACTTCGATCGCACGCGCACCATCATGGTCACCACGCACCAGGTCGACGAGATCCAGGATGTTCTCACCGACGTCATGTTTATTGATCGCGGCCGCATCGTCTTCTCTTCCAGCATGGAAGAGTTTGAGTCCCGCTATGTGGAAGTGATCGTCAATCCCGAAAATGTTGCGGCAGCGCGCGCTTTGAAACCCATTTACGAGCGGCAATCGCTCGGCCGCACGATACTGCTGTTCGATAGTGTGGATCGTCAACAACTCAAGCCTTTAGGCGAGCTGCGTGTCCCCGGCATCGCCGATTTGTTCGTTGCTTTAATCGGTGATCATTGTGCAGCCGCAGGAGCAGCCAGATGAATAACCAGTCGAATGCAATGCCAGAATCATTTCAGGCCCAGAGCGCCGCGCCGGGCGCGCTGCCTCCAACCCGCCCCCTCTACTGGTCAGTGCGGCGTGAGTTGTGGGAAAACCGGTTCGTCTACGTCGCGCCTTTCAGCGTGGCCGGCGTGTTTCTCTTTGGCTACCTCATCAGCGTGGGACACCTGCCGGCTCGGATCCGCGAGCTTTCGAGCGTCGTCCCGGAGCACTTTCAAGCTGCCATTCTCAAGCCGTACGACATCGCCGCCGCTTTCATGATGGGCACTTACATACTGGTGACGCTGTTTTACTGCGCTGACGCCCTGCACTCCGAGCGTCGCGACCGCAGCATACTGTTCTGGAAGTCGCTGCCGGTATCCGATCTCACCACCGTCCTTGCCAAGGCAAGCATTCCCTTCGTCATTCTGCCACTGCTCATCTTCGGCATCACTCTGGTTCTTCAGTTCGTCATTTTGCTGCTGAGTAGCGCGGTACTCCTCGGGAGCGGGCTGAGTGTGGCTTCGCTGTGGACGCACTTGCCGGTTTTGCAGATGTCGCTCCTCTTGCTTTACCACATTGTGACCGCGCATGCCTTGTGGCCGGCGCCCGTCTATTGCTGGCTGATATTGGTGTCAAGCTGGGCCCGGCGCGCGGTATTGTTGTGGGCGGCCATTCCGGTGCTCGCTATCGCGGGCGTCGAGATGATTGCTTTTCGCACTTCGCACTTTGCCACCCTGATAGGGCACCGCTTGATCGGTGGCGGCCCGGTCGACGCAACTGGGCCGGGTATGTTTCCCACGGATCCTATGACTCATATCACGCCGGCTGCATTCCTGGGCAGCCCGGGCCTGTGGATCGGCCTTGCCCTCGCAGTGGCATTCCTCGTACTAGCGGTGCGCCTGCGCCGATATCAGGGCCCGATCTGAGCGTTTTGAAGATCGGATTCTTTTGAGCGAGAAAAAAGACCCTGGGTGATTCCTATTCCACGAGAGTGATCGCGGGAGCGCCAACCATGCATACTTCACCGATACTGCTGTTGCACATTTGCTGCGGGACCGTCGGTCTCCTGTCCGGCGCAGTTGCCATTACTTTTCGCAAGGGTTCGCGCCGGCATGCGATCGTGGGAAAAGTATTTGTTGTCTCCATGCTGGGACTGGGCGCGAGCGCGACCTATCTCGCGATCCTCAAACACCAGACGGGCAACCTTCTCGGCGGCGTAATGACCTTCTACCTGGTTACGACTGCTTGGCTGAGTGCCAAACGCCGAAACGGCGAGACCGGCCTATTCGATTGGATTGCTTTTCTGGTTCCATTGGGGGTCGGGTTCGGCACTATAAGTAACGGCATTCAGAGACTGAACAACCCGGCGGCATTTCACGATGGAGTTCCCGCCGGCATGAGCTTTTTCCTTGGCGCAGTGCTCCTATCAGCCGCTGCCGGCGATCTTCGCATGCTGCTGCGTGGTATTTCTGGTAAACAGCGCATAGCGCGTCATCTTTGGCGTATGTGCTTCGGGCTGTTTATCGCCTCAGGATCAATCTTCATTGCGCGGCCAAAATTATTTCCCAAGGTACTGAGTACCACTCACATCCTTTTGGTACTGGGTGTGTTGCCGTTGATCTTGTTGATTTTTTGGATGGTCCGCGTTCGCTTCTCCAATGCTTACAAACTAGGCGCCGTGCCGTCTCGAACCCATGCAGCGCACCATGCTTTACGCAAGCAACCGTTGCCGGGATGAGCATGTCCTTGCCATCTGCTCAGCGCGCCCACTCTGGCGCTTCGCGAACCGGAATATATTCCGGCCGATATCGCAGCCGAACAGCTTTGTGTTGCCTAGCAGCTTCTTTCGTCAGTTCGACCTTGAGTGCGTGACGTCGGCCATCGATTACCGGAGGTATAAACCCGAGTTCGTAGCGATAATGCAATTGCCTGATTATCGCTTCCAGCGCAGCGCCGTATGTTGGCGGAGGTGCAGAAAAGTATTGGCCGCCCGTGTGCTTGGCCATGTAGTGCATGATTTTTGATTGCTCCCCGATCAAGAACACACCTGGAGCTCGATCATCCCGTATCCCGAACACAATTCCAGAAGTTTCGAGAAAATCATCCACCAGCTTGTTCAGTTCGCCCCGCGGTTGTCCTGTGTGATCACCGTGCAAGAACACGATCACGGGAAGCGGCTTCGGATTTCTTTGATATGCGTCGCTGATGATAAGCCGAATCATTTTGCGGAACGTTTGTTCTCCAACCTCGTCCGCCGCGCCCGTCCCGCCCGCAAAGGGAATTGGTCTGAGCGTTTCGCCCAGCACGAAAATGGGACTCTCGCGATCCTCGCCGGGTAATAAGTCGAGCCGGGTGTCGCCGTTGTCACACCAGTGAGCAATGCCCACTTTGTCGTGCTTCCCCAGTTGATCAAGTGCGGATCGAAATAATGATTCTTGGCCGAGAAATTCTGCTGAGCCTCCAAACTTTGGCAAGCCGCGTTCGTTGCAGATTACTACCAGCCACAGACTGATAGACCGTGTATCGTCCTGCGATCCAGCGTCAAATGTTGCAATCTGGATCTGCTGCCGGTTATCGAAAATACGAAAGTCTTCCTTTTTGAAGTTTCGGACCGGCAATCCGCTTTTTTGATCCTGGGTGATAACATCGACCAGCACCAGGGAAGATTGCACTCGAACCGCGGGTGCTTGTTCCGAGGCTGCGGGTTCCTGGCACTCGATCGGCGATGAGATGCAGACGGCAAGCAGAGTCAAGGCAAGTCCGCGCGCAATTTTTGTTTTCATGAAGCCGACCTGCCACGGATGTTTCATACATCCCGGACGACAAGTAAGCTACGCACAATCCATCGGGTTCGTTCCGTTCTCCCGGCGAAATCCTCGGGAAAGCGATTCGTGACTGCGATGCTAAGACCTTCGGGTGGGATGATAAGTGTTCCGGAGATCGGAGCGATGAGCGCGGAACTGCCGCGCGTTTCTGCTGTAGTAGCAACCAGAGATAAGCTGCTAGCGAATCTGTCGTCTCTGTATGTGAGATCCAATCCATCACCCGCTCAGGCCTGATAAGCGTGGCCGGGCGCGACAGCGCAACCATCCGCGCCCGGTACCTTACTGCCTGACTACGGGCGAGCACCGGCGGATTTCGCCGCCGGAGCACCATCGAACAACTTCACTGCCAACGCGCCGTGGGTAACGGCGCCCCCAGCCCGCAGCGCCGCAGCCAGCAGCGCGGCTTCGGTGACCTCTTCGCGAGTCGCACCCGCGCCTTTTGCTGCGCGAGCGTGCACGTCGAGGCAATAAGCGCACTGCGTTGTGCACGCCACGGCAAGCGCTATCAATTCTCTATACTTCCTCGGGATAGCTCCGCCCTCTCGCCCGACGATCTTGTCAAACTCCACGAACGCAGAGAATTCTGTTGGCGCGAGCTGCTTGAGCTCGCCCAGCTGTTTCAGGTCATCAGAATCGTGATAGTGCATCGTTCCTCCTGGTAGCCGAGCTCTGCACGGCGTTTGTCAGGGCGGGCGAAAACGCGCTGGAATCCGCTCGCTTCCCATGATTTTCTTCGACACTCTGCTTGACTGACGCGCCCCGTGGTGTGAGAAACCCAAGTACAGCTGCCACCAGCAGGAGCGCCGGCACGTCGCCCCAGAGATGTCCCATGTGCTCTGGATTTGCTAATGATTCTACGGCCATGATTCCGGCGTGCACGACGCTGGACCACACAGTAAACCAGATAAGGCTCAAGTGTTGCAGTGGGTTGCGGCTCGCTAGGAGCAGAAAGACCCCCAGCGTCGCATATATGCCCAGAATCATCTGCAGGTAATCAGGCACGGAATGTGATGGCCCCGCGTGCCATGTCCAGCCGGACGGCCAGACCATCGCCAGGCTGTAGATACCGACGATAAAGATCACGCCCACCACTGCGAGCGCCACTCGCAGGTACTTGATACGCCCCATTTCCAGCATAATTTCCTCCTCTAGGCCGTAAAATTGAGTTTCGGCCTTGTTGCAATGTATTGATTCACCACAGGGCGTCTTGACTTTGATCCTGAGTCTTGATTTCTTATCCGCTCATCCAAAGCCGCGAGATGCTTTTGCGTCGAGTCCGGTGGGGTTTGCTCGCAATTTTGTGGAGTTCGGTGGGGTATGGACGCACTTTCGGAAGTGCTGAAGGCGGTCAAGCTGGATAGCGCTTTCTTCTATAACGCTGAGTTTTCTGCGCCCTGGAGTTTTCATTCGCCCAGTTCGTCCAAGCTGGCGCCGTATATCAACCACTCCTCTGGGCACGTCATCGTTTACCACCTTCTGATCGAGGGCAAAGCCTATGCCCGACTGGGTGATGAGCGCCTCGAAATCGGTCCCGGCGACGTTCTTATTTTTCCCCACGGCGACTCCCACTTCTTAGAGAGCGGACCTTGTCCTCGTTCCGTGGACGGGGAAGGCGAACTGCAGCGCATCCTCTCGCAGGGGCTCCAACTGTCGCGGATGGGTGGTGGAGGAGAACTTGCCCGCTTTGTTTGCGGCTTCATGGTCTGCGAACCAAGTCTCAGTCAGGCTTTCTTGGCCGGCCTGCCAGGAATGTTCAAGGTGAACATTCGTCAGGACCGGTCCGGACAGTGGCTGGAGAATTCAATCCGGCATTCAATTGCAGATGCTAAAGCGAGTGGGACGGGCAGCGAAGCTGTCCTGGCGAAACTGTCGGAGGCCCTCTTTACCGAAACTTTGCGGCGGTACATGAGTCGTTTGCCCGAGGAACACATCGGGTGGCTCGCGGGAGCACGCGATGCGGAGGTCGGGAAGGTGCTTGCGCTCATGCATCGCCAGCCTGCAGCACCGTGGACCATAGCGACTCTCGCTCGTGAGGCAGGTATTTCACGATCAGTGCTGGCGGAACGCTTTCGGCAGTACCTCGGGGAACCGCCGGTTGCGTATCTTACGCGCTGGCGCCTGCAGCTTGGCGCACAGATGCTCTGCGCAACCCGCTACAGCGTGGCCCAGATTGCTTCGAAAGTAGGCTACGACTCCGAGCAGGCCTTTAACCGCGCTTTCAAACGCAATTTCGGCAACCCGCCGGCACGATACCGGAACGAGATAAGACCAAAACCGAAGCAGAGCAAAGCGGCCCAGGTGTCCCAGGGATGAAGTACCAATGACCTAACAAGCACGACATGAGCCGTCGTGCCCAGGTCAGCCATATCAAACAGAACCCTGAAAGCTTGAACTTTCAGGGTTCGATTCGGTCCAGTTCTTACCGAACAAGAATTCAGCGGACGCGTTATTTCGCAGGAACCCTATCGAATTTTCCTGACCCCTCTTCGTAAAACACGGCGCCTTCCGTCTTATCGCCGCCGCTCCGATGTTTATGGCCACCGGGAACTCGCAGGAAATCTCCCGGTCCGACACGCTTTTCGCCGTCTTCATCTTTATACAGATAAGCGCCTTTTATACCGACGATCCAGACATCGTTGGTATGGGTGTGCATGCCCGCATCGAATCCTGGGTCAAATTTTGTATAGGTTGCGTGAGGACCTGTGTCGGGATCGCCCCACAAGGTCGTCATAGAAACGCCAGCGGCTTGAGACGGTTTAAAAGTCGTGCTGTCTGCAGCGGCATAGACAACTTTCTTGCCGGCGCTGCCTTTTGAAGTTTTCTGAGCCTGAACAACAACACAGACTGCCACCGCAATGATCAATGCCCCAATCTCCGCCACAATCAATCTCTTCATTTGGTTTCCTCCGTATGCTCTTTAGCCGGGAGCTCCGTGCATCCTCGGCCTGGCGGCAACCGTTATACACCCCGTCGTCTCCATTCCGCGGAGGAATTCTCGCTTTCACACGCAATCATGTGACCCATGGAGGCGAGGTCTCATTGCCTGAGCATTTCCGCCGCGGTAAGCGCGTAAATTTCCGCGCAATCGGCAATGTTGCGGATGGGAACGAACTCGTTCGGTCCATGAGACACGGTCAGCAATCCCGGTCCATAAGCAAATGCCGGAATGCCGCGAGCCGCATAGAACCGCGTTTCCAGCAGACCGGGGCACATCTCGAACACCCCATCTCTACCCGTAACACTTGCTATGTGACGCGCCAAAATCACGCCCAGCGGATCTTGCGCCGGAGTCGCCGCCGCAGGCTCTTCCTGGAGCACCTCGACTTCGAAACCTTTCAGCGCATCGCGCAAGCGCGCCTTCTCTTGCTCAAGGTTTTCTTCCGGATTAATGCGGCGGTCAACCGTAAAGGAACAGAAGTCGGGTGTCACGTTGAAGTTGATGCCCGCCTCTACCCGGCCGCCAATCATTAAGATGGATTTTCGTGCTGCCGCGGGAGCGATATTCTGCCGCGTTTCGCGGAGTTCTACCTCACTCTTTATCGCGGCCAATCGTGTCAGCGCCGGCAGCGCACGCTCAAAGGCGTTTACCCCTTCGAATTGCCGGCCAACGTGCGACGCCTTGCCGCGCATTGTCGCGCGCAGCGAAATAGCCCCGCGGTTGGCATTCCAGATGACGCCTCCGGTCGGCTCCGGCGTCAGCATTCCGACCGCATCTCTGCCCAGCAGTCCGCGCGCATCCAGGTCCCGGGAACCGCGCGGTCCGGCGGTTTCCTCATCAGGTACGAGCACGACTCCGATACGGCCGCTCTTGAGAAGCCCTTCATCACGGGCAGCCGCTGCTGCGTGAATCATCGCAGCCAATCCACTTTTCATATCCGATGAGCCGCGGCCAAACAGATTTGCGCCTTCAATGCGAGGCTGAAACTGATCGCGGCTCTGCGCCGGAACTACATCGTAATGACCGCTGAAATAGAGCGTTCGCTGGCCCGTGCCCGCCCACGCCAGCACACACGCTCCCTTGCGTCTCACCTCATCAAACCCGAGGCTCTCCAATTCGTGTAACAGAGCGCGGGCGCATTCCTCGTAATAATTTCCGGAAGGATTTTCCGATGGAATCGCGATCAATCTTTTCGTAAATTCCAGCATCGCCGGTTCGGAAAGCCGTGCGCGCAGTCGCGATGAAAGGTGCTCCGTCTTCAGCGTGTCCACTTCTTTGCTGTTTCCTTTTTTCGAGGCGGCAGTAAATCAAAACCCCATCGTGTCATCGGCTGACGGACCATAGGTGGCCGGCAGCGGCTTGTCATTCAGCCGCAAGTACACACCCAGTTGCGCGCGATGATGCACCATGTGATTGAGGAACATTTGACGATAAGCCAGGAATCGCGAACCGCTGAAGATGGGCTTGCCCTGAAAGCTCAGCTTCCAGTTCTGCGTCCACGCGTCGTCAGGCGTGTTCTTCAAAGCGCTGCGAGCCTTGGCTGCGTTCTCGTCAAATGCTTTGAGCAGGCCGGCCGACTCAAACGGTGGACGCGGGCGATTTGGGGCGTTGCTGAAATCCAGTTCCGGCGTGGTCAACACGGTCGCGCCAAATCCCGCGAGCTCGGCGAGGTGGGGAGCCAGTTTGCCCAGCGCCATCGATTTCTGGTGCGGCACAAAATCCTGCTTGTCGAAAGGAACGCGTTCCAGTGTCATTCGCGTGGTTTTCATTTCCTGTTCGAATTCGGGGAGCAAAAGTTCGCTGATCGGCATTGACGGTCCTCCAGGTCTCAGTAGGTACTTTGAAATTCAAACTTCAGTTTGACTGCGCAGGTTGAGATAGTCGCGCGCATGACTTAGATCATTGGGGCCGTCGATTGGATTCAACATCGCGACGGAACTGCGGCTTGCGCGCAAATATGTAAGCCCTGGTGCTCTGATACTCCACGTCCGGAGCATACGGCCCACGCTCCGCCACTTCTTCCACCACCAATCCCGCATTTTCAAGTTGGCGACGGATCGCCGCAGGAGGAAAGAGGAAGAAGTCCATGGAGATCGGATGTCCCCACAATTCATCTTCGTGCAGCGTTTCGTCGCCGACGTGAAAGGCGAGCAGTAGGAGGCCGCAGGGCTGCAGCACTCGCGCCATTTCTGTGAATACCGCCGGCAATGAATCCGGCGGGATGTTAACGATGGCGTAAAAGGCGGCGATGCCGGCAAGACTCTCGTCGGAGAGGTCGAGAGCGAGCATGTTGCCCTGACGAAATGAAATGTCGGGATTCAGCCGGCGAGCCTGCTCCAACATTTGAGTGGAAAGGTCGACCCCGAATACGGGGACGTCCAAGTCACGCAGGTAGCGCGCGATGTGTCCAGGACCACAACCCAAGTCGCACACCTTGCCTCGTCCTGTAACTGCGGCGGCGAAACGTTTCAGAAGTTTCTGGTCGAGCGGCTTGTGCTCAAGCTCGTGAGAGATCCGGCGCGCATATTCATCCGCAACGCGGTCGTAGCTCTGGCGAACGCGTTCAGTGAGGTTGTCCTTCATTATCACTGGCCACAGGCTGGACGAACGCGCACCCGGTCATGATCTCGTTGCAGTAGGTTGCCGGCTGCTATCTAGGTAATGCTGACTTCGGTGTAGGTGCCGTAAACTTCGCGCATGGCCTGGCAGATCTCACCAACGGTGGCGTAAGCACGCACCGCATCGATGATGTACGGCATGGTATTGGCTTCTGAAATGCCGCCGTTGGCGGGCGCTTCGGGGGTCTGTGCAGCTGCGCGGCGCAGGGCATCGAGGCGTCGCCGCACCTCATCGTTGGAGCGGCGGGCGCGCAGGGCCTTTAGTTTCGCGCTCTGATGCCGTGCCACCTCTTCGCCAATGTAAAGAATCTGGGGCGCCTCTTCCTCGATGGTGAAGTCGTTCACGCCCACAATGATTTTTTCCCTGGCTTCCACCGCGCGCTGATATTGATAGGAGGATTCGGCGATCTCTTTCTGCGGATAGCCTCGCTCAATGGCTTTAACCATCCCGCCCATGGCATCGAGCTTAGCAAAGTATTCGAATGCCCCGTTTTCCATGTCGAGAGTCTGGTGCTCGACGAAATAGGAACCGCCGAGAGGATCCACGGTCTGGGCAACGCCGCTCTCGTAAGCGATGATCTGCTGCGTGCGCAGGGCGATGCGCGCAGCCTCCTCGGTAGGCAGCGCAAGCGCTTCGTCATAGGCATCGGTGTGTAAAGATTGGGTGCCGCCGAGCACAGCGGCCAACGCCTGCAATGCAACCCGCGCGATGTTGTTCATGGGCTGCTGCGCGGGGAGCGACACGCCCGCGGTCTGGGTGTGAAAGCGCATCAGCCAGGTGCGCTGGTTCTTTGCCCCGAAGCGGTCTTTGGTCAGCCGATACCAGATCTTCCGCGCAGCGCGGTACTTGGCGATCTCTTCAAAAAAGTCGTTGTGCGCGTTGAAAAAGAAGCTGAGACGCGGACCGAATTCATCGATGTCTAGGCCGCGGCGGCACGCCCATTCCACGTACTCCACTCCATCGTAGATGGTGAACGCGAGTTCCTGCAGGGCGGTGGAACCGGCCTCGCGAATGTGATAACCGCTGATCGAAATGGTGTTGAAGCGCGGCGTGAAGCGCGATCCAAACTCGAAAGTATCCACCACCAGGCGCATCGATGGCGCCGGAGGATAGATGTATTCCTTCTGTGCGATGTATTCCTTCAGTATGTCGTTCTGAATGGTGCCGGAGACTTTCTTCCAGTCCGCGCCCTGCTTTTCCGCCACCACCAGGTACATAGCCCACAGCACCGAAGCTGGCGAATTGATGGTCATCGATACGGTGGTCTTCTCCAGGTTGATCCCGTTGAAGAGGATTTCCATATCTTCCAGTGAATCGATGGCCACCCCGCACTTTCCTACTTCTCCTTCGCTGGCCGGGTGATCGGAGTCGTATCCCATGAGAGTGGGAAGGTCGAAGGCGACGGATAGGCCGCTGCCGCCGTGCTCTAGCAGGTACTTGTAGCGCTGGTTGGTTTCTTCCGGTGAAGCGAAGCCGGAGAACTGCCGCATCGTGTAAAGCTTGCCCCGATATCCGGTCGCGTGGATGCCACGGGTAAACGGCGGCTGACCGGGATAGCCGAGATAGGGGTCGTAGGCGAAATCCTCCGGCAGATCGGCCGGGGTATAGAGGCGACGAATGGGGACGCCTGAAATCGTTGTATAGCAAGCGTGGCCACTTTCGTCGAGATTGGTGCCCGTAGGCGCGCCAATCGGCTTCTCGGGAGACTTCTCCAGCGTTGGGGCAAGGGTCTTCTCCGCCCACGCCTTTTCTAATTCCGAGGGATGCCGGTTTTCCAAGACGTCAGAGATGGGTGATTCTGCTACAGGCGGTTTGGTGTCGGACATGAGCCCCCACACGAGCTTAACTTTTGATGATAGAAGAGCCTGCAGGGTGCGGCAAGATACCCGCTGGTACCGACCGGTTGGTCTGCTCGCTTTTGCGCCCGTTGCGAGTAGCTGAAGCGGGTCTGGAATGGAGGCTACTCGGTAAGCCTTGCGCGTCCGAGTTCCCAACCTTTGGCGTATTTCCAGGAGACATAAACGGCATGGTACAGGTGAAGGAGTAGCCCTTCGCGGCCGTCCAGGAATCCGAGGCGAAAAACGTAGTTGTAGGCGAACGTGGCCAGTGGGCGCGAAACGATGTTCAGCAGGCTGAATCCATGCCGGCCTTTAGCGATAGCCATCTCGGCCCCGAGCGTTGAATACCGATTCATGTGGTCGATGTAGTCGGAAAGAGTCGGATATGAATAGTGCAGAAGCGCGCCTTTGAACAGCGCACCATCTCGATTGACAAGCTTTCCATCGACCATAGCAGTCTCATGTACCGTGCGATTTTCGAATTTTCCTGTGCCCCCGCGGAAGAGCCGTAGTTTGGGGTCTGGCCAAAAGCCACCATGGCGAATCCAGCGGCCGAGAAAATAGTTCTTGCGGCGTATCCATACGCCATTGATCGAGCTTGCGAGGACAGCTGTATTCGAGTTGGGCACTTGCCTACTGTCTTGGAGAGCAGTTTTTCCGAGAACCTGGTGCTCAATTTCCTGTGAGAGTTCTGAGTCAACTACTTCATCAGCGTCCAAACTGAGTATCCAATCGCCCGTGGCCTTCTCAATGGCAGAGTTCTTTTGCCCGGCATAGCCTTTCCAGTCTTCAATAAAGACTCTTGCGCCGAGCGATTGGGCGATCTCCACCGTGCGATCCGTCGAACCGGAGTCGACCACGACAATTTCGCCCTGACCATCGCGGATAAGTGGTAGGACACTTTCGAGTGTGCGTGGGAGATTAGCTTCTTCGTTATAGGTGATGATGACGATGGAAAGCGTCACGAAGGAAAGAATATAGCTTGGAGAAGTGGAAGCAAAGTTCTACCTCTCAAGTGGTCGCGCAGCGGTACCCCGACCTTCGCAAACGGAGCGAAAGGCCGGGGGCATCTCCCTCACTATTGAGGCTGCTGATTCTGCGGCTGCGTTTGAGGCTGCTCGGTTTGTGGAGGTTCAGGTTGCGTCTGCGGCTGCATTTGTTGTTGCTGGGGCGTGGTTGGGACTTGACCCGGCGTAGCCGGCATGACCGACTCTACGTCCTTGCGCGGTTGCACGTTAGGAACCGTCGGCAATTTATTGATTTGTCCGGTTTCCGCGTCGGCCAGATCAATGCCCGCGTGGTCCAGCAGCAAACCAGTGGCGCGGTCAAGCTCGACCCGCGACTTCTCGTAAGTCGCCATTGCCGATACCAGATTCGATCGCGCCTGAGTCAGCGCGCTCTGTTGTTGCATGACGAGCGTGGAGGTGGAGGCGCCGAGGGCATATTTTTTCTGTTCGGCATCGAGCGATTGCACCGCGAGATCTACCGCAGCCTGCGCAGCCGCAACACTAGCCCGGTTCTGCTGCAAAGAGAATTGCGCGTTGCGGACTTCGATGCGGATTTCGTTTTCGATCTGCTGCAGCCTCGTCTGCGCCTGGTGGTATTCCAGTTCAGAACGAATCTGGTTCGCTTGGGCCGTACGGTTTCGGATGGGGACATTCAAGGTGAAACCAACACCTTTGTCGGGAGCACTGGAATTGACTAGCTGGTTCAGCGTGTCGTTGTAGCCGCTGGTATTGACCGTGCCCGCGGGGTTGCAAAACGGATTTGTGTTAGCCGGCGAACAGGTGGCGGCCGGGTTCTGAGATCCGCCGATGCCCGATCCGCCGTAATAAGCAAACAGGTTGAGGCTGGGCATGAGCGCGTTGCGCACTGCTTTCATGCTCAATTCGCGGTTCGACAGGTCGATGCGCGACTCGCCGAGTTCGGGACGGTGGTTTAGCGCGTCGTTAATCAGGTCTTGCGTAGGGCTGATGGTCTCAGTCGCCGGCAACAGCATAGTGTCGGTAGGAATGACCTCGGCATCGGCGAGAACCGGGTCAACCAGGTTGCGGCTGAGCGCGTTTTTCACCAATAGCTGCTGCAATTCAAGATTGGTTTGCGCGACGATCACGGCCTGCTGATTGGTAGCCACAGTGCTTTGGGAGCGAACCACTTCGATGGGCGCCAGGGTGCCAATCTGCACCTGCTTTTGAGTGTCGGAGAGCGTCTTTTGCGCAAGCGCCAAGGCTTCTTGCTGAACTTTGACATTCTCGTACGCATTCACCAGGTCCCAGTACATGTTCTCGATCTGGTCCACGGTCGTTGTCACCTGAAGCCGAAAAGCAACGTCGGCAATCTCTCGATTGTTGCGCGCGAAGACGATAAAACGGCGATTCGGCGCGAACCCAAAACCTTGCAGCAATTCCTGGGTCACAGTAGCCCGGAAATTGGAGTTCAGGCTCGGACTGTAGATTGTGAACGGGCTGTCGGTGGTGACTCGATTGTTATTGAAACCGACATTCAGGGCGGTACCGGTTTGGAATCCCTGGACATAGGCGAAATTCGCGGTCGTCGTGTTCTGCGAGGGACCGCAGAAGGGGCTGGTGCAAAGAATGCGGCTGCGGTCGAACTGCACCGTGCCGGTGAGGATGGGATCGTACGAAGTGATAGGCGCGCCAAGGCCCAGGGTAGAACTTACGATGCCCAGGGTTCCGGCGCCCGCGCCGCTCAGACCACCGATCGTGCCTCCAGCGCCGGATCCGGAAGAACTCGTAGCGCCCCCGAGGCCACCGACTCCACCGCCAGGCGTTCCTAGAACCGTCCCCGTATTCACGCCCAGAATGCTGGCCCCTGCCTTGGTGCGCAGGATGTCCGTCGCGGCGATGTTCAGGTTGTACCGTTGAATCGCGATATCGAGATTGTTCTCAAGTGCCAGGGCAACCGCATCGTCCATAGAAAGATATAGCTTCCCATTGCGCAACAGTTGTTGCAGACGCGGTGTGTTGGTGAAATCGGGAGCGGGTACATGGCGCGCGGTGTAGGGCGCGATCGGACTGGGAAAATAGCTCTTGGGCTTGGAATAATCTTTTAGCTGAAAAGATCGGGTGATCGGGTTGGACTGGGGCTGCGGGGCGGGAGGAGCTTCCGCCGCTTGCTCCGTCTGCGCCCAAGCGCCGGCCAGTAGTATGCCGACCACAGAAAAAGAAGCGATACCTCGCACCGTATTTCTTAGTAAAGACAATGGCATTCGATTATCTCCATTAAACCGCTGCCCAGATTGCGGCGCCCTGAAATCTCCGCCAGGGCCCGCTTCCGGATATTCCTCACACCATGAGCACAACGTTCCCAAGACACTTGTGTTACGCAAAACGCGCTGGGAAGGTTCCTGGGACTTCTTGCACCGATATGAATAGTGGCTCGACACACCTGTGACGGAGCCGCCGAGATTCCCTGAAATCGCATGTTTCGGGAAGTGAAATAGTATAAATGACGCGCCCCGGCGCACTCACGACCGCATCCAAGCAACCCGGTAAAGATTTGTAAACTCGAGCTGAATGCAGAGGCGAGGTCCGAATGGTGGAAGGCTCCGGAGAGACACGCAATATCAAGTTGGTGCTGGCGTACGATGGCTCGGAGTTCTCCGGGTGGCAGGTGCAGCCGGGCACGGAAACTATCCAGGGCACCCTGGCTTCGGTGATTGGACGGCTAACCGGTGAAAAGGTACTACCGCAAGGGTCGGGGCGGACGGACGCGGGCGTGCACGCGCTGGCGCAGGTGGCGAGCTTCGTCACTCGATCAACTATTCCCACAGAGAATTTGGTCAAAGCGCTAAACGATATCTTGCCGCCATCGATTCGGGTGACAGAGGCAAGCGACGCAGGACCGGAGTTTCATGCCCGCAGGTCGGCGATAGCCAAAACCTACCGCTATCGGATTTTCCGAGGGCCCATCTGCCCGCCGTTTCTGGCCCGCTATGTTTGGCATTTTCCGTATCTCTTAGATGAAGGGGCGATGCGAGAAGCTGCGCAACTTATCGTAGGCGAGCATGACTTCACCTCGTTTGCCGCGGCAGACCCGGAAAAAGGTAAAGAAGAGATGGAGATGTCGAACGTGCGACAGGTATTCTCGTCGGCGTGGGAGCGGCAGGGAGATGAACTGGTCTACACCATCCGGGGCAATGGATTTCTGCACCATATGGTTCGCAACCTGGTCGGTACTTTCATGCTGCTCGGGAAAGGAACCCTTAAGAGCGAAGACATGCGCGCTATTTTGAAAGCGAAGGATCGATCCCAGGCAGGGGCAACCGCGCCCGCGAGCGGGTTGTTCCTGGTAAGTGTGGAATATGGGCCGTAGCGCACCTATGCTGGGCTTAGCGGGAGCGGGATTTGGAGCAAAATAAAAAGCGCCCTGAATGATTAGTTCAGGACGCCTCGGCAGCCCTCCCCCAGAACTGCCAAACCACGAGTGGATATTAGGTCTTCGCCCTAGGACTGTAAATGTCACTTTGGTAATTGCAGCGCGCAGATCGGTCACCAGATGATCGATCACGGAAGTTACCAATGCTGGAGGTTACCAGGGTTGGATGAAGCAGGCTTTGTTACGTGCTTTGCCGTTTGCGACAATGATTTTCGTCAGCCAAGGCATTTGTGGCGCGGCCTCGAGCAATTGCGCTGCTAATACTTTTGGAGGGAAGATAACTGCATGCACCTGCGGCTGATACGCCACGCCACTCTGATCGTGGACTATGCCGGGCAGAAGATTCTGGTGGATCCCATGCTGGACGACGTGGCAGCCCGGCCGCCCATCGAGAACTCGCCCAACCCGCGGAAAAATCCCCTGGTTCCGCTGCCAATGCCGGCGGAAGAAGCGATCCGGGGCGTCACCGCCGTGCTAGTAACACATACGCATAGCGATCATTGGGATTCCATGGCGGCCAAGCTCCTCCCCAAGCATCTGCCCCTGTTCGGTCAACCGGAAGATGAAAACAAGTTCCGCTCGCAGGGTTTTAAGGAGTTGCGCCCGGTCACGACAGCCGCCACCTGGAATGGGATTGAGTTCACGCGTACCGAATGCCAGCACGGGACGGGAGACATTGGAGCGAAGATGGCGCCCGCGTCGGGCTTCGTGTTTGAAGCGCAGGGCGAGCCCAGCTTCTACATTGCCGGTGACACGGTGTGGTGCCGCGGCGTTGCCGAGACTATTCGCGATTTCCAGCCCAAGATCACGGTGGTGAACGCGGGTGCGGCACAGTTTCTGCAGGGTGATCCCATCACGATGACGGCGGATTGCGTCGTCAATGTGTGCCGCAGCGCGATCAATGCGCAAGTAGTTGCGGTGCACATGGAGGCCATCAATCACTGCCTGCTCACGCGCACAGACCTGGCGTTCCAGTTGGAGTCGGCGCGAGTGCGGGCCCAGGTGGCGATTCCGAACGACGGTGAGTCAGTGCAGTAGCTGCTTTCGATACGGCGGTGGATGGGTGCCGTCTCAAGGCTTCCCTGAAGCTCTGGCGCGGACGGGTTTTTTCATCGCTGCTAAAATAATCGACTACGCCTTATGTTTGAGAATCTCCAGGAAAAACTACAACGCGCATTCAAAACACTTCGCGGCCAGGCTGTGCTTAGCGAAGAGAATATGCAGGAAGCTCTGCGCCAGCTGCGCCTCGCCTTGCTGGAAGCGGACGTAAATTTCAAAGTCGTTAAACAGATTATTGATGACATCCAGGCGAAGGCCGTAGGACAGCAAGTCATGACCGCGCTGTCGCCGGGCGAGCAGGTCATCAAGATCTTTCGCGACGAACTGGTGGAAGTGCTGGGCAAAGATACGGCGCGGCTGAAGTTCGCCTCCCAGCCGCCGACGGTGGTGTTGATGGCGGGCCTGCAGGGTTCCGGCAAGACCACCACCTCCGGAAAGCTTGCGCATTGGCTCAAGAATGGCGGCCATCGGCCGTTATTGGTTTCAGTGGACGTGTATCGACCCGCAGCGCGCGAGCAGTTGAAAATCGTGGCCCAGGCGACCAAAACCAATATTTACGAAGGGGAAGTGGGCGAAGCCAATACCGCGACAGTGGAACGGCTGGCGAAGGAAGCGCGCCGGGAGGCGGTGATCAGCGGATGCGACGTGCTGATCGTCGACACCGCCGGCCGCCTGCACATCGACGAGCAGCTCATGGACGAAATGCAGTCACTGAAAAAGCTGCTCACCCCGCAGGAAATCCTCTTCGTAGCCGACGCGATGACTGGCCAGGACGCCGTGAACTCGGCCGCCGAATTCCACAACAAGCTGTCGCTCACCGGCGTGGTGCTGACCAAGATGGACGGCGATGCCCGCGGTGGCGCAGCGCTGTCCATCCGAAGCGTGACCGGCCAGCCGATCAAGTTCATCGGTATCGGCGAAAAATATGATGCCCTGGAGCCGTTCCATCCAGACCGAATTGTGTCGCGGATACTGGGTATGGGCGACATCCTTTCGCTGATCGAAAAAGCCGAGCAGCACGTCGACAAGAAGAGAGCGCAGGAAATCGCGACCAAGGCGCTGGCGGGAGACGGCTTCTCGCTGGAGGATTTCCGCGACCAGTTGCGGCAGGTAAAGAAAATGGGGTCGCTGCAGAGCCTGGTTGGGATGCTGCCGCGGGTGGGGCCGTTCTCGGGGCTGCAGGCGGCCGCGGATAAAGTCGACGATAAGCAGATCAACCGGGTTGAAGCGATCATCAACTCGATGACCCAGCACGAACGGCTGCATCATGAAGTCATCAATGGCAGCCGCCGCAAGCGGATTGCCCGCGGCTCGGGAACCACGGTGCAGGAAGTCAACAACCTGCTGCGCCAGTATGCGCAAATGCGCAAGATGTTCAAGCAGATGGGCAAAGGCAGTTTCATGCGGCGCATGGCGGGAATGAAATTGCCGGGAGCCTAGGCCCCTCTTGGCGGTGCAGAGTCGGGCTTCAGCGATTCACACGCTTAGCTCCGAGCCACGCGCAGGCGCTAACCCAAGTCCACGAACTCCGTCTAAACCGGGTCTCTCCGAGAACTCAATGAGGGAAACAAAGGTCATCTATGAAGACGCAGCTGTGCCGAGTTGTGCTTGCAGTCGTCATTCTCCTACCGCTGTTCTCAACTACCGGTACAGCGCAAAATGAGGCCGCTGAACCGAGTGCTGCTTCCGTGCCCACCTCTGGACCACGGGCGGAGTTCTTGACCGAGCTCAAAGTTGAGCAGGACAAGTTTATGGCCCTGGCGCAGGCAACGCCCGCGGAGAAATACACCTGGCGTCCAGCTGAGGGGGTACGATCCATTGCGGAGGTCTATCTCCACGTGGCGGCAGCGAACTACAACTTACCGAAACTAATAGGTACTCCCGTCCCGGCGAGCATCGACGTGAAAGGCATTGAGAAGTCTACGGCGGACAAGGCCAAAGTCATCGAGACGATGAGCGCATCTTTCGATCACTTGCGGCGGGCAGTCATCAATATGCCGGACGCGAATCTCGACAACCAGTTGGACTGGTTTGGCGGGAAGAATACGCAACGGGGCATTTTGCTGTTCATGATGCGCCACATGGCGGAGCATCTTGGGCAATCCATTGCTTACGCTCGCATGAATGGTATCGTGCCACCCTGGAGCGAAGAGGCGAAGGGGAAAAGCAAGACCGCGGGTAAAGCAAAGTAGCACGCGCCGATTGGACGGCAGGATTGACCGGTTTACTGCGGCATCTGGATTGCAACATTGATTCGATTTTGTCATGCTAACGCGGCGTGGGGAGGAACTCATGCCGCGTGTGCGCCTGTATGCCATCACCCTTCTCCTGCTGAGCTGCGGAGCCGCGGCCCAGCAAAAGCCAGCCCTCGGTAAGAAAGCCCCAGCCCCCAAGCCCGAAGACTTCTGTGCGGAAATGCAGAAGCTGCGCGATAGTTGGGTGTTGGAATTCAACTCAGGACAAGCCGAGAAAGTCGCCGCATTCTACGCTCCTGAAGCGGTGCTCATGCGATGGGACGGCACGGTTCATGGTTACGACTCCATCCTGGCGGAGATGCAACGCTCCATCAGCGCCGGCGCCGGCGGTTACGTAGTCCACAGCTTGCATTGCGAGCGTTCCGGAGATTTGGGCTACGACACGGGCGCCTACAACGTGAACTTGCGCGACCGCGTGATTGAAGGGAATTATGTGGTAGTAGTAAGGCGCATAAAGGGAGAATGGAAGATCATGGCGCATGCCAGCGTTCCCAACCCGCGAACGCCATGATGAACAAGAAAACAGAGCCCAGCCTATGAAGTGGCGTTCCCTGGAAGAAGCCAATAGAGCGGACACCCGTACACTAGGCGAGATTCTCGCCGAGCGGAAGGAGATGATCGCCAAATACGTGGGACCTGAAACGCAGCGGGTGCATGAGCGCGTTATCGCGGAACTGAAGACCCAGGAAATTGCGACAAGAGCGCTCGCTGTGGGCGCAAAGGCTTCAGGATTCGAGTTGAAAGACCAGACCGGGCGCACCGTCTCATCAACAGAACTTCTCAGCCGGGGCCGCCTGGTGGTGTGCTTCTATCGCGGACGCTGGTGTCCGTTCTGCGTCGCCACGCTCGAATGCATGAACCTGGCCTACCCGGCGATTCAGCAGGCCGGGGCCGCGCTGGTGGCGATCTCTCCGCAGACGGTGCAGCAGTCTTTTTTTATGGCGGACCAGCATAAACTGCGCTTTCCACTATTGAGTGATCCACATAACGAGGTGGCGCGGCGCTTTGGTCTGGTATATGGCCTGCCTGACGACGAGAAGCATGTTTACCGGCGATTTTTCGTGAACCTGGCATTAGCGAATGGCGATGACACTTGGGAATTACCGGTTCCTGCAACATTCGTCCTTGATCGCGATGGGACCATCCTTTTTGCCTCAGCCAAGGAGGATTACAGAGAGCGACCGGAACCCGCGGAGATTGTGCGGGTGCTCGCGCCAGCTTGAGTATTAAGGCAAGCCCGAAAAGCTGGGACCGCGCCATTTCTGCTGTGGAGCGCTAAAATCGGTTCGGGTAGAATGGGGTGGCGAAGTTCCGGCGAATGCCGCGAGGGTAAACTCCATTGGCCACTACGGTGAACGCTCCAGCGCAACTCCCTAATCACAAAGTAAAGATCAAGAAACTTGCCCAGCGTTCGTGTAATGAGAAGAACGAGAAGGGGAAATTCTGCGGCGGTCATCTTAAACGCTGGTTTTACGCCACGGACGTGCTGGAGAAGGAGTGTGGGTGTGCGGAGAAAGCGTGGGGACCTGATGCCGAGGTCTATCGCTGCGAGCATTGCAAGACCCTATATCTGCCGAATCCGGAAGACGTGCAGGGCATGAACGTCGCCGGTCACGGGCAAATCTCCGTTTTTGGACTCACCATACCGGGAAAGAGCTAAGCGGAGAGTTCATCAGCGCTTGCCCAGCAATCTCCAAGCTATATTCAGATTTTTATGAAGACCGCTGAACTCATTTACGATTGGAATCGGATTCATCCGAAGTCGTTGCGGCCGGTAGGGCAGGTGTTGCTGAACGACGAGACGCTGCGCGACGGCTTGCAGTCACCCTCGGTACGCGATCCCTCGGTTCACGAGAAGATTGAGATCCTCCATTTGATGGAGGCATTGGGCATCAATTCGCTCGACTTGGGTTTGCCGGGCGCGGGGCCGCGGGCTGTAGAACACGTGACCGCGCTGGCGCGTGAAATCGTGCAGCATCGCATGAAAATCAAGGCGAACTGCGCGGCCCGCACCCACGAGAACGACATCCGCCCGATCGCCGATATTGTTCAGAAGACCGGGTTGAAAATTGAAGCGGCCACCTTTATCGGCTCCAGTCCCATTCGCCGTTACACCGAAGGCTGGACGGACAATTTCCTGCTGCAAACGACCGAGAAGGCGATCAACTGCGCCGTCTCGCTGGGGCTCCCGGTCATGTACGTGACCGAGGATACCAGCCGCTGCGATCCGGAGACGGTGAAGCGCCTTTACTCGACGGCGATTCGCTGCGGCGCTCGCGCGATCTGCATTTGCGACACGGCGGGCCATGCCACGCCGATGGGCGTGTTCGCGCTGGTGCGCTTCATTATCGACGAGGTAGTCAGGCCTTCCGGTGAAAAGATTCGTGTGGACTGGCACGGCCACTGCGATCGCGGATTGGCGATTGCCAATTCCATGGCGGCGCTGGTGGCGGGAGCGGATTGCGTTCACGCCTGCGCCATCGGCCTGGGAGAGCGCGTCGGTAACACGCAGATGGACCAGATGCTGGTAAACCTGAAACTCATGGGCATTCCCCCGTGGGCCGAGCAGGATTTGACTCAACTGAAGCCGTATTGCCAAGCGGTGTCGCACGCTACCGGAGTGCCGATTCCCGCGAATTACCCGGTCGTCGGAGAGGACGCGTTTCGCACAGCTACGGGCGTGCACGCGGCGGCGGTGATCAAGGCATACCGCAAGAACGATATCGAGCTGGCGAATACAGTCTATTCGGGAGTGCCCTCGCACGTGTTTGGCATGGAGCAGATCATCGACATCGGCCCCATGAGCGGGAAATCGAACGTGCACTTCTGGCTCGAGCGGCACGGGTTCACCATTAGTGATGAACTAGTGGAGCGCATTTACCGCTTGGCCAAAGCGTCTGACCACACTCTCAAGGACGAAGAAATCATCGCCTGTGTGCGCGGAGCAAGCCAGGCTGCGGATTAGATACAGAACTGACCCACTTCTACCCACCTCGATGTAATATGACAAATTAGTTTCATGGCCCCCAGTTCCCACGCAGAGGTTTCGGAGGCATTCCCCAGCATCCAGCAGGAAGTGGCGCGCTTGGCGGCATCGCCCGAGTTGCGCTCCGCCTATAACTGGTTTCGCGCGCAGGAGCCTCAACTAGCTCACTGGCAACTGGAGATGGCGCGCATCGCCGGGCCTCCTTTCGGGGAATCCGCCCGGGCGGTGTGGCTGCTGGAGCGGCTGCACGAGATTGGGCTCGACGATGTCCACTGCGACGATGTGGGTAACGTGTTCGGTATCCATCCCGGATTCGGGCGACGCTACGTGGCATTGAGCGCGCATATTGACACGGTATTTCCCGCGGGGACTCCACTCACCATCCGGCAACAGGGAAGCCGCTTGTTCGGCCCCGGCGTATCGGACAACGGAGCGGGCGTAACCGCCATGCTCGCGATTGCGGCGGTCATGCGGGCGGTACGCATCCGCCACGCGCTGCCGTTCTTGTTCATTGGCAATGTGGGGGAGGAAGGCGAAGGCGACTTGCGAGGAATGCGGCACATTTTTGCGACTCCACGCTGGAAAGACTCCATTGCGTACACTGTGGTGCTGGACGGAGCGGGAGCAGACACCATTGTCGCAGAGGCGCTGGGTAGCCGGCGTTTCGAAGTAATCGTGCGGGGGCCGGGTGGGCACTCGTGGAGCGATTTCGGCGCTCCCAATCCCATTGTGATCCTGTCGCGCGCGATCCAGGCGTTCACGCAAATCCAGGTTCCCACTACCCCCAAGACGACTTTCAACATCGGCGTCATCCGCGGGGGAACCTCGGTGAACTCGATTCCCGAGTCGGCCAGCATGCGAGTCGACATACGTTCGACATCCATGTCCGAAATGGAACGTATGGAGCGGGCCCTGAGGGTCGCCCTGGACGGCGCTATTGAACATGAGAGCCGGGTGCTCGAAGCAAAATCGCAAGCGCGTCGAGTGCCTGGAGTCACTTGCGAAGTGGTGGTGATCGGCAACCGCCCGGCAGGCGAACTGGAGCCCGATGCCCGTATTCTGCACGTCCTGCGAGCCGTCGATAGCCAACTCGGCAATGTGGCGCAGGTACAGCGTGCCTCTACCGATGCCAACATTCCGCTCTCACTGGGGCGGGAAGCAATCGCCATCGGAGGGGGCGGGAGCGGCGGCGGCGCTCATACCCTGCAGGAGTGGTTCGATTGCAGTGGCCGTGAACTGGGATTAAAACGAATTCTGCTCACACTTCTCGCACTTGCCGGAGCCGCTGAATGAAAATCACGCTCGGCTTTCTTTTACCCTGCGTACTTTCCATGGTGATTTGCACGAACGTCCAATTGCAGAATGGGCCATCGATTAAGCCGAAGGCTGATCTCATTCTTACGCATGCAAATGTGTACACCGGGCTGGCCGGCAATTCGTCGTTTCACGAAGTCGAGCGGGTGCAAGCCGTTGCCATTACCGGAGAGAGAATTACCGCCATTGGCAAAGCGGATGACGTGCTGAAGTTGAAAGGACCGAAAACGCAAGTCATCGATCTCGGCGGGCACTTCGTCATGCCTGGCTTTAATGACGCGCATCTCCACCTCGCCGAAGCGGGATTCGAAAAGCTGAACGTAAACCTGATCGGGGTCAGGTCGCTCGAGGAATTCCGCGAGCGCCTTCGCGCCAAGGTCGAAGCGGCCGTTCCCGGAGAATGGATCCTCGGAGGCGGCTGGGATGAAACGCTTTGGCCAGTCAAGACGCCGCCAACCCGCTGGGATGTGGACGAAGTTACCCGGGACCACCCAGTATTCCTGCAGAGGGTCGATGGACATATTGGGGTGGCGAACTCCCGGGCCTTGCAGCTCGCCAGCATCACGTTTGCAAGCGGCGATCCCAAAGGCGGCAAAATCGATCGGGATGAGGCGGGACAGCCCACGGGAATCCTGCGGGAGACCGCACGGGATGCCGTGTTCGCGGTCGTGCCCTGGCCCACACACGAAAAGCGGCGCCAGGCAATCGAGGCGGCTCTGGCCGATCTAGCGCAGTGGGGGATCACTTCGGCGCAGGACAATTCCAGTTGGGAAGATTTTCTGATCTACGAAGACATTGAGCAGGAAAGCAAGCTGACCGCGCGCATTTCCGAGTGGCTGCCCTTTGACGCGTCTCTTGACGAGTTGGATGCCAAGCGCAAGCAGCACCCATCCGACAACATGCTGCACACGGGCATGCTGAAGGGCTTCATGGACGGGTCGTTAGGTTCGCACACTGCCGCGCTGCTCGAGCCTTATGCCGACGATCCAAAGAATTCCGGTTTACCACGCTATGAAGCCGCCAAATTGGACGAGATGGCGAAACAGCGTGTGCTTGCCGGCTACCAGCTTGGCTTCCATGCCATCGGGGACCGGGGCGTGCAGATGGCGCTGGATGCTTATGCCGGAGCGGAACGGGAAGCGCGCGACAAAGGCGCACATGCGGCGAATGGCGGCACCGATTTTCGTCTTCGCATCGAGCACGCGCAGGTAACCACACCGGCGCAGATTGTTCAGTTCAGGACTTTGAAAGTGATTGCCTCCATGCAGCCGAACCATCTGCTCACCGACATGAACTGGGCGGAGTCGCGCCTCGGCGCCAAGCGAGCTTCCCACTCCTACGCATGGCATGAGTTTCTCAGCCATGGCGTAACTCTGGCATTTGGTACCGACTATCCCGTGGAACCGGTTACGCCCTTTCGGGGATTGTATGCAGCCGTGACGCGAAGCAGCGAGGATGGCAAGCTGCAGTACTATCCTGACGAGAAGCTCAGCATCGAGCAGGCTATTGCGGCGTATACGACCGGATCGGCGTATGCCGAGTTCGACGAGAAATCCAAGGGCACACTGGCGCCGGGAATGCTCGCAGATTTAGTGGTGCTGGACCGGGACATCACAGTCGTTCCAGCCTCACAAATACTGGGAACCAGGGTTTTGCGCACAGTAGTAGGCGGGAAGACGGTATACGAAGCGAAGTAAGCAGTGTGGAATGCTGCATGAATTGGAAGTACCGGCGAAAGTTGTTTTTCAACGGTGCGCCCCTGGCATTGATTCCGGCGTTGGCATTCCTTCCCGCTCTGGCTTACCTGGTGATTGATCCGGCGATTGCACACGCTTCCACCATTGCCTTTGTGCTTTGTCCAGTGCTCGTGGCCAGCATGGGACTGGGCGTTTCGCGCCTGGCACGCTGCTGCGTTTATGGCCCTTTCGACCTGCTGACTGCCCTTTCTTTCGGCGCCATGATGATCCTGCTGGTAATCGCGTCCTATACAGGCCTGTTTCTTGCGGTTTTTGCGGCGAAAATGTAGGGAATTGCGGCGCATGCTGCCGTTCCAAATTGGAAGGTAAGAGTGGCGCGACGGCGATAACTCGGCAACCCCTTTGCGCGTCTAACCGTTGTAGGGTGCAGGAGTTTAGCGATGCTGTTTGCGTCAGGCGAACGGGTATAATTGCTTTTTTCGCCATACATCGGAGGCAAGTTGACTATGGATTCGCGCGAAAGCGCTTTCTGGGTGAAGCTAAAGGCCAACCGCTGGGCCTACACCCTCACGATTTTGGCCACGCTCACGGTTGGCATACTCATTGGCACGGTAATTTCGTACGGAGTGAAGGGGAAAGAAGCGCAGAAGGCGTCGGATGCGAGCCCGCTCACGGTACCCGCGCCGCAGCAACTTTCAAACCAGTTTTCGCAAATTTCGAAGCAGCTCGAGCCTAGCGTCGTCAATATCAACACGGAATCGACTATCAAGAACCCGCATCGTCGGAATCGCATGGCTCCTCCGGGAGGAGGCGGTGACAACAACGATGACGACGGCAATCCGTTCGAGGATTTCTTTGATCGGTTTTTCGGCGGGCAGGGAGGCCCCGGCGGAGGACCGGGACCGGGCACGATGCGGGAGCACTCGCTCGGCTCCGGCGTGATTGTTGATGCCAAGGGGTACATTGTTACCAATCGGCACGTGGTAGAGAAAGCCGACCGGGTGCGTGTCCGTTTGCAGGACGACCCTCCCGGCGTACAGCATGATGCCAAGGTCATCGGTACTGACCAGGAGACCGACCTGGCAGTGATTAAGATCGACTCTGACAAGCCACTCCCCGCGGCCAAGCTGGGGAACTCCGATGGCATGCAGGTTGGTGATTGGGTGCTCGCCATTGGCAGCCCCTTCGGACTAAATGCCACGGTCACGGCGGGAATCGTTTCGTATAAGGGCCGCAACATCGTTCCTAATCGGCAATTCCAATCCTTCATTCAGACCGACGCGGCTATTAACCCGGGCAATTCGGGGGGACCGCTGGTTGATATGAGAGGCGAGGTAATTGGCATTAACACCGCCATCCTTACCGACACGAATGCTTATGCAGGTGTAGGTTTTGCGCTGCCTTCGAACACTGTCGCGCAGGTCTACAACCAGCTGATTGGGCCGGAACACCGCGTCCAGCGCGGGTCCATTGGAGTGGAGTTCAACGCACAGCCGGTGCCAGCGATTGCGCGAGTTTATGGCGTGCAGTCCGGAGTGACCATTGCCAACGTAGTCGCAGGCAGTCCAGCGGACCAGGCGGGCTTGAAAGTGGGAGACACCATCACCGCCGTGGATGGCAAAGAAGTGAAAACCGGCGACGAACTGGTGAACGACATTGCCAATCGCAAGCCGGGAAGCAAGGCTGCGATCAGCTTCCTGCGTAACGGCAAAAAGCAGGAGACCACGGTCACGATCGCCGATCGCGCTAAGCTGTTTGCCACACGCCTGGGCGAAGATGAAGAGGGTGGTGAGCAAACTGAGCCAAAGCCCAGCAAGTTCGGTGTGACGGTGCGTGGCATTACTCCCGATGTCGCCGACCGCTTGGATATCCCCGCGAACAAGGGCGTTATTGTGCAGGATGTGAAGCCGGGTTCCTTCGCCGAGGATGTGGGCTTGAACCGCGGCGACGTTATCCTGGAAATTAATAAACAGCCGGTAAATAGCGGGGATGAATTCAACAGGATCGAGGCTGGCATGAAGAGCGGGCAGGATGTGGTATTCCTGGTGCGTCCACGGGGCGCGGGGGCACAGACCGGCACAATCTTCCTGGCGGGTACACTTCCGTAACCTGTTACTGACCTAGCGAGACTGGCAGAGAATCGGCGTCAGGAGCATGATTCGATTGCCGGCCTGGCTAGGTCCTTCTTTTGCCAAGGGGCGGCTGCTCGGAGCAACCACTCAGGGCGAAGGCGGTTCCAATCCGTAGAACCTCGGAGGAAGCAGCACTGCGATTGTTCTGCCATTTCGGGAAAATGTTAGCCGTGAGTTGTGCGGTTTGCCTATGGTGTGCTTTGGGAGCCGCAGCTACCGACACCACGGCTGCGTCGCACGCACATGGCACCCCAAAGCAGCCAACGAAGGCGGTGTCGGCTTCCGGTAAAAAATCGCATTCCTCTGGGAAGAAGTCCTCGCGCACGGGTAAAAAGTCGAGAAAGGTCGCGCACGGACGCTCGCGAGGGCAGCAGAAGATCGATTCCGAGCGGACACAACAGATTCAGGAAGCGCTGATCCGTGAGCATTACCTCAACGGCGATCCTACCGGGAAATGGGACGATGCTACCCAAAAGGCTCTTCAGAAATACCAGGCGGACAATGGATGGCAGAGCAAGACAGTTCCCGATGCACGCGCCCTGATCAAGCTCGGGCTGGGTCCCAATCACGACCACCTGTTGAATCCAGAGAGCGCGATGACCAGCGCTCCGCAGAATCCTCGTCATGCGCCGGCCACCGACCCGCTGGCAGGCAGTTCCCCCGCAACTCAGCCGCAGCATAAGTAACCCGCACATCTTGTAGCTTCTACCGGGGCTACTAGCTGCAGCCCAGTCTTTTTGCTACCGTACCAATTGTGATTGATATCCACTGTCACCTGCTTCCCGGGGTCGACGATGGGGCGAAGTCCTGGGAAATCGCCCGTGAGATGTGCCAGATTGCGGCAACGGATGGGATCACTCATATCGTCGCCACGCCTCACGCAAACGAGCGTTATGCCTATGACCGGGTAAAGTTGAAGTCCGACCTCCAGCGCTTGCAGGAATCAGCCGGCCATCAGCCCAGGTTGAGCTTGGGTTGTGATTTCCACCTTTCCTACGAGAACCTTCAGGACGCATTGTTGCATCCCGAGCGCTACACCATCGAAGGCACGAACTACATGTTGGTGGAGTTGAGCGACTACAGCATTCCTGTGCAGGTTACTGACTGCTTTCGCAAGCTCGGCGATGCAGGGATTATTCCGATTCTCACCCACCCGGAGCGCAATGCAATTTTGAAGCGTTCGCCGGAACCGGTACTGGAGTGGGCGGACGAGGGATGCGTGATCCAGGTGACCGCTTCAGCTTTTACTGGACGTTGGGGAGAGACGGTGCGCAGGATCGCAAACTGGTTGCTGAACAATGATGCCGTGCACGTGCTGGCCACCGATGCGCATGATCTTGAGCATCGACCGCCGATTCTTTCCGGTGCGAGGGAATTGATCGCTGAATCCCACGGAGAGGCGGTCGCTCGCGCGCTGGTCCAGGATAATCCGCAAGCTGTTGTCGACAACGTCCCGCTGCCGTATTTCCCTAGACGAAAGCAGAAGAGTGTTTCCCGATTCAGAGTGGCGAAATTCCACGACTGAAGCGCTCGATCACACGCGCCTCATGGCGCATTACGACTCTCTTTGACATTTTCTAACCATCGCGTCGTGACCCCAATCACAGCGCTGAGGTCTGGCATTGTGCGATGTAGAAGAGAACGAGGTGCGCCATGAACGATAGTCTCTTCTTTGCCACCTTCGACCCCCTGTTTGTCAACGCTCCGGAAGCCTGCAGCATGTGTGTGCTGCAGCCCCCAATCTTCAGCTACGAGTACTCCACCGATGAGGAGGAAGGAACCCGAACCTATCACAAAGGCTTTTGTTGCGCGGCGTGTGCGACGGCTCTGGTCAATTCACTGGCGGATCGAGAAGCGGAGGAATGGGAAAGCGAAGAGGCGGCCATGGAATCCGAACACCTCGACGTGACCGACTTCCAAAAGCGCCGGCTGGCAACTTTCGGCGTGGCCGCCCCGCGAAGCTGAGGTTGTCAGCGTGCCACGGAGTTTGGGCCCGATTGCTTCAGCCGTAGCGCTCGCGCAGGAAGTCGCCGATTGCCTGGAAAGCGGCGGAGAGCGTCTTCTCGTCGGGTAGGAAGACGATGCGGAAATGCTGCGTCCCGGGCTTTTGTCCAAAGCCCGACCCATGCACGACCATGACGTGCTTCTGCATGATCAATTCTTTTACGAACACGTCATCGCGTTCCGGAATATCAATCGAAGGATAAGCATAGAAAGCGCCGCGTGGTGAGACACAACTGACGCGCGGAGTTGAACGGCACCAGTTCATCGTCAGGTCGCGCCTCGAGCGCAGCTTGGCGAGAACCCCGACCAGGTGGTCCTGCGGCCCTTCGAGCGCCGCTTTGATCGCGTACTGCTCCGGGTGATTGGCACAGAGGCGAGCCCGTAGCAGGCGCACAATGCCGTCCGCATACGGCTTCACTGCCGAGTCGCCGCTCACAATGCCCCATCCGATGCGCCAGCCCGGGGCGAGATAGTTTTTCGACAATCCTCCAAATGTGACGACCGGCACATCGGGAGCTACGGAGGCGATGGAAATGTGCTGGTCATCGTCGAGTATCAGCTTGTCGTAGATTTCGTCGGCCAGAATGACCAGGTTATGTCGCCGCGCGAGTTCCGCAATCTGTTGCAGCATCTGGCGGGAGCAGACCGACCCGGTTGGGTTGTTGGGATCGATCAGAACGATCGCCCGGGTGCGAGGCGTGATTTTCTTGCGGATGTCCTCGATATCGGGCTGCCAGCCATCTTCTTCGTTCAGATAGTAAGTGTTTAGCTCGACGCCGAGTTTTGCCAGCACGGCGGAGTACAAGGGATAGTCGGGGCAGGGCGTCAGAATGTTCTCCCCGGGATTCAGCAAAGCGGAAAGACAGATGTCGACGCACTCGCTGACGCCTGTAGTTACGAACACATTCTGCACGCTGGAAATTCCCTTCCGTGCGGCCTCCCCACGGATGGACTCGAGCGCCTGGCGGATCCCTTCCGAAGGCGCGTAGCCATTCTTCCCATCGCGCATCGCCTTGTAGACAGCCTCAATCAGGTGCGGAGGAGTTGCGAAATCGAAAGTAATGGGATCGCCGATATTCAACGCCAGGATTTTGTGTCCCTGTTTCGTGACTTCATCCGCTACACAGGCCAAGTCGCGGATAGCGTAGCGAACGTTATCGAGATGGGAAGCAGCAAGGATTTCGCGGGATTGAGTCAGCGGCATAGTGATCACTCGAATCGGTCACTGGAGCAGATACGCAGGCCAATTCTGCCCAACTATTATCCGACATCCCCGCACATGGCGCCTAAACAAATCAGCCGCCAGGAGCGCATCCTGGCGGCTGGAAGCTGAGCGCCGACGCTGCCTTATTCCGGTCTATCGATCTGCGCCTTCTGCAGTTTGTCGGAATAGTCGATGTACACCGCTTTCCATTCGCTGTAGAAGTCGATGGCCCCTATGCCGCCTTCGCGGTGTCCATTGCCGGTGGCCTTCACGCCACCGAACGGAAGGTGAACCTCCGCCCCGATGGTGGGCGCGTTGATGTAGGTGATGCCGGCTTCCAGATCGCGCATGGCGCGGAAGGCGCCATTGACGTCCTTGGTGTAAAGGGCGGACGACAGCCCGTAGTCAATGTTGTTGGCGATTTCGATGGCGTGCTCCAGGTTCTCGCAAGGGATAATCGAGACCACCGGTCCGAAAATCTCTTCCTGCGCAATGCGCATCTTGGGATCTACATCGATGAAGACCGTGGGCTCGAGGAACCAGCCGTACTGGTAATCTCCCTTTTCCAGGCGATGACCGCCGCAAACCATCTTGGCGCCTTCCTCGCTGCCGATCTGGATGTACTTGAGATCCGTTTTGAGCTGAGCTTCGTTGACTGCCGGTCCCATGTCCACCGTTTCATCGAGCCCGTTACCGATTTTCAGACGCTTGGCGCGATCGACATAGCGTTCCACGAACTCGTGGTACACGCCTTTCTGCACGATGATCCGGCTCGTCGCTGTGCAGCGCTGACCGGTGGTCCCAAACCCTCCCCAGAGGCCACCCTCAATCGCGAGATCGAGGTTGGCGTCGTCGAGAACGATCATCGGATTCTTGCCGCCGAGTTCGAGCGAGCAGCGCTTGAAGCTCTTGGCGGCGGTCGTGCCTACAATGCGTCCAACTTCCGATGAACCGGTCAGCGAAACAGCGCGAACGTCAGCGTGCTCGGTCATGGGCGTTCCCACCGAACTGCCAAAGCCGGTCACGATGTTAATTACTCCTTTGGGCACGCCGGCATCCGCCAGGGCGCGCACCAGGTTAAATGTCGAGAGCGGAGTGTCCTGGGCGGGCTTGATCACGCAAGTATTGCCGCAGACGAGCGCAGGAAGCAGCTTCCACGAAGGAATCGCCATGGGGAAGTTCCATGGAGTAATCATGGCGCAAACCCCCAGCGGCTGGCGGATAGCCATGGCGAACTTGTTAGGCAGCTCGGAGGGCGTGGTGGGGCCAAACATGCGGCGGCCTTCTCCGGCCATGTAATACGCACTGTCGATGGCCTCCTGCACGTCGCCCCGCGTCTCTTTCAGGATCTTGCCCATTTCACGAGTCATATCCCGCGAGTACTCTTCCTTGCGCTCACTCAGGATTTCGGCCGCCTGGAAGATAATTTCCGCCCGGCGTGGGGCTGGCACCATGCGCCATTTCACAAATGCGCGCTTGGCGGCGTCGACCGCCGCGTCTACGTCTTGCTTGCCGGACTTCTGAAAAATGGCGACTACTTCACGGGTGTCGGCGGGATTGCGGTCTTCCAAAGTCTCGCCAGTCGTGGAATCGACCCATTCGCCGTCAATGAAGTTCTTGAAAATTTTTGTTTTGGTGGTGCCACCCAGAATGGTGGGACCAGTCATGATATCGGTAGCCATAAGGCCTCCTGGCAGCGCGCGGAAAATTATCCCTAAAACATCAATGCTACAGAGTCCCGGCGAGCCCGGCAAGCCGTGCGCGTTTGATGGGCAGAATCTCAAAGGGGTTCAAGAGTCTAGCGCCGATTCCACACCACATTGCCAGATCTCCATGCGATACGAGCGCCAAACTAGGGCATGCTGCGGCTGCGCGCCTGAGGCGAGGAACTGCTTCGCTGGTGTGCATCCGTTGCGCATGAGGCAGCCTCTCGCGAGCGCAACTCACGCCCGAATTCATCCGCCCGGCGCTCGTCCATCTCAGCGCACATCGCATGGCCCAGTTCGTGCGTTATCGCCAGGCGCAACAAAGGAGCCCCGAGCGCTCCGAACATCTGCATGAGTTCCCAGGAACGCGCCGGAGCCGCGGAGAAGAGCGCCTGTTCAAAGACGGTAGTTCCCTGGTCGAGCACGGAAAAGGCGGGGCTGACTGGGTTCCCCTTCAGCTTGGCGACCAGTTCGGCCCAGTGGTCGGAAGGGGCAAGAACAAACGACCAGCGCCCGAGTCCATCGAGCGGATACCTGGCAAGCTCGTGTTGCAGAGTTTTGACGTCGTGGACGCACTGAACTGCATTGTAGTCAGCGGTGCAAGAGAAGTTGACGGTTCGGGGCAGCCCGGGTTCGCTTACCATAACATCGCGAATGCGTAATGTCTGGGCGAATGAAGTGCCCACAATGGATGCGAACAGAATGATTGCCTTGACCGATTTCCAAGCCATCGCGACACCCCCACTGTGTGGCGCAAAAATGGCTTGTGCCTTCTGCTACTGCAATCCTTCCAAAGTTTAAAAAAGATAGTTGTAGGTCATTCGTTAAGTTGTTGATTGAACAGTGAGGTAGCATCTATTGTGGTCGCGGTGAGCAGGGCCTTTCAGCTATCTAAGTGCTAGACTCGGCGCAAGGCACGGTGATGGGGATGCCAGATCAAAGCCAGGTACCAGCTTCCATTCGTTTTGGTCCGTACGAAATCGCGGTGCTATCAGGGGAACTGCGCAAGCACGGAATTCGGCTCAAGCTTTCCGGGCAAGCCATGCAAGTGCTTCTCCTATTGGCCGAGGAACCCGGCAGGGTCGTGAGCCGGGAGGAGTTGCAGCGAAGGCTTTGGCCGGGCACCACGTACGGAGATTTCGATCATGGATTAAATGCCGCAGTAAACCGCCTGCGCGAGGTGTTGGGTGATTCCGCCAATACTCCCAAGTACATTGAGACAGTGCCACGGCGGGGCTACCGCTTCATTGCCCAGACCGAAGTGGCGGCCAACGACCATGATCCCAAGCCAGAATCCGCTAACGGAAACGGCACTCTCGTCGAGTCTTCTGCAAAGCCCCGAAAGGGGTGGTCTCCCTGGCTGATTTCCGGAGCTGCCCTCATCGTGTTGGCGGCAGTGGTGTTGCCCGGGATATCGCTTCAACCGGGAATTCCTATCGTCGGTACGGTTGCGCAGATCACACATGAGGACCTGGCTCCGCACGGCGTGGTTACCGATGGAGAGCGTATTTACTTCGCCCGGGAGCAGACCGGGTTTCATCTCGCGTTGGCCCAGGTTGCCGCGGTAGGTGGCGACATTTCTGCGATTACCCAATATGCAGACGCTTATCCGGTTGCGATCTCCAAAGATGGTTCGCAGTTGCTCGCATCCATGGATTGGAGCGGCCGTATCAAAGAGCAGGGAGAGCTCACGGTATTACCGCTGCCGGCCGGATCGCCTCATCGGCTCGGCATCATGTCACATGCCGCCGCATGGACCCCGGATGGCCAAAGCATCGTTTTCGCACGCGACTCGGGCATTTACATTGCCCATAGCGACGGCAGCGATATACGCAAGCTGGGGGCGGTGCAGGGCGAAGTGCACTCTCTGAAGCTTTCACCCGACGGCCAGCGGATTCGCTTCACGCAGAGCGACGCAGCCGAGATCGCCTCCTCAATCTGGGAGGCGCGCATAGATGGTTCGGGGATGCACCCACTGTTTCGGGGATGGCACAATCCTCCCAGCGAGTGCTGCGGCGACTGGACACCCGATGGACGCTACTTTGTTTTTCAAAGCCGGGATTCCGCCGGCCGTAACATCTGGGCGGTCGCTGATCGCCCTCGCCTTTTTCAGAAGCAGACCCCGGTCCGCCTGACCATGGGACCGTTGGAGTGGCTCGGCGCAGTCCCCAGCAAAGATGGACATAAACTGTTCGCGGTGGGCGCCCAGTACCGGGGGGAACTGGTTCGCTACGACGCGACAGCTGAGCAATATGTGCCCTATCTCTCGGGCATGTCCGCGACTGATCTGGATTTCTCTCGCGATGGTAAATGGGTTACGTACGTGACCATCCCGAATGGTGTACTGCGGCGCAGCCACGTGGACGGAAGTGAACGACTGGAACTCACGAACCGTTCCGGAAGGGCGACCCTTCCCCGTTGGTCTCCGGATGGGAAATGGATTGCGTTCGATTGGCAGTCAGCGGGCAAGCCCTGGAGTTTGCGATTGATCTCCAGCGACGGCGGCACTCCCCGCGAGCTGTTTCACGAGAATCTGAACCAGGTTGATCCGACCTGGAGCAATGACGGGAATTTCATTGCCTTTGGCCGTGTGGATATGGGAGTGGCCAGCGATGATCTTGCCATCTTCGTCCTGAATCTCAAGACGGGAACGGCTCGGCTGGTTCCTGGCTCGAAGGGTTGGTTCAGTCCGCGCTGGTCTCCCGACGGACGCTACATTGCGGCCATTAAAGGTGACTACTCGAAGCTGGGGCTTTTCGATGTCAAAAATCAGAGTTGGTCAGACTGGGTGGAAACCTCGGTGAATTATCCGACTTGGTCGAATGACAGCCGCTCAGTGTATTTCGATAACGTTTTCGCCTCCCCTCCGTTTTTCGCGCAGGCGCAACTGGGTAGCTCGCAACTCAAGTCGCTCTATGAACTGGGAGAGATTCGCCGCCTCTGGGGCACATGGGGAGCGTGGAGCGGAATTGCGCCGGATGCATCGGGCCTATTCGTGCGCGATGTAAGCCCGCAGCAGATCTATGCCATCGATGTTGACTGGCCGTGAAGCGTAGGCGGAAATAAAAATTCTGCGCGGCCTCTGAGTTCGGCACGGCTCCGATAACTCATGTCACTTTCGTAACCACTGACAGCGGTACCTGCCTTAATAACCTGTTCCTGCTCATATATGCTTGTGTTAGTGTGACTCGTACCCCATATTCCTAAGATTTGGCTGGATTTCTGTGGACTCTGTGTCTTCACGGCGCAAGCCGGGCATTTACGTCGCGTGGAAAACGGTCACGTACCGCAGCGTGGCTCTCATGCTGCTCGGGGCGGCAGTGTTGTTCGCCGCGGTCATGCATTTTGCCTTTCCGCAGTTCACGGAAGGGAGCCTGAAGGCTGCCGACAAGCTGGCGAACAATGTCCTGGAAAAGATCGCGGGGGCGTCGAATTCTGATCATGTACTCAGCGGCAGCGCGCAGCAGGCGCACTTCACCGCGCTTGACGGCACGGTCCGAGTGAAAAAGGCGAATGGCAGCAGTTGGTTGACAGCGGATTACGGCGTGCCACTGGAAAAAGGGGACGTGGTGCAGACCGGATCGGAAGGCATGGCCAAGGTCGTGTTCAACGACGGCACGAACTACACGATCAAACAGGACTCGCTCATTGTCATTGAAGAGAACTCGGCCAACGATCAGCAGCAGACCAATGTGGCCGTCGCGGTGAGCACCGGAACGGTTGATTTGTCGACCTCGACGTTTGTGCAAGGATCGAAGTCGCAAGTGATCGTTGCCGGAGCTACCGCATCGTTGGCTCCTGAAAGCGCGGCGGTCGTGCACAACGATCCCAAGGCGGACCAGCATGAAATCCTGCTGAAAAAAGGAAGCGGCGACGTGACCCGCAATGGCACGACTGTACGATTGTCCGATTGGGAAAAGGTCAGCTTCCAGGCGCAGTCGCCGACCATGGCGAAGTTGAAAGAGATTGGGCCGCCCACCCCGATTTCGCCGGCCAACATGATGCCGATTTTCTTTTCGGGCGAGTCGAAACCAATCGAGTTTTCCTGGACCCAGATGGCAAACGCGGTCGGTTACCGGCTGCGGGTTTCGCGTAATCCGTTCTTCTCGTCCACCATTGTGGATCGCAAAGTTCCGACCGCGGATGTCACGGTCACCGGCCTGACTGAAGGCGCCTACTACTGGATGGTGCAGTCTTACGACAAGCAGAACAAGGAATCGGTGGAGAGCGAGAAAAACCGCTTCACCATTATTCCTAAAGATAAGGATGCCGTGGCCATCGGGCTGGAACTCGATCCCTTTATTCAGCATGGGCACGTGCTGGAAGTTACGGGCAAGACCGAACCGGGAGCCCGAGTCATGGTGAACGGCCGGGAAGTGCCAATGATCCAGTCGGACGGCAGCTTTCACTATTTCACGCCGCCCATGGTGCCGGGAGAGAGCGTGATCACGGTCACGGCGCAGAACGCCGCGGGCGGTGTAAACACGCAGCAGAAGAAGGTCGTGTTGCAGTAACTAGGGGTTGAGCGTAAGGAAAGTTCAAGGTTCGGCAGGGATTCAGGAACTCACATAAAATAAGAGTAACCGGATTCCCTCGAAATTTTACCAATGACCGGGTTCGCCCGGAATGTCAGTAGAGAGTTAACGTATGTCATCCAACGGATTTCACGCAAACGGCTCGCGTTTTCACAACCTGCGTTCGCTGTTCAGCATTTTCTCCAGCGACCTGGCCATCGACCTAGGGACTGCTAACACGCTGGTATATGCGCGGGGCAAGGGAATCGTGGTTAATGAGCCTTCCATCGTTGCCATCAACAAGAACACCAGCGAGGTGGAAGCGGTGGGCAAGGAGGCGAAAGAGATGCTCGGGCGCACACCGGGCAACATCGTCGCCATCAAGCCGATGAAGGACGGCGTCATCGCCGACTTCAAGGTTACCGAGAAGATGTTGAATTACTTCATTCAGAAGGCGCACAACCGCAAGATGCTGGTGCACCCGCGTATTGTCATCGGCGTCCCTTCGGAGATCACACAAGTGGAAAAACGCGCGGTCATGGACTCCGCCTATCGGGCTAAAGCCAGCGAAGTGCACCTTGTAGAACAAGCCATGGTAGCGGCCATTGGCGCCGGGCTGCCGATCACTGAACCCAGCGGCAACATGGTCGTGGATATCGGCGGCGGCACGACCGACATCGCGGTGATCTCGCTCAGCGGCATCGTCTATTCGCGTTCCGTGCGCATGGCCGGCAACCAGATGGACGAGGCCATCATGAATTATCTGAAGCGCAAATATAACCTGCTGATTGGCGAGCGCACCGCGGAGCAGATCAAAATCGAGATTGGCAGTGCCTATCCTCTGGACAAGCCGCTGACCATGGAAATAAAGGGACGTAATCTGATCGAAGGCGTGCCCAAGACGATTACCGTCGATGACAGCGAAGTGCGCGAGTCTTTGAGCGAATGCGTATCCACCATCATGAATGCCATCCGCGTGGCGCTGGAGCGCACGCCGCCCGAACTGTCGGCCGACATCAGCGATCGCGGCATTGTGCTGACCGGCGGCGGGGCGCTGCTGAAGAACCTGGACAAGCGCATCCGGGAAGAAACCGGGTTGCCGGTTTCCATCGCCGACGATCCACTGTGCAGCGTGGTGCTTGGCACGGGCAAGATGCTGAGCGACTTCAAGCTGCTGAGAAAGATATCTATCGACTAAAGCAGTAAAGCGGGAGAAGATCAGAAATCAGGTTTCGCCCGCGCTTTACGGTAGGTAATTGGGTCCGGCGACCGCGTCCCGCAATGATTCTCTCCGCCTGTGATGAAGAACGCGCCACTACAACCGGCGATCGACAACTAAGAACTGGCAACTGATGTTATGGAATCCGTCCTCGGCCGTTATCGCAACCTGATCATTCTGGTCGGAGTGCTGTTCCTGCAAGTGCTCGGGCTGGCGGTGCAGGTGAAGCGCACCACCGAGAATGAATCCACGCGGCTGATTCGGGTTTGGACCGTTTCCGCAGTCTCTCCTTTCGAAAAGGCGATTGTGTGGACGCAGAGCTCCACCGCCTATCTGTGGCACAACTATTTCTACTTGCGCGGAGTGCGCGCGGAAAACCGGCAACTGAAGGCTGAGATCGAGGCATTGCGCCTCGAGCAGGTGCGGCTCAATCAGGACGCTGAGCAGGCGCGCCGCCTGCAATCGCTGCTCGGCTTCAAGGAACAGTTCATTGCCCAGACGATTGCGGCGCAGGTAATTGGATCGAGCGGCAGTGAGCAGTCGCGGTCCATCTATATCGACAAAGGCACGCGCGATGGCATCAAGCCCGATATGGCGGTGATCACGGCCGATGGCATCGTGGGGAAAGTGTTGCGCGTATTTCATTCCACTTCGCTTGTCCTGCTCATCGATGACCAGAGCAGCGGGGTCGGGGCGATTCTCGAAAAGTCCCGCCTGCAGGGGGTGTTGCGCGGCTCGCCATCTGGCGAAGTCGTTATGGAAAAGGTGATGAGTGACGAGCAGGTTCAGTTGGGAGAAGTGGTCCTCACTAGCGGCGGGGATCGCATTTTCCCCAAGGGTTTGCCTGTCGGCAGAGTGAGCAAAGTCTCTCCCGGTTCGGAACTCTTCCTCAACATTCGCGTGAAGCCGGCTGCGAACCTTGGAAAGCTGGAAGAAGTGCTGGTGGTTACGAAAGTCGATGAGAAGGAGGCTCCGCCGATGGCGAACGGGCCGGTGCGTGCCATCGATATCCTGGCGCAGCGCTTACCCTCAGTGCCGGACAAGCCGCCTGCGCCGGATACCAATAAGCCGAAGGACGCTGCCGGGCCGGGTCCAAGCCCGAGTGGGACCGGACCAGGTGCGGTAAGTGCGAATGCGGATCCATCAAAGCCTGGGAGCGCGGCGCCGAATGCGACGCTAAAGCCCAAGGCGGCAGCCACGGGGACCGCGACTGGTCATAAACTGCCTAACAATGGCCCCGCAGCGTCACCGAACGGTGCGGCGGCCGCGAAGGCAACAGCTCAAGCACCGGCTCAAACAGTGGGCGCGAACACGGATTCCGGATCCCCCGCTGCTCCGAGAGCAGGGGACGGCACCTCATCCTCAGTGAACACGTCTGCCACGAAAGTCGGAAACAAAGCCGCGACGGCTGGGACGATGAAGGCTCCCGTGAACTCCAGGCCATCTGCGCCCCAAGCTGCAGCTGGGCAGAACGCGACCACCGTTTCTCCCAAGCCCAGCACCACACCGCCTCAGGATAGTCCGCAATAGTGCCGATCACTTACACCTCCGGTGAGCAAGTCGAAGTTTTCCGGTTCAGTGTGCCGGTGACCGTAGGCGTGCCGCTGCTGGCGCTGATTTTCCAGGCGTTTATCCCCCGCTGGATTCCGTTCTTTACCATCTTTGATTTGCCGCTGCTGGTCACAATTTTCTTTGCCATGGCACGGCGCAATCCCGTGGCCGGACTGCTGAACGGAGGCATCATCGGACTACTGCAGGATGCGCTCACTCACCAGCCGATTGGCATCTACGGCATCGCCAAGACGGTGGTTGGCTACGGCGCATCCTCACTGGGAGTGAAACTCGACCTCGAGAATGCCGGTGCCCGGCTGCTGGTGACCCTGGGCTTTTATGTGATCCACGAAGTGGTGTACTTCATGGTCGCACGCGGGCTGGTCAATCTAACCCTGCTGTGGAGCTGGCCGCACGAATTGTGGTCGGCGCTGGCCAACGCCATCCTGGGTGTCGCGCTGTATGCGGTGCTGGACCGCTTCAAGCAGAGGACTTAAGGCTCCGCCCTCGACTCCTTGTAAATACGCGCGACTGCCGCTCTCGCGGCCAGGAGTTCCTCCCATGGGCATTCGTCGGTTTCGCGGCGCTGAACGGCAGCCTGAATCTTCCGCTCGTTCCCGGAATTGCGCGTCCACACCACGCGAAAGCAGGCTTGCTTTTGGCGATAGCGGACGACCACGAGATCACTGGGCCTGAGCGTTTGGGCAAGGCCCGCCAGCAGCGCTCCCCCGAAGCTGATATTCGCGGCAATGGCGCCCTGTTCGAACCGTGTGCCCTCGGCATCCAGGCCAAACACGCGTACCTCGATCGCGGCCGGGACTCGCTGCTCAGATCGGCGCTCGATTATGGACACGCTCCACTCTCCTGTGCGAATACCACCATTGTCGGATGCGGAACGGCGGGCCTTCTGTGATCCATCGCTAGCCGCGCAAGCTAAAGTAATAGTCGAGATTACCGGCGCGGATCGGATTCCGGCATGACATGGCGTGTGACTTTCGTCATCGCAGGTGGTTACGCGTCGCCATACAGCGCGCTACAATGGAGTTAACTCCAGCAACATCACAGTCCTTTGTGATTCGTGGAGAGCCGAAGTGTGCCCGGAAATGCTGCAATCCACCATTGCCTTGCCGGAAGCAACACTGGGAATTGAGAACTGATTTCCGATGTTTGGCCGCGAAGAAAAAGTATCGGCGATCCGCCTGACCGCGGTGCAATACATCATTCTCGCGATTTTCCTGATTCTTGCGTATGGCCTCTGGCGGCTGCAGGTGATGCAGAGCGACTTCTACTCTAATCTTTCCGAAAAGAACCGGGTTCGCGATGTACCTATCCTGGCGCCGCGCGGCAAGATCCTGGATCGTGAAGGACGCATCATTGTCGACAACTATCCCTCGTTTTCCGCCCTGCTGCTGCGTGATTCCAACCGCGACCTGTACGCGGATGCCGACCTGATCGCTCAGGGCCTGCACATGGATCCGAAGGAGCTCCGCGATCGCATTCGCCACTTTGCTTCCATGCCGCAGTACCAGCCGATCTTCATCAAGGACGACATCACCCCCGACGAGCTGGCGTTCATCGAGTCGCACCGCAACGAACTCCCCGAACTCGACACCATCATGGCGCACCGCCGCCTCTACCCGCGCAACGGATTCATGGCGCACCTGATCGGCTACGTCGGTGAAGTCAGCGAAGACATGCTGAACCAGCCGCAATGGGAGTTCTACAATCCCGGTGACGTCGTCGGCAAATCCGGAGTTGAGCTGCAGTACAACCAATTATTGATGGGGAAGAACGGCTCGCGTCGGGCGCTGGTCACGGCACGCGGCAGGGAAGTGGGGCGGCTCAGCGAAACTCCGGCAGTGCCGGGCCGGCAACTCAAGCTCACCGTCGATGTGGATCTGCAGATTGCCGCCGAGCAGGCACTCGAAGGAAAAAATGGGGCGATCGTCGCCATGGATCCGAGAACCGGCGAAATCCTGGCCATGGTCAGCCGGCCCACGTTCGATCCCAACAATTTCGCGGTGCGCATCAAGGCCGAGGATTGGAACAAGCTGGTCACCGACGAAAATCACCCCTTGCTCAACAAAGCCATTCAGGCACAACTGGCGCCGGGCTCGGTCTTCAAGATCATCATGGCGACGGCTGGGCTGCAGGAAGGCATCGCCCAGAATCTGCACGTTAATTGTGGCGGCGGCGCTAGCTTCTACGGACGCTATTTCAAGTGCTGGGTGGTCGCGGAGCACCGGGTGCACGGTCCAGTGGATATCAGCAAAGGCATTTACCAGTCCTGTGACGTGTTCTTCTACACGCTGGCGGAAAAGCTGGGCATCGACCGCATTGCGAAGTGGGCGACGTTGCTGGGACTTGGCCAACGCACCGGGATCGATCTGCCGCAGGAAGTCACTGGCGTGATGCCGTCGGAAGAGTGGAAGATCCGAAACTTCAAGCAGAAATGGTATGCGGGAGAAACTATCTCAGTCGGCATAGGGCAGGGCGCGGTGGCGACTACGCCGATCCAACTGGCCAGAGCGATTGCCGGAATTGCCAGCGGCGGAATTTTACGCCGGCCTCACGTCACCAACCCGACCGACTTGCCCGTGGGCATGATGCCCGCTGCAAATGTGCCGAACGAGATGAAGATTCCCCTGGATCCGGAAAATTGGCAGACCATCACTGATGCCATGGCGAACGTTGTCAATCCCATTGGCACCGCGCCCAGCGCGCATTTAAAAGACATTGATTTCGCCGGTAAGACGGGCAGCGCTCAGACCATCAGCAATGCCGCCAAAGCGCGCCTGGCCAATGGCAAATCGAAGTTCAAGGACAATGGATGGTTTGTGGGAGTCGAGCCGCGCCGTAATCCCGAGATCGTGGTTTGCACCCTTCTCGAAGAAGGCGAACACGGATATCTTGCTGCGCGCGCAGCCGCGCAAGTGATCAAGGCCTACGTCGAGAAGCAACGCCGTCAGCCGACAAAGATGGCGGACCACAAGAAGAGTGTGGAAGTGGGCGCAGTTTGGACCACTCCGGATTCCGATGGCGAAGGAGATGGATCAGGGCGGCTGCAGGGCGGACGCTTCACGCTGGATGTGACCAGTAAGCACGTTCCGCTGGCAACAGCGGCCCCGGGGGTGAATTAGGTGAGTATTCGCAGCTCGTAACTGAAGAGATCAATGGCACGCTACGTATCATTTCGCGATTTTGACTGGCCGCTGGTCATCTTTGTGCTCATCATCTGTGCGCTCGGAGTGGTCGAAATCCGCAGCGCCACCGAGCACACCAAGTTTGCTGGCGCGCATCTGCGTCAGATTTATTGGGTGATTTTTGGCTTCGCGGCCATGTTCCTGGTCAGCCTGGTGAACTACCAGGCGCTGCTCGACCAGGTGCATTGGATGTACATCGCATCGATCACCTCGCTTATGGCCGTGATGCTATTCGGACAGAAGTACCTGGGCGCGCGGCGTTGGATCAAACTGCCTGGAGGACAGCACTTCCAGCCATCTGAATGGGTGAAGCTCATACTTATTCTCGCCGTGGCCAAGTACTTTTCCGACTTGCATGAAAAAGAGCTGACCTGGCCTGATTTCATCAAGGCGGGCGCCATCGTCGGGGTTCCCATGCTGATGGTTCTGGCGCAGCCGGATCTTGGCACCGCCCTTACTTACATTCCAATCGCCGTGATGGCCCTTTTTTTGGGAGGACTGCGGGTCAAGCAAGCATTGGTGGTACTGCTCTTGGCCGGGCTGACAATGCCGCTGGCCTGGCACAAGCTTAAGCCTTATCAGAAAGACCGCCTGGTCAGCTTTATGCAACCGGAGGCCGACAAGCAGGGCTCCGGGTACCAGGTCATCCAGTCACTGATTGCGGTCGGTTCGGGAGGAGTATGGGGCGCGAAGGAGACGTCTCAGACCCATCTGAACTTCCTGCCGGTCCCGCAGACCGACTTCATCTTCTCGGCTTTTGCCGAAGCCCATGGTTTTGTAGGCGCGTTAGGCGTTCTGCTGCTATACTTTATCGTGCTGATGCGTTTGACCCAGAATGCGCAGACAGCGCCCGACCGCGCTGGTACGTTTCTGGTCATGGGTGTGGTAGCGGTGCTTAGCTTTCACATCCTGGTGAATGTCGGCATGGTCGTCGGCTTTATGCCGGTTACCGGAATACCCTTGCCCTTAATGAGTTACGGCGGGTCTTCCGTCCTGTTTATGTTTCTGGCGCTGGGCATTGTGATGAATGTCCGCATGCGCCGTTTCGTCAACTGAATAGGCGGGAGAAGGGCACGCGCAGCTGCTCGTTGCCATCGGCAGCCAACAAGATCACGATCGCCCTCGCGTAAAGAGGGCACTCACCGGTCAGAAGGGGTTCAGACCGGGCAGGATTGAGAAAAAATAGCTGGGCGGGTAACGGCCCCTTCACTGGTGTGAGAGAGCGGTCACAACCCCGGCGGTTGCAGACGCGATAAGTGCATAAGATTCCAAAGCTTCCGCAATGGATTCCGTTCCGGACCGGTACCCGGTTCCGGGGCCGAGACCGATCCCTACATGGCGACGGTCTGAGCGCTGCGCTCGATTCTTCCCATCGTTCCTCGCACCTGAACCGGTGATCTCTGCCGGCGCGCGGCGGCAGACCCGGAGTTCGAATGACAAAAGAATTGTTTGTGTCCTCTACCCCGCATGAAACCAAGGTGGGGATGGTTGAGGACGACCAGCTTGCTGAAATCTACCTGGAACGCGAAAACGAATACACACTCGCAGGATCCATCTACAAAGGCAGAGTAACCCGCGTGCTTCCTGGCATGCAGTCGGCATTCGTCGACATTGGCCTGGAGCGCGATGCCTTTCTCTACGTTTCCGACTTCATGGAACTGGCCGAGCACGATGACGAGCTAGACGACGTCATTCCCACGCCTCGCGCAGTTCAGCCGGGCAGTGCCCAGGCGCCATTTGAAGCGCAGCCGGTGCCAATCCCACAAGACGACTCCAGATATATTGCGGATTCTGAAGAAGCCGCGGAGCCAGCGCCGGAGCAGGGGGCCACCGCGAGCGCCGCATCCGAGTCGAATCAGCCCGGTGACAACAGGGAACGTGAGCGTGGCGACCGTGGAGGATGGCGTAACCGGCGTCGCCGTCGCGGACGGCGCGGCGAGCGTATGCCGGAATCCCGTTACGCGCGGCCCAATGAGTCCCCGGCACCACGGCCCTCAGAACCGCGGTCTTTCGAATCGCGCACGTCTGAATACGGTCCACCGCCGGGGTATCAGCCGATCATCCTGCCCGGCGAGTCCATTTCGAAATACCAGCGCTTTGCCCAGCAGGCGTCCCCAGTGACGCACACCGAGCCGAGTCCCGCAGGCACTGGCGGTCTTGCCGAAAGCTTTCCCGACGATGAACCACTTTTCACCAGAGCCAAAAGTGAGCCTCTGCACGAAGAACATGGAGATTTGACGCCAGAACTGCACGAGGATGCGGCAGAAAACATTCCCGCGTGGCATGCCGAGCGCGGAGCGGGTGAGGTGGAGAACACGAATTCCGAGGTCCACACCTCGGAGCAGGACCGCTTTCAGCGCATGAATGTTGCGGACACGTTCGGCGCACGGTCTGCCGAGCGCAATGGTACTGAAAACGAAATTGTCGAAGAAGAGAGTTTTGAGGCTCCCGGCCAGGGCGCGATTGCCCCCGATTCACCTGAAACTTCGATGACAAGGGCCGCCGGCACGATGGAAGAAGAAGAAATCGACGAGGATGAAGCGGAATTGCACTCCTACGTCGAGGACATCCAGGAAGACGCTGCTTTCGAGGAACTGGAAGAAGAGACGCACGCCGCGGACGATCACCGCGAGCCGGTAGAACACCAGGTGGGAAGCGCGGGTGTTCAGCAGGACCAGGTCACGCCCGAGTTTTCCGGTTCCGAACCGGTCGAGGCCGCTAGCGCGGAAGGGGAAACTGAAGACGAGATCGACGAAGAAGAAGCGGCTATTGATGAGGCCCAGGAGGAAGCCGAGGCGCTGCTCAGCGGCGAGATGCCGGAAGGCGAGGCGCGGGCTGAGGTTCGCGCTCCCGCTGCTACCGCGGGCTATACGCAGCGGGCCCAGCGTCCCCGTTTCGATCGCAATCGCGGAAGGCGGGGCAGTGGTGGACGCCGCTTTCGTCCCATGCGCCGCGAAGCCCAACCGCTGCCGCTGATCACCGATCTTTTGAAAGAAGGCCAGGAGATCCTGGTGCAGATCGCGAAAGAGCCCATCGGTAAGAAGGGAGCGCGCATCACCAGCCACATAGCGCTTCCGGGGCGCTTTCTGGTCTACATGCCGACCGTCAACCACACGGGCGTGTCGCGCAAGATTTCTTCGGAAGAAGAGCGTCAGCGCCTTAAGCGCATCGTGATGAGCGAACGCGAGAACGGCCACGGCGGTTTTATCGTCCGTACCGCGGCGCAGAACTGCTCGGAAGAAGAGCTGCGGGCTGACATTCGTTTCCTCAAAAATTTGTGGTCCGAGATCAAGAGCCGTTCTGACAATAGCAAGTCGCCGGCCCTGATTTATCACGACTTGAATGTCGTGGAGCGCGTGCTTCGCGATCAGGTCACGTCCGATTTCTCCGCCATCTGGGTCGATAGCGAACAGGAATACGAGCGCATTCTCCGTTTTGCCAACCGCTTTCAACCCGCCCTGGTTCGCCGGGTCAAGCTGTACACCAAAGAGACGCCTTTATTTGACCAATTCGGCTTATCCGAAGAACTGAACAAGGCGCTGAAATCGAAGGTTTGGCTGAAGAGCGGCGGCTACATTGTGATCAATCAGACCGAAGCTCTGGTTGCCATTGACGTGAACACCGGTAAGTACGTCGGCAAGACTGCGCGGCTCGAGGACACGATCGTCAAAACCAACGTGGATGCCATCAAGGAAATCGTGCGGCAGGTACGCCTGCGCGATCTCGGAGGCATTATTGTGATTGACTTCATCGATATGGACGAGCGGCGGAACCGGCAAAAAGTTATGCAGGCGCTGGAAGAAGCGTTGCGCAGCGACCGTGCCCCGTCGAAGGTCCTGCAGTTTAACGACTTCGGACTGGTGGCGATCACCCGCAAGCGGGTGAAGCAATCCCTGGAGCGCACCATCGGCGCGCCCTGCCCGTACTGCACGGGTACCGGGTTCGTGAAGTCGGTGAACACCGTGTGCAACGAGATTTACGTGGAGATGCGCAAGCTGGCCCGCCACCTCGACCACAGTGACGTCATGCTGCGGGTCAATCCCGAAGTCGGCAAGGCGCTCAAAAACAACAATGGCCGTTGGCTGAACGAAATGGAAGAGCTCTGCAAGAAGACCATTATCGTGAAGTCGGACCCGGCGTTGCACCAGGAACAGTTCGACGTTAACTAGCTCTCAGCTGCTAGCTTCTAACGGCAAAGACGGGTCACCTGCCCGTCTTTTTCTTTTATCTTCTTCTTATTCGGATCGTCATTTGCGGCCGACGTAGTTACGCTTGCCGTAAGGTTCACGCGACCGCGGCGCCCTGTTTCCCCTGCATCTGCGCGAACACCGTAGCCTGATCGTAGTAGATCCTTTCGGAGACGAGCTTCACTGAATCTGTGTCGAAGCTGTAAAACGCCGCCATTTCAAAACGGAGCTTGTTCCCCTGGGGTTTCACCCCGCCGAACTCGCCTTTGTGTGTCCCCGAGATGACGACCTCGCGAATGGAACATCCGGGCACATCGTATTCCGCCACCACATCGATCCGCAGGTCTGGCATGGCGGTCGCGATCGACTGATAGAACGCGCGCACGCCTTCTATGCCTTTGAACCTCGCGCCCAGCGGCACCACGTCGTAATAAGCGCGGTCATCCTGCACGAAGGTGTTGTAGACCGCCGGCCAGTTATGTTCGTTTTCGCCGCGAATGTGTTCGGCGACAATCTCGCGTTGGCGTTGGATCATGGTCTCCATGGCGGGAATCTCCCTGTCTAGATTCGAGGCGGTGATTGTACTCCAGAAATTGCTTAATTCAATTCGCCGAATGCAGGGTGGAGTCCGTGCGGCCTTATGCTCCCGGTGAGAAGATCAGGTCGCCCGCCATCAAACGCGCATGCAGTCGATACTTTCCGCTCCCGCTCTGGTGAAATGATCGGAACAGCCCGCTTTTGCTGACATTGAAAGCCCTAGCATCAATGTCTCCCGCAATGACGGAGGCGTCCACGCGACTATACACTTCTGGATGCGGGACTTCGATCGTGATATCCCCTGCATTGCTTTCCAGGTCCTTGTTTCCCTCGATATCTTCGATCTTCAAGTCGCCCGCTGTGAGCCGGACCCAAAGATCGGATCGGCGGGGCACGTCGATGGTCGCGTAAAAATCGTCGTTCGGTGTATGGCGCACGAAAATTTCCGCGCCGCGGGTCTCGGGCTTGATTTCGACCTTCACGGCGCGCAGCTTCTCGGGCGTGGCGGCATGGTAAGTAACAACAATTTCCTGCTTCTCGCTCGCCCGAATGGTGTAGTTACCCGATTCAAATTCTATGCGCAGCGCACCGGGGGTGATGTTCTGCTGCCGCACCGCCGTCGGCTGAGCCGCATCCTCCGACATGGCGACCTGAGGGGCCAAATACCCGAATAGCAGAATTGTAAAGATGAGGATGACCAGGTGAGGCTTCATAGACACACCTCTCTCATCAGTCATGTACGAGAATGCATCGCGTGGAGTTCCGCGAGTTGTAAATGCGCGCGGAGTTATGCCGTAATCGCCTCGCACGGGGGGGAAGATCACGTTCTGGCGGTACGCCGTGCTCGCGTCACAGGTAACGGACCGTTTTGTCGATCAATTGGCGGGTGCCTTCGTAGGGAACACCCGGGCTGTCCCATTCCATCGAGCAGTAGCCCGCGTACCCATGTTGCTTGAGGTACCCGAATGTCCTGGCAAGATCCACGTGGACCGCCCGGGCATTCTCGGGCACTTCGGTTTCCTTTACGTGGCAAATGTTGTAAGCATAAGCAAACATCGCATCGATTCCTCTGTAGGCATGCTGCTCATCGAAGTGCGCCAGGGTGTTTCCGAAGTCGGGAAGGGCGTGCAACCAGGGGCTGCCGACGCTTTTGATGACATTGATGAGAAAGAAGGGATCTTCGACGGCAGGATTATCGTTTTCGAGATTCACCACCACGCTCCTGGTCGAAGCATAATCCGCCACCACTTTTAGACTCGCGGCGGTCCGCTCCACATCAGGGTGGGAATCTTTCGTCGCAGGGATATTGGTGCGAATACTGGGTGAGCCCACGGCGGCGGCCGCATCCACCCATTGCTTTGCGAAGGCTACAGCCCGGTCACGCTCACCTCGATCGACGGCATAAGGGCTGGCTTTGCCATCAACCGCAATGTTCACAATGGCTCCATCGACTTTTTTCACAGCGGACCGAATCTCGCCTAAATACTTGGGGTCAAGCGACTGGAAATGCTCACTCCACGGCTCGATTTTCCGGATATTGAATTTCGCATTCACGTGCGCAGCGAAATCCTTCACTTCCATCTTGCTCGCCGACGGTGTTTCGCCCTTGCTCACTATGAAATCTCGAAAAGGATAAGAGGCAATAGCAATACGCTCGCGCGGCGCTGAAGGAAAGCGCAGATGCGGCCCCGTGTCCGCCATGGCGGCTGAGATTTCGGGTACAGAGAAAACGCAGGCGCAAGCGCCGGCCGAGTAAGCGAGAAATCTTCTGCGAGTGATCATACGGTATCTGGGAAAGTGAACCTCTAGTGTGCGGCCTGGAAGCGCAGTTTGCAAGGATGCCACGTGCCGTTGCAGCACATTGTATTTCAAATGGCACGTCGCATAACGCGAGCGTTAATGCGGAGGCTTGCGGGACGGCCTAGCCCGGCTGCTCACTCGTTTGGGCCAGGGTACGAACCACCAGGTCAGACCGTTCTCGCAGCTTGTCGAGCGAGGCCCGGACCCACTGGGCTTGCTCTGCGGTGCCGCCCTGGTCGGCGATAGCTTTCATCAGCCGTGCTGCCGTCTGGCTCACGGCACGGGCGACTTCCAACAGTACAACCAGCGAATCGGCGTGCAGTTTCCACAAGGATGCGGAATTCTGCGATCGCTTAAGTTCTTCGAGTTCGGTACTGATGCGGGCGGAAATAGCGACCATGCGTAGCAGAGCGCGGCCCACCTCGGCGCGCATGCTCTTCTCTTCGAGATAGTCGGCGCAATACGCATCCGCCTCGGCGTCAGTCAACATGAGGTTAAAGAATCGCATGGGCACAACCTGGCGGTACTTGGGATCGGCCACGCGCACGAAGACGCGAATGGATTCTTCCACTCGCCGCAACTTGCTCTCTTCCATCGCCAGCTGCTGCGGAGTCACGCTGGGCATGAGCACGCGACGGATTGGAGCCATGCGCGGCGCAGCCGCGGCCGCGGAAGCTGCTTTGACCGTGGCTGGTGGCGGTGGCGGCGCATTTGGACGTATACTGCGTCGAATCGGCGGCCGCCGGTCCAACGTCTTCTTCAGCTTGGACACTCGCTGGAAGCGCTCCAAAGCGGTGCCATAGTCCGATTGCATCAATTCTTTCTGATTTAGCGCGGCCACGTGTTCCACCGTAACGTCTACTCCGTCCACGTTGCCGAGAATGCTGCCACCCTGTTCTTCGAGGGCTTCGGCGAAAGTCTTGATTTCGGCGGCGGCTTTTTCGAACAGCTCGTCAAACTTCTTTCCGAAAGCGGTGTTGTACGGCGCGATGGTGGCCAGAACGCCGGGATGGTAGAACGACGGATCCAGCATGCTCTTGAGTTCGCGCACCCGCGTGATGATGCCGGAATCTATCAGCGAGTTGAAATCACGGAAGGCTTCCGCTTCTTCCTGGAGCGGGTCGAAACGCCGCAGCAGTTGGACGTGCTCCTCGGGTAAACACGGCACATCTGCGTCCGCGAGAATCTCAAGCAGCGCGATCTCAAACGGCGAAAGCGGTAACGAACCATCAAGCCCATAGCCGCGCTTCTCCCACTGCCCCGGGACGCGTGGATGACGGTAAAGAAACGTAGCGACCAGATCGGTCTTATCGCGGGTAACTTCGCTGGAGTCGCGCGTGCGTACCAGGTAACGCAGCATCGCCTCGGCAATTTCCGGATCGGTATCGGGAGTGAAGGCGCGCCTCAGCATAGCGGGCGAGATGGCCATGTCGAGCAGGCGCAACCAGCGTCGCATTTTGCCCAGGGTTTCGTGGACGTCGGAGTCGCCGGACTGCAGCGAGATATCCTCCAGACCGGTAGGAATCGGGACCTCGCCCTGCAAAGGCTCCTGCAGCAGCTTTTCGTAAAAGCCCTGCACGGTTGCCAGGATGGCAAGCTCCCACTTCGGATCCTCGACCAAGGACAGCCCTCCGAACCCGAGTCCCCCTCAGGTAACCAATGGTGCTAGAGAATTGGTTACTCAAGTTAAGACGAAAGCGAATTTCCGCGCAAGTTACTTCCCGACAGCAGCCTTTGGGGTTACCGAAGTAATTTGGTTTCACAACTGAAGCAATGCTTGGGTTCTGAAACAGCAGGCTGGTTGAAATTTCTTTACGAAGTCCGCAGGAGACTTGGAGAGCAAATGCGAAGGCAGCCTTGCGTGAAGACTGCCTCCGCGTGCCGATCCGAAGCAACGCCGTTCGAGTGGACAACTCCGAAGCCGGCGCGAGAGCTATTTTCCAAGGACTCCGAACGCGCCCAGGGTCTGAATGCCTTCGTTGATCCATCCGGAGCCGATGTTGTTCGCGGTGGGACCTTGGATGCCGCTGAAATTGTCGTTCCACACTTCCCAAGTGTCTTTCCCCGCGGGAACGGTGCGCAGCGTCACCCAATAAGTGTGGCCGTGAGTCACGGGAATTCCGTTCAGTGCACGCCCCGTCTGCAAAGTGCAGCAGGTGCCGAACTCGGGAAGATTGCCGAACGTCCACGTCTGCAAGATCTTTCCCGGGATGCCACCCCCATCCTCGTTCAGGCTCATCACCAGCTTGTTGAAACCGCTGACGTAGGTAGCGCCAACCTTGATGGAATAAACAGTGTGATCGGCGATCGGCGAAAATGCGTATGCCATCCACTCGGGAAAGAGCTGGTTGGGCACGTCGGGTCCCAGCACGCCGGAACCGACGATCGCGTTATACACATTGCTTCCGCTGCCCAGGTTGCTGTAAATGACCACCAACCCGGCGTCTGCATCGTCGGCGGGCGCTTCGATCTGCGATGGAGTATTCACGAAGATGCTGGTGCGTCCGCCGTTAATGCTGACCACGCCCTTTTTTCCGTTTTGCGCAAATGCTGTGAGTCCACCAAACAGCAGAATGACCAGGCAAACTAGATTTGATCGCTTCAACATTTCTCCCTCACCCATTTCGAAATTGCGATTGCGTTTTGCAAAGTGCACAGGCTTTATGCAACCGGCGCTGAAAGCATGCCGGGCGCGGCTTTCCCGCCATGGCAGTGAATGCTGCCCGCGGCAAAAATTAGAGCCGCAGCATTATAGGAGGTAAATCAAAAGAACCACCAACTCTTTTTATGAGTATTAACACCTGACAAATTGTCATTGTGCGCTTGCAACGCCGGAGACGGGAATTGGGGCGCGCAAACCGCATCCCGGGCGCCGCAAGCAGCTAGTCGAATACCACGGTCTTATTTCCGTACAGCAATACGCGGCTCTCGATATGCCAGCGGACGGCACGGGAGAGCACCACTTTCTCCAGGTCGCGGCCCTTCTGTAGAAGATCATCGAGGGAGTCGCGATGCGAGATGCGCACTACGTCTTGCTCGATAATGGGGCCGTCGTCCAGAACCTCGGTCACGTAGTGGCTGGTTGCGCCGATCAGCTTCACGCCTCGCTGGAACGCCTGATGGTAAGGCTTCGCCCCAATGAACGCCGGCAGGAACGAGTGATGGATATTGATCATGCGGTGGGGGAATTCACTTACGAATTCGTTGGAGAGGATCTGCATGTAGCGCGCCAGCACCAGGAAATCAGGATTGTGGCGGCGCACCAGGTCGAGAATCTTCTCCTCGGCCTCACGCTTTTTGTCTTTCGGAACGGCAACCGTCTCGTAAGGAATGCGGTAGAACTCGGCGATACTGCGATTGTCGGGGTGATTGGAAATGATCAGCGGGATTTCGCAAGCCAGTTCGCCGCTCTGATGACGATAGAGCAGGTCAACCAGGCAGTGATCATACCTCGAAACCAGGATGATCATTTTCGGCCGGTAATCCGACCGGGCCAACCTCCAATTCATCCCGAACTTCTGCGCGATCGGCTGAAAATGCGTCGCAACATCTTCCAATGGAATGTCGAAGTCAGTAGGGTCGAATTCCACCCGCATGAGAAAAATATTGTTACCGAAGTCGGCGTGCTCGTCTGCGTGCAGGATGTTGCCGTTGTGGTGAAACACGAAGTCTGCAATCGACGCGACCACGCCTTTGCGGTCCGGGCAAGAGACAAGAAGGATCGCGGAGTTCTTCATATTTGGTGTCACCCCGGGTCGACCCAGCCTAGGCGGACTACTTTCTCAGCAGCTTGATGATCTCTTTCGCCGCATTGGCTCCCGAGCCCCCGGTCAAGCCTGCGCCAGGGTGCGTGCCGCTGCCGCACAGGTACAAATTGGTGATCGGCGTGCGATAGCGCGCCCAGTCAAGCAATGGCCGCATAGTGAAGAACTGGTCGAGCGAGAGCTCGCCGTGAAAGATATGGCCGCCCGTCAGGCCATAGGTGCTCTCCAGGTCTTTCGGCGTGATGATCTGATGACGCACAATCAATTCCGGCAGATTCGGCGCATACTGCGCCAGCGTCTTGACGACCGTTTCTCCGAGCGCGGTGCGCTGACTTTCCCAATCGGAGCCCTTGAGCTTGTAGGGCGCGTACTGCATGTAGATGGACATCACGTGCTTGCCCTCGGGAGCAAGCGACGGGTCCGTCAGCGAGGGGATAGTAGCTTCCAGGTACGGCTGGCGCGAGAAGTTGCCATACTTGGATTCGTCGAACGCGCGCTCCAGATAGTCGATTTCGTACCCGACCTGGATGCGGCCTTCCAGGGCGGTGCTGTCGCCATTCAACCCAGTGAATTTCGGCAATCCGGAGAGCGCAAGATTTACCTTTGCCACCGTGCCGGGCGTGCGATAGTCCTGCAATTTCTTGACGAAGTCGGGTGTGAGGTGCGTTGGGTCCACGAGCCTGAGCAGCGTGCGCTTGGGATCCGCGTTCGAGATGACCGCTTTCGCACCAACCTCTTCGCCTCCCCTGAGAACGACGCCGTTGGCGACGCCATCTCTCACGCGAACTTCGGCGACCTCGGCGTCGGTGCGGATTTCCGCCCCCGCGGACTGTGCGGCTGCAGCCATCGCTTGGGTAATCGCTCCCATGCCTCCGGTGGCAAACATCGCAGAGCCGGCGGGATGCGCGTCGCCTGCTGCGCGAATCAGCAGTACCAGGCTGCTGCCCGCCGACCATGGACCGAGAAACGTGCCAAAAATGCCGCGCGCCGCGATGGTTCCGCGCAGCAATTCAGTCTCGAAGAACTCGGCCACCAGATCGGCCACCGCCATCGGTCCCCATCGCAGCAGGCGGAACATGTCTTTCTTGCCAAGCTTGCGGATGGAGCGTCCGGTTTGCAGCATGCCCCAGAGATCGCCCTTGCTGGGATTATCGATATTGGGCGGCGCCAGCATGAGCGCCTCGCCGATCACTCTGCCCATCTTGCCCAGCGATTGCTGCAGGTCGGCATACGCGGTGGCATCCTTTTGCGAGAACTTGCCGATCTCCTGTGCGGATTGCTTCAAGTCGTGATACAGGGTGAGAGCGCGGAGGTTGGGGGCAAGCGAGAGCACGCTCACCGCCGGAGTGATCAGCTTCAGGCCGTGTTTTTCCAGTTGCATGTCGCGCAGGATGTCGGGGCGAATCGGTCCGGCGGAGTGCGCGAGAGTCGAAACACGAAAGCCGGGATGAAACTCTTCGGTTACGGCTGCGCCGCCCGGCTGAGACCGGCGCTCGAGGACCAGAGGTTTGAATCCCGCCTTCGCCAGGTAAAAAGCAGTGACCAACCCGTTGTGGCCGCCGCCGATGATTACCAAATCGCGCTCGTTGGCCATGGTCATGCCGCTCCCTTGATGTCTTTGAGAATTTCCAGCGCAGCCAGCCGTCCGGGTGCGCCCATGATGCCGCCCCCTGGGTGGGTGGCCGATCCACACATGTAGAGGTTCTTCACGGGGGTCCGGAACTGCGCGTAACCCGGCACTGGACGCAGGAAGAAGAGCTGCTCCAGCGAGAGCTCGCCCTGGAAAATGTTGCCTTCGCTTAAACCAAACTCACGTTCCAGATCGAGCGGGGTGACGACCTGGCGGTGCAGGATAATGTCTTTGATATTGGGCGCGTATTCGGCGATGGTGTCGACCACGGTGTCGCCAAATTTTTCTTTTTCTGTATCCCAGTGCAAACCGGGCGCGAGCTTGTAAGGCGCGTACTGCACGAAACAGGAAAGCACGTGCTTGCCCGGAGGTGCGACGGAAGGATCCGTAAGCGAGGGGATCACCATGTCAATGTAAGGACGCCGCGAGAAGTGGCCGTACTTGGCATCGTCGTAGGCTTTCTCCATGTACTCGACCGCGGGCGAGATTGACATCGCACCGCGCAGGTGTGCGCCCGTACCAGGCATGCACTTGAAGTTTGGCAGCGCATCCAGCGCCATGTTCACTTTTCCCGACGAGCCGCGATATTTGTAGCGGCGCACTCCTTCCACAAATTCCGACGGTAGATTGCCGGGATCCATGAACTCGATGAACGTGTGGCGCGGATCCACGCTCGAGGACACCACGTCCGCATAAATTTCCTCGCCATTGCCGAGAACGACGCCCTTAGCGCGATTTCCTTTAACGACAATTTTTGCAATCGGAGCCTGCGTGCGGATTTCCACCCCGGCTTCGCGTGCCGCATCGGCGATTGCATTCGAAATTGCCCCAGTCCCGCCGCGGGCGAAACCCCAGGCGCGGAAGGCGCCGTCGATCTCTCCCATGTAGTGGTGCAGCAGCACGTACGCGGTGCCAGGCGAACGCACGCCCAGGAAGGTGCCGATGATTCCCGAGGCTGACATTGTCGCCTTGAGCACGTCGGTTTCGAACCACTGATCGAGGAAATCGATGGCGCTCATGGTCATGAGCTGCACCTGGTTGTACTTGTCCTCGCTGGTCATGCCCTGGAAGCGCCGGCCGATGAACAGCAGCTTCATCAGTTCGCGCGGATTCAGGGTGGAAGGATCAGGTGGCACCATGCTGAGGATCGGCTTCACGAAGCGGCACATGGCCTGCATCGCCTTGCCGAATTCGTCGTAGGCTTCGGCGTCCAGCTTGGAGTGACGCGCGATCTCGCGATGCGTCTTGCCATGATCGTTCACCCGCCACAAATAATCGCCGTTGGGCATGGGCGTGAACGTGCCATCGAGAGGAAGAATTTCCAGGCCGTGGCGCGGCAGATCAAGATCGCGAATGATCTCCGGCCGGAGCAACGAAACCACGTAGGAGCACACCGAGAACTTGAAGCCGGGAAAAACCTCTTCGGTCACCGCAGCACCGCCCAGCACGTGACGGCGCTCCAGCACTAGAACTTTCTTGCCCGCCTTGGCAAGATAGGCGGCATTGACTAGGCCATTGTGGCCTCCGCCGATGACAATAACATCGTATTTGGAAGCAGCCATACGCTATGAACTCCTGGTTCTCAGGTGCCAGCTTCGCCGACAACTAAAAACCTTTGCGATCGGAAATCACGATCCGGAAAAGGAAGGCCGAAACAATGCGCCACCGGAGTGGATCAGAGTCCACTGGGGAGAACGCTCCAGGCTATGAGAGTGCGGCGCATTCGGGAATGACTCGTCATTCTATCGAGAACGGCTGCATTTGTCTCCAGTTTTGCCGATGGCGTGACTGGAAGTCAGATGGAATGCGGATTTGCTGGCGAGCCGCCGCCTACATATAATCCACGGTTCGAGCCAGCTTCAATACAAAGTTCATCCAAGGAAATCACCGTGCCAGTCGGAACTGCATTTCACGAGAGAACCTTTCCCCTTTGCCAGAGCCTGAATTACCGCGAGTGGTCGGGATACTACACGGTCAGCGTCTACGAGGTGCATCACGAGCACGAGTACAACGCCATCCGCAATGCCGCGGCGATGATTGACATTACGCCTCTGTACAAGTACTTGATCACGGGACAGGATGCGACCAAGCTCGTGAACCGGGTCATCACCCGCGACATCAACAAAGTCAAGATCGGGCAGGTGATCTATTGCTGCTGGTGCGACGAACAGGGCAAGGTCATCGACGACGGAACCATCTCACGGCTGGAGGAGAACAAATATCGCTGGACCGCCGCCGACCCGAGTCTGCGCTGGTTCAGTCAAAATGGCCTCAACATGGATGTGCAGATCGAGGACATTTCAGAAAAGGTAGCCGCACTCGCTCTACAAGGCCCAACTTCCGGAAAGCTGCTGAAAGCGGTGGCACAGGCGGACATCGCTAACCTGAAATACTTCCGTGTTACCAGCGGGAAAATTGCGGGTGTGCCCGTCGACATCTCGCGTACAGGTTATACGGGCGATTTGGGATATGAAATCTGGGTCCCGTGGAACGATGCCGTAAAGGTTTGGGATGCCCTGGCGGAAAAGGGGAAGGCTTTCGATCTGCACGCGGCGGGCATGCTGGCGCTCGACGTGGCGCGCGTCGAGGCGGGTCTACTGCTGATCGAGGTCGATTACATCAGTTCGAAAAAGGCGCTTATCTCGTCGCAGAAGTATTCGCCGTACGAACTGGGATTTGGCAAGATGGTCCACCTGGACAAAGAAAATTTCGTGGGCAAATCGGCGCTGGCGCGCGACGAGAGGCATGGAGTGGCGCGGCAGTTGGTCGGGTTGGAAATTGACTGGGTGGAAGTAGAGGAACAGTTTGACCGCTTCGGCTTGTCCCCGGCGGCCCCCAGCCAGGCCTCCCGCGTGGCGGTTCCGATCTATGTTGGGGACAAGCAGGTGGGAAAGGCGACAACCACGGCCTTCTCACCGCTGCTGAAGAAGTTGATCGCGCTGGCCAGCGTGGCGACCGAGCATTCCAAGCCCGGTACAAAACTGCAAATGGAACTCACGGTTGAAGCCCAGCGCCTGAAGACCACGGCGACGGTCGTCAAGCTGCCGTTCTTCAATCCGCCGAGAAAGACGGCAGTGCCGGTGTAGGCTATAGCCGCTCTCAACTTACGGGGCGTGCCATCCTGCGCTTTCCTCCCCAGTAAATTCCCGCGCCTGCAAGCAGCAAAAAGCCCGTCAAACCCACGATTTTGATCACGGCCAGTGGTTTATTGGGTTCGTCAGGTTGTGGCAGCAGCGAGAGGGCGATGGTCAAGGTCGTGGTGATGAATCCGATTATCGCGACCAGCTTCGCGATTGGCTTGCCACCGGGCACGCGAATCACTTCCCGCCCAGCCGGTTCGGATTGCAGTTTGAACATCGCCGCGAAAACGTACAGGTAGGGAAGAAAGTACGTAATCACGCCGATGCTGACCAGCACGTCATACGCACCCTTCACAGTCGTGCCCGCCTGTCCCAGGAAAATGAAGAGCACGCCCAGCAGAAATTGCGTGAACAATGCCACCCACGGCGTACGCCAGCGTGGGTGCAGCGCCCCGAAGGCGCGAGGCAGGAAGCGGTCGATACCGGCAACGAACGGCAGGCGCGCCACGGCCGCCAGATAAGCTCCGGCCGCGCCAACATTGCTCAGCATGATCAGCAAGGCTGCGACCGGAATGATGCCTTCAAAGCTGACGCGCTGCGCGGTTTTCGCGATAGCCTGCATCAGTCCCTGCAGATCATTCACTTCCGTCGACGGCAGCGCAAGCAGAACTCCGATTGTGCCCCCGATATAGCAGATCGCTACGGTTAATCCGGCGATAAACAATCCCCATGGGATGGTGCGGCGGGCATTCTTGATCTCCTCTCCCATGAACGATGCGGTTTCGCATCCCCCGAAGGCAAACGTCAGTACCGACCAGAAGATGATGTCATTCAGGTGGGTCTTCGGTGTCATAGTGTGTAGCGTGAAAGTAGTCGCGGAGCCGAAGCGGTGCCACGCCATGAGACCCATGAGGACCACGATGCCGGCCGGAATCCACATCGCAAGCGCGCCAAGATTGTGCAGCCACTTGCCCACATCAAGCCCGACGATATTGAGGATGGTGGCCGTCGCCAGCGCCACCAGGGCGAAGATGATGTAGAAGGACGGGCTGTTGGAAAGATGACCCCAGGCGCTTTGCCGCATGAACAGAGCGTTGCTGGCAGCGAAATAGAGCACGGCTGGGAAGTAGGGGAGATTGCTGGTCCAGTAAATCCAGGCGGACATGAAGCCGGAGAAGTCGCCGAACGCACGCTTGCTCCAGACATAGAGGCCGCCCTCGTTGGGGTAACGCGAAGAGAGTTCGATCACGCTCAGCGCCAGCGGCGTGTAGAACACCAACCAGGCACCGATCCAGATGACAATCGAACTGGGACCCGCGGCGGCGGCGGTGGCAATCCAGCGGAGGCTGATGCCGGTAACCACATAAAACAGTATGAGATCACGAAATCCCAGAACCCGCCGGGGGCGGTTGGGATCTTCGGCCTCGGCAATCGACATGCCGGCTTGCACGAGTGATGGGGTGCGGGTCGCGGCGGGCGTTTCGTCGTGTGCCAATCTATGTCCCGAGGTCAGTGTTCACGTTGCCAGGGCAAGGAGGATGCCAGAGATATCATCGGGACTCGCAGACGGCAAGTTGAAAATCCAGGAGCAGCGGCGCTGCCCTACCGGCGGCTGCTTCCGCCGAGCAGCGAGCCCATCAGTCCGCGCACCAGTTGGCGTCCTACCTGGCTGCCCATTGTCCGCACCGCGCTCTTCATCGCCGCTTCCACCAGGGTGTCGCCGCGACGGCCTCCCCGCGACGTGCTGCCGCCCATCCCCAGTGAACCCAGGGTCGCGGGAAGATTGGCGTACCACGGCTGGTTCTGCTGTTCCTGCTGATGTTGCTGCTCTTGTGCCTGCGACACAGGTTGCGCGGCTTTGCCCTTCAGGCGCTCGTAGGCAGATTCGCGATCGACTACCTTGTCGTACACGCCCGCGACCAGCGAGTTCTGCATGATCTGCTTGCGCTGCTCGGGAGTGATAGGGCCGATTTGACTATGCGGTGGACAGACCAGCGCGCGCTCCACAATACCCGGTGTTCCCTTGTCGTCCAGAAACGAGAGTAGTCCTTCTCCGACTCCAAGTTGCGTAATGACCTCGGCCACATTCAACCTGGGATTGGTGCGGAACGTTTCAGCCGCGGCGCGTACGTCTTTCTGGTCTTTGGGAGTGAACGCGCGCAGCGCGTGTTGAACGCGGTTCCCGAGCTGTCCCAGGATGATTTCCGGAATGTCGGTTGGATTCTGAGTGACGAAGTACACCCCCACGCCTTTGGAGCGGATCAAGCGGACGACCTGTTCGATTTTCTGTTGCAGTGATGCAGGCAGATCCGTGAACAGCAGGTGCGCCTCGTCAAAAAAGAAGACGAGTTTCGGCTTTTCCGGATCGCCCACTTCGGGCAGTCTCTCGAACAGCTCGGAAAGCATCCACAAGAGAAACGTGGCGTAAAGCTGTGGCGACTGCATCAGCTTGTCGGCGGCGAGCAGGTTAATTATGCCCTTGCCGCTCGAATCGGTTTGCATCAGGTCATCGAGATTCAACGCGGCCTCGCCAAAGAACTTGTCGCCACCCTGTTGCTGCAATCCCACCAAACCGCGCTGGATGGCGCCAATGCTCGCCGCGGAAATGTTGCCGTACTCAGTCTGGTAATCCTTGGCGGCATCGCCCACGTGCTGCAGCATGGCTTGCAGATCTTTCAAGTCGAGCAGCAGCAAGCCGCCGTCATCGGCAATCTTGAACACCAGGGTGAGAACTCCGGTTTGAGTATCGTTCAGGTTCAGAATACGACTGAAGAGCAGCGGGCCCATCTCCGAGACGGTTGCGCGTACAGGATGGCCTTCTTCACCAAACACGTCCCAGAAAGTTACCGGGCAGCCGCTGAAGCTGAAATTGCCGAGCCCTAACTTTTGCACTCGCTCCTGCAGCTTGGGATTGTTTGTCCCGGGCTGGCTGATACCGGAGAGATCGCCTTTGACGTCGGCGGCGAACACCGGTACGCCTATTCTGCTGAACGCCTCCGCAATAACCTGCAAAGTGACCGTCTTGCCGGTGCCCGTTGCGCCGGCAACCAAGCCATGCCGGTTGGCCATGTTGGGCAGCAGGAAAAGTTCGTGTTCGCCTTTAGCGATGAGAAGGGAATCGGTCACGGTGAGCTCCGAAAACAGGGTTTGAGAGATTGTAATGGTGATTCGACTTTAGCGGGAACCGCGCGGCTAGGCTGGGACTTTGCCGCTTGTCCGTTTCCAGTACAGGTATCCCGGCACGCCGATCAGCACAATGGCGGCTCCGGCAAGAGCTTCTTTCGGGCGCGTGATGATCGTGTTCAGCGTCCACGCCCCGCCGATCAGGATGTAGATTGCGGGCAGCCAGGGATAGCCGGTGCAGCGATACGGACGCGGAATGTCGGGACGCTTCCAGCGCAACACAAACAGGCCGATCACGGTGAGCGTATACGACAGCACCATGCCGAACATCACATACGTGTAAAGCTGGTCGTAGCGGCCGCTGAGAGCGAGGATGCCCGCCCAAATCGCTTGTCCGATGAGGCTGAACGCGGGTGTGCGCCACTTGGGATGGATGCGCGCCATGCTCTGGAAGAAGGCGCCGTCACATGCCATGGCGTAGTACACGCGCGCTCCGGAGAGCGTGCAGGTCGCGGCCGCGCCAAAGCAGGAGACCGCGATCATTAGTGACAGCCAGACCGCTGCAGCCGGGGAAAACAGCGTGACCGCCGCGGCCCGGGCGATGGTCTCGTATTTTGCGACGTCCGTCCCGGGCAGCGCATAGACGTAGACCACGTTCATCGAAACATAAATCACGCCCACGATGATGACGCCCAGCACCATGGCCAGCGGCACATTCCGCCGTGGTTCTTTTACTTCACCTGCCACCCAGGTGATATACACCCAGCCGTCGTAGGCCCAGAAAACGGCGATCATGCCGACGCCGACCGCCGACAGCAACTGCCATGGGCTCAGGCCCATGCTCAATCCGCCAGTAGAGTTCCACTCGCGCGCGCTGAAGTGCGCCCAAGTTCCCTTGCCGATTGTCAGGCCTAGCAGAACGAACGCCGCCATCGCGGCAAATTTGGCCCAAGTCGCGACGTTCTGCAGAATAGCGCCGCGGCGCAGGCCAGTGACATTCATCCACGTCATGATTGCGATAAGTACAAGAGCGACCAGGTGAGCGCGGGTGAGTGTCAGGCCAAGACCGGAGTACACGATATGCGCACTGGAGATCGGCGGCACAGTTTCTCCCAGATACGCGGCTGAGCCCACGGCTAGCGCTGCAATCGAGCCCCCGTTCGCGACCGCAAACAGCATCCATCCGTAAAGAAAAGCCGGCAGGTCGCCGTAAGCTTCCCGAAGATAGACATACTGGCCGCCCGAATCCGGGAACATGGAGCCGAGTTCTGCAAAAGCGAAGCACGCGCACATCGAGATGACGCCGCCTAGCACCCACACCAGCAGGAACCAAACGGGATGAGGTAGAGGCCCGGCGATGTCTTTGGCCGTCAGAAAAATGGATGACCCGATGATGCCGCTCACCAGCAGCAGCACGGAATCAAGCAGCGACAACCCGCGAATGAGGCCGGGTTTTGTTTCAGCGTGCGGGGGAGCTGTAGATGCCGTGGGCGAACTCATGATCAGCCCATCCCGAGTTCGTCGGGCGATTCGAGCGGAGTTCCACAGCGGCGGCAGATGACAGCAGCACAGTCGCCGCAGGTAAGTGGGTCTGTGACCTCCGCCGCGCAGGTGGGACAGTACAAAAGCGGCTCCGGCTGCGGTTTCTGAACAGGCTGCGGATTTGGCGACATCAAGAAGGGAAATGTAGCATAGATCTGTAGCGGGCGCGGTGAAAACATGTCCCCGCTTTTGCCACTGGCATCCGGCTCGCAAGTAGCTGGTTGATTGTCATTCTGCGCGTAGCGACGAATTCAGTTCAGACGCTTTCAACTCAATTTCTAACCGCGACACCTCGAAGGGCGAACGACAAATGGAAAATCCAAGTACACCGGACCAGAAACTGCAGCAGGAATTCAACAAGTGGGCGGAATCGGGCGAAGGCCCGAAGATGGAACGCCATCACCGAGACATCACCGAGAAAACAATCCGTCTCATGGATTTGCGTCCCGGAGAGCGCGTGCTGGACCTGGGCTGCGGCTCGGGATGGGCGACACGGCTGCTGGCGCGGCTGGTCAGCGATGGCCCGCAAGGCTTCGGGCAAGTGGTTGGCCTAGACATCTCGGACGAGATGGTTCGGCAGGCCCGTGCCGAGTCGAAAGATTTCGACAACATCCTTTACGTTTGGGGTTCGGCTGAAAAGCTCCCTTGGGAAGAAAACTTCTTCGACAAAGTATTGTCCGTGGAATCTTTCTACTACTATCCCGATCAGGAGCGCGCGCTGATGGAGTTGTTCCGCGTTATGGCGCCGCGCGGGCGCATGTTCATCCTCATCAATTTGTACAAAGACAATCCCTATTCACTACAATGGGTCGACAAATTGAAAGTGCCCGTGCACGTCCGCTCCGCCGCCGAGTACGCGGAGTTGTTGAAACGCCATGCGTTCGAGAACGTTGAGTGGCGGCAAATTCCCGACGACACGCCCACTCCCGAAAACTACAAGACCACATCGTTCCACAGCCTCGACGATCTGAAATCATTCAAGAAAACGGGAGCGCTGCTCTTAATGGCGTCGAAGCCGGACATTCGCGTGCCCGCGCCCGGTTACACGATTTATTAGTGGCCCTGATTGCCGTCTTAGATTCGCCCGAACCGTAAAACATCGTCGATTCTCAGATCGCGATGATGCCTATTCGGATCCCCATGGTGACCGCTTCGGTGCGGCTGGACGCGTCGAGTTTGTCGAGGATGGAGCTGATATGAAACTTGACCGTATGTTCAGAAATCCCCAGGCGCGCCGCCATTTGCCGGTTGGCAATGCCATCCGCCAGCATGCGCAATACTTCTATCTCTCGTGGTGTTAAATCTCCGAGAGGTTCGTGTGTAGGTTCGGCCTCTTTTAGGCGGACGTGGCGCGCCAGTTCTTGGGCGATTTCCGGATCGAGCAGCGCCAGGCCAGAGTGCACGGCCCGAATGGCTGACACAATTTCCTCCTCCGTCGCATCACGGGGCAGGATCGAGCGGACGCCTAAACGTATCGCGCGGGCAATCCACGCTAGCTCGGGATCATCCACCAGCATGACCGCGGACGGCGCACTTCCCGTCACGACCGTGGAAAAGGTCGTAAGGAAGTGGGGATCAGGGCGTTCGAGCTCCGCGAGGATCACATCGGGCTGCACGTCGCGCGCATGAGATGCCAGCGAGGTCAGTGCGGTGATAGTTCCGGCAAGCTTAAGGTGCGGTTCGCTCGCTATGATCGACTCAAGCGCGGCGCGGCGAACGGAGGACGTGGCCGCCAGAAGCACGCTGATCACGCCCGTTCCGTTCTTCTGCGCCATGGATTTACTTTCCGGGCCGCTCGCCAAGGGTAATGGAAAGCTGGGCAGCGTTTCCGCCGCGCAGCACGGTGACGGAGTAGGTCTGGCCCACCTTCGCCGCGGCGAGTAGTTCGGTGATCGTCTCCATTTCCTGCACTGGTTTACCTTGCACCTCGACCAGCACGTCGCCTAGCAAAACTCCGCCTTTCTCTCCGGGACCACCGGTTTCGACGTGCACTACCAGCAGCCCGTTCTCCGCCCCGAACTTCAGCTTGCCGCGCATGGCCTCGGGAATGGCGACCGGCTGCATCGCCAGGCCGAGGTACGGGCGCGCGATGTGCCCCGTCTCCAGCAGTTCGTCCACCACGCGATTGACCGTCGAGACCGGAATGGTGATGGCGCGTCCGCGCGCCAATCCGTTCGTATTCACGCCGACGACTTTGCCCTGCGCATTGACCAGCGGGCCGCCGGAGAGTCCGGGATAGAGAGATAGATCCAGGCGAATGTGTTGATCGAGTTTTCCTCCGCGCCAGGTGCGGAATTCGCCGGCGATGCCGCCGACCATGCCTGCGCTTGCCACCAGGTTGCCACGTCGCGAGCGGCCCAGGGCAAGCACCAGGTGTCCCAGTTTCAGGGACGCGCTGTCCCCCAACTCCGGTACAGCCCCGAAAGCGCCCTCCACCCGCAGGACCGCCAGATCGGTGCTGGGGTCGCGTCCTGCGAGGGTTGCGGCCAGCGGTTTGTTTTCGCTTGTCAGCACGTGGATGTCTTCGTCGCGGCGAATGCCATGATTCGCGGTGACGATCACGCCTCTTTTCCATTCGATGCCGCTCGACGGCATCCAGCGTCGCGCATGCACCGCCACCACCGATTTGTCGTGGCGCTCCGCGGCACTGGCGAATTCGTTCGAGAGAGATTCCATTAGAGATGTAGCCATGAGTTTCTCCTGTCTCCCAAATCAAGCATGCAGCAGGAGCGAGGTCCGCGCATCCGCCGAACGGCTAGGGAGCGGCGGATACTGCGGTGCGCGATTCTTACTTAGCACCATAAAACAGCGGGACTCGCGGACGAGGTCACACTGCCGCGTGAGGTGACGCTCCGCGGCCATTAGTTTTCGTTTTGGCTTCGCTGATCAGGAAGATCGCCAGGATGCCGATCTCCGGCTCGATGGGATGACGATAACGGGCGTGAGGAAACACGAAGTAATACACGGCTGGATAAAGCAGGATAAGCCAGAAAAACAACCGTGCTCCGTGCTTGCGGCGGCGGATCGCGCGCGCTAATCCCCAAAAGCAGAGAATCGATGATGCCAGGAAAAATGAGTTCTTCAGCTCAGAAAATTCAGCTGCTTTTGGAACACCGCCCCAGTAATAGATGAATCGTTTGACGCTGATAACAAGAAACCTGCCGGGATTCTCCCGGATGAACGCCAAGGCCTCGCGTTTGCGTTCGCTCACGTAGGCAATTTCGCCCATCTGCACGTATTCGCGGTACGCGACCGTGTTCTGCGTGGGATGAAGGAAATACATCCAGGTGCCGTTCGCCCACGGGCCGTTGCCCATTCGCAGTTCGGCGCCGAAATTACTGCGGATGAAAACCGGTTGTGCGAAGGTGCGATAATTGCGAATGAGCCACGGCGTGATGACCGCGAAGAAAAGCAATGACGCCAACGCCACTCCGGTGAACGACGACTTGCCCCGGCGGCCGCGCCGATACCACGCCCACAGCCCTGACGCCGGCAGAAAGGCCAGCAGCACCGGGCTGTTCAATGCGGCAATACCCCAAAGTGCGCCGAATTCAGCCCAGGGTCTCAAGCCCTCGCGATCTTCCATGCCTAGCGACAGCCAGAAAATCACCGCGATCAGCAGCGCCGACAGGCTTGTTTCCCACACCCAGCGCGTGCACCAATACATGACGTAGGGAAACAGGGCCCACGTCCAGCCAGACGCGATTGCCACTTTTTCGCCAAACGAGCGGCGCGCGATCAGGAACATGGGGACGCATGTAAGCGCCGAAAAAAAACTGTTGATGGTAAGTAGCACGAACGATGACACGTGCGAGTAGATGCCGAACAACTTGAACACCCCGCCGATCAAATAAGGGTAGAGCGGCGGTTCCCATGCGGTTGGCCCGGTGATGCCGTGAAAGGGATTGCTGAACCCCCGTCCCGCCGCAATCGACTCGCCGATGCGGCCCATCTCCCAGCCGAAACCAAAGTTCTGATCGTTGGTGCGGAATTTATAGGTATGCAGGACAAGAATGGCGGCCACGCGCAGGCCGAACGCGATCACCACCATCCAGAAGGTGGACGTGCGGACGCGAGTCCAGATGCCGGCGCCGGAGTGTGATGGCTCGGTTAGGGTGCTGTCAGTATTGGCCGGCATTCAGAATGAGATCGGGATCCAGTTCATTTGTAGCTGATGAGAATGGACGCAGCAAGCGGGAGAGAATCAGGACTGGGACCCGAGACTCACGAGAGGAGGTACAAGCACCTGCCGGACAGCGGGATCACAAAGCTACTCAGCCGGCCCACAGATGTTACTGGAAGCAGTCACCGCAGAGCCGGCTTCTGTCTCAGCAAGCCAGTTGTTCCCGGGAGATCTTCAGGCCATTCAAGTTGCCCAGCACGGTAACAGCGATGGCTTCGGGACGGAAGAAATCATTTGCCATGGCACGCAGGTCGTCGGCGGTAACGCCCTCGATCTTCTCGATCAGTTCGTCAAGCGTGAAAAACCGGTCGAAATACATTTCCTGGCGGGCCAGGTTCGACATGCGCGCGGTAGAGGACTCCAGCGACAGCATCAGGCTGCCCTTGAGCTGGTCCTTGGCGCGGCGCAGTTCTTCTTCAGGAACTTCCTCGCTCTTCAGCTTGCGGAACTCCGACACCACCGACTGCACCACCTTAGCCGCCGACTCCTTCGAAGTCCCAGCATACACGCACAGGCAGCCGGTATCGCGATACGGGTTCAGGTCGCTGTAGATGGCGTAAGCTAGGCCCTGACGCTCGCGAATGTTTTGAAACAGGCGCGAACTCATGCCCCCACCCAGCAATGTATTCAGGATGTACGAAGCGTAGCGGTTCTCGTGCGCCAGCGGATGCGAGGGAACTCCCACGCAAATCTGCACCTGCTCGAGCGACTTCTTGTTGCGCATGGTGATGCGCGAAACAACTTTCGGTGGCGATGAATGGAAGCCGTTCTTGAAAGGCTTCATATGCTGGAAGTGCTTGGAAACAAGATCGACAAAATGATCGTGGTTCAGGTGTCCTGCGCCGCACACGATCAGGTTGCCGGGAGCGAAGCGCTGGGCGTAAGCGTCGAGTACGATCTGTTGTTCGAATTTCCTGACCGTGTCGCGGGTGCCGAGAATCGGTTTGCCGAGAGGATGATCCTTCCAGAAATTCTGGGTGAAAATCTCGTGGACCAGGTAGTCGGGATTGTCCTCGTCCATCTTGATTTCTTCGAGGATCACCCCGCGTTCGCGCCCGATATCCTCGACCGCGAACACTGGATTCAGCACCAGGTCACTTAGCACATCGAGCGCGACGGGCAGGTGTTCATCCAGAACTTTGACGTTGAAGCAGATGCACTCTTTCGCCGTGAACGCGTCCATGTTGCCGCCGATCGAGTCCACCTGGCGGGCAATGTCTTCGGCGGAGCGGTTGCGGGTGCCCTTGAAGACCATGTGCTCAATGAAATGAGAAATCCCATTCCACTGCGGGTCCTCGTCACGCGAGCCGGTCCGTATCCAGATCCCGATCGAGATGGAACGAATGTGCTCCATCTGCTCCGTGATCACGGTTAGCCCGTTGGGCAGAACTGCACGACGAATGTTACGGACATCTTCCACCATAACGACTCACCCCAACAGGCTCGAAAGGAGAGGAGAAACCCAGCCACCTATATTCTGACACACGATAGGGACCCCCGGGGTCAGAGTTCATCTTTTACTATCAACAACTTACAAGCGTCCCCGGGAATGATGGCCAGATTCGCCCACACGAGCCGAAATCATCGAAAAAACATCTAAAATGAGCAAGATCGCAGGACTCCGGTCATGCCAGCCGCTCACCTACACAGCCTCTTAGGCCTTAATCTGGAAGAACTTGCAGACATTGTGCAGGAAGCCGGAGAGCCTTCATACCGGGCCCGACAACTCTTTGATGCGGTGTACCGGCAGAAAGTGGACTCGGTAGAGCAAATCTTGACCCTGCCCAGGACTTTTCGCGACCGCCTCGGGGAAGCCGGCTTTTCAGTTGGACTTCCCGCCATCGATAAGAAATTTGCTTCGCTGGATGGAACCGTTCGCTACCTCATTGGCTTTCCCGACGGCCAGTCCGTCGAAACCGTGTGGATGCCCGAAGGGGATGAGGGTGAGAGCGGCGATGGCACCGAGGCAGGTGACCCCCGCACCAAGGGGTGGTCGCGGGCCACAATCTGCGTCTCCAGCCAAGTCGGTTGTGCCGTAGACTGCCAGTTCTGCATGACCGCCCTGCTCGGGGTCAAGCGGAACCTCACCGCCGGCGAGATCGCGGGCCAGGTTTGCGCACTGCTGAAGGATCAGGGTGTCAGTCCTCCCGAACAGCGGGTGAACCTGGTTTTCATGGGAATGGGTGAGCCCTTTCTCAACTACGACAATTTCATTAAAGCCGTGCGTCTGTTAGTTGAGGGGACGGGAATACCTGCCTCGCGCATGACCGTGTCTACGGCGGGAATTGTGCCTCGCATTTACGATTTCGCCCAGGAACCGGTTCGGCCGAAGTTGGCAATTTCCTTGAATGCTTCCAATGATCAATTGCGCACTCGCCTGATGCCCATCGGCAAAAAGTGGAATCTGGAGAAGCTTATCGCCGCCGCCCGTGACTTTCCCTTGCCGAACCGGGAGAAGCTTACCTTCGAATACGTTTTACTCGCCGACGTAAACGATGCGGAGCAGAACGCGCGCGAGGTCGTCGAGTTGATCCGCGGAATGCGCGCCAAGGTAAACCTGATTGCTCTGAATCCAGGGCCGGAGATTGACTTCCGCACGCCGGAAGAAGAGAGGGTAACCGCGTTTCAGAGAATCCTGACCTCTGCGGGAATTCCGGCTTTTATTCGACGTCCGCGCGGTCGGGACATCTATGCCGCTTGCGGGCAATTGAAAAGAACCACGGAACTGGTGCAAGTCAGCAGCGGTTAGGGTTCGTCGTCCTGATCCGGTTCATCGAGGGTAAGCCCGCCGAAATCTTCGGAAATCTCCAGCAGGTGCTGGTAGCGCTCGTACCACTCGGTTCCAGTCTCGAAGATGAACATAGTGCCCTGGTAGGCGAATCCCAGCTGCACGAATCCCGTCTTGCCCAGGTACGTGCGCAGCCAGCGAGCATCTTCAACATCCTCGTCATTTCCGTATTCACCGTTGGAAAGGCGGCGAATGGTCTCGTCTAGCTCTTCCCGGGTGAGCGTCCAGGCGTGCATGGTGAGGAACGGGGCGGACGACGCCTTGGCAAGCTCCACGAAATCCTTCCAGGCATCAGGATTGCTGTGCGAATCCAGCATCACGCACTGCACCTCGTCGTAGTCCACGTAGCCGGGAAACCGGCGCATGCCGTGGCCTTCGATGAAGGCGATCATGTCGTCTTTCAGGGTGGTCAGATCGTCAGTCGTGGTCGACATATACATCGTAGATTGTATGCTTTTTCAAGTCGCGGATACCAATGCAAGGCGGGTGGACGAGGGCGGGGAATGTAGCCACTGAATTCTGCGTGGCGAATGTCGGCGAACCGTGGAGCACTGGGCCGGAATGCTGCCTGTGCTAGACTATCGAATTCACAGACCTACCATGCTTTTCTCCAAAGAATATGTGGCCTACCTTGCGCGCGAAGTTTCCAGGAAATTACTTGCCGGCGAGTTCATTGAGTCCAAGGACATTCCCGCCTTAAACCAGAAAGTGCATTCTTCGCTGCTCGACGAACTTTCGCTCGAAGACCGCATCAATGACGAAGTCCGCGTGATCCTGGAGGCCTATTCGGAGGAAATGCGGCGCAGCGGCGCCAACTATCAGGAGATGTTCCGCAAGGTGAAAAACGAATTGGTGCGGAAATACAAGGCTGTGCTTTAAAGCCGAACGCCGCTGTACCCTGTTCGACTTTTGTGCCCGCTCCTGTCGTCCAATTCTTTTGATCTGCTCGCTATTCCACAGGTTTCCTGCATTTGCGTTTCGTCTTTCGTTTCTGCCTACTGCATAATGAACTGCTCGGTATAACAGCATCGCGCGGAAGTTTATCCACTCGGCTTGGCTCGCCTGTCTTAGGATCGCGATCCGAATGAATTGGGCTCTGAAGAGTGCCGACGAACCACGTATCCAGTCGCTGGCTGCCGAACTGCGCCTGATGCCGGGCGGTGCTAAAAGCGCGGAACTGGCTTCCCCTTTGGCGCGGTTGCTCCTCATGCGCGGCATCGACAATCCGGAACTTGCCCAGAAGTTTCTCACCCCCTCGCTAGCCCATCTGCACTCCCCATATGCGATGACAGGAATGCAAATTGCCGTCGAACGCCTGGTATCCGCCATTGAGCGGAAAGAGGGCATTCTCATCTACGGTGATTACGACGTCGACGGCACGACCGCCATTGTCATTCTCAAAACTGCCATCGAGCTCTGTGGCGGTGTAGCCGATTTTCATGTGCCGCACCGCATTCGCGAGGGCTATGGCATGAAGGACGAGGTCATCGAGCGTGCGGCTGCGGATGGCGTGCGCCTGATCATCAGCGTGGATACTGGCATTCGCGCTTTTGCCGCGGCGGAAACTGCTGCGCGCCTGAGCATTGACCTAATCGTCACCGACCATCATCTTCCCGGCCAGGATGGCGTGCCCAAGGCATTGACGGTGCTGAATCCGAATCAGGCGGGTTGCGATTATCCATGCAAGTCGCTGTGCGGTGCGGGCGTGGCATTCAAGCTGGCGCAGGCCCTGATGCAGCGAAAACTCGATGGTCCGGACCAATCGCGGCTCTTGACATCATTCATGAAGGTGGTAGCCATCGCGACCATCGCCGATGCGGTGCCGCTGGTCGATGAAAATCGAGTCTTCGCGAAGCTCGGGCTGGAGGCGTTGCGCTCACCGGTGAATGTCGGCCTGAGAGCGCTGCTGGAAGTGGCGGACCTTGGGCGGCAGCGTCCGCTCACCTCAGGAGAAGTCGCATTTCGTATCGCGCCGCGCCTGAACGCAGCCGGACGGATGGACGTGGCGCGGGATGTGATTGAACTTTTCAGTATCAAAGATCCAGCTCGTGCCCGTGCCTTGGCCGCGCGTCTCGACAAGCTGAATGGCGACCGGCAGGAAGAAGAGCGGCGCATCCTGGCGGAGATCGAAACGCGCGTAGAACAGGATCCCGCCCTCAAGGATGCATACTGCGTTGTCATCGATGGCGAGGGCTGGCATCGCGGCGTTATCGGTATCACCGCCACCCGCGTGGTTGAACGTTATGGTCGGCCGGCTCTGGTGCTGTCGCGCGATGGAGAAGAGGCGCATGGCTCGGGCCGCTCGATTCGTACCTTCCATCTCCTGCAGGCGATTGAGTCCTGCAGTCACTTGTTTACGCGATATGGCGGGCACAGTCACGCGGTTGGCTTTTCTCTTCCGACTGCGCGCGTGCCCGAATTGCGAACTCACTTGGACCAGTACGCGCGGCGATGTCTCAGTCCCGCTGATTTCGAGCCGGTCCTCGATGTCGACTGGGAGTTGCCGATTGAAAACGTAACTCCCGAGCTATTGCAGGTGCTGGCGCGCCTTGAACCGTTCGGACAGGGTAATCCCGAGCCCGTCTTTGTTTCGCGAAACGTGCAATTGTCGGCGCCGGCGCGAATATTGAAAGACAAGCACATCAAACTTAAGCTTTCCGCCAGCCTGGAAAGCGCAGAAGAGAATTCGTTGTTAACTGCGCCGCGGTGTGATGCGGACGCGTCGGCCGCGCGCCGCAGCGAGGTCGGGGCGGCGGAGGAGAAGCGCGGCAGCGGCAATTGGCGGAAGGCGATCACCTATGAAGCGCTAGGGTGGCGCATGGCTGAGCGGGTCGAGGCGGAGAAGCTTTTGACTGGCGACACCCTGGATGTCGCATTCACGGTTGGGCAGAACGATCATCCCGAGTACGGTGGCCTGGAATTAACCATATGTGATTTCAAGGTCAAGAGACCGCTCGCGCAAACGCTTGCGGTCAAAGCAGGCGAATAGGCAACAAGCCTGTGCCATCTCACTCGCAAAACGTCAACGCCGCTACTGTGGTGGCGGTTGAGTTTCGGCCGGCGGCAAAGTTTGCGGCACCGTCTGCGGTTGCGATTGAGGTTGCGACTGCGGCTGCCCGGTCTGCGGTAGCTGTGGCGCCGGCATTTGCGGCGGAGCCGGCGAATAAGGCGATGGGGCTCGCGGCGTCAACTGCGGCTCCGGTTGCGGGCTGGGTTGCTGCTGCGGAGGCAGAGGCTGTTGCGATCCCGGAGGCGCGCTGGGCACTTCAGGTTCCACAACCGGCGTGCCATTGCGACGCATCAGTTGCGGCGGCGCGGGTCCGCCCTGCGCACGCCGAGCTTCGGCGATGGCTTCGATCTTGTTCTCGACCTTCTGGTCATTCACGTCCGCGACTACCCCCATCCGCATGCCTTCGACACTGCGCTGCGTCGACATCGTGACCTTGCTTTGCGCCCCGTTTGCCTGGCGGGCCCGACTATAGAAATCGTCCGCCGTCTCGCGGTCGCCGTCCAGTTCCGACAAATACCCCATGTTGTTGAGCGTAAATGCGTCTGTGGGATCGAGCTTGTAAGCCTGTTCGAACAAACGACGTGCCGCTTCCTCATCGTTGCGGTTCAGCGCAGATACCCCGCGCAGGTTCAGACGGGCCACCTGCTCCTGCGTACTCTCCGGATGCTTCAGGCGATTCTCGACGGCCTTGGCATTTTCCGAAGCCACCTTGCTAATCGGACGCCCGCGCCAATGCTTGCTCACGGCTACGATGACTGTGTCATTGGAATGCAGATCGGCGGCCTCTCGATAGTAGCGAAGCGCCTCCTGCAACTCCCCTTCGTTCTCCTTCGCAAATCCCAGGTTGTTAAGCGTAAATGCGCTCTGCGGATTTGTCGCCAGCGCCTTCTTGAGTACGCCTTCGGCCTCTTGCGGGCGTCCGTGAGAAAGCAGGCGCATGGCTTCGACGTTGTATCGATTGACGTCGAGATTCGCGTCTTTCAGTCCGTTCACCACTTCCGCGAAAGGCTTACCTTCCGCCATCTTCAAGTTTGATTTGGCCACTACCGCGTCCGACGCATTGCGACGCGCCAATTCGTAATAGCGCTGCGCCCGGTCCACGTCACCCTGCAGTTCGGAGACGTAACCAAGATTGTTGAGCGTGAACGGATCGTCCGGATCGATCAGGTACGCGTGATAGAAGAGCTCACGAGCCTTGCTGTAATTATGCTTCTGCAGGGCATTCACGCCGTCTCGGTTCAGCTTTTGTACCGGCGTGGTGCTGGTTTTCCCGGGCAGAGGGATTCGCAGGTGCGCCTCCGCAAAGGCGGCCCCGCAGAGAAGCAGGATGGCAAGCATTCGGAGATAGTTCAGCCGCATATCACAGTCCCAAAGCTCAGCTGGACACACTTGGGTGTGTCGACATGGTTAGGATGCAAATGGGAGTGGCCGGTTGCTCGGGTATGTCCGGGCGGCGACGGGGGCTGACCTCGTTTCTATGCGCCGCCGTCCGGATGGGCCGGGGTAGGCACAGTCGCCTGAGTTATTTTTGCGGCGGGTCGTCCGCCTCTTCTGATTGGCTGGTGCGGTTCGCCATATTCATACTGCGAAGCACGTCATTGGCAAAAAAGAATTTTCCATCCGACGGCACCATCATGATCTGCAGCTTGTCGGAAAGACGCTCGGCAACGATCTTGTTGATCAACAGCGGATTCTGCTTGAGGATGGCGCCCTCGCTCTTCATGCGTTCTGAGTCGGCTACCGCGGTGACTCGAATGCGATTCGCTTCGGCTTCGGCGAGCAGCTTGCGGCGCTCCATCTCCGCCTTGCTGTCGATCACTTTTGCTTCCGCCGAGGCTTCGGCGTTCTTGATCGTGGATTCTTTGCGAGCCTCGGCCTCAAGCCGCGACTGCTGGATCTGCTTCTCCTTCAGCGGCAGGGTGTACTGCATGGCATCTGCCTCGCCTTTGGCTTGCAGCACGCGTACCTGGGCTTCTCCTTCCGCCTGCTTGACCTGTTGCACCTTGGTGGCTTCGGCCTCCAGTTCGGAAATGCGCACCTGTTTCTGGTGAATTTCCGTCTCCACCGCCATCTGATCGTTCTGCTGTTCCTTCAACAACAGATTCTCTAGGCCCTTGGCATATTCGGGTGGCAGTTGAATATCGCGCAGCATGACTTCTTTCACCACGATTCCATCCGCCGACAGTTTCTGGGTAATGATATCCGAAGCGCGTTTGCGCACTTCTTCACGGCGGGTCGCGAAGATCTCGCGGACGGTGTAGTTGGGCACGAGTTCGCGCCAGGCGCTGGCAATCACCGGTGGGACTATTTCCCTTTCGACTGGCTGCGGAAGATTGGTCTGAATGTAATCGAGACGCCGCGGGTCGAGTCGGTAGCGGACGGTAATGGCCAGGCCGAGCGTCAATCCCTCCTTCGCCTGTACGTTGAGTGGCTGTGCTTTTGTCGCGGATGTTTTGATCTCCTCGATCGCGCCAGTGGTGAACAACTGATCGCGGGTGTCGAATAGCACGACACTCTCCAGCAGCGGCGCGATGAAATGCACCCCGGGATACAACGTTCCAGGAACTGTGCCGCTGGTCTGGCTGATCCGGACTGCGCCCATCCCGCTGGGCACGACGATAATGCTGAGCGCAAGAAGCAGAGGTGCCCACGCGAGCATGGCAAGTGCCATCGAAATCCGCCAGCGCACAGCAGGCGCCGCCAATGAGGCACCTTCTGGCGGTTGCCGCCGGTACGGCATCTGTTGATAAAGGTCATAAGTGAGAATTCCGATGGCCGTCACAATCATGGCCAGGCCACAGAACATGAGTACATATTTCAGGAACAGCATGGTGGTTCTCCTTAGCGCCTCAGCGCTCTTGCTCTAACTTCACGTGCTCCATCTGTCGAACGAATAGCGGGAGCACTTTTCCGAAAATGAGCTCCTCGACAAGAACTGCGACCGACAGCGAGAAGATCATTCCGGCGGTAACTGCGAGGGCTGTGACTGCGAGTTGCATAGGACCTCCTTATCAGTGGATTGAATAAACTTGATTACTGACCGCCCGCCGGCTGCGCGAGCGCCGACAATGACAGCGTTTGCAAAGTGCGCGTCGCCTGGGCTTCGCTGTAGGTCGCGGCGTCTTGTGGAATCGAATCGGCGCGAATTTCTACAACATCGCCGACCCGGACCATGGCGAATAGCTGCTCGACGTCCCGGTTGCGCAGCCGAATGCAGCCGTGCGAAGCTGCGTGTCCGATGGAGTGCGGCTCGTTTGTGCCGTGGATCCGGTAGCCCGCTTTGTTGAGGCCTATCCAGCGAGTGCCAATCGGATTGTCATTGCCCGCGGGAATGACTATCCCCGGGTGGTAGTACGTGGGATTGGTTATTCGGGTGACGATCTCAAACTGCCCGGTCGGGCTGGGGCTGATCCTTGCGCCCACGGAGATGGGAAACGTGCGTACTATGACGCCGTCTCGCAGCACGGCCAGCTTGCGGTTGGCAATGCTGATCAAAATGCGGTGCCGTGGTGCTGCCGGCGTCTGTCGCAGATTTTGAGACGTCTGCGCGGCTGCTGCTGCCTTCAGGACAAGCGCGACCGCGACTAGCAGAGTTCCGCGGAATCTTCGCTCTTTTGCGGTTTTCACTTTGGCCACCTCGTGATTCGCTAAATCAGGTGGCAAACCTTGTTCCTATTTTTAAGTGATTGAGAGCGCACGTATTAGCGTGACGGCGGTTTCTGAGTTTCGTTTGCGGACAGCAACACTGTGTGCGCTGGGACACGTGTCGGCGAGCGCTCTGCCGGGGCTCAGCTTTGCTGGCTGGCTCTATCCTGGGAGGGGTTTGCCCGGCCCGCCGCTGGGGTAACGGCTATGTGGGGTTAGGAATGGACCGGGCAATCTTTTATTGCGTCGCTTTTAGCTCCGTATTCGCCTAGTTCTAAGCCGTTCCAGACATCATTGCTGTGATGGCGGTCACAGAAGATCGTGATTTTTTCGGCTTGCGCTCCCGGCAAGCGACTCCAGACGTCGATCGTTGGGGATTACTTTCCAATGCGCTATTGGATCGGCCGCGTCGACGAAGTTTGGAAACGAGCAGTCGATTGCGCCGCGTGTGAGCGGGATGATCCGCCCCTTTCCACGGGGCCGGGGAGCGCGGCCTCGTAAGTGTGCTGGTAGCGGGAGAAGCGCTTCTTTGGGTTCTCCTAGGCTGGCGATTGCTCTGCCGCTAATGCTGTACACCTGCCTCGTGATCCACGTCACCAAGCTTAGCGACATGTGCGCTTACCCGGGAACCGCAAATTCTTATCTACTTCTCATATCCAGTTCATGTTCAGGAGATTCGAGCCATGGCGTATGTGATTACCGATAGTTGCATCAAGGACGAGCTTTGCGTCGATGTTTGCCCCACTGACTGCATCCATCCCAAGAAGGACGAACCCTCATTCGACACGGCCACGCAATTGTATGTGGATCCGAATGGCTGCATCGATTGCGGAGCCTGCGTGCCGGTGTGCACTTCGGATTCAATACACGCTCTCGATGACGTTCCGGACGACAAGAAAGCTTTCATCGAGAAGAACGCCGCCTTCTACAACTGATCGCTCGCGCGGATCATGAATTGCGCGGTCATCGATCGCCGTCGCCGGTTCTTCACTTTTTTCTCCAGCGCTTCAGGGCTCATCGCCATCTGCGCGCTGCCACGTTGACATTTGTGCGGTCGCCGTTCTATTGTGCGCCCCGAGCATGAACATCGTTAGGGCCTCCCGGCGCTACGAAAAATGGCTGCGGCAGCATACTTCCGTTCTCGATGCTGACCTCCGCCTGAAGCATGTGGCCATGGCTCGCGCCGCGTTTCCCTTCCTGCGGGCTACTTTTTATCGTTGGCTTCAGTTGTGGCCCAAAATCTGTCCCCAACTGGCAAGCGCGCCACATTTGCTGGCCGTGGGCGATCTGCACGTAGAGAATTTCGGCACCTGGCGTGACCTCGAAGGACGTCTCATTTGGGGCGTCAACGACTTCGACGAAGCCTTTACCATGCCCTACACCATCGATCTGGTGCGCCTGGCTGCCAGCGCTGTATTGGCGGGAGAGGCACAGCACCTTGCCGTCAAAACTAGAGAAGCTTGCGATGCCATCCTGGAGGGATATACGCAGTCGCTCGCCCACGGTGGATTGCCGTTCGTGCTGGGAGAACATCACCGCTGGCTGCGATCCCTCGCGGAAAATGAGTTACGCGACCCCGTCCACTTCTGGGGCAAGATGGACAAATTACCGACGTTCCGAGGAGATATTCCAGCCAGTGCCCGAGAGGGACTGGAGCACATGATGCCGGAGCGCGGAATCCCTTATCGGGTGGCGCATCGCATTGTCGGACTGGGCAGCCTCGGTCGCATGCGCTTCATCGCCTTGGCAGATTGGCATGGCGGAAGAATCGCGCGGGAAGTGAAGGCCGTAGTCCCTTCGGCAGTGTATTGGGCGCAAGGCGACGAAGGTCCGGCGGAGATCTTGTGCCAGCCCATCATCACGCGCGCCGTGCGCTGTCCCGATCCGTTCATGCAGGTAAGGGGCAAATGGATTGTGCGGCGCCTCAGTCCGCATTGCTCGCGCATCGAGTTGCAAACCTTGAATGCGGCCGGCCAGGAATTAAAGTTGCTTCATGCCATGGGTTGGGAGATCGCAAACGTGCACTTGGGCACGCGAGAAGCGATCAAGGCTGTCAAGGTTCACCTCAGGCGGCAGAAGGCGGGATGGCTTTTTACCGCCGCTGGGAAAATGGCCGAGGCTGTACGTGCAGATTGGCGTCAATGGCGCGACGCGCAGGCATGAGCCGCTGATACAGTGGATGTCGATTACTGACTCGTTGTAACAAATAACAATGTGTGCGGAAAGGTTCTGGTATGCACGCTGCCGTTACGTGGTCGGATCACGATCGCTTTATCGGAGTTGCTTCTTCGGGGCACGCGCTGGTCACCGATGCGGGTGCTGAAAAGACTGCCAACAGTCCCATGGAACTGGTTCTCATCGCGTTGTGCGGATGTACTGCGAGCGACGTGGTTGGCATTCTCCGCAAGAAGCGCGAGCCCTTTACCTCTCTCGAGGTGCGCGCCGAAGCAGAGCGGGCCGCGGGATATCCTGCCATTTATACTGGAATCAAGCTGATCTACCGCGTGGGGGGAAACGTAACCAGGAAAGCTGTGGAGGACGCCGTTCGGCTGTCCAAGGAAAAATACTGTTCCGTCTCCGCCATGCTGGAGAAATCCGCCACCATCAGCTTTGACATCGAATACCTGGGCGGTTAACGCTAGGTTACGTCCGTGTTGCTGCGGGTCAGATTGAATTTGGCCATCGCAAATCTGAGTTTTACTTTGGAGTGGGCATCTCTGAACCTGGGACACTATGACTGAAAGCAAGCCCCCGAGCATAACTCTTTTCGTGCAACCTGGTTGACCGCCGTGCCATGTCGCCGAGGCCTACCTCTCGGAGAGAGGCATAAGCTACCAGCTGCGCGATGTCACCATGGATCCGAATGCCGTGCGCGACCTGGTGCACAAATATAAAAGCCGTTCGACTCCTACGATCATCATTGGCGAAGAGGTGATGGTTGGCTTCAACCCCGAGCGTCTCGAACAGCTTCTTGGCCCATAAGACCAGTCCATTCCGCGGCTACCTCTATATTGGCAGCGCGACCTTTCTGTGGGGCATTTCCGCCACCCTGGGACGCGCCGCATTCACCGGGCGCCTGCTGCCCGCAGGCACTGCGCTCCAGCCCATTGATCCCTTAATTCTTTCTCAGAGCCGCACGACGTTTTCCCTCCTCGTGCTCATGCCTCTGCTTGCGCTGGCGCGCGGGTGGTCCCGGCTGCGCCTGCCTCGTCGCGATTTCTTTCGGTGCTTGTTGCTGGGCGTACTCGGAGTTGCCGCGTCCAATTACCTGTACTACCTCGCAATTCAGAGGACAAACGTCGCGACCGCCATCATCCTGCAATACACCGCCCCGGTCTGGGTACTGTTGTACATGGTGGCCCGCGGATCGCAGCGCGCTACCCTCAAGCGGGTGTCTGCGGTTGCCTTGGCAGTTGTCGGCAGCGCTCTTGCCATCGGGGTTATCGGGGCCGGAGGGTTTCGCTTGGATGTGCTGGGCGTAACGGCAGCCGTGGCGGCAGCCTTTTCGTTCGCCTTCTACAACGTGGGAGGGCACGAAATTCTCGCGCGCTACGACCGCTGGCTGGTTTTGCTCTGGACCTTGTTCGCCGCTTCAGCATTCTGGATGCTGGTCAATCCGCCCTGGAAGATTGCTGCTGCGCACTATTCCGGAATCCAATGGACCTTTCTGTTCGTGTTCTCGCTGGTCTCGGTGCTCGGACCGTTTTCCTTGTACTTCGCGGGCCTGCAGCATCTTGAGCCAACCCGCGCCATCGTGGCCAGCTGTCTCGAGCCAGTGTTCTCGATCATTCTCGCGGCCATTGCCCTCGGAGAAGTGATGCGGCCCATACAGAGTCTGGGTATTGTCATCGTGCTGACCGCAATCGTGGTGGTGCAACTTCCGGATCGCGGCCAAAGAGATACCGCCGCCCTCGTCGAGCCAATCGAATAGCTGGTGCTTTTCTCTCGGCGGGTGCTTCCCTAGGTCCAGAAGCGTTACGCCAGCTCTTTTCCTTTGGTCTCCTGCAGCAGGGCTGCCGATAATGCCGCAAGCAGAAACGCGCCCGCGCATAAATGAAATGCAGAGCCCAGGCCCTTCGCCTGTCCCACTCGTCCGATCACGTAAGGCGCTACACAACTCATGGCGCGCGCGCCGTTGTAAGTGAATCCCAACGCCCTCGCGCGCACCGCGGTCGGGAAGATTTCACTGCCGATAATTCCCGATCCCGAGAAAAATCCGGTTCCGAAGAACGCCACTACAGTCCCGATCACCAAAAGCGTCCAGGGCTGGCGCGCGAGCGCATAGAGCGGCACCAGCAAGGCTGCGGCCCCAGTGTAGAGGATGAAGGAACTGCGCCTGCCCAGCCGGTCGGCAAACCAGCCAAAGCTGGCGTAGCCGGGCAGCATTCCGAACAGGTTCAGGACCAGCAGCAACCCGGTCGTGCCCATCACGCTAAAGCCGCGTCCGCCTTGATCGGCCGGAAGAGACAAGAACGGCGGTATCCAGGTGAACAGTCCCCACCAGGCGAACATGCCGAAAAAGTTGGCGAACAGTAGAGCAATCGTTTGCCGCGCATATGGTGGCCGCAAAATGAGCGCAATGGTTCCACGTTCCTCGTCTTGCGGTGCGTTGGCGATATGCTCGGACCCTTTCGCCACGCGGCGATCGTCCTCCCACATCGGTGATTCCGGAACCCGGCTCTGGATCCACAGTGTCACCAGGGCAGGCAGGATGCCGACGAAGAACACCATGCGCCAGTTCGCGTACTGCAGGACGATGCCCGCCACCAGCGCCGCCAACGCGTAGCCGATCGCCCATGAACTTTGCACCACCGCGATCGCTTTCGCGCGCAACTCGGCCGGCCATGTCTCTGCGACTAGCGCTGCCCCCGTATTCCACTCGCCGCCCATGCCTAGTCCGAGAATGAAGCGAAACACCGCCAGCATCAGGATGCTGGTGGAGAGTCCGGAAGCAAACGAGCACACTGAATACGTGAGTATGCTCACCATGAGAGCGCACTTGCGCCCAATGCGGTCGGCGATGAACCCGAACATCACGCCGCCGATCCCTGACGCCAGCAAGGTGAGCGTGTAGAGCAGTCCAGAGGTCGCTTTGCTCATGCCGAGATCGCGCATGACATGAGTCAGCACGAGCGCATAGAGCATGGCGTCGAAGGAATCTAGCATCCAGCCGAGCGCCGCCGCAATCAGCGTGCGCCGCTGCGCCACCGTGATCTGGGAGAAGCTGAGGGTCTGAGTCGCCACCAGGCGGCGATTCTAGCAGGCTGGCGTGAGAGCAGGATGTCGTGTGAGACAACCGGTCATTCCCGCGCTGTGCAGCGGGCGCACCCGGCTGGCGCGCTTGGCCTTCCGGGTGGTCTCCGACTCCAGTGTCGCTACTTCTTTGCTTGCAGCGACTCGATGTAGTGATTCAGGTTTGTGATCCGCTGCTGCACTTCGCCTTCATGCCCCTGGCTCATGTGCCAGAACAGAGAACCCCAAACCGGCATGTCCTTCGTGCCATGCGCCGGAACTCCGGACTCCCCGCGAATGATATTTTGCACGTGCAGCGATGGATATTTTCCACCCTCCTTTTGTGACAGCATCGTCAGGTCAGGAGCCGGGGTTTTGAGGGCCTCGGAAGCCGGACCGCCGCCCTTGGCATCCCTGCCGTGGCAGACGGCGCAATAGGTTTCATACATTTGCTGTCCCGAGGCCGGGGACGTCGGCTTCACCGGGACGTGCTTAATCGTCTTGGTCGGTGGTTCGTCACCCGCAAAGGCGGCGACAGCGAACAAAACTACGGCAAACCACACCATGCGGCGTAGCTGCATAATCTCCTCCTGTGACTCCAGTAAGAACTGTTTCGAAATGCAACAACAGTTGAGTCTAGGAGCGTCCGGGACACGAAACAGTGTGGCTGATCACAACAGCGTGTGATCGGCAAACACAGGTAAGTAGAAGATCTGTGAAGGCTTGCCTCAAACAGAAAGGGCACAGCTTGCGCTGTGCCCTGTCGAAACAACTGCCGGTCTTAGTCGCCCATCTTCTGGCGTCCCGCGTTCGGTCCCTGGGCGGGAGTCACGGTGAGTCCGTTCTGCAGGGTAAAGTTCAGCACAGTTTCTGAAGGCAGCTTGATCTGCTGGCCCTTAGTCGCTGCCTGAACGCCGCCGCCGAGACCGCCACCGGCGGCCGCGCCGATCGCAGCTCCTTTACCGCCGCCGGCAATGGCTCCGATAATCGCTCCAATACCCGCGCCGGCGCCCACCTTTTCAGCCGTATTCTTGCCGCGCGACGAGCCCTGGCGTTTGTACTGGTCGGTCTGAATGTTGTAATACTTGTCGCCCACAGCCATGCGGTCCAGTTGCAGGACCAGCACCGACTGCCCGGCAAACTTCCCAGCGCTCTGCACCGTCACGACATGACCTTCCACATCGTAACCGGCAGGTATGGCTACATCGCCATCCACCGAAAGTGGTGAATCCAGGGTGGCATGGAACGTTTGGCCTGCCTGGGCACGCTCGGAATCAATGGTATCGACCAGCCGCACCGCCAGCGTAGTCCCCGACGGGATGGTGACCTTCTTAGGCGCGGGGGGTGGTGGAGGTGGAGCCGGAGCAGGCGGGGGCGTATTCTCCGCCACCATTGGCGGCGGTTCCGGGGCAGGGGCTGGCTGCGGCGCCGGGGCGCTGCTGCGGTGTTTCACTCGTGGCTTGGGTGCTGGCTTGGGCTCTTCAACCGGAGGGGGCGGAGCTTGCGCGACCTCCGGAGCGGGTGGTGCTGCGACCTGAAGGTTGTTCACTACTTCTTTCACGCCGGCTACAGAAGACGCCTGGCGAGCCGCCGCATCACGCTGGATTTCCGTATCCACGTTGCCGGTCAGTGTGACTGTGCCTCCGGCAGACTGAACGCCCAGTTGTTTGCCTTGTAAGCCGGAATCCTGGCTGAATTTGCTTTGAATCGCGCTTTGAATGTCGGCGTCACTAGGAGCCTTGTTGCACGCCACACCCAAGAGCGTAATGAGGAGGACTACGGAGAGATACACCCTCGCCTTCATAACGTTTACTCCTGAAGTTGTACAGGTTCCTAACAGTTTAGATGCTGAATGCGAGTTCGTTTAAACTATTTTTGCGGCTGTTACCCGCATCTGTCCCGTCACTGTCAACCCGCATTGCAGTAAGTAGTTGCGGACTTTCTCGAGCTGAAAAGAAATGCCGGGTCGGGCCCGGCCGGATCAGTTCTGGTGTAAGAATTTGTAATCCAGAATGGAGGCCGCCATCCCGATGCCATCCGTAATCTCTTGTGTTTCCTTGGACCGGATGATCCGCCCTTGGCACAGCACGTTGCTGTTCTTCTGACCAGAGATTTCCTCAGGCATCTCGAACACCATCTCCACCAGGGCATTGACCGGCAGCGCCTCGGGGCCTTGAACCAGAACTCCCGACTGGCTGATGTTCAGAATGGTGCCCTCGTGCCACGTGCTTAGGTTCTTAACCCGGTAGCGCACCGCCAGGCTCAGCTTTAACCGGCGGGCCCGGGGCACCCAGGTGGGCTTCTTGGAATGGGCGCGCCGACGCGGAGCTTCCCCTTCCGGGGCTTCGTGCTCCACCCGCTCCGTTCGGCGCATGGTTTTCCAGTCGTACTTGTACTCGACTGCGCACAACAGGCAGACCTGGTAGTAGTGGCCATCGGCCGCCCGCCGAGGCCAGGAAAACTCGTGGGAGCAGCGACCTAGCATAAGCACGTCTAAAATCTTCTGGGGCATGGCTGATTGTCGGAAGTATTGCCAGACACCCGCTATCATCTATCGCGATCGGAACTTGCGCTAGGTTACTTTCGTACTTGCGATGGAGGAGATTTGCACACTGCTTTCGCCGTGCACACTGTCCTTTCGCCATGGCTGAGGCCCGGACAGTGACAACCTTCGCCGACATCTCCGCCTTCGTGGTTGCCGGGGGCAAGAGTTCTCGCATGGGGCGGGACAAAGCTTTTATTGAGCTGGAGGGCCGTTCCCTTTTGCAACGTGTGCTTACCCTCGCGCAGGCAGTGAGCGACAAAATTGCAATTGTCGGCGACCCCGAAAAATTCGCCAGTTTTGCCCCGGTTGTACCCGACGTTTTCGTCGCAGCAGGGCCGCTGGGTGGAATTCATGCCGCGCTGCAAACCACAACTACCGATCTCAACCTGGTTCTTGCCGTGGACATGCCATTCCTTGATGTCGCATTCGTGCATTATCTCGTTGGGCAGGCGAGGACGTCATCCGAGTGGGTACTAGTGCCCAGCGTAGAAGGACGCTTGCAGCCACTCTGCGCGCTCTACCAGCGAGGCTTTGCGGCGATCGCCGAGACGGCGCTGCGCGCCGGGCGAAATAAGATCGATGCACTCTTTGCCCAGGTGCCCACCCGCATCCTCGACGAATCGCAGTGGACGCCCCTCGGCTTTTCTCCGGCCATCTTCCGGAACCTGAACACCCCGGACGATCTCCAGCAGGTGCTCAAAAAATCTGAGTAAACACCCTCCCCATTTTTGTTGATCTCCGCGCAAGCCTGCGTCCTGTACTGAACGCGGCAAGCCCACACCTATGCTGCTATCCGATCTCTATGATGTAATCAGTTCGGAGGCTAGCGTGAGCAAGCGCGCACCGCGCCACCCGGTTCTCAATGCATAATTCAAGCTGACTGTCATGCCAGATCCCTACATCGAGTTCAAGGACGTCTCCAAAGCTTTCGGGGATAACCACGTCCTGCAGCATGTCAGCTTCAATGTGCTGCCCGCCGAGACTGTCTGCATTCTGGGGCGCAGCGGTGTGGGCAAGTCTGTCTCCCTGCATCACATTATGGGTTTTCTGAAACCGGATTCGGGCCGCGTCATCGTGGCGGGGCAGGACATCACCGACTACACCGAAAAAGAGATGGAGCCCATTCGCAAAAAGGTCACCATGGTCTTTCAGAATGGCGCGCTCTTCGATTCCCTGACCGTGGGAGAGAACGTCGCGTTCCCTTTGCGCGAGCGGCGTGACCTTTCAGAGGAACAGATCTACCAGATCATCGATGGGCTCTTGGACATGGTGGGCGTCAGGGAAATGCGCGACCTGCTCCCCTCCGATCTTTCCACCGGCATGAAACGATCCGTGGCCATCGCGCGCGCGCTGGCCGCGCAACCAGAGTGCGTTCTCTATGACGAACCCACCACCATGGTCGATCCGCTTATGGCACAACTGCTCGGCGACTTGATTAAACGCCTCAAGCTGCAGCTCCATCTGACCAGCGTGGTGGTCACGCACGACATGCGTCTCGCCAAAAAGCTGGCGGATCGCGTCGTGTTCCTGCATGAAGCCCGGGTCATTTTCTTTGGCCCTTATTCGGAGATGGAGAAGTCGACCGAGCCCATCGTTCAGGAATTCCTGCAACTGGACGAACTCACGCTCGAAGCCTGAGCCGCCGCCGTTTCGCATAACTCTCATCCCTTCACAAACCGCCTGACATATCAGCCGCACAGGACCGATCCGTGACACGACACGCGAGAGATTGATCTGTGGACAAATCTTTCGCGGCCCGCATCACGCTTTGCTCCCTGCCGCGTCTATTGCGCCAAAGCGGGGGATCTATGCAGTACAGCTTCCTGTTCACCCTTCTCGCCGCAGGATTCCTGCATCTCGCGGCGGTTTCCTTCGCCAACGCCCAAGCCGTTCCCATCAGCCTGGTTCGAGATCACGTCGTCGTGGTCCACGGCAACGTTGGCGATCTTAAAAAACTCAATTTCATCGTCGACACTGGAGGTCGTACTATTCTCGACCGCTCGATTGCCGAAAAGTTGCACCTTCACGGCGCGCCCTCGCAGACCCATGTCATCGACGGTGATTTGCGCGGAACGGACATCTTCTTGCCCGAAATAGGTATTGGTCCCGTGCAGCAGCGTAATTTCCCCGTGACCGTACTCGACCTATCGGACCTGCAGCGCGAGTTGGGTACGCGCATCGATGCCCTGGTCGGTCTTGACCTGCTGGCCGGACACAGCTTTCGCATCGAATATATTGCGCAACGAATCGTCTTTGGCCCGGTCTGCGACCGCGAACAGTGGGTCGATTTTCAAAAAGATGGTTCGTTCCTGGTTCTAAAGGCGGAATACGGCGGCCAGCACTTGAACTTGATGCTCGATACTGGCACCTCTGCGCTCGTGTTGTTTCGTCAACGCGGGCTGAAAACGCCTTCTTCGGAAGGAGAATCTCAGGGCGCAAACCTGATGGGACATTTCAAACTGTCTGAGATCGCCGCGCCTGGAGTTCGCTTGGGCCAGGCCGAATTTCGCAATCCCGCCGCTTTCTTTACCGATGACCGCCACCTCAGCCAATACCAGTTCGATGGCTTGCTCGGGGTCTCGGGATTGTGCGTGCGCGAGATCGCGGTCGACTTTGAACGGGGGCGCTTCAGTTGGGAGCCGCAAGGAGCAGATTCGTCTTGCAATCCCACCTACGCCCGTTTGCGTTTGCAGCGCTGATTGAGTTGGACAAACAGGCGGACTGCGGGAGTCCGCCACTGTCGTGGCCTTACGGGATAGTAACTGTGATTGTCGCCGGATGCCGTAGCGGCGAGAACGATCCGGTGGCGGTGATGGTGTAAGTGCCCGGTGCGACCGACCCAAGCGTCTTCAGCGTCAGCGTCGAGGTGATCGGATCGATGCCGTCGGGCTGCACCGAATGCGGCGAAATGCTGCACTGGCTGTTCGCGGGAGCGCCGCTACAGGTGAAGGTCACAACCTGGTTGAACAGCCCGAGCGGTGTAACCGTCAGCGTGGAACTCCCCGATTGTCCCGGCTGGATCGTCAACTGATTCGGAGCTGCGGTCAACGTGAAATCCGGCCCCGAGCCGGTCAGTTTCACCGTCTGCGGGCTATCCGGCGCGTTGTCGTTGAAATTCAGCGTCGCGCTTACCGGTCCGTACGTGGTAGGCGTCAAGGTCACATTCGCTTTGCAGGTGCGGTTGGGCGCGACCATCGCAGGACAGTTGTTGGTCTGCGCGAACTCCCCTGCATTGGTACCCGTGATCGTAATGCCTGACAGGCTGACGTCAAGGCCGCCGGAACTGCTGGCGATCGTACTTTGCGGACTGCTCTTGGTATTCAGGGGCAAGGTTCCGAAGCTCAGAGTCTTCGTCGACGGCGTCAATGCTGGACCGAGTACGACATGCCGCAGCCGGTTGTTGCCGTTGTCCGAGACCCAGAGGTTTCCCGCACCGTCCACAAGCGCGCCGGTATTCGCCATCCGGGCTTGCGTCGCGGGCCCGCCGTCTCCGAAAAAGCCGCCCTGGTCGGCGTTCTGAGCACTCCCCGCAATCGTGCCGTAGTACTGGGTGGCTGCATCCACGATTTGCACCACGTCATCATTCCCGCCCGAGATGAACAGGTTATTGCTGGGATCTATGGCAATCATGAGCGGGTTCCACATGCTGCCCTGCAACGCTGGCTTGCCGTCCCCGCACAGGCAAGCCTTGGTGTTCAACGCATACGCATTGATCTGACCAGAGGCATTCACCTGCCGGATTTGCATGTTGTACTGATCGGAGATGTAAAGGTTGTTCGCGCTGTCCACGGCCAGGCCCGAGGGATGGCTGAGTTTGGCCTGTATGGCCGGACCACCGTTGCCCGCGTATCCGGCAGTGCCAATCCCGGCGACGGTCGCAATATTGCCGGGCTGAATGTTGACGCCCCAGAGTGTGATGGGGCTCGTTTGCATGTTCACCGCGCGAATGCGATGGGCAAAGTAATCGGCGATCACAAGGTTGCCGGAGTGATCGACGATCGTGGTCAGTGGTAACGCGAAGGTCGCCGCCGTCGCAGGACCTCCGTCGCCGCAAGCACTGTTGGTGGGGAAGCACGATTTCCCGTACGTGCCCGCTACCCTGGAAATATTCCCGTTTGCGTCCACCTTCCGTACTGCGAAGTTGTTGCTGTCGGCGATATACAAATTGCCCGATTGATCGATCGCGATCGAACTCGGAGAATTGAGCGTCGCGCTGCGTGCGGAGCTGGTATCACCACTGGCTCCCGCGCTGCCCGTTCCCACCACTGTCGACACGGTAAAGTTCGAATCCACTTTGCGGATGCGATTATTCCCCTGGTCGGCGATGTAGATATTGCCGGCGCTGTCCTCGCTGAGGTTGTACGGGCCGGCGAAGATGGCAGCGGTGCCCGTCGCGTCGCCCAATCCACCGCCCGCAATCGTATTAATCACGTTCGCCTTGATCTGGCGCACCCGCTGATTGCCGGTGTCGGCCACCAGCATGTTGCCGGACCCATCCACGAAAATTTTGCCCGGCAAATCAAGATTGGCGCTGGTCGGCGCTCCACCATCTCCTCCAAAGCCCTGCACCCCGGTGCCCGCAATCGTGCCGATATTGCCTGGGTTAATGGTCACGCCATCGACGGTAATCGCACTCGATTGCGTATTGACCAGGCGAATTTTATGGTCGCTGGTATCCGCTATATAGACGTTGCCGGTGCTGTCCACCGCTGCTCCAGCGGGCAGATGCAACAGCGCAGCAGTAGCTGGGCCGCCGTCGCCGCACGCCGCGGTCGGTGTAGTGCACGCTCCACCCTTGCCGGCGAAGGCTTGAATGTTGCTGCTTCCCGCCGCAATCTCGCGCACCATCTGATCCTTCGTATCCGCAATGAAAATGTTCCCGGCGCTGTCGACGGCCACATCCTCGGGCAAGGTCAATTGGGCTGCAAGCGCCGCTCCGCCGTTCCCGCACCCCAAGGTGGGATTGGTGCACGCGTTGCCTGATCCTGCAATCGTGTTGATGTCTCCCGGAGGTACCGTCACCCCCGCCACCGTGATCGACGAACTCCCGTAATTCACCAGGCGAATGCGGTTGTTGAACGAGTCGGCGATGTACAGGCCACCCTTATTGTCGACCGCGATACCCATCGGCAGGTTTAGCATCGGCACGCCAGCCGCCGTTGCCGATCCACCATCGCCGCATGGATTGGTGGAGTCCGCGCACTTGATCCCGGTGCCCGCAATCGTGCTGATCTTGCCGCCCACAACCATGCGAATGCGCGAGTTGCCGTAGTCGGAAATGAAAAGGGTTCCGCTGCTGTCCATCACCAGACCACCCGCCGCTCCCAGCAGGGACCCGCTCACTGAGCCTCCGTCTCCCCCAAACCCGCCGTATCCTTGCCCGGCATAGTTGCTCAGTGCGCCATTACTCAGTTCGAAAACATAGCGCGACAGCGGCGGCGCGATGTACACGTTCCCTTGTGCATCCGAGATCGCCGACGTCGGTCCCGGCACAACTGCGTTCAGGGGATTGCTCGAATTGCTACCCCCTCCCGCCACGGTGTTGATAATATTGGGCGCCTGCCCTAAGCCGGGCAATGCGACACAGCACACCACCATCGCGAGCAGGAACACGAAGAAAATTCTTGAGCCGCGAAGCCTCTGTCCGATGCACACGGAACTATTGCGCTGGGGTGAAACCGTGGCAGATGCAAACATGACATTCCTCCGGGGTAGCGATGTTATGCGAGGGGAAACAGCCATTGTCCTGAACGTTCATGAGTTGCCACGACAAGTTGGTGCCTGCAAAGTCCCGTCGCGACGAAGCGGAGATGGCGGCGAGCGATGAGCTGGTCTCATTGCCGAGCGAGCAGCCGACGTCCAAGCCGCAGCAGGGGAGCCGACGAATCCAGTCAGTCTGCTCTAGCCATCCGGAGCTGTCAATATGAAGGAAGTTGCAACTGGACGCCGCAGCGGGCTCGTGTGGCGCGGCCAGTCCTGTGTCGCTGTTCTTATCCCATCGCGTGCTGACACACTCTTGCCCGGGCTGGCAGGAGGAATTCTTCAATGATGCCTGGCTATCCAACTTGTGCATTGCGTGCTTCATTGGGCGGACAGAGTGTCCGCCCCACCACGGATCTGGCACTTAGCTGAATGCTGAATAGCGCGGTGACGACCCAACTACTCCTGGCTCTTCCCCTGATCCCTCTTCGACTCCGGAATCGGGTATCTCCCTTCATCGTCGTAGTAGCCTTTCATCACGTGATCGGACTTCGCCCCTGCCACCATCTCGTCGCTTTTCGAGCTGAACCGCGGCACATCTCCTAACGCCAGCAGCGGCTGCTTCGTCGTGTACATCGCCTCGTTCAGCACCCCGCCATTCGGGGCAGTCGCCGCCGCGAACACCCCAAACGGATTGCCATTCGTGTACGACACGTGAATGTAGTCTGCCACCATCGGCCCCAGATCCGATACCGGTAGCCAGCTCAGTTGCATGGGCCCGGCAATCTTCTGTCCGGCAGTCCAGGTCTGCCCGCCATCCTGCGAGGTCGTGAACCCGACGTCCAGTTGGCAGGAGTTCCCGCAGCTCGAAACCGGATAGTAGTAGTACACGATCGTGATGTGCGCGCCGCTGCCTCCGGTGGAGTGGTCGATGCCGATGCCCGGGATAAAGTGGTCCACCGTGCTCGTCGTGGGATCGATAGGAATGCGCACGGGCTTGCTCCAGGAATTGCCGTCAGCCGAGGTGCTCATGACCACGTCGTTTTCCGCGCAGTTTTTGCGGAAGCGGCAATCCGCCCACAGCACGTAAAGCTTTCCCGCCGAATCGATCTCCGCGGATGGCAGATTCGGATTGCGAATGCCGCCCGCGTCCGCATGGCTGTCGATTGCCGCGACAATGGTGACCGTCTGGCCCCAGGTCTTGCCTCCATCCGTCGAAGTGAAAGAGTAATTGCCGAAATAATTCGTGAAGGGAACCACGACGTTGCCATTCGGCTGCACCAGCGGCTGGCCGCCCAGTCCGCCGGCATGATCTGCCGTGGTGGCGCCCGGCGTCCATGTCTTGCCGCCATCCCGCGACGTGCTCATTTCCACGAACCCTGTGCTGGTCGCGGCGTCCCACTCCGTGTAGCAGTTGCCGAAATACGGACTACTCGGCGTGTTATCGCACACTGTCCAGTTCTTATCGTCATTGTGAGTGCTGTCGATGATCACCGGATTGCTCCAATGGAGGCCGTCGTTCGACCGGCTGACTGCAACGTCGCCAATGGGATTGATCAGCGGCAGGCTGGAGATCAGCCATACGCCGTGCTTGGAGTCGTAAGCTACCGACGGATCGGCTGCGCCGTAATACGGACCATTCTTGTAATTCACCGTTAGACCGGGAAGATAACCGAAGCTCCACGTGATCCCGCCGTTGGTCGAGGTCGCGAAGCCGATGTCGGCGCTGCCCCAGCCAATGTTGCCCGGCCGCCGGGCCACTTGGAACGCGCTGACAATCGTCGATCCCGAGGCAAAGGTCGCGGGCTCGACTTCCGTTCTGTGCACGCTGTCGGAATTCGTAAATTGATCGATGCTGATCTTCTGCAAGGTGAACTGGGCGTGTGCGGGCAGCGCGAACGCCGCGAATAGAGCAACCATCACGAATAAGTAAAGAATGACAGATATGCGGGCAGGCGCTTGAGAGACTGAGTTCATCGGGGAATTCCTTCCAAAAGAAAATATCGCGGAAGGTGACCGTTTATGGGGAGCGCGCCGGGTCACGAGTTCCGTTCAGTGAGGTGGCGAAAATATACGTCGAGGCCCCGGTGGTGTCAATCCGCCCCAATGGGCGGGCCCGGGAAGAAAAAGCACGCCTGTAAGCGATCCGGCTATCTTTGTGGATTAAGACAAGAAAGCGGGGGCAACCCGGCCCCCGCCAACTTTGGAAAATTCACCCGCGCTTTCTTACTTGTTGACCGTCTGCTGAACTGCGGGCGATGTGCTGCCCGAATAGTCAGTCGTCGAGGTATAGGAAGCAAACAGCGAATGCGTTCCCGTGGGTATAGTCGATGTGGTCATGGTGGCTACTCCGTTGCTGTTCAGATTCGCCGTGCCCATCACCGTCGACCCTCTTTTGAACGTAACGCTGCCGGTGGGCTTGCCGCTCGACGAGGTAACCGTAGCTGTCAGCGTAACCACCTGTCCGTTATTCGACGGATTGGGTGACGACTTCAACGTGGTTGTCGTCGTAGCCTTGTTGATCTTCTGGCTCATCGTGAACGAGGAGCTGCCCGACCACATGGAATCGCCGTTATACGTGGCCTGCAGCTTATGACTGCCGCCCTCGAATTTTGAGGTCGAGTATGTGGCCACGCCATTCGTGATGGGCACATTGGCGAGCAATGTCGAGCCGTCCATCAATGAGATCGTCTCGCTGGAAGGAGGCGGCCCCATTTCCGACGTGATAGTCGCCGTAATGGTCACTTTCTGGCCGTAAGTCGCAGGATTCAAGCTGGAGGTCAGAACGGTTTTGGTCCGGCCTTCAAGACTGCTGACCACGAATGTCGCAGGGATCGTCGGAATCGTGGGACCTGAGGTGCGTCCGGGAGCGTTGACATTGAAAGCGACAAACCCGATCTGGGTCGCGGGCGAACTCGCCTTCAGTGAAAAGTTATCGTTCGGGTAAGTCGGATTCGTGAACATTGGATTGGCCACCATGCTGCTCGTGTCCTGGCCCATGCTCTGCCATCCGGAAAGCGTTTTCCAATTTTTCCCGCAGGAAGAATCCGTGGTGAAGAAGGCGTCGGTGGGCAGGGTGCAGTTCGGATCTGAGGCGTAGCAGTACAGGTTGCTGCTGAACTTCTGCACGCCAGTGTCTTTACCGCCCTTGGGATCGTTACAGCCGCTCTGAACGTTCGAATAGTTTTCGTAGTACACGATGTTATTTGTAAAGCTGAATTGCAGGACGTTCGAAGCGGGCGCGGTGCACCCCTGTTGCTTGGCGGCGCTTTTGAAAAACGCGAACACATTATTCGTGATGGTATTGCTCGTATTCGGCGTTTGCGGGCCGCAGGTCTCGGCCACGCCACTGGCGGACACACGATAAGCGATATTGTTCTTGATGAGTACGTTCGAAGTGTTGACGTCCAGGTAATAAGCTTGCCCCGCATAGCCGTCGCTCTCGAACACTGAGGCATCGAGCACATCGTGACATTTGTTGTTGAGGATTTGGTTCCCGGTCGCGGAAGGATCGGTATTGACGTAGATGCACGCCATATCGTCCGTCATGCCTTGCCCGATCGAATAAATGTGGTTGAACGACATGATGTTGTTGAAAGCGCCATGCGAATTACTGGTGCCGGGGAAGCAACCCTGCGCGCACAGCTCTATGCCGCTGTGATAGCCGTCAAAAATGTCATTGTGCGTGTACGTATTGTCGTGCCCATCACCCTGCACGATGCCAATCGCCGACGGTATTACGCGCCCGAATGCCGCAATCGCATTGTTCTTCACGGTCGCGTGCTGCGGAACATTGCTGTCTGTGTCCTTGTAGTACGCGATGAGTCCATTGCGGATGCCAAACGCGCCGAGATCGTAAAGCGAGGAATTCTGCACCGTGTTGTGCGACGTGGTTGAGTTGTAATCATTGGTGTAGAACTCAATGCCGCCGCCTGCGGTTTGCGTAACCGTCACTGTGTCGAAGGTGACCGACTGGCAGTTGTAGCAGCCAATTGCGCCTGTGACGCCCTGGTCAAAGCGCTCGGAAGGGTACCCGCCCGGCGAAGGGACCGTCCAGTTATCGTTCTTAAACGTGAGCCCCTGGAATTTCACATACTTCAGGTAGTTGCCGATCACCAGTTGTGATTGCTGGGGAATGATCACCGTGTCGTTATTCGGGTTTTCATTGGCATTCGCCAGGTAGTTCAGCGTCCAGGTCGTGCTTGACTGATCCAGAAACCATTGCCCGCCCTGCGTGAACTCATCCTTGACGTTTTCGATAATGTACCGATGTCCTGCCATGGGATTGGTGAACCCGATGCTCTGGCTGGTCTGGTAAAGTTCGGTCGGGCCGGTGAAATAAAGAATGTGGTGGATGGTGTCCACACAGCTGACACGTAATTTCGAGGTGCTCCACTTCTCGAAGATGACCGCCTGGATATCCCCCGGCGGATAGCTGTTGCCATTGGCGAAGCAGGGATTACCGCTCGGCGGGCTTAGGTTTTTCCAGGTATTAGTGATGGGATCCTTGGAGTCGTAGTAGAAGCGGTCAAAACATAGATATCCCGAGGATGTGTACACCGTGCAGTTGGTCTGCGACGTACCAACGTAAACGGGATTAGCAATGTAGTAGTACGTTCCCACGTTGCCCGTACCCAGGCGCGGCCGCAGCCGCCGTTGGCCGTTGTACCACAACTGCTCAAAGTACTTTGTAGTTTTGGGAAGCGTCGCCTGCCATTCATTGCCGTTGATCTGTTTCCAGTTGGTAATGCGCATTCCGCCGCTGAAAACCGGAGTTTCGCTCGGGTAGTTCTCGTAAATAATTTGCAGTTTGGACGTTCCCGAGTCGGTCGCGCCGAAGTTCACCGGCGCCGGCAGATAGTACGTGCCGCCGCGGAACATCACGATGATCGGGTTGGTGCGGCCCGGCGAGTTTTGCAGCAGGTTGTCCGCCGCCTGGCGTGCGTGGTCGAACGTGGCAAACGGCTGCTGTAATGTTCCAGGATTGTTGTCGTTGCCCGTGGTCGCGACGTAGAAGTCAGCCGTCTGGGCAAGCGCGGTGCCAAGTGTCATGGCGCCAATGAATAGCAGCAGAGAAAATAAATTCTTCATGAGTCCACCGGGGGAATTCATGTGCCCTTGCAAAAGCCAAGGAGCACGTCATGAACTCGTAATTCAAATTATTTGCGCAACTGCTTTCGCGGCCGCGCGCGAACAACTCCAGACTTGTGGCGCGAAGCAGATTGTCCGAGGTGGCGTTAACCACCATTTATCTCAGGCCGCTACAGATCGCAGTGACTGTCATCACGCGAAAAAAGTGACCGTCGACCGGCGTAAGCTTCGACCACATCACGCCCCACACATCAATTAGGGTTCTTGGCCTTCTCTGCTAACAGGGACGCAGCTCTACCACTGGGTTGGCCAGAGTTGTTTGCTAGAAACTACGAGCGAGTCGGAGAGCCCGTCGCGCGGGCGGTTTCGGGAGTCTGCTACTCCCGCGAACTTCCTGTCAAGATGCAAAAAACTGCACGGTCAGACGAGTGGATAGCACGCAACCTGTTAAAGTTTTCGTTACGTAGTCTCTAAACTCCGCTCTACGCTCGCAAACTTGATCGGTTGATCGGCACAAAACCTGAAAATACGTGGAACCAACTGCGTGTTTAATTGTTCGCAATGTAGACGAAAACGCGGTTCATGGGAATAGGGCAAACGTCTTAGATAGTGATGACAATGGGACAGCATCTTTCGGTGTCTTGTCATAAGCCTTCGCCAGCGTGTGCGTTAGCGTCCGGACGGCACAGGAGAGTTATTTGGAAAACTTTCTTGCAATTTTGCCCTGAGCATATCAACTGCTATCGATGCGACATTGCGTAGTCTGCATCGCGCTTTGAACTCGTAGGACGGGTATGAAGATCCTTCTCGTGCACAACACGTACCAGCAGCCCGGCGGTGAGGACGTGGTGTGCGATCAGGAACGGCAACTGCTCCAAGCGGCAGGCCACTCTGTGCATGTCTACCGCCGCAGCAATTTTGAGGCTGACGCTTACACCGGCCTGCATACCATCGAGCTCGCCCGCAACACCATCTGGTCTCCCCAGAGCCGCCGCGATCTGTCGGCCCTGCTGCGTCGCGAGAAGCCGGACGTCGTTCACGTTCACAACACGTTCCTGATGATCTCGCCGTCCATTTATTCGGCATGCGCCGAAACCGGAATCCCCGTCGTGCAGACTCTTCATAATTTCCGCCTCCTCTGCCCCGACGGAATCTTCTTTCGCGATGGGCACATTTGCGAGGAATGCATGGAATCTTCCCTGGCGCGAAGCGTGCTGCACGCCTGCTATCACGGTTCGCGATCCGCGACGGCCGTTGTAGCCGCGATGCTTGCCTTTCATCGCAACCGGGGCACATGGGATCGCGAGATTTCCTGCTTCATCGCGCTCACCGAATTTGCGCGAGCTAAGTTCATCGCCGGAGGATTGCCGGCTGACAAAATTGCGGTCAAGCCGAATTTCGTGGCCCCTGACCCGGGCTATGGCACGGGAACTCGAGATTACGCGTTGTTCATGGGCCGGCTCGCGCCTGCCGAAAGAGTGCGCACGCTGCTTCGGGCGTGGCGGGAATTGAGTGTGTCCATTCCGCTGGTAATCGCAGGCGGCGGTCCCAACCAGGCAGAGCTGGAAGCTGAAGCGGGGCGGCTCGGACTGACACAGGTCCAGTTCCGCGGACACCTGCCTCGCGAGCAGAGTATCGCGGCCCTTAAGGCGGCGCGTTTTCTGGTCTTACCCAGCGAGTGGTATGAGGGTTTTCCCCTCACTCTGGCGGAAGCCTTCGCGTGTGGCACGCCGGTCATCTGCAGCCGTCTGGGCGCGATGCAGGAGATCGTGCGTGACCGGGAAACCGGCCTGCATTTCACTCCGGGTGATGCCGTCAATCTTCGGGCAAAAGTCGATTGGGCTACGTTGCATCCTGGCGAGATGCGGCAAATGGGAGAAGCGGCGCGAAAGGAATACGAAACCAGGTACACGGCTGAGGCGAACTATCCAATACTAATGTCAATTTATAACCGGGTAATTAACCCGTCTTCCCGCTAGCTCTTCCCCTTTTCTAAGTCCGCTGCCGAAACCATGTTTTTCGCATGTAAAAGCTTGCATATTTCCAGGTGGACGTTGCAAATTTATGCATCTTGACAATGCTCTGAGCGAACGTCAATATCAAGCTCAGAGCAGGGTCTCCGCACGCTCGAAGTGCTTGAGGCCCATTTCTTTTCCGTCTCCACCCGGGTACGGATCCTCAATCCCCCAACAGTTGTTTGCGCAGGCTCTAATCAATGGAGGCTTGGTTTCAATGGATATTAAGGTAGAAGCGAGGCATTTTGGCGATGTGTTCGTCCTCGTGCCAGACATTTTCCAAGATAGCCGCGGCTTCTTCCTGGAAGCGTTTCGTGCCGACCAGTTCAAGAATTTAGGCCTGCCCACTAATTTTGTGCAGGACAATCATTCGTGCTCCTCGAAAGGCGTGGTGCGCGGGCTCCATTTTCAATGGGAGCCGCCCATGGGCAAACTCATGCGCGTCACCGCCGGAGCCGCATTTCTCGTCGCCGTCGATATCCGCAAAGGCTCGCCGACTTTGGGCAAGTGGGTCGGGGTGGAGGCCTCGCCCCAAAATCGTCGCCAGGTCTGGGCGCCCGCAGGTTTTGCGCGCGGTTTCTGCGCGCTCACCGATGGAACCGAAATTCAGTACAAGTGCACTGGGATCTACAACAACAAGGGGGAATCCGGCATTCGCTGGAACGACCCCGCGATCGGCGTCGAGTGGCCGGTCAAGGATCCCATCATTTCCGACAAAGATACCAAGGCCCGAACCTTGGCGGAGTGGCTGAAGTCACCGGAGTCTGACAATTTCCAGTATTCGCAGGAAGCAGAAGTCGCATTACGATCCTAGGGGGCGGGGATGAGACTACTGATCGCGGGTGGCGCGGGATACGTGGGATCGGTGTTGATCCCGAAATTGCAGGAGCGCGGTTATAAGGTCGACGTCGTCGATCTGTTCTGGTTCGGCAATCATCTGCCGCGCGAAACCGGCATTCTGAACAAAGACATCTTTCATCTCACCATTGAAGACCTCAAAGCTTACGACCAGGTCATCTTCCTCGGCGGGCTGTCCAACGATCCCATGGCCGAGTACTCGCCCAGCAAGAACTTCATCTTCAATGCCGCCGCTCCGGCCTACCTCGGCTACATCGCTAAAAACGCCAAGGTGAAGCGCTACGTGTACGCGAGTTCGTGCTCCGTGTACGGCTACACGGAAAACGAGTTGTATGACGAAACGCGCCCGGTGAGTTCCAGCTATCCCTACGGCATCTCGAAGCTGCAGGGCGAGCAGGCGGTCATGCAACTGGCCGACGAAGACTTTTCTGTCATCTCCCTCCGCAAGGGAACAATTTCCGGCTACAGCCCCCGCATGCGCCTGGACCTGATCATCAACACCATGTTCAAGACCGCGATGCGTGACCGGACCATCACCGTCAACAATCCTTCCATCTGGCGGCCCATTTTAAGCATTGATGACGCTGCCATGGCCTACACCCGCGCCGTGGAGGCGAATCCCGACATTTCGGGCGTGTTCAATGTAGCGTCCGGCAACTACACGGTCGGGGAGATTGGCGATCTGATCAAAGGCGCTATCGAGCGGGAGCTGATGATTCGCGTCAATCTGGTCATCAAGCACGTGCAGGATTTCCGCAATTACAAGGTGAGCGTCGAGAAAGCCGCCAATGTGCTCAGCTTCCATCCCTCCGGAGACGTAAAATCGATCGTTCGCAACTTGATTGAGAACATGGACCGGTTCAACGACTGGGACAATCCCATGTACTCGAACATCATGACCTTCAAAGAAATCGACAACGGCATTGAAGTGCATCGCATGGCGGGAGCGGCATGAAAATCGCGGTCATTGGGGCCAATGGGCAGTTGGGTAGTGACGCCGTCGCAGCTTTCTCTCAGCGTGGGGACGATGTTTCCGCGCTCACTCATCAGGACATCGCCATCGAAAGTCTTGACTCTGTAGCCGCATGCCTCCGCACCCTGCGGCCGGACGTCGTTATCAACACCGCGGCCATGCATCACGTGGAGAACTGTGAGCAGCAGCCCGATCACGCCTATGCCGTGAACGCCATCGGCGCGCGCAATCTGGCGATGGTGACGCGCGACCTCGGAGCGAAGCTGGTCCACATCAGCACCGATTATGTTTTCGATGGCGGCAAGGGCAAGCCTTACGTCGAAGAAGATGCGCCCCTGCCGTTGAATGTCTATGGCAACACCAAGCTCGCCGGCGAGCATTATGTTCGCGCGATCAATCCCCGGCACTTCGTGCTGCGAGTTTCCGCGATCTACGGAAAGAGTCCGTGCCGCGCCAAGGGCGGCCTGAATTTCGTGGAACTGATGCTGAAACTGGCGCGCGAGCGCGGCAAGGTGCGCGTCGTGGACAGCGAGTTCGTGAGCCCCACTCCCACCGCCGAAATTTCTGAACAGCTGCTCAAGATCAGCGACAGCGATGCTTATGGCCTGTACCATGCGACGACCGAAAGCAGTTGCTCATGGTGGGAATTCGCCCGCGAAATCTTCGCCCTGACCAACACCGAGGTCGTACTCGAAGTCGCCGGTCCCAACGAGTTTCCGGCCAAAGTGCCCCGTCCGCGGTATTCAGTCCTTGAGAATGCAGGACTCAAGGCGCAGGGTATGAATGTGTTCCGTCCCTGGCAGGACGGCTTATTGCGGTACTTGGGGCAGACGCATCCCGCGTCTGTGACCGTGCCGGCCTAGCCGGCTGAGACGTTCATTCTCGCAACTTAACCCTTTTCGGCAGTCGGTAGTGAGATCTCCGCCATGCCATCTGCCTTGACACCGCTTCTGGCAAGCCACAAAATTGCAGGAACGCGCCTTCCCCAAAAGGGCTTGCCCGACTTACCGTATGCAGTTCCTGAGAAAACTCGCCGGTGAAACCGGCGGAGCGGAAATCGCCGAAGCGGCCATGGTGTTGCCGCTGCTTTTCCTGTTCCTGTTCGGCATAATCTGGTTCGGGCAGACCTTCAACATTTACTCCACCATCGCCGCTGCCGCGCGGGAAGGGGCGAAGGTCGCCGCCAAGCCTGCATGTGCCACTTGCGCCGCGCCCGCGTGCCATTGGGGCAGCACGAATTTTCCTTGCGATGGCACGGTTGACACCGCTGTGGTGAAGGTTTTGCAGACATCGAACATGTCCACCGCCGCCATCAGCGCGTATTCTGTTGCCCCGGCGCCCATACCCTGCCCACCGCCGTTTGCTGGCGGTGGATGCGATCCGCCCACGGCAAACAATGTCACAGTCTGCCGGTCGGTGTATCTCGATCCCGATTTCTCCAACGCGCCGCAATGCGGAACCGTGGTCAGCTTCCAGTACACGGTGCCGGTATATCTACCCTTCACTACCTTCAACCTGCAGCAGATCAAGCTCACCGCGGTAGCGACGAGCGCGATGGGATATTGAATGCAGCGGAGATTCTCATTGCCGTGCCGGAGCGCCGCCCTCATCTCCCGGCTGCGCGACACGCGCGCCACGCAACTGGCGGAATTCGCCATTTCGCTCCCTCTGCTCGTGGTGTTTGTCGTAGGCATTTTCGACTTTGGCGCAGCCTACAATCTGAAACACAAGCTGGGCAGTGCTGCGCAGGAGGGAGCGCTCTCCGCCGCCGGCGAAGTCACCAGTGATGTCGAAGTCGACCGCGCCAATCCATCATCAGTGCGCGCCAGCGTGGATGTCATCTTTAACTATCTCGCCACCCAAAAGGTCATCACCAACGCTTACGTTGCGCCCTGCGGGATCACCGGCACGCCTTCCCACACCACCCCGTCTTTAATATGGACCTACACCATCAACGGGTGTCCTGGCACTCTCACCGTGGTTATCGATCGTGGGCATGTTTTGGGTACCGGCCCGCCCAATGTCATTGGAACTGAGGTGACCGTCAGCTATACCTACAATTGGCAATTCAATAGCGTGATTGGACTCATCGTCCCCAACACTATGACTTTGCCTAACCCGATCAGCGCCACCGCTGACGCGCACAACCTATTTTGAGATCAGCCATGCCAGAGCCGCGAACAATCCGGCAGCGCCGTGGAGAACGTGGCGTTACCATTCTGCTGGTCGCCGTCTTCCTGGCTTTCGTGGTGGTAACTTTTGCCGCTCTGGCCATCGACTTGACCGCGCTTTACAGCGCCCGCGGAGAAGCCCGCCAGGCTGCCGATGCCGCGGCTTTAGCCGGAGCGAAAGTCTTGGCGAACTCGGGATTCACCTCTGATCCGACGAACACAACTCTTGCTGCTGCAGCGCAGACACTGGCGAGTCAGATTGCGACGTCGGTAGGGACCCACAGCAGCGTGGGTGGGCGGCAGCTCTTGTCGTCAGAAGTTAATGTCAGCTTTCCAAATTCCGGGTCGCCGCAATTTACTGCCAATCCCCAGGTCTCAGTCTTAGTGCGGCGAACTGGATTGCCGACCTTCTTCGCCAAAATTTGGGGCATCCAGGCGCTCAGCGTGAGCGCGACCAGCACCGCCGAGGCCTACAATCCCTCGAACAGCACCAGCCCTAATAATCCACCGATCTCGCCGCAGTGCGTAAAGCCCTGGGTGATGTCCAACATCAACCCACTCCCAGCCTCCACCGCGCGGATCTTCAACCCAGTTACTGGGCAACTCGGACTAACGAATATCGTGGGCGGATCCTTTACTTTGCAACCTGCGGGGTGCATGACTTCTGGGGGTTGCGGTGTTCCGACGACCGGAATCAGCAAAGACGAATATTATCCTGCGCTGCTGGCAGCCCCTGTCTCAGGCTCACTTCCCACTTGCGGTAACTCGTTGGCGTGCACATATGAACAGACGATTGCCGGCTGCAGTAACACGACCGTCCAATGCAACACGAATCTGAACATCACGTATGACACCACGAATGCCTGCACGAGCTACATCAACTCCACCCAGAGCGCAACCAGCTGCATGATCCACGACGCACTGGGAGCGGACATTTTGAACCCGGTGCCTAGCCCGCCGCTGTCTAATCCCGTGCAAATGGAGGCTGGGGCCGGCAACAAACTAGTCCGCGCCGGAGTCTTGGCACAAGATGCACCCATTACCACCAGCGAATCGATTGCCACGATTCTCGTGGTTGACAACGGGAATGTCACAAACGCGATTGGCTTTCTCCAGGTTTTTGTTGATTCCGTCGATGCAGGTGGCAACATAGCGGTTCATGTTCTGAATGCCGCCGGTTGCGGCACGGCCATGACCAACCTTCCCGTCCTCGGCGACGGCGTCTCCCCGGTCCCCGTTCGCCTCATCGGTCAATAACCGCGCACCGCCCGACTCCATTTGCAAGTTCAAGGCGCCGCACTCCGGCATTCCAGCCACTCATTAACGACCTAGTACACTGTGCAAGATCTTGCAATCACCCTTTTCACTCCAGTCCCGGCGCACTCTTAGAGACTTTCGCTTCCTTGACACGTGTGGCCGGGCATCGGAAAATCGCTCAGCAGAGTCCCCCGCTTTTGGCCAATTCGTGCCAAATCAACCGATTACGTCCACGTTTCGCAGGGCGGCGTAGCGCGTGGCACACCTGTCGAGTTAGAGCTGCAGAATTCTGCAAGGGTCCGGAGACGGCGAATTCGTGAAGGTTGTCATTGTCCATAACGCAAACCAGCAGCCCGCAGGCGACGACGTGGTGGTGGCGCTGGAGACACAACTTCTGGAAGGCGCCGGACACCATGTGCTGCACTTTCGACGCAGTAACTGGGATGTGGAGAAATACTCCGGCCTGAAGAAGATCAGTTTGGCGAAACGGACGGTGTGGGCGTCGGACAGCAAAGAGGATTTCGCGCGCTTGCTGCAGCAGGAACGGCCGGACGTAGTGCACGTGCACAACACATTCGTGATGATCTCGCCTTCGATTTACTCGGCCTGCGTGGAGGCGGGAGTGCCGGTCGTGCAAACGCTGCACAATTACCGCCTGCTTTGCCCGGCGGCCACCATGTTTCGCGACGGCAAGGTGTGCGAGGAATGCGTCGACTCGTCGCTGTTGAAGAGCGTGCAGCACTCTTGCTACAAGGGATCGCGCGCGACCACTGCCATCGCGGCCGCCATGCTCCAGTTCCACTGGATGCGCGGAACATGGCAGCGGGAAGTCAGTTGCTACATCGCGCTCAGCGAATTCGCCCGCAGCAAGATGATCGCAGGCGGATTGCCCGCCGAAAAGGTCATGGTTAAGCCCAACTTCGTTTCTCCTGATCCCGGCAATCACCGCACCGGCATCGGCGATTACGCAATCTTCGTGGGACGGCTTTCGCCGGAGAAGCGGGTGGCAACCATCCTGGACGCCTGGAAGCGCCTCAAACTTTCCATCCCCATTTACATCCTTGGCGGCGGCCCGGAAGAAGAAATGCTGCGGACGCGCGCCGCGCAGGAAACAATCCCTAACTTGGAATTTAAAGGCAAGGTTCCACGCGAGCAGACGATTGCCATGCTGAGCAACGC
>DASRFR010000023.1:0-5055 GCA_035651455.1 Terriglobales bacterium
CCCATTAACGAACACCAGGTGGTTGACCTAACCGGCAAATCGAAGGCCGCCACTCAGAACTACTCCATCGGCTATAAGTCGAGCACCGGAACCGGAGCGGCCAAACGCATCACCGCCCTCTGGTCCAACGTTGAGTGGAGATGAATCTCTCGGCAGGAGCAGCCCTCCTGCTGAGGTGTCAACTTATGTTCACGGGAACTACGGTACGACTGGTGACCTGGACCTGCGCCGCGGTCCTGGGCGCCGCTGTCTGCGGGAGGGCGAGGGCAACCGATGCCGACCCCCAGTCATCGCCGCCAACCGAGGCCACACTGTCCCCGCAGGCGCATTCGGTTCGGCACCCCCGGGAAGATGCAATTTTTGAGCGCCGCTGGGGAATCGAACTCATCGGCGTCCACCTGGCCTCGGCTGGCTACATGCTTGAATTCCGCTACCGCGTGGTGGATGCGCAAAAGGCAAAGCCGTTGTTTCAGCGCCAAACCAAGCCGTTTCTCATTGACGAACGAACGGGACTGCAGCTCACCGTTCCCGCGCCAGCCAAGGTGGGTCCGCTGCGCAATTCCAATCCGCCACTGCCAGGACGAACGTATTGGATGTTCTTCGCCAATCCCGGAAAGACGGTCCAGGCAGGCGACCTGGTGACGGTAGTCATCGGTGAATTTCGCGCCCCGGGATTAGTAGTGAACTAGCGGTTTTGTGCGGTACACAAATGAGGAGGGGCCCATGGCGCTGTGTGCGGCAACACTGATCACCTGCTTCTATCTCGCTCTCTCTTCCGCTGGCGCCGTCGGCACCTCCTTGAGCAGCCATGGTGCGGCAGATGAGATTGTCGCCAAGAATATTGACGCGCGCGGCGGGCTGGCGGCCTGGCGTGCTGTCCAATCAATGAGCATGCTGGGGCACATAGAGGCCGGCAAAGGTCTGGAGGTCCCCTTCCGACTCGAACTGAAGCGGCCTCGCAAGATGCGCCTGGAAATTGTGTTTCAAGGCCAGACGGCAGTACAGGTTTACGATGGCAAAACCGGATCGAAGCTCCGTCCGTTCTTGGGTCGAAGTACCGTCGAGCCACTTTCGGCTGAGGAGCAGCAAGCGGCGGCGGCGCAACTTAGCCTCGACGGGCCGTTCGTCGACTACGTGGCAAAGGGATACAAGATCGAACTGGCGGGACGCGAACCGGTGGAAGAGCACGACGCTTACAAGATAAAGCTTACATTGGAAGAGGGTGCGGTCCGCCACATTTGGCTCGATGCCGCCAGTCTGCTGGAAGTCAAGATGGAAGAAGTGCGGCCATTGCGGGGCACTCAGCGGCGAATTACAACCTACTACCGTGATTACCGGCCGGTGTCAGGGCTCGTGATCCCGCATGTTTTAGAAACTGTTGCCGAGGGCGTGCCGGGGCGGCACAAACTCACAATTGAGAAAGTTGAATTGAACCCGCAGCTTGCGGATTCGCGCTTCACAAAGCCCTAGCTGCAGAGTCGCGCCGGATTTTGCGCGGGGCTCGACAGCTTCGGATTGCTGGGGCGGGCGCAAATTTCCTGACACGCAGCACTCCGGAGTGTAGATTCGACGATCCTTTTGAGGATTTGTCGGCTCAGGAGGCTACCCGCGTACAGGAACTCGTTGACTTCCTGAGCGTCAGCGACCCTTGACATTCGTCGTCACATTGCCGGCAAATCGCCGCGCGCGGGTACGTGTTGCGGAAGGATGCGCAGAATGAATTTCGTTACAACTGCGCCTAAATCTCTATTCCTGCACTTAAAAATGCTTGGGAAATCGTTGGACATCTGCCGCCCGGTCGTGTTCCGGCGCATGGACAATCACAACCCCCCTGGTCCGAATCTTCCAGTGCTTCCTTCTCAAGAGAAGGCTTCCACCTGCGCACGTCGCAGGTTCCGCTGAGCGCCGCTAAATTAGCTGCGAGTGCTGGAGCTGTACATGAAAAGGACACCATCCCAGCGGGCCAGAAGCGGGCCCTCCGGGGACCCCGTCCTGTCCCGGTCAGCCACCCCACAAAGCCTGCCAACTAAGCGGCGTGGACTTTAGTGCCGTAAGCAAGGCAACTTAGCGGGCTCAGCTCCGTGCGTGTGAGCTCGCGGACCTCGGCGATGCACTATAAGGGTTCTGGAAAATCCCTGCCTGAGATCGCCCGCGAACTGTTTAGGGTTGTGCGGTCATAACCCTCTGCACGAAAAGCGACCTTGCAGCAACCAAAATGCGGTCATACAGCGGTCTCTTCGTGTTCTTTTTCAGCGCCCGCGCAGGTTCAAGAGAAACATGCAAACCGTCCAAGGCAGACATTAGAAGCCCTCGAAGAGCGGCAGCATCCCTGTTCAGATCGTAGCGTATGGTCCACGAGCAAGTTCGATTACGCAGTCAGACCGCCGAACCTTGCGCGGGGGCCCAGGTTTCCACGTTACAGAAATCGTTACGGAGAAGGATCACCCGTGCAATCGAATGTGATGTCGCCGATCTCAAATGTGCTCCCGTCCCGCTTGACGACACTATGGAAGGTCACGCGTGAGATTGCATCGGGGATCGGACCCGCGCCCTGGATCTTGAAAACTACGACCTGAGTGACTCGGGCAGGAATGCCAGCCTCGGCGGTAAATCTCTTTTCAATAGATCTGCCTTTCAGTCGGTAATCGGCGCCACTGGTCTCCCCCACGCCAAATACATCGACATAGCGCTCGCTCATCTTGATGTGCAATGCGCCTTGGCTGTCCACGAATTGCCGAACTTCATAATCTACAAATCCATTGAAAATGACGTTCTCGTTCGTGCACTCGTCAAACCTGATGTCATTCACAAGTTCCAGTCTGCCGCTGGAAACCACATGATCGTCCTGCGCTGCCGCGAAAATCGCGCTGCAAAGCGCGAAGACCACGCATAAAAGTTTTCTCATCCGGGCTCTCCTCTTTCATTTTGCCCCGGCCCATAACGGTGCAGATCCATTAACAGTACAGCTGCGATGCATGCCGTTATGCCGCCGGGGGAAGCGGTGCGGATTATTACTTTCGTCATCTGCGAAGTCAATCGCCAAAAAGGGCAAACGGACATTGTGTCGCTTTTGAGCCGTCGCACGAGGCCAAAGTGTCCCTTTTCGCAATGGGAGCCCGTGCGTTCACGTTCAAAATGAACCACTTGCGCGGATTGATCGCTGGAGCGGCAGTTGCATAGAAGGGACTGAGGCTTTGAACCAGAAAGGCACGTTCATGAAGAGACTCCTAGTGCTGCTGCTCGCGTTGTGCATGGGAGCGTTCGCAGACGACTCCAAGCTGTCCAAGGACCTCAGACATCGGACGGGGGACGGCTTTGTGGATGTAATCATCCAGTACAAGTCGCCGCCCGGACAGAAACATAAAGACCGGATCACAGGTCGCCGTGGCCAGGTAACATCCGCGCTTAGCCTCATCGGCGGGCTGAGCGCAAGGATTCCAGCCGCCGCGCTACGGGAAGTGGCAGATGACCCTGATGTCGTTCACGTCTCTCCTGACCGGAGCGTCACCCCCTCGCTGGCCTACGAAACGGCTGCTGCAGGCGCGACCTATGCCTGGAACTATGGGTATGACGGATCGGGTGTCGGCATCGCCGTAATCGACAGTGGCATCAACGCCAGCAGTGAATTCAAGATAGCTGGATCAAGCGCCTCAAGGATCGTATACAGCCAGAATTTCACAACCGAAAAAGTGACTGCCGACCTGTACGGACATGGAACGCATGTGGCCAGCATCATCGCCGGCAATGGTTACTGGTCTACGTGCGGAAACTGCTTTCGAACCTTCAAAGGGATGGCACCGGATGCAAAACTGATCAACTTGCGGGTGTTGGACTCGCGTGGTCAAGGCCAGGATAGCTGGGTCATTGCAGCTATCGATACCGCAATCCGGCTCAAATCCAAGTACAACATTCGCGTCATCAACCTTTCTCTGGGCCGGCCCATTTATGAAAGCTACACCGTCGACCCATTGTGCCAGGCAGTTGAACGGGCATACCGCGCGGGGATTGTTGTAGTCGTCGCAGCCGGGAACGAAGGCCGAAACCAGACGGCGGGAACGGACGGCTATGGAACAATCATGTCGCCGGCCAATGATCCGTATGTGATCACAGTCGGCGCAATGAAGGCACAGGACACACTTAGTACCTCAGATGATACGGTAGCGAGCTATAGCTCTAAGGGACCGACTGCCATTGATCACATAGCTAAGCCCGACCTGGTCGCCCCCGGCAATCGTGTCGTTGCCCTTATTGCCAGTACCGGATATTTGGTCAATACCTACACGGTAAACCGCATCCCGATGAATTCCTACATGAGCGGCGCCGGTAGCACGCTCTCGGCCTACTACTACAAGCAGAGCGGCACGAGTATGGCGGCGGCGGTCGTGAGCGGAGCGGTAGCGGATTTGTTGGAAGCCCAGCCATACCTCACACCCGACCAGGTGAAGGCCCGCTTGATGAAAACCGCGCGCAAGGAATTTCCGCTATACAGCTCGGTTTTCGATGAAGCCACAGGCATCACCTACACCAGCCAGTACGACATCTTCACGGTAGGTGCCGGCTATCTCGATTTGGCTGCCGCCCTCATGAATTCCGACATCGCATTGATGCCGGCCAAGTCGCCCACTGCTTACTACGACGCATCCACCGGTCAAGTCCATCTCCTCTATGACGATAGCGCCCTCTGGGGCAGTGGCGCATTGTGGGGCTCCACCGCCATCTGGGGAAGCCAGGTATTTGTTGGTGGTGAAGCGGCTCTGTGGGGCAGCGGTGCGCTTTGGGGGAGTAGTGCTCTCTGGGGCAGCGGTGCCCTTTGGGGCAGCTCAGGGACGCAGGGCTTCAGCGCCCTTTGGGGTTCCGGAGCGCTGTGGGGTAGCGGCAACATGACGACCAGCGAAAGTACGAATCTGCTCGTCACAGGGGAAAACTAGCGCTGAGCAAAGCGCAGCTGCGACGGTTGCGTCAGGCGCTTTGGGAGCGCGTCGAACTGCCGAGCGCCAAAATGAAGGTCGCGGGAGGAAGATGCGGTCTCCGACACGGATCTGCGCGGGGTTATGG
>DASRFR010000024.1:0-39967 GCA_035651455.1 Terriglobales bacterium
GGCCGCGCGGTGGGCTGAGATCTCGCGCACGAGAATCGCAGACAAAATTTTTGAGCAAGCAATCAAGAAGGAGAGGGCAATGAACTTTTTATCTAAATTACTTCAGGGAATTTCTTTCGTTCCAGCCGTGGTTCACGGAATCGAGGGATTGTTTGGGAGCCGGTCGGGCAATGACAAGAAACAGGCGGCGATGTCTTTTATTTCGTCCGCGCTGAGCCTGGCGGACGCGGTCAGCAACAAAGAAATCGTGGACCAGGGCAAGTTCACGGAGGGAATCGGAAAAGTAATCGACGGAACTGTGGAGTGCCTGAACGCGTCACTTTGGGCAAAGGCGAAGTAGGAATTCGGCTGGAGTTGATGCATGGTATGGCCGGCGAGTGATGCCGGCCTTTGCTTGACATGGATGTGGGCCGGGCTAAGCCCGGCTGGACAGCCCAGGACTGCCGTCGCTAACGGATCAGATCTTCTGAGGGTCGCCGGGCCGATGCTTATCTAGCCGACTTCTTCGCTCCAATTCTCGAGAGTCTTCTTGACCAAAGCCATGAATTGATCGGCCACGGCGCCATCGATGACGCGGTGGTCGTAGCCGAGGGTAAGGTGCACGAGTGAGCGGATGGCGATCGAGTCGCTACCCTGCGAGTCGGTCACCACGACGGGCGCCTTGGCGATTCCGCCCACGCCCATGATGGCGACGTTCGGCTGGTTGATGATGGGCAAGCCGAAAACGGCACCGAAGGTTCCGGGATTGGTAATGGTAAATGTGGAGCCCTGCACTTCGTCGGGCGAAAGCTTCTTATTGCGGGCACGCTCGCCGAGGTCGGTGATGGCGCGCTGCAGACCTAGAAAGTTCAACTCCTCAGCGTTCTTCAGGACAGGAACGATCAGCCCCCAATCGAGGGCTACAGCAATCCCCATATTGACGTGCTGGTGATAACGGATGGCGTCATTTTCAAGAGACGCATTGATGATGGGGAACTGTTGTAGCGCGATAATCGCCGCGCGCACGAAGAACGGCATGAAAGTGAGGCGTACGCCATAACGCTGCTCGAAGCCGTTCTTAGTCTTGTTGCGGAGGTTGACGATGCGGGTGACGTCCACCTCGAAAAGATTGTGGACGTGCGCACTGGTGCGGCGGGACTCGATCATGCGCTGGGAGATAATCTTGCGCATCTGCGTCAAGGGTACGAGCTCCCCAGGGATGGGGGCGGCAGTAGCGGGCGCAGGGCGAGCAGCCGGGGCAGATGTCGGAGCGGCGGCAGCGCGGGCAGGGGCCGGGGTGGGCGCGGATGATTGCTTATCCAGAAAAGCCATTACGTCTTGCTTGGTAATGCGGCCCCCGGTGCCGGTGCCAGGAACCCGGGAGAGATCGAGATTGTGTTCCCGCGCTAATTTGCGAACCAGCGGGGAGGAGCGGACGTGCTCGTCATCGGCCTCGTGTTCCTCTTCGACTTCCGCGGCCGAAGGAGGAGCGGGCATAGGCGGCGGAGCGGCAGCCTGCGGGGGGGCGGCGGGCTGGGCAGGCGCAGCAGGTTTGGGCGCAGCGGCCGCAGGGGAGGCTTCGCCATCGGCGGAGATTGTTCCCACCACCGTGTTCACCTGAACCGTGTTGCCCTCTGTGACCTTGATCTCCTGCAGCACCCCCGAAGCGGGAGCGGGAATCTCGGCGTCAACCTTATCGGTGGAGATCTCGAAAAGCGGCTCGTCGCGCTGGACCTTTTCGCCGGGCTTTTTCAGCCACTTGGTAATGGTGCCTTCCACGATGGATTCGCCCATCTGGGGCATAACAATGTCTGTCGGCATATTTCCTTCCTGCGGCCCACGGTGGGAATCCGGGCCGAACCCCAACCTTACATATTAACAATTTTCGGGCAGAGCTGAGGGAGCAGGGTCAGAGGCATAGTAAAGAGAAGTTCGTGTCTAAACGGACTTCACGCCATTGGGATAAACGAGGATCTTGCTGGCTTCGCCGGTTTTCAGGCGCTCCATGGCTTTGGGGAAATCTTTCATCGAGATGCGGTCTGTAATGACCGGGTGCAGATCGAGTTTGCCGGCCTTGAGCAGCGCAGTCATTTGATACCAGGTCTGATACATGCGGCGGCCATTGATGCCCTGGATCGTGATGCCTTTGAAAATGATGTCTTCGGAAAAGTTGAGCGAGATGGGCTTGGAGGTGAGGCCGAGGAGGGAGATGCGGCCACCACGCCGCACAATGTCGAAGGCTATCCGAATGGAGTCTGGATGGCCAGCCATCTCGAGGACGACGTCAACCCCGAGCCCGCCTGTTTTCTCCATCATGATGTTGGCAGCATCCTCCTTAGAAGGATCGATCACGAAGTCGGCTTTCATTTCTTTCGCGATGCGGCGGCGATGCTGATTAATTTCGATAGCGAAGATGGTGGTAGCGCCGACCGCACGAGCGACGGCAATAGAGAAGAGGCCGATCGGGCCCGCCCCGGTGATAGCGACGGTCTTGGCCGCGATCTCACCAGCGAGAACGGTATGCACGGCGTTACCGAGGGGATCCAGAATTGAGGCGTACTCCTGGGGAATGGCGGGATCGAGCTTCCAGATATTTGATTCGGGAATAACCACGTATTCGGCGAAAGCGCCATCGGTGTCGACGCCGATAATTTTTACGTTCTGGCAGATGTGGGCTTCACCGGTGCGGCACTGCAGGCATTTGCCGCACGCGACATGCATCTCGGCGGAGACGAAATCGCCGACTTTGACGCTGGTGACCTCGTCGCCAAAGGCGACTACTTCGCCGCAGAACTCGTGACCCGGGATGAGCGGCGGGTGAATGCGATTCTGAGCCCAGCGATCCCATTCGTAGATGTGGAGGTCGGTGCCACAGATGGAAGCAACTTTGACTTTGACCAGCACATCGGTGCGGCCGAAAGCGGGAATTTTGACATCGCGAACTTCGGCCCCGGCCTTGGGCTCGGGCTTTACGACGGCCAGCATGGAATCGGGCATCAAAGCGACCTTAGTATGACGGGAATGCGCACAAAACTGCTCATTCTAGCACCATGCTGACGCCGGCGTTGTGCGGCCGATCACGGTCAGGCACGCGGACCGGACGAACCCGGCTTGCGCTCCGACACAGCTGCGGAATTGAACTGCTCCGACTGGCCGCGCGGAATACTTAACGACTGCCACTGGCTGGAACGGATGTGCTTAGCCAGAAAGATGACTTGTCCAACGTGATAAGCGTAGTGCGCGATCTGGCGATTGATCGCCTGCAACACAGTGTGGGGCTCACCGCGTATGGTGACGGTTTTCATGACGTCTGCGGGGGTGAGTGAGTCGATCGCCGAGAAAACGCGCACCCATCCTTCCTCCCACCACTTCATGACATCCGCACGGGACGTCGAGGAGGTGAGCTCGAATTCCTGATCGCGATGACGGTCAGGTTTCTCGCCGTCGGTGGTGAGGAAATCGGTGAAGCGGGAGCGCATGTTGCCGGCAACATGCTTCACGGTGATCGCAACCGAGTTGGATTCGGGATCGAGGGTCACGAAGAAGTCTTCATCTTTGAGCTGGGCGAAAGCGCCTTCGGCGAGACGTTTATGGCCACGCATCTGGCGGCGAGCTTCATCGAGATAGTGAGCGGCGAGGTCAGACATGGCCAGTCCATTGTACCGGTAGAGGCGATGATTCGGAGCGGTGCAGCAGGCCGGCAAGGCGAGAGGAAATTCAGAGTCCTCGTTTCGCGAGGGATAACAGAAGCGGCGCTATGCGCGAAAGCTTGGCAGTCATTCCGGTTTGCCCCAACCGCCAGCTCCGGGAGAATCGATGCGGATGCGGTCGCCCCGCGAGATGCGCACGTTGAACTTCCCGGGCAGCGACTTAACCGTGCCATCGCCGCGGATCAGTTCGGCTTTCCCCGGAGTACCTGACGCGCCGCCGGAAAGGCCATATGGCCCATGGTTACGGCGATCGGCAAGCAGGGTGACTTCCGCGTCGGTGAGCACCTCGATTTCCCTAAGCACGCCATCGCCGCCGCCATACCTTCCTGCCCCGCCGCTATTTTTGCGCAGTGAGTAGCGGGTCACGCGGAATGGGTAGGCATACTCGAGCGCTTCCGCGGGAGTGTTCAGAGAATTCGTCATGTGGGTATGGACGCCGGAGACTCCGTCCATGGTGGGACGAGCGCCCATGCCGCCAGCGATGGTTTCGTAATAGGCAAACGGCTGGCCGGAACGGGGATCGATTCCGCCGATGGTCAAGTTGTTCATGGTTCCGGATGACGCAGCGGGAATGCGATCGGGAATGGCCCGGGCAAGCGCGCGCAGAAGCACGTCGACGATCCTTTGTGAGGTCTCAACATTGCCCGCAGCCACAGCCGCGGGAGGACGCGCATTGACCACGGTTCCGGGGGGCGCGATGACCTGAATGGGGCGCATGAGCCCGGCGCTCGCGGGAATATCCTCGGCCAGCAGACAGCGAAAGACGTAGAAGCAGGCCGAGTATGTAATAGCCTCCACGGCGTTGACGCTACCTCGTACCTGCGGATCAGAACCACTGAAGTCGACGGTCACGAGTCGAGGGCTGGACAAAGTTTGAGGGGTCTGTCGGTGGGTGCGACTTTTTCGTTTATGCGGTTTTTCAAACCTGACGCTTACGACAAGGCGCACCGGCTGGTCGGAGACTCCGTCATTGTCCAGAACATCCTCGGCGCGATAGGTTCCGGGCGGCACCTGCTCAAGAAATGAGCACATGAGCTCTTCGGCGTAGTCGAGAAGGCCGGCAGCCGCGCGATGCACGCGCGTGAGTCCGTAGCGGGAGCACAATTCCTGAAGTCGAGTAGCGCCGGTATGGCAAGCGGCGGTTTGGGCACCGAGATCGCCTTCGCGCTCGTCAGGAGTGCGCACGTTGGTGAGCAGCAGCGCGAGAATGTCGCGGTCCATCCTGCCGCCGCGTACAAGCTTTACCGGTGGAATCCGAAAGCCTTCCTGGTAAATCTCCCGAGCCGGACCCATCGATCCTGGATAGGCGCCACCTACATCGGCGTGATGAGCGCGGGAGGAAACGTAGAAGCCGGGTTTGGGCTTTCGGGATTTCGCCGTCGCGGTTCCTCGCACGTCGATGTAGACCGGCGCTACCAAGGTGATGTCCGGCAGGTGGGTACCACCGGCAAACGGGTCATTCAGCATGACGATGTCGCCGGGTTCGAGGTCGCAGTGGGTAATGGCGGCGCGCACCGACATCGGCATCGATCCAAGATGGACAGGCATGTGATCTCCCATGGCGATGACTTCGCCTTCTGCGTCAAAGACGGCACAGGAGTAATCCCGGCGCTCCTTGATGTTGGGAGAGAAAGCGGTGCGCCGCAACGCGGCTCCCATCTCCTCGGCGATCGAATGAAAGAGATGCTTGAAAACTTCGAGCTCGATGGGATCGCGAGGCATGGGCGAGAGGAAGTGTACAAGAGCGGGTAGGAACAATGGAATCAACGTCGGGAATGCAGAATTACATTGACTTTTAATATAACAACACGCAATATCTTGGGTTAGAGTAGAAGCCCATACAAGAACTTGGGCGAGAGTAGAATATAGGGCCCGTAAGTGAGTACCTTTGCAAGGGAAAATCGTTCACGGAGGAAACACTTCATGCCAGCAAAGAAGAAAGCTGCGAAGAAGAAAAAGAAACACTAGGGCGAACGCAGATTCGTCCCAATCCATAGGTTTGCGGCCTCTCGAGAGAAGCACCTTTCGAGGGGCTTTTTCATGGCGAGATGAGGCACCGAGGTACGGGGAAGCAAATAAAGGGATTGTTCTCAGGGCCGGGTCGTGCTAGAAACGCCAGTGAGAGTGACCTCCGCAGACGCGCGCCGCTTCTGGACGGAAGGGATGAGTTCGAAGAAGAAAGCGCCAGGGAAGCCGGGCAATTCGCACGAAATTGTGATTCCGGAGAAGCTGTATTTCCGCATCGGCGAGGTCGCCCAACTTTGCCGCCTGCCAGCTTACGTCCTGCGATTCTGGGAAACGGAATTTCCTCAATTGCGCCCGGTAAAAAGCAGCACCGGCCAGCGCATGTACCGGCGGAAGGACGTGGAGAATGTCATCCGGATCAAGAAGCTGCTATACGAAGACGGCTTTACCATCGCGGGCGCACGAACCCAGTTGCGGGACGAGATGAAAGCCGACAAGAAACAGACTGCGTTGCCTTTTCCCGCTCGATCCACTGCTGACCTGCGGAACGTACGCCAGGGCCTCCAGGAAATTCTCAATATGCTTTCGGCGCGGCGCTAACAGTAAGGTCGCATACCATTTTCCCCATCATTCCCATTTTGGGAAACTTTCACATTTGGGTGAGCCCCACACTTGCAGAGGGATGAGATTCCCGGCAACGTGAGGGGAGGAGCACCGCCATGATCAGCGTCCTGGTTCATCACAAAGTAGCCGATTATCAACGCTGGAAAGCGACCTTTGATTCTTCGCTCGACTTCCGGCACAAGGCTGGGGAGCAGAGCTGCCGTATCTTTTTCGATCCAGATAAGGAAAACGATCTCACACTGCTGTTCGAATGGGAGGACGTAAACCTGGCGCGCCGGTTCATGAACTCGAGTGAGTTGCGTGAGCGCATGAAAGAGGCGGGCGTGCTTGATCAGCCGACTATCGAATTCCTGCACGAGATGTATACGGTACGCCGTTCGGCGGCAGACTAGCGGCCGAATTGACCTCGGTTGCGGCTGTCGTCATGGGCATGCCGGGGAGATCTCCTGATCCAAGATTGGGCGACGTGAATGCAAGCAGGCCGTTGAGGCTGGCGCCTTGACTTTGCTTGCGCCACGAGTGCCGTCTTCCGCTGATCAGCGGTGACGAGGCTGCCGCAAAGGCAGCCCCAAGCAGCCAAACCAGCAAAATTTGACAATTCCGGACGGCTCCGTGGCCTGTGAGCAGGCGTACAATGAGGGGCAACTTGGGGTGACTCACCATGATGTCCAGGACCCTCGCCCTTACCCTTGCTATTGCAGCTCTCACCATCAACCTAGAAGCCCAGCGTGGAGGAAAAGCGCCGGGGGGCAACGTGCCGAACCAGCCGCCGCCGGGGGGCAACATTCCCATGAGTGCTCCCGACATGAACCCCATGCCCAGGACGTTCTTTCTGAGCGGGAAGGTGGCGCTGGACGACGGGACGCCACTTACCGATCCCGCGGTGATTCAGAGTAACTGCCGCGGCATGACGCGGACGGAAGGGTACACCGATGCCAAAGGGCACTTCAGCTTCGAAATCGGCGCGGGACAGGGATTTCAGAGCGCCGGTATCGATCAAGCTTCCGATTCGTCCGGAGCTGCGATGGCCAACTACCCGGGGACTGTGTCCCGCAACTCGGTCAGTGCGAACTCCGCCAATCGGGGCAGCCTAGCACGCGATCTGCGGGAGTGCGAACTGCAGGCAGTGCTTCCGGGGTTCAGTTCGCAGGTGGTCGAGCTCGCGTCCCATTTAGGCGACCTGAACGTGGACGTGGGAACCATCATGTTGCACAGGATGGCGCAGGTACAAGGGTTTACCGTGAGTGCGACCAGCGCAGCTGCGCCGGGCAAAGCGAGGAAAGAGTTTGATAGAGGGCGCGACCAGGTAAAGAAGGAGAAATGGGACGACGCCCTGAAAAGCTTCCAGAAAGCGGTAGAGCTTTATCCCAAGTATGCGGTGGCGTGGTTTGAGTTAGGGCAGGTTCAGTTGCAGAAGAACGATGTGCCGGGCGCCCAGCAGTCGTTTCGTCAATCGATCAGCGCCGATCCGAGGTTCATCAGTCCATACGAAATGCTGGCGCAGATAGCTATCAAACAACACGAGTGGCAAGTGGTAGCAGACAATACGTCGGAGATTCTGAAGCTTAATCCCTTGAATTTTCCTCAGTATTGGCTTTTCAATTCCGCCGCCAACTATTACCTGAAACACTACGAGGTCGCAGAGAAGAGCGCGCTGAGGGGTCTAGAAGCAGACCCGCAGCATAAAGTTCCCAAGCTCGAGCACCTGCTGGGGGTGTTGCTCGCGCAACGACATGACTATGCGGGCGCGGTGGAGCACATCAAGAACTACCTGCGGCTTTCGCCCAACGACTCCGATGCGCAGATCGCGCAGAAAGAGATGCAGGAATTCGAGAAGATGTCGAACCAGGCAGCGCGCTGAGGGTAGCGACGAGTCCCCGCCCCGGCGAAAGGCGGGGAACTCACAGGTAATTTACTTGTGTTTACGTGCCCCGCTGGTGCCGGGAGCCAGTGTGATCGCGCCGAAGATACCATCTACGTACTCGTTCGGACCCGCCGTAAAGAAGAGCTGGTTGCGGTTGCCATTCATAGAATTACCGGCTCCAAACGCAATTCCCCATAGTTGGTCGATAGTGATGGGTTTGCCTTTCGTATCCCTGATGGTGCCGATAAACTTTCCCGTATGGCGGTCGAAAGCGTTGATGGTTCCGCTTGGAGTATTGTTGCTGACGAGCAAGGCGTTACTGAGCGGGCCAAAGTTGCCGGGCGATACCGCGAGTCCCCACGGCTGGTTTAGCGGGTTACCGGCGATCAGCCGCTTCATCAAATCACCGCTTTCGGAGTAAACATCGACCAGACCGCCGCTACCACTGGTGATGCTGGCATAGGTCACGTAGACAGAATTCCCGATGTCCTGAATCCCGTACGGGGTAAAGCCGGCCGGGGCCATGGGGTCAGTGAAGGAGCGCACAAAATTGAAGTTGCCGTCGTAGATATCCACCTTGTTGTTCACCGTGTCAGCGGCGAAGAGATAGTTGGTGCCATTCAGGTTGTCGGTGGTAATGGCCAGGCCGGTGTAGGCTGCTCCGCTTTTTGAGTTATTCACTGCGATGATCGCATTGGTGGCGTCTACAGATGGACTCCAGCCACTGATCGTTCCGTCCAAGGTGGCGAAGAGGAATACGGCCGCGCCCGACTGACCATTCGAAGAAATCACAAAATCAGACGAGCTGTTGAAGACGATTCCCGTGGGTGATCCGTTGCCGGCACCCGAAGCGGACGGAATGGTCACGACTAGCGATTGCTTAACGCCGGGGCCGCTGTAGAGCGTGGACAATCCGGTACCGTTGTCGCTGAGCCAGAATGGGCCGGTGGAAGAGAACGCCAGTCCCCAGGCATTTACCAGATCAGAATCCACGTGCAGCGCTTTCCCGGATTGATTGGCGACAAGATTGAACCGCTTGTATTGGGCCTGAACGGAAGTCAAAAGGGACAGTGTCAATGAACCGAGCAGGGCGGACCAGAGGGTGAAACGGCGAACTGGATGCGACATTGGAACTCCTTTCGAATTGCGAGCGTGAAATCGGGGACGCGCTCGATCCCCATTGAAGAGGGGTGAAGACGACTCACCTCAAATCCGGGGGAATGGTAGTGCCGTTTCACAGGGGAGTTGTCGCGGCAATGTCATTGCTTCGTCACTTTGTTGTTGGGGAAGGCGGGGGAGCAAGTGCTCTAAGGGAGCTGTTACATCTTCGGGGCGAGCCGATGGCCAGGAAGATCGGAACGTCTCCGAACCGCCTGGCCTTATCGCCGGGATTGTTACGGAGTAATTTTGAAGATCACTCCCGAGCCGTGGGCGCCCCCGAAGCGGGTAGTGCCATACAGATTACCGGCTTTATCACGAGTCAACCCTGCGTAGGGTTGATTTCCGTCAGAGCCGTCAAAGCTATGCAGCACTTTGAAATCTCCAGCAGTGGTCACGGTGAATACTGTCCCTGAGCCAAAATCCCCCCCATAGGCGGTTGTTCCGTAGATGTTATTGGCATCGTCAAGGACCAGGTCACCGACTGGATACGATCCGTTTGACCCGCCAAAATTGATGATCCATAGCTCGCGCCCTGAAGGATCGAGCTTGAAGACCGAACCGAGGTTCAGTCCGCCACCGGCGGAGGTCGTGCCGTAGAGATTGCCGTCCGCATCACGGACCATAGCACCTAGGGGAAAAACTCCATCGCCGGAACCGGTGAAATCATGCAGGGTTGTCTCCCCGCCCGTGATATCGAGTTTGAAGATGGTTCCGGACAAGAATAGTCCTCCTATGGAGGCGGTACCATAAAAGTTTCCAGTGACGTCGCGGATGAGAGTTGCAGTCGGCTGGGCACCATCTGTCGGAGTGCCAGCAAAATTGTGCAAGACGGTTTCTCGCCCCATGGGATCAAGCCGGAAGATAGTGCCATCGCCGGAAGAGCCACCGCCCTTGGTGGTGCCGTACAGGTTGCCACGACGATCGCGAATCAAGCCGCCGTAAGGTTGACCACCATCGGCATGACCGGAAAAAGTATGGAGCAGCTGAAAATTGCGCGCAGGCGTGATTTTGAATACGGTTCCAGCGTTGAACGCTCCCTTGTAGGACGTGGTGCCGTACAGATTGCCGAACGGATCGAGAACCAGTCCGCCGATCGGACCTGCCCCGTCCCTTAAACCTCTAAAGTTGTAGAGCACGCTTTCTTTGCTCGCGGGATCCAGTTTGAAAACCGTCCCCTGGAAGAACGGACCGCCCGCGTAGGTTGTGCCGTAGAGATTTCCAACGGGATCGAGAACGAGTGTGCCCTTGTCGGGAGAGGCCCCGTCTGGCGAGTTGGAGAAATCGTAAAGCACGCTGAAGGTTTGCGCTTGTACTGTGGGAATCAACAATGTGAGGAAGAAAAACAGTGCGAACGGCAAAAGGAGAGGGCCGCCGCAGGTTGAGCCGAGAAACTTGATTTTCATGTTACGCACGCCCCGGAGTCTCTGGATTACAAGGGGGCGTCAACGGTTGCCTGGGCGGGGCCGGGGAGGTCGAAAGCGGCAAAAAAAACGGGCCGAAGCCCGTTTTGAAGAAGTTACCCTATTCTGAAATCATCCCTGGTCGTTGCTAGCCCGCTTCCAGGACATCAGTTCGCCGATGGTTGAACCGCCGGTGCTGGACACGGGCTGCTTGTAAGACTCCACCTCGGCACGCGATGCCTCTTCCCCAACCGCGCGAATGCTGAGGCCGACCTTCTTTTCATCGGGGTTCATCTTGATGATCTTGAAGTCGAACTCCTGACCGGCTTCGAGATGAATGGGTTGGCCATTGCCGTCGACCGCTTCGGAGTTATGGCAGAGGCCTTCGACCCCTTCCGCGATTTCGACGAAAGCGCCGAAGCTCGCGATGCGGAGCACCTTTCCATGGACAACATCGCCGACATGATGCTGCTCAAGGAAGGTTTCCCAGATGTCGGGCTGAAGTTGCTTCATGCCGAGAGAGAGGCGGCGCTTGTCGGGCTCGATAGCGAGGACCACCGCTTTGACCCGATCGCCTTTCTTCAGAACCTCGGAGGGGTGCTTCACGCGCTTCGTCCAACTCAGATTGCTGACATGCACGAGACCGTCAATGCCATCCTCGATTTCGACAAATGCGCCGAATTCGGTGAGATTCCGTACACGACCTTCCACGGTGGCACCGACCGGATATTTTTCGTACAAAGTGTCCCATGGATTGGGCGCGAGTTGCCGCATGCCGAGCGAGATGCGCCGTTCCTGAGGGTTCACATTCAGCACAACGCATTCGACGTGATCGCCGACATTCACCAGCTTGGAGGGATGCTTCATGCGCTTGGACCAGGTCATCTCACTGACGTGGACCAGGCCTTCGATGCCCTGCTCGAGTTCGACGAAGGCGCCGTAGTCAGTCACGCTGATGACGCGACCACCCACGTGGGCTCCTACCGGGTAGCGCTGGGCCGCATCCAGCCAGGGATCCGGCGTGAGTTGCTTAAAGCCGAGCGAAACGCGCTGCTTGTCTTTATCGAACTTCAATACCTTGACCTGGATCTGATCACCGACGTTGACCAAATCGCGAGGATGAGTAAGGCGTCCCCACGACATGTCGGTGATATGGAGCAGCCCATCAATGCCGCCCATATCGACGAAGGCACCATACTCGGTGAGGTTCTTTACCACCCCGGTGAGGACCGCGCCCTCATCGAGGTGCTCGAGAGTTTTTGATTTTTTCTCGTTCTGCTCTTCCTCGAGGATCTGCTTGCGCGAAACCACGATGTTGCCGCGCTTCTTGTTGAGCTTGATCACGGCGACTTCGAGAGTCTGGCCCTTCATGCCATCCAGATTCCGCACCGGACGCAAGTCCACCTGCGAACCCGGCAAGAAGGCCCGTGCGCCGAGAATGTCGACGGTGAGTCCGCCCTTAATACGGTCGATCACCACGGCCTGAATGGGCTTCTTCTCGTTGTGGGCGCGCTCAATCTCGTCCCACGCGCGCAGGCGCTGCGCCTTTTGATGGGAGAGATTGATGTAACCTTCCTCGGTTTCGCCCTTCTCGCGCATGACGTCCATTTCGTCGCCGGGCTGAAAGCGAGGTTTGCCCTCGTGGTCCATGACTTCGGCAATGGGCAACATGCCTTCGGACTTGGCACCGATGTCGACGACGACGTGCGTAGGCGTGAGCTTCAGCACGGTGCCTTTGAGGACATGGTCCTCGCTGGCTTGCTGTTCTTCGACTTCGGTGGTGAAACTTTCGAGGGCTGCGGCAAAATCGTCAGTTGAAGCCGCAGGTTGTTTTTCGTCGTGGGTGGCGGTCAGCGGTGTCGGTTGCGGATTATCCGCGGTTTGTGCCGAGCCCGCATCCGAAGCCACAACCGGTTCGTTTTCTACCTGAACGGATGTTGCGGAATCAGTATTGGGGGCGTTGTTATCGTCGTACAAGATCATTGCCTCGAATGGTATATCTCGCACTCATGTGCGGGAGGATGCGGGCCGGTGGCGGACAGCTGGCGTGAGTCTTAGGTTCTGATGGGCTCGTCCTGGCGAACGAGCTTGGAGAATCCCAGCGGTCGGACGTGACAGCAAACCCGCGTCCTAAGGGAACCTCTCGACTATAGCAACCGCTTCGGAACAGTGTCAAACCCCAAACCACAGAAAATCCAATTGGTTGTCAGCCTCATCCTGCGAGCCATTGGATAACGCCTGCGGGGTGTGGGATGCATTACTTTTCGGTGAATTTTGCGAGTTGACAAACTCGCAGTCGAGCTCCGAAAAACGGCTTTCATCTGCTACCCTGCCGTGGCATGGATTACCTATGGACGCCGTGGCGCTACGCTTACATTACAGGCGCAGGCAAGAGCACGGGCTGCATTTTTTGCGACATTCCTAACGACCAGAGCAACGACAAGGAACGCAAGATCGTCTACCGCGGTCAGCATTGTTTCATCATCCTGAACACGTACCCCTACACACCCGGCCACGTGATGGTCGTGCCCTATGCGCACTTGGACGAGTTGCGAAAGCTTCCCACAGACGCGGCGCAAGAAATGATGCAATTGACCCAGAAAATGGAAGCGGTTTTGCGGGAAACCTATCATCCCGACGGCATCAACCTGGGGATGAACATAGGGCGTGCCGCCGGAGCAGGGGTTGCCGGGCACATTCACATGCATGTTCTGCCGCGGTGGGTGGCGGATTCCAACTTCGTCGCGGTGATCGGAGAGACGCGCGTATTGCCTGAGACCCTCGATGTCACCTGGGAGAAACTCAGTCGAGCCCTGCAAAATTAGAGGTCAAAAAAACGGACGGCAGAACTGGATCGTCTGCCGTCCCGATGCAAGACATGCGAGAGAGAACCTGTAGAGCTCTTTACCTCCGCCTCGGCCAGAAAACCAGACGTATGCCAGCCCAGCACCTGGAGGATAGTGGATGTTTGCACGTCACTGGGCGTTAATGACTCCAAAACGCCCGTGTACATACGCGCCTGGTCCAGAGGTGTAGAAGAGTTGGTTCGGGTTGCCTTGTACGCCGCCGGTGCCGAACGCGAGCCCCCACAATCCCGGGAACGTCAGAACCTTGCCCGTGCTGTTGGCCAGCTGACCGGCGAACTTGCCAATCTTTGAGAAGGCATTGATCTTGCCGTCGCCCAGGTTGGCAATCAGGACATCGTTGCTAAAGGTTCCGAAGTTGGACGGCGATACGGCGATGCCCCAGGGGGCATTCAGCGAGCCCTTGCTGGCGAAGCGCCGCTTGAAGTTGCCATTGAGATCGAAGATGTCCACAAAGCCGCAGCCAGCGCAGAAAGTGGCATCCGTCTTGGTGGCATTCTGTTTGGCATAGAGAACGTAAAGCAAGCCATTGACATTCTTGACGTTGAAAGGTGCAAAGCCCGCGGGAAGGTTGGGATCGACAAACTTGCCCGCCAGGGTCACCGGCAAGAAGTTGCCGTCGAACACATCCACGGTGGCGGCGAAGAAGTTGGCCACGTAGAGATGGTTCGCGGTTCCATTATTCGCGAGCTCCATGCCTTTGTAGTTCGCCCCACTCGCGGAATTGTCAACCGCAATGAATGCCGTGGAACCACCGTACCAGCCGCTAATTGTCCCATCCTCGGTGACGAAGAGAAAGGAAGCAACGAAGCCGTGAATTTTGAAGTCGTTGGTTCCGTTGTAGACAGTTCCAGTGGGAGAACCTTTCGCGTTGCCAATTCCCGGAGGAATGGTCACTACAAGCGACTGCGGCTGACCGGTACCGGTGTAAAGAGTCGAAAGCCCGTTCTGATTGTCTGAAATCCAGAAATCACCGCCAGTGCTGAAGCTGATCCCCCACGGGTTTTGCAGATTGGGATCGGTGAATTTGCCGATGCCTGCCTGGTCGGCAGTCAGTACGGTGGCTTTGTAGCCTGCAGCAAAAGCGGTACTAGCCGCGCAGAAAAGCGCGAGTACGCAAACGAAAATTGGCAAAACGATGCGATACAGCGAAGAGCTCGCCTTCATACTTCCTCCTTGAGTTTCCTGCTAACCGAGGCGGATCGACGGGAATGTATATTGCCAACCAGCGGAATCAGTGCCGGCGGTCGCGAGGAAGCCTAAAGAATAGCGGGGAGACAATTGTCACGAAAACGTCAACAACTTGTCATTATGTTTGGCAACGCTATTGAAAGATAAACAGTTGCAAGAAACTGCATATGCGGCGCCGGGGTGGGGGTTTCGGGTTGTGGAGCAATCAGGCGCCGAGAAGGCTCTCCATCCCGCGCTCGTCCAGGATGGCGACTCCAAGCTCTCTAGCCTTGTCGAGCTTTGACCCGGCGTCAGTGCCTGCGACGACGTAGTCGGTTTTCTTGCTTACTGAACCAGAAACGCGGCCTCCGGCATGTTCAATCATTTCCTTGGCTTGATCGCGAGTGTACTTTGCCAAGGTACCTGTGAGGACAAAAGTCTTTCCCGCGAGCCTGCTGCCGCGCTGTTTTCTTTGTCCGGTAAAGGTCAGACCCGCTTTTCGGAGTTGCTCGACCAGTTCGCGGTTGCGCGACTCCGCGAAGAACTCGAGAATGGCTTCGGATACGCGAGGTCCCACTTCGCTTACCTGCTGCAATTCTTCTTCGCCGGCGTTCATTAATGCGTCGAGCGAACCGAAGTGCTCGGCGAGGAACTCGGCGGTGCGCTCCCCGACAAAGCGTATGCCGAGCCCATAAATGATGCGCTCGAGCGGCAGCTTGCGGGAGCGATCGATTTCATCGAGCACGTTCTGAGCCGACTTATCACCCATGCGCTCCAGGGTGAGAAGGTCGGCTTTGGTCAGCTTGTATATATCCGCAACGTTGCGCACCATGCCACGTTCGGTCAATTGGTTGACCAGAGCGTCGCCCATACCTTCGATGTTCATCACACCACGAGAGGCGAAATGCAGGATGGTTTCGCGAAGTTTCGCCGGGCAATTGGCGTTGATGCACCGGTGATCCGCTTCGCCTGGCGTGCGGACGACATGGCCACCGCAAACAGGACATGTCTCGGGCATGTGAAATTCGCAGGTGCCGCGGGGATGAGCGGCGTCGTCTACGACCCTGACCACCTTGGGAATCACATCACCGCCGCGTTCGACTTCCACCCAGTCACCAATCATTACGCCCAAGCGTTCGATTTCATCCATGTTGTGGAGAGTGGCACGGCTTACGGTGGTGCCGCCGATCGGCACAGGCTTGAGTGCAGCGACCGGCGTCAACTTGCCGGTACGCCCTACCTGCACGAGAATGTCATCGATCCGCGTGATGCCGCCACGCGCGGCATACTTGTAAGCAATCGCCCAGCGCGGCGCCTTGCCGGTCCATCCCAATTCGTCCTGCAGGGCGGTGCTGTCCACCTTGATGACGATGCCGTCGATTTCATAGGGCAGACTGTCCCGTTTTCCGCCCCACTCCTCAATAAAGGCCCATACCTGCTCCATGTTCTTAACCACACGCCGGTGCTGGTTGACTTTGAACCCGGCAGCCTGAAGGGCATCCAGAGTGCGAGAGTGGCGGTCGAAGAACGTGCGGCCATTCACCATCAGGATGTAGGCAAAGAAATCGAGACGACGTTGCGCGGTAATGCTGGGTTCGAGTTGTCGCACCGTGCCAGCAGTTGCGTTGCGGGGATTGGCAAATCTGGAAAGTCCCTGGTTTTCACGCTCTTCGTTCATCTTGCGAAAACCGGAAAGCGGCATAAGCATTTCGCCGCGAACCTCGAACTCGGGAGGAATGCCGGCCGTTTTCAGCTTCTCCCGTGATACAGAAAGCGGCACGGAGCGCACCGTCCGCACGTTCGAGGTCACGTCTTCACCGAGGCTACCGTCGCCGCGAGTGATGCCGTGCTCAAGATGGCCGCGGTTATAGCGCAGCGCCATGGACATGCCGTCGAGTTTGAGCTCGCAGACGTATTCGACGTCCTTGCGCCCGCTGAGTTCGTGCACGCGCCGCTCCCAGGCGCGCAGCTCGTCTTCGCTATAGGTGTTATCGAGCGACAGCATAGGGGAAGAGTGGCGTACCTTGAGAAAGCCCTCTCTCGGCTTTCCGCCTACCCGTTGGGTGGGAGAGTCGGACGTCACCAGCTCAGGATGTGCACGTTCCAGAGCCTTGAGTTTCTCCATGAGCTGGTCGAAATCAAAGTCGCTGATCTCGGGATCGTCGAGTACGTAGTAGCAATACTCGTGATGACGAATTTCGTCGCGCAGGGCTTCAATTCTGCTCTCGATCGCTTTGCTCACCGTGGGCATCAATAAGCGATTATATTCGTCGACAAGTGGGTGAGGTCTCGCTGGGGACTTTCAAGCAGAACCTCAAACATTTCAGATTCCGGATGGTGGCCGCGATCCACGTTGTATGAACGTGCTGGAAACATCCCGCCTGACCCTGCGTGAATTCGTCCCCGAAGATGCCGATGCGCTCGCCCTGATTAGTTCGGATCCGGAGACCATGCGCTACTACCCGGCTCCTTACGACCGACGCAGTGTGGATGAATGGATTGAGCGAAACCGCCGCCGCTATGCAAGCGACGGGCATGGGCTCTGGGCAATGGTATTGAAGGGCACGGGAGAGCTAATCGGCGACTGTGGTCTTATCCGTCAGGAGGTCGAAGGGGAGTCGCTGGTGGAGATCGGTTATCACGTGCGGCGCGATCACTGGGGGCAGTCCTATGCCACTGAAGCCGCGCAGGCCTGCTGTGCTTACGGCTTCGCGAATTTGAGTGTCGTTCGCCTGATTTCGCTGATTCGGCCGGAGAACATGCCGTCACGACGGGTGGCGGAGAAGAACGGGATGAGAGTGTGGAGGGAAGTCACCTGGCATGGGCTGAAGCACCTGGTGTATTGCATTGAGCGTGCGCAGTGGGAAGCCACAGCGGAATGTTGCAGTGATTTTTGACCTTCGCCCTTGCAGTCCGCAGTAATTACCCGAGCTTCTTCGTGAGCACCTCATTGACGAGCTGCGGGTTGGCCTGACCTTTCGACGCCTTCATAACTTGTCCCACAAAAAAGCCGATCACCGTCTTCTTGCCTGCCCGGTACTGTTCCACCTGCCTGGGGTTGGCGGCTATGAGTTCGTCGATGATTTTCTCTAGCGCCGAGGTATCGCGCGACTGCTCTGGCCGCCCTTCCTCTTCATAAACCGCCGTAAAATCCTTGCCGCGCTCGAAGCTCAGATCGTAGAGATCCTTGAGCATCTTGCCCGAAATGGCGCCAGACTCGACCAGGTCGGCGGATGCCGCGACGCCCCTCATTGAGATTGGCGACTGCTCGACTTCGAGTCCTTTTGCCTTCAGACGGCCCATCAGTTCGCTCTGGACCAGGTTGGCCACGCGCTTGGGATTTTTGGCCGGACGGGCCGCTTCCTCGAACTGATCCGCGAGCGTTTTCGAAGCCGTAAGCACGCTGGCGTCATAGTCAGTGATGCCGTAATCGGCAACCATGCGACGGCGGCGCGCGTCGGGCAATTCGGGCATGCTTTTCTGGATTGTGGTCTTCCATTGTTCATCGACAACGAGGGGCAGCAGGTCGGGCTCCGAGAAATAGCGGTAATCATGGGCCTGCTCCTTGGATCGCATACCGAAGGTCTTGCCTTCATTTGCGTTGTACAGGCGAGTCTCCTGCACGACGATTCCGCCGGAAGCGAGCAGCGCGGCCTGACGTTCGATCTCGTACTCCAGGGCGTCGCGCACAAAGCGGAATGAATTCACGTTCTTGACTTCGGTTTTCGTGCCGAATTCCTTTTGACCGCGGGGTCGAACGCTGACATTCGCATCGCAGCGGAGCGAGCCCTCTTCCATGTTGCAATCGCTCACCCCCGTATACAGGATGATCTCTTTGAGTCTGGTCAAATAATCGTAAGCGTCGTGGGGCGACGCGATCTCGGGCTCACTTACGATTTCAATGAGGGGAACGCCACTGCGGTTCAAGTCGATCGCAGTCTTGTCGGCAGAGTCTGCGAATCCGTCGTGAAGGCTCTTGCCCGCGTCCTCTTCAAGGTGCAGGCGCGTAACGCCAATCTTTTTTTTGCCGCGTTCGGAGTTAATTTCAACGAAGCCATTCTCGGCGAGAGGCTTGTCGTATTGAGAGATCTGGTAGCCCTTGGGCAGATCGGGATAGAAGTAATTTTTGCGCGCGAAGATAGAGGTCTCATTGATACGGCAGTTCAATGCCAAGGCGGCAAGCACCGCGAACTCCACCGCCTTTCGATTGAGCACGGGCAGCGCTCCCGGCAAGCCGAGACACACGGGGCAGACATTCGTATTCGGTGGGGCACCGAACCGGGTGGAGCACGAGCAGAAAATTTTGCTCGCAGTCAAAAGTTGAACGTGGACTTCGAGGCCAATGACCGGCTCATATTTGGCACGGGCGGCGATCGAAGAATCGGGCGTCGTGACCATCACCAGCGATTATACGATCACGGCACGCGTGCTATTGGGCAGGGCACCAAATTCGCATGCGCGGCGAGAATTCCACAAGCGTTATTGCAGACGCAGATTCCGTTGGGAGTTGGTTGAAAGATCGTTTGTGGAAGAAAGGCTACTTTATGCGTAAGTCAATGTAGACTTGCGAGCGATTATCGAACTGGCTGACTGACTTGGTATCGCTCTTTCGTCCGCTTATCTGGGCGTACACTTCGTAGTCGATATTGGGCGAGAGAGCCGGGAATCGGTACCCGCCGTCCTGCCCCACGATGTAGGTTTTTACGGCGCGCGTACGGGTATTCGTCAGATACACGACGGCATTGGGCACGGGATTATCACTGTGGTCCAGTACCTTGCCCACGAGCAACCGCCCCGACGCACCCTTGTCCTTCTCAAAAGGAGCTGCAAACACAAGGTTCACCAACATAAGCAGGATAGCCAGCGTGAGTGCCTTCCTCATGGTTCTCTCCCAAAGCGTGAACCAGCTACTTAGTTAGATGCAGGCCAATGTCCACTCGCTCATCATTCTCTACATGGGCGGTAATCTCGGGACCAGCCTGAAACTTCGTGCCATCTGCGGACTTAAAGCCCTTTAAATCGGCTGAGATCAGGTAGTCCGCCCGCCCGGGCGGCACGCGTTGGGCAAATTCCCCATTATGATCGGAGTACAGTTCCCACTTGGGTTTCCTCTGATTGGAACGGCGAATTTTTATTTTCACTCCGTAGACAGGACGCCCATTCGGATCCCAGACCGTCCCGAAGATCAGGGCGTAGTTTCCATTGCGAGAGTCGGCGCGCGCTGGCGTGATGGGGAACCATACACTACAGCCCCAAACTGCGAAAACAGGAACGATGACGGCGAAGCGAGCACGGAGGGAGGCGTTACGAAGAAAAGACAGAGGCCAGGAGGGGCAGCTACGCGTAGTCGCCATCCTCGGCTTCTTCTTCCTCTTCCTCGTCGGCGTCTTCTTCCTCTTCGTCGACCGGCTTTAGTTCGATGGGATTGACCGTGATCACTTCGAAGTCAGTGCCGCATTCGGGGCAGGACACGACTTCGCCCTCATCGACATCATCCTCTTCCAAATCCAGATCGCTTTCGCATTCAGGACAATACACCATAATCGCCTCCGACCTATGTAGACTACGCTTGTTAATATTTAGATTCTATGCGGTCACCGGTCAAGGGGTTCAACCCTCGAACATGAAAAAAAGCAAAATACCCAACTTCAGTTACAGCTGTATGTTTGCAGGATTCGCGCCTTCTCGCAGTCCGATGCCGAGCCTGCTGTGCGGGTTGGCGGCTGTTGTTGGATTGTTTTTGTGTGCTTCCGGCGCTCACTCCAGCGCGGGCGACGCGCACCCCGGCGCGGTGACAATGCCGGCTGATCCGCAGATCGCCGCTGCGCTCAAGGAAGTCTCGCCAGATCGGATCCAGGCCACTATCGACAAACTAGTCGGCTTTCACACGCGGCTTACCTTATCCGATCAAAGCAGCCAATCCATTGCAGCCGGACGGGGGATAGGCGCTGCGCGGGAGTGGATCAAGTCGGAGTTCGAACAATACTCCAAAGAATGTGGCGGTTGTCTCCAAGTGAAGACCGACACTTTCACGCAACCGCCAGCCGATAGAATCCCGAAAGCGACGGAAATTACCAATGTTTATGCGGTTTTGCGAGGCAGCGATCCCGAAAGCGCCAAGCGAATTGTGCTGGTCACGGGGCATTACGATTCACGAAATAGCGACACCCTGGACGCCTCCGGCGACGCGCCAGGGGCGAACGACGACGCCAGCGGCACCGCGGTAAGCCTGGAGTGCGCTCGCGTGCTGAGCAAGCTGAAGTTCCCGGGAACGATCATTTTTCTCACGGTCGCGGGCGAGGAGCAGGGGCTCAACGGTAGCAAGCATTTCGCGGAAATGGCGAAGCAGCAGGGCTGGAACATCGAAGCTGTGCTCAACAATGACATCGTCGGAGGGGATAAGAATCCGCAGCAGGATCCGAGCGTTGTGCGCGTATTTTCTGAAGGCATTCCTGTCGCCGCCGGCGACGCGCAAATCCGTCTGCTGCGTGGCCTGGGCGCCGAAAGCGACTCCGCTTCACGCGAACTGGCGCGCTACATCGTGACAGTGGGGCACACGTACGCTGCCGGAGTGGAACCGCTTCTGATATTTCGTCTCGATCGCTTCCTGCGAGGCGGGGATCATTACTCATTTAACCAGCAGGGATTCGCAGCCGTACGTTTCACTGAATACCGGGAGGATTTTAATCACCAGCACCAGAACGTTCGCACGGAAAACGGCATGGAATACGGCGACCTGCCGAGATTTGTCAACTTCGGATACGTCGCACACGTCGCCGGTCTGAACGCAGCGACCCTGGCCTCATTGGCTTCGGCTCCGGCGCCTCCAGGCGACGTCCGCGTCTTGACTAAGGAGCTGACCAACGACACAACTCTGACCTGGGAGGCTTCACCACGCGCTTCGGCGTACGAGATTCTGTGGCGCGCGACTAGCAGTCCCTATTGGGAAAAGTCGCAAAATGTTGGCAACACAACCAGGACCACGCTAAAAATGTCAAAGGATAACGTGGTTTTCGCGGTGTCAGCGGTTGACGGGCAAGGTCATCGGAGCCTTCCGGTGGTGCCGCTGCCAGAACGCTGAACCTGATAAGATTGATCTTCTGCACGCGCTACGGCGAACGTGCAGTGCGCCTGACGTCTAGTTCACCCGGACTGCAACTTCTCATGCGCCGAGATCGCACCATCACGTTCAGCTTGCCTCCGTTTGAAGGTTGGGTAAGGCGCATTATCGTTGCTTGCGCCGGCGTTTATCTCCTGCAAGTCATTCTGAGCGCGTTTTCTCCCGAAGCTACCGGCTTCCTGTTTGCCTATTTCGGCCTGACCCCTGCCGCAGTGATGCATGGCTATCTCTGGCAGCTGGCAACGTATTCGTTGTTGCATGCCGGCCTGGGTCACATCTTCTTCAACATGCTGACGGTGTGGTTCATCGGAGGGTGGCTGGAACGGGACTGGGGTTCGCGCCGCTTTATCGAATGCTACGTATTCTGCGTGGTGGGCGCCGCGCTAGTCACAATTGCAGTCGCCTACACGGGGTTCCTGGGCATGCGGCCGACGAGCGAAACGGTCGGGGCTTCGGGCGGGATTTTTGGACTGCTGATGGCGTTCGGCATTTTGTATGCGGATCAGGAAATGTTCATGTTTCCTCTTCCATTCATGATCAAGGCAAAGTACCTGGTCGGAATCTGGATTTTCATCGCGCTGGTCGCGACATTTCAGCCCTCGCAGGGTGGGGTCGCGAACTTCGCGCACCTCGGCGGACTGCTTTTCGGGTTCCTGTATGTCAAGCTCATGCCCCGCCGCGGAGTAGTACTGGGGGCGTCGGAGAAATATTTCAGCTGGCGCAATTCCTATTACCGCTGGAAACGCCGTCGCGCCGCAAGGAAGTTCGAAGTGTACATGCGCAAACATGATCGAAACGTAAATTTCGATGAATATGGAAATTACGTTCCTCCCGACGAGGACAAAAAGAACGGCGGCTCGAAATCGGGCTGGGTGAATTAGCCATTGTACGAGAGCGTTAGGAGGCTCGACCGATCACGTCAGTAAATTCACGCAAAACTTTTTCTGCCAGACCTTCTGGTGACCTTCCGCGCACATAACCAAGATCATGACCTGTACCTTCGACCGGCAGCAAAGCTGTGAGCGCGGGAACGATGCTGCGCGCGTGTTCCATTTCCAAAATTGAGCCGAACGGATCCCGCGTGCCGTGCACGAATAAAGTGGGGGTTCTCAATCGCGGCAGATGCTGAATCCGAAGCTGTGAAGGATTCCGCGGAGGATGCAGAGGATACGAAAGCAAGAGCAGACCTGCTGCGACTCCGGATTCCTCAGAGCACAGCATGCTGGCCTGGCGTCCGCCATAGGAGTGCCCGCCGAGAAACACGCGACCGGGAATCAGCTTCCGTAACGCCGCCGTTGTGTTGCGAAGACCCGCGCGATCGCGAGCACTTTCGCCGGGCCGGGGTGGACCGGAATGCAATTGCCGGAAGGGCAGGTCGCAGCGCAGCACAAGAAATCCAGAATTGCTGAAAGTATCCGCAAGCGCAGCCAGCAGCGGCGAATGAGCATTCGCCCCGGCGCCATGAGTCAGAATCAGGCCGTCGCCGTTGCCGGCCTGCGGCGAATGTAGAAATCCCCGCACCGGGGGATCGACTGTGAGATCTTGGAACGTGCTGCTCGGGGTAGCGGTCGGCATACGTTGTTGTTGGTCAAGACCCTTGTTACCCGTGCTTATGCCGCGAGCCTTTTCGACTAGTATCCACTTCCTCGAGCTTTTCGTAGACCTGCACAATCCGAATCTGATGCCCCAGTTTGGCCCAGCAGCGCAGGACCTCAGGGTCTTCCATGGCAGCCTGCCGAGCCTCGTCTGAAGCCCAATGGCGGATCAGCACATACGCCGAAGATTTCTCGTCCTGAAGGAGCGAATCGCGGCTGTACTTTCCCGCAACGAGCGCTGCGAAAAGCTCTCCGAATGTAGCTAAGGCTTCCGCTTCTTTGCCGGCGAGCGGTTCGAAAATAGCCAGGGAAACAATTTCATTGGACATAAAGGTGACCAGGTTAAGGCTTTCTCGGCGAAGTAGAAGCCGACAGGCGGAACCAGGGCCAGGCCCGACGAGTTCCGGCTATGATTTTTTCCTTCCATTTCTCGACGGACGAGCTGGCCGGCGTACGATGCGAGCATCATCGTCCGACACCATGTGAAGGCGCAGGAAATTAGTAGAACCGGAAGCAAGCTTCGTCCCTGCGACTACTCCCAGGACATCGCCGGGCTTAAGAACTGCCTGGCGCAGCAACTCCTCTTGCGCGGTGGCAACCATCTCTTCAGCAGACCGCGCCTGATCCTGCCGCATGGGATGCACACCCCACAGCAGATTCATACGATTTTGTACACGCGGAACGTAGGTAAAGGCATAGATTGGGGCTTTGGGCCGATACTTAGAGATGAGACGCGCGGTATTCCCGGTTTCGGTGAAAATAGCGACCGCCCCCATGGGCAGGTCTTCGGCGGCATGAGAGATCGATTCACAAATGGTTTCCGCGATAGAAAGTCTGACCTGGTGGCGTCGGCGACGTGGATCCGCCAACGAGGGTAGATGGCGCTCAGCCTCGGTCACGATACGAGCCATCATGGTCAGCGCCTCCCGAGGATAAAGACCGCTGGCAGTTTCCGCCGACAGCATCACCGCGTCAGTGCCGTCGAAAATGGCATTGGCTACATCGCTGGCCTCGGCACGCGTGGGACGCGGGTTCTGGATCATAGATTCCAGCATCTGGGTGGCGATGATGACGGGTTTCCGCCATTCGCCCGATCTCCGGATCACGTCCTTCTGGATAACCGGAACACACTCCGGCGGGAGTTCGACGCCCAAATCGCCGCGCGCCACCATCACCCCGTCTGAGACCTCGAAGATCTCGTCGAGATGTTCGATTGCCTGTGGTTTTTCGAGCTTGGCGATCACGGGAACATCTCCCCCATGTTGCTGAATCACTTCTTTGGCGGCGAGCACGTCAGCGGCGGACCGCACAAACGAAAGGGCGACTAAATCGACGTCATGCTCCAGACCGAAGGCGAGATCCTTGCGATCCTTGTCGGTCAGCGCAGGGATCGACAACGCGATGCCGGGCAGGTTGATACCCTGCTGCTCGACCAAGAGTCCACCGTTGATGACCTCGCATTCCACGTCTTTGCCGCGCACTGCCGTGACCTGCAGCTCAATGCGTCCATCCGAAAGCAGAATTCGGGTGCCAGGACTAACTTCCCCAGCCAAACCCTGAAATGTCGTGGAGATCAGAGTCGCGGTACCCGGGACATCGCGGGGAGTGATGACGACCTGCGAACCGGATTGCAACTGTATCGAAGTGTGGCCGCGCAGACGTCCGGTGCGGATTTTAGGGCCTTGCAGATCCTGAAGGATGCAGATGGTCCGGTGTTCCTTCTCGGCGGCACGTCGTAGCCGATCAATACTCCGGGCGTGTTCTTCGTGCGTGCCATGCGAGAAATTGAGGCGGGCGACATCCATGCCCAGCCGCATCAGGTCGCGCATAGCAGATTCGGAATTGCAGGCGGGTCCAATGGTGCAGATGATCTTGGCGCGACGACTGATTGCCTGCTGCCCGACATTAGCCGCGGGGACGATATCGGAAGTTTGAGCTGGAGAGATTTCGCCTGCTATAAGGTCAAGATCGCCTTGCTTCAAAATAGGAACTCCGGAAAGTTCTCATATCGTGCCCAGCGGATCACGGAACCGCTGTCTTGGGAGACGGAATGCCCGCCAATTGCTTTCCCAAAAAAGCTCGCGGATAAAGCATGGCATTGAACTCGGCGCCGATCAGCACCACGAGAGAAATCATGTACATCCAGACCAGTAATGCGATGCCTGCACCCAGTGAGCCATAAATGATGCTGTAATCCGCAAAGTGCTGCAAGTACCAGCCGAACAGCATGGTCGCTCCGAACCACAATACCGTACCCAGTACCGCACCTGGCAGTACGCTGTGCCAGGGTTGCGTACGCGGCACAGCGTTGTGGTAAATGAGCGCAATCACCGCGATGCTGGTGAGTGTCGCGATCCCCCATCGAATCGCTGTCCACATCAAGAGTACGTACGGCCCGAATTCGTGTCCGATGTGGAAGAGGAGACGGGTTTCAATCCGGCTTCCGAACGCCACAAGGATGGTGGCGAACGTCATCGGAATGCCGGCCATGATTACCAGCGCGAAGGCAATGAAACGTTCTTTCACCAAGCCCCAGACTTTGGGAAGTTGATAGGCGTTACGAAAACCCTCCATCCAGGAAATCATGACGCCGGAAGCGGTCCATAGCGTCAGTAGAGAAGCTGTTACAAGGAAGCTGACTGGCCGCTGATTAGTACTCTTCAGGTAAGCAATGGCAGTATTGCTGCCGGCGGGAAGAATGCGTCCCAGAGCATACGAGATTTCCCGTAGGTAAGCTCCCGTGCGATGCGAGGCGGCCAGCACCGATCCAAGTACCAGTAGCGCGGGGAAGAAGGTAAGGATCGCCGAATACGCGGCGGCTTTGGCTACGGCGAAGGCGTCGTGCTGAAAAGCTCGCCAGATTGACAGCCGAAGCAGGGAGAAGAAGCGCGCCATGAAATCTTCCAAGGCGTGATCTTGAAGGTGCAGACGCAATTCTGGCCCTCTCCCGGAATCGTATGCTTCGAACTGTTTCAATTCAGCAGGCATGCGGGCTTGATGCATCGCGAAAAATAGGGAACTTAGGGAACTTACCTCCAGAAATAAAAGGGGCGACCAGGTCGCCCCTTCTGTTGAGTCAATTACTCTGCTGCGAGTTCTTCCGTCTCGCCTTCATGACGCATGAGTTCGAGCGCGCGCTCGGCCTCTTCGTATGCCGCGGAGACTTCCTCCTGCACCTTGGCCGCGGCCTCTTCCATTTCCGGCGAGAGGCGTACGTTACGGTAGTACTCCATGCCGGTGCCGGCAGGAATGAGACGTCCCACGATGACGTTCTCCTTGAGGCCGCGCAGGTGGTCTACCGCTCCCTGGATGGAAGCTTCGGTGAGCACGCGCGTGGTCTCCTGGAATGACGCCGCGGAGATGAACGATTCGGTCGACAGCGAAGCCTTGGTGATGCCGAGGAGCAGCGGGCGGCCGGTTGCCGGCTTACCGCCTTCCTTGATAACGCGCTCGTTCTCCTCGCGGAAGCGGAACTTGTCGACTTGCTGCTCCAGGAGGAATTGGGTGTCGCCCACGTCTTCGACTTTCACCCAGCGCATCATCTGGCGCACGATGACTTCGATGTGCTTGTCGCTGATGTTTACACCCTGCAAGCGGTAGACTTCCTGGATTTCGTTCACCAGGTAAGCCTGGAGTTCTTTCTCTCCCAGCACTGCCAGGATGTCGTGCGGGTTCAGCGGCCCGTCCATGAGCGGTTCGCCCGCTTTGACGCGCTCGCCTTCCTGCACGTTGATGTGTACGCCGCGCGGCACCGAGTATTCCTTTTCCGTGCCGTTATCGGCTTGCACATACAGTTTGCGTTGACCTTTCGAGACTTCGCCGAACTTCACGGTGCCATCAATCTCGCTGATGACGGCCGTCTCGCGCGGCTTGCGGGCCTCGAACAGTTCGACCACACGTGGCAGACCACCGGTGATGTCCTTAGTCTTCGTGGTTTCACGCGGGATCTTGGCCAGCACGTCGCCGGGATAGGCAGTGTCTCCGTCCTGCACCATGAGGTGAGCACGAGACGGCATCAGGTAACGCTTGCTGCCCTTCGTGCCCTTGATGACGATCGCGGGCTGACGCTTTTCGTCAGGTGAGTCGGCGACCACGTGACGCGACAGGCCAGTGACCTCGTCCACTTCCTCGTGGAGCGTGACCCCTTCCTGAAGGTCCTTGAACTGCACAGTACCGCCGATCTCGGTGAGGATGGCAAAGGTGTACGGGTCCCATTCGACCATCACCTGGCCAAGCTGGACCGCATCGCCCTCGTTGACTTTCACCTTGGCGCCGTACACGACCGCATAGCGCTCGCGTTCACGGCCTTTGTCGTCGACCACCGCGATCGAACCCTGGCGGTTCATCACTACCAGGTCGCCTGCCTTGGATTTGACTGTTTGCAGACCGATGAACCGGACGGTGCCGTTGTTCTTGGCATCCAGTCGCGACTGTTCGGAAACTCGCGATGCGGTACCGCCGATGTGGAAGGTACGCATGGTGAGCTGAGTTCCTGGCTCGCCGATCGACTGCGCCGCAATCACGCCGGTAGCTTCGCCGAGTTCGACCAGGCGTCCGGAGGCGAGGTTGCGTCCGTAGCACATGACGCAGACTCCGCGCTTGGACTCGCAGGTGAGCACGGAACGGATTTTCACCCGCTCTATGCCAGCGGCCTGAATAGCGCCTGCCAGCTCTTCCGTAATCTCCTGGTTGATGTCGACGATCAGGTTGCCGTCGTAGTCCTTGATCTTCTCGAGCGACACGCGGCCGACGATGCGGTCACGCAGCGGCTCGATAATCTCGCCGGCTTCCACGATGCCTTGCACATAGATGCCATCGACCGTGCCGCAATCGTATTCGCTGATGATGACGTCCTGCGCCACGTCGACCAGGCGACGCGTCAGGTAACCGGAATCGGCTGTCTTGAGTGCCGTATCCGCCAAACCTTTGCGCGCTCCGTGCGTCGAAATGAAGTATTGCAAAACGTCGAGTCCTTCGCGGAAGTTCGCGGTAATGGGCGTCTCGATGATTTCGCCGGAAGGCTTGGCCATCAATCCGCGCATACCCGAGAGCTGGCGAATCTGCTGTTTGGATCCGCGGGCACCGGAGTCCGCCATCACGTAAATCGGGTTGATGGCGCCCTCTTTGTCCTGCTTCTGCATCTCGCCGAACATTTCGTCCGCGACCTTTTCGGTAATCGCCGACCAGATTTCGATCACCTTGTTGTAGCGCTCGCCGTTAGTGATGGCGCCGTCGAGGTATTGTTGCTGGACGTTGACCACCTGCTTCTCGGCGTCGCGCACCAGGGTCTTCTTGTCTTCGGGAATGACCATGTCGTCGATGCCGATGGACAGCCCGGCGCGGGTCGCGAAACGGAAGCCGAGTTCCTTGACTTCATCCAGCATCTTCACCGTGGTTTCCAGGCCGAACCGCAAGTAGGTGTAGCTCACCAACTGCCCGATGCCCTTCTTCTTCAGCAGGCCGTTAATGTACGGCATGCCTTCGGGAAGGTGATCGTTCAGGATGGCGCGTCCTACCGTAGTGTTCAGGTACTGGCGCTCATAGGTAATGGGTTCGGTATGAGTGATGTCCTGATCGTCGTACGCGGTCATGAGATCGATCACTTCACCACTGTGGCGCAAGCGGATGGGAGTGAGCGTCTCTACTTCGCCCGCGTGCAGCGCGAGCAACACTTCCTCGATATTCGCGAAGGAGCGGCCCTCGCCTTTTGCGCCCGGCTTGCCTTTGGTCAGGTAATAAATGCCAAGAACCATGTCCTGGGTGGGCACGGTGATCGGCTGTCCCGACGCCGGCGAAAGGATGTTGTGCGACGACAACATCAGTACGCTCGCCTCGACCTGGGCTTCCGGAGAGAGCGGGATGTGGACCGCCATCTGATCACCGTCGAAGTCAGCGTTGAACGCCGTGCAAACCAGCGGATGAATCTTGATGGCTTTGCCTTCCACCAGCACCGGCTCGAAAGCCTGAATACCAAGGCGGTGAAGAGTGGGAGCGCGGTTCAACAGCACTGGGTGGTCCTTGATGACCTCTTCCAGGATGTCCCATACAATCGGTTCCTGCTGTTCCACCATCTCCTTGGCTTGCTTGATGGTCGTACAGTGCCCGGTCTGTTCGAGCCGGTGATAGATAAACGGCTTGAACAGTTCCAACGCCATCTTTTTCGGCAGGCCGCACTGGTGCAGCTTGAGCTCGGGACCGACGACAATCACAGAACGGCCGGAGTAGTCGACGCGCTTGCCGAGCAAATTCTGACGGAAGCGGCCCTGCTTGCCTTTCAGGGTGTCGGAGAGCGACTTGAGCGGGCGGTTGTTGGCGCCACGCAAGACGCGGCCCCGGCGTCCGTTATCGAACAGCGCGTCTACAGCTTCCTGCAGCATGCGCTTTTCGTTGCGGACGATCACTTCGGGAGCGTGCAAGTCCATCAGCTTCTTCAACCGGTTATTGCGGTTGATGACGCGGCGATAGAGATCGTTAAGATCAGAGGTGGCGAATCGGCCGCCATCCAGAGGAACCAGGGGGCGAAGCTCCGGCGGAATGACCGGGATTACATCCAGAATCATCCAGCTGGGCTTGTTGCCGCTTTTGCGGAATGCCTCGACTACCTTGAGGCGCTTCGCGTACTTCAGGCGCTTCTGCAGAGAAGACTCGTTCTTCATCTTCTCGCGCAGCTCACCCGACAGGGTCTCTACTTCTACCCGTTTCAGCAGTTCTTTGATAGCTTCGGCGCCCATCATGGCTTTGAAACCAGTGGGACGGTACTGCTGATCCAGTTCGCGGTACTTGGCCTCGTCCTTGATGACCTCGCGCTCTTTGACCGGCGCGTCGCCCGGCTCGACTACAACGTAAGCTTCGAAGTAGAGGACCGATTCGAGATCACGCAAGGAAATATCGAGCAGGTGGCCAATGCGGCTAGGCAGGCCCTTGAAGAACCACACGTGCGAACAGGGCGATGCCAGTTCAATGTGTCCCAGGCGTTCGCGGCGTACTTTGGAGAGCGTGACTTCCACGCCGCACTTGTCGCAGATCACGCCGCGGTGCTTCATGCGCTTGTATTTGCCGCACAGGCACTCCCAATCCGTGACCGGACCGAAAATGCGGGCGCAGAAAAGACCATCGCGTTCTGGTTTAAACGTTCGGTAGTTGATAGTTTCGGGCTTGGTTACCTCACCATGCGACCAACTCCGGATTTTTTCCGGAGATGCCAGGCTGATGCGGATAGCATCGAAATCGGCAATCGGGTTCGCCATGTCAAAGGGGCTCGAACGATACAAGGTGTTCCTCCGCTTCCTGCTCTCGGCTGCAGTGCCGAATACCCGCCAAGCGGTATCCAGTAGCACTGCCAGTCATGTCCCGCGGAACTCGAGAGCGCTGGGGCTCCGCAGAACGCTTCTTAAAGTTTTAATCTTTCTGATCTCTTCAGCGGCCAGCACCTTACGCCGGCATCAAACCGGCTACCCGGTGCTGGCAACTATTAATCCGCAGCGGCCGCGACCACGGGTTTTTTCTCTGTGGCCTTAATCAACTCCACGTCCAGGCAGAGCGACTGCAATTCGCGAATCAGCACGTTGAAAGACTCGGGAACGCCGGGTTCCATAGCGGCCTCACCTTTCACAATGGCCTCGTAGATCTTGGTGCGGCCATAGACGTCGTCTGACTTTGCCGTGAGCAGTTCCTGCAAGATAAACGCCGCTCCGTACGCTTCCAGCGCCCAGACTTCCATCTCTCCGAAGCGCTGGCCACCGAACTGCGCCTTGCCGCCCAGCGGTTGCTGGGTGATGAGCGAATACGGTCCGATGGAACGAGCGTGAATCTTGTCATCGACCAAGTGCGACAGCTTCAGCATGTAGATGTAACCAACGGTAACGGGCTGTTCGAATTTATCTCCAGTCATGCCGTCATAGAGAAACGTCTTACCAGCGGTCGGAAGTCCAGAGCGCTCAAGCAGCGCCTTGATTTCGTTTTCACGAGCGCCGTCAAAAACAGGCGACGCCATGAAGACTCCCCGGGTAAGACTGTTGGCGACAGTCTCAAGCTCCTCGCCCTGCAGTTCCCCGATGGTCTCAGCCAACGGCGTGTCTTTGAAAAGAGCCTTCAATTCACGCTTGATGGCCTCCTCGCGAGTATTTTCCTGCAGCAACTTCGTAATCTTCTCGCCCAACTGGAAGCCCGCCCAGCCGAGGTGGGTTTCGAGAATCTGCCCCACGTTCATCCGGCTGGGTACGCCTAGCGGGTTGAGCACGATCTCCACCGGCGTCCCATCTTCCAGATACGGCATGTCTTCTTCCGGCAGAATGCGAGCGATCACGCCCTTGTTGCCGTGACGACCCGCCATCTTGTCACCCACGCTGAGCTTGCGCTTCATCGCGATGTAGACCTTGACGAGTTTGATCACGCCGGGAGGCAGTTCGTCGCCCTTGGTGAGCTTCTCTTTCTTCTCATTGACGATCTTCTTGAGCACGTCGATCTGACGCGAGGTCATTTCTTCGATCTCATCGATTTGCTCATTGACCCGCGGGTCCTTGTCGGCAAACTTAATCCGCTTAAGGTTGCGGGTGGAGATGCGCTCGATGGTATCGCGGTCGAGAATCGCGCCCTTGGTCAGCAAGCGCTTATTGGTACGCTCGTCGTGCAGATCTGCTTGCACTTCCTTGCCGCCCAGCAAGCCTTCCAGACGCTTCAGGCGTTCGTCGGTGAGAATGCGAATTTCGTCAGAGAGGTTCTTCTCCAGCTTCGCGATTTCCTCAGCTTCGATCGCCTTGGCGCGCTCATCCTTCTCCTGACCTTTGCGGGAAAAGATCTTCACGTCCACAATCACGCCCTCGATGCCGGGAGGGCAATAAAGGGAAGCGTCGCGAACGTCGCCAGCCTTCTCGCCGAAAATCGCGCGCAGCAACTTCTCTTCGGGCGTAAGTTGGGTCTCACCCTTCGGCGTGACCTTGCCGACAAGAATGTCACCCTGTTTGATGGTGGCGCCGATGCGGATCACGCCCGCTTCATCCAAGTTGCGCAGCATGGATTCGCTGACATTCGGGATGTCGCGAGTGACTTCTTCCGGCCCCAGCTTGGTGTCCCGGGCTTCGATCTCGAATTCCTCAATGTGCACCGAGGTGTAATAGTCCTCTTTGACCATTTTCTCGGAGACGAGAATCGCGTCCTCGAAGTTGTAGCCGCGCCACGGCATGAACGCGACTAGCACGTTCCGGCCGAGCGCCAGCTCACCGAAATCGGTGCAAGGACCATCAGCGATCACTTGCCCCTTCAGCACCCTTTGGCCTTTCTTGACGATCGGCTTCTGGTTAATGCAAGTGTTCTGATTGGAACGCTTGAACTTGGTGAGCTGATAAATGTCGCTGCCCACCTCGCGCGAGAGCTGTCCGGGATGGTGCTCGCCCTCGACGCGTACAATGATGCGCTCCGAGTCGACCGAATCGATGATGCCGTTACGGCGTGCCAGCACGACTGCACCGGAATCTCGCGCCGTGACGCCTTCCATGCCGGTGCCCACGATCGGCGCTTGGGCGCGAAGCAAAGGCACTGACTGGCGCTGCATGTTGGCGCCCATCAGGGCTCGGTTGGCGTCGTCATGCTCCAGGAACGGCACCAGTGAAGCGGCAACTGACACCAGCTGTTTCGGGCTGACGTCGATGTAATCAACTTCATCGCGATTCACCAGGACAAAGTTGCCGGCTTTACGAGCGTTCACAAGTTCAGCGGCAATGCGGCCCTTTTCGTCGAGTTCCACGTTCGCCTGCGCGATCACGTGGCGGTCTTCCTCCCACGCCGACAGGTAGAACGAGAACGGCTCGATATCCACCGGGCGCTTGCGCCGTTCCTTGAGTTCCGCGTTGAGCTTCTCCGCTTCGTGCTTCTCGATGTGATCACCCACCTTGCGATCACTGTCGCCGGCGTTAACCACGGTGACGTAGTCCACCACCTTGGCGCCTTTGACCTTGCGGTAAGGCGACTCGATAAACCCGTAATCGTTGATTCGGGCATAGCAGCTCAAGGAAGAGATCAGACCGATGTTGGGACCTTCCGGGGTCTCAATCGGGCAGATTCGTCCGTAGTGAGTCGGGTGAACGTCGCGTACTTCGAAACCCGCGCGTTCCCGCGACAGGCCGCCCGGCCCAAGAGCCGATAGCCGACGCTTGTGCGTGATCTCCGAAAGCGGGTTGGTCTGATCCATGAACTGTGACAACTGCGAAGATCCGAAGAATTCCCGGATGGCAGCCATGACGGGTTTTGCGTTGACCAGGTCATGCGGCATCGCCGTCGACATCTCCTGGTAGACGCTCATCTTTTCCTTGATGGCGCGTTCCATGCGCACCAGGCCGATGCGGAACTGGTTCTCGAGCAGTTCTCCGACCGCGCGTACGCGACGGTTGCCGAGGTGATCGATATCGTCCACCGTGCCGATATTCTTGCGCAGCTTCAACAAGTAACGAATGGTGGCGTAAAAGTCGTCGGGATCCAGCGTGCGCTTTTCGAGATCGGTTGCGTCCTGGTTTTCGAACAGCTTGATGTTGAACTTCAAACGGCCCACCCGCGAGAAGTCGTACTTGCGGGGATCGAAGAACATGCCGTGGAAAAGCGCGGTCGCTGTATCCAGCGTCGGAGGATCACCCGGCCGCAGCTTACGATAGATTTCGATCAGCGCCTCTTGTGGCGTGGTTACCGAATCCCGCCGCAGCGTCTGGCTGATCACCGTGCCTACATCGTCGCGCTCGGGGAAGAAGATGCTCAGCTCGACCACGCCGGTCGCGTCGAGGATCTTCGACAGCTTGTCAGCCGTGAGTTCGGAATTCGCCTCCAGCAGGACCTCGCCGCTCGTAGTGTCGACCACGTCTCCGGCTACCCACGCGCCTTCCAGGTCAGTGATATCGACTTCGATCTCACTGATCTTCGCTTTCTGCATTTCTTTCAGTATCTGGTTGTTGATCTTGCGGCCTGAGTGCGCAATTTCCTCCCCCGACTTGCTCTTGATGCTGTGGGCCAGCTTCATGCCGAGGAGGCTGGTGTGCTTCTCGCCGCTGGGATCAAGCGTCCAGAAGAGCTTCTTGTCCTTAATGGCGAGGCGGTCGACCGTATAGAAGGTGCGGAGAATGTCTTCGCTGGAGCGCAGGCCTAGAGCGCGAAGGAAGATCGTGCCGAGGAACTTGCGCTTGCGGTCAATCCGCACGTAAAGAACGTTCTTCTGGTCGTATTCGAACTCCACCCAGGAGCCGCGATACGGAATGATCTTGCCCAGGAAATAGGTGCGATTGTTGGCCGTCTCAAAAAAGACGCCCGGCGAGCGGTGCAACTGGCTCACGATCACGCGTTCGGTTCCGTTAATGATGAACGTGCCGTTCTGCGTCATCAAAGGCACGTCTCCGAAGAAGACTTCCTGCTCCTTGATGTCGCGGATGGAACGATTGCCGGTCTCGGCATCCTTGTCGTAGATGGTCAGCCGCATCGTGACCTTGAGTGGAGCGGAGTAGGTCATGCCGCGCTCTTCGCACTCGTTCACGTCGTACTTCAGTTGCAGGCCGACCGGGTCACCGCACTTGTTGCAGAAATCTGGCGTGTTGGCGTTGTACGTGCCGCACTTTTGGCAGAGCACGTCGCCCGGGTGAAAGGGATCGGTAATGACCGTGGATCCGCAATTCTTACAAGTCGTCCGCAAATGATGCAGCCCCTTGAGGTGACCGCATTTGCATTCCCAGTTACCGATCGCGTAATCCACGAATTCCAGCTGGGAGACGTTGCGGAAATCGCTGATCGGGAATACGGACTGAAACACGGCCTGCAAGCCGCCGTCATCGCGTTCGCTCGGCAATTTATCCATTTGCAGGAAGCGCTCATAAGAACGCTTCTGAACCTCAATCAGGTTCGGGATCTGGATAGTTGCCGGAATTTTTGAAAAGTCAAAACGCTTGCGGAAGGTATTATTCTTTGTCGACATTCAGAGACTCCCAACTTTCAAGCAGCCGAGGGCTGCGATAAAACCGAGGAATGAGGGCACTAAGCTGCAGGAACTACGACACGGCTAGATTACCTGGGAAAACGAGCGGGCACCCGCGAGGACAAAGTTCCCCGTAGGCGCCAAATGCGTCTTTCATCGTCTGTTGATTTGTTCTTTTCCGCGCCAGTTCTAAAGGCCTGTTTCCGTCCCGCTGCCAGCGGAACAGCCTGCCAACCAAATGCCAGCGAACCCGTGCTGCTTCCCTGGGTGCATGTGAGTGACGGGCCGCAAGTGCTTAGCCAAAGCCAAAAGAAGCAGTGTTGATATTGATGATAACACTGCCACCCGGGATTCAGCTACTAAATCGTTTTTTATTCGCAAGTTGCACCCGTTTCGGTGCAGACGAGCGAAGAAACCTGCAATTCAGCCCAATGACCGAGCTTTTCAGCCAGCGACCGAGCTTCTCGGGTATGGGACGGCCGAAATCCGTCCCATACCCAAAATTCAGCTACTTTACTTCTACGGTCGCGCCGGCTTCGGTGAACTTTTTCTTAATGGTTTCCGCTTCTTCCTTCGAGACGCCCTCTTTCACCGGCTTGGGAGCGCCGTCGACCAGATCCTTGGCCTCCTTCAGGCCGAGGTTGGTAACCTCGCGAACCGCCTTGATAACATTGATTTTGTTCGCGCCAACCGCAGTAAGAACCACGGTGAATTCGGTCTTCTCCTCAGCCGGAGCTGCCGCCGCGCCGGCACCCGCGCCGCCGCCGGCAACTACCACCGGGGCCGCCGCCGCTGCCGAGACTCCTAAACGCTCCTCAAGTTTCTTGACCAGCTGTGCCGCGTCGAGCAGCGACAAGCTTACGATTGATTCTTCCAACTGCTGCAGATCCGCCATGTTATTTCTCCACTTTTGAGTTATCAGTTGCTGATTTCGTTATCCGTCAACCAGGTTTCCAGTGCGGCTCCTTCGTTTCGCGACGCCAGACAACGTAGCGAGAACTTGCGGCGCAACCCCTGACCCGACTGATAACTAAACTTCTAAAATCTTCACTACCGTGCGATGAGCCAGCGTTCAAGACGCCAGTCCAAAATGACAAATTCTAGACGCCCGCCGGCGCGTTGTTGGCGAACTTCTCTTTCTCGACACCCTGGTTGAGTACGACAGCCAGATCGCGTCCGACAGCGTTCATGACCGTAACCAGGCGCTGCGCGGGAGCATTCATCAGGAAGAGCAGCTTCGACATCAGCTCGTCTCGCGACGGCATGGTGGCCAGCGCCTCGATCTCCTTGATCGAGATCACGCGCCCCTCAACCACACCGGCCCTGAAAGTGAACTCCGGATTGTCTTTGGCATATTTCGCAAGCACCTTTGCCAACGCAACCGGATCTCCCTCGGTATACGCAATCGACGTGCGCCCCTCGAGCCCTTTTAGTACCTCTTCGACCTTGGTACCTTTCGCAGCGCGCGTCGCCAGCGTGTTCTTTACAACGCGGTACTTCGCTCCGGAACTGCGCAGAGTCTTGCGAAGCTCGAAATCCTGGGCAACGGTCAGCTTTCCGAACGTAGCGACCACTACACTGGACACCTTCTTCAGCTCACTGCTGAGCGTCTCGACTTGCTGGACCTTTTTTGCTCGTGTAACCGCCATTTCCGTATCCCTCAGAACTCTTTAGAATTTTGCCACTGCTCACGCCTGGCGAGGTTTACGCCTTCGCGGCGGCCTCGATGCTTGAAGTGTCGAGCTGAATTCCCGGGCCCATGCTCGAACTCAAAGTGCATCCTTTGATGTACTTGCCCTTGGCAACCGGCGGCTTTGCCTTCACCACGCTGGTGATCAGCACGGTTGCATTGTCAACCAGTTTGTCCGGCGAAAACGAAATCTTCCCGACTGGCACGTGGACCAAGGCAGTTTTGTCGGTGCGAAACTCAACCTTGCCAGCCTTCACTTCCTGCACTGCGCGCGCCACGTCAAAGGTCACCGTCCCTGTTTTCGGGTTTGGCATCAGGCCCTTTGGACCAAGGATTTTTCCCAGTCGGCCTACGGACTTCATCATGTCCGGAGTGGCGATGAGAGCGTCGAAATCGGTCCAGTTCTCCTTGGTGATTTTCTCGACCATGTCCTCGCCGCCAACGAAGTCAGCGCCCGCTGCTTCCGCTTCCTTCACTTTTTCGCCGCTGGCGACCACCAGGACCTTCTTCGACTTACCTAACCCGTGGGGCAATACGACTGTGCCGCGGACCATCTGGTCAGCATGTTTTGGGTCTACGCCCAAGCGCAACGTGACTTCCACGGTCTCGTCGAATTTAGCGAATTTGACCTTTTGCAAAAGAGGTACGGCGTCCTGCAGCGTGTAAGGACGCTGCTCTACCGCCGCTCGTGCTTTTGTGATATTTTTTCCCGCTTTTCTCATATGTTTACCTCGTCTCCCACCGTCCGGCGCTGATTTGCCGGACCGTAGTGTTATTGACCAAAACTATGTTCAACCACGGCCAGAGTGCACCTCTCAGCCGACTACCTCGATACCCATCGATCGAGCCGTTCCGCGCACACTCTTGATCGCCGAATCCACGGATGCCGCATTCAGATCGGGCATTTTCTGCTTGGCAATATCTTCAACCTGCTTCAGGGTCACTTTACCGACCTTGTCTTTATTGGGCGTGCCTGAGCCCTTGGCAATGCCGGCGGCGCGCTTCAGCAGCACCGATGCCGGGGGCGTCTTGGTGATAAAAGTAAAAGAGCGGTCGTTATAGACCGACACCACCACCGGGATGATCAGCCCTTCCAGTTCCTTCGCGCTGGTGCGCGCGTTGAACTGCTTGCAGAACTCCATGATATTGATCTGCGCTTGTCCCAGCGCTGGACCAACCGGAGGCGCCGGCGTCGCCTTGCCCGCCGCGATTTGCAGTTTTACCGAACCTGTTACCTTCTTTGCCATAAGTCCTTTTCGTTCCTAACAGCTGCCCCGCTTCAGCAGGAATTATGCCGCCACTTTCTCTACCTGGTTGAACTCGAGTTCCACCGGGGTGGAGCGGCCAAAAATCGTAACCATCACTTTCAAAGTCTCGCGATCTTCGTTCACTTCGTCCACCACGCCGGTAAAGCTGGCAAACGGACCCTCGGTGATGCGCACGGTCTCGTTCTTTTCGAACTTAACCTTGAGCTTCGGCTTGTCCTTACCGATGGTGACCCGATACACAATGTGATTCACTTCTTCTTCGGAAAGCGGTGTGGGCTGCTGGCCGGTGCCGACGAATCCCGTCACCCGCGGCGTCGATTTCACTACGTGCCAGACATGATCATCCATGTCCATCTCAACCAGAACATAGCCGGGGTAGAACATGCGCTCCGTGGTGTATTTCTTGCCCCCGCGGACTTCGGTCACCGGCTCTGTCGGAATGAGCACGCGCCCGATCTTCTCCTGGAGTCCAAAGGCCTGAATGCGCGATTCCAGCGACTCCTTCACCTTGCGCTCGAAACCCGAGTACGAGTGGATGATGTACCACTTCATGTTGGGATTGCGCGGCGGTTCACCCGCTGCCACAGACTCGGCGCCCGACGGCGGCAAACCATTGCCCGCCGGCGACGTATCGCCGGTCGCGTTCTCGCGATTTTTTTCGTCCTGCATAAGCGGCAAAACTTCTGCTTCCTTCCTCGGCATCAGCGATGGCTCAGATATTTGAACAACTGATTGATCGCAGTCCCAATCGTGTTGTCGATGACCCAGAAATACAAGCCAAATAGAAAGACGGTGATGATCACCACCGTAGTAGTGGCTTGCACTTCTTTCATCGAGGGTGCCGTGACCTTTTTCATTTCGGTGCGCACGTCGTTGTAAAAAGTCTTGACCCGTTCCGGCCATCCCTTGATGGTTGTCGTGATCGCGTTTTGTTCGACTGCTGTTGCCATAACTTGCCGCCTTCAATTCCGCCGCCCGGCATTTGTGCCGCCGGCGTCTCCAACTCTGGCAGGGGCGGAGGGATTCGAACCCCCAAGTCCGGTTTTGGAGACCGGCAGTTTAACCGTTGAGCTTACGCCCCTGAATTCAGTTCCTGACCCGCAAGCGGCGATCGGACCTGAGTGCCATCGACCCGCTCGCAAATACCCGATTACAACCTTACTTCACTTCTTTATGTGGCGTGTGCTTGCGGCACCGGTTGCAAAACTTCTTCAGTTCCAGCCGGTCCGGCGTGGTCTTGCGATTTTTTGTCTTCGAGTAATTCCGTTCTTTACACTCGCCACACTGCATCGTAATAATCTCTCGAGGCATTGCTCACTCCATTCCAACCCTGGCTCGTAACATCCTTCGTTTTTCGCTTGGCTTACTGCACGATGTCGCTGATGGTGCCCGCACCTACAGTATGGCCGCCTTCGCGGATCGCGAAGCGCAAACCCTTTTCCATGGCCACCGGGGTGATCAGCTCAATCGTCAGGCTCACGTTGTCGCCCGGCATCACCATCTCCGTGCCCGCCGGCAACTCCGCCACTCCGGTCACGTCCGTGGTGCGCAGGTAAAACTGCGGCCGGTATCCCTTGAAGAACGGCGTGTGCCGCCCGCCTTCTTCCTTCGTG
>DASRFR010000025.1:0-147499 GCA_035651455.1 Terriglobales bacterium
GAAATTGGATGGGTTCTTATACTCCGGGTGAACCCGCTGACTACCCGCCGCTTCAGGTAGCCGACATTTGGGCCTATTCTCTAGGTCATCTGCAAGAAAAGCAGGACATAGGGAAAGCGGAAGCAAAAACGGCGTTTCAGGTGTTTCTGCGTTCGACTTATCTTTCGCAGGGCTTGGGACATAAGTACTTCACATTCTTTGATCGAAGAGAGCTACTTCTTCGCCTTGGTGAATTACCGGAGATGGAATGAAAGATCCAAACGAATTTGAAAAATTCGATAACACGATGCGGAAGGTTCTTTCTGTGTCACATGAAGAGTTAAAACGACGAGAAGAAAAATGGAAACGAGATCGCGCAAAGAAAAAGCGGGCTAAGACTTCGCCCGCTTCCCGCGCTTCCAGCGATAAGGGTTAGTGAACGCTCGTTTCTCCCGCTTTGCCTGTGAGTTCTGCGAATGTCAGGCGTTTGCCGACCACTTGCGAAACAGCAAGGTTAAAGCGTTCTCCGTCGTTTAGGTCTTTACGGTTGTTGAAACGGAACATCTGCTCATCGAGGTAACGGAACAAGTGAAAAGGTTCCACGCTCACATAAGTACCGGACACGCCCCGCTTCAACAGCGACCAGAAGTTTTCAAGGCTGTTGGTGTGTACACGGCCATCCACGTACTTCGCAGCGTGGTCAACGACCTTGTGCGCGTAATCGGTTGCGGGTCCCTCATACGAGAGCAGCGCGTCAGTGTAGAGCGCTGCTCCAGCTTCGACATGCTTGCGGACCTCAGCTTGCAAAGACGACTTCCGGCGATTCGGAACAATCACAGTGCGGAGTTTTCCGCCGCGTTCCATGATTCCCATCACCGCAGTCTTGTCCTTCCCGCCAGTTCCGGTAATCCGGCGTTGACGCTTACTCAGGTGCATGTTGCGGGACTTTCCGCCGATGAAGGTCTCATCGACTTCAACCTCTCCGCCGTTCCCGCCGAGCTTGCTGCCGAAGAAATCATCCTGCAATGCAAGCCGGATACGGTGCAGCATGAACCATGCGGACTTCTGAGTAACATCCAGAGCGCGGGCAATCTCGTAGCTGCTAACTCCATTCTTGCAGTTAGCAAGCATCCACGTTGCCGCAAGCCACTTGTCAAGTCCGATGGGGCTGTCCTCGTAGATCGTACCGACCTTGACGGAGAATTGGCGCTTCGCATGATGGCTGCTGCACTGCCACACGCGGCGCTTTGGGTTGAACTTCACTTTCTCCGAGCCGCAAGTTGGGCAGACCACGCCACGGGGCCAGCGACGCACAGCAAGGTAGTCAATGCAGTTATCCGGATTCGAGAAGTAGATGATCGCTTCTTGAAGGCTTTTCGGTTCCATGTACAAACGATAGCTTAATTAGGTGGATGTGTCAAGTATATTATTGCCCTAACTTGCTGGTTGACATTCAATAGGGCATCCGCTAAAGTGCGCGACCTGGGGCGCTGCGTAAGAGTTGTTTCGCTGCCGCCTGCAAAGTTTTGAAAGTGTTCCGTTCCAAGAGCCTTTAACACTCCTCCCTCGCTGCGATCCTTAGGCTCTGGAGTCAGAACGGGCCCCGGGGAGTTGCGCGTCTCCGCTGTGCTTGCAGATTGCCGAAGCCAAGACCCTCCCTCTTAGAAAGCAAAATTTTTCGAACGGAGTACACCATGGCTACTCACGCCGGCAGACCCTGGAGCCGAACCCTTGCTGTTGCCATTTTCTTGTCGCTGTTCGCAGCTCTCGCGAGCCCTTTGCTTGCCCAGAATTTTTCCCCGGTTCCTCCGCTGGCGTTCACCAAACCGTTTGGTGGGACGAATCCTCTGCCCCAGGTTGTGAACATCACGAGCACGGGCGCTAGCATTCATTTCACCCCGGTAGCATCAACATCCTCCGGCGGCAACTGGCTTTCGATTTCTCCGGCGGGTAACGGGTGCTGTTTCACGCCGGATGCCATGACGGTCAGCGTGAACGCCAGCAATACGTTACCCGCCGGAATTTACCAGGGTCAAATTGTGTTCACGTCGTATCCGACTGGGAACATCACGATGACTGTTCCGGTGACCCTAACAGTCGCTTCGGCCGATACGGCGTTTTTTGACAACACTCCGGGAGCTTTGAGCTTCTCGCTCCAAACCAACGCCACAGGTGTGCCAATGCAAGCCATTCAGATCCGCAATGGAGGTACCGGATCATTGTCATGGAGCGCCAAGGCGACGACGTCGGACGGCAGCGGTTGGCTTACCCTGTCGCCGGCTCGAGGCACGGCTCCAACGACGGTAACGGTTCGAGTGGCGGTCGAGAATCTTCCAGGAGCAGGATCTGTTCCCGGAACCTACATCGGCATGCTTACGTTCCAGGCACAGGGGAGCAGCATCACGATTCCGGTTAGCGTGACTGTCGGCGATGATGTCTTCCGGCAGGTGAATCCCATCAATTTCACGATGCCGTTTGGAGGCGCCAACCCGCTGCCACAGATCATGACGGTGGCTAGTACCGCAGGCACAAGCATTCACTTCACACCCGCGGCATTTACATCGAAGGGTGGAAACTGGCTTTCGATTTCTCCTTCCGGCAATGGCTGCTGTTTCACGCCGGAAGCATTCACGGTGAAGGTAAGTGCAAGCACTCTTCCGGCCGGAACCTACACCGGGCAGATTGCGGTAACCGAATACCCTTCAAACACTCCGGCACTCATGGTGCCGGTCACTCTCACAATAGCGGCCACCAACTCCGACTTCTTCGACAATATGGCGGGGCAGTTAAGTTTCTCAGTGCAGACGAACGGGACCAGCGCTCCTTCGCAAACGCTGCAGATTCTGGATGCAGGCCCAGCATCTTTCAGCTGGACAGCTTCGACCAGTACCGCCGATAACGGGGGTTGGCTATCGATATCCGCGTCCAGCGGCACGACTCCCTCGGTGATCACAGTGACCATCAACCCGCAGAAGCTGCCAAACCAGGCGCAAATTCCCGGCACCTTCGTGGGACAAATCTCTTTCCAAACGGCGGGAAGCAGCGTTACGGTTCCCATCAGTGCGACAGTGGGGGATAACGTATTTCGACAGATCAACCCTATGGCCCTCAGCATGCCGTTTGGCGGAGCGAACCCGCTGCCCCAAGTGCTGACAGTGGCGAGCACCGGCGGGACCAGCATTCACTTCACTCCCAGCGCCGCAACCGCGAAGGGCGGGAACTGGCTTACGATCTCGCCTTCCGGAAACGGATGTTGTTTTACGCCTGAGGCGTTCACGGTCAGCGTGAATGCGAGCACCCTCGCAGCCGGCACCTACACTGGCGAGATCAATATTCTCGAATATCCTTCGAACACGCCATCCATGACCGTTCCAGTCACCTTGACCATTGCCGCGACTGGCACACAATTCTTCGACAGTGTGCCCGGCCAGTTGAGCTTTTCTCTGCAAACTAGCGCGACCAGCGTCCCCGCGCAGACGGTTCAAATTCTCAACGGTGGACCAGGAAGCTTCGCCTGGACCGGGAATGCGAGCACTGCCGACACAGGTAACTGGCTTATCGTATCGCCACTCAGCGGAAGCACACCCTCGACGGTGACGGTAAGCATCGATCCCCAGAACCTGCCGAACTCGGGGCAAATTGCCGGGACTTTTGTGGGTCAGATCGTGTTTACAAGCAGTGGCAGCAGCGTGACTGTGCCAGTCAGCGTATCGGTGGGCGACAACGTCTTCCGCCAGATCAATCCCATAGCTTTCACCATGCCATTTGGCGGAGCGAACCCGCTGCCGCAAATCCTGACGGCAGCGAGTACCGGCGGCACCAGCATCCACTTCACTCCAAGCACGGCAACGTCGAAGGGCGGCAACTGGTTGAGCATTTCGCCTTCCGGAAACGGATGTTGCTTTACGCCCGAGGCGTTCACGGTCAGCGTGAATGCCAGCACGCTCGCCGCGGGCACCTATACGGCCGAAATCAACTTCATTGAATATCCCTCCAACACGCCATCCATGACAGTCCCCGTCACTCTGACGGTGGGAGCGACAGGCACAAGTTTCTTCGACAGCCTTCCCGGCCAGTTGAGCTTTTCACTGCAGACCGGCGCGACCAGCGCGACTGCGCAAGTGCTGCAGATCCGAAACGCCGGCACGGGACCGCTGAGCTGGACTTCTACCGTGACCACCGCGGACAGTGGCGACTGGTTGTCGATTACACCTGTGAGCGGCACGACGCCAACGACTGTCGCCGTCAGCATCAATCCTGTTAATTTGCCCAACCAGGCGCAAATACCGGGTACGTTCGTCGGGCAAATTGCTTTCCAAACCGGGAGCGGCAATGTCACTGTTCCGGTGAACGTCGTGGTGGGCGACGATGTGTTCCGGCAAATCAACCCGCTGACTTTCATCATGCCGTCTGGCGGTTCGAATCCCTTGCCGCAGATCGTGACGGTCGGAGCGACGGGAGCAAGTGTGCACTTCACGCCGAGTTTTGCCACCGCGAAAGGCGGAAAGTGGCTGACGGTTTCCCCGACGGGAACCGGATGCTGCTTTACTCCCGAAGCATTCACGGTGAGCATCACCGGGGGAGGTCTTGCGGCCGGCACTTATGCGGGCGAGATCAACTTCATTCAGTACCCATCCAGCAATCTCTCAATCACGGTGCCGGTCACCCTGGTGGTGGCGCCCACCAGCTCACCGCTTTTCGATAACACGCCGGGCCAGGTCAGCTTCTCGTTTTCGCCGAGCACGCAAAATCCTCCAGCACAAAGCATCCAGGTGCTCAACGCGGGATCCGGATCGCTAAGCTGGACGCTCACGTCGAGCACTGCCGACACGAGTCCATGGTTGAGCGTGAGCCCCAAGAATGGAACCGCGCCATCCACGGTCAACGTGCGTATCGTCACCCAGAACCTGCCGGGGCAGGGGCTGATTGCGGGCACCTACGTTGGTCAGATTGCGCTACAGGCGAAAAGCGGCGGGACGACAGTTCCAGTGAGCGTAGACGTTGGCGATCCAGTCTTCGTGCAGTTGCCGGCTCTGTCGTTCCAGGCGGCGAGAGGAACAAATCCGACACCGCAGAACGTGAATATCAACAGCACCAGTGGAAGTATTCACTTCACTCCCGTTGCGGCGTCAGGGAAGGGCGGCAACTGGCTGAGCGTGTCGCCCTCGGGCACGGGATGCTGCTTTACACCCGACACCCTCACGGTGAGCGTAAATTCGGCGAGCCTGGCGTCGGGAAAGTATGTGGGCCAAATTACGCTTTCGCAGTATCCCTCGAACTCAGAGACGATGACCATACCAGTGATTCTCACGGTGACAGGTGGTTCGGAAAATTAAGGGCTCAAGCCGGCCGGATTTATTGCCCCTGACTCCCGGGCACGAGTGCGGGAAACCGACACAACTGAGGCAGTCTTCCGCCTGCGGCGGAACTGCGCATCGGCGGGCCAGACGCTCTCTGCGGGACGGCAGACTCGCGTGCTTTGCCCCGCGATATGCCGGAGCAATCCTGCGGCTATACTGTTGTGAGCCGCACTCACAAGCTTAACAACTCAAGATGCACTGAAATTGGTTTCGAAACAGGCGTACGCGGCTAATTCCATCCGGCGAGTTCGATTCGGTGAAGATCATCCATGTTGTAGGTGCCCGCCCAAATTTCATGAAGGTTGCACCGGTTCTGCGCGCGCTCAGTCGACGAACGAGCGTTGAACAGATTCTGGTCCATACCGGTCAGCACTACGACGCAAATATGTCTGACGTCTTCTTTGCGCAGCTTGGAATTCCCGCGCCTGACGTTAACCTCGAAGTGGGGTCAGGTTCGCACGCCGCCCAAACCGCAGATATCATGAGGCGCTTTGAACCGGTTGTGCTTGAACACAAACCCGATCTGGTTTTGGTTTACGGCGACGTCAACTCTACAGTAGCCGCAGCCCTGGTCTGCGCCAAGCTGCTTGTTCGATTGGGGCATGTAGAGGCTGGACTCAGATCGTTCGACCGGAACATGCCGGAAGAAATCAACCGGTTGGTAACCGATCAATTGGCAGATATGCTGTTTACCCCCTCCGAAGATGGGGACATCAACCTGCAGCGGGAGGGGGTGCCCTTATCGCGAATTTACAGGGTTGGGAATGTAATGATTGACTCGCTCGTGCGCCTGCTCCCGCAGGCGGCAGCAGATGGCTCAAGACCGGAAAAACCCTATGCGCTGGTGACGCTGCATCGTCCGTCGAATGTCGACGACAGCGAAACCCTCCGCGCGATTCTGGCCTGCCTGGTTGGAGTGAGCGAGAAATTCGAAGTCATCTTCCCGACTCATCCACGTACGCGCCGACGGATTGCGGAATTTGGACTGGACACGGACAAACTTACGTTTCTTGATCCACTCTCCTATCTCGATTTCCTCGCCTTGCAGCGCGAGGCGGCTGTCGTGATTACCGATTCCGGCGGCATACAAGAAGAGACAACGTTCCTGGGCGTGCCCTGCTTGACGCTGCGCAACAATACCGAGCGCCCCGTGACGGTTTCCATGGGAACTAACATCCTGGTAGGGCAGGACCCAGGCCGGTTGCGCCACGAGCTATCAAAAATCATGGCTGGCGAGAGGAAAACGGGCACGATACCACCGCTCTGGGACGGTCTGGCCAGCGAGCGTATCGCGGGCCTCGTGGCTGGACCACCGACAGTCAGTGACCGGGACAAGATTCTTCACGATGTCAGCCGGTAAACGTTCGCGATTGCACATTGCAAAATCTTTCAGATTGACACTCTAAGCACGAGGCCGCACACTGCCATAGCCCCGGAAAGGCTTGTTCCCCACGCATCTGGCGGTTGCTTTTCCAACTTTGCGCTCTCCCCGGTTCACAACTTCTGGAGGATTTGTGATTCTCTCACGCATTGCGAACTTCAGCTGTGCCCTATTGCTGCTTGTGCCCACCCTGTTTGCAACTGACGTTGTCACCTACCACAACGACAACGCGCGCACCGGCCAGAACACGAAGGAGACACTGCTTACGCCTCTCAACGTGAATGCATCGACGTTCGGGAAGCTGATGACGCTGAGCGTTGACGGCATAGTCGACGCCCAGCCGCTCTACCTGGCCAATGTGACTATTCCCGGGCAAGGTGTGCACAACGTGCTCTATGCGGCCACTGAAAATGACAGCGTCTACGCTTTCGACGCCGACACAGGCACGCTTTACTGGCAAGTATCGCTGGTACCGGCCGGACAAACTCCGGGGGACATGGTGGATGGTTGCAACGGCATCGTTCCGACGATTGGGGTGACTTCGACTCCGGTCATCGATCGCAGCTCTGGTCCAAATGGAACCATTTTCGTGGTGGGAATGACGAAGGATGCGCTGGGAAACTATCACCAGTATCTGCACGCGCTTGACGTGACCACCGGCGCCGAAGAGTTCAGCGGCCCGGCTGACATTCAGGCACAGTATCCAGGAACGGGCGATAACAGCCAAAACGGATTCGTTATTTTCGACCCCAAGCAGTATGTGGCGCGCGCCAGCCTGCTGCTCATGAATCACGTGATCTACACCGCATGGGCATCGCACTGCGACGCTCGCCCGTACACTGGCTGGATCATCGGCTACAACGAAAATCTCATCGCCGGTCCGGTGATCAATGTGACGCCGAACGGCATTCAGGGAGCCATCTGGCAAAGCGGCGCCGGACTGGCAGGCGATGGCACCAACATTTTTCTCCTCGATGCGAACGGCACCTTCGACGATACGTTCGACAGCAACGGCTTTCCCTCGCAAGGAGACTACGGCAACGGCTTCATCAAGTTGTCCACCGCGAACAAAAGTCTTGCAGTCGCAGACTACTTCAACATGTACAACACGATTTCGGAATCGGACAGCGATTCCGATCTGGGCTCGGGCGGCACCCTCCTATTGCCGCCGATGAAGGACTCCACGGGTACGCTACGCAACCTGGCAGTGGCCGCAGGCAAAGATACGAACCTGTACATCGTAGACCGCAACAACATGGGTAAGTTCACACCCGGGTTCAATAACATATGGCAGGAGATCGACCGCGCTTTGCCGTACGGCGTTTGGGGTGCGCCAGCCTACTTCAACGGTTCTCTCTATTACGGACCCCAAAGAAGCAAGCTGATGCAATTCCGGTTCAAGCAGGCACTGCTATCGACGTTTCCTTCGAGTAAAAGCCCCACGGTTTTCAGCTACCCGGGAACGACACCCTGCGTTTCCGCCAACGGCAACACGAACGGAATCGTCTGGGCGATTGAGCATGGCAAGCCCGGAGCGCTTTCCGTATTGCATGCTTACAGTGCGACTACTCTCGGACAGGAACTTTACAATTCCAATCAGGCCGCAAATAAGCGCGATTCGTTTGGACAGGCAGCCCACCTCACCACTCCGACCGTGGTGAATGGGAAAGTGTACATCGGCACGCTTAAAAGCATTGCGGTGTTTGGGCTGCTGCAGTAAAAGATGCGAGCTCGCATGGAATTCCAAGGCACAAACCGGGCGCGCTTATTGCGTTCCGGTTCCGCTCACGGAGACCTTTGCCGGGCTCGTTGTAGGATCGGAATAATAGATGTACAGGGTTCCGTTTCTAGGTCCGGCAGCGGTGGGCGAAAACGTTACCGTAAAAGTGCAGCTGTTGCCGGGCAGCACGCTACCTCCGCAGGTATTGGTTTGCTGATAATCCTGGAGGTTATAAAAGTTGGCATCGCTGATCTGGACGTTGGATATGGACAGGGTAGCTTGTCCCCGGTTGGTGAACGTGAAGGTCATGGGAGAGCTTGTACCGCCGATCTGAATACTTCCAAACTTAAGCGTCGCCGGCGCCACCGTGAGGGTGGTTCCGAAGCCGGTCAGGTTTAAGGTTTGTGGGGACGATCCGTCACTGTCGCTTATCGTAATTGAGCCATACCTTGTTCCGGTGACGGTTGGCGTAAAGGAAATCGTAAGCGTGCAATTCGCTCCTGGCGCCAGACTGGCCCCGCAATTATTAGTTTGGGTATAGTCGCCGGATACGGTAAAGCCGGTAAGGTTCAGCGATGCGGCGCTGTTGTTGGTAAGGGTTGCCGTTTTTGTCGCGCCTTTGGAAGCGACAAGGCGGTTTCCGAAACTCACCGTGGCGGGCGAGAGAGTAATGCTGCTTGCCATGCCGCTCATGGTCAGTACTTGCGGACTGCCCGGGCCGGTATCTGTCACGGTCAGGGTTCCGGTCTGCGGCCCCGACTGTTTTGGTGCAAAGCTAACGTTCACCTTACAAGCGTGATTGGAGATGACGGGATTCTTGCAGCCATTCACTATGGTGAACGGTCCAGAGACTGCTACATTCGACACCGTCATGGGACCGGTTCCCCAGTTCGTAACATTGACAACTTTCGCAGCGCTGACGACGCCGACTTTGGTCGTAGGAAAAGTCAATGATTGAGTCGACAGCACGGGACATTGACGCGCCGTCAGAACCATGGGCGGCAAAGGGGTTTGCGTGAAGTCGAAAGCATCAAGCAGGTCATTGATGTTGGCGTCGCGATCCGTGAGCGCCGGTAAACCGAAGCGCTCTTCCACCGTCTTCAAAAATGAAGAGAACTCAAGTTGGACATGGGAGATGTATCCCTTGCCGCCGCTCTGCTTGGCATAAGGAGAGATCACCAATAGCGGCACGCGAGGCCCAAGCCCGAATTGGTCAACCGACGGGGGCGCGACATGATCGTATAGGCCACCAAAATCGTCCCATGTAACCACAATCGCAGTGGAGTTCCAGTCTGGACCCTGCATCACCGCGTTTACCAAGCTCACGACCCAGTTCTCTCCCGCGCATGTGCTGCCGGGAGGATGCTCGCTCCCCAACTGAGAAGGTGTCACCCAGCTCACGGCGGGCAAGTTTCCGGCAAGCGCGTCCGTCACGAATTGATCGTTGGAAACCACGTTGGTTGTCCACAACGAAGTGTTGCGAATGTGGTTGATGGCATCGAATGCCGACCAAAGATAACCGGGTACATTCTGCTGGGCAGCGTAGTACTTCCAACTCAGGCCTGCGCCCTGCAGACTGTCCGCCAAGGTTGTGAAGTCAAAACACGGGAATACGTAAGAAGGGTTACCTTCATCGTCCAGCACGGCGACCGTGGTATCCGCTCCCGAGTCGCATCCCCAAGCGTTCTGGGTTATCTGCCCGACCATGGGATTACCGACTGTGCCACCGGCTTGGGCGGCAATGGTGTAAAGATGGTTGGGAAAGCTGGCTCCGGTTAACGAGGAAAATGTATTGTCCGAGAGGACGAACGATGTGGCATAGGTCCAGTAGTTGGGCAGGTCCTGCTGGTAGAGTTGCGAAAAGCAGGCATAGTCTCCAGCGAAATTGCATGGAGCCGTGGATGAGTTGATGAGGTCGAACCTGTCCATTCGTCCGTTGTCGATGGCCTGCATGGCACCGCCCCTGTCGTGATGCAGGTCGCGCGGCAACTGGTCGCCCGAATGACTAAGGGGAATAACCTGGCCGGTCGAAATCGTCCCAGTGGTAGCCCCATTCGCCCCTGGGAACGTGCCAAAGTAGCTGTCGAAGCTGCGATTTTCCTGGATGATGAAGACGAAATGATTGATGCTGGTGATGTCTTGAGCCTTGCCGTTCGACGGTTGCGCACGTAGCGAAACCACATCGATCACGAGAATGCAAAGCAAAGGCGCGGCGAGCTTAAGGCAGCTCAGAGCCTTCCTCATTATCTCTACTCCTCGGGGAAGTCCTACAGGACGAACCGGCAGTTACGACGCAAGCATTGAGCTGATGACAACGGGCGGAGCTTACTTGCTTTCACACGCGTTGTCAACGCTCATCGAGCGCTTGGGCAAGCTTTAGAAGGCGAGGACGTTTTTCGAACAATTACCAGCGAAAATGTTGCAAGAAGTTGCGATTTTGCGAGAGCTATTCTTCTTCGCCCGGACCAGGGCTTACGAGGGTGATCGCAAGCGGCATTTCTTTGGAGGGCGCGTAGGGCTTGGCTTTGGAGGGCAGCTTTAGCTGGAGGATGCTCGCGCCGGAATCGTCATTCCGCAACGTGAATTCGTCATTGCGGGTCTCGTCCACCGTTGCCAGGTTCATGACGGCAGGCCGGTTTGTATGTGATGCCTTTCGGCTCAGGCGAAGCAACATGCCTTCGTCGCGGATTCGGGCGGGACTGCGATCATAGTCCGTGGGAGTAAGGAATACGACTTGCTCGACTTCGGAGGGATTGTCCTCATCGAGGTCAGGGGCCAAGCCATATCTCATCGTGTAGTAGCCCACCTTCAGCTTTTGATAATGCGAATCCTCACGATAGTCTTCGTTTGCGGTGGGCAGAAGATGGATTACGCCGACGAAAGTTCCGGGCCTGAGATGCGCCTGCACCTGGTCGGCCTTCGATGCCGGGCCAGGCTGCACTGTCACGGAATTAGCGCGAAAAATTTCGAAAATCGGCATCTTGCGATCGTCCCAGTATGCGTAAACGAGAACCCCGTCATGATTGACCGCCTGCAAGATGCTTGCAGAAATGCCTCGGGGGCGTCCAAGTTTGACCGGCTCCATCGCGGGAGGCTCAACGCTCCAAGCTGGCTTAAGGGAAACCAACAGGAGCAAGAGCATCGCACGAAGGCACCAATAAAAGCTTTGAGAGATGTGTTTACTGGTCATCGAAGTTCTGGCGCCGTGGCGTGGCAGCGGTTAATCGCGAGGCTAGTTTACATCGTGTTTCGCCTCAGGCCTTTTTGCGTCGGGAGCCTCCCGGCTGAATACGAAAGTTCCAGCCGCGAGGCCGGGGAAAGCAATGCACATGGCTTTTTACAATTTACTGACGATTCGGAGACATGGGTCATGGAGAAATCTCATATCGTGGGTCGTTGTAAAAATTTTTTCAGCCCAGGAGATGAGCCATGCGATACTGGCGCCTCCCAGCATTGTCATCGCAAGCCATCATCACATCCGTTTTGCTCGTCAGCCAAATCAGTTTTGCCGCATCGCTCTCAATATCGCGCGTTGCCGGCGATCCGGGGACAAGGATTACGCTAGTTGGCGGCGGATTCTCGCCGAACGAAGTAGTGGAAGTCTCCTTTGATTCTGTAATCATGCTGTCGACGAATGCCGGGAACACCGGGACGATTGCTCAGACGTTGGTAGTACCGCGGTCGACTGCGCCTGGCGAGCACACCGTTGAGGCAATTGGCCAGGCGAGCCGAAGCATTGCGTCGGCGGTTTTTACGGTTCAGAGCAACTGGGCGCAGTTCAAGAACTTTCCATCGCGCACGGGAGTTAATCCATTCGAGAATGTCATCAGCAAGGACAATGCAAAGTTCCTGGTTTTAGCGTGGCAGGGACTCATGGGAGACCTGGTCGATTTCTCTTCAGCGGCGGTTGTCAATGGGGTTGTGTACATCGGTTCATTCGATGGAAATCTGTATGCATTCAACGCAAACGGCTGTGGGCAGGCAACGTGTTCGCCCCTGTGGAGTGGGTCAACCGGCAACGACATCGTTAACTCTCCTGCGGTGTTCAATGGAACAGTTTTCATAGGTTCCGCCGATCACAAACTTTACGCGTTTCCGGCGAAGGGCTGTGGTCAGCCCACCTGCGCACCATTGTGGACGGGCAGCACAGGCAGAGGAATCCTGGAGAGTTCGCCGCTGGTGGCAAACGGCGTGATTTACGTAGGATCAACCGATCACAACCTGTACGCCTTTGCAGCCAGAGGTTGTGGAACTTCGAGTTGCGATCCGGTGTGGGTCGGCCCGACAGGCGGGCAGATTACCTCCTCTCCGGCATTTGCCCAGGGCGTCGTTTACGTAGGATCGGAGGACGGCAAGCTTTATGCTTTCGCAGCGAACGGTTGTGGCGCGAGTTCTTGTTCGCCGCTGTGGACGGGACAAGCTGGAAGTTCGATTGTGGAATCGGGTCCTGCCGTGGCGAACGGGGTGGTGTACATAGGATCTTTTGACAGCAACCTTTATGCGTTCGACGCTTCAGGATGCGGGCTAGCCGCTTGTCAGCCACTATGGAAAGGCAAGACTGGGGCATTCATTGAGTCTTCGCCATCAGTGGCGAATGGCGTGGTCTACGTAGGATCGGACGACGATTTGCTTTATGCATTCAAAGCAAGCGGTTGCGGGAGTTCCACCTGTCAACCGTTGTGGCGAGGACAGGCCAATGGAGCCCAGGCCGCCATCGTTTCCGCGCCGGCGATCGCGAACGGTCTTGTGTACGTGAGTGAGAACAATGGCATGGTGATGGTTTTCAATGCTAACGGTTGTGGTAGTTCTTTCTGCTTGCCCATTACGCAATTATTTACCCAGAACGAGCCGGTAGTGTCGTCCTCTCCAGTCGTTGTGAATGGCACGGTTTACGTTGGCTCAGGCAATCAACTACAACCGCCGGTCGGCAGGTTATACGTGTATAAGCGTTCACGCTGAGATCTGTTTCACAACAAACGATAACCAGGTACCCTGGCTGCGCTATCCTGCGGATTCTGAAGCCTCATTGCGCTACAATGTCAGGCTGGTGGGGTGTTGGAACCGGGCCAGTACTTCCCTCAGGGCTCGCCGCATTGCCGACGGCAATGAAGGCCAGGATGGGTTCGCGCCCTCAGGCGCTGTTTCCGCAATCGCAATATTGACTAGCAGGTGTGTTGCGCGGCCTCCGCTGCCGGGCTAGACCGTGGGTTCTGTATGGGCGTAAATCGTCCCAGCAAAATCGGGAAATACGACATCGTCGATGTCCTCGGAAAAGGAGGCATGGGCATTGTCTACAAGGCCAACGATCCCTTCCTGAATCGTGCGGTTGCCATCAAAATGATGACCACCGTCGACTACGCCGATCACCCGGACCTCTTGAAGCGCTTCTATCGCGAAGCACAATCCACCGGAAGCCTTCACCATCGCAACATCGTCACGGTGTACGACCTGGGCGATCAGGATGGGAGCCCGTACCTGGTCATGGAGTACCTGGAAGGCGAGAGCCTGGATGCCATCATCTCGTCGAAGCGCTCGCCAACCCTGCTAACGAAAATCAACATCATTGCGGAAGTCTGCGAAGGCTTGTCCTACGCCCATCAGAAAGGGATCGTCCACCGGGATATCAAGCCCGGCAACATCATGATCCTGAAGGACGGCGGAGTAAAAATCGTCGACTTCGGCATTGCCCACATCGGCGATAGGACGGTGACCCGAACGGGGCAGCTCATCGGGAGCTTGGCCTACATGGCTCCGGAGCAGATTAATGGAAAGCAAGTCGATGCCAGGACTGACATCTTTGCAACGGGTGTAGTTCTGTACCAGCTGCTTACGAACACACTGCCGTTTGAGGGTGAAACTCCGGCTGCCACCCTTCTGAAGATAATTCATGAGCCCCCGGCGCCGCTGTCAACATCCCTGCATTCTTGTCCCACTGAACTGGAACACATCATTCTGAAAGCGCTGGCTAAGAGCCAGGACGACCGCTACCGCTCGGTCGATGACCTGGCGTTCGACCTGAGCCAGGTGCGAGAGCAAATTCAGCAGGAGTTGCTGGGCGGATACGTAAATGAAGCCGAGGAACTGCTGTCCCGCAGCGAGCTAGTGAACGCAAAAGAGCACGTGCTGCAGATCCTGAGAATGGATCGACACAACACCAAAGCAGTGCAGTTGTTACGAGTCATCCAGCAGCGAATTCAGGAACAGGAAGTCGGGGAGCAGGTACGGCAATTCCGGCAGCAAGCGCAGGATGCCCTGGAACGTGAGCAGTACGCTCCTGCGCTGAGCCTGGTGCAGAAGGCTCTGGACTTGCATCCCACCGATCCCGAGCTCCAGGAACTTCGCGGCCAGGTAGAGAAGGCGAAGGCCAACGCCGAGCAACTACATCGCGTTCTCCAGCGCGCCGAAACTGCTCATCAACAAGGCGAGCTCGACTCAGCGAACCAGGCCATTGAAGAGGCTTTGGCAATTGCACCTGACGATCCCCAGGTGAAAGCACTCCATCGCGCAATCCAACGGGACTGGGCAGAGCGGGTGCGCAGGCGACAGGTGACCAGCCTGATCGAAGAAGCGCGAAAAGAAATTGCTTCCCGCCACTTCACCCTGGCGCTCGAGGCGCTGCGCAGAGCGGAAGAACTGGATCCGGCCGCTCCCCACCTGCAGACCCTGATTACAGCGGCCTCATCGGCGCGTGAGCAGGAGCGCCGCCGGAAGGAACTGGAAGCAGTCAAGCACAGTATCGAAGAGGCGCTCGACCAGGAGGATTTTGAAAGCGCATGCCGCAGGGCGGGCGAGGGCCTGGAAAAATTTCCGGAAGACCGCGGCCTGCAAAAGCTGAAGGAACTTGCCGACAAACAGCGCTCGATGGCCGAGCGTAAACGCTTTATCGACCAGCAACTGGCGGAAGCCCGCAAGCTGATGGAGACGGGCCGCACCGAAGAAGTCCTGCAGTTGTTGCAGGCAGCACAACAAAAGGTAGGTGGAGATGCGCACCTGGAGTCGCTGCTGGCGGTGGTGCGCGAGGCACTGGAACGCCAGCGCTCAGAAGCCCGCAAGGCGGACTACGTGCAGCGGGCCAAAGAGTGTTTGCGACGGAAAAGCTTTGGCGATGCGATCCGAGTACTGGAAGAAGCACAATCTGATTTTGGCGAGAATGCCGAATTCAACGATCTTCTTCAGTTCGCCGTGGAACAGGAAGAAGCGGAGCGGAGGCGGCGAATTGCCGATGCCGCTGCTGAGAAGGCGCAAGCCTTCGTCCAGAACCAGGAATACGAGAAGGCGGTGGAACTCTTAGAAGCTGCACTGGAGCAGGCGCCCGACGAAGAATTGCGCATTGTCCTGGTACAGGCCCGGCACAGTGCCACTGAGCACGCGAAGCAGATTGCCGATGCTCTCTCCAACGCGGAGAGCATGCTTCAAGGTCAACGACCATCCGAAGCCCTGAAGTACCTGGAAGCGCAGCCGGCCTCGTTCAGACGTGATTCGAAGTTCACTCAACTGGTGGAAAAGTGCAAAGAGCAGGCCGAGCGTGTTCAGCACGTGGATGAGGCGCTGGAGCGAGCACGCGTTTGCCTGGCGCGAGAGGATTTCGAAGCAGCTCGCGCGATTCTGGATGAGTGCGTTCGCACGTACGGCCGCACTCCGGAACTGAACAAAGTTGCCGCCGACATCGATCAGCGCCAGGCGCAGGTTGCGGCCGAGACATTGCGAAAAGCCCTGGACGAGGGACGGGCGCTGATGAATGCGGGTGAACCGCGCGCCGTACTCGACCGGCTGAGCCTGGTCGGCACCATGGTGGGTATTGTTCCGCGCGCTCTAAGTTCCGAATACCAGGCACTACAGCAAAAGGCTTCAGGCGAGCAGCTGCGAAAGTACAAAGCACAGATTCGAGAGCTGCTGGAAGCTGGTCAGCTCTCGGAAGCAAGCGCAGCGGTCCGGCAGGCGCGGACAGAATTTGCGCAAGACCGTGAGTTGAGCAGTTTGTCCAAGGCTGTCGACCAAGCGGTAAAACGGCGTTCCGGCGCGGAGGAGCTGCTACGGGCCGCGAAGAAACAATTTGAAGAAAGCAAATGGATAGAAGGTGGCGAAACTTGTTCGCAGGCCGCCGCGCTCGCCGAACGCGATCCGATTATGCGAGAAGACGTGCTTTCGACGCTCACTGGAGCGGCGAACGCGGCAGCGGTCAACGATTGGCGCGGTGCTGAAACCCTGATGGGTCAGCTGCTGAAAATTGAGCCTGACAGGACGCTCAGCTCCGCCCTGCGCGAAAAGATTGCCAGCGCGAAACGCGAAGAAGAACTTCTCGCTTGCCTGAACGACGCCAGACGGCTGCAGAGCGAGGGCCGCGCCAGAGATGCGTTCGCGGTCGTCGAGTCCGCAATCTCTTCTTGCGATGATTCCCGCCTCCGCGAGCTTAGGGAGATCCTGCAGCAAACGATCAGGGAGGAGGAAGAACGTGAGCGACAAGAGCGTGAGCGCCAGGAGAGGGAAAACTACCTGACACGGGTTGGAGAGCAGCTGCGGCGCGAAGCCGTTCCAGAAGAGCGGGTCCAAATCCTGCAGGAAGCGCTCGGTAGATATCCAGACGCCGCACATCTTCAGGCAGAGCTGGCCTCCGCTCGCACGCTTGTCGAGCAGGTGGGTTCACTCGCGAAACAGGCGCAAGGGCACGAAGCAGCGCAGGAGTATGGCCAAGCTATTCAGAGTTGGGAAGCAATCCGCAAGTTGGGAGCGGGCCACGCGGAACTGGAGCCTTCGCTTGCACGCCTTCACAGGTTGCAGGAAGAAGCGCGCAGCAAAGCTAAGGCAGCATTGGTAGCTCGCATTCAAGCAGCTCTGGATTCTTTCGATTTTCAGAGCGCCGGCACAGCGCTGGAGAATGCAACGAAGGAATTCCCGGATGATTCTGAGCTGCAAACTTTACTGAATAAGCTGGATGAAGGCCTCCGGCAGAGGGACAACGCTTTCAAATTACTTGCCGAGGCGCGAAAGAGTTTCATTGCGCATGATTTCAAGCAAGGCAGCGACCGTGTCACGCGAGTGATCGAAACAGGCGGCCAGAACCCGGAAGTGCGGCGGGCAGCAGTCAGCACTTTGATCGATGCTGCGCGCTCGGAGCTGACGTCCCAGTTACCGGCCGCGGAAAAATTGCTTGCGAAAGCAATCGACCTCGGAGGCGAGTCAGCCGAGAGCGAGGGCCTTCGTGAAAAAATAGAAAGTGAAAAGCGCGAGCTGTCTATCGCGCGGCACCTTTCCAGCGTGCAGAGCCTAATTTCCGCAGGCAATCTTGAAAGTGCGTTGGACGAGGTGAATCGCGCGCTTGTCGAACACGGGAATGAGCCACGACTTGTAAAGCGTAAGGGCGAAATCGAGAGCTCGATGCGGGCTGCCGCGGAAGAACAAAAGCGGCGAGCCGCACTGGCCGCGATCCTGGATTCAGCTGGCAAGCTGCGCACTGCCGGCGATCTTCAAGGGGCGATGGGAACGATTGATCGCGGCTTGGCGGACTTCCCCGAACAGCCTGAGCTGCTGCAATTCAAGCGTTCCTTGCAAACAGATATCCGCGAATCTGAAGAGCGTGCGCGACGGGAGCGTGAGCAAGCCGCGGCACGCGAGAAGCGTGAGAGAGAAGTTCGCCGCCAGCAGGAAGCAAAGCAGGAGAAGGAGCGCCAGCGCAAGCAGCAGGAAGAAGAACGCAGGCGGAAAGCAGAGGCGCGGAGGCGCGAACAGGAAGCACGGGAGCGCTCCCGTGCAGCCGCGGAAGCGCAAAGCACTCGTTCCAGTGAGGAAGCTGCAGTTGCTGAGCACGTAACTTCTGCTCCCAGCGCTGAGGTTCGCGCCGAGCGGACACAAACGACAAGCCAGCCCATCAGGATGTACATTGCGACCGGCGCGATTGCTGCGCTTGTGATACTAGGCACGATTTTCTGGAAGTCCGCTCATAAGGCTCCGGCCTCGATGCCGGTGACTATTACAAGCACTCCAAATGGGGCCTCGGTCCATGTCGCGCAGACAAACACTGCTTGCGTGACCCCTCAATGCACTCTCCACCTCCCGCCTGGGACCTATGAAGTCAAAGCGGAGCTGCCGGGATATCGGACGGCGACGCAGTCGCTATCGGTAAGCCCTCAAGGAGCAAACGCTCTCTCGTTTGCTTTAACGCCAGTAACCGAAGCCAGCAGAGTTCCACCATCTGCAGCTGAACAACCACCGGCAGGCGCGACGCAAGCTGTCCAGCGGTCACGGTTGGAAGTTCGTGGCGCTGAACCGGGCGCGGAGGTTCTAGTCGACAAAGAACGCAAAGGTACCGTGAGCCGGCGCGGTACTTTCTCGACCGATGTGCTCGCCGGCGATCACCAGGTGCAGTTGCTGGCAAAAAAACAGAGCTCGAGTATAATCTCCCGACGCTTCCCCCCCGGCCAAGCCGTTCAACTGAATGCGAGTGATCTGAAGCAACCCCAAGCGCCTCCACAATTGAGTTCGGAGGAGAGCGACTGGCGCAATATCAAAGATTCTCGCAACGTCGAGGATTTCAGCAGGTTCTTGAGCCAGTATCCAAATGGCCAGCTTGCGCCCCAGGCACAACGCAAACTGGAGGATTTGTATTGGGAGCGAGCCTCTGACAGCAAGAGCCTTGGAGCGTATCGGGATTATTTGAGCCGGTATCCTGCGGGAAGATATGCCAAGCAGGCGGATTCGGAGATCGCCAAGGCCGACTGGCAATCGGTAGAGAACAGTGGCGATCCAGCGGCCTTGCAAAGCTTCATCGCAAGAAGTCCCGCGGGAACGTACCACGACAGAGCCGTCTCCAAGCTGGACGATTTGGCGTGGCAACGAGTCGGGCGAAACGATCTCACAAGCGTCCGCTCATACTTGCAATCTTTTCCCAATGGCAAACACGCAGAGGAAGCGCGAAAAATTGCCGATGAGCTTGGCCGACCCGCTACAGTGGCGCGGTCGCCCGAACCGCATACCACCACTCCGCCGGCGGTTGACGAGAAGGCAGCCGTCATGCAGATACTCAGCCGATATCAGAAGGCATACCAGCAGCAAGATATCGGGGAGCTACAGCAGATCTGGCCGGGCATGACTGGCGAACAGATGAAAGGTGTAGGCGACTTCTTCAAGCACGCGAGCAGCGTGACATTGAGTTACGACTTGACTGGTCAGCCGAATATCGAAAACGATCATGCGATAGTAAGGTTTAACCAGTCGCTGAGCTACATTCTGAATGGCAAGCTCCAAAGAAGTTCGGCCAAAGTCGTCATGAATTTAACTAAGCTGCAGGGCGTCCCGGGGAATTGGCGGATCGAATCGATTCGCTGACCTGGAGCTCACGGGGAGGGTCGGATGTTGCGCACGAGTGCTCGGGCCCTGGTTTTCCTGATATTGTTTTCCATGTACTGCCTGGGGCAGGGACCGTGTCCCACGGCAACATCGACGCAGACCACGACTATTCCCACGTTCTCTAAGGACATGATCTGCACGGTGCCGCAGGTATATGGCGCCGGAGGGCTGGTCGGCACCGACCATGGCGGGCCACTGCTCTCGACGGCGAGATTCAGCCACGCCGCGCACTTCAGCAGTTCCGCGTTGCAGAGTTTCTCGCCTCTGAACACAGCGATCGGCACGCAACTGACCCAACTGCCGTTCACGTCGCCTGGCTCGGGTTTTATTTTCTCGTTTAATCCGTCGCTGGGAGTGGTTACGCGGCAAACCGAGAGCTTTGGTCCCGTGCTGACAGAACGCGCCGATACCATTGGGAAGCACAGAGTGTTCGTGGGCGTCAGCTACCAGTACTTCAATTTCGACCAGGCGGACGGCGTAAATCTCAGAAACTTTGGGGCGGTGTTTCATCACGAAAGTGAGTCGACGTTGTGCACCCCCGGTTCGGTGATCACCTGTATCGACGGTGAACCCGTGTTCCAGCGGGACATTATTGCGACGCAAAATCGCATTGATTTGAAGGTTCACCAGGTCACCGCGGTAGGCACGATTGGAGTTACCGATCGCCTGGATGTATCGGTGGCAATTCCGATACTCGATGTGCGTATGGGCATGTCATCTAACGCAACCATTGACAGTTTTGAAAGCAGCACGGACATTCCGTCATGCTGTGTGCACCAATTCGATCCCACGAACCCGAATATCCCGTCCCGGCAAAGTTTCATCGCAGCGAACCATTCGATCTTCTTTAATCAGAGATCCGCCGCCGGCATCGGCGACGTGATTTTTCGGGGTAAATACGAAGTATTGAAACGGGAAAAGATCGGCGTTGCCGCTGGGCTCGATTTCCACGCGCCTACAGGGGATGAGAAAAACTTCCTCGGCTCGGGTACGTGGGGTCTCCGGCCGTTCGTCACATTTTCCTATGGCGGGAGAATTTCGCCGCATGCCAGCTTCGGATACCAGAGAAACGGCGACTCTATTCTGGCAGGAGACGTCACTACCAACACCAGCGCCCATTTACCTGACATCATCACCTACTCCGCCGGTGTGGACGCGGGCGTGACCCGCAGAATAAGCATTTCTGCGGATTTTCTGGGGCAGGCCCTGGTCAATACCAAGAAGATTGCGGCCACGACGTTCGTGGACTTTGGAGGCACATCACACTCCGACATTACAACTTCTACCGCAACCCTCAACCAAGCCAGTATTGCCGTGGGCGGCAAATTTAATCCCTTTGGGAATCTCCTCGTCATCGCCAACGTGCTGTTTCGCGTGAACGATGCTGGCTTGCACTCCAAGCCTGTGCCGCTCATTGGCCTGTCGTACACGTTCTAAAGGCAACGGAAGCTCGTCCAGAAAAGGTTTGCCTTCCTCCATCGAGGCTTCGCGGCATCCTGGTTGGAGGAGCCAGAACGCCGCGAGGCACGCGTTTCCAACTTCATAGATGCACGCTACAGCGGATTACCTCTGAGGATCAGTCGCGGTTTTCTTAGCGGTTGGGACGACGACCGTCTTCACGGGTGGCGCAGCCGCAACCTTTGCCGCAGGAACCGGCGACGCTTTCGAACCAATTGCCGCTGCCTTAGTCGCGGGGACGACGGCGGTTGCCGCGGTTGAGGTGCGCGTTGCAGCCGGAGCAGGAGCGACGCCGCGTGTCGTTGCCGCATTCCTTACCGCGGTAGCATTGGCAGGGGGCACTGTGCGAACGGCGCCTCCGGCAGGAGTCGCGGAACCGGTCGGCAGAGCGTTGCTGGTGGCCACGCCAGGCGCTGCGTTAGTAATGGCATTGTTACCTGGCGATAGACTCGGGAAATTCATGTTGTACTGCCGAACCAACAGCGCTTGAGCTCCATTCTGCGGCTGCAATTCGTCGACGGTCAGGTTGTAGGTGAAGTTCGTTCCGAGAGCGTCGTGGTTGGGATCCCGGCTTCGGGCCACGCTGAACATTGCGCTGCTGGTCTGTCCGGGCGCGAGTACAAACTGTGAGTCGGTAGAATTGCCCCGATCGACTCCCATACCCTGCACGGCACCGGTGCTGCCTCCGGCTCCCTGATAGCTGTTTCCCAAATTGTCGACCATGACGCTGGTTCCATCGTGGTAGGCAATAATGAGCGGCTGGTTGCTGGCATTGTGGAAATGGACTTCCATGCGGATGATGTGCCACCAACCCTGCTGACTCATTGTCATTTGGGTTACTTCCGCTGCGAAGGGTCCGGCATCGAAACAACGGCCACTTCCTCCACAAGATCCGCCGCTATAGCTTGCTTGCGCCAAGTTTCCGCCTGCCGCATTGCTCCCACCAGGAAGACTTCCACACGGGGATTTCAATGTGGCTGGGACCATCTGGCTGCCCATCTGGCCCGCTTGCTGTGCAGTTTGTCCTACCTGTTGCGCCGCGGCGCCAGTGACATTCTGCACATTCTGTTGCTCGGTCTGAACTTGCTGTTGGGCGGCCGCTTTCATCCTTTGCCAAAAGCCTTGATGGGCTGCCGGTTGGGTTGTGGTCTGTTGCCCACTCTGCTGCTGGGGCGCGGGTGCGGCCTGCTGTTGCGCGAAGCTGCCCGCGACTGAAACCAATACTGCGGCTGCCAACGTAAATAGTCTGATACTCCAGGTTCCTCTGCAGTTCATACGTCATCTCCTCCGAAAATTTTGTTCCCCTCGACCCCGATCACCACTTCAAGCAGCCGCTTGGCGCGACTGTGTTTCTTGCTCGTACTTCCCTGCCGTAGCAACGAAAAAGCGCTTCAGGCTTACTCCTGCGAAATAAAGACTGACAAACAAAGACAAGTAAGCTCCAAAGCCCAGCGACACACCTCGCATAGCTTCGTCACGGGCTTGCTCCATCAACACGGCGAAATCGGATCCCGTTCCGGCCGGGCCGAAGCTGCTGCGGAATGCGCTTCGAATCGCGATACCGGCACCGAGAAGGAAGAACAGGGGCAGAAGTCCGCCCAGAACAGCGCGCCGATCGTTCCACACGTGATGAATGAAAGGACCGGCAATAGCGAGCCATGCGAGCAGGCCGTAGAGCCCAGTCCCGGGACTGTGACGTCCACCTTCCATGAGCAACTCAAAGGAGTTGCCGACATTCAAGTAACCCAGGAGCTGCCAGAAGGTGAAGTCCCACGAGCCCAGAGGGGTTCGGATGGAAGCTGAGGTAAGGAATAACCACGAGACCATCAGCAATCCAGCCGCGGCAAGGTTTCGCACACCGAAGGTAGCGGCCATCGTGGCAGCCAGGGCTGCTCCACCCTTTTTTGCGGCTGCCAGCGCCAGTTCTGCCTGCTCCCGCGCCAGTTGAGATTCGGGCACCGCGACGATAGCGGAGATATTGCCTTCCGGGTCGAACGCCACATCCACAGCCAGGCCGGGCTTGGCCGGCACGTCTGACTTCCACAAACCTTCTAAAACAAAGGGATACTGCCGCCCGTCTACCATCAACAGGCCGGGGCCGAGATGAGCATCGCGCAAGACTTTGCCTCGTCGTTCCATGTCTTCCTCCCGCGACTGCCTAGAGAAATCGGTTGTGCTGAACTGTTGGCGGTGATAGCATTCGCCGCATTGCATCGAGGTGTTTCCCCTACACCTGCCGCGTGGACCTGTACTGTCCTTCACCACGCATTGCGCAAAAAAGTACGGAAAACTGTCATGGCTTCTGGAAATATTGGAACGGGCTGCCAAGGCGAGTCGCCGTCCATGCCTGGACAACCGGGCGGGCGCCAGGCGCTCGATACTTTGTTCAGCGTGGCCTACGAGGAATTACGCCGGCTTGCCTGGAGCGTTAAACGGGGAGACCCGTGTTGCACTCTCAATCCCACCGCCCTGGTGAACGAGGCCTGGATAAGGCTGGCAAAATCTCCGGATGTGAATGCCACGTCCCGACTACATTTCAAGCGCATTGCAGCCCGCGCGATGAGGCAACTGCTGATCGAGGCAGCCCGCCGCCGGAACTCTCAGAAGCGCGGAGGCACAGAGGAAACGACAGTGGTCTCGTTCGATGATTCGGAGATCGGCGAGGTACGCTGCGAGAACGAGTTGCTCTCCATGAATGCCGCACTGGATGCGTTGGCGCGAATCGAGCCACGCCAGGCCGCCATCGTTGAGGCGCGCTTTTTCGGCGGGTTTGAGATCAATGAAATCGCAGAATTGATGGGCATGTCGCCTGCGACCGTACTTCGCGACTGGCGCGCCGCAAAGGCGTGGTTGGGACAGGAACTTCGCCGGAATCAGTAATTACTTTCGGGCCCAGGTATCAGTTGGAACCGAACCATGGATGCCGTTCGCTGGGGGCAAATTCAGAACCTGTTTCACGAAGCAGCGGACCTGCCGCCCGAAGAGCAAGCTCGATTCCTTACAACTGCGTGTGGCAATGACCAGGAATTACTAGCCGAAGTGTCGGCGATGCTGGAGCAAGATGCCGGCACGAGCTCGTTATTGGATCGTAACCTGGCGGAGCTGGCGCAGCAGACCTTCGACGCAGCCTCGCTCCCCACGTCACCGTTGCAACAGTTCGGGCCCTATCGCATCCTGAGAGTGCTCGGCGAGGGCGGCAGCGGAGTTGTTTACCTTGCCGAACGCCCGGATCTGGGCAACAAAGTCGCGATCAAAGTTCTGCGGGACGCGTGGCTGTCTCCGGCGCGGCGCGAGCGTTTTGCAAGTGAACAGCGCACTCTCGCGCAACTGAATCATCCCTCCATCGCCCAGATCTACGACGCTGACGTGCTTCCCGATGGCACTCCCTGGTTTGCCATGGAGCATGTGGAGGGCATGCGCCTGACGGACTATTGCCGCACATACCAGTGTTCCATTGAAGAGCGGCTACAGTTGTTCCGGTCAGTCTGCGAAGCCGTGCAGTACGCACATAGTCATGCGGTCATTCACCGCGATCTGAAACCGTCCAACATCCTGGTGAAAAGCGACACTGCGGTTCGGCTGCTCGATTTTGGCATAGCCAAGCAATTGGAGGACATCGATACGCCGGTCGAACAGACCATGACCGGGCTGCGACTGTTGACTCCGGCCTATGCCGCGCCAGAGCAGATCCGGGGCGATCGCGTCGGCATCAGCACAGACGTTTACTCGCTGGGAGTGATCCTCTACGAGTTGCTGACCGGCCACATTCCATTCGACTTAAGCAACCTGACTCCTTCCGAGGCAGCGACAGTTATCACGGAGCATGAGCCGGAGAAACCCTCTCTGGCAGTAATGGCCGACGGCGTCGGACAGTCGTCCGAGAACAACTCGGCATGGGCAGACCTTGATGTGCTGTGCCTGACCGCGATGCACAAAGACGTCGGGAGACGTTACCGATCGGTGGAAGCCTTGATGCGCGACATCGATCACTACTTGAATGCAGAGCCGCTGGAAGCTCGTCCCGACAGCTTGCGCTACCGGGTTGGCAAGTTCATGCGGCGCAACCAACGCGGGGTTGCAATCGCGGCCATGGTATTGGCCACGGTAGTCGGGCTGGTGAGTTTCTTCACTTTTCGACTTGCAACCGCGAAAAACGAAGCTTTGGCTGAGGCAGCCCGCACCGAGAGAATTCAGCAATTCATGACCAACCTGTTCCAGGGGGGCGATGAAGCCGCGGGGCCGTCCGACTCGCTGAAGGTGGTCACTCTCCTGGATCGTGGCGTGCAGGAAGCCAAGACCCTGAACGGCGATCCTAAAATCCAGGCGGAGCTGTACCAGAGCCTCGGGGCGATATACCAAAAGCTCGGCAAGTTTGATAAAGCGGACTCACTGTTGCGTTCAGCTCTTGAGCAGCAGAAGCGTTATGCCGGCGAAGGCACTCCTGAAGTTGCGGCGAGCCTGGTGGCGCTGGGCAATCTGCGGGAAGCGCAAGCGCAGTTTGACGAAGCCGAGCGCCTGGTGCGTCAAGGCCTGGGGATCGAGAAACGGAAGCTGCCAAGCGGTCATCGCTCGATCGCGAAGGCAACTCTCATACTTGGGAAAGTGCTCGAGGGCCGAGGCAGATACCAGCAGGCTATACCTGTGCTGGAAGAGGCGGTGCGACTCGAATCGCAGCCGGGGGTTCCTCCGCAGGATCTTGCGGGCAGCCTATCAGAGCTGGCGAATACAGAATTTTACGCCGGCAACCTAGCGCAGTCGGAGTCGCTCAATCACCGGGTGCTGGCCATCCAGAGAGAGGTTTACGGGGACCGTCATCCCCTGGTCGCCGACACCCTGATCAACCTCGCGGAAATTCAATTCCAACGTGGCCAGTATGTGGAAGCGGAGCACCTGAACCGGCAAGCGCTTGATATTGTCCAGTCATGGTATGGCAAAGACCACCCCGAAACAGCCGACACAATGACAATCGTCGGGCAGTCGCTCACGTACCAGGGACGATTTGAAGAAGCGGCAGTTCTGCTGCAACAGTCGCTGGCAATTCTGGAGCATGTCTACGGACCGGTTCATCCGCGGGTCGCCTATGCTCTCAATGAATTGGGCCAGGTGGCGATCCGAGAGGGAAAGCTGGACGAGGCTGCGCGCGATTTCAGCCGGGAAGTTGACATTTACCGCACCGTCTACCATGACAAACATTACCTGATCAGCATTGCGCTTTCGAATCTCGCCGGCGTGTACGCGCAGCAGAGACAATACGCCCGGGCCGAGATGCTCTTCCGAGATGCACTTCAGCGCTACGAGAGCACGCTCGCTCCCAATCACCTGAACGTCGGGATTGGGCACGTGCGACTAGGAAACACTCTTCTCGCGGAGCGCCGTTATGCGGATGCAGAGACAGAAAGCCATGCCGGCTACGACATCTTGATCCAGCAGAACAGTCCGACCCTGAAGTGGTTGCAGATGGCGCGCAAAGATCTGGGTGACGAGTACGAGGCCTTAAAGCAACCCGATCAGGCGGCCCGCTATCGCGCCGAACTGAAGGACCCTGCAAGCGCGCAGCAACTTGCCAAGAAGAATTGAAGCGCACAGCAGTTCACCCAAAATGCATTTCAGCTGCTTTGGAAAACAAATACCCCGGTGGCTTTGGAGCTTTGGAGCCGCACGCTGGGCTTCCGCCATATTGGTATAATCTCGCGCTTCTCTCATTCCACGAATCGGGCCTTGAAAAATGACGCGCAAAACACTTCTGCTAGTTGGGCTTTTTCTTACTTTGTCATTGTCATTCCAGTCCTCGAAAATCTGGGGACAGACGATTTCGGGCTTTATGCCGGAATCAGCCACGCGCCAACACGCGGTGGAAGACAAGTTCAAAGTCATTCCCAAGCCTGAGGAGGAGAAGCGGCAACACCGCATCTTCACTTCAGAGCCGCACCTGGCGGGCTCGAAGCGAAACAACGATCTGGCGAACTACATAGCTGACGAGTGGCGCAAGCAAGGACTTGAGGACATCGTCCTGCGTCGATATGACGTCTACAGCACCGCGCCGAAGAGCACCTTCCTGGAGATGGTTGTGCCGGTTCGCTATCGAGCTTCACTGCGCGAGGAACCCTATGCAGTGGACGACGACACTAAGAACGCGGCGGTGAGTCCAGCGTGGACAGGGATGTCGATTTCCGGCGAGATCACTGCTCCCGTGGTGTACGCGCATAGCGGAAATCCCGAAGATTACGACTTGCTGCGCAAGAACGGCGTTGAGGTGAAAGGCAAGATCGTTTTGGTCCGCTACTCGAATCCCTATAGCTACCGTGGATTCAAGGCGCTTACCGCACAGCGAGAGGGCGCCGCTGCGATGCTGGTATACAGCGACCCGGCCGAAGATGGTTACAAGAAGGGCAAAACATTTCCCGATGGTCCGTGGGGGCCAGAGAGCCATATCCAGCGCGGTGCAATCACTTATGACTTCATGGTTCCCGGCGATCCGCTCACTCCGGGCTGGGCCAGCGTCCCCGGCGCGAAGCGGATTCCGCTTAGCCAAGCCGTATCCGTACCCAAAATCATGGCTCTCCCGCTCTCCTGGAAAGACGCGAAGCCATTGCTGGAAAACCTGGGTGGTCCTCTCGCCCCCCGCGATTGGCAAGGCGGGTTGCCGATCGAATATCACCTGGGGGGTGAGCAGGCGCGAGTCCATATAAAGATCCAGATGGACAATTCGGTTAAGCCCTATTACGTAGTGGAAGCGCGCATACGCGGATCAGAATTGCCGGAGGAGTGGGTGGTTCTCGGCAATCACCGCGATGCCTGGGTGTATGGCGGCGTTGATCCGAGCAGCGGAACCGCGTCGATGATGGAGATGACGCGCGCCCTGGGGCAATTGCTGAAAGACGGAATTCGTCCACGGCGCACGCTGGTAGTTTGCAGCTGGGATGGCGAAGAGGTCGGCCTCACAGGGTCTACGGAGTGGGGAGAGGAATTTGCCGATGAACTGAAAAAGAAGGCAGTCGCATATATCAATGTGGACTCGTCAACCTCCGGCCCCGATTTCGAAGGCAGTGCTGTAGCCTCGCTTGCGCCCATGCTGGTGCAGACCACACAGTCCCTGCAGGATCCCTCAGGTAAGTCGCTGTACGAGGCCTGGCGTCAATCAGCATTGCGCAAAAAAGCTGAGGCAAAGGACACCGGTCAAGTGACCGACTACACGCTGCCCGACACGCGCATTGGCAGCGGTTCGGACCACACCGTGTTTTTGAATTTCGTCGGCATGCCCGTCTTCGGCCTCAGTTTCGAAGGTCCTTATGGCGTTTACCACTCCATGTATGACGATTTTTACTGGATGAATCACTTCGGCGACCCCGGTTACCGCTATCACACGCTTATGTCGCAACTGTGGGGAGTGCTCGCCCTGAGGCTCGCCAATTCTGACGTCCTGCCGTTCGATTTTGGCAGCTACGGAAACAATATTCGTGACTTTGTACACGATCTCGCCAAGGGCAAGGATTTAAGCCAGCTTGATCTCAATCCCGTACTGGACGGCATCGACCGTTTTGCGGCGGCGGGCGCGCGGCTCAATCAATCTGTTCAGCAGGCGCTTGTAGCAGGAGCTTTGTCGCCCACGCAGGTTGAGGCGCTCAACCAAGGCATGATGAAAGTCGAGCGCAATTGGCTTAATCCCGACGGCATTCCCGGCAGACCCTGGTTCAAGCACATGCTTTACGGAGCGCGCTACACCTACGCCCATCTCGAGTTACCCGGATTGACCGAAGCGGTTGAAAAGCAGGACTGGTCCACGGCTCGCCGGCAAGCGGAAATTCTTCAGCAGGCGTTACAGCAGAACACGCAATTGCTCGCGGGGCTGAATTCGCAGCTAGGTGCGTCGACCAGTAACGCCCTTGCCTTGTTGCAAAGCAGGCTGGACCAGATCCGCGGCCGATTTCCTGGCGACATGTCTGTTTACATGAAGAACCTGGCAACTGGCGACGAAATCACTCTCGACTCAGGCAAGGTGTTCGAGACCTTCAGCGTGATCAAGCTGGCCATCGCTGCCGAAGTCATGCACCAGGTGGAAGCGGGCAAGTTTTCATTGAGCGACCGGATTCCCCTGACTGCTGGAAATGAGCGTCTGCCCTCCGGTGTTCTTTCCGCGCTGCAACCCGGATTGACACCTTCGGTCCAGGATCTACTCACACTGATGATCATTATCAGCGACAACGAAGCCACCGATGTGCTGGCCGACAAGGTCGGGCGAGACAATGTGACCGATTACATGCGTAGCCTCGGGCTGACCAAGACTTCTATCCAGTTCTCAGATCTGGATTGGGACCGTACCTGGCTGGGGACCCTTGATCCGAGTTATCGCAACGCCACCGGCGACCAAACCGTGAATTTCCCGTTCGGTCGCTACAGCGATCAGCAGGTACAGGCGGCGTTTGGTCACACCATCTACGACGCTGGCATTTACTTCGGTCACAGTACAACGAGCGAAATCGGACGCCTGCTGGAGATGATGGCGACGGGTAAACTGGTGTCCAAGAACGCCAGCGATCTAATTCTAGGGGTTATGGAAAAGCAGCAGGTGAACGACCGGTTCCCGCGCTACCTTGAGAATGTCAGGATCGCTCACAAGACGGGGGACGGACAGCCGTTCATCGCAAACGATGCAGGCGTCCTGTGGGTGAACGGTCAGCCCATTGTGCTGGTGGTGTTTACGGGACATCATCGCGGAAGCACCTCCGCGCTGCACGAGGCTATCGCGCAAGTCGCAGCATACGTCGTGCGATTCTATGGTGGGCAGGTGTCACCCGAATTCAAGCCGCCCGGAAACAGCAATCCCAACTGACCTGAGTTACGGGATTACCGCGCTTGCCTGATTCGAATAGGCGCTCTCAAGATTGTTGGCGTCAACGGCAGTGGCAAGATAGTAGTACGTGGTGCCGGAAAGGACGGCGGCATCTGTAAAGCTCGTGCCCGGCAAAAGCGAGGAATTCAACTTGGAGAAGGGGCCTCCCGGCTGCGTGCCGCGGTAAAGATTGTATCCGGCCACAACTGACGTGCTCGCATTCCACGAGAGATCTACGCTGTGGGAACTGAGTTGCGTTCCAGTGCCAGTGAATGTTTCCGTAACGGGTGAGTTCGAAGCATCACTTACAAAGGAAATATTTCCGGGTGCGCTTCCCGCCGAAGCAGGGGTGAAGCTGACGGTGTAGCTGACCGACTTACCGGAGGAAACCGTCACCGGGAATGTGATACCCGTGATTGCATAACCGGACCCCGACCAAGATGCGGATGAAAGCGCAACGTCCGCATTGTTGGCCGTCAATGTGCCGGTGAGCGAAGAACTGCTGCCCACGGCGACGTTCCCGAAACTCAAGGTGGCAGGGGACACCGACAATTGTCCGCCGGAGGAGTTTTGCTGTGCCGCCGATGTGTTTGCTGAAACACCCGCACAACCGGTAAGCAAGCCCAGGCTTAGCGTCATCAAGGCTGATAAGACAAAAATCCGTTTTTTCAAAATCCCATTCACCGGGTTTGATTATGGTCGACAGCCGCGGACTGGTCGAGAGACCTAACAGCTTTGTCTCTTCTCTCGCCCATGAATACACTTTGGTAACTGCAGATATGCAGTCGGGCCCGATTACACGGCAAGGGCAGCACCGGAAGTGGCGCGGCGCGTCAGGGTTGCATACTTGAAGCGCGAGACGGCGAGCCCCGTCACAAACTCATTTCTGAATTCTGAGTAAGCTACCACTTCACTTGCGGTTTTGTGGAACACAGAAGTGCTATCGACGTTCCATTTTGGTGACGTCAGGCAGCTTTCTGCTGCTGCCGATCCTTAAAACGATGTTTCTGACGGCGCCAGAGCAGGTAACCGAGAAGGAATAAGCCGCCAGCCAATGCCCAGCTCGCTTTTTCAATGTAGTCGAGCAAAGTGTCGAACTCATTGGCAAATGCAAAGCCCGCGAATGCCATGACTGTCACCCAAGTCGCGGCGCCAAGCACATTGAATTTGAAGAATCTCTTCCAATCCATCTCCAGACTGCCCGCGACTGGGCCTGCGATGGTACGCAGCCCGAAAATGAATCGGGAGAAGAAAACTGTGCGGCCGCCATGCCCCCGAATGAGATCTTTGGCTGCGCCGATATCCTCATCGTCGAGATGCAACAAATGCTTCGCCCAGCGAATCAGCGTCTTGCCAAAGTGCCGCCCGAGAAAGAACCCACAATTGTCACCCAGAACCGCGGCAGCCACCCCGACGAGGATGACCCATTGGATCCTCAGTGCACCACCCTTGTGAGCCAGAAAACTCGCGAAAACCAGGACGGTTTCACCAGGGAGTGGCAGGCCGGCACTCTCCGCAAGCAGTGCGATCAGGACAGCCCAGTAGCCCCAGGAACTGAGCACGTCGCGGATCGTGTGGTACATCCAGTGCATGGAGTTTGCTTGGATGCAGAAACGGGATGGACTTCAGGATTTCGTACAAGAATGCGTGGGAGCTGGCGGAACCGTTAAGCCAGGAGACGGACGCGCCGGCCAGAGACCGGCTGTCGCAGCAATTCTGGTGCTGACGCAAATAGCGAACCAGCACGCTTTCAACTCGGAAAATTTAGCTGTGTGTCACCTGCTGTTGCGTTGCCGGGACAGGCATCGTCTCATTGCTCTCAGGCATGATTACCCAGGCGACAATGTAGGCGATAAGGCCGGGAAAGATGCCGGTCATGACACTGATGATAGCCCAGAGCAGACGCATGAGCGTGATATCCAGTCCCAGGTACTCAGCCAAGCCCGCGCACACCCCGGCAATGCGGCGATTGTTGCGGGGACGAACCAGTTCTTTTTTGAATCCAGCCACGCCGATTCTGGCGCCGCAATAGGCGCAGACTCGAGCGTCGTCGGGAATTGCCTTACCACACTGATTGCAATACATGGCTGTCCTCCATGGAAAGATACGGATGCACGGGACAAAACGTTCCAATGCCGTTCAGGCTATTCGTTGCGGTACGCCTCTTTCATGTACTTTCTCGCCGATTCAGCGGGAGGAGTGCCGCTGTTTGCAGCAATCACCGCCTCGTATTTTTTCATTGCCAGATCACGATGATTCATGACGTCGTACATCTCTCCCGCCGAGAGGTTTGCTTTTTGCAGCAATTCGTTGTCCGGCTTAGAAAGCTGGTTCACCAGCTCATAGGCCGCAGCCGCGCCGGCGTAATCCTTTTGACCGCGTAACATATCGCCCAGGCTGACAGCGGACATTTCATAGTGCAAGCCGGGATATCGCCCTTGCAGTCCGGCCTGCCAGACTGCCCGGTACTTCTCAGCGGCGGCATTGGTATTGCCTGCCGCGCGCAAGAGGTTGGCCTCTTCCAAGGCGAACAGTCCGTTCTGCGGGTATGCCGGAATCAGCTCTCTCGCGATTCTGATTGCCTCGTCATAACGGCGTTCCCGCCGCAAAAAAAGCATCAGCACTACCTTGGCGTCTACACTGGTTTCACCGCTGGAATTCGCCGCCTCGTAAAGATCCTTGAAGCCTCTTTCCTTGTTGCCGCTCAGGCCGACCATCGAAACCGCCACCTTGATGCCCCAAGGCAGGCTGCCGGTCACATAGTTGTGCGCCCCCACAACTAATTTGGCGTCGGTGTAGTTCGGGTCGAGTTCCAGCACCTTTTCGTGGTCGTGGCGGGCACCAACGGCATTACGCAAAGCCGAAAACCAGGCGCGCTCGATCAATGCCGTGTAGACAGAAAATTGTGCCCTGGTCACCCCGCGCGCATACAGCAGATCGATGTCCCTGGGGTTCTGCTTCAGACGTTGTTCCTCGATGCCTTCTGCCCGGTCGACCAGCTGCTTGATGCGCTCCTTGGCTTTGGGGTCAGCGGGATGATGGGGCTGGCCGATGAAACTGTTGGTGGCATATTCCCCGGTATTCATCGCTCCCATGTGGTACAGCTCACGAATGAGCACGGCCGTAATCAGATGATTAATGGCGAACGGATCGTTGGGATTTTTCGCCAGCACCTGCTCGAAATCTTGGATGGCGTGATCATAATCCAGATTGTAGAAGCGTTGAAACGCGCGGTCATTAAGCGGGTCGTGGGGCCGGTAAGAGCCGCCGCTGGTGTTTGGGGCATCGGCCGCGAGCGCGGCACAGGCGGTCAGCGCCAGAATTCCCAGGCAGGAGACAATGTAAGCCGACGTCGAAAAACGGGAGTTCAGAGCTGGGGTCACTCCATCCTCGAGACCTCAGTTTACCTGATTTGCGGTGAACCAAGATTTTAACTACTAGCGCCGGGCATGCCTCTGGCGCCCATCCTATAATCGTTTCCGAGATGAATGTTCCGTAAACGAGGTAAATCTTGCCGGAGCGGCCACTTCCCCCAAGCCGCTTGTTCCTCGTAAGTAGTTAGAAGTACAGAAGTTTTTACACCGTTGTTTTTGGCCCGTGGCTTGCGACTTCGTTGCTCCATAGCCCTTATGGCAGAGATGGCTCATAACGTTGAACAGGAGTTTTGGCGCCCTCCCGTCGGCACCCCATCCGCGGTGACGCCGCTTCCATCTGGGCAGGCGCCGGGCATGGTAGAAGCTTGTGACCGGTGCGAGACTGAGTTTATGGTCGGCGCCCGGTACTGTCATGTGTGCGGCGCGCCTCGGCGTGTCGAGATCGCCTCCCCCTCGTCCCCCCATGGTTGGGTACGGCATCTCGAGTTTCAGAACATCAAGGACTGCCTTGGCCTCTCTACGGCGTCCCTGGTCGCCTTCATGATAGGACTGGGCTGCATACTGGGTGCAGTGGCGGTCGGGTTCGTGTTCACGGTTCAAAACCTGGTCGACTGGCAGGCCGTGCAGGTGTGGCGAATTCAGTGGTTGCTGGCGGCGGCAGCGGCCTTCATCGCAGGAATTCTTCTGAAGAAGTCAGCAAGCGCCTAGCCCGATATCTACCGCCACGGCATTCCCGAACATCAATGCACTCCCTCTTGCTCCGCGTACACTACGCGACGCTGTGGCTGCGTCTGAGTCATGCGATACAAGTGATGTAACGGGCCGGTACCGCGTCCCAGCGGCTGACCATGCACAATGGCTGCTGTAACGTAGGCTTTGGCGAGGAGGACGGCCTCCGGCAAGCCCCTCCCCATGGCTAAATGACACGCGATGGCGGTTGCAAAAGCGCAACCTGTGCCGTGGGTGGATTTCGACTTTTGACGCTCCGACTTGAACACTTCCTGCTCGATGCCTCTGCCAGTGGTGAAGCTGAGCAGGTCAATGGCTTTCTCCAGATCGCCTCCAGTGACTACCACCGCCTTGGCGCCCAACTCCTGTAATGTGCGTGCAGCTTGTTTCATCTGTTCGGGAGTAGCCACTTCGCAGCCGGACAGCACGGCCGCTTCCGATGTATTCGGCGTAACCACGTCGACCATGGGCAACATCTTCTGCACCAGCAACTTAGCCCCTTCTTCATTCAAGAGATCAGCACCGGAGGAGGACTTCAGAATGGGATCGAGCACCACAGTTTTGGGTTTCACACGGTAAAGGAAATTGATGATCGTTTGCACGATTTGCGCAGATCCGAGCATGCCGATGTGCACAGCGGCGATGGGCAAGTCGCTGTAGATCTCTTCCAGAGTCTCGCTTATCAGGCTAGAATCAACGGTTTCGACCCGCCTGACCCCCGCCGTCGACTGCACGGTGAGCGCCGTGATGCATGCCACTCCGTAACAGCCGTGAGCGGCAATAGTCTTTATGTCCGCGGTTATGCCAGCGCCGGAACAAGGGTCAAAACCAGCAATCGTGAGCACTACCGGCGGAGTTTCCGACATAGCTGCACTGTAACAAACCGTGCAGAATGCAAAAAGCAGCTTCAAGGGGACGCTCAGTAATGGTGCGGATCGCGCGCCAGAGCTGTCGGGAGGACAGTTGCGGCGATAGCCGTTTCGTAACCAGGCAAGAATTCACATCGCGAGCAAACCATTTGCTTTCAGTTGGTTACAGAAATTATTACACAACTAATTGAAAACACGAGTCTTAGAAAAAAATTCATAGTCGCCCGATCTGATGATCATAACTAAACGAGCAATACGTAACCTATTCTTATGACTTACATATGCTTCCATCTTGAAGAATTTCTGCGTGCTTGCATGCGGTACATTTACTACATAGATAACATATTACCCTCTCGTTTGAAGTTGACACTGTAAGTGGCCCATCGATAGCATCTCAAAATCCTAGTTCAGTGGTGGGGAGGTTCTACTGAGGTTTACCAAACCTGAGATGCGAGGTGACTGATGCGACGACGAATTGCTAACGGACTGGCCATCCTGCTGTCGGTAGCCAGCCTGGGAGCCGGAGCCGCCCAAGGGCCAAACAGCTCGGATTCCAGTGCAAGCCCCAGCAAGATAAATCACCCGAAAGCGGTGATGCCGGCGAAATTTCCGCCCCGACGACAAATGGACAAGCCTTTTCAGGTCGGAAAGGCTTCATGGTACGGGGAAAGTTTTGAAGGCAAGCCAACTGCGAGCGGCGAGCCTTACGATATGCACGACTTTACTGCGGCGCATCCGACGCTGCCTTTAGGCACGTATGTGAAAGTCACTAACCTGAGCAACCGGCGCTCAGTGATCGTCCGGATTAACGATCGCGGCCCGGTAATCGATGGTCGAATAATCGACGTGTCCTACAACGCCGCCAAGGCGCTGGAGTTCAAGAACCAGGGTATTCAGCGAGTCCGGCTGGATCTTGTCCGGAATGAAACAGTTGCCATGGCGCAACAAGTAGAACAACTGGCTAACCTCCCGTAAATCCCCTATACTCGAAACGTGCATGATGACCCGCGCGAGCGGCTGATCGTGGCCTTGGACGTTTCAACTGCCGCCGCCGCTCAGAAGGTTGTTGCGGCGGTAGGGGACTCTGCGTTCCTCTATAAAGTTGGAATGCAGCTATTCACGGCAGAAGGTCCAGCCATTGTGAGCAACCTCATCTCGTCTGGCCGCAAAGTGTTCCTCGACCTGAAATATCATGACATTCCTAATACCGTAGCTGCGGCGGTCAGTGAAGCGGCTAAGTTGCGCGTCAGCATGCTGACGGTACACGCAAGCGGCGGCGGCAAGATGATGCGTGGTGCAGTGGAAGCTGCCCGCGCCGTCAACCCATCTCTTCTTGTTCTAGCAGTCACCGTCCTGACCAGCCTTGCCGATGACGATCTGGACAAACTTGGAGTACGCGGCGGTGTCACCACTCAGGCGCTTCGCCTGGGGGCATTGGCTCTTTCTTGCGGATGCGGCGGTCTGGTGGCATCGGCGCGTGAAGCGTCGCAGCTACGGCAAGAACTAGGCGATAATTTCGCGCTTGTGACTCCTGGTGTCCGGCCTGCTGGGGCTGCGCATGGTGATCAGGCGCGGGTGGTCACTCCGGCCGAAGCTATGGCCTCAGGAGCTACGCATATCGTGGTGGGAAGACCGATTACCGAAGCCGCGGACCCGCAGGCAGAGGCCCGGGAGATCCTGGCCGAAATGGCCTCAGTTGCCGTCAGCACCTAGGCAGATTCAACGACCACTCAAATCTAATTGTGGAATTGTTTCCTGCTGAAGTCCGATGGGACAACGGGGAGCACTCATCCACTCCGCCTTTGCAGTCAGTGTGGATGATTCCCGCTATAACTTCTCGTAAAAATCGCACCCAGAGCATGAGATAAAAACGCCCCCAGGTACGCCGCGCTCACGGTCTTTTACACGCTTCACAATCCGCGTCGGCTTGCCGCACTTAGGGCAATCGGTGCTCTTAGTGGTGTCCATAACTTTCTTGCGGTCCGCCGTCTTTGCGATTTTTGCCATGTCTCCTCTCTCCTTCACCTAATGCTGCGATTCCACACCTCAGCGACTGTCGCTCGAGTTCATAGAGTGTGGGGCGGGATGGCGCGAAATGCGCTTGGAGTGACTTGAAGATGAAATCTTCAGTTTTCCGCCTGCTGTGATTCTACAGGAATGGGGTCGAAGGTGTCAGGTTTACCCCATTGCAGTAACGATGAGAAGGGTGTCCCTTACGGCGCGAGCCCTGGCAACCGGGAATTGCCTCTCGGCGGGCTGCATTTGCATCTTAGGAGAATGGTTCATGCATGGCACGACGTAGCTCCTGGCGGCAAACTGCCGGATGAATTCAACACCGTGATAGAAATTCCTTTTGGGTCAAGCGTGAAGTACGAACTGGACAAGGCCAGCGGCCTGATCAAGCTTGACCGTGTTTTGTACTCGGCCGTCTACTATCCTGCGAACTATGGATTCATTCCACAAACGCTTGCCGAGGATGATGATCCCTTGGACGTGTTGGTATTGTGCCAAGACGCGGTCGTTCCGTTGACCATCATTCATGCGCGCGCAATCGGGCTGATGACGATGATCGATTCGGGGAAGAAGGATCACAAGGTCATTGCGGTGGCTACAGAAGACCCCGAATTCAACAGCTATCGCGAAGCGAAAGAAATGCCCGCGCACCGCCTGCTCATGCTGCGCCGGTTCTTCCAGGATTACAAACAACTCGAGCATAAGGCAGTGGAAGTGGATGAAATCCGGCCAGCTGCCGAGGCATTTCCGGTGATCGAAGACTCCCTGGCGCGCTATGGGGACGCCCGCCGCGATGGCTTTAAGAACCTGCACAAAAGTTCGTAGTGATGACCATCGTCCTGACGGCAGATGACTTGATCGCGACATCCTATCGAATCGACCGTTTGACAGAAACTGAAACCGACGGCAGGGGTATTTAATCCAAGAAAGAAGAATTCACCTGAAGGAGGTCTTAATGCGGCAACGAATTCATTACGAGTCGGTCGCTCCCGGTGCTTACCAGGCAATGATGGGATTGGAAAAATATCTGCACCAAAGCAGCCTTGAGGAACCGCTACTTCACTTGATCAAGCTGCGGACTTCGCAACTGAATGGGTGCGCCTACTGTATCGACATGCACTGGAAAGACCTGCGCGCGCTGGGAGAGAATGAACAGCGCCTATATGGACTCGACGCATGGGAGGAATCGCCCTACTACACTGACCGGGAGCGCGCCGCCCTGGCGTGGACTGAAGCAGTTACCAACATTCAGAACGGGCACGTCCCTGACGAAATATACGAACGCGTTCGCCCACACTTCCGTGAGAATGAGTTGGCGGATCTCACCCTGGCTATTGCCACGATCAACGCATGGAATCGTCTGGCGATTTCGGCACGGGCGGTAGCGGGAACCTATCAACCCGCGCGTGAACTGAAAAAAGGCGCCTGAGCAGCCGGACAAAGCACACATCTGAATCGGCTGCATTGACAGCTTCTCCTCAAATCTCCGGAACGGGGATGTCTTCCGCCCATTACAAAGCTGAACTCCCCGATCCGGACCCTCTAGTGTGGACGCTTAGCTGATCCGCATCTGCCCGGCTGATCAGCAGCAATTTAGCGTGCGCCGGCCCGATCCCTTAACTTCAGGGCAACTTCAGTGCGCAGTCAGGAATCGAACCTGCTCATTTCACATGTTCGGTGAGGACGATGAAAACACCATTTCTGATCGGACGTCTGATTTTCGGTGGATTTTTTCTATACAACGGCATCAATCATTTCAAGAAACGGGAACAACTCTCGCAATACACCGCGTCGAAGAACGTTCCGCAACCAGATTTCATGGTGACCGCTTCAGGGGTGGCGCTTACGCTTGGAGGAGCGAGCATTCTGCTTGGCGTGAAGCCGAAGTTCGGCGCAGCCGCGATCGCTGGATTCCTGGCGGCCGTGTCGCCGCTGATTCATGACTTCTGGAGGCAGCAAGATCCCAACCAACGTATGAGTGAAATGGCGAATTTCTCAAAAAACCTTGCGCTGCTGGGGGCCGCCATCGCGTTAATGGCAGTGGAGGAACCCTGGCCCATGAGCGCTCCGGTCGCGCAACCGAGCCGCGGGAGGAAGATTCTGCAGTTCGCCCGGCGCACGGTCGCCGCATAGATCGAGCAGCCGCTGCGATACGCGCAAGCGCGTTTTAAAGATCACAATGCGTAGTTCTTCGTGATGCGAAAGAAAGAAGTTTCGTCAAGCCTTCGGCGGGAGCGCTGGAATTCTACTGGCGAGGAGCGAAATAGCCTTTGCGGGCGCGAACCTGCAGATCCTTCTTCAGAGAGGTGATTTCAATACTGCGGTAGCGGCCGTCGGCGTCAAAGTCCGCCGGGCGATAAGAAACCACATATTGACTGCGCAACTCGTCTTCAATGGCCGCAAAGGAATGGGTGACGTCTTTCATTTTGTAGGGGAAGAACGCTCGGCCACCGGTCGCTTCCGCCAGTTGCTCAAGATTCTTATCACCGCGCAGGATCAAGCCGCTATCGTCGGTGGAGATCGCGTAGACGATGACCTCGGCGCGTTGCGCCATTTCAATCGCTTGTGCCCGTGAAATCTGGCTCTGATTGTCCTCGCCGTCGCTCAGGATCACTAACGCCTTACGCACAGGATGGCCGGAACGCTCTTTCAGCAACTTATCCTGGCAAGCCTTATAAACAGCGTCGTAAAGAGCGGTGCCACCGCCGTCATGAAGCCGCTTGATAGCGACAGCCAGCAGACCGGCGTTATCGGTAAAATCCTGGGCCATTTGCGTGTGGCTGTTGAAGCCCATCAGGAAAGCCTTATCGAATCCGGGCCGCAGAACGTGTTGCAGAAAACCGATGGCCGACTCCTGCTCGAAGTCGAAACGGCTGTGCACGGAACCGCTTACGTCGACGAGCAAGCCCATCTGTAGGGGCAAGTCGGTTTGGCGGTTGAACTGGATGATGGACTCGGGCGGTTTATGATCATCCAGAATCGAGAAGTCGCCTTGGTTAAGATTGCGCACGAATTTTCCGTGCTTGTCAGTCGCGATAAACAGGACGTTGACTTCGTCGACCCGCTTGCGCACCGTCAGGATTGAGTCTTTGCCGGCCTGGTCTGGGTCGGGAGTGGAAACCATCTCGGCAAATGTGGCGTTCGCGGCCGCACTGTTCACCAAGGCGGAATTCGGAGGCAGGTAAGAACTCGACTGCGCCCCGGCGGGAATCGCGCCCAGAGCCAACGCTAGAACACCGATCTGGAGCCGCAAAGCATTCATCTGCAAGTCTCAATCGTCCGTTGCCAAACAAAGCCGACGATACTAATTAGATGCACGTCTATTGCCGAAAGCGGCAACTACAGCCCGCGGCTGCACCTGTACGACTGTAGGAGAAGCCCTGTACCGCAGCCAAGTTACAAAAGGAGCACTCGTTTGGTCATAGCGGAAGCCTTGCCCTTCGAGGCACTTACGTCCCCTGCTGTTTTCGCCCTATCTTCTACCCTAGTTCTTGTCGCTTGGTGGAAAACGCGTGTTCCCCGGCAGCCGGCATTTTGAGCGACGCCGGAGCTCCTCTCAGAGACAAATGTACGCAGTCATAGTAAGAACCACCATGCTAGGCAATTCAGCCTTTAGCAGTTAAGATGAACTCTCCTTTCTGAAAACTTGTGAAACTTTGCAGGGCACGTGGGTACTCTTGTGCGGTGTTGTCACATCCCTGGAGGCTGGATGAAAAAGTCGTTGCTGGTGCTGCTCGTATTGTGTGCTCTCCCGCTCGCATATGCGGATAACGAAAAAGAACAAGATCGCGTGAAGGATGCGGGCGAGGTCTTGAAGGAGATCATCGACATTCCCGACAATATTCCTAAAGACCTGTTCGACCGCGCCGAGTGCGTCATCGTGTTGCCATCGGTAAAGAAAGGCGCTTTTGGAATCGGCGGAAGCTACGGGCGCGGCGTGATGGAGTGCCGCACCGGTGAGCACTACACCGGCCCATGGGGTGCTCCCGCCATGTACGCGCTGGAAGGGGTAAATATCGGGTTCCAATTAGGCGGACAGGCTACGGATTTTGTGCTGCTGGTCATGAACCCGCGAGGGGCGAAATCCCTGCTGGGCAGCAAGGTAAAACTGGGCGCTGATGCAGGCGCAGCCGCGGGTCCAAAAGGCAGGACCAGCACCGCCGCAACGGACGTCGTCATGCGCGCGGAAATCCTGTCGTACTCCCGGTCACGCGGGTTGTTTGCCGGCGTGTCTCTGGAGGGTTCGACGCTGCGTTCCGACGGACGCGCCAACGAAAAACTCTACGGCAAGCCGGTGAGCGCGAAAGAGATCATTCGCGAGCACAAAGTGGGGGTGCCGGAGTGCGCTCAGGAACTCGTAGCCTTGCTAAACAAACACTCACCTAAAAATCTCTCGGACCCAAAGTCCCTGCAATAGCGCGCAGTGATGGCGGCGAAAAATCCAGGCGCGGACGTAGTGCGTTGCGCGTGGGCGCGCAACCCGCTCTCGATTCAATACCACGATGAAGAGTGGGGCGTGCCCGCGCATGATGACAGGACCCTTTTTGAATTTCTTGTGCTGGAAGGCGCGCAGGCGGGCCTGAGCTGGGACACGATTCTGCAGAAGCGGCAGAATTATCGCGCAGCCTTCGACGACTTCGATCCCAAAGTGATCGCGCGCTATACGCCGGCCCGCATCAGGCAGTTACTCGCGAATCCTGGAATTGTGCGCAATCGATTGAAAATCGAATCGACGGTGCGCAACGCGCAGGCATTCTTGAAAGTTCAGCAGGAGTTTGGCACCTTCGATCGTTATATCTGGGAATTTGTCGGCGGAAAGCCTCGCGTGAATTCATGGCGGGGACTGAAGCAGGTTCCAGCATACACATCTGAATCGGATGCCATGAGCCGAGACCTAAAGAAGAGAGGGTTCAACTTCGTTGGTACCACCATCTGTTACGCGTTCATGCAGGCGGTCGGCATGGTTAACGATCACCTGAAAGAATGCTTTCGCTACAAGCAGATGATGCAGCCATCACGACGGAGCAGATGAGACCCGGTCTGCCGTGGGCGTCAGTGTCTCGCGGCCGCTTCCAGTTGCAGAGTTAAGTTCAGCTTGTCACCGGTCACATCGGCCGAGATATCCGCACAGCTAGTCAGGATCCAATCTGCGCCGGCATCGGCCAGTACGGAGTCGGGCAATGTAGTGCGAATTCCGATCACGCGAGCGCCCGCCGCCTTTCCGCCGCGGATGCCGGCCGGCGCATCCTCCACGACGATGCAATCGCCCGGGGCAAACCCGAGCACCGAGGCAGCCTTGAGAAATGGCTCGGGGTGGGGCTTTCCGTTCTGTACATCGCTCGAGGTCACGATTTTGCGGGGAATCGTGATCTTCGCCGCGCCCAGACGTGCTTCCGCCAAAGGGCGCGTGCAGGAGGTAACGATAGTCCAGCGATTTTCCGGCAGAGGTGCCAGCAATTCCCTCGCGCCCGGCAACGGCACGACGCCTTCCGTGTCTGCAATCTCCTTCTGCTCGACTTCACGATTCGCGAGCTCATGGTCCGCATCAGGCAAGTAGTCCCGCACGGTAGAAAGGCTGGGACGCCCGTGGGCATTGCGAACTACCTCTTCGGGATCAAAACCGTGCTCGGTGGCCCAATGCGCCCATACGCGGTTGATGACGTGCGTGGAATCGATCAATACACCGTCCAAGTCGAACAGCAGAGCGCTGCAACTCACTTGCATGCCGTTAATGTTTCATTTCCCGGGCCTCAATGGCAACCGAAACCATAGTAATGCTTTGAATGTAATAGTTTTGTATTTTTGGCCGTTCGTCACCGCGATTGCTGCTTCCCTGCTGGCACGATTAACGCGAGAACAACTATGCAAACTCATCCCAAGGGCACCGGTGCGCGGGTGTTGCTGACGTCGGTATTCGGGCCTTACGCGCAAGACGACGAATTTGGCAGCCGCGCAATCAATCCCATGGAGCTCTACCACAACCAGGTCACGCGGGCACAAGGAAGCTTCTCGCTGCGTATGTTTCATCGCTCCTGGGGCATCATGATGATCCAGGCGAATATCTCGGCCCCTTGTACAGTGCTCGACTTTCCCACGCGCGAAGTGTTTGCCCGCGAACTCACCGAGAACAAACCGGACATAGTCGGGATCTCGTCGATCATCATCAACGTGGGCAAGGTTAAGGAAATGTGCCGCCTGGTGCGGCAACTTTCGCCGGCGTCGGTGATCGTGGTTGGAGGACATGTGGCGGCGCTGCCCGATCTGGAGAAGCTGATCGATGCTGACTCCATTGTCCGCGGTGAAGGCATTTCGTGGATGAGGGGTTACCTGGGCGAGGATCAGGACGCGCCGATTCAACATCCCGCCATAGTCTCCGGGCTAGAGACACGGATCATGGGGGTGCGGCTTCCGGAACGCAAAGGCGCCACCGCAGCCACGATCATTCCTTCCGTAGGCTGCCCGATGGGCTGCAACTTTTGCACGACCTCCGCTTTCTTTGGTGGGAAGGGGAAGTTCGTCAACTTCTACGAAACCGGCGACGAACTTTTTGATTTAATGCACCGCTTTGAGACGGAGCTGCGCGTGCAGTCGTTCTTCGTCATGGATGAGAATTTCCTGCTGCATCGTTCGCGGGCGATGCGCCTCCTGGAGCGCATGAAGGCCGCGGGCAAGAGCTGGGAACTTGCAGTGTTTGCCTCGGCCAATGCCATTCGTAAATACAGCATGCAAGAACTTGTGGAACTCGGGGTGTCGTGGCTATGGATGGGGTTGGAATCCGCCAAGTCGAAGTACCAGAAGCTTACCGGTACGGATACCGTTCAGCTGGCGCGTGAATTACGCGAACACGGCATACGAGTGCAGGGATCAAGCATTATCGGCCTGGAGCATCACACGCCGGAGAATATCCGGGAAGAAATCGAGCACGCGGTGAATCACAACACGGACTTCCATCAGTTCATGCTTTACACGCCTGTGCCCGGAACTCCGCTGTACCAGCAGATGTCTGACGAGGGCAGAATGCTCGACGAGGTGGATCCCGCCGATATTCATGGGCAATTCAAATTCAATTTCCGCCACGCGGCAATTTCACGGGACGACTCCAAACGTTTTCTCGATCTAGCCTTCTGGCGCGACTTCGAGCGCAATGGGCCGAGCTTGTACCGGATCTGCGAGACCATGTTGCTGGGATGGAAGCGTTATCGCGATTATCCCGACCCTCGCGTAAGAGAGCGGTTTGCGCGCGAGATGAAGAAGGTAGGGAGCGCCTACAACGCGGCGCTGTGGGCCATGGAGCGTCAGTTCTCGAAAATCAATGCGGATGTCAGCAAACAAATTCACACAGTGAGAAGAGAAATCGAAAAGGAATTTCCCGTCGTAGCACGGGCGACCGCCAACGTGCTCGGTCCCCTGCTGCTGTGGACTTCGCGGCGCGAAGAAAAACGGTTGGCTGCGGGTCAAACCTATGAGCCGCCAATCATCGTGCAGCGGACCAACTGGAACTCAGCGTAGTCATTGCCCGCGCCGACTGCGTCCCGAGTTTATTCCGGCATGGGTCAGCGGCGAGCACAACCCCCGTGTCTCTCGTGTAAACTTACTGCCCTGAAGACAAAGGAGCACGCATGCCGAAATTTCTGATTGAACGCGAGATACCGAATGCCGGGAGTCTTTCCACAGATGAATTGCAGGCGATTTCGCAGAAGTCCTGTTCTGTGCTGCGCAACCTCGGGCCGTCCATTCAGTGGGTGCAGAGCTATGTTACGGGCGACAAAGTCTACTGTGTGTACATTGCCGAGAACGAAGCCGCGATCCGCGAACACGCAAAGCAAGGTGGCTTTCCTGCTAACCGCATCTCGGAAATTAAAACCACGATCGACCCGACCACTGCCGAGCGGCGCTAGCCGTCGTAGTGCGATGTGAGGACGTATGCGTCGAAGCACTCGTTTGTCTATATTCTGCCTACCGTTGCTAACCGCTATGCTCTACGCCGACCAGGTGACCCTTGGAAATGGAGATCGACTCACGGGACAGATCGTAAAGTCGGACGGCAAAACGCTAACCCTCAAGACGGAGTCCGTCGGCACGGTGGACATCAAATGGGACGCCATCGCCAGTCTCAATTCGGACAAGCCGGTGTACGTAGAAACGACTCCCAACAAGAAAACCTACACGGGTAATGTATCTACGAAAGACGATTCGCTGGTGGTCACGACGGAAAAGAATCAGACTCTCACGGTGCCGAAGTCCGAGGTCGCAGCGCTCCGCTCACCCGACGAACAGCGTGCGCATGAAATGGCGGAGCATCCGGGATTCATGCAAGGCTGGGCGGGAGGCGCGAACGTCAGCTTTGCGCTTACGGGCGGGAACAGCCAGACAGAAAACCTGGCACTGGGCTTCACCGCGGCACGAACGGGGCTGCGGGACAAACTGAGCCTTTACACCAATTCTGTTTACAGTCGAAATAACGCTTCCGGTGCCGTGCCCAGTGTAACTGCGAATACTGTGCAGGGAGGAATCCGCTACGATCACGACATCACCGATCGTGTATTCGGCTTTGGCAGTGCAGACTTTATGGCCGATCAACTGCAAGGACTAAATTTGCGCTCCGTTCTGGGCGGCGGCCTTGGCTACCATGTAATCAAACGTGAAGCCACGACCTTCGATCTTCTGGCCGGCATCAACTACACCCGGGAAAACTACACCGCGTTTTCACGAAATTTCCCCGGGGCGACGCTGGGCGAAGAATTCATGCACAAGTTTGCCAAGGCGGGATCGACGGTCCTGAACGAAAAGTTCTATTTCTTTCCTGACCTGTCCAGTTCCGGGGAGTACCGGACAGAGTTCGATTTCGGTACCGTCACCAAGCTAAACAAGTGGTTCGGGTGGCAGAACACATTTTCCGACATTTATGTCACCAATCCGCCGGCAGGCAAAAAGAAGAATGACATCCTGTTCGCCACCGGCCTCAACCTGGCCTTCACACACTGAAGAGTTGTCATGCGATACGAGTTCCTGGTTGAAACTTACGAAACAGAGAGAATCAAAGTCCTGAGCGTCTGGAGCGAGTTTCACGATATTGACATGGCGGTGCGTCCGCGGGGGGATGATCCTCGGGGGCGCAGTGTTCACGAGCAAATGGTGCACCAGTGCGTGAGCGAAGACCTATGGTTTCGCACCATGCTCGACATCGATGTAGGAGGTTCACCGCTGCCAACGCCAGAGACGCGGCTTGAGTTCATTCGCAGGTATGCCGAACAGAGTGCGAAACGCGCGAGAGCGCTTCGAGAGAAAGGGGAAGCGTGGTGGGAGGAAGAAAGTAAATTTTTCGATGTAAAGCGTTCGCGTGCATGGATTATCACCCGCCGCCTGAGCCACACATCGCATCACCGAGGCCAGCAGATGGCGATGCTCCGCATGCTTGGGCGCAATTTGCACAGCAACTACGGCCCCACTGCCGACACGGGCGGTCTGATGCAGGATCATGCCCCTACAATCTATGCTTATCCAGACGTGGAAACACTTTTGCGAGAGGAAGCCAAGGATGGGGTCAAGGCAACGTTGCCTCCGCCGACTGGACGACCTGTTACGGAAAGGCCCAATAAGGTGACGACTTCGCCTTGAGCCGCAGCTTTCCGCAAAAACTCGCCCTCCGAGTTGTTCCCACTTGCGTTTCCACACTGATCTCGGCGAACATCCTCTAAGCCGATCACGTTCAACCCTGTCATCTTGCCTGGCAAACGAAAAACCGGTCGTGACAAGCAGTTATCTGCTTCAGCAGCCAAGTTGCGCCTGCTTAAGCGCCTGCTCTGTACCTCGAGATTCGAGAAGAAGGCATGGGACTTCGGGGCTCATATGGTCGCCGGCGTGGACGAGGTAGGGCGTGGCTCATTGTTCGGCCCGGTCGTGGCTGCGGCGGTCATTCTCGATCCCTCATACCGCATCCGCGGGCTCAGGGATTCCAAGCTGCTCTTGCCGGAGCGCCGCGAGATATTGGCCAGACGCATTCGCGAGCACTGCCTGGCCTGCGCTATCGCCGCAGTGGATGCCGCCCGCATCGATCAGATCAACATCTACCAGGCTTCGCGGGTGGCGATGAAAGAATGTGTCGCGATGCTCTCGCCTGCCGCCGACTACTTGCTGGTTGACGCGGTGCACATCGATTGCGAGCTCCCGCAGCTCGCGATCATCCATGGAGACGCGCGATCTGCTTCCATTGCTGCCGCCTCGATCATCGCCAAGGTGGAACGCGACCGGATGCTGCGGCTCTGGGATCCGGTGTTCCCGGTGTACGGACTGGCGTCGAATAAAGGCTACAGCACGCCGCATCACATCGCCGCTTTGCGAAAATACGGCCCCTCTCCACTACATCGTCAGTCTTTCGCGCCAGTGTGGAACGCCCCCGTTCCCCAGGAAGTCCTCGGATTCATGCTCGACGAGAGCAAAGAGGAAATTGCCGAAGAACTGGCCAGCGAAGCCGTTTAGCTCTCCCTGAGCGAACCAGTCAAGGCGAACTCCTCCACCGAGCGTCAGATAAAATCACAATATGCTGCGAATGATGGTCATCACCGCTCATCCCGACGATGAGGCCGGCGCTTTCGGCGGCTCTCTCCGCCTGTATCACGATCGGGGCGTGGAGACTTTCGTGGTCTGCCTCACTCCCGGACAGGCAGCGCGCAATCGCGGAGATGCGAAAAGCGATCATGAACTTGCGTCGACCCGCCGCAAGGAGTTTGCCGCTTCATGCGAAATATTGAAGGTCACTCGTGGCAGGGTGCTCGACTATCCGGACGGGCAGCTTTACCGGCAAGAGCTTTACGGCGTGGTGCGCGAGTTAACGAGGTGCATTCGCGAACTTCGCCCGCACGTGGTGCTGACGTTCGGGGCCGAGGGCGCAGTGACGGCACATGCCGATCATGCCATGGTGTCAGTGTACGCGACGTTGGCATTTCACTGGGCGGCACACAACAACCGCTATCCCGACCATTTCACCGGCGGCTTGCAACCACACCGCGCGCAAAAGCTCTATTATGCGAGCGCGGGTTTCACCCTTCCCGATCGGCAACCGGTTTCTCTCGCGCCGTATAGCGCGACTATCGATATCGGGTCGTATCTGGAGACCAAGATTCAGGCGTTTCGATCGCATACGACGCAGGCTCCGCTTTTCAGCCTGTTCGAGGATCGCATCGCGCGCGGGGCCCGCAAAGAACTGTTTCATCTCGCGGCAACGGCTCGTCCCGGGCCCATCGCGCAGGAGAACGATCTTTTCGCCGGCGTGGAAGACGGCGAGTCTAAGAAATGAGCCGAAATCGACCGTCAGCGCGGACGGATGATGTCTTCCAGAAGGTCCGGCGATTGGTTACGCACGAGGTGGGGGTATTTCTCGCCTTCGTGATAATCAATTTTGTAGGTCTTGAAGTAATCTGAGTTCTCCACCAGCAGTTCCAGAGGGCCGGAGGAATTTTTCCCGGCGCGCAGAGCTTCGCGCAGAACTTCTCCCGTGAATCGGCGGCCATTGATGGCGAGCAGGCGCATTCCCGGTCCAATTGCTGCTTTCGCTGCCAGCATGCCTTCGACAGTGTCGATGACCTCGCCATCTTCCCCGAGCAACAGGCCGAGCGAGTATTGCGCATTTACCCGCTTGTCATCCGCTTCTCTAGCGCGCAGCAACTCCGATGGGCTCTCGTCATAAGCCAACTTCCAGCCGCTGAGTTCGAGTCCCTGCACTGGCGCCCCCGGTCCGTGATTAGTCAAGCGATCCGTCCAGAAACCGCGCCAATCATAGGGCACGACCTGGTTCAGCGCATTCACCACGTCATCGAAGGTGTAAGTCTTAAGCATGGGAGGGCCGCTCTGGCCGCCGTGAAACAGCTTGCAGAAGTCGTCGATCGACTTCTTTCCCTGCGATTGCTGGCGAATGATAACGTCGACCCAGAGCCAATTGAGGACGTCCTCGTCGTAATAATCGAGATCGCGACGCCAGGTTTCCCATGCGTGGGGCGCGCCCTGCATGGCCGGCACACCATCAGCCGTGTCTTGCAGGTTACGCCAGGAGCGCCCCGTGGTCATTTCCAGATCCGCCGCGAGCAGCGCAATGGAATCACGAAACTGATCTGCATTGCGCAGCCCGCTGCGACCACTGAGAACGTCGCCCAAATATGACGTCAGCCCCTCGTACACCCAAAGCAAATCGTCCTGCATGGGTTTCTGGTAATCCGGCGTGGAAAGGTCTGCTGGGCGCCGATACTTCCCATTCCACGAGTGCACGTACTCATGGGGCAGAAGGCCGGCGGCAATCAGACGCTCAGTATCATTGACCAGGGCATGTTCGCCGACACGGCTGTCATCCGATTCATGATGCTCAAGACCAAAGTGGGCCACGTGATCGCTTAGACTGTAGAGAAAGTGGTAATCGCGGTAGTGATGCGCGCCAAAAAGCTTCTGTGCCTGCTCGACGAGCTGCTTGTACTGCTGCCACACGTAATCAGGAGCCTCCAGAGCGGCAGGGCTGTCGGCCGCTATGTCCATTTCCGTACGAGGATTTTCCGCCAGCGGGACCACGCGTAGATATTCACCGGCAATCACCGGGGAGTCGACCAGCATGGTTAAGGACACGGGAGAGAACTTGATTTCGCCACCCGACTCCTTGCCTTCGAGAGATGTCCCGTATTTCCATCCTGCCGGCAAACGCAAGCTGGCCTCATATTTCAAGCTGTCGGAGGTAAACCCTGCTGGATATAGCAGGACCGTGTTCCAGCTAACAACGGTCATCTTGGCTGTTGCGGATGCGCCTCCGGTGTAGATTCCCTCTCCCGCCTTGTCCGACAGCGACACATAATCCAAGGATGCTTGCACGCTACTCACGCCTGCGGGGACATCGATGTGAAACGTCCAGGCATCCAGCAGGTCGCGACGCCACTTCAATTCCTGCCCGTTCGCGCGGAAGTGCAGTCCCGTGAGCTCCTGGATCGGACCCGTGGGACCGTGTTCGCCGGGAATCCATTTGGGGTAGTAGAGGGTCAGCGCTCCCGGATTGGCGGGAATGGTCATTTCGGCATGAAGAATTCTGCGGGTAATATCAGTCGCATCCACTTTGATGGCGATAAGAGGCGGCTGCTTCTGGGCAAGGCCGGAAATGGATGCGAGAGTAGCGCAAACAAAGAGAAGAAAACGGAAAACGGGCTTTTTCATTACACTCCTTGGCCGAACAAGCGGAACGAATGCTATCAAAGCACACAATCAAGCTGTACCCGCTCGCAAGCAAACTTGTAACTATAGCAGGAGGAGAAAGCAGCCTGTAAGCTTCAGGGCATGACCGTGCAGTGCTTTGCTATGATTCCGACGTGTCCGCCATGCAGCGCGGAAAATTCATCACCTTCGAGGGATTGGACGGCAGCGGCAAGAGCACCCAGTTGGAGAAGCTCGCGAAAGTGCTTCGCCGCAACGGCATGTCGGTCGTAGTGACACGAGAGCCCGGCGGCACCACCACTGGCGAACAGATTCGCAAGCTGTTGCTCGACACTTCCACATCTGGCCTTTCATCCCTGGCGGAGCTAGCGCTTATGTTCGCATCGCGCGCGCAGCACATCCAGGAAGTGATCGAGCCGGGACTGGCGCAGGGCAAGATTGTGCTTTGCGACCGCTTCACCGATTCAACCGAAGCTTACCAGGGCGGGGGGCGGAAGCTGGGTAGCGCGCCTGTGCTGGCCTTGCATCGCGTGCTTTGCGGAGACCTGCAGCCGGAACTCACCATCCTGATGGACTCCGACGTGGCAGAAAGTGTGGCGCGGGCGCGGCGTCGCAATGCGGCTGAGACTTCTCGCCGCGGAAGAAATCCGCAGCAGCGCGCGCAGGGCAACGAGAATCGTTTCGAGCAGGAGAATCGAACTTTCTTCATGCGGGTCCAAAACGCCTACCATGCCATCGCGGCGCGCGAGCCGCAGCGGGTAGCCGTTGTGGATGCCCGAGGCACTCCCGCCAAGACTCACGCTCGCATTGTGGAAGTGGTACGCAAAAGATTGAGGCTTGGCGTGAGCAAGTCTTGAGCTTCCCCGAAGCCTGACCCGGTCTGCCATTACAATGAATACAGCGCTCTAACCCAGGAAAGTTCGTTGTGTGACGAGCACCGGCAATGTTCGGAGTTGAACGTTTTACGCTTGCCTATGGGCTTCGCTGATTTTCAAGGAAACCACGAAACCGTCCACTGCCTGCGCGACATGCTGGCGCGCAAACGCCTGCCACAAGCGGTGATTCTCGCGGGACCTCGAGGCACGGGGAAATACACCCTGGCGCTTATGCTGGCGCAGGCGCTGAACTGCCTCGAGCCCACCACCTCGGACGGACTTCCCGACTTTTGTGGTCGATGCGCGAATTGCCGCCGGATCGGCAATGCAGCCGATCTGGAAGCGCGCTGCGCGGAAGCAGTGGAAACACGAGAACACATGCGGGAAGCGGACAAGAAGGAAACTCGTATCTTCGTCCAGACGCATCCCGACGTGCTGATCATCCCTCCCGACCCGCCGCAGATGATGATTAAGGTCGACCAGGTGCGGCGGGTGATCGAAACCGTGTATTACCGGCCTGGTGAGGCGAGGGAACGGGTTTATATCTTCACGGATTCAGCTTTCATGAAGGAAGCTGCGAATTCACTGCTCAAAGTCCTGGAAGAGCCGCCTGAGTTTGCAACAATTTTCCTGATCACTGAGAACCCCGGCGAGTTGCTTCCCACGATTCGCTCGCGCTCTATGACGTTTTGCCTGGCTGCGCTCGACCGGTCCGGGATTGAGGCTGACCTCGCAAAACACCGGCCCGAGTGGAGCGCCAAACAGCGGGCGCTGGTGGCTTGCTTATCGGAGGGCGCCGTGGGACGTGCTCGGGGTTTCGATCTCTCTAGCTACACGGCAGCACGCGCCGACGGGCTTACTATCCTCCACGCCGCATTGCGAGGCCAGGATCACAGCGAGTTGTTCAAGGTGACGGAATCGTATCGTGCGGGCGCTGAGGGCCGCGACAAGACCGAAGCTCTGCTTCGCACTTCATATTCACTCCTTCAGGACCTCATGTTCCTGAGCAATGGCACTCCCGAATTGATACGAAACACCGATATAGAGCCGGAGCTGAAGCGCTTGGCTGAATCGGTCAATTCCGAGTGGATTTCGCGAGCAGCCGAAGGACTCGCGGAAGTGGAGCGTGGCATGCGGCGCAATCTTCTGCGCTCGCTCTCATTAGACGCGCTTGCCGCCGCGCTCGAGCAGAACAATTAGGGCGCGGTGGTCAATCTCATCATCCCGTGCTTGAGTCGCCGCGCACCTAACAGCGCAACTCTACCTTGGGGTAACCGCGACTTAGTATGCAGAAACCTGCAGTTTCGCATCGGTCTTCTCTCTATCGAAATGAGAAGAACGAAATTATCTAACTTTACCTATGAAGCATTGTCAGGTACACAACCCTGTGGTACGGTATTGGAAAGTTCACACCTCTGTAACCACACGCACAGAAGATTAGTGTTGTGGCATTTCGCGCCACGAAGTGCGCACAGGCGGTGCCGTTATGAAAGACACGATCGATTCCATGCCAGCCGAAAGACCGATCGAGCAAGAAGGCTTCGCAAACCGCAAACTGATCCGTCCCGCGCTCACTCGCAACGGTGACCACAATCATACGAATCACGTTAATCACGTGAACCACGGACAGGCGCCCATGGAACGCCGCGAACGCCCGGAACGATCCGGTGGACCGGGTGGCAAGAAGACGCCGCCAGCGGAAAATACCAATGCTGAAAATTTCTATTACCAGAAGCAGATGCAGACGAGGACGCAAATGGTCGTAGTGCTGCGCGACGGTGAAGAAATCCACGGCATCATCGAATGGTACGACCGGAACTGCATCAAGTTGAACCGCAACGGCCAGCCCAACCTCATGGTCTACAAGCCATCCATCAAGTACATGTACAAGGAAGGCGAGGCGAACGGCAAGAAGTGATAGAAGTCGGAGTCGTGACTTCCGCCTAAGTGCTCGCTGCTGGAACGTGCAGGCCGGCGTGGATTCGATCCCCAAATTCTTTCTCAGGACTCCGCTCGCGTGCGTGCTAGTGTCTCGTCCCGCGACCGCGGGATCAATTCTTGGAGTTTCAACCAGCCCGGAAGTCGCGCACATCCTCCTCGGGATTGAAGAGGGGAATCTCGGCGGATTGGACGGACTCTGCGAGTCTGCGATTCATCGCTTCGAAATCGGCTTTTACCCACCCGACCGTGGAAAGTTCAATCTCGCCATCTTTGCCGATCCAGAAAATTGACGGAACGTTGGTCAGCCCATACGCATTCGAGACTGGATAACTCTGGATATCGTCGAGCAGGATGGGGAAAGTGATGCCGAACTCGCGGATAAAAGAAGCAGTTTGTTTACGATCGTTCTGCGAAATTCCTATCACGGTGACAGGCTTATTTTCATAAGCCTCGTAAAGACGCTGCAGAAAAGGAAACGCGTACTGACATGTGGGACAAGACACCTTGAAGAACGCAACGATTACCGGCCCTCGCTGAAGACCTTCCTGTAACGAAAACTTCTGTCCGTCCAAGCCTGTCAGGATGAAATCTGGAGCCAAGGTCCCTGCGGCTAATGCCGGCATTGTTTCTCCTCCGAAGCGGTTTTGTCGAACAGTTTTAGATGACGTTAGCGGCTCTGAGGATTTTGCGAGTGACGCCGGTCAAAGGAATGGCCGCCAGCCGAGTGCAAGCAATCCTCTGCCCCTTGCTGCCGGCGGGCACCTCCCCTTCAGCCACTCTGACGGTGTAATCCGTAACGGTTACGGAGTGCTTCAGTGTCCATCGCGCATTTCCATTCAGGTCGGCAATTTCCGGCAGTTCCCACATGCCTGCCATAAGCGCAGCCCCCTTGGGACGGCGCACTAGGAAAACGGAATCATGGCGGCAATCCAGGAGGAAAGAAATGTCCTGCTTACGGCGCGCCTGTCGCCGGGGTTTCGTTAAGGGGCCTTTGGCGCGGCAGAGACTTGCCAGGGGGCACAGCAGGCATTTCGGGTCGCGAGGCAAGCAGACCGTCGCACCGAGTTCCATCATCGCCTGATTGAAATCGCCCGGCGCGCGGCGGCCCAATAGAGCTTCGGCCATGGCCCAAACTTGCTCCCGAGGCAGTTCCCTACCACACATGCGCTCGGTGACGCGCTGGACGTTCCCGTCGACCACAGGGACTGGTTCACCGAAGGCGATGCTCGCGATTGCCCCCGCGGTATACCGGCCGATTCCCGGCAGAGTGCGCAAAGCCTCTGCTGTTGCCGGGAGTCGCCCATTATGTGAACGCAACATTTCCTTTGCGGCCTGATGCATCATCCGCGCACGGCGGTAGTAGCCGAGCCCACTCCAACACGCGAGCACCGACGACAGCGGAGCGCTTGCCAACGCCTGCACATCCGGAAAGCTTCGAACAAATCGAGCGTAGTACTCGACGACGACCGCGACGCGCGTTTGCTGCAGCATTATCTCCGAGACCCAGATACGGTAGGGGTCGCGGGTAGAACGCCAGGGGAGATCCCGCTGATTCGCGGCATACCAGCGGAGCAGGCGTCGACGAAAGAGCCTTGAATCATGCGCTGAGAATACCCCTGAATCAACAATCGCGTTTTTCCCAGCTGAGCCAATCACGCTTTTGTACCTCAGAGACGTTCAACACTGCACCGCAGCATGCTTCAGCTTGCAACAGTTCACAACGCAAGAAGCATCACAAAACTATCTGAGATCAACAACGTCCTCTATGGAAGACGGCGCGGGCAACGTGATCTCGGCTTCCGGAAGAATGCTACCCGTCCGGCGGCAACGGACGAATACTTATTTTCCCTCTGGCCTGAGCACGGAATGCGCAATCTGCACCCAGCCCTTCTTCTGTTGCTGCCAGATGGTGAGAACTCGTTGCGGAGTTCCGCCTGTGTCTTGCGCGTCGCTCTCCCGGCTCAGGACAAGGTTGTAGGCGACCACGAAGGTGTTGCCATTCAACTCCGTTTGGACATCGCCGAGGCTAAAATCGCGCACTTGCAAAGCTTTGAGGTATTCCAGCATGGCCGCGTGATTCAAAACACCGGACGAAGTGATGGCCACAAAATTGGAAGCGAGGTGAGCCTCGACATCTTTCCAATCTTTTCTCTGGACCTGCGTCCAGAAGACACGCTCGAGATCTTCTCCGCCGGTCGCGTCGGCAATCGACTTTGCGGGCCGATCTTTATACACCGTACAACTGCAGCAAATCAGCAACGCGAGAAGCGCCGCGACGACGGCCGATCGTTTCGTCATGCCGGGATTGTAGCGCAGGCCGGTCTGTGGGAAGACAGTAAGCCGGAGTGCCACTTGATATGCTCAGGGATTGACCAGGGCAGGGGGAGCACGAAATAATGTCCCTGCCTGGTGTCCGCAACCCGTGCGTGAAAGGTGTCACGCTCGAAAAATCGCAGGAGTCCTATGAACTTCGACCGCAAGGTGGAAGACGCCTCGTCGCGCGTCAATCGCTCAATTGGGAACGTTGTCGAGTGCCTGGAGAAAGAGACCGCGGAGATGGTGAACTACCTCAACGACGAGGTCATTCCTGCGGTGCGGTCGCACTCGACCAAGGCGCTGCGAACCGCAGCCGAGAAATTGGCTTACATGGCCGATTACCTCGACCAGAGAAAGTCGCCGCAGTAGACGGCCATTCACCTGCGCGATTCTCGGGCATTCTCGCTGGCATGGCCTTGGCAATGCTAGCGACGGCCTGCAGCAGTCATAAACAAGCGCCCGTCGATCTTCCACCGCCCCCTGCTATCCAGCAGCCCGCCGCAATTCCCAGCACGTCTGCTGACGCCAGCGCGGAAAACCGGCATCCGTCCCGACCCAAACCGCCGTTATACGTGGAGACCGGAATGGCGAGTTGGTATGGGGCGCCATATAACAAGCGCCGAAGCTCGGATGGCAAGATCTACAACATGAATGCTATGACCGCAGCCCACCGAACCCTGCCACTCGGTACCGTGGTGCGCGTCACCAACACGATGACCGGCCGTTCGGCGGTGGTGCGAATCACGGATCGCGGACCTTTCGTGAAAGGCAGAATAGTGGATCTCTCTCTGGCGGCCGCGAAAGCCACCGATGTATGGCGTCCCGGTACCGCCCTGGTAAAACTGCAGGTGCTGGAAGCGCCGGCCCCGCTCGATATGGGAGGGCGATGGGCTGTCCAGATTGGCGCCTTTCAGAAAGCAAAAAGCGCGGACAAAGTGGTGGATCACCTCTCACACAAGTACCACGATGCAAGGGTGCTCAGCTTCCCCAGTCCGGTCGGCGACTGGTGGGTGCGGGTACGCGTACCCGAAGATGACCGGCACGAGGCGGAAGAAATCGCCCAGCATACCGATACTCCGGAAGGTTCGATTTTCCTGGTGCGGCTGGACTGACCGAGGCCTTGAGCCATTCGTTACGGTCCCGGCTTTGCGGTGCGACATAAGCTGAAAGCTCAGGCGAGTGCTCCGATCGGTTGCCCCCTACACACGCTGCCTTCTCTGGAGTATGCTGTGGTACTCCCCGGGTCAACACGGTCCCAATAAATTTTGTCGCTGAAGCGAAGGTCGTTGCAAAACTCCAACATGAATGATTGTCTTTTCTGCCGCATTATCCAGGGCGAAGTTCCAACCAAGAAGGTGTACGAAGACGAGCACACGTTTGCCTTTGAGGATATCCGTCCGCAAGGCCCGACTCATGTGCTGGTGGTGCCCAAAAAGCACATACGAGGTTTGAAGGAAGCAGAGCCGGAGGATGCGGAGGCGGTGGGTCGATGTCATCTCACGGCAGCGCTGATCGCGCGCCGGCGTGGCATTGAGGATGGGTACCGGACGGTGCTGAACGTGGGACCCGGCGCAGGTCAGTCAGTTTTTCACCTGCACGTGCACTTGATTGGCGGTCGTCCGCTGCAATGGCCGCCCGGGTAACCGGGTCGAGAACGGAGTGAACGGAAGCACCCGTCCGTCGAAGTTCTCGCCCGCTACTGCTGGGGCTGCTGCGGTGGCTGCGCCTCGGGCTGTTCGTCCGGCGCTCCGTGCCGACGCAATAACTGCGGCAGGTTTTGTGAGAACGCAGAGCGCGGCAGCACCATGTCGCACCCCACCTCGTGCGCCTTCTGCTTCAGGTCTCCCTGAACGTGAGAAAGAAATCCGATGATCGAGGTTCCCTTCTTCAGCTTGCTTTTCAGCTTGGGAATCAGAGTCAGCGGCTTGGCATTCGCGTTGTTCAGGTCGAAGATGATCAGAGAGGGCTTCTCTTCCCCGTTCTGTTTCATCTTGTCCATGAGTTCTTTGTCGTTTTTAACGAACTCGACTTTGACGTTCAGCTTGCGCGCCGTCTCCTGAATCTTCGCCATGAAGAAGAGGTCATCAACGAAAGCGAAGATACGCGAGTTGCCGTTGTGCCCCGCAGGCAGCGGCTCGGGCTCGGATGGCTTGTAGGAAGGGCCGAAACCAGGCCGCCGTCGCCCTCCGTGGCCGGCGTTGTCGCCGGAGCGATAGTTGTGATCCATGGGAGCGGTGTAGATACCGCCATGATTCTGGCGATCGCGGCCCATGGGGCCGCTCCCGCGGTGGCTTGGCGGACGACGTCCGCGCCGCCGTCTGTTTCTCCCTCCGCCTCCGGAGGGACGTCCCGGTCCTGCATTCATAGGTTCTCTTGATTCGATCTCAATTTATTTCGAAGGGTCCGTTTCAGTACCGCTCATTGGATCGTTCTTCGGGTGGTGCCAGCCTCACGCACAAACTTTTACAAACGCAAAAAACTGTGCGATCGGAAAGTTCACTCGTTGATGATCTTGTCCGTCTTGGCGCCTGGAGCTATGGGGCGCAGAGGCCAGCACGGGAGCGTGGCCGTTTGGGAACGAAATAATGTTAATCGCACCCTAGGATTCTGTGCAAGTCCAAAGTAGTTGTAGATATGCACAGAAGTTACTGTAGTTTTTGCTCCCACTCTCAACCGCCTGGCAGCCGTATAATTTTTCTGCCTTCCCTAGGTGGCGGCCGTTATGCATTTCCCTGGCACCTTCTCGCTGCTGCTGGGCGTCGTCATTGCCGTACCAGCTCCGCTGCCGGCGCAAGGCCAGCCGTTAACGAAACCCAAGACGCAGGCGGGAGCCGCAGGTAAGCCCGCTCGGCCCAAGCTTACTCCGCAACAGGAACGCGGGTATCAGATGCTGGAATCGGCAGAAGCCGAGGCATCCGGCTTACAACCCGACATGCGAGCATTTCTGCTGTCATCCGCAAGGAATGCAATCGCTCGATCCTAGGTTGAAAGGCACTTCGTCCGCGACCAGCACAGGATCCGGGTACGAATCCATAAGCTATACCACCGCGACCGATTCCGCGACTGATAGCGCCGTTACGGCGACGCAGCGCGCGTTGGACGAAATAAAACAGCAACTGTTCAACATTTCCGAGGAGGCCCGCAAGGATCCGAAGCGGGCTTTGGCGCACGCCATGACTTTGCCGGATGCCAAGGTAGCTGGGATATTCTCGCCGAGAGTGAGAGGCTTGTTCAATGTGGCCAGGCTGACTACACACTCGGATCCTCACGTGTCAAAGACCGCTCTTGAGGAATTGCGTAAGCATGTTGAGAACGTGGATTTCTTTGAATGGGGAGACAGACTGATTCAAGCGACCGAAGTTTACCAGCAAATGGGCGATTTGGACGATGCTAAGAAAACGCTCACGGAAGCCGCCAAGGCAGCTGACAAGATGTACGAGCGGGATTCAAATGCCGACGATCCCAATCTCGCCTTCAAAGGAACGTGGCCGTCGGCCAATCTCTACTGGGCATGCATTCGCCTGGGCGCCGGAGTTTCGCCGGATCTTGCCAACCAAACCCTGGCGGGAATCGATGATCCTGAAATCGCAGCCTACGAGCGGGTCTCGTACGCGCTGACCCTTATCGGAAAGAGCCACGACTGGATCGAAATGGCAGAACAGCACAAAGACGGCGACGGTACGATCGCTTTCCACTAGTTCACGTCCACTACAAGACAAAGCGAGGGAAGAGAAGCTGGGTCCCGCACGCCTGTTAGCTGCTCAGGCTGCTCACTTCGCGCGCCCACCGCATTGCGTCCCAATAAAAGTCGGCAATTGTGCTGTCCTGCAGGTGCAGGCGTTGGGCCAACGTGGCGACTTCCTGCCACTCTCCCGATTCCTGCGCCAGCATGAGCTGGTAAAGAGGACGCAACGGACTAGGCTGTCCCAACAGCACGGTCTTGGTCTCCTGGTCGACTGGGACCTTCTCCAGCACCTTTGCAATGGGTATGTCCAGGATGGCATCCATGAGCGATAGCAATCCGAGGAAGAAAAGGTCGGCGTCCCCCACCTTCGCGCGGGAACCGAGCAATTCGCAAAAGCGCGCGCGGACCAGGGCATTCAACACCACTTCGCTCGACCTTTGCTGTGCAGCTCCAATGGTCGCCACGAGTTGAACCCAGCGGCGAATTTCCCTCTCACCCAGCATGGAGAGCGCGTGCCGCACCGAGTGGATTTCGGAACCAAAACTGAAAATTGCGGAATTCAGATAGCGCAGCAGCCGATAACACAGTGAGACTTCAGACTTGATGAGCTTCTCGATTTTTCGCAAATCCAGTTCCACCCCCGATACGGCCTGGAGCATGCGGATATAGTTGATACGGTTTTCCGGAACTTCCTGGGTGGTCAGCACTTCAGGCTTGCGAAAGAAATATCCCTGGAAATAGTGAAATCCTTGTTGCTTCGCGATCTGGAATTCCTCCCTGGTCTCGACTTTCTCCGCCAACATCCGACAGTGCGAGGGGGCATAGCGCTTGATCATCGCGGCACGCTGCTGTTCGGTGGTGAGTCTCAGGTCCACCTTGATGATGTCAGCCAAGTCGCTCATGCCCTCGCGGGGATCGTTATTGATGAAGTCATCGAGGGCAATCCTGTATCCTGCCTGCTTCAGCTGACGGCACGCCCCTAGCACTTCGGCATCCGGTTCAATCGTCTCAAGCACTTCTACGACGGTAAGATTGGGCGGCAGAAGCCGGACATGGCCTTGCATCAGCACGTCGCGGGTACAATTCACAAACGCCAGCCTTCCGGTGCAAAGTGTGTCAAGACCAACCAGGATCGAACTATCCAGCGTCGAACGCGCTGCCAGGTCCGGGTCGGCGGCATGGAAATAATTTTCAAAGCCGTCCCGGAAAAGCAGTTCATAGCCGAAGACCTGTTCTTTGCTGTCCAGGATCGGCTGCCGCGCCACAAACCGGAGCCCATCGATCTTGCGGCGAGGGTCAGCGCAGTCGGACACGTGAGGTGTCATCACCTCGTACATCGGCATCGCCCCCGAAAAGATTACGGGCAACATTACCTTTGACCCCGCGGCATAATCGGTTCTGACACTTTGTGATCGCAAGCCCTCGCAAGCACCGCAGGGTCTTTGACCCTGCTAACATCGCGCTATGACCGCATTGGGAATCGCCATCACCCTATTCACCGCGCTGGTGCTGGTAATCGAGTTCCGGCGGCACCAGAAAATTGCTCTTCCACCCTATGGCTGGAGTGCAGCTACTCTGTTGGTAGTGGCGGAAATCCTCATGTTTCGCGGAGTGCGCCCAATTTCGGTCTACTTCACGCCCATTGCGTGGACAACCTATATTTTTCTCGCAGATGCTGGGGTGTACGCCATGCGCGGAGAATCCCGCATGCATCGCGCACCGCGGGAATTGCTAAACATCGCGCTACTCTCAGTTCCGCTCTGGCTAATTTTCGAGGCTTACAATCTGCGCCTGCAGAACTGGACCTATGTGGGTGTGCCGCAACAGCTTGGGCTTGAACTGTTAGGCTACGGCTGGTCATTCGCGACCATAACTCCCGGTATCCTGGAAACCGCTGACCTGATCGAGGCATTCGGCTGGTTTCATCCCACAAAGCCCGCGCGCATGTCACGGCAGCTCGAGTTCGTGATGATGGCCCTTGGCGCATGTTGCCTGATAGTTCCTGTTGTCGTTCCACAAGACCTCGCCCGCTATTTGTTCGTTCTGGTGTGGCTTGGAGTCTTTTTTCTGCTCGATCCGATGAACCATTGGCTCCGCCTGCCGTCGATTCTCGGCGATTTCGAAGCGGGCCGCCGCAGCCGATTTTATTCATTGCTGCTGTCCGGATTCGTATGCGGATGGTTCTGGGAATTCTGGAACTATTGGGCCACAGCCAAGTGGTACTACATCTTTCCCATGTTCCAGAATTTGAAGATTTTTGAGATGCCCGCGCCCGGTTTTCTTGGATTCCTGCCGTTCGCGCTGGAATGCTTTGTCATGTGTATTACCGCTCAATGGCTGGTCGGCAGGCTTAAATCCGGCCACAAATCAGTTTCATCGGAACAACCTCGGAGCCAGAGTACAGCTTTGCGCTGACCCGCCATTGGCGATCGCACTTGTATCCACCACGGTAATTTTCCGTCTGCGTACCAACCCATCTTGTATACGCGGCGTCCAAGCGGAGTGGAACCTAGACTGTCCATTACCGCGTTCGCAAACCTGATTGTGATTTGCGGCTTAATTTTCTACGGTTTCGCGCTCTTCGCCGAGTACTACTCCAAAGGTCGGTGGGTAAAGAACATTACCCTGCTGCTGGCCGCGCTAGGCATGCTGGTTCTTGGCTTTGCACTGATTCTTACGCCGCCGAGCGCGGCGGCTATCGCCCAGCTTGCCCACACTAATCTCTGGCGGCTCCTTGTCGTAGCGAGCAGCACGTTGCTGCTCTGCGCCATTGTGGCGTTCGGGATGATCACTTACAGCAGGCCCTTGCGATTGTGGCATGAGCGCAGAATCGAAAGGCGTTTGAATCGTGAAGTCCCGCGGATCTCCTGAGCCCAAGCCAGTCCCGCCCAGGAGCAGCAACAAAGTAATCCGGTTTCAGAAAGGGATCAGAAACAACTCCCGGCAGGCTTCGGACTCATGGCTGAAGCGGATCGGCCCAGGTCTGGTTACTGGCGCTGCCAACCTCGACCCCTCTGCCATTGTGACGGCTACCGTCGCTGGCGCGGTCTTCTCCTATTCGCTGTTGTGGGTTGTCGTCCTGTGTGTCCCATTTCTGCTGACCATCTTCAGCGTGTCCGGGAGAATTGGGACGGAAACGCGGCATGGGTTACTGGAGATTTTGCGGTATCACTACGGCCGCAGGGTGTCGGTGACAGCGGCCTTGATCGTGATTGTAATCAATATGGCGGTCGTGATCGCCGACTTGATGGCGGTGTCCGAGATGTTCTCGGTTATTCTCAATCAGCCACGTATGCTTTTTGTGGCAGCGATCGCATTTTCCGTGTGGTACATCCTGATCTTTCATGATTACCGCAAGATCACTCGCGCCCTGGTATGGCTTTCGATGCCTCTGTATTTGTACGTTGCCTCGGCGTTCGTTGTTTCGCCGGGTTTGCGACACTTGATCGCTGGCGCGGTCACACACGCACGTTTTCAGTCGGACTACATAGGAAACGTGGTAGCCCTGTTCGGGTCGATGTTGACCCCCTATATCGTCCTGTGGCAAACGAGTTCCCGAACCGATCGGCAACACCAACCAAGCCAGGCAGACTCTGTGCTGGCCACCGTGACCACTGGCGCGCTGGCGTGCTCCATCATCGTGGCCGCGGGTTCCGTGCTGCACTTTTCGCAGCCCGTCGATCTCACCGTTCGCCAGGCAGCCGAGGCTTTGCGTCCGGTTGTCGGCGGCTGGGGCATGCTGGTCTTCGCGGTTGGGATTATTGGGTCGGGAATGGTAGCACTACCAGTGCTGGTGGCCTCACAATGCTACGACCTGGCGCAGGCAGCCGGCTGGAAATATGGGCTCAGTGAGAAGCCGTGGGAAGCGAAGCGCTTCTACATGCTGATCTCAGCTGCAATGGTGATCGCCACGCTGGCGGATTTCGTCCATATGAATCCTGTGAAAGCACTCTACTGGTCGATGATCCTGGCCGGGCTGCTCCTGGTGCCCATGCTGGTGTTCATCATGATCGTGTCTAACAATCATATGATTATGCGAACCGCGAATACGAGATGGCAGAATATCTGGCTGGGCCTGACGACTGCGTCCACCGCAGTGGTAGCCGCGGTTTACGTCTGGCAATTGCTGATCGCCAGGCGCTGACGGTCTAAGCGGCGAGGCATTGCTGGAGCAGGTGCTCGCGCGTGATCTGCTTCAGTATTTCTCCCTCTGAAGCTATCGGCAGACCTCCCGCCTGGCGGATGCGATCCATCTTCTCTAAAACCGTAGGGGATGGGTTGAATGCTGTGAGGTTGATGCCATTGTCCTCACACCAGCGTTTTAAGAAGACCAGCATCCCGACCCCGCCGCCTTCAATAGCGTCAACTTCCGCGAGATCCAGCACGATGGCATCTTTAGCCATTTGCGCAACCACCATATCCCGCAGAGCAAACGCCGCGTCGCTGCGCACCAGCCGGCCTTTGCAATGCAAAATAGCCACGTTACCGACTTGCGAGACTGTCACTGTGAACATTAGCCCTCCATTCGGCGGCAAAAGCTACGCGCAAAGTTCACACAGCGCTGCGGCGTCCACTGAGTAGGTTAATGACCAAAACTATGATGGCCAGGACCAGCAGGATGTGAATAAAGCCACCAAGCGTGTACGAGCTCACCAACCCGAGCAGCCACAGAACCAGCAAAATCACGAAAATCGTCCAGAGCATAACCACCTCGCGGCAACAGTCGACGTGCTCCTGTCGACAGTGCACGCAAGTGGCCAACAAAGTACGTAGACTTTGCTTACACTTTCGCGCGTATGTTGCCGAAAACCTGGCAATTTTCGCGAAACGTCAGGAAATTATTGGTTACAGTGATTATGGTAGGAAGCCTTAGGCGGAGGCTCAGGAATCTACGGCAGGACAGCGGGGCGAGCTGTCCTGCGCCCACATAGCTCAATAGGGCCGGCAGTCTCCCGGATGGCTCATTCCGTTGTAACTCCCGATTTTGCGGATCGCCGCGTAGCACTCGCAAGCCGCATCCTCGAGACCTTTGCGGTTCAGAACCGTAACCGCGCCGCGCGTGTACTCGATGAGTCCGGCGCGCTGCAAAGTGCCGGCCGCGACTGTGACGCTAGGCCTTCCACTACCCAGCATCTGCGCCAGAAGGTCGTGGGTGATGGGGAACTTGTCCGCACGCACGCGATCGTGACTCATCAGCAGCCAGCGCGCCAGTCTCTGCTCGATTTCGTGCAGGCGATTGCATGCCGCCAACTGGCTCACTTGCAGGCTCTGCAGAAGGATGTAATGGTTCAGGCACTCTTTGAAGCCAGGCAAAGTCGGCAGCACAGAGTCCATTACATCGCTGCGAATGCGAAAAGCATCCCCCGGCACCTGTACCATGGCGCGTTGCGATGAATTGCGCACGTGAACAGCCAGCGGCGATCCGACAAAGCCTTCGCGTCCAACGATGGCAACTTCGACGCTGCGAGCGTCGCTGGTAACCACCAGCAATGACACGAGCCCGCTATTCAGAAAATATGCGTGCTCGATTTTGTCCCCAGGCTCCTGCAAAATCTGCTGAATGTTCAAGCAGACGAATTCCAGGTGCGGGCGCAGTGTCTGAAACTCGTCATCCGATATAGTCAGTAAGATCCCATTTCCGACGGCGCGACCTTTGTTGTCGAAGCGCTCTTTCTGTTCTGACAAGTCGTCCCTCAGTTCTTGCTGAAACACCTCGTCTTGCGTCGCCAAAATATGCCTCTCATTCAGACAGGCTGCGTGTTTTCGCGGCATACCTGCACTGGTTTTTTGTGTACGCGAGACGGAAGACAAGAAGCTAGTCTTCAAGCGGCAACCCTGTCAGTCCCGCACCGAACATTGCGCGGCTTGTACCTTCTTGCGTACCACATACATCGATGAGGAGGATGGTTCGTTAGACGTACAGCGGTTGCTGTAAGCTCGAATGATTCTTCGCCGGAATTGATCCGGATCTCTGTATAGGAAGATGCGTATAGAAAGAGGCGTCACATGGCAGAACAGATCCAAAGGGGATTGGCGATTATTGACAGTCCACAGATTCAAACCATGTGCATGGCGGGCAAAGCGTGGGAAGTAAAGGCTCACCAGAATGGTGCAGGGCAATACTGGGCAGGCCTACGCGGCGCGGCGGTCGAGATCGTAATGGTCGCAGACCCGGTTCGCAGCTTCCCAAACTTCGTCGAATTCGCTCAAGCGAGGCACGACGATCCTTGTGGTTAGTTCCCGGATCAGGCTTTCCATCTGCTCATCGAATTGCTGCAGGGGAGACATTCTTGCCGTCCTCGAATTGTTAGATGCAAGTGCAATTCCAATGTTGCAAACCATTTTAAGTCGCGTTTGCCGTCAGTTAGAGAACTGGGCACTCCGGCATGGTGAAATGCGCAGCGACTTTTACGCAGTATCCAGCGCAATCTTCGTACAGTTTCGCGCGGCAAATAGTCGGGGTTCGCGACAAAAGCGTAATGGAATTTCGAGGTCAGCTTGCACGTACCCGCCGTTTCGCCTCGTAACTCTTTCGTAACCATGGGTATGCACCTTTTTTGTTGCACTTTAACGTAGGTGAAATATCGTCGAAGTAGCATGAATACAGGCACGGGAGGTGCCCGAGATGGGTTCTGCTCGCGGTTCCAGAACTTCATTGCCTCTGCAGGTCGCCGCCGTGTGCTATCGCCGTGGTGGGCCGTCGATCGAGTTCCTGCTAGTAAACACTAACGGTGGAAGCAAGTGGACGTTCCCCAAAGGTGCGCCAGACTCGCGTTTATCGCATAGCCAGGCAGCCGAACGCGAAGCCATTGAAGAGGCTGGCGCGGTCGGGCTGATTGAACCCCGTCACTTTCATCTATACCTGCATTCCAAGGGGGTCTTCTGGCAATCCGGCGGGGTGCAGGAATATGTCGTGAAGGCCTTCCTGATGGAGGTTCACCAGCTGCGCCCACCCCTGGAAGACATGCGCAATCCCACATGGTTCAAGGCCGAAGAAGCCCGCCGCATTGTGGCTAAAGGCCGCGAAGTGAAGTATGCACATGAACTGCAGAACGTCATCGATCGCGCGCTCGAGCGCCTTCGATCACAACACTTTGTGACACGATACGCAGAATCCAGAAGCGCGCGTCCGGCCATAAGCTCCTGATATCCCGGCAGCGGCCTGTACCTTCCTTGCCTCGGCATAGTTCTCGCCCGTTCGCCTGATACCACTCGCATTCTCTAAATCCCACACTCATGAGACCATTGAAGCACTCATGATTCAGTTGTCACGCGCGGGCAAGCGCTACGGTCACAAGCTGTTGTTCGAAAATGTCGACTGGCTGATCGCCCCACAGGATCGCAACGGTCTGGTCGGCGCGAACGGGACCGGCAAGTCCACGATCATGAAAATCCTTGCCGGACAGGAAACCCTCGACTACGGCGAGGTCACGCATGCTAAGGGCATTTCGGCCGGATATCTTCCGCAGGATGGACTCACGCTCTCCGGGCGCTCGATTTTTGACGAGTGCATGACTGTATTTTCCGGATTGCAAGCCATGGAAAAGGAAATGGAGGCGCTCACCCTCAGCATGTCGGAACTGGATCACGCCGGTCCCGAGTACGCCCAGGTAGCGGACCGCTTTCACCGTGTGGAGCACGAATTCATCACCCGCGACGGGTATGCCATAGAGGCGAAAGTTGGCACGGTGCTGACCGGCCTGGGTTTTCACAAGGATGATTGGACGCGCAACACCGAAGAGTTCTCCGGCGGGTGGCAGATGCGCATTGCGCTTGCGAAATTACTCCTCCAGCAGCCCAATCTGCTCTTGCTTGACGAGCCGACAAATCACCTGGACCTTGAAGCCCGCAATTGGCTGGAAGACTATCTTTGCAGCTATCCATATGCTTTCGTGCTCATCTCGCACGACCGTTATTTTCTGGATGTCACGGTCGAGCGCATCGTCGAAATCTGGAACAAGCAACTGCATGTCTTCAGCGGCAATTACGACAAGTACCTGGCGCAGAAGACGCAGCAGCGCGAACAATTAATGGCGGCTTACCGCAACCAGCGGGAACGGATTGAGCAGTTGGAAGTGTTCATCAACCGGTTCCGGTACCAGGCAACCAAGGCAAAGCAGGTGCAAAGCCGGATCAAGGAACTGGAGAAAATCGAGCGCATCCAAATTCCCGCGGAAGAAAAGGCCATACATTTTTCTTTTCCGCAGCCAAAAGCAAGCGGCCGCATCATCGCCGAGTTCCAGTCGGTGGCCAAAAGCTACGGGCCTAAGGAAGTGTTCCGGGATGTCAACTTCATCATCGAACGCGGAGATCGAATCGCGCTCATCGGTGTAAACGGGGCTGGGAAATCAACGCTGATCAAATTACTTGCAGGGAAAGAGCCTTCCACTGCGGGCGAATACCGCCTTGGGCACAATGTTCAGGCGGACTACTTCGCGCAGGACCAGTACAAGGAACTGGATGCGGATGCGCGCATCCTGGACGATCTCGGCGAGATGTCACCCAAGTCAACACAAACCGAGTTACGCAATCTGCTGGGTTGCTTCCTGTTTTCCGAGGACGATGTGTTCAAGCGCATTGGCGTGCTCTCCGGCGGCGAGCGCAGCCGCTATGCGCTGCTACGGATGCTGCTTCATCCCGCCAATTTTCTTCTGCTGGATGAACCCACGAACCACTTGGACATGCGAGCCAAAGATGTACTGCTTGATGCACTGCAGGCATACACCGGGACAGTGGTGTTCGTCTCACATGACCGTTACTTTATCGACAAGCTGGCAACCCGAATCTTCGAAATCGGCGACGGCCGCGTAGAGGTCTATCCAGGCAACTACGAGGATTATCTCTGGCGCAAGCAAGGCGGCGCCGAAGCGTTGGCGCGCTCGGTTCATGAAAGCGCAACCAGCCAGGCGCTTACCGCGTCTACGCCAGGCAACGGAAATCACCACCCGGCAAAACAGGCTGAGGACCCAGCACAAGGCAAGTTGAAGCGTCTGAATCCGATTAAGCGGAAGCAGATGGAGGACAGGCTTGCGGAGATGGAACAGCAGATCAGCCGCGTGGAAGCAGCGATTGCAAATTGCGAGACGTCGCTTCAGACATTTGTCAGCGCGGAAGAGACGCAGCGGGTCAGCGAACAATTGATTGAAAGCCGCGCCCAGCTGCAGGATCTCTTATCGGAGTGGGAGCAGTTGTCGCAGGTGCTGGAGACCGCGGAATAGAGCGCGCGAAGCAGCAGGTTTTCGCGCGCATAGGGCACCGGGACGCGCTTCTCGTTTGTACACCACCTTCCGTAACCTGCCCTGTCCCTTACCTTCGTGGCATAGTCTGGCATGGCCTTTGGCCATGAGACCCACCGTACGCGGCAGCCCTCCCGGATCGCCGCACGGACCAAGGAAGGTCGTTATCCATGTTGCAGCCGGCAGATAACTCGCAGAAAAATTCCGCTCAATTCTCTCCGTCCTATAACGGCGTGGTGCCCGTGAAAACGGTTAGCGCTCCCATGGAGCAAGCCACGATCGGCCGCTCGCTGGTGATTAAGGGCGAAGTCAGTGGTGCCGAATCCCTCTATGTTGACGGACGGATCGAAGGCACGATCGTCATGAAAGATAACCGCGTCACCATCGGTCGAAACGGCACGGTTGCGGCCAACATCACCGCGCGCGAAGTCGTCATCATGGGCAAGGTCAATGGAAATATTGATTGCAGTGACCGCCTTGACATCCGCAGCGAGGGCTCGCTTGTCGGCGACGTCATCACTCCCCGCATCAGCGTGGAAGACGGTGCCATGCTGAAGGGCAGCATTCAGGTCAAGACCGCCGAAGCGAAGCAGGAGAAGCAGCAGTCCCAAACCAAGCCGGAAGCTCCGAAGGCCACTGCTCCCGAACCGCCGAAAACCATGGCGGCTACTGCAAGCGCATAAGTCGATAAGGTTTTTGCCCGAGGTTTGTCATAGCTGGCGCGAGGGGAATTCTCGCGCCTTTTCTTTTCGGCAACTCACCGGCTCAAACACATAGCCCCGCCGCTTGCGCCGCGCCGGCGGCGAAGAATGTTTGTAGACGTGACTGCCGTCACAGTTTCCCGTACTCTGCGTCACATAAGAGAGTTGCTTCGCACGCGATGCTGGCAGAAAGGCTTTGGGCATCGCGTGTTTTGCTCTTCCTTTAATTCCTTAAAACGTTATTTCCCTGTCCTGCTGGACGTGTATCCGGACATGGCGGGAGTGTCTGAAGGCGAGGATATTCATGCGAACTACATTTCAAATCGCTTTGGGTTTTTCTTTGTTTTTCAGTTTGCTGATCATGATGGCATGCGGCGGAGGTGGCGGAAGCCCTCAATCCCTGTCCGCGACTGGTTCTACGGGAGCATCAAGTTCGGGGAGCAATTCATCCGGAGGTGGCTCAAGCAGTTCGTCGCAGGGCGGCTCGACAGCCAGTGCCGCCACCACGACGATTTCGCTTAGCGAACCTTTTGCCGTGGGCATTGCACACGTCGCAGGAAATTATGGATTTACCCAGGAGAATTTTCTGCTGGAAGGCGCAGAACAAATTATTGCAGCAGGCGCAGATTCCATTTTTGTCTACCTAACCCCGAACTTCCGCAGCCTGTATCCCGACCGGACCTCAGGACTCTGGACATCGATTAATCCCACCACGCTTACCGATTTGGCAAAAAGCGAGGCGTTCGACAAGGTTTTCATGGGTCCTTTCAAAACCATTCTGCTGACTGCCTACACCTTTGCCAACGGCGACCAGATCGATGGATTCGCCAATTCGCAGGAGAAGGTTTCCTCAGAGGAACAGGAGTTCTACGATTTAGCGAAATACTTGTATAGCCAGTACGCCGGCACCGGAAAAACATTCGTGCTTAAGAATTGGGAAGGAGATTGGATCGGCTTGGGAGGCCAGGGCAGCTCGAAGAAGAACCAAAACATTGCTCAAAGCCGCATCGCTGACATAAACGCCTGGTTGACTGCCCGCCAGCAAGCCGTTGCTCGAGCCCGAGAGGAAGCCGGCCGGAACCCAGGCGTCAACGTGCTTAATGCGGTCGAGGTGAACCGGGTGCTCGATTATGCGCAACAGGGGCTGACTCGCGTAGTCAACGCCGTTGTCCCAGTCGTGCAGCCTGACATCGTTACATATTCCTCTTACGATTCCACCACTCAGGGAACGGATCCAAGCTCTCTCACCGCAGCCATGACACTGGCGCTGAATACCATCAAGGAGCTAGCTCCGGATCCGCTGGGATTGGGCGACAAGCGCATCTTCATCTCGGAATTCGGACTCTATGAGAACGAGTTTCCTCGCGATGTTCAGTGGCGAACCCAAACGGTTCTGCAAAACGCAAAGGCAGCCGGTCTGGGTGGAGCATTCTTGTGGAATGTGTTCGACAATGAATGTAAGGACCCATATGATCAAGCCGCGCCTATTGCCTCCCTGCCGGGGGATCGGAAGCGTCCGACGGACAGCGGATGCAGAGGATTATGGATTGTGCGCCCGGATGGAAGCACCAGCGAGGTCTTGAACATTCTGAAGACTTACTGGCAATGAGGGTGGTGCGGCCGATCAATTTCGCCTCAACTTAGTTGCGAATTTCGTCGAGCACCCGGCCGTCGCTCGCGAGAAGCTGGATGCGCACCGAGATAGTGCCCGCCGCGTGAGTCGAGCAGCTGAGGCAGGGATCGTACGCTCGCACCACCGCGGAGACACGATTAAGCATGCCTTCTTCCAGCTTTTCGCCATGAACGTATTCCTTGGCGACCTGCAGCACGCTGCGTCCGATGGCCTGGTTATTGTGCCCGCTGGCCACGATAAGATTGGCCCAGACGATCGCGCCTTGCTCGTTCACCTTGTAATGATGGATAAGCAGCCCCCGCGGCGCCTCGATCATTCCGACGCCGTCGAGTGAATTCACGCCGGCGTTCGCTCGCACGTGCGAGTTGAGAATTGAGGGATCGGCCAATAATTGCTCGATGCACTCCAGGGCATGTACCACTTCAATGAGGCGCGCATGGTGATAGAGGAAGGAGCTATGAGCGGGTTTGCCGAAACGTTTGCGGAACGCGCTCAGCTCGGCATCGGCGCGAGGCGTGCCGCAATGGTCGGCGACGTTCAGCCTGGCCAGTGGCCCAACCCGGTATATTCCATCCATCCCGGAAGGTTTGTAGAAGGGCGCTTTCAAATATGAATGGCGGACCGAGGCCTCTGAAATGTAATCCCGGTACGACTCGGCGCTGACCTGATCAGCGACAATCTCATCCGAAGCATTTTTGAAGCGTATAGCTCCTTCGTAAAACTCCAGAGTTCCCTGCGCGTTGACCATTCCCGCATACATGGTAGGGAAGGTTCCAAAACGCGGTATGTCGTCTTTGTATTGCTCCAGGACGGACTGCGAAAAACGCATGGTCCGGGCAGCGATCTCGTGGGCCCGAGGGACCTCGGCCAATATGCGGTCCCTGGCCTGGACAGTGAGCGGGCTGCGCACGCCACCAGGAACCACCCAGAAGGGATGAACGCGCTCCTGGGCTAAAAGTTCGATGACCTGCAGCCCGAACTTGCGTAGTTCGATGCCATCACGGGCCAGCTCCGGATGGTTCGCAACTACCCCGAGCACATTGCGCGTGGCCGGGTCGGAGTCCATACCCAAAATCAGGTCCGGAGAGGAAAGATAAAAGAAACTTAATGCGTGCGATTGCACGATTTGCGCGAAATGGATTAGCTCACGTAGCTTGCGCGCGGCTGGAGGAATTCGTACTGCCATAATCGCGTCGCAAGCCTTGGATGACGCCAACTGATGACTGATGGGACAGATCCCGCATATGCGGGCAGTGATGCCAGGCATTTCGTAATAAGGACGGCCCTCGGTGAATTTTTCGAAACCGCGCACCTGGGTCACGTGGAACTCGGCATTGGTGACCTCGCCTTTGTCGTCGAGGTGAATAGTAACCTTGCCGTGTCCTTCGATTCGGCTCACCGGTTCGATGGTAATGCGACTCATGCCTGCTCCTTATCCGAACTTCACGGCGACATTGACCTCGGGCCTGCGCCCTTCCAGCAGGTTAGTGATTACCGTCACGATGCTTTTGGACGGAGGTGGACATCCCGGTAAGCAGTAATCAACCTTGACGAATTCGCTGATAGGCCGCGCTTGCTTCAGCAGCGCGGGCACGCGGTCGGTAGGAACAGCGCGGTTGTCTTGCGCGCCTTCAACGTAGATCTGCTGGAGGAGCTTGTTCACGGGAATGGAATTTCTCATGGCCGGCACATTGCCGGTGACCGCACAATCCCCCAGCGAGATCAGGGCTCGCGTTCGCTGCCGGATCTTTTGAATTTTGCTGAGGTCGTCGGCCGAACTGATGGCGCCTTCGACCAGGGTCACATCCACGTCCTCGGGAAAATCCTGCGCATCCACCAGGGGCCCATAGACGAGGTCGATCTTTCTCGTCAGGGAAATCAGGGCGGTATCCATGTCTAGCAGCGACATATGGCAGCCCGAGCAACCATCCAGCCAGACCGTGGCAATCCTCGGTTTCTTCATGCCGGCACTCCTCTGCTGCGCACCAAGAGACTGACTTTCCCGTTCCTCTTCACCATGTCTTCAACGCCCAGTCCCTTCTCGGCGAGCGCTCCGGTGGGACACGCCTGCACACATTTGCCGCAGTTGGTGCAGCTGCGCGAGTCACCCCAGGGCTGGTCCATGTCAGCCACGACGCGGGTGTTTATTCCCCGCGAGGTCAGGTCCCATACGTGCGCACCTTCGACCTGGGCGCAAACCCGAATACAGCGGGTGCACAGTATGCAGCGGTTGTGATCGAGAACAAACCGGGGATGCGAAAGGTCGGCTGCAAGTTTGGGGTAGTTGTAGGCATAGCGGACGTTGTTGATGGCGAGCGAGCTTGCCATGGCCTGGAGTTCGCAATGATTGTTGGAGACGCAGACCGAGCACACGTGGTTACGCTCAATGAGGAGCAATTCGACCGCGATTCGGCGGTAGGAGGTCAGTCGAGCGGAATTGGTGATCACCAACATGCCATCCTGTACCGGCGTGGTGCAGGCGGGAAACAGCCGGTCACTGCCTGACACCTCGACAATGCATACCCGGCAAGCTCCAACTGGCGTGAGTCCCTCGAGGTGGCATAGAGTCGGAATCGACTTACCAGCCGCGGCCGCCGCCTGCAGGATCGTCATGCCTTCAGTCACATTGACCAGTTCCCCATCGATACGCATCGAGAATCTCTTTAGCGGCAAAGCGCGTCCTCCTTCCCTACGTCGCCTTCGCAACCTTCACGTCACAGCGCAAACAACGCGCGGCTTCATCGTGAGCCTCTTCCTCGCTCAGTCCGACCACGACCTCTTCCCTGGACTTCACCCGAGAGTTCATCGAAATGGTGCAGGAGACGTGTCGCCGGCTTTCACTGGGTTCGCGGGGCACTTCCTGGCCATAGTCAAATTCCGGCAGAATCGTTTTCCAGCGATCCACTTCCATCAACTGCAGATCGATATTGCGGGCTGCCTGCTTGCCGTAGGCCATGGCATTCGAGACATTGGACGCGCCTGTCACCACGTCGCCTCCGCCGTAGAATCTGGGACGGCTGGTCTGAAGGGTGTGCCGGTCCACCTCGAAGGTTCCGTCCTGCTTCAAGAGCAGGCCCGAGGCGCGCGCAAAATCGAGATCGACGGTTTCGCCCACCGCCAGAATGACCGAATCGCACTCGAATCGTTGAATCTGCTCAGTGGGTACGGGCCGCCGGCGGCCGGAGGCGTCGTACTCGCCAGGACGGGTCTGCATCACTTCAATGGCCTTCACGTTGCCTTTGGCGTCGCCAAGAATACGGTGCGGAGCCGCCAAGAAAACGAAATGCGCTCCCTCTTCTTCGGCGGCGATGGTCTCCTCTTCGATGGCCGGCATATCTTTCCGCTCGCGGCGATAGAGCACCGTTACCCGCGCCCCGGTGCGCAGGGCGGTACGCGCCGAATCGATCGCAGCGTTCCCGCCGCCGATGACGGCCACGTTTACTCCTGTGGCGGGAACCTCTCCTTTTGCGACCTCTTCCAGGTAACTCAGCGCTGGGTACACTCCCTTTAGCTCCGTGCCCGGCAGGTAAACCCAGCTTTCTTTCCAGGTGCCTATAGCGATGAACACTGCATCGAAGGACTCGTCCAAATCATTGAGAGAAACCTGAGTTCCAACCCGGCTGTTGAACTGAAACTTCACACCCAGCCGCTCGATGAGGCCAATCTCACGGTCCAGGATTGACTTTGGCAGGCGGTATTCGGGCAACGCGAACCGCAGCATGCCTCCCGCCTGCGGCATGCCATCGAAGACGGTGACGTCATGGCCCAGCAATGCCAGATAAAAGGCGGCAGTGAGGCCCGCGGGGCCTGCTCCGGCAATGGCGACTTTACGGCCAGTTGCCGGGTGCTTACGGTCAATCAAACGGCTCGCGGCAGTCTCGTAGCCATCGGATAACATCACCGAGTCAGCAATCAGGCGATGGACTTCGCGCATATTCACCGACTGATCCAAGGTTTGCCGCCTGCAGCGGTCGTCACAAGGATGCTGGCAGACGCGGCCCGTCGATCCGGGCAGCGGGTTATCGAGAATCACCGAAAGGAAAGCATCCTCCAAACGCTCTTCCTTGTAGAGCTGCAGAAAACGCGGGATGTTCATGTGCAGGGGACAGCTGTTCTCGCAAGGCGAAAGCGCGAGTTCCTGACACACGCCGGCCTGGCAGCGGCGCTCCATGATGTGGTCTTCAAACTCATGCCGGAAATGCCGCATGCTGGTTAACACCGGATTGGGCGCAGTCTGACCCAGTCCGCACAACGAGCAATCGCGCATGTAGCGGCTCAGTTCATCAAGAACTTCGAGGTGACGCTTCGTGGCTGCCCCTTCCGTAAAGCGATTCAGGATACGCAGCGACTTGTTCAGCCCCACGCGGCAGGGCACGCACTTGCCGCAGGATTCGGAATGCGTAAATTCAATGAAGTATCTGGCCACATCCACCATGCAGTTGTCTTCATCCATCACCACCATGCCGCCCGAACCCATGATGGACCCGAGTTGAGTCAGGTTTTCGTAATCGACAGGGGTATCGAACATCTCCTGCGGAATGCAGCCACCGGAAGGTCCGCCGGTCTGCACCGCCTTGATTGATCTGCCGTCGACTCCGCCTTCGCCAATATCGTAGATAAAGGTCTTGAGCGGCGTTCCCAACGGCATCTCGACCAGTCCTGTGTTCTGCACTTTGCCAACCAGCGAGAAAACCTTTGTGCCAGAACTCTTGGCACTGCCTGTCTCGGTAAACCAGGCAGGACCTTTCAGCACGATCGGCGCAATGTTGTACCAGGTCTCGACGTTATTGATATTGGTGGGCATGCCCCAAAGGCCCTTCTGCGCCGGATAGGGAGGCCGCGGACGGGGCCGCCCCGCTTGTCCTTCAAGGGATGCGATGAGCGCGGTTTCTTCGCCGCAGACAAATGCGCCTGCGCCCTCGACCAGTTGGATATCGAAGTTGAAGCCGCGACCAAGGATGTTCTCCCCCAACATGCCGTACTCGCGGCCCTGTTCGAGAGCCCGTCCCAGGCGGTTGACTGCGAGAGGATATTCCGCGCGCACGTAAATGATCCCTTGCGTGGCGCCCATGACATAGGCGCCAATGATCATGCCCTCGAGCAGCGCGTGCGGGTCACTTTCAATTTCGTTGCGATTCATGTAGGCGCCAGGGTCGCCCTCGTCGGCGTTACAGATAACGAATTTTTTTTCGGCTTTGGCTTTAGCCAGGAATTCCCACTTATTCCCTGTCAGGAATCCGGCGCCGCCTCGTCCCCGCAACTTCGCAGCTTTTACCTGCTCGATCACGGCCTCTGGATGCCCTTCGATTAGCGCCTTATACAGCGCCTGGTAGCCGCCGATGGCGATGTACTCTTCAATATCGTCGGGATTGATCAGGCCGCAGTTGCGCAGAACAATCTTCTTCTGCGCTTTAAAGAAGGCCACCTCATTCCAGGGAGGCAGTTCAGGAAATCCGTGTCCATAACGCGCGTTGCCAGTAATGTGGTCCCAATCTTCGATCTTGCAGTACGCCAGGTCCGGGGTTATGCGGCCGCTCTGCAGATCGTGCACGATGCGAGCGGCGTCATTGGCCTGGACGCGACGCATCATGACGAGCGGCATACCGGGCAACCGAACGTTGACCAGCGGTTCCTGGAAACACGCACCAAAACAGCCGACCCCGGCCAGCATGATGCCCGCGCCCGTTCTGTCGATCACCTGCGCAAACGCCTGGTACACGCCTTCCGCGCCATTACCGCGGCCGCAGGTGCCCATTCCGACCGTAATTCGCGGAATCGAAGGCAGCAGCTTTGCGAGGCCCCCCTCCCGGACGGCATTGAACGCACCGATATCTTGAATGACAGGCATTACTTGCTCCCTCGCTCCAGGAACTTGACCTCGCGTTGCAACGTGCGCTCATTCACGTGTCCGGAAATACGATGGTTGATTTCCACCACGGGGGCCAATGCGCATTGTCCGAAACAGGCAACCGTACGCACGGTGAACTTGTTATCGGCGGTGGTCACGGCGACTTTTTCGCCCTCTGTATCAGCGGTTGAGTCCTCCAGGCCCAAGCCAAGTTCAAGGCGAATGCTCTGCAGGAGATTGCGTGAACCCCGGGTGTGGCAAGCGGTTCCCCTGCAGATGCATACCGTGTTATCTCCCTGCGGCTGCAGATTAAACAGCGCATAAAACGTGGCTACGCTGTAAATGCGCGAGAGCGGAATCTGCATGCGCTCGGCGATGTACTCGAGAGTAGGAAGGGGCAGGTACTTGTGAGCATTCCGGTCCTGCACTGCCTCGAGAATGCCCAGCAACTCTCCTGGTTGACCCGCCTTGCCGGCGATCACCTGGTCGATAAAGGTCTTTGCGGTCTCATCCTGCTGCGCCTTCGGCTGCATGGAGGTCCTTTCGTATAAGCGGAGACACCAAGTTTGCGATTGACGAGACGTGGATGAAATGTGGCAATTTCACCTTCCATGGGAAATGATCGAGGCAGGTTGGTTCAGTGATGGGGGTCACGCGCAGAAGTGTCGAATGGACCTGTCTTCAGGGTGTGCGCCACATGCGAGTTGGATTCACCAGGCGATATTGCCCAGCAGCGGGACAATAGGTCCGGTCCAACAATTACCTCGGTGCGGAGGTATGTGGACGAATCTGCTCGGAGGGGACTACACCCTTGCCCTCCTGAACTGCATAAAACTGGTCAGCAGCCAGGTTCTTCAGGACATCGGTTGCGCCCGACGGCCAATGTATTTCTACACTCTCAATCTGGCTCGCACTGCCGAGGCCAAAATGCACGCGAAAGTCACTCTGCGATAGATAGCTGCCCCCGCTGCGAATCTGATCGCTCTGGGTCATTCCGGCGGCTGTAAGTTTCAGCCGCGCTCCGATTGCGAGGCGGTTGCTCCTGGTTCCTGCCAGCTCGAAACTTACCCAATGTTGACCGGCTATGCCGCGGTTGCGCAGAATCATGGGCGCGCCATCGATGTCTTCCACGACCACATCCATCCGACCGTCATTGAACAGGTCGCCTACGGCCAAACCACGGGAAGTACGCTTCTGCATCAGTGTCGCTCCCGCTTGCTGACTGGCGTCACAAAACGTTCCGTCTTTCTGGTTCATCTGCAACATGCCGGGCTGCTGATAGCCCGCTCCTGACGGCAGAGTGGCAACTTGCGGATAAACGTGTCCGCTGACCGCAATCAGGTCGAGCCAACCATCGTTGTCAAGATCGACGAATGCATCTCCCCACTTGACGAATGGCATCGACGGCAGCGCCACGCCCGATTTGTACGATAACTCATCGAACTGCCAATCACCCTTGTTGCGGTAAAGCGTGCTGTACTCGTTCTCGAAGTTGGTCACATAGATGGACGGGAGACCGTTGTGAAGATAATCGCCGATGGCTACTCCCATGCACGCCTGCTCAGTACCGTCCTGACTTACGGCAGTTCCGGATTCCAAACCAATTTCGGTGAATTTACCTCCGCCTTCGTTCTTGTACAGGTAGTTCGGAGTCGCATCGTTGGCAATAAATAGGTCCGGTCGGCCAGTGTTGTTGAAATCAACCCAGGTCACCCCGAGACCAAAGTAGCCGGGAGGATCGTCGACACCGGCGCTCTTCGAAATATCGGCAAAAGTCCCGTCCCCGTTGTTGTGATAAAGAGTGTCCCCAGCGCCTTTCAGTCCTCTCGGACCGCACTGCACGTCGAGGCCACGGAAGGTGCAGATCGGGAGCTTACCGAAGCCCGGCAGACTATTGAGACGAAAGTCGACATAGTTCGTGACCATCAGGTCGATGTACCCGTCATTGTCATAGTCTCCGAAGGCCGCACCGGTAGAATTACGATCGTCTCCAACTCCCGCCTTGGCGGTTACATCGGTAAAAGTGCCGTCACCATTGTTGCGATAAAGGACATTCGCGCCCAGGCAGGTGACATAAAGGTCGGGCCAGCCGTCATTGTTGTAGTCTCCGACCGCTCCTCCATTAGCGAAGCAGGGACTCGCAATGCCCGCCTTCTCGCTCACATCAGTAAAAGTTCCGTCGTGATTGTTGCGATAGAGAGCGCCGCGCGCCTTCTCGTGCTTGAGCGCCATGTCGACGGTAGGGGCGTTCGTGAAATAAATATCAGGCCACCCGTCCCGATCGAAGTCGATGAGCATCACACCACCGCTCATGGATTCTGGTATGTACTTCTTCTCAGGCGAATAGCTGTGCCTGAACGTGATGCCAGCTGCGGAAGCTACGTCCTCCAACTGCGGCACGGGACGGTCGCGACATACTTTGTTCTTGAGACCGGGGGGTAGAGGCGGCGCCACGTCGTGACCACCTTGCGCGAAGCACTGAATGACCATCTGCAACGCAAATACCAGCCAGAAAATTCGGGTTCGCGAAACAAGCATCATGCGACACTCAATGATTCTGCGGAGATGCCACGCTCTGTTCGCGCGGCGGAGGCAAGGTGATGTTGCGACTCTTCGCCTTGAGCTCGCGATAAATTTTTGCTTCGCGATCCGCGTCTTCCTTCCGCCCGGCTGCACGGTAAGCGGCTTGAAGTTGATAATGCACCGGCTCGAAAGCGGGTTTCAGGCGGGCGGCGGCTTCCAGGTAGACGATAGCTTCTGTGGCGGTGCCCGAGCTAATGAGCTGCTTTCCCAGCTCATAGTTGGCTTCCGGATGTTCCGGATTTCGTGCCAGCACTTTCTTCAGCAGGTCAACCGCTTCCGCGTCTTGCGATTGCTGTAAAAGAACGAAGGCCAGATTGTACTGCGCTTCGGTATTATCGGGGTCCAACTGCAACTCCGCACGAAATTCCTGCGCAGCATCGATGGGGCGATCTTGCCGAATCAACGCGAGTCCCGCAAGGTAGTGCGCCGTTAGCAGCTTCGGCTCCGCCTCCAGAGCGCGATGGCAGGCTTGTACCGTGCGGGGGTAGGTGCCCATCTGCGACCACGCTTGCGCGATCAAGAGCAGCATGGGCGGAGAGATTTGCGCCGCTTCCAACCTGGTCAGCAACGCGACCGCCTGAGGGTACTTGTTGATCTTGATTAGTGACGCGGCCCAGGCGTACGCGACCTCGGGATGCTCGAGCGCGGAATCGCCAAGCGGGGACAGCGTGTCGGCAGCCTCAGCAAAAGCATTGGTCGCAAACAAAGCTGAACCCAAGGATGCGCGGGCGACGCGGTCCTGGGGATTAGCCGCTAAAGCAGGCCGCAGCGCACGCACCGCTTGGCTATAGTCGGAAGCGCGCATCGCACCCATGCCGAGGTTGCGCTGAAGACCGGCGGTCTCCGGCTGCCACTTCTCGGCTTCGCGAAAATGCGCGAGAGCGGTCGCAAATTGCTGCTGGCGGGCTTCTGCCGTGCCCAGATCGTTCAAAGCGCTGGCCAGAATTCTGCGGAGATCAGCTTGCTGTTTCTTGAGCTCCTGTGGATTGTTTCGGACAGCTTTGGAAGCGCCGCTGCCGGAAGTCAAGTTGCCACTCGCCGCGAACGTCCAGCGGTCTTCTGTAAACTCCCGCGCACCGGCCAGTTTTGATGTGTCGGGCTGTTTGGCTTTGAGCTGGGCATCTCGCAACCACTGCAAGGTGTCGGGATTGGGTTTGAGATCGGCGGAGCGCGTGAATGACTCTACTGCACGTTTGTAAAGATGTTTTGCCATCCAGACGCGGCCCTGCAAGTACCATCCTTGAGCATTTTCAGGATCGCTAGTGAGCAGATCAGTCACGGCGGATAAAGCGTCATCGAATTGGTTACCAGCCAGGTAAGAGACAACGAGATCCCGGCGAGCGGAGGTGCTTTCTTCGAAATCCAATGATCGCTTCGAGTTTTCAGCGGCGTGCGAAAACGACCCTTGCCGCAGTTGCACCTCGCCCATCAGGCGCAGAGTGAGAGCGATAACACGACGAGCTGCATCTGAAACTGCGGCCGGATCATTGGACTCTTTAGCGGAATCCAATGCGGTAAGGCGGGATTGCAGTTCGGGGCCGTGTAAAAAGGTTGTGGAAGCCTGAGTCCGTTTCCGCTGGGCCACTGCCGCTTCTTTGTCCTGAGCGTAAAGGTTCAGTGAGAGGGCTACCAAAGCCGCACAGGCTAGCCACACCTGGAAAAGGTTGCTGAAGCGAGGTTGCGCTGGGCGGGTGCATCCTGCAGCAACGACCCTGAAGCGAGGGAAGGTCACATTACATCCATGTCGAGCGTTGACATTAAGCGGCAGGACTCGCATATGCAGGTCCTGCCGGTGGTGGAGCATTCGTACTGCAGCACGGTCTAGAAGATCACTTTCAGGCCGTACTGGAATTCACGATCGTTGTTGTTGACGATCGCGGTTGCATTCAGGTTGGAACCCGGCTGCTGCAACGTGATCAAGCTGTTGGTCGGGCTGCAGGGCTGATAGTTGCCTTGAGCGTTGGCCGAACCACAATTCACTGCTCCAATTGGATTACCCGGGCCACCATCGGCACCAGGAGAGAAGTTCGGATGGTTGAAGAAGTTGAAAGCATCCATGTGGAACTGGAGGCTCACGCGCTCTCCCACCTTCCAGGTCTTGGAGATGGTGAAGTCGTCATTGATGAAGTTTGGTCCATGGCAGAAGCCTGGAGGCTCGTTGCCCATGGTGCCAATGTTCTGACCAACGACGGTGAATGCCGCCGCGTTGTAAATACTGTTGGAGTGACGTCCGGCGGAGCAACTTGAGCCCGCGACAATCGAAGGCCGGCGGTTGCCGCCTGGCGCCCACGGCGGTCCCTGGTTGCCGGTTCCATAAAGGGCGTTCAGGCCGTTTTTATGACACGTAAGGGCATCTCCTCCCTCCGGGCCATTGCAGCCTTCCACATTGGCCAGATTCTCAGAGAGGCCGGCTGTGTACACCGTGGTCGACGGTCCGGACTGCGCAGTCAGAATAGTTCCCACTTGCCAACTGCCGAAGGCATTGCGCACGATCGCGTTACTACCCTTCAGTTCCGGCAAAGGTGCCACAAAATTCATGACGAACATGTGGGGACGGTTGATAAGCGTGTTTCCCCGGTCCAGGCGGGTGTTGCCGGGCCAGGTGATGGTCTGCCAATTGGCAGTGCCGTTGGACTCGTCCAGTGGCAGGTTGCCAATGGAGTGAGAGTAGGTGTAGGTAGCGTTTAACAAAACTCCCTTGATCCGCCCTTTGAACAACATCTGCAAGGCGTGGTAGTTGGCATCACCGTAATGCGCCCACCACGTCAGGAAGCCATCGTTCGGATATGGACGGTAGCAGTTAGGCGAGCTGGCGGTGGATCCGGCTGGGCAGAATGTGCTGTTGCTGAAGGCAGCGGCCCCCCAGAGCGCGGGTGGCACTTCGTTGATATCGGAGGTGGTCAGCTGGTGGATCGCCTTGTTTCCTACATAAGCGACCTGCAAACTGGTCTCCTTCGCCAAGCTGCGTTCAACACTCACATTCCACTGCCACGAATTGGGAGTGACGTTGCTGGGATCGACTCCGCCTGCGGGCGAGGTCCTCGCCGTGGCAAACTGGCTCGCGGTCAGCGATGCGCCATTCAAAGTCCGGGTGTATCCACTGGCGTTGAGTGCGAAGGGAGCATTGCTCGACATGGTGTAGATGGCGGTCCGGTCGCGCTGATAGAACTGGCCTACGCCAGCGCGAAGGGCGGTGCTGCCATCGCCAAACAAGTCATAGGCGATGCCCAGACGAGGAGCGAACAGGTGGTAGTTCTGGTTACGCAGGTACTTGTTCGGTCCCGGCGTTCCCGCGCTGAAGGTTGTGCCAAAGGTATTGTTAACCTTCGTGCAGGGATTGGTTCCAGGCACGATCCACAAGCCGTTACACGCGTCAGTCGCGGGCTTGGAAGGATCGTACAAAGCAGGATTGAAGCTGGTCATCTGCCCATCCGTCTGGTACGGGCTCAGCAACATCGACCAGCGAATGCCGAAATCTACGGTCAGCTTGCGATTAACCTTCCAGCTGTCCCCGCCGTAGAACTCGTAATCGCGCCAGTGCATCTGGTTGTAGATGTCGGTGGAGGTCTCGGACAGATTGGAGAACACGTTGCCCGGGATCATGGCGTTGGCCAACGGCATGCCGGTGGCAATGCTTGCATAGCCGTCCGCGGTGTTGATGTTGGTGCGTTCCGCGGTGGCTCCGCCGGTGTCTTCATATTTCAGGTTGAAGCCCAGGAAGGCGCCGAACTTCAGTGTGTGCTTCCCCTTGATCCAGGACACGTCGTCTCGGAAGTTGTAGAGGTCCTGTTTATTGCTCCAGGGAGCGATCATCTGCGTAGTCGCACCGGTGTTACCCAGGTTGAGAGCCGGAATGCCAATGGGGTGCGTCTTCAGATCGGCCGGGAACAGGCTGGGGAAATCGCTGTTCAACGTCGTCGCCAGGCTGGCGTTGGTGCCACCCGGAGTGATGTTGATGCGGTTGTTGGAGTAGGAAAACTCGGCGGTATTGATCAGGTTCGATCCAATCGTCGAGGTCAGCTTGCCGATAATCGACTTCGACGGCTGCGCCCAGTTGCTTTCCAGTTGTGGGAAAACATCATCGCCCCAGTAACCGGCAACGGGCGCCGGATTTACCCACGTGTCTTGTGTATAACGGAACGTGATCACGTGGTTCTTGGTGAGGTTGTAATCGCCCCGGATATTCTCCTGACGATAGTTCAAATGCGTGCTGGGATTCTGCAGCCAGTTGTTGCAGCCCGCAGCGCCATTTACTGGCGTGCCAACTCCGGCTGGAGTCAACGGGCACGGCAGATTGGGAAGGGGATATTGCCCCATCTGGTCGATCATGGCCTGCAGCGGGGCAGCAATCTTCCATTGATTGCCAGCCGCCTGGAATTGCGTCGGGATGGCGGTCAGAATGTCGCCGCAGGAGATGCCGCCTGAGAAATCACCCTGCCGTTCGCCTGCCGTCGGAACACAACCGCTGCGGTGCACGCCGCGCACTTCACGGTTCCATTCCTGGCTCCAGAAGACAAACAGCTTCTCTTTCTTGATGGGACCACCCAGCGAATACCCGAAGTCATTGCGCCGCAGGATCGGTTTGTCCTGGTTGGGATTGGAGTAAATGCTGTTGGTGCTGCTATTGAACACGTTGGCCTGGCGGTCCAAGCTGGCTTGCCGCGCTGAGAACCAGTCATAGGCATTCAGTTTGTCGTTGCGGCCGAAATAAAACACACTTCCGTGCCACTGGTTCGTGCCGCCCTTGGTCACGATGTTTACCACCGATCCTGATGCCTGTCCGTACTCTGGACCATAGGAGTTACGCAGCATCTTGAACTCAGCAATCGATTCAAGAGAGGGATAAATCAGGATGGTGCGGTTGGAACCGACATCGTTGTTGTTCGCGCCGTCCACCAGGAACAGGTTGTTGGCCATGGAATTTCCGTTGACGGCGAAATTGACGCCGCCCCGTAATCCCTTGCCCACCGCATCGAAGGACCTGGCGGAAGAGACGCCCGGTTGCATCTGCGTCAACTCGACGAAGTTGCGGCCGTTGAGCGGCAGGCTGCGCACCTGTTCGCCGTCGACTACTTCACCGAGTTGCGCACTGTCGGTTTGCACCTGGATAGCATTCGCTTCCACGGTGACTTGCTCAGTGGTGTCGCCCATTTGAAGTTGAATGTTCACGATGGCCGTGCTGGCCACGTGCAACTCCAATTTCTCCACCACGGATTCTTTAAAGTTGCTCTGTTTGGCAAGGATGCGGTACACGCCATTGGGCAGGTCGGGCGCGTTATATTCACCGAATTCGTTGGTGTTAATAGTGCGGGTGAGGGCTGTGCCCACGTTGGTTATAGTGACCGTCGCGTTGGCGATCACCGCACCAGATGGGTCAGTTACTACGCCGCTTATCGTGCCGGTGGTTTTCTGCGCAACAAGCGGAGTGAGTAGCCCGAGGAAAGTGCAGGCAACTACTAGGAATCGTCTGCTCCATCGTTTCATCGTATGACTCCAGGAAAGGTCACACACCGCCGTCGTCCGCAGTTGTGACAAGTTTGACCGCGTGGACTGCTTCATCGGCCCACCCGGTCATGATTGAACGCACACAGCATAGAAAATCGATTTTCTACAAAGTCCGCAACGCGCCATTACGCGCGCACATTGCTACGTCTGTCAACCGAAATCAGGTTGCGACTGCGTTACTACTCCCGAAACGGAACCTTCGCGGAACCGATGTAGCTGCTACGAAAAGCTGGAGTTAGCGTGTGAGAAATGGGAGCCGACATCGAGATGCGAATGCAATGACTTATGACAAATCACACATCCTGATTCACATTTGTGGATGAGAGCTCGATTTCGGTTTCTTCTTCGTCTCACTTGCGTCCTCGATTGAATCCCGGCGGGCACGCACACTCACACCCTGGCCGGATGCCTAACTGTGCACTTACAAAAAAGTCTTCGCTATGTCGATTGTCACACTAAGTTGGGTCAGACATCACAGCGTCCCGGTCACACCGCCGTTAAGCTCGAGATGCCATGGAATTTCCGTGGAGTCCTCGATTCTCGCGCTTCGAACTCGTGTTGCTCACTGATGAACGCAGTCGCACCGTAGTACGCGCAGGGAACGTGACCATCGGGGACAGCGAATTTGTAGTCATGGCGGGGCCCTGCGCCGTGGAATCGGAATGGCAGGTGCGCGCGACCGCTGAAGCGGTGGCTGCAGCGGGAGCACGGGTGCTGCGCGGTGGCGCCTTCAAGCCACGCACTTCCCCCTATTCATTTCAGGGTCTCGGCGAAGAAGGGCTCAAAATTCTGCGGCGGGCGGCCGACTCAACCGGTCTAGCCGTGGTCACTGAGGTCATGTGCCCGGAAGACGTGGCACTAGTCAGCGAGTATGCCGAAATCCTGCAAGTTGGCTCGCGCAGCATGGAGAATTTCGCGTTGCTCGAGGCTGTAGGACGTAGCTCTCGTCCGGTGCTGCTGAAGCGGGGCATGACCGCCATTCTGGAGGAATTCCTGCAATCTGCGGAAGTAGTTCTAAGGAACGGCAATCCCGACGTGATTCTTTGTGAGCGCGGCATCCGTACTTTCGATGCGGTGACTCGCAACACGCTGGATGTAGCCGCCGTGCCGGTGCTGAAATCTGTGTCACACCTGCCGGTGATTGTGGATCCGAGCCATGCCGCTGGAGCACGCGCCTTGGTGCTCCCGCTGGCTCGCGCCGCGACCGTGGCCGGAGCTGACGGGCTCCTGGTCGAAGTGCACCCCGCTCCTGAAACAGCGCTGAGCGACGGCGTGCAATCGCTTACCTTCGCAGAATTCCGGAACCTGATGACGGACCTTCAACCCTATGTTGCGCTTGCCGCAGACATGCGCGAACCGGAGTTGATAGCGGCCGGGAAGGTTGTCTAATGCGGTGGTTGGCCATCAGCGCTGCCGTAGTGCTCCTGGCATTGTGGATGGCTGCAGTTGCGGAATCATCGCGCCTGACACTCTCCGCATTCCTTTATACCGCCGCGCCAGAATACGATTTGCAGGCATGGGTGAAAGGCGGAGAACGCTTTCCGCAGGGCGCGCAAATCCTGGTGCACGACTCGGCCGCCGAAAGGCCACTTGCGAGCGACTTCTTTGCCAGTGCGGACCCCTCTGTCTCCTTCGATGGAAAACGGGTGCTGTTCTCGGGCAAGCGCAAGGCCCAGGATCCTTGGGAAATCTGGGAACTCTCGCTGGCGGACCACAGCGTTAAAAAGATTGTGGCCGATTCCAATGGCTGCGTTCGTCCCCTATACCTTCCCGACGATCGCATCGTGTATTCACGAAAACTGAACGGACACTTCGTGATCCAGGCCGGATCGCCCGGAAAATCTGAAGCGCTGGGCTTAACCTATGCGGCGGGCAATTCCCTGCCTCTCGATATCCTTCACGACGGCCGCGTGCTATTCGAGTCCGAGTATCCCATGGGGAATGGCAGAGCGTCGGAACTGTACACGGTATATAGCGATGGCAGTGGAGTCGAGTCTTACCGCTGTGATCACGGCCCGAGCCGGCACTCCGGACGGCAGGTAGCATCCGGTGACATCGTGCTTGTCAGCGGCCAGCGATTAGCACGATTCACCTCGTCACTTGCCCATGAAATAAAAGTCCCCGCCCCGGTTGGCGAGTATGCCGGGGATGTGGCCGAGCTGCCGGACAACCGTTGGCTCGTCGCCTGGCGGGTGGACAACAGCAGATTCTTTGAAGTGAGAAGTTGGGACGCTCGCAGTGGCGAGCTCCGGCGTGTCGTGCAGTCAAAACATACAAATCTCATTCAGCCGGTCCTCGTCGCGCCTCGGCCCATTCCTAATCGCCATCCCTCCGCCCTCCATCACTGGAAATACGCCAATCTGCTCTGCCTGAGCGCCTACACGAGCAAGTACGCCTTCGCCGCGGATTCTCTTGCGACAGTGCGGGCTTATACCCAGGATGAATCGGGCCACCCGAAACTGCTGGGAGCAGCGCGCATTGAAAGGGACGGCTCCTTTTACCTGCGCGTGCCAGCCGATCAGCCGTTGCAGTTGGAGCTTCTCGACAGCGCCGGGAATTCCGTAAAGAAAGAAGAGGGCTGGTTCTGGATGCGGCGGGGTGAGCAACGCATCTGTGTCGGTTGCCACGCCGGCCCTGAAGTTGCGCCTGAAAACGCCGTTCCCACCGTGCTGCTTCGGTCGACCATTGCTGCTGACCTCACGGGCGATATGGCCGGAAGCGCTAATGGAGGCCAGCAATGATTACGCGACTTCTGGCTTTAGCCGTTCTCTCAACCACCGTGCTCGCGCAGGTTCCACAGAAATCTTTGATTCGCTTCGAAGACGCGACCGCAGCGTCCGGAATCCAGTTTACTCACAGCTTTGGCGCGCAAAAGCTCGGCTCGCTTTTAGAAAGCACGGGCGCCGGTTGCGTGTGGTTCGATTACAACAATGATGGCTACCCGGATCTTTACGTTGCGAGCGGTCAGCCCATGGGGAATGGAATTCATCCCTATCCGCTGAAGACCCCGCCGACGACTCCACCGCACAATCACCTTTACCGAAACAACCGCAACGGCACCTTTAGCGATGTGACGGAGCAAGCGGGGGTGGCCGCAAACATCTACGGGATGGCGGCAATCGCGGCTGATTTCGATAATGACGGCTTTGTCGATCTATTCGTGACTGGGTACGGGCGCGCCATCCTGTTTCGCAATGAGGGCGATGGAACATTCGAAGATGTCACGGCCAAAGCCGGCATTCATGTCGAGGGCTGGTCGATCAGTTCCGCGTGGCTTGATTACGACCGCGACGGTTGCGTGGACTTATTTGTAGGACGCTACGTAAAATTCGATCCGAAGTACCGCGCGTTCTACCCTGCCGACAACTATCCCGGTCCACTCGACTACGAAGCCGACACCAACCGCCTGTTCCATAACAACTGTAATGGCACATTCAGCGACATAACCGACAAGTCGGGGATTGGAGCATTCAAGGGAAGAACGATGGGAGTGACCGCGGCGGATTTCGACAGTGATGGCTATCCCGATATTTACGTCGCTAATGACAAAACTGAAAACTTTCTTTTTCACAATCGCCATGACGGCTCTTTCGAAGAAGTAGCCGCGGAATACGGAGTGGCGTACGGACAGAACGGCGAGATGACCTCGGCAATGGGTCCCGTTTTCGCGGATTTGGAGGGCGACGGGCAGCTCGATCTGTGGGTTACGGACTCGAAGTACAACCGCCTCATGCGGAATACGGGCAAGAAAGGATTCGAGGACATCAGCGCCAGCGCGGGTATTTCCGCCGCCACAGGTCAGTACACCAGTTGGGGCAGCGGCGCTTACGACTTCGACAACGACGGCCTGACTGACATCCTGGTGTTTCACGGGGGGCTCATTCACCTCGTCCCACAGGAGCATTCGTTGTTTCGCGGCGTGAGCGGAAGCAAGTTCGCCGATATTTCGGACGAAGCAGGACCGGTGCTGAACGGAAAGACGGTGGCACGGGGAGCGTGCTTCGCGGACTATGACAATGACGGCAAGGTCGATGCATTCGTCATCAATCTGGGCGCCCCGGGCACGCTGTTACATAACGTCTCCCACAACGAAAATCACTGGCTGACGCTGCAACTGAAAGGCAAGAAGAGCAATCGCGACGGCATCGGCGCACGCGTGCAAATTTTCACGGGTGGGAGAAAACAGGTGGCTGAGCGCGTGGCCGGCTCTGGCTATCTGTCGCAAGATGATGCGCGGCTACATTTTGGGCTTGGCCTAAGCTCGCGCGCTGATCGCATCGAGATTCACTGGCCGAGCGGCCGCGACCAGGTCCTCGAAAATGTCAGCGCTGATCGAGTAGTCACCGTGGAGGAGCCATAGATGCGGGCAACGGTTGTGTGCTTCGTCGTAGTGATGTGCCTAGTCACCGCGGCTGCCTCTCCGGCTGGGGACAGCAATCGTTATCTCTCCCCCGGGGAAATAGCGATCTCGCCCGATGGCGAGCACCTCTATGTGGTTTGCGAGAAGAGCGACGAATTGCGGGTGGTCTCGCTTAAAAGCCAGAAGGTCAGCAAGCGCATTGCCGTCGGGCACCAGCCGCGCGGGTTGTCCCTGACCAATGATGGAAGGCAGATCTTTATCGCGAATTCATGGAACGACAACATCTCGGTGATCGACGCCGCGACGCTGGAAGTCGTGCATACCGTCTCGACAGGAGCGGAGCCCACCAGCGCAATTTCCGATCGCGACGGGAAAACTCTTTACGCCGCCAACCGGCTGAGCAATGACATTTCGGTGATCGATCTGGCAAGCGGGCGCGAAATCAAGCGTCTCGCGGCAGGCCGAGGCGCGAGCTACCTCGCCATTTCGCCCGACGGAAGCCGGATCTTCTGCACGCACGTGTATCCCGATGCTGGCGCGTTCCGCAAGGCGCCGCAATCGGAAATCACTGTAATCGACACAGCGACTCAGCGGGTTGTGGAACGCAAACCTCTGCACAATGTGGCCGGCGTGTTTCATGTCGCGCTATCCGCGGACGGTGAATTCGGAGTGGCCGCACAGCTACGTCCAAAAAACTTGATCCCGCTCGCCCACGTGGAGCACGGCTGGGCCTTCGGCAATTCTCTAAGCTTTTTCAGCAAGCATTTTGATGGCGTGCAACAGGTCCCGCTCGATGAACTCGAGAGCTACTATGCAATGCCCTTCGGCGTAGTAATCAGCCGCGACAGCACAAAGATTTATGTAGCCACCGGGGGCTCGGACAGCGTCACCGTAATCGATGCCCGGAGCTTGCTTAGATTTTCGCAGCAAAGGCATCAGTCATTTGCCAACGATCTTTCCGCCTCTGCGAATTACGTGATCAGCCGCATCGCGGTCGGTCGGAATCCGCGCGGGCTGGCACTTTCCCCCGATGGCAAGACGCTATACGTGAGCAACCGGATGGAAGACAGCATTTCGCTCATCGACACGGCAAGTGAAAAGGTCATTTCGACGTTCAGCCTCGGCGGTCCCAGGGAGGTCACACCGCTGCGCAGGGGCGAACAGATTTTCTACACCGCGAAGTACGCCTTTCAGGGCCAGTTCAGCTGCGCTAACTGCCACATCGACGCTACCTTCGACGGGCTCCAGTGGGACCTGGAACCGGATGGCTTTGGCGTTGACATTGTCGACAATCGCGCGATGGAGGACCTGATGGGCACGGAACCGTTCAAGTGGAACGGCGGCAATCCCGACATGCCCACGGAATGCGGGCCACGCACCGAGAAATATTTCTATCGATCACAGAGCTATAACCAGGAAGAACTCACCGACCTAGTCACATTCGTGTATTCCCTGCCGTACCGTCCCAACAAGTATCGCGTAGCCAAGGACAGCCTCTCACCCGCGCAGGAGCGCGGCAAGCAGATTTTCGAGCGAACGCAATACCGAGATGGGCGGCCGATCCCCGAGGCCAACCAGTGCGGTTATTGCCACAGCGGGCCGAAGTACACGAACCGGCAGCAACTCGATGTGGGAACAGGCAAAGCAACCGACCGCTCGCCCCTGATCGATGTCCCGCAACTGCCAAATGTGGTCTACTCCGCCCCCTATCTGCACGACGGCTCAGCGCGTTCCCTGGAAGAAATCTGGACGGTGTTCAACCCAAAAGACACACATGGGGTTACTAACGACCTGACGAAAGATGAATTGAACGATCTGATCGAATACTTGAGGACGTTATGAGGCGACATCTTCTGGCTGCAGCAGCGCTGGTCGTTTTGTTTCTGATGCCCGCACTGGCGGTCACGCCGGAGATGCCCAGGTTCCGCTGGGAGAACTTCACGGTCGCGAATGGCCTGCCTGACAATCACGTTTTTTGTGTTCTGGTGGAAGGCAATCGCATCTGGGCGGGGACAGAGAATGGCCTCGCCCTTAACGAGAACGGCAACTGGCGCGTATTCCGCCCCGCTGACGGTTTAGCTCATCGCGCTGTGCTATCGCTCGCGATCGACCCGCGCACCGGCGACTTGTGGGCAGGGACCATGGGTGGTCTGAGCCGCATCTCGGCGGGAAGGATCGACACCTTTACGCAGCTGAATTCCGGCCTGAGTAACGACATTGTTTACGGCGTCGGGGTGCAGGGCGATAACGTTTGGGTCGCGACCGCGGCGGGTGCAAGCCGTCTGAACACTCGCACGGGACAGTGGGCTCTTTTCAACGAACGTAACACCCCAATGTATGAGATCTGGACTTACGCCCTGAGTCCTGCGGAAGACAAGGTTTACTACGCGGTCTGGGGCGGCGGCTTGCTGGAGTACGACGTCAAGACGGAGCGCTGGAAGGATTACAACGATCCAGATGGCGAGACTGAGCTGGTCCTGTTCAAGGACCAGGGTCTGATCCACGAAATTACGACGTCGGTCAGCTACGTGGACAAGATCGTCTGGGCAGCAACTTATTTCGGCGCGAGCAGATACGATGGCCGCAATTGGCACAATTTCCTGACGAAAGACAGCGGTCTTCCCAGCAACTTCCTGAACCAGGTAAAGGGCGTTGACGCCAACCGCGCCTGGTTCTCAACCGATAAAGGACTCGCCTACTACGACGGAAGCAACTGGGCCGTGTATCGCCCATCCCTCGACACTGGGGAGCCGGAGATGCTGGTGAGAGAACCAGATGGAAAGATGAGGCAGATCAAGGTAGATACCGCGCCGGCTCATAACTACATTCTGGGCGTGGATTTTCAAGGTGAGGACATCTGGGTAGCGACCGCGAAAGGGTTGAGCCATGGAATCCGCCAAAAATAACGATCAGCACAGCAGCAGCAATTTCATAAAGGAGTCAAACCGATGACCGTGCAGGAAATGCTTCAGGAGGTAACGAACGCGAAGGTGCAGAAGCGGGCAATCACGAATCACAGCGTGTTGAATGAAGCTTTTGACTATGGCAGCGCTTTCTCGCGCGGGATGCGCATTGATCTGAACGATCTCTCGATCCTGCTGATATCCGGAACAGCGAGCATTGATGACGAAGGCCTAACCGTTCACGTCGGTGATTTGCCCCGGCAGACTCGCCGCACGTTCGACAACATTACCGGCTTACTCGCGTCCGAAGGCGCCACCTGGAAAGATGTCGTGCGCACAACCTGCTATCTGCGCGATATCGAGCGTGACTATACCGCCTTCAACGAAGAGCGTACTGCATTCTACAAAGAACAAGGACTGAACCCGCTGCCCGCATCGACTGGGATTCAAGCAGTTTTGTGCCGGCCTGACCTGCTGGTGGAAATCGAGGCCATCGCGATGTTTCGCCGAACGGCCAGCGAGTAAGCCATGCGCCGCGCCATTCTGCTGATTGCCATAATCGTGAGTTGCGCCGCTTTGGCGTGGAGCCAGGCCGCGAGTGGCTGTAGGTGCGGAGCTACCCCTGAGCAACGTCCAGCGGTTCGCTCGATGAAACCGTATGACGGAGTGCCCCAGGATTTGCGGCCTTATTCCAAGTTCAGCACCCCGTATTTCGAAAACTACACCGATCTGATCGAGTACAACGGCGCGGCACGGGACATTCCGGATCCCGATTTCAAAGATATTTCCGAAATCCGCATCGGCTTTATTGGGCCCTTGTATAACCATCCCGACCAGGCGATGGGCACGCGCATGCTCAACGGCGCCACTATGGCGATCGACGAAGCTAATGCAGCGGGCGGATACTGCGGCAAACCGTTTCGCTTGATGGTGCATAACGATTCGGCCATCTGGGGGGCGTCCAGCAATGAAGTGGTGAAGATGGTGTATGACGACAAGGTCTGGGCCATGTTCGGCTCCATCAGCGGCGACACTACTCACATTGCATTGCGTGTGACCCTGAAAGCCGAAACGCCACTGGTGAACAGCGCCTCCACCGATCCCACAATTCCCGAAACTATCATTCCCTGGTATCTGAGCGACCTGCAGGACGACCGCATCCAGGGATACACGCTGGCGCGGCACATTTATGACGAGGTGGGATTGAAGCGGGTCGCCCTGCTGCGTGTGAACGATCGCTACGGACGTTTTGGCGTGCTGAAGTTCCGCGACGCCTCACGGCGGCTCGGTCATCCGGTAGTGATCGAACAGAAATTTGCGCCGGGCGACACAGATTTCCGGCGAGCGCTGCGGATCATTCAAGACTCACGCGTGGACGGTATCGTCCTATGGACCGACATCGGGCCGACTGCAAACATTCTGAAGCAGATGCAGGAACTTGGCATGAAGCAGCGCGTTTTCGGGAGCCACCGCACCCTTAGCAACGATCTCGTGCAAATAGCGGGATCAGCCGCGGAGGGTTACGAGGCTCTTTATCCGTACGATCCAACGCGACAAGACGCGCCGTGGACAAGCTTCAACGAGAGGTATGCATCGAGGTTCGGCGGCAACCCCGATCATTTTGCGGCCCTAGCCTATGACGCCATGCGAATCCTTCTGAATGCGATCTGCGACGCCGGCCTGAATAAGGGTCGCATTCGCGATGCGCTCACCGCGCTGCAGACCTATCGCGGCGTCACCGGCGAGATGACTTTCGACCCAAACTGCAAGAACATCCATCCCATGTTTCTGGCCACGGTGCACAACGGTACCATTGCATATCGCCCAATCGCGTTCGAGAAACCGTACGCGCGCGTCGGCGAAGATGGCGTGCAGTACGTTGGGCCGGGGTTGCCGGACGAAAAATCGAGAGAACTCACCATCGCAGTATTCGGTCCCAAGGCAGATGAAGTCGCTCGCTCACCCATGATCGCCAGTTATCTAGAACAAGCGAGCGGCAATGCTGGACAGTATTCCCTGGTTGCAATTCCCTCAGACAAGTCGTGGGGCCAGGCATCGTCCGAGCTTGTGAGAGCGGTCTACGACAAGAATGCGCTCGTCATCATCGCACTCGACCGCCCATCCAGTCACCTGGCCGAGCAAATCGGCACGAAAAGCTTCGTCCCGGTGATCGGCATTTCTTCCGACCGGGCTCTCACATCGACGAATATTCCATGGATATTCCGGCTTGCGCCGGACTCGTCACTCGACCAAGTTGTGCATTGTGTGATCGAGGCAATTCAAATTTCCGGGCCCAATCGAGGCAAAATCCGCGACATCCTCTCTTCAGGGAAGGCAATCGCCGGGATGCGCTTCCAAAGCAACGGCGAATTGCGATGAACTTTTACTCGTGATTTCTGCGAAGCTCCGAGGTGCTGTTGCTCGTTGCGGGTTGGCCCATTCGCATTCTGTTGCGAATTGCAACACTTTTCACGCTACCCAGTGCTCGGTGTCTAGATATCGAAGCGCACTTCGTACACACCTCAGTTTTGCTTGACAACGCAGTTATCGAAAGGCATAGTCTCAAGTAATTTTTTGGGAAGCGGCATTCAGCGGGCTGCATGAAAACGCGTGTTGCACGGTGTCTGCGGCAGATCAGTTCTCGCTAAGCGCCTTCTCGAGTGGTGAAGTAACTTGCCTTCCGTCGCGAGCGTGGGGTTCGCGCGGATGATGCTCAACTCGAAACTTTCCGTCAATACCCGCATGGGCGGACAAGGATCTATGCGCGTGAAATGTGCCCAGTGTTGCCTCAGGGGGACTTCCGGCAGGTTCCGCCGTTTTTTTCTGACGCTGCTGATCACGACTGCCACCTGTATTAGTCCTTTGCTGCATGCGCAGCGCTCGAATCCGGTGTCCCCAACAGCCAGCCTGGGAATGTTAGAGGTGGGAGACAGCGATCGCAAACAGCTGCAGAACGCACTGCGAACTCCGCAGCAGGTTTCCAAAGTAATGCGGCGAGCCGAGGCAGGCTCATCCCGCGATCAGTATTTGCTCGGCTATGCGTTTGCGTCGGGGACAGGCGAGCCGCAGGATCTTGCCGAGGCGCTAGCCTGGTACCAGCGCGCCGCTGATCAGAGCGAGCCGGCTGCGATGACCGAGATCGGGCGCGCCTATGCGCACGGCATTGGACTTGCCCAGGATAGCGAGAAAGCTCTTGAGTGGTTCCGCCGCGCCGCCGCGGAGGGCTATGCTCCCGCTCAAACCGACCTTGGCTTGATGTACTTCGAGGGACTCGGGCTAAAAAGCGATCAACTCGCCGCCATCCTTTGGTGGGAGAAAGCCGCTAACAAAGGATACGCACCTGCACAGTCGAACCTGGGTGTCGCATACCTGAACGGAGCAGGCGTTCCCACGGAAACAGGAAAAGCTTCGTCCTGGTTTCGCAAGGCCGCCGAAGCGGGACTCGCCACGGCCCAGTTCAATCTGGCATCCTGCTATGAACTAGGCCAAGGAGTGGCAACGGATTTTGCCGCCGCCGCGCAGTGGTATCGAAGAGCAGCCGTGCAAGGTCATACAGAGGCCCAGAACAATCTCGCGCGTCTTTACGAGAAAGGTCTGGGCGTACCCGTGGACATCACCAGCGCGCTGCGCCTTTACTTATTGTCGGCAGGTCGTGGAAATTCGAAAGCTCTTCTTAACCTCGCACAGTTGTTCTACTCGGGAAACGGCGTCCAGCGCGATCCCGTAGCTGCGTACACCTGGCTGCAAATTGCGGGTACCAGGGGAGAAGACGTGGCCGATGCCCTGGGGATCGAAGCCGCACAGTTACAGCCGAAAGACGTGTCGGAGGCACAACGCAAGGCCTTGGCCTGGATGGAACAACATCACCTCAGGCCGACCCCCTCAGCTTTAGCGTCCTCGGCAGATGGAACACCGCACGTGCAATGAGTGTTGCGCTGCAAGACTGACTTTGTGTCAGTGTGTCGAGTTCTCGCTGCTTGCTTTGAATCAAGACTGGCGATAGTTCCTGCCTGCCTGGTATCGCACGCCGGCGTTCTGAAATTGAGGGCCGCCGCAGCACTCTAGTAAGATGAATCCACTATCGATAGCGATCGTTGGGGACGCCAACGGATGTCTCGTCACTTATGCCGCACCTGGCAGCTCTAATTCGCGAAGACATCAACACCGTGCTGGACCGGGATCCCGCGGCGAAATCGCGGATTGAAGTTTTGCTCTGCTATTCAGGGCTGCACGCGGTCTGGTTCTACCGCATCAATCACTGGTTCTGGAATCACCGTTTCTTTCTTCTCGCGCGTTTTCTTTCGCAATTCGCGCGCTGGCTGACCGGCATTGAAATCCACCCCGGGGCCAAAATTGGCCGGCGACTCTTTATTGACCATGGGATGGCAGTGGTGATCGGCGAAACCACGATCGTGGGCGACGACGTCACACTGTATCAGGGAGTTACACTCGGCGGCACTGGTAAGGAGCACGGCAAACGGCATCCGACTATCGGCGACAGTGTAGTGATTGGCGGGGGCGCGAAGGTGTTGGGCAATATCACCGTGGGAGTGAACTGCAGGATCGGCGCGGGCTCAGTCGTCCTGCGCAATGTTCCCGACGAGTCCACTGTGGTCGGAGTTCCCGGCCACATCATCTTCCGAAACGGAAAGCGGGTCGTTATCACCGATCCCAAGCAGATTAATGATCCTTTGTCCGAGGCGTTATCAGCCGTGGCAGCGGAGGTGAACAGATTGCGGGAGAGGGTCAAGCAACTGGAAGGCACAGCGGCATCAACTTCGACGGAGCCCTCAGAATCTATGGATCGGATTATTCAAGAGATGGACTATCAGATTTGAGCCTGCGATCACTTGCATTCGGGAATTCTTCCGCCGAGATCGCAGGTGGCGGCTATCGGTATTCGCTTTAGAAATCAGGTAATATGCATGAAGATCTTCGAATCATGCCATCCCCACAATCTCTTATTCCGATCAAAGCCAGGAAGCTAACTTTTGCCCTGGCAAGTCAGGTGCAAGCTCCTTTGCGATCTTTCGAGAGACCCCCTGAATGAGGTACGGATTCATCATTGACAACCGAAAGTGCATCGGTTGCCACGCGTGCACAGTCGCGTGCAAAACCGAAAACCATGTTCCTTTGAGCGTGAATCGCACCTGGGTGAAGTACGTCGAAAAGGGTACATTCCCGGATACGCGGCGGGTGTTCCAGGTTACACGCTGCAATCATTGCGAAAATCCGCCGTGCGTGACCATTTGCCCAGTCACGGCGATGTACCAGCGCAAAGACGGCATCGTCGACTTCAGTTCCGAACTCTGCATCGGCTGCAAGGCCTGCATGCAAGCCTGCCCGTACGACTCAATCTATATTGACCCGGACGACGGGACGGCGGCGAAATGCCATTACTGCGCTCACCGAACGGAAGTCGGCCTGGAACCGTCGTGCGTGGTCGTTTGTCCGGAACACGCGATCATCGCGGGCGATCTGGACGAAGCGAATGGGGAGATTGCACAGTTGCTCGCGCGCGAGCCAGTACGGGTGCGTCGGCCCGAGCAGGGTACCAAGCCGAAGCTCTACTACATCGATAGCGACGAGACCGCCATCGCCCCGACGGCGGCCCGGCATGAAGCTTTCTACATGTGGTCGCAACGCAACGAAGAGGTGCACGGCGGCGGGGCAATTTATCCGCCGGATAGTCCCCTGCTCCATCACAACGCGCTGGCTGCCTACGATGTTTCGCACGCGCGACCCTGGGGTTGGCAAGTGCCTGCCTACTGCTGGACAAAGTCGATAGGCTCGGGCGCACTCGCGATTCCCGCGATTGCCATGGCGTTGGGGAAATTGTCTGGCGACCGCATGCGTGACCTGGCGCTGGCGGGCATAGCGCTGCTCTTCACCGCTCTAACGACTATCCTTTTGGTCTGGGATTTGGAGCACAAGGAAAGGTTTTTGCGAGTGGTCTTTCGGCCACAGAGCAAATCGTGGCTGGCACGCGGCGCCTTCATCCTGATTGCATATAGCGGGCTGTGCACGTTGTATGGCACAGGAACTCTTCTGGGATATTCGCCCCTGACTTCACTGCTCTGGCTCAGCGTGATCGCCGGGTTCTTTGCGGCGGTGTACACAGCATTTCTTTTTGGTCAATGCGAAGGCCGTGATCTTTGGCAGACGCCTCTTCTGCCCGTCCATTTGCTGGTTCAGGCCTTCCTGGGGGGAGCCGCAGTGCTCGCCTTGCTTCCTCCCTGGCTGGGCGGCAACGGCGTTACGCGTTCTGTTGCAGTGCTCGGCCTGGAGGTCAGCATTGCACTGCACATTCTCATCTCCGTCGGGGAAATGCTGACGCCTCATGCGACCGACAATGCCGCTTATGCGGCTCGCCTCATTACTCACGGCCCTTTTAGAAATCTGTTCTGGGGAGGATCGATCATCCTCGGTGGGGTCCTTCCCTTATTGTTGTTGTGGGCCGCACCGGTGAGCATCGTCAGCGTGGCGCTCTCGAGCCTACTCGCCCTTGGTGGACTGTTCGTCTTCGAATACTGTTTTGTCATGGCTGGCCAAAGTGTCCCGAACAGCTAATTGCATGATGGAGATCTCACGATGACTGACTTTAAGCGCGATGGCAGCCATCTTTCATTCTGCCCGCCAGTCGAGAAGTGGGACGACTGGGTGGAGTACGACTCCGACGCCTGGCCGCGACGCGTGCAAAAACATTATGAACTCGTGCCCACCATTTGTTTCAACTGTGAATCTGCCTGTGGGCTGCTGGCGTATGTGGACAAAGAAACCGGGCAGGTAGCGAGATTCGAGGGCAATCCCAAGCATCCTGCGAGCCGCGGCCGTTTGTGCGCAAAAGGTCCGGCCACCATTAACCAGATTCACGATCCTGACCGCCTGCTTTATCCGATGAAGCGTGTCGGCCCCCGTGGCAGCGGAAAATGGGAGCGAACCACTTGGAACGAGGTGCTCCAGGTCATCGCTTCCCGGATGCGCAAAGCGATTCAGGAAGGCCGGGAAGAAGTGATGTATCACGTGGGCCGGCCCGGACATGACTTCATCATGGATCGCACCCTGCAGGCCTGGGGTGTGGATGCCCACAATTCGCACACCAACGTGTGTTCCTCATCTGCCCGATTTGGCTACATGCTTTGGCACTATGCCGACCGGCCCTCTCCCGACCACGCCAACGCGCGTTTCATTCTCCTGCTTTCTGCCCATCTCGAATCCGGCCACTACTTTAATCCTCATGCGCAGCGCATCATCGAGGGGAAAATGGCGGGCGCGAAACTCGCCGTCATGGATCCACGGCTTTCGAATACAGCCAGCATGGCCGATTACTGGATGCCCACGTATCCGGGCACAGAAGTTGCCGTGCTTCTCGCGATGGCAAAAATTCTTCTGGATGAAAATCGCTTTGATGCCAGCTTCGTGGAGAGATGGACAAATTGGCAAGAACTTCAGGTTGACGGATTTCAGGCACGAGGCCAGAGTTTTGAAGCTACGATGGCGGCCTTGAAGCGGCATTACGCGCGCTTCACTCCCGAGTTCGCCGAAAAAGAAAGCGGAGTGAAAGCGGATGTCATCGTCCGAGTGGCACACCAGATCGCCGATGCCGGCAGCCGTTTCGCTTCCCACCTGTGGCGTGGCAGCGCTTCCGGCAACCTCGGCGGGTGGCAGACTGCCCGGGCGCTCATGCTCCTGCACGTGCTCACCGGTTCGGTAGGAACCGAGGGCGGACACAATCTGAATGCCTGGAATAAATTCGTTCCCCGGCCGTTCAAGGTTCCGCCGCCACAAAAGCGCTGGAATGAACTTCTGTATGCGCGCGAGTGGCCTCTCTCGATGCACGAGATGTCTTTTCTTCTGCCGCACTTCATCAAGGAAGGGCGCGGCCGCATCGACACTTACTTCACGCGAGTCTTCAACCCGGTGTGGACGTATCCCGATGGGTTCTCCTGGATCGAAATGTTGCGCGACGAGGAAAAAATCGGCCTGCACGCGGCTCTCACGCCCACCTGGAACGAGACCGCCTGGTTTGCCGACTATGTGCTCCCTATGGGCTTCAGTTCCGAGCGCCATGACCTGATGAGCCAGGAAACACACGGCGCCAAGTGGATTGGTTTTCGTCAGCCTGTCCTGCGAGTTCTGCGCGAGAAGCATGGCGAGAAATTCGACTACACGTACCAGGCAAATCCCGGAGAAGTTTGGGAAGAAGACGAGTTCTGGATCAATTTGTCGTGGGCGATCGATCCTGACGGCTCGATTGGGGTTCGCCAATGGTTTGAATCTCCGTATCGCCCCGGCGAAAAGATCACCGTCGACGAGTACTACCGCTGGATTTTCGAAAACTCCGTTCCCGGCCTGCCCGAAGCAGCAGCGACGGAGGGACTCACTCCTCTTCAGTACATGCGGAAATATGGCGCGTTCGAGATCAACGAACCGGTTTATCGACTGAATGAGAAACCGATACCCGCTGCCGATCTGCCCGGGACAGAAATCAACGCCACTGGGGTGGTGACGAAGAATGGCAAGCCGGTCGGAGTCATGGTGGAAGGCAAAGCAGTGGTCGGCTACAGCACGCCGTCGCGCAAGCTGGAATTATTTTCAAAAACCATGGCTGACTGGAACTGGCCGGAATTCGCCCTGCCTGAGTACTACCGCAGCCACATCCATCGCTCAGCGCAGGCAGTCTCGATCGGCTCAGGCGCAGCAGACTTCGATTCCAATTATGCGCCGAGAGTGGAATGGCCGAAAGACGCACATGGCGAAGTGTTCACTCTCCTGCCGATCTTCCGTTTGCCGAACCTGATTCACACGCGCTCAGGCAATGCCAAACTGCTTTACGAAATCTCGCATAAGAATCCGTTGTGGGTGAATCCGGTCGACGCACAACGAATGGGAGCAATTCGCACCGGCGACTTGCTGAAAGTGCATACCGAGATCGGATACTTCGTTCTGCACGCATGGGTCACAGAAGGCCTGGCGCCCGGAGTAGTCGCCTGCTCGCATCACCTGGGACGCTGGCGGATCAACAAAGATGAACAGGTCGAGCGCATGTCAAGCGCGTGGGTGGACTTGCAGGAGGTGGGAAAAGGGCAGTGGAAGATGCGGCAATTACAAGGGGTGGAGTCGTGGGAAAGCGCCGATCCTGATACGCAACGTGTGTGGTGGAGCGACGCGGGCGTGCACCAGGACATCACCTTCCCGGTTCATCCTGACCCGGTCAGCGGCATGCATTGCTGGCACCAGATGGTGCGCGTGGAGCGAGCGGGCGCAGGTGATCGTTACGGCGATATCTTCGTGGACACAAACCTGTCGCACGCCGTTTATCAAAGATGGAAAGGGCTGGCGCGTCCGATGCTGGGCCCCGGCGGTCTGCGACGCCCGTTATGGATCCCGCGCGCGGTCCGGCCGGCCGATTCAGCCTTTTATGTGCCGCAGGAATAGAGGGCAGCTGACTCCGAGCGGGTATTCTCTAAAATACCTGCGACGTTCGACACAACAATTGCAAGGCTTTTCAAGAATGATTTCCCGCGAGCATTCGCCTTACTCCTTAAAATTTGCGGCGGTATTTAGGAGCTTTGCAGAAATCTGGAAGCCTCTTCGGAGAGCTTCCAGAGTTTTCTTTTGAGAACGCAGTGGCCGTCGCCTGCTGGAGCAATGAGCGGGATCGCCTGCGTCTGACAGCATGCGAATTCCGTTGTTATAATCGGAACACGCGGTGGGAGTAGCTCAACTGGCAGAGCACCGGACTGTGGCTCCGGACGTTGTGGGTTCGATTCCCATCTCCCACCCCAGTAATTCAGTGACTTAGCGTGATTGCAATCAGTTTGGCAATCAGTTAAGCCCCTAGAGCCAGCTTTACCACCTTCCCAGACACACTAAAAAAGGCCTTGGGTGCGCTCCCATGGCCTGCACCTGCAAGCATCATTGGCACGCCTTCCCAAGAAGACAATGCCTCGCAGGCAACCGAATTATTTTACCACCCGGCGCGCAGGCTGCCGGATCAGACTGCTCTGAAGACAAAAAAGATCTTTAAGGAGCTGGGCGTTGGACGATATGGGAGATCAAACGCAGGAGGGGTTCGGGGTCCGCTTCAATTTGGTAGTCGGCGTTGCGAACCAGCGGATCACTTATGTTGCGGCTCAGCGCAATGACCGGAGCGGGGGAGCGACGGCAGTTACTGCGGAATTCCTCAACGAGCTTTTCACGGTCGGGCACGGGAATGGAGTGGCCTAGAATGAGGAGCTGATACCCGTTTCTCTTGCACAACTCGAGTCCACTCACTGGCCCGATCACTGACTCGACATTGTAGCCAGCACTTTCGAGAAGCATGTGGCGCGTGCGCAGCAGGGCGCTGTCAGAAGATATCGAAAGAATGCGGGGTTTTTCTGTGAGAGCCACAAATCTGGTGCAGCCAGCTGATCTTAGCAGGAGAGCTGGATTTTGCATAGGCCAACATGCGCCAGGGGCGCGTGGCACGTTTCAGGGCAGGATCATGGGCTGACGAGACTTCAGCGCGGGCTCTTGGGCGTCGCCTTGGGACCGTCGCGAGCAACAACGAACAGGTGGCCGCGCCTACATTGGTAAGCCAGCACATCGGTGATCGGCGACTCGCCTTCTATGTGCAGCAAATCGGTGCGGCGGACGGGCTTAATAGAGTCATGGCCACACACTGGGCAGATTTTCGGGGGCGGCATAGGCCGTCAGAGGAAGCCACAGCGCAAAAGGTTGGCTCTGGACAAACTAAAAAGGCTGTGGGTGAGCCCATGGCCCGCACCTGCAAGCATCATTGCCTCGCAGCCAAGCGGATTATCTTACCACCGTGCGGCGCAGGCTGCCGGACCAGCCTGCTGTGACCAAGCAGAAACATACGATCCGTCCTTTCCTCTAATCTGAGATCCCGAAAACCTCGCAGAAATGCCAAATGCCGGCCGCGTATGCTGGAGGCTGGAGCCATGCACAGCGCCTCGCGTGGTGTATGGTTCCGAGATCCTTATATGTTATCTGCGCCATGACAAAGACTATTTTCTCCCCCAGTTTCAGCTTGTCCAGATCGGCTTGGATCACCCGCCGTTTTGATGGTTCAAATGCAGTACCGAATCTGTGCTCACCTACTTCAAGCGTCGACGGTCCTCCCCTTCCTGTCAGCTTCTCTTCCTTTCGGAGCTCGCCCATAAAGTCGTTCATTAACGCGACTTGAGTTGTACGCTCTGCATCGGGTTTTATGTACAAGGCTGCCGAAGTGTCGAGAAGTTCAACGGGGCGCGGGCCAGATTGCTTAAAGTTCACATTCACAGCAAAAACATCCCCCTCCTGGAACGCGCTTGTTTGTGAGTCCGGCCTCGGCGGAAACACGAAGTCATCCCACACTGCGTAACTCCTGACTGCCGCCTGTACGACTGGCTTCTTCACGTACGCGAACAGTGGTGGGCTTAGGTTGGGTTTCACGCTGTTCAATGCAATTGCCCCAGACCACGTGTCTTTGGTGTCGCGCGATTGATCGGCTTCGGCCACCCTGACCTGTTGATAAACCGTAGCTACTGCTCCGAGTGCAAACAGGAAACCAAAAGAAAAACTTTACCCGAAGCTGGCGCCTTGTATCCGGAATCGCTTCGGCAGCCAGGTGGCCACCCAAGGCCGCTATAATCCCGTTGCTCGCCAAAATAACGACGTTGATGAAAAGATCAAACCAATTCAGTCCCAGCCAATTCACCGCGTGTATCACCTCACGGAGCAAGTTTAATCTAGTCTAGTCGTATGCAACGCAGGAGATAATCGGAGCACTTGAGCCGAAACGAGCCGCCTCGCCGAATATTCCGGCAATCACTTTGTGCAATCAATTCGCAATCAGTTAACGTGGATTACCGCTGAACAAAATACCTAAAATGGGCGTCTGTACCCTGCCAAGTGATTGATTTGACGTTTAGGGGCGTTTTCGATTCCCATCTCCCACCCCAGAGCACTTACCGCTGGCACAATCCGTTCGCATTCGTAGCGTCACCTTCCTCCTTTACAGCTCGTTCCGCAATCAACTCTGATTCGAAAGCCGCATGATTGCCGCTGATGATCTCTATCACCGTGCTGCGAATCTGATGCAGCGATGAAAAAGCGGGCGAATGCTGGCTATTGTGATTGCACGTGTTGCGATCCGGCGCAGCTGACTCATCGACGATGAAGTCCCTCGCATCGGCTTTGGCCGCCCTTCATGCCCTTGCTTGTTGTAGAATCTGAGGCTTTGGAGTGTTTTCAGGCGCATCTCGAGCTCCGCATTCATAGATGGCATTCGTATTCGTCTTACGGGATTGAGGAGAACAAATGGCAGCGCCTTCAAAGACGTCCGTGTCGCCGAGCGTATCTGGATCGGTGGTCCCGTACCGGCGTTGTGATCCGGGCACTCAACCCGACTACCTGTTTCCTGCCTATGTGGCGACTCGCCGCCGCGCTCCATCGCGACCGCTGGTATTGCTCCCGCATACTCTTTCCGAAGTTACAGGGCCGGTCTTCGGTCACGAGTCAATCGCAGAAGGTGACAATGATCTCACCGCGCACCACGCTGCTGCACCGTTAGGGGAACGCATTATCGTAAGCGGGCGGGTGTTGGACAGCGATGGCCGTCCGGTTTCAAATACGCTGATCGAGATCTGGCAGGCGAACGCAGCGGGACGTTATTCTCACCAGAGGGATGATCATCCTGCTCCACTGGATCCCAATTTCAGCGGCACAGGTCGTACTCTCACCGACGTAAATGGCGATTACCGGTTCATCACCATAAAGCCGGGACCGTATCCATGGCGCAATCATGAGAACGCATGGCGTCCCGCCCACATTCATTTTTCCATCTTTGGAAACGCCTTCGCCACGCGGCTGGTGACACAAATGTATTTCCCGGGAGATCCACTCTTCCGATACGACCCCATTTTCCAGTCGGTTCCCGACGAAAAGGCGAGACAGCGCCTGATTTCGGTTTTCGATCTGGCAACGACGCAACCGGAATGGGCACTGGGTTTTCGTTTCAATATCGTTCTGCGGGGCCGCGAAGCCACCCCGTTTGAGACATAAACATGGACTACACTCCAACGCCGTCGCAAACGGTAGGTCCTTATCTCCACCTGGGGCTTACTGATGACCGATCGGTTGCACGTATCGCGAGCGAACGCACCAAAGGACAACGTGTTCAGATGCAATTTCGAGTCCTCGACGGCGACGGTGAGCCGGTGCCTGACGCCATGATCGAGCTTTGGCAGGCTAATGCGGACGGAAAATACCGTCATCCTGACGATACACAAGACAAGATGCTCGACCCCGAATTCGTGGGCTTTGGCCGTCTGCCGACTGCCGACGACGGCTGTTGCATATTCGAAACCATCAAGCCCGGCAGAGTTCCCGGCCCCGGGGGCACCCTGCAGGCTCCGCACCTGAATGTATCAGTGTTTGCGCGCGGTCTTCTCAAGCGGCTAACCACCCGGGTTTATTTTTCGGACGATCCCGCGAACGCGGACGATCCCGTGCTGTCCCTTGTGCCGGAAGAGCGGCGTTGCACACTGATGGCGCAGGCTGATCCTGCGCGCGTCTCTGGGTGGCGAATTGATATCCACCTGTGCGGCGATGCGGAAACCGTCTTCTTTGATGTGTGAAGGAATTCGCGATAGTGCACCAAAGAAGTGGCAGCTCGTCTTCATCTAAATATTCGCCGTTTGGAACCGGCCCTGTACTAGCATTGTTGCGTGAGGTGAGAATGAGATTTCTTTCTAGTCTTCTCGGCTTTGCTCTTGCTGCGTGCTCGTTGGCTTACTCGGCCACAAACCCGCCAACATTTCCTACATCAGCCGGCCCTGTCAAAATCACTCCGCTGTATCACGCCAGCACGCTCATCGAAGCTGGCGGCAAAACTATCTACCTGGATCCGGCAAAACCGGCAAAGCTATCCGGACTTCCCAAAGCAGACCTCATCCTCATTACAGACATTCATCCCGATCACATGGACCCCGCATCCATTGCGGAGATAAGTAAGCCGGGAACCCAGATTTTCGCAGCCCCCGCCGTCGTGGAGACCGTCACGAACGCTCAGCCCATTGCGAATGGCGAGACCAAAACCTGGCATGACTGGTCGATTGAAGCCATTCCCGCCTACAATCTCGTGCGGGGTCCCGCTCCCGGAAAACTGTTCCACGATAAGGGGCGTGGCAACGGCTACGTGCTCACCTACGGTGGCAAACGCTTTTACTTTTCTGGCGACACGGAAGGCGTGCCGGAAATGCGCGCTCTACAGAATATCGATGTCGCATTCGTGTGCATGAATCTTCCCTATACCATGCCGCCGGCCGAAGCCGCTGAAGCGGTTAAGGCGTTCCATCCCAAGGTGGTCATCCCGTACCACTACCGCGGCTCAGACTTGGGCGTCTTCCAACATGCGCTGCAAGGCACCGGGATTGAAGTGCGCGCGCTGGACTGGTATCCGCAATAAAAAAGAAGACGGTAGTTTTAGATTTGCGCTGAGCAGGCCTGCTGGACCGGATGTTCCGGACTGGCGCAGGTGACAAGGAAATCCCTTTTCCGGCGCGTGTCTTCCCCTGGCTTCGCATTCTGTGCTAAGCCGCGGGGCTTTCGTCCTTCTTCTTCGTTTTTTAATCTCAACCGTATGGAACAATGTTGAACTGTAGTATTGATCCGAATATTGAATACAGTTGTAGTACAATTTTGAATCTGCAGTGAAACCTGAATATCTGCCGTGCGGAGTCGAATGCTTAAGTTTGCCTGTGTGTGTCTTCTGCTTTTATCGCTCTCTTCATACGTAAACGCGCAGGAAGCATATTTTTCGGGCTGGTTCGCGCGCGTCGACAAAACTAAAGGTGAACAGCCTCACTGGATCTCGCCGCTGGCCACGACTACGCCACGACTAGAAGAAGAGTACCGCTATGACCAGCTGTGGCAGACCAATGCCAAGGGGATCACGACCAACAACTACGGAGGCGGCAAAGGTCTCGAACTCATCCCCTCCGAGAGAATGGAGATCATCGTCAACGTACCGCCCTACTTCGCCCACAATGACCATGCGGTGCGGGACGGCTTTGGCGATTTGGCGTTCCTCGTCAAGTACCGTCTGCTTTCTGCGAACGAGAGCCACGGAAATTATGTCCTTACCTCATTTCTGGGCTGCAGTGTTCCCACCGGTAGTTACAAAAACGGTGCTCTGCATCCCGTAATCACGCCCACGATCGCGTATGGGAAGGGCTTGGGAGATTTCGATGTCCAGGGTACATTTGGGATCGGCTTGCCGGCCGCTGACACCGACATTCTGGGTCGCACTTATGCCGGGAACAACGCGTTCCAGTATCGTTTGTTTCGCAAGCTGTGGCCGGAAGTTGAATTGAACTCGACGTTTTTCCAGGACGGGAGAAACGACGGCAAAAAGCAGAACTTCGTTACTCCCGGCCTAGTGATGGGCCGCTTCCCCCTGTGGGGACGAGTCGGATTCACCATTGGCGGCGGATACCAGATCGCATCGACGCACTTCCACACCAGCAATCACAATGCAATTTTGTCAATCAGATTTCCTTTTTGAGGCGCTCGAAACTTCTTTAAGTACAAACCTGCGCGATCACGGACAGGCCGGGCAAGCTTTTTTCGTTGCTATGCCTATCTACTCAGGACTGAGTACATCGTAACCTGCTGACCTGGTCAGCAGACGTTCCGTGCGCCACGGCAATCCGGCCTCAAGCGCTTCTAGAATAGAGCTCTGACCAGCAGCTAGCCGGCCAAGTTTCACCCTCGAGGGGGAAATGCGGCCCCGGCTCGACTCAATACTCAGGAAATGGTGCTGTCCAGATCGCCAATGCAAGCGGCCGGGCAAATCCCGGCGCGACCACACCCACCTGCCGGGGACGAGCGCACGCTTGTCGCCGCGGTCCTGGCCAAGGACCGCAAAGCGACCGCGGAGTTTGTGAGTCGGGCGACGGACTGGGTCTACCCGTTAGTGCGGCGGCGGTTGATGCCTCGTACCGAGGCTATAGATGACCTGATGCAGGAGATCTTGCTGGCAGCGTGGCAGAACTTGCCGGGCTTCCGCGCCCACGCGGGACTACGGAGTTGGATTATCGGCATTGCGCGCCACAAGGTGGAGGATTACTACCGCCGGCGCTTGCGCGAAGCGGATTTTCCGGAGCAAGACGACTCGGCAGTTGAAGTAGCCGTGCCTCCAATGACCTTCGAACACCTGCATTCGGCGGAACGGGAGGAAAACATACAGCGGGTGCTGGGGCTGTTGCCCGAAGCGTACAGGTTGGCCTTGATCTGGCGGTACCGTGACAACAAGAGTGCTCGAGAAATGGCAGCATTAACGGGAAAAACCGAGAAAGCGATGGAGCGCTTGCTGGCTCGCGCCCGGGAAAATTTCCGAAGGAGGTGGACGAATGTCCAGCCCTGATTGGGACCAGGATTTCAGTCAGCTCTTTTCGGAAGTGGACGACCGCGAGCCCCGAGCCCCCTCTTCTCTAAAGGCGCGGTTGTATTCGTCGCTGGTGCGCGAGCAACAGTGCACCGGACCTCTGGCCAGCCTGAGCGCAACCGTCGCCTCCGGGCGTGGCGTCTGTGTTTTCGAGAAACTGGTTGAGATCGCTCCCATTGGGGAAAAGGCGAAGTCGCCCTTCTTCTGCAGCACCTGCCATGCGCGAATATTGGCGGAGAATTTCGACAATCCGCCAATTTTCTGGTCCCATTGCCCCTATGTGAACTTCAGGAAGACCTAGTCTCAGAATCGAACCACAAACCCGAATAAGTTCTGGAAATTCGCGAGCCTGCGTGGAGCCGGCGGGGACAGATGCTGGCTAATGTCGTTGTTGCTGATACTTTCGCTGAAGCTGTAACGGAAGTCCAGTCTACGGTAAATTCGCAGATCGATTCCCACATGGGATCGAAATACAGCGCGATTCGCCGAAAACCTGTCCGGTGGAAGAATTGGATTTCCGTGCGAACCTAACAACGCTTCTTCCCTGCTCACCAGATGCATCCAGCCGACCCCGGTGGCAAGATACGGACGTATGCGACTTTGCCGGGGCCGAAAATAGACGAGGAAGTCGAAGACTGCCGCCTGCTGTGAACTGTTTCTCCTTTGCCGGTAAAACGTGTTTGACGCGGACGAGGTTGAGCTCAGCTCCAGTTCATTTTCATTCCACATATAGTCTCCCTGTACGCTGACATAGTTGTGCAAATGCAGGCCGGCAAATACATTCAGCGCGCCGCCGTTCGAGGGACTGTAGCCTGACAGAGCTAAAGATTGCGCGGTGGCACGCGATCCAGCATCTGCCGAGAGAGTCGCGATTCCGCCAATCGCACCCACGTACGGGACCACGCCTGCGTCCGCGGTCCAGGCGTAAAGCACTATCCAAAAAGCAGAGAGAACATACCTCATCGGGCTCAGGATGCGGAACGTGTGTACACGGTTGCTGGCGTGAGACAAGACTTTATTTTTGTCGCAAATCAACTCACCTCGGGGGATGTGTCGCCCAGCCGCGACTACACCTACGAACACGGGCGCGAGCGCATGCCCGTAAATTATGGCGCTTAGTGGCACTCCCGGGCGTCACGCAAGAAAGGAAACGCGTATGTTCTTCAGTTTCACACTTCTCCGACGACGAACACGTCTCTGTGCAGTTTTGCTGCTGCCGCTGATCTGGCAGCTTAGCGCCGCAGGCCAGCAAGCCGCCATCACGGGCCAAGCGGTTGGCACGATTTATGTCATGACCAATAGGGCAAACGGCAATACCGTGCAGGTATACCGGCCGTCCTCCACTGGACTGCAACTGGTACAGGAGATCCCGACGCGGGGTCTCGGAACCGGGGTAACTCTCGATCCGTTGATGTCGCAGGGCGCCTTAGCCCTTCGGAACGACGGCAAAATATTGGTGGCTGTGAACCCTGCCAGCGGCGACCTGACCGCCTTCGTAGTAACTCCCGCTGGACTGAAGTTCGGAAGCAAAGTGTCGTCTTACGGGGCCCTGCCGGTTAGCGTAACCATTCATGCAGGTCTGGTATACGTGGTGAATCAGCTTGGTCTGGCCAACATTGCCGGGTTCAGAGTCGATGGAACCGGGCAGTTGCAGCCAATCGCCAACTCTTCACATGTCCTGGCTGGAGCCGCATTGGCATTACCGGCTCAGGTAAGTTTCACCCCGAATGGCTCCGAACTGCTGGTTACGGAAAAAGGCACCGATCAGATCGATATCTTCCGTGTCCACGCAGACGGATCAACCGACGGACCCATTGCGCGCCCGTCGGCCGGCAAGACGCCGTTCGGCTTCACCTTTGGACCTGGAGGCAGTGTCGTGGTCACCGAAGCGGAACGCAGGTTGCCCATGCGAACCACCGTCTCGTCTTATCACCTCGGCACTGGGGTAGCTCTAAAGCTGGTCAGCGCGAGGGTGCCAAATCAGCAGACAGGTGCGTGCTGGGCCGCAGTAACGGGCCAGACCGCATGGATTGTCAATACGGGCACGGCCAACATCTCCTCGTATCAGATCGCCGGAGATGGCACGCTCACTCTCATCAATCCCATTGCCGCGGCTACTTCACCAACCGCCAGCCCCATCGATACCGCGGCGAGCAGTGATGGGCGCTCCCTTTATTTGCTGGAATCCGGAACGGGTGCAATTGCCGCATTCCAGGTAAATGGCAACACCCTGACCCCTCTGTTCGTGAAGACAGGCCTGCCCCTGAGTATCCAGGGCCTCGCCGTACAATAACGGACTTCGTTGCTTGCATGAGGAGGCTAGTGCCTCCTCATTTTTTTTAGAGGCAACTTCAAGGCAGGCTGGCGCTGCGCACTGTCTCAGTTGCGCCCTACGCCCAGGTACTTGAATCCCATGGAGCGCAGGCGAACGTGGTCGAGCAGGTTCTTGGTATCAACGATGATAGGGCGCTTCAAAAGCGTCTTGATTTTGCTGAAATCCAGGGAACGGAATTCCGGCCAGCCAGTGCCGACCACCAGCGCGTCTACTCCTTCCGCGGCGCCGTATGCGGTCTCACAGTATTTAACCATTCCATTAAGTTTTTGCTTCGCGTCCGGCATGGCCACCGGATCGTATGCGCGCACCCGCGCTCCCTTCGCAATCAGGGTTTGCGCCAGGTGCAGCGACGAGGATCCAGCCACCGAGTTGGTATTCGGCTTGAACGCGAGCCCGAGAATGCCTACATCTTTGTTCTGCACCGAATCCACGGCGCCGGAAATCTTTTCCACCAGTCGCTCCGCCAGCATCTGGTTCACGTCCCGCGCCGCGCTCAGGACTTTGAGTTCCACGCCCTTTTGCTGCGCCAGCTGGGCCAGTGAATCCATGTCGGATTCCGCAAAGATACCGCCCATCCCCGCGCCCGGCTGCAAACATCGTGGCGCAATTTTCTTGTCCAGCCCCAACGCAAGCGCAAGGTTTACTGCATCGGCGTTTACTTTCTCGCACAGGCTCGATAATTCATTGATGAACGAGATTTTTGTCGCCACAAAAGCCGTTGCGGCTTCCCTCACCAACTCCGCGGTCTCATGGTTGGTCACGATCACAGGCACGCCGCGCATCACCAGCGGATGAAAAATCTGCTTGATGGCGAGCACCGCGTCGTTGCACGTGGTCCCCAGAATGATGCGGTCAGGCCAGTTAAAGTCTTCCACAGCGCAGCCATCCGTGAAGAACATCGGCTGCGACACCAGTAACGCTTTCAAATTCGCTTTCGAGAGGGTGCGCTCTATGGATGCCGCTGTCCCTACGGGGACAGGCGTGGCTATCGAGAGTACGGGAGGCTTGGCCGCCAGCCGCGCAATCCGGAGCACTAATTCTTCCACCTGCTCTGCGCTGTCTTCAGCAATAAAGATCACGCCCGTTTTGCGCGCGAACGACTCGATATCCGTCGAATACAGCAGGCGTCCCGAGCGGACATTCCGTCGGATAACTTCCTTCAGATTCTTTTCGTAGAAGGGTACATTGCCCTGGGCCATGTCTACCATGCGCGAGCTGTCGGCATGGCAGCAGGAAACGGGGGTTCCGAAATCAGCGAGGCAGGCCGATATGATGGTTCCCAGGTACCCCGATCCGTATACCCCAATCTGCATTGAAAGGGCCTTTCCGCTACCCGGAACCCGAAAACCCTTGCTGGGACAGGCGGTTCAGCGCACTGCCATGTTTCATTTATCTACGTCGGGCGGGGGCTTCGCAACACTCAAAAGGGACGTGTACCTTCGCCCGTGGCCATAGGCCGTTAGTCAGACGATATTGGCACTCAGAATGGGGAAGATCAAAATTGAGCCCTGCTTTGATGGGAATAGCAGGTTTTAGGACGGGACGTGCCGCTTAATGCGCAATTCCAGGCTGATGCCAAGGCTTAGTAGCCCTGCTTCGACACCAGGCTTCGTCCCAGTGGGACGGGCGCCAGGTCCACCCACGTGCTGCCGCCCTCTTCCCTTACAAAGGTAAGCTCGCGGACGTCGATGACCCGGCTGCCGTTAAACTCCGACCATCGCTGCTGGGCGACCCGGGCGGCGTCTTGGGCTTGCCCCTCCCCCCCTAGCTTCGCGATTGTCAGGTGCGGCATGTACGGCCACTCCTCACCCGCCGAAAGCGCGCCCGTGTTCAAGCGGTCGTGCAACTCCCTCATGCGGTATGCCGCGCGCGAAACCCTCAGAAATACAGTCGGGGTCACCGGGACGAAGGTCTCCACACCGTCGAGTTCGATCTGAAACGGCTCGACCGTGCTGCAAACTTCCTCGAGCAACTCCCGGGCCGCCGCCTCCGTGCTGGTTCCCTGCAGGCACCGAGGAGGCAGGATGGTGACGTGAGCGGGCAAGTGGGGAGAATCCGGATGCAGTTCCTTACGCAATTTTTCGACAAATTCGCCTACGGAATTTCTCACGTAAGCCACTAAGGCGTAACGGGGGTTCTGCATTTGACCGGGGAACATTATACCGCCCGGACACCCCCTCGCGTTGCTCACTGCCGGGATTGATTTGCGCTTGCCCGATCTCTCACGTAAAGCGCACTAAAGCTGCCCCCTTTCCGCCAGTCCTTATTTGGATTGAGAAACTCCGGCAAGCGAAGAAGGGATTTCGAAGGTTCCCTCGACCACCTCGAGGAAAGTACGTTCCTCGCGGAGGATCAGTCGCTTGCTCTGGGCCATTGCGAAATTCTCACGACTTTCCGGATCTGTCCTCAACCGCGCGCGGTAGGCTTCGTACGAGGCGAGGCTGTCGAACGCAATCAATCCCCAGGCAATATCGTTGGTGCCCTCATGCGGAAGGAAGTATCCGACCAGGTATCCGCCGCAACGGGGAATGATGCGACCCCAGTTCTCGGCGTACTTTTTGAACTCCCCCCGCTGAAAAGGATCAATCTGATAACGAATAAAGCAGGTAATTCTCACCGGTATCCTCCCTGTCTTTTGCCGAGATGACCCAACATCCGGGCGTGGGATGCAGACGATGGCCGCGGCTATAAACAGCTGCAAGACTTCGCGCCGGCTCATCGAAGCCACCGAGTGCATCTGGGCAACTATGCATTTTGCGGAACATGGACACTTCGATTATGATCAAAATATGAACGCACAGTGCTCTGCGGAAGTGGCTGTCTCCCAGATAGCATCCGCGATTGGCGAGCCGGCGAGGGCCAGGATTCTCTATTGTCTTGTAGACGGTCGCGCCAGAACGGCTACCGAGCTCGCTGTGGTCGCGGACGTGAGTCCGTCTACGGGCAGCTCTCACCTGCAGCGGCTCGTGAGCGAAAAATTGGTGAGTGTCTGTGCACAGGGCAAGCACCGCTACTACAGTTTGCAAGGACCGAGCGTCGCCGCCGCACTAGAGGCACTCAGTGTGGTCGCAGGTGAATCCTCTCAGAAATTCGCGCCGAGCACTCCAAAGGGACTGCGGCTGGCGCGCACTTGTTACGATCATATTGCCGGCACGCTGGGGGTCTTGCTGCATGATCGTTTCCGGGCGCTCCGCTGGCTCTCGTCCCGCTCTGGCCATGACCACTGCGATCTCACAGCGGAGGGCGCGGCAGCTTTTGAGAAGCTGGGGGTAGATGTTGCGGCAATGCGCAATTTGAGGCGCCGCTTCGCCTACTCTTGTGTGGACTGGAGTGAAAGGCGACCTCATCTTGGAGGGGCATTGGGAGCGGCTGTGCTGAAGGTCGCGCTCAGGGAACGATGGGTCGTCCCGGAGCTCGATAGTCGAGCGCTCCGAATCACGAATGCTGGACGACGCCAAATGCTGAGCCGATTCGGGCTCTCCATTTGAGCGATCAGCATTCCGGTGGTTGAGTTTCATCATCTTCGTGTTTAGTCGGATAATAACGGTACAGATTCAGGCGTGAGGAAGACCGGGCGCCATAAGAATGCGCAGGCCGTGTGTCCAGCGCGCACTCTGGCATGCTTTGAGAGGTGAGTGTGGTCGGGCAAGTGCTGGGACATTACCGAATCATTTCCAAGATCGGCGAGGGCGGCATGGGGGTCGTGTATCGCGCTCACGACGAAGTTTTGCATCGTGATGTGGCGCTGAAGGTGGTGAAGAAAGATGCTGGGCTGCGACCTGAGGCCAGCCAGAACCTGCTGCGGGAGGCCCGCTCCTCGTCCGCCCTCTCTCATCCGAACATCTGCACCATTCATGAAGTAGGCGAGACTGACGGTGAGCTCTTCATTGTCATGGAACTGGTTGAAGGAAAGTCGCTGCGCGTACTGAGTGGCGACACGGGTTTGCCGCATGAATCGGTTTTGCGTTATGGAGTGCAGATCGCGAGCGCGCTGGCGCGAGCGCACGACCGCGGCATCGTGCACCGCGATCTGAAAACAGCAAATATTGTGGTTACGCCCGAAGGTCTGGTGAAGGTTCTCGATTTCGGGTTGGCAAAACAAATCGGGAGCGCGATTTTCGAGGAGCCAACTCGCTCGTTTGCCACTGCAGGAGACGCGTCCAGCGTGAGCGGAACTCTGCCATACATGGCGCCCGAGATCCTGGGTGGCGATGCGGGGGATTATCGCAGTGATCTGTGGGCGCTGGGTGTGGTGTTGTACGAAGCGGTCTCCGGACGTCTGCCCTTCGAAGGGCGCACCGGATTCGAAGTCACCGCGGCCATCATTCGTGAAGTGCCGAAGCCGCTGGGTCCGCCAGTGCCTCCCGGATTGTGGGCGGTTGTTCAACGCTGCCTGGCGAAAGAGCCGATCCAGCGTTACCAGCGTGCCAGCGAAGTGCAGGCGGCTCTGGAGGCGGTGCAGTCGGGAGCGATCGTTTCCCAGGCACCGGGTCCTGATCCCAGTGTGCTCAACACGACGGTGCTCCATAGCGTCAGACATGCGCAGGTCAAGAAAGGAGACTTCCTCCTCCTCATCGGCACCACCAAGGGAGCCTTCATTCTCAGGTCGAATACGCAGCGCGCACGCTGGGACATTGGCGGCCCCTACTTTCACGGCCACGCCGTCTACGCCATGGCATACGATGGGCGTGGCGAACGGCGCCGCATCTGGGCTTCGACCCACAGCTATTGGGGCACGGTGTTGCGCTCCAGTGACGACTTCGGGAAGAGCTGGACAGTCCCCAGGGAAGCCACCCTTCGCTTCCCGGTGGATACCGGCGTTTCACTCAAGAACATCTGGCAAATCGTGCTCGGCCCGGAGGATCGGCCTGATCTGCTTTACTGCGGAGTGGAACCGGCGGCACTGTTTGAAACTCAGGATTGGGGCGAGAGCTGGTCGCTGGTACGCGGATTGTTCGATCATCCGCATCGCCCACGGTGGATGCCCGGGAATGGCGGCCTCGCCTTGCACACAATCATTCTCCACCCGCAAGATCGGCAGCAAATCTTCGTGGCTATTTCTTCTGGCGGAGTTTACCGCACCAGGGATGGCGGAGCGACCTGGACAGCGCAGAACCGGGGGATCCGCGCAACCTTCACGCCGAATAAGTACCCCGAGTTCGGTCAGTGTGTGCATAAGATCGCCATGCACCCCGACCGCCCGGAACGATTATTTTTGCAGAATCACTGGGGTTTGTATCGCTCCGACGACTCTGGCGAGAACTGGAATGATATCGCCAATGGCGTTCCTTCAGACTTCGGATTCCCGGTGCTGGTACATCCCAGGAACCCGGACTGCGTATACGTGATCCCGGTCGAATCGGACCAGTTTCGCTGCGCGGTTGACGGACGGCTGCGCGTATACCGAACTCGCAACGCGGGGAACTCATGGGAACCGCTCATGCGGGGTCTGCCGCAAAAAGGGGCTTACGAAACCGTGCTGCGCGATGCGTTGGTTGCGGACTCGTTCGATCCACCCGGCATTTACTTCGGGACGCGCAGCGGCCAGCTCTTCGGTTCCCTCGACGAAGGAAGAAACTGGGCCAAGATACTCGACGGCCTTCCCTCAGTGATATGCGTTCGAACGGCCATGGTCGACGATGCGACAAGCGGCATAAAGGCCAGGGCGGCGGCACACACCAAGTCGTGGCAAACCCGTGATAGCGGTCGCGCGACGAATAAATCGCGTGCCACCAGAAACACTTGATCATGCGAATCGTCTTTCATCTTCCGGAGGCGTTGCGCGAATTCGGCGACGGGCAGAGCCGAGTCGAGGTGGACGTTCCGGCAGCGACGCTCGGTGATGCTCTAGCGGCGTTGTGGACGCGTTATCCCGGGGTTCGAGATCGTATTGCAGACGAACAGGGCCAGGTGCGGGAGCACATCAACATCTTTGTTGGAGACGAGAACATGCGTTACACGGGGGGCTTGGCAACATCCATCGATTCGGCCTCAGAAATTTCGATTGTGCCCGCCATCAGCGGCGGAGCAGAGGGTGTCCAAAAATCCGTGATGCGGAGTGGAAACAAAATTAGAAAGTACTTTAGAATCAATTCTGCAGTTAATGTCGGGGCGTAGCGCAGCCTGGTAGCGCACCTGCCTTGGGCGCAGGGGGTCGTTGGTTCAAATCCAATCGCCCCGACCATTTCTGTTCGGCGATCCAGCCCACGTAATTCACTGAGTCGAAGGTTTACATCCTGCCAGTTACTTCTGATTGCCTTCATTGGACGTGCCGTTCTGAATGAGATTTGCTAATCTTTTTTGCCTGTCGTGGAGTGTACTCAGTTTCAAGATTCAAGGAAGTTTCCGCATGAGCAACCCAGATCGTAGCTGTGTTATCCGTCTTGCCGAGGCGCAAGCATGTATTGCCGGCCCTGCAGGCGAACACGCCGTGAGCGTGTTCCGGCGTGGCCCTCTCGATGTGGCCCTTTCGGTCCCTCTGCGCCCGAAGCAGCAGGCGCCACACGCACAGGACGAGATTTACTTCATCGTTCGTGGTAGTGGAGTGCTCATCCACGATGGTAAACGGGATATGTTCGAGTCAGGCGACCTGCTGTTTGTGGCTGCGGGAATCGAACATCAAATGGAGGACATTTCCCAGGATTTCGCAATGTGGCGTGTGTTTTATGGTCCCACTGGAGGCGAAGTCGCGATATAAAGCCACCCTGCTTTGGCCGTGAGCACAACGACCGATTCAACATTCTCCTGGGACTATCGATCGTCCGGCATCCGCCTTTTCACTTGTTCCTCGTGAAGCAGCAAATTCTGCAATGCGATTTCAAGGAGTTCCCTCTCTACTTCGTTAACGTGCAACTCGCGTGCAAGCTGCACAGTCCGGGCATGGATGGCCAGCCGCGCCGCCTCCACGCTATGTCCCACGAGGCGAGGGTCGCGCTCTTGCATGGCACGGTTATAGAAATCGATCCAGTTCGCAGGATATAAGCTGTGGGTCATCACCGCGTCCGGGTAACGCGTGAGCGGAGGATAGGTCGATGCCGATATCCCGGCAGTGATACAGGTCACATTTTGAAGCTTTCGCCTGAGGATTTCTTTCCCGAATGACTACCCATTAGAGTCGGGGTGCCGGGTCGTTCCCGTGCGCCCAGCCGAGACGGGCGGCAGTGCGACCAGAATACAGGATGTACTGTATCGAACAATGGCCAGAGCTGCGGCATTATGGATGCCGGCCGCCACAATGAGCGGCTCGTCGCAGCCATATGCCAGCGAGCCTTTCGAAGCGCCTTTTATTTGTGGACGATGAACCAAATATCCGCGCAACTCTTCCCATCATCTTGCGGCGATACGGCTTCGAGGTAACCGTCGCCGCAACAGTTGGAGAGGCGCTCGAAGCTATCGCAACGAAAGAATTCGACCTGCTGCTTTGCGATCTGAACATTGAGACTGCAAGCGATGGGTATACGGTTGTGCGCGCGCTTCGCCAACTCAACCCGCGTTGCGTCACCGTAATCCTGACAGCCTACCCTGGCATGGACAGCGCGATCGAGGGCATTCGCGAAGGAGTGGATGACTACATCATCAAGCCCGCCGGCGCGGACGTGCTGGTGGCGCTCCTGGCGGAAAAGCTAGAAGCTCGGAAAGGTGCGGAGATGTCTTCGGCGGCCAGCTTGCAGACTTAGAACTGCACCGGAACTACGATTGTGCGCGCATCACCAACTTTGGCGCCTGGTTCAACTCCATCCAATACTCTTGAATTTGCCGCACCATCTCGACAATGTCAGCAGGATTTCCCGGCTTCACCAGATAAGAATTCGCACCCAGATCATACGCCGCATTCACGGTGCTCACTTGCCGGTCCCCGGTAAGCACCACGACTGGAATGCGCCTGACTTCAGGTTGGGTTCGCTTCCACTGCAACAACTGCAGTCCAGTCATCCCGGGCAGCTTCAGATCCATCAGAATTAGCGCCGGGAGCGGGTGCTTGGCGCGGTCGGCGTATTCCCGGGCGCCGGCAAGATAGGCAAACGCATCGTCTCCATTGGCGAAATGAAGGATGGGATTGAGCACCTTGGCCTTTTCGAAGCCGCGTCGCAGCAGAGCAGCATCGGCGGCATCATCCTCGACGATCAAAATCGTTTCCAGTACACGGTCAGACATTGCGATCACGAAATGCCTTCGCTATGCCCCCTTGCAAGTCCGGGGGCTCGTTCAAACGCATCCAGTAGGATTCCACTTGCGCGAGCATTTTTTCCAAGTCTCCAGGTATTGACGGTTTACTCAGGTACGAGTTGGCGCCCAGATCGAATGCCCGGTTGATATCCGCGGAGTGCCGCGAGGAAGTAAGCATGACGATCGGAAGGCGGTTCAGCCCTGAGCGTTGTCTGCGAATCCATTCCAGTACCTCGAACCCGGAACGGCGTGGCAACTTGATATCCAGCAGGACCACACAGGGCAGGGGATGAGCTACCCGGTTTTCATATGGCGCTTCTCCGGAAAGATAAGCCACAACCTCATCACCATTACTGAGCCGTATTACCCTCAGCTCGCGGGCGAGCTTTTTAAACGCGCGTTGGATGAGGCGCACATCCGCCGGATCATCCTCCACCAGCAGCACCGGACTGTCAGTCAATTTTTCGCCTCCAAACTCCCCTCGGATGCGACCGGGAACTCGATCCAAAAAGTACTTCCTTTGTTAATCTGCGACTCCACCCCGCAACTGCCATGCATGCGGGTCACCGCGCGCCTTACGATCGCCAATCCGATCCCTGTTCCCGGGAAAGCATCGCGGTCGTGGAGACGCTCGAAAACTTGCCAGATACGCTCCTGATGCTGAGGGGCAATGCCGATCCCGTTATCGCTCACGCTCAGCCGGACCCGTCTCTCCTTCACCTCCGCTGAAATCCTCACCTCGGGCTTGACCCCCTTGCGTTGGAACTTAAACGCATTTGACAGGAGATTGAGCAGCACTTGAGTGAGAACCTGAGACTGGGCATAGATGCAGATGTCGGATGGCACGTCTACTTGCAGCATGCCATCATCACCCTGTTGAGCCTGCCGGATGGCTTCAGCAACCACATCGGCCAGCTTGACGGATTCGAGCGGCATGTTGATTCGGCTTACCCGGCCATAATCGAGTAAATCCTGCACCAGCGCGTTCATTCGCGCCGTAGCACTGGTGATCTCGTGGAGATAGTCCCGGCCAGTCTCGTCCAGTCCCGCGGCACAGTCTTCCTGCAAGGCTTGTGCGAATCCTGCAATCGCGCGCAGCGGCGCGCGCAAATCATGCGACACGGAATAGGCGAATGATTCCAGTTCCGCGTTGCTTTCCTCGCGCTCCCGAACTTGCAGTTCGAGTTCTTCGGAGTGGCGCTGCAACTCATCCATCAGTTTCTTGCGCTCGGTGTTGTCCCGGGTCACCTTCGAAAACCCGTATAGGTTGCCAGCTTCGTCGCGGAGAGCGGTCACTACGACGCTGGCCCAAAAGCGGGTTCCGTCCTTACGGACGCGCCAGCCTTCGCCCTCGAAGTGACCGTTTGCAGCCGCCGTTTCCAGCACGCGTCGAGGCAGCTCAGAAGCGCGGTCCTCGGGAGTGTAGAAGTTGGAAAAATGCTTGCCGATAATTTCCTCGGCCTTGTAGCCCTTCAGGCGTTCGGCCCCGACGTTCCAGGAAGTGATGCGGCCTGTGGGATCCATGGAAAAAATCGCGTAATCGATCACGCCTTCGATCAGGAGCCGGTATCGCAGTTCGGACTGACGCCGTTCGGAAAGATCGCGCGTGATCTTGCCAAAACCCAGGTGACGGCCTTGTTTGTCGCAGATTCTCGTAATCACGACATTCGCCCAAAACCGCGAGCCGTCCTTACGCACTCGCCAACCCTCATCCTCAAAACGTCCATCTTGCATGGCCAGCTTGAGCTCATAGTTTGGCTTGTCTAAAGCGAGATCCGGGGCCGTGTAGAAAACGCTGAAGTGCTTGCCGATAATCTCTTTCGCTGGGTAACCCTTCATGCGTTCTGCGCCTGAATTCCAGGTACAAATGAGGCCAGCCGGATCAAGCATGAAAATCGCGTAGTCTGTGACGCTATCCACCAGCAGCCGAAACACGTCCGGAGGCTGCAGCTCAGGCGCAGCGCGCAATGCGACATCTGGCGTTGCTTTAGCCACAGACCTTCCCACTTGAACGAGAGGTTATTCCACCACGTTTCACGATGATGACGTTGACGGCAAAATCTTGATTGTCTCGTGAGAAGCGGAAATCAGAAATACAGGAAAAGCTGTATCGAAATTTAGACTGAAGTGTCTCGCGGAGAACGCAACTGATCGGCTATACCCAACCGCGCTCCTGGAAGAAGCTCAGGCCGAGTTGTAGTGCGGCATTCAAATCCTGAAGGAGGTCGCCATCCACCTTCTTAATATGAAAGCAAGTCTTGCCTTTCAACAATCGTGTCAGTGACGGCGAAAGATTTTTCTTCAACCCGGGACTCAAATAAAGCGGGGTGTAATAGAAACCTCTATATTCTTTTTGCAAGATGATGCTTGCCATGCCTGCTGGTTTCGGCTTGTTTTCATAAATGCCCGAAATTGCGATCGCCTTCGGCGTTACCAGGTGCAAATCCTTCTTGCCGCGGACCGTTCCTTCAACGGATTTGAATGGAGGAGCATAGGCGGAGAGCAGTTTGTGAAGGATCGGGTACACGCTCTCGAGAAATTCGGGAGTAGATGATGCTGCCCTGCTCACAGCCACCACCCTCATTTCTCCTTAAACTCGACCCACGCCTTGCTCCTGCCGAAATCGACATCGAACTCGCACCGCTGTGGGCCGACGTGACCTAGGGTAACGGTCAATTCCTCCTGGCGCTGACTGAGGGTCCCGGTCTCCATGGTCGCGCGCACGATGTCCTGCTTTTCATCGTAGGCACCTTCCACCGCGGTATTCTTGCTCACGATCAGCTTCCATTCTTTCTTTCCCGGCAGCAGGTAGAGAGTGTAACCACCGGGAGCAATGTCGACTCCACCGATGGTCAGTGCCGGTTCAGAGAAAAGAGTAATGGCCGCGCCTCCCGGCATCCAGATCCTGTTCAGCGGCGGCCCTTCGGCTTTTCCCGCGGGAATTCGGTTGTAGCGAATACCGATCTGCTTGCCGTCTTCAAAGTTGCACGACGCGGTTCCGGCTTCAGGTTGCGAAGCCTGCTGTGCCATGGCAATCATGGCAGGACAAAGAAGAGTCAAGACGACAACCGTCAACCATGCAACGGAAGAGGAACGACTGAGGTGGACCACAGTGACCTCCTCACGCCGTCGAAGGCGCGCAATTACATAGATCAAGATATTACGGGTGTTATGCAGCATGCGCTATTAGCAGAGCTTGTGCGTACTTTTGGTTTCGATTTCCTCCCATTTTGGACCCTCGGAACGGCCGATTGCCGAGGTCCTGGAAGCGGAACTGCAACTTTATGGCTCCCAAGCCGCGTTGAGAGTGCCAATGTGGCCGGTGGCATTGTCCCGCACTGCCAGGCGAACCTGGTTGTTCTTGCCCTGTGGCGGATCCAGATCCATGTGCACCAGCATGCCCTGCTGCATGATCTGCTGGTAGACGTTATCGGGGAACTCTTGCGCGATCTTCTGGCTGTGGTTCGAGAGCATCTTGCCTTCAGCGGAAAACATGGCGCTATACAGATCGACGTCAAACTTCTTTTTGCCACCGCTGTCTTTTACGGTCAGGCTGTGAGCATCCACCAGGAAATCAACACCGACCTTGCCTTTATCGGTCGGTTTGACCCGCGCACTGAATGTGACCAGCGTGGCCGGGACACCGGTTTGCCAAGCTTCGGCAATCTGCTGGTCCGAATCGCGGTCTTTTATGGTTGCGGGATCGATTGCATAGTAACCTCGACGAGCCCGCAGCTGTGTCCCATCCTTGTTCAGCTTGACTTTGATAGTGCGGAATTTGCCATCCCACTTCTTGTTTTCGGGATAATAGCCGAGCGTATATGAGGCGTTATTGTCCGCCATCACCAGGTCGACGCCGGCATTAATCTCGTTCTGGTTGACGTAAACCTTGCCGCCCGTTTCAGCGGCAATCTCTCTCATGGTTTCCTGGCTGGACGCCACATCTGACATGCGAGTTCCCGCGCGCTGAGAGAGATCCATCAACTGACGATTGGCTGAGTCTTCCCTCTCCATTTCCATCCCGCTCATCAGGCCACGAACATCCACGGGATAAATCGCCACTTGGGCAGCTGAGAGTTGGGCCGACGCTTCGCGGATCTCCTCGGTGTGTGCGTGGCGCTGCGTCTCGGCCAGTGCTCCCGCCGCATGCGTATTCAGCCCGGTCTGATGGATGTCCGGAAGCGCCTCTGCCAGTTCCGCCTCGGTAACGTTCCGGTTTTCCGGAATGAGGTCGAAAGGAAATGTAGCGGTAAGCCAGACCACCTGCTTGCGTCCCGGCATACCCCCCAACACCCGCGCCAGGCCGCGCATTGCGTCCAAGGTAACCCCGACCCGGCGGTCCAGTTCGTAACTGACCTGGATAGACTGGAAAGCCTGCGCCTCACCAGACATCATGGCCAGCGTCGTCGTCAATGCGGGATCCGCTCCTGTACCAATTGCCGTGCTGAGCGGTGGTGGAACGGCGCTCTGCATGTCCTGCTCTCGTGGCTTGATTTTTTGCAAAGCGGCTTTCAGAAGGTTGGGATCAGTGGTGAAATCCTGCAACATCCGCAATTGATTGGTCAGCGTAAACACAGCAACGCGCTGGTCGGGCTTGAGTTGTTCCTGCACGTACTTGAGCATCTGCCAGCGGGCATAGGCCTGATCGCGAAATGGTGTGTTGGCTGCATCCAGCAGAAGCACGGTGACTGGCCCGCCTTCGCTGCGATATTCGGGCTTGTTCGAGTAGATACCCGGGGCGAGCGGCAAGGGCGCGGGCACTTTGGACGCGTCTTCCGGCGTGGTGAATGCGGCGATTTGCTGCTTTTTGCCGTTCTCCTCGATCACGAAGTCCTGGGGCTTGAGTCCTGTGACAGGTTTACCTTGCTTATCGATCACCACAACATCTACCAAGACCATTCGCGTGTTTACGCGGACCGTGGGCGACGGAATACCGCTGTTCGGCTCCTGAGCGACGACGCGATTGAGGATCATGGCGCTCGCGAACATGAGTATTGCCAACAACCACCTCAATAAGGACCTGCGAAACCGCATACCTCTTCCTCCACTCCAGAAAACAAGAACGTGCCGTGGCACAAACCTTGCGAACTGCTTTTCGGAACCGCACCGGACTTTACCTTGTTTTTCAGCTACTTTCAATGGATTTAACCTGCACTTGCGGCGGCGTCATGCAGCGGGAAATCACGGCAGGAGCGCGGAGTTTGCTTAGTCGGCGCGCCATCTCTAGAATAGAAATTTACCTGCTCGTTCCGAGACAAAATATGATTCATTTCCCGGTGCCAGAGGCCCTGACCTTCGACGACGTGTTGCTTTTGCCCGCCCGATCTGACGTGGTCCCGGCAACTGCCAATACGCAAAGCCAGTTGACCCGCAACATTCGCCTGAATATTCCCGTCATCAGCGCGGCCATGGACACCGTCACAGAATCGCACATGGCGATCGCCTTGGCGCAGCAGGGCGGCGTGGGAATTATCCATCGCAATCTTTCTATCGAACAGCAGGCCAACGAAGTCGACAAGGTAAAGCGCTCGGAAAGCGGCATGATCGTCGACCCCGTCACTATGTCGCCGGATGAGAAGGTCTCAGATGCTCTGGAGGTCATGCGGAAATACAAGATTTCGGGCGTACCCATTACAAAAAACGGGCGACTGGTCGGGATTCTGACCAACCGCGATCTGCGCTTCGAAACCCGCTTTGACGTTCCCATCGCCAAGGTGATGACCAAGGAAAACCTCATCACCGTCCCGGTGGGCACTACGCTCGAGGAAGCGGAAAAAATTCTTCACGAACATCGGGTGGAGAAGCTGTTGGTAGTCGACAACAACTACATGCTTAAAGGCCTGATCACGGTCAAGGACATCCAGAAGAAGCTGAAATATCCCAGTGCGGCCAAGGATTCGCACGGGCGCCTGCGGGTGGGTGCCGCGATCGGTGCTACCGGAGATTTCCTGGAACGGGCACAGGAACTGGCGAGGGCAAAAGTCGACCTGGTTGCCATCGACAGTGCCCACGGGCATTCATCCCGTGTTCTGGACGCAGTCAAGCTGGTTAAGTCAAAGGTTCCTGAGATCGACCTGCTCGCGGGCAATGTTGCTACTTTCGACGGCGCCTGCGAACTCGCTCGCGCCGGGGCTGACGGAATCAAGGTCGGAATCGGTCCGGGATCCATCTGCACCACGCGCGTGGTCACCGGTGCCGGCGTACCGCAGATCACCGCGATTGCCGAAGCGTACCGCGCCACCCGCGACGCTAACGTACCCATTGTGGCCGATGGAGGCATCAAGTATTCAGGCGACATAACGAAAGCCCTCGCCGCCGGAGCCAGCGTAGTCATGATCGGCTCTATGTTTGCCGGCACCGACGAGAGTCCGGGCGAACTCATCCTATATCAAGGCCGCACCTACAAGTCCTATCGCGGCATGGGATCTCTGGGCGCGATGGCACAAGGTTCCAGTGAACGATATTTTCAGAACACCGACGGCGACTCCTCTGCCGCCATGCCCGTGCTGGGAGAAGAGTCGAATCGGCTGGCAAAGCTCGTTCCCGAAGGAATTGAAGGACGCGTTCCCTACCGCGGTTCAGTCGCCATGATTGTTCACCAGATGGTGGGAGGGTTGAAGTCGGGCATGGGCTACTGCGGATGCAGCAGCATCAGCGAACTGCAAAGCAAAGCGCGATTCGTGCGGATCAGCGGCGCAGGACTGCGCGAGAGCCACGTTCACGATGTCATGATCACCCGCGAAGCGCCCAATTATGCGGTCGAGTAAATGAAGCTGGAGCCTGACGCCCTGACCGCCACTGCACCGCGACAACAACTCTGGAAGACATGGCTTGCCGCCGGCCTCTGGCTTCTGCTTATTGCCATTGAGTCCAGCAACGCGCTTTCTTCTGACAATACCGGGCGAATCCTGTACGCGATCATGACCTTCTTCTACGGGCCGATTGACCGCGCATGGTTTGTTCAGTTCCATCACATTCTTCGCAAGACCGGACACGTAGTGGGTTATGCGATCCTGAGCATTCTTCTGTTCCGCGCATGGAGAGCGACGTTCTTTCGGCCGGCAAGATGGGCGTGGCTTTGGACTGCACTCGCCTTCTCTGGAACTGCACTTGTCGCCAGCATGGATGAATGGCACCAGAGTTACATTCCTTCCCGCACCGGCACCTATCACGACGTCATACTCGATAGCTCAGCGGCGCTTGCGGCACAAATCTTGATTTACCTGGTCGTGCGCGGGTGGAGGATAGGCAGTTCGCTGCAGGCATCTGCCTGAGCTGGTGTGCAGCTGAATAGGAGCGGAAGCGCGGCAGGCGAGGCGAATCTTCAGTACATCGCGTCGTATTTCGTCACAATCCACTCACCGTCTTTTGGCTCCAGGGTAACGGAAAACAATTCCTTGTAAGTGCCCTTTTGATCGGGCGCGTTGCGGCGACGACCCCGATAGTGCAGGATGCGGAGCGGCGGCGTGTCTTCCCAGTCCACCAATTCCCATGATACGAGCGGGTGCTTGGCCTCAGAATCGCAGATGAAGGCCGCGTACTTCTTGCGATAGTCCTTCTCCCATTTGGCGAGTTCTTCTTCGCAATGTCCGTCGCGCATGGCGCGAATGAACTGCGAAGCTGCATGTTCCGAAGAGCGGTCCCGCAAAGGATTCAAACTGATGGAATTGGGTACGCCCGAAAGAGGGTCGTGGTCGTCGGACTTGGCCAGCACTGGTCCTTGATTATTCAGCCAAGCCAGGTAGCCAAGGAAAACCAGCACGACGAGTACGCCCGCTCCGACGGCGATTGCCACTTGATTGCGCCCAACTTCCATAGCTCCGAATCAGTGTAACGCGCCAAACGCACGCGACAAGATTACCGCTGGGACGCGCGGAGGGACATGTACTCTGGACGAAAACTGGGAAGTCAGCTGTCAGCGTGCAGGTTTGAGGTGCGAGGTTTTACATATTCACAGCATCCGTTCGGCGCTGAAGCCGACACTCTGGGAGCTGGTGGCTGGTTATTGACTTTGGACAGTTATGTCACTGCGCCGCCACCAGGGTGACAGCCGAAAAAATGTAGCTCACAAACGTGCCGAGTTGATCGATTTCGATACGCTCGTCGTTGCCATGAACGGTACGATTCTCCGCGTCGGTCTTGGGAAGTCCGATTCCGTAGGCCTGCACGCCTTTCACTCGCAGAAACGACGAGTCGGTTGCGCCTGTAGTCATGACCGGCAGCGTGATGGAATTCGGCTCGACTTCCTTTTGCGCCCGTTCGAGTGCCGCGAACATTTCAGTATGCAAACTGCTCGCGGGAGCCGGCGGCATCGAAAGCGAACTATCCTCGGCAACCACCTTGACCTGGGGGTCGTTGATGACTTCGGCTAACTTTTCACGGAATTTTGGGAGATCCTCATCGGGCAGAGCGCGGATATCGAGCGTAGCTTCGGCTGTTGGCGGAATCACGTTCGATTTCAATCCAGCCTTTAGCATTGTGGGCACCACGGAGGTGCGCAGCATGGAGTAGTATTGCGGCTTCTTCACCCTAAGCTCCGCCTGCACCTTCGGATCGAGCACGTTGCGGTACCAGGCGGCTTCATCTGGCGGCGATATGGTGGCCAGGCGCTGAAAAAATTCCCGCGTAGTTTCGTTCAAACGGGAAGGCGTCTCCCAGGTGCCGGCCTTGGCGACAGCTTCTGCGAGATGCACGACTGCATTGTCAACGCGTGGAACCGAGCCATGACCACTGCTCCCCGAGGCTTGAAGAGTGGCACCGCGGGGAAGCTTCTCGGCAGTTGCCACACCCATGTACTTAACCTTGGAGTTCTCCAGCAGAGAGCCTCCGCCTTCATTCAGGGCGAATTCGCACTCGATTTTGTCCCAGTAGCGATCGACAATAGTCTTCATACCGGCGGGCGAGGACATCTCTTCACTGGCTTCGGACAGGAAGATCACGTCCCGGGTAAGCGGGATATTCATGCGCTTGAGTTGAAGGAAAACTTCCAGGTTTGCTGCCACCATGGCCTTGTCATCAGAGGCGCCGCGGCCGTAGAGAATGCCGTCTTTCACCGTGCCGGCGAAAGGGTCGACCGTCCAATGGACGCGGTCAACAGGGACCACGTCTTCATGCCCCATGAGTAGCAGGGGACGCTTGCTGCCGTTCCCCTTGAGGCGTGCCACGATGCTGGCGCGTCCGAGCATCGTCTCGAGAATCTCCGAGGGAATACCCTCCTCACGCAGCACTCCTTCGAGATAATGCGCAACTTTGGACTCGTTGCCGGGAGGGTCCTGGGTATCGATGCGCACCAGATCGGAAAGAAAACGCGCGGCCTCCGCCTTAGATTGCGCGGCGTCAAGAGAGGGATGAGCGGTGGGTTGGGCAAGGGCGAGAGCTGAGAACAACAGGACCAGGGCATTACATCCTAAGACGAGCAAACGTTCACCTCCGGGTGGAGATTATATACGGTGGGCGAAGACGAACGTGAGGTGCGAATCGGCGGCTTTCTGGCCCAGTGTAAAGGCAAGGCGCTGTCTGCACCGCACATCACATACTCGGGGCAGTGCTTTCGGGTGGCGCAGGTTTGGGAGGATGGGTCGAGTCTGGAACAACGGGTTTACCGAATTCGGACCCCTCCATGTGAGGATTGAGTTCGACTTTGTCGAACTGGATTGTTTGGCGGTTTGGGTTGCCTTCAGTTTCCGAATCGATGCGGAACGGATACATGACCCCATCTACCGCCCGGTAATCACTAAAAATGGACTTGGCATCGACTTGTTTGCCACCGACGATGATTTGACCTTCCCACTTCACTTCCTGGAAGCTGCCGGCGTCGATGTAGTCGTACCGCACCTGGCCGTCTTTCAAGGTGACTTTCAGTTTGTAGGCGGGCTTGCCCTCGACCGGTTCCTGACCTAATAATTCGATTTTGTTGCCTTTGGATTGATAGTCGACCAGTGGACGGTCAAAATCCGCCTTCTGGGCCATCATTGCCATTTCCTCGGCCGACAACTGCACGGCCGAGTCCTGTCCTGCAAACTGGTTCAGAGACCATCCGGTGGCGCCGTCGGTGGTTCGAATAATGGATTTGTCTCCCACCGTGACTTGCTCGCGCATCTTCCCAGGGCGCTCCATTTCTGCAAGCAGGTTGCCTTCGAGTTCTGGCCCGAGCGTGATGCGACCCTTTAAGCGCACTGAGTTTACTGCCTTGATCTTTTCGAGACCGCCGCGGGCCGTAATGGATTTGTTCACGATTTCGTCGGCGGATTGGGCGGCGGAGACGGTCGCGCAAAATAGAGCGATAGTGAGGAGAACAGATTGTCGCATGGAAAATCTCAGGTGAAGGATGCTAACACGGGGAGTGTGCCGACTGCGGAGCTTGGTTTCGGGACGGGTTGGAAGCCCGTCCCCGGATAGGTTACTCGTTGGCTTCGCCGCCCTTAGCCGGTTCGACACCGCCATCATGTTGGGCTTGTGCCTCAGCTTCTTCCATGGCTTTACGGGTTTCCTCGGCGCGCTTGGCGCGAACTTCCGCGCGTTTTTGGCGTTTTTCGTCGATCACAGCTTCGCTGCCAAGCAGTTCGATAAAAGCCTTGTCAGCACCATCGCCCTTCTGCCATCCCGTGCGGACAATCCGCAAGTAGCCACCGGCGCGGTCGCCAAAGCGCGGTCCAATGGTTTCGAAAAGCTTGTCGACGGCTTCGCGCGTCATCAGATACGAGGCAGCCTGACGGCGGGCGGAAAGATCCCCGCGTTTGCCGAGGGTGATCATTTTTTCCACCTGTGGACGCATCGCCTTGGCCTTGGGCAGCGTAGTTTCAACGCGCTCCTCGACAATCAGAGACGTGACCAGGTTCCGCAGCAAGGAGCGGCGGTGGGCTGTGTTACGACCTAATTTCCATCCTGCAACTTTGTGACGCATGGAAAACCTCGTTCAGTCAGTACTCAATTCGCAGTGCTTACAATACCGGAGGGCCGGGTCAGAAACCCGGCCCCACACGGAAATCACAGATCGCTGAGATCGCTATACGCCGACGCCGGCAGAATCTGGTTCGAAGTTGGACCGGGTACGGCGTTGCCGTGCTCGTCGATCTTCATCCCAAGGCTCAAGCCCATAGAAGCCAGAATTTCCTTGATTTCGTTCAGCGACTTGCGCCCGAAATTCTTGGTCTTCAGCATCTCGGCTTCGGTCTTCTGCACAAGCTCTCCAATCGTCTGAATGTTGGCGTTCTTCAGGCAGTTGTAGCTGCGCACGGAAAGCTCGAGTTCCTCGACGGACCGGTTCAGGTTCTCATTGCGGATCTCGGGTTTGCGATCGTCGCTCGCGGTGGCGGTTTCAATTTCCTCTTCGAAATTGATGAAGATGTTCATGTGGTCCTTCAGCAGCTTCGCCGCCAGGCCGAGCGAGTCGGCCGGGGTTATGGAGCCGTTGGTCCAGATTTCCATCGTCAGCTTGTCGTAATCCGTGATCTGGCCGAGACGCGCGGCTTCCACGGTATAGTTGCACTTGCGCACCGGGCTATGCACGGAATCGATGGGAATGAAGCCGAGGCCAAGGTCTTCATCGAAATTCTTATCGGCGGACACATAGCCGCGGCCGCGCTTAAGCCGCATTTCCATGTCGAGCTTGCCGCCTTCGCTGACCGTGGCGATGTAGACGTCCTTGTCGAGCACTTCAACATCCGCGTCCGCTTCGATCATGCCGGACGTAACAACCCCCGGCTGGTCGGAGCGGAGATAGATGGCCTTCGGTGCATCACCGGAAAGCTTGAACGGAATCTGCTTCAAGTTGAGGATGATGTCGGTCGCGTCCTCGACGACGCCGGGGATCGACTGGAACTCGTGCAGCACGCCTTCGATCTTGACGGCGGTAACGGCAGCACCTTCGATGGAGCTCAGCAGCACGCGGCGAAGAGCATTGCCAATGGTCGTGCCGAATCCGCGCTCGAAAGGTTGCGCCCAGAACATCCCGTACTTGTCCGTAAGCGAGCTGGTATCGGTGGCTAGACGTTTAGGTTTTTGAAAACCCTTCCAAAGCATTTATTTCTCCTTTTCGCCATTTGGCTCAATCAAGGCTCCCGAAACAGGCCCGGGTCTCGGTCAAGTGCCTTAAAAGGCCGATCTGGTCGAAATGTGGGGCCAAACCTGGTGAACCTGTTTGTTCTAGCAACTCACGTATCGCGGAGCGGCCGGCTATGAATCGGTCAGCCAGTCCGCACGCTGCGCACGTCGTTACTTGCTATACAATTCGACGATCAGCTGCTCGTTGACGGGCAACTGAATATCTTCGCGCTTGGGTAAAGCGAGGACGCGACCCTTATAGTTGTCGCGATCGATCTCCAGCCAGGTGGGCGCGTTCTGGTGGCTGGCGAAATCTTTTGCGATCTCGAGAACCGGCAGCTTGCGGCTGTTTTCGCGGATCGCGATTTCCTCGCCCTGCGCTACTTCGTACGAAGGAATATTCACTTTGCGGCCATCGACCTGCACGTGCCCATGCCGCACTAACTGTCGCGCCTGGCGCCGGGAAGTGGCAAAACCGAGGCGGTAAACAACATTGTCCAACCGCCGCTCGAGCTGTTGCAGCAGCACCTCGCCGGTCACGCCCTTCTGGCGCGCGGCGTACTCGAAATAATTCCGAAACTGATTTTCCTGGGTAAAGTAGATGCGCTTGGTTTTTTGCTTTTCGCGCAACTGCAAACCGTAGCCGACGACTTTGGCCTTGCGGTCCTTCCCATGTTGTCCGGGGGCATAATTACGCTTCTCGACAGGACATTTGTCGGTGAAGCACTTGGCGCCTTTGAGGAACAGCTTCATGCCCTCGCGGCGGCACAGACGACACACTGCATCTTTGTAACGGGCCAAATTATTCTCCTTTTGCAGATCGGTTTACGGGGTTGGCGTCCCTTTCTTCCCGATCGGAATTCACTATCACGAGCCGGTAGCCAGGCAAGCTGGCCAAGCCTCGAGAACTCACTTCAAACGCGGCGCCGCTTCGGCGGGCGGCAACCATTGTGCGGGATAGGAGTGTTGTCCTTAATCGACCGCACTTCGATGCCGGCAGACGAGAGAGCGCGGATCGCCGACTCGCGGCCCGAACCTGGGCCGCTGACGCGAACTTCCACGCTGCGTACGCCATGATCGCGCGCCATATTGGCAGCGTTCATCGCAGCTTGCTGAGCGGCGAACGGCGTGCCTTTGCGGGACCCGCGGAACCCGAGAGATCCGGAACTTTTCCACGAGAGCACATTGCCGGCGGGATCGGAGATGGTCACGATCGTGTTGTTGAAGGACGCCTGAATGTGCGCCACGCCGTGAGAGACGTGCTTGCGCTCTTTCTTCTTGAACGTCTTCTTCTTGCCTTTTTTATCCGTCGCGGCTGCGCCGCTTGCTGCTGGTTTCGCCATGTTTTTCTCTGTAATCAGGAATCGGCAGCCGAGAATCAGTTTGCCAAGGCAGAAGTGTAATTTGACTCCTGGCTAGCGATTCCCGACTACGGGTTAAGTCTTGGCCGTTGCTTTCTTCTTCTGGGCCACAGTACCTTTGCGTGGGCCCTTGCGGGTGCGCGCATTGGTGTGGGTGCGCTGTCCACGGACCGGCAGGTTGCGGCGATGCCGGAAGCCGCGGTAGGAACCGATTTCGATGAGACGCTTGATGTTCATCGAAACATCTTTGCGCAGATCGCCTTCCACGCCGCCTTCGCCTTCGATCACCTGGCGGATGCGGTTGACCTCGTCTTCGCCAAGATCCTGCACCTTTTTGGTGGGATCGACCTTGGCGGCATCAAGGATGCGGGCAGACCGCGGCTGACCGATGCCGTAGATATAAGTAAGGGCAACGTGTGCGCGCTTATTGCGCGGAAGATCGACGCCTGCAATACGTGCCATAGTTCGCTAACTCCTCAGCCTTGACGCTGCTTATGTTTCGAATTTTCGCAGATCACGCGCACCACACCGCGGCGGTGGATGATCTTGCACTTATCACAAATCTTCTTTACTGATGCTCGTACTTTCATAATCTCTCCGCTGACCAGCCGCGCGTTCCGGCACTCGCATTCCATTATTTCAGCAAGTGCAGATTCCCCGCCACGCGTGGAATGATGATTCGCGCTTAAATTCCAGGTGATCGTTGCTTAGATGACCACTCTGCCTTGCTCGACTCAGGACCGGGATACTGGCTTGCTGCTTCTGCATAGCAGCAATTCCCGCGTAATCTTCTACTTGTAGCGATAGACGATGCGGCCACGATTCAGGTCGTAGGGGGAAAGCTCCACCGCGACCTTGTCGCCGGGCAGAATGCGGATAAAGTTCTTTCGCATTTTGCCGGAAACATGCGCCAAAACCTGGTGCTTGTTTTCCAGTTCCACTCGGAACATAGCGTTGGGCAGGGGTTCAACCACCACTGCCATCACTTCAATTGCGTCTTCCTTACTCATTACCCTCAGTTCTCAGTTGCCGGTCCTAACAGTCAGTCTTCTGAGCAACTGTTTCCACTGTTTTAGAGTCAGTTTGGGTCCCGGTGCCAGGATCACGATTGCCGACAGTTTCTTCGCCGATCCTACTGCGTCAATATCACTGGTCCGTCTCGCGTTACCGCCACGCAGTGCTCGAAATGAGCGCTAAAGCTGCCGTCGGCAGTCACCGCGGTCCACTTGTCACCGAGCACGCGCGCCTCCGGTTTACCGGAATTCACCATCGGCTCGATGGCAATCACCATGCCTTCGCGCAACCTGGCACCATGTCCGCGCGTCCCGTAGTTCGGAACCTGCGGCTCTTCGTGAAGGCGCGTGCCGATGCCGTGTCCCACAAACTCGCGGACTACGCTGAAGCCGTTCGCCTCCACGTATTCCTGAACCGCAGCGCCCACGTCGCCGACGGCATTACCGATGCGGGCCGCTTCAATGCCTCGATACAGCGAAGCCTGCGTGACTTCCAGGAGCTTCTTCAGTTCCTCCGAGACCCCATCGCCTACAGGCACCGTAATCGCGGAGTCGCCATAGTAACCATCCAGCACTACGCCGCAATCGATAGAGACGATGTCGCCAGACTTTAGTTCCCTCTTCTCCGAGGGGATTCCGTGGACGATCTCTTCATTAATCGAGGTACACAGGACGCAGGGATAATCGAGGTATCCTTTGAATGCCGGCTTAGCGCCGAGATCCTTGATCTTCTTTTCGGCGGACCGCTCCAAATCCATGGTGGTCACGCCGGCCTGAACCAGCGAGCGCACATGATCCAGCACCTCGCGGACAATTTGCCCACTGCGCCGCATCTTGTCGATTTCCGCTGCTGATTTACAGACGATGGCCATCCTAACGGGAGATCGTGTTGCGCACGCCGACTGAACTGTGGTCTTCGACGATATGGAAAACCTGCCCCGTCACTTCGTCCATGGGCAGATCACCATTGATCGCGACCAGGCGTCCTTTCCTTTCGTAGTAGTCGGCCACCGGAGCGGTCTGGAGATCGTAGGTCTTGAGACGCTCGCGCACAACATCCTCACGATCATCGTTGCGCGCTACCAGCTTGGAACCGTCCACATCACAGACCTCATCGACCTTGGCAGGGTGTGAGTAGATGTTGTACGGAAGTCCGCAGGTAGGACAAGAACGACGGCCGGCAATCCGACGAACTAGTTCATTATAGTCGACGTCCAGCCGGATCACAATCGGCAAACACTTGGCTTCATGCGAGTTGTTTGAATTGTCAAAGAGCTCGTGCTCGAAAAATGCGTCGAGCCAACCCGCCTGCGCCGCAGTGCGGGGAAAACCATCCAAAATGTATCCGCGGACACAGTCCGTCCGGCGAAGCCGCTCCCCCACCATGGGATACATCAACTCGTCGGGAACCAGTTCACCGCGAGCCATGATTGCCTTAGCTTGCAACCCCAGCGGCGTCCCGTTGGCCACATTGTCCCGCAGGATGTCGCCGGTGGAGATCTGCGGGATCCGATAGTGCTCCGCAATACGCTTGGCCTGCGTCCCCTTACCGGCCCCCGGAGGACCAAGCAGGATCACGGGCCCGACGTTGCGCGAGGTGTCCCCGGCCATTCGGAGAATCCTTTCGAATCCAGTATTCCCGGCCCATGTAACAGCAGCCGAGCTAGGGCACATTACCAGAAGCCTGTGCATTTGTCAGTGGCGACAGCACAGACCTCATGTGACCTGAGAGCGGGGTACTCACGATTCGGGCTGCACCGTAGGCAGCTGCACCGTAGGCAATCAGGCCGGTAAAACACTGCCGAACGGATCGGATCAACCGTCCATCCTGCATCTTCTACGCCCAGGTACGCCGGCCGCGAATGCGTCCGCTACGGGGCGAAAAGCCGTCGTAGTGACGCATGATCAGCTGAGCCTCGACCTGGGTCACGGTATCCATGGCGACGCCCACCACAATGAGCAGCGACGTGCCGCCAAAATAAAAGTTCACGCCCAGACCATTTGTCACCCAGGTGGGCAGCCGCTCGAAGAATGCTCCCATAGCCCCGGGCAGGTGATTCAGGTGAATGCCCGCGATCATCCACTCCGGAATGAAGGAGATGATGATCAGGTACAGAGCACCAACCAGCGTGATACGGGTCAGAACTTCATTGATGAAGTCGGAAGTGCGCTTGCCGGGACGGATTCCGGGGATAAATCCGCCGTACTTGCGCATATTGTCCGCAACTTCGTTGGGATTGAAGACGATGGAAACATAGAAATAGGCGAAGAAGATGATGCCAACCGCATACAGCAACGTATAGAGCGGCTCGCCCCAACCGAGGGCGTGCATCAATGGGCCGAAGTAACGATTATCCCGCAGCGCGTAACCCACCGTTTGGGGAAGAGTCAAAATCGAGGAAGCGAAGATGACAGGCATCACGCCGCCCGCATTCACGCGCAAAGGCAGGTGAGTCGACTGGCCACCCATGACCTTGCGTCCGACTACGCGCTTCGCATACTGCACAGGGATACGGCGCTCGCTGCGCTCAACGTAAACGATGAACCCTACAATCGCAATCATGAGCGCGACAAGGATAATCATGGCGGGCGCGGTAAAGGCGCCCCAGGCATCAGTGCGGACCTTATCCACCATGTCGGCAACTCCGCGCGGCAGTCCGACAACGATGCCAGCAAAGATCAGCAGAGACATTCCATTGCCGATTCCACGTTCCGTAATCTGCTCGCCCAACCACATGATGAACGCACTGCCGGTGGTGAGCGTGAGCATGGTCATCAGGGTAAAGCTCACACCCGGATTGACCACGAAGTCGCCGCCCTTTTGCAGGCTGAGCGCGATGCCGAGCGACTGAACGGCGCTGAGAATCACGGTCAGGTATCTGGTCCACTGAGTGATCTTCTTGCGCCCGAGCTCCCCTTCCTTCTGCAGTTTCGCCAGCGGCTCATAGACTACCGTAAGCAACTGCAGAATGATCGACGCCGTGATGTAGGGCATAATGCCCAGGGCGAAGATGGTCAGACGGCGCAGCTGGCCTCCGGAAAACAGGTCGACGAACCCGAGAAATGAACCACGATTCTGTTCGAAAAATTGTTGCAGCTTGTCGGCGTTGATGCCGGGGGTGGGAATGTGACCGCCGAGGCGATATACCGCCAACAAAGCCAGCGTGAAAAGAATGCGCCTGCGCAGATCCGGGATACGAAAGATGTTGGCCAGTTTCTCTACCATGGAACCCTCGGGTACTACTATAAAACCAGGACCTTGCCGCCCGCCTTGGTGATTTTCTCTTGGGCTGCTTTCGAGAACTTGTGTGCCGATACATTGATAGCAACCGTGAGTTCTCCGTTTCCCAGCACCTTCACCGGCCGGTCGGTCTTGATCACGCCAGCAGAGCGCAAAACGTCGGGCGTAATGTCCGACTCGCCCAGCGCGGCCAACGCTTCCAGGTTCACGATTGAGTATTCCTTGCGGAAAATGTTGGTGAACCCGCGCTTCGGCATGCGGCGGTGTAATGGCATTTGGCCGCCTTCAAAGCCGCGCAGAATGCGCGAACCGCTGCGCGAACGCTGGCCCTTGTGTCCCCGGGTGGACGTTTTGCCCATACCCGAACCCATGCCACGGCCCACGCGCTTGCGCTTTTCGGAAGATTTCTTCGGTGCACGAATGTTCGATAAGTTCATGATGTTTTCTCGCGCCTCAGCTACGTGGTCGCAGGTGTCAGGATCGTAGACTCCTGCTTTCCTGATAACGGCGACCTGAAAGCTAGTGTAGGATCTCCACCAGGTGCGGAATCTTCGCCACCATGCCACGAATGGCGGGGGTGTCGGGACGCTCAATCACCTGGTTCAGCCGGGTAAATCCCAGACCTTTGACGACCAGCTTGTGCTTGACCGGTGAGCAGATCGCGGATCGCACCCACTTGATCTGAAGCTTACCGCCGGTACTTTGTTTTTTTGACTCTTTTGCCATCTTTAATTTCCTCTTCCCGGCCTCTGCGCCGATATCGGCAAGGCATGCGCAACCCGATCTTTACAGTTCCTCGGCGCTCTTGCCGCGGAGGGTAGCGACGTCAGCCTTGTTTTTCAGTTTCTTCAGGGCGTCGAAGGTAGCTTTGACCACATTGTGCGGATTGGTGGTGCCAATTGACTTCGTCAGCACGTTCTGGATCCCCGCGGAGGTCATCACGGCGCGAACCGCTCCCCCGGCAATCACGCCGGTGCCTTCGGGAGCGGGCTTCAGGAGAACCATGCCGGAGCCAAAGCGCCCGAGAACGGTGTGCGGAATCGTCGTCTGGTTGAGATTGACGCGCACCAGGTTCTTCTTGGCCGATTCAATTCCCTTGCGAATCGCCTGGGGAACTTCTTTTGCCTTGCCGGAACCGAAGCCGACCACGGCAGACGCGGGATCACCGACCACAACCAGGGCGGCGAAGGAGAGATTCTTACCGCCCTTGACCACCTTGGTAACGCGGTTGATCGCGACTACCTGGTCCTTGAGCTGGTACTGACCTGCATCGAGTTTCTTAATGACAGTTGGCATCTTTTTCTCATTTGTAATTCGGCAAGTTCGCAAGCCGTAAACCTGAAGCTCCTGGCACCTATCGCGAACTCCGCATTTAAATCTTCTAGAACTGCAGACCCGCTTCACGGGCCGCATCGGCCAAGGCCTTCACGCGGCCATGATAGATGTAACCGCCGCGATCGAAGACCACCTTCGTAATTCCCTTTGCCTTGGCGCGCTCAGCAATCGCCTTGCCGACCTGTTTTGACGCCGACACGTTGCCGCCTGTGCGGCGGTTTTCCTTTTTACCTTCCGCAGTGCTGGCCGAGACGAGCGTCTTGCCGCTGAGATCGTCGATGACCTGAACGTAAACATGGTTCAAAGAGCGATAAACATTCAAGCGTGGGCGCTCAGCGGTACCCAGCACCTTTTTCCGGATCCGATCGTGTACCCGCTGCCGGGTTGCATTCTTTCCTGCCTTCGTAAGCATTGCCTTGTCCTCAATCCCGGGGTTCTGAACCGGGGGCCAGTGGCGTTCAGTTCGTCAGCCTGCTGATGACTGCGCCAATTCCTGACGTCATTTCTGCCGAGGTGCTCTCGGCTCGACGGATCGAAAGATCCGTCACTTTACAAAGTTATTTCGCGCCGGTCTTGCCGACCTTCTTCTTCAGACGCTCGCCCGCGTAACGCACGCCCTTGTTCTTGTAGGGATCGGGCGGACGCAAAGAGCGCATTTCGGCGGCGACCTGGCCAACTTTTTGGCGATCGATGCCCGTGACCGTCAGCTTGGTCTGCTTCGGATCCACCGCGACTTCGACGCCTGAAGGCAACGGGTATTCAATGGGGTGGGAGTAGCCGAGCGTGAACACCACCGTGCCCTTGCCCTTCATTTCAGCGCGATACCCGATGCCCACGATTTCCAGTTCGCGTGTCCAGCCACGGGTCACGCCCTCGACCGCGTTATTGACCAACGCGCGTGCCAATCCGTGAACTGCAGCCTGGGAGTCATTCTCGCGCACTGCGAGCAGGTGGCCGTCCTGCTGCTCCATGCGAATCCCGCGAGGGAGCGGTGTATCCAGCTTTCCCTTGGGACCTTGTACGGCCACCGTATTGCCTACGATTTTTACCGTCACTCCCTTGGGAATGGCGATCGGTTTTTTTCCAATTCGTGACATAAATTCAGCTCTTCGCTCTTGGCATTTAATTCTTCGCGACTACCTGCGCAATTGCCGGCTGACTACCAGACTTCGCAGAGAAGTTCGCCGCCGAGCCCTTCCTTGCGGGCCTGGCGCCCGGTCATAACCCCGCGCGGAGTCGTAAGGATGTTGATCCCCAATCCTCCGAGCACCCGCGGAATCTCAGTACGGCGCACGTACACGCGGCAGCCTGGACGAGACACGCGGGCCACGTTCGAAATGGCAGCCTCATTGTTGTTGCCATACTTCAGGTACACGCGAAGAACCTTGTGACCTTCTTCCTCGGTAGCCTTATAGTTGGCGATGTAGCCTTCCTCTTTGAGGATGCGGGCAATCTCTACTTTCAGCTTGGAAACGGGAATATCCACTTTTTGATGGCGCGCAATGATGGCATTGCGAATACGCGCCAACATGTCTGCGACCGGATCGGTCAACCTCATCGTTTTGCTTCTCCTAAAGTCACCCGTTTGCTCCGTTTCAGCGGAGAACCTGCGGTGACGTCGTATGCCGCGCCGCTCACGTTGCGGGCCGCGGGTCTTGCTTACCCGTTTTGCGCTACCCTTGGTGGCAGGACAAACCCGGTGGCGTTCCGCCGTTACCAGGACGACTTGGAAACGCCAGGAATTTCGCCGCGCAACGCCAACCCGCGGAAGCAAAGACGGCAAATGCCGAATTTGCGCAGGAAGGCGCGAGGACGTCCGCAGATCTGGCAGCGGTTGTGCTTGCGCGAAGAAAACTTAGGTTTCCGTGCGTCCTTGACTCGTTTTGCTGTTGTCGCCAAATTAGCTCCTGGATCTTTTACTTAGCTATCTTGATTCTGATGTCACGCCCGGAACGGCATCCCGAGGTGGCGCAGAAGGGCGCGCGCCTGATCGTCCGTCTGCGCGGTAGTCACAATCGTGACATTCATGCCCTTCAGCTTGTCGACCCTGGCATAGTCAATCTCCGGAAAAATTAACTGGTCGTGCAGTCCGAGCGTGTAATTGCCGCGGCCATCAAAAGATTTGGTCGAGACGCCGCGAAAATCGCGCACACGAGGCAGCACTACGCTCACCAGCCGATCGAAAAATTCGTACATGCGATCGCCACGGAGCGTCACCATCGCGCCGATCGGCATGCCTTCGCGCACCTTGAAGGCGGCAATCGATTTCTTGGCTCGGGTGACCACCGGCTTCTGACCGGTGATTTGCGAAAGCTCGTTGACCGCCGGATCGAGTACTTTGGCGTTTTGCGTGGCTTCGCCCACCCCCATGTTGACCACGATTTTGTGCAGCCGTGGCACGGCCATGGGATTCTTCATTTCAAATTCTTTCATCAGCGCCGGAGCCACTTCTGCTTCGAAGCGGCTGCGCAGCCGGGGACGCTCCTTGGCGCTGTGACGCGCCTGCTCCGGCTTCGCTTCTTCCTGCTTTTCCGGTTTCCGGTCTTTCTTTTCTTTCGCCATTGCTTATCTCTTTCTCACGGTTTCGGAGCGCTTGCGCCTACCGGTTCGTGAGGTGCTCAATTTCTCCCTCGTTAAAAGCCGAGCTAGGGTCGGCCGAACAGCCGGGAGCGGCTGTCCCGTCCTACTTGTCTAAAGTCGTGCCGCACTTCCTGCAGACGCGAACTTTGCGATCACCACGCATTTCGTGACCGATGCGGACCGGACCACAGGTGCCGCACACGAGTTGAACATTGGAGACGTTGATGGGGCTCTCCTGCTCCGCGATGCCGCCCTGAATATTGCGCTGCGGGTTCGGGCGCACGTGCTTCTTCACCATCATGACGTGTTCGACGAGTATTTTGCCTTCATCGGGAAACACCCGGAGCACGCGTCCTTGCTTGCCCTTGTCTCGCCCGGTGATGACCTTTACTGTGTCATTGCGCCGGATATCTATGCGTTTGTGTTCAGTCGATATTGCAGTCGGCATAAGTTAAACCTTGCTGCCCGGCTAGAGAACTTCCGGAGCCAGGGACACAATCTTCAGAAATTTCTTTTCGCGCAGCTCACGAGCGACCGGGCCGAAAACGCGGGTTCCGACCGGCTCGCCAGCTTCATTAATAAGCACTGCGGCGTTCTGATCGAAGCGGATGTAGGTGCCGTCGCGGCGCCGGTGCTCTTTGCGGGTGCGTACAATCACTGCTTTGACGACCTTGCCTTTCTGCACCTGGCCGTCGGGGGCGGCTTCCTTCACACTCGCGGTGATCACATCGCCCAAGCCGGCACGCAGACCGGTCGCGCCGCCGAGCGGCAAAATCATCTGCAGCTTACGGGCGCCGGAGTTGTCGGCGACCTCGAGCATTGTTCTCATCATGACGCCCATGTTGTTTCTCCTGCTATGTTCCCGCGGCGGTTAACGCCGCCATCTCCATGTCGCTTCTTGGCACGACTGAAGTCGTGCTTTCCTTGTAGCCCAGCCCGCGAAGCAGCTATGAGCTTGTTTCCGATAACCTGCACGTACTGTCTCCCAGTGCCTCCGCGCAACTTGCTTACACACTGGTTTCCGCCGGGACTTCCGGCACGAGCGCGGTCTTGCGCAGAATCTCGACCAGGCGCCAGCGCTTCAGCTTGGAAAGCGGGCGCGTCTCCTCGAGGCGAACGAAATCGCCAATGTGGGCTTCGTTCTTTTCGTCATGCGCGTAAAACTTCTTGTCGATCGAGATGACCCGGCCGTACATGGGGTGCGACTTCTTGCGGGTGACCTCAACCACGATGGTTTTGTTCATCTTGTTGGACACAACTTTGCCGATCACTTCCTTGCGGTGTCCCCGGCTCTGGCCCTGGGTTGTTTCGGCCATGGTTATTTCTTCTCCGTTTTCTCAGCGCCCAGCTCTTGCTGCCGCAGGACAGTCTTCACGCGCGCAATGTCTTTGCGCAGACCGCGAATTTTCTTCAGGCTCTCCGTCTGTCCCATGTTGAGCTGGAACTTCAGCTTAAAGAGCTGATCAGCGAGGTCGCGCTCCTGGTGGCGAAGCTCGACGTCGGTCAGGTTGCGAATCTTTTCTGCTTTCATAATTCAGTTCTCAGTTCGTCGGTCCGATCGAAGACCAGGACCGAATTCTCAGTGCGCCGTTTCGCGCTTCACGAAAGTCGTGCGCAACGGCAGCTTGTGGGAAGCCAGGCGCATAGCCTCCGCCGCGTCGGTCGGCGTAACGCCTTCCATCTCGAACAGGATCTTGCCGGGACGAACCACGGCGACCCAGTGATCGGGTGCACCTTTGCCCTTGCCCATACGGGTTTCGGCCGGCTTCTTGGTCACCGGCTTATCCGGGAACAGGCGAATCCAGATCTTGCCTCCACGCTTGATGAAGCGGGTCATGGCGACACGACTAGCTTCGATCTGGCGGTCGGTAATCCAACCCGGTTCCAGGACTTTAAGCCCGTACTCTCCGAAAGCCAGCTCGGAACCGCGCCACGCCTTTCCGGCCATGCGTCCGCGCTGCTGCTTGCGGTACTTCACTTTCTTTGGCATTAACATAAGTCAGCTCTCTGCTTTTGCTCTTCACTGGGGGACACGAAATCGCGTCCACGACCGCAACTTAGAATGCGCCTCGCGTAGCCACCGGCTGCGCCTGCAGGCTCTCGCGTTTCTTCGTGGGCAGAATCTCCCCACGATAAATCCAGCACTTCACGCCAATCACGCCGTAAGTGGTCTTGGCTTCCGAAAACCCGTATTCGATATCGGCGCGCAGGGTGTGCAGCGGCAAACGGCCTTGCAGGTACCACTCGGAACGGGCGATTTCATTGCCATTCAAGCGTCCGCTCACGCGAACCTTGATTCCCTTGCAGCCAAAGCGCAGCGCCGAGTCAACTGCCTTGCGCATTGCGCGACGAAATCCAACCCGCTTTTCGAGCTGGAGGGCAATGGACTCGGACACGAGTTGGGCGTCGAGCTCGGGCTTGTGGACTTCCTGGATGTCAATGTAAACATCGCGTCCACCCATGCGCTTTTGCAGTTCCTGCTTCAGCTTGTCTATTTCGGCGCCCTTGCGGCCAATAATAATCCCCGGCCGCGCGGTCTTGATAATGACGCGCAGCTTATTGCCCGGACGCTCAATCTCGATGGCGCTGACGCCTGCGGACTTCAGCTTGTCCTTGAGCTCGTTCTTGAGCCGCACGTCTTCGTGCAACTGTTTGTCGTAGTCGCGCTCGGCAAACCAGCGTGATTTCCACGGCTTGGTGTATCCCAGGCGAAAACCATAAGGATGGACTTTTTGTCCCATCGTAGCTCCTAGTAGATCTTTAACCGTTCGTTAGCCGCTGCTCGTCTCTCGTGCGCGCACCCGGCAACACTATTTAGCTTTGGCCGTCTTCTTCTTGCCCTTGGCCGGTGTTTTACCCTTTGCCTTGGCTACCGGTTTTCGCCGCGTGGGGGCTTTGGCGGACCTGGCTTCTCCGCCCACCGCCGTCGCCGTGGCGTGGCCGTTGCGATTGCGCTCCGCCAGCACCAGCTCAATGTGAGCGATGCGGCGCACATATCGGTATGCCCGGCCCATCGGCGCCGGACGAATCCGCTTCATCCGCGGGCCATCGTTCGCAACAGCACTCTTCACGTACAGGTTGTCGATGTCGACGTCCACGCCCTTTTCGGTGCTCAAGTAATTCGCGTTGTCGACGGCCGACTGCAGCAGCTTGCCAACCGTGGCGGCGACGCGCTTCTTGGTGAACGCCAGGATGTTGCGCGCCTCTTCCGCGCGCCGCCCTTTAATGAGGCCCAGCACCAGCCGCGCCTTCTGCGGCGACACGCGCATGAACCGTGCTTCTGCTCTGAATTCCATCCGTGCGTCTCCTTATGTTTTAGGCGCTGCCGGCGCGGCCGGAGCAGCCCCGCCCGCAGGCGCCGGAGCTCCCGGACCGCCGGGCACGCCGGCTGGACGCGCCGCCACTTCCGTGGCTGCCCTCATCGAGTGACCTTTGAAGGTGCGAGTAAAACTGAACTCGCCCAGCTTGTGTCCCACCATGTTTTCCGTGACATAGACGGGGATGAATTTCTTTCCATTGTGCACCGCGATGGTGTGCCCAACCATTTCCGGAATAATGGTGGAACGCCGCGACCAGGTACGCAGCACCTTCTTCTCGTTGCGCGAGTTCATCGCCTCAATCTTCGTCTGAAGAAAGGCGTCAATGAACGGACCTTTTTTCGTTGAACGCATAAAGTCAGCCCTTAGCTCCTGCGGGCTATCCCTTCTTGCGACGGTTCACAATGAACGCGTCGGTGCGCTTGTTATTGCGCGTCTTGTATCCTCGGGTCGGCTGTCCCCACGGGGTGACAGGATGACGGCCGCCAGACGTTTTGCCTTCACCACCGCCGTGCGGATGATCCACCGGGTTCATCGACACGCCGCGGTTGTGCGGACGGCGACCAGCCCAACGTGTGCGCCCGGCCTTGCCGATGGTTACATTCTCATGATCGGTATTGCCAACCTGGCCAATCGTTGCCATGCAATCGAGCAGCACTTTGCGAGTCTCACCCGAAGGCAGCTTTACCAGCGCATAGTCACCTTCCTTGGCAACCAGCTGGGCTGCGCCACCCGCGGAGCGCACCATCTGCGCGCCCTTACCCGGCCGCAACTCCAGGTTGTGCACGGTTGTGCCAGGGGGAATGTTTCGCAAAGGCAGGGCATTTCCAACCAGGATGTCGGCTTCCGGACCACTCAGCAATTTCTGTCCGACCTTGAGCCCGTCTGGCTGCACGATGTAGCGCTTCTCGCCATCGGCATAGCTCAGCAACGCGATGCGCGCGGACCGGTTAGGATCGTACTCGATCGAGACCACAGTCGCGGGAATGCCGATCTTGTCGCGCTTGAAATCAATAATGCGCAGCTTGCGTTTGTTGCCGCCGCCCCGGAACCGCATGGTAGTGTCGCCGGAATTGCGACGCCCGCCGGTCCGCAGCTTGGGCTCGGTGAGCGGCTTGTACGGCTTGCTCGCGGTGATATCGTCGTTCACCAGCGTAGTGCGGTAACGCAACGTCTGGGTGGTCGGTCTGTAAGTCTTGATGGCCATGATTCAGCTCTTCACTGCTAGCTTCTTCTGCTAGCTTGTTTTGTCCAGCCCGGGGAAGTGCTGACCCCCCGACTACTGGCTTGTATTACAAGTTCTGCGCGTACTCCGGCATTTTTTCGCCGGTTCTCAAGCGCACATAAGCCTTTTTCCAATCGGGGCGATAGCCGGCGAACTTTCCACGGCGCCGCTCCTTTCCCGGATAATTAGCCGTGCGCACGGAGCGGACCTTCACTTTGAAGATCGACTGCACTGCTTCCTTGATTTCAGTTTTGGTTGCCTTGCTGGCGACCTGGAACACCAGCGTGTTCTGGTTTTCCTTAATGGCTAAGCCTTTTTCCGTGATCACCGGCCGGCGAATGATCTGATAAGCGGATTTCATTTACGCCACCTCCGCTTTCTTACGGCGCGCGCGACGCGGCGCTTTGGCCGGCGCCGCTTCTTGCGCAGCCTGACGCTGCCGCTTCGAGACCGAATTCATCAATGAGCCCTGCAACTTTTCCAGCGCAGGTTGCGAGAACACGACGCGGTCGTAGCGCAGCAGATGGTAAGGATGCACCTGGTTGCCGCGAACCAGCTCAAGCCCCTCAATGTTGCGCGAGCTCAATTCAAGATTCTGGTTTTCGTGATTCGCCTGCTCGACGACCAGCACCGAACCGTCAACCTTTAACGCGTTCAAAGCCTCGCGGAATTGCTTCGTCTTAGGTTCCTTCAACTCGAGCCCGTTCACCACGATCAATTTGCCGTCGGCAAACTTCGCGGCCAGCGCGGAACGCAGCGCACCCAGCAATTTCTTGCGGGGAAATGCGTAATCATAAGAACGGGGCTGCGGCCCATGCACGGTTCCGCCATGACGCCAGAGCGGCGAACGGATGGAACCGATGCGGGCGCGGCCCGTGCCCTTCTGCTTCCAGAGCTTCTTGCCGGAACCGGAAACCAGCTTACGATTCTTGGTCGCGTGTGTGCCGGCGTGCTGCCCTGCGCGATAGTGCTTGACTGCTTCCCAAAGCAAGTCTTCGTTCACTGCGCCGAAAATCTCATCGGGCAGGTCCAGGCTGCCTACCTTGGCGCCGGTCAGATCGTGAATATCGATAGTTGCCATGTTAGCTTCCAATTCCTAGCTACTCGCTAGCCTTTCTTCGCGGCACGCTTCGCGGCCTTCAGCGGATCGACAGTGGCCGCTCCGGCGAATCCACGACGCTCCCGTGGTGGCTTCTTCGCCTTGGTGATGACGACGTATCCGCCATTGGGACCAGGTACGCTGCCCTCGACTACCAACAGGTTCTCGTCCTTGTCGACACCGAGCACCCGCAGGTTGCGGGTTGTGATGCGCGCATTGCCGAGATGGCCTGACATGCGCATTCCTTTGAACACGCGCGAGGGGAACGCGGATGATCCAATTGAACCGGTGATCTGGAACATCGACCCATGCGACTTAGGACCGCCCCCAAAGTGATGCCGCTTGACTACCCCGGCAAAGCCGCGGCCCTTGCTGACGCCCACGATGTCGACAAACTTTTCGGCATCAAAAATGTCAACCAGCACGCGCTCGCCGACCTTCACCGCCCCATTGCTTTCCGCCGCCTCTTCCACCTCAATAGGAACCTCGCGCAGGAACTTCATGGGAGGAAGATTGTGCTTGGCAAAGTGGCCACGCATAGGTTGCGTGACCCGCGATTCCTTGACGAACTCAACCAGCCCGATCTGAGCAGCGTCGTAACCATCTTTGGTGTTGCTCTTGTGCTGCGTAATGACGCAGGGCCCAGCCTGCAACACGGTTGCGGGACGGACTTCGCCCTTCGAATCGAAGAGCTGAGTCATGCCGACTTTCTTTCCTAGAATTCCTGCTACCTTTGCCATTTCCTTCTCCATTCCCAGCGTGGCTCGCGAGCTATTGGCTGGGTCATGCAGCGCGGGCGCCTGGCCCACAAAGTTGCGGAGTTTCGTTCCGCCGGACAGTCGAAACCGACCGTCCCCCGCATGATTTATTTGTGTTCCTTGCCGAAAGCCTTGATCTCCACATCGACTCCGGCGGGAAGATCAAGCTTCATCAGCGCGTCCACCGTCTGCTGCGTCGGCTCCAAAATGTCGAGCAGGCGCTTGTGCGTGCGAATCTCGAACTGCTCCCGCGACTTCTTGTCGACGTGGGGCGAGCGTAGCACGCAGTATTTGTTCTTCATCGTAGGCAGGGGAATCGGGCCCGCGATTTGCGCGCCGGTACGCCGCGCCGTTTCTACAATCTCGCCCGTCGACTGGTCGAGCACGCGATAATCGTAGGCTTTCAGCCGGATGCGAATTCTTTCTTTTCCGATCACGTTTGGCTCTCTATCCCCTTCCGGCATTCCGGAAGGAAAGAACTGGCGGCAAGTTGCAGGCCGCGTTTTTCGCTTGGCTTATTGCACGATCTCGCTGATGGTGCCCGCACCTACAGTATGGCCGCCTTCGCGGATCGCGAAGCGCAAACCCTTTTCCATGGCCACCGGGGTGATCAGCTCAATCGTTAGGCTCACGTTGTCGCCCGGCATCACCATCTCCGTGCCCGCCGGCAACTCCGCCACTCCGGTCACGTCCGTGGTGCGCAGGTAAAACTGCGGCCGGTATCCCTTGAAGAACGGCGTGTGCCGCCCGCCTTCTTCCTTCGTG
>DASRFR010000026.1:0-9101 GCA_035651455.1 Terriglobales bacterium
GGCGACAGCTGGTTCAACTGCAGGGCGTAATTGCCGCTGTGCCGCACGCTGCTTTGCACTGCCGCCGCAAACGCCTCCGCAGTCCACATCGTCTTGCTTAAATCGCCTTCTTCGAATCCGGTGGTGAAGATGCGGCCCGACGCCTGCGGTCCGGCCGGATTCACCGTCACCTGAACCGTCGCGGGCGTCGGATCCGGCAGATTCAAAGCGTCAGTGACGGTGAACGTCACCGTGAAAGTGCCCGGATTATTAAATTGCACATTGCCGGGATTCTGCTGCGTGGAGTTGGGCACGCCAGAGCCTGCGCCAAAATTCCACAGATAGGTGAGCGGGATATTGTTGTCCGGGTCGGTGCCGGAGCCGGCAAAACTCACGGTCTGCCCGGCATCGACGGTCACATTACCCGCCGGCGAGGTGATGATTCCGTTGGGCGCCTGGTTTACCTGAATAGCATTGACGGTCACCTGGACCGTTGCCGGCGTAGGATCGGACAAACCCAGCGAATCGGTCACGGTAAAGGTAACGGTATAGGTGCCGGGTGTGTTGAACTGAACATTGCCGGGATTCTGCTGCGTGGAGTTGGGCACACCGGAGCCTGCGCCGAAGTTCCACAAGTAGGTGAGGGGCGTATTGTTGTCCGGGTCAGTGCCGGAGCCGGTAAAGTTCACGGTCTGGCCGGCATTGATCGTGACATTGCCGGGCGGCGAATTGATCACGCCATTCGGCGGCTGGTTTGGCTGAGCAATGGCGGAGGCGACATTGGAATATGCCGAGCAACCAGTGGCGTTGCACGCCGCGACACGGTAGTAATACCGGGTACTCTGCGTCACCGTCGAATCGACCAGCGTTGTGGAGTTCGCGCTGGCGGTCAGCACCACCAGGCTGTTGGTGAAGCCGGCGTCGAGGGCGCGCTGGATGCGGAACGAAGTTTCGTTGCTGCTGCTGTCCGTCCACGTCAATGTGATTCTTGCCGGGTTGAGGGCAGCCGTGGCAACCAGGTTCGACGGCGTAAACGGCGTAGTCTTCTCGTCGGCGCCGCGGTCCACTGGCGCAAGCCGCGCTTCGCCATCGTAATCGCTGGCCGGCGCGCCGGTCTCTGCCCCGGCGGCGGTATTAGCGCCAAGGTGGTAATCGCCCATTGGTACGAGCGGACCCCAGCGGACATCGAGGAAGTTTCCACCCTCGTCGAGCGCCGCCAGCACCTGCATGGTCGGAGGATTCAGTTGCAGCGAACGGGAACCGTTGCAGTAGGAAGAAACGAACGTCGGTGACGCGGCACTGTTGCTTGGGTCATACCCGGTGGTGCTGGTGAGAATGGAAAAAGTTGGATTGAGCTTGAGCGATGGATTGCTTAGCGGCTCGCCCAGTACCCCCAAGTCCCAATAGTTGGCGCCGGATGGACACGCCCCGACCGAAGCTTGCGTCAACACCGGTAGCAGGCGCGCATTTCCTCCAGTTCCATCGAAGGAGAAGGCGCGGTTATGCCAGATGATGTTATTGAACATCACCGGATTCGAAAAGACGGGCTGACCGGCCGGCAGGACGGCGGCGAGCTCCAGACTGTGGTGCTCCGACGCAATCCCGGAAGGCTGCGCATTGGAGGTGTTCGCTCCCGGCGCCACTACCGCTCCCACCGTCGCCGTGCTGTCGTTGTTGACCACCGTGTTGTTGACGATCCGGCTGTTGATCGTGTCCTGCAGCGCAATCCCCGCGCCGGCAAAGCCGGCAACATTGTTGGCAACGATGTTGTTGGTAATGTTGATCTGGAACCAAGGCTGGTTTTGCGCCACGTCCTGGCCATTGATGCGCTGCAGCCGGAGCCCGCCGCCATGACCGGTGGCAGACTGGTTCCCCTGAATCAGGTTGGCATCCACGGTGACATTCCCGGAACCCAGCGTCAGCCCGGTAACGTTGGGGGCGGGTTCACCTCCGATAAACAGACCGGCTCCGGAACGGCTCTCCGTATCTTCAAAGATTTGGTTGAAAAGAATCTGGTTGTGAGCGATCAGCCCGTTGTTGCTCAGGCCCATGTGCCCGATGCCAGCACCGTCCCCAGTGATGAAGTTGCCGCATATGAAATTCCATTGGACGGAATAGTTGTCCGTTCCGGTGCATAGCGACAGGCCCGCGCCTGCGCCGCCGCGCGCGGAGTTTTGCCGGATCGCATTGTGATGGATGTTGACATACGTGTTGAAGCCGAAAGGACCTGTGCCGGTTTGCGTCTCGAAGGGACGGCCGATGCGAATGCCGCCATGGAATTGGCCCAGATTGTTGTAGATGTCATTGTTGGAGATTTCCAGGCCGTGCGCCCAGCCGTTGACGTAAATGCCGCCTCCCACATCTCCGCGGGTGATGCCGAATCCATCGATCCGCGACGGACTGGCAAGGAAGCTGCCGTTGTTCTTGGCCAGAACCGTGATTCCCGGTCCTTCCTCCGTACCCAGAATGCCCAACAATGTGTTCAGGCGCCCCGGACCTACCGGCTGCCCGGGTAGCGGATCGACCTGGTGGTTTGCGAACAGGTCGTCGATTTTCTGGCGCCAGGCCGTCCGCTTTTCACTCGGGAACTTCGCCGCATTGATAATCGTGGAACCGGCTCCCGCACCCTGCAGGCGCACCGGTTTCCACATAACTACCAACTCCTCATATTTGCCGGGGGGAACCAGAATGAGCGAGCCGGGCGCGGCGTTGTCGATGGCCGTCTGGATGGAACCGCCAGGCGTCACGCGAATCGGCGTCTCGTTGGAAATTGTCACCGTGACCGAGGTGATGCTATGCGCGGAGTCGTCGTCGCCGCGAGTTACGATCAATTCTCCCGTGCTCGCTCCCGAGGGCACCTGGGCCACGATCTGGTCAGGACTCCAGCTAGTCACATTGAGTGGCACGCCACCCAGGGTGACGACTCCCGGGATACTGCCAAAGCCGTAATCGCGGGTGATGGTTCTCGGCGTGTTGCTGCCCGGTCCTTCGTAGCCAGGATTGTCAACCTCCGTGGGACCCCGGGCATAAATCCACAACGTCCGGCTACCGCCAGGGCTCAAGAATGGACCGACGCCGTCGCCATCCACCTGCTTGATCACCGGCGTGTGGTCCGGGAAGGCGCAGTCGGGGGGGTTGTTGCCCGCGGCAAACGCCGCGGTGGGAACCGTCGGAATGTCGACATACGTTGTCGTTGCCGGCATGAACTGCGTGTTGTAGCAGACGTTCTGGTAGACCGGTTTGTACTGCGGATCGGTGATGAGTGTGCCGTTTGGTCCCGGTATGGGTCCCGGGTCATTGACGCACAATTGCCAGATGGCGGGCGAATACCCGCTTGGTATCGGCGCGTTTGCGCTGAATGTGGAGGGCAGCAAGCCGTTTAAGTAGCCAAACGTGTCGGTGTAGAGTCGCGAGATCTCGCGTCCCAGGTGGTCGCGGACCGCAATCGGCATAAAGGCCGGTCCAAATTTTTCCCCGTACAGCGGTGACTTCACGTTGACCTCGTTGCCGATGTCATCCGTCACCAGGCCGACCATGTGTCCGGCCACGGGGGTGGAGGTAAACAGGTAGAAGTCAGAGTTCGCCTGCGCCCCGGGCGTGACCGTCACCTCTTTGCGGTTGCACAGAGGCCGGTCGGAATCGGCGAACGGCGCCACATCGTTGGGGAACAGGCTCAGGAAGTGCGGCACCCGGTGCAGCTCGCCAACGCACGGCGGCGAGAAAATTCCATGGTCCGGCGATGGCGGCTGCACTGCCGCCGCCACCGTCGCCTGATCGGGCATAATCGAAGCTACGGCCCCGTTGGGCAGCACGATGGTGGCAGGGGCGAACACATCGCCGATGGTGATGTTGTAGTCCTCCTCTTTGACCAGCTCGTAGCCTGGAGGCGGCACCACCTCGACCACGTACTTGCCCGGCGGAAGATCCGGATCGCCGGCGGCGCGCCCGAAGGCGTAACCTCCGTCAAACACGCCGGGGCGCACCTGGTTGAAGTTGTGCAACCCGTCGTAGCACCGGGTGACATCGCCTCCGAGAACCTCGGTGACAAACGGTTCGGCTGGGTCTTGCCCAGGGCAGTCGGTGGGTGGAGAGTCATCCCAACCATCGGTTTGCACTTCCTTCACCAGGACCAGACCTTCACTGCCATCTGCTTTCGTGATCTTGCGATATAGACGGACGGTGACCCGCGGAATACCTGCCTCCCAGGGGTCAGCGACCGCAAAGCGCGGGTCCTCTTCGGTTCGAGTGGAGGCGTAGTACACGATGCCGACAATGCCGCCGTTTTCATCGGCTCTGTAGGGCGCCTTCCCCCACTCAATTACGTTGGTCTGGCCCTGGAAGACTTGGAACCCCTGCAGCAGCACGTTGCCGCCCAGGTCGGTGTGTGTGGTCGAGCCGTCGGGCTGGACTTGCGGCTTCAGAATGCCGGTGTACGGCGGCGGGACGCCAGTCACATCCCCGCCGGCATCCACGGTTATGGTTGCGCCGGTGGCCTTGAATCGAGTGTAGTCCACTTCCGCGATCAACCAGTTGAAGAACGGGAAGACCTCGTTGAATGCGGTGAACCCCTTGCTGTCGGTGGTCTGGCTCTGGTAAATGCTGGCATCGCGGAAGCGCAGGTTCAGCGCCTGCTGCGGGATGGGTTGCTCCCCCGGATCGCGCTTGCCGTTTTCGTTTAAGTCCAGAAAGACGCTCTCTTCCAGACGGCCGAACCAGTTGAAGACCGGGAAATTGCCTACGTTGTTCCCGCTGGGAAGTTGCAAGTTGCGAAATCCAATGATCTGGTCGAGGTACTCATCCCAGACCACCAGCTGATAGGAGCCGTTGGGGACATTGCTGATACTGAAACTGCCATCCGGCGCCGCCTGCGTGACCGCGATGACGCCACCCAGACCGCCGGCGGAGTTGAGTCCTACCCACGCGTTGGTGTGGGAAAGCGACGCGTAGGAGTTGCTGTCCCACTGCGTTAGCTCGGGCAGCCGCGGAATATGCAGGTTGGTGATTCTTCCGGTGACGGTATTCGGGCCGGACCGCGGGGGCAGCCGGTCCGGACTGACGAAGCCGACGAATACGTGATAGCCGACCGGACCGAATTCAACCAGGTAGGGAGGCTCGCCGGCTCTCAGCCAGGCATCGATTCCTCGGGTGCCCTCAATCGTTGTGGTCTGCGACCACCGGTAAGGTGAACCGGCGGGCGGGACCACCGTGACGCTGTATTTGCCGGGCGCGAGATTCTTGATCAGTGCCGTCCCGTCGGAGCAGGTAAGGATGACGTTCTCCGGCGCTGGAGGAGCGCAATCCAGATAGTTCTTGAGGGGATTGCCGAAGTTGTCCTGGGAGATGACTCCTCCGGAAATGCCAAAACGGCCGCCCGTATCGATCAACGTGATCTGAAAGTTGCCGAGGCCAGCTTCGCTGGGACTGGGGGCCCCGTCAGTGGGGAGGTTATCCTCAAACACCAAGACGCTGAGCTGTGCAGTTGGGGACGGCTGGCGATTTACAAGCACGCTAACTTTGGTTGCGCCCGCAGGAATCGGAGAGCCTCCCAGTCCATGACCCGCGCCCGTGCCGGCATCGTTGGGCAGAACGGAAACGAAATAGCGCTTGGCCGGATCCAGCGCCAGTTGGCTGATGGGCACCTGTGTGCTGCATCCTGAGCCGACGCATCCCTGGGCTATCACCGGCATGTAGCTCTTGTGGAAGTTGCTTGCCAGCGTCTGTGGGAGGGGCACAGGCGCATTGGGATCGGAGTAGAACGTTGTGTCTTCTTCCACCAGCCAGCGATAGCTAGTCACAATGTCGAGGGGGTCCGGACCGTGCACCGTGAGGGCAAGACTGCGCACCGGCAGGATCTGCAGCGAGACCGTCGCCGGATTACTCAGCGCATTTTGGGAGTCTCTGGCGCGGTACGAGAACGTATAGGTGCCTGGAGGTCCGGAGAATGTGAACGAACCATCGGGATTGAGGCTCAGCCCCGGGGGAGCGGGCCCGGCAAGCACCGCGGTCAATGGATCGGCATCGACATCCTGGTCGTTACCCAGGACGCCGGGTTTGGCTACACTAATCGCACTGCCAATCGTATTCGTGTAGGGCCCATCGTCGCCCGCGACCGGAGCATCGTTGGCGAACGAGACATTCAGCGTCACCAGGGCAACCCGGCTATCCTGCGCGCCATTGCTGGCGATGTAGGTGAACGTGTCCTTACCCGAAAAATCCTGGTTTGGCGTGTAGGTAAAGGCCCCGTTGCTGCTGAGGGTGACCTTCCCGTTCGTGGGCGTGCTCTCCAGACGTGCGTTGGTCAACCCGCCGTCATTCGCGAGCACGTTGGCGCTGAACGGCGTGTCCTCAATTACCGAATAGACGTCGTCCACAGCCACCGGTTGAGAGCCCACTGGAGCGGGCGAGCCGGAACCGAGGCGCAGATAGGTCAACATTCCGCCCTCGGGCTGATTGGCATTGGTCAGGTCCAGCATGCGGTCGAACAGCGGATAGGTGGTGTTGCAATCCAGGAAGATGCACGTCAGCGTGGTTGTCGCGATCGCATCGAGGGTCTTGCCTGCCGGCAACAATACGGCCGGCTGGCGCCTGGCGCTGGGATAGACATTGCCGTCCTCTGCCAGCAGATCCATTTCCAGCCCGACCAGCGCAGGCACGTGAGAACGGAGGCCGGCGTTCAACAGGCGAAGCAGGATTCTCCATTGCCCCAGTCCAAGGGGCGATCCTGCCTGGAACGTGGATTGTCCCGGCGCGTTCTTGTCAAATGCCACGCCGTTGATCAGGAAATACTGGGGGCTGTAATTGATAGTGCTGGGGTACAAGGCCGGGTTAATGGGACCGGAGGCCAACTGGGCAACCGCTGCGTTTTGTACCGGATCAATTTCGCTGAACACCAATACCACTTCTGCGTCGTACCCTTTGCCGGGATAAACCTGCTGAGTTCCGGGCGGACGCACGAGCAGCGCCCCAAACAGGCCCATCGGGACCTGGATCGAAGGATGTGTACCGCTCTGGTAAAGGTAGGTGCCGGTTCGCACTGAATTCCAGGTGTAGTCGCCGCTGGCTCCCGGGGCGACTTCGGCGGCGAACGACTGCACGCGCCTGCGGCCCTGGTTATCGTACGTCCAGGTAGGATTCCCCGTCCCCGCCTGTCCCGGAATCACCAGCGATACCGGCGTGGGCAGAAAATTCTTGAGGTGGATGGTCAGGCTAGCTCCCGCCGGCTGCTCAATCTGCGGCCCGGGCGAAGTCGGGGCCGAGCAAGTGGTGAAGTTCGCATTGCACAGGGCAAACCCCCACATCGGGACGCTAGCCCCACCCGGTAAAGCTTTGGTAAAACTCTGTGCCGCAAGGTAAACGTCGGCGGAGAACGAAGTGCCAGCCAGAACCAGCATGGCCGCAGCTGCGTACAGCGTGGTTCTCAACGCGTTCTTCCACCAACTGGTTGGCATGGCTGTTCTCCTCTGCCTCAGTGCAACTCGTCAATCAACACGCCGGGAGCCTCGATGATGAGCATGGTCATCATTCCGCCGGGGAAGACATCGTTGTTCGTCATCTCCCGTTCCGCGTGGGAATGCCACATGAACGTGTAGGCCCCGCTCTGGTTGAGCCTGAGCCCTCCCGGAGGGAGGCTGCCCAGGGCGCCGAGAAACGGGCTGCCGCTGTAGCTCTCGCCGATCTCCACGACGTTGATATTCGGCAACGTCACCGGAATCGGCTTGGTATGATCCGCGCACCACTCCCATTTATTGCCGCCCGCATCGTCGTCGTCATAACCGTCGCCGTTCGCATCGCGGCACGGCGGATCGTTGGCGGCGGTGTGCCCGTAGATGTCCCAGCCCAGGTCCTTCCCCGTCCATTGGAAGATCGCATCCACGGTTTCTCCTGGAATCGAAGGAATGGTGAAGAGGACTGGACCGGCGAGCTTGGTGGCGTCGGTCGGGCTCACCAGCAATCGGGCATCCCGGGCGAGTACTTGCAGGAAGTTGCCGTGGGTGTGGAAGGGATGCATCTGCCGCCCCGCACCCAGCACGCGCAATAAAATCCGCTCGCCGGGATGCATGCGCGGCATGCAGTTGTACGGCTGGTGGGGAAGCTGCGAGGTACCGCTCATCCCCATGGTGTCCGGCGCCCCGCGACCATTGATCATCCAGTACACGGGCAGGTACGGTTCCGTCGGAACCGTAATGGGGCCAAGCCCCGACGCCGCGCTCTCCACCGCGCGGTGAAAATTGAAGTCCAGCTCGCTTAGCAGGAAGAGATACTCCCTGTCGAAGCAGGTGGCCGCGTTGGCGTAGGCGCAGTTGGCGAAGGAACTGCCCGACGGGCGCACGATCAGCGCGCCATACAACCCCATCTCCACCTGCATGTCAGGCCTGGTGCCGCTGTGATACAGATAGGTTCCCGGCTGGCTGGCGACAAAAACGTAGGTGACCGTAGCGCCGGGCCGCGCCTCCCGCGTGAGCAGCCCGGGCACTCCGCCACTCGCGACAACTTGGAATCCCGGAAAGAGGATGGACACGTTCCCGGCAGCCGCCGGAAGGTTGTTCCTGAGCTGGACCGTAACCGTCTGCCCTGCCGTCACGATCAGCGTGGGTCCCGGCAGCTGCATGAGGCCGCCAATTCCGTAGCCCCAGGCGTAGATGGAGGCTCCATCGGGCATGGAAATGTAATCAGCACTCGCCGTCAGGCTGAAGTTCGGCCCGGTAATGCCGTCGATGGCGGCACGCGTCGGAGTGGAAGTGAGCATCATCGCGGCGAGTGCGACGGCAAGCGACCACAACCGAACCCGTCGGGCGGTGTCATGTGTCAGTTCAAGCCTGCTCATCGTCGCGCTCCTAGTTGATCCGGATCTCCGTCATCATTCCGCCGAAATTCTCCGCGTCATTTGCCAGTCGGTGGAGATTCGTCGTGTAGAGGAAGTACGTTCCCGGCGCGACATTGCTCGTGTCCAGGATTACGTCCACCGATTGGCCGCCGCCGATGGTGATCGAGTTCGTGGTGTAGTACAGGTTGTTGCCCGCCTGGTCGCGCAACAGGCGGGCATCCAGTCCCACCACGCGCATCGGGATTCCCAGCGTCCCCAGCGTGTTGAAGACGCTGACATTCAGGTTGGAAATCCGCAG
>DASRFR010000027.1:0-8796 GCA_035651455.1 Terriglobales bacterium
TTGCTCCGGATCTGCCTGACGACGGAAGTTGGGGTCTGCCGGATTTTTTTGTTATTGTTTATCTGTGTCCAGGCCCATTGTGCGGAACGACGCTCGCCGATCCGCCTGTCTTCTTGCCGAGCACAGCGGGAATGGTTCCCGACCCTCAAGCCGCAAACAACGCCTTTTTATCAAAACTGAAATCGCATATACCGATCATATGCAGTGGTGGCAGCTTCGATTTTGTGGGTTTGGCTGGTGAGAAATCGGTCGGCAATAACGCCAATGGCGAGGCTGGTGGTTTCTTTTACCAACAGGCAGAATATAGGAATGGCCAGCTCACATATCAGCAGGGCTCTTTGGGGGAAGTCGGCGTTGCTATTCCAGATGTCGGTGCTGCAGGATATGGCCAAGTCAGGACGGGTTCAGGTACCGAGAGGTTTGTGTTTGGCGAAGGCGACTTAGGCAAGAAAGGCGGGTTGCACATCGGAGCTGGTGGTCTAGTGGGCGTTGAGAGCGGCGAACTGTCAATTGGTGTTTTCGCTGACGGATCTATAGGGCCTGGAAGTGGCGGAGCCGGATACTTCCTCAGCCTCAGCACAAAGGGACGGGGGTGCCATCCGTGAGCACTGTGTGGTCAATCATCCTCGGCTCAATGGCAATCATTATTGGAGCTACAGGTGGGGCAGTACGTTTCGGTGGGTTCCACAGTGGTCCGTCGTGGAAAGTTCAGTCTGTTATCGCGAGAGCTGCTATCACAGTCCTTGGACTGCTTCTGGTGTTCATAGGTCTTGGACAGCTTCTTGGATACGGCGACAAACTCGGAATCACAGTTGCAACAAGAATCGTGACCGGTCCCGCCGGAGTCGACCTATTACTCGTAGTAGTTGGACTGCTGTTTCTCGTTTCAGCGATTTTCATAAAGTCCTATATCCGGGCGGATGATGACGCGACAGGAGTACTAAGAAATATTCCGGGGCACCGGGCAGTAGCTTTCGCTCGGGTACTTGCGTTCGGCATCTCCGCCGTCCTCATAGCATCGGGCATTTGGGGTTTGGCGCATGACCTAGTGCGATGAAGACAGGGTCCAATAGAGGCGATTCAGCCGCAAACAACGGAGCCAAGCAGATCGGCGTGTGTCTAGCCAAGGGCGCAGCGGTAGGGGCGGTTAGCGCTGTGGCCGTTGGTGCTCTCGCCGTCGGGGCGGTGGCTGTCGGTGCGCCGGTCGCCGCAGTAACCGGTGTGTTAGGCGTACTCGCTGTTGCAGGGGGTGCCGCACTGGGCTATGACGTGATAGGCCAGATTAAATCGAGCAACTGGGCCGGGCTTGCGTATGACGTTGGATCAGTTCTGGGTGGCGCTGCAGTCGGCGGTGTTGGAGGTCGGGCCATCGCTGAAGGAATCAATGGCGTACCAAGTCCACGGTGGAGCTTAGGCAGCGATTGGTCCCTGCGATACAACCCCAACTTAGGATCACCAGGCCAATGGCTTGGGACAGGGCCCAATCCGGGCAGTGCCGGAGGCGCTGCCGCTGCTGCTGGCGCTGGTGCAGCACAAGTAGTGAAGAGCGGGTGCTGATATGACGCTCTGGGATCTAATGACCGCTCTCTGCGCGGCGATGCCCGTAGCCGGTGCGCTGGCGACCGTACGAGGTGCACAGAAGGGGTGGCTTGGGTACGGTATCGCCATCATCGTTGGCGTGCTAATCGGAGTCCTCTGCGCATGGGCGATGCGAGCCACTGGCACCAGGCTTGCGGGTCGGTCAGGTGCAGGGCCGGACAAGCGACGGCTGCATTTTCGACTGCTCTATGTAGGGGCGGCAGCATGGATCATTCTGGCTCTCTTCATTGGAAGCTGGTTGGCCGGAGCGGTTATACATCGCATCTGAGCGCCGCAAACAACGGGACACAACAACCCTCGCAAACCTCTGAGCGGCTACAACGCCTAAAGAACTGCGCTCTAGCGTATTACGGGGTCGATCCGCTGAGCGCGACGGGGCTTGCTTCGGACGCCACTAAGTGGCTGCTGGCTGGCGGTCCCGGTGTGCCTAAAGCGGCGGCGGAAGCTGTAGGAGTGCGAGTAATCCGCACGGCGGGGGACAGTAGCTTTACGAGTCTTGCGAGAATAGGTTCCATACTCAGCGGCGGTGCACTCCAGCCGGTCGCAGTTTTTGCGAAAAGATTTGGCGGACCGATAGCAATCGCATCGGCGGTCATCGATGCCACGGCCATTGGAATCTGTACGGCCTCGGATTAAGGGGGAGCGACGATGATCGACCGACATGCTCGCGATATCGCTGCGGACGCGCTGAGGGACTTCATGGAAGGCTCCATCTCCAACGATGAGTACGAACGGAGGTACCCAAGAAGCAAGGACGATCCGGCACTCTGGGAAATATGGGTGCAGGTTTGGTTCTTCTACTCCGATGTCAGGACACACAAACTGACCGGCAAACATGCGCTGAACGAAGAACGGCGCGCATTCATGGAACGGTGCATCTTGTTTCTGAAAAGCGATGTGGAGTTCGAATGGCCGCGCCAGAAGTTTCGTCCCTGGTACGGTATCCTCCGCCTTCTCGGGTTTGGACGAACTCTCAAACGCCGGGAAGAGGAAGAGATGAGCATCGGCGACAAGGAAGTGTGGCCGTTTCTCAAAAAGACCCAATACCAGCAGATGTGCCACCAATGACCCGTGCCTGAATCGCCGGAGCCTTCTGATCGACTGGGACGACGTTCGCCCGCGTTCTGGGTGATAGTCGCGGTGCTGATCCTTTTGAACATTTGGTACGACTATTACCATCCACTGGGCATCATCTTCGATGTGATCCTGGCAGTCGTTCTGCTGATTTGGTACCTCAACAAATCTAGGCACCGGAAAACGACAGCGCCGCGATCCGGCCACTGAGCAGAGTACGTGCTGCTGGTGTTCCTGGGCGACCAGGGGCAGCGATCCGGGACGGGCGAGGGTCAGGCAGGTGCTCTGGTTTCCGGGGCCGTCCCTGAGAGTTTTTTCTTTAGCCGTGGGTTGGGTGTGGGCCGCGCCGGGGTGTGGCGCGGCCTTGCCGTCTTGGAGGGTGAGCCGCCGATCCGCGCCCTGATCCTGACCGGGCGGGGCGATCTGGCCACGGCCAGGGGTGCCGTTGAGGTGGTTCCGGGTGCCCTGTTCGCGGGTTACTGTGCGGTATCGGGTCGGATGAAAATCGTTCGGTGCTTCGCACCGGGTTGACCAGTGACACGTCACCCCTGGGAGGGTTGCTGCGCGGTTGCGCTGGACGACCTATTTCCATCGGACCGACAATTTGGGCACACTGTGTTTGAGCACGGACTACACGGGAAGCGTCAAGCGGGTCGAGAGTATGGGGCCGTTGGGGGACGGTTTAGTGAAACATTTATGTTGGACTTCACGGGATTTGCAGGCGGAACGTATGATGCAGAAAATAACGGTGATCATTTTGGCGCCAGGGAATACTCCAAGTCGCAGGGACGTTGGCTCTCCTGACCCCGCCGGACTGGCCGCCGTCGACCCCACCAATCCCCAGACCTGGAATCGTTATGCATACGTGACAAATAATCCCATGAGCTTGGTTGATCCGTTGGGGCTCTACGACTTCCCCGCAGACTTGATCGACTCCACCGGAGGTGGAGGTGGGTTTCCGCTCGATGCTAGCTATTCCAGCTTGTCTGCGAGTTTTGGATTGTGGAGCGAATCTAACGAAGAACGGCGCCATGAATCGATAATCTCGATGGGATGGGACCCGGAATTGGGAATCGATCGTACCGCAACCCAATACTTCTTTACCGGAGGTAGTGGGAGCATTCTCGAGCAACAAAAGGAACTTGCCGCGTTGCAACTAGGCCAACTCGCATGCACTGGTCAAGATCCGACGGCCGTGTCAGGTTGCATTCAGCAAGCGTACGATACGCTACAGGTCGCGCCGGTAGGCCCGAATAATGACGGCCTAATCGGCGGCAACTACAATTTTGATGCCAACCAAGTGGTAATTGCGGGTGCGGATCTTAGCGCCGCGGGCCTCGGCTGTGCCTGCGGAAGATGCGGCATCTTTGACTCTTTGCACTTTCACGCTGATGGGACGTTCCACGTCGATACTGCAAATCCTTTCTTTGCTCCTGTAGGCTCTCTCACACATCTCGTCTTTGATGTCATCGGCGGCAACACTTGGTGGAGCGGAGGAATACCTCGCCCATGGTGGTAGATCTGGGGACGTCATACCGTCGGTTACTTGTGGCACTCTGTTTGATTTGCGGCACAGGACTGGGATCGGCTCAGCGATTAAGAGTATCAAGCAAACGTCAGGCACTCTGGACGGCACAGCTGTCGACGGCGGGTCCTGCGACGAAAGCAGCACAAATACCAAATCTTCACCACGACGACGCTGTAGGTGTTAGCTTCCTTGATGATGATCTCTTGATTGTGCACCAATTAGAGGGGACGGGGCGGCTTTCTTCACGAGCTGACATTGATGCATCCAGTTCTTATCGGTTGCATGTTTCGTTCTTTGAAGTAGCCTCGGGGAAGGTGTCATTTACAAGAGACTGGGCAACCCGTGCTCACGGCTCATCGATTCAAGCGACCAAAGGCGGAATGGTCGTACGAACTGGACCAGAAATCAAATTCTATACAAAAAGCCTCACGGAGCTCCAGCATATTGCTCTTCCTGAGGGTGGCGCCTCGATTATAAGCGTCTCTCCCACGGGGAAAACAGTGATGATAAACCAGTATGACGGCAAGGAAAGCTATTTCGAAATTCGAGATGGAGACGGTTTCCAGATCAGGACTTCGTGGAGCGAAACTCCGCCTTTGCGGCACTTGTATTCCATCTCCGATGCGGCAATAGTCGCAGCTGACCCTGATCAGAAACAGGTTATCGCCAGCGACTTTAGCAGCGGAAGATGGAGAATTCTGAAGGGTAACTTCAAGCCAGGATGTGTTTACTGGCCCATCTTCGTCGGCGAGAAAGTGGCTGCTAGCGAAATCTGTGGCAAACTCGTCCTCTTCTCTACTGCGGGTCAGACTATCATGGAAAGCCGCCCTGAAAAGCACGAGTCTGAAGGCGAGAAGATCGAGGCCGCACGAGACGGAACTATTGTCGCCGTATCGCTGACCCGTAGAAAGGGCGGCGGAGTGTTTGATACCAACGTGCGCAGAGTGAGCGATCAAATCATCGTGTACGACCTATCGTCGACGAGCCGCGTTCTTACTCTGGATCTTGCTCCCGTACCGAAGATAGAATATCATTTCGCTTTGTCACCTGACGGCTCAAAACTAGCAGTTGTAACTGACAACCAAGTTTCAGTTTACTCCGTGCCAAAACAGCCTGCCGAGAATGACAATTAATCACCACACGAATAAAGTTCAATAGACCTAGAGTCGTTATGGGTAGGTGATGAATAATCCGGTGAGCTTGGTTTATCCGTTGGGTTGTGTGGGGGTGATGGCAGCGGAGACGTACCCACCATTTGCGACGACTCAGGCGCAATCCCAGACTCGATCAATTTTGATTACTCATCCCTTGGGTTCTTGTCTTTCAATGCAGACGCTCCATTCGCTGGAGGCGCGACACTCCCGGACCCACCAGCGTTCATCTATCTATAGGAAAAACAAAAATTGATTTCGGAACAGGAAACTCACTCCCGATGGTTCAGGCGCCGACTTGTTTCGACTTGTTGGTGCATTAATGCAGGGCGATGGTGTGCAGAGAAGCTAGCGTAAGGGCGGCAGGAGGAAATTGGCACTTCCGGGCAGAACTGGTGAGGCTGCAGGCAGAGAACTACCTCCTGAACGGGGAACTTTTCTTCAGTTCTGCCACTGTCGGCAAGACTGGCTAGCTAATTAGACGGGCCGAGGGCGCAGGCGACGGACCCACGACATCTCTCGCCCGCGGCTATCCAGTAAGGGATCAAAATTAAAATCTTTCCGAAGCGCATTTCGCCAGCTCAGTCGCCGCGGACGCGCTTGTTTTTCCTGGCCTAGGAGCATGAACATGGCGGCTGAGGTTCGGTGTTTCGCGACAGGTGCGAGAAGCCCAAAATACCGGATTGCGTGCCGATATCGATCGTGCACGTGCTCGGCTAGCAGAGAAACAAACTGCTCAATCGGGTAGCTTGTCAATACCAGCTTTTTCACTTTGAGGTCCTTCCTCCAAAACTCGACTACACCACCCGTGATTTTTTCAAAACGATGCTGCGCGATTGGCGGGCGGCGAACGTATCTGCCCGCATAGCGCAAGAACTGCCACTTTGTTTTGAAGTGCGCAACGTCAATGTTCCACCAGCGCTCGTATTGTGCGGTAAAGATCGTCTGGAGTTGAGACGCGCTCCGATCTGACTTGAGAACTTTGGCCTTGAGCGCTCTCCGAAGAAAGGTGATTACCGCATAGCGCCACATCTGCATCAGCTTGTTTCGATCGAAGAGGAGGTTGTCAACCCACTGACCCGTCTCCTTTTGCAATCCACCCGCAGACACCAGGATGTGGAGATGCGGATTAAACGTCAGACTCCGTCCGAATGTGTGCTCGACCACCAAAATCAATACCTGCACACCGTATTGGGCCTTCAGCAATTGCTGAATGACTGCGGCTCCCAGGCGCGGCAAATCGTAAAGAAGGTGCCGGTTTTGGCGAAAAATCGGCCACAAAGCATCAGGCATGGTAAACACCAAGCCCGCATACGGGATATCAGGAAGATCAGTCCACTGCTCGCGCTGCCAAAGTGCCGTCGCCCGATGTCCGCAACTTGGGCACGATCTGGACTTGCAGGTGTGAGCCACAATTTTCTCTTCGGAGTCAGAAGCAAAGACCTCGGCTCCCAGAGCAAGCGTCCGGCAGTTAATCATCCTGTTGAAATTATCGCGGACTACGGGTCGATAATGGTCGCTGTCCCAGCGATACCGAGTGCTCTCCAATATTTGCTTCAGCGGTTCTTTAATCATTTGAGGTTCAGCTCCTGTTGTTTTAGTTTGAGAACTTCCATCAGCTCTTCGCTGATGAAGACATTTCTGCCCGGCATCTTGATAGGAATCACGCTCACGGCTTCCGGCCGGACCGCATTGAGCTGGGATAAAAACCTCGCGAGATCAACAGGGGACGACGAAGCGGCTGCATTTCTTGCCTTATGCTGAGATAGCGCTTCCCGGATAGCTTTGCCGACGCCCTTCTTGCTTTGATGAAGCCTCAGCGACTTTACCTGCTCCGTTGGGCGTAGCGTCCTCCACAGCCACGCGCGATGAATGCTGATTTCTCCACGCCGTAGGGCCTCTTGTAGTTCTGGCTGAACACTGATGAGGATCTGCTTGACCTTGGTAACGCTGCCGGTGGAGGTTCCTGCTGCGGCGCCGATCTGGGAGCGAACAACCACCTTCTGAGCTTTGGTCAAAGTTGACCAACCCTTCTTTTGACCTCCCGCCTTCTGGTTTGCCCGAGCTTTTTCCTGATACGAGGGTTCCAAATCCAATGCCAGAAGTATTCGGAGAAAGGGGTTCAGGCCCGCATGTCGCCGATGCCGTTGCAACAACAGTTCCAGGCCATCTTCTTCAGTCAGGTCGTACTCAATGCACGGCAAGACTTCGCGATGTTGTTGACGGGCTGCTGCCCACCGGGCATAACCGTCAAGGACGACGCGGTCCCGGGTGACGACGATGGGATCTTGAAAGGCACTTTTGCATTTGGCGCTGATAGCGGATAGCTGAGAGGCGCTAACTGAGAGACCGTGGCGAAGGTAACTCGGATGGGCACGGAGTTCGTCGACACGGCGGGTTACCAATTGGCCGAAACCTTCAGGGAGGTGGCGATCGGCATCCCCGTTTCGGGGCGGGGTCGCCATCGCCAGATCTTCTTCCCTTACGAACGCCATAAGTTCCCTGAGCGGGAAGTTTGGGCTTCGCCGTGGCGTTCGCTCAACTTTCTACCCTGCGGCAGCGAGTGAAAATTGCTGACTTAGTCAGTCTTTATGCATAGATGAGACGGCGTATTCGCATACTCGCGCAGTGCGAGTTGCGCGAGTAATCTGACGCGAAACCCGCAATAAATTCTTCCTTTCGTTATCGGTTCGATGTAGCATGTCGTACCCTTTTCTCGGGACGTATCTGTCCATTGGTCGGGCCCCGTAAGACAGCACATTAGGGTCAGCAGGTTACTTAGTCCTGGCGTTAGGACTTTGCGGATTGGAGATCTCGTAGTGGGACATACTCGTCTCGGCCAGCTTCCGAAAACGCAGAAGTGGAATGAACTAGTCGAGAAAATCATGGGAGCCGGACTCGCTGGCCGTTTTGTCGGTCCTGAGTTCTACATCGACACGATTGCTGCGGAGACCCTCGAAGCAAGCCAACAGAGCCTGGCGAGAGCTGCGCGCGACTCCGGCGTTGCTTACACGTTCTATTTGCTGACACGGATAGCTCAGGCGTCGCGTAGCAAATATTGGGAAAGAGATCTCGCAAACCTCGGTATCCACCTTACATCCGACAGCACAGTGTTCGATTTAACAGTCGAAGTGCAAGGTGCAGTTGATCGTCACGTTCGCACTAGATCCGCCGGAGCAACAGATCTGAGCGAGATTGCTCAGCAATCCGCTGGGGCCGCCTCACAGGAATTGTCGATGGCTCGGCATATAGTTTCGGGCTGAACTACAACGGAAACGGCACGATCTCGACCGCAAACGACACCCAAAACGGAAACTGGACATACACGTACGACGACTTCAATCGCCTGTCGTCTGCCAGTGAAACTGGGCAGGCATTCAATTACGCTTATGATCGTCAGGGAAATCGCTGGGGCACCGTGTCGGCATGCAATCCCAGCACCAC
>DASRFR010000028.1:0-4692 GCA_035651455.1 Terriglobales bacterium
AAAATTGTTCGTGACCACCTGCACTTCCTTCACGACGTCCAGCGAGAACGATCCGTTGGCGCCGGCGAGATCGCCGGAAAGAGTTCGAATCTCGCGGTTCTGGTTGGTCACGCCATCAGCCAGAATTGTCAACTGTCGCCGGCCCTGACCATTGAGGGTCAGGTTCCCGCTACCGCCGCCCACCGCCACTGCGCCCGGCGCCAACGCTACATAAGAAAAGAAATTGCGGCCGTTCACCGGCAACTCGCTCACTTTGCGCTCGTCCATGATGTGGTCCACATCGGACTTGGTGGTAGCCACGAGGGGCGCTTCCTCAGTAATCGTGACCTGCTCGGAAACGCTTCCCGGGCGCAGTTCAAAATTGACCGCCGGCGAAGTATTCGCAAGAAACGTCATTCCGGTCTTCGTCTGTGGAGCGAACCCGTCGCGTTCGACCTTGATCTCATACGTGCCGGTCGGATCCAGAGCAGCGACCAGATAGTGCCCGTTGCCGTCGGTTTGAACCACGCGGGTGATGCCCAGGCTGATGTTCCTGACAGTTACCTTCGCATTGGTAAGGACAGCTCCGGTGGAGTCCGTCACTGTGCCCTGCAGGGTGAAACTGGTGCCGGTTTGAGCGACAATCGCGGAAGTCAAACAAACCACGACGAGCGAAAGCAACAGATGGCGAAAACTCGCGCGCATGGGATCGGACTCCTGGCCAGGAATGTTGGGGTGCAAACAGGTAAGCACCCGGCGCCGGGCAAGGTACTCTCACGGTATGCAAATGTCAACCACTGTGGGACAACTACTCGTATTCTCGCGGTATACCGTGTTAGCCCCGTCGTTGTGCTCGCAGCCCGCTCACGAGCCGCGCGCAGGGGAGGCGGGGAAGGGTCGGCACGGTGGCGTGTCGGATTCAATCCCGCCTAGCCGGTTCAGCCGTTGGCGTTGCCTCGCCAGTTTCAACTGACACGTGCACGCCGGGCGCGTTTCAGCTCATCGAAAGTTCTCTACGAGAACAATGTCACTATTCAGCGCATCCAGTTGTGTATAGAGGATTGTCATTTTGTCCGGAGAAACCGCCAATCCCGCCGCTTCCCTGCCGGGACGGTTCTCCAGATCGAACACTCGCGTAGCGCGATGGGTAGTGAGGTCGAAGAATGCGATTGCGGGTTTCGTCGTCGTGTCGAGGTAGAAGATTCCGCTCTCAACCACGGCCCAGTAGCCCCAGTAGCCTGCTTCCAGAGAGCGTATAACCTCGGTCTCCTCGCCGCCGCTTACCGGAATGCGCCAAAGTCCGGGAACGTTCAGACCCTTTGCATAAAACAGGAATTTGCCATCAGGGGATTCGAAAGCGGCAAATCCACCATTATGCGTCACTTGCACCGCCGGTCCGCCCGTCGAAGGCATCTTCCATAACTCCCAGCCCGCGGTGCGATTCGACGCGAAATATATCCAGCGCCCGTCTCGCGACCAACTTGGCACAACTTCACTCGAGGGCTCACTGGTAAGCCGGCGAGGCGGGCCGCCCTGGGAATCCATCACATAAATGTCTGCCTGCCCCGCTACGCGAGAGTCGAAAGCAATCTGTTGTCCGTCGGGTGACCAACGCGGGGTTCCACTGTGAGAGTTGAAGTGGGTCAACTGAATGAGGCCACTCCCGCCGCTTCGGCACATCCAGATTTCATTGGCGCCGCTGCGGGTGGATTCAAAAACAATTCTGCTTCCATCGGGCGAGAACTGAGGACCGCTTTCCATCCTGGTGGAAGAGATCAGCCGATCGGGAGGACTGGCCGATAGCAATGACCTCAGCTTCCTTGTCCAGATGTTGAGATTCGCCATCTGGCGCACGTAGACCAACCGGTTCCCTCGAATCGAGGGTTCCACTCCCCCCTGCCCGAATTGCAGTCGTTGTGGCTCGTTCCCACGAAGGGAAATCTTCCAAAGCCAACCATCCTCAGCCAACCACCCAGCGTTTGCGAAAACGAGGTCGCGGCCGTTGGGAGCCCAGGCTAAACCCCAGTTGTATGTCACCCCCGACTTGAGACGTTTTTCCTCTCCTCCCGCAACCGCTACTGTGTAGATTGATTGCACGCCTTGCGAAATTCTGGCGAAAGCTAAAGTCTGGCCATCGGGGGAGAATTCCGGATTGAAATCACCCCTCGAACGCAGGCTTACGAATGCCAATGTTTGGCCACTTGGGGAGAAATCAGAGTGGAAATCACCGCTGGAACGCATCGGCGCGGTAAGTCTGCGAACCTCCTGGGAATCGAGCGATAACAGAAAAATAGAAGAAGCAGGTTCGTCACGCGATGCGCGATCAGAAAACGCGAGAGATTTCCCATCGGGTGACCACGAGAGGCGATCGGCGTTCCAAAAAACTTCGTAGAACTCCCGTTCCTCCCAAAGGGTTTTGCGCACCCTGCGCTCAGCGCCACCCAATGCGGGGATGACGTAAATGCCTGTTTCGCCTCCCATGATCCGACAGAATGCGAGGTAGCGGCCATCGGGCGACCAAACCGGATTGAAGTCGATTGACGGCTGCTTGGTCAGCCGCAGGGGTTCCTCAGTCCCGACGAGTTTCACATATAAGCTGAACTCAGAGCCGGTCCCACCGTTCCACGCGAAGGCTAAACGCTGGCCGTCAGGCGACAGGCTTGGAGTAAATTTTTCGCCGACGTTGGTGACCACAGGGATTATCGTCGGCTGCGATGCTTTGGAACTGAGCGAATGGCTGTAGTACAAAAAAAGCAGCACAAGAGCACACGCCGCTGATCCGGCTAAGACAGCGTTCCTCGCTCCGTACAGCCTTGGCCAAGCCCTGGGCGGGGCTGATGGCGTTGCCGCCGGTATCGCAACATTGGCGATGAAGCGATATCCTCGTCGCGCGATGGTTTCCACAAAACGCGGATTATCCGCATCGTCGCCCAGACCTTCCCGCAGCTTCTTGATCGCGGTGTTCAGGCTGTGCTCAAAATCGACAAATGTTCCTTCAGGCCACAAACGCTGGCGTAGTTCGTCTCGGGCAACGATTCCCCCGGCGCGCTCCAGAAGAATACAAAGTACTTGAAAAGGTTGGCCTTGAAGTCTGATGCGAACCCCATCCTTGCGCAGTTCGCCCGCAGACACGTCCAGTTCGAACGCACCGAAACGGAGCACACGGTTTAAGGCCGCCGGTTGGTGCATAACGCCCCTGCCGTGCCGAGTTTACTCCTGTTTGGACTGAACCCAAATTGCAGGCAGGACCTGCAAGCGATTCCTTCCAGCGTTTACCAGGACGCGCAAGCTGCTGATTTACTGAGCTTTTGATGTTCACAAAGAATCCACCACGGGTTCACCGCTGATGCATTGAGGTACCCGCCGAAGTGGCCGATTTTCGGGGTCATCGCGCAACCGCGCTGGGTGACGTCCGATGCGGCGATCCTGGTTCCTGGCAGCAAGCGTGGCTTTAGCAGCAACGCTTTTCCCAATGCAAATACTGGCAGCCGAGCAGGATAACCCCACAATTGAGGTTCGGTTGTACAACTACGGCTCCCTCCCCAGGGAGCACCTTGTATCTGCAATGCAAACTTCGGAGTACGTGCTCGGCAAGGCTGGACTGAAAATGGAATGGGTCGAATGTCCTATCCGCGCGGAGGATAGAAATGCGTACCCCCGTTGCCGGCGCCCTCTGCACCGGGCGGCTCTGGTACTGAAGATCGTGCCCGACAACGTGGACCGCCGCTCGCGACTGCCGAAGAACGCCTTCGGCCTGGCGCTGGTGCCGGAAGATGGCTCACAGGGCACAAACGCGTATATCTTTTCCCGGCGAGTTGAGCGTCTGGCGGCCGCAAATCCAGACATCAGCCTCGCTGTGCTCCTGGGCTGCGTGGCTGCACACGAGATTGGTCACCTGCTGCTCGGCTCCAATACTCATCAGAGAAGCGGAATCATGACTGCCGACTGGTATGGCGCAGATCTGCGCCATGCGGCAACGGGAGACCTGCTCTTCACGAAAGAACAAGGTGCTCATCTGCAGAAGGAGGCCAGACGGCGAGCGGTGCCGGAATACGCGACGTCAGGGGAATATGACAAAGGAGCCGAGGGAACTCAAATCCTCTCTCTCCTACCATCTCTCTACCAGGACCAGTATTCGCTTGGCCAGTTGCGTCCGTCCACTGAGAATCAGTCTTTGCCTGCCCCGGCACCTCTCTGCCGTTCTTCAGTTCCTTTAAGGTACACGGTGCGTACGGGGAATGGGATCTCGATTCCCTCCTGCTGGTAGCGCCGGTACAAGCGTTTGAGGAACTCATGGGTGAGCAGGTACTGATCGGTGAACTCCTTGCCGCGCAGGTTTACGCTGAACTGAATGCTGGAATCGGCCAGCCGGTTATAGCGCAGGGAGGGCTCATAAGTCGCAACCCCGCCCGGCACGTCGCGAAGTGTCTGCCGCGCCACTTCCAGCGTGACGCGTTCCACCTGCTCAAGGTCGCTGCCGTACGCAACCGCCGCGGTCACTCCTACCGACATCTCCTTTTCGGGCATGTAGTAGTTGGTCGTAATGGTAGACGCCAGCTTAGAGTTGGGGATCAGAATCATATTGTTGGGCAGGGCGCGAATGGTAGTGTTGCGCCAGCGAATGTCGGTCACGTAGCCCTCTTCGCCGGAAGAAAGCTTGATGTAATCTCCCACGCGCACTTGGCGGGAAGCGATGATCTGAATCCCCGCGAA
>DASRFR010000029.1:0-590247 GCA_035651455.1 Terriglobales bacterium
GGCGGAGCGGTAGGCGGCGTCAACACCAACTACTATGCTACCGGCACGCCCATCACGGTCAACCAGACCGGTATCCGCAGCTTCTGCGCGTACGAAGATGCGGTGGTCCGCGTGGATCCCACGGGCGCAGTGGCCGGCGGCTACGGCGCTTGCCAGGCTTTGAACCCGCTCAACCAATAATCGGGTTGTTGCGGCAGTCGTCCGAAGACCAAAGCAGAGGAGAGATCCTCTGCTTTTTTATTTTGCAAAGGAATTCGTGAAGACGCTTCCATCTGCTCGTTCCAAGCACGCGGAATGTCGCAACGACTGACAAATGCTGTCACTCCGGTAGCAGTAATTCGCGGTTAGGAACAGCAGCATCGCTCCTCGACTATAAGGACTGATGAATCAGGTATTTGCAAATCATGACTATTGTCTAAAAGCAAAGCCGAGTGGCCCGTTGGATGCTATCGATGTAAGTGACTCCTTGGTGGAAATGGGCAGATCAGCACACGAGCTTGGGGAAGAGTTCATGAGAACTGACAAAGGCTTTTCATTAATCGAACTATTGATTGTGGTGGCGATCATTCTGATTATAGTCGCCATCGCAATCCCGAACCTGCTGCGCGCGCGTATGGCTGCCAACGAATCTTCGGCCGCCAGCGGCGTTCGCACGATCAACTCGGCGCAGGTCACGTACCGGTCTACGTATCCAACAACGGGATACGCGACGGCACTCTCTGATCTCGGTGGCACTGCGGCGCAATGCGCGACTCCCGGCCCGACTAACGCTTGCCTGGTTGACGAGATCATTGCGCAGAACGGACAGCCTGCTGGAAGCGGCAAGAGCGGCTATATGTACTCAGGAGCGGGCGGTGGCACGGTAGCGGGTGTCAACATGAATTATTACGCGGCCGCGCGGCCCATGAGCGTGAACTATACGGGAGCTCGCACATTCTGCTCGGATGAAGACAGCGTGGTACGAGTAGAACCAACCGGAGCTCTGGTGGGCAGTCATGCAGCATGCATGGCCCTGGGGCCGCTGCAATAAGGGGCCGGAGCTGCCTGGCCGCGCAATAGGCGGCAAGTCATGAAAGGTTTGGCGTTGTACTCAGGGGGAGGGTACATAGCCAGGGAGCAGCCAACTTGTTGGCTGCTCCTGCTTTTTTTGGGCTCTAGGACATGAGCCTCGGGCGGTCGTCTTTACGTTTCTATCATTACCAAAGATACTCTTAGTAACCCATGGTCTTCGGTATAGTGAAGTTGAGTTACCGAGTTCTCCCGGCTCACTACGGTCCACTTTTCGATGTCGCCCACGCCCCAATCTCCTGCCCCTGAGAAGGGAAACCGAAACCTCTGGCTGGCAGCGGTGGTGCTGCTCACGCTCGTCTGTTACGGGGTGACCCTCCGATTTGGATATGTGTACGACGACGTAATGCAGGTGCAGAACAATCCTCGCATTCAGGAAGCGCGCTTCCTTCCGTCCTATTTCACGCAACAAGTTTGGGCGCAAATGCCGGGTCAGCCCGAAAATCTGTATCGACCATTGTTCCTGGCGTGGCTGCTGGGTAACTATGAGGCCTTCGGACTTTCGGCTGCGGGTTGGCACTTCAGCACCATTCTGATGCATGTGCTGGCGACGGTCCTCGTGTTTGTGCTGGGGCGGAAGTTGCTACCGGACCATCCTTATGCTGCGGTAATTGCCGCCGCAATATTCGCCGTTCATCCGTCGCACGTGGAAGCGGTGGCCTGGATCTCAGGAGTCACGGAGCCACTGTGCAGCGTGTTTTTCCTGGCAGCGTTCCTGAGTTACCTGGAGTACCGCGAACGCACTCAGCGCAGCGCCTGGCTAGCCGCCTCATGCGCGCTTTACGTATGTGCGATGCTGGCCAAGGAGTCGGCGATCGTACTGCCGGGCGTGATCGCGGCCTATGAACTCTGGTTTCCGCGGCGGCCTGAGCCTGCAAGTTCAAGTGCAACCAGCACACAAGCCTGGGGAGCGAGGCTCCGCAGATTAGCGATACTCCTGGTTCCTTACGCTGGCGTGTGCGCAGGATATCTGGCGCTCAGGTCTGGGGTGTTGCATGGATTCGCGCATCGCGTTTCGGATGTTCCCATGCGAACCGCCGTATTCACGCTTCCGAATATCCTGTACTTCTACGTTTCGCAATTGCTCGCTCCGATGGGCTTAGGTCCTTTCTACGACGTGTTTTACGCGAATGGCTGGAGCGTGCCCAACCTATTTGTTCCAGTCGTTGTGCTGGCGATTGTGGCGTTCGGGTTGTGGTGGTGGTCACGGAAAACGGAGTTAAATCTACCGCTTTTCTTGGGCACTTGGCTTGTGCTCACGCTTGCACCCGCATTAGCGGTCTCCCTGGTGATGTCGCGTTACGAGGCGGTGCATGATCGCTATGTGTACCTTCCCTCGGTAGCCATGGCGATCCTGATGGGATACGGCTGGTGCGCGTTGTTCCCGAAAACGGGGAGTAGAAAACGGCGTACTGTGGAATTGGGAGTGGCCGCACTTTTGATCGGCATCCTCGGCCTTGCCACCTACCGCCAATGCTTATACTGGCAGAATGACGAGGCTTTATTCGCCCGTGGCTTCCTCGTCGCTCCGCGCAACATTCTTGCCAAGCTCAACTTCTCGTCCGAAATGGTGAAGCAGCGAAGATTCGAGGCCGCATTTATGGCGTCGCAGCAGGCGGTCGAACTGGATCCAAATTCCGCGCCGGCGCTGAGTTCCGCGGGCGAAGACGCTTACTACCTCGGGGATTACGCCCGGGCGGAGGGCTATTACATTCGCGCTTTGGCGATAGGGCCGCCACACGTGGACCAGTTCTACTATCTTGCGCTCACACGAATTGCCACCGGTCACTACCCGGAAGCGCTGCAGGTGCTGGAAGAAGGACAGAGGTTATTTCCCGACTCTCCGGGATACCATTCCGCAATGGCGCGCGCCTATGCAGGGCTAAGTGAGTGGAATGCGGCTGTAAATCAGTACGAAAAGGAACTGCAGTTCTACCCAGGAAGCCCCGGCGCCGCCGATGGGCTCGCGAATGCCAAAGCACATCTAGATTCAGGCAGCGCCAATCGTGATTTGGATGGTAAAAGCGCAGCGGATCTACGGCCGGTTTCGAGGTGATCCGGAATGAGTACGGCGAGATGTATATGTTAGCCATTCGCCCGGCGCGAGCCCAGGGCCGCGAAGAATGACCTAGGTAACCCCATTCCTGCCCTGATCTTGCATATAATTTTTTAGTCGGCCTCCTGAGTTCACATGTATGGCAGCCATTGAAATCCTAGGTTTGGAAAAGACCTACGCCGTCGGCTTCTGGCGCAAGCGGCCCAGGCAGGCGCTTCGTCCTCTGCATTTGGAGGTGGCAGACGGCGAGATATTCGGCTTTCTCGGTCCGAATGGAGCCGGCAAGACCACGACACTGAAGCTGCTAATGGGCCTAATTTACCCGACATCCGGATCGGCGAGAATCCTGGGCAGGAACTGGTCTGATCCCGCAGTCAAAGCTCAACTTGGATTCCTTCCCGAGCAGCCATACTTTTACGATTACCTGACTGCTAGCGAACTGCTGGAGTACTACGCACAGCTCTCTGGCGTGCCGGGTGGCGATCGCAAGCAGCGTGTGAGGACAGTGCTGGACCGCGTGGGATTGCCGGACGCGGCCAACGTACAGTTGAGAAAGTTTTCCAAAGGCATGTTGCAGCGCGTAGGAATTGCGCAGGCGATCCTGCACGAACCCAAGCTGGTATTTCTCGACGAGCCGATGTCGGGCCTTGATCCCATGGGACGACGCGAGGTGCGTGACCTAATGGAACAATTGAAGCGAGAAGGAAAGACCGTGTTCTTTTCGACTCACATCCTGTCGGATGCGGAAGCGCTCTGCGATCGAGTGGCAATCATCCACAATGGAGAGTTGCGCGGGGTGGGAGCGGTAGCTGACCTGACTTCGACGGTGCATGGTCGAGTGGAATTCATCTGGCAAGGAAAGCATGTGCCTTTCGCGTTGCAGTCACTCGGCGCCGAATGCCACATCATTGGCGACACAATTCGCGCTCTGGTGGCAGAGGACAAGCAGGATACGGCCTTGGACGCGCTGCGCAGGGAAGGGGTGCGGCTGATCTCGATGGTGCCGGTTCGGGCGTCGCTGGAAGATTATTTCGTGCAAAAGATAAAACCCGTCGAGCAGGCGGAAGGTGTGCGGGCATGAATTCCAGCATTGCGCATATCGCGCGCAACACTTTTCGCGAAGCGGTGCGCGACCGCGTGCTCTACAACCTGATCGCGTTCGCCGTGCTGCTTTCGGGGGCTGCAATCCTGGTAGGACAGATTTCCATTGATATCGAAAAGCTGGTGGTTATCAACCTGGGGCTTACAGCGGTCTCGCTGTTTGGGGTGGTGATCGCGATCTTCATTGGCATCGGGCTGGTGTCCAAAGAAATCGAGAAACGTACGCTATACACGGTCCTCTCGCGCCCGGTACGGCGCTGGGAATTCATCTTTGGTAAGTTCCTGGGACTGGCCGGCACGCTGGTGGTAAATACTTTTTTCATGGCCATCGGTGTGTTTGGCGCTCTGCTCTACGTGGCGCACCATTTTGCAAAAGGGGATGCCTGGGTCCTGGTGGCGCTGTATTTCATCATTCTTGAGTTCCTGATTATCTGCGCACTGGCGCTCTTGTTTTCATCGTTCTCGTCGCCACTGCTATCGGCAGTATTCGCCTTTGCCCTGTTCGTGATCGGCAGTTTTGCGGAGGACCTGCGAGGATTCGCCGCAATGGCACATGGAGTGAGCCGGTGGCTGGCTACTGGCGCAGCATATCTAGTGCCTAATTTTTCGGCGCTGAATATTGTCAGCTCGGTTGCACATGGCCAAGGGGTAGCAGGACATCTCATCTTCTACAACACAGCTTACGCGCTAACGTACGCGGTAGCAGTTTTATGCGGAGCGGTGTTGATTTTCGAGCAGCGGGATTTAAAGTGATTTCACGGCGACTGACCCTGATCACTGGCTCGATTCTGGCTACCTCCCTGGCAGTTTCCATACTGCTGTTGCGCAGAGTCGATCAAATGCGCACGAACGCGACTCTCGAGGAGTCGCTTTACATCACGTCTCCCAAACTCCTGAAGCGGCTCAGCCTTGGGTACGAAGGCTTGCTGGCGGACATCTACTGGACGCGCGCGGTTCAGTATTTCGGCAACAAGCTAGACCAGCGTTCGCAACGATTCGACCTGCTTGCGCCCCTGCTTCAAATCACCACGGCGCTCGATCCGCACCTGGTCGTGGCGTACCAGTTTGGCGCCAATTTCCTGGCGCCTAAGCCGCCGAACGGGGCGGGCATGCCGGAGAAGGCCATCGAACTGATGAATTACGGAATTCAACAGAATCCGGACGACTGGCACCTGTATTACGAACTTGGGTTCATCTACTACATGGACAAGAAAGACTACGCGGCCGCCGCGGACGCGTTTCGGCGCGGATCGCAGGTCCCCAACGCGCATCCGTTTCTAAAGGTTTTGGCGGCACAGATGGCGACCCACGCGGGTGAATTTAATACCGCTCGGATGCTGTGGGTCACTACTTACCAGAATACCCAGGATGAGCACATCCGCTCGAATGCCATGTACCACTTGAAGGCTTTGCAGGTAGACGAGGAAATCACGAATCTCGAGAATATAGTTCGGCAATACAAGGCAGTAACGGGCACATTGCCGCCGAGTTTTTTCGCCCTCGTCTCAGCCGGCGTACTGCGGGGTATCCCGGTTGATCCCAGCGGGCACCCTTACAAGCTCATGCCGGATGGCCGAATCGAACTAGCGAACCCCGACGCTTTTCCTTTCGCCGAAAAAGGTCTGCCCCCGGGGTATACGCCACCCTGGCTGCGCGAGAAAGCTAAAGCACACTAATTTCCGCCACACGGCGTCAGTGACAAGCCGCCCCTTTTCTTTTTTCCACGTTGGTTCACGGTTCGCATTCTCGGTTTTGGGCGGATCCATGAAGTTGTGAAACCCTGCAGGATGCGTCGGAATCCTAGATATTTCCGCGATTCAACGGGAGGGCTGCTTGGCCAATATCAGCGCGATTTTCTGGGACCTCGGTGGAGTGCTTCTTACGAATGCCTGGGACCGGAGCCAGCGCGAGAAAACGTTGCAAAAATTCCAACTCGACAGTGAAGAATTTCACGACCGTCACGAAATGCTGGTGTCCTCACTGGAACGGGGAAAGATCGGCTTCGACGAATACCTGGACCACACCGTCTTCTATCGCTCGCGACCCTTCAGCCGCGAAGAGTTCAAAAAATATGTTTTTGATTTGTCGCAAGCAAACGAGAACTCGATTGCGGTGGCGCGGAAATTGGCAGCGAGTTGCCGTTACCTGATGGGCACGATCAATAACGAATCGACGGACCTGAACATCTATCGCATCGACCGGTTCGGGCTGCGGGAAATTTTTGACCTTTTCGTAAGTTCCTGCTTTGTCGGAATGCGTAAGCCCGAGGAAGGTATTTACCGGCTCGCGCTTGAGATCACGCAGCAATCCCCGGAACAGTGCTGCTTTATCGACGACCGGCCGCTGAATGTGGACGCCGCGCGAAGGCTGGGAATGCACGGCATCGAGATGAAAAGCGTGGAGCAGCTAACGAAAGAGCTCAGGGACGTGGGAGTGGAATTCGGCTGAAAACGCACCCAATCAGGGCTTGCGGACGGCAGCAGCGGCTTTGCCGGGCTCCTCGGCTGCAAGCGGCAGACTGAGATCGCTGGCCCAGCAGTCCGACATCACCTTCCAGTCGCCGTTTTTCTGGCGCGCATAGAAGATCAGATACTTGCCGCGGTCTTCACGTCGCTTGCCAGCGGCGGACGGAACCAGCATCTTGCAACGTCCCGATTCGTAAGCCGCGTCTCCGTATAACTCGACGCGAATGGTTTCCATTTCCACTTCGCCAAGGCCGGCCTCCAACTGACCCACAAAAAACTCGCGGATGGCGGCGCTCCCCCGAATCGGCGCGAAGTTGGATCGCAAGAGCACAGCGTCGGGAGCGTAAAGCTCGACCAGGTCGTTCAACTGCTTGGTATTGCAGGCAAGCGCCAAATCTTGGGTGATCTTGCGAATAGTGGCTTCGCCGCGGCTCATTGCCGGTCCGCTGAGCGGGGCGCGAGCAGGGGTCAGATCTCTCGATGCGCCCGAAGCAGCGCGAACGCCAACATCCATTCCACTCTCGACATCGTTTGGAAAGAAGTGGTGATGATAATGATGATGGTAATGGTGCTGTCCGGCGGCGTCTTCTTTCGCCGTAGCAGGGGGCAAAGGCTGCGGCGCCGCACCGTGCGCCGGTTTCACCGCCGCAGGGTCGGCCTTGGCAGCAGGCTGCCGGCGAAGCGCTCCTTCAGGCAGCGGAGTACCGCAGAGCCCGCAGAACTTGTTGCCTTGGTCGTTGGTGTGACCGCAAAAAGTGCAAATAGACATTGAGGTATTTTCCCAACTGGGCAATCCCGAAGCGCGAGGCGGTTGCCGGACATCGCTCTCGAAGCCCAAATCCTGGATCGCCTGCAGCGCGGCTGAAATCGCTCGTTGGCGACTGTTGAGATGGTTCGCCTCGCTCGGCCCTGGCGAAGAACTCCCTCGATGTGGAGCTAGGCTTCCGGGCTCGCTTCGTTGCTTCGAGGAGGGATCCCGCAAAGGCTCAGGTGAGAACTTTCGTTCCGGCACAACGCCACTCCCGTAAGGGCCATTCTATCCCAATCAGCGGCTGGAAAACTCGATTCTGCCTTCGGCTTCCATGGGTACACCATTGCAGGTGGCGGGGCGATAGCGCCACGATCGTATGGTTTGTAGCACACTCTCGTCCTCTGGGGAGCCGGTTCCTTCGAGGATCAGCGGACTTTGAACAGTACCGTCTGTGCCCACAATGAAGCTCACCGTAATACGCGCATCGGGCTCGGTAAAGCCCAGTAATGGATTGGGAGTGGCCAGCGCGCGCGGTAGTTGAGTGCGCTCACATTCATCGGGTATCACCAGGTGTGGCAGGTCGGCGAATTCCGCGTCGCGGATCGTCGCTGTGGTCACTACCTCGGGCGGGTGCAACAAGGATCGCGATTGTCGAGATGGGCTTGCGGCGGCAGATACGGCAACCGTGCTCATCGCCAATATCAGCAATGTCCACCACGTTGTCTGCCAGATTTTTCTCATGCTCTGAACCCGTTCCCAGGTCATAGCCGCATCAGCATCACGGGTTGAAGTGGCAATCGTGCTACCAAGGCGGTACGCCCAAAGGCATTATTTTTCAAGAGCTTACAATCGAAAGACTTCGTTTCTGGCGGACGAGGGTGCAAGATGTTGCAGCATTCAGGGCGTCAGCGGTGTTGCCCACAAACGAAAGGGCTAGGAGACGCCGGGTCCCTGTTCCAAAAAATCGATTCCGTTCCACTAATCTCAGGAGGTATCCGCAGGGTGACAGGAGAACTCCGGGTTGTGAGCCAGATCACATCGTTCTATGAGCATTAGCCGGAAAATTTTGTCAGGCAGTCGCAGACATGCCAGTGACGCGAACCGCGGAGGACCCATGTTTGAGCAAGAGTTGGAAATGGAAACGAAGCAGGGTTCGGTGGTGCCATTGCTTCTGATCGTTGCCCTGATTGTCGCCATTGCGGGCATGGCCGTTTACTACCTGCTGCAAGCCAGAGAGGTGCTCACGCAAGAGCAGGCCACGCCACAAGTGGCGGCGTCCATGGCGGCCCTGGGACCAGTTACGACGCATTTCGCGGTGGGCCTGGTGAAGGCGAGCGTGGCCGAGAAACCGCACGATCCCAATTATCGCTTGATGGAAAAAGCCGGCCTGATCAAGATCGGCAAAGACCAGGGATGGAAGACGCCAGTGCAGTTAACCGACAAGGGTAAGAGTTGGTTGTCGGAAATCAAGGGCATCGGACAATCGAAAGATAAGGATGGCACAGATCTTTACGTTGTACCGCTGGCGGAGAGAAAACTGATGAACATCACGAAGATCACGATGACGGGAACTGGTCATGCAAACGTGGAGTTCACCTGGAAGTGGGAAACCAACAAAATGGGCGATCTGTTCGACGCGAGCGGGACTATGGTCAAGAGCTTCAATACCTGGGACCGTTCGACGCTCATCGATCACTATGGCGCGAACTTCTATCACAACGAACCAACCAAAGCGGTGCTGGCGTTCGCGAAGGGCGATAAGGGCTGGCAGATCGCCCCGGAATACTGACGGGAAGATTCTTTAAGGCTGATTGAAAAGAGAGCGGCCCCGCGCCGCTCTTTTTTGTTGCGGGTCAAAGCAGACGGGGAGAGCCATCCCCGGCACGCAAGGTGAAGAGTGTTACCTCTGGCGGACAGTTCCAGCGCATAGCCAGACGAATAGTTCCGATGCCGCAGTTAGTGTAGAGCGTCGTGTTACCAATCTGCCGCATACCCCAGGGATACTTGCGCGCCAACTGAGGCAGGTAGGGCACGCCGATCAGAGGCAAACGGATTTGTCCACCATGAGAGTGTCCGGAAAGCTGTAAATCGATGGGCGACTTGGCTGAGTAGTCCGCATAATCGGGTTCGTGACACAACAAAACGGTCGCCTCGGTGGCTGGAATCTCTTTGAGAGTCTGGTCCAGACGCGCGGCCTTGTATAGAACATCGTCAACGCCGGCAACCCAGAGGCGAGCGCCATTTCGTTCGACAGCGTGCGAGGCGTTGCGCAAGACCTTGATGCCGCGCGATTGCAGAACCCTGGTGACAAACTCGGGATCGAAAGCGTAATCATGATTGCCCAGAACCGCGAGCAGCGGATTACGGCAGCGTATGTTGGAAAGGAGTTCGGCACACGGGGCGACCTGCTTGGCTTCTCTTGCCCCGATTCCCGCGACGTCAACCAGAGGAGTTGTAATAAAGTCACCCGTGAGCACGACGAGATCAGCATTGAGGCCGTTTACCATCTCGACTGCCGCCTTGATAGGGGTGACGGAAAAAACGGGATCGTAGTGAAAATCGCTCAACTGCGCGATGGTGAATCCGTGGAATTCCCCGGGCAGCCGGCGTAGCGGTACTTCGTAGCGTCGCAGTTGGGGACGCTCGGCTTCGGCCATCGGGGCCGCACAAGCGAGTCCGCCGAGACCGACGATAGCCGCCCCTCCGATCAGAAACTTACGCCTGGTTATGGGAATTTGAGTCAAAACGGTTGTGAACTGTTAATTCAATATTCTACAGGTTGGATAAGAAACACAGCGGCAGCCCGGGCCCGGTGAGTTACAAAAGTTTGCAGTTTAAGTCATTGAGCGCAGTGAGAGGGTATTCAGGTAATGCCTGCAAATGAGCGGAACGCTGAGCAGGAAAGTTCAAAACGTTATCCTGCTCAGCACAAAACGGCGGCACTATTACAATATCGGCGGTGCCGAGGAGCGAGTCGGTGTGTTTAGACGCGTCCTAGTCAGCCGCCATGGCCTGCTGCTCCTGGGAAAGGCTCTGCCGTAGCTGGGCCTCGTACTCTGCCAGACGCTCATTGATCTCTTCTTCCGTTTTGCGGCGCTTAATAATGTCCTCGCGGTAGCGGCGGAGAAAGTAGTCAATAGTTTCGACGCGAATGCGGATCGACCCTGTGGGCTTGTTTTCGTCGAGGTCCTTGAAGCAGAAGTACGGGGTGCCGGATTGCTCGATAATGCCTTCGATCACACCGTAGATGGGCGCGTCGTGACCACACTTGAAGCTTGAAATCTCGAGCGCGACCAGGTTGGGGTGACGAGCGGTAAACTTCGCCGCCCAGACCTTCTGGTTCGTACTGCAGGAATAGGAGTTCTTCCAGGCGTCGGAGATGTCAAGGGCGTGCTTGACTATCCCAGCGCGCACTTCCTCGCCGAACAGGCGCTCCAGCATGTCTTCATCGATCGGCAGCGTGTGCTGTGAGAACACCGGGTAGCCCAGCTTCTGGAACTCCTCCATGATCTCGTGGTTAAGGCCAGGATCGTGATGATAAGGACGCCCCAGCATGACAATGCCAATACGGTCCTCACGCTCGAGTTGATCAAGCACCTGGCGCGCACGGCGGCGGATGCTGGTCTCGTAATTCGTCAGCGCTTCGAAGCCGGCTTCGACGGCACGATCGTTTTCTTCCTGCGACAACCCCAGAATGCCCTCCCAGGCCTTAAACATCTGGTAGGCGAAAAGTTTGCGGTCCTGGAAATTGAGAATGGGATCGACGTAGGCGACGTTGTTTTCACCAAATACGTCGTTCTCCTTGGTGAAGGCCGCTTTCACGGTTGCCGGGGTTGCGGTTACGGTCGGGCACGCATTGGTGCCGACGATGTTCACCAGCGAGGTGTGGAGCACGTCGTACATGGGAAAGAAGATCACGTTCAGCGGCTTCTTGCGGTGCTTCTCCTGGATCAGGTTGTACACATGCGAGATGCCGATCTTTGCCGGGAAACACGGGTCAATCGCGCCGCGGCTGGCGCCCGCGCGGTATAGCTCGGAACTGGTGTAGTCGGAATAGATAATGTTTTCCGGCTGTACGCCGAGGCTTTCGAGATAAGCATTGAACAGGGGGGAATACACGTAGGCATTGAGTACCCGAGGAATGCCTATGCGGATATTCTTGCGGTTCTGCATTAGTGCGATACGCTGTTTCGCGGCCTTGGTCCAGGCACGTGACGGGATTGGATCGGCGACACTCTTGGCGTTAGTGGGACGGAAAACCTCGCGCGAGGCGATATCGACAAAGCTGGGATTCGCCTCCTTGACCTGGTCGAGCCCGGCCTTGATGTCTTTCATCTCGTTAACATCTTCGACGGTTCCCTTTTCGCAGGTGGCGATGATAAGACGCTGCTCGCCTTCCATCAGCGGCACTTTCGTCTTGCGCGGCTTGGGCGGCTCCAGAGAGGCGAGTGAAACGAAGCTGGTGGTCGCCGGCTGGACTTCAGTCTTGATGTCGATGAAGGTTCGCAGGCAGTTGTTCTTACAGAAATTGCAGCGTGTGTTCTCGTTGCGGGTAGTGCGGTATTCAATTCTGCGGACGGCATCGAGACCGACGAAGGTGGTGCGAACGCCATTTTTCCACAAGCGGACGGATTCGACGCCTGCTCCAATGGCGCCGGATTCGCCGCAATGCTCGTGGACAATGACTTCCGGCCGCTTACCGGCAGCGCGAAAACTATTGTTGATGAAGTCAACTTCGGCTTTTACGACAGCCAGATTGTTTTGCGTGCCGCCTTGCAGAACGAATCGTGATCCCAGCGCAGCCAGGTTCGGAATGCTGGCAACGTAAAGGAAAACATTTTTGGGCAGCACTGCAGCCAGGCCTGCCAGAATTTCCTCCGCGCGCCAGCCTTGCCGCTGGAAATTGACGATATCGGACTGCATGAAGACGGCGCAGCCGTATCCGAATACCGGCATGGCCTGGGCTGAGAATGCCATCTCAGCGTAGTCTTCGACCTTCAGGCCAAATCCTTCTACCGTGGACTGCAGGAAATAGCCGTTTCCGGCGGAGCACTGGGTGTTGAGCTTGAAATCTTTAACGCGGCCGTTGTGCAGGATAATAAGTTTAATGTCCTGCCCTCCGACGTCCACAATGACGTGGGGATCGTCGTAGAACTTCAGCGCCGACTCTGTGTGCGCGACGGTCTCGACCAGGGCGACGTCGGCCTTGAGAACATCTTTCAAAATATCCTTTGCGTAACCGGTTGTGCCAACCCCCAGGACCTCGAGCTTGGCTCCCTGGGCCTCGACCTGCCCGCGCAGGTTTTCGAACATCTCGATCGTGTCCTGGATCGGGTTGCCGTTCGAGAGCTGGTAAGCCTTGCAAAGGATGTCGCCGTCTTCGTTCAGCAGCACGGCCTTAGTCGAAGTGGAACCACCATCGATGCCAATGAAGCCACCCACGGTCGAGTTTCTCTGAAAGCTTGCTGGCGTAAACTTCTTTCGCTTGTACTGCTCCCTGAAGAAATCGAGTTCTTTGGGATCGCTGACCAGGCCCTTGCCGCCCGACTTGGCCTTTTCTTCCTGGCGTCCATATTCGATGTAATGCACGAGCTGGTCGTAGCCGCGATAGCAACCTACACAATCGTCTTCGCCCTTGCCGAATTCAATGGCGCCGAGCGCGGCGAAATACTGGGCGTTCTGCGGGACCTTGATCAGATCTTCGGGCTTCGCGCCCGCGGGTACTTCCACTTTGCGCTCGCTCCACATGCGAGGAATATTCGCTTGCCAGGCTTCGCGCATCCCCTTGATAAAGCTGTTCGGACCGCCGAGCAGCAGGACGTGGGGCTTGAGGGTGTTACCGCGCGTGAGAACGCTAAGGTTCTGAAGCACAATAGCGTCGAAGAGCGAAGCCATGAGTTGATCGGGAGGCGTGCCGACTTTCTGCAAACTGTTGATATCGGTCTCGGCGAACACGCCGCACTTCCCTGCCACTTTGTGTAGCTTGATGCCGTGGTAGCCCTGCTCGCAGAGTTCCTGCGCGGGTATTTTCAGCTTGGCATTGATCTTGTCGATCACTGCGCCCGTGCCACCGGCGCACTTGTCGTTCATGGAAGGAATCTTCTTCTTGCGTCCCGACTCCTCGTCATCCTTGAAAACAATAATCTTCGCGTCCTGACCGCCAAGTTCGACCACCGAATAAACTTCGGGATGCAGCTTCTCAACGGCCAGCGCGACTGCGGTGACTTCCTGCACGAACTTGGCGCCGATCTGGTCAGCGATGCTCCCGCCGCCCGACCCTGTCATGAACATACGAGTGTTGTGCTTGTTCATGCCGACTTCGGCTTCCATGCGCTTCAGGAATTCCAGGGTCTTCTCGGGTTGTTTAGTGTCGTGGCGCTGGTAATCCTGCCACAGGATCTCGTCATTGGCGGCATTCACAATCACCGCCTTGACAGTGGTGGAACCTACGTCCAGTCCAACCAGGAACTTCGCGCTGTGATCGTGTCCGTGTGCCTGATGCTCGTGCATTACACCTCTCCCGTGAGTTACTCGCTATGCTGCGCAGGGAATAAAGCTGGAGAGCGGCGGCCGGCCCTCCAGCCAGCAGCCGCTAGGCCGCGTTCGGAACCGCTATTCCGGGAACCCGCGAACGGCGCCAGAATCGCGTGCTGTAATCCATGCGATCGCTGACGTGCGCTACGAATTGCGCCGCCGTGCCGGCAATACCCTCGTGATGAGGCACGTGGTAGAAGGGCCGCTTCAGTTCCGGGTGTTCGTCAATGTATTCGCGGATCTCCTCCAGAGTTTTGCCGGTTGACTTCAGGACAGTTTCGAATTCCGCCTTGGCCTTGACCTTGGCTTCTCCAAGCGCCATCTGCACTCGGCTGTGGGCATTGACCTCGCCTTCACCTGAAGTTTCGATGGGCAGGAAGATCATGTCCTTGAATTTATTCACCACCGCGGATTGCACGCCGTCAGACTGCGAAGAAGGCATACACCCGAAAGGCTTCAGGGCCAGCACCATGTGACAGAGATGGTGAACGGTGTAGTAGACGTTCTTGCCGACCTCGAGGTGTCCTTCACCGCCGCGGGCGAACTGGTTGTAGAACGGATGAGCCATCTCCGCGAGTTCCTTCTGCGGAACCAGGTGATGCGTAATTCCGCCGAGATTTTTGATGGTGCGGTGATAGAAGAAATTCCACATGATCTCGCCGAATCCAATCCCGAGCAGGCGCTTGCGCAGCCCGAGTTCGTTCGCCAAGTGTTTCTTAATTTCGTACCACTCGGGATTGCGATGTGGACGATTCACCGGCCACTTCTCTTTGGCATGCGCTTTGGCCTGGTACATGAGATAGGCCACCCAGGTCGCGATGGGCTCCACCATGACCTGCGCCCCCTCCCGCTCCAGGAAATCAAACATGTGGAAGTTGCCATCGCCTTCGGTGATCTGGGCCCAGAACTCGCCAGTGATCTTGACCAAAGGTTTCACGCGCGTGCGGTCCACCTCGATGGTGTCCATCTTCTCGCGGGCGGCATGTAGCGCGTTGAGATAGTCCTTGCCCCACATATGCTCGTGCCATTTGCCCAACACGTTGAACGTATTGCGCAGCACCTTGTTCTTCTCGACCTTGGGCTTCAGCCAGGCGGGAGCGCGCTCCTCGATTTCGAAAGAATCGCGGTTCTTGAGGTCTTCACAAAGGCCATCTACCGCCTCGCGGAAGATGCGGTCGGTTTCGCCTTTGGTCACCTCGAAGGGGCGAATCTGGTAGATCAAGTCATTGAAGACGTCACCAAGATGCATGGCGTTCAGCATGCCGAAGCCGAAATCGATGGTGAACTTCAGGCCCGGCTCGCCGGAAGCGGCCTTGATGCCGTCGCTATCCTTAAACAGCAGGACGCGGAAGCCGTCGAAACCTGCATTCTGCAATGCGAAGCGGTACTCGGCTTCGTACATGCCAAAGCGGCAGGGGCCGCACGACCCGGCAGTAAAGAAGACATAGTTATCGAGAATCTGCTGGCGCGGAATGCCCTGAGATTCCAGGAATTGCAGATACTGCACCAGATTGCCGACGGTGAAGTAGGTTGGATTACACTGACCGTTATTACCGTACTCCTTGCCAATCTGGAAAGCCGACACGTTCGGGACCGGGAGCTTCTCGCACGTGTAACCGCAGCCCTGGAAGACGGCGCGAATCAAATCCTCGTGTTTCCAGGTAAAGCCGCCGAACAGGATGGTGACGCGGCTTCGCTCTTCAGCGGTAAAGGCCCGCTCGATGGGGCGATGAAAATGTTGCGGCTGATCTAAGCCAGCCAACTGGCGCAGCTTGATGCGCTCGGCGCGCAGGCGCTCCTGCAGTTCCTGGTCCAAGTCAATTTGTACGAGTCTCGAACTCGCCATTGAATCCTCCAACGTGGGTAGTCTGTGGATTTTGGGGGAGCAGACGCCTGCTGGCGGTCCGCGAGGATGGTTTCGCAAAAGCAAACTCGGTCAATGTGGTGCCGTGAGACGCACCCTGATGTCGATGGGAAGCTTGGGAAAGACGATTCCCGGCGGCATCCGGCTGGCCCCGGAAGGTCTGGCAAAGCGCCACCGTTCGTACGCGCGAACCGCCGGAAGCCTGGTCAGAGCACCTGGCGAACCTGAACTGCTTAGTCACGTCCGAGCCGGCCATGTAGAAATGGGCAGGCACCATCGATCACGTCCAAATGGTCTGTTTATGTTGCGCGTTGCATATCACAACGGTATGTGATCTACGTCACATACATCGTGTGATGTTTGTCACAGTCCCTCAACTTGCCAAACGTTCGAGAGCGTTGCGGTCGCGGATAACAAGATTCGAACCGCGAATCGCAATCACACGATCACGCCGTAACTGCACGAGCAAGCGGGTCACAGTTTCACGCGTAGTCGCCGTCATTTGTGCAATCTGTTCCTGAGTCAGCAGGAAGCGGGCGCTGGCCGCTTCATTCTGTTCCCCTGGATCGGCACAGATATTCAGGAGAAGTTGAGCGATTCGCGCTGTCGCCGTATTCAGCAATCCCAAGTTCCTAAGGCTTTCCAGGGCCTGCTGGTACTCCAGGCTAAGGATTCGCATGACATTGGCCAAGGCATCACTGGAGCTACCCAGAAAGCGAATGAAATCCTCACGCTTCATGAAGCGGACCACGGACGGGGCCAGCGTCTCTGCATTCACCTCGTAGTTTCTACGGGCGAAAGCAGCGCTGAGGCCGAGAACGTCGCCGCTTTCAGCCACCCGAAGCATCAGTGGCTTGCCGCCGCGGGAGGCTGTCACCTTCGCCTTGCCTGAGCAAAGGATAAAGACGCCGCGGCAGGGCTGATCTTCGGAAAATAGTTTCACATGAGCGGGATAGGTAACCGCCAAGCTGATCTGATCCAAAAGCTGCAGAGTGTCAGGTGGGAGATTGCAGAAGGCCTGCTCAGACTTCGCCTTGCAGGCTGCACAGCCATCGAGAAAAAGCAAATCCGAACCCATCAAACTTCATCCCGCCCGAAAAGGACACTCGATGTTTGACGACGACGTAGAAAATTCTCCAGCAGAAAACCGATAGCAAATAAGGAATTAAGGATACCAGAGCGAATCGAAATCGCGGTAATTCCGTCTCCCCGATGCGAACTAAAATTCAAATCACATACAGCAAAATCTCAGGAGCGCTAATTGGATGTGACGCTGCGCCGTTGAAAGCAGTCACGGCCGATAGTTAACTTGTAATTAACAACGAAATAACTCGGCGGCTGCTCGTTGCCCGCTGTGGATGGCAGCATGCACGGTGCCATTGTGTCCTCGGAAGTCTGTCGCTTCCCCGGCAAAAAACAAAGTGTCATCGATGGGCCGGGAAAGCTCCCGCTGGGCGCCTTCTCCACCAACCTTCACATAACTGTAAGCGCCACGCGAGAACGGATCTGACTGCCAATCGTGCGTATATGCAGAACTCAAGAGTTTGCTGAGTGCCTGAACGCTAACCGGCAGGATACGCGACAGTGTATGCAAAGCGGTGCCTGTGACAACATCATTGCCCTTGCCTGCGAGGGTCTCCGCGCAATGAAACGGAGCCCATCCGGTGATGATGGGAAATTGTCGGGGCGCCGTCGTCCACCAGGTCGGGAACGGGCTCTCGCTGGATAAGAGAAATCGCAGGTCCGCGAGCGTCTTTTGCGGCAGGCGTGACGAGGGATGCAATGCGTCCCAAAAACGTTCTCTGAAGCAAAGCGTAATGCGGATCACCTTGCCCATCACAAGATGCCGCAAAGCGTCGTGCTTGGATTTGGGCAACTCGGGATTGAATTGGATGTGGCCTTCGTCTGCCGGTGTGGATTGAAGGACTCCGAGCGGCACCGTCAGGACGAGTTTTGCGGCGGAGAAAGTGGGCGTGAGGCCGCGCGCTGCTATCCGAACTTGACCGTGACCCCAGCGGATCCTCTCGACTACCGTGTTCAGGAACATGGGGACAGCATGCTTCTCCAATTCACTGCGAAAGTATTCGACCAGCGATTGGTAACCGCTTTCCATGTGGAATGTACGATCGCCGTCGACTTGTTCCTGCGCGCGCAGGCCGTGCACCAGCGAGTGCACACTGACCAGCGCGGGATCAGCAGCATGAAAACCAGTCACGTACCGGCGGGCCCAGTTCTTTGCCTGTTCGTACCGGGGCTCGCGGCAACAGCGTTCTATAAAGTGCAAAAAGGACTCATCCGGCTCGCGATCGTTCATCTTGGCCATGAGTTCGTCCACTTCAGCGAAGAAATCGCTGGGACGCAGTTCACCCTTTTCGGCAACCCAGTTTTCACCACCTCCCTCCCAGGCGGGGATTTTCTGCCGGCGCAGGATGTCCCAGATTTCAGCAGGACGACCGTGGATGAATTCCGCGCCGAGCTCTACGGGAGCGTTAGAGGCGGCATCATGCCTGGTGAAAATTCGTCCGCCGATTCGGTCGCGTGCCTCGAGGATCGCAACCTTGTTGCCAGCACGGGCCAGTTCGAGGGCCGCGGCGAGTCCTGCAGCCCCGGCCCCAACTACGATAATTTGATAGTCGCTCACTGAACCGGTAGCTCGTAGTAGATGCCGGCAGAATCGGTTCCGCTGTATACGAGCCTGGCACGGCGAGACACGGGCTGCTATGAGCCGCAATGAATTCTCACTGATGCCGGCTGTCCATTGACAAACCTTTACCCGGATTGACCGACTTTTTACGTCGATGCAGCGGGGAATCTGCTAAACAGGAAATGTCACGTCAATGCAAGATTCATCACTGGAGTGTTTTCATGAATATGTTTCGCAAGAGAGCATGGATCGGCTGCCTATTGGCGCTGTTCCTCTCGATTCCCCTGTTCGGCATGGCGCAAGACCAGGACGCCCCGCCAGCGCCGCAAGAAGAACAGGGTGGGCCGCCGCCCCAAGACCAGGCATCTCCCGGAGGACACCAGGGACGACGTGGCAGGGGCGGGATGATGGCATCACCGGAGCAGCGGCTTGAGCACATGAGCCAGGCACTGAACCTCACAGACGATCAGAAAGCCAAAATCAAGCCGATGCTGGATGAGGAGTCGAGCAAGCTGCAATCGCTACGCAGCGATTCTTCCATGTCGCAGCAAGACCGGCGGGCGAAGTTTATGCAGATCCACCAGGAAACCCTCGACCAGATGAAGACGGTACTGAACTCGGACCAGCAGAAGAAGCTTGCAAAGATGCAGGAGAGAATGAAAGAGCACATGAATGGGCAGACCGAAGGACCAAAGTAGCTGAACTCTGGCCGACGATGGCGGGCTGAGCGGTCCCTATAAGTGCGCGCCGCCCACAAGCAGCACTTGCCCACAGCCGCTCAGCTGCGCCGCCAGTGCGAAAGCATGATTTGGACTTACCGCGTGGGCTGCCCGGCCCATTCCGAACAGTGCAGTGTCAGATCGCTCTGCACGACCTGGGGCTGTCGCGACACTGGGTTACTTACGACGAATTCGAATCGTCCTGCCGTACTCGGAAACGACACTGCGATATTGCCGCGCGGCACCGATCCACCCTGGTAAAGAGCGGTCACTCTCTGCCTGCGTTTCCAAGCTTCAAAATCGGGTGATCGAAACAGCAGCAGCTGAACACCACTACCCGGTGGCGAACAGAATGAGCCGACGACCCGGGCACCGCGACAACCAGAGGGGAATGCAAATGGATACGCAGCAAAACTCTTGCCCTGAACCGTGATCCGCGGTGGAACGATCGGTTGCGAGAAGTCGACTGGCAGGGATCGAGCTGGTTGCGAACGAATGCCGGCGCTTGCTGGTGATTGCTTCAGTTTTCGCATCGTCACAAACGTGACGAGACCGACGGCTGCCAAGCCCAGGAACACAATGATCAGCAGCTTTTGCACCTGCCGTTCCTGGGCCGCCGTGTCGAGAGTGATGGACGCAGTGGACGGCTGATCAAAACGGTAGCGGCATTGAGGACAGGAGGTGGCGTCATCCGCGATTTCCGTGCCGCACTTGGGACAGAGCATTCTCCCACTCCAGGACGAGCGCAAGATTATTCGCGGGCATGTTGAGTGTCAATCAGCACATTGCGAGTACCCTATTATTGCGCGGTGTTGGGGACCCGCGGAGGACGTCGCGATGCAACATCGCAATGTTGGGAATTCAGAGTTGAAGGTTTCGCTTGCAGGCCTGGGCTGCAACAACTTCGGCGGCCGCATCGCGCTCGAAGCTACGCGAAAAGTTGTGCACAAGGCTTTGGATCTCGGTGTCACCCTGTTCGACTCCGCGGATATCTATGGCAATTCAGGAGGCTCAGAAACATTTCTTGGACAGGCACTGGGCGCGCGGCGCAAAGACATGGTGCTCGCTACAAAATTCGGTATGAGCATGGCCGATTCAACCACGGTGCATGGGGCCTCGCGCGAGTACGTCCTCTCCTCGGTTGAGGGGAGTCTCCGGCGTTTGCAGACGGATTGGATCGACCTTTACCAGGTGCATCGGCCAGACCCGAACACACCCATCGAAGAAACATTGCGCGCGCTGGAAGATCTGACCAGCAGGGAAAGGACCGTTACATCGGATGCTCGAATTTCGCTGCCTGGCAAGTAGTAGAGGCGAAGTGGACATCGCGCAAATCCGGCATTCATTCGTTTGTCTCCTGTCGACACGACTACAGCCTGGTTGTGCGCGACATCGAGCGGGAACTGACACCGGCGATGCAGAAATACCAGATCGGCTTGTTGCCCTACTTCCCGCTTGCCAGCGGATTGCTTACCAGTAAGTACAGGCGCGGCGCTGAAATTCCAAAGGACTCCCGCTTCGCGGCGTGGCCGCGATTAGCCGACCGCTATCTGAATGAAACCAACTGGAAAATCGTGGAGCGACTGGAGCGGTTCTGTGCCAGGACGGGGCGTAGTTTACTCGAGCTTGCTTTCAGCTGGCTGGCATGCAAGCCTGTCGTGGCAAGTGTGATTGCAGGAGCAACCAAGCCGGAGCAGGTGGAACAAAACGTCAAAGCGGTCAATTGGAAATTGTCAGCAGAAGAGATGGCAGAAGTGGATCGGATTACCGCAAAACAGGGTTGCTGAGGTTCTCTGGCATCTGATCAGACGTTTTAGTCAGAACCGGAAATCGCCCTTCACTCACCCGCGGCGGTTTACTTGCTGCTTACCTCGTTCCAGAGGAATGCGAGTTCATCGGCGACATCGTTCACTAATTGCGCGATCGAGACGCCCGCGCTGTGGCCCGCCTTGGTTTCATAATGCAGCAGGATCGGGCGATCACTGCCGCTATCTGCCTGCATGATGGCGGCCATCTTACGCGCGTGCAAGGGATCTACGCGGGTATCCGAATCGCCGCTGTTGAACATGATGGCCGGATACTTTGTTCCCGGTTTTACGTTCTGGTACGGCGAGTACTTCAGCAAATAGGCGAACTGCTCTGGATTATCGGCGGACCCGTACTCGGCGGTCCACCAGCGCCCGACAAGAAATTTCTGGAAACGAAGCATATCGGTCAGGGGGTAGCCGCACCAGATCGCGCCGAACAGATCGGGTCGCTGCGTCATGGCGGCGCCCATTAAGAGGCCGCCGTTGGAACGTCCCCGAATGGCGAGATGCGCGGGTGCAGTGTACTTATTGTCGATCAGGTACTCGGCTGCCGAGTAGAAATCATCAAAGACGTTCTGCTTCTTTTCGAACATGCCGGCTTCATGCCAAGCTTCTCCGTATTCTCCCCCACCGCGCAGATTGGGCTGCGCATAGTAGCCGCCCTGCTCCATCCACCACGCGTACTCGGGGTCCCATTGCGGGGTAAGGCTGATATTGAAGCCGCCGTAAGCAAACATCAGCGTGGGTATAGTCGCGTCCCGCTTCAGTTGTTTCCTGGAGGAAACGAACATCGGGATGCGGGTGCCGTCCTTCGATTGATAGAAGAGCTGCTTGACTTCGTACTGATCTGAGGAGAACGGCACCTTCGGTTGCGCGAAAACATCACTTTTTCCGCTGGTTACGTCGTAGTGGTAAATCGTGCGCGGGAAGTTGAAGGATTCGAAACTATAGAAGCCTTCCTTCGCTGCGGCACGTCCCAGCACAGCACTCGCGGACCCTAGTCCGGGGTACGTGATGGTACCCGCGGCTTGACCATCCATAGTAAAAATGCGGGTGCGAGTCACGACGTCGTGCAAGCCTGTGGCGAAAAGCCTGTCGCCAACAATGGAGACGTCTGAGATGACGTCTCCGCTTTCCGGGACGACAGTTTGCCAATGCGCTTGGGACGGGTCCGCAATGGAGACTTTCAGGACACGGTACTTCTCGGCTCGATAGTCGGTCAGGACGTAGAGGTCATCCTGATAGTTGATGGCTTCAAAACGATTGTCGATGCCATGAATGATCGGGCGAATGGGAGCATCGGGCACGTGCAGGTCTTTGGCATAAATATCAACCCGTTTGGGAGGAACTCCGTGACTCACGGTGATGAGGAGGTAACGTTTGTTCTCCGTGACCCCGGCATCGATCAATTCCATCGGCCCGAGCGTCTCCCCATTGAACTCCTTGCCGAAGATCAACTGATCGGAGGCGACGGGTGAACCCAAACGATGAAAGAAGACGAGAGTTCCCGTGGGCTCAAATCGGCTGTAATAGACGGCGTGATTGTCGGGACTCAGGCTAACCTGGCTGTAACGGGCTTTGGGCAAAACGTCCGGTAGTTCCTGATGCTTATTTACATCGAGGAGGTGGACGGTTTTCTCGTCGGCGCCGCCTTCCCGTACGCTATAGACGAGCAAGTCTCCATTTTCCGAGACGTCCTCGATCCGCACCGACGTGTTCTGGTCCGTACTTAGCGTATTGGCATCGACCAGGCGCTCGTCCTGGCCGTGAAGTCCCCTGCGTACATAGATGGAAGACTGATTTTCTTCGGGCTGACGCTTGGTGAAGAAATAGTTCCCATTGCGCTCCCGCGGAACGGTGAACGTTTCGACCCGCTCCAGTTCGGTAAGGCGCTTCACGATCGCAGGACGATTCTTTACCTGCGAGAGATATTCCTCCGTGTAGCGCATTTGAGCTTCAATCCAGGCACGCGTCTGCGGGCTTTTCGCGTCTTCGAGCCAGCGGTATGGATCCGTAATCACGACGCCGTTGATGGTATCCGTCACTGGCTTCGCTTCGGTGGGCGGCGGAGGGGCAAGGGTAATGCCATGCCCACCGTGAATCTCCGCGGGGCGGGCCATACTGAGGACGGCCAGGCAACATGCAAGAGCGAGTGAAGAGGCAATGCGCTTTTTCATGAGACTCTGTTTACTCTCCAGCGTTCCGAAGGATCAGCCACAAATCATACTTGATAGTCCTTTCCGCCGACGATCCCCCGGATCTCAACATTTCCGCTATTGACGCTACCGGTATGTCCGACAATGACTTCGAGCTGCCTGCGTTCGAAGCCCAGCCGAGTCAATATTTCATTGGCGATCAGGCCGCGGACGCGACCAGGAGATCTTGATTGGTTTGCGCTCTAAACAAGTGCGTTCGTAACTTGATTAACCACGGACCGCTCCTGACAACAGACTCGAAGCACCAGACGCGGCGAACCGGGCGAGAACTTCCATCGCTATCCCGAACCTTTTCTAGCAGGATGATTCATCCCGCTGAAGAATTGCGCGATGTTACAATTGACCATCTTGTTGGCGAGGAACCCGGCATTGTGTAGGCATGAACGTCACAGAGAAGGAAGCGCCGGGCGGTACGTTGTCCCGCGCGTGGCACGAAGCCGGGCGAACGGCGCGAAGTCAGCACTGGCCTGCCAGTGACAGAACCGCATCGGGAGCGCCGCTTAGCAGTGTGAATCTGCGGGAGGCCTTCGGATTTGTATCCATTTCGACGCCGGCGCCGCGAAACGCGTTTGCTGACATCGAATACTGACTCACCACTCGCCATGGCCATGACTGAGGCATGACCAGACCTTCAGATAACCCAGAGTTCCGCCGTCGGCAAAGCCGTATTCAATCTGAATCAAGCCGCTGGGAGCGCCGCACGTCAAATCAGCCCACCAAATGACAACTGATTCAAGGATTCTCTCCAAATTCCCGATCGGGTTCATGTTAACTTTCCTTCCGCGGCCCATCGTCCCACTGAGCACCGCAATTTCTCTTGACGGTTCCTTGAACTTGGCTGATAATTTCGCGCATTCTCGAGCCATCCCCCGGCTCAAAATCGACGTACTACATCCTGATTTGTGCTGTAACTGATCCGGTTTCATACGGGATTTCTCCTGCTCTGGTGGGCAGTAGATCGAATCTCGCCGGGCTCCACCCGGGTGCGGGTTCTGCTGTCTTAAGTCTCCAATGCTAATTCTAAGGAGAGAAGACCAGTATGCGAATTCCTCGGATCGCAGCATGCATTTGGGTTTCTGTCGTCGTTACGATACTCGCTATTCCGCAGCTTTTTGCGCAAACACTAACCACCACCGCGGGCGGCTTCGTCGGCGACGGGCGGCAGGCCGCTAAGGCCAGTTTTAACACTCCTTTTTTTATTGCCCAGGATTCCGCGGGAAACACTTATCTGAGCGATTTCGAAACGCATCGGGTTCGCAAGATTACGCCCACCGGCGTGATCTCAACGTTCGCCGGGACCGGCATCTCTGGTTACAGCGGCGATGGCGGTCCTGCCAATGCCGCCATGCTGAGTTATCCCACAGCACTGGCCTTCGATTCCGCGGGAAACCTTGTGATCGCGGATGGCGGGAACAACCGGATACGTAAGGTGAGCAAAACCGGTGTCATTACCACATTTGCGGGAACAGGAGCCAAGGGATACAGCGGAGATGGGGGTCCAGCACTGCAAGCCACCTTCAATCAGCCCTACGGACTGACATACGATGCCAAGGGCAACTTGTATATCAGCGATATTGGCAATTCTGTCGTTCGTGTGATCAATACTTCATCCATCATCACCACTTATGCCGGCGACGGCATTTACGGCTACAGTGGCGACGGCGGGCCGGCAATTCTTGCCAGTTTGAGTTTTCCACGCGGCTTGGCCAGCGATTCCGCAGGAAACCTCTATATCGCTGACACCGATAACCATGTTGTACGAAAAGTGAACGCAGCGGGGACAATTACTACCTACGCTGGAAATGGGAGCAATGGCTACAGTGGAGACGGGGGACCCGCGACCAGCGCCGCTATCGGCCGTCCACGAGGATTGCTGGTCCGCACGGGAAGCCTCTTCATCACCAATGGGGGACACTCCAGGGTGCGAACTGTCTCGCTCTCTACCCAGATCATCAGCACTTTTGCGGGCTCCTCCTATGGCTACGACGGAGATGGTAACCCGCTGCTTTCTTCTCAATTCGCCGGTGGCAGCGGCATGATCTTCACCAAGAGCGGCAACTTTGAAATGGCCGACAACGGTAATGCCCGCCTGCGCATGGCGAGTGGAGGTTTGATGAGGACCGTCGCCGGCGGGTATATCGGCGATGGAGGCGCGGCCACCACGGCGAACCTCGTGCTCCCGGAAGCGCTCGCATTTGACAAGAATGGCAACTATTACGTTGCTGAGTACAACGGAAATCGAATTCGCAAAGTGACGTCTACCGGAGCAATCTCCACATTTGCCGGAACAGGCATCAGCGGCTACACCGGAGATGGAGGCGCTGCAACCGCAGCAAGGCTGGATCTGCCATTTGGTGTTGCTGTCGATTCCTCCGGAAATGTATTCATTGCAGATGACGGGAACGCGGTTATTCGGGAAGTAGACAGCAGCGGAAACATTTCAACATTCGCCACAGACCCAAATTTCATCGCGCTAGGACCAATGGCGATTGACGGGGCTAACAATCTCTTTGTGACGGACTCCGGCTCGTGTGTAATCTGGAAAATTTCGCCTGCTGGATCCGTTAGTGTCGCGGCGGGAGTGCTGTTGGCGTGCGGCTATAACGGAGATAACGTGCCCGCCACGAGCGCTGAACTCAATCAGCCGTTCGGTGTAGCCGTGGACAGCAAAGGGAACCTGTTTATCGCGGATTCAAATAACAACCGTGTTCGCCGCGTGAACACTTCCGGAATTATTACGACCTTCGCCGGGAACGGCACATGCGGTTTCAGCGGTGATGGCGGTCTGGCGACTTCCGCGGAACTGTGTTTCCCAGAGGGCGTCGCCCTCACGTCAACCGGAGCGGTCTACATTGCGGATAGTTTTAACTTCCGCATTCGCAGCGTCTCCAGAGGCACGATTAACACGTTCGCCGGCACCGGCACATCCGGGTATAACGGCAACCGCCTTGCGGCCTTGAGCACAAACCTGGACGACCCAGTCGCGGTGACGGTGAATGCCCAAGGTGTGCTGTACATGATCGACGATGCTCAAGCTCTGGTGCGGCGTATCCATTAACGCTTTGTATGGCCCGCGTGGGTTACGGCGCGAGACGGGCGTAGAACCCAAGACTGTGGGCGGCTACATCAGGCCGCGGCAGCGCGCTTCTTGCCTGCGGGCTTCGCCATGCTCTCAATCTGTGCGAGATGGTTGAGATCGTGCCCGGCGATCATTCTTAAAAGGTGGGGGAGAGTCTCCTTTCCGCGCTCTTGATGCATGCCGTAGTGGTCCCACTTGTCTTTGGGTAAGGCTTTCAACATGGCCACATTCGCTTCCCGCAGCGCGCGGAAGACCGCGAGTGAAGCCTTGGGATCGCGATGAGCGTAATCGAAGGTGGTGGCCCAAACGTCCTGATCGAATGCCTGGATCGTGGCGCCATTTTCGGCAGCAATCTGCCGTAGCCGCCAACTGAGCACGATCTCCGCGTCCGCCAGGTGGGCTAAAACTTCAGCAATCGACCACTTGCCTGGTTGCAGGCGACGCATCATTTGCTTCTTTTCAAGACGAGCAATCGCTTTGGCGAGCTTTCGGGGAGTTTCCTGATGCACGCGCAACGGATCCTTCCCTTCGGTGTTAGCCAGAATTCTCTGGGTGTACTGCTGGGGAGTTTCGTTCATAATGTCCTCCTCGGAAGTGGTGCATACGCCCGGGGTTTAGATCGTCCCCGACCGGAAAAGATGCAATGCATGTCAGGGAAAATTCCGGACGGCAATATTACAGAAGAGAAATTCTGGGTCAGGAGCCACCTTTGAATACGCGCGTTCGCATCTCGACAGCTTTCTTTGTACTCGCGGGAGTGATTTTGCTGGCCGGCTGTCCATCGCACGTCAGCATTGCCAAAATTAACCAAGATCCCGGGCGCTACGCCGGCAAAGAAGTTACGATAGCCGGACATGTGAATGACTCCTACGGAGCCTTGGGCAGCGGGGTGTTCCAGATCGATGACGGAACAGGCACCATGTGGGTATATAGCTCAGGATTTGGCATGCCCAGCAACGGGAGTAAGGTAGCTGTAACCGGAAGCGTGACGCAGGGCTTTAGCTTTGCCGGGCGCAGCTTCGCCACGATCATCAAAGAAACGCAGCGAAGGCATTGAGGCGCAGCCCTGAAACCAAAGGCGCGTTTGGGCATTTGTGTAGGAGGGCAATGTGTAGGAGATCGGGAGCCTTGGAAAGGTCTTCCTTGTCACTTAAGGGCCCAGGAACTTAACCCACGTGGGCCTAGAGACAAAAAACAGACCGGGAGGTTGGTGCGACCTCCCGGTCGGGCCCGCTTGGGGCGGGCCAGTGCGGCGGAGAGAACAGGTACATATCAGGGACGCTTCAGGGAGCCGCTTTCCTAACAAGCCGCAGCATTCTGCGGCTGAACTGCGAGTTTTATGATCTGCGGACATTCCGATTTACCGGCTCTGCGCGCTGGCTAACACCCCCCGCAGGAAGAGGGAATGTCCAAGATGAAAGAAATTGCACACCTTGGACGATGGGCTCGCGGCCATCAGATGGCCTGCTGGTAGGCATGCACGAAGATTCAGGGCAAATAAAAACCGGGGCTTCGTCAACCCCGGTGCTCCCCCCGCACCGCTTACTGTTATGCACTCGTCGGTTAGCGGGATTTTGAGTGTTAGACGATGCAGTCCGCGCCTTTGCTAACAACAAAAAATATTTCTTTCGACGCTCACAAACCCCTTGTAGCTGGTGTATATAGAAGGCTGGCTTTTCTGCGGCCATCCCGGGGTGGGAGCGCCGCTGGTTTCAATCCCAGAGTTTTTCACGCGTCCTCATGGAAGAGACTCAAGCCGTAGGTCTGTCACCGGCGTTTGGTCTGGAACAGGTCCAGGACCATCGCAGAACCGAGCCGTTGGAGAATTCGATCGTGGATCTATACGCCACGATGCGACCCTCGCTGGTCGGCTACGCCTACCACATTGTTGGCCGGTCGGGGGACGCCGAGGACCTGGTTCAGATCGCCTTTCTTAAGCTCTTCGACCAACTCCAGCGCTGTGCCCAGATCGAAAATGTCCGGAGCTGGCTCTACCGCGTTATCCACAACGAGGCCATCGATCAACTGCGGCATGAAGGCAAGCATGAGTCGGCGGTGACCACGTGGATGGCTGAGCGCGTTCGCACCGAAGTGACGCGCTCCACGGAAGAGGAGTTCATACAGAAGCAACATATCGCCGCTTCGCTCGAGTCCCTGAATACTCGCGAACGAAGCTGCCTTGTACTCCGTGCTGAAGGACTGAGCTACCGTGAAATATCGGCAATCCTGGCGATCAGTGAAAAGGCGGTAAGCGTTTACCTGGCCCGCGGGCTCAAAAAACTTGAAGGGCTCAATGAAGCGCAGGCCTGATGGTACGTTTCTGGTCCCTCCTCATCTTACCGACTCCGAGTTGGTCGCATATCTTGACGGAGAACTGCCCCCAGAGGAGAGGGACAAGGCCAAAGCTCACCTCGAAAGTTGCTGGACCTGCCGCTCATGGATGAGCGCAATTCAGACGAACATCAACAAATTTGTTCGCGTTCGAAATGGGATGACGCCAGAGACTGCGTCGAGCGCCCGCCAGCGGGTGCACCAGTTCCGCGAACGCCTGGCGCGCCATGCGAGCGAGTCCGGCCCGGGGGCGCTCAGTGTATGGGATCCCCGCAATTGGTTGGGATGGAGGGGCAACTGGAGGGGAATCTTCGCCCAGCAGCGACAGGCGCTCATTGCGGCCGGCGTCGTACTTTGCCTGCTCGTCGTGATGTTCAGCGACGCGTTGAATACCCGAGTTTCGGCAGACACGGTGTTGCAGCGCGCTGCGACCTCTGAATCCAGCCATCAACCTGGCCCCCTGCAGGTCACGCGAGCGGCGGTTCGCATTGAGCACATTAATGCTCCACAAAAGATGCAGCGCACGGTCGGAACAGTAACGCTCCTACGCGATTCGCAAAGCCCGGCGGTGTATGTCAGCGCGGAACTGGCGTCCGGCAAGAGCCACGTGGCGTCTTTGCCAAATGCAAACGAAGCCGGTCCGGAACTGGCAAATATGCTGGCGGAAGACGCGGGCTTGGAAGCGCCCATTGTGCAGTACCTGGCTGCGCAAAAATGGTTCCCTGATGTTTCCGCAAGAGAATTCCAGAAGCTGATCGCTGGGCGTAACCAATCCGAAAGCTCCGCCAAAAAGAGCGATGGCGGATTCGAGCTGCACTATCCCTTTTCTGCCGGACATTTCTCCGGGATCAGTGAGGCCCGGATGATGGTCGATGCTCACGATTACACGCCGCTCTCGGTAAGCATTTTCAGCCAGCGCGACGGTGGAGAATACAGGTTCACTCGAACCTCCTATTCATTCGAGCGGCGCACGACGGAGTTGGCGCGGCTCTTCTATCCGATGGAAACACAGACAACGCGCGCACATGCAGAGCCTCCATCGATAACCAAGGCGAGGCCGCTTTCCTATCTCAACTCGCACGCCAGTGATGCGGAAGTTGCCGTTGCCGAAGCGCTACACACCGTGGATGCCTGCCTCGGTGAGGAAGTCAACATTTTTCCTATGTCCGACGGGTCCCTCCTGGTGCAAGGGTTGGTCGACAAGCCGGAGCGCCGCAACGCGATTCGCCAGGCATTGCGGCGGGCAGACGTGAACCTGCGGGTGGAAATCTATCTTCCCCGAGAATTAACAAGCGGGTCGGAGTTGTACAATCCACCCGATCCCCTGGCTGAAACCGAGTCGGCGGGTGTGTCTTCGGCTGGAGATACGACGCTCGCGGACCTCTCGAGCGGACGAATTCCGCTCTACGATCAACTGTACCGACACTTCGCCAAACGAAACATACCCGAGGAGGAGACAGCCAAGCAGATCAACGCCTTCTCCAACGAGGTGGTTACGCTGGCGCGCCAAACCTTCCTGCACGCCTGGGCACTACGGCGGCTGGAACGGGAATTTTCGCTGGAACGAACCCCTGGCTTGGCGCCGCCCGCCCTGGCCCGAGTCGAGCGGATGCGGGAAGATCACCGCCGCTGGATTTCGACGATTTCGCATCAACAGGCGCAGATGCTGAGCGAATTGCCGGGAGTATCGGGCATCGCGACAGCCGATGCAAACTCCAGCGGGACGCAGGACAGCGAAGCGCTGCTGCGCCTGGCGCATGAGCAGAATGACCTCGTCCGCTCACTTTTTACCACTTCCACACCGCGTCCGGTAGCGGCGGGCAGCCTCGTCCGACTGCTCTCGGTATTGCGGCGGATGGGCGCCTGACACGGTGTCCGCGGAGGGTTCGCGGCAACACAAGACTTCAGCGAACCGCCCGTCCGTCAAGCCAAATGCCCTGAGGATTAACCCCAAGCAGGCCAGAGTTGCATGGTATCCTTTGAACCAACGCTGGTACGCGGGTTTGGCTTCCTCCATGGCGTACGGGTTCCGCTCCTTCTCACCGAAATTGTCTAAGCTGCTGGTCTGGTCGGCCATGCTCTTGCCCTTGACCTGCGCACCGAGCCACGCGCAGCGCGCCACCATTTCTGGAACCATTACCGACCAGCACGGAGCCGTGATTCCAGAAGTAAAAATAACTCTTCTCAACCTGGATCAAGGTCTCAAACGCGAGACCACTACTAATGCCGAGGGCCTTTTCGTCGCACCGTGGTTACAGCCGGGGGCGTATGTAGTCACTGCGCAAAAAGTGGGCTTCGCGGTTGCTGAGTTGAAAGATGTGCTCGTACACGTGGGTGACGTTCGAGGACTGAGAATGGTGCTCCAGGTTGGCGTGGCTCCGGTGGAGATAGAAGTGCGTGCGCAGGATGCCGGCGTAGAAACCGTTAGCCCGGCACTGGGCAAGGTGGTCACTGGGGACGTGATCCGCAATGCACCCCTGAACGGGAGAAACGTTCTAGACTTGGCAATTCTGCAGCCGGGGGTCACCCCAACCGATTTGGATGATTCGAGTCCGGGCGGCTATACCATTGCCGGCGGCCGAAGCGACTCCATTACTTACCTGCTAAATGGCGGACTGAATAACGATCTCATCGACAACCGTGTCGTCTACGATCCGAATCCCGACACCATCGCCGAGTTCCGCATCCTGACCAGCAACTACCCTGCGGAGTACGGGCGCAACTCCGGGGGCATTATCAGCATGGTCACGAAGTCGGGTACTAATCAGTACCACGGCAGTGCTTTCGACTTTCTGCGCAACGATGCTTTGGATGCCAATTCGTTTTTCAATAAGAATGACCCCAATAACCTGTTGCCGCGCGACGTGCTGAAGCGCAATCAGTTCGGCGGAACAATCGGGGGGCCCCTCACGGTTCCACACGTCGTCAATGGCGAGGACCGCATGTTCTTCTTCGCCGGATACCAGGGTCAGCGGCAAAGGCAGACGCAGTCCATTCACAACGTCGTCACGTTCACTCCGGCGGAACTGGGAGGCGACTTTTCGCACGCCGGACCCGGCGGGACGCCAGAGCCTAACGTGGTGTGTTACCTGACAGGCTTCTTTCCCGATGGAAGCGGATGTGCCCAGGATAGCGGCGGCAGATCGGTCGCTGGAATCGCGCACACTTTCTTTCAGCCCAATGCAAACCTGGCGAAGCAGGCTATTATTGATCCGACGCGGATTAACAGCGTAGCGAAGAATTATGTAGCTGCCGGGCTGATCCCCACGTCCCCCACTGGGCAACTCAGTTCGCAAGCGGCGAACACATTCAACCGCGATGAACTGACTACGAAATTTGATTTTTCGTTGAGTTCAAAAGATCGTCTGGCGGTAACCCTTGGACGTGATCGAACCTACGTCCTCGAACCGTTTCCGTTCGCCGGAACGGATGTCTCGGGCTACCCTGTCAGCAGTCACTTCAGCGACTGGTTTTCGACATTCGCATATACGAGGACCATCTCTCCGAACCTGCTTAACGAGTTAAGCTTTACCGCGCAACGGACGCGCGGCGACAGCGACATTCCCGCGAGAAACCTACCCACCCCGGCGGCCCTAGGCATCGGAATCACACCTGACATTTCCACCGGCCCAACGTTCCTTAATTTCGATTCGGGATTGTCCCTGGGCTTCAGCGTCGAGGGCCCACAGCATATTGTTGACAACACCTTCGTTTACTCTGACACACTCACCTGGGTACGTGGAACGCACAATCTTAAGTTTGGAGGCGAGTTCTCCGCCTTCCAGGACAACACCCAGTTTGCGTTCACGGTCGATGGAATGTTCGAATTCTTTGGTCCGGGAGGCATCGGGTCACAGAATTCGTTTGCCGATTTTCTCCTCGGAATTCCCACCGCATTCATCCAGTCGCCGGACGCCTCGTCCAACATACGGTCGAAATACACCGACGCCTTCGCACAGGACGAATGGCACGTCCGCAAGAATCTGGTGCTAACGACTGGCCTTCGCTACGAGTTCAGCACCCCGAAGGTGGACAACAAGGGGCGCACGTTCTCGATCATCCCCGGAGAGCAATCTCGAGTCTTCGTGCACGCGCCGGTTGGAATGGTGTTCCCGGGCGATCGTGGCGCGCCGCGCGGGGTCAATTTTTCAGACGAGCGCAACTGGGCTCCGCGTTTCGGATTCGCCTGGACGCCCTTCAATAGTAGTAAAACCAGTGTGCGCGGCGGTTTTGGACTTTTCTATGACATCTTGAAGGGCGAGGACAACCTGCAGTTCAATGGTAAGCCTCCGTTCTACTCAAGCGTGGGATTCGGATTTCTGCCGCTTGCAGGAAATCCGTCCAATCAAGTCAACTATATGACGCAGCCATTTGCGGCTGCAGGAGTGCCGAACCCGTTTCCCTCTTCGCCACCGCCGTCGAGCATCGATTTCGCGGCGGCCGGCTTTCTGCCGATTGGCGCTTCCAACAACGTGTACGTTGTCGATCCGAATCTTCGCACTCCTTACACCTATCACTACAACCTGAGCTTGCAGCAGGAGGTACTGTCGCGCACAGTGCTGGAAGCCAGCTACGTCGGCAGCAGCGCGCATGGCCTGACGTCTTTGGTCGATGTTAATCCATTTATCATTGGTACCAGCAATCGTATTCTTAACCTCACGCCAGGAAACAGCACCTGCACCTTCACGTCCGGCCTATGCAGCTTCGGAACTATTCGCGAGTTCCGCAACGATACTAATGCCAGTTACAACAGCATGGAATTGAGCTTGCAAAAGGAGTTCGGGGACGCCGGCATTTTTGGGCGTTCTTACTTCACCCTGGCGTACACGGTCGGGCACAACATCGACAATGCCTCGGGCTTTCGGAACCGCAACAGCGCAGTGCCCTACTACAACCCACAATTGTTCCGCGCTTCAGCCGATACGGATATTCGCCACCGCATCATGTTCAGTGGAGGATGGGAATTGCCGGTCGAACGAATCTCTCCATCGGCGCCGCGCCGGCTGACAAGAGGCTGGAGTCTGTTCCCCATCCTGAGTTGGCGCAGCGGGCTTCCCCTGGATGTTTTCGCAAACTTGCCGGGCAGTTTTGACTTCCGTACTCCAGGCCCTTCGGGTGCCGGGGACCCGGACCTGGTGAGAGCGAACCTGACCGGACCCATACGCACCTTCGACCCCCACGCACAGCACACCTTCGCGGGTCAGTCCGGGAATTACAGTTTCGATCCCACCAGCTTCAGCAATACAGGTTATCCGGCAACTCCGAGCTACGGGACCCTACCAAGAAATTATTTTCGTGGGCCGGGTGTGTTCAACGTCAACTTGGCATTTTCCAAAACCACTCCGATTACCGGGGACAGGCTGAAGCTGGAGTTTCGAGCCGACTTCTTCAACTTGCTCAATCACGCAGAGTTTCTCAATCCAAACACCAATATCAACGATCCCAATTTTGGGAAAGTTCAAGACACGTATCCCCCTCGGATTATTCAACTGGCGATGCGCCTGATGTTTTGAGCCCGACGCCGCAGGGGACAACGCTGGCGCACACCTGACAAATTTATTTGCTGGTTGCGGCGTTGGAACGAGTCGTAACGTGATCGAGCCGGGCGAGAACTTCCCTGGCCTTGGGCGCCAGGGGATCGTCAGGGAAATCTTTCAAGAACGCCTTCAGCTCACCCGTCGCTTGCGAGTTCTTCTGCTGCATCAAGTACAAGTTCACTAGTTCCAGATGGACCCGGGACATCCTGGGATCGATTTGCAGCGCCTGGTGGAGAGCTCGCTCGGCATCCTGGAATCTGCCGGTTCGTTCGTAGATTGACCCGAGGACGAACTGGCCTACCGCGGAGGTGGGATCGCGGCGCAGTCCTTCCTCAACATTCTTCATGGCATCGTCATAGTGCTTGGTGAGCAGGAAGACGTTCGCCAGGTTCAGGTGACCCTCAGCATCGCTCTGGTTCAGGCGAATGGCCTCCTCGAACTCGTGCTGCGCGGCGGTGAAATCGGCAGAGGCCATGTACACGCGGCCGAGCTCGTTGTGGGCTGGATAAAAATCGGGGGCCAGCTCGATGGACTTTTCAAAGTGCTTGATGGCTGAGTCTGTGTTTGAGCTCCGGCTAGCTTCCAATCCTTTGTCGTATTCCTTCACCGCTTTCTTCGGAAATTTCCGCAGGTACTCGGAGGGGTCAATTACGTTCGGGTTACTGCCCCTTACACGTTCCGCGGACTGATCCGTCTTGGCCAGCTTCTTGGGAGAGAGCGTGATATTCGCATTCGCGGTTTGCGAGAAGAGCGGATTGAGATCTACGCGAACGCTTACCGGAGCATAATCGTCGTCCTGCACCGCGATTTCGTAGGTGCCCGCTGGAAGATAGCTGAACCCGAACCGGCCCTGGCCGTCCGTGTAAAGGCTGTTGATGGGCGCTCCCCGGCTTTTCAAGCTGACCAGGATGGGTTTGGGTGGAAATCCCATGCGCTCCACCGTCACCTCGCCCACAATGTTTCCAACGATGTTTTGGGAGCTTACCAGGCAGGGAAACGACGCTGACATCAGGCAGAGAACGATAACGCGGAATAAAGCGCTGAGCCGCATGCCTGAGACTTAGACGCCCAAACGATCGTTTGGACGTCAGAAAAGATTAGGGGCCTGCCCTCGCTTAAGAGCAAGCCCCTGAGAACGAAAGGGTGGTTAGAAGCTAAGCTTCAGGCCCAGCTGCACGTTGCGAGCGTTGAGCGTTCCTCCGGCTTGTCCGAAGTTCGGCTGGTTGCTCTTGTTGTTCGCGCCGCCGGCTACCGTAGCCAGCAGGTAGTTGGTGTGGTTGAACACGTTGAAGCCTTGAGCTTCAAACTTCAGGTTGAAGCGTTCGGTCAATTTGAAGGTCTTGCCCAGGGTCATATCCGCGTACCACTGGGACGGCCCGACAAAAGTATTGCGGCCCAAGGTTGAAACGCAGCCGAGGCAAGGGGCAGAGAACTGGAGATTTACCGGCGAAGGGGCCAACAGGAATCCATCCGCCCACTGTGCAGCTGACGCACTTGGCAGGCTGGATACGTTGGCGTTCGGACGATCGTTGGCCACGGCATCCAGGTTCCAGTCGCCGCCCGTGTTCTGACATAGAGAGGGGACGAAGCTTCCCGAATCGCAGGCGGTTGCATCGATTGGGTTGCCGTTCGCATCCGTAACGGGCGTCAGGTGCCGCGAGCTGGAGCGGTAAGGCTCCCAGTGAGGACCAGTTTGCAGCGCCCAGATGCCGCTGTACTGCCAGCCCCCGAGCACTTGGCCTAAGAAGCCGTGTTGCGGACCGGGTAGCTGCCAGACGTAGTTGATGACCAGGCGCTGGCGGATGTCGAACAGCGAGTTTCCACGGTCCAGCATGGGCAGCGTCTGATCCAACGTGAACCCGTCACCGGCAGCCGCGCCCGTGGCGGCGGTGGCGCCGTTGTGCCATCCGGAGCCGTTGTCAATGGAGTGGCTGTACGTATAGTTAGCGTTCAACAGCAACCCGTGGCTCATCTGCTTTTTGATGTTCAACTGCAGAGAGTTGTAGTTGGAGTTGACCACGTTCTCCCACACGCGCAAGCGCCCGTAATTGGCGTTCAAGCGTCCTGTGGTATTGAAGTCGCTGAGCTGGCTGCAGACGTTCCGACCGAAGTTGTCGGTAACGCAAACGCCTTGAGGTAACCTTCCACCCGGGATACGGTTGATATCTTCGGAACGGAAGAGCTTGTGCCCTGCTGTGCCGACATAGTCGGTCTCCAACACTACCTTGCCCGGCAGTTCGTGCTGGATGCTCAGGTAGAAGTTGTACACGTAAGGATCATCCACGCCTTGCGGGAAGATGATACCGGTTAGAGTTGCGAAATTCGGGTTAGAGGACGCCCATCCATCGATGTTACCCGCTGCCTGGGGACCAATGCCCTGGCCCGGGTTGGTTGGCGTGCCGGCCCAGGTCGGAGCTAGCGAGCAATTCGGGCACTGCGACAGGCCATTGGCTCCAGACGGGCCGTAGACGACGGTCTGAGTCTCTCCAATGATGAAGTTGCTGGCGCTGTTGAACGAGTAGTACGGCAGGTTCCAACGAGAGTTCGACAGCGGGTTATACAGAGTTCCCTCGTAGGAGATACCAAAGCCGCCGCGCAGAGAGGTCTTGCCGGTCCCAAAGACATCCCACGCGAAACCGATGCGTGGGCCGAAATCCTTAGATCTGCCTTTACCCAGTGAAGGCGATGGAGCAAATCCGCCCGGTCCGCAAACGCCAGCTAGCTGCGCGAGCGCCATTTGACTGGTGGAAGTGCAACCTGGTGCTCCCGCCGGGGCGTTCGCCTGCTGCAGGAATCCTTGGCCGGTACTGATGTTATCGATCACATTGGTGCCAGGGCCCTTGATGAAGGTAGTGGCAAGGTTGTTCAACTCGTGGTGACGCTCATACTTGTCCCAGCGCAAGCCGAGGTTCAGAGTCAGTCGCCGTGTGACCTTCCAGTCGTCCTGGAAGTAAAGGCCGGCTTCAATATTCCGCCAGTGCCTTGTGTTTGTAGCCAGGAAGCTGACCGGATTGGGGTTGAACGACTTGCACGGCGGTGCGCAGATATTGGGGTCCACACCGCCTGTCATCGTGTAAGGCTGGTCGATGCCGAAGAACAACAGATCGCTGAAGTAGTACGAGGGTCGCGAAACATCAAACTCGCTGTTCTCGATGTTGCGGCGGATATCACCACCGATCTTGATACTGTGGTTGCCGTGGCTGATCGAAACCATGTCTGAGTACTGGTAAATGTTCTCTTTGAAGAACTGCGGGTAACCGGCGTACGAGCCGAAACCCATCGTACCGTCGTCGAACCCAATCTGCGGTAAGCCCGGGAACTCGGCGCCAACGGACGTATTATTCTGCGTATAACCCGCGCGAGCTTCGTTGAGCACCGTTGGGCTAAACGTGTGCACCCAGCTAACCTGGCCGGTTGGGAACAAGTTTCTCGTCGGGTTAAGGAACCCACGTACCCCTTGCGGTTTCAGTGGACCAAAATTGTCAGTTTCACGCAGCCATTGATAATTGGCGAAGAACCGGTTGGCGGCGTTCGGCGTGAAATCGATGCGGCCTTCCCATTCCCGACCGTTGAACAGGTTGCCCAAGGTCTGAGTCTGGGTGTTAAACACAGCTACGCCGCTATCCAGAAAATTGATATTGCGGCGAGCCAGCAAAGCCGGATTGTTGTAAGTGCTGATCCCGAGCGGGGCCGAACAGCCGGTATTGTCGGTAGCCGGGTTGTAACCAAACAATTGGGCGAATAGCAGAGGCACATGCGTGGCTCCCTGCGGGTCGCCAGCAAAGTTATCCGGGCACAGATACCCTGCAAAGCTGGAGAGGCCGCTGCCCGATGCGCCAGACGTTACGTATTGAGTCATGGTTTCGAGCGGCGTTCCCGGCAACGAGGACGGAAACTTCGAGAACAACAGATTGGCTACCGAGTTCGGGAACGTCTGTCCTACGATCTGCGCGAACGCCGGATCTTCCATGGTGATTGGAATCGGCGATGCGGCGCTGATGAAGTGGTCGTTCTGGATGGCGCCGAAGAAGAACAGCTTGTCTTTGATGATCGGTCCGCCAATCGTGCCGCCGTACTGGCTGAAGCGCAGCGCGGGATGGAAGCACTTGGAAGTGTCACCCGATGCGCAGAGCGTATTGTTCGGATCTTTGCGGGGATCTGGTACCTGGTTGAGGAAGAATTCGTTGGCGTCCAACTTATCGTTGCGGCCGTAGTACCAGCCGCTGCCGTGGAAAGCGTTGGTGCCGGACTTAGTGACCAGGTTGTTAATGGACCCGGCGCTGCTTCCATATTGCGCTGAATTGTTCAGGGTGAGCTGCTGGAATTCCTGGACGGTATCCTCGATCGGGGTGTTCACTACGCCGCCGCTCAAGCCCTTGTTATTGATACCGTTCACCATGAAGCCGTTGAAGTTCTCGCGGACGCCGTTCACCACGGTTCCGTGGCCGTTCTCAAAGTCGACGCCGTTGACGTTCACCGCACCCGGGGCCACCTGAATAAGGTCATAAACGTTGCGGCCGTTCAGAGGAAGGTTGGCGATCTGGGTGGAACCTACCGTGGTCGACAACTTGGAGTCTTCGGTATTGACAGCAGCAGCCTCGCCGGTTACCTCGACGACTTCTTTGGCTTCACCGAGCTGCATCTTGAAGTCGACGTGCTCGATGGTCCCTGCGTTCAACGTTAAATTATTGTTGGACGCAGTCTTGAAGCCGGAAGCCTGCACTTCAATCTTGTAGGAGCCAACCGGCAATTCTTTGGCGGTGTATGCGCCAGACTGGTTGGTGGTCGCAGTCACGGACAAGTTGGTACCAGTGTTGGTAACAACTACCTGCGCGTTGGGAATGGCTGCGCCGGAAGGATCGGTTACGGTACCTGTAAATTGTCCATTTTGTACCTGGGCTGCGGCAAACATTGCGAGCGCCAGAATCGAGAGGATAACGAGGCAGAACTGCAGCTTTTTCATTCACCTACCCCCTAGTAGCTGTGGGAAATCTGTGCACGGAATTTCTGACTTCCCCGATGCTGCGGCATTGTCTCAAGCGTATGTGAGTCGCATCACATGTTTTGTGAAGTGCGCAGCATTCTGCGCGAACTGACTACGCTTGTCAAGCTATCTTGCTGAATCGTTTTCGGTTTAGCCCATCCTCCGCAAAGATTTGCAACGTGCGAAGACCCCAATGACAGCCAAACCTTGTGCAGTCCTTGGCACTTGTCTAGCCAAAACTGACATCGCAAGGAACTCAACAACTTAGGCGTGCAACAGCGATGTCAGCCTATGTGGAACAGAAGACAAACAGGGTTGGGAGCTTCAAAATTCTGTAGGTTGCGCGACGAAAGCAGGATCACCGGACAATCGAGTTGCACATCATGAATTAAGAAATAGCGAACTCTAATGCCGCGGAACAGAACTTCCGGAGACCACGCCGCGACCTTCTTGCAGCACGATTTCCTGATTCGCAGATTGCGGCCCGACTGAATCCGTGATACCGGAGGGCCACCTTATTGTGATCGCATCCACTTTCGCGGAGGCGCCGAGTCCGAAGTGCAGCCGAGGATCGCTCGCTGATTCAAAGCTGCTATTGGTGCGCACTTCCTTGTAGAACATACGACCGCCTGCGCGGACTTCAATCCTGGCGCCGAAGCCATCGCGATTCGACTTCGTTCCTACAGTTTTCAGTCGCAGCCAGTGACCCGGAAAGGAAGATCGGTTCCGAAGCAGGATAGGCGAGCCGTCCAGAACCGTGATCAGCACGCTTTCGTTTCCCTCATTGAAAAAATCTGCCGTCGCGACGCCGCGTGCCACCTGCCGGCGCTTGAGGGCGCCACCGCTACGCTCCCCCACCTCGTCGAACTTTCCGTCTTCAAGGTTGTGAAACAGGAAAGGCCGTTCGGCGTAGGTGACCCCGAATGAATGTCCGTCCACCTGGGGATTCACATGGCCGTTGCCAATGAAGATGTCAGGCCAGCCGTCGTTGTCAAAGTCGAAAAACTTTACTCCGAACCCCAGGAAGGGAACGCTGATCGGACCGAAATGCGACGGTCCCGCCATATCAGTAAATTCTCCGTTCTGGTCGTTGTGATAAAGGTTGTTGGCGTCGTCCGAAAAGTTGGTCTTGACGATGTCGGGCCAACCATCATTGTCATAATCGGCGGAGTCAATGCCCATGCCCGCCTGCTCTCGACCGTCACTGCTGTAAGCCACTCCCGCTGACACTCCAACTTCTGTGAACCCGCCCTTGCAGTCGTTGTGATATAGCATGCTGGGCGACGAGTCGTCCGCGACGTAGAGATCCAGGCAGCCATCCTTGTCATAATCGAGCCACAGAACACCCAGCCCGTAGTATGCGTCAGGATCGACATTGAGTCTCTCGGTCACATCGGTGAAAGTGCCGTCTCCATTGTTGTGATAGAGGCGGTCACGGGCGCCTTTCAAACCTCGCGGGCCACACGAAACGGGGATCCCGCGATACTGGCAAAAGGGGCTGCTGCCCAATTCAGGCAGGTGATCAACATCGACGTCCACGTAGTTCACGATGTAGAGGTCAAGCTTGCCATCGTTGTCATAATCACCGAAGGCGGTACTCGTTCCCCAGCGACCCTCGTTGCCCACGCCCGCCTTCGCCGTGACATCCGTGAATGTTCCGTTATGATCGTTGTGATAAAGAGAACCTCCGTCCAGGTACGTGATGTACAGATCGTCCCAGCCGTCGTTGTCATAATCGCCGACGGCCACGCCGTAACCCCATCGGCATTGCTTTAGTCCTGACTTGACGCTGACATCCGTGAAGGTGCCATCGTGGTTGTTGTGGTAGAGCTTGCCGGGAGAGCACTTCCCTGTTTTCAAGTTTTCCTGCGTGGAGCCATTCACGAAAAAGATGTCCATCCAACCGTCATTGTCGTAATCGAAAACGGCGACACCTCCGCACATTGAATCCATGATGTAGCGCTTGTCGAGCGTGCCGCAGTCAAGATGGAAGTCGAGACCCGCAGCGGCGGTAATGTCTACGAAATTCGCGATAGGCGAAGATTTTCCGCCGCTCGCTTCCTTGCCGGCCGCTGACTTCCGCTTTGGCGCGGTTTTCTGCGACGCGAACCCGCTCACGCCACCGAGAATCGCGCCGAGCAGAACAAGGAGTGCTGCGGTGAACCAGAGGTGGGCAGTTCTCATCAGTGGGTGCGGCCGGAGGCCATCCCGCCAGTGGTTGGCTGATTTTTCTTCAACTCGGCGAAGCGTTGCCATTCTTGCCGCGCTTCATTTTTGTTCCCGTTCTTCTCCAGGGCGCGCGCGAGTTGAAAGTGGGGGCTGGGATCTGCTGGATTCAGGGAAATGGCTCGACGCAATGCTTCCGTCGCTCCTTCCGCATTGCCTTGCAGCAGGAGCCCCTTGCCGAGATCATAAAAGGCGTCGGCATTCTGAGGATTCAGTTCAGTGGCCCGGCGAAGCTTGGTCACTGCAGTTTTCCATTCGCCAGATTCAAGCAGGCTATGACCCAATTGATAGACAACCTCGGGATTGTCGGGTGAGCGCAGAATCTCCTTTTCATATTCCTGGATAGCTTCATTATTGCGGCCCAGGCTGGAATACGCGTATCCGAGATGATAGTGCCCAAGCCGTATGCTCGGGTCGAGACGGAGCGCCGTCTGGAACTGCTCGATGGCCTGCACCGTGCGATTGGAATTCTGGTAAGCGCGGCCCAGTAATAAGTGAGCTATGGCATGCGAAGGATCGATCTTGATTGCCTGGCTAAGAGCCTCAGCCGCTTCTGAATACTGATCTTGACTCAATAAGCAAAGAGCCAAGTCGAACCTGGTATCAAAGCTTCTGGTGTCAAGTTTTGCGGCGCGTTGCAGTTGCTCGGCGGCAGCCACGTTCTGGCCGGTTTTGAAGTAGGCTAATCCGAGAAAATGAGCCAGTTGAGGATCCTGTGGCCATTGGCTCACCGCTTTTTGCCCGAGCGAGATAGCCGGTGACCATTGCTCGGCTTCAAGATGAGCCAGCATGAGTTTCCGGACGGGTACCGGGTCTTGTGGAGCGAGTCCCGAGGCTTTTTCAAATAGCGAGATCGCCTGAGGAAAGTCGTTCGCTGCCAGTGCGGCGTCTCCGTCGTGAAGAAGTGAGTCGAGTTCAGGTCGGGATTGCGCCCAAATGCGTCCCGCCAGTGACAGATTCCCGATCACAAAAACGAACAGAACTGCGAGCAGCGAACGCTTGTGAAGCACCCCATCCCGGCACAGCGACCGGCGGCACCGACCATGTGCACCGGCGCAGCTACGCGGAAAAAGAGAGGCTAGGAACATCGGGGGTTACGACTTATCGTAACGTTTCGAAGCACGACCGCGCAATTCACCACATCCACGAAGGAGGTTCTTCAATCTAAGAAGTTGAGCAGTTTTTCCGGAGGCTTGTCGGATGGACATTCACGATCATCGCCGCTCGTTCGCGTACGACGCATGGGCCAATCATGAAGTTATGCAAACGTTGAAGCAGGCAGGCGTTCCCGCGGGAAGATCAGTTCATTTTCTGGCGCATATCATCGGAGCTCAGCATATTTGGATGGAGCGGCTGCTCCTGCAGAAACAAATGTCGGCGGTATGGCCAGATCTTACGCTGGAGCAGTGTGAGCAAGAACTCAATCGCTTGCAGCAGGCGTGGAACGGATATCTGGAAGGACTAAGCCCGGAAAAGCTGAACGACACAGTCAATTACCGCAACAGCAAGGGCCAGCAGTGGGGCAGCCGAATCGGAGACATACTGACGCACGTGGTCATGCATTCCGCATATCACCGGGGCCAGATTGCTACTGAAATGCGCGCACATGGATACACTCCCGCGTACACAGATTTTATTCACGGCGTACGAACGGGTGGCTTTGAATGACCCGTGAGTTGAGATAGTGGATACCATGACTGATTCCAAGTTTTACGGGTTCGTTGCAATCCAGGCAGTTGCCGCCGCGGTGCTACTTGCTGTGATCGCATTCTGGCCGGGACCGTGGAATACCGAGCGCTGGTGCGGCGCCGTGCTGGCGGCGAGCAGCTTGATCCTTCTGTTTACAGCGCGATATCAGCTAGGCAAGAATTTTGCCGTGAAGGCGCGAGCCCGCGAACTTGTAACAGCCGGTCTGTACTCCAAAATCCGCAACCCTATTTACGTCTTTTCCTCGTTGATGATCATCGGCTTCATCATGGTCGTGCAAAAACCGCGGCTATGGATCATCCCGTTGATCGTAATTCCGCTCCAGATTGTGCGTGCCCACCGCGAAGCCCGCGTTCTGCAGGCCAAATTCGGGGATGAGTACCGTAGTTATAGAAATAAAACATGGTTCTAAAGTGCTCCCAGGAAGACAGCGAGGGTTCGAGTTCGTCTAGAATTCTGCTCGATGCGTAAAACCATTCTTGTTTCTGTCCCCCTACTTATGCTTTTGATACTTTCCTCGCTGCTTGTCAATGCAGCCGAACCTGTCCTGCAGCCGTTGCCAAAACCGCTCGCTGCGAATGCGGTTGCCAGCCTGAAACTCTCGAAGCAGGGCTGGATTTTTTCGTTCATGGGTTTGGGCGCAGGCAAGACATGGAAAGACATCACCAAAGACGCCTGGCAAATGAGCCTGGATACCGGGAAATGGGAGGAAATCCGACCGGTTCCAGGCCCAGCCGGGCGGTTAGATGCAGCAGCGATTGGAGTAAGGGAACAGGTGTTTTTGTTCAGCGGCTATGTCGTGGATGGGCGTGGTGCTGAGAATCCGGTTCCCGACGTGAACATCTACGAGCCGCTACTCCATCGCTGGTACCGCGGCGCGGACATTCCCGTAGCTGTTGGAGGTGCGGTTATCGGGTCCTACCGCGACCGATACATCTATCTCGTGGGTGGACGTTCTAAAGAAGGCCCCGTCAAGAATGTACAGGTATACGATGTCGAGAAAGACAGTTGGCGACAGGCCACTGCTATAGCCGGGGAGGCCGTCTTTGGGGCCGGAGGCGCGCTTCTCGATGACACGATTTTTTATGTGAACGGCGCTTATCGCAACCCGTCTGATGATTCCAGTTATGTTGCTTCAGATGAGTGCTGGGCGGGCAAGATCGACCACCACGATCCGACGAAGGTCCAATGGACGAAACTCGCCAATCATCCGGGAAATGCACGCTATGGAATTGCCGCCGGCAGTTCGCCTAAAGACCAAAAGATCTATTTCTCCGGTGGCAGCGACGATCCGTACAACTACAATGGGCTGGGTTATAACGGCAAACCAGTTGGACCTTCGCCGATGACCTTTGCCTGGAACCTTCGCGCCAGCAAGTGGGAGGTCATGCAGGAAAATACTGCGAACGCCACTCTGGATAATCGCGCTCTCGTCGTGATCCCTGCCGCACTGGTGACAATCGGGGGCATCGCTGGAAATCAGGAAGTGACTGCTCGCGTGAACGTAATTTCTAAGCAGAATTCTGCGCGGTGAGTAGGCTGCGGAGCCTTAGCTCTATTTGGAATACATAGAAGTCGGTTTCGGATTCCGCTATCAAGCGGCTAAAATGAGTCACTCTGGCCGGTGTGCGACTGGCAGCAAGTAGTAGTACTTCCTCATCCATAGGCAGGTGTTGTGACGCTGCGCCGCAAAACACTGGTCATTGTGGCAGCTACTCTTCTGGGGCTGCTCGCGGGATTTTTTGTCCTCACCCGTCTCACACTGCTGCGTCGTTTCCGCGACTACGAAGTACAGCAAACCCACCAGGAGATGCAGCAAGCAAAGACTGCGTTAGACAGCGAACTTGCCAACTTAAGCACTATTGCGCACGACGATGCCGAATGGGATGACGCGTATGAGTTCGTGCAGCGTCCCAACCGCAGGTTCGTGCAATCCAATTTTCCGCACAACCTGTTAGGCGATTTCCGATTAGATGTTGTCGAGTACCTGGACGCGTCCGGCAACGTGATCTTGCAACAATTCTCCGATTCAGCTGGGGAACAATCTGGCATTGCAGAAGGATTGCGGACGCTGGTCCTTAATTCGCAGTGGTTGGCACAACCCACGGCCACTAACGTCCCGGTAAACGGTGTATTGGTTCTCGCCGATCGCCCTCTCATGATTGCAGTTTCACCGGTCGTGAGGTCAGACGGCAGCGGCCCGCCCAAGGGCGTAATGATAGTGGCCCGTCGCTTTGACCAGAACGAAGTCCACCGCCTGTCTCTGCTTACCCGCTTAGAACTGCAGGTGCACCGCATTAACGATCCCGCGTTGCCCACGGATTACCGGGCGGCCGCAGAAGCACTCTCCCGGTTGAAGCCGGTAGTTACTCGTCCCGTCGACAGCCATTCCATTCGTGGATACGAACTTATCAACGACATTGAGGGCAAACCTGCCCTGATTTTGAGCGCGCGATTGACTCGCAGCGTCTACGAACAGGGCAAGGACACCGAACTGTTCCTTATGGGTTCCGTCCTGGCATTGGGGCTGACTTTTAGCTTGGTCACGATGTTCCTGCTGGAGAAGCTGGTTCTATCCCGCCTGATCGGATTGGGACGAAACGTGGAGTCGATTGGGGCTCGAGGTGACCTCGCCGCGCGCTTGCCGGTGGTCGGTCACGACGAACTGACCGAGGTGTCGGATCTGATCAACCGCATGCTGCAGAGCCTGGAGCGGGTAGAGCAGGAGCGGCGACAACAGGAAGAGAGATATCGAGCGTACATTACCCAGAGCACGGAAGGCATCTGGCGTTGTGAACTGCAGGCGCCACTTCCCATTTCCTTACCTTTCGAGAAGCAGATCGAGCATTTGCACAAGAATCTCTATTTTTCGGAATGCAACGAAGCTTTAGCGCGTCTACACGGGTTCGCCACGCCCAGGGACATGGAAGGCGTTGCCATGCGCTCGCTCTTCGACATATCCAACACGACGAACATGGAGCTCGCCCGGAAGTTTCTCGATTCGGGATATTCGATTGCGGATGCGGAGTCCGTTGGCATCGACAAGCAGGGGCACACCCGCTATTTCGTGAACAATATCAGCGGGGTAATTGAGCACGGAATGCTAGTGCGCATATGGGGTGCACAACGCGAGGTAACGCACCAGCGGCGTCTGGAAGCACAACTGCGACAGGCACAGAAAATGGAAGCGATGGGCCGGCTCGCGGGCGGTGTCGCCCATGACTTCAACAACTTGCTCTCGGTCGTCCATGGCTATACCGAGATTTTGCAGAAGCGTTTCCGCCCGGAAGAGGCTGGTTACAAAGAAGCTCAACAAGTTCTCCATGCCACTGAAAAAGCCGCCGGCCTCACGAACCAGTTGCTGGCGTTCGGGCGCAAGCAGATTCTTGCGCCGCGAATTCTGGACTTGAACTCCGTCATTCGCGATCTCGACCGCATGGTGCGCCGCCTGGTTCGCGAAGATATCGAGCTCGTGATTCGAACCGAGCCCGACCTCTGGCTGGTGCGCGCCGATCCGGGGCAAATGGAACAGGTCATCATCAATCTGGCGGTGAACGCCAGCGATGCCATTCCCAGCGGCGGATGCGTCACCGTGGAAACCACAAATCTCTTGTATGAAGGCGGGCTGCTGGGACAGGACCCCCCATTAAAGCCGGGCCGCTACGTGGTATTAACCGTTACCGATACGGGTATAGGCATGGACGCCGAAACCCGAGGCAAGATTTTCGAGCCCTTCTTCACTACCAAGGACGTTGGTAAGGGCACTGGCTTGGGGTTAGCGACGGTTTACGGCATCGTGCAGCAGAGCGGCGGCCAGATCTCGGTCTATAGCGAGCCAGGGCGGGGATCTGTCTTCAAAATCTTCTTGCCGCACGCCGAAGGCGTCCCAGAGGCCGTGGTGCGCCCGGTAAAACGCGATCCGGTGCCCAATGCTTCGGGAACAGTGCTGCTAGTCGAGGATGATCCGTCCGTCCGGCAACTTGCCAGGGAAGTGCTTGAAGGGCGCGGATACACCGTGCTGACCGCGGCGAGCGGAAACGAAGCTTTGCAGAAAGTCGAAACCAGGGAGACCAATATCGACCTCGTCGTCACCGACGTTATTATGCCAGGGATGGCAGGCGATGAATTGGTCGAGCATTTGCGCCTCCGACGCCCGGATCTCAAGGTTGTCTTCGTGTCGGGCTATGCGAGCGACTCTATTCCGCGCATCGTTCCGAATTCCTCCACCTCATTCCTGCAGAAACCCTTTCCCGTGGAGGACCTGGTGCGGACCGTCTACGAAATGATTGTCGGTAAGGGAGAGGAAACTGCACAGAAGATGAGCAGCCAGTCCGGTCAGACAGCGACGTGAAACGGAAGTGAGTTCTGCATGAACGACGGCGGGACACCCTGGTTTGAGTGTCTCCGCCGTTAGTGGCTCCGATCCTTGACGGAGGGAACCAGAACCTGGGAAAGAAGTGTACGACCTAACTATCTGTCCCAATCCTCTCCGGCCAATGCCAGCCGGTGCTCACGGATCGCCGTAATATCCATGTCATCGGCAGCCAGCGCGGCCTCTTCCCGGGTCCACGTCCTAAGCTCGGCCGTACGTAGATTGCCAAGAAGCTCGCCACTGCAGGCAACACAGCAATAGCCGGCGTTCTCTCTCAACGTGCCCGCCTCATCTTCAGCGACGAATTTGTATTGGAATGCGGGTACTTCCGAACGGCATACGTCGCAGAGCTTCGGCGTGTCGCGAAAAGCCGGATCGTAAGTGCTGAAGCAAAGTTTGTTTTTCATACTCATTCTCCCGTTCGGGCGATTACCAGATACCCGTGGTTAAGTACTCGTGAATGGATCGGGCCGCACGTCGTCCAGCGCCCATCGCGAGAATGACGGTGGCGCTGCCGGTGACGATGTCTCCACCTGCGAAAACTCCCTTGCGTGATGTGCGCTGGCTGTTCTGATCCGCTTCAATGTATCCGCGCTTATTCGTGCTCAGGCCGGGAGTCGTGCTCTGCACAATCGGATTCGCGGTGGTGCCAATTGCCATGACTGCCACCGCCAGGGATAGGTCAAACTCGGAACCGGTCTTGGCCACGGGACGGCGACGTCCTGATGCATCCGGCTCTCCCAGTTCCATACGGACACAACGCGCCGCAGTTAGCCAGCCCTGCCCATCAGAGAGGAATTCCACTGGTGCGGTGAGCAGTTGAAAATCTATGCCTTCCTGCCGCGCATGCTTCACCTCTTCGGCGCGTGCAGGCATCTCCGCCTCGCTCCGGCGATAAAGCACGTAAGCCTTGCGAGCCCCGAGCCTCAGCGCGGAACGGATGGCATCCAGCGCGGTGTTCCCTCCCCCGATCACGGCGACATCCTTGCCTCTGAAATCCAAGATCGGCTGGTCGTACTGGGGAAACTCGTAGGCATGCATCAGGTTGATGCGGGTGAGGAATTCATTTGCGGAATAAACTCCGTTCAGGTGCTCGCCGGGAATTCCCATAAACTGCGGAAGGCCGGCCCCTGTACCCACAAATAGTGCGTCGTAACCCTCTTCTTCCATCAGTTCATCGATGGTCACTGTGCGGCCGACCACAACATCGGTTTCGAATTCGACGCCCATGGCGCGCATGTAATCCACTTGCTGGCAGATAATCTGCTTGGGCAGGCGAAACTCGGGAATGCCGTAGACCAGCACGCCTCCGATTTCATGCAACGCTTCGAAGACGCGCACCTGATGCCCCTTTTGCACCAGATCACCGGCGACAGTGAGGCCCGAAGGGCCACTGCCTACGACGGCGATTTTCTTCCCGCTTGGAGCCGCCTTCGCAATATTGCGGAGGTCGAGGTGCTGCTGCTCGTAGTCGGCGACAAACCGCTCGAGGTAGCCGATGCCCAAAGATTCCACTTTCTTGCAGAGCTTGCACGATCCCTCGCAGTGATCTTCCTGCGGGCAGACGCGGCCGGTTACAGCGGGTAGGACATTGTCTTCGCGAATTTTGGCGGCTGCCCCCAGATAATCACCCGCGACAATCAGGCCCACGAATTCCGGAATTTTCACGCCCACCGGGCACTTGTCACTGCACGTTGCCTTCGCACATTCCAGGCAGCGGAGAGCTTCCTGACGGGCCAGTTCGGCCGAATAGCCAAGGTTGACTTCAGTGAAGTTCGTGGCGCGCAAGTCGGCAGCCTGTTCAGGCATGTGCTGGCGGGGAACTTTCATCCGTTCTTTCAGAGAAAGCGGATTCGCTGATGGAGTGCCGCTCAAGGTTTTCCTCCTGCGACTGCGCACGATTGCCAGTGAATCGATTCAACTTGCGCCTGTGGGTCGCGCTGGTACTGCTCCAGAGATTTCTTTTCTGCCGCGCGATACATGGCATTCCGCTGCACAAGCACATCAAAATCAACCCGATGAGCTTCGAATTCAGGACCATCGACGCAAGCGAATTCACTTTTGCCATCGATCAGCACGCGGCAGCCCCCGCACATGCCAGTACCATCGATCATAATGGGATTCAGACTGACCACCGTTCGTATGTTGTGCTCGCGCGTGACCTCGGCCACTGCCCTCATCATGGGGATCGGTCCGACTGCCAGAACAAGGTCAATCGCCGTACCCTTCGCTATTAACTGCCGCAGCTTGTCGGTCACAAAACCCTTCTCTGCGTAGCTGCCGTCATCGGTCATAACCATGACCTCGTTGCTGATCCGGCGCATCTCGCTCTCGAGGATGACCAGTTCCTTGCTGCGAGCCCCGATAATCGAGATCACGCGATTGCCCGCCTGTTTCAAGGCGGAGGCGCTCGGGTAAGCCATAGCTGTTCCGACACCGCCCCCCATCACGACCACTGTTCCGAACTTATCGACGTGCGAGGGCTTGCCGAGTGGGCCAACAATATCGAGGATGCTGTCGCCAGTTTCGAGGCAGTTAAGCAGCTGAGTGGTCTTGCCGATCGCTTGAACTACGATGCTGATGGTTCCGTGCGGCGGATCTGAGCTTTCGATGGTGAGCGGAATGCGCTCTCCCTTTTCATACAACCTGAGAATTACGAACTGCCCCGCCCGCTGTTTGCGCGCGATGCGGGGCGCCTCGATGATGAAGCGCTTGATCCCCGGCGCCAGGAAGCCAGCTTTCACGATTTTGAACACGTTCGCCTCGCAGGTACTCCTGACTTATTGTCCGGGCTTGGATTTACATTGGGCTGTGATGGGCATCACCGGCATGGGTAGCCGATAAACATTGGGGAAACCGAGGTAACCAGTAAGACGAAGCCTGGACCTTCAGGCCGATGCCAAACCGTGCTTAGCCAACGTTTTCAGGTTTGAGAATCACACCCCGGCTATGGCGCCCATTCATGGCGACGAGCAGTGCATCCTCAAAATGCAGGTGCCGAACGCACCCTCTCTCGGCAACCGCAGCTTGCGAGGTGAGCCACTGCCAGTCCACAAAACCCTCGCCTGCGTCAGGATTCACCGTGAAATAACCGACCTGGAAGGCGGTGAGATTTTGAAAAAAGTGGCTGCCTTGTGAGGGCGTGACCCGGAAGTCACGAAAGCCAGCTTCGACAATGGCCCGAGCGCCGGAAATGTCATCCCATTCGACCGGTATACCAAGCCAGGGCTCGGTTGATCCCCAGCGTCCTACTCCGATCAAGAGGTAGGGGAGGCCTTGCTCCGACAGCTCGGCGTTGAAATGAGCGACTCCTTGCGCCACCTCATGACTTTGAGACCGCTCGAAACGATGGAAATCGATGACGATGACGTCGTGTAGATCTTCTATTCGGCCATTACCCAACACTTTCGTGCTCTGGCACAGCACGCGGCAAGGATCGACTTGCTCGACACGCAGCTCTTCGGCTTCGCGAGACAGCACAAGTGGCCGAATCTGCAGAAATCCGAACTCGGCGAGCTCGCCGGGACGCTGTGGCAGGCGTACGGCGAATTCGATTTCAACCGCGCGCCCGAAAGCATCCTCACCGATCTTCGTCAGGTGTTCGAGGATGGCTGCCAATGGAAATAAGCCCTGCTTGAGAATGGGGGCAAAGCTTACCAGGCGAACCCCGGGCCGGCTCATTCCATCATAGACGGCATGGTTATCGGCTGAGTAGGTCGAGCACACGCGATACAGGGAGGCGTCGGATTCCGCCGCATCCAGCCCAAAGCGCACCTCGCGCAAGTCGGCCGTCGGATCCGCATCCGCGTGAGGATCGAGTTCGAGCGCCAGGAAATCCGACTGCGAGTTCGCAAGGATATCTTCGACCGATGAAAACTGCATCAGGTGGCGCGGATAACGTGGGCAGAAGGTCAGGCATTTGCCGCCATCGACCACCGTGCGTCCCAGTCCTAGAGCAATCGCGGCAATACCATCGCTGCACGTCATCGGTGGCACAGGATAAAAGTTGTGCGATCGAACGACGCCCGAAATATCTGGATAAAAGCGAGTGCCGTGGGTTGTGCCGACCACCTGCTGGAGAATGACCGCCATCTTTTCTTCTTCCAGCCGATAGGGCGTCGCCCTGACGTACGCTTTTGCGTGCTGACTGAAAGTAGACGCGTAGACCAGCTTGATGGCTCGCATCAGTCGATCCAATCGCGTCGCGAGATCCGCGTCATGATTGCCCAGCATGAATGTTTCATACACACCGGTGAACGGTTGATACTGGGAATCTTCGAGCAAGCTGGAGGAACGCACGGCGAGCGGGTACTGCGTCTGCCCCAAAAACTCGAGCAGGTTCTCGCGCAAAAGAGCGGGAAGGGCAGTTTCCAGGAATCGCTCCCTGATCTGCGCGTCATCGGTGGAACGAAGAGCAAAATCAAGCAGGTTATTTTCGGCAAGGAAACGATCGAAAATATCGGTAGCGATCACCACCGTGGGCGGGACGACGATGTGGACAGCAGGAAAGCGTCGATTGACCGCATGCCGGTGCAACAAGTGGCGCACAAATGCCAGGCCGCGCGCTTTGCCGCCGAGCGAGCCGCCCCCGATTCGGAGGAATGTGGCCTCGCTCAACTTGAACGTGGACCCGTGAAAATCACCGATCAGTATTCGGCTCTGCTCGTCGCGGTATTCGGCAATGGATTCGATCAGATCTCGGCGCAACTCCTCATAAGTGGAGAAATCCGAGACCTTGCGCGGGCGAAGCTTGCGCGCAAGGGCAAACTCTGTGCGCGCCATCAGCCAGTGCGAGAAGTGGTTACGCTGGCCGTGGTAAGCAATGCTCTCCGCGGAAACTTCATGCAGCAGCTTTTCCAGACCGTTCAAGTCGGAAGCGCGGCCCACCTCGGTTCGGTCAGCCAGGCGAAAAACGAAGTCGCCGAAACCAAACTGTTCCGTTAACAGGCGACGCAGCTCGCGCAACAGTGTGGGAGAACGCTTCCGTAAGAATGAATATCCCTGTTTGTGAGCGCGATCGCGAAATTGCGTGCGGCTGGAGTGCAGCACGATCGGAACATCGGGCACCAGGTCACGAACCATGCTCGCTAGTTCGAAGCCTGCCTCCGCGCTCAGTTCCCCTCGCCGGGGAAATTCGACGTCCGACACCACCCCTAGCAGATATTCGCGAAATCGTGTCACCTGGCGCGCGGCATCTTCGAATGTGGAGCAGAGAAGAATCTTGGGGCGTGCGCGGGCCCTCACCAGTTTGTGCGCAACGTTCAGGCCTTCGCTGAGAAGCCGCCGCGATTGCGTCAGGATTTCCGTGTAAATCACTGGCAGAAACGATGAGTAGTAGCGGATATTGTCTTCGACCACGAGCACTACCGGGACGCCCAGCGCGCCTGTGTCGTATAGCGTGTTGCGCTGGTCCTCCACATATTTCACGATCGCGATTAAGACGCGAACATTGCCCTGCCAAAGGAACACGCGGTCGACATCGGTATGAGGATGACGAGTGACAAAGTCCTTGAGCTCGCGATAGTCATAAGCAAGCACCACAACCGGCACATCGAGTCCGGCATTCTTGACCTCGCGCGCCAACTGCGCGGCGTTCATGTCGCCGACTTCGAGGTTGGTGACGATCAGGTTGAATCGGGGCTGCGAACGCGCCAGGGCCAGTGCCTCCGCTCCGGTCGACACTTGCGTGATGCCAGGAATCTCGCGCAAGTCGAGTTCCAGCGAGTCGCCGATCAGAAGTTCGTTAAGGCGGCCGTCCTCGCGGAGAATGAAAGAATCGTACAGACTGGAAACCAGGAGGATATCGTGCACGCGAAAGGGCATGAGGTTCTCAAAGCCCTCAAACAGCCGTTCCGCATCCAGGATGGGATTGGGAGCGTGCGTGGCCGCCATCGCTATTCCTCAGAGGTCAAATAAAAACACGCGGGATGGAGGTCCATCCCGCGCATCGAGAGACGCGGGCAGCCGCAAAGGCGTTCCCGCAACTGCAAAAATTAAACCAGGCCTTGGTCGAGCATGGCATTGGCAACCTTGAGGAAGCCTCCAATGTTCGCTCCGTTGACCAGATTGCCCGGCGTCCCGTACTTCTCAGCGGTATCGTAGCAGTTCTTGTGAATGGCGATCATGATCTTGTGCAGACGATCGTCGACTTCCTCCCGAGTCCAGCAGAGGCGGGCGCTGTTCTGCGCCATCTCCAGGCCGGAGGTTGCGACGCCGCCGGCGTTGGCTGCTTTAGCTGGTCCATAAAGGATCTTGGCATCGAGGAACAGCTTGGCGGCTTCCAGCGTGCTGGGCATATTCGCGCCTTCCGCTACCAGTTTGACTCCATTCTTCAGCAGATTGGCCGCATCCTTTGCATTAATCTCGTTCTGGGTAGCGCTGGGGAATGCACAATCAGCCTTGATGTTCCACAGTGGGTTGTAGTCAGACTTGATGTCCGTGGGCATGAAGATCGCCTTCTTAAATTTGTCGGCATACTCGCGGATGCGCCCACGACGCACGTTTTTCAGTTCGATGATCCATGCCAGCTTTTCGCGATCGATGCCGTCCGGATCGAAAATAATTCCGTTCGAATCGGAGACGGTCAAAGGCTTGGCACGGAAGTCCAGAAGCTTTTCGACCGTGTATTGCGACACGTTGCCGCTGCCCGAAACCAGGCAGAGCTTGCCTTCGAGACTTTCCTTGCGCGTCTTCAGCATCTCGTCCGCGAAGTAGACACAGCCATAACCTGTCGCTTCGGGACGAATCAGCGATCCGCCCCATGCCAGGCCCTTGCCCGTGAGCACGCCCGTGAACTCATTACGCAGGCGCTTGTATTGCCCGAAAAGGAAGCCGATTTCGCGTCCGCCTACCCCGATGTCGCCGGCCGGAACATCGGTATCCGGACCAATGTGACGCGCCAGTTCAGTCATGAAGCTCTGGCAGAAGCGCATTACTTCGTTGTCGCTCTTGCCCTTGGGATCGAAGTCCGAACCGCCCTTCCCGCCACCCATGGGCAGGGTCGTGAGCGAATTCTTGAATACCTGTTCGAAGGCCAGGAATTTCAGGATGCCGAGGTTCACCGACGGATGAAACCGCAAGCCGCCTTTATACGGGCCGATGGCGCTGTTCATCTCAATGCGGAAGCCGCGGTTGACTTGAATATTGCCTTGATCGTCGAACCAGGGAACGCGAAACATCAGGACGCGTTCGGGTTCCACGATGCGCTCAAGAATATGCGCTTCCCGGTACTCGGGATGACGCTCCAATACGAGCCGGAGCGAATCCAGTACCTCCTGTACTGCCTGGTGGAATTCGGGTTCAGCTGGGTTCTTGGCTTTCACCGTGGTCATCACTTCTTCGATATACCCAGCCGGGGACTTCATTGCGGGCGGGGTAAGAATGCCTGCACTCATAGTTTCCTCCTCGATCTGCAAGATGAGTTCTGTATAAAGGTGACAGCGTGGACGACTGCGAACGCGAATAGGGACCGAATACAAGGACAGATAAACGGGAGATCGCGGGAGTGCGCGCTCGCTTGCGCTCGGAGGGATCTCCGGGTTAGGGAGTATAGCGCCATTTGGCGGTTTCGTGGTCTTAATTACGAGTCATTCTTTAGGACTGCGACGCCATATCGGCAGTTGCGGATTCCAGCTGTGCACTTCCTTTTCGAAGTCGCGGCCGGAATGATTCATGATGCCTGAGCCAACTAACTCGCCTTCCCTCTCTTCGTGTAACAATTCCTCGCGGCTGCGCTCCAACTTGCACTTGAGGTCCGGGTCAGAGAGACGGGCGATTATTTCTGCGCGCTGAATTTTCCCCTGTCCCTGGCACAGCGGGCACTGGATTCCATCGAGATTTTCAGCCATGCTGTTGTCCTTGCGAAGGCCTGTTCCCTACGGCCCTGAACCGCAGGTCCATGCCGATTAAACCCGGTGGGCGGCCAGGCGGCAGTGACTCGCGCCACGACTCAACGTGAGCAACCTCACAGGACCGCGATCAGCGAAACACCGTTAGTAGGCCTGAATTGGCCATTTTCACCCGCCCGGGTGAGCTCTGGAATTTTCTGCTGCGAGAGGCCCCGGAATGTGAAAAGGCGGTTGACACGGCCAACGAAAACCCGCTAATTTCTCTGTCAGGCATCTTCGTGGGGTGCTGGTGTCTATGAACCGCTGGCGCTGGATCCTTTTAATATTCGAACTGGTACTGTTTGTGGTGATCCTTTACTTGCCACAAGTAGACCTGCCGGATTTCACCGTCCATGGTGGAACGGCTCCAGTCGTCGCGAAGGCGAAGTTATCTGCGGTTCCAGTTTTAGCTGCGGCTCACGTTCCTACGCAGCCGGATTTATTGCCAAACGCCCAGGAAATGGTCGGCAATAGCGAGAACCCCGCGCCCATAGTTGTTTCGCATTCTCTCCTTTCTTTTTTGTGCAGTTTCCTTTGCTAAAGCGCGCGCCTGCGTGTGCCCATTTTCCCTGCTGATCTCTGATTTTTACGAGATGCTCCGCGTTTGGGGCGTGGCCTCAACCGGGGACGCGGAGCGTCGGAGCAGCCCCTGGGCCGGCGCTGGACTTTCACCTTGTCCTCCAGGGTAGGTCCGGGCTGCTCCGTTGAAATTGAAGACGTGGTTGACGCGGAGTTCCGGGCTTCTTCCAGCTAGTCGGTTGACGCCGCCCTGCCGCGCCAAGCCAGGGTGCAGTGTCGGAGTGTGAGTGCACTGCGCATGCTGCGCCTGCTTGTAAGCGGCAGGTTTGGATGTTTGTGTTTTTGCCTATCGCGCGCGGGCTAATACCAGAGTGACGTCGTCAGGTTGCTCCTGGGGACCGATCCAGTCATCCACGGCAGCGGTGACTGCCTCCGTAATGCGGCTGAGCGGCAAATGGCGGTTTTCGCTGACGACCTCGATCAAGCGCTCCTCGCCGAACTCCCCAAAATCATTCTCCGGCTCAGTTACTCCGTCGCTGTACGCGATGAAAATGTCCCCGGGGTGCAGTTGAATGGAAGCCTCTTGGAAAGAAAGATGATCAAAAAGCCCCACGACGGTTCCGCCGCAATCGAGGCGTCGCAGCGATCCGTCCTCCGCGATCACGATAGGCGGCAAATGGCCGCCATTGCTGTAGCGAATGCTGCGGGCACGCGCGTCGTAAACGCTAAGGAATAGCGTCGCGTACTTCTCTGCCGGAGTGCTGTCGTACAGCTGGTGATTTAGCAGTGACAACAGAGACGCCGGGGAGATATCTGATTCGAGCGGCCCGGAACTCAGCATCAAACCGGACCCCGCGCCAGCTCCTACTACCACAGATTCCCGCAACACCGGGAGGTCTTCCAGGCTGTAGGCCCGAACGGCGGAGTGAATCGTTGCCATCAGCAGAGCGGCGGAGATTCCCTTCCCGCTTACATCACCCACCGCAAGGATCAGCTTGTCGGAGTTTATGGCCAGAAAGTCGTAATAATCTCCGCTGACGGTTCGTGCTGGACGGCAGAATCCGTGCACTTCCAGCGATTCAAGCTGTGAGATTTCCTTGGGAAAGAGCTGCGCCTGGACTTCCTGCGCGATGACCAGCTCGTTTTCCAGGCGCTGCTTTTCCTTCTGCTCCTGAATGAGCTTCTCGATGGAAGCGGTCATGGAGTTGAAGGAGTTGGCCAGCTCCGCCAACTGGTCCTTCGATCGCACCGGGATGCGATGGCTGAAATCGCCGCGATTAATGTGCTTGGTCGCGAGATATAACTGCGCAACCGCATGAGTCACAGTGCGCGTGAGCTTGGTCCCGATAATAAGGGCAGAGAGCTCGATGATGGCAAAAACAATCGCCACGAATGCAAGGCCAAATTCCACCGCCGGCGCGAAGTCGCCCAGCGCGGCGAAGAGCCGGTCATACAGCATGGAGAAGCGCGTCTGCACGCTGATTGCGGCTGGCTGGGAAGTGTCGCCGGTCGCCCAATTCACTACAAAGACTGAGGTGGCAAAGCTGACCGGCCGGTCGAGGAATCCTCGCGATGGCGGCACCGTTCCAGCCGTGTAGGTAGGAGTAAGTGGTTCTTTGCCGGTATCGAGGACGTATTGATCGTTGCCCTTTCGCACGGAAATACCGGAACGCTGGCCCCCGTCGTTACCTTTCTCCGCCGTTGGAGGCTCAGAAGCATGGTCCACGTTACTCAGATTCAGGCCGGACGCATAGAGGGTGACTTCACCCAATTTCGTGGCCAGTGCTTCGGTCAGATGTTGATCGAACGGCTCACTGGAAATGACAGTCAGCATTCCCCCTGCCGCCGGAATCTGGTTCCCGACACGAAGGAATAGGCCGTTATCGTCGCGAACAATATTTTGGAAAGGAAACTTCAGGTGAGACGGACGCGTAGGTGAACTGCGTGGCGCCACCGCTGGAACGCTGTTCAAAACCAGCCTGTCGTCTAACCACACCGACAGCTGCCGGTCCGCCCACTCCTTGTTAGCACGACGCAACCCGGCTACCGACGCCGGTTCTGGCGTAACTCCACTCGCGAGACGCGGAGCGATCTCGTGAGCGATAGCGGCATTTGCGGCCTCCAGGCTCCGCAACTCGGCATTCAATCCTGCCGTCACTACATATGTCGAAAACTGACCCACGAACAGATAAAAGGTCCCGGCCGCCAGTGTGACCAGCAGAACAACAGGAATTACGCCGATGAAAACGTAGGTGACAATCAGGCGGTTGCGAAGACGCCAAAGCATCTTCGTCTTCAGCCAGCGATAGAGCAGGATGCCAAAAAGTGAGAATGCCAGGATCGTCAGGAAAGTGACCCAGCCTCCCAGACTTTGACCCCAGGAGGAGTGAAACGATCGCAGGACCTTGCCGAGGACAAAAAGTACGATATCCAGACCGACGATGTAACAGCCGATTCGAGCGACTCGCCCCCTCGGCCATAGGCCGCGCACTATCAACTGGGCCCGTATCTGCTGGTACGAAAGTGGCATGATCAGGTTTCGATTATAGAGCTTGGTCCCAGGATGCACGTCAGACGCTGACGGTGACCTCGGTGCGCATTCAGAGCAAGCTATCTGGCCCGAAACCTACTTGGGCTAGATTTCCGGGTAGAAATCAAAGAACGCCTCCAGGCTGGTTTTCAGCTGCTTCTCGATATCTTCCTTACTACCTTCGAGCACGTGCATGGTGACGTGAGCTTCGCGCCCGTTTTTTAGCTTGATGGCCGCTTCCCCTACTTCAGCCACTTCTTCCGAGGGCAGCAATCGCATTCCGTATACCAGAGTCAAGTTGGCCATAGTCCTATTTTAAATCGCCGCGGTAAGCGCCTCGCGCAGGTTTGCCGCTGCGTTCCGCCTAACTCGCCTGATAAAATGCCGCCGTGTTCCCACAAAAATTCCTCATTCTTCTCATCGTCTCTTGGATGAGTATCCAGGCTGCGGCCCAGCAGCAGTCCTCGCCACAGGTTAAGGTCAATGTTTTAAACGTGTGCACGCCATCGGAAGACGAACAGAAGGAAATTGCGAACGCCTTGTCCCGGATTCCGAAGCAGCCCGCTTTTAGCGACGATTTCGAGGTGGATCGCGGACGCTCGACTTTGTCGGGCACCCCAGATTTTCTGCAGGCCGGAGGCGGCGCGCAGATGTCGCCCGAAAACTCGACGTCTACCTGGGTGAGGATTCGTCGCGACTTTCAGCAGCAATCCTGGTTCAGCACGGTGCAATACTCCTTCAGCGTGGACAAGACCAATATGATCGAGACCCTTGTGTTTCGAGTGCGCGATCCTAAAGACTTGCTGCAGGTCTCAATTGAGGACAGCGCATCGGCTGTGACTAGTCCCTCTGCCATGCTTTCGACCAGTACCCCGGCGAATCACATCAAGCTGGAAAGATTTGGGAAGTCCTCGGTCGCGCTGGCGCGCTGCCAGAGTTCGGAAAACAGCCCCGGGCCGGACCAGAGTGCATACGAGCCGCTGTTTCGCAGCGCGACTGGTATTCTGGACAGCTATCGTACGGTTCTGCGCGTGCGCAGTACGGTTCCGAACGAGTTGGCTCGAGTTCAAAATTCAAGCACTGGTGCGCACAAGATCAAAACCAAGCCCGGCCCGGCTCGGCCTGTCGTTCCGGCACGTTAGGCGTCGCCGCGGCCTGGGTGAAACCAATCCACTCGGCTGCAATCTAACTCTTGAGAGTTTTTCTCACAAATCATGCATGACGCCACTCGCAATGTAGTGATCATTGGCTCGGGCTGCTCCGGGCACACGGCGGCGCTGTACGCGGCACGCGCCAATCTTTCCCCACTTGTGCTCGAAGGCCACGAGCCAGGGGGCCAACTGTCGCTCACCACCTTGGTGGAGAACTTCCCTGGTTTTCCCGAGGGTATCCAGGGTCCGGAACTCATCGAGAACATGCGCAAGCAGGCTGCCCGCTTCGGGGCCGAATATCACATCGGCCACGTCACCAAGGCCGATTTGAGCAAGCGTCCGTTCGCGATCACCGTGGGCAAAGACACCATCCACACACGCACCTTGATCATCGCCAGCGGCGCCTCAGCGCGATGGCTGGGTTTGGAAAGCGAACAGGCGCTGATCGGTCACGGGGTTTCATCCTGCGCAACCTGTGACGGCTTCTTCTTCTCGGGAAAGGAGATCGCGGTGATTGGCGGCGGTGATTCCGCGATGGAAGAAGCAATTTTCCTCACGCGCTTTGCCTCCAAAGTCACCTTAATTCATCGCCGCGACCAGTTCCGGGCGTCAAAAATAATGCTCGACCGCGCCCGCAATCATCCCAAGATCAACTTCCTGACCGACACCGTAGTCGATGACGTTCTCGACGTCAGTAAGAAAGAGGTCACCGGCCTGCGGCTGCGGAACTTAAAGAGCGGCGAGAGCTGGGACTTTCCCACCAGCGCGATGTTCCTGGGAATAGGACACATCCCCAACGCCAAGATGTTCGAAGGGCAGTTGGATATGGATCAGGACGGATATCTGAAAACCAAGGATTTCGTGTTGACGCGCGTTCCCGGGGTGTTCGCCTGCGGTGACGTGCAGGACCGGCGCTATCGTCAGGCGATTACGGCTGCGGGAACGGGATGCATGGCCGCGATTGAGGTCGAGAAGTTTCTGGAAGAGATCGGGCACTAAGCTAACGCGCTAAGTCCCAAATCTCTCCGCCGCCCGTGCCTTGGCTTTCGCGGCCTCTTCCTCACGGTTTTTCGGCGGGGCAGTCGTCTCCAGCGACTGCAGCAGACGACTGCAGATACCGGTGATTTCTTCCACGGCCGACGAAAACGCCTGCTCATTCGCCTTCGAGGGTTTGTTGAACCCGCTGATCTTCCTGACGAATTGCAGGGAAGCGGCCTGGATTTCATCCTCCGTCACCGGCGGATCGAAGTTGAAAAGGGTTCGAATATTTCTGCACATAAGCTTTCATTCCACGATATCAAATGAGGCTGCGGCGGGAAATCCACCTGCAAAGAAACCGTGTGCGCCTGACTTTTTGAATCCCGGCGGCGGCTCGCGCCGTCTAGCTCTATGATCGCGAAAAATACAAGCTGCCATAGCTTGAGGAGATCGCATGCAGTTCGTACGTTTGGGAAACAGCGGGCTGATAGTCTCGCGCCTTGCGTTCGGAGTCATGACTTTTGGCGTCAGCCAAGACCCCGCGAGCCCCACGGCTTCTGTTTGGAAAACCCCGCAGGATCAGGCTAACGGCCTGATCTCACGCGCCCTGGATTCCGGCATCAATTTCTTCGACACCGCCGACATGTACGCCAACGGCCAGTCTGAGGAGATCCTTGGAAAAGCGCTCGGATCTCACCGCCAGCACGTCGTGATTTCGACCAAGATCGGCTTTCGCAGCGCCGACGCCATCACCCAGGGGGGAGCGTCCTATCGCTATGTTCTCACCGCTACCGAGGCAAGTCTGCGCCGCCTGAACACGGACTATGTTGATCTTCTCTCGATTCACAAATTCGATCCCTTTACGCCCGCGGAAGAAACCGTTCGTGCCCTGGAGAACCTGGTACGGCGTGGACTGGTCCGATATGTGGGTTACTCCAACTTCACCGCTTGGCAAGCGGCCAAGTTCATGGGAATTCAGCAGCGAAATCAATACGCGCCCTTTGTCGCCGCTCAAATGTATTACTCCCTCGTCGGCAGAGATCTGGAACACGAAGTGGTCCCGTTTTGCGAGGACGCCGGTGTCGGCCTTGTGGTGTGGAGCCCCTTGGCGAGCGGATTTCTCAGCGGGCGCTACACGCGTCAAAACCCGACCGGGGGCGGCGGCAGGTTAGCAGGTTTCGACATTCTGCCGATGGACAAAGAAAAAGGTTATGACCTGATCGAGAAGTTGAAGTTGATGGCGGAACAGCATGGTTGCACCGTGGCGCAGATCGCGCTCGCATGGTTGCTTTCGAAGTCCTACGTCAGTTCGATCTTGCTGGGGGCGAGCAAAATTTCGCAATTGGAAGACAATCTCGGCGCATTGGAGGTAAAGCTCTCTGCCAAGGAGCTAAAGGAATTGGACGATTTTACCGCTCCGAAGGCCCTGTACCCCCAATGGTTCCAGGCTTCTCTGGTCGACGAGATAACGGCCAAAGCGCTGGCGGCGAATTCGCCGCCGGCCGCATCGTAAGGATCACTGTTAACCGGTAAAACACAAGGAGCACTCTTATGGCAACTCAAGCATGCACTCATGTTGGAGAAATCCGAAAAGTAAAACCCAGCGCCCAAGGATGCGAGGAGTGCCTGAAAACGGGAGACTCGTGGGTCCATTTGCGCGAGTGTCTGATTTGCGGGCACGTGGGCTGCTGCGACTCATCCAAGAATAAGCACGCAACGAAGCACTTCCAGCACACGCATCATGCCGTCATGCAGTCATTTGAGCCCGGAGAAAACTGGCGGTGGTGCTACGTGGACCAGATTTATCTGGATTGACCGAAACACTGTTCGCGATATTTAACTCGCTTGAGTTTTGTGCCGGGGGTCCGGCACCCCGGCCTGTGACGGCCGTCATACCTCGCCTGTGCCTGGTTTGTGATACAAATTTCTGTGATACACAATGCCAGTGCTCGACATTTTTCGCTCTCACCTTTTCTGCCCGGGCGACCGGTGCTGAGGGCATCTTTCATAGCTCTTTCTGAGAGCCGCTCCCTGCGCCAGGTAGCGGAGCGGTCCAGTTTCGGCCAGCGGATCTCCAGCCGCTTTGTGGCAGGAACCCAGGTTGAAGACGCTCTGCGCGTAGCCGACGTTGTGAACCGTAGCGGCGCGACGGTATCCATCGACAATCTCGGGGAAAATGTCACTAATGCCCAGGAGGCGCGCGCCAGCGCGGCACTCTACCATGAACTGCTGGATGCCATCGCGCAACGTCAGTTGAAAGCAAATATCAGTCTGAAGCTCACTCACATGGGCTTCGATGTGGACGAAGATCTTGCCTATGACCTGGTCACCGGACTTGTGGCGAAGGCCGCCAGCATGTCGCCCCGGAACTTTGTGCGCGTCGATATGGAAGGTTCGGCATACAGGCAGCGCACCCTTGATTTCGTGCACAAGCTGCATGGCGCGCCCGGAAATGCCGGCTCCGTGGGAGCTGTCATTCAGGCATACATGCGCCGCGCGGAAGACGACGTTCAGAAACTGATCACTGAAGGAATTCGCATCCGCCTGTGTAAGGGTGCCTACAAGGAGCCGCCGGAGATTGCCTTTCAGAAGAAATACGAAGTGGATGACAACTATGTCAGGCTGATGAAAATTTTGATGAAGAGCGGCATCTATCATGGGCTGGCGACGCACGACGAAGACATCATCAACCAGGCTAAAGCGTTTGCCACCCGCGAGAACATTGCGCGCGATTCCTTTGAATTCCAGATGCTTTATGGCATACGTCGGGATCTTCAGCAAGGGCTAGTCCGCGATGGATGGGGCATGCGAGTGTACATTCCCTTCGGTACCGAGTGGTACCCCTACTACATGCGGCGGCTCGCCGAACGCCCTGCTAACGTCTTCTTCATCGTCAAGAATTTTTTCCGAAACTAAGTCTTATATCGAACCGAGCGGCTGCCGCCTGTACAGGCTTCACCCGATTGCCCTGCTGAGCGGCAAGTGAGACTCTGGCGCGACGCAGAGCCTGCCGATTTCTGGCCCCGCCGTTAACCCACAAAGGTGTTTTCTGCCATGAAGAAGTACGTAAACTCCCCTTTCCCTTTCGCATTGGCTGCGGTCGTGCTGGCATTAATCACTCTGCTTTCCTTTCGAACGCGGGCAGCCGATTCAATTTCCACCCCCTCCCCAAGCTGGCCATTTTCGGGGCAGAGCCTTGCGAATCTGTGGAGCCAACCGGCGGAGATGGCCATTGACCGCTCGAACGTGAACACGCTCGTGGTCAAATGGGTCTTTGCTACCGGTGGAGATGTCTCCGCGACACCCACGGTCGCCGGTAACGTGGTGTACTTTCCGGATTGGGCCGGCAATCTTTATGCGGTCGCCGCGGAGACCGGAAGCCTCATGTGGTCGCACCAGATTTCTGACTATAACGGAGTGGCCGGGTCAGTCACGCGGGTCAGCCCGGCTGTTTCCGGCAATACCCTATTCATTGGCGATACGCAAAGCTTTTCGGCCGCACACAATGGCGCCAACCTCATCGCGATTGACCGAAACACCGGGAATCGATTGTGGATCACGGAGGTGGAAACCCATCCTGCAGCGCTCATCACTGGATCGCCGGTAGTCGTAAATGGTGTCGTCTACCAGGCTATTTCCTCCATGGAGGAAGCGCTGGCGTCGTACTCGAATTATGCGTGCTGCACGTTCCGTGGAAGCGTGGTGGCGGTGAATGCTGCCAGCGGCAAAAAACTGTGGCAGACCTACGATGTTCCGGACAATGGGGGCAAAGTCGGCTCCTACAGCGGCGGGGCAATCTGGCAGCCCCCTGCGATCGATACCACCCGCGGATTGCTCTACATCGGCACGGGGAACAACTACACCGTCCCTTCGCAGGTGGAACAGTGCGAGAAATACGTAATCACTCATCATCTGAACCGGATCTGCACCGCGGTGAATGACCATGCGGACAGTGCGCTGGCGCTCAACCTGCAAACCGGGGCCATCAAGTGGACGAAAAAACTTCGCGGCTACGATGTGTGGAACGCTGCTTGTGAAAACCCTCGACCCGGAATCAATTGCCCTTCCCCGGAAGGTCCCGACTACGACCTTCCCGGAGCCGGGCCGAATCTGGTCGGAAAGATCGTCGGCTTCGGGCAGAAGAGTGGAATCTACTGGGCGCTGAATCCCAGTACCGGCGCGATTGTCTGGAGCCAGTTGGTTGGCCCGGGCGGCTCCATCGGCGGCATAGAGTGGGGCACGGCCAGCGACGGCACGCACATTTTTGTCGCCATCGCCGATGCAGATGGCAAACAGTACACGCTCCTGCCGTCAGGCCAGCAAATCAATTGGGGATCGTGGAGCGCGCTGGATGCCGCGACAGGAAAGATTCTGTGGCAGACAGCCGATCCGACCCAGGGAACTATGGACCTCTCCTCCGTAAGCGTGGCTAACGGCGTGATGTATGCCGGTTCGTTTGATGCCACAGGACACATGTACGCGCTCAACAGCGCAACCGGACAAATTTTGTGGAGCTATGCCAGCGGCGGCTCGGTGATTGACGCGCCTTCGATCGTCAACGGCGTTCTCTACTGGGGATCCGGTTACCGGAAAGAAGCTCCCGGAACTGGGAATAACAAGGTCTATGCCTTTGCCCTTCCGGCCGGCAACTGATTACTCATCGTCTGGACCAAAGGCCAGCAGCACATTACCCGCAAGATCGTTCGTGTATCCCGATTGCACGTACACCATGCCATCGGCGATCGCTGGCCCAGCTCCGTTAAGCGATCCACCGCGCGCAGTCACACTGTTGATGGTAGAGAAATCCTGAACAGTGTTGAAATCCCAGATGATCAGGCCGTTGCTCGTGTCGTAAGCCCGTAGATGCCCATCCAGGGAGCCGGCAAAAACCACCCCCGGAATCGCGGTGGGGGGCGCCATCTGCGCGGAACTGCAGCCGGGTTGGCCGGTGCAATCCGGCTTCGGGGGAGGACTGACCCACACTTTCGCTCCGGTTTTCAGATTCAAGGCAAAAAGACCGCCACCGGCTTCCGGGTTGGTATCTTTCCAATCCGAGAGCGGCACGTAGGCATAGTCGCGATCGAGGGCCGCGCCCCATTCAATGCCGCCGAGCGGCCCACCCGTGCCGATGCGGGTTTGCCACAAAATTTTCCCGTGGGCCTGCACGTCGAGCGCATACACGACCCCTGATTTTTGCGACGCAATAACGATGTCACGGCCGTCCTTAAGCGTATGAAGCGCGGGCGGCGCGCCAAAGTCAAGATCGTTGCCGGGTGCGTCGGGACAGTTTGCCTTGGAATCGGCGATGCACGAGATGTTCCATAGATCTTTAGGGTTGAGTTGGCGCGACCAGAGCACTCTGCCGGAGGCCATGTCGAACGCCACAACAGCGTCCGAGGTCGAGCCCGCGGGCTCGGAATAATTATTTCCTGTTGCCACATAGATGGCCCTGCGGCGAAGGTCTGCTGTGGGTGTCGACCAGACAGCCGCCCCGGACGGTCCCCACATCTGCATTCCGAGTGCGTTCAGCCGGGTGCGGTGCGGCTGCTCGGGAATCGTATAGCCTTGCCATATTCGCTTGCCGGAGTTTGCATCCAGCGCGACTACGCTGCCGCGAAAGGTGCAACACGGATACTTGGGGTCGATCGCCGCACCTTCTTCCCCGGAAGAAATTGGAACAAAAAGGCGGCTTCCCAGCAATAACGGTGAGCCCGTGATGCGAGCTGCGGGATGGGAATCGGGACGCACTTTCCAGACCAACGATCCACTCGGCACCGACACCGAATACACATTTCCATTGGTGTCGCCGAAGTAGGCGAAGCGACCGTCGTTGTCGACGGATATGGCGGTCTTCACCGTGGCTGAAGCTCTATAGCTCCAGTACATGCAGCCGGTGTGTGCGTCCAGCGAGTACACAGTCCCGTTTTCGCTGCCGGCAAAAATTCTTCCGCCATACACGGTGACTTGGCCGAAAGTGGCAGCCGCTCCGTCGAAGCCGAACGCCCAGCGCAGCTTCAGCCTGCGCACTCGATCGCGATTCAGACCTGCTGAAGAGGCGGGTTGAAAACGGCTGTTGTCAGCACTGACTCCCCACCCCGCCCAGACTGCGCCTTCCAGGTTGGGCAGAAGTCCGGGAGAACATGCCCCCGCCATAGATCCTCTTGGAGACTTGTCCGGAGGCGCAAGATAGACGGCGACAGCCAGTTGTTCAGCGCCGCTGAGGTGATCTCCTTGCGACTTCATTTTCCCATTTTGCAGGGCCGCCAAAATGAACGGTTTGGACATCCGATGCAGCGCTTCCGGCGAAGGTGCGCGAGTGCCGCTGTCCGGACGATGGCATCCCGCGCAATTGCGCTCGAAAACGATCCGGCCATTCACCCGTGTGGCGCGCCTTACCGTGCGCGCGAACAGCCACACGAGTGTGGGAGAAAACAACAACAGCACAAGAATTGCCGTCCGGCTTTGCCACACTACTCGCGATGCGCGCCACCAGGCGGCGCGCAGCCTGCGTCGATTCTGTGCTCTCACTGCGCCCCCGCGTTCAAAGCGAAGAAGGACCCGCAAGACAAAATCCGAGAACCATGAAACATCTGGCAGACAGAATTAAAGCTCGGTGAAGAAGCGGGAAGCCAGGACGTCTCGAAGATGTGTGGCACTGTCCACATACAGGCTTGCAGTTTGGTGCTTCCAAGTGGCTGCAGCGAGGACACGATACTTTTCCATTTCAAGTCCTGCTAAATAAAAGATGATGCCCTTTGCCGGAACGTTGCATGTTTCAGGCGTCAGGCATGGAAGCTCGTACCGTATTTCTGAGGATTACGTGCTGTAGGCGAAAGTTGGGCCGCGGCGATGTGGATGGCAGGAGCTTGCGCAACCTGTAAAGACAATAACACAGGCCGAGCTTATGCCCGGCCTGGAGTGGGGGAGCGCAGTGCAAACCATTTACTGATAGGCAATATTTTCCAAACTCGTTCTGTTTCGAAGCACGAATGTCGAGCCGCTCAATTCCGCTATCTGGCGTTTCTTCAGATCACTCATTATACGAGTCACGGTCTCGCGAGAAGAACCGATCAGTTGCGCCATTTCTTCATGCGTTAAGGCAAGCTTGACTCGCGTTACACCATCGCTAACCCGCCCATCCGCAGAAAATTGCAGCAGCAGGCGCGCCAGCTTTTCCGAAGCGGAATGCGACAGCCCAATGGAGCGGATGACGTCGTACGCAGATTGGCAATCGCGGCTGAGATGTTGCGCGGCCTGCAAGCATGCATCGCCATTTTCCTTCAGAAAACGCAGGAAATCCTCGCGGGAAATGTAAGCCAATTGGGAGGGCTGCAAGGTTTCGACTGTGAGCTCATGCGCCGTTCCACTAACCACCGAATGCATGCCGATGATCTCGCCGGCTTGGGCGATCTTCAGGATCAGGGTTTTGCCTTCGCTATTCGTCGTGTACATCTTGACGCGGCCATGGCAAACCAGATAAACGCCACGCGCAGCCTGCCCCTCCATCAAAACGAGCGCGCCCTCGGGATACGCGGTCGTGTGCTTTATGGCATCCAGGCTTTTCACCGCAGGTTGCGACAGGTTGCAGAAGAATTTGCTGTTCCGCAGCTTGCAGTTTTGGCAGTGATCCACCACGGGAAGACCATATGGCGAAGTCGCCTTCAAGTGAGCCTCTTCGACAAAGTGGAAAGGGGCCAAATCCGACACGGTTGCTGCCATCGTCGCGCTCGCCATAAACCCTCCAAAGCCTCTTGGACACATTCTGGAGGAGGTAAGGGCACGCCGTCTGCCAAAGCCGTCACATTTCGGCTATTGGGCTCAACTGTTACAAACAATGAGCTTTATGGAAGATCGGGAATTGCAGGATCGGAGTATGTCCCAGGAGTGCCACTGCGGGCTGCGTGTTTTGGCACACTGCTGTGTGATCGCCATCACTCTTTACTGTGATTGTTCGGGGCTGCCAGGGGTAGTTGCTCGGGGCCGCCGCTTAGCCGAGGGTCCAAAACTGAAACCTCGTGGTTACTCTAGCGCCCTGTGAATAGTTTTCAGCAAGGCCGCGCGGGTATAGGGCTTCTCTAGCAGCTGGATCCAAGGTTGCAGCACGTCGCTTTGCGAGATCAGCTCCCCGGTGTAGCCCGACGTATATACGACCCGTATTTGTGGATGGGCTTCGTGCATTTTTGCGACTAATTGCGGGCCGCTCATGCCTCGCATCACAACATCCGTAATCATCAGATCGATGCCTGGATGATTTGATCCGAGCAGGTCGAGCGCAGCCTGGCCGCCCTCCGCTTCCAAGACCAAATAGCCGTGCTCCTCCAGCATCTGCCGCGTCAATACCCGCATCATCTCGTCGTCTTCAACCAACAATATGGTAGTCCCGTGCGCCGCTGGAACGACCGGTTCGGTTTCTACAGCCGATACTTCCCCAATCTTGTGGGCCACGGATGGAAAGTAAAGCCGGAACGTGGTTCCCCGGCCTGGTTCGCTGTAGACCCAAATATGTCCTCCAGCCTGCTGGACAATTCCATACACGGTCGAGAGTCCCAGGCCGGTACCTTTCCCAACTTCCTTAGTGGTAAAGAATGGCTCGAAGATGCGCGATCGAGTAGCTTCGTCCATGCCGGTTCCTGTGTCGCTGACCGCGAGGCATACATACTGACCGTGCGTTAGCGGCGGATGCTGCTGGGCAAGGGACTCATCAAACTCGACAACTGAGCTCTCGAGGATCAGTTTGCCGCCGCGAGGCATGGCATCTCGGGCGTTGACTGCCAGGTTCAGAACAATCTGGTCCAGTTGACCGGAATCCGCTTCCAGAAACGCAGGCTGCGACTTGGCATTCAGCACAATCTCAACATCGTCTCCCATCAAAGGACGCAGCAGCTTGACCACTTCTTTCAGACGTTCATTCAGATTGAGCACCGTGGGCTGAACTACCTGTTTTCGGCTGAAAGCTAGTAATTGCCGGGTGAGAGTTGCCCCGCGTTCGGCCGCCTTTGTAATGTTTTCCAGGTACGCCGGGGGGGTAGTGGCGGGCAGACGCGAGCGCAGCAGCTCGGTGCAGGCGGTAATAATTCCCAGGATGTTATTGAAATCATGGGCCACTCCTCCTGCCAGCCGCCCCACCGCCTCCATCTTCTGCGCCTGACGAAATTGTTCCTCGGCCCGCTTCTGGTCGGTAATGTCGCGAGCGATGACGGAGGCTCCTACAATTTTTCCCGTGTGTTCGCGTATGGGAGAGATTGAGAGCGAAATGTTGAGGTGCCTCCCGTCTTTCGTCACACGCACCGATTCGTAGTGCTCGATTCGTTGTCCTCGCTTGATTTTTTCTAGAATGCGGGGAATTTCATCGGGCCGGTCCGGGGGCACAATCTTCGATATGGGCTTGCCCAGCATTTCCTCAGCCGTGTAGCCATAAATATGTTCCGCTCCTTTGTTCCATGCGGTGATGATGCCGTCCAGAGTTTTGCCGATGATGGCGTCTTCCGACGAGTCGACGATGGACGCGAGCTGATTTCGATATTCAGATAGCTGTTGGCTGGTGCGACGACTCAGTTCTTCGTGAGCTGCGCGCAACTCGTTCTCGATATTTTTGCGATCGGTAATATCGCGTATGGCGCTCAGCACCAGCATGCCCTGATCCGAAGGTACGGGGCTAAGGCTGATCTCGACAGGAAACTCGGATCCGTCACGGCGAGTCCCGTAGAGGTCGAGCCCTGCACCCATGCGCCGGATCTTGGGTTGGCCCACGAAGCTCTCTCGGTGCTTCTCATGTCGCTGGCGATAACGGCTCGGCACCAGCATTTCGATTCCGTTACCGATCAGCTCAGCTTTTGAATATCCAAACATTGCCTCAGTTTGTGAATTGACCTGCACGATTTTCCCGGCCTCGTCCACTGCTACCAGCGCATCAGGCACGCTTTCAATGAATTCCGGCGACACAATCGTGTCGAAAACAGTTTGGCCGGGAGAAGAGCCAGGTGTGGCTTTACGACGCTTCGGCACTCGGACGGACATACGGAGTGATGTGAAAAGGAAATGGGCTGACCGAAGCGACTCGGCCCCGCCAAGTATTTGGCCCTCGGAGACCCTTGCGTTGGATTATCGTACCCAGACCTCAAGGAGTCAACGGAGATCCGTCATGCCGGCGGTAAATGTCAAGAGAATAGGCTCAGGAGAAATATCGTGCTGCTGATATATCGGCAGTTGTCCGGCCGCGCGTTATTCCCCAATGCTGCGGAGAATCAGCAGAGTGATATCGTCCGCCTGCTCGCCTGAAGAAAAGCCTTGCACCTCGTCAGCGATTTTACGCAGCAGGTCTGCGGACCGCTCATTACGGCAAGCGCGCGCTGCGTTGATCAGGCGGCACTCTCCAAATTCTTCCTGAGCTGCGTTGGTTGCCTCCAGAACTCCGTCGGTATAGATCACGAGGGTATCGCCTGGTCGGAGCTCACAACTGCCCACCGAACACTCCCAATCTTCAAAAAGACCGAGGACTGTAGCTGTTGCCGAAAGCCGCTCTGTTTGTCCATCATCTCGAAGCAGCAGCGGAGGGTTATGGCCACAGTTGATGTATTGCAACCGGTGGTCTGCGTCGTCGTAATAAGCAAAGAACAGCGTAGCGTAGCGCCCGGGATCGGTATTTTTGTAAAAAAGCCGATTTACGGAATGCAACAGCCGGGGCACATCCTGGAGAGCTACGGCATACTGGCTGCGCAAGTTGGCCTGCAGATTGGCCATCAGCAGGGCGCCGGAAATTCCCTTTCCGGAGATGTCTGCGACCACGAATCCTACTTTGCCCGGCGCCAGATCGAGATAATCGAAGTAGTCGCCGCCCACAACGCGGGCCTGGATGCACTGCCCCGCATAGTCAAGGGTGCGCAGCGGAGGTGTGTCTTGCGGTAGTAACCGGCTTTGCACTGCACGAGCAATTTCCATCTCCTGTTCGATGCGGTGCTCGGCCTCCAATCGCTGAGCCATCTGCTCAGCCAATGCTATGTTCTCCAGGGCAATGCCAGCCTGGCTTGCCACGGAGGCCAGCAACTGTTTGTCTTCGCTGGAATAGGGTTCCTCAGACAGACGCGCGCCTAGAACAATTAGCCCCAGCAGAGACCGCGTGCGCCCCTGGATTGGTACAACGCACTCGGGTTCAACCGCGCCGAATAAAGAAGTCAGACCATCATCGTCCTCTTCGGTCCAGAATTCGCGTACCTGGCCCTCATCCGCCAGTTTCATGAGACTCAATGTATCGGTGCGGATCTGCCGCAGATGTTTGGGAGGTTCACCAGCTTCTATGTGCAAACACCCGTTTCCCGCTTCCAGGTACACGAATACCCGGTTGGGGTGGAGCGCTTGATCCAGGTGCAGGGCCAAGAGCGGCGCGAGTTCCCGCCGGGCATTCACGGTACGCGCTTTCTCAGATAAGTCCTGCAGGATCATGCGCGCGTCGTACGCTTCCCGGAAGAACGCCCGGTCGATTCTTTGCGTGCCGCGTCTCAAAGCTGGCGCGGAAATCCAGGCCAGCAGGATGCCAAATCCCACTCCGGCTGAAGTTGCGACTTTGGGTCCGACGGCTGACACCTGCGAAAGAAGAAACGTGAAAAGCACATTCGCGGAGACCGCGAGCAGAAAAATCAGTGTGGCAAAACCGCGGCGCACCAGCAGGTAACGGGCGCTGCGTTTGAGCAGCACGGGAATCTCCAGCACCCGATGCTTCACCACGGCATACGCGAACGAAATCGGGATCAGGAACAGCGCCAGGATGGAAAACGAGTAACTCCAGTACGGCAGATCGCCGAAGTTCTTCCCCTGCAGGTTTGCCACGAAGGCAGAGATCAATACCGGGGTGAAACCAACCACCGTTCCCCAGACGATCACCTGCGTCTTGCGGCGCGCCTGCCCCGTCGGAGCGCTTACGCTGCTCCATACCAGCGAGACCAGCCCCAGGACAAAGGGCATAAAGGCAAGCAGGAAGAGCACCGGATTCAGGTACTTCCCGGGCAGCCTGCGATTGAGAACCCACAGGGGATGGGAGTTGCCGTCGATCAGCGTCCAGATAGATAACGGGACGACGACAACGGCAATCGGAATCAATAGAAGATGTTTCAGCCAGGGGACATGGACATCAATGGGCGATGGGACAGGAAATGTGGCGAAAAAATAATAAAAGATCGCCGGCATGAGCCCGTAGAACAGGACCATGTAGCAGTATGCGAATCCGCGCAGGGCGGGCACCATGGGCGCCTCGAGATAAGCCATGGGCGCTGAGGTGATAAACCCGGCAAAGAGCATGGCCAGCAGCCATGCGTTGCGGTCCTCAACTCGCAGGAACAGAACTAACACTCCGACGAGAGCGAACAGCAACGGATAGAATGACAATACGCGGCTCATGATCTCCCGTGGCCAGGAGGTGTTCCCCCGCGCATGGGAAATGGGATCGAGAGTTGCAGTAAGCGTGATGGGGGCCGAAGTTCCGAGCCGAACTACGAGGAAAGAAATCTTGTCTCCGGGCTTGCCGCGAGCCAGCGGCCCCAGGGGATTTAAGGTTTCTAGCCTCGCTCCATTGATGCCAACCACGACATCGCCTACCTGAAAGCCTGCTCTGTCTGCAGAGCTGCCGGGGTGTACCTTCAACACAGTCATGTGTGCGCTGCGGGCGAGTTCACGTTGTGAGAACAAGGTCCGGCCCCGGGCAGGCGGTCCCGCGTCATACTCCATACCCAGCGAAGCTTGGGGTGTCCACCGGATGTAGTAAATCCAGATAGCCGAATACGTCACGGTAGCAACGGCAAATACCGCAGCTACGGCCAGCAGAATGCCGCGACGGGAAAATGTGCGGACTGTCATGCCAGCAACAGAATATAGGAGCCTCGTAGCTGATTACGAGTGCACCAAACATTCTCGCGCGGCGGGAACGCATGCAGCCTACAGTGCATTCCTCAGACCGCTTAGGGAATAGACCCGATTCTCACTTACGCCGCTTGCAGCTAACTTACGACGGAGCCAATTTTCGTGACGCAACGAGGAGAGCATGACTGAAAACTCTTTGAAAGAACTGTATCTTGACGAACTCAGAGATCTGCACAACGCGGAGAATCAACTGGTCAAAGCGCTTCCCAAGATGGCGAAAGCGTCTTCTTCCGATCAACTTCGACAGGGATTTGAAGAACACCTCGAACAAACACGTGGGCACGTGCAGCGGCTGGAGCAGATTTTCGAGCGCCTCAATGAAAAGCCCAGGGGCAAGAAGTGCTTGGGCATGGAAGGCCTGATAAAAGAGGGATCCGAGATCATGGGGGAGGATTTCGATGACGAAGCTATGGACGCGGCGATAATTTCTGCCGCGCAGCGGGTTGAGCATTATGAGATAGCCGCCTACGGTACGGTCCGCGATTTCGCCCAAATTCTCGGCTATGACGAAGACGCCTCCTTGCTGCAGGAGACTCTTGACGAAGAGAAGGAAACTGACCAGAAGCTGACTGAACTGTCGAAGGAGATTAATGTCGAGGCAAGCAGCGGCGAAGGTGAAGAAAACGAAGAGGAAGAAGATCGGCGTCCGGCTCGCACCAGCTCGCGACGCAAGACGCGGCGTGCTGCATAACCTGCATTTTCTTCTAGTAGCCCGGATCCTTGAAGGCTCGTTCCTCCGCGAACGGGCCTTTTTTGCCGGGGCCCAGAGCGACCGCGACCCTTGCGCGGTGGCCGATTTCACGCCTCTTTTGCTCGCATGCGCCGTTTAGGGTTGCCCGCCGTAATCGCTGTTCCCTTCCCGAAAGAACTCTGCCATAATTGATTGTGCATCCAGCCTGCACAATATTCCCAAGACAATTCAAAGCGAGGAATCGATGTCGGCAAAGTTCATCTTTGTGACCGGCGGTGTGGTGTCTTCTCTGGGCAAAGGTCTGGCCGCGGCGTCAATCGGCTGCCTGCTCGAAAGTCGTGGGCTCAAGGTCAACCTCATGAAGTTTGACCCATACCTTAACGTCGATCCCGGCACTATGTCTCCGTTTCAGCACGGCGAAGTCTTCGTCACCGATGACGGCGCTGAAACCGATCTCGACCTCGGACACTACGAACGCTTTACCCACGCCAAGCTTTCTCGCGACAATAACTGGACCACCGGCCGTATCTACGAGCAAATCATCGCCAAGGAGCGCCGCGGCGACTATCTCGGCAAAACCGTCCAGGTGATTCCCCATGTCACCAACGAAATAAAGGCCGCCATGAAGAAAGTCGCGCAGGATGTCGACGTCGCGATTGTCGAAATCGGCGGCACGGTGGGCGATATCGAGTCCCTGCCCTTCATGGAAGCCATCCGACAGATGCGCCAGGAACTGGGGCGCGAAGACACCTTGTTCGTGCACGTCACGCTGGTTCCGTTCATCGCCGCCGCGCAGGAATTAAAAACCAAGCCTACACAGCATTCGGTCAAAGAACTGCTCTCCATTGGAATTCAGCCCGACATTCTGCTCTGCCGCACCGACCGCTTCCTCTCCCGCGATATCAAATCCAAAATCGCTCTCTTCTGTAACGTGGAAGAAGAGGCCGTGATCACCGCGAAAGATGTGGCTTCGATCTATGAGGTCCCTCTGGTCTTTGCTCGTGAAGGCGTGGACAAGCTGGTGCTCAAGTACCTGCACCTGCAGGCCGCGGAAGCGAAGCTGGAGCAGTGGGAAGATATCGTGCATCGCGTCTACAACCCTAAAGACGAGGTCCTGATCGGGATCGTCGGAAAGTATGTCGAGTACGAAGATTCGTACAAGTCGCTGAAGGAAGCCCTGGTGCATGGGGCCCTTGCCCACAATCTCAAGCTCAACGTCAACTGGATCGAAGCCGAGGGCCTGGAAACCGGGGACAAGAGTTACGAAGCGCAGCTCGAAGAATATGACGGCATCCTCGTTCCCGGAGGCTTCGGAAAGCGCGGCATCGCCGGCATGTTGAATGGGATTCGTTACGCCCGCGAAAACAAGGTTCCCTATTTCGGCATCTGCCTGGGTATGCAGACCGCCTGCATCGAATTTGCCCGCAATGTTTGCGGGCTGGCCGAGGCCAACTCCAGCGAATTCGATCCCGCCACCCCGCACCGGGTCATTTATAAGTTGCGCGAGTTACGCGGCGTGGAAGAGTTGGGCGGCACCATGCGCCTGGGAGCGTGGCCCTGCAAACTTGAGCCCGGAACTCTGGCGCAGCGAATCTACGGCAAGAGTGAGATCAGCGAGCGCCATCGCCACCGCTACGAGTTCAACCGCGAATACGAGGAGACCTTAACCGCCGCCGGTCTGCGGATTTCGGGATCCACGCCGGATGGAACCTACGTGGAAATCGTGGAGTTGCCCGATCATCCGCACTTCATCGGCTGCCAGTTCCACCCCGAATTCAAATCGAAGCCGCTCGAGCCGCATCCCTTGTTCAAGACTTTTGTAGGCGCGGCCTATGAGCATGGCCTGAAGCGCCGCATGCAGCGCGAAGCCGCCGAAGTAGAACTCTTCCACCGCCCGGAAAAAGTAGGAAGACCGTAGGCGCTAGCGGGGCGACACCGCGCTCGGACGTCGAACGCAAAATCCATGAGCACCTCCAGCTTTACGGTCGATGGCGTCAACATTGGCTCAGGAAATCTCTTTCTGATCGCCGGCCCCTGTGTCATTGAAAGCGAAGACCACGCCATCCGCATGGCCGAAATCATTAAGGGCGTCACTCGTTCCCTCAACTTCCCCTTCATCTTCAAAGCCTCGTATGACAAGGCTAACCGTACGTCGGTGCGCAGCTATCGAGGGCCTGGTCTCAACGAAGGTTTGCGGATTTTGAAGAAAGTGAAAGACGCAGTGCACGTGCCCGTGCTTACCGACGTTCACGAAACCGCGGACGTCTCCAAAGTCGCGGAAGTAGCCGACGTGCTGCAGATCCCCGCATTCCTTTGCCGCCAGACCGATCTCATCATGGCCGCCGCGCTCAGTGAACGCGCGGTCAACATCAAGAAGGGCCAATTCGTGTCCCCCTGGGACATGCGCCACGCGGTGGAGAAGTGCCACGCAGCGGGTAACACGCGAGTCTTCATTACTGAGCGCGGTTCCAGTTTCGGATACAACAATCTTGTCGTCGACATGCGCGCTCTCTCCATCATGCGCCGCTTCGCGCCAGTAGTGTTTGACGCGACTCATTCCGTGCAACTTCCATCAGCTTCGCGTGGCGACGAAGATCAACCCGCTGTCAGCGGGGGACAGCCGGAGTTTATTCCGGTGCTGGCGCGCGCCTCGGTAGCGGCCGGCGTGGATGGCGTGTTCATGGAGGTGCACGACAATCCTCAAGAAGCCAAATCCGACGGGCCTAACGCTCTCGAATCCACCAAACTACGCGGCGTCTTGAAAGAGCTCCTGGCCGTGCATGGCGCCCTGCGGACCGTTCACCAGACGCCGTAACTCCCCGTTCGGATTGAATCTGTTACCATCCCTTGCTCATCCCATCGCAGATGCAGAAATGAGAATTCTTGCCGCCATAACCGGGACCGTACTCATCCTGCTCGTCCTGCTGGACGCCTTCGAAACCATCGTGCTGCCACGACGGGTGCAGCGATCTTTCCGGCTGACCTCGTGGTTTTATCGTCACACCTGGGTGCCATGGGTCGAACTCTCGACCTGGGTCCGCTCGAACAGCCGACGCGAAGCATTTCTCAGCTATTTCGGCCCGCTGTCCCTCATTTTCCTGCTCGCTTTTTGGGCGATTGGACTGATCTTCAGCTTCGCCCTGCTGCAATTCGGGTTGGGTCAGCACATACATCTCGGCAGTGAGCCGATCACTTTTCGTATTCTCCTCTATCACAGCGGAGAAACTTTTTTCACCTTGGGCTATGGCGATATCGTGCCCACGTCAACGCTGGCGCGCTTCCTAGCCGTGGCCGAAGCAGGCATGGGGTTTGCATTTCTTGGAGTAGTGGTTGGATATCTTCCGGTGGTGTATTCCGCGTTCTCGGTGCGGGAACTGGAAATCTCAATGCTGGACTCGCGAGCGGGATCGCCGCCCACGGCTACCGAATTATTACGGCGCCTGGGATGCTGCCCGGACCAGCAGGTGCTCGACGGAATTTTTCGCGGGTGGGAGCGCTGGTCGGCCGACCTGCTGTCCAGCCATCTTTCATATCCGGTGCTCAGTTTCTTTCGCTCGCAGCACGGAAATCAATCCTGGCTGGGAGCCCTGACCGTCATGCTGGACGTGACCTCGCTCGTGCTGGCCGGCATCGACGGGCTTCGTCCCGAGCAGGCGCAGCTTACTTTTGCGATGGCGCGCCACGCCGCCGTCGACCTGGCCCAGGTGGTGAATGCCAGATACGAGCCGCATGCGGACGCGCGACTATCGGCTGAGGGGCTTGCCGCGCTGCGCAAGGAACTCGCTGACAGTGGCCTGCGCCTGCGCACGAACCAGGATGCTGATGCGAAGCTGGCAAAGCTTCGCTCCATGTACGAGCCCTATGTAGAGGCCACGGCGCGCCGCTTACTGCTCACCATCCCCCCCTGGGTGGCGAGCGAGAAAAAGCGTGACAATTGGCAGGCCGGCCCCTGGGATCGCGCCATTCAAGCTAAAGGCCTGGGCGAAAAGTCGCACCGAGTCGAGGATCATTTTTAACCACGACACCTGCAGGCGAGTTCCCAGGCATACACGTCGCCGTGTGCCAGGAGTGCGGTCCTTTCATGTACCATGAGTGAAATTGCGAAATCCTGAATTTCGGAATCATCAATCCTGATGGCTCATCCGGGCGAGAACGTAGTACGCATTGAGGCGGAGGCTCTGCGCGCATTAGCCGACCGCATTGCCGGACCGATGGCCAACGACTTCAGTCGCGCCGTGGACCTCATGTTCCGATGCGCAGGACGGATCGTGGTGACCGGCATGGGCAAGAGCGGTTTGATCGCGCGCAAAATCGCAGCCACTCTCAGCTCGACGGGATCGCCTGCCTTGTATCTGCACCCCGTGGAAGCGCTGCACGGCGACTTGGGCATGATCGTGAAAGGCGACGTGGTGCTGGCCCTCTCGGCAAGCGGAGAGACAGAAGAACTCCTGCAGTTGCTGGTAACCCTCAAACGTTTGCGCGTTCCGCTGATCACGATGACGTGCGATGACATTTACGGCCTGGTTCCCGGCAAGAGTTCGTCCGCTGCGGATGCGACGCGCACGAATCCAAATGGAGGCAAGGATCGTCGACAAAGATCTATCACCGGGGAGAGCGCCCGCGCTACATCGGCATCGACGCTGGCAGCGGCAGCCGATGTCGCGCTGGATTGCTCGGTAGACCAGGAGGCGTGCTCGTTAGGATTAGCGCCTACAGCGTCGACCACAACGATGCTCGCCTTGGGCGACGCCCTCGCCGTGAGTCTCTCGGAAAGGCGTGGATTTAAAGAAGAGGACTTTGCCAATCTGCATCCCGGCGGCAAACTAGGCAAGCGCCTCGCACGCGTGGAATCGCTCATGCACGAGGGAGAGGCGGTGCCGCGCGTTTCGCCAGACACGAAGATGCCGGATGTGATTTACGAGATGTCGCGCAAAAAGCTGGGTATGACCGCGGTAGTCGAAAACAACAAACTAGTGGGAGTAATCAGCGACGGGGATCTCCGACGACTCCTGGAAAAGCGCGGCAAAGACGTCCTCGATTTGACCGCCGGCGAATGTATGACCCGGGACCCTAAAACCATCTCTTCCCAGGAATTCGCCGCCAGTGCGCTCGCTCTGATGGAAGAAAAGAAGATCACGTCGCTGGTCGTGATTGGCGCCGACAAGACGCTTCAGGGAGTTGTGCATCTGCACGACCTCTGGGGAACCGAGATTCTGTAGACCGTGCGCGATATTTAACCTGGGTTGAAAACATCTCGCGGCATTGTGTCTTGCTTTCCTTGGCAGTTTCCAGTGCATGGCAACCGCGAAATGACAGATCTCACCCACAACATGTAAGCAAGGGGGCTTGCGACAGAGATAAAATATTCGCTATGTATCACTACAATCCCAACACGGCTTTGGAAGAACTTACGGAAGAAGCCACGCTCCCCAATCCGGTTCGCGTACGCGACATGATTCTGCGCAAAAAGCTCAGCCCTGACCGGTCGCTGGAGTTAAACCGGCTGTTCACCGAATACCAGAAATTTTTCGGCGAGACACAGAAGCTAGGGAAAACAATCCTGCAGCAACTGTCAGCCGAATAGGACGAATCGACAGTTACGAGTTCCCCACGGGCCCCATGCGCGCCATTCCTTTGTCCCGCCCAAAGCGGGCGATACACCGCGCTGCTCACTGCTACAATATTTGTTTCCTCAAACAAAAAGAAAGCTCCTATGCATCGCTGGTCTGAACTGTTTATACCGACCCTTCGTGAAGCCCCGGCCGACGCCGAGGTTGCGAGCCACAAATTCCTGGTGCGCGCCGGATACGTGCGACAACTGGGCGCCGGGCTCTATTCCTATCTGTTCATGGGATACCGTTGCTTCAACAAGATCATGAGCATCATTCGCCAAGAGATGGACACCATCGGGCAGGAGTTTTATTTGCCGGCGTTGCACCCCCGCGAGTTGTGGGAAGAGAGCGGGCGCTGGTCGGTGATGGGGGACAACCTTTTCCGCTTGAAAGACCGCAAAGGCGCGGAGCTGTGCCTGGGCATGACGGAAGAAGAGGTCATGACTTCCATCGCGCGCAAGGAGCTACGCAGCTACAAGCAGTTGCCGCAGATCTGGTATCAGATCCAATCCAAATTCCGCGACGAGCCACGGCCAAAATCCGGGCTGCTGCGGGTGCGGCAGTTCATCATGAAGGACGCATATTCCTTCGATATCGACGCCGCCGGCCTCGACATCTCCTACAAGAAACACTACGACGTCTACTGTCGCATCTTCGACCGCTGCGGTTTGAAATATATGATCGTGGAGGCGCATTCCGGCGCGATGGGGGGGAAAGAGTCTCACGAATTCATGGTGCGCACGCCCGCGGGAGAAGACCAGATCGTGAGCTGCGACAAGTGCAGCTACGCGGCCAACCTGGAGAAAGCCACGTCCAGGCTGGCTGCGGTTGAGGACCTCGTTTCCGAAGGGGATGGCCGGCCGCTCGCCGTTCACACGCCGGGGCAGAAGACTATCGAAGACGTCGCCCGGTTCCTCGGTGTTTCCCCCACCAACAAGATCAAAACGCTCGCGTTGATGATCAACGAAACCGATCTCAAAAGCGGCAAGGCGAAAGCGCGTCCGGTGGTGGTCCTCATCCGCGGCGATCATCAACTCAACGAAGCCAAGTTATCGAGCGCGGTCGGCGGAAAAGAAACACGCCCCATGGAAGAGCAGGAGATAAGAGATTTTTTTGGATCGCCCGCGGGATTCCTGGGACCAACTGGAATTGACTGGGCGCAGAAATTCAACGATGGGGGCAAGCCAATCCTGTTAGTGGACGAAGCGCTGCAGAATCGGACGAACTTGATCGCGGGTGCGAATAAAGAGGACTACCACCTGAAGAACTTGACACCTGGCAAAGACTTCCACCCGACCGCCTTCGCTGATCTTCGTAGCGTAACCGCAGGAGAAGCCTGCCCCAACTGTGGCGCACCCCTGCGTATCGACACGGCTATGGAGATTGGTCACATCTTCAAACTGGGCTACAAGTATTCCGAGTCGATGGGCACGCGTGTGCTGGACCGCAACGGCAAGGAAGTGATGCCCATTATGGGCAGCTACGGAATCGGAATTGAGCGGATTCTCACCGCCGCGATCGAGCAGAATAACGACGAGAACGGCTTTTGGCTGCCGGCGCAGATTGCTCCATTTGAAATCGTCATCACTCCCACCAATGTCTCGGACGACAAGCTGCGGGCGACAGCGGAGGACATTGCCAAGAAGCTAGAAGGCTCGGGATTCGACGTCTTACTGGACGACAGGGACGAACGGCCAGGCGTGAAGTTCAAGGATGCTGACCTGGTGGGCATACCCTTTCGTGTCAACGTCGGTAAGAAGGTTACCGAAGGTACTGTAGAAGTGGTTCAGCGCTCGACCCGGGAAATGCGCGATGTTAGCATCGGCGACGTTGGGGAGTATTTTGAACGGTTATTGAGACCGTCGTGCTGAGGGTTTTTGTCTCGGCCACGGTCGAGGCAGAGCGCTCATGGGGACCATCAAGGCATTCACCGGCATTGCAGCCATTGTGATCGCGATCTATGTGTCGTGGTTGCTGATTCCACCGTATTTCGCGAATTACCAGTTCGAAGACGATCTCCACAACATCGCCATCAGTAACACCTACGGCAACAAAACCGAAGATGACATTCGTGACGTAGTGTTCTCGAAGGCAAAGGCATTGGAGATTCCTCTCAGCAAAGAGCAGATCAAGGTGACGAAAACCGGCCCTAGCAATGCGGGATCACTTGAGATCGAGGTGGATTACAGCGTTCATGTTGAGCTGCCGGGATACCCGCTGGATCTGCACTTCCAACCCTCCACTGCAAATCGCAGTGTGATGTAGCCGAAAAGCCAGCAAACAGTTCAGCCAAGTTGCGGGGTTTACAGTCACGCGCGAAGAGCGAGGACTGCTGACGTCTTGCGCGCCATGTACAGAGGAAGCTTGTACAGTTGCACGAATCCATAGTCCGCTTACGTTCGTAATCTTGCTCCTTCCTTTTGTAACCCCCTAACATCCGCGAAGGACGCCTTGTGTCTTCGTGTCAAACAAAATTCGATCCCGCGCAGCCGTCCGGGGATCAGCCAGGAACGTCTTCGGAGAATCGACATGAATCTGAATAGCAGAACAGTCCTGCTGGGGCTCACTTTGGCCGTGATGCTTATCGCCAGCGGATGCGGCTATCAATACCACTGCAGCAACTTTAACGGACCTAGCTGCTATTCGAACTCGTCAACCGGGGGCAGCGGTGGCACTGGGGGTACCGGAACGGGTGGCACGGGTGGCACTGGCGGCACCGGCGGAGCGACCTATGTCGATTTGATGTATTACCTGGGTGTGGGTGGCACGACACTGAATGCCGACTACCTGGATACGAACGGAGTCTTTGCTGCCCTGACCACGGCGAGCTTTCCCACGCTGCCCGCGGGCGCGAGCGAAGATATGCTCATCGTGAACAAGCAATTCCTCTACATTCCGTTCACTCTCTCCAGCGGCGGCGGAGTCATTGAGGCTTTTCAGATTGACCCAAGCACCGCACAACTGACAGCCATTTCCGGTAACCCATTTTCGACTGCGACGGCAAATTGCAACGGCCTTGCGAGCGACCCACAAGGCCGCTTTCTCTACTGCGTGGACAACAGCAATGGCGATATTGCAGCCTTCACGGTCGATAGCAGCACGGGCGCGTTGACGGTGGTCGCCGGGTCCCCCTTTCAAGCCTTCCAATCCAATACCAAACTTGGACAGCCGAGCAACCTGGCGGTGGACGGAACGGGAACACACTTGTTCGCGGCGCCTGGAATCTTTGCTTTCAACATTGACCAGACCACCGGCGCGTTATCCATCGTAACCGGCAGCCCCTTCTTCCTGCATTCCGTCAAGATCCAGGGAGAGCCCACTGGTCAGTACCTGTTAGGCGTGGATGGATTGGTTGCTCACCAGGGGACCAACAACTTGTACGTCATGCCGATTCAGCAAGGGGCTCTCACGGGCGAGAATCTTTTTTCCACAACCTATTCTCCATTTTCCTTGGCAGTTCATCCCAACGGACAATTTGTCTACACCTTCGCGATGCAAAGTACCAGCACGGCCGCGCCGGTGGAAGCTTTCCAATTTACAGGGGGTGTACCGACGCCGCTCGCGGCATCGCCATTCACTTCGTTCCCGGGAATGCAGAACGGGAAATTCAATCAGGCCGGCACAAACTTCTTCGCTACGACGGGAGCGTACGCTTTCATTCAGTTGAGCGTAGATCCGGCCACCGGTCTGATGACGCAGAATGGGCAGCCTATAACCACTCTGACGACTCAGTTCTTTGCGGTGACCGACACGCAGTAGTCGCGAGAAAGAGGCCCACAGCCGTCCGGTCCAGTTTCCGGACGGCTGTGTACTTTCTGGATCAACTAAGATCCGCGCCCAAAGGTTAGAATGAAACATTCCTGGCCGACGGCGAACAACTTCGGAGAGAATATGCCGCGCGCACGGGATGGACAAACCGGAGCTCGCTAACGTGTTTACAGACCCATCACTTAAGCTAAAAGTGGCATCTACATAAGAGACGGGGCTGCTCTTTCAAATCGTGGCTATCAAACTGAAGATTCCGCATGCAAAAAGCACGGCGAAGGCTGGAAAGCGAGGGAGGTTTCATGATCCCCTGCTCCGGGCAGCGTTAGGCGCCTTTGTCATCATTTCCGCCATGCTGGCCGGCTTTTTCTCGTACTACTACATCAAGTACGACCGCATAATCGAGAAACGGTTCCAGGGACAGGTGTTCGCCAGTGCGGCCAAGATTTACGCCATTCCCAGGGTTGTGAGGGTGGGGGAGAAGATGTCGGCCCGGGATGTGGCCGACGATCTGAGGCGCGCCGGATACTCGGATAGAGATGGCCAGTCTCCGCTCGGAAGCTTTCGCTTGGTCAGCAGTGGTATCGAGGTGCGTCCCGGGCCCGAGTCCTACCATAGCCCCGAACCAGCCACCATTCAGATTCAGAATGGAAAGGTGCAGAACATCAGCAGCAAAGCTGGGGACTTGGTGGCCTACGAACTGGAACCCCAGCTCATCACTTCGCTGTTTGAGGCTGGCGATCGTTCCAAGCGCAAAATCGTAAAGTACGACGAAATACCCAAGGTGATGGTTGACGCGGTCCTGGCCATTGAAGACCGCCGCTTCTTCCAGCATAGCGGCGTGAATTTTGTGCGTATGGGCGAGGCGGCGTGGGTGGATCTTACCCGGCAGCGCCATGACCAGGGTGGTTCAACCATCACCATGCAGCTTTCGCGCGGATTCTTCCTTTCCCCGCAGAAGACGATCAAGCGCAAACTCGTGGAAATGCTGATTGCCACCGAACTGGAACAGAAGTTCAGCAAGCAGCAGATTTTCGAGTTTTATGCGAATTGGGTGGACTTGGGCCAGCGCGGCTCCTTTACCATCAGCGGCTTTGCTGAAGGAGCGCGGGCTTACTTCAATAAGGATTTGAAGGACTTAACGCTGCCGGAAGCGGCATTGCTGGCGGGCTTGATTCAGCGGCCGAGCTATCTATCTCCTTACCGGCACCCCGAGCGAGCGCTGGAGCGGCGCAACACCGTCCTGGAGGCAATGGTCGAAACCCATGCCATCACGCGTGCGGAGGCAGATAAAGCCAAGGCTACGCCGTTAAAACTTGCTCCGCCGAACGTGGAGGCGAGTGACGCCCCTTATTTCGTAGACCTGGTGCGGGACACCGTCATTTCCAAAATCAACGAGCGCGAACTGAACGAGCAGTCGTACCGCATTTACACCACGCTCGATCCTGACCTGCAACGCGTCGCTGCACAAGCCGTTGAAACGGGCATGAAGTTGGTTGACGAGCAGGTGACCAAGTTGCGGACCAAGCGGATCAAGATCGCCAAAGGCAAATACGAAACCAAGGTGCTTCCGGGACCGCAGGCCCAAGTCGCTCTCGTCGCCATGGATCCACATACCGGGCAGATTCTGGCGCTCGTAGGCGGCAGGAACTACGGATTCAGCCAGTTAGATCATGCCGTCGCAAAGCGGCCCACAGGATCCATCTTCAAACCTTTCGTCTACGCGGCGGCTTTAAACACTGCCATTGACGGCACCCAGAACGTGATGACGCCGGCATCCACCGTGCCCGACCAGCCTTCGACGTTCAGCTATGGAGACCAGATCTACGAGCCGCGCAATTACAAAGAGGAATATCACGGCGACGTCACGCTTCGTTATGCACTGGCGCTCTCGCTGAACAATGCGACCGTGAAGCTGGCTGAAGAAGTGGGATACGACAAGGTCGCCGACCTGGCTAAAGCCGCGGGTATCAACTCGGTGAAGGCCACACCTGCGATGGCTCTGGGAGCATACGATGCCACGCCGATCGAAATGGCGAGCGCTTATACGGTATTCGCCAATGACGGTCAGAGGCTGTCGCCCACTCTGATCAACTCGGTCCGCAATGCCAAGGGCGACGTAATCATGGACTTCAGTACCGAAAAGCGCACGGTCATGGATCCTCGCATCGCGTACGTGATGACCACCATGATGGAAGGAGTTTTGAACTTTGGCACCGCGTACCCGGTGCGGCAGCGTGGGTTTACCGCGCCGGCGGCAGGGAAGACAGGTAGTTCGCACGATGGCTGGTTTGCGGGCTATACCAGTAACCTTCTCTGTATTGTGTGGGTCGGATACGACGATTACAGCGACTTAAGGCTGAGCGGAGCGCAAACCGCGGCTCCTATTTGGGCCGAGTTCATGAAAAAGGCGGTTGCTCTGCCGGAGTACTCGGACGTGAAGGAGTTCACGCAGCCATCCGGCGTGGTCGATGTGCAGTTGGACAAAGCTACCAACCGCTTGGCAACTCCTGCCTGCCCAGAGACTTACACGGCTGCTTTCATCGCCGGAACCGAGCCCCATGATACCTGCGATCAAGGCACCGGAGTGACCGGGTTCTTCTCGCGAATTTTCGGCACCAGCCGCGAAAACGCGCTGCCACCGACCACCAACGGCCCGGTGGGCGCGGCCGGAGCCCCGAACGGCCAAGTCGCCCAAGGCACGCCAGGACAGCAAAAAAAGAAGGGACTTTTTGGCAAAATTGTAGGAATCTTTAAGGACGACAAATCGGCTGCTCCGCCGTCTAACCCTCCAGCCAACGGCGGAAACAGTCCTCAATAGGACTGCAGCCAGGTGCCCCGGAAGAATAATTCCGGTGCTCGGAGGTAGTTTATGCGCCGTGCCTTCGGCTGTCTTCTCACCTGTCTCGTTCTTCTCACATCATCCCTGTTCGGACGCTCCGTAGCTCAGACCGGTCCCTCCGAGCAGGTTCAAGTCGATTCACCCCTGCGCCGGGTGGACCCGCCCACCAGTGAGATGACGCCGGAGGCTCTCGAAAAACGCGCCGACGAGTTGCGGACGCAAAAGTATTACCTGGATGCGCTCGATTACTACGGGGCGGCGCTGGCCAAGAATTCAAATAGCGCTCTGCTGTGGAACAAGGTCGGCATCACTGAGTTGCTGTTGCAGCACTACAAGGAAGCGGGGAAACACTTCGAGAAAGCAATCAAGCTGGACCGCAAATATTCCGACGCGCTCAACAATCTCGGTGTTATCTACTACATCGAGAAGAAGTACAGCAAGGCAATCAAGCAATATGGCAAGGCCATTGATGTCCGGGAGGACATGGCGTCGTATTACAGCAACCTGGGCGCAGCCTATTTCTCCAAAAAAGAATTCGAGAAGGCGATCACCGCGTACAACCGGGCTCTGGAACTCGATCCGGATGTTTTCGAGCGTACATCGCACGCCGGAGTATCGGCGCAGATGGCGAAGCCCGAGGACCGCGCGCACTATGACTACGTAATGGCCAAACTGTACGCCAAAATGGGCGCGGCAGATCGTTCGTTGCTGTACTTGAGGAAAGCGATCGAGGAAGGCTATAAAGGCATCGAGAACGTCTACAAGGACAGCGAATTCGGGCAGCTCAGAAACGATCCGCGTTTCACCGAACTGATGGCCTCGAAGCCACCTGCCATTTCTGAGTAAGTAGCGAGTAAAGAAGGCTTTGGGCTGTTTCAAATAAATTTCGATTGGCGGCCGAAACTTCTTTCGCCGTCCCGGGTTTGAACGGTCAAATAGCTCCTGAAAACAACAGGGTGAGTAAGGAGAAAAATAAAGCCCGACAGGTTGCCACCCGAGCACGCCCCAAGCAGGCAGCCTGTGGGCTTTTTTGCGGGAGCTGGGCCCATCGGCGCTACGCCTTTCCTTCCTACTCGTTCTGCTGATTTCTAAATCACCTCCACGGTAGACTGATCTCGTGCCGGAATTGCCTGAAGTAGAAACCATCGCCCGCGGACTCCACAAGCGGGTCCGGGGAGATGTCATTGAATCCATCTGGCTGGGGTCGAAGCGCGAACCTTTCAAGTCGCCGCCGACAAAAATCGCGCGAACGCTGGAGAATACCCGGATTTCGGGGGTGCGGCGAGTTGGGAAGCATATTGTTGTCGACCTGCAGCCGGTAAGGACTGCGAAACTTTCACAGCGTAGACCAGGACGCGCGCCTAGCGTTGCTGGCGGCAAACCTGCCCAGTGGATTGTGCATCTCGGGATGACGGGACGTTTCCTGGTCTGCCGGCCGGACGAAGAAGTCGCAAAGCACACCCACGCGATCGCGAAGCTGGCTTCCGGACGAGAGCTCAGATTCGTCGATCCCCGACGTTTCGGCCGTTTGAGCGTAGCTCAAGACGGCAATTTTAATGCTGCCGGTTACGAGCCCCTCGAAGTTGAACTGGAAAGGTTCACCGCGCTTTTTCGCGGCCGCAAAACCCCGATCAAGAGCGCGCTTCTGAACCAAAAACTTCTCAGCGGGGTGGGCAATATCTACGCTGACGAATCACTGTTTCGCGCAGGCATTCGTCCCAAGCGCAGGGCAAGGTCGCTCACCCGCGAGCAGTTGCGGAAGCTGTACCCCGCCTTGCGGGAGGTACTGAACGAAGCCATCGCACTGGGAGGGTCGTCTATCTCTGACTACGTGGGTGCCGATGGCGAGGAAGGATTCTTCCAGCTGCAGCACCGGGTGTACGGCCGCGAAGGCGAGCCATGCCTGGTCTGCAAGACTCCCATCAAAAGAATTGTGATCGCCGGGCGTAGCAGCCACTACTGTCCGACGTGTCAGAAATGATCCCGCCACCCGGGTTTTCGACAATTCCATAGGCGCTGGCCGGGTCTGGTAATCTGATCAGCCCATGTCTTCATTCTCGATCGGCGTCGATCTCGGCGGCACCAATCTACGTATCGCTGCCTTCGATGCACATGCACAACTGCTGGAAAAAGTCACGCTGGGAACAAAAGTGGCGCTCGGACGCGATCATTTACTGCATGACATGTGCAGCGCCATTCAACGTCTGTCGGCCAAGTACAGCGGAGCGTCAACACTGGCGGGGATTGGCATCGGAGTGCCCGGCATCATCGACCTCCATACCGGCATGATCCGCGAGTCTCCGAACCTGCCGGGCTGGTCCGATTTTCCGGTTCGCAACGAAATTGAGAGGCGATTGGGCACGCGGGTCATCCTGGAGAACGACGCCAACTCGGCGGCGTTGGGCGAGAAGTGGCTGGGCGCAGGTAAGGATGTGGAGAGCATGGCCATTCTGACCTTGGGCACCGGCGTCGGAGGCGGCATTGTGCTGAATGGGCGCATCTGGCACGGCATGAACGGTATGGCGGGCGAATTCGGGCACATGACGGTGGAACCGGACGGCCAGCTTTGCGGATGCGGAAATCATGGCTGCCTCGAGCAATATGCGTCAGCCACGGCAATCGTCCGCATGGCGCAGGAGGCGATTTCCACGGGGCGCGCGCCGGAACTAGCCAAGGCCTCCACTTCCGATCCTGAATTCAGCGCTAAAGCTGTTTACAACCTGGCGGTACAAGGCGATGAAACAGCGCGCGAAATTTTCCGATGTGTCGGACGGGCGCTCGGAATCGCCATGGCTGCGCTGATCAATGGGCTGAATCTTCCCATGTATGTGGTGGGTGGTGGCGTGTCCAGTGCATGGGACGCCTTTGGGCCGTCCATATTCAACGAACTCAGGCTGCGCTGCATGGTGTATGCAGCAACGGCGCCCCCGGTGCACGCGGGTCAGGAAGGCGCATCGGCGCAGGTGGAAGCCAAAACCAGCAAGTACACGATCGTGACCCGGGCCCTGCTTGGCAGCGATGCCGGGCTGTTTGGAGCGGCAAGGCTGCCGATGCTGGCCCAATAAACTCGATTACTGCTGGTTGACGATCAGGCCTTGCTGCCAACCGTCACTTTGCGCAGCGCCGCCAGGAAAATTTCATTCTGCTTGGGACTGCCGATGGTCACGCGGATGGCTTCCGGGGCGCCCCAGGCTTTCAGCGAACGAATCAGAACACCTTCTTCTTTGAGCCTATTTGCCAGAGCTTTAGCGTCATCACGAATTTCAGCGTAGAGGAAATTCGCCCAGCTGGGGTTTACCCGAAAGCCTAATACCTCCATGCCAGCTGCCAAACGCCTTGCTTGGTCGTAATTGTTCATCACAGCTTTGCGAACGTGCTCCATATCATCCATGGCCGCGAGCGCCGCCGCCTGGGCCACTTGCGAAATGCTGAAGGTGGAGCGCAAACGCGCAAAGTATCCCAACAGCTCGGCAGGACCGAGTCCATACCCTACCCGCACACCAGCCAAACCGTGAGCCTTGGAAAAAGTTCTTAAGACAACCACGTTGCGATTCTGACGCACGTAATCCAGCGATTGCGAATAGTGCACGCGGCTTTGGGTTGCGAGGAACTGCGCATAGTCGTAATAAGCCTCGTCAATGATCACCACTATTTCCGGCGGCAGGGTCGCAATGAAATGGTCCATGACATCTGCGGGAATCACCGTTCCAGTGGGATTATTCGGGTTGGCGATGAGGACGAGCCGCGTCTGGCTGTTGACGGCTGCGGCGATACCATCGAGATCAAAACTGTAATTGCGTAGCGGAACGCGGATAAGCTCGCCGCCTGCGGCTTGGACTGCCATTCCGTAGACAATGAACGTCAGTTCGCTAGTCACGGCGTTCAGTCCAGGCCCCAGTAGCGTGCGTGCAATAATTTCCAGCAATGCAGTGGAACCCGCCGTGACAAGCACCCGGTCCGCAGGCAACGCGTGATGCTCAGCCAGTTTGAACCGCAGCTCGGAAGCATCATCGTCGGGATATAAATTGCATTGCTTGAAGACCGCCGCCATGGCTTCAATGGCGGACGGCGAAGGGCCAAACGGATTCTCGTTCGACGCCAGGTGAATGCAATTGGGCAGACCTTGATTGCGCGAATGCGAAACAGGTGTTGTGGGAGTGTATTTCGGGAGCGAGCGGACGTTGCCGGTCACGAGATCAAAGAATCGGCTCATCTTCTACTTAGGATGCCAGATCAGAAGAGCGTGAGACAGCTTTGGCGTGGCGCTGGGCCTCTGATTTAAGGCGAGCCACTTCCTCAAGCGAAAGCGAACGAACTTTGCCCGGTTCCACATCCAGCGAGAGTGGACCATAGCGAACCCGCCGGATTTTTTCGACGTGGTGACCAATTTCCTCGAACATGCGCCGGATCTGCCGGTTACGGCCCTCGGTGAGCGTGATCTCATACCACGGATTGTCGGATTCGCGGACGATGCGAATTTTCGCTGGCAAGGTCTTCACGCGTTTGCCCTGATCCGTACGGATGGTCACACCAGCTCGCAATCGCGCGATGGATTCCTCCGAAGGCGCGCCGCTGACTTTCACCACGTACGTTTTCGGCATGTGCGACCCGGCTTTCATAAGCCGGTGTGCCAAGTCGCCATCGTTGGTAAGAAGCAAGAGGCCTTCACTCGCGTAGTCAAGGCGCCCCACCGGGTAGACGCGTCCTTTCACACCTTCCACGAGGTCCATCACGGTTGGGCGGCCTTCAGGATCTTTGGCGGTAGTGACGTAGCCCTTCGGCTTGTTAAGCAGCAGATAGGTGAAGCGCTGGGGTCCGCGCAGCAGCTTGCCATCTACGCGTATGTGATCGTGGTCGGGATCGGCCTTGGTCCCAAGCTCGGTAATCGTCCGCCCATTCACCTGGACGCGGCCGCTGGTGATAAGTTCCTCCGCCTTGCGACGAGAACTGATTCCGGCAGCGGCGATGATTTTCTGCAGGCGCTCGGGAGCCATATCGTTTCCAACCGGATGGAACTTAAGCAGCCTCGTGCGGTGGTTTGACTGCTTCCGCCTCTAGCGCGACAGAGTCGGTGCTTTCGTCGCCTGGGGGCGAAGAATCGGCTTGGGTCCGTTCGCCAGTTTCGATATCGAGTTCGGTTGCACCGGCAATTTCGGACTGGTCGGGAAGCACTCCGGATACACCCGTCGAGCGGTCGGTGGTTTCTTCCGACATGGATTTGTCCGGCGGGCCTGCCGCCGAATCGCTGTGCTCCGAAGTTTCCGCGGGTTGCGCGGGCTCCAACTCCGCCTGGAAGGACTCAGCCACGAGCTTTTCGAATTCTTCCATGCTGGGAAGTTCGTTGACATCCTTCAGGCCGAAGCGCAGCAGAAACTCTTTTGTGGTCTTGTACAGAATTGGACGGCCGATGACGGCTTTGCGCCCGGCGGTGGTAATCAGCTTGCGGTCAAGCAAAGTTGCTATCACGCCGCTGGAGTCGACACCGCGAATTTCGCTGATCTCAGGAACCGTAACCGGCTGCTTGTAGGCGATTACGGCCAACGTCTCGAGGGCGGGCAGGGATAGCCGGATAGGCGGTTTCAAACTCTTGGCAAACCCGCGCACCAGGTCGTGCTGCTCCGGCTTCGTGGACATGCGGTATCCGCCGGCTAGCTGACGCACTTCGATGCCGTGCTCAGAGGTGCTGTACTCGGTCGCGAGTTCTTCCAGTGCCGCGCGGATTTGCGATCGCTCATCAGCGGCATCCGATTCGCCGTTTCGCGAGCCCAGCGAACCCTTGAGAGCCTGAAACATCTGCTCCACGGTGACCGGCGTCTCCGCCGCGTAAATGATGGCTTCCAGTTGGGCTTTGAGGCTCATAGAAACAGCTGCCGGCTCCTGTTGGACGTACTATTTCCAGTCATCCCGCACCGCAGCGTGCTCGGTCATCAATGCTTCGAAACCGGCATGCTTGCGCACCAGAATTTCTCCGAACAGGCGGTCCTGCCGAACCTGAATCGCCTGCAATCTCACCAGTTCCAGCAATGCCAGGAAAATGCAGACCAGCGCCTGGCGCGAATTGACGTGGCGTAAAAGCTGCTTTAGCCGGATCGGCCGCTCTTCAATGGTGAGCCGGCGGCGCAGGTAATCGATCATCTGACCCACGCTGACCGCCTCTTCGTCCACATTCAGCACCGGGCGCGAGCGAGCGCGATCGAGAATCTGCTGAAACGTTTTGACCAGGTCAATTACATCGGCGGCGATCTCAGGATCGGTGCCCTCGGCGTCCATGAACTCCTTGATCGCTGGGTTGGACCAGACGGCTTCCTCAATCTGCTGCTTCTGCAGCAGCATCTGCGCGGCCGACTTGAACTTCTCGTGCTCCAACAAGCGATTGACCAGTTCGGAGCGCGGATCTTCCATCGCATCGGCTGGCGCCAACGGATCGCGAGGCAACAACATCTTGGACTTGATGTGAATCAGCACTGCGGCCATGTAGATGAATTCGGCGGCGACATTGACATCAAGCTGCCGGATTTTCTCTACGTATGCCAGATACTGCGCCGTGATTTTCGCGATGGGTATGTCGTAAATATCGATGTCTTGTTTGCGGATGAGGTCGAGCAGCAGGTCGAGAGGTCCCTCATAGACGTCGCCAACCCTCACCGCGAAGGGAAACTCGCTGCCATCTTTCCTTGTGGCCGGCTGCGTCGAACCGGGTTCGGTGGTGGCCGCGACAGGCGGAGGCGCGTCCTGCACCTGGGAGCTTTTCAGGGGTTCAGCCATTCTGCTTCTCCGCTGCGCTGCTCACTTTATTTTCGTCCCCGTTTGGGGCAGGAGCTTCATAGTCCGGCGACATGCCCATCGAGGCACGAACATCTTCCATCGTGTCGCCTGCGATTTTTCTGGCTTTCGCCGATCCGGCTTCAAGAATATCCCAGGCAAGGCGCGGATTGTCCTCATATTTTTTGCGCCGTTGCTGCATGGGATTCAAGATATCCACTAGTGCATCTGCCGCCCAGCCCTTGCACTCAATGCAGCCTATGCCTGCGGACCGGCAGCCCACATCGACTTTTGCAATTGTCTCCTGATTGCTGAAAATCTTGTGCAGATCCCCGACCGGGCAGACGTCAGGATTGCCGGGATCGCTGCGGCGCACCCGCGCCGGATCGGTAACCATGGTTTTCAGTTTCTGCCGGACCACGGGCTCGGGATCGGTCAACATGATAGTGTTTCCGTATGACTTCGACATCTTGCGGCCGTCGGTACCGGGAAGTTTTGCCGCCGGGGTCAGCAACGCCTGCGGTTCGGGGAAAACCGGGCGGCGCTGGCCGTAAAACAGATTGAAGCGGCGCGCTATTTCGCGAGTCAGTTCAACGTGCGCTACCTGGTCTTCACCCACGGGAACGAAATCCGCCTTGTAAATCATGATGTCGGCGGATTGCAGAACGGGATACCCAAGGAAGCCGTAGGTACCCAGATCTTTGTCTTTGATATTTTCTTTTTGTTCTTTGTATGTGGGCACACGCTCCAGCCATCCCAAGGGCGTGATCATCGAGAGCAGCAGGTGCAACTCGGCGTGGGCTGGCACGTGGGACTGTATGAACATGGTGCAGCGCTCGGGATCGAGCCCTGCAGCCAGCCAGTCCAGCAACACCTCGACGGAGTTTTGCTTGATGCGCCAGGTATCCGCATAGTCGGTGGTCAGCGCGTGCCAGTCGGCAACGAAGAAAAAACATTCGTACTGGTCCTGCATGCGCACCCAGTTATCAAGAGCGCCCACGTAGTTACCGAGGTGAAGCTTGCCTGTTGACCGCATGCCACTGAGCACGCGCTTACGTTTGTTGGAGTGAACCATCAGACTCCCAGCAAAATAGAGTTGAAAACCGCCATAACCGGGGAAATCAGTTTCCAGAGAAAATTGCCGCCCACGTAAATTAATGCCATCAAGCCCAGCCATCCCACGGTGTCGTAGACGCGGCGCACGGAATCCGAAAGAAAATGTCGAAGCACATGGCTGCCGTCCAGCGGCGGCACGGGAATGAGGTTGAACACCGCCAAAACTACGTTGATCTGGAGGAGTTCGTAAAGAAAAAGGCTCAACGGCACGACAAAGGAATTGCCGACGAGATATCCGCCGAGCACGCCATGCACGATCATGCGACCCTCAGGCGCGATCATGGCAATGACGACCAGCAGAATAGTGGCTCCTGCCGCCACGATGAAGTTACTGATAGGCCCTACCACGGAAGTCAAAATGTCGTCGCGAACCGGATTCTGAAAGTTCCGCGGATCTACCGGCGTTGGCTTGGCCCAGCCCAGCACGGGAATGTGCGCCAACAAGGCGATTGCGGGTAACAGGATCGTGCCTACCGGATCAATATGCCGGATCGGGTTCAGCGTGATGCGGCCCAGCATGCGCGCAGTCGGGTCCCCACAGCGGTTCGCCATCCAGGCGTGCGCCGACTCGTGCACACTGATTGCAAATAAGAACACAATCAGCTGGAAGAGAATGTCGACATGCTGCAGCGTCATGCAGGTTAGTTTCGATTCTAACAGAGCCCCTGGCGGCACCCTTTTTCCACAGTCCACGGCAGTGCCGCTTTTTCAAGCGCTTACGAGCGAATAACCGGGGCTTAGGATGGTGAGACCTTTTCGTATTCCGTTCGTCTAAGAAAACAGGAACCGCTAGCGAGTTTGCACCGTACAGATAAGGAAAGAAGGGTGATTTATGCAGCTACTTTTAGACGTTCAGCACACCGGCGATGTTGCGGTCGTGAATTGTGCCGGCCGAATTGTGCGCGGGGACGCAACGTGCGCCCTGAAGGAAGCAGTGCTCTCGCAGCGGGATTCACGCGTGATCGTGCTCGACCTTTCGGAAGTCGAAATGATCGACGGAGGCGGCCTCGGCGCGCTCGTATTCCTGCGGCGCTGGACCAAGGACAAAGGGGTTCAACTTAAGCTGGTGAACCCTTCGAACCTGATCCGTGAACTGCTGGAGCGCACACGATTGACACAGATTTTCGACATTTCCAGCGTTGATGATGCGTTAACCATCCTGGGATGCGAGCGGCAGGTGAGAACAGAATTTCACTATGCCACGGCATCCTGAAGCGGCGCGGTGACTTTGGTTGTACGGATTGTTCCGCAAGCGAGGTCGTCCGCCGGTAGTATCTTCCCTCGTTTGGCTACTTCTGTAGCGCCTTGCGCAATTCCTCCGGCGCAATCGGTTTCACCTTCAGCGGTTTCGCAGGAATGCCCCCGACAACGTGATAGGGCTCCACGTCCTTGGACGCGACTCCCATGGATCCGACCAGTCCATGTTCTTTCACGGTCACGCCGCTTAAAACCGTTGCATGATAAGTAATGCGAGCCTTGGGACCGATCTCGGTCTTCTGATTCTGGACGATCATACCGTCGTTGAGATCGTGGGCGTGAGAATAGACGTTGGCATAGTCAGAGATCGACGTGCCCTCGTGAATGATGATCTCGCCGCGGTCGTCGAGGAGAACGTACTTGTGGATTGTGCAATTGTCTTCCACGGTCAGGTTGTAACCGTAGGAAACCTCCACGCCATGAAAGATCTTTACGTTCTTCCCGATGTGCTTGAAGATGTGGCTGGCCAACATGTACCGAAGGCGATAACCCAGCCCATGGTTCAACCCGACCGGTGAGCGGTCGTACATCATCCAAAACCAGATCAACGGTTTGCGCTCGGCATATTTTAGTGCGTCTACATCGCCGTAGTACTCAGGTTCGAGCGTTGCGTTGCGTGGATCGAAGCTGTACACCAGTGATTGTTGCGCCAGCCCAGCTTCCGGAGATGGATCGGAATATTGTTTTCCGAGATAGAGTTCGTGCAGTGCGTTGCGCACCACGACACTGCGGTGCTCAGGATCGCGGTTCGCGAATTCGGCGTCCAAGCGCGTAATCCACTGATCAAACGCCTTACCAGCCGCGGGACGTGGATTCAGAACGCGATATTCGTATCGGGGCATCTGTGCCTCGCCAGCATTGAAACGTAAACGATAGCAGACTTCCGCGAGCTCCGGGAAACTGGGCGGTTCCTTCCATCACTATGCTTTATAATTCGCGCCGTTCCGGGACCCCTGATGATCACACTCGCCCGCAAGCTGCGCCTTACCGACTATTTCGCGCTGGGATGGGGCACGATGGTAGGCGTCGGCTGGCTCGTTGTTATGGACGACTGGCTGCTTCGTGGCGGCCCTCTGGGTGGCGTTCTCGGGTTTGCCATCGGCGGAGCCTTGCTGCTGCCGATCGGCTACGTGTACGGCAAACTGGTGATGGCGATGCCGGACGCGGCCGGGGAAGTCGCATACACCGCAAAGGTATTCCCCCAGGCCGTCAGCTTCGCGACCGGCTGGATAATGATGCTGGCGTACTTCATTGTGTGTCCATGGGAAGCGGTGGCGGTCGGCCGGATCGTTGGGTACATACTCCCGGCGCTGGATTCGATCGAGATCTATCGAGTGGCCGGACGCCCGGTTTACTTGCCGCACCTGCTGATCGGGATTGGACTGACCGGGCTCATCACTCTGCTCAATTATCGCGGAATCCGCCTGAGCGCTACTTTCCAGAACTGGGCTACTTTTGGCACCTTGGCTTTATTCTTGGTGTTTGTTGGTTGCGGCATCACTCGAGGCTCGCCCCGTAATTTGCCGCCGTTGTTCACCCACGACCCGTTCGTTTCGGTGCTGCTGGTATTGCAGATCGTCCCTTACTTCATGACGGGCTTCGAATCAGTAGTCAAGGTCGCAGAGGAGGCCAGTCCGGAGTTCCGGGCCAAGTCATTTCTGAAGGCGATCTGGACGGCACTTCTGGTTGGGGTCCTCTTCTACACGCTGGTGATCGCGGCTGTCGCGTACGTCGCACCATGGAAAGAGTTGACCAACGAGAAGTTCATGACCGCAGTCGCTTTCCGAAACGCGGTGGGATCGCGCTGGATCGTCAGCATCATTCTGACAGCGGCCATGATGTCATTGTTCAAAGTATTCAATGGAAATTTCGTGGCGGCCAGCCGTTTGCTTTTCGCGATGGGAAGACGGGGTCTGATTGACTCACGCGTCGCCGAAGTACACCCGGTGAACCACACGCCTTCGGCAGCCGTAATCTGCATTGGTGCGGCAACGGCTGCCTGCATGTTCCTCGGGGATGCCATCCTGGTGCCGATTTCGGAGGTAGGCTCGGTGGCGTCTGCTGCTGGCTGGCTTGCAGCGTGCGCCGCGTATTTCGCCATGCGCCCCTCGCGAAACCAGCGGTGGATCGCGGCACTCGGCATCACCGTTGGCCTGGCGATGATCGGCATGAAACTGCTGCCCGTGGTGCCGGGCCACTTCAGCGGCTACGAGTGGCTGGCAGTGGCGACCTGGAGCCTGCTGGGAATCTTTTTAGGCTGGAGGCGGCGCGTATTCTCAGCTTCCTCCGCCCAAGCATGACAAATTTGATCTTTGGTTTGGGACCGAACACGATGCCAATAAAATTGTTCGCTTCAGTGGTTATAATCGCTTTCTCCATCCTGCTTGTTGCGCAGAACGATTCAACTCAAACTTTTGAGCTGGTGATCGCGAACGGGCACATTATCGATGGCACCGGTTCGCCGTGGTATTCGGGCGACATCGGCATCCGCGAGGGTCAAATCGCCGCCATCGGCAACCTCTCGCAGGTGCATGCCAAGCGCACGATCGACGCTCACGGGCAGGTCGTGGCGCCGGGATTCATCGACATGTTAGGCCAGTCGGAACTCACCATCCTTGTCGATCCACGCCTGCCTTCGAAAATTTTTCAAGGGATCACCACTGAAATAACCGGAGAGGGAGGGTCCGCCGCTCCCTTGAATGACGCCATCATCCAAGCCGACCACGCACAATACGAGCACCTGAAAATCACCCCGGACTGGCGCACGTTTGCACAATATTTTGCCCGGCTCGAGAAGCAAGGCATCGGCATCAACCTGGCCAGCTATGTGGGGGCTACGCAGGTGCGGCGCATAGTGCTAGGGGACGCCGACGTTCAACCTGTTGCAGCGCAGCTCGACAAAATGAAATCGCTGGTGCGCGAAGCCATGCAGGACGGCGCGATGGGCGTATCCACGTCACTCGAATACGCTCCCGCACCCTATGCCAAAACAAGCGAGCTGATTGCATTGGCCAGCGAGGCATCGACTTTCGGCGGCATCTATGCCACCCACATGCGCAATGAAAGCGACTCGGTGCTCGATGCTATCGACGAAGCGCTGCGAATCGGTCGCGAAGGTCATATTCCGGTTGAGATCTGGCACATCAAAGTGGCGGGCAAGGCGAATTGGGGACGTATGCCCCAGGTGGTTGCAAAGATAAATGCCGCCCGCGCGCAAGGCACCGACGTGACCGCCGATACCTATGCTTACACCGCCTGGTTTAATGATTTTTCCGCTTTCATTCCGCCCTGGGCGCACGACGGTGGGACGGCGAAGCTTATTGAGCGGCTGAAAGATCCGGCTACCCGGGCCCGGATTCGCAATGACATGCTTACGCCTTCGAAGGCGTGGGACAACGAATGGCTCGAAATACCCGGTCCTGAGGCAGTTTTGATCGGGGTTGTGCAAAATCCCAAGCTGCTGCCGCTCCAAGGTAAACGCCTGTCGGAAGTCGCAAAGATATGGGGCAAGGACCCCATGGATGCGCTCTTCGATTTGCTGATCGAAGACAATGCTTTCACCAGCGTCGCGGTTTTCGGAATGTCGGAACCAGACGTTGGGTTGGCGCTTCAGCAGCCGTGGGTTTCGGTCGATAACGATTCTTCCGGCACGTCACCCGAAGGCCTTCTTGGGCAGGAGCACCCGCATCCCCGCGCTTATGGGACATTCCCGCGCGTTCTTCGCAAATACGTTCGTGAGGAAAAAAAACTCAGCCTGCCGGACGCCATCCGGAAATTCTCAGCCCTGCCGGCGCAGCGCATGGGTCTGAGCGATCGTGGAGTGCTGAAGGCAGGAATGTGGGCCGACATCGTAGTGTTCGATCCGACTACGGTTCGAGATGTCGCGACTTTTGATAATCCCAACCAGTTGTCGCAGGGCATGCAATACGTGCTGGTCAACGGTGTCCCGGTCATCGAGCAAGGAAGAATGACAGGCGCCAGGCCGGGGAAAGTTTTGCGCGGCCCCGGGTATACCCATCAGCACGCCCCGAGTAGGGACTGATCGGTCTGTGGCGAACAATTTACGAAAGTGGGCCTGGTTGGGTACAATTTAAAGAATGTCCCAGCTGGTTCCCTCTACGCTGTCCTGGGCCCATCCGCTTGTACAAGACTGGTTTGTACAGCGGTTTGGCACGCCTACGGAGCCACAGGAGCAGGGCTGGCCCCACATTCTCGCCGAGCGTACTACCTTGATCTCGGCGCCGACCGGTTCAGGCAAAACGCTCGCCGCCTTTCTTGCCTGCATCGATCGCCTGGTAAGAAAAGCCCTGGCCGGAGATCTGCAGGATAGAACCGAAGTGCTGTACGTTTCCCCTCTGAAAGCACTCGGGAACGACATTCAAAAAAATCTCGAAGTTCCACTGGGCGAAATCCTGCAAATGGCTGGCGAACGCGGATTGCTGATGCCGGAGATTCGCACTGCAGTGCGAACCGGCGACACGCTGATGCCCGAGCGTCGGGCCATGCTGAAACGCCCGCCCCACATTCTGGTCACTACCCCGGAGTCGCTGTACATCCTGCTTACGGCTGAGAAGAGCCGAGCCATCCTTACCGATATCGAGACCGTCATCGTGGATGAAATCCATGCGGTGGCGGACGACAAGCGCGGCGCGCACCTGACACTATCGCTCGAGCGATTAGAACGGCTCGCGAAGCGGCGTCCCGTCCGAATCGGACTTTCAGCCACGCAGAGGCCAATTGAAGAGGTTGCGCACTTTCTGACCGGCAGCGACAGGCCAAGTCCCGTGATCGTGAACATCGGCCACAAACGGGCGCTCGATCTTGCGGTCGAAGTACCGGGCAGTCCTCTCGGCCCAGTCGCCAGCAACGAGATGTGGGACGAGATCTATGACCGGATCAGCGAGCTTGTGGGACAGCATCGATCCACGCTCGTGTTCGTCAATACTCGCCGTCTGGCAGAGCGCGTCGCGCATCAGCTCGCCGCACGGCTGGGTGACGATGCCGTTGCCGCCCACCACGGAAGTTTGTCGCGCAAGCTAAGACTGGCGGCGGAGCGAAAGCTCAAGAGTGGCGAAATCCGGGTGCTGGTCGCGACCGCCTCGCTGGAGCTGGGAATCGATATCGGCACGGTTGAGCTGGTATGCCACATCAGTTCCACGCGCTCGATTGCGGTCGCGCTGCAGCGGGTTGGCCGGTCGGGTCACTGGCGTGGGGCTGTACCCAAGGGACGTCTCTTTGCCACCACGCGCGACGAACTGGTTGAATGCGCGGCGCTGGTACAGGCCATCCGGCATGGCGATCTGGACCGGCTGATGATTCCGGAGTCGCCATTGGACGTATTAGCGCAGCAGATCGTGGCGGCATGCGCGGCCGAAGAGTGGGACGAAGAAGATCTCTTCCATATGGTGCGGCGCGCCTATCCGTATCGCCACCTGCCCCGTGAGATTTTTGAAGCCATTCTGGAAATGCTTTCCGAAGGCATTTCCGCCCGCCGGGGACGTTACGGCGCTTACCTGCACCGTGATCGCGTAAACAAGAAGCTACGGCCACGACGAGGCGCGAGGCTGGCTGCGATCACCAGTGGCGGTGCGATTCCCGACAGCGCCTTGTACACCGTGGTCGCCGAGCCCGAAGGCACGGTGGTGGGCACACTGGATGAAGACTTCGCCGTAGAGAGCAATCGCGACGACATCATCTTGCTGGGGAATGCATCGTGGAGAATCCGGCGCATCGAAGGCAAGTCGGGCCGAGTACTGGTGGAAGATGCGCACGGCGCGCCACCCAGTGTGCCGTTCTGGCTCGGCGAAGCACCCGCACGAACCTCAGAGTTGTCCGTCACCATCAGCCACCTGCGGAAATCAATCAGCGACATGCTGCCCAATGTGTCTCCCGTGGGGTTCTCGGCCACGCAGCCCATGGTTGCCGAGACGGTGGCGTGGCTCAAGGAAGAATGTGGTCTGGATGACGCCGGCGCCGAGCAGATGATTGAGTACATTCTGCAAGGGCGGGCGGTGCTTGGAGACGTGCCGACGCACACAACCGTGATTGCGGAGCGCTTCTTCGACGAAGGCGGCGGCATGCAGCTTGTGATTCACGCGCCATTTGGCGGCCGCGTGAATAAGGCGTGGGGCTTGGCATTACGCAAGCGCTTCTGTCGCAGCTTCAACTTCGAATTGCAGGCGGCGGCTACCGACAACGGGTTGAACATCGCGCTGGCGGAACAGCACAGTTTTCCGCTGGCCGATGTCTTTCATTTTCTGCAGGCGGAAACGGTGCAGCCGATTCTCGAGCAGGCTGCTTTGGCATCGCCTATCTTCGCTACGCGTTGGCGCTGGGATGCGATGCGGGCGTTGGCGCTCCTGCGCTTCCGTGGAGGCTCAAAGGTTCCGCCGCAGATTCAACGCATGCGCTCCGATGACCTGCTGGCGTCCGTCTTTCCCGATGTCGCCGCTTGCCAGGAAAATATTGTCGGGGATATACAGATTCCTGATCATCCTCTGGTCAAGGAGGTGATGAAAGATGTCCTGAATGAAGCCATGGACCTGGAAGGACTTAAGGAGGTTCTCCGTGGCATGGCAGAGGGACGGATTCGCTGCCTCGCGGTGGACACTCCCGTGCCGTCGCAGTTTTCCCATGAAATTCTGAATGCCAATCCCTATGCCTACCTCGACGATGCTCCGCTTGAGGAGCGCAGAGCGCGGGCAGTGGAGATGCGCCGCGTGCTTCCGCAATCGGTGCTTGAGGAAGTGGGCAAACTCGATTCTGCCGCCATCGCACAAGTGCGGCATGAGGCTTGGCCCGATGTCCGCGACGCGGATGAACTTCACGACGTGCTGCACACGTTCATTGTCTTCCCGGAAGCCACTGAATCGGTCCCAGGTGAACCGGCGCGCGAAGAATCTGTGACCAGTGACTGGATTTTCTACTTCGACCAACTCGTCAGCCGTGGAAGGGCGGCAATCGCTACTGTCGAATACAGCGATCCGCGAGCAGCCCAAGCGGGGGAGCGCCGCTACTGGATAACTGCGGAGCGGGCGAAGGTCTTCAGCCGCCTTTTTCCGCGCGCGCGCTTCAGCAACGCGCTTCCCGAGATAACGAACAATGACCTTTCCTACGAGGATGCCCTGCTGAGCGCGGTCACAGGCTGGATGATGCATTCCGGTCCGACAAGCGCAATCCCGTTGGCAACTCGGCTGGGCCTGCCTGCCGTGGAAATCGACAAAGCTCTTCTTCGATTGGAAGCAAGCGGCGCGATCTTGCGGGGCAACTTCACCGGACAATATTCGCCAGGGGATGCCTCTGCATGGGAGGGATCTCCCGCCGAACCCGAGCTGGAGTGGTGCGATCGGCGACTGCTTGCGCGGATTCACAGGCTTACCGTTGCTACTTTGCGAAAGCAGATCGAGCCGATCACCGCCGCTCAGTTCATGCGCTGGCTTCTCCGCTGGCAACACGTGGCGCCCGCGAGCCAGGTGCTCGGAGAACGCGGCACCATGGAAGTGTTACGCCAATTGCAGGGCTTCGAGATCCCCGCAAACGCCTGGGAGCGCCAGGTGCTGGGCCGCCGGGTGGCGAATTATGAGCCCGCGGTCCTGGACCGGTTGTGCCTGACAGGAGCAATCGGGTGGGGCAGGCTGTCTCCTCATCCTGCCACCCTCGAAGATTCGGTGGCGGGCAAGCGGCGGGTCATCCCAACCAGCGTAGCGCCCATCACCTTCTTTGTGCGCGAAGATGCGGACTGGATGACCTCGCACCATCCGGACTCGGATCACGGCGCAGCGCGCGGGCTTAGTCAGGGAGCCCAGGAAGTTCTCGATTTTCTGCGCCACCGCGGAGCTTCATTCTTCGCCGATATTGTCCGCGGCACGGGAAAAATAAAAGCGGAAATCGAGACCGCGCTATGGGAATTGGTAGCCGCCGGCCTGGTAACCGCCGACGGGTTTGACAACCTGCGTTCTCTGATTGATCCCAAGCGGCGCGCCGGCCAGGGCAGTGGGCGAACATCGCGGCCGAGGCACAGTTCCGGCCGTTGGTCTCTGCTCTATACCGATCAGCATGTGGATCGAAACCGGGCGATCGAAGCCACCTGCTGGATTCTGCTGAAACGCTACGGCGTCGTCTTCCGAGATATTCTGGCCCGGGAGACGAATCTTCCGAAATGGCGCGAGCTGCTGATGGCGTTCCGCCGCCTCGAAGATCGTGGAGAGGTGCGGGGCGGCCGCTTCGTCAGCGGATTTCTCGGCGAGCAGTTCGCGTTGCCAGTTGCTGTCGAGAGCTTACGAGCGAGTCGAAAGATACCGGCTACAGGGGAGCTAGTCACGCTCTCGGCTGCTGATCCATTGAACCTGGTCGGAATTCTCGTTCCCGGAGAGCGTGTACCGGCAATCTCAGGGAGAACTGTCACTTTTCGGGATGGAGTTGCGGCAGCGGAAAGCTCGGAATCGATCGTTACCGCAGAGGTGGCGGCAACTGGGTAGGGAGTTCGTCGCTGGCGACCAGCACCTGCGCCAGAAAGTACCTGGCATTTTGCCGATAGAACAGGAGTTTCCTCCAGATCCCGTCGCGCTGTCGTGGGACCTGGACGGCTTGCACCAGGGCTGCTGGACCTTCCCTCCCGTCTGCGCGGACAAAGAACATGCCCGCCAGTTGGCTGGGTCCAAGCGCGTAGCGCCCGGCCTTGAACATTACGTCCCCAATGCGGAAATCGAATGGCACGTGCGCAACTGCCTTGGGCGATTCTCCGTGCTGGAACAGCGATAAGCTGACGACCGACACGTAAGAGTGCTCAGCAGGTATTTGAATTGCGCGGACTGGGATGGCAGACATGGGTGGGATCCAAGCGGTCTAAAAAGCAACCGGGGACTCGATGAGGGGGTCCCCCGTAGTCCCCGGTTGACACTGCCTAGCAGGACTGTTAAAAGCGCTTCCCCCATCGCTTTCGCCAGGCCAGTCGTCGCATACATGAAGAGCAGGTGACGTACCAAAGTGGAACCAGTACCATGACCATGGTTCCAGCTGCTTAACAAATATTTGATTTTCCACGTCTTGCAAGTTTTTCGATCACACTTTATAAAAGCAGCGCTGCCTTGTTTCGAGCCTGCGCTACTATCCTCCCGGATAGGGTCGACTATCCATTCAGATAGGCTCGGGAAGGCGGAAGGGGCTCCGGGTAGAGGTACGCGGGGGACAAAGTGAATCCCAGGTTAGTTGCGATCAGTGGGCCACTGAAGGAATTTACATTTGTATTACCAACCAAGGAAGTGCCGGTTGGGCGAGACCCGGCTAACCTGTTGTGCATCAATGATCCCTCTGTCTCACGGCGTCACTGCACCCTATTGCAGGCCGACAACGGAGTACTGGTTCGTGACCTTAAGAGCCGTAATGGCACGCAGGTAAATGGAAACTCAGTCAAGGAGCAGGTCCTCAAACATGGGGATCAGGTCGCAATTGGAGACTCACTGTTCCTGTTTCTGGCTGACGAGTCGCAGGTGGAAGGCGGCCAGGTAGAATTCGAAGACAACTCGCCGACTCACACCACCGCTCGCATTCGTCCCCAGGACGTTCTCTACCTCCAGCCCGAGAAGATTCTCAACGAACTTCCTGCGGCCTCACGACTAGCGCATAACCTCAATGCGCTGCTGAAAATCAGCCGGATCGTCCACGCCATCCGCGAGTTGGATGAACTGCAGCAACAGATTCTGAACCTGACCTTCGAGATCGCACCGGCTGAACGAGGCGCCATCCTGCTGGAGGGAACACAGAGCGAGAAATTCAGCTCCATCTTCGCTCGAAACCGGGTTAGTGAAGACCCACGCCCGGTCAGGGTCAGCCGCACCATTGCCCGCCAGGTGCTGGAACAGGGAGTGGCCATCCTGGGCAGCGATGTGCCAAGCAGCGGGGGATATAAGCAGGTGGAAAGCTTGATCGTTTCCCACGTCCGCTCTTTCCTCTGCGTGCCGATGACCGTCTTCCAAAACGTGATTGGCTGCATTTACCTGGACGCCACGGACCCCAAGAACCGCCTCGATGAGGATCACATGGAATTGGTGACCGCCATTGCGGGCATTTCGGCGGTTGCGCTCGACAACGCGAAACGATTGCAGTGGCTGGAAGAAGAGAATGAGCGCCTGAATGCCGAGGTCAATCTGCAACACAGCATGGTAGGCGAAAGCCAGAAGATGAAAGAGGTCTACCAGGTCCTGTCGCGGGTGGCTCCCACTGAATCGACGGTTTTGATTGGGGGCGAGAGCGGAACTGGCAAAGAGCTTGCGGCGCGCGCAATCCACCGTAGTAGTCCAAGGGCCGCGAAACCGTTTGTGGCAATCAACTGCGCGGCCATACCTGAAAATCTGCTGGAGACCGAGTTCTTCGGGCATGAAAAGGGGGCTTTTACCGGCGCGGTGGGCCAAAAGAAAGGCAAGCTCGAGATCGCGGACGGGGGCACGGTTTTTCTGGATGAAATTGGAGAAATCGTGCAGGCACTACAGGTCAAGTTGCTGCGTGTCTTACAAGAACGCGAGTTTGATCGCGTGGGCGGGACCAAGCCTGTATCGGTAAACATCAGAGTCATTGCGGCGACGAACCGGGAATTACTGGAGTGCGTGAAGGCGGGTACCTTTCGGCAGGACTTGTATTACCGCCTGAACGTGGTTCGGGTGAACATGCCAGCGCTACGCGACCGCAAGGACGACATCCCCATGCTGGCCCGATATTTCATCGAGAAGCACAGCCAGCGCCTGAACGTAAAGGCCAAGGTCATCTCGCGGGAGGCGCTCGGATGCCTTATGAGCTACGACTGGCCGGGCAATGTGCGTGAATTGGAGAATGCAATCGAACGCGCCCTCGTAATGGGATCGTCTGATCAGGTTTTGCCTGAGGACCTGCCCGAGTCTTTGCTCGAGGTGGAATCGGCCGCCGCTAACAGCGGGGCGAAGTATCATGCCGCGGTCAAAGACCTGAAAAAGCGGCTTATCCAGGATGCAATCGAGGAAGCTAAAGGCAACTACACCGATGCCGCAAAACTGCTCGGAGTGCATCCCAACTACCTGCACCGCCTCATCCGCAACCTGGAGTTAAAACAGACCCTGCGAGCGCCGGCGCCCCAGCGCGGCAAGCCCTTCATGAACCCGCTTTGACGCGAAGCCATTTGCCTCAGGCTGGCGGGAGCGGAAGAGAAAAGAGAATTCCGGGGTCCAGGTATATGCCTTGCCAGCGCACGGCGACGTGCAAATGTGCTCCGGTCGCTCTGCCGGTCGCGCCGCTTAAGCCCACAGATTGCCCTCTCAACACATGGCTTCCTTCCGCGACCGAGATTTGCGACAGGTGCATGTAAATGCTCAGCAGTCGTTGCCCGTGATCGATAACCACACAATTGCCCTCGTAGTACAAAGGCTGGGCAAGGATCACCGTACCATCGTTGACCGCACGAACCGCGGTTCCCTCAGGCACTCTGTAATCCAACCCTTGATGGATGCTTTGCACTTTCCCGTTGAACGTACGCTCGGTCCCGAAGTTGTCCGACACGGCTGCTTTGACGGGCGGCTGAAAACGTGTCGACCATGCCTGCTCGGAGCTCGTCTGCAGAAAAGCTTTTTTCTTGAGTTCGTCGGCTTTTTCAATGAGTTGAAGTTGGGCAGCATCGGGCTCGATAAATTTAGTCGGTACTTGCAGCGACACAGTTCGATACCTCGCACGGGTGACAAGAATGTTGCGGCTAAGCGAAACGGACGCTCCTCCCGGAGTCTTTCCGCTTAAGACCAGCGGGTAGCTGCCTGGGTGCGTTTTTAAGCTCACGCCGGCGAGGGCGTACCACGAATTGTTCTCCGAGTCGTGGCTGAACGCAACATCATGTCCGTCCCAAACGCCACCGAGAGATTGCATTTTGCGAAAAGTTTTTACCCGGAACAGAATCGGGGCGCCGTTCACCGGGTGCGCGGGATACCATCGCACAGTCCAGGTCGGGGCCGCGGCAGCCATCGCCGCCTGCGCCAACCCGCAGGGCACAAAGGCGACAACGAGTGCCAGCGAGACGAAGATGTGAATGAGACGCTGCAGAAGCTGACTCCAAAGACTCAGGCTATTATCCAGGGCCGCGGAATACGAGTCCCAGTTGTTGTTCGGCCGTCAAGAGTAAAGATGCTGCCGACCCGAGGCCAGGTGTCCTCTGAAGACGGTTGTGACCGCCATCAGTAGCCTAACGTCTGATGCGAGACACAAAATCACTCGATTACAAGCTGTTTTGCGCCAAAAGGCACTCAATGCGGTTACTGATGTAACGAGACTTTTGTGGGCTCCGCTATATGTACTCACTACTGAGAGATACGATCAAAAATCACACGTTGCCGATTCCGGGGACGTTGTCACTGATGGAAACACGCTGGGGTCGACGCCTAGGTCGCTATGAGATCGTCGCCGAAGTGGGTCGCGGCGCCATGGGAGTCGTGTACAAAGCCCGGGATCCTAAGATTGACCGCTTCGTTGCGGTAAAGACGATTGCCCTGCTCGGGCAAGCGCAGGAAGATGAGCGGGACTATCGCGAGCGATTTTTCTTCGAGGCCCAGGCCGCCGGCCGCCTTCTTCATCCCGGCATTGTCACCGTTTTCGATGTCGGGGAAGAGCCGCAGACCCATGACCCGTTCATCGTCATGGAGTACATCACTGGAGAGTCGCTGAAACAGAAGCTTGCGGGGGAGAACAAAACTGTTCCACTCGAAACGGCTCTACGACTCACCGAGCAAATCGCGGAAGCGCTGGACTACGCTCACGGCCAGGGGGTAGTACATCGCGATGTGAAACCGGCCAATATTCTGATCACGGAAGATGGCACGGCAAAGATCACGGATTTCGGCATCGCGAAACTCAGTCTCGCTCACCTTACAGTTCCGGGCCATGTGCTGGGAACCCCCGCCTACATGGCTCCCGAGCAATTGGAGGGCGAGCAGGTGGATGGGCGCTCCGACCTGTTTTCTCTGGGCGTCATTCTTTACAGCATGCTGACCGGCTACCGGCCATTCCAGGGCAATAGCGCAACCACGGTCTGCTTCAAGGTCGTGAACCGCGATCCGGTTCCGGTCAGCGCACTCGCGTCAGACCTGCCGCCGGATGTTGATGCCATCGTGAGCCGGGCAATGGCGAAGGAGCCCGCGCAACGCTATCAGCGAGGCATTGAATTCGCGCTAGACGTTCGCGAACTGCGAGAAGGCTTAGCGACACAGAGTACGAGCAGCGTCAGGACGTCGACCGGATCGCAGGTGCGAAGCTCGAGCGCTTTGCATGCTCACAACTCAGGTGCAAGCTACCCGTGGACCGTGCAGCTTCGCCGCGTTCTTCTCGGACACGATTCGCTCGCAACCTTTCTGCGCACCTCGGATCGACTAACGCTGCTGTTGCTCTTCGCAGGTGTCGTATTGGCCGTGGCAATCGGGACCATAACGCTGCGCAGCACGAAAGCAGAAATCGGAGCAGCGGGAACCAACGGTTTACCGTTAGGCGCAAACAACTTACCGCCTTCCTCGATCTCCCCTTCCCCAGCGAAGTCGGAAACGCCCGCAAAAGCGGTTACGCGAACTGCGCCTCCGGTCGCATCGGCGGCATCAAAGCCTGTCACAACGCCCTCTAAACCAGCTGTTAGGCGCCAACCCAAGCTCGTTTCTCCGAGCCCAGCGTCCAGCCCGCAAGCCGCGGAAAAGGACGCCAACACCGCCGTCTCGAGCGGCTCGCTCTTGTACTTGCAGGTATGGCATCATTTTTCGGACGCTGACCTGGTGATTTGGGTGGACGGCAAACTCGTCTACAGCATGCCCTTGCATGCGGAAACCCAGCGCCGCATGGTCCTGTTCCACAGCACAAAAGGCACCAATTCCAAGCAGATCTGGGTATCCGCAGGCAGCCACAACATCAGGGTTCGTGTGCAATCCGCAGCCGCGGGTTTTGACCAGTCCCAAACCCTTGCCGTGCAGTTCAAAGGAGACGACGAGAAAACCCTGCGGATTGCCTTCGATAAGGGCAACAAGGCCATGAGCCTTACCATCGACTAGATAGCTTGCCACTGATTACACAATTCGCTGCCGTCGTAGCAAGATTCCCATCCTAGCGTTCCATCTCCGTTGGCACGGGATGCGGAATTATTGCAATATTCCTCTAGTTTTCGGCTAGACTCTACATATAAGCTGGAGGACGCCCCGGTTCTGAGCTCGGGAGGATCCATGAAGCCAATCATGCTGAGTCTGTGGAAAAACGAAGAAGGACAGGACATTGCGGAGTACGCGGTTATGCTTGCAGTGATTCTGGTGATCGTGGTGGGCACGATTCGACTGATCGGCACAAATGCCAACACCGTCTTTTCGAATGTCGCCAGTTCGATTCAGTAGTTGGAACCGCCTGGACGCGCCGCGCCGGGTTCCATAAAGCTTGCTGGCGAACCAGGCTTCTGCGTTTTGGTGCCATTATTGTCCCTCCCCCGCGACCGGTACCTCTCCTCCCTAATGTCCACAATTCTCCTTACGGAGAGTCCTCAGGGTCGCATAGGATCTGCTTCACGAACATTTTTGTACCGGCTGGGCCAGTGACGCGAACGCTTACCGGACCCATATAGGGCGCGGCAATCATCTCAAACGTCAAAAAGAGGCAACATTGGCGCTCTGCCAGAATCAGTTCGGCTATCAGCGCTACCGACTCGGGATCACTCGAAAGGCGAAAAGCATAACCCTGCGGGAGTTCTTCTGTTTGGCTCACTGCAGATCTGAATTTGGCCAGAAGCGTGGCCTCACGATTGCGCAATTCGGCGGCCGACAGACGGCAGGCTACGGGTATGTCGTCCGAATCTTGTTTCATGGACGGCTCGCAGGTGGAACGACGCCGTTCATGCGCAAGTATTCGACCATTTGTCCGTAATGGTCGAAAGCATGGATTAACGCCTCGACGGTGAGCGCCAGGCTAGTCGTCGTAGTGGCCGGCAGTGGCGAAATAGGCGACGAGTTGATCGCTCCGTTCTTGTCGCCAATCGCTTCAATGGCCCTGCCCAGGTGTACAAATGATGTATTCAGGTAGTCAAGAATTTCAGCCTTCGTTCGTACTGTCTCAGGCCCAGCCTCGTCTCCGGCGTCGACGGGCGGCTCCTCACCGAGTGCAGCGGCGGCCAGAATGTGATTCGTTGCAGAAAGATGTTTTACCTGCTGACCGAAGCTACGGACGCCTTTAAATTCACCGTCCGTGGGAGTGAAGCCATATTTGTCGGCGGGCATGGCTTCAGCGGCAGACGCGATTGCCTTCTCTACTGACTTTAAGAAGATCTGCAGGGCCCGCTTTTCTCGCGCCGCGTCCAATGGAACTGTGCTTTCGGAGCTGTCGTGCGGTGCCGCCGTGCCAGTTTGCTCCAACTGCGTAAGTCTGATTGGTTGACGCATTTGCCCGGTCGCACTGCTGGCGAACGCTAGCCACAATAGAAATATTGGTGTCCTCTTCATTGGATTCACTCTCCTTGCAAGCGAGCTCGCGTATTTGCACTACGGAGAACACGCTAAGTCTTAAAGCTGACTTTAAGTCAAGGACTATCTTCCATAAAGATCCGCTGAACAATTCGGCAAATGAGAAGCGCGAGAGAATAAGATGTACTAACCGTGTCATGTCAAAAATGACGATTTCCGACATTGCGCGACAGATTGGAGTTCAGCCCTCCGCCATTCGTTACTACGAGCGGATCGGATTGCTCCCTGCTCCGCAACGACTGAGCGGGCAAAGGCGTTACGACTCCACCGTGCTCTATCGCCTGGCAATTATTCAGCGCGCCCGCCAGCTGGGTTTCAGCTTGGCTGAAATCCGGCAGTTGTTCTTTGGTTTCCGGGATGTCACGCGCGCGTCGACACGCTGGAGAACGCTGTGTCAGAGAAAGCTTGCTGAGCTGGATCAGTTGATGTATGGAATAATGGCGGTCCAAGCCCTGCTCAAGAAACTGATGACGAAGTGCCGATGTGAGACCTTGGATCAATGTGGCAAGAGTATGTTTCAGAATATGAAGCAGAGTGGGTTAGCGAAACCTCTCCTTCGAAGTTATCGACCTCGGCGCAAATATCCGACCGGTTTGCGAACATCATGAGTCGGCAATAGGCTGAAATCGCGCGAACAGCCGTTGAAGATGCGGACTTACTGGCGTTTGCGCCACTCAGGGCATTTCCAGCCTGCGCCTCAATAACGCCAGCGCCAATAAAACGCCGAAAATCACGTCGAACGCCATACAGAAACCCGGCCACCAGTGAGGTACACCTGGGTTTTCGATCAGTGAGCGATGAAAGATGTCAAAGACTCCGTGCCCAACAAGGCTGATCGCTATTAACCAAAGAGTTGTTTTGTAGCCGATTGCAGCAAGCAGCACGAAGCCGCTTGCGAAGGCGATTTCGATGACGAGTGTCCGGCCGGAAGCTGCCATCACGGCAAACAAAACGTAATACGAGGCCACCACGATCAGCACGGGAGGATAAAAGGCACGCTCCCGATCAAGGCCGGTAGAGACGGCGAAACCAGCCACAGCCAAGGACAGGAACAAGCCAATCAGGTATTCCATTGCCGCCTCAACGCTGCTGTTCATTACAAGCTAGAGACGAGAGAACAGGATGATCGGAAAATTCGAACTATACGCCTCTTGGTTGACGGGCAAGCCAGAAACTTCGCAGTCCCCGGCCACTCGGAATGCAGCGGCCTGTCCTGAGCAAACCGTGGCCTAGCAGACGCAAGCTTGAAACTCTAATGACCTTTGAAGAGCGCCAGCGGAATCGCATTTCCTTCCGCACGGCAGCCCGCATTATTGGGATGCAGATGGTCGCCGCTGTCGTAACTCGGCAGCAGCTGTGTGGGGTGGCTCGGGTCCCGCAAAACGGAATCGAAATCGACCACCCCATCGAATTCACCGCCCTTGAGAATCCACTCGTTGACCTTCCGACGCACGCTTTCCTTTTCAGGAGTGTAGAAGGTGATGGGAGGGCCCGGCGGTCCTAAATCTAGGAATGCATTTTCAAAAGGTGGATTAGTCGTGCCAATGATTCGAACTCCCCTTTGATGGGCCCGGGTAATGAGCTGCCGATAGCCGTCGATGACGTTTTCTGCCTTGATGCTCTCGCTGGCCGGTGTCAATGACCCGGGCATGCCGATGTCGTTAATGCCGATACCGACGATCGCGTACTTCGCGCCGGATTGCGCGAGTACGTCGCGCTCGAAACGCGACAGGCCCGCCTCCCCGAGGACTGCCCCAAATCGCCCGCCGGCCGCCCGCTTTGGGCTGTCACTCAGTAGGCGATTCCCGATGATACCTTCGTTCAGGACGCCCAGTTCGATATTCCGGCCAGCACTCTTCTGCAAGCGCTCTGCCAGCACGTCGGGCCAGCGGCCATTGCTATCCGAGTCGGTTCCATCTCCATCCGTAAGTGACGAGCCAAAGGCCACGATAGCCGCTCCGCGAGGGGAGGCCTCGACATCAACTCCTGTCAGCAAGGGCCAGTCACTGATTTTCTTTGACACTGGAAATTTCACCTTTGCCGTAGAATCTCCGTTCTCAGGGGAAACGTAACTCGTCTGCTTGGCCAGAACGTGCGCAGTCTTCACCTCCGTGGTCTCGGGCAGAAACAGGCTGATCGCCAGGTCTGAGAGAGCCGGCACGTCCAACGCGATCGGATCGCTCACGACCATCGATCCGGCTGCGACGTTTGTAGACGATTGCCCGTGAAACTTCAGGGCTCGATCCGTCGCGGGATCGATGTCCGCGCCTTCCGCGCGCCGGGCAATGTGTGCTCCGCCGATGAACAATGAATGCTCACCATAAAGGTTTGAAACCTTGATCCGGATTTTCCTCCCGCCAGCGCTGGTGTGCACGATGAGCCGTAGCGTTTGGTTTTGGAAGCGTTGAAGACGCCCAGGCGCGGCGGGCTGCGGGGCCGCTGCCCACGTCCCGATCCAATGTTTGCCGTTTGTATCCTGCGGCAGCGCCAGCGTGCACAGCAGTCCTATGAGAACACAGGTCAGGGTGTTCGCAAGCCGTCTGTTCATGGGTGCGGCTCCGTAAGGAAGATCGTTGACTCGAATGTACTTAGACGCTGGGCAACATTCATCGTAAGCACATGGGTTTAACAATGTGCTCTACCGGCGAAGGCCGTACGACCATCGCAAGCAGGCGCAATACTTATGAGCGGATGACGGGCCAAACAGCGGAAACGGATCTCCTTCGATGTGAATAGATACAACTCGAAAATTGGGCAATCATCGTTGCGCTTGGCCGAGTATCGAGCACCATCCCATCCCCTCAGTGAATCGTCGCGCTGGCGCCAGCCCACCGCAGAGCCTCCTGCCGATCAGCGAATGCTCGCATGTGGATCGCTGTGCCCTGATGGAAGGTGTAGACGTCCGCGAGTCGTACCTCCTGCCACTCGTTCCCATTTTTAGGTCGGACCCGCGCATGAACAAAAACTACGACTCGGTTGCCGGCGGGAATAAACTCTTCAGGTTCGCTAATTACTTCAGCCCACGCGGCGCGTGACTGGGCAAGGTATTGCTTCACCTCCTCGCGTCCATGGTACGTCCCTCCCCCGGGAAATTCGGGTGGCTCGCTCCATTCGATCTGAGCATCCAGTGGTTCCACTGCTGCGTCAAGATCTCCTCGATTGAAGGCCGCGTAGGCTGCCTGAAGAGCTGTGATCATTTGCTCTGTTTGCGGTGCTTCCACTCGAACCTCCTTCTGTCCTGAGTTGCAACGGCTGGAACATGGACAAGCCACGACCGCCGAAACCAGCATAAATACTCGGACCGACCCTTGAAACCCATTGCAACAGTCTGCCTGAATTGCGTGACCTTCTGCGCAGATTAGCCTCCCGCGAATTCACGCAGCTCGATCCCACGCAACGATCCAGGCTCATTGCTGAATGCGTTCGTCTTCCGTTCACCTGGCGGACCGGACTTCCGCGGTTCGCAGTTCTCTATTGCGTGCCGGTTGGTCGCGCCGCAGCTTCTGTAGTGACGCGATGTGCAGCAGAATAGATAGCGGGACGGCAAAGACGGGAATCAGTGAGAGCGGAAACATCCCGATAAGCACTGTGGGATGATCGAACGAGGCCATCTGGAATGGAGACGGCGAGGTAAGAAAACCCATGGTAACCGCGATTACCAGGTCGCTAATGCCGAGCAGGTTCCAGAGGCGGACTTGACGCACAGAACTTTGCGCCGAACGTGCGAAGCCGGCAGCCACGAAAGGAGCCATGATCCCTACCAGCGTGTCCCCTATACCTGCCGGCAACGCGAACGGTCCTGGCAGGTGTCCACCCGCGTACAGCACAAGGAAGATCACTCCCAGAACGCGATAGAGTTGCACTCCCACCAGCCAGCTGTTTGGAATGATGGCGAACATTCGCCGAAGCAAGGGCCAGCTTTGAAATAAAAGCAGGCCAACTACGATGGGAGTGAAAAGGCCGTACTGAATTGTGGGAGGTCTGCCGGATGGTGGACGATAAAAGCCATCGATCGATGTTATAACAGCTATCACGAACCATCCCGCTAAAAGCGCTGACACGCTCCAAAGCGCCTTCACGCGATCGGCTTCCGGCCAATTCGCGCGACGGAGTACCCCACGCAACCCTACCACCAGTGCCGTGATGACAATGATCATGCCGGTCACGATGTATGGCGTCAGATAGTTTGGGACCAGGTAATTCATAGGTTTCTCTCCATTCTCAAGAAATTTTCGTGCAAGTTCCTGACATCGATATAGGATTATAGTCATAATCTTACCGATGCAAAAAAATCAGAAACTTGTGAGCAAGTGATTTCGGACCAATCCCAGCAATTTTTCTTTTTCCTCTCGGTCTGACATCGTGCGGGCGACTGCCAGCGCGCCGACCATGGCGGTGAAGATAAGGACGAAATTTTTCTGCTTTTCTCCTGGACCGGCTCCGGGCATGAATTCAACAAGCTGCTTCCTGTATGCATCCATACTGTCGCGGATCTTCCTCCTGACTGTCGCACGGGTGCGTGCAATATCGGGGGCAAGCGCCGCCATGGGACAACCCATTCCGGGATGTTCGCAATGTTCTATGGACAGATACTTTTTTACGATTTCCTTCCAGGCTTCGTCACGTGGAACTTGCTTTCCCCACTCGGTCAGCTTTGCTCCGATCTCGCGAGCGCTTTCCTCGATGGCCTCAGCGAAAAGATCGTCCTTGCTCGCGAAGTGCTTATAAAACCCTCCATGGGTCAAACCTGAAGCTTTCATAAGCTTTGCCACACCCGGCCCATTCATTCCCTCGGCTCGAAACTGACGGGAGGCGCTCTCCACGATTCGGCGGTGTGTCTGTACTTTGTGGTCAGGTTGGTAACGCATGCTAATTTAGATTGCAATTATAATCCAATCGATTCAACAGGGCTGGCCTGGTCAAGAGGCTGCAGCTAGACTGACCAGGCCCGCTGGTAGCTGTCGTAGCCGCAACTCGGGTCGATGATAACCGGCCCCGCGAAATGAATGAGGAGAATACAGTTATGAGATTACTGTCGTTGACTCTGCTGCTGGGTTACTACGCCGTCTTAGCTACAACTCCCGCCTTCGGTCAGTTCTCCACCGTAGGCCTGGGAACACGCTTTACCAACCTGGAAGGCGTCAACAATTCTGGCATCGTTGTCGGGTCCCAGAACGACATTGGCACCTTTAACGACACTGCTTTTCAATTTAGCCCGCAGGGATTCCCGATGCTGGTAGGAGTCACGCTGTCACAGCTGGGCGCTACTTCGATTGATGCCAATGGCATCAACAATTCCAATCACATCGTGGGAAGCTACACGGATGGGCGGGGTCATACCCATGGGTACATCAAGGTTGGCGAGATATATCGAACCGTCGATATCCCGGGTGCGATCGGTACGGTCGCTACTGCAATCAACGATAATGACGAGGTCGCAGGCTACTACTTTACGAATAACACCAATCATGGCTTCACTGACATCGGCGGTACCCTTGTCACCGTTGATTATCCCGGATCCAGGCTCACCCAAATATGGGGCATCAACAACAATGGACAGATCTCCGGCCTTTATAGCGGGGGGGATTGCCCGCAGATCAACTGCGGCTTTGTGGCTCAAAGCTCAACCTTCACTCAAATCATGCATCCCGGTGGGCTTGAGACTGACGTGTTCGGCATCAACGACGCTGGAACCGTGGTCGGATTCTTTTCCAATTTCAGCGAAGCTCACGGGTTCCAGGAATGGGGCGGCATCTTCACGAACATCGATGTACCAGAAGCTGATCCCGGCACCACTCTTGTAAAAGGCATCAATGCTACCGGGGAACTTGTTGGAATTTACACGAAGACCATTCCAAATACTCGCGGCGGTACCGTTGTGTTCGGTTTCGTTAAGAAGCTTTGAACCGGGTGGCTGGCTTTCAGTTTATTGGCTCGCTTCTCTCGGCGCGACGCGAGAGCGGCCACCGTTCTTCGTAAACAGATAGACACGTTGCTTTCGCCGCATGGATCGCTTCGCGAGCACGTGCCAGCTTCAGAACAAGAGCTTATCAAGGAGAACATCTATGTTGGAACGGTACAGTCACGGGGATCGAAGCGAACCGCGATGGAGGTCCTTGCGGTAACTATCAAAACGGCTGCTTATGCACAAACGCTGTGGTGTCAACGCTCGCGCCGTCAAACTGTTGTGGGTGATGGTGGACCTGGTCGGGTTCGAACCGACGACCTCTTCCATGCCATGGAAGCGCGCTCCCAACTGCGCCACAGGCCCATTTTTGCGGACGTAAAGCCGACCTTGGATGGCTCGGGCTTTGGTTTTATTGTCCCGCAGCCGTCCCCGATAGTCAAACCAGCATCGCACGCATTTTGCGAAAGCCGCCAAAGTTAGTATTCTGTGGGGACGCGGGGCGGGCACGATGAACAGCACCATCACAACCTCGGCGATTCTGGCGTTCACTTTGTCGCCGGCATTCGCAGTTTTTGCACAAGTCGAATCTTCACCACAGACACCACCGCCAGTGTCGTACGCCTCGGTCAATCAGCTGAACTCAGTTTTGTCACAAATACAACAGATGTCGGAGGCTGTGCTGAACGATCTGGGGAAGGCCCGCGTGGATCATTGGAAGACCGATTCCTCCAGTAAGCGGCAGGCGCAAGCTGACGTGCAATCCATTCAACGTAACTTGCAGTCGGCGCTCCCGGAAATGATGAACCAGTTGCGGTCTTCCCCGGAAGACCTCACCGCCACCTTCAAACTGTACCGAAACCTTGATGCGTTGTACGACGTTTTTGGTCCACTGGTGGAATCGGCGGGTGCATTCGGTTCTAAAGACGATTATCAGGCTCTCTCTAACGACCTGCACTCCCTGGAAGCGTCGCGTCGCTCACTCGCGGATCGCATGGATGGCCTCACCAGCTCGAAAGAGGCTGAACTGAACCGCCTGAGAACACAGATCAGAACCTTGGCGGAAGCACCTCCCGCGCCGCCGAAGAAAGTAGTCGTTGACGACACGGAAGAAGCCAAACCAGCAAAGAAGAAGGGCTCGAAGAAATCTTCCAAGTCGAGCACAAACTCCAAAGCTGGTAGTGCCCAGCCATCTCCGTCTGAAAACCAGCCGCCATCTCAGCCTCAATAGCCAACTGAGTGCCGCCTCCCGCATTCTGAAGTGCTCTGTTTGCTTGTAATCGCGCTAATACATTGAAAACAATGTCCCTAAATCGGGAACTTTACGGGCTCACTCGGAGTCTATGATTGTATGGATGGTTGGCTTCTATCCCTGCCGGCAACCAAGAGTATTTTCGACGCGGCAGCGCTTGCCAAAGAACTTATAATGAGGGTTACGCCATGAGAGCCATGGCGGGAGCGATGCAGTTGGGAGATTTAGCAAGCGCGATTGGAGCACGGGTCGAGGAATCAGGGATCGTTGCCGAACTGAAGGCAGGGTCCGAAGATGCCTATGCCTGGTTGATCGGAGAGTTCCATCAACCGATCTACAGCCTGGTCTATCGCATGCTGAATGATCCCGCCGACGCAGCCGATGCGACCCAAGAAGTTTTCCTCAAGATATTCCGGGGTATCCGGCGGTTCAACGGTGAATCGACTCTGAAGACATGGATTTACCGGATAGCGGTACACGAAGCCTCCAATCGGCGCCGCTGGTGGTTCCGCCACAAATCGCATGAGACCTCGATGGAACCAACGGAAACTGAATCCGGTTTAATCGTTCCCTGCGAAGCTTTTGTGGACCACCGGGACACGCCTTTTGACAATGTGGCGCATGAGGAAGTCCGGGCAAAGGTAGAACTGGAATTGGCTAACGTGCCTGAGCCGTACCGAACCACGTTGATCCTGCGTGACCTGGAAGAAATGTCATACGAGGAAATCGCGGAGGTCACCGAAGTTTCATTGGGAACAGTTAAGTCGCGCCTCACCCGCGGCCGCGAAGCGCTGCGGAAGAGGCTTGCGTCCTACATTGACGAGGTTGGCCCGGAGTTGGGCTTGAATCGTTCGGGAAAAGAAGCGCAATCAGAGGGCTTTAGGGCGGGGGAGATCGAGGTGGCATCATGAGATGCGGTGAGGCAAAGTCGCTGTTCTCGCCGTACGTGGATGGCGCCGTTACCGGTGCGCAGATGCACGACATTGAGAAACACCTGCAGCATTGCCCGGTCTGCACCAGGGAGTATCTCGCTCTGCAAAGAACCCAGCAGCTGCTTACTTCTCTGAGCCGAAAGAAAGCGCCGCCGGATCTTGCATTAAAGTTGCGCGTAGCTATCTCCCAGGAAGCCGCGGAATCCAGGCGTGCGCCATTGCAAGGTTTCTGGCTGCGACTGCAGAACACCCTGGAAGGATTGATGGTTCCCGCGACCGCCGGCCTGGTGACTGCGCTGGTTATTTTCGGGGTGCTGATGGGCGTCCTGGCATTGCCTCCACAGTTGCAGGCAAGTAACGACGACGTTCCCCTGATGCTCTATACCGCTCCTGAACTGAAGCAGACGTTCTTTGGCACCAGCCTGAGTTCAATCACTGGCGACGCGCTGGTCATCGAAGCCTACGTGGATGCCAATGGCCGGGTGCAGGACTATCGCATCCTGTCTGATCCCGATCCTGCCAAGGACCTGCTGCCGCAGGTGAAAAACATGCTCATTTTCACCACCTTCCGCCCCGCGACCGCGATGGGCAGGCCGACAGCGGGACGCGCGGTCCTCTCTTTTTCAAAGATCAGCGTTAGAGGATGAGGGTGTCCCGAGTAGCTGCATCGCGTCGCTGATACCCACTCACAACCGCAGTGTGCCTCGTCAAGCTGTAAGAACGTCTGACCTCGTTTGACCCTTGATAAATAACCTCTTACACTGTCAAAGTACGCTCATTTCCCCTTAATCCTGCAGGAGGTTTTCCTGGTTTCCCCCCGTCGTCGCTGGCTTGGTCTGGTCATTTTAGGGCTGTTTGCGGGCGTGTCTTTCGCCCAAAATTCTCCCAAGGTGGTCCTCGACAGCAGCGAGATTCTTTTCAGCGTTCTGACCTCGATCAATGCTTGCGGTTACGACCAGGAACTGAGTGTTTCGGATCCGCTGCGCGCGGAAATTCGCGGGCAAGTCGCGAAGAATGTGGAGGCGTCCGAAGATGCCACCCAAGCGGCCAACCTGATGTGCCAGTACTACAAGGAACACCAGACGCAGGATGCGTCTAAAGACCTCGCCTCGTATGTTTCGCTCGCGCTGTATCTGACTGGCCCGCCATTCCTACCGAAGGTTAAAGACACGGACTTGCCGCCCGACGCTCGCGCGATCGCGGGATTTGTTCCGCTCATGCAGGCTTTTTACGACAAGGCGGGCTTGGCTGCTGTGTGGCAGCAACACCGGGACGGCTATGCCGCGCTGACGCAGCGCTATCACGAACCGCTGTCCAAGATGTTCTTCGAGACCGAAGTTTACTTAAAGATTCCGTCTTCGGTTTACCTGGGACAGCAGTTCACAATTTACCTGGATCCCATGGGAGCGCCCGGCCAGACCAACGCTCGCAACTACGGAGCGGACTACTTTGTGGTGATCTCGCCTGCGGGTTCCTCGCTGAAGATGCAGGAGATTCGACATACTTACCTGCATTACCTGCTCGATCCGTTGGCGGCGAAATACGCGGGTTCGGTGAAACGCCTGGAACCGATCCTCGAAACTGTGAAAACTGCACCCATGGAGGAGAGTTTCAAAAACGATATTTCTCTGCTGGTCACCGAGTGCTTTGTACGGGCGATTGAAGCCAGAACCATGGGCGCAAAGATCGCGGAAAGCGAGCGGCAGAATGTGGTGGAGAATTCGGTAGAAGAAGGCTATGTACTGACGCAGTATTTCTACGACGCCATGGTGCAGTTTGAGAAAGATCCGGCGGGAATACGCAACGCCTATGCCGAGATCCTCGACAAAATTGACGTAAACAAGGAAAAAAAGCGTCTTGCGCAGATCCAGTTTGCCCAAAAAGCGTCGCCGGAATTGCTGCACCTGTCCAATTCCACCAATAATCAGCTGCTGGTTATGGCGGAGCAGCGGTTGAATGCAGGGGATTCTGAGGGCGCGCAGAAGCTTGCGCAGCAGGCCCTGGACGAAAATCAGGGTGATCAAGGTCGTGCCCTGTTCATCCTGGCGCAGATCGCTACTATGAACCGGGACATGCAAGGTGCGCGTACCTACTTCGAACACGCATTGCAGGTTGCGCAGGAACCCAAGGTGGTGGCGTGGTCGCATATTTATCTGGGCAGGATTTTTGACTTGCAGGAAAATCGAGAAGCCGCGCTGACCCACTATAGGGCGGCGCTGGTCGCCGGTACTTCGTTGCCGGCAGCAAAGGCAGCAGCGGAAAAGGGCTTGCAACAACCCTACGAGCCGCCGGCCAGCGCGCGGCAGCCTCAGCAGTGAGATTGATTGAAGTATCTTTACGTTTACATTCGCGAGTTCAAGGAGAAAGCATGAAGCGAGCAGCTGTTTTCATTGCGGTGCTGGTCATCGCTGCAGCGAGCTTTGCCCAGTCCAACAGCCAATCCACGGGCCAGAATCCTCCCGCGGCGGCTCAGCAGGGCACGGCCGGCCAAGCACAGGCCCCAGCAACAGGACAAGCGCCAGCGAAACGGCCCCCTCAGGCCAAGACGCAGCCGGAGTATGACGCCTTCCAGAAGGCCATGACGCTGCAGGATCCTGCCCAAATGGAAGCCGCCGCAAACGACTTTGCCGCCAAGTTCCCTGACAGTGAATTGCGGGTTCTGCTCTACAAGAACACCATGCGTGCCTTCCAGAGTGCGGGCAATACCGACAAAATGGCGGAAATGGGCAGAAAGGTGCTGTCCATCGATCCTGACGATCCCGAGGCGCTGGTCCTGGTTGCCAATTCCTTAACCGAACACACGCGCGACACCGACCTGGATAAAGATCAGCGACTCGAGGAGGCTATGAAACTGGCGCAACGGGCCACGCAGACCGTGGACACCGATGTCAGCGCTCCTGCCGGAACTCCCCAGGAGAAAATTGACGCATATAAGGGTCTATTGCGGTCGAACGCTTATTCGATTATGGGAACGCTGCAGTTCAACAAGGGAGATTTCCCCGCGGCCGAAGCCAACTTTCACAAATCGATTGATGCGTTTCCTCAGCAGCCCGACCCAGTGGTGGTGCTGCGCCTGGCGCTCTCTCTCGACAAGCAGAACAAATATCCAGAGGCCCTGCAGGAAGCTAACAAAGCTGTGGAGATGACGCAGGAGAATACATCCGTAGGGGGCCTGGCGCGTAAAGAACGGGATCGGCTGGTGCAACTGACCGGCGGAAGCATTCCCCCGGCGAAGTCGCCCTCGGGTACAAGTGGAGCAGCGACACAACCGCCACAAAAATAATTGGAAAGCCAACGCGCCACTTGGGGTCGCGCTCCAGTCAGGATCACATTGCATCCACCCTTACTGGCCCCGGAAGTACGGTGGCGCATTCGAAAATGAAGGCACGCGAAATAGCGATCCTGGAATCCACGCTCGGACATCATTTCAAGCGGCCGGAGTTGATCGAGCAAGCGCTCACTCACACGTCCCAGGCTCGGGAGCGGGAGGCATTGCAGAGCAATGCGGGCGAACTCCGGGTGGGTGACAACGAGCAGCTCGAGTTCCTGGGTGATGCCGTGCTGGCTATGGTCACGACCGAGGAGTTGTTCCAGCGTTTCCCGGATTTTCGCGAAGGGCAGCTTTCTAAATTGCGGGCGCATTTAGTCAGCGAGAAGCATCTCATTCGGGTAGCACAGCAATTCGAGCTCGGCCACTACCTGCGCCTGGGCCGCGGGGAGGAGAAAAGCGGCGGCCGCAGTAAAACCGCACTCCTGGTCGATGCCTTGGAGGCGGTGATCGCCGCCATGTACCTGGACGCCGGGTTCGAGGTTGCGCGCCAGTTTATTCTTCAGCACATTGTTACCCCGGAACTGGATCGCATGGATCTTGCCGGCAGCGGCATGCCGGTCATGGATTTCAAGTCGGCTTTGCAGGAAACGCTGCAGGCGATCGGGCATGCCCAGCCGTCCTATGTTCTGGTGAAGGAAGAAGGGCCGGAGCACAGCAAGACTTTCACTGTGGAGGCCCGGCTGGCTCCCGGCGGACAGGACAAGACCGGGTTTGTCGGCAGAGCCATCGGATCCACAAAGAAGAAGGCGGAACAGGAATGCGCCCGGCAGGTCCTGGAATATCTCTCGTCTCTCCCCGGAATCATGAGCAGTAAGCAGGTGCGGAAGGGCCAGTCTAGTGGCTACCAGTGAAGTAATGGCAGAAGTACCGGCGCAAGCCAAAGCGAAGATTTCGAGCACCGACTGGACTGCATCTGTGCAATCACTGGTAGGGACGGTGGTCATCGCTGTCTTCGTGATCACCTTTGTCGTCCAAGCCTTCCAGATCCCTTCCGAGTCGATGGAGAACACGCTCCTGATTGGCGACTATCTGCTGGTTGACAAGTTCTGCTATGGCGGAGGGGGGATGTGGGACCGCATACTTCCATACCGAAAGATCCATCGCGGCGATATCGTGGTTTTTCATTACCCGGTGCGGCCTTCCCAGCATTTCGTCAAACGGGTTGTGGGCGTGCCCGGAGACCGCGTGCGGCTCATCAACAAGCAGGTCTACGTCAACGGTGTCGCGCTGAAGGAGCCCTATGTCCGCTACAGTTCCGCTACCCGCGACATTTACCGTGACGACTTCCCCCGCCTCGATATCTCAGCGCCCGGTCTGGAGGCTTCCTGGTGGCTGCAGATGCGTAAACTGGTCGAGGACGGAGCCCTGATCGTTCCCGACGGTTATTACTTTGTGCTAGGCGACAATCGCGACGAGAGTCTCGATAGCCGCTACTGGGGCTTCGTGCCGCGGCAGAACATCATTGGACGGCCGCTGATCATCTACTGGTCGATTCGCGACGGAGGCGACGATAACGGCATTCCTGCTACAGCAGGTGATAAACTTTACCGCTTCTCCTATGCGGTGACGCATCTTTGGCAGATCACCCGCTGGGATCGCACGTTTCACCTGGTCAAGTAACCGGATTATCTCGACGGGAAAGAATGCGAGTGGCGAAGAAAAACGAAAAACAGGAAGAAAAACAACGCGAAACGACCGTAGAATTCCTCGCGTCGCTGGCCGCGGTGCTGGTGACGGGACTCTTCATCATCACTTTCGTTGTGCAGGCCTTTGAAATCCCGTCCAGTTCGATGGAAAACACGCTGCTGATTGGCGACCACGTTTTCGTAAATCGAGAGACCTTCTCTCCGAAAACTCACTGGGTTGGCCCGTTACTTCCCTATCGCGACGTGCGGCGCCAAGACATCGTCGTATTTCTGTCCCCTGCTGAACCCGGGCTCTACGTGGTTAAGCGAATTATCGGCGCGCCCGGCGATCACATCCACCTGCGTGAGGGTGCGGTTTACAGGAATGGCGAGAAACTGGAAGAGCCGTACGTGATCCACACCGGCGACAGCTACAACCCGTATCGTGACAATTTTCCCGCAGTTTCCCCCGAGGGCTACAGCGTGACTCCCGAATGGCAGCTCATGATGAAGCAGTACATCCAGGGCGACGACTTGGTCGTGCCGCCCGACTCATACTTTGCCATGGGCGACAATCGGGACGTCAGCTACGACAGCCGCTACTGGGGCTTCATTCCCAAGAAAAACGTGATCGGACGGCCGATGTTCATCTATTGGTCTTTCGAAACCCCGCCCAACCAGTACCTGCAAAGAGAAGTCAGCGACCGCATCAAATTTCTGACTCATGTAATCGTTCACTTCTTTGATGAGACCCGCTGGCGCCGCACTTTCAAGATCGTGCGCTGAAAAATCGCTGATCGGCTGGTCATGAACCGCCTCGGTTAGGTGGTATGCAGACCGCTGACGAACGCAGACGACCTACGGAATCCGAAATGGCCAGGACAGCCGACAAGGCCAATGAGCAGCAGCGGGAAACTACGATCGAGTTTCTCGCCTCGGTGGCCGCCGTGCTGGTCACGGGTCTCTTCATCATCACCTTCATTGTGCAGGCTTTTGAGATACCGTCCAGTTCGATGGAGAACACGCTGCTTATCGGAGATCACGTCTTTGTTAACCGGGAAGTCTTTTCACCGCGCACGCAATGGCTCGGTCTCCTGATTCCTTATCGCAGTATTCGGCGCCAGGACGTCGTGGTCTTCCTACATCCTAAGGAGCCGGGGCTATACGTAGTAAAACGAATCATCGGGCTGCCCGGCGACCGCATACACTTGCGCGATGGAGCGGTCTATCGCAATGGTGAGAAACTGAACGAGCCCTATGTCATCCACTCCGGTGACACTTACAACCCGTATCGCGACAACTTTCCCGCGATCTCGCCCGCAGGCTACAACATCGTCCCGGAGTGGCAACTGATGATGAAGCAATACATCGAAGGTGATGATATTGTTGTGCCGCCGGATTCGTACTTTGCCATGGGTGACAACCGCGACGTCAGCGCCGACAGCCGTTACTGGGGATTTGTACCGCAGCGAAACGTCATCGGCCGCCCCATGTTCATCTACTGGTCCTTCGAGACACCTCCGAACCAGTACCTGCAAACCGCCGTGAGCGACCGCCTAAAGTTTCTCAGCCACACCATCGTTCATTTCTTCGATGAGACGCGCTGGCGTCGCACCCTGAGGATCATCCAGTGAAGATTCCTGGTTCCATGCGCGTATGGATCGGGGCTGTGACACTGCTGATTGCCCTGTTTCTGATAAGACCTGGAGCCGGGGGCTTCAAGTCTCGCGTGGCGCGTTCGATCGGCCTCGCCGTGGGACGGCAGGTGGAAATCGGTGGCATGCACCTGCGCTTATTGCCACAGCCAGGGTTCGATCTCGAAGATTTTGTCGTTCACGATGATGTCGCGTACAGCCCTGAACCGATGCTGCGCGCACAGGAAGTGACTGCTGCCTTGCGGTTAACTTCGTTGCTGCGCGGGCACGTGGAAATCTCTCGGTTAAATTTGAATGAGCCCAGCGTCAACCTGGTGCGGAATGCGGAAGGACGCTGGAACATAGAAGACTTGGTACAACGTACTGCGCGAATCGCGGTCGCACCCACGGCCAAAGGCCGTTCAGAAAAGCGTCCCGGATTTCCCTATATTGAAGCGGATCGCGGCCGCATCAACTTCAAGTTTGGAGCCGAAAAGAAAGCGTGGGCGCTGACCGATGCTGATTTTGCTTTGTGGCAGGATTCGGAAAATGCCTGGTCAATGCGGCTGAAAACCCAACCGCTTCGTACCGACTTCAATCTCAGCGACACCGGCATTCTGAACGTGGAGGGAACCTGGCAAAGGTCTCCTGATCTGCACGAGACTCCCCTCAATTTCACCGTCGAGTGGTCTCAAGCGCAACTGGGACAACTTACTAAGCTCATTTCCGGCCAGGATAAAGGCTGGCGTGGCGCTGTTTCTGCCATCCTGGCCCTTTCCGGCGCGCCGAGCGACCTGAGCATCGGTGCCCGCGTCGCGGTCCAAGATTTCCATCGCTACGACATCATTGCCCCCGACACACTCCAGCTTGCGGCGAATTGTGTTGCTCACTATCACTCACAAGAAAACCGATTGCAGGAGATCATCTGTGGAGCACCCGTCGGCGACGGAACGGTGCGGCTGCAAGGCGATTTATCCGGCGTTCTGGATTCCCACAGTTATGACCTGAGTCTCTCCGCGGAGGACTTGCCCCTGCAGGCGCTGATAAATCTCGCCCGTCATTCCAAAAGAGACTTGCCCCCGGACCTCCTCGCTGGTGGAAAGCTGGATGGGAAACTCGCATTGCGCAAGATTGAGGAGCAAGCAGGTTTACAAATCAATGGCAATGGCGAGGCAAGCGGCCTAACCCTCCGCTCCACGGTTACCAACACCAATTTCAACGTCGGCAGAATTCCCATCTCGCTCGAACGGACGAAGCTCGCAAAAATGCCGAGTAGGCAAGTGAAGACAAGAGAACGCCCAGGTTCTTCCGGGCCCATTCGTCTGGCCATCGGCCCTCTGCGCTTGCCGCTTGGGCGTCCTGACGCGGCCAGGGTAGAGGGATGGGTAGATCGCACCGGTTATGACCTCCAACTCAACGGCGATAGCGAGATCAGGCAGGTTCTGCAACTTGCGAGAACTTTGGGTATTCCGATCTGGCACCCCAATACAGATGGTCTGGCGAACTTGAACTTGCGAATCGCGGGCCTGTGGAGCGGCTTTTCAACTCCCGTCGTGACTGGTACTGTGAGATTGAGTTCGGTGCGCGCGGCGGTCCGTGGATTCAATGCGCCGCTCGCCATTAGCTCGGCCACCCTCATCGTCGATCCCGATGAGACGCGAGTTGAGAAGCTGACCGTCTCGGCTGGCGATCTCCTGCTGAACGGCTCTCTTGGCGTGCCGCGTCACTGCAGTACGATTGCGACCTGCCCAATCACGTTCGACTTGCGAACGGATACCATCGACAGCGACAGCCTCAACGCGCTGTTCAATCCCAATCCGCCAAAGCGGCCTTGGTATCGCATTCTGTCGGCTAGTGCGCCAGGAAAATCTCTGCTCACCGAATTACAAGCCGCAGGGAAAATCAGCGCAAATCGATTCGCAATCAAAAATCTAGTTGCGGATCACGTGTCGGCGCGAGTTCAACTTGGCCAAGGACAATTACGTTTGACCGATTTGCGTGGCGACTTCCTGGGCGGCAAACACCTCGGAACCTGGCAAGCGGACTTCACTGCCAAGCCTCCTGTCTATTCCGGAACCGGAATACTGAAGGATGTGTCGCTCATGCAACTGGCGGCAGCCATGAAGGATGGCTGGATCTCAGGGACAGCCAACGCCAAATATCAATTGACGTTTGCCGGTTATAGCCTTTCCGAATTGCTCGGATCGGCCAATGGAAGCGCCGCTTTTGAAATGTACGACGGTGCGCTTCCCCACGTCTGGCTGACTTCCGACGGTGGCCCGATCCATGTAAAACGATTTGACGGTAGCCTTCTCTTGCACGATGGCGCGTTCGAGTTGAAGGAAGGCAAACTCGCCGATGCCAGCGGCATCTATCAGGTAAGTGGCACCGCGACCATGGGCACTCAACTCAACATCAGAATCACTCGAGACCATTCACATAGTTTTGATGTGGGTGGTACATTGATCGAACCAAAAGTGACGCCGGTTTCCAGTTCTGCAGCCCAGGCCGATCTTAAGCAATGAAGTTCCCTTTTCCTCTGGTGATTGCAGTTCCTCTCCTGCTCGGCGTTGGAGTGGTGGCGCAATCACAAGGTTCCGCGCAATCCGCGCTGACTGCAAGCGCGGACCGGAAGATAGCCCAGATCGAGCATAACGGAAGGCTGGCGCATCCTGACCAGGTTCCCACGAGGCTTACGGAAGAGGAAATTAACGCCTATCTCGCCTCAGGCGACTTGGAATTTCCCGCAGGGGTGAAATCGGTGCAATTGCAGGGCCAGCCTGGAGTTATTACCGGCCATGCGCGCGTGGACTTCGACCAGGTTAGAGCTGGTCACGGCACAAGCAATCCTTTGCTTTCGATGTTCAGCGGTGTGCACAACGTGGAAGTGGTCGCGCACGCTCATGGCGCGGGACACCAGGGCTTCGTTGACGTAGACACTGTCTCGCTCGACGGCGTGGAAATTCCCCGTTTCGTTCTTCAGTTGTTCGTGGAAAAGTATATTCAGCCGAAGTACCCGGGCATTGGCCTTCAATCGCGCTTTCCACTGCCGGACAAAATCGATACGGCCGTAGTCGGCGCGCACCAGGTTACCCTCACGCAGAAGTGAATGGCACTGGCACCACGCAGATGCCTGCCTTGCCGTTTTCCAATCCGCGAATGATATAGTTTTTCGCGCATGTCTAAAAAACGCGCCCGCAGGATTAAGCTCATCCTTTTTGACGTTGACGGTGTACTCACAGACGGCAAGATCTGGATTTTTCCCGCCCCCGCTGGAGCCAAGCAATCGGTCCTGGAACAGTCCGCGAAGCATGGCGGAAAAGGCGGATTCGGCTTTCATAGCGAAAATCTCATCGAGGCAAAAGGCTTTCACGCGCACGACGGGACCGCCATTTCTCTCGCCCGCCTCGGCGGCCTTAAGACTGGGCTGATCACAAAACGGATTTCCGAAACCGTAGCCCTGCGTGCCCGCGACCTGAAGATGGAGCACGTTCACCAGGGAATCCAAGATAAGCTGACGGTTTTCGAAGAGATTCTCAAGCAGGAGAAGCTGCAGGCAAATGAAGCGGCCTTCGTCGGTGATGATGTCATCGACCTTCCCGTCATGCGCAATTGCGGCTTTGCCATCGCGGTGGCGAATGCCCGCGAGGAGGTAAAAGACGAGGCGCACATGGTGACCGAGCATTGCGGCGGTGATGGGGCAGCCCGCGACGCCGTCGAGTACATTCTTAAGGCTCAGGGAAAATGGAAGAAAGTGGTCAGCGAGTACATCGTGGAACGCAGTCCGAAGAAGGAAGGCACAAAGCGCTGATCTGCCGGCGGCCTGGGAGGAGTTCGAAACCCATGTAACGACCCAGAAGTATTGTCTGCCGACTCCGGGTGACTCCCGGCAGGTAAGTACGGTATCATTCCTAGTACACATCCCGTTCCGCACAATCCCTGGTAGCTCAGCAAAAAGCGGCATCTTCCGCGGGACACGAGTGTGTGCGACCTCGTAGTTCAGCCGCAGGCGGCGGCATCATCTTTCCACGGAGCAAGCATTGAAAAAGGGTAAAACTACGGTCGTGGTCGGGGCACAATGGGGTGACGAAGGCAAGGGCAAAATCGTTGATGTCTTATCCGAAAGCTTCCCTGTTGTGGCTCGTTACGCCGGAGGCCACAACGCCGGCCACACCGTTATCATCAATGGCAAGAAGTTCGTTTTGCAACTGGTTCCTTCGGGCGTGCTGCGCCCGGGCTGCCGTGGCGTGATCGGCAATGGAGTAGTGCTCGATCCGGTTGCATTTCTGAAGGAGGTCTCCGGGCTGCGGCAAATGGGTGTTGCCGTCGACGGGAATCTGTTCGTCAGCAATCGGGCCCAGGTAATTCTGCCCTATCACCGCATGATCGAACTGGCGGCGGAGAACGCGCCCGGGCGCGTGAAGATTGGCACCACCTCTCGCGGCATCGGCCCGGCTTACGAAGACAAAATGGGGCGCCGGGGCCTTCGCGTCGCCGACCTGCTCGACCTGAAGTTGCTGAAAACCCATATCGAGAATGCATGCCGCGAAAAGAACATGATCGCGCATGCCCTGTTCAACTCCGAGCCGCTTGATGCCGACAAGATGTACGAGGAATATGCCCGGGCGTCCGAGCAGATCGCGCCTTTCGTGTGCGACACCGCGGTGCTTCTGAACGAGGCGCTCCGTGCCGGCGACTCGGTCATGTTCGAGGGGGCGCAAGGCACCATGCTCGATATCGACCACGGCACGTACCCATTTGTCACTTCCTCCAGCGCTACCTCCGGCGGAGCGATCACCGGCACCGGAGTGGCGCCCACGGCGATTGACAGTGTGATTGGCGTGACCAAGGCGTACTGCACGCGTGTGGGCGGCGGTCCATTTCCCACTGAAGCGCTGGATGCCGTTGGCGACCAGATTCGCGCCCGCGGCAACGAATTCGGCGCCGTGACCGGGCGTCCTCGACGCTGTGGCTGGATTGATTTGCCTCTATTACGCTACGCGGTCATGCTCAACGGCATTTCGTGGCTGGTGGTGACGAAACTGGATGTGCTCGACGAATTGGCCGAGATTCCGATTTGCGTCGCTTACAAGATCAACGGCAAGCAAACGTCGGAAATTCCCGCACAGGCCAGCGGATATGACAAAATCGAGTGCGTTTATGAGAAGATGCCGGGTTGGCGCACATCGACCCAGGGAATTACGGATATCGGAAATCTGCCGAAAGCTGCCCGCGAATATCTTTCGTTCGTGGAACGTGAAACCGGGGCCAAAATTGGCATGATTTCCACCGGTCCCGATCGCGAGCAGACAATGTTCGCAGAGGAGTTTTCGGCCCAGCTGAACAGGTCCAAGGGGGCACGGGACGAAAGGGCCCGCGCATAGATTTACCAGGAGAGCAACCGATGGTGGTCTTGGCGGTAACCTGGATGGCGAAGACGGGACACGAGGCGGAAGTTACCGCGATTTTCCAAAAGCTGACAGAAGAATCACGCAAGGAACCGGGCTGCGCCATGTACCTGGTACACCGGCACAAAACCGAGCCGCGGCGCTTTTTCATCTACGAACAGTACAAGGACGACGCCGCGCTCGAGGCCCATCGCGCCGCACCGCATTTCCTGCAATACGCCAAGAAAGAACTGCCCAAGCACGGCGAACGCGTGGAAGGTCAGCTCTACGAACCCCTAAGCTAACCTGGATTTTAGGGTTCTGCCTGGCGCCGAAATCACTTGCCCTTATCAGACATCAGCACACCGCCGGAAGCGTAGCTCTCTCTTGACACTTCATGAAAAGCCACGACAACCGCCTCCCGGCGCGCACCTGCCTCTTCCACCATCGCATCGGTAATACGTTGCGCAAGCTTTCGTTTTTGTTCAGTAGTGCGTCCTTCGAGCATGGTGATCTGGACTAGAGGCATGGAATCAGTTCTCGATGATCAGTTCTCGTTATCAGTCGCTGCGGCGGGCCCCTTATTTCACCAGCTCATAACCGGCGAAGAAATAGCTTAATTCGAAGCGCGACGTGTCTTCGGCGTCGGACCCGTGTATGGCATTGTATTCAATGTTGCTCGCCCACTTCTTGCGGATGGTACCCTCCGCGGCATTGGCGGGGTTGGTGGCACCCATGAGCTTGCGCAGATCGGCGATGGCGTCTTCCTTTTCGAGCGCGATTACGACAATCGGGCCGCTCGACATGAAGTTGGTCAGCGACTCAAAAAATCCCTTGCCCGCGTGCACCGCATAAAACTGCTCTGCCTGGTGCTTGGAAATTTCCAGCATCTTCATGCTAAGGATGTGAAATCCATTTTTTTCAAACTGCTCAATGATGTCGCCGATAGCGTTTCTCTTGACCGCGTCGGGCTTGATAATGGTCAACGTGCGTTGCAGCGTCTTCATGGTTTGGTCGTTCGTCCTCTGGGATTAATCGTTGGTTGGTCTCAGTTTCCGTTCGACTACTATGCCTTGGCCACGGCAGCGCCCAAGACTGACACAAGCGTCTCGCCGATGGCCGCGGGAGATTTTGCCACTCTGATACCTGCGGCTTCCATGGCCTTGATCTTTTCGGAGGCAGTGCCCTTCCCGCCGGAGATGATGGCGCCGGCGTGGCCCATACGGCGTCCCGGGGGCGCGGTTTGGCCTGCGATGAATCCCACTACCGGCTTTTTCATGTGGTTGCGCACGTATTCGGCGGCCGTTTCTTCCGCATTGCCGCCAATCTCGCCAATCATGATCACGGCCTCGGTTTGCGCATCGCGATTGAACAACTCCAGGGCATCCACAAAATTCGTGCCGATGATGGGATCGCCGCCTATACCGATAGCCGTCGACTGACCGATGCCACGCGTTGTCAATTGGTATACGGCTTCGTAGGTAAGCGTCCCCGAGCGGGAGACGATGCCGATCGGCCCTTCCTTGTGGATGTGGGCCGGCATAATGCCGATTTTGCACTTGCCGGGCGATATGATGCCGGGACAGTTCGGCCCGATTAACCGCGAGCGACGGTCCTGCAGGAACTCCCATGCGCGCACCATGTCGAGTGTGGGAATGCCCTCGGTGATGCAGACGATCAGTTCCACCTCGGCATCGGCGGCTTCCATCATGGCGTCGGCCGCGAATGGCGGCGGTACGAAGATGACCGAAGCATTGGCGCCCGTTTTGTCCACTGCTTCCTGCACCGTGTTGAAAATGGGCCAGCCTTCATGCGTGGTGCCGCCCTTCCCCGGGGTCACGCCGCCCACAATATTGGTGCCGTAATCTGCCGAGGCTTTCGCGTGAAATGTTCCCTCGCGCCCGGTTAAGCCTTGCACAATAACTCGCGTTCTCTTGTCGACTAAAATTGCCATGATGACTCTCTTCCAAAGTTAAGAAATCATTCGCTTGCGTGCCGTCCCAAAATCCCCAGTATGTGATTACGATCCCGCGGCTGCGACCACCTTCTCGGCCGCATCTTTCATAGTTTCAGCCACAATAAGATTTAGGCCCGAGTTCTTCAGGATCTCGCGTCCGGCTTCCACGTTCGTGCCCTCCAGGCGCAGCACGATAGGCAGCTGAATGTGAGTTTTCTGCGCCGCTTCCACTACGCCATTGGCCAGCGTGTCGACGCGAAGAATTCCGCCAAAAATGTTGATCAGCACCGCTTTCACATTCTTATCGCTCAGCAGGATTTCGAAGGCGTGGGTTACCTGCTCAGCATTGGCGCCGCCGCCCACATCCAGAAAATTTGCCGGCATGCCGCCCGCGTATTTGATGATGTCCATGGTAGCCATCGCAAGTCCGGCGCCATTGACCATGCAGCCCACATTACCGTCGAGTTTTATGTAGTTCAGGTTGTACTTCGAGGCCTCAACTTCGAGCGGATCTTCTTCGCTGGTATCCCGCAGGGCTTTGATATCCGCATGGCGAAATAACGCGTTGTCGTCGAAGTTGAACTTGGCATCGAGGGCAAACAGCCGGCCGTCGGTAGTAGTAATGAATGGATTGATCTCGACCAGCGAAGCGTCTGAACTGAGGAATGCCTGGTACAGCCCCTGCATGAACTGCACCGCCTGGTTGATCTGCTGCGGCTTCAATCCCAATTGAAAAGCCAGTTTACGCGCCTGAAATGCTTCGAGGCCCATGCCGGGATCGACGTATTCCTTCAGAATTGCGCTCGGATTTTCCGCCGCGACCTGTTCGATCTCCATACCGCCGGCCGCTGAAGCCATAAACACGGGCTTGCCTTCCCCGCGATCCACGAGGATGCCGATGTACAGTTCCTTCTCGATCGGCAGCGTTTCTTCGATCAGCAAACGCTGCACAACTTTGCCTTCGGATCCCGTTTGATGCGTGACGAGGGTCATACCCAGCATCTTTGCCGCGATCTCCGCAGCTTCCTCCACCGACTTGGCGATCTTTACCCCGCCTCCCTTGCCGCGGCCACCCGCATGAATCTGCGCCTTGACCACGACTCCTGTGGATCCCCCCTCAAAGAGCTTGCGAGCTGCGGCTTCGGCTTGCTCGCGGGTGGTTGCCATTTCTCCCCGTGGCACGGCCACGCCATACTTCCTCAATATTTCTTTTCCCTGGTACTCATGAATTTTCATAATGATTCCTGGTTGACCACAGTTCCTGGTTCCATAGGGACGACAGGCAGGAGCTTGCTTGCGGCTTGGACTGCAGGCAGCAAACCTCCGATTCTATAGAACGCGTTCACGTTGGGCAAACGTAAGCCGTCACATCGAGACGTGACGGTCTTGGGCTCAATGCTAACCTGTACGTGGCAATGATTACCGACGCACTGCATCTCATCGCCAATCACCGCCAGTCGCTGACCCGCGAGGACGCGCGCGCGGTGATGTCGCAGATCCTTGCGGGCGAATGCACCGACGCGCAAATCGCCGCGCTACTCGTAGCGTTGCACATGAAAGGCGAAACGGTCGAGGAGATCGTCGGCTTTGCCGAGGCAATTCGCAAAGCGGCCGCTCCTCTCAACCTGCAACGCGATTCCACGGTGGATGTGAGTGGCACTGAACGCGACGCCCTGGTCGATACCTGTGGCACCGGAGGGGATGCGAGCGGCACTTTCAACATTTCGACCGCCACCGCCCTGGTAGTCGCCGGGGCCGGCGTTCGCGTGGCCAAGCATGGCAATCGCAGTGTGAGCTCGCAATGTGGCTCCGCCGATGTGATGGAAGCGCTTGGCGTGAATATCGGCCTGCCTCCGGCGCGCATTGCCACGTGCCTGGAAGAAGTGGGCATTGCATTCCTGTTTGCTCCTGCCATGCATTCAGCCATGAAATACGTTCAGCCCGCCCGTCGCGAACTCCGGCTGCGCACCATTTTTAACCTGCTGGGACCATTGACCAATCCCGCCCGCGCTTCCGCCCAGGTCGTGGGCGTCTATTCTTCCGATCTGGTGGAGAAACTGGCAGAGGCCCTCAGCATATTAGGTCTGCGGCGGGCGCTGGTTGTGCATGGCGAGGACGGACTCGACGAAATCACCATTACCGGCCTCAGCCGGGTGGCGGAGGTGCGCAACGCGGGCGTACACACTTACGACGTCGCTCCGGAAGAATTCGGATTACAGCGCGCTCCGATGGAGTCGATTTCAGGCGGAGATGCCGCAGCCAATGCAGCCATCATTCGCGAAATTCTGGGAGGAAAAAAATCGCCCTGTCGTGATGTCGTGCTGCTCAACGCCGCGGCTGCCCTGGTGGCAGCAGGAAAAGCCGATCATCTGGGCGATGCCTTGCCCGTCGCGGTGCACGCGATTGATTCCGGGGCCGCAGCCACCAAACTGTCAGCTCTGGTGCGGTTCAGCAACGCGCATCATCCCGCTTGACGGTGCTTTCGACATCGCCGGCTCGCGGCCACTCACCGACTGCTCACTTCTTTCTTCAGCCGCTCGATTTGCGCCAAGTGATTACTGCCGTGACCCGCCATCATCTGCACCACGTCCGCTACGCTGACATTCCCTTGGCGCTCTGGATGGAACGCCGATTTTTCCAAATCACCGGCTCTGAGCCGTCTCAACAGGCGCAGGGTGTGATGACGATTAAGTCCGTAGAGCGCCACTAGTTCAGCCGGGGAGCTTTCGAGATAGCCGAGATGCCGAGCCCACGCATCCTGATCCATAGGCGCAATCACCGGCTTCTCATCCGCGAGCATCTGTCGCAAGCGGTAGGCATACACGATCTCGATATCCGCGAGATGCCCCAGAATTTCCAGGATCGACCACTTCTCCGGTGCTGGTTTGTAACGCAGCATTCTATCTGACAGCCCGGAAACCGCGGCCGCTATCTCTCTGGGACTCTGCTCCGCTGCTTCCAACAGCTTTTTGAGTTCCGCATCCGTCATAAAGCCCAACCATATTTTCGATTCACTGATTTTGTGAAACGACCTCCTGCTTACAATCACAGCGCGACTTTTTGCAACCATTGCGCCACTTGGACGTTCCATCCCAATTCTTTGTTGATGGCGGCCTGCAGTTGCGATGCAGCAGCCGGCTCGCCGTGTACAAGATATGTAGCGGACGGCTTGGCCCTGAACGTATGCAGCCACTGCAGCAACTCCGGCGTGTCGGCGTGATCGCTGAATTGTTCGAGCGCCGCAATCTGCGCGCGGATCGGCACCATCTCGCCGAAGATCTTCACCTCGGGGGCGCCACTCTTGATGGTAAAACCGCGTGTGCCCGGGGCCTGGAACCCGATAAAGATCACCAGGTTCTTGGGATCGGGCAGCCGCTGCGCCAGGTGATGAAGAATGCGCCCTCCCGTCACCATGCCGCTGGAAGAGATGATGATGCATGGATAGCGTGTCTCATTGATTTTCTTTGATTCTTCCGGCGTCGATGCGAAGGTGAATCCCGGCCATTGGAGCGGCGACCCGCTTTTCGAGATCAGATGTCGGGTCTCGTCGCTGTACTCTTCCGTGTGCTTCAGGAAAATTTCGACTGCTTTGATCGCCATCGGGCTGTCGCAGAAAACCGGTAGCCGCGGCATCTGTCCTGCTTCCATCAGCTGTTTCAGCATGAAGACGAACTTCTGGGTGCGTTCCACTGCAAACGCCGGAACAACGACACTACCACCCCGTTCCGCCGCCTGGCGCACCAGTTGCGCAAGCTGAGGCCGGGGATCATTCGTCGGGTGCTCGCGATTCCCGTATGTGCTTTCCATCACCACCACATCTGCGCTTTCGCCCTCCGTTGGGCCGGAACGAACAACTTTGCCCGGGGAAATGGTGTTATTGCGAACACGTCCAATGTCACCGGTGAAGAGCAGACGCCGCCCTGCGCGGTTCGTCTTTAGAGTGACCTCGGCCATAGCGGAGCCGAGAATGTGCGCGGCTCGCACGAACCGGAACTCAAGCTCGGTCGACAATTGCGTCGTGGTCTCCAGCGGGACCGCATGAAAGTACTGCAGGCAATTTTGCGCTTCCTCCATGGTATACAGCGGCAATGCCGGGCGGTGCTTCGACTTCTGGTGCTTGTTGTAAAAAGCCGCATCTTCTTCCTGCAGGTGGCCGGAGTCGGGCAGCAGCACGGAGCACAAATCAATCGTGGCCTGCGTCGCATAGATCGGCCCTCGAAATCCAGCTTTCACCAGGCGAGGAATCCACCCACTATGGTCAAGGTGGGCATGAGTGAGCACCACGGCATCGATCTCCCGTGGATGAATCGGCAGATCCTGCCAGTTCCGCTCCCGCCATTCTTTCTGTCCCTGGAACAGCCCGCAGTCGATGAGAACTTGAAAACCATCTTTGCCGTTCCCCTCCACTGAAGTATTGATCAGGTGCTTGGAGCCGGTCACTGTTCCGGCGGCACCCAGGAATTGTATGTAGGCCAAAAAACCTCCGTGCAAACCAGATGCTGGCGTGAGCTGCTATGGTTCGTGTTCAAACCGCGGCATTGCGATGAGCAGGTTCACTGGTGCTCGATGCGCTGCAGACGGAACAGGAGCGTGCCCCAGGCGAGTTTCGCCCGCATTTGGACCGGGGTACGGTTTTGATCATCGCTAAACCAGGTCCACACTTTGCCTCTTCCCTTGAGTGTTCCGGAAATGGCTTCCGACGACACACGAAGGGTCTGAAATGTCCCAACTGGGGTCTTCACCTGGTCGCGACCTTCCACCCGCGCCGCCACTTCCGCCGTCTTGCCGCCGTCGTTCACGGGGAACGAATAGCTGTCCCCGACCTGCAAAGGCAATGAGGCTAAGTAATAAAAGCCGGTTACCACATCGGTCACGCAGGACGGAATATCATTTTCCGCATGTTTTGTCTCGCTTGACTTCAGGTTTTTCTCGTCGAGCACGCTCTTGGTGGCCGCATAGTCAAAGCGCACCTGGGTGTCGCGTTTATGTGGGCCTTCTTCGGTGTGCTTCGTTACCCAAACTGAGCAGAATGTTCGGGGATTGAAGCGCGCCTCAAAGTGATCGTGAACTCCATACAATGTGTTTACAAATCCAGACGAGTTCGCAATGGCCGTGACTTTCTGCTCTGGGCCTGCTGCATCCATACGCACAACAGCAGTACCGGCCGTGAACATGTGCCATTCCACGCTATACACATAACCTTGTCCATTGGGAAACCGGTAATTCGGTGGTGGCGGCATGATTTGCGGGCCGGACGCGGCCTTCACCGTGGCGGGCGCAGCATTGTTCTGGGCAAGAGAGAGGGGACTTGTGAACAGACCGGTCAACAGCAGGCACACTACCCGAGCCTTCGAACCAAGATCGTGCATGTGGAAGTTAGATGCCAAAGTAGCTTTTGCGAATTCGGGGCATGTTTTCTTTTCAGCTCGAGATCCAGCAATGTTTGCCGATCAGCGCCGCAAACATGATTACGGCGCCCACCGTCGCATTGTACTCGCGGTGTTTCCAGTATAAAGACCAGGAAAATCCGCTGGGCTGATTACGAAAGTGAGTGAGACGCGGTAGAAGCCGAGGTACATGCTTCGCATAGCCCGCAAACTCGGGGAATTTCTGACGAAGATAGGATTCCTCCGAGAGAATTACGGGAATGTAGACAGCGCTGAAGATCGCGACCATGCCGAGCACGATCCACACGCTTAGCGCGGCCACGGCAAAGCCCCCGGCCAGCACCAGCGAGCCAAGGTACAGTGGGTTTCGAGTATACGCATAGGGACCGGTGGTGGTGAGGCGCTCGTTCTTTTCTACATTTGCCGAGGCAAGAGCACGGATTACCAGCCCCGCGATGATGAGAGAAGATCCCCACAGCAGCGAGTTCCGCGTGGGTCGCGCTACGGCCAGGTAGAAGGCAGCGAAGGCAAATCCCAGAGGCACGCGGATACGGCGCGCGATCGCCGGCCAGCTCTTTCCGGCTTCGGCGGAAGACGGCTTGCCAGCATTAGGCACACGCTCTCCGCAAAAGTTGCATGGCAGCCGATGCAACCTGCTTCGGAGTAATTTCCAGCAGGCCTTCATCAGGCTGTGCGCGGCGCGAGTGCGAAGTGGAACTTGAAGCGCTTCGCAGCACAATGCTAGCCGTTCCGTACGGGCCATTGCGCGCGGGATTGGTTGGGCCAAACAACGCGACAACCGGAATCCCTAGTGCCGCCGCCAGGTGCATAGGGCCGGTGTCTCCGCCGACGAAAAGCTTTGAGCGGCGAGTGAGAGCCATCAGCTCAGTCAACGAGCACAGGAAAACCTGGGCAGTTCCCCCGCTTGCCCGGTGCGCCTCCTCAGCGAGTTGTTCTTCCCCAGGTCCGAAATTGATGACTGACTGAAGTCCAAGTTCGCCCAGTTCCTTCGCAACTTCGCCATAACGCGCGGCCGGCCACCGCTTGGCTCCCCATCCCGCGCCGGGATTAAGGATGGCAAACTCCGCAATGTTCTTAGCTTTCAAGCGCTCATCGAGGTCACTCTCGGCGGCAGGATCGCAAGGGAACATTGCGCGTTCAGCCGCAAGAGGGCGCCGCACTACGGCTCCGGCCAGCGATAAGTTCTGCTGCACAACGTGCGTTCCTGACGTGAGCACCTGGCGCGTATACCACATGGTGGCGATGTTCTCGCGAGGCATTCTGGCCCCCGCGATCACCGTGGCGCCCGACCACCGCGCCAGCAAGGCTGAACGCGCAGCCCCCTGCAAGTCAACGGCGACGCTGTAGCGCATGGCCCGCAAATCGCTCAGACCGAACAGAACTTCTCTCCATGTCTGATCGGAAAGCACGGCACTGCGCCAGGCTTTGGTGTTGACGACGTGCAACCGGTCCACTAATGGACGCCCCTGAGAACGGGGTCCCGACCGCGGAGTTCGCAGGGTACATAGCAATTCTGCCCAACGTTCTTCCACCAGCCATCCGAAAATTGCCGCGGGGTAAGCCTTGCGCAGCGCGCCGGCCGCAGGCAGCGCGTGAATGACATCGCCCATGGAACTGAGTCGAACAATTAGCATTCGCTCCACAAGCGGCGAGGACGGACCACCATCATTCATAGCCGGGCGTCTCCTGTCGCGGCACGCGAGACCGGATAATCTCAGTCACAGAGTGGTCCTTTGGATCGCCCACAATCATCACCCGTCCGCCGACTTCGGCCATGGCATCGCGCTCCGGAACCGTATCGACCGAATAGTCCGTGCCTTTGGCCTGCACGTCCGGACGGAGCTCACGAATCAGCGCCCGCACATCTTTTTCAGGAAAGATGACAACTGCATCAACGTCGGCCAGGGCGGCAAGAATTTCGGCGCGCTCGCCGGCAGGCATGAGCGGACGTCCCGAACCCTTGAGTTCGCGGACCGACTCATCGGAATTGAGAGCTACGATCAACCTGCCGCCAATCTGTTTCGCGGCATGCAAATAACGCACGTGGCCGACATGCAGCAGGTCGAAGCATCCATTGGCGAGCACGATTCTCTCCCCAGATCGGCGCCAATTCTCCGCCTGCTGCTTTAGTTCGGAGCGCGAAAAAATCTTTGCGTTGGCTGGAGTGCTCAATGCGATCTTGTTACCGGAACAGAATGCGCAAGCGCCTGCAGCAGTTCCTGTGCGGACACTGTTGCCGTGCCGCGCTTCATGACCACAATACCACCAGCGTAATTGGCGAGGTGAGCGGCGTCTTCGCTGCTCGCACCCGCGGCAAGCGCCGCCGAAAAAGTGGCAACCACGGTGTCGCCGGCGCCCGTCACATCGACCACCTGGTCGGACCCGATGATTGGAATATCGATTGGTTTGTGGCGGCGCGAGAAAACCACCATGCCATCGCGGCCGCGAGTGATGACGAGCGATTGCAACTTCATTTTTGCCATCACCGCTTCTCCCGCCCACACCAATTTCTCCCAATCATTGCCGATACGCACTCCCAGCATCTCTTCCACCTCGGGCTCATTGGGAGTGGCCGAAGTGACGCCGCTGAACTCCAATGCACGATAACGGGAATCCAACACCAATGGAATCTCGTTTCGCACTTTCCTATCTCTGAGCGCGTTGACAATGGCTGGAGTGGCCGCGCCGTAACCGTAGTCGGAAATCAGGAGGGCATCTGATGCCCGCGAATACTCCCGTGCCGCCAGGATGAGTTCGCGCGTCAGGTGCGCGTTGGGCGCACTCTCCGGCTCACGGTCAACCCGTACTACCTGCTGCCGCGACGTATGCGTCATGCCCGCAAGAATTCGGCTTTTAGTCACGGTGGTGTAGCTCTTGTCCTTGAGCACGCCACTAACCGGAATGTGTTTCTGGCGAAACGCACGGAGCAGCAATCGTCCCGGCTCGTCATCTCCTACCAACCCGACAGGGAGCACATTCACTCCTAAGTCGGCCAGATTGTAAATGGCATTGGCTCCGCCGCCGGGAAGAACGGTGCGCTCCCTGCGCTTAAGAATCAGAACCGGGGCTTCCCGGGAGACGCGGGTGATTTCGCCGAAGATAAATTCATCCGCTACGAGGTCGGCGAGAACCGCGATCGTAATTTTGGGAAACGACTCGATGATTTTCGTCAGGCGTTCGATCTGCTGAGTTCTATTCATTGGCTGGCCAGATACCGGGTGGTGCAACCCGCGACTGAAAGCTCCGTAAGCTCAACCGGAAATTCTCTCATGCCGGCATGTTGCGGTCTGCTATACGACGCATCATGGTATCAACAGCATTAGCAGCGTCGAGCAACTCCATTTTGACCGGCACTACTGCCAATGGTTGCAGCGCCGAATAATAACCGGCGAGATTGATGGCATCCTTTTCGGTCGTAACGAACCCTCCGGCTTCACTATCCTGCTTTGCTCGCAGAAGTTCACGGATATCTTTTTCCGTGTATGCGTGATGATCGCGGTACACCGCTTCCGCCGCCAGTTCAATGCCTGCCGTCCTGAGCTGAAGGAAGAAATTCTTTGGCCGCGCAATCCCGCAAAATGCTACCGGTCGCTCCGGTATATCTTTGGCGACAATGCCGCGCCGAACCCGCCAGACAACCTGGTTATTAATTGGAAAATTCTCCGCGGACGCGCCACTGGTAAGCACCACGGCATCTGCCCGCTCCAATGCCGAAAGCGGTTCGCGCAAGCGACCAGACGGCAGCAGGTGGTCGCGGCCGTCTTCCGGCGTAACCAGAACTATATTGAAATCGCGGTGAAGAGCGCGATGTTGAAAGCCGTCATCGAGCACGTGAAGCTGTGCGCCGAACTTCGACTCCGCGTGCCGTCCCGCTTGGTAGCGGTCCTCTCCCACAATCACCGGTACCTGCAACCGGCGGGCGATCAGTAGAGGTTCGTCGCCAAAATCACGCGGTGATCCGCCTGGATCGACGATAGCCGTCCCGCGAGTCTTCCGGCCGTAGCCCCGCGACAGCACATCGAATTGCAAACCGCGTTCCTTGAGCAGCTCTCCCAAGAGAATGACAAACGGAGTTTTTCCCGCTCCACCCACCGAAAGGTTTCCAACACTAATGACGGGGCCTTCCAGCCTTCGAATGGGTAGAACGGAAAAGTCGTAGAGGGCATTCCGCGCCCAGACGCCAGTTTCGTATATAGCGCTCAGCAAGCTCATCCGGTTTGCGGCCTATCTGTGCGATCCTCGCCGTTCGCGGCCGGAGGGGATGACGCTGGCTGCAACAATAATTGCGATAAGGCAGAAATCGTTCTCTGGGTCGCTCCCCGTTGCGAGCGCAAAGTTGCCGCTGCATTCTGTCCAAGAGTAGCGCGCAGTGACTCGTCTTCAATCAATTCCATGAATGCGAGCGGCAGTTCGGCAGGACCGACCACCTTCACCGCATTCTGGGTCTGAAATAGACCAACGAGGTCGCGGAAATTTTCCGTGTGATTGCCCACTACGATTGGCACTCCGTACTGAGCGGGCTCGATGATGTTGTGCCCTCCACGCGGCACCAAACTGCCTCCTACAAACGCCAGCGTTCCCAGTGCATACAGCGCGGCCAGTTCCCCAATGGTATCCACCAGGAAAACCCCGCCAGAGATGGGCTCACCATTCCACAGAGATCGGCGCCAGAAGCGGGTGCCGAAGCTTTCCAGGAGTTTCATCACCTCCGGAAAACGCTCTGGGTGCCGGGGCGCCAGGATCATCACCGCTCGTGGATGGCTGGCGAGAACATTCTGAAAAGTCTGCAGCAACAATGGCTCTTCGCCTTCCACGGTACTGCCGCAGACCAGCACCGGGCGTGCTCCTGCCGATTCGAAGGCTGTCCTCAGATTACGGACGATGCGGGGGGCGTTCGGCGGGTTCACATCAAACTTCACATTCCCAGTCACTTGCAACCGCTCTGGACGCGCCCCAATTGCGGTCAGCCGCCGCCCGTCCTCCTCGGTTTGCGCAAGGAAAAGATCAACATTTGCGAGCACCGGCTTGAGCCAACGTTGTATACGGCGATACCCAGGAAATGACCGGTTCGAAATACGAGCATTGACAACCGCGATCCACGCTCCCCGGTTGCGCGTTAATCTCAGAAGGTTAGGCCAGAACTCGGTTTCGGCCAGGATCAACAACCTCGGATTAAGGACGTCCAGGTACGGGCGAATCGCGAATGCAAAATCTACGGGACAATAAAACACGTTCGCTTCGCCGAATTTTTTCTTCGCAAGTGTTTGCCCGGTTTCGGTCGTGGTTGAAACAAACACTTGATATTCGGGGTAGTCATTCGTGATCTGCGTGACCAGTTGGCTGACGGCGAGCACCTCTCCCACCGACACGGCATGCACCCAAATGACGGGTTGGTCCGGACGTGACCTCAACCGGGCCGGCACGCGACCGAGCCGCTCCGCGAGTCCGGCACGGTATTTTCCATGCCGGCTCATCTGGATCAGCCAATATGGCAAAGTCGCAAGGAACCACACCGCGAGCAGCGCGCTGTAGACCAGGTACATGAAGGAAACGCCATTCTAATGGACGAGACCTTCGAAAGCGGAACTTGCTCGCGGAGACCACGCATTCGGCGGCTTGCATCCTATAATTCATTATGCGATCGACGCCTTCCCGCCTTCCATATAGGACCAATACAATGTGGCTAGGCGTACCACGCCACACGAATACCAGTGCTCGACCGGGCGTGTGCGGCGCGATCCGAACAGTTTTCGCGCTACTCGTTCTTGCCCCAGCGCTTTGTTTTGCCGGTAAGGATTTCGTTAAACCCGTGGTGCAATCAGCGAAGGACTACCCCGCACGCGATGAGCATCCCACCGAGCACGTGACCGCGGCTGTCGATCCGTACGATATGGCGGACAAGGCCCAGATCTTCTCCGTGAAGTACCGCGATGAAGGCTACATGCCGATACTGCTGATCATCACTAACGACGGCGATCAACCGATCTCACTCAACAACATGAACGCGCAATTGGTGACCGTCAATCGGTCCAAATTGCTCCCCGCGACCTCGGATGACCTGTACCGGCGCCTTTCTCATCCCGCTCAAAGCAACGTTCCTTCGCCGCTCCCATTCCCTCGCAAGAAGGTGAAAGGCGCAGTCAGCAAGCAAGCGCTCGAAGAAATCGATGCAGCCCAATTCCAGGCCAAGGCGGTTGAACCTCATAGCACGCAATCGGGATTTCTGTTCTTTGATGTGTCCGACGTCTCTACACCGCTGGCGGGGGCCAACTTCTATCTGACCGGCATTCGCGACTCTAATGGACACGAGCTTATGTACTTCGAAATACCTATGGAGAAATACCTGAGCGCTCCATCGAGTAAGCCCGTGACATCCAGTCGTCCCTAGCCGCTTTCTCGCATCAAGGCGAGAAACACTCGGCGATGTTGTTCAACTGCTTATCATGTGAATTGAGTCTGGCTCGTAAATATTTCGCTCGCTCGCGAAAGTTTCCGTTGCACAGCCAAGTTTTGCGCTAGAATTCTTAGAACAAAGTGTCACTTGCACCGTGGTCGAGGTGCGTTGCCTTCCCCCAGGAGGTAGTAGATGTACCGGCCCTACAGCAGTAGTGTGCCTGGCTCCGGTCCGTTCCGCGACGCGGAATCCATCATCCGTGAGCGCAGCCAGGATTTCTGCACCGCCTTCAATACAGCCAATTACGATCAGGTCGCGGCGATTTTCGCGCCCGACGGGGTCTGGATGCCTCCGAATCACGATTTAGTGCAAGGCGCTCACGCCATTGAACGCACCATGCGCCGCTATGGCGAAGGTGGTTATCAGGACTTGCGCCAAGAGACCATCCGTGTGGAAGCCTCGGGTGACATGGCGCTCGAAATTGGTGAGTATACGATCAGCATCCGGCAACCCAATGGAACCACGGTAGCCGATCGAGGAAAGTACCTGAAGGCTTGGCGCAGAATGGGCACCTGGTCCATAGTTGCTGATAGCTGGAGCAGCAACCTGCCGGCCGACCGGAATGTCGCCGGTAAGCCATTGTCAGACAACAACCGTGAGCCGATAATGTTGCCCAATGTCCCGAAATCAGCATGAATTGCTACGGACCCAGCCGGCCGATAGTCCACATCTAAATCCTGATCGCGGTCGGCTTCACGAAGATTCGAGCCGCATCTGTCCAAACTGCGGCGAAACACTGACCCAACAAAGCTGCAAGCTGAGCTGCCTTTGCTGCGGTTTTTACCTCAGTTGTTCTGATTTCTACTAGCCCGGCATCATTACGGTGGTACTCAGGTACGGTGTTTGCCGGATTGCGCTAGTGCACTGTTCTCGTCTATGTTGATGGCTCAAAGGATGGGCGACGGTACAGGTTTTTGCCGTTTCCTCTGTTTTGGGCTGGTCGAAGGAGAACGGCGGTAGACCGGCCACGTCGCCCTATTCGAACCCGAATTCTTAGCTCGAATCTCCTTCAATTCCCGAACCACTCATCCAATAATTTTGTCCAATAGGGTCACTATCGGAGTGACTGCGAGACTAACATCCTTGCGGGCGAGGCGCTGGACTTTCGCCTTCAACGATGGGCGAGTTGCTGGACACCACATGTCAGCCTGCGATACCGTGTTGTGGCAGTGATATCGAGCTCAACAGAGGAAGTGAACCGTGAAACTTCAGCGAAAGGCTAGTGCCGTCTGGAAGGGCGGCCTCAAGGACGGTAAGGGGACCGTGTCTTCTACCAGCGGAGTTCTCGCCAACACTGCTTACTCCTTTACCACGCGTTTTGAGAACACTCCCGGAACGAATCCAGAAGAACTGATCGCCGCCGCCCATGCGGCATGCTTCTCCATGGCGCTTTCGGCGCAGCTGGGCACCCAAAATTTGACGCCGGAAAGCATCTCCACCAACGCCACCCTGACGATGGAAAAGCTGGACTCTGGTTGGACGATCACCGCCGTGCAATTGGACGTTGTGGCGCGGGTACCCAAAGCGGATCAAGCGAGCTTTAACCAGGCTGCGGAAAACGCTAAATCAGGCTGTCCCGTCTCCAAACTGCTGAAGGCGGAGATCACTATGAACGCCCGGCTCGAAAGCTAGCCAGAAATTTTCGCCGATCCGCCAAAGATTCTGGTCGGGCTTGTTCACGTTGCTCACTGTTAACTTTGGGAACGCAGGATTTCACGGATCGACCGATTGATGCGGGCGGAGTCTTGTGCGGCAGTGTCAATAAGTCCAACCCACTTCTTATTGTTCCCCTGCAGATTCGATTGGCCGAGCAGATAACATGCCTGCAAAATGGTCTCGATCGAATTGCTGAGGTCGTGAGCGAGTGAACGCAACTGCCGGACCACATCTGGGGAAAGCTTCTTTGCGGATTCCATTCAAATTCCTGGTCGAGCGGCTTCTTCTGGAGAGACGACGCTTATCGGATGCGGCGTCGCGAGTTTGACACCCGGCGATGCACCTGTAGAATATTACTGTAATCCTCTCCTGAAAGGTGGTCCGAGAGGACTGCCGCGCGAAAAAGATCTACGCCCCTGGCGTAGTCACTCGCATCTGTGCCCGGATGGCGGAATTGGCAGACGCGCTAGGTTCAGGTCCTAGTGGCCGCAAGGTCGTGGGGGTTCGAGTCCCTTTCCGGGCACCAAGCATCGTTTATCCACCCGTTCCTCAGAGCGCCACAATCAAACGACCAGCGCTCCCATGCCTATGAACGGTAACTCAGCTCCTCTGCACTACGCTCGGGTCCGCCTGGCCACTCCCGCTGACATGGCGGCCATCATCGATGTGGTAAATGCGGCATTTTCCATCGAAAAGTTTCTCGAGGGGACGCGAACTGACCGGGAGCGAATGACCGCAACCATGCACGACGGAGAAATCCTGGTCATGGAAGATGGGTCCGGCCGGATCGTCGCGAGTGTGTACGTCGAAGTCAAAGGTGAGCGTGGATACTTTGGCATGCTGGCAGTGGATCCTGCGCATCAAGGAAAAGGCCTGGGGCGCGCCATGATAACTGCTGCCGAGAACTTCTGTCGCCGCCGGGGCTGCAAAATCATGGACATAGCTGTCCTCAGCCTCCGGCCCGAACTCCCGCCGTTTTACGAAAACCTCGGCTACGGAGTGACTGGCGCTGAAGATTTTCACCCCTCGCGCCCATTCAAATCGGGGGTTGAATGTCACGCCATACTGATGTCGAAGTCCCTCTGATCCCACGCGCGATCACTTATAATCTTTGGATTGCCTTTCCCACAGAGGCTTTCAAACATTACATGGCTACCAGCCTGGAACAGATCGTGGCAGCCACCGCTCGGCGTGTAGCCGACGCAAAGCCGCGGGCGAACTGGGCGGAACTTGAGCGTCGTGCCGAGAAACACATGCCGCGAGGGTTTCGGCGTCACCTTAGCGACGCCGCGCAATCAGGCATTGCCATCATCGCAGAGTTGAAGAAGGCCTCACCGTCGAAAGGCCTGATTCGTGCTGATTTCGCTCCACAACAACTTGCAGTGGAGTTGGAAGGGGCCGGCGCTTCGGCCTTGTCCGTGCTCACCGATGAGGAATTCTTCCAGGGATCCCTGCACAATCTGACGATAGCGTCCAGCAGCACGCGACTGCCCTGCCTCCGCAAAGATTTCATTCTCGACGAATTTCAGATACTCGAGGCTCGCGCCCATGGTGCTGACGCGGTGTTGCTGATCGTCGCTGCCTTGTCGCAGGTGCAATTGAGCACACTTGCGAAGTGCGCCCGCGCATACTCACTGGATGTTCTCTGTGAGGCTCACGACGAAGGCGAACTTCAACGCGCCCTCGAATGCGGTTGCGACCTGGTGGGCGTAAACAGTCGTGATTTGCGCACGTTCCGGGTAGACCTGCAGACGGCGTTTCGTTTAGCCGAGCGCTTTCCGCAAAATGTGGTGCGGGTCGCCGAAAGCGGCATCCAAACGGGCAACGACATTGCCTGGCTACGCGCTGCCGGCTACCACGCATTCCTCGTGGGCGAGTCCCTGATGAAGGCGGAGTCTCCTGGTCTTGCTTTACACAAGTTAATTGCGAATGTCGCCACTGCAGCGAATCCGCGAGCTACTCATGACTTGGATTAAAATCTGCGGAATCACAAATCTCGAAGACGCCCAAGTAGCTGTCGATGCGGGTGCGGATGCAGTCGGTTTCGTCTTCTATGACAAGAGCCCAAGATATATAGCAGCGAACGAGGTCGCCGAGATCGAGCAGGCATTGCCGAAGAAAATTGAAAGAGTAGGAGTCTTTGTGCGACCCCGTGAGGAAGACTTCGTCAACAATGTGCGGACTGCCCGCCTGAACGCGGTGCAATGGCACTTGCCTGTGAACGAAACTTCGCTCGATAGCCCGGTCACAATTGCCGGAGTGACCAAGCGATTTCGGCTGTATCTTTCTCTTCCAGTAACTTTTTTTTTAGAGTCGGAAGATCGCTGGCGAAATTTGGTCACGACCTTCCAGTCTGCTGCGAGAAATGGGACCAATCTCCCGTTTCATACTATCTTCCTGGACTCTGGCACGGCCCAGCAGCCAGGCGGGACGGGAAAGACATTCGACTGGTACCGGGCTGCTCCCCTGGTCGAAGCCATGCAAAGGACGATGAAAGTAGTCATTGCCGGCGGGCTGACTGATGAAAACGTTACGGAGGCCATTCATCTGCTGCATCCCTGGGGCGTCGATGTCTCTTCGGGTGTTGAAGCCACTCCTGGCAAAAAAGACCCGCAGAAAGTTCGTGAGTTTGTACAAGCTGTGCGTCAAACGGAGTGCCATAAGTGAAATCCGCCACGGTCAAGAGCAGAGCCCAGATGCCCAGAAGGAGCAGCCTTGCTCCCCGCAGCTCCAAGCCGTCGAGGACTTCGCCTGCGTCAGAAAAGAGCGCTCGCGCTTCCGTGCCAACCCCCGGCCGTTTTGGCCCTTACGGCGGATGCTACGTCCCCGAAACCCTTATGGCGGCGCTCCTGGAACTCGAACGCGAGTACTTGAAAGCCTCTCGCGACCGCGCGTTTCAGCAACGTTTTCGCGAACTCCTGACAACCTATGCCGGACGTCCCACTCCACTGTTTTTCGCGCGCCGTCTTACGCAGAAGCTTGGCGGAGCAAAGATCTATCTCAAGCGCGAGGATCTTCTGCACACCGGCGCCCACAAAATCAATAACTGTCTCGGCCAGGCCCTGCTCGCGGAACGCATGGGCAAGCACCGCATCATCGCGGAAACCGGCGCTGGGCAGCACGGGGTTGCCACGGCAACGGTGTGTGCTCTCTTCGGTTTCGATTGCGTCGTCTACATGGGAACCGAAGACATGCGCCGCCAGGAACTGAACGTCTTTCGTATGCGCCTGCTTGGTGCTGAAGTGTGCGGCGTCGATTCCGGCTCGCGTACGCTCAAAGATGCAATCAACGAAGCCATGCGGGACTGGGTCACAAATGTCCGTAGCACTCATTATTTGTTGGGGAGCGTGCTCGGCGCGCATCCCTATCCCACCATGGTTCGCGATTTTCATACCGTGATCGGGCGGGAGGCCCGTGCGCAGATTTTGAAGGCCGAAGGCAGGCTGCCCGACGCGATCATCGCCTGCGTCGGCGGCGGTTCCAATGCCATCGGCATCTTCCACCAGTTCATCAGAGACAAACGCGTGCGCTTGATCGGCGTCGAGGCGGGAGGACGCAGCGATCGCCTGGGTGATCACGCCGCGCGCTTCCACGGCGGCTCTCCAGGCGTTTTACAAGGGACTTTTTCCTACGTTCTGCAGGACTCCGCGGGACAAATCGCCACCACTCATTCGATCTCGGCTGGTCTCGATTATCCATCTATCGGTCCCGAGCACGCCTGGTTGAAGGAGAGCAGCCGTGCCGAATACGTCGCCGCTTCAGATGAAGAAGCCCTGGAGGCCTGCACCTTACTGGCGCGTACAGAAGGGATCATTCCTGCACTCGAGTCTTCGCATGCTGTCGCCGAGGTCGTCCGTCGTGCTCCGCAGATGAAGAAGTCGGACGTGGTCATTGTCAACGTTTCCGGCCGAGGCGATAAAGATATCGGCATTTTGCGGGAAACCTTGAAACTCGACTGACGCGATCTTCCATGCTGTGCGCGAAACAGCGCCACCGACCTTAATCATGCCGCTGAACTTTCCAAAGCGCCCGTCTCTCGTCGCATACGTCACCTGCGGCGATCCCGACGTGGCCACGACTCGTGAGGTAGTGCTCGCGGCCATCGACGCCGGTGCCGACGTGATCGAACTCGGCGTACCGTTCAGCGATCCACTTGCCGATGGGCCGGTGATTCAACGCGCCAGTGAGCGGGCTCTCCGTCACGGAACCTCTCTCGAACAGGTGCTTGGCGTTGCCGCTGATGTCCGTCGCCGTTCCGACGCAGGACTGATTGTGTTCTCGTACCTGAATCCGATCATCCGCATGGGATTGGCGAAGTTTTGCGGAAAAGCTGCCGATGCGGGCATCGACGGAGCCCTCGTCACCGACTTCCCCGTCGAAGAAGCGGGGGAATATCTGCGCGAGATGGGCAAACAGAAACTGGCGACCATTTTTCTTGCCGCACCCACCAGCCCCGACCAACGTCTAAAACGTATAGCCTCGGTCTCCAGCGGCTTTGTGTATGCCGTTTCGCGGACGGGGGTGACAGGCACACAGCGCCAACTGCCGAAAGACGCGCGACAGCTGGTCGAGCGGCTGCGTCGCTATACGAAGCTGCCCATCGCAGTGGGCTTTGGGATTTCCAGCCCCGAGCAATTCGCCGCAGTCGGCGAGTTTGCGGACGCTGCCGTTGTAGGTAGCGCTATCGTGGAGACCGTTGCCCGCAACCCTGGACGGGAAGCCCGGGCGGTTGCTGAATTTGTCGGCAATCTCACGCGCGGTTCTCACACCTCGGCAAAAGCATGATCGCTTTGCTGTAGTAAGCTTATGGACACTCGTAATGAGTTCAGATGAAGCGTCACGCGTGGCGCTCGGGTTTCCATGGACATTGCAGAATGGCGGCTAAAAATCGATGAACTGGACCGCCGGCTGGTGGAATTACTAAGCCAGCGGGCCCAGGCGGCACATGAGATTGGACGTCTCAAACGCGATACCAATATGCCGGTCTATGAGCCCGACCGGGAGCGCATTGTGTTCGAGAACGTCCAGAAAATCAATCCCGGGCCGCTTCCCAATCGGGAGATCGTGCGCATTTACGAACGCATTATGGACGTCATGCGCAACATTCAAAAGGAAGAGATCCAGCCGGAGTCGACGGGGATCGCCAGCGACACCGAACTCGAATCCGAAGTCAACGATTGACTTGATCTTCTTATGTGAGAGCAAGCCTTAAGCGCCAGGAGTGCATAGCACACGCCTTTTATGATAATCGCCATGCAGGAATCGGCAGGAGAAGAGCAGATTCAGCAGGTGATTGCGCATCTGGTGAAGATGGGCTTCGAAGTCCACCGCAGCACCGGGGCTCGTCAGACTGTGCTGGGGGCGGTGGGGTCGCGCAACGACTTCGACATCCGCATTCTCGAACTGCTGCCCGGCGTGCAGGAAGTCCACCGCATCAGCTCGCCTTACAAGCTTGCCGGACGCAGCTTTCGTCCTGAAGGCACCATTGTCAAACTCCGCAATGAGGTTGCCGTCGGCGGCAACGATGTGGTCACCATGGCTGGACCATGCTCGGTCGAATCCCGCGAGCAGTTGTTCTCCACCGCTGAAGCTGTCGCTAAAGCGGGGGCCCGCGTGCTGCGCGGCGGCGCCTTCAAGCCCCGCTCCTCCCCTTATTCCTTCCAGGGTATGGGCGAAAACGGCCTCAAGCTCATGCGAGAGGCTGGCGAAAAGTACGGGCTGCTCGTCATCAGTGAGGTGATGGAGATCTCCCAGATCCCCCTTATGCTTCCCTATGTCGACATCCTCCAGGTGGGCGCTCGCAATATGCAGAATTTCAACTTGCTGCGCGAACTGGGGCGGGTGCGCAAGCCAGTTCTCTTGAAGCGTGGGATCTCCGCAACTTTCGAAGAGCTGCTGCTTTCTGCCGAATACATCATGGCGGGCGGAAATTACGAGGTCATCCTCTGCGAGCGCGGCATTCGCACGTTCGAGACTTACACGCGCAACACCATGGATATTTCCGCCATTCCGATCATCAAGAAACTCTCTCACCTGCCGATGACGGCCGATCCGTCCCACGGTACGGGTCGCCGCGATAAGGTTGCGCCCATGGCGCGCGCATCCGTAGCAGCGGGAGCCGACGCGCTACTCATCGAGGTGCATTGCAGTCCAGACACAGCATTGTCGGATGGCGCTCAGTCACTCTTTCCCGAACAGTTTGCCAAGCTCATGGACGAACTCCGCATGATCGCGCCCGCGGTGGGACGCAGGATGGCATAATCGTCGACCCGTGAACCTTGCTCGCGGCCCGGCGCCGGGCCGAACTCCGGTTCGTTTTGCAACTCGAATGACTTCGCTTCGGCAGATCACGATTATCGGAACCGGCCTGATCGGCGGCTCGTTCGGCCTGGCCCTCAAGAAACACAATTTCGCCGGCCGCATTGTTGGCTGCGACCGTGCTCCCGTTCTGGAGCGCGCCCATAAGAAGGGCGCCATCGACGTTGCCGAGAGCAATTTGTCCGCCGCGATCCGCAACAGCCAGGTTATCGTTCTCGCCACTCCCGTGGGCACCATAATCGACCTTATTGAACGCATCGGGCCGGTGCTTGCTCCGGAAACCTTGCTCACCGATGTGGGAAGCACGAAGGCCCAGGTAGTCGCGCGCGCTCGCCAGGTATTTGGCTCGAACGGTGCACAACGCTTTCTCGCCGGACATCCAATGGCCGGAAAAGAGCAGGCTGGAGTTGAGTCCGCAGATCCCGATCTCTTCGCAGGCGCAGCATGGCTGTTTACGCCCCTGCCCGGGCAAAATGTTTTCGCGGGTCGCGCAGCCGAATTCCTCGATCTGGTAGAAATTTGCGGAGCCCGCATCGCCACCATGGACGCTTCCGAGCACGACAAGCTTTGTGCATGGATCAGCCACCTGCCCCAGATGATCTCCACCGCTCTTGCCGCGGCCCTGGTCGACGAGTTTGGGGAAGATGTGCCCTTGCTCGAAACCGGCGGACGCGCCTTGCGCGAGATGACCCGGATTTCTGCCAGCCCTTACTCCATGTGGCGTGATATTGCCATCACCAACAAGGAAAATCTGCGCGAAGCCCTGTTGCGCATGGAGCAAAGCCTCTCGCATCTGCGCGAGAACCTCGGCTCACGCGAACTCGAGAAGGAATTCGAACGCGCTCATCGCTTCAAGAAGAACCCACCGCGAAAAGTAAAAAACAGCTTGAAAGAAGTCCTCTAGCCGGCGCCCTGCCCCTTGTTCTTTACCGCCGGCGAGGTGTCAACTGACGTCGTGATGCGCTTCCCCGAAAGTTTCATTTACAATCCATCCTTATGCACAAAGTGGTCGCCAATGCTAACGAGGCCATCCACGACATGTTTGACGGTGCGGTGATTATGCTCGGTGGTTTCGGCCTCTGCGGAATCCCTGAGAACCTCATTCGCGCGCTGGTCAAGAAAGGTACGCGAAACCTCACCACCATCAGCAACAATGCCGGGGTCGACGGCTTTGGCAACGGATTATTGCTTTCCGCCGGGCAAATGCGCAGACACATCGGCACCTACGTCGGCGAAAATAAACTTCTTGAGGACAAAGTGTTGAAAGGTGAAATCGAGCTGGAACTCGTTCCCCAGGGCACTTTCTCTGAGCGCATACGCGCCGCGGGCGCGGGCATTCCCGCGTTTTTCACTCCCACGGGAGTGGGTACGATCGTTGCCGAAGGAAAAGAAACACGCGAATTCGACGGCCGCACCTACGTCATGGAACGCGCGCTAAAAGCCGACTTCGCCTTCATCAAGGCGTGGAAGGGGGATAAGTGGGGGAATCTTGTCTATCGCAAGACTGCCCGCAACTTCAATCCGATGATGGCGACTGCCGCCAAGATAACCATCGCGGAGGTTGAACACCTGGTCGAAGTGGGCGAACTCGATCCCGACATGATCCACACTCCCAGTGTCTTTGTGAACCGGATTTTTCAGGGCGAGCAGTACGAGAAGCGAATCGAGAAGAGAACTGTGCGCAGGGTGGCGACAAGCGCCTAGCGCTTTAGGTTGCCGCTGAACCTTGTCGCACGATCAGGAGCGTCAGAAGTCGATCTATGGCCACTCCAACGAAGATTCCGAAGGATGTCGAAAAACGCGAGCGCATCGTCAAGCGCATCGCCCAAGAACTCCGCGACGGTTTCTACGTGAACCTCGGCATTGGCATGCCTACGTTGGTTGCGAACCACGTTCCTCCGGGCATCGACGTCATTCTGCAAAGTGAAAACGGCATGCTCGGGATTGGACCGTTCCCGCTTGACGGCAGCGAAGACCCTGACCTGATCAACGCCGGCAAGGAAACAGTCACGGAAATGAGAGGGACCGCATATTTCTCCAGCGCCGATTCCTTTGCCATGATTCGCGGCGGACACATCGATCTCAGCGTGCTCGGCGCGATGGAAGTCGACGAACAAGGCAGTCTCGCTAACTGGATGATTCCGGGCAAAATGGTCAAGGGAATGGGTGGCGCGATGGACCTGGTGGCTGGAGCACGGCGTGTTGTGGTCGCGATGGAGCACACAACCCGCGAAGGTCAACCCAAAATTCTAAAAAAATGCACCCTGCCCCTGACGGGGGTACACGTAGTGGACACAATCGTCACCGAAATGGCTTACATGCGTGTGACGCCGCAGGGCATTGTGCTCGAGGAAGTAGCTCCGGGAATCTCCGCGGAAGCGGTCCAGCACGCGACCGAGGCCCGTCTCATCGTCAGTCCCCACCTGAAGACGATGGCAGCCTGAGCAGTGCACGCGTTATTTTTGATCCAGCCGGACCACTTTCCCGGTGTCCAGCTGATATTCCGCCTCGAAGATCGTTAGTTTGACTTCGTCTTTCACGTGACGAAGGATTTCGCTGTTTGCCAAAACATCCTTTGCGCTTTGATGCACATTGTCTTTGATCGCCTGCTCTACCAGGGCATCGCCCTTGCTTGACGCTTTCGCCTGATTCACGGCGGGCAAAATCTTGTCCACCATGGCCTGCAGATTTGAGGAGGGCATCTTGTCGCCGGAGCAAGCCGCCGTTACAGCGCCACACTTCGTATGGCCCAGGACGACCAGCACCGTGCTGCCGAGATGCTCCGCCGCATACTCCATGCTGCCCAGACCGATCGGGTCCGCAATATTCCCGGCTGCGCGCACTACAAACAGATCACCGAGTCCCTGGTCAAAAACCAGCTCGGGAGGCACTCGGCTATCCGAGCAGCTCAGGATTATCGCTTTCGGGTGCTGGGACTGGGCGAGCGCTTGCCGGGATTCAACTAAATGGTGCGCCTTCGATTTTCCGGTGACGAACCGTTCATTCCCAGCCATCAAGTCAGCCCATATCTGCTCTGCACTGGCAGTGGCCGTCGCAGCCGCAGCGTGATGATCCGCATGGGCGGGAGCTGCAGCTTCTTGCGCCCAGGAAGGCAAAGCAATGATCAGGAAAGTTGCGAGCGTAACGGCGAGGCGCTTCAACATGGTGTCCTCCAGCGGGCAGAGGAAGACTATCAGGATAACTTGTTCAGCGGAAGCGCTTCGATCACGCTTATTCGGGGCGAGGCATCGCAGTCCTCGACTCCCGCAAGTCGTCTTAAATTCGGAAAGGCGCGGTCAGCAGGCGTGCTGGCAATAAAACCGCCGCCTTCACAATCGCAAGTACCCCGTGTACCGCAATTCCTAGTAGGCGGAACGGCAAAAGCAGCAACCAGACTAAGGGAAAGGCTATCAATGCCAGAAGGGCGATCGGCCAGCACAGGATGAACAGAAGGCACCAGACAAGAAAGCTAAGCATAGTCCCTCCCTGCACACTTGAAGATACGCTGGATTGATGCTGAAAGTTCAGCGGCCTCACGCGGCAGCTGGTGTCAGATACCGTTTCAGGAACGCCAGCGAACGCCGCCCCGCGTCCTGCCAGGTCTCCCCGGTAAAGCCATGGCCTGCTTCGGGGTAGATCTGTATCTCATAGGGAATGCCTTTTTTCTCAAGCACGCGCTGTAGATGGTACGCCTCTTCCACCGGAACCGTGGGATCTGCTTGTCCATGCAGAATGAGCACCGGGCACAGTCGCCGCATGAAAAGCTTCATCTCCTTCGGCAAGCCTCCGAAAAACTCGACCACCGCCTTTATTCGCGAATCGATGGCCGCGTCCGATAGTGCCAGGTAAGCGCCCAACGAAAAGCCTAGCAAGGCAATCTGCTCGGAATTGACCACCGGCTGGCGCTCGACCACGCTGATGGCGTCCCACAGCGTTTTCATCCAGACGGGAAAGTGGCGGAAAATGGTCGTTTTGTCGGCGTAACTTGTGTCTGTGCGATCGAAATAATGCAGCACGTACACGGCAAAACCCTGACTCGCAAGCTGCTCTGCGGGCTGTGACATGGTGGCGTGACCTCCGCCGGAGCCGTGCAGCGATATCACTGCGGGAAAACGCTGGCCATCAGCACCGCGAGGAATAAAACAGTCCAGCCGGATGTCTTTTCCGCCGCTAGTAAAGGTTTGTAAAGACTGGGATACAGCAAACATGAGTGATGATGAGGTTTTACCTGTTCTTCGCGTCTTGCCTGCAACGCTCTCTGCTCGGTTTACCTTCAGCGCTGCGACTGGGCGACCGTCGTCGGCTCGCCCGCGAGTTTCGGCAGAGATTCCGTGTACGGCGCGCGCGCGATTCCCTTCTCTGTAATGATAGCGGACACATATCTTGCGGGCGTCACGTCAAAGGCTGGATTTTCCACCGAGACACCCTGCGGTGCGATCTGTTGGCCGGCAAAATGGGTCACTTCTTGCGGGCTTCTCTGCTCGATGGGAATTTTGCTGCCATCGGGAGTGTGCAGGTCGATGGTCGAAAAAGGCGCAGCGACATAGAAGGGAATGCCGTGCTCCTTTGCCAAGACCGCAACCGTGTAGGTTCCAATCTTATTGGCAACATCTCCGTTAGCGGCAATTCGGTCTGCGCCCACCACGATCGCCTCGATTTTTTTCTGGCTCATCATGGCTCCCGCCATGTTGTCCGAAATAACGGTGGTCGGGATTCCGTCTTTCGTCAGCTCCCAGGCCGTCAGGCGCGAGCCTTGCAGGAACGGGCGGGTCTCGTCGGCATAGACGTGGATTTTCTTTCCTTGTTCGACAGCTGCCCGGATCACGCCTAACGCGGTGCCGTATCCGGCAGTTGCCAATGCGCCCGCATTGCAGTGCGTGAGCACTCCTCCCGAAGCGGGCATTAACACAGCGCCGTAGCGGCCCATTGCCTGATTTGCCGCAATATCCTCGGCATGCATCTGTTTGGCTTCGTCGATCAGTGCCTGCTTGATCTGCGGAATCGGCCGCATGCGCAAGTACTCGAACTTGTCGCTCATGCGCCGGATGGCCCAGAACAGGTTCACGGCCGTTGGACGCGTCTTTCCGATCACGTCGCAGATCTGGTCGAAGTCGCGCTTCAGGTCGGCCCCAGTTTCGGCCTTCGACTTCTTTACCCCCAGTGCAATCCCCATCGCGGCGGCTACACCGATCGCTGGCGCGCCCCGCACCACCATATTGCGGATGGCATCCGCCACATGCTCGTACGAGCTACAGGTCACGTACGTTTCTTCTGCGGGCAGCTTTCTTTGATCGATAAAGCGTACCCCGGATTCCGTCCATTCAAGAGTCTGGATCATTGCTCGCTACAGGATTTCTCAGCTATTCGCGTGCGCTGCGCAAAGCCGACGGGGCACGTTGGTGACCGCTGGACGTCCGCAGATCTCGCAAACGGCAGCGACAGCAAAGGCGACCGGCGCGGTTTCGTCGTTCTGAAACAGGTGTTCCTGGCGAACTTCGCTGGCCATGAAAATGGAGATAAATAGTGCCGGCATCGCCGCTTTTTCTACATTGGCCCTTCCCATCGCCTCTTCGCGCTCCACCAAACACATCACGCCAATCACGTCGAAGCCAAATTCACGCGCCGCTTCAATCGCCTGAATGGTCGACGCCCCGGTCGTACACACATCGTCAACAATCACCACCTTGGCGCCCTTTTCCGCAAACCCCTCAATGCGTCGCCCGGTACCATGCTGCTTTTCCGCCTTGCGCACTAAAAAGCCGTTCAAAGCCCCGCTAGTGACCGTCACCGCCACGACAATTGGATCGGCGCCCATGGTGAGTCCCCCGATGGCGTCCGGCTTCCAGCCCTGGGCCCTGATCTCCTGCAGAAAGACTTGACCGGTAAGCTGCGAACCTCGCGCGTCCAGAGTCGTCGTCCGGCAGTCGACGTAGTAATCGCTCTTCACTCCCGAAGAAAGAGTGAACTGGCCCAGGCGGAATGATTTTTGGGCGAGCAGCCGCAGCAATTCCTGGCGCGCAGTGAGCATGAATCCCTACGATAACACGAGCCGCCGCCACCCCCCGGGGAAGTCCGCCACACCCTACTGATTGAGTCGTTCCAAGTGACGAAACCCGCCAGTCGCGACAAACATGATGAACGAAAGCGTTCCGTTGTATGCGATGTGAATGAGCAGCCCCGCAGCCACCGACTTCGTCAGGGCACGAACCAGGCTCAAGACCAGGCCCACGATGAAGATCACCAATACCGGGCCCCAGGAAAAACTTAACTGCGCCCCGTGCAGCAGCGCGAAGGCTACTGCCGTGAGCAGCACTCCCACAGCCATTCCCGTTCTGCGCGCCAGCACCGGGTACAAAAAACCCCGGAAGAACAGTTCTTCCAGCAACGGCGCAAAAGTTACGCCGAAAATTGACAGCAAATAGGCTTCGTTGGTGGTTTGAAAGAACTGATCCATGGGCAAGTTTTTGGGAATGGGGAGCAAATGAGCAAATAACTGGAGTCCTATAGACAACAAAACTCCGGCGAACAGGTACGCCCTCCAATTCCTTGGAAAGTTCCAGCGCACCGACTTCCAGAAATTCTGCCCGCTTTCGCGTACCACCAGAAGGTACATGAATCCCAAGACCACCACGTATGCCAGCAACTGCGAAACCACCACCAAGCCCGGGTATTTCGCCAGTTCCTGAAGTGAGACCTTCGGGAAGATGAATTGGTGCGCAACAAAAGTCGTGGCCAGTAGAAACACGAATATCGTGGCCAGCGTCACGCCTGCAAGGGCAAAGACTTCCCACCCCGACCAGGCCGGGTTTTCGTCCGGAGTCCTTGAGGCCGAGATCGGATGATGGATACCACCCGGCGCGAGTTCGCGGCCAGGCTCGCCGGAATCGCCCGGCAAGAGTGGATCAAAAGACGGGTTTGGCGGAGAAGCCAATATGGAACCTAATTAATGGATGTCAAAATGATCGCACGCGATTTTTCAATCGACCCAATCGCCACCGCAGGACGGGGTCTTCGAACCATGAGAAAGCAAATGGTGAGACGATCACTGTGTCCGCTTCGCAAGTGTAGCTGTCGAATTTTCGTCGCGGTCCTTGAAACTCTGGCTGGAATGCAGTTGATGCGCTAAGGCCTGGCCAGTGTACGATTTTTTGATGCGAGCGACCTGCTCCGGCGTGCCCTGTGCGACTATTCGACCGCCGTCTTCCCCCCCTTCAGGCCCGAGATCCACGATCCAGTCCGCATTTCGAATCACGTCCAGGTTGTGCTCGATGATTATGATCGTGTTGCCTAGGTCGGTGAGCCGGTGCAGCACGTCCAGCAATTTCTTTACGTCGTCGAAGTGCAGACCGGTCGTAGGTTCATCCAGCAAATAAAGCGTCTTGCCCGTCTGTCGCTTGCTCAGTTCGCGCGCCAATTTGATGCGCTGAGCCTCGCCGCCGGAGAGTGTGACCGCCGACTGCCCCAGGTGTATGTAGCCCAATCCCACATCCACTAACGTCTGCAGCTTCTGTTTGACCTGCGGAATATTCTCAAGAATTTGCAGCGCATCCGATGCGGGCATTTCCAGCAAGTCGGCAATGGAATAGCCGTTGTACTTCACGGCCAGCGTCTCGTGGTTATACCTGCGTCCGCCACACACTTCGCAGAGCACATAAACGTCGGGCAAAAAGTTCATTTCAATCCGGCGTTGACCTTCGCCCTGGCAGGCTTCGCAGCGCCCTCCCGCAACATTGAACGAGAACCGGCCCGGTTTGTAGCCGCGCTCGCGCGATTCCGGGAGCATGGCATACAGATCGCGGATTTGCGAAAAAACTCCGGTGTAGGTAGCCGGATTCGACCTCGGCGTGCGCCCAATCGGCGATTGATCAATGCGAATAACTTTGTCGATCTTCTCTGCCCCGGAGATGGCTTTGTGTGCGCCGGGTTCTTCACGGGATCGATAAAGTAGTCGCGCTAGCGAGCGATAAAGGATGTCATTCACCAGCGTGGACTTTCCCGACCCCGATACACCCGTCACCACCGTCATGACTCCCAGGGGAAAGGTGACATCCAAGTTCTTGAGGTTGTTTTCACGCGCGCCCAGCACTGTAATGGCCCCGCCGTTGGCTGAACGGCGTTGCGAAAGCATCGCGATCTGCATCTTGCCCGCGATGTAGGCGCCGGTAAGAGATTCGGGGACATCCATCACCTGCTCGGGCGTGCCGCATGCCACCAGTTCGCCGCCGTGTCGTCCGGCGCCGGGCCCCAGATCAATCACATAATCGGCGCGCCGGATCGTGTCCTCGTCGTGTTCGACCACGAGCACAGTGTTCCCGAGATCCCTCAGTTCCTCCAGCGCTTGCAGGAGGCGGTCATTATCGCGATGGTGTAGTCCGATGGAAGGCTCATCGAGAACATAGAGAACGCCTCTCAACTTGGAACCAATTTGTGTCGCCAAGCGAATACGCTGCCCCTCTCCTCCCGACAGTGTCGCTGCCGAGCGGTCCAGAGAAATGTAATTCAGTCCCACTGCATTCAGGAACTGAAGTCGCTCCACAATCTCGTGTACGATCCGGCCGGCGATCACTTCATCCCGCCCAGTAAGGTGAATCCGTCGCGCCACTTCCAGCGCTCGCGATACCGGCAATTCGGTGAAATTAGCAATCGAAAAACCGTTCACCTTGACCGCCAGGCTCTCCGGTCGTAACCGCTTTCCGTGACACGCGGGGCACGCTGTCGCCGACATGTAATCCAGCAGGTATTCCCGATACGTCTCAGAGGTGGAATCGTCCATGACCTGCTTCAGATACGACACGACGCCGCGAAAACCAGTCTTGCCGCCGCGCTCAGCTTCGCCATACAAAATCAGATTCTGAATCTTGTCCGGCAACTTCTCGAACGGCGTCCCCAGATCGAACCCGTACGCCGAAGCTGTGATCTGGAGCATGTGGATGAGGTTCTGCGATGCGGAACCCGGGCCCAAGCCTCCTTCAAGCAAGGGTTTTGACCAGTCCACAATGATCTTCGCGGGATCGAAATCATAACGGCTGCCCAAACCGTGGCATTCGGGGCAGGCGCCGTAGGCGCTATTGAACGAAAAGGAACGGGGCTCCAGTTGCGGAACGCTGATGCCGCAATCCGGGCAAGCCAGTCGCGACGAATAGAGACTCTCTTCGCCACCCACTACCGCTACTTGCACCAGTCCGCCCGCGAGCTTCATCGCCAGGCCCACTGACATCTCGAGCCGATGTTCAATGCCTGGCTTCACGAGCAGCCGGTCAACCACTACCTCGATGGTGTGGTTCTTCCGCTTGTCCAGTTGCAGATCGTCTTCCAGGTTCACCAGTTCCCCATCCACCCGAGCGCGGGTGAAGCCATGTTGCGCGAGCTTTTCCATTTCTTTCTTGAACTCACCTTTGCGGCCGCGAACGATCGGCGCCATGACCATGACTCGCTCCTCGGGCTTCAAGCACATGATCCGTTGCACTATCTGGTCAGCCGACTGGCGGGTTATTGCTCTGCCGCACTTGGGACAGTGGGGCACTCCGATGGAGGCGAATAGAAGTCGAAGATAGTCGTAAATTTCGGTAATCGTGCCGACGGTAGACCGCGGACTTCGGCTGGTGGTCTTCTGCTCGATAGAGATAGACGGGCTAAGTCCATCTATTGCATCGACATCAGGTCGCTCCATCTGATCCAGAAACTGTCGCGCATAGGCCGACAGCGTTTCCACGTAGCGCCGTTGCCCCTCCGCATAAATGGTGTCAAACGCCAGCGAAGACTTGCCTGAACCGCTCAGCCCGGTGATAACAGTGAGCGTATTCCGCGGGATCTCAACGTCGATATTCTTGAGGTTGTGCTGGCGCGCCCCGCGCACCGAAATCTTGGTGATAGCCATTTGGAACGGGTGTTTACTGCACCTTGGTAATGTGGACGGATCCCCAGATTTGTTGGAAATTAAGAGTGCGCGGTTCTACTCACGTATCTTAGTCGTTAATAGCGCGCAGCGTCAACGCGGGTAGATTGAGACTCGTGAGCGGGCATCTAAGGGCTGAATTCCGGCTATCCCGAGTGGAAGTCGGAGCATCCTAGAACCGCCGCATATAGGTACCGGGGACGGGGACAAAGTGAACGCTCTGTTGGGCTCTCTGCTGCTTCTGCTAACCGCCTTAAGTGCCGTCGGACTTGGAGTTTTCCTTACTTTTGCCACTGTGACCGTCCTGCTGAACAGCATGGGACAGCGGACGACGCCTCGTCTGGTTACGCCCATCTCCTCCGCGACCTTGGTCCAGACCCATGCCAGCGGAGACTAGGCGCCAGGCTTTGGCCAGGCGGATGCCTGCGCTTCTCGCCTTTCCGGAACTCATTCATTTCTTAAGGATTTAAGAAGCTGTGGGAGAAGGCTGGCTTTGCTGCTTGCGGCTCTCCCGTCTCCTTAGTGCGGCTCTGGCGGCCGGGGGACCGGCGGGCCTCCGGGGTATACACCCGGTTGACCGGGCTGCCCTTGTTGCTGCTGTTGCTGCTGCATCAACTGTTGTTGTTGCTGCTGTTGCTGCAGTTCCTGGAGGAGCTGTTCCGGGGTCTTCACCTGTCCTTGCTGCGGTACTCCTTGCGGTGAACCTTCCTGAGGATTGTCAGCCTGTTGCTGTTCCTGGTCGCCATTCGTATTATCCTCGACGGCCTCCACGCCCGGGGTCTCCGTGCTCATATCGGGTTGGTCTGCGTTAGCGTCGGCAGCGTCTTGCTGAGCCTGGGCGAGAGCAGGGTTGACCTGTCCTGGCGGATACATCGCCGGCTGCGCGCTCGCGGTATTAGACGGCGGGCTCGCGCCCCCCGTCCGTTGCGTCAAGATGACTTGAGAGACAGCGTTGGGATCGGTCGCCGAACCCAGTACCACGTAATTGAAATGCGATCCATTGAGTAGTGAAGCGATCACATCCCGAGCCGGAGCGGGGCCGAATCGTCCCACCACTCTCTCGGTGGCGTTCGCAGGAACATCTACCGCGGCTCCCGTCTGCTTATGAATCGCGCGCAGGATATCGCCAAGCGTTGAATTTTGTGCGATCACTACCAGCTGACCACTTTGATAATTGACCTGTGGCGCTACGGCCGGCAATTGGTCCAATGTAAGCGGCTGAAGCGGGCCCGGCGGGGGTGCCGGCTGCACTGGCGCTACCGCGGGTTTTTTCCGATGACTCTTGTTTGCAGGCTGCTGCCCTGAGGCCGCATATAACGCTCCGAATAAGAAAACCACGAGGAAGACGGGTGTCAATTTACCCGGAATTACTTTCATAACAAAGCCCACAGGATCTTTTTCGGAGGTAGATAGGCCGGCGATCAGGTCCGACCTTAAAATTGTAGCATCTTCGCCCGGTATGTCCGCCGTCCGTATCTACAGAACGCGTTTTGACGGCCGTTCTTGCAACTATACTGCTCATAGTCTCGACGCATCGTACAATGCGCGGGAGGAATTCCAAGAGGTGGTTATGACCAATCCATTTGGGCTCGGGACGGGACGGATTTCCAAGGCTGTAAGTTGCTTATGGTTGCTAGCTATGTCGTTGTGCATCTTTGTCCTGCAGTCGAACGCCCTGGCTGAAAGCTGCATGGGTGCAGGAGACATGGATGCGGCCACCCGCTCTGCCCTCGAGTCCACCGCCAAAAAGTATTTCGATATGGCGTCCAAGGGGGACACAGCCTCTCTGCAGCAGAATGCGATTCCCAGTCTCGCTTCCAGCTTCGGCGGCGTGGAAGCCGCGGTTCGTGACAATCAAGCCAACTTCGCAGGAGCGTCAGCCACTCCTCGCTCGGTTTATCTTCTCAAGGAAGAGGCGCCACAAGCCGTGCAACGGGCGGAGTTCTTCTGCGGAGTTTTTGGCGCGAATGGTCAAACCGCGAACAGCGCGGTATTTGTGATCCCAAATCTGTCGCCCGGCACTTACGGAATAGCAATTCTCGATGTCGCCGGCAGCAAGGCGCCGTACACACTGTCGTTTGTTCTCGAACAGGCCGGAGCGCAGTGGAAGCTGGGTGGATTCTACGCGAAGCCCGCGCAAGTGTCCGGCCACGACGGCAACTGGTTCATGCAGCAGGCGCGCCAATACAAGGCCAAGGGGCAAACTCACAACGCCTGGTTCTATTTCATGGAAGCACATGAGTTGCTCACGCCCGTCGACTTCATGAGCACTCTGGCCACGGACAAGCTCTACGAAGAAGCTGAGACTGTGAAGCCTAGCGATTTACCCAGCGGGGGCGGCCCAGCCATTGAACTTCCGGCAGCCGGGCAAACCTACAAAGTCACAACTGTGTTTCCGTTGGTTGTAGGCAATGACCTGGATCTTGTCGCAAAGTTCCAGTATCCCGATGTCTCGAATACGGGCCAGGCATTCCAGGCCAATGTCGCGGTAATTAAAGCCCTGGTAAATAAATTTCCTGAATTCCGCGACGCCTTCGCCGGCGTCGTTGCCAGAGCGGTTGAACCTTCCGGTCGAGACTACGGTACATTGCTGCCGATGAAGGAAATCAAGTAGCGCCGACTTGGTTACACATCGGGAGTGATCGTCTCCTCGAACGTACACTCCTGCGGCGATTTATCGGTTCTCAATCCCATGAACACGGGGGCTCGCAACTTCAGACCGCCTTCGTGCGTTTCATGCGTCCATTCCGTGAACTTGATCTCCGCAACTAGCTCGGGCTTGATCCAGTGGTTTCGTCTTCCCGAGTCCACTTTCCGCTGGAACGGGTTCTGACTGGTCTCAAGCTTCTTCAAGTTGCTCCACATGTCGCGCAGGCTATTCTGATCGAAGCCGCTGCCGGCCTGCCCCACCGGAATCAGCCGCACTTGCTTGTCGTAGAGGCCGAGAATGATGGATCCAAAATACTCCCGGCTGCCCTCAGGTTCGGTGTAGCCGCCGATCACGCATTCGATGCGGCGCGTGATTTTAATCTTCAGCCATTCGCTGCTGCGCCGCTCCTCGTAACAACTGTTGCGCCGCTTGGCGACAATTCCCTCCAGCCCCTTCTCCCGCGCAACCTCATAAAGCGCTTTGCCTTTGGCCGAATAATGATCTGAGTAACGGAGAGGGCCACCATCGGCGATCAGTGCGGCCAGCGCGCGCTTGCGTTCTTCCAGATTGACCTTGCGCAAGTCGTATCCATCCACCCAGATCAGGTCAAAAGCGTAGTACAGGATGGGAATTCCTTTGCGTCCCGGAATTCGATGCCCGCCAGGACGAAAGCCGGTCTTTTGCTGCATCAGGCTGAACGAGGGGCGGCCCTGCTCGTCGAGCGCCACCACCTCGCCGTCGATGACCGCGCGTTTCGCGCGGACGAATTGGGGAAATTGTGCGATCTCAGGATATTGCGATGTCAGGTCGTTGTGATTGCGCGAGACTAGGCGCAGCCTTCCGTCGTTGATGAACGCGACTGCTCGATAGCCATCCCACTTTATTTCAAAGACCCAATCGGGATTATCAAATGCTTTTTCTGTCGGCATCGCCAGCATAGGACGGATGCTGGCGGGCATCTCTGACCGCCGCACGCCTTTGAGGTCCTTAACGCAAGGTACATCAGCGGACGCGGCGTGGGAGGCTCCTCCGGACTTGCCGCGACTGTCAGCACGGGCTTGAGATTTGGAGAATGCTAGCTCACTCTCCGGCCTGATTTCAGCGTTTTTTTTTCCTTTTCCGCCGGCGCTTCGGGGCGCGACTTTGCTGGAACTTTGGCCTTGGCCTTCGTGCTTTTCTTCTTTTCGTCGAGCTTTCGGAGAGTATCCGCCAGCCAGGGCGCCTTCAATTTACCGCGGGTGGCGGGGCGGTCACTCTCCCATTCCGCTGATTTCTCATCGCCGCCGATTTGGGCCATAGTGCGCTTGCTCAGGACAGAAGTGTTTTGCTTCTCGATGTCGTAGCCTTCAACGACATGATTGTCGCGTTTCTTGATCAGCAGCCACTCGTTGCCTTTCGTCCCCGAGCGCCGCGAACGGATATGCACCAGCGCGAAATCTCCTTTAAGTTTTTTCCCATTCAGCCGAAATTTTAGATCACCCTTCGCCAGCATGGCCGAGGCTTCGGAGTCGGTGCCGGGGTTGTATTCGCCGTCCACCGGAACTGGGGAAAGCGGTTCCCATGTGCCGACGTCCCAAACCATCACTGTGCCGGCGCCGTAATTGCCCTCGGGAATGATGCCTTCGAAATCGAAATACGAGACCGGATGATCCTCCACCTGCATGGCGAGCCGCTTGTCCGCGGGATCGAGCGACGGTCCCTTGGGCACCGCCCACGATTTCAGCACCCCTTCCATCTCCAGGCGGAAGTCGTAATGCAAGTGAGAGGCGCGATGCTTCTGCACAACAAAGCGATGAGCCGACTTCTTTTCTACTTTCGGAGGTGGCTCGGGTGTCTCTTCAAAGCGTCGTTTGCGCTTGTATTCTTCCAGTGCCATGCGGTCATTTTAGATGCAGAACGGGCGGCCGGAGAACAGCTTGACTGGGACCCGAACTTTGAAAACAGGGTGGCCCGGTTATGCGCGTCTAGATTGCGGCTGGAAACGGCTGTCTCGGCGATTGTTCCCAGCCGGGATTTGTGTTGTGATACTGGGGGCCGACCGATGCAATCCCGTCTCCCTACCTCGGGCAGGTGGAAACTCTTTTACCGCATTGCGTGCCGCAGAATTCTCTTTTGCCTCTCGATGAGCATCGCCACTGCAATCTTGCCGGCAGCGTTTGCCCAAAAGGCGCCCAACGCGACAATTCCTGCGCCATCCATTGTCCCAACCTTTACCGATGCCGATGGAACCCGGGTCCTCGACGACCTGGGCCAGGCCTTGGAGTCCGGCAATCTGCGGAAATTTCTAAAGCTGTTCGACGCCAGCCAAATGCCCGATTACCCGGTCTTCCGCGATCAAATCGCCGCTTTGTTCGAGCATTACGACGGCTTTCGCGTGCACTACCACATCGCGCAGGTCGCGATGCAGGAGAAATATGGCGTCATGATCGTCGATTTCGAGCTGAGCGCAATTTCTGGCGGCGCCGACCCCAACTCCAGCAAGCAGTCGCAATTACGCTTCGCCACAGCCTGGAACGGCAAACAGTGGAAAATCGTGGATGTCGCTCCGCGAGCCTTCTTCACGTAGTGGACTTCGTGACGGTTCGAGGGAGACCGAAAGTTGAGCCCGGCCTGACCGATGCAACGCGAATACCCTAAAATGCCCTTTGTCGGAGTCGGTGCCATCGTCATCGAGAACGACCGCGTTCTCCTGATCAAGCGGGGACATGCACCACTACTAGGCGAGTGGTCGATCCCCGGTGGCGTCCTCGAAGTGGGAGAGACTCTTCGCCAAGGCGTGATGCGCGAAGCTCGCGAGGAAACCGGCCTGCGAGTCGAGCCCGCGGAACTGCTGGGCGTGTACGATCGCGTGCTGCGCGACGATTCGAACGCGGTGCTTTATCACTACGTCTTGATTGACTTCCTCTGCCGCCGCATCAATGGAACTTTGCAGGCGTCCGGCGATGCCGCAGAGGTCCGCTGGTTTAGTCCCGAGGAACTGCCCGACCTGAAGCTTGCACCGGATACCGCCGACGTCATTCGCAAAGGTTACGAGAGCGATCGGGCACGGCGAGCTTAAGACTCGTCTGTCTGAATGTCGTCCTCGACCCAGCGCCGGCCGCAGGTAAAACATTTCCACGATTTGCGCTCCAACGGGATCGGCACGCCTAAATAGGCGCTGGCATAGGCCACCGGCTTATTCAGATTTTCAAAGCTGATGTCCAGCGAGTAGCACTTGGGGCACCGCGGTTGCTTGTAGTCGCCCACACCTTCGATCTCGAACTCCTCAGGGATAGGTTGGTCCAACAATGCATTGGCAGCTTCGGCATCCTCAGAGGCGACCTGCAGCCGGATGCCTCCCACGAAGTTCGAGATGAACCAGTCCAGCCGGACCAGGTTCTCATTGCTGAGAAACGAATCGATGGACGCGGAATCCAGTATGCCCTTGGCCAGCAACGCCTCCGGAAGATCCCGGAATGCGCGAATGGTTATCAGTTCCCGCATTCGCGGCTGTTCCTGCGCTTGCAACGTAGGTTCGGGAATCTCGTCCAGGTCTCTGCGATCGAGTTCGTCTTCCAGGATTTCACGCGCCAACTCGGTAAGCGAGTCCGCATCTTTGGCCAATTTTTCCAACTCCCGGTCGGAAAGGCTGGCGTAATACCGAATCAGGCGCTGGCGTTCTTGCTGGGGATCGGGAGCGGCCATAAAGGAGTTGAAAGAATGATACTGGTTTTAGAAATGCGCGGGTACCTTCGAGCTTTCGAGTCCACAAACAGAACGGCCCGTGCATGTTGTCATACACGGGCCGCCCGGTGGACTGTTTGGGATTGACCAAGAGGTGGTCACTCTACGTGGCCTCTTACGGCAACTCCGGGTCCCGGCGCGACCTAAACGCCGGGCGGATCGAATCCAAACTCACCGGTTAGTGTGCGGGCTGTAGCTCCTTGTGGCGAACGACTTTTCCAAGCCTAACGCCTTTGGGAGCCCCGCTTAGAGCGACCTGCTCTAAGTCTCAGCCACCTCACCTGGTCTTTTGTACCACCTACTACTGCCTTCAGAACTTGTCATCAGACCACCTCCTTTCCGGTGTAGTTTCACCTTAGTAAAAAACCAGAGCTGAGTCAAATCGGCTCTGGACAAGGCATCGCGAGAGTTAACGCCGACATTCCGGCAGTATTTCCGCTCACAAAACTGCACCGAATTCTGAGCGTACCGACACTGGAAATCTCCAATTTCACTCCTACGGGGCATGTCCGGACGCTATCTATCCCCTGTACTTGCAGCTTCTTAGACTGGTGTTTCAGCCTTTCCAGCGATATGCGTCCGGCTGCGCGAGGCCGAGGTGTGCGAGCACGCGGTAAGCGAACTCGCGCGCAATCTCCTCAACCGAAGCAGGACGAAAGTAGAAGGCTGGAATCAGCGGGAAGATGGTCGCCCCGGCATCCGCGGCTCGATACATATTGCGGATGTGGATTTTGTTGAGGGGTGTCTCACGCACGCAAAGAACCAAAGGGCGGCGCTCTTTGAGGCATACGTCCGCGGCGCGTTCGATCAACTGCGAGGCGATGCCATTCGCGATTCGCGCCAGGGTACCGACGCTGCACGGCAGAACGATCATGGCGTCCGCGGGATAGGATCCGCTGGCAATGTTCGCGCCAATGTCGTCGTTCGATTGCTGGTGGACTTTGGCCGACTCCTTACCGAGGAGTTGGTCGACAAGCCTGGATCGGCCTTGGAGCCCGAGTTCCTCGGCCATCACGCGGAGGGAGCTGTCGGAGGCGACAAAATTTACGGCTGTGATTCGCCGATCGCGATCAACCGCCAGCAACAACTCTCGCAGGAATAGCGCCCCGCTGGCGCCGGTGGTCGCGATGATGAGGTTTGTCGGCGGGTTTGGCACAGTTTCCGGTCGACAAGGCGGGCAGCTGTGGACATCCGCAGCTAAGCACCTCGAAATGTTGAGGATAGGGGCGTCTGCCCGGCCAGTCAAGTGGCCCAGCCGAATACAGGAAGGGAGCATCTAAATCACGATGGCCAGCCCGGCGAGCTTACGGTCCCGTCGCAGCGCCGCACAGCTCGAGGCGCTGGTGGGCGTGGAGCGGGAAATCCGCGCCAATGACCCGAATAGCCGCCGCAAGTACCTGCAAGCTTTCAGTCAGGCTTTCCGAAACTACAAGTCGGTTTTGAGCCGTGAACAGGTCGACGCAGCCCTTGGCCGAGCCGATATTCTCCTCGTTGGCGATTACCACGCTCTGCCGGCTTCACAATTGTTCGCCGCTGCCCTGCTTCGCAACCTGTGCACAAACGGTACCCGGCCGGTGATTCTCGGGGTTGAAACGGTTTTTTCACGCGACCAGCACATTCTCGACGAGTGGATGCAGCAAGAGATTGACGAGCATGAGCTACGGGCGCGCATCCGCTTCGACCTGGATTGGGGATACGACTGGCAGCCCTTCTATGAACTGCTGCAAACTGCCCGTGACTGCTCGGCGAAAGTGTACGGCCTCGATTGTATTCCCCGAGAAGACCTGCGCAAGATCGCTGCCCGCGATCGCCATGCATCGGACATGATTGTGGAAATCCGCGAGCGTCATCCCGATGCTATTATCGTGGTGCTCTTTGGTGAATCGCATCTCGCTCCCGAGCACCTGCCAAAACTTCTCAGGGCACAACTGCCCACTGCAGAAATGCTGACTATTCTGCAAAACGTTGACGCGCTCTATTGGCGTGCTGCCGGCGAGCAGAGCGAGCATGTGGAAGCGGTGCAAGTCAGCGACGATGTAATCTGCGTTTTCAACGCCACGCCTCTCGAGAAGTACGAGAATTACCGGCTCTGTCTTGATCGATGGAGCCGCGAAGGTGCTGGTAATCCGGACCTTGGCCCAACCATCTACAACCTGATCGACGGACTTTTGCGGTTTCTTGACATCAATCGGTACTCCTCCCACAACACCACGCAGCCGCGTTTCCTCGTCGATCTAATGCCGGAAGTGTATTGCCGGTCGTCAGATGCGCTGCTGCGCCGGCTGCTCGCGCGTAAGGGCTTCAGCGATGAAGAGAAGAAGGCGATGCTGCGCAAGGTAGAGGACCAGGGCAGCGCCTATTTGCCACAGATCAATGCCTTCTACATTCGCGAACTAAAGATGATGTATGCGGCTGAGGAAGTGGCCAGGTTCCTGCATCACGCGTGCCGCGCGCTTCCTAAACGTCTCAACGGCCACGTCCTAACGCCTCTCGCACCGGCCGACGCGTTCTATAGCCGCGTGCTGGAGAATGCGCTTGCTTATGTCGGATCGCGCGCTCTATATCCCGCGCGGGCGCCCCTGCGGGAAAGTGATCTCTACAAACTGTACGACGAGACCTCTGAGGATGTGCTCGCGCATACCGGCTTTAATGTCGTCCAACTGATGACGACGGTTGACTTTCTGGTTCTTCATCGCGAGTACGAACTCAAAACAGGACATTATTCAGCAGTCCCCACTCCGATCGAATCCGGCGTGCTCTCCACGGGAAAGCAATTTGATTATGTGACCCAGACCCTGGGTGACCTTCTGGGTACCGACATTTACGATGCTTATCTGGAAGGTCGGCTCACGCGCACGGCGGTGCGTCATCTGTTTCTGACTCACCTTGAACAGCCCGGAGCTGCGCGGCAGGCTTACTTCTCAATTGCCAACAAGGTGCGGGCGATGAAGAAGCGACCGAGGACTTCTTAGCGGCTCATTGATTCCTGACGACAAACTGCTTCATTTTCCGCAAAAGCGACTGCGGCGCCTCGGCTTCCAGTTCCACAACCCCGTCCCTGAATTGACGCGAGTAAATTCGCGATTGTGCCTGAAGCATGGCCAGCAGCTTACCCTCTTTTTGCGGTACACGCAGATGCACGCGGCTGCCCCGATCCTCTTCCAATTCGCGGTCGATCGCATCCAGAAGAGTTGTAATACCAATCCCTTTTGCGGCGGAAACGTGCACTGTCGTCACGTCGTCGCGCAAATCGTCGCGCCTCGCCGCAGGCAGCAGGTCGATCTTGTTCACCACCTGCAAGCGGGGCTTCTTGTCAGCTTCGAGTTCTTTAAGAACCAGCTCAACTTGCGCATGCTGTTCGGCCGCGAGCGGGCTGCTTGCATCCGAAACCTCCAGGACAAGAGCCGCACGTTGCACTTCTTCCAGAGTCGCGCGAAATGCGCTGACCAGCGTGTGCGGAAGGTTGCGGATAAATCCCACGGTGTCAGAGAGCAGCACCTTGCGTCGGGAAGGCAGTTCCACCGCGCGGATAGTGGGATCGAGGGTGGCGAACATTTTCGATGATGCCAGAACGTTTGCCTGGGTCAACGCATTGAAGAGAGTCGATTTTCCCGCATTCGTGTAGCCGACCAGGGCGATGGTGGCCATAGGTACGGACTCCCGCCGCTGGCGCTGCTGTGCGCGGATACGGCGCACGTTCTCGATCTGCTCTTTTACGTGGCGAATACGCCGGTAGATTTTGCGACGGTCGGTTTCCAGCTGTGTTTCGCCAGGTCCCCGGGTACCGATGCCGCCGCCGAGTTGCGACATTTCGATGCCACGGCCGCCCAATCGCGGGAGCATGTATTCCAATTGGGCGAGTTCAACCTGCAGTTGACCTTCCCGCGTTTTTGCGTGGCGGGCGAAAATGTCCAGGATCAGTTGGGTGCGGTCGACCACGCGCGTGTGCACCTCATTCTCGATGTTGCGCTGCTGAGAGGGGGAAAGATCGTGGTCGAAGATGATGAGGTCGGCGGAAACAGATGCGGCTGCGCCGGCGATTTCCTCAAGCTTGCCGCGCCCGATCAACGTCGCTGGGTCGGGACGGTCGCGGCGCTGCAGAAATTCACCGGCAATCTCGGCACCCGCACTGCCCGTCAGGGTGCGTAATTCGTCCAGAGACTCGCGCGCGGTGAACTCGGGCGCATGGGAAGGCTGCGCCGCACTCGACTTGGCAAGGGCGGTGTCCCTCGCCACCTGAGCTCCCGGCGTGAGGGCACCCTTAACGGCGCCCGGTTTGCGACGGGCCCGATACTCCAATCCAACCAGAAACGCACGTTCGATTGGGCCTCGGCGGACAGGCACATTCCGGGCTGTGTTGCGGAGGTCGTCTTCGCCCCTGGAGGATCTGAACCCTTTGCTCTGCAAACCGAAGAATGCCTATCCTTCCGTGCCTGACGCGGGTGTCGTTTCGGTCACAACGCCTTGCGCCGAAGCGGCAGGTCGCGGCTCCGAGTGGCTGGCGTGTATGCCTCTTCCCATGACCACCGTGGAAATTGCGTGCTTAAAAATCAACTGCTCCTGGTTGTTGGTCTCGAGCACAACCGAGTATTTATCAAAAGAGCGGATACGGCCCGTCAGCTTCACGCCGCTAATCAGATAAATGGTGATATTGGATTTTTCTTTGCGAGCTGCGTTGAGAAAGGAATCCTGAATATTTTGCGCCGGCTTGGTTTCCATCTGCCGATCTCCTTGCTTTGAGTGAACCGCCCCCACTGTTGCTCCAATCCATATTGCTGGATCGGAAACCAGGGGAATAGCTTTGAGCCCATGCTATCGGGGCAATCGAGCCCCCATAGCCAACCTTTGTACGATACGGCCTAGTCCGCGAGTTTTCAACTACAGCTGGGCGCTTTGGGCCTGTGTTGTACAATCCGCTCCGTAATCTGACCTACTGACACGAGGGACTCTCATGCACAGTTTGCACTGTTACGCTGTCTTCACATTGCCTGCCGGCGACGCCACCCTATGGATCCTCATCCGCTGGCTGCACTTTCTCGCCGGCATCATGTGGATTGGGCTGCTCTATTTTTTCAACCTGGTGAACGTCCCCTTTCTGAAGGAATTAGACGCCCCCACTCGCGGCAAGGTGGTGACCACTCTGATGCCGCGCGCGTTGTCGTGGTTTCGCTGGTCGGCGCTGGTGACGGTTCTGGCGGGCGGGGCCTATTGGGGCAACATTGTTGGCACAGACGCCCACAATGCTGGCGCTTCCAGCGGCGGCGTTATGGGCAGCTTCTTCCTGATCTGGACCGTAGTTTGGGCTTTACTGTATGTGTGCTTGATTCCAGGGAAGGGCATCCTCGATAACGGAATTGTATTGGCCGTGATCTACGCAATCATTGTGATCGTCGCAACCTGGCTTTTTCTTGCCTGGAACAGCCGCGGATGGGAGAGCAACCGGCTACTCTCGATTGGCATTGGCGGCGGACTTGGGTGGGTGATGATGCTGAACGTCTGGGGTGTGATCTGGCGTATTCAGAAGCGAATCATACAGTGGACTAAAGCTAACGCGGAGAACGGCACACCCATGCCCGACAAGGCAAAATACATGGCACGGCAGGCGTTCCTCGCATCCCGTACGAACGCGTGGCTGTCAGTGCCGCTGCTCTTCTTCATGGGCGCGTCGAGCCACTATCCGTTTCTAGGCAAATAGTCCGCCACCGCCATACAAAACTCCGGCTTCATCTTTTTCGCCAGCTTGCATTAAGCAATAAAAAAGGCCGGCCTTTCGGCCGGCCTGAGAAGAGCACAGCTGTTGGTTAGAAGATGATCTTCGCGCCCAAGGTCAGTCGGCGACGCCCGATTCCATCGTTGGTGACGTTCGAGTTACCGCCGCCTTCCAGGTTGTTGCCACCGCCGCTGAAGTTATAGGCAGTGCTCTGGAAGGGAGGTGGAGTTCCCGCGAGTACGTCGTCGAGAACCGGGTCCGGAGTGCCGCGATATTGCGTGTTCAAGAGGTTGAACACGTTAGCCTGGAGCTGCAAGGTGACCTTTTCCGTGAGCTTCGTATTCTTGAACAGACCGAAGTTGACGGTGCTGATCGGTTGACCACGAAGTGTGTCGCGACCCACCCCTCTAAAGGGAGTGCCGAGTAGCGTCGCAGCAGTGTTGTTGTTGACGATCCAGTGAGCAGCCGAGATCGGAGTGACCGCACAGGTTCCGGTCTCGAAGCAGGGGTCTCCATACTGAACCAAAGTGCCAATTGGAAGAGCAGCACCCGAGCCGTTCAAGCAAGTATTCACTGTTCCATCGCAATAGATGCCAACGGAGTCCAGCGGCAAGCTTGTATTACTCAGGATAGGACGGCAAGCATCGTAGGTGCCACTCAGGACAGACGTGGGATCACAGAGACTGCTGGAGAATGGATCCGCGAATCGAGTTTGCACGGTCGTGTATGGCTGGCCAGTGCTGTAGCGATAGGTTGAATTCAACTGCCATCCGCCTAGCACGTGCCCCTTCCATCCCTGTTGCCCCTTGTACATGGGCAAGTCATAGATGAAAGCGAGACCAAACACGTTCGGGAAGTCGATACCCGAGTTGCCACGCTCGCCCCTGTCTGTATTGAACGGGTTCTGCGCGAAGGACAACGTGTTGCCACCCGCAACGGTCGAGTAAATTTCACTCGCGTTGTCCATGGTGTGGCTCCAGGTGTAGGAAGCGGTGGCTGTTACACCGTGGAAGTTCGCCATCCGCAATTCTGTTTGCAGACTGTTGTACTTCGACCACGCGAAGTTGCCGCGCTCAACAACCCGACGCTTGTTGCAATCGACGTATCCGGCATTGGAGCCCGGAGCGCCGGTCGTGGTGCAGGGCGTAAGCCCCTTCGGAATTACGTTCGAGAAGCCCGCATCAATGAGCGGCGTCAGGGCAGGGTTGCCGTTGATTGATTGGAAGTTGCCTACACCATGATTTCCGACATAGCGCACTTCAGCCACCAACTTCTGTCCAATTGATCGCTGTATCCCGATGTTCCATTGCTCTGAATAGGGGTTGTGAAAGTTTCGAGACACGGTTGTTTGGTTGCGAGTTCCAGCATCGACTCCGGTTGGAACAAAAGGAGTCAGGAAGGTGGACAAATCCTGTCCCAGGAAGCTGCCACTCGTGGGCAGAGGCCCAACGAACTGGCCCGCGTTAACCGAGGGTGCGCTGGTAGCGACGTTTAAGAAGATGTTGTAAAAGGCAGGGTCATAGCTGATGCGGAACCCGCCCCGGATGACCGTCTTGTCCTCGCCGAAGATGCCTTTCAGGATGCGCGGCGTCCAGGCAAAGCCCACGACGGGAGAAAAGTTATTGAGATCCTCTGGTACGTGCGGCACGGTGGTTTGGCTAAGCGGCAGCGTTGTGTCCCAGAACGGACTGGAACCTGTCTGCTGCGCTACGGACCGATCATGCAGCAAGTTGATTGCCTGCTGGAACCACTCCCAACGTAACCCGAGATTGAGGGTGAGGTTATCTTTCACTCTCCAGTCATCCTGGAAGTAAAAAGCCATGTCCTTCTCGTGGAAGGGCAGGTGTGGGTCTCCCTGGGTGAGTCGCGTCTGGAGCGGATTATTGGCAACCAGGTCGCTGAAGGTGCCGAAGAAAAAGACGCTGTTATTGTTAGGCAAGAAGACATTAGGCGAGCGCTGTACGTCAAACTCACCACCGAATTTGATCGTGTGCTTGCCCATCAGCTTCGATGCGTTGTCCTGCACCTGGTAGACGTTCACGATGCGGCCTTGCGGAAACCCTGCGGCGACTCCAAAGCTGGTCTCATCCTGCGGCAGAGCGCCCAACATTAGAATTTCCGGCGGGCAAGCAAGCGGGTTACCGAAATTGCATGACGTGAAACCACCCTCGTTGAAGATTGATTTTTCGCGAGAGTAGCTGAAGCGAGCCTGGTTTACGAAACTGTTGCTCCAGTTCCGAGTCCAATCCAATCCAACCGATTGATTGCGGCCCGGAATCTGCTGCCAATCACCCACATCGATGCCTAAGCCGAAGTTGATACCGTTGTTGATCTGTTGCTGAAAGACGTAACGTACAAAGAGGTTATCTCTGTTCGTGAGCTTGAAATCCACTCTGCCAGTCGCCTCGTAGTCGTTGAACGGCGAAGCAACAAACCGGCTGACCGCTCCGAACTGTATGGGAGTGCAACCCGGGGATGTCGGCGCGGCTATGCAGTCAAATGCAGACCCAGTAGTGGGATCGATCTGGTCGGTAACCAAAACATTTTGGATGTTGGAATAAGTAGGACTGCCGGCAGAAATCGCGCTGGGACCAACGGCCTTATATAACGGCCCTGCGGGACTGTTGGGAAATGCCGCCAACAATTGAGAGATGCCGGTCGGCGTGGGAACTAAGCCCGGAGCGCTGGAACTCGGAAGTCCGCCGGTGCGCTGCCGCTCGAAGTTGGCCGAACCAAAGAACCAGATCTTGTCCTTCTTAATTGGGCCGCCCAAGGTGCCACCGAACCGGTTGTCGACGAAATTCGGCACGACGGGAGTCTCGCAAGCGCCACTGGAAGGACTTTGTCCGGGTGCGCAGAATGGCAGTCCGTTCGGACCGGAGAATAAAGGTGACTTCTCCTCATTGGTCAGCGAATCGAACTTGCTGCCCTGATAGAACTCGAACGCGGTACCGTGAAACTGATTGGTACCCGACTTCGTGATGTAATTCACCACCGCGCCCATGTTGCGGCCATATTCGGCGCTGTAGTTTGTGACCACTTGGAGTTCTGCAATCGCGTCCTGGTTTCCAAAGAAGATCTGCGGTCCACCAATGGAGTTGTCGTTGTTGTTCTGACCGTCGATTTGGAAGTTGTTCGAACGCGCACGCTGTCCGTTGACGGCCAATTCAGCACCGTTATTGTTGCTGAACCCAGCATCGCCCGCACTGGCAACGCCCGGAGCAAACAGGGCGAGAGAGTCGAAAGTATTTCCGACTGGAAGACTGGCGGTCTTCTGCGCGTCGAAGGTGTTCGTAATCTGCTGGGTTGTGGCCTCGATGAGCGGAGCCGTTCCTTCTACGGTCACCGTCTCCGTGGTAGCGCCCACTTCCAACTTAACCGAACCCAACGAGGTATCCGCGCCAGTGTTTACGCCGACGCCCTTGGATTCATACGAGCGGTAGTTGGGAGCTTCAACCTTGAGGTCGTACATGCCGATAGGCAGCGCACGCAAGGAGAAATCCCCCGCTCCCGTTGAAACTGTTGTGAATTGACGATTCGTGGAAACGTGTGTGGCCGTAACCTTCGCGCCGTTCACAACTGCGCCCTGCGGGTCGGTTACCGTGCCAGAAATCGAGCCGGTGACGATACCTTGACCCAAGGCGAATGTGGCGCAAAAGATCACAGCTAGCACGCCCAATAGCGCTGTAATCCTTAAGCGAAAATCGTATTCCATTTAAATCTCCTAAGCAGTCGAAGAGGTCCTGGGAAACAGGATGTTAATCACGCGACAAAATGCAATCAGGGTAAAACAGGGTCGTACAACAGTTGCCCGAAACAGTACCTGCTAGAACAACGGTGTCCTTACACAAAGCAAGTGATGTTCCAAAGAACAAGGCACTAAATACACTTTCTTTCAACTACTTGCAATTGTTACCGCTGTCGAATTCTGTAATGTGGAGAGCTGCTCACGTTTGACTATGGAAATCTGTATTTTGGGAGTAGGGTGTTCGGCTTAGCTGTGCCAAAATGAAACAGTGGACATAAAGGCATTCGAGCATGGCGTGCGCTTGTTCAATGAAGGCGAATACTTTGAGGCTCACGAGGTATGGGAGGACGTGTGGCGCGCCGCCTCCGCCGAACAGAAGAAACTCCTGCAAGGCCTCATTCAAATTGCGGTGGCGCTTCATCACCATTCTACCGGCAACACTATGGGAGCACGATCTTTGCTCGATCGTGGCAGCCGAAACTTGAATGGAGGTCCTCGTGATTTCTGTCCACTCGACATTGAATCCTTGTTGCGGGAAATAAGGCTTTGGCAGACGGCCCTAGAAACCCAGGCACCGCTTCCGGCCGCTCCGAAATTAATAAGGCTTTCGAGGTGAAGCGCTCTGGCTGGAATCGCTCGGAGTGTCTTGTGAGTCCTCGCTGTCTGCCCTGATACAATCAGCTTTCCGGTGAAGAATCGCTCCATCTCCACCTCGACACAGCCCTCGCCGACACGGTTCGAGGCCGTTCCTCTGCTCGACCTGCAACGCCAATATGCTTCCATCCGCGAAGAAGTTCTGCCGGCAATAGAGCGCGTCTGTTCTTCGCAGCACTTCATTCTTGGACCGGAAGTGTCTGCACTTGAAAAGGAATTGCCCCGGTTCACCGGCAGCACCAATGCGGTCGGCTGCGGATCGGGCACAGACGCCCTGTGGCTCGCGCTCCTGGCCTGCGGAGTCGGTCCGGGCGATTACGTTATTACCACGCCCTTCAGCTTCTTCGCCTCGGCCAGCGCCATCGTAAGAACTGGAGCCCGGCCGGTGTTCGTCGACATTGATCCGGCTACTTTCAACATGGATTGCTCGCAGCTTGAACAAAAGTTGCGTTCTGGGTCCGTTCGAAATCTCAAGGCGATTGTGCCGGTCCACCTGTTCGGGCAATGTGCGGACATGGGCCGCCTCGAGAAACTGTGTAGGGAATTCGGCGTCGCTATGGTCGAAGATGCCGCCCAGGCAATTGGCGCAGCATGGCAGGGCCGCCGCGCGGGAGCGTGGGGCGGAGCTGCTGCGTTCAGCTTTTATCCCACCAAGAATCTTAGCGCTTACGGGGACGCAGGCGCGGTCACGACCTCTGACCCCGAACGCGCCGAACACATGCGTCGTTTGCGCAATCATGGCAGCCCACGCCGTTACTATCATGAGGAATTTGGCTGGAATAGCCGACTCGACGAGATTCAGGCGGCCGTACTTCGAGTGAAACTGCCCCATGTCGAAGCATGGAACGACTCACGCCGCGAGCGCGCGGCCAGCTACGATCGGCTATTCGTGCGCTCAGGATTGGCCGCGACAGCCCCCAGCAATCGCGTTAGCCATGCAGTTCCTGTCGAGATTCCATATCGAGCTTCATCTGCCCACCACGTCTTTCATCAATATGTCATTCGCGCGGACCGGCGCGACGAATTGCGGCAGTTCCTCACCCAGCGGAGGATCGGCACGGAAGTTTATTATCCGGTACCTCTGCACTTGCAATCCTGTTTCGAGTATCTGGGCTATCGCGCTGGCGATTTGCCGGAAGCGGAGCGCGCGGCGAGCGAATTGTTAGCGTTGCCCATTTTCCCGGAACTCACCGAGGCAGAACAGACGTGGGTGGTTGAGAGCATCGTTGAGTTCTACTCATAGCTCCGGCTGTTGCTAGCCGCCAAGCCGAAGGCGGTACTCAGTCCTACTTCTTCCTGCGCCTCGGCACTGGCGCTTCTTTCTGCTCTCCTGGAGCCAGCACGCGCCGCACAATCGGCGTGTTCAGCTTGTACTTGCGATCCACCAGATTCCCGGCGGCATTTTTCACACGCAGAGTAAAGGTCGGGAGATCTCCCTCTTTGTTAAATGGCTCGCGCCCGACAGTAACCGGCAGAAATCCCTCAAGGTTATGTTCGCGGTAAGCGGTTTCGTAACGATGCCGGCGCACGTTCCAGGTGAACACACGGACCTGGTCATAATCGAAAGGCAGCCCGTCTTTCGGTTCTGTTATGACGGTTAGATACTGCGGAACTTTCTTATCCCCATCTTGCACCTGGTCGAGCGCAAAGAATGCGACAAAACGCTGGCCTTCTGCATATTGTGCAATCTCCAGGGGCACATCCAAATCCACCATGCGCGCCAGTACCCAGCCAACATGTGCCTGCGAATCGCGAACCAGCCACCAATCTTCGAAGACAGGCTTCGGAGTCTCGTCGGGACTAGACCCATGGGCTTGCGCTGCGGACTTGGCCTTGACCGGGGTACCCGAGGGCTGCTTCTCGGCAGTTGCGCGCTGCAATACGGCAACCTTCTCGCTCGCCGGGAGTTGGTATAGATGCTCGGTGTCCCGCCCGGGCTCAACGTGGAGATTGCTGTCATTGCGGGTTGTTCCCTGCGCCTGAATGGGAGCGTTCTGGCTGTTTTTGGCGAGCTTCTGAAAACCCTCAAACACCTGTTGACCCACCAGGTAGCGCTGTTCCACCCATCCTTCGGCGCCGCTGGCGCTACGTACGCGTACGAAGCGACGCTGGTGTTCCAGCACCTCCACGCGCTCGCCATTTTTCACGACTCCAACCTTGTTGTAGACGGCGGCGAGCCGATCCCGCAGATTCACTTGCGGCGCGGAGACATAATTGATTTCCAGGATTTTGCTGCGCCCGCGTCCGCATCCGGCGAGAAGAAAAATAAAGATTGCTAAGCCACAAAAACCTGTCAGCAATCGCCGAAGGGATTTCACAGAAGTCAATAATCCACTATAGCGCGGACCGCAGAAACTGCCATTGACCGCAAAAGAACGTCGTGGCCGAAAAAGACGGCTACGGCGGCTCTATTTGCCCGGGAAGCGTACGACCGGAAGCAGCGATCAGAACCCGCTCACGAAGATACAAGCTCCGAGACCGGTGCATCTAGCGTGGGGAATAGCTGTTCGTTGCCAAAACCAATTCCCACCGCGCGCGCCGCGCGCACCAGTTCGCCGTCCGGATCGACCGCCTTCGTGTGACCCACTGCAGTGCTTAGATCCACAGCACGGATCTGCTCCTGCTGGAGGCAAACCATCTTGCCAAACCCGCCATGCGCGATCAGGTCGACCGCGGCCACACCAAAACGTGTAGCCAACACGCGGTCAAAAGGCGAAGGCGAACCGCCCCTTTGAATGTGCCCTAAAATGCTGACGCGCACCTCCTTGTGGGAGCAGAGAGCGATGGCATCTCCGACCAACTGACCCGCGCTCCCGCCGCGGGACATGCGCTTCAATTCCGCGGGCAGATCGACGCCTTCGGCGACCACGACGATGGTGAAGTGTTTGCCGCGTTGTTCCCTGTCGCGCACGTAATGGCACACTGCCTCGACATCAAATGGAATCTCCGGCATGAGGATGACGTGTGCACCGCCGGCGATGCCAGCCTGCAGCGCGATCCATCCCGCGTCTCGACCCATCACTTCCACAACCATAACGCGGTGATGGGCTTCCGCGGTTGTATGCAGCTTGTCGATAGCGTCGGTCGCGGTATGCACGGCGGTATCGAATCCGAAGGTGACCTCAGTAGCGCATAGATCGTTATCGATCGTCTTAGGGACGCCGACAATCTTCATACCCTTGCGAAACAGCTCGAGCGAGATCTTCTGCGATCCGTCACCTCCGATCGAAATAATGGCATCAATGCCCAACTTGGCCGCATTGGCGATCACCTTGTCAGAAATGTCTTCGACCACCGGCTTTCCGTTCTCCAGGGTTTTAAACTTAAATGGGTTGCCGCGGTTTGTGGTGCCCAGCACGGTCCCGCCACGGGGGAGAATGCCGCTCACGTCCTGGAGCCGCATCTCTCCGGACCGCTCGGGCCATATCAGGCCATCGAAGCCGTCGGGAATGCCGATGACTTTCCACTTGTATTTGAGGATGGCGGATTTGACTGCGGCTCGAATAACCGCGTTCAGACCGGGAGCGTCGCCGCCGCCGGTGCAGATGCCAATGCAACGAATGTCGCTCATGACAAGGGCCGCTGGCTTCGAGACACCCAAGCGGCTCTCCTATGGTTGCTCTACACTGCGAGGCGAGACAACATCACGAACAGACGTACCTGTGCCAGCACGTGGGTGCGGCTATGGTGTGACGGTTAGCGTTGCCGACGAGGTCAAGTTTGTGGTACCCGTGGGCACCGTGGCCGTGATGGTGTACGTTGCCGGCAAAGAATTGAACGGTCCTGCGGCCTGAGCGCTCACGGGAGAGCTTCCCTGGTTAAGAATGTTGACTCCAGCGTTCGAAGGTGTAACCGTCCAGGTCGCGGTGGAAGTCACGTCGACGGGCGAGCCGCCACCCGCAACCGTTCCTGAGACCGTAAAGGTCTGAGTGTTTCCCTGCTTGATGCTGGGAGCGGTGGGAGATATCTGGATTGAAACCAGGTTCGCGATCGTGACCGTCACCGTTGTCGTCCCGGTTGCAATACCCGAACTGGCGGTTACAGTAGAGGTGCCTTGGGCTATTCCCTTGATTAAGCCGCCGCTGGTAATGCTCACAGAGCTTGGATCGCTGCTTGTCCAGAACACATTGCTAGTCAAGGTTTTGATGCTGCCATCGTCGTAGGTGCCGGTCGCACTCAACTGCAGAGTAGTATTTTGCGAGATCGTGGGACTTTGCGGGGACACGGTGATGCTGGTCAAGGTTGGATTAACGAAGAAGCCGCGGCACCCAGCGCCAAACGCGGCACTGAGGAGCACCGCGAAACCGACACCGACCCACAATTTCTGCCTGGAATTCACCATAAGAACGAATAACCTATGACTTCGTACGAAAACCCCGTCCACAAAACAGTAAGAGAGTTAGTTGCTGCAATCTCCAGAACGTTCCCCGCGCTGGGACTTGCACAATTTTGTTATCTATGTCGCCGAGCCAGGAACTCCCCCTTGATAACGGCAAAATTGTAGCAGAGTCGTTGGCGCGGAAGGTGCCGGCACCGGTGGCTTAATGCATGCTTTCGACGATCATGGCAATGCCCTGGCCGCCGCCAATGCAAGCAGTCGCCAACCCATATTTTTTATTGCGGCGTCGCAGTTCGTGCAAAAGCGTGATCACCAATCTTGTACCCGTCGCTCCCAACGGGTGTCCCAAGGCAATCGCCCCGCCATTGACGTTAACCTTTTCGCGATCCAAGCCAAGTTCTTTTTCGACCGCCAAATATTGTGCGGCGAATGCCTCGTTCACTTCGATCAAATCGATGTAGTCGAGGGTCAGTCCAGCCTTCTGCAATGCCAGCTTGGTTGCCGGTACCGGACCTCGGCCCATCAGTTTTGGATCGACGCCGGCAATCCCCCAACTTACAATCCGCCCCAGCGGCTTCAGGTTCCTCTTCTGGGCCGCCTCTAAGGACATCATCACAACGGCCGCGGCGCCATCGACAATCCCGCTGGCATTTCCGGCGGTGACCGTACCGCTCTTGCCGAAAGCGGGTTTCAGCTTTGCAAGTCCCTCCATGGTCGTTTGAGGCCGGCGGTGATCGTCTTCCATCAACATCTCGCCCGTCGGTTCTCGCTTCGAATTCCTCAGGGGCACGGGGACAAGCTCCTCCTGAAGACGCCCGCCTTTGTACGCGTCCTCAGCGCACTGTTGCGAGCGCAAGGCGAATTCATCCTGCATCTGGCGCGTGATTCCCTGCTGTTCCGCATAGAGCTCAGCGGTATTCGCCATGTAAAGCCCGCAATAACTGTCGAGCAAAGCCACCATGAGCGAATCTTCCAGCTTGCCACCCGGCGCAAGGGTAAAGCCGTCGCGGCCATGAATCACGAAAGGAGCTTGCGACATAGCTTCCATGCCGCCGGCGAGGACCACATTGGCTTCACCCAGCTGGATCATCTGCGCCGCGTTGACGATAGCCTGCATGCCCGATCCACAAAGGCGGTTAACCGTCAGCGCTGGGGTTTCGATCGGCAAACCCGCGCGCAGTCCGACGTGACGTGCTCCGTAAAGCGCGTCTCCCGAGGTCTGCTGCGCATTGCCGAACACGGCATGATCTATTTCTTTCCCATCAACACCCGCACGTTCGACTGCGCACTTGCCCGCAATTGCGGCAAGTTCCATGGCCGTGTAGTCCTTCAGCTTGCCGCAGTAGCGCCCCATAGGCGTGCGCACCCCGGCAACAATCGCGATGTCTCCTGGTTTCAGCATCATGATTCCATGTGGAGCAGATCAATTGGACAAAGTTGAACTTCAGTCTAGCAGTGACGAATCAATTTGACCAAAGCTCCGCCTGGAAGGGACTCTTGCCACGACGAGAGCTGAGTTTCGCTGGTTGCAATAACTACGTGCCGGTGCGTCTCTGTTCCATCTCGCCGGTGGAAAGCAGGAGGGGCTCGAGAACAAGGCGTCGCGCCTCTTCAGAACTCAGGTGCTCATCTGATGAATACAACTCCGCAGATCCGGAATCGGAGCCTCTCAGCGATAACAGACCGCCTTCGGGTGCCGCTACTCGCGCTTCTTCCGATTGATAGGTGTATTGAATGCTGTGAGCTGAAACATCAGCCCTCAAAATGACCGACAATTTCGATTCTCCATTTTTTACCCGGCACTCATATTCGGATGGCCTTTGGAAATCGGCGGCATCGGTGAAATGGCTAAACTCTTTTACGTCCTGTTCGAGCCCGCGCACCAATTCTTCCCACTTCTGTCGCTCGCTGGACTGGAAGCTCTTTTCAGCCCTGGAATCACTGCTGGTAGTGCTTGCCTTCTGTTTCTCGAATTTATCAATCCAGCCCATGCGCCCGTCCTGTGTCTGTAGAAATTGGCTAACCTTTTCGAAACCCCGCCACGCCTTGAGATTGTCGCTGATTCGGCACGGTTGTCTCTCTTAATCAGGTTCCCGAGTAGCACGACGCGCCCCACTACTTTGGGGTGACACTGACCTCTAAGATGGAGCTGCGCGCTCTGGTCGTCTCGAGGGTGAGGTTTATGTCTGCAGGCCTTTTGCCGCAACTTGTGTCACTATCAAACGATCAAAGTTGAGCCGGTCTTGCTAAGCGGTATTCCGGAGAAGGAACGTCAGGATGGAACAGACCTGCTTGCGATTGGGGCGCGCGGCCTATGTATTGGCTATGGCCGCTCTTCTGTTTTCCGGCTTGCTTGCAAAACCAACGCCCGCACAGCAGGCCATACCGGATCTTTCCCTTGTGACAGAGTCTCTGCCCGATGCATTTTTGAACCAACCCTACTCCGTGAGACTCGAAGCGAAGGGCGGGATGCCGCCTTATCGCTGGTCAGTGGAAAGCGGTGAGATGCCCGCCGGCTTGCGGCTTGAGGAGAACGGGAACCTGACCGGGGTAATAGCAAAACCCGGCGATTACCGTTTTTCGCTCAGCCTTTCAGATTCCTCCAGCCCCCGCAAAACCGTCACTCGGGACTTTCTTCTACACGTTACAGCTCCCCTGGAGCTTGTATGGGCAGCTTTTCCGCGCGTCGAAGCAAGCGCGATTACAGGAACTGTGAAAGTCTCAAACCAGAGCAAAGACGACTTTGATCTGACGGTCATCATCGTGGCCGTGAATGAGATTGGAAAGGCGTTTGCACTCGGATATCAACGCTTCGACCTGCAGCAAGCGGTGGTGAATTTTGAAATTCCCTTTCAGTCCACGCTTCCGCAGGGCTCCTACGTTGTGCACGCCGATGCGGTCGCGGAGATTCCCGCTAAAAACACGATTTATCGCAAGCGGCTGCAAACGCCCAGCCCCTTGGCGGTGACGGTCGGCCCTTGAACAGAGCGCAAATCGGCGTACAAGTCCAAGCGTCACGTTGATTTCCAAGCGCAATTCTGTGACACTGTTTTTCTGCACATTGAAGCGGGATTGTCGCGCGCAAACCGACGCCCTCTCGCTTTCTACGCACTGAAGCATGGAACTGATTCTCAACCTGTTCTGGGTCTTGCTGGCGGTCCCTGCGTATTGGATATGGCGCCGCCCGACGGAATCAGTGCGCCCCGGTACTCGTCTCTGCTCCTGGCACTACATCCTGGTACTCGGTTGCATTCTGACCTTGCTTTTCCCGGTCATCTCGGCGACCGATGATCTGCACGCGATGCGCCCGGAGAGCGAAGAGTCCTGCAGTTCAAAGCGCTCGGTCAAACATTGTCTGCAAAGCAAGGCTTCTTCGCGGCACGTCACGCCGCCTACTCCGCCGGTAATAATCGCGGCGCTGCAGCCTGTCGCGCCTGGCGCAAGGCTCGTCGAAATTGTCACGGTACGGCAGGTGAAGAGTCCTGACTCCCCCTCATGGAATTCTTGTGCCACGCGGGCGCCTCCATCTCTCCTTCTCGCGTAGTGTGAATCATCGCGTTCCTGCGGTGATGGTCCCTGAACTTGAACGAACTTCAGCGTGAAGCCGGTCTCACGCTCGTGAATCGGCGTTCGCCACAGATCCTCTCGTGCGGCGCCGCCCGGAGTTACCGGATGGTAAGAATGCGACACCTATGCTTTACCCTGTTCGTCCTCGGCTGCGTTGCCAGAGCCGTGGCCCAGCAGCGTCCTGAAGTCCTCACCTGGGAACAGGTCCGTGAGCGGTTTGAGCAAAATAATCCCACCCTGCTCGCGGCGAAATTGAATGTAGACGAGACCCTCGCCCAGGAAATTACGGCCTACCTTCGTCCGAATCCGGCTTTCACGCTCTCGGTGGACGGCACACAGATCGCTCCCGGAGATCGCGTGTGGAAGCCGTTCTCCGGCACGTTCGTCACGCCTGCGCTCAGTTACCTGCACGAGCGCGGGCACAAGCGGGAGCTGCGCCGGGAAAGCGCACGGAAGGGAACCGGGATTGCGGCTTCGACCGAAGCGGACGCGGCACGGACTCTGCTGTTCGACTTGCGCAGCGCGTTTGTCTCAACACTGCAAGCGAAAGCGGTGTGGAAGCTGGCGCAAGACAATCTCACCTACTACGACCATGTGCTCGATGTCAGCCGGGACCGCTTAAAGGCCGGGGATATCGCCCAAGTCGATCTCGACCGGCTCGAATTGCAGCGGGTGCAGTATGAATCCGACTTGCAAACCGCACAAGTGAACCTGCGCACCGCGAAGATCCAGTTGCTTACTTTGCTGAACGATCGCACGCCCCTAGAGGAGTTCGATGTGACGGGATCGTTCGATTTTGTCGATCAACTTGCGCCGCGCGACGATTTGCGGAAAATGGCGTTGGCTATTCGTCCGGATCTCCAGGCTGCGCTGGAGGCCGTCGAGAAAGCCCAAACCGATCGAAATCTCGCGGTGGCCAATGGGTCCACGGATCCAACCTTCAGCGGCTGGCTGACGAATAACCCCTCGACCAATAACCCATTCGCGAGCAACACCGTAGGGGTCAGCGTCAGCGTGCCGCTGCGCATCTTTGACCGCAACCAGGGAGAGAAGTTGCGTACGCAGATTGAGGTAAGTCGCGCTGAGAAGTTGCGCGAAGCGGCGGAAGCCCTCGTCCTCAGTGACGTGGATTCCGGCTACGCGACACTTGAGAGCACTTTGAATCTCCTGCGGCCTTACAAGCAACGCTACCTGCGGCAGGCCGTTCGGGTGCGCGACACGGTTTCGTTTTCCTATCAGAACGGCGGCGCTTCCCTACTGGAGTTTTTGAGCGCAGAGGCGGAATACCGAAACATTGAACTCAGCTACACCAACCTGATTGGTTCGTACCTGACGGCAGCGGCGCAATTGAATCTGGCGGTGGGCCGCGAGGTAATCCCATGACAACTGCTCTTTTCCGGCGAGCCACTGCAATTTCTGTCGCCGCCTTCGCCTTGGCCCTGGCGGTCTCGTGCACGAACGAGATCAAAGCCGCTCCGACCAGGGCTGAGATCACAATCGATCCCAACCTGTTCACTGTCGACGAGCCTGAGCGGTTCACCCTGGCCACGGTCGAGACCCGGAACGTGCCGACAATCCTTGGAGCAAGCGGAGTGGTTACTCCGGACGTAACCCGTACCATTCACGTGACCTCACAAGGCTCAGGTCGCGTCCTCGAGTTGCGGGTGAAACTCGGCGATTTCGTGAAAAAAGGCCAGGTACTGCTCTCGATCTACAGCGCTGATCTAGCTGGGGCTTTCTCCGACTACAAAAAGGCGATTGCCGATGAGCGGCTGACCGGTCGCGCTCTGGCACGCGCCCAGTTGCTCAATTCGCACGGCGCGCTCGCGCAAAAAGATTTGGAGACATCCGAGGATGCGGAAGACAAGGCCAAGGCCGACGTGCAAAACACTTCGGAGCACGTGCGTCTGCTTGGGGGGGATCCGAATCACCCCAGTTCGATTATCGAAATTCGTGCTCCCGTCTCCGGGACCATCGTCGAACAGAACGTGGCCGGAGCGGAAGGCGTGAAGAGTCTCGACAACAGCCCCAGCCTCTTCACCATTGCCGACCTGTCGCAGGTATGGGTGGTCTGCGATGTTTACGAGAATGATCTCGGGGTGGTGCATGTGGGCGACCCCGCAGAAATTCGCCTCAACGCGTATCCCGATCGAGTTTTTCAGGCACACGTCGCCGATATTTCGCGGGTGCTCGATCCGACTCTTCGGTCCGCCAAAGTGCGAATGGTACTTGCGAACTCGGACGACAGCTTCCGTCCGGGTATGTTTGCCACGGCCACCTTCCGCTCGCGCAAGTTGGAAACGCGAATCGTCGTGCCGGCCACCTCAATCATGCGCCTGCAGGATAAGGACTGGTTGTTTCGCAAAGAAGGAGCGAACCGCTTTCACAAGCTCGAAGTGCACGCCCTGGGAACAACCCAGGATGGCATGCAGGAGGTGCGCGACGATGTAAAGCCCGGCGATCAGGTGGTGGTGAATGCCCTGGAATTTTCTACGGCAATGTCAGGGCAGGGCAAATGATTCGTTACCTGATCGATTTCGCGCTACGTAGCCGGATTCTCGTCCTGAGTATTGCGTTGGTGCTCTTCGTCTGGGGCATGATTTCGTTCCACAATCTGCCGGTAGAGGCTTATCCCGATGTTGCTGATACCTACGTCCAGGTCATCACACAATGGCCGGGTCACGCAGCAGAAGAAGTAGAACAGCAGATTACGGTTCCATTGGAGGTGCTGCTGAACGGCGTGGCGCACATGACTCACCTGCGCTCCACCTCGCTTTCCGGGCTCTCCGTGATCACCATCATTTACGACGACGAGACCACAACCTTCAACGCACGCCAGGAGGTGTTAGACCGCCTGCAACTCGCCACGTTGCCGGCAAACGTAAATGCCGGGATCGGTCGCGACTACAGTCCCACGGGGCAGATCATGTTCTACACCTTGAGCAGCACCAACCCAAAGTATGACGTCATGGAGTTGAAAACCCTCCAGGATTGGTTCGTGCTCAACCAACTCAAATCGGTTCCGAATGTGGTCGACGTCAATATCTTCGGCGGCCCAACGCGCGAATACCAGGTGCAACTCGACCCCAACCGTCTGGTGTCCTTTGGCCTTGCGCTGAGCCAGGTGGAGCAGGCGCTGACCAACAATAACCTCAATGCCGGAGGCGGATTCATCGAGCGTGGACAACAGGCACTCAATGTGCGCGCCGTCGGCTTGATGCAGACGACGGACGATATTGGCGCGACCGTAGTCAGGGTTATCAATGGCACTCCAATTCGGATCCGCGATCTCGGCAGCGTCGTGCAGGCGCCCAAAGTCAGGCTTGGCCAACTAGGCAAGGCGATTCGGCACGAAGACGGGGTCATCGTGAACGACAACGATGTTGTGGAAGGAATCGTTCTGCTCCGCAAAGGCGCGGAAGCGGAGGCGACCCTCAAATCTCTGCATGCGAAGATCTATGAACTCAATCATGGCCTGCTTCCGCCGGGCGTAAAGTTTGTTCCCCATCTCGACCGCAGCGACCTGGTCCATTACACAACACACACCGTTCTGCGGAACCTAACTGACGGCGTGCTGCTGGTCACTCTCATCCTTTTCCTGTTTCTCGGCAATGCCCGCAGCGCGCTGATCGTGACCTTCACGATCCCGTTTTCATTGCTGTTCGCGGCGATTTTACTGGACCTCAACCACATCCCGGCCAATCTGCTTTCCCTGGGAGCATTGGATTTCGGCATGGTGGTGGACGGCTCCGTGGTGATGGTCGAAAACATCCTTCGCCACATGGAGTACTCCCACGAGAGCAAGAAGAGTCTGCTGCAGATATTGTCCACCGCCGCTCATGAAGTGCAGCGGCCGGTCTTTTTTGCACGTATCATCATCATCGTTTCTTATCTTCCGATATTTACCTTGCAACGAGTGGAAGGCCGCCTGTTCCGCCCTATGGCATGGACGGTCGCCTTCGCCCTGCTCGGCGCGCTGATCTTCGCCTTGCTCATTGCTCCTGTCCTGTGCAGTTACCTGTTCCGCGGCAAAATATCGGAGTGGAGAAATCCCGTACTCGATTGGCTCACTCGCACTTACAAGCGGATCCTGGATTGGTGTTTCGAGCACATCCGAGTAGTTGTAGCCGCAGGACTGGTCCTGTTTGCCGCGATGCTGGGTATCGGATTCAGCGGCATCATCGGATCCGAATTTCTTCCCCACCTGGATGAAGGTGCGATCTGGGTGCGTGGCACGCTGGCGCCGAGCACAGGTCCGACCACCGGAATTCAGGTGGCAAATCGGGCCAGGCTGCTGCTCGCCCAATTTCCTGAAGCGAAACAGGTCATAAGCCAAGTTGGGCGGCCCGACGATGGCACAGACGCCAGCGGCTTCTACAACACGGAATTCTTTGTCGACCTGCTTCCGAGGTCGCGCTGGCGGCCGCAATTCAGGACCAAGGAACAGCTGATTGCCGCAATGGATAAGTCCCTGGGACAAATTCCCGGCGTGGATTGGAATTTTTCTCAACCCATTTCCGACAACGTAGAGGAAGCCGTCAGCGGCGTGAAGGGCGAGTTGGCGGTGAAGCTCTTCGGCCCCGATCTCAAAATACTTGAGCAAAAAGCTGATCAAATGCAATCCGTCATGAGCACAGTTCCCGGCGTGGCCGATCTAGGCACCTTTCAGGTTCGTGGACAGCCGAATGTCAATCTCGTGGTGGACCGTGCAGCCGCCGATCGCTTTGGTATTAACGTCAGCGACGTTCAAGATGCGGTAGAAACCGCGGTCGGAGGCAAAAGTGTCAGCCAGATTCTAGTCGGTGAGCAGCGCTATGACCTGACGGTCCGTTATCAGCCACAGTTCCGAAAGACGGTGGATGACATCACAAACATTCGAATCGTCGCGCCCTCCGCTGAACGCGTCTCCCTTGGACAACTCTGCGAGGTCAAACTCGAAGACGGGGCGTCGACTATCTACCGCGAGGGCAACTCCCGCTACGTCGCGATCAAATACAGCGTGCGCGGCAGGGACCTGGGCAGCACCGTGCGCGAGGCCATCGACGAAGTTCACCGGAAAGTACAGTTGCCCGAAGGCTATCACCTTGACTGGACTGGCGAGTATGAAAGCCAGCAGCGCGCCAATCGCCGCCTCGCCATCATTGTTCCCATCACAATTTTGTTGATGTCGCTGATTTTGTATTCGGCGTTCAGTTCATGGAAATGGGTGGGTCTGATCCTTGCCATCGTGCTGCTGTCGCCATTGGGTGGCTTCATCAGCCTGCTCGCAACTGGCACCCACTTCAGCGTTTCCTCGGGGCTGGGTTTCCTGGCGTTAATGGGCGTTTCCGTCGAAATCGGCGTGATCATGGTGGAGTACATCAATCAGTTGCGCACTCGCGGCATGAGCCCACCCGAGGCCGCCCGGGAAGGTGCGGTGCTTCGTTTGCGCCCGATCACGATGACCATGCTGGTGGCCATCCTGGGACTGCTGCCCGCGGCCATGTCGCACGACATCGGCTCGGACTCGCAGCGCCCGTTCGCGATTGTCATTGTGGGTGGATTGTTGTTTGAACTGTTGATCAGCGTGATTTTAATGCCATCACTGTATGTGTTCTGGGCGCGTCCTGACGATAAGCTTCCGCCGCCGGAACTGGGCTTCTTCGGCGAAGGCGAGCATGTAGATTAAGGCGACGAGTCAATCGTGGGCGGCTACGCCTATGGCGAGCGTACTTCGCTAGTCCCAAGTTCGCTAGAAAATCAGTTTCAGGCCCAGCTGCACTACTCTCGGACCACCGCCGCCCAGGCCAGGATTCGTTTGCGCCTGATCGGGAGTCTGCGTGACCAGCCCGGTCGGGCTCGGGGCCACTGTGCCATCCGGTCCGATCCCCGGCGAAACGAACCAGTTGGGGAGTGCAAAATTCGGGTGATTGAAAATGTTGAAGAACTCCGCCCGGAATTGCAGATTAAGCCGCTCGAAAATGCGCGTGTTCTTGGCCAAGGCGAAATCCAGGTTCCAGAAATGCGGGCCGTAGATCGAGTTGCGCCCCAGATCCCCAAAGCTTCCCGCCGCTCCGGTTGGAAAAGCGGGTTGCGCGAAGGCCAGCGGATTGAGATACCCGATGGTGTCCGGTCCCGATTCCCAGTTGGGATTAATCGGGTTCACGCCAGGCACCAGGTTCGGACGCTGGTGGCTATTTGCGGGAGTAGGAAAGCTCACCCCGCTGGTGTCATTCGAGGACACGATAGGAATGGGCCTTCCGCTCTGCGCCGTGAAGATGGAGTTCACCTGCCATCCTTCGGCCAGCCGCTTGGGACCGATTAATCGAGGCAGTTGATAGGTGAAGGCCGCAGTGAAGCGCTGTCGCGTGTCGAAATTGGAAGGCCCGTGTTCCGCCTTCAGATTGTTGGAATCCTGCGGCAGCGCCACGGTTGCAAAATTAAAGTCAATGCCATCGGACGCGTCGTCCAGCGACTTTGACCAGGTATAACCCGCGAAACCGGAAAGACCGTGCGATCCCTGCACCCGCAGCGTTCCCTGCAACGCGTGATAAGTTGACGCGCTAATTGTGGCAAACTCGTTCATAAAACCGTAGTTGGGATTGGGACGATTGCCGTTCGCATCGGCCTGGTTCGCGTCCCGCAGCCTTACGAGTTTCGTTCCCTTGCTGCCCACGTATCCAAGTTCCAATCCGATATTCTTTGCGAACTCCTGCTCGAGATTGAAATTCCAACTCTGCGTGTACGGAGTCACCAGGTTGCGGGGAGTGAAAAAAATGTCGAAGGCAAACGGTTGAGTTACCGGCGTAAACACCGGCCCGGCCACGCTTCCGTTGAAGGTGTTGGAATCGAAATTTAGAGGCTGCACCGGCTTTGGTCCAATCGGTGGAGTGACCAGGCCGGCATCGTTGGTGAAATTCGCGATCATCAGGTCCTGGGGAATGTAGTCGTAGAAAATTCCGTAGGAACCGCGAATGACGGTATTCGCGTGAGCATTCCAGGCGAACCCGATTCGCGGACCAAAATTATTCAGGTCGCGCTTATAGGCGCCATCGACGCCGTCGCTCCCGACCATGGCAAGATTCCCGTCCCTCCCGAGATTGGCAAGCAGGTTGTGCGATTCGCTGATCGGGCCAAAGTACTCCCAGCGCAGGCCCAGGTTGAGGGTGAAGGTCGGGTGCACCCGGAAATCATCCTGGACAAAAAATGCAAGGCCGTTGTTGCTCGTACTGCGCTGAGTATTCCCGGCATTCGCGAGTGTGAAGGAATCGAAGCCGAGATAATAGGCGGCCAGAACATCGGCTCCCGGATCGTTCGAAAATCCATTATCCGTGCCGAAAATGATACCGCCCCGCTCCAGGTTGTCATTGAATGAGTCGATAAGAGCGCGACGAAATTCTCCGCCGAATTTGATGGTGTGCCGTCCCCGAAGCCATGTGAAGTTATCCAGGACCTGGAAACTCTGGCTTGTCCGCCCACGCGGAATGCTGAACGCGGTGGCGCCCAGGTTGTCGAAAATTCCTCCGAAGTCAATCTCCGGCAGCCCAAGTTTACCGGTTCCGAAGTCGATGCCCACTGACGAAGGATCGAAGTTCGAATCGAGAGACGTGAATGACGTCCGGTACCGGCTATACCCAAAACGCACTTCATTGACTTTCGACGGGCCCAACGTCGAGAGCGAGCTCAACGACACTACCTGTACCCTGGTGGGCGACTGCTGGGCAAACTGCGGCAGGCGCGACGCGGAAAGCGTTCCCAATCCTCCAAGTGGAAATACCTGCTGGCTGCTGGCATAGGCGTAACGTGCTGAGAGCTGTTGGGTCGAACTGATGTAATGATCGACCTTGGCGATGGCGCTGTTGACGTCGTTCTTGTCCTTCACTGTCCCCGGCACCGTACCAGCGACACCATTGAACCCGGTTGGCGCGGGAAAGAAGTTGAGCAGCTTCGTGAGCGCTGGACTGGGCGTCACCCCGTTCGCAAGCGCAATTCCTTGTGCAGCGGTAATCTGAGCGGACGTAGGCACCTGCAGGCTGAAGTCTGATCCCACCCGTTCACGCTGGCCTTCGTAAGCACCGAAAAAGAAAGTCTTGTCTTTCAGAATCGGGCCACCGAGCGACGCGCCGAACTGATTGTTGCGAAAAGCACTCTTGGCGGCAGGATCGCGGTTGAAATAATTGCGCGCATCCAGCATGTCATTCCGCAGGAACTCGAAGGCGGTCCCGTGAAACTGATTCGAACCCGACTTGGTGATGATGTTGATGACCGAACCGCTATTCCGCCCGTATTCCGCGGGAAACTGCGACTGCAAGTTGAATTCCTGGATAGCGTCGATGGGCAAAAGCGAGGCTGGCGCGCCGCCGATTCCTGTCTGGTTCAGCGCGGAGTTGTTGAAGAAAGGATCGTTGTTGTCGGTGCCGTCGAGCGTGTAATTGTTCGACCTGTCACGATTACCATTGATACTGAATTGCCCAAAGCCACTCTGGATTGCGGCCACTCCCGAGGGCTCCACGGTCGCACCCGGCACCAGCGCGACCAGCTTTCCGAAATCACGGCCGTTCAGAGGAAGATCGGATACCAGTTTGCGCTCTACCACTTCGCCCAGGACATCGCGGCTGCTATCCACTACAGGCGCGGTTTCAGTCACCGTGAGTTCCTGTACCTGCCGCTGCACGCGGGTGAGATCGAAGTTCGCCGTCGTGTCCAGGCCAACCGACACGAGAGCATTCTGCGCCACCGGCGAAAGGTTAGGCGCTTCCGCTGTCACGGTGTATTCGCCGGCTGGAAGTTCGGGCAGAACGTAAGCGCCATCCTGACCAGATCGAGTTTCCCGCAACAGTCCGGTCGCGTTATTTTTTGCGGATATCTTTGCTCCCGGAACCAGGCTTCCGCTCGGGTCGGCCACCACGCCGCGAATGGAACCGCGAAAGCTCTGGCCCAGCAGCGCAGCCGGGATGAGCAACACCACGGTCAGTTGTAGTACCAGCTGCGAGCAGCGACTCAGTTTGTTGCAACAAAGAAATCCGCCGTACATACACGTCTCCTCGGGAATGGCACTAATCCGAAACCATTCCACCCGATCTCGTACCGATTCTGTGATATACAACCCGGCCTGCTTACTGTTTTGCTTTCGGAATGGAGAGCGGTTGCGGGGGTTGAATCCCGTAAGTTGCCGCAAAACTATTCTGGTTCACTGCGATTCCGAGCCGTCCCCGCGAATCGATATACATGAGCGGCTTGTTCAGCGGAACGTCGGCAAAAGTCCTTACAAACGGAAGCGTCATGGCTTTGCCCGCAATAGTAATTTGCACGTCTTGACCTCGCTGGTATCCCAGGCTTAAAAACTGATCGCCGCTGATGTTCGTGACCAGGTTGCCAAACGGACCATCAGTAGCAATCACTTCTCCGGTAAGTCCGTTCTCATCAATCTTCGCGGGCTGCAGATCAAGCCGAACCAGGTCCTGCTCCCGCATGTCCGGACCGACTTGGGTCCAGTCCTCGCCGCGCGCGAGGTGCGCACCCACAGGAGAGAAGATATCTCGGCCGTGGAAAGTCGACGACAATGCCGAGCCAATCATCCATGCCCGGTTGCTGATCACGTGTACTCCCTCAATACCATCGCGGTCCTGCACCAGCGTCATCAACCCGTTATCGGGCAATACGAAGTACTGCCCGCGTTTCGACTTCACCACGATCGCTTTGCGGCTGCTCCCCACAGTGGGATCCACCACCACCACAAACACAGTTCCCGCCGGATAGTAGGGCGTCGATCCATAAAGAAACCTGGCGCCATCGGCGATGGAAAAAGGCCGGACCTGGTGAGTCAGGTCCACAATCCGCAACTGCGGCATGATTCCGTACATCACGCCTTTGCAGATGTTTACTGAGTCGTCTACTACGCCAAAGTCTGTCATGAACACCACAGTGGGCGGATACTTCGCGTCGCCCTGCTGCGCATGGCCGGATTGCTGTGCTCCCGCCAGGGAAGCAGCCATCAGCAACAGCACAGTCACGGCGAGTTGCAGTTTTCCAGGCTGCCGTTCAGTCCTCGTCATCTTCCATTAACCTCTCGCTCTCGGTCGCCGCGCTTGCCGCGGCGCAAGCACACGACGATCTGCTGAATGCGCAGCGTAACGCACCTGAGTTGATCCTGAGCCGAGAATTGTAACCGTTCGGGATTGAAGTGAACAGGGCACGGGCAAGCGGCCCCCGCCACTGCGGGCGTCAGACTATAATTCGTTTGAGTTGAAACTGACTCACAGCAAGGAGATCGTCATGGCCGATGTGATTCCCGAGAAGTATCGTGACCTGTTCCAGAAGCGCGCCTTCGCTAACCTGGGAACTTTAATGCCAGATGGCCGTCCGCAGGTGACTCCCGTTTGGGTCGACTTCGACGGTGAACACGTCATCTTTAACTCCGCTAAAGGACGGCAGAAGGATCGGAACGTGCGGCGTGATCCTCGGGTCGCACTTGCAGTGGTCGATCCGGAAAACCCTTACCGCTATCTTGAAATCCGCGGCCGGGTTACCGAGATCACTGAAAACGGGGCCGACGAACACATCGACAAGATGGCCAAGAAGTACCTCGGCGTAGACAAGTACCCCTATCGTCAGCCAGACGAAGTGCGGGTGGTATACAAGATCAAGCCTGAACACACCACCACCATGGGGTAGACGATTAAAACTCACAATTTGTGCCTGCTAGGATTCGGAAACGTCAACCGCGCCCTGGCGCATCTGCTCGGGGAACGCGCGGGTGAATTGCGGCAAAAATTCGGCATCGACTATCGCATCACGGGAATTGCTTCACGAAAGCTGGGCTGGGTTGCCGATCTGAATGGTATGCACCCGTCGACCCTGCTGGGCAACGACGGCGCCGGATTCGCCACTTCCTTGGCCTGCCAGACGGTTCGCGATTGGCTCCAGGCCTGCCAAGCCGACGTGCTATTCGAGGGCACCTCTCTAAACGTCCACGATGGCCAACCAGCCATCGATCACATCCGCGCTGCCCTGGAGCACGGCGCGCATGCGGTCACTGCGAATAAGGGTCCCGTTGTCTTTGCTTATGACGAACTCCGCATGTTGGCGGCCCGGCAGGGCCGGCGATTTTTGTTCGAGTCCGCGGTCATGGACGGTGTGCCAGTTTTCAGTCTGTTTCGTGAAAATCTGCCGGTCATCCATCTGCGGGGATTTCACGGAATCCTGAATTCCACGACAAATGTCATTCTCTCCGGCATGGAGGAAGGCTTGTCTTTCGACGCTTCGCTTGCCGCAGCGCAGCAATTAGGCGTAGCCGAGACCGACCCCAGCTTTGACATCGATGGTTGGGATGCCGCGGTCAAAGTCGCGGCCCTCGCGATCGTTCTTATGGGGGCTCATCTCAAGCCGGCAGAAATTCGGCGGCATGGAATTCGCGAGATCACAGCGGCGGAAATGAAGAAAGCCCGCGAATCCGGCAAATGTTACAAGCTAGTCTGCCGTGCCCGCCGCACCGCAGATGCAGTTGAGGCCAGCGTGGGTCCCGAGTTATTGCCCATCGACTCGCCCATGGCACAAGTTTCGGGGACCTCATCCATCATTCACTTCCAAACCGACATCTTCCCTGGTTTAACGATTACCGAGCACGATCCCGGCCTGTTTGCGACCGCCTATGGTATGCTTGCCGACTTTGTCCGCGCCGTGCACGAACCCATTTCGCAGTAGTAGCCATACCCGCAGGTCAGCATTTAGATTTGATGGTTGAGGATTAGGGAACCCATGGCTACAAAAACCGTATCTGCCGCTGCTTTCGACTTCGCCACGGTTCGCGCACAGTTTCCCTCGCTCGCACAACAGGTGAATGGTCATCCCGCCGTTTTTTTTGACGGTCCGGGCGGGACACAGGTTCCGCAGCGCGTCATCGACGCCATCAGCGACTATCTCTGCCGCGACAACGCGAACATTGGCGGCGCCTACCTCACCAGCCGTAACAGTGACAAGATTGTTTCCAATGCGCGAATCGCCATGGCTGACTTCTTCGCCTGCGATCCGCACGAGGTCGTCTTCGGTCAGAACATGACTGCGCTCACCTTCGCCATGAGCCGCGCCATTGGCCGGGAACTGGGTCCGGGGGATGAAATCGTGCTCACGCACCTTGACCACGACGCCAACGTTTCACCCTGGCGGGCGCTTGAGGAACGCGGGGTCACCATTCGCTTTGCGGATATCAACCCTGCAGACTGCACGCTCGATATGCACGATCTGGCCCAGAAGATCAACAGCCACACACGTCTGGTGGCGGTGGGCTATGCCTCGAACGCGGTGGGCACGATCAATGACGTCAAAGAAGTGGTCCGCCTTGCCCGCCACGCCGGCGCGCTCAGCTACATCGACGCCGTGCACTATTCGCCGCATGGCCCCATCAACGTGCGCGACCTGGATTGTGACTTCCTGGTGTGTTCCACGTACAAATTTTTCGGTCCCCACATGGGGGTGCTCTACGGCAAACGCGAGCACCTGAAGCGCTTGCGCCCGTACAAGGTGCGCGCGCTTACTAATGAGATCCCTTACCGCTGGGAATTTGGAACCCTGAACCACGAATGCATTGCGGGAATCACAGCATGCGTCGATTACCTGGCCGACCTCGGACGCCAGGTTGATCCCGCCGCAGACAACCGGCGCTCGGCACTGCTCGCCGCATTCGGAGCCATTCAGCAGCATGAGCGTGCACTGGCCGAACGCTTGATGGCAGGCCTGCAAAAAATTCCTGGCCTGGTGGTTTATGGGATTTCAGATCCCAAGCACTTCCATCAACGCTGTCCCACGGTCGCTGTGCGCATTGAAGGGCACCGGCCGCTCGAGCTGGCAACTCGTCTGGGTGAAAGCGGCTTCTTCACCTGGGACGGCAACTATTACGCCCTGAACCTGACTGAGCGCCTCAACGTGGAAGATAGCGGCGGCTTCCTCAGGATTGGGCTGGTCCACTACAACACTGCAAACGAGGTCGACCGCTTTCTGGCTGCGCTGCGGGAAATCGTGGGAGCTTGAACCAGTTTGCAGTCCGCCAAGAGGACCTCGGCAGGCCTGAGACCACGCCGGCTACTCCGCCTGCTTCGTAATATTGAGCAGCACTCCAACACAAGCCAGGGTGACAAATAGCGACGAGCCACCGTAAGAGACGAATGGCAGCGGGATTCCCTTCGTGGGCATAAGTCCCAATACCACGCTGATGTTGATCAGTGCCTGCAATACCACCATGCCTGTAATTCCCACAGCCAGAAAGCGCCCGAAGGGATTCTGGGTCAGCATGGACGCCCGGACTCCCCGCCAGAGGAAAATGGCGAATAGCGCAACTACGACCAGCGCGCCCACCAGCCCAAGTTCTTCGGCCGTCACAGCGAAAATGAAATCAGTGTGCGGCTCCGGAAGATAGAACAGCTTCTGCTTTCCTTCCATCAGCCCGAGGCCGGTGATGCCGCCGGTCGCCACCGCGATCAAGGACTGGATGATGTGGAATCCCCGGCCTTGCGGATCAGAATAGGGATTGATGAATGCCAGGATGCGGTCGCGACGGTAGGCTACGTGAAATATCAGGAAGTACAGGGGCAGGAGCGAGCCCAGCATGGCATACCCGAAATAGCGCAACTGAATTCCCGCGACAAAGAGGATGCAGCCTGTGATCGCGGCGCAGGCGATGGCGGTTCCAAGATCAGGCTGAAAGACGATCAACGCCAGGAAAATACAAGTCGGGGTGATGGCCGGAAGCAAGGTACGCCGCCAGTCGTCGATTGCCTTGGTGCGGTTCTCGAGAAAATACGCGAGAAACAGGATGAGCGCGGGCTTGGCCATTTCCGAGGGCTGAAACGACAGGGGCCCCCAATGGAACCAGCGATGGGTATTGTGCGACCGGTCAAGGAAGAAGACCGAGATCAGCATCAACGTTGTAAACCCGAGCAGCGAAAACACCACCGCGGGATGCTTGTAGCGGCGGTAATCGATTTTCATGGTGACGAGCATGGCGGCGATGCCCGCAACCGCCCACGCCAGTTGTTTGAGAACAAACGTATAGGGAGAGCCGAAACGCTCTTTGGCCATCACGGCCGAAGCGCTAAAGACCATGATCAGCCCCAGAAAGATGAGCAGCAGGGTTACGGTGAAAAGCCACCGATCGACGCTGACGCGCTTCGCCACACTTTTTTATCTCACCGCCACGATGCGGAGGCACGGAGAATTAGCTGTGGATTCATGCGGAAGGGTGACTCTCTTGGTTCCGACAGGACCTGTCAGGCGCCGCCTGCCGGGAAGCCAGGCTTCTAGTAGGAACTGGCCTGAGCCTTGGAAAGAACTGGACGCGAGCGCCGTAGCCCTTGCACTTCGAGCACGATGTCAGCGAACAGTAGCGAAAATGCAAGGCATGACCAGACGATGGTTTCGATCACATGCGGTCCGAGGTTGTCCCAGCCAGTTACGCCCCCCACGACTCGCACCTCGAGAAACACCAAGGCAACGGCGAAGCTCCGGGTCATCCACTGACGGTGCTGTTGGACTTTCCCTCTCAGGCTGAATACGAACGCGATGCCAGTGGTGGCCATCCACAAAGTCGCGTCCACCGCGCCCGCAATGCTGAATGATCGCGCTTGTCCCATGCGTTCTTGAAAGAACTGGATATAGAACCCGAGCGGGCCGGCGATAAACACCGCCCCCACATAAAATCGCCCCACGACGCGGTGGAGTTTCGTAAAACGCTGGCGCAGGCGGTCGGAGAATTGCATCGGGCCCAGCAGAAGCGCGCAGGCGCCAGCCAGGCCATGCGGCAGCAGCCACCATTTAAATGGTTGGTAATGCTGCCACACCGGATCACTGCGATCCAGTAGGAAGCTCTCGTTGTGGCGGAGCACGTACGCAATCATCAGGCCCACGAAGGCGAACAGCAGATACTTCAGGCGCAACGAAGAGCCGCGCTGTAGCGGCGCAGTAACAGTTGACATGTGGGGCAATCTTTCCGCGGAAGGGCAACAGCTTTGCAGCACCACAACGTGCTATGCCTGGGATTTTGCTCCTTGGTAGCACGGTTGTAAAGAACGATTTTGATCGATCTAGGCCGTTTCGAGGGCGTGCTCGGACATGGCGTGAACAATTTCCTTGAACACCCGCCCGCGGTGTTCGTAGCTCTGGAACTGGTCAAAGCTGGCGCAAGCCGGAGCCAGCAGGACTATGTCACCCGGCTCAGCAATGGCGCATGCCCGGCGCACCGCATTATCGAGGGTCTCGGCATGCACGACCTCAGTGCCGCGAATTTGCGCTTCGATTTTGTCAGCGGCCGTGCCAATGGTGTACACCCGTTTCACACGGGCCCGTAGCAACTCATTTAACGCCGTATAGTCACTGCCTTTGTCTTTGCCACCGAGAATTAAGTGGATATTCGCGGGAAATGATTCCAGAGCTTTGATGGTCGCGTCCACATTCGTCGCCTTGGAGTCATTGTAGTATTCGACGCCGCGCACTTTGGCCACGAACTCCAGCCTGTGTTCCACGGCTTTGAAGCGCTGCACGGCGGAACGAATCTTCTGCCGCGAGGCGCTCATGAGCATGCCGCAGCATATTCCCGCCAGCACATTTTCCAGGTTGTGCGCGCCTTTCAGCGGGATCTCCGAGGCGAGCATGATTTCCTCCCGGCGTTTGGCTCCGCGAAAGAAAATTCGACCTTCCTCCACGTATGCGCCCCGGTTTACTTCCTTTTTGCGGCTGAACCAGTACACCTGCGCGCGGGTCCGATTCTCCAAGTTAATGCAGGTGGGATCATCCGCATTCAGGACGGCAAAATCGCTCGTTCCTTGCTTCTCGAAAATGCGCGCCTTGGCGTCCGTGTATGCCTGAAATGTGCGATGCCGGTCCAGGTGGTCCGGCGTAATGTTTAATATGACAGCAATCTTCGGACAGAAAGTTTGGATCGTCTCCAACTGGAAGCTTGATACTTCGAGCACAATGAAGGTCCCGGCTTGCGCGCGCTCCACCAATGAAATGGCGGGTGTACCGATGTTCCCGCCCACCAGAGTAGGAAATCCAGCCGCTGTCAAGATCTCCCCCACCAGCGTCGTCGTCGTGGTCTTTCCGTTCGAGCCGGTAATGGCAACGATAGGCCCCGGAATAAATTGCGAGGCGAGTTCGATCTCGCCAATCACGTTCTCGCCCAGTGCCCGCGCCTGCAGCAGGGGTGGCGCATCAACCGGAACTCCCGGGCTCACCACGATGAGGTCCTGGCCGCGAAATGTCCTCTCGCCGTGGCCACCGGTTTCGACCGCAACTCCCTGGTCGAGAAGCAAGGGGATTTCCGCGCGCAATTCGTCTTCGGTCTTGGTATCGGAAACTGTGACGCGTGCACCGTTTTTCTTCAAGAACAGGGCGGAAGCCACTCCCGACTTGCCCAATCCGACCACCAGCACGCGCTTGCCCTTCAGTTCCACAGTCTGTTTTTACCACAGAGGCTCAGAGGCGTAGCGAAAAACAATGGCGAGAACGTCATGCGTCCTCGACCTGATCCCGCCGACGTGGGACTCAGAACGTCCCGAATTAATCGGCAGTTCTCAATGGCGGTGTATTTATCGCAATTTCAGCGTTGTCAATGCGAACAGCGCGAACACAAGTGATGCGATCCAGAAACGCACGATGATTTTGGATTCTGACCAGCCCAGAAGCTCAAAGTGGTGGTGCAACGGAGCCATCTTGAAAATACGTTTCTTGCGCAACTTGTAGGAGGCGACCTGCAAAATGACAGATAGCGCCTCGATGACAAAAATGCCGCCGATAAACGGCAGCAGTAATTCCTGCTTAATGATGACTGCCACGGTGCCAATGGCTCCGCCGAGAGCAAGCGAGCCCACGTCGCCCATAAAAACTTCAGCCGGATGCGCGTTGTACCAGAGGAATCCAATGGCCGATCCCACCATCGCGCCACAGAAGATGGTGAGCTCGCCGACCTGCGGCATGCGCTGCAGTTCCAGGTATCCCGCGAACACGGCATGCCCGCTGACATATGTCAAAACCGCCAGCGCTCCCGCAGCGATAACCGTGCAGCCAATCGCCAATCCGTCCAGGCCGTCCGTCAGATTGACCGCGTTGCTCGCCCCCACAATCACCAGGATGACGAAACCCACAAAAGGCAAGAACGCCAGCGGCCAAAGGTGGGGATTTCTCTCCCACGTCTCGATCACCAGGTCCGGCCGAAATTGCTTGATGAAGGGGACGATCAGTTTAGTGGAGTACATCCCGCGGGCCTGCATGGCAATGAGAGCAACCGCGATCAGAATACTGGTGCCGATTTGCAGGCCCATTTTGGCGCGAGCGGTTAATCCCAGATTGCGGCGGTGCACCACCTTGATATAGTCATCGGCGAACCCGATCGCTGCGAAGGCGCTGGTCGAAAGCACCGCGATCCATACAAACCGGTTGGTCAGATCGGCCCATAACAACGTCGGTACAACCACTCCGATGGCGATCAACAGTCCGCCCATTGTAGGCGTGCCGGCTTTCTTCTGATGAGCCTGTGGACCCTCCTCGCGGATGTACTGTCCGATCTGGAAATCACGCAGACGCTGGATCACGAGCGGACCGACAATCAGTCCGGTGAACAGTGCGGTAAGACTCGCGAAGGCTGTGCGGAATGTGAGGTAACGGAAAATTCGGAACGGCGGAAAATAATGGTATAGCTTCAGGTACAGCAGCCAATAAAGCAATCCGCCTCCGCTGTGTTAGTCGTCAGTGTTAGACGTCGCGCTTCCCTGGTTCGGCTGTTATCGCGATGGACGACCGCTCTTCCATGTTTCCAGCGCTCGCTCCAGTTTCACACCCCGCGATGCCTTGAGCAGTACCACGTCACCGTCCCGCGTCTCGCGAGCCAGCCACTCACCCGCTTTTTCTGGCGTGGCGATGAATTCAGCTTTGACGCCCGCCTCAGACGCTGCCTCGACCATGAACTTTGCCAACCCGCGCACTCCGATTAAAGCATCGATCTTCATCCCCGCGAGATGACGCCCGCAGTCGCGGTGCAATTGTTCACCAGACTCGCCTAACTCCAGCATTTCGCCCGCGACCACGATCCGTCGCTTGCCGGGCATACTGGCCAGCGCGTCCACCATCGCATCGAGTGCTTTCGGATTGGAATTGTAGCAATCGTTGATCACGGTGATGTTGCCCAACTGGAGAACCTGCCCCCGCTTGTCGGCGGCCGCGAGCGTGCTCAGTGCCTTGGCTGTTTCTGACGGCGTCAATCCATGCTGCAGTCCAACGACTACGGCTGCCAGCGCATTAGAGACGTTGTGAGCGCCGACGAGCGGAAGGGTGGTGCGCTCACGGCAGCCCTCCACCACCAGGTCGAACTCCGATCCCAATGGTCCTCTGGACTGAATGTTTTCTGCCCTCACGTCGGCAGTGGATTTCAGTCCGTACATGACCACTCGCCCTCGAAAATCACGACCGAACTGTGATACGTAGGCATCGTCGGCATTCAGCACCGCCGTTCCACCCGCCGGCAAGCCGGCAATGAGTTCGTATTTCGCGCGTGCAATGTCGGCGATGCTCTTAAAGAATTCCAAGTGTACCGGTGCGACCGATGTCACGACGCCCGTCTGGGGTTGCGCGATCTTCGCCAGTGCCGCAATCTCCCCGGCGCGCGACATCCCCATCTCGATCACCGCGATTTCCTGCTCTGGCTGGAGTTTCAGAAGCATCAAGGGCAATCCAAAGTGATTGTTGAAATTGCCTTCCGATTTCAGCACTCGATAACGGGACGCGAGCACGTGCGCGATTGCTTCCTTGGTCGTAGTCTTGCCCACCGAGCCGGTGACGCCGATCAGCGGCTTTCCCCACATTCTGCGAACCGCAGTCGCGAGATTCTGCAACCCAGACAGCGTGTCGTCCACCGCAATGAGTTTCTTCAGCCTTGGGAACCGACTCACCTGATCTCTACGGACAACGGCCGCGATGGCCTGATTCTGCAGAGCCTGTGCGACGAAATCATGCCCGTCCAGCCGCTCGCCTTTAACGGCGAAAAAGAGCTCGCCCGGCAGGAGCGTACGGGTGTCGATTGAGTAGCCCTCGGCTACGGCATTGCGATCGAACTCCCCGCTGCCCCCCATGAACTCTGCAATGCGAGAAAGCGGCAGCCTCATGCTTGAGACCCGGTTGAGCTGGTATTCGCCGATTCGCAGTCGTAACCCGCTTCGCTCAGCACCTCTCGCGCAACCTCGACGTCGTCGAAGGAAATCGTCCCCTGGCGGCTCACTTGCACCTTCTCATGTCCTTTTCCGGCGATCAGGACAATGTCACCTGGCCCTGCTTCGCGGACGCTGAGCGCAATCGCTGCGCGGCGGTCGGGCTCGGTTTTGTACTTGGTGCCTGACCGCTGTAAGCCAACCAGCGCGTCGTTGATGATGGCCAGCGCATCTTCGCTGCGTGGATTGTCGGAGGTCAATATCACGAAATCGCTGCCCCGGCCCGCGGCATCGCCCATCAGTGGGCGCTTGGCCCGATCGCGATCACCACCGCATCCGAACACTGTAATCACGCGCCCTTTTTGTCCGGCTTGTGCAACAAACTCGCGGGCCAGCGAAGTCAAATTCCGCAGGGCGTCATCCGTATGCGCATAATCGACCACGACCGTGTACGGCTGTCCGCAGTCCACGCGCTCGAAGCGCCCGGGCACCCGTGCCAGGTTTGCTATTCCATGGGCAATCGCTTCTGGCGTGCCGTCGCGGGCATAAGCTGCGGCTGAAGCAGCCAGGATGTTGTAGACGTTAACTTTTCCGATCAGGGGAGACCACAAGGGGATCACCCCCCCAGGTGTCGCCAAGTCGAAGCGAGTGCCGCGGGACGTGATCTTTACCTGCCTGGCATGGAAATCGCCGGCGACCAAGCCGTAGGTGAACACTCGGGAGCCGCGCTTGCGGCTGAACTCGGCAAGTTTGCATCCGTATTCGTCGTCTCGATTCAGGATTGCAACCCGCGAAGGTTCGGTCCCGCACCCTTCGAACAGAACTCGCTTGGCAGCGAAGTATTCATCCATGGTGCGGTGGTAGTCGAGGTGGTCGCGCGTGAGATTCGTGAATACCGCCACATCAAACGGAATTCCGAATATGCGCTGCTGGGCTAACGCATGGGACGATACTTCCATCACGACTTCGGTCGCGCCATGTGCCAGGCCGTCCGCCAGGATCTGATTGATCTCCAGGCTCTCCGGCGTGGTGTGCGGCGCAGGTAGAACTTTGCCGGCCACATGATATTCAATGGTTCCTACCAATACAGTGTTGCGGCGGCCGACCTTGAAAATGGATTCGATGAGAAATGCTGTCGTGCTTTTTCCGTTAGTTCCAGTAATTCCGGTAATAGACAGCTTTTCCGCGGGACGCTTGTAGAAATTGCCGCTGATGCGGGCCAGGGCTCTTCGTCCATGCGGGACCACGGCCCAGGCGATTCCCTCACGGGGCGCTTCTTCTGGGGAGTCAGTAACGACCGCCAGCGCTCCCGCCGCGATCGCGCGATCGATGAATTGATTGCCGTCGCTGCTCTCTCCTCGGATCGCGACAAACACATCGCCAGGCTGAATGCGGCGCGAGTCGTATTGCACGGCAGCGACACTGGGATTGCCGCTCTGGGACAGTATTTCCGCCCCCTTCAGGAGGTCTTCGAAAGTCATTGAATTTGCTTATTATTGCACGCTCTGGTGTGCAACACCCTGCAATGAGAGCCGGCTCGCGCGTTAAGTCAGCGCTCGAATCGCACCACGACTCGCGACCCGGCGGTGACATGCGTGCCCGGTGCTGGCGTCTGCTCGTGCCCCAGCCCATTGCCCACGATGTCCAGTTCCAGCCCGTTTTCCTCCGCGCTCTCAATCGCCGCGCGCACGCTTTTGCCCACGAATGAAGGGACCACAATGCCTCCCTGCTCCACATCGAGCACGACGGTCCCATTAACAGGCGGGGGCGGTTGAAGTGGGGCAGGCTTCGGAACTGCAGTCGCAACCTGGGCGACGCCGCCAGTGCGATTGTCTGTGGCTTGTGGCACGATCTCTCTCGTGTGCAGTGCGGCTGGGACTACTCCAGTCTCGCTCGATGAAAGCTGATTCCCCGGCGTGGTCACCCGAGGTTCGCTGCTTGGCTCACTTGCGCTCGCCACTTCTGGCGGTTCTCCCAGGCGGTCGGGTGAACCCTCTTCCAGGTCCTGATCTTTAACCTTGCTGCGAGCCATCATGAGTTGCCGGCTGAGCGGTAATTCGACGTCAGGGGGCGTGTGCAGGTACTCAAGGACCTGCTGAGCGACGTTGTGAAACACGGGACCGCCAACCTCTCCACCGTGATGGGGCCCTACGGGAGAGTCAAGGATGACGACCACTGTGATGGCCGGATTGTTCACCGGCGCGAAGCCTGCGAAGGACGCGATGTATTTGGTGCGCGAATACGTTCCGGTGGTGGGATCCACCTTTTGTGCTGTGCCCGACTTGCCGCCGGATGTGTAGCCTTCAAGAATCGCTTTCTTGCCGGTTCCGCGCAGCACTACGCCCTGCATCATCTGCTTCATTTCAGCCGCGGTCAGAGTGGAGAGGACTCGCCGGTCACCGCTCGGATGAAAAGCGATCATCTGCGGAGTTTTTTGCGGTTGGGTAGTGCCCGCCACAATGTGAGGCGTGAGCAGGACTCCATCGTTCGCAATGCTGGAGACCATGGCGGTCAATTGCAGGGGCGATACGCCAATTTCCTGTCCCATGGAGATGGCGCCGATTGAAACTTTCGACCACCGGTTCAGCGGCTTGGCAAGACCGCGCGTTTCGCCCGGTAAGTCGATGCCGGTTTGTTGGCCGAATCCAAATAGCCGGATGTACTTGTAGAGACGCTCATCTCCCAGCCTCAGCCCAACTTTGATGGCGCCCACGTCGCTGGAGTGCGCAAGAATATCGGCGACCGACAATGCGCCGAAGGGCTTCCAATCGTGAATGCGGCGGCCATAGACCACGATCGATCCCATTTGGCAATCGAAAATTTCATCTGGACGAGTCACCTTTTCGTCGAGAGCCGCCGAAAGGGTCACCAGTTTGAATGTCGAGCCGGGTTCGTACACGTCGCTCACGGCGTGGTTCTTCAGTTTCGGAGACGTAATCTCGCGGGAAATATTTGGATTGAAAGTGGGGCGGTTGGCGAGCGCCAGAATTTCGCCGGTACGCGGATTCTGCACGATCACGGTGCCGGCCTCGGCGTGACTCGATTCCATGGCGGACTGCAGTTCACGTTCAGCTATGTACTGAATATTCTCGTCGATCGTCAGGACAATGTTGTCGCCGGGTTCAGGCTGCTTCTCAATGCGGTTGAAGCCTTTTCTCCGGGCGTCCACTTGCACCAGCATCTCGCCGGGCTTGCCGCGAAGCTCCTCGTCGAACTCGCGTTCGATACCGCTAAGGCCTTCGTCGTCCATCCCGACGTAACCCAGCACCTGCGCCGCCAGTTCACGTTTGGGATAGAAACGCTTCGACTCTTTCTCGAAGTAGATTCCCTTGAGGTGCAGTTGATCGATGCGCTGCGCCGTTTCCGCATCGGCCTTGCGCGCTACCCAGCAGAAACTGTGGGACGCCTTGCAGCGCGCCAGGAGTTCGCGTGGATCTTCTTTCGTAATTCTTGCAATCAAAGAAATAGTCGAGCCGAGATCGGGGATCTCCGACGGAACCGCGAATGCGGAATCGACCTTCACCGACATCGCCAGTTCCCGTCCCGCTCGGTCGTAAATGATGCCGCGCTTCGGCGACACCTCTACTGTACGTTGCTGCTGGCGATGGGCGCGTTGTTCGAAATCACCGTAGCGAAAAATTTGCAGGTAGACGAGCCGCAGGCAGATCATGCCACACCACAGCAGCAGCAGTCCGCCAAGAAGGTAGAGCCGGTAAGTCGCGGTGCTGCGGGGCGTGCTCAAGGCCACGATGGATACCTAGACAAATGCGGCGGCCCGCGCCATGGCGGCTGCCGCCAGAAATTGAAGCAATGTCTACACAGGGCCGCCGACAAAGCAGGCAGATGCTGCCGCGTGGGCGACAGTGTCACGCAAGACGCAGCCGGAGTGCGACTCTTACCTTGCCGAGATCACTGAAATGGACGCCACGCTGGCCATCACCGGCGTGCTCGAATCCGGCATCGAGCTGTCCATACGGATTACCTGTCCCGCTTGCGGCGACTGCAGACCAAGCTGGCGCGCCAGTTCGTCGATGCGCTGCGGATCGCGCAGCGAAGCTTCTTCCAGGCGCAAAGCGCGGTTAAGTTCGGCCATGCCATCGCGTTGTACTTTCAAGTCCGCAATCCTGTAGCCGTATTCCACCGCCTTGAAGTGTTGCCAGGCATAAGTCATCACCAGCAAAAACAGGCAGGCGAGTGCGATGCCGAACTGCTTCATCTCGCGACTTCGCCGGGGGTCCTCCACCTTCACCAAGCGCGAATTGTCGATCGCTTTGCTGAAATACACTTCCGGTGTACCCATCCAGCACGATTGACGTTCGCTGGACGGCATGACTTCCTGCATAGTCGCCGCTGCTGCCATTACGCCACCCCGAGTAGGTTTTGATCCACGGTTCTCACTTCGTATTGCATCATCGCCGACCAGGCGGTAAGGTCCGCCGCTTCCCGCTCGATCCGAACGTGTTCTTCCGCTCTCTCCACCGTCTCCATCAGTCCTTCAATTAGGTTCCCTGTGTACATGGCGTTCGCCTCCGCCCACCCAGAACCCTCTCCGGGACGCACCGAGAGAATAGGTAGGTAAATTTTGTTTCGCCCTTGTGAGGTGCGATGCCGTCCCGGAAAATCTGTCCCGCTGCGCTACCACACGCGCGAGAACCCTGCTCTTCCGAACCAGGGAAACTCGTTCCCGGCACTCATTCACAGAACTTGTGCCGGGGCCCCAGCTGGTTTTCCGGGGCTAAACTTCAAACTCTTTCCGCTGCGCGTAATTTCGCGCTTCGTGACCGCGGATTGCGATCGATCTCTTCCTCTGTCGCCGTTACCGGTTTCCTGGTCAGCAGTTCGTAGTGGCCGCTCTTCACTCCCTCGCGAAGAGCATCTTTCACGATGCGGTCCTCCAGCGAGTGAAAGCTGATGACGACCAGCCGCCCGCCCGGTTTCAGCACCTGCGGGGCCGCATCGAGCAGCGCCCGCAGATCGTCCAGTTCACGGTTTACGAAGATTCGGAGAGCCTGAAAGGTGCGCGTCGCCGGATGAATACGCTCATGTTTCATTGGCCGGGCCGCGGCCAATACGACCCCCGCAAGATGTGCGGTAGATCTTATTGGCCGCGACCGGACAATGGCTCTGGCGATTCTCCGCGACCTCCTTTCCTCACCGAATTCGTAAATCACATTGGCGAGCTCGCGCTCGTCCATGTGATTTACCACTTGATCGGCGGTCAGTTCCGCTTGCGGGTTCATCCGCATGTCCAGCGGTCCTTCCGCCTGAAAGCTGAAGCCACGCGCCGCATCGTCCAACTGCAGGCTGCTTATCCCGATATCGGCCAGGATGCCGTCGGCTGAGCCGGCCGCCACCCGCGTTCCGATATCGGCAAACGAGCCGTGCAGCAGCGTGACGCTCGGCCAATTGCCCGCGCTTAGCTGCCCGCTGGCTATTGCTTTGCGTGCTTGTTCCAGCGCCGCGGAATCTTTATCGAGCCCAATCAAATGACCCGGTGCGCCGAGGCGTTTTGCGATTTCTAAGCTGTGCCCGCCAAGGCCCACCGTGGCGTCGATATAGGTCCCACCACGCCGGACGGCTAAAAAGTCGATCGCTTCTTTTAAAAGAACCGGAACATGGCCAACTTTCCTTCGCCGACCATGCCCACCCCCCTCGGGGGTGTCTGTTAAACCCTCGTCCACTAGATGCCCAGCTCGTCGAGCGTCTTTTCATCCTCAGGCGTGAACGTTTGCTCTTCGATTTCTTTGCGGAACGCCTCCAGGTTGCGCACCGTCAGGAACGTCAGGTTGCCCAGCACTGCCACTTCGCCCTTGATCTGCGCCGATTCGCGCAGCATCTGCGGCATCAGCAACCGCCCCTGGCCGTCCATCTCTACCTGCTGGCCCCAGTAATTCACTCGGTCCAGGAACTTCTTCTTGGTGGGATTGAAGGTCGACAATCCCGCCAGCTTGTTCTCGATCTTCTCCCACTCTTCGAAGGGATATACCTGAGCAACCTTGCCATCCAGGCTGGTGATATAGAATTGCTGGCCGTATTTCTCGTCGATCACCCGCTTGAACTCGGCGGGGACTTTGAGGCGTCCTTTTTCGTCCACGCGTGTTGGGTGATTGCCGCGAAACATGTGCCGTGCCCGTTATGGGGTGCCGAAATCTAAAGGCTGCTACCAGAGCAGCGAGGGAGGTAAAAGCAGTCGCAATGCGGGTCGCTTCTGTCTCGTTAGGGCTGTTTTTCGGGGTGTCAGTTTCAAATCCCACTGGCGCCTCTCGTCACATCACCGCTGCCCACGATCACGACTCTTTACCACTTTCGACCACTTTTGACCACATATTACGCCTAAGTGGTTGCTTGTCAACAGCAAAGTTTCAGGTTGAGACAAGCCACCGGGACTCAAAGGAGAAAACGCGAGAACTTGTGGTTTACTCTCGGGGTGACCACAAGGGCTAGGGTTTAGTGCGGTGGTTCCGCAACCCGGCATGCTTGCACTTTTTGACTTGCGTTCCAGATTCCGTAGAAATATGTGTGGAAAACGCCGGGCTTAGGTTTGTGTTAGACGCCGTTCCGACAGATCTCCCGGTTCGTGACCTCTGAACCGTATCCATGATTTTCCAAACCAGCCATTGGATCCCGTTGCCGCTGGAAAGAGTCTTCCTTTTCTTTGCCGATCCGGCAAACTTGCCAAGGATCATGCCTCCGTGGATGGACTTGAAGCTCGAGCAGGTGAAGATAGAACCGGCGGTTGGCATGGCACAAACGTCTGGTCAGCCAATGGGCGTCGCGACGATTGCTGGTGCAGGCTCCGAACTGTCGGCGTCTTACCGCGTGATCCCAGGCCTCCCCTTCCGCATTGGATGGGTTGCGGTGATCACAGCTTTCGCGAGGAACCAGCATTTCGAAGATGTTCAGGCAAAGGGTCCCTTTAAGAGCTGGCATCATCGGCATGAATTTGGGTTCGAGGTTCGCAATGGTATCGCGGGCACGGTAATCGGGGACACGGTGAACTACGAAGTTGGCTTCGGTCCTCTCGGCAAACTTATAGACGCTCTCTTGATCTCGACACAACTCAAACGCACCTTCAAGTACCGCAAGCAGGCCATCGCCAGGCTGCTCACACCCTAGGAGCATCCCTGGCTGGCGGTCGTAGAAGAAAAAAGACCGCCTGCAACCCAGCTTAGGTGTACACTTCCCCAAACTTCTCGGGGTTGAGCACGTCCAACTTCTCAGCGGAGGCGCGTCATGACCGTGAACCGAGCAAGAGTTTGGCTGGGCGCAGTGGCTGGAGCGGTTGTCTGGTTCTTCTGGAGCTTCATCGCCGGGCAGGTCATCATCGGGAATGCCCGCTACCAGGCAGCGATGGATGCCGGCATGTTTCTCAAACAGCCGAGATATTCGTTCTTCGTGGGCCAGTGGTTCGTGATTCTGCTGATCGTCTCTGTAATTCTGGCGCATCTCTATGCCTGGGCGCGACCCACGCTCGGACCGGGTCCGAAAACCGCGTTCAAGATCGGCGCGCTCGTCGGCTTTTCGGCTGGCTTCCCGGACAACTTCGCTTTCGCGGCATGGTCCCCTTTGTCGCGCATGTTTCCTCTCGGCTGGATGCTGGATATGTGGGTAGGAGCCATTCTGGCGACGCTGACGGCGGGGTTCATTTACAGACAAGCCGACGAAAAGCGCGGTGCCGCCGGCGCGGGATTCTGAAGCGGTCGGCATGCCTGGATTCTCTGCCCTCCTGACCTTCATTTCGCTCTTGGCGCTGACCCTGCTCGGCACGCCGGCACGGGCTCAGTTCGAGACGCGCTCAAGCACGCCAGTTTCTCTATTTCCGACTTCCATTGCGGTGGGTGATTTTAATCGGGATGGCAAACTCGACGTTGCCGTCGGAGGAAATGTTTTGCAGGTCATGCTTGGTAATGGGGACGGCACATTTCGCGCACCAGTGACCTATATATCGGTCAGCTTCGCGCCCACGAAGACGGGCACGCGGACGGCGACCCTCAGCATCACCGACGACGGCGGCGGCAGCCCGCAAACCGTCCCGCTAAGTGGCAGCGGCGACTAGCGCAAGCGAGTTCTGGCCGTTTCGCTCTCAGGCTCGAACTCAGGGTCCGTTCATACTGTCAACAGAAGAAACCGGGATTTGTGAGCAGGAGACACACCAAAGGCGCGACGAGCACATGGATTGCTGAGATCAAGGCTTCACCGGCTCCACCACCACGGCTGTTCCATAGGCCAGGACTTCGGTAACGCCCTGCATGATTTCGGTGGCGTCATAGCGCGCTCCGACTACGGCATTGGCGCCGATTTCGGCAGCGTGCTGCAGCATCAGGTCGAAGGACTCGGCCCGCGTCTTCTCGCATAGATTTGTCAGCAAAGTGATATTGCCGCCGACTAGCGTCTGCAATCCTGCCCCAATGGTGCCGAAAATCGATCGCGAACGCACCGTGATGCCCCGGACGACGCCCAGCGTGCGCACCACCCGATATCCATCCAGTTCGAACTGCGTGGTCACCATGTTGTGCGAAACTGTGCGACCGACACCAGCATAAGTAACGCCCATTCCATGTCCTTCCCGATCGGTGTTTGTTGCCGCCTACTATAGCGCGTCAATGAGAGCGCCGCTATTCCAGTTCCGCGTCAATAAGGAATTTCTCAGTTTCAGGATCAAAATGGGCATGGAGCAGATTGGGCCTGCAGCAGATCTGGCAATCTTCCACGTAATGCCGACTGCGGCCGCCAGACTCGTCTACGCTCGTGTCATTCCACTCACCGCATCCTGGCGCACTGAAAGGCTGCTTGCATTAGAGAATGTTCGCGGTTTTCGCAGTTGCGAATGCCAGCTGACACGCTAAGTACTTAATTGAAGAGTAGGTGAAACCAGGCACAGGAAGAAAGGTCGAACTTGACACTCAGCTACTCCATGCTGGTGCCAACGGGCTGGTACTTGTATTTCTTGCCGTCCCAATACAGGGCGGAAACGGTTCCTTCACCTTCGCGCGACTCTTCCGCGTATATAGCCATGACAGTCTTCTTATGGACAGACATTTTCTTAATGCGCAACTGCTTGAAAGGCAAATTGATGACCAGGAATTTTGCCTTCGGTGTGGCACTATGCCAGGCATCCGCGCCCGCCCCGTGAATGATGAGCAGTGAAACTCCGCGCAAGTCGGGGTCTTCTGATGAAAACGCGCTGGTGATCTTCACGTCGCCGAAACCATAGAAGCTGTTGTAGGGGTCCACAACTTTAAAGTTGTAATCGGCTTGATCGGGCAGCGGATTCTTACAACGGGCCGCAATAACCAGGTCTTCCACCCCGTCGCCGTCGAGGTCAGCTTTGAGTGGGGCGGGGCCGGGCAGTACCGTGCAGGTTTCGCCGAAGGCTTTTTGGACGAACTCATTGTTGACCGCGGTGGTGGCAGACGGCGACTGCTGCGCAACTGCGCTACCAAGCAACAAGCATGCGAAAGAGAAGGCTGGAAAATTGCGGAACCGCATACAGGTACTCTAGTCGCCGTAGCCGTTCGAAGCTAGAGATAAGCTCGGTAACCAGAGGCCATGAACTCTGCTGATGTGGCGGGGACCGGCGCTCGTCAGCGCGAAAAATGTTGCCAACCCCCCGGTTTGAGCTGGCGGCGAGACTTGCCGTCGCTTCTCAGGAAAATGCGATTCCCGCGTGTCATCACTCCTACACAGGCCACGGGAACTCCCGCGATGCTCGGCGGAATTCGCTTTTTAGCCGGTGCCGTGAAGAGGAGTTCATAGTCATCGCCACCGTGAAGTGCGTCTTTGAGGTCCACCTGGGTGCGAGGATCCCTCCCGATTCTTGCTCGTGGAATCAGGTCGGCGTGAAGTTCCGCGCCTACGCCGGACTCCTCGCAAAGGTGCGCCAGGTCAGTGGAAAGCCCGTCACTGATATCGATCATGGCCGACGGTAGGCCGTGCTGCCTGAGATAGGTTCCAACTTCGATCCTGGGAGCGGGATGAAAGTACTGGGGAAAATCTTGCTCACGCAATTTCTTGCAAGTGTTTCGTAACATTTCAAGCGTGGCGGCCGACCCGCCAAGTTCGCCGGTGACATAGATACGGTCACCCGGCTTTGCGCCGGAGCGCAGAATGGCGGTGCCCTTAGGAAGCGAGCCCAAAACCATGATGTCGGCCAGAATCATCTGGGGCGATTGAGCTATGTCCCCGCCCGCCAGAGCTACCTTGAAATTGCCTGCCAGCCCGAGAAGGCCGTTAAAGAACCCATCCACCCAACTCTGCGAAATCCGCGCTGGCAGAGCGAGGGACAGAAAAACCGCAACCGGCTCCCCGCCCATGGCAGCGATATCGCTCAGTCCGCGGGTCAGACAACGGTGACCTACGACCTCGGCCGGGTGCCACTCGCGGCGGAAATGCACACCCTCGAGAGAGAAGTCGGTAGTGACTAGCACCTCGTGTTCCGGTGGAATTCGCAGTACCGCGCAATCGTCGCCGATACCCGCCACCACTCGCGTTGACGACACTCGGGATGTGCTCCGCGCGTGCTTTCGGATTCTCGCGATAAGCGCTTTTTCGGGTAGAGGCAACTTGCGATTACTTTAAAGTAAACGCCATCGTGCTAGCGAAGAATTCCGAACGCGAAGACGTTCGGTATTCCAGAGCACATTCCGATGTTAGATTCGAGCAGCCTGACCGCAACCGGGCGCATCTTACCCGAGCCGGTAAATGGACCAAATGGCCCGCCGGTAGCCGGATTCGGAGCTGGTACAGGAACACGGGTAATCTGTCCAGTTGGGCATGGAACGATTACCTCCCATTGGTAACCAGTCTAAGGTGTCATACGGCGTTGACAGGGCGGAACCGAGTTTGTTACGGTTTGTTGACGATCCAAACACCTTTGGCCGAACTAAGTGCTGTGTTCCGTGTAAATTGCAGCCAGTAGTTCGGCATCACCTGCTTTCCGGTAAGGTTACGGGTATACGTGAGCCTCAGCTCCCATTGCGGGCGTCACCCGGAGTCAGAAGGTTTCAAGGGCTCCTAAAAAGCAGAGCCGCCCTAAGGTGATCTCTGATTCCTAATGGGCAGGAAAAAGCTATTGCGTAAACGTTTTTACATTCTTTTTGTAGCGCGCGACGGAGACGGCCAGCTACGCAAGGTACCCATCCCCGTTCACTACCTTTATGTTTTCGTGGTGGGCGCGGCGATTGGATTCCTGAGTCTCACCGGGATCGCCAGCTCGTACGCCCGGATGCTGCTCAAGGTTTCTCGTTTCAACCAGCTACGCACCGAAAAAGAAGAGCTCAAAACGCGCTACTCCCGGCTGGAACAGGTGGCCAGAGAGCGTGACATTCAGGTCGCGTCTCTGGGATCCCTGGCGAGCGAGGTTTCCGCGCTATACGGTTTGAAATCGGAACCAGCGCTGGTGACTGCTTCGGCGGATCAGATCCAGGATGTCCAGGTCAGTTCATCTCTCAACCAGCTCTATGCTCTGCGAACCTCGGCTCTGAGCGGTGCTGCCGCGATCGGCATCTCGCTGGGGCTTAGCCGAAACGTGACTACGGCGGACTGGCTGCGGGCTTCAGCCGCACCGAATTTGTGGCCAGTGGAGGGTCCGGTTACGGGCTCGTTCGGAGAGCGCACCGATCCATTTAACGGTGAAGGCGCATTTCACTGCGGCGTAGATATTTCGGCGGCTTACGGTCAGCCGGTAATCGCGCCGGCCGATGGCGTGGTGAGCTTTGCCGATTTCCTGGGCGGATATGGCAAGGCGATCGAAATTGAACACGGACACGGCATCACGACTCGCTACGGTCACCTGGCTAACTTCGCCGTGTTCCCGGGCCAGCATATACAGCGCGGCGATACGATTGGCTATGTGGGATTGAGCGGTCGCAGCACTGGTCCCCACCTTCATTACGAAGTGCGCATCAACGATACCCCAGTAAATCCTTACAAGTACCTGCGCATCACCGTCGCCCACGCGGGCGGCTTCGCAGCCGGAAAGTAATCACCACGCTTCGGCTGACCGCCTTCGGCTTAGTGTCGCATGAGCCTGCATAGGTTCCGCTAATCTGCCCCTGTGAGAGGTCGTTTATTTGGAAGGCGGCAAGGAAAGCCGCTGCGAGAAGGAATCCGGGCCCTTGGCGTCCTATTGCCTGAGGCCTATCCAGTGTTCGGAGATAACCATTGAATTACCTGGATTGTGTGGATCGTAGCGCACCGAGGTGGGCAATCCCAAACGGCAGGATTGGAGGTTGATCCACTGGCGAAGATAAGTCACGTCTTGCGACGCTTCGTAGGACACGCCGGAAACGTCATACTTGAAAATCAGCATGATGGCGGGTCCGTGCCCGTTGGAGGCTAATTCTTGTACGTCGATCACGGTGCCGTCGGTAATGCGGCCGACCTGCTCGAGGAACTCCCGGCGCGTGCGTTCTATTTCCTCCGCAGACTTCGGTTTCCGGCGCAGAAACGCGTAAGCCGCGAGTGCAAGACCACTCCCACCAAGTACCAACGCGTACAGACGAAGGGCAATCATAAATCCTGGAAGGAGCTGAGCCGCCGGGAGCGACGGCCTCCTATTGCATCAGCATAAGCCCGAAAATCGAATGAGGGAAGAGCTGGCGAGGTTACCAACGTGGGGGCGAATTCCCTTTCGGAATTGGCATCGCTTCCTATCGCGCCTAAGTGCCGCTTTCCTCGTCGACGACGCTATTCCTTAATAAGCCCACTCCGTCCACGCTGACTTCGATGACATTCCCCGCGATCACCGGTCCCACTCCCTTGGGAGTTCCGGTTGCGATGAGATCGCCTGGGAGGAGAGTCATCACCCGCGTGATGTAGCGGATAATCACGTCCAAAGTAAAAATGAACTGTTTCGTGTTTCCTTTCTGCCGCACCTCGCCATCCACGCGAGTTTCGACGCCGATACCAGCCCAGGGATCGGGGTCGTTCGTCACCAGCGGGCCTACCGGACAGAAGGTGTCAAAACCTTTGGCGCGCGTCCACTGACCGTCTTTGTTCTGCAGGTCGCGGGCGGTGAAGTCGTTGACCGCGGTATAGCCCAGGATGCAAGGACGCACATCGTCATCCGGGCGCAATTTGTAACAGGGGCGTCCGATAACCACTCCCAGTTCGCCTTCGTAATCGGTGCGTTGCGAAATTCTTGGGCGGCGGATGTTTTCGCCATGGGCGAGTAGCGATGATGGAGGTTTGAAGAAAATCAAGGGCTCTTGCGGAACTTCGTTTCCCAGTTCCTCCGCATGCTCGCGGTAGTTCCTGCCAACACAAATAATCTTTGATGGGCGCACAGGGGCCAGCAGCTTGGCCTCGTCCAGCGCGATGCGAGAAATGCTTCTGCTCCGCAGGTCGTCCATGTCGCCGCCCACATCCTCCGGCGCAGTGGAGAGCACTCGCGTAATCTCGTCGCGACCCGCTACGGACTCAACCAGTCCATAGTGTGCGTCACCATTCAGTTGAAAACGGCAATATTTCATAAATCGTAGTTGTGCTTGGCCTCTAGCCAGAGGGTTACAGGGCCCGCGATGGTCCGCGAGCGCGATTCGAGCCCGGCGTTTAGTGTATCCGAACGCTCCGTGCGCCACGCTCAAGCGGACAGCCCGACCGCCCTCTAAGGTACTTTTTCGCTCGCAGGCTGAGAGCGGGTGCTCTCGTTTCCGCGTACATCCACGGCGGAAATGGAATACTCATATTCGCGTCCCGCGGACACGCCGCTGTCGCGGTAAGCCGGAGCTTTTACGAGTTCCTCATTCAACTTGGCCGGTTGACTGCCATTCTCGCTGCGGTAGACGTTGTATCCGGCCAGGTCCGCGTCAGTATCCGGAGCCCATATGAGATCCACGAATGGCTTCTGGCCGGGTCCCGAGAACACGGCCTGTAGTCCGGTTGGCACAGCAGGTGGAAACACATCCCGCGCGACTACCTGAACAGGGGCCGAATCATCTCCCTCCACCTCAGACGTGGGATTCGAGTCCGCTTTGACAACGCTAACAATGGCGAGCCGGTAGTCGTAGGTTTTTTCCCACTCGAAGCTGTGATCGACGAATCGCACGGTTCCCGGCGCTTCGAGCGGCAGGTCCGAGATGACGTACCAATTGACGCCTGAGGCGTCGCGCCGGTAGACGCGGTAGATGTGCGAAATCGAAGGAGAAGGATGAGCGTCCTCGACCCCTGTCCAGGTGAGCACTACGCCATCGGCTGTGACTTCCCCATGAAAATCGCTGGGTGGAGGCAGAGTGGGCGCAAGCGGAACATGCACCTGGTTAGAGAATCCCGCGCTTCGATTTCTCGTGTTGAAAACGGCGATTGCATAAGTAGCGTCCGCGGTCGGATTTTGCTGTTGCAGTTCCGCGGAGAGCGTATCTGTGTAGCTCGCAGCTAGATTTGGGGCGGGCCCGTTCTTCCTTTGCTCTATGGGCGCTGCGGCCGGGGGACTCACCTCGCCTACGGGAACATCGCACTGAACAATGACGATCTCGAGCCCACGACAGATCTCGCTTCGTCCGAGATGACGCAAGTTCTGGCGATCGGTGGTTCGACTGGGAACCGTCCAGGCCAAGGTCACTTGGCTTCCCTTTCGCGATGCGTGCAAGTCCCCGACCGGCTTCGGAAGTTCCAAAGAGGGCGGCTGAGGCGCGGCAGTCGAGGCGCAGCCGAGCTGAATAACACTCAACGCAAGCACAAACCAGATGCCATAAGCACGGCGGCAAAATTTCATGGAGCAGAGTGATGAGGTTAACACGAGCAGCCATCCTGAGCATTCGGCACTTCAGGGTGCCTGCGGACTCTATCCCGCCAGCTCTTTGACTGCTTCGCGAAACACGCGGGTGTGATGGTCCACATCGTCGCTGCCGGTGGCGGGCGACATCAAAGCCATGTTATGAAACGGAGTGAGCAGGATGCCGCGGTTCATAGCGTAAAGGTGCATGAAACGCTCCAACTCAAAATCCATAGCATCGTGCGCCTCGGTTCCATTGCGCGGCCGAGTGGGTGAGAAGAGATACTCCGCGCGGCAACCGAGCCGGCTTACATGCCAGGGAACACTGTATTCCACCAGCACCTTTTCGACTCCTGTCGTCCAGCGCTGCGCGAGAGGGATCATGCGGTCGAAGGCTTCTTTGGTTAGCACCTTTGTCAGCGTGGCACGCATCGCGGCCAGCGACAGAGAATTCCCGGCGAGGGTTCCACCGATACCGCCGGTGTCGCAGTCCTCCAGGTTTTGCGTGAAAGAGATCTGTTTGGCGACGTCCGGGGTGAAACCGTAGGCTGCGCCGGGAACTCCGCCGGCAATGGGTTTCCCGAAAACAAGAAAATCAGGGTCCAGATTTTCCGCCCGTGTATAGCCTCCCGGCCCTGCGCAGATGGTGTGTGTTTCATCAATGATCAGCAATGTGCCGTGCTTGCGCGTGAGCTCTCGCAATGCCTGGTGAAAGCCTGGCTCGGGATGAACGATGCCCACGTTGGTCAGGGCGGGCTCGGCCAGAACACAGGCAACATCTTCCGGAGCGAGCGCCTGCTCAAGTGACTGGACATCGTTGAACTCCACCACTTTTGTGGTGACAGCGGGATCGACCGGCGGTCCGATATTTCCGCGTCGGGCCTGAGCGATCCCTTCTCTGTTAAGCGTGATGAAGCTCTCGTCAACAGTCCCGTGGTAGCACCAATTGAAAACCAGAATTTTAGGACGCCCGGTAATCTGCCGAGCCAAACGGATACAGAAGCGATTGCCGTCAGTCGCGGTGAGGGCGAATTGCCAGTACTGCAGGCCAAAGCGCTTCTGCAGCTCTTCTCCCACCCAGATCCCATCTTCGCTGGGCAACATCAACGTGATCCCACGCTTAATCTGCTGTTCGACGGCGGAAACCGTGGCGGACGGTGAGTGGCCGGTCATCGCGCCGGTGTCGCCCAGGCAAAAATCAACGTAACGATGTCCGTCTACATCGTAAAAATGCGCACCTTGCGCCTCGCGCAGGAAGGGGGGAAACGCGCCCGCCCACTTCATCATCCAGTTCATGGGCACGCCGCCCCATAGCGACTTGCCCGCGCGTTCAAACAATGCCCTGGATTTCGGACGCTCGTCGACAAAGCGCTTCTGCTCGCGCTGCATCAAGGAGTTCAACCGTTGCCGGTCGATGCTCATTCGCCCCTCCGAAATGGTAAAGCGTGACTGGGTAATGGATGCACGAGCCAAAACGCAAAATAGCTGGTCATTTCTCGGCTGCTTTGATCCCTGGAAGCTTGCTTTACAGGCTCCCGTTGTAGAACGTTTAGCAGGACGTAATCGCGCAATCCGCGCTCTCGGCGTCTTTCCGGCTAAGCTGCGTCAGCTGAGTCTCCCGGACGCCTTCACCTGAGAGCCCCCTGCGTGAGCTTCACGGCACAGCGCGTGTTGGGACATGTGCCTACCGCCGAGTTCGTCAGCGTGCTGAAGTACACGCTGGAGGCCTGCGGCTGGCTGGAAATATTGTCGGTGATGATGCCGCTGATGCCTCCTGGGTAGTTGACGGCACGCAGGTTGCCGGTAATCGCTCCAGTGCTGATGTCATTGCTCACGATTAGGCCATTGACGCCACCGGCGGTCAGCCCACTTACTAGGAGATCGTGGTCGTTGGGATTGCCCCCCAGGTTCAGGGTGGGATTGTAAATTTCCGTGTAGGGGGTGCAAGGAATACCTGCGGTGGCCAGGCGCTGCAGTGATCCGGTCACCGCGGCATCCATGGTGGGATAATTCGCGAAACCGATCCAGTAATGAAACGGGCGAGTGTTGGCCGCACCCGTGCCACACATGAACAGGTGCCCCGCGGTGGGAGTCCCGCCAAAATACGCATCATCGAAGGCGCCATCGTGTAAATCTACATTGGTGGTCACATTTCCACGACTGCCTCGGCCAATGTGTACCCGCACGACTCCGCTGAGGTTTTCATTCATTTGCACTACGGCCGCGCTCGCACCCGCTGTGCCATCATTGCCGGTGAATACGTAAAGCTTGTGAACACTCACATCCAGCAAGGGGCTATCTGGGATTCCAAATGAGCGTCCATTCGCAGTACAGGGAGTCGGCGTTCCAATACGGCCCGGCGGATTCACCGTCGAGCATCCGCCGCCGCCGATCATTGCCGGGCCGGCAAAGACCGAAGGGACTATTCCGTCTTTAAGCACCCAGATTTCCCCTAGCTGGTCTCCCACGATAATGAGTCCGCTGCTGGAATCGAAGATAGGTCCATTGGGCACGGGCTGGGCGCCGCCTGTTCCCGCGACCGGCAAAGTGAATGCCCAATCCAGCGTCGGAGCGGTATTCAAGGGACAGGTGAAAGCGCAACTCAGACGGTAAATCTTGCCGTCATCACTAGCGAGGTAAACCTTATCATTACTGTAGTCAATCCAGGGAGAGGCCAGCGTAGTGGTCGAGGTTCCCGAGTATTGAAATGAAATCAGGCATGACGACGTTGCCGTGCAGCTCCCCATTGTCACGGGCGCCGCCGACGCGGTAGCTGACGTTCCTTCCCCCGCCTTCCAGGTCAACACGTGGAAAACCGCCCCTGCGGCCAGGCTCTCGACGTATGCAATACGGGTTCCGTCAAGTGATAACTGCGGTGAAGTCAGAACCGATCCGCCATTCGTGCTTCCGTTATAAGCCCAGTTCACAGTGGGCGTCGTGCCGCAAAGACCCGTGGGCGTCGTGCCGCTATACAAATTGTTGATGCCGACGAGATTGGCCTGTCCGCCTGTCACTCCCGCCACGTTGAGCGCGAACACGGCGTAATCACCGGTGCAATTGGGAGCTGAATTGAGATTGAAACTATACTTCGCGGGATACATGTTGGGGGCGATGTTGCCGCTGCCCAGCGACACAGCCCAATCCTGCGTGGGCAGCCCGCCCCACAGCGACGGGCGCTCGGCCTCCACTCCACGGAAACCGCCTGCAATCGCGAGTTGTTGCCGGGCTTCGGCATTAGCGGCGCTTTGCTGCAGCCGCATCATGACTCGGGGCTCTTGCCGCGCGGCGAAAACGCTGGTACTCATTAACCCGCCACTTACCAGTAAATGGTGGTAACTGGAGTCAAGCACTCGTCCGACATGCGGATTGTCGCGGCTCTGGGCCGCGAGATTTGCGGCCAATGCCAGGCATGTGAGGACTGCGCCAAGCGCACACTGCAGAACCGCAGAATGACGTTTACAAGTAGGCATAGGGCTGGTCCAAAATACGGTCGTTTGGGCTAGTGTAGGCCAGCGCCGTTCATGGACGATATGTCACAGTTGAGTCGACCCAAACATGCGTAACCGGGCTGAGATTACCGCTGGAATTTGCACATTTCGAAATACCTGAACGACGGCGAGACGGCGCAACTCAGAACGCAGCTATGGCTAGTTTCCCGATTGACAAGGCGCGAAAGTGAGCTTGCACAGGCAAGTACACGTTTCCGGCGTAGCAACCGAGAGAAGCCGGCGAGCGTAGGAATGCTTACGGAACATTCACGGCAAATGTCACAGTGTTGGAATTCATACCCGCACTGCGAACGAACACCGATGCCGGGCCGGCAAACTGCAGGTTAGTGGCACTCACCTGCGCGACCAATTGCTTCGAACTGATAAATCGCGTCGGCAGCGGTAAGCCATTCCAAAAGACGGTAGCGTCCGGGCCGAAGTTCGTTCCGTTCACCGTGATGACAAATGCCGCAGTGCCGACCAGGGCCGTGTCGGGACTGATGCTCGTTAGAGTAGGAAACACGATCGTACTACCAAATCTCGCTCCCAACGGCGGGCGGCCGTTACCGGCTCCGCAGCCAGACGCCATGAGAGTGACGAGCGCAAGCGTTGCGATCAGAATCAGAGTCGGGACTTCTACGCGTCGCATGGGGTGCCTCCTGGGAATGAAGCCGTATGAAATGAAGGCCGGAAGATCGGTCCTGAATCCCGCGACCGGCACCCGAACCAGAAATCTCTGGATCAGATTCCTTCTACTCTGAAAGCGGTTGTATTTTAACACGGCGAGTCGGCGAAAAGCCGCGCCCAGCAAGGAATACAGAGATTTACCTCCACCGCCTGAGTGGTGCGCTGACTGATTGGGGAGGAATTTCCAGGGCTAAAGATTGCGCGCGCACTACCTCCCGCGACGCGACTGCTTGCTCCGGGTCAATAGTGTAGAATTCAGAGGTCAACCCCACTCGGACGTCGGACATGGCGCCGGGTTTCCTGCTGTCGGGACGTGGCTCAGCCTGGTAGAGCACTCGCTTGGGGTGCGAGGGGTCGGCAGTTCAAATCTGCCCGTCCCGACCATTCAACCCAGGTTTCTCCCGTCGGGCTCTGGGAACTGTGCTTTGAGCAGCCCGCTCGCTGATTGGGGTTTGCGTCGAAATGCCGGATCTCATGCTCCCGGGGATATAGGGCTCGATGGCTCGTCCCACTGCCAATCCTTGAAGTCCTGCCGCAATTTCCCTTTGAGCAGCTTCCCCGTCGAGGTGTGTGGAAGTTCATTCACAAAGACAAAGGCGTCAGGAACCTGCCACCGCGCAAAACGCCTCTCCAGGAATAAGCGCAGTTCACGCGTATCCACGCGCAGTCCATCTTTGAGCACGACTACCGCGACGGGCCGCTCCTGCCACTTGGGATGGCGCACGGCGATAACAGCTGCCTCGCGCACGGCAGGATGCGCAACAAGTGCGTTCTCCAGGTCCACGGAACTGATCCATTCGCCGCCGGACTTGATCAGGTCTTTCAGACGATCGGTGATTTTGATGTAGCCTTCCGAGTCGATCGTGACCACGTCGCCCGTGCGGAACCAACCGTCCTCCGTCCATCGATCGCCAGGCTCGAGGTGATAGTAGCTGCTGGCTACCCAGGGGCCGCGCACTTGCAGTTCCCCGATATTCTCGCCATCACACGCACCCTCACCTGAATCGCTGATCGCGCGCGCCTCGAAAAAGGGAAGCGGCAAGCCTTGTTTCGCGCGCAAAGCGTAGCGCTCGTCCTCCGACAGGGTTTGTAAGGATGGTTTGAGTGTGCAGACCGTTCCCAGCGGAGTTGTTTCAGTCATGCCCCAGGGTTGAATCACGCGCACTCCTAGCTCGTCGAAACGGCGGAACATGGACTCCGGGGCTGCAGAGCCGGCCACAGCAATGCGTAATCCGGGAGCAAGTTTCCAACGACCCGGGTGCTGGTCAAGTGCGTTCAAAACGGCCAGCCAGATGGTAGGCACGCCACCCGTGAGGGTTACCTGCTCAGATTGCAGGAGATCGAGCAACGGTTCCGCTTGCAGATTTCGCCCAGGCAACACCTGCTTGCTGCCGTTCATGGTTGCCGCGTAGGGAAAGCCCCACGCGTTGGCGTGGAACATCGACATCGCGGGAAGAACGGTATCGTAGCAACTGAAGTTCAGTTGATCGGGCAGCGAGATGACCAGCGAGTGCAACGCAAGCGCGCGATGTGAATACAGGACACCCTTTGGACTGCCGGTTGTCCCGGAGGTGTAACACATGGCGGCGGCGTCATGCTCTGCAAGATCGCAGATGTCTGGCTCGCTGCTCTCTTGCTGGAGAAAACTCTCATAGGATTCGCATCCTGCTGGCAAACAACCGGTGCCGTGATCCACAGCAAAAATGCGTTGCAACTGGACCTTGGGCCGGATCTGCGCCAAGACATCGAGCAACACATCATCAACGATAAGGAAACGATCCTCGGCGTGATTGACGATGTATGCGAGCTCGTCGGGATGCAACCGCAGGTTCAGTGTGTGTAACACCGCCCCGCTGGCAGGCACTCCGAAGTAGCTTTCCAGATGCTCCTGCCCGTTCCACATCAAAGTGGCGACGCGGTCTTCCCGGGTGATGCCGGCTCGTTGAAGAGCGGCGGTCAATTGCCGCGAGCGGCGATGCAAATCGCGATAGGTAGACCGACGGCAGGAACCATCGGGCTGCGCCGATATAATTTCAACATCAGGAAAGAGTTTGCCAGCTCTATCCAGCATGGCGTTCAGTAAGAGCGGGTGGGACATCATGGTTGACTTCATGGAACCTCCATGAGCCGCGAGAGATGGTGACGGGGCTTGCTGCCGCTAGAGAGTCGTGGCCTGCGATGAGCGGCAAATTTGGCGCATTATAGCGTTGCTCCCCGGGCCTCGCTAGCCAAATCTACAGGGTGCAGGCGTAGCACGGCAGCCTCAGCCTTAATTGAGCTCAGGCGCAGTTGCATCGAGTTGCCAGTGGGCCGCTGGTTGCGAGCTCGATTAAAAAAAGAAAGCCGGAAGCTTCGCCTCCGGCTGATGACTGTTGCTGTGTTCAAGCCTATGAAATCTTCTCGCCCACGGCCTTTCCCTGGGTGAACAGGTACAAGTAGTCAGGGCCGCCCGATTTCGAATCGGTTCCCGACATGTTGAAACCGCCGAACGGATGCGCGCCTACGATTGCGCCTGTGCACTTGCGGTTGATATACAGGTTGCCAACGTGGAAATCTCTGACGGCGCGGTCTATTTTCTCGCGCGACGACGTGTAAATCGCACCAGTAAGACCGAATTCGGTGTCGTTGGCGATCTCCATCGCGTGATCGAAGTTCCGCGCCTTAATCACCGCCAGCACCGGCCCGAACACTTCTTCCTGCTCCAACCGGGACTTGGGGGGCACATCCGCGATAACGGTTGGCTGCAGGAAATAGCCCTCCCCTGCGTTGCTGGCGCGTTCGCCACCCGTGATCAGGCGGCCGTCTTTCTTCCCGATCTCGATGTAATTGAGAATGTCTTTCATGGAGCCTTCGTTGATGACCGCGCCCATGAACTTATTTTCCGCGGGATCTCCTACGGTAAATTTTTCCACGCGGGCTTTGAGCTTCTCCAGGAACTTGTCATAAATACGCTCGTCGATAATAGCGCGTGAACAGGCTGAGCATTTTTGTCCCTGGAACCCGAACGCCGCCACGGCGACGCCTTCGACCGCACTGTCAAGATCGGCGTCGGCATCGACGATGATCGCGTCCTTTCCGCCCATCTCCAGAATCGTGCGCTTAATCCAGATCTGGCCTGGCGCCTGCTGCGCGGCGCTCTTATTGATGTGCAGACCTACTTCGCGCGATCCGGTAAACGCGATGTAGCGCGTTTTGGGATGGGAGACGATTGCGTCGCCGAAGCTGCCACCCGCTCCCGGACAGAAGTTCACCACGCCTTCCGGCAGGCCCGCTTCCTCCAGCAGTTCCATGAATTTTGCGGCAATCGTCGGCGAGTCACTCGACGGCTTCAACACGACTGTGTTTCCGCTCACAATCGAAGCCAGGGTCATGCCGGCCATGATCGCGGCGGGGAAGTTCCAAGGCGGAATCACGGCGCCGACGCCCAGGGGAATGTAAAAGAGACGGTCACGCTCGCCAGGCAACTGCACTGGCGTTTCGGTACGCGAAAGGCGAAGTGCCTCGCGGCTATAGAATTCGCAAAAATCGATGGTCTCGGAAATGTCCCCATCCGCTTCCGCCCAGTTCTTGCTGACCTCAAACACCAGCCACGCCATAAATTCGAACTTGCGTTCGCGCAGCAGGTCGCCAACCCGGAACAGTAGGGCGGCACGCTCCTCTACCGAAGTGCGGCTCCAGCTTTCGAATGCTTTGAGCGCGGCATTCATCGCTGGTTCGACGTGCTCTTTCCCGGCTTTCTGGTGGATGCCCACTACCTGCGAGGGCTTGGCAGGGTTCAGCGATTTGATTTTGTCAGTAGTGCGGGTACGCTTGCCGCCGATGATCAGGTCGTACTCGCGCCCGAGTTGACCACGTACTTTCTCGATGGCGGCGCGCATCTTGCGCGCATTCTCTTCCTTCGAAAAGTCGACCATGGGCTCATTGACGAACGGTCCTTCGTGCAGTCGGCTGGAACTCTGGGGACGAATCGGAGCTTCAACAGTTGCCATAATTGCACCTCGTGGAGATATCTGGGACTTCCCGGGACGGCTTCAGAACTATCAATTGTAGCACCGGAAAACCGGGCCATCGTTCATCACAACACGCTGTGACACAGGCCCGTAAATCACTTCAATGCTCGGGTTAGCTTCCCCCAGTTGCAAAAAATTCCGCGCTGCGACCTCTACTTGGATGCCGGTCCTGCCGTTGAGGCTCCAGATGTTGGTTTGCCCTTAGAACACCAGTACTGGCACTTCCAACGGCTCGAGTCTTGCGGTGAAGTGGCGCAGGAAAGCAGCCTCATAGGTAAGCTTCATGCCACGGATTTGCTCGCGTTTTTTCCAGACTTCCAGAATGACTTCGACCACGTAGTCGATGTGGCTCTGGGTGTATACGCGTCGCGGAATCGCAAGCCGCACCAGGTCCATGGTGGCGGAATGTCCGAACATGAGCGTGCCGATCTCGACGGACCGAATACCGCCTTGGAGATAAAGCTCGGCGGCGAGCGCCACGCCGGGAAATTGTTCCGGAGGAATATGGGGCAGAAATTGCCGTGCATCGATGTAAACCGCGTGACCACCCGGCGGCTGCACAATGGGGACTCCCTGCTGGGCGATGTGGGTGCCCAAATAAGCGGTAGAGGCGATACGATAACGGAGGTAGTCCTCTTCAAGAGCTTCCTGCACTCCAATCGCGATTGCCTCCAGGTCACGGCCGGCCAAGCCTCCGTAAGTCGGGTAGCCTTCTGTCAGGATGAGCAGGTCTTTTTCCTGCTGCGCCAGCTTGTCGTTGTTGGTACAGAGAAATCCGCCGATGTTAGCCATGCCGTCTTTCTTTGCCGACATGGTGCAACCATCACCGTAGCGGAATAGCTCCTGCGCGATCTGCTTGGGAGTTTTATCGCCGTAACCTTTTTCACGCAGCTGGATGAAGTAGGCGTTCTCAGCAAAGCGGCAGGCGTCGAAATAAAGAGGTATGTTGTGCTTGCGGCAAACGGCGCTGACCTGGCGGACATTGTCCATCGAGACCGGCTGGCCACCGCCGGAATTGTTGGTGATGGTCAGCATCACAAGAGGAATGCGCTCCCGTCCTACATTGTTGATGAGGGTATCGAGCTTCTGCACATCCATGTTGCCCTTGAAGGGATGATCCAGGCTGGGCTGGCGGCCTTCTGCGATGGGCAAGTCCACAGCTTCAGCGCCCACGAATTCGACATTGGCGCGCGTGGTATCGAAATGGGTGTTATTGGGAACGATATCCCCCTTGCGGCACATGACGCTGAACAGAATGCGTTCCGCGGCACGCCCCTGGTGGGTGGGGATCACGTGCCAGTACCCGAAAATCTCCTGAATAGATCGGCAGAAGTGATCAAAGCTCTTGCTTCCGGCGTAGCTCTCATCTCCTTCCATGATGCCGGCCCATTGCCGCGTGGACATAGCGCCAGTTCCGGAGTCGGTCAACAAGTCGACAAGAACATCGTCAGCGGGAAGCAGAAATAGGTTGTAATGGGCAGAGCGGAGCAATTCTTCGCGCTCAGCGCGCGTGGTCCAACGAATAGGTTCGACGCTCTTGATGCGAAACGGCTCGATAATGGTTCGCGCCATGACGGAGGTCTCCTGTGTATCAGCAAACAGGAGGCGCACCGCCGGCGTCAGTGATGGAGATCACGAAGTAAAACAGCCAGCTGCTAACTAATGCGACGATCCACCGCCATGCCCCGATTCAGGCGCGGGCTGGAACTGATCCTTTCCTGCGTGACAACACCGGGAACAGTGTTCGCTGTGCGCGCTTGCGCTGCCGCCGTGGGCAGACCTGCGGTTTTGCGGGCCGCGTTGGCAGCTGCCGCAGGGATCGGCATGGCAATCTGTGCCTCTGACGTAGGCGGCAGGGTCACGCTAGCCACGGGCTTGCGGGCAGCGGCGGACTCACGTGATGCAAAAATCAAGGTATGAACCGAGTGGCGGGTCTTGATGATGCCTTTGCACAGCAGCATCACCATGGCATAGCTGAATCGATCAGAAACTTCTGCCAACCGCTTTAGGACTGGCATGCCAGAGTCTCCTGTGTCATTCGCTGCTTTCAGGGCAGCGCGGTATTTTTCAATCCACTCCTCTTCCTTGGCGGCTGGTGTTGATGTCTCCGTAGTTGTGTCCTGCAGGCCCAGCAGGCTGGGTGGAGTCACCGCATCCTGGACCGCGGGACCGCGCAACAGAGCGGCCGTCCAGCTTTCACGTTCGGCACCGGGGTTCGCGTGAGAGTTCTCCACAAAAAACCTCCCTCAAAGGCAATTGGATGGCGGATGAACGTGCGAACATCCGCCATCCAAGCGTTGCCCCGCAAACGAGGATCACCTCAAGGAGGACTCCATGGGTGAGGTCTGCTTCGTCGAGGACAACGAAGTGTTTAACTGCTGTTCGACCAGGTCGCGAAGCGAGTTGTACGTCATGGCTCCGCTCGCGAAATGGCCATTGATGAAGAAGCTAGGGGTACCGGTCAGCCCCAGGCGGCGGCCTTCGGCAGCGTCCTTTTCGATGCTCGCCGCTGTCTCGCCAGAGTCCAGACATTTGTCGAAGCGGGCGCTGTCCAGGTTCAGACTGCGCGCCTGCTCTTTCAGTTCGTTAACCTCGAGCTTCTTGTCGGTAAACAGGAGGTCGTGCATTTCCCAGAATTTTCCCTGCGCTCCGGCGCAGCGTGCTGCCTCAGCGGCCTTTTCCGCGTAGGGGTGCATGGGTAATGGGAAATCCTTGTAAGCAATGGCGACCTTGCCGGCATACTGCTTTTCCAGCTTCTCGATTTCGGGATGCACTTTCTGGCAGTACGGGCATTGATAGTCGGCAAACTCCACCAGTACCACCGGCGCATCTTTGTTGCCCTTAACGTAGGTGTTGGCTAAATCCACAGAGGCCGAAGGCGGCGCGAGGTCGATAAGGATCTTGGACTCGCTGCGCAGCTTCAGCAAATAAGCGGATTTCGCCTTGTTGGCGCGAGCGTCGTGGATGTGCTGCCGAATTTTGTCTTTCAATTCGTCAAAGCTCTTATCGGTTTCCATGCCTTCGTAATAGACGCGGACCTGATCATCGGTGGGATCGGCGGGCAGTTTGCCGTACACCTCGCGTTGCAGTAGCTGGTCGACGGTGATGTGGTCACGAGTTGCCTGTTCCTGCAGGAGGTGCTGGTCGATGAGATCGTCGAGAGCTTTGCGTTGGGCGCCGTAATACTCATAGCGCGATTGCAGAAGCTTGTTGCCTTCTTTTTCATTGAGTTCGGCAGCGGTCAGCTTCTCTCCGTTTACTACGGCGACTACCGAATCCGAAGAGCCAGTGTCGGAATCTTGAGCGAAGCTCAATGGAAGTGAACAGCTGATACTGAGGCCGAGAAGAATCCGCAAAAGGATTCGTGAAGCGATCATGATGGAGTCCTCCAAAGATTTGTGAAGAGAGAGCCCGCCAGGCAATGCCGAGGCAAAAGCCCGGCGGGTTAATTAGAGCGCGGGGGAGGTACGCTTCGTAAAGACAACAGCAACTAGTCGAGCCCGGTTCCGCAAGAGCAAACACCTCTGCCGGTTCCCGCGTTCTGCAAATTGAAGCAGGTCTCCTGCAACGTGTTCAGCTCAGCTGTGGTCAAGGTTGCATCCTGGAACTCCTCTTCAGTGAACACATACCCTTTGCGGGTGGTGTAAGGGTTCTGGATGTGAGTTGCCCAGGCGCGGATATCCGGAGCGGGCACAATGTTGTCCACATTGATGCCTTTTTTGTTGCCGCCCGTGGGATCGCAGAGCCTCGTGGCTGTGGGGTTCTGCTGGGCCGAGACGATCTTGAGCACACCGCTGTGTACGGTTTCTGTGGCGTTGCTGGTAAGGTCGCGGTTGATCGAGAAGACCTTTAGATCGTCCGGTGTCAGGTTGCAGCCGCAACATTCCACCATTTCCTCGGTATTGTCGAAGACGTAAATGTCAGCGCAAATGTCAGCGCCGTTATTTACGCCGGGGTTGTCGATGCGAACCCGGCCATCGGCATTGCCGGTGGTGTTCGCGCCCACATAGTAGTTAACAAAATAGACATCGTCGGGAAGCTGCGCCCACGCAGTTCCCACACAAAGCACCACGGCGACCAGCAGGGCCACCATGCTGTAAAGCTGCAAATTTCTTGTTCGTAGCATCGAGAATTCTCCTTTAAGGCGCCAATCTGGCGCTACTCCCCTTCAGTCATGAACCGGTTGCACTGCATACGAATCAGGCCCTAATGCTTTTCCCCTCTCAGCTAGAAGAGGAAGCATCCGGCAGCTTGGCCACAAATTCCGCGTCCGCTTTGGTTGGTCTTGATGAACGAGCAGGCCTGCGCTAGCTGGGCCTGTTCAGCGCCACTCAAAGGGGTTGGTTCAAGCTCTGATTCCGTGACGGTAGTGCTTTGCGGGTTTGTGATGTAGGAGCGCAATTCTGGTGTCGGCACCGGGGCGGCTGCCGAGCAAGCTACGTCCGAAATCACCTTAATCACACCAGTTGCTGAGAACTTGTTGGTGAAGGAGGGATTGTTGGTCAGATCGAAGATAGTGTCGGTGAACAGTCCGTCGATGGTAATCGGACAGCTGCAACACTCTTGCATTTCTTCGAACTGATCAAAGACGTAAACGTCGGCACACAGTGTGCCTCCAGAGGCTCCAGGATTGATGGAGTAGAGGGAGCCTACTGTAGCGGGTGGCGTTCTGCTGTTAGTTGCACCACCACTGTAATAACCAACCCAGAAAACATCGGAGGTCGTTTGCGCCACGGCGGTTCCCGAGCCAACCAGCATCATGCCCGTGAACACGACGAGGAGCAGGAACGCAATAAGCGTACTTGTTCGCAGCATTGAGTTTTCTCCTTATTTGCGCAGCCGTGGGGGAGGAGATCTCGGCTTTCTAGCGCGAGGATGAACTCTACTTTGATTTTGTATCTTTACAATTCCCCAGGTGGTCTAGCGCTACACAGTTACGTCGCGGGATTTAATACGTTGGCATTAGCCGCCCACGCTGGCGCGCGCGGCGGCCCCTGAAATGCGGCGTCAACTGCCGTTGGAGCCGACGATCTTGCCGATCACGCCCGATCGGGTCGAAACCCCCATCTTAACCATCACCAGGCGCAAAAACGCTTTTACGGTGTTTGGACTGATACTCATCCGCTCGGCAATTTCTTTGCTTGTGAGGCCTTGCACCAGGTACTGGATCACTTCTTGCTCGCGGGGGGTTAGTCCATAACGATTAAACGCCTCTGCCAAGGCGAGCGCATTCGAGGGTCGGCGTTCCATGACTACCACCAAGGGAGGACGATGCCCATTCGTCGCCAACTCCAACGCGAAAGACCTGCAGACGTAGGTGCGGCGACCAGAACGAAATTCGCGAATGATTGGACTGCCGTTAGGTACTTGCCCGTTAAACACCTGACTGCGAACCCGGTTGCTGATGGCCGCCGAGAGTTCGCCCATCTTGTCAGGACGATTAGGGAAAGCCAGAATATGAATGGCTTCCTGGTTCGAAGCAACCAGGTTCATGGCAGCGTCCAAAACGATAAGACCAGGGCGCGCATGTACGATGTGCAAAACTCACCCCTACTCTCAATAAGTTTTTGGGTCCCCACTACGGTAATCGGCTAATCCTCATCGACTCCCAGCAGCGCAGCAAGGAGTGCCGCAGCTCACCGTCCAACAGGGCTCATGGAGATGGAACAGGAAGAAATCGCGCGCGATGGCTCTCTTGGGCTGGCCTCTGCGGCGCTTCCTGGGGGGAAGGTGCAGGGATTTTGTTCTTTCATGCTCCGATTGTCAAGACAATTTCCACAGTTTTTCAGAATGCCGAAGTAACATCTTCACTGTAGAGCCTACATAGTAGCGCGTTAGCCGTAGCGCGTTGGAACTAACCAATTCGAACTAATCGCACGATCGGACACTCAAGACAGCGCTCTTTCGAACTAAGGAACTTTTACGGAATCGCGTTCGGCAGGTACATATCGAACAGCCGCTGTGCGCTCGAGTTTGTCCCATGCAAAGGGACGGCCTTCAATCGCACGCTTCAATGTCTTCAACAATACCACCGAGAACAACTGGCGATAGGCGAAGCGCTGCAACCAAACCTGGCTGAGTAACCATGCATCCTCTCGCGTCTCGGGCGTGCGGCGCTCCAGCGCGAACGCGATGCACGATGCCAGGAAATCTATGACCAGGAAAGCAAAGAAAAAGGCGACCAATTTGTTGAAGCTCGCGGGATCGGTAGATTCAGGATGGAAGTATTTCTGAATGAAATACCACAGCGTCCCCACCGCGAACATGATGTCGATGAACGGGGACACCAAGGGAAGCAGAATCTGGAAAATGAGAATGTTCGGCAACGCGATGAATCCCAGCACGCCCTTTCGCGCAAACACCGCACTGTGTTTCCAGACGGCCTGCAGAATGCCAAAGGACCACCGGAACCGCTGACGCATAAGTCCATTGGCATTGGTCGGGGCTTCCGTGTAGGCGAGCGCCAGGTCTTCATAGTCCACGCGGTAACCGTTGCGCAACAGTGACATCGTCAGATCGGCATCTTCGGCGACGGTGTCGTGGTGATAGCCGCCTGCCTGTTCAACCGCGGTCACTCTCCAAGCTCCAATCGCCCCGGGAACCACGCTGACTGCGCCCAAACTGTTCAAAGCGCGTCGCTCGAAGTTTTGGCTGGTGATGTACTCGAGAGCTTGCCAGCGGGTCCAGAGATTGACCCGATTGCCGACTTTGGCGTTTCCGGCCACCGCCCCCACCTGTGGATCCAGGAAATGCGGCACCATGCGCGAGATTGCGTCCGGAGCAATGATGGTATCAGCATCTATGCCGACGAAAATCTCTGCGTCACCAAGGTGCGTGAAGCCGAAATTGAGGGCGTCGGCTTTGCCAGAGTTGGGCTTGGTCAGGATCACTACCCGCCCGCTCGCTTCTTCGTCGTGGAACAGGTTGTGTGCGACCTCTAACGTCCGGTCACGGGAGCCGTCGTCGATGACGATAACGCGAAGACCCGGATAGTCCGAGTCCAGCACCGATTGCACGGTGCGCTCAATGACTTTTTCTTCGTTGTAAGCGGGGATAAGCACTGCCACGCGAGGCTTGTAAGCAGCAATTTGCGCCGGTGTGCCATACCGCTTCGAGCGTAAGCGGTCATAGATCGCCAGGGCGCCGATAGAAATCAATCGCCCCGTCATGAGCAAATCGCCCAAAAAGAAAATCCAGGTAATCGCCGTGATGCTGGCGTCGAACAGCCAAAAGCCTACGGAGTTGAGACGGGCAGCCCAGCGCTCGTTCGCCGGAAGCGGTGGCATGACATCGGCGCGAGTCCTGCCCAGCAGCTCGCTGACCGAGACGAACTGGTAACCGCGAGCGCGGGCGCCGTCAATGATCAGACCCAGCGCGCGCACTGTCTCGCTGCGGTTGCCGCCACCGTCGTGTAGCAGAATGATATTGCCGCAGCGCTGATCGTTGGGCGCACACGGCGGCAGATGTGCCAGTACATCGGCAGAGATCTGGTCAGCCGAGCGCCGGGGATCGTCGCGCCAATCATTGGGATCGATCTTGTCTCCCACGGTGATGTAACCCATGTCCTGCGTCAGCTCAAGGGGGCGCACCTGGTCTTCCGTATCGGGCTCCTGATCCACCGAGTACGGCGGCCGGAAAAGGATGGTGCGCACACCGAGGCGGCTGGCGAACAGGCGCTCGGTGAGGTTTAGTTCCAGCTTCATGAAGCGCGGAGAGATGTTGCTGATGTCGGGATGGGTAAAAGTGTGGTTTCCGATTTCATGGCCTTCGTCGTAGACGCGCTTCGTAATCCCGCCGAACTTGTCCGCCTGGATGCCGATCAGGAAGAACAGCGCCGGAGCGTGTTCCCGCTTGAGGACGTCGAGAATCTTCGGAGTCCACTCCGGATCCGGGCCGTCATCGAAAGTGATTGCCAGTTGCTTGGCACTCGATCCGTAGCGCGCGACCCGATAGGGCTCGGGCAGAGACTCAAAGGTCTGATCAACGATCAAGTTAGTCTTTTGATCGAATTTGATCTCGCGTTCACCATTGGCCGGCTTGGCCTCAATACGGAGAATCTCGCCATTGCCTTCCATGTCGACGTCCTGCCCGGGTGGAACATCGCGCAACTTGTCCACGGCGCCTTTCTCGCCGGGCGTGTCCCAGATGCGCCACAAAGAACGGTCCTCGGAACCTAATCGCCAGAGGGCGAAGGTTTTGATCCCGAGCGCCTGAGCGTCGCGCATTTCGTTCAACGCGGTGACTGCGTCGAGGAACCAGACGTCATGCGCCCAATTGTGCTCATCCAGATAACTGAAATGCGGGTTGAGCGAATCGCCGTCAAAGTCAACATCCTCCTCTGAATCGCGAGCCGCCAGCCACGCCCCCTGCACGGACACATTGCTATCCGCCATGTCAGGGGGAAGCTTGCCGTTCTTCTGGCGGTGCGGCCAGTCGTAGCCGTAATTCGCCAGCGCGCAGATTAATTTGTCTTGCGGAATTACTTTGAGCGCGGACCTGAGATTGTCGGTAAACCAATCTTCGGAAGCGACCGGGCCTGAATCTCCACCTGGATAGTGCTCGTCATAGTTCATGAGCACCGCACCGTCTACCCGGGAAGAAATCGCCGCATAGTCATAGTCTTCGTTGCGCGCCTGAACGCTCACATACAACTTCATGCCTTTTGCGTGAAGCTCTGAGGAGAGTTCGCTGAGCAAAGCCAGGTATCCAGGCTGGCCACTCTTGGGAAAACTCTCGAAGTCGATCATCAAACCACGGTATTTGTCACTCTGCAGAAACGCCAGGATCTGCTTGCGGAAATTGGCGCGACCTTCGGGGTTGTTGAGGAACGAGACAATGCCAGGATCAAAATCTGTTCCGTTGAAATTCTGCACCATGGGGAAGACTTCCATGCCCGTGTCTTCGGCTTTGAGAAACGGCATGACCTTGTCGTCGACGGTGCGAATTGTGCCGTCCTGAATGACGTCGTAAAACTTGTTGGTCTGCTCATCCACCGCCTGCAGATGTCCGTCGGCACTGAGCACTTGCAACCATGCAGGAAAGAGCAGGTCGATCTGATGCGCATATTCTCGCAGTGAAGAGAAACTGGCAGCATCATAGGGAACGTAGTAGGCCGCACGAATGCCTTCCTCCTCGTTCAGTTTCACCTGCGATGGAGCGGTTTTCGACTTGCGATGGGTGCGGCGGGCGAGCAGCCGGCGATGCTCCCGTGCTTTCTCCTTCTCTCTCTCTTTCAAAGCGTGGTACGAACGCTTCTGCTGCGGCAGCAGCAGTTCCGGCAGACGCTCATTTTTCAGAGCGCTGTAAGTGAAGAAAACTACCAGCAAAGTGATCGTCAGGGCGCCTACGTCAAAGAACCGACGGAGCCGTTTCCAGCGGGCGCGTTCGGGATCATAGAAAACAGGCTTTGCCATGAACGGATATCTACATCGTAAGATGCCGGTTATCCGCGGTCAAACAGGCAGATGAGAAGCGCGAAATCGGGCGATCAGGATGGACCATGCTGGGTTGATAAGCGGCGCTTTCGAAATGACAAGGCTGGTGCGGATGCGACAGGAGTTGAGGTAAACGCGCTATAGTCGCAGGGTGCGCGAATGGATGCGCAAACGAGCTCGCTTTGTGCTGTTCGTGGCCATCGCCGGACTGGCGCTCCGGCTCTTGTTCCTCTTCTCCTTCCCCGCTGTAACCGATGACTCCCGCCTCTACGCCGACATCGCGAAGAATTGGTTGCAACACGGCGTTTTCGGAATTACCGACAACGGGGTTATAAAGCCGACTTTCGCGCGTCTGCCTGGTTATCCGGCATTTCTAGCATTCGTGTTCGCGATTTTCGGCGCAGATAATTATCGCGCTGTATTGCTAGTGCAAGTCATTATTGATCTCGCGACCTGCGTGGTGGTTGCCGACATGGCGCGCCGCACTGTCTCGGAGCAGGCGGGAAAGGTCGCATTCCTGATTACGGCGCTCTGTCCATTTCTCGCGACTTACAGTGCGGCCGCGTTGACCGAGACCCTGGAAATCTTTTTTACCGCGGCGGCCCTCGATTTCGCTGTCGTAGGCCTAACGCAGCTCGACAAACGGAAAATACTGCCCTGGCTGGGATGCGGCGCAATGGTGGGAGCGACGATTCTGGTACGACCAGACGGCGGCATCCTCCTGGCGTCCGTCGGAGTGTATCTCGCATACTTGCTGTTCAACTGCATTCTCCGTAAGCGGCCGTATGCCGCGATGATTCGAGCCGGCCTGATTGTCGCTGCAGTGCCGCTCGCCGCTTTGATCCCGTGGACCATCCGGAACCTGCACACGCTACATCGTTTTCAACCACTCGCTCCCCGCTACGCCAATGAGGTCGGTGAATTCATTCCCAACGGTTTCAATCGTTGGACCAAAACCTGGATGGAAGACTACGTCTCGGTTCAGGAAATTTACTGGAATGTTCCTGGAGAGGCGGTCGATGCCAGTAAATTACCGGACCGAGCTTTCGATTCCGCCGAGCAGCGCGCGCGAACCTTTGAGCTGTTCGACGCGTATAACCTGGACCATGACATGACTCCGGAGCTGGATGCCGGCTTTGCGGAAATCGCGCGCGAACGCATTCGGGCGCATCCTCTGCGCTACTACCTGGGGCTGCCTGTACTGCGAATCGCCGATATGTGGCTGCGGCCGCGCACCGAATTGATGGGCGCCGATCCGCGCTGGTGGGAGTTCAATGAGGAGCCAAGGTGGTCCTTTCTGTCAGTGAGCTTCGGCATAATTAATCTTCTTTATGTGCTCGCTGCCATGGCTGGCGCTGTTCGCGGACGCATCTCCTGGGCAGGATTGTTCCTCGCCTTTATTTTGATTCGCTCCGCTTTTCTGGGAAGTCTGGAAAATCCCGAGCCGCGATATACGCTGGAATGCTTTCCCGCATTGCTCGTCTTAGCGTCCGCGGCGTGGAACACGCACGTGAGTGGCCGGCTATGACTCAAAGTCAGTATACGCAAATTGGAATGTATGCTTCCGAAGTTGCGGAGATATCCGACGAGTGAATCGTTTCAATCTTTATTTTCAGCTTGCAGCTTTGGGCTGGAGATTGCAAAATGACGACCCAAAGTCGCAAGCCTGTCTTTTGGCGCGAGGGGGTTTGCTCGACGCTACGATTGGTTGTTCTGTTTGCCTACCCAATGGGGGGTCAAATGAGAGATACGCGGTCTGTTCCACGGGTTGTGTCACTCTTTTCGTCATCGAAGTGGTTTCTGCAGTCGTTTTCAATCCTGCTACTGCTCCTCGCCGTACCTGCGTTCGGTCAAAAAATCACCGGAGATATCTCCGGAGATGTGACTGACAGTTCTGGTGCCGTGCTGCCTAATGTCAACGTGACCGTGGCCAATGTAGATACAGGCGTTTCACGCAGCGTGACGACGAATGCAACGGGCAACTATCGCGTTCCCGAGCTTCCCGTGGGCAGCTACAAAGTGACTGCTGCCGCGCCGGGATTCAAAACCCTGGTGCAGAACGCAAGTGTTGTTGCCGGCGGCGTAATTCACGCCGATTTCAAGCTCCCGGTTGGCGAACGCACCGAAGAAGTGGAAATTCAGGGGGAAGCTCCGCTCGTCGATCTTTCCCCGAACAACAACAACTACGTAGATAGCCAGAAGATCGAGAGCGTTCCGCTCAATGGACGAGACTTTAACTCCCTGCTGGCGATCACTCCCGGCGTTCAGCGAGCACCCGGAGGCGGCTTTTTAGCGATCAGCATTAACGGGTCTCGAACAACTTCGAACAATTACTTCATCGACGGTCTGTATAACAATGATCGCTACTATGGCGATTCAGCCATCAATGAAACCGGAATTGTCGGTATTCCGGCAGTCGAATTTCCCCCGGAAGCCATCGAGGAACTGAGCGTCCAGGGAACCCCTTCGTCAGAATTTGGCGTGAAGGGTGGAGCGCCCATCCTGCTGAACATGAAGAGTGGCACGAACAACTGGCATGGATCCGGGACTTGGGTGAATCACAGCGGATTCGGGGACGCAAACAACTACTTTGCCAATCACACGTTCGACAATTGCGGCTCCCCGGGAGAATGCCAGCCCACCAACATTCACAACAATCAGATGAACGGCACATTGGGTGGCCCCATCATCAAGGACAAGGCGTTCTTCTTCCTCTATTACGACGGGCAACGCTACAAGTCGCTCTCTGTGTCGGCACGCAAGGTCCCCACGCCCGCTGAGATATCCGCTGCCAGGGCCGATATTGCAGCGAATGGGCTTAGCATTGATCCAGTCGGTGACAAGCTGCTGAGCTATTTCCCGACTTCACCCACAGGACTCTTTACCGCCAACACGCCGACAACCGCCAGTTCGAACGGCTTTGGGGTGAAGTTTGATTACCACCTCAACTCGAGTAATTCCATCGCGGTCCGCTACATCTTTGGCGACAGCTTTCAAAGCGCGCCGCCGTTCGCGGGCTTGCCGGCGGGCGGGGGGCATGCTGCCGACTTGTTTAATTCCGTGGCGCCTTCACGCGCACAGATGGCAGGCGTGAGTTGGACGACAAACTTCGGCAACAACAAGATTCTGGAAAGCCGGCTGGGTTATACGCGGTTTGCTCAGTTGCTGGGCATTAACAACAAGATTGATCCCAAAGCGCTCGGAATCGATACCGGCCCTCTGAGCCCCGCTGATTTCGGTGTGCCTTACGTCTACATGTATCACCTGGGATACGGCGGCTACATCGGCGGCGTGCAAGGATACCCGCTGATCACCCGTCCGGATGCCACTTGGGACTGGTCGGAACACTTCTCCTGGGTGAAGGGTAATCACAATATCAAGTTCGGCGGCAATTTCCAGCGTGCCTATACGAACAGCACGCGCAATGACGCCCGCACTGGTATGACGCTGGGCTACTTCAGCTATTACGCGCCTATCAATGCAAGCGACCCGGTACAGGACGACGTCGAACAGCTGCTGCTGGGTAAGGCCGATGTCGCGGACCGCAGTTTTGGGGACACGCACCGGCACATTACTCAGAACTCCGTAGGCTTTTACCTGCAGGACGACTGGAAAATAAAATCGCGGCTGACCGTCAGTTACGGGCTCCGGTACGACATCAACGGAACCATGCGAGACACTAACAATCTCGAAGCCAATTTCATTCCCGGCCGCGGTCTGGTCCAGGTGGGCCAGGGAATCAGTGGCATCCACAACGTGGACTATCACGATGTCGGTCCACACGTAGGTTTCGCCTGGGATGTATACGGGAACGGCAAGATTGCCGTGCGCGGCGGCTACTCCCGCAGCTTTGATGTCGCCAACTTCGGGGCACTGGCATCGCCGTACTCGTTCGCGCATGCTCGTACGGGAGTATTCACGCAACCAAACCTGAACTTCTTTAATGTGTCCCCGACTTCCGACGTGGCGTCAGGAGGTGGTTCCCTGCTGCCGCCCAATGACCCAAGTACCACGTGCTACGATCCGGTAACCAAGACTGGCGACTACATCTGTTTCGACGCTGCCAAGAACGGGCCTCTTTTTGGCGCTGATCCATCGAGCACTCCACCCTTCAACGCATTCTCGGTCGTGCAGAATTTCAAGACGCCCCATTACGACAACTTCAACCTGAGCGTTCAGACGGAGTTGTTCCGCAACAATGTCTTGACGCTGGCGTATGTGGGACAGCGGGGAGGCGATCTGATCATCTACCACGATCTGAACGCGTCCCCCGTGGGCAGCGATTGCGTGGGCTCCGGTTGCGATCCATTGCGTCCGTTCGCGACTACCTTCCCTACCTTGGAGCACGTGATTCAGGCCACGAATCAGGGCAAATCGCAGTACGACAGTTTGCAGATTACCTACAACCAGCGCGCCTGGCACGGGTTGGACACGCAGTACAACCTGACCTGGGGCAAGTGTTTCGACATGAACTCGGTTAATCGCGGAGGCGCCGGCGATTACCCGCAGTTGAACAACATCAACCCAGTTGGCAGCACCGCGCCCGCGGTGGCGAACTTTGGCGACTCTTGGGGAAATTGCGACCACGATGTGCGGCTGAATTTCAATGCCGGCGGACTGTATGCGTTCCCGACGCTCCGGCCGCTCGGAGAGCGCCTGGGAGGCGGCTGGCAACTCAGCACCATATTCACAGCAATCGGAGGTCGTCCATTCACCGCTTTGCTGAGCGGCAGCGACAATTCCGGCCAGGGACTGAGCGGAGCCAGCATTCGCGCTTCTTATGACGGTACGCCGATCAAATACAACACACGTAATCCAGATCAATACGTCGTGGAAAGATACACGGCCGCGGGGCAGGCGGATCCCTGCGGAGACAATCTCGATTCCTCCGGAAACTTTCTTTCTGGATTCCCCTTGTCTCCATTTTATTTCCCATGCACGGGAACCGTGGGGAACTCGCCGCGTAACGTGCTACGCGGACCCGGTCTGATTCAGTGGGATTTGTCGTTGATCAAGGCGACGAAGATCACCGAGCGTCTGAACATGCAAATCCGTTGGGAGGTGTTCAACGTTCTGAATCGCGGGAATTTCTTTTACTTCCCCAATAACGTGCTGACCACCTGCGGAACGGTGATCGCGGGCAATCTTTGCTCACCGATCGGAGGCGGCAACTTCTCGCAAATTGACAAGACGTCCGATGTGGCTGCCGGCAATCCGGTGATCGCACAAGGCGGGCCGAGGAACATGAATTTTTCCCTCAAGTTCATTTTCTGAGGTGGCCAAGAGCTTGTGAGCGCCAGGGTAAATCCTGGCGCCACCAGGAATGCTGGTGTGGAGAATCATCGAGGGAGTCTGCCTGTGGTAGACTCCCCTTTTCTATGCGGTTTTCCCGGGCTTTGTTGATTGTTCCCCTGCTGCTCGGCTCGGCCCTGTCCGCGGACTCCCCTAAACGCTCAGCCCCTCATCGCACTCGACCCAACATAGTCCTGATTACGCTGGACACTACTCGCGCGGACCGCATGGGCTTCCTGGGATCCGCTCGCAAGCTCACGCCGAACCTTGATGCGCTCGCTGCTCACAGCCTCGTCTTCTCCCGCGCCTACGCGCACGTGCCACTGACGACGGCGTCGCACACTACGATCCTGACGGGCACGTATCCGCAGTTCAATCACGTCAATGATTTCGGAGTACCCCTCTCTCCCCGGCTGCCCTACTTGCCCGACATTCTGCATCAGCACGGGTACAACACTGCGGCTTTTGTGGGATCGCTGGTGCTTGATCCACTGGAAGGCACAGCACCGGGTTTTGATCGCGGATTCGATGTCTACAATGCAGGCTTTCGTCTGCGTCCCCGGGGTGCGGATCGATACAAGACCGTCGAGCGCCGGGGAGAGGAAGTCGTGCGTCGCGCTTTGGAATGGTTCAACAAACGTCCGGCTGGTCCGTTCTTCCTCTGGGTACACCTATATGACGCCCACGACCCCTACGATCCCCCAGCGCCGTATAAGGCTCGTTATGCGTCGCAGCCGTATGACGGCGAGATCGCGTACCTGGATTCCGTGGTGGGCAAGTTGCTTGACAACCTCCGGGTGCAATCTCTCTATAACAGTACGATGATCGCCATCATGGCGGATCACGGTGAGGCGCTCGGTGAACACGGCGAGAATACCCACGGTGTGTATCTGTACGATGAAACCATTCATGTCCCTCTGCTGATCAAGCTTGCGCAGCAGGGCGCGAGCCAAAAGCGAGTGGACACTCGGGTTGGGTTGGTGGACGTGGCGCCGACTGTACTTACCCAGGTTGGCATCGCCGTGCCGCACGAGATGCAAGGTGAGCCGCTACAAACGCTTGCATCAAAGACCGCGGGACCGGGAGCCGCGACGGAGGATCGGCCCGCCTACGCCGAAACTGACTATCCTCATCGCGCCTTCGGATGGAGCTCGCTGCGAGCACTGCGATCGGGAAAATATCTCTATATCCGTGCGCCGCAAGCCGAGCTTTACAACCAGGACAACGATCCGCAAGCGAAAAATAATCTGGCAAGTACCAGCAAAGCTGTCGCCGGCACCATTGCCGCGCAACTGGATGCGTTTCGCGCTCGGACCAGCCAATCGATTATCGATCTGGCCAAACCAAGTCCCGACGAGGTGGCAAAGCTGCAGGCTTTGGGCTATGTCGCGAGCACCTCGTCAGAGAAAGAGAGCAACGACAAAGACCTAGGTATCGATCCGAAATCTCGCATCGAGGTCTCAAACTTCTTGCACGATGCCATGCTGGACGTCGAGGATGGGCGCTACCAGGAAGCTGTACCGCTGCTCGAGCGCGTGCTCAAGGATCAGCCCGAAATGCCCATAGCCGAAATGCAGCTTGGGATTGCGCAGTCGCGCCTCAACCACTTCGAGCAGGCGATTGAGCCGTTACAGAAAGCAGTGAAGTTGGTCCCCGATGCCGGCATGGGTCACTACGAACTCGGCCTGGCGCTGTTTGAAACCGGAGACTGGAAGGCCGCCGCGCCTCAATTCGCAGCAGCCGTTACGCGTGCACCCCGCTGGACGGATGCCCACTTCTCATTGGCAGCAGTCTATGCGCGGATCGATCGCGTGCCCGACGCAATGAAGGAACTGGACACTGCCCTGGAGCTCGATCCTGATCACTATCGCGCAAATCTTCTGCGCGGCCGCATTCTTTCTTTGCAGCAGAATCCCACGGAAGCGGTCCCCAACCTGAAAAAAGCAGTGAAGGTGCAGCCTAACTCTGTTGAAGCGCACGCGTTTCTGGCTCAGGCCTACGCACAGTTAGGTAGACAAGATGAGGCGATGCGCGAGCAGAACGAAGCGGATCGCTTGCGAAAATCCAACCCGTAGTTGGCGAAGCATCAGTCGCTTTGCGGTGCGCCGCCGGCCAGCCACTCCGCTCCGCGCGCGTTGCCGTGATTCATGGCATATAAGACCAGCTCTACGCGGCTGGAAGTGCCCAGCTTGTCGAAAATCCGGAAGAGATATTTCTTTATGGTGTGCTCGCTAAGGCGTAATTCATCCGCAATCTCACGATTGCTAAGCCCTTCCGCAACCAAGGCAACTACTTGCTCTTCGCGCGCGGTAAGCAGCGTGTCCCCCTGAGAATTGACCACTCGGAGCGATGGCACCTGTGCGATCACTTCGATGAGGTATTGCATCTGCTCGGAGTTGATCCACAATTGCCCTGAGCGGACCCGGTGAATGCACCTGCACAGCATGCGAAAAGGAGACTGCGTAAAGCAAAAAATGCCCCGGGCGCCGGACCGGAACGCATTCACCACCAGGTCACGATCATAACGTTCCACAAGAAGAACTTTGGCTACGGCGGGGGATGCGAGGTGCAGCCGGCGAATGAGCGTGAAATCCTGCCAACTTTCTTCGCCGTACTCGGCGGAAAGAAGCAGCACGTCAGCAGCGGAGTTACCGATAGTCGCAAGGATGTCGTCGAGATTCCGGGAGCAGGAAGCAACGTGGAACTCTGGGCGTCGACGCAGAGCGCTTACCAGCAATTGCGATTGCAACTGGCTGGCGTCAGCCACGAGCACGTTAATTCTTGCGATGCTGGGATCCATACGTCCTCGCCATGCCGAAATGGCCCAAAACCGATTGTAGACACGCAAGGCTGTTCATTCATGTACAGCGATCACCGCGAGTGGTGACGGATTAGAAATCTAGCTCCGAGATTTTTGGGTGCAAAAACCATCGCACTTGTGGAATTTTCAGAATTCGTTCCATCCAAAACACGAAAAAGAGGGCACATTTTGGGCGGATTTCCTAACGGCTCACGCGCCCCGGTGGGTTACTTGACGTTTCCACAAGTCTACTTTCGTGTATACGCCTTTCGTATCTATTGCGGACACCGAAAGCTCGCGGCCCGCAGCCATCTTTTCGGTCACATTACCGCCTCTGTGCACAGGAAATGCTCCACAAACGCATTGCAAGAACGTTTGAATTTGATTGACCACTAAAGTGGACAGAACTTCTCAAGTCTTGTCGCGCTGAGGTCCAGAGACTAACTTGCGATTACCCGAACGATGAAAGTTCGGTGTGCGATTCGCGGACCAGCCGCAAGGTGTAATGAAATACAAGTGGTTAAAAGCGTGGCTCGTGGCTGCTGCGTTCCTGACGCAGCAGTCGTGGATGATCGGCGTGGCCCAGGTACATATGCCGGATGTGGCGAGTGGACGCGTGCCTGGATCCCTAGCTGCATCGAGCAGCTCGGGAACACCGGCGAATGATGCCCAGGAAGAGGTCTGGGATCGCTTGGGGAAGTCTGGGACGACGATCATGCAACCCGGTAGAGCGGACGGTATGGGAAAGCCTGCACTCGGAGGGGAGCGCCGGCCGCTTTACCGGCTTAATAAAAGTGACGTGGTAGAAATTACCTTCAATTTCGCCACTGAATTCAATCAGACCGCCACTGTGCAGCCCGACGGATTCATACGTCTGAAACAAGCTGGCAGCATCTATGCCGAAGGTTGCACACTGCCGGAACTGGAGCAAGCTGTTCGCCAGGCATATGCGGTGGATCTGCACGAACCGCGCGTGAGCATCAGCTTGAAGGAGTTCGACAAGCCATTCTTCATTGCGGGCGGGGAAGTGGCGCGCCCGGGCAAATACGAGATACGAAGCAGCACCACCATCTCTGAGGCACTGGCAATCGCGGGTGGGTTCACTCATGATGGCAAGCATTCGCAGGTGCTGCTGCTGCGCAGAGTAGACGATAACTCGGTGGAAGCACGAGTCGTGAACGTAAAGAAAATGCTGAGCAAGGGACAGCTCTCGGAAGATTGGCATCTGCACCCGGGAGACATGTTGTATGTCCCGCAAAACACGATGTCAAAGGTGCGCCGCTATCTGCCTGTGCCGAGCCTGGGAACCTACTTCAATCCGAGCCAGTTTTGAATTGCACGAGCAGGGCTTCGGGATCACCAAGCACGGCTGTTGAGCGCGACGCATTTCGATGCGGGGCCCGAGAGCACGCGTTAGGACTGGCATTTGCGGCCAGGTAAAAAACAATCAAGGCTCAATACGCACGCTCAGGCCCCGCGCCAATGACGTCGACATTCGCTGTCCAGTGGCGTTGATATGCCGGAAGAACTCGAGATGCCGGAACAGGCGTCGGGCTTGCCCTCTCCCACCGCAAGAGACGTCATGGCCGTGTTCTTCCGGCAACGCCGTCCTCTACTGATCTCGTTCGGACTGATCTTTGCTCTCTTACTGAGTTACGGCTTATTCCATCCGGTTTACGAAGCACATATGAAGCTGCTGCTTCGGCGGGGGCGCATGGATCCAGTCATTTCACCCCAGGCGTCTCCCAGTCTTGACGGTCACGAGGGGATCAGCGAAGAAGAGCTGAATTCAGAGGCAGAACTGATACGGGATGAAGACCTGCTTCGAGAGATTGCTGAATCGAGCGGTGTCGCGAACCAATCACCCTGGCATCGCCGGCTCATGGGTGAGGGTCCGGAACAAACCCTGGCTCGCACCGTTCGCGGCCTGGCCCGAAGCCTAAGTGTCCAACCCATTCGCAAGGCCAACCTGATCGAAGTGAAATACCAGGCCGGCGATCCCCAAACTGGTGCCCGCGTGCTGAAGACGCTGGCACGTCTTTACATTGAAAAACACGCGCGCATACATAGGCCCAACGAAGAATCCGGCTTCTTCGACCAACAGGCGCTGCTGTCCGGGGAGCGCCTGCGCGATGCCGAGCTGCAGCTCATGAATTTCACCCGGGACAGAGGAGTCGTTTCCGCAGCGTTAGAACGGGACATCGCATTGCAGAAGCTGAGCGAGGCGGACGCGAATTTTCGGCAAGTCTGCTTGCAGAGCGCGGAAACCGGACAACGAATCGCTGCCCTGGAAGCGACGCTTCCCTCATTGCCGAGTCGGACTACGACCCAGATTAGAACTTCAGACAATCCGCTCCTGCTGGAAAAATTGAAGTCTCGCTTGCTGGAGCTGCGGCTTAAGCGCACAGAACTTCTCACGAAATACGAGCCCTCGTACCGCCTGGTTCAGGAAGTCGATCAGCAAATTGCCGAAGCGAGCGACGCGATCGCATCCGAGATGAAGGAGCCGGTTCGCGAAGAAATTACTGAGCAGGATCCGAATCACGAATGGGCGCGCTCAGAGTTGGAGAAGGCGCGAGTCGAACTGAGCGGCTTGCAGATACGGGCTGATGCGGCAGCCACGCAATTGCAAGAGTCCCGAAGCAAAGCGCGTCAGCTTGCACTCGATGCAATCACACAACAGGATTTGCTGCGCAGTATGAAGACCGCCGAGGAAAGCTATCTACTCTATTTGCGCAAGCGCGAGGAATCGCGAATCGGAGACGCTCTCGATGACCAGAAGATCCTGAACGTGACCCTGGCGGAAGCGCCGGTTGCCCCCGCATTGCCCAAGTGGTCGATCACAACCGTCACGCTCTTGAGCGCTGGTATCGCCAGCCTGTGCAGCACCACGATGGCATTTCTGTGGGACTACCTCGACCCGGCGTTTCGGCGCCCGGAAGAGGTGGTTGCGGAGTTGGGCATTCCAGTTCTCGCTTCCATTCCACGTCAAGCTGCTTGAAAGGAAACGAGAATGAGCTGCGCGGCTGAGATCGTTCGCCCGATGGACGAGCCGCCCAAGCTGCTTCGGGCCCTGGTACCGCAATTATTACGCCCGGAAACTACCGATGCAGCTTGGGACCCGCAGCGGTTTGCGACTGAGCAAATACGTGGCCTCGTGCGCCAGGTATTTTTCCCCGGCTGGCCTCGTCCGGCCCGCCAGGTCGTCATCAGCGGCATTCACGATGCTGGACGAGTGGCGGAAGTTTGCGCCAGGGTGGCAATAGAATTGGCGGCTCAGGTGCGCTCCCGGGTGTGCGCGGTAGAGACGGAGATGATCCGGCCCGCGCTGCTTGACTGCCTCATGGCTCAGTTCGGCGCGAATTCCAGCTCGAACCACGCGACATCTACACCGGAGCATCGGCAGTTCGGAGACAACCTATTTTTCGTTTCGGGCGAAGCGCTCTGGGCCAGCAAGTCTGGATGTTATTCCGCGGAAGGGATCGGATGCGCGTTGAGCGAGTTGCGCCGCCGATTCGAGTACACCGTGCTGCATGCGCCGCCCGCGGGTATTTATAACCAGACTGCCCTGATGGCACGCGCGTCGGACGGCATTATTCTCGTATTGGAGGCCGGCCGCACCCGGCGGCTCGCGGCTCGACAAGCTGCGCAATTATTGCGTCGCGCAAACGCCCGGCTGATTGGAACGGTGTTGAACCACCGCATGTTTCCGGTGCCGGAGGCTATCTATCGCAGGCTATAGAGCCGTCCGCCCTCGACTATGATTTCAAGCCCACGCAGTTTTCCCTTCCCCGCTGCGTGGTCTCACGCTACACATGACTTGCTGGCTGCGGTTGAGGGCCAGAGCACACATAACTTGAAAAAACATCCGGTCACGAACGTGGGACTCTTGTAGCGGAGCTATGGCTTCCTGCAGCACAGCGTGCGCACCACAGATAATGGGTCTACCTGAACGGACGGCCGAATCGCCGCGCTGGTATGCGCTGCAGACACGTTACCGCTTTGAAAAGAGGGTGGCGCAACAACTTCACGAGAAACAGATCGAGAGCTTTGTGCCCTTGCGCGCCGAGGTACATGGCTGGAGCGATCGAAGAAAAGAAATCGACGTCCCACTTTTCCCGGGATATGCGTTCGTACACACGGTGCAATCGCACAATTGCCGCCTTCATGTGCTGCGGACAGCAGGAGTGATTGGTTTCGTTGAGAGCAGCGGGGAGCCGGTTCCCGTCTCGGCACAGGAAATTGAACATCTGCGCATGATTCTCGCACAAAAGGTGCCGTGCTCACTGCATCCCTTCTTGAAAGTCGGACAGCGTGTTCGCATCCGCGGAGGATGTCTGAACGGACTGCAGGGTGTCCTATGCCACACTGGACGAAAGAGCTTGATCGTGAGCATTGATGCGATCCAGCAGTCGGTCGCGGTCGAGATTCAGGGATACGAGCTAGAACTTGTGTAGCATGGCGCAATCTGCCATCTTCGCACGTCCGCAGCGGCAACCGGCCCCCGTTTTTTCCCGCGTAGTCCCGGGATGTGCGGCCAATGTGTCTCGCCTTCGAAAGCCGCCCTCTTCGGTGGGTCTCGACGGCACTCAGCCGGGGCCGCTTCCATTCTCAGCGCCGCAGGCCCACGCGCATCGCGAACTCGCGCGGGCGGCTTTTGAGTTGATCCTTCCTCATCCGCTGGTGCAGGGCAGACCCGGGCACCTGTGGAATGAGGTCGCAATCGATTTCTTCGTGAGCTTCTTCACCATTACAGCGGTGAGTTGGTTATTCAGCACTCGGGCACCGCAATATTTGGCAGATATCCCATGGGTCGCGGTACCCGAACTCCGCAACCGGATCGGGTTGGGACTGATCTATTCCAGCCTCATAACTTTGCTGGCGTACTCCGAAGGCGTGTATAGCGAGGGCAGCAAGTCCCGCGACACACGCATTTCCTTGCTGAGAGCAATCTGCACGAGTTCCGCCGTGCTTTGGCTCGCACTTCCCAGTTGGCAGTTCTCAGTCACCTCTGGTATTGCGATGATCTGGAGTGCGGTCGCAAGTATCGCAGCATTACAAGCGGCGCGCACTTGGCGATCCTGCCTGGCCGCGGCCGACCTCAGGTCAGGGCGCCGCGTGCGCAACGTTCTCATAGCCGGACCGGGTAAACGCGGCCGCGACTTGGCACGATATTTTCAGGAACATCCCGAGCTGCGTACCTCAGTAAAAGGCTTCCTCGGCCACTCGCGAGGGAATGGCGATAATGTCTTGGGAGAGGTTTGGGACCTGCCGCGGATTGCGCGCACGAAGTTTGTAGACGAAGTGATAATGACCGACGTCGAAGATGCCCAGGAGCGCCAGGAACTCGTGCGGCTCGCTCATCAAAACCGCTTGGACGTGGCCGTAGTGCCAGAGTTTTTCGGGCTCCAGCCTTCTAACCCGCGCCTCGAGCAATTCGGCGGGACCGCCATCATGCCTCTGTTTGAGCAGCCATTGCCTTCATTCCAACTCGCTGCCAAGCGCGCCATCGACCTAGTTGTTGCATTCACTGTTTTGCTGGTGCTAGCTCCCGCTCTCGTCATGGTCGCATGCATGATCAAGATTGATTCCGCCGGCCCGGTGTTGTACTCCGCCGAGCGAGTCGGCTGCAAAGGGTGCCGCTTCCGTTGTCACAAGTTCAGGACCATGGTAAACGGTGCGGATTCTGAAAAGGAAACACTCCGTGCATTGAATCAGAGACAAGGACCATTCTTCAAAATTGAAAACGATCCAAGGGTCACAAGGATCGGAGCTTTTCTGCGCCGATATAGCATTGACGAGTGGCCGCAGCTATTCAACGTTCTGAAGGGCGAACTAAGCCTGGTTGGTCCACGACCCCATCCCGTGGATGACGTTAGGCGCTACGAGCTCGGGCATTTGCGCAGGTTAGACGTCAGTCCCGGAATCACCGGCCTTTGGCAAATCACCTCGCGGCAAGACCCTTCTTTCCAGAAAAGCCTTGCACTTGACCTGCACTACATCGAGAACTGGAGTTTGTGGCTCGATTTCAAGATTCTGATGAAAACCTTGCCGGTCGTTCTCGCCGGGACCGGCAGCTAACACGTTTTCCCTCGGCATAAACGCGTGAGTTCGACCGCGCAGCTCCCACTTCGAAGTGCATTGCAGTCCGCTGCGTGCTCCGTTCTGGCTGCACCAGTCCGAGGATTGTATGCCTTGATCCAATCGACCCCCACATTGTTTCTGCTCTGTCTCCTGGCCATGCTGTTCCGGCCGCCGGATTTTCAGTTCTACTCCGTAGACAGGATGGCGTTTGCAGTGCTTGCTTTTATTGTCCTCCTGCAAGTGGTCACAGAACGGGGGGCTTTCCAATTAACTGGTTCAGTGTCATGGGCAATGCTAGCCTTGCTGATCCTGGCCACCTGCAGCATCCTCACACAGCCGTACGACAGGCAAGCCTGGTGCCTGATCGCAGCAAAGTTCATCGTCCCTTATTTGCTTTTTCACCTTTCAGCTTTCGTCTTTAACAATCCTTCCACTTGGGAAAAAATAGAACTCTTCTCTTTGTTAGTACTTGGTTATCTCATTTTCACGGCTATCGCTTTTCTGACAGACACAAAATGGTTGATCTTTCCCCGATTCATCCTGGACGAGACTCTCGGGATTCATGCCGACAGGGCACGAGGGCCATTCCTGCAGGCAGTCGCCAATGGCGTGACGCTGAACATCCTGGGACTGATTGCGATCGATTCTTACCAGCGAGGCCGGCTACGCGGCGCATGGGCGTTCCTGATGTTGACGACACTTCCGCTGGCAATCATCGCGACGATGACGAGAGCCGTCTGGATTTCATTCTTCGCATCGGTCGCATTTCTCTGTTATCGAAGTAACAGCGGGCGCCTGCGCCGGGCCTGCTTTAGCATCGCCATCTGCGCGATCGCCCTGCTCGCCGTGGCCGTGACCTCTGAACGAGTCGGCGCAACTCTCGGGGATCGCGCCGAAGAGAGCGGGCCGGTCGAACTTCGGCTCGGAGTCTACGAAGCAGGATGGAACATGTTTCTGGAACATCCTGTATTCGGATGGGGGCTCAACCAGATGCCTTCAGAGCTAGCCCGACGGGTGAGCGACCGCAATGTTGCGGCACTCTGGGCGCACAACTCTTACCTGGAAGTTCTGACAGAACACGGCATTGTGGGTTTCACGCTTTATGCGTGGTTACTTATAGGAATTTTTCGCCTCCCCCGGAGGCGACCTCACAATTCACAGACTGGTCCCCGCGGTACGGGCGAACCGTTTCGTAGAATTTGGCCGATCGTAGTGTTCGTGTATCTGTTCAACGCCTTTTTTGTCGTCATGAATTATCAGTTCGTCAACGCGCTCTTTTTCACGCTGGCAGGAATTATCGAAGCCGAGAATCAGGGAGCCAAACGAATGCTCCGAAGGCAATCATGAATACGACGTTGTGGACCTGCATTTTCTGGGTCGCTGCTACCATCATTTGCTACACGTATTTTGGCTATCCGCTCTGGCTTTGGTTACGGAGCCAATGGCGTCCACTGCCTGTGCATCGAGATTCTTTCCTGCCTTTCATCTCTATCGTCCTTGTGGTCCGTAACGAGCAGGATGTCCTCGACAAAAAGTTGCAATCCCTCCTGTCCCTTCCCTATGGAACCGACCAGATGGAAATTGTCGTTGTCTCAGACGCCTCCAGCGATGGAACCGTGGGTATTCTCAAGAAATATTGCAGTGAACCAAAGATTCGATACTTGCTGACTCCCGATCGCCGGGGCAAAGCCGGTGGGCTCAATGACGCGATCGCGCTCGCCCGCGGAGAAATCGTAATCTTCACAGATGCTCGCCAGGTAGTCGAAGCGAATACCGTGCGCTATCTGCTCGAGAACTTCGCCGATCCTAGCGTCGGTTGCGTGACCGGGGACCTGTTGCTCGGAGATCCCGCCTGCTCAGATCCAAGCCGCGGCCTTGGTATTTACTGGCGGCTTGAAAAGAAAATGTGGGAACTGGAATCACTTTCCGGCTCGGCTGTCGGGGTGACCGGCGCTTTCTATGCCGCACGACGCGAATGCCTGCCGGTCTTGCCGGCAGAAACGGTACTCGATGATGTCTACATTCCAATGGCAATCGCGCGGCAGGGCAAGCGCGTCGTCCTGGAGAGCAGGGCCAAGGCATGGGACGCAGCCCTTTTTGCTCCGGCGCAGGAATGGACGCGTAAGGTGCGTACATTAAGCGGAAATTATCAACTCCTCAGGCTGCAACCCTGGCTGCTGAGCCACAGCAACCCACTGCGTTTCGAATTCATCAGCCATCGACTGTTGAGACTTGCGGTCCCGTTTCTACTGATGGCAACTCTCATTGCAACCATCATCTTGCCCGGACCTTTGTACCGCCTCGCGTTAGGCCTGCAGCTGGGATTTTATGTGCTTAGTGCTGCGAACTTTGCACCATTGAAGAACAACCGCGTCGCCAGGCTTGCGCACTCGGCATTTATCTTCGTGTTAATGAATGCCGCGGCTGCCGCGGCCCTTGCCAAGCTGCTCACACGTCGCCAGATCGCTTGGAAGAACTGAACACACTTCAATTCAGATCGTGATTAGCCGATGTCTTCGCAAGCCGACGTCGTCGAACTGAATATGACTCCCCTCGCTGTGAAGAGTTCGCTTTCTGCGAGCGAGTGCGACCGCGAATCGCCAGAGCGCAATGCCAACTTCGGGACAGGATTTCGCTACTTCAGAATCCACCAGGGAGGAATTTATCTTGGCCTGCGCTACGGCCTCGGAGTCTTGATCAGCATTGGCAACATGTTTGTCCTGACCTGGTGGATCGGACCGCGCGCCTACGGAGTGTTCGTGACGGCGATCGGCTTGACTACTTTTTTGGTCGGCCTTACGCGCAATGGTATCGACACATACCTGGTCCGGCGTGTGGAGAAGCCAGACCGTTCTCTCTATGACGTTGCCAGCACACTGATTCTGGCTTTTTCCGTCGCTCTGCTGGCCTTCGGAGTTGCCGCAGTTCCGCTTCTGAGGCGTTGGTATGGCAATTCAGAGTTCGTCGGTCCATATCTGGCACTGCTTGTCACGAGTCCATTGGTGGGGCTCGCGGGACCGGCCACCGCAAAGCTCGACCGTGAACTCAAGTTCACTCTTGTAGCTCAAATTGAGCTATCCGGACAATTCCTGGCGCTGATCGTCAGCTTGCTCTTAGCGTGGCGCGGCTTCGGCGTGTGGGCGCCCGTTGCGGGGCAACTGGCATGGCAGATCTCGGGCACGATCGCCGCATTGGCCGCAGCAGGGTTCGTGCCGCGACTCCGATTTGACCGGGCAGTCAGCAGAGAAATGCTGACGTTCGGTGCCGGCTACACCGCCTCCATCAGAACTTGGCAGCTTCGGACGTTGGTCAATCCTCTGCTGGTGGGCCGATTGGTTGGGGCTGAGGGCGTCGCGTACGTGGGCTTCGCAATCCGGGTGGCGGAAGGACTGGGATTCATTCGCGTTGCTGCCGCGAGGCTGGCCATTGCCGGATTGGCAGCCCTGCAGAAAGACCGCAAACAGATTCGTGCCGCACTCGAAAGTGCTCAGACCATTCAAGTGATCGTGCTGGGGCCATTACTTTGTGCGTTCGCGCTGACGAGTCCCTACGTGGTCCCTGCGCTTCTGGGCGCTCGGTGGACCCCAAGCCTGCAAGTTTTTCCGTTTGTCGCGCTCGGTGTCCTGGTGAATTCGATCTTTAACCTGCAGGCATCGGCCTTGTTCGTGATCGGCAAGCAATGGCTCGTGCTGAAAGCTTTCGCGCTGCACGCCGGACTGCTCGTAGTCTCTACCGTTCTGCTCGTGCCCCTTTTGGGCATTGTGGGATACGGCTGGGCCGATCTAATCGCATGCGGCGGATACCTCTTTCTGCAGGACGGCATATCCCGCACAATCGGCATTTCGTATCGAAAGCTGCTGCCCTGGGCGGTTGCATTCGCGGCACCTCTTTTCGCTCCTCTGCTTCGCCCACGATGGAGTGTGACTCTGTTGCTTCCTTTTCTTGCTGCGGTGGCGATATGGCAATGGGGCCGCATCCGCTACCGGATTGGGAGTGGAGAGGGGCAGATTGGCCGCGAAATCGCCCGACAGATGCGGCACGTCCTGACCTTCGTATTAAAGGCCCGGCAGCGGGGGCCCACGTACGTGCTCGCAGTCGCCACATACGTCTTGCGTAGCTTTGCCTATTCCGTCGGAATGGCAGTCCTGCCACGAATTAAGAGGATTCTGAAAACGAGAACTCGTGATGCAAATGGGCGGCAGTTGCAACCCAGCCGGTTTCACTTCCTCGCGGAGGAAATACCGAGGATCACAGATTCTGTTCCGGACAGTTTAAAAGAACGAACGCTGGCAGAGGCAACCCACATCCTTGATGATTGCTTCACATTTCGCGGGATCACGCATCGATTTCCCGGTGCAATCAACTGGAGAACACGCCCTCAAGGGAACCGGTCCTGGGAGTGGGATCTGAATCGGCATCGTTATTTCCTGACTCTCGGCACTGCGTACTACTACAGTGGCCGCGAGCAGTGTCTCGATAAGCTGATCGAACTATGGGACGAGTGGATCGCTGCTAACCCGGTCGCCGCTTCTCCTGCCTGGGGTGAGCCATTCGAGGTTGCAACCCGGCTCCGAAATTGGATATTTGCTTTTTGTCTACTGGAGCGCTCCGGGAAAGCTTCACAAGTGCGCCTCGACTCCCTGGTGCACGCCATCTGCACGCATGCACATTTCCTCTACTCGCACCTGGAATATCACTGGCCAAACAACCACCTGCTACTCGAAGCAAAGGCGCTGTATGAGGCTGCCCTGGTCTTTCCTGATCACGACAGAAGCCGCGCCTGGAGCAGACGGGGAGCCGAAACGGTAGAGCGCGAAATAGTGCGGCAAATTTCTTCAGACGGCGCGCACGTCGAGAATTGCTCCATGTATCACCGCATCATCAGCGGCGAACTGCATCAACTGGCAATGTTGTGCAGACGCCTGGGGCGACCTCTCTCGCCGCAAGCGGAGGACCGCATCCAGAAATCGATTGAGTTCTCGGCAGCGATGTTGCGCCGCGACGGGACCGCGGCGCTACTCGGCGACTCAGCTATGGACGACACCAACTTACGTTTTGAGTTCGCCCAGCCGGCGTCGAGAGACCTGAATTACTGGGTTCAACCTGCTACAGCGAGCGCCTCAGCGCCACCACATGGCTCTGCCCACTTGCAGTCGCAAATTTCCCGCGACAGTGGTTACGCGTTCATCACGAGCCGCGATAGCGAGCGGCAATTCCACCTCAGCTTCGACTTCGGACCGTTTAGCCGATGCCCCGCAGCGAATCACGCTCACGCAGACGCTCTGAGTTTCGAGCTGTACGCGCACCGCCGTCCTCTCATCGTGGATCCCGGTGTTTATTTGCCGTGGGGTGACGATGGCGCCTGGGCTCGCTATTTTCGCAGCACGGCCGCACACAATACTTTAGTGATCGATGGCAAGGATCAATCGCGCTTATGCGAGTATGCCGACGTGGGTGGCACGGCAGAGACGAATCTTGTTTACCATGAAGCTAGCGCGCATCGCGTAACCATCGTCGCAGAATGTACTCCGTATTGGGCCAAGCGAACCGAGATTCGGCACATACGTCACCTGACGTGTGAAGATGACGGAGCAATCGCCATCGTCGACGAAGTCACGGGGTCAGGCGTGCATAGGCTGGAGTGGTTTTTTCATTTCGCTTCTACCCTGCATGCCGGACAGGAATTGGATGGCAGCATTTCCCTACGCGCGGCTCCCGATGGCCTCAATATCCTGCGCCTGCGCCCGAATTCGCCAGAGGCGCTCAATGTTTGTTTGAAAGGCGGAGAAACAGACCCGCTGTGTGGCTGGGTTTCGTCAAATTCCGCTCAGGTTCAACCTGCGTACGTGGCTCTCTTTAGCGCGGACGTGCAACTTCCCTTCTCTACCAGCTTTAACCTCCACCTCGGCGCATAAACCCCGAAGTCCTTGCCGACGATTGCCTACATTGCGAACCAATTTCCCTCCCCGGTCGAACCGTACGTGATCGATGAGGTTTGCGAACTACGCAGGCGAGGCATCAACGTGATTACGGTCAGCGCGCAGCACATCGACACTCGCCAGCTTAACGATGGCTTAAGAGACTTCTGTTCCAGCTCGATCGTTCTCGACAGACCGCCCGTACTTCTCCTGATCTCCGCCCTGTGGCTATGCATCCGAAAGCTAAGGTTGATTTCTGACGTCTGCTGGCGAATCCTGACCGGGCGCGAGACATTCAGACGAAAGATCGGGGCTGTCGCTCACACCTGCCTGGGCGCATGCCTGGCATTGCAATTAAGCGGCTATGATGTGGAGCACATCCATACACATCATGGCTACTTTGCCTCATGGGTCGCCATGGTGGCTGCGCGCCTCCTGAATATCAGCTTCAGCATGACTCTGCATGGCTCCGATCTGCTTCTGCATGGGGCATATCTGGACCTGAAGCTTGCAAGTTGCAGCACGTGTTATACGATTTCCGAGTACAACCTGCGATTTATTCGGGCGCACTATCCACGTGCTCACCGCGGAAAAGTTGTCCTGCAGCGAATGGGGGTAGACAGCGTCTCTCCCTCTGCGGCACTGGCTGTAATCAACCCAGCGCAGTTTACTTTTGTGGCGGTCGGCCGCCTCCATCCGGTTAAGAACTTTGAATTTCTGATTGAGTGTTGCCGAGCTTTGCGAGCCGAGAATTTTGAATTCTGCTGTCGCATTGCGGGGGAGGGCCCGGAACGGAGCAAGCTCGAGCGCCTGTGCCGGCAGTCCGGTCTGGAAAACCACGTGCTTTTCCTCGGCCATGTCGCCCAGCAAGATCTTGCCGGCGTTTACGCCGATAGCGATATCGTTCTTTGCACCAGCCGGAGCGAAGGCATTCCGCTGAGTTTGATGGAGGCGATGGTCCGCAGCAAGGTCGTACTCGCGCCTCGGATCACTGGAATCCCCGAGCTTGTTATTCAGGGTCAAACCGGCTTCCTGTACACGCCGGGATCGACTCAGGACTTTCTAACCAAGCTGCACTTTATTTGCGATTCATGGCAACAGCTAGGTGACGTGCGCTGTGCTGCGCGCGCGCACGTCTTGGCACACTTCAATCGCGAAACAAACCTGGACCGCTTCTGCACTCTTCTACTTTCGAATCTCATGACCACCGAAGGACGTATCAGCCATGCGAATCCTGTTTTGCAACAAATATAACTTTCCTTTTAGCGGGACCGAGGTCTACCTCTCCGAACTCACGTCACTACTGCGGTCGGAGGGCCATCAGACCGCCAGTTTCGGAATGTCCGATATGCGGGGCGCAACTTCCGAATACTCCCGCTTCCTTGTGCCTCATCTCGACTTCAAGGATCCCCAACACGGTCCAGTAAGCCGCGCGAGGCTCGCCGCTCATGCCATCTACTCACTCAGTGCGCGCAAACGCCTTCGCTCTTTAATCCGCGAATTCAAACCGGACGTCGCTCACGTGCGAAACATATATCACCACCTGTCGCCGTCAATTCTGTGGGAGCTAAACGCGCATGGAATTCCTGTGATCTACCACCTGAATGATTTCAAGCTGCTGTGCCCGAGCTACAACTGTGTCGCAGATGGCAGTGCCTGCGAACTCTGCAATCGCGGCAAGTTCTGGCATGTATTGACGGCCGGATGTTATCCGGGCGCCGGTGCGCGGGGGATACTCGCGATGGAGGCTTACGTTCATCAGTGGCTGCGTACGTACCAGCACTGCGTGAGCCGCTTCCTGGCGCCCAGCTATTTTGTTCGTGAAAAGCTGGCCGCAAACGGATGGGACGAAAAGCGGATTCAGGTGCTTTACCACTTCCAGAAATTGCCCCGGTGGGATACACAGCCAGTTTCCAATAACGCCGCGGTGCTCTACTTTGGCAGGTTGTCGCGTGAGAAAGGATTGCGCGACCTTCTTCTGGCTATGCAGCGCCTGCCGGAGATTAACCTGCTTGTCGTCGGCGATGGACCACAGCGGACAGAACTGCAAACCACTGCAGCGTCTTTGTCATTGCGGAACGTGCAGTTTGCGGGGCATCTCGAAGGAGCCGAGCTTTACGAAAGAATCGGGGCGTCATGTTTTACGCTCATGCCGTCGCACGCCTACGAGACCTTCGGCAAGACGATCTTGGAGTCGTATGCACACGGTCGCGCGGTAATCGCCTCCGACCTGGGGCCGCGGCGAGAACTGATCGTGCACGGCAGAACCGGCCTGTTGTTCGAAGCGGGAAAAGTTGAGCAGCTGGCGGCCGCAATTTCGTTGCTCCATAGCAATCCCGAAGCTGCTACAAAAATGGGTTCTGCCGGCCGTGAATTGGTGCGATTGCGCCACACCCCGGAGCATCACTACAACACATTGGTGCAACTTTACGAAGAGCTGTCGCACAAAAACCAACCGCAATTTGCTGTGCCCGGACCAGCCAAGCCCCGCCTCCGCATCGCCTTCGTCGGAGGGCGCGGAGTTGTTTCCAAATACAGCGGCATCGAAGCCTGCTACGAAGAGGTCGGCAAACGCCTGGTAGCAATGGGACACGAAGTCACGATCTATTGCCGGACGTACTTCACTCCGAACACCGATGAATACGAAGGTATGCGCCTGGTCCGGCTCCCCACCATCCGGTCCAAGCATCTTGAAACCGCCGTGCACACCTTGCTGAGCAGTGTGCACTCAATGTTCAGCCGAAACCAGATCGTGCACTACCACGCCCTCGGGCCTGCATTGTTTTCGTTTCTGCCGCGTCTCACTGGCAAGAAGACAGCAGTCACCGTGCAGGGACTGGATTGGCAGCGAAAGAAATGGGGACCGATTGCGCGCGCAGTATTGCAACTCGGCGAGAAGGCGGCGATCAGCTTTCCGAACCTGACGGTGGTTGTCTCAAAGACCCTGCACGCTTATTATGCGAGCCGCTACAGGGCCGTGCCTTCATTCATACCCAACGGCACTGACGTGTATCCTCGGATCACCGCCAAGCAAATCTTGAAATGGGAACTACAGCCCGGCAAGTACATCTTGTTTCTGGGCCGTTTTTCACCAGAGAAAAACTGCGAGCTTCTAATTGATGCCTACGAGAAGCTGGACACGCCCGTGAAACTGGTGTTGGCCGGGGGATCAAGCCATTGCGACGATTACGCGTGGAACCTGCGAAAACGAGAGAACGAGCGCATACGGATCCTCGACTGGGTCTTCGGCGAGAGCCTGCTGGAGCTGCTGACAAATGCCATGTTATTTGTGCTGCCATCCGATCTGGAAGGCTTATCGCTTGCTTTGCTGGACGCCATGGGAGCGGGTATCTGCGTGTTAACCAGCGACATAGCGGAAAATCGAGAACTCGTGGACGACGGTGCAGGATTTACCTTCCGCCGCGGAGATCGCGATGACCTGGCCCGCATGCTTCGCCTGCTCATTTGCGATCCACAGGTTCGAATGGCCGCAGGCCAGCGCGCGCAGGAAAGAGTCCGCACTGGATACTTGTGGAGGAAGATTACGCAAGAACACGAGCGTGCTTACTTGCGTCTGATTGGCCAGAACGAAGATGCGGGTGCGCAGGCGGTACCCAGTTATGAAGTTTGCAAACGCATGCCGCAGGAGGAAGAACAAATCGCGTAACGGTTCCGACAAGCTTCCGTTTTGCTTCACCGTGCGCTCCGCGGTAGCGCTGATCGTGAGCATGGGCCTTTGCTGCCCGGCTCTAGCGACAACCTATTATGTGAGCGCCCGCGGCGGCGACGACGCGAAGTCCGGGCTGAGTACCGGTGAGGCATGGAAGAGTATCGCACGTGTAAACCGTACGGCATTCCGGCCGGGGGACAAAATTCGCCTTCGTCGAGGGGAAATCTGGCCCGAGACTTTGCGGCCTTCATCCTCAGGCAGCCCTGGAAACGTGATCACGTTCGGCGCCTACGCGACTGGGCCAAAACCAATTATTACGGGAAGTGATCCGTCGCAGGACAACGCCGGCAATGGCAGCAAGATTCCTGCGCGTGACTATAACATTGACAACAACGAGCAGAGTCACATTCTCTACGAAGACCTGGACCTTCAGCACGCGCGCCAAGGCCTGCGCATTTATGCATGGACGAAGGGAATCTGCGATATCACGTTACGCAACAGCATAGTGACGCCAGAACAACGCGTGGGGAAGGGAACCGCCGGAGTCTATGCCAGCGCCCACAGCAGCACAATTTCCGATATTACGGTCGCGAACAGCGTTTTTCGGCCGAATCCCACCGGCCTCGAGAATTGGGGTGTCTATTTGGTGCAGGGAGTGTCGGGGTTTCGCATCGTCGATAACGAGTTGGGTTCCGCGGGCGAGGACGCGATCACCATCTGGCACAGTCAAGATGGCCTGATCGCCCACAACCGTGGAGGCGGTAATGGGGAGAACACCATTGATGTCAAAGATAGCCACGACATCGTCATTCGCGACAATTCGGGCGATGGCGACGGCGAGTACAACATTGTCGTGCACAGCGTGGACTCCGATCAGCTTACTTACAATGTCACTCTCAAAGAGAACGTTTGCCGGCGCGGCGGGCAACAGGGCGAACTCACAGCAGGCATTGCCCTGCTATGCACCCGTCGTGTGCGAGTCATCGGCAATGTCGTCGAACAAGCCTATGGTCCCGGCATTTTCGACAATGACCGCGGCCAACCCTCAAGAAATGAGATCTTGCAGAACCGGTTAGCCGGCAATGGCACCAACCAGACAACGGGGAGCATTACGCTGGAAGATGTTGCCGATGTTCGCGTCACAGGGAACACTGTTCGAGCACAAGGATCGAACGGTTTTGCGCTAGTCGTCCAGGGGACACGACGCGCAGCTCCTGTCATTTTGAGCGGGAATACCTTCTTCCCGGGAACTAATCGCGTCATCTTTCTCGCGCCTCCGGGCGAACACGCCGTTCTTGCGGATAAAAACTTGTATTACTCCTCGCTCGGGACCGCTGTCTTTCGGGTGGACCAGCAAGAGTTTAGCTTCGAAGCGTGGCAGATCAGAACTGGCCAAGATGCGCGCTCCCGCCTTCTACCGCCCGAAGCAATTCCTGCCCCTTTTTCCCTTTCACAGCCACACTGAACAGTGGCACGTGCACCCCCGCGTTCTCATGCTGGACGAACCTTCGCGGTCGTCTGCCCATCCATTACAATGAATTAACTCTGGCGGGTGATGTTTCTTTGCCGAGCTAGCAGCCATCTTTTCATGAACAATACAATTCTGGTAACAGGCGGCGCCGGGTTTATCGGCTCCAACTTCATTTTGCAGTGGATTGCTACAGAGGGCACCCCGGTCGTCAATCTCGACAAGCTTACTTACGCGGGCAACATTCGCAACCTGCTTTCTGTGTCCTCGGATTCCCGATATACGCTAGTTCAGGGAGACATCGTAGACCGTGAGCTGGTGCGCAGTCTCCTGCAGCATCACAAGCCCCGGGCAATAGTTCACTTCGCTGCCGAAAGCCATGTGGATCGCTCCATCCGCGGTCCGGATGATTTCATTCGCACCAACCTGCAGGGCACTTTCAGCCTCCTGGAAGAGGCCCGCGCGTACTGCTCAAATCTGCAGGGCTCAGAGCGTTCGCGCTTTCGTTTTCTGCACGTCTCGACGGATGAGGTCTTCGGCTCCCTCGGGCCGGACGACCCTGCCTTCAACGAGCAGACGCCGTACGCGCCCAACAGCCCGTATTCCGCTTCCAAGGCGGGATCTGACCACTTGGTGCGAGCTTACTATCACACCTATGGACTGCCCACACTGACCACCAACTGCTCCAACAACTACGGCCCTTATCAGTTTCCGGAGAAGCTGATCCCGCTGACGATCTTGAACGCGTGTACTGGGAAGCCACTCCCAGTCTACGGAGATGGTCAGAACGTACGCGACTGGTTGTACGTGGAAGACCATTGCGAAGCCATTCGCACGGTACTGGCTCGCGGCGGCGTGGCCGAAACCTATAATATCGGCGGCTGTAACCAGATGCGGAACATCGACGTGGTTGAGACCATCTGTTCAATCCTGGATGAATTGCGCCCCGCGGATCCAGCGACCCCGCACAAGACATTAATCACAATGGTGAGGGATCGCCCGGGACACGACCGTCGATATGCGATGAACGCCGACAAAATTCAGCGCGAACTCGGCTGGAAACCGCGCGAGACGTTTTCCAGCGGCATCCGCAAGACCATTCAATGGTATCTCGCGAACCAGGCATGGATCGCTGAAGTGACTAGCGGCACCTACCGGCAGTGGATCGAGACTCACTACGCCGAGAGTTCCGGCGCCTGAACAATATTCATGTCCAACACACAAGAGACAAACAAATATAAGGGAATCATTCTGGCGGGTGGGTCGGGGACGCGACTGTACCCGGTTACCCACGCTGTCTGCAAAAGCTTGCTGCCGGTGTACGACAAGCCCCTCGTCTACTACCCGCTTTCCGCTTTGATGCTGGCCGGAATCCGCGACATCCTGGTGATCTCCACGCCGCATGATTGCCCAAAATTTGAGCAACTGCTGGGCGATGGTGCGCGTTACGGTCTGTCTATTCAATACGCTTCGCAACCGTGTCCGGAAGGCATTGCGCAGGCATTCGTGATCGGAAAAGACTTTATTGGTTCAAGTTGCTGCGCGCTGGTTTTGGGCGACAATATTTTCCATGGTCACGATTTGTCAAAAATGCTGCGGGATGCCAGCCAGCGGCCGAGCGGGGCCAGCGTTTTCGCTTATGCAGTAAACGATCCTGAGCGCTACGGGGTTGTGGAATTTGATGACACTGGCAGGGCGCTTAGTCTCGAAGAGAAGCCGAAGCAGCCGAAATCGCGTTATGCCGTAACCGGTCTCTACTTTTACGACAATCATGTAGTCGACATCGCGGGTTCCTTGCGGCCCTCCGCCCGAGGCGAACTGGAAATCACCGATGTGAATCGGGTCTATCTCGAACGGGGACAACTCAACGTGATGGTAATGGGGCGCGGCATGGCTTGGCTGGATACTGGCACTCACGAGGCTCTGATGGAAGCCTCGCTGTTCATTCAAACTATTGAACGTAGGCAAGGACTCATGGTCGCGTGCCCGGAAGAGATCGCATTACGCTCGGGGTATATTAGTGAGAGCGACGTGGAAGCCATCGCCCAACCGATGAAAAACAACAGCTACGGACAATACTTGCTGCAGATGCTTCGGAGCAAAGTCTTTTAAGGACCACGCCGGCATGCGAGTCACGATATTTGGCGGCACCGGATTGCTGGGCAAGGCGCTCGTGAAGGGATGGACCGGGGATGAAGTTACCGCACTTTCGTCGAAAGATGCCGACATACGCGACCCACAGGCGGTAACAGACGCCGTAACCCGATCGCGTCCTGACTGGATCGTATTAGCCGCGGCGTATACCGACGTGGACGGTTGCGAATCCAGGCGCGATTTGGCCTTTGATGTAAACGCGGTCGGCGCCGCGAACGTAGCTGGGGCCGCCAAGCAAGTAGGCGCGCGCCTGCTGTTCGTGAGCACCGACTACGTTTTTGACGGTCGGAGTTCCGTCCCCTACCAAGCGTTCGACGAACGCGGTCCTATGAGTGTTTATGGTGCGTCCAAAGCTACTGCCGAGGTCGCCCTCCAGCAGGTTCTTCCCCAATGCTGCATTGCCCGCACATCATGGCTGTTTGGGGTGGGAGGAAAGTGCTTTCCCGATACAATCTTGAGGCTGGCGGCAACCCGGCCGCAGATCGATGTGGTTGACGATCAGCGTGGATGTCCGACGTATACCATCGATCTCGCGCGGGCGATCATGCAATTGTGCAGGGTCAACGCCGAGGGCATCGTTCACGCCACCAATTGGGGTGACTGCACCTGGTTCGAGTTCGCGAGCCAGATCGTTAAAATCGCCGGACTCACAACCGCCGTAGTGCCTACCATCACGGAAAAGATGAAGCGCCCGGCGCCGCGCCCGGCGTACTCGGTTCTATCGCCCGACAGCCTGCGTAAATATCAGATCACTATGCCATCGTGGCAGGACGCTCTCGAACGCTATCTATCGGAAAGAGAACTCCAGGCGACCGCAACCCAGGCAGTTTCTTAAGTTGAGAAGGTTCTGTTTAATCGTAACTGGGGCCCCGCTACGGTTCGGAGCTCGCGGTCTCGTGGCCTACTCCCGCACCAGCGTTTCGTCGATGGCCACTTTGCTTCCCTTCTCGACGCTTATGATCTTCTCGACCGACTTGTACCCCGGGAAAGTGATATCCACTACATAGTGGCCGGGCGGCAGCAAGAATTCTGTCGGACTGGTCTTGTCCAGCATTCGCTGATTGACGGCAATCTGGGCGCCTTTGGGCTGAGTCTTAATATTGACAGCTCCCATTGTGGCAGCATCGCCGCCGCCAAACATCTTCTTGAACCGGCCCACGCTCTTCATATCATCTACGTTGCCAAGCTGCTTCAAATTCGGCGAGAACCGAAACACCTGTCCCGGCTGGAGATCCGCGCTGGTGCTTTCATCCAGGTAGCCGGCTTTTTTGACCGCGAAGCTGTGCGTGCCTTTTTCTACCGTTATCTGCGTTGGGGTAATCCGCCCACTGTCTTTGCCATCGACCCACACCGAGGCTCCGGCCGGCTCGCTGCCAACCCAAATTGTGGCAGCCACCTGTGCAAGGTGGATGACCAGGAATGACTTGCTTCCCGCCGCCACTTCAACGCTTCTGCTCTCTGATGTAAAACCCGCTTTGCTGACGCTGACCGTGTGCTGCCCCGGCAGCAGCCCGGGGACGTTGTACGGCGTGACCCAGGAGGGGTCGCTGTGGCCGTCGATCACTAACTGGGCTCCCTGCGGAGTGGAATCCACTGAAAGCTGGCCGGGAACGACTGCTACCGCCTTCTGAACCGGCGCCTGGGCGACCTTCTTCTTCCCCCGCGCCTTCACGACAGGCGCGACTTCTACCTGGGGCTGAACTTCCTGAGGAGCTTCGATCGTGGTTGTCTGGGGCGGTTGATGTGCCGGCGTTGTGGCCGGGACGGGTGCTTGTACTGGAGCGGCTGCCGCCGGCGCCGGACCGCTGTCGTCATCCGGGTTTTGCGAGTGAATGTGATATGCGATACCGCCGACAATCAACAAAATGAAGACCACCGCGCCCGCGATGGAGTAACCCACCAATTTAGGTGGAACGCTCTTGATCTCTTTGATCGCCTTCTGAGCGACTTCGCGGGGAGGAACCCTGGGCTTTTCCGGCTTGCTACTACGCAAGGCGGCCAACGCAGTCGGCTCGGGCATGGTCTCGGGCTCGGTGGGGGTAGGCGGCGGGGGCGGAACGTAGGCTTCTTTCAAAGGAGGCAGTTCGGTGAGTTCGGAGAAACTCACTGGCTTGGGTCCTCCTATCGTTTCTCCCGCCATCATCGGGTCGACCGCGATCTTGGGTGCTGCAGGCGGTTCAGCCACCGGGGCCGCCGACATTGTCTCTGGTTCGGCGCTAAGCGCTTCAACCGACGCCTTGATGCAAGATGTAACGAACTGCGAACTTGGGGCAGCGCTCGAACTGGCAGATGTATATGAGCCCCCGGCCCATCCCGCCGCGGCGGCCGCTGTTTTCTTGCCCGGAACTTGTTTCTGAGTGAAGAAGTCGTGCTTCACTTCTTCGGAGCCGGTGTCGTGATTTGCTGCTTCGCTGTCCCGCTTTGCCACAGACGGGAGACTCGGAGCCTGCATCTCTTGCGGAGCTTGGACCTCAAATGTTTTCTGCGGCTCCGGTTGCGTCTTCGCAGCAAGTGCGGATTTCGCTGCAGGCGCCGGCTTGCTTTCTGGCCCTTGGCCCGCGAACTTCCCTGCCACTGCGGCGGGGCGAATGACGGGCGCGGCTTTCGGCGCATCCGGCTTTTTTGCCGGAGCGGTGCTCGCTTGCTTGCACTTCTCCAACTCGGTAATCAATTCCTGGCCATTCTGAAAGCGTTCCTCAGGAGATTTTTGCAGCGCCTTCATGATCAGCGCACTGACGGCCGGATGGATCTTCCGGTTGATCTGCACAGGCGGCACCGGCATTTCGTGCGCTATTTTGTGGCAGACCGCCTCCCGGTCTTCACCGCTGAACGCCTGCTGATCGGTTACCATTTCGTACAGGATCGCCCCCCACGTGAACAAGTTAGAGCGTTCATCCAGGGGTTTGCCGGATATTTGTTCCGGAGAAGCATAGGAAAGCGCAGCCGGCACTTTTGCTGTCCCGCTCTCCATTGAACTCATCTGGGAGACGCCGAAACCGAGGATCTTTACCGTGCCGTCCCACTGCACCATGATCTTGGCTGGCTCCAGGCTGTAGTGCACAACGCCACACGATTGCACGTGGTCCAGGGCCTGACAGACTTGCCGCCCGATGTCGAGCAAATCCCAGATCGAAAATCCTTCTTTGCGGGCCAGCATGGTTGCGATGCTGTTACCCTGCACGTATTCCATGGCCGCGCAGAAAACTCCGTCGAACTCGCCCGCCCCATAAAGCAATGCGACGTTCTGGCTGTTGAGAGATTTGGTGGTATCTGCTTCCGCAAGCACGCGCTCCACCAGAGCCTTTGCCTGATCTTCTGGCATTTCCAGGCGGATCGCCTTCAAGGCTACTGTCTGGTTGGTCTCCGGATCATTTGCTTTATACACGGAGCCTTGCTCCGACTTGGCGATCTCGCTCAAGATTTCAAAACGGCCAATTTTAGTAGGCATCGCAGCGGTCCTCGCGCAAACACAGACGCTTCTTCGGCAATCCATGGGGAATTGCCAGTCCCTGGGGGGGAGAGTCCGACGTAAGCATAACGCGCTGTTACCTGAGGTTCAGAGTTACGAAGGTACTCACGGCGCACCTCAGGATTGGGCGGCGGCGCGGGAAAAATGGTGACGGGAATGCCTGGGCCACTAACCCAGCACTGCATCACAGCATGGGGGTGATGCGTGTATTTGGTAGCAAACCACGAGTTGCTCTATGCTTAAGTGGTTTACTGCTCGCCCAGAGCACGGCTCCGACCCGGAGTGTTCATGACTCACCGGCTTTATCGCCAAGAGCGCGTTGCGCAACAAGCGGCGCAGCCTCTTAACCGTCGCCAAGCATCGCTTTTTCGCTGCTGTTGCTCACCGTCATGATGACGATCTGGCGGTCTTTCTACCTGAATGAGGGCAGTTCGCAGTCGGCGCAACGCTTGATTACTCGTCATAAAGTCTCGCTCGTGTTCTTTCTGCCTGCTTTTTACCGCGAAAAGATCCGCGCGCTTCCTGGTGTGCAGCATGTTGTCAACGAGACTTGGTCGCCACGACCGACGAAAACTGAAAGCGAGCACGCATTTCAACTGAATTGGATCGCCATGCTCGGCAATGTAAAAGCTTTTATCCTGAGCATCTGCGTGGCCGTTGTATTCGCAACCCTTGTGGTCTCGGCGACGACGATGGCGATGTCGATCCGTGAACGGACACGGGAAGTCGCACTGCTGAAGACGCTTGGTTTTACTCTCGCCGGGGTCCTGACTCTTTTTGTCTGCGAAGGTATAGCACTGGCATTATCAGGAGGGCTGCTCGGGGCTTTGGTAGCGAATGGGATTGTTGCCCTGATGGCACGGTCTCCGCAAGCTGGCTTGTTCCTTGCGGGCATTAAGGTTACTCCTGGGACGATGCTCGTCGCCCTCTCAGTGGCCGCGTTCGTGGGCTTTCTGAGCACCTTTCTGCCCTCCTATCGCGCGTCGCAAACCAACATCGTAGACGGACTCCGGCATGTTGGCTAAAACAAGACACTGCACACCAGTCGATTCGTCTTGCGTCATCTTTCCGCACCTGTCGTAACATTTATTGCGATTGGCCCGTTATAAAGCATGGGCAAATGTACCGTTTACCTCTGGCGCTTGATCATTAGCCGCGGAAACGCTGAGCCGGGCGCAACGGTTGTCGGTTGTTTGCCTATGTTTTATGCTGAATTGAGCTCGGTATTAGTGGAGCATGCGCGGTTTATCCTTTTCAATCTGCCTGCTGTAGTGCGGAGTCCTCATCATGACCCTGACCCGGTTCGTCACCAAGAACGCATTCCGGAACAAGCGGCGAAGCACACTGACCATTCTTAGCATCGGCTTCTCCCTCCTTCTGCTCACGCTGATGATGACGATCTGGCGCGGATTTTATATCGACAAGGGCAGCGCGCAATCGGCCCAGCGGGTAGTGGTGCGCCACAAGGTTTCGCTGGTTTTCTCCCTGCCTTCGTTTTACCGGGAAAAGATTCGCGCCATTCCCGGCGTAGTCTCGGTGGTGAACTCGCAATGGTTCGGCGGGCAGTACAAAGACGATAAGCCGGAAAACTTTTTCGCGCAGTTCGGTACTGATCCGACTGAACTCTTGAAGGTGTATCCGGAGTTTCAGATTCCTGCCGACCAAGTGGAGGCATGGCAGAAGGATAGGGCCGGTGCAATCGTCGATTCCGAACTGGCGAAGAAGTTCAACTGGAAAGTCGGCGACCGGCTCAACATCAAGGGAGTCATTTTCCCGGTGGATCTCGAACTGACTATTCGAGGAATTTTCACCGCGCCCACACCCACCCAGGCAATTTATTTCAACAAGACTTACATCGATGAGGCCTATCCACGGGTAAAAGGCAAAGATGGAGTTTTTGCAGTGCTCACCGCGACACCCCAGGACGTCACCCGAGTGGCGCAAACCATCGACGAAGATTTTCGCAATGCGCCGGAACCCACGAAGACAGAAACCGAGCGAGCGTTCCAACTCAGTTTTGTCGCCATGTTGGGCAATGTAAAGGCCTTTATTCTCAGCATCTGTGGAGCTGTGGTATTTGCCATCTTGCTGGTTTCGGCTAACACTATGGCCATGTCGATACGCGAACGCACGCGCGAGGTGGCCCTGCTGAAGACCTTAGGTTTCACGCAACGCAGCATCCTGGGACTTTTCGTAGGCGAGGCAATTTCGCTGGCTCTGATGGGCGGGCTGCTTGGTTCTTTGATCGCTTTCGTGCTGGGCAATATGGCGGCACACCAGGGCGGTTTTTTGGCCACCATGCGAGTAGAACCGAGCACGGTTCTCGTCTCCTTGGTGGTTGCAGCAGCGATGGGCTTTCTCAGCGCGGCGCTCCCCTCTTACCATGCTGCCCGGGGCAACATTGTCGAAGGCTTGCGGCACATTGGCTAACACCAGAGTCTTGGAGAGAAGAGATCGATGGCTATACCGCTGAGCTACAACGTTCGCAACCTGCGACTCCGCAAGGGTCTGACCATCATGACGGCTCTCGGTATTGCCCTTACTGTTGCAACGGCTGTGTTCATCATGGCTCTGCTCGCCGGGTTGAATAGGGCGTTTGGCACGACCGGCGATCCGCTGAACGTGCTGGTGCTTCGAAAAGGGTCCACCTCGGAACTAGCGGCCGGTGGAGTTTCCCGCGACGCCATGCAGGTGTTCAAGGATCTTCCCGGAATCGCGAAGAACAATCGTGGCGAACCGATGGCCTCTGGCGAAGATATTCTGGTGATTGTGCTGCCTAGAAAAGACGGCACCGGCGAAGTGAATGTCACTACCCGTTTTCTGACACCCCTGGGGATTGAAATGCGGCCAAAAGTTCACCTGGTCGCCGGACGGTGGTTTACGCCCGGCCAGCGCGAGGTGGTGGTGAGCAAATCGATCAACCAGCGCTTTGCCAAAGCCAATATCGGCGATACCATGCGCATCGGGAATGGCGAGTGGAACGTAGTCGGCATTTTCGACGCGGAGGGCACGGCGCATGAATCCGAAATTTGGGGCGACATCAACCAGCTCGCGACGGATTTCGAACGCACTGTGTATTCTTCGGTCCTGCTTCGCGCCACCGATCCAGTATCCGCGGCGGCGCTCAAGAATCGCGCCAATGACGACCAGCGCCTGGAACTTAATGGAATGCTGGAGCCGGACTATTACGCATCGCAGACCAAGTCCGGCGCGCCCATCAAGTTCGTAGGAGTCATCGTGGCCATCATTATGGCGATCGGATCCAGTTTCGCCGCCATGAATACGATGTATGCGGCGGTCGCGTATCGCGGACGCGAGATTGCCACCCTGCGGGTGATCGGTTTCTCGCGGCCCAGTATTCTCACGTCGTTCGTAATCGAGTCATTGTTGATGTCCATACTGGGTGCATTGGTTGGTCTGGTGTTGATGCTGCCGTTCAACAACATGACAACGGGGACGCAGAATCAGGTCACGTTCAGCGAAGTGGTGTTCCGCCTGCAAATGACGCCACCGGTGGTCATTACGGCAGTGCTTTTCGCCATGGTCATGGGATTGTTCGGCGGACTCGCTCCCGCCTGGCACGCGGCCAAGCAGGACATCCTGGCAGCATTAAGGGGCTAGAAGCAGAAAAATGGCAGCGCGTCAGTGATATGCCAATTGATACCAAACATCAAGATCTGCAAGGCCTGCGCATCGACCGCTCGCATCGAGCGGGTGCCGAAGGTGAGCCACCGCTCTGGGCTAAACGCTGGATCGTAGTCGGTATTACGATATTGGTTCTCCTTAGCGTCGCTACACTCGCCTACAAGCTCTTGTCGTCTGACGCCCCGGAAGTGGAAGTCACGCGCGCGCAAGTCGAGAGCAGCGATATCGGTGGTGTAATTCTCTCCGCCAGCGGCTATATCGTCGCCCACCACAAGATCAACGTGAACTCGAAAGTTACCGGACGCGTCGCCTGGATCGGCGTGGAAAAGGGCGATAAGGTCAAAGAGGGACAGGTACTGGTCCGCCTGGAAGACGAGGAATTCCGCGCGCAGGTCAAACAGAGCGAAGGCAACGTGGCCAATGCCAGGGCATATCTCGACGAACTGGAACACGGCTCGCGGCCCGAGGAGATTCTGCAGGCGCAGCATAACCTGGACGAAGCTCGCGCCACGGCTGCGAACGACCGGATCACATTCGATCGCACCAAGCAGTTGGTGGCAGAGGGTGTGTTGTCGAAACAGGCGCTCGATGATGCAACCGCCAAGCTGGACGCCGACCAGCAGCGCGTGAATTCTCTTCAGCAGTTGTTCACGCTGGCGAAGATCGGTCCCCGACCCGAAGAGCTCGCGCGCGCCCGGGGCGCATTGCTGCAGGCCGAAGGTCAGCTCGCGTACGCCAAGTCGCAGCTAGATGCTACGGTGATACGCGCGCCCGTCACTGGAACCATTCTCGAACGCACCGCGGAACGTGGGGAGCTGATCACGTCACAATTCGCGAGCCAAGCGGAAGGCGGTCCTGTCGGGTCGGTGGTCGCACTCGCTGATCTCAACGACCTGCAGGTTGAACTCGACATTGCACAGGACGATTTCGCCAAACTCTCTGCCAGGCAGAAGGGCGTTGTCACCGTGGACGCGTATCCCGATCGGAAGTACGACGGCCTGATCGCTGAGATTTCTCCCGAAGCCAACCGCCAAAAAGCCACGGTCCAGGTTAAGGTGCAGATTCTCAACCCTGACCAGTATCTGCGTCCGGAAATGAATTCGACCGTGAAATTCCTGGCCGATCAAGAAAAGCAATCCAACCAGGCGTCCGGCGTCTTTGTGCCTGCAGCAGCGGTACGCGACGTGAACGGCAAGAAGATGGTGATGCTGGCTTTTGAAGGCAAAGCAGTAGCCCGTGAAGTCCACATCGTGGGCCAGCGTAGCGGTGGGTTCCTGGTGAGCGGCCTGGTCGGGGGCGAAGATCTCATTACCTCCGCTCCGGCAAGCCTCAAAGATGGGCAGAAAATAAAGATCAAAGGACAATCATGAGTACTGCGACAGCCCCTAACACTGCCACGGACACCAAGGTCGTCCAGGTCCGTAATGTCAGCAAGATCTTCAAGCGCGATGCCTTCGAGGTGAAAGCGCTGGAGGATGTTTCCATCGATATCGCAAAGGGCGAGTTTCTTGCTCTGATGGGCCCGTCAGGTTCGGGCAAGACTACGCTCCTGAATATGATCGCGGCCATTGACCGGCCCACCGCGGGAGAACTGCTCGTCATGGGCGAAAACATTTTTCGTTTCGGCGATCGGCAATCCGCGCATTGGCGCAATGAGCACATCGGATACGTCTTTCAGACTTTCAATCTGATCCCTGTGCTCACCGCATTCGAAAACGTGGAATTACCGCTGCTCCTCACCAAGCTGAGCCAGCAGCAGCGCCGCGATCACGTCATGACGGCGCTCAAACTGGTTGGACTCGAGGAACGAGTCGGGCATCTTCCCAAGCAGCTCTCCGGCGGGCAGGAACAGCGCGTAGCCATTGCGCGCGCCATCGTGAGCGATCCCACCCTGCTCCTGGCGGACGAGCCGACGGGAGATCTCGACAGTCATGCTGCGACGGAGATTTTAGAAATTTTGAAGCGGCTGAACGAGGACTTCCACAAGACGATCGTCATGGTAACGCACGATCCGCACGCCGCGAGCTACGCGCACGTTACCCGCCACCTGGAGAAAGGAATGCTTCTACCGCCGTCGTAGCGCGTCGGCGAGCATATACAAAGCGAGGCTCCCGCGCTTTGCCACGTTCCGACGCGGGAACCTCAACCGCAGACCTCAGTTGTCGTAGCCACTGTCTTAGGCAATGCGGGTCTCATTAGGACTACCCGCGGGCAGACTGTCGCTCGGGTCCGCCACCCACTCCCAGGCTCGCCGCCCATTTTCCTTGATGACCGTCCGCGCCTCGCCGTATTCGACCAGGCGGTTCAACACGGTCGTAACTGAGGCAAGAGGATCTTTATGCCGTAGCAGCACCGGCGGCAGTCGCTTCTGAATCTGCTCACAGACGTCACGTGCGCCGAGAGGCCGGGTCGACTCCATAAGAACCATGCGACAGGCTTTCGTAAACCCCGGCTGACGTCCGCTGGTCTTGCGATCTACCAACTCCAGCAGTTCGTCATTTAAAACCTCGTCGCCAAACAGATTCGCCAATCCGACGATGGTCTGCTTCACGGTGCCGATGCGTTTCATAATCTCGGCCCGTTGCCGGATCAATTGCCGTAATTCTTCGTGCGCGGTCTTTACAACTTCCTGGACGTGCGCATCGCCGTTCCCGGAAAGATTCCTGCCCACGGCAGGGTTTAGGCTGCTTCCGTTTCCATTCGTTCCGTTTCCCAGACTTGGCATATTTGCCACCCCCACTGCTATCTCACCCCTGCTCTCCGCTCCACGAAGCGATGCTTGGGAAAAGATACGAGGCTGTCCCCGCTCTTCGGATACGCATGAAACGTTCCGCTGGTTCCCCATTTTTGACGTCGTACCCGACTTTGCCTGCACCCGTTCCATAAATCTGTAGGTCCTGTGTGCGTGGTCCGGGTAATTGACTAGTTAGACGGAGGCAAGGGAAAACCGTTAGCTGCCTGGGCAAAGGAGAATCGCGAGCGGAAGCGCAATTGCAAGATGTCGGCGGACTGCATTGAGGCCACTGGAGAGTCCGGGATTACTGCCGCCCAGCTTGGCTCCCCAACAGCAGCTTGGCTGGATCAGTATGCAAAACCATCGGGCTGGGTCACCGCTCCCACACGGGTCTGGTCATCGATAAAATGCTGGCCCGCGGCCAGCGCCTGTCGATTTGTTTCCAGTAACTCTGTTCTTCGAACCTTGGTCTCCAAGACGCCTAAAGCTGTGTCCGGGGAAAGACACTCCGTTTCTTCCAGAAGCGCCCCCAGCAGCACCACATTCGTTGCCTTCGTGGAGCCCAGTTTATCGGCAATTTCAGAGGCGGAAATGCAAATGACGCGCGCTTGCGGCGGGGCAAAGTCGTCGGGCAGGCTCTCGCGATTGTAGAGAATCAATCCACCGGGGGACACCTGGGGGGCGAACTTGCGCAGAGAAATTTCGTTCATGGCGATCAGCACGTCGGGATGAGAAATCAGCGGCGAGCCAATGCGTTCCTTCGAGAAACAAACATGGCAATGAGCGCTGCCCGACCGCATTTCCGGACCGTAAGATGGCAGCCAACTTACCTGCAGCCCTTCGCGCATGCCCATTTCCGTCAGAAGCTGGCCCAGGAGCAATACGCCTTGTCCTCCGAAGCCGGCCACCTTGATCGAAAATTCACGAAAGTGGTGCGCGTGCGCCTTGCCATTCTTGCTGTCGATGTCATGCTTGGGAGACAGTTCGAGGACCTCCCAAACAGTGCGCTGCGGGGCTGCGGTTTGCAGCACTTCGGGCTTGCGGTCGCGAAATACGTTGAGCGGAAAGTTGGGAATCATGGTTTCCGCCACCCACCTGCGGGCATCCACAGGATCCTTGCCCCAGATTGTCGGACACGGCGACAGGATTTCTACAAAGGTGAACCCTACTCCGTCGCGCTGCAATTCCAGCGCTTTCCGGATCGCCCGGCGTGCCTTCATCACATTCTTATTGTCGGAAAGCGCGACCCGTTCGACGTAAACCGGCGCCTCCAGTGTCGAAATAAGTTCCGCCATGTGCATGGGAAAGCCTTCGTTCACCGGCCTGCGTCCCCATGGCGAAGTTGTACTCTTCTGGCCTACCAGCGTCGTTGGAGCCATCTGCCCGCCCGTCATGCCATAGATGGCGTTATTCATGAAGAACACGGCTATCTTCTCACCGCGATTAGCCGCATGAATGATTTCCGCGGTTCCAATGGCCGCGAGATCACCGTCGCCTTGATACGAAATTACGATCTTGTCAGGACAGGTTCGCTTGATGCCAGTGGCGGCCGCGGGAGCTCGTCCGTGCGCCACCTGAACGTTGCCCACATCGAAGTAGTAGTAGGCGAATACAGAGCAACCGACTGGGCTCACGAATATGGCTTTGTCCTGCAGGCCGAGATCCTCGAGCGCCTCTGCGATCAGCTTGTGGGCGACCCCGTGGCCGCATCCCGGGCAATAATGCGTCTGGTGCTGCAGGTCGGCTTTGCGCTCGTAATGATCGTAAAAGACCTCCGACTTCGAATGAATCAGCTCGTAGCCGTTCCTGCCCGGCTGCACCTGTGCCACGCCGGGTTTTGTATTGTCCGCCATATTCATCCTCTTTCCAGCCTTACGTGAGCGACCCCATGCGCGCCAGCAACTCGGCATGGACTTCCTCGACGGACGGCACATTCCCGCCCACCCGGCCGTAAAATTCCACCGGCACGCTTCCATTTAGCGCAAGGCGCACGTCTTCCACCATCTGGCCGTTACTGAGCTCCACCACCAGCACTTTCTGCACATGGGCGGCAGCCTGAGCCAACGCTTTCGAGGGAAACGGCCATAAAGTGATGGGACGAAATAAAGCAGCACGCAACCCGTCCTGGCGGGCTTCTTCCACCGCCGACCGCAGCACGCGGGAAGTAATGCCGTATCCCACCAGCAGGATTTCCGCGTCATCCGTCAGATAGGTTTCGTTACGCGTCTCAGTTTCTTGTGCAGCCTTGTACTTGGCTTCCAGCTTGCGTTGATGTGCTTCCAGATCGTCGGTTTCGAGATAAATCGAGCTAACCAGGTTTTTCCGAGTCTCGGCGGTTCCCTTCACGGCCCAGGGTTTCTCCGGAATTGTCACATCCTGGTATTCAAGATCGAGCGCTTCCATCATCTGGCCGATAAAACCATCTGCCAGAACAATTGCCGGGTTGCGATACTTGTCGGCCAGCTCAAAGGCCAGCACAGTCAGCTCTGCCATCTCCTGCACCGAGGCCGGCGCCAGCACGAAGTTGCGATAGTTGCCATGACCCCCGCCTTTGACCATGGCGAAATAGTCGCTCTGTTCGGGAGCGATATTGCCTAAACCCGGCCCTCCTCGCACGACATCGACGATGACGCACGGCAGTTCCGAGCCCGCCATGTAGGAAATGCCTTCCTGCATCAAGCTGAGACCAGGGCCGGAGGATGCGGTCATGACGCGGGCCCCGGCCGCAGCTGCGCCGTACACCATGTTGATGGCGGCGACTTCGCTTTCCGCCTGCAAGAAAGTTCCACCGACTTGCGGTATGTACAACGCTGCCGCTTCGGTGATCTCGCTGGCAGGAGTAATCGGGTATCCATAAAAGGAGCGGCAACCTGCCAGAATGGCTCCCTTGATGACCGCTACATTGCCCTTACAGAGCTGCCGCATTGTGACCTCCCTGGGTGGATAGCGGCTTGGCCGGCGCTGCCACACGGTAGACCTCGATCGCCCCCGGCTCAGGGCAACAATAGAAGCAGATACCGCAGCCGGTGCAATCGTGGCCGGTGTAGCGCGCGGGATGCACGCCGTAGGCGCTCAGTTCCGGCGCCAGCTCCAGGCACTTCGGCGGGCAAGACTCTACGCACAGCCCGCATCCCTTGCACTCTTCCACGCTGATGGTGACTTTTCCACGCGCTTGTCCTGCCATAGATCACCTCGCCGCGACCGCTTGTGGCACCTGCGGACGCTGCAACCACTTTGTCTTTTCGCAGTACTGGTAAAGCTCTTCCCGGAACTTGGGATGGGCGATTTCAATCAACGCCTTAGCACGCTCGCGGATTGACTTCCCGTGCAGATAAGCGATGCCGTACTCTGTGACCACAAAGCGGATCAACCCGCGCGAGGTGACGACGCCGGCGCCGGGATCAAGCATCGGGACGATTCTGGAAAGTGTTCCCCCCTTCGCCGTCGACGATAGGGCAATGATCGGCTTGCCGCCCTTCGACTTGGAAGCTCCGCGCAGGAAATCTACTTGTCCGCCGATGCCACTGTAGAAACGCGTTCCGATCGAGTCAGAACACACTTGGCCGGTGAGATCCACCTGCAGAGCCGAGTTGATTGCTACCATGTTGTCGTTACGGGCGATGAACACCGGGTCATTGGTGTATGCCGTCGGATGAAACTCAAAAATCGGATTGTCGTCGACGTAATCAAAGAGTTTTTTGCTGCCTAGAGCGAACCCGAGAATGATCTTGCGCGGCTTGAAGTTCTTTCGCGCCCCGGTGATTACCCCGGCATCGATCAGCGGAATTACGCCATCCGAGACCAGTTCGCTGTGAATTCCCAGGTCCTTGCGGTCCAACAGAAAAGGCAATACCGCATCGGGTATTCCGCCAATGCCGGTCTGCAGCACTGCGCCGTCCTTGATCAACCCAGCGACGTTACGGGCAATTGCCGTATGCATGTCGGTGATTTCCGGCTTCTTCAGCGCACACAGCGGCCGCGACGACTCCACGATCGCGTCGATCTTGGTGACGTGAATGAAACTGTCGCCGTAGGTTCTAGGCATCTGGTCGTTTACCTGGGCCACGACGTAACGCGCCACCTTGGCCGCGGTGAGGGTCGTGTCCACACCTACTCCGAAACTGCAGAACCCGTGCGCATCGGGAGGGGAAACCTCGATCAGGGCTACGTCAATCGGCATCGCCCCGCTTTCAAATAATTCTTCGATTTCGCTCAGGTAGACCGGGGTGTAGTCTGCGCGCCCCTCGTTCACCGCTTCGCGTACGTTGGCCCCGATAAATACGGCATTGTGGCGGAAATGTGCCGCCATGTCGGGCTTCACGTAATCTGCGTTGCCCAGGGTCATCATGTGCACGATCTCGACATCGTGAACGTAGGGTCCTCGCTTGAGCAGAGCCTCGACCAGCGTCTCCGGTTCCGCGCAGCCTGGCTGGATGTAAACTCGCATGCCGGATTGCACAGCCCGCAGCGCCTCTTCCGGTGTTCTCAGTTTCTTCTTGTACTCAATCTCCCACGACATCCCCAGCTCTCCTTCGACTTCCGTCTTCCCGCTATATGCTGCCTCGCGTTGGACAGACTTTCCTAGCGGGTGGAACTCATCTCCGCAATCGCCGCCGGAGCCAGAGCGCGCTCATATCCCAGCGCCGCAAAGTAAATAGCCCTATCAAAAAATTGATCCAGCAACTGCAGCATTTCCAGCTCGCTAAAGACCTCCACGGGGCGCTCCAGAACAGATTCCTTACGCAAAAACTCCCACAAATTTTCCTTGGTCAGGATGATCGTCCACGTCAGTTGGCTGAGCGGGACGCTTTGCTGGGCCCGTCGGGCGCCGATCTCGGCGTAGCGCTTCTCGATGTCGAATTCGCTCTTTCCGAGGAGCCAATCGCCCAGGTGACGGTAGATTTCGTAAACTCGCTGTTTGAGTTCCTCGGCGGGAACATTGCTATACAAAGGCACAACTTCCGAGTTTTGCACCTTCTGGAGAAGACTGGTGGCGAGGGCGTCCGAGTGGGTTTCGATCAGTCGGACGAGCCGGTACGCGAGCATCATGACCGCCTCCTCAAGCGTTTGTGCCAATTCAGTGTCGGCTGCACCAGGGATTACAGCCGTGACCCTTAACACCAGCGATTGTGATCGCCATCACAGGCGCTTAGGCTTGCAGGACAGTCACTTAAGCGAACAACCGTTGCGACTCGCAGGCGAAGCAGGTTTACAGACTGCCGCCATCGCAAGCTTTGACGCTGGCACACTACCAACGTGGAGAATCCGCGGTTTAAGGTTTGGTCTCCTGCAGCAATATGACGTCGGCAGTTTCGGTAGTGTGCAGCACGGCTAGCTTATGGCCGTCGGGCGACCAGTGGAAATCCTCGATTTGGCCTGAAGGAAATTGGGTAAGCTGGCGGCGTGGTGAGCCATCGAGGGGATGGATCCAGATGTTGTCCACGCCTTTGTTGCGTACGGTGTAGGCCAGCGCCTTGCCATCGGGAGAAAAATTCAATGAGCCCCTGATCTGCGGATCGGGATCGATCACCCGCGGCTTGGATTGGCTGGTCGCGGTGGGATCCGCAATGGCGATTTTATGTATGGAGGTCGTTATGTCTGGTTCTGTCACATCATACTGAATAGCGAGCATTTTTCCGTCCGGCGACAGTGCCCCTCCCAGCGACGTAAACGCATTTGTTATTGAGCTGCCCGGAACTGGCGAGGAATTCGTGCCGTCGATGGAGACTCTCCATTCATTCGCCAGATTGGCATAGTAAACCTGCTTACCATCCGGCGAGCAAACAGGTCCCCGATCGACTTTGCCGTTAGTGAGCTGTTTTTTTCCAGACCCGTCCAGGTTGGCACGCCAGATATTTATCCCAGTTGACGAGCCGCGAAACGCCCAGGTAAAGAGCAGGTATTGGCTGCCACACGTCTTGACTTCGTTGATGTAGCCCTCCGACTCGTTAATCAAGGTAGTGCTGGAGGAACCATCCGAACTGAACGTTCGCACTCGGCCGAAATCGCTTACCAGGAGCTTGCCGTCCTGCGTCCAGCCGAGATCGCGCGCGCCTTGCATTTGCGAAACCGCCTGGGGAAGGCCCCCACGGCCGGGAGCGTTGCCGTTTAGCAGGTAGACCTCGTTCGTAGATCTTGCCTGCACGCTTGCGGCGGTCTTGCCATCGCTCGCCACTGTCAACGACCGGTAATTGCTGGTGTCCCGGGTGACTGGCTGGAATCGCCCCTCGGGATAGGAGATCAACCCGATCTGTCCCATGTCGAGAAAGTAGCGGCGCAGATTGTAGTTGATCAGCAGCCAGCGCCCCGACGGCAGCCATTGGGTCTCGAACACGACCCTGTCTTTGAACTCTGTAAATGGCGCAATCTTTTTAGACGCGAAGTCAAACGAGTTGAGCCCACCAAACTTATCTCCAAAACCGAAAATGCTGAAGATTGCTTTTTTACCATCCGGCGAAGGAGTGATAGAGGCCGGAACGATAAATCCGTTCAGCGGTTCGGTGCTCAGAGTAGTTTCCTCGCTGCCATCGAGATTGGCCATGAGTACCTGGTACTCGCCGACTTTAGGATCGTTGGCGCGTACGTAAGCGATGTGGCGGCCGTCGCCGAGGAAGGCGAGATCGGTATCGACATCGCCGAGGATTTTTTGCGGCGATCCTCCCAGCACGGGGACGCGGTAATAATCCCAGGAGGTTCCCGTCGCAGTCGGACTGCGCTCGAAGTAGACGTAGTTCGCGTCGGGAGAAAATTGCAGGTTTCGGTAGGGCTCGGGTCCGGGCGGGATTACCTGCGTATCGCTACCCGTCGGAATGTTGCGTAGCCACAGGCTTTGCATACCGCCGTCATCCTGGACATTGAGCACATATTTCCCATCGGGCGAAATGGCCGCCTCGTTGGCCTTACCGGTATTGGTGATCTGCGTAACACTGAAATTCTGGAACGGCACGGGCCCGCTCCGGTTCAACAACCAGTAAAGCCCCGATCCAACTATCGCGATTACCACGACAGCGGCCGCCACCATCATCAGCGTGCTTTTCTGTCGCGGCGCGACTACCGCCGCCACTGAACTGGGGCTCTCCGGCTGGACCGCTTGCGCCGCTGCCGCAGCCACACCCGATGTGCCTGACGCGAAGTTCGCCGGCGCGACCGGCAAAGCCGCTCCTGAACTGGCCTCCGCAGTCGGCTTCCTCCCTGAGCCGCTGTCCCGCAGCAGGCGCTTCAGATCTCCGCGAATTTCCGAGGCGTGCTGATAGCGCAGGTCGCGATCTTTTTCCAAGCACTTGTTGACGATGTCTTCGAACTTGGCGGGAAGGTCCGGATTCAGGCGGACCGGCGCAATCGGCTCGCGATTCAAAATCGCATCAAAAATGACTGCAGAAGTATCGCCGCGAAACGGTATCGTGCCCGTCGCCATTTCGTAGAGCACGGCGCCGAAGGAAAAAAGGTCGGTCCGCGAATCCAGGTCTTTTCCTTTAGCCTGCTCCGGCGACATGTACGCTACTGTTCCTATCGCGGTGCCCGGACTCGTCAGGTACTCGACGCTCACGGCGGCAGTCGCTTCGTTCAACGTTCCCGGAGTGCCTTTGCCCGGAATTGTGGTCAGCTTGGCCAAGCCGAAGTCCAGAATTTTCGCGTGTCCTCGTTTGGTAACGAAGATATTGGCGGGTTTGATGTCGCGATGCACGATACCTTCTGCGTGCGCCGCGTCGAGCGCATCCGCGATCTCTACAGCCAACGAGAGCAGGTCTTCGATATCCAACGGCCGCCCTGCGATGCGATGTTTCAGCGTCAAGCCATCCAGAAACTCCATGACGATGAAAGCCTGGCCATCCTGCTCGTCGATTTCGTGGATAGTGCAAATGTTGGGATGGTTCAAGGCCGACGCCGCTTTGGCCTCCCGCTGGAAACGGGTGAGCGACTGCTGATCCTTCGCGACCTCATCCGGCAGGAATTTCAGGGCCACGAAGCGGCCGAGCTTGATATCCTCGGCCTTGTAGACGACACCCATACCGCCGCCGCCCAGCCTTTCGAGAATGCGGTAATGGGAGATAGTTTTGCCGATCATGATGCGCCCAGAATTGGAGTGGCGCCCATGTTAGGAGTTGCAGGGGAGCAAGTCAACGGAATGGGACAGCAGTGAACATGCTGAGCGCGTCGGTTCGGCTGGGATTGAGGCCGCCAAATCGTATTTTTGGGAGCGGTGATTAACGGCGGCAGCAACGGGGTGAATGTCGGGCTGATACGCAGTGAGGCCCTGACACGACGGCCGGCAGATCACGTATGTAGCATGCCGCAGCACAACCGGGTAATCGCCGGTAATATGTTCGAAGGTTTGGCCTGTCGCGCCAGCCCGGACGGCCCCTAATGCCTGCATTGACAATTCTTTGCAGCCTACGTTATCTTTAAAGCTTCGGAAGTCCTGCGGTTGCCCGCCTGATACCCCTCGCCTTCAGCGAGAAGGGGAAACTCAGCGGTCTTCTTTGCGTTTTTATTTTCTGGAGATTTCTGATGTCAACTTATTTCCCCAAAGAGGGGGAAATTGCGCGCAAGTGGTACGTCGTGGATGCTGCCGGGCAGACGCTCGGGCGGTTGTCGTCTCACATCGCTCGCATCCTCATGGGCAAAGAAAACCCCAAGTACACGCCGTTCATCGACACTGGGGACCATGTCATCGTGATCAATGCCGAAAAGGTGCGGACCACGGGCATGAAGTCGGAGCAGAAGAAGTATCAGCACTATACGGGTTACCCGGGCGGACTGCGGACGGAAGAATTCCGCAAGCGTTTCGATCGCAAGCCGGAGTTGGTGATCGAAGAAGCGGTGAAACGCATGCTCCCAAAAACCAAGCTGGGACGCCAGATGATCAGCAAGATGAAGATCTATCGTGGCGAGAAGCATCCCCATACCGCACAGAAGCCGGAAGCGCGAGTGATCGCGTAGTTCAGATTTTCGGGTTTGGCTTAAACCCAATTCAGAATCTTTGAAAGGTTGAGTGCTTTCTGGTCGTAATGCTGCAAGCGTAAGACCGGAAGCTACGAGCGAGAATGGCAGAATTAGTGCAATATTACGGAACCGGTCGCCGCAAGTCGGCGGTGGCCCGCGTCTATCTTCGTCCGGGAAGCGGCGACTTCAAGGTCAACGGTAAGCCCTTCGAGCAGTACTTCGTTACAGAATCGCAGCGCTCCAGCGCCAGGCAGCCGCTGCTGACCACTGAAACGGCCGCCAACTTCAATGTCGTGGCGAATGTTTCAGGCGGCGGCGTGGCCGGTCAGGCCGACGCGGTGAAGCTCGGCGTCGCGCGCGCACTCATGATCTTCAATATCGAGTTGCGCAAAAAGCTCAAAGCCGAGGGCATGATCACTCGCGATTCGCGTGCCAAGGAGCGAAAGAAGTACGGGCAAAAGGGCGCCCGCAAGCGCTTCCAGTACTCGAAACGGTAAAGAGTAGCGAGCACCCGGTGCCGGGAAGCAAAGCACTCCCGGTGTACGTCACTCGGTCCTCGCAACCTGAGTTTAGGTGTTCAATTCTTCCCGTGCCCAGAGGGTGCGGGGACGGGAATGGCAATCCGGAAGACGGTTGCGGGTGTCCGGAATCAGTCGGGTGAGTCGACTGACCCGGGTACCGACAACCGATTGGAAGGATGTAGACCGAATGAGGAGGTTGTTTGGCTAATATCACCATGAAGGAGCTGCTCGAAGCGGGCGTTCACTTCGGGCACCAGACGAAGCGCTGGAATCCCAAGATGAAGGAGTTCATCTTCGGAGAGCGCAATGGGATCTACATCATCGATTTGCAGAAGACGCTGAAAATGTTCAAGGAAGCGTCCAAGTTTGTGCAGGACCTGGCCTCCAGTGGCAAGATCGTGCTGTTCGTGGGCACCAAGCGCCAGGCGCAGGACGCAATCGCCGAAGAGGCAACTCGTTGTGGCGGCTTCTACGTGAACCAGCGCTGGCTGGGTGGATTGCTCACCAACTGGGTAACAGTGCAGAAGTCGGTAAAGCGGCTCAAGGAACTTGACGATATGGCCACGGATGGCCGTTACGAGCTGCTGCCGAAGAAAGAAGTAATCAAGCTTGAACGCGAGCGCAAGCACCTGCAGGCGAACCTGGCAGGGATTAAGGAAATGACGCGCTTGCCGGATGCCATATTTGTGATCGACTCCAACAAGGAGCAGATCGCCGTGCGTGAGGCCCGCAAGCTGGGCATCCCGGTGGTCGCCGTGGTCGATACCAATTGCGATCCGACTGAAGTCGATTACGTCATCCCAGGCAATGATGACGCACTACGCGCCATTCGCCTGTTTACCTCGAAGATCGCGGACTCGATCGCCGAAGGCGCCCAGTTCGCGACCGATAAGCAGACCGAGGATCTGGCTGCTGCAGCCAGCATGGCCCAGCAGGCCGAAGTCGCGGCCACTGAACCGCCTGTTGAGTCAGGCGCCCTCGAAGAAGAAGCGGCCGGCGCGGAAGCTACGGGCGAGGACATCAGCATGGAAGATGTGCTCGGTAGCGGAACGCGTAAACAACCTGCCGCCGCGAAAGCCGCGGTCAAGGCAGACGCGGAAACCGAACCTTCTCAGGTGGAGAGCCAGACATTTTAGGAGTCGTTTCGGGCCTGGCGCTGCAGGCCAGCGCAGCGGGCTTACGCAGGACAGCTGCGATTTAACCGGGTTTTGCTCGCAATCTGACCCGCGCGGGTCGTCCGGCGCGGGTTAAATTTTGTTAGGAGCATTTCGCACAATTCTCGTCCGAGGGTTGCGGGAACTCTGCTTCTGTCAGAAACCCAGCGGCTTTGATGTTTGAAGCGTGCGCAGGCACGCGTCATCCAATACTCAGAACAAACAGTCAGGTATTCTTAGAATGAGCACAAGCACAGTGAATATTTCCGCAAATCAAGTGAAGGAACTCCGGGACAAGACCGGGGCGCCGATGATGGACTGCAAAAAAGCTCTCACCGACGCCAAGGGCAATCTCGACGATGCCATCGTCCTGCTGCGCAAGCGTGGAACCGCGCTGGCGGAGCGCAAGGCTGCCCGTGCAACCAGCGAGGGCTCTGTGGCCAGCTACATCCATGCCGGCGGCAAGATCGGGGTGTTGGTCGAAGTGAACTGCGAGAGCGACTTCGTCGCCCGCACTGACGACTTCAAGGAACTGGTGCACGACGTTGCCATGCACATAGCTGCGAGCGACCCGAAGTTCGTCCGCAAAGAGGACGTGACCCCCGAGGCATACGAGCGCGAAAAGGATATCTATCGCGCCCAGGCCGCCTCGACCGGCAAGCCGCCTCAGGTGATCGAAAAGATCGTTGAAGGCAAGATGGCAAAGTTCTACGAGGAAGTCTGCCTTTACGAGCAGCCGTTCATCAAGGACCAGACAGTCTCGATTTCCCAGCTCATCGCCACCAAGATTGGCAAGTTGGGAGAAAACATTTCGGTGCGCCGTTTCGCCCGATTCAAAGTCGGGGATACGGGAGCAACCATCGCCTTCAGTTATCCGGAACAGAAGGCGGAATAAATCAGGGGCGCTGCGGCGCCCCTTTTTTGTACTCATTCAGATCTGAAATTCGTAGACTTGGACTTGCATGCCCACTGCTATTTTCAAACGCATCCTGTTGAAGTTATCCGGTGAGGCGCTCGCCGCTAACCAGGGCTTTGGGGTGGAATCGGCGCGCATTCACGAGATCGCAGCCGAGCTCGCCGACGTTCATTCCCTCGGTGTGCAGATCGCGATCGTTGTGGGCGGAGGCAATTTCTTTCGCGGTGTAGCCGAGCAGGCCAAAGACATGGACCGGGTTTCCGCCGATCATATGGGTATGCTGGCGACGGTGATCAATGCCCTGGCCCTGCAGGACGCGCTGGAGAAGCAGGGCGTCTATACCCGCGTGCAGTCGGCGATTGAAATGAACCAGGTGGCTGAGCCCTTTATCCGGCGCCGCGCTATTCGGCATTTAGAGAAGGGTCGTATTGTGATTTTCGCCGGCGGCACCGGCAATCCTTATTTCTCGACGGATACCGCGGCTTCACTCCGCGCCATGGAGATCAAGGCGGATGCGATTCTAAAAGCGACCAAAGTGGACGGTATTTACGATGCCGACCCCATGATCGTGAAGGATGCCAAGAAGTTCAACGAGATCAGCTACATGGATGTGCTCAAAAAGGGTCTCAAGGTCATGGACTCCACCGCCATTTCCATGTGCAAAGATAACAATCTCCCGATCATCGTCTTCAACCTGAACGGACGCGGAAATATTCGGCGCGTGCTGACGGGGGAGAAGATCGGATCGCTGGTCAGCGCTGGCGTCTAGGTCATTCAGACGCAAACCCTCGTCGGCGGCGGGGCTCCGCCACGGTGAGCGCCGATCTAAATAGCAATCCAGCAGGGTTTCCACTCAGAGCCGCTGAGAGTAAATCTTGGGGTGAATTTCAAGAACCAAACCCCAGGAAGGAAATAGTAAACCTCACCGTTACTGCCACATAACTCCATAGCCCGACGCACTCTCGTCAACCAGTCAGAGGAGCCGGTATGCGCGCGGACGCTATCGGAAGTAACCTATGGCCGCCAGCTCTAGCGAAGTAAACTCTGTCATCGGAGCTGACATGCGCCTGATGCGCCTGCAAGACGTTGACGTTGATGGCAATGACCGCGTATTCCGGCATGCGCGCCTTCGCGCGTTAATCTTTTGGCTTGCCGGACTCGCCGCCTCGGCAGCCTTATTTCGTGACGGATACACCGAAAAATGGTCGCCTGGGTACATCTTCGGCACCCTCTTGGCGATCTTCCTGCTTTTTACTCTTAGGATGGTCACCGCGCGCTTCCACACGTCAAATTGGCTGGTGCGGATGAATGCGACGGGAATCTACATTCAATATCGCTCGTATCTGAACTACCAATTACCCGGCAATGACCCGTCGGTTGTCTTCCTGTCCTTGGGAGAGATCGCATCGGCACGCCTGGTCAAAGAACGCGTGATTACACCCGATGCGGCAAAGCCGGGAACCTCGCAAACTCAGTACCTGCGCCATATCGAACTCGAATTATCCGGCGACACTGCGCGCCTCGCCGCGGCCTTGCAAGCCGAGCGCGGAGAACAGGCGCCGATGATAAAAAAATGGTATGGCAACAGTTCGACACTCTATCGCGACTATCCAGTCAACATGACGGCGCCGGGTGTCATTCGCATACATTGGGACGTCGTGCCTGGCGCAAAGAAATTTCTAAGCGCACTTCGCCCGTACACGGTTATCGCTGATCCGGTTTTTTTTACTCAGGACTTCGCGCACATGAAGTCCATCAGCCGCGAAGACCAGCAGAAGCAGCTCCGCGAACTCGCCGCGCGCGGCCAGACCATCCCCGCCACATATGCAGCCCGGTCGCTCTATGGTTGTAGCTTAAGTGATGCAAGAAAGATGGTGGACTCTTTTGCGCGCGAAGAGGCCACCGAATCGCAAAGCCCAAGCACCTAGACCAAACCCGACTCCTTCGGCTTCTCCATCACAAGACACCCTGTCCCTGTTCAGCCCCCGTGCCTATGGCGGCATTCAGTGCTATAGTTCCAGCGCCCGAGACGGCCCCTGACTTTGAGTCCATCGCAGGGGGCTGCACAACGGAGGGGAAAATGGGAATGCGACAGTTTTTGTCTTCGATTATCAGGATCATGTTGCTGGCTGCGGTTGCGGTGCTCCCACACGCGCTGTTTGCTGGGACCGAACAGATAATCTACAGCTTTGCCGGCGATGCCGACGGCGAATACGTCGACAGCGATCTGGTCATCGATAGCGCCGGGAATATTTACGGAACGAGCGTCCAAGGCGGAGCCTTCGGTACCGGTACTGTGTTCCAACTGACGCCTTCCGCCGCGGGTTGGATCCACACTGTACTGTACAGCTTCACCGGCGGCGCCGATGGCGGCCAGCCGTATAAGGGAGTTGTACTGGATGGCCAAGGCAATCTCTACGGAACCGCTGTCGTGGGCGGTACCGGGGGATCCTGCGTAGAAGCGGGTTGCGGCGTCGTCTACAAGCTGAGCAACTCGGGTGGAGTCTGGACGGAGACCGTAATTTACAACTTCACGGGCGGCAATGATGGGTACGGCCCGGGTGCGCCCCTGGTTTTTGACAAAGCCGGCAATCTCTACGGCACCACACCGACAGGCGGAGCGAGAGCGCAGGGTGTTGTATTCCAATTGAGACCAGTATCCGGCACCTGGAAGTTCAAGCTGCTTCATACCTTTACCGGCGGCGCTGACGGTGGCGGCGGTTCTGCGGGCCGGCTGCTCCCGGACAATCTCGGGAATATTTATGGCGTCGCCACCGTGGGCGGTGCGTACGGCTCAGGTACCGCGTACCGTCTGTCTCAGGGCACGAATGGCAGCTGGACCTTCAAAACCTTGTATGCATTTAAGGGTCAACCCGACGCCGGTTTTCCCTATGGTGGCTTGGTGAGAGATCAATCCGGCAATCTCTACGGCACGACGTATTATGACGGCGCCAACGATCTTGGTTCCGTCTACGTTCTGCATCCTATGCCGGGGGACGTCTGGAAGGAAAAAGTCCTTCACAGTTTCAGCGCCGGCTCAGGCGGAAACAGTTCCATTGCGACGCTCGTATTCGACGATGCCGGCAACCTTTACGGTACGACCAGTGAAGGAGGGGCTGGATGTAGTTGTGGCACGATTTTCAAGTTGACCAAGGGCAGCAACGGCCAATGGACGGAGAGCACCGCATATCGCTTCCAGGGGCAGCCGGATGCCGGTTTTGCCTACAACGGCATGGCGCGCGATGCAGCAGGAAATCTGTACGGCGCCACTGTGCATGGAGGAACTACAGACGGCGGCGTGATTTACCATTTCATACCGTAAACCTGTAAAGTCCAGCGTTCGTGGACGTATCGCTGCCGTCGTAAAAGCACCTGGCCCGGAACTCCAACGTGGATTTTCCGGGCCTTTGCTTTTCATTGCCGTCTGAATTTCCGGACCAGCCACACCAGGATGACCGCGCCGAGGATCGCGACCAGAATGCTGGGAATGAGGCCGCCGCTGCTTTGAAACCCGAGCAACCTGATAATCCAACCTCCGATGATCCCGCCCACGATGCCAAGCAGGATGTCCATGCCCACGCCGTACCCCGAGCCCTTCATGATTTTGCCAGTAGCCCAGCCGGCGATCAGACCTACGATTACGAGCCATAAAAGCCAGAACATTTCGCCACTTCCGTCGCTCCCCGTGTAAGCGGATTCATGCAGGTAGATTGTAATCAGAACGCTCGGGCAGATTAGGGGGCTGACGGGTCGAGTGTCAAGCATGGCAGCTGAGTCGAGCTGTTTTCAGCGCGCCGTGAATGATTACAATCGGAGTATGTTCGCACGTAAAATCCGGGTGGATTATGAAGAGAATGGGGATCGGCAGCCTTGCCCGATAAAGTGGCTCGACAGTTTCAGCATGCGGAATTTCACCAACGCCAGTGTGTTCGATGACACATTGCCCGTCGCCGACGGCTTAATGGAAGTCGGGGTAAAGGTCCCCGTCGAGGAGCTACGAGCGTCTATGGAGGACTGGTTTCGCCGCAAGAGCTACCTGCCTAAAGCTGCCAAGCTGGTCATTACAGAGTCTTAATCCCTGTCCGGCTTTTGTCTGAAAAACAGGCCGCTGGCAGGAAAAATTGTGAATGCGCTTTTTCCCGCGTCCGATTACAATCGCCTAAAGTTCCGAAAATCCAGCCGTTTAAAGCGCACGATGAGAGCACCACCTTTGGCAGGTGGCGTGCACTCTAGTTCTCCAGCCGTGGAGGTTAACGGTGCAGAGAGAATTGTTTTACGAAGAAGTGTACGAACTGAACTGGAATGCCCTCCTCAAGCTGGCCGGTGCAATGGCGGTAAGCGGAGCGATGTGGACTGGCATCATTCGCGGCGTGCTGGCGCTTGTGCGATAGTTTGCGTTTTCTAAGCGGCGCGCCACAGCTTAACCAGGGCGCTCGCTGTTGCTGGTAACTCGTCAGCTACGGCAATTACTTTTCGTAGTGCAGTAGCGAAAACACATCACAGCCCTGAAGTTTCTCTCGTCCCTTAAGGAAATCGAGTTCTACCACGAAACCCAAGCCGGCAATGTCCGCGCCCAGTGACTTGGCTAATTCCACGGTTGCCGCAGCTGTACCCCCGGTTGCCAGCAGGTCGTCCACGATGATGATGCGCTGACCTTTCTGAATCGCGTCTCGATGAATCTCGAGCGTGTTACTGCCGTATTCCAGTTGGTACTCGAGCTTCGCGGTAGCGGCGGGTAGTTTGCCGGGCTTCCGCACAGGCACAAAGCCGGCATTCAAACGATAGGCTAGGGCCGGCCCAAAGATAAATCCCCGCGCCTCCATTCCGAGCACAAGGTCGATTTCTTTTTCCAGGTAGTGCTCGGAGAGTGCATCGATCAGCGTGGCGAAGCCGAGCTTGTCTTTCAAAAGCGTGGTGATGTCGTAAAAGAGAATGCCTTTTTTTGGAAAGTCGGGAACTTCCCGGATCAGCTTCTTCAACGGTTCGCAATTGACCGCCGCCTTGGGACTGGCCATTTACCACGCTCCTTCAATGCGAAATGTGCTGCCGCCGGCAATCGGCTTGGCTTCGAGCTCTTGTACATCGTCGACGCGAGCGGCCCGCGGCCCTTCGCGCAGTCGCGAGCGTAAACCTGCGAGTTGGTCACGCGTGCCCATCGCGAGCACTTCCACGCTTCCGTCTGGATTGTTGCGTACCCAACCCGCAATGCCCAGGATGTGAGCTTCGCGTTCCACGAACCAGCGATAACCAACGCCCTGCACGCGTCCGCGTATGATGTAGCGACGGGCTTCTTTCTCGGTGGAAGTCATACCCGAACCCACAACTCAGGCTCTCGACAGGTAGGCACCCTCGGACGTATCCACGCGGATTTTCTCGCCCTCGTTGATGAATGGCGGAACCTGCACTACTAACCCGGTCTCGGTCTTCGCGGGCTTCGTTACACTCGACGCCGTCGCGCTCTTCAATCCGGGCTCGGTCTCGATTACGGTGAGTTCCACGGTTTGCGGCAGTTCGATACCCACCGCTTTGCCGTCGAAAAATTCCACTTTGATCTGGAGGTTGGGCGTCAGGTAATCGACAGCATCGCCCAAAATGTCGCGCCGGAGGTGGGTCTGCTCGTAGTTTTCCGTGTTCATGAAGTAGTAATCGTCGCCGTCGTTGTAAAGATACTCCATCTGAATTTCGTCGACGTTGATCTTCTCGATCGGATCGGGCGAGCGAAAACGGTGCTCAAACATCGCGCCGGTGCGCAGGTTGCGCAGCTTGGCCTGGATGAAGGCGCGCAAGTTACCCGGCGTGCGGTGCTCCACACTGAACACGGAATGCAGATCATTGTTGTGCTTGATGATCATGCCGGGGCGAAGCTGGGTCGCAGGAATAGCCATTGCTCTGGAACTCTCCTTTTAGGGCATTCGGCAAGTCGGCGGGGGCGGGTCGCCACAGTTTCCGCGGACGAGGATTAAACTCTTCATTTTACACGGGAAAGTGACACCTAGAAAACTCGCGCAGTCCCACCGACTGAACTCCGGGGCAACATGCTCACTCCGCTGGCGCGATGATTAGCTGACCGTGCTCATATGCGGCAGCAGGTGCAATTCTTCCATCTGACGCTTCACCGCGATGGAGAGCCGGCGGACGCCTTCGCGAATCTGATCCGGCTGCCCATACGAGAAATTCAATCGCATGTGCAGCTTACCCTGCTCGCCGTCATTCGCATAGAAAGACTCACCTGGCACAAATGCCACGTTCTCTTTCAAAGCTATCTGGAACAGCTTTTGGCAGTCCATTCCCTTTGGCAGCGTCACCCAGAGAAACAAGCCGCCTTTGGGATGTGTCCACGTTACCTCGGAGGGGAAGAATTCTTTTAATGCCTGCAACATCACGTCGCGCCGCTCGCCGTATACGCGCCGGATCACCTTCACGTGCTCGTCGAGGAAACCGTCACGCGCCACTTCATAGGCCACGATCTGCGCGAACGTGGAGGTGTGCAGGTCTGCGCCTTGTTTCAATTGCACCAGCTTGGAAATGACCTCGGGTGGCGCCACGATCCATCCCAAACGCAGGCCGGGCGCCAGGGTCTTTGAAAACGTGCTGAGATAGATCACGTTGCCGATCGAGTATCCGTTGTCCCGCCGCAAGTTCTCGCGATCCAGAACAACCAGGGGCGGCAGGTGCTCGCCTTCGTACCGCAACTGGCCATAGGGATCGTCCTCGATGATCGGAATGCCAAACTGATCGGCGAGTAGCACCAGCTCATGTCGGCGGCTCTCCGACAGAGTTGTACCGCCGGGATTCTGGAAGTTCGGCAGCACGTACATGAATTTCGGGCCGGAGCGCAGCGGTTTTTCGAGAAGCTCGGTGCGGATCCCGTCTTCGTCGCTGGGAACGCTGACATAATCCGCGCCGTAGACGTTGAACGCCTGCAGTGCCCCGAGATAGGTCGGCGCTTCCACCAGGACGCGATCTCCCGGATTGATGAGCAGCTTGCCAATCAGATCCAGCGCCTGTTGCGAGCCCGATGTGATGAGGACATTCTCTGGCTCGGCTTTTATCCCATAACGCGAAGTATGCCGCGCAATCATCTCCCGCAGCGGTTCATAGCCTTCGGTCGCCCCGTACTGCAGCGCAGTCTTTGCATTCTGTTCCAAGACCTTGTGGCAGGCGTCGCGAAAACGCTCTGTCGGGAAAACGTCGGGAGCGGGCAGTCCGCCGGCAAACGAAATCACTTCCGGCTGTTGTGTGATCTTCAGCAATTCGCGAATAGCGGAACTCTTAATGGTCTTGGTGCGCAGCGCATAACGCGACGTCCAGGCAGTCGACATGCACGCCTCCTCTGACATAGTAGTTTAGACACGCAAATTGCGGCAGAGATGTGATGCTGGTGGTGGTGAGGATGACCAAGATCACTGCCTGGAGTGACGGAAATCAAACCGGAAGGTCGGTCGGACCGGAACCGTCCTTCTACATCCATGTGCCAGATCACATCTCCGGCACGGGCGGGCAACCCAGGAAATCCTTCATATACGTGTTGCCGATGTACTGCAGATCCTTGATGCCAATTTCGCTAGTGAAATAGCCATCCGCAGTCAGGTTGCGGAGGAAAGCGAAAAACTCTACTCCCGCGCCGAGACTGGGATCTGTTTTTGCGTTCTTGCGAAAGGCAATCAGATCCAGGACTTGGCTTTGCTGGTCGGGAGCACAGTCGAGGTAAGGCTTCCCATAGCGATCATTGCAGGTCGAATCCAGCCACATCATGCCCCCGCCGAGCATGAGTTGATAGTCGGGGTTTTCCTGGGTAAGCAGATCGATGAATTGCGGCGCTCCGGCTTCGATAGCGCCGCCTGAGCGCTCGTCCGGTGGGATGATTGTCTGACAAAGTGTCTGCAACAGTTTGTATTGCTGCGCAGAAAAATATTTTGGCGTGTACACGCCGCCACTTGCCGCCTTCTCGGTTGCGATCGCCTGGTGCGCGAACTCCGCGGCTTCTGCCGGGATCACCCGCAGCACCGACCCGGCGACTACTCCCATGGTGAGCGACTTCAGCACATCTCGCCTGGAAATCGATTTCACAGGCGTTGGAGGGCTCCTTCGCACTACAAGTTTCCTTTCTTTGCCTGCTCCAGCAGGTAATCCGAGGTGCGCCACGACAAAGCTAGAATGGTGAGCGTGGGATTCTTGTCCGGGTTGGTCACGAAGGGAGCTGCGTCCGCCACGAAAAGGTTTTTCACGTCGTGAGCCTGGCAATGTGAATTCAACGCCGACGTCTTTGGGCTCGCGCCCATGCGCACGGTGCCGAGCTCGTGAATGATCACGCCGCCATCGGTAATGCCGTAGGGGCGGGCTCCATCGGACCGTGCTTTAGTGATAAATGTACCGCCGGCGTTCTCGACAATGGCCTGGAAGGTCTCCTGCATGTCGCGCGCCATGCGAATCTCGTTGTCGGTCCATTGCCAGTGAAAGCGCAGCACTGGAATGCCCCATTCGTCGACCACCGCGGGATCGATGTCGCAATAAGTGTGCTCGTTGGGAATCATTTCACCCCGGCCTTCAAAGCCGATTAATGTCCCGTACATGGATCGGCAATTCTGTTTCAGCGCAGCGCCATACCCTTCATGCAGATCACACGCGTAATCGAAAGTGCCTACACCCGGCATAAAACGGCCGCCATCGAACTCGATATGGTATCCACGCAGAAACTCATTTTTGCGGTTGTACTTCCACCAGGGAATGTACATGTGCATGCCGCCCACGCCGTCATGATTGTGCGGCGGCATTTTAGACAATTGCGGGAAATAGCCGGTGGCGGAACTACCGACGCTGTCCGTAAGGTAGCGTCCCACGACACCTGAAGAATTGGCGAGACCATCGGGAAATAAAGTCGACTTGGAATTCAGCAGCAGGCGTGCCGTCTCGCAGGCGCTGGCAGCCAGCACGATTGCGCGAGCTCTCACGCGCTGCTCGGTGCGTGTCTTTTTGTCGATGTAGGAGACGGCTTCGGCCTTGCCGTCCTTGCCCACGACAATCTCGCGAGCCATGGCCCCGGTGATCAGGGTGAACCGGCCCGTGGCCTGCGCGCGCGGCAGCAGCACCTGGCTTGAGCTGAAATTAGAGGCGGTCACGCATCCGCGGCCGCACTGCGCGCAGTAGTGGCATGCGGGCCTTCCATTCAAAGGTTTGGTAAGAATCGCCAGACGTGAGGGAATGCAATGAATACCCAACGAATCGCAACTCTTTTTGACGATCGTTTCCGTGCAGCGCATTTTGGGCGGTGGCAGGAACACTCCGTCGGGCGCGGAGACGATGTTTTCTCTTGTGCCGAAGACGCCGATATAGGATTCGACCTTGTCGTAATACGGCGCGAGATCGTCGTAAGTGATGGGCCAGTCGTCGCCCATGCCGTCTGTGGAGCGCGCTTTGAAATCAGCCGGGGCAAAGCGCAGCGCGATGCGTCCCCAGTGGTTGGTCCGGCCTCCCACGATGCGCGAACGGAACCAGTGAAAGCGCGAGCCAGGTGCCATGGTGTAAGGCTCGCCTTCAATCTCCCAAGCCCCATTGGGAGCCATGAATTCATCGTTGATTTCATTGCGCAACCGGCCACCCACGCCGGCTCCTCGATGGGGCAGATCGTAAGGCCAGAAGTGCTCTTTGAAGTCTTGTTCAGGATGGAGATCGGGCCCCGCCTCGAGCATCACAACACTGAGGCCACCTTCCGTCAGAACTTTAGCGGCTTGTCCGCCTCCCGCGCCTGAGCCTATGACACAGACGTCGTAGACTTTTGGGGGACGGTTTATTTCGGGCATGAATTGGCTTATCGCTTTTCGCAGTTAGCTCTTGTGTTGTTGGCCTGCGCTCGGACCGACCATCCTCTTACGGCGAGATTGAAGCAGCCTAAGAGTGTCAGCAATCAGAATCTCAAATTTTGTAAGTAGGTGAAACTGTTCTTTAAGCTGGCCAGCGGATCCTTCGGGTAATCCTGCTCCACGAAGTAGTGCTTGATGCCGCCCTTTTCGCCCGCGGCAAAGATGCGCTTCCAATCGATCACGCCGTTGCCTACGTCCGTCAACTGATCGCCTAAACTGTTCGGATCCACCCATTGAGCCTGTCCCGCTGGCGGAAGCTTCTTAATATCTTTCACGTGCACCATGGGAAAGCGTCCCGGGTACCTATCGAAGTAGGCCACCGGATCGCCTCCGCCAACGCTGATCCAGCACAGGTCCATCTCCATTTTTACCAAGGAAGGGTCAGTTTCCCGAAGAAGCAGGTCGTACGGTACTGTGCCGTTAGTGCGCGCGAATTCAAAATTGTGATTGTGATAGGCAAACTGAATGCCCATTTTTTTGCTCGCCTCACCCGCCCGATTAAACGTGTCGGCGGCTTGCTTCCAGCCATCGGGCTGATTGCGAATTTCGTCCGGAATCCAGGGGCAGCAAATGTATGGCTGGCCAATAATTTTGGCCGCGTCCAGAGTCTGTGCCCATTGATCGCCAAGCAGTTTGTAATCGACATGCGAAGACGGAGACGTAAGCCCATTCTGATCGAGAATCTTGCGGACTTCTTTGGGCGAATGACCGAAGTATCCGGCGAACTCAATTTCCTTGTATCCGATTTGCGCGACTTTGGCGAGCGTGCCCGCGAAATCCTGCTTCATCTGGTCGCGGACGGTGTAGACCTGCACGCCCACGCTCGAGATCTTGTGATCGTCGGCCGCAAAAGACATCTTCCTGCTGAGCAGGGCTGCGGCTGTCATGGTGCCGAGAAAAGTTCGTCGGTCCATCATTTGCGCTTGCCTCCTTGCCTTAAGACGGCGGTTAGAGAACCAGGATCACGCTTGCCAGTCAGCTTGCTTCAGCGGGGAATCGCATTGTGGCCGGAGGGAGGATTTAGCAACTCCTCTCGCACGTTCTTGAGCACAAAAAGAGCGCGCTGCACTCCCTGTTCCGGGTTGAGAATAGGATCTTCGTTTTCAACCGAAAGAATACCGTCATAGCCCACTTCCATGTAGGTGCGTACGATTTCTTTCCACAGCCCTGAGCCATGGCCGTATCCAACGGCACGAAAAGTTTCGGAGGCCTGCGGCAGATCCTTCGGATCAAAGGCGAAATTCAACACCCCGTAGCGGGCAACGTTCTCCGGAAACATGACCGTGTCTTTCATGTGAGCGTGAAAGATTGCATTTTGCTTGCCGAGAAACCGAATCACCTCGATCGGATTGCATCCCTGCCAGAACAGATGGCTGAGGTCGCAGTTCGCGCCAATCTCCTCGCCGACGGCTTCCCGCAGGCGCATCAGTGTCCTCGGATTGTAGACAACGAATCCGGGATGCATTTCAAAGGCAATTCGGTGGATGCCGTGATCCCGCGCGAATTTGGCCGCATCTTTCCAATAGGGAATGACTTTTTCGTTCCACTGCCAGTCCAGCACCTGGGCGTATTCGGGCGGCCATCGGTAGGTTGCCCAATTCGGCATGGTGTCACCCGGAGCACCACCAGGACAGCCCGAAAACCCGACGATGACTTTTACCCCGACTTGCTCGGCGAGCAGCACGGTGTTCCGGAAAGTCTTGTCGTCGCGCGCGGCAATTTTTGGATCCGGATGGACCGGATTCCCATGGCAGCTCAAGGTAGCCAGCAAAATATTATGATCGTCGAATTTTTTTCGCCAGGCTTTAGCCTTCGCTGGATCGGCAATCAGTTCGTCCAGCGGGCAATGCTTGTTGCCGGGATAACCACCCGTGCCGATCTCGGCAGCCTCGACGCCCAATGCGTTGTATTTGGCCAGCAACTCGTCGAGCGTCAGGTCGGGAAACGCGGGATCGAAGACACCGATGGGGATCTTGCGCAACTTGTCCGCAGGCAGCGGGTCGGCAGATTGCGGGTAAGGGGAAGGACTTCCCTCAAGGGCAAACGAGCTGTCGGGAACAGCGACTGCAGCGGTGACGATTCCGGCGGCAGCCAGGAACTTGCGGCGGTCGATAACGAACGGATTCGGTGTGCTGTCCATGAAACCTCGAACGCAATCTTAATGCGCTGACAAGCAGAACCCGCGAGCTGAATCTCGCACCAGAGCGGGACTGCATTATAACGAATTGAGAATAAAGATTCCGCCCGAGGCGGCAGACAGAAGGCTTGGAGTGTAGAGGCTAGAGCGTGCTGTTGAAGACAGGCCAATAGTTCGCAAGCTATATGGAGCCAGCCAAACCGCCTCCATCCACCACCAGCGCTGTTCCTGTGACAAACGACGATGCCTCGGTAGCCAGGTACAGAGCGGCTTGGGCAATTTCCTCGGGCTTGCCGATTCGCCCCAAAGGACGGCGTGCGGCCTCGGCGAGAAAGCGGTCACTGGATTCGCCCAATTGAGTCGCCTCGCTGCGCAGCATGGCCGTATCCGTATCCCCAGGGCATATGCAGTTCACGCGAATACCGTCCGGGCCGTGATCGATAGCCATGGCCTTGGTGAGCAGCACTACGGCGCCTTTCGATGCGCAGTAAGCGGCAGCTTTGGGCCCGCCGGCGAGCCCCCAACCTGAAGCGATGTTGACGATCGCGCCGCCGCCGTTTCCCGCGATCACTGGAATCGCATAGCGGGACGTGAGATAGATTGACTTGACGTTCACCGCCATCGTGCGGTCCCAGTCCGCTTCTGAAATCTCGGTGACCGAAGCACGACGAATTGTTCCGGCGCAGTTCACCACAACGTGGAGCCCGCCAAATTGACGGACGGCGAGTTCGCACAGCCAGCGGCAATCGTCGCTACGGGTGACGTCGGCGCCGTTGAACACCGCCTTGCCCCCGGCTGAAGTGATTTCCTGTTCGATATCGCGACCCGCGGCTTCGTTCATATCGGCAAGGACCAGGCATGCTCCTTGCCGGGCGAACAGGGCGGCGATAGCGCGTCCAATGCCGGATGCGGCTCCCGTGATCAGCGCGACTTTGCCCGTGAGCGTCACTCAAGCACCCAGCCCTTCAATTATCGGCTAGCAAGGCCCCCGGCAATCTCCGCTCCGTCGCATGTATAGACGTGGCCAGTAATGTAAGCGGCATCATCCGAGGCCAGGAATGCGAACAGCGCGGCAATTTCCTCCGGCTGCGCATGGCGACGCAGCGGTATTTTCTGGTTCACCTGCGCCAGCATCTCGTCGGTGTATTCGGCGCGCTGCATGGGCGTGAGTACGTAGCCGGGAGCAACGGCGCAAACGCGGACCTTGGGCGCCAATTCCAGCGCCATGGTTTTGGTCAGCTCGATTACTCCAGCCTTAGTGGCATTGTAGTCGGCGTAATAGGGTTGACCGACGATCCCGTTCGTGGAGGCGGTTTGCAGGATGACCCCATGGCCGCGCTCCCACATGTGCCGCGCCGCCGTCTGGGCAACGTAGAAGACACCAGTCAAATTAACGGCCAGGATCTTGTCCCATTCCTGCGGAGTGATATCGAGAAACTTGTGCCGAATGCTGATACCGGCGTTATTGATCACGATATCGACGCCGCCCATCAGCCGAATGGCATCAATGAAAGCGGCCTGCACTTGGTCCAGATTGGACACGTCGGCATCCACGGTGCCGGCGAGATCCGGTAGTTTCTTCTGAATCTCGTGGCGGCCCTTGCCATCGCGATCGAGAACCACTACGGCCGCGCCTTCCTGCAGAAACCGCGAGGCAGTTGCGGCGCCAATACCGCTGGCGCCTCCGGTGATGAGCACACGTTTGCCGGTCAAGCCACGCATGAGAAGACTGGTGATTGTAGCAGGAACGAGCCAGGTATCCGCTTACCGGCAACGATAGCGAAACTTGCGACAGGAAGTGTAAGCGCCTTAAATGGGCTTATATCCCCGAAAGAGGTAAATCAGGTCGATGATCAGGATGATCACGACCATCAGTTCCAAGATGAAAGCGCGGCTCTGGTGGAACTGGTCGACCATGAAGCGGTAAAGCTCTTCGGCGGTACGGAGCTTTTCTTTAACCAGATCTTTGTAATCCGGTACGCCGACTTTCGACGCTGCTAGCCGGTAGAGGCGGGCGGAGAACATGTCGCTGAGGAATTTAACCGCGTTATCCACTCTCTCCGTCAACTCCGTAATTTCGAGCATTACGGTGTGCAATTTGGACGCGGCGCGCGCGGTCTTCCAACGTGCAAGAACGCCACCCCCATGATCAAGAAACGCGTAGACGCTCTCCAGTTGCCGGGTCAGCAGGTCATCGTAGTGGCGGAACTCGAGCAACTGGGAATTGGCGTACTCCAGCAATTGAATCGCGGTTTCCGCTCCCAACGCGCTGTCGTACAGAAAAGCGCCGTTCCAGCCGATTACCGCGAGGTCATTGGGATAGTAAGAGATTCGCGATTGCACCACCTCCTGGCGCTCGCCATCCGAAAGCTGGGCCGTTTCACCGCGAACGATTTGCGCAATGCGCTGCCCCTGCGAAGCCAGCAGGTCCGTCGCGGATGGGGAGCCCGCAATCTCACGGACGTGGAAAATGAAATAATCTTCGTTCAGCCACTCGGGGTACGGTTTAGTTAACGCCGGCTTGGCGCGCTCCAGCTTGCTGCGAACGATCTTGGCAGCCAGTGCTGCGAAATCGGTGTCCCAGACCCAGCGACTGGACAGCCGGACCAGGGTGTCCCAATCCCCCGAGAACGGCAGTTCAAAAACCACGCTCAGTACGCCGTAATCGTAGTACTTGATCTGTCCATCAAGGCGCTCCCCGCTTTCAAGGACCAGAGGTTCGATGGGCTCCACCACAGGCGGACGCTGGTAGCGCACGTAATTCGGCGCCGGGTGCTTGAGTTTGGGGGCGTGAACCCGCTGCGCACCAAAGATATCCCGGAGAGTATCGAGCCGGATCTCCTCGCAGACGTCGAACTGAATCAGCACGAGAACCGAGCCATGGAGGGTTTCCTGGCTTATGCCGGTCGCCTGAGGCGCGGCAACGGGTGCGTGCCCTGCTTCGGCTTCGCGGACGATAGTACTGGTTTCCGGTGTCATGGCCTTGCCTTGCTTCCCACACGAGAGCCAGTGAGGGGCTCTCAGACCACCCCGAGGAGGGGTCGAGGAGACTTCTATTGTCCCAGAAATGACCCAATCTGACGAGTACAGGAAGGGTAAACTGAAGATAAGTACCTTAATATCAATGCTTTCTCAACACACTCCACAGCAAGAGGGCGACCACCCCCACCCCCCCTACCACCCATCCCGCCCCCCTCATCGAACTCCGGATTGCGGCTTGCCGCTGCGAAACGAGGATCTGTTCCGGATAGTCCTCAACGTGGACAGCACTACTCTGGATGGCCATCTGGATGACTTCGGCCAGGTGCAATGCGTGGCGATCCGTTCCCTGGGCGATCTGCTCACGACAACTAAACCCGTCGGCAATGATCATGCAATTGTGGTCCGCCTCACGAATCGCGGGCAGAAGTTCCATCTCGCCGATAGCCTGTGACACCGGGTACTTGTCCTGTTCAAAGCCGAATGAACCCGCCATGCCACAACACCCCGAAGCAGGAGAGTGACATTGGACTCCTATCCGTTGCAAAACCGCCTCTTCAGCGGTCATCTTCATGATTGATTTCTGGTGACAGTGGCCATGGAGTAGCGCTTTTCGTTCCAGCCTAGGCAAGGGAAATCCCGGAGCATGTTGGTGCAGGAACTCGCCAAACGTGAAGGTCTGGCGGGAGAGGGCTTGGGCGCGGTGGTCGCTGGGGAACAGTTGGACAAGTTCGTCTCGAAAGACGGCCGAACAGCTTGGCTCCAAACCGACAACTGGTGTCCCAGCCTCAATTTCGGAGGCGAACGCGTCCAGGATCTGGAGCAGCAGTCGCTTGGCGCGGTCGAGTATGCCAAAATCATAGAGCGGGCGCCCACAACAGAGGTTCGCCTGCGGCACCAGCACGCGGAAACCCGCAGCCTCGAGCACGTCGACAGCGGCAATCAAGGTGGTCGGGAGGAAATAGTTGTTGAACGTGTCGGGCCAGAGGACGACCCGGGCTCCCTGTGGATTCGTGATTGGGCGCTCCCGGAACCATTGCTTAAAGGTCTGCGGAGCGAAAGCAGGAATATTTCGCTCGCGGGGCATGCCTGCCACGATCTTGGCAATGTCTCTCAGGAACGGGAGTTGCGTGGCGAGGTTGGCCAAACCGGGAGTGTGCGACGCCAGCCGCGCCCATATATCGATATTGCCAAACGCGTAAGCGCTTCGCGGCCTGAGCCGCCCTTCGTAATAGTGCGAAAAGAACTCGGCTTTCCAGGTGGCGAGATCCACATTGACCGGGCACTCGCTCTTGCATGCTTTGCAGGCGAGGCAGAGATCGAGAGACTTTTTGACGTCCTGGTCGCGCCAGCGGTCTCGAACCACTTCGCCTTGCATCATTTCAAACAGCAGGTGAGCCCGCCCACGGGTTGAGTGCTCCTCCTCGCGGGTGGCGCGAAAGCTGGGGCACATCACTCCGCCTTCGTACTGCCGGCACTTCCCCACCCCGACACAGCGCAGAGTGGCATGGGCGAAATCGCCATGATCATGCGTATACTGAAAATGCGTTTGCGGCCGCCACGGGTTATAGGCGGGGCTCACGCGCAAATTCTCGTCCAGGCGATAAGGCTGCACGACCTTGCCTGGGTTCATCCTCCAATCGGGATCCCATGCAGACTTGAATTCATTGAATGCCTGAACGAGTTCCGGTCCGAACATTTTAGGCAGAAGCTCCGCCCGGGATTGACCGTCTCCGTGCTCGCCGGAAAGGGATCCGCCATAGGAAACCACAAGGTCCGCAGCTTCTTCCATAAAGCGGCGAAACCGGGTGATGCCCTCCTTCGATTGCATATCGAAACTGATGCGCGAGTGGACGCAGGCATGGCCGAAGTGCCCATAAAGGACACCCAGATAATGGTATTCGTCCATCAGTTTGCGTAAATCGCGCAAATAATTCCCGAGCTTCTCGGGAGGCACGGCGGAATCCTCCCAGCCTTCCCAAGTGAGGGGCTCGCCGGGAACGTGGGAAATTACACCCAGGCTCGACTCTCGGACCTCCCATACCCGCTTGACTTGTTCCTTTCCCGAGTACAGCCGCATGTCAGGCGGAGATTGACTCCGCTCAAGATGTTGCATGAGCTGCCGCGCTTGCGCTTCGGCCTCGGGAATAGTCTGGCCGCCGAATTCTGTCAGCAGCCATCCACCCCCGCCCGGCAGTAGCTTTAGCCCTTCGCCGTTGATCCCTTTGCGCTTCGTGAACTCGACCAGCAGGTTGTCAATGCCTTCGAGTCCAATCGGCTTGTAGGCCATTATTTCGGGTACACGGTCCGCGCAGTCATAGATATCGGGATAGGCAATGACCAGCAGCACTCGCACGGGAGGGCTCTCGACGAGGTTGCAGGTCGCCTCAAGCACTGTGGCACAAGTTCCCTCGGAGCCCACCAGTGCGCGCGCGACGTGAAAGCCGTGCTCTGGGAGCAGATAGTTAAGGTTGTAGCCAGAGACTCGACGCGGGATATCGGGATACCGCTGGCGGACACGATCACCGTAGCGAGCAGCAATCGATTCAAGCGCGCCGTAGATTTCGCCTCGACGGCCCCCGTTTCGAATGATGCTCTCCCGTTCTGCGTTGCTCGTCTGACCGACTTTCATGCGAGTTCCGCCGTAGGTCAGAATCTCGAGCTCCTCGATGTTTTCGTCAGTTTTCCCGGCCATTACCGAGTGCACGCCGCAGGAGTTGTTGCCAATCATGCCTCCAATGGTGCAGCGCGAGTGGGTGGCGGGATCGGGACCAAACGTGAGGTGATATTTTTCTGCCGCGGCCCGAAGGTGATCGAGGATGACGCCCGGCTGCACGCGCGCGAGGCGGCGAGTGGGATCGATGTCAATAATCGACGCCATGTACTTGGAGAAGTCCAGAATCAGGGCGGCATTACAGCATTGTCCGGCGAGCGAGGTTCCGCCGCCGCGCGACAGCAGTGGCGCGCCGAATTGTTGGCATAACGCAACCGTTGCGATTACATCGTCGGTGTTGCGCGGGATCACAACCCCGATGGGGATTTGCCGGTAGTTGGAACCGTCGGTGGCGTAGAGCGCCCGGCTGCCATTATCGAAGCGGACCTCACCGCTAATTTCACGACACAGAGCAGTTTCCAGACCTGAGGAATCGATTTTGACGGACTTTGCTGCCGCGGCGCGGGACGCGAATTCAGGTTCGCGAGAAGGCGCGGAAGACCCCAAAGGAGGCATAGGAAGGAGTTTCTAGGTTTTATGCGGGAGTTGCAAGCGGCAGTTGGCGCGTCAGCCCAGTTCTCACATATGCAGTATTGGATGCTGCGTATTGCGTTGCCAAGCTTCGTGTACAGAATCGCAAACCGATCTTCTTTTACCTGAACGCACGGGTTCCGTAATCCGCCATGCTCAATGACAGCAGGATGCCCAGCCAGAATAAGCCTGCCACGATCGCGACAATCGTCATTTTCTGACTGATGTATTTCACGCCCATGAAAAACAGTACGACCAACAAACCTTTCATGGTTGCGATCGCAAGCGCTACGACGGCGTTGAAAGGACCGAGTTCGACTTTCGACACGGCCGCGGTCGCCACGGTCAGGCACATCAGGGCAACCCAGACAATGATGTAAGTTTTTTTAGGAAGTACGTGCTCTGTCATAGTTATGCCTCAAGCTTTATGCGTGTGGCTGATCAGGTACAGCAAGGGATACAAGTAAATCCAGATCAGGTCGACAAAGTGCCAATACAACCCGGTAATTTCAACCGGGTTGTGATAATCGGGGCCATACTTTCCGCGCCACGAAAAATAGGTAATCAGCGCCACGATGCCAATGCCAATCAGCATGTGCAGCGCATGGAAACCGGTCATGGCCCAATACAGAGAGAAGAAGAGTTCGATGTGGACCGCGGCGGCAGCATCGACATCTTCCACGTGAAAACCCGCTCCGGGAAACTCATTCTTTACCCAGTGGCCATGATATTCGACGCCCTTGATGACCAGGAATGTCACTCCGAACAGCATGGTGATAATCAGCAAGGTCACCAGAAGTTTGCGCCTGCCCACCTGTGCCGAGTGCACGGCCAGCGCCATGGTCAAACTGCTGCAGATAAGCACGACGGTGTTGATGGTTCCGTACCAGAAATCCATCTTCTCGCTTCCCGCCGCCCATGACGGGTAATACAGATAGCGATAGATCATGTAGGCCGCGAACATTCCGCCGAAGAACATGATCTCCGTGATCAGGAACACCCACATGCCAAATTCGGAGGATTCCCGTTGCTGTTCCATGTCGGCAAAATGGTGTCGCAGCGCGGGGTTGTGGACCTCGGAACTATTGACGACCGTAGGGCTATCGGCCAACCGGGACCTCCTGCAGTTCGTCGTAATTGTAGGCTTCGGTCGTAACGATCGGAGTTTCGTCAAAGTTGAACGTGGTAGGCGGCGATTGGATCGTCCACTCCAGGCCGGCAGCGCCCCATGGGTTCGCGTCGGCAACTTTGCCGTAGCGCATCGACCACAGGAAGTACGCCATCGGGAGCACATAGCCTACGGCAAGAATGGTGGCGCCGGCCGTCGAGAGCACGTTCAATACCTGGAATTCCGGCGAGTACTGCCAATAACGGCGCGGCATGCCGAGATATCCAAGTACAAATTGCGGGAAGAACGTGAGATTGAAGCCTACAAAAATAATGAGCGCTGCGAGCTTGCCCCAGGCCTCTGGATACATGCGGCCCGAGATCTTTGGCCACCAGAAGTGCATGCCTCCCAAATAGGCCATAACCATGCCGCCGACCATGATGTAGTGGAAGTGGGCTACTACAAAGTAAGTGTCGGTCACATGTACGTCAATACCGAGCGCGGCGAGAAACAATCCTGTCAAGCCGCCCATTGTGAACAGGCCAATGAAACCGAACGCGTACAGCATGGGCGTGGTGTAGGAGATAGAGCCTTTGTACATGGTCGCCGTCCAGTTGAACACTTTGATGGCGGATGGCACGGCGACAAAGTAGCTTAAGAACGAGAAGATCAGCGCGGCGTAAACGGAGATCCCGGCGACGAACATGTGGTGCGCCCATACGAGGAATCCCAGCACCGCGATGGCAATGACCGCGAGGGCCATGAACTTATAGCCGAAGACGCGTTTGCGCGAAAAACAGGTCACGATCTCGCTGATCACGCCCATACCCGGCAGGATCATGATGTACACCGCTGGGTGTGAGTAGAACCAGAACAGGTGCTGGAACAGGAGCGGGTCTCCTCCGCGATTAGGATCGAAGATTCCGAAGTGGAAGAGGCGGTCGAGTGCGACCAGCATAAGAGAGATCGCCAGCACCGGCGTTCCCAGGACCTGGATGATGGCAGTTGCGTAATTGGCCCAGACAAACAATGGCAAACGGTTCCAGGTCATCCCTGGAGCTCGCATACGGTGCGTAGTGACGATGAAGTTAAGGCCGGTAAGAATCGACGAGAATCCGGCAATGAAGATGGCTAATGCTGCCGCGACTACGTGCGTGTTCAGAAACGCTGTGCTCAGAGGCGTGTAAAAGGTCCAGCCCGTATCAGCGCCACCGGCAAGAATCGTATACAGCATGAGACAGCCACCCGCCACCAGCAGGTACCAGCTCAGCAGGTTAATGCGCGGGAATGCCAGGTCCTTCGCCCCAATCATGATGGGCAGCAAGAAGTTGCCGAGTACCGCAGGCACGGCAGGAATCAGAAAGAAGAACACCATTACCTGCCCATGCATGGTGAACATTTTGTTGTAAGTATCGGCCTGAAGCAGGTCGCCAGCAGGCGTCAGCAGTTCCAAGCGGATGAGGAGCGCGAAGAATCCACCAATGAAAAAGAAGAAGGTGATGGTAATCAGGTAAAGCAGCGCGATGCGCTTGTGATCCGTGGTCAACAACCATGACCGGATGCCGTATTCCTTGTTCAGGTAATTCTCAGTCTCTGGAATCTGTACTGCAGCCGTAGTCATAAACTATTGCACCTGCAACTGGGTTGGCCCGGTGGGCGCTGCCGAAGGATTATTGGGTGCTCCGGCCGTACCCGCGGGCGGTTGACTTAGCGATTTGATGTAGGCGACCAGAGCATTCAACTGCTCTTCGCTCACCAGTCCCTGGAAAGTGGGCATGATCGGTTTGAAGCCAGACACGACCTTGGCAGCGGGCTGCAAGATGGATTCCCGAATGTAGTTCTCGTCGGCGGTAAGCGTGCGCCCGTCTTCGAGCAGGACCGGTTTTCCGAAGACACCCGTGAGGTTCGGCCCGCGTCCTTGGGTGTCAAAGCGGTGACAAGTGGAACAGCCCAGGGACATGAACACTTCTTTGCCGGCTTGCGGCAGAGGAGCGGCGGGGCCTCCGCTGAGCCATTGCTGATACTGGGCCGGCTCCATGACCACAACCTCGCCGATCATGCCGGAGTGCGCTGTGCCGCAATACTCGGCACAGAAGAGGTGATAACGTCCGGCTTTGGTGGCGCGAAACCAGGCAACCGTGTACCGGCCGGGCAGCACATCCTGCTTGATTCGGAACGCCGGCACGTAGAAGCTGTGGATCACGTCCTGCGAGGTCATGATCATCTTTACATCGCGGCCTACCGGCACATGCAGCTCATTAATCTCGCGCTGCCCTTCCATGTGCTGGAACTTCCACATCCATTGCTTGGCCACCGTGTAAATCTCGGCAGAGTCGTTGGGCGGGGTACGCGAATGGAAGTACAAAATGGCACCCCACACGAAAATGGCCATGAAAATCAGCAGCGGTACTCCCGTCCAGGTCAGTTCCAGCGCATTCGAGCCTTCGATTTGTTCGGCGAGCACGCCTTTCTGGCGTCGGTACTTCGTCGCGAAGACGAAGATCATGATGAAGATGGCGATGGCCATGAAGCCACAAAGGGTGAGCAGAAAGATGAAAAGCGCGTCAACCTGGCCGGCGTACGCGGAGGCGCGAGCAGGCCATAATGGGAAAGTTTCAAACATACCTAAGTAGTCCGTTCTTCTCCTGAACCGCGATGGCTGGAGTCGCGGCGAATCATCATCGCGATGAAAGACCCCAGAAACAGCATGGTCGCCAAACCCGAGATCCGCAGGATGCGGACAATCACCGGACCATATCTTCCGGTTGCGGGGTCATAGTGGTAACAGTAGAGCAGGATGGAATCCGTGAGATTACCGATCTTGTTCTTGGAAGCGGCCACCAGCCCGAGGCGCATATCCTTGGGGGGATACTCCACCCCGTAGTAGTACTGCGAAATCTTGCCCTCGGGGGTTAGGATCATGATGGCCGTAGTATGCGCGTACTGTCCTGTCTTGCCGTCCTGCTGATACTGAAATCCCGTTGCTTTTGTCAGGGCCGCGATCGCATCCGGTTTGCCCGTAAGAAAATGCCAGGCCTGCTCCGCGCCCTTGCGTCCGTACCGTCGCACATATTCTCGCTTCGCTTTGGCGGCAAGCTCGGGCGTGTCGTGCGGATCAAAGCTCACAGTCAGCACGTCAAACTCTTTACCGGCATCGAAGCTCATCCCCTTCAGAGCTGTCGCAAGTCCGCTGAGGACTTCGGGGCACAGCATCTGGCAGTTGTAGTAGGCCAGACTCAAAATCACAGGTTTACTGCCAAAGTAATCTCTCAGCTGAACTGATTTGCCAGTTTCATCACGGAAGGTAAGCTCAAGCGGAAGCTTCTGATTAAGGTTCTGCTGGATTCCGACGTTTGCGAGTTTCGGGGGGCGCTGGTTCGACGGAGGAGACATGATGCCATTCCCGCTTCCGCCAAACATGCCTTGCTGCGACCAAGCCGAGGCGCTCAACACGACCAGCACGAGCGCCAGCCATCCCGGATTCCACTGCTTTGTACGGCGCACTGCTAACTCCTTCCGGCATCATCCGCCGGGCTTACGGTTGGACCACCGTTTGTCTTGCGGTACCCGCTTTACCTTGCGCCCGTTTACCTGAAGGTTGCATGGGAGCGCCATTCTGCGGTCGGACGGGCAGTCCACGCTGGGCAATCAACTGCATAGCACGATCGATCGGAATTCGCACGGTTCCGGATTTTTCATCGACCCAGCCATAACTATTGAGCCGGTCTTCTTCTTGCAAACGAAAACCGCCGATTTCCGTTCGCTCGTTCACTTCCAGCCGCGGTTCCGGGAACTTCTGTCGTGTGTCGGGAGCAATCAATCGCGATGCTCCGGGTCCCGGCCGGGCGCCGGTGAGCGGATTTGGCGGAGGCTGGTGGCTGGCGTCATACCTGTCCATGAACTTGTACATGCCCAACAGGATGGCATAGGTGATGATGCCGAAAATCGCCAGACCAAGCAGAAAGCCAAGAATCCCTCCCGCACTGAGATCTTGGGTCTCAAATTCGGTCTCCGGATTTTCTCCACGCTCGATGTGTTCGTCACTCATGGGCAGGCTCCATCAGTTCCCGCGCTTGCGGTGTGTACAGCGGCAACAAGGGCCGCGACTTCAATGTCCAGAAGAAGAAGGTGAGCCAGAAGCCGCCAATCGCGATCGGCACGATCAAATCCCAGATGGTGACATGCAATTGTTCATGAAAGCTGGGCTCGATGAACCAGAACAGATCCATGCCACGCATCAGAATCAGCCAGATTGCGACCCAAACCAGCTTGCGCACGTTCCGTTTCAAAGTGCGCGAGAGTAAAAGCGCGAAGGGTACAGCGAAGTGAAATACTGCCAGGAACAAGCCGCACAATCCCCACCAGCCATTCAAACGCCGCACATACCAGTCGATCTCGTCAGGAAGATTTCCCGCCCAGATGATCAGCCATTGCGAGAATGAAAAGTAGGCCCACAACATGATGAAGGTGAGCATCAGCTTTCCGTGATCATGTACCTCGCTGGGTTTCAGCAGTTCCGACATCGGCTGGTACCGGAACAGAATGGTCTCCACCGCCACTGCGAAACAAAGCGCGGAGAGCCCTTGACCGACTACGAAAATGAGCGGATAAATTGTCGAAATCCATGGTGCCGAAAGGGACATCACCCAGTCGATGGCTGCGAAAGAAATACTGAACGCGTAGATCACAATGCCCGGGCCGGAAAGAATCCGTAGGCGCCTGCCGATATCGACGGCGTGTGGCTCATCTTCCCCCGCAGACCAGCGATTGAGGAAGAAGATCATCAGCCCCCAGATCACGAAATATATGATTGCCCTGAACAGAAAGCCGCCGAAGTGCAAGTAGGCTCCGCTCAGCGCCTGGAGGTGCTTATCTTTGGCTAATTCCTCCGGACGCGCCCAGGCGTAGAGTTTCGGCAAACCGATCAGGATGGGAATAAACAGGAGCGCCATCAAAGGCAGGGTGCGCGTGCCCGATTCCAGGATGCGACGGATGACCAGTCCCCACTTGCCATGCGTGAGGAATTGAACCATCAGGAAAGCCATGCACCCGAGAGTGACTCCTAACCACGCCATGTAGCCCAGCAGGTACGCGGGAAAGAATTCCTCCGGCTTGAGAAATGCTCCAATCAGCGCCAGCACGGCGAAGATCACGCCCACAATCAAGGAGCGCCGCTGAATAGTGTGCACGACAGGCGGCGTCAGCAGGTCAGTGCGACTGTCGCGTGCCGTGCTCATTTCGACTCCTCAGGATTGGGCTTCTGGCTCGGTGGAATAAAGACCGGAAGACTGGCTCCCGTGCCCAGTTCGCGGACTTTCGGCGGCTCAGAAGGCACCTGCTCTCCCTGGGGCACCTCTGCCTTGGTGGCATTCTGGCTCAACTGCAATGCACGGATATAGGCCACGATGGCCCAGCGATCCTGGGGCGCAATCTGCGAAGCATAGTCGGGCATCGCGCCAAAGCCGTTAGTCATGACGTCGAAGAAATATCCCAATGGTGCTTTTCGAAGGCGATCAATATGGTACGAAGGCGGATGACGGTAACCGCGTTGTGGGATCATTCCGTTGCCATCGCCAACCCGCGAGTGACATGGCGAGCAATAAATGTTGAAGCGTTCGCGTCCGCGTGCGAGCACCTGATCGTTGACCGGAAATGGCATGTAGTCGCCCGGCGTGTCGCCGATCTTGCCGGTATAAAAATACGTGTCGGCGCGCAAATCGCCGCGCGCCACGGTGCCCGGGACCAGCGGCCGCGCGGCGCGTGCGTCAGAAAAGAAATCGCTTTTCGCCAGCGGGAGGTATTTCGGCTGGATGTGCATGTCGATACGGCAGCCCAGCGTAAGCGGCAGCGCAAGCATCGCAAGCGCTGGAAACAGGCGGGTTCTCAGTATGGAGCTAACTGGGCACCTCCGATACCGAGCGCGGTCCCAGACTTTCGAGAAACTGCCGCGCACCACCCGCGGTGTACTTGGGATCGGAAGAAAAGATGATCAGGAAAAAACGATCCTTACTGGCAAATGCAAAGCGCGAAACGTTAAAGACCGGATGGTACGGCATGGGAAGTCCGTTCAGTGCCAGCATGCCGAATACTGCTGAAAGCCCGGCAAACAGGATGGTCATCTCGAACGTCACCACGATAAAAGCCGGCCACGAATGGTACGGCCGTCCTCCCACGTTGATGGGATAGCTGATAGCGGCGATCCAGTATTGCAGCAGGTAGCCAGAGAGGCCGCCCAAGATACCGCCGATCAATACAACCAGGGGAACCCCGTTGCGATGGAAGCCGATGGCCTCGGCGAGCTCCTCGACCGGGAACGGACTATAAGCATCGATCTTGCGATAACCCTCGGCATACGTTCGGCGCGCCGCTTCCACCAACTGCGTGGGGGTGTCGAACTCCGCCATCTGACCGTAAATGGGGACCCGCTTCATCTATTCGACTTTGACCTCCGCTTCGGGCAGCAGTGTGCGCATTTCGAAGATCGAGATGCCGGGAAGGATTCGCAGGAACAGGAACATCGCCGCCGCGAACAATCCGATCGTGCCGAAGAAGGTCATGTAATCCCACTTGGTCGGGTAATACATGCCCCATGCGGAATTCAGGAAATCGCGGTGCAGACTGACCACCACGATGACGAACCTTTCCAGCCACATCCCAATCAACACATCCATCGAGAGCAGGAAGAGCCAGAAGGTACTGGAGCGGAATTTTTTGATCCAGAGCAACTGCGGAATCAGGATGTTGCACGTGAGCAGCAGCCAGTACCAGATGTGATAAGGGCCGTGCAGGCGGTTCCAGAGCAGGTATTCGTCGTACGGATTACCCGCATACCAGTTCATGAACGCTTCCATGGCGTAGCCATAGCCGACAATCAGGCCGGTTGCCAGCATCACCATGGCGGAATTCTGCAGGTGACGATCGGTGATGAAATCCTCCAGGCCATAGAACTTGCGAATCGGAATCGCGAGCACCAGGACCATGGCAAATCCCGAGTAGATGGCGCCCGCCACAAAATAGGGCGGGAAGATCGTGGTGTGCCAGCCGGGCACTATGCCGATGGCGAAATCGAAGCTGACCACCGTGTGTACCGAGAGCACCAGCGGAGTCGCCAGTCCGGCTAATAGCAGGTAAGCGGTCTCATACCGGTGCCAGTGTCGGGCGGATCCGCGCCAGCCCATGGCGAGTATGCCGTAAATGATCTTCGTCCAGCGGTTCTCGGAGCGATCGCGCAGTGTGGCCAGATCCGGAATCAGGCCGATGAACCAGAACACCAGCGAGATAGTGAAGTAAGTCGATACCGCGAATACGTCCCACACCAGCGGGCTGCGGAATTGCGGCCAGTAGTTCATGGTGTTGGGGTAGGGAAACAACCAATAAAACAGCCAAGGACGCCCAAGGTGAAGCAACGGGAACATGCCGGCGCAGGCGACCGCAAACAGCGTCATGGCTTCGGCAAAACGGTTGATCGAGTTACGCCAGGGCTGCCGTAACAAGAGCAGGATGGCGGAAATCAGGGTTCCGGCGTGCCCAATTCCGATCCACCACACAAAATTCACAATGGCGAATCCCCAACCGACCGGAATATTCACGCCCCAGATGCCGACGCCGCGAATGAACAGCCATCCCATCGCGTACAACAGCATCATCATGACCAGGAAAGAAAAGCCAAATCCCACCAGCCATCCCATGGAGACGGGACGGGTGAGCACAATGGAACTGATCTTGTCGGTAATGGTGGCGAAGGTATGACCGGGCTCAATCACCGGCGGACGCCTGCTCACGGTCACTTGTTCGGTCCGGTCGTCCATGAGACTAAGCTCCCTCCGCTGCCAGCGCGGGATTTGGGTTGCGAACCTCGGCGAGATAGGTGGTGCGCGGCCGGGTATTCAGGTCGTCCAGGAGCCCGTAATTGCGCGGACCTTGCTTCAGCTTTGCCACCCGGCTGTTCGGGTCATTGATGTTGCCGAATATGATTGCGTTGGCCGGGCAGGATTGCTGGCAAGCCGTCTGCAACTCGCCGTCGCGGATTTTGCGATCCTCGCGTTCGGCATCGATGCGGCGCTCCATAATGCGCTGCACGCAATACGTACATTTTTCCATAACCCCGCGGGAGCGCACGGTCACATCCGGGTTACGCATCATCTTGAATTGCGGCGTCTCCCAATCCTGGAAGAGCAGGAAGTTAAAGCGACGTACTTTGTACGGACAGTTGTTGTTGCAGTACCGCGTGCCCACGCAGCGGTTATAAACCATGTCATTGAGGCCTTCGCTGCTATGTACGGTCGCGCCGACCGGACAAACCAACTCACACGGCGCGTTTTCGCATTGCATGCAGGGCACAGGCTGGAAGAACGCGCGCGGATTGGCGCGATCGCCCTGGTAATATGCGTCCACCCGCAGCCAGTGCATGTGCCGGCCCTTGTTGACCTGCTCCTTCCCGACCACAGGAATGTTGTTCTCCGACACACAAGCCAGAATGCAGGTATTGCATCCGATGCATGCGTTGTGATCGATGACCATGCCCCACTTGTACGGCTCATCCTGGTAGTCATACCCCGGGTAAAGCGTGAGCGGGCTGGGTGGTTTTTCTTCGATCGCGAACCGCGGATCTTGCTTGTATTCCTCGAGGGTTGCTTCTCGCACGAGCGGGCGCGCTCCAGTCGGCGTCTCCATCGTCTGCTCACCCTGAGTCGAAGCCAGCAGATAAGTTTCGCCGGTTTTCCGCAGTTGCGCTCCCGTGCTGAACCAGGGAATTCCAGTGGCACGCAGCCCGTAAACATCGAACCCGATTCCGGTTCCGACGCGACCTGCTCGCCGCCTGCCGTATCCCAGAAACACGGTTATCGAATTGTCGGGATGACCTGCCTGAATCCAGACCGCACCAGTGGTCTTCCGGCCCTCTAATTGCACTTCGATTACATCTCGGGTCTTAAGTGCGAGGCGCTCTGCCATCGCCGGACTCACCAGCACCGGGTTGTCCCACGTCAATTTGGTGAGCGGCTTCGGAAGCTCCTGAAGCCAGCCATTGTTGCTGAAGCGTCCGTCGTAAATGGAGGGGTCGCGGCGGAAATTGATTTCCATCGAGTTGTCCGGGGCGGTTGCCGCGCCTAGATTGGCGGTTTTGACCGTCACCTGCTTGGGGGTAAAACCGCTGCCCGCAATCCAACCATCATGAACTGACTTTCTCCAGAAAGCCTCGAAGTCATCGCCGTGATGTTGTTTCTGCCAGTACCCGCGAACGGTCTCGTAGCCCGGCGTCTCCGGTCCCATCAGCACAGAGGCGAATTCATGCGAGCTACGACCTTCATAGAGCGGCGCAATCAACGGCTGAACGATCGTGACCGTCCCGTCATAAGCACGCGTGTCGCTCCAGGCCTCCAGGTAGTGTGCCTCGTTTACATGCCAATGGCAGAGTTCGGCAGTTTCGTTCTGATAAAGACCGAAATGCACACGCAAGGGAATTTTTGAATTCTGCAAGGCATCGGCGAATCCGAGATCCGCCGGCGTATCATAAGCCGGATTGCCGCCCATGATGACCAATAGATCGACCTTGCCGGACCGCATGTCCTGCACGAGTTCTTTGATCGAGTCGGTCCGGCTAATCGGATTGAGATCCACGGTCTCTGTGTAGACGACTGTGCTACCCACGTTTCCGAGAGCCTGATTGATTGCGTGAGCAAGAGCATGGACCGTCGGAGACTGGTGTTCCCCGGGAACCACCAGGCTGGCGCCGCGATGCGATCGCAGATCGCTCGCCACCTCAGCCGCGAACTGCGACGTATAACCGTTCAGCGCCCCACCGCCCGCGTTCACTCCAAGCGTCGAGGCGAGCGCCCGCGCAAAATTTTCGATTTCGACCGCGCGCAGCGGCAGGCGGTTGTCGGCCTTAACGCCTGTCGACGAGGGCGTGCTCTCGACCACATATAGCCGGCTCATATTCCCGTCTGGATTCCGGCGGCTCGCGTAGTCCAGCGCGTAGCGCGTCATGCCAGGGAACCCGGAGTACAGGAAATCGGCATCCAGCGAGAGGACGACGTCAGCTTTGTCGAAGTGATATTGCGTGTCGACGGGTTGCCCGAATGCCATCTCCGATCCGGCGAGCACGGTGTCGCGGTTCACAGCCTCCCACACGTGCCACTTCGCCTGCGGATACATCTTCAGGAACGCGCGCAATTGGTCGTTCAGCGTTGGCGACGAAACCGTTTGCGTCAGAATTCGAATGCCCGCGCCCTGTAACCCTTTCTGAATATTCAGTGGGCCACGCAGAGCTTCGAGGAATGCGCTCCACGCTCTTACATCGCCCAGGTAGGTGATGGTCTGCGAGCGGTCGGGATCGTACAAGTCGAGCAGCGAAGCCTGGGAGAAAACGTCCGTGGTTCCATGGCTGACAGGATGATCGGGATTGCCTTCAACCTTGGTTGGACGTCCCTGGTGACTTTCCACCAGGACGGGAACCGCGTAACCGCCCAAGGTAAACGCGCTCGCATAGAACATGGGGCGCCCAGGAATCAGCTGCTCCGGTTGCCGGACGTAGGGCACCAGCGGCTCCAACGGCATCTTGGTGCAGCCCGTCATGCCCGCAAGCGCAAGTGAAGCGCCCATGAGCTTCAGGAATCCGCGGCGCGACACTTCGTCCAGCCACTCCGAAGCGCCTTTCGGGAACTCGCGATGCATCACCTCCTGAAATTCGGCACTTCCCGCCAGTTCCTCGAGGCTGCGCCAGTACTCCGGCCCCTTCGTCTGCTCCATTTGCGCGCGCACGTCCTGCAGGTCGACTTTGCCCCGCTTGCTGGGACAGACCTCCTGGCTGTGCTTTCTTCCGTTCTGTTCTTTCATGTTCATTCCGACTTCGATCTGAGACCCGGGAGCGGCCGGTGCGCTACACCGGTTATCGGTGACATGTGCTGCAACTCGTGATATCGGTCACAGTGCGCAGCTTGTATTTCTTCTTCAAGCTGTTTCCCAGCGCCAACTGGTTCGTAAAGGTGACCCCGTCGAGAACCAGGGGATTATCCAGTCCAGGTTCCTGATACTGCATATTGAACACCTGAGCGCGCGGGCGGAGATACTTTTCCGGAGCCCGATGACAGTCCAGGCACCACTCCATCTGCAACGAAGCGTACTGGTAAGTCAGCGGCATTCGGTCTATCGGCCCGTGACACGTGTTGCAGCCCACGCCTTTATTAATGTGAATGCTGTGATTGAAATAGACGTATTGGGGAAGCTGGTTGACCCGCGTCCACTGCAGAGACTTTCCCGTACGGAAGCTCTCACGCACCGGTTCCAGCAAAGCGGCGTTAGTCCAGATCTGCGAATGGCAGTTCATGCAGGTCTTGGTGGGCGGAATGCCCGCAAAGCTGGATTGTTCCACCGAGGTATGGCAATAACGACAATCGATGCCCAGCCCGGTCACGTGGTGCTGGTGACTGAACGGCACAGGCTGACGCTTCACGACTCCCGCATAGGTCACGTAGGGCGAGCGCTGGATCTGGGCCATTGCCCAAAAAATGAATGCCACTACGAAAACCGCGCCGAAAATCGTGGCCCGCGAAATGGTATTAGTACTGCGGTGAAAAATCTGCATCTACGTTCGGGTGCAGCGGGCCGACTTGCGCCAGCTAGGGTTCGTGCAGCTGTTCATTTGAGCAACATCACAGGTCAGTGTGACGGCGGATACCGAAACGGGTGATTATAACAGTTCGCGAGATGTGCAACGCAAGTTGAGCGCTTGCGCACCAAGAATTTCTTTAACAAAAATCGTTGGTTGTGCTTCTCAATACGTGGGCTGCTTTGGATGACAGCAACTCTCTTGCCCATTTTGGGAATTCTGCCGGCAATCTGGATGCAGGGACTCTCGCCCGGGTTGCCGAAACGCGGCCCTCGTACGCGATATATCGCGGCGCGATGTTTCTGCGCTCAGGTTGCAAGGAGAACTAGCGAAGGAACACTTTTTTAATTCGCCGCCCGACGCGCAGCGTGAATGGCTCTTTAACTGATACCTTAACCGCCGGGCTTTGAATTACTTCCCCATCGATGGCGACAGCTTTTTCCTTGAGCTTTCGCCCCGCCTCGGACACCGATGCGGCAAGCCCTGCCGCTTTGATCAGCTTATCAACTTTGACGACCGCACCGGCGCCATCGAGTCCAAGATCGATTTCCTGCAATGTGCGATCCGCGCCACCAGAAACGGCGTCGGGCACAGTCACCTCGCCCAACTGCACTTCGACTTCTTCCATCTCCTCCGGCGCCTGGTTCTTCTGAAACTGGCGCCCCCAATCGTCCGCTGCCCGGTTTGCGGCCTCGGGCGAGTGAAAATCGGCAACAATCCGCTGCGCCAGCTCTTTCTTCAAGCCCATGGGATGCGCCCGGCCCGCTGCCGACTCGCGCTGCATTTTCTCAATCTCGGTTATTGAGACATCCGTCAGTAATTCGTAGTAACGCCACATCATCGCATCTGAGATGGACATGATCTTCCCGTACATCTCCAGCGGCGGCTCATGGATACCTATGGCATTGCCCAGTGACTTCGACATCTTCTGCACGCCATCAAGACCTTCGAGAATGGGCATGGTGAGTACCACTTGCGATTCCTGACTATAGGCGCGCTGCAGTTCGCGGCCGACGAGAAGATTGAATTTCTGATCCGTGCCCCCTAGTTCCACATCCGCTTCCAGCGCTACGGAATCATATCCCTGGGCGAGGGGATATAGCAGTTCGTGCAGCGCGATCGGTTTCTCTTCCTGGAATCGCTTATGAAAATCCTCTCGCTCCAGCATCTGTGAGACGGTAAATTTCGCCGCAAGGCGAATGAACTCTTCCGCCGTGAATTTCGAAAACCAGTGGCTATTGAAGTCGACCATGGTTTTGTTGGGATCCAGCAGTTTGAATACTTGCGACTTGTACGTCTCGGCGTTCTGCTCGATCTGTTCGCGCGTAAGCGGCGGGCGCGTCGCCGAGCGGCCCGTCGGGTCGCCAATCATGCCGGTGAAATCGCCAATCAGGAAAATGACGGTGTGGCCGAGATCCTGAAAATGCTTCAGCTTTCGCATGAGTACGGTATGTCCAAGGTGCAGATCTGGCGCGGTCGGATCAAACCCAGCCTTTACCCGCAAAGGTTTGCCCGTTTTCAGTGACCGTTCGAGCTTCGCCACGAGTTCGGGCTCGCGAATGATTTCGGCTGAGCCCTTCTTTATATACGCCATTTGCTCGGCGACAGCGGGGAAAGTAGCCATTGGAAGCGATTATACCCAGAGACTTTTTGATTCACTGTCGAACTCTGCGACGCCATTCATCGCGAAGAGTTATGCATTCGAGCGCGGAGGACATTTCGAGGGTCAGAAAAGTTCACCAACTTGAAATCTGAAATGTTATTTCCATCCAGACTTGCTGATCAGTCTTCTCCCAGCCACCTCGAACCTGCCCTGTAGAACCAGATTGATCGCCTCGCTGTAGGCAAGGTGTTCCTGCTCGAGAATGCGGTTAGTAAGCGAGTGCTCGTCGTCATGATCAAGCACGTTCACTGCTTTTTGGATGATGATCGGCCCGTGATCAAGCTCTTCATCGACGAAGTGCACGGTGCAGCCGGTCACCTTGACTCCGTAAGCGAAAGCCTGCTGTTGCGCCTCCAGTCCCGGGAAGGCGGGCAGCAGAGAAGGATGAATGTTCAGGATCTTCCGTGGGAATTGCTGCACAAACCACGGCGACAGCAGGCGCATATAGCCGGCCAGGCAGACGAGATCCACCTGGTGCTGCTTCAGGGCCGCGACCACTTCCTTGTCGTGCTGCTCGCGCTGCATTCCCTTGGACGCGATGACCAGGGTTGCGATTCCGAGACTGCGCGCTTTCTCAATACCAGGCGCTTCATGCCGATTAGAGATGACGACAGCGATGCGGGCGTCGCGAATGATACCTGTCTCGATGTTTTTAGCAATCGCAATGAAATTCGACCCTCGTCCCGAGAGGAGAACGCCGATATTTTTCATGAGTGCTCCCAGATGCCAGCTTTTCAGGGCTTACCTTCACGATGTTAATCGAAGGACAGCTGAACGCGCGCGGTGCCCCGGGTATAGCCGTTAGTTGTGAGGAAAGAGCAGGCGTAGAGAGACACAACTGAGAAGCTACGAGTACATCACTTTGCGATCGCCCTTTACGATGCGGCCTATTGTATAAAACTTTTCTCCAACGCGATCCAGCAGATTTTCCGCTTTCTTAAACTTCTTGGAAGAAATGACCAGCAACATGCCGACTCCCATATTGAAGGTGCGGTACATCTCATCCAGTGGCACGTTTCCCAATTTCTGTAGATGTTCAAACACGGGCAGCACCGGCCACGAACCCAGTTGAATTACAGCGGCAACTCCGCGCGGCAATACCCGGGGAAGGTTCTCAGTAATGCCTCCGCCCGTGATGTGCGCCATGGCGACAATGCAATCGGCATCAATCATCTTCTTCAGAGCTGGCCAGTAGCTCTTGTGCGGGCGCATTAGTTCATTGCCCGCCTTGTTCTTCAATTCATTGACGTAGGTTTCCGGCGAATAGCGCGCAACGTCAAAAAACAGCTTGCGCGCAAGCGAGTACCCATTGGTGTGCAGTCCATTCGAAGGCAACGCGAGAATTACATCGCCAACCTCAACCGCTTTACCGGTGATGATCTTTTCGCGCTCAACTACGCCGACAATAAAACCAGCCAGGTCGTATTCACCTTCTGGATAAAAGCCAGGCATCTCCGCTGTCTCGCCGCCTATCAGCGCACAGCCGTTGTGCTTGCACGCCTCGGCTATGCCTTCAACCACCTTCTCTGCCACTTCCGGCCGCAGGCTCCCGGTTGCCAAATAATCCATGAAAAACATGGGCGCCGCGCCCTGTACCATGATGTCGTTCACGCAATGATTGACCAGATCGGCCCCCACGGTGTGATGAACACCCATTTCAAAGGCCACCTTCAATTTCGTGCCAACACCGTCGACGCTGGAGACCAGCACCGGGTCCAGATATTTCTTATTAATCGAGTACAGGCCGCCGAAACCGCCAATATCGCTCAGTACACCTTTAGTGAACGTCTTGTGGGCGAGATACTTGATGCGCTGCTTCGTGCGGTTTGCCCGGTCAATATTCACCCCGGCATCAGCGTAAGTGATCGTACCGACCTTGTTTTCGGAATTATCGGCCACAGAAGTCGTCCAGTTTATTTGCCTGAGAATGCGGGAAAGTGCTTGAGTGCTTGATTCGGCAGAACGAGAGCGCGGGTCATTTTAGCACGGAGCACACACTAAATTAGATTGTGCGGTCGCTGCGGGCCAGAAGGTCGACACCTCTACCCTGGCATGGCTTCGTCCTTACACTCACCAGGCACACTACCGTGTGGACTTAATCGCGTCGCGCGGAGGGCGGCCTATTTCGCGATGTACTGGCTAAAGTAATAAGCCAGCACGCCAAACAAGGCCAGGCCGGAAATTCCGTAGCCGGTCAGGATCCAAACGTTACGACTTTCCTTGTGCGGTGCAGCGGAAGACTGCGGAGAGACTGTATTGGCGGACGAACTTCCCAGGGCCCGATGCTCCATGAACGCCTCCTCGGCCTCAAAAACATCGTGGCGCGTTTGCGTCACGTTTTAGAACTACCCCACACCTGCGGAGCGCAGGAATGCGCGGATTTTACTACGATTTCAGCCCGGCCGAAGAGGGAATTTTGCTGTAGGACAAACATTTTACAGACAGGAAAGAGGCTCAGAAGGCTAAGAGTCCGGAGGCGGGACTCTTAGCCTGAAACAGGCGAAACTTACTTAGACATGCTGTCGCCAGACTTTTCGTCGGCTTTTTTGTCAGCTTTCTTTTCCTTCTTGGCTTTCCTCTTGGCTGCCTTCTTTTCAGCCTTCTCTTCTTTTTTCGTCTCGTCCTTCTTGTCAGCCGTGCCGGCATCTTGGGCGAATGCAGCGGAGGATAGGGTGAAGGCAAGCGCAAGAGTAAACAGCATCGTGAGCAGCTTCTTCATGTTCTAAAACTCTCCTTTTTGAAGTTTGATGGTTAATGCGCACTACTGCCGGGGAGGGTAATGCGTGAAATCCCTAGGTTGTCCCGGTGGCGGGGATTGTAGAACACCAGCAGGAACTTTCCCAAGGAGAAAATAGGACAGATGTGGGTCCGAAATTATGCATCATCGACTCACGACTTAGTCCCTAAGTGCAAGAAGAGAAGACTTTAATGAAGCTCGGTGGGCAGTAGCCGACGTCAGGCGGGTCGTGTTGTGCATCACATACGGGTCTTGTAGGAAGTCGTACACTTTCCCGTGATGACTACGGTTAAGCCCTTTGAAACAAATCCGAAATCAGGTCTAACTGCGCAGGCAGAAGTGCCGCCCTTAGACGCAAGACATCCTCTGCACGCCTTATTTGCGCCTCGCCACGTTGCGGTGATCGGTGCGAGCGAGAAGCAGGGCAGCGTCGGACGGGCTGTGCTCTGGAGCCTGGTCAGCAATCCTTTCGGGGGAACCGTCTTTCCCGTGAGCGACAAGCGGTCAAGTGTTCTGGGAATTAGGGCGTACAGCTCGGTAGCCGAGATTCCGGAAAAGATCGACCTGGCGGTCGTGGTCACTCCGGCCGCAGTAGTACCGGGGATCATAGGGCAATGCGTTGATGCTGGTGTGAGTGCCGCAATCGTGATTTCCGCTGGATTCAAAGAACATGGGGCCCGTGGACGCGAACTGGAGCGACAAATTCTCGAGCGCATTAAGGGGACAACACTAAGAGTGCTGGGCCCCAACTGCCTGGGAGTAATGAACCCGCTGAACGGACTGAACGCCACCTTCGCCAGTCAGATCGCCCGCCCCGGAAACGTCGCCTTTGTCAGCCAGAGCGGCGCCCTTTGCACTGCCATTCTCGACTGGTGCCAGCGGGAGCAAGTGGGGTTCAGTGCTTTTGTTTCTGTGGGCTCCATGCTGGACATCAGTTGGGGCGATCTGATCGACTACCTTGGCAATGATCCTCGCACCCACAGCATCGTCATGTACATGGAAAGCGTCGGCGATGCGCGCTCCTTTCTATCGGCAGCACGAGAAGTCGCGCTGAACAAGCCGATTATTGTCATTAAGGCCGGACGGACGCAAGCGGCGGCACAGGCTGCGGCTTCCCATACAGGCTCCCTCACCGGCAGCGATGAGGTCCTGGAAGCGGCATTCCGGCGATGTGGTGTGCTGCGGGTCACGACCGTCGCCGATCTTTTCTACATGGCGGATGTGCTTTCCAAGCAGCCGCGTCCCAAGGGGCCACGGCTCGCGATAGTTACCAATGCAGGCGGTCCGGGCGTGCTGGCAGCGGATGCCCTGATCGCGGTGGGGGGCCAGTTGGCGCGGCTCTCTGACAAATCAATGGACGCGCTTAACAGCATCCTGCCGTCTCACTGGAGCCATAGTAATCCCATCGACGTTCTCGGCGACGCACTTCCTGATCGCTACGCGCAAGTTGCCGAAATCGCGATTCACGATCCTGAGGTGGATGGAACCCTTGCGATACTGTGCCCCCAAGGCATGTCAGAACCGACAGCGACTGCTGAGCGCTTGAAGCAACACGCGCAAGGAACAGGTAAACCTCTCCTCGCGAGTTGGATCGGCGGAGACGCGATGGATCCCGGAAAGCACATTCTGAACGGCGCCGGAATTCCTTCATTCCCGTTCCCTGATACCGCGGCCAAGGTCTTTTCCTACATGTGGCGCTACAGCTACAACCTGCGCGGCCTGTACGAGACGCCGGTATTGTCGGAAGAGAGCGACTGGGGCACGGATCGTGCAGTTGCCGAACGGATTATCAACTATGCCCGCGCGCGTGGAAGAACGATGCTTACAGAGATCGAGTCGAAGCAGTTGCTGGCTGCTTACGGGATTCCCGCTGTGCTCACCCATGAATCGCGCACCGAAGAGGAAGCGGTAGCTAAAGCGGAAGAGATTGGCTATCCCGTCGTTCTGAAGTTGCTCTCAGAAACTATCACTCACAAGACGGATGTCGGCGGGGTGCAACTCAACCTGCTTGATGCGGAGGCCGTGCGTAAAGCCTATCATCGCATCCAGCGCTCCATCGAAGACAAAGCCGGCCCGGAACATTTTCTAGGCGTCACGGTGCAGCCGATGGTGAAGCGCGACGGCTACGAGTTGATCATCGGCAGCAGCGTAGACTCGCAATTCGGGCCAGTACTTCTGTTCGGCGCCGGAGGACAGTTGGTCGAGGTCTTCCGTGATCGCGCGCTGGCGTTGCCGCCCTTAAATACGACCCTGGCGCGGCGAATGATGGAACAGACAAAGGTGTTCGAAGCATTGCGCGGTGTGCGTGGGAGGAAGGCGGTCGATATCAACAGCCTGGCGGAACTGTTGGTGAAATTCAGCCACTTGGTGGTGGAGCAAAGGTGGATCAAGGAAATCGACATCAACCCGTTGCTGGCTTCCCCCGAAAAACTGCAAGTTCTGGATGCCCGCGTTTTGGTGTATGGCGCCGAGACTAAGCAGGAAGAGCTTCCCAGACTCGCTATTCGCCCGTACCCAACACAGTATGTGAAGCCCTGGATAATGAAAACTGGGGGCGAGGCCACGATTCGTCCTATCCGCCCCGAGGACGAGCCGCGGCTGATCAAGCTGCACGAAGCCCTTTCCGATCGCTCCGTGTACATGCGCTATTTTCAGCCATTGAAGCTGAGCCAGCGCACCGCCCACGAGCGCCTCACCCGCATCTGTTTCATCGACTACGATCGCGAGATGGTGCTGGTCGCGGAACATGAAAAAAGTGACATCCGTGAACTAATTGCCATTGGGCGTTTGAACAAACTTCACGGACGCCAAGAGGCAGAAATGGCTGTCCTGGTCGCCGACCGTTTCCAGCATCATGGGCTCGGGGCCGAGCTTTACCGCCGGCTACTGGCCATTGCGCGGGAGGAAGGTATTCGACGCGTCATCTCGGTAATTCTTGCCGAGAACCACGACATGCTCACCATTTGTCAAAAGCTGGGATTCCAATTGCACTCTGATCTGGAAGATGGAACTGTAAGGGCCGAATTGCAACTCTAACCGCTGCCATCCCGAACGCGTCCGCCGATCTCCTATATAATCTCCCGCTGCGAAAATGTCGTAATCCGACCACTTCTAGACGCCCTGGAGAAATAATGCGCTCACTCGTTCTCGCTCTCGTCGTTGCCTTAACAATTCTCAGCGGTGCGCACGCCCAGACCTCGGATTCCGCTCAAAACACGGAACCCGGCAAGCAGAAGAAAGCTAAAGCAGAGCCCTCCGCGCCGCCGGCAAGAGTTCCCGAAGGAAAGCCGCAAGCAACGACCACCCCAGCGGCAGAAACGGCGCAGCCCTCAACCGGTAAAGAAAACCCGTCCGAGAAAGAGGCCAAGTACGACATGACCGAAGTGCCGCCCATTGTGACGCATCACCAGGTCACCGTTCACGGCCAAATGCTCAAGTACACCGCGACTGCGGGGCGGCTGCCGATCAAGCTCGATGACGGCAAGATCGAAGCCGAGATGTTTTTTGTTGCGTACACCCTTGATGGCCAGGATCCAGCGAACAGGCCAGTGACCTTCGCGTTTAATGGCGGACCGGGCTCCGCTTCCGTGTGGCTGCACATGGGAGCGCTGGGCCCAAAACGGGTAGTGCTCCAGCCGAACGGCTTTATGCCGGCCTCGCCGTATCGCATCACCGACAACGAAGACACGCTTCTCGACCGCAGCGACGTTGTGATGATTGACGCAATCGGCACCGGGTTCAGCCGCGCTGCTGACAACGAGACGTTGAAAAAGTATCTCGGGGTGAAAGGAGACATCCAGGCGTTTGGCGAATTTATTCGTCTCTACATCAGCCGGTACGAGCGTTGGACCTCGCCGCTATTCATCCTGGGCGAGAGCTATGGAACCACACGCGCAGCAGGTATTGCCGGATATCTCGCGGATCACGGCATCTCCTTCAACGGTATCACCCTGCTTTCAATGGCGCTCGATTTCGAGACCCTGGAGTGGGCGAAGAACAACGACGTTCCATACGTGCTGCTGGTTCCGACTTACACCATGATCGCCGCGTACCATAAGAAACTGGCGCCAGAGCTGATGCAAGACATGGCAAAGACGCGGCACGAAGTGGAACAGTGGACATCGCACGAATACGCCGAAGCCCTGGCGAAAGGCGACGCGATCACACCGGATGAGCGCAACAAAGTGATCGATCAACTGGCGCGCTACACCGGACTCAGCCGGGACGTGGTTGATCAGCAAAGTCTTCGCATCGATGTGCCGACGTTTACTCATTACCTGCTCATCGACCAGAGGGTCCGGGTGGGACGATTGGATGGGCGGTTCACCGGACCCGACCCGGGCGGGGAAGCCGACCCCTTCTTCGATCCGGCAGGATCGGCCATCCTGCCGCCGTACACGTCGGTGTTCAACAATTACGTACGCAACGAATTGGGCTACAAGACAGACATGCCGTACAAGGTCTTCGCGTATGACGAAATCGGCTTCAACAAGTGGGAATGGGGATCATCCATTGCAGGTTTCCCTAACACCGCAACTGGCCTGCGCGCCGCCATCGTGAAAAATCCTTATTTAAAGATCCTTGTCATGGAGGGCTATTACGATTTAGCGACTCCGTATTACGCGGCGAATTACACGATGGACCATCTCGACGTGGGAGCGAACTATCGCAAAAATATTTCCTACGCGACGTACGAATCGGGGCACATGGTGTATATCGACCAGGCCCAGCACGCCAAGATGAAAAACGATCTGGTCGACTTTATGCAGAAGGCGATGGCGGGGCAAGCTTTCTGATGCAGCGCTGGGTACAGTCGAGCAAACCACATTAAGCGGGCCGCCGTTTGCCTGATTACAGGCTCATCTCTGGTTGCCGTTTGTGCCAGGCAGTGGCTTGCTCGTACCCGTGAGCCAGCGCGATCACTAAATCTTCACGCCAGTGTGGGCCGATGATCTGCAATCCGATCGGCAAGCCCGACCGGGTAAATCCGCCAGGAATCGAAATCGCGGGAGTTCCCCATACGTTTATCGGGCGGGTGTTCCGCAGCATCACTAGTTCCTGCGGCCGCAGCGAGTCAGGATTGCGCTTCAGGTCACTAATCCGCGGTGGCGGGACCGGTACAGTTGGCGTTATCAGCAGATCCACGTCTTCGAATACGCCACTGATATGCCGGCGAGTCGTCTCCAATTCCCGTCGAGCACGGATATAGTCGTTGGCCGTGCGATTTTCCGCAGTCAGGATCCGGCGCAGGGTTTCAGGCTGGTAAAGGCCCCGGTGTTCGCGTATGTATTCTGAATGGTACTCGTAGGACTCCGCACTCTGCAGGGTTCGATCGGTCGAAATCGGGATTGAGATTTCAGAAACTTTTGCTGTCAAGTTAGCCAGAACCTTGATAGCCTCGGTCAGCGCAGCTTCGACTTCCGGGTCCAGTTCCTCAAAAAAGAAATCTCGCGGCACTCCAAGCCGGAGCCGTTTCGTGTCGTATTCCAGGGCAGCGGCAAAGTCAGGAACAGGCTGGTCAGCCGAGCCAGGATCGTGCGGATCGTAACCCGCAACCGCCTGCAGCAGCAGCGCGGCGTCGGCAACGGTCCTGCTAATCGTTCCAACGTGATCGAGAGAGGTGGAAAGAGGAATCACTCCTCGCGCGCTGACGCGGCCATAGGTGGGCTTGAGACCGACTATGTTGCAGCAGGACGCGGGGAGTCGCACCGATCCCGCAGTGTCAGTGCCAATGGCTGCGCAACAAAGTCCGGCTGCAACGGCAGCCGCCGAGCCGCCCGAGGATCCTCCGGCTACCACGTCGAAGTCCCACGGATTGTGCACCTCGCCGTAGTAGCTGATCATGCAACTGCCACCATAGGCGAACTCATGCAGGTTCTGTTTTCCGACAATTACGCTGCCGGCCAGCTCGAGCCGGCGAACAATTTCTGCGTTTTCCGCGGGTACGCGGTCTTTGAACAGCGCACTGGCGGCGGTGGTGGGAATGCCTGACGTGTCGATGAGATCTTTTAGACCGATCGGAATTCCATGCAGCGGCCCACGCCAGTTCCCCGCCCGAATCTCTTCTTCCGCCACTCGCGCCTGCGTCAGCGCCTGTTCAGGTGTGATGGTGATGAACGCGTTCAAGGCCGGGTTGAGTGCCTCGACGCGGCTCAGACAGTCGCGCGTGAGTTGCACAGGCGAGACTTCCCCTCGCCGAATTTGCTGACTCAGGTCTTGTATGCTGAATGGCAATCGTTCTCGCTTCTCCGAGGGCTGCGGTTCGCAACATTATCGTCGAAGATCGTTCCCGAAGAACATGGTTCCTGAAGACCGGCAAGGTCTCGTTGCTTTGCCTATAATTCCTATGGGGACAGCCGTACTGGAGGCGGAGACCAGATCATGGCAGAGATGACGATCGCACCGGTCGAAACGCGCGGTTTCCTGCTCGACGGCAAGTGGGTGGAAGAGGGCGAAATTCTGGAGGTGCGGTCCCCCTATGACGCAACCGTGATCGGACGGGTATTCCAGGGCGGACATTCCCACGCGGAAGCCGCCATTGCCGCCGCCGTCAAAGCTTTCGGCACCACCCGGCGACTGCCCGCATTTGAACGGCAGCGTGTGTTGCGGCACATTGCACAGGAGATTGGCCGGCGCAAGGAAGAGTTCGCGTGCACTCTCGCCCAGGAAGCAGGAAAGCCCATTAAAGCGTCGCGAACCGAAGTGGATCGCGCTGTCTTCACCTTCAACGTTGCGGCCGAAGAGAGCACACGCATTTATGGCGAGTACCTCCCGCTCGATTGGCAGGAGTACACCGCTGGGCGTTGGGGGCTCGTGAAACGTTTTCCTCTTGGCCCGGTTGCGGGCATCACCCCTTTTAATTTTCCTCTCAACCTGGTGGCGCACAAGGTGGCGCCGGCCATTGCTGCGGGCTGCTCAATGGTGCTGAAGCCCGCTCCGCAAACGCCTCTCTGCTCAATTCTCCTGGCCGAAACCGTTCAGCATGCCGGCTGGCCGGACGGCGCTTTGAATGTGGTACCGCTTTCCAATAGTGACGCCGGGGTGCTAATCACCGATGAGCGGATTAAGCTGATCAGCTTCACCGGAAGCGCAAGCATCGGCTGGCAAATCAAGGCCCGGGCCGGAAAGAAAAAGGTTGTTCTCGAACTGGGCGGAAATGCCGGTGTGATCGTGCACAGCGATGCCGATCTCGCCTATGCGGCCGAGCGCTGCGTGACCGGGGCGTTCTCCTACGCGGGGCAGACTTGCATTTCGGTGCAGCGCATTGTCGTCGAACATTCAGTGTTCGGCAAGTTCATGGACCTTTTCCTGTCATCGGCGAAGAAACTCAAAGCCGGAGATCCGATGGACGAGAGCAGCGACCTCGGGCCGCTGATCCGCGAGAGCGATGCCGTTCGGGTCACAGAGTGGGTGCAGGAGGCGCTCCGAATTGGCGCCCGCCTCTTGCTTGGCGGTCAGCGCAGGGGCTCAGTAGTGGAACCCACAGTATTGACAGGAACCAAACCCGACATGAAAGTGAATTGCCAGGAAATCTTCGGTCCGGTCGTGACGCTCGAAGCCTATAACGACTTTGACAGCGCGGTGCGGCAGTTGAACTCATCTTCCTACGGACTGCAGGCGGGCATTTTCACCCGTGACGCCAAGCTCATATTCCGCGCCTATGAAGAACTCGAGGTGGGGAGCTTGATTGCTGGTGATGTCCCATCATTCCGCATCGATCACATGCCTTATGGTGGAGTTAAAGATTCAGGCCTGGGGCGCGAAGGCTTGCGCTATGCCATTGAGGATATGACGGAACCTAAGCTACTGGTGATGAACTTGCGCTAGAAAGCCTGGGTGCCAGTAGCGTTTCTGCGGCCAGCAGTGGCAGCTGATGACGGTCTCAGTTCTGCATCGAACTACTTGGGATTCAAAACGACGGCAAAAATGTCGCGCTCGATTGTCCGCCGCACGCGGGCCGCGGTAATTCGCGGGTTGGGAATTTCCACACGAGACCTGAAACGTTTTCAAAATAACTCCGATGCGGAATGGCTATTGGGATTGCCGTCATTTCCTGACCAGGCCGATGTTGTGCTCCTCTTCGGCGGAGACGGTACAGTGCACCGGCATCTTCCGCAACTGCTAGAGCTCGGGCTGCCTGTTTTGGTTGTGCCCGCCGGGAGCGGCAATGATTTTGCCCGCGCGCTTGGCCATGACAGCATTCAAGGCTCGCTCAAAGCCTGGCAGCTTTTCACAGCGAGCCGAAACAACGTGCGCGCGATTGACGTCGGCGTTATCACCAGCGTGGCGCAAGCAGGAGCGCGTGCAGTCGACGCAGTCTCAACCGGGGAGAATGCTGATGCCGATACAGGCCGCAGTCGTCATTACTTCTGCTGCGTGGCCGGCTGCGGCCTTGATGCCGATATCGCCCGCCGTGCAAACCGGCTTCCTCAATGGTTGCGTTCGTACGGCGGGTACGCTTTGAGCCTGCCAGTAGCGCTGGCACATTTTGCTCCTATTGAAGTGAAAATTTCCTCGAGCGAAAACTACGATGATTACCAGTTCGTCTCGCGCGGCACGCGGAAAATCATGTTGATGGCCTGCGCCAACACACCTGTCTTTGGAGCCGGCATGAGGATCGCCCCACGCGCCACAATGGATGATGGCAAGCTGGACGTCTGCAGTATCTCGGAGATGCACAAACTGAAGCTCTCTTGCCTCTTTCCTACGGTGTACTCTGGCCGCCATCTGGGGATCAAGGAAGTTGAATATTTCCAAACGCCACGCGTGCGGATCGACAGCGTTACCCCCGCGGATATCTATGCTGACGGCGAGTATGTTTGTCAGACGCCAGTCGAAATTGGCGTGCTCGCCCGCGCCCTTCGCGTTATTACCGCGGATGGGAATTGATCCGCGGCACGCATCGGATTGGGCCGATACGCCATCTATAAGGCAAATGGAACGATATGAACGCCAACTCGAATTCGCCACGGCCGCAGGCAAAGTGACCTTTCGCGTTCAGCAAGGCGGAGCCGGAAGATTCTACATTCATCTGACTCTGCCCGAGCGCCCCCAATCGAATGACGTAGTCCTGGCTGTGCCCAGCGAATTTGCCGATCAGTTGACTCATGCCATCGGCAAAGCAGCAGACATGTCAGGAGAATGAGAATACCCGCCAACCCTGTCAAGCCGGCAATCTCTTGATGAAGAAAGCCGCCGAAACCGAAGCTCCGGCGGCTGCACTATGAGGTCCTAAGGCGTCACTGACCCTTTCCGGTCATCGATAAGGATTGTGGGCTGCCGTAAGCGTTGTCGAACATGTTGTCAACTGCGTTCTCTGTCCCGACCTTGCTGGGATGCGAAGAACACGCTAAACGTGCACGTAGCGTTCGGGGCAAGCGAACCGCTACACGGCGGATTGCCTGAGTTGAAGGAAAAGTCGACGCTGTTCGTGCCACTCAGGGTAGCAGCATAGAAGCTGAGCGTCGTGGTTCCCAAGTTCGTGACGGTGACACTGAAGGATACCCACGCCGCCGGTTTGCCGGCGCGCTCATACCAGTAACCCGCATTCGAGGTGTCGCCTTGCTTGCGGTGCAGATAGGCGTGTACCCACGCTCCGGCAATGCCTTCATCCACCTATGCGGACTCATGCGCGCGCGTACAATCGCGTTTCGCTTCCCACCACAGACCCGCGACCGCCGGACTTGCCTCTGCGGCGGCACACCCTTGGCCAGCGAATCCCGGAATTCCTTTAATGTCATCGGCGCTCCCTTCCAAGTCCCGCCAGAATTTCGGTTACTATTCCGGCTCCTGCCGTCTGCTGAACGCGATCACTCGAACTGCTTGCGAAAGGCTGCGAATTGACTTTTTAACTCGGCAACCTCCTGCCGAACGGAGGAGAGCCCATTTTCCAACGCAACGATGCGTGCATCCTCCGGACTGCTGTCGGCAGAGCTAAGAATTGGGGAATCAGCTTGAGGGGAATCCCCTGACAAGAGGTGCATATATCGGGATTCCTTGGTTCCTGGTTGCCGGGGCAACACCCGGACCAGCGGCGGGTCATGCTCGGCAAGGCGCTGCAAAGTGGATTGCACCTGTTCAAGATCCTCGAAGCGATGCATGCGTTCGGAGCGGCCGCGAAGTTCGCCCGGGGTCTGAGGACCACGCAGCAAGAGCACGCATAAGACGGCGATCTCACGTCGATCAAAATTGAATACTTCCTGCAAGCGATGTTCGTATTTTGCCACTCGGCCATCGGCGCTGCTGGATGGACCCGCGAGTCGATTCTCCTGCAAGCTGTCCAGCGCCTCACGCACAGTCGCCTCGTCCAGATTCATCACCGGCTCGCGATTTGATTTCTGATTGCAAGCATTCACCAGCGCATTCAAGGAGAGCGGGTAATAATCGGGGGTAGTGATGTCCTTTTCAATCAGCGAACCCAGGACACGTGCCTCTACATCACTCAAGATGAGATTGGGAGTGAAGCTGCTGTCTCTGCTGGTCACGATCTAGATTGTAAAAGAGCTCCCAAGCGAGGAACACCAGGTCTGCAAGCGAGGAATTTACCTGGCCAGCAGTTGATGGCCTGCGGCCTTGAGTGCCTGCAGCGTGGTTGCCAGCGTTTCTTGCTTCACCAGCACATAATCGGTGTCATAGGTGGAGACCGCAAAAACTGGTATGGCGTTTTTCGCAAGTGGGTCTAAGAAGGATGCCAGCACTCCCGTTTGTTGAAACGGAAAGGGGCCATCCAGCTTCAGGCACGCCCAGCCTCCCTCCGCTTGGACACCGGCCGGAACCATCGCCTGAGGGCTGACAATGGAGAGCTCTTCTGTCGTGCGCGTGATCGAGACCAACGCCGCCGCTACACTGCACCAGGCGGGCAGCTCGGTATTCGACGGCATCTTGCAAATGCAGAAGTCTCCCGCGAGGAGGGAAAAACGCAAGCCGAGCTGCGGCGGATCAGACTCCGACACGCTCACTGACGCTCCGCCGGATGTTGGCCCAGCGCCACTGATGGCGTAGGCCTCATCGCGATTTCGTGTGCACCGGCAAGCATGCCGTCCAGGTCGGATCGAGAGTAGTATTTTCCGCGCAAAATCACCGCCGAGATCTTAGTTGTATTGTGAATGTCTTCGATGGGATTGCCATCCAACAACACCAGATCGGCAAAATGGCCCGGCTCCACCACCCCGTACTTGTCCAGCTTGATGAGAAATAATGCTGGATAGAATGTCGCGGCTTGCAGGGCTTCGGTATTGCTGAATCCTGCTTTAACCAGCAGCTCAAGTTCGTCGTGCAGGCTGAAGCCGGGATAGACGTATGGGTCGGGACCATCGGTTCCCGCCATGAACGGAACGCCGATGCGATGCATCGCACGTACCAGTTCGATGTAGCGGCTCGATAGCGTTTGCATATCCGACAACTCGTTGGGAGCCGCTTGCGTGTGCAGTTTCGCGGAATCCCATTCGGCATGAGCCCACGCCGGCACGTATTTTAGCCGCGGATCGTCGGCCATTCCCGGATCCGCCATCCGGGCACTCGCTTGCCACCATACCAACGTGGGTACCTGGTAGGTGTTGTTATCCGCTAATTCGAGAAACAATGTGTCCGCTTTTTCTGCATTGTAAGTCGCCAGGATCTTGCGGTTAACCCTCGCGTTTTCCGGTTGATCTTGCTTTGCCGTGGCATTCAGCAACTCCTGACGCAATTGGCTTTCCTGCGACGAACACGCAAGCAGGACTCCACTCAGATGCTCTATGCTGCGTTGTCCTGAAATGGCCGCCTCGCCGACGCTCACCGATTCCGGAACGTGTCCTACCAGGCGCATGCGGAGGTTGTAGCTTTCCTTCGCTATCGCAATATAGGCGTCGTGGGGCACGCCGGATAACACTTTCACAAAGTCAACGCCCCGGCGGTGAAGGCTCCGAACCGCCTCCTCCCCCTCCGCGGGCGTATTCACCGGAATCACTTGCGGGTCTTGCTTTAGTCCATTTTCGGATTTGCGCCCGTCGAGACAGGGGCCCGCGAACAGAATTGTTGGTCCCGGCAATTCGCCGCGTTCAATGCGATCATGTCGCTGCTGCAGAAGGTCGGGATCGCCTCCCATATCGCGAATTCCCGTAACTCCGTTCGCCACGTAAAGGGGATAGATGACGTTTTCATCCCACGCCGCAGCCGGACCGCCGCCGCTATGCACGTGCATATCCCAAAGCCCGGGAATCAGGTATTTTCCATTGCCGTTGACTACCCGCACTGCGCGGCCTTCTTCAATAAATCCGAATCTCGCGATTGCCTGAATTTTCCCGTCCTTCACTACAACCGTGGAGTTACGCTGCACCTGGCCCGTGCGTGTATTAACGATATTGACGTTGGTGAGGACCAGTGTGTTCGTGGACGGTTTTACGAGTACTTGCGCGTAGACGAGGGTACCGACAAATAAAACAACAAGAAACGCCCGCATGCAAAACTCCCGAAAGCGTTCCAACAGAGGAGGGATTGCGCGCCACTTTACTGCCGGGCAGCGACAGAGTCAAACAAATTCAGAAAGTGCAGTTTTCTCCCGGCAGGAAGGAAGGAAGCTTCAAAAGAATTGCGCGCCAGTTCTCGCAGATGTTCGTCCGTAAAGCCGAACCTATCCTGGACTAATTGGTATTCGCATGCCAAAGAGGTTTGGAACATCCCAGGATCGTCGCTGTTCAGCGTGATCATCAGGCCGTGATCGAAAAAGCTCTTGACGGGGTGTTGCGCCAGGCTTGTGCAACAGTTGGTTCTGAGGTTGCTGGTAACGCAAACTTCAATCGGAATCTGGCGCTGTGACAATTCTTCCAGCAGTTCGGAATCTCTGCCCGCGGTCAGGGCGTGGCCAAGACGTTCAGCCCTCAGATTCAGGGCTCCCCAAATCGACTCGGGCCCCGCAGTCTCTCCCGCGTGGGCGGTCAGGTGTAACCCTTGGTCCGCGGCGTAGGAGTATACATCGCGGAATAGCTCAGGCGGGCCTTTTAGCTCGTCACCCCCAATACCGAAGGCAACTACGTTGCGGTCGCGACACCGGGCGGCTAATTCCGCCACGGCCTGCGCCTTCTCGGCCCCGAACTGACGCACCGCATCGAAAATCCATAACAAGGAAACGCCAAAGTCGCGCTCTCCGCGCTCGCGACCACGCTCCAAACTTTCGAAGATTGCGGCAAAGTCCTGCTTCCGCCAGAGACACACGCCAACCGAAACGATGACTTCGGCATGCAGAACGTTTTGCTTGCGCAACTGCTGCATCAGCGCATACGTAATGAATTCGTAGTCCTCGGGCGTTCTCAGATGTGCGGTGATGTTCTTGAATGCTGTCAGGAAGCCGGGGAAATCGCGGTACTCGTATAAACGCTCAACTTCGTCCGCCTCCGCCGCACTCCCGTGACGGCGAATCAACTCGCGAAGCGTGTCCGGCTCGATGGAACCCTCCAGGTGCAGGTGCAGCTCGGCCTTTGGAAGAGAAAGGATCAAAGCACTCGGGGAAGGCGTTTCCATGAGAAACTCAGCTTCGAAACGGCAGCCGATCGTGATATCGGATCGCCCTTCCAATTCCGAAAGGCGCATTCGGATTTCTATCGCTGTCCGGCAGCAAATTCGCTGTGATGGCGGCTGTAAAAATAATAGATGAGCAACCCCAGTCCCAGCCAGACCACAAAGCGAATCCAGGTGATAACGGTCAGGCCGGTCATGAGGCCACCACACAACACGATTGAGATCAGAGGGAACCAGGGCACGAACGGCACGCGGAAGGCGCGCTGGCGGTCAGGCTGGCGTCTGCGCAGAAGAATCACTCCAAGCGAGACCAGTACGAAGGCAAACAGCGTGCCGATATTGGAGAGGTCGGCAGCGTCACTGATCGCGAAAATGCCCGCAGGAATACCTACCGCGAAACCCGCGATCCAGGTAGAAATGTGGGGCGTCATGAAGCGCTTGTGCACCGCGGAAAAAATGCGCGGGAACAGACCATCGCGCGACATGGCATACCAGATTCTCGCCTGACCATATTGAAAAACCAGCAACGACGAGATCATGCCCATCAACGCACCCAGCACAATCACCGCCTGCGCGAACTTGCTGGCGCCCAGATGCTGTAGCGCGTAAGCCACGGGCGCTTCCGCCGCCTCGCCCGAAACAAACGTCGTGTACTTCATCATTCCGAGCAGCACCACCGATACGCCCACGTAGAGCAATGTGCAGACAATGAGCGAACCTATGATTCCGACGGGCAAATCGCGTTGCGGATTCTTAGCCTCCTCCGCCGCCGTCGAGACCGAATCGAAACCAATGTAGGTGAAGAAAACGATCGCCCCGCCAGTGACGATCCCTCCAAAACCGGAGGGCGCAAACGGTTTCCAGTTGGCCGGGCTCACCAGCATCCCACCCACGACCAGGAAAATCAGGATGGCGCCGATCTTCACGGCGACCATCACATTGTTAGCCTCCGCGGATTCTTTCACCCCGCGCACCAACAGGACGGTGAGAATGAAGACGATTATGAAGGCGGGAAAATTGAAGTAAGACCCTGTCCAGTGACCCGACTCCCACACAGGGGTTGACCATCGATCCGGCAGGGGAACTCCAAATTGTGCCAATTGCGACTTGGTGTACGCCCCGAATCCGATGGCCACGACCACGTTGCTGACCACGTACTCGAGAATCAGGTCCCAGCCGATAATCCATGCGAAGATCTCGCCTAATGTCGCGTATGAATACGTGTAAGCGCTGCCCGCAATCGGGATCATCGATGCCAGTTCCGCGTAGCACAACCCGGCAAAGCTGCACGCGATCGCCACCAGGAAAAACGAAATTGCGATAGAAGGCCCGGCTGGAGGTCGCCCATGCATCAACGCGCCCGCTGTGCCGCCGGTGCGCAGGAAGTTGGCGATCAGATCGAGAACCTGCGCGTGCAAAATAGAAGGGGCTTCGAAGTGTTCCCCGGCCGCCGCCGTCCCGGTGAGAACGAAAATTCCCGAACCAATGATCGCGCCGATCCCCAGCGCCATCAGCGACCAGGGGCCCAGAGTCTTCTTGAGCCGGTGTTCCGGTTCGTCCGCCTCGGAGATCAGCTTGTCAATCGATTTGCAACACAGAAGCTGATTGCTCGAAGACGGGGGTTCCGTTTGTTTGGACGGTTCGGTGGATGCTTGTGGCAATGAGGCCCCTTTTGGCGTACTGGCCCCGATTCTATGCAAAGTGGCGCAGGGCGGCAAGCGTGGTTACAGCGGTCAGTGTGGACATATGTCGCCGGACCAGGCGAGGTATGCTTCAGTCGCCGACTCCGGAGAGCGCAATCACCTGTGGCTTGGAAGAGGCGCTGTCCTGAAGCGTCACCGTACCGGAGTGCGTGCCTTTCGATTGCGGCGAGAAGGTTGCGCTGATTTTGCAGCTCCCTCCGGCCTGCACCTTCGCCCGGCAGGAAGTCTTCATCCCGAACTGGCCCGTCACTTTCATCGAACCTATGTTGAGGGTGGCCGTGCCCGTGTTCGTCAGGGTTACGACCTGGGGCTGGCTGGTGGTGCCTACCTTCTGGGTCTTGAAAGTGAGGGGAGTGGAGGGGGAAAAACTGACAACCCCGGTATTCAGATGAGTGACCACGGCATTTCCGAAATAGTTCGCAACCACTAAATCAATCAGGCCATCGCCATTCATGTCGGTGGGGAACGAGCCCGCGCCACCTCCCGCTTGAAAATTGGTGAACGAGCGGAACGTTCCATCGCCATTGCCCAGGAATACGCTGGCGATGTTTGAATAAAGCCCCGTGGTTATGACGAAGTCCGTGTTGCCGTCGTGGTTGAAATCGGCAGACTGGATGACAGCCGGAAATGAGGCCGGAACAATGGAACGTTGTTGAAGCGTGCCTTCGCCGTTCCCCAGGAAAATCGTGACCTGCCCAGATAAGGGCAAGTCGACGGCAACGTCCATATTCTGGTCGTTATTGAAGTCGGCAATGGCCATGTCGTTTGGGGAAGACGAGGTGCTGTAACTCGCGCCGAGCCGAAAGGTGCCATCGCCATTGCCCAGGAGCATTTGAATGGAATCGGAACCCCCGGTGGTTTCACCGGCAACCACATCCATGTTGCCGCTAGTGGTGAAGTGCCCGGCGGCGGCAACATAGGTGGGCATTGGCAATTGGGTGTTGATCGGAGGACGAAATGTTCCATCGCCATTGCCGAGAAGTACGGAAATACAAGCGCAGGATACCGAGTCGACGGACGCGTAAATGTCGGGGAACCCGTCATTGTTAAAATCCGCTGTTGCCAGGAAGTAGACACTTCCGGGCAGCGAAAACGGTTGCGCGGAGGAGAATGTCCCATCGCCCCGTCCAAGTAAGACACTGAAACCTTCGGGGAGGGTCGAGACAACCAGATCCAGAATCCCTTTTTGCCTAAGGTCCGCAGCGGAGATAAACTCCGGGTTGACTCCGACCGAATAGACCGTTGGTGCCTTGAATGTCCCATCACCATTGCCGAGAAGAACGGCCACGCTGTTGCTGCCGTAGAGAGTCACAGCAGCATCCTGCTTACCATCTCCGGTGAAGTCCCCGAAAGCTATGTGGTAGGGCTCTCCCGCAATCGGTACACCAGTCCTGAATTCGAATTGGGCGTGAAGAAAGGGGGTAGATAGGGTGAGTACGGCGATCAGCAAGACGATTGAACGAACTGAACCCTTCCGACGCATCGGACCACCTCCCGGCGTGTTTACGCGTCATAGGCTAACGCCAACTCTCGGCATTCGCGCCACGACTAGGGTTCACATGGGTTTAGCACGCAGCCGGGCTGGCTTCGAAACAACGGGTCGGCCCGGCTGAAATGCTGAATGCTGAAGGTCAAAGCTCGTTACCGCTTCGATTGTCCGCGTACCAGCTTCTTCACTTTGCGCTTTTTCGAGCCGCGCGGGTAATCGCGCTTGGCGAGCGGCTTGGTGGTCGCGCGCTTCTTACGTGCGGTGCGCTTGGCCTGCTTACGCTCTTCCTTGCTGAGTGTCTTGGTATTTGCCATGAATGATGATCAGTTCCTCGTAATTTGTTTGCACTAACGGGTCTGCCGGCGGCGACGGTAGTTCGCCTATAGCAGACTGCATCTGAAACTCATCGCGAGAAGCTGAAACCCGTCTTACGCTTTCTCGAGCTGAGCGTACTTCTCCACTAGTTTCTTCAATCCGAATCTGGGAAATTGTACCGTAATCTTCGCCTCTTCACCTTCTCCCTCGCGCCGGTAGACCGTTCCCTCACCGTATTTGGGATGGCGGACCCGCTGGCCGGGACGAAATCCGCGCTTACCAGTGGGCTCCTCGACAGGCACTCGCGGAAGGTGGAACTTTTTCCCGCGAGACGCGAAGAACTCGGCAATGTTGTCGATGGAATTGTAACGGCTGCCGGCGGGCGCTGGGACTTTCGGCTTGCTCGGCGAATTGCCTCGGTTCCAACTCGCGCTCTGATCTTCGTTTTCGTAGTCGTAATGTCCGCCACTGTGATCGTGTTCTTGGCGGGGGTTGCCCACGAACGAGGTGCGTGATTCATTCATCGTCCGCGAGTATTCTGAACGGCGCGGTCTCGGCGAGCCAACATCCTCGATGAGTTCCGTCGGTATTTCTTCCAGAAAGCGCGATGGCACGCTGGCCTCGGGCAGATCGGTCCCATACCTCCGCCGGTACACGGCACGCGACACGATCAGCGTGTCCATAGCCCGGGTCATCCCGACGTAGCACAGGCGGCGCTCTTCCTCGATGTCATCGGGCTGCAGCATGGTGCGGGAGTGCGGGAAGAGACCTTCCTCGAGCCCACAAAGGAAGACGACCGGGAATTCCAGCCCCTTTGCGGAATGCAAGGTCATGAGTGTGATCTGCGCTCCTGCGTCGTATTGATCAGCATCGCTGACCAGGGCGGCATGATCGAGAAATTCATCGAGACTTTCGCCGCGGTCTTTGGAATCCATGGCAGCGTTGACCAGTTCGCGCAGGTTCTCAATGCGCGAGTAAGCTTCCGGCGTGTCCTCTTCTTCGAGCAGCTTGATGTAGCCGGTACGATCGATCAGGAACTTGAGCACCTCCGCCGTACTCGCCGGACCACCGGGGGCGCGGAAACCCTCTTCCGCCTTCTCGCCCTCTAGGTGACCAACTGCGTCCGCCATTCTGATGTCCGCGATGGGAGCTTGCTTCGAGATTTCTTCCTGTGTATCTTCCGGATCGCCGAAGTCGAAAGCCGCTGTATCGAAAGCGGTGGGGTCGAACTCCGTGTCGTCTCCCGCGGCTCCCGCGATTTCGAGTGCCTGCTCGGCAGATGCTTCCAGCTGCGCCGTTTGCTGCAGTCGCTCGACGTAAGTACCCACTGCCATGGCACGCGCATCTTCGATCAGATCGCGGAAACTTGTGAGCGCAGCCAGTGCCCGCGGTGGCAGCAACTGTCTCTGTACCACCTCCCCGATAGCGCCCCACAACGAGAGTCCCGTTTCCAATGCCACGTTTTCGATCGTCTGCAGTGTGGTCTTGCCGATCCCCCGTGTTGGCGTGTTGATGACTCTGAGCAATGCGATTGAATCATCCGGGTTCTGAATGGCCTTTAGATACGAGATCATGTCCTTGATCTCGGCGCGTTCGTAGAAGGAAAATCCGCCGACAACGTGATATTTCAACTGGTAGCGCCGCATGGCCTCTTCAAACAGACGCGACTGCGAATTGGTGCGATACAGCACCGCGGCCCGAGAGTTCTCCCCGCGCTCCAGCGCTTCCCGGAGGTAACGAGATATGAAGTCGGCCGCAAACAGCGCCTCGTTTTCTCCGTCGGGCGCCTCGTAGTAGCCGATCTTCGAGCCGCCCTGACGTGAAGTCCACAAGTTCTTGCCTTTTCGGCGGAGATTATTCGCCACCACCGCCGACGCTGCCTGGAGAATGTTCTGGGTCGAGCGGTAGTTCTGCTCCAGGCGAATGATCTTGGCTTCGGGAAAATCCTTCTCGAACTCCAGAATGTTGCGGATGTCCGCACCGCGCCAGGAATAGATCGACTGGTCTTCATCGCCGACCGCGCAGACGTTGTGCCGCGTGGCGGCCAGCATGCGCATGAGTTCATATTGCGGACGATTGGTGTCCTGGTACTCGTCGATCAGGATGTACTGGAAACGGCGGTTGTAGTAGTCGCGCACTTCAGGAACCGCTTTCAGCAGGCGCACGGTTTCCAGCAGCAAGTCATCAAAGTCCAGTGCATTCGCCTTGCGCAACTCCTTGCGATATTCCTCGTAGATGTGCGCGACCTTCTCTGTCTGCGGATCGCCCGACTGCAAGTAAATCTCCTGGGGATCGAGCATGTGGTTCTTCGCCCAGGAAATCCTGCCCAACACGGTGCGCGGCGTGAGTTGCTTATCATCCAGTCCCATGCGCCGCACGATGCCCTTCACCAGTTGCTGCTGGTCTGCTTCGTCATAAATGACAAACTGCCGCGTAAGCCCGATGGGTGGGCCGCCGGGAACTGCCGAAGGAATCTGCAGCTTGTCGATGTCGCGCCGCAACACGCGCACGCAGAACGAGTGGAAAGTCGAGATGACCGGCTTTGCGATGGACAATCCGCCGACCAGTTTCTCGACGCGCTCCCCCATTTCCGTCGCAGCCTTGTTGGTGAACGTCATGGCCAGAATGGACTCTGGCATGACGCCGACGTTTTCGATCAGGTGCGCAATGCGAAAGGTGATGACGCGCGTTTTTCCGCTGCCCGCGCCGGCAAGGATCAGGACGGGACCTTCGGTCGTTTCCACTGCTTCGCGTTGTTGCGGATTGAGCTGATCGAGGAAAGACAAGTGTGCTGCTACCTGCAAATGGAAAATTCCGTTATCCGGCTTTCACCGGAGTCCGTGCGGCCTTACATTCGACGCAAGGACACCAATCGCGCAAGAAATTCCACGAATAAATGCCAAGTTCGTGGCCATCGTTCCAGTTGAACTTGATCGCATATTTCCCGACTGGCTCGGCCGATAGCGGTTTGGCTGCGGGCTTGAACATGGGCAGCGCACCTGGCGCGGGCTTGGCTGGCTCTCCCGGCAGGCGCCCTGCCTTCCCGCGCTCGTCGTCACACATAGCGCACGGACACGCGTCCCTGAGGTATGGGAATGTGTAGCTGGACCTATGGCCGTCCTTCCACTCGATTTCAACCCCGGTACCGGCGGTCAAATTCACTTTCACCGCCTTGGGGTCTGCTGAAACTGCCATGGTTTCAGTATCGCACGACTCGACACCGTTGCTGGCGCCTTGGCCAATTCGCCGGAAATCAGGTAGAATCTATGTTTTACCCGTCAGTTCCAAACCTCTGGAGAAGTCGATGGCACAGGTATGTGAAGTCTGCGGCAAGAAGCCGCTCACCGGTAACAACATCAGCCACGCCCACAACGTGAGCAAGCGGCGCTGGAATGTCAATTTGCGCCCAGTTCGCGCGAAGGTAGGCGGCGGCACTAAGCGCATGCGCGTCTGCACTTCCTGCCTGCGCAGCGGCAAAGTGGTCAAGGCCTAAGCGCCGTACCCAAACTTCACCTCTGAGACACTGAAGCACAGAGAAGATACTCATCCTGTCCTTGTGCTTCTGTAGTCGAAGCGCTACTTTACTCCCAGCAGCTCCACATCGAAAATCAGCGTCGAGTTTGGGGGGATTACCGGTGGGTACCCGCTGGGCCCATAGGCCATGTCAGGCGGAATCCGTAACTGGCGTTTGCCGCCCACCTTCATGCCGGCGACACCCTCGTCCCAGCCCTTGATGACTTGGCCGGCGCCGAGCGTGAAATTAAACGGGCGTCCGGCGTCAACCGAACTATCAAATTTCTTCCCGCTCGTCAGCCATCCGGTGTAGTGGACCGTGACCTTCTGTCCCTTTTCCGCGGTCGCACCGGTTCCCTGCTTGATATCCCAGTACTCTAGCCCGCTTGGCAATTTTGTGGGTTCGCCCGTCACTTTAGTCGGCGCGCTGGTCGAACTCTTTTGGCCCAATGCCGCCATTCCGGCAACAGTGACAAACATCATGAGCATGAACACATATTTGTGCATCCGTTTTGCTCCTGGAAACGTTGTGTGGATTTCAGATTGCAGATTTTAGATTTCAACCCTGAAGCAGAACAGGAAGCGGTTGATTGAATTCAACAACGCCGCCAACTGGAATCTAAAATCTTCAATCTAAAGCCGCTCCTACGCCAGCGCGATCACGTCAATCTCTACCAGCACGTCCTTGGGCAACCTCGCGACTTCCACGGTAGAACGCGCCGGGGCGGCGGTTTGGAAGTACCTGCCGTACACCTCATTCATGGCGACAAAGTCATTCATATTTTTTAAAAACACGGTAGATCGCACAACCTTGTCCAGGCTGGTCCCGGCGGCCTGAAGAATTCCCACTACATTCTTCAGCACCCGGTCGGTCTGGAAGCCGACATCACCCGACAACAACGTGTTTGTGACCGGATCGATCGCCACCTGTCCTGAGACAAAAACAAATCCATTCGCCTTGACTGCTTGCGAGTAAGGACCTATGGCCTTGGGTCCATCGCTTGTAGTGATCACTTCTTTCATCATTCCTCCGAACTCAGATCTTCTGCAATCTCTGCACGTCGTGGATGCCGGGGATCTTGCGCACGCCGTTGATGATGCTTTGCAGATGCTTAAGATCGGCAATGTCCAGCACGACATCAATATTGGCCTGCCCGTTCCCGGTGCGCGCCTCGATGTTGCGAATGTTGGTGTTGGTGTCGCTGATCACGGCCGTGATCTGCTTCAGCATCCCGGCGCGATCGTCACAGAATAATGTGAGCTTCACAGGATAGGCATTGGCCGGAGTATCCTTTTCATGTCCCCATTGCACATCGATACGGCGATCGGCTTCGTACATAAGGTTGGTGACGTTCGGACAGGTGACAGTGTGTACCGCCACGCCCTTGCCCCGCGTCACATAGCCCACAATCGGCTCGCCTTTGATGGGATTACAACAACGCGCGCGATACACCAACAGATCGCCATGACCTTTGACGGAGATGGCGTTGCTGTCGCCCCCGAATACCCGTCGCACCACGTTGCTGAATGCGTTCGCCTCGGCGGCAACGCCTTCCGCTGCCGGCTGGGTGCCCGCCGGCACCATCCGCGCGAGCACACTACGCGCAGAATACTTACCGTATCCGATGCCTGCCATCAAGTCGTCAGGACGTCCCAAGCCGTAATCCGACGCGATCTTTTGCAGGTCTTCTTCCTTGATTTCCTTAAGCGCGACCCTGTACTTGCGCGCTTCTTTCTCAATCAGCTTGCGCCCGATTTCAATCGCCCGCTCCCGCTGATGAACATTCAGCCAGTGCTTGATCTTGTTGCGCGAACGTGACGACTTGACCACCGCCAGCCAGTCGCGGCTCGGCTTGTGTCCCGGCTGCGTAAGGATTTCCACGATATCTCCGCTGTGCAGCTTGTAACGCAGCGGCACCATGCGCCCGTTCACCTTCGCGCCAACGCAGCTATGCCCCACTTCGGTGTGAATGGAGTAGGCAAAATCAATCGGGGTGGAATCTCGTGGCAGGACCACCACCTTGCCCTTCGGCGTAAACGTGTACACCTCTTCGGGGTAAAGGTCAATTTTCAGGGTCGCAAGAAATTCGTTGGGATCGGAGACGTCGCGTTGCCATTCCACCACCTGCCGTAGCCACGCGAGCCGCTGCTCGTCTTTCGCGGAAACCGGCCCATCTTTGTATTTCCAGTGAGCGGCAATTCCCTCTTCCGCCATCTTGTGCATCTCTTCGGTGCGGATCTGCACCTCGAACGTGTCTCCCTCCTCGGTAATGACGGACGTATGCAGCGATTGATAAAAATTCGGCCGCGGCATGGCGATGAAGTCCTTGATCCTGCCCGGCACCGGCCGCCAGAGGTTGTGAATGATCCCCAACACCGCGTAACAATCCTGCACTGAATTCGTAATCACCCGCATGGCGTAGAGGTCGTACACCTGGTCCACGCCTATTCTCTGCCGCTGAAGCTTCTTGTGCACGCTATAAAGGCGCTTGGTGCGGCTCTCTACTTTCGCGGTGATGCCCGCCTCCTTCAGCTTGTCGCGCAGCAGCCCCTCCACCCGCGCCAGGAATTCCTCTCCTTGTTTGCGCCGCGATTCGATGGCCTCTTGCACCTGCTGGTACGAAATGGGGTCGAAGTAGCGGAACCCCAAATCCTCAAGCTCTCCGCGGATCTTGCCCATGCCCAGTCGATGCGCGATCGGGGCATAGATGTCCAGGGTCTCGCGCGCGATCTTATGCTGTCGATCCGCCGGGAGGTGCTCGAGGGTGCGCATGTTATGGAGTCGGTCGGCCAGCTTGATCAGCACAACCCGGATATCGTCGACCATGGCCAGCATCATCTTGCGCAGGTTTTCCGCCTGCTGTTCTTCACGAGAAGAGAAATCAATTGCGCTGATCTTGGTAACGCCTTCGACGATGTGTGCCACCTGCTCGCCAAACTCTTTGCGAATGTCGACAACCGTCACCGAGGTATCTTCGACCGAATCGTGCAACAGGCCGGCGGCGATGGAAATAGGATCCATCTTCATCTCGGCCAGCACGTGCGCTACTTCCAGTGGATGCACCAGGTACGGCTCGCCCGACGCGCGGCTCTGCCCCGCATGATGTTTATTGGAAAAGTCGTAGGCCCGCTTAACAATGGATAGATCGTCATTTGGCCGGTTCGTCCGCAGGATTTTCATTAAATCCCGGAAGCGGGTGACGGTAAGGACACCGGTTGCGATCTGTTGGCGCAGAGTCGCCATAAAGGATTATAGCCCGAGAGGAAATAACAATTTCCGGGAGCTTGGCCGCCTCAATCAGGGCCAACCGCTTGCTACGCGCCGCCCTTGGGGGCCTTCTTTCCTGATTATATGTCCACTGTTTGGAAAGCTAGGGCGCTGTAAGTAGCTGGGGTTGTTGTCGATAGGTGAGCATACGGGCGCGATCCGACCCGAATCTACTTGTCGCTTATCTGCTACATTTACTGGCCATGGCTCCGGCGCAATCTCGAGTGTTGGTGAGCGGCTCATCAGGACCGCTGGGTATCGCCCTTGTGCCATCGCTCCGCCAAAAAGGGTATGAAGTCATGCGGCTGGTGCGGGGTCCTGCGCGAGGAGAGGATCAGATCAGTTGGGATCCCGCCAAGCCGCTCGCGCCGCCATCGGTGTCGGGATTTAGTGCCGTCGTCCATCTCGCGGGCGAAAGCATTGTCGGCCGCTGGACCGACGACAAAAAACGCAAGATACGAGACAGCCGCGTACAGGGTACGCGCAATCTCGCGCAAGCTTTAGCGGGCGCCAGCTCGCGACCGCGAATTTTCGTGACTTCCTCTGCCATCGGCTATTACGGCAATCGCGGTGATGAATTGCTGAGAGAAAACAGTTCCTCCGGCAATGATTTTCTTTCCGGAGTATGCAGGGAGTGGGAGGGGTCGTCCGCGCCAGCGATCGACGTAGGTATCCGGACGGTTCACGTGCGCACTGGACTCGTGTTGAGCGCATCCGGCGGCGCCCTGGACAAGATGCTTCGTCCCTTTCGCCTCGGGCTCGGCGGCAACATCGGCAATGGCCGGCAGTGGTGGAGTTGGATTCACATTCAGGATTGGATCGGCGGCGTGAATCACGTCCTGCAAACCAATGAGCTTTCGGGTCCCGTGAATTTCGTGGCGCCCGGCCCGGTAACCAACGCCGAGTTCACCAGTACGTTGGCTTCCGTGCTCTGCCGCCCTGCCATCCTCCCCATGCCCGCCTTCGCCGCACGCCTGGTTTTCGGCCAAATGGCGGACGAGCTTTTGCTCGCCAGTCAAAAAGTCGAACCCGAGAAATTGCTCGCCAGTCATTACCGGTTCCAGTTCCCCGAGCTGAGGAACGCTTTACAAGACCTTCTTAAACGCTAGGCGTCGGCTTACGCCCACAATTACACGGCTTGTGATTCAGGTCACAGACCCCTATGTCATGGGCTGCGATACTTTGCTTTCAGCGAGCCATGTCTCATTGCCGCTCCATAACGAGGCATTACATTCTGTGCGTGGTTTTGACCTGTACGATCATTGTCTCCTTTGCCGGTCTTGGGCAGCTTGCGCGAGCCGATCTGCACCGCATGCCAGGCTCTCACGGATGCTGTCCGAAAACACATCGGGCAGTACGCTTCCCACACAAGCTTCAGGTGAACTCTGAGAGCCGCCCCTGCGAAGACCATCGTTGCTGCGTAAGCCCCGGTCATGAACGAACGCCGGTACTGCCGTTGCGAACCGGCGCATTTGGCGATCATAACGGCGCTTCTACAGACAAGAGTGCTTTCTGCACGTGCACATCCAATGATCGGCGGGCAGTCGCACCTACCCGCGAAACCAGGGCTGGTCCCGACTACTACTTGTTGGCCGCAATTCTTCGCATTTGATACTGCTGCTGCGCTACCAACCTCTGGCGTGGTTTAGTCTATTAACGGCTCAACGCAGTGCATCATAGGAGATCATTTATGAAATCGATGCTTATCACTCTGGTTCTTACTTTCTCGCTTTTTTCGCCGGCCCAGAACTCAACCCAGAACACTCCCGCCCCTATACCTAAGGCGGAAGCCATCAATCCGGCCGCGCCCGAGAAGCCAGCCTGCCAGCAAGGCAAAGGCTGTTGCCAGCATGAAACGGCAACTAAGAACGGACACGAATCAATGGCTTGTTGTGCCGGCAAGAATGCAGTCACGAACTCCTGCTGCAGCGGCAAGGATATGCAGGCAAAGGGCTGCTGTGCTGGTAAAGATGCGAAGTCGTGCTGCGGCGCAAAGAACGCTAAAGCTTGCTGCGATAAAGGTGCGATGGCCTGCATGCGCGCTGCTATGAAGGATAAGTCCAGGCAGAAGACCGGCGATTGCTGCTCTTCTGGAGCGAGGTGTTGCGAAAAAGCTGACGCTGGTGAGCAAACTGCCATGGCGTGCTGCCACGGCACTCACGCTGACATGCCTGACGTCCAGCCTGCAACCCGGTAGGCGTGAGTTCATTATATTAAGCAAAGCCCCGGCTCAGCACCGGGGCTTTTTTTGTAACTGGATAGGAGGTCCGCCACCGTTATGCACTCTGCGGCTGTGAGCTGTGCACTTTCCCGAAAGCCTGAACCCGCTCGCAAACGCTGAGCACGTGCCTAGGCAGAGGCAATCGGCTGCCCTCTTCGATGATCGGCACCACGCGGTCGAAATCCGGTCCCGAAGGCGCTCCGGTCACCACCACCCGTATGGGGTGGAACAGTTCTTTGCCCTTCGCGCCGCTTTCGGCCTTCACCTGGTTGATGATGTGCTTGAATTCCTCGGCGGTCAGTTTCCCGGCGCTCGCCGATTCGTGCTCCAGAATCTTGAATGTGAATCGCGAAATGACGGCGTCGGTATGCGGCCAGCGCAATACTTCCGCGTTTTCAGCCGACGTGATCACCGCCCGCGCATCATACCGAAACAGAAAACCAGCCTTTTCCGGCAACTGATCGAACCGGTCCACGTACGGAGCGAGCAGTTGCGTCACTTTGCCGAACCAATCAACAACCGCCTGGGGAGGATCCCATCCCTGCCGCTCCGATGACTGCACCCCCGTGGCCTCCGTGATTCCACCGACTAGCGCTCGCTCGTAATACGGCAGCGCGAGTTTCTGAATGCGCTCAGGAGGCGCCTGCTTGATGTAGTGCCGGTTCAGCCAGTAGAGCTTCTCCATGTCGAAGACCGCGGGAGACGGCGTCACCCGCTTCAGATCGAATTCGTTCGTCAACTCTTCGCGGGTGAAAATCTCTCGCGTACCGCCTGTAGGCGCCCATCCCAGCAGTGCCAAGTAATTTAGAAGTGCTTCCGGAAGCACACCCATTTCGCGGAAATTCGCGATTGAGGTTGCACCGTGCCGTTTCGAAAGTCGCTCGCGGTCACTGCCCAGGATGGTCGACAAGTGCGCAAACTCCGGCACGGGCCACCCCAGCGCCTCATAGAGCGCCACTTGCTTCGGCGTGTTTGAGATGTGATCGTCGCCCCGGATCACGTGGGTGATTTTCATCAGCGCATCGTCGATTACCACGACGTAGTTGTAAACCGGCATGCCGCTCGACCTTAGGATGATGGGATCGCTCACCACTTCATTCGAAAATTCCACGTCGCCCCGCACGATGTCGTGAAAACGGATGGGGTGCTCGGGGATGCGAAGCCGGATCGCGCCCGTCTCGCCCGCAGCTCTCCGCCGCTTGGCCTCTGCAGGATCGATAGCCCGGCACTTCCCCGAATATACGATCTGCCGATGCTCTACTTGCGCCAGTTCCCGTTCCGCCTGCAATTCCTCTTCTGTGCAGAAACACAGGTAGGCTTTCCCGTCGTCGAGCAGGCGCTCAGCGTGGTGCCGGTAAATATCGAGCCGGTCCGATTGGCGGTAAGGGACGTACGGTCCACCCACATCCGGTCCCTCGGCCCAGTCGATTCCCATCCACTTCAAGTCGGCAACTAACTGGTCTTCGTACCGCGCCTCACTGCGATCGACGTCCGTATCCTCGATGCGCAGCACCATGGTCCCGCCACTCTGGCGGGCAAACAGCCAGTTGAATAGCGCCGTGCGCGCGTTTCCGACGTGCAGTTGCCCGGTCGGCGACGGCGCAAAACGCACTCGCACATCCGATTTCGCGGTCACAGGAAGATGTTAGCAGACATGCAGCGTGCCTGAGCGGTTGGGGCAAAACCCGGGCAGAGGTTGATGTGCCGTGCGCTGCCGGATCGGCCAACCCCTGAACCACATTACTCAGGCGGGGGCGGATTAGACTCCACGTGCGCGCGATGCAACTCATCCATGAGCTTGTTAAGGACTTCGCCCCTCTTGTCACTGTGGAGCTCGTGCTGAAGTTCTTCGAGTGCGAGCTTCACCACGTGATAGTGATGAGCTCCTGCAAATTTCGGATCCGAAGTTACATCCAACCACACCTTGTGCATGAGTTCCAAGTCTTCGGGACGCATACGCGGGGCATGCGGGCCCAATGGGTACTCGCGGACGGTTCCATCAGGAGCATGAATTTCCAGTACAAGGCGCGGCCGGGGTTCGGGCAACCGCTCCCAGGCATCTCCCGTCAGCTTTGCCTGTTCGTCCGCCGCCAGCTTGTTGGAAAGGCCGCAAACGATGCGGCTGGAACTGAGGCGCTGTGCCGTGACCACGATGGCTTCGAAAACATCGCTAGCCGGTACCACGAGTAGCGAAACCGGTTTGCCTTCCTTTTCCGCCACCGCCACTACTGACGTAAACAACTCCTGCTCGTATTGGTCGAAAACCTCGCTGGTATCCATCACCGTGCTGCCGCTGAATGTGGGTTCCCGATGAAACAGCCGCGCGCTCATGACCACGACATCCTGCTTCGTGGTATCGGTCCGCGACAGAATATTGCGAAGGTAGTAAAGATTTCGTGGATCCCTCACCGCCACCAGAATATTCCCAGGCCGCACCCCCATCGCGCCGCTGCCCAGCTCCTGGTTGCCGTAAATCCTGAACTGGTCGAGTTGTTCCGGTTTTCCGTGTCGTTCTCGTGCGACCTGCCGCTCCGAAACTGTGAAGATCACAAAAAATACCGCGCTGAAGGTGACGCCCGCGATCGTAGCTTCGTGCTTCGTAAACAAATTCACCGTGGCGGTCATGAACAGCACCGCCGAAATCACCAACAGCCCGAAAGGAATCTCAGTCTTGCCGATATGCAGGTTGCCGGGCACCTTCCAGGCGCGGTTCTCTGGCTCAGTGAAGCGCAACACCAGGACGGCGAGGGAGTTCATGGCGAAACTCCAGATCACCCCGAAGGCATAGAGTCCCGCCAGTTTGTAGACGTTGCCTCCACTAGCCAGAATGGTAAATATCTGCAATCCAACGATAAGATTGATGATGCGATAGCTGGTCCCGAATCGCGAATGCGGCCTTTGGAACCAGTCGGTCAGGACGCCATCCTCCGCGACCCTATTCAGAACGCCGTTGGCTCCCACTATGGACGTGTTTTGCGCACCCGCGAGGATCAACACACCAACAAGCACCACGAATGCGCGAAACAACAGCTTCAGTGTGGTGGGGCCGACCAGGTAAATCGCAATACCGCTGATCAGGTTCGCGAAATAACTGGGGCGCACGCTGTCGGGAATGATCATGACCCCGAAGAAGGAGACCAGCGAGGTAAACAGCAGGCTGTAGATGAAAATGACGAGCCCGGTCTTCTGAAGATTCTTAAGCTTGGGGTGCGCAATCTCGCGGTTCACCTGGGCTAGTGTCTCTTCGCCGCTCATGGCTAGCACCGAGTGTCCGAAGCCGACCAGCATGATGATCCAGGTGAATTTAGTGGCAAACGACCCGAACAGCCATCCGAGAGATTCGTGGTCTAGTTTCACTACCCCCGGACGCAGCGGGTTCGGTGGGATCTGGATATTTGTCTTGAAAATCGTGATCGTGCACCAAAGGATCAGGATGACCACCATCACGGTGGTAATCGCCATGATTTGCAGCGCCCTCTGGCTCGATTCGTGAATCCCCTGGGTGTTCTTCCACCAGAAATAGAACGTGACGAGCACCGCAAATACCGCCGAAAAATAGTTCTGCGAGAATGTGATGGGATGATGCAGGTACCCGCTGAGATCCTGTATGAAACCTGCAAGGTACTGCCCTGCCGAAACTGCGCTGATGGGGCCTGTCAGAACATAATCGAACAGCAGCGCCGAGACTGAGAATTTAGCGAGAGAACTTCCCAACGCCTCTTTCACTACGCGGTATACACCGCCGCGAACGAACATGGCGCTCGACTCGATGTAGAGCGCACGTACTGCGTAACTGAACAGCATGACGGCGAGAATGAACCAGGGAGCGCTCTTGCCAATCACCTTTTCCGCATCGCCCGCCACGTAATAAGCCGACGAGGCTAAATCAGCAAGAACAATGGCGGCGGCTCGCCAAAACGAAATGAAGGTCAACATTACCGTTGTGGCAACGAAGACCTTTACCGCGGGCCGCTTCGGACTTTCCAGAAAGGTAGACATTTACCTGCACTGCGGCCCTTTGCACCCAGGACCCCGCAAACTTGCCGTCCGAAAAACCTCTTCGGGTAAACCTCTGGAAGATAGCATATAGGAAATGTGCCAGTGAAGGACTCAACCCGTTTGAAAGTCAGGTGAATTCCTCAAATGCAAGCGCATTTGGATGAAGCCAGTGAGGATTAAGAAGCCTTGATTTGCAATGCAGGTTAGAGTTCCTCAGTGGCAGTGTCCGAGGCCGCGCCTTGCCCAGGGGCGGGTCCCAAGTAGGTATGCGTCATGCGGTCGTGCCAGCAGAGAGAATCCTCGTCGAGAAAGAACCATGCATAGCCCATACCCAGCGAGCCAACTGACAGGAATGAAACCAGGACGCGCCAGCGCCTTAATGGCCGCCCGACTGCACGCCCATCGAAACAGCTCACCTGCAGTTTCGCGAGTCTCAGGCCAGGCGTGTTGCCCGTGTACACCATCATCATGTATTGATATGTCGCCCAGAGGACCGCGGCAACTCCAGCGAGAATTCCAGCAAGCTCCGGCAGTGGCAACACATTGATACCGACCGCGAAAAGGGCGCTCACTCGCAGGCTGACGTAAGCGAATAGAGCCACTCCCAGAAGCACAGTCAGCCCATCTATTGCGGTGGCAAACAATCGGCGCTCAACTGACGCAGTGCGGAGCGGAATGTCAATGCCCGGCCGCTTTGGCGGCTCTTCATCTGCTTCGGTTTCGATCATGATGCCGCCCAGTGCCGGGGGCGGCGGCGCAATCTCGGGCACTTCCAGGATGCGTGGTTGATCCATGATGGGATCGGCGAGTTCATCTCCAATAGCCGAAGAGGGCCCAAAACGCGGGAACTCGATCAGTTTGCCCCATGGTTCGGGCACGGAGTTGGGCGGGAGTTCGCGACTGGGTTTTGGGACCGGGTGCTTATTTTCTGCCTCTACTTGCGCGCGCTCACTGCGAGTTTGGGCCTCGGGTATCTGCGCTGTGCACATGCTCGGCGCCTCGGGGCTTCTGACCGCAACCGCCTCCGAGCTGGTGACCGGAATCGACGAGCTTGCGGTCTCGGTCCTGGCCGGCTCTTGTGGATCGAACCTGAGCCTAAGCGAAGGATAACGGGGTGCCTTTGGCTTTCGGCGGGATCGATACCGGTCCAGCCTGGCCGCCAGTTCTTGCCTCCACGGCTCCATGTCTTGCGAAATGCCGCTGTTCAGACCTGTGGTGCCGCAATCCTTTTTGGCGACATCCTCAACGTAAGTATTTACCGTGCTAGCAGCCGCTCCGGAAATGCTGATTGCCGCTTCCGATTGTCCGTTCCGACTTCCAATATCGGCTCCCCTTGGCGGCACCGCGGTCGCATCATCGGACTCATCTCCGGCATAAAGTTTTGGTGACTCAGGTTTTTGGGCATCTACGACAAACTTCTGACGTGGGTTGCGCGGCGCCGCCATCTCCGCTTCCATGCCAGCTGCGAACACACCACGACCACTCGCGCCTTCGGAAGAGAGCTCCGCACGGGTATTCGCCTCGCGATCAAGTTCGGTATCCGGTTCAAAGCGTAGGCGACTTTCGAAACGAGTGGCTGGGTCGCAGCGGCACACACCACTGCAGCGGGGACAGGACATTACGGAACGTTAGAAGAACGCCAGAGAGCAATTGCAGTATGAATCAATTCGCCTGAAGATCGCCACAAAAATCTGGTGGCCGACTTTGCTCAATCAGCAGCAAGCGTGCTAACGTCACGAAGATACCCCTTGCGACCGTTCGTCAGTGGGATATTCGTGCGCTTCCGATGAGCTCTCGCACACGATTCCTTATTACGGCGATTTTCCTCAGTTACTTGTTTTTGCTGCCTGCCGCAGGAGGCAGCCGGCTGGTTTTCGCAGATTCCACTCCCGCTTCCAGGGACCCAGGCTCTAACGCATCGTTGCCCGCCGATCCCTCCGCTGCAAGCCAGGAGGAAATCACCATCCGTGCGCTTGAGCAGGAGAAGGTTGGACCCGTATTCAAGTTGCGTGGCCAGGCCGAAATCCATTATCGAAATTACAACTTCTACGCCGACCAGGTCACCTACAATTCCCAGACCGGTGATGCCGAAGCAGAGGGTCATGTAGTACTCGAGGGCGGCCCCAATGATGAACACATTGAGGCCAGCCACGGCAAATACAACATTCGCACGCAGGCGGGGATTTTCTATAGCGTGGTTGGAACCACCGGCGTGCGACTGCACGGCACGCGCACAATTCTCACGTCCTCAAATCCCTTCGCTTTCACGGGGAAAAAGGTCGAGAAAGATGGCCCCGATCATTATGTCGTATACGACGGAACCGTAACCACCTGCGAACTACCGCATCCCAAGTGGCAATTTAACGCTCACAAGGTAGTCGTCGACGTGGGAGGCGATGCGAAGATCTACAACAGCGAGTTTCGCCTGAAAGGCATTCCTGTGTTTTATTTTCCTTTTGCAACACACCCAGTGGAACGCCTGGGCCGGCAGTCCGGCTTCATGATTCCTACCATCGGCACCTCTTCGGCCAAAGGGTTGACCGCCGGAGAGTCCTTCTATTGGGCTCCTGATCGCAGCAACGATGTCACTCTCGGTACCGAGTACTATTCAATTCGTGGCTGGGCCCCGCACGGAGAATTCCGCTCCCGTCCCAATGAGGATTCCTACATCAACCTGAATTACTCCGCTATGTTCGATCGTGGCTTCGGCTTTCCACCGGTGAACCAGGGAGGTCAGGACATTCGCCTGAACTCAGAAGACGCTTTGCCGCACCACATCCGGGGAGTCACGCAGATCGACTATTTGACTTCTTTCGTCTACCGCCTGGCTTTCAACGAGTATTTCAACCAGGCAGTCAACTCAGAAGTGAAGTCTCAGGCCTTCCTCTCCAACACCACCGATGGTTACTCGTTCAACGCTATGAGCGAGCATTACCAGAATTTTGAGAGCACGACGGCGGGCGACGTGATCTCCATCTGGCATGCCCCTGGCGTCAACTTTTCCAGCGTGGACCGCAAATTGGGCCGCTCGCCCTTTTATTGGTCCTATGACGCTGCCGGCGGAGGTCTCTCCCGCAGTGAACCTGGCTTTACTACTGACAGTTTCCTGGCGCGCTTCGACCTGAATCCCACGATTTCAATGCCGTTGCTCTTCGAGGGCTGGTCGCTCCGTCCGGCCCTGGCCCTCCGCGATACCCTTTACAGTAAGGAACTGCAGCCAGGCACTGGCATCGGAACAGCCTTCAATAATTGGATCAACCGCAAGGCTCTTGAGACTTCATTTGAGATTCGCCCTCCATCGCTGAGCCGCGTGTTTGACGGCGAACTGCTGGGCCGCAAGTGGAAGCATGTTATCGAACCGAAGATTAACTACGACTATGTGACCGGTGTAAACAACTTCTCCCGCATTCTTCGCTTCGATGAGCGCGATATCCTCAGCGACACAAATGAGATCGAATACTCCATCGTCAATCGCCTATATGCGAAGCGCAGCGTTCCACGCGCCGAAGATTGCAATTCCGAGGGCATGACCTCTTTGACCATCGCCGAGGCGGCGCCGCAAATGACTGCCCCGTGGATGCGTCCGCAGCCTCCGGAAAATGCTGGGTGCTCGACTGGATCACAGTCGCGCGAAATCATCAGCTGGGAACTCAAGCAGAAATACTTCTTTGATCCCACCTTCGGCGGCGCGCTGGTGCCCGGTACGATCAACGTGCTCACCACCACGGCCGATTTCACGGGTATAAACTTCCTCACCGATGAGCGCCATTTCTCACCTCTTGCCTCACGGCTGCGCATCGCGACCAGTGCCCGGACAGACGCCGAGTGGGACGTCGACTACGATTTCAAGAAGGGCCGCGTCAATGGCAGCACCTTGGTTCTGAACTACTACTACGGCCCGTTCACCGTTGGGGGCGGCGACGCCTATCTGCTCGTGCCGAACCCGGCATTGTCTGCAACAGCCCCCGTCGAATCGGAGTTTCACCAGTTCCGGGTGTTGCTCGGCTACGGTCGTCCCAACAAACGCGGCTTGAGCGGTGCCGCCAGTTTTGGCTTTGACGCCCGGCTCAGTTTCTTGCAATACGGCACCCTGCAAACCACCTACAACTGGGACTGCTGCGGGCTGAGTCTCGAATTCCGCCGCTTTGCCCTAGGCTCGGTACGCAACGAGAACCTCTATCGCTTCAATTTCACCCTGGCGAACATCGCGGCGTTTGGCAATCTTCGGCGCCAGGAGCGGCTATTCTGATTCTGCCGTGTTGATCGCATTCGCCTACTAAGAGCTGGGGATTGTATTACGATAATTCCATGCCCCACGCCTCGCAGGAACTCTCTGCCAAGTACGACGCCCTCCGAGTCAACCTGCGCTCTCGTGGGCGAACCTTGATCGCATACTCCGGCGGGGTGGACTCCGCATTTCTTGCCTGGACCGCCCATCAAGTACTCGGCGACAACATGCTCGCTGTAATCGCCGATTCCCCCAGCCTCGCCCGCACTCAACTATCGGACGCGCTTGCATTTATCGCGGAGCACGATATCCCGATTCTCGTGATCTCCACCGGCGAACTCGATCGCCCCGAATACATTCGCAACGATGGCGCCCGCTGTTTCCACTGCAAAGACGAACTGTTCACGGTCATGGAGGAAGTGCGCCGGGAACGCGGCTTTGATTGCATCGCTTATGGGGTCAACATGGACGACCAGGGAGATTTCCGTCCCGGGCAGCAGGCTGCTCGCCAACATCACGTCGTCACGCCCCTGCTCGATGCCGGTCTGACAAAGCAAGACGTTCGCGAATTGGCGCATATCACTGGACTGCGCATCTGGGACAAGCCTGCTTCCGCCTGCCTTTCATCCCGCATAGAGTACGGCCGCCCAGTCACCCGGGAGGCGTTAGCCACCATTGAAAAAGGCGAGGACGCATTGCGGGCACTTGGTTTCCGGCAATTCCGTGTGCGCCATCATGGCGAGATCGTGCGTCTGGAGATTGCTCGCGAAGAACTTGCTCAGGCGCTGACCCCGCAGATGGCCGCTGAATTCACCCGGATTTTCAAGTCTCTGGGCTTCACCTTTGTTACCCTCGACCTCGAGGGATTTCGGTCCGGTTCAATGAACTCCCTGCTGTCTATTGAACAAATCCGCGAGGCAGGTTGATTGAACTTTTAAGCGGCAAGCAAATTTCACCTTCTTCTCTGCCCAAAGAGATTGCTCCAGCGCAAAGCTTTTGCACTGGAGCATTTGGATCGAACCAAGAGATTACGGCAAGTAGTACCGGAACGATGTCAGGACCATGTTCTCGATGCCGTGCGGTGCGCCGCCGCTGCCGGCCCAGGTATTCCGCGTCACGTAGGAATACTGCGGTCCAAGCTGCAAAGTACCTTTGGGCCCCTTGTAGAGCCGATACCAGAAGCCTGCGGTGCTTTCGGTAACCACGCGTGTGTCCGCCGTGCAACTCGACAAGCTGCCCGGCAGGAATCCGTTTGACGACGTCGGGAATTGCCCGCTGGTCGGCGTGCCCGGCGGCGTCTCCGTAAAGCATCCAGTATTCTTAAATAACTCCGACCCGTAACCCTCGCCTTTACCGGAAGAGGTCACGAAGGCTCGGCGGCCGGCATATTCGGCGCCCCCGTTCAGGTAAATATCGAATTTCGTTTTGTGCAACTCCAGAGTGCCTAAGCCCTGGTAACTGCGAATCAGAGCTAACGAACCCACCGGATCCACGGTGACGTCCGCCAGCCCCGCTGTGCCGTAGCGGCCAATACCGTTGCCGCCCAGGAAGTGTACGCCGAAGTCGAACTGTTTCTTGACTGTCACGCGTGCATTGGCGCCGATTCCTCCGCCCCATGTTGAATTGTTGAATGCCAGAGCCGCCGATGAACCGGTCGTCCCTCCGCACGTTCCTGTGTCGGAAGTCGTCGCGCAGGGAAAGATGCGTTCGCGAAACTTCGAAACCAGCCCGAAAACCTCGTAATGCCCAATGCCCGGCTCAAACACAGCTTTGGCAATGAAATCGGGGGCGGGATTGAAGGAGTAGGTGGCCGCCGGATTGTAAAGACCGCCAGAGGTTCCTGCAGAACCCAGCACAAAATTGTTGCCGTTGCCGTGTGCGGTCAAAGTTTCCTGGGAATTCTCTACTGAAAAAGCAAGCCATGCCTTGTTCCCGAAGTTTTTTGCGGCACGCACGCCGTACTGGCGCGCCCAGCTGAACCCGACGTGGTATTGGGGATCAATGGTCATTGGCAGGGCTTCGGTACGGTTGTCCACGCCCTTCTTGGTTTCCGTTACCAGGCTCCACATCTGCCCACCCGTAAAGCTCCAGCCGTTCTCGAGCGCCGCCTGTCCCCAGACTTGGCGTTGCCTCAGTGTATAGCTGTTGCTTTCGTTGTTGTTGGAGGTGGTGCCGGCGGAAAGAAAATCTGCCTCCACGTAACCGGTCATTTTGACGCTCTTCAGCTTGCCTTCCGCCAACATCGAGACTCGGGACTGGCGTCCCGAACCGAAGAATTCTCCCATCGTTGCCTGGGTCGCTCCCGGCATGGGAACGGAGTTGAAGGGCGTATTGATGTCAGAGCCTAGTGCCCGAGTGCGATACACCGTTTCTGCCGCCAGGAATCCTCCAGGCGTGATCGTAATGCCCTTATAGTGAAGTGCCAGCGGACTCTCAATCGCAGACTGCACGTTTTTTTGCGTCTCTTGCAAGCTCAGAGCCGTGCTGGTCGCGTTTTGCTTTAGATCGCTGACTTCGGTCTTGAGAGTTGAAACAGCTTGTTGCTGCTCGGTGGCTTGCGACGCCGCCTGGCTTGCGGTGCTCTGCGCCTGCGTTGCCGCCGTCTGGCTCTGGTCCAGCCGTTGCTGCATCTGTTGCATCGCCTGGTCGCGTGTCTGCAGCTCCTGGCGAAGTTGCTGAATTTGCTGCTGCTGGGCCTCCAAAGCTTGTTCCAGCTTGTCTAACTTGGCCGCCGTGGCACTCGTCGTATTATTTTTGCGGGCGGCAGTTTTCTTCGTGGACCTAGTGGACGAAGCTTGCGGCGCCGGATCTGCAAACGCATTGGTCGTGAGCAGGATCGCTAGCACCAGGGCGAAACCTTTCTTCATTGTCTATCTCCTGAGAGGTGATAACAGCGCACAATAGCTATTTGTCGCAATAACAGGAATGTAATAGCGAGCTCTTGATGCTATGGAGCCTTTGTTAACAACTGATGAATGTTCCTTGAATATCCGGTGAATTGGGGTAAACAATAAGTAGTCGCTTGAGAACTCGGCAGCCACAAACTGGATCTGCACCCCTAACCCGGATCAGATGAACCTAAGGGACGGTTGTCGGGGGACGGGCTTGGATCGTGCGGCGTGAAGAAGTTGCTCAGACGCGCAGGATCATGACTTCGGTGGCCTTGATCAGCGCCGCCGCGGATTGCCCGGCCTTGAGCTGCATTTCCCGCGCAGAACGCGCAGTGATGATCGATGTGATGTACTGGTCGCCAATAGAAAGTGTAATTTCCGCCATCAGGCCGCTGATGCGCACCTCTTCGATGCGCCCCACCAGTTGATTGCGCCCACTGACCTTGAGACGCACCTGCTTGCGCTCCTGTGAAGTCTTTCCGCGCGTACGAAACAACAGGCGGTCCACTTCGGCTTGTGGAATGCGGTGATGCCCTCCGGGCGTGCGCACACTGTGAATCTTTCGCGCGTAAATCCACTGCTTGATCGTGGGAAAACTGATGCGTAGCTGAAGTGCGGCTTCACGCGGCTTTAGCAGCTCGTCCCCGGTGTCTTCCATGCCGGTTTGGGCGCGGGATTTGATCGGCATTCGCAAAACCGACAGTATTGTACGCCAGCGCTCCGATCCACAGGCTTTTACAACACTTTACTCAGGTTGACAGTCTCTTTACGAATGCACAGCAACTCACAAAATCGCACGCCGCATCCCTTCGATTGCAGCATCCTCTCCAAAAAAAAGGAGCGTGGCGGGTGAATCGATTGCCTGGAATATCCTTTGTCGGAATCAGCCTGTTGCTGTTGCTCACCTTTGTTGACTTCGGATGCGGTAGCTCCAGCACCAAGTTGCGACTGCTCAATGCCGCACCGGGCGAAGCCAGTCTTGATGCCTTAGTGGATAGTAAGAGCGTGGTGACCGGCATCGCGTATGCCAGCGCGTCCGGCTATGTCTCGGTGAGTTCCGGATCGCGTCACGTGCAGGTGGAGCCCACCGGAACCAGCAGCCCCGTCATTGACGAAACCATCAGCCTGGCTTCGGGAAACACCTACACGCTAATGGCGGGGACCTTCGCATCCAACATCACCGGCGTACTCCTCACCGATAACAATTCCACCCCGCCGTCTGGCGATGCAAATATACGTATCGTGAATGCCGCGCCGTCGCTGGGGAGCGCTGACGTTTACGTCGTTTCTCCAGGAACCGACCTTTCGAGCCTCAGCCCCACCATCAGCAGCCTTTCTTTGAACACAGCATCGAATTATCAATCCCTGACGGCTGGAAACTACGAGGTGTATTTCACGTTCCCCGGGCAGAAGTTCGCGTCTATCGATAGCGGTCCTCTCACGTTGAGCGCAGGCCAGGTTCGCACCGTCGTTGGTCTGAATGGAACGGTGAATGGATTCACCGCAACCGTGCTGGATGACCTGAATTAAGGCGTTAGGCGACCAAAAAGGCAAATCCAACTTGAGAATGCAGAAAACCCCACTTCCTCAATACCAGCCGGGAAGTGGGGTTCTCTTACTGCCAGACACTGGGCTACCCGTAATGCCCGGTTATTGCATCGGCCGTGCCGTGTAGCCGATCGATATGCCATAACGCACAGCTTTGCCGGAGCTGAACTCGACGTTGTTGTTGATCAGGTACAGTCGCGCTTCGGGGCGAACAAAGAAGTTCCCATGCACATAGAACTTGATTCCTCCCCCGAAATCCCCGAGAAAGTGATTACTGCTCACGTAATTCGTGCACGATACGAAGTTGCAGTTGAAAAACGGTTGATAAAAACGAAGGCTCTCAGCCCCGATTCCCGCTACCAGTTCGGCCCCCACGCGCTTGTTGATCTGGGGCGCGTAGATTGCATTGAAATCGAAGAATATCGGACGAAAGGGTTGATATCCTAAATACAAGCCCTGGCTGGCTCGCCAGCTGACTTCCCCGTTGAATCCGAGATTATGCTTTAGCAGGACATTGACGCCGAATACCGGATAGGCGCCCCCCGTAATCGACCCTAGGCCGCTTACGGTCGGAGATGTTTCAGAAATTCCGTTTAAGGTATCCACGCCGAAGGACGCATCGAATTGTTGTGCGAGGACGGGATTCGCGAATGCAAAAACCATACATGCCACCGCGGCCAGCATGAGAGATTTCATGTGCGTTCTATTCTCCGTTGCGAAGATGATTTTCACAGCAGCGCCCGCCCCTGCAATACCCATAACGAGTAGATGCAAGCGGCAGCCGATGCAGATGCACTGGGGGTTCAGCTATATCGGCCTGAGTCTCCGAGTTAAGCGCGCAATCCACAGGGGCCCTATATCTGCAGCGTCTCCGGCCTTGAGTTCTCGCCTTAAATTGAGTCATTGATTCGTTTTAATAAATGCCTTAGGCTCACATGAGCTATGGCAAATCCTGTCAAAAATCCAGGCACGTTTGCCCACGCGATGCTCAAGGAAATCTACGAGCAGCCGCAAGCCATCCAGGAAACTATTCAGCAGCATGTGGCCGGAGACCTGATCTTCCCGGGCGAACTGCACGGCATTGAGGGAGCACTCCAGACCTTCCGCAAAATCATCATCGCCGCGAGCGGCAGCAGTCGTCACGCAGGTCTCTCGGGCGAGATCATGATTGAGGATCTCTCGGGCATTCCGGTGGATGTTGAGTACTCAAGCGAGTACTGCTATCGCTCGACTCATGCCGGCACCGACCCGATCATCATGGTGATCACTCAATCCGGCGAAACCGCCGACACCATCGCGGCCCAGCGCGAGGCTCTGACCCGCGGAGCCAAGACAGTCGCCATTAGCAACGTGGCCAACTCCACCATTGTGCGGGAAGCCAGCGCAAATCTCCTGACGTGCGCTGGGGTGGAGAAGGCCGTCCCTGCCACGAAGAGCTTTACTACTCAATTAACGATCCTTTACCTGTTCGCGCTGTTTCTCGCCCGTAAGCAGGGGAGGATGACCTCAGAAGTGATTCGCACCTACCTGCAGCGGCTGCTGGACTTGCCAGATGCGTTGCGCGGTTCGATTGCCGATTGGGACGCGCAGACCCGGGAGTGCGCGCGACAATACCACCAGGCCCAGACGTTTCTTTATCTTGGGCGCGGCGTGCATTACGCGATCGCCCGCGAGGGTGCGCTCAAGCTCAAAGAAATCTCGTATGCACACGCGGAGGGATATCCGGTCGGCGAGCTCAAGCATGGCCCGAATGCCCTGGTAAACGAACAACTCCCTCTTGTGGTGCTCGCCACCTCGGATCGCAACGATCCCGACTCCATGCTTCGGTATCGAAAGACGATCAGTTTATTAGAGGACGTGAAAGCCCAGGGTGGCCGGTTGATCGCGGTTGCGACTGAGGGTGATCGGGAGGTGCCGATCTTGGCGAATCACGTCTTCTTCGTTCCCCCCGCGCCTGAGCTTCTGCTGCCCCTGCTGGAGGTCGTGCCCCTGCAGCTATTCTCCTACCACGTTGCGGTGCTGAATGGGTGCGACGTCGACCATCCGCGCAACCTGGTCAAGTCCGTAATGCAGGAGTAGAGCACCCGAAGTTGTGACCTTTGCCTAGCATTCGCATGCCGCCGGAACTGATACATTCTGAGTATCGAGGCTCTTAGCACCGGAGTCCGATTTGTGGCTGACCTTGTCCCCGGAATGTCTCCAGGAGCAGTGGTTTGTCTCTGAATTGTCAAAAGCCTGTCACTATTTATGAAGTTCTAACTAAAGGGATAGGTGTGGTAGTAAGCTTGATTCGCTCGAGGTCAAAAAATGCAGCAAACACTTACCGCGACTTCAATCAATCCTATGGAACGAATTCTGGTAGTTGAAGACGATCGCCCAGTGCAGAAAGCGCTGAAGCGCCTGTTTGAAACTGAAGGCTTCGCCGTTGACATCAGTGCCGACGGCAAGTCGGCCATTGAGGCCTTCCGCGCTACCGCGCCTTCCGCCATTGTTCTAGACCTCCGGCTACCCGCCATGTCGGGGCGCGACGTGTGCCGCGAAATCAAGCAACAGGTGCCGGGCATGCCGGTTATCATTCTTAGCGCCGCTTCCGATGTTTCGGACAAAGTTTTATTGCTCGAATTGGGAGCGGACGACTACGTCACAAAGCCATTTAGCCCGCGAGAGTTGCTGGCACGCGTTCGTGCCGCCATTCGGCGCTCAGGCCGAGTGGAGGTTGGAGACGTGGTTACCTTCGACGGCATCTCTATCAATTTCGCTAAGATGGAAGTTGTCCGCGAAGGCCAACTGGTCGAATTCACGGCCCGCGAGTTTAACGCGCTCAAGTTCCTGGTGCAGAACCCGGAGCGGGTAATTTCGCGCGATGAACTGTTGAGCGAAGTATGGGGCTACCAGAACTATCCCAGCACGCGAACCGTGGACAATCACATTCTGAAGCTGCGACAGAAGCTGGAAAGGGATCCTACCAACCCGGTCCACTTCCGCACTGTGCACGGTGTCGGATATAAGTTCGTCCGCTAGAAGGTCGCGGCCGTGCGCGCCGGAAAATGAAGCCCTCGCATTGCTGGGAATGGCAGGCATTACACACACTCTTTTTCTATGAAGCATCACTGTAGCCCCGGAACTCTGGCGTCTTCCACAGTACCCGGATGCAATCGGAGGCACTGTTGAAAAGTCTCCGTTTGCGCACCAAGTTCCTGCTCTCCATGATTTTGATTTCCTCGGCGCTGACCTGCACAAGTCTACTGGTTGTGCGCCGCACCGTGCAGTCGCAGGTCCGCAGCGAAATTTTCACCGGACTGCGCAGTTCGGCCGAGACTTTTCAGAATTTTCAGCGCCAACGCGCGGCGACGCTGGCCCGCTCCGCCGACCTCTTGGCTGATCTCCCCAACATGCGGGCGCAGATGACCACCCAGCATGAAGTTACTATCCAGGACGCGTCTACCGATCTCTGGCGGCTCGCCGGCAGCGACATGTTTGTCCTGGCGAACCGCGAGGGAAGAGTCGTCGCGCTGCATACGTCGACGCACGGCTTTTCGCGCGAACTGGCGCAGGATTTCGTAACCAAGACTCTCGACCAGGAAGGCTCGGTACAGTGGTGGTACGGCGGGAAACACCTTTACGAGGTCTTTCTCAAACCGATCTATTTCGGCCCCGCCAGCGAGAACCGGCTCTTAGGATTTCTTGCCCTTGGCTATGAGATCGACGACCGGGTTGCATCAGAGATCAGCCAGATTGCCGGCAGCCAGGTGGCTTTCTATTATGGCGACTCAATTGCCCGGACGACGTTGCCGCCAAACCTTGAAGCCGAATTAATCCAGCAGGAACCCGTAATCCGCTCCAGCAAAGGGACACCTGCACGCCTGCGGCTGGGCAATGAACAGTTCCTGGCGACATCGGTAGATCTAGGTGCTGGCAACAATCCTCCGGTGCGCCTTAGCGTGCTTAAGTCCCTGGATCAGGCGACCGGTTTTCTTGAGAGCCTCAACCGTTTGCTGGTTCTGCTCGGAATCGTCGCTGTGTTAGGGGGCAGCTTGCTGGTGTACCTGATCTCACATACCTTCACCCGTCCCTTGGCGAAACTGGTGGATGGCGTGCGAGCCCTCGGGAAAGGCGATTTCGCCTATCCAATCAGCATCGAGGGCGGGGATGAGGTGGCCGAGGTCGCCGTGTCCTTCGACCGCATGCGGAATAGCCTTTTGAAGAGCCAACAAAGGCTCCTCGAGGCTGAGCGCTTGGCCACCATCGGTCAAATGGCAAGTTCCATCTCTCACGACTTGCGGCACTCGCTCGCCGCCATTGTAGCCAACGCGGAATTCCTCTGTGAGATGGGCCTGACCGGCGAACAGCGCGAGGAGCTCTATCACGAGGTCCAACTCGGCGTGAACCAGATGACGGAACTCATCGATTCCCTGCTGGAATTTTCTCGCACTCGCGAGTCCCTGCGGCCATCTCACGCCAACCTTGCGGAAGCCGTGAACCGCGCCGTGCAGACCATCAAGGCCCACCCGGTGTTCAACCGCGTCCAGATCCGCACTTTTGGCGAGCCTATCATCGAGGGATGGTTCGATCCGCGAAAACTGGAAAGGGTCTTGCACAATCTCCTGCTGAACGCCTGCGAATCGGTTCCCCCCGATTGCGGCCGAATTGAAGTCCACATACACCAGAACGGCAATGGCGCCGAGATCAAAGTGTGTGACAATGGCCGGGGGATTCCGGAGGCGGTTCGCGACCGTCTGTTTGAGCCATTCGTCAGTTTTGGAAAAGAAAACGGCACCGGGCTCGGGCTGACGGTCGTGCAGAAGATTGTGCAGGACCACGGCGGGGATGTGCGTGTCGAGAAAACTTCGGCGGAAGGGACTGTCTTCAAGATCGTCCTTCCCCTAAATCAATCTCCGCATGCAGAGCTGGGGGCCGCCAGCTTGATGGCGTCGCCTCTGACGCGCATGAACCCCGTTCAACACGATTAATTTCGAAAACTGCAGCCGTACTATACCGAGCGGCGTGCCAATCCGCCCGAGAGTGAAAGCCGGACTCGGGGCTGCACCTTTGGACAACTAACCGGGAGGCAAGCGTGCTGCACGGAACAAGCTTCTTCTGTGTTGTTCGTAAATTCACGGTACTGGGGCTGCTTTTTCCCTGGTGTCTATCGCTCGCTCAAACGGCAAACTCGGCCACTCAGAGCTCGGACGATGTGAATGCCGCGGTCCAAGATCTGCGCGAGCAGGTAAAGGAACTGCGCGAGGCTATTGCTGAGATCCGCCAGGAATCGGCCCACTACCGCGCTGAAACCGATGAACTGCGCGGCGAATTGCGCAATACTCGCGCACAACTCGCGAGGCTTAACAGCACTCCCCCCCAAGGCGGCAGCAGCGACATAAGCGCAAGCGCAGCCGACAACCCGGCCGCTCCTACGGGCACAAGTTCCTCGCTTCAGTCTCGGGTCACAACTCTTGAGGAACAGTCGCAGTTGCTCGAAGGCAAGGTTAACGAGCAATATCAAACGAAGGTCGAGAGTGCTTCCAAATATCGCGTACGCCTGTCCGGGATTGTGTTGTTGAACCTGTTCAACGATCGAGGAACCTTCGACAACCAGGACTTTCCAACATTGGTAGAGACATCTAACCCGGGAAATCCCAATGGCAGCTTTGGAGCGACACTGCGTCAATCGGAAATCGCTCTGGAAGTCTTCGGACCACGGCTCGCCGGCGCCAAGAGCTCAGCTGACATACACGCAGATTTCGCAGGCGGATTCCCGGTGCTCTCCAATGGCGTCACCTCAGGTCTCTTCCGGTTGAAAACTGCCAAGGGGCGTCTGGATTGGGAGAACACGTCGATCGTGGCCGGCCAGGACGAGATCTTCTTTTCGCCGCTTTCTCCTACCTCCTTTGCTTCACTCGCTATCCCGGCTTTCAGCTACGCTGGAAATCTTTGGGGATGGATACCGCAGGTTCGCGTGGAGCATCGCTTTAACCTGTCGGATGCTTCCAATTTCAAAGTGCAGGCCGGCATCATGGACAATCTGACCGGCGACCAACCGGTATCCGAGTGGGGCAATATCCCCCAGGCGGGAGAGAGGTCCAGCCAACCTGCTTATGCGACCCGGATTTCCTGGAATCGAACCGTGTTTGGCCAGCCGCTTTCGTTGGCAGGCGCCGGCTACTACAGCCGCCAGGACTGGTGGTATGGCCGCCATGTGGACGGCTGGTCCGGAATGGCCGACTGGACCCTACCCATGACACACGGTTTCAGTCTCAGTGGCGAATTCTATCGCGGCTACGCCGTGGGCGGCCTGAACGGCGGCCTCGGCCGCAGCGTGATCCTCAGCGGGCCTGTTTTTGACACAACTACGCAGGTGCAAGGCATTAATTCCCTTGGCGGATGGTCGCAGCTGAAGTTCAAGGTTTCAGAGCGGCTCGAGTTCAACACCGGCTTCGGACTCGACAATCCTTTCTCGAAAGACTTGAAAGCCTATCCCGCGACCCAGTACACCACGGACCAGAGCAACAGCAACCTGGATCCGACGCTGTCGCTGAATCGCAGCGCGCTGGTAAACTTTATTTACCGGCCGCATAGCAACCTGTTGTTCTCAGCTGAATACCGTCACCTGAAAACCACCAGGTTTGATCGCGGGAATTCCACGGGCGAACAAGTAAATCTCATGATGGGTATTCTGTTCTAATTCGCATGCCTAGCTACCCCCACTCGCGTAGACGGCACTGGCGAACCTCGCTATTGCTTTCGCTGGTGGTCTGGGGTAGTTCCGTACTGGGACAGGTCGTGAACGTCACTGGCCGCACGCAGATCCAGCACGGCAGCAAGCTGACCAATACTCCAGATGTGGTGGTCTGGTTAGAGCCGCTTCCAAGTGAGTCACACAGCCCGATCGCGGGCAATGATCGCTGGCCTAGTCACCCCCGCCTGACGCAACACAATAAACATTTCGAACCCCATATTCTGGTTGTGCCAGTCGGGGCCTCAGTCGAATTCCCCAACCGCGATCCCTTCTTCCACAACGTATTTTCGCTTTTCGACGGTAAACGGTTCGATCTTGGCTTATACGAGGCGGGAACCACACGCGACGTGCACTTTGATAAGCCCGGAATCTCTTATATTTTCTGCAATATTCATCCAGAAATGAGTGCTGTGGTGATCGCGCTCGACACACCGTACTACGCCGTTTCCACTCGGCACGGCGAGCTCACCATGCCGGATGTGCCGTCCGGACGCTACATGCTGCATATCTGGTCCGAGTCGTCATTGCCAGATGCCCTGAAGGGCATGACGCGGCAGGTCACAATTTCCACGGGCAATTCATCGCTGGGAGTAATTCACCTGGCAGAGACGCAGGTGGCGGTGACACACAAGAATAAATATGGCAGGGACTATGACCCACCTTCACCGCCAAGTCCCGTGTACGAGCAGCCCTGAGCTCGCCGGGTATCAGCTGACGGGTTCGATTTCGGGATCGCGCGTGCCTTCTCGAATGGGGCGGTCACTACGAGCGAAGTCCGCTACCGCCTCCCCGGTGGCGGCGATGTGCTCAGCACCGGTCGTTTTCAGGATCTGCTTGGCTTTGCGGCACCACTTCGAATCGTCGCAGTGAACCGAGAGCAGGATGCCCCCGCGACGGATGCGTCCCTCATAGCGCTTAGCTTCGTACTCCGGAAGTCCGAGACCAATCAAGGCTCCGGTGAAACCGCCGACGGTCCCGCCTGCTCCGATTCCCGCTAAGGCCGCGACCATAGGCCCGGCCGCCAAGAACGGCGCCATCCCAGGGAAGGCCAACATGCCGGCCCCTACCATCCAGCCGAGAACACCGCCCACCACGGCTCCAGAACCCGCGCCCGCCGCCACACCCTCGGGAGCTTTTGTCACCTTGCGTGTCGCCAATTCTTTCGAGCCCAGGTTTTCCGGCAGCAGGACCGACACGTCCTCTTTACGGAATCCCGCCTCCCGCAACTCATGGACCCCCTGCTCCAGCATCTCGTACAGTCCATAGATGCCGAACACGGCAGTATTTTTCCGAATCACCATCCCAGAATCCTTCCGGCGGAAGAGGCGGCTCTCCAGCATTTGCAGCGGCGATCCCAAGTTTCTGCTACGGGTATTCAGAGAGCCATAGGGTAGAGTTTGTAGTTCGCGTCGGGAGTTTCCTTACCAGCCCTGGCTTTCGACGAGCTTACCGAAAGCGACAGGCATTCATCTGCTGTTAGGCCTGCACCAAAAAAGTTGCAAATCGCTTCCCGATGCCACAGTGTTTGTCGCTTTGTCGCGAGATCCACGCAGTGAAACGTCAGGCGCTGTCCTCGTACTTGCGCAGAACCGCGTATGTGGCGTCTTCTATGCGCGATAACACCGTCTCGCTTCGAGGCTGCGCCCTTCTTTCACCTTCCTGGGATGGGCTTGATTTCTCTTTCACTGGCTGGGCGCTCGGCAGGTCTATGCAAGTCCGCATAACAATCTCTCTCAGATCGCAGAATTATCCCGCTTCGCCACCCGGTTGAGGATTGCCGGGCTTGGTTCCTGGGCCGGCCAGCGGTGCTGGACGGCAGCATACGGGTTGCGGAATAAGGGGGCGACGACGCGCGGAGATCGGGTTGCCACTACCCCCAGCAGGCAAAAAAAAGAGGCGCGAGCTGTTTTTCCCGCGCCTTCCACGTCCCAATGCTAAGTTGGTTGACTAATTGGGAAGCTTGAATCTCACCGTAATCTGCGTCTGCACCTCAACGGGCTGTCCGTCGAGAAAATATGGCTTGTATTTCCACTGGCGAACCGCGTCCACCGCAGCACGCGCGAGCAACTGCGGGCCGCTGACCACTTTGAGATTTGAAATCGAGCCTTCCTTCGTAATTGTCGCCTGCAACTCTACGTCGCCGTCAATCCGCATGCTCAACGCCTGCGCCGGATAGACGGGTTGCACTCGCTTCAGCAACAGCCCGGTAGAGATCCCCTGAGATATGTTTACCATGTGCGGTGCGGCTCTAGGAACCGCTACTGGCGCATTGGTTACGCTGGCGAGCGCTTTGTCCGGGGAACTCGAGCCGATGCCCAAAGGAGCCGGGGCTAAGGCTTGATCCTCTGGCTGCGAGTTTGCCGACGAAGACGGTCGCACTGGGTCTTTTCTCACAGTCATCGGCTGAGACTCGGCGACGGTTACGGTCTTATCCTCAGCAATGATCTCGTGCGGCTCGGGCTTTGCTGCAGGCGCGACAGGCTTTGCGATTGACGATGCGCTGGGCTTGCTGGCTGCCGGTTGCTGCGAAAACGGCGCTGGCGCGGTCACCGTGGCATCCGCTTGCATGGGGGCCTCAGATGTCAGTTGTGCGCTGGACGACGGCATGCTGGCCTGAACCGGGGCTGGCTTGGACTGGCCGGCCTTACTGCGCATAGCATTCCATCCAAAATAGCCGCCCACGCACAGCACCAGAATGGCTGCTACGACAATGAAAGGTGTCTTGCTTCCTGCAGAGTGTTCCGCTGAATCTTTCGAGTCCAGGGTGGAGAAGGCTGTCGAAGACATCACTGCCATTGCCGGCTTCGGTGCGCTCTTCGCGGCTTCGGGTTTCTCTTCAATTCTGGGGACGTCCAGTTCAGGTTCTAACCACTTAACAGACGGTGCTTCCTTGCTGCGTGCCGGAGCCGCTGCTGCGCCTTGTCCACCATGCCCGGAGGCGATGGGCGTGGCCACGGATTGCGGGGCAGGCTTCACAATCGCAGGCTTAGCAACCATTGGCTTCTGGCTCGCAGATTCAGACGCAGATGCACCGGAATCAGGGACTTCAGGGCTCGTAGCAGCAACGTTCGAGGAGTTCACGCTGGCCAACGGCGTTGCAAATGCAAGTGACGGCTTGGAGGTCGCGGCCGGCTGAGGAGGGGCTAATGGAGATTCATGCATCGACTCGAGCATTGCGGAATCGCCAGCATCCGGCTCGGGAGTTGCTTCGGGCTCTTTCTCAAACCCTCCGGGCGCTATCGACGCCGCAGGCGCCATCGTGACGGGCTCGGCCTTGGGTGCGAATACAAATGTCGAACGGGCTTGGGTTGGTGGCAAGGGCGGCTTCGAAGCAATCGAGGCTGGTGCTGCTGGACGCGTGGCTGTGGGCGGAGCAGATGCTTCCGGCTTATCCCCGGCTGGTGCCGGTTTGCCTGCCTCCGTTCCCTTGCGCAACAACCCGCGTGCTACTCGCAGTGTACCCTTGGACTGCTCAACATTAATCGGTTTCGTAAGAACCAGGTTTGCCCCGATGCGGAATGCTTTCGCGACACCTGCCTGTCCTTCGACGACGGCCACGGCCAGAGAAGATTGATTCGAACTGGAGTTACGTGCGCTTTTGAAAAGCAACGTGGCATTCTGCTCGTTTTCGCAATCGACTACGATGGCGTCGAAGTGCTGCGCCATTAATTTTTTAACCGCAGCAAATGGTTCGGATGCGGTTTCAACCGTGAAGTCCAATTCAGTTAAAACCTGCGTCACCACGCGAGCGGTCTTCTCGTCGGGACAAAATAGGAGCGCTTGGTAACTCATGTGGTAATCGTAGGTACCCAAGCGTACCCCAGCAAGTTACGACGGTAATTTTTACGGCCTTCAGAAATTTCACCAAAATCACTCGATTTTAAGCGCTTTTCGGATTGGACATGGCGAACTCCGTCTCTGAATGGATTACTCCCGCTGCGCTGTGTTGTGACAGCGCGGTCGAGGCATTACTCTCGTCAAACCCTTCATGTTGCTCCCGCGCAGATGCCAGAATTGTCGGAAACCTCCCGAGTACAATGAGCCCAATGCGCGTGCCTTTGTGGTTGAAAATCGGATGGACGCTCTGGGTGATTCTCTGGGTGCCGATTTACTGGAGACAATACGGCCCGCAAACATTTCTGTACTTCTGCGATCTGGGGAATTTCCTCATTGCGGTCGCGCTGTGGACCGAGAGTTCGCTGATCTTCTCGTGGCAAGCAACTGGTCTACTGGTTTTTCAGACGCTCTACACTATCGACTTGCTTGGCGCGCTCTGCTGCGGAAGACATTGGATCGGCGGCACGGAATTCATGTTTGATGTCCATGTGCCGCTGCTGGTGCGCCTTTTGAGCCTGTTTCACGTCGTTACTCCAGCCCTCCTTCTATGGGCGGTATGGCGGCTCGGATACGACCCGCGCGGGTGGAAATTGCAGACGATTCTCACCTGGATCATTGTGCCCATTAATTATTTCTGGAAACCTGAGGCCGACGTCAATTTCGCCCGTGGTCTGTTTTTACGCCAACAGCACCTGGTGCCGGGACCGCTGTATGTGGCGGCCTATCTGATCGCCGTTCCGCTTTTGATATACCTCCCCACCCACCTCGCCCTGCAACGTTGGGTTCGAAGCGGCCCCCTTCCCCAGCCTGTCAGTTAATCCGCAGTCTCTTTCCCGCAGCCATTTTCATGTCGATCAATCAACTATCAACTTCTTGCAACGCCCGTTCTGCCGCATGCAGCAACGCTTGCGCACTCACCGGCCTGCCGGTAGCGTTCTTCATCCACAAGTCCGGCGCGACACGGCCCATCTTTGCCATGCGCTCGAATTCTGAGCCCACGCTTCCCACCTTTCTCATCTGCTCTTCAATTTGAAACGCAATCAAGTGTCCGATCGGGTAATCAGGAATGTAAAGAAATGAGTCGATGATGTGCGAGTAGATCCCCAGCAGCACGACATCGCGAACGCGAAATACCGGCGCATAAAACTTGTTCCATGTGCGTTTCGCGATTTCGAGCGTAGCCGACATCAACTCTCTCGTGCGGGCGTCCGGATGCTCGTACATCCATCGCCACACGGCCATATCCACGAGTGCCACGCCGGCGATCTCATAGGTGCCCCAGAACTGGTTGAGTACCTTCGATGCTTCTGTCTTTTCATCCGGCCCGGCGAGGCCGAGCAACTCCAGGTCCCGACCTTGGAAAACGAAAGCAAACGCTTCGGTGAACGCCGTGTTGGGAACACCTTTCAACAGGGTGTGATCCACGTCGTAAATGGAGATAGTCTGTTCGACGTTGTGTCCCATTTCATGCGCGGCCACATTAAACCCCTTGTAATTCATCCCGTTCTGCCCGATGCGCGTGCGAAGGTGCGAACGTGCCCCTCGCATTTCGGCGCCCATCGCATGACCCGAACCGCGCGCAGGATCCACGGCTATCCGGTCAGCGATGGTCCGCGCCCGTTCTTCGGAGAAGCCCAGTTTCAAGAGCAGAACGGGCATTTCTTTTTTATAAATTTCTGCGCTGGTATAGTGCTGGCCGACAATCCGGTCCAGTTCAGCCTCGCTGTACTGACTACTGGCCCGAAAGCCGTTGTACCAGATATCGAACGGCTCCAGTGGACGTCCAAGCCGTTTCTCAATCAGCGTCGCAAGCCGCGGAACCACTGGTGATTGGACCACTTCCTCCAGCATGGCCTGCACTCGCACTTCCGGCAATTCACGGTCTTCTTCAAAACGGCGAGCGATGTGCGTGGGGGCGCTCGGCGAATATGGGTCGGCGAGTCGCACCGCGTGGAATGTCTTCAGCAACGTCGCGTAGCGCGTTGCCGGCTCAGGATCAGGTGAGATTGACTTCTCCCTTTGCTTCACGTCGGCGTCTTCGTAGTCGCGTACCGCGGCAGCCGTCACTTGGTTCGTAAATGGATTCCAGTCCACCGCTGGATTGTCGATCACTACTTGGGGAATCGTCTGGGTTACGATCCGTTCCATCACCTTCTGGATCATGCGCTGCTTCTCGATCCCGTTCTGTGCGTCGGCGTAGCAGGCCTTGATCTCGTCGCGCAGGTTCCAATGGCTCAACAGCCGCAGCCCTGGCGGAAAGAGCCGCGTTCCCTTTTCATCGACCAGGTGATGCATCCAAATGTTGTAAGCGGAAATGTAAAGTGACGACTCAGCCATCGCGCGCGAGATCGCTTGGTTCACATCTGCCGGAATTCGTTTGCTGAAGCGTTGAGCTAATCGCACCTCGGCCCATTGCCGCCGTGTCCAGCCCTCGCCTTTTATCAGCCGCTCCTGCAACGTAGTCAGGGGAAAGTTCAAGAGCACGACGAAGGCCAGTTTATTGGCAAAGAAATCGTCGAGCACATGCGCGCCGGGATCATAACCGGCAAACACTTCATCAAAGGCAAGCACCGGCCCTCGATCAAGATCCAGTTGCTGGCGGAACTCACGACCGATCTCGTGCAGATGCCCGTCCAGTTGCTCCAGCAAGGCCTCGAATCGCGCAAACAGAATATCCAGGGAATCCTGTGTGCCGGCAAAGTTCACCCGCACGAAGTCGCCAAAAACCCCGGCGCCGCCGTCGACATCGCGCCAGTAGAGTGACACCTGCTGCAGGCCACGGCGAATACGAGCTGCTTGCGATTCTCCGTATCGTTCGATGAGTTCCTGCGCCAGCGGCTCGACTTGTTCTTTAAGCCAGGTGGGCTGAGCTGGGGCCTGATTCTCAATGAGCGTTGAAGTGTTCACCAGATCTCTCCTGAATCCTTAAGCTGTTGCGCGCAGCGTCGCGACATTGGGTGCGCAGCCCGGCATTTCCGGGAACCACGCCCGCCCTTCACTTATGATTACCGACTGCGCTGTCCGGTTGTGGATAAGCGATTGATCCGCGAAACTCGGAAATGTCCGCTGGAGCGAAATCAGGGAACGGCAGGTGCTTCTCCTCGCGCCATCGTTGTACCGTGGCCACGGCCGCTTCCGTTTTGGCCGTGTCCATACCTTGGTCGCGAGCCATGTACAACGTCTGCGACGGAAACGCGAACGCCGCGCCGGAGTTTGTAACGATGTCCATGATCCGAAGCAGCAGGTCTTCGCGAATGGCCGTGAATTCTCCGTTGTCGACGGTCAGGATGTAGGAGAAAAACTCCAGGTTGAGCGCACTTTCTCCGAATTCCAAAAACCGAACTCGCGCGCTCGCCGTCTCCACCTTGGGATGCTCGTAAAACATGCGGCGAATCTCGGCTAAAACATAGCGCAACTGGTCGGCGGAGGTCTCATAGCGCAGCGCGAGTTTACCGTTGAACAGGAACTTGTCGCGCCGCGTCAGGTTTTCCAAGTTCATCGTCGCGAGGCTTCCATTGGGAATCGACATCTCTGTGCGCTCGACGGTGCGCAGGCGCGTGGAGCGCAAGCTGATGTCTTCTACGGTTCCCACCCGTTCGCCGATACGGCACACATCCCCAACCCGGATCACTTCATCGCCCAGCAGGGAAACTCCGCCAAACAGGTTCTCCAGCGTTTTCTGCGCGGCGAAGGCGACGGCCAGTCCGCCGATTCCCAGTCCAGCGAGTGCGGTCGTGAGATTGAATCCCAGGCTACCCAGAATACCCAGCACCGAGATGATGATGAGCACAAGGTTAAGAACCCTCTGGCCCAGCAGGATCAGCGATCCCGTACCCTTCCTTCCCATGGCAATGGCGCGATCGCGCAGGCGCCGCATGGCGCGACTGACGATCCGAAGTGCCAGCCATGTGGCCGCGACGATCAGCATTACTACCGAAATGCGTACGTAATAGTGTCTCTGCAGAAGCGGCAAGCGCAGATAGCTCACCGCGAGCCCATGCACTACGACGGCAAACAGCAGCCATAGTGGTCCCGAAAGCGGGGTCCACGGCTTGCGTTGCGCTTGATGCCGGTACTTGGCCCACGCCGCACGGGGAGCGGCAATCACTCGCACCAGCAGCCATCCGACCAGAGCGGCAAGCGGTAGGGCCAGCAGCATTGCCAGCCACTGCCACAGCGGGATGCCAAGCAGTGCGTTAGTGACCAAGGCGCTCGGCATTTCCTTTTCGATCTGCCGCGCCTGTAATTGATCGTACAGCTCTGGAAGCCTTTCAACCGTGTCTTGCGCGATAAGCCAGATTCGTCCGCTGCTGGGATCGTTCGTCCTGACGAGGTCAAGTTGTACTTCAACATCCCCCGCCGACAACAGGCCGAGTACCTGGCGGTCAGCCGCCACTCCCGGCTGCACGTTGCCTTCCGGCTGACTGCTGATATTTTTCAAGCTGCCCTGAAAGCCGCGGTCAATCACGGTTTTCAATTTCGCGGCAGTATCCTCGCGTTCCGCCTCCCGGGTGGAAGTCCTGAATTGCAGATATTGCGCGGCTGTCCTGAAATTACCTGCTTGTGCGGCCTGCAAAAAGCCGAAAACCGTGCCCGCCGGAGTTTCACGCCCTAACGGGTCGGTGCTCCCGGCTGGAGCTTGCGGATCTGCTACGGCCTTCTTGAGCTGCGAAGACAGCGTCTGCGGGAATGCCGCTAGCGAAAACACCAGCGGCAGCATGAGTACAACCGCCCGAGTTCGTGATGAGATCATAGGAAACTCCTGGGCAAAAAATGTGCGCATTCTCGCCGAGTCAAGTAGTCAATGGGAGCGAAGGCTTATTTTAAAGGAGAATAGGCGCGGGGACCGGAGGGAGCGTAATTGTCCGTGCAGAACTGGTGCGCAAAAAGAGCACGCAGCACAACAAACCTCTCACTTGCCCGCCGCTTCCCCGGCGGCAGCTACCGATTTGATCTCAATCGTAGTGCCGTTGAGAAGGTTGCCAGTCACATGGACTTGTTGGCCGGCATATTTCATCAGGACCGCGCCCGGCTGGTTTTCGAGTTCGTAGATCTTGTCGCCGCTCATCAGAACATAGTGACCATCGTGAGCGATGCAGTACCGGGTGCACTCCGCCGGATTGGCGCCCACCAGCATGTAATGCTTCCGCAGGCAGAACGAGTCGCTCAGGGTTCCTGTGAACGATTGTGTCGTCTTGTCTGGAGTTGCCGGAGAGACAGGATTGGTTGCTGGCATGTTAACGCTGTTATTGCCCGGCTGCGCCTGCGCCAGCAGCATTACGGCGGACACAACGACAACCGAGATGATCCCTATCGCGTAGCCTCTTCCCTGTCGACACACTGCGTCCCCCCTCATGATCAAGCGCTGACAGACAGCTGACAGACAGAAGATGCGAGTAAAGAAACAAAGGTGGGCCGAAGACCGCGCCGTAACGGTGGAAAAAACCGCCCCAATGCTGGCTGGCGCTCAGGTGACGCAATTCATTCTATTCAGCGGCGAGCGACACGCCTCCGCGCCCGAAACCTTCTCTCGTGCCCCAGGTCGGGCCCGCACCTCGCCCTATGATGCAGCAGTGGATTTCTTCACCGGCCTATAAATGTCCGTAGCTCGCCCGTAGAACACTTCCGCCGCTTCCATGATGGTTTCCGAAAGTGTAGGGTGCGGATGGATTGTGAGTTCAAGATCGGCGGCCACCGCACACATTTCGATCGCCAGCACGCCTTCCGCAATCAACTCACCGGCCCCGGGACCACATATGCCGACACCTAGCACACGATCCGTTTTAGGGTCAATTACCAGCTTGGTCAGGCCCTCAGGGCGATCCAGCGTGATGGCGCGCCCTGATGCGGCCCACGGAAACTTGGCGACAGCAACCTCTCTGCCACGCTCCTTGGCCTGGGTCTCAGTCAGCCCTGCCCACGCGATCTCCGGATCCGTGAACACCACCGCGGGGATCGCATTAGGCTCAAATGCGACCTTATGCCCTGCGATCGCTTCGACCGCGGTTCGGCCCTCGTGCGAGGCTTTGTGGGCCAGCATGGGTTCGCCAACTACATCGCCGATGGCATAGATGGCCGGATCGTTGGTTTGCAATTGTTCGTTGACCTGAATGAAACCTTTCTGGTTCACCTGCACCTTGGTCTTGTCGAGTCCCGGGATTTCCGAGTTCGGCTTGCGTCCCACCGACATCAGCACGCGATCGAAAACTTTGTCGCTGCTCTTGCCATCCTGTCCTTTCAGCGTCGCTCGGATGCCGTTCCCTTCTTCCTTGAGAGAAGCAACAATCGTATTCAACTGAATGGATTCGAAAAGTTTTTCCAGTCGTTTATGGAGGGGGAGCACCAGGTCACGATCTGCGCCGGGCAACAATCCGGAAAGCATTTCGACGCAAGTCACTCGCGTGCCCAGGGTTGCGTATACCGAGCCGAGTTCCAGCCCGATGTAGCCGCCTCCGATGACCAGCAGGGTCTTGGGGATATCGGGCAGGTCGAGAGCGCCGCTGGAGTCCATCATGCGCGGGCTGTCGAGCTTAAGGCTGGGGATCACCGCGGGCCGCGAACCTGTCGCTATCACGATGCGATCAAACCGTAGTGTCTCTTCTCCACCGGCGGACTTCGTAATCTTCAGGGTGTTCGAATTCTGAAATGCCGCGCGGCCCTGGACATATTGCACTGCGTGCTGTTTCGACAGCTGGCCCAAACCTCCGGTCAGTTTCTTTACCACACCTTCTTTCCAGGAGCGTAGTTTCGCCAAATCGATCTTCGGGCGCTGAAACTCGATTCCCCAGCTCTTGGCCTGCTCCGATTCCTCCAGCAGCTTAGCCACGTGCAGCAGCGCTTTCGAGGGGATACATCCGCGGTACAAGCAAACGCCGCCCGGGTTCACCTCGGGATCGATAAGCGTGACCTTTAAGCCCAGGTCCGCCGCTAGAAATGCCGCGGCGTAACCTCCCGGTCCGCCGCCCACAACTGCGATGTGCAAGTTCGAAGTTTCTGGCATGTATTTGTCTCTAACCTTGAACGGAAAGTAGGAAAGGCTGCTCGAATGCTTCCGCAATCCAGCGCAGGAAACGCGCAGCGTCAGCGCCGTCGATCAGGCGATGATCGTATGAGAGTGATAGCGGCAAGACCAGCCGCGGCTCAAATTTATTATTTACCCACACCGGCTCCATGCTGGAGCGCGAGAGTCCGAGGATCGCCACTTCTGGATGATTCACAATCGGGGAAAACCCCGTGCCCCCGATCCCGCCTAGATTGGTGATAGTGAATGTGCCACCTTCCATCTCTTCGGGTGTGAGCTTCTTCTCCCGGGCTTTCTTCGAAGCCTGCGTCAACTCGGCCGCAAGTTCAACGATGTTTTTCTTGTCCACGTCGCGCATCACCGGGACCAGGAGCCCGCGATCCGTATCCACGGCCACGCCGATGTTGATGTACTGCTTGTATACGATCTCTTCCTTCCCCATGTCGATCGAGGCATTGAACTGGGGAAATATTTTTAGCGCCGACGCGCAAACCTTCAGCGCGATCGCGGTCACGGTCATTTTTCCACCAGACGCTTCCACCTTCGGCGCGAAGCGCGCGCGCAGTTGCTCAAGCTCCGTAATGTCGGCTTTGTCCTGCTGCGTGACATGCGGGATAGTATTCCACGCGGCGGCGAGGTGCTGAGCGGTCTTGCGACGCACGCCGCGAATCGAGACACGCTCGATTTTGCCCCACTTTGCAAAATCCGGAAGCGGCGGCTCCAGCATTTCTCCCGCGCGCGGGGGCGCCTGGGCGGCTGTGATGGCCGAAGCCAGCAATGATTTTGCGAACGCCTTGACGTCGTCCTCGCTGATTCGTCCCGAGGGCCCGCTACCGGTCACGTTGTGGATGTCGACGCCAAGTTCGCGAGCTAGCCGACGCACATGCGGTGCCGCCGGGACCGGTTCGCGATGCTCGGTTCCGGCCACCTTGCCGAGCTGCGCGGGCATGGTAAATACCTGTGCCGCGGGCACCGGTTGGTCGGGGGGCAGGGCCTGCTGTTCAGTCTTACCCTCTGCCTGCATCGCCATTTGAAATGCCAGGCGCGCCGCCTGCTGCCCGGAAACATGTTCCACGGGGCCGCTGTGAGTGGGTTGCGCTGGCGCTTGAGTGATGGCGCCGCCTTCCAGCGTAAAAATAGTCTGCCCAACTTTGACCTTCTGGCCTTCTTGAACCCTTACCTCTTTGATCGTGCCAGTAACCGATGAAGGGACCTCGACGACCGCCTTGTCGGTTTCCAGTTCCATGACAGGCTGTCCCTCGGATACCTTCGCTCCTGGCGCGATCATCAGCCGCACCAGATCGCCCTCATGAATATTTTCGCCAAGTTCCGGCAACTTGAATTCCGACGCGCTGGGTTTTGCCGCAGGCGCGGATACCTGCGCGGCGTTCTGAACCGCAGGCGAAACCGTAGAGGTAATTGGAGGGGTCGCAGTTGATAAAGATGCTACTGCCAGCTGCGGCGCAGCAGTAGCTTGGGGCTTCTGGTCCTTTGCCGGAGCCTGGCCTTCTGCCGATTTTGGCTTGGCGCCGTTTTCTACCGTAAAGATGACTTGCCCGACCTTGAGCTTCTCGCCTTCCCGGACTTTTACCTCGTGGATTGTGCCGCTGACCGACGACGGCACTTCAATGACCGCCTTGTCGGTCTCCAGTTCCATCACCGGTTGACCTTCATTGACGTTCGCGCCCGGAGAAATCATCAAGCGAACCAGGTCGCCCTGATCGATGTTCTCGCCCAGTTCGGGAAGTTTAAATTCAATCACTCTGCTTCTGTCCTCTTCCTGGCTGAAGTCTTAAGCGAAGACTGGATTGGGCTTCTCCGGATTAATACCCAGATCGTGAATAGCTTTCTGCACTATATTTGTCTCGATCGCATTCTCGCGAGCCAACGCGTTCAGTGTTGCCAAAACAATGTGCTTGGCATCCACTTCGAAGAAATCACGCAATGCTGCCCGGTTCTCACTGCGCCCGAAACCGTCGGTCCCGAGTGCGACCAGCCGTCCTGGAACCCAACGCGCAATACTCTCCGGCAGCACCTTCATGTAATCCGATGCGGCGACGAAGACTCCCGGGGCGTCCTTCAACACGCGGCTGACATAGGGTACTTTTGCTGTTGCTCCAGGATGCAGCATGTTCCAGCGCTCGGCGTCAACAGCATCGCGATAAAGTTGCTTGTAACTGGTGACGCTCCATACATCGGCGGCTACTCCATACTGCTTCTCCAGTATGTCCTGCGCCTTAAGCACCTCGTACATGATGGTGCCGCTGCCAAAAAGTTGCGCGCGCAGCCTGGCATCTTTTTTCTCCGACGCTTTGAAGCGGTACAGCCCGTTCAGGATACCTTCTCGAATCCCCGGTACATCGGGCATCTCCGGCATGGGCAGAGGCTCGTTGGTCACCGTCAGGTAATAGAAGATCGACTCGCCGTCACCGTACATGCGCTTGATGCCATCCTGGATGATGACGGCGATTTCGTACGCGAACGCCGGATCGTAGGCCAACAGGTTGGGCACGCTGAGCGCGAGCACATGGCTGTGACCATCCTGGTGTTGTAGACCTTCTCCCGCGAGCGTGGTGCGCCCGGCAGTGCCTCCAATCAGGAATCCTCGACACCGCATGTCGGCAGCAGCCCAGATGAGGTCGCCAATGCGCTGGAAGCCAAACATCGAGTAATAAATGAAGAACGGAATCGTGTTGATGCCGTGGTTCGCATAGGCTGTTCCTGCTGCAATGAAGGAACACATGGAACCCGCTTCCGTGATGCCCTCTTCAAGAATTTGGCCATTCTTTGCCTCCTTGTAATACAGGAGGGTGTCCATATCCACCGGCTCATAGAGCTGACCAACGCTGGAATAGATGCCCACCTGCCGGAACAGCGCCTCCATTCCGAACGTGCGAGCCTCGTCGGGAATGATAGGCACGATCAGCTTGCCAATTTCCGGATCGCGCAACAGTTTCGACAACATGCGCACGAACACCATGGTCGTCGATGCCTCGCGGCCCTCGGTGCCTTTGTAGAACTCCTCGAAGTGTGACTCCGAAACCGTCGGAATGGGATTGGCCCGCACTTTTCGTTCCGGCACGTAGCCGCCTAGTTGCTTGCGACGGTCCTGCATGTATTTCACTTCAGGACTGTCGTCGGACGGACGGTAGAACGGCGCATTGTGCAACTCGTCATCCGGAATAGGAATACCGAACCGCGAGCGGAACATGCGCAGCTCCTCATCGTTGAGCTTTTTCTGCTGGTGCGTAATGTTTTTGCCTTCACCCGCCTCGCCAAGTCCATAGCCCTTGATGGTCTTCGCCAGGATGATCGTGGGCGATCCGGTGTGTTCCAGTGCGGCTTTATATGCGGCGTGAACCTTGATGGGATCGTGGCCTCCCAGCCGCATGCGCGCCAGTTGCTCGTCGGAGAAGTGCTCCGCCATCTTCAGCAACCGGGGATCCGTCCCAAAGAAGTTCTGCCGGAAGTAGGCTCCGCTCTCCACAAAATATTTCTGATACTGGCCGTCCGTGATTTCTCCCATGCGGCGCACCAGCAGCCCGTCGCGGTCATTCTGGATCAAGCTGTCCCAATCGCTGCCCCAGATGACCTTGATCACGTTCCAGCCGGCTCCGCGGAAGATTGCCTCCAGTTCCTGGATGATCTTCCCGTTGCCGCGCACCGGGCCGTCCAGTCGCTGCAGATTGCAGTTCACCACAAAGATCAGGTTGTCGAGACGCTCGCGCGAGGCCAGCGTGATTGAGCCCAGCGATTCGGGTTCGTCCATCTCCCCATCGCCCAGAAACGCCCACACCTTGCCCCCGGTCACCGTCTTCAAACCGCGGTTCTCGAGATACTTGATGAACCGGGCATGATAAATCGCCTGGATCGGCCCCAGGCCCATCGACACCGTGGGAAACTCCCAAAAATCCGGCATCAGCCAGGGGTGGGGGTAAGACGAGAGGCCGCCGCCCGGCTTCAGTTCGCGCCGGAAGTTCTCAAGCTTCTGCCATGGAATGCGTCCCTCTAGAAAGGCACGGGCGTACATGCCGGGAGCGGCGTGACCTTGGAAGTAGACGACGTCGCGGTCTCCGCCTTCCGTCCGCGCGTGCAAAAAGTGGTTGAACGCAACCTCGTACAAGGTCGCCGCGGAGGCGTATGTCGAGATGTGGCCGCCAATGCCCTCCTGCAACTTGTTTGCGCGAACCACCATGGCCAGGGCATTCCAGCGAACCAGGCTCTTAATCCGGCGCTCCATCTCCTGGCTGCCCGGGAATGGCGGCTGCGATTTCGAGGGAATCGTGTTCTGGTACGGGGTGGTTGCGGAAAATGGCAGGTTGACGCCCGCCTCCCGGCGCGCATGGAGCGCCAACTGCTGCAAAAGCCGTCCGGCGCGCTCCGGTCCGCCTCGATCCAGCACATAGTCCAGCGAATCCATCCACTCACGGGTCTCGAGCACTTCGAGACCGTTGGTATGCGTCTCAGCCACTGATTTCACCATCCTCGGGAGGTAAACACTCCATCATATTTAATTTTTCGGAATTTTGCTTGCGTGACTAATTATGGTCACTGGGTAGAAGTGTCGTGAAACGAGCAATTTGGCCGCCCCGCAGGATAGCCCCGCTGAATCGCTCGCGCCTGCGCCGGCTGGCGCCTGCGCATGCAGACGCCCGGACTATCATCGCGGCCGCGCGAGTTCCACCAACTTAGGAGGTGCTACAGCAATTCCTTTTGCAAGCTACAGATTCGGCGTTATGGCGAGTTCCGACCGCGAAATCGTATGTTAGAAGTCGAGATCGATCTCCCCCAAAGCGAAGCAAGAGCAGGCGCCGATTCCAGTCGGTGCCTGCTTGTGCTATGCAGCGATTTCCCTCTCGCAACCTCTTTCTTGGATTAGATCAAAATTTTAGGTGGGTTATAGCGTTTGACATCAGCAGTTCGCGCAAGGCGGGTTCACGTTCACTCACAGCCGGCCGTAATGGTAGAAGTACCAGATCAGTGCGACCACAATTGCCAAACCTACACCGGTGAAGAGAAACCCGACCGCGTAGAACCAGACTGGCTGTTTTAATTTCATGGTCGATGTTTAGGATGTCATCAGCCAGCACGAGGTGGTTCTCAGCCCGCTACCACACTCCCTTGTCATTTCCCGTCGCCTTGTATTCCAGGGCAGCCGCGGCACCCAGGCAAGGCAGCAGGCTGAGACGAAGTACTCCGCTCACATTGCCTCGAAATGCTGTTTGCGAGACCTGCTTGGTATACAGCTTCGCGCCCTGCCAAAAAACCGGGATGCGCAGAAACTGGCCCCGACAAAAAATTTCCTCGCCTCCAAATTCCGCCGCCGACAGAACCTGTGGAGGAAGATCCAGTCCCCCGCCACGGTAGGCGTCTAGGTAGTCTGAAATAATTTTCAGGTATGTGGCTACGCCGGGCCAGATCGCTGCCGGTTCGGCAAGCTCCTTTAGCACGGTAAAATCCAATCCGCGCGTCTCGATCAGGGTGGCGGCATCGACGGTGTCGCACAAACGCAAGTAGAAGTGACGGTACATGCGCTGCAGGGTGGCGAGGATAATGCTGCCCTCCGCCGACGGTACACGAAAAGAATTCCCATCGATGTCCCGCACCACGCTGGTACGGGCAAGCCGCCGCGCCAACTCAACATGCTCCCCCGTCTGGCCCAAACGCGCCACGTGTACTTCCACGGCTTCACGTAGTCCAGGAATTTTGAAGTTCCACTTATGCGCCAGACGATCTCCCCAGCTGCGCTCTAGCACCTCCGCGTGGAATGTTCTCGTCATCACGCCAACTACCACGTCGTCCTCGGAAACCGTCAGCAGGTCCAGATCGCTGCCCAGGTCGGGCCAGTGCTCTAACGACTTGATTACCAGGAGAGGATGGCCCGTCGAGCCCAGAGCTTCGCAAATAGAATTCAGAAAAGCCACCGCGGTGTGCGCCCGCGTTCTTTCCCCGGCCACAGTTGTCGCTGCCCACGTCCGCAGTTGAACATCAAGCTCGGAGTTCTTCGACAAGTCGCAAAATGCACGTACGACGACGTGATGCATCTCTGCGATGGCTTTGGCCTCAGCCCGGCCGTGGTCATCCAGCTGAGCAAGCCACACCTGCGCTTCATCGCGCGTGCGGCTGCGCTCCGGCGCCATCAACAACAGCGACAGGTTGTGAAAATAGGGATTCTGATGGCGAACCCTCGCGAATAACTGTGAACTTGACATCACTGTCCCCCTCCCCTTGATTGGTCGCCGCTGCCCTTTTCGCATTTGGCCAAGCCGCGTTCGATAGCTGTGCCTTCTTCATAGTCGTTCCATGTGGCCACGACGAGAAAAGGCATAGGTTTCGATGCATCTGCGTATTCGTGATACATGCTCAAGGTGTCTTCGAATGTTTTCCCGCAGCGTTGGTCCATGTGACGATTCAAGCCCCACGAGGCCTTCGAGTCATCAAAGCCGGGCCAAGCCGCACCAATGACGAGTTTGTCCGGATACTTCGCCCTGGTCTGCTTGTAAAAATTTTGCAAATACTCCTTGCCCCAATCGCTGCCGTTCTGTGCCCAGCCTTTGCCGGGATGAACCCAGGCGTAAATTCCATCGAAGTCGTTCACGTACTTTGCCGGCGGATGGTCTTTGTAAATGAGCAAAGGCGGCGTGGGCCACTTGTCCACCATGGCTCGCACCTGGTCCCAGTCGGTATGGCCGTACTTCGGAAATATAAAAATCACCGGGCGCCCGTTGTAAAACACGTAGGCATCGTGACCCGGAGCATCGGGAGCAATGTAGTCCTTGTAAGCGCGGTCGAACTCCTCGAGCGCATCATCGGTGCTGTGGCCGTTGTCCTCCTGGATCTCGTCGTACATGAGGCAGACGTGGTAATGCATGTCGGCGGCAATCTTCGCCAGCAACGCCGTGCTGTGATCCAGGAATGGATGCCGGTTGCCGTACCAGTTGATGGCGAATCCGTATATGCCCAGCTCCCGCGCTTTGTTAATTTGGCTGCGCAACACCGAGGGATCCTGCGTCGAGTACCCGACGTTAATGTGGTCTTTGTCTCCGAACCAGGGAACATATACCGCCAGCAGCTTTGGATACGCGTCCGGCGCATTGGCGTTGGCAGAAATGCTGTCACGAATATCGCGATGCACCGTGCTGTGATCACATGCGTTAGTGATGAAGCCGATCACCACAATGACGATGATCAGGATGTGTGATTTTCGGACGTTCATGGAATGGGTCTCTTGCTTGAACACCTATGATCTGGGGCTCGGGTCGGAACCCGCATAGACAAAGCATTTTCGCGGCGCCGAACATGTCGCCTAGAAGTTGGGCACAGCCTCCAGTGAACGGACTTCCCAACGGTCCGCCCCGGGAGTCATGATGACCAGGTAGTGCAGGGTTACATTCTCCTGTCGGATCATCTTGCTCCCGTCGAATAATTGAATTTCCAACTGGGCCGTGTCCCGTAACTGCATGGCGTCGCCGTTCGGAGAATAAAAGAAAGCCTGCACGTTGTGGCCGTGATCGATGTACCGCGTCCGCAGTCCATTCTTTTTCTGATCCGCGACTGTACTGCTGAACCGATCTTTGGCGAATCCCGTGAAGTAGGCGTCGAGTAACTCGGCACGGTTCTGGTCCATGGCTTCAGCCAGGCTTTGCCACGCGAGGGAATAGTCACGAACAATATTGTTTCCGGTGAGCTCCTCAATTGGTCGAGGAGCGATTTTGTCCGCATTCAGCCGGACCTGCGGAAGAGCATCCGCTGCATGGGCCATCGGCAGGAACCCGAACGCGCCCGCCGCCAGCGCGAGCAACACGCATAATCTTGGACTGATCTTCCGCATTACTGCGCTCCTCCCACACGGACTTCATTGCCGATAGCTACGCCTGAGGCGACGGATATCGTCGCATTGCCCGCTTCCGGCAGTTGTGCCTTCGCCACCCCGCGTTTGATCGGCGTATCAACAGTAGTTTTCCCTTTATCCGTCACTTGCGTGATCGACACAATCGTGCCATCGGGTACCGGATTCCCGCTGCAATCGCGAACGGGATCGGTCTCTACATTAATGAACTTCCCGGTGCGCACCGCCCGAATGCGCAAGTTGCATGCATCCGAGGGCACCTGCTGCACAACCCGCTTTTCTAAAATGTCGCCGCTCGAGGCGGTCACCTGCGCCAGTCCGCCTTTATGCGATGAGTTCATACTCATCCAGGCAACGCCATTGCTGGTGGTCTCCGCGCGAGCGACTTCGGGCGCGTCCTTCAGGGAAACACGGAACTCCACTTTTACCGGCTGTAAAACGAGATTGTGGAATTTGTCGAATACGAATGCCGTGGCGGTGATGGCGTCATTGGTCGCAACTGGCACGCGGGAAGGGTGAACCAGGAAGCTAAGATGCGCCGGTCCCGAAGCAGTGACAAAGAAGTCGGCTCCGTTGCAACCGTCCGAAGAGCAAACGGTAGCGATGTAGCGGCCGGCGTCGCGTGTTTCTTCTTCCGCCACTTCAATCGCGTTCCCCAATTGTACTTTCCGTTTGCTGGCTGAGCCGGGGCCCTGGAGATAAAAGGATGCCTCGCCGCTCCCGCTCGTCGGAATCGAAAACGCGTTGCCCGCGACAACTTGCTTCGGCACCTGCAAGTCTGCTGCCTGCGCTCCCCTAAGCAACACAGCGGCAATCATGAATCCCAGAAAACCAAATGTGCGCGTCATATCAGGAATTGTTGTTCACGCTGTAATGGTTGACCGTGATGTGCGAATTCTGCACGCGTTTAGCTACGTCATCGGGCAGGTCCACCGCAAACGAGACCGGAGTTTGCGGTAATAACGCCTGGTCCACGTAGCCATCGGAAACCCAGATCACCTTGCCGTTCGCGTCGTAGAAAGCGGCCAGTGCCTGTGCGATATTCACCACCTGTCCGCTTTGATTAATCAGTTGACCCTTGAGAATTCTTTTTCCCAGGGGATCGCTGGCGATCTGCTGGCCGGCCACTTCGATCACCGGATCTGCGCTGGCCGGGATGAGCATGGCCTTGGAATCCATGCGCACGCTCTTCACTTGGCTGAGTTTGACGCCAGGAAAGTCGATCCGGTACGGCGAAACCTGCTTGGGAAGCAGCGTGTGCGATATCTTGTCGAAGCTTCCCTCCTGGCTCAGCGGATTCTGGTTCTGATCGAGCAACGTCGCATTCACGTTGACGTACGCCGGAACCGTGTCCTCATTCTCGATCTCGCCAAGAATAATCAGCCGGTCGGGACGCTCCACCGGGTTCATCGAGATGATCTTCACTTGCGGCGAATCGACGTTCTGTTCGCCCCACACATCTTCGGGACCTCGGTTGATGATGTCCCATCGGAGATAATTAACCGGCACGACCTGCGGTGGGACGTCGTTGAACTTCGGAACAGGCCAGTCCACCTTCCAATTCCCACCCTTCTGCTCCACGTTCAGATCGCGAACATCATCGATGGGGCCGATGGCCGTCGACCAGTGCATATTGACCCGCAGCTTCGCTTGGTCCGCGGTCGCGCGCAATGGCCACACGTCGAAGCTGTCCAGCGAAGAGTACGTGCGCAAGCTGCCGTAACTCCCCGCCAGGTCGCGAATGAACGCCGGCTTTTCGATGTCGTTGGTATTGGCCAGCCGCGCGTACGCTCTGTCCCAGTTTTTGGCCTGAACATCTTGCATGAGCGCTTCGATGGCTTCCGTGGGATTGCCCGCTGAGCGGATCTCGTGCTGCGTCAGGCCGCCCGAATTGACCCATTGGAGACCCACCAATACCAGGGTGATAATGATGATGCCGAGACCCAAAAGCGTTTTCATTAGTGCGCCTCCCGTGCATAGACTGGCTCCGGCGCCGGGGTCGCTGCCGGACGCAGCACCTCCAAGGCCCGTACGCGGTCCGGCCACATGAACGCTAAAACTATGGCGAGCAGGCTGCACCCGAATGGGAGCGTGCCCCACATCAGACCTTCCCAGGGCGCGGGAATCGCGTCTGACATGATTTTGTGCGCGGGAGGGACATCTTCCTTCGCCCACACCGTAATCAGCCCGCTGTCAAAAGTCTCCACCTGTCGCCATCCCGCAAATGCCACCAGCGGTTCATAGAACGGATCGTGGATGAAGATGAACTTCACGCCGTATCGATTCGCGTGATTCAACATGGCGCGCAACGATTCCATACCCGCTCTGCCGAAGAACTTCGCGTTGGTCAGCTGTGCAGCCCCATACTTCGTCATTTCCGGCAGCAGTCGGGCTGAGTTGTATTCGCCGTCAATGCTCTGGGCGTTCGCGTAGGTCGATACCCTTGGGAATGCATTGCCAAACCCCAATGTCAGGAAACGGAACTTGTCATGTCCGTCACGGTTCAGGAAATTGACGACTGGATCTACATCCAGATTATTCATCGTGCGGAATGGCGTGTAGTACATCCACGACATTGGCAGGAGCAAGGTCGCAACCGCCAGCAGCCCAAGTACAACTGCCCCGGTTCTATGGAAGCGATCTACCAGGTCCGCCGCCAGTGCGCCCACAATGGGTAGCGCCATGATGCACGCCATGAGCGTGAATCGCTCGAAAGTAAGAATCTCGAAAGCGCGGCGCAGTAGCAGTCTTGGGATGGGGGTCGTACCGCCCAAGCCGAAGATGAAAGTTATCCAGAAAAAGATCAGGAGCGGGCGCAAGCGGCGAGTTGAGGCCCCGCGCATCACCACGAACGGCAAAGCTATCATCAGCGCGCCGTAGGGCACGATGAAGTAGTTCATGAAATTCGTCCAATCCAAAAGCAAGTTATTACGGCTTGCATGGGGAATCGGCGTCTGTTCGATCGGGTGCTTGAGGATAGCGAGGAAATATGGCAGAAGTACGAGCCCGATTCCGACTGCAGACAGAACTGCATACACGGCCGCTCGCGAAATCACCACCGCACCGGCATGCTCCCCGTCTTCCTGGCGGTCGATCCATGCCAGCCAGACCACCGGCAGGGCAAACAGCACGGCGCCGAATAACAGAGTCACGTGGTGCACCGAGGCGGCGACAAAGGCCAGGATCAGGCCCTTCACCAGCGCCCGCATCCTGCCCCATCGGCACCACTCATACAGATAAGGTAGGGCGAGCACCCACAAGGGGGCGGCTAGAGTGGTGGGCAACTGGCCGGCGTTGTACACCAGGAAGGCTTCCGCGCCTACGAAAACGCTGAACAGCGCTGCGTAGCTGGCCGCGCGTTCGCTTACCCAGAGACGCGCGAAACGGTAAATCGAAACCGGCAGGAGCACCGCGGCCGCCAACTGCACTAGCATGAAGCCCATGCTCAGTCCAAAAACGTACGACAGCATCGCGATCCACTGGTGGCTCAGCGGTGGGTAGGTGGTCTGCGAGAATCCGGCAAACCATTTTTCATTCCAGGGGTCGAACCAGTGGTGCGCGTAGTGCGAAGCAAAAAAAATGTGGAAATTCGCGTCGTACGATGAATTGGTCGGTAGCTGTAAGAACAACAACGGCCCGTGCACAGCCAGCGCGATTAGGACAATTACCGCAAGTGGGATCGGCTTGCGTAGGTAGCTCGTATCCCTGATTTCCACGGATGCCTCCCCAAAGTGAATCAATCGATAGCGTTTTTTGGATTCCAGTTCACGCTGGATGGTTTGCTCCGGCACATGGATGTCTCAGGATGTTGCGTTCGGGTTGCCTGCGTTCCACAACCCAAGACCAACCGGTTGAAACATCAAGGCATCAGAGCAGGTGGGAATTGAGCGCTGAATTTGCCTCCGGCAATAAAACAGCCCTCCTCCGCTCCTGCCATGAATGCTTTGGGAAAAAGATTCCGCCTGACGTTGTGCGGTTGTTTACTTGCCGCTATCGCTTCGGCCGCGGCGGGACAGACTTTCGAACTGAATCAGAACGGCCAGCCGGCCACTCCTCCGAAGAATAAAAAGCAAGGCCAGAAGAGCACTCAATCCTCCACGGGCGGCATGGGTTGGGGCAGCAGCATTGAGGTAGCGCGGCAATATCGGGCTGCCGAAGCCGCTTTGGAAAAGGGCGACTACAACACTGCCATGACCTATGCTGAGCGCGCAGCCAAGGCCGCGCCCCAGAATACAGATTTCTGGTTCATGTATGGCTATGCCGCCCGGCTTGCAGGTCAGTACCAGACCTCCATCGACGCGTTCAAGCGCGGCCTCCAGAATCAGCCGAATTCCATCAATGGCCTCTCCGGCCTGGCGCAGACCTACGCCCGTATGGGTCGTACCGATGACGCCAAGCGCATGGTGATGCAGGTCATCGCGGCAAATCCCAAGAGCGCCAATGACCTGCAACTTGCGGGTGAGCTGTTCCTTACCACCAACGATCCTCGCCGCGCAGTCGAATTCCTCCAGCGCGCTGACAATGTAAAAGGTTCGGCCCGGACTGAACTCCTGATCGCCCGCGCCTACATGCAGCTCAATCAGCCGGAACAGTCGAAGCAGTGGATGGAAAGAGCACGCAACCGCGCTCCTCACGATCCCGATGTCCTGCGTTCTCTTGCCGGCTATTACCGCGACGCCAAGCAGTGGGACCAGGCAATCAACTCGCTTAAAGAGGCGGGCAACCGCCCGGAAGTTCTCGCCGAATTGGGCTACACCTATCAGCTGGCGGGAAGGAAGAAAGACGCGGCGGACGCCTATGCCCATGCAGCGAACGCCCGCCCCCGGGACATCAACTTCCAGTTGAGTGCGGCGCAGGCATTTGTCTCCGCAGACGACGCTCGTGGTGCCAGCCAGTTTGCCGACCGTGCCGCATCTCTCGACCCCAATCACTACCGGTTACACGCGGTCCGAGGCGAGATCGACAACCTGAACAACGATACCCAGGATGCCATCAAGGAATATCAACTCGCTTTAAGCAATCTTCCTCAGGGCGTGCCAGAAGGCGTTCTCTATCCCATTCAATTGCGCTTGAATCTTTATGATCTGTATCGCCAGACTGGTAACGACGCAGCCGGGCAGGAACAGGTCCAGACTGCACGGAACGCTATGCAGGGCATGGACTTCCAGGATCAGAACCGTCCCGAGTTTCTTCGCCTGCGAGCTGCTGTGGAAAGCGCGGGCGGGCAGAACGATTTGGCCCAGAAGGACCTGAAAGAGGCTCTGTCGCTCGATCCCCACAATGTCAATATCACCCTGAATTACGCCAATCTTTTCTGGAAGATGGACCAGAAACAAGAGTCGGTGAAGATGTTTAACCGCGCTCTCCAACTGGATCCCAACAACTCATCCGCGTTGTCGTCGCTCGGATACCTCTCGCGGGATCTGGGCGATCATGCCGCCGCTGAAAAGTATTTCACTCGACTCGCCACGATTTACCCCAACAACTACGTTCCGTTTCTTGCTCTTGGAGACATGTATGGCGGTATGAAGGACTTTGGCAAAGCCCAGGCCAGCTATGAGCGGGCTCACAAACTCGCCCCGGATAACGCATTGGTTATCGCCGGTGGAATCAACTCCGGCATCGAATCCCACCAACTGCCGGTCGCGAAAACCTGGATCGATCGCGCCACGCCGGCGCAGTTGCAAAACCCGCAGGTTATGCGCGAGCACGAGCGCTATCTCACTTTCACCGGAAAGTACGCGGAATCCGCAGACCTAGGTTACAAGGTGCTGGAGAAATTGCCCCGCGATCGTGAGGCTGCTGACTATCTGGCGTACGACCTCCTTTACCTCGGCCGCTACGATGATGCCAGGGCGTTGGTCGCGAAGTACGAACCGATACTCCCGGACGATCGCGACATGCCACTGGTGGCCGGCTATGTTCACGTGCACGACGGTATGCTTGCAGAGGCCGTACAGGACTTTACGCGCGCTTTGCAGCGCGATCCGACGATGGCGACCGGCTACATGAACCGCGGCTACGTTTATAACGACATGCTGCAAGGCGTAAAGGCTGAGGCTGATTTCCAGAAGGCCATTCAGATCAATCCCAATTACGGCGAAGCCCACCTCGGCCTGGCTTACGCGTATTTGCAGACCCGCCACGCCAAGGGCGCCTTGCGTGAAGCGAATATAGCGGAAAGGTTGCTGGGCGAATCAGCTACAACCCACCTGGCGCGTGCCGAAGCGTATCGCCAGCAGGTGCTGCTGAACGACGCCGTTAAGGAGTACCAGGCGGCCCTGCGGTACCAGCCGTCCGACATCCGTACTTATCTGGCCCTGGGCGACGCTCAATATCGCTTGCATCGCTACAACGACGCGCTGCAGACCGCGAATGCAGCCCTGAAACTTGCTCCGGAGGAGCCTCTGATCTACGCCCAGATGGCGCACTCTTACGCCATGCTGCGCGAGCGCGACAATGCCATGAGGGCCATCAATGCCGCCGAGCGCACTGGCGGAGACTCCGATACCGTGCTTCTATCAACCGGCGACGCGCTCCTCATTATGGGCGACCGGCGGGCCGCGATGGATCGCTTTGCGCGCGCCCTCGATGTCGTCGGCGGAGACCAGGTCGCTACCCGACTGGCCATTGCCCGCGTTTTCGTTCGCGAGGGAAGATGGGAAGATGCCCGCCAGCAGGTCGCCTTGGGCTTAGCCGAGGCCCGTATCGACCGTACCCAGGACATCACTCCGGATGATCTTCTGCAGGCCGGCGACATATTCATGCAAACGCATGAATTCGATCTCGCCAGGAAATACTTCGAGCGAGCTCAGTCGGAAGGTGCGGATCCCGACGTAGTAGCCGTGGACATGGCAAACTCCTACCTCGCCCAGGGCCAAACCTCGAATGCCGAAGCTCAACTCGCGAGCCTCGGCAAGGAACCGGAGAATCAACAGAACTATGACTACGTCGTGGCCATGGCCAACGTGTACCGGCAAAAGCAGGACAATGCGCACGCCCTCGCCATGTATGCGCACGCTACAGAAATGAATTCCACCGATGAAGCTGCCCAGCAGGCGGAGTTTGACATTGCGGGCGCCGAGGGACGTCACATCACTGATAACGTCAGCATGGGATCCAACGTTTCTTTGTCGCCCATCTTCGAAGATATCAACATTTATCAGCTTGACGCCCGGATCTTTGGCCAACTGACGTCCACCGGGGTGGCGATTCCGGGAGGCACACTGCCTTCTTCCTTGCTGCCCCCTCCGCGCTCATCGTACGAAAGCCTGGGAGCAGCGCACTTTAAAGGCAAGGTTTCCGGGTTCCCAGCGATTACCGGCTTTGTGGAAGAGCGTAATGCCCGCGGCACCATTTCGATCCCCAGCACGCTCTTCATTCAGGACCGGAACACCTACGACACTATCCTCAATGGCGCTATCAACCCGGTCGTGCATTTGGGCTCAAGCACCATCACACTTACGCCTGGCCTGGAGTTCACGATTCGCCGCGATACGCTGGCTCCTCGCGACATGAACCAGGACATCTTCCGGCAATTCCTATATGTCAATACAAGTTCGATCGCGAACTGGGTTTCCTTCTTCGGCCAGTTCATTCGCGAAGCTGGGCCGTTTACCGATCAGAACTTGCACTCGCGCGATCTATCCGCCCTCACCGAATTCACGGTCGGACGCCCCTGGGGGAGGACCTCATTACTCACTGGCTACGGGGTTCGCGACATTATCTTCCGTCCGCTCGTCGCTGAGTACTACACGACCAGCGCCTACGCCGGGCTGCAACACAAGTTTGGCTCCGGACTCACGGTGGCCGGCCTCGCTGAATACATCCGCTCCTGGCGCGTGCAAGGCGCGGTTTGGGCCAACGCCGAAGCTCTCCGTCCCGGTGCCCGCTTCAACTATCAGCCCAATAGCCGCTGGAGTGTGCAAGGTTCTTTTCTTTGGTCCAAGGGACAAGGATTTCACGCTTACGACAACGTTCAGAACGAAATTACCGTCTCATACGTGAAAGGAATTCGCGGTACTTTGAACGATGGAGTAGAAACTACCCCGGTTTCCTATCCCTTGCGTTTCAGTGTGGGGCTGGCGCAGCAGACGTTCTATGACTTTCCCGGGAGTCGTGGCACGAGCACGTTCCGTCCCATCGTTCGCTTGACGTTGTTTTAGATGAGTGTATGTGGGCAACACAGTTTCTCCGCTGAATGAGGTTTTTTGGCGCGCCCCGCCGCCGTAGTTGGACTAAACCCAATGGCCTCCCTTAGTGAGTTTCGAGACGAAACCTCTCCCGCAACCCAGGATGGAAACGGCGAGGTGACCACCACCGAGCTCCCCAACATCCGCGCCGCACAGGCCGGCGCCGACGGTTCGCTTGCCGCCTCCACGATCGGCTCCTCGAAGGTTCTGCGGGCCCGTCTGCTCAGCGGCAGCATGATTATGCTCATCAGCTCCGCGCTGGTGGGCGGCATCAACCTTGTCTACAACATTCTGATAGCCCGCTTGCTAGGCGCTGTGCAGTTCGGACACGCCGCTGCGGTCTACACCATGCTGATGTTGCTCTCCTCGGTGACATTGGCGTTCCAGCTGGTTTGCTCCAAGTTCATCGCCCAAAGTCAGACCATTGAGGAAAAGGCTGGAATTTATGCTGCTCTCCACCGCCGTTCCTGGCAGATCGGCATTGTGGTTGGATCCGCTTTGGTGTGGGCAAGCGTTCCCATCTCCCACTACCTGAATCTGCCAAAACCAATCTATATCGTCCTCCTCGGTGTCGGAACCGCGCTCTATGTGCCCCTTGGTGTGCGCCGCGGTTTACTGCAGGGGATGTACGAATTCCGGCGTCTTGCCGAAAATTTCGTCGTGGAAGTCCTGGTGAAGCTGGTTTTCGCCATTGCCTTGCTGGCCATGGGCTTCGGCGTGACCGGCGTGATCGCAGCTGTCGCCATTTCACTGGGTGTCTCTTATTTGCTTGCGGTTCCCGCAAAAGCTTTGCGCATTGCGGTGAAGGCGCATTTACCCACCTCTTTCTGGGAAGGCATGCAGGCGACCGTCTTCTTCATCGGACAGGTCATCATCAACAATGTTGACATTGTCCTGGTTAAGCACTTTTTTGACCCGGCCAGGGCCGGACTTTACGCCGCCATCGCATTAGTCGGCCGGGTTGTGTACATGCTTTCCTGGTCAATTGTGAGCAGCATGTTTCCGGTGTCGGCGGGCGCGCGTAGTGACGAGCGTGGCGGAAAGCTGGTTTTGAGCACTGCCTTCCTCATGGTTTCTGGTCTTACCGGCGCGTTTCTCTTCTGCCTGTGGCTTGCCCCGAATTCCATCTGGAAGGTGTTGTTGGGCAACGGATTCCCGCCGCTTGGAGGACGCAGCCCTTATACGTCCCTTCTCCTCCTTTATGCGGGGGCTACCGGCGTGTACTCGCTCGCGGTTGTCTTGATGACCTACGAGATGTCGCGCAAGCTGGTGAATTTAGCTTGGACGCAATTGTGCGTCAGCGGCGCCGTGGTACTTGGTATCTACATGTTCCACGGCAACCTGCACCAGGTCATCATGGTCCAAATGGTGCTGATGCTGGGATTGCTGGTGGTTGTGGCCGCGCCTTTGATGAAGTCTCAGGCCCAGGCTCCAGTCCGGCTCGCACTCGGCCACATGAAATTGCTGCGCCAGGTCTCGGAAGAGGAGGTCCTCTCCGAATTCCTCAAGAACGAGTTCTACGAGAAGCAGTTTGAGCGATATCACGACAAGCTGGCTGATGTCGTCTACCGTCCTAACCTGCAACACGACCGGGAAAACGATCTGCGCCGCGCCCTTCTCTTCCGCCGTCGTGGCAAGATGTGGCGTGAGCTTCCCTCGGACACGCAATGGTGGGAAGTGGAGCTGAGTCCCGCCGACTTTTCTCGCATCCGCGTCTTTCCGCGGGCGCAATGGCGAGGCGTGGCGAAGGGAAACTTTGGCTTGCTGAACGTAGTCGAACGCCTTCGAGAACGCATTCAGGATGCCAGCGAAGCCAGCGGATTCTATGCGAAAATCGCCTCGCTCAGCGCCAAACTTCCAGGGATATCCACCCCCAGCTCAATTCTTCTGATCGGCGTCAACCGCTCCGGGCCTTTTACCATCATCGAAGGAAATCACCGGCTCGCGGCCGCCATGCTGGTGTCTCCGGACCTCGCGTTGTCGCGTTTTCGCTTCCTGGTCGGCTTCTCTCCCCATATGACCGAGTGCTGCTGGTATCAGACCGACATTTCCACCCTCTGGCGCTACGGCAAGAATCGCGTTAAGTACATGCGTCATGATCAGGATGAAGCCATCGAACGCATGTTGGCCGGAACCGAACAGTCCGAAGCGATCTAGATTTGTGCTCCCCTGCGTGCGCTTCGCCGAGGTCGGTTGCTCTGCTCGCATAAACATTCCTGATTCCTTCCATAAATAGTTTCAATTTCCGCGAACCTTCCCCAGTCGGTACAGTGATGCAAATTCGAAGTGGGGAGAACACCATGTCCGGACACAAGAGCTCTGTGGGTTGGCTAAGTATCCCGGCGTTGCTTCTGGCCTGCGCCCCGGCAGGATGGGCCCAAGGAGCACCGGGCGGAGCCGATAGTGTTGCGACGCAGATTGCGCAGCTTCAGCAACAGGTGACCGACGCCAAGAGTTCCGCGGACAACGGCTGGATGCTCATGTGCGCAGCCCTGGTGCTGATGATGACTGGCCCCGGTCTTGCACTCTTCTACGGCGGCCTGGTGAGAAAGAAAAACGTTCTCAGCACCATGATGCAGAGCTTCGCCATGATGGCCATCATCACCGTGCTGTGGGCATTGTTCGGTTACAGCCTGTCATTTGGCAACGGGAGTGTGATCGGCGATTTACACGCCGCATTTCTGCGCGGTGTCAGCGCACAGCCCAATCCCGCCTACGCGCCTACCATTCCCCAGCAAACGTTCATGATCTACCAGTTGATGTTCGCCATCATCACGCCCGCGCTGATCACCGGTGCTTTCGCTGAGCGCATGAAGTTCGGCGCGATGGCGTTATTCATGGTCTTGTGGTCGGTTTTGGTGTACGACCCTATGGCTCATATGGTCTGGGGCCAGGGAGGCCTGTTGAACGCTGCCTTGGGCGGCCGTTTCCCCACGCTCGACTTTGCCGGCGGAACCGTGGTGCACGTGACCTCCGGGGTTTCTGCGCTGGTATGCGCTCTTTATCTCGGCCACCGCGTTGGATATCCCAAGGAACCGATGCCCGCACACAGTGTAGTGCTCAGCTTTATCGGGGCCTGCATGTTGTGGGTGGGATGGTTCGGCTTCAATGCCGGCAGTGCGCTCTCCTCCGGGAGCTTGGCCACAAGCGCCTTCGTTGCAACCCATCTGGGGGCCGCGGCCGCGGTTGTGGGATGGGGCGGAGCGGAGTGGCTGCGGCACGGGAGAGTCAGCGCTCTGGGCGCGATCTCCGGTTCGGTTGCCGGACTTGTGGCGATTACTCCAGCCGCTGGCTTTGTCGGCCCCATGCCCGCGCTGGCAATTGGACTGATTGCAGGCGTGGTGTGCTATCACATGGTGGCGACGGTCAAGGTGCGCTTCGGCTATGACGACTCGCTCGATGCCTTTGGTGTTCACGGAGCGGGCGGTACACTGGGCGCGATCCTCACCGGCGTGTTTGCCTCCAGCGCCATAAATCCAATCTTCAAGAATTCGCACGGAGCTACGCTCGCATCCGGCCTTCTCGAAGGGAATGCCCATCAACTTGCCAACCAATTTGTCGGCATCGGCGTAGCTTGGGCGCTTGCGATCGTGGGCACATTGGTGGCTCTGAAGATCGTGGACGCCACCGTCGGACTGCGCGTGGAGGAAGGACACGAGATCCAGGGTCTTGACCTTTCCCAGCACGGAGAAGAAGGTTATTGCTGGGACGTTCCGGCCGCATGATCCCGAGTTTTCGCTTTTACGACCAACGTGAGCGCATTTGCCGCAGCAGTGGGAAAAGGGCCTGTTGCTGCGGCATTTTTTTCGCTGTGCTTTGGGTTCATGTCGTTTCGCAAGGTCTGACTGCCCGCCTGCCGCATCCAGTAGACTAAAGCTGATGCCGATTTCCGTGCCGCGCCTGCGACGCTGGTTCGCTGCGGCCGCCATTGCGCTTGTCATGGTGGTTGCGGGCATGTACATGTATGCTCGCTGGCGGCTGCGCGACGCCTTCAAAAACACGCCAGGCAAGATCGGGCTCGAAATCCAGCAGACGAGTCAGGGATTCACCATCTCGAAATCGGAAGAGGGCCGCACGCTTTTTACGGTGCGCGCTTCTCGAGCAGTCCAGTTCAAGCAGGGTGGGCACGCTGAACTGCACGACGTCAACATTACCCTTTACGGCCGCGATTCCAACCGCTACGACCAGATCTACGGATCGGAGTTCGACTACGATCCCCGCAGCGGTGATGTAAGCGCACGAGGCGAAGTGCAAATCGACCTCCAGCCAAATCCGGCCGGCGCGGCGAATCCCGATCAGACACCCCCAATGGAGCTGAAGAATCCGGTTCACTTGAAAACCAGCGGCCTTGTTTTCAATCAGAAAACTGGAAACGCATACACACGAGATAGAGTGGAATTCAGCATTCCCCAGGCCAGCGGTTCAGCTGTCGGAGTGTCCTACGTGGCCAAGCGAACCGAACTCACGCTGCAATCGCAACTTCACGTCATTTTGAATAACGAAGGTGCTGCGGATATCTCGGCTGATCGGGGCGTGATCGGCAAAGATCCCCGTCAACTTACGCTTGAAAAGCCCGTTCTAAAGCGTGTTAACTCGACCGTCTCGGCTGACAGCGCCACTGTGTTCTTGCGCGCAGACAACAACGTCGATCACATACTTGCTTCCGGCCACGTACAGGCCGACGTCACTGGCAAATCCGAGTTTCACGGCGGCGCTGATGAGGCCGACCTGCTTATGAACGGACCGCGCAACACGCTGCGCACCGCACTGCTATCCGGCAAAGTTCACATGGATTCGACCAGCAACCAGCCCATGCGCACCGATATGGGGCGAGCCGTGCTGGAATTCGGCAGGAAGCAGCGCCTGGACAAGGTCCATGCCGAGCAGGGAGTCAGGTTATCGCAGGGCGGGGCCTCCGGTCTGCTGAACGCTTCGGGACAAATGACCGCCAGCCAGGACCTGGAAATCGCCGCTCCGGCCATGGACTTCTTTATCGCCAAAGGGCAGCACCTCGATCGTGCCCAAACCTCGGGAGCAGCGCAAATCACCATTACCCAGTCCACAACTCACCAGCGCACCGTCGTCACCGCGGACGAATTTCAGAGCAAGTTCGGCGATCGCAATCAGCTCATCTCATTGCATGGCTCTCCCGCCGCAAAGATTGTGAGCAGTACTCCCAACCAGCCGGATCGCATCAGCACTAGTGACGCGCTAGACGTTTCATTTCGCGCTGTGGGCGGTATCGATGCCGTCGTGCAACAAGGGAATGTCGCTTACGTCGACGGCGAACGCAAAGCCTGGGCCGATCGCGCCCGCTACACCCCGGGTGACCAGATGCTGAGCATGAGCGGCTCCCCTCGTATCGAAGAAGGCGGGATGACGACTACCGCCCAAACCGTGCGCTTGAACCGGACTACTGGCGATGCCATTGCTGAAGGTAGCGTAAAAAGCACGTATAGTGAGTTAAAATCGCAACCCGCTGGCGCGCTGCTCGCCTCTGCCGATCCCATTCACGTCACTGCTCGCACCATGACCGCACACCGCAGTCCCGCGCTGGCCACCTACACCGGAACGGCTCGCCTATGGCAAAACGCTAATGTCATCGAGGCGGCGACGATTCAGTTCGATCACGACAAACGATCTGTTCTCGCCCAACGTGATGGCCAACCAGTTTCCACCGTGCTGGTGCAAGCCGGCCAGGACGGCAAAGTGACTCCCGTCGCGATTACGTCCAGTCGGCTGACATACACGGATGCGGATCGCATTGTGCACTTTGAAGGAGGAGTCGTCGCCAAAGGTCAGGATGTAACTATCTCGGCCGCACAGGCGCTCGCCTACCTGCAGCCTCATGAGGGCGACTCGCCGCAGGCTTCCAAGTCCAGTCAACTCGACAAAATTGTTGCCGAAGGAAACGTCGTGGTGCAGGAAGCCGATCGTCGGGCCGGTGGCGAAAAGTTGGTCTATACAGTCTCCGAGGATCGCTTCGTTCTGACCGGCGGACCGCCTAGCATTTTTGATGCCGAACACGGCAAGATTAGCGGCGATTCGTTGACTTTCTATAAACGCGATGATAGGGTGCTTGTGGAAGGCAGGAGCACGTCACCTACCACAACCACGACGCGAGTGGCACGTTAAATGCGTACCTTAGCCACGGACGAGATCGGCAAATCCTATCGCGGTCGGCGAGTTGTAAATGGGGTGAGTTTGCGGGTTCGGCAGGGCGAAGTTGTTGGATTACTTGGCCCTAATGGTGCCGGCAAGACCACAACCTTCTACGCGATCGTCGGCTTGGTACCCCCCGATACCGGCCGCATCTGTATCGACGATGACGACATCACCGACGTGCCCATGTATTTGCGCGCACGCCAGTATGGCGTCAGCTACCTTCCACAGGAAGCGTCGGTCTTCCGCAAGCTGACGGTGGAGGAGAACATCCTCGCCGTTCTCGAAGCGCAGCCCATTTCCTGGCACGAGCGCCGGGAGAAAATGGAAACCCTCATCGACCAGTTGGGACTGGAGCACATCCGCCTCAATCGCGGATACGCCCTTTCCGGTGGCGAGCGCCGGCGCGTCGAGATCGCCCGCTGCTTGTGCATCAATCCGACTTTTATTTTGCTCGATGAGCCGTTTTCCGGAATTGATCCCATCGCCGTTCTCGACCTGCAGAAGATCATTTTTGATCTGAAGGCAAGTGGCATCGGGATCCTGATCACGGATCACAACGTGCGTGAGACCCTTTCGGTCACCGATCGGGCGTACATCATTAACGAGGGACGCATTTTTCGTTCTGGAACGCCGGAACAGCTGGGCAGCGATCCCGAGGTGCGCCGCGTTTACCTTGGCGAGAGTTTCTCGCTGGTTTAGCTCCGGCTGAACCTTCCCCATGTTACTAACGGCACTGGGAAGAGAGGGGATCCGTTACAGCGAAATGCGTTCGCAGGCTTCATAATGAAGTGGACAGGGTGAGGCGAAGTAGATCGATCATATGGTCTTGCTGCAGCACAAGTTAAGCGTAAAACTCTCGCAACGGCAGATCCTCACCCCGGGTCTCGTGCAGATGGTCTCGGTGCTCGCGCTGAACAAGCTCGAGCTCAAGGACATGATCAATAGCGAGATGGTTGAAAATCCCGTCCTCGAAGAGCTCGAAGAATCGGTTCCGCTGATCGACGATGTCGGCCGCCAGGAAGAACAGCGCGATCGCCCCGCGGTTGCCGAAGAGAACCCCATCACGGCTGTTGAGAAGAAAGATCCGTTTGAGGAGATCGATTTTGGCTCCTTTTTTCAGGACTATCTGGACCCCGGCTACCGCAGTTCCAGCGAGATGGAGGAGATCGAGCGTCCTTCGTTCGAGAATTTCCTTTCCAAGCCCAGCACCTTGACTGATCACCTGGCGTGGCAACTGGGAGCTCTTCCAGTTCGCCCCGAAGTCCGCGAGGCCGCCGAAGTTGTCATCGGCAATCTAAACGAGGACGGCTACCTCATCGCCAACGACGATGAGCTGATGGGCATCACGCCTCCAGCGCCGCCAGTGGCCGACGCAGCAGCAGCCGAGAAGCTTGTGAAGGAAGCCGAAGCTTTGGGATTGGCAGCCGATGTCGCTGGCGACATGGCTGACGCCCCAGACTGGAATTCCGGAGACACTTTGATCGGTGCTGATTCGACATCAGGGTCGGCTCCTGCTGCCGTGCTACCCGAAGTTGCCGCCGAACCAGCCGCTCCGGTGTCGCCGGATGCTTCAAATCATCCGGCAGATTCGCCCCCGGGCGGCGTTGTTCCCGGGCCGACGGCTCCGGCCTATACGCCAGGTTTCTCGCTTGCCGACCTGCATGAAGCCATCGAACTGGTACGCCAGATGGATCCTCCAGGAGTCGGCTGCCGTGATTTGCGCGGCTGTTTGATCTACCAGTTGCGTTTCCACCAGCGCCAGCACGCCGAACATCCCAACGGGAATGGCGCGACCGAACAGATACTCAACGATGCCATTGCCATCGTCGATCAGCATTTGCGCGGGATTCAGAACAAGCAATTCAAGGAAGTTTCCAAGGCGATCGGCCGCCCGGTCGAGGCTATTCAGATCGCAATGCAATACATTCGCACTCTCGATCCCCGCCCGGGCCTGCGCTACAACAAGATTACGGCCCGGCTGATCGAGCCCGATGTCGCTTTCATCAAGCATGGCGACGAGTGGCTCGTCCTCATGAATGACGAGGACGTCCCCCAACTCCGCCTCAACCCGGCGTACAAGCGTCTGCTGACCCGCGAAACCAATGACAAGGACACGCGCAACTACGTCAAGGAGCGCTACAAGTCCGCCATTCAGCTCATCAAGAATATCGAACAGCGCAAGCAGACCATCATGAAGGTCTGTTACTCCATCCTGGCGCGCCAGCAGGATTTCCTGGAAAAAGGCATCGACCAGTTGAAGCCTATGATGATCAAGGAAGTCGCCGAAGAGATCGGCGTGCATCCTTCCACCGTCAGCCGCGCCGTGGCCAACAAATACGCCCACACTCCCCAGGGCGTTTTCGAGTTGCGGTATTTCTTCTCTGAGAGCGTGCAGGGCCCCGAGGGCGGAAACACTTCGCTGCTCATACTCAAGCGGCGGGTGAAGAAACTCATCGAGGAAGAGGATCCCGCTCGCCCCTTAACCGACGAGCAGATTACACGCATCCTCCAGTCGCAAGGCATCCAGGTAACTCGCCGCACGGTTGCGAAGTACCGGGAAGACATGCGCATTCCGAGCACTCATCAGCGCAGAGTAAAGAAGTGAGTTGGCAGTCGACAGTCAGCTATTGGGGGTCTGAATCAACTACTAAAAAACGCAGTGCCCAATGAATGAGGTAAAAATACCCAGAGGGGGCGCTCATGAACGTGGAATATACCGGACGGCAGTACGAAATTACTCCCGCCATCCGCAAGGAAGTTGAGACTGGTCTTACCAAGGTCCGCAAAATTCTAGGGGACAAGTTCGAGACGAAGGTAATCCTCGTCGTTGAGAAGCACCGCCACAAAGCTGAAATCACCATTACTCCCCGCAACGGTCCCCTGGTCGGACTGGCCGAAGCCGGCGACATGAAGTCGGCCGTCAACCAGGCCCTCGATCACCTCGAAAAACAGGCACTCAAGTACAAAACGCGCTGGCGCGACAAGAAGCGCAAGCCGCACAAGAAATGGAATGGCGAGTCCCCGCAGGAAGATGTTCAGACCGCGGTCGGCTTGGATGAAAAAACCACCGTGCCCGTCGTAGTTCACAAATTTCCGGCTGTGGCCAAGACTACTGACGTTCACCTTGTGCGTTCCGAAGAGGCCGTTGCCTTGCGTCCTATGACTCTCGAAGAAGCGATTAAAGAAGCCCATTTTCGTGACCGCGATGTTTTTGTGTTCCGCGATCCCAAGGGCAAGGTAATGGTGCTGCACCGCACTCGCGACGGCAAGTTGGAACTCATCGAAGCGCCCTGAAGTCGGCAGTCAGGAGCTCTTACTTCCTAGTTAGAAGGGAGATTGCCGATCGTGGCGCGTTCTCTGCGCTACTTGGGATGGCCGCTAAGCTTGCAGTACGATCTCACTTCTTGTACTTATCCGCATTCCTTACGTAGTCCGGAACCGAATCACCAGGCGTTACTCCTTCCGTCCTGCCATCGGGCAAGGTGACCCATACCGTCCGCGCGCAATATTCTTTTGCGGGCCAGTCATAGCGATACGAATATATCGCGCCATTCCCGAACTGCTGCCGTGTGAGAAAGATCCCCGCATACCAGTTATGAACCAACTCATGCCTCTTTTCATCTGTCACCCGGGTCATGAGGACGCGGTTATACTCATAGTGCCGCTCCCGCCCCGACGACAGCGCGACGCTCTCAAGCAGCCCGGCTCCGTTGTACTCGTACTGTGCCCAGTGGCCTCCGTCATCCTCTGCCCGCTTCACCCGCGCCAGATCGTCGTAGCTGAAACGTATCCAGTGCCCGTGCGGCGTGCGAATCTCCTGCAAGTTCCGCTGCCCATCCCTGTGCAGTTCCAGCCGGTTCCCTTGAGCATCACGCATCTCGTAGGGCGCGCCTTGCGCCAGGTTCTTCGCGTTGTACGACTCGGGGAAAAAGATCTCCGAGCCGTCCGCCAGCTTGGTCGTCCAGCCGTGCCCATCCCATTGCGTAATTGCTTTGTAGAATGGCGTAGACGTTTCGGTATGCTGGAACACCGCATCGGCGTATCCCGTGCCCTTCGAGATGCGGTCGAAATACAAAAACTCGCTATCCTCCAGCGCGATCAGCTGATACGTGTACGGATTTCGCGTGCCCAGTGGGGCGATGTCATACGGATGGCTGCTGTTCCGCCCGAACGCGTGCAGCGGGTTTTTTGGAAGCCAATCATTCGAGGTGTAAGTGCGCGTAAGTGGCGCCTGGAACACATCATCAAGATACAAGTCGGTCTCCCGCAGGATGAAGCTCCCATAGCGCAGATCAGTCTCAAAGCGGTCTACCGGCTCGCGATGCGTGATGGGTGTCGCGCACCGCCCCGGCTCCGGCAGCACCTTCGCCCCGTTCACCGTGGCGAATACGCAAGGAAACCGTCCATCAATCTTCGGCAGCGCCGCCACAGCGTTCGTATACTCAGGAAGTTTCGCCGCTTGCGTGTGAATACCCACATAGACCTTCGGGTCATACTCCACCGTTCGTCCCGAAACCAGGTCGACTTTCTTGCGCTGCTGCTCGAAGACAACTTCGAAGGTCGTGAACACCCAAGGGCCGGTCCCTCGTCCGCCTACTACGTGCGCCTCTGCCCTTCCCCTGGGTCCGCGCGTCGGGATCGTGAGATGCACTTCCTTCCAGCCTGTATCGTCCTGCTGCCAATCACCCCTGACGCCCGGCTCGATCGTGATGGGGCTGCCCAGCAGCTCCGCGACGGCCTGGTTCGCGCTCATTCTGGCCACGGCATCGCGCGCGGCGAGCGCCCGCTGGGTCAGTCGCGATTGCCGCATCGCGATGCCCACAGCAACAAGTGCGAGCAGGCAGGCCACAAGCAGGCCGAATAACACGCTCTTACGATGAGGGTAGGGAACATCTTTGGAATGTCCGCACCACGGGCACACGCCGCCTTTCTTCTGCGCGTCTTTTAATGAGGTGTGAAGGACCTGATCGAGCGCCGTGTTCACCTGGTCTTGCGTCGGCTTCAACTCCACCCCACACCCAAGACAGTTCACGACTCTCCACAAGCGCCAGCGCCGACTTTTTCCCCGAGGCTCGTTGTATCTTCTCCTAGGGTCCGGTAACTGGCAGACGGGTTGTGAATTGTTTCTCTCGTAGCCCGTTGGGAACAAAACTTCAAGTACTTAAGCCTAAAATCTTGCTGCTCATGGAGGGCGGGCGCAAGCTGTATGCGCAGGTAATCGGGTTGCGCAGTTTCGTCGAGAAGCTGAGTGAACCCCCCGGCCTCGCCCTTAACCTCTGGCCACGGGCAGGGATCTCGCGAATGCCCGCCCGCAATGTTCGAACTTCACGGTTTATAAGTCAACGTTCGCCAACCTCACCCGACCCGATTTTCCCCGCGTGCCGTACGGCCCTACCCCTTGCCTGTACAACTCCGAGAGCCGTGGTTTATGCTTCGGCATTGCAGGCAAGCCTAGCATGAAACCGAAATATCTTTTCATGGGGGCCGGTGGACTGGTCTTCATCGCGTTCATTCTCCTCGCCATCGACTGGCACGGGACCGCGGGCGTCACTGTCTCATCAACGCTGAGCGACAATTCCGTCAGGTTCGCCGGACAAGCGATTGGGGGTCTCGCTCTGATCGCGATCTGCCTCGTCATTGCCGCCATCGTGGTCTTCCTGGTGGCGGTGGTGCGGGCCATCATCGCCGCGGTCAGCCGCAACCCTGCCAGTCAGCCGTAAGCCCCCCATTACTCTCGTAATGTCAAGGTCTGCCACGTCCTACAGTAAGCTTGCCTCACAGGGAACAAATGAATTATCGCAATTCCATAGCGCTGCTGGCGATTATCGTGGGACTGTTCGCCGTCTCGCAGCCGCGAGCTCTGGCACAGCAGGATGACGCTCCCCGAAAAGTGGTGAGCCGGGTTCTTCCCGTGTATCCCGAACTCGCACGCCGGATGAACATTTCGGGAACTGTACGGCTGCAGGTTACGATTGCGCCAAATGGCAGGTTGAAATCCGCCCAGGTGGTTGGTGGACATCCGGTTCTCGCCAAGGCTGCCACTGACGCCGTCGAAAAATGGAAGTGGGAACCTGGTCCGCACGAGACCACCGAAGCGGTGGAATTAACCTTCCGCCCGGAGTAGCCAGCCCGCCACATTCGCTTCAATGCCGGTCATTCACTTTCGCGATGCACTGTGTCCGGTGAAAATGCGGGAACGCACACGGCAATGTACTCGGCGCCCCCCTCCAGCGGAGTCGAGTAGCGAACCCACTCTCCCTTGTGCGCAATGAGGGCCTGGCCTGCCGCGACATCGAGAAACCCATCCTTGTGCTGCACTCGCAAGCTGCCCTTGAGCACGATCGTGAACTCGTCAAACTCAGGCGTCTGCGCCGGCTCTTCCCAACCTTGCGGGCTGCGCATATGGGCCACGCTGACGTTGTGCGTGTAACTGTTCACGCGTCCGACATACTCGTCGATAAGCTTGGGCTTGCTACCCGCGGCCGTGATGCGGGTGGGTTGTGGAATCAGCGTAGGCATGAGCTCTCCGACTTCCAATGTAACAAGAGCGGGAGCTCGCAAGCTAATCCGCCGCGGGGGGCGAAGAGATAGCTTTGGCCGACGATTTCAGACCGAGGTTGCGAATCAGGCGCAGGAGCGAATTAGGGTGGATGCCCAGGATCTTTGCCGCGTCGATATAGTTGCCGTTGGCCTGCTGCATGGCCTGAATAACGAGTTGCTTTTTGCTGTCTTTCACTGCGCCATGATATTTGGCCGCGGCAGGAACCTGGAGAGACGCACTGGACGACTCGCTTTCCAGGACGGCTTCTGGCAAGTCATCGGTCAGAATTACTTCCGCAGTTCCGAGCACCAGCGCACGCTCAATGGCGTTCTCCAGCTCGCGCACGTTGCCCGGCCAGTCGTAACCGACCAGGTAAGCGCGGGCTTCCGGCGATAACGTCTTCACCCGCGTCTTGAGTTTCTTGCTGTACTTGGCGACGAAGTGTTCCGCCAGGGCTGGAATGTCTTCCCGCCGCTCGCGCAATGCCGGCATATTGATCGCGACGACGTTCAAGCGATAAAAGAGATCGTCGCGAAACTGCCCGGCCTGCACAGCGTCGGCGAGGTTGCGATTGGTCGCAGCAATCAGCCGCACGTCGACCGGGATGGCGCGGGTTGCTCCCACGCGTTCCAGTTCGCGCTCCTGCAAGACGCGCAGCAACTTGGCCTGCAGTCCCAATCCAAGCTCACCGATTTCATCCAGGAAGAGAGTGCCTCCTTCAGCCAATTCGATCTTGCCCTTTTTCTGTGCGACCGCCCCGGTAAAGGAGCCCTTCTCATGGCCGAACAATTCGCTTTCCAGCAGGGTCTCTGTGAGCGCGGCGCAGTTGATCGCCACAAACGGCCGTTCCGCTCGAGGGCTGTTGCGATGGATGGCGCGCGCGACCAGTTCCTTGCCAGTACCACTTTCGCCTTGAATCAACACGGTGGAATTAGTGGGCGCCACGCGATGGATGATCTTCAGCACCTCAGCCATGCGAAGGCTATTGCCGACCATGTCATGCTCGAGATTGATCTCGGCGCGCAGCATGCGGTTCTCTTCGTTTAGTCGCTCCCAATGCCGAACATTGTCGAGTGCCAGCGCGGCAAGGCTAGCCACAGCGCTCAGAAATTGCAGGTGGTCCGGGTCGAAAAGCGTCTTCGGATCGCGGCTGTCAACGTAGATGAGGCCCAGCGCCTTGCCGGAGACGATCAACGGCGCGCAAAGCAGTGACTTAATCTCAAGTCTATTCAGAGTCTGGGCAGCGGTGAAGAAACCGTCGGCGGCAACATCGGTCACCATGAGCGCACTACGATCCTGAAGCACGCGGTTCACCACGCTGCGGCTGACCCTGACGGGCTCGCCGGGTCCGCGCACACGATCCCAAGCCACCGCGGAGATGATTTCCTGCCCCCCCTGTGCAAAGTGGAGCACGGCGCCGCGGTGGGCGGGAATGACCTCGAAGATCATGCCGAGCAACTGCCATTCGAGCGCGTCGCGGTCGCGAATGGCGCCAATTCCAGTAGCGATCTTGAGCAGAGCATTGAGGTCGCGAGCGGCACGACTCGTGCCTGTCTGCTTCTCAGGATGCAGATAAACGGCATCTTCGGGGCGAAGAAGAACGGGTGCTCCGCCCAATTCGGCGGTGTCGGCGATTTCCACCGTGGTTTTCTCCAGATTGTCCGCTTCGTCCGCCGTCAGAAAGGTTAAGACGGAATCGCCGATGCTGATCTGGTCGCGGTGATGCAGTTCCTGCTCACGTATTTTTGTGCCGTTCAGCAGGGTGCCGTTGTGGCTGTCGAGGTCGCGAATGATGAAACGTCCCTCTCGCTGATACACGGCACAGTGCCGGCGCGATAAGGCGGGGTCGCCCACCCATAGCTGGTTCGACGCATCACGGCCAATGCAGATCTCTCCCTGGGGCAACAGAAAAGTCGTGCCCTTGAGCGGTCCGGAGAGACCAACGAGTTTGGCATTTGTGTCACTCACCGCGATGCCCTGTTTAGCACAATTTGTAGTCGCGTGCACGACTTAAGAAAGCTTGCCACAAAAGCATTCGAATGTCTTTGTTGACCCTGATTAACCGAACGGCTGGTTAAATCCGGACGATTAACCGTTGGGTTAGCGAAACTCAGGCTGCCGCGAGCGATCCCAGGGTAGCGAATTTTGGCCTCTCTCGCCGGAGATGGCGGTGAATGAGCCACTTAGGAATGCGGCCGCGAAGCGCGCGGTCCGACATCGACTCTGGCATCGGGAATGCTTAAGGCAATGTGGGTGTTAGGACGGCAGCACAGCAGAATGCCGAATCGACCGATCCTGCAAAGTTCCACCGTTCTCGACACAAGGGAGGGGATATGAAAAAGCAAAGTTTGACGTTCGCCATTGTGCTGAGCCTGCTGTTGGCAGCGGGATCGGCATTTGCCCAAACCATCAACGTGGCCGCGGATATTCCATTCGGGTTTGTTGTCAACAAGCATACGGTCCCGGCGGGACATTACACCCTGAAGTCGCTGGGGCCGAACCGAATGCTCATGCTGCGGGATAGCAATGACCAGCCGGTCGCTATCATCAGCGCCAACCGGGCAGAATCGCTGACACCATCGGCCAACACCAAGCTGATCTTCCGGCGATATGAGAACCGCTATTTCCTGTCGCAAGTTTGGATGCAGGGCGAGGATTCCGGGCTTCAGTTGCCGAAAAGCGCCCGCGAGTCCGAAGTGGCGCTCGATTTCCACCCCGAGCGAGTGGAAGTCCTGGCGCAGTTGAGTAAGTAGTTTCAAATCGAGCGATGTTTCAGGGGGAGGAGGGCACACTTTCGGGTGTGCCCTTTCTTTTTATGCCCGACACTTGTGATTTCTCGTGCCGCGTTTCGCCCCCCCACTTTCGGGCTATTCCATCGTGACACGATCATTTGTTATTCTGGCAATGCATCGTGACACGACAAGAACCCGCCGGACCACTTTGGAGGAGGGGCTCGGCGGGTTTTTGAATTCTGCCGCGCACGCAGTGAGGCTCGGCAACGTTTTCCAATCTATCTTCCCGGCTTCGTTCTCCTGCTTCCCTGGCCCCAGACATCCAACACATTCAGCGCCGGTGAAGTCATCCGTGGTAGAAGCCAAAGCCTGTGATCGAGGCAACCCTCGTTTCCCGATTGTGCTTACAATGGGGACCGGAGATTCAGCCGCCCTATAACACCGAAAACCAGGGCCACGACATCCAAGCAAGCGCACTGGTGGTAAATCATTCATTTCACCCCTAACTGCAAAGGAGAACTCCCCATGGCGAAACGAGATGGTTCCGGCAACCGCGAAAAAATAAGCGCACAGCCTCGATTGCACCAACGAGCTCCCGAAATCCAGGAATATGGGACGGTCAACCACATGCTCCCTTTGGAATTGGAAGAGCCGGTGAGGCTGGAGATGACGGAGCAACTTAACCAAATGCTGGCCGACACCATGACATTGCGTGATCTATACAAGAAGTCTCACTGGCAGGTTTCCGGCCCGACTTTCTACCAATTGCACCTTCTCTACGACAAGCACTTCGAGCAACAAGTCGAGCTGGTCGACACCATCGCCGAGCGCATTCAGATCCTGGGCGGACTGGCCATTGCGATGGCGGCCGATGTCGCCGAGACCACCCAGATTGAACGCCCGCCTAGAGGACGCGAAGAGGTACCCGTGCAACTCTCACGCCTGCTCGACGCTCACCAGATCATCATTCGCCACTGCCGTACGCTGGCGAAGAGAGCGTCGCAGCTGGGCGATGACGGAACCAACGATATGGTGGTCAGCGATGTCCTGCGAACCAACGAAATGCAGGTATGGTTTCTGAGCGAGCACCTGGTGAAAGCGCCGGTCGTCGAGTCGCAAACGCCGCTGTACAAACCAGCAAAGACCGCCTAAAGCCCTCGACTCGCGAATACCGGCAAATCGAAATCGATAGCTGGAGCTCTGAACAGACAAATGCCCGCGTTCTATTGTGGAATGGCACAAATAAGAACGCGGGCTTTGCCGTACTGCAACCTCGCTACAATCACCTCCGTGACAATCAATGACAATTCTTGCCGAGAAAACCAAGCTGCTGTTTGCCATTTACAGCCACGCCGGTGATGTCGCCCAAACTATTGATGCCTGAAGCCGACACGCTGGTCGCATTGGGGATGACCAGAGTTTTGAAGGTCCCATTCACATATTCGAATCCAATGCCGCCGGAATCGGTGGTCTGCTGATACCAGCCAGTAACGATTCCCTGATCGTTGATGCCGGTCAGGGTGGTGTTGTAGTTGTTGCCCGGGGCATCCACCTGCTGGAACTGGCCGTTTGTCAGAATGAATCCGTGAATGTGAGGCACGGGTTGCTGGTTATCAATGAAATCCCCGACGATGCCCCCCAGATTGTTGATCGCGTTTGCGGAGGTAGCGGAAGCGTTGGGATATCGGACATCAGTGTAGGCTCCGTTCATGAGGGAAAAGCCGCTGGAATCGACTTCGCTCTGCCAATGGGTTCCCACAATCGCGCCATTGTTGTTGATTCCGCTGGGCACCGTCTGGATCGAGGCGGGATAGTTTATTGGGGTCAGCTTTCCGCCCTGCAACAGAAAACCGTGGTCCGTAAAAGCCTGGTGCCGCCCGAATGCGCCGACGATTGCGCCATTGTCGTTGATGCCGGAAAAGAAAGTCGTGGGGAATCCCGGATAGCTGAAAGTGGACATGGAGCCGTTCGCCTTGCGAAGGAAAGCAGCATCATTCTCCGTGGCCGTGAACCAACCTCCGACTATGGTGTCCGAACTGTTGATCCCGCTTGCTGTGGTTGGTTTGGCACCATTATTGTTTACTGCGAAGAAAGTGTAATTGCAGGTGAGGGTTTGAGCTTGGGAAGTCTGAGACAGGAGCAGCACGCACAACGGCAGCACTGCACCGACGACAGCGAGGAACGTGAACCGCACAGCCTCCTCCAAAAGGGAATTCAGCCATTCAGATGGGAGTCGCAGCAGGGTGGTTGCTTCGGTTGGAGGGTTGAAAACCGCGCTGGACGCGGGTTTTAATCCAGCTTTCATTGCCCAGCTTCGCGCATGAGGTCTGCAGGCGGTCTAGAGAATGTAGCGGGACAGGTCCTGGTCTTTCACTATTTCGCTGAGCGTTTTACGGACGTAATCGGCATCAATGATGACCTGCTGACCCTTCTTCTCAGGAGCCTCGAAGCTGATCTCGTCGAGGACACGCTCCATGATGGTGTGCAGACGCCGTGCTCCGATGTTCTCCGTGCCTTCGTTCACGCGGAACGCGAAACGCGCCACTTCTTCCAGCGAATCGCGGGTAAATTCGAGCTTTACGCCTTCGGTTTCAAGCAGCGCCGTGTATTGTTTGACCAGGGACGACTTGGGCTCGGTAAGAATGCGAATGAAGTCATCCATGGTGAGCGATTGCAACTCTACGCGGATGGGGAAACGGCCCTGCAGTTCCGGAATGAGGTCGCTCGGCTTGGAGACATGGAAAGCGCCGGCGGCGATGAACAGTATGTGGTCGGTCCTCACCATGCCGTAACGCGTATTGACCGTGGTTCCTTCGACGACCGGCAGAATGTCGCGTTGCACGCCTTCGCGTGAAACGTCGGGCCCGTGACCGCCTTCGCGGCCCGCGATCTTATCAATTTCGTCGAGGAAAACGATGCCTGAATTTTCCACGCGATCAATCGCAAGACGCGTGACCTGCTCCATGTCAATGAGGCGCTGCTCCTCTTCCTGGATCAGGTACTCGAACGCCTCATTGACCTTCATCTTCCGCTTCTTGGTGCGCTGGCCGAAGATGTTGGGCAGCATGTCCTTCATGTTAATGTCCATCTCCTCGATACCCTGGTTGGAGATGATCTCGAACGAAGGAAATGAGCGCTCGCGCACCTCAATTTCCACCATGCGCTCGTCGAGCTTGCCCTCCCGCAGTTGCTGGCGCAGCTTCTCGCGAGTGCGGGAATGCGATTCCGCGAGACTCGTGTTGCCGTCGATGACTACGCCTCCGCTGCTGGAATCTCCCGTGCGCGGCGTGGGCGTGGGAGGAAGCAGGATATCAAGCAGGCGCTCTTCGGCATTCATCTCGGCCTTGTCTGCCACGTCTTCTAGCTTCTCTTCGCGCACCATCTCGATGGCGATCTCAACCAGGTCGCGAATCATCGACTCGACGTCGCGCCCCACGTAACCAACTTCCGTGAACTTCGAAGCCTCCACCTTGAGGAACGGCGAGTTGGTGAGCTTGGCGAGGCGGCGAGCGATTTCGGTTTTGCCGACGCCGGTAGGGCCGATCATGATGATGTTCTTGGGTATGATTTCTTCCGCCAGGTCAGGCGCGAGCTTTTGCCGGCGCATGCGGTTGCGCAGAGCAATGGCCGTGGCGCGTTTGGCATCCTTCTGCCCAACCACATACTTATCGAGCTCCGCCACGATTTCGCGCGGCGTCAGCTCGTCCAGCGCAAGTTGTTCTTCGTCCAGAGTTCCGGGTAGATAAATAGCCATAATGAAAACAAGGTTGTTGGCCGCTCGTCGCCAGCGCTCCTGCTTCAGGAGCCTACGGCAAACAACGTTCTACAGTTCCTCTATCACTGCCTTCTCATTGGTATAGATGCACATCTTGCCCGCAATCTTCATCGCTTCTTCGGCAATCTGGCGGGCCGGAAGCTGGGTGTGATCGGCAAGGGCCTGCGCGGCGGCCTGGGCAAACGGTCCACCACTGCCAATCGCTGCAATGCCGCTGTCGGGCTCAATAACGTCACCCTGACCGCTGAGCAGATAAGTTTGCTCCTTGTCGGCGACGAGCAAAAGGGCTTCCAAGTGGCGCAGGAACTTGTCGGTGCGCCAATCCTTGGCCAGTTCTACGGCTGCCCGCCCTAGATTTCCATGATATTGCTCCAGCTTGGATTCGAAGCGGCTAAAGAGAGAAAAGGCATCGGCAGTCGATCCGGCAAATCCCGCCAGGATCTTGTCCTGATAGAGCCGCCGGATCTTCCGGGCAGTGTGCTTGATGACTGATTCGCCGAGGGTTACCTGTCCATCGCCAGCCATGACGACCTTGCCATCCCGGCGCACACACAAAACTGTTGTAGACCGTATAAGACGCTTCTTGCTCATGGGGACAATCTTTCATTATAGCAGCGCGTCGATTGTGGGCCCATCGTCGTGAGGAAGATGGGCTCACAGCGGCAAAAAAAAAGCGCGGGCGTAGCCCGCGCCATTGTCGCCCAGAACTTAGCCGCCGTTCGGCCCGTTGTGGCAGTCGTAGCAAGTGAATTGATGAAGTGCGGGAAAGGTCTTGCTCCTGCCGTCATCAAGCGTGAACGTACGTTGCACCTTGGCTTGGGAAAGGAACGAGCCGTTGTACTTCACTCCGTGGCAATACGCGCACGATTGGTAGCCGTAGCTGTCGACATAGCTTTGATGGCCGCCTTCGTTGACCCATGATTGTCCAAGACTGTGAACGCCGTGCGGGCCTCCCGTCGCGTTGACTCCGAGGTTGCTGTGGCAAACCGTGCACTCGGTAACCTTTGCCACATAACCTTGGAGAGCAACGGGATACACGTTGTCGTTAGCCTGAAGACTAGGGAATTCGGCGTGTTGGGACCCGTGACAACCAGAGCAGAATACTTGTCCATGGCCGGGGCTGTAGCGATAGAGATTTTTACCGGTTTGCGGGACATTGGGGTCAGTGGCAAAGGTCATGTCCTTTGTCTGCCGCCATTGTCCCTTCGCAGTAAACGTAGAAGTGTAGCGAAGGCTGCTGTTGTGGCACATCTGGCAACTGGGTTCATCAAGCCAGCCGGTGCGGGTGGGATCCCCCACTTTGCTCAGGTTGCCGTGACAGGCGGAGCATAGTTGCGTGTTCATGGCACCCCGCTTGCACAAAGTCACAGGACCCGGATGGCACAAATAGCAGGAATTCAGATCGCTGGTGATGCTGTTCTGATCAAGCGTCTTCCCATTCGAGAGCAGGATCTGCGCTCCATGGAGCGTGTGCATGTCAGCTGTGAGCGCCTTGATTCCGGTGAGGCCCGGCAATCCAAGCGCATTGTCGCTATGGCAGGCGGCACAAAGAACTGGGGTGCCTCCCAGCGCGGTTTGATACAAGCTCGACTGATAGGTATACCCGTTAGTTTGTAGCTGGCTCAGGTATTGAGAGATGGGCCAACGATCGTCATGCTTCCTGAGAATATTCAACTTCACGTCTTTGGCTGCATTTGGATTATTAACCCATCCGGCCGCGGGTTTAGCATACTGATCGGCTCCAGATGCATGGCAGGTTTTGCAACTCATCTCATCGCTGACAGAGAGCACGATGTTGGCGGTCGCCAGAATATTTCCTGACGTGTCCTTGGCCACGATCTGTGCCATTGGATAGGGATTGAAGTTGCCTTTGTCATCGTAAGGAACGGTAGGGACGCCGACGGCTTCCCAGTACCCTTCGGATGTGTTGTACGTCATAGCTTGCGGCGTGTTGCTCTGAACGGAGTAGTTGGCCAAGCCCACATCCGGCGGAACGCTGTTCAAGAAGAGCGTGCGTACCCAGTTCCAGAAATTAGTTTTGTTGGAACTGCGGCTGTTGAAAGATCCTTTCGGATCGGCAGCCGCCTGATAAGTAATCGTGACCCCGCTGCTGATCAGAACCGGGGGCTCGGTCTTCTGCACTAATTGAGCGTGAAGGGTGTTATACGGTGGCAGGACGGAGAAGATGGAGTAATCTTTGCCGTCAATACAGTGCATGCCAAGTTCGCTCCACGCCATCAGAGCGTAAGTTGCACCTGTAGGATTGGATGCGGTAACAGGATTAGCTTTCGGCGCAGTCTCTCCCGCGTTCCGGAGTCGTTGTGCTCCGGCGCTGAGAAACATGCAGCATAGCAGACCAATATGAATGTGAAGTCTCTTCATGTTCAAGCCTCTCTTGTTCGCTGGATGAAGAAAAGCGCCGCCGCTACCAAGGTCGTTGGAGTCGAGCAACCTTTGGCAATAACGGCCAGAGAATGTGAAGAAGCATTACCCGCGCTAGATTGAATCCAGGCGTCCATCAAATGCGGTGACTTGCAGCACATAGACGCTCATCTTTTTCACTGGATTCCCGAAGCGGAACAGAGAAGATGGTGCGGTGGTTTACTCGCGGACCCGGCGGCCTTCATGAGCGGCAAACTGGAATGACACTCAGTCGAATGTCGGAAGGCGTTGGCAATTACGTATACGGATCACTGTGTACAAATCTCAGGACAGCGTATTCATGCGTGCACGGCTTCCGGCTTGCCGGTCAGCAATTGCCGAAGCACGAACTGCAGGATGCCGTTGTTGGCGTAGTACTGTGCTTCCTGAGGCGTATCGATCCGAACGATGGCTTTGAAGCTTCGCGACTGGCCATTCAGGGTGACCTGCACCGCCACATGTTTACCCGGGACAAACTTCTCGATGAGGTCTCGAATCCCCGCAATGGTGAACACCTCTTCACCCGTAAGTTGCAACCATTCGACACTCTCCCCCGGCATGAATTGCAAGGGCAGAATTCCCATGCCAACTAAATTGGAACGGTGAATGCGCTCAAAGCTCTCCGCGATCACCGCCTGCACCCCGAGCAATTGCGGCCCTTTGGCAGCCCAGTCGCGGGACGAACCCGAACCGTACTCCTTGCCCGCCAAAATCAGCAGGGGAACGCCCTCCCGGCGGTAACGCTCCGAAGCCTCGAAGATGGTCATTTCTTCGTGGGACGGAAAATGTCGGGTGAAACCACCTTCCGTGTTCACCAGCCGGTTACGCAGGCGCACGTTGGCGAAGGTACCGCGGACCATGACTTCATGATTGCCGCGGCGTGATCCGTAGGAATTGAAGTCGGCCGGCTTGACCCCGTGCGCGATTAAATACTTCCCGGCAGGGCTATCTTTCTTTATTGATCCTGCAGGAGAGATATGGTCGGTAGTGACACTGTCGCCCAGCACCGCCAATGCTCTCGCATTCGTAATGTCGTTGACTGGCGATGGCTTGACCTTCATATCGTCGAAAAAGGGCGCTCGTCGAATGTAGGTGGAATCCTGCTCCCACGCGTAAGTCTGCCCGTGGGGCACCGGCAGGGAGCGCCAGTGCGAGTCGCCTTCGAACACCTCCCCGTAGCTTTTGCGGAACATCTCGGAGGAGATTGATTTCTGCACGGCCTCATCAACCTCCTTCTGAGAAGGCCAGATATCGGCGAGGTAGACTGGCTTGCCGTTCTTTCCGCGGCCCAATGGATCTTTGCGCAAATCGCGATCGATGCTTCCGGCGAGCGCAAAGGCCACAACCAATGGCGGCGACATCAGGTAGTTGGCGCGTACTTCGGAATTAATTCGGCCCTCGAAGTTTCGATTGCCCGACAGGACCGAGGCAACGACGAGATTTTTTTCCTCAATGGCTTGTGAAATTTCCGTCGGAAGCGGCCCCGAGTTTCCGATGCACGTGGTACAGCCGTAACCCACGAGGTGAAACTTCAACTGCTCCAGATAAGGCATGAGCCCGGCCTTCTCCAGGTAATCAAGCACGACCTTCGATCCGGGAGCGAGCGACGTCTTCACCCATGGCGCAACCGACAAGCCCTTCTCGACCGCTTTCTTTGCCAGCAGTCCAGCTGCGAGCATGACAGACGGATTCGAAGTATTCGTGCAACTGGTGATAGCAGCAATGACAACGCTGCCATGTTGCAGCGCATCCTGCACGCTCGCGGGAACGTGTTCCTCCACGCGAGGATCTTCCACGCCCACAGCGGTGGGATTTCCACCTTCTGCCTCCCACACCTGCTTGGAATTGCTTTTCGCACCATTGCCCGGGACTACCGCGGCCTTGCCCGGCTTAATCAGAGATGGCAACGCCTGGCGGAATGAATCTCCGGCGCTGGATAATGGCACCCGGTCCTGCGGGCGCTTTGGTCCGGCCATGCTCGGTTCCACCGTCGAAAGGTCAAGCGTGAGTAATTCGGAATATTCTGCTTCCGGAGTGTTTTCGTCATGGAACAAACCCTGCTCGCGGCAGTAAGCATCGACCAGAGCAATCTGTTCGTCGGAACGGCCGCTCAGGCGCAGGTAACTCAAGCTCTCTTTATCGACGGGAAAGATCCCGCAGGTTGCCCCATATTCCGGCGACATGTTGCCGATGGTGGCGCGATCGGCGAGCGGGAGATCGCGCAGGCCCGGACCAAAGTACTCGACAAACTTACCAACGACGCCGTGCTTGCGAAGCATCTCGGTGATGGTCAAAACCAGATCCGTAGCGGTGGCGCCTTCGCACAAGCGTCCCGTGAGCTTCACGCCAACTACCAGCGGGATTAGCATGGAAACCGCCTGCCCGAGCATCGCCGCCTCGGCTTCAATGCCACCGACCCCCCATCCCAGCACGCCCAGGCCATTGATCATCGTTGTATGCGAATCGGTTCCTACCAGAGTGTCGGGATAGGCAGTGCGCTTGCCCTGGCTTTCGTGCACGAACACCACCCGCGCCAGAAATTCCAGATTCACCTGGTGGACGATACCGGTATCAGGCGGCACGATGGCAAGATTCCGGAAGGCAGTTTGCCCCCAGCGCAGAAACGCATAGCGTTCCTTGTTGCGCAGAAACTCCAACTCAGCGTTCAATCCGAAGGCTCTCGGCGAACCGAATTCATCCACCTGCACCGAGTGATCGATGACTAACTCCGCGGGCTGAAGGGGGTTGATCAACGTGGGGTCGCCGCCCAAACGCTGCATGGCGTCCCGCATGGCGGCGAGGTCGACCACGGCAGGTACCCCGGTAAAGTCCTGCAGCAGCACGCGGCTGGGCGTAAAGGCGATCTCCTTGTCAGGCTTGCTGCGGCTGTTCCAAGATGCCAGCGTGCGAATCTCTTCTTTGGTTACATTCTTGCCATCTTCTGTTCGCAGCAAGTTCTCCAGCAGGATGCGCAAGGAGTAAGGCAGATGCCGCGTCGAGATTCCCTGCTTGTCCAGGGCATCCAGGCGGTAAATCACATACTCTTTGCCGCCAACGCGAAGAGTGGACCGACTACCAAAACTGTTGACCGACATGACTGCATTCCTTTCTTGCATGTAGCGGGAGGCGCTCGCGCCCGGCAGCAGAGACAGACTCTGAACCCGCTCCACACTACCCGTTCCCTGGCTGATGAACTCGATGAGCGACGACGGGGCGGCGGAACTTACAGTTTAAAACTTTCCCCCGAAGCTTTGGTAGAGGAGCAGCCCATTCAGGGCAATGATGATTGTAATCGTAATGTAGGTGAGCCAATTCGTCCGCTGATTATTCACCAGATCGCCCATGAGGTCTTCACGCCGTGTAAGCAGAATGAGTGGGATGAGGGCGAAGGGTAGAGCAAAACTTAACACAACTTGCGAGAGCACCAGGATCCGGAGGGGATCGAGCCCGACAGCAATGACGACCAGGGCCGGAATCATGGTAATCAAGCGCCGCCAGAAGATGCTGAACTTGATGTCGAGAAATCCTTCCAGAATCACCTGACCGGCCATCGTGCCCACGGTGGAAGAAGACAGTCCTGAAAACAAGAGCGCCAGCGCAAACGCGGCGGCCGATAGCCCGCCCAGCAGCGGTTTCAATGTCTCGTGCGCCTGTTCGATGCTGGCCACAGGGCGTCCGGTATGGAAGAAGACCGCGGCCGCCATCACGATCATGGCCGAATTCACCAGCCAGGCGCCGTTCATGGCCGCGAGGACATCAATCAGTTCGTAGCGAGCATGGCGCAAACGCTGCAGCCATTGTCCAGTAGGACAGCGGAATTGATCCTCCTTCACGCGCGACTGAACCAGCGCAGAATGGAGATAGACCACGTGCGGCATCACCGTGGCGCCCAGCATCCCGACCGCAATGTAGACGCTTCCTACGCCGAGTTTTGGCACCAGGATGTGGTGCGCCACTTGCGGCCAGTTCGGTCTCGCAAGAAAGATTTCGATGGCATAGCAAGCGCCAATGCCGAACACGAAGAGCATGATGATCTGCTCGAGACGCCGGAACCCGTATAACTCAGTGGTCAATATGAGGAACACCAGGACGCCGGTGATCACAGCCGAGAGCATGAGGTTGAGATGGAAGAGAAGGAAGAAACCGAGTGCCGCGCCTAGAAATTCGGCGAGATCAGTAGCGAGCGCGCCCAGTTCGGCAGCGATCCACAGAAATAGATTGGTTCTGCGCGAGAAGGTCACACGACAGTTCTGCGGAAGACTTCGGCCAGTGGCGATTCCCAGTTTGGCCGACAGGTACTGCACCAGGATGGCCATAAGGTTCGACCACAGCAGCACCCACAGGAGCGTGTAGCCGAACTCGGTACCGCCCTGAATGTTGGTCGCGAAATTTCCCGGATCAATGTAGGCCACGCTGGCGACGAAGGCCGGCCCAAAGTAGGCCCAGACCTGGCCCCTGCGGAAAGCGGGCAACCACTTAAAGCGCACCCGGTGATTCACAGGGGCGACCGCGGGATGGGAAAGCTCGGCCATTGATTCACAACGCAGCGGAGGGGAGGAAACGCTGGTTAGCGGAAGTATACAAGAAACTCTAAACTATAGTTAAGTTACTTGCGAGCGAACTTTAGAGATACTTTTGGTCTGGCGGGTTACCCAGACCTTTTCGGCGGCGGCGCCGCCCAATGAAATACTGCCGGCATCGGTTTGTAGACTCAATGTCTGATCGTAGTTTCGGCCTGTGACTCCCACGCGCGCTCCGGGATGTATGCCGCGCTCGTGAAAGAACTCAAGAAGGCGGCGATCCCGCTCGTAAATTCCGCTGACCTGGTAGGTGCTCCCCGGCTCGGCATTCGCCAGCAACAAGAGACCTCGTTTGCGCCGGCTCGCAGGCGTCTCCAGTTCGCTCAGATTACCGTGCGGACAAGCGCCGCCAGAGCCTAGTTTGGCCAGCAGCTTGGCCTCAAAGTCCGGTGATACCGCGTGTTCCAGCCGCTCCGCTTCGTCGTGCACCTTGTACCACTCCATGCCGAACATTTCCGAGAGCATGCGTTCGATCAGGTGATGGCGAAGCGTCAGTTTGCGCGCAATCTTGCGCCCGGCAGCCGTCAGGCGTACACGCCCGTCCTGCTGCACGGTGACCAGGCCGTCCTTCTTCAGCCTGCGTAACGCCATGGTAATTGCGGGCGGTGAGACGGAAAGCCAGTGGGCCAACGTAGCCGAGACGACCTCGCCCTCGCTCTCTGCTTCGAGGATCGCTTTGAGGTAGTCTTCCTTGGAGACGGTAATCATCTTCACTCCAGTATACGAAAGTCGTTAAACGTAGTTAACCTGATTTTCGACCCAAAGCTTCGACTGGGCGTATACGCGGGAACCTGCGGAAACTTGCGACGAGTGTTAGAATCGCGGGTCAGGGCAGCCGTCCTAACCTCACACAATGACTTCTGAAGCCCCGTCTTCACTCGACGAAGCTGTTCCAGCGACAAGCGATAAGCCGGCTTCTGCTGGCCAACTCTCTCGCAGGCCGGGCCGATTCCCGCCTGGGTTTTACTGGGGCGCAGCCACTGCCGCCTATCAGATCGAAGGCGCGTGGAATGAGGACGGCAAGGGAGAATCCATCTGGGACCGCTTCGTCCATACTCCAGGCAAAATCACGGATGGTGACACGGGAGACATCGCCTGCGATCACTATCACCGCTATCGCGACGACATTGCGCTCACGCGGGCGATGAACCTGAACAGCTACCGGTTCTCCATCGCTTGGCCCCGAATTCAGCCGGACGGCTCGGGCTGCGCAAATCCCAAGGGCCTGGACTTCTACCGGCGCCTGATCGATGGCCTGCTCGAGGCCGGTATTCGCCCATTTCCCACGCTCTACCACTGGGACCTTCCCCAGGCGCTCGAAAATGCCGGCGGCTGGCCTAACCGCGAGACCGCGTACCGCTTTGCGGATTACGTCGATATCGTTGCGCGCGCCCTCGGCGATCGCGTGTCCGACTGGATTTTGATGAACGAGCCAAATTCCTTTACCAGCTTCGGGTACCTGAACGGAACTCATGCGCCTGGGCGCAGCACTCTCCTGGGATTCTTCAGGGCCACCCACACAGTTAACATTGCCCAAGGACTGGGATTTCGCGCTCTCAAAGCGGCAGCACCCAAAACCCGCGCCGGATCGGCCATCTTCATGTCCCCGGTAGAGCCGCTGACAAATTCCGAGGCGGACAAACTTGCCGCGGAGCGCGCTCACGCCATCATAAACTGCTGGTTTCTCGATCCCGCGCTGAAAGGCGTTTATCCCGAAGCCTTCCCAATCTCTCCTGAACTCTTCATGGGGATACGCTCGGAAGACACGGCGCTGGTGCGCGCGCCCCTCGACTTTATCGGCATAAACGTGTACACGCGGACTATTGCGGCGGCAGCCAATCGGGGCGAGCGCTTTTCCGATCCCAAGCTGCTGGTATTACCCGTGAAAATGCAGATCGGCGGCGATGACGGTCCGAAAACCGAGTTTGGCTGGGAATTCTGGCCGCAGTCACTGTACGACAGCGTAATGCGCGTAAGCCGCGACTACGATCATCCGGTCATTGAAATTACCGAAAACGGCTGTTCTTACAGCGACCGGCCAGGCCCGGACGGGAAAATTCAAGATACCCGCCGGATTGAGTACCACCAGCAACACCTGGAGCAACTCGATCGCGCACTGCAGGATGGTGCTGACGTGCGCGGTTATCACGCCTGGAGTTTGATGGACAACTTCGAGTGGGCATTCGGTTACAGCCACTGCTTCGGATTAGTTCACGTGGATTTCTCCACGCAGAAACGCACGATCAAGCAATCCGGGAGATGGTACGCGGAAGTCGCCGCGTCAAATCAATTAGCGGACGGGTCTTCGCTGCCTTGAATTCTACTTCATAACCAGTTCGCCGTTCTGCACGCTCATCTGGTTCACATAATCAGGCAGTTTCAAGCGATCACGCTGTTCCGCCAACTTTTTCTGCAGGGCATCATTGACCAGCGAAACGGGAACATTCAGATCCCCCACCTTGAACTGCGTCGGATCGAAGGTGGCATAACCATCCTTCGAACCCAAATGTCCGGAAAGCGTGACCCAGACATCCTTGCCGCCAACCTGCGTCAGGAATTGGCCCTTGACCAGATCACCTTCGAAATCCAACGAGTAATCCTTGACCGTTGGCTGATCGCCGGCGCTGATTCCGCCGGGTAAAGGCAAGCCTTCGGTCGTCTTTCCCGCATCGGGCGCCTGACTGGCGACTGATCCCGAAGCCTGTTGTTGCAGTGCCGCCGCGGGAATATCTCCCGCCGCCTGAGCCACGGCTGCATTGATTTCATTGGCACTGAGGTGAACCTCAGTGCTCTGCCCCTGCGCCCTTGCCTGCTCCAGCTGATCTAGCTTCTGCTGGAAAGATTGCGCGTTTGCGGCGGCAGCTGCGGGAGGCATGGGCGGAGCCACCGGCTGAGGTTTCTTCAAAACCAGATAGAGGGCAATTACTGAAGTCAGCAGGGTGGCGACGCTGATAATCCGGTCGAGTTTCAGTCCCTTCATGGAACCATGTTAATGGGATAGGTTGGGCCGGTTCAGGTGACGGAAGACGCTGTACGATTGACCGAAGTCACAACAGAGCTGCTTGTGGGCTCCTACGGCTTAACTCCAGCGGCCTGAATATCTTCAACGTCGACCCAGTTGGTGGGATATTGTCCGGTATAGCAGGCAGTGCAGTAAGTGCTCTTTTCGGTGTCGCCGCATGCCCGCTTCAAACCTTCAACGGAAAGGTAGGACAGAGAGTCGGCGCCGATATACTCGCGAATCTCTTCCAGAGACTTGTTCGCGGCAATGAGCTGGTTTTTGGAAGGAGTGTCGACGCCATAGAAGCAGGGGGAAATGGTTGGTGGGCAAGAGATGCGCATATGGACCTGCTGCGCGCCAGCGCTGCGAATCAGGCGAACAATCTTGCGGCTGGTCGTGCCGCGCACGATCGAATCGTCGATCAGTACCACCCTCTTGCCTTCCAGAAGACTGCGCACGGGGTTCAACTTGAGCTTGACCCCGAAGTCCCGCACCGATTGCGAAGGCTCAATGAAAGTGCGGCCTACGTAGTGGTTGCGGATGAGGCCGAAGCGGAACGGGATGCCGCTTTCCGCCGCGTATCCCATGGCTGCAGTCACGCCGGAATCGGGGACGGGCACGACGATATCGGCATCGGCGGGCGCCTCACGCGCCAGTTGCCGGCCCAGCGCTTCCCGGCTCTCGTTGACCGAACGGCCAAACACGACGCTGTCGGGACGCGAAAAATACACGTGCTCGAAAATGCAGCTCGATTGTTCCAGCGCCGGCAGGTAAAAACGCGAGTTGATTCCCTCGGGTCCCGCGACCACGAGTTCGCCGGGTTTCACGTCGCGCTCGTAGGTGGCGCCGATGAGATCGAACGCGCAAGTTTCTGATGCGAAGACGATGGTGTCGTGCTTTTGCCCGTTCTGCGCCGGGATGCGGCCCATGGCCAGGGGGCGAAAACCGCGGGGATCACGCGCCGCAAAAATGCGATCGGAACTGATCATCACCAGCGAAAAAGCGCCTTCGACGCGGCGTAGCGCGTCGGCCATGGCTTCCGGTAGCGTGTGCTCGCGGGAAAGAGCTATGAGGTGAACGATGACTTCAGTGTCGCTGTTAGTCTGGAAAATCGAGCCTTGGGCTTCCAGCCTCTGCCGGATCTCCGGCGCATTGACCAGGTTGCCGTTGTGCGCTACGGCGATCGTGCCTTTATTGGACTGCACCAGGATCGGCTGGGCATTGAGCAGAGCGGAATCGCCCGCCGTGGAATAGCGAGTGTGCGCGATAGCGAGCGTGCCCCGCAGCGTCGCAAGCACCTCTTCCGTAAAGATATCCGCGACCAGGCCCATCGCCTTGTGCATGTGCAGCGCCATGCCGTCGGAGGTCACAATGCCCGCCGACTCCTGCCCACGATGCTGCAACTGGTGCAATCCCAGATAGGCGAGCTTTTCCGCCTCCGGATGGGAATAGATTGCGACCACCCCGCACTCTTCGCGAAATTTATCGGAAGTCAGCATTTGGCTTTTAGCCTCTGGCACTCACCGCAAAATTACAACTTTAGAGCCGCGTTCTACCCAGTCACTAACGGCCAATGAACGACCGCCGCACTCGTCTAATCTGCCGCCACCATCTCCGGATCAGCCCGCAAGGCACGCTCAAGCGCTTCGTCGTACACACTACGCAATTCACGTATGGCAGCAGACACGACAACTGCGCCATCTACCCTGATTTCCACGCTGTCTGGAACAGTTTCGCCGATCGCGTCCGCCGAGAGGTCGTACTTCCCCGCTACTTCTTTGATTCGTCCAACACTGGCGGGGTCGCAAGAGAACACCACCCGGCTGGCGTCTTCGCCAAACAACACAAACTCGGCGGGTACGCCATTGCCAGCAACATCCACACGGAAACCGATCGAGTTCGGAAAGGCCTTTTCCGCCAAAGTCACGGCAAGCCCGCCGTCCGCGCAATCGTGCGCCGAATCCACCAAGCCGGAGCGAATGATCTCGACTACAGCCTTCTGCAGCGCCGCCTCTCTCTCCAACTCGAGAGCTGGGGGATAGCCCCATACCAATCCGAGCACAGACTTGGCATACTCGGAAGAACCAAACTCGGATTGTACGTCAGTTATGTCCCCAGGCTCGCCCGCGCGCAATAGCACGATCGTGCGCCCGGTCTCGCGAAATGGCATGTACCCCGCCTGGTGCACGTCGTCGATTATGCCCACTACCCCCAGAACGGGGGTTGGATAAATCCCTTCGCCCAGCGTTTCGTTGTAGAAGCTGACATTGCCGCCGGTAATAGGAATTTCCAGTTCCTCACAGGCCTTGGTGATGCCGTCAATTACCTGGGAGAACTGCCACATGATGGGCGGCTTTTCCGGGTTTCCAAAGTTAAGGCAGTTGGTGGCACCAGCCGCGACAGCACCCGCGCAGGTGACGTTCCGTGCGGCCTCGGCCACGGCGTGCATCGCTCCCAGCCGCGGGTCCAGGTAGCACCACCGGCCGTTGCCATCGAGGGCCATGGCCAGTCCAAGCTGTGAGCCTTTGATGCGGATCACTCCGGCATCTCCGGCGCCCGGCCCTTCCACGGTATTGGTCTGTACCATGGAGTCGTATTGCTGCCATACCCAGCGCTTGCCGCACACGTTGGCGGCCGCCAAGAGCTTTTTGAAGTTTTCCGTCAGGTCTCCCGCCTCGGCAAGGCGAATACGCACAGGCATTTCGCGATCGACGGGCGGCTCCCAGCGCTCCAGCGGACGCTTGTAGACGGGGGCATCGTCGGTGAGGGCTTGGTTAGGAATCTCAGCCACCATCTGGCCATGCTGCAGCACGCGCATCTTGCCGTCGTTCGTGACGCGTCCCACCTCGACCGCGTCAAGACCCCATTTTTCAAAGACCCGGAATACTTCTTCTTCGCGGCCCTTCTGGGCGACCAGCAGCATGCGCTCCTGCGACTCGCTGAGCATGATCTCGTAGGGAGTCATGCCGGTTTCACGCTGAGGTACGCGGTCGAGTTCAATCTCAAGTCCGACGTTCCCACGCGCACCCATTTCGCAGGTTGAGCAAGTCAAGCCGGCAGCACCCATGTCCTGAATACCGACGATAGCGCCCGTCTGCATGGCTTCGAGGCAGGCTTCGAGCAGCAGCTTCTCCAGGAACGGATCCCCTACCTGTACGTTGGGCCGCTTGGCTTCGGATCCTTCGCTGAACTCCTCGCTGGCCATGGTTGCGCCATGAATGCCGTCGCGCCCGGTCTTAGACCCCACGTAAATGACCGGATTCCCCTCGCCCGCCGCCTTGGCATAGAAGATCTGGTCGCGCCGGACCAGACCCAAAGCGAAGGCGTTGAGCAACGGATTTCCCGAATAGCAAGGCTCGAACTTGGTCTCGCCGCCCAGGTTTGGGACGCCAAAGCAGTTGCCGTAAGAGGCGACGCCACTAACCACGCCTTCCATGATGGAGTGGTTCTTGTGGATTTCGTGGGAGCCCTCTGTTTGCCCATCAAGCGAAGAGCTTCGGTCGGCATCAACTGATGCATCGGTGCTTAACTGTTGGGAGATGGGCCCAAACCGCAAGGAATCCATTACGGCGACGGGGCGAGCGCCCATCGTGAAGATGTCGCGCAAAATGCCGCCCACGCCGGTAGCCGCGCCCTGGAACGGCTCAATGAAAGAAGGATGATTGTGCGACTCGATCTTGAATGCGCACGCCCAACCGTCACCAATGTCGATAATGCCGGCGTTCTCCCCCGGACCCTGCACTACCCGGCGGCTGCGTGTCGGCAAGCGTTTTAAGTGCACCCGCGACGACTTGTACGAGCAGTGCTCGCTCCACATCACGCTGAAAATGCCAAGCTCGGTGATCGAGGGCTCGCGTCCGAGCAGACGCTTGACCTTCTCGTATTCTTCAGGAGTAAGGCCGTGTTCGCGAATGACATCCGGAGTAATGGCAGGAATAGCGGGGCTCGTCATAGAGGGGAAGTTCTATTTTCTCATTTTGCCGGGCGAGCTGGGGAGGAAAATGCTTCGCGGTTCACTCCGTGCGGAAAGCCTCGCCTGAGGGGCGCTATGCTCTAGAACAGGTTGAGCGCGGGTGACGGCGGCAGCGAGCTCGTAACGCCGAATATACTTGATGGTTATGAAGTCGGTCATCGTTGGGACAGCGGGGCATATCGATCATGGCAAGACGTCCCTGGTGAAGGCACTCACGGGAATTGACGCCGACCGCCTTGAAGAGGAGAAGCGGCGCGGCATCACCATCGATATCGGTTTCGCCCATCTCGATATTGCGACTGGCGATGGCGAAATTCTACGTTTGGGCTTTGTCGACGTGCCCGGGCATGAACGCTTCGTGCGTAACATGCTGGCGGGCATAGGAGGAATCGACCTAGTGCTGCTGGTGATCGCGGCCGACGAGTCGATCAAACCCCAAACTCGCGAACATTTCGATATCTGCCGCCTGCTTTCGATACGCCGCGGAATCACAATTTTGAACAAAGCGGATGCGGTCGACCCGGACACCCTGGAGGTTGTGCAACTCGAAGCGGAAGAGTTCCTTCGCGGATCGTTTCTCGATCCCGCGCACTCGCCCGTCGTGCCAGTGAGTGCAATGACCGGGGCCGGCCTCGATGATTTGAAACGAGCACTCGTGAAAGTGGCTTCCGAGGTATCCAACAAGGACTCCAATGCATTGGCCCGGCTGCCGATTGACCGCGTGTTCAGCATGAAAGGCTTTGGCACGGTTGTGACCGGCACGCTGCTTTCTGGCACCATCCGCCGGGAAGAGGATCTGGAAATTTTTCCCGGCGGTAAGCGGGTCCGGGTGCGCGGAATCCAAGTGCATGGCAGCCAGGCAGAACAGGCTATCGCGGGACAGCGTACTGCGCTGAATGTAGCGGGGGTGAACGTGGAAGACCTGGGGCGCGGCACAATGGTGGCCCCGCCAAGCACGTTCCGGAGCACGTCGCGAGTGGATGTTTCCCTGTCGTTGCTGCCATCGGCCAAGCCGATGAAAGATCGCGCGCGTGTCCATTTTCACGCGTACACGATGGAGACAGTAGCGGAAGTGGTGCTGTACCCCGGGCCTCAGGAAAGCGGGTCACGAGAATACCGGTCGAAGGTCGCCGCTTACGGAACGCTGCCCAAAGATGCGGGCCGACTGGTATTGCGGCCGGGAGAATCGGCGTATGCGCAACTGCGGTTGGCCGACCCCGCGCTGCTCCTGCCCGGAGACCGCTTCATCCTGCGGCAGTTTTCCCCTGTCGTGACTATCGGCGGAGGGCTGGTGCTCAATGCGGCCGTTCCGGCAAAGCGGAGAGCGTCGGAATTGTATTCGTTCTTGAGCGCACTTAATTCCGGCGATGCAGCCAGGATCCTTCGTGCCCGAGTAGCGCAGCGAGGTCAGCTCGGACTGACCCTGTTAGAGGCTGTTGCTGAAACGGGATGGACGCGGGATGTGATCGAGAAGGCGCTTGGGGGTGCAGTTCAGGATATTCGCGTGATTCGCATTGGCGAAAGATTCGTCGAGGCCGCTGCCATCGATGCACTCAAGTCGCTCCTGGTCAAAGGGGTCACGAACTTTCACGTAAAGAATCCCTTGAACACAGGTTGCAGTAAGGAGTCTCTACGAGAGGAATGCGGGATTCCGGGCACGGATGTGTTTGAGGCCGTCCTCAGCATGCTTGTCAGGGAAAGGAAGCTCGAAGTCACAGGCGATCTGGTCAGACTTCCCGGTCGCGCCGTGATAATGAAAGACGACGAGGCGGAATCGAAGAAAATGATCGAGTCGGCGTTCGCCTCCGCCGGGCTCAAGGTTCCCTTCCTCCGCGACGTAATTGCCGGACTCAAGGTCGATAAGGCACGGGCGCAGAAGATTGTCACGCTCCTGCTTCGCGACAAAGTGTTGGTGAAAGTTTCCGACGAGCTGGTCTTTCATCAGACGGCGTTGGAGCAATTACGCCGAGAAGTATCGCAGTACAAGGCCAGATCGCCGAAGATTGATGTGGGTAAATTTAAAGACATGACGGGGATTACCCGGAAGTATGCGATCCCACTGCTGGAGTATCTGGATCGCGAGCGAGTAACGAAGCGCGTAGGCGACGAGCGAATCATCCTCTGATTTGAGGTTCTTCCCCCCGACAACCAGCGTCCGGCAAAACTCATGCCACAATGCGCATCTGCTTGCCCACTCGTTTCAACACATCGAGTGCCTGCTGCAGTTCGTCCTGCGTATGAGTGGCCGTCATGATGGTCCGGATACGAGCCTTGCCCTCCGGAACCGTAGGGAACGCAATCCCTGTGCCCATCACCCCTTGTTTGAACAGTTCGCGCGAAAAGTCCATGGTGAGCTTGCCATCGCCAATGATGATTGGCGTAATTGGTGTCTCGCTCGGCGGCGTGGTCTTGCCGCCAATATCGAAGCCAAGCAGCCCAAGTTCTTTTTTCCAGAAGCGAGTATTCTCCCATAGCTTCTCGATGCGCTCGGGCTCCTGTTCGAGTACCTCGAAAGCAGCGATGCAGGTCGCAGCCACTGACGGGGGATGCGAGGTGGAGAAGAGGAAGGGCCGTGCACGATGATAGAGAAAGTCGATCAAGTCGCGCGATCCGCAAACATAGCCGCCCAAGGCGCCGATGGCCTTTGACAGGGTGCCGACCTGGATGTCTACTCGGCCGTGCACGTTGAAGTGATCTATCGTGCCCCGGCCGTTACGTCCCAAGACGCCCGAGGCATGCGCATCATCGACCATCATGATGGCGCCGTATTTTTCGGCGAGGTCGCAGAGTGCGGGCAGCGGACCGATGTCGCCGTCCATGGAGAACACGCCGTCGCTGATCAGCAACTTCTTGCCGGGCTGATCTTTCACACTGACGAGTTGCTGCTCCGCGTGGGCAATGTCCTTGTGATTAAAGACGAGGATTTTGGCTCGCGAGAGGCGCGCGCCATCGATGATGGAGGCATGGTTAAGCTGGTCGGAGATGATGAAATCTTCTTTGCCCAGCACCGCTGAAACTGTGCCCGCATTGGCTGTGAACCCTGACTGGAAGACCACACAAGCTTCGACGTTCTTGAAGCGCGCAATCTTTTCCTCCAGCTCCATGTGAATCTTCATGGTGCCCGCAATAGTGCGCACCGCACCGGAGCCCACGCCATATTTGCGGGTCGCAGCGAGAGCCGCTTCCCGCAGCTTGGGATGGGTAGTGAGGCCTAGGTAATTGTTCGACGCGAGATTGATGACCTTTTTACCGTCGAATGTACAGACGGGAGCCTGCTCGTCATCCAGCACACGGAGCTTAAAGTGAGTGCCCTTGGCTTTGAGATCGTTCAACTGATCGGTGAGATATGAGAGCGGATTGGTGCGGGTCGCAATGGTCATTGTCACTCGCCTCAAGACACGGATAGCGCACCCCAGCGGCAGGCGCAAACAAATTAGTGTATCGCGACGAGTGAGCGGATGGGAACGGAGCCGGTCGTGACGGGGGTATTACGAACGTCTAGGAGTTCTGATCCTTCGCCGGCTCCGGATAATCAGCCGGAAACTCACGAGTGTGGATGCCGGAATGCTAGTCATGATGATGGCCTTCGTGTTCGGCCTCGCCTGCCGGCGGTTCGACGCCGAAACTTTTCTTCCAATATTCCTGAACACCGGGTGAGAGCTTCTCCACGCGCGAGAGGAATGCGGTCACCTTCCAAATGTCCTGCTGGCTCAAGTTTTTTCCCCAGGCGGGCATGCCCGTGTAGCGGACGCCCGTGCGAATCGCGAAGAAGATGTGCCACTCGGGGTCGTCCAGGGGCTCGAGAATCAGTTGTGGAGCGCGAGGATAGAAGGAACGGCCAAAAAGGCTCTCTTTCTTGTCGAGCGTGCCATGGCAACCGGAGCAGTTCATGGTGTAGATCTTCATTCCGTCGATGATGTTCTCGTCGGTAGGAGGAAGAGGATTGTTGATGCGAGGCGCGTGGCGTTCCATGGAGGCGTCGAGAGCGGACATGGCGATACGGGCTTCCCAGCGGGGCGGGTTCGCCTCGGCATCGGTCGGCATCAGACCGAGCAGCGCGGCACCGGCGACAACCAAAACAAGGATCACCAGCGTAACGACGACCCCGAGAACGAAGTTGCGCATCTCAGCCCTCCTTTATTTGGGACCCGGCAACGATAGTCATGCGTGTCTGGTTTACGCACCGGACTACTTAGTACGCTTTCAACTTGCGGGATTCGCGAACGACATCGCTCACCTTTGGCAGAAAATATTCTTCCTGCGGTGGAGAAAAAGGCACCGGGCTGTCCTGCGCGGTGATGCGCACAATTGGGCCATCCAGATCATTGAAAGCTTCTTCATTGATAATCGCGGCAATTTCCCCCGCCAGCCCACCGGTGCGAACGTCCTCGTGGAGAATGATGACCTTGTTGGTTTTGCGCACGGTTTCGGCGATGGCTTCTTTGTCAAGCGGTGATACGGTGCGCAGGTCGAGGACTTCGATTGCGATTCCTTCTTTCGCAAGCAGTTCGGCAGCTTCGACGGCGACATGGACCATCGCCGCATAAGTGATGATGCTCAGGTCGCGACCTTCGCGCGCCAACCGCGCTTTACCGAGCGGCACGATGAAATCATCATCGGGCACTTCTTCTTTGATACGGCGATAGAGATACTTGTGCTCGAAGAAGATGACAGGGTTGTTGTCGCGAATCGCAGCTTTGATCAGGCCCTTGGCGTCGTAAGCGCTTGCCGGACACACGACTTTGAGGCCGGGAGTGTGCGAGAAATAAGCCTCCGGATTCTGAGAGTGGAAGGGGCCGCCGTGTACGTTGCCACCACTGGGTCCGCGAAGAACGATGGGCGCGGGCGCTCCCCATCGATAGTGACATTTGGCTGCGAAGTTAACAATCTGGTTGAAAGCGCAGCCGATGAAATCCATGAACTGGAACTCGGCGACAGGACGCAGCCCCGTGTAGGACGCTCCGATAGCAGCACCGACGATAGCAGACTCGGCAATTGGCGTGTCGATGACACGCTCGGGCCCGAAGCGATCGACGAAGCCATCGGTCACCTTAAACGCGCCCCCGTAGATTCCAATGTCCTCACCTAGGCAGAAGACGGCGGAGTCGCGCTCCATTTCTTCCCAGATTCCCTGGCGAATCGCTTCTAGATACGTAAGCTGCGGCATATTCAAGCTACTTCCCCCAAAACGCAGGGGACGCTAATGATCTGAAAACCCGGCGACGTCAAATGATCGACATCTCACTTCAAGTGCACCGCCGCCTCTGACTTCTTCAGAGTTTCAGGGCGGCGATTGGTTACAGGTGCTTTGGGTGCGCCGTATTTCGGCGCGATCTGGTGACAACCGTTTTCGCAATAGGTGCCGCCTGCGGCGCTTTCGGGCGTGGGCATGGGAGAGTTCACGGCAAATTCGCGATCAGCGTCGAGCTCGCGGTCGATCTCCGCGATTAGCTCTCGGTTTTCCTCTGACGTGAGCCAGCTTTTCGTCTTGAGCAGATAATTCTCGAAGCGAGCGATGGGGTCGCGTTTTCTCCAATACTCGAAGAGCGGCTTGGGAACATATTCGGCGGCGTCGTGGATGGCGTGGCCTTTCATTCGCATCATCTTGGCTTCGATCAGCGTAGGACCCTCGCCCCGGCGCGCACGATCGCAGGCTTCATGCGCGGCGTCGTACACCTGGCAAGGATCAGTGCCGTCGACGATGACCCCGTTGATGCCATACGCAATGGCGCGTTCAGCAAGATCCTTCACGCGGAACTGCATGTCGGCAGGCGTCGAGTACCCCCAGAGATTGTTCTCCACGATTAGAACCAGGCCGAGGTTCTGCACCGCCGCGAAGTTCAGACCCTCATAGGTCACGCCCGTTGATTGGCCACCATCGCCAATGTACGTCATTACGGCAATATTGCGGCCCTGCAGGCGCGCGCCGAGCGCAACGCCCGTGAGGACCGGTATCAGGTCCCCAAGGGTTGAGATGGGGGCGACCACATTGCGCTGTTGAATGTCTCCGAAGTGTGAGGAGGCGTCCCGACCTCTGGTAGGAGAGCCAGCTTTGGCCATGTACTGCATCATGATGTCGCGCGCGGAGAAGCCGCGCACAAGCAGAGAACCTTGATTGCGGATCATGGGGCCGAGCCACTCGTCGGGTCGCAATGCATATGCTGACGCGCACGAACAGGCTTCCTGTCCCAAGCCGAAATACACGCCCCCGACCACCTTGCCTTGCTTATAGAGGTTCTCCAGCGCCTGTTCCATTTTGCGGTTCAGGAGCATCCAGCGGTAGATCGCGATGCACTGGTCACGCGATAGGTATTTCGAATCGCGAATGGGCGGAACGGGCGCGTTCAGGTCTCCCGAACACTGGTAACGGACGGTGTCGCCATCGCGCACCTGGCACAACGTGATGCTGGGCTTTTCCAGACGGTAGTCAACGATCGTATAAGTGCGCTGATCGGACTTTGGCCAACGGCCGGGCGAGGGGTTTCCTTTGTGATTGGAACCAGTGCGAGGTGAAGATTTGGGCGACGGCTTGGGATGGCCGTTCTTTCTGGGCATGCTACGGTTCCCCTGGGGGAGTTCGTCGCTAACGATGCTAACGCGAACGGAGGGGTTTTGACCAATGGGGCAAGAAACAAAGGGGCGAGAATGCCCCTTTCCAGCCTGTATGGCAATTGTGGACGAGCCGCTTAGTACTTCGGGACCTTGGGATCTATCCGATCGGCCCAGGCCATGATGCCGCCCGCCAGGTTATGCACCCGGGTGAATCCCGCCTGCCGCAGGAAGTCCACAGCCTTAGCGCTTCGTGTGCCGCCCTTGCAGTGCGCCACAATTTCACGACTGGAGTCGAGTTCGTTGACACGATTGGGCAGATCGCCAAGAGGAATGAGGTGTCCTCCAATGTTGCAGATCTGATATTCGTGCGGCTCGCGCACATCGAGCACGAAAATGTCTTCACCGGCGTCCAATCGGCGTTTGAGCTCTTCCACCTGCATCTCCGGCATGTTCGTAGTCACCGGTTTCTCCTTACCGCGAATTCCACAAAACTCGTTGTAGTCTATCAGCTTCGTGACCGTGGGATGAGCGCCGCAGACCGGGCAATTGGGATTCTTGCGCAGCTTGAGCTCGCGGAACTTCATACCGAGAGCATCAATAAGAAGAAGCCGTCCAATCAGCGGTTCGCCTTTGCCGATGATCAGCTTGATAACTTCAGTCGCCTGCATCACGCCGACCAGACCTGGCAGAATTCCGAGAACCCCGCCTTCGGCGCAGGAAGGAACCAGACCAGGCGGTGGCGGCTCAGGATAGAGGCAGCGGTAACAAGGGCCTTCTTTAGTGGCGAACACGCTGGCCTGCCCTTCAAAGCGGAAGATGGAGCCGTAGACGTTTGGCTTTCCGATGATCACGCAAGCATCGTTCACCAGGTAGCGCGTCGGGAAATTATCCGTGCCATCGGCGATGATGTCGAAACCGGCGAAGATTTCGAGCGCGTTCTCGCTGGTCAGCTTGGTCTCAAACTTCTGGATATTCAGAAAGGGATTGATCGCCGTCAGCTTCTCCGCCGCTGAATCGAGTTTTTTGCGGCCCACATCGGCGGTCGCGTGGATAATCTGACGCTGCAGATTAGTGTAGTCCACCACGTCAAAGTCTACGATTCCGAGGGTTCCAATTCCGGCCGCGGCCAGGTACAAAGCCAATGGCGAGCCCAAGCCCCCGGCGCCGATGCACAGCACCCGCGCGGCTTTCAACTTCTGCTGACCCTCCATGCCGACCTCGGGCATGATCAGGTGGCGCGAGTAGCGCAGGATTTCCTCTTTACTAAGGGCTTCGGTTGCGGTCTTGGGATGTTCGATTGTGGTGGCCATGGGAACCTCAAAGTTGTTCGGAATTCCGGATTGCGAAATGCGCGGCAGAGCTAGCGACAACAACAGGAGGCACAACAACATAGGCGGGCTGTGACGATGTAGTTCAATTCCTGAATCCTCAGATTTTGCACTTCGTCCGAGTTGTGGCTGCCTCCAGCGATGGAAGGCACGATCGAAATATTATCACTTTCCTTAACTGCGGTCGCTTCTTTCTGCAGGTATCGAATGTCTTCGTCATTGACGTAGACATTCACGAATGCGCGCAATTTGCCGTCGTCGGTGTAGAGGTGGCGACGCAGATCGGGATGCTTGCCGACAAGCTCATTCAGTGCATCGCCGATCGTGCCCGCACCCACTTCAACCGTCGCCTGCTTGCCAGCATACTGGCGCAAAGGAGTGGGGATGTGGACCTTTGCCATAGTGCTCATCTCAGGACAGATGCCCGAATTGTAGCGCAGGATTCAGTTTTGAGAGGAGTCTCGCACGCTCCTCTACCTGGCGGGGCGGAAGCTATGGATGGCGGGAGGTGAGGACCTCGGTCCTAGGTAGTATTCCCGCCGGCAAGAATTTCCAGATGTTCGTCGGTGAACCGTTTGTCGTTCTCATCCCTGCCGCACAGTTCGAAGGAATTTGTAATTTCGGCAGTTCCCTTGGCTACGCTGGTGATCACGTACGAGCAGCCTATCCAATGCGCTTCGGCGAGATCGGTCTGGGACCAGCGTGCGGGGTGATCGGGATGAGAATGATAGAAACCGACGATGTCCTCGCCTCGCTCGCGCCCCTGGCGCTGAATCCGAACCAGTTCCTTGGGATCGATGTTGTACCGGTTGTGTGGCGAGTCTTCCCGGGTGTTTCCGCACCGCGCCACAGAAGTCACTGTACGAGAGCCATCTTCCATGGTGCCCAGCAACACGCCACAACATTCGTGCGGATAAGTCTCTTCGCCGTGCCGCCGCACCGCGTCATAGGATTCTTTGTCAATCTTCAGCATGGGCGCTTGTGTGAGATTGATTTCGCCGGATCGCTAAGCTTCCGTCCAAAACCTCTCGCTCAGATATTTATCGCCCGAGTCGCAGAGGATGGTCACTATAACCGACTGCTGTCCTTTCTTCTGGCGCTCGGCAATGCGCAGACAGCCGACAACCGCCGCGGCCGCAGAAACGCCGACCAGCAAGCCTTCTTCATGGGCCAGTCGCTTGGCCATGGAGTACGCCTCTTCGGTCGCAATTTCCATTTGTTCGTCGGCGAGCGAGGCGTCGTAAATCTTCGGCACGATTGCGCTGCCCATGTGTTTCGCACCTTCGATGCCATGGAAGGCGGAGTCAGGTTGTAAGGAGACGCACCGGATACGCGGATTCAGTTCTTTCAAGCGGCGAGTCGTGCCCACGAAGGTTCCGCTTGTCCCCAGCATGGAAATGAAATGCGTGACCCGGCCCTGGGTCTGTTCCCAGATCTCATTCGCGGTGGTCAGATAGTGAGCGCGCCAGTTCGCGTCATTAGAGTACTGGTCCGCATAAAAGTAGAGATCGGGATGCTTGGCCGCGAGTTCACGGGCCAGGCGAATAGCGCCGTCCGATCCTTCTCCGGGGTCGGTATAGATGATGTTCGCGCCGTAGGCCTGCAGAATACGTTTGCGCTCGACCGAAACATTCTCGGGCACGCACAGAGTGACGGGAAATCCATCGGCGGCGCCCAGCATGGCATAGGCGATTCCAGTGTTACCGCTAGTGGAATCAAGAAGAATTTTTCCCGGAGTTAACCCCCCGGTGAGGCGTGCCTCGGCGACGATGTTCGCTGCCGCCCGGTCCTTGACAGAGCCGCCGGGGTTATACCACTCAGCCTTTCCGAGTACCGCTACGCCCGGCAACTCGCGGGCCACGCGCTGTAAGCGCAGCAGCGGGGTATTGCCGACTCGATCCAGAAGTTTATGCCCCAACGTGCCCATCTCGGCGCGGGCGCTCACCGCGCCTGCATGTGTTGTATGCCAATCGGGTTGCGCCGTCTTTGCGAACGGTTGTGTCATAAGAACGAGAAGCCTGTGACTGTGGTAATGTGCCCTTATCGGTAAAAAAGAGTATTTACTACCTGACCTGACTGTATAAGGTGACGCTCTTTAGATTAGAAAAGCAGTTTCCCGGATACAACGAAGTTTTGCAAGTATCCGCCGGATAGCCGCCGCATCTAACCTGCGTTATTCGGGAAGCGAATTCACGCGAACGGAACACTCACAACATGGCAACCAAAGTGGAACAACGAAGTTATGACGAAGCAGTATCCTGGCTGCGCGATCATGGTTTTGACCTGATCGAAGCGCCGGGCACCCAGAACCGCGTGTTCCTGAAAAAGTACAATGTCTCGGCGGCGATCCAGAAAAATGGCGACGAGGGTGTCAAGATTTTTGCCTATCCCGGGTACCTGGTGGGCGGCGAAATATCCAAGCTGATTAACCGCGGCTACCAGCAGTTCCTGAAGACAGCCAAGACCGAAGTTCCGGCCACCGCGGATCACCTCACGGCGCTGCATCAATTCACCGAGGAACTAAAGGAAGCTCTCAATCTGCCGAGTCTGTACAACGAATCCCTAGGTACAGTAAGCGAATCTTATCAGTACGATCGAGTGCAGGACCGCGATAAACCGCAACCGCAGCGTCCTAAGCGGCCATGGCAGGCGAAGACAACTGCGGCGGTAGCGGCGAAAAAGAGTCGCGCCTGAGGTCACGGCGCTTCGCTCAGCCGGACAGCGTCGCGCATCCCTTTATTGTGCTTACCCCTGCGCGTTCGTGCGGGCTGCCACTGATTCAGAATCGCATCTTCAGAACAGCGTAATCGCTTTCGCCTGCTCGATCGCCGGAACCTGCCTGAGCGCGGCGAGAACCACTTCGGGCACGCGGTCATCAACGTGGACTACGGCAATAGCTTCCCGCGGCGTGCCCGTACCGCCTTCGTCGGATCGGCGCCCCAGGGAGAAATCGGCGATATTGATCTGGTGCTCGCCCAGAATTGTACCTACTCGGCCAATAACACCGGGAACGTCGCGGTTACGCAAGTAAACCAGGTTACGTTCGAGTGGAGCCTCGATATCGATGCCATCGATCCCCAGCAGCCGCGGCGATTGCCCGTGCAGCACCGCGCCTTTTACCAGGTGCTCTTCGCTTCCTGTCTTCAGAAGCAGGGAAAGCACGCTGCCGGCGCCGCCGGTCGAAGACTTCGGCTTGTGCGACTCGTTGAACCGGAGCCCGCGTGACGAAGCTATGGTCGCGGCATTTACAAGGTTAGCCTTGTCGGCGAGCGCCTGGTTGAGAATGCCCTTGATCGCCGCGTTGCGCACCAATTCGGTTTTCCACTCGGCAATGTGTCCACTGTAGCGGATAGAAATCTCTTCCAGCGTCCCCTCCGAAGCCTGTGCCAGGAAAGCTCCGAGGCGCTCAGCCAGCATGATGTACGGCTGCATCTCCAGGTATTCGTCGTAGGAAACGGAGGGCACGTTCACCGCGTTCTGGATCACTCCATGCTTCAAATATTCCTTAACCTGCATCGCGATCTGGACTCCTACAGCCTCCTGTGCTTCGTGCGTCGAACCACCGATATGCGGCGTCAGTATCACGTTCTGCAGCCCAAGCAGCGGCGAATTGTTCGGCGGCTCTTCAGAGAAGACGTCCAAGGCTGCGCCGGCCAGATGTCCCTGCTTCAAGGAATCGGCTAAAGCAGCCTCATCCACCAATTCACCGCGCGCGCAGTTCACCAGCCGCACGCCCTTTTTCATTTTCTTGAGCGACTCGACATTGATCATGCCGGTGGTTTGGGACGTCAAACCAACGTGCAGGGTGAGGTAGTCAGCAGCGGCATAAACATCATCAAGCGTCGACATGCGAATACCCTGCTCTTTGGCGATGGTGCTGGAGACGAAAGGATCGTGCGCCACCAATTCCATCCCGAATGCACGTGCGCGACGTGCCACCTCCATGCCGATGCGGCCCAGCCCGACGATGCCCAAAGTCTTGCCCCGCAGTTCTGTCCCCTGAAGAGATTTCTTGTCCCACTTGCCCGCGTGCATTAAAGCGTCGGCGCGGCTGATGTAACGAGCCATAGCCAGCATCAGTCCGAGTGTGTGCTCGGCCACGGCTACGGCATTCGCCCCCGGCGTATTCATCACGGCGATGCCCTTGCGGGTAGCGGCATCCAGGTCGATATTATCGACTCCCACGCCGGCGCGCCCGATGACGCGCAGCTTTTGCGCATGTTGAAGCAGCGAGTCGTCCACCTGCACAGCCGAGCGCACGATGAGAGCGTCGGCTGTTTCCAGTGCCGAGTTCAACTTACCGTTCAATTGCTCAGCGGTGGTCACCGACCACTCGGGCTCACGCAAGACGTCGACCGCCGAGGCCGAAATCTTTTCTGCAACAATAATTTTCATCAGCTTCCTGTTATGAGTTTTTGCCAATTGCATTCCCGGAGACACAGGTACCCGTTTTCGATGGCGCTATTCCTGTGGATCTCTCAGGCGAGAACTAGAACAATCTTACGGTACGCGGATCAGTGCAGGCGAGGAATAAGAAATCCCGAATGGCGCCGGTATTCCCGGTAACGCTCTCCAAATTGGGACGTCATTAGCGCTTCCTCTTTACGGGCCTTGCGAATATGTGCGATTAGAATGATGGCGGCTCCCAATAAACCTTGCCATTTGCCCTGCACCAGCGCGGTACCGAACGTCGCCAGTAGAAGTCCCGTGTAGATCGGGTGGCGAACATAGGCGTACGGACCGCTGCGAATGAGCTTGTGATCTTCCTTTAGGGTGATCAGGCCGCTCCAATACTGCCCGATGTGGACGCGCGCCCAAATGGCAACTGCCACACCGAGCCAGACCATGAGCACACCCGCGATTTCGATCCGCTGGTCTGGCGGAAGATAACGGCCGGAAAGCGGACCGAGGTAAAGACTGCGCTTAAAAAGCAGGGAATAAGCGACCACCATAAAGAGGATATGCACGCTACGACCAGGTAAGTCCTCGCGCTTCGCCGTCCGCTTTCGCCTCAGTGCGCTGAAAACCCAGAACACGACAAAGACGATCCAGGCGTCAGTAACTGCCTGCCAGGATGTCAGGAATTCCAACACTTGCGACCCTCAATCATCATGCCCAGATAACCCGGACGAGTTCACACTAGATGAACATGGCCGGAATAAGCAACCGAATGGTATCGCGGCGAAAAGTGAACAGCGGCGGACGACACTCTGCCGTCCGCCTAAGTTGTCAGGGAATGACCTGGAACACCATGCCCTGAAAGGCTGGGCCGCCGAAAGAGGTTGTTCCATAGAGATTGCCGGCGGCGTCTCGAACCACACCGCCGTAAGCACCGTTTCCCGCGGGACTGAAGCTGTATATAACGTTCTCTCGCCACTTACCCTTCGCCTCGTGCACGATGCCAAAGAGGACGCCGCCTCGGTTCACTCCGCCGGTCGAAGTGGCCCCGTACAAGTTGCCACGCTGGTCGAGGATCACACGCGCGTATGGACTGGCGCCGTCGTTTCCACCCTGGAACGTGTAGACGATGGTGTACTTCCAGCCACCGTTCGAGGTGGGGGCCAACTGGAAGACGATACCGTCATTGCTGGAACCACCCGTAGTAGTAGTCCCATAAACATTTCCGCGTGCATCGATAGTGACGCCGCCGACTGGATCGGCGCCATCCGTTCCTCCTCCAAAGGCATGAATAATGCTGGGCTTCCACATTTTTCCCACCGGCGTGAGCTTGTAGACCGTGCCTTTCACGCCCAAGCCGCCAGTCACCGTGGTGCCGTAGAGGTTTCCGAGTTTGTCAAAGGCGAGCGCGCCTCCCGGACTTGATCCGTCGAGGGAGTGGGACACAAACTGATGAATAGGCCGCTGCACCCACCCTTGTGCCGTGTGCTTCAATTGGAACACCACGCCCTGCCCGTATCCGCCCGTAGCGGAAGCTGTCCCGTAGAGATTCCCCGCACCGTCGAAAATGAGGCTTCCCGCAGGTAAACTGCCGTCGTTCAGACCCTGGAAGCTGTAGATCACGTTGTTTGTCCAAGTGCCCTCGCCGTTGGGGGTCAATTCGAAGACCGTGCCCTGGCCATGAGCGCCGCCGGCCCAAGTGGTCCCATAGAGATTTCCGGCAATGTCCATGATGAGCCCGGCGTTGGGGGTGCCGCCGTCAATCCCTGCCTGGAAGTTGTGCAAAACCTTCTCTGTCCAGTTGCCGGTGCCGTCGGGAGAAATCTCGTACACGGTGCCATTCCCGGTGGTTCCGCCAAACACCGTAACCCCATAAAGATTTCCCGCGGCATCCGCGATGAGATCACCTTTGGGATCGCCGCCATCCTGACCGCCAGTGAAGTTGTAGAGAGTAGTCTCCGTTACTGCCCATGAAATATTCGCAACTACCGCGAGTAAACCCACGATCATTGCAGTTTTCCTCAAGACACTTGGAACCCATCGACTCGGCATACTTCGGCCTTTACCCCTTTTCAGAAATGGAACAACACCGGTGTGAGAATACCGGCGGGGCACGATTGTAATGCGTGAAAAGGTCAACAGAAAATCGATTTTGAGCCAAAAGCAGGCTTGCAGATTCTTGCAACCGGCAATCCGCTTTACCGATGCGCAGACAGCGGTGTGCCGCATTGTGCCGAGTCGAACTTGTAACTGTCGCAGAGAGAGAATTTCACAAAGTAAACTTAAGCCGCATAGAAGCTTCGCTGTTTTCAGCAGCTCCAGAGCTCATGCCGCGTTCTTCCATTCTGCTCGCGCGGCGTTCACGTCTTCACTGCCCTGGCGCTCGAAAATTCCGCGTGCCGCATCCGCTTTTTCTTCATCCTGCAGGTTGGCGATGACGATGGAGCGGCCCCGCTTGAGCAGATCGCGGTAAAAGAGCACATCATCACGGGGAATTCCAGTGTCGAGAGAATGTTCGGATTCATCGCCGACCTTGGCTCCAGCCGCCGCGCCTCCCAACCCGAGTACCGCGGCCGCGCCCAGTCCGGCCGCCATGATCGGCCCCACACCGGGCACCATCAGGCTTGCAACTGCGCTTCCCAAAGCCAGTCCGGCACCCACGCCCGCACTGCCACCGACCACGGCTCCCATGGTCTTGCCCATGCCGTCGGCTTCCGCGTCGGTGGTGGGGACCGATTCGGCTTCCGAAATTGCCGACTCGCCACTCAGGAAGATGATTGCTTGCGGAGGGACCCCGATGCCTACAAGGGCTTGCACGGCGGCTCCCGCCGGTACTCGTCCGGGAAAAATTCCTACAACTGAAAACATACGACCTCCTTGGCCGAAGCGGCGCTCCTTCCACAACCGGAGCGGCCACCTGCTGTGAATGAAAAGACTGTCCGCCGAAAGCCTACTGCTCCCGTGGCATGTAGATTCCAATTTGGCGTCTAACGGTTGTGCGGAACTTGCGATCTACGGACAGCTAACTTCTCGGAAAATGGTAGTAAACATCCTGCTTGGAAGCTATGGGCATGCCGTCACGAGTAGCAGGGTGGAAATGCCAGTTTTCCAGCGCCGCGACAACTTTCGCGTCGATTTGCGGTCCCAGGCTCTGGAGCACATGGGTCTCGATGACATTCCCTTGCTCGTCAATGGTGATTTCGACGATCTCATTGCCTTCCAGGTTACGCGGTACATCAAGGACCGGATCAGTTCCGGAAGCCCACAGCGCAGGCCGGATCTCGTGGCCATCGGCAGCACCCATGGAAGCAGATCCATAGCTCGAGCCGGCTGGAAGCGCAGCGGCGTCCGCTTTGGCCGATCCAGGAGAATCAGTGGAAGCATTCAACGAGGGAGCGGAGCTGAGAGGAGAACTCTTGGCCGACGGCTTCCACCGCAGCCGCGCGCTGTGGCTGGCCTGCTGTCGTGCTGCGCTGGGCGAACGCTCGATTCCACTCTTGGCATTTGCGAACGCCTGATCAGGCCAGTAAAGTTGCGCCACGGAACCGCCCCGCACTCCAGACCGCATCGACGACGGAGCCAGAATCCGCGGCGCGGGGACATGGACCAGCCACGCAAGTATCGCCACATGCGTGAGCAAAGACGCGTACTGTGTGCGCGAGGGACGAACCGGTTTTGGCTGAAGTTGATCGAACATGTTACCGAACTCTACGTCTCAGCGAGCGCCAACACTCTCGTTATCTTCATGGCTGCTGCTCAAAGATCATAAAATAATCCATCCCGTCCCCCTTGACGAGATCACTCTGGGTGACCAGGCGGTACCCGGCTTCCTGGGCTTCCTTGATTACGACATCCTTGTCTATGCCGTGGTTGTCAGCGCTGCCATTGCGGTCGATGATACCAAGCTTCGCGTCCGGCTTGAGAGAGGCCCTCAGTTGCTTGAGGAGCACCACCGGATGTGCCACCTCGTGGTATGTCTTGAGGAGGAGCACGGCGTCCACGCTGTCGGGCGGTAAAGATGGATCGTCCGGCTTACTGAGAATTGTCTTCACATTGTGCAGTTGCTCCCGCTGCGCACGCTCCGAAATGTACTTGGTTGCCTGCGGGTTGATGTCGACCGCGTAGACAGTGCCCGTATCGGTCACCCGCTTGGCCGCTCGCACCGTAAACCATCCTGAACCTGCTCCGATGTCGGCCACGTTTTTGCCGGTTGAAATTCCGAGCATGTCCATCACACGATTAATCTGCAGGCGTTCATCGCGACCGGGCGAGTCGAAAATCGAGAGGTCCCCTGTATACGGTCGGCTGGTGTTGCGCGGGTGCGCCTGGGTGGCAGCCGTGCTTTGCGGTGCGGGAGTCGCAGAACTCGCGACGAGCCGCGCCGGATGCAGGGCAAAGGTGACGGCGAGCATCGAGCCGCACAAACCCGCCGCTAAATACCAGCGATAAATAGAAGCAGGCGTCTTTCGATTGGGCAGTTTTTCAGGAGTGGTCGCCATGGCTTGTGCTCTCACTGTTAGATGAAAGCCAAGCAGGTTCGTCACCCTGAAATTCGAACAGTTTTACGGACGTGCCGGCTCCATTAGCCGGTTATGTCTGCCAATACTTATGGTCGCGTAGAAAGAAGTCATCGTTCCAGGAATTGGCGGCCGTCCTCAAGAACAGCCGTGCGACACGGAAGTGGCCCATTTTCTCGAAGCGCCGGTTGGTCGTGTACACTCCGTCTTTGACAATGCCAAACCTGTCGCGCCGTATCTGCTTGCTCAGCAGATAATCTTCTGCAAAATGCACCTGCTCGTGAAAGCCGCCGAGTTCGGTGAACTTCTTACGTTCAAACAGCATAAACATGCCGGTACTGAAGGGGCGGTGCAGACGTGAGAGCTGCTGGAACATATTGGTGCTGGCATAGAGCGTCTTGTCGACGAACTTGCCGTCCCGGCAACGGATGTTTGTGGTGACACAATGCAGCTGTTTTTGCTGCGCCAGGCTAACCGCATCGCCAACTAAGCTTTCGGAAGCAGGCTCAATATCGGCATCCATGAACAGGATGTATTCGGACGCAGCCATCGACGCGCCACGATTTCGGCCGACGGAGGGCATGCCCCCGGCAATCACTGAGATATCAAGCCAACGTTGAAAGCTGAGCGCAATCTCCGGTGTGCCGTCGGTCGAGTTCGCGTCAGCGACTAACACCCTCGTACTCGGCATCTTCGAGTAGTCCTGCATCACCAGCGAAGTCAAAAGGCGCGGCAGGAGAGTCGCCTCGTTCTTGGCCGGTATGACGATGGTCAGCTCTTTCGCGGTACTCATGGATTTTCACTCCTTCGTCGCCGACAGTGATATACGTCGGCCGCGAGTCGGTCCAACTTCCGCAGTTGTAGTAGTCGATACCGTCTTTCTGGGCATGCATAGCGGCGTGCGTGTGACCGCAAAAGATGCGATCGGCGCTGTGCTGGCGGGCGTGCGAAAGCGCGCCCCTGGCCACTTTCGCCGACATTCGCAGCCAGCGCGTGTTCAGGCGATCGATAAGCCGGGCACAGGGTTGTCCCTTGAGATCGAACTTCTGCAGACGGAGGTACAGAGAAGTTCCGATCGAACTAAGCTTGAAACTGCTGACCTGGAAGCCATCAAACTGGTGGCCGTGGATGGCCACATGCGTAAGCCCAGCGTAGCTCCATGCATACTCCTGGTAAACTTTCACGCCCACAAGATGCGACATCACGTCCGTGAGACCATGGTCGTGGTTGCCTTCCACCCACACGACTTCAACATCCCGCTTGGGATTGGAGAGCTTGCGGATGTGGCCGAGAAACTGCCAGTGCTCTTTCTTGAGGCGGCCAAAATTGAGGTCGGAAAAAATGTCTCCGAGAAGAATGAGGCGGCGAAAGAAATTGTCTTTGAGGACGGTGGTTGCTTCGCGAGCGCGACAGACCTCGGAGCCGAGATGCAGGTCCGACAATATCAGCGTGTCGTAGACCGGCGGGTCCATGAGTAATTTGTAGCGAAGGAATGTTACGCAGAGATGAAAGTTGACTCGAATCTCATGCTAAGGTACTCAGGAAGTACCCAGATACACATCGCGGCAGCGCATTGTTACAGCGATATTAATACTGCACGAAATGTACAGCGTCTCGGCGACGTCGCCGGCTACGAGGCGGGTGGGACGTACTCCTTTGGAACCGCTGACCCCTCTCCGAAAAAGAACTGCTCCATTTGCTTAACGATGACTTCCTGATCTTCACGGCGTGCCGGGTTTAACCGGTATTCGTTCAATATCATCTTGCAGACGTCGACCCACTGGTTCCATGCTTCCTGGGAAACGTTGTCATAAATCTTTTGCCCGAACTCGTTGTCGAAGGGCGGCTCCTCCAGTCCGGGAAGTTCCTTTTTCAGCTTGACGCAGAAAACTTTGTGCTCAGCCATTCCTTGTCCATCCTTGAAAAGAAGCTAAATGAAATTATCTCATAGTGATTTACACGCCGGAGGTCGGACCCAAGCCTGTTTCCGCGTGAATGCTAAAATCGAAAGTTACCCCGTCAGGAGCTCAGTAACATCTATGAAGGTCAGCGCGAAAGACGTCAATTATGTCGCGGAACTGGCTAACCTGGAACTGACGGCGGAGGAGCGCGTTCGCATGGAACGCGATCTGAATTCAATTCTGGACTACATAGACAGGCTCAGTGAATTGGATACCGAGGACGTCGCGCCGATGGCCCAGGTTTCGGATCGCTACGGCGTCGATGCAGCAACGCAACGCGGCGAGCGCTTCGCGTACGCCAGTCGCGAGGACATCCAGAATGAATTACGCAAATCCTTGCCCCAGGATGAGGCCCTGGCAAATGCGCCGGAGTCAGACGGAACGTATTTCGAGGTGCCGAAGGTGATTGAAAGATAACAACCGGCCCCGCGTGCGTCAGCAGCAATGTCTTGATGTCAGGCGATACCTGCCCCGGAACTGCTTGCGTTTGAGTGATCATGGATCTCACCAGTCTCAGCATTGAGAGCGCCCGCGCCGGAATCGCGACGCGCGAGTTTACGGCGATGCAACTCGCGGAGGCTTCGTATGCGGCAATTAAGAAGGATGATTCGCAGATCGGCGCTTTCCTGACCCTTTCTCGCGAGCGTGCATTGGAGACGGCGGACCGCATCGACCGTTTAGCCGCAGAAGGCAAATCCCTGCCCACGCTTGCGGGTGTTCCGATCGCAATCAAAGATGTCTTCTCGACCCGAGGGCTGCGCACCACCGCTGGTTCCAAAGTACTGGACAACTACATTCCCCCCTACGACGCCACGGCAGTCAGCCGCCTCGAAGCCGCGGGCGCGATGATGATCGGGAAAACTAATTGCGATGAATTCGCCATGGGATCGTCGAATGAGAATTCAGCATTCCATCCGGTTCGCAATCCGCACGATCCCAGCCGGGTGCCGGGAGGTTCGTCCGGAGGTTCCGCGGCGGCCGTAGCTGCTAATTTCACGATCGCGGCACTGGGCTCTGACACTGGTGGATCGATCCGCCAGCCGGCATCGTTTTGTGGGGTGGTTGGCTTGATGCCGACATATGGACGAGTCTCGCGCTACGGATTGATCGCATTCGCGTCTTCCCTCGACCACGTCGGCCCACTCACCAAGACGGTGAAGGACGCAGCCATCCTGCTTCAGTTCTTGGCCGGACGCGATCCTATGGATGCAACATCCGCAGATGTTTCGGTGCCTGACTACGTCGCTGAACTCGAAAAGCCGGTACGAGGTTTGCGTATCGGAGTCGCTAAAGAATATTTCGGCGAGGGTCTGGAGCCAGAGGTCCGCAAAGCCGTAGAGGCCGCAATCGATAAGCTGGCAATCATGGGATGCGAGGTTGTGCCGATTTCCCTGCCGCACACCGAATATGCAATTCCTACTTATTACATTGTCGCCACTGCCGAAGCCTCTTCCAATCTAGCCCGCTACGACGGTGTGCGCTATGGCCGCCGCGCCAGGCACGCTCGCACGCTTTCGGAAATGTACCGTCGCACCCGCGACGAGGGTTTTGGAGCCGAAGTCAAACGGCGCATCATGTTGGGCACTTACGCGTTAAGCTCCGGTTATTACGATGCCTACTACGCGAAAGCACAAAAGGTGCGCACGCTGCTGACGCGCGATTTCGAGGATGCGTTCAACAAGGTAGATGCAATCGTTACGCCGACCAGTCCGAGCGCAGCTTTTCGCCTGGGGGAAAAAGCAAACGACCCGCTCGCCATGTACCTGGCGGACATCTATACGGTTACGGCGGATCTCGCAGGCATTCCGGGTATTTCACTCCCGTGTGGCCGCACTACGGAGAATTTGCCGATAGGGCTTCAGATCCTGGGGCGACACTTTGACGAGGCCACAATTCTTCGCCTGGCCCACGCCTATGAGCAGGCGTGAACTGACGTGCGCCATACTTCTCTGGCAAGTCTCGCCACGTAAGTAGTTTTTTCCTGAATGCTTCCCTTTCTGCGGGGCCGCACGACTGCCTCGCCGTCCTGCGAGGCGCCTAAGTACCTGATTGCACTTCCGTTACTTGCAACCCGGCGCAGGGCGGTCAAAATGCAGAGTACCTGTACAGAGGCGATATGAAACTACACTACTGGGTCACTTCGGTAACTATTCTCGTTTTTGCGTTACTTTCCGGTGCGGCAATGGCACGCGACCGTGATCACGACCGCGGCCACGATCGCGATGACCATCACGCCGATCAGCATCTCCGCGATAAAGACGCACGTCATAATGATCATGATCGCGATGATCGTTGGAGAGCGAGAGATCATCATGATCGCGATTACCGGGTGCGCCACGTGCACGACCGCGATTACAAAGGCGACCGTGACCATGATCGCGATCGACGTCCTGCCGGATGGGATCAGGGCCGCAAGCGCGGGTGGGGCAACTGTGACCTGCCCCCAGGGCAGGCAAAGAAGCACGGGTGTCACGGCCACGAACACCACCCCGTTCCGGTATCGCGCCCGCATCCTGCGCCAGCTCCACGGCCGATAACAACAGCCCCTCGCAAGCCGGTGGCAGTCAAGCCACCGTTGCGGCATCCCTCAACGACCACGCACGTGGAGCAAACGGCTGAGCAGTCCGGGCGATGATCAAGTCTGAAACGGCCGACATGACGTTGGTGGATGGAATCCTGAAGTGATGATTTATAATGGGTGGTAGTAGCTTTGTCCGGCACAAGCCCGGCATAGGACGCGGTTATCGCGGCGCACCTCGCGCCGGAAATTGATCCCTTCGCCGCACGCTTGGCATACCACCCGCGCCCCTTTGTAGCCGGGGAATTCTTCCGGGGGAAGATCCACTTTCACCCATTGCGTCGTAAACAGCTCTTCGTCCTTCATGTCGCGGTACGCGAGCATCTGCTGCTGATTCTTGTTTTCGAGCTCTGGATGCATGTGACGCGCCAGCGCCTTGGAAGATTCAGTCGCCGCAACACGGATGGCACTGCCGGTCGATAAATCCACAAACGTGGCCGCGACCTTGCCCCAATCGCGGAACTTGAGCGCGCGTTTTCCCAGGCGGCAGCCGGTCACCACCGCAATCGCATCGGTTGCGCAACGATCGATCTCCACGAATGTAACCAGCCGTTTGCGGTCTGCGCCTTGCGGATCTTCAATCGACAGCTTTGCCAAACCCAGCATAGCCATGCGAACCCCGAGCACCTGCCCCGCACAAAGGTGCCCGTGAGCTTTTTCCGCATCCCGGAGGTACTCATCAAGAGATTTCATGTTGAGGACAGAAGCAAGGATCGGTTCGATTGCCGTACATTTCGAGGCTATGGCTGCGTCAATTAGGATGCAAGGTTGTCTATTTACGCCGCCAGCGCACGCCATCCTTGGTATTTTCAACCAGAATGCCAGCCTCCGTAAGCTCACCGCGCAGCGCGTCGGATGTCTTGAAATTTCGAGCACGACGGGCTCGCTCCATCTCCGCTAACTTGTTTTCAACGTCAGCATCGGACAAGCGATTTGATTGTGTCAACTCGAGCAGTTGCGGGCTGATATCGCTTTCTCGCCCGTCGTTCCGCGCCCACTCGAGGATTGCCTGCATTCGTGGGAGATCATCATCTTGCAGGACGCCGAAGATTTCATCGAATTTGGCTAGAGCTGACAACAGCACCGGGACATCATCGTGGCGCAGCTGTGCGGCATCCATCGACGCATTCCCCGCCCGTACCATTTCGAAGATAGCGGCTTGCGCCTGGGCCGTGTTCAGGTCATCGTCGAGCGCGTTTTTCATTGTCTGAATGGTGTCGAGGGCGAGTTGGTCAATTTCCGGAGTCGCGCCTGGGGAAAGCTTCGCCGTGGTCAGGCGGAGTCGGAAGTTGCGCAAACGATCGACCGAAGTCGCCGCCTGCCTCAGTCCGTCGAAAGTGAAATTCAGTTGGTTCCGGTAAGGAACTGAACTTAACAGATAGCGGATGGAAGAGGGCTTGTGCCCCTTGAGCACCAGGTCGCGAAGGGTAAAGAAATTGCCCAGACTCTTGGACATCTTCTCGCCTTCCACCAACAGGAACCGCGCGTGAAACCAGAAGCGTGCGAAGGGCTTGCCGGTCAGGGATTCGGATTGGGCGATCTCGTTTTCGTGATGGGGAAAAATAAGGTCCTCCCCTCCCGCGTGCAAGTCGAAGCTTTCCCCCAGTTGCTCTATAGACATTACTGAGCATTCAATATGCCAGCCGGGGCGCCCAGGGCCGATCTTGGTGTCCCACCAGGCTTCGCCTGGCTTCGGCGCTTTCCACAGGGCGAAGTCTCGCGCATTATCTTTCTCGTATTCGTCCACATCGACGCGAGCGCCCACTTCCATTCCGGCAAAATCTTTCTTTGAGAGCTTGCCGTATTGCGAAAACTTGGAAATCCGAAAATAGTACGATCCGTCCTCTGCCCGATACGCGAAGCCCTTTTTGTCCAATTGGGCTATAAATTCCGCCATCTCCGGCACATGATCCGTGGCCCGCACCAAAATCGGCTGTTCGATATTCAGAGCCGCGCTGTCTTCGAGGAACGCCTTCTCATACTTCGCCGTGTAGTCACGGACGGAGAGCCCGGCACTCGACGAATTACGGATAATTTTGTCGTCCACGTCGGTGATGTTCATCACGTGACGCAGCTTGTATCCACTCTGCCGTAAAAAGCGGCGCAGCAGGTCAACCGCGATAAAGGTACGGAAATTTCCGATGTGGCCGTAGTCGTAGACCGTCGGCCCGCAGGCATACATCCGCACTTCGTTGTCCTGCATGGGCTGGAATTCTTCGATTTTTCCCGACAGAGTGTTGTAGAGGTGAAGCGGCATATTGGCGCAATGAAGAACCGCTCATTCTAGGCGGGCGGAAGAAATGCGGTCAAATATCATGCTCTGCTGGCAATGCAGTGGAAGACGAGCGGACCTGGTCGTGCAACCGGTGCTGCACCAGAATTGTGTAGTGAATCGCGGAAATAATGGTGAAAAAGAAAACCGCGCGCAGAGAGACCACACGGGCGATCCATACCCAGCGAACCCGATATACCTCGAACAAAAGCACCAGAAAAACCGCGGTGACCTGGGCAAAGGTATTCGCCTTCCCAAAAATACTGGGGCGGAAGTCGCGTAAGCCCGCTATGGCAAACAGTACGGCGCTAACCGCCAGGATTGAAATGTCACGCGTGAATACCAGGACCGTATACTTCCAGGGAATGCGGTGCAGAATGGAAAGCACCAGGAACATGGTGCTCATCAAGAGCTTGTCAGCGATGGGATCGAGGTACTGGCCCAACAAAGTCTGCTGATGGAGCTTGCGGGCCAGTATTCCATCCAGACCGTCACTCAATCCGGCGAGCACGAACAGGGCGAGCGCCCAGTGGTAGTGCCGATTGAGTAGATTGATAATGATGAATGGAAGGAAGAGCATGCGCAGCAAGGTGAGCTGGTTGGGAGCAGTAAAAATTTCCGAGAGTTTCACGCTTGCTCACGCTCCGCGGAAACGGGGCCGGTACCCCGCGCTAACAGAGTAGCGGCGTCAAGCCCGGTTGCACTGGTGAAGCGTTGCGCTAGCGACGGAAGATTGCCATTCGGCATGTCAAACTCTATGCGCTCCAGGCGATGCATGGGGAAGAACACTACTCCCGGAGAAAAGGGTTCTCCTTCTCTGACCATCGCAAGAAAATCTTCAAAAGACGCCAACTCGACACCGCCGAGACTCAGGCCCTCGCTACTTAGAGACAGGATCGCTCCCCAGAGCTTTTCCCGGGGCGAGCCGAGGGTGACCACGACCAACGTTCCCGGCCGGAACGGGCCAACGCCGGTGCTCTCAGAATGCGCTCCCACATTTTTGTCCATGGTCGACCAAGGCAGTTCCGGCCCAAGATTCCCGTCGCTATTCCATCGCGATCCTACTGACGGAGGCCATCGCAATGTTGCCGTCATGTCCGACACGATTATTTTCTGAGCAACTCCAATTCGCGCCTCACTGCGACGTGCTCACTATCATAAGCGATGCTGTCTGGCGGTGTCTTTCAATTGACATTGAGAGGAAGCCGACGAGCACGCAGAGGAGCACTGGCCGATGAGATCACAATGAAGGAGATGAGCGCGGCGGATCGAGATGAACCTGGTTATGGCGTGGGCTCGCAGATCGTCTCACGCGAGTTATATTAGGTCAGCGCTCGTACACTGCAGCGTGGAACCGCGTAGGCGCAGTATTGGGGTTGTTGCCTGGAATGCGCGCCGAACAGTAGAATGGAGTCTGTCGCGCGCAAGCACAGGTTGATCCCGCCCATCTCGCTGACATGTTTAGGCCCGTAGCTCAGTCTGGTTAGAGCGCTTCCTTGACACGGAAGAGGTCGATGGTTCGAGTCCATTCGGGCCTACCATTTTAGCGTGAGCAGCCCCAGTTTCTTTCCCCCTCAGTATTTCAAGCTCCAGTGCAGCATGTTCCAGGTAAATATGAACCACACGGTTCCGATGCAGGCGAGCGCGATCAGCGTGTCGCCGATACGGCTCCAGACCCAGCGCTGGGGCTGCTGCCATGTACGGACTGCATTGTAGATCGCGATCACTGACCCTGCAACGCCGATCCACCCAACAATCTGAATGAGGCGGATCCAGGGATTGTAGTGTGGGCTCAACATTCCGATGTTCTTCAGCAACAGTGAGAAGAAGATGCCATAGGCTGCGAAGAAGACGATATACGCCACGCAGACCAGGTGCACAAGCAAACGAAGGCGCCGCTGCTGCGAAGTAAGCTCGAGGGTTCGGCCGTAATGCCACCGGATTCCCGCCACGATTGGCCAGAGAATCACCGTAAGCACGATAATGACGAGCGAACATATGAGCAACGGCAGTTGGAATGCGCTATTTTCGTTCCACGGCGATTTCTGAAACACCATGAAGGGAAAATCGATGACGGCCACCAGGTTGCCAGAGTTGTCGCGCTTAAACCCCACGAGGTCCTGATCGTTCACGTCGCGGAACATCATGGGAGCAATCTCGCGCAGCTTTTTGGGTTCGCCGTTTGGATCCTTGAGATCGCTCACGCTGATGGTTCCATCGTTGTTAGCAGAAACCTTGGTCTCCCCTGCCACGTTAAGCACTTTCATGATGGTGGTATCTGAGCGGCGGCTAACAATGTAGCGCCCGGTGATGCTCTGGGCATCTCGCGCGGAATTGGGTACCGCGGCCGCCTCGGGAATCTGATAGGGGAAATAGCGATTCAGGAAAGCGTGCCAGACCACTTCACGATTGCTGACCTCACCTTTACCTGCGCTATTGTAGGAAACGAAGAACCCGACCTGCGCATCGGGAATCAGGTGCAGATCGCTGTGGAAATACTGGGTGTCGCCTCCGTGGCCAATTATGCGATGCCCGTTTCGCGTTTCTTCATAAAAACCAAGCGCCATGCCGTTCATGCCAGGCATGTTCTCAAACTGGCGCGAGTGCATGAGCTTCGCCGTCTCAGGTTTCAGGATCTGCACGCCCTCGTATTGTCCGTCCTGCAGATGAGCAATCATGAAGTGTGTCATGTCCATGGCGGTCACGGACGAGCTTCCTGCCGGCGCTGCTTCCACGAATTCAAACGTCTTGGCGGGCTGCGAAGCCACGTCATAGCCCTGCGACATCAGCGGCGCCAGATCCGCGGGCAACGGCTGGCGAAAAGTCGAATGCGCCATCCCCAGGGGCTTGAGTATATGTTGCTCGACATATTCGTCGAAGGGCTGTCCCGAGACTCGCTGCACGATGTATCCCGCCATCGCCGTGGCATAGTTGGAGTATGCGGGTGTAGTACCCGGGGGGTAGATTCGTTCTGGCAGATGTTCCTTCAGGTAATGGCCAAGCGGGCTTAGGTCTTTGGCATCGGCAACAAATAGCTCCTGCAGAGTTTCTTCGAAGCCCGGCGTGTGGGTCATGACGTTTCGCAGCGTGATGGGTTGAGGAAATGTAGCGGGAATTTTGTAATCCAGATATTCATTCACATCCCGGTCGAGATCGAGTTTCCCCTGTTCCACAAGTTGCATGATTGAAGTCCAGGTAAAAAGCTTGGAAATAGAACCGGGGCGAAACAGGGTAGCATCCGGGCTTACCGGCTTCTTCTTCGCCACATCCGCATAGCCGTAGCCTTTCGCGAACACGACTTTGCCGTCTTTGACCACGGACACAACCGCGCCGGCAATATCTTCTCGCGCCAACTGCTGGGGCATGATGCCGTCGAGAAAAGCTGAGACATCATCGGTTGTCACCTCGTGGGTGCTGGGTCCCGCCGGTTGTGGCGGCTGGCCCGCCTTCTCAGGCGCCTTGGTCTTCGGGGCCAGGGGATTGACCTGCGGTTTCTGACTCCAGCAGACAGTCGCCACCAATACGAGCAACAGCACGGCAAGCCTCGAGTAACGGCTGCCCTCCGCCAGACTGCGATAGCTCATGCATGGCTGCTTCAAGAGAGTGCCTCCTCGCCGGTGTTGCCAAACCGGCGCTTACAGAAATCGTTTTCCATCAGTGACCGAGTTGAAGCTGCGACTCGAAGATTTGATTAGAAAATCACTTCTAACCGGAGTTGTTGCCTTCCGTGGCGCCCGTTGATGCGGCTTCCTTGTTCGGCTCGCCAGCTCTTTTGTGATTGGGCTTGTGCTCCTCTTCGGCGGAACGAGGCGAGTACCAGCGCGATCGTGAATCTTCATCTTTTTGGTGCAGCGCCGCCAGTGACCTCTGGGGCTGAATGTGCGCACAGGCAACAAACAAGGCGTCCATTGCTGCAATCGGGGCGACGTAGGATCCGTGAAAAGACGGATTCGCGATCGAGGCAATCCAGAAGGAGTCGCAGAAACGCGCGATGGGAGTTTTCTCGCTATCGGTGATGCCGAATGTGGGCGCGCCATTTCGATGAGCCCGAAGCACCGCGTCTACTGTGGCCTGAAGGCAGCGCCCGAAGCTGATGGCAATCAGCAGATCCTTTGGACCGAGCAGGCTGACTTTTTGCTGAAGATTACCAGTCGACCCAATCGGAGCTTCCGCGTCATGCCCCAGCGACGTGAGGCCATACGCCAGCAGGTAAGAGAGCGAGGCGGCAAAATCCACACCCACTACCAGGATGCGCCGCGCCTTATTGACACGCTTCGCCAGCCTGATCACCTGTAGGGCGTCGAGTTGCGAGCGCAAGGCCTGCAGATTGTGGGCTTCCATCTCGAAGCTGTGCTCGACGTGATCGGCGACGCTTCGATGCTCGCGGGCAGCCGCCTTCATCAACTTATAAGGAGTCAGGCGGCTTACGAAATGAGATCGCAGGTCAGCGGCAAAATCTGCATATTTCTTATAGCCCAGGATCTGCACGCTGCGAACAATCGTGGCTTTGTCGATGTTGTAGCGCTTGGCAAGAGCGCGAGAGGAAAGAAAGTAAGTGTCTTCGGCATTCTCCAGAATGTCGCGGATCAGCCGGCTGCGGCTGGTATTCAGGTTCGGCTGTGCTTGTTCGAAGCGGCTCTCGAGAGCGGTCATCCAGACCTTTGGCCCGGAACGGTTGCCGCCATCTTGCGCGTCTGCGATTAATCGTTTGTCTCTGGAAGTCACAGCGCTTGCACCCCGGGCCGAATCAAGAGTGTGGTGCCGCTTTCCACCTGAATTGTGATTGGCCGGTTCCAAGGTTGCTCCAAGCGCAGTCAAAAGTACAGCTTCAGTGCAAACTGGATCACACGAGGCGCAACCGTCGTGCTGGTGATCTGGCCAAGTGTGGGATCAGCTTGCAAGCTCGCCACACCGGTGTTCGGATCGGGAGCAACAGTGCCGGCGTTCAGCGCGGGGTTGGCAAAGGATGGCGTGTTGAACGCGTTGAAGAACTCCGCCCGGAACTCCAGTGCGCAGTTCTCTCCGCCCAGCGGAGTCCTTTTAATTAGTGAGATGTCGAAGTTCCGCTGGTCGGGCCCGATCACGTTTCCATTACCGCCATTGCCAAAGCCGGTGGCAAGGCCATCGCTGCCAATGACAGGGGGAGCAGTGAAACACGAGGGATTGAAGTAGTTGTTGAGCCTGCTGGTAACGTCGCCTTTGGTTGTCAGACTGTTGTTAGTGCAGCCCGGCGCCAGTTGCACTCGGTCACTTCCGGTGGCTGCCATGCCGAAGGCATTGAGCAAATTATTGTCGACAATCGTCAAATGCTGCCCGCTCTGAATTGTGGTTACTCCCGCAACCGACCATCCACCCAGCAGTTTTTGCTTCCAAGAGCGAGCCGCGAACCCAGGAAAATCGTACACGTAACTGACGACGAACCTTTGCGGGCGAACGAAGTCGTCGAATCCATAATTCGCCCGCGGGTTGTTCTGGTCACCAAGGAGCGTACCACCGGCAAACGAGCCGGTCGTAAAGCCAGGATTTGTCTCGAGTGCCGAGGCCCAGGTGTAAGACGCGAGGAACTGCAGTCCGTGACTGAAGCGTTTGCTTATAGACGCACCCAAAGCGTTGTACCACGAGGCGCCCGAGGATTCGATGAAGGTCGAGAACGCGGGATCGAGACCTTCGATGGGCACACGCAACGGAATGTTCGCAAGATCGTTGGTAGTTTGTCCGCGGATCGGGTTGCTGGGCGAGGCCGCCAGCGCCTGATTGAACGATCTGGAGGTCAGCAGTTTCGTACCCCTGCTGCCCTGGTATCCAACTTCGAGCATCCAGTTGCTGGCGATCGCCGCTTGCAGATTCATGCTGTAGCGCTGCAGGACGGGCGGCCGGAAATGTACCGAAAATGCAGTGGGCGTTAAGTCCGTCGTGGGGGAATATGGAGTAAATACGGGAAATGCGGGGGAAGGGGGGAAGGCTGCACTGAGTCCACCAGGGACGATGAACTGACGGATGATGCCCCACGGTGGTGCCGCGAGCAATTGAATGAATGGCTCGCCGGTGGTGCGGGTATAAAAAATTCCGTAACCGCCGCGCAGAACGAGGCGGTTTGTTCCCGGGATTTGCCAGGAGAACCCAACCCGCGGCTCCAATGCATTCTGCCCCTCGTTGTTAATTGCGGTGTTGGTGCTCGCCCGGGTGACTCCAGCGGGGATGGTCCCTCCGGAAAAATTAGAGGCAACGATGAAGCCCTGCAGGCTTCCAGCGGCCGGCGGATTGGGGTTGGCACGTGCGGGATCGAACGTCGCCGCTCGGCCGAGGTATTCACCCAACTGCCCTTGACGCTCGTAACGGATGCCGACATTCAATGTGAGCCGAGGGAAGACCTGGTAATTGTCCTGCACGAAGAAGTTGCCGTCCCAAACGCGCCAAGCGCGCTGGAACACCCCCGGCACGTCGATGCTCAGGTAAACATTGCCAAGCAGGAAATCCGGGAGGCTGGGAAAGACGAGCCCGCCAAAAAAATGGAAGTTGTCGAAATTTATCTGGCTGCGATTGATGCCGCCGCCAAAGTGCAAGGAATGTTTCCCCCGCACATAGGCCAGTGAATCACTGAAATCGTAAAAGTTTTGTGTAATGTTCACGCCCTGCCCGTTTCCGCCAGCATTGAAGCTTCCGATCACCTCCACGTTCGGGTAGGGATTATCAAAGGCTGGAGCCGGGACGCAGAGACTCGCCAGGGTCATCGTCCCGGAACTACTCCCAGCGCATGCCGGCGTGTTGGCGAATTTTACGTCGGGATAGCTCTGGCCGAGGACCCCTGCCAAGCGGTGAAAACCCAAGATCGCCTGGTTCAGCAAGTGATCATTGAAGGCGTAAGTGTGCGTCAGCGAGAAGTCACGGAAGCCATTCATGTACTGCTGCGGGAAACCAGGCACGGTTACCACATCCGGCAGCAGCTGGCTGTTGGGAAATGCTCCCGCCTGGGTGCTGTTCATGAAGAAGAATTTGCCGGAAATGTGGCTCTTGTCAGTATGGTAGAAGTCGACGTTAGAAACGAATTGGTCTTCCCGGTAGTTGCACGGCGAACTGAAAGTGCTCTGCCCCGTGGACGCATTCTGTGGCGCCGGAATTACAAAGCTCCCGTTCGCTAGCTGGGCATTCAACAGCGCGAGCGCTGTTGGGGAAATGTCCGCGGCCGAAGCGATGGTGCCGCCGAGGATTCCCGATTGGCCGCTGAACACCTGCGCCAATGCGGCAGCCGTACGACTGCCAGCACTGTTTGTCAGTCCGATGGGCAGGTTGCCAGTGGTCAGGCAGCCGCCGCTGTTATCGAGACCGTCTCTCTCACGGGTTCCTTGGTAGGAGACGAAGAACATTGCCTTGTTCTTCACTACCGGACCTCCCAGCGTGAAACCAAACTGATTCTGGTTCAATACCCCCCTCGGCTGATTTTGCTGCTTAAGAAAGTAGTCGTTCGCGTTCAGCGCGGTGTTGCGGAAAAACTCCCACACGTCGCCGTGAAACTGATTGCTTCCTGACTTGGTGACAACGTCGACGTTCGCGCCGGCGTTTCGGCCATAGGACGCGTCGTATTGACCGACCTGTACTTTGAATTCCTGGATTGAATCCGGATTGGGCACGGGCACCCCGCCGCTAATGTTGGCTTGGCCCGCGAGATCGTTGACCTCGGCCCCGTTCATCTGAAAGTTGTTGTCGTTAGTGGAATTGCCGCCAATCGAATAGCCTCCGGTCGCAGCGGACAGGCTGGTCAAGCCGCGGCCGATACTGGCGCTATTGTTGACATCTCCCGATACCCCTGGAGAGAGGCCGAGGATTTGCGTGTAATTCCGCGTTACTAGCGGCAAGTTCTCCACCATCCGTTCGTCGGTAACGTGACCCAGCGCGCTCGAGGTCGTGTCCAGTTGCATGGGCTGAGCTTCGACCGTCATCACTTCCTTGAAGGACCCGACCGCCAACTGCATGTTCAGTGTTGCCGTTTCCGTGATGTTGATCCTGACCTGCTCAAACTCCGCGGTACGGAAGTCTTGTTTCGAAGCCTCAACTTTGTACAGGCCTGGAGACAGCAGGGGCAGGAGGTACTTGCCATTGCCCTGTGTCGTTGCCGTACGGCTCTGACCAGTCGCCGTATTCGTCGCGGTGATGCTGACTCCGGGCAACACGCGCCCGCTCTGATCGCTTGCCGTCCCCGTAAGCGCGCCCGACTGAGCCGTCTGCGCATGTGCGGCCGTGCTGGCGGTCAACAAAACCACGCCGAGCTTTGCAATCTGGGTCAACCTGCAGAAAAGACGCGTCGTCATGTCTATCTCCTTTTCTGCTCGAAATCCGTGCACCGCGGCTGCGGCGGAACGCCTGCAAACCGGGAATGCCTTTTGCTGTTCGCTCCCCGTGGCGCGTTTGACCGGCAACCCGTGCCGCTCCGGAAGGGTTTTACCTTTACACCGTGTGGTGCAGAATGTCAATAAAAAACACCGTTCGGTGCATTTTGTGTTGACAGCAGTTGCGGCCGGGTTCTACAAGGTTTTGGCAGTTCTTTTTTATGAAGATCGAACGAATCAACCTGCGCGAAATCCGGATGCGCTTGAAAGCGCCTTTTGAAACCAGTTTCGGCGTGACTCAGGACCGCCGCATTCTCCTGGTGGAAGCGCTGGCAGATGGCAGCAGCGGCTGGGGTGAGATCACGACCATCGAGAGTCCCTGCTTCAACTCGGAGACCACCGACACTGCCTGGCACATCGTCTCAGATTTTATTGCGCCCGCGATTGTGGGCCGTAAGCTTTCGAGCCCGTTCGATTTGCCCCACCTCGTTGCCGGCATTCGCGGGCATCAGATGGCCAAGGCTGGGGTGGAAAATGCCTTGTGGGACATTGAGGCGCAGCAAAAGAATGTGCCACTCTGGAAGTTGCTCGGCGGGACTCGCGGGGAAATCGCGTGCGGAGTTTCACTCGGCATCCGGGAGAGTCCCGCGTCTCTGGTTGACAAAGTCGAAGAGGAATTAGGGAGCGGATACCAGCGGATCAAGCTGAAAATCAAGCCCGGCAAGGACGTGAATTTCGTGGAAGCTGTACGACAGAAATTTCCTAACATCCTCTTGTCCGTGGATGCCAATTGTGCTTATTGCCTCCGGGATGCTGAGCACCTCCGTAGTTTTGACCAATTCCGGTTATTGATGATGGAGCAGCCGCTCGAATGGGATGACATCTATTCTCATGCACGGCTTCAATCGCAGATGCAAACCGCAATATGCCTGGATGAATGCATCAATAGTGACAAGCATGCTGTAGGCGCAATCGAGTCGGGAGCCTGCCGGATTATCAACATAAAACTCGGAAGAGTGGGTGGGCATAGCAGCGCCCGCAGAGTGCACGACGTTTGCCGTGATCGTCAGGTGCCCGTGTGGTGCGGAGGCATGCTGGAATCGGGCGTGGGCCGGGCGCATAACATTGCCATGTCTACCCTGGGGGGATTCACGCTGCCCGGCGACGTCTCCGCCAGCAGCCGCTATTGGACCGAAGACATAATTGAGCCCGAGGTAGAAGTGACTACCCGTGGAACCATATCAGTGCCGAGAAGCGCGGGGCTCGGCTACACGGTGAAGCGACAATTGATCGACCGCCTGACCGTCCGGAACCGAATTTGGAGCGGAAGTGCCCGTGTGAGCGCTTGATCGATATCAAACCATGAGAACAGAAACGAGAATCGCGAAAGTGTTAAGGCTGAAACGAACTGCTTTGCTGGTTACCTTTCTGGGACTGCTGTGTGGGTCGCCCCGCACCGCGGTGGCACAAGCAACCACCACCCTTCCCGAGCGCATTCAGGCGGTCATGAATCGTCCTGAGTTCGCGCATTCCAGCTTCGGCATCGAGTTCTACTCGCTCGATAGCAAGCGGGTGCTGTATCGTTTCAATCCTGACAAGCTGTTGGTGCCGGGCTCCACCACCAAACTGCTAACCGAAGGCACGGTGCTCCAGTCAATGGGCGGAGACTATCGGTTCCACACCCGTGTATACCGCACCGGCGCGATCAAGAAAGATGGCACCCTGGACGGCGATATCGTGCTCGTCGCCAGCGGCGACCCCGACCTTTCCGGCCGCATCCAGTCCGACAACACTTTGGCTTACGAAAATATGGATCACTCCTACGGTGGCCCGCATAGTAAGGGTTTGGGAGATCCGCTGCTTGTAATCGAGCAACTGGCTCAGCAGATTGCCGACAAAGGCATTCGCAAGGTAAGAGGAAGAGTGCTCGTGGATGCGACCCTCTTTCCGGAGGGAACCCGGGAACTGGGAACGAACGTTGTAGTTTCTCCCATCGTGGTGAATGACAACGTTATCGATGTGGTGGTAAGCCCGGGTGACAAAGAAGGCGCACCCGTCAATCTGCAGGTTGCGCCCAAGACTGCGTATGTGCAGATTGTGAATGAGGCAAAGACGGGCAAAGCAGGTTCTGACTCAAGCCTGAACTATGTGGGCGAAAAAGTAAATCCTGATGGCACCCGTACAGTCACTCTCAGCGGCACATTTCCTCTAGGTAAGCCTTCCGAGATGGCATCCTATGCTGTGCCTGAGCCCACCCGATTTGCGGCGACGGTTCTCGCCGAAGCTTTGAATAGCAGAGGCGTGAAGGTTGCGGTTGCCCCAGTCCCCACTTCTACCGATTTCAAGACCATTTCCGCACGCTACAAACCTGACAACTTGATCGCCGAGCATATCTCCCCGCCGCTGAAAGAAGACGTCAAGATCACGTTGAAAGTGAGCCAGAATCTTCACGCAACCATGGGGCCATTTTTGCTGGGAGCCCTGATTGCTCACAAGAATGATGAGGTTGATCAAGCCGGTTTCGACTTGGAACACGAGTTCCTCAAAAAAGCCGGTCTGGACCTGACGGCCGCGTCACAAGGCGATGGCGCTGGCGGCAACGCATTGTTCACAGCGGACTTCATGACCCGCTACCTGGCCTTCATGGCGACGCAAGAGGACTTTGAGGACTTCCACCGCGGTCTGCCGATTCTTGGCCGCGATGGGACTCTGTTTGACATTCAAGTCAAGTCACCCGCCGCCGGTCACGTTCAAGCCAAGACCGGCACATATGCCGTTTACGACGCGCTGAACAAGAGTCTTATGGTGACCGGGAAAGGTCTCGCCGGTTATCTACAGACAGCAAGCGGAGATCACCTCGCCTTTACCGCCTATGTGAACATGGTGCGTACGCCCATGGGCGACCTGGAGGGCATTCAGAAGATTGCCGGCGAGGCCTTGGGAGAAATCGCGGCGGCGGCTTACGACGCACCCCCGCCAGCCACTCAGCCATCCGCAACACAAGCTCCTTATGACGTGATTATCCGAAATGGCCATGTCATCGATGGCTCCGGGAATCCGTGGCTCTCCGGCGACGTAGCCATTCGTGGCGATCGTATTGCCCTTATCGGCAAACTCGAGGGTGCTCAAGCCACGCGCGTGATCGATGCTTCCGGCCTGGTGGTGGCGCCGGGGTTCATCGACATGCTGGGGCAGTCAGAATATTCCCTGCTGATTGACAACCGGTCGCTGAGCAAACTTTCACAAGGGATCACGAGTGAGATTACCGGCGAAGGCATGTCCATCGCTCCGCAAAATGAGCGGACCTTAGCGCAATTGCAGCCCAGCCTCGATCCCTATCACCTGAAGGTGGACTGGTCGACCCTGTCGGAATACTTCACCCGGCTGCAAAAGGGCGGCACACCCCTGAACATCGGCACCTATGTGGGCGCCGCTCAAGTTCGTGAAGCCATGTTGGGGGACGACGACCGGGTTCCCACGCCCCAAGAGCTCGAACAAATGAAAGCCCTGGTGGCGCAAGCCATGCAGCAAGGAGCTTTCGGAATTTCCACCTCCCTCATCTATCCTCCGGGACATTACGCCAAAACAGAAGAGTTGATCGAATTGGCGAAGGTCGCCTCGCAGTACGGAGGCATCTACGCGACTCATATGCGCAGCGAGGGCCAGAGCGAAGTCGCTGCCGTCGAGGAAGCATTGCGAATCGGAAAAGAGGCGCACCTGCCGGTAGAGATTTTCCACCTGAAAGTGATCGGAAAGCCGCGCTGGGGCACGATGCCGAAGATTGTTGGCATGTTGCAGGCGGCTCGAGACGGCGGACAGGACGTTTCCGCGGATATGTATCCGTACATTGCGGGCGGAACTGCGTTAGCGTCCAGTTTGCCGCCTTGGGTGGCAGACGGTGGAACTGCGAAATTGCTGGAGCGACTGAAAGATCCTGCGGTGCGCTCTCGTATTAAGCAAGAAATGGCAAGCGAACATCCCAATTGGGAAAATCTCTACCTGGGCAGCGGTGGAGCGGCCGGAATTCTGGTGTCAGGTATTGTCAACTCGGACCTCAAAAAGTACGACGGCCAGACTCTCGCTCAAATTGCCACTGCACAGAAGAAGTCTCCCCTTGACGCGCTAATGGACCTGGTCATCGCCGACAAGGCACAGACGGGTGCGCTCTACTTTATCGCCAGCGAAAGTGACTTGCGTTATGGCCTGAAGCAGCCGTGGACCAGCATCGGCCTCGATGGCAGCGAACTGTCGCTCGATGGCCCGCTGTACGAACCGCACTCACACCCGCGCGAGTTCGGAAGCATGCCGCGCTTCCTTGGTCATTATGTGCGCGACGAACATCTGATGCCGCTGGAACAGGGCATCCGCAAGATCACATCATTGCCCGCGCAGAGGGAACGACTGTGCGATCGGGGCCTGCTGAAACAAGGCTACTTTGCCGATATCACCATCTTCGACCCCGCAACCATTCAGGACAGGGCCACGTATGACAATCCCGATCAACTCTCAGAAGGAGTCAAATACGTGTTCGTTAACGGCCAACTCGAATACGACGGACACCTGACCGGAGTAACCGCGGGTAGAGTCCTGTATGGGCCCGGCAATGTGCTAAGCGAGAGCTCGGACGCGAAATAACCTAAATCGGATTGCGCGTCGCATTCCATTTCGGCCGTTCATTAGGAATGCCGCAGCGCATTGCCGGATTGCTAGCCCTCTTTGATTCCCAGGCAGGCGAGTTCGGTGGCGGAAAGCTCCACGTTTTCAGCCAGCACGACCTGGGTGAATTCACCTTCAGGAATCGGGAGCCTCTGTTCGGCTCCGGGGAGCACCTCGCGTAATCGCTGTAACAGCTCTCCGCGGGTGGCGAATTGCGCGGGCTTGGAACGCAACGGGGCGGGATAAGCGATCACCTGATAATACGCGCGACCGCCATGTTCAACCACATATTGGATCACGAGCCGCATCGACGGCGGGCTAACACCGGGCATACAGCCATCGATTGTCGGGCCTGAGGTCACGTGCTTCTGTGATCCACGTCACATTTACGGTGATTAGAGCGCCGAAACGGAATTCGCCCGCGCGCGTAACTTCCTGGCCTGCCGGCCATCTTATCGGGTGGATTGCACGCGGCGCCTTTCCCTTAAAGCCCGCTAGTCCGCATGGAGGTTTCGGGATGATTTGTACCCGGCGCTGTTTCGAAGTCCTGCTTTGGTTGCTCCTCGCCATCCCCCTTTGCACCGCGGCTGACAACCTTAAGCTCAACCCGCGGCTGGATTATTCCAGTGACAGCCAGGACGGCCCACTCATTACCGGGGACAGCATGCAGGCGGGACTTTCAGCGGCGAAACCGAACTACGTCATCATCTATGGAGAGGGCTGTTTCAATTCCAAAAGGCAAGCAAGACGTACAGTCGATCTTTATAGCAAGTATCGCGACGGCGTAGGCTTCGTAGTCGTCGATCTGGATGAGAAGCTCACTCCGGTTCAGCAGGAGCTGGTCTCGAAGTATTACCGCGGCTTTATTCCGCATGTGGTCGTGACCGACCGCGACGGCAAACCGCTTTACAACTCATCGGGAGAAATCGATTCCTCTGTGATTGAGAAAATTCTAGACCAGACGCTCTCGAAATGAGAGCTGCGCTGCACTCGCCCGTGTCGCTTCCCTTGCTCATAAAGACGGTATTTGAGGGAGAAATCTGCCGAATAGTTAGGGCAAGCTGCACAACTCGATCAAATGGCTTGGGTTGAAGGCTTATGGATGCCGAGGTGTGTAGTGAAGTGGATTTTTTCTTGCAAGCGCTTTCTTTCCGCGTGCGCGATCATCGCGACGGCGCTGCTCACTTCGTGCGGGAGCACCGGCAAGTCGAGCACGACCCCGAATCCGGGGCCCAGCGTCGCCAACGGTCCGAACCGCGTTTACGCTGTTTTCCCGCCAGTTACCTCCAACGATTCAAACTTCAACGACTTCAACGCCTACGTTCTTGCAAATCCCAACGTCGCCGGTGTGACCGTAGGCATGCCGTGGAATGCGATTGAAAGCGATACGACTCCGGGATCATACGATTTCAGCGCCCTCGACGCAAAGCTGCAACACTTCATCGCCGCGGGAAAAACTGTCAATCTCATCGTGGAGCCGGTCCGGGAAGGTGGCGTAAACAACTACACTCCTACGTATGTGTTTGGCTCGTCGTGGGCAGCAAGCGTTTCGGCAGCTCCTCTCGATGTGGTGAGCTGTAACAGCTACCCCGGCGATGGCGTCAATCTCGATAGCGGCATGCCCGTCGTCTACGAAGCTCCCTTCCAAACCGCATACAAAAACTTCATCGCCGCGGTGGTCCAGCACTACACCAACAACGCGAGCGTCCCGATCGGCTACATCCGTTTTGGATTGGTTATGGGAGGTGAGGCAGCCCCACTCTGCTCTACGCAATGGCCGGGCTATTCTCAAACCGCGTTTCTCAACTACGTGCAAGACATGATGCGATACGAGAGTTCGCTCAATCCACCGATGCAGATCCTTGCCAACATTCATTTCGTGGACAGCAATACAAACACCAGCTACGCCGATGCTGAAGCGCAGTATGCGGTGCAATTCGGATTCGGATTTGGCAACAATGGCCTGCAGAAAAGCGACATCGCGAACTACGGAGCGAATGCTCTTTGCAACGCCGACTGGTGCGCCATGTTCAACAAGTATCTGAGTTCGACCATGTCGGATGGGAAGCCGATTCAACTCGAACTACAGACTCTCGGCCCCACCGACCCAACCGGCGCGAGTCCGACTGGCTCGTTAGCGGACCTGCTGCCGTTCGCCGCACAGCGGCATTGCAATTTGCTGGAATTGTGGCCGCCAGACCTTCTGCTCGCCTTTGATCCCAACTACAGCCGGACCTCGGGGGCAAACAGCGCATTTGCTTCGTTTGCCGGCGACTATGCTTCGGCGATCCAGTCGTTCGTAAGCGGGCAGTGACTATTTGAGCAGCCCAAACGCGGCCACGCTATTTGTGGTTCCCACAAACACTTTGCCGTCGACGATCGTCGGCGTTGCGAAATGGGCGGCGGTTCCGAACTGATCGCGGCCACCGGCTGCCTGGTTTGAGTTGTACAGTTCCTGCGAAAGGTTCCTGGCAGGATAGGCATGGAGAACCGATTGCCCGGTGTGCTCGATTGCCCACACGATTCCATTACTGGTCTGGTTCGCGGAGATGCTGGGACTCGATCCCGGGTAGGTGAAAAAGGTGCCGCTCTTGGAAGCGGGTGAGCTGGCCAGCTTGGCCTGGCTGAATTTAAATTGCAGCAGGTTGTAGCCCTGTGGACCGTAGTACACGCTCCCATTGAAATAAGCGGGCACCGACCACACCCCGCCAGGCAGCGCTCCGTCGACCTCCTGGTAAATTGCATTCAAACTCGAATGAAACTTTCCCATGTTGTTGCGGTCGACAATGTAGATATTCGAGTCCTTGCCTGAGCCGATCGCGAGATAGCGCAGCTGGCCGCCGGCATCTTTCATGGGCGGAAGAACCATCGCGCCACCTGATCCCAGATCCTCATCCGAATTCGATTCGGAAACGGTATTGAACATGTTGAAATAGTCCAGCGGCTTGAGCAGGCCATTTCGGACGCCGATCTTCACGAAGGCATTCCCGTAATCCCCCATAGAGGGGAAGCCCTGGGAATTGAGATCGGTATCAAAAGTGCCATTCGCGTCAAGAAAATAGATACTTCCGTTGTTGTCTGATGCCATGCCTCCGCCCGCCTGCCAGATCGACCCTTCGTTGCCATTCGGGGTCACGTTCAGGATGTAGCTCCTTTGCAGCGTGCTCTCGTTGAAGCCGAATATCCAGCCGGTATAGGGCCGGATATCACAGTGCGAAGTCCAAGCCGTGTAAATCACGTGGTTGACCAACAGCAATCCTTGACGCTCGGCGTATTGTCCAGGGTCGAAAACTACGAAACCGTTCTGGCTGTTGTCGCCATTGCCCGGGTATTTGCCTTGAACCGGGGCCGGCCCCCCAAACTCTTCCCTGCCCGTGGTGATATCGAGCGCGTGAAGCCGCTGAAAATATGTTGAAGATTTCTTGCTCATGGCAATCACGTACATAGTGCCTTGCGGACCGCTGCTGCGGTCAATGACCGGTGTTGCGGTGATCCCTATCTGCGGCGAGATCTGGCTGCACCCGTGATTGCCGGACGGCGCTTCGCCGGAAGCGAGAAGCGATACGCGCCACAATTGCGCTCCGGTATCGGCGTCAAACGCGTACACGCTATCGTTCTCCGTGACAACGTACACAACGTTATGACTTTGGCCGGAGATGTTGACCGCAGAAAGATATAAGGGCTGCGCATCGACGATGCCGTCCACTGGCATGGTGAACAGTTTGCCGAAGTTGGTGGAATTTACATTGCTCGTCGTTAGGACCGTTTCCTTGAGGTTCTGCCCGGTTCGCGCATTGTCATTGTGAAAAGTCAGAACGTCGGTGCCAAAAACCGTTCCCAGGACACAAGGAACCATGAGCACGGTGAGAAGTACACTTTGCCACACACCAAGGCCACGTCGGCGCACTACTTTCTTCATTAAACGATCTCCTGGGACGAAGTTGGCAGGCTTTCGGGGTGAGCCCGATGGTCGATCAATTAGCCTGCCCGATTATCAGGGCGAGGGCAATACAGGCTTCACCTTACACGCTCCCACGCCTGAGATCAAGCCTCTGTGGCCGATTTCGAAGCTCCACGAAACATTTATGTTCGATTTACGCGCATGCACGAGTTGCTACCCGGGAAGTGCGCAATCTCTTGCAGCTCGAGAAACCGTAACTTCCATTCAACGCCAGCCGTTATGATGAGGGTGGGGAGGGCGACGAAGAAGCATGGCTGTGAATATTGGAGACCGGGCGCCAGATTTTGACTTGCCCGCCGTCAGAGGCACGATCAAAACGCGCTGCAAGCTTAGTGACTACCTGGGTAAGACGAACCTGGTAATCACGTTCCATCCTCTGGATTGGACGCCCACTTGATCGTCGCAGGTGCCGGCGCTCGATGCGAAGCTCGAGGAGTTTGCCGCACTCAATGCCCAGGTCCTGGACATCAGTGTTGATTCGATCTACAGCCACATCGCGTGGCAGGAAAAGGATATTGGAACCACGCGCGTGCCTTTATGTTCTGATTTCTATCCCCATGGAGAAGTCACAACCAGATTCGGTGTGCTTCGGGATGGCCCGCCCGTGCCCGGCATCAGCGAGCGCTCCGCCTTCATCGTCGACATGAGCGGCAGGATTGCCTTCGCCAAGGTCTACCCTCTGGATCAATTGCCGAACATCGGAGAGATCCTGGCAAAATTGGAGGAACTGTAAGCGCAAGACTAGCGATTCCCGGATGGTGCTCAAGGATTGTGCGCGGGCACGCCAGAAGCTGAGGTGTCCGAGTGCTACGACTTGGAACTTTTTACTTCCCAGAGTAGGCGATCGATATCCTCAGAAGAATTGAAGTAATGGCAGGAGACACGCACGCCGCCTACCCCCGTCGTATAGCGCACGGAGACAAGGATTTTTTTCTTCTGCAAGTATTCAGCGACGCGAATATTATCTTCCGCCGAGCCGACCGAAAACGTAACGATACCGGAACGGTTTTCGCGGCTCCGGGGTGTGACAACCTCGATGCCCAATTGGTCCAGGCCCGCGATCAGCTGATCCGTAAGTTCGAAAATGTGTTCTGCAATATCACCGGGCCCGAACTGATCGAGCAACTTGAGTGAGGCAGTCAAGCCAACCGCGCCAGGATAGTTCGCGGTCCCGCCAGTCTCGAAACGGCGCGCGCTCTTCACGAAAGAATAGTCTGTCAGTGGAGTAGTGGCGGGATTGCGGAAATACTCGCCCCAGCCACCCGGTGGATCTTCCACCGCAAGGTATCCGGCCAGAGGAGCGCGGAGCCTCGGCAAAGCCTCGCGGGAAATGTACAGAAACCCGCACCCGAAGGGCGTATTCAACCATTTGTGACCACCGCAGGCGAGAATGTCGACTTGCGTCTGCCCGAGGTTAAGTGGAATCGCTCCGAGTTGCTGGATGGCATCGACGACGAGCCATATATCCCGTTCCCGGCAGAGCCTGCTAAACGCGGCCAGATCCAGCCTGTATCCGTTCGTCCACTGAACGGTGCTCACACAGATAACCCGGGTGCGAGGCGTAATGCGCTCGGCAAAATCCTGCGCCAGCACCTCTCCGCCGCGGCTCGGCACGATATCGACCGTCACGCCTTGGCTTTGCTTTTGCAGCCAGGGAATCGCGACCTGCATGAATTCAAGATCTGAAATCAGCACCCGATCCCCGTTCTGCAGAGGAATTGCATCAGCCGCAAGGGCGAGCGCATGAGTGGTATTTTCAACCAGCGCAATCTCGTCCTGCCGGGCATGAATGAGATTGGCAATCGCGGGGCGCGCCGCTGACCGCATCTCGTCCATGAAGATATGGTGCTCGGTAGCGGAGTCGAGCGGGCATCGCATGGTTACATCGAGGAACTTTTCAACGGCCTCTACCGCACAGCGGGAGGCGAGAGAAACACAAGCCGAGTCGAGAAAGGTCTTGCCCAGTAATCCTGGGAAATGGGAGCGCGCGGCGGCCACATTCATGGCCACGATTTAATCACACCCCGGTCACACACATCTTAAAGAAGCCTCCGCGCCTAAGCTGATATTGCAGGGGTGGACGGATTCGGATTTCTCTGCCGCGCTTGGATCTCGATGTACACATTGACGAGGGAAACCGCTGCGGGTGTCACTCCGGGAATTCTGGAAGCCTGCGCCAGGGTGCGTGGACGCACCTTGCTCAGTTTCTCCTGCATCTCCCGCGACAGTCCGCTAACCGTGCGATAGTCAAACCATTCCGGGATGGCCCGCAGTTCGGCCTTCTTAAGCCGTTCGATGGAGCGTTGCTGCTGCTGCAGGTAGCCGGCATACTTGATTTCCGTCTCTATCGATTTCAGTTCGTTGCGCGCTTGCGAGTTCAAGGCGCTGCCCGCACCCGCCGCAGCAAAGAAATCCGGAAACAGCGTTTGCAAAACGGAGACCATGAACTCGATCCGTATCTCCGGCCTCTTCAGCAACTGAACCAAGGGCTGTCCCACAACGCTGGCAGGGTCAATGGCAATTCCCTCCGCGGTTGTGCCCCCGTCCGTGAGTTTGTCTGCCTTCGAGGAGATCGGTTCGTGAGGCCTGATACCGCCGGTGATCTGTTCCAGCATAGCCGGGGTAAGCAGCGTGTCTTCCAAAAGCTTCTGCATAGCCTTCGCGCGTTCCTGCTTCGCAAGGAAGTCAGCCCACGACTGGTCGTTAATGAGGCCGACGCGTCGGCCATGAGGGGTAAGCCTGCGGTCCGCGTTGTCGGTGCGCAAATGCAACCGGAACTCCGCGCGTGAAGTAAACATCCGGTAGGGTTCGTTCGTTCCCTTCGAAATGAGATCGTCGATCAGAATGGCCGTATAAGCTTCCGTGCGCTCCAGGATCAGCGGCGGCTCGCCCTTCACCCGCAGTCCCGCATTGATGCCAGCCATGAGGCCTTGGCAGGCGGCCTCTTCATAGCCCGATGTACCGTTAATCTGGCCGGCAAGGAATAGCCCGGCAATTTGCTTCGTCTCCAGCGTGCGCTCCAGTTCCGTGGGATCGATGGAGTCGTACTCGATGGCGTAGCCGGGGCGAAGCATTTCCGCATTTTCCAGTCCCGGGATCGACTTGATGATCATCATCTGAACATCGATCGGCAACGATGTGCTCATGCCGTTCACATAGATTTCGTGCGTGTTCAGACCCTCGGGCTCGAGAAAGAGCTGGTGCGTGAGCTTGTCGGGAAACTTGACGATCTTGTCTTCAATTGACGGGCAATAACGCGGCCCGATGGACTGGATCTGGCCGCTGTACATCGGGGAACGATGCACGTTCTCGCGAATGATGCGGTGCGTCTCCTCCGTGGTGAACGCAATGTAGCAGGGGACCTGCTTGTCGTGATGGGCGACGCGCCTGGTGCGGAAACTGAAAGGCGTGGGATCTTCATCCCCCGGCTGTATCTGGAAGCGATCCCAATCGATCGTGCGCCCGTCGAGCCGCGGAGGCGTACCCGTCTTCAGGCGGCAACCGCGCAGCCCCAGATTCTTCAGCGCTTCCCCCAGCAGTATCGCCGGCGGCTCGCCGGAGCGTCCCGCCGGATATTGTTGCTCACCGCAGTGAATCAATCCATTCAGAAATGTGCCGGTCGTGATGATGACGGAACCTGCTCCCACTGTGCGTCCGTCCCGTAATCGAATTCCGCGGGCTTGCCGAGCACTCTCCCAGGAAGCGCTGGCGGAACTCGGTTCCCGATCTTCCACGATCAGATCCGCAACTTCGGCTTGCTTGATCTTGAGATTAGGCTGTGATTCCAAAACTTCGCGCATCTTCAGGCGGTATGCCTGCTTATCGCATTGCGCACGCGGAGACCAGACCGCCGGACCGCGCGAGGTATTCAGCAACCGAAACTGGATACCCACGGCATCGGTGACTTCACCCATGATGCCGCCCAGAGCATCCACTTCCCGCACCAGGTGCCCCTTGGCAATGCCGCCTATGGCGGGGTTACACGACATCTGCGCGATCAGGTCAACGTTCAAAGTGTAGAGCGCGGTCTTCAGACCCATGCGCGCCGCCGCCATGGCGGCCTCACACCCGGCGTGACCAGCGCCGACCACCACGACATCGAATTGTTCCGTAAACTTCATTCGTCCGAAACCCCAGTGAAGCGCGGTAAAAACGGCAGGAGTTAACGTCATTTTACCAGCTTGAGGGCTGGCGGCTTGCAGAAGGACATACGGTGTCCGCGCTTGTGTTCAACTTAAATGGGTTCGTATAGTGGTTTCTGCGAGGAGCACCAAGCAAATGAAAGCGGTTCCCATTGGGGTACGCGCCGAAACCGAAGAGACCGTCGCATTCCACCACACGCTGACTTCGCGCCATCCGGAGTTGCCGCCTGTGTATTCCACGCCGGACATGATCCGCCTGATGGAGACGGCAGCGTTCCATGCCTTGCAGCCGTATTGCGAGGGCGACGAAATCACTCTCGGCACCGCTATCCATATTGAGCATCGTGCTGCCAGCAGCATTGGAGCCAGCATCAAGGCCGAAGCGGTGGTCGAATCGTTTGACGGGAAGTTCTACACTCTCCGAGTCATTGCCTCCGACAACGGCCGCGAAATCGGACGCGGTACCGTCGGTCGTGCTGTCGTGAGCATCGGCAAATTCCTGGCGAAAATGCGTAAGGTTGAAGGCTGATTACACTTTCGCAAGCTCAAGCAAGAGTTACACGTTAATCACTAACGTAACCTCGACCGTCGTCGCAATGATACCTACCATTGAACTCGCGCCGGATTTCTGGAAGCGAGGAATGCATGTTTTCAACTAGATGGTTCAGTCTGACCGGCCCGATACTTGGGCTATTTCTGTCGGCCGGCTTGAGCGTGTCGGCCAGGGCGCAATCCGTGGCTGATGCAGCTCGGGTGCAACGGCAGAAACATGCGATCAGTGAACTGGATGCGAAGAAGCTATTTCAGGCAGAAGCTGACAAGCCGGCCAGCAACCGCACCCTGCGGCGCGGTGTGATCACGAACGACGACCTTCCTGCCGACCCCCAACACTTCGCCATCCCCTACACCTGCGGGTGGAGGTTCTCGCTCTCCAACTGCCGACTTCACGATGCAACAACCGTCGGAAGCAGCGGCAGCGCACTGGAAGCAGCAGATTTCTGCTCAAAAGACCGCGATCGCCTCCCTACAGGAACAAATCGACAAGCTGAGTTCGTCCGTGCACTTTGTGGAAGCTAACCGGTATTCGAACGGCGTGCAGTACAACCAGCGGCAGCTTCAGAAACAACACCAGGTCGAGCAGATGCGACGTCAGCTGGAAGAGCAAAAGCAAATACTGGAACAGATGCAGGAAACCGCACGCGGACAGGGTTTCGGCAGCGCGGTGTACGATCCGTAAACTCTTCGCGCATTTTAGGTGCTTCCCGCCTCTTCCTAATTGCATTTCCTGGTTTGCCCCCGAATCTTATCCCACTGACTTTTCGATATCTGCGATCCTCCCGTATTCTATTTCGCATGAAAGCCATCCAGCTTAAGCAAGTCGGCGGCCCCGAAGTGCTGCAGGTTTCCGACATCCCGATCCCGCAGCCAAAATTTAACGAAGCTCTGGTCAAAATCTCCGCGATTGGCGTGAACTTCATCGATGTGTATAACCGAGAAGGCCGATACAAGGTACCTCTTCCCTTCACCTTGGGACAAGAAGCGGCTGGCGCGGTTACCGGCTTGGGCAAGGACGTCCAGAATCTGCGAGTCGGAGATCGCGTCGCCTACACCAGTGTGCTTGGCAGCTATGCGGAGTATGCGGCTGTTCCGGCAGACCGCCTTGTGAAAATTCCTGAAGGCGTAGACGATCGCCAGGCCGCGGCGACCATGCTACAAGGAATGACTGCGCATTATCTTTCTCATGACACTTTTAGACTCAGGAAAGGCGACACTGCCCTGATCCACGCAGCGGCTGGCGGCGTAGGACTGCTTCTTGTACAAATGGCGCACAACCTGGGCGCGCGAGTCCTCGCCACGGTTTCAACGGAAGAGAAAGCTAAGCTTGCGCGCGACGCGGGCGCAGATGAAATCATTTTCTACACGCAGACGGATTTTGAGGCTGAGACGAAGCGTCTCACTGATAACAAAGGACTCGACGTCGTCTACGATTCGGTCGGGAAAACTACCTTCGAGAAGAGCTTAAACGTGTTACGTCCGCGAGGGATGATGGTCCTCTTCGGTGGTTCAAGTGGCGCGGTGCCCCCATTCGATCCCATAACCCTCACCCAAAAGGGGTCCCTCTATCTGACTCGGCCATCGCTCGGCCACTACATTCTCACCTCTCATGAATTGCAAGCGCGCGCCTCTGCTGTGTTCGATCTGATCCGGGAAGGAAAGCTCAAATTACGCATCGAACACGTGTACAAGCTTTCGGAGGCTGAAAAAGCACACCGGGATTTAGAAGGAAGAAAGACCACGGGGAAACTGCTGCTCATTCCCGATTGAAATGGAAACGTCATTGGTTGAGTGCAGTCGGCCCGTCATGTAACGAACCGACTGCACCGGGAATAAAGCTTTCACTAAGGAGGAATTACTCGTTCACTGCACGATCCCGCTGCCGTTCCCGTTCCGCTTCACTCTGGTCGGATTCGGAGTCTTTCTTAGCAGCATCCTTCACTTTGCCCCAGGCATTCTGGACTTTGCCTTCGGCCTGCTTCGCCGTGCCTTTGACCTGCGCCTCGCTGTCGCCGGTCCACTCGCCGACTTGGCGCTGTACCCTTCCAGCAACGTCCTTCGCCTTACCCTTCACTTCGTCCTTATCCATGATTTACCTCCTTTGTGCACCTTAGCCGAGGCAGGCCGGGGTAGCCATCGAGGAATTTCTGTAGATCGAGAGCTAAAGGAGGGGTAGCCGGCCCCGAGAACCTGGTCGACGACGACTCAAGTCAGTTACCAGGTGGAATTTGTTATTGCTCATTCATCGATAGACGCATTCCAAGTGGGATAGCATCGCGAATAGAACGGCTAAAGTGGTAAACGCTCTAATGCTGCTTCTCTGCCGAGGCGCTGCCTAACTTATTGAAGTCTCGCATGTAAACTCTGAGACCGAAGTCCGATGTGGTCTTGCTATAGCCAGCGATCAACTGATCTTTGTAGCGATCGAGATAGAAATCGAAGGCGTCCTCCGGATTCATGTCGAGAAGCACCATATCCGCATCGCGCATCGTGAGCTTTCCGAAGCTCAACGCTCCCCCGCGGTATGCCATGTAATTCCCGCGTTCTCCGGAAATTGCCTTCTGTGGCTTCACCCCAAACACCAGCACGATCTCGTCTGCTTCAAGCCTTAGGCCGGTCACCTTGCCTTCGATGTGCGGTGGTGGAAAGATCTGTTCCGGATCGAAGATTAATGCATTGCCGTCACTCTGAACTCCCGCCACTTTCCTTGTGTTGATCAGATCTGCGACCTTTAAACCCACCAAGTCCATCAGCCCTTTCACAGGGAGCGCGCCAGCCTTAGCTTTCTCCACCTCCAGGCGAATCCGTCCGTCTGGGGTAGGCGCCAGTTTCCCCCTGGTTTCGAACGGCACGTCGTTTTTCTGGTGAAGCTTCCCCTTGATCTTGAGCATGTCACCGTCGTTGAGGATCGATATTGCTTTTAGAGGGGCGTCCGGCGCCGCAAATACATACTGATTAAGGACCGCGCTCAAAATATCGCTTTTAACCCTGAACTCCGCATAAACCAGCTTGAATCTGAACGAGTTTGCATCATCGAATACCGGGATGCTGGAGGTTCGTGTCGGAACCACCTCGCCCTGGAGCCAGGGAATGCCAACGGCGATCGGCTGAGTGAAGTGATAGACAATGTTTTTCATCTCCACATGGACGGCTTCTGTCTTCAGCGGCGCACGCGACCGCTGTTGCGCTATTAGCACCGTTGCGGCGCCCAGGCAACACAAAAGTGCGGTTAATCTTTGCAGTGAAGCTTTCATGAAGCCGGATCATGCGCGCTGGAATCGCGGGGCTTGGGCAATGGCCTACGCCGCATTTTCGGACTGCAACGGAGCATCGGCATCGGGCGGCAACTGGTAGATCGAAAAATTGGCGTGTCCACCTAGCCGTGCATTCCGTTCTGCCGCATCGCGCGTGCTGCCCGTCCCAATAACCGACCGGTCGTAGATCGATACTGCAACCCAAGTGCCGGCGGGCAAACCCACGAAGCGCTCGTCCCGGAGCAATGTTTCTGTTCCCGTTGAGCGAGTTTCCGCTCCGGGATCTGGAATGGTGGACGGAGGATCGCTCGTGGGAAAAGAATCCGCCAGGGTTTTGTCGAGCGCCTTGTCCTTTAACTCGCGTGCTCCCTGCGTGGGACGCTCTTCTGGATCGCGGGCACTGCCCGGGTGTTCAGGTTCATGTGGCGTAATCTGTGGTGAGCCGGGATCCTTGGGCATCAGAACCTCCTGCTGCCAGAATCTCCGGTGATGCCGCTATTGACCATCGGGTAAGAGCGGCATTTTCCTCACGATAGGGCCGTAGAAGAGGGCTGCTGTCCCCCAAATGGCTGCGCCACCGGATACGCGCGGTCAAACGCGAACGCAACCACGGCAACAATGACGAAGACCAGCACGCTCCCCTCGGGACCTACAGAACCGCCAGTCAGCCATGCGGGGCCGTAGAACGCCGAACTTAATAAATGTCCTGGCATCGTCCCGCCGCTATCGGGCACCGAATAAAGAAAACTTTGACCCCAATCCCAGGCGGCGTGAAAGCCCACGGCGAACCATAAGCTGCCGGTACGTCGCACCGTCAGGCAGAAAAACATACCGATCACGGCGACAGCAACGATTCCGATCCAGTTCTCGCCTCGATTGACGATGTGCCGCGCCGCGAAAGACAACGAAAGCACCACCGAGGCGCTCCAGAAGCTGATCGCGCCGCCCGCCTGCGTATTTCGTGCTCCATACGCCTCATCCAAAAACCCGAGGCCTTTACTTACGGTGAACAGCGGATAGCCACGGAAATAGAACTCCTCGAACACTCCAACCGCGAGGAAGAACGCTGCCCAAAAGCAACCGAATTTCACGATCCTGGCACCGCGCAGCACGACATGCCCGAAATCAAACAAGTGGCCCACGTGCATGGCGACCAGCAGGATGGTCATCGCCATAAAACCCCAGGCACACCCTGCCCAAAACAGCTTTCGGAGGATTGCGCCAGGGGGCAGTCCGTAGGAGGCAAACTTGCGCCGCTCAATGCGCGCCATGATGACCGCGGCCAGCAGCACCGCCGCCATTTGCAGGACTTCTTCTCCCATGTAAAACCACAAACGCGAGGCGGATCGCGGGATTAACGGGAAGCATGCCTGCGCAATGACCCATGCGAGCACATAGTAGAAGCCGAAATAGAGCAGCAAGCGCCAACCGGCGCGCAGCCCGTCTCTGCCCAGGAAGACACTCTGCCCCCACGGAGGTGGCTCGGGCTGCGGAAGTAGATCTCCCGGTTCGGCCTCTCCTATCGGGGTCTGCGTGAGCGCGGGTGGCGGGTTATTTTGCTCGTCCATCGTGGGGCCGTCGCCCTGATATGCGAACATGGTAAAACACTCGACTCCGCATGGGTGCTTTCTTCACACGCGAACGCTTTGGCGGGCCTCAATTCATCGCTGCCGCGCTTCTATTAATTTTTCTTGTGCAATGTCTATGGCTGGTCCACCGCGGCTTACAAAGCTCGGAGGTCGACTTCAGCGAGACGTATCGGATTCGGGAGGGCTTGAACCAGTGGCAAGGCAAAGCAATTGCCGGCCTTAACCCGTCTGAGCCGGAATCGAGCCTGGAAGCGAATGCCGACCCCCTGTCTGCGACGCACACCGGGGAGGATGCTTACCACTCGCCGCTCTGGTACCTGGTTTCCTCCGCGCCCTTGCTGCTGTTTAACGGGCCTTTAAGCGCCCAAATGCAGAATCGCTGGGGATGGCTGGCGCGCGCGCCTTTCGTGCTTTTTGGGGTCTTGTTAGGAGCCTCGCTCTGGTACGTCGCCCGGCGGCTCTATGGAAACAGCGGCGGGTACATCGCACTGATGCTTTATTGCTTCTCTCCCGGCATTATTCGAAGCGCCGCAGTGTGGTTTGCACAGCCGGAGATTGGCGCGGCCTGGGGAGCATTCGGCACCGTGTTTACCGCTATCGCGGTGGCTCATACGTTGTATGCTCCGCGAGAAGTCGTGTTGTGGAACTGGCGTCGCATTCTCTTGCTCGCACTGTCGATCGTCCTGGCCATAGGCTCACAGTTCTCCCTGCTCGCGATATTGCCCCTGATCCTGATCTTCATGTTGTACCTGGCCCCGACGCGTCGCCGAGCCGCATTGACGATCTTCGCGGCTGCATCTGCCGGAAGTCTCGGAATGCTTTTTGCAGCCTACTCTTTTCACCTCGCGGCATTTTTTGAAGGGCTGCGCCATGCCGAGTTCCTGGGTATAACTTTGAGGGCATTTGGCATGCCCGGAGCCTACGCGCGAGTCGCGGCCGAGATCGGCCAACTGTCTCCGGCGCTCACGCTCGCGCTGCCGGCCGCGTGTATCACGTACGCGGCCTGGCCGCGGACCCGGTACTTCGGAAACACCGCGCCATTGCTGGTCTCCCTATTCTTTCTGGCGCTGGCGGTCGGTAATCCGCATTATCCGGGACTCGGTTTTGTCCTAATGGCTGTACCGTTTTCATTAGTGTTTGTTGCCGGAATCTTCGCGGACCTGCTCGAAACACCGCAGCGGGCGCTCGTAATGGCATGCTTATGGGGACTGCTCGGCGCCAATGCGCTGTGGACGCTTCTACAGTTGGCTCGCATTCCTGGTGCGTGACCCTGATCGTAACCACATTCCGCGGGCGAGCTAAGGATCATTTCTGAAGCAACACATCTTCTAGCTTTGTAACCCGGTGTACTCTATTGGTCGCCACCTCGCCCCTTTGCGGCTCCGAATCACGATGCGATCAGTTTAAGGTCCCGGAATGGCGGCCATTGTGGATATCAGCAAGGTGTTTTATGGCAAAGAACATCGTTATCTGCTGCGACGGCACTGGCAACGAATTTGCCGCCGACGACAATTCCAACGTGGTCAAGCTATACAGCACACTGCAAATCGATGACAAGCAGGTAGCGTTCTACCACCCTGGCGTGGGAACCATGGGCTCTCCCGCCGCGCTCACCTGGGCGGAGAAATACTGGACAAAAGTTCTGGGACTGGCTTTCGGCCGCGGGTTATTGGAGGACGTGAGCCTCGCGTACGAATTCCTCATGGAAAAGTACGAGGATGGCGATTCGATTTATCTTTTCGGATTTAGCCGGGGGGCATATACCGCTCGTGCAGTAGCAGCCGTGCTCCACATGTACGGGCTGCTCTATTCCGGCAATGAAAGCCTGATTGCCTATATGTTGCGCATGTTCGCGCGCCGCACCCGGCAGCAGGGCAACATTCACCAGACCTTCGAGGTAGCCCACGAATTCAAGGGCACGTTTTCACGGGATTGCCTGATCCATTTCGTGGGCGTTTGGGACACGGTGAGTTCCGTCGGATGGATCTACGATCCCGTGGTGCTTCCATACACTGCCCGCAATCCGATCATGCAAATTGGACGGCACGCGATCTCCATTGACGAGCATCGCTGCTTCTTTCAGAACAACCTGTGGGGTAGACCGTTCATTAATGGTGACGATCAATACCGCGTCGACCAGAACATCAAACAGGTCTGGTTCGCAGGTGTGCACTCCGATGTCGGCGGCAGCTATCCCGAACTGGAGAGCGGGCTCTCGAAGATCGCACTCGAATGGATGCTCGCCGAATCCAGCCAGGCGGGACTACTCATCAGTCAGAAAAAAGCTGAGAAGGTCCTCGGGTATAGCGGCGGCCCATGCGCCAAGCCAGATCCCGCCGCCTGTCAGCACGAGTCGCTTCGCGGTCCGTGGTGGGCGGTGGAATTCTTGCCGTACCGCTACTACGACTTTGATACCAGGGAATACCGCTACCGCATCCCGAGAGGCGCACACCGAACAATTCCAGAGGGATCTACGCTGCACGAAACGGTCATCGACCGCATGACTCTCGTGCCGGAATACCGGCCGACGAACCTGCCGAAGTCTTATCAAATAGAACCGTGGGTGAAATTCCCTTTAGGCGCTGCGGCGAACCCATGACTTTTAAGTCCTCGCGGGGCGACCTCCTGCTTACTGAAGTTGAGGGTCTTCGTCCATATGTCATGGAGGATGCGTCATGCTTGCACGTTTTTGGCGTCTCTCTGCTGCATTAGCGGTATGCCTCTCCTTTGCCGGTTATGCCGTCGCCCAAGATGAAGGGCGAGAGTTTCACTGGAAGGGCAAATTAGCTCCTGACCAGGTCGTCGAGATAAAGAACATCAATGGGAGAATCGACGCCCAAACCGCCAGTGGGGACGAAGTCGAGGTTTCTGCCGAGAAAATCGGTCCCGATGCCGAGCAGGTGAGAATTGAAGTGATCCCAAGCTCGCAGGGAGTCACTATCTGCGCCGTGTATCCCAGCGAGTTCGGCGGCTCCGGCGGTTGCGAGCCAGGTGGACACTGGCGTGGCGACAACGTGCACGGAGACCGCACAAAGGTAAACTTCTCCGTCCATCTCCCCAGCAATCTACGGTTCGCCGCTCGCAACGTGAATGGCAGTGTAACTGCGGAGGATCTGGGACGCTCGGTGCAGGCGACTTCAGTAAATGGCTCGGTGCGAGTGTCGAGCAAATCGTGGGTGGAAGCCTCGTCTGTCAATGGCTCAGTGGACGTGACGATGGGCAGCGCCGATTGGAGTGGAAGCCTGAAATTGTCTTCTGTGAACGGCTCGGTGGAAGTGACCCTGCCTAGTGATTTCAATGCGGACGTGAGATTCAAGACCGTAAACGGCCGCATCGATTCCGATTTCCCGGTTACGGTTAGAGGAGGATTAGGCGGGCACACCGTCGATGGCCGAATTGGCAGTGGCGGCCGTGAACTGGAACTTCAAACCGTCAACGGTAGCATTCGCGTTCACCACGGAACGATTTAGCTACTGAATGGACCTTCGCAATTACGACAATCTTGGAGGAAAGAGAAAAAGGCGCACTGTTCCGCGCCTTTTGCTGCCTCTGATGCTCCCCCGATAGGTGCGCGATTTCTTACATTGAACCCGCAGCAATGGACTGGACGTGAATGGTGTTGCTCTGCCTGTCTAACGTGCCCATTACTTTTACGTTCTTGTCGAGGAACTGTTTCGCCTGGGTCTGAGCGTCGAGCTTGTAATCGACATCCCCGGCTCGAAGCAGATAACCATCGTTGCCTTGAACGATAGTACCCATGAATACCCGAGCTCGAGAATTCTGGGACGTATCGGCGGAAGTTTCGTCGTTTGGCCGCGAGTCCGGAGATTTCATCCCGGGCTCTTGCGAGCCGCTTTGGTCTTGCTTCGCGCTATTCGTGTCCGGAAAAGTCGGCGGCGTGGCCGGAGCCTGCGTGCTCGGCGACTGCACGGCCGGGGTGGTCGGTGACTGCGCGGTGGGATCCGCCGGTTGCGACGGTGCGGTTTGCGCTGATGCCAGGGTGGTCAGCCCGGCCATCAACGTCACTGCAAGCATTAATTGAAACGGCTTCATAACTCACCTCTTCTTGGTCCTCGTGTCGCTGCGCAAGTCGAGCCGCTCTCGATCAGAAGGCCTTAACTGACCACGCAAACGAACTGCCATACTTTAGTCGCTGAAATGCTTGGCTTTGGTTCTCTGCCCGTCGGCCAGCTCAGTAGAAATGGGTGCTTCGTGTTGTGTCGGCAGGAATTTCTTCGTACAGGAAAGCCTGTACCCACACCTTAGCCCACGATTACAGGCGTGATTGCGCAAGACGACGTGGGAGCGGTGTATGGATCTGCCATCTTCATCAACTTCGCGTTGCAGAGGGGTTCGACCTTGGACCATCGCGTCCGTCTCCGTGAATACCACAATGCGTTCAGAAGGCGAGAAGCGGAGGTCCAACTAGGGCCTCCGCTCGATAGGTAGGATCAATGAAGGCTGACGCGAAGATACTTCTACCTGCTCGCTTCAACAATCCTGCGAATACTGTAGTGGCTCCCTGCAATTTCCCGAGAGTTGAGCCGGAATACCGGGACGCAAACCAGTGATGTCCGGCATCAGACGCGCCAGAGCCGCTTGAAAACTGCTAGGGTATGACCCATGCACCAGCGGGACGATGCCCGGGCGACTGGCAAGCCTCCTTTGCTGCGCACCCAAGACCTCAGCCGGGCTGTGCACGGCACATTGATCGTGGACGATATTACGGTTGAAATTCGCGCGGGCGAAGTGCTGGCCATTGTGGGATCAAGTGGCTCCGGTAAAAGCTCATTTCTGCGCCTGTTGAATCGGCTGGATGAGCCCACGCGGGGGACAGTTTTCCTCGAAGGCCTGGACTACCGGAGCATTCCGCCGCGTGAACTGCGGCAAAAACTGGGTATGGTCACCCAGCGTGCCTTTCTTTTCCCCGGAAACGTGGCACGGAACATCAATTTCGGCCCGCTGCAGAGGGGCGCGGAGCTCAGTCGGGATGCTGTCGAACGGCTACTCGGCCAAGTGGGTCTCCCCGGCTACGCCAACCGCGACGTCACGAATCTCTCCGGTGGGGAGGCTCAGCGTGTATCCCTCGCTCGCGCACTGGCGAACTCCCCAATCGTCCTGCTGATGGACGAACCTACATCGGCGCTGGACGAAGACTCCAAGCGCGAGGTGGAAACCCTCATTCGCCAGGTCATCGCAGACACGCACCTTACGTGCGTGATCGTGACCCACGACATGGCGCAAGCAGCGCGCCTGGGCAACCGGGTGATGCTGATGCAATCGGGACGGGCTGTGCGGATCGGCGGTGTCGAGGAGGTATTGAATGCTTAACCGCATCTTTCACGGACAAGTGCAACTCGGTTTGGCACAAGCGGCATTGGCAGCGTTCTTGGCTGTCATTGTCGTACTGCTTGCCCGTAAACGGCACATTCACCTCGAGCGCGAGACCCTGGTGGCACTCGTGCGCGGGCTGGTACAGATCGTCGCGGTAGGCTCTGTGCTTGTGCTGCTGCTTCGGGGACCGCGCTGGACAAGTGTATTTCTCCTCGCTGCCATGATGATCGCTGCCGGCAATGTCTCTAAGCGGCGGGGTAAAAATATTCCCGGCGCGTTCGCGGTTTCGGCTTACTCCATTGCTTGTGGCGCCGGATCTGTGATTGCGGTAATGACGTGGCTTGGCGTCATCGATACCGCCATCACCTCCCTGATTCCTGTTGGCAGCATGCTGATCGCGAACGCGATGAATACTAACGGCCTGGCACTCAATCGGTTTCGAGCAGATGTCATGGCGCACGTGGGCGAGATCGAGACCGCCCTGGCATTGGGAGCGGCACCTGATCAGAGCGTTGCGCCGTATGCACAAGCTTCGTTCGAAGCCAGCCTGATTCCCGCGATCGACTCACTGCGCTCACTCGGGATTGTGTGGATCCCGGGCTTGATGGCGGGCATGCTGCTCTCAGGATCACGCCCGGTCTATGCGGCGATCTACCAGTTCGTGGTCTTAGCGATGATCTTCGCTGCCTCTGGACTGACTTCGCTGGTGAGCACTGCGTTGATTCGCAGTCACGCCTTTTCCACAGCTGAACAGCTGGTTTTGCGTGATGAAGTGGTCTCCTGAACCGAGTTGTTCTCCAGACCCGCTCGTCTCCCGGGGAAACTAAGCATGCCGTGAACCCCATCTAACCGCCGGTTAACGAGACCCCGCCATGGCGCACCCGATTGACGAGCTCCCCGTCAGCACAGAGGAACGGACATCGCGCAAAGAACCTGCTGGAGCAGGAAGCATCATTCTGCGGCGCTGCTTGCTCGTGTGCGCGGTAACCCTGGTGCTCCTGTTGGTGGTCGGCACCGTAGTCCTGATTGTCGAGTGGCCGTTCACGCGCGAGAAGATCGCACAGCATCTGGGAGAGGCGACGGGCACCAAAGTCGAGTTCAAGAACTTCCGAGCCATGCATTTCCCATACCCGGGCTGCGTCGCGGAAGCCCTCGAATTCAAGCTTCCGACCTCGAATGTGCCGCCGCTGATCACCATGGCGCGGCTCACCATCAGGGGCAGCTATCTCGATCTCTTTACCCGTCATGTCGCGGTAATGACGGCTGAGGGCATGCACGTCGTCATCCCCCCTTTCGGAACCAATTGGGCAAATAATAGAAGTAAATCGAAGGTGGTGATCCACGTCTTTCGCACAGACGGTGCGACACTGGATTTCACCCGCGCTGAAAGCAAGCCGCCCCTTCGCTTCGCAATCCACACCTTCGAGTTGCACGAACTCGGCAGCGACGATCCCATGGCGTTCCAGTCTTTCCTTCACATTCCGCTGCCGCCCGCGGAGGTTCAGATCACTGGCCAGTTGGGTCCGTGGGAAAGCCAGAGTTCCTCAGAGACGCCGCTTGAGGGATCCTACACGTTGATGAACGGCAATTTCGATTCATTCGGAGGAATCAAGGGCAACTTGTCGTCCGAGGGCAAATTTGCCGGCATTCTGAAACGCCTGCAGGTGCAAGGCGTCACTAATACTCCGAATTTTGGCGCGGACGGCAGCGATAACCGTCTGCCACTGCAATCCCAGTATCAAACCGTGGTAAACGCGACCGATGGAGACATCACACTCCAGAGCGTGAAGGCGCGCCTTGGGAATACCGCTATCTCAGCAACAGGCGCGATCCGCGGAACACCTAACCAAAAAGGCAAGACTGTGGACGTGAACCTGGCGGTGCAAGACGGTCGTGTGGAGGACGTGCTCGGCTTGTTCGCCAAAAAAGAGTCACCCATGATCGGGACGATCAGTTTCCGTGCGCACGCTCGAATCCCGCCTGACAGTGAACCTTTTCTGAAGAAAGTGGAACTGCAAGGCCGGTTCGGCATCACGCACGGACAGCTTACAAGCAGTCACAGCCAGCGTTCCATGGACACACTGAGCGCCGACGCTCGGGGCGCCAAGGACAAGAAGAAAGCGAAGGAAGATCCCGAGCGCGTCTTTTCGAACCTCAGCGGGAACGTGACGCTTAAATCGGGGATAGCGGATTTTAAAGGATTGGAGTTTGCCGTACCAGGGGCTGTGGCTCACATGGGAGGAACCTTCAACGTGCTCAACGAGAGAGTTGATATGAAGGGCACGCTTCAAATGCAAGCCAAGTTGTCAAATGCGACCAGTGGAATCAAATCGTTCATCGTGAAGCTAATAGATCCATTTATTCACAAGGATCACAGCCAGGCGCCCCTGCCCGTGAGCATCACTGGAACCTATGACCATCCCAGGTATCAGGTCTCTCCCACGAAGAAACAATGAATTTAGGGAGTGCGTTCGAGCAAACGATAAAGGAAAGGGACCCGAAGGTCCCCTCGCATGTAGATGGTTCTCAGACGATGAGTGTCAGGCCCGGCCCATGAGGGCGAGGACAATGATGATCAGCAGGACCAGTCCCAAGCCCCCGCTGGGATAGTAACCCCAGCCCGTGCTGTACGGCCAGGTTGGGAGGGCACCGACCAACAGCAAGATCAGAATGATGATTAGAATCGTGTACACGCGCGATCTCCTATAGTCCGCCGAGAATCATGCTTGCATTCTCAACGGAAGATTTTGGGGCGAAGCCGATGTCGACCGCCCGTCACCGCACTCACTCACCCGGCACGCCAATCCTTCGCTTGCGGTGAATGAACATAGTCAATTCGACGCTGCTCAAGCGAAAGCAGTAATCGAGTGTTACCTGTACCCAGTCGAGGGGAGTTGCTGTATTGCACGTTAAGTTCCTGCACTGCGCCGAGCGAGATCGCCGGATCGATGCTCAACAATCGAGGCCTACAGGTATCCGTAGTTCCGCGTACAGTGTGTTGGGGATAGCTGTTTGACTACATCCGGGAGTATTCGAGATATGGCAGAGATCTGATGACAGCCCGAGTAACAGAGCAGAACATCCACATTGGCACCTCGGGATGGCACTACGCCCATTGGTGCGGCCCCTTTTACCCTGAGAAATTCCCGTCCAGCAAGATGCTGCGGTGGTATATCGAACGGTTCGATACGGTAGAGATCAACAATTGCTTTTATCGGCTGCCGACCGAAGAAGCGGTCGCTAGCTGGAGAGATCAGACGCCCCCAGGCTTTCGTTTCGCCGTAAAGGCCAGCCGTTATTTAACTCATAGAAAAAGGCTGCGGGAACCAGAGAATGCGATCGATAATTTCCTGCCTCGCATGGAAGTCTTAGGCCCAAAACTGGGGCCGGTTCTGTTTCAACTACCGCCGCGTTGGAATGCCAACCCGGAACGGCTCGAGCAACTGCTGAAGATCTTGCCGCGCACTCATCGCTATGCCTTCGAGTTCCGCGATCCGAGTTGGCATCAATTGCCAGTTTACGAGGTGCTGCGCCGCTACAACGCCGCGTTCTGCATATATGAGCTCGCAGGCTTTCAGTCGCCGATTGAGATCACAGCAGATTTCATTTACATCCGTCTACACGGCCCCGGCGAAAAGGCATATCAAGGCTCTTATACCGGGTCCCAGTTGGGCCAGTGGGCACGACGCGCCAATTCCTGGAGCAAGAGTCTGGAAGCGATCTATTTCTACTTCGATAATGACCAGGCGGGCTTTGCCGCTAGCAACGCCTTGGAGTTGAAGCGGCAAATTTATGGCCCGTCCAATCGGACTGCAGCCGCGTAAACGCGAGCCACGTCCTTTAGTGCAGTTCTCCTCCCAATTTGGTAACCGGCAATAAGTCCCCGATTGCCGCGTTTGAAATAGACGAAAGCTTGCCCTCGAGCTCTCCCCAAGCGATTTGCGATATCAACATTGCCAGACGGTCTGCCGATAGGATGTTCAGGTGATCGCTCCGGATGTTACCTGAAATGTTCCAGTTCGCCCGCTGGGGCAGGAAAGAGAAGTCATGATTGCCACCTTTCTGGACTGTGATAACCGACAGAGCCGAGAACGCAAATTCGCTGCGAGCAGTTTGCAACGACTCCGGAGAGTAGCCTGGTCCGGATGCCTGTACTCCTGCCTGTTACTGGCAATCCCACCTTACTGTCAACCTGAGCAGAAGCTCGATCTCGCCGAAGCCAGCCTCGAAGATCTCCAGAACATAAAGGTATACACCGCATCTCGTCACTATCAGAGCGCTGGCGAAGCGCCCTCCTCAGTGACTGTGATCACCCGTGATGAAATCCAAAAATTCGGGTACCGAACCCTGGCGGAAGTGCTGCGAAGTGTGCGGGGATTTTTCATTACGTCCGACCGTAGTTATAGCTACCTGGGCGTGCGTGGGTTTTTACGCCCCGGCGATTACAACACGCGAATTCTTCTGATGATCGATGGACATCGCGTGAACGACAACGTTTACGACCAGGCCATGCTGGGAACGGAGTTTCTTCTCGACGTCGACCTTATCGATCATGTCGAAGTGGTGCGCGGGCCGAGTTCTTCGCTGTACGGGTCCAATGCTTTTTTCGCGGTCCTCAACGTAATTACCCGCCGTCCCAGTGATGTAAAGGACCTGGAACTTTCCTTCGATGCCGGCAGCTTTGGTACTTACACGGGACGTGTCACATACAGCGGACACTTGCACCGCGTTGAGGGGCTGTTGTCGGGAACCTTTCACGACAGCGCCGGGCAGGATCTGTTTTTCCCAGAGTTCAACTCACCGCAGACCAATCGCGGGATAGCACACAACTTGAACTACGACCGCTCGCACGATCTTCTGCTCACACTCGATTACCGGGGCCTCACATTCCAGGCCCTGAGCAATCGTCGGGACGCAGGGATTCCGACGGCTGAGTACGAAGTGATTTTCGGCGACCCCCGCACCCATGCTATCGATCAGCATCAATACTTGGACCTGTCATATCGCAAGAAAGTGTCCGCCAACTGGGAGCTCGTTTCGCGCGGCTACTACGATCGTTATGGATACGACGCAGATTGGCCATTCGAGGGCACGGGGCTGAACGTGGATTATGCCCGCGGCCAAAGATGGGGAGCGGAAATGCAGGCCAGTGTCAGCCTGGGTCAACGACACCGCCTGACATTCGGCTCAGAAGTACGCGACAATTTTCAGCAAGATCAGAAAAACTACGACCAAAGCCCGGCTCTTATCTATGTGAATGACCGACGCAGTTCGTGGGTGGGGGCGGGATTCATACAAGATGAGGTACGCATCCATCCCAAGCTCACGCTGAATCTCGGTCTGCGCCATGACCAGTACCAGCGCTATGGCGGCAACAGCAGTCCGCGTGCCGCGCTGATCTATCACCCCTTCGAAAAGAGTTCGATGAAAATACTGTATGGTTCAGCTTTCCGCGCACCCAACGTTTACGAGGCGTTCTACGGCAGCTCCGTCCCGAACCTCTCCGGGTACAGGATCAACCCCGACCTGCAGCCCGAGACTTTCAAGAATATCGAAGCCGTATGGGAGCAAGGATTCGGAACCAGCCTGCAACTGTCGGTAACGGTATTCCGCAGCTACGTCTCGAACTTGATCTCGCTGGAAGTTGATCCTGTCGATGGCATGAACATTTTCCGAAATGCAGATCGATGGCGTAGCACCGGAGCAGGCGTGGAATGCGAAAAGCGTTTTGGGAGCGCTTTGACGGGACGCCTGGCTTATAGCTACACCAAACCTGAAGATGCCGCGACCGATCGGATCCTGGCCGCCTCTCCCAGGCATCTGGCAAACCTCAACATCTCCGCCCCGCTCAAACGCGATCGCCTGTTCGCCAGCCTGGAAGCGCAATACCAGAGTTCGCGGCAGACGCTGGGCGGCAACAAAGTCAGCGGTTTTCCCCTGCTCAATTTCACGCTGCTGGGACGCACACTCGCCCGCCATGTGGACCTTTCCGCCAGCGTTTACAACTTTCTCGACCGCAAGTACTACGACCCGGTGTCAACTGAGTTGCCCGAGGACTCAGTACGACAGAATGGCAGAAGCTTTCGCGTAAAGGTGACCTGGAGCCTGGGCGAATAGGCGACATGAAGAGGATTCTCACATTGGCGCTGATCATGCTGATCCCGCAGGCAGGCCGAGCGGACACGGCGGCAGTCAGCGAGGACCAGGTGAAGGCTGCGTACCTATATAACTTCGTCAAGTTCATCGAGTGGCCACGTGAGAGTTTCGCGAGCGATTCCGCTCCGCTGCGAATTTGCGTATTGGGGCGGGAGTCGGTGAGTTCGATCTTGCACGACATTACTAAAGGCAAGATGCTGAACGGTCGATCGATCCAAGTGGAAAATCCGGCACAAGTATCACAGGCGAGCCCTTGCCAGGTAGTCTTCATAACCGGCGACAACCGCGATAGTCGCGGCACGCTGGAGCGATTGCGCGGACTGAGCATTGTCACCGTGGGCGAGCACGATAGATTTCTGGAGGCTGGGGGCGTCATAAACTTCGCAATCGAGCACGAGCGTGTACGTTTTGAGATCAACGCCGGCGTAGCCAGGCGAGCCCGGCTGAAGATCAGCGCTCAACTGCTGAGCGTAGCCAAGTCTGTCAAGGGCGAGTAGGAGGACCGGTGCGCAGAATCGCGGACATTTCCATCCGCTACAAGCTGGTGGCGATGTTCATGGCGATGAGCTTCATGACTGCGGTTGCGGTCTCAGCGCCGATGGCGAGCTATGACATCCTGGCCTTCAAACAAGCCATGGTCCTGGATCTCACGACGCTGGCGAGCGTGCTTGCCGAAAACACCACGGCCGCGCTCACCTTCCACGAAGCCGACAATGCGCGCGAGGTCCTGACCGCCTTGCGGAAAGAACCAAACATCACAGCCGCCTGTGTTTACGCCGCCTCTGGAACAGCGTTTGCCACCTATGCTCGCAATGGAAACGCAAGTGAGTTTACGCCACCGCCAGCACGCGAGGAATCCACGTATTTCACGGATGACCGGCTTGTGGTCTACCGCAAGGTGATGCTGCACGGCGAGACGATTGGAACGCTTTACCTCGAATCCGACCTGGGTCGTTTGCAGGCTCGTTATCGTGGCTACAACATCACTTTCACCCTGGTTGTGTTGGTCACGTTAGCGATGGCGTTTTGGACCGCCAATCATTTGCAAAAGCTGATATCGAAACCTGTGCTTGACCTGGTGGAAACCGCCGAAGCAATTTCTACGTATCAGGATTACTCCATCCGCGCTGAAGTTGGTCAGCGCGATGAGTTTGGCACGCTCGTCACCGCGTTCAACAGCATGTTGCGGCAGATCCAGCGGCGCGACCACGAGTTGCGGCGCTATCGCGAAGGCCTGGAAGAACAAGTAGCGGCTCGAACCGCCGAGCTGCTCGAACTTAATACGCAACTCCGCGGGGCTAAAGAAATAGCCGAGCAGGCAAGCCGGGCAAAGAGCGAATTCCTGGCCAACATGAGCCATGAGATTCGTACACCTATCAATGGTGTGCTGGGAATGGCCGAGCTGGCCCTGGACACGGACCTGACTCCTGAACAACGCGAATACCTGCTCATGCTGAAGTCTTCCGGTGATTCACTCCTGGGCGTCATCAACGACATCCTGGACTTTTCCAAGATCGAATCGGGCAAGCTCGATTTGGAAATGCTGGATTTCAATCTCCACGACAATGTGATGGAGACCTTGAAGACCCTCGCCTTGCGCGCGCACCAGAAAGGCTTGGAACTTGTGGCCGAGATCGACCCGGACGTGCCGCTCCAGGCCGTCGGTGATCCCGGACGCATTCGTCAAGTACTGGTCAATCTCGTAGGAAATGCGATCAAGTTCACCGAGAAAGGACAAGTCGTGGTCACGGTGAAATTGCTGGAGCAAGGCGAAAAAGATTGCCAGGTGCAGATTTCGGTCAGTGACACCGGCATTGGCATACCTGCGGGCAAGCAGAGCCTGGTGTTTGAGGCCTTTTCGCAGGCTGACGGCAGCACGACGCGCCTGTATGGAGGCACGGGACTGGGCCTCTCCATCTCGGCGCGTCTGGTGGGCATGATGGGAGGACGGATCTGGTTGGAGAGCCAGCCCGGCCAAGGCAGTACATTCTGGTTCACCCTTCGCCTGGGACTCACTAGCGCTGCGGCAAAGCCTGCCGCATCTGCCGAGGTAGGAGATCTGCTGCATGTCCCCGTACTCATCGTCGACGACAACGCCACCAACCGGGAACTGCTCCTGAAATCGACCTCCGATTGGGGCATGGACCCCAGCGTAGCCGCGGACGGTCCCGCGGCGATCGAGGCATTTAAGGCAGCGGCCCAGGCCGGAAAGACATACCGGCTGGCAATCGTCGACTCGCAAATGCCTGGCATGGACGGCTTCCAGTTAATCGAACAGCTGAAGCAAATACCCGGCTTAAGCGAAGCGGTCATCATGATGCTGACTTCGGCTGGGCAACGCGGGGACGCCGTGCGATGTCGGGAACTCGGAATCGACGCCTATCTGGTCAAGCCGATTCGCAAGTCGGAGCTCTTATCGGCGATTTTGGCCGCCCTCGGAGACCGCAATGAGAGCGGTGGACGCCCGTTGATTACGCGGCAGGTGTTGCGGGAGTCACGGCGCAATTTGCGTATTCTGGCGGTGGAAGACAATTTGGTTAATCAGACTCTCGTCCGCCGCATGCTCGAAAAAATGGGCCATGAAACCGTGATCGCGCGAAACGGCTGCGAAGCTCTCGATTTGCTGGGGCGTGAGACGTTCGATGTTGTTTTTATGGACGTACAGATGCCAGTGATGGATGGCATCACCGCGACCGGCAAGATTCGTGAAGCTGAGAAGGTCACCGGCGTACACATACCCATCATTGCCATGACGGCACATGCCATGAAGGGCGATCAGGAGAGATGCCTGGCCGGGGGTATGGATGATTACATTGCCAAGCCGGTGAGTTCCAAACGTATTCAAGAGATGCTGGAACGAATGTTTGCCGCAGCGCCTGAGACTCCGCCATCTCCGCCACTAGCTTGGAAAAGAGCGACAGTGCTCGAGCGGATGGATGGCGATGAGGACTTGCTCGATGAAGTGTTGGCCATTTTTCTCGAGGAGTATCCGAAAACTGTAGCGCAGCTGGAGGAAGCGGTAAGCGGCCAAAAGGCTGATCTGCTGGAGAAAGCTGCCCATAGCCTGAAGGGCGAACTCGGTTACCTGGCAGCCGCTGAAGTTTCCGACATAGCCCGCCGATTAGAGAGTATGGGACGGAATCACGATTTCAATGGAGCCGCCGAAGTGTTGGCTGATCTGGAACGGCAGCTCACGGAATTGGCGTCCGCGATGAAGAAAGCAGAGGGTAGTAAGAGTGCGACTGCTGGTAGCTGAAGACGATGCTTTCTTCCGCAGAATGCTCGTGCAGGTGCTCTCGCCCGAATACGATCTGGAAATCGTTAACGATGGCGATGCGGCATGGCGTGCCCTGCAGGCGGAGGGGAGCCCGCAAATTGCGGTTTTGGATTGGGTCATGCCCGGCTTGAGCGGACCACAGATCTGCAGGCGCGTACGAGCTCATGCCCGGGTCGCAGGCATTTACCTGATCTTGCTCACCGCAAAGAACAGCATCGCGGATGTGGTCTCCGGACTGCGGGCGGGCGCCGACGATTACGTCACCAAGCCGTTCGATCCCGAAGAATTGCGCGCTCGGCTGCGGGTGGGGCAAAGGGTGATGCGCCTGCAATTTGCGGTCGACAAACAGGTTCAGGAATTACAAGCGGCTCTGGCACGGGAACAGACTTTACGGCAACTGCTCCCGGTATGCCCGCAGTGCAGGAGCCCAAAAGTCGACGGCGAATACCAGCGGCGACTCGAGCAGTATCTGGCAGAGCACAAGGCGCTTGGCCGACAAGATTGGTGTCCCGGTTGCAATCGTCAACTTGCTCCAGCGGATCCCGGTATCGCCGCGGAGGTGCATCCATGAGCGTCGAGCCGGTGACAACGGCCGAAAGCGCGAAGGGGTCGCCAGTTCCCGCCACGTCCATTTTGGTAGCCGATGACGACCGCATGTTCCGGCGGGTGCTGGAAAAATGGCTGCTCAACTGGGATTACTCAGTCACCGTGGTCGAGGACGGCGAAAAGGCTTGGGCAGTTATGCAGGACGAAAATCCGCCAACCCTGCTCTTGCTTGACTGGATGATGCCCGGAATGGACGGCATCGAGCTGTGCCGCTCCATACGCTCCCGCTCGCTGCTCCGCTATCCTTACATCCTCCTCCTCACTTCTAAAGACGCAAAGCAGGATTTATTGGAAGCACTCGATGCCGGCGCGGATGACTATCTCACGAAGCCCTTCGACGTTGACGAGTTAAAGGCCCGGCTTCTCGTAGGAAAGCGCATTCTCAAGCTCCAGGAAGAGCTCATTCACGCGCGGGATGATCTTCGCTATCAGGCAATGCACGATGCCCTCACGAATATCTGGAATCGCGGCGCCATACTGGAGTTCCTGCACCGTGAGTTAGGACGCGCGGCGCGTAGCGGCCAGTCGCTCGGTCTTCTTATGGTCGATATCGATCACTTTAAGAAAGTGAACGATACATACGGTCACCTCGTCGGCGACCTGGTATTGCGTGAGTGCGCGCGCCGCCTGAGCCAGAACGTTCGCAGTTATGACTGGGCTGGCCGTTATGGCGGAGAGGAATTTCTCATTATTGCGGGTGATTCCACCCCCGATAACATAATGAAGCACGCCGAGCGCCTGCGCTCTGCCATTGCCGACGAGCCAATCGTCACGCCCGACGGCCCTATTTCTGTCACCATCAGCATCGGGGTCGCTGTCGACGGGCCAGCATCTTCCGTCAAGCAAGAATCGCTATTGCACGCCTGTGACACCGCTCTGTATCGCGCCAAGGAACGAGGAAGAAACCGGGTGGAATTCGCGGGCTGAGCACCGGTAACACAGCAAGTAACTTGTCCTAACGGACAGTGCTTTAGCAAGGCCCGGTACGTGGCCCTATTTCGCACTGCGACTCTTCCTGCGTAACTTGTCCGGTTACGGCCACAGCTCTAGCCTTGTGAGTGATGGCCCTCCTCCTCCATCTGCTGTTGTTCTCGTCCGACGACAAGGCTGCGCAGACGATGACGCAGCTATTCGCCGCGACTGGCATTCAAGTCGAGCGCTGCTCCGACATCCTCAAAGCAATAGAAAGACTCACCGCCGGCAATTTCCACGCGCTGGTCGCGGATTGGGACGAAGGTCAGGAAGCGAGTTTCCTGGTCAAAGCGGCGCGCGATTTGAAATCCACCCAAAACTGCGTGGCTCTTGCCCTGGTACGTGATGCGGCCGGAGCAGCTTGTGCGGTACAGGTCGGCGCACATGGAACTCTGAGCAAACCGGTTGTCCAGAGCGAGATCCTCGAGGCGGTGATTACGCTGCGTGAACTACTTCGCTCGAAGGATACGCCAAAAGCGCCCAGGGTGCCGCCAGCGCGAATTACAAGCCCGGCCAGCAACAAACGTGTCGTCACCGACAGCTCTAGAATTGCAACAGCTCCAAAACGGGAACCGAAACAGGAGGTGCCGTCTCTCTCAGGACAGGTCGCCGCTTCCGAGTTGCCCGCTAAAAAACAGCCTGAAGCTGCGCCCGTCCCCAGCCAGGTATACACCGGACCTTTGTTTTCCTCTTTGCCCTACATGGAAAGCTCGCCGGCGCGACCTCTGCGAAAGGGTCGGATTTTAGGCGTCCTAAGTTTCTTATTGCTGATCAGCGCGACCCTCTACGTCTGGGCGCCCGAGTCCGTGTATGGAGTGAAACTAGCCTCCATGGTGCTTTCGGTGCTCGACAGGAGCGCAAGCCATCAGACAGAAGAATACCTGCTTTCATTCTCAGCGCCAGTTGCACCAGGCTCCACCTTCCTCCGCCATATTTCGCACTCTATAGCCAGGCCGGTATCACCGCAGTCCGCGCAGATACTCGCAGATGCCGTGAGCGACATCCGGGAGATGAATACCGCCGATGTGGATAGGTCTGCTGCGTATCAGGAATTCACTCCTACATCAGGCCAAGCACCTTTTTATGCCGCTGTTCCGGAAAGCTTGCGCGCCCCGGTTACAGGTCCCTCGGGCCCGGTAGGTGGGACGGCGCCGCCCGGCTCTCCGCGGCTGTTGCGACCCGTTCTACTCGCCGAAGAAGTCGCCCGTAAGCTGCTGGTCGCAACCCGTCCGCCGATGTACCCGGAAGGTGCTTTGCGTGAGGGCTTGCAAGGACCGGTTGTGCTTGAGGCGTTGATTTCCAAGGACGGCAATATCAGCGACTTGAAAGTGGTTCGCGGCCACTTCGCGTTGGCTCGAGCCGCGGTGCAAGCGGTCCAGCAATGGCGCTTTAAGCCCTATGTGCTCAATGGTCAGGCCACTGAAGCGGCGACTTTCCTGACCATCAATTTCAAATTGCCGCCACTGCAAGCGGAAAAACAGCCACCTCGGCCCGTCAACGCCGCCCAGGCCAGGTTCTGAAATAACCCGACACCCAGATGTAATTGTCGCCCTCTTCCGGGCTGAAGTCCTTTCCTTTGTGTCTCCTGCGATGCGCTCTCCAATCCGAGTCTAGTTTCCTGCCCGACCCGGACCCGGTCTTAATTACCTTTGAGGATTTGAGGAAGCTTAGTGTCGGAATCTGACATCAATAGAGATATAATGAGCTCAGTACCAGCAGGAGCGACTCCCTCCCGAGATCAACAATCGATGTCAATGAAAACTAAAGCAGCAGTTCTTTTTGCCTCCGTTACGGTGTTGTTGTTTGTGGCTGTGGGCGAATTCGGCGGCGTGCACGCCTCCTCTAACGATGGAGCCTACCGTCAACTTGAGGTTTACAGCGAGGTACTCTCGCGGGTACGCAGCGAGTACGTGGAAGAGCCGAACATTCCTGCCGTAACTGACGGCGCTCTGCACGGTCTACTTGAGTCCCTCGATGCGAACTCCAGTTTCCTGACTCCGGCGCAGTACAAGGAATACAAAACCCACCACACAGACGCGAAAGCCGACATCGGTGCAGGGGTCTCGAAGCGCTTCGGGTACGCCACCGTGATCTCGGTTATTCCCGGCGGCCCGGCCGACAAAGCCGGCGTCGAAGGCGGCGACATTTTTGAAGCCATCGAAGGAAAAAGCACTCGGGATCTTTCTCTGGCAGAGATTCACAGCATGCTGGAAGGTCAGACCGGCTCGAACGTGACGGTCTCCGTCGTACGGGCCCGGAAGGCTGAACCACAAAAAATGGTGATCACGCGCGACGTGGTCAGCATTCCGCCTGCGGCCGACAAGATCGTGCAGGACGGGATCGGCTACATCAAAGTCGACGGCTTCCCCAAAGGTGAAGCTCAGGACATTGCCGCGAAGATCAAAGCCGTGCAAAAAGACGGCGCGAAGAAACTCATTCTGGACCTTCGCAATGCTTCCGAGGGGGAGGAAAGTGAAGGCATCGCGACGGCAAACCTCTTCCTGAATCACGGAACCATCACCTATTTGCAGGGCCAAAAATATCCCCGGCAGGCGTTCAATGCTGATCCTTCTAAGGACGTAACCGATCTTCCGGTTGTAGTTCTGGTAAACCGCGGGACAGCAGGTCCTTCCGAGATTGTCGCTTCCGCTGTGTTAGCCAATGGCCGCGGTGACGTTGTGGGAGACAAGACGTTCGGCGACGGATCGATTCAGAAGCTCATTGATCTACCGGATGGCTCGGCGCTCATCCTTTCCATTGCCAAGTACTACACGCCTGATGGCAAAGCCATTCAGGATTCCGCGGTAACGCCCAACTATCTGGTCGCCGATGCCGATGATGATGCGGCCCTGCCCGATGAGGACCAGGACGCCGCACCTGCGGATGAAACGAAGAAACCCCGGCCGCAGCAGGATGATCAACTGCAAAAGGCCATCCAGGTCCTGATTAATCGCGATACCAGGGCCCACAGCTAAGCTCGAGAAATTATCGTTTGACCATCGCGCGCTGCGGCGCGCGATTTTTTTCGGCCAGGCCGTGGTTTATTCCGCCTCTGAGTTCCTGCTGCCGCATGAGCTGGGGCTTTGCTATTCTGAAGCCAGCCAATCATGAAAATGCTGTATGAGGATTTGGCCGCGGAGGAAGTCGCTCTGCGGAGCAAGATGGTCGGCCGTGTTCTATTTGGCCTGCTGGTACTCGTTTCTGCCTTGATTGGAGCCACTGCCGGTCTGCTTCTCGTGTATTCGACCGACCTGCCGCAGGTGGAAGAACTCGAACACTATCGTCCCAGCTCCACTACGGAGCTTTACGACGACCAGAATCGGACGATTGGATCATTTGCCCTTCAACGCCGGGTGGTCGCGTCCTATGGAGACTACCCGCAGCTTCTGCGCGATGCCCTGGTTTCGATCGAAGACAAAGATTTCTACTCGCATTCCGGCATTAACATCTGGCGGATAATCGGCGCCGCGTACCGCGATATTGAGTCCGGCGGGCGGGTGCAGGGCGCATCGACACTCACCATGCAACTGGCGCGCAATTTGTTCCTCTCCCCTGATCGCTCTTTCCATCGCAAGATCCAGGAGGCGCTGCTCGCCATCCAAATCGAGCGCCGCTTCACCAAGCCGCAGATTTTCACTCTTTACGCCAACCAGATATTTCTGGGACACGGTGTCTACGGCTTCGAGGCGGCCGCCGAATTCTACTTCAGCAAGTCGGCAAAAAAGCTCACCTTGGACGAAGCCGCGCTTCTCGCAGGTTTACCCAAGGCGCCCGGTTATTATTCACCCATCAATCATCCCGAGCGATGCCTCAAACGCCGCAACCTTGTGATCAACTCCATGCTTGAGGACGGGAAGATCACCGCCCAGCAAGCGGTCGCGGCAAAGAATCGGCCCATCGTGCTCGACCTGCAGCACGATCCCAACTCGCTCGCCCCCTACTTCGTGGAAGAAGTTCGGCGCTATCTTGAAAACAAGTACGGCACTGACCAGGTTCACGAGGGTGGGCTGAAGGTGTACACGTCCCTCGATATGGATTTACAGAAGGCCGCAAACCACGCGGTGCTGGACGGCCTTGCCGGGTACGAGCGCCGCCACGGATGGAAAGGGCATCTCCGGAATGCGCTGGCCCTGGACATTCCTGTCGAGAAGTACGAGGACCCGGATTGGGACGATGAGCCCGAGGTGAATGGGTACGTACACGCCATTGTCAATTCGGTATCGCCCGGCGCAGCCGTCGTGAAGTTTGGTCAGTATTCGGCGACATTGACCAACGCGGATGTTACGTGGACTCAGCGCAAGCTGGGCGACATTCTCTCGCCGGGAGACATTGCCTATGTGAAGATACTGGCGCTCGGTCCCCGCGAAGCCGCGAAAGTTTCTCTGGAACAAGACTCCGGCGTCCAGGGTGCGCTTCTGGCAATCGATAATGCGACCGGCGAGATTAAGGCACTGGTCGGAGGTCGTGACTTCAACGCTTCAAAGTTCGATCGTGCCACCCAGGCCCTGCGACAAGTCGGATCATCCTTTAAGCCCTACGTGTACACCGCAGCCATCGATCAGGGCGCCAGCCCGGACGACACCATCCTCGACGCCCCGGTCACGTTTCAGACTGCCTCTGGTCCTTACTCGCCGCACAATTACGACGAGAAGTTCGAAGGCATCATCACCCTGCGCCGCGCACTAGCACAATCGCGCAACATTCCGGCCCTGAAGCTGGCCGATCGCATCGGGATCCATAGCGTCATTGACTACGCGCACAAGTTTGGCGTGACGTCGAATATTCCTTCTTATCTGCCGGTAGCTCTGGGTTCTGCCGAGATTACGTTGCTCGAACAGACGGCGGCATTCAGCGTCTTCCCCAACGATGGCGTGCGCATCACTCCGCATTTAATCACGAAGGTTACAGATTATGAAGGCCGCGTACTCGAAGAAGACTTCCCCGATGTGCGCGACGTAATCAGCGCCCGCACCGCCCGCATAATGACCTCCATGCTGCACGAAGTAGTGATGCACGGAACCGCCGCAGCCGCGGCCGGCATGAAATATCCATTAGGCGGCAAAACGGGGACGACGAACGATTTCACGGATGCCTGGTTTATCGGCTTCTCTCCTACTACGACCTGCGGAGTATGGATCGGCTTTGATGAGAAAAAATCTCTTGGCAACAAGGAAACCGGTGCGCGCGCAGCCCTTCCCGTCTGGATGAGCTTTATGAACCTCGCGCTGGCCGGGCATGATCCCGGAGAGTTCCTGCCCCCACCGCCCGCCAAAGTACTTGCACAAAAGGTGGATACGCCCGATGCCGCACCGGCAGCCGAAGAATCGCACTAGGCGGCTTGCTACTTCCTCACTGTCGGATATTGAATCCCCAATTGCTCAAGATAGGTCTTGTATTTTGAGGGATCGTAGTAGTACTTCTGCATTTCCGGTAGAAACTTCGCCATTTTGTCTTTGTTGAATTCGATCGCCGGCTGATCGTTGGGAGCGATAAGCGGTGTGTACTTCATGTCTTTGGTTTGGACACTGTTGAAATATTCCTGGGCCTGCTTCACCAGTTGAGGCGAAGTGAGGAAGTCGAGCGCGGTAAGAGCCTGCACTTTAGCGCCGGCCGTCGAGCCCTTATGAGCGATCGGCGTTGCCATGGCTACTGCATCTACCCAGCTATGCCCCGGAGTGTGTGGAATGTTCGCGGGATACCGCAGGTACACCGTCGGCACGACCCATGAGATATCGCCCACGTCGTCCGATCCTCCCGGCTCATTCGCGGGGTCAGGTGCCTTCAATGGATCGACTTTCGTGTTGAGTCCGTCGACTTTCGCCCCAATCTCCTTTTGCAGAGCCCTGGCCAGGGTCTGGTCGGCGTCACTCCACTGCGGCATCCCGACGCGCTCGATGTTTTTCTGCTGAATTTCGGCGACAAACTTGCTGAAGTTTCCTGGCCACGCGGACCCCACGACCTTGCTGTTCACGGTCGTTCCCGTCATCGCAGCCGCGGCATTGGCCATGGTATTGCCCAACTCGAAAAGATCCTTGATATGTGGATAGTCGAGTTCGCGGAAGTAGTACCACACCGCCGCTTCGGAAGGTACGACATTGGGCTGGTCGCCACCGTTCACAATTACATAATGCGAACGCTGAGCTAGCCGAAGATGCTCGCGGCGGAAGTTCCAGCCGGTATCCATCAGTTCGACAGCATCGAGAGCGCTGCGGCCGTCCCAGGGCGCCGCTGCTGCATGTGAGGCCGTGCCATGAAAAAAGTACTGCACTGAGACCAGTCCCTGGGGCGAGAACGACGAGCCGTACTCGGTGCCCAACGAGTCATCGACATGGGAACCAAGCACCAGGTCCACGTCTTTGAACAGCCCGGCGCGGATGTAGAAGGCTTTCGTCCCCAGTAGTTCCTCCGCAACTCCAGGAAACACTTTCAGCGTCCCGGCAATCTTGTTTTTCTGCATCAGTTGGCGAAGCACGATGGCGGCGGTCACGTTTACCGCCTGGCCCGAGTTGTGGCCCTCACCGTGGCCAGGCGCGCCTTCGATGATGGGGTCGTGGTATGCGACACCGGGCTTCTGCGAAGCTCGAGGTATGCAATCGATGTCAGTGATAAATGCGATTACCGGCTTTCCTGACCCGTAGCTCGCAACCCACGCCGTGGGAATCCCGGCTACCGCGCGCTCCACGTGGAAGCCGTTATTTTCCAGAATGCCGCTGACGTATCGAGATGTTTGGAATTCCTGGAAGCCGAGCTCGGCATAGCTGAAAATCTGGTCGACCATCTGCTGTGTAAAGACCTGGCGCGAGTCGATATCTGCTGTGGCTTCCTTCTTGAGGGCTTCAAGGTCGGGTGCATTTTGTGACCACGCGGCGAACGTGTACAGCAGAACAGAGCACAGCACCAGCTTGCGCAAACGCATTCCAGCATCTCCTGTTTGTCGATTTGCAAAGGTGCCGCGAATCATACGTGGGCGGACGGCGGGGAGTCTACATGGAAAGGCGTTCTGAAACTTGCTCAGCATGAATCGGGAGACCTGCAATCGATAACGCCTACCTGGTTGAGCGGCCCGAGACAAACCTGTTTCCCGCGACGACGTACCGTAGTGGCATATCGGCGGCCTTGGTAATCCCGATCCGCCTCGTGACCATTATCTTTTCGGGACGGTATGTGGCATCCCCGATCCAGAGGTCAGATCTGCAGCTGGCGAGATTCTTCCCGTTGTCGCGCTCGCGAGTAATTCCGAAAGCTTCTGCGAGCCTCCCCGGGCCGCTAGTAAGCAGGCGCAAATCGTGGAGTTGCTTGAGGCTTAAATTACGCGCGACCGCCATTTGTTCCATTCCATGCAGAGGCTCAAGAGCGCGAAACAGTATTCCGCCGGCAATTCCGTCCGGCAAGCAGGAGACGTTCAGGCAATAGTGATTTCCATAAATGAAGTAGACGTACGCGCGCCCGGGCGGTCCGAAAAGCACGTCGTTGCGGCGCGTGCGTCCGGCCGCGGAATGGGCTGCGGGATCATCCTCGCCTAAGTAGGCTTCGACTTCGACAATGCGCCCCATGAGACGCTTTCTCCCTTCCCGCCGCACCAGCACTTTGCCCAGCAGATCACGGCAGACCTGCCGTGGGTCGCGGTTGTAGAACTCAGATGGCAACACAATGGGATCTGCGGTCATAAGCTCGCGAGCGGCAGCGACTTTGAGTGACCTTGGTACGAGCACCTCCGTGTAACGACGGAATTCAGGAACATTCCTATAATGATCACGATTCTTCGTCCACCTACTTTCCAGACTACTAAGGAGAACTCATGCTGAAAAGACTGGGGAAGTCTACCGCCCTTCTCCTCGCGCTGGCCGCGCTCGCGACGGCCCAAACCATTCCGGCAGGAACGCGCCTGACCGTCCGCACGGATTCGGAGATCAGTTCGGCGACGGCCAAGGCCGGACAACAAGTTCGCGCTAACCTGGTGCGCGACCTGGTGGTCGACGGACAGACGCTGGCGAAAGCCGGCGCGCCGGTCAAGGGCAAAGTCACCTATGCGAAGCCTAGCGGCCGCCTCCACGCACCTGGCGAGCTTACCGTGCGCCTGACTTCGGTCGAAGTGAACGGAAAAATGGTTCCGATTGCGACCAGCGGGTATCACGCGAAAGGCAAGAGCCATACCAAAAGCAACGCCACTAAGATTGGCGGCGGTGCTGCCGCCGGCGCAATCCTGGGCGGCGTATTTGGCGGTGGCAAGGGCGCTCTAATTGGTGCGGCGGCAGGCGGTGCTGCGGGCACTGGAGTCGCGGCCGCCACTGGCAAGGAAGAAGCCGTGATCCACGCGGAAACGGCCCTGACGTTTACCACTACCTCCAGCGCAACGGTTAAGTAACGACCTTGGTGAGGCGGGCCCAAAGCCCGCCTCTTTTATTTTCCAACGGCAATTCTCAAGCTCCCGCACTTCTCGCGCCTTTCAGATACTCCAGCACATGTTCAGCGTGACCTTCCGCCTTCACGTTGTTGAAGATGTGCGCAATCTTGCCGTCTGCGCCGATGATGAAGGTTGTCCTTGCAATTCCCATCACCTTCCGGCCATACATGTTCTTTTCCTTGATCACGCCGAAGGCTTCACAGGTCTTCTTATCGACATCGGAGAGCAGGGTATACGGCAGTTTGTATTTATCCTGAAATTTCTTTTGAGTTTTAGGAGGATCGGCGGAAATACCGAATATTTCTGCGCCGGCTTTTTGCAATTTCTTGTATGCGTCGCGGAACCCGCTCGCTTCTACGGTTCAGCCGGGAGTATCGGCCTTGGGAAAGAAGAAGAGCACGACTGTCTTGCCGCGAAGATCTTTCAGGGACACATTCTTCCCATTCTCGTCGGGCAAAGTGAAGTCGGGGGCTTTATCATTGACTTGCATGGGCTTTTCTCCTGGTACTCAACTTTTATACCGCAGGCTGGTGCGGGCGGTCACCTGCCTCACTTTTGCTCTTGCCCTGGTACAGCTGGGTTCGGCGCAATTTTCGCATCGAACGGCCAGCAAGGGACCGCGCGCGCTCGGGTTGCTGGAAGTCGCCCCGAATGGCAAGGCCCGCCTGATCCCGATCACGATCATGGTCGACGGCAAGTTCTACGATGCCGGAGCCTACAAGGCGTCGCCCGTGCCCATGGCCCTGGAGTCGGGGACAGTGTACGAAGCGGAACGCGCCGGTGTTTCGCAAGGCTTATTCACCGTGCGCGGCGTGCGACAACTGAAAGATGCATGGCTCGCCGAGGGCGATTGGCGAGTCGCCGGTTCCGAGCCAGTCAAAGTTGGTCATAAAGCGGAAGACAAGCCCATCATGGGGGACGAGAAAGACGCGCCTCCAACTCTGCGACGCGGCATGGGAAAGCCCAAGTCAGGAGATACGGCACCAGAAAGCGGTTCTCCGGCTCCGAATAGTCCGCCTCCGTCGAACTCGAGTGCGAGCACCGCGCCTGCACCGGCTTCGCCGACGAGTCCTCCGGCCCAGGCTACAACACCACCTGCATCCCCGACGGCGGCTACAAGCGCGGATTCTGAGCCCGCGGAGGATAAATCCCCGCACCCTGTATTACGCCGAGGTAAGGCGGCTGGGGAAACGCAGGCGGATCAGATCAAGGCAACGGCTTCTGTCCCGGCAACAAAAAAAAACAGCTCAGCGACCATGGCGAATAGTCGAACAGGTTCTCCGGAGTCTCCTGCCGGAGTGCAACTGATCCCCGCGATTTCTGACGCCGGCGGCCCAGAGCCGCGACCATTTACCTACGAGGCCAAGCCCGAAGAATTTACGCGTTATCAGAAGCTGATGCTTGCCGTGGCCGAAACTGAGGTAAGCAAGCGCGCGAAAATGATTAGCGGCCAGACTGAGCCTGCCGTGCCTTCGCGTACGGGTACTCGCGCCCGCGCCTCCAAGCCGCTAAAGGGACCTCAGCCTGTTTTCGACAACACGCAGCTGAAAGTCTTCGATCTCTCGAATACCAATGAGCCCACGCTGGTGCTCACCGCCACGGCTCGCATGCCGCAAAGCGCGTCTGATAGCGGCTCTGGCGTACAGTATTTCGTCACCGTAGTAGGGCGCATCGATATCAACGATGAGCTTCACAAAATCTTCGCCAATACGACGGACAGCAATCACTTGGACGTGATTCCGCGGCTGGAGCTGATCGATGCGGCGGATGCCGCTGGGGACGGCCGCGGCGAGCTGCTTTTCCACGAAGTTTCGGATTCAACGGACGGTTACGTGGTGTACCGGGTGACGCCTGACCGGCTCTGGGCGCTGTTCGACAGCGAACGGCCCGACGACTGAGGATTGGGTGATTTGACAGCGTTTGCTGCTGGCTCCTAAATTTGTTGTTCAATTCTATGAAGATTCTGGTGATCGGAAGTGGGGGACGCGAGCACGCCCTGGTGTGGAAGTTGCGCCAGTCCCCGCGTGTGACGGCCGTGTACTGCGCGCCCGGCAATGGAGGGATTGCGCAGGACGCCGAATGTCTTGCCGCCGATATCAAAATCGTGGATTCTCTGGTAGCCGTGGCGCAACAGGTTCAGCCTGATCTCACCGTGATTGGGCCCGAGCTGCCTCTCAGCCTGGGTGTGGTGGATGAATTCAATCGCCGCGGGTGGCGTGTGTTTGGACCGACGCAGGCCGCGGCAAGACTCGAGTCCAGCAAGGCTTTCGCGAAAGAATTCATGCAGCGGCATCGCATTCCCACTGCGCACTATGCAATGTGCAGTTCAATCGAGGAGGTGCGCGATGCCTTGGGACATTTCCACACTCCCATCGTGGTGAAGGCGGACGGGCTGGCTGCGGGCAAAGGTGTGGTCATTGCTAACAGCAAAGAAGAAGCGCAGGCGGTCGCAGCCGAGATGTTAAGCGGCAAGATGCTGGGCGAAGCGGGTGCGTGCGTGCTGCTGGAAGAATGTCTGAGGGGCGAGGAGGTCTCGTTTCTGGTCTTCAGCGACGGAGAACGCGTGGCCCCGCTCGTAGCCGCGCAGGATCACAAACGGGTGGGAGATGGCGATACCGGCCCCAACACCGGCGGTATGGGCGCGTATTCAACGCCGTCCATTATCGACGACAAAATGCGTGATTGGCTGGTGGTGCACGTCGCGCGTCCCGTGGTCGATGGCATGAAAGCTGAAGGCGCCGAATACAAAGGGGTTCTCTATTGCGGGCTGATGATGACTGCCCGCGGGCCCATGGTGCTGGAATTCAACTGCCGGTTTGGCGACCCTGAAACCCAGCCCATTCTCATGCGATTGGAAAGCGACCTGGTGGAAGCTTTGGAAGCCGCGGTGGAAGGCCGCATCAGCGACGGGGCATTTCGCTGGTCTTCCGATGCTGCGGTCTGCGTGGTACTGGCATCAGAGGGTTACCCGGGCAGCTTCGAAGCGGGCAAGAGAATTATAGGACTTGAACACGCCGCGCAAATGGACGGCGTTAAAGTTTTTCATGCGGGCACCAATCAGCGCGACGGCGGCTTCTACACCTCGGGCGGTCGCGTACTGGGGGTGACCTCGCGCGCTCCAGATCTCGAGCACGCAGCGCAACGAGCCTACGAAGCGGTCGCACAGATAAACTTTGAAGGCGCTCACTATCGAAAAGACATTGCCGCTCGAGCTCTGAGCCGGCGATAACCAATCCCAACATCAAAGGACAAGAACGGAAATGGCAACAGGCAAACCTCTGGTTTCAATCGTGATGGGCAGTGATTCCGACCTTGAGATCATGCGCGAAGCGGGTAAGGCGCTGGACGACTTCGCCATTGCTTATGAAATCGACGTCACTTCTGCACATCGTTCTCCCGATCGAACCGCTGATTTCGCACGCCACGCGGCAGACCGTGGCGTCCGGGTCGTCATTGCCGGAGCGGGCGGAGCTGCGCACCTGGCAGGAGTCATCGCGGCCCATACAACACTGCCCGTGATAGGGGTCCCGATACCCTCGACTTCCTTGCAGGGAATGGACTCGCTGCTCGCGACCGTACAGATGCCTGCTGGAATTCCTGTCGCGACGGTTGCGATCGGAAAGGCCGGAGCCACTAATGCCGGCATCCTGGCCGCCCAGATCCTGGGAGTCGCCGATGCTGACGTGCGCGCAAAATTATCGGCACACAAGCAGAAGCTCGCTAGAGGCGTCGAGGAGAAATCGAAGAAGCTGCAAAGTTCTTTGGCTGGCTGAAACAGTTCAGCACCGGTCAACGAAGCGCACGAGAGATCAGGAAAATCTTCTCTGGGGCGAATGTGGTCAGAGCTTCAGATCTTTCAGGTAGCGGCGGAATTCGTCGCCCAGGTCGGAACGCTTCAGGGCAAACTCCACGGTCGCTTTCAGGAAGCCTAACTTGTCGCCGGTGTCGTGGCGCCGTCCCTCGTAGACGTAGGCGTACATCTTCTCGCGCTTGAGCAACATACGCATTCCATCGGTGAGTTGCAGTTCACTGCCGGTACCGAGCGGAGTCTCCGATAATGTCTGAAACACGGCGGGGGTCAGGATATAGCGCCCAATAATGGCTTTGTTGGACGGAGCTTCTTCCAACTTTGGCTTCTCCACCATATTCTGAATTTCAAACAGCCGCCCGTCGAAGCCGTCCACCGGCTTCACATCCAGCACTCCATACGCGGAAATCGCCTTGCCTTCGACCACCTGCGTAGCCAGGACAGAACAATGTTTTTCGTTGAAAACGTCAATCATCTGCTTCAGGCAGGGCACAGGCGCGTCGACCACGTCATCCGCCAGTAGCACGGCAAACGGCTCATTGCCTACAAGTTCGCGGGCCATCAGCACGGCATGTCCTAGTCCGAGCGCCTCCTTCTGGCGAACGTACGCGACGTGAATCATGTCGGAAATCTGCCGCACGATTTTCAGCAGGTCCTGCTTTTTCTTGTCCTCGAGCATCCTCTCGAGTTCGTAGCTGACATCGAAGTGATCCTCAATGGCCTGTTTGCCGCGGCCGGTGATGATGATGATCTGATCGCAGCCAGCCGCCAATGCCTCTTCCACTCCGTACTGGATGATTGGTTTATCGACCAGCGGGAGCATTTCCTTGGGTTGAGCCTTGGTGGCGGGCAAAAAACGCGTGCCCAGTCCAGCGGCGGGAAACACGGCTTTGCGTACTTTCATGGGCATCGATGAATTCCTTGGGGTCGAAGCAGTTTTGCAGCGTATCCAAAATACCAGCAGAGTCTGTGATCTGACGAGTCTCTATCGCAGCCGTTACGGCGTAGACTGCAGCCCCGTGGGAGACGGCTGCTTCACAACCTCTCCCCCAAGCTCCTGCAAAATGTCGCGCAGTTGCCCTAACACTTCATCAGCGTGCGTGGCCTTCATGGAAAAGTGCAAACTGCCATCCGGAGCAAAACGCGATCCGCGATTCGAAGAAACGAAACGAGCCAGTTGCTCGGGATCAACCTTGGCGTCCGGGCGGAACTTCACCGTGACCTGGTCACGTTTGCGCTCGATGTGAGTGACGCCAATCAGGACGCAGAGCAATTTGAGCGAGGCGTACTCCAGCAGGTTGCGCACCGCGGCCGGCGGCTCTCCATAACGATCGGTTAACTCCGCGCTGACGTCGGTGAGTTGCGATTCGGTTTCGACTCCCGCCACTCGCTTGTACATGCGGAGGCGCTGATTCTCTTCGAGAATGTAGTTGGATGGAATGCGAATGTTGAGTCCGAGATTGAGCTGCACCGCGGTCTCATCGGGCGCGGCTTCGCCCTTCATTTCGCGAACCGCACGTTCCAGCATCTGCGTGTAAAGTTCAAACCCGACTGCTTCGATATGCCCGCTCTGCTCACCGCCCAAAAGGTTGCCCGCCCCCCGCAACTCCAGATCCAAGGCGGCGATTTTGAAGCCGGCCCCCAGATCCGAAAATTCCTTCAGCGCTGCCAAGCGGCGGCGCGCGATGGGAGTCAATTCCACCTCCGCGGGCAACAAGAGATACGCGTAGGCACGACGATTTGAACGGCCAACACGTCCGCGCAACTGGTATAGCTCCGAAAGACCATGCCGGTCCGCGCGATTGATGAAGATCGTATTACAGAGCGGGATATCGAGACCGTTCTCGATAATCGTGGTGGCGACCAGGATGTCCGACTCGTGATGCATGAACTTCAACATCACCTTTTCTAATTCGCTCTCCGACATCTGGCCGTGGCCGACGATGATGCGTGCTTTGGGCACGAGTTCCTGCAGCTTGGCGGCGATTTCGTAAATGCTCTCTACCCGGTTGTGCACGAAGTAGACTTGCCCGCCGCGCTCAAGTTCCTGCTCTATGGCCGACTGAATCAATTTTTCGTCCCAGTTGGCCACCACTGTCTGGATCGCCATGCGGTCCTTGGGCGGCGTTTCGATGACGCTCCAGTCGCGCAACCCGACGAGGGACATGTGCAGCGTGCGCGGAATCGGCGTCGCCGACATGGTGAGCACGTCCACCTGCTTGCGAATCTGCTTCAATCGTTCTTTGTGACGCACCCCGAAGCGCTGCTCTTCATCGACCACGAGCAAGCCCAGGTCGGCGAACTTCACATCTTTGGATAGCAGGCGGTGAGTTCCAATCAGGATGTCAATCTTTCCCGCCTCAACTCTTTGCAGAATCTCCTTCTGCTGCTTCGGGCTGCGAAACCGGCTGGCCATCTCAATGTTGACGGGAAACGCGGCAAATCGCTGTTTGAAGGTTTCGAAATGCTGAAAAGCCAGCACCGTAGTCGGTGCGAGCACAGCCACTTGCTTGTTGTCGCTGACGGCCTTGAATGCCGCCCGCATGGCAATTTCGGTCTTGCCGTATCCCACGTCTCCGCAGAGCAGCCGGTCCATGGGGCGCGGCGATTCCATGTCACGCTTCACATCGATGATCGCCTGCTCCTGATCTTCAGTTTCGCTGTATTCGAAGGCATCTTCGAACTCTTTCATCCATTGGTTGTCGGCTGGGAAGGCGTGTCCCTGGGCGGCGCTGCGCTCGGCATAAAGTTTCAGCAGCTCGTCCGCCATGTCCTTCATGGCCTTGCGTACTCGTGCCTTCGTCTTAGCCCAGGCCGCCGTTCCGAGATGGCTTAGCGGAGGCTTGGCTCCCTCGGCTGAGCGGTATTTCTGGACAAGGTCCAAACGCGTGAGAGGAACGTACAACCGCGCTCCCTCGGCGTATTCCAGCAGCATGAACTCGGCATTGCCATCGCCCTGGTTGATCTCTTTCAGTCCTTGATATTCGCCGATCCCATGTTCCACGTGGACGACGTAATCGCCGACCTGGAGATCGCGGAAATCGGAGAGAAATGCCGATGTCTTCGACTTCTGCCGTTGCGGCCGCAAGGCCACCGTCTCGGATTCATCGAACAGGTCCCGGGAACCGAGCACGGCAAGATTGGCTTCCGGCAGAAGCAGGCCGTCAGGCACATACGCCTTCACCAGTGTGGTGGTGAGCACGTCAGCGAAGTAGGAGGTCTCGTCCGCGTAGCTTTCGCCGCCACGGGTGCGGCTTCCAAGCCGGAAGGAGACCGTGTACTCGGTGAACATATCGGCCAGCCGCTCAAGTTCTCCCGTGTTGGGCGCCGCGATCATAACCTGCTTGCCATTGCTGGTCAGGTTCTTCACTTCTTCCAGCATGGCGGGTACAGAGCCATGGAAGCGTGGCGTGGGTTGCGAAGCAAAGGCGATTTCCCCAGTACCGTCTGTGCGCGTGATGCCTAAATGCTCGAGATCCGCGCCGGGCAAGTCGGCGATCCTGCCTTGCCAGTCTTCGGGCACGACGTACAGATCGGATGGGGTCACAAGGTTTCCCACTCCGCTGCGCTCGTGAGCTTCCTCGACCCGCGACCAGAATTTATCGAGTTCCTGGTTCAGTGTTTCAGGCTCATCCAGCAGGACTCGAGCGTTCGGAAGAAGATCGAAGATGCTACGGTCGGCTCCGGCAACCGGCGCATAGAATTCCCACCCCGGAAATACTGTCACGCCTCCAGAACGAATCGCTTGTTCCAAAACTTCTTCTGAACCGGTGATGCGCTTCCCCGAAAGCCGCACGTGAATAGCACCCAGCAAATCTTCATTCACCGGCGTTTCGGTCAATGGCAAGAGCAGCGCCTCGTCAAGCGGGCTGGCCGAACGCTGAGTCCCAGGATCGAACTTGCGAATGGATTCAACCTCGTCACCGAAGAACTCGATGCGCACCGGGCGATCGGCTTCGGGCGAATAGACGTCGAGAATGCCTCCTCGAAGCGCGTACTCCCCCGGCATTTCGACGACGTCGACGGCGTTATAACCCACCGTATTCAGGTGGCGCGAGAGCGCCTCCGTGTCGAGAGTTTCTCCGCGCCGCACCACGCGTGCCAGGTCACTATAAAACTCGGGCGACCGCAGGCGGATCATTGTCGCCGAGATCGGCGATACGATAATCGACGCGGCTCCGGTCACAACCTTCCACAAAGCCGAGGCTCGTTCTTCCTGAATTTCAGGATGGGGCGACAAATTCTGGAAAGGAAGCACATCGCGCGCGGGCAGACGCACCACGGAGTCCGGCTCCGCCGCGCCGGTGAGTTCACAAAATGCCTGCAGCGCAGGAACCAGATCCTCAGCCGCGCGGTTATCCGCTACCACGAGGATCAGGGGATGCTCAGCCGCACGCTGCAGCAAAACCAGGAGCAGGGCCTTGGCGGACGGGATGAGTCCGGATACACGTATCCGCCCCGTGCCCTCTTTCAGGTGGGAGGCCGCACGTCGAAAGGCAGATAACTTCTCTACGTCCGCGAATAGATCGCGAACGAACGGCAGGACCATTGCTCTTCGATTCTAACAGGGAATTTGCGCGCAGTTGTTGAGTGCTCTAGAGCGCGCGTACGAGTTTTCGGGCCGCTCGCATCTGGCGCCGCCGAGCTAACTCCTCTGTAGCGGGCGCGTCAGGCAAGTCGGCCCGCCGCTTCCGTTCATGCAAAGCTCCGAGCCTCTGAAGGTACGCACATCAAATCCGGCTTCACTCAATTTCTGGTTCGTTTTTCGGTTCTCCTCAATCGCCAGCAGTCGTCTATTGCCAAGGGAAAGCACATTACAAGCCAGTGTGTCACGCTCCGATGCGTCGATTTCAATGAAGTGGAAGCCGCGTGCCTGAAGCAGCTGGACAGTTTCCACGGCCAGCCAAGACAAATCCACCAATGCAGTTTCTTCGTCAAGCAGGCTGATCAGCGACATGAGATGCAGGCAAGCGCAAGGTCCGGGACCGTGGGGCAGCGGCGCAGGAATCACATCGACCCCTTTGGGCCGAAGCAATTCTTTCATCTGCACGATCCCAAGTGCGTTCGTGCGGTAACCATTGCCGACCAGCAGCGTATGCGCGTCCAGCCAAACCATATCGCCGGCCTCTGTGGTTCCGGGAGCCTTGATTTCTCCCAATACAGAGATCCCAAGTTTCTCGTATAAGTTGCGGTGCGCTGAGGCTTCTTCGACCCGATTGCTTTTACCGGGGTGCATGAGTACTACCCCGAAATCGGTGTTTAATGAGGCATCATGTGCGTAGACAGCATCGAGAGAAATGTTCGCGAATCGTGGCAACCGGAGTATCTCGGCCCCTGCGGCGTGCAACTCGCGGCACAGTGCTCCATGCTGCTCCTCCGCGGTGGAAAAGTCGGGAGCATGGTGAAATCCCAACTCCTGCCATGCCGAGTTCCGCGCGGGATCGCCCCAGCCGGCCTCCTTGGGCGAGCAGACCATCACCCGCTGCAAAGGCCCGACCATTGAGTGCCCATCAACCAGGTTCGAAGTTGTGGTTTCTGAGTTGGACATTCGGCGAGAAGTGAAGCCAGTATGACTCTAAACGGCGCGGCCACATTCTCGCAAACATCGCTACCGGCCTTGGTGGGCAAATGTCACACCTTCAAAATTCCAGATGCACCCGGAATCCTGGGACCAGTACCGGACCGCGATCGCGATTGTAACCGGGGTTGTTGATGTGTTGCAGATCGACTCCAGCGAAAAGTCCGCGCCAGATATGCGCATTGTAATAAGCCTCGGCAATGTTTTCTCGGCCATAGCTGAGGCGGCCATCGCCGAGGAGAAATCCGAGACCGCCGAGCGCGAGATAGTGCTGATGATCCGCAGAAATTCCGTTCGATACGAATGCCATTCCTGCCTTGTCGAGATCCCGTTTCCACCTATGCCCGGCAACATCGGCTCCTCCGAGCCAGCTTTGGTCTACTTCGGTATAAGCGAAGGACTCGTGCTGGCCTTCGTTCCACCCCCAACGGGCAAAAGCACGCACATGATAGGGGAATTGCTGCTCGACATTTACATCGAATCCATATTTGACCGTCGTGCGAAATGGGTGAGCTGTGATCTCAGGCCTGGCCGTCTTACCCGCAAGGTAGTTTGCGACCGCCTCGCGATATACGCCCATATTGGCGTGGTTCACGAATGACAGCAGCTTAAGAGTGGTGTTTCTACCGCGAATAACGGGGTGCCACTCGCACTCAATGTTTTCCGCGCGCGCTTTGCGCAGATTCCAGGTCAGATCGATTCCATTGGCGACTTTCGGCAGGAGGGCTTCCGCAAAGCGGAGGGCCCAGTTGCGATCGTGATATTCCAGCACGGCGCCCACCGTGTATCCACGAGTGTCCGCGGCATAGTCGTACGCTCCGTTGTTGTCGACCGTCCAATTCATGAACTGGTAGTGACTGTCACTCGCCGAGTCGCTCACGTCAAAGAAGTCGGCCATCCCGAACTTGCCGGCGCGAATCTCCAATCGTCGGACCGGCACGCGTGTGGCTAATGCGAATGGACCGCGACTACTTTCGATCATTTCTGAGCCAAGTGGCACGATCTGCCGGATCATGCCGCGGGCAATGTAGGGAGAGGATCCCAGCTGGGGATTGCGCACCACATCCACGTTCGTAAAACCCGCGAGCCCCAGCGCATCGCTCAAGCCTCCGCCAGCAACGCTTTCCACATCGAAAAAGATCTCAGTGTTCCGGGTCAGCTCATAACCGAGATACAGCGTGTCGACGTTCGAGGTCGCGTGTTCTCCCCTATTTCGAAAACTGTTGGGACCGCTGTAATCCTCATGAAAAGCCCAATGCGCCTGCAAAATGACATTGTCCTGGCCGGAAATCCAGTACCGAGAAGTGTTGGAATGAGGAAACATCGTGACGATGCTGACTGGGTCGCTTCCCTCACTCGACTGCTGCGCCAGGCAAACTTGCAGCGGCCTGAAAAGCGACGGGGCTGCCAGCAGGCAAGCGATCACCAACCCGCAGGACACGTGCTTCTTCGGGCGGCATTTAGCCAGCCGTTTCTTTGTTAGCACACCGGTGCTCTGTCGCAAGATCACGTGCAGCGTTCCATTTGAGTCAGCCCAGCGCTGAGTTGTTCCAGCCGTGCACTCCTGTTGTATCCGGCATCTTGTAACTCAGCGTTGAAGGGATTTTTTCAATGTACATTGGCAGGGTGATTTCTCCGATCTGGAAACTCAAACTCAATCTACCCATTGCTCTCCGATAAAAAAAGAAAAAGGACAGCTCGGAGCCCCCGAAGCTGTCCTGAAACCCTCCCGGTTAGAAGGGCATGTCACTCTCTGAAGACTACCGGCAGCGTGTTGCAGGATCGTTGCAAGCATGTAAATTTCCAGTGAATTGTGGGCCTGGATGAAACGCCTGGAGTTCGCGCTTCGGAAGGCGAGCAAGCCTGTTCAGTGCGCCGGATCACATCCTGCTGTGACCTGCTGCCCGTGGTCCTTGCGTCGCCGCTGCTATCATTTACCCTTTCGGCTAGGAGAATCCCATGGCACGCACCACCGAACAATCGCGCAGGCTACAGAAACGTGCCGAGCAACTGATGCCCGGTGGTGTGAATTCGCCGGTGCGCGCTTTCCGCGCCGTTGGCGGAGACCCTCCCTTCATTGTCCGCGGCAAAGGCGCACGGGTGTGGGATGCCGACGACAACGAATACCTGGACTACATCGGGTCCTGGGGTCCCCAAATCCTCGGGCATGCGCACCCTATCGTCGTAGAGGCGCTGGGCGCGGCGTTGCACAATGGCACCAGCTTTGGAGCCTCCACGCCGGCCGAAGCCGATCTTGCGGAACTCGTGGTTTCGGCTTTTCCGCACATTCAGAAGGTTCGCTTCGTGAGTTCGGGAACCGAAGCCACCATGTCCGCTATTCGACTGGCGCGCGCCTATACCAGGCGCAAGTACATCGTGAAATTTGAGGGCTGTTATCACGGCCATGCCGACGCCCTTCTGGTGAAGGCAGGATCGGGCGTGGCAACGCTCGGCATCCCTGGCTCAGCCGGCGTTCCCGAAGAATTCACGCAATTCACCCTAGCTCTGCCTTTTAACGATACTGAGGCCCTGGAGCAGGCGTTCAAGAAGTTCCGCCACCAGATTGCCTGCGTCATCGTTGAGCCGGTAGTCGGCAACATGGGGTGTGTCCCGCCTGCCCGCGGCTATCTTGAAGCGCTGCGTACCATTACACAACGTGACAAGACTCTTTTGATTTTTGACGAGGTCATGACCGGCTTTCGTCTCGCCTTCGGCGGCGCGCAGGAGTTGTACACAATCCGGCCCGATCTTACGACCATGGGCAAGATCATCGGAGGCGGGCTGCCGGTCGGGGCCTATGGTGGCGCGTCCGAGATTATGGACATGGTGGCCCCGCTCGGTCCCATGTACCAGGCAGGAACTCTTTCGGGAAATCCCCTCGCCATGGCAGCGGGCTACGCCACCTTGCGATATCTGCGGGAACACAAGGAGATTTATTCCCAGCTTGATCGCTTAAGTGCGCAACTGGTCGCCGGCGTCGCTGCCTGTGCGAAGGACGCGGGCATGGCGATCACCTACAACCGGGTCGGTTCCATGTTCACCTGGTTCTTTACCGCGGGCCCGGTGACGGGCTGGGATTCAGCAGCGAAATCGGATACGGAGGCATTTGGTCGCTTCTTCCGTGCCATGCTCGACAATAATGTCTACTTGCCGCCCTCGCAATTTGAAGCCGCGTTCATGAGCACGACACACACCGAAGCCGACGTTGAACAGACGATTGCGGCAGCAAGGCAGGCATTTGCCTTGGTGCACGCCTGAACTCGTTGGGCCGCGCGAAGTGCTCACCCTGAACGCTGCTGATTGAAAGCGGTCATCATCTCGGGCACGGTCACAAATTCATAACCTTCATTCTGGTAGCGGGCGATCAGTCTCTCCGTGGCAATCACCGTCTGCGAGCGGTCCGCTCCGAAGTCTCTATGACCGCCGTCGTGAAGCAAAATTATGTTTCCCCCGCGAATTCTCGCGCTTACCTTGCGTTCGATTTCATCCGCGCGCGGAACGTTCCAATCCCAGCCAGTGACATTCCACATCACAGGCTCAAGTTGCAGGGCGCGAAGCACCCGTAGTGTCCTGGGAAGTCGGCCCCCGAATGGCGGACGGAAAAGCTTCGCCCGAATACCTGCAGTCTCCTCAAGAATGTGGGCGCACTTCTCGATCTCGCGGCGCGTTTCTCGGCTGGAACAGAAGATCAGGTTGGGATGTGAGTAGGTGTGATTGCCAATCGCGTGCCCTCGTTCCACCAACTGCCGGACAATATCGGGCCTACCCTCAGCGTATCGGCCTATCATAAAAAATGTAGCTCGCACCTGGTATTTACTTAGGACGTCGAGCAGTCGCAGCGTATGCGGATCGTTGGGACCATCGTCGTAGGTCAACGCAAGTTTTTTCGATCCGCGGCCTAGGCCGGTGAAGGTTGTTCCATACCATTGCCCAGTGGGAGCCATTGACTGGTAACCACACGCCACGACCCCGGCTGCTACCGCCGCGCTGACGAGAGGGACCATCATCACGAGGATTGTACCGTTTATCAATTGCGGCATTCTCGAGAGCCAAGCGTCGTTGCCACACCCTGCACAAATCGCCGGCCCGAATTGAGCCACAACTGTCGAGTTTTCACCGATCAGCTTGCCAAATTCTTCAATGTGAAAATTTCAAATTCGTCAATTACAAAATGCTGTACCTGGGAATCTGTTAACCTTTTCCTCAATTGCCTCGCAGCCTCGCCCGAGATATTCTGCCAAGCATCATCTTTCGAGCCCATGGCCAACCTCTTCGAGTCACCTCGATACATTGCGGTTGAAGGCCCCATCCGAGTCGGCAAAAGCACGCTGGCAAAAATTCTCGCAGAACGCCTGAATGCGCAGCGTGTCATGGAGCCCGAAGACAATCCTTTTCTTTCCGCCTTCTATGACGGCGAGCGGGGTGCTGCGTTTCAGGCACAACTGGCATTCCTGATCCGCCGCTTCGAGCAGTTGCGCGCGTTGGATGTAGGACCACGTTCGCAAAAAACAGTGGTCGCCGATTACATCCTGGAGAAAGATAAGCTGTTCGCATATTTGAATCTCAACGATCAGGAACTGGAAACCTACAATCGCTATTACAACTACTTTCGCCAGCAGTTGCCCACGCCGGACCTGGTGATTTATCTGCAGGCCACTCCCGAGGTGTTAAAGAAGCGACTGAAAAAGAAGAACGCGCCCGGAGAAAAGGGGCTGAACGGGGACTACATCGAGGAAGTCGTGAAAGCATACGAGCACTTTTTCTTTCACTACACTTCTTCCGACCTGCTGGTCGTAAACACTTCCGACATCGATTTCGTCGATCGTAATGAGGATCTCCAGGAACTCCTGCGGAAGGTATCGGCGCCCATCAAAGGTACCCAGTATTTCCTCGCGCTAGGCAGCCAGGATGCGGCAAGCGCATAAGGCACTCTCGAACCAACGCGCAACAAAGCCTTGTGGACCCGCTACTTACCGCCGATCCGCGGCAGCTGGGTTTATCCCAACATCCGCTAGCCAGGACGCCATTGCGAGTCTAGAATAAGCAAGGCATCATCCAAGATGTGAACAGGCTCTATCCGCCGGAGGCGGAGGGGCACTGGAGGACATCATGAGTCTCACCCCTATTGGCGAACCTCGCCAAAAGATCACGATTACTTCTCTTCGTGACAGAAAGCACAACCACCAACCCATCTCCTGCTTGACTGCTTACGACTACGCCAGTGCCCGCCTGGTTGACGACGCGGCAATCGACGTCATCCTGGTTGGCGATTCGCTCGCGCAGACCATGCTGGGATACGACAACACGCTTTCCGTCACCGTCGACGAAATGCTGCACCACGTGAAGGCTGTGCGCCGTGGCGTCAAGCATGCTTTGCTCATCGCCGACATGCCTTATGGCTCCTACCACCTGGGAATAGAAGAGGCCATGCGTAACGCTGCCAGGTTTGTAAAAGAAGGCGGGGCCGAAGCGGTGAAGATCGAAGGCGGAGAGAAACGCGCCGATCTCATCCGGCATATTATCGACGCCGAAATTCCGGTCGCCGGCCACATCGGTTTGACCCCGCAGTCCGTTAACGTAATGGGTGGTTACAAGGTGCAGGGCAAAACGCTTGCGGCGGTGGAGCAACTCATGCGCGACGCCACCGCTCTCGACCGCGCCGGAGTAGCCTGCATCTACCTCGAAGGCATTCCCCGGGAAGTCGCCGCAATGATCACTGTCGAGGTGAGCACGCCCACAATTGGCATTGGAGCGGGTCCTGAGTGCGACGGGCAAGTGCTGGTTTTCCACGATCTCCTCAATCTGACTTTTGGTCCGCCCGCGAAATTCGTTCGGCATTATGCCGACGCCGCTGCGCTGATCAGCAACGCGGCGCATGCGTTTCGCGCGGACGTCCAGGCGCACCAGTATCCATCGGACGCCGAGTCTTATCATCTTCCCAAGGACACGCGGACGGCGCTGGAAACTGTTCTCGACCGCAAGCGCGCTATGGCAAGATAAGCGCATGCGTCCGCCACTCGTCTCCGCCCTGCTGTGTATGGGTCTTTTTGTGTCGTGCACGGCGCCCCCTCGAGCGAGCGGTGGCGTGCAACTTAGCGCCGAAGCGCGCATCCAGGCAATCCCGCCCGCTGATCCCGCCAAAGCAGGATCGGCAAAAGTGAATAATTGGCAAAATCCTTACTTGGCCATTCGCGAGAACGGTATCGCGCTTGTAGACTTCGGCAACAATGAAGAGCGCATTTTGAAAGGCGACCAGGTCCTGGATGCTCTGGCTGCGTTGCCCAGCAGCGCTTGGCCTTATGGACGAGTGGTTGCGGTGGAAGAAACGGATCGGGGCACGCCCGAGCAGCGCGTGGAAGTTCGCCGTAATCGGGCGGTCGTCGCTGGAACGCTTGAGAGCGCACACGTGCTCATCCACTGGATTCCCCCGACACCATGAAGGTCATCGCAACGGTTCAGGACTTCCGCGCTGCGCGATGCGCTCTGAGCCGCGGAACCCGAGTCGGCCTGGTGCCGACGATGGGGGCGCTTCATGAGGGTCACTTGTCGCTTGTGCGTGCAGCCAAGGCGCAATCTGACGTCGTGGTGGTTTCCATTTTCGTAAACCCCACTCAATTTGGCCCAAACGAGGATTTCGCAAAATATCCGCGCAATCTCGAACGCGACTGCGCCATGTTGGACCACGAGAAAGTCGATTTTGTCTTCGCCCCCTCGGTTGAGGAGATGTATCCAAAGGGAGCAGTCACATTCGTCGCGGTGGAAGGTTTAAGCGACAAGCTTTGTGGCCGATCGCGGCGCGGTCACTTCCGGGGAGTGACCACCATCGTCTCGAAGCTGTTTCACGTAGTTGAGCCTGACCTCGCGTTTTTCGGGCAAAAAGATGCCGCACAGGTCGCGATCATCAAGCGCATGGTGAAGGATTTGGCGATGCCGGTCGCTGTTGTAGTCTGTCCGATCATGCGCGAAGCCGATGGTCTCGCCATGAGTTCACGCAATTCATATCTTGACCCAGAGCAGCGCAGGAGCGCTCTGGTGCTGTCTCGCAGTCTCTCGCGCGTTCGGCAGGCTTTCGACAAGGGACAACGAGATTCAGCTGAGCTTATCGCGGCAGGAAAAGAGCTATTTCCCGATGACGCCGGCGCTCGTCTCGATTACCTGGAGATCGTGGATCCAGATTCGCTGGAAACCCTATCTGCAGTCAATCAGCCCGCGTTAGTTGCCATCGCGGCTTTTGTAGGGAGCACACGACTGATCGACAACCTCGTGCTTTATCCCTGAATCTCTATGCCAGCGCGCTGAAGCTTTCATCAAGAATGCGCACCGCCTCATCCACATCCGCTTTCGATATGTTGAGGGGCGGCGACATCCGGATCACGTTCGCATAGAATCCGCCCTTACCGATCAGGAGCCCGCGCTTCCGCGCTTCCTCCATCAGGGCATTGGTCTTCGCCGGCGCCGGTTGCTTGCTGGTGCGGTCTTCGACCAGTTCAAGGGCCTGCATCAGTCCCATACCACGCACGTCGCCGATCAGCTCGTGCTTTTGCTGAAGCTCTTCCAGGCCTTTGCGGAAGTGCGCTCCTACGACCGCCGCGTTGGTGCGCAGATCATCTTCCTCGATCACGTCAATAACAGCTTTCGCCGTGGCGCAGGTCACGGGATTACCGCCGAACGTCGAGATCGTGAGCCCCTGGAACGCGTCGGCGATCTCCGGTTTAGCGATGGTCAATCCAATCGGCACGCCATTTCCCAGCCCTTTCGCCGAGGTGATCATGTCGGGCTCTACTTCCCAATGCTCGATGCCGAACCATTTGTGGCCCGTCCTGCCCCAGGCGGTTTGCACTTCGTCCGAAATGAAGTCGCCGCCGTACTGCTTCACAATGTTGAACGCGATTTTGAAATATTCCTTGGGCGGAGTAATGAATCCAGCCACTCCTTGTATCGGCTCGGCCAGAAACGCGGCAATCCGCCCGGACGTCGAGAACTGGATTACATTTTCGATATCTTTCGCGCAAGCCACGCCGCAATCCGGGTACTTCAGGCCAAACGGGCAACGGTAGCAATATGGATTCATGGCGTGCACAATGCCGACCTCAATGGTGGCTTTGCGCCAGGTATTCATCCCGTTAAGTCCGCGCGTCAACGACGAGCGCCCGCTGTATCCATGCCGCAATGCCACGACTTCGAAGTTCCCGCTATGCATGCGCGCGGACTGGATCGCCGTCTCATTGGCCTCGGTTCCGCTGTTCGTGAAGTACGACTTCTTCAGGTTGCCAGGGGTGATCTGCGCCAACTTTTCCGCAAGCGTGACCATTGGTTCGGTGGGAAAGCAGGTGGAGACGTGCTGCAGACGATCCACCTGCGCCTTGGTCCGGGAGATCACCCGCGGATTGCAATGACCAACGCTGATGGTCACGATGCCGCCAAAAAAGTCGAGGTACTTCTTACCATCGACATCCCATACGTGCTGCATCTGCCCATGATCCATGGGCACGGGTTCGGCAAAATAGGTGGCAACAGAGGGGAATATGTATTCCTTCTGCTTGCGGATGATCTCTTCGCGCGTGAGACGGGTCTTTTCAGCGGGAATTGTTGGGGCGCTCATGATGACCTCGAGATTCATGATAAACCAGCGTCCGTACACCCCTCATGACGTTGCTGTCGCGGAGAATGCGTGCCCCGACGGCTATAATCGTTTTGTTCCATGAAAGCCTTGTTCCGGCTGATCCTGCTCGCACTGGTGCTGGTACTGGTGGCGCTTGTCTCCGCACTGACGGCTATGCGCTTCGCGATTCATGGACGCGAGGTAGTGGTGCCCAAGCTGGTTGGTTTGTCGCCTGCCGAGGCGGAGCGAGCGGCTCTCGGTTCCGGGCTGCAGGTAATGATTGAGCGGCAGTATTACAGCCCCGAAATCGCGGAAGGGCGAATCTTGTCCCAGATTCCCGAGCCCGGCACGCGAGTACGTCGCGGCTGGCAGGTGCGAGTCGCGCAGAGTCTTGGCCCGCAACGCGTGGCTATTCCGGATGTGATTGGACAGAGCGAACGAGCGGCTGATATCAACATTCGTCGTCGGGGACTCGACCTCGGCGCGATTTCCGAGATTGGACTGGCGGGCGCACCGCCCGGCCAGGTGATCTCGCAAAACCCTCCTGCCAATGCCAGCGGAGTCGCAGCTCCCAAGATCAGTCTTCTTGTGACCTCCGCTGCTGAACCGCCGAGCTACGTCATGCCCAATTTTGTTGGGCAATCGCTAGGCAGCGCGACCCGTGCTCTGCAGGAGGCAGGTATGAAGCTCGGTACTGTGACGATTGCGGCAGCGCCTTCGCCCAGCGCGCCGCCCCCAGGACCACAGGGCACTCCAGCCCCTGCCACAACTCCGGCTCCAGTCCCCGCTCCCCAAATCACTCCGGTGAGCACAATCTCCAGCCAGAATCCCGCGGCAGGACAGCAAGTCTTTGCGGGGGCAACCATTAACTTTGAAGTGAAACCATAAGGGTGGTCGGATTCAATCCTGGCGTTTCTGCAGGATGGCTGCGAAGAATCCGTCGACCGGAAAAAGCCCGGGGATGGTACGCAAGTAAGGACCGCGAGTCAGTGCCTCCACATCTTTGAGCGCGAGTTCGCCCGCATTCTTCAGAGATTGCAGTTCATTTTTGCAGTCAACAAGATGAAATCTGGTGTCCTCTGCAAGGGCCGTCTCGACCACTTCTTCGTTTTCCTCGCGCTCGAGTGAGCAGGTGGAGTAGACCAGCCTGCCACCAGCTTCCACATGGCACATCGCGGAGCGCAGAATGGCGAGCTGTCGCGATTGCAAATGGGTAATATCTTCGGGCTTCAGCTGCCATTTGATTTCCGGATTGCGGGCGAGAGTGCCGGTCCCGGAACAGGGCACGTCGGCCAGCACTCGATCAAAACACATCCCGAAGGGAAGAGACTGTGCGTCGGCGGCAACCACTCGCACATTCGGCGCCAAAACATGCTTCCGCAGGAGGCATGCGCGATGCGAGTGCAGTTCAGCCGCAATAATGGTCGCATGTGGGTTCCGCTCGGCGATCACAGACGTCTTGCCGCCCGGCGCTGCACAACAATCCAGCATGAGCGGCCCTTCACCAACCAGCAAAGCGACAAGTTGCGAGGCTTCGTCCTGAATAGCGATTCGGCCTTCGTCATACACGCTCGTCTTAGTTACATCTCCGCAAATCACGCGTCGCGCCGAATTCAGCAGGACCCCTGGAGCGAGCTCAATTCCTTGCGTGGCCAACTGCGCTTCCGCAGACGCATCCCGCAGTCGAATGGACGTAACCGGAATCTCCTGGTCATGGAAGCAAACGCGCGTTGCATTGTCAAAGCCCAGCTCTTTGACCCAGCGTTTTACCAGCCAGTCCGGGTGAGCTAATGCTGACGACAATTGTGCAGGCGTGCTGGGCGCATCGCATATGTGTATTGCTCCTCCGGGCTGGTCCGCTGCTTGCACCAGTTTTCGCAACACCGCATTCACGAACGGCGCAGCTGATCGTTTTCTCGCCCGCTTGACTAGTTCAACGCTTTCGTGGACCGCCGCTCGCGCCGGAATTCGTTGCAGGTGGGTGACCTGGTATGCGGCAAGACGAAGCGCGACCAACACTTCGGCATCCAGCTTCGAAATCTTTTGCGTCGAATAGCGCGCAATGTAGTCGTCGAGCAGAGACCGCCAGCGCAGAACTCCCATGACCAATTCAGTGGTGAGCGCGCGATCCGCAGTCGACAGCTCGTCGACTCGCGTGGAATGCAACAGCTCTGACGCGTACGAATTCTCGCGCTCCACCCGAAGGAGAATGTCGAAAGCTGCAGCGCGCGAAGCAGAGATGGACACGAAAACTAGTGTATGGCTGATGCGTTCAGATTTTCGAATTTGAGACTTGCCGTAAGCAGAGAAAGCCAGCTGCTCACGCCGGCTGACAGCTAGAACCCAAGTTTTTCCCCACTGCGAGGATGATAGCCGTGGATGAAATCACGGGCGGCCATTCGCTTTTTTCCCTCCGGCTGTAATTGCAATATTTCAAGGGTCGTGTTTTCCCCACATCCCACCATCAAAAGGTCGCCATCCACACGCAGCGTGCCCGGTTCCGCGGCAGCCGTACTCGCCGCCGCTGCCCAGACGTGCAGGTTCTTCCCGCGAAACCCGGTAAATGCGCCTGGCCAGGGCTGGAATCCGCGCAAGCGGTTATGTATCTCCGCTGCGGTGCGGTGAAAGTCGATCAATCCATCCTCCTTTCGGAGCAACGGCGCCAATGAAGACCGCGCGTTGTCCTGGACGCGAGGCTGGATGGTTCCCGCCTGCATTTCCTGCATCGTTCTCACCATCAGGTTCGCACCCACACTCGCCAGTTTGGGCGCAAGTGTTTCAGCCGTATCGTCCGCGGCTATCGGAACTTCCTTTTGCAGCAGGATGTCCCCTGTATCCAGGCCGGCGTCGATACGCATCGACGTGACGCCGGTTACCGCCTCGCCGCAGGCAATCGCCCACTGCACAGGAGCCGCGCCTCGATACTTCGGCAAAAGCGACGCGTGCAAATTGATGTTCCCCAGGCGCGGAAGATCGATCATCCATTGCGGAATAATTCGACCGTAGCCCACGACGATGATGGCTTGCGGCTTTCGCTGGGCGAGTTCTTCGCGGAAGGTCTCGTTATTCCTGATCTTTTCGGGCTGGCTTATCGGCAGACCTAGTTCAAGTGCGCGCCGTTTCACCGGACTGGGCGAGAGTTCGAGGCCCCGGCCACGGGGCTTGTCCGGTTGGGTGACAACCAGCGCGACGCGAAATTTTGCTTCGACCAGTCTGTCAAGTGTGGGCACTGCAAATGCGGGTGTTCCGCAAAAGACGAGAGTCGCTGAATCTGACATTAGGTTAGTTTTTCGCAGAATATCGTGACTGCCCGCCGTTGTCATTTCGGGCAGGTTCAGGAATCGCACTTTCGCTCAAACGGCTGGGAAACTGGACCCGGGCTGATCGACACTGCCCGTCTTCACTGTTACCACTCGCCCGCTTTGACAAGCTTGCGGATCTTGCGTTTGATCATGTCGCGCTTCAGCGCGCTCAGGTGCGAAATATAAAGCTTCCCGTTTAAATGATCAGTTTCGTGCAGGAATGCTCGCGCCAGGAGTTCCTCGCCCGTCCTCTCGTAGAATTTGCCGCGGACATCCTGCGCGCGAACCGTGACTTGGCGCGCGCGGGTTACGGACTCGCGGAAGTCCGGAATGCTGAGGCAGCCTTCGTTCTGCGTGTGATGTCCTTCGCTATGAATGATCTCGGGGTTAACCAGGACGAGCTTCGCGCTGGGATCCTCCTTGAAGGTGATATCGATGACCGCCAGACGCTTGGAAATGCCAATCTGGGGTGCCGCGAGTCCCACACCATGCGCCGCGTACATCGACTCGAACATGTCTTCCACGAGCTTCTTCAGGCTGTCATCGAATTCCGTTACCGGCTCCGCCCGCTTTTCCAGAACCGGATCACCTAGCTTGACGATCGGATAAATCATGGCCAGTGTTTGCTGCTAATACTCCTTCAGCTGCTGCAGGTATCCCTTAAAATTACGCAAAGTTTCGCCCATGGAATCGCCGCCGAATTTGTCCAGCGCACAGCGCGCCAGCGTCAGCGCAACCATGGATTCCGCCGCAACCCCGGCAGCCGGAACAACGCAGACGTCGGAACGCTCATACGCCGCCGAAACCTTCTCGCGGGTGGCGAAATCCACGGATTGCAGCGGGCGCCGCAGCGTCGAAATCGGCTTCAAATAGCCACGCACGCGAATCTCCTGTCCATTGGAGACTCCGCCCTCGATCCCGCCGGCATTATTCCGGGCGCGGGTGAAGTCCGTGAAGGCTCCTCCTGCCGCATAGCCGATCTCGTCATGCACCGACGATCCTGGAGCGCCGGCGGCCGAAACTCCGCTGCCGAATTCGACCGCTTTCACCGCCTGTAAAGACATGACGGCTCCCGCCAGCAGAGCATCCAGCCGCTCGTCCCATTGCGCGTACGTGCCCAGGCCTGGGGGAACATTGTGCGCGACCACTTCGAAAACTCCTCCGAGTGAATCGCCGGTTCGCAGAACTCTGTCCACTTCGGCCTTCATGCGCTGTTCCGTTTCGGGATCGACACAGCCCAGCAGGACCTCTTCCTTCTCTGCGACAAGACGAATCTGGTCCCAGCTGATGTCTGCAGTCACCGTGACCCCGCCTACCGCGATCACATGGCTGAGAACCTCAATGTTGAGTTCTCGTAGGAAGAGCTTTGCCACGCCTCCGATCGCTACCCGCGCCGCTGACTCACGCGCCGAGGCTCTCTCCAGCACATACCGTGCTTCGGGGAAGTTGTATTTCAAGGCGCCAGCCAGATCAGCGTGCCCCGGCCGGGGCGACGCCACGCGCCTGTGCTTCGCAGGATCGCCTTCCCTGACCGGCAAGGACTCCTGCCAGTTTTTCCAGTCCTTGTTTTCCAGGAGGATGGAAATAGGCGACCCAATTGTGGATCCGTGTCGCACGCCGGACACAATGTGCGCCGTATCTCGTTCAATTTTCATGCGTCCGCCCCGACCGTAGCCCTGCTGGCGACGCCACAACTCGCGGTCCAGGAAGTCCTGTTGGATCTTCAGGCCAGCCGGAATCCCGGAGATAAAGGCGATCAGGGCTTCGCCGTGCGACTCCCCGGACGTGAAGTAACGCAACATGAAAGCTTGGATTGTATCTGATCGGGGCTGAAAATCAGGACATCGTACCCCGGCAGATTCGCCTAACTCCCACTTTTTGTAGCGACTGGAAGCGGGAAAGTGTAGAATAAAGCCAAGTTCTCCGCAGTGCAGCGACTCTCCGCCGCTGTTCTCATCCGCCGCTTCGCCAACTGACGTTAATCTCGATGAGCATGGAGGAGTCGTGTCCTTGAGCCAAGGTAATCCGCTGAAAACAGTAGCACCCTCGACCCGGATACGATGCATAGTAGTGGACGACCACGCCTTGCTGCGACAAGGAGTACGGCGTCTGTTGCAGGATGAGCCGGACTTTGAAGTTGTCGGTGAAGCCGGCGACGGTACCGCCGCGCTGAAGCTGGTTATGCAGGTCCAGCCCGACCTCGTACTGATGGACGTAGGCATGCCCGGCCCTTCGTCGTTTGAAACCGCCCGTTTGATTCAGAAAGCCTCCGCCAAGACCAAGATTGTGTTCCTAACCATGCACGAAGACGAGGAATACGTGTACCAAGGCCTGCAGGCGGGTGCAGCGGGGTATCTCCTGAAAGACACCCCTGCCGACCGGCTGGTGAGCGCCTTGCGCGAAGTTCAGAATGGTGGCAAATGCGTGAGCCCCGAATTATTGGGCAAGCTTGTCGAGGACGCCCGGGCCCGCTCGGAAAACAGCCGCCTTCGCCCAGGAAACAATATGCTGACCCCGCGAGAGCGCGAGGTAATGAGGCTATTGGCTGAGGGCAACACCGTGCGGCGCGTGGCAGAGATGCTGCGAGTGAGCATTAAAACTATCGAAGCTCACAAGTTCAATCTCATGCGGAAGCTTGATATCCATAACAAAGCACAACTCGTGACCTACGCCATTAAACGCAAGATCTTGAAGCTGCCAATGCCAATTTAGGGCGACGGCAGTTCCCTGCCGCCATAAGCCCCCACTGCGGCGGCCGCTAAACTCGCCAAATCCTCGACTTCCAGATCGGGTTTCCCTGCAGCGGCTTTCACCGCCCCGATCCCTTTCCGTGGCGATGGACGTTTCACCCAAACCGTTCCCATCCCGAGGGACTGCGCGGGAAGCACATCGTGATACACGCTTTGACCCACATGCAGAATTTGGCCCGCAGGCAGGCCTATCCGGTCTAATGCCACTTGAAAGTTACGCAAGGATGGCTTGTAGGCCCTGGCTTGCTGAGCCGTAATAACGTGATCAAACCGGGTGCCGAGTTTCTTAGCAGTGGCCGAAAAGAGGTCATCGTCGATGTTAGAAACAATCGACAGTTTGAAGCGGGTTTGCAGCTTCTGCAACGCCCTGACGGTGTCAGCAAAGGGCTGCCACTCGGGCACAGACGCCGCAAGCGATTGAATCTCCAGTTGCGTTGGCATAAACCCTAACCGCTCGCCAAAGCCTTTTACGACTGACGCCAGCACCTCGCGATACAAGCGAAAAGTGCCGCTTTCCGCCTCGGCTTCGAGTTCCCCATATAGTTGCAGCAGTTCCCGATCGGGAAGGGTCTTGCCATGAGCGGTCAAAATTGGCCGCAAAGCCGAGAAAATGCCGTCTTCCCAGGCGATGAGCGTTCCGTAGCAATCAAACGTCATTGCACGGAACCGGGAGAAGTCCATGAAAACCTTTCCTCTCGTGTACAGGGATTTGGAACGCAGGCGCCGGGAAGGGTAAATATGCCCCCAGGAGGGTTCCTGGGGGCCGCACAGGCTTCAGAACTTTAACCCGCTCAGCTATCTGCGAATTTCCAGTGGGCTCTGCAATTGGAAGCTGACCACCGATTCCGCCGGCAAAGTCACATCGCGGTTTCCTGTCAGTCCGGCCCCGGCAGTGCCCGCTCCAGCCCCGGCTAGAGCGCCGATCGCAGCACCCTTCCCGCCTCCGGCCAAGCCGCCAACTAAGGCACCCAGGCCCGCGCCGCCGCCCACCATGCCGGCGGTGCGCTTACCTTTCCCTGCTTGTCCCGAAGACAGCGCAGCAGTTTCAACCTGGCGCGGGGTTCCCGCGACTTCAACTGAGGTGAGCTTGATCGAAAGATTCGACGCTCCCTTGAAACGCCCGGCCGACTTGGCGTCGACTACCGTGCCGCTAACCGCAGCGCCTGAAGGAATCACCGTCTCCCCCCCTACCACCACCGGCTGCGCCAAGGTCCCGCTGAAGCTCTGGCCCGACTGGCTGGTTTTCGAACTCAAGGCTTCTCCCAGGCGAACGCTCAGAGTCGTGCCTGCCGGCACCACGATCGGCTTGGGAGCCTCTGGCTTCTGCGCTTCGCGCATCTTTCCAGACTCTTTCCTCTGGGCATTTTCTGCGTTTCTCCCGGGTTCCGTCGTAGCAGGAGTGTTGGAAGTGGTCGGCTGATTTTCCTGTTCGCTAGTGGTTTGATCGGGCTTTTTGCAGGAGAAAGCGCTGAGCATCAGAACAAGCGCCAAGCTAAGCCTGAGTATGGGTGATCGCATAAATCCTCCATTTGGCTGCAATAAATGTAGCGGGAAAGTGCGCGACAAGCACTTTACCGGAAGCACAAGGTCAAGGCAATTGCATTAAGACACATACGGCCGGAGCAGGAACAACGACGAACAAAGCTAAGCTTTGCCATTCGACGAAGCGGTGCTCAGTGCCTTGTCGTCGGTCTCCGGCGAAGGCTCGAATAGCCCGAGATTGTCCAGTGCAGCATCGGATTCAGGCGCCACAGCCACGGGCGGAGAGTCAGGCACCGTCGCTTCGGTGCTTGCGGCCGAAGCACTGGCCTTTGAGAGGAATTTCGTGCTGTTGAGCAGCGGCCGTCCCAGCGACGGATTATAGCCGGTCCATGGGCCCTCGCTTTGCGCTTCCCGTTCGAAGTGCGCGCGCATGCTTTCCATCTTCGAATCGAGGTCGTCAAGATAGTGCAGCATCAGAGCTTCGGGGAACATCGGCAGTTTGGGAGATCCAAATTCGTATTGTCCGTGATGGCTGATGATCATGTGCTCGATGAGAGACTTCAGCTCATCTGGAAAATCCGGGATACCCGCAAGCTTCGCCTGCAGCATCTCCAGTTCAATGATCATGTGTCCGAGCAGCTGACCGCGTGTCGTATAGCTGAAGGAACGGGTGTAGGTCAGCTCGTAAATTTTGCCGACATCGTGCAGGAAGGCGCCCGTCAGCAACAGGTCGCGATCAATTTGCGGATAATTGCGCGACACCAGATCGCACGAACGGAACAGCGATACCACGTGGTCCAGCAGCCCACCGATATACGCATGGTGCAAGGTCTTCGCCGCCGGAGCATTCCGGTAGGCGGAAGCGATCTCCGAGTCTGACATGAAGGCGTGTAGCAAGGCCTTGAGATAAGGGTTCTGGAAACTGGAAACAAAAGCGGCCAGCGTCTGCCAGAGCTCGTCGATGTTCTTGGTAGTTTTCGGGAGGTAATCGGCAAAATCTATTTCCGCGTCATCAAGCCGCCGAAGCTTATGGATGGTCAGCTGAAAACGGTTCTTGTACTTGTTCAGCAGGCCCTTGATTTTGAGAACGTCGTCCTGCTCGAAAGCATCCATGGCATCGTCGACGTTGTCCCACATCTTGGCTTCAATCTGGCCTGAGCGGTCGCCCAGTGTCAGCGCCAGGTAGGGCTCCCCGCTTTTCTTGGGCTTGACCTGCTTGATGACGACCACGAAGCTGGAGGTGATGACTTTGTTTTCGTGCTGCGAGCAGTCGCAAATGAAGAAATCTTTCATGAGCCGATCCAGCGCCATGTCCCAAAGCACGGGACAAGACACACCTGTAGAGGTTTGCCGGGGGCGCGGTGCTGTTCAGCTTAACCTAAATGATTCCGAACTTCTTCTTCTTTTTGAACTTTTTGGCGTTGGTTTCTTTTGCCGTGGTCTCTATGGGCTTGGTTTCATTGGCGCTGGCGCCGCTATCTACATATCCGGGTTTCAGATCGATGAAAGCATCCTCCCGGAGTTTGGTCAGGTAGGCACGAAGGGCCGGCTGCAATTTTTGCATGTAAATCGCATCCTGCAATTTTGGCTCGATGTCTCTCATGGCAGGAATGCCGGCCTGCTGGTGATCCGTCACCTTGAGAATCACAAAGCCCTGCTTGGTACGGATGACATCGGTTACATCACCGGCTTTCATGGCGAAAGTCTTATCTTCCAGTTCTTTGGCCAGCGCTCCCCGCTTGAAATAGCCAAGATCGCCACCCTGGGCCGCAGTGGGCCCATCGGAATTCTTCTTCGCGACCTCGTCAAAGCTGGTGCCCTTCTTAATCAGGGCCAGCAGATCATCGGCTTTGGCCTGGGCAGCCGCGAGGGCCTGCGGGTCGTCGGCAGCGGGAGCGCTCTCGCCCTGCTTAGCGCCCGTTTTCGCGGGCGCAACCAGAATTTCGCTCAAGCGGATCTGTTCGGGCTGCTCCAGTTCACTCTTGTGCTGCTCGTAAAACTGCTGCTCTTCCTGCTTCGTAGGGGCGAGGTGCGAACCCACTTCTCGGCCAATGACTTCCTGGGTGATGATCTGGTTGCGCAAGTTCTGTTTGAAATCCTCGTACGAGACGCCCTGCGACTGTGCAGCCTTTTCCAGGTCTTCCATGGTGTCGAGGTTCATCTGCTTGCGCATTTCGTCCAACCGCTTGATAAGTTCGGTATCGGCGGTGATTCCCAGGTCCTTGCCCTTTTCCAGCAGCAGTTGCTGGTCGATCAAGTCGCGAAGCACATCTCTTTGCCGCTCGTTATAAAGCTTGGAAGCGTTTGATGGATCCTGCTGCTGCATCTCCTGCTTGAGCTGCTCCTTGCTGCGGTTGAACTCGGAGAGCGTAATGATCTGGTTGTTTATGCGGGCAACAATTTCTTCGACCACGTTGTCCGCATACACTAGCGGAGACGGCAAAACGGCGAGCAACAAAGCGACAATAACTTTTTTCATGGGTAGTACCAATGGAAGACCTGGGCTCTGCCTAAGGTATGTTGGATTGCTCTCTGTTTATTGTAACTCTGGTCCGGCAAGCGGGCCACCCACCACTGTTATGATTGTGAGTTTCAAAATGAAGGTTGCCATCCGCCCAAGACGAGGTGACAGTGAAGATCCTCAGCCTTTTCCTTTCTATTTTCTTTATTTGTATGGCCTGCTTTGATTCATCCGCCGAGGCACAATCAACTCCTCCCGCGATGCCGGATACTGCCCAACTGGAGAAGATGGCGGCGCGGTTTGCACCCACGGCCATCCGAGTAGACACTTCAAAGCTTTCGCCGGGAGACCGCCAGGCGCTCGTAAAACTGATTGATGCCGCACGCATTTACAACGACATCTACATGCGCCAGCTCTGGAGCGGGAACCTGGGCCTCTACGCCAGGCTGCAAAAGGATCCAACTGCGCTCGGCAAAGCCCGCCTGCACTATTTTTGGCTCAACAAAGGTCCATGGTCCGACATTGATGAATTCAAAGCCTTCATTCCCGGAGTGCCGCCGCGAAAGCCGCTGGGTGCGAACTTCTACCCCGAAGACATGACGAAAGAAGAGTTCGAAGCCTGGATTGCCACATTGCCCCAGGCCGAGCAGGAGCAGGCCAAGAGCTTTTTCACGGTAATCCGCCGTAAGTCAGCGTCTACTCACAGCGGCGCGGCGCGGCCTACTGCTCAATCGCATCCATTCGAGAGCGTTCCTTACAGCGAAGAGTACAAGGACGATCTCGCGAAATGTGCCGATCTTCTGAAGCAGGCTGCGGGCTTGACTGACAACTCTTCCCTGAAGAAATTTCTGTCTTTGCGTGCAGACGCCTTTCTCTCCAATGATTACTACGAAAGCGATCTGGCATGGATGGATCTTGATGCGCCTCTCGATATCACCATCGGGCCATACGAAACCTATAACGACGAGCTCTTCGGCTACAAGGCGGCGTTCGAGGCATACATCAATCTTCGCGATGAGGCGGAGAGCGCCAAATTGAGCGCCTTCAGCAAGCATTTGCAGGCGGTCGAAAACAATCTTCCTATCGATCCTCAGTACCGCAATCCAAAGCTGGGCGCGGCGGCCCCACTCCGAGTCGTTGACGAAATTATCGCCACCGGCGATGGCGCGCACGGCGTGCAAACCGCCGCTTACAACTTGCCCAACGATGAGAGGGTTGTGCAACAAAAAGGCGCCAAGCGGGTCATGATGAAGAATGTGCAGGAAGCGAAGTTCCGCAGCGTGCTTTTGCCCATTGCCAGGGTGATGCTCACCAAATCTTCAATGGTTGACGTCAATTTCGATTCCTTCTTCACCCATATCGTGGCGCATGAGTTAATGCACGGTCTGGGCCCGCACCAGATCACAATCAACGGACGTGCCACCACTCCTCGCGTTGAATTAAAGGAGCTTTTTGGCGCCATCGAAGAAGCCAAGGCCGATGTCACTGGCCTGTTCGCCCTGCAGTACCTAATGGACCACGCAAAGGCCATTGGCCTGGACAACCTGCTCCCCAGCGATGCGGCGGCGCAGCGGCAACTCTATGTCACCTATCTCGCCTCGTCGTTCCGCAGCCTGCGTTTCGGCTTGAATGACGCGCATGGCAAGGGCATGGCCGTACAGTTCAACTACTTGATGGACAAGAGAGGGTTCACTGAGCACGGTGACGGCACATTCAGCGTGAACATGGAGAAAATTCGTTCCGCTGTCCACGACCTTGATCACGATCTGCTCACGCTCGAAGCTCAAGGCGACTATGCCGGGGCAAAGAAAATGCTTACCGAGATGGGGGTGATTCGCCCCGCGGTGAAGCGAGCACTCGCCAAGTTGCAGGACATCCCTACAGACATCGAACCCATCTTCGTAACCGCGGATTCCGTAAGCGGCGATCCGACGCCTGCAACCGCACCGACTGCACAGCGCACTGGAAGAAACCGCCGGAAAGAATAGGCGACGCGCATCGCCACGGGAACGTGCACAGTGTCACTTACCCGCTGCTTCCGCTCGCGCGCGCATCAGCGCCACCGTGGTAACGTCGTTGTGGGTAGGCGGCCCGCACATGAACTGCTGCAGGCTCTCCAGCATGGTGTCACCAACCTGCCGGGCCGTGTTGCCATTTGCACGCTCAAAGGCGTCCTTGGCACGGTGAATACCAAACTCTTCCCGCTGGCATTGACCTTCTACGATGCCGCGCGAGACCAGTAGCAGGATCGCCCCGGGTTCCAGCGCCACGATGCGCGCGTCCATGGGCGCATATGCGAACAGCCCAAGCGGCAGGGTAGTGGCTTCAAGAAGGCTGACGCTCCCAGACGCATCGCGCAGCAAACCCGGAGTATGGCCTGCATTGATGTACCAGACCGTTCCTAAGGTCTCGTTATAGCAACCGAAAAATGCCGGGCAACTGCGCACGCCGCCCGCCGCCTGCATGATGCTGTGGTTCAGACGAAGCCAGAGTTCGACCATGACGTCGGGATCATTTACGTCTTCCGGAGCAAACAGTTCTTTGCCCGACTGCTCAAATGTGCTTTGGGCAGCCCGCAAGATCTGGTGATTTCCATCGCGCCGTCCGGCAAGGTCAAGCAATCCAAAAAGAATCCGGTTCGGCGCCACCCGGACGAAATCGTAGTAGTCGCCGCCTTTCCACTCCCCGTAAAAAGTGGCCGCAATCTCCGCCCCCTCTAGCGCAGGCGGTTGCGCGGGAATGCTTTCGACTGGAGACGCCACCCGCTTCGTACTTTTCCGGAATGACAACATGATCTTGGGTTGAGGAACTTAGCATAAATCAGCGATGCTGGCGAGCGGGAATTCCTGTGCAGATTTCTTCACTCTCCATACCTTTTAGCCAGAAACTGTCCTACGTCGTTCGCCAGGTCGGCGTAGCTGGAGTGAATGGTTGCGCGCAGCGCGGCTTCTGTCTGGCTGCCCTCGCTCAGCCGTTGCAGAATTCGCTGCAGGTCCCCCATCCCGTACGTCTCGTTGATGTACAAGACCGCGGCTAAAGACTCGTCGTAAGCGAGGACTGCTTCGCCCGTGGAAAAGCGGTTGAAATTGCCTTCCAGCATGTTGTAAGGAATCTGTTGCTGGCCGCGGAACAACTGCGCCAGCCTTCGTCCGTTGGCCTCCAGGGTCTTGGGCTCGACTAGCTGCGCGATGCCCTCATGGAGCCACTGTGGGCAGCGTCCTCCCGACGCTTGGTTGATGAACGAATGCGCCAACTCGTGCTTTAAGACCCGGGCAAAGTCGCTGGTAACCGATGTCAGGCCGTTCACGGGAATGCGCAGCTTGCCATCGTTCAGAGCTCCGGTCCAAGAGGGAGCGTGGGTCACGTCAAAGAAGGCCTGGTCGGTATACAAAACAACGGAAATACTGCTCCGCGGCGATATACCCAGCTCCCGTACCAGGTCGTCGTATTGAGTTTCCAGCGTGTTCAGGATGTCGCGCCGTAGGAAGTCAGAACTCTGATTGCCTTCGAACCGCAGAGTGAAATGCGCGCTTTCGCGCTCGGAAAATTGGGTCTCTACTTTGGCCTCACGCTCGGCCTTTGACAACAATTCCGCTACTTTCGAATCCGGCCGCAATTGCAGTGACTTCTTCCATGAGCGAATAGCGTCGGCGGTGTGGTCCGCCGAGAATTGCGCGAAGCCGAGAACGGTGAGCGCGTCGGGCGAATTGGGCGCCAGGCGCGCCGAGCGTTCCGCGTAGGAAAGTCCTTGCTGGGGATTGCCCGTGCGCACCAGCAGGGCTGCGTAGTAATTCAGAATGGTGGAACTGTCCGGCTGGAGCGCGAGCGCATTTTCGAAGTAGCGCGCGGATTGCTTGAGATCGCCAGCCTCGAATTCGTGCTTTCCTGCAATAAAGTAAGCGGTGGCGGCGAGCGCACGATCGCTGTTGCCGGCCGCAGACTGCAAGGCGTCGGTATCTACCCGGCCGTCGTGAACGATTTTCTCGCTGAGGTCCCCTTCTCCCTTCAGCGGAGTATTGGAACCGAGTGCCGGCAGCTCCGCCGCAGCTTTCACTTCACCCCCGGAATTCACGTAGGCAGGAGGCGCCCCACCCGCTTCGACGCGCTCAACTAGTGATTTCGGGATAGCATAGGAGTTATCCCCGATGTCATATTGCAGATGGGAACCGGAATTGCGAACGCTTTCCGCCCAGATGCTGCGTCCATTCTTGAGGCGAATGACGTCCGCGGGCGCGCACACCGCACCTATGACCGGCAAAAGCAGCAAGAGAGTTGGGAACCGCACCTGCGCGGATTCTAGCAATCAGGGGAGAGGTCGACCTAGGTGACCAAGGTGCTCGTTCGACCGCGCACATTCGCTCGCAGCCTCGCGCTGCTCGTCCTGCTCACGGCGGGAGTGCTCCCGATTTTCGGGCAAACGCCGCCGGTTGCGCCATCCTCCGCTGCCGATGCCCTCTATTCCGACTTGAGGACTGTAGGACTGGACCCATCGAGGGTATACCGCGTTCGTGACATTTCGTTGGATCGACCCGGACTGCACATCAGCTTCGAAAACGGCAGCATCGCTTTCACCCGCGACGTCTACAACCGGGTGACAGGAGCCTTTTTTGAAGGCGACGGTGAAGTGATCGTTTCGCCACCGAATCGCGTGGAACGGGCTTCCATGGCCCTATTTACGGGAATGGCGATTTTGGAAGAACAATTCTCTACCGGATACTTCCGCTTTAACGACAACACATTTTCCGAACTGCAGCCCAACCTTCGCCCCGCCGAGCACGCTCCGGAATTCGTCACCGAATACAACGAAGCCGCGGTGCACCTCGCCGAAATGGATGCGCTGCGGCTGCTGGTGACCTTCAGCCACTTTTTACCAACTCCTGGACCACAGACCCCTGCTCTGCCCAATGGAACGCAGGACAATCGGGATCGCATGCTGCATGCTCGATTGCAAGGCAAGAAATTGGGTGCATTCGACTTGTTTTACGATTCCACGGTTTCAGAACAAGTCTGGGCCGGCCAGTCCCGTGTTGTGGCGAGTGGCACCTATTACGATCTTTGGACTTCCTTTGCCAGCAGCACCGGACGTAATACCGAGCCTGCCGCGAAGGCCGACGACGTAGCTGTTTCGCGGTATGACATAGCAGCGGAAGTGAAGCCGCCTACCACGCTGAATGCGGATGCCCGGCTGAAAGTCAAGGTCAACGAAGGAGGACAACGCACCCTATTATTTGAGTTGTCCCGCGTGCTGCAGATCAAGACGCTCGAGTTCAATGGCCGCCCGATCCCGTATATCCATAATCCCGCGCTCGAGGGTAGCCAGGTGTCGCGGCGCGGCAATGACCTGGTCGCAGTCATCTTTCCCAAAACCTTGCAGCCGGGAGAAACCTTTGAGCTCCACTTCGCATACGGAGGAGACGTACTCTCCGATGCGGGTCGTGGACTGTTGTATGTAGGTGCGCGCGGAACCTGGTATCCGAATCGCGGCTTCGCTATGGCGGATTTCGACCTGGCTTTTCGCTATCCCGCGGAATGGACGCTGGTTGCGACGGGAAAGCGGGCCGAAGGCACAACGTCTTCTGGCCCTTCATTCCCCGCGCCGCTACCGCCGGGCATGCAGCAATCCCGGTGGGTTTCTGAACGCGCTATACCCGTCGCCGGGTTCAATCTCGGAAAGTATGTCCATGCCGTCGCCCGCGCCGGACAAGTTGCGGTCGAGAGTTTCGCTACGCCCGGCATGGAGCGCGCGTTTAATGCTCCTCAGCTTCCGCAACTGCCGCTCCCTGAGATCCGCCATCCGGGAATGCCGCTGCAACTTCCCCCACCTGCGCCTCCTGCACCCTCTCCTGGGCGGAACGCGCAACCCGTAGCCCAACGATCGGCCAGTGCGCTGGAGTTTTTCGCCAGTCGTTTTGGGCCCTTCCCCTATGACTCGCTGAAACTGACGCAAATGCCCGGCGATCTTAGCCAGGGCTGGCCAGGACTAATTTTCCTCTCCAGCTATGCATTCCTCAGCCCTGAAGAAAAAAAGCAATTGCATGTGAGCCAACTGGCCAACATCATCAGCGGGCAAGTACTCGTACATGAAACCGCTCACCAGTGGTGGGGCGATTTGGTCACCTGGTCCAGTTACCGAGACCAGTGGCTCTTTGAAGGTCTGGCGAATTACTGCTCGATGTTGATGCTTCGCTCAGAAGACCCTGCCGAATTCCACCAGGTCATGGAGAAGTATCGCATTGACCTGCTCGAGAAGAACAAAGACGGAACCCGGTTAACCGATGCGGGGCCAGTCTCGCTCGGTCTCCGCTTGTCGTCGTCTCGCTTCCCGAATGGGTATGAAGCCATCAGTTATGGCCGTGGCGCATGGCTGTTTTACATGCTGCACGAGATGATGAAGGACGCAGAGGCCAGCGCCGGCGGCAAACGATCCTCAACTCCCGAGAACGATCCTTTCATTCGCAGCTTGCGAAAGGCACGCGACCGTTACCAGGGCAAGATCATGAGCACCGGTGACCTGATCCAGGTGTTCGAAGAGGACCTGCCGCGCAGCTTGCATTTTGAAGGTCGCAAGTCGCTCGACTGGTTCGTCGATGGCTGGATCAACGGCACGTCGATGCCGCGCTACGACCTGAAGAATCTCTCTTTTACGCCAAAGCAAGCTTCTACACTCGTCACCGGAACACTGTTGCAGAAAGATGCTCCCGATGACCTTGTGACACCCGTTCCTCTCTACGCCGTCGTCCGTGGGAGGCCGCCAATTTTTCTGTCGAGAGTTTTCGCAGACGGCGCCGAAACCACTTTCCGCCTGACTGCTCCCGTTGGCACGCGAAAGATCGTCGTCGATCCGCACGAGGTGTTGCTGCTCCAGACCCGGTAGTCCCAATCCCGGACATCTGCCGTTACTTTTTCCCGAAAAGATCGCCCTCGCATGCTCATAGCTCGACCTCGCGTGGACCTGGCAGACCGGTAAGTTATAGCGCGTTCAAGGTAATCGGGGTTTTTGGCAATCGACTCACCTATAGAACGTCGGTGGAAATTACTGGTTACATGCCTGCAAGGCATGGCATGTGAGTCAATCGGAGGTGGCTATGGGAGCTGCGCCGGATCTGCCACACGCGGTTGGTGCAAGGGAAAGCAAAACTATTTTATTAGTCGAAGATGAGGAGTTTGTCAGGAATGTTACTGCTGAGGTCTTGGCCGCGGCAGGCTATCAAGTCCTCAAAGCCGAGAATGCGCAGCAGGCGCTTTATCACTACGGCAGATATGAAGGCCAGATTGACCTGCTGCTGACAGATGTCTGCATGCCAGGTAAGAGCGGGCGCGTGCTCGCGCGCGAATTGCACGCACTTTGTCCACGAATCAAGGTCATTTTCATCTCTGGTTACGGTGATGTGAACGAGGCTGGGGAAGACTGCCGCGCGGGAAGCGTTTTCCATTTACCCAAGCCGTTTGCGGTAAGCACGCTTATAACCACGGTGGAGGAAGCCTTAGCTGAAGTTGAGGTCGTCCCCGCCGGGAAAGCGCTCGCTGCCGCCGCCCACTAACCGGAGTTCACAGCATGGCTCACGTCTTGGCGTGTGCAATTCAAGGCTGGGTTGGAACAATGCTGGGCAGATTGAAAGGTCGAGGGTCGGGCATACTGGATTCCATCGCCTGGATATTCTTTGCCGGCTGTTTGGTCAAGATCACCAGGTCAACGCGCCGGTTCAGGGCGCGCCCTTCTTCAGTGCCGTTGCTGGCTACGGGATGGAACTCGGCATATCCCGCGGCGGACAGCCGGTCAGGAGCATACTGGTAGCTGACGATCAGCAGACTTACCAATCCTGTAGCGCGCGCCGTTGACAGTTCCCAATTGGAAGCAAACTGTGCCGTGTGGATGGGAACGTTGTCTGTGTGACCTTCAATCCTCACGCGATAGCCGTTGGTCGCGAGCAGGTGGGCAATGCGGCTAAAAGTCTGATGCGACTTGGGCTTCATTTCTGCCGAGCCGCTGTCGAAGAAGCCCAGTTCGCTCAGACTCACGACCAAACCATCGGGTTCGTACCGAAGCGTTACCTCTTGCCGTGATATCTCCGGGGCCAGCATGGCTTCCAACTCGTGACGGAGGGAGCCCATGTCACCACTGTGGGCAGATCCCGGACCCGTGGTGGAAGGTACAACCCTCCCGAGAGCCCCTGTATGCGGCATGTTTTCGATCGACTGGACAGTGTCGAACGGCATCGGCTCGCTCATATCAACCGGGATCTTCATGCTCGATGCCTGGAATACTCCGAGTTCCTGGAAAGCTACCTGGATGGCCATCGCCAGCTTCCCGACTTTTTTCTGATCGACTTGCGCTGTGGAGTAAAGGACCACGAAGAAAGCAAAGAGCAGCGTGATGAAATCAGCGTAGGAGACCAGCCAGCGCTCATGATTAGCATGTTCGGGATGTCGCTTTTTCCGGCTCACGAATGCGCCGCTGCCTCTGCTTTCTTGTCCTTTGTTTCTTTCGCGTCGTTGAGGAAGCCCAACAGCTTCGTTTCAAGCATGCGCGGGTTCATGCCCTCGAGAATGGAAATCACTCCCTCCAGGGTCATTTCGCGAATCACATGGTCCTCGCGGATGCGAATTTTCAGTTTGCCTGCGGCGGGAAGAAAAAACAGGTTGGCCGCGCCCACGCCATAAATTGTGGCCACGAACGCGACCGCGATCCCACGACCCACTTCTTCGATCTTGTCCAGATGCTGCATGACCTGGATCAGGCCCAGCACCGCGCCGATGATGCCGATGGTCGGCGAAAATCCTCCGGCAGACTCGAATACCTGGGGGATTGTAGCCTCGTGCTCCTGCTTGTTATCGAGTTCCAGTTCCATCATTTTGCGGAGTTCTTGCGGTTCCGTGCCATCCACCGCCAGCATGAGTGACTTCTTGAGGAACGGCTCCTCGATTTTTGCCAACTCGGAGTCCAGCGACACGATGCCCTCGCGCCGTGCCTTGTTTGCGTACTTGACCATTTCTGCGATCAGCGTTGCAGGATCCCGCTTGGGCTCGAGAAAAATGTGCGCCAGCCTGCGGAACGCCGAAAGCGCCACCGGCAGGGGGAATTGGATGAGCACGGCTCCGATGGTTCCACCGAACACGATCATGGCCGCAGTCGGCTGCAAAATCTGCCCCAGGTTACCGCCTTCCAGCAACAAGCCGGCTAGGATCCCGCCGACCGCGAGCAGCACCCCGCCTAACGTCGCCTTGTCCAAGCTCTTACCTCTCCTCGTCTTCGCCGGCTTCTTCCTCGTCGGGCAAGGGAGACCGCACCAGCATCCGTTCCCAAAATGGCATTGCTCCTTTGAGTACGGAACGCCGGAACTCGACAATGCGCTCCATGACCTGCGCCGCAGTCTCACGCACCAGGACCTTTTCTCCGGTCACGAGCGTAATTACCGTATCCGGAGCCTGCTCAACAAACTTGATCAGGTCGGAATTGACCACTAAGGGCTGATTGTTCAGTCGGGTCAGGAGAATCATTGCGCACCCACTCCCGCGCACGAGAGTTGCGTAGGCGCGGTCGTGGTCCTAACTGTCTTATCGACTCCCGCGTTTACCGCCTTTGATCAGGCGGCCTCTTAATCGCGATTACGCAAGTACCACACCTTTTGCACCTTGGAGACTAAAGCCGTTTCTGGTGCCGCCGATGGCACGAGTGAAGGCAATCGGTTCCGTGCAGTCAGGAAAACGGAATAGGCCCTCCTTTAGAAACTCTGGGAGGCGTTCCAGAGAATACGGAACCTAAAAGGAGAATAATTCAAATGGCAGTTAGCATTCTGAATAACATTCCGTCCCTGGCCGCGCAAAACCAATTGGCGATCACGGGATCGAACCTGCAAAAAACACTGTTCCGGCTCTCCTCGGGATCACGCATCAACACTGGTTCCGACGACGCTGCCGGCCTGGCCATTGCCGACGGACTACACGCGAACGTAACCGCGCTTACCCAATCCGCCCGCAACGCGAATGACGGCGTGGGGTTTATGCAAGTGGCCGACGGCGCTCTCGCCCAGGTCACCACTCTGCTCAACCGCGCGGTTACGCTCGCGACCGAATCGGCGACCGGTTCAGTCACTCAGCGCGCCGCGCTCGACTCCGAGTTCCAGGCCATCGCGGGGGAAATCACCCGTATCGGCAACACCACTACCTACAACGGCACGCAAGTGTTTACCGCCAGCACGCTGAACGTGTTCTTGAGTGATGCCAGCACCAACAGCACCATCGGTTTGAGCACCGGCGCACTAAGCCCGACCGGAATCGGCTTGGGCGCGCAAGCAACCGGCACTCTGACCGCTATCAGCCAACCAGTCGCCAACGACACAGTCACCATCGGCGTGAAAACCTATAAGTTTGTAGCGGCGGTTTCCGCGGCCAATGATGTCCTGATCGGCGGCAGCGTTGCTGCCACATTGTCTAACCTGGCCGCAGCCGTCAATGCGGGCGCGGGGGCGGGAACTGCGTATGGGACGGGCACCACCGCCAATGCCGATGCAACCGCGGTCGCCAACGCTTCGACGGTTGCTCTAACCGCCATCACGGCGGGCGCGGCGGGCAATTCGATTGCGACCACCTCCAGCTCCGCAACGCACATGGCATTCAGCGCCGCAACTCTCACCAACGGGTCCGATGGCGGTAGTTTGTCCACTGTCGCTGCCGCGACCGCAACCCTGGGCTCCATCAACAACGCGATTCAGTACGTTGCCAATATGCGAGGCACGATCGGCGCCAACATTAACCGTTTGCAGAGCGCCAGCAACGTCATGAACAACCAGGTGCAGAACCTGTCGGCTGCTGAGGACGGTATCCGCGCGGCGGATATTCCGGCTGAAGTGGCCAACCTGACCAAGTACTCCATCCTGAACCAGACCGCCATCTCCGCTCTGGCCCAGGCCAACAACATGCAATCCAGTGTTCTCAAACTGCTCCAGTAGTTGCACTGGAATGGGGGTGGGGGCAGCCCCACCTCCGCTTCTGACCAAGGCGGTGGCCCATGATCATCGCGCCAGTCCCACTCCTTAATCCCATAGGACAGGCAGACGGCCGGGCGGTCATCAGTCCAGCCGAAACCAGGAATTCCTCTCCCCAGGTTCAGGCGCCTGCTCCGGTGCAGGCGTCGACGACCAGCCTTCCTCTGCTCGAACACCGGGAACAGGAAGTGAAGCGGATCTTCGACGGGAAGAGGATGGTGTACCGTTTTGTGGACAAGCAGAGTGGAGAGGTTATTTACCAGGTACCAAGCGATGAGGTTCTCAACATCATGCGAGCGATTCAGGAACAGCTGCAACGGCAACAAGCGTGCAATGGAATTGATCGCGACCTCTAAATCACGCTCGCGGGAGCCATAATGGGAAGCACAGGAATCAATTTGGGTCTCAACAATGGCAATGCAACTGCAGGAAGCGGAATCGATGTCACTGCGGTCGTCAATCAGATTCTTGATGCCGAGCGGGCACCCGAGAGACTTTGGCAACAGCAACAGTCCACGTTGAGCCGCCAGGCCGCCGCGCTGAATTCGATCAACTCAAGTCTCAACGTCCTGCAAGACAAAGTGAATGTCCTGAAAGACCTGAGCGGCGCGATTACGTCGAAAAACGCCGCTTGTTCCCAACCCGCGATTCTTACCGGCAGTGCACAGACATCTGCCGTTTCTGGAACTCACAGCATTGTAGTAAAACATCTGGCCACTACGTCGTCTTATTACTCCGATCCGGCGATCGACGGCAATGCCGCGCTTACTCCGGGAACCATTTCTATCCAGGTTGGCAGGGGACCCCGCGTCGACATCCCCGTAGACTCGAACCATGACACCACCACGCTCACGAGGCTGGTGGACTATATCAATGAACAGGATTTCGGAGTCACAGCCAGTATTCTCAATGATTCGAGCGGGGCGCGAGTCGCGCTGGTAAGCAAGACCAGTGGCAATTCTGGAAACATCACTATCACGGGAAACACGACAACTTTAAGCTTTCAGCAGTCCTCTGCGGGAACCGATGCTTCGTTCACCATTGATGGCATTCCGCTCACCAGCACAACTAACACTGTCACCGGCGCGCTGCCAGGAGTAACCCTCAACCTGTTGAGCGAGTCGGCCAGCCCCGTTCAGTTGACCGTTGGCCCGGATGTGAATGCAGCCAAGCAGGCGGTTAGCGACTTCGTTTCCGCTTACAACGCGGTCGTCAAGGGTATCAACAGCCAATTTGCCTGCGATGCAACGAGCGGTCAAGCCGGCGTGTTGGCGGGGGACAGCTCGTTACGAGCCTTGCAGTCCAGCATGCTTTCCGATGTCACTTACGCGATCACCGGTAATAACGGTATGGTGAACCTCGCTTCAATGGGGGTGGACATGGCGAATGATGGCACCCTGAGCGTGAACGATGCTGAGCTCACCGACAGCATCACCAGTCACTTCAGCGACTTTCAAAATTTCTTCCAGTCTGCGGGCCAGGACGGGTTTGCCAATAACTTTGGCGCGGATCTCACCGCCCTAACTGACACAACTCAGGGCGTGCTCAACATTGAGCTCGCGCAGAACACCAGCACGCAGAAGATGCTGACAGAGCAAATCTCAGATTTCGAGGACCGGCTGGCGGTTCGTCAGCAGCAGCTCATCCGTCAATACAGCCGGGTTGACGCCATGCTGCGCCAATTCCCGATGATCATGAACGAGCTCAACAGCCAGCTGAACACTTTGGACCAGTTCAAGTAGAAGTACATGGACCCGAGTTCCGCATATCGCGAAGCATCCGCCCAGAGCGGCAATCCTGTCCACCTTGTCGTGCTTGCTTACGAGCAGTTGGTGCGAGACCTGCGCAGGGCACTGACCGCATGGCAAGATCACGATATCGAAAAGCGAACCCACGAGATCGATCACGCCCTCGTAGTTCTAGCTCAATTACAGGGCACCCTGGACATGGAGCTAGGCGGAGAGGTCGCGCGCAACCTGGAGCGCTTCTACAACGGGCTGCGGGCCAGTCTTCTGCAGGCCCAGATCGACGGCGCGACCGACATCCTGCAGAAACAGATCGCGAATATTCTGTCCCTGCGTGAAGCCTGGCTGGAAGTCGAACGTGCCACCTCGCCTGCCGGTCCGCACACCCCCATTGCTTCCCCTGCCGCAGGTGGCAGGACGGCAAATCCCGAGGAAATCTCAAGCGATTGGAGAGGTTAGTGTCAGCTTTTTTGCGGGATCTGGATGAAAGTAATGCCAGCCTGGGCAATCATCTTCGAAAGTTGACCGATCCGGAACTGAACGTGGCCTGGCTCAGCGCGGAACTGGTCGGCGTTCTCTCAGACTTGCGAGACCTTGGAGAATGGCTGCGAAGCGAGACGGCTACGCGAGACCGGCTCCCGGTTCACCAACAGCTGCTCGAATACAGGGCAAAACTCGAACAGCTGAGGAATGTCATGTGCGCATTGCACAGCAGGTTGCTGACGGAGCGAAGTCGTCTGCAGGCTGAGAGGACCCACTTGAACACCGCGTCGGAGTGGGCGCGGGCCTCTCGTAAGACCTATTATTGAACTATCGCAGGTAATCGAACAGGCTCAGTTGCGAGGTTTTGCCAATCGCCGCCAGTGTCGCGTTGCGCGCGTTCTGTGCGTTGATTAAGTGGCTGGCCACCGCCATCATGTCTGCCGCCGCGACTGTATTCTCCTGCTGTCCAAGTTGTAGCTTCGCGCTGTTCAGGTAGTTTTTCTGACTCTCAATTTGCTGGATGGAGTTGCCGTAAAACACGCGTTTCTGCGTCACACAGTCGAATGCTTTTCGCACCGCAATCACCGCGTTGTCGATCCCGGTATTGGTCTGCAGCGCAGTCGACAAGTCCTGGATAGCTTGAAAGACGTCCGCACCCGCCGCATTGAAGATTTCCGAACCCGGCTGATTGACTTGTACCCGGAATCCGTTGCCGATTTCAACTGAATTCACGCCCGCGTTGCCGGTGTAGCGGATGCCGGAAGCAACATTGGGATCCAGCACGAACGGCTGGGCGACGGCAGTTCCGGCGAACACGTAACGGCCCTGGTAGGACAAGTTTGCCAAGCTGACCATCTGATCGCGCAGCCCGCTGACCTCGTTCGCGATTGCGGCGCGATCGCTGTCGGACGCGGTCGACGTGCCTCCCTCAATGCCGAGGCTGATCGCGCGTTGCAGGGTTTCTACCACTGAACTCAAAGCAGAGTCTGCCATCTGCAGTTGGCCGCTCACGCTGCCCGCACTGCGCAGAAACGAATCAGCCAGGCTGCTCTGGTCGCGAATTTGCGCCAGCAACGCGGCTCCTCCCGGGTCATCGGACGGTTGGTTGATTCGTCGCGATGAGGCCAGTTCAAGCAACGCATTCTGCTGCTGTTCCTGGCTCTGCTCCAGGGCCGCAAGCAGGTCGGGCATGACATTAGGATTCACCCGCATGGCGGTTTACTCCTTCCCGAGGTTGATAACGCTCTGCAGCATGTCATTAATCACGGTGACAAGCCGGGCGGACGCTTCATACGCGCGCTGATAGCGGATGAGATTTGTGGCTTCCTCGTCCAGGGAGACGCCGGAAACGGCTGAGCGCTGATCCTGTAATTGCCGCAACATCAATTTGGAAGCGTCGAGTTCTGCCGAATCGTTCGCGATCTCGTTCCCCACGCCGAAAATAATGCTGGAATAGTAGTTGGTGGGGCTGGAACCTGAACCAATCGCCTGGTCGCGCACTGCCGCCAAGGCCAGCAGATTGCCGTTGTCTCCGGGGCTGCTGGAATCGGAACTCGCCGCCAGCCTGGCCGGGTCGGTGATTTGCACGGCGAGTACGCCGGCCGCCCCCACCCCCGAGCCTGATGGTGCGACAAACAGGTCGCCACCTGGCGTTCCGGAAAGATCAAATCCGCCGTGATGCGCCGCATTTACCTGGTTCGCTAATCCCGCCGCCAGCGTGTCCAGTTGCGCCGCCACTCCGGGGATCTCCTCATCGCGAAGCTGCAGCAGTCCGGAGAGTTCGCCGGAAGTGATATTGCCGGTGATGTCGGAGCCTTGATAGTAGATGCGTTGCAATCCTGAGGAATCGGGCCGCACGCTGAGAGCAAAACTCTGGTTCGCGACTACCATCGCGCTCCCGCTCCTGGTGGTCAAGGTGAGTCCCGACTCGCTTTGAACCGTGGCGACATCAATCAGCCCGCCAAGTTGTTCGATCAGAGCCTGCCGCTGATCTTCCAACGCACTGGGATCGCGGCCCAGGTTTTGCATGGCCACAATTTCGGCATTCAAACCTGAGATTTGCTTGCTGAGCGAATTGACCTGGTTAACATCCTGGATAACGTTAAGGTCGAGATTGGTTCGCTGGTCCTGCAGGTCGGCGTAAGTATTCCGGAATGCGCTCGCCACATTGCCGGCTGCCAGCAACACCCCCTGGCGCAGCGCCAGGTTCCCCGGATCAGTCGATAGCTGGTTGATGCTGGCAAAGAATTTTGAAATTAAATTGCCGATGTCGCCATCACTTGCACTGAACCGCACTTGCAACTGGTTCATGCCCGCAACCAGCGCATCCAGCCGGCCCTGCTGCTGGGTTTCATCGTCGATGCGCAACTGCAAGATGGGATCGCGAACCGCTTCCAGCCTTTGCAGGATAACTCCTGTACCCACCGTCAGCGCCCCCAGGGTAACCGGATCGCCCTCGGTGAATACGGGCCGTTCACGAGAAAATCCCGGGGTATTGGCATTGGCGACATTGTTGGCGGTGGCATCGAGAGCACCCTGCTCCGCATGCAGCGCGTTCACCGCGACCGACAAGCTGGCAAACAGACTGGACATACTCAGCTCCTGGTCCGCGAAGGCATCTCTCCAGACGCTACAGGCGCCGCATAAGGCGACGTGGGGCCAACGCTCATGTTTTCGAGCACGAGTATCGCCCGTCGCATGCGACGCAATAACGCTGCATGGACCCTGGTGCGATAATGCAACCGCTGCGCCGTGTTTTCCAATTCCGAGCCGAGCAAAGGGGGATTGTCAGACACGGCTTTTTGATCACTCTGGGCCGCGACCCATTCCCGGCAGAGTGCGAACTGGCGTTCGCAATGCTGCTCCAGGGCGGCCACGTCCATGCGCGCGATCGCCACCTCGGCTTGCGTGAGGCACTCAGTTAAATCGCTCATCACCGCCATGCGGCGGTCGTTAAGCTCGACAGAGCTCTGTTCTGCGATGGGCATAGTAATAGTGCTAGGGCCGATTTTTTGCCGACATGCTCACGATTTCGCTGAACATGGCCTCAGCCACCTGCTCAGCAGTCGTCTGGTAAGTACCATCAGCGATCTTCTGTCGCAGTGCCGCCACCTTGTCTTCCCGGATGGCCGGCATGTGGTTGGCCTGACTTTCCAGTCTTTGTACCCTCTGGTGTGTCGAGAGCCGCGCCATATCCTGGCTGGCTTCGCTCGCCCGGGAATTCCCTGCCTCCGAGCGCGGCTTAACCCGCGATCCAGTCTCGGAAACATCCGCCAGCCGCGGGTTTAAGTCGATTCTCATGGCCTTTTCCTCGCCTTACATCTTTCCCCTGCAATTTGACTATCGGCTAGGCATTAAAAAGCTTTAATGCAAATTTGAGACGGTGGCCTATTGCCTTCCGAGCCCCCTTCTACCGAAATCGGCCTGCTCCTCAGACACCTTCGTTACCTCAGCGATGGTTCCTTTGGTTCCTCCAGCATTCTCGGCTCGGCTGAGCGCCGCCATCTGCTTGCTGATCATGTCGGTCAGTCCTAAGCCACCGCTTCCGGCCAACTCATGGGCGAGTGCTTGCACCCCCATGTAGGCATAATTGTCGGCCGCAGGATTCACCTCTCCTCCAGGAACTCCGGCGAAGGTTTTTTGCAGAGAAGTCAGCATCTCGCCGAGGAGAATGGCCGCGAAATCCTGCGCCGCTTTCCGTAATTTGCTATCCGGCTCCAGGCTGCCGGGGTCAACTGGCAACGGTTTCGAGACTCCGCCCGATGTCAGCACCTCAGATCACCTCCAGCTCGGCATCGAGCGCTCCCGCCGCCTTGATCGCCTGCAATATCGCAATCACGTCGCGGGCGGTCGCGCCGATGGCCTGTAACCCGCTCACCAGTTGTTCCACGCTCGCCCCTTCTCCGACTTCCACCTTGCGCGCCGCCGTTTCCCGCGCCTGCACCGACGTTTGCGGAAGAACCGTGGTCTGGCCCTTCGAGAAAGGCTCGGGCTGCGAAACCGATAATTCCGTGGTCACCTCCACCGACAAATTTCCGTGCAGAATGGAAACCGCCCCAAGGCGCACATCTTTCCCCATGACCACGGTTCCCGTCCGTTCGTTGACCACCACCTTGGCGCGCCGGTGAACGGCGACCGGCAGATTCTCCAAACGGGCCAGCAGGGCCGGGATGGGCGTCGCCGCAGCGGGATGCAGTTCGATGCGACGGCTGTCCTTCACGATCGCGAGCTCCGAACCCATCTCCCGATTCACCGCCGCCGAGATCTCCTCCGCCGTGCTGAAGCTGGGTTCGTTCAGCAGCAGCGCGAGCTCGCGCACTTTGCCCAGGTCGAGCGCGGCGTCGCGCTCCACCCGGCCACCTCCGGAAATGCGGCCTACCGTCGGATGATTCACCTGTTTCGAATTGCCGGTCGCGCCCACGCTGTAGCCGCCGACCGTCACTGGTCCTTGTGCCGCCGCGTACACCTGCCCATCGGCGGCCCGTAGCGGGGTCAGAAGCAACAATCCGCCTTCCAGGCTCTTGGCATCGCCAATGGAAGAAACCGTCACGTCGAGCGGTGTGCCGGGACGGGAAAAGGGGCCCAGGGTGGCGGTCACGAATACCGCGGCGACATTATTCACCCGCAACCCTCCGGGAGCAATCTGTACGCCCATGCGCTCCAGCGCGCCGGCCAGGGTCTGCGTGGTAAACACGGTTTGCCCGCGGTCCCCGGTGCCATTCAATCCCACAACCATGCCGTAGCCGATCAGCGGGTTCTCGCGCACACCCTCCACGGTAGTGATGTCGCGGATCAGCGCCTGCCGCGGCGTTTCTTCCGCCTGCGCCATGAGGCACGCCAGCGCCATCATCCCGACCACCAGCCCACTCTTCATTCCTAATCGCTCCTAAAAGCCCAGGATGCGCAGCAATACCCGAATCACCGCGTTGGGAGGTCGGGTGCCGTCGCTGAGCACTCCTTTGCCCTTTACCTCCAGCTCCAGGTTGCTGATCTTGTCGGATAGAACTGTATTGTCCGGGGTGAGATCGCCGGCACGAACTACGCCGCGCAGCAGAATGGTCTGCCGCTCGTTGTTCATGGTGACCTGGCGCTGCGCTTCGATCACCAGCGCGCCGCTCGGCAATAATGCCACGACCCGTCCGCCGAGGCTGGTGCGCAAGCTGGATTTGGAAGTGGCCTGTGCTTTCCCCTGCAGGGTGGCGGAAGAGCGCGGAGAAAACAGTTGCTGCACAGCGCTGAGGCTGGGATTGCCGGCCACCGCGTCGACGCCCGAACTCGCCTTGAAACTGCGATCGGTAGCTACGCTGCCGCTGTTCTGTGCGGTGACGTCCTGCGCCACTACGATGGTCACCAGGTCACCCACGACGGCCGCCTTGTAGTCGGTCGCCAGATTAGCGAGGCGTCCGGAATCTTGCCAAAGGCTTCCTGATGTCGTCGGCGGGTTCACCGGAGAACTGTCCTGAACCCTGAGCAGGTACTGCGACAGGGACTCGCGGCTGGCGTTTTTTTCGCTGGCTTGTCCCCGGGCGACCAGCAGCAGTGATAGCAGCAAAGCCGTGGCCGCGGCATTGCCGGCCCTGCTCATGGCCGCCGCCCGCTGGAGGCGACGAGCAGTTGTTCGCCCTCGACTCGCGCGCGGAACACGCGACCGCTCTCCGGGTTGCGTACGCGAATCCACTGCCCCAGAACTCCGGGTTCGAGACATACCACGCGCACCATGACCCGCACCTCACCGGTCTTGGAAACCAGGTTCGCCATCTCTCCCCCGCGGAGCAGTATCTGGCGTTGCGCCGGCTTTGCGCCTCGAAGCGCGGTTTTTTGCCGCGACGTCAACCCTCGGTTTACGAACTGTTCTCGAGTGATCTCGCCCAGCGGCGGCCCCGACGTGGTCCCGGGAGCTGTCACCAGGAAGGGAACGCACGCACCGGCTTCGCGGCAACGTAAGCGAAATGTCCAGCAGTTCAGCATTGGGTCCCAGCCAAAGCTCGACAATTCCAGCGCCTTGGTTGGCGTGAGCGCCGTGGCCGAGTAGGTCAGTGCGCCGGCTGCGACCTTCGGCGCATCGCCGTTTTCCTCCGCCGCAAGGCCGTCGTGAATGGCCTGCCATATCCGCGCGCGCATGGTGGCATCGGCGGAGACCTGCGCAGGCAACGATGACGATACGAAAACCGCCACCCAGAACGCGATGTGGCACGCCCGGCGGATCACAGGTCCTCTCCTCAACGGCCGAGGTTATTCACTTCCTGAAACATCTGGTCGGCGGCGGTGACCACCCGCGAGTTAGCTTCGTAGGAGCGCTGCGCCATGATCATCTGAATGAATTCGTCCACCACGTTGACGTTCGACTGCTCCAGATAACCCTGCTGAATCCGGCCCAGCCCCTCGCTCCCGCCCGGTGTACCGATAATGGCGTCGCCCGATGCCGTCGTAGCCAGGAACAGGTTCTTGCCCACGCTGTTGAGGCCCCCGGGATTGGGAAACAGCGCAAGCTGCAGGTTGCCCACCTGTTGCGCCTGGCTCTGCCCCGGTTGCGTGACTGTGACGGTGCCGTCGGCGCCCACGTTGATGGCGGTGGCGTCTGGCGGAAGCGTGATGGCCGGTTCGATGGGATCCCCGTCGGCGGTGACGATCTTGCCCTGCGCATCCAGGTGAAATGCGCCGCCCCGGGTATAGGCCGTCTCACCCGTGGGCAGCGTGACTTGGAAAAATCCCTGGCCCTCAATGGTCAGATCCAACGGGTTCCCTGTCTGGCTCAGATCGCCCTGCGATTGGATAATCTCTGACGCCGCCGATCGCGTCCCCAATCCCACCTGCAATCCCGCGGCGACCGTCGTTTGCTGGGTGGCAGCAGAGCCGGGCATGACCATGTTCTGATAGAGCAGGTCCTGAAACTGCATGCGGCGCCGGCGGAAACCGGCGGTGCTCGAGTTCGCCAGGTTGTTAGCGATATTGTCGAGATTGAGTTGCTGCGCCATCATTCCGGTAGCTGCCGTATAGAGAGATCGAAACATGCGTTTATCTCCTCAGACCCGCGGCAGTTCGCCGGCTGCCGTGTGATCCAGTTCGCTGTAAAACATCGAGAGCGTCCTCTGCAGCATCTCCGCCTGGCGCTGCACCGCGATAAGCGCAACCATCGCCGCCATCGGGTTGACGTTTGAAGCTTCCAGAACTCCCTGTCGAACAGCTGAGCCGCGCGCTTTTACTGCGCCTGTTTCCGGTGCCGAGTACATGGAGTTTCCTTCTGACTCGAGCCTCGAGTTCGCCGCGAACTCTACGATCTTCAGCTTTCCCGTGATCGCGCCATCCACTGACAACGTTCCATCCGCACTAATGGCGAGCGTTCCTGCCGGCACCGGGATCGGTCCTGCTTCTCCCAGGACCAGGTCTCCCGAGGCGGTGGTCAACTGGTGTTTGCCGGAAACCGTGAAGTTTCCGTTGCGCGTGTACCGTGTGCCGCGAGCGGTTTGCACCACGAAAAAGCCGCCGCCTTCGATGCCCACGTCGAGCAGATTCCCGGTCCGCTCCAGGCTGCCGGAACTCAGGTCCACTCGGCTATCACCCAGCACGCCATAGTTGTTGATGGCCCGGTTCAGAGGATTGAGCAGCGCGCCTTGCGCGGCAAGCATCGATTCGAACACTGGCTGCTCGGCGCGATAGCCGTTCGTGCCCAGGTTGGCCAGATTGTGGGCCACCAGTTCCAAGGCTTGCATTTGCGCCCGCAATCCCGTGCATGCCGCATAACTTCCGCTGTTCATGGAAGACGTCCTGACCTCGATTGCAAGCACGCGGATGTCCAAGCTTCAACAGTTCCGATATGGCAAAGCTTCTGATTTCAGCAGGGTTTGGGGCTGAAAGATAAGAGGAATCTAATGTGGGTCGCGGAGAGGTAAAGCTTCTCTAAGAATGCTCGGCTAGCAAGCATGTTCGCGTTGCCACACCACCACAAGACTTTGGCGCTCCTTGCGAACGCGCCCTTTGAGCGGCTTGTGCCTCAGTACGCGATGCCGTGGTCGCGCAGCATACGGCACACCAGCGATACCGGTAAACCCACAACATTTGAGTAATCGCCTTCAATGCGTGGAATCCAGCGTGAAGCCATGCCTTGGATGGCGTATCCACCCGCTTTGTCCATCGGCTCGGACGTGGAGAGATATGCTTCGAGTTCCTGGTCGCCGGGAGTCGACATTGTCACCCGTGTAAGTTCCGAACGCACATGCATGAACTCGAAGGATTTGTCTGAGGCTTTCATCGGCAGTGCCGCCTGGGAAACCATCTTCGCCAGGCACACTCCGGTGATCACTTGGTGCGTTTTGCCGGACAAAAGCCGCAACATGCGCTGGGCGTCGGCCCGATCGGCAGGTTTGCCTAGAATTTCTTCGTCGACTACTACAACCGTGTCGGCCCCAAGAACCGGTTGCGAGGGAAAATACCCGGCGACCGCCTCCGCTTTCGCTCGCGCCAATCTCTCGGCGACGGCGTTGGGGGATTCCCCCGGATGAAACAATTCCGGTACGTCGGCAGGTTGCACCGTAAAGGCTATCCTGGCGTTGCGGAGCAATTGTTGTCGTCGCGGCGATGCCGAAGCCAACACCAGGACCATCGTCTGCCCTCCTCAAAGGCAGGCTATTGTAAACGAGAGCATTCTCAGGCTGGGGATCGCGCGGAAGAAGAAAATCTGTCGCAAAAACGGCTTGCCCGGCAAGCCGCTCGACTCCACACATTCGCGCATGTGTTTCACGTTCTGATCAATTCAATGCGATTACCGAATGGATCGTGCACGTGACAGCGCGTCACTCCAGGAATGCGGTGGTCCTCGCGAACACCAACTCCCGCCGAGCGCAGCCTCTCCGTAAGCTCGGCGTAATCGCGGCAGCGTAGCGCCGGGTGCGCCTTTTTCGCGGGACGAAAATCATGCTCCACTCCGAGATGGATCTGCACCTCACCGCTGGCAAACCAGGCCCCGCCGCGTTTCTCGAGTTCGGGCGGCTTGACGATCTCCTTCATGCCTAAGAGCTTTACGTAGAACAAGCGCGCGATATCCTCGGATTCGGGCGGCATGGCTAACTGGACATGGTCAATGCCGGAGAAAGGATTTTCCATCGACGCGAGCCTTCTCACTCGCAGGGTTTTTATGGTAAACCATCAACCACTTCCGCGGCTCCTCGCGCACAACGCCAGCTTGCTGCGCCGCGCTGCTCCGCAGAGGCCATCTGTCTCGCCTGTTAGAATCAAAGATTAGCCCTATCTCCATGGACTCCGCTTTTATCCGCAATTTCGCGATTATCGCGCACATTGACCATGGCAAGTCGACGCTCGCGGACCGGCTGCTCGAGCTTACCGGCTCGCTCTCTGCCCGGGAAATGCAAGCGCAGGTGCTTGATGCCATGGATCTTGAGCGCGAGCGCGGCATCACCATCAAGGCCCATGCTGTCCGCATGGTGTACCAGGCTAAAGATGGGCAAACCTACCAGCTCAATCTCATCGACACGCCTGGCCACGTGGACTTCTCGTACGAAGTATCGCGTTCACTCGCCTCCTGTGAAGGCGCGCTCCTCATCGTCGACGCTTCGCAAGGTGTGGAAGCCCAGACCTTGGCGAATTCGTATCTTGCCATTAATCACGGGCTGGAAATCATTCCGGTCATCAATAAGATCGATCTTCCGAGCGCTGACATTGCCCGCACCAAGGAGATGATTGAGAGTGCGGTTGGCCTCGACGCCTCTGACGCGTTGCTAATCAGCGCGAAGACCGGCGAGGGTGTGCCCGACGTGCTCGAAGCCATTGTGCAAAGGATTTCTCCTCCGAAGGGATCGCCCGAACGGCATCTGCAGGCATTGTTGTTCGATTCCTGGTTTGATCCCTATCGTGGCGTGGTTGTGCTGACCCGCGTTTTCGAGGGTGTGTTGCGGCGTGGCCAAACCATCCGCCTGTGGTCGAACGGGCGTATTTTCCAGGTCGAGACGCTCGGAGCTCTAACGCCGAAGCCGGTGGAGTTGCAGGAACTCAGCGCGGGCGAGGTGGGATTTCTCATCGCCAATATCAAGAACGTGGCCGATACGAAGATCGGCGACACCATCACTGACGACCAGAGGCCCGCAATCGAGCCGTTGCCCGGCTTCGAAGAAATCAAGCCGATGGTGTTTGCGGGGCTTTACACCGTTGATGCCCACGAGCACACGCTCTTACGGGAGGCGCTGGAAAAACTGCGGCTCAATGATTCGTCATTTTTCTACGAGCCTGAGAGCTCGGTTGCCCTGGGCTTCGGTTTCCGCTGCGGCTTCCTCGGTCTCCTTCACATGGAAATCATCCAGGAACGCCTGGAGCGCGAGTTCAACCTCGACCTTATTACGACCGCACCTGGCGTCCGCTACAAGATCACCAAGACGGATGGCGAGCTTATTGAAGTGGACAATCCTTCAAAGTGGCCGGCGCAAAGTGAAATCGCCAAGATCGAGGAACCGGTGATCCTGGCCACCATCCTTACGAACGAAGAATTCGTTGGCGGCATACTGAAACTGGTAGAGGAAAAGCGTGGCAAGCAAAAAAGCTTCGAGTACGTTTCCGCCACGCGTGTCATGTTGCAGTACGAGTTGCCGCTGAATGAAATTGTTCTCGATTTCTATGACCGCCTGAAGTCGGTTTCCCGTGGCTACGCGTCGCTTGACTACCACCTCGCGGGATATTGGGACTCCCCCATGTCGAAGCTCGACATCCTGGTCGCCGGCGACCCGGTTGACGCCCTCTCAATCATCGTGCACCGCGATTTTGCCTATGAGCGCGGCCGGGCGCTCGCCTCGAAAATGAAGGAACTCATCCCTCGGCAGATGTTTGAGGTGGCAATCCAGGCCGCGATTGGCGCCAAGGTGATTGCCCGCGAGACCGTGCCGGCCATGCGCAAGAACGTCCTCGCCAAGTGCTACGGAGGCGACATCACCCGTAAACGCAAGCTGCTGGAAAAGCAAAAAGAGGGGAAAAAACGCATGAAGCGGATTGGCCGGGTCGACATCCCGCAGGAAGCCTTTTTGGCTGTATTAAAGGTCGGAGAAGGCAGCAGTTAGCTAGTAACCACTACCGGCGGCGTACCCTTAGCACGGAAGTACAGATATCCCTGTATGTGCAAATCTCAAAGGTTGCGTCGAATTTTGAGGGCTATGACATCGAGCCAATCAGTCGCTCATCCTTCCTTAACCTGTTTACAGTAAAGCAGATACGCTGAAATTATTGGTTGTTGATTTTTTCATCTCGGCAGGATTTGTTTGCGTTTTTGATTGCGGCCGCTTCATTCACAATCTTTTCCACAGCTTGGTGGAGGATCGCTGGCCATTTCAAGCATCCTCACGCCGGGGGATGTTCGGCTGCGGACACGTCATTCTTCAGCACCCACTCCGCCCTCCGCGAGCGACTCGAAACGGGTGGAGTTCTTTAGGAAAGCCATTCTGACCCGACCGGTGGGTCCGTTGCGTTGTTTTGCGATGATAATCTCCGCCCGCCCCTGGAGGTCAGGATCATCCTGCTTGTAGACCTCTTCCCGGAAGATAAACATGACTAAGTCTGCGTCCTGCTCGATCGAACCCGACTCGCGCAGGTCCGCTAATTGCGGCCGGTGGTCGCCCCCGCGACTTTCAGGAGCGCGGCTTAATTGTGACAGCGCGACAACCGGTACCTTTAGCTCTTTGGCCAACGCTTTCAGCCCCCGCGAAATAGCGGAGACTTCCTGCGTCCGGTTCTCGTAGCGCCGTCCACCTCCCGACATCAACTGCAGGTAATCCACGATAATCAGGTCGAGTTTCCCAACAGACTGCTGCAAGCGTCGCGCCTTGGCCCGCATTTCACTAAGGGAGATGCCGGGAGTGTCATCGATGTAGATTGGCGCGGTGGCCAGTTGCTCCATCGCCTGCACCACTTTCTGCATATCGTCACGCCAGAGCGAGCCTGTACGCATCTTGTGGGAATCCACCCGCGCTGCAGAGCACAGCAGACGCAGCAGCAAGGCCTCGCGTGACATTTCCAGGGAGAACATGCCGACCACTTTACGTTCCAGAATCGACGCGTTCTCGGCAATGTTCATGGCGAATGCGGTCTTGCCCATGGACGGCCGGGCAGCAATGATCACCAAGTCTGACGGTTGCAGGCCGCTTGTCATTTCATCCAGATCGGTATAGTGGGTCGCCAGCCCGGTGATGCGCTGTCCGCGTTGCAGCAGGGCGTCGACGGATCCGAACGACTCTTTCACGATCTCCTGGATACCCAGAAAACCCTGTCCTATGCGTTTTTCCGAAAGCTGAAAGATGGCAGCTTCGGTGTCGCTGAGGATATCTTCGGCGGCATCGGCTTGTTCGGCAGCTCGTGCGATCGCGGAATTGGCGGCATGAATCAGTCCCCGCAGGAGCGCCTTGTCGCGAACGATCTTTACGTAGTGCTCGATGCTCGGCCGGTCGGGGACGCCGTCCACCAGGCTTGACACATAAGCCACGTCGCCAATGGCTTCAAGTTCTTTGCGCCGGTCCAATTCGTCGATGAGGGTGATCATGTCCACCGGGCGGGACGACTCCATCAGCTCCATCATTCGCGAATACAGACGGCGGTGGGAGTCGAGCGAGAAGTCCTCCGGCTTCAGGTGCTCGGCGGCCTGATGATAGGAAAGGTTGTCGAGGAGAATCGCGCCCAGGATCGAGCGCTCGGCTTCCACGTTCGCGGGAAGTCTGCTTACGACGTTGTAATCTGCGGTAGCCAGGGCCTAACTCTTCCTGAAACCTGTTGTGTGTACGCAGAGGATAGTAGCTTCCCGAACCCTGTGCACGGTTGAGTATGTCTTCGGAAAAGTCCGGGCGAATTCAAAATACTTCGGTTGTAAAGTTGCGTCCTTGCGGGTTGAAATTGTAGGAGAAGATAAAGCGAAATTCAAGGGAGAAGGAAGTTACAATCCTCCGTCGCCTTCACTCAAGGCGAAAACAGGCTCAGAAACCCAGACTGAAGCACTCACTTCCAACAACGGTGCCCTTCACCACACGCGACAGGCGTTCTCATGTACCATGGGCTGGCCGGCCTTGCATCCGAAGGCGTGCGCAAACTCGCTCATGTTCCCTACTACATTGTTGACGCGATACCGGCCCAGGGAGTGACCTTGCGTCAACACGGCAGTGCGCGCTGCCTCCGGCCGGTTCTCGCTGCACCATATATTGGCGTAGGACAGGAAGAAGGTCTGCAACTGGGTTAATCCATTGGTCGCGGGAGAATCCAGGCTTTTGCCCTGCGACTTCAGAGTATTCTCCAGCGCATCCAGGGCGATGTGAATGCCTCCATTGTCGGCAGTATCCTCTCCGGCTGAAAGCTTGCCATTCTGTTGCACTCCCGCTTCAGGGACCTCTTGTGTGTACTCGTTCTGAATACATTGGTCGCGCTGTTCGTAGCTGGCCGACTCTTCCTTTGTCCACCAATCGCGCAGATTCCCATCGGCGTCGAACTTCCGGCCCTGGTCGTCGTAGCCGTGAATAATTTCGTGGCCGATCACCGCCCCGATGCCGCCATAGTTCACGGCATCGGTCTGTGAAACCTCAAAAAACGGCGGCTGCAGAATGCCAGCAGGGAAATTAATAGTGTTGGTCTGCGGATCTTCGTAAGCGTTCACGGTCGGGGGAGTCATGCCCCACAAGTAGCGGTCGGTAGGCTTTCCGGCCAAAGCCAGCCGGCGGTGAATTTCGAAACTGGACGACCGCGCAACGTTTCCCAGGAAGTCATTCCGCTTGATCTCCAACGAGGAATAATCGCGCCAATGGTCGGGATAGCCGATCTTATCGACTTGCGCCCGCAACTTGGCATGGGCCAGTTCCTTGGTCTTCTCCGACATCCAGGTCTGTGCATCAATGTCCTGATGCAGGGCCTGTTCCAGGGCTTTTACTAATTCCAGCATGCGCGCCTTGTTCTCAGCGGGAAAGTATTTCTTCACATAGGCCTGGCCGACGGCTTCTCCGAGATCCGCATCAGCATATTGAGAGCAGCGGCGCCAGCGAGGCTGGATCTGCTGTGAGCCGTTCAGGGTTTTCCCAAAGAACTGGAAGTTTGCGTCCACAAAGGGTTGGCTTGCGGAATTCGCCAGGTTGCGCAGCGTCGAATAGCGGAGATACGCTCGCCAATGCTCAATGGGCTCGGTAGCGATCAGCTTTTGCATGCCGCGGAAAAAATCCGGAGCCGTCACCAGGTACTCCGGCGACGCGGGCACATTCATCGCGGCAACGTAGCGGCTCCAGTCGAACGCCGGGGTCAACGTCTGAACCTGTTGCAATGACATCTTGTTATTCAGGTTTTTAGGATCGCGCCGCAGCACGATATCCATAGCCGCCTGCGCCAGCGCCGTTTCCATGGCGAGAATTGTTTGCGCATCGCTGGCGGCCTGTGCCTCCGGTTCACCACTCAGTTGCAACAGGCGGCTTACATAACCCTGGTATTGCTCCCGGATCTGCTTGGATTTGGCATCGTCCTTCAGATAAAACTCGCGCGCCGGCATTCCCATCCCTGACTGGTCCAGAACCGGAAGGGTCATGCGGGCATCGCCAAAATCCGGAGAGGAGTAGATGCCAAACAGCACTCCCTGATATTGGGCATCGATAAAGTTCAGGTTCGCTGGCCGAATGGTCTGATGGATTTCCGCCACTATTTCCGGTAATTGCGACGTATTTTTCAGCCCGGCGATTCGGTCCAGCAAAGGCTGCAGCGGCGTCAGTCCCTCTTTGTTGATGGTGTCTTCGTCCATGCAGGATCCGTAGTAGTCGCCCACCTTCTGCTCGATCCCGGTGTGATTCTGGTTGGCCGCCGCTTCTTCCAGGGTGCGGTGCACGGCTGAAACGTTCCAGATCGCCAGCATGGCGAAGGTCCCCCACGCGGCTTGATCGGGTGGGATCGGATTCTCCTTGATCCATTTGCCGCAGGCATATTGAAAAAAGTCATTGCAGGGACTCAGGCTGTGATCCACCTGGTCGGGATTAAAACGTTCCAACTTAGGCATGGCCGGGGAAGATGGGGCATTGTTCTGCGAAAAGGACAGGGTAGCGACCAGGAGGAACGCAAAAATAGCTGTGGATCGAGTCATTTACACCCCTTGAAACGACATTGCCGAAAATTGAAAGACAAAGAACTTAGACGCGCCAACCCACCCTTTGTCATACGGAAGCGAGCTGCCACACTGTTTTTGAGGCCAAGACTTCAGGCTGGCGCTTTTTGGCGCTTGTTTGTCCGTCTCCAGACAAGTTGAATGTGACTTGGAGTTTTGCCGGACAGAGCCTTCCCCCAATTCGGACTTATTCAAGTCCAATGTCCGCCATCACCGCGACCAACAGGTCGCGGTGGTGATTTACGCTCTCCCGATTCGATAGATCAGGTCTTCCTGCTCGGCTTTGCTCTCCGCGCCGATGGTAAATGCGTCCAGTACTCCGAGTGAGAGTGCGTAGCGGATCGCTTCGTCCTGCCGAGTACGCAAGTCTCCCTGGCCGAGAATCTTCATTCCAACCACTCCTTTTCCCGCGGCCTTCATCTCCCGCAGCACAGTTATAACCGTAGTGGGATCGGCGTCCATGTGCGATCCAATAGGATTAATGCGCGCCAGGTCGACTTCCACCCAGGGAGACCTGGCTGCCGCCCGGAGTGCCTCGATGCTGTGACACGAGCAGCCGTGCGCGCGAATAATGCCCTTCTCCTTTGCCTCTGAGAAGACATCCATGACGCCCCGGTAGCGTTCCGTCCAATCGCCTTCAGTGAGGCAATGCATCAGGCAGATATCGATGTACTCGGTTCCGAGTTCTCGCCGGAATCGGTCCAGGTCCGCTTTGGCCGTGGCCGGATCGCGAGCCCAGGTCTTCGTCAGCACGGTTACATTATCCCGCGGCACGTGCTTCAGAGTCTCAGCCACGTGAGGATGGCTGCCGTAGGCGTCCGCCGAATCGAAGAAACGAAGTCCGTGATCGTAGCCATTCAGAAGAAGATCAGAAAGCGCCTTCACGCCGAGATCGCTCTGATGCGAATGATGGCCGGTTCCTATAGTTCCCGTGCCCATCGCCAGTCGGCTGGTCTTGATGCCCGTCTTGCCCAGGGTCACGGTATCCGCTGCGCCGAATTTTTGTGGCAGGCTCCCCGTCACCGCATGGAGGGGAACGCTCCTCGATGCCAGCCATGCAGCTCCGACGCCATAAGCAGTGTTGAAGATAAAGTCTCTGCGTCTCATGGGCGACTCCTGAGTTCTCGACTTTACTCCTTCGACGTTTGAAAAGTGCGAATGGTTATTCTCGCGCGCCCGAAAACCCTGAATGGGTTTTTCCACAACCTCATTTCCCGCCCGTTCGCCCGTAAAATCAAGCCGAACACTGCTTAGGACCACCCCTGGTCGGCGCGCTGTGATCTAATAAACAAACGCGCAATGCCATCTCGCACCACTACTCTCCGGCGCCGGTTCAAGAACGCATACCGCAATATTCGTGGGATTCGCGCCGTCGCCCAGGCTCTTCTCTCGACCGAGCACCCGCTTCTGGCGCACATCATTCCCGTGCGGCGCTGCAATCTCGCCTGCAAGTATTGCAACGAGTTCGACGATTTCTCGCAACCGGTGCCGACGGAAACCATGTTCCGGCGGGTGGACAAACTGGCGCAGCTCGGAACGTCGGTAGTCACCATCAGCGGCGGTGAGCCGTTGTTGCACCCAGAGTTGGACGGCATCATCCATCGCATTCGCTACAACGGCGTGATTGCCGGTCTCATCACCAATGGCTATCTTCTTACCGCCGAACGCATTCGAAAGCTGAACCAGGCGGGTCTGGAGTGGCTACAGATCTCCATTGACAACGTCATGCCCGACGACATCTCCAAGAAGAGCCTGAAGGTGCTGGACAGAAAACTGCAGCTCCTGGCAGAGCACGCCGATTTTCACGTAAACATCAACTCGGTGGTCGGCGGCGGAGTGCGCAATCCCCAGGATGCCCTGACCATCGGCAAGCGCGCTCTGGAACTCGGATTCAGTTCCACGATCGGGATTATTCACGACGGTGAAGGCCAACTGCAGCCTCTAGGGGACGAAGAGCGCCGCATCTATCACGAGATGAAGTCGATGGAAAAGCGCAGCTTCACCCGCGTGAACGCGTTTCAGGACAACATCGCGCTCGGACGGCCTAACCAGTGGCGCTGCCGCGCCGGAGCACGCTATCTCTATATCTGCGAGGATGGTCTCGTCCACTACTGCTCACAGCAGCGGGGTTACCCAGCGGTCCCGCTTGAGCAATACACGACGGCAGACATTCGCCGTGAATTCGTCACGGAAAAATCCTGTGCCCCGCACTGCACGGTTTCGTGTGTACACCAGGTATCTGTATTCGACGCGTGGCGCGCCCCACAGCAGCCCTCGCCCGCACCGGCGGGAGGCCTGGTGCAGATCGACTAGCTACTTCTTATCTTCCGTGTGTTTCATTTCCACGCCCTTCTTCTGAGCAGTCGGAGGAAGAACACCGTTCAGCCGCAGATACATCGCGGCAGCACCGTAGTGATCGGCCATACTGCTGGCGATTGCGATGAAGGCGAAGGCGCGTGGTTCCTTCCGTCCGCCAAATACTTCAATGGTGTCACCTAGCTTGGAATCGTCGGCGCGGTCCAACGCCGCGGTGCAGTAATCGAACGATCGCCTGACCGCGGCAAGGAGAATGTCCTTACTTGCCGTCTCCTCCGGGGCTTTTATCGGAGGCGGGGCCTCGTTGGCGGCCAGCGAACAGAACATGTTGTTCGATTCGACGATGTGCGTTACCAGGTGCCCAAAGCTCATCTGCTCGGGTGTCGGCTTATAACTGAATTTGTCGGCGGGCATGGCCTCTACCGCCGCAGTGATGTTTTTGGATTGGCGCGCCAGAATTTCCTTGACGACAGTGGTTACAGGATTCTTGACTTGCGCCCACGAACACAGGGCCATCAACAACACGCTAAGCAGAATTCCCCACGTACGCTTCATTGCATTGCCTCCAAACGCGTCCCCAAGAATAAACCTGTTGCTGGAGAATGCGCCACCGAACATGAATTCAAGCTTTTAGATCCAGGGGCTACCCGTGCTCAAACCATGATCTCTGGCGTTGCCTCGAGCAGGCTGCGCGTGTAGGGATGTTGTGGGCGGGCGGTGATCTGTTCCGTGGTTCCGATTTCCACAATCGTTCCGCGATACATAACGGCGATGCGCGTCGCCAGGTAACGAACTACCGGCATGGAATGCGAAATAAATAAGTAAGTCAATCCAAACTGCTTCTGCAGCGAAGCCAGCAAATTCACGATCTGCGCCCCGACGCTAACATCGAGCGCCGAGACTGGCTCATCGGCCACGATGAACTTAGGATGCAGGGCCAGGGCCCGCGCAATACCGATACGCTGCCGCTGGCCTCCGCTGAACTCGTGCGGGTAACGCTGCAGCGCGGATTCATCGAGTCCTACCGCGCGCAGCAGCTCGATGGTGCGGGTCCGACGCGCAGCCGGACTCAACCGGTCATGAATAATCAGTGGCTCGCTGACAATGTCTGCGACTCGAAACCGCGGATCCAGCGAGCCAAACGGATCCTGAAAGATGATTTGCATGTTGCGCCGCAGCTTTCGCATTTCGCCGCGGCTCGCTTTCACCAGGTCTTTGCCTTCGAAGAGGATGCGGCCCGAGCTCGGCTCGATCAGTCGCAGCAATAGGCGTCCCAACGTGCTTTTGCCCGATCCGGACTCGCCCACGAGCCCCAGTGTCTCTCCGGCCGCGATGTCAAGCGACACGTCGTTGACCGCCCGAACCTCCCCCTTCGCGCGGCTGCCGAATGCCGATTCGCCGAGCGGGAACACTTTGGTCAGATTGCGGGCTTCGAGAAATGCCACGCCGCGATAGTAGCAGAGCAATCGCTGAATTTATCCCGCCGCGATCAGAGGCACTGCCGCAAGCGCCGCCAGCATGCCGATGGCTTTCCAGTGCGTGAACCGCTCTTTGAGTACAAGCCGCGCCAGGAGCACGGTCACTGCAGGATAGAGCGAGGCCAGAACGACTGCCGAATCCAGGCGGCCCGATTGTTGGGCGCGTATGAAGAGGAATGTGCCCGTGCTGTCGAGACATCCCGCCATCAGTCCCCATGCGGCGCTTCTCCAGGTGAGGAGCCTGCGCCCGGGCCGGAGTAAGACGACGATGCCTACTAAAATAAGAGAACCGACTCGCGATTCCGACGCCGACCACAAGGCATCGCTCTGTCCGGTGCGGCTGATGCAAAGAAAGAAGCCAGCGAACCCTACACCCGCCAGTAGTGCCAGAGGCAATCCCTCGATGGTGCCCGTTCCATGCTCTGAGCGCGAGATCAGCCAAATTCCCACGCCTGCAAGCAGGAAGCCGACCATGGGCAGAAAGCCCGGCAGGCCCTGCGTAAAGATGGAGAACACCATGGGGATTGCGGCTCCAACCACCGCCGGAACGGGTGCGATGAGTCCCATCTTGCCAGACGCAAGTACGCCATAGAAAACAGCCAAGGCCGTTCCTCCGAGCGCACCCGCCGCGAACGCCCATAATTGGCTGGAGCGCGCAGGAAGCGGCGCGTGTGTCATCTCCGCCAGTATGGTCATCAAGGTGAAGCCGCTTGCGTGCGCCAGCAGCGTTACGACGAAGGCGTCTGACCGCTTGGAAGCGAAGCCTCCGATGAAGTCGCTGGTGCCCCAGGCAAACACCGCAGACAAGCCAAAAGCGGTGGCTACAAGTTGCGAAAAGATGTGCATGAGCGCGGTTCATGAGATTAGCATGACGAACTTTTCGTCTCTAAGTTGTTGCCGGAATGCCGCGTGCCGGTTGAGACTGCATGTTAGAATTCCTGTAAAAGCTGCTCACCAGAGACCCAGGTTTGATCGAACTAGCGCCTTCCATTCTTTCGGCGGATTTTGCCCATCTGGCGGACCAGGTTCGCGCTGCCGCCGCAGGTGGCGCTGCGCTGATCCATGTCGACATCATGGACGGCCACTTCGTGCCTAACATCACAATCGGACCACCCGTCGTGAAGTCTTTGCGCAAGGTCACCGATCTACCACTCGACTGTCACTTGATGATCGAGAATCCGGATCAGTACATTCCCGACTTCGCTGCCGCGGGGGCCAACTGGATTTCCGTGCACCAGGAAGCTTGCGTGCACCTGAACCGTACGCTGCAGCACATTCGAGACCACGGGGCCCTCGCGGGGGTGGTCATCAATCCAGCTACTCCGGTCGATACTCTGGTGGAGGTGCTGGACATGATTGATTACGTGCTGGTCATGTCGGTGAATCCCGGCTTTGGCGCGCAGAAGTTCATTCCCGGATCATTGCACAAGGTTCGCCGTCTCAGTGAAATGCGCGCCAATCGTCGCCTCAACTATCGCATTGAGATCGATGGCGGAGTGGCCCTCGACACAGTTGGTGACATTGTTCGCGCCGGGGCAGAAGTGCTGGTCGCAGGCAACGCGGTATTCGGAAAAGGCGATCCAACAATCAACGCCCAGAATTTGCTAAAAGCTGCAACTGAAGCCACTCTGCAGCGAGTCTAGGTCACTATTGCAAGCACCCCTGGGTGCAGCGGGCAAACGTTTTCTGAGGTCCTTATGTCACGTCGTATCCCGATCATTGTTTTTCTAGGAATGCTGCTGTCGCTGAGCGTTGCATGTACCAATAAGAAGGTGCAGAACCCGCTGGCGAACGTCGGGTCCAAGCAGCCCGACAAAGTGCTCTTCGACCGTGCGATGGAGGCCATGAAGCACAACCGCTTCGATGTCGCCCGCATGACCCTGGAGACGCTGATCAACACCTACCCGGATTCGGAATTCATCGCTCGGGCCAAGCTGGCGGTTGCGGATTCCTGGTACGACGAAGGTGGTACCGCCGCCCTCAGCCAGGCGGAAGCCCAATATAAAGACTTCGAAACTTTCTTCCCCAACATGCCGGAGGCGGCGGAGGCGCAATTCAAGATCGCGAATATCCATTACCAGCAGATGGAGAAGCCGGACCGAGACTACACCCATGCCTTGCGAGCCGAGCAGGAATACCGGCAGATGATCCTGCAGTATCCCGACAGTAAGCTGGTGCCCGAGGCCAAGCAACGTTTGCTCGAAGTCCAGGAAGTGCTTGCGGATCGTGAGTTCCGCATCGGCCGCTTTTACTTCCTGCGTCCGTCGTATCCTGCGGCCATCGCCCGTCTGCGTTCGCTCGTCGACAAATACCCGCTGTACAGTCAGGCCGATCAGGCGTATTTCCTGCTTGGACAATCTTATGAGGGCGAGATTGCCTTAATCGAATCCCGCAAAATGGACGAGACCGCCAAAGCGAGAATGATCAAAGAATTTACTGACGATGCGGCGGCTGCTTATTCGCACATATTGACGCGCTACCCGATTATGGACAGCGCCGTGGAAGCAAAAAAACGGCTGGAGGCGCTGCACCGTCCAGTGCCCAGACCCACCAAGGCAGAGGTCGCGCTTAACCGCAAAGAAGAAGAAAGCCGTCGGGACAGTGGGATGTTTGGACACCTGATGGGAAATTTTCAAAAACACCCTGACGTAGCTCAAGCCACGAAGATCGGCGATCCGACTCTGGTCGATCCGACTCCAGTGAGTGCCACGGAAGTCGTGCAGCAGGCGACGCGCGCCATGCTGGGTTCGGCCGGCCCCGCCGATAACAAGGTCAGCGTAGAGACCGTCGGCACCGGTGCGCCGCCGCCCAATGAACCCGCTCCCCGTTCCGATGCGCCCCCAGCAGACAATACCGCTGCGCCCGCTGCTTCAGATACAAGCGCAGCCCCGCCTCAGACATCGGCTCCGGCCGCGGTAGAAAATTCGGCCGGAGCGCCTGCGGCCGCGGGGGAACTCAAGCCGAATGTTCCCCAGAATGCGAACGAGTTGACGCCCAACGTCCCGCAGGATCCCAATCAGCCACCTCCTCCGACCCAAATGAACGAGATTCAAAACGGGGGCGCAACCACAGCCGCGACGGCGAGCACTGATTCAGCCACCGCCGATTCCACCAGTAAGCAATCGGAACCGGCGACGGACCAGGACATCTCATCGAGCAAGAAGAAAAAGAAGAAGGGGCTGAAAAAGGTAGTTCCGTTCTAGAGCAATGATCATTGGGCCGCAAGGTGCGGAAATTGGGCAAATGACAAAACCTGCGGTCCGGGGATTACGAAGGTGCAATGCGGCAGCAAGCGGCGAGGATGCACCATCGGTGGTGTCCAGTAGTAACGTCCTACTCACTCCTGCTCATTGACTTAGCAGTAAGGACACGTTAATTTCGGCTCATCTCCCCCTTTTCAGCAAAAGGACAGGGCTTTGGCGCGGAAAATACTGCTCGCCGACGATAGCGTGACCGCTCAGAACATGGGCCGGAAGATCCTTACGGATGCCGGCTATGAAGTGACGACGGTCAACAATGGCTCGACCGCGCTGAAGAAAATTGCCGAGCACAAGCCCGACCTGATTGTTCTCGACGTCTACATGCCCGGCTACAGCGGACTGGAAGTCTGCCAGCGCCTCAAGGAATCGCGCGAAACCCAACGCATTCCGGTTTTACTGACGGTAGGGAAGCTGGAGCCCTTTAAGCCGGAAGAAGCGCGCCGCGCGCGCGCTGACGCCTACATCATCAAGCCATTCGAAGCCAGCGAGTTGCTGGTTGCACTCACTAAGCTGGAAGACAAGATTGTTCCTCAGGGCGAGAGTTTCAAGCCGGGACGATTTGCCAAGGCGATTGCCGCGGTGGAAGAGACGCAGTCGGAGCCGAGCTTCGGCGACAGCGAGTCGGGATGGAAGAACCGGATTCGTTTCCCCTCCGCAACTCCGAAACCTTCCGAGCCTGAACCCGAAGCGGAAGAGATTCCGCCGGCAGGCAAGCGCGGGTTCCGGGATTTCTTCCGCCTCGAGCCCAAGAAATCCCCGCAACCCGCAGATCGCGATTTACCGGAAGGAATTCCCAAGGACATTACTCCGGAAGAGATTGCCGCCATTACTGCCGCGGCTGCCCGCATCGGGAGCAGCGCACAAACCACAGAAGGGGAAAAAGTTGCGCCCGAAGTGGCGGACAGGCAGGAAGAAAAGAAGACAGAGCCCGCCGAGGTTGTTGAGTCTGCGCACGACATGACTGTGCCGTCTACGGCTCCGTCGGCAGGAGCCGCTTCGGTTGAGCCGACCGCGAAACTGTCATCGGAAGAACTTCCACCGGCTACGTTCGCAAGTGCGCCGGAGGATCATCCTGCGACTGAAGAGGGCGGAAAAGAGCAACGTGCCACCGACCCAGATGGCACAATTGCCGAGAGCGCAGTCGCCGCCATCGGCAAGCCTGCTCCCGCGGAGATCAAGACGTCCACTGAGGTCACGAGCGATCTCGATCACCCTGCCTCGAGCGGTATGAATCAGCCCGCGCCGACAGCGGTGGCGGCAATCGCGTCCGATGCTGAAGTGTTCGCGGCATTGCAGACCCTCGTCCCCATGGGGCAAGGCTCTGAAGTCGCGGCATCAGTCGCCGCCATTGACACTAATTCAGGCGCGCGTTGGATTGCTGAGCCTGTCGCCCTTGCGACCGAAGATGCTTCGCTCATCCTCGAAAAGGAAATGGAGAAGGCATATGCCGCAGCAGCGGCTGCCGATGCAGGACGCGCGACTTTCGCCGCGGCATCATCAGGGACGAATTCTGGCAATCAATCGGCAGTAGCGGTGATCTCCGCCGACGCCGAACTAGCGGCTGGACCTGCATCAATCGCGGCGACAGTTGTAGAGAGCAAAGCCGAAGAGCCGATCTCGGAAAGTGTTGCGGAATCGGTTTCGCTGGCTACCGAAGCGCAGGCTGAAATCTCACAGGCGGAGGCGCCGGCGCCATTTTTCTCCACACCTGTTGCAGAGGAGAGCTCGGCATCAGTATCGGCGGCGAGCGCGGACGTGCCGCTTTCGTCATCGGTTGTGACTGCCAGCGAGAATGCAGCCGTTGATCAAAAGGAAAATGTTGAGGCTGCGTCACTCGAATCTACAAAACCGACACAGGTCGAGTCGATTGAACCAGCTAAGATCGACTCCCCCGTCGAGACCCCAGCCGAGTCCGACAAGTCGGGCATCGCAATTGCCGAGCCGATGGCGGTCGCATCATCCGCTTCAGAAGCTCCGGTGGATGGGTCGGCTGCCGAAACGACTGCTCCGCAACCCGAGCAGATTTCAGATACGCATTCCTCTGAGCAGGATGCTGCGCAGGCCGCAGCCTGGGCCAGTTGGCACCAGATTCGCCAGACCATAGCCGGTTCTACATCCCAGGTAGTTGAGCAGACCGCGTCCGCGATTCAGGAAGCGGCAGGCGAGAAGACAGCTGAGACGGAGGCAATGGCCGCCGCGGCTGCAGCAGGTTCCTCGGCTTCGAATCCCGATGCAATCGCGAACATTGTCGACAGCGTGCTCGCGGAGCTCAAGCCCAAGCTGGTCGAAGAAATCGCAAGAAAGCTGAAGAAGTAGGCTTCGCACGTCCCGCGCACTGTATCCCACGCTAACTATTCCCGTTGAAAACTCCCGTTACCAAAGGGCATCTCTCAACTTTCTTCTGTTACTTGCTGCTTTTCCGAGGTTAGTCGAACATCTTGGCAGGCACCTGGTACGATCCGGGACCCTTGGGATTCGTTTGCCGAGCTTGGCAGCGAACCCCGGCTTTACGACACGCCGGCACGGGACCGATGCGGTGCAATCTCATGGAGGATACAACTGATGAGAAAGCTTTTCGGCGTCGCCGTTTTGCTTTGCATGATTTCGATTCTGGGGATGGCTCAGGAAACGCCCCGGCCGGAAGTTTATGGCGGTTACCAGTTCACCAGCACTGATGGTGGCTGGCACGCCAGCGGCTGGAACGGTGCTGCGAACTTCTACTTCACCCGTTGGCTGGGTGCAACTGGAGATTTTAGCGGCGTCTACAAATCCGGCTCCAATCTCTATACCTACACTGGCGGGCCCGTGGTCTCGACCCACAAGAACAACTTCTCACCTTTCGCGCACGCGTTGTTTGGTGGCGCCCACGCGGCAACCGGGTCCATCGGCGACAGTGGAACGGCCATGATGTTTGGTGGCGGACTGGATATTGGGAACCAGCGGCTGGCGATTCGCGCTGTCCAGTTTGACTGGATGGTGCTGCGCTTTGCTGGCTTCACCGACAAGAACAACTTCCGCGTCAACACCGGGTTGATGTACCGCTTCTAACCCTTGTCCCGAAATACGAGGCGGCCTGCGGGCCGCCTTTCTCATTGTGCCGGAGATCGGCATGTTGCGCGGTCTAATTCGCACTAAGTGGTGGGCGGAGACAACTTGAGCAAGTGGACGCCGCCGAGTCCGAAGAGAATGAACGTTCAGGCACGCGGAAGCATCAGCACGATTTTAAGCCTGGAGGGCTGGTTTCGACGGAATGGAGATGAGCCCAGAACGCGAGTACCGTCCACACATCAGCGCGGAGGCATGAGATCCCGCGCGCCTCAAATCGTGAACGGAGACACTTAGATCCTAGCGCGTGTGGGGACCGATCAGCTGCTCACCTTACAACTGCGCTGGATCGGGGAGGCATCTGAACCATGAGTGAGCAAGAACTGTTCACTTCCCGGAGTAGCCTCCCATGTCGCGTTCGTTTCCCAGTTCTTGTCGTTACGGCTCTCTATGCCTTGCTGTGGTTGCTGTTTCGTTAGCAGCCTATGCGCAGAACCCGACCGCCAACTGCAGCTTCCAACTCTTCGACCTGAATCCTTCCAACCCCGCCAATCCGGCGATATCGGCGGTCAGCAGCGTCGACAAGCTAGGCACAACAATCGGAGAGGCAATTCCCGGGCATCAACCTCCTCCATCTTTGGAAGGCTTCATCCGTTATGCCGACGGTACGGTGAAGTATTTCTCGCCGCCTGGCGCGATCCGGACATGGCTCAACGCGCGCAACGACCAGGGCGTGACCGTAGGTTTTTATTCGGACGCCTACAACAACTATCCGGGATTCATCCTGCGGGGCTCGACCATTCAGTTGTTGACGGCCCCGCCGAACGCGCGCCCCACCGGCATTAACAACAGCAACACCATTGCCGGCCAATACCTGGCGAGCAACGGCTTGTGGCGAGGTTTCGAGCGTTCTAGCGATGGCAGCCTGCTGGATCTTGCTTATCCCCAGGCGATAGGGACGTACCCCAATGCGATCAATGACCGCGGCGGAATAGTTGGCGAGTACTATGACGCGCAGTACGTTGAGCACGGATTCATCTATTCCAGCGGCAAGTGGTCAACCATCAACTACAACCTGGGCGTAGGCACCGCGCTTCTCGGCATCAGCAATTCGGGCGTCGTGCTCGGCGTCAGTACATCGGGCTGGGGCGACTTCTTGTATAAGAATGGCGGTTTCGAGACGCTGCCAGCCGTACCCAATTCCACCGGCACGACCTACAACGGATTGTCTCCCGCCGGCATATTTACCGGGACGGCCACCGACAGCGCGGGCACGCACGGGTTCCTGGCAACGTGTCAGTAGGGGCAACGCGCACCAGAGCTACGAAAGGCGGGATGGCCCGAGTAGTCCTGGTGCCAGGGGTGTCCCGTTGACGTAGAATCCGTCGTGAATGACTGAGAATCCTCATTTCGTGAAGTGCATTAGAGGCATGCGAAATATCGACAAGTACTGCCCGGTTTGACCGCGTTTTCTGAGCGCATTTAATATCAAGAGCAGCTATCAGCTTCAGCCATCAGCTATTAGGAACCGGTGTCCCGACGCTCCACTGGGCACTCAGTGGTAGGGCTCACGCCTGAGAACTGAAGCCTGATTGCGAGCTTTCCATGCTCCATGAACTGTCCAAAGCGTACGAGCCGGGCGCCATCGAGGCGCGGTGGGCCGAGTATTGGGTGCGCGAGAACCTGTTCTCCGTGAAGACGCCCGCGCCCGGCGACACTCGCCCGGTATTCGCGCTGCTGCTGCCACCGCCCAACGTCACCGGCCGCCTGCACATGGGCCACATGCTCAACCAGACGCAGATGGACATCATCGTGCGCTGGCACCGCATGCGGGGCTTCGTCACGCTCTGGTTGCCGGGGACGGACCACGCCGGCATCGCCACGCAAATGATGGTGGAGCGGCAGCTCACCAAAGAAGGCAAGAACCGGCGCGAACTCGGACGCGAAGCTTTCATCGAGCGAGTGTGGGAGTGGAAGCGGCATTACGGCGGGGCGATTCTTGACCAGATGAAGCGGCTGGGCGCATCGGTGGACTGGAGCCGCGAGTACTTCACCATGGACGAGAACCTTTCGCGGGCGGTGCGGGAGGTGTTCGTTCGGCTGTATGAAGAAGGGCTGATTTACCGCGGGAAATATATCGTCAACTGGTGTCCGCGCTGCGGGACAGCGATCTCCGATCTCGAGGTGAAGCACGAAGACATGCCCGGCAAGCTCTATGAGATCCGCTACCCGGTAATCGGGACGGATGAGTACATCACGGTCGCGACTACGCGGCCGGAGACCATGCTGGGCGACACGGCGGTGGCGGTGAACGCGGGCGACGACCGCTACAAGCACCTGCATGGGAAAAAGGTGCTGCTGCCGCTGATGAAGCGGGAGATTCCCATCATTCTTGACGACCTGGCGAACCCGGAGTTCGGCACCGGCGCGGTGAAGGTGACCCCGGCGCACGATCCCAACGACTACCAGGCGGGGCTGAGGCACCAGTTGCCGCAGATCGACATCATGGATGAGCATGCGCGCATGAATGCGAATGCGGGACCATACGTGGGATTGGACCGCTACGTCGCGCGCGAGCACGTTGTCGAGGATCTGAAGGCGCAGGGATTCCTGGTGGGCGTGAAGGATTACACCATCCCACTGGGCAAGTGCGACCGCTGCGGAACGACCGTAGAACCGCGGCTCTCGACGCAGTGGTTCATCAAGATTCAGCCGCTGGCGAAAAAGGCGATTGAAGTCGTCGAGAACGGCGAAATCCGCATCACGCCTGAAAATTACAAACAGATTTACCTGAACTGGATGAACAACATTTACGACTGGTGCATCTCTCGCCAGTTGTGGTGGGGGCACCGGATTCCGGCATGGAAGTGCGAGGGCTGCGAGGAGATGATCGTGGCGCGCGATACGCCAAGGGAGTGTCCCAAGTGCAAGGGCGCCAAGCTCGAGCAGGATACGGACGTGCTCGACACCTGGTTCTCGTCGGGCCTGCTGCCGTTCACCACCCTGGGGTGGCCGGAGAAGACGCGCGACCTGGATGTTTTCTATCCCAATTCTTTGATGATCACGGGATTTGACATCCTTTTCTTCTGGCTGGCGCGCATGATCATGTTCGGGTGCCACTTCATGCAGGGGCATCATCAGGATGCTGCAATCAAGCAAGCGAGCGGATGGCGCGAGCGCAACGACGATAGCGTTCCGTTCCGCGAGGTGTACATTCATGCGCTGGTGCGCGACGCTGAGCGGCAGAAAATGTCGAAGACCAAGGGCAACGTAATCGATCCGCTGGAAGTCATTGAGCGGTTCGGGACGGATGCAACGCGGTTCACTTTAGCAGCCATGGCGGCGCCGGGCACCGACATTGCGTTCAACGAGAGCCGGACGGACGGGTACCGGAAGTTCGCCAATAAGATCTGGAATGCCGCGCGCTTTATGTTCATGAACCTTGATGCGGCCGAGGCGGCGGGAGTGCTGGCCGGCGGTTGGCGGCGGTACTCGAGCCAGCATGCCGGTCTGGGGCTGCCCGGAGTGCGGGCGGTCACGTTGGAGGATCGCTGGGTGCTCTCGCGATTCAACCGTGTGGCCAAAGCGGTGAATGAGGCACTGGCGGTTTACCGCTTCCACGAGGCCGCTAACCTCATATATGACTTCTTCTGGGGCGAGTTCTGCGACTGGTATATCGAACTGATCAAGCCGCGTTTGATGCTGGATGGCGCGGATCGGGACGCCACCCGGGCGGCGTGTGAGAATCTGGGGACGCTATTCGATGCGGCACTGCGGCTGCTTCATCCCGTGATGCCTTTCATCACAGAAGAGATCTGGCAGGCGATTTATGATGGCAAGCCGCCGGCGAAATCCATTGCCTTAGCCGCGTATCCGCAGGCGGATGAAGCGCAGTTTAATTTAGCGGCGGAAACGGATATGGCGATTCTCCAGGATTTGATCGTCAGCGTGCGCAATTTGCGAGCCGAGCTGAAGGTGGAGACGAAGGCGCGGGTGCCGATCCAGGTCTACCCGCACGAAAGTGCGATTCGTGAGCTCATTGAGAGAAATCGGGGCGCGGTGGAGCGGCTGGCGACCGTCGATCAGATTGACTTTGTTTCCAGCTCCATGGCGAAGCTGCCCGGGGCAAGGCATACGGCCCGCTTTGACGTGCGGGTTGTATATGAGAAGAAGATTGACGTGAGCGCAGAACGGACGCGGTTGCAGAGAGAATTGGAGCAAATCGAAAAGGAGTGGGCAAACGGACAGCGGCAATTGGGCAATGAGCAGTTCCTGGCGAAGGCTCCGGCGCACGTGGTGGAGGGCATCAGGAAGCGGGCGGGAGAACTGCAGGTCCTGCGCGAGAAGGCGAGCGCGAAACTCGCGGAACTGCAGTAGGTGCGCAACGGGCCAAGTGTTTAACGCCATGTTCGAACTGCTTCGGAGCGGCCGGCTGAAGCCGTGCGTTCACGGCGTGGTGTGACACGTCAGGAGAGATCACCCGAGTAGCAACATCATTAACTAGGAGACGCCGTAAAACCGCGGCCTCCCGGTAAACTGCTCATATGGATTGGAATAGCCGGCGAATTACCGCCATCATCGAGAATGCGCTGAACGAAGACCGCGCTACGCGGGACGCGACCAGCTACGCCTGCATTGAGCCGGGCCAGCGCGCGGCGGGCACGATCGTGGCCAACAAGGACTGCATTCTCGCCGGCATTGGCTGTATCTCACGCATACTGGACGTCTACGCCGCATTGGATGGGGCAGTAGTTTCGCACTACGAAGTCACTACGCATCCGTCGATTTTCGATGGAGTGCGCCTGCACGCCGGGCAATCCGTGGCTGTGGTGCGTCACAACGCGCGAGTAATTCTTTCCTGCGAGCGGGTGATTTTGAATTTTCTCCAGCGCATGAGCGGGATCGCGACCGTCACCCGGCAGTTCGTGGATGCGATTGCGGGAACCAAGGCTCGGATCCTCGACACACGCAAGACATCGCCGGGACTGCGGGTCATCGATAAGTACGCGGTGCGCTGCGGCGGCGGGCAGAACCATCGGTTGGATCTTTCCGATGGCGTGCTGATCAAGCACAACCACATTGCACTCGCCGGAGGGATCCCCGCCGCGTTGGAGCGGGCGCACCGCAACCGGCGCGGGGAACAACCGATCGAGATCGAAGTACGCACTCTGGATGAGTTGGAGCAGGCGCTGTCAAATGGGGCCGAAGCCATCCTGCTGGACCATGTCAGCGTCGACGAAGTCAAGCGCGCGGTGGAGCATTGCTCAAAACTCGACAAGCCCATTCCGCTGGAGTGCTCGGGTGGCATCACGCTGCAGAATGTTCGCGCGTACGCCGAGACCGGCGTGCAGTTCATATCGGTGGGCGCTCTCACCCAGTCGGCGATTGCGGTCGACATGAGTTTTCGTATCGCGCCAGCGTAGCGGGTGAGCGGCTTCATTGTGCCGGTCCGCGCCGAAACTGATAGCCGAAAGAAGCAAGTTCCTGCATAATTCCGCCATCAAGAACTCACGCAAAAGTCGCGTCTCCGCAGCCTCGATCAATCCCCCTCAGAAAACCGATATCCGCCTTGGCCAGATCGTACGGCTATTGATGGATCATGCGACCATGGTAGTCAGCGGCACGAAAATCGCGGAGGAGATTGGAACCAGCCGTTCCGAAATATGGCGATTGGTGCAACAGTTACGGCGCCTGGGCGTCCACGTGGCGGGACATCCGGCAACCGGCTACCAGTTACGAGCCGTGCCCGATCTGCTGCTGCCGGACATTCTTGCGCCGCTGGTAAAGGGCACAATTTTCAGCAAGAACATCCATCACTATTACAAGGTTGCATCCACTAACACGGCGGCGATGGATGCTGCCGCTGCGGGGGCACCGGAGGGCACGGTTTTTCTGGCGGAAGAGCAAACCGGGGGCCGGGGCCGCGGGGCGCACAAGTGGCATTCAGCCCGATCCAGCGGGATCTACTGCTCGGTTGTTCTGCGGCCTGCGCTTCCGCCTTCGGAAGTATTACTACTTTCGCTCGCCGCGGGATTAGCCGTGCGACGAGCCGTCCGCGACATTGGCCCTGGTCTCAAGCCTGACCTGAAATGGCCTAACGATCTGTTGCTGGACGGCCGGAAATTCTGCGGCATTCTCACCGAGATGAATGCCGAAGCAACGCGCGTACGGCACCTGGTGATCGGTATTGGCATCAACGTGAACCAGGCAAGTTTTCCGAGCGACGTGCAGGATCAAGCCACATCTTTGCGAAGCCACACCGGGAGCGAATGGTCGCGGGTTGAAGTCACCGCTGCTTTGCTAAAATCGCTGCATCAGGAATACCGCGACTTTCTCGAGAAGCCAAACGCGCGCGAGTCGATCTTGAGCCGATTCTGCGAGCACTCATCGTTCGCCCGTGGACGATCGGTGCGCGTGGAAGAGAACGGCGAATTTGAAGGGGTCACGGAGGGGCTGGATGCGCGGGGATTTCTCAAGGTCCGTGCATCTGACGGTGTACGCACAGTATTAAGCGGCACGGTGCGACCTCTATCTGGCTGAAATCACTGGGGGCCCTGAAACACGGCTAACGAGCAGTTCGAATAAACGATCATCATGCTCCTGGTATTGGATGTCGGCAACACCAACACGGTGCTCGGCGTTTTCGCCCGGGTAGCCCACGTCACTCCCGCGGAAGATACCGCCGAGGACAGCGGGCGTTACGAGCGACTGGTTGCGCAGTGGCGGGTCGCGACCATTCATACACAGACTGTGGATGAGTATGGCGTGCTATTCCGAAACCTTTTCGCCATGGACAACCTGCAGGTATCCGGCATTCGGGGCATCGTCATTTCTTCCGTGGTGCCCCCGGTGGACTCGACTCTGCGCCAGGTGTGCGAACGATATTTTCACACCAGGCCTCTTTTTATCGAGCCGGGCGTAAAGACAGGCATGCCGGTGCAGTACGACAATCCTGCCGAAGTAGGCGCCGATCGCGTCGTGAACTCCGTGGCGGCATTCGAAAAATACGGGGGGCCATGTATCTCAGTAGACTTCGGCACGGCCACAACGTTTGATTGCGTTTCTGCCAAGGGAGAGTACATCGGCGGAGTGATCTCGCCCGGAATTGGCATTTCAGCGGAGGCATTGTTTGGTAAAACGGCGCGTCTGCAGCGAGTAGATATCCGCAAGCCGAGCAAAGTGATTGGCACGAACACGGTTGCTAGCATGCAGTCCGGCCTCTATTACGGATACCTGGGACTGGTGGATGGCATTCTCGATCTGCTGCTTAAGGAGATGGGGGGCAGCACGAAGATAGTGGCCACGGGAGGCCTGGCTAGTTTGTTCGGCGAGGGTTCGAAGTACATCAAGACCGTGGACGATACCCTCACGCTCGAGGGTCTGCGGATTATCTGGCAACGCAATAACGCGGGTGTCAGAAACCAAGAGCCGACGCCCCGGGGTCAGCAGGGATTATCCGCCGCAGGGCCAGACCACGCCGCCGCCAAGCCCAAGGCAAGCAGCGCGAACCAACTCGAAAACTCCAGCAAAGCGACTGGTTCTGCGAAGACCTCGTCAGCCAATGCTTCACGGAATTCCGCTTCGGCCTCTACTACGAGCGGCAAGCCTCGATCCCGCTGAGCGAGCCGTGGAAAACTACTTCAACTATTTCACGGAAATTGAAGAACACTTCCAGAAGCGCCGGGGGGGCGGCCTGCTTCTTTCCACGCTTGACTGGGCATTGATCGAGAGCTGGAAAGATGCGGGCATTCCGCTGGAAGCGGTGTTGCGCGGCATTGATGCGGCGTTCGATCGTTATGAGCAGCGGCCCTCGAAAAGCAAAAAAGTAAACAGCCTGGCTTACTGTGCGCAGGAAGTGCTCACCGCCGCAGAGGATATGAAGGAAGCGGCGGTCGGGGCGCATAGCGAAATCGGCAGCAATGCAACGGCGCGGGCTGCACATGGTTTTGACCCAGCCAGCATCGCTGCATTTTTACGAAGGAGTGCCGATGTCCTGGAACAAGCGACATTCCCGCAAGCTATTGGCGTCCTCGCCAAACCGGTGGCATGCGAAGCGGTCCGCACCTTACGGGAACTGGCGGAGCAGATGAATGGGAGCCGTAACTCATCTTCCGCCCCGGAAACAGCATTGATGGCGCCGGCAAGCCCTGCCAGCGAGAAGAAATCCCCCGTTCGATTAGAGGACCTGGAGCGAAGATTGACCGTGATTGAAGAAAAGTTATTTGCGGCGTTGCTGGCGGTCACTCCCGACGAACAGATCGTCAGAGTCCGCGCTGAAGCGGATCGCGATCTCGCGCCCTACCGCAGCAAGATGCCCGGGAGCCAGATTGAGCAATTGCAAAAACAGTACGTGCACAAGCGCGTCCTCGAGCGTTATGGACTGCCGCGATTGAGCCTGTTCTACATGTAATTTTCCCGTTTCCCGCGTTCTCCACTGCGCTGTGTGGAAGCCCTTCAGGCCGTTCGATACAATGCGAAACATCAAGTCGACACTTGAGTAATCTCGAGGGGCGATGGGGCAATCCGAAGTTCAATCCAACTTGGCTGGGCTTTCTGCGCCCAAGCAGCGCCACCGGTTAAGAAGCATTGCCCTGTGGGCGGCGGTATCGATTTCCGGCGGCGTGGCTCTCGCCATGATTGCCACAGCGCGTGGCGAGCCGATCAATGCCATCTGGCTGGTCATGGCGGCGGCTTGCGTGTACACGCTGGGATACCGTTTTTACAGCCGCTGGATTGCCTACAGGGTTCTGCAACTGGATGACAAGCGTGCCACGCCGGCCGAGCGGCTGGATGACGGTCGTGACTTCGTGCCCACAAACAAGTGGGTAGTGTTCGGGCATCACTTCGCCGCGATCGCCGGTCCTGGTCCCCTGGTCGGACCGATTCTCGCCGCACAGTTCGGATACCTGCCGGCGACGATCTGGATAGTCTTTGGCGGCGTGCTGGCGGGAGCCGTCCAGGATTTCGTGGTGCTCTTCTGTTCGGTACGACGGGACGGCAAATCCATCGGCAAGATGGCGCAGGACGAGATCAGCCCGCTGGCCGGGTGGGCGGCGCTGTTGGCAGTCCTGTTCATCATCATCATCTTGATCGCAGTGGTTGGCTTGGTAGTTGTGAACGCGCTCAAGTCGAGCCCGTGGGGGTTCTTTACCATTGCGGCGACTATTCCGATCGCGTTTTTACTGGGCGTTTACCTGCGGCGCATTCGGCCGGGGCGAGTGATGGAAGCCTCGGCCCTGGGATTCATTCTCATCGTGATTTCGGTCGTGGGCGGGCGATACGTCGCGGATTCGTCGTACGCTTCTTATTTCACATATGGCGGCATGGCACTGGCTTGGATGGTCATTATTTATGGCTTCTTCGCGTCCGTACTGCCGGTTTGGATGCTGCTGGCGCCGCGCGACTATCTGAGCACATTCGTGAAGCTGGGCACCATCCTGGTGCTGGCTCTCGGAATACTGGCTGCGCATCCGCAAATGCTGCTTCCGCCGTTCACCCGATTCGTTGACGGCACAGGCCCAATTTTCGCGGGCAAGATATTCCCTTTCTGCTTCATCACCATTGCCTGTGGTGCGATCTCCGGCTTTCATGCGCTGATCTCTTCGGGCACGACCCCGAAGTTGATAGGCAAAGAAAGCTACACGCGCATGGTTGGCTATGGAAGCATGTTGATGGAGTCGTTCGTTGCAGTCATGGCATTGGTGGCAGCGACCGTACTGCAGCCCGGCACATATTTCGCGATCAACAGCCCCGCCGGGGTTGTGGGCAATAGCGCGGAGAAAGCGGTTGCCACGATTTCCGGCTGGGGCTTCCCGGTTACGCAGCAGGTTATGGCCAAGCTGGCGTCGGATGTCGGGGAGATCACGCTCTTTAATCGGACTGGCGGCGCCCCTTCGCTCGCGGTGGGGATGGCGCATATCTTCTCGCGCGTGCTCGGTTCCGGCGGACTCGAAGCGATCTGGTATCACTTCGCCATCATGTTCGAAGCGCTGTTCATCCTGACGGTGCTCGATGCGGGAACGCGCGTGGGGCGTTTCATGCTGCAGGACTTGCTGGGACTGGTGTGGAAGCCGATGGGGAAGACCGGCTGGTATCCCAGCATTATTTTGACGAGCGCACTGGTCGTGGGTGGCTGGGGATATTTTCTGATCCAGGGAGTGGTCGATCCGTTGGGGGGAATTAACAGCCTTTGGCCCCTATTTGGAATTTCGAACCAACTGCTGGCTACCATCGCACTGTGCGTGGGCACAACCATCTTTATCAAAATGGGCAAGGGACGCTACGTATGGCTCACGTTGGCTCCATTATTGTGGCTTTTGTCGGTCACCATGACGGCCAGCTATCAAAAGGTGTGGCATCCGAATCCACGGATTGGATTCCTGGCACACGCCACGACCCTGGTTCGACTCGTCGACGCCGGGCAGGTGCCTGCAGCCAAAATTGCCGAAACACAACGCCTGATCTTCAATGACCGCCTGGATGCGGCGGTGACCATTGTCTTTGCAGCGATGGCGCTGCTTATTTTTCTGGAATCCGCAAGGCACTGGCTACTGCTCCGCTTGGGACGACGAGCACGCGTGCTCAACGAAGCTCCCGTCGTCCTTTCTCAATTGCAGGCGTAACTGGCACGGAATTTCGCGCTTCCCATAAAGCTTCGACATTCTCAATGCGGCATTGCGTAGTTTGATTCCCGCAGACTATGTGGACGCAATCGCGAGACGAGCGAATCCTACGCTACGCTACACTGCAGATGAATCCAGCGACTCGGTTTCTGGACGATGGATTCCATTGGTACGTCCCAAACATGACGATTGCTCTCGATACGGGCGCAAAAAGACTGGGGTTGTTCGCTGCCGCCGTTGTGCTCAGCGGAATATACCTGACGTTCTGCACTCGTGTTTTCCTGGCCCAATACGACTGTACCCGGCACGACTTGCAACATCTTCAAGCCGCTATTCGACTCATGCCCTGGGATGCTGATTATCATCTGCAACTCGCCCGCTACCTGTTTCAGGACGGCAAGAACATGCGCGCGTCGGAAGTCGAATATGAAGCAGCAGCCAGACTGGACCCGAATCGTGCGCGAACATGGCTGGGATTAGGGGAGGTGCGGCAAGTCCTCGGCGATGCTCAAGGCGCAAGAGACGCGTTTGAACAGGCTCTGGATGCCGACCCGACAACTCCGAAGGTCATGTGGCGAGTGGGCGAATTCTTCCTTACGCAAGGCGAGACCGAGCGGGCCTCGAACGAATTTAAATCGGTGGTGACAAGTGAGCCGGGGAGCACTCCCGCCATGCTCCGTCTCGTCTCGCGGACCACGGACACCGGCACGATCATTCACGACGCTCTTCCGGCTGAGCCTGGCGCCTACTTTGATTTCATCGATCTCCTGATTGAGAAACGCGACACGGCGTCGGCCGTGAAAGTGTGGGATGCGCTCGCAGAATTAGGCAAGCCGCTGGAAGCGCGACGTGCCTATGAGTACATCAATTACCTCATCGCACAACGCGAGGTCGGGGAGGCGCGTTCGGCGTGGCACACGCTGGCGCTTCTTTCGGGTCTTTCGAGCTATCTGAGCTCCGAGCACAACCGTATTGTTAACCCGGGCTTTGAGCTCGAAATCCTCAACAATGGATTCGACTGGCGTTACCAGAACGAGAGGGATGTGACCCTCACGCTCGAGCGCATGCGCGACCATTCTGCCCAAAACGCGCTGGCCGTTTCGTTCGAAGGACCGGGCGTAAGTGACGCCGGCATATTGCAGCTCATTCCTGTGCAGTCAGGAACGGAGTACGAATTCAGCGCTTCGTACAAGAACGGCGTGATCGATGGCGCTGGCGGCCCGCGGTTCGATATCAGCGACGCTTATACCGGCACGACTTACTTCCAAAGTGGAGATTTAAGAGACGCCAGCGATTGGCGACGATGTACCGCGCAATTCACGACCGGTCGCGAAACCCAACTGCTCGCATTGCGAATCGCGCGGGTGCCGGCGGGCAGCCCGATTCGCGGGAAACTGTGGGTGGCTGATTTCCACCTGGCGCAGAAATGAGGACGGTCGACCTTGGCAGCGCCTGACCTGATCGCGACCGACAAACTGGAAACTCCCACTCTCATGGCTGGCAGCGCACGCCTTGCGCTGTTGGATGCAGTCATCCTATACGGCACATTCGCTCTGCTCATGTTCGGACCACTCGCTTTTGGCGCTGTGGAGTTCTGGGCCGTGTTCTCGCTGCAGTTGGGAACCGTGACCTTGTTGCTGTTATGGGCGGCTCGTCAGGCGATGTCGCCAGAATTGGATCTCGTCGGAAATCCGCTATTTGCTCCTATGCTAGTGTTTGGCGCGGTGATCGAGGCCCAACTGGTGCTTGGAACGTCTGCGTATCGATATAGCGCGATGGTCGGCGCAGCCCTCTACCTGTGCTATGGCGGCCTGGCATTCCTGACTGCGCAATCGTTGCGTAGGACGTCGCAAGTCAAACTTCTGGCGTGCCTCTTGTCAGGATATGGTGCCGCCGTGGCGCTATTTGCGCTAGTACAAAGCCTGTCGTCGCAGGGCAGACTTTACTGGATACGTGAGGCCGAGGCGGGCGGCGCAATTTACGGCCCTTACGTCAATCGCAATCACTACGCCGGTTTGATGGAAATGCTGTTTCCGATTGCCCTCGCGGTGTTGCTGAGCGATCAGACGCATCGCAAGTGGAAGCCGGCGTTTGCCTGTGCCGCCGTCCTGATGGCGGGCACCATTTTCCTTTCCGGCTCGCGGGGGGGGATGCTGGCTTTTGCGGCACAGATGGCGTTTCTGGCGTTGCTGTTCGGCATGCAAAAGAACCGCCGCGCTGCGCTAATCACGGGATGCTTGCTGAGCGCAATTGTATTGGTGATGCTATGGGTCGGCGGGCAACAACTGGTCACACGGGTGTTGAGCATCCACAGTGAAGCGCGGACCGAATTGGATGGCGGCTTGCGCTTGACGGTGGACCGCGACAGCCTCAGGATGTTCGCGAAACGACCTGTGCTTGGCTGGGGCTTGCACTCCTTTGGGGAAATTTATCCACGGTTCCGCAGCTTTTCAACGAGCAAGACAATCGATCAGGCGCACAACGATTATCTGCAATTGCTGGTCGAGACGGGGATTGTGGGATTTGCAGCAGGAATGTGGCTAATCGGGCTGGTTTTCCGGCACGCCACCGCAAAGCTAAAGAATTGGGCACGTGACGTGAACGGTACGGTCGCTCTGGCATCTCTGCTGGGATGCATCGGGATTTTGGTGCATGCATTTTTCGATTTCAATTTGCAGATACCCGCAAATGCGGCGTTCTTCTACGTGCTGTGCACGATTGCCGCCTCCCACACTTCATTCGGAGCGCATCGCAAAAACCGGCATGTCTCAAGCAGGCGATGAGGCCTACATTGTTCCGTAGCTGACCGCCTTTCAAACCAGCCCCGCTACCCTTGACCGGTTTCGTTCTCTCCGTATCGGCAGCACCAAAAACAATTTCGAAAGCAGCCATGACGTTTTTTCGATTGTTTACGCAATGGACAGTGAAACCGCTGTGGGAGCCTCGACTGGGGGAGGCGGCCCGATCGAGACTCAGCAGAACCTTCTGCTAACAGCTCGGCGACAAACGTCCTTGGGGTCACCGAAGCCGGGCCGCTAATATGGTCGCCACCATGAACATCAGCCGACGGGAGTTCGCAAAGCTGTGCGGGCTTACCTTGGTTGGAAAGTCGCTTTCTACTGATCTGAACTGGGCTTTTCCCCAAAACACTGAACTACGGCACGCGAGTGGGAAGCGGGTGATCATCCTTGGAGCGGGACTCGCTGGTCTCGCCGCAGGCTGGGACCTATACAGCGCTGGACACGACGTCACCATCCTTGGAGCGCAACTTCGTCCGGGCGGGAGAGTACATACAATCCGCGCGGGACTCTCTGACGATCTCTACGCTGAAGCAGGTGCTGGGCGCATTCCCAGCCATCATGTCATCACGTTGGAGTGGGTTCGACATTTTGGGCTGGAGTTGGAGCCGTTTCGTCCCCAAGGTCTCGCTGAAATTGCCCTGCTGAAGGGCAAACGGGTAAAGATCCCGGCAGACAAACCGGTGGATATGTCGCTCGTGCCGCTGAATCTCACCCCTGAAGAACGCAGCATTGGGCTGAAGGATTTAGGAGAACATTACTACGGCAAAGCAGCAAAGCAGGTTGGAGATCGAATTCCGGAGGACTGGTCGCCCACAATCGCCCGCTTCGATGGGATGAGCATGCAGGAGTTCCTACGACAGGAAGGCGCGTCTGAAGACGCGATCCATTACATCTCGTTAGGATTCGAAAATGACTCCGCAGCAGACTACATCATGGATCTGGTCAATCTTAGTAGCCCACTGTCCAAGATAAAGGGAGGCAGCGACCAACTTCCAAAGGCGTTTGCTGCAAAGCTGAGGGAGGTCTCCATTACGGTTGCGCGGTCGAGCACATCGAGCGAAGCGAAAACCATGTGCGCATCGGGTGCCGTCACGCTGGGATGCTGGACCACATAGAGGGCGATGCTGCAATCTGCACGATCCCTTACACCGTACTGCGGCGAGTGCCAGTAACCCCGGAATGGTCGCCGGAGAAGCGAAGGGTCATTGACAATATTTACTACGGGCCATGTGTGAGAACCACGTATCAAGTGAGTCGTCGCTACTGGGAGGATGAAGAGCTCAACGGATCCGGGACCTCCGACAAAAACTTCGAAGTGTGGCATCCCACATATGGCAAACCGGGGAAACGCGGGCTACTTCAGGCGTACAACTACGAGAACTACGCCCACGAACTGGATCAACTCAGCGAAGCGGATTGGCTCGAGCAGACCATCCGTGACATGGATGAAGTATTTCCTGGGTTGCGTCCTAGTCTGGAAACAGTGGTGGTGAAGTCTTGGGCGAATGACCCCTGGCAATGTGGGGGCGTACGCGCTTTATCCCATCGGCCAGATGAAAACCAATTCAGAGATCTGCAAGCCGGAGGGCAGAGTATGGTTTGCCGGGGAGCACGCGTCGCCATGGAATGGCTGGATGCAGGCAGCAATCACATCCGGCATTAAGGCAGCGCGAGAGATCAATGCGCAATTTCAGCATGCGGCTGCGTAGTCGCGTTCTAGCCGTTACGGATTCAACAAGAGAAACTGAATGTGCAGTGATTGTGCAGTAGTTCACGATGACGATTCCTGCTAAACTACGGTTCCCACATTCTCGGAGAGGTGGCAGAGTGGCCGAATGCGGCGGTTTGCTAAACCGTTGTACGGGCTAACACCTGTACCGAGGGTTCGAATCCCTCCCTCTCCGCCAGGTTCCTTATTTTGTTCCGTTTCCCAGCGCCCACCTCGCCCTGCGTGTTCTCTCTTTAGCTCGTTTAGTGTCCTCCTAATGTCCCAATGGGCCAGCCATGCATAACGGGAGCCCCCCTTTTTCAATGACACTTCGATCACAGCGAGACCCGACCCGACCTTCCATGAGAAGCCGTGTAATGTCAACCGAGCTTTTAAGGTTTTGGGCTTCGACTGTGTGCCTTCGTTTTCTAGCGGAGGGGTGGTCAGCAAAACGGGCGAGGGTTCAGCTCAAGGTCCAGCGAATGCGAGCCGAAGGGCAACCTTGACGGGTTCCTTGGAACTCTCGCGCTTCGCTGTGCGTATATTTGCATAGACACAACTTTGTCCCGTTCCGTAGAAGAGCGGAAATGACGACCAGCACTATGGATGAATCGCAACGCAAAGCTGCACCGGTCGCAGGATTCTTCTACCTACTCACCTTCGCGATCGTAGTCACGGTGAACTTTGGCATCAACGAGCGCCTGTTGGTCGCTGTCGATCCCGCGCAGACTGCACGCAACATCCTGATGCGCGAACGGCTCTTCCGTATCGGCATCGCCAGCAACCTCGTCTATGAGGCGGGGTTGTTGGTCCTGCTTAGCGCACTGTACGTGACCCTCAGACCAGCCGGTCGTACTTTGGCGTTGCTGGCCGCGTTCTCGCGGCTCGTATATGCCTCGATGTGGGTCCTGATGTCGCTCAATCAGCTAACCGCTCTGCGGCTATTGAAAGGTGCTGATTACCTGCGTGTTCTCGGGACGGAACAAGCCCAGACGCTGGGGAGGCTGTATCTCTCCGGCTTCGATGCGTACTACGTCGGCCTGCTGTTCTATGGCTTGGCATCCACCGCCTGCAGCTACCTATTCTTCAAATCGGCTTACATCCCACGGATGCTTGCCGGCTTCGGCGTGATCGTCTCGGCATGGGCCTCGGTGTGTACTCTCGCCTTTATCATCCTCCTAGACTTCGCCAAGGTCGTGAACCTGTGGTGGTTCGACACCGGCCTCGGGCTCTTTGAACTGGCGACCGGCTTGTGGCTCGTGATCAAAGGACTGAGCCTGAGATGACCAAGGCTGATTAGCGTTCAGTGGACGTTTACAGCATTATCCTCATCTGACCTTGGCAGGGATATTTCAATGCATGATGACATCACGTCTCGCGTGAATGCGCTAAAAGTGGAAATTGAGCAGTTGCAACTCGCAAACCACGAATATCTGAGTAAGGCCCGACACAGCGTTTTGGAAATGAGACTTCACGCAGACCGAGAGACACGCCTACAGCAGATCTTGGCGGAGCTTGCAGCAATGACTAAGGGGAAAGGGCCGTAGCGATCAAAGTAACTGCACGTTCAGCGACGCAGGAACGCCAAGCGCCGATGAGTCGAGGCGATGCTTGGCCTATCTTGGTTTAATGCTCGATACGAGTAGCTGGCAGGCGGTCTCATGTCGCTTTCAGTTCGAGCGAAGATTGTTGCTGCAGGAACTTGCGCCGGGCAAGAAAACGCCCGACATAATGCAGCTCATCTCATCCGCTAAACTGCGGGCGCTATAGAGGGTGAAGCTGAGGTCCGCGGGAAGGCGCCTGAACATTGATGCTCAGCGTCTCAGTTGTACCCGAGTACGAAACCGAAACCATTACTCTACCTGGAGTGAGCGCGGTGATCAGCCCAGAATCTGAGATTACGGCATTCCATGTATTCACTGACCAAAACATGTCTGAGGACTTGTCTGCCGCGCGACCCTTTTCATCAATGACGAAAGCATAAAGCTGGACAGACTGTCCCACCTGAATCTTGGAAATTGCGGGCGATATGGCAATGTCGAACGGAACGATCACTGAGTGAAATGAATCGGCGGAACTCCCGTTCTCGACCGTTGATTGCACCCCCGACAACCAAGCGCTGAGCTTATGGGTTTTCTGAAAAAATTCAGCTTCTGTACTCTCCACCTGAAAGGCCACTTGCACGAATGCATCGAGCTTTTCAAGCTCCGATACATAGCCAAGTTCGTCGCTGCCCAGACCAACACGCCCCAATTCCGACGCCACTTCCATTTTGTTGCTCGCCAGAAAAGCCAAGCACTCCTCAGCTTGCGCTTGATCCCGTCCGAAGGAACGGCGCCTCAATTCCTCTATGAGACGGTGTTCGTCAGCGGAAAGGGTGGAATCATTCGCGATCATCGCAACCCATTTAGTATCGATGGAAGTTGGAATCGAATCGAGCACTGGCTCGATTTTGTTTTGCTCCAGCCCCGTAAGCGCCGACAGCAAAGCGAGTAGCTGATACCTGACTGGCTCAAGCTCGGCGGCTTTGAGTTCAGCTCGTGCGCGGCTCAATTTTGCCAAGTACATGGCACTAGGGTCGTCCACTTCGTCGAGAATCCGCTCGGACTCAATAAGCAGAAGGTGGCGTGTTATTTGGTCTCGAATCTTGAGAATGTCCAGTTGAACATTAATCTTCGCAAGATTGATGTAAGCGAGAAGGCACGCAAGTGTTGCCTTGTCATGCAACGCTCCGTTGTCTATGCCGAGGAGATTGTGGCTCTGAGCCAGTTCATCTACTGGCCTTGCCACGTCGAGCAGCGAATCTAGAACAAGTGTATTGCGCCAACCACTCAAGTTCTGAATACGTTTGACAATGTCCGGAAGTGAGCGTTGTTGTGTTAGGGTTACCGCTCCTTGCAGGGTGACATTTTCACGGGCCCATAGTGTTGAAGGAAACGCGCACGACAAGAGACACACAACAAGCATCGTGGCACATAAATTTAACTTTTTCCTAATTAAGGAGCGATCCCTTAAGCAGTAGTCGCGCAATGCAACACACCTATTCATTTAATCGAGCGGGGAGTTCGTCGGTGTCGACTCTTTGCCGGCAATCTGCAATGCCCGCGATGCCGCGAGGCGTACATCAATATTGGGATTACTTTGCGCTGCTTTTAATGCTGCTATAGCGTCGCTATTACCAATTCGCGCTAATCCCATCGCCGCGTAATCCTCTACCAGCTGCCCGGTCTCCAGCACTGATGATAGGAACGGTACGCCGACAGGATCGGCTACTAGGCTTAGCGCCATCGCCGCTTCCATCCGATGTTCGACAGAAGAGTCGCTAATTGCTACAGTTGCTAACCGCTCGCATTTCTTTCGCAAGACATCCGCATCGCGCGGTCCCACACTAATCGTGAGTTCGCCCGCGGGTGTCCGCTCAACTATGCCCTTTGCAGTTTCGAAATCACTTAGCACTGAGATTTTCAGCCGATAAATTCCGATGAGAGCAAAGGATTGCCATTCGTTCAAAAGTAGCCGTTGTGTGTATTGTTCAGTTGGGGCAAGCGAAATTTCCCCAATTCTCCCGAAACCCTCTGATCTCAATTGTTCGGTTACGATCCGTCCGTCAGGTTCTTCCACCTGCACTCTAAAGTTCGCCTTTCGATCCAAACCTAAATCAAACCGCACGAAATCCGCCGAGTCATTTATTACACTGAAATCGACGAACACCGGTTCGTTTTGACCCACTTCTTGGCCCGACGGACTAAATGAAATAAGCACTTGCCCCGACAATTGATAGTTCTGCTTCCCAGAAGAAATAACTTGGCTTGACTCAACCGTTGCTGGCAGACAGGCTTTCTTCGGGACGCCTGGTAACGGAAGCAGTGAGGCAGTGTACCCAGTCTTTGTAATTTTATATCCGAAGCACCCCTTCCCTGTGTTGTCACCAACATTACGGCTGATGGCCAAGCCAACCCAGTTCTTAAAGTTCACCGGGTTGTTTCCATTGCAACGGTATCGGTAATTCTGTTGAGCACTGAAGGAACTTGCCTTGTACGGCAGCCACTTCCATCGGCATAGTTGGTAAACGAGGTCACGTCTCCGGCATTGTTGTAGGCGTAGTGCAAATGCCAATAAGCGCTTCCGCAGTTGAGCAGAGGCGTGCATTGGTCCGTGTCGATCTGCAAGGGCGGGAAGAAAGCCTACGACGTCAAGCTGCGGCTGACGGTTAAGGAGATGATGGTCGACGAGCTCTCCACGCCGGTCGCACGAGCGATTGCTCGCCGCGACCTAATGACAACGAACATCGCGGATGGCAGGCACACCCTGCGGTACTTCTTTGATGGTAAACAGGAGCAGCATCAGGTTCGTATGGAACGCGGCACGATGCTGGCCGGTTAAAGGCAGGTGCGGTAAATGATAGGACGTGGCTAAAAACGGGGTTCCACCGTACATTGAAACAATAATCAAAAGTCTTTAGTTGCCTGCTCGAGATGCTCATCGTCGGCTTTCAAAGTCACGTTGTACGTTGTTGTCTCGCCACTATTGACGACGACGATCTTGCAGGTCGGAGCAAATGCTGGCGCGGTCACAAAGATGTCATACAACCCGGGAGCAAGAGAGATATCGTAGTGCCCGGCGCTCGTGTGGTTCTTCATGATGGCCTGGGAACCAGTGTGGCCGTGAACGAATATGAACGCTCTCGCGATCGGTGCTTTCTCGATAGCATCCGCAACGTTAACTGTCAGAACGCCATGATTGCTCTGACCATAGGTAGCAATGCACAGTGTGAAAGCAACTAGCAAACAGAAGCTTTTCGTAAATCTAATCAGCATAACGACTCCTCAATTCAATGTCCGATTGAGTTGATCTGGGAATAACAATTGAATAATACGACATTCGTGTTAGCTTTGGACTGTCCTACGTTCGCACCGGGAGCAAGTCCGTTGATGGGTGTTCCATCACCCGGTATTCCGTTGATTGTATGATCGAATTCGTGAAAGAGAATGGTTGCTTGCGCTTGTGGAGATCCACCAGGAAACGGGCCAACGAAATAGGTCTGGGTTGTTGGCATTGAAATGAAGAACGGCCCATTTGGGTTAATAAAAATAGTGGTGTTCGCGCCTGCTCCCTGTTGAGATTGAGCACCAACCGTCGGCTTGTTTGGATTTAGGCGAATATCGTCCGATCCAAAGATGTTAGCGGCAGACTGGTCAGGTGAGCCTTGGTTAGAAGGAGTATCAGACGTTGCCTGCGTGAAATTGTTCCCCGCGTTATTGAAATACGATGAACAAGGATTAGGCGTCGAAAGAATTGACAGAACGGCATTTCGGGCGGGAACAGCTCCTGGCGTAATGTACGGAATTCTCGCCTCACCGACATCTTCGACAATTCCGGCTACTTGGGATGGGGCGGAGGCCGTCACATTTACGACACATGATTCACCATCAGTCGGGTCTTCACAGGACAACCCCAACGGATCAACCAAACTCACGGGATCACTTGTCACGTATGCATAGCGATTCCAGGTCTGGGGATTGGTGGGATCAACCGCAGCGAGTCCGGCGGGGTCAGGCGTCAGCCATCGGCCAGCTACCGACTGGTAATTGCGATAGTCCGCGGTGTTCAGCGCATCCTCGTTGTCATACCACATCTCGGCATAACCCAACGAACTCCCATCATTTCCCGTGCAA
>DASRFR010000030.1:0-4580 GCA_035651455.1 Terriglobales bacterium
ACCACAGGCATACATGCGAACTGCGCCCGGGTCGATGCTCTTGAAATCTTCAACCGTATTGGAAAGCGTGTTGTAGAGACGAAGTGCCATAGAGGATTTGGAGGCCCTCGGCCAAACTCACAATTCTAGGGTCTGCTGAGAAAGGGGGTCAAATGGACGGCGGAAAGGGGAAGAGGTATGTCGAAGAGCAGGCACACGGAAGCGCAGATGATCGGGCACTAAAGCAACTAGAAGCGGGCGGAAGGCGGAACATGTGGTGCGGGAAATGGGTGTCTCGAAACACACGATTTACACCTGGAGAGGCGAAGTACGGCGGACGTGAGCCAGGCGCAGGAAGCGAAGCAGCTGCGCGATGAGAACACGCGGCTGCGGAAGCTGGTAGCAGACCTAAGCCTGGATAAAGAAGCGTTGCAGTCGGTGATCCGAAAAAACGGCTGAAGCTCATAGCGCTGAAGGCCGCTATCGGGCAGATGAAACAAGACTACGCCTTCAGTGAGCGGCGAGCGTGCCGGCTGGTGATGCTGGCCGTGACGTACCGCTATCGCTCGCAACGTTCGGATGAGCCGCTGCGGACGCGAGAGAGCGCGGGGTGCCGCAAGCGATCCGCTGTGACAACGGACCGGAGTTGAGGAGCCGCCATTTTCTGGCGTGGTGCGTGGAGGGGGAGAAGGAGCTGGTGCACATTCAACCGGGAAAGCCGACGCAGAACGCGCACGTCGAGAGCTTTCACGGGCGGCTGCGGGAAGAATGTCTGGCAGCAGTTGGTTCCAGAACTTATTTGATGCACGGCGGAAGATCGCGGCGTGAAAAAAGGGGTACAACGAGGCCCGTCCGCACAGCAACCGGGATACCAAACACCAGAAGAGTTTACTGCTCAAGCCGCAAGCTTCGACAGAGCTGAACTGGGGGCAAGAGGCCTCAAACGTCGGCCCCTTGCCCCGGACCCCCATCCCCGCTGATACCCGAGATGAAACAAATGCGGTTTGTCGTATTCTTCCGTCAACGAAAGCAGGGGCAGGTCAGGCTGATGCGCTGAAGTCGTTGAAGCAAGGAGTATCGCGGCGTTTGCTTGGCGATGCAGAGCATTTCTGGCAAAAACGGTACTACCATTTCAACATTTCGCAATTACCCGCGTTTGTTGAGAAGCTCCGCTACATTCATCGTAATCCGGCGAAGGCTGGATTGCGTGAACGTCCGGAGGATTGGGGGTGGAGTAGCTTTCGCCGGTACGCAACCGGCTGTGAGGAACGGGTTGAGATCGAGTCCGAATGGACAGCGCGAAAACGCGAACGAGCGGAGGGACAACTTTGTCCGGCTATAGAACTGCTCGCCTCAAGCCAAAAACGGGCTTGAGTGGGCCACTCCGCCATCAAAAGCCAATGTCTCGAAAACCGTGGGTCATCGGCACTCGACAAGGGCTTCAATCGTGTCGCGGGAACAAGCCGTGCCATTCGTCATGAGTTGCATGGAGTATTGGGATAGTGTCATTAGGAGTGCGGTGGGCGAGGACTAGCAACAACCCTGCCTCCCCAAAGCCTCGCGGATAACGGCGGTCCGCCGTCGCGCAATAGCCTAAGATTGTGTCCTTCTCTCCTTCGTTGAAATGCACACAATCTGCCTGGAAGAGATTGTCTCTTCGGGTTAGCGTAACAGCGCAGATGGGTTCCATCTCCGTCTCATCAGTTATCCTTGCAAGCGCTGATTCCGTAGCCGCTATGAGCATCAGCACGACGCGGGGTCCGCCGGTCAGGAGTTCTTCGAAGATGTGCCACGAGTCGCAAGCTTGTGTACCGGTACCTGAAAAGTCGTCGACCAACACAACCGTGTCTTCAGCGCTCGGCTGCTTTGATACGAGCTCGCTGCGATGAATAAATAGGTTGTTGTACTGCTTCTTCGACATTGACGTCGACATTCGGAGCGAATGAAGCATTGAATCTCCGCTTTCGCCAGTGCTTCCGGAAAAGGGCACGAAAAACCATCGCCCGCGACGCCGTGACTTGACCTTGTCCCAGCCCTCCAGGCTGTTGAGCAGTTCACGGAAACTGGTGTGAATTTTCTGATTACCAATAAAGAGGACGGCGTCCAATATTCTTGCGGCCAAGTCCTGGTCAGCAGCAGAGAATTGACGCAACCATAGTTCAACCATGCCGCGCGTCACAGGATTTCGGTACCCAGCAAACTCAGCCAGCCAGCGAGCATACCGCGTTTCATCGACTGCAGCACCGCGGTTCAATGGCCTCTTCATGTCAGCGGCGTTTGTCCGCCTCCCGCAGCTTCCGTTCGAGCACTTCGAGTAGGCGAGTAACTGACTTCCACAACTCTTCCTCGCCATAGTAGGTTTCGACATCCAGCTCTGCGAGAAGTTTCTCTAGAGTGTCGACCTTGCGCGTGATCGCTTTTGCTTCGGCATGAATGCTAGCTTCGGCCAGTTCTAAGTGCGCCAGCGGCGTACTGTGCTCTTCAGCAAAGCGCTGCATTCTGGTGGAAAACTTCTTCATGCCACCGATACGCCTCGCATTCGTAATGTGCTGTTTAATCAGACGAAAATCCGTCACAGCCTTGATTGTGCGCGGCTCCTCCAAATATTTAGACAACATTTGTTTGGTGAATCTGACTGGAGAGAACCATTCAAACTCGGCGACATCACGATCATGCAGAACGGGATAAAGTTCGATGAAGAAATCAGCTTTAATCCTCTTCTCGGGGTCAGGATCCAGCATCATGTCCTGGAAGCGCTTGTCGTACGAAATCAGTTTCTTGCATCTTACAATCACGGCTTCGTCAAGACCCGTAAGCTCCGCAAGGCGAGCGTTATTGCGATCTCCCACTTGCTTCATGAGGAGCTCGATCTTCAATGCGGTCGGCATCAGTTCCCAATCCTCACGTAGCTTATGGATTTGGAACATCGTGACAATGTTCTGTACGAGCGACGGCTCAGCTACTTGGTTGACGGGGACCTTGTCGAGTCCGAGGTCTTGCGCACAAATCCATCTCCTTTGGCCGTCCAAGATTACATACCTGTCCCGAGCAGACTCCAAATACACTGTTAGCGGAACCAGGATTCCCACTCGGCCAATCGACTCGCGCAGAACGTCAAGCGGCAGCTTGTCGAACAACATGCGGGGGTTATGTGGATTTGGATGGAGTTGCTTGGTAGGAAGATACTTGACACCGATCGCGCTCGTACCGAGATCTTCCCTTTTCCTACTCATGCGGATAATCGGTAATTCGTAATCAGAAGTTCCCTGCTTCGACGCCGGTCATTCGCAAACCCTGCAATCTGACGCTGCACCACGAGTTGCCGGGAGAAAAATCCCCTTGCGAGCTCCAGGGCTTCGCGACTGAGCCCATAGCTGATCAAGAAAAAGATATTGAGCTTGTCCATTCGGACAAGGTGCTCGCGTAGGCGCGTTAGCTCGTTTTTCCCAAAGCTGAAGTGCGAGTACTCGTTGAATACACGGCGCGAGGAGATTGAATACGGCGGATCGAGGTACACAAAATCGCCGCATCGAGCCGCCTCCAACGTATGTTCAAACGAGGTTGAGATCACATCCGCCCGACGCAACGCCGCAGCACATGATCGGAGCAAGTCGGCAGAAGGAAGTGATCCGGCCTTAAGGCCCCCGTACGGAACGTTGAACAGCCCATGTTTGTTCGTTCGGTATAGTCCATTGAAGCAAAAGCGATTCAGATAAATAAATCTGGCGGCTTTTTCCGCTCCCGACAGCGTTGCACTGCTTTCCGAGCGAACCTCGTAATATTCCTCTTTGTTGCACCTGAAGCGTGAGAGTTCGGTGACAACATCTTCTACTCGGCATTGCAGCATCTTGAAGGCGTTGATCAAGTCTTCATTTATGTCCGCTAGCACGGCCCGGCAGGGGCTTATCGCGAAAAACAAGCAAGCGGAGCCTGCGAATGGCTCCACGTATCGATTGAACTTGCGCGGCACTGCATCAAGTAGGGTCGGAAGAATTCTTCGCTTGCTACCAGCCCATCTCAAGAATGTATTCATCAGGCACGAAAAGGAACTGGGATGATGCTACTACAAGAATGCACAGGAGCCACTCGATTTTCGCTTTGCCGTATCAGGAGCGCGAAGTAGGGCGAGCACCCAGCATCGTATATTATTGCCCAACACTCGTATGAAATCTTCACGCGAGACAGTGGTGCGTTCGTCAGGCAGTGACCGTGTGCTGCGGCGGGTGCACCACCTTTGCGCTTTCTGCAAAGGTGGGGACCAGGAATTAGGCGGCCCTTGCTGCCTGCTGAATGGTCACAGCGCTCCATTCGTCAATTCGTATTTTTCCCGCTTCCCCGTGGGCATACCTTCGATAGCTGCTCCACCTCCACCGCTCTGATTCTCGAACCAACCCACGCTGTTCGGCACTGGGTAAGGACAAACGGTCCCCACCCGGAGGGATCAGGCTGAATCTTTCCCGGAGGACCCACTCCGTCACATGGACGGCGGGCTTGATGCCCCCGGATGCGGATGTAGTGCCTTCAGTCGCTGACCGACTAAGTAGATATAGTGCAGGGCTGAAAGAATCGTAAATGTGAATGTGGCTCGCAAGCATGCCCAT
>DASRFR010000031.1:0-3536 GCA_035651455.1 Terriglobales bacterium
CTGCACGCTAGTCCAGCTGGTGCACGTCGTCGATCCGAGGGTTCTGTTCAGCACTTACCTCTATCGCACTGGAACCAATGAAACAATCGCAGCGCATAACGACAGCCTCGCCGATGCCGTGGTGAGGCGCCTTGATTTGAGGAAACAGGACCTTGTGGTCGAGATCGCCAGCAACGACGGCAGCTTGCTGCAGTGCTTTCGCAATCGAGGAGTTCGTACGCTGGGCATTGAACCGGCGAGAAACATCGCTCAATTGGCCAGGGAGGCAGGCATCGAAACCCTCGGGGAATTCTTCAATGGCGCCACCGCCACCGATGTGGGGGCGCGCTATGGCAAGGCTGCCGCCATCCTCGCCAACAATGTTCTGGCGCACGTGGATGAGACGGTTGCGTTTCTGGTGGCCGCCAAAAGCCTCCTGAGCGCAGACGGGCGAGTCATCCTCGAGGTGCCGTACGTCGCCGAGATGCTGAACCGTCTGGAATACGACACCGTATACCACGAGCACCTGTGTTATTTCTCCGTCACCGCCCTCTTGCGGATGTTTGCAGAGGCGGGCCTGGCTGTGGAGCGCGTAGACCGGCTGGCGATTCATGGCGGTTCCCTGCGGCTTTGGGCGCGGCACGGCGAAAGCGGAGGACATGGCGGCTCCGCCCTGCAGTTGGCTGCCGCAGAGCGGCAAGCGCGGCTGGACCAGCCCGAGACTTACCACAGTTTTGCCAGCCGCGTGCGCGCTCACCGAAGTAGCCTCCGTGAACTGTTGGCGCGCCTGAAGGCTGGGGGCAAAACCATCGTTGGTTATGGCGCGCCGGCAAAAGGGAACACGCTGCTTTGCTACTGTGGGATCGGAACCGAAACGCTTTCCTATACCGTTGATCGTAGTCCGTTGAAGATTGGCCTTTATACCCCCGGGACGCATATACCGATCGTGCCCGTGGATCGGATTTTTGCCGACCAGCCCGATTATGTGCTGATTCTCGCGTGGAACTTTGCAGAGGAGATCGTGAGCTTCCTGGCGCCATACAAGCAGCGTGGAGGACGGTTCATCCTGCCCGTTCCGGATCCAAGCATCGCGTAGCTGTCCTCGGTGAGGCGCAATGACCGGCGCGCGAACAACCACCATCGCTGAGGTCCCTCGCTGGATGCCCTTTGGCATTTACGGATATCTGCAGGATAAGCGCGCCGTGAAAGACCCAGGTGCATTGCTGTGGCGAGGGCGCTTCATCCTTCTGGTTCCGGACGTAAACATGCCAGAATTCATCTAGCGCATCGTTCGCAGGGGCGACATCTCCCTTTTTCAAGCTGTAGGTTGTGTTTCCAGCGATATACTCCGAATATGCCGAGGCAAGCCTTTGGAATACCTCTTCTGGATATCCACATTGTTGCCGGGCCTCGCAGTCGTGCGACTTTTTTATCCTCGCTATCTCAGGCGGGGCCTGCTTGGCAGCCAAGCCGCCGGCTTTGTTTTCTCGCTGGCGATGCTGATGCCACTGACCGTTTGTGCCTACTCCTTGCATCTGCGTGTCGAAACAGTGGCTGTGGCATATTTGGCTATTTTGCTTGCTTCAGCCGCGATCTTGGTTTTCCATCGGCTAAGACGGCGCGAGCGGATTTATCCTCTTCAGACGCTCCGTTTCCCCCTAACGTCGATTACTCTTCTCGCGGTGCTTTGTACGCTGCCCATGGGGGGCGCCGCCACGTACGATCATCCCATGCATGCAGCCAAGGTGCTGGAGCTGCGGACCTTCGGATTCACTCTTCAGGACCCCCTTTCGCCGCTTCCGGTAATTGAAAGCAAGTTTCATGTGAATTCCATCCATCTTCTGCACGCGGTTGGGTCCTACCTGACGCAGCAGGAGCCGTTTGATTTTTGGTATCGCTCGGCACGATTCTTTCGTCTGCTGACGCTTGGAGGAGTCGAGTTTCTGGCATGGTCGATATTCCGCTCGGGCTGGCTCGGCGCGACAGCAGTACTAGCATCAGTGCCGCTTCTGGCACAAACTGGAGCTGCCGTTCCGGCCATCGTCGCGGGAGTAGTACTGTACGCGGTCGTTCTGGTCGTAGCGGCTGAGGCCCTCCGGGAACCCTTAAGGCGCGATTATGTGGGCGTATTCCTCGCATCAGTGGCGCTCGCCACCGTGCATGTTGGTGAATGGGTTGTCTTCTTACTCTGCGTGCTTCCTCCGCTCCTTTTCATCGGATATCTCTTTACAACCTTGCGAGGGAGCTCTTGGGCAGGAGCGTTGGTGACGACCAGCTTACTGGTCCCCGGCATTCCATTCGTGCTTCTTACCGCTATTCAGCCGAATCACGGGATGGAACAGATGGCGGAGCTCTTCACTTGGGTGACACACCGATACTCGTTTTGGGGTTACACTTTGCGCACTGTCCCCCTGTCCACGCTCCGCTGGATATTGCCTGTTGCCTTAATGCTGGCGTGGAGTGCCTATGCGAAGCCTCGCAATCTTAGCTTGCTGGTTTCTGCAGGCGCAGTCCTTACCGCGATCGTATGGATGTTCAACCCGCTTGCGTTCGAGTTATTAGCTCGCATTTTTCCTTACTGGATGATTGGACGAGCCGACAACGTCATCAAGATCGTGGGGTGCGCCACGGTTCCGGCGACGTTAGCTTGGTTTGGGAGGCGGACGATAGCTCGCCGAGGCACACGGTTGGTAATCCCCATCATTATTTGCGGTGCCGCGCTCGCAGCATCCCTTCCCACAATTCAAGCCGAAAGAAACCGAGCAAAAATGGAGCAGAGCGCCATCATTCAAGCTGGAGAATTGCGTGAGGTATTGCAGCCGCTTGTCCGCCCGCGGGAGTTGGTTGCGGCTGAAGGTCACACGAGCCTCGCGATTTCAGCGGTGGTACCGGTCGCCGTAATGGCGCCCGATTTAGGCAATGCTAATCCAGCAGATCCCGGCGTCAAGCAACGCTGGCTCGACTGCGTCGAACTGCTTGCCTCTTCCACCACGGCTGCTCGCCGCCTGCAAATCATCGAACACTACAGGATCTCTTATCTGGTTACGCGGACGGATACTTCAACTCCGCCTTACGCTACGCGGACGGATACTTCGACTCCCCCGCCCGACCTTGATGCCATTGCCGACTTGGTCGCAAGCGGTCGCTGGTTCCGCGTTTACAAGGTGAAACACGCGCTCCTGGCACGATAGGCTTCCTAGAACGCCGTTTCGGCTACACGTACGGCATTGGCCATCAGTGTGAACGTGAGGTTTTTTGCCGGCAGAAAGGGAAAGGTGGCGCCATCAACGATGTATAAGTTTTCGAAGTCGTGGCTCTCGCATTGCTTGGAGACCGTACAAGAACTTTTCTCGGATGACATGGGCAGCGTTCCAGAGTAGTGCGCGCTTGCCCCCATGGGGCGGACGTGCACCATACCCGGGGGCACAATACAACCCAGTCGCCAGAGAACTTTCTTCATCAGTTTCATGGCGGTCTTGATTTGCTCGACCTGGGCTGCGGCAGGGCGATAGTGAATAACGAGGCGGGTGTGCCCATTGGTTCCCGTCGGTTCGACG
>DASRFR010000032.1:0-6059 GCA_035651455.1 Terriglobales bacterium
GGCATTCCTGCCCGCGAAAACCTTACCGTACCTCAGCCTGCTGGTTCTATTTATTCTCATCCGTTCGCTTTTTCTCGGCACGCTGGAAAATCCCGAACCTCGTTACACGCTGGAAGGCTATCCGGCCGTCATCGTGTGCGCGGCGGCGCTGTTCCGGGAAAAATCAGTTTGAGCGAGGCTGCCGAGGCGCGGTCTTCAGTTTTTCCGCCTGCGCACGCTCGCGGTTCGCGTCCTCTTGCCGACCGAGTTGCGCATAGGCGTCGGCCAGGAATGCGTGGGCCTCAACGGAGGTCGGTTGGACATCGATGGCTTTCTGTAGGTTCGGCAGAGCCTGCTCTGGGTACTTCTGCAATGAAAGAATCCGCCCGCGTAATAGATTCGCGCGGTAATGATCCGGAGTAAGCTTCAGTGTGGTGTCTAGCTCCGTCATCGCCTCCGGCACCCGATCGATGCGAGCATAGACCGACGCGAGGGAGAAATGTGCATCCGCCCAGCGAGGCGCCTTGGCCACCGCAGCCTCGAATTCGGGAGCAGCGCCTTTCCAATCTCCCGTTTCAAACAGAGCCAATCCGAGTTCGTAATGGCCCATGCCGGAGTCCGGCAAGGCCTTGATGGCTTTTTGCAGGTGGGGCAACGCCTTTTGGTACTGGTTCAACCGCGCCTGTGCAATGCCCAGCTGCATTTCTGCGATGGGCATTTCGGGTTGTTCGACCAGCACGCGTTCCAGCAAGGGTGTCGCCTGCTGGTAGCGACCATCTTCGATGTCGAGCATCGCGTCGTGCAGAAGGTTGGAAACTTCGATCTTAGATTTCGGATCGATTCCGGACTCGCCCTTATCCGAGCTGCCCGTGCGGCTATCCGAGGCGACATATCCCAGTGCGCGCAGTTTCTCGGCTTGCTCGGGATCGGGCTTGGCCAACTCGACCAGCGTCTGACTGGTCTTGCTGCGAAATTTCTCCAGCTGTGATGCAAGTGTATCTGTCACCGCCTTGCTGAGCGTCGTGAGGTTTTGTTTCTCCGCGGGATCAGTATCCAGGTTATAGAGCTCAGGCTGGGGAGCGCGAATATACAGATACTTTCCTGTTCGCAAGGCGCGTAGAGAACTCCAGCCAAATGCTCGATGAGGATAATCGGTCTCCGCATAGGCCGGGCGATCGAGAGACGTCGCCCTCTGCGCACCCGCGGGCTTGATCACGTCCAGCAACGATTCTCCCTGCATCTCGTTTGCTACGGCCACTCCGGCCTGCCTTAAAATCGTAGGCGCGACGTCCACCAGGCTGACCCGTGTCTCAACCTGCTTGCCGTTAGGACGTAGTCCGGGAAATTTGATCAGCAACGGAACGCGAATGGTGGAGTCGTAAAGAAATACGCCATGCGTGTTCTCACCGTGCTCGCCAAGGGACTCGCCATGGTCGGCCATCACGGCAATTAAAGAGTTGTTGTAAAGGTGTTGCGCGCGCAGTGCATTCAACAGGCGGCCCACTTCGGCGTCGCTGTAAGCAATCTCGCCGTCGTAAGGCTGCGAAGCGTACCTGCTCTTGTACGGCTCGGGCGGATCATACGGGTCGTGGGCATCGTAGAGATGTATCCAGAGGAAGAATGGGCCGGCAGGTCGCTTGCTGAGCCAAGCCAGTGCGTGATTGACAACTTCGCTGGCGCGGCGCTCTACCGTCTTGTAGCGATCGCCACCACGTGGCCGCATGCGGAATCCGGCGTCGTAGATGTCAAATCCACGATCGAAGCCCGGGGCAGTCCCCCCCAATGGATCCAGAACAAGAGAAGCCACGAACGCTGCCGTGCGATAGCCACTCTTGCGCAGAATGTCGGGAATATAAGGAAGCTTGTCTGAAAGAGGGATGCCGAAGTCGACTACGTGATTGTATTGCGGATACGTTCCGGTGAAGATGCTGGCGTGCGAGGCGGTAGTCAGGGGAACATGGGAATAGGCATGCGTGAAGACGGCCGATTGCTTGGCCAACGCATCCAGATTCGGCGTAAGCCCACGCTTCGATCCGAGGAAGCCCATGCGATCGGCGCGTGTAGTATCGAGAGTGATGACGATGATGTTGGGGCGCGTCGCTTTCCGAATCGGAGCCTTGGGTTCGGCAAAACTGAAGTTGGCCAGCAGAAGGCCCGCGAGCAACCAAGGGAAGAACCGCATAGAAAAAGGGAGTCTACCATAGGCAGACTCCCTCGACTTCAAGCTTCGCCCGGCTAGAACGTGAACTTGATAGCGAAATTCATGTTCCTCGGACCGCCCTGCGCAATTACTGGATTGCCGACCGCCACGTCGGACGTCTTGGTGATCGTCCCGAAGCTATCTCCCAGTGTGTTATCCGGGAAATAGTGGAAATTGGCGCGGTTCAGCACGTTGAACACTTCCCAGCGGAGCTCAAGATTCATCTTCTCCGTTAGTTTGGTGCTCTTAATGAGAGTGATGTCCCATTGACTGAGGCCCGGACCGATCAACTGATTCCGCCGTGAGTTGCCGACTGTTCCGTCGCAAGGCACATAGAACGGCGAAAGCGGCAGCCCGCCATTGGGATCAATATTCCCGCACGGGTCAGGCTGACCTGGAGCAGTAAACGTCTCCACCACGTACTGATCCGGATTTCGGGTTTGATAGTGGACAGGCGTACCATCCCAGGCAGCGCGGATGGCAGTACCTGTCAGACCCTGACCCGAAGGATCACCCCCGCCACCCAACAAGGCCGTGAACGGACGTCCACTGATGGCAGTATAGATCGTGCTGATCTGCCACCCGCTTCCCAAGCGAGTACCTAACGCCCGGATTGCCGGGAATTGGTACAGACCACCCACATTGAAGTTTAGCCGCACATCGTGATCACAGAGCCCATAGGAATCCTTGGCGCTGTAGTGCGCGGGCGCCGTGCTTCCGACAGGGTTGTCATTGTTGACCTGCGGATAATCGCCGGCACCGCCGCGGTTCACGGAGTTGGTGTCGAAACACTTGCTCCAGGTGAAGTTGTACTGGGTGTTCAGGCCGTGCCACGCCCGCTGGTTGTACGATACTTGGAGACTGTCGTACTTGGAATACCCGGAGTTTGTGGCCTGAATGATGTGCCTGAATTGGTCGGGGAATTGCGCGTCGAAAGGTCGAGGGGTCCCATCGGGGCTGCCGATAGGCGTCGCGTTCATATCATGGTACAAAACCAGGTTGTCGCCGTGTTGTCCGGAATAGGTTAGCGTTAGAACATTGTTGCGCATCACTTCCTGCTGAATACTCAGGTTGTAATTGTGATAGCGCGGTGTCTTAAAGTCCTGCACCACTGAGAACGCATTGAACGGCGGCGAACCCGACGGGCTTGGACCAAACACCGGACCCCGGCTGAAACAGATGTAGTCGCCGGCGCCTGTGACTGGATCGTAGCATCCCTGACCGAGCACGGTATTGGTCGCAGCCGGGGATAGGCCGGACCCTATGCCCGCACCCACGTCGCTGGTGATACTCACCGAAAACAGCCCGAGATTCGGCTGTGTGAACGCTCCCGCTCGCGCCCGCGCAAACGAGTACGGCGAGGCTAACGCCGCAAAATTCCACAGGTCATAGGTCATCGAGTACCCGGCGCGCACCGCCGTCTTGCCGTTTCCGAATACGTCCCAAGCAAATCCAGCGTGCGGCCCGAGATCGCGATAATCCACGTTGTAAAGGCGGTCGATTCCGTTACCAACCTGAACCAACCCGCGATCGGGAAGGAAATTGGAAGCGAGGTTGTTGGTATCGCGGAGATTTCCGTGAATGTCCCAGCGCAACCCGAAATTCAGCGTCAGGCGTGGCTTGATTTTCCAGTCATCCTGGATATAGAGGCCCATCGAGTTCTGCACCAGGTGCCGGTGTGTATCTCCGAAAGCGCGGGTGGCATTATCAGCTTTTCCGAGTAGCAACTGCTCCACTTCGTCCTGAATAGCGTTGCCCGAAATATATGCGCTCGGATAATACGTGAAATAACCGAGGATCAGCCCGGTACGGGCATTGTTACGCAAACTGTTGGTGTAGGCGCGCTGAAAATTGCCGCCCAACCGGATCGTGTGGTTTCCCTTGCTCCACGAAAAGTGCTCGGACCAATCCCAGGTCTGATCGGGACGAGTCGTAATCGGATAGCCTTGTACGCCGCCGATGTAGCCGCCGTAGCCCAGCCCAAGAAGGTACACGTAAGGAACGCCGAAATCGGCCGGAGTGAGTGGACCGGTATCGACGCCTAAGCTCTTGGGGTCAATCTTATTGTTGACATCAATAATCTGAGCGAAGCGGGTGAAGCCCAATCGGCTTTCCAGGATTTTGTTCGATCCAATATTCCACGTCCAACTCAAACCCGCCATCTGCGCTCGCGATGGCGCAACCGAGTTGAACATGTTCGCCGGGTTTCCCTGCCCTGCCGGCAGGCCTGCATAGGGCGGCGCGTTCTGTAGGCTATCCCCAAGGATGTAGCGGGCTGCAATTGAATTGCTGGTATTTACCTTCAGATCGAACTTGGTTCCAAAACCATTGGCGCTGGCTGTTGTTGGCGTCTGCGCGATAAAGGTGTTGTCAGGATTCGTTGCGAGCGGAAAGAAACTGAGAAGTTTCTGACCGACAGGATCAACCGTCAATCCCCTGGCTGCTATGTCGGCCATCGCTCCCTGGATATCGGAGGGCAAAGGAGCCATCCGGCTGCTCACGGCCAGCGACTTATATCTCTGCCCCTCGTAGTACAAGAAGAAGAACGCCTTGTCCCTGACGATCGGCCCGCCCACCGTCCCATTGAACTGATTGTTATGAATGTTGGTCGGCTGGCAACTTCCGGGGGCGCTGCAATCGGCGGTGTGATTGGAGAAGTAGTTGGCTGCGTCGCCGAACCCACTGTGATTCACCCACGTGGCCGACCCATGCCAGTCGTTGGTGCCGCTCTTCATGTTGAGCAGAATCGGAGCTCCGCCCTTCACGCCGAACTCTGAAGAAGGCGTTTCTTGAACGCTTAACTCCTGGATGGCCTCGGGTGGGAAGACAGTTGCCGGAATTCCGACGACGCCCGTCTGTCCTACCGCCGAGTCGCCGTAATAGCGATCATTGTTGTAGAGGCCGTCGATGAAGTAGTTGTTCGACGTGGTGCGCGATCCGTTAATGCTGACCGCCAGGAACCCGCCGCCGGGAGCGCGTTGCACGCCTGGCGTAATCGCTAGCAGCGAGTTGAAGTCCCGTCCATTCAGCGGCACGCTCTCGATCTTGGCGTTATCCACGTAGTTGTTGTTGTTGGGAGAAAGGTCCACGAGGGGCGCCGCCCCTTGCACCTCGACCGTCTCGGTGCGCTGCCCGACGGTCAGTCTAAAATCGCCGTGCGTAACCGCACCCGCAGAAACGTCTAAATTCTGCACCGCTGTCTTGAATCCAGCCGCCTCCGTGGTCACTTTATAGGTGCCAATGGGGAGTTCCGGCAAACGATAACTTCCCGAGCTACTGGTAGTTACAGTACGAGTCAGGCCGGTGGCTGCACTAATTGCGGTCACCCTCGCATTAGGGACCACGGCGCCTGAACTGTCGGTCACATCTCCTGCTATGTCACCTGTGATTTTTTGCGCCAGCAACAGGGTGGGAACGAGCAACACAATAAACCACAGCAGACGGTACGAGGACTTCACACTTCCACGGAGCACCATGGGAGGCCTCTTTTCACGCCTCATCGTCTGAGGAGGCGCACCTACGGGTTATGGGTCGCTCAAGTTTATTGCTGTTCTTCTCTCTGTCAAGAGCTAGCCGAAGATTTTGCAGTGACCTGCAGTCAGATGTGATGAATCTTGCACCGCCCCACAACGGTGACGCACCGAGACACAGCTTTGTTGTAGGTTAAGAAGCCGGAGAGAGTTTACGACAGGGGCGAGTCGCTCATGCGAAAACGCGTTCTCACGTGCTCGGAGATCAACTCAATCGCCGGACGATTGGCCAGCGGATCCGACTGTGCCAGGTATCTCATCGCCTCCACCAGCAATCGCTGTCCCTCCACGTACCGCGGGTCGGAGGTCCGCTCGCGCTTTTTCCGGTTAAGGTTGGGCGGGACTGGGAT
>DASRFR010000033.1:0-105317 GCA_035651455.1 Terriglobales bacterium
GGGCTGTTTTCGGCCCCTAGCCTCCCGCTATAGTATAGGCATGCGCCGGTCAAAACGTTAATTCTGCCCTTGCCGACCTGCACCGCGACATGCTTCTCGCCCCCGAATCTGTCTTCCGAGCAGAATCACTTAGCGGCACGCTCGCAACTCCTTCCACGGGCTAATTCTGCGTCGTCTCCGTAGCCGACACTGGCTTCAGTAACGGCACCCTCGAGCCGCTGGTGGCCCCCCTCTTTGGCCTCATTCCGGCTAAGTGCACACTTCCTTACCACTCCTCCTCACTTATGCACCAGAGAGCGTGATACAGACTGTATAACATCTTAGAGTACATGCACATACGTAATTCGTTACAGTGGGAAGTGTCCATACATCCACTCTGGAAGTGCGTTCACGAAGGAACTTCGTTCGGTCGTCAATACGTGAAAACGTGGGTCAGAGCGGAGCGAAGAGAGGGATTGAGTTTCGTTGACATAGGCCGGAATTATGGCTTTGACAAACCCACTAGCGCGAATTGTGCAGCCAAATCCCAAGGCTGACGGCGACCAAGCAAAGGGCATTGTTTAGGGCCAGATTGAGTACAAACATGGCAGTTCGCCCCTCATGCCAGTAGCCCAAGCTCTCATAGGCAAACGCTGAAAAGGTTGTGAACGCTCCACAAAAGCCTGTTGCCGCAAACAGCCTCCAGTAGTCGTGTTCGTGGTCTGCCGACCAAGTGAGTACCCACCCAACAAGCAAACTGCCCAGTACGTTGACCAGTAGAGTGCCGTATGGAAATCCATGGTGATATGAGAGTTCGGAAGAATAGTGAGTGATGAGAAATCGAAGAATCGCGCCAAGAACTGCGCCGATTGAGAGGTACAGAATGCCTGTAGTCACCATGGGCCTCCTACGCTGGAATGGTAGGAGTCATCAGCCCGTGGGCGGTTGTAGGCGAACTCCATCGCCTTACCCAAATTCTACTTGGTTTTACGCTTTCGTGTTCGGGTCTCCGCTTTTGTTGGTGGCTTCACCTTGAGCACGTCCGCCATCACTTCCTTGAATGGGAGTGGAATATGAGGGATGGGCTTCGAGTTCGTAATTCTTTTTGGCTGCTCTTTCATTTGCTGCGGTAATTCTCCGGTTAGAAATCCAGCGCGTTTAGCAAATCATACGTGTTGATGTACTTAACTTCCATTGCTGTGCAAATAGTCGGCAATTTTATTTTGGATTTGAACTTCCTCAGGGATTCCTGTGTAACGACGACTCCAGCATTTTTGTCGACATAGGCCCATCATTGTCGTGCTGTCGACACTGTTCTTCCAGCCACGAAAGACCTGCATCGATGTTACCGAGGCCAGTTTCCACCAGCGCCACATCGTCGGAGATATCTTCTGAGGACCTCTTTTCTATGTTGTTGGAGCTCCGCGACCAACTTCAATACTTGGTTCTTTGTCGCGGCAGGTACCCGAACTTGAACATCGTCCAAGGGAAAGCCACTCTCGCCACACATTCCGCGAGAGGGTTGGCTAGGGTTTCGTTTTCCGAATATGACAATAGGCACCATACATCGCCTGAGCTACACGATATTGTTGACTGACAGTTGTAGGCGCTCCTATTCCTTCGCTGCTACCTCTGGCGTTGGCGGCCCTTGGCTTTCCCGTATAAAGCGATAACCTGAAGCGCAAGGTAATTCACAGGAAGGATCATCGTGAAGGCTTGTTAGACGGAAATTGGGAGAAACTGGAAAATTGTCTAAAGTTCCTGTTGTTGGGCCTGTGTTTGAGTCGGGCATTGTTCCGTCGAAAAGCTAAAAGAGACGTAAACCAAAGTGGGCGAAAAAAAGCCTCCGGCGGTGATGAATAACCGGAGGCGCAACAGGAGGCGAACCGCGGACGTGTTTTTTAGCCAGCTTTTAGCTCGGGGAAATCTTCCAGGCGTACGGTTGCAACAGATTCAGGAGCATTCAGGGCCTTATCCGCTAACATTAGCCAGCGATGTCCCTCTTGCGAACCCTTGTCCGGGTACTTCGGAACTCGCGGAGACTTAGGGTGCGAAGTTGATTTCGCTCTTTTCATTACCTTGAGTTTTCTGCCTTGCTTCACCTGAATTGCTCCCTACGTTTTTTTGGCAGGTTTAGGATGCCGGAACTCAGCCTTATGTACCATAGGGTACATACTGTATATTTGAATCGGGTGATGTACGTTCGCCAGCATGTCGCGCTCGCGTAATGGACGAAAGTCCCCACGGAAGGCCGGGTAGGCCAGCCGAGAGAGACGAAGGGCCAGCGCCGTTGTCTCTGGACGAGGACGTGGATTATTCCCACACATCGCGCTTGAAATATTACGTCTCGCTAGCTGATCAAATTCTCAGAACTGACAAATCACAAAGGAACTGAACACGAAAAAGAGCCTATTTTGTTGCGCCACAGAATAGGCTTCCCAAGAGATTCAATGAACCGTGAGCAGTAAGAGTGTAGCGCAGAATGGACGCACGTCTAAAAACCCCCCCGACTCTCACTGGGAAAGTCAAGGGTGGGCTCCTGCCCTCTTTCTTTGACGGCCAAGTCAAGGAGGGAAGGGCAGGACAGCAATGTTTCACCCTTGGTGATTAAGCAAGGCTTAAAGTTCCCGATCTTTCTTCAGGCTGATCTGAAGTGACGACGCAAAAAAGGAGGTTGTGTCCAACTGCGTTTTCCGTTGGCGAGAACAACCCAACTCTGACTAGACGGTTAACCTGAAATTTTGCTGCTCTCGGTGCGAACCATTTCGATGAGAACCTCTGCGCCTTCCACACCATAGAGGAAAGCGTCCGCTTCAATCGGTGGGCGCTCATAAGGATATTCTTGATTGCAATGATGCGACCCTGAGGACACACAGCGCGGAAGCGTTGCGCTACTTTTCGCCTAACATCGAGTGCCATCGAATAGCAAAACAATAGCACATCGCAGTCAGCATTTTGAATGTGGGAGATTGCAGTCTCCACATCAGATGCAGTGAGGACATGGAAGCCCTCGCGTTCCAGGACTGCTTCACGAAGCGAAAGCAATTGCGGATCATCACCGACCGAAACGAGCGTTGTTCTTTTTTTCTTTTAGGCGGCATGGCCGTTCACGGTTGGCCCATTCCGCTGCTCGGCTTCTAAAGCCTTATCCAGTTCCTCGGTGAGTTCAATCAGTCGTTTCGGATCAGTTTCCCTTGATAATTCTTCCGCAATGTCGCGCCATGTGCGTATGAGTTTCATGTCAGCTTGCGACATGTTTTCTTCCCTCTGAAATCTATCCTGGGTACGATATTGTACCGTATACGATAAAACCTAGATCGAGAAAAGGACTGCGCGAATGTGTTCACACGCTGCTCTGAGCCCTTGGCAGTCTTAAGGAAACGAAATGCAAGTGTGCATCAAACTGTGTTGGGCGGAGAAAAGCCCACCCCAAACTCTCAAGTAAACGGCGGGCCTAATGAACCCCATTCTGCCTGCTCGACGACTGACCAGGGAGCACTGAAGCGAGGCCACTGAAGCTGAGTAAACACCCGTTGGGTGTGGCATTCCAGGGGCCCTTTGTACTAGGGCCTGTAGTAGCGGCCGATAATCTCAAGCTGCTTGAAAACCACTGCTCTGCCCACTGCTCAGTTTTACTGCACAATTTACTGCACAATGGCTCCCAAGTGAGCCCAAATAACCCGATTGTGCAGGAATTTTCTGACTGTATCCAACTGAAAAGAAAGATTCCGATAACTGGCTTTAGTTGCGGGGATGGATTTGGTCAGGACCTCCTGCATGGTGTCTTCGGCGTCCTGCCGATGGCCGCACACTTTCATGCTGAACGAAAATACGGCGTTCTGCAGAAGTGCAATAGCCTGTCCGACCCCAGCTTCATCTCCGCCTTGCAGGAGGGCAACTGCCTGCTCGATCTCCGGCCGCATCGCTTCAAATTTAGCATGCAGGCACGCTTGGCCGCCGGGCGTGATACTTATCATACGGTTTGTGGCAACGGGCGCGCCGAAGGCGTACAACTTTTCATCGTCCGAGACGACATAGACCACACGATCGGCGACGCGGGTGAGGAATACCCCGCCGGTGGCGTAGCTCCAGAGCTTCTTCCCTTTTTTTGGTTGCCAGCGCGAACACGTTGCTCCCTTGCGGGCCAACGTAGACCGCCCTATTCGCCACCGGATGAATATGCCAATCCAGCTTTGCCACCGGGATCATAGGTAGCTACAGCAATACTGTTGTCGAATGTACTGTCGCCGCGTCCCTCAAGCACTTACGGGATCGCCCGAACCGTCATCGCAGACCTGGAGGGTACGAGCGCCGCAATTGTCTTTTCTATATCGTGGCGTCGTTACCCGGATAGTCACAAACTACCGAACGGCAGGGGCGAGCTGCGTTTTCTGCAGAGAAACATGGGCGAGTCGAAACTCGCCCTTCATTTTCGTAACCTCCCGCATCAATAAATTTCGGCGCTGCTGAGTGCATTGTTCCCGTTATCACCACCCGCTGCGAGCGCGTGGCCGTTGGTGAGCAGGATCAGATTGTGGTCCACCCGAGCGCTGTTCATGCTGCTGGCGCTTGTCCAGGTTCCCGTCGTAGGGTTGTAGGTCACGCAAGTCGCTAAAACGGTAGTGCCGTTTGAGGTAACGTTGGTCCCCCCTGCGACCAGCACGGAGCCTGTGGACAGCAACACGGCAGCATGCTCCTGGCGGTTCGATGGCATATTTCCTGTCGCCGAGTAGGTCCCGGTTGAGGAATTGTAAAGCTCGGCCTTCTGAATGCTTATCCCGTTGACATTCTCTCCTCCTGCCATGAGTACCAGGCCATTTTGCAACAGGGAGGCAGTGTGGCCGGAACGAGGCGTAATTAGCCTTCCAGTCAAGCTGAAGGCTCCTGTGGCGAAGTTGTACAGTTCTGAACTGCCCAGCGCATCACTAGCAGCCGTCTGTCCGCCCGCGACCAGAACCTTTCCGTTGGTCAGCACGGTAGCAGTCATTGCCATTCGTGCGGCCCGAAGAGACCCTGTGGGACTCCACTTTCCGGTGCTGGGATTGTAAAGCTCTGATGCGGTGGTCACTGCGAGGCAGCCGTTGACGCCATACGAGGTGCAACCACCGGCGACGAGAACGTTACCACTCGACAGGAGCACGGCCACGAACTCTGCGCGTCCCCTAAGCATTGAGCCAGTTGTAGTCCATGTTCCGTTCGAAGGGTTGTAGATTTCCGCGCTTGCTGTCGTGCTGCCCAGACAATCGCTGTTGATGCATCCACCCATGGCGAGCACTTTGCCATTTGCGAGAAGCACAGCCCGCGCGCTGCTGCGGGCCACATTCAGGTTTCCGGTTGAACTCCAGGCACCCGAGGCAGAACTATAAAGTTCGCTGGAGGCCAATGGGACGTTGTTATTGCTCCCGCCAGCGACCAGCACGTAACCGCTGGGAAGAAGTACAGCCGCGTGACTGCCACGGGCGGACCGCATGCTGCCTGTCGAACTCCAGGATGCAAAGCTGAGGGTGGTTGTCAGAACGAGCGCCATCATGGGCACAATTCTGGACGCGAGTGTGTGCGAGCACAGAAATTTCATGGGATCCTCCTTAAAGACACTGTGTTGCGACCTAGGCCCGAATGCGATTGACTTGGCCTTGTGGCACCAGGAAACGCGGTGAACGCAGCATTGCAACTGTCAAGGCAATCCTCGAGCCAAATATAAAAAAATCAGCAAAGTCGAGGGAAACCGCACCCGTGGAACGACTTTGGCGAAAGGGAAATACTGCGGCTTGAGTTACGCCCTGCCGTCTCGTACAAAACTGTGGACCATAGCAAAGTAGATTCTTGAACGGTGATTGTCGGGACAGCGGCTTGATATTCAAACAAGAGATTGCAGTCGGCGAACCCCTGAAAAACGCAAGCCGCCGAAAACAGTTCCGCGCCAGCACGAGGTCGATTTCAGTTTTGACGCAGGCGCGCATTTAGGCCTCGCGCCAACCCATGCATCGGAATCAGCACGGTTTTTCGTCCGGGCCGCTCCAGCACTTCGAAAGAGTGAGGCCGGTATCGCCGGCATCTGCAATCACGCTCAAACGATGGAGAGAATCTGTTAACGGAAACAGGGGCGAGGGCATTCAAGATCATGGCGGAATTGACGGAATAGGCGAATAGGCGGTCTCGCGATGTCCTATTTATCGTCGTAACAGGGTTCCTGTGACACAGATCACCAGCAGATGTGATGACGCTCACAGTTTTCTTTAAAAGTTTCTACAGTGTTCTCCAGAGCCTGCCCTACTGCTTCCAAAAAAGCTGAGATCGTACGAAAGCTGCCTCGTTTGTAGAAGTCCGTGAACGGTCGTGCACCAATGTGGGAATTCGATTTTGGGGTGGGCTGGGACCCCAACCACGCCAGTGATCACTTGATAGTTAAGTTTATGTTAGGACGACGGTTTAGTTGGGGCCCGACGGAAGCGTTAATAGGCCGCCTCAACCCCTACCACCTCGCCAGAGTGACTAACCAACTGCCAATCTTTGAACTGCCTTTTGCCATAGGTGTGCTTCCCGCTTAACTTCGAATCCGGCATGGCCAAGCTTCCCCCTATGCCCTTCCTGCGTCGCAACTTGCCGCAAAATCGACCCGTATTGATGGCGGCCCCTTTGGCAGCAACGGGAGCGTCACTGCGCAACTTTTGACCGTACATGGGCCTAAGTCATGCTTGCAGCGGGACTCGGGCCCGTCACGTTCAAGATGAGCAGGAACACAAGGGTTACGCGGCCTAAACGCTGCTCTGCAGTGCCAGAGATTGTCGCAACTGGAGAGCGCCGTCGCCCAAGTTTTGACCCTACGCTGGCGCATGTCATGCTGGGAGCCGGTACCCGACTCTGGGCACTGGGCCTCAATGATGAGCGAGAACACAGGACCCCGCTAGGCGAGACTTACCGGCAAGCTGGAGTCTGTTTAATTACAGAGCATAGTTGTCCCAAGTTTTGGCCCTATACCGGCACGTGTCATGCTGGATGCGGGTAAGAGAGTTTGGTTCAGGGGGGCGCCAATGATGACAGGATCAAAGGGCTTACTTGAAAGAGCTTCCAGGCGCTTTTTCACCTGGAGAGCACGGTGCCACGGTGCCCCAACTTTGACCCTACACGCTCATGCCATGCGGGCAATGTGTTTGGCGCAGACATTAACAATGAAGCAGAACGAGGCTTTGGGCTGCAAAAGGGGTACCGAAACGCCAGGCTGTCCGCCTGGAGAGCACTGCTGGCACAAGTTTTGACCCTACGCTGGCGTATGTCACGCTGCAAGCGGTATGGGGATCTCGGCCGGTGCACCGGAAGGTTTCGAAAGTCCTCACTAGAGGAATTGCCAGGGTTTTGTGGTGGCGAGCCATGCCTGGCTTGCACCTCGGTTTTGTCTTCCAGCGCAGGTCTTGGCCTCGAGTCGGAAAGCGAACCACAGCTCTTAGTTTTGAACCGGTCCGCGACAGTGCGATGCTGGATCGTCAGCGCAAGGTCGTGCAGCAGGTGAACGTAAATCAAGCAGAAAGGGGCGAGCACGATGGCACTACTTTAATAATCTCCGCCGCAAAAGGGCCGGGGGCGTATCGAGGCTGGCAGGAAACAACGCTAATTGGCACAAGTTTCAGGATCCAGCATCAGCCAGAGAGGCCCAGGATCAGCTCACAACTGTGCAGGTCTGAAAGATAGCACAAGCAAGATGCCACCACTCTCACAAATTGGCGTTGTAATAGCCACGAAGGCCTTTGCTTCATTTTTAGAGCCGAAACCGTAGGAAAGGTAATTACGCTGGAGGCGTCGCGCGGAGAGACAGCTTCCCGCGATCGAACCCATGAACAAAAGCACGTCTCGTAAGGACAAAATCAATCCTCAGCACTTTTGTGTCGACGATGGCTTGTCATTGTCTGGTATTGTGCAGGCCATCGTTGATGTCGGACAACAACGTAGTAGTATTCTCAGCTTTCTGCGCGAGGCATTAAAGGCCGGTGATAATGACAAGGCACTGGACTTGGCCCGCCAACTGTGTGGATTGACCAATGCAAAAAGTACTCGAATTCATTAGGGTCTCAACCGAAGGTCAGGCTGCAAGCGATCGCGCATCCATTCCGGCGCAGAGGGCGATCAACCGTCGCACTTGCGCTGCGTTCGGCCTAGAGATCGTGAAGAGCATTGAGATCGCCGACGTTTCAGGGGCGATGGTAATGATGGCCCCGGAAATGCAGCACCTGATTCAACTGATCCAAGATCCGGAGATCCACGGCGTGGTCGCTCGTGAGTTTTCCCGTCTGATGCGGCCGGAAAATTTTGCTGATTTTGTTCTCCTGCAGGTATTCGCTGACTCACAGACGATTCTCTACCTACCCGAAGGGCCCATCGACTTTTCTAGTAAGACCGGGAAATTCATGGGTACCATTCGCGCGGCCATGGCTGGGTTCGAGCGAACGGAACAGTTGGAGCGGACCTGGACTGCCAAGGAAGAGAAACGAAAGCGTGGCGAGTTGGCACAGTCTCGCATCGTGTTGCCTTTTGGTGTTGGCTACGATGCGGTAAACGGCTTCTACTATAAACCGCAGACGGAACTGGTAAAGGAAGCCTATCGGCAGTTCCTCGCTGGGAATCACAACTACAACAAACTGGCAAAGCTCGTCGGCGTCACGCCCCGGGGTATGCACTGCATTCTGCGCAATCCGATATGGATGGGTTGGAGGGTGATCGATAAAAAGCGCGATACCAGCAGTGCTGGACGATACCAGCGGATCAATGGTCGCCAAGCGGATCGCCGCAAAGTTCCACGTACACCAGAAAACATCATTCGAGTCCGTGTCATTGATCAACCGCTTGTAACAGAAGAGGAGTTTCAAGCCGTCCAACGCATCATGGACCTCAAGGAGAAAAAGCATTGGCGTAGCAGGGATGACTATCAACACAGGTTCACGTATAACGGCTTCCTGACATGTTCGAGATGCGGTGAGCCTGTGCAGACGGCGCTTTCGCGGCGTGACTATTACCTTTGCCGGGGCCGGCGCAACACACACACATGCTCCACAAAATACATGACCAGGGAGAAACTTGAGGCCAGCCTCGACCAGCTGTTTTCGTTCGACCTGAGCGATCCCGCTTTTATCGAGCGCTGCATTGAGGAATACAACTCTTCTTGTGGTGGCGGCAGCAACGACGGACCACGCAGGATCGCGGGTTTGACAGCTCAGGTCCAGAATCTTCGTGAAAAGCGTTCTCGAGTGATCGATGCCTTCGTGGACGGCACGCTAGCAGTTTCGGATCGTGATCGGCGCCTGGCTGATCTAGACCGGGAAATCGCGGCATTGCAAGACGCTTTGCTTCGCGAAATTCCCAGTTCACGGCCCTCCACGGACGACCTCGTCCGTCTGTTCGCTCCATTGGTGGAATGGGAGTTCTGGACTCGGGAGCAGAAACGGCAGGTACTGTCGGCCATTGCGCCCGATATCCGAGTGGCGGACTATCAAATTCAGTCCGTTGGCATTTTCGTGCCGGCATTCAGCAATGAGAGTACCCACACGGACAAGGATTCATGGCGGCGGCGAGCATGAAACGTGCCGGGAAGGTGAGTGACATGGCGGCACGTGCGATACATACAGTGCCATCTTCCAATGGCTGGCGCATTACCTCGAGCACGTTGCGCGGGAACTCGGGAAGCTCGTCGAGGAACAGCACGCCATTGTGCGCCAACGACACCTCGCCGGGTCGTGGAATGATGCCTCCCCCGATTAACCCGGCGTCGGAGATGGTGTGATGTGGAGAGCGGTATGGGCGTGTACCCACGAGCCCGACGCCCGCATCCAGCACTCCTGCCACGCTGTGGATCTTCGTGGTCTCAAGCGCTTCTTCAAAAGTAAGCGGCGGGAGGATGGTCGGCATGCGCTTGGCGAGCATGGTCTTGCCGGAGCCTGGGGGACCGATCATGAGAATATTGTGCCCGCCCGCACAGGCGACCTCGAGAGCGCGTTTGGCAGTCTGCTGACCACGGACATCCTTGAAGTCAATGACGAAATTCTGAGCCTCGCGCAACAGGGCATCGCCATCTGATTTCACCGGTGCAATGCCATTTCCGAGATTAACGAAACCGATGACATCAATCAGGGATCGGACTGGGAAGATGTCGACCCCTCCGACCATGGCCGCTTCCCGGGCATTCACTTCGGGCACGATCATGCGGGAAATCTTTTTGCCGCGCGCTTCGATCGCAATGGGCAGAGCGCCGCGCACGCCTCGGATTCCGCCGTCGAGCGACAACTCGCCTACGAACAGGCAATCGGAAATTTCCTTTTTGTTCAAGCCGCCATACGCGCCAAGGATGCCGAGCGCCATGGGGAGATCGAATCCCGAACCTTCTTTCTTGATGTCAGCCGGCGCGAGATTAATCGTAATGTGAGTGGGAGGTATGTCGTATCCGCAATTCTTCAGCGCGGCACGTACCCGGTCGCGGCTCTCGCGCACGGCAGCATCCGGCAGCCCGACTGTGTGGAAATGATCTTCGGGCATCTTGATGCCAGACACATCGACCTCTACCTCAATGATGTTGGCATCGATGCCATAAACCGCGGCGCTGAGGGTTTTATATAGCATTCGATGAAGCACACCCCGGCACTCGCGGGAGGGAGCGCGACCATCACCAGCTTATGGATGCCGCAGCCATCATGCGGTGATTGTGGTCACGACCGAAGGTGATCCACCGACGTGGCGGGGAAGTGGGCGACAGCAGAGAATCAAGATGTCTAATAACGACACGCTGTTCACACCCGCGACCGTGCAATACGATGACGCTTGGGCCAGGCTGCGGGCTGACAAGGAAATCTGGAGCGGGGCCGGCGCTCGTTACGTATGCGTGATGTCGAAAAATCGCGATCGCCCGGGCGCCTGGAGCGGGAGGAAAGCAGACTGTGGCGCGTCGCGCTGTTTTTCCTTGTACTCCTCGCCACCGGCCTCGCCGCACTTTCATGGGAGCGCCTGCGGGATCTTCCTTATCATCTGGCAGCGATTCCGGCCGGGCTCTTCATTCTCGCGCTTCTATTCGCGGTGTATGCGTATGGTCGTCACCGGGAGGTCAGCGAGCTCAAGGGGCTGTTGCATGATCTGCAGGAACGCGCCACCAGCGTTACGCCGTCCGAGGAACAACTCGATCAGCTCGGACAACTGATTTCGCGGTCGCAGCGCAGTTTCAAGGAACTGATCGATTCCTTCGATGACGTGGCATTTGCGATCTCGCTGGACGGCACCATACGAACCGTTAACCGCCGCTTTACTCAAGTCTTGAATCTTTCCTATTCAGCTGTCGTAGGCCATAAATTGGATGAGTTCCTGGACCAACCCACCCGGGACGAGGTGCAAGCGGGCCTTCCGCGCTTTCTGGAAACGCGTCGCTGGTCTGGCGTCGTATCGCTTCGTTTGAAGAACCAGAGTCGATCGCTATATTTCGATTGCGTACTCAATGCCATTATCAAAGGCGACGAGGTGGTGGGTGCCAGCGCGCTGGCGCGCGACATTACTGAGGAGCATGAGAAGGAGCGTCGCTTTACTGAGCTATTCGAGACCTTACAGGAGGGCGTTTACTTCAGCAGCCCGGATGGAAAGCTCCTCGATGCGAATCCGGCATTGGTGCGTTTGCTGGGCTACGGAAGTAAAGAAGAGGTACTTGCCCTTGGAGCGGAGGACCTCAGCTCCGAGGCTGGGGATAGCCCGGTGCTTGGACGTGGTCCCTATGACACAGGCGCTGTCCGTACACGCGAGATACGCCTGAAGCGGAGAGACGGCACGCATTCCGTGTGTATGGATTCTTCCCGGGCGGTTTGGGACGGATCAGGGAAGATCATTCGCTATCAGGGCACCCTGGTCGATGTCACTGAAAGGCGGAAGATGGAAGAACAGATCGGTCGGCAGGAGGAATTCCGGCGCCGGCTGCTCGAAAGTTTCCCTGATCTCATCCTGGTCATCGATCTGGATGAACGTTATACGTTCGTGAGCTCCAGGATTCGCGATCTTTTGGGTTTCGGGCCGGACGACCTCATAGGCAAGAAGATTGACGATCAGCAGGGCCATTCTCCCGAATTGCTGGCACTCTTTCGCAGTGTAGCCAGCGGCCAACAGTTATTCGCGGCTGCCGAGTATGGAGCGCGTCATCGAGATGGCACCTGGAGAACGATGCGGGCTTCGGCTAGCCAGCTGTTCGACGCGGAAAACAAGCTGAGCGGCGTGATCATGTCGGTGCGCGACATCAGCGTAGAGAAGAAACTGGAGCAGCAAATCATTCAAAGCGAGCGATTGGCGGCCATGGGGCAAATGATTGGCGGGTTTGCTCATGAATTGAACAATCCTTTGACCAGTATTTTGGGAGTCAGTGAGCTTTTGCAAGATGGCGAAACCAATGAAGCCACGAAAAAACAGCTCGCTATGTTGCACCAGCAATCGCGGCGTGCCGCTGAAATCGTACAGAACCTGATGTACTTCTCGCGCCCCCCCGCGCCAGGTAAAACCGACGTGGACTTAAGCGAGCTCGTGGAGCGCACGCTTCACCTGCACGCTTATTCCTTGCGCAAAAGCAATATTAGCGTCGATTTTCTGCCTGAGCCAAGATTGCCCAAAGTAGTCGGGGATCCTCACCAGCTGATGCAAGTTTTCTTGAATCTGATCTTGAATGCGGAGCAAGCTATCAGGGAGGCAAGGAGTCGTGGCACTCTGCGCATACGACTCGGTCATACGGGAGACGTGTTGTGGGCGACTTTTCAGGACGATGGACCGGGCATCTCGCCTGAAATCCTGCCTAACATTTTCGATCCGTTCTACACCACCAAGCGGCCCGGTCGGGGCACAGGCCTGGGACTTAGCATTTGCAAAGCAGTACTGAGAGAACACGGTGGAAATGTAGAAGCCGCAAGTGCTCCGGGCGGAGGCGCCGTGTTTACCGTCACTCTCCCCTTGATCCCTCCTCAAAGCACGAAGGGCGCCTAGAAGTTCCAGCGCCCTCATGATTCTCGTCCCGCTGAGAGCCTCAGCGTTCTACCGCCATCGCAACCGCATTGCCGCCACCCAAGCAAAGCGCGGCTATTCCTCGATGAACGTCGCGCCGGATCATCTCGTAAATAAGCGTGACCAGCACGCGTGCGCCACTGGCGCCAATGGGATGTCCGATCGCCACTGCTCCGCCGTTGACGTTTACTTTGTTCGGATCGAGACCGAGCTCTCGCATTACCGCCAGCGCCTGCACGGAGAACGCCTCGTTCAGCTCATAAAGATCGACATCTTCGTTCTTCCATCCGGTCTTGTCCCAAAGTTTGCGGACCGCCCCCACCGGAGCCATCATCACCCACTTGGGATCGATGCCGCTGGTGGTCTGGGCAACGACCCGGACCATAGGCTTGGCGCCGAGTTCCTTCGCACGACTGGCGCTTGTGACAACAACTGCGGCAGCCCCGTCATTGACGCCCGGAGCATTCCCTGCGGTCACAGTGCCGTCCTTCTTGAATGCCGGTTTCAATGAGCGAAGAACCTCTATCGTCGTGTCCTCGCGAGGTGACTCGTCTTTGTCGAAGATCACGGGGGGCGCGCCCTTCTTCTTGGCAGGAATTTCCACCGGCACGACTTGAGCCTTGAAGCGGCATTCTTTGATAGCAGAAACCGCTTTGCGATGCGAATTCACGGCAAACTCATCTTGCTCCTCGCGAGTGATACCGTATTTCTCTGCGACATTCTCTCCAGTGATGCCCATGTGATAGTCGTTGTAAATGTCCCAAAGGCCGTCGTGAACCATGGCATCGATCACTTGCGCATTTCCAAGCCGATAGCCCTTGCGTGCCTGGGGCAAAAGATACGGTGCGTTCGTCATCGACTCCATGCCGCCCGCGACAACGATCGAACTGTTGCCGGTTTCAATTGCCTGTGCCGCAAGTCCCACGGCCTTCAATCCGGAGCCGCATACCTTGTTGATTGTCATGGCACCCACGGCTGAGGACAGTCCACCAAAAATGGCGGCCTGACGCGCGGGGTTTTGTCCTAGTCCGGCTGAGACCACGTTGCCCATGATGCACTCATCGACCAGGTTTGGATCAACATTGGCGCGCTTCACAGCCTCACGCACCACCAATGCGCCGAGTTTCGGAGCGCTGAAATCTGAAAGGCTCCCCTGGAATTTTCCTACCGGTGTACGGCACCCTGAGATGATGACGACATCGTCGAAAGCAGCCATAAATGCGCTCCTGAATGATGTTTGCAACCTTCATTATAGATGCAGCACGGAGCAAAAAGGTGGAACAGGAGACATTCAGGCACGACGGCGGGTGGGTTTCTGATTGGTGTTCCGAAGCGCGCGCTCTCAGCCACTTCATGAGGGTGCCCTGCCATCAAATTCTCGCAAGCACCGCAACGGAATGCCTGGCACAAATTATTTTTTGCTCGCGACGCATCGCTCGAGTGACTTTCGTACATCGGTCGCGCGCGCGACGCACATCATTTTTCTCTTGACATCATTTTTCATTGACTCTATACATCAACTAGTTGCAACAGATGATCGTTGCAAAGTCCATGAAGAATGGAAGGGAGAATAGAACCATGGCAACGAAGAAAAAGGCAAAGAAGACCAGCAAGAAGAAACACTAAACTTGCTGAACTGTGTGAGACAGGGGACGCGGATAGCGTCCCCTAAGTTTTTGGTACGACTCCTTCCCATCTTCAAATCCCTTTCAACGCTCCGCACCATCCTCAGTTCGTCCTTCCCGCAGCGCTCGTTCGGGGCGCGACGGGAAGTTGCTTTTCCGTCGCCGGACAGAGATTTCGATAAGGGCACGTCCAGCAGTGATGCCCAGGGTTGGCAGGAAACTTTCCGGCAGCGATCTGGGTGGCTACTTCCTCGACCCGTGCCTTCGCTTCTTCCAATTGAATATCGCTACGGGTTGTGCTGATCACGCTGTTATCCGCAAGGTTATAAAACGCCAGGCATTCCGCACGATATCCCCAGGTGTCCTTTGCGGCGAGAGCATAAATAGATAATTGCAGGCTTTCATCCGCATCTTCCTGGGAGCGTGGCTTGCCCGTCTTGTAGTCGAGAATTGCCACACGATTGCCTTCCAGACGATCGACACGATCGATACGCCCATTCACCTTAGCGGTGCCAATACGGATGCTGAACGATTCCTCAGTGTGCAGGATGTCGGGTTGCCCGACCGCTTGGGCATGTGCGATGAAGCCCTGCAGCTGCTGTACGCCTTGCGTTTCATAAAGTTCGTATTGGTAACGGTCCTGGATTCCCGCGGCGGCAAGATCGGTCGTGAACATCTCGGCCAGTTCGTCCTGCGGGATGGTTCGACCATAGCGCAGGGCATCGTAATACGTCTTTAGGACACGGTGAATCGCGGCCCCGTATTGCATGGGAGCGGGGGCCTCGCGAGGCATTCTCCATTCCCGCTCCAGCTTGAACTGCAGTGGACAGGTGTCATAGCTCTCGACGGCGGTCGCACTGAGACTCGAGTTCAGGTCAAGGTTGGGAGTGAGCGAAAGCCAGGCAGCCGTGTTGGATTCAGCCAGCGGAACAAGTTCCTCTCCGGCAAACATGTCCACCTGGAGGGGGCCTGGGGGACGCCGACGCAACCATGTGCTGAAATCTGATTTCTTGAGCAACTCGCGCACAAACCCTGGGGGCGACGAATCCCGACCCGACCCCTGTTTCGCGTAGATAGTAAGCGAGTCGCGGGCGCGGGTCATGGCGACGTAAAACAGTCGGCGTTCTTCCTGATCGTTGAGCTCTTTCCCAGCATCCTCGGCAACCGAATCTGGGTCCCTCAGCTCGCGCGGAAACTCGACGAGCGGCTCGCGATAACTACATGGAAAGCTCGGGGAGCTGGCCCGGATGATGTAGACATGCTTGAACTCCAGACCTTTTGCGCCATGTGCAGTCATCAAGCGAACCGAGTCTTCGCCATGCGAAGTCATGCAGATCGCGCCCCGCGCTTCCCGGAAATACTCGAGGTACTCGATAAATTCGCCGGGCTCGCCCGTGTTCGTGATCGCCTTCTGCTCCCATGACGCAACGAAGTTGAGCAGCGCCTGGATGGCTGGGGAAGCGACATTCAGATGGAAGTGGCGGACGACGATCTCGAGCGCGGCGCGGCTTTTGGCCTTGGCCTGAAGAATCTTCTGCTTGGCTTCGGCGAGGGATTTCAGCACCGCGGAGCCGTTGTCTATCTTTTCCAGGGCGGCCACCAGCCCGGAATCTTTCGGAGCCGAACGCATCGCTGCCCGCAATGCGTGCGGATCCACGCGAAATTCCGGAAGCGCGGCGACCCGGAAGAGACTGGCACCGTCGGAAGGAAATATGGTGGCAGTGAGGGCGGCGATGACGTCGCGAACTTCGGGAGTATCGAGAACGTCCATGTTTTCTACCGTGAACGGTATATTGCGCTGCGCCAGTTCTTTAACCAGGTCATCGCGATTCAAGTGGTTTCGGTAGAGCACGGCGAAATCGTTCCAGTCGCACCGAGAGTCGTTTTTCTTGCTGCGAATATCGCCGGCCAAGTCGGTCGCCTCCAACTCCCGGTCGCGCCAGACCACGACTTCGACGGGCTGGGAAGAAAAATGACGTTTCTCCTTTGCCGCTTCTTCCTCCCGTGCCGACTGCAACGGCTTCCGCTTGTAGTCGAGGCGCTCGCCTTGCCCCGCGTGAAAAAGCGGGGGGTTCTGGTCAACCACGCTGAACGCGCAGCGAAGGATCGGTATAGTAGATCGCCGGTTTTTGTCCAGCACGATGAGCTTGGTCCCTGGGAAATGGCGCGAGAAGAGACCAAAGGCCGCGCTCGATGCCCCTCGAAAGCGGTAGATCGCCTGATCGGGGTCTCCGACGGCAAAAATGTTTTGTTCGGCGCCGGCGAGCAACTTGAGAATTTTGACTTGAGCAAAGTTAGCGTCCTGGAATTCATCGACCAGGATAAAGCGGGCGCGTCCCTGTTCCCGCGCGCGGAGGTCCGCGTCGCGCTGCAGTAGGCCATAAGCACGCGTAATCATGTGGCTGAAAGTGCCCAGGTTCGAATCCGTGAGCATCGCCTCGACCTTGTTGAAGACCGAAGCAATCTCCTGACAGCGCTCCAGAACCTCCTCGTCTCCGATCTGGTTCGCATGCTTCGACTTTGTGACTCGCGGAATGGGCAACTCTCCACTTTGTAACCGCTGAACATAGGCCTGGTATTGTTCGGGTCCGACAAGTTCGTCGTGGCAGCGGCGCATGAAGTCGAGCAAGTCGTCCAAAAACTCGCTGACATTGGCTGCCCGGACGAAATACCGCAAGCTCAGCTCACGAATTCTTTTTCGGAGAAGAATCCAGAGGTCCTTGTCGTCGAGCACGCCGAATTTCTTGCCATTCGCGATCAGTAGTTCGTTGCAATACGCGTGAAATGTGCAGGCCCGCAATGCCGAAACATCGGTTCCTTTGAGTTCTGCCCGAACGCGCTCACGCATCTCCCGGGCGGCATTGTCCGTGTACGTAAGGGCGAGGATCTGATCGGGACGCGCGTGGCCTTCGCGGACCAGGTGGGCAATGCGGCGCGTCAGAACAGTGGTCTTCCCAGTACCTGCGCCAGCCAGCACCAGTGTGGGGCCGAAAACGTGAGCAATGGCTTGCTGCTGGCGCTCATCCGGTACGAATGGCCCAGGCGAGGCATGCGAAAGTGGCTTGGAAGGCGCCATTACAGCGAGAATAGCAGAGACGAAAGTGAATTTTGCGCCGGATTAGGGAATCGGGACCGCCTACTGGCCCGCGGACACCGCCACAGCAACAGCCGCGATTGCAGCGGTTTCCGCCCTCAGGATTGTCCTGCCAACAGAGGCTGAAGTCCAGCCTGCTCTTAGGAACGCACCATTCTCTTCGGCCGTCCAACCGCCTTCAGGACCGACCGCGAGTAGAAGGCTACCTCGTGATCGCTGCTCCAACACTTGCTTTAGAAACTTGTCCCGTTCTATCTCCGAAAGCAGGATCCGGTTCTCCGCCTTTTGATCAATGCCTTCGCGGAGTGACACCGGCAGCGAAATTTCGGGCGCATTTGCCCTCCGGGATTGCTCCGCAGCCTCTCGGGCAATGCGGCGCCAGCGTTCGACTCTCTTGACAGCGGCGGCGGCGAGGTGCCGATCACTAAGGTTAGCAACCATTGGAATAATTTTCGATACGCCCAGTTCTGTGCATTTTTCGATTGCCCACTCCATGCGGTCGAATTTGAAAATTGCCAGTAGCAGGGTGAGATCGAGTACCTCTCGCACGGGAATGATTTGACCCAGCTCGAATTCAACCCGGCTGTCGCGAATAGCGGTGATTCTCCCCACACGTATGGAATCGCCAGTTGAGAGCTCGAACTCCTGGCCAACCTGGGCCCGCAGTACGCGAACGAGATGAGCCGCGTGCTCGCCAGTCAAAGCAGCCGTGTTTCCAGAGGTTTCGTCAGCAATCCAGCGACGACGGGTCATTACGCGCTGTCCACGAAGGTTGCTACCTATAGGCCTCGGAGTATCCGAATTTCAGGTAGGAGCTACCCGAAGATATCCTTGACCTTGCTCAACAGGGTGCGGTGTTCCGGTTTGTTCTCAACCTTGACCGTACCATCGAACTCCATCAGCAACTCTCGCTGACGTTTATTCAGCTTGGCCGGAGTTTGCACTCGCACTTCGACGAACAGGTCCCCTTTGCCGTGACCATTGAGGACGGGAACTCCCTTGTTGCGAATGCGGAAGGTAGTCCCTGATTGCGTGCCTTCCGGCACTTTCAGTTTATGGTCGCCTTCCATCGTAGGTACGGTTAATTCAGTTCCTAAAGCCGCCTGGGTGAAAGAAACCGGAATGACGCAATGCAGGTCATTGCCCTCTCGCTCAAAGAAGGGGTGCTCTTTTACATGCAGCACGACATACAAGTCGCCAGCAGGACCACCGAAAGCACCAGCTTCCCCCAAGCCGGCGAAGCGAATTCTGGTGCCATCTTCGACTCCCGCCGGGACCTTCGTGTCGACGGTGCGATTCTTCAGCACCCGGCCGTCGCCTTTGCATTTAGGGCAGGGATCTGTGATAACGCTGCCCGCACCTTGGCATGTGGGACAAGTGCGGGCAATACTGAAAAAACCCTGCTGATATCGCACCTGTCCGCGCCCGGCGCAGGACCGGCAGGTCACCGGCCCTTTCCCGGCAGCCGCGCCAGAACCGTGGCAATCTTCGCAAGCTTCGTGACGCCTCACAGTAACCTGGGTTTCAGTACCGAAAACCGCTTCATCGAAATCAATGGTGATATCTTCGCGCAGGTCGGCTCCACGCTGCGCACGGCTGCGGCGCCGCCCTCCGCCGCTGAACACATCTCCGAATCCGAAAAACTCTCCGAAGATGTCGCTGAAATCCTGGAAGATGGTGGGATCGAAACCGGCGGCTCCCGCTCCGGTGTTGCTCACCCCGGCGTGGCCATAACGATCGTAGAGCGAGCGCTTTTGGCTGTCCGCCAATACGGCGTAGGCCTCAGTTACCTCTTTGAATTTCTCTTCCGCATCGGGATTGTTCGGGTTGCGGTCGGGATGGTACTGCATCGCCATTTTGCGATACGCGCTCTTGACCTCCTGTTCGGTGCACGTGCGCGTAAGCCCGAGAACCTCGTAATAGTCGCGTTTTCCGTTGCTCGTCAGAATAAACCTTCCCTGCCTCTCCAAATTTTTAGTTTAGGGGAACCTACCGGGTGTTTCTTGCGACCCGGACCATCGCGGGCCGCAACAGACGATCCTTAATCTTGTAGCCGCTCTGCAACTCGTCCACTACATGCTGATCTTTCACCTCGTTGCTGTCCACCATCTCGATTGCCTGGTGAAAACGCGGGTCGAAAGGTTCGCCTTTAGCTGGGATGGGGGTAACGCCCAGTTTGCCGAGAGCGTCCTGAAGCTGGCGGTAGATCAGTTCCACGCCGCTGTGAAATTCGCCGGCTTGAGAGCCGGACTGCAGAGCTCGCTGGAAGCTATCCATGATGGGCAGCAATGCCTTGACAGCATCAGCAATGGCATACTCGCGGAACTCGTGCTGTTCTCGGGCCGCGCGTTTCCGAGCATTTTCGAATTCCGCCTGCAGCCGAGCCAGGCGGTCAACCAGACTGTCCCGCTCCGCCCGGAGCTTCTGCAGTTCCGACTGCTGCTCAGAAATCGTTGTCTGCGCGGTTTCGGTGATCTGATCCTCCGAAGAACTAGTGTCGTCCGCTGCCGGCAGCTCGTGATTAATATCCAGATCCTGTGGTTCCACTTCCGATTTTCCGTTCCCTCTAGCCATGATTACCGCTCACTCGTTTTCATTCAAGATTTGGTCAAACAACCGGGCGATATAGGAGACTGCGGTGATCGTGTGCTGATAGTCCATCCTCGTCGGTCCAATGACCGCCAACGACCCTCGGACCTCGCTCCCCACGCGCGCAGGTGCCCCAATCAGCACCAGGTTGCTCAGCGATGGTAACTTCTGATCGAGTCCGATCACTACTCGCACGGCCTCTTGTTTCGCATCGAGGTAAGCCCCCAACAACTCTGCCATGCGTTGTTTCTCTTCCAGTGTCTTCAGCAGGTCTTGCAAGCGCTGGCGGTCTTGTTCGCCAGCAACCAGATTCGCCGCACCTTCCACAAACACGGTATGTGAGGTTGGCTCCGAAGTCAGCGCCCCTTGCCGGTAGAGCTGCTCGATCGATTTCATTAAGCGGTCGTACTCGTTGCGCTCCTTTTCGATGCGGCGCAGCAGTTCGGCGCGCAAATCTTCCATTGTCCAGCCCCGGAAATTCTCGTTGATGTAGCGGGCTGCAAGGTCGAGATCCGCCTGCGAGATATCCATGCGCAACACGCGGTCCCGGACTACGCCTGAACGGGTTACCACGACCGCAAGTACCTTCTGATCGCCTAACCGGGAGAAATACACATGCTCCAAGGCGTTCCGCGACCCAGCCATCGCGATGGTTACACCCACGTTCCGCGAGATCAGCGAGAGCACGTGGGAAGTGCGTTCCATGAACTCTTGCACATCCGACGCCCCGGCCAGGTTGACTTGAATCATGCCCTGGTCTTCTTCCGACAGCCGGGCCGTGCCCGTAATCTGCTCAACGTAATAGCGGAAAGCCTCCGGTGTTGGTACCCGTCCGGCCGAAGTGTGAGGCTGCTCGAGAAATCCCGAATCCGACAGGTCAGCCATTACATTGCGGATAGTGGCGGGACTCAGGCCTTCCCGGTTGCCGCGCGCAAGTGTACGAGACCCCACCGGCTCTCCCGTGGAAATAAACGTTTCCACAATCGCCGTAAGGATTTCACGTTCCCTTTCACCCACCGGACCGGATGCTGGCATGCTAGACCCTGCCTTAGCTGAATCGACGCTGTATAGCCACAATCTATGTAAGTAATTTAGATGCAGATACTTAGGAAACGATTCCTGCCGTTACCTCTATGCAGGGATTCTAGGAAGCGGTGGAGTATGTGTCAAGCGATTAGCACTCAACGAGATTGAGTGCTTTCCGATATGATTCAGAGATCCCATACAAAAATGGCTAGAAAACCTCATGTAGTGGTCATAGGCGCGGGCGCGTTTGGTGGTTGGACCGCCCTGTATCTTCTCGGCCGGGGTGCGCGTGTCACCTTGCTCGATGCATGGGGACCCGGGAACTCACGTGCTTCCTCGGGAGGAGAGACGCGCGTCATTCGGGGGACATACGGCCCCAAGTCTCCGTACACCGAGATGACCGCGAGGGCATTTTCCCTTTGGGATGAACACGAGCGCAAATGGAAGCGGAGGTTTTTGTTCCGCACTGGCGTCCTGTGGATGGCAGCCAGTGACGAGGATAGCTTCGAGCGAGGTTCGGTAGAGATGCTGCGAGCGGCGAAGATCAAACACCAGGAACTGCTCGCGCGTGACATTGCGAAACGCTGGCCGCAGATTAACCTCGATGGCGTGCACTGGGGAATATTTGAACCGGAATCCGGATACCTGGTAGCGCGGACATCGTGCCAGGCGGTTATGGAAGCTTTTCGTGTACAGGGCGGAGATTATCGTCCACTTGCCGTTCTCGCCGACGAATTGGAAACAGGGTGGAAGTCGTTGCATTTAGCCGACGGCTCAACCATCACGGGCGATAAGTATGTGTTCGCCTGCGGACCTTGGCTAGGCAAGCTATTTCCGAAAACCGTTGGCGGGTGGGTACGCCCAACCAAGCAGGACGTATTCTTTTTCGGCACTCCGGCCGGCATCCCCATGGACGACCAATCGTTGCCAGTGTGGGCCGAGCATCGTGATCGCTTCCGCTATGGCATTCCTGGAAACCAGGGCCGCGGCTTCAAAATTGCCGATGACACGCGGGGCCCGACCTTCGACCCCACCACCGGCCAACGAGTGGTTAATCCGGACAGCCTGCGTGCGATCCGCGGATATCTCGCATTGCGCTTTCCCGAAATGAAAAATGCACCCCTACTTGAAACCCGCGTTTGTCAGTACGAGCAGACTCCAGACAGCCATTTCATCATTGATCGCCATCCGGGTGCTGAAAACATTTGGCTGCTGGGAGGTGGCTCCGGACATGGGTTCAAACACGGGCCTCTTATTGGGGAGATGATGTCTGAGTTGGTGCTCGGTGACAAAGACCCGCAGCCCTACTTCAAATTAAGCAGGCTCGGAAAGCGCAGACCTTTGGGGAACTGGACGGCTGCCGCGGTCGACGGGAGGGACCCAAGAATGGGTAGCTGGTGACGGGGACGGCAGAATCGCTGAGTCACACGGTCACAACGCGCATATCACTGAATCTGGATCACGCTTTCCGGCGCGCTGGCTTTAATTTCATTCGCCCTGTCCATCACTCGTCGGGTGAACTCGTAAAGCGACTTGGCGTGCGGTGAATCCTCGCCTTCCAGCACGGCAGGACGTCCGCTATCTCCCGCCTTGCGAATATCTGGATCCAATTGGATGTTTCCCAGGAAGGGAACATTGAAGTTCTTGGCCGTCTTTTCCGCTCCGCCCCGGGAGAAAATGTCCACTTCGTGGTTGCAATGCGGACATACAAAGTAGCTCATATTCTCGACCACACCTATGACATCCACCTTCATCTGACGAAACATTTCGATCGCCTTGCGCGCATCCTGAAGGGAGACATCCGAGGGGGTTGAAACGACAACCGCGCCCGTCAGGGGCACCGTTTGCACGAGCGAGAGCGCCACGTCACCTGTTCCCGGAGGAAGGTCAATGATCAGGTAGTCGAGCTGGCCCCATTCCACTGAGCCGAGGAACTGGCGAATGATCTGGTGCAGCATCGGACCTCGCCAGATAATCGGCTTGTCGCCGGGATTCAGGAATCCCACCGAGATCACCTTCAGCCCCATCGCCTGGATAGGCTCGATACGGTTGTCGATGCCGGCTTTGGGTTGAGCGTTCGTGCCCAGCATGAGCGGAACGTTCGGGCCGTAGATATCGGCATCGAGCAGTCCAACCTTGTACCCGAGTTTGCCGAGGGCGACGGCAAGATTCACTGCGAGCGTGGTCTTGCCCACTCCACCTTTGCCGGAACCGACGGCAATGATCGTTCCGACTCCAGGGATGGATTGCGGGGATGGAGGCTGACCGGGATGGGAATGCGTATGTCCGCTCAAAAGGGTACCTTCCGGGAAAAAACGTTTGCGGTGATAAGCCGATTATACAGGTGTATCACACGAAGCTGTGACGGCATGGCCCACGATCCAGGCCTTCCACCAGCTCTGGGCCGACGCAATCTACTTTTCATACCGCGAGGTATCCGCCATCCACGGGCAGAATTGCGCCTGTAACCCACGACGACTCGTCGCTCGCCAGGTACACGGCCATGCCTGCTACGTCTTCGGGTTTTCCGAGGCGGCCAATGGGATGAACCGCCGTGCGTTCATGACGAACACCCGTCGGATCGGCCGCGCTCTGAATCACTTTGGCCGTCAGCTCGGTTTCGACGAAAGACGGACAGATCGCGTTCACTCGAATGTTCTCATCACCGTGATCGATGGCCATGCACTTGGTGAGGAGCACGACCGCCCCCTTTGATGCCGCGTACGTCGCGCGATTCCGGGCTCCATTGACGCCCAGCACGGAAGCCATGTTGATTATGGATCCGCCCCGGCACTTGCGCATTTCGGGCAGCACGGCCCGCGAAAGCAACCACAACCCGCGGACATTCACGTTGAACGTTTCGTCCCATTGCTCAGGCGTGATCTGCTCGGCGGTTCCGATGTGCAGCAAGCCGGCGTTGTTGAGCAGCACGTTGACGTATTGGAAGTGAGAGATTGTGTGTTGGAGTAATGCGGTTATGTCAGCTTCAGCCGCCAGGTCGGTGGATACCGCGATTGCCGAGCCACCAATCTCCTTAGCCAAACTTTCGAGCCGATCTTTGCGGCGACCTGCCAGGACCACCTGTGCGCCCTCGCGGCTGAAAGCGAGAGCACATGCGCGTCCGATTCCACTCCCCGCCCCGGTGACGATCGCCACCTTGTTTTTCAAACGAGAACTCATGGCGCGGATAGTGTAGACGAAGCGAAGCTTCGCGTGTGCTGTCAGAATGGCAAAACACGGGAGGCCGACGGTGGCGCTTCCGTGCTTGATGAGGTATTCGGGCTTCAACACCGGCTTAGTGCCCGGCGTCCTCCAGCCGTACTTTGCCCCGGAACATTCGGTAGATGAAAACGAAATATCCGAACGACAGGACCATGCCGATGGTCCACCATACGAGCCCGACGGTGAGACCATGTGCTCCTGCCGCAGTGTTTTGAATAGTGAGGCTGTAGGATGGATCGGTGCTTGCGGGCAGGACTTGTGGATAGAGCGCGAACGCGGCGCCGACCAGCATTCCTGCTATGTAAACACCGGAGGCGGTGAACGCGACTTTCCCTTTTTCCACTCGAACCGCCCAGAGCATCATGGTAAGACTGGCCAGAACCACAATCGGGATCAGAAAAGCAATTGGATAAGCCCTGTAGTTCGTCAGTACTTGCGGACGCACCAGGCAAGTGGCGACGAGGCTGATGAAGGTCAGCAACAACTGTACCGGCCAAAGCGTGATCGCGGTTGAGGAAGCTCGGCGAGCCACTTCGCCCTCAGTCTTGATCGCGATGTACAACGCGCCGTGCACAATCAGCGTGACCAGGGCCACTACGCCGGCCATGACCGTATACCAATCAAGAATGCCGGGATTGGGTCCTACGCGAAAGTTCGTCCACAAAGCCTCAAAAAAATATCCATCACGTCCGAGCGGAACGCCACGAATGACGTTTCCCAGAGCCGCTCCAAAGAAAATGGCAAGAAGAATACTAGCAACGCAGAAGATCACATCGAAAAAGCCCTGCCATACTGGATTTTCCATGTGGGCCCGGAACTCGATGCCGATCGCGCGCAACATGAGCAGCCACAAAACCATCATGAGAGGCAGATAAAAGCCGCTGAAACTGGAGGCGTAAAGCAAGGGAAACGCGAAATAGAGCGTTCCGCCGGCAGCAAGCAGCCAAACTTCATTTCCGTCCCATACCGGCCCAATCGCCCGCAAAAGCATCTGCCGCTCGGTGCCACTTCTCGCGACAAAGAGATAGATTGCCCCGGTTCCTATATCAAAACCATCAAGAATGACATACGCCGTAACCATTACCGCGACGATAATGAACCATGCTGTTTCCATAAGGCGAAGACACCCCTAGTCGGCATTTGCTGCACGTGTGAATTGTGGGGCACTGGCCGGAAGCTTCTCCGGGCCTTGCTCAATCTCGCGATGGACCAGGAACAGGAATAGGATGCCGAGCAACATGTACATACCCATGAAGCCCAACAGAGTGAACATCCCGTTTCCCGCCGACACGCGCTTGGAATATCCGTCGATGGTGCGGAACAGGCCGTACACCAGCCAGGGTTGCCGGCCCAGTTCTGCCGTCATCCAGCCTGCGGTATTGGCGATATAAGGAAACGGCAGGCTCAGCAGGAGAACCCACAACATCCACCGGGCCGCAAACAGTTTGCCCCGCCACATAAGGAATACTGACAGCACCATGATTGCGATGAACAGTGTCCCCAATCCCACCATGATGTGATAGCTGTAGTAGAGAAGCGGGATGTTCTCTGGCCACGCGTCCTGCGGGAATACGTCCAGTCCTTGCATGTGTGCGTTCCAGCGGCGGTAGGTTAAGAAGCTGAGCATCTTGGGAACAAGGATCGGATTATCGATGGTTTTGTTATCTACGTTGGGTTGGCCAATGATCACAAGCGGCGCTCCGGGGCCGCTGTGAAACAGGGATTCCATCGCGGCTAATGTGACTGGTTGATGGTGTGCCACCATCCTCCCCTGCGCATCTCCGGTGGGGAACAGCTGCAATAGGCTGAAAATACACCCGGCGAACACCCCTGTCCTGACGAAAATGCGCCCGTGCTCAACGTGCTTGCCCCAGAGCAAATAAAACGCTCCGATCGACGCCATCACGAACGAGCCAGTGATAACCGCTCCGCTCATATTGTGGGCGTATTGCCACCCCGCCCATGGATTCAAGACCAACTGCCAAAAACTCGAAAGCTGGACCGAACCGTCCGGGCTTGTAACATACCCGACCGGATTCTGCATCCAGGCATCGGTGGCAATAATGAAGAAGCCCGACAACCATGATCCGAAAAACACCGCCAGTGCTGACCACCAGTGTCCGCGAGGGCTAAGCCGCTTTTCACCGTAGAGGAAAAGACCGAGAAAGGCCGACTCCAGAAAAAAAGCGAACATGCCCTCCATTGCCAGCGTCTGGCCGATTACGCCCCCTGCGTAACGCGAGAAGTGAGACCAGTTGGTGCCGAACTGGAATTCCATCGGAATGCCAGTCACTACGCCCAGCACGAAGTTGATCCCGAAGATCCGTGCCCAGAAGCGTGCTGCCTCGTCGTACTGGGACTGTTTAGTGCGCAGGGCAAGCGTCTTCAGCACCACGATCAGCGGTGCGAGTCCCATGGTGAGCTGTGGGAACAGGTAATGAAAGGTAACAGTAAACGCGAAGTGCAGGCGGTGAACCAGGAGTGCGCTATCCATAATGGCTGCTCAGGGAAATTCGGAAAAACCATGCTATGCAGCCAGCGACCGCGGCGATGTGACGCCCATCACAACGGACTTCCTATCGCCCTACTTTCTTTCGACGCTCCAGCTCTATACGGCGGAGCTCGCGACGCCGTCCGGCATCATTGTAGCGGCGCTGCTGTTCGTCCGTTTCCGGCACCACCGGTGGGACGGCAACCCGATGACCTTCGCGATCGACGGCAACAAAGGTCAGGTGCGCAGAACTCACGTGCTGGCAGTTGTTGTGAATGTAGTCTTCCACCCATACTTTCACTCCAACCTCCATAGAACTGTGAAAGACACGGTTTACTGACGAGCGAAGAATCACCATATCGCCAATCCGGACGGGCACCAGAAAATCCAGGTGATCGATGGAAGCGGTGACCACGTATTGCCGCGAGTGCCGGTGAGCGGCCATGGCGCCGGCAAGGTCAATCCAATGCATGAGACGTCCGCCGAGAAGCGCGCCCAGAGGATTGGCGTCGTTGGGCAGAACTATTTCGGCCATTTCTGATTGCGAATCTCGAACTGAGCGGGGTTGCAGCGGGAAATCCTGATCGTGATCGTTCTGGTTCATGAGTCACTCGAAATGGTATCGAAGCTTCCGGGCTTTGTTCTTGATAAGTACATTTCCAAATGACATTCGGCCATCTTTTGAATGCGTGCGTCGGAGTGAATACGAACCCACCGTAATGCGAGGGCGTCATATTCGAGCGTGCCGTGGCCCGCTGGGGCGTGCCCTGACTCGCAGACATATGAGATCACTATTCGGCCTTCGCAATCTTGCGAGACACAGAAACGAACCGCATCGCTGGTTCGCTCCACCGGAAGATGCGGGCACTGCTTTGCATATCCCAGATTGCAGAAGGCCTGCAGTTGAAAATCACTGGGAACTACTTCCCGATCCGGGTGTGCTGTACAGATTCCTTGCCATCCCGCGCCCAATGGCAGGCGGGCAGGGTGAAGCCATGCTGCCTCTTCGCATTTTCGGGTTGGCATAAAAAAAGGGCAGGCCAAGGCGTCCGTTCCAGATTGCGTAAAAAGTTGTCGCTCTGCTCGCCATTGTACGACCGGGCGCCCTTCCATGTAAGCTACCCGTCTGAGGATAAAAACAGAGCAGGACCTGCCCATGAACCGAGTAGCCATGCTGAGTGAAATTCTTGAACAGGACCCGAGTGACGCATTCGCCCGCTACGGTCTGGCGATGGAGTACTCCAACCAGGGCGACAGCGAGCGCGCTCTGGCAGAGTTTCATAAGTTGCTCGAAACTAATCCCGACTATACTGCCGGATATTTTATGGCGGCTCAAACATTAGCGCGCGCTGGACGGAATGACGAAGCCAAAAATATGCTCAGCGATGGAATCGACTGCGCGCGTCGCACCGGCAACGCTCACGCTCTCTCAGAAATGCAGGCCATGCTGGATGAGATGAATTGACGGGTGGCCTTGATTCTGGCGGGCTAAGATCGGCGGCGTAGCATCCGGGTCATTCCCCAGTCCACAACCCCAGGAAAGAGTTGGTACAGTTTGATAACCGGGTGCATCGTCCACGGCACGACCACTTCTCTCTTATGCTTTCGATAGCCGTCGAGAGTCGCTCGCGCCACTCGCTCAGCCGTGATGCCTCGATTGGTTGCCGGGCGGACTTGTTTGGCATCCGGTCCTCGAACAATATTGGCCGAGAAATTGGTCCTCACATATCCCGGGCAGACCGTCATGACGTGAATGCCTGAATTCAGGAGTTCGAGTCTGGCTGCCTTGCCAATGGCGTTCATCGCGAACTTGGTGGCTGAATAGGCGGCGCTGTAAGGTAAGGGAAGGTGACCGGCTACGCTGGAGACATTGATGATCGTTCCGGCCCCCTGCTGCCGCATGGTGGGAATCACCACCTGCATGCCGGCAACCGTTCCGAAGAAGTTGGTTTCGAATATGTCGCGGAATGCCGCCCAATCCATACTGTCAACGCGATCGCGCAGACCGTAACCGGCATTGTTGACCCACACATCTATGCGCTGAAAGTGGTGTAGTGTCAGGTGCACTACGCGTTCGATTTCTTCGCGATGGCGAACGTCGCACGCAAGCGCCACGGTTCTATCAGGATGCCCGACGCGTGCCTGGGCTGCCTCGGCGCGTGCGGCGTCGCGTGACAACATGACGACAGTCCCACAATGATCGGCGAAGATCTTTGCGATTGCTTCGCCGATGCCCATTGAGGCGCCAGTTACGACCACAATCTTTCCGGCAGTTTGCATCTCGTGCTTGTATTCTGCCCGCGGATGCGAAGTCAAGTGCTGGCGTACAATCGAACATGCGGTGGCCCATCGAAGGACGGTGGCCCGGGAGGCCGCGGTGAGTTCGTTGATTCCATTGTTTCCCCTTGAGGTTGTTCTCTTGCCAGGAACGCCGTTACCCTTGCACATTTTCGAACCGCGCTACAAGGAGATGCTGGCAGAGTGCCTTTCGCAAAAGTCTTCTTTTGGAATCGTGCGCGCGCAGGAAGAGGGAGTCGCCGAAATCGGGTGCACGGCCGAGATCGTTGCCGTGACCAAAACCTACGACGACGGCCGAATGGATATCGTTACCGAAGGCCGCAAGCGCTTTGAGGTGGTCGATGTGAACCAGGAGAGGTCGTTCCTTCGTGCCAACGTAATTTACATCGAAGACGATCACCAGCAGGCCACAAAGGAAGAAGTTGAAGAAGCCATCAGGTTACACGGAGAAATTTTGGCATTGGCAGGCGCCAAGCAAGACTTGCCGCAAGAGTCCGAATCGCCGCTCTCCTTTTACCTCGCAGGATCATTGCCTTTAGATTTGGATTTCAAGCAGAGCTTGCTTGGAATGCGCTCGGAATCCAGTCGCATGGAGGCGGTAATCAAATACTTTCGAGTAATTCTTCCCCGGCTCACTCACGCCGTGCGCGCGCGACAGAAAGCCGGGGGAAACGGACACGCGCATTAGCGCGAGCCGACGTCTTCGTCCGGGCTCTGCCGCGAGCCTCTTACGCTACTCTGAGCAGCCATAACGCATCCTTCCAACTGATCCGTCGCATCACACAAAAGCATTTTGCATGCGGGCGTATAATCGAGCCACAGTTGTAGATTTGGGGGTTTCCTTTCATGAGTCTTCCGCGGACGCTCGGCGAACTTCGCCGCAGTCCCTTCTCCGAACAACGTTTACGTACTCACAAAGTAAAGGATGAACTGCGCGACAATCTGGTCAAAAAGCTTCGCCAGGAGGGCCCGATTTTCCCGGGGATTGTAGGGTACGACGACACCGTCGTGCCGCAAATCGTGAATGCGATCCTCTCCCGGCACAACTTCATCCTGTTGGGATTACGTGGCCAGGCAAAGAGCCGCATTCTGCGCGCGCTCACCGGTCTTCTCGACCCCGAGATGCCGTTCATCGCTGGTTGCGAGATTCATGACAATCCGTATGCGCCGATTTGCCGCCGCTGCCGCGAGCTGGAAGCCAGAGAGGGAGATGCTACTCCCATTGCTTATCTGAAGCCGGAGGAACGGTACGTCGAAAAGCTGGCAACACCCGATGTCACTATTGCCGACTTGATCGGGGATATTGATCCCATCAAGGCGGCGCGAGGGGGACACGAGCTCAGTAGCGAACTGACCGTCCACTATGGACTGTTGCCCCGTGCCAATCGCGGCATCTTCGCCATAAACGAACTGCCGGACTTGGCGGGAAAGATCCAGGTCGGATTATTCAACATCATGCAGGAAGGCGACGTGCAAATTAAGGGCTATCCCATTCGGCTGCCCTTGGATGTTGCGTTAGTTTTCAGCGCTAACCCGGAAGACTACACCGCACGCGGGAAAATCATAACCCCGCTGAAGGATCGCATTGGCTCGGAGATTCGAACCCATTACCCGGCCAGCGTTGACGAGGGTATTGCGATCACCTCGCAAGAGGCTTGGACTGCGCGCAATGGAAATCGGTTACATGTCCCCAAGTATGTGCAGGAGGTCATTGAGCGGGTCGCCTTTGTCGCGCGTGAAGATAAACGCATCGACAAACGTTCCGGGGTAAGCCAACGCCTTCCCATCTCCGTTATGGAAAATGTGATTTCCAACGCCGAGCGCCGGGCTATCCGACATGGCGAGAACCTGGTTGTGCCGAGGATCGGTGACATCTACTCCGCCATGCCCGCGATCACGGGAAAGCTGGAACTCGAGTACGAAGGCGAAATCAAGGGTGCTGACAACGTTGCTCGGGAACTGATCCGGACGGCGGTGGCGAAGACATACGACGAGTACTTCACCGGCGTCAATATGCAACAAGTTGTGCAATGGTTCGATCTAGGAGGGGAAATCCAGCTGACGGATGGCTCTGGCGCTGCTGACGTCCTGCAGGCACTATGCGGTATTCAGGGCCTGATGGACAAGCTCGGCAAAGCCGGAGCGGGACCGAAGGATGAGGTTGAGACGCAAGTCTCCGCGGCGGAGTTCATCCTGGAGGGACTGTACGCTCACAAGCGCATCGGGCGCAGTGAGGAGCGCGTGTTCACGGCCGGCGAGAAGCCGCCGAAGCGTCCCGAGAAGCCGTTCGAGCGCGAGGATCCGCCGTACCGTCCCCGGAGGACCTTCAATTAGAGAAACGGCGGAGATGTTCGTCTTTTAGGCAGGCGCGGGACGACGCCGCTGTTTGCTGGTGCTGACCGCTTCTGAAGTTGAGACTGGCTACTTTCGATGAAACGCATTCGCTACAGCAAATACGTGCCCGATCCGGCAAGCGAAATGAGCATGGAAGACCTGCTCAGCGCACTTTCCGACTATTTCCTCCAGAGCGGATTCCAGAATTACATGATGTACGAGATGCCCGATGGTGAACAGACGTTGGAAGAACTCCGCCAGGCGCTCGAAGCTGCCCTGATGAACGGCGATTTCCTGGACGAACAAACGCGGGAGCGCTTGCAGCAGATGCAGATGGATGGCTCGCTTGAGGAACTGATCGAAAAGCTGATCGAGCGCATGCAGCAGGAAGACTACATCTCCATTAATGAGCCACAGGATCCTTCGAAACAGTCGAGCGTGGGAGGGCAGACCGGGGACGCGCAGCAGCAGGCCAAGTTCGAAATCACTGATAAAAGCCTCGACTTTCTTGGTTTCAAGTCTCTTCGCGATCTTCTCGGATCGCTGGGCAAATCGAGTTTTGGCCGGCACGACACCCGTGACTTGGCGACCGGCATCGAATCCAGCGGCGCTTCGAAGACCTACGAGTTTGGCGACACCTTGAATCTCGATACGACCGCGACGCTATCCAATGCGATCCAGCGCGAGGGTTTGGGAATGCCCCTCAACATTGAGTATTCCGATCTCCAGGTACATCAGTGCGAGTACCAGTCGTCTTGCGCGACCGTCCTCATGCTCGATTGCTCTCATTCCATGATCTTGTACGGGGAAGACCGTTTCACCCCGGCCAAAAAAGTGGCTATGGCGCTCTCGCACTTGATTCGCACACAGTATCCGGGAGACTCGCTTTCCTTGATTCTTTTTCATGACTCCGCCGAAGAAATGCCTCTGTCGCAGTTAGCGCGGGTGAAAGTTGGACCGTATTACACCAATACGCGCGAAGGCCTCCGGCTGGCACAGCGCATCCTGCAACGCCAGCGAAAGGACATGAAGCAAATCGTCATGATTACGGACGGCAAGCCCTCGGCGCTTACGCTCGAAGACGGGCGAATCTACAAGAATGCCTTTGGTCTGGATCCTCTCGTCGTGAGCCAGACGCTGGAAGAAGTTTCCAAGTGTAAGAGAGCAGGCGTTCTCATTAACACGTTTATGCTCGCTTCGGATTATGGCTTGGTGCAATTTGTCCAGAAGGTCACGGAAATGTGCCGAGGCAAGGCCTATTTCACCACCCCTTACACGCTCGGAAAGTACCTGCTGATGGATTACATGTCGCGGAAGACGAAGACCATTCACTAGGCGCGCGCTTGCGGTTCACTCCGGCCTCTCGCTTCTAGTTCTTAAGCAAACTGCTCAGATCATCTGGATGAGTTGCGTACCCAAGCGCATCTTCCCGATCCAGATGCCCGCTGCGCACGAGCCCTGCCAGGGATTCCTCGAGACTGAATGAGCCCTTGCTTTTCGACATCGTGATTTCCTGCTGGATATGCTGCAGAGCGTTGCGTCGGATGTGCTGGCGCGCCCCGTAGCCGACGATCAGCAGCTCAGCCGCCGGGACCCGGCCACCGCGTTTACTGGGCACGAGTACTTGCACTACCACCGCAGAAAGCGCCATCGCGAGTTCCTGGCGAATCGTGTTCTGCCGTTCTGCTGGGAAGGAATCAGAGATTCGCGAGATCGTGGAAGCCACGTCAGTGGTGTGTAAGGTAGAAAGGACGAGGTGTCCGGTTTCAGCCGCTGCGACCGCGATTCTCATCGTTTCAGGATCGCGCATCTCCCCCACCACCACGATATCCGGTGCCTGCCGGAGAGCCGCTCTGAGCGCAGTAGGAAAATCCGGGGCGTCGGTGCCAATCTCAACCTGTTCCAGGACGCTTTTCAGGTGCGGGTGCTCGTATTCGACAGGGTCTTCGATAGTAATGATGTGGCGGGCCTCGCTCCGATTAATCTCATGGACCAGGGCCGCCAACGTGGTTGTCTTGCCTGATCCTGCGGCCCCGCCGATCAGCACCAGCCCCCGGGTAAGCGGCGCCAGGGCTTCAATGCCGGATGGGAGATTCAGGTCGGACAGTACCGGAATTTTCGACGGCAAAGCGCGTATCGCAGCTGCGGTCTGGCCCCGCTCTCGGTGCAGATTGATACGAAACCGACCCACGCCTTCAATTCGGTACGAAGCGTCCGCAATTTGTACGTCGCGGAACATTGCGGCAGCTCGAGGCGCCAGTACTGGCAATACAGCCGCCTCAATTTGACTGCCGTCGAGCGCGTCATCATCGATCGTGCGTAGTTCACCTTCAAACCGGATTGCCGCCGGTGAGCCGGGCACCAACAGCAGATCACTGCCACCCGCTTCAATCAAATCCCTCAGCCAGGCATTGAGCCGCTGCGTTGCCGTACTAGGCGCGCCGCTCTCGGATGGGTCGGTCGGCTCGGCGCCTTTGCGGTCCATGCGTATCGGTTCAGGCATTGCTGCGGTCATCCTTCGACTGGGCAGTTCTGACTATCGGCAGCTCACGGCTGCATCGTGACGTGTGCGGCAGGATCCAGTGTTGCAGGAACCACTGCGTATGGGAACGAGCTTTTCGTGGCCGGGGCGTTTCGCTTCGGGTCGTCAAGGCCACAGCCTTCTAATGAGATTTACGGCACTCCTGAAGCGGCGCCTTCCATTTCGAGCAAACGCTACTGACTTGCTACGGATGAGTGCAGCAGTGCAACCATCTGCTGAAAGTAGTTGAGCGACATGCGCAGGCCTGTGTCCAGATCAATCTTCGGCTCCCAGCCCAGCAACCGCTTCGCTTTGCTGATGTCCGGCCGACGCTGCTTGGGATCATCTTGCGGCAGGGGTTCGTAGCGGATCTCGCTCTTCGATCCGGTCACTGCCAGCACTTTCTCCGCACATTCCAGGATCGTGAATTCATCAGGGTTGCCAATGTTTACGGGCTCGTGTTCGGAAGATTTTGCCAGCCGGATGAATCCCTCAATCTCGTCGCTTACATAGCAGAAACTGCGAGTCTGGCTGCCATCGCCGTAGACCGTCAAGGGCTCACCGCGCAGCGCCTGCTTCATAAAATTTGGCACTACGCGGCCATCGCTCAGCTGCATACGCGGGCCGTAAGTGTTAAAGATCCGGACGATGCGCGTATCCACATTATGGTAGCGACGATAGGCCATCGTCACGGCTTCGGAAAAGCGTTTGGCCTCGTCATACACGGAACGCGGACCGATCGGATTCACGTTGCCCCAATAGCTTTCTTTCTGGGGATGCTGCAGAGGATCGCCGTAGCACTCGGAGGTGGAAGAAATCAGATACTTGGCCCCGTATTTTTTCGCGACCTCGAGCGCATGAAACGTGCCCAGAGATCCAACTTCCAGGGTAGCAATGCCGTGGGTCATGTAATCTACAGGGCTGGCGGGGCAGGCAAAGTGAAAGACATAATCCACTTTGCCGCAATCAAAGGGTTGACGAATGTCGAGCTGCCGGAACTCAAAGCGGCTGTCATTCTGCAAGTGCTGCAGGTTCCGCATCGATCCGGTGAGCAGGTTGTCGATGGCGATGACGGAATAGCCCTGGCCAAGCAGAGCGTCGCAAAGGTGGGAGGCAAGAAATCCGGCCCCGCCGGTAACCAGCGCGCGTTCTTTACTCATACCTATTTACGATTGCCCGCAGAGGGATTGGCTGCTGCCGACAGTTTCTCGCTTACGGCAGGAGCGCGCCCCACACTGTAGTAGGTGAACCCGTGCTCGGCCATCGTTTCGGGATGATAGAGATTGCGACCGTCGATTACGATGGGATATTGCAAGCAGCCGTGCAGCCGGAGCAAATCCAGATTCGCGAACTCCTCCCACTCAGTGAGCAACAGCAAAGCGTCAGCTTGATCGGCCGCTTCGTATGGGCCCTCGGCATAATCGATACTGTTGCCAAAGATCTCACGCGCTCGTTCCATGGCCGCAGGATCGTAGGCGACAATGCGCGAGCCTTCCTTCAGTAATGATTGGATCAGGAGTATTGCGGGTGACTCGCGAATGTCGTCAGTGCCGCCCTTGAATGCCAGTCCCAGCACCGCAAGGCGTTTGCCGCGAAGCGTCCAAAGCGCGCTGCGTACCTTGCGAAGGAAGCGATGCCTCTGCTCCTCATTGATGCGGATCACTTCGTCGAGCAAGCGAAAATCGTAACCACATTCCCGGGCCACCGAGCGGAAAGCCATCAGATCTTTAGGGAAGCACGATCCGCCATAGCCGATTCCAGGATTCAGAAAACGAGGACCGATGCGCGAGTCAGTGCCAATGCCTTGGGTCACCTGTTGGACGCTGGCGCCGACCGATTCACAGATGGAGGCGACCGCATTGATAAAGGAAATCTTCATCGCCAGGAAGGCGTTTGAGGCATGCTTAATCAGCTCCGCGCTCTTGGTGCTGGTGACGATAATCGGAGCGGGAATTACGGCGCGATCCGGTCCGGGAATCGCATCCGCTCGCTTGTAATAGCTGCCGTCGGTCAGGGGCGCATAGATCTCGCGTAGTACCGCCGCGGCGCGTTCACTGTCAGCACCGACGACAATACGATCGGGATAGAGGAAGTCAATGACGGCTGTGCCCTCGCGCAGGAACTCCGGGTTGGAGGCGACATCAAAAGCGTCGGCATCGGCGTGATTGCGGAGGATAATTCGGCGTACCCAGTCGCTGGTGTAAACCGGAACCGTACTCTTTTCCACCACTAGCTTGTAGCCATGGCCGTTAATGGCGCCGGAAATTTCGCGTGCTACGGATTCCACGTAAGAGAGGTCCGCATCGCCGGTTCCTGTAGGTGGTGTTCCCACGGCGATAAAAACAGCAGCACTCACCCGGACGGCTCCCTGCAGGTCGTCGGAAAAGCTCAGCCGTGTGCCGCGGTGCCGTTCCAGCAATTCAGTAAGGAACTGCTCGTGAATCGGCACTTCGGCGTTCTTGAGCGCCGTCAGCTTTTGCTGGTCGTTGTCGACCAGAATGACATTGTGCCCGAGATCGGCGAAACAAGCTCCGGCAACCAAACCCACGTACCCTGAACCCACAACGGCTAGTCGCATCATTCCACTCCCATGCGTAGATCGATAAGAATGCCTATTCTGCTCAGCAACATTGGATGTAGAGGGGAGCCGTGGTGTCGTCCTGTCCTGCCAGGAATCGTTTCCCAGTGTCGCATGTAAGAGGGCCACTGAACTGGGGCACAATCACCACTAAACCATACTCTAGCAGCTTTCCCTGGCGCAGGGGAGGAGAGAAAAGACTGCAGTCAACAGTCAGGAAACAGTATGTTTTTCTTAAACAATCGGCGGCTAAGACACAGTTATGCGCCGTCAACAGCCGGCAGCAAAAACCTACCGAGAATTATGAGTTGTGAGTGCAATATTGGCGAGGTGAGAACCTCTGCGAAAAGCTACGATTTAGGAGCGGATCAGGGTGGTTCGGCGGCTCAAAACCACTGGAGTCTTTATTCTCTAAATGATTGTGAATGCAGCGTTTAGGTTCACCATTCTGATTCTAGAGACTTTGGTCACTAAGCTTTTTGACCTCTTGCAGTAAATTGCAAACCCCGATAGTCTGACCCCACTTTTCGTACCGTCCGCCCCGACGGCGGTGCGTCGCTGAATTAGCGCTTGAAGCAACTCCCCCCTTAACCAAAACGGCTGTAACGTCACGTTCTGGCCGAAACGTGTCTATACAAAGCGGGCAGAACTCACGTTGGGAAAACACTACCCTGGGGTCACGGCATGTGACTCAGAGGGCGAAGCTACGAGATAGGACAGATTCGAGGGGCGTGGCCGCGTCTCCTGCAGAAACGAATGCAAAAGCCAAATACCCCGAGCGAAAGGGGTGCCCGGGTTGTAAAGGGCCAGGCACTGGCCGTGAGGATGAATCTATGAGTGAATCTCAGGTTAAGGGTAAGACAGTGAGTATCGCGGAATCGGAACGGACACCCGATGCTCCCACGATCGCTGACGCCGCATTGACAACGGAGCTTTCCTCAGTCGTGCAGGGCCGCTCACTTCGAAGTCTTCGCGCGGAGACAGAAATCCACGCCGTGACCCAGGCGCTGGAGCAGACAGGCTGGAATCGCAAGCGGGCCGCTCAGCTACTTAAAATCAGCTACCGAGGATTGCTGTACAAGATCCAGCAACACAAGATCACACCCGCAGCCCGTGACGGCGAGTGTGCGACCGACCAGGCTAAAGTTTCCTGATCTGCAACGATTGCGCGCAGCTCGTCAGCTTTGCCGCGCGGATCAGAACGGGGTAGATGGAATTCGAAGTGTTCTCACAGAACGTTGCCGCTGTTTGCTCATTCACGGCACCCCGCAGTTTTAGATTCATTGTTCGAGTTTGAGCTTTGACCCTCCGGATGGAGCGGAGATAACCCATGAGTCGCAATTTCGAGCTGTTACAGAAGATCGGTCAACAACAGGCGTTTTTTGATACCCAGGCGGAAGCCCAGACCATGCTGCAGGAACCTGTTCCTCTCATGGCATCTGTCCCGAGCCTGACAATGGGAGAGGCCGAACTGGAGGAGCTGACAAAGCTGGTGCAGAGAGCGTTTCTGTTGCCCGCCAATGAGGCTCCGCGCGTCGTGGTATTCACCAGCACCGAAGCCGGCAACGGCTGCAGTTGGATCACGGCAAGAGTAGGAGAGGTGCTGGCCAGTCACGTGGCCGCTTCGATCTGCTTGGTGGACGCGAATCTGCGCGATCCTGGGCTGCACAACCAGTTCTCGGTAGAAAATCACCACGGACTGGCCGATGCACTCCGCCAGGGTGAACCGATCCGCGCCTTCGCGCGGCCCCTGTCCCGACCGAACCTGTACCTGCTAAGTTGTGGATCGTCTCCCGAGGAAGCGCAGGGTCTACTCGCTTCGGACCGCATGCGGCTTCGTCTATCGGAGCTTCGTTCGGAGTTCGATTATGTCCTCATCGACACCCCAGCCATCAACGTCGCCAATGACGGCGTAGTGCTGGGCGCAGCTGCGGATGGAATGGTGCTGGTGCTCAAGGCGAATTCCTCCCGGCGCGAAACTGCGCGACAAACGATTCACGACTTACAGGCCGCCAAGGCCAGAGTCCTGGGAGCCGTGCTGAACCAACGGACTTTCCCGATCCCCGAATCGCTCTATCACAAGCTGTAGCCCAGCTTACGCCGCTGTGCATTGACAAGCGGCGTTCCTTATGGCTTGGTCCGCAAGCCGCGTTTCCACCCACTAATTCAAAGGACGGGGAATGTTCGATAATTTACGTGCTGATTTCCAAGCTGCGTTGGGGCACCGCACACTGGAGCGGGGTTGGTGGCGCGTCCTCACGCGACTGGAAACTCCCGCCATTGTCTGCTACCGCTATTCGCACTGGGTGCTGAAGCTACGCATACCGGTCGTAAAGCAACTGCTGCTCATCCCCGCCTTGTTCTGGCAGCGCTTCAACCAGATGTTCTTCGGTATCTTCATCTCGCCGGATGCTGACATTGGTCCGGGCTTGGTCATCCACACGCCCTACAGCGTTTTTGTTCCGCCGATCAAGATCGGCGAAGGCTGCACATTGTGTACCGGCACACTGATTGGATCCGGGTGCAAGGGAGTGGGCGACAACGTTTATTTCGGCGCCGGCTGCAAAATTGTTGCGGATGTGAAGATCGGCAACAACGTGGTGATCGTTGCCAACAGTGTGGTGCTGACCGATGTGCCCGATAATACGACCATCATGGGCGTACCGGCGCGCATCAAGCTGCCGGGTGGACGGCCGCGGCGCTTTCCCTGGAGAGCCTTGAAAGCTGACGGGAGCCGCATCGGCGAAGATGTCAAGAATAATGGTAATGGCAATGGAGCCGCGAAGCCGCTCGTGAACAACGGCGCACAGCCGGGGAATGCCGCAGAGCACAAATCAGCAGAACAAAAAGCAAGCGCCTAGAACGAAAGGGACGAATCTTTGGACTTCGGGTGGAGTGAAGAGCAACAGGCTTTTCGTAAGGAGGTCATCCGGTTCGCGAAGGAGGAGTTGAACGATGACCTGATCCGCCGGGACCGCGAGGAAGAGTTCTCGCGCGAGCTTTGGCAAAAATGCGCCGACTTCGGAATCATGGGAGTTCCGGTTCCGACCGAGTACGGCGGCAGCGGCGGTGACACCCTCACCACGGTTTGCGCGCTCGAGGCATTGGGCTATGGTTGCCGCGACAACGGCTTGCTGTTTTCCATCAACGCCCATATGTGGACCACCGAAATTCCACTGATGGCCTTCGGCACGGAGGAACAGAAGCGGAAATATCTGCCCAAGCTTGTCAACGGCGAGATGATCGGTTTGCATGCCATGACGGAGCCGGGTTCGGGGTCTGATGCCTACAGCCTGAAAACTCGGGCGGATCGCAAAGGGAACTGCTACGTCCTGAACGGCACCAAGACTTTCATCACCAATACGACGAATGCCGACTTGTTCATCGTCTTCGCCAATGTGGATTTCTCGAAGGGCGCGAACGGGGTCACCGCGTTCATAGTCGAGAAAGGCACTCCAGGGCTGATCGTCGGCAAAAAGCTCCACAAGATGGGGCTGCGCACCTCGCCGATGTCGGAACTGGCGCTGGTGGATTGCGAAATTCCGAAGGAAAACATTGTCGGGCAGGAAGGCAGCGGGCAGGCGATTTTCACGACCTCAATGGAGTGGGAGCGCACTTGCATACTTGCCAGCCATCTCGGAATGATGCAGCGGCAGTTGGAAATGTGCGTGAAGTACGCACGTGACCGCAAGCAGTTCGGTCAGCCGATTGGGAAATTTTCCGCGATTGCCAACAAGGTCGCCGACATGGAAGTGCGGCTCGAGACTGGGCGGCTGGTGCTTTACAAGGCTGCTTGGCTGAAGAGCCAGGGCAAGCACCCGCTGCGCGAATCCTCTATCGCGAAGTTATACGTGGCTGAATCGTGCGTGCAGAGCTGCCTCGATGCCATCCAGATCCACGGCGGGTATGGCTACATGATGGAATACGAGATCGAGCGCGATCTGCGCGACGCGATCTCCGCCAAGATTTATTCCGGAACTTCGGAAATCCAGAAGGTCATCATTTCTGGATTGCACGGTTTGTGATCGACGGCAAAGAACTCCAATCAAGAGACGGTCCATGGCTTACATCCTGCAGCAGCTTTTGACTAAGAGTGCGGCACGTTATCCGGAGAAGACCGCGGTCTGGGCCCGGGGCAAGAGCATCACCTATCGCGAACTCGAAGAGCGCTCGAACCAGCTGGCGCACATTCTGCGCGAGCACGGGGTAAAGAAGGGCGACCGGGTCGGAATCTATTTTCCGAAGTGTGTGGAATCGGTCATCAGCATGTTTGCCGTGGTGAAGGCGGGGGGTGTGTACGTTCCCCTGGATCCGCAAGCGCCGGTGGACCGCATTGCCTACATCATGAACAACTGCGGCATACGTGCGCTGATCACGCGCGACGACAAGCGCCGCGGGCTCGATGAAGCGACTCTGAAGTCACTGGATTTCTGTGTGCTGACTGACGGCGCATCCAAGGCAGGCAACGGCACGGCGATGATTCCGTGGACCATGCTAGCCGAGTATCCAGGGTCAGACGCGCCGCAGGTCACCCTGACCGAGACCGACCTCGCCTATATTCTGTACACCTCGGGGTCGACCGGACGTCCGAAAGGCGTGATGCTGACCCACCAGAACGCGCTCACGTTTGTCGAGTGGTGCGCGGACACTTTTAAGGTCACCAGCGAAGACAATCTTTCGAATCATGCACCTTTGCATTTCGATCTCTCAGTATTCGACGTGTACAACGCCATCGAGGCGGGCGCAACCGTGCACATGGTCACGGAAGACATCGCACTTTTCCCGACTACGTTGGCCAGCTTCATCGAAACGCATGCCATCACGATCTGGTACTCGGTCCCATCGGCCTTGACCCTATTGCTGCTGCACGGGAACCTGGATACGGGGAAGCTTGCCAAGCTGCGCATTATTCTTTTCGCCGGCGAAGTCTTCCCCATGAAGTACTTGCAACAGCTCGCCAAGGTACTGCCGCAGGTTGAGCTTTATAACCTGTATGGTCCGACGGAGACCAACGTCTGCACCTATTACAAGGTGGAGCGCAGCCGCCTCGACAGCATGGACAAGCTGCCGATCGGCATCGCATGCGAGAACACCGAAGTCTTCGCGGTGAACGATCAAGATGAAATCGTGGGGAAGCCGGGGGATACGGGCGAGTTGTACGTGCGCGGTCCGTCGGTGACCTATGGGTATTGGGCCGACGTGGAAAAGACGAAGAAGATGGTGGTGCCCAACCGTTTTCAGCATCATTTCGAAGAGAAGATGTATCGCACGGGAGACTTGGTGCAGCTGGCGGAAGATGGAAATTACTATTTCCTTGGACGCCGCGACAGCATGATCAAGAGCCGCGGCTATCGCATTGAACTGGGCGAGATTGAGACGGCTCTGTTGAGCCATGCAGCGATCAAGGAAGCGGCAGCCATTGCTATCCCCGATGAAATTGTGGGTAGCCGCATTCGGGCGGTGGTTTCTTTGCACGAGGGCCATTCGACGAAAGCTGCGGAGCTGCAGCAGTATTGCGCGGCAAAGATTCCCGTATACATGATTCCCGAAGCCATTGAGTTCCGCGACGCTCTGCCCAAGACTTCGACTGGCAAGGTGGATCGCGTGCGGCTGGTGCAGGACAGCGTGCGTCCTGTGAACGAGTCGGTGACGGCTCAGTAACAGCATTCGACTTCTACATAACCTCAGGAGAACCATCGAATATGAGCACTGCAGCACAGTCGGTGAGAGAACAGATCCACGATTTCATCCAGGAAAATCTTGCGTCCGTGAAGGGTATCGATTCCTTCACCGATCAGGACTCGCTCATGGAGAGCGGCATCATCGATTCCCTGGGAATCTTCCGCCTGGTGTCATTCCTGGAAGATACCTTCGGAGTGCGCGTTGCCGACGAAGAGATCACACCGGAAAATCTGAAGAGCGTTGAAGTGATTGAAGAGCTCGTAAACCGCAAGAAAAAGAAGTAGGCGAGCTTTCGTTTTCGCGGCGCTTAGGCGTCGCATAATTTGATCCGCCGCATGGGCGGGAGAAGCGTGGGCGAGGATGTCTGCGGCTCACATCGGGTGGTTGACGTTCACGATGTGGCCGCGCATGTCCCCGCCCGTTGTGTTCTTCCAAGCAAGCTCAGATGGCGAGCGCAAATTCTATCTGCGCGTAATCTTTAGGACGTCTTGATGGTCGACCCCACGCAAATTGAAGCGCCGGTTGCCGGGTGCCCAGAACCCAGCAACGGCTCACACCCACAGGAGCGCGATCCACGCTCAAAAGCTGGTCTTTGCGTGCACGAATTGGTTGCACAACAAGCGGCGAGCTCGCCGGGTGCTCCCGCGATCCTGTCGCAGTCTGAAGGACTCACGTACGGCGAGTTGAACCGGCGCGCAAACCGGCTGGCGCGGCATCTGCAATTGCTGGGACTTGGACGGGAGAAGCTTGCCGCCATTTACATGGAGCGGTCAAGTTGGCTGGTAGTGGCCGCATTGGCGGTTTTGAAAGCAGGAGGAGCATACGTTCCGATTGATCCGCAGGCACCGAGCGAGCGCGTGCGCTTCATGCTCCACGACGCTGGAGTCTCAGTGCTTCTCACCAGCAGCACGTTAACATCGCGTGCGCCGGCAGGGAAGTGGCGCGTCTGTGAAGTGGATGCCGAGTGGACGCTGTCGCCGGCACCTTCCGACGGAGAGATTGCGTCGGAGGTTAGCGAGTCCGATTTGGCGTACGTGATCTACACGTCGGGGTCCACTGGTCAGCCGAAAGGCGTGGAAATCCCTCACGCCGGTTTGAGCAACCTGGTGGCCTGGCATCGACGGGCGTTCGCTGTGACCAATGCCGATCGGGCCAGTTTGCAAGCCGCGCTGGGCTTTGACGCGAGCGTCTGGGAGTTGTGGCCCTACCTGGCCAGTGGCGCGACTATTCGCATTGCCCCCGAGTCGATCCGGAATTCGCCCGAGCTTCTGCGCGACTGGCTGGTATCGCAGAAGATCACAATCACTTTCCTTTCGACCGCTCTCGCTGAGAGCATGCTCAACCTCAAATGGCCACCGAATACGGCGCTTCGGATTCTGTTGACCGGCGCCGACGCTCTGCAACAACGGCCGTCGTCGCGGCTGCCATTCCAACTGGTCAATAACTACGGCCCAACCGAGTGCACGGTCGTGGTGACGTCGGGGCGGGTGGAAAGCAAAGAATCCGCAAGCGGAATCCCCTCGATTGGCCGAGCTATTGATGGTGTTTCTGTTCACATTCTTGACGAAGGCATGCGGGCGGTGCCGGAAGGAACTGCGGGCGAGATTTACGTGGGCGGCGCCGGGCTGGCGCGTGGTTATCGAAATCAGCCCGCGCTGACGGCACAAAGATTCGTGCACAATCCGCTCAGTGGCGAGCGGTTCTATCGTACCGGGGATCTCGCTCGCCAGTTGCCCAACGGAGAAATCGAATTCCTCGGCCGCGTGGACGATCAGATCAAGATTCGCGGCTACCGCGTTGAACCGCTGGAAATCGCAACCGCGCTGAACTCACATCCTGACGTGCAGAGCAACGTGGTGATTGCGCGCGAGGATCAGAAAGGCGAAAAGCGGCTGGTCGCCTATGTTGTGCCGCGCGCCAATGCGGCATTGCGCGCTGCTGAACTTCGCCGTCATGTTGGAAGTCAGCTACCCGATTACATGATCCCGGCGGTCTTCTTGAAGGTCGACAGCATTCCGGTAACTGCCAACGGGAAAGCAGATCGCGCAGCGCTCCCGAAGCCGGACGAAAGCAACATTCTGCGCGACCACGAATACGTCGAGCCGAACAGCCTGGTGGAAAAAAGGCTGGCAGAGATTGCCGCGCCGCTCCTTAAAGTGGACCGCATCGGGCGCACGGATAATTTCTTTTTGCTCGGCGGCCATTCGCTTTTGGGGACGCAGTTGATCACCAGGATCCAGGAAGCGTTTGGCGTCGAATTGAGTCTGCTTAGCCTCTTCGATCATCCGACGATTGCCGCCATGGCAGGGGAGATCGAAAAATTAATCTTCGCCAAGCTGGAAAATGGCGAAGAAGCCCCCGCCAATCTCGAGGAAGCGAGCTAGTGCCGCCGGGAACGCAATCTGCGTCGCGCGTGGAAAATCCGGACGCTGCGCTCAGCCTTTATCACCTCCTTGACCCCGAGGTTCTGGCCAACCCCTATCCTCTGTTCCACCGATTGCGGCGTGAAGATCCCGTGCACTGGGATCCCTTTCTCCATGCTTGGGTGGTGACCCGCTACCCGGAAGTTCTCGAAGTCCTGCACACCTTTTCCGCCGACCGCACACCCACACCTGAACAACTTACCAGCATGGGATTGTCGCGGCTGAATCCCATTGCGCAAGTCATGGTGCGCCAGATGCTCTTTATGGACGCGCCTGCACACACACGTCTGCGCGGATTGGCGTCAAAGGCTTTCATGCCGGCGCAAGTGGAGAAGTTGAAATCGCATATCCGCGAGATCGTGGATCATTTGCTCGATGAAATCGAAAACAAGGGCAAGATGGAGGTCATCGCGGATTTGGCCGAACCGCTGCCGGCCATAGTGACCGCTGAAATGCTTGGCGTTCCGGCGGAGGATCGCCATCAGCTCAAGGCCTGGTCGGCCAATTTTGCGGAAATGTTGGGAAACTTTCAGCACAATCCAGAGCACGCGCAACTGATGCTGCGGACTGTAGACGACATGAGTTCGTATTTTCGCGACGCAGTCCACGAAATGCGGAAGCATCCGCGGGAAGGCTTGATCAATTCTCTGCTTACGGCTGAGATTGACGGCGACCGGCTGTCGGAAGAAGAAGTCATCGCTAACACGATCGTGACTATGGTTGGAGGGCAGGAAACAACCACGAATCTGATCGGCAATGGGCTGCTCACGCTGTTGCGGAATCCCGAGCAGATGGAGAAACTGCGCGGAGACTTGTCTCTGATTGCGTCAGCCGTCGAAGAAATGCTGCGGTTTGAGAGCCCAAGTCAGCACACGGCGCGGCTATCGCCCTCCGACCGCGAACTGGGCGGCAAGACGATTCGCAAGCGGCAGGCGGTGATCGCGGTGATGGCCGCAGCCAATCGCGATCCCGAGCGATTCCCTGATCCTGACCGCTTCGACATTACGCGCGCGGATAATCGACACCTCGCCTTCGGCTATGCGGCCCACTTCTGCTTTGGCGCTCCGCTGGCGCGTGCCGAAGGGCAAATCGCATTCGAGATGTTGCTTCGCCGTTTTCCAAGCATTCAGATGGAACCGCAAAAACTGGAGTGGCGCACGAATCTTGGACTGCGCGGACTCAAGTCACTGCACGTCACCTTCGCAGCTCCAACCCCTGCCAGCAACTGATCAGGTCATTAGAGTGAATCCGTCCGCACAAACATCGGTCGACACAGCACCCGTTTCGAATGGGAACGGATCTGCCCGCATGAGCGATGCGGAGCGCCACAAGATCCTAGTGGAATGGAATAACACCGCAGCACCTTATCCTTCCGGAAAGTGCGTTCACCAGCTGATCGAGGAACAGGCGCAGCGCACGCCGGACGCCGTTGCGGTGGAGCAGGAACAAAGACGGCTCACTTATCGCGAACTGGACGAGCGGGCAAATCAGCTGGCTGCGCTCCTGCGCACAAGGAAGGTTGGCGCTGATGTGCCGGTCGGGATTTGCCTGAAGCGATCACCTGAGCTGACCATCGCACTGCTCGGCGTCATGAAGGCCGGCGGCGCATGCCTGCCGCTCGATCCCGATTATCCGCAGGATCGGCTCGCCTACATGCTGGAGGATTCGCACGCACCTGTGCTGCTGACCGAGCCGGGACTGCTTGCCGGGCCAGGAAATGGCAAGTATGCCGTGGTCGACTTCACGCCCGACTGGGCGATACTGGAAGGCCACGGTCGCGAAAGCGTCCACAGCCCAGTGACCCCGACCAACCTTGCGTACGTGATCTATACGTCGGGTTCGACGGGGAAACCGCGCGGAGTGCTTCTGAGCCACCGCGGGCTGGTGAATCACAACACAGCGGCCGTTCGCCTATACGACATTCGGCCCAGCGATCGCGTCCTGCAGTTCTCATCCATCAGCTTCGATATTGCTGTCGAGGAGATTTTCCCTACCTGGATTGCGGGTGGAACCGTGGTTCTTCGCACCGAACAGATGCCGCTTGCCGCGTTGGAGTTTCTGCGCTGGATCGAGCAACGCCGCATCACCGTGCTGGACGTGCCTACCGCCTACTGGCACGAACTAGTGCGTGAACTCGGAGACAACGGTGGAAAGCTTCCCCTCACCCTGCGGACCTTAATTGTTGGCGGCGAGAAGGCGTCAGCGTCGGCTTACAGTTCGTGGTTGAACGCCGGTGGCGACCGCGTGCGCTGGTTCAATACGTATGGGCCAACAGAAGCGAGTGTCATAGCGACCGCCTATGAGCCAGATCCGTTGCAGCCCATACCAGCGAATCTGCCGATCGGGCGGCCGATCGCAAACGTGCGTCTGTACATTCTTGATGAGCAGTTGCAACCGGTGCCGGCCGGATGCAGCGGGGAGTTGCATATCGGCGGCCCGGGCGTGGCGCGCGGTTATCTAAACCGCCCCGACCTCACGGATACAAAATTTATTCGCAATCCGTTCAGCAACGAAGACGGTGCGCGTCTGTACAAGACCGGCGACCTGGTCCGCTATCTGGCTGACGGAAACATCGAGTTTATCGGGCGCACAGATTTTCAGGTCAAGATACGTGGCTTCCGCGTGGAACTCGGCGAGATCGATGCCGCATTGGAAACGCATGCGGCAGTCGCGGGCGCGGTGGTGATTGCACGAGAAGTGGCGGGGGAGAAGCGGCTCACCGCGTATGTAGTACCGGCAGGGACTCCGGCGAGTGTCGCCGAGTTGCGCACTTTTCTCAAGAGCAAGCTGCCGGAGTACATGGTTCCGGCGGAATTTGTATTTCTCGACTCTTTTCCGCTTACCCCCAATGGAAAGGTCGACCGCAAGGCGCTACCTGAGCCCAGAGCTGGGGACGCCGTCGCACACGACAATTTTGTTGCCCCGCGCGACGCCTTCGAGATCCGCATGGCGAAGCTCTGGGAACAGGTGCTGGGCGTCCATTCTATCGGCGTGCAGCAGAATTTTTTTGAGCTCGGCGGACATTCGCTCCTGGCGATTCGCCTGATGACTCGCATCGAGAAGGAATTTGGCAAGAAGTTGCTCATCACCGTTCTCATTCAGGCTCCCACCATCGAAAAGCTTGCTGCCGTGGTGCGCGATGAAGCCGCAACCCCATGGTCAGCTGTTGTGCCACTCCAGCCGATGGGCACGCGGCCCCCGCTGTTTTTTGTTCATGGGCTTGGCGGCACCGTGTTGCGCTTCAACGATCTTTCTCGCGAGATGCTGCCCGACCAGCCTTTCTACGGGATCCAGGCGCAAGGACTGGACGGCAAACAGCCCTGCCTCAGTCGCGTTGAGGACATGGTTGATCTGTACTACCGACACCTGCGAAATGCGCAGCCTCAAGGCCCATATTTTCTAGGCGGGTACTCATTCGGGGGCTTGGTGGCTCTGGAGCTGGCGAGGAAATGCATTGCCGAAGGAGAAGAAGTGCCTCTTGTCGCTCTCGTGGACACCTACATCATGGAGCAGCAGGCAAGCGATTCGCTGATGGGACGTTTCCTTTCGCTGAGTGCTGGTCAGAAAATGGCCTACATGCGCAAAAGAGCCAGGCGCTACGGCAAAGGCATCAAGCGGCGCGTCGCCATGTTGAAAATGCCGCTGCCCTTCAAGCGGGTGCGCGAGGCTTGCGCAATGGCAGAGAAGAATTACCAGCCGCGTGTCTACCCCGGGTCCATCGAGCTCTTCCGCGCGAGTGAGAAAGGTCTACGCGGTCTGGATGGCGCGCATGGCGGCTGGCGTAGGTATGCCGCCGGCGGTTTGCACATTCACGAGATCGCCGGAGATCACGGCAGCATCGTCAACCAGCCGCAGGTAAAGATTCTTGCCGCCGAATTGCGAGCCGCGGTTGATCGTGCACAGGCGCAGTATGAGCGAGGCCTGATGGCCAGCGAAGTGTCATGAGCGCTGCAGGTTTTCAGACAGGAGATTTGATTGTCAGATCAAGAGAAGAACGGCGTGGCGCTGGCCGAGGCAGAAACGGCGGATGCCAAGCCGTCTGTGTTTAGCCGCGAATTTATTTTCGGCAAGCTGCTGCGCTGGATCACCAAGGGTGGTCTGGCGGTCCTGGATTACGGGCTAATTTCGGGCTCGAACTTCCTCTTGGGCGTGCTTCTGGGCCGCTGGATGTCGCCCGATCAATATGGCGCTTACGCGCTTTCCTTCAGCATTTTCATCCTGGTTTCGTTTCTCTATCAGGCGCTGCTGCTTGAGCCCCTCTCGGTATTCTCAGGATCGGTGTATCGCGACAACATTCGCGGCTACTTAAAAGCGACGGTCTGGATGCACTGGGGAATATCGTTTGTGGTTTGCGCAATCCTCGCGTCAGTGGCATTAATTGGCCGAGTGTATGGACATTCCCCGGTGTTCCCAATCGCCCTCACCGGCATGACCATCGCAACGCCATTCGTGTTGATACACGGACTGGGACGGCGCGGTTTCTACTTGAAAATTTCGCCCGGCCCGGCCGCGTTTGGCTCAACGTTCTATTGCATTTTGGTGACCGGTGGCGTGTTCTTCGTATATCACGAGGGATGGCTTTCGGCGTTCACCGCATTCCTGGTGATGGGCTTCGCGGCGCTGGTCAGCGGAATCGTGATGCTGTTCCAGTTGAATGCCGCGCTTGATCCCGCAACCGGCCGACCGACTTTTCGCGACACCTGGAAAAGACATTGGGAATACGGCCGCTGGGCGCTGGGCGCCTGCGTCGTCGGCTGGGTGCCCAACTACGTTTATGTGCCGGTAGTCAGCAGCTTCTCAGGGTTAGCGGCCGCCGCGGAACTCAGAGCGTTGATGAACCTGGCCGCTCCCGTGCTGCAGACCTACGCGGCACTGTCGATGTTATTCCTGCCGTTCGCGGCACGCGTGCAGGATGAAGGCGGTCGCGCCGCGGCATCCAGTCTGACGAAGAAACTGGCGGCTTTGTTTGTGGCCGGTGCGCTTGCATACTGGGCGGTCATCATTCCGCTGCGACTGCAGATCTTTCACCTGTTGTACGCGGGAAAATATTCGGATTCTGCCTACCTGGTACCGTTTTTTGCCATTGAGACCATCGTGTGGAGCGCCAGCCTGGGGCCGGCAATCCTGCTGCGCGCCATGGAAGCTCCGCGAGCATTATTCTTTGCCAACCTGGCAGCCAGCGGGGTGGCCCTGATCTTCGGAATTCCGGCAACGCGCTATTTCGGCCTGCGCGGGGTGGTTGCGAGTATGATCTTCGCCAATGCCGTTTATGTCGTAGTGGCCTTCATCCTGCACGGTCGCAAAGTCATGACGCTCAAGTCGCCGACCCTGAACTTGAGCGATGCGGTCCCCGCCGACTGATTCGATGGTTCTTCCCAAGATTTCCCGCGGCTCTGGTCACCCTGCCCGCCAGGTCATCGTCACTACGAGTTGGGACGACGAGCACTCCAGCAATCTGAAGCTTGCTGATCTTCTGCGCGCCACCCGACTGCGCGCTACCTTTTACATCCCGACTGGCAGTTTGGGCATTGGAGAGGCACTGACGACAGGGGATTTGTGCGATCTCGCCGCTGCCGGGTTTGAGATCGGAGCTCACACGGTGACCCATCCGGTGCTGACGGACGTTCATGGCGAACGGTTGCGGTCGGAAGTAACCGATTGCAAGCTGCGTCTGGAAGAAATAATCGGACGGGAAGTGGCCAGCTTCTGCTACCCGAAAGGCCGCTACAATGCTGAAGTTATGCAGGCTCTGAGCGAAGCCGGCTATCGCGGTGCGCGGACGGTCCGCATGCTGTTCTGCGGTATGCCGCAGCGCCCGTTTGAGATTCCCACCACGCTGCAAACCTATCCTCATGAAGCAAGCACGTATGTGAGAAATCTGGTCAAGCGCCGGGCCTTGGCAGATCTTGCCAGATCTTCGCGAGATATTGTGCGTGCCGATGATTGGGTGGCGCTGGGAAAGGCGTTGTTCGATAAGGTGCTTAAAGCTGGCGGCACGTGGCACCTGTTCGGCCACTCCTGGGAAACTGAGCGCGAGAACCGCTGGGATGCGGTTCGGGAGTTGCTGTCGTACGTGAGCAATCGCCCTGAGGTTCAATATGTCACCAACGGCGAATTGGCCGAGTTGATTCGGTCGGGTTACCGTCTGAGAGACGAAGCCACAGCTGCGGCGCAGACGCTGGCTCATTAGCGATGTCGGAAACGAATACAAGTTCGGAGCAGGATCGCAAGCGGCTGGAGCAATATCTCCAGAGCCGCAGTGCGAAGCCGAATATCGATTCTCCGGAAATTGCCCGCCGTGCTCCGGACAGCGTTGTTCCTCTAACGTTTGCCCAACAGCAGGTCTGGTTACACGCGCAGCTTGCGCCCAAGTCTCCGCTCTATAACGAGCCGTTTACGATTTACCGGCGCGGACCGCTCGAGCATGCAGTACTGGAACGCAGCTTCAGCGAAATCATCCGCCGGCATGAAGCTTGGCGCACCAATTTTCCGTTTGTGGATGGCCAGCCCGTGCAGAAGGTGCAGCCTCCCTCCGAAATCCGGCTACCCTCGTTCGACCTTCGCCATCTCCCGCACGATCAGCGAGAGAAAGAAGCATTGCGGCTTGCCGAGGAAGATGCACGGGTGCCGTTCGATTTAGCCCGCGGGACACTCTGGCGCGCTCGCGTGGTTTGCCTGGATGACGAGGATTATCGGCTGTTTATCACGGCTCACCACATGATCTTCGATGGGGTAACGGGCTACGGTGTTCTGCTGCCGGAGTTATCGGCGATTTACGATGCGTTTGCTTCCGGCCGGCCCTCGCCACTGCCCGCGATTCCATTTCAATACGGCGACTATGCCGTGTGGCAGCGGCAAGCATTCCGTGAGCAGAAGCAGAAGCTGCACATGGATTTCTGGCGGCAACAGTTGCGCGGCCGGTTGCCCGTTCTGCAGTTGCCGACGGACCGAGCGCGTCCCGCGACGCAGAGCTTTCGCGGGGCGACGCTTCCATTCTCGTTGCCCGCGTCCGTCACCGCGGGATTGAAAGAATTAAGCCGGCGGGAGAACGCAACTTTTTTCACGATACTATTGGCGGCTTTCAATACCTTGCTTCACCGCTATTGCGCGCAGGAAGACATTCTTATCGGAAGTATTAGCGCCGGACGCCAGCAGCCGCGCACGGAAAGATTGCTGGGATTTTTCCTGAACACAATCGCGCTGCGCACCGATCTTTCGGGCGATCCCAGCTTCCGCGAGTTGTTGTCGCGCACCCGAAGCGTAGTGCTCGACGCGTTGTCGCACGATCAGGTTCCGCTTGATCAAGTGGTGCGCGAAGTCCAGCCGGAGCGCGATTTCAGCCGCAACCCGCTCTTCCAGGTGCTTCTTTCTCTTGAACCCTCGATGGAAAGCGTCGAAGGCTGGGATTTGAAGCCGATTGAGGTTGAGACCGGTACCGCGAAATTTGATCTCTGCCTGGTGCTGGACGATCGCACCGATGGCCTGCTGGGCCGCATGATCTACAGTACCGACCTGTTCGATGCCGCCACTATCGAACGAATGGTTGGACACTGGCGCGTGCTGCTCGAAGGCATCCTGGAGAATCCGGAGCGGCGCGTCAGTGAGTTGCCGATCCTCACCTCTGAAGAGCGAGATCTCCAGTTGCTGCGATGGAATGACACCGCCCGGTCGTACCCGGCCACCCTGGCTCACGAGCAGTTCGCAGCGCAGGCAAAGAAAAGCCCTAACGGCATCGCCGTGAAGTGCGGAGAGCAGCAGCTGACGTATGCCGAACTGGAGGGACGGGCGAATCAATTGGGGAGGCATTTGCGGGTCCTCGGTGTAGGGCCTGAGGTTCGCGTGGCCATTTGCATGGAACGCTCAGTCGAGATGATCGTCGGCATGCTTGCCGTGCTTAAGGCGGGTGGCGCTTACGTTCCGCTCGATCCGGCTTATCCCAGAGAACGTCTCGAATACATGATGGCGGACTGCGATGCGAGGGTAGTGCTGACACAATCGCGATTGTCAGCCGCGCTACCGGTCGCTTCCCGACCGGTGATCTTTCTCGATTCCGACTGGAGTGCCGATGAGCAGAGTTCTGAACTCGAGCCTGTTGCCACGGCAGAGGACCTGGCGTATGTGATCTACACCTCTGGTTCCACGGGAGGGCCCAAAGGCGTCGAGGTCACACATCGAAACCTGGCGCAATCCAATCACGCTCGACTCGATTATTATCGCGTGCCGCTTAGCGCGTATCTGCTACTCTCGTCGTTTGCTTTCGACAGCTCAGTTGCTGTTATCTTTCACGCGTTGACCACCGGCGCGACTCTGGTCCTGCCTTCACTGGAGTTCAACTATCAATCGACCCAGATAGCGGATATCGTCAAACGCAACCAGGTCTCACACCTGCTGCTGATTCCGGCACTCTATGCCGAATTGTTAGAGAATGCGGCGGCCGCCGATCTCGATTCCTTGCGTACCGTGATCGTGGCTGGTGAAACGTGTTCCCGGCAGCTGGTGGAAACTCATTATGCGCTGCTCGGCAACACGTCACTTTACAACGAGTACGGGCCGTCAGAGGCAACAGTCTGGGCCAGCGTGTTCGCCTGCGAACCGAATAGTGGAGCGACATCGGTTCCCATCGGACGCCCGATTCCCAACGCCCGCTTGTATGTCCTTGATCGTAACCGGCAACCCGTTCCCATTGGTGTAGCAGGAGAGCTGTACATAGGGGGGGCAGGGGTTGCGCGCGGATATCTGGAGCGGCCCCAAGTGAGCGCGGAAAGGTTCATGCCCGATCCGTTCGTCGAGGACGCCGCGGCCCGCATGTATCGCACCGGGGACTTGGCGCGATATCTGTCGGACGGGAATCTGGAATTTCTCGGACGCATCGATCAGCAGGTCAAGATTCGCGGCTTGCGGATCGAACTGGGAGAGATTGAAGCGAACCTCGCCGAGCACCCGGACGTGCGCGAAGCCGCAATCATTTCCGACCTGGACAATTCAGATATGCGGTTGATTGCGTACGTCATCGCGCGGCAGGAATATGCGACGTCGGCTGCGGAATTGCGTTCGTTCCTGAAAGCACGTCTGCCCGGATACATGGTTCCGTCCACCTTTTTATTCGTATCCTCACTGCTTCGCACGCCGAATGGAAAACTCGACCGTGAAGCTTTGCCCATTCCGATCGCGGAAGAAAATGAGCGCGCCGCACCGGTAGCGCCTCGGGATGAGGCCGAGCAAAAACTTGCTGGGATCTGGCGAGAGGTTTTCGAAAAAGACATTCCTAGTGTTACGCAAGACTTTTTCGAACTCGGAGGACACTCGCTGCTCGCCGCGAACCTGCTCGATCGCATCGAGAAAGAATTTGGCCAGCCTTTATCACTGGCGTTTGTGTTCGAGGCACCTACGATCGAATTGATGGCGGAGGTTCTGCGCAGACCTCAGGAAGCTTTGCGCTCGCGTGCAATTATCCCTATTCAGGCGAAAGGATCACGTGTGCCGCTGTTCTGGATTCGCGGTGGACCGCGTTTCCGATTGCTTGCTCAGCGCCTGGGTCCCGACCAGCCGTTCCTTGGTTTGGATTTGCCTTTCTGGGAGGCGACAAAGCTGCGTGCGCCTTATCGGCTCGAAGACATTGCCGCGTACCTAGTGCGAGCCATGCGCGAAGTGCAACCCCACGGACCGTATGCCATTGCGGGCCTGTGCGTCAATGCCGTGGTCGCCTACGAAGTTGCCCAGCAGTTGATGGAACAGGGTGAAGAAGTGGCTCTCCTGGCGATGCTGGACGCGCACAATCAGGCGTTCTATAAAAATCCACTCACCGATGGCCGCTACTCCGGACGCATTAAGTATCACATCACCAATCTTTTTCAGTCGGAAGGAAAGGAACGGCCGGCCTATCTTGCGGGATTGATGGATGAGGCCCGGCGCAAAATTGAGCGTACGGTATGGCAGCTTTCATCGGACAGCGGAAAGAATGCCAATGGCAAGCCTCACAACACGGATTTCGTGGTCCATCCGGCTTTTCACCGCTATGAACCGCGGCCTTACGCGGGAAAGATCGTGCTGCTGCAGTCCAGCGACTGGCCGACGGGCCCTTATTTCGACTTTCAACTCGGCTGGCGCGACCTGGTGAGGGGAATCGAATTTTACCGCATACCGGGTAACCACCCTGGGATGTTCATTGAGCCGAACGTGAACCGCGTCGCGGAGATTCTGTCGCAGCACCTTTGCCAAATTGGAGTCCAAAGTCCCGGAGAGGTTTGGGCGGCTAGAGAGAAAGCGGCACCTTAGATATACTCCCTTCATATCCCCCCCAACCGGAGATCCTCCGGACAGGTTCATCAGGAGAGAAATTTAGAAATACAGTGGGCAGCGTGCGGTTCCCCGCCATCCCGCCTACCCGTATTGCTCGGCTTGCGTATCTCACATTCTGTTGGAGGCGTTCGTGATCTTCACCTCGACGACCGGTAGTTCGGCCCGCAGACACGTCAGCAAGCACCTCAGCAGGTTGACGGTGGGGCTCGGAATGGCTGCAATCGTTGCGCTGTCTGCCTTTGCTGCGCAGTCGCCAAACATAATCAATACCTACGTAGGAGGCGCCACGCCGCCGACCGCGCCGCTGAGCGCTGATCTACCCGGACCGACCGCAGCGGTAAAGGATGCTGCCGGTAATACCTATATCGCGGCTCCCACGTCGTCGTACATCTTTAAACTGAGTTCTGACGGCAGCACGCTGAGTGTATACACGGGCCAGGGGTACGGCGGGTACGGTGGCGATGGCGGACCGGCGGCGGCAGCAGTGGTTTCGAATCCCAATGCCATTGTCTTTGACAGCAAAGGAAACCTGTTTTTCGCCGATTACGGAAACTCGCGCATTCGGCGGGTGGATGCGACCACGGGTTCGATCACCACTTACGCGGGCAGCGGCCAAAAATGCGCGCACTCTACCAACGTGTGCGGAGATGGCGGCCCCGCCACCCAAGCTTCACTGAATCTTCCCGAGGCGCTGGCGCTTGATAGCGCGGGTAACCTGTACATAGCCGACGCGAACGATAACCGTATTCGCAAGGTCGATGCCACGACGCAAAACATTTCGACAGTAGCTGGATCCGGTAACGTCTGCGCAAATCCCACGACGGCCTGCGGCGACGGCGGTGCTGCTACGGCAGCCAACCTGGATTTTCCAGAAGGCCTGGCAGTCGACTCCTCGAATAACATTTACATCGCGGATACGTACGATCACCGGATCCGCATCGTCTCGGCAGCCACGGGAATAATAAGTGCTTTTGCTGGAAACGGCGGCGCTTGCCTCGATCCGACGCGGGCTTGCGGCGATGGGCAGTTAGCCGTAAATGCGAATCTTCGGCGACCGCAGGGTGTTTGGGTCGACAGCTCCAACAATGTTTACATTGCCGACACTCAGGATCACCGCTTGCGGTTCGTCAATGCGTCTACGCAGATCATCAACACCATGGCTGGCACCGGTCACCAGGGTTTCGCGGGTGATGGCCAGCAGGCTACCGCGGCACAGCTCAATGTTCCGGTGGGCGTTTTCGTGGATGGTTCCGGGACCGTCACCATCGCCGACACAGGGAACCAGCGCATTCGACAGATCAACGCTTCCACGGGCGTCATCTCTACCATTGCAGGTGGCGGCAACGGGGGAGATGGTGGCCCGGCCCTTAGCGCGACCTTGGCCGGACCTTACGGGGTTGCCGAAGATGCCTCGGGAAACATCTACGTCGTAGATCAATTCAATAATCGCGTTCGTAAAGTTACCAGCCCGTTGAGCAATGGCACCATCACCACCATCGCGGGCACCGGCATTATAGGATTCAGTGGCGACGGCGGCTCCGCGCTCAACGCGACTTTCAACCAGCCGACTACGGTTGCAATTGACGGGGCGGGTAACCTCTACATCGCCGATGTCAATAATTTTGTCATCCGGAAAATCGACACTGCCGGAAACATAAGCACCGTGGCTGGAACGCCCGGCCAGACCTGCTTCCCGAGTACGGCGAAGTGTGGAGACGGCGGACCCGCTACCAGCGCGTTGTTTGCTTATCCGATCAGCGCAACCGTTGACAGTGCCGGCAACCTTTACATCGCGGACTATTATGGCTACCGCGTCCGCAAGGTTACTGCGTCAACCGGGATCATCAGCACCGTCGCCGGAACTGGTCAAAGCGGTTACAAAGGTGATGGCGGTCCGGCCACCTCGGCTTTGCTGAATCACCCCTCGTCGCTTGCTCTCGACAACGCCGGCAACCTTTACATCTCCGATCAGTACAACATGCATATCCGCAAGGTGAATAGTTCCGGAACCATCAGCAATTACGCGCTCACCGGGAAGGCGGCTCTCACCGGCGATGGAGGGCCTGCTACGAGCGGCAGCATGTGGAACCCGCTGGCCCTGGCAATAGATCCTTCGAACAACGTGTTCGTCAGTGGCGGCAATGACAATACGGTGCAAATCATTTCCGCTGCCACCGGTATCTGGGGCACAGTTGCCGGAAACAAGACCATGGCTTCGGTCGGCGGCTTCAGCGGTGACGGCGGTCCGGCACAACAGGCGCGACTGGCGAACGCCGGCGCGAGCGTTGATGGACAAGGCAATCTCTATATTGCGGATGCCGGCAACAACCGCGTCCGTTATGTCCAACTAGCGCCCGCGCTGTCGGTTCCCGCTGCGCCTCTTAACTTCGGCAGCTGGCCGTTGAATACCAAGAGCACGGCCAAGGTCGACGCGATCACCAGTTCCGGCGGTCTCGATCTGAACCTCAGTTCTATTACTTTCACGGGCACGAATGCCGGCGACTTCTCGCAGACCAACACTTGCCCGGGCATTCCCGGACTACTCGGTCCGAACGTCACTTGCAATGTCAGCGTGTTCTTTACGCCGAGCGGTTACGGCAAACGCACGGCTACGCTTACCTTCACTGACAACGCCGGCAACAGCCCGCAAACCGTTTCACTGAGTGGTTCCGGGCCGGACTTCTCGATCTCGGCCAATCCGACCAGCCTGACCATCACGCACGGGAACGCGGGGAGTTCGACGTTGACGCTTACTCCGTCCGGTCAATTTAACCAGACGATCAGCTTGACGTTTACGGGTTGCCCGAGCAATGCAACCTGCAGCATCACGCCCAATTCGGTGACGTTGGATGGGATCCACGCCGCCACCGCGATTCTCAACGTCCAGACGGCGTCGAACACACCGGCTGGCAATTACAAGGTGACAGCGACTGGAACCTTCAGTCCCCTGCGGCATCCGGCGGCGGTGAATGTGACGGTGCAATAGTTGGTCAGTGGGACGGCGTTGGCTAACGCCGTCCGCCTCCCTCGATGGCAGTTTGCAAGATCTTGCAACCGGAGTCTGAGAAGAAAAGCTCCAGTCTGCGGGGCGTCTAGGCAACATGGGATGATGGTGATACACTCCGGCGGCGAGGAATGTGACTTCGCATACGAAGTACGCTGTGATTCCCTCAACCCGAATTTCTCCCCAATGAAAGCAGCTCAATCAAATAAGAGGCCAGGTATGAAACGTTTTTCCGCTCTGTCGATAGCATGTCGAGTGGTTCTCTTGGGGATGATTTCCGTTGGCTTCGCGAGTACGGCTCCGGCGGCGACCAGCTTCAAGGTAACCCCCACATCGATTAGTTTTGGGACACAGACGGTCGGGATGAGGAGCCTGTCGCAGGCGGTGACAGTCAAGAATACTGGCACGACGAATATTACGATTCGCAACTTTAGCCTGACCCCGTTCTACGTTTTCCAGTTGGAATACGGTTATTCTCCCCGCACTCTGCTACCGGGACAGCAAGCCCAGTACGGAATTCGCTTTGTACCCAGCGGGCCGATCAGTTACAACGGCCAGTTCAAAGTCTACATTGCGGGATTCAGCCAGCCATCGGTTGTGTCGCTGTCCGGTAAAGGCATTTCGACTGGCGCAATTGCCAGTGTGAACGCAACTTCACTGAGCTATGCCCCGCTAGAGTTAGGATCGACCTCTTCCCAGACGTTGGGTATCACGAACACCGGAACTACTGGAATGTATTTGAATGGCATTACCATCGAGCCGCCATTCAGCCTCAACGGCATTTTTAGCCCGGTTTTGATCGCTGCCGGTAAGACCTATAACCTGGTCGTCAATTTCACGCCCAGCGCCGCGGTGAGCTACACCAGTACGATGGCGTTGTACTTCGACGTAGTCCCGAATAAGTCGGTCAGTTTGTATGGTACGGGAGTTAATCCGACCTCGCTGGCGGTCACCACGTTCCCCACTCTGCCGAGCGCTACCCAGGGTGCCGCGTATGTCGCGTACCTGAATTCAGCGGCAGGTGTAGGTCAAGTCACTTGGGCACTCTCACCGGTAAGCACTTTGCCGCAGGGCTTGTCTCTCTCCGATACGGGCGTGATTTCGGGGACTGTTGATCCCAGTGTGGCTGCGGGCACTTACGGCTTTTACGTGAAGGTGACCGATTCCAATGTGCCGCCGACTACGATAACAGTTGGTTTGCACTTGCCCGTTGGCCTCCCGACGGGAGCGGCTTGCAACAACATTACCTCGTACGATCCCAATCCTCCCAACGCAGCCCTGATCCCGGTCACAGACCTTGGTACGGGCACTTTCGAAGGAGTTGAGGGAGGACTATATCCGAACGGGAGCAACGTCCGTCCTCCAGGTCAGGAATCGGCGGGACTGACGATTGCCCAGGGAATTACCCCGCTTGACGCTAACGGCAATCCCGATCCCAATGGCCTCGATGCCATGCTGATGATCGGAGTGTCAGTTACCCGTACAGTCATGAATTCGTTTCAGCCGATGGAACAGGCTGATCCGGTGCTCAATCCCAAATTGGTCTTGGTAAATGGCGCGATTGACGGCACCACGGCTCCTGACTGGGCGAAAGCCAGCAGCGGTGTTTGGCAGACCGTGTTGAACTACTATTTGCCCTACCAGAATGTCACTGCAAAACAAGTGGTCGCTGCATATGTGCTAATGCCCCACCCCGGTAACGGGCCGGGCAAGAGCTTTCCGGGCAATATGGGAAATCAAGAAAGCGATCTGACCAACATCGTTCAGAATCTGCATACTTACTTCCCCAATCTGCAGTTGGCGTATCTGACCAGCGCGTTTTATGGCGGTTATTCAACCGTAACCTATCCCGAACCGTATCCTTACGAAGCAGGATTTGCTTTTGAAAGCGTGATTGCTGATCAGATTAATGGTGATCCCAATCTGAACTACAACCCCAGCAATGGGCCAGTGTTGGCGCCGTGGCTTTCCTGGGGACCGTATATCTGGGCGAACGGACTCCAGCCACGCAGCGATGGGCTAACTTGGAGTTGCCAGGACCTCGGAGATGATGGCGTGCATCCGTCCTCGCCGCAGGGCCGAGACAAGACGGCGGGTATTTCGGCTACCTTTTTCAAGACAGACGAAACCACAACGCCCTGGTTCCTGAACCCCAGCGCTCGAGCGAAATGAGGAGCGTCGAGGTGGGTTGAAGTTCACTTAAGCTGTTTCAATTATTGAGGGAGGCGTCAATCTTGTGGATTGACGCCTTTTTTTGTTCTTCGTGATTGTCTCAACTTGAGATTGACAGGCGTAGGCACTCACTGCGCCAACATCCGCAAATGTATTCAGAAACGGGAACTTACAGTTCGGCTGGGAAACCAGATGCAACTTCTTTCATCTACGTGGGTTTCTGTTTCAGTAGCGACAAGGTGGCTCGCAGCGGTAGGCAACACTTAGCCTGCCCGCTGGGCGCTGTGCATGTGGCAATACTCGATCTGGTTGGACGGCGGATCGAACAGCGAAAAGGAGACTTTGGCAGTGGCGCGCGATTTTAGTGCCCGGCCGGGCGGATCCCGCCTCATGCTCCCGCTCTAGCGCGTCCTTGAGTGAGCGAGCGCCATCGCGAGATCGTAAACAAAGGAGATCCCTTGTATGCCTCGATTCAACTCCGGTGATCGTGTCCGGGGAGTCTGGGTCACGCTGGCCGTCATTGCGACGGTGACATCGTGCGCGTTTCTTGCTGGTTGCGGCGGAGGAAGTTCGAACAATAGCACCAACAACCCCCCGGCCGTACCTTTGGGCCCAGTGAAGATGAATGTGCTTACGCCTGACAAGGCAGGGCAGTTTACGGCTGATATTCAAAATTTCGTGTTAAACAATCCCGCCGCTCCGGTAAGCGGCTTCAGCTTTCAGGTTTCCTGGAGCGATGCTGATTCCGGAACCGGTCAGTACGACTTTTCAACCTGGGACAGCAAGATCATGCCTTGGGCTGCCAATGGCAAGAAAGTCAATCTCATCGTCTGGGCAGTAAGTGACGCGCCATCTGGAGGAGCCAACGCTGCCACGCCAGGGTATGTGATGACTAATCTCAGGGCGGTGGGCAACACCACGTTCTGCAGCGGAACCGAGTATCCGAACTATTTCGATGTAACGAACTTCCAGCAACCGTACCAGGCGTTCATGAGCGCGGTCGTCGATCATTACAAGTCGAACGCCTCGGTGGGATACATTCGTTTTGGCTTGGGGCACGGGGGGGAAGGCTCTCCCACGAACCTGTCGATACAGGATTGTCTGGGTACTTTTGACGCGTGGTCGCCGGGGGGAATGTTCACGTCCTCGGTTTGGGCCAACAACTACTTGCTCCCCATGCTCGATTTCGAGCACACCCTGAATGCTTCGCCCATTCAGTTGCTGGTCGGCATCAGCACTGTGCTCGGTGACAACAAGGCTGCCGATCTGGAAGCGCAACGCGCAGTGCAATACAAATTCGGCTTTGGAACGCAGGGACTGTCGCAACTGGATGTCAGCGGTTATCCCAATTGCGGCGCTGACTGGTGCAATCTTTTCAACCAATATGCAGGGCAGGTACCACTGGAATTGCAAACGGTTTCAGCCAGCGATCCGCTTGGGACAGACCCCAACAACCTGACCGGATCGTTAGTGAACCTGCTCCCGTTTGCTGCCCAACACCACGCAACCATTCTTGAGCTGTACTGGCAGGACTGGCTCGCGGCCTTCGACCCCAATTATCCGGGGTACACGAATGCCTACGGTTCCGTGTTCACGAGCACATCGTCAGGACAATGAGAAACGTGGGTCTTTTGCTGTAGCCGCTGGCGGGATGCACGAATAGGAAGGCTGCGCCAATTCCCCGCCGCGTCGCTGTTACCGTTTCATGCTTAAAAGAAGTTCATGTGTGGCCAGCAAAATCGCCGCAAGCGCAAAGGCCACGCCAAATGGAACTTTCAGCGACTCGGGATTGTCCAGGCTAAGATCGCCTCCTGGACGATGTAGCGTCACGAATGAGCCAAGGATCCGCCCCATGTTCCTCAGGGCTTGCCGCAGGCGGCCTTTATAGATAATGACCACAAGCGCCATGGCTCCTGCGATGAGCGTTCCGGCAAACAAGACAGTCAGAAGTGGACCCGGCCCAAGGAATGCCCCCGCGGCGCCCACCAACTTCCAGTCTCCAGCGCCCAGGCTGCGGATCGCGACAAAAGGGAAGAGGATTGCCAATCCGAGCAGGACTCCGAGCAGTGCATCCTTCGCGCCCCCCCAACCATAGCTCAAGTAATGCAGCAGGATTCCGACGCCGGCAGCCGGTACTGTGAGCCAGTTGGGAATACGTCGATAACGCCAGTCCATGGCGCCGGCAACGCATGCCAACACCAGAAGCAACGCCCAGTTAAGTTCTTTAGCTAGGGTGGGGAGCATCAGGTGAACGATCAGCTTACCTGAAAGTCAGCACGATTAGCAGTCGACCCGCGTTTTCGGATTGCTAACCCGGAGTACCTGGAAAACAAAAGGCCCGATTTCTCGGGCCTTGTCGAAGCTCCTTGCGCGAAGCAGAACGCCTGTCGCGCACTAGCGATTCATTACGTGGGCGGAGTTTCGCTCCGCGACCACCTTCTTAGCATTCTCCGCGAGCTGTTGGGCCTTGGGCAGAAGATCGAGCGCCTGCTTCACTTCAGGATCGTTCTCCGCTCGCACCTGCAGTCCTCGTTCTTGGCCGAAAGCATCGACAAAGATCTCGCTCTTGATGTTGGAACGGAGCCAGTCGTTGTTCTCGAGCAGGTCCGCCTCGGTGTAAGGAACTTTTTCCTCATCTAGGAATTTGCGGAACTCCTGCATCACAGCGTCGTCCACCTCGAACTTCTCGCTCGGATGGTGCGTTACCGTGTAGTGTTTCGCGAAGTTAAAGAATGCATAGTGCTGCAGCAGAGTGTCCTGAAAGCGGTTCTGCTTGATCTGCGCCAGCTTCACATCCGGGGTGATGCCGCCGCCGCCGTAGACAGTGCGTCCACTGTCGGTCAGCTTCACTTCCTTGTTCGCGTTATTGTCTTCGCTTTCCCGGTTGTAGTAGTAGTCGTAGAGGGAAACGCCTGTGTAGTCCCGTTGAATCAGGCGGCCGCTCGGTGTGTAGTACTTCGCGGTAGTCAGGGCCAGGCCGGTGTTTTCGGACAGCGGGTAAACCGTCTGCACCAGTCCCTTGCCGAAAGTGGTTTCACCCGCGATCAAGCCGCGATCGTGATCCTGAATTGCCCCCGCCACAATCTCGGCCGCTGAAGCGGTACCGCGATTGACCAGCACCACCAGTGGATATTCCTTTCCACCGTTGCCATGAGTTGCCACATAGCGTTTTTCGGGTGAGGAGCGCCCATGATGCGAAACGATCAACTGTCCCTTACGCAGAAACTTATCAGCGACGCCCACGCCTTCACTGAGCAGCCCGCCGGGGTTCTGTCGCAAATCCAGGATTAAGCCCTTTAGATCGCCCATTTCGTCGAGGGCCTGGGCGACTTCGTGCTCAGTGGTTTCCTGGAATCCAGAAACGTGCATGTATCCAATGCCGGGGCGGATCAGGAAGTGCAGGTCGACACTGTAACGTGGAATCTCATCGCGAATGACGTTGAAGTCGAGAGGCTTATCGTTGCCTTCCCGCAGAACGGTGATGCGCACCGTAGTTCCCTTGGGACCCTTGAGCAGGTCAGCGACATCCGAAGTGCTCATGTTGTCAGTGGCTTTGCCGTCCACCGCGACGATAATGTCTCCGGGATGAATGCCCGCCCGGTATGCCGGGGTACCCACGAAAGGTGCAATGACAATCACTTTATTGTTGCGAGGTCCGACGGTCATTCCCACGCCATAGTACTTGCCGCGCTGTTCCTCGCGAAGCAAGGAGTAGGACTTGGGATCAAAGAAATTGGAGTGCGGGTCTAGCGCGTGCAGCATGCCCGGGATGGCGCCGTTGTAAATGGCTTTATCCGGATTCACGGGCTCGGCGTAGTTCTCCTCGACGACGTTATAAATCTGCGTGAATTGTTTAAGGCTATCCTTTACATCCGAATCGTTGGAGCTGCTGGAAGGGTTTACTTTCTGGCCAAAAAGCATGCCGAGAAAACCGCAGCTTACGAGGATGAGGACGACCAGGAACAGTGAGCGACGAGAACTACCAACCATCTTGGATTTCCTTCGGGACGGGGCTCGGGGGACCCCGATTCACCGCGCATCTCTGCGCAGTATAGCATGGCCCGTAGGCCTTTTGCTTAGAACAATTTCCGGCTGCTTTGTTACTAGAGGGCCGAGGCCGGAACCCCGTCATTCCCCACTCTACTAGGATGCCGACACTTGCCTGGCCGATTCGGTTTCCGCTTCCGGTCTATTCTGCTTTGCAAGATGCTACCGACGGCTTCCCAACGTTGCCCCTCTTGGGTCCGGGCAGTATGATGGCAGCATGAACCTCGGTTTCCCCGAGATGATCTTCATTTTCTTGATCGCCCTGATCATTTTCGGGCCCAAGAAGCTCCCGGAAATCGGCCGGCAAATCGGCCGCGCGCTGAACGAATTCAAGCGCGCCAGCAATGAGTTCAAGGCCCAGATCGAGTCTGAGATCGCCAACATCGACCACGAGGTCCAACCGGAGATCTTGCCCCCTGATAAGGCGCCGACGGGGAGCATCCCTAGCGGTACGTTGACCGAGCTGCCGCCCCCCGAACCCGCGTCCAACACTACGGCCAAGGCGTCTGATGCCTGAGTTTGCCGCCACCGCACCCCCTGCCGGTCAGGAAAAAGAAGCCATGACCGCCATGAGCTTCCTCGATCACCTCGAGGAACTCCGCCGCCGCATTATTTACTCACTCATGGCGGTAGCGGTCGGGTTCTTTGCGTGTTGGGGGTATGCCGAAAGAATCTACGAGGTCATGCAGCGCCCGATTATGGAGGCGCTCCGCCACAATGGGATGGCGGAAAAGCTCGTCTATCTCAATCCTACCGAGCCCTTCAATCTCTACCTGAAAATCGGGTTCCTCGCGGGACTGTTTGTCGCCTCGCCCGTCGTGCTCTACCAGCTTTGGCTGTTTGTTTCTCCGGGACTATATCGCAACGAAAAACGGTATGTCTTTCCCTTCATGGCCTCCACCGTTTTTCTTTTCCTGGCGGGAGGTTATTTCGGGTACAAGCTGGTGTATCCGCAGGCGCTGGAATTTCTAATCGGCTACGGCAAGCAGTTCCAGCCCATGATTACGATCAGCGAATACACGGATTTATTCCTGGTGATCATCATCGGCATGGGTGTGATTTTCGAACTGCCCATCCTGGTGTTCTTCCTCTCCTTGATGGGCATCGTCACGGCATCCTGGATGTGGCACAACCTGCGCTATTCAATCCTCGTGATATTCATCATCGCAGCCATCCTGACACCCACGACCGACATCCTGAACATGTGCATCTTCGCGGCGCCGATGATAGCACTGTACATTCTGAGCATCGGCATCGCGTGGTTGGTGCACCCTAAGCAGCGCCGCGCCCGCAGAGAAAAGCGCGATGGCTGACGCGCGGTGGATTCGACGCGAACTGCGACCTAGCCCAAGGCAGTGAAACAACCTGAGAGGCCGTCACGCTTGAAACTGTTCCATCGCATTGCTCAATGTTTCGCCGGGACTGACCTGCCAGTCTATATCGTTGTCGTCCTTGCGATCGCGGGCACGGTTGCACAACCTCTGCTAGCCCAGACCGCCAGCTCCGCCGCTTCCGCGAAAAAGGCGTCGTCGCAAGGGGAAAAAAATCCAGAAAATGCGGCAGCTGCGCCCGGAATCGATCCGCAGCGTACTTTCCGGTACGTCGCGGAAATCGTGGCGTTTGGTCCGCGCCCGATTGGCAGCGCGAATCACGACAAGCTGGAGCATTACATTGTCGATCACCTGAAGGGTAGCGACTTCGCGGAGGACTCCTTCACCGTGCAAACGATCGAAGGCAAGTTTCCGGTGCACAACATCATCGCGAAATTTCCCGGCGCAAAGGACGGGATCATCGTCATTGCCGGCCACTACGACACCCCATATCCACTGCGCAACAAGAACTTTGTCGGCGCTAATGATGGCGGTTCCTCGACCGCCATCCTGCTCGAATATGCCAATTTGTTGAGGGCCAAGAAACGCGACGGATACAGCGTTTGGCTCGTGTGGACGGACGGGGAGGAAGCTGTCCGCGAATGGAGCGATACCGACAGCGTTTACGGAACTCGCCATCTCGCGGAAAAATGGCAGAACGATGGCACCCTGAAAAAAATCAAAGCCTTCCTGCTCGCGGACATGATCGGAGACGCCGACCTGAACATCGATCGTGACGCGAACTCCACTCCCTGGCTCGAAGACCTCGTTTATCAGGCGGCGACGCGGTTGGGTTATCAGTCACATTTCTTCCTCCGCCCGACGGCGGATCTGGACGACCACATCCCATTCGTCCAGCGCGGGGTACCATGCGCCGACATTATTGACTTGGAGTACGGGTACAACAACGCGTTCTGGCATACGCCGCAGGACACTCTCGACAAGCTCAGCCCCAAGAGCCTGCAAATCGCGGGCGACGTGATTCTTGAGACAGTATTGATGCTGGACAAGAAGTAGATCGGGTTGAAATCAAGCTCTAAATTAATCTTCCTGTTTGTTCGAAAATGGTTTCTAATTCGGCGCGTATGCGACGATTCCTTCGTTGTCTTCTTTGCTGCACCATTGCGGCTGTATGCGCGCTCGCCACTGCGGCCACTTCCGACTCAGATGTAGAGCGTCTGATTGCCGAGTCGCTAAAGCCTTCGCCCCTGGAAGGTAATCTTCGCCGGCTCACCGATGAAATCGGTGGTCGGGTGCCGGGCACTCCAGCGATGCAGCGCGCGATCCAATGGGGACTGGAGTCATTTCGGGCCGCGGGCGCCGACAGCGTTCATACTGAAGAGTTCACAATGCCTGCGTCGTGGGCGGAAGGCGCAACTCAGGTCAGCTTCAGCTGGTCAGAACCGGGTAACGGGCTTACGCAGGGCGCAATTCCCATGACGTCGTTCCGCGCACGCGCGGTTTCAATCGCCTGGGCCCCCGCACTGGCGCCCACTCGTCATCTGCCAGTGATCGATGTCGGCGCAGGTACCGCCGGAGACTTTCAGAAGGCTGGAGATGTTTCAGGCAAAGTGCTGCTAGTGCATTCCAAGGTCGCTAAGACTTGGGACGATCTGTTTGAGGAATACCTCTCCGCTCCCGCGATCATCAAAGCCGCAGCGGATGGGAAAGCGCGAGCCCTCGCGTTTACGTCCACGCGCGAGCACGATCTGCTCTATAGGCACACAAACTCAACCCATGGGGAGATCGATCGGATTCCCATGGTGCTGCTGGCGCGAGAAGATGCTGAACGTATTCGTCGCCTCATAGCGGCGGGACGTCCGGTCTGGGCAGATTTGTCCATTCCCAACCAGGTCGGGGGTCCGATCAAAACGGCCAATGTGGTTGGGGCGATCAAAGGCAGTGAAAGATCGGATGAATTCGTAATTCTCGGAGCGCATCTCGATTCCTGGGAACTGGGCACCGGGGCTCTCGATAACGGGTGCGATGCTGCCATGGTGATCGACGCATTACGCGCGATTAAAGCCATCGGCATCACGCCGAGGCGGACCATTCGCTTCATCTTGTTCTCGGGCGAGGAACAGGGAATGCTCGGTTCGCACGCCTACGTACGGGCGCATCGCGATGAACTGGACAAGGCGGCTGGGGTGGTCATTTTCGACTCCGGAACCGGCCACGTGACGGGATTTTCGGTCGGCGGCCGCAAGGACGTGGTTGACAAGGCCAGTTCATTCGTTGCCCCCTTGCGGCAATTCGGCGCCGTCACTCTGACCACTGACGCCGAATGGGGCACCGACAATTTCGATTTCATGCTTGAGGGCGTCCCAACGTTCGTGGCCAATAACGAGATCGCCAATTACATGGTGAACTATCACGCCAGCTCAGACACTTTCGACAAGGTCGATATTGGGCAGTTGAAAAACCAGGTAGCCGAATCAGCGGTGCTGGCTTTCGCCTTGGCCAATACTCCGGAACGAATTGGACCGCGCCTGGATCGCGCTGCCATCGAGCAAACCCTTCGCGAGACTCACCTGGATGAGACATTGAAGGCACTTGGCCTCTGGCCCGAATGGGAGAGCGCAAAACGCGGGAGGGCGAAGTAAGCTGGGCGAGGTAAGCTGGACTTCGCCAATTCTGAGAGATCGCGAACTGTGCTCCTGTTCTGGATTCTGTTTAACCTTTTCGTGCTGGCCATGCTCGCCCTGGATCTGGGCGTCCTGAACCGGCGCGCGCATACTCCCCGTTTCCGCGAAGCTATCATCTGGAGCATGGTATGGGTCGGGTTGGCGGCAGCGTTCGCGCTGCTGGTGTATTTTTGGCATGGCCGCACGCCGGCTCTCGAGTTCGTTACCGGGTATGTGATCGAGTTGTCCCTCAGCGTTGACAACCTGTTCGTTTTCCTCGTGATCTTCCGCTACTTCAAAGTTCCCGGCGAGCGCCAGCACACGGTTTTGTTCTGGGGCATTCTCGGCGCCCTGGTCATGCGAGGGATTTTCATCCTGGCGGGCGTCAGCCTGATCCGCCGATTTGAATGGATCGTATACTTGTTCGGCGCTTTGCTGGTTTACAGCGGTGTCAAGCTCCTGCGACAGGGCGACGAGACCATTCACCCGGAACAGAATCCGGTCCTTCGGTTGTTGCGGCGCTGGATCCCGGTCACGCCCGATTACGTCGGCGGTAAGTTTTTCGTTCGCCGCAAGGGCCTTTACGCGACGCCGCTGCTGATCGTGCTGCTGGTCGTGGAAACCTCCGATGTGTTGTTTGCAGTTGATTCCATCCCTGCTGTGCTTGCCATCACGCTCAATGCTTTCATCGTATACACGTCCAATGTGTTTGCCATTCTCGGGCTACGCTCGATGTACTTCGCGCTGGCCGGCATGATCGAAGTGTTCCATTACCTGCACTATGGGCTCTCAGTGGTGCTTATCTTTGTGGGCCTGAAAATGCTAGGATCGCATTATTTCCAGATTCCCACCGCGATGGCGTTGGGAGTAGTTCTGGGAGTGCTGGCGATTTCAGTACTAGCCTCAGTTGTCGTGCCTGCCAAAAAGAAGGCTTGACTTCTCACCCTTACAGAGCCGCCCGAGTCAGCTGAGCTATCATGGAACGAATGACTCGCGTCACGGTTGCGATTCCCCAACATCCCTACGACGTGCTGATTGAAACCGGCCTCCTGGGCCGGGCGGGCACTCACCTGCGGGAAGTCTGGCCGGAACACAAGCGCGTGTTCGTGGTTACAGTCCCGGCGGCTCGCCGCAAGTGGGGAAAGCCGTTGCTGGCGTCGCTCAACGCCGCTGGATTCAAGCCCGTCTTCCTCGAAATGAGAGAAGGGGAAAAACAGAAGAGGCTCGGTACCGTTGAGATGCTGGCCGAGCGGCTGGTGCGTGAGGGGGCAGACCGTGCATCCGGCATCATTGCTTTTGGCGGCGGTGTCGTGGGCGACGTGTCGGGTTTCCTGGCGTCGATTTACATGCGTGGCGTTGAAGTTGTGCATGTGCCTACGACGGTGGTGGCGCAGCTCGATGCGTCGATCGGGGGTAAAACCGGAGTCAACCTGCGCCTTGGTAAGAATCTTATTGGGACATTTCACCAACCGCGCGCGGTGCTGATCGACCCTGCAGTGCTCTCCACTCTTCCGGAAAGGCAATTCCATTCCGGTCTTTACGAAGCTCTCAAGAGCGGAGTGATCGGCGATCCGGAATTGTTCCGCCAGTTTGAGGATGAGAAGAAGAAAATCCTTGAGCGTGATGCTGGAGTTATCGAGTCCGTGATCAGAGCCTCGGTGCAATTGAAAGCTGGGATCGTGGCTGGCGACGAGCGAGAAAGCGGACTGCGCCAGGTACTCAATTTCGGTCATACCGTCGGACACGCTTTAGAAGCGGAAACCGGCTACCGGCGCCTGCTTCACGGCGAAGCGGTGGCCTGGGGTATGATCGCCGCCACGAATATCGCGCTGGGCATGCGAAAGACAGATAGCGTAACCGCCGGCCGTATTGCCGATGCCGTGCTGGGTTTGGGACCGCTGCCGCAAGTCGCGGTGCGCAGCCGGAATATCGTGGCGCGCCTCCACTCCGACAAGAAAACCCGGAACGGAATTGTGCATTTTATCCTGCCACGCGAAGTAGGCAAGGTGGAAGTTGTGGGCGGCGTGCCCGAGAAACTTGTTATCGCAGCGGTTGACGAACTTCGGCGTCTTTCCCAGGCACATTGACCTTTGAATCGCCCTGCACACAAACTTGTGGTAACCGGCGCGGCGCCGGAAGGGGCCCGCGATCGCGAATCATCAGCTCGTGCCGTACAAGCGATGTTTACCTCAATCGCGCCCCGCTACGATCTGCTCAATCACGTTCTGTCTTGCAGTATAGACCGGGTATGGTGGCGCCGGGCGTCGCAAACTTTCTCTCACATAATCGGCCGCAAGAACGCCGTTATTCTTGATCTGTGCTGCGGCACGGGAGACCAGACCTTCGCGTTGCTGAGTCAAGCGCAAAAGCGCCAACTGCGGAAAACGGATCCAGAATCCTTGGCGCAGAGCCCAGGCCTTCCCAGATTCGTGGGGGCGGATTTTTCTCACGCCATGCTGCAGCGAGCTCGCGCCAAGTCCACAGGAACACCCCTGCATTGGGTTGAGGCGGATGCTTTGATCCTGCCCTTCGCGGACGCGCAATTCGATCTGATCACGTCCGCCTTCGGATTTCGTAATCTGGCGGACTACGATGCAGGTTTGCGCGAAATTGTGCGTTTGCTCAAGCCGGGCGGCGAATGCGGGATTCTTGATTTTGGAGAGCCGACCGGAGTCGTCGGCAAGCTCTATCGTGTGTATTTCAAACGAATTTTACCTAGGATTGGCACCTTGATCTCCGGAGTGAAAGGGCCTTATTCGTATTTGCCGGCCTCGGTCGAGCGCTTCCCGCTGCCCCAGGAAATGCTGAACCGCATGCGCGGCGCGGGCTTCCGTAAAGCCACATGGACTCCGTACACATTCGGAATCGCAGGCCTGTATCGTGGCTGGAAATGAGAGGATATGAATGGACGGACCGGCTCACCAATCACAATAAAGTTGCCGTGAACCCGGGTACACACTCTTCATGAGGCGTCGGCGTTGCGAAGCAAGCGGCCCAGCTTGTGGATGTCCTCCGCGGAGGCGTCACCCATGACAAAGAACCGCAATCCATCGTGGTTCCAGCTCTCCACGTTAAACGACAGCTTTCTTCCCACGTGGCCTTCGGAGGTCAGCATTTCGAGAATCGCGCGATCCTGAAAGATGAAAACTGAAATCTGGTGCTTGCGGACTTCATAGATGAGATGCGCCCCGGGCGTCTGATGCAAGTAACTGACGCGTCCGCCGATCAGGGAAAACTCTGAGTCCGCCGGCAATTCGGGCAGATTGAAGGTAAACGGAATTTTGCCCTGAAACCACGGTTTTACCGTATGGCGGTCCGTGGAAACCACATCGACCGGAGTATTGCTGGCCAGCGTGGCGACGTGCTGATCGGCCAGTTCGCTGTAAATCTGCTCCCGGCTAAGCCCGCGACTGCTGCTGTATCCAATGACCCCGGCCACCACGATGACAGCAGCCGCTGCTGCCGCGATCCACCACCACCCACGCCTGGAACTCTTTTGTGGCACTGCGATGGTTGTCATGCGCCTCCTGAAGTCGGAAGAGAGAGTGTAGCGATTGCCCACATTCTTCACCACGCGCCGAAGTTGCACGCGGCTACTCATCTCCGCGGTGCAAGAGGGGCAAGCGCGCAAGTGCGCGTCGAGCGCCTTCGCCTCCTCGGGCGGAAGCTCGCCATCAAGATAGGTATCTAGTTTTGCTTGCCACTGGTCGCCGGGCATGCCTGATTTCCCTCTAATCTTTCCCGCAAAATTTCCCGCAACGCGCTGCGAGCCCGCGACAGTCTCGACATCACCGTGCCGAGCGGAATTGACAAAGCCTCCGCAATCTCCTGGTATGACATCTCCTCCACTTCGCACAGCAGGAGGATCTCGCGGAATGGAACCGGTAGTTCTTCGAGCGCCGTCTGCACCAACTGCTGATCCGACTGCGAGATTAAGAGAGTTTCAGGGGTGGTCGCGTCGGATGCTCTTACTGGCTCATTATCCCCCTCATCCAGCGGTACCGTCATGGTGACCTTCAGCCCTGTACGGGAGGTCAGGAAGGTGTTGCGCAGAATGCGGTACATCCAGGCGCGGAAGTTGGTGCCGGGCTGGAACGACGCAAAGCCGCGCAGGGCCTTGGTATACGTCTCCTGCACCAGGTCCTCCGCTTCTTCGCGGTTCTGGGTTAACCAGTGCGCGAAGTTATAGAGCTGGTCGAACAGCGGCACCGCCAGGTCTGCAAATGTCGCGCCAGCCACGCGATGTTTCGAGTCCTCCATGGTTGTAAACCGCACTCCAGCTTTTTTATTCCATTTAGACGGGCCAAAACATTCGCGGGAATAAAAATCGCGTTGCCCAGTTCTCCACTCTGCAAAGCCGAAAAGAGGTCAACCAATATGACAGACCGCAGGTCCTTCTTAAAGATAGCCGGTGGAACACTGGGGATTGGAGTACTGTACACCGCTTTGCCGGCAGCTGGCATGAAAGGCGAAGTGGGCGCAATGTTCGACCACATGGCTCAGCAGAACGGTGAACGCGTAACCCCGTTTACGTTTCTCCAGCTCAGCGACGCCCACGTGGGTTTCAACGGTCCTCCTGACCCACTGGGAACCAAAGCTTTTGAGCGCGCAGTGGAGATGGTCAACGCGCTACCGCAGGCGCCGGAACTCGTGCTCTTTACGGGCGATCTCACCCACGATACCGAAGATCGGGATGTGCACGCCCAACGCATGAAACAGTTCCTCGAGATCTCGCGGCGCATGAAAGTCGGAAAAGTTTTGTATGTGCCGGGGGAGCATGACGCCGGTCTGGATGGCGGGGCCATGTATCGTGAGTTCCTGGGGGAGAGCCACTACTCGTTCGATCACCGCGGCGTGCACTTCATCGCGCTGGATAATGTTTCCCGCGCGAAACCGGAAGTCGGGCCGGATCAGATTGCCTGGCTGAAAAAAGACCTGGCCAGATTTCCCAATACCGCTCCGATCGTGGTCTTTACCCACCGGCCCCTGTTTGATCTAAAGCCGGAATGGGAGTGGTTCACGAGCGACGGGGACGACGTGATGAATGTGCTCGCGCCTTACGAGAACGTCACCGTGCTCTACGGGCACATTCACCGCGACCACGAACATGAACAGGAGCACGCGCATCATTACGCCGCCCGGTCGCTCATCTTCGCTTTTCCTGATCCGGAAAAAGTAATGGACAAGAAACCGATGCCCTTCGACCGGGAGCATCCTTTCAAGAACCTGGGCATTCGCCTGGTTCATGAAAAAGGCGGCAAGGCGTCGCCAAGTACGGTTTCGATTGAAGATGTCGAGCTGTCGCTGAACGAATATTCGGGTATCAATGGCGCTCAGCAAATTCTGAAACACCCGACCCTGTAGATCCAAAATACAAAACGCAATGATGAAGGAGAAATTTCGAACATGAAGAAGCACACGCCTGTTTACACACTTTCGGTATTAATGGCGCCAGTGTTGCTGCTGGCCGTCGTGATCGCTTCGCCCGGCAAGCTTCATGCGGCAAACGAGGTACGAGTGGTTGAAATTACCGCGAAGCGCTTCGAGTTCAGTCCAAGCCAGATCACGTTGAAAAAGGGAGAGACGGTGAAACTCCGTCTGAACAGCCAGGACGTGCACCACGGATTTTTCCTGAGGCCGTTGAAACTGGACGAAGAGATCGCTCCCGGCGAGACCCACGAAGTTACTGTGACTCCCCAAACCGCGGGGACCTTCACCATTATCTGCGATCACTTCTGCGGCGCTAATCACGGAAACATGAAGATGACCGTAGTGGTCGAGTAGCCGAGATAGCGCATGTTAAGGGTGAAAAACATGAGGGCGAGCGGCGGAAACGGTCCCTGCCATAGGCCAAAAACGAATCGGGGGCAAATGGTAGGCCTGCTTCTGCTGCTTACCCTCGCCAGTTGCAAGGGACGCGCACCGGGAACACTGGAAACGAAACTGGCAGTTTTCGCCAAACAGAAGATCACGGTGCAAGGGAAGAGCGACCAAAATCCTCTGCCTCCCAGTGCGGACAACATTCATGCCGGACGCGAAATTTTTTCGCATTACTGTATGGCATGCCATGGTCTGGACGGTCAGAATACGGGTGTGCCATTTGCCGACCGCATGTCGCCGCCAGTACCGGACCTGGCCTCGCCCGCGGTGCAGGCCTATAGCGACGGGCAACTGAAATGGATCATCGACAATGGCGTTTTTCCTTCCGGGATGCCGGGATCGAAAGGAATTCTGAATGAGGATGAGATCTGGCAGATCGTGCATTATCTTCGTCACTTGCCGCCCAAAGGGAGTCTGGGAGAGCCGGCGGTTTACGGGGGCGAGCCAAGGCCGCGAGCAGACCTGTAACCACTGATGTGCGACCGCGGGCGGGCACGGGAAAGCTGCAAGCCCGCAGCGAATCTTAGGTTGGCACTTTGAGAATCAGGTAGCCGCCAACCAGCATGAACAGCAAATCTGGCGACCATGCTGCCAGGCCGGGTGGCAGCTGGCTCAGATTGCCCATCGCCTCGAATAACCTGGACACGATCGTGTAGACCACGGCAATACCCACCGCGGTCGCAACCCCCGCGATGGCGCCCCGTCTGCCGGCGGAGAGGGAGAAGGGAATCGCCAGAACAGCCATAACCAGCGTCATGACGGGAAAAGCAAGCTTCTCGTGCAATTGCACCCGCAAACGAATTACGTCGAATCCGCTCTGCTGTAAATCATGGATGTACCGGCGCAATTCCGCGTAATTCATCTCCGACGATTGCCGAACCTCCTTCTTGAAATAAGTCGGCGGTTCGCTCAGTTGCGGAAACGTGGTGACCTCAAATTGGCGGTAGTTTTCAATGGCAGCACCGTTCAACTGGCGATCCCAGCCCTGCTCATAGACCCAGCGCTGCAGTTGATCAGACCAATGCGCGCGTTCGGCGAAGATGCGGCGGGTGATTTCAAAACTGTGCGGGTCAAACTGGAAAACCGAGATGCTTCCGAACTGGTTCCGGTCGGGATCGAAGAACTGGTAGTAGTAGATATCGGAATGCTGACCGAAAATCCACTTCTGGTCGGGACGCAGGTATGTTTGCGCAGGCTTGCCCTTGATCTCATTGCGTAGCGCGTCCTGCCGCTTGTTGGCTCGCGGCAGATAGAACTGGTCGAAGAAAAATAGTCCCGTGGCCAGCATGGCCGCTGCCAGCGTGACCGGCACAATAATACGATAAATGCTGGTTCCCGTCGCCTTGATTGCGGTGATCTCGTTGGCGCGTTGCATCAGGCCAAAGGTGATGAGCACTGAAAGCAGGATGCTCAGGTGAGTGATGTTGTAAAGAAAGAATGGAGTGACGGTCAGCAGGTACTCGCCTACCGTCCAGGGGGAAATCTGGTTGCGCAGGATATCGCCCAAGAGTTCGAAAAGCGTGAAAACCAGAAGCAGCATCAGGAAAGTGCCGACGATCATCCCGAGATAGACAATGAAATCGCGCAAAATGTAGTCGTCGAGTACCGTCGGGAACTGGCCAAAGAACACGCGACGCCGGGCCACGGCGCGCTCAAAAGCGTCCTCGCGTCTGCCGCCGATCGTGAGCACGTCGCCGGCGCGGAAATGGTTCTTCAAATTTGTCCAGAAATCGCGGAATGAAAACACTTCCAGTGTGCGCCGTTCCGCTTGCCAAAGCAGAACTGCTCCGCATAAAAAGAAAACCACGTCGGCAAGCCACACTCCGGCGGCGGGAGACAATTTTCCTTGCCGCGCCAACGATACCCCGATCAGCGAGACAGAATAGTAGGCGAAGACCAAGCCGATGGTGAGGACGAAACCGGTCGATTTGCCTCCCTTCTTCGATGAGAGCCCGAGAGGGATTCCGACCAGGGCCAACACAATGCAGGCGGCGGGCATGGCAAACCGGCGGTGAAATTCGATCAGATACCAGCGCGCTGTGATCGGATCAACCTTGTGCGAGTCCCGCAATAATTGGCGCGTGCCCAGTTGACCCAGCACAACCGGTTCATGTTCCTGCTTATTTTCGCTGCTCGGCAGCGTGATTGGAATATCGGTTTCCTGGAAGGTGGAAATCTGGTAATGCTCGGGCGCTTTTGGCTCGCTCTCCTGGGTCGAACCGTTGCTCAGGTGGAGGTGCAGCGTATCCTGTCCTTCGCTGACCAGGATGCCTTGTTGAGCAAGCGTGATACGCGGCGCAGCCGGATTGCTGATGTCCGCGAGGAAAACGCCTTTCCACAATGCTGCGCCCGTCCGACCCTTCACGTCCTGGACATATAGCACCATGCGCGGAAAACCTTCGTAGAAAACGCGGGGCTGGATCTCAAACGAGGCCTGGGAAGTTTTCAGGCGGTCCTGTAACCGGCCGAGCGCTGCCTGGGATCGCGGGGCGAGGTAGACACCGTTGAAGAGGGCCAGCAACCATCCGCCGAGCACAAAGATGGAGATGATGCGTAAGAAACTCCAGACGCCGATACCGCTGGCGCGCATGGCCGTGATCTCGCTGTCGGCGGCCAGCCGGCTTAATCCAATCAGGATGCCGATCAGCACGCCAGCCGGGATTGTAAACGTCAGAGCGACGGGGACGGTGTAGAAGAAGATCTCGGCGACGCTGGGCAGCGGAGCGCTATTGCGAACGACTAACTCCAGGATGCGGCCCAGATCGCGCGTGAACAACACAAACGTGAAGACGGCTGCGCCGATGGCGCCGTGGGATACGACTTCTCGCAGAAGGTAGCGGGTGAAGATCCGCATGCGGGACGGGCTCTAGCCCGAGTCTAGCATGCGGTCGCGGGATGCTGGTTGGCGGATCGCGAGTATGAAGCGGTGCACCCTGTCGTTCAGCGCTTAAAGAACAACGCCGCCAGCGGAGGCAAGGTCAGGCTCAACGAATAAGGCCGTCCGTGGACCGATTGCTCCTCAGCCGTCACCCCGCCCAGATTGCCCATGCCACTTCCAAAGTATTCTTTTCCATCGCTGTTGAGCAATTCGCGCCAATAGCCTCCGGCGGGAACCCCGACGCGGTAGTTGGATCGCGGCACGGGGGTGAAGTTAAAGACAGCCAGAATTTCGTCGCCTGACGTTTTGCCTTTGCGCAGCAAGGATACGACGCTGGTTGGAGCATCATTACAGTCCACCCACTCGAAACCTGCGGGGTCGGTATCGAACCAATGCAGGCCGGGTTCGCTGCGATAAACCCGGTTCAATTGCTCTACCCAGCTTTGCAGGCCGCTGTGCACGGGATATTGCAGGACATGCCATTCGAGGCTGCCGTCGTGGGTCCACTCGCGTACCTGTCCAAACTCATCCCCCATGAACATGAGTTTCTTGCCCGGCTGTGCGTACATATAACCGAACAGCAGCCTTAGGTTGGCAAACCGTTGCCACTCGTCACCGGGCATTTTGCCGATCAATGATCCCTTGCCGTGCACCACTTCATCATGCGATAGCGGCAACACAAAATTTTCGTGGAATGCGTATATCATGCGGAAGGTGAGTTGACTGTGATGATATTTCCGGTGAATCGGATCTTCCGAAAAATAGGCCAAGGTATCGTGCATCCAGCCCATATCCCACTTCAAGCCAAACCCTAATCCGCCCAGGTGCGCCGGCTTTGAAACCATAGGCCACGATGTGGATTCCTCGGCGAATGTCTGCACGTCGGGATGTTCTTTGTAGACCTCGGAATTGAAACGCCGCAAGAAATCAATGGCGTCCAGGTTCTCGCGGCCACCGTATTTGTTAGCGATCCATTCCCCGGCCTTTCGCGAATAGTCCAGGTAAAGCATGGAAGCTACGGCATCCACGCGCAAACCGTCTGCGTGGTACTTGTCGAGCCAGAACATGGCGCTACTCATCAGGTAACTTCGGACTTCGTTGCGGCCGTAGTTGAAGATGTGCGTCTTCCAATCGGGGTGAAAGCCTTGGCGCGAGTCCGAGTGTTCAAACAGGTGAGTGCCATCGAAGTAGGCGAGTCCGTGGGCGTCAGAAGGGAAGTGCGACGGCACCCAGTCGAGAATTACACCGATATTCTTGCTATGCAGATAGTCGACCAGGTACATGAAATCCTGGGGATTGCCATAACGTGACGTGGGAGCGAAATATCCCGTCGTCTGGTATCCCCATGAACCGTAGAAGGGATGTTCCATGACCGGCAGGAACTCCACATGCGTGTACTGCATGCGTTGCACGTAGTCCGCAAGACGAGGCCCCAGTTCGCGGTAGGTGAGCGGACGATTGTGCTCCTCGGGAACCCGCATCCACGAGCCCAAGTGGACCTCGTAAATGGCCATGGGAGCGTGTAAAGAGTTTCGCCGCTTGCGCTGCTCCATCCATTCCTGATCGTGCCATTGGTATTCGAGGTCCCACACGATAGATGCGGTGCGCGGTGGCTTCTCATGGTAGATGCCCACGGGATCCGCTTTGTCCACTCGATGCCCATGGTGCTGCGAGGCGATATGGAATTTGTAGAGCGCGCCTTTTCCAATGCCTGGGATAAAGCCTTCCCATATTCCTGAGTTTCCCCGCGGGCGCAGCGGGTGCGAGCGGTGGTCCCACTCGTTGAAGCTGCCGATGACATACACATCCCGCGCATTCGGCGCCCAAACGCTGAAACAGGTGCCGGTCTCTCCACCCGCCTGCATGGGGTGAGCTCCCATCTTTTCATAAATGCGGTAGTTGCTGCCTTCATTGAACAGATAACAGTCGTCAGCCGTGAGCAGGCCTACATCGTAACGAGGAGGTGCTACCGACTGTGTGAGTTGGCTCATGTTCACCCTTGTTGGCGCCGATCTAGTCTATCAACCGGACGTGAAGTGCGCCTTGCCGCGAGCACGACGGGCGCCTGCGAAACGGGAACTCCGAATGTGCAATACTTAAACTTCCGATGATTTCCTGGCCTTGCATGGTGCATTGCTGATGCCTACGATACGGGTGCTCGTGCTTTGGCATCAACACCAGCCCTTCTATAAAGACCTGGTCACCGGAGAATACCGCCTCCCCTGGGTTCGACTGCACGCCCTCAAGGACTACTACGGGATGGTGAAACTCTTGGATGAGTTTCCTGATGTTCATCAGACCTTCAATCTTGTCCCTTCCTTGATCTCGCAAATCCAGGACTACGCGGCGGGAAGAGCCCAGGATCCCTTTCTGCGCATTGCCGCTAAGGCGGCTGGCGATCTCAGCCTGGAAGAACGCCGCTTTGCCTTGCAGTACCTCTTCCAAGCCAATCCCGTCAACATGATAGGTCGTTATCCCCGCTATCGGGAGCTGTGGGAAAAGTTCCGATCGTCCGGCGACTCTCCAGAACGCGCCGAACACTACTTCCGGGCAGAAGACTTCACCGATCTGCAGGTGCTTTCGCAAATCGCCTGGTTTGACGAATTCTTCCTGGATGAGGCCGATATCGCTGCGCTGATCAAGAAAGGCCGAAACTTTTCTTTCGAGGATCAGCGCAGGGTGGTTGCTTGCGAACAGGAATTGATTTCAAAGGTGCTGCCGGCCCATGCCGCCGCCGCCCAGCGCGGAGGAATCGAAATCTCCGCGTCACCCTACTACCATCCCATCCTTCCGCTGGTGTGCGACACCAATATGGGCGCGGCTTCGTCGCCCGGCCTACCATTGCCACAGAATCGGTATCGCCATCCAGAAGATGCGCGAGAACAACTTCTTCGGGGTCTTAATCTGCACGAACAGGTCTTCGGAATTCGGCCCACGGGAGTGTGGCCTTCGGAAGGCAGTGTCTCCGAGGAGGCAATTGCGATTGCCCACAATCTCGGGGTGAAGTGGATGGCCACCGACGAAGGCGTGTTGGGGCGAAGCCTGGGACTGTTCTTTTCCCGGGATGCCGGCGGACGCCTACCGGCAGAACTTGCCGAGAAGCTTTACGCAATTCACAAATACGAAGATGGCCAGACGGAAATGAACCTGGTCTTTAGAGACCACACGCTTTCGGACCTGGTCGGATTCGTGTACTCGGGCATGGCTGCGGCAGATGCCGCCGAGCACCTCATGCGCAATATCAAGGAAGCTGCGCAACCTGTTCTGGAAAAAGGTATTGATGCCATGATTCCCATTATTCTCGACGGCGAGAATGCATGGGAATACTACCCCCAGTCGGGGCGCGAGTTCCTGCGCAGGTTCTATGACGCCCTACAAAACGAACCCGGAATTGAGGCCGTCACCGTGTCCGAGGCGATCGCTCGCCAGAGGAATTTCAGTCCCTTGGCAAAACTCGTTCCAGGATCCTGGATCAACGCAAACTTTAACGTCTGGATCGGGGCACCTGAGGACAATCGCTCTTGGGATTACCTGTATCAGGCACGCGGCTTTTTCAGCCAGGCTGCCGCAAGCGCCACCGAAGCTCAGCGAAAACTGGCGTTCGAGGAAATCTTGATTGCGGAAGGCAGCGATTGGAACTGGTGGTATGGTCCGGAGCACCATTCCGCGAATGACCGCGACTTCGACGAGCTCTATCGGACACACCTGTCCAATGTGTACCAAGCACTGGGAGCGGTACCGCCGGATTATCTTGCGCAACCGATTTTTGGCGGCACGGGACGGCCTTCATTCACACCGCAAATGGCCTACATCCATCCCCGAATCACTGGCGATGTCGTGCGCTACTTCGAGTGGATGGGAGCGGCAAAGTACACGGCGGATCAGCGTTCCGGCGCCATGCACGGCAGGAGTTTTCTGCTCGACTCAGTGTATGCAGGCATTGACGAGAACTACGTGTATGGGCGCCTTGATTTTGTGGAGCAGGTTCCTGAGAGCGAGTTCGAGCTGATCGTGAACCTGGAATCATGGGCCAAGGCAGAGCATCGTGCGCGGCGTGCGCTGCGTTTAGATGCCACGGTGAACGAACGCAGAGTGCAGTGCTGGAAGCTTACGGCTGGCCAGGACGAAATACTGGCGCGTTCGGAAGAGTTCGCAAGTCCTAACCAGGCTACCGCCAAAGCGAGTGGCTCCGCGGCTGCGGTGCAGGTGGCCGCCTACCGGAATTTCGAGTTCAAGATACCCCTAGCTCTGCTGCTCGCCGCCCCTGCGCTCGACCGGCGCTCCTCGGCTGACAAGTTGATCAGCCCGGCGGCAAACAAGCTCAAGCTACGATTCAGTTTGTGGCAGAATCGCCTGCCTGTCGACGCGCTGCCTTTAGAAGGTTGGATTGAACTGGAACTGTTGAGTGAAGGCGATTTGATGGCGCTGGCTTTCTAGAAATCTCGCCGGTGGTCAAGAGGCAGAGCGGTGGGCTGTATCATGCTGCTGCTCGGCGACTCTGGTTTCCCTGCGATGACTCCAGGAAATCAACCGTTCGAGATCGTAGCTATAAGGGCCATAGCTGCGAAACGTCTTCTCATCAAACAATCGTTTGATGCCGCAATTAAGGCAGACCTGGTAGGAATACTCCTGCGAACGCACTGGCCAACTCATCCGCTTATGCCAGCAGCCCCGAAGTACCACGACAGCGGCTCCGGCCACGGTGGTTGCCATCAGGCTCAGGGACCACATCCAGCGCGACTTCTTCTTCTCAATGACTTCCACAATGACCCCGGGAACAAAACCACTCCAACCCAGAATAGGCTGGATGCAGGTCGCGAGCAATGGCACGTTTGGGCACCTCCTGGGAACTTTGGTCTTGGTCACGGTCGGGCCGTACCCGGAAGGACAATACCGATGCCCGTACTCTCGAACATTGCGGCCCGCGAGGAAGACCAGTAACTTACGAGTGAAAGCGTCGCGCAGGGCCCCGCAAGCAAGCCCCCACCATTCTGGGTAATTGACAGGAAGGTGCATCGGGATAAGACTTTGGGGTCGCACGACTGACGCAGCCCCCGCGTATGTGTGCCAGCATTTCCAAGGCGGAACTCGCACTCGACCTGCAGGCACTGGAATGCCTGGATGCGGTGCCTTCGACCTCGCGTGAAGTTCCTGCGCGACGCGATGCGTTCCAGGCGCTTCTGGCATTCTCCGCAGTTCATGAACAAGTTCTTCAGCGCCGCAGCCCAGGAACCGGTGCGAACTTAGGTTACAGCGAAGACTCCGCCACACTTCATTTCCTGTTAGATGAGGTGCTCAACCTGGTTGCGGAGAGGGCGCTCGCTATTACGGGTGCTGACGGGATCGGCATCGCGCTAGCGGAAGGCGAACAGATCATTTGCCGGACATCGGCGGGAACCATGGCCCCCGACGCGGGTGTGCGCCTCGACCCCCATTCCGGTTTTTCCGGGGCGTGTTTGCGCACCGGGCAAGTACTTCGTTGCGATGACGTTGAGTCCGATTCGCGGGTCAACGTTCAGGTCTGCTTACGGCTCGGGACACGATCGATGCTGGCGGTACCTCTGCGAGCCTGCGGACGCGTGGCTGGCCTGATCGAGGCTTTTTCAGCTGATGCTTATGGCTTTAATGACGCCGATGTCCGGAGCCTGGTTCTGCTCGCTGAACTCATCCTGGCCGCTGTAAAACCGGAAGAGCAGGAGCGTATCCGTAATGCAGCGGAGAAAGCCATCGGCGAGACTCCGGTGTTTGCGGGGGATTCGCAGCTCGAAAGCGCGCAGTCGTTAGTTGATGTCTTTGCGAGCGAAACAAGCGCAAATAGAGAAGACATGTCTGGCGCGGCAGTTCTGTTTGCCGAATCAGCATCTATTCCTAACTCCGAGTCGTTTCCGAAGGAAGTCCCCAAACAAACTGCAACGGAAAACGCCTCCCCAGCGGTCCCGTCGGAAGTATCGACGCATGACGTCACCCCGGCCGCCGAGCCGGTTGCGGTGCCGGCTGACTCCTCTGTTGTCGAAAAGGCGACAACTGTCGATATCGAGCCAGTCGAGCCACCGCAAACAGAACCGCCAGCCGAGATGGTCCCGATCTTTCAAACGGGAACGATTTTTGGATTGCGCAGTGACGGCGCGAAGAGCAGGTCCGTCGCAGCTATCGGGAAACCACAACCCGACGAAGATTCGGAGTTCTCGCTCCCGGGGCTGCGGGTTGTGGCCGTGATCGTTCTGGTTGCCGTCCTGCTTTCCGGCGGCTTGTTGTGGCTGCTGAACTCCCACCCGCGGATGTTAGTCAGAAATGCCGTTCCAAAACAGATCCCGGTCACTACCGAGGAGCGCAGTGTGGCCGCCCAGCAAGCAATAGGGGCATTGGCAGATCTCGATACGGCAGAACCGGACATCCACGATGAAGGTGAAATTACTCCTGACCAGGTCGAGAACGCCAAGCCCGGCGTGATGCCGCGCGTCACCGCGATCCGGCACTGGTCTTCAGCGAACGGGACCACTGTAGTCATTGATCTGCAGGACCAGGTTAACTACGAGGCGCACCGCCTGGCTTCGCCCGATCGCATTTATGTCGACCTGCATGACACGAACCTGGCATCCGAACTCGCTGGGAAGACAATTGATGTCGGCGATCCCCTGCTCAAGCGGGTGCGGGTGGCACAGCCAACTTCCGGAATCAGCCGGGTGGTGCTGGATACGAGCCCAGGCACCAACTTCTCCGTGAGTCTTGAGCCGAATCCATATCGGTTGGTGCTGCAGGTCAAGGGCGCTGATCTCTCGTCGGCGGCAAAAGCTCCAGCTCTTCAAGCCAGCACCGCCCCCAATCAGGAATCTGCGCATGTTGGCGCAAGTGTTTCGCCAAAGCCGCTAGCGAGTGCGCCCGCAGCTAGCAATCAGTTGTTCGATCGCGACGCTCTCGCCGGACATGCACACGCCACCACACCCGATGATGGCCAGATTCGCGGACATATTCTCAAATTCAAGATTGTGGTGGATGCGGGCCATGGGGGCTGGGATCTCGGAACCGTCGGTCGCAGGGGACTTCTGGAAAAGGATCTGGTACTCGACATATCGCAGCGCTTGGGCAAGCTGCTGGAATCCCGCCTCGGTACGGACGTAGTTTACACGCGCAAGGACGACAATTACGTTGCACTGGATTCACGCGCGGAGTTGGCGAACGACGCGCAAGCTGACCTATTCGTCTCCATTCATGCAAACTATAGCGACCTTCCTTCTGCGCGAGGAGTGGAAACCTATTACACCAACCTGTTCACGCCACCCGGAACACGGGAAAGTGAGCCAGGAAGTCCGACTTTGAAGAAGGCTTCGCTCGGTTCCGCTCTGTCACACCTGGAACTAAGAGAGAGGATCGAGCAGTCGCGGAAACTTGCCGCTACTGTGCAACGCTCGTTGTACAGCACGCTGGCGGAACAGAGCTCATCGATTCGCAATCGCGGCGTGAAAGAAGCTTCTTACGTGGTGCTCACCGGGACCACTATGCCGGCCATTCTGGCGGAAGTGTCTTTTGTCAGCAGTCCCGCGGACGAGACCAACTTGCAACGCGAGGACTACCGCCAAAAGATAGCTGAAGCCATGTTCAAAGGTATTGCCCGGTATGCGGCGAGTTCTCACCGGGTGAAGATGGCCAGCGCGGAACGCCGTCCAACAGGCGAATGAGCAGATTACCTCGCCTAAAGTGATACCCGCTCGCTTGATTTCAATGCTGAGTTCCCACGCCCCCATACTTTTGGAGCCATTTCAGCTCTTCGCGAACTTTGATTTTGCCGTGCCACGGATTTTTCGACAGCTCGTGCCCTTCGCCGGGAAAGATCAATAGCTCCTCCGGAATGTTCAAGGTATGTAGGGCGTGGTCGAGCAAATAATTCTCCAGCACGGCCACGCGGATGTCATCCGCGCCTCCCACAATGTGGGTTGGCGTACGCACCTTATCGATCTGGAAGATTGCCGCTTCATCGTGATAGCGCTGCTGTGCTTCCCAGGGTAGGCCTCCGAGAAAATATGCGTCGTCAAAGGTCGTGTCGTCATTGCCCCAATTGCCCACATGCTCGACAGCGCCTGCGCCCGTCACCGCAGCCTTCCAGCGCGTGCTCTGGGTAATCAGCCAATTGGTCATGTAACCTCCATAGCTGTACCCGCCGATGCTAAGGCGATCGGGATCCGCCACTCCGTCCTTCACGAGCGCATCGACTCCTTCCAGAATGTCCTTCCCCGGGCGGGACACGATCTCAGGGACAATCTGCTCCAGGAACTTGTCGCCATAACCGCTTGAGCCGCGATAGTTCGGTTCGAACACCAGCCATCCCTGGGTCGCCGCCAAGCGGTCCCACTGGTACCAGTCTGCCTCGAAGTGATTGCCGTCAGCGTCCGCCGGCCCGCCGTGGATGAACACAAAAGTCGGCAAGTTCTTCGCCTCGAATTTCCCCGGAGGATACATCAGCATGCCTTCGACGGTGGTGCCGTCGTCCGCCTTCCAGCGGTACGGCTTTCCTTTGGGGAGTTCGCGCCCGGTAAAGTATTGGTTGAAGTACGTGATCGGTCGCGCCTGCGATAACTTGTCGACGCTCTCCGCCCAATAGACCTCGGTAGGTTTTTCTAGAGAAGAATAGATGAACGCAACGCGAGGCGAATGCTCGGCCGCCGCTACTACTTCGTAACTTCCTGGGGTGATCGTCTGTTTGGAAAAATTCCTGTCAGGCTTGTCCCCGGAGTAGATATGAACCTCAGTTCCCAGACGGCCGCAGGCCAGCACCGCACCGTCCGGCTGCACGGCATAGCGGTGGAGTGCCCCGCGGAACTCGCTAGCCCAACGTTGTACTGCACCGCCCTGCGTATTGACCCAGTACAGGCGCGTTTGCGTGTCCCTATATTTCCCCTCCACGGAGCCGATTTCGATCTCAAAGAACAGATGGCGCCCGTCTTTAGCCCATGCGATATCCTGCTCGACCGCTTCATTGTGGGTGAGTTGGCGAGGGGCACGTTGGTTCGAAGCGCCAGCCGGCTCGAAGGCATAAATCTCGAACTCGCCGACTTTCTCCTCCCTCTGCGAAACCGATTCGCTGACAAATGCGATCTGCCGCCCGTCCGGGGAGGTCTCCATCTGCTGCACTCGCCACGGCGTTTGCGCGATCGGCAAGCTTCCCGGTGTGGTGTCCAGGTCTTTTTCAGCCGATGGTGTTTCGCGCGTTAAAGCTGCTGCGTGTCGCGCAATTGCGTCGCTCACATCGATCTTGAAGAACGCATCGCCGCGTTCATCGCCGCGATACTGGGCCACATCTTTCCAATCCTTCTTGTGATCGTCCTTCTGCTCCTTGGTCCATGGCTGGCGAGTGGCGTAGTAGAGGCTTTTGGAATCCGATGACCAGGAGAATGCGTGCACTTCTTCCTCGCCCTGCGTAATGGCAAAAGATTCTCCGCCCATGGGCGATATCAGGTAGAGCTGGGCCGTGTCCTTGGAATCGTCACCGCCTGCGTCGTCTTTTGAGCCCGATCGCTTGCGCTCAGATAGGAATGCAATCCAGCGCCCATCCGGAGACCACTTTGGATTGGTGTCTTTTTCTCCTTGCGTGAGCTGGATCAGTGATTCGCCATTCCGATACAGCCAAAGGTTCTTGCGAAAAATGTTGTGATCCCAGTCGGCGCGCTCGGTTCCGATCACCACGGCGTTGCCGTCAGGAGAGATTTTCAGAGCGGTAAAGCCGACCGAGTTGAAGTGATCATCGAGAGTGATAGGAGGCCTTTGCGCTCCGGCTGCGGGAACGATCTGCATTGCGGTGCTTGCCAAGATTAGAAAGAGACTGCGGAAGGAGAGCAATGGCCGAATTCGGATCATATGTTTGGGTAATCACAGAGATATACAGGTTTTTGTGACTATGGCGCAAATCGCGAGCGTGACGCTGAGTCACGCTCGCACATGCATCGTGAGTCCCGAACGGCCACCCGGCAACCTAATGCAGCTTGTCCAGAGTCTCCAGATCGTCCTTCAATCCGAGGTATTCCCAGCGTTGCAGGGCTATGGGCACGTTGCCGTTCTGCCAAACGTGGTCATGGAACGCGCGCAGTTGGAAGGCGTCCCCTTGTTTCCGGCGGGCGTCGGCCAAGAATTTAAAGATCTGTAGTTTGCCGATCTGGTACGAAATCGCCTGCCCGGGAGTGGAAGCGAAGAACTTTGCTTCGGCGTGAGCGGTTTCCGAATCCATGGGCACGGTGTCATGCAAGTACCCCGCGCCTTGATCGATGGTGAACTCTCCGAGCGCCAATTTCACGTCCACTTCCACCCGGAGCGCCCGCAAACGCATGAAGTTGCAGACGATCTCACGGCTCCGGGGGCTGTCGTCGAATACCCCGGCGTCCATCATCATCTCTTCGGCATAGAATCCGATACCTTCATTCGCCCCTGAATCGTAGTAATGCCGGCGGATTGGGTCCGGGTTCGCCCATGACAGTACTAGTTGAAAATAATGTCCCGGGACCCCCTCATGGACAATCTCCGGGCGTGGATCTTTAGCGGTGGCCAATGCGAAATAGCCAAGCTTGGGGCCGGGTTCAGGAATATAGCGCGTCCCGTTCTGCTTCAGACGACCAGGCCCGCCAAAGTCGTCAGTCTCCCACACACCATTTACGGGCTCGATGTATGGCGGAATCGGGGCGAAACGATAATGGGGGACCCAGGCGGGCACGCTAAGAATGTTCTTGCTTTCAAGATATCGCCGGATTGCCTCCTCGTCTTTTTCCTCCCGAACGATTTGTTCGTTCGCGTTGTTGAACATGGAGAGCTGGGGCTGACCCTGGTCGCGGTGAGCTTCGTAGGTTTCTCGCGATACCGAGCGCGCCCACTCGGAACGGCCCATGCGCAACAGTTCTTCGGGCGTATAGGGCAGCAGCGCGACATTCTTAAGAAAGAAGAGATAATGATCCCGTCCCACCGCTGATTCCTTTGGCATCAGGGGAAGCCCTTTCGACAGCCAGTCGCGGTACCCCTCAAGGGCCATGGCGGCTTTGTCGGTGGCGGCAATTAGTTGAGCGCGGCTACCGCTATCGAGTTGCGGTTTCAATTCTGAAGTTGACTTCCGCAACCTGGTGCCAATCTCGTGCAGTTCATCGATCGCGAGCTGTGCGAAAGGCGCAACTGGTTCGGTCAGGTTTTGTTTCGCGGACTGAATTGTCGGCGGGATTGAGTTAAGCGTGGCGATAATCTGCTGGGAGCGCGCGCTGTCAAACGGCGGTGGCGGAAGCAGCAAGTGAAAATACGCTCCGACGCTCTGGTCTACATAGAACAGCGGATTGCGCTGCCAGCCGCGCGTCATATCCAGTTCCCAGCGCACTCGTGAAATTGCGGATCCAATAAGGCGGTAGTCGACCTGCCGATTTAAGGGCCACGGGCTGGCATCCATGGCTTTCCATTCCGACTCGAATTTTTGCAACTGCTCACGGTAGCGTCCTACGGCTTTCGGCGACCAGTCAGGGACCCAACCTGCAGGTCGCTCAAGGCGCGGGATATCATCGGTCGAGACCGGCATCTGCGATGCTCGCCATGCCCAGAAGTCGTGAGCGAGATCGTCGAGTTGATCGGCGCGGAGCTGCGGAATTGCAAGCAGAAACAGAAGACAGACCGACACTCGTGCGCAGCTACCAAGTTGCATGCGGGAGATTCCTCTCAAGTTGAAGCTGAAGGTATACAGGTGTGCCACTGCAGAAGCAACTACTTAAACGAGAAAACATTGAGAGACTAGCGGTTGGTGAGAATAGAAACCAATCGAGACACGCGGTTTGGCGAGAACGGCATGGCTGTGATTTGTCCATCGAACTGCGGCGCCCACCGTCCCGGGATCGCGGTCCCACACGCTGGACAACGTCCTTCCGATGTCAGGCGATAGTCGCGAATGAGGTAGCTGTATCGCTCGATAAGCATTTCGCCGCAACTGTGGCACTGCGTGTCCTCAAACTCGCCCACTGATCCGGGCAGATTCCCCGCATACACATATTTCAGGCCCGCCTCGCGCCCGAGCTCCACGGCCCGCAACAAATCTTCAGGCCGTGTGTCCTCTGGACTCGTCATCTTGTAATCCTGGTGGAAGGCGGTCACATGCCACGGAATAAACGGAGAAATGCCGGCCACGAAGTCGGTCAAGCGCCGGAGTTCATCATCAGAATTGTTGAATCCGGGAATGAGGAGTGTCACAAGTTCCAGCCATATGCCCATGGCATGGAGCCGGCGAATGGTGTCGAGGATGGGACCGATTCGTCCGCCCAGTTCGTGATAATGGCGGTCATCGAAGCTCTTCAGGTCGACCTTATACAGATCGATCCAGGGCCGCAAATATTCCAGAGCTTGCGGAGTTCCGTTTCCGTTTGACACGAAGGCGGTGAGCAGCCCCGCGGCCTTTGCCTCTTTGAAGACTGCTACCGCCCATTCGCTGGTAATCAGGGGTTCGTTGTACGTGCTGACGAGAACCTTCGCTCCCTGACGGAGAGCGTCCTGCACCAGCGCCTCAGGCGAGGCTTCTAGTGGCGAAGATACGGCGCTCGGGTCTCGAAGGGCTTGCGACGTCACCCAGTTCTGGCAATAGGCACAATGCAGATCGCACCCGAGCATGCCGAAACTGTAGGCAAGCGCGCCGGGGTAGGCGTGAAAAAAGGGTTTCTTCTCGATAGGATCACATTGCACCCCGCCTACGTACCCCCAGGGAACGTACAGGGTGCCACCGCGGTTGTATCGGACTTTGCAGACTCCAGGCTGGCCTTCGGGAATGGGACAGCAATGCCCGCACGCATAGCAGCGCACGCGGTTGCGATCTATTTTTTCGTACAGGTCCCCCTCACGTACGTTCTGGTAAACGACATCGCGCAGGGTGGGCATGCGGTCCGCCTTCCCATATTTTAATGGATGTTTCTAGGTTCCGGGCCTTCCATATCTCTAACCGGGGTGAGTTCCCGATCCAATCCCGCCCCAGGGTTACTGTCGTTATACCGGCTGTGATGATCGTCCTAGCAAAATCCAGAGTACCTGAACCACACTGCGAATAGATCCTTCGGAGGTGTGTGTTCCGTGCCGTTTCGTCTGGACTATGTATCTTGCATTCTTACCGTTCTTTCAACTGTTCTGATCGGGAGGCGCTGCTGGGAGGGGTGGATTCTGGCCGGCATCAACAGCCTTGTCGTATGCGTGATTGGCGTGCAGACATCCCAATTGGGATTTGTTCCGGCCAACCTGTTCTGCCTGGTCTTGTATGGGATGAATCTCAGAAACTGGCGCAGGCCAGAGGAACAATAAACAGGATTCATCAGCTCGAACCTGCGCTTTGCTGAAAGCTATCAACCTTGCCGTTCCCGTCGCCTCGATTGCGGTCTCGCAACGGTCATAACTGGGCTCAGCGACATTGCCTCTACCGTGCCTGCGACGGATGAACCTACAAAATCAGCAGTGCGTTCCAATGAGCCAGGCGCAGAGACACCTCTGATCTGTGAGGTGAGTCGGGGCCACGGCCGAAACCGCAAGACCGATGCGACCCCTGTATCGGCGCGGCTCAGGAGCAACGGAGGCTGCTCTGGCGACATCTCAGCAGAGTACTTGCCTCTCCGCTTTCTATATGAGGCTGCATCTGAGCACGACCCGCAAGAGCCAGGTCAATTGCACTGACCGCCACCGTTCTCTACTTTCGGAACAATACCTTCTTTCGGAATCGCGGATCGGCCTGGGCACCGGTCCCGCTCCCATCTGCGTCGTTTCCCAAGCACAGGACTCGGGGCCACTACAGGACGCCATATGAACGACGTAGCAGCGCTCATCCTGGCAGGCGGTAATGGAACGCGGCTGTGGCCGCTCAGCACCACTGCCAAGCCCAAACAATTTCGCCGTTTGTTGTGCGACCGCACCATGTTGCAGTTGACGGCCGACCGGCTGGCCGGCATGGTGCCGCCGGAACGAACCTTTGTCTCGGTACGGCGCGAGCACGTGTCGCTGGTGCACCAGCAACTGCCGCAGGTTGCGGGAGAGAATGTGCTCGCTGAGCCGCAAGTGCGGGACACGGCCGGCGCGCTGGGCTATGCGGCATTTGCCATACAACAGAAGTTCGGTGATTGCGTGATGGTGGTGCTGGCTTCGGACCAGCATGTTGAATCCATCACGCAGTTTCAGGCGAGCTTGCAGACTGCGATCGAGGCAGCGCGAAGCGGCACGTACCTGGTGAGCGTTGGAGTGCCGCCATCAGAGCCGAATCCGCAATACGGCTACATGGAGTGTGGAGAAGAGTTGCCGATCGCATCCCATGCCTTTGATGGCGTGCGTTATGTGGAGAAGCCGAGCGCGCAGATTGCCGAGCAGTTCATCAAAGCCGGGAACTATCTTTGGAACACCAACATCTTTGTGTGGCAGACGGATCACCTGTTAAGCGCGCTGCGGCGCTACCAGCCCGTCATTTACCGCCTGCTCAAGACCATGCATCGGATCCGCATGGCGTCTCACAGCTACGAGCCGACGGAGCTCTACGGAAAGCTTCCGAAAATTTCTATTGATTACGGCGTGATGGAGCAGGTGCGGCCCGGAGACGATCACCGCCACGTATTTGTAAAAGGCGATTTTGGCTGGAGCGACGTGGGAGGCTATCGCACGCTGGAAAAGACCTGTCGTGGCGACGAGCACGGCAACCGCTGTCGTGGTGAAGTGAGTGCCTCCAGCACGAAGGATTGCCTGTTGTTTTGCGAATCACCATGGCAGCTACAAGTGGAGGGCTTGTCGGACTGCAACGTCATCGTGGGAGAGAACGGAGAAGTATTTCTCTCTTCCAGGCACAGCGAATCCGCGGACCTGCGCAATTTGTGGCAGTCGGGCGCGAGCCGCTTGCTGGGCCGTTCGGGACAATTTCAGGCAGATGCCCGGCTGCTCCGGGTGAACAACCTGGGATTCTTCGCTGACAGCGGAATGCTTTGCGCCATGGATGTCAGCAATCTCGACGTTCGCATCAGGGGAAATTCGGTGAGAGTCGCAGGCAGTCCGATGCTGGCTCCGCCCTTGGCAACTGGGGATGCGCTGACGCAAGCGGGCGGTCTGGCCAATATGACGGTGGCAGTGGCCGAGAGGTACGAACGAATGAGTGAAATGGCAGCCGAGGCTTTCGTTGAGACGGTCTCGAATGCCATCGCCAGTAAAGGCAAGGCGGTGATCTCTGCGTCGGCAGGAGGTACGCCTGAGCTTCTGTACGGGCTGCTGCGCACCCGTTATCGCAGCGCTGTGGACTGGAGCAAGCTGGTCTTCTTTCAAATGGACGAGTACTTCGGGCTTCACCCCTCGGACAATCAGAGTATGGCCGCGTACCTGCTGAGCCGGGTAATTGAGCCGCTGGGGATCACGAATTTCGTGCTGCTTCCTAACGGGCGGGAGTGCGATGCGGATGCGCTGGCCGAACACGAGCGTCGACTGGAAGATGCCGGAGGTCTTGACCTGGTGGTGCACGGGATTGGCCGCAACGGCCATCTAGGTTTCAACGAGCCCAGCTCCGCCTTCGACTCGCGCACGCGAATGGTCGAGTTGAGCCAAAGCACGCGCCAAGCGAACCGGCGATTTTTTTCCAACGGGCAGGAGACGCCCGGCTATGGGGTCACTCTCGGGCTGGGCACCATGTTCAAAGCCAGGAAAGTTATGCTGCTGGCTTCGGGAGAAGCCAAACGCGAGGCGATCCAACGGTGTGTCTGGGGGGTTTGCAGTCCGGACGTTCCCGCATCCATGTTGCAAAGACATAGTGACGTGGACATCCTTGTGGATCAAGACGCTTGCGGTTGGCTGCTAAAGCCGCAACTCTCGGTGATGGCCGAAGCGCCCCAGTTCGAGGCTGCTGACGCCATTCTGGCAGGCAGTACCCAGGGCGAGAATGGTCCACGCGTGCAGACATTCGTGGATGGAAACCTGAAGCGGGCTGCGTGAAGTTGCTTCGCCCGGCTCTGCGCGTCAACCGGCGGCGACACTATGGCCAAAGCGTCACCGTTGCGGGCGCGCCGCGGCATTGCGCATATTCATCGGGGGCGGAGCGAAGGCTAACCAGCGTCAGCGAAGGGGGAGACTGCGAATTTTACTGTATCGAACTGGCGACGTTGGAAAAGACCGTGTTGGAATTGGAACCGATCAGCCGGACCGTTCCCACGACGATCACCAGAATCACAGCTAACATGACCGCGTACTCGGCGATGTCCTGGCCTTCCTCTTCCTGCCACAGCCTGCGCCAAACATTGAGCACACCCATGTTCTTCTCCTCACTCGTTTTCCAAGTATGATTTGACAACATGACTGCGCGATCAAAACGCGGTGTCCCTCAGGACCAGCGCATCAGCACAATGACCGCGAGCGTGGCGACGCAAATTGCCAGCACCAGTACAGAGAGGCGGTCACTGCTGTCGAAGGTTTTCCACTTCTTCATAGGGACTCCCACGACACTAAGGTGCGCTCCCCCGCGGCTTGTCGCAATGGCCCCTTCGTGGGCGAGGATAGCCCAATCGGGGTACTTACCTCGGGGCTCACCTTAGTAACCGGGCGGTGGTTACTCGTTAAACTTGGGCGGTTCAGGACTGCGATCGCCAATACAACGAGGACAGTCGAGGGAGCGGGCAAAAAAAGACGAGTTCCGGGAACTCGTCTTCATATGAACCCCATTGCGTAAGTGAATCGGCAGAAAGTCTAGGCGGCCAACTGCATTTGCCCCTCTCTCCAGGGATCAATCACGCACTTGATACAACCCTCCTGCTTGTCGCGAAAGATGCGATACATGTCTGGCACATCGTCCAGCGTGATGCGGTGAGTGATCACGAAGGATGGATCGATCTCACTCCGCTCAATTCGCTCCAGCAGAGGTCGCATGTAGCGCATCATGTGGGTTTGTCCCATGCGGAACTTCAGTCCCTTGTTGAACGCCGCGCCGAAGGGAATCTTGTCGAGGAATCCGCCGTAGACACCAGGGATGGACACGGTCCCGCCCTTGCGGCACGCCTGAATGCATTCGCGAAGAACGGTCGGCCGGTCGAACGAGAGTTTCAACCTTTGCTTGGCTACGTCGTACAGGCCGGGAAGGCCGTGGCCATGCGCCTCTAGTCCAACGGCATCGATGCAGACGTCGGGGCCGCGGCCGGCGGTCATTTGCTTCAGAACTTCGACAATGTCGTCGGTCTTCCCGTAGTCCACAATCTGGGCGTGACCGCGATCGGCCATGTCGAGCCGCTCGGGAACGAGGTCGATGGCGATGACGCGCTCCGCGCCCAGCATGTATGCGCTGCGGATGGCGAACTGGCCCACCGGGCCGCAGCCCCAAACGGCGACCACGTCCCCCTGCTTGATGTCGCCATTCTCGGCCGCCATGTAGCCGGTGGGGAAAATATCCGAGAGGAAGAGAACTTGCTCATCGCTCAGTTGTTCGGGGACCTTGATGGGACCGACATCGGCATATGGCACTCGGGCGTACTGTGCCTGTCCACCCGCGTAGCCGCCCATCATATGGGAGTAGCCGAAGAGTCCCGAAGGCGAATAGCCGTACAACTTCTCCGGCAGCCAGGCATTGGGATTCGAGTTGTCGCACAGCGACCACAATTGCTGTTCGCAAAAGTAGCAGTTGCCGCAGGCGATGGTGAAGGGCACGACGACGCGGTCCCCGACTTTCAAGTCACTCACGCCGGGACCCACTTCCACCACCTCGCCCATGAACTCGTGGCCCAATATGTCGCCGGGCTCCATGGTAGGTATGTAGCCATCGTAGAGATGCAGATCAGACCCGCAGATGGCGGAACGAGTGATTTTTACGATCGCATCCCTGGGATTGAGAATGCGAGGATCATCGACGTTCTCAACCGTCAGTTTCTCTTTTCCTTGCCAACAAAGTGCTTTCACAAGATCCTCCAAATTTGTTTACGGCTGGCCGGTGATAAGTTGCGTTAAGCGGCGCGAGGCGCCGTAACCTGGGTCTCCCGGTACATGGCTCTTTTCATGCGGCCGGTCACTCCGCGGCTGCCGTGAGGCTGGCCTTCGATCGTCGGAATCTCTCCGGCTTCCAGCATTGCCTTCAAGGCGCGTAGACCCTCACGCGCTTGCTGCTCGGGGTCGCGGCCCAGGGCGAGCATGAGAGCGTGTCCCAGCGGCCCGGATGGAGCTTCAAAGTAGAGCGCCACGCGCAGTTCAGTTCCCCGGTTTCCCGGCGCCTTCTGGAAACGCGCGACACCGCGCGTGTAGACAGGCGAGTCCTCGGCCGATCGCCAGCCGATCTGTTCGTTCTCGCGCTCCTGTTCCACGTCGGTGTTCCACCGGATGAGTTCGTGGCCCTGACTACGCAAGCCCGACGATCGCGGGTTGCCGCTGCCGCTTCGTGCGTGCTCCAGATGCTTCATAAAGACAGGCCAATTCCGCGGATCGCGGCAGTAGCGATAGACCTCCTCGATGGGCTTGTTGATGGTTTGTCCCACGACTACGGAAAGGCGGTAAGGCCGCAGCCGTGCCAATGCGCGATAGGCAAGATAGCCTCCCGCCACGCCGGCGGCTGCGCCCGGCCAGTTTCGTCGCGAAATGCTCCAGGCGCTCAACGCGACGCCCGCGACAAGCGGCGTAACCCTGCCCGCCTGAGCAAGACGACCGTTACCCGATTGTCCCAAGGCCTCGGTGGCGGGAGTCCCGTTCGTAATTTTTTCTTCCATGGCTCTCCTCATTTCTGAATGGAATTGCGAGCAGCTTGATCGGGCTACGCAACTTCATTGTTGCGCCGGGCGGCTCGCTCGTTAAGAACTGTCAGCAGGGATGGAGACAGCTTGGAAAAACTGTCTTCCCCCAGGTGTGAATCGGAAGTTCCGCCTTCCGCCGAGGGCATTACCAAATTGCCGAGCGCAAAGGCATCGGCCGTCAGTCCGGGGAAAATTCCGTGCAAAAGCACGGCCAGTTTGGCGGGAATGCTGAGTACGACCTCGGCTTCGCCGCGTTCGCAAGCGGCAACGATGCGGCGGGCCGCGCGTTCCGCGCCGATAGAGAACAGCGGAAAGCCTGCGCTGATGCTGAACCATGCATATTCGGCGCGATGCTTGCCTTTGAACTTCGCGTTGCGCGGGCTGCCGGTACGCATCAGTCCCGGGCAGACGGTGGTCACGCGAATGTTGTCCTTGGCAGCTTCCGCGCGCAGGCCCTCGGAAAAGCCGGTCAGGGCGAACTTGCCAACGCTGTATGGCAGCAGGTGGGGAACGCTGATTTTGCCGCCAATGGACGAGATGTTGACGATGCGGCCCTCTCGTCGCTTGCGCATCTGGGGAAGCACAGCCATAGTCGTGTAGAGAGGTCCCCAGAAGTGCGTATCGAGGGACTCCTGGTAGTCCTCCGGCCGCATAACTTCGGCTGGGCCCACCTGGATGGTTCCGGCGTTGTTGACCAGAATCTCGATGCTGCCCAGTTGCTGCTGCACGCGAGCAATGGCCTGGTCGACATCCTGACTGACGCCCAGGTCGCAAACGACGGTGAACACTTCATGGCCGCTGCGCAGGAGCTCCCAACGCGCCCGTTCCAACTCGCCGGCATCGCGCGCGCATATCGCTACGCGAGCACCCTTGCGTGCAAATTCCTTCGCCAGCAATAATCCGAGACCACGCGAACCGCCGGTGATGAAGACACCTCTCCCGGATAACCGATAACGCCTTCTGCGTGCCAGCGCTCGGGTGGCGATGGAAATGGCCGCCGCTCCGGCAACCACGCCTGTGCCGACGGACAACAATTTGTAATTGGCTTTGCGTTTCCGCAACAAGGAACCTCGCGCCGTGATGGATTAAAGATGAGGCCCATCGGCGACGGGTTGGACGTGGAGCGCTTGGAATCCAGTGCTGGATTGGGAGTAGAGGGAGACCCTACGGACCGGAGAAGCGTAGGTTGCAAGAAGTGAAATGCCGGGATGAGTCGTGCAAGAACTTTCATTGGGCCTACACGCGACATCTTCATGCGTACGGACTGGCCTTATGCTGACGAACCGGCGCCGCGGCCGGACTGAATGTCGGCGTCGGGACGCGTGATCGCTCCTTCGGAAGCGGAAGAAACCAGGGCCGCATATTTCGCGAAGACCCCGGACGGGTATCTGGGGGGAGCTGGTTTCCAGGACGCCAGGCGTTTTTGCAATTCGGCGTCGCCGATTTCGGCTTCGAGCTTACGTTGGGCGACATCGATCGCGACGATGTCACCATCGCGCAAAGCTGCGATGGGTCCGCGCAATGCAGCTTCAGGCGAAACGTGTCCAACCATCAGTCCGCGAGTCGCGCCACTGAATCGGCCATCAGTCAGCAGGGCGACTGACTCCCCGAGTCCTTCCCCGACAATCGCTGCGGTTACACCCAGCATCTCACGCATGCCGGGCCCGCCCCTGGGTCCTTCATTGCGAATGACCACGACGTCACCAGCCTTGATGCGTTTGCCTGTCACTGCTGCCATGGCATCTTCTTCCGATTCGAAAATCCGCGCCGGGCCGCGATGCGACACACGTTCATGTCCGCTGATCTTGACCACGCAGCCTTCAGGAGCGAGATTGCCATGCAGGATCACCAGCCCGCCCGTGGTCTTCAGAGGACGAGTAAGCGGGGCAATTACTTCCTGCCCGGGCGTTTCCTTCGCGGCGCGCGCCTCCTCGGCAAAGGTTTTCCCAGTGACAGTCAGCATCGTGCCGTCCGCCAGTTTGGCTGCGAGCAGCCGTTGCGCAATGACTGGAATACCACCGGCCTTGTCCACGTCGGCGGCGACGAAGCGCCCCGCAGGTTTCAGGTCGGCCAGCAGGGGAGTGCGCTCGCTCACCGTCTGGAAATCATCGATATGAAGGGAGACGCCGATTTCTCTGGCCAATGCGAGCAGGTGCAGCACGGCGTTAGTCGATCCTCCGGTGCAGGCGACAGCGGCAATCGCGTTCTCGAATGCGGGGCGCTTCAAAATGTCGCTGGGACGAATGCCACGTTGCAGCAGGTTCATCACGATCTCGCCACTACGGAACGCCACCTCATCCTTGCGAGGGTCCATGGCGGGAACGCCGTTGAATCCCATGGGAGAGAGGCCGATCAGTTCCATGACGGTCGACATCGTGTTGGCGGTGTACTGCCCACCACAGGCGCCGGCGCCCGGACAGGCCACGTTCTCGAGCGCGCGGAGATCGGCGTCGCTCATCTTGCCCATGGCAGTGGCGCCGACCGCTTCAAATACGTCCTGGATGGTGACGTCCTTACCCTGGTAGTTGCCGGGGACAATCGTTCCGCCATAAAGAACAAGGCCAGGGAGATCCATGCGCGCCAGTGCCATAGCTCCGGCGGGAATTGTTTTGTCGCAGCCCACAACGCAAACCACCGCGTCGAACATCTGCCCGCGGCAAACCAGTTCGATGGAATCGGCGATGACTTCGCGGCTGACCAGCGAAGCCCGCATTCCCTCGGTGCCCATGGTTTCGCCATCGCTGATGGCGATGGTGTTGAACTCCATGGGCGTGCCGCCGGCCGCACGAATACCTTCCTTCAGCTTGGCCGACAGGCGGCGCAAGTGGAAGTTGCAGGGCATGGTTTCGATCCAGGTGTTGGCCACGCCGATGAGGGGCTTGCTGAGATCGGCATCGGTGAATCCGATAGCTTTGAACATGGAGCGCGCCGGAGACCGGTCGCGCCCGTCGGTAATGCCGCGACTGCGATGTTTCAGGTCCATGATTTTGAGAGATTATGACACTCGAGTGGCTATAGTGAAACGCCGGGGCATTCGTGACAGGAAGCAGGACTGCGCCCTAGCGGAGAGCCCAGGGCAGCTTCGCCACGCGGTTCGGAATCTTTATGCGCTGGCGGGACGGGCTTGGCCGCTGGCTACCATCGCCGGCGGATGCCCGCCTGCCGTGGCCCAACTGGCGTGCTGTTCCCAGAAATCCTTGATAGGCGCGCCCGAGCGCACATCCATGACGTCCACAATCGCGCGCCAGTCACGGCAAAGCTGGCCTACCTGCTTCGGATTCACATCGAGCAGAAGTGTTGCCTTATGCGTGTGCTCGGCCGGCTCCGCCTGCACATAAGGCAGATCGATGGCGCGACGGGAAGCTGCGTTCAGGATCCGCATCAGCGTGCCCTGGGTGTTGCGGTAGCGAATGTGAAACACGTGCATGTCGTTGTCCTCCAGGCCCAACTCCTTGGCGATTTAATCTTCTTCCAGCATCATTTCGGAAAGCGCTGCCCCCGAAGGCACCATGGGGAAGACATTGGCCTCGGGATGACAGTCGAAGACCAGCAACTCCGGCTCGGGCGACTGCAAAAAGCGATCCAACTCCCTCGCCGTTTCGGTCGATAACGACGCAGTTACCGCTTCCTCATGCAAACGGCACGAGTGAATTTTGTAGGCCTTGGCAATTTCCACGAAATCGGGATTGTCGCTCAGGTCGGTTTCGGCGTAATTGCGCTGGTAGAAAAGCTGCTGCCATTGCCGCACCATGCCGAGGTACTTGTTGTCGACGATGACCATCTTGATGGGCAATCCCAGACGCCGCACGGTCGCCAGTTCCTGGATGTTCATCTGGAAGCCGCCGTCGCCGGAAACGCAGAGCACGGTAGTGTCCGGCTTGGCCAACTGAATACCGATGGACGCGGGCAGAGCGAAACCCATCGCGCCCAAGCCCCCTGAAGTAACGAAGCCGCGCGGCGACGATGAGCGGTAACGTTGCGCCGCCCACATCTGATGCTGCCCCACGTCCGCCACAACAACGCTGTCCACGGGCAAACGGCAAAAAAGTTCATCGAGGAAACGCTTGGTAGGCTGAGCGAATCCCCTGGGATCGACCTCAGCGCGATCAGGGCCGCACGCGAGCGATCGCCAATCGTTCCAGTTGGGCAGGGACGAGCGGCGAATTTTATGATGGACGGCAGGAATGGTCTCGGCGAGATCTCCGATAATAGGAAGCTCACACGGCCGAACCCGGTCCAGTTGAGCGGGATCGATTTCGAAATGCAGGACACGAGCATTGGGAGCAAAGCGCGATGGATCTCCGGTGACGCGGTCATCCAGACGGGCGCCAAAAACGAGCAGCAGGTCGCTTTCATGCAGCGCCATATTCGCGGCGCGAGTGCCGTGCATTCCGACCATGCCGAGGTAATAAGGAGCGTCCTTCCGGACCGCGCCCAGGCCGTGGACGGTGGCGAAGGTGGGAATCTGCAAATCATCCAGCAGCGCGCGCAAGACCTTGACCGCTCCAGATAATTTGGCTCCCGCTCCCACCAGGGCCACGGGCTTGCGAGCTTTCTGCAGCAGCGCGAGAGCCGTGTCGGTAAATGCCGCATCGGCGTGAGCACCGGCCGCTTTGGGATGCGGATGAAATTTGACCGGTCCGCGAAAGTCCATCGCGGCCTTTAGCATGTCGACGGGAAGGTCGATCAACACCGGACCGGGACGTCCGCTGCGGGCCCAGTGAAAGGCTTGTGCAATGACCTCGGGAATCTCCTCGATCGAGCGCACAAGGCGGCTCCACTTGGTGAGAGAAAGAGTGAGGCCGAAGATATCCGTTTCCTGAAACGCATCGGTTCCGATCAGCGAGGACCTCACCTGGCCGGTGAGGCAGACGAGGGGAACCGAATCCATCTTGGCGTCGGCAATGCCGGTTACGAGGTTAGTTGCGCCCGGTCCGCTGGTGGCAATGGCTACGCCCACCTTGCCCGTGACGCGCGCATAACCTTCAGCCGCGAAGACCGCTCCCTGCTCATGTCGGGTCAGGATGTGGCGCACGCCGCTTCCTGCGAGCGCGTCATACAAGGGCATGATCGCGCCTCCGGGGTATCCGAAGACGAGATCCGCGCCCTCCGCCCGCAAGCAGCGCAAGACAATCTCGGCTCCTTTAAGCATGGACCGCCTGGGCAGCCGGAGCATCCGCGGCTTCGTTTTTTTTCTTCTCCGCCGGCAACCACGACATCATGCCGCGCAGCCGCGCGCCGACTTCTTCGATGGGATGTTTCTTTTCCATGTTGCGGAGGATGGCGAAGTTGCGTCCGCCCTGCTTGTTTTCGTCGATCCATTCGCGAGCGAAGGTGCCGTCCTGGATGCGGGTGAGAATCTCTTTCATGGCAGCGCGCGTAGGATCGCCAACCACGCGATTACCGCGGGTCAAATCGCCATACTCGGCCGTGTTGGAAATCGAGTGACGCATCCGGCTCAGCCCGCCTTCGTAAATCAAGTCGACGATCAGCTTCATCTCATGCAGACACTCGAAGTAGGCGACCTCCGGCTGATATCCGGCTTCCACCAGCGTCTCAAAACCTTTCTTGATGAGCGATGTGAGACCACCGCAGAGCACCGCCTGCTCGCCGAAGAGATCGCTTTCGGTTTCTTCCCTGAAGGTAGTCTCGAGAACACCGGCGCGGGTGGACCCGATTCCATAGGCGTAGCTAAGCGCGTACTCATGGGCGCGACCGCTCGCATCCTGGAAGATCGCCAGTAAAGAGGGAACGCCGCGGCCCTCCGCGTAAACCCGTCGCAGCAGATGTCCCGGGCTCTTGGGCGCGATCATGACAACGTCGACGCCGGGCGGCGGAGTGATGGTTTTGAAGTGAATGCTGAAGCCATGCGAGACGCCTAGGATCTTGCCGCGCGTGAGATGTGGACGGATCGCACTTTCGTACAATTCGCCCTGGGTCTCATCGGGAGTGAGGACCTGGATCCAGTCGGCGCGCTGGCATGCCTCTGAAGGGGGGAATACCGCGAATCCGCCTTCCTTGGCTTGCTGCGCCGAGGGACGTTCAGGGCCGAGACCGATAATAACCTTGTAGCCGGTGTCGCGGAGATTTTGCGCCTGCGCGTGTCCCTGGCTTCCGTAACCCAGAATGGCGATGCTTTTAGGTTTCAAGGCCTCTGGGTGGGCATCTTTCTCGTAAAATACTTTGGCCACGTCTTCTCCTTTGTAACTAGCAACTTGGGGCCGCGTAGAGACCGACCGGTCGGTCTGTAACAGGCAAAATCGTACGGTTTAGGGCCTGTCTGTGTCAAGGGGGATTTGTCGTGCAATGATCTCCTGAATTCATTGCATGCGACGGGACTTCCTAAAAAAAGCCACCAGCCACCTTCTCTGGCGCGGGTGCTCAGGAACTCTTGAATTCCTCTAGTCATCACTCCGGGTGCGAGCCAGAGCGCGCGGAAGCATACTGGCAACCCTGACTACAGACGGGGTAATTGGAGCGTGTTCTGCCGGGCAGGTCATTTCAGGCAGCAACACTGGTTGTCCGGTTGGGCGTTACATTAGCTCGGAAACAGGCGTCCAAACGGTTTGGGAAGCGGAAGTAACCGGGACGTTGGCATTCGCCAGCGCAACTGGATAGTATGAGTGGCGGATGAGCCGCGAGACCCTGATCGATTCCCGCCAGGAAATTTTGCGCACCGCCGCCCGTCTTTTCCAACAGCAGGGCTATCACGCTACATCGATGAATGACGTCGCAGCGGCTCTCAAGCTGAGCAAGGGCGGCTTGTATCATCATTTCCAAAGCAAAGACGAAATCCTGTTTAACATCATGAATCACGCCCTCGACCTGACCGAGGAGCACGTGATCAATCCAGCGCGGAGCGTGCCCGATCCGGAAGAGCGGCTACGCACGCTGATTCGCCTGCACATCAACGTGGTGCTCAGCGCCCGCGATCGCGAGATCACCGTCATGCTGCACGAAAATCATCCGCTGCCGCCCTCGCTGCGCCGGCGGATTAATGCGCGGAAGAAAGATTACGTTCATTTTGTGGAGAACCTGGTGGCAGAAGTTCAGCGAATCCGGCAATCTCGCGCCGTCGTGAACCCACGGGCGGCCGCATTCGCGCTGCTGGGTATGATCAACTGGATTTACCAGTGGTATAACCCCGAAGGCGCGCTCAGCGGGGAAGACCTGGTCCGTCACTACACTGACATCTTCTTCGCGGGAGCGTTCCAGTGAGCGGCGAGTTCTGCTTGATCCTGGTCGAGAACACAAGGGCGGGGCGGTGAAACACTTCTTCGATGTCTCGGAACTGAGCCGCGAGCGCGCGGAGCGTCTAAAGCTATACCTGGAGTTCTTACGCGTGCCGGCAATGAGCGCCGGCGTGTACGTCCTTCCCGCGGGAGCGGTGGATCCGCAGCATCCGCACAAAGAAGATGAATTGTATTACGTGGTCCGGGGACGCGCGCGCATGCAGGTGGGCGCCGAAGAGCAGGCGGTGGGCAGTGGAAGCGTTGTTTTCGTCGAAGCCAATGCCGAGCACCGCTTCTTTGACGTTGCCGAGGAACTGGTAGTGCTGGTCTTTTTCGCTCCTGCGGAGAGCGCGTGAGTTGCGCAGGCACGTTTCCGTTAATCCTGAACTTGCGATAGCCGCCAGTCTGGACGCCTGATCCCATCGAGTCATGAATGCTGTCATCGAGAAAATGGTTGAGGGCGATTGGGCTGCGGTGCGCGAGATCTACCGCGAGGGCATCGCGACTGGTAACGCGACGTTTGAGACCGAGCTTCCGGATTGGGAGAAGTGGAATCGTGGACACCTTGCGTGCTGCCGATTGGTGGCGCGGAATGGGGCACAGGTTTTCGGCTGGGCGGCGCTGAGTGCGGTTTCTACCCGCAAAGTGTACGCCGGGGTCGCGGAAGTCAGCGTCTACGTCGCCAGCAGCGCGCGCGGAGCCGGGGTCGGGAAGGCACTGTTGCAGTCATTGATCAGGGAATCGGAGCGACAGGGCATATGGACTTTGCAGGCGGGGATCTTTCCTGAGAACACAGGCAGCATCGCTCTTCATCGCGCATGCGGTTTTCGCGAAATTGGGAAGCGAGAACGCGTGGGACAATTGAACGGCGTCTGGCGGAGCACGACCCTGCTGGAGCGCCGCAGCAAAATCGTCGGTATCTAAACTCAATGTCGAAAATTTAGCTGGCGACAGCCTTTTTGGCCGGAATCCAATAGATCTCTTCTTTTAGAGCTTCCTTGGGAAATCCATGGCGCTTGAGGATGCCTTTGCAGTGCTCAATCATCTCGGGATGTCCGCATAGATAGCCGTTGCAATTCTCTCCCGTAAGCTGCCACAGGTCCGTGTATTTGCGCACCAGGTCATCGACTCGGCCGGTTTCGCCTGACCAAGTTTCATCTTCCCAGGGACGGCTAACGGTCGGAACATAAGTGAGCCAGGGGACCTCGTCGGCGATCTGCTGGATTTCGCGCTGATACCCGAATTCCCATGAGCGACTGGCGCCGTTCAGAAGGTAAAGCTTCTGGTCGCCGGTGAAGCGACCCTCTTTCCAGTCGCGGTACAGAGTGCGCGCGTAGCTCACGAAAGGCGCGACGCCGGTGACGGTGCAAAGCAGAAGGTGATTGGTACGGCCGTTCCTGGTATCCAGTACGAAACGTCCCTTGGGGACCTTGCGCATGAGCAACTCATCGCCCTCCTTGAGATCGTAGAGCTGGGGCGTGAGTTCTCCGTTGGGAACTAACTCCAGGAAGAACTCGAGCTCACTCTCATAGGGTGAAGAAACGATGGAGTACGCGCGTTCTGAGCGCTTGTCCGGTCCCAAGCGCCCCAGGGTCGCGTATTGCCCGGGAGCGAAGGGGAAGGGGCCATTGGGAGCGAGGCGGATGGTCCACAAGTCGGGCGCAAGATCGATGCGTTTGGTGATGCGGGAGCGATAGAACTTCTCGTCGGGAGAGGTGGTCATAAGGCCTCGTTTTTCGCCGGGGAAGCCTCTCGAATTTTTGGAGATGGAATCATATCGCCAGGGGACGGGCAAGTAAACGGCCATCCTCGAAGGTCGGCGACCATACACGAATTGGATGAGTCCAGGCGCAGGTCAGGGTGGATAAAAAATGCAGATCGCAGTGATCGATAAATGCCTGTACAGCGGTTGAAATTCTTGACAGAGGCGGTACAGAACCCCACAGTTTCCTGCGTGGAAATTTAGAATTCCGGCGCGAGGCGGGCTCCGGAGGGCTAGTGGGGAATCGCCTCGGGCCTGCGATGTCGGACCGAGCTGTGGAAGTTGGCGATGGCGACTTGGACATCCCAACTGTTGTGCGTGCCGGTCAACAGCGCAAGGTATAACTCGGCAAAATTAACGGCATCCAGATAGAGTTGTACTTCCGGCATGCTCTTCAGGAGCGCGATCGCTCCGAGGAAAGCACCTTCGCTGGCTAATGCGGCTACGTTCTCCAGCCAATTGGCATGACAGACTCCGTGATAAG
>DASRFR010000034.1:0-4932 GCA_035651455.1 Terriglobales bacterium
GGTGTTGCGCTCGCTCATCAAGCGCGGCCTGCGCCGCGTCCTCATCCTGGTGCAGGATGATTTCTCCGGACTGTTGCCCATTACACAAAGCCTGTTCCCGCAGAGCGATGTTCAGCTCTGCACCGTCCACCTGCAGCGCAATGCCAAAACTCATCTCTCCAAAACCGATGCCGCCGAGTTCCAGCAACGCTGGCGCGCCCTCAAAGCTTCCTGGAACATCGAAGTGGCGCAGCAACAGTTCGAGCAACTCTGCGATCGTTTCGCCAAAGGCTATCCCACGTTCGTCGCCGACATGCGCAAGAAGCGGCCGCACTACCTGGCTTTCATCGCCTACCCGGACTCGATCCGCCGTTCTTTTTCGACTACCAACGCGGTTGAGGCCGTCAATGGACAACTGGAAATCCTGCGTCGCAACAGCGGCGGCTACTTTCAGTCGGAAGAAAGCTTGAAATTAAAACTTGGCCTGATCGTCTCCGGACTAGAGCAACAGCGCTGGCGTGACCCGACCCGCTCCGGCTCGATCTCCGCCGCCTTGCCCCAGCTCAATACCATGTTCCAATCCCGCTTCGAGGCTGCCGCATGATTCTTCCAAACACAACTTTCTTGACAAGTGCCCAGACACTCCAGCAGCACACGCAGCAACGCCGGATCGGCGCTGCCTTCGATCCGCACCTGTGCCTGCCGCAGTTCGATGTGAATCGTGCTGCTGCGCTGGGACTGCGCCACCGCGGTGAGACCAGACTCGGCGGCCTCGATTACAACCGGCGCTGACGGACTCTGGCTCACCCGCACCGGCAGCAACTTGATCCCCGGCTTCGTCTCTCCAAGTCTTCCTGTCAGGTACAGTCGGCGCCAGCCAAACACCTGATTGGCGTTGATCCCATGCGCTCGCGCTACCCGCGCCACCGAGGCACCCGGCGCCAGCGTCTCTTCGACAATCCGTCGCTTCTCCGCAATGCTCCGCCGCTGCCGTACCAGTGCGATTGAGCCTTCTTTGTCTCTGGGAATGACTGCGACTTGCTGGGAAGTGTCCATCTCCGCTCCAAGTGGACACCTATCTGATGTGTCCACTTCGCGAGCATGGCTCTCACTTATGAGGTTGTCCACACGGTCACAACCGGACGCTTACAAAACAAATACAAATCTTCGACTAACAGTAACAACTGTGCTGGATCTTGTTCCCGGCGCAGTTTCCGTAGCACCCGTTGTAGACTCTTCCGTTTCTCTTGAAACTGTTCGCACCGACCTGCGTTGTGTTCCTGTCGTCGCCGTGAGGTCATATTGATAGTCCAATCCTTGTGGAGTATATGGATTGTCGGGTAGCGAAACAGTGATTCCCGAACACTGCACTCGGTCTTCTTCCTGTGCAAATCCGTTTAGCGCGAAAAGAGTCTTCTTGCAACTGCCGGCACATGCGCGCCCGATGCTCAACAATATGAGTTGGCCGGTCGGGAGGAGGCGCAAGTGTAGCCATTCCGCAGCACTACCTCGATCTATACGTAACGATTCCCGGCATATCATCTTCACATTGGTCCACATGGGTCCGCCGTTGATTGGCTGAAGGGAAAAGCTGCGTGGTGACAAGAGCCAAGCCGAATCAAATTTGCTGATGATCGGCGAACTCGGCAGGAATGCGACGCTACAATTTTGCACAGGATTCACGTGTTCAGCTGTCACAGATTATTGAACCGATCTTTTCTATACAAGCCGTAACACCTTCGTTTCTATGGGAGCCACTCACTAATCGGCAACAGTTAGCGTGGCTCCAACTTTTACGGTGATACAGGTTCTTTCCCCTGTGAAACAGGATATGCAGTTCCGAGACTTTCCAGCTGTCGTGTTGTCTTCCAATTCGGTTTTCCCGCTTGGCGCCCAGCTCGGCAGACAACCCGCGTCCGTACACGGCAGCACCTTGGTTCATGAAATCTCGGTAATGTTGGGAGAGAAGGAAGGAATCCTGCCGATGCGCTCGGCAAACGATGGGATTTCAGTCATGCTGGATTACTTCCTTCTCAGTGGGCAGCACTTCATTTCTCGCCCATACTCGTTTACTCGTATCAGGGCGATACTCCGCTTTCAACGAGTGGTACCTATGTTCGTCCTTTTCGCCTGTGCCATTATGGTGTGCGCTCAAGAAGTTATCTCCGAGCGGGGCGTATTTCCCAATTCCAAATCGGACATCGAGGATCTAGCCCAGTTTTTCGTCTCTCCAGTCGCCGCAGACTTGTACCCGCCCTACGTCTGGCCGCACACGGAACGGCTTTCGCAGCGCCTCCCGGAACCGTTCGAGGTAGTTAAGCTGCGCCGCACGGCGCAGCATCTTGCCAGTTTCATGCGGAACTTCAGCGCGACCGAAATATTCACGTGGGGTCACGACGACCGCGAGCCGGAGGTGACTGACACATACGAGACACTTATCGTTGACGGATGGCAGCGATGGCGAGGCCCTGGCGACCAGACATTTTCAGAGGATATCCCTGCGCCATTACTGAATACTTCGGTAACGCCAGGTGTTCTGTGGTCTGCTCTTCCCGGGATGGTTGCGACGGAGTCTAGCTTGAAAATCCACCAGGCGCGGGACGCCACTGTGGGTGGACGAACCGTTCACGTGTTCCAGTACGCTGCATATACCGAGGACATGGCGTGCCGTTTCTGGGTAATCAGGGCCTTAGGCGACTTGAGGAGATCCACTAGCTGCCACGGTGAAGTCTGGGTGGATCAGTCAGGGATCATCTTGAGGATTTCGGAAACCATTGACCTTTCGGGAGCATTGCATCGCTTTCGGGCACGGGTGACTTATGGTCGGCTGGTGCAGGGCGGGACGCAGTACCTTGTCCCGATCACATTTGAAACGCAAGTCGCAGACACGAAAACCTATTGGTGCCGGGCGGTGTTTACGGATTATGACATGTCCGGAGCGAAAACTCGCTTGACAATGCCAGAGCAGACAGAAAAGGCGCGGAGACCTGTGCTTCCCGCACGACGATTTCTTAGGTGGCTCACACCCTAGCTGACGCACCTGTGAGCCGGTCGAAAATGACGATGGGTCCGTAGGCCTCACTCGCGTTCCGGTGAGAGATAGTTGAATGATGCTTTATCCGGCCAGTCGGTCTTTCGCGAACCTCGTCCAACCAAGCGGATAACCAAATGCGTCCACGACAGGCTTTCGTTTATGAAGTCTTCCTAATTTTGGCCATAACGGAGCAAGTCCTGCCGATGCGCTAGTGAAAGGTGGCTGTCAGTGTTGCTGGGATTGCTTTCTTCTCATCAGGCCCACGGGCTCGACACCCGTAGACAAGACTTCATGCCGTATCACTACATACTCCGCAGCAGTCGCAAGCAATTCTGCCTTCGAAGAGTGAGCCCTCTACTTTTTCTATTCGCCTCTGGTCTATCAATGTGCGCTCAGGAATTCGTTCCCGAGCAGTCCATATTTCCCATAACCGATTACAAGACCAACATGGAAGTCTTCATGCCTTTCTCCGTGAAGTTCGGCACGGGATTTTGCCTAGACCCGGAGTGCCGGTTCATTGGCACCAACTACCACGTCGCCAAGTTCATGGGCAAGCACATCCGGATCAAAGGGGTGCCCTCCGAACATCGTTACCTCGATTCTGGGCCGGATGACACTGGGTCACAAGATGTAGAACTTATCGGCGGTGGCTCGCTAAGGTACGCTCCGGCTCACGACCTCGCGATCTACGAGATGCGGCATCCGCTCAAAAACTTCCACGGCATGTCGTTTGATACCGATGAGTTGGAGAAAAGCTCAGAAGTGGATATCTATGCCTATCCGTTCAACTGGAACCCGAAGCGTGAATTAGTTCACTGGCACGGTACGTTCATCGGAGAGACTGTACATGGTCTACTTGCTTTCAGTTACGACGGAGTTCGGATGCATGGTGGCTCGAGTGGCGGCATTGTCGTTGACAATAAGACAAGGAAGATCGTGGGCATCCTGAACGAGGCAGGGGAAGGGACGGACCGCATCGCGTATGCTGTGCCTAGCAAGGAGCTCTCGGACTTTGTGGGGCGGGCACAGCCGTACCTGCAAGCGAAGCTTTTCCCAAAGGCCGTTCTCGTCTCCCCGGTCGCGGCGGATCTGTACCCAGCCTACGTCTGGCCTCGGGAGGGTTTCTCGCAGCGTCCGCCAGAACCTCCTGAAGTAGTCAAGCTACGGCGCGCGGCCCAGCAACTCGCCGATTCCATGCATAACTTTGCCGCGATCGAAACATTCTCTTGGGGACATGACAATCGCGAGCCGGACCTGACAGAGGCATACGAGACGTTCATCCTGGACGGTTGGCAGCGATGGCGTCGGCCTCGCGATGGGAAATGGTTCTACGAGGACAGCCCCTTGCACCGCTTCTGGCTGAACTATTCCGTAGGCACTGGCGATCAGTGGATTCACCTTCCCCTGATGGTCGGGACCGAACTCAAACTGAAAATTCATCAAGCGCCGGATGCTGTTGTGGGTGGTCGAACCGTCCACGTCTTCCAGTACGCCGCGTACGCCGAGGATCGCGTATGCGCGATAAAGTACTTTGGCAGTTACGCAACCACGATCAAATTCTATGACTGCCACGGAGAAGTCTGGATGGACGAGTCAGGAACCATTTTGAGGATTTCGGAAGCCATTGACAATTCAAGGCCGTTGCGCAGCTTCTGGGCCGTGATGACTTATGGCCTGTTAGAGAAGGACGGGAAGCACTACACTGTCCCCGTCAGCTTTGCGACTCAGGCCGAGAAGAATAAGACATACTGGTGCCGCGGTCTATTCACCGACTACGACAGGTGACGTAACGTTGATTGTGTAAAAAGCGAGAGGGTGTAAGTTGGCTTTGCCTGACAAGCGAAGCCGTTCCTGGAAAGGAGACCTACACCCGATGGCGAAGATAATCCGGATCGAGGAGCATTTCCAACATTTTCTGA
>DASRFR010000035.1:0-15331 GCA_035651455.1 Terriglobales bacterium
GCGGCTGAAACGGTTGGTCCAATCCACCAGCACAGAGCCGGTAGTAAAACCGCTGCTCAGATTTGCAACGGGAACCCAGGTCGTCACGCGTGTTTTGTAGTCCAACTTGCGGTTGGGAAACCTTAGCAGAAGAGAGAACGAGGGATCGCCCACGCCGTGACTGGAGAGTGTGGTCTGCTGCGTCGTTCCCCCAGTGCCAGTCGTGGTCGCGGACACAAAGTAAAACGGCATGTGTGCATCTATGCTGACACGCTCGTTGAACTGGTATCCGGCGCTAAAGCCCATCGTGAATATGTGGCCACTACTGTTTGAGCTGCCGCCGAAATCTACATAGGACAGGAATCCGCTTTCGTGCTCTATCGACGCAGAAGTGGAGGTCGTGAATGCTGGAGCTGGTGTCTTCACCACCGGAGCGGGCGCCGTCAATGCCGGAGCTACCGTCGTAGCACTGGATTGAGCGAACAGTGGGAGAGGTAGTAGAAAAGCCAGAATTATTGTGATCTTGTACATATGAACTCCGTTCTTTTGATCGGTGATCTTTCGCGTTAACGCAGGCGCGGTTCCCGAGAGCGGGGAGCAATACGTATGCCGCCCCGCCCTCATGTCGCTCGCGCTAAGAATCGTCCACTTAGCGGTTGTCGCGATCGCTGTTACCGGTCATTGCCGTGGTGGCCCTGGTCCGTGCCGTCATGGTTGCGTCCGTCGTGGCCGGGGTTCGAATGGTCGCGGTTGCGGTCGCGGTCCATGTCGTGACGACGCTCTCTGTCACGATCGTGTCCCGAGCGGTCGTTGGCGTGAGTGCGGCCGCGCTGATCGTGGCCGCGTTGCCCCATTTGGCCGTGATCCATGGAGCCCCAATTTCCGGAACCCATGTTGTGCTGGCCACGCATCTGGTGACTGGAGCCCATGTTGCTGTGGCCCATGCCGCTGTGCCCCATGCCTGATCCCATACTGTGGCCATGGCCCATGCCTCCGCTGCCCCTTTGTGCTAGAACAAGCGTTGGAACAGCGGCGAGTAAGAACAGAGTTAGAAATATGGTTGCCACACTCTTCATAGCTTTCACCTCGAAATGAGATTGAGGCTCGTGATTCGGACCCACTACCTGTGCGGCACCGTTTGTCCCGTGTTGCCGTGGCTGCCCGTGTGACCCATGTCGCCGCTCCCGTGCGACCCGCTGCGCATGTCATCCCAGTAGCCATGCGAATCCATTCCCTCCCAGTCATGGCCCGAGAGGCCAGGCATCGGTTCTCTCATCATCTGTGGTTGGGTGGGCCGTTGGTCGCGCCGTACCCAGACCGACTGCCCGGGCTTCACCATGACTTCGTCTCCGGGATGCAGTTGATTCGCCACGCTGACAAGACCCTTTGCAACCCCGACTTGGGTGTCCCCGGTTCGTTCCACCGCAACACCGAAGATGGTTCCCCTTACGGCGATGATCGCGGTTGGTGTAGTCAACGTTTTGGGATTGGGTCTTCCGCTCAGCTTCTCGATCTGCACTCGCACGTTTCCCAGCAACACGTGAAGGAATTCCTTCCAGTTGCCGGTTTCTGTACGAAGAACAACATGAGAGTTGGGATAGATGCTCGTGGTGCTGCCATCGGGCATCCGCACGGTCGCCGACGACTTGCGATCTGTAAGAATCTCGTCACCGGCCTGGACCGTGTCATGCTTTCGGAGGGGTACCGGCGATGCTTGACCACGCACCAGGCTAACCGTCCCCTTTACCGCGGTCATTTGTCCCTCTACGCCACCCGGCGGCTCTGCCCAGATGGGCAGGGTCACAAGCAGCAGGACAAACAGAACCGTGAAATTGAAGTGAGTCCGAATCACTTTAGCCTCGCTCCCGGAGGTGCAATCCAATGACCGCTCCGGCGCGGTGGAAGTCCCTGAAACTAACGGCCTATTCTTTGTCCTCGCGGTCAGCGCCGTGCGTTCCGGGCTCAGTGGTGTGCCCTTCGCGCACGAGACCCCAGCGTTGGAGTTTCTTGTAAATAGTGCGGCGCTGAATACCCAGGCGTTCGGCTGCCAGCGTGCGGTTGCCCCCGGCCAGCCGCAGCGCCTCCATGACGTGTCTTCTCTCCGCGTCCTCGAGTGTTCCGGCATTGGTTGGCGGTACTTCTTCCGCCAAGCCGGTCGTCAAAGCCCGCCTAACCTCGGTTTCACCGAGAAGACCCGGGGAAAACATCGCCACCATTCGCTCGATGGTGTTTTTCAATTCCCGGACATTTCCTCGCCATTCGTGTGCTTGCAGCGCCTTGAGAGCTGCCGGTTCAAGCTGCGCGTGTCTGCCCTGATGACGATTGGCTTGGTTGAGAAATCGGTCGGCGAGTAGTGGGATATCCTGTGATCGTTCGCGCAGCGCAGGAACGTGAATTTGGAGCACGTTCAGCCGATGGTAGAGGTCATCACGAAACTCGCCCGCCTCGACCATTGTTTCAAGCGGCCGGTTGGTGGCCGCCAGGATTCGCACGCGCGCCGTTCTCGGAGCCGTGGCACCAACCGGGCGATACTCCTTGGCTTCGATGAACCGGAGGAGCTTCGCCTGGAACGACGGCGGGATCTCTCCGATTTCGTCGAGGAAGACAGTTCCCCCGCGGGCTTGTTCGACGATTCCTGCTCGATCTTTTTCGGCTCCAGTGAACGCGCCTTTGACAGCGCCGAACAGTTCGCTCTCCCAAAGGTTCTCAGGAACTGCAGCGCAGTCGACGGGCACAAACGGCTGCTGCGCGCCGGAGCTTGCGGCATGAATGGCTCGCGCCGCCAGTTCTTTTCCACTTCCCGTTTCTCCACGAATTAAGACTGTAGCTTCTGATCGAGCCGCCCGCGCGAGGTACTTGTACAATTCGATCATCACCGGCGTTACACCCACCATCTCCTCGTCGGAAGCAGCATCCGGAGTTCGTTGTACCTCGGGTTGGAGTGACCGCGCTGCCCTGTCAACGACGTCGAGCAGCTGGCTCAACTCCAGAGGCTTAGCAAGGTAGTCGAACACGCCTCGGGCTTCCGCTTCCACTGTGGTTCGCACTGAGCCTTTGGCTGTGATCAGGATGACGGCACACGCCGCATTCGCCTGTTTCGCGGCCTTCAGGATGTCGAGCCCGGTTACGCGGTCAATGTAGATGTCAGAGAGAACCAAGGGGAAGCGCGCTTCCGAAGCGAGACGCAAACCCTCGCTGCCGCTATTGGTCGCCGTGACCGGATAGCCCTTGGCTTCCAGGAGCGTGGCGATGGAGAAAGTAATCCCCTCGTCGTCATCGACTAACAGAACCGGCGGTCTGGTACTCATACGTCGCCTCCCGCGGCAGAAAGACACTGAAGGTCGAGCCTTTCTCCGGCTTGCTCTCTACTTCGATCGTGCCTCCGTGCTGGGTCACGATTTCCTTCACCAATGCCAGGCCGACACCTGAGCCTCCCTTGGCATCGTCCCGATGTTTCTTGGTTCGATAAAAACGTTCGAAAATGCGTCTCTGTTCGGCGGGTTCAATTCCGCACCCTTGATCAGCTACCACCAGACAAGCACCTTGCGCGGCGAATCGCACGGTAATCCGGATCGATGAGCCATCCGGGCTGTACTTGATGGCATTGACCAGCAGGTTGTAAACCGCGAACTGAAGCAATTCCGCGTCAGCCGCGATAACTCCAGGCTCGAGATCCTGCTCGATTCCAATGCTCTTCTTCAGCGCCAGCAAGCCTGCGCGCTCGACAGCGTCAGCGACCAGTGCAGAAAGCTCAACCTGCCGTTTTTGCAGCTTCAACACGCCGGCCGAGATACGCTCCACATCGAGGAAGGTAGTAACGACGCCAGAAAGGCGCCCGGCTTCTTTGTGGATCCGGTGGGCGATCTCGTCCTTCTTATTCTCGGGAACGTCTGGCTCTGTCATGAGTTGGCTGGAAGCGTGAATCGCGGTAAGAGGAGTCTTGATCTCGTGTGCGACCGCCTGCAGGCGAAAAGCATAGTCTTGGCGGCCCTCTATGGCCTTGCCCAGACGGCTGCGGATGAACCGCGCATGTGCCAGGAAACCCGCCAAGGAAGCGGTCACCTGGATCACCAGTGCGGACGCAACCGGCACAATCACACCGGCGCGCAACATCCAGTACGAGAACACAGGGATCACAACGACCCCAGCGACCGCGACGGACGCCAAGAGGCGTCCCTGGCGCCACCAGGCAGCGGCGGCCACCAGTGCAGTTATTGCCAGTAGGAGCAGGAACTCTGATGAAGCGGTCAGAGGCGACAGGTATGCGCCGTCGAGCAGCGTGCTAACGATGTTGGCATGGATCTCGATTCCGCTCATGCCGAGACCGGTAGAAAACGGCGTGTAAATGCGATCTCCGGCACCCTGTGCAGTCACCCCCAGGATGACCACCTTGCCAGCGAAGGTGGAGGCGGGTGCCCTGCCATCCAGGACGCTGGCAAGGGAAACACGACGGAAGATTCCTTCAGGGCCGCTGTAATGAATCCACAACAGGCGGCCGTTTGAATCCGCGGCCGGGACGCGCCGGGTACCAACCCTCAGATCATTCGCATATTCCGTTGGCGGCTCCTGTGCGCCAAGCGCAGCGCGAAAGGCCTCAAACCCGAGCGCCCAATAGCGGTCGTCCGCACTAACTTTTGTGAGCAGCAGCGTGCGGGCCAGGCCGTCACGATCTGGTTCGAGGTGAACGTGTCCGAGGGCGAATGCGTGATGTTGGAACTCGGGAAGAGGCGTTAACCACCGGGACTGTTTGCCCTCCTGCGGCGCTTCCAGCGCGGTTGCCAGCACGACTCTTGGAAACCGGCTAAACGCACTGGCCAGGCGGCCGTCACCTGCTTCTCGCGTCTTCTCTGAAAGCAGCACATCAACCACCAGCACCTTCGGTTCTGCACTCGCGATGCGCATCAGCGCTTCCGCCACGACTGCCCGGTTAAGCGGCAAGGGCCCGTACCGGCTGACAGTCTCGTCATCGATGGCCAGCAACACCACATTTTCGCGGGCCGAACTGGGCCGGGCAGGGCTCAGCCGCAGCAGCATGTCGAAGGCCGACACGTTCCCCTGCTCGACCAGACCGTTCCAGCCAAGAGTCGGCAAGAGGATCAGCGCGAGCAGGCCACCGACGACGATGATGAGGAGCTTCCTGCGCATCCCACAGAACGTCCTTTGATACAACCCTCAGACCAAGTTGGTCCGTTCCTAAGCGCGCGCCGGGAAAGCGTCGGCTAGTTATACCAGCGCTGCAACCCGCGCCTTAGTGCTCATGCCTGAGCTCTGTTTGCAGCGATCCCGCAAACGCGGGAGCCTCTCTGTTACGTCCCACCGCCCTGCTTTCAGCGATGGCCACGAAGTTCACAAAAAAGAAAGAAAAGCCACGAAGGAAGGATCGTCTTCTTGCTCATGGTTTTTCCTTTCCGACGAACTGTGCGCAGGCTATGGTTTCTTCGTAAATCGTAGTGGACGTTATTGGTGTTCTCGGGTGCGGTGGATCACACCCGACAGTGACTGACATCACTCAACCTACTGGGAGGTGCCGGTGGTGATACCGCCCTGTTTCGTTCGTTTGTTCACTTACACTTCGTTCGCTCCTTGCTGCGCAAGAGTGCCGTGCCGTAGTGCTCGCTCTTTCATGAGTACGAAGAACACCGGTACCAGGATCAGCACATGGATTGTCGAGGTAATCATCCCGCCTACCATGGGAGCGGCAATCGGTTTCATCACGTCGGAGCCGATACCACTCGCCCAAAGAATCGGAATCAGGCTGGCGAGTACGGCAGAGACCGTCATCAGCTTTGGTCGGAGACGCTGCACCGCCCCCTCAACGGCGGCCTCGTGGATATCGGCGTCGGTAAGCGGATGGCCGGAAGCAATTCGCTTATCGAGCGATTCATGCAGATACACAACCATGACCACGCCCGTCTCCACCGCGATGCCAAACAGCGCGATATACCCGACCCACACGGCGACGCTGAAGTTGTAGCCGAGTAGCCACTGCAAGATCAGCCCGCCCGTCATCGCATAAAACGTCGGGAATATGAGGACCATGGCCTCGGTTATCGAATGGAAAACCATGTACAGAAGCAGGAAGATCACCACAAACACCACCGGCAAGATGATCTTCAGACGCTCTTTCGCCCGGAGTTGGAATTCGTATTCACCGGACCACTGATAGGTGTATCCCGCCGGTAGTTGCAGCTTTTGGCGAAGCATTTGGTTCGCCTGCTCTACGAAACCACCGTAGTCAGTCGTGTTGAGATCCATGTAGATGTAGCCGGTCAGCTGGCCATCTTCGTCGCGGATCATCGCGGGGCCACGTGAGAAAGAGACTTTCGCCACTTCGGAGATGGGAATCTGGGCTCCAGAAGGTGTAGCGATCAGTACTCTGCTCAGCTCCTGAATGTTGTCGCGGAAGTCGCGCTGGTAGCGAACGTTGATCGGGTAGCGCCGCCGTCCTTCGATATTCTCAGCGACATTCATACCTCCAATACCGGATTCAACAGCTAGTTGCACGTCAGCGATGGTTAAGCCGTATTTCGCCGCCTCAGGACGATTGACCTCGACATTGACGTAAAAGCCTTGCGAAACCCGCTCAGCAAAAACGGAGCGAGCCTGCGGTAAGCCCGAGAGAATCTGCTGCACCTGAGCCCCGAGTTGCTGGATTTGCTCCAGGTTCGTACCTTGAAGCTTCATACCAACCGGTGTCTTGATTCCAGTCAGCGCCATGTCGAGCCGGTTTTGCACCGGCATGGTCCAGGTATTGGTGAGACCTGGGAACTGGAGCTTGGCGTCCATTTCCCCGATGAGTTTTTCGTAAGTCATTCCTGGCCGCCATTTCTCGCGCGACTTGAGCATGACGGTCGTGTCATACATGTCGAGCGGCGCGTTATCGGTCGCGCTGTCGGATCGGCCGACCGCACCGAAGACGCTCTCAACCTCTGGAAAGGATCGAAGAACCCGGTCTTGCTCCTGCAAGAGTTGAGAAGCCTGGGTGATGGAAATGCCCGGAAGCGCAGTGGGCATGTACAGCGAAGACCCTTCAAACAAGGGCGGCATAAACTGGCTGCCCAATCTGAACATCAGCGGGAACGTCACCAGCAGAAATGCCAGATTCAGCAGCAAGGTCGTTTTGCGGTACTTCAAGCAGAGCCGAAGCACTGGCAAATAGAGGGCCTGCGTAAGTCGTGAAATCGGGTTCTCCGATTCGGGTCGCAGCTTGCCGCGAATGAAAATGACCATCAGGATGGGAACCAGGGTAATGGCCAACAAAGACGAGAAGCCGACGGCCAACGTTTTTGTCCATGCCAGCGGGCGGAACATGCGCCCTTCCTGCGCCTCCAGCAGGAACACGGGGAGGAAAGAGACGACAATAATAAGGAGAGAGAAAAACAGCGCGGGTCCAACCTGTTTCGCCGCATCAATGAGAATGCGCACCCGCTCTCGTTCAGCGGCTTTCTTCGTGAGTTTAGCCGCACTCGCATCGGTCTCTTTGTGAAGGACTGGCCCGTTCGTGTAATTCAGGTCCTCGGGTCCTTCTGCTCCTAACGCCGAGCGCTCGGAAAGGTGCCGGTACCCGTTTTCCACCATGACGATGGCAGCATCCACCAAAACACCAATGGCCAATGCCAGCCCGCCCAGCGACATGATGTTGGAACTGACGTTCAGGTAGTACATGGGAACGAAGGAGATCGCGAGGGCGATGGGCAAGGTGAGAATGGGGATCAGCGCCGAGCGGAAGTGGAACAAGAACACAATGATGACCAGGGAAACGATGATGGCTTCCTCGATCAGGCTGTGTTTCAAAGTGTTGATCGATTCGCGGATGAGACCGCCGCGGTCATAGCCGGAAACGACCTCGACTCCAGGCGGCAGCGATCCCTTGATCTCCGCCAGCTTCTTCTTGACGCCGTCGATGACGTTGAGAGCATTCAGCCCATAGCGCATGACCACAATGCCGCCGACGGTTTCTCCTTCCCCATTCCATTCCGCAACGCCTTCGCGAATGTCCGGGCCGAAGGAAACGGTTCCGAGGTCCTTGATAAGCACGGGCGTCCCGTTCTTCGCCATGACGGGCACGTTGGCCAGATCGTCCAGCGATTTCAAGTAGCCGAGGCCGCGAACCATGTAGCGCGTTCCGCTCAGTTCGAGTACTCTTCCGCCCACTTCATTCGTGCTCGACTTCACCCGGTCGATCACTGTCGATAGCGGAATGCCATATGCCAGCAACTTGTTGGGATCGACATTGACCTGGTATTGCCGCACGAATCCGCCCATGCTCGCAACTTCTGCCACACCGGGAACGGTCTCCAACTGATAGCGCAGATGCCAGTCCTGAAGACTTCGCAAGTCGGCGAGGCTGTGCTTGTGACTTCGATCGACGAGCACGTATTCATAGACCCAGCCCGCGCCGGTCGCATCCGGACCGATGGCGGGATGTACGTCTGCGGGAAGGCGCCCGGCAATGGTTTGCAGATATTCAACAACCCGAGATCGCGCCCAATAAATGTCAGTTCCATCCTCGAAGACTACAAACACGTACGAATCGTTGAACATCGTCTGCGCCCGCACCGCTTTCACCCGCGGTGCTGCCAGCAAGGCCGTGACGATTGGATAGGTGACCTGGTCTTCGATGATGTTCGGCGGCTCGCCTTCCCAATTGGTGTGAATGATCACCTGCACGTCGGAAATATCTGGCAGGGCATCCAGTGGAATGTGTCCCATGGACCAGATTCCGGCCAGCGTGAGCAGAAGCACCCCGGTAAAGACCAGGAAGCGGTTGCGTGCGCACCACTCGATGATTTGGGAGATCATGACTACATACCTCCCGTGGCGTTGACCGTGAGTTGTTTATTGGCGATGGTCTGCCCGTTTTGCTGCGCTCTGATCGTGACCTGCCACGTCCCACCCGAACCGAGGTCACCTTGGCCTTCATACATTCCGCCGCCCTTATCGCTGGCGTTGATGACAGTCTTCATCGCCGCCATTCCCATCGCAGGCATCGCCGCCATGTAGAAGGTCACCGTCACATTTGCGCCTGCGATTGGCTTCCCATCTTGTCCCGTGAGCTTCACGCGAACGAGGTTGCTGCCTTTGTGCGGAGGATTTGGATCAGTCGTCAGGTCCACATTGGCTTGCTGTTGCGCCGGAGCATTCATCGACGCTGCTTGCCCGGCACCCGGAGGAGGAGGAACAAAGGCGCCAGCAGCGGCTTGCAATTGCGCTTCGGAGTCAATCAGAAAGTTTGCGGAAGTGACAATCTCTTCTTCTGCCTTGAGGCCTTTGCTGACGACGATCTCATCACCGACCTGAGGTCCAAATTCAACTTCGCGCGGATCGATATTGCCTTCGCCTTGATAAACAAAAATCAGGTTCCTGGTTCCAGAGTGAAATGCAGCCGAAGCCGGGACGACGAGTTGGCGGCCCATTGGCAGCTTGACGCGAATATTGACGTACATCCCTGGCCTCAACTTCAGCCCTGGATTCGGAAACACCAGCCGCACCGGCAGCGTGCGGGTGTTCATGTCCAGTTGCGGGAGGATGTATTCCACGCGGCCGTTAAAGAGCCGGCCCGGATATGCATCGACTGTGACTTCCGCCATATCCCCCGGCTTGATCTTCCCCGCATCGCTTTGGAATACCTGGGCGACCACCCAGACATCAGACAGGTCGGCTACGGTGTACAGCATGGTTTCTGGCTGTACATACATGTTGGGCAGTGCCTTTTTGTCAGTGATGTATCCGGAGACGGGAGAATAGATAGTGAGGTCTGTAATCGGCTTGCCGCCCTGGTCCAGCTTCTCGATTTCAGAGGGAGACACTTCCCATTGCAGCAGCCTCTCTCTGGCAGCACTGAAGAGCGACGAGGCACCCGAGGCCACCCCGCTCACTTGGCTATGCTGCAAGGAGTCTGAGTTCTTCTTCGCCAGCAAATATTCCTGCTCGGTCGCGACCAGGTCAGGGCTGTAGATCGTAAACAAGGGCTGACCCTTGCCAATAAAATTCCCGGTAGCATCCGCGTAGACCTTACGAATCCAGCCGGCGAAGCGTGTCTGTACGTAGGCCTGCCGCCGCTCATCGACTTGGACGTTGCCGTAGAGGCGCAGCTCAGAGCTGACAGGCTTGGATTCAACCTTCCCCAGCACAATGCCGATGCTCTGCATGCGCTGAGGCGTGAGCTGAATGGGCGCGAGCGCGGTCTCTTGCATGTTCGTTTGCATCTCGCCCACCGATCCAGACTCGGAATCCGAGGCGTCTGCCGACGAAGTCGCTGCCATCCCCTGCATAGGAGCGCTTTCTGAACCGGTGCCAGACTGCGGCATGGCCGTGCCATGGCTCAAACGCCACCACAAAACTGAAGCCACAATGGCGAGCACGGCCGTGGCTACTAGCGCAATCCAAAAAGCGCGACGATAGGCGTTGGGTTCTGCGTTGGGCATGGTTTGTCCTCTCTCGTTTGCATTCGTTCTGGAGTCCCGTTCGTTCATGGGACATCCACCCCCGTTAGGCGCTCCAGTTCTGCCGCGCCGATTCGTGCTCCACCAGCTCATTTCGATACTCGAGATCCAGGTTCAACACATCGAGGAAGGATGAAAGCAGACTCTCGAAGTCCTGCCGGTTCGATTGATAGGCAGCGATGGCAGCGCGAAAGGTGGCTTCCGATTGCGGGGCGAGCCCATCACTGTAGATCTTGAGACGGTCTTCTGATGTTTTGGCGCGCACATACTTCTGTTGGACTTCCGAGAGAACACGCTGCGATTCAGAGTCCAGCTCCCGCCGGGCGCGCTCCTGGTTCTGCTGCGCTTCGGCCAATTCGGCCTTCTGCCGTCCGCGATTGGGCAGGCGGATGCCAAACGTCGCCATGTAGTAATCACGCGTATCTCCATTGGTGTGCTGCCACATGTACTGCACATTGAAATCAGGACGGAAGTCCTTGTGGGCGAGTTCGACCCGGGTTTCCTGCTGACGAATCGAGGCCTGTTTTGATCGGACATCAGGGTTTTGTTCACTAGCCCTCTGTAGGAGTTCGGGTGCGCTGAATGAGAGTGATCTTGCCGTGAGAGTCTCAGCAACGATGTCTGGGGACTCCTGAGGACGGCCCAGGAGTTGCTTGAGCTGGGCTTCGAGCACTCCTTCTTCCTGGTGGTGATGTGCGATCTCCTGGAGAATCTTGGTGTGCTGCAATTGGGCTTTCAGGACGTCCTGTTGGTTGCCCTGGCCCACGCGGTAGCGCGCTTCAGCCGCCTGCTGTACCTGGTTCAGCAGCTCATCACTCTTCTGCAAGACGCCGAGGGTTTGCTGAATATAGGCCAGGCGAAAATAGACCAGCTTGAGGTTTCCCACGACCATCCGGCGGACTGAATCGGTTTGCGCTTCCATGGAGGCCGCTTCGTGTTCCGCGACTCGTCCGCGTAGTTCCCGCTTCCCCGGATAGGGAATGTCCTGCGACCCGCCGAAACCGATGTAAGCGAAATCGCTGTTGCTGTAGCCGGCGAAAGGTCGCGGACTGCCCAAACTGAACTGCTGCACCGACAGTTGCGTTTCGGGGAACGCGGAGGCCTGCGTCGGAACGTTGCGTGAGGCCTGCCAGGCGTGAAACGAAGCAGCAATCTGGGGATTCTTCTGCTCCGCCTCCTGCACCAGTTCGTGCAGAGAAGTTGGCACGCTCCTATGCTCGGTCATGGCGGGAGATTGACCAGTGGACGCCGGCGTCGGCGGACTCGACTCCTGACCGCCAGCATTCCCGGCGAGCGCCGCCATTCGAAGAAACAAAGTTGCAGCAATGAACGAAATACGAGTGCACCCGAAGAACCTTCGGGACAGGCCAATGGATTGCATCTTTCCTCCACAAAGCAAACATGAGTTTTTAAACGCACGAAGGTGCAGACGCACGAGTGCGCTAGCAGCTCAGAGGAAAGAAAATCAGATTCTCAGGACAGAAATGCTGACGGGAGGTGAAACAGGTGGCGAGTGTATATCTGACGCCCACACAGGAGAGCCGAACTCCGTTGCTATTGCAGCCGTCGGCGTCGGCGGTTGCGCGGAGACAAGAACCAACGGCAGATGTTTTGAACTGACATCCGACGAACTCTTGATTGCGGGCAGGTGATCCGGCGCTGTCGTGGTCTGACAGCAGGAGTGAGATTGTGGCATTCCGCTCTTTCCACAATCCTGCGCCATGCGCTTGCAGCACTCGTGCTCCGCCTTCGTCATTGCCATCGCTGGCAAAGCACAGGCCACGACGGGAGTCGCAAACAGCAGAAGCGACAGTATCGATACGCCGACTTTGCTCGCCAGTTTCACAGCTAATCAAAGCTATATTACAAGCAGTTTAGACGCAACAGATGCCTGAAAGTTGCGCTGTTACCCTGCTTCCATGCGCAAGTCGTTCATCTACCGCAGATTACGGCCAAAATGCTGGATCTTGCTCATTGGTCTAGTGCACCAATGCTGACGTTTGCTTGCCCAGTTCGACCTTGACCTTCACCACCGGGCCGTCAACGTACGTAGGCTCGGAACTTCCCCACTGCACCCCCTCGGGATAAAGCGCAACCAAATCCCAGAGTATGCCGGTGTGTCGGCAGCAGCTTGGCTGACGGGAGAGCTGCACATCTAATTGCTTCGCAATCAAGTGGTCCTTGTCCCAAAACTGCGTCACCCTCGGGTCGGGAATCCGCGCAAGAACCGGACGAGTGGGTCGTCCCCAGTCGGAGGCCAAGATTGGTTCCCACACCACCAAAACCGTTAAGTGGCTGGATCTCTCCTGTTTCAAAACTTCTTCGGCTGCGGAGGCCCCCCGCAAACAACCCGGTCATGTTGGAGACAACAAGAGCACCATTCTGGCATTGGCTGCCGCTCCGTTGAACTGATCCCTGAACTGCTGCAAGTTATCCGACTTGAGATACGTGAGCGGCGACTGGCCATCCGGAGTACGCGCCGACCATAGAAAGTACCAGCCCAATCCCAATGCAAAAGCGAGTCCAGCGAGGCCCAACATGTACTTTTTTTTCATAATTCGCGACCCACTACTCGCTCAGCCAGCCAACAGGCTAGCAATCACCTGAGGAAACAGTATCACTACGATCACGACCACAACTGCGATCCAAAAGAGGACCAGACTGGCGGTGCTGCGTCTGCCACAAGCGGGCTTTCGGAAGTAAAGTTGCACCACCCCTACGCCTAACAGCGCAATGGAAGCACCCAGCAACCACGGTCGGAACTGTTGTGCCCATACACTCATACTTGCCAGGCCAGCCGCGCCAAGGAATCCCAACGGCACACAGCAGGCGAGGGTCGAAAGGGCGGCAACAATCGCGGCCGACGGAGCACCTTTTTCCAATAGCTTCACGCTTTGCCCTCGGCCGCCTTTGCCTTGGAAATGGCGTGTCTCAATCTCTCTTCCTGCGGCACACCGCTGCCGTTGGAATACAATCGGCACGCTAGTCCCACGGACATTTGGCCAGTCGGCTCTACGTCCATACCGTTGACACGAATCGTGGGAGACCCTGGAAAGAGCAGCGATCGGGCCATCGTCTCACCGGTGACCTGGATCTCCTGAATCGCCACAGCTACGGATTCAGAACGCAACGCTTCCTTAAGCCTGTCAATCGCGGGTTCGCGATTCGGGCATCCGGGTACATAAAGGACTTCTATCAGCACAAAACTCTCCTCTCTTTCTCATCGGAGCTCGTCAGCACAGGACACACTTTCGGAGCTCGCTTTTGTCTCTGCCGCAACTCGCGGTTGCATTTACGAAGGTCGAGCGCCAATTCCTGCTCAAGCTTTTGAAGCTCCCGGATCTTGCCTCGAACCTTGGCAAGCTTTGTATTCAGCAAGTCCCGGACCTCGCCGCAGGCGTCCCGACTGCGCTCCCGCAGTTCCAAAAGTTGTCTGATTTCCTGCAGCGAGAATCCAAGGCCCTGCATTCGCTTGATGAATGTCAGGCGAGTAACGTCACCTGCCGTATAGAGACGGAATCGCCCTGTCGTGCGAGGCGCTTTAGGCAGTAATGCCCGGCGCTCGTAAAAGCGAATCGCGTCGATGCTGAGCGCCGCTCGCTCCGCCGCCTCTCCGATCTGAATTGTGCTTTTCGGACTCTCTGGCAATTGCGACATATCCAAAGGATACACTCTGGACCATGGTCCAGAGTCAAGAGGCGAGTTGTCTCCGGGCCGCAATGGGCTCGAACCTGTAGCCGTCTGCGTGAGAGACAGGCGTGCAGGTCGCGCAGCGAACAATTCCCTAGGAGAAACAGAATCCTGGGCCAACACCACTCCGCTTGTCAGCTGAAGAGTGATCAGTGACAACTATTGGTACCGGATCTCTACAAGAAGGAAGCCTGAACACCTGCAGTTTCCCGTCGCCGCGGTCGACGCGACAACAAAAGGTCGATTTGTAGAAGTAAAGGTCTAGGCGGGTCGGCCAAGGAGTCGGGCTCGAGAGGACACAAGAACGTCATGGCAACGAGCCCAAGTTCGCATGTCCATCGCCTCGGTCGGTCAGTGAAGATGCAATCAGTCAGCGAAAAGTTTGTATTCTTCTCGTGCCACAATTCGATCACGCAGCGCACCACCGTAGTCAGCGAGAATGAAATTGGTAAAAGGACCATGCGAGTCGTCTCGCCGATCGAGTACAGACACGTCCGTAGCCTTGACGAGCCTCTCTATTTGTTCTTCTTACGCTAAGGCGTTGTCACTTCCCCGCAGGCTCAAACCTCCAGTCCTCTTACCACGGTCCACTTTTCGACGAATGCGCACTAATCACTTCCAGTGTAGTGTTCACGCCGAAGGGAGAACCCGACGTGTTCTCGTCCGCAGCTGAACTGGCCAACAAACTACGCGCGGCGCGATACATTGTCGATCCCGTAACGCTCTCGGTTGTGTATCTGGCTGTTCGTATGCGGAAGCCGCTTTTAATCGAGGGGCCGCCTGGATGCGGTAAGACGGAGCTTGCATACGCTATCGCCGCAGCCGCAGGCGCTGTCGTGGAGCGTCTGCAGTGCTATGCGGGTATCACTGAAGACAAGGCGATTGGAAAGTTCGACGAGGCCTTACAGAAGCTGTTTTTAGAAACTCAGAGCGAGAACCTCCTGAGAGATTGGACCGACGTTCGGCAACGATTGCATACGCTCGACTTCTTTGTCGAAGGGCCGTTGCTTCGGGCCTTGCGCTATCAAGACAATCCGTGCGTCCTACTCATCGATGAGTTGGACAAGGTTGACCAGGGTTTTGAGGCTTTACTGCTTGAGGTCCTAAGCGCCTGGCAGATCACTGTGCCGAAACTCGGAACGATAACTGCCGCGACTGTACCTTTCGTCGTGCTCAGTTCGAATGAGGAACGGCGGCTTGGCGATCCTCTCCGCCGG
>DASRFR010000036.1:0-44998 GCA_035651455.1 Terriglobales bacterium
ATGACAGTCGTCCTCACCGATCTCTGGGAGAACGAACGCCGAGTGAGTTCGCCTGCCAAATCGCTTGCAAGGGCGATTTGCCAGGCTCAAAACCGTCGGAAACTAACTCTGGGAGTGTTACAGAATAAGGGGACCGATCAAACCGAAACTTGTCGTATTCTTACGTGAGCGAAAGCAGGGGGCAGGTCAGAAGGTCAGTCGCCTCGCGAACCGTGACAGAACGCCAGAATTGTGGCCAGCGATTACCAAAACGATTTAGTCGATTACTTTCTCTCGCTAAGGGACTCAGCATTTGCTCTAAGACGCACTACTAAGAACCAAACATACCCCGCTAAGACCGTACCCGCTATGGCTTGAAAGGCTGACGAGGCGCTCGGCGTGACAGCCCAACGACAAATTGCAACAGAAGCACCCCCGCTGAAAAGAAATGCAGCAAACCAAAGCTTGCGAGGAACCCTCTTTGTGGATTGCATGCCCTTCGCTCGGAAGTCCTGGCGAACTATCAGAATGTCTATACCCATCAAAAAGAAAGCGATTAACGGCGCCCAAGGGCGGATTGGCAACACCCCCGAAACCAGCAGGGCAGTCAGTAATGAAACCACGGCAATGTTCATGATTAACAAGTATGCGATCGTGAAGGTCCGCTTCATCACACCTCCAGCTATTATTGCACTGCTGTTCACCGCCTCAATGAGGGCATCCACCCGTGCCGGATAACCCTAATGCATCGAGTACAGTTTCCCCAAGCTCGGTTGAAAGCAAAGCCGTCTGCAATGCGTTAGCGGCCTCATCGATTAGATGTCCGGTAGCGCCGCCATTGTAACCAGCCGTGAATAGAGATTCTGCGCCGGCCGATAGACTTGCCTTTTCACGATCTCTGGTAATCAGAAGAGCGCCTGATCCGCCAACTGTCGTCACAGTCGACGCGACATCGGCAGCGTCGCTAGCAACATTCACCTTTCCGGAGATAGCGCCTGCCAATTGGACGCCCCCTGCCGTAAAGTTTCCAGCAGCCCCAACAGTGCCATAAGCAACTCCCACCGCAGTAGCTCCCCCAGTTTCAGGGAGTAGGGCTACGCTCCCTGCTGCAATGCCTACCTTAGCGATACCGATTCCAACACTAACGAGACCTTTCGCTGCAAGCGCGATCCTCTGAGCTCCACAACCTTTAGCCCTCTGCGCATCCTCGAGTGCCTTCTCTAATAGCTTTTTCCAGCATCCTGCATCACATAAGTCGCGTCGTGGTGCGGGTCGGATGTTATTGTTGTATTCGAAACCAGACGGGATTCTTGGCATCGTCGGTTGAGGAAACGGGCCCTCCACTATAACTCCCGGTTCCAATCCGAAAGGGTCGGCGAAAAGAACAGGATTGTTAATCACGTATGCGTATCGGTTCCATGTTTGTGGATCGCCTACACTTGAGACCGCAATCCCGCCCGGATCTGGCACGACCCACCTTCCTTGAGTGGAACTGTAGGACCTGGCCCAAAAGTGATCCAAATTGCTTTCCGAATCCCGGTCTTGGCCAGTGAAGAACGTTGGGCCGGTCTGGCCATTAGCTGCACCCCAACAGCCCTTATTGTCGCCAAATGAAAGGCTAGAGCACGACTCCGAACTGGCTGCGTTTTGTGTAACCTTCACCCGTTCCGTGCCCACCAGGTCTTGGAAATCGAAATAGGTCAGCGCATTCCGGTAAGTCACCAGGTGATGCCCGCCGGTGTAGACCTCAAACCGGGTATAGGTCCCGCCTTGCGACTCCGTCACCGTGCGCCCGGCCAGATCAACCACGAAATACGTTGTCGTACTGCCTGTTGTCCACTGCACCCTCCGACCCAAGGCGTCATAAACATAGTTCGTCGGCGTGCCACTCGCGTCTACCGTCTTGATTTTACCTTCCGCATCGAATTGATACTGGTGGAAGGTGTCCTGGGTCATATTTCCGGCAGCATCGTAACAGTAAGCCGTAATGGAACCACAGTTCGTGGGAGTGATATGGCTGGCGGAATCGAAGGTGTACTGGGGCTTGACTGGACATGTACTACCATTCTGCTGCAAGCGGTTGCCAAAGCGGTCGTATTTGTAATCGCAAGCCACACCTGATGTTTGCGTGGTGGTCAACAGGCGATTGAAGTCGTCGTATGTATAATTCCACGTGCCACCAAGAATGGAATCTGTAGCGCCCGCGAGATTTCCGTTTGGAGTGTAGCCGATGTTGGTCAGATGGTAGATACCAGGGCCGCTTATCACATCCGAAAATGCCGAGGTCAACCGCCCCCGTGAATCGTACGTCCGAGACTCCGAGATTCCATTGTTGGCTGTTCCACTCCCGAGAGTGTCATGCGTCATTTCACCCAATGGATTGAAGCTAATGCCCGATAGCAGACTGGCTGGATGGTTCCCGTCGTAAGCTAGTCCAGACGTCAAACTTGACGGCCTGCCTGCCAGATCGTAAGTGTAGGCATATGAGAAGCCGCCGCCGCTTGGAAATGTGAGTGGCTCGCCAAGAAAGTTGTACGTGTACGGCATAGCGAAGAACGTGCTGGCGGAGTTGCACAACGAGGCCACGCATTGAGAGTTGTCAGAAACGCGCCCCACTGCATCATACTTGAAAATCTGTGCGGCCAGGGTAGTCGAACCCGAAACAGTCCAGGCGGAGGTCATCCTTCCCTTCGGATTGGGTAGGCTCGTAAAGCCAAAGGCGCTCGTTTGATCGTAGGCAAATTTCACCGTGCTGGTGGTGCCGTCGTTGTAGCTCTTCTGCGTGAGGCGATGCAAGCCGTCGAATGTATAGGTTGTAGTGACTGTCGCGGAAAGGGTCTGGTTTGGCTTCGGAGCCACCCTTTGGTAGAGGTCCCCCTTCGTCACCGTGTCATACGTGTACGTCGTATTTCCACTCTCTGGTGTGGTCTCGCTAGTGATTCTCGAAAGCTGATCGTATGAGTATTGCCGCGAGTTGAGACCACCCTGTATAACCTGCGTCAGATTGTTTAATGTATCGTAGGTATACGACGTCAGAAAACCAGTTGCGGGCTGGTCCTGGTTGCAGGCGCTTGGAGTCCCTGAAATTCCGAGCAAGGTTGCACTCGTGACTTCACAAACTGAAGCGAGACGCCCCAGGCCATCTGCTTGATACACTTTTGTAACGCGAGCTGTGCCGTTGCCCTCATCTTGGACCTTTGTGGCTCCCCTGTAATAGGTAGTCGATACCGCAGAGGTGTCGGGGTGCGTCACTGTAGTCACACGCCCAAGTGCATCGTAAATGTAGCTGGTAGTCCCATCGGTTGGGCTGCTCGTCGACAGCTGAGGATTGGTCCGAGACGCTACGCGGCCATTCACGTCAAAGAGGGTAGTAGTTGTGATCGTCCCTTCTGGCGCCGATGTTACCTGAGATTTTGTAACTCGCCCCAGAGCGTCCAGCGTAGTTGTCCCGGTCAAATTGTGCGTACTGTCGATCTTGGTCGTGCTGTCTACAGACCACAGTGGGGGTGCGCTTCCAGTGTGGTACGTATAGCTTGTCTCGCCGCCATCTGCGTAACCCACCTTGTGCGGACGCCAGTAATAAGGGTCATCGTATGTGTACGTTGAAGCTTTTGAATTCTCATCGCTTATCGACGTAGGCACGCCGCCGGTACAATTCCAGATCATCGATCGGGATAAACTCAGCGGGAGGTTGACAATGCTTGGGAAGGCGCTGGCACAGTAGCCATAAGTGTAGGTTGTTGTGGCGGTTGTGTTTACGTCCGTAGACGTATACACGAGGCCGGTGTCGTAATACTTGAGCGTCTGATTCAAAGTGGTGGTAGCGCTTGTGTACCGCTTGACTGTGGTTAGGTTTCCGCGCGGGGTGCCGCTCGGCGGATTCGTGTGATTAGGAAGCGTTCCGGTTCCTTGCAACGCGTATTCGTCATAAAAGTACTCCGTACGCGCTTTTTGGGTTCCGTTGGCGTCCTTCACGGTTACCGAACTCGGTCGATCCACGATGTTATTGTTATTTCCAAGAATTGCATACACAGTTGTGGTTTTTCGCGTTGCGCTTGATGCACCGAAATCGTATTCGTCCAATTCAGTTACAGAGCCGTATCCATCGTATTGAGTATCGACGCGAGATTGTAATCCTCCGTCGAAGGAACGTTGCATGGTAACCTGCGAGAAAGGCGTGACAACGCTTCCCCCACAGGGTGACGAAGGCGTACCGTTGTAGCACGTCGTGACTTCCTCCAAAAGAGTTCCGCTATTGGAGCTTCCGCTGTAGACATCGCGCAAGGTCTCGAACTCGCCATTGAAGGTGATGACAGTTTCGTTGTTCTGGGGGTCCGTGAGTTTAGTCGTGCCTGCACTGGCGTCGCGCACGTATTTCCATTGTGTGCCGCTTGTCGTGTCTGGCGTAGTACGCTTGTATCCAGCCGTACTGCCATCCGAGCACATGACCCCGTCATTGTTCCCGGTGTAGGCATACGAGATCTTTCCACTGGTTGGGAGGGTCACGGAAGCGATTCGGCCGGTTACGCAGCTCGTTGTGCCAGTAAGAGGTGTACACGAAGCGCCTGCGGGTGTGGGTTCGTAGGTAAACTTGTATTGCGACTGGTCGGGCAAAGTGATCGTGTCTATCAGCGAGTTGGATATGCGGCCATATTCCTGTATGCCAGAGCATTGGAACCAGGTTTGGACTGTGTATGCCTTATAATGAGCGGTCGTGACGGCATCAGCTCCTGACGGACTAGTGTATTTGTACGTTACATCCGCGGGAGCGATTCCACTGATGGTTAGAGCCCTGGTCGTCGTGCTCAGAGTGTCATAAAACGTTGTGGTGCTGCCGTTCACAACGCTCGTGATCTGATTTCCATTTTCATCGGTACTGGTGCCTGCACCCGAATTGGTCCCAGAACTCAGGGTGGGCCTCATAGTTCTGCCATCAGCCCAGGTCACGGTCGCCGATGGAGTGGCATCGACGGTTATCGTGAGACCCGAGCTGTCGTCCAACACCCGAGTTACGGAATAGTTCGGACAGTCTGAATCGTCACTCACCGTCGCGAACATTTTGTGGCCAGTGCCAGTCGCGTCCACATAGTTCGCGAACGTGTATATTGTGGCTCCGGTTCCACTGCACCCGGGTACCTGTCTACTAGTCATCGTCATGGTGCCCACAGATGCTGATAGCTCACGGTTAAGGCCCCAAGAAGAGGAGGCCGGCAACCACGATGTGCCCACGAGTTTCCAAACCGAGCTGTCGTAGGCCAAGGAATACTTGAATGGAATCCCTCGCCCAGGGCGGCTGAAGATGGGAATTGAATAGTGCACGTTCAAATTGCCGAGATTGATGATGTCGGGACCGCCGCTGAAGCTTCGGAACGGCGGAGTTCCTGTCGTCACTTGGGATACTGCTTGCAGGGAGAAAAAAGTGATAACGAATAACAGACATCTCGCTGCCCTGATCGCATTCTCCATTGGGAGACCTCTCTCAAAGAGTATGACTGCTCACTGAATCGCAAATAAACTGTCTGACAAACCAGAATTGAGGGCGACACTGTTCACGACGACATCTAAAGCCAGTCCGTCGGAGATCAGCTGCTGAATGTGGAGTGGCATTTGGACGCCATTTACCGATTGATACGCGAGAATGTCCACTTCCATTGGAATATTGGTGCCCGCGTCGTCGTCTGGGTGTCCGTTAAACGTGATCGCGACCGGTAGAAGAGTAGCTGCATCAAGGTAGAAATCAGCTGTGCTAACCGCCTGCGTGATTGCCACAAAGTGTGGGTTCGGGCTGTTGAAGTTACGGTACGCTCTCAGATGCTGAACACTTCGTGTCCCGCGGGTTTCCTGGCCTACGTAGGAGAAGATTAGCGTTGGGTCCGTGGTTGCAGTAAGAAACGACGAAACCGGAGAGAACCAGCTGGGGCTCAGCCAGCAGTTGTGCATCGCAGCAGGTTGAACGGTACCGTCCTGCGCGATCGTTTCTCCTTGAGGGAAAAGTCCGGTCAGATTGCGAATAGTAGACGTGGTAGTGCCGTTTAAACTGAGGTCTACACGACTCTCCAGCGTTCCTTTTGCGTACATTGTGCCAGTGCCTGTGAGAGTCTCGGAGCCGGCGATACTGGTTACGGAGACCGAAAGCGTGGCATCACTGACCACGTTGTCACCAGTCAAGTTCGCTGTCGCTTGGACCGCAAATGCGATTGCTTGGGGATCGCTCATTACGATGGCTTGGTTCTTGGCCGTTTTTCCAGCGACGCCCAAACACACTGCAGACCAGAAAATAGCAATCCAATAGGTTCGTCTCATATGCATCCTCGGCGTGCGTCCGATAAGTCACTGTTTGTGTGGTACCCACCGTTGTCCGGGTTTATTCTCATGTCCAGATCGAAAAGGCATTGCTGTAACGACGGGTAGTATTGCAATAAATGGCTTGAACAGGAGCTTTGCGTAAACCTACTTGCAAGCCAAATGAAAACGTCTTGAGGGAAGTCTAGGTGGGTGTTTGCTCGCGCTATCGGGTAATTAGCGGCACAGCATCCGGGGAGCAAGATATTTGCGAAGCGAGCCATTGGCTCCTCCTCTCAAACTACTTTGTCCCCCTCGAACTTATCTGTGCAGCAACTACTTGTCCGAAAATGTATTTTAGGCCTCAGGGTTGGTCAAGCAGTTTGTCCGCGTGTCTTAGTAAATTACATCACGGAAGTCCCGAATTGAAACTCAAGGAATAGACGCATTCATTATAACGAGAGCATCATTTCACTTGTATTCGTGAAACCTCAATGTCGTGCCTAAGTATGTCTACTAGCGAGCACACGACACGATGTCAGTCGGGCCTGAATGGTTGGGCTCTATAGCGTAGGTAGACTGGTGCATTGTGCTCGGTCCATGTCTGGATTCGACTGGCCGGAAGGAAGACGAAAATGCACAACTGTGTCTTCCGTCGAGCACAAGTCTCGTATGCCGGTCTGATTGAAGACGGACGCACAGCCTGAAACCGTATACTGGAGGACCCGTCCAGAGTCGGCATTACCGAACACAATAGAAAAGTAGTAACCATTCTTGGCTTGTGCCGGTGTTGTTGCATTTGAGTTACCAATGAGTCCCCGAAGTGTCTGCCCCGACGGTTGGATATCACCTTTTCGAGCGGGACAAAGGAGCGGAGACAGGTGAGGGCGTTTTGAGGAAGCCTTTGGGTTGTGAACCCCAAAGGCGAGCTAGCGACAGCTCAGTTCAGTACCTGGCAAGTTCGCCCGTCATCCAACCCAGCCACGGGCCTTTTATAGCTCAAATAATCAATGGATTTTAGAACTTGCAAGGCAACGTGGGACTGCGAAGGACTTGCAAATTCACGATAGAAACACTGAATGCGGACTGCAATTGCGGACTGAAATCCGCATGCTCATTACCCTATATTCCATCTTGTTGGAGTCAGAGAGGGCTTTTGTGGGGTTAAACCCTCATAGACATTTGGATCCAAATCCTCCTCCGGATTAGGCGTTGGGCTATGAGTGCAGCTGGTAACGATGTTTCAACAGGTTACGCGGTGACTGCGCGCCTTCCTTGTTCTGTCCCAGCTCCATACTCATTGCCGTAAGAGAATCAGTTCCGTGACAAGTGAGACTCGACCGGGCACGACCCGGCAACTCCTCAAAAGTCGGGAAAAAGTGGCGCACCGGCGGACCCAATCGAACCTGAATCAGACAGCCTCGGTTCCGATCCTCCGCTTAGATCGGGGCCACCGGCCGCTGCGATTCTTGCTCGCGGTGATGCTGACATCACACTCGTTCCGCCTATACGTCCACCACGGCTATCTCCGTTTGATGATCCCAGGGCAGTGATCGCATTGTTAAGGGCATTTAGCTGCAGTTGAATGCCGTCGCGTTCAGAGTTCAATTGCTGTACTAAGTTGCCAAGATTTGACATGTGCTATGAACGAATCGAGCGCCTCTCGGGTAAGCCAAACCCTTTTTGCTGCTGACAACACGAAAGCCCGCGTCCGAAAAAAGCGCCAGAAGGGGCGCAGGCGCCCGCCACTCGAATCATCTGTACCCTTACGGAATCCTTTAATTTTTTCGGGGGCGATGCTCCGAGATCACTTTCAGACGCCATCGGTTAAGAAGGACTTGAAGGCTCACCACCTCCATTGCCACCACTAGCGTAATCCAAAAAGACATGTACTTCATCGATGGGAACCAAATGTCAAAGATTAGCCATAGTAGCAGTATGTGCAATACAAGCCATGCGGCCGCCGTGATCCAAAACGTTCGCAGGCGCCAGAGCTTGGGATACGCGAGGAGAAGAACGCCCAGAACAACCACGGTAAAGGTGACCTCATCCTCGCGTCGATTCGAGAGTCCAAGCCACTCCCCTACCCGTGCAATCCCAATACCCAAGATCAGCAGACCGCCAGGTACTGTCCAACTCGTCTTCGACAAGTTCTTCATTTGTTGTAGGGGATTGGAGCATTCTTAGCCCAGCAGTTTTTAAAGCTCTCATAGCCATCTCTCACGGCATCCCACGCTGCTTTGTAAGTGATAGCCTTTCCGACAGTTTTGTATGCCACGCCGCGACCAGCCCTCCCCAGAAGTCGCCCGATAAAGGCCCTTGCAGCAGGTCCCTTAAGAATCTTGCCGATATCGTCCTTGACTTGGTCCCAGGTGTAGAGGTCCAGGTCGGTGATCCCAACGGCGGCGAGACCGGCCTCCGCGGCGCAGGATTCCGCTATGTCTCCAGAATCGCAGTGATACCCGAAACCGCAGTAGTCATCGCTGTTTAGCGCCCGATCCAGAGTCCATGCTTGGTCCGTCAGACTTCCCAGCGTCGGCACGCCGAAGAACGAATAGTCTCCCGAAAGCACTTGGCTCAGCACCGTTAATGGATCGGGACCGATCGGAAACCCGCTCGAATTTTCTCCAGGCAAAATGTCTAGACTATGACCCCCTCGTTCAAAAGGATCGGCATTGAAGGGAACGAAAAATCCAAAAGGATCAAAGACGACGCCCCCGTCGAAGCCGAGATCGATGCAGTTCCATTGGTTCTCGCATCCGTCAATGTACAGCCCGTTGGGATCAATCGCATTCAAAGGATTGTTTTGTACATACGCGTATCGGTTCCAGCTCTGGGGGTTGTCAGGACTCGCGACACTCGACCCCGCTGGATCAGGTGACAGCCAACGCCCCTGCACCGGACTATACTCGCGGAATGGAAAGTCGAAGTAGCCCGCTATCGTGTCCTGTTGCTGCCCAGTAAAATTGTAATCGGTTGTCCCGGAATCCTTGTAGTTCTCTCCATACGGCGCATACGACACATCGAAATACTTCGTTCGACTTTGTGTCGTTGCCAGCCGCGAACTGCCCAGCCAATCCGAATGACGCCAATAGATGGGGCCGGTGGTTCCAGGTGCGTAGACCGCCGTCGCTCCTCCGGGAAGCGGAACGAACGCCTTGATCAGCGTCTGTCCGTTCATTAGAGCCATCTTGTCACCACCCGGGCCGTACACGATCTGCGTATAGACAGACACACGATTCTGCTCCACTATTCTACCCAACGCATCGTAGGTAAGCTTTACGGAGGTGGAATCCACGTTCAACATCTTGCCTTCGGCGTCCCAAGTGTATGCATGGACGGTGTCACTCGTCATGTTTCCGTTGTTGTCGTAAGTAGGAACAAGGGTTCCAATCTGCGTTAGCCAATTTTTCGAGTTCGTGCCGGTGGAATAGGTTCCTTGAAACGAAGTACCGGTGCTCCCGGTCGGTACGGTCTTGAGGATATTCCCATACGGATCGTACCCGAACTGCTGATTCCAGATGCTGGTGCCGCAATTTGAGGTCGAAAGCCTCGCGAGGTCATCGTAGGTGAATGAACACGTTTGCGAATTGGCACTGTTCACCTGATCGGTGATGCCCAACGAAGCGAGCGTCCCATCGCTGTTCCATCCCAAGGCCCCAGTCACCGTCGCTGAACCGCCCATGTGGAACGTGTACTTGGTCATCCTACCTGTATTCGTATCGTACTGAAGATCGTCGAAGTCGCTTGAACCGAAGGTAACATTCGTCAACGAGCCAATCGGCTGCCCAGCAGTATTGCTAACTGTGTAGTTCACCCCTGTGACAGGATTAGGTCCATTGCCCGTGGGCACCGTCACCTTCGTGACTCGTCCCTCTCCATCCAACCCGGAACCGTCGCTGGCGCCGTAATACAGGGTGGGAAGTCCCGAAATATTACTGCTCAAGACATCTGTAACCCCATGTGGCCAATAGCTGGCCGAGACGTGGTAATACGTGCTGCCTGAGTGTGGAGTGGACTGATAAACGTCGGTAACTTGCCCGGCCGCCGAGTAGCTAAAGCCGAGATCCGTCAGTTTAGCAGCCGTGCAATTTGTTGCGGTTGTATAAGCCTCGGCTAGGCGAGACTTGGTATTTGCCATAGTCTGTCCGGCAACTGTCGCGGAGTCGTATACGAAGCAACGCGCCACAGTATTGGCCGCATAGCTCCCGCTAGGGTGCGTCACGTTCGTCAGTCGGTGCATCTTGTCATAGGCGTAGCAGGTCACATTCCCAACCGCGTCAGTTCGCTTCACCAGATCACCTTTATACGTTCCGCAGGTCGTATCCGTGTCGTAGACATACGAGCTGGTAAGATTATTGGTCTCGGGGTTCTTCTCTGACGTGATGCGGCCCAACGGGTCATACGTGAAAACCCGGTTCTGATTATTCGTGGTGGACTGGGCATTCTGGCTAACGTTAGTCAAGGCGCCTAGGTGGTCGTAACTGTACTTCGTCCAATATCCGGTTGCTGAGTTGACCTGGTTGCACGTTCCGTTTCCGGCTCCCGTGGTTACCTCGCAAACGGAAGAGAGCCTACCCAACGCGTCGTACTCCATTTTGCGAACCTTGTTGGAAGTCGGCGAGGTCAAGGTCTGAACGACATCATTATTGGTGTATGACCACCCGATGGTTCCCCCTCCAGCATCTTGAGTTTGCGTAGATCGTCCTGCACCATCAAAGGTTGTAGTTGTCAACAGGGGACTTGTCGGCCCTTGTGATGCGCTTCCAACATAAGGCATGCTGACCTGAGACAGTCTGCCAACAGGGTCATAGAGACGCTCGACAGAATCATAACTCGTACTGCTCGGGGACTGTTTTCGTTGTGAATATTGAAGTCGACCAAGGTCGTCGAGCACTGATAAAAAATCCACTGTGGACGATGAGCCGTTGAACGTCAGGGCACTCTCCACCGTGGTTGGCGTGTAAGAAACGGAGGTCGAATTACCGTTGAAATCTCTGATGGCGGTCGGACGCCAGTAGTCTGCGTCCCAAGACGTGATCTGTTGATAATTTGAGTTTTCGTCAGTGAGCTTTGTCTGCACTCCGCCATTACAGTCCCACGCCATGGATCGAGAAAGGCCCGAAATGGGCAGCGTGACCATGGTTGGAAATGCACCATTGCAGGATTTAGAGGGAGAACCAGTCAAATCGTAGGTGTAAGTAGTGGTCGCACTAGGCGCGTTTACGTCAACGGATGTTTTGAGGACCCCGGTATCATAGTAGGTGAAGGTTCGCGTCAGCGTACCGGTGGTACCGACGGCGTAGTTTACAGTAGTCAGATTTCCTCTACAGGGCGCTGTACAGCCAGGGTTCGTGTGCTGAGTTGTAACACCGCTGGTCCCTAGGGCGCTCTCATCGTAGGCATACTGTGTGGTCACGAACGCAGAGCCACCGTTACTGACGGTGACGCGCCACGGCAGGTTGGCAATCCCCGGCCATCCCGAATAATAGCCGACTGTTGTCTTCCGGATAATCGAACCTGCTGCTCCGGCACCGTAATCGTAGTCGTCAGACTCCGTCACCAAACCGTTGCCTTCGTAAGTAGTGTCTCGTTCGGACACTCGCCCGGTTAGATCTGGGAGGGCTGTGAATCGCGTAACACGGGTGATTTGCGCCGTCGTTTGCTGGTTCCAACAGTTAGCAGGAGTCGCAATCGACACTCCGTTGTAACAGGTGATCACGGTGCTGATTGGAGTTCCCGTACCTGTCCCGTTATTCCATACTCTACGCTGAGTCTCGTAGAAATTCGTCGAGTTTGCATCCTGTTCGAAATTGTAAACGGTGATGTAACGCGTGGGGGTGGGGTCAGAGATAATCGTCTTCCAAAAGCTTCCACTCAGGAATTGACGCTGGTATATCCAGAGGTTTCCTACCTCGCCGGTTGTCACGGTCCGCGCGATGGTCATTGCAGAGCCGTCGGTACAGCTTATGCCATTGGTGCCACCGCTGTAGGTATAGGAGATCGACCCGCCGGTCGGCAACGTGATTTTCGCGATTCGGCCTGTAACGAAACTGGTCGATGGAATCTGCTCATAGGAAAAGATGTATGATGTGCCGTCCGGTAATTTGATACTGTCTATCAGCGAGGCATTGTTCGTAGCTCCGCTTTATTTGTATTCCGAAATCCCGCTACACCCAAAATTGGTTTTTACACTATGCGTGCCGTAGAAGACTTTGATTTGCGACGTGCTGCCGGATGGGTTTTTCACATTGTAGGTGTAGGTAGGCGGCGATCCGGCGACGGACCAAGACAGTGCCTGCGTTCCCAGAGTGTCGGTAATGGTTGTTCCATTTGTGGTTATAAAGTTTCCGTTACGGTCGGTAACCGTCCCATTACCCGTAGGTACATTTACCGGAGGAGTGAATTTCGTGCCATCTCGCGTTGTTACATAGTTCACCGCACCTAATCCAACCGACATGACGTAACCGGATCCGTCTTTAGCGGTAGCCGTTGCAGTATCCAGCCATCCACAGATGTCTCCCACTGACAGTCCGATGAATGGGTGACTGGTACCTGACGCGTCTACATATGCTTTATAAGTGTACGAGGTCCCATATTCTACGACTCCATCTACGGTACATTGAATCGTTCGGCTGGTCATTACCGCATAACCTGAGGAAGCGTCGGTCTGCATACGCCAACCCCAAGTCGCATCGGGGACCCAAGCTCCTCCGGTGGGAGTCCATATCGAATTGTCGAACGACAGGTCAAAATTGAAGGGGAGCCCTCGTCCGGCCTTGTGCACAACGGGCACAGAGAAGTGCACGTTCAGATTACCAAGGTTGATGACATCGAATGGTCCGCCGCCGAAGCTACCAAAGGGTGGGGTACCCGTTGTGACCTGCGCAAACACACTACCCACGACGAGGACAAACAGAAGAGCGCAAAGAGTTTGGCGTAGATTCACGATTGTCTCCTCACTGAATCGCAAAGAGTACGTCGGACAAACCTGTGTTGGGCGAGACCCCCGCCACTGTCAAATCGAGCAGAAGGCTGCCATTCAGGTATTTCTGAATTCGAAGGGGGACTTGAATGCCGCTAATGGACTGATAGTTCGAGAAATCAATTTCGACCGGTATGGAGGTCAGAGCATCATCATCGGGATGCGCCTTCGTCACGACAGCCACTGGTAATAGCGCGGCTGCGTCGAGGTAAAAGTCGGTAGAGCTCGCCTTTTGGGCCAAGCTAATAACGTCAGAGTTTGCGCCGGTTACGTAGAAATAGGCAGTGAGGTGCTGCACCGACACTCCATTGCGCATTTCTGTACCCACGTACGCAAACACAGCATTTGGATTGGTCGGTACGCTCAGAGAAGACAATACTGGGAAGAACCACGCAGGATCTGTCCAGCAGTTATGCCATGCCCAACGTGTGATTGTTCCATCGGTGGCGATGTGTTCCCCTTGCTGAGAACCGACGTTATTTTGGATATCCGTGTACGATCCACCACTCAGGGCCAGATCGACACGTCCCTCCGCGTATCCCTTGGCACGGAGCGTGAACGTTCCGTTCTCGACGTCAGAACCAGCAACGTAACTCACGTCGCCCGTCAGCGTGACATCGCTAACTGCATTCCCGCCGGTAAGCGCCGCAATCGACTGTGCAGCAAAACTGAGCGCCTGTGGGTCACTGGGGGGTTGAGTTTGCGCCAGAACACTCTCACTGTTAAATGAGACGAGGAACATGATTGTAGAAATCCAGAGGCGCATTTTTCCTCCTGCAGTGCGAGCGGTTGCCTGTTGCCTCACAGTTGCGTGTGAAGCAGGTGAGATCGCCTCATTTTTGAGGGAAGCGACGAGAAGTACGGCGTCCCAGCAACTCATTCCGGGTCTTCTCACCGATGAGTAACGGAGCAGGATAGAAGTGCGTCCTGAATGCGTCAGTGACAGATGAAGTTTTCTTACAAAAGCAGACAACTCCCATTTCCAAAGCGGGAAGGTTATCTCAGGAGTCGACAAGACGAAACATCGTAAGGATGGATTGTGCAACGTGTTGCACAAAGGCTGGACTTTAACAACTTACCGTCACCCGACTCGCACGACTGGAGTGCATGTGGACAGGCCCTTCAAGCCCCGTCCGCCATGGTCTTACAACAGGAAAAAGAGGCATCAGTAGAATCAAATAATTTCCAATCCTAGATCACAACGTTGGCAGGCTTTTGCATTGTGCTCTGTCTATCCCTGGAGTCGACTGTTCGGAAGGAATTCGGAAGTGTACGATCGTGTCTTCCGTCGAGCACAAGTCCCGGATGCCGGTCTGATTGAACACGGAGGCACAACCTGAAACCGTATACTGGAGCACCCGCCCAGAGTCGGAATCACCTGGTAATATCGAAAAATAATAACCACTTTTTGCCTGAGCTGGTGTGGTTGCACTTGCGAGCGTGTTCTCGACTAGACACGCGGCGTCTGGCGTCGGCACTTTGCAGGTGTCGCCATTCGAACCGAGTTTAGCGAGCGAGCTAGCGTACCCCAGGTGCGGATAGGAATATTCATACATCAATTGCGCTGTGTTGATGGCCCGGACCGAGCCTACGGCCGATGCCTCGTTTGCAGACATGCGGGCTCGTAATAGGTTGGGAATTGCCATGGACACTATGATGATGATCATGGCGACTACAATGAGTAGCTCGATTAGAGAAAAACCGTGGTCTTTTCTCATATGCCATCTCCTATGCAATTTCACAGCTCAGGCCCGTAGACGAGAACAATTATCTGCAACAATGGGATGATTGAGAAGAATACACAGGCAGTGCTGCTCGTTTTTTGGCAACCGACGTCCTAAAATAGGAACACGCTTGCAGACTCAGCACGCCGCGTCCTCCTCTGAACTCTGCAGTATCAGATCGCGAATTGGCGGAAGTGCGAGGACAATCTACAAGCCTCCCACTCAGGCCGAAGTAGGTAACGGGTTTCGCAAGTCTTAGGGCACAGAAGGCTCTTTGGACTTTGAGAAGCATCTGTTCCATCCCCATGGCAAGATGTGGAATGGAGAATGCGGTTCCATTCAGGCATGTCGGAAACAACGATAAAGCATTGATGTGGTGAAAGATGGCAGCGCTTTGTCATGAGGCTTTGAGTTATGAAGGAATTCCGAAAATGCCTGCCCGACGTTCGGAGGTCACTTTTTCGGGTTGAGTAAACGTGCGGAGGCAGGTATAGGTGTTCTTGCAGGAGGCTTTGAGTTGTGAACCCAAAGCGGAGCGATTAACTGCCCGTGGTCCGCGGCTTATTTTCCTGTCTCTCCTGAGCCAAGAGTGACGGATCAATGATTGAATAGAAGATCTAAGATTAACGCTAAGAGATCTGCTAACGTTCATGCACGCAAGGTCGGGCCATCACAACCGACCGCAGCCAAGTCATATGACCGGTCTGAACAACTCCAAGAGGCACGCTCTGATCAGCTCAACATTTGGGCCACCGTGCACGTTGGATGCGAATTATCTCTGGGGTCCGGAGGGGCGAAGTAAAGGCGGCCTCGCAAGCTTGGTCAGAGGCTCGAACCTCGCCTTCCACCGACTGTTCCCCGGTTGAGGCTGAATACTTAGCATTTTCTTGGACCGGGCGTTAAGGGAACCGATCGGAGCAGGGTTCTGCAATGCAAGGGGAGGAAAGTAGGTATTGATCGCGTCGAACGGTTCCGACACATCTGCCTCTGCAACAGAATTGATTCCGCCGAGCAAACCCCCGACAAATAAATCTGTCCCTTGCAATGCGAAGCTGTAAACGCCTGCAAGAACTCCTGAACTGTAGGCGTACACCGACATGAGTCGGGGTGCCGAGGGATTCGTCACATCGAATCCAAAGACCAATCCATCGTCATTCAGCGTTCCAACATAGGCAATGCCGTTAACGACAGCGATGGAAAGACCTTCGCAGGCTGGAGCGAAAGCCAAGAAAGGTTCGTATCGGTTGAGCGTGGTCTTGGACAGAAGAATCGGGTTTGCTGGATTGCTTACGCCGAGTATGGCTAATCCATCCACATCCGCGGCGACAAACGCTGTATTTCCCTGAACGGTCACGTCATCGGCCTGAGCCAGACCCGCGTACTGCGACACCAGAACAGGTGCAGTCGGGACTGTGATGTCATAGATGAGCAGGCCAGCAAAGTTAGTCGCAACAAAAAGATGATTCCCGGATACCCGGAGACGCAGGGGCAGATCAGGCAGGCTGAGAGTACTGGATACTGTTGGTAGGGCGGGATTCGAAATATTGAGCACGGCAAGAGTATTGTTGAACGTCCCCGCATAAAGAGTATTGTTCGAGCGTGCAAGGCTAACTGTGGGCACAGACAGGCTCGTGATCAAAGAAGGTGCGGTGGGGCTGCTGATATCGAGCACCTGGAGGGTCTTGGTCAGTCCAAGGTATAGATAATTACCCGAGGATTGTGTGGCTAGGGCTTGATCGTTCTGATCAGCATACTGCCCGACTCGCGTGGCCGGACTGGTGCTGGTGTCGTATACGTTCAGGAAGGCTCCAAAGTCCGTCGCAGCGGCGGCGTAAAGGTAGGGTGGTTGTAGCAGCATGTCGAGTGTGGCGCTAGAATAGGCGCCGCCGCCGTAGAGACTGGCTTTAGGGATCGGACCTCCCGGCTTTGACGCATCGAATACGGCAGCACCACCTCCGTCCAACTCGCAGCCGTAGAAGTAATTTCCTACAAGAGCGCCCCAGCCACAGCCTTGGCTCACTCCATCGAACAAAATTGTCGTGATTTTCGGAAATTGAGGATTACTGAAATCTAATTCCTCCCAACCCTGTTGGCTGGTAAGAGCCACCAACTGGTTTCCGGACAGTTGAAGGGCGTTGATACCGTCGATATGGCTTTGAAGCTGAGGCAACTGGGAAGAAATGTCATAAACATCCATACCACCGAGAGCCCCAAATAACCAGTTGCCCGAGTTGTAAAAATTAAGGCTTCGCCCGCTCGTTGTCCCCAGCAGGTTAGGCGGCGAGGTCGTTAGGTCGTACGTTAGAAGCTCGCCGGTTGATCCGTCGTTCTCGATTGTTGACATGAACAATCGACTGCCCACTGCGATTGAGGCATCGGGCACGAACTTGCCCGCGTTCAAAGGTAGAGGTACGAGAAGGTCATTCAATGCGATTGACCCCCCAGTCAGGTCATATAACCTGTCTTCCACGAAGCCCGACGGAGCAATTCCAGATAGAGGAATCAGAGTGAGAACGCCTCGGTTTTGCTGCATATCCCACCACTGAGGCACTTGCGACTGCGCGACGAACACCGGGACGCCGCTGCTGATCGAGTAGAGCGTAATAGTATTGGGAAAACCTGGCACGGCGATATCGGTATTGGCCCAGGAGTACAGGTATTGACCGAACTGATCCAATGCTCCACTCGAATTCGACTCCACAGCGGTGAGCCACGTCGGTTGAGTGGGGTCGGTTATATCAAAGACATCGATCCAGAAATAGCTATCGTTGAAGTAGCCCAGATGATTGCTTGTATTCGCATACAGTCGATTGCCGTTGATCGTCATACCTACAATGAACCGACCAATCTGATTCGGATCGTGCTGGTCGGAGTATTCGTAGGTTCGGTTGATCAGACCAGGAAAGAGTCCAGTCACACCGACCGAGGTTTGCTCGGTAATGCCGGACGAAGTCGCTGAAATCAACGCCGACCCACCGTCCTGCAATTGCGACCCAGCCTGGTAGAGGCCGAGAGAGTTGACGGATCCGCCGCCAGCCAGAAGGTTCCAGGATGCTCCGATCCCGCTTCCTGCCATTTCCGCGGAGAGCTGAATTGATTGTCCATCACCGACCAGCGGAACGTTCGGCAGAATGCGAAACGGATGGACACCTAGAATGTAAGCGTCACACGACTGCGTGCCGGTGATACAGGCGGTGATGTGAGTGAACGCATCCGCGTTCACGACACTCGGCGCGGTGTACGTGGCTGCTGCGAAGCTCCCCAAGTCAGCTGAGAACGTGACGCTTTGCGGAGTAGAGTCGCCGAGAAGCGCGTAACTGAACGTCACCGACTCTCCGGCAGCGACATCATTGGTTGGAGCATGGATTCTAAGGCGCGCAAGCCGCTGGAACTGCAGAGTATTGCTTTGCACGGCCGTCAAGCCTGGCTGCTGTGCAACGACGTAAAAGGGACCGGTTACCGATCCCTGCGGAACGATCAGCAGAACCGAAGTGCCCGCGCCACTCACAGGAACTGTCGAAATCGTCCCATTGGAAGCGTTCGTGAAAACGCCAGTGACGAGACCGTTCAAATTCGTGCCGGTGATAGTGATGGAATCTCCCGCGGTGGCCGGCTGTGGTGAAATAGTGGAGAGTGCCGGGAGTGCGATGCTCGGTATGAGCGAGATACTGGCCAGGGATACAATTGAACTGGACAACACGCTGGCGGCTTGCACAGAAATCGCGGTGTTTGTTGCTTGCGATGGCGCGGAGTAAAGACCGGTGGCCGAAATGGTTCCAACCGCCGAATTTCCTCCAGCGACTCCATTCACCATCCAAATGACGGAGTTGGTCGTTGCGCCTGTAACAGTGGCGGTGAATTGCTGAGTGCCGGTTAAGTAAAGAGTAGCCTGAGAGGGTAAAACCTGAATGCCAATGACCTGTGAAGTGGTGTTCCCGGATTTGGTGGTGTCGCCACTTGCCACGGCGGAAATAGAAACCGGATTCGTGCTTGGAATTTGGTTGGGCGCACAGTAGTTACCGTTTCCGCTGATTGTTCCGTCCGCCGCGGAGCCTCCGGCGGCGCCGTTCACTGACCAGGTCACCGATGTATTGAAAGTGCCGTTACCGTGCACCGTCGCTGTGAAGACCTGGCATTGACCTGTCTGAGTGTAGGCCGGCCCCACAACCGATACCGAGGTTATGCTGGGCGTGCCCGGAGGAGCCGATGCGGAAGAACCGCCACCGCAAGCCAGATATAAGCTTAAACATGACAGGATCGCGGCAAATGAAATGAGCCTGAGAAGATCAGCGGGCCAGTTTGACGCTGGACTTGCCAGAGACTTTTTCATAGAAATAATTGAGGAAGGATTTCGCTTCCAGCATAGGACAACAATCCGCAAGCAAACACACAACTCTTACCACAAAAAGAAACAATTACCAACAGCTTCGTGCTTTCGGTAGTCAGCCGCTTACCAAACCGGCACAGAAACAGGAATGCCGCAGAAGCGTGGGCACAATGCTAGTACCAATCTGGTCCGTCTCACCGGCGGGTTGCATGTCCAGGTCCAAAGGCTCCTTGACCCGCCAGAGGTATGCCTTACTATGTTCTGTCGCGTGTCTCTGAGAGCATAGGGAGGGGCGGTAGTGGGGAGTTTGGTTAAGAGGCTTCTTTTGTTCGGTGGTTTAGTTAGTGCGCTCATGGCGCAAAACGTGCCACCGATTCATCAAGTTGTTACGGGTATCCGCGATGAGTCGAAGTCGATAGACACAGGGACGGTAGCAGGGAATCGTCGATTTCTTGGCTGGAATTTTGCGTCACGGTTTCAGTCGAATTTAGGTGGTGATGCGCCTCAGAAGTGGTCCCGTCAGCCTCTCTCTCGCGCGCCTGACTCCACACCTCCGCCTCTATCAAGACCGCGAAGACTCTCATCCGGACTTGCCAACGTCGGGTTCGGATTCCGGCCCGGCCTGCCTGCAGGATACATCCCAACCTCGGCTGTCACTGGGGACTTCAACAGCGACGGCAACATGGATGTGGCTATCAGCAACGGCGGCGACAACACGATTTATGTATTTTTAGGAAATGGCGATACTTCTTTCCGGGTTCCCGAAATCATCTACACCCAGGGGCAGGCACCAATTTGGATTGCAGCGGCGAGTCTCAGAAACAACGGTCACCTCGATTTGATCACCGCCGACGCCGATTCCAACACTGTAGAGATTTTTCCCGGCAATGGTGATGGAACGTTTCAGGCAAGTTCACAGGTAGCAGTGAATCAAATACCCACGTTCATTCTGACTGCAGACATCAACCAGGACGGTAAACAGGATATCGTCGTTGGCCTTGTGGTAGAAACTGTCACCCCGCAACCCCAATTTCAGGTTCTGCTGGGCGATGGTGCGGGAGGCATCTCCGGAACGATTACTCCGCCTTCGTTCCTCTCAGCCATCGACGGTCCAATTCCCACTGGCTGGATCGCGGCATCGGACCTGAACAAAGATGGATTTCTCGATCTTGTAACCACGATCACCGGCGCTGGAAGTTTTGCTTATACCAACCAGTTCGGTAAGAGCTTCTCAGCAAGCAGGTTCTTCGGGCCGCCCGAGGGAGGCATGGTGACCGGTCTGGGGGACCTCGACGAGGATGGTTGTCCTGACGCGGTGGAACTCTCTGACTACGGTTTGGTCTATGTCGCCAAGGGAAACTGTGGAGGCGGCTTTTCACAGCCGACGCTCGCCATATCCGGTACCGGGGACCTTGATCCCGCGATTCAGATCGTCGATGTAGATAGCGATGGTCATCTGGATGTTGTCGCGTCCGCCGCTGTCTTCTTCGTAGGTGGGCTTGGGTATGGGAATGAAGGCGGTTATCTGGTTTCGGTTCTGAGAGGCGATGGCCATGGAAATCTCACGCCGGCAAAGATGTACCGCGGGGGATCGGATGCCTTTTCTCTCGTCGCCGCCGACTTCAACGGCGACAACAGGCCCGACCTTCTCACCACCGATTCGCGAGAGAACCAGGCCAGCCTTTATGTTAACGATGGTACAGGCAACTTCGACGGCCCGAATGGCCAGTTCATTGGATATACACACGGAGTAGTCAACTCTCCAAGTCCGAGTTCCTCGGTGCAGACCGCCGATTTCAATGGCGATGGTCATCCGGACCTGTATCTTGTCCAGAACGGTATTTTCGCGAGCCAGCCGAGCCAATTCACAGTGCTCTTAAACGACGGGACGGGAAACTTCCTGGGCCCTGTCACAACCCCGATTACGGTCGGCGATTATGTTCCCTATCCGCAGTTCATTGCGGGGAAGTTTCGCAGCACGGCGTCCGACGACGTAATTTATTTCAATCAGTACAGCACCAACCTTCTTGCGTTTTTTCCCAGCAATGGAGATGGAACTTTCGGGGCACCTTCCGCCCTGGCGACTCTGTACCAACCCCTGAGCATGGCAAAGGGGGATTTCAACGGAGACGGGAAGCTCGATTTCGTGGTCTCGGGCGTGAATGGAGGAATCCCCGGCAATTACGAGTTCGACATGTTCCTCGGGCACGGCGACGGTACCTTTACGCAGCTGCCGGCCCAATCGTTTCCCGCTCCGGGCATTGCCAGTTTTCAGCAGATCTTTGCGGGCGATTTCAATCATGATGGAGAGTTTGACCTGATGATTGGCAACGATGCCGGCAATCTTGTCCAAGTGCTGGGCAACGGCGACGGGACCTTTATGTCACCAACTATCCTGTTTCAGAATTTCGGCGCCTTTTCTGTTGCCGACCTCAACCGTGATGGTTTCCCCGACCTAATTCAGGCGATTGATCCCAATCTCAACAATTTCGTCCAGTTCTCTCCGGCTGCCATGACGATTTACCTCGGCAGTGCCAACGGGACCTTCCAGCAACAGCCAAGCTACGATTTCTTTGGTTACTACGGTGGCGGCATCCCGCTGCTCGGCGATTTTAATGGCGACGGAATTCTCGATGTAGCGGAAATATTTCTGGAGATCCCAAGCGGCCCGTTTATTGAGCGCAGTCTGCGGGTGCTGCAAGGGGTTGGCGATGGTTCCTTCATCCCCACCGGCCATATCTATCAACTTCCGGGTCCAAGCGTCCCGTTTGTGGGGGCCGACTTCAACGGCGATCATCTGGATGACCTGATTGAATTGGTGGGTTACACATCCTCTCTGCATACCATCGCAGCCGCCCCCGGCCTAGTTCTAGATATCGCCGTCAACTCAAGTCCTGTAGTGGGCTCAACGGGCAGCGCGACGGTCACTCTGAATGTGCCATCCAGTTCCGCGCAGACCGTCGCCCTCAGCGCAAGCGACCCGGCTGTGCAATTGCCGAGCAGCTTGCGCTTCACAGCCGGACAACAGACCCAGTCTTTCACCTTTACTCTGGGGAGCGGAGTTGACCTGTCGCACGTGTTTGCGCTGTACGCGTCGTTGAATGGGCAAACCGCCGTCGCCTACACTACGAAACCAAATAGCAACCTGAGCGTTGGGGTGAATTCTACTGTGCTGTACGGCGTTTACCCGGTCGTGGGAACGTATGCTGTCACCCCCGGCGAATCCATCCCATTCACCCTGGCTTTGGGAAGCGTCGGTGGCTACCGCGGAACGTTCTCGTCCTTTCAGTGTCAAGGACTCCCGCTGGGGGCAACATGCACGTTCGATGCGACGAGCGCGCTTTTACTAGCCGGCGGAGGAAATTCGGTCGGCTTCACTATCACCAGCTCTCCATCCTCGCCGTTCGGAACCTACCCTTTGCAAGTTACGTCCACCGACGGCTTTGTTTCCTCTTCGGGATCTTTGACTCTTGGAGTCGGTGACTTCACCCTAACTGCAAACCCTTCGACGATCGAGGTTCAAGCCAATGGAAGCTCTATCACCACCGTGACGTCGAGTTCTACCAATGCATTGACTGAAAACATAATGGTGACCTGTAGCGGCTTGCCCGGCGGCGCTTCGTGCTCGGGATCTGCGCTACTGGATTCGAACGGAGGTTCTGCTCTTCTGGGGGTAAGCACCGGTCAAGTGCCGTTCGGAGACTACCCTTTCCAGATCACCGGTACCGCCAACCTTGCCTCTCATACCATCAACGCCATATTGAGGGTTGCCGACTATACCGCCGCACTGGATCATAGTACCGCCTCCATCGTCACAGGGCAGTCCGCCACGTTCACAGTGAGCCTGGTTTCGGAAAACAATTACACAGCCAGCATCACGGTGTCGTGTCCAGTCTCGTCGAATTTGGTCGTGTGCTCGGCATCACCGCAGAGCCTCTCACTGGCCCCCAACGGCACGGCTTCCGTGACTCTCACCGTCACCAACACATCAAAAGCGCAAGCACTTGATGAAAACGACTCCCGGAGTTTTCTGCTTTTGGCAATGTTGCTTCCTGTAGTGGGCATTCGTCGCTGGCGGAAGCTGGTGTCTGCGTTTGCACTCGCATTGCTAGTGGGAACTTTCTTGGGTTGCGGTGGCGGCGGGGCTTCAACTGCTGTGACACCGAACCCACCCGCCATTTCAATCGTCTCGATTCCGATCTATGTCACGGCCATCTCGCCGGGGAGCAGCACCCAAAACACCAAGAACCTTGGGCCAATCACGATTACGTTGAACTAGATACGTGTGAATTCAACTTGGCATGTGCGCTGGAGTTTATGCAACGGGGCGGCGGTAATTCAGTTTGGTTCTCTTTCTCGTCCGGGGCGAGGGCCTCCCTGCTGTAGATTAACACTACGGCACGGCAGGGCGAGAGATACAACACTCAAGCAGGAAAAACGAAAAATCGGTGGACGACCAATAGGTTATCACTTGCTCGTCTTTGGGTTCCGAACCCAAAGGGCATTCTTTGCCTGCTCTGGCTCGGTCGATCCCTGTCCGGAACGAAACTGCTGATTCCCAGGCATTGTTTGGACGACTGTCGGCCGATAGCCAACCAACCTATCAATACCTGCTTTGAGGGTCAGGCAGTGTGCAAGAAGTGTGTCTCTCTTTGCGAGCCAAGGAGTAACCTCTATGGCTCGCAAAGTTGGGCAAATCATTCCTCGCAACTGGCAGTCGCGAATCTCACTTCAGGCATAGGGTCCAGTTCCGCGTCTGTAAGGAGCTGTGTGAGACGATCGTCAGACATCCCATGCCGCTTCAAGCAGCCTGCCAACCTTACCGCAGCAGCTCTCACCAGGGTGATCGATGTCGTTTCGATCTCATTTGTATCCTGCTGCGAATAGTCTGTCTCGATAAATATCAGCCCAAGTGCCGCAATAAGACGTTCGCAGTCCAGTTGGGTGAGGATACCTTCATTGAGAAGATGCAGGGAATTCGTCAAGGCATGGAACAATCCTGGCTCTCTGCGGGTCTCGACTATATTGACAACTGAGTCCACGAGCCGTCTCGGCACTTCAGGTGCTGTCCCTTGCTTGGCTATATCCGCCCACCTGTAGACGGCGTGGAATCCGGCTGAGTTCTTATCACGGTCTCTACTGATCATCATCTGCAATATGATGTTCGTTGCTCTTTCCAGTAGCGACGGCTGAATGCGTACCAGCTCTGGCAATCCCTGGGTCACCGAAGGCGCGACATTCGTCTCGATGAGCAAAAAGCAGCTCGATATGATATCGGACGTCAGATCGCCAGAGGCTAAGGACGGCAAGATCGAGTTAGCCATCACCGCCCCGATTGCCTGTCGTGACAGTTCGTTCTCTCGACGGATATTTCCAAGATCGAATTCGGGCTCTCTCTTGGGGCGCCAATTTAGAATTGCTCTAAGCAGATCCAGTGTTTCTTCCTTCGTCAACACAAGGCCACGCGAACCATCCTTCTGTCTTCGGGTAGCACCGGCTAGTGAGACTAGACAGTGGACAGAAGATGGGTCATGCGAGCGCGCCATAAATAGGGCCCGCGTTGCGTCCTTGTCGGGAGATGGCAGCAAGAGAAACATGTGGGAATAGAACGAAGTGTCAGCTGGCAAATCCGCATCCGACTTTCGCCGGCTCCATAGAGCTTTTCCAAATCGCTCTGCTTCCGCGGAGTTAAGCGCACCGCCCATGTATAGACGAGCGAGTCGGCGGGCGGCACGATTCCTGCTTTCCTGGTCTGCGTCGCTAACTCTTTGAATAAGAACTGAGACTCTAGCCGCGAACTTCGTGTCTGGAGTGGGTCGAGCTATTGGCGGTTCTGGCAAGCGTTCGGCTGTTTCCGGCCAGTCTTGTGCCATCGGCGAAGGTATACCAACTTCATCCGGCAATGGAAAACTCAGCGTTTCGTCAACTAATGCCGCTCTGACCGCTGGGGGAAGGGCTGAAAGCGAGCGCTCCAGCAGATGTTCCAGGGGTTCGTATAGTTCTCTGGCCCTCCAACGAGGGTCGTTTGCGTACAACAGTACCCGTCGGAATAGCGTAAGGGCTTCCGTGCTGGAGAGCCGCACCGATAGGCCCGAGATGATTTCAGCATACGCGGCGGCACGTCGGCTCCAGAAATCATCACCAATGCCTTCACGTCTTGTCAGCTGTTCCAGGGCATAATCGAGTGCCCGGCCGAGGATTGCTCCCAGCATGATCCTGCGATTTTCTCCAATGAGCGCGACCTGGACTCGGCCAAAAACCGATTTAAGTAGATTCTCACCACCAGCATGAGCTACACGTAGCACCCGCAGGAAATCGGAGTCGTCCTCGTATCGATATCCTGTTAAAAGCTCTGCACGCTCCATCCGTTCGGACATTATGATCGTGTGGTCTCCGCGTGGTGGGACGCCGACAACATCGACAATGCGCCCGATTTCGTAGATCGCTTCCGTCGGCCACCACGTTCCAAAATGCAAAGCCGAGGAGTGATCGCGATAAACGCCCGCCTCAAACTCCGGCTCCTTGGCTCTCTGCCTTTCGGCAACGCGGCGAAGGTCTTCTTCAATTTTGATGTCGATTGCTTGGAGGTATTGCCACGGGTCGGCGTCAGTCTCAAAAAAGCGCAATCGAAGAATTTCAGACTCCTCACCTAGTTCGTCCCGAGGTACCGTGGTCCAAGAGCGAAGACCTCGTGATAGAAATTGGGCCCATGCCAGTCTCGAAATTGTCCACAGGGAATCCCGATCCCTATAGAAATTTTCACGAATCTCACGCAAACCAATATGGGCAGTTTCTCTGGCGCCTTTCATATCCCCGAGGTCGCACAGGAGCGCGCCACGGCGGAACTTCCAGAACGGATCAGAACCATCAAGATCGGTTAGAAGCTTCCTTAGCTCCCCAAAATTGAGTTCATCTCGGGCCCACAAACAACGTTGATAGCTGACCTGTGCAGCCATTTCCCGGTCAGAGGGTGCATGGCACTTGAAATAGTCAACCCACTCGACGAAACCGGATTGATTACGCTCCTCTCGCGCCGTTCGCAACAATAGCAATGCAACAAACTCTCTGGCGACCGGGTCATCCCAGCATTGGTCATCAGATACAGCGGTTCGAAACATTAGCTGGAACGACGTTTCGAGTGGTATGAAAAAGGTATCTAGTCTCCATGCTGACTCGAATAGAAACCGTCCGCGGTCTTTCGGCGCCAGTTGATCGAAGACGCGACCAATTCGATACAGTGCGCTAATCGTTTCACTCTTCGCGACGGCTCGGGTATGTGGCGGACAAACAATCCAGCCCGGATATGACCGCCGTTCATCTTCCCAAGTCTGGATGGTTTCCGTCGTAAGTGCGAGTTGTGCGGCGGAGTCCTGAAGAGGTGTACCGGATGCTGTCGATTTGCGCTGCTCAGGCCAGTCCCACGGGGCCCGTGGTTTCGCCTTCTCAAGATAGTCCAAAAACTGAGTGGCAGCAGCGCGCTGTCCCGCCTTGCCGACCAACGGAGTAAAGTCAATCACAGAAATGTTCCTTGATTCGAGCAGCATCCGCTGCGCAGCGCCGAGATCAAGTGCTCCTACGAGATGAATGCGTCTGGCTGACGCGCCTAGTTGGTCTCTCACCCATCCTGACCACTCTAGGAAGTTCGGGTCATCCCCAGAAAATCCCAACAGGCATAGTTCATTTTCAAGGAGTGTTTGCTGAACGAGATTGACGAAAGGCGCGAACAACCTTGGATAGGTGCGATAGTCCTCCTCTGAAACGATAAACGGACGGTTTGATGGAAGACTTCCGTGAAGTTTAATCACTCGCGGTGCGCGGGTGGTCGCGATATCGCTGACGCAACGTACTGTCTCGTAAGTCTGTCCCAGGTTTTCGAGGGCAGCTCGTTCGATCAGCGTGTCCCAGTTCGTCGTCAGAATGTCTGTCCAAGGCAATTTCACCAATTTCCTGTGCAAATCTCCAGGGAGCCACTCTTCATCCCGAACCATATCCCGAATAAGGCCCTCTAGGGCTAGTTCACCGAGAAGAACCTTGAACTCTTCCGCTAGGCGTAGAGGATCTTTCTTGCCCACTACACCGGGATAGATCCGTTCCTGCATGACACGTGCGATGTCGGTCCATAACGGAGGTTCAGGAGTATTGGAGTGTACCCGGTCGGCATTCTTTGTAAATCCTGCGCCAATAAAAATCGCTGCGCCTCGCGCCTTCCCGACTTTCCAGAGGGCACGTCCAAGTTGCTGTAGCGCCGGATAATCCGCAATGTCCTCTATCCTCATGAGCCCGCTCGCCTTGTACCTATAGTACCAAGCGCAAAGATTTGTCTTAAGAACTCGGCATGGCACGCCGTTTTCTAGCAGCGATGGCGTCTGGTTGCATGAAAGGTGCCATGCCCGTTTGCCGGGAGTAACCTTGGATAATCTGATCGAGTATCCGAAATGAATGGCTTTCCCTTCACTGCCTCTGGGGACTCCTCGATATGGTGCACCAGAAGTTGGGTCTAATACACTGGAAGTATGGCCTATACAGTTTTCTTTTCTTGGCAAAGTGATCGCAGCCCAAGCGAAGGCCGAAACCTAATTGAGTCGGCCATCAAATCGGCTATTCAAAGACTTGGGGAGAACGCAGAGATCGAGGAATCCCTGCGCGATGGCCTCAGCCTGGACAAAGACACGAAGGGGGTTCCGGGCAACCCGCCCATTTTCGAGACGATTCTCAAGAAGATAGATCGGTCTGCCATTTTCGTTCCGGATCTCACTTCTGTTGCGAATCGAGCGAACGGAGAACTGATCCCGAATCCAAATGTTCTCATCGAATATGGATGGGCGCTTAAGTCACGCGGATACCATCAAATTTTGCCGGTGATGAATACTGCTCACGGCGACCCTAAGAAATTCCCCCTTCCTTTTGACATGGCCCATTTGCGGTTTCCGATCCTTTACTCGTTGCCGGACGGCAGCTCTGCAGCAGATCGGCGAGCAGTCCGGGATGAGCTCGCTCGGGAGTTTGAGGGAGCCTTCCGGACCATTCTGGAAAGCGAAGAGTTTCGGTCACAGCTCCCAAGACCACCCGCGCCGCCACCTTTCCCAGAGAAGCAGCCCTTGAACGGGCGCGCGCGATTTCGAGCCGCCGGCAAGCCGCTCGGAATCGCGAGTGAAGGTCTGATTGAGAGGATCGAAAACCGAGAGCCAAGAACGATCAAGCTGGCAGACGGTCCCGCATATTGGCTGCGACTGATTCCTTCCACTGAGCCGAAGCAGAAACTAAGTACGCAGGCCTTGAAACAGACAGCCTTGCAACTTAGCATTGTTCCGCTGGTGCGGTCAGCGCAGTCGAGTGGATTTGTCAGAGGTGAAGATGGTGGTGGCTTCTATCCAGTCCAAGGAACGGACACGGTGAACTCGGTGGCCTATGTTTTCAACACCGGAGAAATCTGGGTAATCGATGCGTGGCTGTCGCAGATTCCCCAATATCTTGAGCTGGACGAACGAATCTTCTCGGCGACCTTGCAGCAATGTGCGGAATTTCTCAGCCGCGTCGGAATCAACGGACCGTACAAGTGGATCGCTGGAATGGAAGGCATACAGCATCGCCGCCTCGTTCTGGCTGATCGTCCAAATGCAAGATTGGGTACGTGTATCGTGGATCGGATCGAAAAGGATGGCATGTACGATGCAAGCCAAGATCCCGGGTTTGCACTTAGGCCGTTCTTCGAGGAGGTATTCGACGCCTGTGGTGCAGTGCACCCACGCCTCCTCATAGCCAATCGTCGTTAGTCTGCCGCGTGGGGTTCAGAAGAGTCAGGCACCGGACCAGCCTGATGAATATCGTCCAGTCGAAACAGGCGGCAGAGAGCTCGCAATTCGACATCTTCCATCCTCGAGCCGTGCTGAATAGCATCCTCGATAATTGCTTTGCTCGCCGTCTGCATCAGAGGTGCAACATCCTCGATACCGACGAAGCGGCTAGGCCAGCCTGCGAGGTTTCCTTCCGGCCTCCTTGCTGGTAAGAGCGCCATCTTCAAACCGCGCAAAAACACCCTGCGGCTCACGATATCGCTCAATCCCGTTATTCGCCACCGCAGGAGGGGGAACATCAAAAACGCTCCCGCGTCTTTCGGCTGCATCTCGTCTGCGTTCCAAGGTTGAAGATCCAAATCCGCAAGCGCGCTGTCAACGGACGATGATGCGTCTTTCAATAATTCTTCGTTCTTGAGGTCTGCCAGCAACTTGGATAGCGTGGCACAAAGCTTTTGATCGTCGAAGTACAAATGGATAAGGTGCTTCAAAAGAATGTCGAGGTGCTCTGGAGTCAACGAGGGATCGATAGAAAGCATCTCACTCGCAATTTCAGAGAGATGTGCCTGTGAAGGCTTGATCGCCTCTTTCAGCTTCTCCAGGTAGGAGGCTCGCCACGTAGGGTCGGCCTTCGCTGCGAAGAGGATGTTTTCCCAGCGGGAGAGGATGCTCCGCAGGCATGGCTCATTCTGCATGGCTCCCGGCGGCTTCACGCCGAGCACAGCGATAGCCCAGTCGGGATCAGGAGAACGCCCGTAGGCAAAGGCAAGGACGATGGCAACGAGCGTACCATGCTCTCCTTTCTTTGTAAGGGTCTGCAACTGTTCCTCGCTAAACGGATCGTTGTAGAGGGACTGCTCAATCAGAGAGCAGAAATTGGGATGGAATTGCCCTCCGGGGCGTGCAAATTCCAAGAATCGCTCAAACGTTGCCGTCTCGGGTGATATTTGGTCGGATGCGCTTATCTGCGGAAGAGCCGAATAGGAGTGCCGTCTCTGCCGAGTGCTGCCTGGGGCTCGACCAAGCCGCGTGACCAAGGGAACGAACGCACACTTGTCGATTGGATCGATGCGGTCGACCACAGTACCTAGTTCCTCCGCGCTCAACTCTCCTCCTTCGTGAGCCAGCAACGCAAGCCATGAGGACGACTCATCGGTGTTGAATCCCTGCGATATTCGGGCGTCGAAGAGAAACTTCCGCGCAACCTTTCCGATCGCTTGTCTGCTGTCCGGCACTTTGAGCATGAATTCCAAAATCCATTGCCCTTGCGACCCAATCCTGGACCCGGGAGATGGCGTACAGATCGCGTTCCAGACGATGTCTTCCCATAGACTCGGATTCTGTTGCGCCTCGTAGATCTGTTCTATCAGGGCACGTTTGAAGCCTCTCTGGACCTGCTGTTCCGCTTCCTGAACCACGAGTGTCGCGTACTCGGGATAATTCCGCATGCGTTCCAGTTCGGCGGCAAATTCTGGGTTACGCCATTCGCTTCCATCCAGGGTGAGTACTCTACACCGAGCGTAGTGCTTGGCGTCCAGTTTCTCCTTCGCGTTCCCCAACAGCAGTTCCGCGGCTTTTCTAGCAGCCTCTTCCTTGCCGGTATCAGCGATATCGAGTAAAGCTTTCTGAATTCGCTCGGAATGACGGACGGAATCAGCGATCGGGGAACCATAGAACGTAGTAAGCGCGCCCTCGATGAATTCCCGGAATTGAGCATCGTCGAGCTCAATCCCATTTTGGACCAGGATAGCAAGCGCAAATACTTGCGCCGGTCCAGAAAAGAACGGCAGCCGTGACCGGAGATATGAAAGCACAGATGTGCCGAACCTCAGTGTCAGGCAATAACGCTCCCACTCGAACCAAGCGCCGTGAGACCGATGAGACTTGAAGCGGACGACGATCTCCAGCGCTTGGCCCTCCATTTCAGGGTCACTGGTAACGAGCACCATGGCCGCGCCGTGTCGAATCTCCGGCTCGGCGTCGTTGAGCGCATCATGAATAGCGGCTCGAAACCGCTCGTACTGCGGACTGAGAACCAACTCGCGAAAGCTATTCCTGATCTCCGGATATCGTGCCAACAGAAACTCGCCGACACCGCGCATGCAGTGCACGAGCAGTTCTGGTCCTCGCAGATTGGGATCATGGATGAAACGGAACAATAGACGCCACCAGCCTGAGTGCCCCCCGAGCCCATCGTGGCGGGTCTCCCCGATGTACGTTGCAAGAACTCTCGTGGCTTCATGCCCTTCGCCGGCGATCAACTCGGAGAGGATATCCTCGGCCTGAGGTAAATAGCCGCCATCGTGTAGTGCTTGAATCAGTGGTGAAGCCAGCAAAGCAAGCCGACGCTCACCGAGATCAAAAAGCTGTATGGCAGCGCCGGCGGAAAGTGCGGTATCACCCTCGAAGAGATACCAGCGGCAGTAGCGCTGGAAAAGTTCATCCCCGAGGCGTTCCTTCAGCTTTTGAACAGTGTGAAGGTGTTGACGGTCAGGCCGCCGTCCCCGCTTCTGCGTTATCACGGCCCGCACTATTTGAGTGGGAGGTCTCCCGTCGCGCAGGCTCAGATAAAGAAGAGTTGCGTTCTGTGCGCCGTCCCAGTTCGAAATAGTGGCGGGAAAGAGATTGAGAACACGGTCGGGATCTCCCTTGTCGATCTCACCGCGGATGACCGCTTCCGCGGCATCCCGAGACAGAGGGGACTCCAGCAGGCGGATGCAATACCTGAGTCGTTTTTGGGCTTCGAACTCTTGCGGCAAGAGTAACGCCAGCACCGGAACGAGAGACGAGGCCTGATGCGAATCAGCGGAAGAATGCGGAACGATCATGGAGGTGAGATCAGTCTGCTGCTTGCTCGTCAGTTTCCCGATGTGCAAAGCCACCCAGCGATTGAAGACCTCCTCCGTCAACTGGCTCCCCGCGAAGACGAAAGGATATTGGGGATCGAGGTACTCGCGAAAGAACCAATCAAATCCCTGATCGGACGCCAGTCGTAGACTCTCTGCGATCGCCTGAGCGGCCTGCGGCCAAATAGGATCGTCGTAGGAGAACCACAAAGGCCGCCGCCCCAATTCGGCGAGCTTCTCGATGAAGCAAACTGCAAGTGCATGATCCTGGGCCTCGGCGACGATATACGCTGCGGCGGGAACGTCTTTGGTCTTGCTCAGAATGTCCTTAATGCAATCACAGAGAGCAGGGCGAACCTGCTCAATCCATCCGAGCCGCCGGACGACCGTCGCTGCGAATGCAAAGCTGCGCCACTCAGTCTGATTGCTGGAGAGCAGCCTTGCAGGGTTGGTGCGTGCAGTGTCCGCAATCGCGTATCCCCTGCAAAGGTCATCAAAAGAGCGCAGAGATAGCTCGAAGCGTCCGCCCTCAAGCACGATCAAGCCGACCGACTGAAAACTTCGGAGGGCCTGATCCGCCAGCTGTGCCTTGCTTACATTTGCGATGGTTGGCAGCAAAGCGTCTAATTTCGACCGAGCCTCTTCTTCGCGGATCGGCCTGTCTCTATCGAGGGCGCCGACAAGATCGGAAAGCAGCTTCATTCGTGATCCGGCGTCGGGATACTCCGCGTCGAATTGAGGGGTGAGGCTCACCTTTTGGTCGCTTGCGGCCCACTCTTTCAACCTCTTGGTGAGAAGCTGATACAGAAGATCGCCTAACGTTTCTGTTTCGTGTTCCGTGCCGCTCTGCAATCCACCAAAGAGGAGGCGGCAAAATAGCGGTGTATCCGCCATTAAGTACAATTCAGGCGTAGACCGTAACCGATTAAGCGCGAGTGAAGCCGTCGAAATTGCGCTGTCACCCTCTTTCCCATCGGCGATCGCTTCTTCTACGAAAAGCTGGTGCTTGTCATCATCTTGAATTGGATAAGGAACGCAAAGCTGCCATCTGCTGTGGTCGAGCCCCGCAAGTTCGATCGGGCGCCCAGTTGCCAGGACCTGCACCGTGGACCAATGGTCGACGACTTGCCCAAGACGTTCGACAATTTCTCTAGCAACCGACAGCGAGACTTCATCAAGGCCATCGATGAGGATTGCAACCTCACGGCCCCAGTTCAGAAGATCCTGTAGATCGAAACCTGAAGCAGTGGGAAAAATCTGGTCATTCACGAACGATGTGAGGGAGGAGATGAATTCCTTGACGCTGGGCCAGCGTAGAGTCTCCGCATGGGTGCCCGGCAGCAACATCTTCGCTGGAACAAGAAGTGCGATTGCATTCTGATTGCGTTCCTGGCTTTCGATAGCGAATGTCGCCGCCAATGTGCTTTTCCCCGAACCGAGGTCTCCCAATAGGAGGCTCCGTCGAGTGGTTCGCATAGCATCGCCCAAAAAGATAGGCCGAACCTGCCGAGCCTGTTGTCTTTGATCGGGGCGATCCATCTGTGGCTTTAGCTTTACCAGTTCGATGGTTACAAATGCCGGAATCGTGTGTGGTAGCGTGCCTTGCGGTCTTAAGGCCCGTGACTTTGCCTCGATCACCTTCCGTGCATGGCTCTCGCAGGCTCGTCGGTAATCTGCCAACTGGGGGAAAAAGCGCATAGGGCCGGTTATTCCACCTTGGACAACCGAATCACGGAAAAATAAGTCTGTTGCCTCGATTGACTGACGCCATTCCCGGATTGCGGATTGTGGGTCGAAATCAAATGTTCGATAAATAAATTTCTCGTCGTGAACTTGGATGAGCGAGAACGAGTTCGTATAGGTCGCATCGGCGTAGGTGGCACCGCCGGTCATGATGTATGCCGCGCCTCCATTGCGATCCGGCCGCCGGCTTTCGCCGTGAGTGTGCCCCGTCAACATCAAGTGGCAACGGCCAGCGACCACGTCGAACGTATTGGTCCGACCTCGCGCGTGAACTTCCGAGTCGTGATACCAGTCTTTGGGATGATGGAGCAGGAATATCGTGGGAGGAGCCGTTGCGAGTTTCTGGGTATGCAGCACTTGCCCGTGAGTCTCCAGGACATCAAGGATGGGTCTCCCAATCCAGAGCTGCTCTTTGTCGGTGTTGTCCCGGCAGAACCAGGCGGAGTTCAGTGAGCAGAACGAAATACCCTCCACATTGCGATGTCCAATCAGAGAAGATGTACTGCCGCCGACTTGAAGCTCCCCAATCCCAAATTTCTTGGCAAAGCCGGTGTAGCCCTCAAACGGGACTTCATACTTGGTGTCCAGCGGAAACGAGAGAATCTTGTCAGCCTCAGCGGCATCTGCGGGGCGAGCGTAGGTGACCTTGTCGCGATCGATATCGTGATTCCCAGCGCAAATCACGACATGATCTGGCGGTATCGACAATTCCTTCAGCAGCTTCTCCAGCCACCTTGCAGCTTCCTCGTACTCCGAAGACTTGCCTCGATATGCGATGTCCCCGCTAAGGCAGACAATCGTCGGTCGCCATTCGGGTTCCAGTTTCAAAATCGCCGAGGTAATTCCGTCCAGCGCGAGTTGGCGCGAGGCGCGCGCGGATTCAGACTTATCGCACCCGAAGTGAACGTCGGAGAGATGAAGAATGACTTGCATCGTCTGTGCCATCGTGGCCAGTTAAAACAATGATAGTGCTTTGCATTGAAGGATTCACTAAGCTTTCCGCCGCCGGTCGTCATCTTCCGTTCTGGTTTCTGACATCATCCAATTGTCCCCGGATGGTCCACCAGCACTCCTCACTTCAACTCTTCACGTTCTTGTTCTTCAGTCATCCACGTGCCTTTCCCTCCGCTTTCCGACTCCGTAGATGCTTTGCGGGGGCTTCAGTGGGTCGGGTCCGTATATCTCGGAAACGGTTTTCAGGTGTTCCGGCGTCGCCGAATCGCGAATCGCTTTCAGATATTGCAGAAATTCCTCCCCTGTTTTCGGCGAAAACAGAACGCACTGATACGGCAACTTGTAATCGCGGGGAATGTCTTGCCATAGCGCCCTGCATTCGTTGTCAACGAACATCGCATCGCAGTACGGCAGCAGAGTCGAAAGCATTTCCACGTCGTTGCTGGTTCCTTGATTCGGTGGTCGCTTCTGACCAGCCGCCGCTTTCTGCGACAGCGAAGCGAACAGTGATGCCCCAATCACATTGAACGGCGCGTCGTTCATTACGCCACTGCGAAGAAACTCTGCCATCACTTTGGGCGCTTCCGCTTTACCGAAAGCATCATCGAACGTGTACTGCAACTGTGTTAAAACCAAGTACTGTTGAGAAGGCAGCATGTCATTCAACGACGGCATTTCGCCGCGCATCAGCGTGTCATTGACCTTCTTCTGTTGTGCCAAGTACGCATCAACCAGCCCCCGAGTGTAGGCCTGTTTTTCAGCTTCAAAAACGTCTTTGTAGCTTTTCTTTTCTCGCTGCCATATTTCAAACACTTCTTGAAGACCTTGATGGATGTTGTTTCGGGTCGTCCGCTCGTCGTCAACGAATCCGTCCAGAACACCATCGACGGTGATGTAGATTCTGTCGGCCCATTCGTGAAGCTTGCCGTGTGTAATCTCCTGCGCGTCGAAGTCGAATGTGGCAGATTCCTTCTTCCGCCAGCATTCGGTCAGTCGCGCTATCTGCCAACGTTTGATGTCATCCGGCGCGTGAAAACTCAGACCACCGGAAAAGTGTTCGTAAGTTCTTTTCAGACTCTTGTAGAACGCTGAAGTCAATGACTCGTACTGATGCTGCTTGGAGTCGGGGCAAACCACTAATTGAAGGTGATAAACCACCCCCAACGTTTCGAACAGTTCCTTCCAGAAAGGATTCGCTGCCGTGCGTTCGTGGCCCTTGGCATCAGGAGTCAGCACTTTCATAATGTTGCTGAAAGCGAACTGGTCGATGTAGACGACTTTTTTCTTGATGTCTGGAAGGGGGAAGTCTGCCGTGTGCCAGCAATTCCGACAGCGACGGGTGTAGTAATTCCCACGGACGAACAGAATTCCGAACTGTTCGACACCACACTTGGCGCACACAACGTACGGACCCATGATTAGGTCGCGCGGGTCGAATTTCACTGTCGGGGACATCTTCCTTCAGGCATATCACGAATAAGACCGGAAGAAAAAGCGAAATTGCAGCGGTAATTGTGCATATCTTGTGAACGTCTGAGTGAAAGCTGTGGAGGGCTGTGCCTGCGATCGTTACACCTGGAAGAGGTCGACGCCAAGCAGCAAGTCTGACTTACTGTCGGTCAGCTGAATATGTCACGCTCTCGGTTCTAGAAGCTTAAGAGTGTGCGAGTTTGTGTGCTCCAGCGCTCTTGAGGAGTGGTCGGTCTCAGGTCAATCTTTGGACAAAGGCTCAGCTTGTGACGCGACCGCAGAAGTCCAATACCTGTGTCCTCCGCAACTGGGCGGGGGAAATCTCGGAGAAAGTGCGGGGAAGCCCGGGGAAAGTGCGGGGAACGCACGGGGAATGTACTGTACAGTAAAATAACGTACTCCCATAGCGTTGTCCTCACTGATGTGCTTGAATTCGATACTGAATTTGAGCCCCGAAGCAAGACATAGGCGGAAACTGTCCCGAAAGTCGCCGAAACAGGGCAGAATCCTCCCAGAAACGAAGCCGAACGTAATGTAAGGGTATGTATCGTACTTTAGGCGGGGCCAGACGAAGCGCCAATCCGCTCCGCCTACCCGCAATACAACCGCCACTCACAGAGCAAATCTACAGCGCTGTACGTCCTGCACGGCGTCATCCTTCAGGCCATTCTTGCGTAAAGTCCCTTGCTGGACTTGCGTGGCAGCCTTGCGCTCTCTCTGCGTGTCATGCTGAAGTTGTCGAGAAGGTGGCGGAGGAGTTCAAGCTGCGCGGCCGTCGGATGGATCCGCTCTAGATAGACCGGGAATTGACGGTCGTACTCTTCGATCGACATGTCTGCCGTAGAAGCCTGCTGATCTTCTCTCCACACTTTGAAATCAAATACCTCGGGTCGCAATAATGCGATCAGGTCAGTGCCTTCCGCACTGCTCCGGTAGAGAAGGTGTTTGTTGGGCTCAGCCAGAAGGCGCTTTACGAGGCGCTCCACGGCGCTTTTCTCCACGTAATGGTGCCTGCTCTGTAATTGACGCACAACGACATCATACGGTGATTTGCTCGGCCACAGCGCCTTGGCAATGCACAGTGCGAGGAAAAGCCGCGGAGCCACAGCAGGTCGTGGGCCCTTTTTCACATACCAACTATTACCGCCATCTTTCGCCCTGAAGGTGACAAACCCTCGATCTTCCTTGATCTGTCGCACCTTCAGCTGCAAGGTAGAGCAAATGCCCTGCAACTGGCTCTGATCCTCGGGGTAGAGCTCCATCAAGTCCATCGTCCTCTTCAACAGTAGTTCGTAGGCCCGGAGCCTCTTCGTCGTTCGGCTGCGCCCCTTCGCGGCCGCCTGCTCTGGAAAATGTGCTGGATCCAGCAACCAACCGAAAAGCTCCGTCAAAAACTCGGATTCCGATTTTGTGACAACGTACGGCCCGATTCGGGACGATAGATGTTCGTTGTTCTCAATCATGCAGATTGGCGAAGATTAGCTCGTTGTCGCGCGTAGTTTCAGTTTACGACTACGACATCGCAGAGAGAATCTATGGAATCAAGAACACAAACACTGCTACGAAATCAGCCTGACTCGCGAATGCGTGAAGCAACCGAGGTCACGATGACACCTGAACCATTTGCTTCGGCCGAACAAGCGGCTGCGTTCCTCGGCATCGAACGTCGTCACCTGCTTGCGCTCGCCCGCAAGGGCATTCCAGGCGCTTATGCTGTCGATCCCGGTCGCAAACGCAAAATCTGGATTTTCAGGTTGTCGGAATTAGCTACGGGGATTGCAGAGCAACCCGCCGGCAAGAACGGGGGCCATGGCGAAGGCGTCGCTCTCTCCCAAGAAAACCGCGTTACAATGCGGTCGGCAGTCTCACGTGCCTGAGGAGAAATCTGAATGGCACAGAGACATCAACGCGGTTGGTTAAAGAAGGAACGACGCAAAGACGGCGAAACCTGGATGCTGTTTTTCCGCACAACCCGCGAATCCGACGGCAAACGAGTTGAGCAGAAACTTGCCATCGGGACCGTGCGGGACTTTCCTAGCAAGGCAAAGGCCTGGGCCGAAGTGGAACGGCAGCAGGTATTCATTAACAAACCAGACTTTCGGAGACGAGTGACGTTCGCAGATCTCGCCCAGCACTACGAGCAGCACGAGCTAGGCGAGCGAAACAGCGCCATTGTTGATCCGAAAGCCCACACCACCATTGCAGGCTACAAACGGGTGCTGCGCAATCGCCTTCTGCCACGCTGGGGCCAGAGCCTTGCTCTCGGCATTCAGCCGCTAGAGATCGAGGAATGGCTCTCTGCATTGAAAGAAGAATTCGACCTGCAGAATCCCACCCTCGACAAGATGCGCAGAGTCATGTCGCTGGTCTACAAGCACGGCCAGCGCCACGGGCTTATCCCACGGCGAGATGAATGTAATCCCATGCGCTTCGTTCGTTGCAAAACCATCAGCAACTACGAGGCCCTGATCCTGTCTCCGCAGCAGGCTTTCTCAGTCCTGATCCGTCTGGCGGAGCCGGAACGAACCCTAACCCTGCTTGCGGCCAGCACAGGCTTACGCATTTCCGAATGCTTAGGCCTGCAATGGCGTGACGTTGAGTTTAACAATTCGCTGATCAACGTACGGCGAACCTGGACGTGCGGAAAAATTGGGTCGCCTAAGAGCAAGGCGTCGCAAGCTCCGGTCCCGATGCATCCTCTGCTTGCAGACTTCATGCAGGCATGGAAGCTACACACGCTCTACTCTGAGTTGCTGGATTGGGTATTTCCCAGCCTCAAGCTGAGTGGCAAAAAGCCGCGAGCGGCGAACATGCTGGTCGAAGATTATCTTCGCCCGGCAGCCATAAAAGCCGGGGTAATCGCGGCAGGAGATCCGTGCCGGTTTGGTTTCCACAATCTGCGGCACTCGCTGGCATCGTTTCTGGTTCGCTCAAAGACCGACCCGAAGACGGTGCAGGCACTGTTGCGGCATTCGGATGTGAAGACCACGCTGCAGCTCTACGCTCACAGCGTGAGCGAGGACCGGATGCTGGCCCAGGGTGAAGTGCTCACCGCGATTTTGGGAAGCAAAACTCTCGAATGCGGACTGAGTGCGGACTGAGGTAATGTATGTCGCTTGAAGTTAAGTGCTTTGGAATGATGGTGGCCAGGGACGGAGTTGAACCGCCGACGCCAGCCTTTTCAGGGCTGCGCTCTACCACCTGAGCTACCTGGCCACGTTTGCGGACCTCTGGAGTGCCGCCGTGTTGCTTACACCGGCTTCCCTGCAGGACAGGAACCGCGCGCTACTGGCGCCAAACCGGCTGTGAGTGGAACAGCAAGGATTATAGCAACCGAGGCAGAATCCCTCAACGCAGCGCGGCGATCAATATCACGGGTCGCTCAAACAGAATGTCTCACGCGCGACGGAACGCCATTCAGAACCACCAGTGAACAACGATTGGTGGCTACCCAGTACGCCAGTTCGCGATAGTCGGCGACATCGAAAACCGCGAGATCAGCGTCCTTCCCCGGTTCAATCGAGCCCTTTCGATCCTGCACTCGCAGCGAGCACGCACCATTGATCGTTGCCGCCGCAATCGCTTCGGCCGGCGACATCTTCATGTGCGTGCACGCCAGCGACAGGACAAACGGCATGCTCGGCGTCGGAGACGATCCTGGATTGTAATCGGTCGCCAGAGCTACTGCGGCGCCCCAATCGATCAGTTTGCGCGCGGGAGGAAATTTCTCCAGCCCGAGAAAGTAATTTGCCCCCGGAACCAGCGTAGCGACTGTGTTCGACTGCGCCAGCTTCGCAATGTCGTCCTCATGCACATGATCGACGTGATCGAACGATGCCGGATCGAATCGCAACAGCGGCCCTAGCCGCGTTTCGGTTAACTGGCAGACGTGCGCGCGCACCGCCAGCCCGTGTTCTCGCGCCGCAGAAAAAATCTTCTCCGTGTCCTCCGCGCTGAACGCGCCCCGATCGGTGAACACATCGACGAATTGCGCCAGCCTGCGTTTCGCGGCAGTAGGAATCATCTCCTCGCAGACCACCCGTACATACTCTGCCGGGTTCGCCTTGAACTCCGGAGGCACCACGTGAGCCCCCAACAGCGTCGGCACGACCGCGCCCGGCCAACGCTGGGCTGCTTCGCGGATCCCTTCCAGCGACTTGAGCTCCGCATCCAGCGACAATCCGTATCCCGACTTCGCTTCGACGGTGGTTGTTCCCTGCTCCACCATGCGTTGCAGTCCAGAGAACACCTGATCGGCAATTCCCTTTCGAGTCGCTTTGCGAACGCCATCGATGCTCGACCGGATCCCGCCACCGGCTTCAGCGATTTGTTCGTAGGTCGCACCGGTAATGCGTTTTTCGAAATCCACCAAACGCGGCGCAGTGAACGCAGGATGCGTATGCGCATCCACGAGTCCCGGCAAAACAACCTTCCCCGAGCAATCGATTTCAGTGAGCTTCTTGCGGTTCTTTTTGATCCAGGAATCGCGCGTCGCGTCTCGGGTCGTGCCTACTGAGGCAATCTTCCCTCCGACGCACAACACCGCGCCATCTTCGACGATGCCGAGATCACTCAGTTCGGGTCCGCGCCGCGGGCCAGGGTTCGGCGAGCGCAACGTCAGAAGTTGGCCGACGTTCACAAGCAGCAGACAGCGGGATTTCAGGTTTCGCTTAGGTGCCATGGAGAAACCAGCAGTCTAACAGCGAAAAGCACTCTCCGCGGATGGGACGTGCAGAGGGAGTCTCTGTGCCAACATTTCCAGCGCTAGGTTCGCACCTTAGAGGTCGTGAGTTCGAGTCTCACCGGGGTCTTCCCTAAAGTCATCGATGCACTAGCCTTCATCCTTGACACGCGGCACCAAGTGCCAGAGACTTGCTTTGTAAGGTGCGGACCTGAGCGCGAAGTTCAGGCTGAGTTCAAGGGCGGCTTCACAGCCGCCCTTTCTCGTTGGTCAGCTTTTCATCGGAATCTTCACGCCCGTCTTCTCAGCGAACGTAGACGCTTCCTCGTACCCCGAATCCACGTGCCGGATAATTCCCATTCCTGGGTCGGTGGTCAGCACGCGCTCGATTCGCTTCGCCATCATCTCGCTGCCGTCCGCAACCGTCACTTGCCCAGCATGGAGCGAGTAGCCAATGCCAACTCCGCCGCCGTTGTGAATCGATACCCACGATGCGCCGGCGGCTGTATTCAGTAGCGCATTCAGCAGAGGCCAATCCGCAACCGCATCCGAACCGTCTTTCATGCTCTCGGTCTCGCGGAACGGCGACGCCACCGAGCCGCAGTCCAGGTGATCGCGCCCGATGACGATCGGAGCCTTGATCTTCCCTTTCTTCACCAGGTCATTCATCGCCAGCCCAAACTGCGCGCGCTCTCCATAGCCGAGCCAGCAGATGCGCGCGGGCAGTCCTTGAAACTTTATTCTTTTGCGAGCTAGATCGATCCAGCGCCGCAGAATGCGGTTCTCCGGAAACAGCTCCAGCACCAGGTCGTCGGTGACGTGAATGTCGGAAGCTTCACCCGACAACGCGACCCAGCGAAACGGCCCGCGGCCTTCGCAAAACAGAGGACGAATATACGCCGGCACGAATCCCGGAAAATCGTACGCGTCTTTCACGCCGCGCTGAAACGCAAACGTCCGAATATTATTGCCGTAGTCAAACGTGACCGAGCCCATCTTCTGCAGGCGCAACATGCCTTCGACATGCCGCGCCATCGCGTCCAGTGACTTCTCCTCGTACGCCTTCGGATCACGCTTGCGCAGCTCAAGGGCATCCGCCAGCGACATGCCATTCGGAACGTATCCATTCAGCGGATCGTGCGCCGAAGTCTGGTCGGTCAAGATGTCGGGCACCACGCCACGCTCGGCGAGTTCCGGAATAATGTCCGCGCAGTTGCCTACCAGCCCGACCGAGACATTCTCTTTCTTCCGCACCGCATTTTTCAGGATGCGCAACGCTTCATCGAGCGTATTCACCATGAAGTCGCAATAGCCGGTCTTCAGACGTTTCTTGATGCGCTCGGCGTCAACGTCAATCCCCAGAAACGCCGCGCCGGTCATGGTTGCCGCGAGCGGCTGAGCGCCACCCATTCCGCCCATGCCGCCGGAAACGATCAGCTTGCCCGCAAGGTCTCCGCCAAAATGTTTTTCGCCCGCCGCCGAAAACGTCTCGAACGTCCCCTGCACGATGCCCTGCGACCCGATGTAAATCCACGAGCCCGCGGTCATCTGCCCGTACATCATCAGGCCGGCGCGCTCCAGTTCGTTGAACTTCTCCCAGTTCGACCAGTGGCCGACGAGGTTGGAATTCGCAATCAGCACCCGCGGAGCATGTTCGTGGGTCTTGAAGATGCCCACCGGCTTGCCCGACTGCACCAGCAGCGTCTCGTCATTCTCGAGCGACTTCAGTGAGGCAACGATCGCCCGATAGGCCTCCCAACTGCGGGCAGCGCGGCCGGTTCCGCCGTAAACAACGAGATCCTTCGGCCGCTCACCAACCTCTTCATCAAGATTGTTCATGATCATGCGCATGGCCGCTTCCTGCTGCCAGCCCTTGCAGGAAATCGATGTCCCGCGCGGCGCGCGAATCGGCGTGTAGGTAGATAGGGAAATCTCGGTTTCAACCGGCATAGATAGATGGTAGTGCATGGGGAAGGAATCGTTCAAACCGGAGGGAAAATGCGATTAGCGGGTGTGCCACTCATTCGCGCCGTTTGCGAACGAGTGGGCGACTCTGACCATCGTTGGGGGCTGGCCCAGCCTTTCCGAACTTCATCATAAACCGGGGTTGCCCCACCTTTCGCGGTTTTTCGAAAGGTGGGCACGATGCTCTCGACAAGTTACGATTTGGCCATCTTCGCCGCCCGACCGCTCAGCTTTAACTTTGCCGGCAATTGCTCATTCACCAGCACCGGTCCACGTTCGCCGTAGGCATAGAAGCGGTAGCTGCTCCATTTCCACTGCTCCGGTTCCCGCACCAATCCCCGCTTCACCGGATTGCGATGCATATAGCGCAATTTCTCTATTCGCTTTGCGTTCCGTTCACACCACGAAATCGTAAAACCGCCGCTGCCATATCTCAGGCCGTTCGTTCTTCCACAAACAGCCCTGCGCCGGATCCGCTTCTGGTGAGTTACGCAACAACCGCCGGTTCAACCGCTGTTTCAGCACCTGAACCACGACCGACGGATTCCTCCGATCGGGCTCGCCGAGCAACAGATGCACATGCTCCGGCATGACCACATAGCCCACGACCACAAACTTATAACTCCGCCGCACCTGCTCCAGGATTTCGACGAGGAGATCACGCCGTCGCGCAGTTCCCAACACCGCTCGCCGCTGGTAACAGCTGAAGGTAATGAAGTGCAGATATCATGCGCCGTAATATCGTTTGAGACCGGTAGGCACACTAAGATGGTAGAGACTCCGCCCCTAGAACGATGTGACGGCTGACCGCGCCCATCCTTCGAAACCGCGAAGAGCCTGCCCTGAGCGAGCGGAGCGAGTCGAAGGGATGGGGCAACCTCGGTTATGATTGGACGCCGAAAGGATGGGCCAGCCCCCCATCCGGGGTCGCGAACAGCAACTCATAAAGCAAAATGGAGGCGCACAGTCAGAGGGAGGGACATCCGGAAATGCGATCAACGGTGTCGGCCAGAACAACCCAAAAGCAGGCCAATACGCGGCAGCGGCTGAAGAGGAGTTCGGAACGGTTGAGGAGCAATTGGAAAACAATATACGGAATCCCCCAACACCCGTGAATAACACCGAGCCACCTCTTGAACCACCGGATTAGAGTGTCGGAAAATTGCATACATCGAGATGAGGATGACTACTCAAGAGCAATTCTGGAAGTGGTTCACGCAGCATGAGCCAGAGTTGTTTAGTTTCGATCCCGGTCTGGAAGCAGAGCGGGAAGCCCTCTTCGACCAACTGGCAAGTGAACTCCAGAAGGTTGATCCAGACCTCACTTTCGAGTTTGGTCCGAATGCACCGCGACGCGAGTTCGTTATCAGCGCGGGTGGCATGAAGCGAGCGTTCCCCGTTGTGGCTTCACTCGTGGATGCCGCGCCCCATATGGACAGATGGCAGGTGACAGCATTTCGGCCACGTCGCGCTGTTCCCAACATTGTGCAGTTTCGAGACAAGCGAGTTGATCCTAAAGACGTCCAGTTCTCGCTCATGGATAACGGGAAAATGGCTGGCATCTATCTCTTCATTCCGGGCTTTAGGCAAGAAGACTCCGACTTCAAGCAAATTGGTTACTTGCTGCTCGATGAGACCCTAGGAGAATACGACGTGGAAGCCCGGCTTGGTCTCATCAAAATGCTTCCGGCGGACGCCGGAGGAAGTAAGGGGGACCGCCATCCCTTGTCTGAGCTGCCGACACTTTTCGATCGGCTAGTGTCACGGCTTGAAGGACGGTCTGGAAAGGTATCTTAGTCGCGTGTGTCTTAGCGGGGCGGTGGACCGCGTCTGCCTGGTGCGCCGCAAAGACCAACGACCAATGCTTTCAACGACTTAGCCCCGTCCAATCCCCCACATCCCCGCTAAACCCCCATTTTTCCCCGTTAACTGCCTTCTTCGTGCCTTCTCGCTACGCTCTCAATAGGATATGCATAACCACCTGTGGGTAGAGTTCTATCCCGGGGTGAAGGTCAACAAGCAGGGTAGGACCCAGGGCAAACGAACAGTTCATCCTGGTAGGTTCATCCGAACAAGGGTTCAACCAGCGGAAGGCGGCGCAGGCTCCATCGTGCCGCATCCGGACATGGAAAGCGAGACATAATGCGCAAACCGATTAAATATGTTGAGAAGGCTGTCACATTCGGCGCCAAGGGCGCATGGGCTGTTTACGATCGTCTCAACCGCATCAAGCCCAATCCCTCTCCCA
>DASRFR010000037.1:0-14516 GCA_035651455.1 Terriglobales bacterium
CAACCAAGTGTACTTCTTGCGGAGCGGACGCTGATGCGTCCCTTAATCACACAACACAAACTTTGGGAGAGTTCTCGGCCGCTGTCTTTGTGCTAGTGTGAGACCCTCTGTGTGCGAGTCGTGTGCCAGGTTTGGCGTCTCGAAATCAGCACGATGGCTGACGGCCCAGAAGTCGTATTCCGATCAGCTTCCGGTTTGCCCCTCAATCCGGGAATGGGCAAGTCGCCCAAGGCTGGACAAAGTGTCTGGAGAATCAGTCCCGCAGGACACGCGCGGGATCGGTCCGGCTTGCCCGCCACGCAGGCAATAGACAAGCAACGATGGACGTGCCGGTCATCACTGCGAAGGCGAGTCCGAATACCAGCGGATCATGCGGCCTCACATTAAAGAGAAGCTGCGCCAGCAACTTGGTCAAAACGAGAGATGCCACTGGACCGAAGAGAATGCCACCTGTGGTCAATCGCAAGCCGCGCGAAATGACTAGGCGCAACAGGTTGGCATCGTCCGCGCCAAGAGCCATGCGTAGGCCCAATTCGCGCGTGCTTTGCGCGACCGCGTAAGACATCACACCGTAGAGTCGCACAGCGGCAAGAAGAAGTGCTAACCCGCCCAACGTGGACACCAGGGTAACGGCGACGAGTTGCGGTGAGGTCGAGCGGTTCACTTGTTCCTGCAAGGTGATGATCTCGTATAGCGCAAGGTTAGCGTCTAAAGCATGTACCTCCCGAAGGAGTGTCGCAGACAAGCTTGGCAGTGATTCGTTAGTACGGATATTCAGCGCAGGGCCTCTTACAAAATCCTGCCGTAAGGGCACGTAGAAAAATGGCCGTGGGTTCTCGCGCATGCTCTCGTACTTGGAGTCGGCCACCACACCAACTACTCGTGCCGGTCGGCCCTTCACTTGAAGCCGGCTGCCGACTGGGTTCTGACCACCCCAGTAGCGCATCATCATGGTCCGATTAACGATGACCACGAGCGGGGCATTCTCGTTATCATTTCGCAGAAATTCGCGACCTGATAGAAGAGGGACCCCCAAAGTCGCGAGATACCCGGGACAGACTTGGTTGTACTCAACTTCCGTTTGTTCGTTGGGCGAAGGCTGATAACTCTCGACGTGCCATTGCCGAGCGGTGTTACACGTGCGAACGCAGCAGACTGAACGCCGGGAAGCGCGATGAGGCGGTCGATCAATTCGTCCTGAAAAGTTTTGGCTCGAGCATCGTCGTATCCGGCGGCGACTAGCGAAACCCCGGTCGTGACAACGCTCGAAAATGTGAAGCCGGGGCTTGCCGTCCGAATGTTTTCCAAACTTTTGAGCAGCAGCGCGGCTCCTACCAACAAAATAAAGCTGAGACTGACCTGGAAAACGACGAGCCCAGAACGCATCCATGCCCTTCCCCGGGCTCCGACCACGCCCGAGGATTCCGCTTTTAGAGGTCCGGCGAGATCGAGGTGGCGAGTCTGGAACGCCGGGATGATGCCGACAATTAACGTTACGAGCAAGCAAATGCCCACGCTAATGGTCATGACGCGAGCATCGATTTCCCCGGGGAGGTACATTGATACTCCGGAACGCCGTGGCAATAAAATTCAACTGCCAATCGATTGGCTGTCGATTTTCCGTCTCGCCAACGACTATAGGCAGAAGAACGATGAACTATGGCTCCTGAGTTAACAGGAAAGGAGCCATTGGAAACGAAGAGGAGAAGAACCGTGAAATACATCTGTTTGGGATACATCGAGCCCGGAAGATTTGAGGGCATGACGAGGGAGGAGCAACACGCGATGCTCGATGTGTGCTTCGAACGACGATCACCTGCGAGGTAACGGGCACTTTATCGCGGGAGAGGGGCTTCAGCCTGCGGAAACCGCGTTGACTCTGTACTGGAAGAACGGCAAAGTTGCGACTGCAGATGCCCCTATGCGGAAACCAAGGAACAACTCGGCGGCATTCTTGCGCTCGAGGCGCGGGACATGAATCACGCGATTCAGCTCATCTCGCAGCATCCGGGGTTGAGATATGGGCCTTGGGAGATTCGGCCAGCCGCCGATCTGAACCAAATGATCGCGGAAAGCGAAAAGCGTCGTAAGCACGCCGCGCGATAGCCCCGGCCCCGCCAAGAGGTAGAAATCCAGTACAGAAATCGGGAGAAATGGAAAATATGCAAAAAGTGAGGGTCGCAGGATTTGCCGTTTCGTTGGACGGTTTCAGCGCGGGAATCGAGCAGAGTTTGAACGATCCGCTCGGCAAGCGAGGGACTGAGATCTTCCAGTGGTTTTTTCACACCCATACGTTCTGCTCAATGCACGGGAAAGAGGGCGGATCGATCGGGGACATCGACGATGAATTTGCTCAGCGAGCGATGCACAAGTTTGGCGCGTGGATTCTCGGTCGCAATATGTTTGGTCCGGTACGTGGTCCGTGGCCGGACGATTCATGGGAGGGCTGGTGGGGGCAAAACCCGCCCTATCATGTGCCAACGTTCGTTTTGACGCACCACGAGCGCGAGCCGATTGAAATGGAAGGGGGCACGACTTTCTACTTTGTTACGGGAGGAATCCATGACGCACTGGAGCGGGCGAAGAAAGCTGCAGGGATGAAGGACGTTAAGATCGGAGGCGGGGTATCGACCGTGCGCCAGTACCTACAGGCTGGATTGATCGATTCGCTTCACATTGCGTCCGTGCCTGTTCTTCTCGGACAGGGTGAATCGCTCTTTCACGGTCTGGATCTACACGCACTTGGGTTTTCCGTGACCGGCCACAAGGCTTCGGAACACGCGACTCACCTTACGCTGGAGAGGGTCTAAGGTGCACTGTTACAGCCTCATCACACGTAAACAACGCGGCGATGAGGCTGTCCCCCGGTTGATTTCTGCGAAGTCGGCCGATATGGTATCTGATCGTTTGAGTCTCAACAGTTGACTCAGGCCAATGCGCTCATTGCAGTCGGGTGAGGAACCGATGTGCGGATTAATCCTGATAGACGGGCTTGTGTTAAGTGACGATTCGTAGGGTGCTGCTGAGGAGGGTGCAACGGAGCGGCGGTCCGGCCACAAAACCGAACGATTTCGAGAATCGCGACTCCATGAACTCGCCCAGTTTGGCGGTCGCCCTGAATTGGGGAATCGGTTCGAGTTCTTTGAGGGCGGACGTGAATGCGTTCGAGAGACTCCAGACCGTACGGGACCGAAATTCTTCGTACTTCGGCTCGAAGTGCAACTCATGTACCGTCCGGGCTAAGTGTTTCGGAGCTTCCAGCTTGCCTTCGACGAAAGCTTCGAAGATAACCACCTTCGCGGTCACGTCCGTCAGTTCGAACCGCTGCCAAGCCTCCACCTGCCTTTGCATAGGTCCGAAGTTCCGCTGCATCCTGTCTACTCCCACCGACACGCAGTCGATGAGCTCTATAAAAGGGATGTCAAGAAAAACTCCTCCCTCGACCGGAAGACGAGAAGACCTGTGTCTCGATATCCAGCCACACTGTCTCTGCGAGAATTCCCAAATTCGCCCAGGGATTTTGCTCCCAAGGTTTTTTCCCTTTCGTTTGGTTTCCTGACTGCGGCGACAACGCCGATCGAGTCCGAGGACTTAGCAAGCGAGTGCTGTGAGTGTGGTAATCACGGTTCTATTGGAGGCTCGTGGCCTATCGCTATTTCTGATTATCCGAGGGGGCGCATCGAATCTGGCTTTGTATTCACCGAGATGCAGTTGCAGCGGATTTCCCGACGCATACCTCTGTGCAACATCACCAGCGAAAAAACTGGGATTCGAGAGGGAGGCCTTCACCGCAAAGAGTTCCGGTGTGGTTTCGGCGAGTACATGATGTGCGTCACCACGCTTTGACCGCTCCCAATTGGGACTCCGAAGCAAACGAGAACCTATAGTGAACCGCTGAAGAAGTTCGGCGCTCAGGTGAAATAGGATGTCGGAGTCGTACCCAAGGCTTTTTTGAACATGGAGATGAAAGCGCTCGGGGTGCTATAGCCAGATTCGAGAGCTGCATGCGTTACTTTTGCACCTTCAGCCAAAAGACGCATCCCCTGCATGAGTCGAAGTTGCTGGCGCCATTTTCCAAAGGTCATTCCGATTTCCTGTTGAAACAATCTTTCGATCGATCGCTTACTCGTGGCACTGACTCGGCAAAGCTCGGCCAGTGTCCGGCTATCACTGGGATCTTTGGTCAGCAGGTCGGAGATCCGAATGAGTCTTGGATCCGACAAATGTGGAAGTTGCAATGCGACCGTCTGCACCGCTTCCAATTGATGAAGGATAACCGCGATCAGGTGCATCTGCCATTTCACTGATTTCCTCAATGTTCGAACGGAACAAGCATGAAGAATCAGCTCTTTAAGGAAACTTGAAACATTGATCACGGAACAATCTCGGGGCAGCCGTTTTGCGAGCCTTGGCTTCAGATACAGCGTTCTCATTGCCACTAGGCCTGACATCGTGATCGTGTGTGGAATCTCCATCGGAATCCAGACAGCACGGTGCGGAGGAACCACCCACGTTCCGCTTCCAGTGCGGACAGTCATAACCCCGCGCGAAGCATAGACGAGTTGATCCCGATCGTGGAAATGCAGGGGTATGACGTAGCCGTGGGGGTAGTCGCGGGCCAGCGTTGTGATTGCAGACTTAGGATCGCCCGAGCGATCAAACATTCCGATGTGGCGCTTTTGCGACATTTTTTGTCACTTTATCGAAAGCGCACATCCGTTGCAAATCGGTAAGCTGTCGTCAACTTTCATCATTTTGTGGGGAACAAGTGAACCGCTTCCATCGATGGTTATGCCGTTCTGAGCGCTGGCGCAGCACCATCGCACAGAGACTTCCGTGGGTGATCGGCGATATGGACTTGGGATCAAATGTTTTGGAAATTGGTCCGGGCCCGGGTTTAACGACGGACCTTTTGCAAAACTTAGTGCCTCGACTCACAGCACTTGAAATCGACGCGAGCTTGGCGGGTTCACTGCGTTCGCGTTTAGAAGGTGGCAATGTTCAGATCATCGAAGGGGATGCAACCGAGATGCCTTTTGGAGATTCGGAATTCTCCGCCGTGATTTCGTTCACCATGCTGCATCACGTGCCTTCTCAAGAACTGCAGAACAAACTTCTCGCGGAAGTGTTTCGCGTGTTGAAGCCCGGCGGTTTCTTCGTTGGCAGCGACAGTCTCCAGAGCTGGTTTATGAGCATCATTCATATCGGCGACACGCTGGTTCCGGTGAGTCCCGATACTTTCGGCGCGCGATTGAAGAGTGCAGGGTTTGAAGTGTTGGAAGTGCAAAGGAACGCGCAAGCGTTCCGGTTCCGTGCTCGGCGACCATCGGAGTCGCAGGTCAAAATACCCTGAGAATGAAATGAACCACCATCGCACTTGGGAATATGACTAAGGAGAGGAGGCTTTATGACTCGCGAGGCCAAACTGATGTCCGGGATCACCTTGATTGTCGTGCCTACGATTCAGTACGGAGGCTACTTCCTGCTGACATCTTTAATGAACAAAAACAGCGGATATATGGACAATCCATTGCGCCAGAATTTCTTCCGAGCGGGCCACGCCCATGCGGGTGTCATCGTGCTTCTCTCGCTCGTCTGCCAGATGCTTGCAGATTCAGCCACGCTACCTATTTCTCTCCTTTGGTTCGTTCGAGTCGGGGTGCCTTTGGCTGCGATCCTAATTTCGGGAGGATTCTTCTTTTCTGTACTCTCCCCGACTGCAAATCAAGCGAACGGAGCAGTTTATCTGATTTACGTTGGTGCGGTTGTTCTTGCCGTAGCCGTCGTGTCGCTCGGCATTGGCTTACTCAAAGCTGCGTAGCTCGTTCAGTCAAGGAGAACATATGAAAGCAACTCCCGAAACAGGTGCGTCTCATTACTTCCGAAGCCTCCAGTTCTTATTTGTATTGTCGTTCGGCGCATACATCGGGGCCGGAGTGGCTCAAACGGACGGCGCCGCTGCCGCGAAGCTCGGATCACAAACCACCACGTCGGAGCGGGATGGCCAGCACGATTTCGACTTTGCGCTGGGTAGCTGGAAGGCGCACCTCAAACGCCTTGAGCATCCCCTCACGGGATCGAAGACTTGGCTTGAGTTCGATGGCACCTTCGTCGCGCGCAAGGTGTGGGATGGACGCGCCATGATCGAGGAGGTCGAACTCGATAGCCCCGGCGGCCACATCGAAGGACTGACGCTGCGCCTCTACAACCCGCAAACACGCCAGTGGAGCATCTATTGGGCGAATAGCAAAAACGGCGTTATGGATACCAGCCCCCAACGGGGTCAATTCAAGAATGGAAGCGGCGAGTTTTATGGCACAGACACATTGAACGGCAAGCTCATCTACGTCCGCTTCGTTTGGACCAATACCGACACCAGCAATCCACACTTCGAACAGTCCTACTCCGACGACGGTGGCAAGACCTGGGAGGTGAACTGGATGACAGATCAGACACGCATGAGCGATGCATCGGACACGTCCCGCTAACGTCGAAGCCGCGGTCCAATTAGCTGATGGTCAAAAATTGATCGGGATTCGGTAACGAGTCTCAGTCGAAGAGCAGGAAAGTATAGTTTATGGTGCCTTTTGTCGTTCTGATCGCATTATTCGGGATCTTGTCTCTGCTCGGAAGACTTTTTCCCGCCACACATCTTGACTGGCTGACATCCTTGCGCCTTGGCTTGGCAGGCATGTTCCTGTTGACCGCCTCAGCGCACTGGGGGAAAAGGCGCCCGGACCTCATTGCAATGGTTCCTCCGGCTTTTCCCAGACGCGATCTCCTAGTCACTGCGACAGGTGTATTTGAGGTTCTCGGGGCAATCGGCCTGATGGTGCCAACGGCGGCGCCCTACGCGGCTTTGGGGCTGTGCCTAATGCTGCTGGCCGTGTTCCCTGCAAACGTTCATGCGGCTCGGCAGCACCTCAGTATCGGCGGGAGGCCAGTGGAAGCTTTGGCGCCGCGCACGATTCTGCAGGTTGTGTTCCTCGCCGCGACCGTCACGATCTTCGTGGCAGGAAAACGTTGAGCAACCGTTTGGCCTCTCACCGATTTGTGCGCTGAAAATTGAAATGGGTACAAGGAGAAATATGCAATTGAGCCGGATGTTTTTCGAGCAGTTGAATAGGGAGTCGGCGGCCACGCGGCGAACGGTGGAACGCGTCCCGCAAGGCCACAACGACTGGAAACCACACAAGAAATCCATGACGTTGGGCTACCTTGCCGCATTGGTTGCCAGTATGCCGGGTTGGGCAGAATTTATGATCGAGCGGGATGAACTCGATTTGAGCCATCCCTCCGCCGGTCGCTTCAAAGCAAAGGTGGTCGAGAGTCGAGGCGAGTTGCTGAAAATTCTCGATGATGGGCTGGCCAAGTCTCGCCGAGCCCTGGAGGCGACCACGGATGAACATTTGCAAAGGCCGTGGCGTTTTCTGATGAGCGGACAGGTGCTGTTTGAGGCGCCGCGATACATCGCCCTGAATGAGAACCTCTTTTGCCATATGGCGCATCATCGTGGCCAGTTGACAGTGTATCTACGCTTGAACGAGGCAGGGGTGCCGGCAATCTATGGTCCGTCCGCAGATGAAATGCATGCGTAGTACGGTAGATCTTAAGGAAGCACTCTTTTACTGACGAAGACTGAAGGAGGAACATGAAATTGCATCAGATGCGCCGCCTATGGTGATCGCGCTTTTAGTCTTGGCATCTAGCCAGGCGCTTGCCAAAATCGACCACTCGCAAGCAGAGTTCATATTTCAGCAAGCCAACATAATCTGCACGCGGGATGATGGCGCACTGTGGGGGCATACTCTCTGCGGACCCATGCTGCTGGTCGACCCAGACGATCGCACCGTTGTCGCGAATCAGGCTGATGGTGGAGGCATGCTCGTTCACATGGGATCTGTTTTCATTGGAGTCCTTCCGCCGTCCGAGGAAATATCGGACACCACGGTCGTATGGTCCGGGACTCGCTGGTCAGAGCTTCTTTGGCCTTGGCCAATGCGGGAAGACGCGGACATGCGCAACGTGACATTGGTTCACGAACTGTTTCACCGGATTGAGCAAGATGACCTCCATATCGAGAAACTCGACGGAGACAATAGCCATCTGGATAGCCTAGAGGGACGCTATCTGATCGAGTTGGAGTGGCGGGCGCTGGCTGCGGCGCTTCAGGCTTCGAGCCCTGAAAATCGGCGCGCTGCTTCCAGCCGATGCAATACTCTTTCGCAAGGAGCGCTATCGCTTGTTTCCGAAAGCAGCGGCAAACGAACTCGCACTCGAATCGAATGAAGGGATAGCCGAGTATACGGGCGTCAAGATCGGCCTCCAGACCTCACAGGAGCGCATTCGCTATGCGGTCCGCGATCTCTCGGCCTACTCGGAGGTCCCGAGCTTGGTACGATCCTTCGCCTATGCCACTGGCCCGGCATACGGGCTTTTGCTCGATCAAGCCGATCCCAATTGGCTGCGGAGCTTCAGGGCCAATCAACTGGGTAGTCGTTTCGACCAGCGCCTCGGCGCTGCTCTGCATCTGCCTCCTCCGGAAGTCAGCCAACTACAAGCGCGTGAGGCTGAATACGATGTAGGCGGCAAGCTTCGAGCCCATGAAACCGACCGAGAGCACCAGAAGCGCGCGCTTGTTGCGGAATTCCGCGCTCGTCTCGTGGACGGAACGGGTCTCACCATGCCATTATCGAAACCGAGTTTTCAGTTCAAACCTCAGACGCTCGTGCCGCTCGATGAGATCGGTACCGTATATCCCACGATGACGCTCAAGGACTTCCGGGGCACGCTCACCGTAGAAAGCGGCGGCGTTCTCATGCGTAAACAGCCGAACGTGGCTGCAGTCTCCTCGGTCGGGTTTGATCCCGCAACACTGCGTGGCCAGGGATTCATTCTGATCTTGAACCCCGGCTGGGTTATCCGGCCCAGTACTCGAAAAGGGGACCTGGTGATAGCAAATGCCGGCGATGCTAATCCGTCGCGATGAACTAGATGGCCTTAGCGTTGACTCCGGCGCAAGTTGTGTTACGGCATTAGTCACTAGAATGGAAACATTCATAGCCTAGGCACCATCGGTTGCCAGGAGCGCGTTGTCTGATGAATTGACCGCGGAGAGAAAAGAGCGTGAGCGAACAAGGCTGGCATGAGTTCCTCGCCGCCGAAGGTGTCGAGGATTGGGTAGTGTTGCACGGCGGTGCGACGGCGGTCTTTCGCGTCAGGTCGCTGCGGGAATCAGTGCGCCTCGCCGAAGCTGTTGCGGAGACACCAGGCGTCCAGGGCTCTGGGGCGATGCTAACTTTGGCCGACGCTCGCTTGACGGTGCGGCTGACTCGTGACCTGTGGCAACTCGAGAAGCGCCACATCGAACTCGCCCGAGCCGTGTCTGAAGTTGCGCGGTCACATGGTGCGGTTCCCGATCGTGCGTCGGTGCAAGAGGTGCAACTCGCGATAGCGGCGAAACGGGATGCGATTGACGTCGGCTTCTGGCGCGCTGTGCTCGGTTATTTGCCAGCATCCGACGATAATGCGATTGATCCTCTGGGACACGGATCAACGGTCTGGATGCAAGAACTCGACGATAATAAGCCATTTCGGCACGCGATGCATGTCGATGTGTCGGTCGCACATGAGCACGTCTCAGCGCGGCTAGAAGCGGCGCTCGCTGCAGGCGGTCGTATTGTCGACGAGTCGCATGCGCCATCGCACTGGACGCTGTCCGACCGCGCAGGCAACCGCGTCTGTATCTGCGCGTGGCCAGACGGGCCCATGCAATCACCGCCCGACGGCACGTGTTAGTTCCGAGCCGCGATCATTGAGGACCACACGGCCTGGGTTCCTCTATGATCAAGATACGATGCATAATTGCTGAAGAGGGAAAGGTTATGACTCGCGATGCCAGATTGATGTCGGGCATCATTCTCATCACCGGGCCGACGATCCAGTACGGTGGCTACTTTCTGCTGACCTCTCCCATGAATAAGGGAAGCGGGTACATGGGACAACCCACTCCCTCAGAGCTTCTTTCGTGCGGACAGGCTCATGCAGGCGTGACCGTGATTGTCTCGCTCATCTGTGAGATGCTCGTGGACAATGCCGTTCTTCCAATGCCTCTTCTCTGGTTCGTTCGAATCGGAGTGCCTCTTGCGGCAATTCTGATTTCCGCAGGGTTCCTTCTTTTCGGTGCTTCCGCCGAATGCAACTGACGCCAGCCAAGTAGTTACCTTGATTTACGTAGGAGCACTCGTTCTTGCCGTAAGTGTAATCTCACATGGCATCAGTTCGCTCAGGGCCGAAGACCTCGTTTGGGAAGGAATCTCTATTCTCCAGGGATGTCAAACCCATTCAGCAGGCGTCAGTTTATCGGTAGATCCCCAATCTTGACTTCTTCCAGCTTCCCGGACTCCGCTTGTGCCTTTTCGGCTGGTTCCAAATACAGCCTGACGTAGTTGAAGAATTTTGCTGAAAAATCAACTCGGACCCAGTACTCCTTCCCAGCCTCCATATCGAGATCATAGATTGGAAGGTCGGCTTTTGCCTTTCTAGCTGACGCGGTGATGTTGTGCTTGCCGGGCGCAATCAGCAGTTGGATAGCTTGTCCATTCTCGATCTGAGTAGCCTTTTTGCCGTCGATGTCAATGTTAGTTTTCAATCCCAAGCCAGCAAATTGGTGAACGCGATAGAGATGAAGTATGGCGGTATTGGAAACTGTCGCGGCCGTACCAATGAGGGCTGGATTGCTCGCCAAAACAGATCCCTGTGACAGTTGTGCTGCCGGTTGCGACATAGAATCTATCGGAACAGGACTCTTCGCCGCTTGCGTCGTTAGTTCTGGCTTGGATAACTCCACGGCTGCTGGGCTGCGGACCCCGGCTTGCTGCTTTTGCGTGTCATTTGACAAAACTACACGGAAACTAAAGTCGTTGAAACGCAAGTTGGGACCTACAGCCATTCGGAAAGATGTCCGCCGAAAGTTGTTCTCCGAATGAAACCATGATCCGCCCCTGGCGGTCTTGTTCACCATCTTGCTGTCGTACCAATCCTCGGTAAATTGAAAAAAACTACCGCCCAATCCATAAATTCCATACGCATTCGGGATATCATTGCCCAAGGGAGAAATCGTCTTTTTGCCCGAGCTTTTCCGCTCATCGGCTTTTTGCGGATCAACTCCCACCGCTATGCTCCATTCCGCGTCGGTCGGCAGCCGATAGCTTTGATCGGGACCTATTTTTCCGATGTGCCTTTCCTTCTCCGTAAGCCACTCACAAAAAACCTTGGCATCTTTCCAGCTCACGCCGGTTACTGCATCCCCGGGGCCTTGCGTCCACCCGGGGTTCTGCCACGAATTCCCGAGTCGTTCATAGTGGGCTTGAACGTAGGAAGCTAAAAGTGTCGCGCCTTGGTGCCCGCTTATCCCTGAGCTCATATCACGCGTAGCATCGTAGTGAGTATCGTTCACGAATGCCTGAAAGTCTTGCACACGCGTGTCCCAGACGGAAAATACAACCGTAGTCCCCGGCACATGCGTGAACTTCATGCCCAAGCTGTTGACGAGGCTATCGGCGGTGTTCCGCTTCGCTTCCGCCATTTTTTCTTGGTCGAGCCAGCCTTTCAATTTCAATTGCGAAATTAAATGCTCCAGGCTTGGGTTGTTGCTGTCCGCCGCGCCTGCTGCCAAGAGCTTTTGACCAGCTTCGGACCCTGCATACATGTCATCGAGGCTGATAGCCGCTGCGGCGCGAATCTGCCAAAGCAGCATTTGGTCGGGATGTTTCTGCAAAAACAAACTGCTGTCGCTCAAAAATCTTTGTAGCGAGGACTTTTGCTGCTCTGGATCGTCGGTTTGTTGTGCCTGTCGCGCCTCTTCAACCAAGGCGTTATAGTCCACCTTATCCATGCCTGTGAGCTGTCCAGTATCCGCATCAGTAGCAGGTTGAGCCGAAGGGCTAACTTCGCGGGTTGAAGGTACTGCAGCAACTGGCGTCAACAATTGCTTCAACAAGGCCTGAGTTTTGATCAATCGCTGGTCATTGGGATAAGCCACCAGCAAACCTGTGGTCAACGCTTGCGCTTCCGCGTATTTTCCCGCGTTAACCAGATCCGTAATTTTCTTCGTTACGTCGTCCGAAGCCTGTCCCGCTGTTTGTGGGCTGGGAGCAGCATTGGAATCGGTGGAAGTTGTTTGCGCGCACAAGGACGCTACACAGCCAAGCACAAGAAATAATCCGACAATCAAAAGCTTCGTTAGTTTCTCCATTGATATTCGAGGCCTCAATTGTGCGGCTCCGAGGAAGGCGCAGGATTCGAAAAAATGGCGTTTACCTTTGCTTTAGTCTGCTGTTCATCCGGCGCATTGAGCCCCGGACCGGAGGATGGCTGCGGCGGCGGAAAGAGCTTGTCAATCTGCTCTTGCGGGGAAATCTGTCGTGCAGGAACGGAATATCCCAGCACGCTATTGATCTGGCCTTCGAGCAATTTGGGGTCAATGTAATTTCTCTTTAGGTTGCCCAGGTCCACCGTGTTGCTGTCGGAACCCGTGATAACCGTATTCAGGAAGCTGGAGTTGGGGTTAGCACTGGACGTATGCCCGATACCGCGGAAGTCCACCACGTTGGGGTCAAGGTTGATAAGATTCAAAGGACTGGGAAGACCTCTCGGAACGTTCCCCAGACTACCTTGTGCAGTACCCAACAGATTACCTAATGAATTGCTTGTCTTCGCGGCGTTGGCAGCGTCTCTCTGCCTTTGCCGGGCTAACTGAAGATTAGCGAGAATGTTCGCATTGTTCGGGGCCTGGTTTAGGGCTTGTTGGAATTCATTGATGGCCCCGGCGTAGTCGTTCTTCTTCAGAAGGTAAATGCCGCTGTTGTTTAGTTGCTCGGCAGCAAGAGCCCTTTGCTGCGTCGCCGGATCCAAAGGCGCGGCGAGTGGTTTCGGCTGGCCGAAGAGAATGTTATGGAGGCCCTGTCCGATCATGTAGCCGCCGAGTTGTGCTGACTGCATGGCCATCTGTTGCTGTAGAGTTAGGCCGCCCGCGACGTTTGCTGTTGTGCTCCCACTGTTGCATTTTGATCCCGCCGCCACCCAGTCGTTGTAGGCCATGCCAGAGGGTATGCCGCACTTTTGCTTGTAAGCTGTCCATTCCTGGTTGGATTGGCCAACTGCCAGCGAGGCTGAAAATATCGACGACAGGCACATCGTGATGCACAGATAGGAGTTGGAACGACGCAAGATTGTCCTTCCCGGCTGCCTTGGACTGTGGGGATGGGGCCGCCCTGGCAACCCTTTCTTATGGCCGAAGCAGGGAAACTCATTACCCTGGTTCTTAGCATTATTGCCTTGCTCGGATCTCCTATGATAATTACGTTGGTCACGCGGGCATCGGCTCTCGGTCGTCCTCGCGTTCTACATTATTTTCCGATTCAAGGAGATACCCAGCTTTGGGCTGCCACGAGCTGCTTCTTCGTGGATCGCACGCCACATTCACAGGAGGGATTTAGGACTGCTGCCTAGCCACTCCGGTTCTCGACGATGGAAAGCCATGAGCCGGCTCCGTTCAGCGGAACTTCGTCGGTCCGCAGTCAGGCTGCAATCACAGGACAGTTCCTGTCCACGGATTGTGGATAGATCGTCGGTTATTCGGAAGTTGGGAGAACATTTGTTTCGATTCAGTGTGCGAACTGTGTGCCGGATTCCGAGGATACTCAGATTCGGGAAAACGGCAAATCTGACTTGCGCTCGGTCAGCCGCAGGGCAGGGAAGACCCGCATAAAAATCTCATCTTAATCAATATGCTGCGTGCCAGCTGCGTGCCGGATTTCGAACACTCGGTGCTTTGATTCAGGTTGCTAGTTCCGTCCCAATAGCAGCCGGCCGAGACGGCGACTTATATTTCAGTCGTCCACCCCGTCAATCTTGCTCTTCTCAACCAAGCAGTGTGTCAATGGTGTGCTTGCTTAGATTCCCATTACGGCGTGCATTTCCGCTTGCATTCGGAATTCGCGAATCGCGAATTCCGGGTATTCAAGTCTGAGCGGCCAATAGGGGGGGTCGGGAACTTGACAGTAAGGCAATAATGCCTTACACTGGATTTGATGGAAGAGGCAGAATGATTGTTCTAACCATTACCGCTAAAGGGCAAGTCACGTTGAAACAGGATCTCCTCAAACATCTGGGGGTAGGTCCCGGAGAGAAGATTGAGGCCGACAAGTTGCCTGATGGCCGAATCATTGTGAGGGCGATGGGGCAGGATGGCAACATTGCTGATTTTGTTGGTTGTCTGGCACAGAGACGAGGCCCGAAATTCACCGTCGACGAGATGAACGAGATCGCGACCGAGGGATGGGCGAAGGCTAAATGAAGGTTACTGCCGACAGCAACGTTCTCATTCGCGCCGCCGTTCAGGATGATCTTCATCAAGCCCGGCGAGCGGCAAAGATCTTGGCAGAAGCCGATCTCATTGCTGTGCCGGTGCCAGTTCTTTGTGAATTTGTGTGGGTGCTTCGTCGCGGCTACAA
>DASRFR010000038.1:0-147413 GCA_035651455.1 Terriglobales bacterium
CGTTCCGTTACTCGTGCTTTCGGGATTGTGGATGTGGAAGGGCCATGTCGTTCGACGGCTTCTTTCGCGACTTGTTTCGAAAAGCGCCGCAAACACCGCACGTTCGTACTCCACGCTGTGATCCTGGTGCTGGGCCGTGCGGTACGACACTCTGCGGTGGGACACTCCTGTGTGGCGCGCACACTCCTGTACCACCACGTGAACACTCGCGTGTGAGGCGGATGGTTTGCCCGCCATTGACGTTCCTATCCGCACCGTGCCCCAAATAATTTGGTCTTAGTTGTATGGTTAAGTGGAAGGAGCCTTTTCTGGGTGATCCGGGACGTTGGCACTGGCCAGTTTCCTGGCGTCGTATTTCAGTACGTCTTCGAGGACTAATTCCGAGGTCGGGCCCTGCGTGGACGTCCATCTCGGAATCGTCGCCCTATTCTCATTGTTGCCTTCGACTATAATCGTGCTGACAAGAAGCCATTATCAATGCAATTTTCCAGCTCAAAAGCACAGAGGTTTACCAACATACGGGTTGAGAACTGGCGCAACTTCGGAAACATCGAGGTCCCACTGCAGCGTCGTGCATTTGTTGTTGGACCAAATGCGTCTGGCAAGTCAAACTTCCTGGATCTTTTCCGATTTCTCCACGACATCGTGTCTGTTGGTCGGGGTTTTGAACAGGCCGTACAGGCGCGCGGTGGCGTTTCCAGTCTTAGATCGCTAGTGGCTCGTCGCTATTCGGATATCAGTATCAGCGTTAGTATCGGTATCGATGAGCAGCCCGCATTCTGGCAATATGAGCTTCACTTTAATCAGGACAATCTTCAACGGCCAGTGATTCGCCGCGAACGTGTGATGAAAGGAGAACAGCAGCTTTTCGTGAGACCCGACGCATCCGACAATGCTGATCCGGAACGTCTTACGCAAACCTATCTGCAGCAGGTGAATGTAAATAAAGACTTCCGACAAGTCGCCGAATTTTTCACGTCAGTGCGATACCTGCATATCGTTCCTCAATTGGTTCGAGAGCCAGATCGGTCCGTAGGCAGGAAAGATGATCCCTATGGTGGCGACTTTCTAGAGCAGATAGCCAGGACGCCCGACCGAACACAAACCTCCCGCTTGGGCCGCATTCAGGACGCACTTAGAGTCGCCGTTCCCCAACTTGAAGCATTGGAGTTGAAGCGAGACGACGTTAGTGGCGTACCCCACCTGCGAGGAAAATACCAGCACTGGCGTCCGCAGGGCGCTTGGCAAACCGAGGAGCAGTTCTCAGATGGGACACTTCGTCTTCTTGGTCTGCTTTGGGCAGCCTTGGACGGGAGCGGTCCATTGTTGCTGGAAGAGCCAGAACTTTCTCTACACCCTGAAGTCATCCGATATCTTCCTCAGATGTTTGCTCGCATACAGCGCCGTTCGGGGAGACAGATCATTGCCACTACTCATTCAACAGAACTTCTGCGCGAGGGAGTTGGTTTAAATGAGGTGGTGCTACTTGAGCCTAGCCAAGAAGGAACCTCCGCGCGAACGGCGGGAGATTTCGTGGACATACGCGAACTTCTCGAGGGCGGCATCAATCTCGCCGAGATTGTAATGCCCAAAACGCGGCCTACGTCGGCCGAGCAACTCAGCTTCTTCGGTGATGAGTAGTCGATGGGCACGCCCGTAATCCTCACCGCTGCCGTCGAGGGGCTCGTCGACGAGACGCTCTTGCGGAGGATCTGCCAGCATGTTGGTACCTCTCTCGGGGAGGTGTATGGTCGAAAGGGCAAAGCTCACATCCTAAGTAGAATTAACGGATACAACAATTCTGCGCGATTTCGACACTGGGTAGTTCTTCTGGACCTTGACAACGATGGCGCATGTGCAGCGGAGGTCTTGCGGGAATGGCTTCCTGCTCCGGCTCCTATGATGCGTCTTCGAATCGCAGTGAGGGAAATCGAAGCTTGGTTGCTTGGCGATCGAGAACGGTTGGCGGCGTACTTGAGCGTGTCACTGAATCACCTCTCAGAGGACCCTGAATGCCTTGCCGACCCTAAGCTCGAGCTTGTCAATCTAGCTCGAAAATCACGGCGCAGGGCAATCAGGGAAGACATGGTTCCCATCTCGGGTAGTGGGCAGCCCGTCGGGCCAGCCTATACATCGCGCATGATTGAGTTTATACAAAGTCCTATCGTAGGCTGGAGACCGGATATCGCCGCGGTAAATAGCGAAAGCCTACGTCGCTGTATCGGTGCGCTTTCCGACTTGGGGCAACACAGGCCCCCCACGATCTGATCCAAAATACCGGGACCCTGGTTTGCGTCTTTGCGGCGTTCATTCGAATTATCGTTACGCATGCTTCCATACAGGCTCCCAGCACCGTAAAACATGGCCTCTTTCAACGCACGCACATCGTCGTTCCATTTAGGGCCATCCGTCGGATCAGGGTAGTTCAAAGGCTGGTCCGGTTGGATTCAGCGGATTAAGCAGAATGATCTTCTGCCAATTATGATCAAATCTGAATGCATCGCAATATAGCTCCCGCTCATGCGCGCTTAATCCATATCCAATTCTGTCAAGAAGGACCAGCCACCATTCAGGGTACTGATGACGAAACGGAGCGACCAACCGGGTCTTTTCTTCGATGCAAATGCGTAGGTTCTTCTCGGTTTTTGCCAGAGTCCATCCTCCCGAGTCATTGTCACTGTAACCGCCCAAGACGAAAAACTGCGAACACTTGTTCCTCGCTCGCAGCAGCGTTAGCTCGAAACTTTCGCAGATGACTTTTGAAAGCTCCTTTCTTACTTGACGGTTCGAATCGGCTTTAAATTCGCGGAGATAGGCAAGAAGGCCCGAACGCAGTATTTTCCAGTGGGGTAATGGTCGCTTGAAATCGTAGTGCACGAACCAACTGACACCTGAGTCACTCGGACCTAACGACGACAGCAGGTTTCCGATCTTGTCACAAAGGGCAAACTGGGTTTCCTCGAGACCTCGATGTCCACATGGCGTAACTTCGTTCTGGTTCAAGCGACGGACCTCGACTGCAACGCGTTTGTTGATAGCAAAGTCTGGAGGCCTGTTCCCATCGGGCTCGTACGCTACAGCACCCAATTGCAGGCTTAGCAGATATTCATATGCTAGACGCTCTTCAGGCTTCATCTGAGACACACTAAATGCCATTAGGCCATGCGTGGTCAAGATATCAAAATTCTAAATCTGTGCATTGTACTTGCGGCTGCAGAGCGCAGTAGGTTCCATCCTTACGGGCTCAGAACTCGAATCAGACCGGCAACGGCTTCCACCCGAATGGCGCCTTCTTCGGAGCCGACCCTCGTTATCACATTCCCCGGTATCCCACCTCACAGATTTTCCGCTCTCTCCTTCGCGACAATCTCCTCTGATCGGGGCAGCGCATTCGTGTGCCCGTCCGAGCTGACGGTCCTTCGGCTGCCAATCGAGTTTCATCCGCTCTTTGACAACTTTGAGCCATTTAGCGGGCATTGGCACCAATTGCCGAAATACCGGCAGTCGACGCGGCGAATAGAGCTTTCGCACAAACCTTAGTCTGCAAAGTCGTCGAACGGTCCCTAACTCTTTACTCCGGAATATTTTCCCTGTAAGTTCCCTGCGCTCTAGATTTTGCCGCGGATATCCTGCCTAAACCCAACATTCCAGGGATCCAGGGGGAGAGGGAGGGGTGACCAATCAGTAATTCGTCCAAAGGCCCCCGAACGCCAGGCGCTGCCGAATATTCGGCGGCCAGGCCGGGCCTTCCAGGTCCCGGTCGAAAGCTGGATTTGCACAGAGACGGAAAAAGATGTTTGTGGCAGCCGGACCTGTAAGCCGAATTCTGTCTGCCGGAGACCGGCAGGACGGCCATTCCTCTGGGCCGGACATTACTGTCCGGCTCTAGCGACCTACCCGAAGGTTGTAGCGCGCCGAGCCGGCACGCACCGCGACCGAAGCCGCGATTCCCTCCCTATTTGGTCTTGCTCCGTGTGGGGTTTGCCATGCCCGCCGCATCACTGCGACGGCGGTGCGCTCTTACCGCACCTTTTCACCCTTACCCCGCCCATTCGCGAGGCCCTGGTCGCCACCGAGTGACTCGACCACCCTCAGCATGCGATTGAATCACCCAACCTGCCGAATCGTGACCCGGGTCTTACCAACGCTTTGCGAATGAGCGGGGCGGTATGTTTTCTGTGGTACTTTCCGTCGACCGGGCTTGAACCCGGCCTCCCGGACGTTATCCGGCACACCGCTCTGTGGAGTTCGGACTTTCCTCCCTCATTACTGAGAGCGACCGTCCGGTCCAGCTGCCAACATTTTCATTATATAGATGTGGGTCTGGGTTGCGCGGTTTCCGGTATTCGCTGCATGTTTGACGCTCGACTCCCGAATGCAGATTCGGAACTCCATCGCGCCCGGTGGAACGCTGGTGGCCTTCGCTGATCCTACGGGTGCTAGACTTGAAGTTCCGGGTAGAAATCGCTCAAGCGGAACCGTGCGGGAGCGAATGCACGAACGGGAACAGCCGCTAGCACCGCTAGCTTAGCCGCGGCAAGCGGGACCGGAAAGCGGAATCCCGGAATCATGAATTTCGTCGAAGCCATTCGCATCGCGCTGCAATCGCTGTGGGCCAACAAGCTGCGCTCCGCGCTGACCCTGCTCGGGGTTGTGATCGGAGTAGCCGCCGTGATTGCCGTAGTGACGTTCGTTAACGGCATCAATGGATATGTGGCGGAAAAAATCTTCAACCTGGGCGCGGACGTATTCCTGATCAGCAAGGTGTCGCCAGTCGTCACCAACGTCGATCAGCTCCTCGAGGGCGAAAAGCGAAAAGACCTGACGTTGGAGGATTACCAGGCCGTGCTCGAATCCTGCCGCCACTGCGTCATGGTCGGCGCGTCGACCTTCAATCCCAACGGGCATGCACGATACGGCGAGCAGTCGATCAGCGACGTGTGGATTCGGGGGCTCACGCCGTCCATGGCTGCGATTCTCGACCTCGACCTCACCGCCGGCCGGATGGTGAACGACGCGGACGACAACAATCGATCGAACGTTGCGGTGATCGGCACGGACCTGGTGGACAACCTCTTTCCGGGCACGGATCCGTTAGGAAAAGAGATTCGCATCGAAGGACAGATGTACACGATCATCGGCGTCGGGAAGAAGCAGGGCAAGACCCTGGGCCAGAGCCGTGACAATTACACAGCCATCCCGATTACCACTTATTTGAAGCAGTTCGGCGCTCACACCAGCGTGCGCATTTCCGGTAAGGCGAATGGTGTAGGAAGCCAGCTGGATTCGGCAATCGACGAGGCGCGGGCCATCCTGCGAGCGCGCCGCCATGATCAACCCGGCAAGCCCGACAGCTTTGCCGCGGAGACGAATGCCAGTTTCCTCAGTATCTGGTCAAACCTCAGCGGCACGTTCTTCATTGCCATGGTGGCAATCGCCGCCATATCGCTGGTGGTTGGTGGCATCGTGATTATGAACATCATGCTGGTGTCCGTGACCGAACGCACGCGGGAGATCGGTATCCGCAAAGCTATGGGGGCGCGCAGCAGCGACGTGTTGCTGCAGTTCCTGATTGAGTCGGGAACCATGGCCCTGGTCGGTGGTTTGATCGGAGTGTTATTTGGCATTGCGGTTGCGAAAGGGATCACCGCGGTCATTGGCATGCCGTCGGCGATCAAGTTGTGGGCGGTGGCGGCGGGCCTTCTAGTGTCAGCGAGCGTGGGCGTGTTTTTTGGCGTGTACCCGGCACGGCGGGCGGCGCGGCTGGACCCGATTGCGGCGTTACGCTTTGAGCTTTGAAGGGAGTGGCGGAAGACAGCTTGTTGCCAGGCGGGTGAGCTCTGCCACTGGACAGCTCAGCAGGACAAGCGGTTCTAGGAAAGTCTTATGATGCGTCGCGGTGATTACGGTCAGATCGTGCGGATGGCGATGGACACCATCCGCAGCAACAAGCTGCGTTCCAGTCTTACGGTGCTCGGCATCGTGATAGGGGTAGCGGTGGTGATCGCGATCTCGTCGGTCGTAAGCGGCCTCAACGCGAATGTGCAGCAGTCGATCACCAGCCTGGGATCGAATCTCATCTTCGCCTACCACATTTATCCTTTTACCTTCGGCCGACCAACCGAAGAGATGCGCACGCGGCGGGAGTTGACCCTGGACGATGCCGAGGCGATGAAAGCACTGCCGCACGTAGCCGCGGTCACGTCGGGCATCCGCTACGCGCGGCCGGAGTTCGGCACCGGCACTTACGTGGTGAAATATGAAGGCCGCAAGGTCAAGAACACTATTCTGGAAGGAGACACGGCGACCTGGAAGCAGGTCTATGACCTGCAAACCAGTGCGGGACGGTGGTTCAGCGATGCCGAAAATGAGCGTCGCGCCAACGTTATTGTGCTGGGCACGGATACTGCGGCCGAGCTTTTCCCCAATGAAAATGCGCTAGGAAAAGAGATCAATATCGATGGCCAGATGTTCACCGTGGTAGGCGTCGCGGAGAAACGGAAGGATGCATTCGCGAGTGGGAAAAATCCGGAAGATAACATCATCATGTTTCCGTTCTCCACATTCCATAAGCTGCATCCGGAGTTGAAGGCGCATTGGATAACGGCGAAGGCGATCTCCCAGGTGGATATGCCGAAGGCGATTGACGAAATTCGCGAACTGCTGCGGCGCAGGCGGCGAGTGTCCCCGGAGAAGCCGGACAACTTCGCGATCTTTACCCAGGACTCCTTGTCGGATGTGTGGAAGCAAATCACGGGCGCCGTGTTTGTGTTCATGTTTGCGGTCTCGAGCGTGGGTTTGATCGTGGGCGGCGTGGGGGTCATGAACATCATGCTGGTATCGGTAACCGAACGCACGCGGGAGATCGGGGTGCGCAAGGCGATTGGCGCGCGCAAGCGCGACATCCTTCTGCAGTTCACGCTGGAGGCCATTACACTCACCGCTATGGGTGGGCTTCTCGGCATCGCGCTGGGAGCGCTTATTACCTGGATAATACCTGCCATCTGGAGTTCCTTGCCGGCGCGCATGTCGGTGTTCTGGACGAGCTTTGGGTTCGGCGCCGCGGCCGTGGAAGGGCTTCTGTTTGGGATTTATCCCGCGTGGAAAGCGGCAAATCTGGACCCCATCGAATCGCTGCGCTACGAATAGCTACAATTCTGAAATATGACGGTGCTGGGCATCGCCGGCGTGGTCGGATCTGTGTGCGCCAGTGTCTATTACCTGATTTGCATTTGGAGCGCGCGGGTATTCGTACGGGATCAGAAGAGGAGTTCATTCAGCCGGAGTGCTGTCGCTGAATGTCTTCCCGGCGTGAGCATTTTGAAGCCGCTGAAGGGCGTGGACCTGAACCTGTATGAATGCCTGCGCAGTCACTGCCTGCAGGATTATCCGGAGTACGAAATCATCTTCGGAGTCAGCGACGCGGATGATCCAGCGCTTGAAGTTGTGGAGCGCCTTCACACTGCCTTTGCGGGAACTGCGCTGAAGGTCTTCGTGTGCACGCAGAATCTGGGTACCAACACGAAGGTGAGTAACCTGGCCCAGATGACGCCGGTGGCGAAATTTGAGCACCTCGTCGTGAATGACGGCGACATCCAGGTGCCGCCGGACTATCTGCGAAAAATTGTTTCGTCGCTGAATGATTCGCAGGTCGGCTTGGTGACGGCACTGTACCGTGGTGAGGCCGCGCCCACCATGGGTTCGCGACTGGAAGCACTCGGTATCGCAACCGACTTTGCACCCGGGGTGCTCGCCGCACGTTACCTGGAAGACGGCATCCGCTTCGGTCTGGGATCGACGCTGGCGTTCCGGCGTTCAGACCTGAATGCAGTGGGGGGGTTCGAAGGCTTCGTTGACCATCTCGCTGACGACTACGAATTGGGCAAGCGCCTGGCGGAGAGCGGCAAGCGAGTGGTTCTCTCCGATTGTGTGGTGACAACTTTTTTACCCACCTACTCGATACGCGGATTTTTCCAGCACCAACTACGCTGGGCCCGCACCATCCGCGACGCTCGTAAGGGGGGATATCTTGGCCTGCTCTTCACGTTTGGGATCCCTTGGGCGCTGCTAGCCGTCATTGGTTATCGCGGTGCGTCATGGACGTGGAGTTTGCTGGCGGTAGTAGTTGCCGCAAGGTTGGCGAAGTCCTTTGCCATCGCTAGTGGGGTTTTGAAGGATACCCAAGTTGTGCGCTGGTTCTGGCTGTTACCCATCCGAGACCTGGCTGCGGCGTTCATTTGGGCCTTCAGCTTTGCCGGACACAGCATTACGTGGCGAGGGCAGCGCTATCGGCTAGAAGAGGGTAGGCTGATGCGCATCGAAGACCGCGAAGCCAACGCGCCGGCAGAAAACGTGGTCAGCAAGTAAGAGTTGTTTATCGCGCAGGGCCCAACCTTGCATCACTTGCCGTCAACTCGTCACGATTCGCGTCGATCTAAACTACGCAACAACTAGTTCACTCCAAGATGCCGGTCAAAGAACTTCACGATCACATCGAAAGCGTCTCGGGATTCGGGGACATCAGGGTTGTAGAAGAAGCCATGGAAGAGTCCTTCCCAGACATGCAGCTCCGCGTCGACACCCAGCTTGACGAGTTGTGTGTGAGTGTAGATGGCAGAGCTCATCTCGAACCCGCGTGTGCCGGTGATGATTAACGTGGGCGGGAATTGTGCGAGAACCTGGGGCGAATGGATTGGCGCGACGAGAGGATCCTTTGGGTCGGCGTTGCTGAAATAGGACAAGTGGGTGATTCCGCCCTCTCGCAGTTCCGGCATAAGACGCGCCTCTCCGAGCGGAGTGGAAGTGTATGCCGCGTCGCCGCCGAACTCTCCCGCGGACGCGCAGAAGATGCCCACCGCTCCTGGTCGTGGCAGCCCGTGTTTCTGAAACCAGGCTACGGACATTGAGGTCAGCATGCCACCTGCTGAACATCCATAGATGCCGATGTTCTCCGGTGGATAACTCTTCAACAGTTCTCTGTAGACGCTGGCCACATCTTCGCTGGCTGCGGGAAATTTGTTTTCGGGCGCTTGACGGTAGTCCAAGCTTATGACCTTAATTCCCGCCAGCGAAGCGATCGGCCTCGATTCCAGTTCGGCGCATCCGGGCCAGCATCCCGAGAAACCGCCTCCGTGCAGATTGATGAGCACGCGCTTAGTGTTTCTGGCCTGAATACCGGCTTTCGGCGTGTAAATGAACGCGTGCACCCCGGCAATCTTCTGGTCCGCCAGATCAACTGGGAAAAGAACCTTTTGGCGCTCCAGGTAAGGGACCATGAAGCGAGGCACGCCCTTCTCGGCGTAGGTCATTGCCGGGTCTTGCATATCGTGCAGATGCTGCGTCAGGTAGGCCTTTGCTTCAGGGGTCAGAAACTTCGATACCGGAACGGATTCAGCCGGGAGCTCAACCGTGCCGTCGGGTCGGACCGCGAGCTTCCCCGGTTTGCTCTCCGCCTGTGGATTATCTGCGGATTGATTTCGGGAAGCCGACGGCGCAGAAACAAACACAGGCCATAGAAGCAAAGCCGCCAGCATAAATGCTGTAGCTTGGACGGTTCTGAATGGTGTCATGGGAACTCCGTCAGGCGTTCGTAGTGCCTTCGCCGCTCTGATTGTAAGAGGACGTAGATCGAAAGCCTAACGGCTGAATGGGCTTCGGGTCATTTGACGCCCTTCTCGGGATTCCAGGAGCCTTGCAGCTTGCGCACGAAAACGATCTGGCCGACGTGATAAGCATTGTGTGTGCCGATATGCGCAATCTCCGAGGCGAACTTTTGCAGGGTCTGGTCGTCGGCAGTTTCCACGAACTTCTCCAGGTCGGTCATCACCTGGTCGAGCTGCCTGGTGGTCTCGCTCCATTGTTTGGCGTCGAAGTTATTGAAGGTCTCGTCGTTGTTGCCGTTGAATTTGGGCTGGGATTTGCCGGTGAACTTGGCCAGCTCGCGACCGTTCCAGAAGAGCAGATGATAAGTGAGCTGCCCGACCGAGTGATTGCCGCCGGCGTCCTTCCAGTTCGCCTGATCGGGGGTGAGCCCTGCCAGGGCCACATTGATCGGCACGAACCAATCCTTCTCGTTATGCGTGGTCCGCAACTGCTCGAGCAATATGCTGCGAAGCGTGACCGGCTTAGGGGTTTCGGCTACAGCCTGGAACGAAAACAGCAGAACGACAAACGCAAGCAGACTTTTCATGGACACAGTCCTCTCTCGGGATATAACAGGATAGACGTAGCTGCGCTGTGTTGGCGAGCAGGAGAGTGTGAGTGCGTGGTGATTATCACGAAAAGGCCGCCTCAGACGTCCTCGTGCTCTCTTCTGGAAGGGCATTACTTTCGCTCTGGAACAGGGGAAGGTACGTCCCGGTGTAGCGGATAGATTCGCCCTTCCTTGCCGAAGTAATAAGGTTCGCCACGCCACAAAAACCGGTTACTCATAAAGCTTGCCACCCAGGTTACAAACCCGAACAGGTCGCGCAGCGGATAAAGCCAGCTGAGCGTGAGAGCGCGGCGATCCCCGATCACGCCCCAGCCAACGACGATGGATTGGATGATGCGGTTCACGAATGCCGCGGCTAACAGGCCCAACGCCAACGTGAGGTGGCCGACTGCCCAGCCTCCAAATACTCCAAGCAGGCCAAATGGCGTGGCGTAAGTCAGACCTGTGCCGACGTGGCCCTTGGGACGCGAGTAGCGGGTGCTTTTCATCCATAGCAACTGGTGGGCAAACGTCTCGCGTAGCGATCGCGGCAACAGCACGTGGCCGACCATGTAATGCGAGAGCACGACCTTATATCCTTTCGCCCAGATCTCGTTGCCGAGAACGAAGTCGTCGGAAAAGTAATCGGCAGTTCGGGCGATGCCGCCGATCGCTTCGAGCGCGTCACGCCGCGTAGCCATGGCGACGCCGAGGGCGAAGCGCATGCCCTCAAGCATGTCGGCGACCAACACGCCGGATGGCATTTCCACTGACATTCCGAGCGCCTCAAGAAGGGACCAGAAGTCGCCAGCCGGTATGCCTGCGTACAGGCAGGTGATTAGTCCAACCTTGGGATCAAGCAATGGGGTAACGACATTGCGGAGGAAATCCGGCCGCACCAGTGCGTCGCTGTCGCTGATGACAAAGTAGGAATGACCGGCAGCTGCGATCATCTTATCGAGAGAAAAGATTTTGGCGCTGGGCCACGTAGGCGGACCGGAGAGCACGATTCTACTTTTCACCTGGGGATATTTTTGCCGCACCTGTCCGGCGATTTTGAGCGCGGCGTTATTCTCGTCGCGAGCGCCGATGATGATCTCGAAATCCGGGTAGTCCTGCTCAAAAAAGCTTGCGAGATTTTCAGCCAGCCGCGGTTCGGCCCCATGCACAGGCTTGAGGATGGTGACGGGCGGCAGAGCACCCGGCTCAACCGCGGCAACGGCGCCGCGGGCCGCCTGCGAAAGCTTGCGGTAGCGCGCGGCAGCGACGAGCGTCATGAACAGGAACACGGTAGAACTTGCAGTGCCGATGAGCGCGAGGACCAGCAACGTCCAGCCAATGACGGCGCCCGTGGCCACGCAGAGGATAGCTGGGTTCATGACGACCGATGTCCACATGAGCAAAAGACAATGTACATGAGAGTGCGGGATGGGAGTGAGGCGTCGCTGGGGGCGTCCTCACAGGCTGCAAACGTCCGGTTCCGAGCTCAGTACCCTGAAAACAAGGAAAAGATTGATTTGCGCCCTGTGATGCCGATCACATGAGACTGTGATAAGGAACGCTGTTCGCCCGCCTTGCGCGAAATTAAGCTAGTCAGGTGAGGTTGAGTGCGGCCCAGCAGTGCGCTTGCCGCGTCTCCCGGAGAAATGCGCATGACCAACGGATCCCCGCCAGCGACAGTGTCCGGATCAGGATGGAAGCCGCAACAGGTGTACCTGATGTCGGCAGTATGCCTGCTGCTCGGGATTGGGCTTGGCTATTTTTCCCGCGGGTCCGGGGGCCGCAGCGCAAGCAAAGCGGGAGATCCGTCCGCCCAGAGTTCTTCCCCATCGCCAACTCCGGGGGCCATGCACCAGATGCCTTCGCTCGAGCAGATGAAGCAGATGGCCGATAAAAAGGCCGAGCCCTTGCTGGCGAAATTGAAGACCGATCCGAATAATGCCGACCTGCTGATTCAGACCGGGCGAATCTACGAAGCCACGCACCAGTTCAAAGATGCGGCTGCCTACCTGCAACGATCGCTGGCAGTCGATCCAAAAAACACCGCGATTCGCAACGAGATGGCTTCGTGCCTCTATTACTCCGGCGATGCCGCCGGCGCTGTGAGTGCGCTGGAAGAGTCGTTGAAAAATCAACCGACCGATGCCAACTCTCTTTTCAACCTGGGACTGATCCGCTGGCAAGGGCAAAGCGATGCGGCCGGCGCGATTACCGCCTGGGAAAAATTGCTGAAGACGAATCCCAAGCTGGAGAGCAACAAGAGATCGCAAGTGGAGAAGCTGATTGCTGACGCGCGGCAGCACGGCAAGACCAAACTAACCGGGGCGAAAAGCCAGACCGAGGAGCACTGAAGCCATGTCAAGTACCCATACCACATCCGAAAACTGGACCACGCTGCAGGCCTACACCTTCGCGGTGATCTGCCTGCTCATTGGCATAGGGAGCGGCTGGTTCCTGAGGGGATCGCAGAATCCCGTGGCCGCAGCGTCGGTTGAGGCCGCGAGCACTGCCGCACCGGGCGGTACGGGCTCACAGCCGCCGACAGCGGAGCAAATGAAGAAGATGGCCGATACACAGGCCGCGCCGTTGCTCGAGCAATTAAACTCCGACCCGCTGAATGCCGACTTGCTGGCCAGGATCGGAAACATCTATTACGACACGCAGCAGTATCCTGCGGCGATTGAGTACTACCAGCGGGTACTGAAGGCGCAGCCGTCGAATACCGGGGTGCGGACAGATCTCGCCACCGCGCTCTGGTACACGGGCGATGCTGACACGGCGATAACCGAGTTCAATAAGGCACTCTCCTACGAGCCGAACAAAGCCAATACGCTGTTCAATCTTGGCGTGGTGAAATGGCAAGGCAAGATGGACATCAGCGGCGCGGTCGCCGCCTGGCAGAAGCTGCTGCAGACGAATCCGAACTACGAGAACAAAGCAAAGGTGCAGGAACTGATTGCGCAGGCGCAGAAGCACTCGGGGGTAAAGCCGGGAACCACGGGGAAACCCTTGCCTGAATAGGTCAGATGGCGGCGTGATTCCTGCGGGCGTGGTGTGCGAAGGCGTTTATCTAGATGCCCGTCGAGCTTTGCGCGCCTCTGGATTTTCAACTGGCAGCTTGAATCCACACGGTTTTGATGTCGACGAATTCGCGAATTCCGTGCACCCCGAGCTCGCGGCCATGCCCGGACTGCTTGACTCCCCCGAATGGCAGGCGCGGATCGGACGCCACCATACGATTGACGAAGACCATACCGGTCTCGATTTCATTGATCATCCGATCGCGCTCGCGGTCATCATTAGTCCAGACGCTGGCTCCTAAACCGAAGCGGCTGTCGTTGGCGATGCGAATGGCGTCCTCAACGTTTTTCGCGCGGAACAGCGATGCCACGGGCCCAAAGAATTCTTCGCAATAGGCGGGCGAATTTTGGGGAACATCGACCAGGACCGTGGGAGCGAAAAAATTGCCCGGACGATCAATCCGCTTGCCGCCGGTGAGAGCCCTGGCGCCAGCCTCAAGCGTTTTGCGGACGTCTTCCTCCAGGCCGGTGACACCGTCCGGCATAGCCAACGGGCCCAATTCGGTCGTCTCATCAAAGGGATCGCCAATTTTTAGCGACTGCATCTTCTGTACGAAGAGGCGCTCGAATTCGTCGGCGATAGGCGCGGCGACAATGAAGCGCTTCGCAGCGATACAGGATTGCCCGTTGTTCTGAATGCGGGCCTTCACGCCGGTCGTGACCGCCTGTTCCAGATCGGCGCTAGGCATCACGATGAAGGGATCGCTGCCACCGAGTTCCAGGACAACTTTCTTGATTCTCTTGGCGGCGGCGGTGCCGACCTGAATTCCGGCGCCCTCACTTCCAGTAAGCGTGGCGGCGACCACCCTGGGATCAGCCAGAACCCGCTCCACCTGCTGCGATCCGATCAGGAGAGTTTGGAAGACGCCCGGCGGAAAACCGGCGCGCTGGAACAACTCTTCTATCTTCAAGGCGCACTGGGGCACGTTCGACGCGTGCTTCAGCAACATCACATTTCCCGCCATGATAGCGGGCGCGGCGGCGCGCAGAACCTGCCAGAAGGGAAAGTTCCAAGGCATCACGGCGAGAACTACTCCGAGGGGCTGGTAGCGAACGAAGCTGCGCGTGGCGGCAGTGGGTACTACTTCGTCGGCCAGCAATTGCTGGGCGTGTTCGGCATAGTGACGGCTGGCCCATGCGCATTTCGCGGCTTCATCCACGGCGGCGCGAATCGGCTTGCCCATTTCTAGAGTCATGAGCCGTCCGCATGCTTCTTTTTCGGCTTCCAGAAATTCTGCGACCCGGGTCATCCAGCGGCCGCGCTCTGCAAACGATGTATAGCGGTAACTGCTGAAGGCGCGGGAAGCCATTTCAATCCTGGCGTCGATCTGCGCGTCGGAAAGGGGCTCGAACTTCTTGAGCAACTCTCCCGTTGCGGGATTAATCGTTGCGATAGGCATGTAGTGTCGAACCTCCGATTCGGGTTGGAAATCTAGACCGGAGTGCGGTGCGTGCTCTGATCGTTTATCGCACCACGATATCACAGCTCGCACAGTGCCTGACGGCAGCCGCAATCGGCCCTGGTTGCGCCATTCGCCAGCATCCGCCCAGCCTCAATTCGTTCTCTCTTGGGTATATCATTAAAACATCAAGAGCGATGCAGGTGCATACAGCGGGCGCCTGCGACCGCTGAACTACTTTCGCCGGGCATCACTCTCCGTAGGAGTTTCCCATGCCTAAGCTCACGCAACTCAATGTCAATGGGAAGACTTACTCCGCCGATGTTGACGGGGAGACCAGCTTATTAACGGTACTCCGCGACCACTTCGACCTGACGGGAAGCAAATACGGCTGCGGGGAAGGCCAGTGCGGCGCATGCACGGTCCTCGTTGACGGCATGCCGCGGCGGTCGTGCATCACGCCTGTCGCTGCGGTGGCACAAAAGAAGATCGTTACTATTGAGGGACTGGCGCAGGGTGAGCAATTGCATCCGTTGCAGCAGGCGTTCGTTGACGAAGGTGCGATGCAGTGTGCTTACTGCACTCCGGGAATGATCATGAGTGCCGCGGGCCTGCTCAGGAGCAAGCCCTCTCCCTCGATAGACGAAATCTCCCAGTTCATGGAAGGCAATATTTGCCGCTGCGGCACTCACCCCCGGATTATCGCCGCCATTCAGCGTGCCTCGCGAACGATCAAGGAGTCGAGATCATGAGCGTGAATGCGAATCCGCAATTAGCGATGGAGGCGGAACGCTATGAGTTGCGTGCTCCCGCGCGTTATTGGTTTGCGCTGGACCGCCGCGACTTCTTCAAGTTTCTAGGCTCGGGCGCCGTGGTGTTTTGCGTTTTGAAAGATGCGCGCGGATTTCAGGAATCGGGTGCAGCACAGCGCGGCGGAGAAGGGCTGCCAACTGCGATCAGCGCATGGTTGCACGTCGGCGAGAACGATGTTGTGACCGTGTACACGGGCAAAGTTGAAGTGGGTCAGAACATCCGAACTTCGCTGTCGCAGGCGGTCGCGGAAGAATTGGGAGTTCCCGTTGGAAAAATCCAGATGGTTATGGGCGACACCAAGCTCACGCCCTTTGACATGGGAACATTTGGCAGCCGCACCACGCCCACCATGAATTTGCAACTACGCCGAGTCGCATCCGCCGCTCGCGACCTGCTTGTGGATCTAGCAGCTAAGCAGTGGAACACCGATCGTAAGAAACTGGTTGCGAGTGACGGGAAGGTAACGGATCCGTCAGGGCAACGCGCCATCGAGTACGCGCAGCTGGTGAAGGGGCACCAACTCACGCAGCAGATTCCAGCTGAGGATCCGCTGATTCCCGCGACCGATTGGACTATTCAGGGCAAACCTGTCCCAAAAATCGACGCGAGAGATTTCGTTACTGGCAAGCACCGTTATCCCTATGACCAGAAATTACCGGACATGCTCTATGGGAAGGTTCTGCGTCCGGCGGCTTATGGCGCAACCCTGATTTCCGCGGACACACGCGCAGCCGAGCAGATGCCGGGAGTTGTTGTGGTGCGTGATGGGAACTTTGTTGGCGTGGCCGCGCCCACGCCCGAGCTCGCGTCGCGCGCCCTTTCGGCAATTCACGCACAGTGGAAAACCGAGCCGCAAACCTCCAACCGCGAACTGTTTGACTACTTAAAGAAGAACGAGGTCGAAGACAGCGATCCGACCGGCGCACCAGCGAGTTACGAAACCGGATCGGTTGAGAAGGCGCTCGCTTCCGCCGAGCAGAAATCGCAGCAGACCTACATGGTGAACTACATCGCACATGCTCCGTTGGAGCCGCGTTCTGCAACCGCTCAGTGGTCGCGTGATGAGGTAACCGTCTGGACTGGTACACAACGCCCGTTTGGAGTGCAAAGAGAGCTGGCGGAAGCCTTCCGCATCGCGCCCGAACATGTACGGGTGCTGATGCCCGACACGGGTTCCGCGTACGGCGGCAAGCACACGGGCGAGACCGCGATTGAGGCCGCGCGGCTGGCGCGCGCAGCCAAGCGTCCGGTGAAAGTGAATTGGACTCGCGAAGAGGAGTTCGCCTGGGCGTACTTCCGGCCCGCGGGTGTTATCGATATAGCCGCTGCGCTGGACAAGAATGGCGCGATCAGCGCGTGGGACTTTCACAATTACAATTCCGGGGCCGCAGCCATGCGCACTTTTTACGAAATTCCCAACCAGCGCATCGTGTTTCACGTCACGCGCTCGCCGTTGCGGCAGGGCTCCTATCGCGGACTGGCCGCCACGGCAAATCATTTCGCGCGCGAATCATTCATGGACGAACTGGCTCACCAGGCGAAAATGGATCCGCTGGAGTTCCGATTGAAACATCTGAAGAACGAGCGCCTGCGCGCAGTGTTCGAAGCAGCAGCCGCGAAATTCGGTTGGAGTACTGCCAAGAACGGCGGCGGTCGCGGGTTCGGCATCGCAGGAGGATTTGAGAAAGGGGGGAATGTGGCTACCTGCGCCGAGGTGGCCGTAGACCGTCAGTCGGGAGATGTGAACGTTGTGCGCGTGGTCACGGCTTTCGAGTGCGGCGCGATCGTGAATCCTGACAATCTGCGCAACCAGATCGAAGGCGCCAACATCATGGGCCTGGGTGGCGCGTTATTTGAAGCGGTTGAGTTTGCAAACGGAAAAATTCTGAATGGGCGCTTTTCTGAATACCGCCTGCCGCGTTTCAGCGACGTGCCGGACATCGACACCGTGATGCTCGACCGCAAAGACCTGCCGTCGGCGGGGGCGGGAGAGACACCGCTGGTCGGCCTCGCACCGGCGGTGGGGAACGCCATCTTTGCTGCCACAGGGGTCCGCCTTCGCACATTGCCCATGGTTCCAAGTGGGCTGAAGGCTAGTTGAGTGACGCAGGTGCTGAGCGAAGCGGGTTGAGCGCCTTGCATGCGGCTGGCAACAGCAAGAACACAGGTTTGACACTGTTTCGTTTCGCCTCTTAGAATCGAGTGCAGGCGCGAAAGGCCAGGAATCAGGCTCCTTCCAAAGCGGCGAGACAAGATAACGCTCTCCCAGCCTGGCGTTGGTTCCAGCAGATGGCGGTGTAGCTCAGGTGGTTAGAGCGACGGTCTCATAATCCGTAGGTCGTTGGTTCGAGTCCAACCGCCGCCACCAAACAAAAGCGCATACCCACATCAGCAGCACGCTCCCCCTACGTCTGGCGGCAGTTCACGGAATGAGATTTCAATTAACTGCCCTCGCGGCCAATGTCGACGCCAGCAGCCGAATGTTCGAATTGCTGGGTAAGGTGATGCTCTGTACAACTTTGCTTGGATCCAGCGGGAATAGATACGCGTACAGACTAAACGTCCTTTTGTCGTTTGTGCCGTCCTCAAAATTGCGATATTCCATCGCAGCTGCTTCAAACTCGTTGGGAAACTTTTGCGGCGTGAACCAATCACTGAAGCTTTGGAAAAACTGCGTACTTGTTCCGTCGGTGTAACGGACGGTAAAAGTCTGGGACACCTGGTTGCCATTCACCGCCGTCCCTAAGAGGATCAGATTGGCGAATTGGCCTTGTGGCAGAGAAATCGTTTGACCGCTGCAAGGCAAGGCGTCTGCTTCATTCGCGGGACCGAAGTCGAACAGCACGCCGTTGAGAACCCTGGACGCACTAAGCAGGGTTGCCGAGTATGAATAGCCGACGCCGTCCAGCCCGCCAGTCGAGTACTTGGTTCCGTCTTCGTAAATTCCGTTGACGTTAAATTCCGGAGAAAGATCCACTTGAATACCCGATCCAGTTGCGCCGACAGCCGCGCTGACTGCCAACGTAAAAATGAATGTTTGTGTGATGCTGCCCGAGGTGCCAGTCACGGTTAGCGGGAACAGCCCCGTGCTGGCAGAAGGAGCAGCCCGCAAGCCCATCGTTCGATGGCTAGCTTGCCCTTTGAACGCTCCCTGCACACCGCTTGGCAATTTCGAAAAGCTCAGTACTACTTGGCCTTTAAAACCGTTGGCTGGCTTAATAGTGATTAACGCACTGGCGGTTCCACTTTGATTGAGAAACACACTGCTCGGCCCTGAAAGGGTGAAGCCGCCGGCGCCTACCGCGCTGTTGATCGCGCTGGCGTACTGCGCCGCAAGACCATTGCCGACGAAGTCGTCATAGAGCCACATGAAGCCGCCCACGATGCCGCACTGGCTATGCCAGCCGCTCATCGTGGTTTCCACCTGGGCAGGGGTGTCTGCCTGGTCCCATAAACCGGGGAAAACGGGAACGTTGCCGAAATTCCAGCCCACGCAAGGATTGTTTCCCTGCCCGCCCGCGTACGCCTGCAGGTGTACTCCATCGACTGTGCCCGGCAGTTGACTGTTGATCTGCGCAACAACGTTCGTCCAGTAGCTATTGTTGGTGTAAGGATCGGGCACAGCGTGATAACCCAGGTTGCCGAGCATTACCCCAAACTTAATCGTGGTCGCAGTGTCGTAGCTGTTCTCATCGTCGAAGTCGATGGCATCGAGCGCCGGGATCGCGGCCTTCAGAGCCTGAAAATCTTTATAAAGGATGCTGTTTGGTCCTGTCCCCTGCGCCTGGATGAGGGCGGTGATGTTTTCCCAGTCTCCATAATTCGAGGAACCGATGCTGAACGTGACCCTCTTCACCGTTCCTTGCTTCAACTGCGCCATATTCCCGGGAAAATCGGGATGGGTCTGATTCCCGATATACACTCCATTTGCCGTCAGCGGAAACTCTCCGTTGAAATTCAAGTCGCCGACACTGTTAACTTCGACGCTCCAGACAATGGCCTCGGTAAATCCAGAGTTCTCTATCTCCGCGATGTTGGCGGCCGCATTCTTGTAAAACGGGCCGCCGCCAAAGACTCCCGTAAAGCCCGTTTGCGCCGCCGCGCCCTGTCCGAGTGCGAGCACATAAACAATCAGCAGCATGAGACGACTTGCAACCGCCCGAGCGGAATTACCTGAGAAACACGTTGCTATCGAGTGCTCCACATCGTCTCCTGGTTCGGCGCAAAGATATATGGCTGCCGGTTCAACCAATCGTCGTGACGGTTGGCCCAGCGTTTTCCATGGCGGGCAGTATACTGCGATGGCTAGTAAATAGGCATTTCAAGCCACGACGCCCGCAGGTCCCGGATACAACAGCGTTTCATTGACTAAGAGTAGCCTTGTCCATAATATGTGACCGACCGCCCACCGCCACTCGTCATGATCAGCCAATCCATTTCCCACTACCGCATCATCGAAAAACTCGGCGGCGGTGGCATGGGGGTGGTTTACAAGGCCGAAGACACACGCCTGCACCGCTTCGTCGCTCTCAAATTTTTGCCTGATGATGTTGCGCGAGATCCACAAGCACTGGCCCGCTTTCAGCGCGAAGCGCAGGCGGCATCTGCCCTGAACCATCCCAATATCTGCACGATTCACGACATCGGCGAGCAGGACGGCAAAGCGTTTATCGCCATGGAATTTCTGGATGGCGTGACCCTCAAGCACCGCATCGCGGGGCGGCCGATGGAGAACGAGGCGATTCTCTCGTTGGCTAGCGAAATTGCGGACGCTCTCGACGCAGCGCATACCAAGGGCATCGTGCACCGTGACATCAAGCCGGCGAACATTTTTGTCACCGAGCGCGGTCATGCAAAGGTGCTGGATTTTGGGCTGGCCAAGGTCGGGGCAGATATCGGTTCGGGCAGTGGCATTCGCTCCGCGAACACCATGACGGGCACGGTTGACCAGCCTCACCTGACCAGTCCCGGCTCAACTTTGGGTACCGTCTCGTACATGTCGCCGGAACAGGCGAAGGGCAAGGAACTCGACGGTCGTACCGATCTGTTTTCTTTTGGCGCGGTACTCTATGAGATGGCGACCGGCACATTGCCATTTCGGGGGGAAACTTCCGCGCTTATCTTCAATGCCATATTGGAGCGCGCGCCGACGCCCGCGATACGTCTCAATCCTAATCTTCCGGCAAAGCTTGAGGACATCATCAACCGGGCCCTGGAAAAGGATCGCGAACTGCGATACCAGAGCGCGAAAGAGATGAGGTCCGAGCTGCTGCGGCTCAAGCGCGATACTGACTCCAGTCGGCAAGTCGCCTTAGCGAGTTCGGGGTCGGGTAGCTCTCCGGCCGTGCTCCCGTCCCGCGAAACGGGTAGCAGTTCCGCAGTCGTCGCGGTGGCTAAGCAGCACAGAGTAGGGATCGGGCTCAGCGCGCTCGTGGTCATTTTACTGGTCGCGGCAGCTGGCTACGGAGTCTACTCATTCCTGTCCCGCTCGCGGCCGAGCCCGTTTCAAAACTTTGGCGTCAGCAAAGTGACTGAAACCGGCAAGGCCACGTTGGTCGCCATTTCGCCGGACGGCAAATACCTGCTGCATGTAATGGACGACAGCGGCCAGCAGAGCTTGTGGCTCCGTAATGTCCCCACTAATAGCAATACCCAGGTCGTGCCGGAGGCGCCAGTCGCATACCTAGGTCTGCGTTTTTCACCCGACGGTAATTACCTGTATTTCGTCCGTTCCGAGATTGCCAGCCGGTCATTGAAGTACCTCTACCGCGCACCAGTGCTGGGCGGCACTCCTCAGAAGCTGGTCACCGACATCGATTCCAACATCAGTCTCTCGCCAGACGGCAAGAAATTCGCCTACCTTCTCGGAAACAACCCCAAGGTCGGCGAGTACCGTTTGATCATCCGGTCCGTGGAAGGAACCGAACAAAGAGATCTTGGCTCCGGCCCGCTGGATGAACTAGTCACCGATCTGGCATGGTCTCCTGACGGCAAGATCATTGTGATGCCCCTTTCCCAGCCGGGCGGCGCCCTGGGCGGGATGGCGGCATTCGACGTCGAAAGCGGCAAGCGCAATGTGTTCATGATCTCCAAGGACCTGTTTTTCTCGAGGACGGCATGGCTGCCCGATGGTAGCGGGCTGCTGGCTTTGTGCACGCACGCCTTTTCCAACCAGGGCCAGATCGTCCATGTTGCCTTTCCCTCAGGCAAAGTGTCTGCCGTCACTCGCGATACGAATGCTTATACCGATCTGAGCCTCGCTGCTGATGGGCACACACTGGCGAGCGTTCAACGGCAGACGCATATGGCTCCTTACGTGATTTCCGATGGTGACAGCGCATCCCAGGCGCGGCAGCTGAGCATGGAGGGAGCGCCAAGCTACGAAATCGCGTGGACCCGCGATGGCCAGCTTTTAATCTCTGTCTCCGGAGGCAGCGTCAGCCTGGTCAATCCTGGCTCCGGCACGAGAACCCCGTTTCTGTCGCAAATCTCTTTTCCCGGCTTCGCCCACAGTTGTGCAGACGGACACGTTCTCGTCTCGGCGGCTTCATCAGGAAGCAAATTTGAAGCTCATCTTTTTCGGGCCGACGCGGACGGTGGAAATGTCAAGGAACTCACGAAAGGGAAGTTCGATTTTCTTCCCACCTGTTCTGGCGACTCTAAAAGTGTCTTATACGCAGACGCAGATTCAAGGCTAAGCACTGTTGCCCTCGAGGGCGGCGCATCCCACCAGATTAGCGATTACCCGGTCTTCGGACGTATCGCGGCTTCTCCAGATGGAAAATTGGCAGCGATCATTACTAATCGTATGGGTGAGACGAAGGAGAAGCTGGGGTTGTTGTCTCTGGATTCCAGCCAGCCCAGCCGGCTGCTGGATTTTGAACGGCCCCGAGCAGAGTACGCTACATTCTTCGGCGATGGGCCGATCCTGTTCAAGCGCGATGGCACCGGCATCATCTATCCCACTCGCGACGGTCAAACCGACAATCTTTGGCTACAGCACCTTGACGGTTCGCCTGGGAAGCAGCTCACCGACTTCAGGTCGGAATATATTCGCAACTTCGACTATTCGTATGACGGCAAGCAACTCGCAATCGTTCGCGGCCACGTCGAATCCGACGTTGTCCTGATCCGCGACTCAGAGAAGTAAGCGAATTTTTCGCGCCAAACCGCGCCTGCAGATCAAAACGCCCTTAATTCTTCAAAGCCGAAGTGCTTGTCGATGTTTTCGTAGGGCTTGCCGTCGACCTCAACATACGGGTAGACGAAGTAATTGAGCGGGGGGCCATCCTGCTTAGGGGAAAGTGTGATGTCGCGGCCGGTGGAGAACTGTACGCGATTGGTGTCCACGGCGCCAAAGAAGTAATTTTCCTTCTGCTTTGCTTTCCAGGCCTCGGAAACGTCAACCGGGACCCAGCCGGTCTTGACCGCATAGAATTCGGCCCAGCAGTGATAGCCCGCGATATCTCCCTTGTCCTTATTCTCTGGCAGCGGAAAGCCAATGTCGAAGCGGGCTGGAATCCCCTCCGCCCGCAGCATGCCAATGAATGGAGAATGGAAGTCGGTGCAGTTGCCGTGCTTTGCATCGCAGGCCCACACCGCATCGCCACGCCCCCACCCTGAGCCCGTCTTGTCGTAGCGCATGTTCGTGAAAAGGTAGTCATAGGCTGCCCTGGCTTTCGCGATCGTCCCCGTTTTCGATCCGGTCACGTCGACCGCGAGCGCCTTGATCTTGCCATCGGTTGGAATCAAAGTGTCAGGAGCAATCAACCGGTTCATCGATGCAGGCACCACGCTTGGCTTGCGGTCTTTGCGTTCGAGTTGCTGATAATCTCCGCGCGAGTACTCCCGTCGCGTGACCTCGTACTCGAGAGTGAACTCTGCCTTGCCCAGGGCGGAATTCTGCATCTCGGCATACATCATCCGGTTGCCGTATTCGGTATCCTGGGTCATTCTCCCTTTCACAGGTCCGTTGATAGACAGAACGCGCACAGTCTGGTGTTCATCGCTCTGTGCTACTGGAACCCACACGCGCACGGTCTTAGCGCCTGGCGGAATGTCCTTTACGGTGAAGCTGTAAGTGAACCGAAAGCTGCGGCTGGGTGCACTGAACCTCTGCGCGTTGGACGTCGATTCGGCGGCCCAGAGGCACAGCGGCAATACTAGCAGCAGCAACAACGAGAAACCCCGCAGCCTCATTGAGACACTCCTTATTAATCAAGATTTAAATTTTGAGTGTGGCATCGGCCGCGATGAAATTCGGACGAAACCAGCGAAAACGATGAGGCACTGATGCGGAAATGCGCCGACCACATCGAAAGATTTTACCGGTAACCGGCGCACGCGAGGCCGTGAGCACGGCCTTTCGGCAAGCACCAGGCATAATCTCCCCGGCGGACGAGGTCGTGCCTGTCGAAGTTTCCTGATCTGGTATAGCATCCTGTGGGTACGAGGTTTGCCCATGACCACAAACGCAACCGTAGCGCGATATGATGCGCCTGGAATCGTCCCCCAATCGCAATCCGCAAAGGGTCTGGCCATCGTGCGGCTTACGATCGGCGCTATGTTCGTGTGGGTCTTCTTTGAAAACCTGGGGAAAGGTCTCTACACCCCGGCAGGCTACGCCGGCCTGATTAACTACTACATCAAGGCGAGTCACTCGCCCACCGCATGGAAAGCGGTGATGGGTCTGGCGGCAAGCCATGCTGCGATGGCAGCGCCAGCTCAAGCTGTCACCGAAATCCTGCTTGGCGTCCTGCTTCTAGTCGGTCTGCTCACGCGCCCAGCCGCTTTCGTTGCATTCCTTTACCTTGGAAGCCTGTGGGTTTCGGAGTGGGGCACCGCGTGGATCTGGGAACTGCTGGTTCCCGTGCTCGCTTCGCTTGCCCTCGCGATCGGCAGTGCAGGCAGAGTATGGGGCATTGACGCCTGGCTTGCGCGCCGGCGCCCGAACTCTCCATGGTGGTGATTTGAGTCAACGCCCTGTGCGTGTGTCCGTCATTATTCCTACACGAAACGAAGCTTCGGCGATTGGCCGCGTCCTCGCCGATCTCCCGCACGATCTCGTGACCGAGGTGGTGGTTGTTGACAGCAACTCCAGTGATGGTACCGCCGAGATCGCAGCGAACGTGGGTGCACGCGTTGTTCATGAACCCCAGCGCGGATATGGACGCGCCTGTCTTACGGGAATCGCGAATGCCGATGCGCCAGACATAGTCGTTTTCCTTGACGGAGATTACAGTGATCGGCCTGCCGAACTATCGCTCCTGCTCGCTCCCATTACCGAGGGCCGTGCGGATATCACGTTGGGTTCCCGTCTCGGTAAGCAACGTTTACGGGGAGCACTACCGTGGCACGCTGTGTTTGGTAATTGGCTCGCGGCCGGCTTGATCAAGCTTCTGTACGGTCTCCCGATCAGTGATCTCGGTCCGTTTCGCGCTGCACGTGCCGACGTCCTCCGGCAACTCGCGCTGGAAGAGGCTACTTACGGGTGGGCTGTGGAAATGATCCTAAAAGGCGCTCTCCAGGGATACCGGATCGTCGAGGTGCCGGTCAGCTATTATCCGCGAATTGGCAAATCGAAAATCAGTGGCACGGTGAAGGGCAGCATGGGAGCGGCGTGGTTCATCCTCAGCCTCATAGTGGGTTATTATTTCCGGCGTCGACGGACTGGCACACCGCGGCCTGCGTGACGCCCGACAGCGCGATCTGTTATGGGATCCCCCCACCAAAACAACGGCGATCTTCCTGAAGCGCGTCGCACCCTGGTTATCATGGCCAAAGCACCAAAACCCGGTCTGGTCAAGACCAGGTTGGCGCGAACTTTTCCGTCTGCCGCGGTTATTGCACTATATCGCTGCCTTTTGGGCGACACGTTAGCGCTGGCGCAGTCGCTCGACAACGTCGAGGTTGCGGCTATGTGCCCTGCCTCCGATGTTGACGATCTGGCGCGCTTCGTCGGTGAGGGAGTGCGCGTTGTAGCGCAAACGGGGGAAGGCTTGGCGGCGGGCCTGGACTCGGTCTTCGCGCAGTTCGCGAACGCTGGTCGAGAACGAATCATCGCTTTCAACAGCGACAGCCCCCATCTGCCGGCATCTGTGTTGGAGCGCGCCTTCGAGGCTCTGGCCACATGCGATCTGGTGGTCGGGCCCACACACGACGGAGGCTACTATCTCGTGGGCGCCAGGTCTACTCATCCGACGCTTTTCCAGAACGACGGCATGGGCACTAAAAGTGCGCTTGACCTCCTGCTGGCACGCGCTCGCTCTCTGCAGCTCTCCGTGGCATTTACAGATCCCTTTTACGACATCGATGTGGCGTGGGACCTGATCCGGCTCGACAAAGAACTGCAGCTCTGTCCTGCCAAGGCGCCGAGGACGGCAGCATGGTTGGCGCAATGGAGAGACGTGTTGGCGCAGTTAAGGCCAGTTTACGGAGAGCTGTGAGGCTCACCCCAGCCCGCAGGCTGTACATCCTTGGAGCCGCATTACTGGTTGCGCTGACGATCTGCTCACGTCAGTTCAGCCGCCCGGGTTCGCCGTCGTTCCTTGCTTCCCTGGCATGTGCCGGCGTCGTGTATCTCCTTGCCACGCGTGAGTTCTTCTCGACACCAAGGTTCCCCAAGCGCGTCGTCGTAGTGGGCCTATTGCTGGCCGCTGTGTGGCACGGCCTGTTCCTGCGATTGCCTGCCGGCCCGGATGACGACGTTCATCGCTATGTTTGGGATGGCCGCGTGCAGCGGCTGGGCTATAACCCTTACATCGTCGTACCCAGCGACCCTGCACTCAGCGGGTTGCACACGCCGGAAACCCGCACGCTGAACAATCCAGACTTATCGAGTCCGTATCCGGCGGGCGCTCAGCTCTTCTTCCGTGCCGTAACCGCGATTCAGGAGTCCACCTTTGCCCTGAAGCTAGCATTTGTAGTTTGCGACTTTGCAATCGTGCTCGTTTTACTGGAGCTCCTGGGTAGTACTGGACAAGGAGCGCATTGGGTCCTGGCGTATGCCTGGCATCCTCTGCTGGCCACGGAAGTGGCGGGAAGTGGTCATGTCGATATTGTCGGCGCGTTGCTGCTGCTGGTATCGTTCGCCGCCCTATCACGTCGTTGGCGGGCGCTTGCAGCGCTGGGATTTGGATTGGCGATTGCCGTGAAATTGCTTCCCATTGTATTGCTGCCACTTTATTGGAAGCGTGTTCGCGTCCGTGATGCCGCCCTGACCGCAATCATTGTCGGATTCTTATATATGCCATTTCTACACCATGGGCGAATTCCCATCGGATCGCTCGGCACTTACATGCACAGTTTTCGTTTTAATGATCCGCTGTTTGCAATGCTGGAGCGGCTGGCCTCTCCACAGTCTGCGGTTGCGTTCGCAGCCGTCGCCGGCTTTCTGGTGGCGATTTATTTCAGAAGGAATTCCGCTGAAGTTTCTTCCGAGGCACTAGCCTGGCCTATGGCAGCATCGCTGCTTTGTGCACCGGTAGTGTACCCGTGGTACCTGTTGTGGCTGCTGCCGTTCCTGCGCTCCGCCAGGACGCTGCCCCTAATGATCTGGACGGTGAGTATTATCCCGACCTACTACGTGTGGCATCTGCGCGCGCTTGGACATCCCTGGATACTTCCCGGCTGGATTATGCTGTTGGAGTACGGCTGCTTTGGGGCGGCGATTGCAACCATGCAAGTTCGCCGGCTCAAGCGGCCTGCAGTGTCGCGATGTCCGGCCGATTAAAATCGCATCGCGAATCGCAACAGAAAACAGGCACGCCCGAGTTGCCGTGGAAACTGAATGCGTCGCTGAAACACGGATAACTGTATCCGGAACGGTTTGCCTATCATCTACCCAGAGTCAATTCAATTCAGCGAGGAGCAACCCATGATGAACGACCGTGCAAAGGTGATGCCTCTGGTAAGCTTTGTCGCGCTCGTGCTTGCTGCGACTTCTTGGGCGCAGACGCGACCGCCGATTGTAGAACAGCTCGCTAAAACATACGGTCTCGATTCTTATGGGCAAATTGAAGCGATCCGCTACACCTGGAACGGGGAAATCCCCGGCATCTTCAAACTTGCTCACAAATGGGAGTGGGAGCCCAAGACCAACAAAGTTTCCTACGAAGGGACAGATAAGAATGGCAAGCCGGTCAAGGTTACCTACCTGCGCTCCGAACTCACCAGCCAGTCTGATGCTGTGAAAAATCAAGTCGATCCATCTTTCATCAACGACAACTATTGGCTTCTGTTCCCCTTGCACGCTTACTGGGACACAAGCGCCACAGTAACCGATCAAGGGATGCATAAGCTGCCGGTTGGCAGCGGGTCGGCCCGGCTGGTCTCAGTGAAATACCCTTCCGATGGCGGGTACACACCCGGCGATACTTGGGACCTCTACCTCGGTCAGGACAACCGCGTTCAGCAAATGGTGTACCACCGCGGCGGACCCCAAAAGCCAAGCCTCGTTACCGCAACATGGGCGGGGTACAAAAAGGCGGGTCCTCTGCTTATCGCAACGGAGCACCGGGGCACTGCCGATGGCAAGCCCCTGCACATCTTCATTTCCGATGTCTCGGTTAAGCTGACAGGTTCGGATAAATGGATGAAAGCGGAATAGATAGTGGCTGGTGATTCGACTTGGCCCCAACACCAGCGACTCGAACTACCTGGCAATCACCACAGTCGTGCAGGAACTGCTTACCTTGGGCAGATCACGGTTAGCGGCCATGCGGACCTGCAGCCGCGGGCGTTTCCCGCGAATCACGGGACAATAGTAGTCAGGCTGTGATAGCGCACCTTGCAAGCGTCGCCGTCCAGCACATCCGCCGTGGCACGAGTCCCGGAACTCGCAACTTTCGCAGGCTTGAGGAAGTGTTCTTGCCTGTTCGAACGAAGTTGAGTTCAGAATGTCGAGCCCTGCGGACATCAACTCCGAAAGCGGTTCACCCGATCCGGGCCAATAGACGCACGGCTGCGTTGTGGCTCGCGGGGTCACCCGCACGGTACTCATCCCACAACCTGCTCGGAGCGGGGGTAGGCCCCCCATCGCTCGAAGCAGCGGTTCCCCGATAGCAATCACCTCGGTCTCTGCAAAGAGTCGCTGGAAACCCTCCCAATACTCCTCATAGCTCAGCGCGTACACGTCTGATCGCACAGCCTGGTAAACGTTCACTCGTAAGGGAGCGTCGAACTGTTTGGCTACGCGTGCCACTTCCGCCAGGCGCAGATAGTTCGGCTTCATCATCACGGCAATGATGGTTACAGCTACGCCCAGCCTCACACACCTCTCTGCCTGCTCGTGGATCAATGCCCAATTACCAGATCCGCGCTGAGCGTCCTGTTCCGCCTGCGTTGGGTAATCGAGAGAGAACTCGATGTCACGGAAGGCGCGCAGTTCATCGTCATTCAAAACAGCAACGCTATGGCCGTTCGAAGTGATAGTGAGCTTGACCGGTCTCGATCGCAGATAGGCCAATATAGCCTTGAAGTCCGGGTGCATGCCGTTTTCACCCGTGCCGAGATTTACTGAGCGTACGGGCAGGCATTCCATGACTGACTTCACCTGATCGAGGGAGAGACGATCCGCCCGCGTCGGATCGCGGTAGCAGAAGGCACATGTGAGATTGCACTCATTGGTGAGACCCAGTCCCAGCGAGATACCGGCGTCCGACACGAGGGGGCGAGATGTCGACGATAAAGCCTGGGCTGTGACGTTGTTCATGCACGGTCCTCCATCATCAGACTCGCGCGACGCGCCAGGCATTGCGTGTACCGGGCTACTGCGGCGAACTCCATTCGGCTGCCCAGCTTGCGTTCCAGATCAAGAATTCGCTCGTACTCACTATCGCGAGACATCTGAGCGGGCAGGTAGTCCGCGATGACGCGCACACCACGCTCGGCAGAGACCTCGAGCGACGCCGCTTTCAGCATCGCGCGCAATCCATCTGGTGTAAACAGTCGGACGCTGCCTCCGTACAGGGACTCCTGTGCCCACTCAGAGCTGAGGTTGTATTCCGCCCTGGCCAAATCGCCGACTTTGATCGCGGCCTTCAGCACCTCACCTGCCTGGTTGCGCACCAGCACCGACACTATTGCCGATGAATCTCGCAAGGCGCGAGCCGCACCTCGCAATACAGTGATGGGATCACTGACAAATTCCAGGAGGTTGTGACAAAGAATCACATCGAACGATTCAGAGTTAAACAGTTTCGCTACTTCGCTAGCATGACCGTGTCTCAGCGCAACTCTGTCGGCAACGCCCGCTGCCTGCGCGGCGCTTTGAGCGATATTCAGCATCGGCGCGGAACAATCCAGCAGCGTTACCTGTACACCGAGTTGCGCCAGGCGTACGGCTAGGGCGCCGGTGCCCCCTCCAATGTCCAAAGCGCGCAAAGATGCTGTCGAGGGCGGCAGGATCTCCTGCAAGTTGGCGAATGCGAGGTCGAGGCGCAATCGGCCTTCAGCCGTTTCCAAATAGGCGGCATACTTGTCCGCTTGATCCTGGAACGCTTCGCTTTCGGCGTGAGGTGTCAAAATTACTTCAGGTGCTCCACGAGGAATAGATCCGAGAGGTCACGGACATAGCCGAAAACATAATGCTGCTCGTCAGCAGCAATGCGGGGACACGCGACGCCCACCACCCCTGCAACGTCCGCCGGGCTAAACGTTTTCCACGGTGTCCTGTTCCCTGTTTGAATCTCCAGTCGCCAGACCGGACAGGAAGTCTCGCCGCGAGTGCCGACCAACAACGTACCCGGTTCCCTGGCCCAGCGCAGCGGGAGATCGCCGGGTTGCGTACCGCGGACCGCTTGGGGTTCACCGCCCTCGGTGGAAACCAATCCAATCCCATCGCTGTTCACGGCCGCCACAAGTTTGCCGTCCGGCGAAACAGCATGCGGCGAACCCAGCAAAAAGCCCTCCGGAGTGATCGGCTGAGGCTTTCCACCACCAAGGGCCATTACATAAACGCGAGATGCGTGACCGGGTTCGTGGCCGAAAAACAGGATGCGTTTGGAATCCGGGAAAAACTGGCCAGTCTGCGGAACGATGTTGCTGGTCGACAGCATCTCTTGCTGTCCCACTCCTGTGGGCAGCAACGCGAACTGTGGAGGCGATAAGTTTTGCCGCAGGACAAGGGCCCACTTACCATCCGGTGAGAGCGCGACCGGCGATCCCTCGCCCAGGCGAACGGCAGATCCACCATGGGTGTCGCGGATAAATGCCGCATACTGTCCACCACCCGCTTCGCCAGCCTCCACGAACAGCACGAGCTTGCCATCTTCGGAGATATCGTTAGGGACAGTCCAATCCTGCCAGCTCAGGTCTCGTTCTTTGTCCTCTCCCGGGGCAAGGCCAACCGCCCCCGCGCGCATGGCGTCGCGTGAAATAAGGGCTCGGCCGTCCGCGCCCGCATCATGGAGGGTAAGTGTGCCTGGGGCGCTGAGCAATTCCCGCAACTTGCCAGACGAAGTGACCCCGCGCAGCGACCGACTGAAGCCTGTCGCGGTTGCTGTGAACCATATCTCATTGCCGGAAGGCGACCACGCCAGGCCGAAAGCGCTGGACCAGCGCTCCGTCAAATCGGTCTTCTTACCATTGAGATCAACCACGCTTACAGTGCCGCCATCGTCGCCCAACAAGTTGTGATCGATAAAAGCCAGGCGATCACCCTTGGGAGAGAATCGCGGGTTGCTGATCCAGCCGGCGGTTTCGTAAAGCACCTTGCCGATCGGGTACTCCAGCCGGCTTTCTCCTTTAACTACGTGAACCGCCGCGAGGGTATTGCCGTCCGGGTTCCAATCCGCAGCCTCCACATTGTCCAGCAAGTCGCGTGGAGCGTCCGCGCCGATCGAAAGCTGAGCCAGCGTGCCAATATGGGTGAAGTGATTGTCGCTCAGGCGAAAGCGGCGCATTACGGCCATTTGCCCCGCGGGGGAAACGGCCAACACCTCTGTTCCGGAGAGTCCAAGATCGCGGGATTCGGTGGAATTCGGCGAGCTGATATAAACAGTTTCCGGACTTCCCTCCCAAGCAGCGCTGTAGACCGCCGAGCGTGGGTCCGGGGCAAACCGCGCTGCCAACAAGGCGCCACGACGGAAACTCAATTCACGAAATAACGGTACAGGTGTGGTCGCGCCTCGTTGGCCCGCAATAAAAGAGGCGATCCCGACCGCAAGCAGCACGAACAGCGCGGCAACGCCGAGAAGCGCGGGCCGTGTCTTTCTGGTACTGGCGCTCGCGACCGCTGGGGCAGTCTCGACGGGTAGTGCCGGTGACGCCCCTTTGTCCCCCGCCTCTGGAGCGGCTTGCCTGGGCGAGTTACGCCGGTCCCGATCCAGGCGCTTAAGGTCGGCGCGCATTTCGGCCGCAGTCTGGTAACGCAGATCGCGGTCCTTTTCCAACGCCTTGTTGACGATGCGCTCCAACTCCGGGGGAAGCTCTGGATTGAGGCGGACGGGCGTTGTTGGAGTCTTATTCAGAATTGCGTTGAAAATTGCCGCTGATGTCGTGCCCTCAAATGGCAAACGCCCGGTACACATCTCGTACAGGACGATGCCGAAAGAGAAGAGGTCGGTGCGCGCGTCCAGCTCCTCTCCAAGCGCCTGCTCCGGGCTCATATACGCCACTGTACCCAGGGCAGAACCGGGCGAAGTGAGATGCTCGACGCTGACAGCCAAGGTGGGACCGGCGGTAACTTCAGCCGGCTCTAAAAGCTTGCTGCGCTGGCCTGCAACTTTCGCCAGCCCGAAATCAAGGATTTTGACGTGCTTGCGGTCGGTGACGAAAAGGTTGGCCGGCTTGATGTCGCGATGGATGATGCCTTTCGCGTGAGCTGCTTCAAGCGCGTCCGCGATCTCAATGGCGAAGCCGAGGAGTACGCCGATTTCCAGCGGACGCAGATTGACCTGGTGCTTCAGTGTCGTCCCTTCCAGGAACTCCATGGCAATGAAGGACTGACTTTCGTGAGTGCCGATTTCGTAGATTGTGCAGATCCCGGGATGATTCAGGGCAGAGGCAGCGCGGGCTTCGCGGCGAAACCGTTCGAGTGCCTGTGGGTCCCCGGCGAGGTCTTCAGGAAGGAACTTTAAAGCGACAAATCGCCCGAGTTGGGCGTCTTCGGCTTTGTAGACTACTCCCATGCCGCCGCCACCCAGCTTCTCAATGACGCGGTAATGCGAGATAGTCTTACCGAGCAAGTTGCGAGGGCCCCGGCCTCGAAGGATTATCGTAGGGGGCGCTGGGAACCAAAGTCAACAAACGGGGCGCCATGGACAGCAGGTTAACGCTCACCCGGTCATGGCGCAGCGCCAATTGCATGCTGCTTCGCCATGCCTACACTGGCGAGTGCATTCGTCGCAGGTGATAGAGTTAGTTAATCAACCGGTGCTCCCGCAGTATCGTCGTGGTCTTGTCGATGGGCAATGCTTCCACCGTGTGTCCATTGCCCGTCACCGTGGTTGCTCGAAACATGGAGTTGTATATGGCTTCTTCGGTGGCTTCGATCACGGCCAGAAAAAGCGGGGATATCGCGTCATTGGTCAGCAGCTCGAGACGTTGCGTGGGCGACTTGTCGGAACTGCGAGTCCGCAACTGCGGTGCCGTCGAGAATGCGACGGCATAGTCTCCGCTGCCGTTCGAAGCTGCACTGCCGGCCCGCGCCATCCCCAACCAGGCTCTTGCTGCCAGGCGCTTCAGGTTGCGGGAACCCAGAGGTGCATCGGTGGCGACGATCATCATGCATGACCCATCGGCCTTATCTTTGCCGCTGCTTTGCTCCTCCAATTCCTTCCGCAGGTAATACTGGCCCAATTCCACACCAACGGGAGCGCCGGCGATTGTCAGCACGCCTCCGAAGTTTGTCTGCACAAGAACACCGACCGTGTACCCGCCAAGATTCTGCGGCAACTTTCGCGACGAAGTTCCGATCCCCCCTTTCCATCCGAACGCTACGGTCCCGGTCCCCGCGCCGACACTGCCCTCTTCGACTGGCCCGGATTTTGCGTTCTTAATGGCGGCGACAACATCGTCCGGAGTGATGTGGCGGCCGCGAATGTCATTCAGGTATCCATCGTTGGTCTCGCTAACAATCGGGTTAAAGGATAAGACATCTTCATTGCCTGGCAAGTTGAGCATGTAGCCGGTAAGCGCGTCGGCAACCCGCGGCACGCTCGTGGTGCTCGTGAGCAGAATCGGGCTCTCGATATTACCCATTTCTTCGACTTGTGTGGACCCGGTGAGCTTCCCAAACCCATTCCCGACATAAATCGCAGCGGGAACTTTTTCTCGATACAAGTTGCCGGGATGTGGCAGAACCGCGGTTACGCCCGTGCGGATATTGTCACCTTGGATAATGGTGGAATGCCCGACCCCGACGCCGGCAACATCGGTGATTGCGTTCAGCGGTCCAGCGGGCAGGATGCCGACCTTTAGACCAAGGTCTGCAGCGCGAGGCCGAATGTCGGAGTGTGTGCTCTGGGCAGAAACAAAAGCGGTGAGAAGCAGGCAGGCCACGACGGGCACGAATCTATAAGCCATCTAAAAATTGTACGACTATCGGCAACATTCCCGCGGGGAGCAATCCGTCACGCTATTGGAGGTGTGCTTATGCGGTATTTTTCCGTCCTGTGAAATGACAAGAGCCAGGCGCCTGGCTCTTGTTGTCACCGCAACTGCATTGCCCCTATTCGAACTTAATTGCTTCCTGAAGCGGTCATCAAACCGTGGTCTTTTGTCTTGGCCATACGCGTCAGAGCCTTCGGGGTGGTAAAACTGTAGACCCCCAGATCCGTCACCACTTCGCTCAGGTAGTACGAATCCCCGGCGCGTCTTAGCTTCACTTCGAGTTGGCGACCCCTGAGGGCGTCGTCGTGCACCGCAGGAAGCAGGAATACGGAAGCTCCCGTCTCCTGGCTTCGCAGCATCAGCGCTCCCGCCGAGACTTGGCGTACCTTGTATGTTCCTGCGGGATGTAACTGCCCAGATGCTACGAAATCCTGGTTAATTGTGGCGACAATGTCGCCTGTTTCGGCCCAGGCTCCTGCCGCGAGTGCGAACAGGGCCACAATGACGAGAGGAATGCTGAATAGAAATTTTTTCATAAGTTCTCCTTAGGTGTCGGTACTTACCGATTGTCTTTGAATTGCGTTCGGAGTCGCTAATAGAGCTACATAAGAGCGCTCCAGGCCGCGGGAGGCAACTGTTGTGTAATCGCAAGTCGCGGCCTAGATATGAAGAACGTCTTCAGTGCATTTAAGGGATTGGATTCTGACATTCGGGAATAGGTGCAGGGGGTCTGTCATTTGTTTGTCAGGGAAAAGTAACAAAAGCGGCACAATGTAAATGTGGGATTGACGGCAGCAACGATGGAGCGATCGACTCACCATGCTTACAATTATTGTTTGAGAACAATTACAAGGATGCTGTGAGCCTGCGGAAATGGACACCTATTCCTGAACAGTCCTCAATCGCAGTTACACTTGCCGGTATTCTCGTTGCCGATCACGGGTGTGACATCGTAACCTGTTCCTTTTTGCTTTAACTGATCCTGGTTTGGAAACTGAAATGCAATCCAACGTAAATCTCTATAACAACGCTTATGGCAATTATTGGTCAGCGGTATACCGCGAGATTCGACTGGAAACGTACGGTGAGGACCTCGGTCAGACCAGTTGGGTGGACACGGAGGAGTCGAACAAAATACCACACATGCTCGGTTTGAATCGTGACTCATATGTGCTGGAAATCGGCAGCGGATCGGGGCGATATGCCTTACAACTTGCTGCGACGGTCGGCTGTCGGGTACTCGGTATCGACGCCAACGGAGCGGCCATCGATACCGCCAACCAGCTTGCGAAAGCGCAGGGCGTATCAGCCCAAGTGCGGTTCGAGCAGGGTGATGCTTCGCAGAAGTTGCCCTTTGACAATGCAACTTTCGATGCGGCGTTTGCCAACGATGTGCTGTGCCACTTACCTGGGCGGCAGGATACGCTGCGGGAAATCTTTCGCGTGATCCGCACCGGAGCAAAGTTTCTGTTCAGTGATGCGCTGATTATCGGCGGCACGATTTCGCATCAGGAAATTGCCATGCGCAGTTCGATTGGCTACTACATCTTCAGTCCGCCAGGAGAGAATGAACGGCTTCTCGAGAACGCGGAATTTCGGCTGGTGAGTGTTACAGACACGACAGCCAACGCAGCGGCGATCGCGAAGCGCTGGCATGATGCACGACAGGCGAGACGGCCTGCGCTGGTGGCGATGGAGGGTGAAGCCACTTTTCAGGGATTGCAAAAATTCCTCTCTACGGTGAACACGCTTACTAGCGAACGAAAATTGCTGCGTCATTTTTACGTAGCGGAAAAGCCACGCGGCGCGGGCGTCAGACCTAAGAGGCTGATCTCCGCCTGATAAAACGTGCTAAAGCAGGTACGCTCTCGATCATCGGAGTGTACCCGCCCACGTGAAGCATTTCCCTATCGGCGATGCGATGAACAAGAACCTCAAAGTTAACATGGGCAACTGCAATCACCGTGCGTACATTCCGAAGCTCGTGGACCTGGTGCGCATGAATGCGATTCGGCCCAGTCGTTTGCTCACTCAACAGGGGCCGCTAACCGACGTCATCGATCCCCACAAAAATTTCGATAAACGAGAAGCGGCCTGGGTCAAGGTGACGCTCGAGCCCTCGCCGGGGTCCGGGCCCGTGAAAGCAGCATAAGCTTACTGCAGCACGATATGGCAGCTCATGCCGGAACCGCGCGCCAAACGGCTTGGTTCTGTTGCCAATCTTGCAATCCGTGGTTCACGTCCCAAGACTACACTCGTCTGCCGATCGCTTATATCGAATTGTCGCGCTCGCGAATGATATTCCAGAATCGACTGGGACCTTGCATTCCGGCTCGCGAATCCGCCATGGCGGTTAAATAGAGACGCACGTCCCTTCACACGAGCATGGTTGCTGATGCGATTCTATTCAGCTCAGCGCATGCCTGCGGTCATCGCCTGCGGCCTCTCTTCACCTGCTGCGCCGGTTCCTGGTACACCGCGAACTGAATTTTCTTTTCTACCGGATCGATGCGGTCCACGATGACGCGAATCTTCTGACCCAGGCTGTAGGTGCGGCGGCAGCGCTGGCCAATGATCTCGCGCGTCGTCTCGTGGTAAACGTAATGGTCGTCTGTGAGCGTATTGAGCGGCACCAGGCCTTCAACAAAAAGATCGGTGAGCTCGACGAAGAAGCCGAACTTGGTCACGCTGATAATCAAGCCATCGAAGTCTTCGCCTACTCGGTCCTGCATGAATTTGACCTTTTTCCACTCCATCAGTTCACGCTCAGCTTCGTCGGCGCGCCGCTCGGACTGGCTGGACTCTTCTGCGATCGCGTGCAGTTCGTCTAATGAAACGGGTCCGCCCAAAGGCTCGATCGCCAACTGGTGCGCTTCGCGGTCGCGGCGCTTGGACCAGGGGAAAGGCGCGCCTTCATTCGACTCAGGGCGTTGCTGCTGCTGTTCGGCGCGGGAATTTGAACTGTCTTCTCGCAGCACATCTTTGAGAATGCGATGAACGATCAGGTCGGGATAGCGGCGGATCGGCGAGGTGAAATGAGTATAGCTATTTGCCGCCAGCGCAAAGTGTCCGGCGTTTTCTTCCGAGTAACGCGCCTGTTTGAGGGAGCGCAGCATGAGATAGCTGAGAATACGTTCTTCAGGCTTGCCGGCAATCTTCTCCGTGAGCTTCTGGTACATGCGCGGCGTAATGTGAACTTCTTTCGGGACCTCGATTTCGCGCGGACGCCGTCCGGTGCCATGCGACGCGCGGCGATCGGTCTTCAGCTGCACCCGGTGAATGGGCAATGGCCCGACCCCCAGCGAATAGCCGAAGGTGGAAGCAATGACCTCAAAGTCGTAAACGCGCTTGGCATCAGGCTTCTCGTGAATACGATAAAGCGAAGCGACGCGACGGTTCTCGAGAAAGTGCGCCACGCATTCGTTCGCTGCCAGCATGAATTCCTCGATGATGCGATGGGCAATGTTCCGTTCCGAGCGGGTCACGCTCTTCATGAGGCCGAACTCGTCGAACTCGATGACCGGCTCCGGTAAATCGAAGTCGATGGAGCCGCGCCGCTCGCGCTTGCGATTCAAAATCATGGCGAGATCGCGCATATTCTCGAATAATCCCGCAAGCGGCTCGTAGCGTTTGCGCGTACTGGCATCGCCTTCGAGAACGGCGTTCACATCGGTATAGGTCATGCGCTCGGTGGAGCGGATTACGCCTTCATTGAGGCGGTGGTTGACCACCTGGCCCTGGTGATCGATTTCCATGGTGCACGACAACACCAGGCGGTCGACCTTCGGCCGCAAGCTGCAGATGTCGGTAGACAGCTCAAGCGGCAGCATGGGAACGGCGCGGTCGGGAAAATAGACGGAGGTGCCGCGCAGCCGCGCTTCCTGGTCGAGGGCGGAGTTCGCAGTGACATAATGCGCCACATCGGCGATGTGGACCTGCAATTCGTAGTTGCCGTTCTCAAGGGTGGAGACGGTTACGGCATCATCGAAGTCGCGGGCCGTCTCGCCGTCGATGGTCACAATGGATAGCCGGCGGTAATCGTGGCGCTTCTGCATCTCGCGGGCGGGGATAATTCCTTCCGCCTGCTGCGCCTCCTGCAGCACTTCCGAGGGAAAGCGGTGGGGCAAGTGGAATTTGCGGATGATGATCTCGACATCCACGCCAAAATCATCTTCGTAGCCGAGAATTTCGGTGACCTTGCCACGGGGATTCTGAGTCGCCGTAGGCCAGTCGGTGATTTCGACATCAACAATCACGTTCTCCAGATCGTTCCATTCCGCGCGACGTGCAGCCTCCTCGCCGAGCACGCGATGGACTGATTTCCTGCCCTTCTTTGGCCGGGTTGGGCCCGCGCCGTCAGCATCTTCCGAGTCCCTCTCGGGATATTCCTGCCCCGCCGGGATAATGATCTCCTGGTGAATTTTCTCGTCCATCGGCGTGACATGGTTCCGCCGGTTCCCGTAATGGAACTTGCCAACCACGGTGGGGTGAGCTCGCGTAACGGTGCGAAGGATTCGGCCCTCAGCCCGGCCATCTGGGCGTATGTTGCCGATTTCCACCAGAACCCTGTCCCCGTGCATGGCCGAGCCGATGAAGTGGGGCGGCACGAAGATGTCGCCGGCGAGGCGCGCCTTGAGCTTGGCGTCGAGTGACGCGGGATCCGGAATGACAAAACCGTATCCGTCGCGATGCAGGCTGAGGCGGCCAACGACGACGTTCTGGCCCTTCTTAGCCTGCGGTAAAGCGTAGCGATCGGAGTCAACCTGAAGCAACTCACCCTGCTTCACTAATTGCGACAGAAGTTCAGAAAGCTGCCGGCGCTCCGCGCCATGTGCTCCCAACTCGCGCAGCAACTGCTTGTAGCCGGCGCTGTGCTTGGGCTGGCGCTCGATGTGCTTCAGGATGCGTTCGCGGGTAAGCATGAGGCTACGCTGTAAGGATCAAAGGGCTCAGCCGGTTCCGGAGCAGAATCGATTTCATCCGCTTCGCTGGCGCTTCCTATTTCAAGGCTGATACCGTGCAAGTCAGGATCGTTGGATGCGAATCCGCAGCCAGAGTTTTACACCACCTGCAATCTACAGCCTTGTTCGCACAATGTCGGCAAGTGCCGAAGTCAGCGTCTGCGACTCGTTCAGCGACTGTGCGCGCCAGAGCTGCATGCCGTTTTTCATCGCGAAGTCTTTGAAGGCAATATCGATGTCGTAGAGCACCTCCACGTGATCGCAAAGGAACCCGATCGGCTGCACGAATAATCCCGCATGGCCTTTCTGCTTGAGCCCGAGAATCGTCTCCTCGACGGATGGGCCGATCCATGGTCCGCCGGACATGCCCTGGCTTTGAAAAGCAAAGGCCCAGTCTTCCAGAGCCAGGTCTGCTTCTTTGGCAACGAGTGCCGCCGTCTGGTGCGCCTGCGCCTGATAGGGATCACCTTCCGTGATAGTGCGTTCGGGCACGCTGTGGGCAGTGAAAATCACCGGCAGCCTGGTTCCCGCTTCCGAGCAGGCCGCAGGCCAGGAGGAGAGCAGCTTCTCGGCGAAAGCCCGGATCAGTAGCGGGTGATCGTGCCAGGATTCTACGAAGTCCATTGCAAAATGCGAGTTGTTCTGGCTCTCAACCGCGCGGCGGTAAAGACCGACGCTGGTGCGCGAATTCTGCGGCGCCAGGCAGACGGCAATTACCCGCTCAAAATCTTCACCCGCGATTTTCTGCACCGTGTCAGAGATAAAGGGCTTCCAGTTTCGCATTCCCACGAACACGGGCATTCGGAGCTGGTCGGCCAATTGCGAAGCCTGTTTCAACGTCCAGAAGGTAAGAGGTGAAAAGCCAACGAGAGTGTATCGATGCGTAATCTCATCGACCACCGCCTGCGGCATCGAGCGCCCACTGGTCACGTGACTCAGGTACTCCGAGATCTCTTCAGGCTTCTCGGGACTTCCGTGGGCCAGAAGAAGAACTGCCGTGCGATTCGGGTTCGAGGTCAACGGGATCTCCCGGTCCTTGGGCCGCGGCGTCGCTTTTCAGCGTGCAGCGGTGGCGTACTTGGCGGAACGTTCACGAACAAAGTCTGCCAGGGCCTTCACATGTTCGACTGGCGTCTCCGGCAGGATGCCGTGTCCCAGATTGAAGATGTGACCCGGCCGCCCATTGGCGCGGCGCAAAATGTCTTCTGCACGGGTTTCGATTTCCTGCCAAGGGGCAAAAAGGAGCACGGGATCGAGGTTCCCCTGCACGGCGCCCTTGTGATCTAATGCACGCCAACCCGCGTCCAGAGGAATGCGCCAATCGAGCCCGATCACTTCCGCGCCCGTCTCCTGCATGGCCGGGAGAAGCGTGGCGCTGTCAGTCCCGAAGTAAATGATGGGCGCGCCGGTCTTCTGCAACTGTTTCACCAGCGCAGTCGCGTGATGCAGAACGTAGCGGCGATAGTCTTCAACACTAAGACAGCCGACCCAACTGTCAAAAATCTGGATGGTGTCGGCTCCGGCATTAACCTGTTTCGCGGCGTATTCTCCGGTGACCGCAACCAGTTTTTGCATGAGCTCATCCCAGAGCGCAGGCGAGTTGTACATCATTTTTTTGGTGTGAACGTAATTGCGCGAGCCGCCGCCTTCGATCATGTAGCTTGCCAGCGTGAAAGGCGCACCGCAGAAACCGATCATGGGAAGGCGGTCCGCAAAATGCTTGCACACGATCCGAATGGCGTCTGATACGTAGCCGAGGTCAGAGGCGCGGTCGGTGCGAAGCCGGCTCACGTCGGCTTGCTCGCGCAACGGTTTTTCAATGACCGGACCTTCGCCTGCCTCGAAACGAAATGGCAGGCCCATCACTTCGAGCGGCAGCAAGAGATCGGCGAAGATGATGGCGGCATCCACGTTGAGTGCTTCGGCGGCGGTGATGGTGACCTCGGCGGCCAATTCCGGCTTCTTGCAAATTTCGATGAGGGAATGCTTTTTGCGCACGGCGCGGTACTCGGCCATGTAGCGCCCCGCCTGGCGCATGAACCATACGGGCGTGCGCTCGACTGGCTGGGCCTTACAAGCCCGTACAAACAGAGAATTGGGAGCCGACATGAGCTTCCAAGATAGCATTTTGCGAAGAATTCGGTTAACGCAGGGAGCGCCTGGTGGCGATGTGTGACCGCGATACCTGACTCGATCTTACTTGCTGTGCTAGGTTCGTTACGGGTTAGCAAAGCAATGCGGCGCTGAGGAGTTTCATGCTGCGAAAATGCGCAATTCTGTCACTCTGCCTGATCAGCATTGTTTGTGCAGGACAGAGCGGCAGCGAAGCCAAGATCCTGACCAACCAGGTTGGATATGAAGCGATTGGACCGAAGCACGCCGTCGTTCAGGGCAAGGAGGCCGACCGGATATGGGACTGCGCCGTTAAGAACGAGACGAACGGGAAGGAGGTATTCTCTGCCCCGGCGAAAGTTTCTGGCCATGTGGACAAGTGGCGGGATTGGAACTATTGGACCTTTGATTTTGAACCGCTCGCAACCGAAGGCACTTACTACGTGGAATGCGCGACGGGAACAGGCGCGGTCAGGTCATACCCATTCCTCATCCAGACAGACCTGCTGGAACGCAACACGCTTTCGAACGCGATTTATTATTTCAAGGAGGAACGCAGTTCCGGCCTGATGGATCAGGCGGATCGGCACGCGCCGTTCGATCCTCCTAAGACAGGGACCCTCGACGCGCACGGCGGCTGGTGGGACGCGACTGGCGACTACGGCAAGCATCTGTCGCATCTTTCATTCTCGACTTATTTCAATCCGCAGCAGATTCCACTGGTGGTCTACAACGCTTTCAAAAGCGAGCAGCAATTGCAGCGGCGCGGGAATCCGTACTCCAGGCGTTACCAGGACCGCCTGCTCGATGAGGCGATGTTCGGAGCCGACTACCTGGTGCGCGTGAAAGATCCGGAGGGCTCGTTCTATCGATCCATTGGCTCAGAGCCGGTGAATCAACTCCCGCAAGGCCGCCGAGTGGCGGGGGAGATGAAGCAGTTCGGCATCTTCAAATCGAAAGATACGGGTCCGCGCGACATGGTGGAGAAAGCCGCTAACGATCGCGAATACGAGGTGAGCTATCGCTCGGGAGGAGGAGTGGCCATCGCCGCGCTCGCCATTGCCAGCACGTTTCCATTCTCAGGAGAATTCGGCAGCTCCGATTACCGCAAGGCCGCCGAGGACGCGTTCGTCTACCTGGAGAAGAACAATCCGGCGATGACCAACGATGGAAAGGAAAACATCGTTGACGATTTTTGCGCGCTGATGGCGGCCAGCGAACTGTTCAGGGCGACACACAAACCGGAATACCAGGCAGCGGCAGATCGGCGCGCAGGGAATCTAATCGCCCGGCTTATAAGCAGAGGTGACCAGCAGAACTATTGGCGCGCGGACGATGGCGACCGGCCGTTCTTTCACGCATCCGATGCAGGCTTGCCGGTGGTCAGTCTGCTCTATTACGCAGAGATCGCCGATGGCGCTCGCCGAGATCAAGTGATCGCGACAGTCAAGAAGTCCCTACAACATGAATTAGCGGTGACCGCCGAGGTCAATAATCCCTTTGGCTATGCGCGACAATACGTTCAGGACAAAACCGGCAGGCGGCGCACCTCGTTCTTCTTTCCCCACAATTCAGACGCCGCACCGTGGTGGCAAGGGGAGAACGCGCGTCTGGCCTCACTGGCTTCAGCGGCGCTCTTGGCAGCGCCGCATTGCAAAGATGATCCGGCATTCCAAAAAGCGCTGATCGTTTACGCTGACAACCAGCTGAACTGGATCCTGGGGCTGAACCCATTCGACTCGTCGATGATGAATGGCGTGGGGCGCAACAACCCACATTACATGTTTTTCGATTCATGGGAGTTCACGAACGCGCCGGGTGGCATCTCAAACGGGATCACCAGCGGATTTGGCGACGAGAACGACATTGACTACAACCTGACCTACCGGGAGACCGGAGCGGACAATGACTGGAGATGGTCGGAACAGTGGTTGCCGCACGGCGCGTGGTACATGCTGGCAGCGTCGGCCCAAGGCGCGACCAGGTAATAATGTCTGGCCCCGGGATGTTGCAGATGCAGGCGATCGCCTGCGTGCCTGCACGGTGCGGAGTCCTCGCAGCGGTATGGATTGCTCATGCTCGACCTTGAGTTGATGAAAAAAATTGCTGCCGCGCTTATGACGCAATCTGAGCTCACCGTGAGCGACCAGACGTTGCGCGTACAACGCACCGGGACTAACCGATTGCGCAGAGTTGAATTCGTGATGAATGGCGGCCAATACGCCGCCATAGAGCAGAATCCATACAAGCCAAGCCGTTGGGGTACCTTGGCGCGGCAGGGACATCAGGTAGTGCAGTTTCTCGACCTCAACACCCGTCACTATATTGCCGTCGCCATTGATGGAGAGATCAAGCAATACGGAAAGCTAGGCAAGAAATAAACAACAATGCGGTGGGCCAGGGGTTGCGCGCGATCAGTTCTGATGCTGCATATCAGCACCAATTCTGCGGGAGCTGGATGTATGAGCGATCGAGACCCAAAACCGACTGGCAGCCGAGCAGCCGCAAAGTGCGATCCAGGTCGGCGCGCAGAATTTCAATAGCGCGGGTGACCCCAGCTTCGCCCGCCGTTGCCAATCCGTAGGCATAGGCGCGACCACAGAGGACAGCGCGAGCCCCGAGGCAAAGGGCCTTCACGATGTCGGCGCCGCGACGGATGCCGCCATCCATCAGGACCTCGGCTTGGTCTTTGACCGCCTCAAGAACTTCGGGCAGCGCTCGCAGAGAAGCGGGCAAGCCGTCGAGCTGGCGGCCACCATGGTTGGAAACGACAATGGCCGAAGCACCTGCGTCAATTGCGCAACGCGCATCATCGGCGGTCAACACGCCTTTTGCGACGATGGGCCCTCCCCAGACCTCGCGGATCCAGCGGAAATCGGCCCAGGTCACCGCGGCCGCGGCCAAGGCGGCATTCACGTCAATGAGCGCCATAGGACCTCGTCCCGGAATGACAACATTCGGTAAATGAGGCAGGCCGCCGTCGCGCAGGAATCTAAAAAGCCAGGCGGGACGCGAGAGCACCTGAGGCAGGAATGGGAGTTTCTCAAGTGGACTGCCGCTGATGAGCTCCTTCATGCCATTGCGGAAATCGCGCTCGCGCAGGCCCGCAACCGCGGTGTCAATGGTGACGACCAGCGCTGAAAATCCGGCGGTACGCGCCCGATGGATCGAGGCCTCCGCCGCGCCGCGGCCACCCATGAGATACAGCTGGTAAAACGCGGGCCCTGAAGTCGCGGCCTTCACGTCTTCAAGACGATGGCCGGAAATCGTGGACAAAATGTAAGCGGTTCCGGCATTGCCCGCGGCGCGCGCAGCGCCGACTTCGCCATCGGGATGCATCAGCCGGCTGTAACCAACCGGCGCCAGCAGGAAGGGAAGCGAAAGATCGCAGCCTAGAACAGTGGTTCGCAGGTCGCAGTTGGCAAAGGCGACCGCGTGGCGCGGACGGAAATTTACGTCTTGAAATGCGCGACAATTCTCCCGAAGCGTGATTTCACCTTCCGCGCCGCCATCCAGGTAGTCAAATACCGCCTTTGGCAAACGGCGGCGAGCCGCAGGACGAAAATCTTCAATGCTGACGATGTGAGGCGAGGCGACCGCGCGGGAAGCTCTGGTCATGGGAATCCGAGATGAGCACTCTCAAAGAGCAAAATGGTAGCACTCCGGGACACGAACAGGGGATTAGCTTGCGGACGCAACTGACTGAACCGGTTACGGATTAAGGATAACGGCAGGGTGACGGGTTGGCCTGGCGAAACGCTATGAGCGGAACTTGTCGTGGTTATCAGAATTTTTAATAGGGCAAATCGGAAGCGTCGGCGCTGCGTGGAGCGTCTATTCAGCCATGGCTAGCGACGGGCTGTCGACCGCTTCGCGTGCTCTTGGGAGGAAATCCTGATGAACGCCGCAGTCCGCCCGGCGCGGTGGAAAATCGTACTCGCGTTTTCCATCATTTACTTCGTTTGGGGATCGACGTTCCTGGCCATCCGAGTGGGCGTGGAGCATGTCCCGCCACTGTTACTGGCTGGCATGCGATTCCTCGCGGCCGGCGGGCTGCTTTATGCCTGGATGAGGTTTCGCGGAGCGCCTAGCCCCACGGCACGCGAGTGGGGCCTTTCGGCAATGATGGGAGCGTTGATTTTCCTCCTGGATTACGGATGCTTGTTCTGGGCCGAGCAGCGCGTTCCGTCAGGAGTGGCCGCGGTGGTGTTGGCGACGATTCCCGTTTTCATGACTCTGCTGGAAATCCTTTTTCTCCGCACCCAGCGGCTGACGATTCGTCTTGCAGTGGCCTTGCTGATCGGGATCGGCGGCGTGGCGGTGTTGACCAATCATTCGTTCTCTCTCGGCGAGAAGCCCATCAATCGCGCGGGAGCGATGGCTCTCACTATCGCGGCTCTTTCCTGGTCAGTAGCGGTGATCTGGAGCCGTAAGCTGCCATTACCCAAGTCGAAAGCGATGAGCTCCGCCGCACAGATGCTTACGGGTGGAGTCCAGCTACTGCTTGCTGCGCTGATTGCCGGAGAGTTCCGCCAATTTCACGTCCATGAAATCTCCACGAACGCGTGGCTGGCGTTAATCTATCTCATCCTGGCAGGTTCCATCGCGGGTTACACCGCCTTCCTCTGGCTTCTCCACCATGAATCCCCGACCAAAGTCGGCACCTACGCCTACGTAAACCCGCTGGTAGCGGTTGCGCTTGGCTACCTTCTGGGCGGTGAAACAGTGGGGGCCCGCACGCTGATTGGGACGCTATGTATCCTGGTCAGCGTGGTAGCGATCACCACCATGCCACGCGCGCCTCACAGCCCGCTTGTGCACGAGAAGGGAGCTGCGGAATTACCTGAGCTGTCGCCGGCCAAAGCTGAGTGAGCCGCGGCGAATTGATTCCTGTGCCGGTGTTCTCCAGCGGGACTAGAATCGGGGAGTGAAGGGGAGCCGATGGACAACCCGAATGATGACGCGGCACAGAGCCAGCAGCCAGCCGCAGAGCACGTAGCCAGCGCCCATCAACTATTGCAGACTCTGCGCGCGCGGATTGGTGAGCATCCTGAACTGGGCCAAGCCATCACCAAGCTGGAGATGGCCTTGAACCTGTTAGCGGTAAACACAGGTGGCATGCTGTAGCTGTGGTCGGTTTGTGGGTTTCCTCCCCCGCGCCTTGCCTTTAAAATCGCGAGCATGCTGATGCGCGCGTTTCCCTTCGCATTAATCGCGGGTATGCTGGTTTTGTCCCAGATATCTATGTCCCAGGACGCCACCCCACAAAGCTATGCTCCGGTGAAGCAGATCGACGCTGTCTTCGCTGGTCTACAGTCGGACCGTGCCCCGGGAGCCGCGGTGCTTGTAATCCATGATGGCAAAGTGGTTTTCGAGCGGGGGTACGGCATCACCGATTTGCGAACCCTGCACAAGATCGACGAGCACACAAATTTCCGGCTCGCCTCGTTGACCAAGCAGTTCACGGCTATCGCGCTGATGCTGCTGGTGAATGACAGCAAGGTGCGCTACGAAGAAAAACTCACAGATATATTCCCCGATTTTCCCGAATACGGCAAGCAGATCACCATGCGCGAGTTACTCAATCACACGTCTGGATTGCTGGATTATGAGGACCTGATGCGGATGCCCGACAAGAACACGCCGGAGAACGCGATCCCGCAGATCAAAGATAGAGAGGTTTTGCAGTTATTGAAACAGCAGAATCACACGAAATTTGAGTCCGGCACGAAATGGGATTACAGCAACTCCGGTTACGTGGTCCTTGCCCAGGTCGTGGAAAAGGTCTCAGGGCAGCCATTCGGCGATTTTTTGCGCGAGCGCATCTTTGCCCCGCTCGGCATGAGCAACACCGTCGCATACCAGAAGGGAAAAAACGAAGTGCAACATCGCGCCTATGGTCACAGCAAGGAGGGCGACCGGTGGAAGGAAACCGATCAGAGCCCAACGTCGGCAACATTGGGGGATGGGGGAATCTACACTTCGCTCGAGGACATGGTCCGCTGGAACGGTGCCCTCGACCATCACACACTGTTGAGCGAAGACGCAATGCAACCGGCGCTTACGCCGGCACGGTGGGACGGCGAGATGGTGCGCGACCGGCGCGATAAACCGATCGCGTACGGTTTTGGCTGGTTCCTCGCGCCCTACCGCGGACACTCGCGCATGTTCCACTACGGCGAAACAGCCGGCTTCCGCAACAACATCCAGCGATTCCCAGCGGACCGGCTGACGGTTCTGGTCTTGTGCAACCGAGCCGATCTTCAGCCGGAAGGTCTGGCTCTCAGGGTCGCCGACTTGTTCCTGCCAGCCAATTAGAGTCGGAGCAATGCCACAAACATATTCGTGCCGGAGTGGAAGCGGGACTCAGAGATGAGAATGCCCATGCTCGCGGAGAGAACCCTGACGCACAGCATGGGCATCGAGACTGACCTCAAGCCGACCTTCAGGCACAGTGCTTGGCGCCGACCCTATAAGGCAGCAGCAGAAGTCGATGGACGAAGCGCGGAGAAAGTCTACTGCCCGCGATGTGCACAGATCAACACAAAATCTTCGATCGCGAATAGTAGTTGTAATGTTGCCGAGATGTCGGCAAATTTTAATGAGCAAGCGCGCAACTTGAAATGGTGGAATTCAGAGCCCGCCGTCACCGAGAATGATCGTGGCTACGATTGTTCTGCGTCCTGGCATACGAGGCAAGTGAAGACATGCAGCGAACCACAATTGGAGACTTCGAACTAAGCATTGTTTCTGATGGGACGTACGTGGCGGACGGGGGCGCATTCTTCGGAGTGGTGCCGAAGTCGCTCTGGTCCAAAAGAGTCACGGCGGATGAGGAAAACCGGATCACCGTAGGACTGAATTCGCTGCTCGTACGCAACGGCAAGCAGAACGTGCTGATTGAGACTGGCATCGGCAACAAGATGCCGGACCGGCTGGTGAAGATCTTCGGTCAGCCGGCTAAGCTGCTCGAAAACCTGAGCCAGGCCGGTGTGCCGCCGGAAGAGATTGATGTGGTCATCAACACTCACTTGCACTTCGATCATTGCGGCTGGAACACGGTGCGCAAGAACGGCGTGGTGCAGCCTGCATTTCCCCGGGCAAAGTACTACGTGCAGGAAGGCGAGTGGCAACATGCGCGACGGCAACTCGAGCGCGATGCGGTTAGCTACATGACGGACAATTATGATCCCCTGGTCAAGAGCGGACAAATGGTATTGCTAAAGGGGGACTGGGACATTGCGCCAGGGATTTCCGTGAAAATCTTTCCCGGGCACACGGCCAACATGCAGGCGGTCATTATCGAGAGCGGCGGGAGGAGGGCGTGCTACATCTCCGACCTCATTCCAACCAGCGCGCATCTCGACGTCACATGGGTCATGGCATATGACTTGTTTCCTTTGCAGACGATCGAGAGCCGAAAGGCATATTACACGCGTGCCATTCCGCAGAGGTGGCTGACAGTTTTTACCCACGATCCGAACGTGCCGTGGGGCTATGTGCGGGAAGTGAGTCCGGGGAAGATGGGCTTGACGCAAGCAGCGGACTTAAGGTGACGACGGAAAGCCTACCGGAATCGCTTCCGCGCAAGCATGACTCGACAGGCGATCTTCGAAAAATTCTTCTACGCGGCTCAGGATCTCCGGGGCATTCTTCGATTCATAAATGGACTTGCGCAGCGACGCGCCCCCTGAGACGCCATGCGTAAACCAGGAAGCGAACTGCTTCATCTTGCCTTCGGCTCCGGGCATTTCTTCTTCAATCAGCATCTGGAAATACGTACGAATCATCTGGTAGCGATCGCCCACGGAGGGCTGATCGTAGCTGCCGATGGCGATGTACTGTTCAATCTGCCGGAAAATCCAGGGATTGGAAGGCGCGGTTCGGCCGATCATCACGGCATCGCAGCCGGTCTGGGCCACCATGGCGCAGGCGTCTTCGGGAGAGCGAATGTCCCCATTGCCGATCACAGGAATGCGCACCGCGTTTTTTACCGCGGCAATCCAGTCCCAACGCGCGCTGCCGCTGTACCCCTGTTCGCGGGTGCGGGCGTGGAGGGCGACGGCGGCAAGGCCGCAATCCTCGGCCATGCGAGCAAGTTCGACACAAACAATCTCCTGGTCGTTCCATCCCGCGCGAAACTTCACCGTGAAGGGGATTTTTACGGCGGCACGTACCGCTTCGAAGATCGCGCCGATGGCGGGTAGATCGCGAAGCAGGCCGGAACCGCCGTTGCACCTGACGACTTTTTTAGCGGGACAGCCAAGATTCAGATCGACCAGGTCGAAGCCGAGAGCTTCGACCATGCGGGCGGCCTCGGCCATGACCTGGGGATTGCTGCCGAAAAGTTGCGCGGAGATGGGATGCTCGTCTTCGTAAAAATGCAGGTAACGTTTTGCTTTCTTGTCTTTGCCACGAAGCACTCCATCAGCCGAGGTGAATTCGGTCATGATCAGGCCACACCCACCAAGGTTACGGATGAAACGGCGGAATACGGTGTCGGTCACGCCCGCCATGGGCGCAAGGACGGTAGCCGGTTGAATATTGAGCGCGCCGATCGCGAGGCGGGCAGGGACGCGGAGCGGAGAGCCGTCCCAATTGGAGAACTCAGGCTGGCCTTGGGAAGAATGTGCGCGCGCTACCGGGTCCGAATTGTCCCACTGCTTGCGCATCCGCCTATTTTACTGGTTTGGAACGCTGTTTCCACAGCGCCAACACGGTCACTTTGTTTAGCACAGCGTTCGAGCGTTTGGGATAGCCGTTTCGGCAGGCCAGGCTCAGGATACGCTGGATTTGCAGGCGCTCGGGCAAACGTCTCAGCGGGTTCTACTGCACTCCAGGCCGTTGAGCCGCTCAGCCCTCCAGTTTGTAGCGCGACTCTGCTAAAGCATAGAGCCTGCGCCAGACAGTGCGGTTGATGGTCACCACGAGGGCCGCCATTACGATGGTGGACGCAATGAGCAGGTTGAAATTGCCAGAATCGGTTGCCCGGCTGATGACGGCGCCCAGCCCCACCGTCGAGAATATCTGGCCTCGGAAGTGGAAATATTCGGCAATGATGCTGGCGTTCCAGGCGCCCCCGGATGCGGTGACCAGTCCCGTTACCAGATACGGAAAAATGGCAGGGAGGATGAGTTTGCGCCACCTCGCGGCAGAGCTGAGCTTGAAAACCGCAGCAGCTTCCTTAAGGTCACTGGGTATGGCACTAGCGCCAGCGATGACATTAAAGAGAATGTACCACTGTGTTCCCAGCAGCAGCAGAACGACTGAAGCGACTCCCAGTCCGCCGCCAAGCCGAATGAGCACCAGCAACACGATAGGAAACAAGGCAGTCGCCGGAACCGAAGCGGCGATCTGAGCCAGGGGTTGTGCGATGCGGGAAAGCCGTGGACTGAGACCGATAGCAACTCCGGCAGGAATGGTCCATGCCGCGCCGATCACTAAAGCAACATTGACGCGCACGAACGTGGCCAGCACACCCATCCCGATCTGGCTGAATTCCGACCGATCGAGGCCTGCCAGCATAATCGCGGCACGCGCCACGGCATAAAGGACCACCCCGAGGAATGCCACTGCGAAAAGGCGGGGTGTCCATTTTCGCCACGAACTCTGATGCCGCAGGTCCGGTGGTGCCGTCAGTCCGTGCCTGGCGAAATGCAAGGACAGCCACTCGGCGACTGGTGCAACGGTTTTCTTGTACAGGCGCGAAACCAGCCGAGAATGCCTGATCAATTGGAGCAGCCATGATTTCGTCGATTGGCTACTTTCGACTTGTTCCAGCTTAAATTTTTCGCTCCAGGCAATCACTGGCCGCCAAATAAATTGATCCAGCAGAACGATGAGCGCCACCATCACAGCCACGCCCCAAAGGATCGCCTCCGTATCGCCCGCGCCAGCGGCCGTTTGCAAGTAGGAACCAAGTCCCGGTAGACGAAAATCACGGTCACCCAATACGAACATCTCGCAAGCCATGAGAAAGAACCAACCGCCTGCGACCGACATCATGGAATTCCAAACCAGGCCGATAGCTGCGGATGGCAGTTCCATCGCGCGGAACCGTTGCCATCTATTGAAACGGTACACTCGCGCCGTCTCGCGCATCTCCTTCGGAATTCCCTTTAGCGAGGCATAGAAGCTGAACGTCATATTCCACACCTGCCCAGTAAAGATCAGCAGAATGGCGCCGAACTCGACGCCGAGTTGACGTTGCGGAAACAGGGCCACCATTGCAAGCATGACGCCGGGTAGAAAGCTCAGGACCGGGATAGACTGCAAGATGTCCAACAGCGGAATCATGAATCGTTCGGCCGTGGAGTTATACGCAGCGATGTAGCCGTAGACGAGCGTGAATCCAAGGCTGAGCAGGTAAGCAATGACGATCCGCAGAAGCGAGTAGCCAGCGTATGTAGGAAGGGCGAGCGGGCTGCGATCGATTTCAATTCGGGGTGTGACCGGACCGAGCCAGGTGCGGGCCACAGTAATCAGGCCATAAAACAGCGCCAAGCCGGCAGCGAAGATCAACAGATCGATGGCATAGGACCAGGTGCGCAAAGGCAGCAACGACCATGGTCCGCCCCTCAGAAAGCGAGCGCCTTTGCCGAGGACGCGTTTCACTCTGCAGGGCCTTTCGATTCCGCTCCGCCGTCGGTCCGCAGCAGTCGCCCTGTCTCAGAATCGTAGTCAAAGATTTCAGCATAGCGTCCCCAATTGAGCGCCGTATCCAGTTGGCGCCGGACCTCCGCCTCGGTGAAGTGCTCGTCCAGCATGTCGTGAAAAAACTCTTCCTCCATGGTATGGTCCGATTTCGAACGAAGCGTGTTATCCATCACACGAAGCAGGGCGACGTTGTTCAGAGCGGCGTCACGAAACAGCACCTTACGCGTGAGAATGTCCGCCTCGGCAAAGGCCCTGCCCTGAGCTGTAATCTCCGCATCTCCTTCCTTAAGCGTGGCAAACCCGAGCAATGTCTCCGCCTCTACGGTAGGTAACAGGTCATCGACCTCCATGTTCAGCTCGTCTGCGAGTTGATATAAGTCGTCGCGTCCGCCACGGTCAGCGAGCAATTCAAGGAAACCACTAATCCCGCCGGGAAGCGCGTGCGGCAGCATCTGGAATTTTTCTTTGCGCAGCGGCTTTCGTTGCGGGACCGGGGGAACTTCAACCTCAGGGCGTGTCATAACTGTGTAGATGTAGTCGACGTACTCGGTAAATCGGGCAGCTTTTCGGTCGCGCGGATGCGGCAAGTGCAACTGGAAGTCTGCGCGGATGTGCCCGGGGTTACGTCCAAGCACGATGACCCGATCGGCCAGCAGGACCGCTTCTTCGATATTGTGCGTGACGATGAAAATCGTGCTGGTCGGCATGTTCCTGTTCAGCCACAGCTCCAGAAGCTCACCACGCAGGTTCTCAGCGGTCAGCACATCGAGCGCAGAAAAAGGTTCGTCCATGAACAGCACTTCCGGCTCGACAACCAGTGCCCGTGCAAAACCGACCCGTTGCTTCATGCCACCAGAGAGCTCTTTCGGGTAAGCACTCTCGAACCCGTCCAGGCCCACGGTATCGAGTATTCGCAGAGCCCGTCGGTGGCGCTCAGATGTATCCATCCCGAGCGCTTCCAGAGCCGCTTCGACATTCTCCAGAACGGTTAGCCAGGGAAAGAGCGCAAAGCTCTGGAACACGATGGCAACATTAGGAATTCGACCATCCAGCGGTTTCCCGTGCCACAGGACCTCGCCGGCGGAAGGCTGCGCGAGGCCAGAAAGGATGCGAAGCAAAGTGGATTTACCCGATCCTGACGGCCCGAGCAGTGCAACGATGGTTCCCGGATAAACGGCGAGATCGGTGGCCGCAATGACTTCAATCTTGCCGCCCTCGGGCTGAACAAAGCACTTCTCGACTGCCCGAGCTTCGATAATCGCCTCTGCCAAACTGTTCCCTCGTTAGTTGATTCGCCGGCCTAAACGGATTTTATCCGACCGCTCCTTTCCGAATTTACGAGAACAAGCCGCGGAGCAGCGAGGAGCAAGGCGGCCGACTCTGCTCGATGTTCAGCAGTAGTGTTCATCGAGCGGAAGCCGACCGCACTTCGGGCAGCGAGCGCATTGAAAGATGAAGCCAGCGAGAACAAGAACCGCCAGAACGAGCACGATTACCGCAATCAGCACCCATTCGGCCATCATTGCCCCTTTCGGCCCCTGCTGTCTCGTTTCTGTGGTGGCGGTTGTACTTCGGCTGTGCCGGGCGGATGAGGGTCCTGCTCTGGCAAGGCCGCATTGCGCCGCGAGCGAATCTCTATCCAGACTAGTAGAGCAATGGCGATGGCGGTCAATCCGCCCACCAAGATGTGCGAAGCATCCATAACTTCGTCCTCCTTTTGCGTGTCTTCAACCGGTGGCCGAGATTGCATCTGGTCGGCATCGGTTCGAGGTTAACTCTGCTCTCGCTTCTCAGGCGGCTACACCGGCGGCCTCCGGTTGATATTCCACTTCCAAAATGCGGAAGCGTCGCATGCCCGAGGGGACCTGCCATTCAAGCGTAGTACCAGCCCTGTAGCCAAGCAGGCCCGTCCCGATCGGGGCCAGCACCGAGATACGGTTCTTCGCGATGTCAGCTTCCCCGGGGAAAACAATCTGATACGTTGTTACCCGCCCGCTGTTGAGGTCCTTCACCTTCACTCGAGAGTTCATCGTCACTACATCGCTCGGAACCTCGCCAGGTTTCATGATGGCGGCACGCTCCAACTCTTGCTCAAGGTCGTCGAGATGCTTCGCATCCCGGTGGCGAAACTGTCTTGATGATTCGACCAGCCGCTGAAGGCGAATGTAGTCTGCATGCGTTATCGCTATGTTCTTATCTTCCACGATTGTTCCTCCCCTGTAAGGCATTCTCCTAAGTTCCTCAAAATTGCGAGACTTCATACCGATTTCTCGGTGCTGGCCGGGGCGTGTCGTCGGACTGCTATGCCGCGAGGCGGACCGACTCGCGCCCGACCCTTGCATCCCGGACTCGTTCCAACTCTCGACCGAATAATCGGCCGATTCTGCCTGTCGCCCGGTCGATCGCGGCAAACAGATCGGGGTCCCTTTCCTCCACCGCCACGCGACCAAAGGGCAAGACTTCGGTGCTAATGCGGCACTGTCGTTCTGCCGGGCCGTCCGCCCCTATGCGTACGGTGACCTCGCCCACGCGTGCGCCAAAACGGGCAAGCCCAAATCGTAGCCGCCGCTCGACGTAGGAAGTGAAAGCCTCAGCAAGATCAATGTCGTTCATGTGCATCACAATGTGCATTTACGTCCTCCTCCTTCGCTGTTGCGATTATGTTTTCACTCTAAGATCAAACTCGCGTTAATAAAATTAGATAATGAGGAAGAATTCATTAATAGTTTATTAAGTTTGTGGGACCGAAGGAGAGGGATTGAATGGAATGGTTGAATTACCACCACCTGCTTTATTTCTGGAGTGTTGCACGGGCAGGAAGCATCCAGAAGGCAAGCGAACAGCTGCTCGTATCCCCGCCTGCCATCAGCGCCCAGCTGAAGCTTCTGGAAGATCAACTTGGGGAGAAACTGTTCGCCCGATCAGGTCGCCGGCTAGCTCTCACCGAAATGGGGAGGACGGTTTTCAGCTATGCCGAGGATATTTTTGGGCTCGGCCGCGAACTGATGGACGTAGTGAAGAATCGCCCGATCGGCCGTCCACTTCGATTGGACGTCGGGATCGTTGATGTGATGCCCAAGGCTGTCGTTCAGAAACTGCTCGAGCCGGCGCTGCACCTGCGGGAGTCTGTTCGCATTGTCTGTCGCGAAGCAACCGCCGACCAGTTGGTTGCGCGCCTGGCGACTCACGAACTCGATGTTGTGCTGTCTGATTCCCCAATGGACCCGTCTCTGAAGATCCGCGCTTACAGCCATCTTCTCGGAGAATGCGGAGTCAGTTTCGCTGTCGGGCGGAGGACTGCCGCGCGCTACCGGCGCAACTTCCCGGAATGTCTTAACGGCGCGCCCATGCTACTGCCAACCGACAATACTGCCTTGCGTCGAAACCTCGATTTCTGGTTCGAATCCAAAGGCATTCGACCTATCGTTCTCGGGGAGTTCGAGGATTACGCGTTATTACGAGCATTTGGAGAAACCGGCGCAGGTGTTTTTCCATTACCGTCGGCAGTGGAGCCCCAGCTACGGAAACAAAAAGGACTGAGAACGATTGGCACAACGAACGACGTACGAACACAGTTCTACGCTATTACCGCCGGGCGAAAGCTGCAGCATCCCGCAGTCCTCGCTATCCGTAACTCTGCCAGGCAGGAACTGTTTCCACGATGAGATGTGCCAACAAGAATGAGTAAGTCATTGCAATTAGCGCTAGATGAAAATCGAGCGATGGGCACATATTACGAACTAAGGATGCGCAAGCGAGTAAGGCAGGGTTGGCGGCCGTGTTCGACACTCTACAGCGTCGCGCAACCCTGCCATTAGCCACGAGCCAAACCCGCCGCAGGAAAAAGCTCAGCGCTGTGTGGGAAAGGGCAGAGCCTCAGCAAAAGCAGCAATCTTGCCGTCGGGGGAGACCATGGCAATGCGCTTCGACTCGCCGGGCTGCGTGGGCGCTTTTATTATTGACGGGGTTGCTTCGAGAGCGGGATGCCGCACCTCGATCCAGTTCTCCCAGCAACCATGCGGCGAGACCGTTGTGGCCGGGAGCGTCATTTCCGTCATGCCTCGCTGCTGCACCCGAATCCCTGTCGGACGATCCCGTGCCTTCTCCATACGCTTGATGAAATTCAGATTATTCGCGCGCAGGTTTGCAGGGCCCACCCAAACTGGTTTGCCTGGGTGGGCGCCACTGGTCAGGGCTGCCTTATCTCGAATACATTTCCGCCCTGGACTCTTTGCACGATGAAGTTCCTTTGCGTTGTTCCGAACAGGTGGCCCAGTTGGTCGCGAATGAGACCCGCCGCCGGCGCTGCACCGTCAACCCCGCCCAGAAAGTTGTGAAGCACCGTCACGCGGCCCGTCTGGGTCAGTTCGAATGCCGTTCCATGCGCGTCCGAGCCTCCGTTAACCGCCGTTCCGAAAAGATTTCCAGCCTCGTCCTCCACTAGCCCGCCATTAGGAGTTGACCCTTCTTTGCCGTTGAACCGGTGCAGAACGGTGTATGTGCCGTTGGGACTGATTTTAAAGATGAGACCGTTTTGCTTATTGCCGCCCGCGCTCGCCGCACCAAAGAGGTTGCCGGCCGCGTCGATCAAAAGACCAGCTTGCGGAACCGCCCCATCCGCGCCGCCTTGGAAGGTGTGCAGAACGGTGAGCTTTCCCGTTTTCGCGATCTTGAAGACAGTACCGCAACCAGCCTGCGGGAACTCTGGGCAGGACAGATTTCCGCCGGATTTGGCGACGCCAAACATGTTTCCAGCGCCATCCTGGATAAAGGGTCCGAATGGCTGGCTACCTTCCGACAATCCATTCAGTTTGTGAACGACGTGCAGCGCTCCGGCTGGATCCAGGCGAAAAATAGTTCCACATCCCAGCCGACAGTTCGCGCTGCCCCCGAAAAGCGTCGTGCCAAAGATATTGCCGAGCTTGTCCATAAACACGCCGCCGGTCGGCTCTTTGGGAGCAAAATTGTCCAAGCCTCCTTGAAAATTGAACAGCGTTGTCTCTTCGCCATCCTGGGCAACTCTGAAGATGACACCGGCGCCGGGACCGCCGTCCGCAACGCCAATCAGGTTCCCCGAACCATCCTGAATGAGAGGAGAAGCGGGATTGGTCCCGGTTGTAGGTGCATCGAAAACGAACAGGACCGACTCCTTACCTGTGCTATCGATCTTGAACACCACACCTTCGCCCGTCCCGCCGGCAAATGTCGTTCCGAAAAGATTTCCCCCAGCATCCATAAGTAAGGCTGCCTCGGGATTTGCCCCATCCGGAACGCCACCGATTACCTGACCATTGAACTGGTGCAGGGCAACGAAATTTGTTGTTTGTGCTGACGCCATCGTAGCCGCCAACGCCACGACTGACATGGCCGCACTGAAGAGACTTGGTTTTCGCATTGTATTTTTCCTTTTGAAATTTTGCGGCCGCATACGCGGCCGGTTAATGGTTTGCCGTCTTTCCTATTAAGTAAGAATGATTCAACGCTCCGAGTTAGGTCTGTTCTGCGGCAACGCTACGCGACCGAGGAATTTCGCATTTGTGTCTCTCTTTCCTCTCTCCGACTTGCGTCAGCGCAACGTTACGATGTGTCGCTTTCCAGAGTAGAAATGGTTGTGGGAGGAGCTGACCTCGCTCCCCCCTAAATTGCATTAGTCGAGGTTGAGCAATGGGCCGTGATCGTCGGCGAAGTTGCTGGTGTTCAGAACCTGAATGCCAGCCTGGTGGTCTCCATCAAAAGGTGTCACGGTATTCGCGCAGCCCGCGTTCTGCGCGTCATTGGCATCGGCGAACCACAGTCCCATGTGGTAGAGCTGAATAGGGGCCGTGGCCGGATTGGTGGTTGCATCGTCGGGAAACACCGCAGGAGCGGCGGCAACGCCTGGTCCATTAATAAAAGTCTCCTTGCTGAAAATGCCGGTGAAGTCTCCGACGCCGCGGCCGACTTTGTTGGTAATGATGTCGCCCTGGTACCACACCAAACCGAATGGCTTGTTGGGAACCTGGATAAGAAAGGTCGTGAACTCAGTTTTGGCGGGAAGACCTGCAATTTCCACGTGCATGTTTTGCACTGGTCCGAGGTCGGTAATGGTGACTCGTCCCTGTGCTGATGGAAGGCAGCTCACGGCTCCGGAAGATACGACCAGTTTGAAAGTGATGCTGTCATTGGTTGCAGCAGCTGCTTGGGTACCCATGACAAGAATGCCCATGGCAGTTGCAATCGCTGCTAGCAGAATTGCTTTGGTCATAAACGTGTCCTTTTCTTGTGCGTTGTTCGTTAATGCGTGGTCTAAAGCTACTCGGCAGAAAACCGAATGGCAGTTTTTCGCTGTCGCTACTGCTTTGCTGTACTTCTCCCTGGGTAAGATTTGGTGATGTTGAGTTACGGCCTGATCGGTTTCACTGGAAAGGTGGGAGCCAGTGTTTGGTTTCCAATCTCAGCCGCGGTTGTAGTTTCTATACCATGCCAACCATACGCGTAACCTTGCCCACAGACGTCAAGACGAGGTCAAGAGTTTGTAAGCAAATTCATCCATCGCTCATCAAGCGGAATGGAGGTCTTTCGTGTCATGCGCACACTCCTCGAGTTGTGTTCGCTGCTGAATTGAAGCTGGAGTATGACAGCCCATTCGATTTGCCAAGATACGGGCTCAGGCGATTGCGTAACTGTAAGCGCGCTCGCCACAAACGTGCCTTGACTGCAGACTGAGTCAGCTGGAGCACCTCTGCTATTTGCTCAATTTGCAGTCCTTCGACATCACGCAAGACGAAAATGACTCTTATGCTCGGTCGCAATTCGCTCAGCGCTGCTCTTAGCTGGTTCCGCAGCTCAGAGTTTTCAACAACTTGTTCAGGATCGAGGGCCCGATCCGCCATATCAACGCGGGCACCGCGGTCTGGGGTCGCCTCCTCATCAATGGAGATCTCTTTTACCGAGCGCTGCTTCCGCAGCTTGTTAACTGACTCGTTAATGGTGATGCGAATCAGCCAGGTGGAGAATTGAGAATTCTCCTGAAACTGGTTCAGCTTCCGAAAGGCTTTTAGGAACGCCTCCTGGACAGCGTCTTGCGCATCCTCCCGGTTACGGGTGATATGTTGAGCGACGCGAAGCAGTCTGCCATCGTGCCGCTTGACCAGTTGCTCGAAGGCGCTGACACTTCCATTTTTGCAGGCGTTCACGAGGCCTAGGTCGTCTAGCATCTCTTCAGCTGAACTCGCCTGTGGCTTACCAATGAGCACTTTTGTTTTCATTACTTTCGGCTTTCTAGATTTTCAACATGGACGTTTCGTGGTTGTTGCTCAGCCTTTTGGCTGTTACCCACCCTTAAGGACCGAGGGGCGGAGAGCAGGCGCTTGTGGCATCCCACCGATTCCACTAGAATTCCGCCTATTCGCCGCCAGACCGCCGGCCCAATTGCAAAGTAGGCGGCGCCGCTCGCAATCGTCCTTAGCGGCTTGCTAAAAACTTCGAGGGAAATTCCAAATAAATTGCAAGGACAGGCATGTCCGAACAAACAAAGGTTTTATACGAGTTCGGAAGATTTCGTTGCGACCCGGGGGAACACCTCTTATTGCGCAATGGCAGACCCCTGCCCCTATCTCCAAAGGCATTTGAAATCCTGGTCGTTCTGATTCAGAGCAATGGAAGGCTCATGACCAAGGATGAACTCATGCACAAGGTGTGGCCCGACACGTTCGTGGAAGAGGCGAACCTGACAGTCAATATCTCCGCGTTACGGAAGGTGTTGGGCGAGAACCCAGAAGGCCAGCCCTATATTGAGACTGTTCCCAAGAGGGGTTACCGGTTTTTGTCGCCCGTCATAGAGCTTGGAAGCGACCGGACTTCCGTCAACGTGCCGGCACAGGCTTCCAACAGTCAGCAGGGAGTGGCAATTGGGCGTTCGGCAGCATGGCAGGCGTGGTCGCGTCGCTTGTGGATCGCGGCGGGATTAATGCTCCTCGCAATCATGGTCGTGCTCCTGGTCTCCAGCCGCCCCGCCAAGCTAACGGACAAGGATACGGTTGTGCTCGCTGACTTCGCGAACTCTACCGGAGACCCTGTCTTCGATGATGCCTTGCGGCAGGGGCTTTCCTCGCAGTTGGAACAGTCTCCATTCTTGAATTTGCTCTCCGACGATCGCATCGCCAAAACTTTGTCGCTGATGTCCCGGCCGAAAGATGCGCGCTTGACACACGAAGTGGCTCGGGAAGTCTGTGAAAGAACGGCAAGTGCTGCGGTTCTGGATGGAACAATTGCGCAGGTCGGCGAGCAGTACCTTCTCACCCTGAAAGCGATTAACTGCTCAACCGGAGAATCACTAGGGAGCGCGGAGGAAACGGCGAGTGATAAGGATCATATTCTCGCCGCCCTGAGCAAGTTGGCTTCAGGGATTCGCAGCCAGGTAGGCGAATCGCTGGCCTCAGTGCAGAAGTATGATGCACCCGCGGAGAACGTCACCACTCCATCGTTAGAGGCGCTTAAAGCGTACAGCCTTGGGTATCAGGCCATGGTTGTGAAAAGCGACTATGGTGCCGCGATCCCATTATTTCAGAGGGCGATCAGCCTCGATCCCAATTTCGCCATGGCCTACGCGAGAATGGGAACGAGTTATTTCAATCTTTACCAGACTGTGGCTGCGACTGAGAGCGACCGCCGCGCCTATCAACTGCGAGAGCACCTGAGCGAGCGCGAAAGGCTCTACATTGCCGCACACTACCAAATCGTTGTGACTGGCAACCTGGAAGCAGCCAGCAAGGCATGCGAGGTGTTGGCGGAAACCTATCCACGCGAAGCTCCGTACACCAACCTCGGCATCATCTACAGTCAGCTGGGCGATTACGATAAGGCCCTCAGCGCTTTCGAAAGCGCGGTGAGAATCGGTCCGGGAACCGGCACCAGATATGCGAACCTTGTAAACGGATATCTGCAACTCAATCGGGTCAACGATGCCCTGGCCGCTGTGCAGAAGGCGAAAGCAAACCAGGTCGACTCTCCCGAGATCCATGTGAATCTTTACTGGTCGAACTTTCTCAAGCAAGATACTGCGGGGATGGAGCGGGAGGCTGCCGCCGTCATCGGCAAACCTGGTTACGAAGATCAGATGCTCAACTACGAGTCCGATACCGCTCTCTATCGGGGACAGCTCGCGAACGCGCGAGATCTGTCGCGGCGTGCCATTGCATCTGCCCAGAAAGAAGATGATAAGGAAGTGGCGGCCGTCTATGAGGCGCAAGCCGCGGTACGGGAAGCGCTGGTCGGTAATACAGGCCCGGCGAAAGAACAGGCCCACGCAGCTGTGGCCTCTTCCCACGGCAGGGATGCGGAAGGTTTGTCTGCCATAGCACTTGGGCTAGCCGGTGACTCCAAATCGGCCGCGCGCCTGGCCGATGATCTGGGGAAACGCTTCTCCGAAGACACTATTGCGCAGTTCACTTACTTGCCAATAATCCGTGCCGCTGGTTTCCTGGGTGACGGCAATAGCCGTAGGGCAATAGAGGCGCTCTCGGTCGCGGCTCCCTACGAACTTGGCGGCAATCTGTTGACTTTAAACTTCGTCCTTTATGCAGTATATGTCCGCGGCGAAGCTTATTTGCAGGCGAAACAAGGCGCTGCCGCGGCTGCTGAATTTCAGAAGATTCTTGATCATCCGGGAGCAGTGCGGAGTGAACCAATCGGTGCCCTGGCCCAACTTGAACTCGGCCGAGCATTTGCTTTAGCAGGGGAGAAGAAGAACGCTAAAAACGCGTATGGAAATTTCCTGACACTCTGGAGAGGCGCGGATGCGGAAATAGCGATTCTGAAACAAGCGAACGAAGAGTACGCCAAATTGTAATAGAGCTCTTCCTCGGCCTCCGAGGCGACCAATTCAGGCTCAGCAAGTAATTCAGCTCCTTACCCTTCTAGCCTGCGATGTAGGACATTTTGCACTTAAAGTAGAGAAGCACCGATCGTATTGCATCAAAAAACTACCATAAGCGTGATTGCGAGGATGCTCGGTAGCGCAAGCGGCGAACGACGTAAGCTATAGCACGGGAAACGGAGCTGAACTCTGTAACATTATTGGCACACGACAAACTACTCCGTCGCGCAGTTAGCGTTTAGAGACCGTGTTGCTACCCGCATTCACGACCCACACATTGGCCCCGTCAAAAGCAATGCCCTCAGGAAACTGTCCCGTGCGAAAGGTCCCAATCAGACTCCCATCGCTGGCACGTAGTTTGGTCACGTTGTTGCTGCTGAAATTGGTCACCCATATATTCGCGCCATCAAACACGACCCCTTGAGGAAGCGCGCCCACAGGAAAATTCCCAAGCACGGTACCATCGCTAGCCTGCAGCTTGGTGACGGTGTTGCTTCCCTGATTCACCACCCAGATGTGCAGTCCGTCGAAAGCTACTGCCACCGGACCCACTCCAGCCGTAAAGGTGCCAACCAGCCTGCCGTCAGCCGCTCGTAGTTTCGACAACGTGCTATCGCCCGTATTCGCGACCCAAATGTTGGCGCCGTCGAAAGCTATGCCCTCTGGCGCAAATCCGACCGGGAACGTGCCCAGTAGTCTGCCGTCCAGGGCGCGAAGCTTAGTAACGTTGTTGCTGCCCAAGTTCGATACCCAAATGTCCGCACCATCAAAAGCGACTCCGAAAGGAGAGAACCCCACCGGGAAGCTTCCCAAGGATTTGCCATCGCTCGCGCGCAGCCTCATGACGCTGCTACTGCCTTGGTCGGCAACCCAAATCGTTGCGCCATCAAAAGCGATTCCACTCGGTGATGTTCCCGCCGGAAAAGTGCCTAGCCGGGTGCCGTCGCTGGCTCGCAACTTCGTAACCGTGTTGGCACTGAAGTTTGTGACCCACACGCTAGCACCGTCGAAAGCGATCTGCCCGGGGCCATCGCCAACTCCGAAGGTAGCGGTGAGGTTTGCTTGATACCAGCGCAGGATAGCGATTTGATCAGGATTAACGGAGGCTGGAGCAACGTCGGTCATGTCAACGCCATGTAGACCCGGGGCTTGTTGCTGACCCAGCATGGGTGCACAAATTCCAAGTAAGCAGATACCGAGCAGGACCATTGAGGAATGGGACAAGTTGAAACGGTTTTGCACTGGAACAGACCTCCTCGTGAATTTGAAAACCGTACATGCGACAGCGCATTGGCCTTAAGGCTGACCAGCGCCTTCCAGCCATTAATTCACAACTCTGGTCGGCAGCGTTTCAGATGACAATGCCTTCGAAAAGGAAGTGGCTCTCGTAAAAAAACGGCGCCGTGCGATCTTGCCGCGACGCCTATCAGGATCCAAATCGTTAGTCACACTCACGTGTGGCGGCGTCGGCCTCTGCTGCTAAGTCGAGCAGCAGTTCAAAAAACTCTTTTGACTGTCCGATGAAAAGCCCCATCGATGTCAAGAATTTGACAACTCCCGTAGCAACTCCATTTGTATTGGTGGGCCGAATAATCGAGCACTTCGGCAGTTTCCGAGTGAGGAACGGGCAGGGCTCCGGCATAATGAGGTTGGTCTGGAAAAGTTCACCACCGAAGGGCGGTGAATTCAGATCGGGGAACGTCAAGCCATTGGTAGGATCGGTCAAGGGTGCAAGGGGCGGCGACACTGCCGCACCCGCCTTATCCGACCAAGTTTGAAAGTGCATAGTTTCGGTCGGGCCGATGCTGATGAGAATTCGCAGAACCTCCACGCTGGTGGCTCGCTGTGCCATCGACGGATAAAGACTTGTGCCTCCTTGTTCGATCGTCGGCATGTGAAACCCTGCCGTATTAGCAATGGCCTGAATGTGAGCATCAGGGCTAAGGTCGGCGTCGTTCCTAGGAATCGCAGTGAATTGCCCTTTATGCAAATCGGGAACAGCTTGGGGGAATTTGAAGGCTGGATCAAGGTCTGGGTTGTGATTACTGCTGCGGTATCGCGTCCACCAACTGGTGTCTAAAGTCAGTTGTGTCAGGTTTGTGAGTCGTTTTCCAATCAGCTCTTGGTTGACTCCAGTCGCTGTGCTTCCCTGCAAAGTACGGAACTGATCCAGATTCACTCCAGCTGCACCCCTTGATTCAAGGTAGGCATTCAGAAACGTAAAGTGGCTAATCTCATCGTCGGTATTATCGTGGATATACTGATCGAAATCCTCATCGAGATTTTTTAGTTTCGCAGTGTAGACCGGATTTCCACTTCCGCCAGGCACCTCTTTATCCTGAATTCCTCCTAGTTCGTTGTATTGCAGCCAAAAATCGCTCTCAAGGATCTCCGCTGCTGCCGCAAATCGGAGCAGGGCAGCATCCCCCTTGGTCAGGCTCCCTCCGGTTTCCTTGGAAACGTCTGCGAGAAGAGACGAACTCTCTTCCAGAAGTGTGAATCCTACTCCAATGCCGACCGCTCCTGCTGCGATTCCTTTCTGGAGGAACGATCGCCGACTGCTAACGCTTGGCGGGTCGACCGCTAAGTTTTTCATTTCTTTTACTCCTTTCATCATCAACCCACGGTTCGAGAGTAATCCGGCGTAGCGGTGCGTATGATGGGAGATGTGCTGCTTGGTTTTGTCAGCAGTTTGTCTAAAAATTGTTAAGGTTATTGCCGAGGCGCTTGCAAGAAATTAACGCCACCGTGACAAATGCATTACTCGAGGCTCCCAACTCACAAAGCATTTCCCGGGAGTGATCCGGTCGATGTCCCAGATCACACTTGCTGCTCGGAATGAATTTCAAATTATTCCTGATCCACGAAAACGGCCGGGGGAGTGCCTTTCTGCTTTACAATACCTGCCGTCTTTGCTGGGAGGTGCGCCATGAAGATTGGTTTTTCGCTACCCAACATTGGGCCCATCGGCACCGCGGAAGCGATCGCGAAAGTAGCACAACGAGCCGAGGCTCTCGGCTACAGCACGCTCTGGACCATCGAGCGCTTGCTCTACCCGGTGAAACCGCAGAGACCATATCCTGGCACGCCGGATGGGCACCTGCCTGAAGTTTACAAGCAGGTGCTGGATCCGCTCGACGCACTGACATATGTAGCCGCACAAACCAAAAAAATAAGGTTGGGTACTAGCGTGCTGGACATGCCGTATCACAACCCGGTTGTGCTGGCTCGACGGTTGACCACACTCGATGTCCTCTCAAATGGTCGGCTGAACGTCGGTTTGGGTCTGGGGTGGAGTAAAGACGAGATGGACGCAACCAATGCCGACATCACGAAACGCGGCGCATTGGCAGACGAATTCTTGCCATTGCTCAAAGCCATCTGGACGACGAATCCGGTTGAGTTTCACGGAAAGTTTTTCAACGTGCCCAAGTCTTACATCGATCTTAAGCCAGTGCAGAAGCCGCATCCCCCAATTTATTTGGGAGCGTTTGTTCCAGCGGCGCTTAGACGCCTGGCTAAGCTGGCCGACGGCTGGAACCCGGTCTTTCTTCCCGTGCCCATGATGGCGGAGATATTTGGCAGCATCAAGCAAATGGCAAAAGAGGCGGGGCGCGATCCGTCAGCAATGCTGATGGTGGTACATGCTGGTGTGGAGATAACTGACAAGCCATTGGGCAACGAGAGACCGATATTTTCCGGATCATTCGAACAGATCAGCGACGATGTGAGAGCCTGCGAAAAAATCGGGGCCGACGAGGTCTTTTTTGATCCGACGTTTGCTCGGCGCGGTCAGTCGCTCGAGCACTGGCTCTCTCTGCTGGAGCAACTCCAAGGGATGATGAGTGTGAGTTAATGCTACCGTGCGCGACTAAATGTTGCCCCACGCGCTGATGCGCTGAGGAGTAATGCGCAACACAGGGGCATCGTCCTCGAGCATGGCCGCGCTATATTGCGGATACTTTGCTCGCAGACGCTGAAGAGCTCGTTTGCGTTCGGCCCTAGCCGATACAAGTTCTGCTTCCCCCCGCAAGAGTACATACCACAGACGTGTCCAATCCTCGTTATAGTGATCCACCAGCAGCGCCACTTGCGGCGTTTTCTTTATGTTCTTCAGGCGTGCAAGCCGGTCCGGAGCTACCCGCTTCGGCTTGCGATCAATTGCAGAGTAGACAAAGCTCCCGTCAAGGGCAAAGCAGATAGGGACCAGATGTGGTCTCCGCTTGGCATCCAGAGTGGCCAGCCGTGCGACCCGCGCCACGTCCAGTTTTGCGCGAATTCCTTTAGAGATCAGCGGAGTTTTGTTTGCCATGGCACAAGGAGAATCTCGAACTATTCTAGTCTTGTCGGACATCCTGATTAGTGATGAGAGTCGGGATCACGATTGGTGCCGAGCGACGAGCAAGAGAGAAGTAATTCCAGGGCAAGGGTTGGCGACATCCTATCAGTATTTCCCAAGAGAAAACATACCTCTTTGACTCTTGCTGACGCTTAGGTCCTTGTCAGAAGAGGAGAACGGAACGCCATGGACGTTTCCGGACTCCAGTCAATAAATCGAGCACGGGCAGCGAGGTCCGAATACGTCTATTTGCCGGATTTCGAAGTCCGTGAACGTCCACTGGATCGCGAGCGGTCTGGCTACTATTTCCGAACTACGCCGGGCGGCGGGCATTCAAAAGTCCCGCGGCTCGGCACCGAGGAGGCAGCATGCGATCCAGCATATTGATGATCATCACTGTAGTTGTCGCAATCTCAGCGTCAACGATTTCAGTTCGGCTTGCTCAAGCCCAACAGTCCAAACAGCCGTCTCGCTATTACGTGTTTAATCTGGGCGACCCCGGGGGTGGTACTGGCGCGGCAGCCGCGAGCATTAACAATGTGGGCTGGATCGCGGGCAGCGCTCTTCAACCCGGCAACGCGAGCGAACACGCCGAACTCTGGGTCGGCACCCCTGTTGATCTGAACACGCTCGGTGGACCTAATAGCGCCGTGGCCTGGCCGAATAAGAACAATCACGGACAAGTTGCGGGTATTGCCGAAACCGCAGACATTAATCCTCTCAACGAAGCCTGGAGTTGCGCTCTAGCCAACTTCCCCACTGTCACCAACCACGTATGTAATGGATTTATATGGGAAGCTGGGGTAATGAGCGCTCTGCCACCGCTGCCTGGCGGGATCGACAGCTATGCCGCCGCACTCAACAACAACGGGCAGGTTGTGGGGTGGGCGGAGAACGGCGTTCACGATCCCACCTGCAACAACACTCCACCCTACAATCAGGTTCTGCAGTTTGAAGCAGTCGTGTGGGGACCCAAATTGGGCGAGATGACGCAGCTCGCTTCTTTTGGATCCGATCCCGACTCCGCCGCTACTGCGATCAATGACAAAGGTCAGATCGTGGGAATTTCCGGTCTCTGCTCAAATGCGGTCGGGGGAACCAGTGCAGAGCATGCAGTGTTGTGGCAAAACAAATACACCGCACCCGTCGACCTTGGCAACTTCGACGGCGGTCTGGCATGGAATACACCCACGGCGCTTAACAATCACGCCCAGGTAGTTGGGTTTGGAAATCAACAGGGCAGCCCGGCTAATGAGTTCAACCCCATCGCTTTCTACTGGACTCACGAGCATGGGATCCAATCCATTCCTCCGATCGGGGACGATACGAACAGCTGGGCTTGGGGCATCAACAAGCGGGGCGTCGCTGTCGGACAGTCATTTGGCGGAAGCGATGATCCGCTAGGCAGGGCATTTATTTACCAGAATGGCCAACTGACGGATTTGAATGCGCTGGTTCAGCCTGACTCATCTCTGCATCTGGAACTCGCCAATGACATTAATGATGAAGGCGAAATTGTGGGGTTCGCGCAGGATACGCTGACGGGCGCAACGATTGCTTTCTTGGCAATCCCTGTGCCTGGCGGCAATCAATCCGCTCCGAGCCGTGTGGAAGGCCATCTTCGCGATAATGCGACCTTGAGCCCTCGTCAGCCACTCGCCGGCACTTTCCGCCGCTTCACGGCAACTGTGCCGCGATCGAGATGAATTGCAACAGTCGAGTGGTCAGACGCACGCATCGAGATGAGCTTAGACCACGAACCTCGATGGCGTGCACGATCGTATAGCCGTTCCTGCTCTGCGGCAGTTTCAGGTTGCAGAGGAGAGCGGTGAAGTGCTCGGGTGCGGGTCCTATCGAGTGCGGCGTCGATCCCGCCCACAACGGTGACACTGTTTGGGTGCAAGCAAGTGCTGCAGATCTTACGAGATACGAGAAGAGTGTTGGTAGCGCTACCGGGAATCGAACCCGGGTTTGAAGATTGAGAATCTTCCGTCCTAACCCCTAGACGATAGCGCCATCATAGACTTACGGACACTGCGAGGCTTCTTTTTACCCAAACTTGACCCGTTGCCTTGGGACGTAACACTTTCTTCTTCGGCGAAGCGATACGTCTCCGCCCTCCGCATGGCTGCGGTGAGGTCGGTTTCGCTCGCTATCGCGTACCTGAAAAATACGGACATCGTTTTCCATCCACCGATGCGCATAATGAGCGTTTCAGGAACTCCCGCTTCGCGCAAGTTCCGCGCTGCGCTCCGCCGGAGGTCGTGAATTGTCAGGCCCTCATAACGCCGGTCGTAGGGCTTATCCTCGACCTCGATTTTACGGCCCAGCCCAGCAGCCACGCAACCCGTCATCCATTCCTTCCTTAAATTCGTCGCATCGAAAACGCGCCCGACCTTCGGCTCGATTTCGCGGAGGAGCGCGAGAAGTTCAGACGGGAGCGGAACGGTACGCGGCTCTCCGTTCTTCGTTTCGTGTAGGCGAACTACGCCAGCCCGGAGGTCCACGGCGTCCCATTCGATGGAGAGCGCCTCGCCGAGTCGGACGCCGCACCAGTAAAGCAGGAGCACAAGTGGTCGTAGATGTGTCGGCAGGTTTCTTAGGAGGGCATCGAACTGGTCACGCGGAACGAAGCCTCGGCGAGCCGGAGGTTCCTTCAGCATTCTGATGACCGGCACGCTCGGAATTTTCCCTTCTTCCTTCGCAATGCGGAGCATTCGGCGCAAACAGGCGAGCGAGCGATTGATGACTGCGTTTCCGGCTCCGGCTGCCTTGCGCATCTCGACGAACTTGCGCCCGGTCTCAGTCGTAATCTGGAGCACGGATGGTCCGGGGTTCTCCTCGTCGTATCTGAAGAACTCATCTAATTGCGGCAATCCCATAACGGTGGTCGTGCCGTCCGCTCGTTCAACCATCCGGTTCCCGCGTTCTTCGTAGTTGGCGAGCAGCCCAGCTCGGAGGTTCGCGTACGTTAGCTTTCTAACCTCCGGCAGAGGTGCGAGACCGTGGTCGCGGTCGCTTGTCAGTTTTCGGAGTACGGCCATCGCCTCCGCTCGGACTTCAGTTTTCGTGCTCACGCGGTATCGCTTTCCGTCTCGGTAGTACTGCGCGTACCAGAGACGGCAGCCCTTGAGCTTCATCAGACATCCGTCGCCTTTCGCTCCTCGCATCGAGGACCTCCTTTAACCCACGACATCGTACGTCCTTGGGTAAAGTTCGGGACAGTGACATAGGTAACCAGCACGGCGGTAACTCGCCCGCCAGTGTTGGGGTTTGGCAGAATCGCCTAATGACCTCGAATAAGGAACAGGACTTCGAACGTTGGAAGAAACGCGGCGAGGTGCTGGGAAAAGCGAAGAGTGGGAACCAGTGGGCAATCGCTGACTGGATACGCGATGGAATGAAGCGGTTCAAGAAGAGCGATGTGTATGACGAGGTAGAGGAACTGACCGGAATGACCCGCGCCTCTCTCCAGCAGTTCAAGCTAACGGCGGAATTCTTTCCGACAATCTCAACACGTGTTAAGAATTTGTCATTCGGACATCACCGGCTGGTCGCAAAGAAAATATTCACAAAAGCGAAGCGGAAGGAACTTCTGCGACGCGCTCTGACGCACAAGCCGAAAAAACTCACAGTCGTGCAGTTCGCTGACGTTGTAGCGAAGGAATGCGGTCGCATCGCCGTCCTCGAAAAAGCGAATGAGAGAATGACGAACACGCCGACGAACTCAGACCAAGCAGCGCAGAAGGTCGTCGAGCTTTGCAAACAGTTCTGTAAGGATTTCAGTTCCCATCTGAGCGTTCGAGCACTAATGCACAGCGACCCGCCGGGAGACAGACGGCAGGTAATAAGAGAACTGAAGGCTACCGCCGAGGAGTTCAATCGTATGGCGAAGGAGTTGGAGTTCCATTGGCAGGATTACGACGTGGGCCATTACTACAAGCAAGAGCGAGCTGACGCTTCGGCCGCGGGAAGGCTATGAGAGGCTGCGGGCGAAAAATCGGACCCTTCGAGTGCTGTACGGTGGTTCTCGGGGACTGCGAAAAGGAACTGCAAAAAATTCCTCCCGGTTCCATCGACCTCGTGATTACGGACCCGCCATACGGAATGAACCTGAAACCGTCGAGAAAATACCACCGGCGAATTCACGGCGACGACTACTTTCCAGTCGAGATGTTGAAACGGCTCATCAAAGTTCCCCGCCTCGCGGCGTACTTCTTTTGTCGGTGGGACAATCTCTGGGAGCACAGTCAACTTCCCAAGCCGAAGAGCGTGCTCGTGTGGGAGAAGGGGAGAGGCGGTTCAGGAGATACGGCCCACGAACATAGTCGCGATTACGAAATGGTCCTTTTCTATCCGGGGTGCAGGCACAAGTTCATAGGAAGGCCGGGTGATGTTCTGCCCTCTTTTCGCGAGGGGAACGACCTGCATCCTTCGACCAAGTCGACGAGGATGGTTCGGCAGATGCTGGAGTGGTACGACTTCGAGACCGTGCTCGACCCTTATGCTGGCAAAGGAACCACCGGGCAGGCTACGAAGGCGCTGCCGGGAAAGCATTTTCTCGGCTTCGAAATTGTCGAGGAACACCAGAAGACAGCGAACTGGTTGCTTGAGCGAGAGGTGCCGACGCCGAGACGCAAACGCGGCGAGCATACGCCTCCGCTTCCTTTTTATACCTGACACTTTTTGTCGTTGCATTTCGACCGGCACCCACGCCACACTGTTCTTGCCTTTCCCGCTCGGAGGCCCCGAGCAGCCCGTCAGGGATTAAGGTGACGTATAGGGGAGGACGCGGTTCTAAGTCCTCGGCGACCCGCCTCGGGTTAGCTTCCCTCTTAACAAGACGGCTCCAGCACCTTGGGGTCGTTACTCGTGAAAAAACCGAAAGCAGAGCAGGCGGCGCTCGCTCCGCGTTTACTGAACGTCGCAGAGGCGGCGAGCTATCTCGGCGTAACCATCTTTTTCATGCGAACCCTTCACTGGGAGAAGCAGGTTCGCGGTCTGAAGCTCGGACACCGGCTCCTTTTCGATAAGGCCGACCTCGATTTATTCGTCGAACGGGCGAAGGCGTCCGCGTAGTCACTGGATGACGCCGTGAAAAGATTTCCGGGGACGGGCTGGGCCACGGCACGTCCACGGAAGTGGACCGGGTTCCGTAACAGAACCCGGATATATGCGGGGACCGCATCGGTTGGCTACGCCGACCAAAGTATTCGCGCCCAGCATCGTGCCGAACGGTTTACGCATAAAACTTTCGGGCGAAATCATTTCGACTGGCTCTGCCGGTCAGGGACCTTTCGCCGGGTTCGTCCTCGAACACCGAACCCGGCTCCCTTATTCGAGGAGGGGAACGTGAAAGAGAAGTCCATTCGATGTCTGCTTGACGTTGTTGACCTCCCGCCAGAGAACTTCGCGATGGCGGATGACGGACGGCAACGCCTCCACGCCTGCCGTCAGCGAAAAGCGCTGGTCGTCGTTCTCGCGAAATACGCGAACGCGGACGGGTCCCGAAGTTATCCATCCACATTTACGATGGCAAAGGCGCTCGGCGTTTCGCGCCGGACCGTTTTCCGTTTACTGAATGACCTCCGCGACCTCGGGTTCCTGAACGACGGAGCCTTCCACGAAATTCATAAGACCCGCGTTCGTTCGCTGAACGTTTCGAAGATGACACCGGTGACAACTTCGAACGGACCGGTGACAACTTCGCCGGTGACCGGTGACAACTTCGAACCTGCACCTGTGCCATCTTCGCGGGGACCGGTGACAACTTCACGCGGACCCATGACAACTTGCTTTGTCACCCAACCGCCCGTTTTACCGCCCGACGGAACGCCAAAAGAAGAGAAGGCCCTACCTACCTCCCTTCCTGAAGCAGGCGCGTCCGCGCCGGATGAAAACCGGGAGGAAGGCAGGGAGGAAGCTTCTTCTTTTCCCGCCATAGGCGCGAACGAAAAGCTCAACAGCCCGGAGGTACTGGAGCGATGGGAGAACGGAACCCAGACGCCCGAGGACGAGGCTGCGGTAATCGCTTCGGCAGAAGCGTGGGAAAGCGAGCAGATTCAAAAGGACTGGCGAAGGTTTCAGATACTGGTCGCGAAACGAACGGATGCGGTCGGAATAATGACGAACGAGAACCGGGCGGAACTTCAGAAGTGGGTTCGAAAATACGGACCGGACGTCGTCGCCGATACCGTGACGGAATGGATGGACGGACGAAGCACCGAAGGCTTGCGGTTCTTCTGGGGAATGTTCCTCCGCGAAGCCGCCGGTATCGTCCGCGTTAATCATCATCACGACCGGGTTCGGAAACTGAAGGACCGCTGGCGTGCGGTATTCGAAAAGCTGGAGAAGATGGGCAGGCTGACGGCGACCGGTTTGGTCCAGCCAGAGTTCTGGAACGCGCATCCGGAATTAAGGGACATTTTCATGAAGCAAAACGGAGGAAAGTTCAACAGGTATTCCTTTAACGAAGAGCTGGTCGGCCAAGCCGAGATGGTGCTGGCAGCGCACGAGGGCGAAACCCTGTAACAGATTTCAGGAATGGCAGGATGAATAACGAACGAAATTCGCCGTGGGTCCGTGCCGCGATGAAGCGCTGGCCGGGTTACTCCGTTCAATCGGAGCACGGCGGTGATGGCGGACCGATAGCGCTGGTTAACCGGTCACTCCATTACGTCGTCCTGTTCGCGCTGGAATTATTCGCGCAGCAGGCGCTGCAGGACCGCGAGGCCAGAGGCGACGCCGGATTCTGCGAGCTCCACCGGCTGCAGCCGGATTACGGAGCCGTGCGGAATACGAACGGACCGCTGCGCGTGAACGCGGACCTGATGGAAAGAGAGAAGCAAGTTTGAAATTACCTGCCTGCATTCCCGCTGACGTTCTCGCGGATGGAATCCTGTGGTGGACAAAACGAAATGACCGACGAGGAAATCCGAGCGACGGTCGAAGCGCTGGGTCGGAGGATGGAGCAGGAACGGACCGCGAGCCAGCCGATAGCCGAGCCTCCGGTGGACGCCGACGTCGCCAGCTATCTAGAATCCGCCGTCGCAGCCGTCGAGTTCCGTCCGTCCTGTGAATGTGGCTGCGGATTACCGGCTCCAGTTCCCGAACGTCCGAGCCGACCGCGCCGATACGTTCACGGACATTTCCGCCGCTGCCATACGACGCCCGGCTGGGGAACCCCGGAATGGCGAGCCTATCATCACGCGAAAACCCGCTGCACGAACCCGCGAACCAAGGACTGGCAGGGATACGGCGGGCGCGGGATTAAGTTCCTGTTCGTATCGTTCGAACAGTTCTACCGGCTCCTCGGTCCGCGTCCGGGTCCCGAATACTCGCTGGACCGCATCCGCGTCGAGGGAAATTACGAACCCGGAAACTGCCGCTGGTCCACGCCGGTCGAGCAGGCGAATAACCGAAGGCCGAGGAAAACGCTGGACGAGGAACTGCTGGAGATACCGGAATGAAATTCACGAAACGAACGCGCCCGGCGAACGATAAGGCCACGGACTTCGAGGCTTCTTGGGCGTGGCGGAAAACGTCCGAGGCGTTCCGCCGCCGAAACCCGATGTGCCAAGTAATCGAAAACGGGAAACCATGCCGAACGAAGGCAGAGCTCGTCCACCACTTAATTTCGCCCGGCGATGATGCGAACGGCGGATGGCAGAAACGGCAGGACTGGAAGAACCTCGTGGGAATCTGCTGGGCGCATCACGGACCGGAAGCCGGGGACGCGGAACGATACGATTACCAGCCCACCATCCTGTTCGACGGAACCGAATACCATCACCCCTGCGTTACGCGGAAAACCAGCGCCGCGATACTGCCCGCCGAAAAATATAACGCGCTGATGCAGGACGTGGAAGGGACGAACGCCGAGGACCTCCTCGCGTTAATTCGCTAAATGAACGAACGAACCGCAGCGCTGAAGTTCGCATTCCGAACTGCCGCAGAACGGGGACGAAACCCGATGGCAGGAAACGATGGCAGGGAAACCCGGAAGCGCGAACGGATACCCACGCACGATACCCAGCAAACGAACACAGGAACCCGCACGTGGGCGAGCTCGCCGATATACGACCGAACCCGCAGAACCCCAGCCCAGCGCCCGTTATAACGCCTCGTGGACGTATTCGGGGAACCCACGCTGTACCTTCGCTGTAACGTGTTCATCCCACGCGCCTTGGACGCGAGCAATCGAGTTCGTTTGTTTTCATAGAGTTACGAGCTTTCGAAGCCATCGCGCTAACCCATTCATTCCAAACCGGATAGGGGTACTCTTTTTGATTTCGAGCCTCGTTCATCGAGCGCCGCCCGCGTCAACGAGCGCACTCGCGAATTGGAAATGGTCCATTCCAGCGAGTTCGGGGTTCGTTCGGGTCCCCTGCTGGCGAGTTCCTGCCTCGTTCCTGCTCGTTCGCCCAGACATTCCCCGGCGTCCCCGGAACCCCGTAACACGAGCCGGTCAGATTGATATGAAAAAAGATATGAACCCGGACGAACTCGTCGCAGGGTATCGCGCCTTCGGAATGCGGAAAAGGGACGCCATCCTGCAGGCTCGCCTGTATCGCCGGGCGTCAGCGCCGCAGGACCAGCGCGTGACGTTCTGCGTGGACGCCGAAACCCTCGCGGACCTTCGCGCCGCAGCGCAGGAAAAGAACCGGACGCTGGGCGAGGAGTTACGCGCCCGCCTGCGTATCGCCGAGGGAACCATCGAGGACGAACGCGCCGGACGGGAACGCGCCATGAAACGCGCCGCGAAGTTCAATCCTATGGCGGAGGTCGAAACGCGATGCTCGACAAATTCTTAATCTGGCTGCGCGGACCCGCGCCCAGCGAGCTCGCGCTGGTGGAAATCGAAACGCTGAAGGCCGAACGTGACGCGCTGGCAGCCCGGCTGAAGGGCAAGCAGCAGTCCCCGTTCGTCCACATCGGCGAAGAGTTCGAGGGTTCGTTCGATTACGAGCAGCACGATACGGGGAGGCACAGATGACGATGACAACCACCTCCGGGTTCGGCGCGACGCCGGTCCGGACTTCCGAAACCAGCGCGATGCTGGCGGAGGCAAGCGAGGTCGCGTATCGCAGCGGCATTCGCATTCTCGGTCCGTACATCCTGAAAATTCTCCAGCTAGAAGAACGGGTCGAGGAACTCGAACGTCGGCTCGAAAAGTTAACCGCGAAGGCGGACCAGCCCGGAAGGTAATTCCGGAAAAAGTGAAAGAGAGGGTGACATGATGCTAGTCAGATTTTTGGTAGGTAAACGCGCCGGGGAAACCCAGCACTTTCCCCGAAACGATAACACGGTCGCGATGATGATTCAGAGCGGAATGGTCGAGGAGGTCCTCCCCGGTTCCGCGCCGCGATACCCCGGACTGCGAGGCGATTCCGCCGACGTTCAGCCGCCGATGGTCGAGGGAACGAAGTGGGGAGTAAAATGCCCGCCGTTCTCGGACGTACCGCACCTCGTCCGCCAGCGCTGTTCGGAAACCACGTACTTCTCGAACCCGAACGACATCAGCCCGTACACGAAGAAGCCGTACGGCTGGCCGAGCGATTGTCCGGAGCAGGCTCGCGAGCTCTTCGAGAAAACGTACGAGAACTATCTGCTGAAGCGCCGGTCCGCCGCCAGCCTGCAGGAAGTCACGGCGGGGAATAAGCACTAAAAGTTTCCGCCGGGGACGAGCCGGGCAAACCTCTGCACGCCCTGTGGCGGAGGACGGCGACGAAATCCCCGGCGGAAAAAGTTCTGTCACAGGGTTCGGGGACAGTGGGCAGGCGAAATCGAATCAGGGAGAACTTCCTATGCGTAATTTAGAAAAACGAACCATCACCGGAATGTTCGTCCGGTCCGCGTCCGACGAAAAGTTCGAACTGCAGGGCGTCGCTGCGGCGTATATGACGCCGTCGAGCGACCTCGGTGGTTTCACCGAAATGGTTATGCCGGGCGCGTTCACGCGTTCGCTGCGCGACGGCGCGGACGTGAAATGCCTCGTTAACCACGATGCCTCGCGGGTCCTTGGGCGCGTCCAGAACGGAACGCTGGCGCTGAACGATACGCCCGAAGGACTGCGGTTCACGGTAAAACTCGACCGGAACAACACCGAGCACAAAAATATCTACTCCGCTGTCAGGCGCGGGGACGTTAACGAGTGCTCGTTCGCGTTCCGAGCTCCGAAGGACGGGAAGGGCGAGCGCTGGGATACGCGGGACGGAAAGCAACTCCGGTATCTGAAGGACGTGGACCTGTTCGACGTTTCCATCGTGACCTACCCGGCGTACGGCAAGGGAACTTCCGTCAGCGCCCGGTCCGCCGATTATCGGCTGAGCACGCGGGACGTCGACGCGTTCCATCGCGCCGAAGCGCGACGGCTGGAGTTCGAAATCCTGCGGAACGCGCCCGGTTACTGGATAGACGAAAAGAAGCTGACCGTGCGGGCGATGACGCAGGCGGAAGCCGATGCTCGCGCAGACGAACGGAACAGGCAGCGAGCCCGCGAACTCGAAGCGGAAGTTCGGAAGGGCCGCGAGGAAGCCGAACGGCGCGTCGCTGAAGCGTGGGCGATGGAACGCGAGTGGCAATAAGCCGAAACACGGTCCGGTGATTTTGACGAACGCGGGTCCACCTTCCTCCCGCGTTTATTCAATCACGGGCGCGGCGTGGCCGAAAGGCAGAACCGCGACGGAGAGCATCCGAACGTTTTCTCCGATTTCAGCAAAGTTCGGACGCGAGCTAAGAGCCGAGCCGGTGCGGAAACCCGGCTCACTTTTTTTCTGGGCTGCCATGTACGGCGAAGCGCACTTCGACCATTTCCAATTCGAAGATAAAATCCAGCAGCCCGTCAGCGCTGGGACCGGGCTGAGCTTCGAGGACTATTCCCGCTGCCAGACGATGAAGCGGAAAACGTCCGGCGAGCGCCGCCTCGAAATTCCAGAATGGGCGCTGGACGATACGAAGATGAAGCGCCTCGTGTTCGCGGTCCTCGAAAAGCGCTTGCCACGTTCCCTCCGCCGAACGGACCCGGACGCGCTGAAAATTCAGAACCTCAACGAAATCGAACAGCGCGTGAAAGCGCACTACTTTCCGATATATAGCGCGACGATGGACAGGCTCTGCGCGGAGTTCGTGGCCGAACGAAATTCCGAGAACCCGGACCGGAAACGGCTGCGCATGCTCGAAATCCAGATTAAGAACGTTGACACCAGCCTCCTGTTCCTGCAGAACCCCGCCGCGCACATCATCGGCATCATTTACTTTTATTTCAGAGCGCGACTCGATTCACCGGGTGTCGCAGCAGAGTTGTCCGACGGTCGGCGAAAATGCACGCCGCAGCACGTCCGCCAGACACTTTTTCGGCTCCACCGAACGTGGGAAGAGATTGGCGATATAAAACGCGGCTCCGTTCTCAAGAAGTGTCCTAGCTGCGGGGAGGCTGCTGCTGATGGCCGATATTGCTCCGCATGTGCTGAAGCGTACGGAACGACAGAACCGTCGAGTAAGCATCTCTGTCGGCGATGTCAGAGAACGGAACTGGTCGGTCGGGTTTTTGTTTGCGATGAATGCCGGTGCACTCCGAGGAGCGCATTCTACAACCAGCGTCGTTCGAAGCGGGAGCGTGACCGACGCGCCGCATGGAAAGCACAAGGGAAATGCCCCAAGTGTGGCGGGGACCGTGAGAACCCGAAATGGAGATGGTGCGATGCGTGCCGAGCAAAAAAGAGAGCCTGATTACGTCATCGACGGTGTTTCACTGCATGCTGGTGCGTTTACAAGCAGAAGGCTCTCAGGGCGTATGTCAGTGGTAACCCAGAACGGCAGCTTCTCACTGATTCGCTCCGGGGAGCGCCGTAGTACACTATGAGGCTACTTCCCCTGAACAGACAAACGTCAATGTCCTTTCCTGAATCTGAGCGGGTCACTTATCGAAAGAATGTGTTGGAAACCGTAATATGCCAGTTGCGGTTCCCTCCAATCCTTCGGATTGAAACAGAGCTTCCCGCTGCTTTTCAGGAACGTATTCGAGGCGCGTATCCCGTTCTGACGCAACTTGCGCCGATGGATACGGCGACAGGATTTCCGGTGGAAGTGCTGAATTTGGTAAAGTCGATGTTGCCCCTAAACATCAGCCGCACCTACCAGTTCTCCTCTGGCGACGAACATTGGCGAGTCACGCTTTCGAAGGAATCTCTCGCACTGGAATGTCTCGGCGTCTACACGAGATGGGAAGATTTCATTGGACGCTTTGCCATTGCCATTGATGCGCTCCGCCGGGAGTATGCGCCGCCGTTCTTTAATCGTATCGGCCTCAGGTACGTGGATATAATCCGTCGTTCTCGGCTAAATCTTGCGAACGTCCCATGGAGGGATTTGCTAAACGAACATATCGCCGCAGAGCTCGCATCTGACATTTCGGCGGATGTTCAAGAAGCGGCGCACGTGCTCGTACTCAAGTTGAACGAGCATGGCGACCGACTCCGCATGAATCACGGCACGGTCCGGACTCAGGAGCCCGACGAAGAGTCCTATCGTATAGACAATGACTTTTATTCAGAGCAAAGGACGGAGAGTGACAATGTCGCAACTAGGCTTGATGAACTACATCGCGAATCAGGGAACTGTTTCCGCTGGTGCATTGCTCCCACCCTCCACGACGCAATGGAACCTCAGCCTCTGGCCGCTCAGCGGCGTGCCTGACCAGACCATGTCGGTTGTGTGGAAGCAAGCCGTTCCGGGAGCCGAGTTCGCGCATCGCGTCACAACGACGACGCAAGCCGCCGAGTACGGTCCGAGTATCGTGCTCCGTGTTTTGTGTCACGTTCTGGTTAATTGCCTGCCCGAAGAGGGTCTTCCAGAATTACACGAGAACCTCATTGATTTGCATGATTTCTACAGCAAGCGCGCCATTCATTTGCTTTCGCCCGCGCCCGTCCAGAAGAGCGTCTCGGTGAATATAAAGCGCGTGCTTACGTCCCAACCGTTTGACGTTTCCGAGGATTGAGATTTGCCCGATGCTTTTTACACCCCTTCTAAGAATGGTCCGCTCAGAGAAGGTGAAATCCTGACCGGTCTCAGGCGCGTGGTTCCGGAGCCGGGCTCCGCATTTGGAGAGTTGAAGGCGGACATCGTCGAACACAGGTTTGCTGTTATCGTTTCTCAGGATTGTGATTTGGCACAGGACTTCGCCGCGCGGTTTGAGCTGAAGGAAGGCGAGAACGAGCAGCAGTTGCTGGAGCGCGAGCGGAAGAAACTTTCGTGTGTCCTGTTCTGTGATGCCATTCCGATTGGTGAACTCAGAGCTCGAATAGCCGATAAGCGAGTTTGGGACTTCGCAAGCAAGAACAAGAACGAACGGTACCAGTTCTTGCGTGCAGTCGAAGCGGGGGAAGATGCGCAAGGGAGGGGCATCCCCGAAGGTCTCGGCCTCGACTTCCGGCGATACTTCTCACTCTCCGCCGAAGACGTTTACGCGCAAGTTGAAATTCTCAAGAACCGAAGAGCGGTCTTGCAGACGCCATATGCTGAACACCTCAGCGTGCGCTTCTTCCAGTATCAATTGAGAATAGCGCTCGCTAAAGAACACCACGTCCCGTGAGAGCGGTCCCCCGCGAGCGCTGCGGATTAAAACCGGCGCGAAAGAGGTTCTGCAAACAATCCGCCGTGGAAGTCAGACGGCAACGGAACCGGAAATACAGCCGCGAATATGAGAAGAAAAGGGTCCGCCGTTAACGGATGGCGAACCCGAGGACTACCAGCGCCGTCGTTGCCGCGAACATCAGGAAAAGCGGGACCAGCAGGACCATCAGGAAAATTCCCCGGACGTGACGCTGGCAGGGCGTCAGCGGTTGCGCCGGACGGCGGGCGCACCGGCGGAGCGCCTCGTAGGCGAACCGGCTCACGCAGTAAAAGCAGAAGAAGCGAATGAACCTCACGATTCTGTCCGAGCAGCGTCGACCGCTTTCCGCATGACGGTTTCGAGTTCGGTTTCCGCGTTCCGGACCCGAATGAGGAACGCAGCGGCATCTTTATGTGTGGTATACGTCAGGCCACGCAGCGCCGAATGGTGCGGGATAATCCAGCGGCCGGTGCGGTCTTGAATGATGGCTGCTTTCATCCCGACCTCCGGATGGAAAGTGCTGCGCGAAGCGCCTCCGCCTGCCGTGACGCGAGGTACTGCGAAACCGCGTTGCTTAGTAACCGCGTGACCGGAACGCCGGTCTGTTCGGAGAGTTTCCTAAGCTGGTCGTAATCTTCGAGGCGGATTAGGACCGGCTGCCGTGGTGCTTTCGGCTGCGTCATTGCTCGTCCTCCTCGCGACCGGGAATCGTGACTGGACCCATCGGCGTCGTGTAATACCGCCGTTTCCCGAGGAGTTCTTCGAGGACCTCGCGGTAATGGACCATGTCGCCGTGAAATCCCCAGTTGCTCGGGTCGGCTGCCTGACAGCGGGCGTGGTCCGCCAGTTTCTCGTTCACTTCCTGAAGCAGCCGGTCCACGTCCGTGCGGACCCGCTGGTAGGCTTGCGCTGCGGTTTCGTTTTTCGCGTTCCGTTTCGTCATCCTGCCCTCCCGACGTGCAACTATCGCTTGCTATCGGAAGGTAGGGAAGCCCATCAAGACCTAGCTCCTCGGTCATCGGAGGTCACCTGACGGCGGGACAGTCCCCGAGGGACCACCGGACGGCCAGCTATTCGCCTTGCGCGAACGTGGCGGGCAGATTTTCTGTTATGTGCGGGATTGAATCGCCTCAAATACGACTTTCGCGTCCGGTTCTTTCCAGCGCGTCGGGGAAGCCATTAAGTGGAGACTCCAAATGGGACCCGAGAAGATACTCAGTCTGTCCGCGAGGTCTTTGATTGGAACGCCTTCTTCGACGGGGAGCGAGGCCACGATGCGCACATCGGCACGGCATGGATACGTCTCTCTTTTCCAAATTGGAGAGGTATCCAAGTATGGTTCTGATTGCACTTCGAGGATTCCGACCCAGCGAGAAATGCGACTTACGTAGCAGAGAAGAAAGTCACCAGGCTTGAGTTGCTGGACGAAACCCCACCGGTTCTCGCGGAAGCCGGTCACCTTCGCGCCAGCATCGAGGAACTCTTTCCATGTATCGACGCTAAAGACTTGTACCCAATACCTGAGAGGATGTTCGCTGTAGTCAGCCTTCATACGGTCCGAGGAAGCGTTCGCCGTTGAAGTGAATCATATGGCTCGGAGCATCGGCGACCCAGACCTCGGTTTCCCACGAAATCTCTGGTAGGTATTTCACCATCGCGTTTCGGTCGAGGAACGTGGTAACGAACACGAGCCCTGCTTTCACACCCTTGAATAATTCCTTCAGTTCTCCCATTCGCTTCGGGTTCACCGGACCGTGGCTGGTTACGGCTTCGATTAGAACGAGCCAGTTCTTGCCTTCGACATACACGATGACATCTGGCATCTTTCCGTGCGAGTCGAAGTGAACCCCGAGCTTCTTCAGCAGGTCCCTATCGATGTGGGCGAACTTGTCTCCGGTATCTCCGACATACGCCAGCGTTCCTCCCGCCGTGAACCGTGGGCAGAACTCGTTGACGATTTTCTCTACGAGCACGTTTTGTCCACCGGGCGTGAGAGTGATGGTCTTGCCGTCAGAGAGCTTCAGGGGAATGCGCTGCATTTCACGTTCCTGCGCGTACTTTTTCTTCAGCGTTTCGACCGAGGAGAGATACGTTTTCAGTCCCGCTTCCCACTCGCTGGTCCCGAACGTTTTGAGCAGGCGCAGGAGTCCACCTTCAATCTGGTAAACGGCTTGGGGACTGTTTACCGGGCGCGAGGGCTTATCCGGGTTCGGGACCACGATACCCGCATCCACAAACTGGTGGACCGTTTGTCGCCGCACGGTTTCGCGGGTGTTCGGCGCGTATTCCTTCCCGTAGTGCTTGCGAAAAAAGTCCATCATGGGCGTGATACCCATGAGAGGGCTTTTCGCGTCTGCCCATTTATCGTCGGGCTTCAGGTCGAGCAGAGACAGGAGCGTTAACGCGGAGCGCTCGTTCTGCTGTTCTCGCGGCAGGTCCAGAACCTTCAGTATGGATAACGCCTCATCTATTTTCGTTTTTGCCTTCACCGGGCTCACTCCCGTCGCGGTTGCCATCTGGAAAATCTCCTTCTGCATGTAATCGTCGACTTTCCCTTGGTCTGGAAATTCGTCCGCGATTCTAGCACCGAGAGCTTCCAATTGCTGTGACGTCGGGTATCTCAAATTTCGGAGGTCCGTCGCGTTCACCTGCGTATGGCCGTTGAACTGACGGAAGAACATATCCACCATCGTGGAGTTAAGGAACGCGGCAAGCCCTTTCGCAAAGTTCATTGACAACCCAGCGCCGTGTCGGTGGTAGTAATTCGTGTGGTTTTCGAAGCCGACCCATTCCGCCGGGATACGGTCTGGGTCGTAAACTGCAGCGACGATGCGCCGGTTTTCTTCCTTGGATGTGAACCGCTTCGATAAGACGTAAACACCCTTCGGCACGACTAGTTCTTCAGCGCCGGGCAGGAGTGCCAGCGCGTGCGGCTTCTTTCCGCCCGGCTTCGGCCACTGCACGAAGCCGTTCTCTAGGTTTCGCGGATAAATCAGCGGGACCGTATCCGCCGAAGGATTCTCTCGCAAAAAGTATGTCGCTCGGAAATCGACCACGCGACCAGTCGAAACCTCTATGTCGAGGTCCCGCAGTGTAAAAGGCAGGGACCGCATGCGGTCGGCAATGGAGGCGCCGATTTCATCCGGAACGATGTGGATGAAGTGCTCGGGGTCACCCGGTCGAACTAGCTGGTCGTACGGAACCTGACGGAACGTCGCGAACTCGTCCTCTGGACCGGTACTCGATGAAATTGTTACCCGTTCAGTTCCCGTCCGTGCTTTCTCGGTTGCATCGCCGTGGAAGATGACGTTCTCTTGCAGTACCTCGTCCTCTGCGAACGCAATCTGCCGCGACTCGAATACGTGAATGCGCCGGATTGCCAGTCTATCGAGAAGGAGCTTGCGGAATGGCTTGAAATACGGACCGTTGCAGAAACTGCGCGGAGTGATAGCTACTAGTTCCGCGCCGGGCGCGAGTAGCTTTAGGACGACGGCCAAGAACCCAGTGTAAAGATTCGAAGTCTCGACCCCAATCTCGCGCAGCATAGCGCGAGTATCCGAGTCGCTGTTTATCTTCTTATAAGGCGGGTTCAGAATGGCCGAACTGAAGCGCTGGATAGGTGCGAACATTGCCTTCCGCAGCAGACCCACCGCAGCGTCAATGAAGTCCTCACGGACCAGCTTACATTCGAAAGCGACACCAGCATCTCGGCACGTGGTACGGCACTGGTCCAGCGTGCCTTCTAGATACTCGGCCAGAACCGCATCTATTTCATAGGCGGTTACAGAGATTTTCTTCGGTCGTTCCGTCCTTCCGCAAAGCTCGCTGACAAATGCTGCCGTCAGAGAACCGACGCCAGCGCCCGCGTCGAGCAATGAGATTTCGTCCTGCCGTGCTTCGAACATCGAAGCCATCAGACGTGCCGTCGCAGGCGGGGTCATGAACTGGCCTAGGTCCGAACGGCGTTCCGGTTCAAGTTTGCGGTTCGCGTCCAGTCGGAAGAAGTCGACGCTGTCGACGAGCGCTGCTGTTTTCATGTCGGGAGTACCTCGCTAGTATGCCACGGCTGAGTTGCTAGAGGTAATCACTAACAGGCGTACCCAGTCCATCGGAATTTTGCTTGTTAAAATCTACCTATGGCCTCGAAAACGGTGATTGAATACATCCCCGGCGAACTGCTGCAGGACGGGAAGAAAATCTACGACATCAAGCTGCGGCTGACGATAAAGGAGATGATGGTCGACGAGCTCTCCACGCCGGTGGCACGAGCGATTGCACGCCGCGACCTGATGACAACGAACATCGCGGACGGCAGGTACACCCTACGGTACTTCTTCGACGGGAAGAAGGAGGAGCCTTCAGTTCGCATCGAACGAGGGACGATGCTGGCTGGCTAAATCTGCCGACCGCGAGCTCGGGGAAAAATAAGAAACCCAGCTCCGCGCCGGGTTCTTTTAACCCATATTTTTCGACCCAAATTTTACCCAATGAGGTTCACGGTCCCTAACGAAGGCTAACCGTTCCCGACGTTCTTTCAATCACTTGCGAACGCTTGGCGGACCTCTTTACCATTGAGAATCTTCCGTCCTAACCCCTAGACGATAGCGCCACGGGTAGCTCGATTATAACAAACGGAACTTGCGTAACCGTCGGCGCGCAGGCCGGAAAACTGCCTGATTCCGGCCAATCATGCAGGTTGAGCGGTGCGACGATAGTGAGAGCTTCAAGAGCGCGCCCGTTTTCTTTGTGTGTTTTTTGGACGCTACGCTCTATTTAACAATCGCAAAATCTGATCCGCCGCAACGCAGCCCCCGCACCCACACCTGAATTCCACCCGAGAAGGCCACCCGCATCATGCCGCAAGCACACCCAGAACTTCCCACGCCGTACCCGGCCAATCTCAGCGTCTGAATCGACCACACCGGCTCGGCCAATCCCACTCCCAATTCCACCCGCACCACCCGGCAACTCCACCCCCGTGCACAGGCAGCAGCACCCACTCACAGACACCACCCCGCAAATTGCCGCCCCGCTTGACAACCGGCGCTTCAAGAGCCACAATTTCTTAGGCGAATAAAAAGCGAAACTACCTGGTTCGCCTCGAGCGCTTTGGCGGCTCGCTGTTCCCTGAAATTTAGAGGTTCTGCATGTCTTCCCAGCTGGTTTTTGCCGGGGCGGCCTTTGGCCGCCATTTTGTTTTTGGACCGCATGATGGCGATCTCGTGCCGCTCGCGGCAGCCTCGCCGTGCCCCATACCGTCTTTGCCGACCCCCGCCTGGCCAAGGCCGGTGCTTCCTGTACCGGATCCGGCGCCACCGCCAGGCCCAGCCCCTTCTGCTCTCACGCCTTTTGTGGACCGCCTGCGGGGAACTCCACGGCTGGCGGGAATCACGCCCGCGGCGCGATTGGAGATTCGTCCGGCTCCCGCGATGATTCCCAGCGGTATTGCGGCAATCGATTCGCTTACTGGTGGCCTGCCGCGCAGCTGTCTCAGCGAAATTTGCGGGCCGGCTTCTTCGGGACGCAGCAGCGTGCTGCTTGCCGCGCTTGCTGCAGCTACCCGACGCCAGGAAATATGTGCGCTGGTAGACACCACGGATTCGCTGGCCATTGAATCGGTCGCGGCGGCGGGTCTCGATCTGCAAAATTTTCTCTGGATACGCTGCGCGGCGGAAGCCATCGCCAATGAGGGTGAAGCATCTCGCCCGGCAGTGCCGGTTCGTCGTGAAAAATTATCGAATAGCCCAAAGGGAAAGCGTTTCAATCCCGTTCACGCAAATTTTGCGCAGGCGGTCGAGCAGGCGCTGCGCATTACCGACTTGCTGCTGCAGAGCGGCGGCTTTGGATTTATTGCGATCGATGTTGGCGATGTGCCCATAAAGATTGCGCGCCGCATCCCTCTGACGTCCTGGTTTCGTTTTCGCCGGTCCGTCGAGAACACCGATACGGTGTTGCTGGTGATCGCGCAACAGTCGTGCGCGCAAACGTGTGCCTCGCTGGTGCTGAGGTTGCACGCGGAAGGTGTGGTGGTGGATTCGGCATCCGGCAAAGCGGTTTCTGCAGCCCGGCTTTCCCCTTGCAACACAAGAGCGACGAGCGCTGGAACGGCTTTCATCCAAAGCACACTTGCGGAGAGCACCTTTCCTCCCGCGCATGCGCAGGTTCTCGAAGCACTGCGCGTGCAAGTGGAGTTGCTGCGCTCCCGTTTGCCGCGCAAGGCGCCACAATCCGTAGGTGAATTTGAAATGAAGACGAGATGGGCAGGTTGAAAGCATGCACGAATTTGCGAAATCGAAAAGTAGCTTAATCGTGAGCCGTAGAAGCCGAGCGCACATTGTGAATTGCGAATTCGGCATTTGAGTATTCGAAAAATTGAATTGTGATGCGCCATGCCATTCGCGTGCATTTATGTTCCTGATTTTCCGGCGGAGGCGATCCTGCGAAGCGAGCCAGGGTTGCGCGCGAACGCCCTCGCCGTACTCGAAGGCAAGCCTCCGCTGGAGAGAATTTTTGCGCTGAACGAAAAAGCGCGTCTCGCGGACATTGACTTGGGCATGACAAAAAATCAAGTGGAGGCCTGCACTGGCCTGGTGCTGCGCTCGCGTTCGCTTGTGCAAGAGACATCGGCGCACGCTGCGCTGCTGGACTGTGCGCAGTCGTTTTCTCCCGTCGTGGAAAATACGGCATGCGATACGGTGCTCCTCGACTTAGCGGGACTGGAGTCTTTGTTCGGGCAGCCGGCGAAGATAGCGCGCGATCTGGCTCGCCGCGCCTCTGATCTTGGCATGGAAGCGAATGTGGCAGTCGCCTCCAATCCGGATGCCGCCCTGATCGCAGCCCGCGGATTTCCCGGCGTGACGGTGATCGCTCCCGGCAAGGAGGCGGAGCGCCTTGGGCAGCTTTCGCTGGAAGTCCTGTTTGGCGGCTTTCCCGGCTCGGAAGAAGAAAAGCAAGGGCAGGAGTTGCTCGACACACTGGAGCGCTGGGGAGTACGCAATCTGCGGGCGCTCGCAGCGCTGCCGGAAATCCCATTGGCCGAGCGCCTCGGGCAGAGAGGTCTTCATCTGCAGAAACTGGCGCGCGGGAACCTGAAACGCACGCTGGTTGTGGTTGATCCTGTTTTGAGCTTTGAAGAAGCCGCGGAACTGGAATATCCACTCCTGCTGCTTGAGCCCCTGGCATTGTTGCTGCAACACATGCTTGAGCAGTTGTGCGCGCGCTTGGGATCTCGAGCGCTGGCTACGCAGAAACTACAACTCAAGCTGGACCTGGAGAATGGCTGCATCGCCGATGAGGCCACCGAGCCGGCCAACGCAAACTCACAAAAGCAGGAAGCCGGCCATCCGCGCACGTCTTCTTTTACCCGCACTCTGCAGCTGCCGGTACCGATGTTGGATGCCAAGGTGTTTCTTAAGCTTCTGCAGCTTGATTTGAGCGCGCATCCGCCGGGCGCGCCTATTGTGAAGGTGCATCTCTCGGCGGAACCGGCATGCGCACGGCACACACAATCGGGATTGTTTCAGCCGGTCGCGCCCGAACCAGAAAAGCTGGAGCTCACACTGGCGCGCATTTCCGGCCTGGTGGGAGAAGGCAGGGCCGGTTCCATCGAACTCCTTGACACGCATCGACCGGAAGCTTTCCGCATGCAGCATTTCTCGCCCGGGGCGCGGCAAAATCAAAAAGCCAGCAAAGAACAATGTGAGGACCAGGCGGGAAATGGAGCTCCGCTGACGGCGCTGCGCATTTTCCGGCCGCCGCTGGGCGCAATGGTAAAGCTGCGCGACGGCAAGCCGGCACATGTGGTTTGTGAACGCCGCCAGGAAGTGCAGGGCGAAATCGTCTGGCTAGCAGGCCCATGGCGCTCCTCCGGCGACTGGTGGCAGCAGGATGGTTGGGCGCGCGAAGAATGGGACATCGCCTTGCCTGCAGAAACCGGCATGGCTCTTTACCGGTTGACCCGCGACCTGTTCAGGGGACGATGGTTTGTAGAAGGAACGTATGACTGAAAAGGAATTGAGAATAGCAGGTTGAAAATTCGAAATTGCAATTCATGAAGATGGGCAATGTACATTGAGCTGCACGCGCGTTCCGCTTTCAGTTTTCTGGAAGGCACCTCCTTGCCTGAGGACCTGGTGGACGCCTGCGCCGCTTTGCAGATGCCGGCGATGGCGGTGCTCGATCGCGACGGCGTGTACGGGGCGCCTCGCTTCCATATGGCCGCAGTGAAAGCCGGCATTCAGGCACATATTGGCGCGGAAATCCATTGCTCTCCCTTTAATCATTCCATTTTGAAGGCTGTCCCTTCGTCGCGAGATCAGAAACATGTTTATGCAAGGCGAAGACAGAAAAAAGCGGAGGACACAAAAAACAGAAAGCCCTCTGGGCCTGCGTTTCTGCGCGATGAGTTTCGCATTCCGCTGCTGGCAGCGAATCGCGACGGGTATCAGAATCTATGTCGTCTCATTACCAAGATGAAGCTGCGGGCCGCGAAGGAGGAGGGATCGGTCTGTGAGAGCGAACTCGAAGAACATGCCGCGGGTTTGATCTGCCTGACCGGTGGCAATGACGGCCCGCTGGCTGCCGCGTATGCCCGCGGAGGCACCCAGGAAGCGTTTCGCTCGGTACTGCGGCTGGTCGAGATCTTCGGACGTGCCAATGTGTATGTAGAACTGCAACGTCATTTTCATCGCGAGGAGGAGGTGCGAAATCGCGTCGCGGTGGAAATTGCGCGCGCTCTCGATCTGCCATTGCTGGCGACCAACGGAGTATCGTACGCAACTCCGCGGGAACGCGAGTTGTGCGACGTGTTTACCGCGTTGCGCAATCATGAAAGCTTGGCTACCGCAGGCCGCCTGCTGGCGCAAAACTCCGAGCGTCACCTGAAAACTGCGGAGCAAATGCAGGAGCTCTTTGCCGACCTGCCCGAAGCGATTAGCCACACCAAAGAACTTTCGGCGCGGCTCCAGTTCAAGCTGGATGATCTGGGTTACGAGTTTCCCAAGTACCCGGTGCCGGAAGGCGAGACCATGATGTCATTCCTGCGGGAGCGGACGCGGGAAGGTTTTCAGCGGCGCTATGGCCGTGCCGACCATGATCTGAAATCGCGCGCGCGGCGGCAGATTGAGCGGGAACTCGCGTTGATCGAAAAACTCGACCTCTCCGGCTACTTCCTCATTGTGTGGGACATTGTGCGCTTCTGCCGCGAGCAGAACATTCTGGCCCAGGGCCGTGGTTCCGCCGCCAACAGCGCCGTGTGTTATTCGCTCGGTATTACTGCCGTCGATCCGGTGGGCATGGACCTGCTCTTCGAGCGATTTTTATCGGAAGAACGCGGCGAGTGGCCGGACATCGATATTGACCTGCCCAGCGGTGATCAGCGCGAACGCGCCATCCAGTACGTGTACCAGCGCTACGGGGACCGCGGTGCGGCCATGACTGCCAACGTCATCACCTATAGAAACCGCATGGCGGCCCGGGAAATGGGCAAGGCGCTGGGCTTCGATCCGGAAACGCTCGATCGAATTTCCGCCGCGGTCGCCACGTTCGAGTTCAAAGACGCCCAGGATGCGCTCGACCGTCGCTTTCAGGATGCCGGTCTCGATCTGCGTCACCCGCGACTGCGCAAATATTTTGAACTCTGCATGGCGACGCTGGACCTTCCACGGCACCTTGGACAACACTCAGGCGGCATGGTGATTTGCCAGGGACAACTTGACTCGGTGGTTCCGCTGGAACCTGCGTCCATGCCGGGCCGCGTGGTCGTGCAATGGGATAAGGAAGACTGCTCGGATATGAAAATCATTAAGGTCGACTTGTTGGGATTGGGCATGATAGCAGTGCTCGAAGACAGCATTCGCCTTATCCGCGAGGACTACAAGGAAGAGGTCGACCTTGCGCATCTGCCGCAGGACGATCCCGCGGTTTACTTCACGCTGCAGAAGGCTGACACGGTGGGCATGTTCCAGATTGAAAGCCGGGCGCAGATGTCGTGCCTGCCGCGCCTCCGTCCACAACATTTCTACGACATTGTGGTGCAGGTAGCCATCATTCGCCCGGGCCCAATTGTTGGGCAAATGGTGAATCCGTTTTTAAAACGCCGCCAGGGGCGAGAAGAGGTTGTGTATCCGCATCCTTCACTTGAGCCTGTGCTGGAACGCACCCTCGGCGTGCCTCTTTTCCAGGAACAGTTACTGCGCATGGCCATGGTGGTTGCGAATTTTACCGGGGGCGAAGCCGAGGAACTGCGCCGCGCGATGGGGTTCAAGCGCTCGGAAAAACGCATGCGAGAGATCGAGACCAAGCTGCGGGCGGGCATGCGCAAGAACGGAATCTCGCCGGAAGCCGAGGAGCAGATTGTGCTTTCGATCACCTCATTCGCGCTCTATGGCTTTCCTGAATCTCATGCCGCCAGCTTCGCGCTGATCGCGTATGCCAGCGCTTATCTGAAGTGCCACTACCTTGCGGCATTCACGGCTGCGCTGCTGAATAACCAGCCCATGGGCTTTTATCATCCCTCCACGATTGTGAAAGACGCGCAGCGGCATGGCCTCAAAGTGTTGCCGATCGACGTGACAAAATCGGAGTGGAACTGCACGCTGGAGCGCTCGGATGGCAGTGCCCAGGACTCAGCTCAGAGCTGCCAGCCATCCGCTCTCGGTGACCAGGATGCAACCGGGCTCAGTCACGATGAACGAGCTAACAGTCTCGCGCTTCGTCTCGGCCTGCGCTACGTGCGTGGATTGCATGAAGAGGCTGGCAAGGCATTGCTGCGCGAGAGAAATAGAGCTCCTTTTATTTCCACGCATGATCTCGCGCGTCGTGTTCCCGAACTGCGCAAGGACGAACTCACGACGCTTGCTGCCATTGGGGCATTAAATTCGATCAACGACCCAGCCGAGAGTCACCCAGGCAGAGCGGAGCAGGTATCCGGCCATGATTCTTTGTTCGAGCCGCGCTCAATCCACCATCACCCATCAAGCATTCATGCTTTTCCGAACTTCCACCGTCGCGATGCTTTGTGGGAGGTGGAGCGCGCGGTGCGTTTCTCCGGACCTCTGCTCGAACAAGCTGCCGAAGTGGACTCCCGTTCTCCGCTGGCGCTCATGACACATGAAGAGCGACTGGTTGCCGATTTTCGTGGAACCGGCCTCACGGTTGGACCTCATCCCATGGCATATCGGCGCGCCGAGATGAATAAGCTGGGAATTCGCCGTGCTTGCGATCTGGCCGCCATCCCCAATGGGAAGCTGGTTCGGATTGGGGGTTGCGTCATTGCACGCCAGCGCCCGGGAACTGCGCGCGGCTTTGTGTTCCTGAGCATTGAGGATGAGACAGGCATTGCAAATGCGATCATTACCCCGGATTTGCTGCAGGAGAATCGCATCCTGGTGATCTCGGAGAGGTTCCTGCTGGTGGAAGGCACGCTGCAGAATCAGGACAATGTAATTTCCGTTAAAGCTGACCGGGTATCGGCACTTGCAGTCACATCTGCCGAAACCTCGTCACACGATTTTCATTGAGTTGCAACTGGCGAGCAGATTTTTGTAGTCACTTCATTGTGAATAGCAACAAAGCAATCATTTCTAATGCTTTTGATTCAAAAATTTTATGCAGCATTCACACACAATCCACAGATTTGCAGTTTATAGTAGTAAACACAGTCACAAATAATGCCCCGGAACTCCTAACTGCGGGTATGAGTGTGAGTGGCTGATTATATAGGTACTGTTTACTAATTTGTAAGGAGTTGCGGTATGGCAAAAGTTAGAACTCCGCGCAGCAACGGCCGCGCGAAGCAGACCCCCAGCGAAGTTCAATTTGAATCCACCTCTTCTGGAGCGGCAGCGGCTGTCGCGCCCGCGCTTGAAGCCAAGCGCAACGTGATCCCCATCAACATCGAGGAAGAAATCCGGCGTCGTGCCTATGAGCTCTACCAGGAGCGGGGATACGCGGATGGGCACGCGAGCGACGATTGGGTTCGGGCGGAGCGTGAAGTTCTTGCCCGTTACGGCGAGCAGCAAAGCGCATAAGCGCGGCCGCTAAATACGCGGGACGGCTTTGGGCCCATGCTATCCATGGGCCTTAGCCTCTTTTCCTACCCCGTTCCAGCGCAATGAGGTATGTCAGCGGATGCTTGGTCCCTGTGCCGCCGCTTGCATGGGTGGAGTCGGGTTTTCCTCAGCTTAGCGCCCCTGTACAGATATCTGGCATCTAGTATCGGACGCACCAGCACGCACAGATTTTTGGACGCGTCCAACAAACGTTGCGTGATCTGGGCGTTGCTCAGGCCCTCGTCCTGACTCTCCATGCCCGGTCACCGCGTTTCTCCGACCCCCCTGATTCCAAGCGGATGGCGGGTTTGAGGAATCCGCGCAGCGTCCCTTTCTTTCTGGCGATTCAGTTGCTAGTCTAGATCCATTCTGAAACAATGCATGTTGGTCCCCCATGGCGCAAATAGGTAGTTTTGCACTTCTTTTCGCCCTAGCGCTTAGTCTGTATTCGTTTGGCGCCGGTGCGCTGGCGCTGGCAAGTCCCGGACCTGGCTCCGAACGATTGGGTGAGACCGCTCGTCGTGCTGGCATCGCCGTCTTTGCCGCGGTATTCCTAGCGGCCTCTGTTCTGGTTGCAGCAGCCTTTCATGACGACTTCTGGATCGCCTACATTTTTCACCACAGTAACCGAGATCTGCCCGGTCCATATAAGTTTGCAACTCTCTGGTCGGGACAAGAGGGCTCTCTTGTCTTCTGGTCGCTATTGCTGGCGACTTACGGGTTAGTCCTGCGGCTGCGACATAAAACCGACCAACGCCTTTTTGCTTACGCATCGGTGGTGATCGCCGCGGTCCAGATCTTTTTCTTGTTGTTGTTGAATTTTGCGGCCCACCCATTCGCGGTGATGGCCGGATCACCCGCGCAGGATGGCAATGGCTTGAACCCATTGCTGCAGTATCCCGAGATGGTGATCCATCCTCCGATGCTGTACCTGGGTTACGTGGGATTTACCGTCCCATTCGCCTTCGGCATGGCGGCGCTCATCATGAGGTACCCGGGCGAGAAGTGGATTCACATCACCCGCCACTGGACGATGATCACGTGGGGTTTCCTCACAGTTGGAATTTTCCTGGGCGCGCACTGGGCATACTCGGTCCTGGGTTGGGGTGGATATTGGGGCTGGGATCCGGTGGAAAATGCTTCCCTGATGCCGTGGCTCACGGGGACGGCATTCCTGCACTCAGTGATGATGCAGGAGAAGCGCGGGATGCTGAAGATCTGGAACATGTGGCTGGTCTTCATCACCTTCTGGCTCGCCATACTGGGCACCTTCCTCACGCGCAGCGGCATCATCAGTTCTGTCCACGCGTTTGCGCAGTCGTCGATTGGCGAGTGGTTTGCCTGGTTTCTGGCGCTGAGCTTCGCAACCTTCACCTTCTTCTTCGTCAAGAACAAGTCTCACTTGAAGAGCGAGCACAAACTGGAGTCGCTGGTATCGCGGGAATCCAGTTTCCTGTTTAACAATCTCCTTTTCGTGCTGGCCTGCTTCACCGTGCTGTGGGGGACGTGGTTCCCGAAGATCTCGGAGTGGGTGCAGAACACGAAGGTCACGGTGGGCGCTCCTTTCTATAACAGCGTCGCGATACCGGTCGCCCTCCTCCTGCTGTTGCTGACGGCCGTGGGACCGCTCCTGGCATGGCGCAAGACATCCCTGGAAAGCCTGAAGCGCAATTTTCTATGGCCTAGCATCGGGGCGCTGATCGTCGGCATGTTGATGATGATTTTTGGCGTCAGGCCGTGGAAGGACGTCGCTTACTTTTACTCCCTGATGGCCGCGATGCTTGCAGTGCTTGTGGCGCTTACCGTGATTTCAGAGTTTGTGCGAGGAGGCCGCGTGATTGCGCGCCACACCGGCCAGAATCTGTTCGCCTCGATGGTGCACCTGTGGCACAGGAACACTCGCCGCTACGGTGGGTACATCGTGCACTTCGGGGTGGCCATGGTGGTCATCGGCATTCTCGGCACTCCTTTCAATAAGGATGCAGAGAAGGAGATGGGTTTCGGGGACAAGATTGATATTGGCCCTTACACGCTCGTATGCCAGTCTTACACGCAAGACGACAATCCGAACTACTCGAACGAGTGGGCCATCATTAACGTTTTCCGGGGGGGCAGGCAGATTACGACTTTGTATCCGGAGCGGCGATTCTACAAGGCCAGCCAGCAAACCCAGACTGTACCCCGAATCTACCCCTCGATTAAAGAAGACTTGTTCCTGGTCAGCGATCTGTACCTGGTCTACGAGGGCATAAATCAGGATACAGGCCGGCCCATCATCAAGGCGCACTTGAATCCGTTGGTCCCCTGGATCTGGACGGGATTGCTGGTGATCGTGTTCGGAACCATCGTTTGCCTGGTGCCGAATGCCGCCGCGATCCGCGTGACAGCGCCCGCGCGAGTGCAAGCGGCTCCGGTGGGAGCGGGTGACTGACATGCGCAGGGGTAACCGTTTCATGTGCCGGGCGGGGCAGGCACTGGTGCTCGCCACCGCGGTCCTGGTTTTCCTCGGAGCGGGGGACAACACGGCACGCTTCAACGATCTGGGGCACCACATGATGTGTGTTTGTGGCTGCAATCAGATACTGCTGGAATGCAACCACGTAGGTTGCTCGTATTCAGACCGAATGCGCGGCGAGCTCATGGCCGCCCTCGATCGGGGAGACACGGACGACCTTCTGATGCAGTCGTTCGTGCAGAAATATGGCACGGTGGTGATCGCGGCGCCGACGACCAAGGGCTTCAACCGGGTCGCATGGGTGATGCCGTACTTCGCTCTAGTATTCGGTATCTCGGTAGTCGTCTACCTGGTCCGGCTGTGGAAGAACCGGCCGGCGCCAGCCCTCGCCGATGGTATTCGCCCTGTGACTGGGGCAGAACTTGAACGATTTCGCGAGCAGGCGCAAAAGGAGACCGACCTGTGATCGCTGCTCTCTGTGGCCTGTTTACGCTAGGCGCGCTTTTCTACATTTTTTATCCGCCGCAGGACCTTTACATCGGACCGGAGAAGACTCGCCTGGGCTACCTTCGCGAGCGCAAGGAAGTAGTTTACGAGAACCTCCGGGACCTGAATTTCGAATACAACGCGGGCAAGGTTCCCGATCAGGATTACTCGTCGCTGAAAACGTCGCTGGAAGAAGAAGCGGCAGCCATTCTTGCGGAAATCGCTCGTCTGGAGCAACCGCCCAACGTCGCAGACCGGCAGATCAAAGGAGCACGAATTTGAGATTAGCGCGCAAGCCGGCGCGGATCCTGGTTGTTGCGGCCATACTTTCCGCAATGGCCTCGGCCACGACGCTGACCGGCACCGTTAAAAATGGGACTACCGATAAGCCCGCGGCCAACGACGAGATTGTTCTCATCAAGCTGGGCGAAGGAATGGAAGAAGCGGCCCGCACGAAGGCCGATGCCAAGGGCAACTTCAGTTTTAGCCTGGATGATCAAGGGCCCCACCTGATCCGTGCGATTCACCAGGGTGTCACATACCACCGCATGGCGCCTCCTGGCACGACGTCAGTGGACATTGAGGTATATGACGTCGCCAAGAAGATTGAGAACCTGTCGGTGACCGCGGACGTAATGCGCGTGCAGGCAGAAAGCGGGCAATTGGAAGTGATCCGCCTGTTCGCCGTGAACAATGCCTCGAGCCCGCCGCGCACGCAAATGAACGACCGGAATTTCGAGTTCTACCTGCCGGAGGGAGCGCAGATCGATCAATCGATGGCGAAGACGGCGAACGGGCAGCCGATCAACTCCGCGGCAGTTCCGCAATCGGAGAAGAACCGTTACGCTTTCGTCTTTCCACTGCGGCCGGGAGAGACCCAGTTCCAGGTTGCGTACCACTTGCCCTACTTGGGACAGGCGTCGCTCGATCCTAGGCTCTTGTATCCTGCGGAGCACTTTGTCGTCATGCTGCCGAAATCTATGCAGTTCACCCCGGGCCCCGGGACGGCGTTCCAGAACATGGAAGATCCGCAGCAGTCCGATTCCGTGGTGCGGGTGGCGACGCGCACTGAGGTAGGCCAGCCTTTGGCATTCAAGGTTTCAGGTACCGGGATTTTGCAGAGTGAACAGGAAGGAGCCTTGCAAGGCAGTGCTGGAGGTGGTGCGACCGCGCAGGGTCGTGACTCCCGTCCTGGAGGCGGTCTGGGGCCGCCGATCGATGCCCCCGATCCGCTCGAGAAATTTCGCTGGTACATTCTCGGGGGCTTTGCGCTGATCCTGGCTGCCGGGGCTTTTTTTGTCTTGAAGCGGCAGCAGTCGCCCGCGGCGGTCGCGGCAGGGGGAACGTCGCGATTGGAAATTCCAGTGCCGGACGGTCCTCGCAAAGCACGTGTCAACACGGAACGCGCTGTGCAAACGCCACCCGCGCACAACAACCTGAGCACGAGATCCTCAATGCTGCTAGAGGCCTTGAAGGAAGAGCTCTTCCAGCTAGAGATTGAACATAAGCAGGGAAGCATCACCCAGCAGGAATACGAAAAAGCTAAGGCAGCTTTGGACGAAACCCTGCAACGAGCGCTGAGACGGGAAACGCAGAAGACGACCTAACCCTGGCTCCGGCCGCGGCGACCCGGCGAGGCGGAACAGAATCCTTGCAAGCTCCACTCGGGGCGAACCGGTTTGCCGCGGTTGAATCCTTACCTTCGGCGTATCATCAATATGAGCGAGGAACACTCAGATTATGGGCAATGCCTTTAAGACCGCGCTGCTTCTGACGGTGATGACCCTGATGTTGTTGTGGATTGGCCAGAGATTTGGTGGCCAGCAGGGCATGTTCATGGCGTTGATCTTCGCCGGGATCATGAACTTCGTTTCATACTTTTTCTCCGACAAGATTGCTTTGGCGATGTACCGGGCGCAACCTGTCACCCGTGAACAATTGCCGCGCGTTTACAGCGTAGTGGAGCGGCTGACACAGAAGGTCGGCATTCCCATGCCGAAGATATACGTCATTCCTACCGATTCACCCAACGCGTTTGCCACAGGTCGTAACCCGTCGCACGCCTCGGTTGCGGTGACCCAGGGAATTCTTAACCTGCTAAGCGATGAAGAACTGGAAGGGGTACTGGCGCACGAGTTAGGCCACGTTCGCAATCGCGACATCTTGATCAGCTCGATTGCAGCCACCCTGGCCGGGGCCGTCACATATCTCGCGCGCTTTGGTTTCTTTTTTGGCGGCATGGGCGATCGCGACGAACGCCGCGGTGGCGGAATGACTGGCCTGCTGATGCTGGTCGTGGCCCCAATCGCAGCCATGCTGATTCAGCTTGCAGTATCGCGCTCACGGGAGTACGAAGCGGATGCTACGGGCGCACATTTCACCGGCAACCCCTACGCTCTTGCCAGCGCCTTATCGAAGTTGGAGGCATACTCGAAGCGCATCCCAATGGTGGCGACGCCTTCAACGGCGCACCTGTTCATCGTGCAGCCGCTGTTGGGAATGAACTTTGGCAGCCTGTTCTCGACGCATCCGCCGATCGCAAAGCGCATTGAGCGGCTGACGGGTCGACCGGCAGAGTTCTCGTAATCAGCCATTGGCACTCGGCATCCAATCACGATTACTGACCGCTCGTTTTGTTATAAAGTGAACGTTGTCGCTTCTCTGCCTCAACGTGTGATTCCTCTATCCGCTACGCCTCAGCTGAGAGCCGACGACAGGATTCCTCCGTGACCTCGGTAACCGGTACTCACGCCGACGCGCATCCACGGGCATAGTAGAATTCAGTTCGAATGTCCCCCGAAGCTGTCATCGCCGCATCGGCTAGAGCAACGCAGTTGGAAAACACGCTGCGCAAAGTGATTCGCGGTAAAGATGACGTTCTCCGCCTCGCGCTGGTCTGCGTTTTCGCCCGTGGCCACCTGCTGATCGAAGGCGTGCCGGGTGTAGGCAAGACCACCCTCGGACAGGCCCTTGCCCGGGCGATTGACTGCAGCTTTCAGCGGGTACAGTTCACCAGCGACATGCTGCCGTCGGACGTGCTGGGGATTTCCATCTATTCTGCGATCGAGCAGCAGTTCGAGTTCAAGCGGGGCCCGGTCTTTACTAACGTTCTGCTCGCCGATGAAATCAACCGCACGACCCCTAAGACGCAGTCAGCGCTGCTTGAGGCGATGAACGAGGGTCAGGTCACGGTAGATGCTCATTCGTATCCTCTGCCTCAGCCTTTTCTGGTCATCGCAACACAAAATCCGGTGGAACATCACGGCACCTACCCTCTGCCGGAATCGCAGCTCGACCGCTTTCTAATGCGTGTGCACATGGGCTATCCGGATGGGGATGCTGAGCGCGAGATCCTGCGGTCTGAGGCGGGGGCAGCGCAACTGGAAAATTTACGCCCGGTGCTTACCGGGGCGGATGTCCTCGAGATGCAGCATGCTATCGGAAAAGTGCACGTGGACGATTCGCTGGTGACCTATACCCTTGAAATCGTGCGTCGCACGCGCGAGTCGGAGCACCTGTCTCTGGGCGTCTCGCCGCGCGGATCCCAGATGCTTTACCGCGCTGCGCAGGCCATGGCGTTTCTGGACGGTCGCGGCTTCTGCACTCCGGAAGATTTTAAGCCGTTGGCTGTTCCGGTATTCGCTCATCGCGTGGTCGTGAACGCGCTGTACTCTTCAACTTTGAAGAAATCCGAACAGGCCGACCAGATTGTGCGCGAGATCGTAGACAGCGTGCGAGTGCCGGTCTAAGGGATTTCAAACCTGTAATACTCCATCTGCAGGTCGCTTCCGCATAACGTCGGCCCGTACTCGTATAATCTTGCGCATGTCTCTGCTCCGCTATCTCATGCTCTTATCGCTTGTCACGTGGATTGGCGGCCTGATTTTCTTTTCCTTTGTGGTCGCCCCGTCCGCGTTTGCCGTGCTCCCGACGCGTCATATGGCAGGCACAGTGGTTGCGCGCTCACTGGGAGCGCTGCACTGGATGGGCATCGTTTCCGGCATCGTTTTTCTGATTTCTTCGACGCTCTACGCGCGCGTCAGCACCGGTTCTGTGCATCCTTTTACCGCTCGGCACTTTCTCATCGTGCTCATGCTGGTACTCACGTGCATTTCTCAGTTCGGTATCTCCCCGCGCATGCACGTACTGCGAACGTCGGTTGGAGAGATCGATAACGTCCCCGTGGATGCGCCCGCCCGCCTGCAGTTCAATTCGCTCCACGTCTGGTCGACGCGCCTGGAGGGCGGCGTATTTTTGCTGGGATTAGTGGCGCTGTATCTGACTGCTCAGCAATTAAGCTGAGGTGCTGACGAGATCAACTCGCGCGTTTTGGCCGGCCGTCATATTCGTTTATTCTCATTTATTCGTTTAAGGACGGATTTACCATCCATCGTGGCTTGATCCCGCAGGTGGACTGCCAAAGTCAGGAGCCGAAGCCAGAAGCTGTTCTTATGAAAACCGGAATCATCGGCCTGCCGCAGGTAGGCAAGACATCTCTGTTTCGCATTCTCACCAAAGCGGATCTTTCGGAACAGGCTTACGCGAATCCGCGCGAGGCGCACATCGGCGTGGCTAAAGTTCCCGACGACCGCCTCGACCGCCTGGCCTCGCTCTATAACCCGAAGAAACTCACGCACGCTTCGGTCGAGTACGTGGACGTGGGCGCGATTGGCCAGGAAGCGCTCAAGGAAAGCGCCTATATCGGGCACCTGCGGAATGTGGATGCCCTGATTCACGTGCTGCGAGCTTTCGAGGACCCAGCTATTCCGCACGTCGGGGACCTCGATCCCTTGCGTGACGTCAAGAACGTGGATTTCGATTTGATGGTGAGCGATCTTGGCCAGATCGAGAAGAGGCTGGAGCGGCTGGAAAAAGACTTGAAGAAGATGCGTTCTCCAGAACTCGAGAAGGAGAATGAACTCCTGATTCGCGCGAAAGCTCACCTGGAATCGGAACGTCCGCTGCGCGAACTGGAAATGGCCGCCGAGGACAAGAAACGCATTCGCGGCTTCATGTTTCTGAGCGAAAAGCCGATGCTGTATGTGCTGAATATCAGCGAGAACCCGGAACTCGGCAAACAACTGGATATGGCGGTAGAAAAATACAAACTGAACGAGGTGGCTGCGCGCCCGAACGCCGGGGCGACAGCGATTTGCGGCAAAGTGGAGGCCGAGCTTTCGGAAATGAGCGATGAAGATGCCGCCGAGTTTCTGTCCAGCTACGGCCTGACGGACAGCGGGCTCACCCGGCTGATTCGCAAATCCTACGCGCTGCTTGGCCTGATTTCGTTCTTCACGGCAGGAGAAGATGAGTGCCGCGCCTGGACTGTTCCCGTCAATAGCCGCGCCGTGGACGCAGCGGGAGCAATTCACTCGGACTTGTCAAAACACTTCATCCGTGCGGAGACGATTCGCTGGGACCAATTGCTGGAAGCCGGCTCCGAAGCGAACGCCCGCGCCAAAGGAACCCTTCGCCTGGAAGGGAAAGACTACATTGTGCAAGATGGCGACGTGATGCATATACGGCATTCGGGCTAGCTGCTATTCTCTTCACTGCTCAATGAACCCGATACTCAACAGCCTTGTGTTGGGATTGACCGCAGCCGCCGCGAACGTCTTTGGCGGGGCGATTATTGTTCAGCGCAACTGGGAGCGGCGCTATCTCAAGTACTTTGTGGCTTTGGGCGCGGGATTCATGCTGGCGACATCCATCGTGGAGATGGTGCCCGAGAGCCTTGCCCTTCGCGGAAAGAGCGCAGCTTTTCTCGTTCTGCTTGGCTACCTAATCGTTCATTTTTTTGAGCACACCGTCACGCCTCACTTCCACTTCGGAGAAGAAACCCACCACGACGAATTCGTTCACCCGCACAAAGGCTTCTCAGTCCTTGTGGGGCTGCTCATTCACACTTTTTTCGACGGAATTGCCATCGCCTCGGGCTTCTTAGTGTCTAACTGGCTGGGGTGGATCATCTTCATCGCGATTTTTCTGCACAAAATTCCCGAGGGATTTACGGTCAGCTCAGTAATGTTAGCCAGTGGGCGCAGCGGCGGGTTTGCCTGGGGAGCATCGGTTCTGTTGGGAGCCGCCACCGTGGCGGGCGTCCTGACAATGGGAGTTTTTCGCCACGAGGTTGCGGCGGGCCTTCCGCTGGCGGCGGGGGTCACGATCTACGTGGCGGCCTCCGACCTTATTCCCGAAGTGAATAAAGAGCCCGGCGTGAAAATGGCGGTTCTAGTGTTTATCGGAGTGGGATTTCTTTTCCTGCTGGATCATTTCTTCCATCTCCACTGATCCCGCGGTCCATTCACACAATCTGAAAAAGAGAGCGGACAAGAGTGCCCGCTCTACACCGTGCGAAACTACTCCACCTGGTGTTTCGCGGTGTACCCTTCGCGGGCGACGATTTCGTACTTCACGTCCTTCCCTTTCTGGTTCTTGATCTTCAGTGGGCCGCCGTCCGGAGCCACGACTTCCACCTTCAGTTTGCGGTAGGTCCCATCCAGCTTCGTGTTCGTGGGGTGATAGGTGATGGAATACTGGTTACGAATGTCGGCGGCAATGTCGTGAAAGATCTCCGGCAACTCGCCTTCGAATCGAGGGAAGTAGGCGCGACCACCGGTCAAGCGGGCAAACGTGCTCATCTCATTGTCGGCCTGCAGGTAATCAATGTTTGAAACTGGTGCCACGCCGTGCGGCATGGTGCTTCCATGAGCGTCCATGTACTCGCGTTCGGCGCGCCCGATGCTCACCGGATAGATGGTCACATCTTTCGTGCTGCGGACCTTCTTAAGAATCTGGTCGAGATTCAGCTTGCTGAAGGTATCGACGCCGGTGGATACCAGGATGATGTACTTGCGGCCCTCTATGCGGTCCAGCCGGTCAAGAGTGTCATAAAGTGCGTCGAACAGGTTCGTTTCGGCAAAGCCCGGAATGCGCAACGTGTTCAGCGCGCCGAAAATAGCGCGCTTGTCCTGGGTGAAATCGAGCAGGATGTGCGGCCGCATGTCGTAGTAGGTGACAGCCACCCAGTCATCCTTCTGCAAGCTGTTGGCGAAGTTGTAAGACGCATTCAGGGCGTCGTACATGAAGTAGTAATTCGTGGAAGCGAACTCGAGCAGAAGAACCGCTGTAATGGGTGCCTGTGTCTGGTTGAAGGTGGCGATCTGCTGGGGTACCCCGTCTTCGAAAACCTTGAAATTGTCTTTGTGAAGTCCAGGCACGAACTGGCCATCCTTGGTCACGACAGCGACGTCCAGATTCACGAGAGGGACATCGACCCGAATCGAGTAGTCCGGCATGCCTTCGATTTTCTTGGGCTTCTCTGGAGGTGGCGGCGGAGGCTCTTCTTTCTTCTTCGGCACGGCGTAGGGCCCGACATCTCCCGTGGGTCCCCCTGCCGCTGGAGGGGGTGTCTGGGCATTCGGGTTCTGCTGGGGATTCGCCGGCTGCTGGGATTGATCCTGCGCGGAAATCAATCCCATGATTCCGAACAGAATGAGGGGGATGAGGAGCAGCTTCGCCGCATAAGGCATTTGCCCTAACTTGCTGGCAAATCTAGGGAAAAACATGTAGGTCCTCGTGGAAAACCCTGTACTGGCTGGAAGTCTCTTTGCTAGTATAGATGCACAAACTTCGTGTTTGGGACATTTTGCTGGCTAGTTTCATTCCCTCCTAGCAAAAGAATTCAAACAATGCGCGAAGTCTAACTGAAGACTAGAAGTCAGGGCCGAATATGACTGGCCTCCGGGGCAAATTCATGTGGAAGGTACTCTCACTGGCCGCCCTGTGCTGTCTGTTGTCTCCCCTAGCAGTCACAGCTCAGACTCCCACCAAAGCACCCGAAACCATCGCGGTTAGCCAGATCCACGCGGGAATGCGTGGGGTCGCCTACACCGTATTTGAGGGCACCAAGCCTGAGCCCATGGAAGTGGAAGTCCTGGGAGTAATGAAGAACGTCAATGGCCCCAAAGGCGACGTGATCCTGGTTCGGTTGCATGGGACGAAGGCGGAGTACACGGGAGTAGTCGCCGGCATGAGCGGCAGCCCGGTTTACCTGGACGGCAAGCTGGCGGGCGCCCTCGCGTTTCGTATCGGGGAATTCTCGAAGGAGCCCATCGCGGGAGTGACCCCGATCGGCGAGATGCTGGAGATCAGCGCGCTGGACCGTACTCCCGGTGAATCTGCGCCGGTTGAGGCCAAAGCCGCTACCGGATCTACGAAGACGTCAGGTCCGGGTACTCCGGCCAGCCTTTCGAATTCCAGCCAAGGCTTTACGAACTATCTCCGCCCGATCGACACGCCACTGGTATTCAATGGATTTTCGGAAGAGACGATGCGCCGGTACGCGCCGCAGTTTGCAGCGGCGGGCATTGTGCCTGTCATGGGCGTCGGGTCGCACAGCGACGCGAAACAGCCCGAGCCCTTGGAACCCGGTTCCGCGGTCAGCGCCGTGCTGGTGAGCGGGGACATGGATATCGCTGCAACCTGCACAGTTACGTACGTTGATCCGCAGCGCCTTCTCGCTTGTGGGCATCCGTTACTGCAGTTCGGATCAGTCGATATCCCGATGACGAAGGCGCAGGTGCTAGCGACACTTCCTTCGCCGATGAACGCCTTCAAAATTGTGAACACGACCGAACCTGCCGGCGCCTTCGTTCAAGATCGTCACACCGGCATTCTGGGCGAGTTCAACAAAAAGCCGGACATGATTCCGGTGACCCTGACCATCCGGTCCGGCTCAGGCACTAAGGAATTCCATTACGAAGTTCTGAACAACGCGAAGCTGAGCCCGGTAGCCATGATGGCGACGGTGTTCAACGCGCTGCACGGAGTGAATGAGTACGGCGAGGAAATTACGTACCGGATGAATGGCAGTATCAGCGTGCAGGGCTATCCTGACGTTCAATTGCAGAACATGTTCGCTCCCGCCGACAGCGGCCAGCCGGCCGCAGCACTCGCCGCCGCCTCGCTGGGGGACCGCTTTGGACGCATTTATGACAATCCGTACGATGTTCCGGATGTCGAGGGTGTGAAGCTGGATTTCGACCTGGTAAAAGAACGCCGGTGGGCTCGACTGGAGAGCGCCCGCACGGACGTCTCCGACGCCAGGCCGGGGGATGACATTATTGTCGAAGCCGTGCTTCGGCCCTATCGTGGCGAGCGCATGGTGCAGCAGATACCGATTCACATTCCCACGTCCGCCTCCCGCGGGCCGCTGCGAATTCTGGTCAGCGACGGCGAGACCCTCGATCACATGCGGCGCTCCGCGCCGATGCTGGGCCGCAAACTGGGCCTGGGCCCAACCATCGCGCTGCTGAACAAAGAGCACGCCAATAACCGCGTGTATGTGTCTTTGCTCGAGGCTGATCCTGAGGCGATGGTAGCCGACAAGGTAATGCCAACCCTACCGCTGTCGGTCATGAACGTGATGGATGGTATGCGGGGCACGCAGGAAATGGTGGTGTTAGGCGAGTCGTCGGTGAACGAGGCCGCCACCCAGCCGCTCGATTATGCGGTGGCGGGCGGACAGATCCTCACCATTAGCGTGAAATAATCGAGATCGATTGCAAAATCTTGAGGCGAGTCACACACTCCATCCACGTTAGGTGGATGGCGCTCCTCCCTTCAGAGCTTTTCTTCTCGTGAGTTGGGTCTCGCGAAAATCAATCTGGAAGGCTTTGAAGTGTCGCGATGGCCGCGAGCTTGTGTGTGCTTTGAAAAGAGGTAATTCGAAATTGTTAAATCGCACGCGCTTTTTGTCGCTGGCACTTCTGATTCTTTCGGCATGTTTTGCTTTTGCCGAGGGCACTCGCACCTGGCAACAATCCCGCTTTGATGAACTGGTGAAGGGCACCCCTAGGGGTGTGGCCATACTTAGTTCCGGCGGGTTGCAACTTGCCCCGGCGCTGAAGACGATGTATACCAGCCCTTCCACCTACATCTGGTCCATTGCCGCCGATAAGGGAGGAAATATTTTTGCTGCTGCTGGTGCTCCCGCACGGGTCTACAGGATTGGCCCGGACGGGCAATCGACGGTTATCTTCGAACCTCAAGAGTTGCAGGTGCAGGCGTTGCTGGTGGACAAGACCGGCGTGCTCTATGCCGCGACTGCGCCGGACGGGAAGGTCTACCGCATAGCACAGACCTCGCTACCCGGTACCAAGGTTGCGGGAACATCGGCCACGAGCGAGTCCAGTGCAAAAACTCCTCCAGAGGAAAAATCGAAGCCGCTTCAGGATTCCTCGTGGAGCGCGAGCGTTTACTTCGATCCCGGCACCAAGTACATCTGGGACCTTGCCGAGGACAATGCCGGAGATCTCTACGTCGCCACGGGTGACCACGGGGAAATTTATCGGGTGACGCCCCGCGGCGAGCACTCGGTCTTCTTCAAAAGCGACGAGGTGCACATTCGCGTGCTTGCGATCGATGCCAAGGGGAACGTGATCGCGGGTTCAGATGGCAGCGGACTGGTCTATCGCATCTCGCCGGACGGCAGCGCTTTTGTTCTGTACAGTGCGCCCAAGAAAGAGATTACCGCTCTTGCAATCGATCGCAATGGCAATATCTATGCCGCCGGAACGGGCGAGAAGCGAGGCGGCGGCGCACCACCGATCCAGTTGGCGTTAGCACCCCAAAGTCAGGCGGGTTCGCAGCCGGGAAGCGGACCGTCCGGTCCGCCCAGTACGAACGCACCGGTGCTGGGCTCTTTTCCCGCACCGGGTTTGAATGCGACCGGAGGATCGGAGATCTATCGCATCGCTCCTGACGGCTCTCCCACGCGTATCTGGACGTCCCGCGAAGATCTTGTTTATGCGCTGGCCTTCGACACTCATGGCACGCTGATCGCTGGCACTGGGAACCGTGGTCATGTATTCGCGGTTACCGGGGAAGACGACTTCAGCGACCTGCTGCGCGTGGGCGCGACCCAGATAACCGGGTTTGCAAATGCGCCCAATGGGGGGCTGTACATTTCGACCAGCAATTTCGGCAAGGTCTTTCTGCTTGGGCCCGCTCCGGATTCGGAAGGCACATACGAGAGCGATGTTTTCGATGCACACATCTTTTCCCGGTGGGGACGTCTCGAGTTCCGCGGCGCCGGAAGCGTCGATCTGTTTGCCCGCAGCGGCAACGTCGATAATCCGGACCGCAACTGGAGTGCATGGACCAAGGTGGATATGCTGAAAGATCCGCTGGTGAAGGTGCCACCGGCGCGTTTCGTGCAATGGAAGGCGGTCTTGCACGCCGGCAACATAGCGCCCAAGGTTGAAAGCGTCCTGCTCAATTATCTGCCCAAGAATGTGGCTCCTGATATTGACGATGTCAGCGTGCAGATCGGCACCCGCTACCAGGTTGTGCCGAAGCCTGCCGGAGACAATGGCCAGCATTTCGATAATCCACCGCCCGCCGCGCATGATCGCGATGCGATCGGTGTGAAGTGGACGGCGCACGACGACAATGACGATCAGCTAGTCTATTCCGTCTACTACCGTGCGGACGGACAGTCCCGCTGGTTGTTGCTGAAGGACAATTTGGGCGATCACTACTATTCGTTTGACGCCAGCCTTTTACCGGATGGAGGTTACAGTGTCAAAGTGATCGCGTCAGACGCGCCATCGCATTCTCCGAGCGAAGCGCTCACCGCGGAAAAGGAAAGCTCGCGGTTCATCGTCGATACGACTCCGCCGCAGGTGCAAGGCCTGAATGCAGTAATCGACGGTAATCAGCTTCGCGTCACCTTCCGCGCCGCTGACAATTTCTCTCCGATCAAACGCGCCGAGTACTCAGTGGACGCGGGGGACTGGCAATTCGTTGAGCCGGTTGGTCAACTCTCAGACTCAAGGATGGAAGCCTATGACTTCCGAGTCGCCGTTCCCCGCACATCAGCGGACAGTGCTGCCAACGGCGCTCAAGACCCCGCTGGAGATCCTCCCGATCCGCCGGTGAGCCCGACAGTGCGCACTGGTTCCCGTGAGCACGTCATAGTAGTCCGCGTCTATGACCGCTACGACAACATGGTTGCGGCCAAAACCATGATCGTCGGAAATCGGTAGTTTCACGGTGTGCATAACACGGTCGGGGATGAATTCAGGGCCAGGCGAACCCTCAAAATATGACCGGCAAGCGAAAGATAGTTTTGCTGGTTGTACTTGGAATTGTGGCGGCCGGCCACATCGCCCTGTTCAGAGCCGCAGGGGTGTATTGCAGGCTCGCCGAGGTCTTAATCATCGTTGACGTGCTTTCTTTGTGGTTCGTCGCTGGCGCTGTCCGCGAATTCAAGAAGCTGGACGACAAGAAGAACCCGCCTTTCCGCACATCTATGGAGAGTGCGCCTAAGTCGGACCGAACGACGGGCTCAGCTTCGCGATAGCTCCGGCATCTTGTCAGCACTGCGCGGTTCAGGGAACAGCCACGCCCACAGCGCAATCACGACCAGCGTTCCGATGCCTCCCAGAACTACAGCCGGTACGGTGCCGAACCAGTGGGCAGTGAGGCCCGACTCGAATTCTCCCAGCTCATTCGACGCGCCAATGAACAGCATGTCGACTGCGTTCACCCGTCCGCGCATTTCGTCCGGGGTTCCCAGTTGCACCAGCAACGCCCGGATAATGACGCTGAGCATGTCCGATGCGCCGAGCAAAACCAGTGCTACTACCGAAATCATGAAGTTGTGCGAGAGACCGAAGATAATGGTGAATACGCCGAAGCCTGCAACCGCCCATAACATCGTGGGACCGGTCCGGCCGCGGCTAGGATGGTGCGCGAGAAAAATTGCCATCATGCCCGCTCCCATGCCGGGCGCGCTCCGCAATATTCCCAGGCCCCACGGCCCGGTCCTCAGAATTTCCTTGGCATAGACCGGCAGCAATGCGACTGCTCCCCCAAGCAATACCGCGAACAGGTCGAGCGAGATCGATCCCAGGATCAGCTTGTTCCGCCAGATGTAGTCGAAGCCCGCCAGCACTGTTCTGCGAGTCATGGGTTCGCGCACTCGTGTTGCCGGCCTCAAACTGATGCTTACAGTTAAGATCATGGCCACGATCGCGACCAGCGCGGCCATCATGTATACGGCCGAGGCTCCGCGGAACGCGGTATACAGCAAGCCCCCAAGAGCGGGCCCGCAAATCACGGCAGCTTGCAGCAGCCCCGAGTTCCAGGCCACCGCGTTTGCGAATGCTTCTTCCGGCACGAGTTGGGGCAGGATGGCACGCGATACCGGCCAATTGAACGAGCGCACAATGCCCACTCCCACCAACACGAGGTATATAAGCCCAACGCTACGGATCTGCCGATACGAAATCATGAATAGCAGCGCTGAGCACGCGGCGAACCCACCATAGCAGGCCGTCAGTAGTTTGCGACGGTCGTATCGGTCTGCGCTATGACCGGCAACCAGGAAGAGCAGCACACCGGGCAAGAACTGCGCCAGGCCGACAAAGCCCAGGTCCAGCGGCCGGTGCGTCAGCTCATAGACTTGCCATCCAACAGCCACCGACTGCATCACGGTGGCGAGCACGATCAGGAAACGAGCGCTCTGATAGAACAGAAAATCAGGATAAGCAAAAGCCGCGCGCCCGGTAGAAAGTTGTTCGACCGACTCCATCCACCTACTCTGCCAGAAATTTGGCGGGAAGACGATGCGGAAGACCTTCCACGTGGAGCGTTAGCGTGCGGCTATAATCGCGAGTGGCGAATCCGAGCTGAATTGAGTTCGGATACTGACTATGCGTTTCGAACTCTTCGTCGCCTCTCGATACCTCCGTGCCAAGCGACGCCAGGCTTTCATTGGCATCATTACGGGGATTTCCATTGCCGGAGTCGCCGCGGGCGTTGCCTCCCTGGTAGTCGCTCTTGCGATCAATAACGGCTTCCGCCAGGACCTGCAGCAACGTTTGCTGGGATCGACCTCGCATATCAATCTATTGCGGGTCGAGAGTGACGGCATCAATAACTGGCGGCCGCTGATGGACCGGCTGGCCAAGACACCTCACGTGGTCGCTGCCGCCCCCGCTATCTACGAGCAAGTATTGATCTCGCGCGGACCACGAGCTCGGGGCGCGGTGATCAAAGGAATTATTCCCGCCGATGAACGCAAGGTAAGCGATCTGCTCAACAGCGTGAGCATCGGGTCTGCGAAGGACCTGGAGACAGCTCAACGTGCGCACGAAGTGCAGGGTGAAGCCGAGCAGTCGCAGGACGAATCTCCGGCGGACCTTACCGCTGTCAAGCAGCGAGTCTCCGCCATGCCGCCGATCATTCTGGGCAAGGACATGGCCGACAACCTTGGTGCGACGGTTGGGTCGGTGGTGCTGGTCACCAGCCCGCAAGGAGAACTCACGCCCTTCGGGATGGTCCCAAAGTATCTTCGCTTCCGCGTGGTGGGAATCTTCAATTCGGGCTTCTTCGATTACGACAGCTCGTGGGCGTTTGCCCGGCTGAGTGATGCGCAGCAACTGTTCGGCTTGGGCGACCTGATATCGGTGCTTGAGTTCAAGGTCGACGATATCTACAAGGCCGACCAGATTGCGAAAGAGATCGAGCAGGCTGCCGGCCACGGCTTCATGGCGACCAGCTGGATGGAACAGAACAAGGCCTTGTTCCGTGCCTTGCGCCTGGAGCGGGTGGTCACTTTCATTACCATCGGCCTGATCGTCTTCGTTGCCGCACTTAATATCCTCATCTCGCTGATCATGATGGTCATGGAGAAGACCAAAGATATCGCGGTCCTCATGTCGATGGGCACGCGGAAATCCCAGGTCCGCCGGCTTTTCATTACCCAGGGTGTCCTTATTGGCGTGATCGGCACCGCGATCGGTCTAATCGTGGGGTATGCGCTCTCCTGGGCTGGAGGGCACTACCACCTGATTTATCTCTCGCCTGAGGTGTATTCCATCGATTACGTACCGTTTGCTCCGCGACTGCTGGATGGAATTCTGGTTGCGATAGTGGCGCTGGCGGTATCGTTCATTGCAACGATCTATCCTTCGTGGTCGGCCGCTAGAATCTTGCCCGCCGAAGCTTTGCGGTATGAGTGACATCTAAGAAATGTGGGCAAGTGAGGGTCGTGTCAGAGGCGGCCCGCTGCGATTGGCGGCTCAGCTACACATGAGTTCGGCTGGCGAATGTTCCCTGTGACCATCGTCACATTGAGTTCCTTCTGCTCAGGTATAGAGTTCTGGACATGGGCTTCCCGAAATGGAAAAACCTCCGTCGGATCATGACCGTGTTTTAATGGAAGCCGCAGTCGAGGAGGGACTCACAACCAGCAGAAAAGGTTGCCCTCCGTCGCCCTAAGGGCGAAATGTGACGACGGAGACCCTATTTGCATCAAATACAACAAGACCCGATGCTGCGGGTCATTGCTTTAAAGAAGGTCTTTCGCTCCGGCGAGTCCGACCTGACGCTCTTTGAAAACCTGTCCTTCCAAGTAGCGAAGGGAGAGATGTTGGCGATTGTGGGTGAGTCCGGCGCCGGCAAGAGTACTTTGCTGCACATTCTAGGCGCTCTTGATAGGGCTTCGGCGGGTGACGTATACTGCGCCCAATTGCGGGTCAGCTCGCTCGCGGATGAGGATGCGGCCGAGTTCCGTAACCGCGAGATCGGTTTCGTCTGGCAATTCCATTACCTGCTGCCGGAGTTTACAGCACTGGAGAATGTGGCCATGCCTCTGCTGCTGCGGCAGCGCTCATGGCTGGATGTGCGGGACGAGGCGTCTCACTGGCTGCATGAAGTGGGACTGGAAGCGCGGGCGCATCATCGCTCCGGAGAACTTTCCGGCGGTGAGCAGCAACGCGTGGCACTTGCCCGCGCACTGATCACTCGCCCGAAATTGCTTTTGGCTGATGAGCCCACGGGGGACCTTGATAATCGCACAGCCGAGTCAGTATTCGCTTTGATTGCCCGTTTGCATCGTGACTACCAGCTAACCTCCCTCATTGCTACCCACAATCTTGCGTTTGCACGGCGCTGCCATCGACTGATGCGGCTGAAGCAGGGCAAGATGGAGGAGGTATCGCCGGAGTCGCTACCGTTATGAGCAGGCCTGGATTACGGTAGTCATTCGGTTGGCAGGCTGCACTGGAAGGACGATTGCAACATCTTGCACTGTCAGGAGGTTGCAAAAATTGGGAACCTTTCGTAATGGGCCGGGTGCTTAGCACGTTTTGGGTATTGGGTTCTTGGTTCCCTGATTGCATAATGAAGTACTAGGGCCACGGGTTGCTGCGGAGTTTTAGGCCGAACCACAGGCCTTCACCTCCTGCGAAGCCCACGGGAAGGGGCATATGTTCGAACGTTACACGGAGAAAGCCAGGCGCGTCATATTCTTTGCGCGCTACGAAGCCAGCCAGTTCGGGTCTCCTTACATTGAGACGGAGCACTTGCTGCTGGGACTTCTGCGCGAAGATAAGGCCCTCACCAACCGATTCCTGCGTTCGCATGCTTCGGTCGAATCCATCCGCAAGCAGATTGAAGGACACACGACGATCCGCGAGAAGGTGTCGACCTCGGTTGACCTGCCGCTGAGCAATGAGTGCAAGCGCGTGTTGGCGTATGCCGCCGAAGAGGCGGAGCGGCTTTCCCATAAGCATATTGGCACGGAACATCTTTTGTTGGGGCTACTGCGAGAAGAGAAGTGCTTTGCGGCTGAGATCCTGCACGAGCGCGGGCTTCGTCTTTCCACGATCCGGGAAGAACTTGCCCGGACCACGCAGGAAAAGGCTCAGCCTCAACGCCAGCGTGAATCATCGCTTCTGGCCGAGTTTTCCCGGGACCTGACCCAGGCCGCGATGGACACGCAGTTGGATCCCCTCGTGGGCCGGGAGAATGAACTTGAACGCGTAGTGCAGATATTGTGCCGGCGCACCAAGAACAATCCGGTTCTGATCGGCGAGCCGGGCGTGGGCAAGACCGCCATCGTCGAGGGATTGGCCCAGCGCATCGCCGATGGAGAAGTGCCGTCCTTTCTGGCGGACAAACGTATTCTGGCACTTGATCTCTCTCTCATTGTTGCGGGTACAAAGTACCGCGGGCAGTTCGAAGAGCGCCTGAAGACCATCATGAAGGAGTTGATGGAGTCTCAAAACGCCATCATCTTCATTGACGAGTTGCATACGCTGGTAGGGGCCGGTTCGGCGGAGGGCTCGCTTGACGCGGCAAACATTCTGAAGCCGGCGCTATCGCGCGGGGAAATTCAGTGCATCGGTGCAACTACTCCGGGCGAATACCGCAAGTCGATTGAAAAGGATCGCTCGCTCGAGCGTCGCTTCCAAGCGGTGAAAGTCCCCCCACCGAACGAGACCGATGCCACCAAGATTCTGTTCGGCATCAAGGACCGTTACGAGAAGTTCCACGCCGTCAGCTACACCGATGATGCCATCAGTTTCGCTGTTTCGCATTCCAACCGCTACATTCCGGATCGTTTCCTTCCGGACAAAGCGATTGACCTGATTGACGAGGCGGGAGCGCGTGTGAAGCTGCGCCAGACCTCGTTGCCCGAAGACATCACGGAAGTTCAGAAGCGTATTAAGTTCATCGTCCACCGTATGGAGAACGCCATCGCGAATCATGAGTTCGAGAAGGCGCGCTTCTATTCGGACGAAGAACGCAAAGAGCGCGAGAACCTGCGCGCCCTTCGCGAAAAATACCACCTCGATGAATCCTCCACCGGCGTTGTCGGTCGGGAGGACATCGAGGACGTGGTATCACGCTGGACTGGCGTTCCCATCACTTCGATCAAGGAAGAGGAGACGCAGAAACTCCTGCGTATCGAAGAAGAGCTGCACAAGCGCGTGATCTCGCAGGACAAATCAATCAGCGCGCTGGCACGCGCGATTCGCCGCAGCCGCGCCGGCCTGAAGAATCCGAACAAGCCCATCGGTTCGTTCCTGTTCCTGGGGCCGACGGGTGTTGGCAAAACCGAAGTCGCGCGCACTCTGGCGCAGTTCATGTTCGGCAGTGAGAAATCGCTGGTGCGCTTTGACATGTCCGAGTTCATGGAAAAGCATTCGGTCTCCAAGCTCATCGGCTCGCCTCCCGGATACGTAGGTTACGAAGAGGGTGGCCAGTTGACGGAGCGCGTGAAGCGCGCCCCCTACTCGGTAGTCCTGCTGGACGAAATCGAGAAGGCGCATCCGGACGTGTTCAACATCCTGCTGCAGGTCTTTGAAGACGGCCAGCTCACGGACGGTCTCGGCAACACCGTGGATTTCAAGAACACCATCATCATCATGACCTCGAATATTGGGGCGCGTCATTTGCAGCGCCGCGAGGGACTCGGCTTCCAGTCGACCAAAGATGAAATGGTTTCGGAGAAGGTCGAAGACCTGGTCAAGAACGAGGTCAAGCGCACTTTTAACCCCGAGTTCCTGAACCGGCTGGACGAAGTCATCATCTTCAACGCCCTGAGCGAGCAGGATCTGATCCAGATTCTCGAACTCATGGTCACCCAGCTGAACCAGAACCTGGCGCAACGCTCGATCACGGTTACCGTGACCGACGAGGCCAAGAAGTGGATTCTTAACCAGACGCTGACCGACCGCAGTTACGGTGCACGCCCGCTGCGCAGAGCGTTACAGAAGTACATCGAAGATCCGCTCTCGGAAGCGCTGATCCAGGGCACAATCACTACTCGTCCGGCGTTCATAGAGGTCTTCCTCGAAGGCGGCAAGCTTTACTACCGCCCGGTCGACTCGGAAAAGACCTCTGAAGGCGTGCTGCTGTACGAGAACTAACCGAGTTCCATACCATGGAGCGGGGAGCGGGAAACTGCTCCCTACTTTTTTGTCCGCCAGCCCGCTCTTGTGCCCTATCGTAAGCACGCGTAATCTGCCATCTCATGTCAGGTGCCGGGACTTCCATGAGTAAACTTCTCATCGACGGTTTAGGCTGGCTAGGCGCCTTCATTTTGCTCACGGCTTACGCCAGCGTCTCTTTTCGGAAGATTGCCGCAGACGGCGCTCTTTATCAATGGGTGAACGCAACCGGCAGCCTTCTTCTGATCGTCAACACCGTCTACTATCGAGCGTATCCTTCAGCGTTCGTCAATGTAATCTGGATCGCGATCGCCATTTCGGCTCGCATACGCGTGAGGTCTTATGCAGGGAAAGCCCAGTGAGCGCAAGTTTATTGACCTGAGCCACACGATCGAGCACGGGCTTGTCACCTACAGGGGACTGCCTGCCCCTATCATTTGCGACTACATGAGCCGCGAGGCGTCGCGCAAAAACTACGCGCCCGGCACCGAATTCCAGATTGGCAAGATCGAGATGGTCGCTAATACCGGCACTTACATTGACTCGCCCTTTCATCGCTACGCTGACGGTAAAGATCTATCGCAACTGGCGCTGCAGAAACTTGCTGATCTTCCCGCGATCAAGCTGTCGTTTTCCGGAATTCGCTCCGTGACCGCAGCGCTCCTGCCTCGGGCGGCAGATCTCGCGGGAAAAGCCGTGCTCATTGAGACTGGATGGTCGCGGCACTGGAACACTCCGGAGTATTTTGAAGAGAATCCGTTCGTTGCCGAAGATGCGGCTCAACTCCTGGCTCATGCAGGGGCCGTTTTGGTGGGCATCGATTCCGTGAATATCGACGATATGCGCGACCTACGTCGTCCGGCTCACAGCATTCTTCTTGGGCAGGAGATCGCGATTGTGGAACATCTTACGAACCTCGCCGCCGTTGAAGCGGAAGAGTTCTGGTTTTCCGCCATTCCCCCCAAAGTGAAGGGTTTCGGCACCTTTCCGGTCCGCGCTTTTGCAACGGAGGCGCAGTTCTGATAACAGTGCATTTGCCTGGGTCACCCCACCCGCCGAGGTCACGTTCTTCGCGCGGGCGATTTCTTTGCAACTCATCGCGCAAGGGAACAATCTGGTACTAGAGCGTCAGACGAGAATCGCAGGCGCACAAGGACAAGTGCTCCCGAGAGGGCTGTGATGCCAGAAAAAATCAATTTGGAAGAGAAGTTTGCCAAAATTCACGAGTACTGGAAGCCGTATATCGCCGGAGAACTGAACGGCCAATTGGTCAAGCTTGATAAGCTTAAGGGTGAATTCGTCTGGCATCATCATGAGCACGAGGATGAGCTTTTCTTTTGCGTGAAGGGCCGCTTTCGCATTGAATTTCGGGACAAGGCGGTCTGGCTCGAACCGGGTGAATTTATCGTCGTGCCTCGCGTGGTCGAGCATCGCCCTGTGGCCGACGAAGAAGCTTGGATTCTGCTCTTCGAGCCCGCGACTACGCTCAACACGGGAAATGTCCGCAACGAAATGACTCTGTCCGCGCTGGATCACGTCTGATACAGTCGCACCGGCCACCCTTGCGCAGCAACCCTGTGAAAGGGTGAGGGATTACTTATCTCAAAGGTGAAGGGAAGCTACTGCAGCTTCGCGTACTCGGCTTTGGCCTGCTTAAGCAGCGGAACTTCGGGATCGGCATCTTTCCACAGTGCGAGGAAGTCTTGATAGGCGGTACGGGCGCCAGAATTGTCGCCACTGAGAGCTCGAGCGCGTGCCATGCCAATCATGGCTAATGCGGCAACAGGCCCGCGGCCTGAGATGCCCTTATGCGACAAGATCTTCTGGAACTCCTGGGTGGCAGCATCGCCCTGCCGCGCGCGCAAACATGCTTCACCGCGGATGTAGGTGGCATAGAAAAATGGCAAGGGCGGCTCTTGCGAAAGTTCATACTGCGACGCGCTCTGAAGTGCTTGGATAGCTTGTGAAGGATCGCCGTGATTGAGGGCGATTTTTGCGCGGATGGCGGGAATCCATACGGCATTCAGCAAGGTGGCATCAGGATAGCTCTGGTTCAACTCCGCAATGACCTGCTGTGCACGCGCCGCATCCCCAGATTGCGCCAGCGTCAGTCCCGCCAAAATTTTCACTTTATTGCCGTGGGTCATCGACAAAGCCGCAAGGGCTGACTTCTTCGCGAGCTCCGTGTCCCCAAACTCGGCTTCGAAGAGGGCCTGTGCGGCCTGAGTGTTCGCGGCACTTCCCTTCAGGCCTTCCCGAATGTCCGCCGCTACCGACTTTGCGGAATAATCGCGGGCCTTCATCAGTTTTCCATGGTACAGCGCATCGGAACTCTGAAAAACGGCGAACAGGGACTCCGCGTTCGGTGTTCCGGATGCCCAGGCTAGGTGGCGCGCTACTTCCGCTGTGTCCCCAAGCAAACTGGAGACGATGCAGAGTCCGAAATGTGCGATCACGTCATCCGGATGTTGTGCCAGGATCTGCTGAAACGCTGTTTTTGACTCGTCCAAGCGATCGAGGGCGAGAAATGAGAAGCCGACATTCTGCCACGCAAGCACGTTGTTAGGGTCCAGGCGTACCGCCTCCTGGCTTTCGTGGAGGGCTTTCTCGTGCTGGCCGAGCTGGCTGTAATTGACCCCGAGATTGTTATGCGGGATGTCGTCACGGGGAAATGCCTTGGCCCACAACTCGTAGCTTTCACTCGATCGAGTCAGATCCTCCCTTACAGAGCCGTAGTAGTGCGAATCGATATAAAATCGCTCGCGCTCACTGGTGCGCTCTCGCCTATCGAACGCCTCTTTCGTGTATTGGCTGATTAAGTCATCGTCTCCCATGTTGCCGTAAGCTTGGGCCATAGCCGCATAAGCCAGGGCAAAATTGGGATCCAGCTCAATCGCGCGTTTGAAAAACGGAATCGATTTGTCCTCCGCCCCGCCGCTGTGGAGGTTCCATCCAGTGGTGTAGGCTTTCAAAGCCTCGAGCGAAGGCGTGGTGGCCTGTTCGACGGGCGCGTCGTACTTCTGAATGCTGCCCAACGATTCTCCCAGCTTCTGCCGTATCTTGGTGGTCGCGTCTCCCAGCGATTTAAGGACGTGCTCGCGGCTATCCGCTTCCACCTGCTCGCTGCCGAGCGACTCTCCGCTCTGACAGTTGATTGCAGTCAGGCCGATGGGGTAGTGGCTGCCTAAAGTTGAGATGGAGCCTGCCAGCACGGCGTTAGCGCCTGCGCGTTGGCAAAGGTCGCGAGCAACCTCCTGCGACAGGCGCTCCGTTGAGGTGCGGCCCATGTAGCGCAATTGCTGGTTGATCTGCTGATCGGAAAGCACATGCAGGAAAGGCGACTGCTCCAGTTGCACGCGCAGTGCCTGCTTCAACGTATCGTCGAATACGGCGTCGCCGGTGGTGTTGTTAAAGTCGGAAAGAACGATGGTTTCCTGTCCGGCGCTGGCGTGCGACTGGCGCAAACGCACGAACAGGGCGGCGGCGAGCAAAATTACAATTGCAAGGCCGGCTGCGCCAATTTGCCAGTTACGGCGAGAACGCGGCGCTGGAGTCGGAGTGCTGGCTGGCGCAGGTTCCGCAGCAACAGTAATCGAAGAACTGCTGACCCGTCCCACACCACTGGATGCCGAAGCCGTAGCTAAGACGGGTGTGCCCTGGAGTTCCTCGACTGTCGCGCTCGGCACTGCTGAGCGACTCGAATCCGTATCGCGCTTGAGGCGCTGCAGGTCGGTACGCATGTCCGAGGCGTGCTGGTACCGTAGGTTGCGCTCTTTCTCCAGAGCCTTGTTGATGATGTCCTCTAGCTTGCTGGGCAGATCAGGATTCAGACGAACCGGGGAGACCGGAGCGCGGTCGAGAATGGCCTGGAACACTAGAGCCGACGTGTCACCGCGAAAGGGCTGGGTGCCGGTCGCCATCTCGTAGAGAACGGCCCCGAAAGAAAACAGGTCGGTGCGGGCGTCCAATTCCTTGCCGCGCGCCTGCTCCGGGGACATGTACGCAACCGTGCCCAAGGCTGAGCCGGGATTCGTCAGGTGCTCGTCTTCAGTCATGGTCGGCGAAGAAGTCGCGCCTGCCTGGGCCGCTCTTCCCATCCCGACCACCTTCGCCAGACCGAAGTCGAGAATCTTCGCGTGTCCGCGCTTGGTGACGAAAATATTTGCCGGCTTGATATCACGGTGGACGATGCCCTCACCGTGTGCCGCGTCGAGCGCATCGGCGATTTCAATCCCGAGTGCAAGCAGGGCTTCGAGTTCCAATGGGCGGCCGGCAATCTGATGTTTCAGCGTTGTGCCATCCATGAACTCCATGACAATGAACGCTTGGCCGTCCTGCTCGCCAATGTCATAGATAGTGCAGATGTTCGGATGGTTGAGGGCTGAAGCAGCCTGGGCCTCGCGCTGAAACCGGGCCAGTGCCTGGGAGTCCCGAGCAATCTCTTCGGGCAGGAACTTGAGGGCAACAAAACGGTGTAAGCGCGTGTCCTCGGCCTTGTAAACTACTCCCATGCCGCCGCCGCCCAATTTCTCCAGGATGCGATAGTGCGATATGATTTGGCCGAGCATGACCCTATGAATCCCGGGCGGTGTGGCTTGCAGTCAAGGCTGCCATGTTATGGGCAAGGCGGCAGAACGTCAATGAAAAGGCAATTCCAGGGCTAATCGAATCGGTGTAACCGGGAATGTCAATGGCAATGATGCCACCCTAGAACGCTCTCCGGGAGTCCAGGAGTACAGCCGCGTCAATCCCCGCGGAATACGACATGGCCCGAGACCACGGTCATTATCACTTTTCCGGTGAGCTGCCAGCCATCGAAAGGCGTGTTGTGTGACTTTGAGCGGGATTTGCGCGCCTCGAAGCGCCACCGTTTTTTCGGGTCAAAGATAGTGACATCGGCGATGTTCCCCGGGGCAAGCGATCCGCGAGCTCGCAAATCAAAAATTCGGGCCGGCCCGGAGCTAAGAAGTTCGATAATGCGCGTAATCGGGATTTTGTGCTCAATATGCAGCTTGGTGATCGCCAATGGCAAGGCCGTCTCAAGGCCGGTCACGCCGAAAGCTGCACGTTCGAACTCCACCTGTTTTTCGTGACTTGCGTGCGGCGCATGATCGGTGGCGATGGCATCCACAGTGCCATCGGCTAGCGCCACAATCAAAGCTTCGCGATCGGACGGCGTCCGCAGCGGCGGATTCATCTTGTAGTGGCTGTCGTACTCCGGCATGTCCTCGTCAGTAAGCGTGAAGTGATGCGGCGTGACTTCACAAGTCACTTGGGCCCTTGCGCGCTTGCCCCAACGCACAGCTTTGAGCGCATCTGCGGTGGAGAGATGTGCGACATGAAGTCTTGACCCGGGTATCTGTTGCGCGAGGTGGACATCGCGCTCGACGATGCTGGATTCCGCCGAGGTCTTCATGCCCCGCAGCCCCAGGCGGAACGACTTCGCGCCGAAGTTCATGGAGCAGTTTTCGGTTTCGCGAGTGTCTTCCGCGTGCTGAACCACGACCAGCTTCGATTCGGTGGCGCGCTGCAGCACAGCGCGCATGACATCGTCGTACAGGATGGGCTTACCATCATCGCTAACGCCGACGGCGCCCGCCGATTTCAGCGCTCGAAAGTCGGTTATCACTGCTCCCCGGCTGGAGTGCGTGGCAGCGGCAATAGGGAACACTTGCACCAGGGCACCGCGTTCGGTCTGCCGAAGCCAGGTTACCCATTCGGGCGTGTCAATCACCGGCACGGTATTTGGCATGCAACAGACGGAGGTAAAGCCTCCCGCGGCGGCGGCCGCAGTGCCGGTGGCAATCGACTCCTTGTAGCTTTGTCCCGGCTCCCGCAGATGGACATGAAGGTCAATAAAGCCAGGAGCGACCATGAGACCCCGTGCGTCGATCTTCTCGTCAGCTGCGCCGCGAACCTTATTCGGCGCGGCGACTTCGGCAACACGTCCGTCGCGCACGAGCACGTCCATAGGAGCATTCACGTGCGCGGCAGGATCGACTACGTGGCCACCCTTGATGAGCAGAGTGCCGGGGTTGGCTCGCTTTTCAGCCACGTCGCCTGCCTGCTGTTCCCGACCTACGGCTTCCACGTGCTAATGCACGAGTCAGGATGGCCATGCGCGTGGGCACGCCGTTGTGAACCTCTTCGACAATTACTGATTGCGGACAGTCCGCCACTTCTCCCGTCAACTCCAGTCCGCGAATGATGGGACCCGGGTGCATGACAATAGCGTCCTTTTTCGCCAATACCAGCCGCGGAATGGTCATCTGGTAACGCGATATGTAGTCGTCCAGCTTAATCTTCAATCCGGCAAGGCGCTCCTTCTGCACGCGCAGGAGCATGATGACATCCGTGCCGCGCAGCGCTTCTTCCATGTGGCGGGTGACGCGTACGCCGAGAGCGATGCTAGCGGCCACGTCAGGCAGCAATTCTGGAGGTCCGCATAGAATCATTTTCGAACCAAGCTTCGTGAGCAGGTGGATTGCACTCCGCGCGACTCGGCTGTGGTAGATGTCGCCAATGATTGTGACCTGCAAGCCCTTCAAAGTCTTTTTGTGCCCCAAGATCGTGTAGGCATCGAGTAAAGCCTGCGAAGGATGCTCATGCATGCCATCTCCGGCGTTGATTACCGGTATGTCGAGGTGAGCACTCAGTAGGTGGGGTGCGCCTGCGCTGGGATGGCGAATCACAATTGCGTCGGCCCCGATGGCGCGCAACGTGTAGCCGGTATCGAGAAGAGACTCGCCTTTTTCGATACTCGACCCGCTGGATTGCACCAGCACCGTCATTGCACCCAGAGACTTTGCCGCGACTTCAAAGGAACTACGGGTTCGAGTGGAAGCTTCGTAGAACAACAGCACCACGCGCTTGCCGCGAAGCAAAGGGCGGGGCCTCTGCGGATTCATGCGCCGGGCCAGCATCAACATGGCCATAATTTCCGACGCTTCCAGATGTTCGATACCGAGCAGAGAACCGTGGGAGGCGGTCGTCATTCCGGTTCGGGGTCTGTGAAAGCGGACATCACGGGGGTGACTATTGTCAGCATCCGCCTAGCCCTGTTTCTCCATTAACATCACTTTTTCCGCGTCATCTATCTCCCGCAATTTCACTTCAATGATTTCATTTTGCGTGGTTTGCACCTTCCGTCCCACGAAAGCGGCTTCGATCGGCAACTCGCGGTGACCACGGTCAATCAGCACGCAAAGTTCGACATTGCGCGGACGGCCCTCGCGGAACAAGGCGTCCATGGCGGCACGAACGGTTCGTCCCGTGTACAAAACGTCGTCGACTAATACGATCACCTTTCCCGTGATGGAGTACCCGATTTCTGTCTTTTGTACCTTGGGTTTGGGACCCAGGGTAGAGAGGTCATCACGATACAAGGTGATGTCGAGAGTCCCGACCGGGACCGGCGTCTTCTCAATTCGGCCGATGGTCTCGGCCAGGCGTTGCGCCAATGGCACTCCTCGTCGCCGGATGCCCACCATCCCCAAGTCGCTAACGCCGTTGTTTTTCTCAACAATCTCGTGGGCCAGACGCACCAGCGTACGCTCGATCTCCGAGGCAGACATGAGCTGTGCCTTGGGTCGAATCGGCAAGATGCGATCAGAGGGTTTAGAAGCCATGAACGCTGCATGATACGCGGGAAAGGCTCTCAGGGGCAAGGAGGCCTGCTGCCGTCACGGGAGAGGCACTGGCACGTGCGAAAACGCGGGAGCAGTGGCGCGGTCAGGGGTCTCTTCTGCCCTCGCGGTTCTTGAGCATGACGGCCGCAGCTCCGCCGACGGTGCCGAACACCACGAAGCCCATGAGCATCACCAAAAGCCCCATGGCCATCATGAACGCCAGGCCTTCCGGCGTCTTCAGTTGCGCCAAGGCAGCCTGCGCCTGCGGATCCGCACTACGTTGGGCGGACTTCTCCAGCGCGTCGATCAGGGCAGCCCGTATCATGCCGCCGGAATGTGACAAACTAATCTGCAGCGACGTGAACAGGATGAACATGCAGAAGCCCAGCACACCGGTAAGGGCCCCCACGCGCGCCCCGGCGCCGGTCGTCAGCATCAGCCCCGGCATGCGGCGCCGGTAAAATCGAATACTGAGGAATCCCGCGGCAATAATGCCCAGGCCCAACAGGCCGAATGGCGCCAGCATGGTGAGAGCCGCGATAAGACCGGCGCTTGCCGCAGCGGGCAACGCTTGTCCCCACTCGACCTTGGGAGTCAGAACTACCGGAGGTGGTCCGGACCATGTACGGATGGAGTCTTCATCGCCGGAAGGCAACTCAGGCGATGATTCGGTGCCGGCTACCCGTATTTGCGGGGCATTACAAGTCCGGCAAAAGGCGACACCATCCTCGACCAGCGACCCGCATTCAGAACAGGCATGATCCACTAAATTTCAAGGTATCTCAGGAGAACGCCTCAGGCAAGGTAGACAGGTTCGCACCCCAGCAGAACGCGTGAGCTGCGGTGGCTAGATCATCCCATCCTTGCCATGCGTCCGAACATACACCAACGCAAAGCTGGACCCGGTTCCATCCGGCTCAACGGCGACGATGTGCTGATTGTTCTTGCTTCCCACCTTCAGTTCCACGGTTTTGCCGCTGTGATCCTTTTCACAGGTCAACTCGTTGGATTCGTCCTTGTCGGCGCCTTTGTGACCGACTTCGATCTTGCCTACATGTTCGCTGGTTTGGCACTGTAGAACGTTACCGTACCTTTTCAGTTCCCGGGTGTAGAAGTCGATAATCTTCTGAGGAGAGTCGCTGGACGTGTACTCGATGGCGACCACTCTCACGCTAAAGCCGGGACCGGAAATATTCACATTGGCATTCTTCTTGTCATTGCTGTCGTCCTTCGGCTTCAGCTTCGCGTTGGGATAGACAGGTAACCCAGTATCGCGAGCGTCCGCATCTTCACTTACGTGGATGCCGCCGACGGGAGTCTCAATGTCTACATTCTTGTCCTCGCCACTTTCGCTCTTCTTCACGTTCACCTTGCAGCCTGGCAGAACCAGTAATGCCACCACTGTGCACGCCAGGAAGATGCTAATGAACAGATACTTTCGATTGTCCACTGCAAAACCCTCCATTCGCCAGCACCGCCTGCCTTTCAAGGCCAAAGCCACGCTGGGCAATATTAGGAATGCTAACCGGCAAGTGTCCGCGAATCGGCATCTCCCCGAATAGCGCTTTAACGGCGCTAGCTTCGGAAGCGGATACATTGGAAAATGTACAGACATAGTTGCGGATGGCCGTGAAATCCTGTGCCAGGTAGGGATTGCCCATGGCTAACACCACGGTTCGGTCCGCTGCGTGGTCGAGAATTTTATGCAGCAAGATCCCCGTGGCGTCCGCCAGCCCCACAGAATTCTTGAGGCCGCTGGCTGCCGATATTACCTTTCCTGCAGTCGGGACGGCGTACACAGCCGCAATCACGGTTTCAGCATGATCTACATTGGCCAGCACAGAATCCATCATGGCAGCAGCAATACGGGGATCGACATACATGACGTTAACGCCGGGAACGCGCGCACGTAGTTGCCGCTCCAGCATTCGTCCGGACTCGGTCCGCACATCATCGGAGAAAACAACCATTAACAGATGGTTGTTAACCTCCTGCACTGATTGATACGGGAGCCCCGAGTTCTCGGTTCCCTCAGATTTCAAGGGCAAGACTTTGCCGCTATCCCGCACCAGGGTCACCGCGTTATCTGACACGTCTTGCCCAAAGGCAATATGCTCCGGGGCGCCGACCTGTTCAGGGATGCGCTGCAGATCCACAGCGCGCTCCTTCTCCAAGCCCAGCGAAGCCTTTGCCTTGAGAAGCTTAAGCACCGATTGGTCGAGACGAGTTTTGGAGACCTCGCCACTACGCACGGCCGACAGGAGGGCCCGGTAAGAAGCGTCCAGATTCGCGGGAATGAGCAGCACGTCATTTCCCGCCTTGAATGCCTCCACAGCGGCGCGCCCAATATCATTGGCGTACAGGCGAGTCAAAGCGCCCATATCCAGGGCGTCCGTGATTACGATCCCCTTGAATCCAAGCTGACCCTTCAGCAATCCGGTCACAATTGCGGGAGATGTGCTCGCGACGCGATTAGGGTCGGGCTCCAGTGACGGAACCGATACATGCGCCACCATTACCGAATCCACCCCTGCATCAATCGCGTTCTTGAACGGCGGAAGCTCAACCGCTTGCAGGCGAGCCAGGTCGCCATTTACGCGAGCGACGCCCAAATGAGAGTCGGTGCTGGTATCACCATGTCCGGGAAAGTGTTTGACCGTAGTCAGCATGCCGCCGTCGTGGGCACCGCGGATATAGGCCAGTACAAAGTCGCTTACCTGGCCGGGATCTTCCCCGAAGGAACGCGTATTGATGATGGGATTGGCGGGATTAGAATTCACGTCCGCATCAGGAAACAAATTCCAGTGAACACCAATAGCACGCGCCTCCCGCGCGGAGATCCGCCCGAATTCCTCGGCGTCCCTGGAATTTCCGGTTGCGCCAAATGCCATGGCGTGAGGAAAAACAGTTCCACCGAACAGGCGCATAGGAAGACCACGTTCAAAATCCGCGGAAACGAGGAGGGGCAAGTCAGCACTTTTTTGGAGGCGATTCAGGAGTTCGGCCGCTTCCAGGGGCTCGTTGCGGAGAAGAAAAGGGCCGTCCACCGGCACGCTCATGCAAATGCCGCCGATGTGATATTTGCGGATCGAGTCACGCAACTGAAGATAGTCGGGGTTTTCCGTATTGAAGAACTGAACGCGCGTCCAGATCATGAAGAGCTGCCCAACCTTCTCCTCGAGCGACAATTTGCGTAGAACCTTTTGCGCCCACTTTTCACCGTCCCGATCGAGATGAATGCGGTGCTCTGATGACGGGACTTGCTTAGCTGGTAGCGCGCAGCACACCGCGGCCCAAGCCAGGAAAACCGAAAAAACAGCAATTTTCCGCATGGGCAAACCATAGCAGACTGGATACCCTGAGCAGAATGACAATTGCAACTGGAAAGCGCGGCTGACTACGCTTATCAAAGTCTAGATCTGACTGCCTCTGCCGCCGTAGCCACCAACTGCAAATCATCTCCGAAACCATTGAGCCAGATCACATCCGGCTCGCGACGAAACCACGTCATCTGCCGCTTGGCGTAGTTACGGTGTGCCTGCTGGGCGGCAGCAATGGCCTCGTCCCGGGTGATCTCGCCTTTTAGAAATTCAACCGCTTGTTTGTATCCCAGCGACCGCAGCGGCCAGCTCATGTGCCCATATTTCGCCAGTAGCTCGCGGGTCTCCTCCACCAGGGCAGATTCGAACATGCCGGCCGCGCGCCCATTGATGCGGTCGTAGAGCTTTTCACGCGGTGGGTCCAGGCCTAGGCGCAATATGCGAAACCCGGTGAGCGGATCTCTGCCCTGCTTCCACATTTCTGTCAGTCGCTGATGTGAGCTAAAGCAGATTTCCAGAGCACGAATAAGCTTCGGGGTGTCATTAGCGTGAATTCGCGCGGCCGCGCCTGCGTCCACCCGGCGCAGCATTCGGTGCAGATAGCCCCAGCCGCGATCCTGCGCGCTGCGGCGCAGGCGCTCCCGGATTGCTTCGGACCGTTCGGGCCCGGAGAACAGACCTTCGAGTAAGGCGCGTAGGTATAACCCCGTGCCGCCCACTACGATTGGCAGGTGGCCGCGCCCCCTGATATCGTGTAGCACCGCGCGGGCCCGCCGGGCGTACTCTCCGGCTGTCATGTAGCCGCTGGGATCGACACAATCGAGCAGGTGATGAGGAAGGCGGACCCTTTCCGCGGTCCCAGGCTTTGCCGTGCCTATCTCGAAATCCCGATAAACCGCAACCGAATCGCAGTTGACGATTTCACCCGAAAAGCGGTCGGCGAGGGCAAGCGAAAGTGCCGTCTTTCCGCTCCCCGTCGGTCCAAGAATTACCACCAGCAACGGCTCCCGTGAAGAGGACACCTTCAGCGGGCGCTCCAGTTGATGTTGTGCCAATAGCGAATCAGGGTCAACGCGAGGATCACGGCAGCGATCAGCAAGAGGCCGAATGTCTCGATGGCGCGAATGTCGTGTTTGGGTTTGTGACGCCTGGGCTCAAGCGGGGTGGGCACAACGGTATTGTAGCTCCAGAAAACCCATGATTTTCCGTTGTACTGTGAGGCACGACGGATTTTGACGGAACTGCGCTCGCGGATCGTCCGTACTAGTGCCGGAATGTCCGCAGAGGTGTGCCCGCGGGCAGGAGAATGTCATGCGACGCCTAACTTTTTGGTGCTTACTTGCGGGGCTCACATTCGGTCTGCCATCGGCCGCACTCGCCGATGAATGGACAAAAACCTTCACCATCAGCGCCAAGCCAGACCTTACGATCCAAACCTCTGACGCGAGCATCACCGTCAACACCTGGGACCAGAACACTATCGAGGCTCGGGTGGTCACGGAGGGATGGAAAATTGGTGGGCGAGGGGTAAGTATCTCCGACCATCAAGCGGGAGATGTGGTTGAACTGGAGGTCAAGACGCCCGGAGAGGTGTGCGTAATCTGCGTGCACATCAGCGTCCACCACCGTGCAGAGGTCCAGATTCATATGCCTCGCGAGGGTAAGCTCAACTTGCGAACGGGAGATGGGCGTATCCGACTGGCTCATTTCAAGGGAGACATGCAGGTCGTCAGCCGGGACGGCAGCCAGGAAATGAATGCTGTCGACGGCACCCTCCGGGCTCATGCCGGGGATGGACATATCGAGGCCGACGGCCGCTTCGATGCGCTGGATCTCAGTACCCGGGATGGCAGGATTCGCGTCAGCGCGGAACGCGGTTCTACGCTTGCCCATAATTGGAACTTCCAGGCAGGCGACGGCAGCATTGTTTTGACGGTGCCATCCGATTTTCCCGCGGACCTGGACCTTCACACCGGCGACGGACACATCATTCTCGAGATACCGGTGGCCGTCAATGGCCGGCTTACGGAGAAAACCATTCACGGGAAGATGAACGGGGGAGGAAATCTTCTGACCATCCACACCGGAGATGGCTCGATTACGATTCAAAAGTCGTAGTACGGCATTCATCTGCGCCGGCTGCTAAACTCACGAGTCTAGAGTTGCCGTCTTCGGAACGTTTGTGTTTTCAGCGTTTACCCGTGCCGGCTCAAAAGAGGATCCATGTCCAGAAGCATTGTGATTTTTTTCATCCTGATCATCCCTTTCTCTGGTGTTACTGCCCAAAATGCTGTTTCCCAGCAACCAGCCCTGAACGTGACATTCATGGACAGAACTATCGATCCCTGCGCGGATTTCTATCGGTATGCCTGCGGTGGCTGGATGAAGAACAACCCGATACCTCCCGATCAGTCGAGTTGGGGTGTGTATTCCAAAGTCGCCGACGATAACAAAGCCGAGCTACGAGGAATTCTGGAAGATGCCGCCGCCCACCCTGGGCGGAGTGCGGTTGACCAGAAGATCGGCGATTACTACGCGTCCTGCATGGACCTGAAAACGATCGATTCAGCCGGCCTGCGGCCGCTGGATTCATCTCTGGCTGAGATCGACCGCCTCGGTTCGAAGTCTGCCATCGCCGTTGTCGCAGCCCGCCTCACCAACGACAACGTCCTCTTCAACTTCGGTTCCAATCAAGACTTCAAAGATGCAAGCCAGGTGATTGCCGAGGCCGATCAGGGAGGCCTGGGATTGCCTGACCGCGATTATTACCTGAAAGAGGACACGAAATCGCAGGAATTGCGCGCCGCCTATGTTGCGCACGTGCAGAAAATGTTCGAGCTTCTGGGCGATAAACCGGAGACGGCTGCAGCCGAATCACGCACGGTGATGCGCATCGAAACAGAGCTAGCCAAGGGATCGCTTACCGTGGTGGAGCGCCGCGATCCCGATAAGCTCTATCACAAATTGAGCAGCGAAGAATTACAGCAAATCAGTCCCTCGTTTTCATGGAACCAATACTTTTCCAAGCTGGGGTTTTCGTCGCTTAAGTCTCTGAATGTCACGGCACCGGACTTCTTTAAGACCATGAGTGCGGAGTTGGACAAAGAAGACCTGTCCAGTTGGAAAGCATATCTGCGCTGGAAGCTGGCGCATGCCAATGCTCCTTATCTCTCGTCCGCGTTCGTGAATGAAGACTTCAACTTCTATGGCAAGACCCTGGAAGGAAAAGAACAACTGCCGCCGCGCTGGAAGCGCTGCACCGAAGATGTGGATAACGACATTGGCGAGGCACTCGGACAGGCATATGTCAAAAAATACTTCAGTCCTGAAGCCAAGCAGGAAGCGTTGAAGATGGTGGGGCAGATTGAGACCGCCATGGATAGCGATATCCGCTCATTGCCCTGGATGAGCGATGCTACTAAGCAGCGTGCACTGGAGAAATTGCACGCGGTGGCGAACAAGATCGGATATCCCGAAAAGTGGCGTGACTACAGCAAGCTTCAGATCCGCCGGGGAGATGAAATGGGGAATGTGTTGCGCGCGAGGGAGTTCGAGTTCAATCGTCAGCTGGGCAAGATCGGCAAACCGGTGGATCGCGGAGAATGGCAAATGACCCCGCCGACCGTCAACGCCTATTACGATCCCCAGAAGAATGACATCAACTTCCCCGCTGGAATTCTTCAGCCGCCTTTATTCAGCACGGCTTCCGATGCGGCTCCGAACTACGGAAATACGGGCGGCACCATCGGTCACGAACTAACGCATGGGTTCGACGATGAGGGACGCAAGTTCGATGCACAAGGCAATCTGAAGGACTGGTGGACTCCTGAAGATGGCAAGGAGTTCGAAAAGCGAGCGGCGTGCATCTCAGATCAATACTCGCAATACACCGTTATCGACGACGTGAAGATTAACGGCAAATTGACGCTGGGAGAAGATACAGCCGATCTTGGCGGCTTGCTGCTGGCCTTTATGGCGTGGAAGAAGGATACGGCTGGAGAAAACCTCGTGCCCATTGACGGACTAACTCCGGAACAGCGTTTCTTTGTTGGCTATGGCCAAAGCTGGTGCGATAACACGCGGGCTGAAACTAAACGCCTGCGGGCTGCCGTGGACCCCCATTCTCCGCCAAACTATCGTACAAACGGCGTCCTTTCAAACATGCCGCAGTTTCAAGAGGCGTTTCACTGCAAAGCAGGATCGGCGATGGTCAGAGCGAATCAGTGCAGGGTCTGGTGAATGGAATGCGGCCGATTTCCAAATCTTAGGTCGCGAGAGCTGCGGAGCGCGTACTTAGATTGTTTCCGCTACTGCAGTTCGTTTTTGTCGGGGTTGTAGAAGAAATAAAACCGCAATGCCAGATATTGCCCGCCAAATTGTGTCGGCAATGGCGGGAATGGGTTGGAAGCCGCAATACCGCTCCAGGCGGCGCGATCAAGGGCGACATCTCCGGAGGTAGCGACAACTCGCTGGCCGGCGATCTTTCCGTCTTTAAGGATGGCGAACTCAATCGCCAGCTTGCCTTTTTTCATGAGGGGCGGCCGAGCCGACTCGGGAATTACGTTGTACCAGTTCTGACGCACGTCATGTAGCACACGCGCCAGATACGGTCCAAAGTCAACCCCCATAGTGTCGCTAAGCACCTCGAGATTGCCTTGAACCTGTCCTCGTTGTCCCTGCCCGAGACCGTAGTCTCCGCCGTCGCCTCCACCGTAAGTTCCTCCGCCCTTGTTCTGCAAGGCCGCGCGCGCAGCCTGCTCGATGGCTGATCCGGCTGACAAGCTGTTGTTGAAATTAATTTTCGGCGCTTCGGCAACGGGTGGAGCTTGCAGCTTCGCCATCTGGTTTTGGCTATTTTGCGGAGGCGAAGCAGGTGGCGACTGTTGCGGTTGGGGCGCGCCGGCATTCTGCGCAGGGCTAGGCGCCTGAGTTGGTTGCGGAGGAGGCGCATTCGTTCCCGGAGTGCCTGCTCGCGCACTGTCCAGAATGCGTTTCAATTCCTTGGGATCGAGATGCGGCGCTTTCGAAGTCGCAATACGATTCTTGTCGGAGATGATATTGCTGTTCTTTGGAGGCTGACTTAGCTTTTGCGCGTCCGGCGGCAATTCCAGGTACGTGAGTTCCTTATCACGGTTGGTCAGCGGCACCACCGCCACGGTGCGGTGCGGAAGCAAGCCCAATAAGCGTTCGCCGTTTAGCACCAGAATGATGATGCTAAGGTGCAGAATCACCGAAAGCCAGATCGCCTCGCGACGACGCGAACGTGCCAGGTCGTCCTGTAATTGAACCAGCAAGTGGGGAAAATCGTCGGCATCGAAGTCACGATAAGCCGTTTCCCAGTGGCTGGCGTCGTAGAAATCCACACTCTCGCGAGAGCTGCTGGACGGGGGCAACGGCTGGTTCGGCGGGATTTGCGTAGTCGACATCGACTGCTTGCTTAGAGACAAACTGGGGCCATGGAGTTTCTCTCACGTGAGGCGGACCCCCGCCTGTGCGGCGTATACATGATATTGTCGCACCTTTTGGGTGCTTTCCGGTAAATTCCGAAGGTGCAAGCACATCGGGAGGCACCTTCGCGCAGCGGCCAGAGCCACCGCACCCCGAGTATGGCAGAAGGCATTTGCCGGTACTGTAAAGATTTGTACGCGGTTCTTTGAGGTACGAGGGACGGGTCGCCCACAAGTCGTGCTGATCCCGTGCTTAGCCCGTAGTCAACTTTTCCAGATGGATGTTCTTTCCGTGCTCCTGGATCGAACGAACCACGTCCAATGCCACGCCCAGAGCACGTCGTCCATCTTCCAATGAAACCACAGGCCGGGAACGAGCGCGAACTGCTTCGAGGAAGGATTTAAGTTCCGCCGCCAGCGGCTCTTCTGTGCTGACCGGCGGTTTTGCCATCTTGATTTGCGGATTCACGGTGGGGAAACCGGGAGTTTCATTGTCGCCGACTGTGAACACCATGAGGTCTTGCCGCCCGTAATCCAGCGAAATGTACTGATACGGCTGGAAGAATCGCACTTTACGTACTCGTTCGGTTGAGACCCGGCTGGCCGTAAAGTTAGCTACGCATCCTGACTCAAATTCCATGCGCACATTTGCGATGTCGACTTTGCCGGACAGGATAGGCAGGCCGACGGCATGTATCTCTTTGACCTCAGAGCGGACAAACGAAAGCACAATGTCAATGTCGTGAATCATCAGGTCAAGTACCACATCCACGTCCAGGGAACGAGGAGTGAACACGCTCAGCCTATGGACCTCAAAAAACATGGGAACGGTGATGAACGGGATAGTGGCCCGAACCGCGGGATTGAATCGTTCGAGGTGTCCCACCTGACCGACACGGTTTCCTGCACGGCAAGTCTCCACTAGTTCGTCGGCTTCCTTCAGGGAAACGGCAAGGGGTTTCTCAATCAGGACATCGAGCCCCGCCTCCATCAGCGCTCGCGCTGTCTTCAGGTGGTGCGCCGTCGGGACGGCCACTGATGACGCCTGCACTTCGCTATGTGTGGTCAACAACTGGTCAACCGATCCGAAGCTGCGGCAGCCAAACTCCCGAGCGACAGCATCCGCGCGCGCGAGGTCGGAGTCAACCACCCCCACCAGCCTTGCTAATCCTTCTTTTTGCAGCTGGTAGTAGACGCGTGCGTGATTCCGCCCGAATGCACCTACACCGATTACTGCAACGTTGATGGGGTGGCTTTGCGGCAATTGAGTTACCAGTCGTTCGAAAGACGCGGTTTTCGCTGCGAGCGAGAAGTTTACATCTTCTTAAGGACAGCGATCTGCCCTGCATGATACAGCTCATGCTGCGCAATCCCGTGCAGCATGTAATAGAAGTTGTAATGCTTCGGTTTTTTGCCCGGAACCTGGTCATCCAGCCGCGAGTCGGGGAGCGCCTGTACGGTGTCAACCAACTTCTTGTGAGTGCGAATCAAGTGGTCCTTCGTTGTGCGCCAGTTTTCCTCGCTAAAGTCGGTAATCGGCGGCCAATCTTCCGCGGGCGGTGGCTGCACGACCTCCCCGGCCAGCCGGCGAACTGCCGCATGGTCCCAGACGGCGATGTGCAACACGATTTCCCAGATGCTATGGATATCTTCGCCGGGGCGCTTCGCAGCCGTCCTTGCATTTACGTCCTCGAGCAATTCGAGAACCCCAGGCCCGTGCCAGGCTTCTCCATCAAATGCGCGTTTTAGCAGATTTGCAATTCGAGTCGCTTCCGACATACCTTCTCCTGAACCGTTTAAGGGCATTTTTGTTCTTCGCCATCAGCTACTGACGATGACGATACCTGCATCATCGGCATCCATCACGATCCTGGCCCCGTCCAGTAACAAGCACTTTCCCGCATCGATGCCGAGGCAAGAAGCGCCCGCTTTCCGCATAACTTCGATGGTTTTGCAGCCGACCACTGGAATGTCAAAGCGCATGTCCTGATTCGGTTTTGCAACTTTCACTACGGTAAGCGCTCGGCTGAGAATCGAAGCAGCTGCGTCGAGCGACGCCATCAACTGTCCAGCACGCTGAATCGTTGCGTCCGTACCTTCCATGGCCTCTACGGCCACACACGCGGCCCCAGCCACCACGACAGTCTGGCCAATATCATATTGCGCAAGATGACGGGCGACGTCGCGCCCATATGCAATATTTTCCAATTCCTTCTCGCTGGGAGCGCGCCTGGTGAGTACGCCGGCAATGGCGAGCAGCGGTTCGAGGAAAGCGGTCGAGTTTTCTAATCTTATGCCTTCGTCCGCAAGCACCTTGGCCACGGCTCCGAGAAGAGCGTCGGTGCTTCGGGTTCGCAGCGAGAGCAGCAACTTGGCCAGCCGCCAATCCGGGCGAATGCTGGAAAAGATCTGCTTATGCTTGACTTGTCCCGCCATAATCGCCCGCCGCACGCCTTCACGCTGAAAAGTCTCGATCAGGCGCGACAACTCGCCAAGCGATAACCAATGCACCGCGGCGGCACCGTGAGTGTCGATCTCGGGTAAAGTTTCTTCCTTGATCGCCGCGACAACAACTTCATAGCCTTGCGCCCGCGCGGCGTCCAACACGAGAAACGGAAAGCGGCCGTTGCCGGCAATCAGGCCAATGCGTTCTTTGGCGGCGGACATCGAAGATCAGTGTACATCGGCGAAACAGCATCAGCTTTTCACCAGTATCATGACGGGGGATGGTGAATGCTACTTGATTACTCCTCGTTCTGAGGCCTCAATAAACCGAATCAGCGCATCCACATCCTCTCCGCGATCGGCTTCGGACTTGAGTCGCTCGACAGCCTGCGAGGTGTTTAACTTGGAAGCGAGCAGCAGCTTGTAGGCATGGTGAATCTTGCGAATCCGCTCCTTACTGAATCCGCGCCGTTCCAGGCCCACAGCATTCAGTCCGAACGCATGTGTATTCCGCTCTGCTGCGGTCTTCGAAAATGGCAGGACGTCGCGTGTGACCGTCGTTCCTCCACCTATATAAGAATGAGCGCCGATGTGGACGAACTGGTGCACGGGGCACAGCGCGCCTACCACCGCCCAATCATCGACGGTGACGTGCCCTCCTAAAGTGGCGGCGTTCGCCATAATCACATGGTTGCCGATCATGCAATCATGTGCGACATGGGTGTACGCCATAATGAGGTTGTGACTGCCAACCCGGGTAATCCCGCCGCCTTTGACGGTGCCACGGCTGATGGTGACGAATTCTCGAATTTCGTTGTGCTCCCCGATTTCGAGACGGGTGGGCTCGCCAGCATACGTGACATCCTGCGGAGCCATACCAATGGATGAAAATGGAAAAAAACGGTTGTGGGCTCCGACTGACGTGGGCCCTTCAATCGCAACGTGTGAAAGCAAGCGGCAACTATCTCCGAGCTCCACCTCTGGTCCGATCACGCAGAAAGGCCCGACGAAGCAGGATTCAGGGAGTTTTGCTCCGGGATCAATGATGGCCGTCGGGTGAATGTTCATCAAGAAGATGTATGCCAGCGCATGGGAGCCGCTAAGGCGGACACGTGCTACTCGTTTTCCGGCGCCAGTTCGCTTTCCGCGCCACTCCCGATGCTTCGACTGGTTCGCGAACGGTCCACCAGTTGACAGGTGACGGTCGCTTCCGCCGCGCGTTTGCCGTCCACATACGCGGTGCCTTCCATACGGACTGCCCGGGTACGCCACGCCTTGACTTCGACCTCAATGCGCAGCTGATCTCCGGGAACTACGGGCCGCCGGAAGCGCGCCCGCTCAATCCCGGTGAACACCATTAGTTTGTCATGCCGGTCTTCGACTTCTGTCAGCAGCAAGGCCCCGCCCGCCTGCGCAATCGCTTCAAGGATGAGGACTCCCGGCATGATCGGCATGTCGGGGAAGTGGCCCGCGAAAAAAGGCTCGTTAATGGTCACATTCTTGATGGCGACAATCCGCTGCTTGCGGGTGAGATCAATAACCCGGTCGATCAACAGAAAGGGGAAACGGTGCGGCAGGATGCGAAGGATGTCATTGATATCTAGCGTGGTTTTGCCGCCCGGCGGCGTTTCCGTGACGGATGCGCTATGTCGCGAGTCGTTCATCGGCGCGAAGATTATACTGTACCGCACCCCATGAACCGCATCAGCACGAAACAGCCTAAAACTAAGATTCGCTCACAAGCCAGCAGCAAGGCGCGTACCGACTTGCCTATCCAGCTTCGTCATTTCGAAGAACGCCGCGAAGCGATGATCGCAACCGTACGCGAACTGGTGGAGATCGAGTCGCCCAGCGACTGCAAACCTGCAGTTGATAAGCTCGGACAACATCTTGCGAACAAGTTCTCTTCGCTCGGAGGAAAAATCAAGTTTCATGTGTGCGAAGCATATGGAAACCACCTCCAGGTGGACTTTCCGGGCCCGGGCGAGCGCGTTTTGTTGCTGGGACACATGGACACGGTTTACCCGGTAGGCACCTTGGCCACCATGCCGTGCAAAGTCGCTGATGGACGAATCTGGGGCCCGGGCAGCTTCGATATGAAGGGCGGCATTGCCCTGATGTTGTTCGCCATCGAGGCGGTGCAGGCCCAACGGGGGGAGTTGAGGGCCACCACCGTGCTGCTGGTGGCCGATGAAGAGATCGGCAGTAACTCGTCGCGCGCGATTACGGAGAGCTTGGCGACAAACTCCGCCGCGGTCCTGGTATTCGAACCGGCAGCGGGATTGAAAGGGGCAGTGAAGACGGCGCGCAAGGGAGTCGGAGAGTATAAGCTGCGCGTCAGCGGCGTGTCCGCCCACGCCGGTCTTGATCCCGGCAAAGGTCATAGCGCGATTATTGAACTGGCGAAGCAAATCGAAAGAATCGCCGGCTTTAATGATCTGAAACGGGGATTGTCCGCCAACGTCGGAGTCATACAGGGAGGCAGTCGAACCAATGTGGTTGCTGCCGAGGCCATCGCTTCAATTGACGTCCGCATTGCAACCGCCAAGGACGCCGCGCACATAGATCGGAAAATGCGATCGCTCAAAGCTTTTGACCGGCACTGCACGATTGAAGTGACCGGGGGTATCAACCGGCTGCCAATGGAGCGTACGGACGGCGTACTGGCGCTTTATCGACGGGCAACCGCCATTGCCGAGCAACTCGGATGGAACCTTGGCGAAGCGGCGGTGGGAGGCGGGTCCGACGGCAACTTCACAGCCGGGCTGGGAATTCCAACATTGGATGGGTTGGGAGCCGTGGGCGAAGGGGCGCACGCCGTGCATGAATCGATCCTGCTCTACGAATTGCCGAAGCGGGCAACCCTGATCAGCAATCTGATTGCGAATATCTAGACCGCGCGGGTTCGTACAAATGGCTTTTGCGGCAGGTTACATACCTGATTTTTCGTCTACTTGCGCCTGCCGCGGACGTTTTTGAAGGTTTCTTTGACTCTGTCCACCCTGTAGCCTAGAATTTCCACAGGGATGTTCGCTGTGAGGAAACGCGCTTGCAAGCAACGGGCAGCCCGGGAGGATGTTCATGCCTGGTAAATTGGGATTGCCCGAAATACTGCTGCTCCTGGCCGTGGCGCTGCTGATCTTCGGTCCGAGTAAGCTTGCGGATCTTGGAAAGGGCTTGGGAGAAGGCATCAAGAATTTCAAGTCCGCTGTGAAAGACGGCGAAGCCGATCCCAACAAGAAGAGCTAACTCTCGAGCTGAATTTCCCTTCCAGGAACTCGTCGGGAGCCAGTCGTTGTTCGGGTGCTATCGGTTTCTCCCATGCGGAAGAGCAAGTCCATCGCAGTTCCCTGAGATAAGCGAAACCAGAAGCGATCACCGCACAACGTGCCTTGGACTTTTCCCGCTCCTGATTTCACAACGTATTCCCGTACGATTGCACCCACTTCTTCTTGCGCAATAGGGAGATCGAAACTGGCTTCAGCGCGTCGCGAGCGTTGTTGAAGCCGCTGAAGGTAACGGTCGAGTACGCTGGCAGCGACAATGCAAGGCTCGGCGCGGCACTCCAGCATTTCTTGTAACAAACGCAACGCCGTGTAATTCACGGTTTCGCTGAAGCCAATATATAGCGTGCGCGTGAATTGGTTTTGGTACACCGGAATCGCGCGCAACGCCTGCTGCAATCCTGCCGGGACTACCGAGTCACAACACTGGTCCTTTAGGTTCCAGCGGAATACAGGACAAGCCCACTGCTGAGCCAGCGCCGCGACAACTTGTTCCTCGCTGACAAAACCAAGCCGCTGAAGACATTCTCCCAGCTTCACGCCCCCCGACTCTCGCTGCAATTCGATCGCAGAACGTAATTGTCCGCTGCTGATGAGCCCTTGCGACATCATCAGCAGTCCAATAGGGATTCGGTGCCTGATCGTGCGCTGCAATGGTCTTGCCCGGCTCAGTTCCGATAGCAGTTCCAGAACACCCCTTTCAAGGCACTCCGGACTGCAGTACCAGCGATTTCCCAGGTAAGTGCCTCGTCTGTGGCGGCACAAGCGATACCAGATCATTTGCCCCCGCCGGCAGCCGCGATGAGCACAAGTGCGCAAGCGCTTATCAAGATCGAGGGTAATGGCCGCCTGATGCGCGAGATTTACAAAGGCTCCCGACATCGCTCCTCAATTCTGTTGCGGGCGCGATTCGCAAATGATTTCGACAACTCGCAAGCCCAGATTGCCCTCAACCACGACAGCTTCTCCTCGAGCGATGATTTTGCCGTCCAGCAGCAAATCCAGTGGCTCTCCTATTTCCTGATCGAGCTCGATCACGGCGCCGGGCCCCAGTTCCAGAATGTCTCTCAGCAGCATTTCTTTTGATCCGAACCGCAGGCTCACGGCGAGCTCCACATCGCGGAGAAGGTCGGATGTGTTCGCGGTCGCCTTGTCAGGTTCGCGAGAAAGGCTCTCCTGTTTTTTCGTCGATGCGGCTAACGCCGCACTGATGCGAAATTCGAAATTCCCGTTGACAGGGCCTGCTGACGATGCTGTCAGACAATACACCGCTGCCGCCGGCCATGATGGCGAAGAGCCTGGCCCGACTTGCAGTTGAATGCCGCCCAATTTCTGGGTCAGAGCGTCGCAGACTCGCTTTGATGCCTGGCGAAATATTCCAATGATGCTGTCCCGCACCCGGTCCGTTGATTCTGCGGATGCGGGTTGCGAACTCTCCGCCAGGGGCTTTGCGATCCCTTGGGCAATCGTGTGTGGCAGACGCACGCTCATTTCGCCGCGCAGCACGCCATCCGCTATAACCGACAACCAAAGGTCGGTTTCGCCCGGTGTCATTCCCTCGGGGATTGTCAGGGAATGCTGAAGCACAACGGGGGTTCCAGCCATCCGTGCCAGTATCTCGCCCAAAGCCTCACACCAGGTATTGATGTACTCTGATAAGCAGCCAGCAACTTCAGCCGAGCCGGTTTCCGTCATCGTCTACTCCTTCCCATCCGCAATCGGCGCCATACGCGCCCTCAGGATCTGCGCGGCCCTCCGGTTGCGCAGACGCGCGATTTGCGCTTCAAACAGCTTGAGATCTCCCACATGCATGGTGGCGACCAGTTCCGTATTCTGCGAAAAGATCAGCACGTTGCCGGGGGACAATTCCAGGATTCGCGTTGCCGGAACACGCAGTTCTTCAACTCGCAGTTCAAGGTCGAAGGGACATGCGAGTAGCTGTTTCTTGATCTTCAAATTCGGCTGCGGCTTGCGAGAGCGCTCCGGACTTTGGGCAGCGGAAACTCTTCGCAACAGCGTGTGCGGAACCATGGCAGGCACGGCCAAAAACAGTTTGGCCCGGCTCTCCCCCATCGCGATATCGAAGCGTATCGCGAGAACTGCCTCGTTCGGAAGCATGATGCTTTGCGCGTCGCCCGGGTGCTGAGTCCGTTGGAATCGGACCTCAGACCCGATAATCTTCCATGCGCTTTGCAGCTCCTCGCACACAATTTGCACGACGCTCTCCAAAACCTGCTCTTCAATATCGGTCATCTCGCGCTGTGTCTCGGTGGTTCTGCCGTTGCCTCCAAGCAGCAGATCCAGCATCCAAAGCGCGGCGGCAAGGTCGACCTGCAGCAGTACTACCAGATCACCGGGCATAACGCCGCAAGCGGCCATGTAAGTAATTGGGGGAACATTGCGCAAGAACTCACCGTAGGTTGTGTATTCCGCGGAATCGGGCGCGATCTGCACCGCCGATCCAAGGTACGCCGTCAGGCGATCGGAAAGACGGCGCGCCAAGCCCTGGTGCAACTCGTTGAGTTTCCGCAGCTGCTCCTGGCTTTGGGCTCCGCTGTTCTGAACATCCCAAACCTCGGCAGTCGTAGTCTCCTGCGGCAAAACACCTGCACGAAGCGCACGCGTGTGACCTGTTTGCGCCGCACGATCCTCAAGCATGGGCTTACTCGCAGTTTCCATGTCTTCTCCTACTACCTACATCGCGCCGACGGCTGCTGCTTTCTGCGGTCGTGATTCCAGTAATTGCTGAAGTCGTCCGCGCAGGCGAATGACCGCAATCGAGTGGATTTGCGATACTCGCGACTCACCAATGCCCAGCAACTCGCCCACTTCTTTCATGGTCAGCTCCTCGAAGTAGTACAGCGCGAGCACCTGGCGTTCTTTGTCCGGCAGTTCCGCAATCGATTCGGCAAGCAACTTCTTCATCTCACTGCGCAAGCACTGGAAGAAGGGTGTTTCTTCGGGAGCACTGGGCAGGAACTCGCACAAGTCTTCATCCCGCCCGTCCTTGGGCGAGTACACATGAAGGCTGCCAATCTCCAGGCCATCAAGCTCTGCCAGCAGAGCCTGGAAATCGCGCAAATCCAGCCCCAGCGCTTCGGCCATCTCTAATTCGTTTGGCGAGCGGCCGAGCTGGATACAAAGCTGGTTGTGAACATCCTGGACTTGCCGCGCTTTCCGCCGCAGCTCGCGCGGGCTCCAGTCGATCTCGCGCAAGCTGTCGAGAATGGCCCCACGAATGCGAAATTTTGCATACGACGAAAACTGCACGTGCTTGCTTTGATCGAATTTGTTTAAAGCATCGATCAGGCCCAGCACTCCCGCATGCACCAAGTCTTCTACGGCAACGTGCCGCGGGAGGCGCTCATGGATGCGCCGCGCGATGTAATGCACCTGCGGCATCTGTTCCAGGAGAATCCGTTCCCGCTCTTCCTCATCGCGCCAGGCGGTATACTCCTGCGTAGTCGTCCTTGTCATGGCCGCCCCTTCCGTCAAACGTCAATATCAACGAACCACTCCGACTGACTGCACCGAGACCACAGAAGGGATCTCACCGGGAGATAACACCACCAACTTGGGAAGAAAGGGTTCCAGCAATCGCTTCAGGTGAAAGCGCGCGGGCGTTCCGCAGAGCAGGACCGGGGTCGCGATAGCTATCTGTTCTCCCGCCAGCCCGCGCAAGCCTTCAAGTATCCGGCGCACAAAAGAAGGCTGCAGGGCGGAGGGCGTGCTCGCCGACACTTGGGGGTTAAAAGTCTTGCTCAGTTCTTCTTCGATTGCGCTGTCGAGCACCACCACTTTCAACCGGCCGTCCTCCCCCAGCAGGGGATGCACCAGCGCCCGGCCCAGGGCTTGCCGTGCCGTTTCGACCAGCAGAACCGGATTCTTCGTTGCCGGAGCGGTCTCCAGCAGGCTCTCCAGGATGGTTGGCAGGTCGCGGACGGAGACTTGCTCTCGCAGCAATTGTTGCAGGACTTTCTGTGCTTCGCCCAGGCTCAGAATCTTGGGTACAAGCTCTTCCACCAGTTTGGGATGACTGTCGGCCAACCGGTCGAGCAAGCGCTTGGTTTCGTGTCGTGTCAGCAACTCGTGTGCGTGCTGCTTGATGACTTCTGCCAGGTGAGTCGCCAGCACAGACACCTGATCCACAACGGCATATCCCGCAGCCAAGGCCTGGTTCTGCAATTCGGCCCCGATCCACACGGCGGAGACGCCAAATGCAGGTTCGCGGGTGGGCGTGCCGGGCAAAGGAGGGGGTGAAACTTCCGAACTGATGGCCAGCATTTTCTCGGCTTGCATCTCCCAGCGGGCAATCTCGACGCCGCGCAGCGAGATCACATACTCGTGAGGCTTGAGACGCACGTTGTCGGTAATGTGCACCGGGGGAACGATGAAGCCGAGCTGCAAGGCAAGATTGTTTCGCAGCGTCCGCACACGTTCTAACAACTGCCCGCCCTGCTGCGCATCTACCAGAGGAACCAATGCGTACCCCACCTCGATGCTGAGTTCGTCGAGCTTCAGCAAATCCTCCAGAGACTCCTGCGCATTCTTCTTCGCGTCTTTTTCAGGGACGAGCGGCTCCGGCATGCGTCGCGACTGGGGTGTGCGCCAGGCCAGCAGCCCAGTCACGGTAGCCAAAGCCAGGAAGGAAATTTTTGGCAGTCCGGGAATCGCGGCCAGCGCGAGCATCACCGCGCTGGCAATGAATAACGGCCGCCGCGCGAACAGTTGCCGGCCAAGGTCCACCGACAAGGTGCTGTCCGAGGAGGCGCGCGTGACCACCATGCCTCCGGCCATGGAGACCAGGAGTGAAGGAATCATGGTCACCAGGCCGTCACCCACCGTGAGGACGGTATATGTCTTCAGAGCTTCGCGAAATGGGATGTCGAGTTGAAAGATGCCGATCAGAAATCCCGCTATGATGTTGACCGCGGTGATCAGGATGGTGGCCAGGGCATCCCGCTGATTGAAGCGTGCGGCTCCATCCATGGCGCCGTAGAATTCCGCGTCGTGAGCGATCTGCTCGCGCCGGGCGCGTGCCTGCGCCTCGTCGATGATCCCGGCATTCAGGTCGGCATCGATCGCCATTTGCTTTCCTGGCAATGCGTCCAACGTGAACCGCGCCGTCACCTCGGCAGTGCGGACTGCGCCATGGCTCACCACAATGTACTGGATGGCGATCAGGGCAATAAAAAGAACGAATCCGACTACATAATTGCCGCCGACTACAAATTGTCCGAAGGCTTCGATGACCCTGCCAGCAGCACCCGCGCCTTCGTTGCCATGCAGGAGAATGCGGCGGCTCGACGCGAGGTTTAAAGAGAGTCTGAAGAGCGTGAGCAGCAGCAGCAGGCTGGGAAAAACCGAAAACTGCGCAGGGCGCAGGATCTGCATGGCGGAGAGCAGCACCAGGACGGACGCAGTAATGCTGGTAGCCAGCAACAGGTCGAGCGAAATCGCCGGCATCGGCACGAGCATAACGAATACCAGGCTGACCGCGGCCACGGGAACGATCCACTCTGCGGCGGCGACTCCGTTTTTGCGCGCCGCCGCGATCGCGCCACCCGCCGTCTTCGACGCCGCCGCCATGCCTTATACGCCCCCTTTGCCAGTGCGTTCCGCGCGCGACTGGGCACGGTAGATCGCGGCCAGTATTTCGGCCACCGCGGTATACAGCTTCGCGGGAATCGCCTGACCAACTGGAACCGCACGATAGAGCGCGTGGGCCAGAGGCGGGTTTTCGATCAGCGGAATGCCGTGCCAGCGTGCTGCGTGTTTGATTTCCGCCGCCAGCAAGTTGCGGCCTTTTGCGATTACGGTGGGCGCCGCCATCAGCGGGGTGTACTCGAGGGCAATCGCAAACTCGTTCGGATTCGTGATGACCACCGCCGCGCGCTTGACATTGTCCAGCATCTGGCGGCGTCGCACCTGCCGCTGTAACCGCCGTATGCGCATCTTGGTGGCCGGGTTCCCCTCCGTCTCCTTGTATTCGTCCATCAACTCCTGGCGACTCATGCGCAGTTCCCCTTCCAGCCGGTGCCGCTCGACGAAGTAATCCACGCCTGACCACACCAGCAGCACCAATCCTGACTTCCAGGTCATTTCAAACAGACGGCCCAGGAAGAACGGCAAGAATTGAGCGAAACTCGAGGTGGGCAGGACGACCAGGGTGAGCCAGTCGCGCTGCAGCATGGAAAGGGCGAAGTAAACGATCATCGCCACCGGCAAGAGGGATTTCAGCAACCGGCTGACGCCCGCCAATGAAAACAATTGCTGCAGTCGTGTCACGGGATTCAGCCGCGAAAAGTTTGGCGCCAACGAAGAGGGCGCGATCACCAACCCACCTTGCGCCACGGCGACACAGACGGCGAAAATCCAGCTAAGGCCGACAGCGAGCCCAATCCCGCCAGTCATCGGCAGAATCTTCCACGGCAAAGTGCCTGCCGCCATGCCCATATCGGTCGAGGTCGCCTGATCCAGCACACCCGAAAAGAGGCGTCGCCAATGCGCGCCAAAGCCCGGCAACGCGCTGACTAAAACCAGAGTGACCGTCATGCTTGCGACCCCATTGATCAGGTCGCGGCTGCGGGCAACCTGTCCTTGCTCTCTTGCCTTTTGCCTTCGCCGGGGCGTCGGCTTTTCGTGTTTTCCCTCGTACGCCAATGTTTCGCCTTACCTCGCGAGGTGCAACAGCTGTTCGCCCTGTTCGATCGCGTGAAGGAAGTGGTGCTCAAGTTTCTGCGGCCACAGCGCCAACCCGGCGATGACTACCACCAGGCCGAGCAGGGTTTTAAGCGACAATCCCACGAACAATACCGGCAATTGGGGGGAAGCTTTGCCGACGAAGCCCAGCACGATATCGGTCATCATGGTGGCCAGTAGAGCGGGCGCGGCAATTTGCAGGCCCGTGATCCAGATTCCGGCAGCCGCCCGCAGCAGCGATTCGCTGAGCGCAAAAGAAATGTCCGTCACCGGCGGCGGCAAATAGGCGAAACTGCGGACGATCGCGCGCACGATCCAGTGATGCACATCCAGCTGCAGAAAAATCAGTAACGCGACCAGTTGGTTGAAAATCGCCAGCACCGGCGTATCGACTTGGGTCTGCGGATCGAGGACGTTCACCAGCGAGAAGCCCATCTGCACACCCAACATGTGCCCAGCCAACTGCACAGCTTCGAAGATGAATTGCAGAACCAGCCCGAGCAACAGCCCGATCAATAGCTCGCTCAACATTACGGTTCCCCACGCCAGCCCCGACAAGTGCATTCTAGGAACCCCGCACAGGGGGTAAAGCAGGAACGTCAGCAGGCATACCAGACCGGCCTTCACTTGCATGGGAATAGAAACGCTGCCCAGAAAGGGTGCGAAAACCATAAGCCCGGATATGCGGCTGCCTGTGAGCACCGCCGCCGTGAGTATCCTGTCGATATCGATCGTGGCTGCCGGCATTTTTTCTATTTCTTGTATTCCTGTTACTGCACAAATGGCCTGAAGTCGGAGAACAGTTGGAGCGTGAATGCGGCGAGGCGCCGTACCATCCACGGCATCAGCAGAGCTGCGGCGATCGCGACCGCCGCCAGGCGGGGTACGGTGGACAGGGTCATCTCCTGCAGTGATGTCAGTACCTGCACCACATTGATCAGCAAACTTACGACCGTGGCAATCAGCAAAAGCGGCGCGCCTAACCAGAGCGCCATTTCCAGGGTTCGTCTCGCCAGATCCACCACCTGTGCCGCCGACATCGCAATCACCTCAGGCAAAACTTTTCATCAGTGACCCCACCAGCAGATTCCATCCATCCACCATCACGAAGAGGAGGATCTTCAGAGGTGTCGAAATCACCACCGGGGGCAACTGCAACATACCCACCGAAGTGGTAATGGCCGCGACCACCAGATCAATTACCAGGAAGGGAAGAAACAGTGCGGCTCCGATCTGGAAACCTGTCTTGAGTTCCGAAATGAGGTACGCAGGCATGACCACTCGCATCGGAAGATCGTCAGGACGGCCGGGCGCCGGCTCCTTAGCCAGATCCAGAAACAACGAAAGGTCCTTTTCTCGCGTGTACTTCAGCATGAAATGCCGTAGTGGCCCGGATCCCAGTTCTACCGCCTGTACGGCATCAATCCGCCCGTTTTCGAGAGGCACCACCGCCGCCTGATAAACCGCCGCTCCCACGGGTTGCATGAGGAAGTAAGTCAGAATCAGGGATAACCCGATCAGCGTTTGATTGCTGGGCGCGGTCTGCGTCCCCAGGGCTTGGCGTAAGAAGTGAAATGCCACCAGCAGGCGAACAAAGGGAGTCACGGACAACAATAAGGCAGGAATTAAAGTCAGCAGCGTCAACAAGACTACGATGTTCCAAGGAACGGACCCGGTAACGCCGCTGGGACTGCTCCAGGTAAGCCCGTGCGGCTGGCTATGTCCCGCCGCCGCATAAGCGGGGGCCAGCAGCACAAACGCGCTTAGATGAATAATGCTGGCCCGCATGTCCCTCGATTTCCTTCCCCGCCCATGCCCCTGTTTTCGTTGTGACTTTTGGCGCTCTCGAGCTTCGCAAGCAGAGCGATGCTGTTGCCTGTTCCCCCAATGAGGAAACGATCTTGCTCGCACTGCACTAAGGCGACGAAGCGGCGTTCCCCCAGGCCTATGCTTTCGCACAAACGCAATGCCCGGCCCTCTCCGCGGCGCCAACGCGACTGCTCACACATTCGAGCTCCAAACTGCAACGCAGCACCCATCAGCTTGCCGACTGCTTTCCCGATCATGGAATCTTCTCTTCTCCAGAAGCGATCTCAGTAATGCGCACTGCCCGATGGGCCCCCGCCGCTTCGAACCTGCCCCACAGGATTACTTTGCCGCTTACCGCCACCGGTATGTCTTGATTCAGATTCCAGTTCGTGTTCACGATGCAAGGCCCCTGGAGACGGGCCAGATCGGCAACCGTGAAACCGCGAGCCGGCACTTCGGCCACCATCCGGCAGCGCAGCCCAAACACAAGACTCCATGCCTCAAGGCGCACGTTCGCCGCACCGGCTGGTCTTTCCGCATTGGCCATTTCTGCCATCGTCAACGCTGGATCAACAACTCAGTGAAATAGACTTCCTGCACTCCCAGCTCAGGGACGCGCTGTTGCAAGGCGCGCACCAGAGCCTCTTTCAGCTTCAGCTTCCCCTCGGTGGTCATCAGTTCATCGGCGTTGGCGGTCGAAAGTGCGGTAAGAATGGTGTCGCGAACCATGGGAACCGCCGGCGCCGAGGACTCGCCTTTGCCCTCCGGCATGCGCGACACTCCCACATCGATGCCGATGCGGAGGTAACAGCGCGACGAGGGATCCGGCAGATTGAGAACGAACGTCTCCAGGTGCAAGACCGATTCCACGCGCATTGGCTTCTCTGGTTTGGCAGCTTTTGCCTGACGGCTACGTATGGCCCAAGTCGCTACGGCGATGAGTGGCAACACCCCCAGTAGGACAAACAGCCATCGCTTGCTTTTTTTGCGCTCTGGAGCGGCAGCAATCGGTTCGCTTTCGGGCACGCAGCAATTGAAGCAATTTCACTACCGTCTATCTAGAAAAGTAATCGTGGTAGCAGCTGCGATCGCAAGTGCCTATCGTTCAAACACAAACGCCAGAACGGCGTACGGGGAGTGTCGACAGAATTCAGAAAAACTTTATCAATCTTAAAGAGTTCTCATGAGATTGAGCTCAGAAATCCGTCTCGTCGCTGCGGGTACGTTAACGAGACGGATTTTCTGGATGACGTTTATCGCTTTAGGTTGATGGTGGCCTGCGTGATCTCATCGAACGTGGTGATTGCCCTTGCATTCGCCTCGAATCCACGCTGCGCCACGATCAGCGCGGAGAACTCCTTGGCAATATCCACGTTTGAGAGCTCAAGCGCTCCTCCCGCCAGTGTGCCCCGTCCTCCGGTTCCAGGCGCACCGACCACGGCTTGACCCGAGGCCAGTGTGGACGCAAAGCAATTCTGCCCGGTGCGCAGCAATCCTTGTACGTTGGCGAATGTGGCGAGCGCCATTTGGCCGAGCACCTGGGTCTTGCCATTGCTGAAGGTGCCGGTAATCATGCCGTCTGAACCGATCGAGAAATTCGCCAGCGCTCCGCTACCGCTCCCATCCTGCTGGGTCGAAGAAGTGCTGCTGGCCGACGCCACTTGCGTAAGCAGTCCAGTAGTGCCGTCATACAGTTTCCAGGTGAAGCTCAGGTTGGAAGCGCCATCGGCGAATCCTGAAACGGTGATGCCATTGATGTCGGCGGCTGGGGTTGTCAAATTGCCGTTTGTATCAAACTGCAGGTTCCCCGTGCCGACCGATACCGGGTTGCCTGTCTTGCCGACGTCGGCCGCTGGAACCGTGATGGCATAGCTCCACGCATTCGACGCAGTTTTGGTGAAATTGAAGGTAAGTACGTGTTCTCCGCCCAGCGAATCGTAGACTGTGATCGTGGCCGGGAAGGTCGCGCCCACAGCGGAGGAGGCATTGAGGTTGGTCCTCATTTGCACCGTCGTGGTCGGGTTGGGCGGGCTGATCGTGCCGGCTCCCAGTTCCAAGGCGCTCAAACCTTCAGCGGTGCTGATGGTCCCATTTACGGCCGGGTAACCCAATACCTCCTGTCCTTGAGCCGTAACCAGAAGGTCATTTTCATTGACCGTGAAATTGCCCGCTCTGGTGTAACTGGTAACGCCATCCCTTTGCACCACGAAAAAGCCATCATTGTTAATCGCCACGTCAGTGGCAACCCCGGTGGGATCGATACTGCCCTGGGTAAAATTCGACGGCGTGGCTCCGACCGCTACTCCGGCGCCGAGTTGAATGGGATCCCCCGAGCCACTCGAGCCAATTGTCTGGTAAAAGAGGTCACGAAACTGGACTACGCTGTCCTTGTAACCCACGGTGTTGAGGTTTGCGAGGTTGTTGGCGATGGCTGAGAGCGCCGTTGAACTGGCGGTTAAACCCGAAAGTGATATCGAGAATCCCGGCATTAGTGGCCTCCTTGAGTTGGGTGCGTCGTTCCTAGACCGCTGGCGAACTGTTGCATCAACTGCCTGATCTGCATGACCTCGCTCAGCTGGTCGAATTGCGCGAGTTGTCCCACAAATTGCGTTGGATCGACCGGATTCAGCGGGCTCTGGCTTTTCAGTTGAGCGACCAGCAATTGGATAAAGGTATTGCTCATCACCTGTGCGCTGTTCGGCTGGCTCGCAGATGAACTGTCCCCCGTAGAGGACGCGCGCGGCATGAGTGCCTGAATGTTCATGAAGTCTCCTCCCCTCTTTAAATGTGTATGCTCAAAGACCGTCGTACTCCGGGCGAAACGGCAGTGTTGCCAATAGTGGTAAAGGCCACGTCGATTTCTTTTGCCTCACGGCCGTGATTGGCCGCTACGCCCGGCGGCGGAGCCTGCTGTTGTTGAAAGCTTTGTTGCCGCGATCCGGTCTGCGCATCGGGGACATTCACACTGGCACCTTGCGGCAGGAATTTCACTTCTTCCAGATGAAGCTCCTGCTGGCCCAGTCTTGTCTGCATTGCAGGTACCTCCGCGGACAGAAGCGAACGTAAATCTCCTTTCTCGGCAGCGATCGAGATTCCTACTTGGCTGTCACGAACGACCGTGTGCACTTCTACGCTTCCGAACTCGCTAGTCCGCATGCCAATATGCATTTCGGAACGCGCGCTTTGCGCTACGACGCGGGCCATCGGTAGACCGGGTTCGCCAAAGCCTGGGTGCTGCCGACCCGATTCGGAGAAATCGGTTTCCGGAGGGACGCGTTCTGCATGCAAGCCGCTGGCAGGATTGCTGGGCGCTTTGTTGCTATCCGCAGGCGGTGCTGATGCACGGCCTGCGAATGGAATGGGTGTGCCGGCAAGATTTGCCGACGGAGTCTCAAACACGGCATGCGCACGCATCGGCTCGGCACTTTGGGAGGTATGAGGACCCACACGAACTAAGTCGTC
>DASRFR010000039.1:0-2074 GCA_035651455.1 Terriglobales bacterium
GTTGAACAACATTGATCCGGAGCGCGACATCCAGTTCACGCTCGGCCCGGTTGACTCCTTGGACCACGCCTCCCGCCTGCCCGACTTCGGATCGAAGATGGGCATTGATGCCACACGCAAGTGGCCATCGGAGGGCTTCAACCGCCCCTGGCCCGACGAGATCCTGATGGATCCAAAAATTAAGGAGCGGGTGACGCGGAGATGGAAAGAATTGGGGATTGACTAAGAGTGGTTTCCTTTACGGCACGGCGTTAACAGGCTGCTGGAAAAGTCCGAAAGGATCGTCTTCTTCGAAGGGGCGCGGCTTCAGCCGCGCCGCCAGCTGCCCCAACAAATGTCATTCCGAGGAGCGCCGACTGCGGCGCGAGGGAGGCGCGACGAGAAATCTGCATTTCAAAATCTTTCCGAAGCCTCTTTAGCCGCTGAGGGTTTCTCAATCAGATTTGTGAACAACTTCTAATCAATGCTCTCGTGGAATGCAGTCCTTATTCTGAGCGACTGGAGCGCCAGGAGACCGTAAGGACACCTGCCCGCCCTCTGAAATCGCAAGCAGCGTCATACTCGCAGTGATCTTCACCACCGGGTAGCGCGCCATCGAGCAGGCAAATTGTTCTTGTGCTAACGGCGGTAGCGCCAGGTAGAGCGGCGTGCCGGGAAACTCTACTGGACCTTGCCTGCGAACCGCTTCCACTGCCTGGTCGTTCCGGATGCCACGAAGAATGTGGCGGCGCGAGTAGTACACCGGCACCATCGTCAGTAGCGGCGAAGCCACCACCGCCGTAGGTGGCGTGCTCTCGTGGATGTCTCGCGCATAATTCAGAATCCACTCAGGCTGCGGGTTGGCATTGCCATAGAAAGCGCGCCCTGTCTCCCACGCAAGGGGTGCCGCAAGCACCAGGGGAAAGATAACGGCGGCAGCTGGTCGAAGGACCCGCAGCGAAGTGACCGCGGCGTGCTCGTCCAGAAGTCCCAGGGTGCGCGCCAGCGCAACTCCCACGCAGGTTCCAGAAAGCGGGGCAAACAACAGTATCGTGTATTCGTGGATGTAAACGTGATTGCGGAAAACGGCAAACCACATCAGCGGAATCAGCAGCAGGGTCCACAGTACAAGGCTTCCGCGCCTGCCATCTCCTAAGTAACGCTGCTTCCCGCTCCAGGTAAGCGCGAGGAGCGTGCAAGCGATCGCGCCGGGGCCCAAGGACTCCATTCGCTGTGTCGCCATGACCATCCACTCGCGAATACCGGGGTGAAGGTCCGTTTTGTCTGCCTCGTCCGCCAGTTCATGCAGGGAGCCGGCGGAGGGGTATAGCGTTCCGCTGATGCGGTACCGTACCGACTGCGCCAGGTTCGACGCGAGATAAGGCGACGAGACCAAATAGAAGATAAGCACCGCGACGGCAACGAGCGCCGCCGCTAACGTCCACATTGTGGCCAGAAGCGCCGGTTGCAGCGATCGTTGGATAATGCATGCGAGCAGCAAGGCCGCGGGAAACAGGGCCGCTTCCCACGAGAACAGCACGCCAACCACAACAGCTATCGCACCCAGGACCCGCCACTTCGTCTCTGCATGCAGACCATCTCTGTCTCGGAGGAATGCGTACACCGCGAACAGGCCTGCAAGAACCGCGGCATTGGCCGGCAACAACAACGTTGCATACTTCGTGGAGATCGGCAGCACCAGCAGGCCGAAGGCGCTGCCCAGGGCAGCGCTTCGCCCGAAGGCAAGTTTCACAAGCTTGTACAGCGCAAAGACCGTCGCAAAACGGACAACGACCGCGAAGGCGTGAGCGACGGTTTCCGATTCCCCAAATATCCGAAACACGAAGCTCAGGACAATCGTGAACAGCGGCGGCCAGTGGATGTAGCCGTCGGGATAATTTCCGAGCGGAGGGTTGTTCTGAATGGGCACACCACGCAGCTTGACCACTCCTTCCTCCACAAAGCTGCGGGCCATCAGGGCCATATGCGAGCTCACCCATCCGTGCGGCTCAGCCGCGAACGAGCGCGGGATCAACGCAGCACACGCTGCCGCGCTGAAAGCGATCGCCACTGCAGCCCACACGAGCAGAACGTG
>DASRFR010000040.1:0-2024 GCA_035651455.1 Terriglobales bacterium
TGCAGCGCCCACGAATGCGCCGCCTGGATTCAGCCGCAAACCTCCTCCCAAAACAATAAAGAGGAAGACGAATAAGCAGCACACCAGGGCGTAGTTTTTGAGCCTTTCTCGCAACAATCGCGTTCCTTTCCTGAACGGCTCGTGTCAGTCAGTTCATGCAGATTTCTCACCGTTTCCCAATTCCACTAATTCATTCAGTCCTTGCTTTTTTTCCTGTTGCTCCGTCGTGTAGTGACGATGAGAACAGCCTGCGCAGTTTACGCCCGCCGTAACGGCACGAACGGCCGACCGGAAGTGTCTCGGTACGCCGACTTCCTCTCCACCTCGTGAATAGAAAGCAGGTAGGGCTGTACCGGCTAGCGCTTTGTCCTTTGCGGACAAGTCCAACTTCAGACGACCGTGGACCCCGCGAAACAAAATCTTTGACTCAAGTCGAGGGCGTGTACCGTTGCTGACCTGGCCAGATCGATGTTGAGTAATCAACAGTTCATAAGTGGAGGCTTTCCGGAGCATCTCGATGCGTACCAGAACAGGTGCCAATACCACTGCGTGCGGGCCGTTCACGCCGATCGTTTCGACAGGGCAGAAGTATTCAGCCGGCCGGCCGTCTTCTCGGGCGAAGGTCACATAATGCCCGACGTCTCCAGCGGCGCCACCCGATTCGAGTCCACGGATGACGTAGCTCTTTGCCAGGCGCTGGTGTTCCAGGCTCACGGATGATTGAGCGAATATTCCGCGTTCTCTGAGGACTCGCAGGGCGCCTCGGGAGAGCCGAAGTCCGACTGTGCTGCGAGCTCTCGTTGGGTTCATGAGGTGACCTCCCGCGCTGGACGCGGTTCTGCCATGCGAATCGGAGATCCAAGAGCCGATCGAATCGCCTCCTTCGGGCAGCCTGCCCAACACTGATAGAAGCGTGGATCTTCGATCAAAATCGCGAGATTGTCGCCGCTCCGGTCGTGTCCAGCTTCGGCGCACGATGGGCAACGAGTGACATAATTCCGGCCGACCTTACGAACAGACCCAACGTGCTCCAGGATGCGGAACTCTGATCGACCACCCCCCGCGCGCCGATATAAAGACCCGGCGATCCTCGATCTCGACGCATTGTCTTGCGTCGGCCCATTCTTTCCGGCGATGAATGCCTGCAGTTCCTGTTCAGTAAGCTTCCGCAGATGATTCAAGTATGCGATCTGCGCCTCGACCGTGTAGTCGGCGCCATAAAACCAGAACCGCCGACTCGCACCGCGGTGAATTCCAAGCGGACCGCGAATCGCATTGCCAAACCCGCTAGGCGCAACTACATCGTGTTTGGGAAATACTTCGATGCCTTCCCTTAAGCCCGACCCCTTAACCGGCACTCCCAATCCCAAGGCGACGTCATGAACGTAGATACGGCAATCTCTTGCCAATAGCGGAGTCGCAAGAAAGATCCACAGATGGCCGCCTCGTCTGCTCATCTCAAGTGCCGGCTGAACTCCGTCCTGGCCCAACCGATACTGGAGCTTCAGCAGGTCTTCCATCGCGTTCTTGTAATCAGCATCGATAGCGACCCATTTGCAGCATTGATTGTAGGGATTGATCGCGTACAAGCCGACGGTGATCTCCCCTTCGAGGTGTCGCCGGATAAGGTCCTCGGTCAACTCCAGCGAAGCGCCCGTCCTTTTGTCGGTCGCCCGGAAGTAGTAATGACGCCCCGTTTCCGGATGCGGTCGAGCAGATTGCAGCGTGTAGGCTCCGCGGTTGACAAACAGTCTCCAGTAATCCTGGATGACCTGCGGCGGTATCGCTGGTGCCTTGCGCATAACCGAAACCTCCTCCGCATTTCCGTCCGAGTTCTCTGAGGTGTGACTATTGGCTGGCTGTCGTTAGATATCCTCGAATGGCGTTTCGGTCAAACGCGCACCTCGGGTGCCTTTCCCATCTCCAGCGTCCATGGCATACCGCTCCGCAGAAGGCTTGGTCGTTCTACCAAGCTAAGGAAGTTGCATTCTTTGAGAAGTGCCTCGAATTGCTTGACGTTATAG
>DASRFR010000041.1:0-54258 GCA_035651455.1 Terriglobales bacterium
CGAGCGGAACACGATCTTCGGATTGTGCTTCTGCAATACCTTTGTGATCGCCGCCGTCAACGTGGTCTTGCCATGATCGATGTGTCCAATTGTCCCCACGTTGCAGTGCGGCTTGGTGCGTTCAAATTTCTCTTTCGCCATAAAATTGCCGTTGCCTCGCTTGCTATCGCGGATGTGTGAATTCAGTAATATTGATAAAGCTTGTGGAACCTGGCCCGCAGTCCAGGTTCAACCTCTTCGACCTTGAAGAGGTAAAACTCCCTAACCTGCGCCCGGTCCGACAGCGGAAGCGCCTCATACAGTTTGCGCGCTCCAAACTCATGCAGGCTTGGGTCCAGCCGCTCCAAAACGCCACTGGGAATTAAGAGATCAAAATCCCGGACGCGAATGCCGTTCTTGTGCAGCGCACCGAGAAATTTCTCAGCATTATCAGGAGCGAACAGACGTTCAATGACGCCTTTCAGCTCCGAAAATTCCTTTTCCTTCTCAACCCGGAGACCAGCTTGTTCGAACGTCAACGCGATCCCACCTGTCGAAAACTATGGAGCCGATGACCAGGATTGAACTGGTGACCTCTCCCTTACCAAGGGAGTGCTCTACCAACTGAGCTACATCGGCCCAAAAAGCCTGGAGCGGGAGACGGGAATCGAACCCGCGACCAACAGCTTGGAAGGCTGTGACTCTACCACTGAGTTACTCCCGCGGAACTTGCCTTACCGCCTTCCGAGAAAGCCGTCAGCCCTCAGCTGTCAGCTCTCAACAAAACGCCTCGGTTATGAATCCGGATGCAGTGTGTCATTCCGGCGCACCCAGCTTTTCACCGCAAACAGCGCCAGAATGGCAAAAGTAGCCATCCGCAACTTGGGATCGCTCAGCGTGGTCCACGCCAGAATTCCCAGCACGGCGTAAACGGCGAACGCAATCGCTAAACGATTCACCACACATCCTGGTGCACAGGGGAGGATTCGAACCTCCGTACCTCGCAAGGAGGAGCAGATTTACAGTCTGCCGGCTTTAACCACTCACCCACCTGTGCAGAAACGTCATGCTCCAAAGCAAATGCAGGGTTCCGCGAAACAGGCGCAAAGCTGCGCAGTAACAAGCTGGCGCAAACAAGGAGATCAGGGACGGCGCAAGCATACCCGCGCCTGAAAACCACTACACGTCGGAAAAATTCCCAAATGGAGTGCGTTGGAAAAAAGCCTGTTCCGCTGCCGCTGCGCGCGCCGTGCACAAAGCTGCTTCTTATTGCTTCCGGAAACCGGTTCCTGGAGCTGGCGAAGGGATTCGAACCCCCGACCCTCTGATTACAAATCAGATGCTCTACCAGCTGAGCTACGCCAGCATAGGCTCGTGTGCCTTTCGGGGCACAAGAACCCCTGATCCCTTCCTGATGTCCGGGACAATCTAAAAAAATATCACAACGGTACTCTACGTGCAACCAGAGGAGGACTTTCCCAGAGATTTGATAAGAACCTCAGCAGGCGGACCAGACCTGGGCTGCGAGGATTCTAGTCCCGCCCGACCATAGTGGCCATTCGGGTCCCCCAGTATACGATCCCGTTCCACAGTGCGACTATACGCAGATGCTATCATGACTGTTTTATCCGCATTCCATGCGAATAAAGCGCAGTCTCCCCATTATCCTGGGGGTGGTGGCTATCGGCGCCGCCGTCACCCTCGTCGTTCAGCTGCGCAAGCACGCCCCGCCTGAACCGGCGCGACTGCTGCCTGGGGCCGATGCATTTGTCTACGTGAATCTCAAATGGGTGCGGACCGTCAACGAAGTGAACCAGTTGCCCCCTGTCTCGCATGATCCCGAATACGAACAGTTTATTCGTGAGACCGGATTCCAGTTTGAGCGCGATCTCGACGAAGCGGCAGTGGCGGTGCACTATCCCGAAGCTGGAACTCCTCGGGAGAGTGACGGTTCTCCAGCGCTGCGATTTTCTGAGGTGTTTCGCGGCAGAATCAACGGTGACAAGCTCTCCGCCTACCTGACCAGGATTTCGAAGTCAATCGACGCCTATCAGAATGCCAGCATCTTCAATGTTCCACACGATGGCCGTACGGTGCGGGTGGCGATCATTACCGTCGACACAGTTGCCGTTTCGAATCACCCCGATCCCTCAGTGATTCGCGGAATTGTCGATCGCTCACGCAAGTTGGCTTCACCGTTTGGAGGGCCCGCGTTATTGCGTCAGTACTATAAGCAGGTGCCGATCGCGAGCCTCTTCTGGGCGATAGCCCGAGTCAAACCTGGCGAAGAGCCATCATTAAATTCAATCCTCGGCAGTGTTGCCGTGCTTTTTAACAAACCCGCTGTGCTCGTCACCTCCGGCCGTTACATTCGCGCTTTACATCTCAAAGCGGAGGCCTTCACCTCCAGCGCAGAGGACGCGCAGTCCGTCGCCACGAAACTCGACACTTTTCTTAACCTCTTTCATGGTGCGGAAACCTCTGTGGCTACGCCAGGCAGCGACCCTGATGTGAAGGCTTTTTTCGACAGCCTGAAAGTAGCGACAAACAGGGACCATGTAGTGCTGACGGCAACTGTGCCCCCCGGCTTTATTCGCAAAGCTCTCACGGAACCACCCGGACTCAGCATGCCCAGTTCGAGCTCCGAAGCCCAAAATCCCAGTCCTCAACCACCGGCCGAGGGGGCCACTCCCGCAACACACAAACAACAACGTCCGCAGAACAGGCGCTAGGTCCTTGGAGACGGAGGACAGCGCAGTTCGGCTTTCGATCTTTTTCCAAATGGCTGCATGGTGAAAACCTTGTAACATCTTCATGCCCGCGTGCATCATTGATTTGAGGGTCTGTGCGTCGCGGCCCAGCAACGGTGATTTCCTTTACGGCGGGTACAATACAGTTATGCAGACACTTCCACTTCCCCTGGCAGCGTTCGTGGCCGGGTTGATTTCGTTCCTGTCGCCCTGCGTCCTACCGCTCGTGCCAGGTTACGTATCGCTGATTTCGGGGGCGGGGGTGGAAGAACTTAAGGCACGCGAAGGCCAACTGCTCCGGAAAGTCATGCTGAACTCCGCAGCCTTCATTGTTGGTTTCAGCATCGTCTTTATTACTCTGGGTGCGATCTCCACCGAAGTCGGACAGATCCTGGCGCGCTACAAATCAACGCTGGCCCAGATCGCGGGCGTCATCATTATTCTCTTCGGCCTGCACCTCACGGGAATTTTCAAAATCAAAACGCTTTACACGGATGCACGGCTCCACAGCTTGCAGGGGGGCAGTGGGCCTTGGGGCGCTTTTGTAATCGGCTTTGCTTTCGCGTTCGGGTGGACACCCTGCGTGGGTCCTATTCTTGCCGTGATTCTCGGCTTCGCCGCGGCGCAGGATTCGGTTGCAAAAGGCATTCTCCTGCTGGCTGTCTACTCGCTCGGACTAGCCGTCCCGTTTCTGCTCACCTCGTTGGGCATCGAGCGGTTTCTGAAGTTTTATAGCCGCTTTCGCATGCACATGCATGCTGTAGAAGTCGCCAGCGGTGTTCTGTTGATTGCTTTGGGCGGGCTGCTGGTGCTGAACCGGTTTACTTTGATCTCGAATTATTTGTCCTTCCTGAACCGATTTGCGATGTGAGAAGGGTATAACTCGTGAAGCGCAATCCATTGATCATTGTTTTCGTTGCCGTGATCGTCGCGGTGATGCTGTATGCCGGACTTCACCTCGCCCGCCGGTCAGGCACGTCTGGGCCCACAGCAGGGCTGAAGGGCCAGCTTGCTCCTGATTTCGAACTCAAGTCGCTGGACGGCAAAACGGTGCATCTCACCGACTACCGTGGAAAAGCTGTGCTTCTGAATTTCTGGGCGACTTGGTGTGAACCCTGCAAAATTGAGATGCCCTGGTTCGTAGAACTGCAGAAGCAATATGGCCCCGAAGGTTTACAGATTGTCGGTGTAGCCATGGATGACGCTGCCGAGCAAGACATCGCCAAGTTCGCGAAGGAGATGGGTGTCAACTATACCGTGCTCATCGGCAAAGAGGCTGTTGGCCAGGCATACGGGGGCGTGCAGTTTTTGCCTGAAACGTTCTTTATTGATCGCAGCGGCAAGGTGATTGACAGCGTATTCGGCCTGAAGAGCCGCAGCGAGATCGAAGGTAATGTCAAACGCGCTCTCGGACAGGGTCAACAAGTACAGGCCCAGAAGTAGGGCGAAGGTAACATGGACGCGTGCCTGTTTTTTGCTAATTTCGATGCCATAGGCTCAAGTAAAGCCAATCTGTCGATGACTTCTAACCTCACAAAATCGATCGCCATAACTGCCCTTGTGCTTGCGACCACGATTGCCGCCGCTCAACAGATACTCGGATCTAAAGGTCCTTCAGTCGCATACGCTCCACCAGCGGTGGTCAGCATCGCTCCCGGCAGTTCGGGCACCGCAGACCTGCACTTTCGCGTTGCTCCAGGTTTTCACATCAACTCCAATACGCCGCATGCGGAATACCTTATCGCCACCAATTTGAAGCTCGATCCTCCTACGGACATCGTCATCGGGAAAGTCAGCTACCCGGCAGGCGAGGACATGAGCTTTCCATTCGCTCCTAACGAGAAGATTAATGTTTATACGGGAGATTTTGCTGTCAGCGTGAAGGTGCGGCCACTGCACTCCGTTGTGCCGGGTAAATACGCGATGCGGGGCACGCTGAAGTATCAGGCCTGCGACAATGCCCAGTGCTATCCGCCCAAGCAACTGCCGGTGAATTTCGATGTGAGGGTCACAAAGGCGCCTCCAGCGGTGAAGCACAATCCCGCCCAGAGCCCTCATTCGCACAGATAGCAGATCGCCGAGTTCCATAGCTTAACGCCAATCTGGCATGTCGTGTGAAGGCGAGCGGCTTGCTGAATCCTTCAGTCCTTCGATAGAATCTAAGTTTCGGTAATCGACATCAGGAGAATCATGAAGGCGAGCATTCATCCCGCATACAATGAAGTGCGCGTGCTGTGCGCGTGCGGTAACAGTTTTTTGACGCGTTCCACCCACAAGGGTGACATCCATGTGGAAATTTGCTCGGCTTGCCACCCGTTCTTCACCGGCAAACAGAAGTTGGTGGACACGGCTGGCAGAGTTGAACGTTTTCGCCGCAAATACGCCAAGGCTGGTGAAAAGGCGGCGGCTGAGAAAAAGTAAACCAACTCCGTCCGGCAATTTTAAAATTAAAAGCCTCCGTTATGCGGAGGCTTTTCTGCGTCACGGCTTCCGTTATTCCTCATCATCGGGCGGCGAGATACGCTCGCCGACAATGTTGTAATAAATCTCTTTTTGCTTCTTTGGTTTAACAACCTTGCCCGCTACCGGAGGAGCTTGAACTTTGGGCGGCGCGTCGGAGGATCTTGCCGGCGAGACCTGCGGCGCAAGGTTCGACGAAGCCGCCTTTGACGTTGCTGCGCCCGCCGGCGCCAACGGAACCGTGTTAACGGGCTTCGTCACTGCCGGCTGGGGCTGAATCGCCTGCTGAGGGCGGGCATCAGAGGGTTCGGGGGCACGCTCAACGGCAGGCCTGGGTGTTGTTGCTGCAGGAGTCGAAACGGGCACTGCTGCTCCGCTTGCCGCGGCAATTCCTGGCGAGCTCGCGCCAGGGGATACTGTCCGGGTCGATGCTACGGTCGCGATTGCCGATCCCGCCGGCGCAATGGGCTCCACGCCTGTCGGACGCGGCGTAACGGGAGGCGCAGTAGGTACTGCGGTGATCAACGGCAGTGCGGCTCCACTCAATCCCAAGGATCCTCCCCGCGGAGCTCTGGGTGTACGCTGTGACCACGCATACACCAGGATGGAAACGATCGCCGCCAGACAAAGCTGCAGCACAATGCTGAACATATCAGCCCATCCGTAGTCCTGCGTACCCAGGGACAGCGGTGAATTCTGCTCACCCCCCATGAGTCGCGCGAATGCCGGCAGAATGAGATCGCGGGTAATGCCTACGACGACGACTAAAGCGATCTCACCCATCAGCAATCCCACGACGATCGCGCCGATGATCCGGCGAGTGTTCCAGGTGATTGATGCTTGCTGTGCTTGATTCATAATCTACTTATCAATTAGATGCGCATCGTAATCTCGATGCAAGCTCCTGGGCTTAGCTCGTTTCGGCTACGCCGTGCAACGAGCCTTCGCTGCGGACGTTCAGACATCTTCAATGAGCGCCGCAGAATCCAAACTTTCAAATCGGGCAGGGGGTCCGGATGATTGTCATCTCAGTGGGCGCTGACCAGGAACTGCTGCGGCTGCGGGAATGGGTCCTGACCACGGCGGGGTTTGACGTCTTTAGCACAACCGCTCCCGGCGCGGCAAGATCGGAATTCCGAAAGCGGCCGGGTAGCGTGTTGCTCGTGTGCCACAGTCTTGCTGCGGACGACGCAGAGCAGCTTGCCCGCGATTTTCGGCGGACTCAGCGGCACGCGCGGGTAATCGTGATTACCAATGAGAAGCTTCCCGCGAAGCCTTCCTACGCTGACGCGTTCGTCTACGGAATCGAAGGTCCTGAAGCGCTTATCAATGCAATACGGGGGTCCGAAACGATGGGCCCCCACAGCGACGCTGCTTGATTGAATTGCGAACTGCTTGACCTCGCCATACGACAGAAAGCTGGGCGGCGGGTGCTTTTGAGGGCACCCGCTCTCCATGTCTATGGAGTCTTCACGGCCTGTGCGATATTGAGAATTCCCCAGCCAAATACGTTGTTGGGAATATTCTGCCCCGAGCCCCCGCAGTTCTGTGTACTTTTCATATGACGAGACGTATGGGTCAGAGTGTTTTCCGTACCCGTAATATTACCCGCGAGGTTAGGTTTTGCTTGCCACAACAGAGCCACCCCGCCCGCTACTTCGGGAGTAGCCATGGAAGTACCTGACCAACCGGATTGATAACCGCCGCCTGGAACCGCGCCGCGAATGTTTTCTCCGGGGGCCGATAAGTCCGGTTTTAAACGATTGCTCCCATCGGCGGTCACGGGGCCGCGGCTGCTGAACGACGAAATCGCGTCTGATTTGTTGGTGGAACCAACCGACACGGAGCTGGCGTAAAGAGAAGGCGGGTCGACTACGGTGGAACACGACGGGCCGGAGTTGGTCGCTGCCATGGCGGGGAAAATGCCGGCCGCCCGCACAGCATTCACGACAGCCAAAAGCGTGTTTGTGGAGCAGCCCTCGCTCGGCGGACAACTCCAGGAGTTGTTAATCGAATCGGGAGCCAACGCAGGGTTCCCCTGGGATGGGTTGCCGTTCACCGGGTAAGGCGCAACCAGGAATTCAAAACATTCGGTGTACTGCGCGGGCGACCCGGTTCCGTTCGCGTCCATGTTGCGGCACGCGATCCATTTTGCGCCGGGAGCCACGCCCACCTGGTTACCGGCGCCGTCGTCACCTACCATTTGGCTCGCGGTAAATGTGCCGTGATCATTGGGATCGATCGGGGTTGGCGAATGCTGACTTGTGGCGTCATGCCAGTTGTAGTCGTGATCTACCGTACTGCCATTCCATCCGCGGTAGTGGTTCTTCAACGCGGGGTGGTCCCATTGCACACCGGTGTCGTTGCCGGCTACCACCAGCCCTTCGCCGCGGAATCCCATGCTCCACACGGTGGGCGCTCCCACACGCTGAACGTTCCATTCCACGGTATCGGGATTATCTGACGCACGGTTGTCTATGCCAGTTGGAGTTGGCAAACTGGCGCGAACGTAAGGATTCGCGTCGATGCGATCCACGTCGTCTCTCGCCGCCAACTGTTCGAGCGCCGCGAGGTTCGCTGTCACTCTAATCATGTTGACGATGTAGAAGCTCTGGTAGGCAATCCCATGCTGCTCAAGAAAAGCGCGTATCGGAGCTTGACTCCGATCCGCGGTGCTTCGCAACGTCTCGAACACGAAGCGACCTTTTTCCAGCTTGGTCGTCAGGGTTGCAGCCGGCCGTAGATCGGCCTGCTCGCGCAAGACCACGAGTGCTTCAGTAAAAGCGCCATGCGCAGTGTCGGACAAAATACGAGGCGCGATTTTGGGAGAATTAAAGGCCGGTACTGGCGTACTGAGGAATCCGACGGCAGCCAGTAGCATGAGTGAGAAGCTGACAACCATTAACCGGAACGAGCGCATGCGAAACCTCCTCGAAGGTGTTCCTGCTGCAACAGATTGCCCGTGCAGCGCGCATTTCCGGGGGAAAATGCAGCCCAAGGACTTTATTCGCCGGGAATGCTGCTGTCAACGCATGCAGCGAAATACGGAGGGAAAAAGAGAGAAATGCCAAAAATTAAGGATACTGGTGGGCCCGCAAGGATTTGAACCTTGGACCAATGGATTATGAGTCCACTGCTCTAACCGCTGAGCTACGGGCCCGCAGTATTTCCAGTCTCGCATAGCGGACCCGCCTCGACAACTCGCAATAAACACTCCTGGCGCAAGCGTACTGGTCCTACGGAAGACCGTGTGAGCATGGCAAAACCGGAGCCGAAGGGTAAGAAGTAGCAGGCCGAGCGGACAGTGATTCACAAACCGCAGGTGGGTGGCGGGGTCGTCCCCCGCCAGTTCATCAACATATTCGCTTGTGTACTGACCAACCCGCGCATCTATGCCGCGCGTCGGAACCAACGCCGGCCTGCTTTCACCTCGTTAGCATCAAAGTCGGTCATCGCGATAACCGCACTTTCATTGAGTGCCTGTCCACGAAACACGTGCGCGATTCCGCTGTCGCGGAAAGCAAGTAGCTCCGGAGCAATGGCAGCCATACCCGCCTGAATCACATCCAGGTCTCCGTGGGTGCTGAAGCTGACCGGCCGCCTGCCGTCTCCATCGTAGTCAGTCAATAGCGTGTAGCTGAGTATGAACGCGCCGTTGGCAATTGCCGCGATTGACGCCCGGCGCTTACTGCCCCAGCACAGGCCCGCAATGACTCCAAACGCACCGATCGTAAGATAGTCAAGCAGCTTATGGGTTTTTGGAGTAATCGGTTTGGGAACAGGAAGTTGTCGAATTAAACCCAGCATTCTGGCCTCCGTGGATGGTTTGCCATTGGAAGCTAGCCACGCCGCACAAGTTGTCGTCTGGGCCGCATTTTCTGCGCGCGAACTCTGGTGATGCGCTCACATGCGAGTAACTGCACGTTCCAAGAACAAGTCTCCCGAACTCGATGGTTGCGACCGCGCGAACATCAGCATCGTCTTAAACTTCGCAGTTTCTCGGAGGTAAGAAGGTAAAGTTTTGTAAAACGTGCGACTCCTCCTCAGTACTCACATCCTTATCTGTCAGAATGTTGATTAATCAAGGGTTGCGATGCATTTTGCGGGCCCGTGCAGCAGCCTGCCAAAGCGCCTCAGCATCAGATGCTTCGCATGATTCGAAGCGGTGCTCGTCTCCAGGCCTGACCGGAGTTCTATGACAAAAACGGCAACTTACGAATCCAGACCAGTTGGGGAGAAAAGCTCTGCTCACGCCGCTTCGCTCACATCGGCTGGAAGCTATGCACTGCCCGAAAAATCGATGTCTCCAACAAAAAATGTTTCTTGGCTTGCAGCCTTGCTCCTCATCACTTTGAGCTGGAGCGTCGGTTGCAGTGGTGGTTCCGGAACCCGGCCGACGAGCGCCCGCGCAGCGGGTCCCCAAGCAATTCCCGTTGGCGTGGCTACGACTCAGCAGCGAGATTTCCCCGTGTATCTCACCGGGCTCGGTTCGGTGACCGCATATAAGACGGTGAGCGTGAAGAGCCGAGTCGACGGGCAGTTGGTGCAAGTGAATTTCAAGGAAGGACAAAACGTCAACCAGGGTCAGTTGCTGGCACTCATCGATCCCAGACCTTACGAAGTAGCGCTCAGCCAGGCACAAGCGCAGCTCTTTAAGGACCAGGCCTCCTTACGGGATGCGCAGCTCAATTATCAGCGCTATAAGGATCTACTGCAGCAGTCTGGAGCGATGTCGCAGCAGCAAGTGGATACACAGAAGGCAACCGCCGATCAGTTCGAAGGAGCGGTGCGATCCGATCAGGCCGCCATCGACAACGCGAAACTGAATCTTGCGTATTGCCACATCACCGCGCCAATCGGCGGCCGCGTTGGCATACGGCTGGTCGATCCCGGGAACATGGTGCACGCATCAGACACTAACCCCATGCTGGTAATTACGCAATTACAACCCGTGGCCGTCTTGTTCACCCTGCCCGAAGATCAATTGCCGTCAGTTTCACAACACATGGCCCGAGGTGCCCTCCAGGTCGACGCTTACAGCCGCGACGATCAGACCAGGCTTGCAACCGGACAACTCCTGACCATCGACAACCAGATCGATCAGACCACGGGTACGGGTCGTTTAAAGGCGATTTTTGACAACCATGAAAACTCTCTCTGGCCAAACCAGTTTGTGAATGTGCGGCTACTGCTGGAGATTCGTAAAAACAGCACAATCGTGCCAGCCGCTGCCATCCAGCGGGGTCCTCAAGGCAGCTTTGTCTATGCGGTGAAGGCCGACAAGACGGTGCAGGTGCGGCCCGTGACAGTGGCCATGACCGAGGGAAATTCAACCGCTGTTTCCGCTGGATTGTCCCCCGGCGATATCGTGGTTACCGACGGACAAGACAAGTTGCAAGCGGGTACCAAGGTCGAGCCGAGAGCGGGAGGTACAGGGGCAAATCGTAGCGGCCAAACCGCCGCAAGCACGACGTCATGAGTCCCTCAAGAATTTTTGTCTTGCGTCCTGTGGCGACCACCCTGCTCATGGTCGCCATATTGCTGGTCGGCATTGTTGCCTACCGGCAACTACCGGTGTCAGCCCTGCCGGAAGTCGATTATCCAACCATCCAGGTCCAGACTTTCTATCCGGGCGCTGATCCGGACGTAATGGCGTCGTCAGTCACTGCCCCGCTGGAGCGTCAATTTGGGCAGGTGCCGGGTCTGAGCCAGATGACATCCACAAGTTCCTTCGGATTGTCGCTGATCACGCTTCAATTCAACCTCGAGCAGAACATTGATGTGGCGGAACAGGAAGTGCAGGCGGCCATCAATGCCGGCAGCACCTATCTGCCGCGCGACCTACCCAATCCGCCCATTTACAGCAAGGTCAACCCTGCCGATGCGCCCATCCTTACTCTGGCACTCACCTCCGACACGCTGCCTCTGTCCAAGGTTGAGGATCTCGCGGACACCGCGCTGGCGCAGAAGATTTCGCAACTCACGGGTGTAGGCCTGGTTTCCATCAGCGGCGGGCAAAAGCCTGCCGTGCGGATCCAGGCAAATCCCACCGAGCTGGCCTCTTATGGCTTGAGCCTGGAAGATGTGCGTACGGCCATTGCGTCAGCCAACGTCGACCAGGCAAAGGGTGTGCTGGACGGCCCGCGCCAGGCATACACCATCGGAGCCAACGATCAACTGCTTTCCAGCGCGCAGTACAAGCCCATCATCGTTGCGTACAGGAACGGCGCTCCGGTACGGCTCAGCGACGTTGCCAACGTGATCGATGGGGTGGAAAACTCGCAGCAAGCTGCGTGGATGAACCTCGTCCCGGCCGTGATCGTCAACATTCAGCGCCAACCGGGTGCGAATATTATCAGTGTCGTTGATCGAATAAAGAAGTTGCTGCCGACCTTGCAGTTATCACTCCCCTCTGCAGTGCGAGTGCAGATCCTTACCGATAGAACCCAAACCATTCGCGCTTCCGTGAAGGATGTGCAGTTCGAGCTGATGCTGACCATCGCCTTGGTAGTGATGGTCATCTTTCTGTTCCTGCGGAACCTGTCCGCAACCGTAATTCCAAGCGTGGCGGTGCCGCTTTCGTTGGTGGGTACCTTCGCGGTGATGTATCTGCTGGGCTACAGCTTGAACAACCTCACCCTGATGGCACTGACCATATCGACAGGATTCGTGGTTGACGACGCCATCGTCATGATTGAGAACATCGATCGATTCCTCGAAGAGGGAGACTCCCCGCTTGACGCTGCGCTGAAGGGATCGGGGCAGATCGGATTCACGATTATCTCGTTGACCGTGTCGCTCATCGCCGTACTGATTCCGCTTCTGTTTATGGGCGACGTCGTCGGCAGGCTGTTCAGGGAATTCGCCGTCACTCTCGCGGTCACGATCCTGGTCTCTGCGGCGGTGTCTCTGACCTTAACTCCCATGATGTCGGCAAAGCTCCTGAAGCGCCAGGATCGCGCCCGGCAGAGCCGCTTCTACCGGGTAACCGAGGATTTCTATGACCGTGTCATCCGGTTCTATGGCCGCACTCTGAAGTTCGTCCTGCGACATCAAACGACAACGTTGCTCATCACGGCAGGCACGCTGGTGCTCACGTTGCTTTTATATGTGGTAGTGCCAAAAGGTTTTTTCCCGGTGCAGGACACTGGCGTGATCCTCGGCATATCTGCGGCCCCCGAAAATGTTTCCTTCGATGCCATGGCAAAACGGCAGCAGGCACTCTCCTCCGTCATCCTGAAAGATCCGGATGTGGAGAGCCTTTCTTCTTTTATTGGGGTGGACGGGATCAACACCACACCCAACAGCGGACGTATTCAGATCAACCTGAAATCACGGGATGAACGCAGCGACTCGGCGTCTGAGGTTATTCGCCGGCTGCAGCCTGAGCTGGCGCAGGTTGAAGGGATCACGCTCTACATGCAACCTGTGCAGGATCTAACGGTTGAGGATCGTGTCAGCCGGACACAGTACCAGTACACGATGGAAGACGCGGATGCCGCGGAACTGGCGAGTTGGGCGCCGAAGCTGGTTGAGAAGCTGCGCACATACCCAGAGATGCGGGATGTCGCGAGTGACGAGGAGAACAATGGGCTCCGTGCGGACCTGGTAATCGATCGAGATACAGCGTCGCGTCTTGGCATTTTGCCGCAGGCCATCGACGATACACTTTACGACGCTTTCGGCCAGCGCCAAATCTCGACGATGTTCACGCAACTCAATCAGTATCATGTAGTGCTCGAGGTTGACCCACAATTCCGTCAAAATCCGGACGCGCTGACAGACATCTACGTGAAATCGAGCACGGGTTCGCAGGTCCCGCTGGCATCGTTCAGTCATTTCCGGCCCTCGAATAGTCCACTGGCCGTTAATCACCAGGGACAATTTCCGGTGGTGACTCTGTCCTTCAATCTGGCGCCAGGGGTTTCGCTGGGCGAGGCGACAAAAAGAATTGATGAGGCGGAGAAGGAAATCAGGCTTCCGAACAGTATTCATACAAGCTTTCAAGGCACGGCCGCGGCTTTCCGGAATTCGCTTTCGACTGAACCCTGGCTGATCCTCGCTGCCGTCATCACTGTCTACATCGTGCTGGGCGTGCTGTACGAAAGCTATATTCACCCCATTACGATCCTGTCTACGTTGCCTTCCGCCGGCGTCGGAGCACTACTCGCGTTACTGATCACGGGAAATGATCTGGGCGTGGTGGCGCTGATCGGAATCATCTTGCTGATCGGCATCGTGAAGAAGAATGCCATCATGATGATCGACTTTGCTTTGGAAGCGGAACGCGAAGAGCACAAGCCACCCGAAGAAGCGATCTACCAGGCCAGTCTTCTCCGCTTCCGACCGATCATGATGACCACCATGGCGGCGCTCCTCGGCGGATTACCTCTTGCTTTAGGTTCCGGCACTGGTTCAGAACTGCGGCGTCCCTTGGGAATCACCATTGTTGGTGGGCTGATTCTTAGCCAGATGCTGACGCTCTATACCACACCGGTCGTCTATCTCTGGTTCGATCGGCTGGCGCAGCGCTTCTCGAGATACCGCATCGGTAACAAAATCGAAGTGCCTGCCGAGGAGCACGGGGTCCCGGCGGATTAAGCCATGAACATTTCCGCCCCCTTTATCAAGCGGCCGATCGGCACATCATTGCTGGCGCTAGCTCTCCTCATGGCCGGGGCGCTTGCCTTCAACTTTCTTCCGGTAGCGCCGCTTCCCCAGGTTGAATTCCCCGTTATCCAGGTCTCCGGTGGGCTGCCGGGCGCGAGCCCGGAAACTATGGCCTCCGCCGTAGCTACGCCGCTCGAGCGGCAATTTGGCAGGATTGCCGGGGTCAACCAGATGACCTCCACGAGCCAGTTGGGTTCTACCAGCATTGTTCTGCAATTCGATCTCAACCGCAACATCGATGCCGCTGCTCGTGACGTGCAGGCTGCCATCAACGCTGCCCGCAGCCAGCTTCCGGCAAACCTGCCGCAGAATCCGTCGTACCGGAAGGTAAATCCTGCCGATGCACCAATCCTGATTCTTGCGATGACCTCCGATACAGTCACCCTGCCTCGGATCTACGATGCCGCAGACTCCATACTGTCGCAGAAGCTCGCGCAGGTGACGGGTGTGGGGCAGGTATTCGTTGGCGGAGGCGCGCGGCCCGCAGTCCGCGCGGAGGTGAATCCCACTCTCGTCAACAAGCTTGGAATCGGGCTCACACAAATTGCGAGTGCTCTCGGGCTGGCGAATGCAAACCGGCCTAAGGGCGAGTTGTCCAACCCTGTCAATGCCTGGACTATTACCGACAACGACCAGATTTTTCGTGCGGATCAATATCGCAATCTGATCGTCGGCTACAACCAGACCAATGGGGCGGCAGTGCGTTTGGGAGATGTTGCCCAGGTGGACGACTCGGTAGAAGACATCCGCAATGTGGGCTTGGCAAACGGTAAGCCGGCGGTGCTGATGATCGTCTTCCGTCAACCGGGAGCGAACATTATCGATACCGTCGACCGCGTGCGCTCCCTCATGCCGCAGTTGCAGTCCTCGATCTCGCCCGCCATCAACCTCAGCATTGTGCTGGATCGCACCACGACGATTCGCGCTTCGGTTCACGACATTGAAGGGACCTTGATTATTTCGATTCTGCTGGTCATCTTCGTCGTGTTCGTTTTTCTGCGCACCGTTCGGGCCACAGTGATCCCCAGTGTCGCCGTACCGCTCTCGCTCATCGGGACTTTCGGCGTGATGTACCTGCTGGGCTTCAGTCTCGATAACTTGTCACTAATGGCGCTGGCGATCTCGACGGGGTTTGTCGTTGACGATGCCATTGTCGTTCTCGAAAACATCACGCGCTACCTGGAGCGCGGTATGCCGCCGGTGCAAGCGGCCTTTCGCGGAGCGCGCGAGATCGGCTTTACCGTGCTTTCCATGAGCACTTCGCTGGTCGCGGTGTTCATCCCCATTCTGCTGATGGGTGGGATAGTCGGCAGGCTATTTCGCGAATTCGCCGTCACTCTGAGCGTGGCAATTGGTACCTCGCTCGTGGTTTCTCTCACCACCACTCCTACCATGTGCGCCAAATTTCTTAAGCCTCTCGGTGAAGAGAAGCATGGCAGGTTCTATCGATGGAGTGAAAGCATTTTCAACCGCGTTCATCTCGGATACCAGCACAGTTTGAAGTGGGTGCTGCGGCACCAGCCGCTTACATTATTCGTGACGATCGCGACTGCCGCCTTGAGCGTCTACCTTTACGTGATTGTTCCCAAAGGCTTCTTCCCGCAGCAGGATACCGGCCGTATCGTGGGGTCGGTGCAGGCGTCGCAAGACATCTCCTTCGATGCGATGAAGACGAAGATGCAGCAGTACGTGGACATTGTTCGCGAGGATCCCGCCGTCAATACGGTGATGGGATTTGCGGGCGGCAATACTGCGTCAAACCAGGGCCGGTTCTTTCTGACGTTGAAGCCTCTGGAAGAGCGGAAGGTGACGGCAGACCAGGTGATCGGACGCCTCCGCCGAAAACTCGCGGTGATCCCGGGCGCCACACTATATTTGCAATCGGCTCAGGATCTGACGATTGGTGGGCGGCAAAGCAATGCGCAATTCCAATACACACTGCAGGGCGAAAACCTGAGCGAGTTGAATTCGTGGGCTCCACGGCTGCTCGCGAAGATGCGCACCCTGGCGTCGCTTCGTGACGTAAACAGTGATCAGCAGAATCGTGGGCTCGAAGCGCGAGTCGTCGTCGACCGTGACACCGCCTCGCGGCTCGGAGTCAGCACGCAGGCCATCGATACCGCGCTGTACCAGGCTTTTGGGCAAGCGCAAGTATCGACGATGTACCGACCCCTGAACCAATACCACGTGGTTATGGAAGTGGAACCGCGGTTTTATCAGAGCCCGGATGCGCTGGAGAACATCTATGTTCCCGGCGGCAATGGAACCCAGGTGCCGCTTTCGGCATTCACGCATTACGAGTCATCGAATACGGCGCTGGCGGTAAACCACCAGGGGCAGTTTCCGTCGGTTACGATCTCGTTCAATCTTGCACCGGGCATCTCACTGGGACAGGCTACCCGCGACATAGAGAATATCCAGCGGCAAATCGGGTTTCCGGGCACCATTCATGCCAGCTTTCAGGGAACTGCGGCTGCCTTTCAAGAGTCGCTCTCGAATGAATGGGTGCTGATCATTACTGCTTTGCTTGCGGTTTACATCGTTCTCGGCATTCTCTACGAGAGCTATGTCCACCCGATCACAATTCTCTCCACGCTCCCGTCTGCCGGAGTGGGAGCGTTACTCGCGCTCTTGATTACACATAACGAGTTGAACGTGATTGGCACCATCGGCATCATCCTGCTGATTGGCATTGTGAAAAAGAACGCCATCATGATGATCGATTTCGCTCTCGATGCAGAGCGGCGGGAAGGGAGGAACTCCGCGGATTCTATTTATGACGCCTGCGTACTGAGGTTTCGTCCCATTATGATGACCACCGCGGCCGCGCTGCTCGGGGCTCTGCCTTTGGCTGTCGGTACCGGAACTGGATCGGAACTCCATCGGCCGCTTGGGATGACAATTGTCGGCGGGTTGATCGTAAGCCAGGCTCTGACGCTGTATACCACGCCAGTAGTCTATTTGTACTTGGATCGGCTGCGCTTATGGGCTGGAGCACGGCGACGAGCCAAACAAGCGAGAATCAGTCTCTCCCCACGGCCGCATCCTGCTGACTGAGTGCTTCCGCAGATTACGCCGCCTTGTCGGCGGTCGACTCCTTCTCACCTTCTGCTTTTGCTTCCGGATGACCGTGTTCTGCGGCCGCGTGCTCGATCTCCGAATTTGTTTCCCCACCAATGAGGAAGGCTAAGCCGGTCACGTAGAACCAAAGTAGCAGGATAATAACGGCGCCAAGTGATCCGTAAGTCCGGCTGTAGCTGTTGAAGAAGTGCAGGTACATTCGCATGGCGAACGAGGCCAGAATCCACAGGCCAACGCCAACCACCGAACCGGGGGTGATCCAATACCAGTGTTGCTCGCGCACATCCGGCGCAAAGTAATAAATAAGCGCGAACGACAATATGATGAAACAAAGGGCGGCTACATACTGAAGGATCTTCCAGCCGACGACAAAGACCGGGCCCATGCCGAATTTCGCTCCAAGAAAAGGAGCGAGCCAGCCGCCTAGTAGAACGATGGCCAGCGCGGCCAGTACCAGTACGGAAATGGCAATCGTTAATCCGATTGCTACCAGGTGGACCTTAATCCAGGATCTGGACTCCCTGACGCCGTACGCTTCGTCCAGCACCGAGATCATGGTGGTCATACCGCCGGACGCGCTCCACAGTGCGAAGAGCAAGCCGAACGTCAGTTTTCCGCTACCTGTATTATTAGCAACCTCGGTGATCGTCTTGGTAACAAGCTGATACGCAGCCGGCGGCAAGACTTGGGAGAGATGAAAAAACAAGTTACTCTTCAGCTCCGTGCCTCGAGAGGCAAAAAGTCCGAACAAGGCCAGCAGGAAAAGTAATAACGGAAAGATTGAAAGCAGAAAGTTGTAAGCCAGTTCGGAAGCGCGGCCGAGCACATTGTCTTCATTGATTTGCTGCCACACCCGTTTGGCGAGATCCCGCTTGCTGAGGCCGCCAAGTTGCCATATGGACGCGATTTGCTGATCGGTGTTGAGCATAGATTTGGTCATGATCGACGACTTTGGTGGCCATTGCGATTCGCCGGAATCGGTCAGCGTTGCCTGTCCGATCGGGGGGAGGGGAGAGGATTGCGCTGACCAGCACCTCTAGACAGGCCCTGTATTCTGTTCTGACCATTACCTTTGTACCGGAACCCGCCATTCTGGCTCGCCCCATTGCACCGGGGAAGGTATACTGCTACAAGTGGTGACCGAGGCGTAATTTGGCGACCGTGCCTTCCCAATTCCGGCCCCATCCGAACCTGAGCGATACGGTCAACCGCCACATTGTGCAATCAGAAATTGAGGGGGGAGTTTCCTTGCAGGATCTGCCGCCGGAAACTACCCTGCTCATTCTTACCCAGCACAGTTGCTATACGGTTACTCTGCAGGGAGAAGGTCAGGTTTTGATCTCAGGTCATCCACAGTTTTGCCCCGAGCCCGTACTGGTCACACTCGAGGGCAGCACCTGGGGCGGGTCCATGCTTAAGTCCCGCTACATCGGACGTGGCATGCATCTCGAATTCCGTCATCCTCGCTATCCCGTTCCTATCGTCACTTCGCGCATTGAGGAAATTCAGCCGCTCGGTGGGATTCCGCATGGCGGTCAGGACCGGCGTGCGCATCACACCGCCCCAACTCAGTGCTGAAGTAACCTCGCCACTTTTTGCAGATCGCCCACGAAACGTTGCATCTCCGCATGACGATCCTTTTCAGCAGGCATACGCAGTAGAGCAGAAGGGTGGATGGTTGCGACGATCTTCTTTGCCAGCGGCGACGACACAATCTCCCCGCGTTGACGCGTCACACTGAAATTATTGCCGAGGATTGCGTGTGCGGCAGTGGCTCCCAGGCAGACGAGCACGTCGGGTTTGACAGCGGCCAGTTCCGCTTCAAGCCAAGGGCGGCAGGCGTGGATTTCTGTGGCGCGAGGCTTCTTGTGAATGCGACGCTTGCCGCGCTCGTCGCGTGCCCACTTGAAATGTTTAACTACGTTGGTCACGTACACCAGATCGCGATCAATCCCCGCTTCAGCGAGAGCGCGATCCAAAAGCATTCCCGCAGGCCCGACGAAAGGCCGACCGACGATATCTTCGCGATCTCCTGGCTGCTCGCCCACGAACATGATGCGGGCGCTGGTTTTCCCTTCGCCGAAGACGGTCTGTGTGCCTGTTTTCCACAAGTCGCACGCCTTACAATGCGCCGCTGCCGCACGAAGTTCTTGCAGGCTGCCATGTTCGGGGACGGGGGCTCTTCCTGTTGAAACAATTCGAAGTTGAGTTGAAGAGCGCGTTTCCGCAATGTCTGCTTGCGGCGGGCGTTTCCTTATCGCATTGGACCGGGGGCACACACTGACACCTACTCAGTCTGATGTTGTCTCAAAATTTACGGTTGCTGATGGTATAGCGAGCGTTAGGCGGCGCTCATTTGTACTGCACAGACTTTGGAGAAGGCGAGGAGCAGGTGTCAGAACTCCTGGCACCTGCTTTGAGTTGGCGGGTCTTTCGGAGAGTTGAACTTGGTTGAGCTAGCCTAGGGTCTATGACTGTCACTCAACAATCCCGTTAACTATGTAGGTGTACTAGGGAATTTCCTGTAAGTGCGTCCCCCAAATGAACGCTGGCAAATGAGAATCGAACTAGTGCGCGCCAATCCGCAACTCATCGAGGCAATGCCGCCCTCGGAAACCGCTGACTCCCTGTACAGCAAAGCAAGATGCGAAGTAAGGGGTGCACCTGATGGACGCTCGCGACTGGAAATTATAGCGTTACGTTTGTGACAACAACTCAAAAGCTGCCGGATGTTTTGCTGACGTTTGAAAGGAGTTCACAGTGAGTGTGGCTACGCAAAGCACAAGTCGAGTAGATTCCGAAGGGACCTTGATTCGCCGCGCGCAACGCGGCGACAACAATGCCTTCGCAAGTATCTTTAACGTGCACAAACCTCGGGTTTATTCACTGTGTCTGCGCATGACCAATAATGTAGCCGAGGCAGAAGACCTGACGCAGGAAGCCTTTTTGCAGGTCTTCCGGAAGCTTCCTACCTTCCGCGGGGACTCGGCACTGTCTACCTGGATGTACCGTGTAGCTGTAAACACGGTGCTGATGTACTTCCGCAAGCGGGGCCGGCCGCAGTTATCGTTAGACGAGCCCGTCAATCCCAACGTCAAGACCAAAAAAAGGGAATATGGCTTCGATGATCAGCGGCTTGTGACCTCCATTGATCGCATCGCGCTCGCACGCGCGATTAAGGAGCTGCCTGACGGCTACCGCACCATTTTTTTGTTACACGAGGTGGAAGGGTACGAACATCGCGAAATTGCGCGTCGCCTGAAGTGTTCCGTCGGGAATTCCAAATCTCAGCTTCACAAGGCGCGCCTTAAAATGCGTGAAATTCTTAACCATTTGCCGGTTGCGACAGCGAGCGACAGCCCTGCTCAGGTGAAAGTTTCGAAGAACCGGAAGCCAATGGTAGTGACAATGACCTCCCATGGCCCTTCGCCGAAGCGAAAAGGTCGGCCGCAAACGGGACAGCCCGTTTTTGTCCCATCGAATGCGGCTCGGCTAGACCTTGGAATTGCAGCGTAAAGTTTTTGCGGCGCGACATCGTCAACGAACATCCGCGGGTAGCAGGCGAAAGCTTGCTACCCGTATTTGTTTTCGCACAACGGGGCTGGTCATCGGTACAGATTCCGTGGCGGAGCTACTACAGTAAGTACTGGATGGAGGCGAGGGAGAAAAGCCGGTACATTAAATATGGCCCACCCAGCGCTGCCACGTCTCGACGAAACGCTGGCTAACGCGAGCCGATCGCGCAATTCCTCACAGAGCACATCGTGCTCTGGAAGTGCGCGAATTTAGCCCTTGTGCTCCATTGAACCGGTACTTGTTGATCGGACCACAATGAGAATAGCCCAGGTAGCCCCGCTTTACGAAAGTGTTCCTCCCAAACTTTATGGAGGCACCGAGCGCGTTGTCTCGTATCTTACAGAGGAACTGGTTAGCCAAGGCCATGATGTCACGTTGTTCGCGAGCGGCGACTCGATGACGAGCGCCACCTTAGTTCCCGTCGCCGCGGAGTCGTTGCGGCTCTCGCCCAATGTTGTGGACCAGTTGGCGCATCACGTCCTGCTACTCGAAGAAGTGTTCAGTCAAAGAGAGAATTTCGACATCATTCATTTTCATATTGACTATTTGCACTTTCCTCTCAGCCGTCGGGAGCCGATCACTCACGTAACTACCTTGCACGGTCGCCTGGACATCCCAGACTTGGTACCACTCTATCGCACTTACCGTGACATGCCCGTTGTGTCTATCTCCGACGCTCAGCAGAGGCCGTTACCTTGGGCCAACTGGCAGGGCACGGTTTATCATGGGATGCCAGTGGACCGGCTGACTGCCCGTCCGGGCAAGGGCAACTATCTTGCGTTTCTCGGGCGGGTTTCGCCCGAGAAAGGCTTGGACGAGGCAATCAAGATCGCCAAGCTCGCGGGCATGCCGCTGAAGGTCGCAGCGAAGATTGACAAGAATGATCGTGAATATTATGAGGCGGTGATCAAACCGCAGCTCAACGATCCCCTCCTCGAGTTTCTGGGCGAAATCGGTTACCCCGACAAGAATGAGTTCCTGGGCAACGCGACTGCTTTCCTTTTCCCGATTCAATGGCCCGAGCCGTTTGGGATGGTTCTAATGGAATCCATGGCGTGCGGTACGCCGGTTATCGCTTATGCCAATGGTTCCGTTCCTGAACTGGTAGATGAGGGGGTGACCGGGCGTGTGGTGCGAAATGCGCAGGAGGCCGCGTTGGCCGTGCGCGACATTGCTGCACTTTCCCGTCAAGCGTGCCGCCTGCGATTTGAAGAACGATTTAGCGCGAAGCGTATGTGTAACGACTACATGGCCACCTACGAACGGCTCGTGAACGGGCAGTCCGAGCGGTTCACCATCACGCACGGGGTTCCAGTTGGTTGATGTAAATACCGCTCAACAATTCTACATTGCGACAACCGCGACTCCAGCGGACGATCGCCCTCGCGTTCTTAAATACGGAGACCTGTTCGCAGTTTTCAATCGCCATGGGGACGTCGAGCCTTCCGGCTTGGGCGAAGAAGGGCTGTTCTACGAAGGCACACGGTTTCTTTCCGAGATGGTGCTCTACCTCGGGAATGCGCGACCGTTACTGCTTTCATCTACCATCACCCGGGATAATTTTTTATTCACCGCGGATCTCACTAATGTTGACATTATCGATGACGACGAAGTCAGGATACCGCGCGGAACTCTGCATCTGCATCGCAGCAAGTTCTTATGGAATGGTACGTGCTACGACAAGTTTCGGATCGCCAACTACGGGTTGACTCCGATCACTGTTTCCTTGCGGCTGGCCTTTGACGCCGATTTCGCTGACATATTCGAAGTACGTGGAACTCGCCGCGACAAGCGCGGCTCACGACTAACAAACCGGACCACCCACAATTCTGTGGTGATGCCCTATGAAGGCCTGGATGGGGTACTGCGCAGCAGCCACCTGCGCTTTCAACCCGACCCCCGGCGCACCCGGGAGTCCGAGGTTGTCTTCGTTGCCGCGCTACGTCCGAAGGAGGAGGCCAGTTTCTATGTCACTACGTCTTGTCTTCCGGGCGACGAGCCCCCCGCCGATTGGGAAACCGCTTTTGTAACCGGCAAGGCAGAACTCGCAGCCGATGCTCCTGCTAGAGTGCAAATCAATAGTTCGAATGAGCAGTTCAATAATTGGATCAGTCGCTCGGTCGCGGATGTGCAAATGATGATCGAGGGCAATCCGGAAGAATCGTATCCTTATGCTGGCGTGCCATGGTTCAGTACCGTGTTCGGCCGCGACGGCATCATCACTGCCTTGCAATGCCTGTGGTTAACACCCTCGTTAGCGAAGGGCGTTTTGCAGTACCTGGCGTCCAAGCAAGCGACCACGACCGATCCCGCCTCCGATGCCGAGCCTGGCAAGATCCTCCACGAGATGCGCAGGGGAGAAATGGCGGCTTTGGGAGAGGTTCCCTTCGGACTCTACTACGGCAGTGTGGATTCCACGCCGTTGTTCGTTCTCCTTGCCGGGGCTTATTATCAGCGTACCGCCGACCGCGAGTTCATTCGGGGACTGTGGCCTCACGTACAGGCTGCCCTGGACTGGATTGATCATTTCGGGGACATAGACGGTGACGGCTTTGTTGAGTACGCACGCCATTCTACGAATGGTCTTGTGCAACAAGGCTGGAAGGATTCAAACGACTCTGTGTTCCACGCCGACGGGCGATTGGCCGAGGCGCCGATTGCGCTTTGCGAAGTGCAGGCCTACGTCTATGCCGCGAAGCTGCATGCAGCTCTTCTGGCGGACGCTTTAGGCTACAACGAGCGCGCAGCCGCTTTGCAAGCCGAGGCAGAGAAAATCAGATGCGAATTTGAAGACAAGTTCTGGTGCGAAGAAATCGGCACCTATGCCATTGCGCTTGACGGTAAAAAACGGCAGTGTCGCGTGAGGACTTCAAATGCTGGGCAGTGCCTGTTCAGCGGTATTGTTGGCGCGGAGCACGCGGCGCGCGTCGCCCAGGACCTGCTCGGTCCAGACTTCTTCTCCGGTTGGGGCGTTCGCACTGTGGGATCGCGAGAAATCAGGTACAACCCTCTTTCCTATCACAACGGCTCGGTATGGCCGCACGACAACTCCATCATTGCGCTTGGATTGTCCAAATATGGTTTCAAAGATCTGGCGTCGCGGATTTTCTCCGGTCTGCTGGACGCAAGCGTGTTCGTCGATCTCCATCGCCTGCCGGAACTGTTTTGTGGCCTTCACCGCCGCGCTGGGGAAGGTCCGACCCTATATCCTGTCGCTTGTTCGCCGCAGGCGTGGGCCGCGGCATCCGTTTTCCTTCTGCTGGAAGCTTGTTTAGGCATTTCGATTGATGCGGAGAACAAGCGCATCGTTCTCGAATCGCCCTATTTGCCGGAACATATCCGCGAACTGTGGATCAAGGGAATTGAAATCAAAGGCGGGCGCGTTGACCTGTTTCTTGAGAGACGTGAAGCCGTGCGCGTTCACGTCCTCGAAAATCCCGGGCAGGTGCAGGTTGTAGTTAAGTAAGGGATCGAGCGCTTTATGCGCTCTCGGCGGTCGGAGTTGCACTCTCCAGTTCTTTGAGCGGACACACATCGTTCACGTACTGCTCAAACTCTTCCGCCCGGTGTTGTGCCGTGTGCTCCCCTGATACCCGCTCGCGAGCGCATCGGCCGATAGTTCTCAGTTCTGACTCATCCATTTCCTGCAGGTACTCAACGACATTCGATGCCGACTCAGGAATCAGGATCTCGCTGCCGGGCGTCAAGAACGTCTCGATGCCCTCCCAGCGATCAGAAACGATAGTGGCACCACAGGCCGCGGCCTCGAACAGGCGGACGGAAGGGGAATACCCGGCCAGAGCCATGTCCTTACGGGTGACGTTGAGAGTTATGCGCGATGAAGAATAAAACGTCGCATGAAATTTCGGTTCCAGATGAATGATTCGCTCGACATTGTAAGGCCATTTCAGGTCCTCAGGATATTGCGGACCCGCAACCACGAACTTTCGCCAGGGGAGGGATCGTGCGGGATCACATAAGAGGCGTTCGATGGTGGGCTGACGGTCTGTCGCGTAGGTTCCCATGTAGCTCATGTCGCAAGCGAATTGATCGCTTGGACAGGGACGATATTGCTCGGGATCAAACGAGCAGTAGAGAGGTACCGCGCGTTGCGCGCCAAAGCGCGTTTCAAGTTCATTTAGCAGCGGACCTCCAGTAAAGCTGAAGTACAGATCGAAAGCTCCAACCTGCTTAAGGTTGAGGTATTCGGCGCCGCCTGCGCGCAATTTTCCGACGGTGATCGGAGTGTCGATGTCATAGAAAGCCTTAACCGGCACGCGCGACTCAAGCACTTCATTGATTGCGTCAGCCGAATCCGGAAAGTAAGAGCCAACCATTGCCACATCGCAGTCCTGCAAATGACGCCTCACCTTAGGCAGCGCGTCTTTCCAGGTCTCATAAATGCAAACTCGGCAGAATGGGGGCTCCGGCATGTCCCGATTCGACGCATACCATTCCAGGTCATGCTCGAAGAAGACTAGCTCGTGCCCGCGTGCTTTCAGCGCCTTAGCCAACGAGCGGTATGTAGTTGCGTGCCCGTTTCCCCAGGAAGAGGTGATGGAAAGTCCGAAGATAAGGATCTTCATCCCGCTGCTCGCTGTCTCAGGCCCCAGGTTGCAGAAGGGGCTCTCCGTCGCAATTAACTTTTGGGTCTGTGGTAACCGGCCAGCGCCCTAAAACGCCCGTAATGCTTTTCAGAATTTTGTCGAATTGACGCGCTCGCAAATGATAGGTGTGATCGCGCAGCGCATGCAAGCGCATTGCACTTCCGATTTCTGCCGCTCTGGTGTTTGTAACTTCGCGGACAAAGCGAACTACGTCTTCCGCGCAATCAGCGACCAGAATCTCGTCGCCAGGACGAAAGAAACGTTCAATACCTCTCCATGCGTCCGTAATCAGGCACACGCCGGCCCCGGCCCCTTCAAACACCCGGGTGGGCGGGGAGAATCCGACCTCTGCCATCGATTCACGAGTGACGTTCAATACCAGGGCCGCGGAACAGTTGATCCGGTTGTGATCTCCACTTCCTACATGACCGATCCAACGTACGTTCTTAGGCAAGTCGTATCCGCCCCATCCTTCCCCGCCGAGCAGGAAAGACTTCTCCGGAGCGCGGCGGGCAGCCTCAAAGAAGAATTCTTCAACTCGTTTCTCGCGATCAGGCAGCCGATGCCCAACGAATGCAAGATCGCAATAGTAAGTTGGATCGGGGGCGACGGGATGGTGTGTGTCGGGATCGAGGGCGTTGTAGATCGGATAGCAGTTTTTGGCTCCAAAAGCCTTGTACCTCTCCACCACGGGTTCGCCGCCGCCGTACGTGAAGATGAAGTCGTATTCTGGAATGCACCCGCGGAACGGGTCACCAGGGTCGTTGTGCACGCGAGCGAGCGTTGCCGGGGCGTCTACATCCCAGAATGCCACCCGAGTATTTTCGGATCTGCAATTCAATATCTCACGCTCCAGCCGCTCATCGTCGACACCTACCCCGCTATGCTTTATCACGAGATCGGCATTCGCCGCTTCTGAAAGCAAACTGTCAATATCTCTCGGCGATTCATATACACGCACGTTCGCATACTCAACATGCTCGAGATCCCGTTTCTGCAGCCGTCCATAGGCATCGGGCTCGGCGAAGGTAATCTCGTACCCAAGCTTGTGCAAATTCTTGTACATGCCGCGATAGTAAGTGCCCGCGCCATTCCAGTACAGCGACGTAATGCTGGATCCGAAAACGAACACTTTCATTTTCCAAGCTCCTGGCATATGTCAATGAGCTGCTGAGCACGATGAGCGCATGTGTGCTTTGCTCGAATAGTGGCCAGACCGCTCGCGGCCATCTGTTCGCGGGCCTTTTCATCATTCAGTAAGTGCCGGATCTCCTCGGCCATGCCTCGCCCGTCTGGCACGCAGATGTAGTCTTGTCCCGCACGGAAAAGTCCCTCGGTGTCGGTCCAGGGTGAGCAGACAAGTGGGATGCCGCAAGCCAGCGCCTCGAATACCCGAATTGTCGGAATTCCGCTCAATCCGTTCGTATAAAAACGACGCGGCACATGCAGAGTGAGGCGGCTGCCCGAGTACACTTGCGGCGTTTGCAGATTCGGAAGATAGCCCCGATACTCAACTCCGGCCTCGCGTAATCGGGACCGCGCTTCCTCCGGATAACGCACGCCGTGCACGGCCAGCCGTGCTCGCGGTATGGCAGCGGCGGGCCTGAGCAGAAACTCCTCCAATTCGCGGGTGCGTTCCTCGTCTCCCCAATTGCCGATCCAGACTACGTCCAGGCCTTTTTGCGATTTGATCGGCGTGAAATGCGCTGTGTCTGCGGCCTCGTGAAAGGTCCAGGCCTTCCTCGCATGGAAGACCTCCAGATACACGCGCCGCAGCGCTTCCCCGAACGCTAACACGCCATCGAATTCCTTGAGGTTCAACTGGCTGATCGTGTGTGGGCTGGTGTACGCCCGATGATGCGTGTCGTGCAGTAATACCAGGAATCCCAATTTCCGCTTAAGCGAGAGGATTGTGTTCACCAGGTCGGGTGGATTCCACTCGTGAATCAAGACGATATCAGCGTCGGTCAGTTCGTCGGTCGCGAACTTCGCAAAGTCACCGCCCCGACTATAAAATCGCACATCAAAACCCGGGAAGGTCCGCCAGAACTCATCTACAGAACTTCGTGCCACGCCGAAGCCTTCCTGTAGAAGGTTCGACATCGACCACGAATCAATTTCTTCGTAGCAGCGTACCTCGTGGCCCATGCGCATGAGTTCATAGGCAAGTCCACGCAGAAAGTGCGCGTTCCCATGGTTCCAATCCGAGGTCCATGAATGCGCAAAAATCCGGAATCGCAGGCGTTCGCTCATGCTGCAGTGCCTTGAGAGATCAATGTGCAGTAAAGCTGCTGGTATTCGTCGCACATTTTATCGACAGAAAATTTCGAGGTTGCATGCTGATGGGCCGATTGCCCGTACTTTCGGCTCAGGTCGGCATCGCTTGCGAGCGTTTCAATGGCCTTCGCAAGCTGAACGGGGTCGTTCCGGCGGAAATAATAGGCGGAATCCCCCCACAATTCGTGGAACACCGGAATGTCATTCGCTACCAGAGCGCAACCGGCGAGTGCAGCCTCCAGGGGCGCAAGGCCAAACGGTTCATAACAAGCAGTGGCTGCGTAGATCGATGCCCTTCCGTACAGCACTTCGAGTTCCGCTTGCGAGCGGCGGCCCAGAAACTGCAACGAGCACGACTTTCTGCGCAGGGCTGTATTCTCCCTTCGTTGCTCTTCGGGATGATCTTCGGAACCCACAATCAGAACGGGCACGCGGTACTGGTACTGCATCAGCAGCGAAACCTGCTTCGCTTTGTCCCAGAGGCGCCCAACCGTGAGAACACAAGGCTGCTTTTCGCCCGAATATTGACACTTCTGGCTCGGAACGCCGTTGTAAATGACACGACCATTCCCCGGGTGCAGGTAGTAGCTTCGAATAGCCTCCAGCATCCATTGCGAAGGCGCCACGACCGCACTGGCAGCGCGAATTCCACGCGTGACTGTATCGCGGTAGCGGCGCATCCACTCGGATTCAGGCGGCTCTTCGCCGTGGACCGACACCCACCAACTCACGACATCGCTGTGAGCCACAACGATGCAAGGAATCTTGCTGCTTAGATCTCCAAATGCATACTGGTTGGAGTGAATCAGGTCCGGGCGCACTTCGCGGACGATCCGCGACAAGTAATTACGCGACAGGTCCAAATCCGCATGGCTGTCCTGCATCCACTCCAGACGATATGAGGTGGGCCGGTAATCAAGGCCGTCCACCTGACTGACCCATGCAACCTGATCATCGGTCGGAATCGCCCCGAAACTTACCAGAGTTACCCTGACCCCGCGGGCACACAACCCGGTCACCAGTTCGCGAGTATACGTCCATACGCCGCCAACCGTGTCCGCGGTCATCAATACGTGCATTCCAGATCCTCGATCTTGATCGGGCGTGCTTCCTGGATGTCGCTGTAGCCCTTTTCTCGGAACGCGGTCGTGTAATAGTGATGTGCCCGTTCCCACGCCTGGTCGTCCGGAGTCCCAAACATCTGCTGGTACATGGGTGTGCCCGGATACGGGAACATGGGTACGGGCTCACTGACCCATACGTCGTGAGCTTTCAGCCTGTCTTGCCAGCGGCGGATATCGTCGCGATCGTCGTGCTCGGTGAGAATCAGGTTTGCCTGCACCCACGGGATTCTGTTGCGCGCATAAATCAGCAGATCTGTAAGCCTCTCTGTCGACATGCGGCAGCCCTTGTTCAGTTCGTCGCGTCCTTCTTCGGTGATCGACTCAATGCCACACTCCATGGAAATGCAGTGGGCTCGCGCCAGCAGATCAAGACTTTCCTCGTCCCACAGATCGATGCGCGTTTGAAACCCGATCTCGAGGGGGCGCTTGGCAATTTCCTCAAGCAGGCGACGAACATTCTTCCCCACGCCGAAAATTTCGTCGATCCAGTAGATGTAGTTCACGCCGCGTGCAATCAGCCGGTCTACCTCCTGTAAAACTTCATCAACGTTGCGTTCTCTGAACTTGTTTCGGAACAGGGTCTTGTTACAGAAGGCGCAGGACCAGGGGCAACCGCGGGCGAACTCCAATTCCGCGCCCCGCCCCCGACCACTGAAGACATGATGCCGATGCTCATGCGCCTCGACGTTGTAGTTGTCAAACGTGAGAGCACTGAGCTTTCTCATGTCCGTGACGCCGAGAGAAGGGCTGATGTGCATGCCCTGCTCATCGCGCCAGCAACACCCTTCAATCTGTGACCACGGTTCCGATGCCAGACGCACCAGCGTCTCGTCGGGTTCGCCTCGCAGCGCCACATCGCACTCCAGCTTTCGCAGGGTCGGACCCGGTGTTGCCGAAGCGTGCGGGCCGATCGCTACTTTTAACGCGCAGCCATCTAGCTCGGCAAACCACTTTTTCGGAACGCGCAGTTCGGGCGGAGGGCATCGCCAAAACAAATAGGAAGGCGCTGTTGGGATCGCCAGGTAGTCGGGTTCAAAGCGGGACAGGCGTTCCTTCACTTGCGGAATGCTTAGCTTGTCGACTTGCGCATCGACGAGCAACGCCTCGTGGCCCTGTTCCACGATCTTGTCATAGGCGAACAGCAGCTCGAGAGGATAGTGAGGTTCGTGACAACCGAAGTAGGTAGAGCCCTCAAACGTCCACGCCGGGTTTACGAGAGCGAATTTCATGACGCCGCCTCCGGTACTCCTTCCTGATGAGCCATCATCAACGACACCGGTGCCACATCTGGGCGCAGAATCTCTCGGTTGTTTCGCGACCACTCGTAAATTTTCCGCAGCGTCTCGCGGACCGAAACCTTAGGTTTCCAACCGATGTGCTGCTGCAGTTTGCTGTAGTCAGTGATGTAAATGGGTTGATCGCCGGGCCGCGTCTTTCTCAGCTCATAATGTAGGCGCTTGCCCGTGAGTTTCTCGATTTCATCGATAAGCTCCAGCAGCGATATGGAATTCTGCAGTCCGCCGCCGACGTTATAAACTTGCCCTCCGCTTATGGCCATATTGGCCCGAACCCCCTCAATGGCGCGAACCAGATCATCTACGCAAAGCACGTCTCGAACCTGCCGCCCGTCGCCATAAATGTAGATTGGGTTGTCCTGCAGGGCGGAATACAGGAAATGCGCCATCCATCCCTGGTCTTCGTTACCGAACTGCCGAGGTCCGGCAATGCACGACATTCGAAACACGACGCTGGGTATTCCGAAGATGCGTGAGTAATCGTGCACGTATTGATCGGCGGAACCCTTCGAACAGCCGTAGGGTGAGTAGAAATCAAGTGGCTGTGATTCTGAAACGCAGTGCCCTGCATCGCAGACATAGCGCAACTGCCCTCGCGTTAGCACTTGGGATAAATGACCGTACACTTTATTGGTGGACGTAAAAAGCAAAAATGGAGAGCGCCCGCATTTCCGCGCCGCTTCAACAATGTTGAACGTGCCTCCCACATTGATGTCAAAATCGGTTCGTGGATCGTCAACAGAAGTAGTTACCGCCACCTGAGCGGCAAAGTGATAGATCTCGGTCGCGGTTTGAATCGCTTTCTGAACAAGCGCGGCATTCCGGATATCGCCAATGGTAATTCTCAGGCGACTGGGGTCCGGCGCAATCTTCTGCAGCCATTTCAGGTTGTGCTCGACGCCTCGTCGAGAGACATTGTCAAAGATGTGAACATTCGCGTCCGTGGTCCGGAGCAGGTGGTGAGCCCAATTGGAACCAATAAACCCAGCTCCTCCGAAGATCAAAGCGGACCGAAATTGCACCAACTTCTTCATGTCTCTTAACCTCGTGTTTTTTCTTCTCCCCCCTGCCCGCGAAGACTTTCTTGGGTCAAGCAACCAACCCCCGCGCGGCAAGCCGTTGCATCGCTTCCGGCACATGGTCTTTGGCTTCCTGTTCGCCTAACCAGCCGACCAGTTCTCTCAGGCCGTCGCTCAACCGCACCCGTGGCTTATAGCCGAGTACGAGAGCGGCGGAAGAAATATCTGCAAAGCAATGCCGAATGTCTCCCGCGCGATACTTGCCCGTGACCTCTGCCGGAACTTCGACGCCCAGCGCTGCTGCCAGTTCACTGGCGACCTGGCGGATATTGATGGCTGCTCCGCTGCCTATGTTCAGGGCCACACCGTCTGCCGTCGGCGTTTCCATCGCTAGCATGTTGGCCTGCACTATGTCGTGAACGCTGACGAAGTCCCGCATCTGCAGACCGTCCTCGAAAATCACGGGAGCCCTGCCATTTAGCAGCCTCGATCCGAATATCGCCATGACACCCGTGTAGGGGTTGGAAAGGGCTTGACGAGTTCCGTAAATGTTGAAGTAGCGCAGCGCAACCACGGGAATCTGGTAGGTGCGCCCGAACAAGAGCACCATCTCCTCCTGGTCCTTCTTTGACAGGGCGTAGATAGAGGTGGCTTGCAGCGGCTTGCGCTCGTCGGTCGCCGTCGGAACGACCTCGCGCCCACAGATCGGGCACATGACTTCCCATTGCTTTGCTTGCAATTGAGTAGACGGCCGGGGCGGAGGAGCAACTTCTCCACATTCGCTGCACACATACCGGCCTTCGCCATAGATCGACATGGAGGAGGCCACGACAATCTTCTCCGGCTGGCTTCCAGTATCGAGAATGGCTTGCAGCAGGTTCGCCGTGCCCAATGTATTCGCGGCAACGTAGTCGGAAATCTGGTACATGGATTGTCCAACCCCGACCGCCGCTGCGAGATGGAAAATCACGTTTGCACCGCGTACAGCGTTCCGAAGCGTTGTAAGGTCGCGGACATCACCGCGGACAAATTCCACTTCTTTGCTCAGGTATGCGGGAAATCCATCGCTGTGTACCTGCTCACAAAGATTGTCGAAGATCTTTACGTGATGCCCACGACGCAAGAGTTCCTCGGCGGAGTGTGAACCGACGAACCCTGCTCCACCTGTAACAAGAATTGTTTTTCGTCCCATTTTGTTTTAGATCCTCACGCCCGGTGAAACCGCTCAGTGCGAATTCGAGTCCGGACGATGTTGGTGGACTCTGTTTGTTGAACAAAGCAGTTCCGAAAGCACGCTGTCGGGTCAGCACTAATCCCGGCGTGAACGAACCTTGGATGAAGAGGTTTGTAGGTGAGATGCCTAGCGAATAACTCTGAAGCTCGAATCTGATGTCGCATCGCTTTTATACCCAAACATCGCAATCCTCGTGTTCAACAAATCTGTGCATGGCATTGGCACATTCGGATTTATTTACCCACATTGATGTCGGCGGGCACTGGATCTAGCGAAGGTGGTACTCTCCGTGTATTAAGCGGGCTATTAACTGGCGAGTTAGCATATCGCTGCACCGCCCACGTGGCGAATTCTGCAAAATCTTTCGGCTGCTTTGGAGGGCTCGTATAGTGAGGCACTCTGCCCAGGTGCTCGGGCGTGAAGCACAGCGTTATGGTGGTTGTGAATTCATCCAGCATGTGCAGCTGGCGATCAAACCAGGCTTCAGCATTGGGCCGATACCAATCCGCCCAACTCACGCCGGTTCGCAGGTACCTGACGCCAAGCTTTCGCAGCCACTGTACGGCTGATGCGAGCCGGGGATCTTCGAAATGAAACCACTGGCAAATGCCCAGTCCGCTTGGAAATTGCGCCGCTGATAATTTCGGAGTCCCGTCCTCTCGCACCAGGCCCATGTAGTAGTGGCGGTAGTAAGCGCTCCCCTCGGCTTCTTTATGGCGGGTCGTTGCGGTCCAGGAGGCAGGAAGATCAAACAGACTGTACCAATGTACCCGTTCCACGCAGGGCAGCAGGAGTTCTGCCGTTTTCAGCATTCCGAACAGTTGTACTTCCTCGGCGCCGAACGAAGAAGCGCCCGCTTCCGACACCCAGATCGTTTTATCCGTCACCGCACGAATTTCTTCCAGTTTGCGCGGCCACTCGCCGATGCTCCAGTGATTCCAGTCGAGCGGGAACCCGTGTACAGCGACGACATCTATTTCCTTTAATACGCCGTGAGTACCGAGTAAACGGATGAAGTTGGCATCAATGGGTGAAATTCCGCCGAGCACGATTTTCAACTGGGGGTTGATTCGCCTCACTGCCTGGGCGGCCAGAATGGTCATCTCCGCAAATACCGTCCACTCTGGATCCTGGTGAAAATCCCAGTGTGAAAGATTATTCGGCTCGTTCCAAAGCATTATCGCTTCGACCATCGATATCCTCGTATTCGCTGGGAATGTGCGTGTACGACGCAGGACGATCTGCTCACAGCTGACCTTCAAGCTCAAGATCGAGGATGTACTTTCCCCGGATTTTTAATTGCGCGGGAGCACAAATCCATGTCTCTGGTTCTGGGTTGCAAAGAATCTTGAGACCTGAACTCCGCAGCAGGGCTTCCGCCGCAGCTCGGTTAGGTATCCACCAGTTGGTGGGATCGTGCGCATATTCCTGCTCGATGAAATACATGGCCGGAAACGCGAAATCGTGGAACATGTCGTCTCGCCAGAATGGATAGTCTCTTTCCCACTGACGAACGTCCTGGGAACCCCGGATCATAGTCTGAAAGATCAGCTTCCCGCCCACTTTCCTGACCACGCGATCCAGTGCGAACAGGGGATAGCGCAGGTGGTATAGCACTCCCATGAACAGCACGTAATCGAACTGTCCAGGGATCTGATCTACCGAATAGACGGAGCATTTCTGGAACTCGATATCGAGATTCAATGTCTGCGCGGCAAATCGAGCTTGATTCAAGTAGCGTTCGTCCACATCAATACCGAGAACCCGCTCAGCACCGCGGCGCTTCATCTCTATGGAGTAAAAACCGCCGTTGCATCCGATGTCGAGGACCGTCGCGCCACTCAGATTTCTCGGGATCTCGCCGCTTATGTACTTCCATTTGATGTTAGGGAAATCACCCAGAAAGTGGTTTGGTGCCGTAGGCACGCCATGAAGATCGAGATTATGAAACCAATCCCCCAGCTCGGCAATTCGGCGTGCAAGGTCGGCGTTTCTCGAATCGGGGGGAGATTCCAGCGGGGGGGTCTCAGGTCCAATAGACATAGGATTTCTCGTTAGCTGTAGATGCTTGCCATTGTTTGCGCGAGCAATGGATGCGAAAACAGACAGCACTGGTTGTCAAACCTGCAACCGTCGAATCGGTCAGCAACATCCAAACCGTCGTGCCACCGACTGAGCCAAATTCGCTTCCCGTAACATCTTCGGTTCCCCCCGATTTTCCCGAAGACCAGCGCGCCTTGTTTGAGGAGGTGCTCATCGTCCTGAACGAGAGCCGGATCCCGTATGCAGTGTCCGGCGCCTTTGCGCTCCAGCAACACACTGGAATTTGGCGTTTCACGAAGGACCTGGATTTGTTTCTTTCCGCCGAGGCGGTGCGCCCGGCCCTGCAGTTGCTGGAAACTAAGAACTACGTTTGCGAGGTATGCGATCCAGTTTGGCTCTCCAAGGCGAAACGAGATGAATTTTTTGTGGACTTGATTACCGGCATGAGCAACGGGTTAATCGCGGTTGACTCTACCTGGATCGAACGCGCGACGCCAGCCCTGGTGGTCGGAGTAGAAACACGAGTGCTCGCGGCTGAAGAATTGATCGCTTCCAAGCTATTCGTAACCCGGCGTGAACGATTCGACGGTGCCGATATCTGTCACGTCATTTTCAGTAAAAAAGGAAAAATCGACTGGGACAGAGTGCTGGAAATTGTGGGCGATCATTGGGAAATACTGCTTTGGGCACTCATACTTTTTCGTTATGTCTACCCCGCACACACGGACTTCGTTCCTTTCGATCTTTGGCAAAACCTGCTTACGCGCTATATGGCGCTGGTCGCCAAGCCTGATCCGAATGCTAAGTTCCGCGGCAGCCTCATCGACGACAACATGTTTGCCATCGACGTCAAGGAGTGGGGCATGGAAGACATCCTCGCCGAGAACCGGGCTCGACGCATGCCTAAGCCCTACGAGGAGCAAGCGCCGGCCGCGAAAGAGCCAAAAAGCGCGTGACAACATCCATGAGGCTCCCCACAACGAAAAAATGAGAATTGCAGCTACCGCCGATCTGCATTTTTCCGCCGCGTCCTACAGCGTCATTCAGGACCAGTTTGTCAGAGTTCGCGATGAAGCCGATCTCCTCGTCTTGGCGGGCGATCTTACGAATTACGGTCAGCCTGCCGAAATGGAAACTCTGCTCAATGCGCTGGTCCGTCTGCGATTGCCAACCGTCGCGGTTTTGGGAAACCACGATTACGAGAGCGGTCGCGAGGTTGAGCTGCAGAAAATGATGTCGACGGCAGGTATCAAAGTACTCGATGGCACCGGCTATGAGCGCGACGGCGTGGGCTTCGCCGGCACTAAGGGCTTCGTCGGAGGTTTCGGCCGAGGTGTTCTGACGGCCTTTGGCGAGAAGGAGATCAAGGTTTTCGTACAGGCCGCGATCGACGAAACCATGAAACTAGAGCGCGCCCTGTCACAATTGCGTTCGCCCAAACGAATCGTAGTCCTCCACTATTCTCCTATTGCCGCCACTGTGAGCGGCGAAAATCCGGAAATTTTCCCCTTCCTCGGCACTTCGCGCCTGGCGGAGATTGTGGACCGTCACGGCGCTGATTTTGTGGTGCATGGCCACGCCCATCGTGGCCAACTTGAGGGCAAGACGACGGGGGGCATTCCCGTCCACAATGTTGCCATCACGCTGCTGCAATCGCAGAATCCGCCGAGGGTCTACAAGGTGTTTGACGTTTAACCCGCACCTTCCTCATCCACTGCGACATTTCCGCCCGACGTCCCTCACCATCGCGAGAAACGAAACACGGAATATACCGTCAACGAACGAGAGGAGCGGCTGCTTCAACTCGCGGTTACCGTCTGCCTCAGTACTTCAGGCCCGGTAGGTTGTGTCGCGCTGGCATTGTCTTCAGCAGTCACAAAAATGTCAAACGTTTTATAGGTAGTAGGTGTCTTGAATTCGGCTTGGAGATTGTCATTGACGCGCAGCTCGCCTTCGTTTGTGGCTGCGCCTCCTCGCGGCTGGATCCAAACCACATAGACATTCTTGGGCGGTGTAAGGTTCTGCGGCTTTGCCAGGTGTTGGACTTTAAGATCCACGACGGTGTTGCCATTGCTGTCTTTAGTGAGCACAGCATTGCCGTTTGCCGCTGGAACGCTAGCAGCCGGCGTCATATTCACTTTCTTTTTGCCGCAGGCGGTAGTCAGTGTTAAGAGCAGGCAGATTGAGATGAGGGCGCGATTTTTCAAAGTTAACTCCAGAACGATCCAGGTCTACCCATCATTGGGCATTTGTTTAGCTTCTCGGATGTTGCTGATCCTCGAAGAGTTTCCCAACCGCCTTATTGCACCCGGCGTACAGGAGTTCCCGATCTCGTTCTACAGGATTACAGGCATTGCCCCGCTGGTCACCCCCAGCTACTGTGTTTGATGACCCCGTGCGACTGGTTCGGACAGGTTCTCTGGCCCAACTTAATGCCGTGAGAATTCCGCTCACTCCGTCGGTGCAATCGAAACTTAAGCTAGAAGGAGCGTGTGCAATGAGAATGTTTTCAGTTTTGACCGCGATGGTGTTGGCGTTTGCGTTGACGGTTTTCGCTCAGACGCCTTCCCCCAACGACACACAAACAGGATCTTCAGCCAGCCAGGGATCGACTTCCTCCCAAGGTTCAATGGGACAGACCGGTACCACCGGACAAACTGGATCCATGGGACAGAGTTCGGACCAGGGAAATATGGGCAAGTCCGGTAAAGAGAGTAAGGTCCGGGGCTGTATCCGCTCGGAAGGCGGCAGCTACATGCTGGAAGACGCTCATGGACGCATGTGGAGCCTGACCAGTTCACAGGATCTCTCCGCCCATGTAGGACATGAGGTAGTCGTCCATGGCACCAAGAGCGGATCCGGTTCGTCCTCGATGAGTAACACGTCGTCGGCAGGGAACTCGGCCGGCTCGATTACGGCGGACAAGATTGACATGGTTTCCGATACCTGCAAGCTGGGCGGAAAACATGGCGCGAAGGGTGGCAACATGGGGACGAGTGGAACCTCGAACAATCCTCCTCAGAGTCCTCAGTAAGCACTTCCGCAACCCGAAAGCAATCTACACCGGTGTGGGACGTCCTCCCGAATCAGGAGCGCCCATACCGGTGAGTGATTGAGGACTTCACTTCGCTTGTCCGTCTCGACTACCCACCTGATCTTCAGCATTACTTTGGTTTGTTCTTATCCGCAACTCCTTCTCAGCAAATTTACAGCGAGGAGTAGAATAAGAACGGATTCGCACGTGCAAGCAACTGTCAACGCATCATCTGCCCAGCGTCGGAGCACCCGCATCCGCTGGGAGATTCCTATACGAATAACCAGTTTGGACCCCTCGCAACCTTTTATGGAGAGCTGCCAGACTTTGGTGGTGAATCCGCAGGGCTGCGGGATTCGTCTCACGAGGTCCATAAGTATAGGTGCCCCCGTGCAACTGGATGGTCTGCCCGGAGTAGGAAGCGTAATGGCAAAAGTAGCAAACTGCATTTCTTTGGGAGCGGAGTCCAAGCTGTGGCTGGTTGGCTTGGCATTAGACGAACCGGGTAACGTTTGGGGCGTTCAATCACCTCCAGAGGATTGGGACACATCCCCGGCAAGAATCCCGGCCCCGGTAGCCACGCCCGATCCTAAGAAGAAACAGAATTGGCCGTACACACAGTTTTCACGCCGAGGCGAGTTTCATCCCGGACGTCGCTAAGCGCCGCTCGTCCTTCGCTAATTCCTGATTCAACTGAGTTTTCCTGCGGCGTGTCCCAGCCCGAGAGGCAGTGTCGGCAGCGCCCGGACCAGTGATTGGGTATAAGGATGCGACGGGTTGCGAAAAATATCCGCAGTCCTGCGGCATTCGACAATCGTCCCCTGCCTCATCACCGCCGCACGATGGGCGATCGATGCGACTGAAAGCAGATCGTGCGAGATAAACAATATGCTCATACTGAGGCGACGTGAGAGGTCCGAAAAAAGGGTGAGTATTTCCGCTTGGGTGATCACGTCGAGCGCACTTGTTGGCTCGTCCGCAATCAGGAGCGTGGGACGGTGAATCACCGCCATGCCGATTAGGACTCTCTGAGCTTGTCCGACACTGAGGTGGGAAGGGTACCGTCTCAGAAATTCGCTGTCTGCAGGTAGGCTCACGCTGTCGAGCGATTCTCGGATTGCCTGGTCACACTCGTACCGCGTGCCTCTGCGATGGGCTCTCCAAGCCTCTTGCATCTGGGTCCCGATTTGCAAAGCCGGATTCAGCGATGACATGGGGCTCTGCAGCACCAACGCGATCTCCTTGCCGCGGATAGCCCGCATCTTGCTTTCCGTGCACTCCATGAGTTCGCGGCCGTTTAGACAAATGGACCCGTGCGCTCTGCCTTGTTTCAAGTGGATGAGTCGCAAGAGCGCTAATGCCAGCGTACTCTTTCCGCATCCACTCTGGCCGACCAAGCCGAGGATCTCCCCCCGATTGATCTCCAGCGCGACATTGTCTAGCACCCGGGTCTTGCCTGGATAATCGATGCTGATGTCGAATGACACCACTTGATCTTGACGCGTCATCGATTTCTTGCCACCTCGCCACTGAGCGACAGCACATCAATATTCCAGAGCACTTGCGGCATCAGAGTGACCGGATGGGCATTGTGCACCGATGCGGACACAGCGGACAGAGCATCCTTGTTCACCAGGTAGATGAAAGGCTCCTGCTCCCACGCAATCTCCTGCACACGATCGACGAAGACCTTGCGTTTTTTGTCGTCCAGGCTCGAAGCCTGCGCCCGCATCAATTTGTCAATCTCCGCTTCCCATGCCGTCTGGGGGGCTTTCTGGCTGGGATTCCATTGATGATTCTCCGCCGAGCTCAACCAGACATTCATTTGTGAATTGGGATCTAGATCGTTGTTGACCAGGCCCAGCATGCAGGCTTCATAGTTGAAGGTACGCGTGATCCGTTCAATCAAGGAGGGAAAATCGAGCGTTACCACGTTCAGCTTGACGCCAATATCGCTGAGGTCCTGCTGGATCATGGCCGCCATGCGCTCGCGGTATTTGTTCCCGGCGTTAGTGATGATGGAAAATTCGACGGGATGGCCTGCGCGGTCCAGCAGGACGCCCTGTTTCAGTTGAAATCCATCCTGCGAGAGTCTCTGCAGTGCAGATTTTGGATCGTATGGATGTGGACGTAACTGCGCGTTAAACCAAAACTTGTTCGCCGGCGAGATCGGCCCCACAGCTGGATGCGCGTGGCCATGAAACACAATGCGTGCCAGGTCTTCGCGGTTGATTGCTTCTGATATCGCCCGCCGGAACTGGGTGGATTGGAACCACGTTTTCTTGTAATCGGGAATAGGCGAATTCGCTACCTGGTTGAACCACATCTGCTCGGAATCAAGCGACACGCCGGCGTCATGCGCGAGCGCTGGATTTTGCGATTGCAACTTGTCGAAATATTCGCCATCCAGTGAATTAATGAAATCGATCTCCCCACGCAGCAGGCGCAGCATTTCGGTGTCGCGGTTGCTCTGGATCTCAAGTTTCACCGTCTCGATGTAAGGTAATGTGCGTCCCGCCGCATCATGGCGCCAATAGTTCGGATTTCGGTGCAGCAGAACGTATGAACCGGCCTTGTAGTCGGCAACGTAGTAAGGGCCAAGGACCGCCCTCTCTTTTTTCGCTGATTTCGCCGACATGATGGCGACCTGATCGAAGAGTTTTTCCAGACCCGCGATCGGGGCAGGGAAGTGAATCGCAACCTTGTTTGCGGATAGCATCTGCGTGTCGATCCTGCCTTCGCCAGACCGGAATGCGTCGCCCGTCGGGGAATGCAGCGCAGGGTCCATCAATTGCTGTATCGTGAATGCGACGTCGGCGGCGGTAAACGGCGTTCCGTCCGAGAAACTGACTCCGTCGCGAAGCCTGAATGTGATTGTCTTCCCCCCATTGGTGACCGTCCAGGATGTTGCCAAATCCGGCTGAGCTTCTTGCGTCAGGCGGTCCACCCGAATCAACACTCCGCCCGTGAGATAACGAATCGTCTCGTCCGCATCGTTTTCTGCTAGCTCTGGATTGAAAGTCTTGGGGTCCGTGTGCAAACAAAAGCGCAGTTCGCCGCCGCTCTGCGCCGATGCCAGACCTGCAACGAAGCTGAGAATGACAACAAAGGCGAGTCGGACAAAACCTTTCATGACGGTAACTCCTCTTTGGTGAGAACCAGATGAAAACAGCTAACGATCGCGACGAACAGGACAAGGGGAGCAAACTGCCATGCGTGCGCCGCTAGGGCCGCTCCTTGCAATTCCCGCAGCAGGCTTCCCCACGAGGGCAGTGGCTCGGCCACCCCTAATCCGAGCATCCCGAGGTTCGCCTCGGCCAGAATGAAAGTAGGGATGGAAATCCAGAATTGTGCTAACAGCAGCGGGCGCAAATTCGGCACGATGTGCCGCATCAGCAACCGCCATCGACCGCTGCCTCCAGCGCGTGCCAGCAAAATGAAATCGGAGTTCCGCATGGCGCGCACATCGGAACACACAACGCGCGCGGATGCCGCCCAGCCAAGACATCCGAGCAATACAAAAGTGATTCCAACGGAAGCCATGGCTGGGACATTGAGCGGCACAAGTGCGCGCACCGTGATCAGCAGAAAGAACCACGGCAACGATAGAAACAGATCCGTGACCGCCATCATTGCGCTTTCGATCCAGCCGCCGGCGAAACCTGCGGTTCCCCCTATCAAGGCTGCTAGCGCGGTTGCAACCAAAGCCGCTGCTGGAGCCAGGATCAACGACACTCGGGTCCCGTAAATGACTCGCGAAAGCCGGTCGCGTCCTAAATCGTCCGTTCCCAGGAGATGCTGTTTCGACGGCCGTGCTGCGGGCTCGGTTCGAAATTGATGCGCATAACCGGCTGGGGCAATGAAATTTGCGGCAATTGAAACAACAGCGGTCAGCAGCAAAACGCCCACCGCGATGGCGCGCGCCCATTTCATGCGGGCTGCCTCTTCAATCCGTTGCTGACCAGGTCAGAAAAACAGTTCGCAAGCAGCGTCACCAGCGTCACGAGCATAGTGAGATTGACGAGCAGATAAAGATCGCGCCCGAGTGCTGCTTTCCAGGCGAGTTGTCCGAGGCCGGGCAGGTCGCACAATGCCTCGATCGGAATGGCCACGGTGAGCGCCATGCTGACCGAAACTCCACCCAAGGCCAGCAGTTGTGGCGCCGACGGAACCAGAACGTGCCAGAGCAGAACCCGACTTCGCCCCAGGCCTTTGGCGTGGGCCATAAGCACGTGTGGCCGCCCGGCGCTCTGCAGCAGCAGATTGCGGTCAAACCGAAAAATGTGCGGGAGCATTACCAGTCCCAGGATCAACCGCACCGGCGCCTGGACGAGCGCGAAGAGGACCGAAACCACAGCGGCAGGAAGACAAAGCAGTATTCCAGTCACAGTGCTCGCGACAAAGTCGAGTCCCCATGACCGTGAGACCACGACGGCCAAGGCCATGCCGAGCCCAGTTATCCACGCGAGCACGAGGCCAAGACCGAGTGATTTCGCGGTCTCGGGTGCTCGTTCTTTCAGAAGTTCCGATACAGGGCGCTGCAGGAAGCGAGATGTCCCAAGGTCGCCTCGAACCATGCGGGCGACGTGATGGATATAAAACCAGCCGATTCCTTCCTGTGTCTCGCCGACTGCGCGTATGGCATGAACGCTGCTGTCATTCAACCGGCTGTCGAGTTCGCTTTCATCGACACCAAAACCAGGAGCTATGCGGACGAGGGTCGCTCCCAGAACTCCTCCCAGGAGGATGGTTACGACAATCCGGGCCGCGTGTTTTCCCAGTCTGATCACATCCTCTCCCAGGAATGTTTATTGCCCCGTGGCTCAGCGCGTGAGCATTTTTGAAAGGTAGTAGTTATCGAAAACCTTGCTGGTGCGATCCACATACTCCAAAATCCTCTGCAAATTAGCGCGCTCTTCCCGCCCATCTTTAAACTTGATGGAGATACCCGAGCCGGGATCTATTCGCACCACCGCGCCTTCCGCCCGCAGCTTGTCATCGTCGATTGAAAACAGGACGGTGACTCGCGATTCCGGGGGCAGAATGGCTGTCGTTTCTACGTAGCATCCGCCCAGGCTGATATTGGTAAGATTTCCCAGCACCGGCCCGCTGCCTTCCTCCGGATGCAACTCAATAGTCAGTCGCGCTTTGAGCCGTGGATAGACCCTCCGGTTTTTCCGATTTGGCTGGTTCTGCTTTTCGATGTACATCCGGCGGTCGGCTTCAGCCAACAGTTCTTCTGCATCGAGACCATCGTCGGGATACACCGATTTGCCCACGCTGAGTGAAAGTATGTCTTCGCCGCAGACTTCCTTTCCTACCTGTTGCGCTAATTGCCGTAGATGCTCGGCCTTTTTCAGCGACGCCTCGGGGGTGAGGCCGGGCGCAATGAGCACGAATTCGTCTCCACCCATGCGGGCCACGTAGTCGTATTCGCGCGAGGTTTCCTTCAATGCGACCGCAAAAAGCCGTAGGACGCGATTGCCTTCCAGGTGGCCAAAGCGGTCGTTGATCTGCTTGAAACCATCCATGTCGCAGACCATAACCGTGAGCGATGATTTGTCGCGCTTGCAACGCGCCAGTTCGCGGTCGAGTTGCAGAAACAGCGAGCGCGCGTTTGGGAGGTCGGTAAGGTAGTCGGTAGTCGCTGAGCTTTCTGCCTGCTGATATTTCAAAGCGTTTTCGATCGCGAGCGCCATCTTCGAACTTACTGCAAGCAGAATGCGCAGGTGGTCAGATGTGAAAGCATCCTTTTCCCCCTGGTAAAGAGAGAGCACGCCCACGACGCCGTCCAGTCCTTCCAGGGGCACAGCTAGCGCCGAGCGAAGAGTGCTGAACTTGGTCGGATCATTCAAATAACCAGGCTCAACCGAAGGGTTGCCGTTGACTATAGGTTTCTTGTTCTGTGCTACCCAGCCCGATAACCCCTGTCCCAAGGGGATTCGCAGCGAGGCAAAGAGGCGGAAGTTATCCCCGCTGACGTGCTCTGGCAGCAGTTCGTCTCCCCGCCTGACGTATATCGCGATGGCATCGTAGGGGATGAGCCGCTTCAGCTTTACTGAGAACACCGACAGTGTTTCTCCCAGGCTGAGCGAAGCGCCCAGGTCTTGACTCAACTCGAACAGCGTCTGCGCTTCCTGTCGCGCTGCGGCGATCGACGACAAGAAATTCGCCTCTTGCGGTTCTGCCGCTTTGGTGTTGACAAAGCCGGCAGCGGGAGCTGCTCCTCGTTCCACCTTGACTTCTGTCGGAAGCTTCGACCATTCCGTGTTGACGCCCGTCTTATGGACTAATCGCTCCAGGTCCTGGTATCTCTCGCGTAGAATCGCTACCACTCGGGGATCAAAGGATTTGCCCGACTCGATGTCCAGGCGCTTCATCACTTCGTCCAGTGGCAGAGCTCGGCGATACTGTCGGTCGGAAGCCAGCGCATCGAGAAAATCTACTGCCGAGAGTATGCGCGCGCCGATCGGGATCTCGTCGAACTTCAGTCCTAAGGGATAACCGGACCCATCCCATTTCTCGTGGTGCGCCCGCACGATGGGCACGACTGGGTAGGGGAAACGGACCCTCTCTAATATCTCCGCGCCCACCAGCGGGTGAATCTTCATCTTCTCGAACTCTTCCGGAGTCAACCGGCCGGGCTTCGAAATGATGTGCTCGGGAACCGCGAGCTTTCCAATATCGTGCAGCAAGGCTGCCGCGTGTAGTGCTTCCATTTCTTCATGGGGTACGGCCAGGGCTTTCGCCACCTCGATCGCGTATACACGCACACGCTGCAGGTGATCGTGGGTCGTCTGATCTTTGGCTTCGATGGCCAGCGCCAAAGCTTCGATCGTACGCAGGTGGAGATTGGCCATGTCTTCTACGTGCCGCTTCTCGTCTTCCAGTTTCCCGAGATAAAGGCGGTATGAGCGATAAATCAGGTACACCACCGGAAGCACCAACAACGACATCTGCCAGTCGACGATGCCATTCAACCAGCTCATAAGGCCGGCGATTCCCGCGCCCACCAGGTAATACGGAAATGACCAGAAATAGCATTCTGACCAGATCTTGTTCAGCGACTTATGCTCGGTCAGCGCAATCACTGCCGCCACCGGAACGGTATTGCACACGAAGTATGTGGATGCGGTGATCAGGAGCAGGACGGATGAATTGCTGACTCTGCCGTGAAAAATGGCCAGGTGGAAAACCGCGTACGCCGCACCGATCGCAAACGACGTTGCGCAAATGTTAAAAATTACTTGAACGGGTCGCGGGCGATCGCGATAGAAACATTGCACCAGGATCGCCGCGCAACCCAATGCCAGGGTTTCTCCGAAGCTCAGTTCCAATATGCCCAGCAGGATGAACAGGAAGTTCACCGACATCGTGCCCGTGATTCCGGGCAGGTTGACTTTCATTCGCGACGCCAGCGTAGCCACAATCAGATAGCAAACGAACTTCAGCGGGTCGCCGCTTGTGTGATGCCAAACTGCGTAGCCAAGAACGCACGAGCCCAGGACGACCACGGCGCTAATATACGTGCGCGCCGTCCCGGTCATGTGCTGCCAGGATTGTGCTTTGCCCGACATATTTGCTGGCGTTCCTCGTTGGCGCCGGGGCGAGGGCACAAAACGGCGCTCTGTTGAGTGATACCAGCTAAGTTGTGCAATATCAAAGCATTACAGAAATTCCTCGAAACTTTCGTAACTCATTTCGGTGACCGAAACCAGGCTGCTTCCCGCAGAACTACAAGGCGTGTTCAGCAGTTCGAAACGACCGAGACAATTTGTCCTCGATCTCGCAGCAAGGGCTACTACCTTGGTACCTCGAACGTTAGAACGGATCGCGCTGGTGCCTCTAGACCGCCTCTCGGCCAATCTGTCCTGTGTCAAAAGCGTGCCGTTCAAGCTAAGTGGTTGATCTCCAGCGTTCTGTTAGGGGTTCTCAGTTGGTATCGGCGGTGCACATCTATTCGCGGCCGCGGGAGTCTTTCCCGGCGGCCTGACGGGAGACGCGCCATGTTGCCGAAGTTGAAGTTAGTCCTGGCCAGTTTCGCCCACGCAGCGTTCGCGACGGCTATTCCCACAGCTCTAGCTGCAGTCTGTTTTTTTATGAGCGGCACGGCGCTCGCGCAGCGGCGAACTGTCGTCGAAACGGACTCGATTGGCCCGATTGCGCAGAGGTTGTCGCCTGAATTGTCCTACATATTGGGTCATACTAGGACGTCACAGCTCTCTCGCCAGCATGCGAACGTGATCGTGCAGTTTAGAAAACCGCTCAACCGTTCTCACCTCGCCAAAGTAGGCAACCTGGGTGGCATCTCTCGGCGAAGTCTTTCCCTGGTTCGTGGCGGTAGCTTCAGTCTGAGCCTCAACGCAATTCAGGCATTAGCGCGCGATCCCGAGGTCGCGTACATTTCCCCCGATCGCAGCATCAAGACTACCAATGACCATTTTCAGCAGAGTGTCGGCGCGGATGTCGCTCAGAGTTATGGCTGGGACGGCTCCGGGGTTACCGTAGCGGTAATTGACAGCGGCATCACCGATCATCCGGACCTACACGATCCGGTCACCGGCGCGTCGCGCATTCTTTACAGCCAGAGTTTTGTGCCGGGTACGGACGCCTCCGACGGCTACGGACACGGTACTCACGTTGCCGGCATCATCGCGGGCAACGGTACTATGTCCGGAGGAAATGGAGAGACCAATCGAGCCAATGTCTCCCACGAATACTTCGGCATCGCGCCAAAAGTGAACCTGGTCAATCTCAAAGTGCTGGATGCGACTGGCGCCGGCCACGATTCTTATGTCATCGCTGCTCTGCAACGCGCTATTGCACTCAAAAACACCTACCAGATTCGCGTGATCAATCTTTCGCTGGGCCGCAGGGTGTATGAAAGCAACGCGCAAGACCCCCTATGCCAGGCAGTTGAGGCAGCGTGGCAGTCGGGAATTGTGGTGGTGGTTGCCGGAGGCAATTGGGGCCGTGACAATGCTCTGGGCACCCACGGATACGGCATGATCTCAGCGCCCGGCAATGATCCCTACGCAGTCACCGTGGGCGCAACTCGCACCATGGGCACGGCCGCTAACACGGACGACCGAATCGCGAGTTACAGTTCAAAGGGACCGACGCTCATTGACCACGTCGTCAAGCCTGACCTGGTAGCTCCGGGTAACAATGTCATTTCTCTTCGGGCGCCCCATAGCACGCTCGACGCCAAGCATCCGGGCAATGAGGTTTCCGGAGCCCATGACTCACTCTTGAATCCGTCGTACTTCAGCCTGAGCGGCACCAGTATGGCCACCCCGGTTGTAAGCGGAGCCGTGGCGCTGGTCCTGCAGCAGAACCCATCTCTCACAGCCGACCAGGTGAAGGCCCGGCTGATGAAGACCGCGGACAAGATGTTATTCCCACAGTTTGACTCGTTCACTCTGGCCGGCGTCAGCTACGAGCACCAGTATGACGTGTTCACCGTCGGGGCAGGGTATCTGGACATTCCCGCAGCCCTGTCGAACTTCGATCTCGCTCAAGGTAGTGCGCGTTCCCCCATCGCGACGCGAGACACTTTCGGCAACGTTGTGCTCCAGGGTGACTCTTCGTCGGTCTGGAATTCTTCTGTCATCTGGGGCAGTTCCGTCATCTGGGGCAGCTCGGTCCTTCTCAATTCGACCTCGGTCATCTGGGGCAGCTCCGTTGTCTGGGGTACCTCGACGGTCCAAGGTTACAGCGTCATCTGGGGCAGTTCGGTAATTTGGGGAGCTACTGTTGCCGCCGACAGCACCGGGGCGGAGAGCGTGGACGGCGTCGGTGATCCTGACGAGTAAGGCGTCCTGCAGTGAATGGTCGCAAGTCTACTGATACCCGTGGCAGAAAGTCAGAGCAAGTCAACAAACGAGGAGACGGCACGATGAAGGCAATGAAAACAACAGCGATCGGGGCTTTCGGGATCACAGCCTCCGTTATCGCCCTTAGCTTACTGGCTGCTGCTTCTGCGGTTTGGGGCAGCTGACAGGTTTCTGCGGGGATGGGGTCGCTCGGAAGAAGCTCCCTGCGAGACCATCAGCAGAGAAGCGCAGCAACTATTTCTTCTTCGATCCGTTTTTCGCCATAGCCCTAGCCTGCTGGGCAATCTGGATCACGCGCAACATTTCATCCCAGGGCGCGGGCTTTCCCGTCCAGATCTCAAACTGCCGTGCCGCCTGATGCACGAACATTTCGACTCCCGGGATAATCTGCGCGCCCCGCGATTGCGCCATCTTCATGAATGTCGTTTGCGGCGGATCGTAGACCATATCGAGGACGTATTTCGTATTGATCTCGTTCTCGCTCAGAGGAGATTCGTGGTTACTGCCCATTCCCAGAGGCGTCGCATTAATGATCACATCGAACGACAATTTTTTTAAATTGGCTCGCTTCAACGTCCGGGCCTTTGCCTGGCGCGCCAACTTCTGAGCTGGCACAGCATTGCGGTTCATAATCCAGACCTCGGCCCCGCGCTCCTTTAGTCCAAAAACGGCGGCTCGCGCTGCCCCACCCGCTCCAATCACCAATATCTTGGAGCTTTCCAGGGTTATTCTCTTTTCCAGCGGCCGCACCACTCCGGCGGTGTCCGTGTTGAACCCATACAGCTTGCCGTCCTGCGCTCGCACTACGGTATTACACGCACCAATTTTGGTGGTGTGCGAGTCGGTGTTGTCCAGGTGCTCGAGAATAGCTTCCTTGTACGGCATCGTGATGCTGAGGCCGTGGATCGGAATTTCACGTACGCACGTCATCAGGTCTTTTAGCGTTTTTGCATGCAGGGCAAGGTACACTCCGTTCACGTTCTCCCGTCTCAAGGCGGCGTTCATAATGAGTGGCGACAGCGAATGCGACACCGGGTCGCCCGCAACCCCATAAATGCGTGAGGCCGCGTCCACCTGGTCAATGCGGTAGACGCTCCTCAGGTCCTGAACTGTCACCTGTCCGGGGGCGGTTGCCTCTTCCGTGCTTACAGCGGCAAATGTAAAAACACTCCCCGCCCGCAGTCCCACTACCCGGCTGATAATCCCCTGCTCGCCCATGCAGACGCCAATGAGCGCGTGCTTGTCGCTGTTCCGCTCCAGAAATTTCATCATCGTAACGTTGTCGGACAGCGTGGTTGCTGTACTCACAACCTTGTAGAAGTCCGCCGGGATGGAAATCATCTTTTGCAGGGTTTGGTCGAGGTTGCGGGTTCCTCGGAAGTCATGCGACGAAAGGATCAGCGCTGCTCGGGTGCGCAGCTTTTGTAGTTGCTCAGGCTTGCACTTTACCGCTGTCTGGAGCTCCAGGTCTACGAGTTGACATCCCACTGAGGCCGCCTTCGAAAGCACCTCCAGTTGGGACGGTACTGAGCCGCGAAACTTCCCTCCATTGAGTTGGCGGCGGCATGTCGCGATTGCTACTACGTGCGGGTTCAACTCCAGGAATTGCTTGACCTTGGGGATCGCGAGCCCGGGCCGGGGGAGGTAGTCTAATCTGAACTCAACAAAAGGGTTATCGCGCACCAAGGCCTCGGCTTTGTCCACCATTTCGGCGGGATCTGAGCCGGTTACGGCCACACAGACCTTCGGCATTCGCAGGGGCAGAAAGCGAGTGCCGTAGTTACTCTGCGCTAAAGGCATCTGTTGGTAAATGTGCAAAGGTCGGCGCGATATTACAGGGGCCTATTTGCAGATGCAACAACGGATTAGCAGCAACCCTAAAAAGTTCAACGCCTGCAGTCCATTTCTGATGCAGGCAGCGCTCCCATCTTCAGTCAATCCAGCGGTGCCTGACACCCTCGTAACCTTGACCGGCACCTACCCGGTTGTTACCTTCCGGCTAAGCCGCTCCATTCGTGAGCTGTCGTGTCGTCTAGTCGCGGGAATTGGCGGTGACACTCGGAGGTAAGATGAAGAAAACAGGATTGTTACTGTTCTTGATGGTGGCCATTGCGGCCTCCGCTCAGCAGGCTGAGAATTCCGCTTCGGCGAGTGCCCCCTCGACGACTCCAGCAGGAACTCTGGCCACGAACGCGAGCTTTCCCATTGAGCGCATCCAGACTCCGACTAACGCGGACCTCTACTGTGCGGGTTTCATCAACAAGCAATTGCTGCCCAATGCCAACTTTGTCGGGGGCGGTTTGCAAAGCCCCAGTTCAACAAAGTATGCCAACGGCGACATACTCTATCTCTACGGTCGCGGCTACCAGACCGGGCAGCAATACACCATTGTCCGAGAATTACGCGACCCTAACCGCTACGAGAGTTACACAGGGCAACATGCTGCGATCCGGGCGGCAGGGCAGCCGTATTCAGAAGTAGGTCGCATTCGCATCATCGACACGCGCCACAAGATGGCCATTGCGCAAATTGAATTCAGTTGTGACACGGTGGTTCCCGGTGACATCGCAGTTCCGTTCGTAGAGAAGCCGGCAATCAGCTTCCACCCGCCCACTCGTTTTGACGTCTTTGTTCCCCCGACCGGAAAGCTGAGCGGTCGCATCCTGATGGGCAAGGACTTTGACTCCGTCCTGGGCACTGGCATGAAGGTGTACATCAACATTGGGTCCAACCAGGGCGTCAAAGTGGGCGATTATTTCCGGGCCGTGCGATCCTACACCGCTGATCTGCAGGATCCCGTGGATTCGCTCTCGTTCCGTGCCTCCACCGCTGATGATTCCCAGGCTCACCCCCCCTCGATCCAGCCTAATTTGTTGACCGATAACAAGGGGCCGAAAATTTACGTGCAGGATATGCCGCGGCGTGCAGTCGGAGAGATTGTGGTTATTGGTGTAACCCCGACCACCGCGACCGGCATGATCGTCTATGCACTTGAGGATGTCCATGTCGGTGACGCGGTTGAAGTGGATGAGCAAAACGCCCAGGCGCAGTTGCAGTGAACTGATACACCATTCCAATCAGCTTTTTGAAACGGGGGCATTTCCCCCGTTTCTCCTTACCCTGAACGCCAAATGAAACCCTGCCGTTCACTTCCAGCATCCCAGCTTTGTAGCAGGAGACCTTGGACCCGATAACCTTGGTCATCTTGGTTTGTGTTTAGACTAGAGCTAGTGTCTGTTATTCGCTTTGGGAGTGGCTATGGAATTGGCGTTATTAGCGGTCGTATTGCTGGTATTGGGCTCCCTGATCCCGGCCGACATTCACGTCCTTTTCTTTCGGTAAGAGCCCGCCTTTCGCGACGCCGTCTCTCCTGATCCCCTGCGCGGAAATCGAACTCTTCCGGGCTAAAGTTGGCAGCCCTCATCGGCGAAAATCTCCGCAGTGAACGCCTCCAGAAGCGCCCCTTTTCGCCATGCATCGTCCCCTAAGCCGGCTTTTCGGCAGGTTTGTTCCAAAAACGTTTCCCGGCCCCAGTGGTGTTCAACGGGTACCTGCGGCAGGAGAAGGCCTCGGCGGTCGCCGGAACTGACGACGAGCCCGTGTTTTCCGATCTCGATCTCCTCTGGTCGAATTGGCTGCAGCCGCGAAAGCACACTGAGGGAGACGCGCAGATGCGGCGCTTCTTCCTTTGTCACCGGCCAGAAACGGGCATCTTCAAAGGCGGAGGCTTTTGCCGTTTCAGCTACCGCCCGATATAGCGGCATCACCGCGAAAACGTAACCCACACACCCGCGAAGTTCCTTATGCAAATACAGAGTAGTGAAAACACCACGACGTTCGGCCAGGTGCTCGGAGGGGGCTTCCAGCGATATCTCTCGGTTGTCTATAGCCGCTGCAATCGCATCATGCGCCAGTTGCAGGAGTTGCCTTCTTTCGTCTTGTGAAAATTCTCCTGGATTCGGTGCGGCGGGGTGTGGCGCGCAGGGCGGAAGAGCGGACGATTTTTCAGGTTGCAGCGACATCGCGCTTCCTGCGTCGGCTCAGGACGAAAGCGCGCCGCCGGCGCTTCACAACTTCGCGGTCTATCCTCGACCAGAATGCGGCAAAGTAGTCGATGGCGGAAGCCAGAGACAGGGCCACCATGAACCAGATGGCGAAGAGCGCAATCCAGTAAACCGGGAAAAAGTAATGACCGTAAACCGGCCATTCCTTCCAGCGATGCGCCAGGATCACCGCTACCACGGAAACAATCTGCACCACCATCTTGAACTTGCCCAGATCGCTAGCTTCGATCGTGAAACCTTCCGAAGCGGCAATCGAGCGCAGCCCGCTAACCAGGAACTCACGGCCAACGATCACCACCGCCATCCATGCGGGCACCAGGCTGGGATTGAACTGCACCAGTGTGATGAAAGCGGCCGCGATCAGCAGTTTGTCCGCAAGCGGATCGAGCAGCATTCCGATCGTCGTGATCTGTCCCCGCTTGCGCGCCAGATAGCCATCGATGCCATCCGTCATCGATGCCAGAATAAAAAGCGCCGACGCCAGCAACTCTTTTTCGCCGTGTGCGCTGGTAAATCGGTTACTTGAGAGAATCCAGATCAGTAGGGGTACGCTGACGATACGGCTAAGCGTAATGTAATTGGGCAGATTCACTGCTGCGTCTGGCGACAGTTGCGGCAAGCGCCGCAGCGTCACCCTCGATTATCCTCCACGTCTCCTTCCCAGCGCAACGAAGGAAAGTGTTCCTGGAAACGTAGGTTCGCGAAGCCCGCAGATTGACCGGAGCTGCCGTGAATGTCCGGGGTCGCCGGATCAACCACCCCGAGACTTGTTTATCCGCTCCGCTTCAGGTCGCGTCATGCCTACTTTTGTTTGGCGATAATCTGATCCTTAATCTTGTTGTAAGTCGCCTGGGGAATAATCTTCTTCTTCACCAGATCGGTCTTCTTCGCATAGGGACGTCCGTCGATTATCTTTTGCGCATAGGCGTCGCCAATCCCTGGCAGCGCATCCAGTTGGTCTTTACTGGCGGAGTTGATATCAAGCAGGTCAGACTTCGACATCGTCGCTTTACTGGCGGAGTCTTTGGTTGTCGAGTTGGTCTGGGCGCCCCCCATGCTGACCAGCAGCGCCAGTGCAAAGACCAATCCCAGCATTCGAATAGCGAGATTTTTAGAATTCATTTCGTCTTCTCCTTGGAACAGAGTAGCTTCAGTCCTTCTGTGATGGCTTGTACCCGGCCGCTTTAGCCTCCGCTTCACTCATGAACTTGCCATTCTTCGTCTTGCCATACCAGCGTCCACCCTTGTGATAGACGCCACTGTCGAGGTTTACCCACACCTGGCCGCTGGATTTGGCGGACGCAACATCGCTCGCGCTCACGCCATTGTCAGCCGTGCTCGATGACTTGTGGCGCGTGCTGGTCGTAGTGGTTGTAGTCGTCGTTGCCCCGGGAGTGGAACTCGTGGTGGTCGTGGATGACGAACTGGAACTGGGCGCCGCCACCGCGCCTTCCGACGATGCTGCTGATTCCGCCGATTTGCTCGATCGAGTTCTCTTGTGAGAGGTAGGTTGGCTCTCACCATTGCTTTGAGTTGAGGCCGCCGGCGAATCGGTTGCGGTGCTATCGGTTTTGGTGCTCTTCTTCCTATGTGATTTCTTCTTCGAACTTGTACCGTTGCTTTCGCTGTTGCTACTTGCCGCTGAACTGGTCGTGGTATCGGACGCCGCCTGATCCGCATCACTCTTCTTTTTGCGGTGCTTTTTGGTCGTCGTGGTGGTGGTCGTCGTCGCGGAACTGGTCGTGTCCGTCTGGCCTGTGGATGATTGCGCCAGGGCCGGCCAGTTCAGCAGTCCTACAAGGAAAACGGCTACCGACAAGCTGAGAAGTTTCTGCCTCAATCTACTTGTTTTCATCTTCATCTCCTGTTTGCAGACAGAAGTGGCAGGCGCGAATACGAAGGTTGTAAGTGTACCGGACGGCACTATGGTACATGCGATTCGTTTGCGGAGCGGGCCCATGGCGCGTGAGAGCCGTAGATGCGCGATATCACGTTACTTCGGATGCTTAAATGTCTTGGTTCGGCTAGGCGTAAATGCCCCGCTGCCGTATGGTGTACGCCACCCGGTCGATGGCCAGCATGTAGGCTGCAATACGGTTGTTCACGCCATGCGTTTCCGAGTACCGGACAACATCTTCAAATGCAGTCTTCATGATGTGGTCCAGTTGCTCGTTTACTACGGATTCCTTCCAGAAATAACCCTGGCGGTCCTGCACCCATTCGAAATACGACGTGGTCACGCCGCCCGCGTTACACAGGATATCCGGGATGATGAATACGCGCTTCTCTGCAAGGATGTCATCGGCCGCTGCGGTCGTGGGGCCGTTGGCGCCTTCCGCCAGAATTCGGCACTTTACCTGATCGGCGTTGCGGCTCGTGATCTGGTTTTCCGTTGCCGCAGGGATCAGGATTTCGCAATCTGTTACCAGCAACTCCGACGAATCCGCCTTCTCCGCTCCCGGAAACCCATGAATGGCGCCGTTTCGCTGACGGAAATCCCATAGCGCCTCCATGTCGATTCCCTGGCGGTTGTACAGCCCGCCCCCGACCTCGGCGATGCCGATGATCTTGTACCCGGTTTTGTGCATGAGAAACGCGGCATTAGAACCGACATTGCCGAATCCCTGCACGATCACCCGGGTCGACTCGGGCTGCAGGCCTAACTTTCGGATCGCTTCGTCGCAAACGATCATGATTCCGCGCCCGGTCGCTTCGCGCCGTCCTCGTGATCCGCCGATATTCAGTGGTTTGCCCGTGACCACTGCCGTCACTGTCTTCCGCGAGTGCATGGAGTAGGTGTCCATCATCCACGCCATAATCTGTTCGTTGGTGTTAACGTCCGGCGCCGGCACGTCTTTTTCAGGTCCGATAAACTCAAACAGCTCCGCTGTGTAACGCCGCGTCATGCGCTCCAACTCGCCGAGTGACATCTTGTGGGGATCGCAAATCACGCCGCCCTTGGCGCCGCCAAACGGAATATTCACCACCGCGCATTTCCAGGTCATCCAGCTGGCCAGCGCGCGCACCTCGTCCAGGGTCACATCCGGCGCGTACCGGATCCCGCCCTTACCCGGGCCCCGCGCCTGCGAGTGCTGCACCCGGTAGCCGGTGAACATCTCGATCCGTCCGTCATCCATGCTAACGGGAAAATGCACGATGACTTCGCGCGAGGGATACCGCAGCACCCGCCACAGTCCTTCGTCCAGATT
>DASRFR010000042.1:0-3171 GCA_035651455.1 Terriglobales bacterium
TGCGTCCGGCAGCCCGCACACGGTGGCGCTGTCGGGCACTGCGACAGCGAACGGCCAGTTGAGCCTGAACTCGTTCAGCCTGGGATACAACCTGGAGGTACTGGCGACTGCTTCGGTTGACAATCCTCCGGCTGCGCCGCTAAACGTGACCATCAGCAGCAGCGACCCCACCAAGCTGCTCCTGGCCACGGATCCCACCGTGCTTGGACAGCCGTCAGTCACGCTTCCGATTCCAGCCGGATTCAACGCTCTCTTCCCTGGATTCTGGGCCCAGGCGCGGGTTTCCAGCGGCACCGCCCAGATTCGGGTAAGTGCTCCGGGCTATATCGCCACCACGGCTGCGGTCACCTTCGCCCCATCCGGCTTCCTCATCAACGGCTCCAACTTCACCACGAGCACGCTGTCGGCCGACACCAGCATTCAGGTCAAGATCGCGCAACTCGACGCCGGCCTGAACGTTGTTGCAGGTGATGTGCGCCTGCGCGGCGGACTGTCGGTCAACGTGCCAGTCTCGAGTTCCAATACCGCCACCGGCACGATAGTGAACAGCCCGGCGGTCTTCCAAGGCGGCTCCTCCACGGTCAACGGCCCCGCCTTCCATCCCCAAGCGGAGGGCACCACCACGATAACCGCCGATCCGCCTGTCGGTTTCCAACTGCCGGTAACGGGGGCCGCGATCACGGCGACGGTTACCGGACCGCACATCAACCTCGGCCAGGCCACTGTCGGCGTCAACCTGCAGACCCTCGCTGGCGGCTTCCTGGAGGTAGCCCCCAGCGCCGACTTGCCGGTGACCATCACCAGCAGCAATCCGGCCGTGGTGTTGTTGTCAACCGATGGCACCGTCCAGGGCAGTGCAAGCATTACCGTTATCGTTCCCAGGAACTCGAGAATTCTGCCGGGCTATTACATCCAGGGGATCGCTCCTTCGAATACCGCCATCACATTGACTGCATCTGCGCCCGGGTATGCCAACGCGACTGCACAGGTGGCTTTGAATCCGTCCGGGTTCGTCGTTGCCGGTCCTCAGGGAGCCCAGACCTTCTCCACCACGACAATTTCGCCGCCTTCCACAATTTCTGTCTCCGTCATGCAGCTGAATCCTGCGACGCTCGCTCCCGTAAGCTCGGGTCAGGTACGCGGAGGCCTCACCGTCACTGTGCCACTGACCAGCAATGATACGAACGTGGGGACGGTAACAAACTCAGTCACCTTCCAGCCGGGCCAATCGACGGTCACTGGGAGCTTCCAGCCGGCCGGGCAGGGAACCACGGTGCTCGGTGTGGGTGTCCCAAGCGTTGCCGGTTTCAGCACGCCCTCCAGCCAGACGCAGGTTACAGCGACGGTGACCGCGCCGGCGATTTCGCTGAACGCGCCTACCAACAGGATTGGCTACCAGTTGCAAACCCAGGCCAGCGGCTCCCTGAACACGGCCGCCCCTTCGAACCTTCAGGTCACCATTACCAGCGGCAGTCCGGACGTGCTGCTCTCCAACAGCCCAACCGCCGCCGGTTCCCAAAGCATCACGTTGACGGTCCAAGGGACGTTCAAAACCATACCGCTGTACTACATTCAGGCTTTGAATGCTTCCGGAACCGTAACGCTGACCGCAAGCGCTCCCGGTTGGACCTCCGGCACTCTCACGGTTGAGCTAACGCCTAGCGGTCTGGTGTTGACCAACCCAGCTGGCGAAATTGCCCAGGACTTCTCCGTGCTCGCGACCGGCTCGAACGTGTCGCTGGGCATCCGGGCATGGCAGTTGGACCCCGTTACCCATGCCCAACAGGCCGAGCAGGCGCTTCGCGGTGGTCAGAACATGAACCTTGCCGTGACCAGCGGTACACCATCGGTCGGGACGATCGTAGGCAGCCCCATGCTCACGGGTGGGAGCAGCGCCACGACGGTTCAGTTCGATCCCGCCAGCGTCGGTGACACCCTGCTGACAGTGCAGCAGCCTGGCGGGTTCATCACACCGACCGTCAACGGAGTCAATCAGGACCGGCTTACGGCTCACGTGCATTGAGGAACGCATGAGACGTGCCGGCGAACAAGGAAGTAGGTAGGGAAACAATTTGGAGATGCAGGGTTCGACAGTGCATTGCGTAAATTCGGAGAAAGCTCCGATGGTGGAGCGTTAAACATATGTCAAGTCAACCGAAAACAAACGGGCGTACTCCTGTGGTTTCGCTGCCGGGACTGATCCTGCTGGATCCGGCCGTCGGTCCCATCGCCTGGAACGCCGAAGCCGTTCAGATCCTTACGTACCCCCAAAAGCCCGCCCCAGGCAAACGCCTGGCCCCGCTTTTGGCGGAAAAGCTGCCGGACGCGCTCAAGCACGACGCCCCCAGCGGCGCACGGCAAGTACGGGAATTCGCATCCGGCCGCAGGCAATACACGTACACGCGCTATTCCCTCGATATGCATGGCCAGCGCTCATCCTGCACCGTTGCGATTCTGCTTGAGCGCGCCAGTTCGCCCGAGGTGATGCTGCACCACATTTGCAGCCGCTTCAACCTGACGGCGCGGGAGCGGGAAGCTGTGGGATATCTGCTGCAGGGAATGACCAGTAAGGAGATCGCGCAGAAGATGAACATCAGCCCGAACACCGTCAAGGCATTCCTGCGCCTGGTGATGACCAAAATGGCCGTCTCCACGCGTGCAGGGCTGATCGGGCGTGTGGCGGGCATTCGGCCGACGGTCACGGATGCATTTCACGATGCCTATGGGCGCGACTTGTAAGTTGTTTCACGAGCTGTACGAAGCGAAGCTTCTGCCCCGCAAACCAGGTCCCTCCCCTTGATCTGGACGGTCTCTCCTCCCTCATTTGTCATTCGACCAGGGCCGTTCCCGGGACGCCACCATTCCGTTGAGCCCAGACCGAGTTGGATCCACCACTCGTCCAAGCATCTTGCGATTCGCCGTTGAGCACGCCGGCGCGGGTGACGCCGTCTAAGTGGAGGTCGAACCTACAAAGCCATCGCCTTCTCGCTCCATGATCGCCGCGAGCTGGGTCGTCTTCATTGGGGTTCTAAAACAACGTGTTCTGCGGCCGTGCAGGCTTAATGCCGAAGTGCTCGTAGGCGAGTTGCGTGACCATGCGGCCCCGCGGCGTGCGATTCAGAAATCCAATCTGGATCAGGAAAGGCTCGTAGATTTCCTCGATCGCGTCCG
>DASRFR010000043.1:0-52569 GCA_035651455.1 Terriglobales bacterium
CGCCATGTCCAATTTCCCATCGTGATTGAAGTCACTAACTGCCACGGAATTGGGACCAGGCAGGACCGGGACGCTTCTCCGCGTCTCAAACTGCCCCCACATCATCGAGGGAAGTAGCATCTGGGCGACAACTAGCAACCCTGTAATGAAATCCGAAGACCCCAGCCGCTTCATACCGGACCGCCTCCAAGACACTACTCGGATGCCAGCCACGCTGCGCTTCTGTGACGCGCATTATCCCATAACGCTCTCGAACCGTTGGAAAAGAAGCGGGTATCCGAAGGGAGAATGGCGCGCCTGGCCCGACTCGAACGGGCGACCCTCTGCTTAGAAGGCAGATGCTCTATCCACCTGAGCTACAGGCGCACTCGCTGGCTTCTCTATTGTGCCGCATGACGGCCGGCGGGAATAGAGACCGATTGAATGCCCGAACTCCCCTAATTGTAAACCGCCTCAGCCTATCCGCCCTCAGCTACCCGCACCCTAAGCGCCCTCACCCTGCCCGTCGCTGCGAGCACCGCCCCTCTCAATTCCTGCCGGCGTCGGCTCCCTGCCTGAGTCCCAGCCCTCCTCACGGCTCAAGAAAAAAGCCCATCCGCTTCGCGCGGATGGGCCCATGAGGCGAATACAAGTTCTTACTTCAACCGTTCGCCCACCATGAAGTCCTGGTCGATGCCGGTCGTGGTGTCGGTGTAGACCACCAGCAGCGTGTTGTTTGCCACCCACGCGTTGCCGGTGTAGTCGCCAATAAAGAACCCGCCGAAGCCATCGTTGAACGGATTCGACGGCTTGGCCGATAAGTCAAAGTTCTTGCTGAACGACTTTCCGCCATCGTTCGAGAACGCCGCAAACGACTCATAGTTGATGTTCGATGGGTCGTTGCGCCGATCATCCCAGCTTACGCCGACTATTCCTCCCGGGCTCACATTCAGCCATTGGAAGAACTGGTCATGCGTAGCCGTCGAAGGTGCTACCGGCACTCCCGCAGTCCAGGTCGTGCCGCCGTCATGCGAGCGGGTGACCAGAACCTGCATGAACGAGCCAGTCCAGTTGTAGTACGTCACGTACAGCGTTCCGTTGTTCGCGCCATTGCTGTTGTCGATCGCGACCACCGGGATGTTGCTCACGCGCTCGTCGGTGTTGGGCAGCGAGCCGTAGAAGCAGCAGAAGCCCGGATCAGGAGCCAGGGCCGCGGTTGCAATCTTGGTCGGCGACGTCCAGGTGTTGCCGCCGTCCGAAGACTTCGAAACGTAGAACGTAGCCGTGGTGCCGCCGCAATCGCCCGAAGGACCATTGGCGGTGCAGCGCATCCAGGTCACGTACACGGTTCCATCCGCTCCGGTCGCCATATCACTGAACTGGTCAACCGAAGGATAGACTTGCGTCGAATCCACCGCGATTGCGTTCGACCAGGTTGCTCCGCCATCAGCCGAATGCGACACCGTAATGGTGGAGTTGTTGTTGGTAGCGAACTGCGTGACCGAAATGTAGATGTTGTTCTTGAAGGAACTGGCCGGCCGGGTGTCGATCTCCATCCACGGCTTGTCTGCAATTCCGCCGCTGAAGAAGTTCGCAACCGCGACCTTCACTGCGCTCCAGGTTTTACCCTGGTCAGTGGACTTCGACCACACGATGTTGGTCGCGCCCGAAGACAATGCATCGATACCCGCGGCGTAGGCAACATTGTTGAGATCGAAGCCTACGTTCGGATCGCCGTCGCCGCTTGCGCCAGAGAGCAATCCCAGGCAGCTGCGGTTCCACGTCGTGCCGCCATCAGGCGAGAAGTAGAAGCCCTGGATGCCTGCGCACGCGTAGTCGTTCGCGCCACTGAGAAGTTGCAGCTGGTTTTTCGGATTGATCACGATCGGTGTTTCGTTCGCCAGTACCGCGCTCTTCGACACGTTGGTGTTCGGCAGAGTGCAGGGTGCCGGGCTGCAGGTCACAACCGGTGGAGCAGATGGACGGATACTCGGAGCGGGAAGTTGCACCCGTCCTGCACGGATCGCGCGACCCATCAGCACGCCGCCGGAATACGGAAGGTTTTCCAACGGAGATGACGACTGCGCGCTCGCTAATGTTGCCATTGAAACCAGCAACAGCGTAACAAGCACAACACTGAGGGAACGTGATGCTCTCGTCAAATTAGCCTCCTTAAGGCTGGATTGCTTTTTTTACCTAGTCGGTGATTAAGGGTTATTGGAGACACTTCGAAACGACGCTTGCCCCTACCGCGGGTAGTAGAGGCAAAGAATTTTGTTCCTCATCCTGTGTACTGTCAATATGAAGAATTCTGCACACTGCCCATCAGACGCGCCTTTTCGGCGCTGATGCCTCTGCCGTGATCGAATTTCAGTTCCAGGAACTTTCCTCTCATTTCACAGTTTTTACGTTCAAGACACCTCGGCGGTGTCTAAGAATTTTCCACAACCAAGACTCCTTGCCCGGGCCAATCGGCACGCGTTACGTCCCCTGGTTTGCTTCTGTCGCGCCGCGCGCCCATAATGTCAACGCATTGGGGACCAGTCTTTTCACCTTTTACTTGTCCTTGAGAGATCGCCCCATGACTTCTTCTGACTTCACCAACAGCCAAACTTCCTGGCCTGAGCTGCCGCTTTCAGCCTGGGTCGACACCTGCTCAACCTTGCACATGTGGACTCAGGTCGTCGGCAAGGTGCGTCTCGCCCTTTGTCCGCCAATCAATCACTGGTGGGAAGTCCCCCTGTACGTCAACTCCGTCGGCCTGACGACCTCGCCCATCCCCTACGAAGCAGGAGTTTTTGAAGTCCAGTTCGACTTCTTGCGCCACCATCTCTCGATTCAAACCAGCCGGGGAGCAACCCAGCTCTTGCCTCTTAAGCCGCGCTCCGTCGCCGACTTTTACCGCGAATTCATAGCCGCGTTGCAGTCGCTCGGAATCCACGTAAAAATCTGGACCACACCCGTAGAGATTCCCAACCCCATTCCCTTCGAACAGGACACTCAGCACGCCTCCTACGATCCGGAATATGCCAGCCGGTTCTGGCGTATCCTTCTCGCCGTCGACAGCATCTTTAAGGATTTCCGATCTGATTTTGTGGGCAAGGCGAGCCCAGTGCACTTTTTCTGGGGAAGCTTCGATCTGGCGGTCACGCGCTTCTCAGGACGGCGTGCGCCGTTACGCGAGGGTGCCGATCCCATCACCCGCGAAGCCTACTCTCATGAAGTGATCAGTGCCGGCTTCTGGCCGGGAAGCGGTGAGATTAACTATGCCGCGTTTTACGCCTACGCGGCCCCTGAGCCTGCGGGCTTTTCCGTTGCTAAGGTTCAACCGGCAGGTGCGTTCTATCACCCGCAACTGCATGAATTTTTGCTGAAGTATGACGATGCTCGCAACGCCGCTTCTCCACGCGAGGCGCTGCTGGCTTTTCTACAAAGCACGTACGATGCTGGGGCAAACCTCGGCGACTGGAACCGAAAGGAACTCGAGCGCGCCGACAAAACCCCGTTGCTGCAGGCGGGATAATTGCAAGTGCGTGCTTGCGCTTTTCGCTGCGGGCTAGTCCTTAAGCGGAACGATCGGCTTCTCGCCCTGGCAGAACGTGGCTACGCGCTGCAACCCGCCTTGCAATTGGTTCACGAACATGACCGGTCCATAGCAATAAACCGCATGGCCATTGTCGCTGAGATACCACTTGCCGCCCTTGCGCGCTAGCCGCGTGTAGTGGTCGGAAGGGGTGGGAATTGGGGGAGTTGACCTGGGGACAGGAAGCGACAGAAACATTACCACGGCTAGGGTCAGGGCCTTCATGGTTTTTTCCAGTACAACTGCTTTCGAACCGGGAATCACTGCCTGACTGCGAAACGATCGCCTGGGATATTTAGATCGCGCGCAACGCCCGGCGTACATCCGGCTTGTCAGACGCCGCCTGGGGCACTTTCGGCAAAGCGTGTTTCTTGACCTTGCCTTCATTGCTCTTGTGATCGCTTTGTGTTTTGTGGCCGGGCTCCGCTGGAGAGTGTTCCTGCTCCTGCGCGCGTGCTTTGCCGGCGGCGGCATTCCGCTCCATCACCGCCTTGCCTTTCATCGTCGTCAATTCGATGCTGTCGCCGAATAGAGTCCGGATCAGCCCACGCTGCGATTCGATGGTCTTGGCTTGCTCGATGATCAGGTACGTCATCAGCACGTAGGAAAGTACAAAAAGCAAAGTGAGAACCGGCAGAAGGCTGCGCTTTTTCTTGAGCGCAACCACGGGAAACTGAGAGACGGAAACGCTGATGTCGGAAGCGGCGGTCACGAGGCACCCCGGGTTTTTTGCCCAAGTGGCAGGCACCCTTAAGAGTGCAGCTTGCAAGCCATCAGTTGCCGGCCGGGTATGTAGCTGGAAAATAAATGTTTAGGCAGAGAAGTGCTCTCGGCTCAAGGTCTTCCACGTGCAACCGGCTGCACATTATAGGTAACCAGTCGCGTTACTTTGGAGTGTGCGCCAGCTTGACTATGCCTCCCCGGCTGCCCGTCCGTACCCGCAAAGCCGCACCAGACGCCTACTTTGCGCCCATTACCAGCTTGGCAATAGTCTGCAGTTGCATGTTCGACGTGCCTTCGTAGATTTTGCCGATCTTCGAATCGCGCCAGTACTTCTCGACCGGATAGTCCTTGGTGAACCCGTACCCGCCATAAATCTCGATCGCCAATGACGTGACTCGCTCCGCCACCTGCGAGCAAAAGAGCTTGGCCATCGCGGCTTCCTTTACAAAAGGAACGCCGGCATCCTTCATGCGAGCGGCGTTGTACACCATGAGGCGCGCAGCTTCAATCTCAGTCGCCATCTGCGCGATCTGAAACTGGATACCCTGGAACTCGGCAATGGACTTTCCGAACTGCTTGCGTTCCTGGGCGTACTTGCTCGCATGTTCCCACGCACCCCGCGCCACCCCGGCCATCTGCGCCCCGATACCGATGCGTCCTTCGTTCAGGGTTTCAATCGCGATCTTGTATCCCTTGCCCACCTCGCCCAGTACGTTAGACTTCGGCACTCGGCAGTCTTCCAGGATCAGCTCGCAGGTGGATGACGCCCGGATTCCTAATTTGTCTTCCTTCTTGCCGACTGTGAACCCGGGGTATTCCTTTTCGATGAGAAATGCCGTGATGCCCCGATATCCAGCCGACGGATCGATACTCGCGAACAGAACGAAGAGTCCCGCTTCCTTGCCGTTCGTGATCCACAGCTTGCGGCCGTTCAGCACGTAATCGCCGCCCTTGAGTTCAGCGCGGGTCTGCAGCGCGAATGCGTCACTGCCCGAACCCGCCTCGCTCAAGGCGTAAGCGCCGCAAAGTTCAGTCGCCATGCGAGGCAGATAGCGCTTCTTCTGCTCCTCGTTCCCCCAGCGCAGCAGCGCGTTGTTCACCAGTGTGTTCTGCACATCGACGATTACTCCCGCCGATGCGTCTACGCGCGAAAGTTCTTCGACAGCGAGGATGGCATCGAAAAACTTTCCCGCACCCCCGCCATATTGCTCGGGGATCTCAATGCCCATCAGCCCCAACTGAAAGAACTCCTGGATCAGTTTCTTTTCAAATACGCCCTTCTCGTCCATCTCCTTGACTAACGGACGCACCTTTTCCTCGGCAAACTGGCGAATATTGTCGCGAAACAGAATTTCATCATCGGTGAACGTCGTTAGCGGGGAGGGATTGGCAATCGCCTGCAGAGTTTCCGGCATATCAGTCCTTCAGGAGGAGAATTTCAACCCAAAAGTTTAACACCATGCAGGCGCAAGCATCTGTGCGCTCTTCATCGTAGGCTGCCGCAGGAAGCAGCCGCATCCGAAATTAGAGCTGAAGGCGAGAGCTACGCTGCGCAGCTATACTTTCGTAGATGGGCCTTCGTCGCCTTTTCAAAAAAGAAAAACAAGAACACCGAATCTTGCGGCAGATCGAACGCACTGGCGATCAGCTGCAGCCCGAATACCATCGAGCTACGCCGGAGTGTCCGCACCCTGAGCGTTGGAGCATGTTCGATTCAATGACGGCGGAAGTCGAGGTGCTGGAATTCATTCGGACGCTGGTGACTACTATGAAGCCTGAACTCGTGGTCGAGACTGGGACCTTCAGTGCCATCAGCACGTTGTGGATTGCGGAGGGCTTGGAAGCAAACGGGCGGGGGACGGTCGTCACTTGCGAATTCGATGCCAAGGTCTATGCCAACGCCCGGCAACGCATCGCAAGCTCAAAGTATGCCCGCAGGATCGATCTACGCAACCAATCGAGCCTCGAAATGAAGATCGATGGCAGGATTGACCTTTTTTTTAGTGACAGCGACATGCCGATCCGTGAGCAGGAAGTGCGCCGTTTTCTGCCTCAAATTAGTCCCAACGGGGTCATTCTGATGCATGATGCCAGCTCTCACCTTGCACAAGTCCGGCAAGCGGCTTTGAAGCTGGAGCAAGAAGGTCTTATCTCGGTAGTCCTGCTACCCACCCCTCGCGGGCTGGTTATCGCTCAGAAGCGGGAGGGCAGAAAGTAAGCTTCTCTGCCTGTGGCAACGAGCAGTCCAGACCTCCCCTGTGACTTTCTTCCTTGCCAGTAGAGACTTTCAGCGCTACGATGCGCGCTTAAAAGCCCGTTCGCTCTCCCGTCTGGAGGTGAAACATGAAGCGGAACCCGCTGCTCCTCGCCAGTTGCTGCATGCTGTTCTGCCTCGCAAGCCGGTCTCAAGACAAGATCATTATTCCTGCCGGCACTCCCGAAGACCAAGCTTTGCAAGCCATCACTAATGAGCAGGACGCCCAGAAGAAGCTGGCCATGTATGAAGATTTCACGCAGAAGTTCTCATCCAATCTGGCCGCGGTCGCTTATGGGAACTGGCAGATTTCGCAAATTTACCAGGGCACCGGCGACCTGCAAAAGGCCTTAGCCTATGGCGACAAAGCGCTCGCCGGCTCGCCTAACAATCTGGACATACTGGTGTCGCAAGCTACGATCGCCCAGCAACTCAAAGACAACTCCAAAGTGATGGACTACGCCATCAAGGGAGGCGGGGCCTATAGTGCCATAGGGAAGACGAAGCCTGATGGAGTTAACGACGCAGACTTTGCCCGCAGCGTAACCGAGAGCAAGGAGGCGGCGAAGAACTCGTACGAATTCCTGGAGTCATCGGGCTTTAACGCCATTGTCGATGAGAAAGATCCCAAGTCGCGCATGAACTACATCGAGCGCTTCACCGCGGCTTTTCCTGATTCGCGATTCCAGGAGTCCATTACCAACTACGCCCTTTACACGCTTAGCCCGGGACAACTGAATGACTCCGCCCGCCTGGTGGCCTTCGGCGAAAAAGCATTGGCCGCGAATCCCAAGAGTGTTCCGGTCTTGCTTCTCCTGGCGAATTCCTACGTCGAAGACGCGAAAGCGGGCAGTATCACCAAGGCAGTTAATTACTCGCAGAAAGTCATTGAGCTTTCAAATGCAGACGCGGCTGATGCGGACCGCTCTCGCAAACTCTCGGCGGGCGCCGCGCATTCGACTTTAGGGTATGCCTATATGAAACAAGAAAAGACCGCAGCCGCCGTGCCGGAACTCAAAGCGGCCTCCGAACTGCTGAAGGGACAGGACGCCACTGGCTATGCGGTTGCGATGTATCGGTTAGGATTCGCCTACGCCAAAATGAACAAGGTCGATAACGCCCGCAACGTTTTGAACGAGATTGCGAAACTAGACGGTCCCATGCAGCAGCCCGCTCGCGATTTGCTGATGAAGGTGAACAGCGCCCGCGCGAAAGGGAAGTAGTCGATGTCTTGCCTCGCGCTGAATGGAACCCGGAACGCAAGCCTCAAGCGAGCTCGAATCGGACCGCTCGAGTCCGTTTAGTGTTGTATTAGATCGTCGGATAACAGACGCGCTTTTAACGCGAGATTATGCGCGCGTTGCAGGTCTCCGCCCTGCATGGCTCGACGAGCCTGCTGCAGAAAGACTCGCGCCTGTTCCGCGGTTTCGCGCCGATTGGTATCCAATTGCCGCCCCGATAATTTCTGCAGATTCGCCTCTCCCGCGCCGATCATTTCTTCAGTGACCTGACGCTCGTGAGCGGCTTGTGCGTCGCTGATGCTACGCGAGAGCTGAGGGTTGGCATCGGCGGTGCCGCCTTCACGCACCACTTTCTTCTTAGGATTAGCGCTCTGCTTTCCAACGCTCAAAGAGGGTGGCTGGTTGGCATTGTTGCCGGGCTGCGATGGCTGACCCTGGCCAGGAGCGGGCTCTGCCCCAGTGGCTGGCTTTGCCGTTGTCGCGGGAGAAGAAGGCTGCGCATTTCCTGCGTGCGAGCGGCTGGACTCAGCTTGCGGCGATCTTGTTTTTGAGGGCGAGGCCTGGATCAGGGTTTGGCCGGGCTTAACCAGGGCGCGCTGCGCAAGCGAGAAAGGCACCCATTGCGCCGAGGCTAAAAGAGCGAACCATATAACAGGCCGCCGCTGTAAGTGCGCTCGAGCGACCGTGGCAATGAATAGCAAGGCCGTTAAAATTGGCTCCACGACAATTTGGATGCCGGGCGCCCCCGCTATAGTGTGTTGACTAAACTGATTTTTTGAGTTCAAAACGCCGATATGGGCTCGGTTCATCCTCGGACCGATACCTCTTTGAGAGAATCCAAAGTCGTTTCGGCCAGTGGTATGCGTAGAGTGAAGGTCGTACCTCTCCCCTCGGTTGTTTGGAACTCTACGAGTCCGTAGTGCCATTGCAGGATTTGGTAGGTCTGCGCCAGGCCAATACCGCTGCCGCCCTGCTTGGTGGTGAAATACAGCTCAAATATCTTGTCCTGGATTTCAGCGGGAATGCCGCCACCCTGATCCGTGATTTCAGTAATGACCACGTGCTCATCATGCCGGGCGGTGATGCTGAGTTCCCCTCCATTTGGCATCGCTTGCACGCCGTTCAGCACAATGTTGAGGATGGCCTGTTTCATGAAATCGCTGTCGACCTTCACGGTTAATGGATCGGCCGGGAAATCGCGCGTGAGAGTGACGCCGTGCTGTTGCGCATCGGGTGCGGCCAGCAAGGCCACTTCTTCGAGCAAGCGCCGGAGATCGACTTCTTCCAGGTGCAGATCGCGAGGCCGGGTAAAGTCAACCAGTATCTGCACCACGCGATCCAGCCGATGAATTTCGTTCCCAATAATGTCGATATGGCGCCGGGTGTCGGGGTCGATTTGCTGCAATTTGTTTTGCAGCAACTGCAAGTGCAGCACAATGGCGTTAATGGGATTCTTTACCTCGTGGCCCACGCCGCGAGTCAGACGGCCACTCGCTGAGAGCCGTCGCGACATTTCGATTTCGTCTTCGATTCTCCTTACCGATTCGGCGTCGCGTAAGGTAAGAAGCGCACCAATGGGACTTCCTTTTTCCTGGATGAAGTCGAGCGTAAGCTGGACTCGCCGGTTCCGATCACCTTCCACTTCTTGCTGGACCACAGGCCGGCGCTGCTGGAAGGCGCGCAACACCATCGCGTCTAGCGGAGTGCCTCGCGCGAAAATCTGGTTTACGGTGTGGCCAAGAATCTCTCGCCGAGGCCGCCCCAGAAACCGCTCAGCGGATGCGCTAACCAGGACGACATGATTATCCCGGGTGAATAACATCAAGCCGTCCTGCAACTTCGACATGACCTGCTCGACGTTTTCTTTCAGCGCCGAAAAAATCTGGTTGGTATCACGCATCTGACGCCCGAGGTGCGCAATCTTCAGTGTCACCAGGCCATACTCGTCGTGACGGTCGCCGTCGGTGAGGACATCACCACGTCCGGTCGAAACCGAGTCCAAGTTGCGGCTGAGCTCTTTGAGCGGCCCGAGTGCGACTTGCGCGATCAATGCCGCCACAGCCAGGGAAGCCAGGATGGAGATGATCGAGAAATAAAGCGCATGTTGCAGCTTGGGCGTCATCTCGCTACGCAGGAAAACAGTGGAGATGCCAATTCGCACGCTGCCAAAAGGAGCCCCGCCCAGTTCCAGCGGATAGCTCACCTCGTAAACCTTCGAAGGGCTGTACAGCATGTTAAGTTGCTGGCGGAAACGGGCGTTGCGCAATGCCAGCAGGTCAGGTCTTTGGGAAACGATTTTCCCTACCATCTCCGGATTGCTGTCGAGAATCGCGCGCCCTTCCGTGTCTACCACGGTAGCGTCATAGACGATTGACCAGTTGCTGACGATTGACTCCAGCACGTTGTTCAGGCTCGGGTCTTCCTGCAGGTACTCGGCGATTGCGTCCCGCACTGCCGCTGGGTTGTTCGTATCGATGCGCGTATCGCTCAGGTCTGGAATCGCCTCGCTGGCGGCGTAGGCAAGCTGGGAGGCCAGGAGTCCCGCATTCTCGTAGGCCGAATTTAAGCGCTGCCGGAGGATTTGCGAAATATAAAGGTAAGAAAACGCCGACACCATCACCGCAACCATGAATGTGATGGCGAGCACGATTTTAGCGATACGACTCATGAATAATGGCTTTGGGTCCGAAGCCCGGATTGTTAGCCCGGTCCGGCAACTGTGCCGTCATTTCGTGCGCGAGAATTTCTTCTGAATTTGTGCAAAGTGCCAGCAATCGCTGTCAAGCTTACAAGTCGTGAATTTCAGAAATGGAAACTCTCATTGTTCTTCTTTCCCGGTCCCATCCCCGGCAGAGCTGCCGTATTCCTTCAGTTTATTATGCAGGGTTTTCAGGCTTATGCCGAGGATTTCCGCCGCCCTGGTCTTATTGTTGTTAGTGGCTTCCAGTGTCTTGAGGATCAGTAACTTTTCGGCCTCTTCCACGGTAGTGCCCACCCCTAGCCGCACCGCATCGGGATCGTTTGCCCCGGGTCGGACGGTGATTTGACCAAAACCAGGCGGAAGGTGTTTGGTTTCTACGACCCCAGCTTCACAGACGATCACGGCACGCTCCAAGGTATTGCGCAGCTCACGCACGTTTCCGGGCCATGAATAATTGTTGAACAGATTGAGTACGGCTTCGCTTACCGCCATAGCTTTGCGCCCATGTTTCGCGCTCATCTCCGCGATCAGGTTTTGCACCAGGTCCGGGATGTCTTCCTTGTGTTCGCGCAGGGGCGGCATGTGAATGTTGAATACATTGAGACGGTAGTAGAGATCCTGCCGCAACTCGCCGTTCGCCACCGCCTCCTCTGGAATCTTGTTAGTGGCGGCCAATACGCGCACGTCCACAGTAGTTTCCACTTTGCTGCCCAGACGGCGAAGCTTCCGATCCTCCAGGACGCGCAGCAGCTTAGCCTGGGTCGCGACCGGCATCTCCCCGATTTCATCCAGCAGCAGAGTTCCGGCTTCGGCCAGTTCAAAGCAGCCGGTGCGACGTTCGAGAGCTCCCGTGAATGCGCCCTTTTCGTGCCCGAAGATTTCGCTCTCAATCAGAGTTTCGGGAATTGCCGCGCAGTTTATGGCAACGAAGGGTTTGTTTTTACGTGGACTGAGATCATGAATGGTTCGCGCCACCAGTTCTTTACCCGTCCCACTCGCTCCCGTGATCAGAACTGACGCAGTGCTGGGTGCAACCATCTCGATCAAGCGGAATATTTCCTGCATTTTCCGGGACGGTCCCACCAATTGGCCCAATGATCCCGCATCGCGCAATTTACGGCGGGTCACTTCTAATTCCGTGCGAGTGCCCATCAATGCACAGGCATTTTGTAGAATCGTGCGCAGCCGGTTGGTGTCGATGGGTTTCTGAATGTAGTCGTATGCCCCCATACGCATAGCTTGAACCGCACTATCAATCGTTCCCTGAGCGGTCACTACCACGACGGCGATGGTCTGCGCCTGGTCCGCGAGCCGTCCCAATAATTCCATGCCCGTCATGCCCGGCATCTTGAGGTCGGTTACCACTATGGAAGGTGACCACGCGACCGCCTTGTCGAACCCTTCCAAGCCATCTCTGGCGGTTTCGGTTCGGTAGCCCCAGGAGGAGATAATCTCCGCCAAACCTGTGCGTTCGTTCTCCTCATCTTCAACGATCAATACTTTTTCCTGGTTCATTCGACGTCCATATTCCTGTATTGCGGGCGATGAAGCAAGGCAGGTATTCGGGTCATGTGCCGTGAAGAAGAGCTAGTCGTGTACTTATATCAAACTGAGACTTCCATCCGCAGACCAGCCGTTATCGAAATGATACGCATCCTGTTGAAAATTGGTGTGAAATCTTTCGTTTTGGCGCTTCGATGCTGTAGAATTCCTCGTCACAACTGGCAACGATTCTACGCGAACGGGCTCCCGGTATTTTTGCATTCTGCACAGACACACATAAACAGCAACAGCAGTGTTTTCGGAGGAAGACATGTCACTTTGTTGCGATTCACGCGTAAGCCGCTTAACTCTTCTTGGCTTCGTGCTGACGCTCGTAATGATTGCCCTGTCCAGCGCCGCAATGGCGCAGGACGAAAACCCGCCCAAGGCGGACCTTTTTGTGGGATACCAATGGTTAAATCCGGGCGGCAGCGTGCCGGTCGCCATCCAAAGCCCCTTTATAGCCACCCCGCTCGGCTATACCAGAACGCGGCTTCCCGGTATGTCCATTGGCGGCGGCACTACCGGCACTTACAACTTTAATAAATGGTTGGGCCTTTCGCTGGATGTGGGCTACAACACCAGCGATCCGGCCAACGAGAGCACCATTTCGGCCGGTCCCCGCCTGATGTGGCGCGGAGAAGGCATAAACATCTTCGCGCACACTTTGCTCGGATTGAATCGCGTCGCCCCCAAGGGCGTCCCTGCCAGCAACGGGCTGGGCGCGATTCTCGGCGGCGGCATTGATTTACCTATCGTTAAGGCGCTCAGTTTCCGTCTGATCGAGGCTGATTACGTCATGGGGCGCGAGAATTTCTCTAGCGTGGTTTCGCCGATCTTCCCTGAGTCGCGACGTCCCGTTCTGTCGGGTGCTCGGTTGCGCACTGGCCTAGTGTTCAACTTCGGTGGCGCGCCCAGCATTCCTCCGACGGCAACCTGCTCCGTGAAGCCGACCGAAGTCATGGTTGGCGAGCCCGTTACTGCCACGGTCACTACGAACAACTTCAATCCCAAACATACCGTCAACTACAGCTGGAGCAGCAATGGCGGCAAAGTTTCGGGAACCGGGACTACCGCCTCCATCGACACCAACGGCATGACCGGCGGCAGCTATACCGTAACCGCGCATGCCACGGATCCCAAAGAGAAGAAGAATAACGAGGCGAGCTGCACGGCGAATTTTACCGTTAAGGAGCCCCCGAAGAACCCGCCGACGATGAGCTGCTCGGCAAATCCGACGACGGTTCAGACGGGCACTCCATCGACAATCACTTGCACTTGCACCAGTCCCGACAATGTGTCCACCAACGTGGCTGGCTGGACTGCAAGCGCCGGCAGCATCTCGGGTACAGGCAATACTGCAACCCTCAACACTACCGGAGCCCAGGCTGGGCCTATCACAGTCAACGCAACCTGTACGGATTCGCGTGGCTTGACTGGCCAGTCATCCGCGACGGTTACTGTCGAAAATCCGCCGCCACCGCCGCCGCAGGCAAGCAAGCTGAGCTCTTGCGACTTCCCCAACAAGGTGAAGCCGTGGAGAGTAGATAACACTTGCAAGGCCGTGCTCGATGACGTTGCCTCGCGCTTGCAGCACGAGCCCGACGCCAAACTGGTCATCGTCGGCAACGCCGATCCGACGGAGAAACGCAAGAATCTTGCTGCGGAACGCGCTGTAGATTCCAAGGCTTACCTCTCGGGTGGCGAAGCTAAGCAGGGCATCGACGCAAGCCGCATCGAGACCCGCACCGGCAGCGCCGGCACCAAGACAGCTGACTACTGGATCGTTCCTTCGGGAGCGACTTTCAACGCGGAAGATACGCAGCCAGTCGATGAGACTAAGGTGAAGGCAATTCCGGATCACCCGCGCGCTGCGGCCAAAAAACGGGCCAAACCAAAGGCTCAGTAGCGGCATCACAGACACACGGGCCGGTCGGGAATCACCACCCGACCGGCCAAATTTTTCTATGTTCGAAAGTAACTTGCAGGGTACCGGTTACGCTGTCACTCTGGCCTAGCGTTTACACTCCGCTTAGGGGCAAAAGTCACATTATGAAATGGGGAGACATGCGATTTTCATCGTGTAAGTTGTTGATCGCGCTCGCGATAGTGACACTCAGCGCAGGCTCTTTGTGGGCCGGTCAGTGGACGGCCCTGGGACCGGACGGGGGTGACGTCCGCAGTCTCGCTTATAACCCTCAGAATCCTGATCAGCTCTATCTGGGCACCAGCACGGGAGAGATTTTTGTCAGCAGTGACAGCGGACATAGCTGGGCCCGCTTCGCCCATTTAGGCAGTGGCGATGATTACGTTATCGACCACATCGCATTCAATCCACAGAATCCGAAAACGATGTATGTGGCGGCTTGGAGTGTGGACAACCAGCAGGCAGGCGATCTTTTCCGCTCGCATGATGGTGGAAAGACCTGGCAAGTTCTGCCCGACATGCACGGAAAATCGATTCGGGCCATGGCAATCGCTGCCTCCGATTCGCAAGTTCTGGTTGCCGGCGCGCTCGATGGCGTGTTCCGCAGCACCGATGGTGGCAATAGCTGGCAGCGCATCTCTCCCCCCAATCACGCTGAGATCAAAAACATTGAGTCGATTGCTATCGATCCCCAGAATCCTAATGTCGTCTACGCCGGCACTTGGCACCTTGCCTGGAAGACGGATGATAGCGGGGCCAACTGGAAGCACATCAACAAGGGCATGATCGACGACTCCGACGTTTTCTCGATCATCGTAGATTCCCACAATCCGTCCATCGTATTCGCCAGTGCCTGCTCCGGTATTTACAAGAGCACCAGCGCCGGCGATGCATTTCAGAAAATCCAGGGTATCCCGTTTTCAGCGCGCCGCACACGCGTGCTGAAGGGAGATCCCAGCAACTCTCAAATCGTTTACGCCGGCACTACCGAAGGCCTGTGGAAGACCGCGGATCAGGGCAAGACGTGGCGCCAGGTGACCACTCCGGAAGTCGTGGTCAACGATGTATTCATCGATCCCCGCAACTCGCAGCATGTTCTGCTTGCTACCGACCGCAGCGGTGTCATGGCCAGCGAAGATGGAGCACTGAGTTTCCGCGCTTCTAATCATGGCTACTCGCATCGTTATGTCAGCTCGATCCTGGCAGACGCGAAGGATCCCAGCGTGATTTACGCTGGCGTCGTGAACGATCGCGACGGCGTGTTTTACTCGCAGGATGGCGGGCAGCACTGGCTTTCCAAGAGCGCGGGTCTGGGCGGACGTGACGTGTTCAGCGTGAAACAGGCGAGCAACGGGGCGCTCATTGCCGGTACCAATCGCGGCATCTTTATGTTGGACCGCAATGGCAGCGAGTGGCGGCCAATTAACAACGTCGTTGAAGAGAAGGTCACTTATCGCTCGGTGAAGGTTGGCAAGAAGACCAAGAAAGTGGAGAGCAAGGTTGTAAAGCGCTCGGTCCTCGAAGCCCGGGTCAATGACGTGGAACTCGAGGGCAATCGCTGGATCGCCGCTACAACAGCCGGACTGTTCACCAGTAAGGATGAAGGCAAAATCTGGATGGGTGGACCGGTCATGGGTGAAAAGGAATTTGTTTCCGCCCGCACCAGCGGTGAAGTGATTGTGGCCGCTACCCACTCCAACGTTCTGGTTTCAAAAGACAAAGGTCAGACCTGGAGCATCGCTCAACTCGCCAGTTACAAACCGAACGTTCGCGGCGTCACGATCTCGCCGGAAGGCTTGATCTTCGTTGCGACGCGTGAAGGCGCTTTCCGTAGTGCTGACTCGGGTGCGAGCTGGCAGCACATGCTCGCTGGTCTGCCGGATCGTGACATAACCTCTATCGCCTTCGACAGCAGCCATAACCAGCTGCTCGCGACCAGCAGCGCCACCGGCGTAATCTTCGAGAGCACTGACGGTGGTCAGAGTTGGAAAAGGGGGCCAGATACGGGCTTCCCACTGCGCCGGGTGAGTGTGGTGAAGGGCCGCTTCTTCGCCGCGACACCATTTGATGGCGTAGTCATGCAACCGGAGAACGAAACCCAAAGCGCCTCTGCCGCAGGTTCCGGCTCATCGAGCAACTAAACACCTGGTGGTTTGAAAGTGACGGAGGAGGTGCGAGAGCACTTCCTCCGTTTTACGTTTCACACGATCTCTCTTCAGTGCCCGACGATCCTCGGTTTCGCTGATCTTCGCGGGGATAACCGCGGCATGGGCCTCCAGATTGGATCATTCACCCCAGTCATTATCAATGTATTGCACCATACGTTCACATACAGCCAAGCTGGCTACGCGGTCTTTTGATTCCCGCAGGGCCATACGCAGCACAGCCGAGTAATCCGCGCCAGCGGGCAGGTTTGTCCATTGTTCTTCGCCTCGTTCCCAATGTAAAAGTGGTTGCAGAACTCTGACTGGAGTTCCTAGAATAGGTGCGTACAGTTTGTGGGGTGGAACCCATGCCTGAGCAAAAGATCGCGAGGACGTGGCAGGAAATCGCCGAGCTCGCAGCAAACGAAAAAGATCCTGAAAAGCTTTATCAGCTCGTAAGAGAGCTAGAAATGGCGCTGGACGAGCGCGACCGCCTTCTGAACAATTCCGACGGCGGGGCGAAGACGGGCGCAGCTTAGCTTTCTCAGTTGCACGCGTTTACCACGTCGCGCGCGATTCTAGGAATTCGCGTGCTGGGCAGGGCGCAAACCCGGGGCTGATCGATCAGCGGAGCGCTTACCGGAATTCTCAACCAACCCACGCGCCGCCCCAAGCCAGTCCGCAACCATGGACCCTCGGCAATTCATAATCCCCTAGCGCTTCGGAAGAATCCGCTGCAACCCTTCCGAGCGCGTCGTTAGGGGCGAGTTTCAGAAATGCCGCAGCGTGGGCCGATCACAACATTTAGAAGCATCAGTCCCTGTCACATCGCAGTCCTGCACAAGCGGCAAAAAATACATACATTGCAATAGCGTGCACAGCGTAAGTACCTGAAATTCAGCAATAAAGGTTGGCATCTCCCGTGCGTTCTGGACTATGACCACGAAATTATTGGGACTGATTCGATTTCTGATACGGGAGATTAGCGCATGAAAGTTCCTGGAGCGAAGCCGGCAGTGACGTCTCCGATTTGCACGGTTCTGGCTTTCACGCTCGTGCTGTGGGCGTTGCTTGCGGTCGGTTGCGCACACCGGACGGACCTGCCGGGGAAAAATGCAGACTCTCCCTTGAGCGGCGGCGACGACTCCAAGCTGCCATTTGATCGCGGCGGATCGAACACTGGCTTGTCGCCGTCACAAGCGATGGTGCAGACACCGGAGTCGATCCCCTCAGGCACACCGCTCACGGTGAGATTGCAATCAGCGGTATCGAGCGCCACTTCGCGGTCGGGCGAGACGTTCGACGCGGTGCTGGACGAGCCCATCATTATTGAGGGTCAGACGGTTGCGCCGCGTGGCGCTGCTGTAACGGGGCGCGTCGTAACTGCGAAACCCTCAGGACGGCTGCATGATCCCGGAGTCATCCGTATTACCCTGCAATCTATCTCGCTTCAGGCCAAATCTGTACCGCTGCAAACCTCAACCATTTCGGCCAAGGGGGCTTCGCACAAGAAACGCAATCTAGCGATGATTGGTGGAGGAACCGGGGCTGGAGCGCTCATTGGAGCTTTGGCTGGAGGCGGCACAGGCGCACTGATTGGAAGCGCTGTGGGCGCGGCCAGTGGAACGGGCGTAGCGTTTGGCACGGGTAAGAAGGACGTCGGATTTGCGCCGGAACGCCGCCTGACCTTCCGACTGGAACAGGCTGTGCCTCTCAAGCGCTGATTCAGCGCGGCAGATTTTCAAGACAGGCGGCAGCATCAACGGCTTCGACGTCGTGAAATGATCCTGCTTAAGGAAAATGTCCAACGTTTAGCAGCCCTATTCGACTTTCGCCTGCTGTCGCTCCGAGGTAGTCACAGAGCCCTGTGACCGCTGCACTTAGAACTTCCTCGCTGGGCCCCTATCCTTGTCCCGAATGGGGAGTGTGCGACAGTTTCGGGAAACTGCCCTGGATGCGATTCCAAATCGGGAGCCGCAGAGCGAAGCCCCTGCTCTGAGTTCGGGTTCCTCTCTCCTCACCAGCGATAAGCGGTACGAAGCCATCTTTCGCGCGGCGGCAATGGGAATGCTGCATTGCACGTTGGACGGCCAGATCGTTGACTGCAATCCTGCTGCGGAACGCCTCCTGGGTTGTGCAAGCGGAGAACTGCGTGGCGCGAAATTCCAGCATTTCCTGTCTCAGGAGGAACTCTGTCTCGACAACAAGCTCTTCCAGGAAATTGCCGAAGGCAGGCGTGATCTCTACCACGTCGAGGTCAGCAATTCGCGCAAAGATCACGAGCATAGCTGGCTCAAGCTGACGGTCTCGCTCATCCGCCGCGCCGATCAGAGTCCTGATTTCTTGGTCGTCATGATCGAAGACATTACGGAACGCAAGCAAGCCGAGCAGCAATTGCGTGAGGCACAAAAGATGGAGGCCATCGGCCGGCTCGCCGGTGGGATCGCCCACGATTTCAATAATTTGCTGACCGGGATCATGCTGTATTGCGATTTGCTCATGACGGGCTTGGAAAAGAGCAGTCGCTTGCACCATCACGCTGAGGAAATCCGCATGGCTGCGGATCATGGTGCGGCCCTTATCCAGCAGTTACTGGCGGTGGCGCGGCAGCATGTGGTTGAGTCGCGCATACTCTCCATCAACGAATTGATTGCCGGAATGGCGGGCTTACTGGGCCGCCTGGTTGGAGAACATATCCAACTGGAAACGCTGCTCGCGGATGACCTGTGGACGGTGCGAATGGATCCGGCACAGGTGAAGCAGATTGTCATGAACGTTGTGCTGAATTCCCGCGATGCTATGCCCGATGGCGGACGAATTGTCATTGAAACGCGAAATTCCTCGGAACGTCTGCCGGCAACGGATGCCACTCCTGAGAGCCAGTGCGTCGCCCTCACAGTTCGGGACGAGGGCATCGGCATGGATTCGGACACTCGTGCCAGGCTCTTCGAACCATTCTTCACTACCAAGGCGCCGGGGCAAGGCAATGGGTTGGGCCTGGCCACGGTGTACAGCATCGTGAAGCAATGTGGAGGAACCATCCGGGTGGAAAGCGAGCCAGGGCGGGGCACCGAAGTGATCATCCTGCTGCCCAAGGCCGACCAAACCACGCCGCCGATCGGCGGCGAACGATGGGAAGGACGCCCGCTTGGAAACGAAACCGTTCTTCTGGTGGACGACAACCCGCAGGTTCGGAATTCCGCCAAGCGCGTTCTAAGCGACTGCGGATATCGCGTGCTGGAGGCCATCAATGGCACCGACGCGCTGAGGATCTTCGACATCCATTGCAGTCAAATCGATCTTCTCGTGGCCGACATCGTCATGCCGGAGATAAATGGCAGGGAACTCGCACGACAAGTGCGAAGTCGGCACCCGGGCGTGGCCGTTCTGTTCACGACTGGCTATGATCAGGCGCCGGCGGCTGAGCCGCAAGACAACCAACCCGAGATCTTTATTCGAAAGCCTTTTAATCGTTATGCGCTGGCCTGCAAAGTAAGACAAGCTCTCGATAGCACGGCCACGACTGTTCCTGAGGTGAAGTCATGACTTGCATTCCTAACATCACTCCTCCGGCGGCCCCGCAATTACTGGGCGCTAACCTGCTGAACCTCTTAATTGTGGATGATGATCGTGCCATTCGTGAAGCCTGCCGCGACGTGGCACAAGCAGAAGGTTTTCATACCGTTGTGGCGGATTCGGCGGAGCACGCATACCGGTTACTCGAGACAGAGCATATCGATGCCGTGTTGCTCGATCTGAAGTTGCCAGGGGCTGGTGGACTGGATGCCATGCGTCAGATCAAGCTGCACCGCCCCGATGCGGCCATCATCGTGATTACCGGATACGGTACGGTGCATTCCGCGGTGCAAGCCATGAAAAATGGCGCGTATGACTACGTGACGAAGCCATTCAGCGTGGATGAGCTCAAGCTGCTGCTGGAGCGAGTGGCCAATCACCTCAGGCTAAAAACGGAGAACCGCTTGCTGCGGGAGAAAGTGAAATCGAAGCAAGGCTTCGGCAGCATCATTGGGCGCGCGCCTGACATGGACAAGCTGTACCGGATCATTTCCAAGGCGGCACAGAGTTCGCATCCCGTGCTGATTCTGGGAGAGAGTGGAACCGGCAAGGAGCTGGTTGCGCGATCGATTCATTTTTCCGGCCCTTATCGCGACAAGCCGTTTATTCCAGTCGACTGCGGATCGCTCGTGCCAACGCTCATCGAGAGCGAGCTGTTCGGCTACGTGAAAGGCGCATTCACCGGCGCGGCGCAATCCAAGGACGGCTTGCTCGCGATTGCCGAGGGGGGCACCGTCTTTCTGGATGAAATCGGCGAACTCACGATTGACCTGCAAGCTAAATTGCTGCGTGCCATCCAGGAGAAGGAAATCCGGCCCGTGGGCAGCACCAAGCGAGTTCCAATCAACGTGCGCATCCTTGCCGCCACCAACCGCGACCTGGAGAAGGCAGTGGCCCAGGGCACATTCCGGCGCGACTTGTATTTCCGCTTGAACGTCCTGACACTTCGCATACCGCCTCTTCGGGAACGGCGGCAGGACATTCCTCTCCTGGTGGCTCACTTCCTGGAACGCCTGTCACAAGAGGGCGGGCAGGAGCGCACCCTGGATGACGAAGCGCTGAAGGCGATGCTCTCCTATGACTGGCCCGGCAACGTGAGGGAACTGGAGAATTGCCTGGAGCGAGCCTGTGCCATGACTACGTCGCCGTTAATTCATGTACGCGATCTTCCCACATCGCTGTACGGAGTGCGAGCCGAGCAACCGGGCGAAACGTCGAACCAGGCCAAGATTATCCCAATGGCTGACGTTGAGAAACAGACGATCCTAAGCACCATCATGCAGTTGAATGGAGACAAGCTTCTTGCCGCGCGGCTGCTGGGGATCGGCAAGACCACGCTCTACCGCAAGTTGAAGGAATACGCGTCGCACGAGTAAACAAGGGCGCGGGGGCGAGTTCTGTAATGGTCCGGAATCTCCCAGATCGGGAGCCCGATCGGTCGTTCAGCGCAGAATCAGCTTTGATTTCAGTACTCTTGTCGTGGCGAGAAACTTGCACCGTCTGATGCCATGATTCTGCTGATCACGCCATTCGCAAAAGTTCAACAATGCCAGCCGCACCTGGAGCAGGCTACCCGTCAGCCGCTGCATGTCTGCGAGAGTTTACGCCAGGCGATTGTACGTTTGCGGTGCGAGGAGTATTCCGCGGTGGTTATCGATGAATCATTGCTCGAAGCCGAGCCGGAGGAAAGCGAAGCCCTCTTGCATCACATGGGGACGGCTATGCCGGTACCCGTGAATTTTGCTGTTAGCGGCATGGAAAGACTAATCCGACAAGTCAATGCGGCGCTGAGCCGCCGCCGTCGCGAAGAACAGGTCGCGCGCCAGGCCGTGGAGCGCAGCCTCTTTAGCGAGTTGAAAGAACCGGTAACGGCCATGCTGCTCTCCTGTGAACTGGCTCTGCAGGTTCCCGGCTTGCCCGCGGCAGCGACCGAGCGCATCAAGGCTGTGCACGACCTGGCCCGTGGACTGCGTGCGCGACTAACTGCCGCAGTGCCTTGAAGACGCCTGAATTAGCGGGTATCGCGCGCCCCGGCCTTTTCATTTCGCTTATATGCAAGAAGTTGCAGCTCGACGGCTGCGCGGATTTTCTGCGACCTCTTCTCGCGTTCCCATTAGAATACAAATTGTCCGGCCCGCGCTGCAGGCGTCACCCTGTTCGACTAACTTTTATGCATGTCTTAGTCACATCCGACACAATCACCGGTGTGTGGACTTACACCCGAGAGCTGGTGAGCGGGCTGGTGGCAAGTGGCCACCGCGTGACCCTGGTCAGTTTTGGCGATATCCCCCTTCCAAGCCAGATTTCTTGGATGAAGGACCTGCGGACCTTTGACTACCATCCCACCGCATTTCGTCTGGAATGGATGCAGGACTGCAAATCGGACCTGGACGACTCCACGGCATATCTCACAAGCCTGGTCGAGGAGGTTCAGCCCGACATTCTTCACTTGAGCCAGTTTTGTTACGGCTCCCTCGCTGTAGATATACCTCGCATCGTAGTAGCGCATGGTGACGTGATCACATGGTGGATTACTGTGCATGGGCGCGAGCCGCGAGAATCACAATGGCTGCGCTGGTATCGCGATGGGGTAACCCGCGGGCTGGCGGGCGCCCACACGGTCGTGGCACCTTCAGGATGGATGCTGGAGAGCTTGCGGGCTTCTTACGACCAGCCGATGCGTGGGTGCGTGATCTACAACGGCCGCAATCCCGTATTGTTCAATCCTTTCATGACCAAAGACGATTCGGTCATCGCTGTGGGGCGGCTATGGGACGCAGGCAAACAGGTATCGCTGCTCACGCAGAATGTACACGCGTTGCCGGTTTGCATTGTGGGTAGTGATCAGCCGGGGGACTTACCCCAAATACCGATTCGCGCTGACGTGAAGCTGGAAGTGGAGCAGGGCTCTATCGCGTTCAAGGGACCACAGACTGAGTCACAGCTTCGAATTTTGTATAGCCGCGCCGCCATGTACGCGGCTACTGCGCGCTACGAGCCGTTCGGCATGCCAGCCCTGGAAGCTGCCTTTTCTCGCTGTGCCATTATTGCCAACGATATCCCCAGCCTGCGTGAAATCTGGGGCGATAGCGCGGTCTATTTTCGTTCTAACGATGCCGCAAATCTCTCCGAAGTAATTCGATCCCTGGGACACAATCGTGACGTGTGCCGCGCGTATGGCAACCGCGCTTATCAAAGGGCGCGCGAGCGTTTCACTGCCAAACGCATGGTTGAGGACTACCTGAGGCTCTATCGAACCCTGGTTTCAGTTAACTCAGCGGCAGCCTAGAGCGTTCTCCAGCCACGTTCGAATCGGTTCTACTCTTCAAGGCTAAGAGCCCTGTGTTTACGCCTGTGCGCCACCACAACTGACCCGCTGCGACGACGGCCCTCTGACGCACGCCCGTAAAAGTTGAGATAATCGGAGGCGGAGGATGGAATGGCACAAATCAAGATCACAGTTCGCAAGGACGGGCCGTATCGCGTGGAAGCCCCCGAAGGAAGTATTGAAATCGTCGATGGTAACGGCACTGCTTATGATCTCAGCAGCAAGATGAAGGAGGGGAAGCTGGCGTTTTCCCTTTGCCGTTGCGGCGCATCGGTCAACAAGCCATTCTGCGATGGCACCCACAGCAAGATCGGTTTTCAGGCCGCTGAGGCCGCCGTTCGTGAGGAACAGCACGGTAAGCCGGTGGAGAACAATCCTATCGCCAGCAGTCCCGCAAAGGGATAATGCCCCTCAGTCCAACCGGTCAACCTTCCTAGAAATATGTATCCTTGGATGCGGGAGTGGTACACTCCCGCCCCGGAGGCATTTGTGCAAGATGCAAGGGACCGGGAACTGGGGATGTACTGCAACATCACGCGCCGCGATTTTCTCAATGGTGTTGCGCTTACCGTAGGAGCTGCCATGCTGCCAGCTGGATTGGCTGCGTGGCAGGGTGAAAACGTTGCGCAAGACTCACCCGATTACTATCCGCCACGCTTAGCGGGACTGCGCGGAAGCCACGTGGGATCATTCGAGACGGCTCACAGCCTGCGTGATGGCACTTTCTGGGATCAAGCCGGCAAACCGAGTGAGACTGGCGAAAAATACGATCTTGTCGTAGTTGGAGGCGGGATCAGCGGGCTGGCGGCAGCCCACTTTTATCGCAAGGCGGCGGGAAATCAAACCCGCATACTTATCCTCGACAATCACGACGATTTTGGTGGACACGCCAAGCGCAATGAATTCAGTCCGCGCGACCGCATGCTGCTCGGGTTTGGCGGCACTTTTTCGATTGAGAGTCCGGCTCCCTACAGTGCGGTCGCCAAGGACCTAGTCGCAGAGTTGGGCATCGACGTAGCGTCTTACCCGAAATACGTTTCCAAGGATTTATATCGCTCGCTCGGGCTGACTCCGGCCATCTTCTTCGACAAGGAAAGCTTTGGCGCAGACAAGCTGGTCCCGAATCCTGCCCCGCACACGGGAAGTGAAACCAGCGACCTTGCGGCGGGCGCGGATGCGTGGAGAAAGTTTCTGACAGAGGCACCGCTGTCCGATCAAGGTAAGCGCGATTATCAGCGGCTTCATCAGGAAAAGAAGGATTATTTGCCGGGACTGAGCTCCGACGAAAAGAAAGCTCGCCTGGCGCGCATGAGTTACAAAAAATACCTGGCAGAAATGGTGGGCATGGATGACGAAGTGGTGCGCATCTACCAGGCATCCCCTCATCCGCTGTTTGGGCTGGGAATCGATGCCGTAGCCGCGCAAGATGCATGGGGATTGGGCTTCCCGGGATTCGACGGACTAAACCTCGATCCCGCGCCGGGCAAGGGTATGAACCGTGACGCCATCCCCAACGCGGAAGCTGAGAAGTACTTCTTTCACTTTCCCGATGGGAATGCCAGCATCGCGCGCCTGCTGGTCCGGCAATTGATTCCGTCGGCCATCCCCGGGAGTTCTGCCGAGGATGTGGTGACCGCAAAAGCTAATTACGCGAAGCTGGATGAAGCCTCATCGCCAGTGCGGATAAGGCTGCTCAGCACTGCAGTTCGCGTCAAGCATCTCGGGGACCCTGCAACCGCAAAGGAAGTGGAAGTAGCTTACGCTCGGGCCGGAAAGGCGTATACCGTACGTGCCGCTAATTGCGTGCTCGCGTGCTGGCACGTGATCATTCCTTATTTGTCAGAGGAATTGCCCGACAGACAGGTGCAGGCGTTATCCAGCGCCGAGAAGGTACCGCTTCTCTATACGAATGTTGCCGTGAACAATTGGACTGCATTCCAGAAGCTGGGCGTAAATTCTATTTACGCACCCGGCAGCTATCATACGCATGTGAATCTTGATTTGCCGGTGAGCATTGGAGCATACAGTTGTTCTAAGAAGCCAGAGGACCCCATTGTCGTGCACATGATGAAATCGCCTTGCCGGGCGGGATTGCCATCAAGGCAGCAACATCGGGCGGGGCGCGGGGAGCTGTTCCGGACAACATTTGATACGTACGAGCGGAACATCAGGGATCAGTTGGCGCGGACTCTGGGGCCGGGGGGCTTTGATCCGGCACGGGATATCTCCGCGATCACCGTGAACCGCTGGCCGCACGGATACGCGTACGAATACAATTCGCTCTGGGACAAGTTCTGGCTGGAGGGCGGCGAGAGTCCTTGCGAAGTTGCTCGAAAGCCGTTTGGCCGAGTGGCCATTGCCAATGCCGATGCTGCAGCGTATGCGTATACGGATGCCGCGATTGATGAGGCGTATCGGGCTGTAAAAGAACTTACACAAGCGGCGAGCAGCCAAGCCGCTGGTGCGGGGCGGCGCTGAGCCTCCCAGATACAAGAAAAACTCCCGGCCACGGCCGGGAGTTTTTGGCCCAAATTGCTTTACTCAGCGTTGCGGATTGGCCGGCGAGGGCTTGTTGCTATTGCTGGCCTCTTTGTTTTCCTTGGGAGCGATGCTCTTCGCTTCCTTCAGATGGTCTTGCAGGGTTGGCAGAGTTTGCGAAGCGAAATTCTTGATTTCCGGGTTTTTCGCCATCTTGCTCGCATGCCGGAACTCGACCACGTCTTTGGTGTGATCTTTAACCATGTCGTTCATGTACGCGCGGTCAAATTGGGTTCCACTCAGTTTCGATAGACGATCCTTGGTCGCCTGGTCTTTGGCACTCAGATGGTCTGGCACTTGAACGCCCAGGGTGCCTGCCAGTTGCTTCAACTGGTCGTTCGCCTTGGTATGATCGTCCACCATGCGCTGACCGAATTTCTTGACCTCGTCATCAGACGCTTTCTGCGTAGCAAGTTGCCCAAGTTCTACTTCGGCCAATCCACCTTCGGCCGCCTTCTTTACGAATGTCCGATCGGCGGTATCGAGTTGCCCGGTATTGCCGGTTGTGGAGGCAGTTGAAGAATTCTGCCTTCCGGCGTTGGTACCTGTGTCCGAAATACCCGTGTTTTGCGCCGCAGCCCCCATGGCAAGAAGCCCGGCTATGGCTGCGCCCAGCGCAGCGTGTTTCAGAATGTTTGTGATGTTTTGCATAAGAAATCCCTCCCGGATTGTCGCCCTGTGTGCGCCATGCGGAGTTCCCGCACGGTTTATCACCTTCATAGCCCACTGGAGCCGTGAAACTTCGATGTGCGCAGTCACGCTCAGGATGCCTTCGGAGCGCGCTCGCCGGCTCGTCGGAAGCTAAATAGGGAGAGAGTAAGCATCTCCGGATCAGAAGCCTAGGCCCAAAAAGAACGGTCGAGGGTTCGGTATTGAATAGCTTCCGCTATGTGCTTGGGCTCGATCTGCGGAGCGGATTCCAGGTCGGCGATGGTGCGGGACACCTTTAGGATACGGTCGTGAGCTCGAGCTGTGAAGCCCTGCTGAGTCATGGCACGTTCCAGCAGGTGTTCGCAATCGGCGGAAAGCTCGCAATAGTTTCGAATGTGCCGTGGCGACATTTGCGCATTGCAGTAGAGCTTCTCTCGTAACGCTGCAAAGCGGGTAAGTTGGGCTTCACGCGCGCGCATAACCCGGGCACGGATCTGAGTCGAACTCTCCGGTACCGAGCCAGACCGCATCTCTTTGTAGTTCACAGCGGGCACGTCGATGTGAATATCAATGCGATCCAGCAGCGGGCCCGAGATCTTGGAAATGTAGCGCTGAACCATAGGGGGGGTGCAGTGACACTCCCGGCTGCGATCATTGAAATATCCGCAAGGCTGCGGGTATCTTCACTGCTGAAAATAAGCTCTTTTATTTGCCTCTATTTACGCTCCGAAATAATGGCAGAAGCAGTCCTTAGGGCAAAGGTAGTGACGAGCCTGCACGCCATTCGCACCATCAGAGTCGGGTTCACGTTCTCTCGGCTGGCCTGCTGCGCTCATTGGACTCACGCCGCACGTGCGGCGTGAACCGCAAGACAGTTCGAAGCAATTCAGTAGGAGCCTACGACTTATCCAAGTTGTAGAGCCAAGAGCAGACCAGTTCTACGTGGCCTTTTGCTGCGAGGCACGCTTGCACCTCACGAGCTACGCTGAGATAACCTGCGTTGCAGGCAAAGTACGGCCGTGCACTGGCGAGCACTTCTCCTGCCGACCTCTCGTCAACGTCGACGGTATTTCGTCAGGATTCTGCACAGTAGACAAAACGCTGCTTTTTCGTCAGCGCCTTGAGCGGGCGGGAGATGGCTGAGCACATGCCAGGAGTATTTGCTATGAATACGAAGACCCAAATACACGTTGACTCTGACAAGCCGAATCTCGCGTCATGCTTAGGCACTATGCTAGCGACCTGGCAGCTATCGCAAAGCGATCAAAAGTCCTGTAGCAACCAGGCGTTGAAATCGAATGTCTGAACGCTGAAAGCTAGGTAACGACCGTTTGGCGACACATGAGGCGTACCTAGCCAATTGTTTCGTCCAAAGTTTAAGAGTTCGTGGGTTTTTCCGCTTAGGTCGACGTGGGCGAGGAAGTACTCCGATGATCGCGCAGCTGTAACAAATAGCGCATTGCCCTCGGGGGACCATGTCAGGCCCCATATTTTTTTCCAGCCTTGAGGAAGTTGCAGGGTCTTCTCTGTTCCCGCGGCCAAATCGAGAATGCGAATTTCATGCGGGAGTTGGTCCCAGCTAAAAACTGCAACATGAAGGCCATCGTTCGAAACGCACCATTGCTCTTCCGCCGAAGCCAACCTGCTTCGGGCGAGTTCTTTCCCTTGCCCTTGAACAGGATCCAAATCGTAGAAGATCAGAGCTCCCTTTTCCCACCGGCTGATGAGGCACGAACTTGTTGGCGCCATCGGACAACGGAAATCAGTAGGGGTATCCGTAGCTTCCAACACCGACTGCGGCGATCCCCCTGCGGCCGGATATCGCATTAGGTTCATCTTCGAGGGTGCCGGGGCAGCGTGTGCAGACGACCAATAAAGGATCCATTTGCCGTCGGGATTTTCCATAGCGCCATCTTCATCGTCAGACCCTGCAATCAAGGAATCGGGGCTCTCATGGTCAAGAGCTTGTTTGAATATCTGCGTTCTCCCCGTCCGATTGGACGAAAAAAGGATAGCCTTACTATCGTGTGTCCATCCACTTACGTAGTCAGTGCTATCGCTTACGGTCAAACGCCTCGGCGAGGCAAGACGATTGCCAGCATCTTTCAGTTCTCCTACGTACACGTCGTCCCGAATATGCCCTTTGATTGCGGCCAAACGATGCCCGTCAAGGCTGACGCTCGCTTTGTCGACGAATACCCCCTCCCAATTCGTGATCCGAGAAGGCTTGCCCGAGGGTTGCCCGCTATGCGGATCCACACTGATCTCCCAAAGATTTGAGGTGTCCGATAAAGGGTCATTTAATTCGAAGATTAAGCGACCGTCGCGGAGCCAACACATAGGTGGAAGGTCAACCGCCTGCAGGTTGGGATCAGATAACACGGTGCTCGGTGTGCCTCCGGTTCGTTGCATTGTTTCGATAGTGGCGCTCCCCCCTTCACCCACTCGTATGTAAGCGAGTCGCTCGCTTTTTGGAGACCAAGCCGCCGCAAGGTATCTGTCCTTCTCGCTCGCTAGAATCTTCTGAGGATTCTCTCCGTTAGGTCCCATGAACCACAGCTCATGGCCGAGTTCGCCGATAAGTGCAATTGCAGACCCATCGGCCGAAACCGTGGCTCCATCGCTGTGCGTTCTCAGTTTACGAGGGTTGCCCCCGAAAATGGACATCATCCAAATTGTCCTGCTCCCATCTTCCTCAGCTTCAGCGGAGAGCAACAATCTCTCGCCGTCCGGGAACCAGTTGACGTCCCATAGATGCGTTCGTATCTCATCTGGCAGCGCTATGTCGTGAACCTCGCCCGTCTCGATCACGCTGAGATGAAGTCCCTTCGTATCGGTAAAAGCAAGATGCTTCCCATCCGGTGAAATCGCAGCCCCGAGGAGTCGGTTCTCAGATGCAGCATGCGTCAGCTGATGTTCTATCCTCGAAGAGGCCACTGGTTGACTTCGAAACCAGTGGAACCCTAACCCGACTGCGAGCACAAGCAACGCAAAAAGACCCGCGGCGATGAATTTCCAGTTGTATGGTCCCGCCGGTACGAAGGCAGGAGATCCTGCAATGGAATCGCGTGACACATTTCTTCCCGACTGGGTGTCTCGCTTCAACCGTTTGAGGTCGGCGCATAGCTCGGCTGTGCTCTGGTAACGCAGGTCACAATCCTTTTCCAGCGCCTTGTTAATGATCCGTTCCAGTTCTCCTGGCATATATGGATTGAGGCGGACAGTCGGAGTCGGCGCTCGGTTGAGGATTGCGTCGAAGATGATGCCCGATGTATCCCCACGGAACGGCAATGCGCCCGTCGCCATCTCGTAGAGAACAACTCCCAACGAGAACACGTCGGTCCGCCGATCCAAGTCCTTGCCCCTCACCTGCTCCGGCGACATGTAGGCCACCGTGCCCAGCGCGGAGCCCGGGCTGGTGAGATGTGTCTCTACATCAATTGTTGCCGCGCTCGCCTCGAGCGGCCCAGCTGGTTTACCTGACACTTTCGCCAAACCAAAATCCAGGACCTTGGCCGTTCCACGGCTAGTGATGAAGATGTTCGCAGGCTTGATGTCGCGATGGACCACGCCTTTAGCATGCGCAGCATCAAGCGCATCAGCGACCTCAATCGCGATCGATAACAAGCTTTCCAGTTGTATTGGACGGCCCGCAATTCTGTGTCTCAGCGTAATTCCGTCCAAAAACTCCATCGCGATGAAGGCATTTCCGTCCTGCTCGCCAATGTCGTAAATGGTGCAGATGTTGGCATGATTCAGCACCGAAGCAGCCTGCGCCTCTCGTTGAAAGCGGGCTAGGCAGTGAGCGTCTCCGGTTACATTTTCGGGCAAGAACTTGAGAGCGACGAAGCGATGCAGCCTTGTATCCTCGGCCTTGTAAACAACCCCCATTCCTCCGCCGCCGAGTTTCTCGGTAATCCGATAGTGTGAGATGGTTTGGCCGATCATGGAATGGCGCAATGGTAGGCGGGGGGCGGGGACAAGTCAATCAAACGCGGAACTCTGTCTCGAACGATTCCTTCCGCTCGAGAACAGTGAAGCCTTGGCTCTGTGCTTTAACGTGAGCTGCAGCAGGAGCTTTGGGTCCCTCACACGGACTGCATGATCATGATCTGCAGGAATGCAGGAGGAGGATCTCAAAATTGACGAGCCGTCTGATGCCTACGTATGTGCTCTGGACCTTGTCCCCCGGCACGGAACTGTTGGAATGGACGCCACCGATGAGGGTTGCTGCCCAAATTGTCGTAGGATCGTCCGCCCAGCCAATGCGCGGTAGACCCTCCGCTCCGCTTGATGAGCTCCATCATGTTATCGAAACAGTTCTCAAATGCATTCGATGTGACAACGCTCCGCGCCTGAAGAATGTCCAGACCAGCGCTCATGAAGAGTATTTCATTCAATTGCGTGTCCAGGGCTCCGAGTTCTCCTCGCGGTCCGAACGCAATTTCATCCACCCCGAGGGCGATTAGGCTCCGGCACTCTTGCAGGGTCCGTCAATCAGAAGGCGAGTCTTGCCTCCCGAATAGTGTTTTAAGGCACCGCACCATTCTGAAAGCACTTGTGAGGGTCGCCGCCGGGCCGCGTAGGTCCGGGATTTCCTTAAAGTCTTCCCGAAGTGCTTCGCGGTCTCCGTTATTCGCCTGCCCGACCGGAGTTGCCCATCGGCAGTTTCCCGGCGCGTAGTCTCCGTTAACGTCGATGCGGTCGAGCGAGTGCTCCTCGCTCGGACGAGGACCGAGGAACTGGCGTTACTGGTCGAAGTTCACGAACGAAATCGAATCCCTCTTCCGCCATCGTTCGCGAAGCGCGAATTATCGCAGCGGTTCTTCGCGGCATGGATGCCGCTTTCCAGTGGTTTGCCATAACGCTTCCAGATGACTTCACCGAAATTGTGGAGTACACTCTGCGACAATGGCGCTGTGCTTTCGTAGAGAAGGCCACATATGAAAAATGACCAGCTAGAACGCTGGCAGGAATTGTGTGCGCAAGCTGAGGGCGGACTGCAAGATATGGCACGCATTCTTGTAGTCTCAAACGACAAGGTATTACTGCAAACCCGGCGAATGTTGCTTGAATCAAACGGGTACGAAGTTGTTGCGTCGCTTGGCTATGAAGCGAGTGTAGAGCAGTGCAAGCGGGGCGGCTTCGACCTATTTATCCTTGGGCACTCGATGCCGCAAGCTGACAAGCAGAAACTTGTAAGCACTTTCCGCCGGGAATGCCCCGCGCCCATCATTTCACTGCTGCGACCGAATGAAGCGCCGCTGGCCGATGCGGACTATCACATTGAACCTGACCCGGTGAAACTACTTGAGTTGGTGGACGGCCTACTGAAAGCGGCGTAACGGGAAAGCTCGTTACCCTCGGGCTGATAGAAACACGTGGCCCCTGCCACATCGATACGCGAACGGCTGGGGACCGACTTCACCATCTCGCAGGTGAACGACGCGATTCGGTCCAACGGGCGAAACCGAATCGTTCCCGCAAACAGGGCATTGCTTTGGGGTTTCCAATGCCCCTGACTTTTGTTCCTCGTGCGACAAAAGACGTTCCTCTTGCAATTTCTTAGAGCGATGGCGCGGCACGCCCATTGCTCCTATCGTGCCACGACCTGTTCTCGCGCGCAAGTTGACAGCACTCGTTAGCGTGGGGTCACACTGCCTCTCAAGTAGCGTGAGGCTCACCCGAACTCGGCATCCTCTTCGGTTTCGCGATTTGCCTCGTTAGGTGCCTTCTTTCGTATCGGTCGAGCTTCTCACCGGTCATCTTCTCCTAGACCTTCGAGACGCGGAAGAGGAGTTGCGGGACGTGCCGAGGCTCGAATCCCAACTCGTATGCAATCGCGACGCTATCGAGATCGGCAATAGAAATAAACGACCGCCGTGGTCAGCGCCGTAGCCTTCCTGCGTACAGGTAATCCGCGAGATCCTGCTGTGGGAGAGTTCCTGAAAGCGCCGACAGCAACACTGCATAAATAAGCTGCTGCTCTGAGACGTCAGAAGTGCTGAACCCATCCAAGCAGCCGAACAGATTAAGTGGGAAACCAGCAGTAGACCGTGGATCCTCGCGGGATGAGCCTCGCTTGCCTGCCGTCTGCGGTCTCCTTTCCTCACCGATAGTTTGACCGCAGGCACGGGCCGCGCTTCGACCAATGGTGGGAGCGTGGGAACAGACGAATTCGAGTCGTCGCCGGCTCTGGTTTCCAATTGGGAATGGCCACGTCATTTCGAGTGGCCTTTTCTTTTCGTTGCTTTATGAGCACGATGCAGCGACAACCTCGAACGAGGCCTGTGACATCTCTCACCGGGAAGTGCCGTCAAGTTCGCGGTTGGGGCAAAAAAGGCTCCGGCGGCGTTCGGTCAGCTTCGATCTGAAGCCAAAGCGCGGCGAGCCGAGCCTCTTTCGCTAGCGACGAGAACAATGCTGAAAAAATTGGGTTCTGAAGAAAGTGAAACATGCGCCAGCTCTGGTGGGGGGGCTGGGCAGGGGGAGGGGATGCGGGAATTGAGGGTTTCATTGTGTGAAAGGACGCAATGCGCGGGGCGGCGGTTTTCGCCGATCCGGGGCGCTTTCGTGCGCGGCCAAGTAAAAGGCACTGCCGGGGCGGGTTTTGGGCAAAATGGCATCGATTCCCTGCCGGAGTTCCGTCATCTATGCCGACGGGCCGTCACAAGACCGCGGACGGCTAATTCTGCTGCTGCAGGTACTTTGGTGCTTGAATCGCAATCACCAGCTTAGTTGCTCTCAGTTGAAGCGGGCCCTCCCCCTTTATTTTTGATCGCAGGCGGTGCAGTGTGGATGAGTCTGAGTGGGTGAAGCTGGGCGTCGGCTGCTTGCTGGCGCACAACATGATGAACAGGCTTTCAGTGATATTAGGCGAGTGTGAGATGGCGGCGGAGAAAGTGCAGGACGAGCGGCTCGCGAAGCGGCTGCAGCGTATCCAGCAGGCGGCAACAACGATGGCAAAGGAGCTCAAGGAGCATCAATGCCGGCTGGATGCAATGACGTGTGAGCGGGAGGCGCGCAACCTGGCGGAGGCGGAGAAGGCGAGCGCGCCGATACTGGACCTTCGCTGCCGGTGGCTGGGGTGACTTTGGACGGCGGGGGCCCGTGAGTGGTGTGAGAGGGCGTCCCCGGGTAAAGATGGGGCGCGGGTGGGCTGGTGTTGCGCACGGACGGCGCGGCTAGCGCGCGCTACCTGGCTCCGGGCATCGCGGGGAGATCAACGGCGCGCGGATCCGCGGCCGCCGGCCGCTCCCCACACGTGCGACAGCGCCGGGGACGCCCGAGCGCAGCGGGCACGGGCTGCCGTCCACGTGGGTGTTTTCGTTGGACCATCCGGGCGTTCGCCTTCTCTTCGCAAGTACTTTTCCTATAAGGTCAACAGAATGTCAGTGAATTCCACAGCTTTTCCTCCGCTTAAGTGCGTCTGCTATTCCCGTTAGTCCTTTATTGCACCGATCATTGGGCCATGCGCTGTGGGAAACACGGACTGAAATTGTACGGGTGCTGACTGCTGGCGGCGGTTCTATAGAGCACCGAGGAGATTCGATGGACGACAGAGAGAAGGATGGTTTTTGGGGCTGGTGCGAGTGCGAATGTTACCTGTGCAGCGAGCTCTCAGAGCATCATCTCTGCGCAGATACGAGCAAATGCGGAATGCCTAAGAGTTGGGACAAGAACGAGAAACCGAGATCGCGAGCGGCTAGCGCGAAAGACGACTCGCCGTCCTGAGCTGCTTCTGAGCAGACTGGCGAAATTGAAACCTGAACTCCTCCGCGGAATAAACGCCTTTCGCGATCAGCAGGTTGTTCATCGCGTAGACGGTGGCGCGGAGCCGCTGGTCTTCTGAAATCTTTGCCATCGCTTCTTCGTACGAGATCAGAGTCTTACCCTCTGGCACCATCTCGTCGCCTTGCGGCAGTCGCCCGGCAGGTCGTTCGATCGGAACTCTGGCAGTAGCCATGGTAGGTTCATCCCTCGCTTGCAGCTTTTCCGATTTTCTATGATCCCACGGCCTTGTCAAGGATTTGTTGAGTGGATCAGGTACTGTCATTTTGGGTGCATCAACCCAACCCTTTCGCCGACCTCAACCTCCCTGCTTTGACTTGCGTGCCGGAGAGCGCGGCCCTGAGCACTCCGCGATCGGAGGCACGCCCGCCGCTACACACACATTGCATGGGGTGACGAGCAACGAGGCACGGACCAGGCGAGGAGCACATCGCCAGCTGAGGCGCAGTACCGTGCCTGGGCCCGGAGCTGGTTGCGCGCGTTTGCGACCGAGGATAGGCGTCACGTGCACGGGCAACGACGCGGCGGCGGCCACAACGCGGGCACCTGGGAAACGATGCCGACGCCGCGGCAGTTAACCGTTATGAAGCTTGTTTGCGCGGATAAAGCTGTACCGTTTACCTGAGAGTCTGCAGGGCGGTGTTCCTTTATTCGGTGGAAGCAGCACTTGCACTCGGCTCCTGCTTCTTGCATGCTTCTTGTTGACGAGGATCTGTCGTATGCGAGGGTGTCAGGCCATTCGTTTCGTACTTTTGCTAGTACTGGCCCAAGCGGCAAAATTGGGGCTTCTACAGGCGCCTCCTCGAAAAGTGAGCAAAAGGAAGGCAGCCGATCGGCACAGCTGAGTTTTGTTCTCGAGTTCTCCTCAGCTGAGGACGTGAAAGGGGAGTCACATCCCATTCTGAATAAAAGCGTCGACATAATCGCCGGTCCAAAGGAACAATCGCCTACCACTGACGTTTTGGAGGAGCCGGCAAATGTGACGACGGATTCCTCACATCGAATCTATGTTACGGACCTGGGGACGGGGACGGTACACCTCTTTGACTTTGCCCGTTCGAAATACTCGCTTCTTCATGGGGGCGATCATCTTCGTTCACCACTCGGAATCGCGGCGGATCGTGAGGGTCATGTATATGTGAGCGATAACGGCCCTAAGGCCATCCTGGTCTACGATTCTACTGGTAAGTTCATCGACTACTTCAAGAAACCCAGGGGTCGGGAGTCTTACTTCGATGGTCCTCAAGGAATCGCCGTGGATGCAGCGACTGGTCGAGTATTTGTTTGCGATATACCGCGCCACATGGTTGTCGTCCTCGGAAAGAAAGGTGAGGTCATTGCCCGCTTTGGCAAGCGAGGTGGTGGGAAGGAGCCGGGGGAATTTAGGTAACCTACCCAGGTGGTCGTTGTCGGGGATGAGGTCGTGGTACTGGATTCGGGAAATTTTCGAATTCAAGTTCTCGACCTTCACGGCCATCCTCAAAAGGAGATCAGTGTGGCAGATGCGAGCAGCGGCGCGGGCATTGCACTCGACAAGGATCGAAACATCTACCTGACTGATCCCCAGCTCAACCGTATGCGCGTCTTTAATTCCGACGGTAAGATGCTATATGAGTTCGGAGAAAGCGGAACCGGAACCGGACAGCTTTGGCAGAACTTTGTTGTACTCTGGTTATCCGTCATGAGTCGTGGGCTGGTTAAGGTGGCCGAACCTCCTGAGCAGGTGGTAAGACGTAACTAGGAGGAAGGATTGTACCTCCAACAGAGCGACATCCAGTGTGACTGCTTCGTGGATTTCATTGGACAGTTTGCACCGGCAAACTTCCAACCCCTTGTCGCCGCCTAACATCGCTGGATAGAAGGCATACTGCGCGTTTCTGCAAAGTCCTAACTGAGGCACATTAGTTCATGGAGCAAAGATAATCGACTATCGTTGTAACGGCTCTGCACAACTTGATTGCCAGTAGCACAAAGCACAAGAGTAAAAGCTATATCGTAAATACTGGTCGCGCTCGGCAAGGTCAAACCGATCACGCCATTGCATGCAACGCCCTACGAGCATTTAGGCCACTATTAGGCCGGGAAATCCAAGTAGCGTGAAGGAATTCGCTACAGGGCGCACTGTTATCTTTTCGTTACCGAGCGGATCCTTCGGCGACTTGCAAATCAAGACTTACGCGTTCACCGTTAATCAATACCGTGCCAGCGTCGATGAGCTGCTGACCAGTGCAGTTGTACGCTTCGTAACAGCGCAGGGTTTCCAAAGGAAAGAAGAACTCTACTGCTTCCGAGCCTGATGCGGGCTGATTTTTTCCGGAGAGATGGATAGTGGTGCTGTATCCGATGCCGTCGAATTTCGGATCTTGCGTCGGGTCGAATTTGAGATAACCGAGCACGGGACGAATCAGATGAGCGATGTGGTCGTCGAAGGCCATGGCTGCCAGCCGGTAGCGAGAACCCGCGGCCGCCTCATTGAGCGTGGTGTTGAGAGAGAGTTCCAGGAAAACGCCCTCACGAAACGCCACGAAATTGGGAGCCGCATAGGATACGAAATGGGCCTGTGGGTCCAGTTCTTTGAGCATGGTTTCGAGAGTTTGCTTATGTGCGCGTTGCAAAGACGCCAACGCTTCAGGAGAAGTATCTCGAGGTTGAGGACGCGGAACGTCATTGACCAGCTTGGGGGATTTTGGGAATGACGGAATGGCAATCGCCGCGGAGTTGCGGCCATCGGATGGTCCAGCGATTTGGGCTCCAACGGCGCCGGCGGGCTCGCCTTCTATCGGCGCGTCTGGAACCTGCGTCTTAAGGCCGGCCTGTGGACCTTCTCCTTCCAACCAGATGGTGACAGGCTGGGCGTTCACAAAAAATTCGCCTTCGAGGAGGGCGGCTTGCCGGCTAGTCGCATTGTTGGCATTGAGCAGTTTGAGTGCGGCGTTCTGTGGAAAGAACATCATCAGGTTCTCGGGTCGCTCCATGGACACGCCCATGACTTTGCCCAGGATGTGGTGAGAAATTTCGACCGCGTAACCCTGCACACTCGGGTTGGTCTGGAATCGGGGAACCGCTATCATCAAAATAGGCTCCACAACCGCAAGATACGTGCTGCGGGCGCGCTGGTCCTGATTCACGTGATCTGCGCTGTAAGCCGCGTAATAATTGCCGGTGATCGCGAGCACCGTACGACCGTTGAACTGATCGAAACGGATGGAACGCTGGTCGGCGGATTTCTGCTGCTGCTCGTCAACATCAAGCTTTCGACTGAGATAAAACGGATACGGGAAGCCGGACTTATTGATCTCGGAGCCGATCTCCTTGAGTTGGTCCATGTACTTAAACTGGAGCGCCCGCAACGCAGGATCTTTGATTTCGACAGGGGCGACAACTTGAGCCGTAGAAATTGTGGGTGCGAACAAGACAAAAAAGAACAGCACGAAGATGCTCTGACTATTTCTGTGCATAAACCATTCCCGGAGCCTGGTAGGGGGGATCGGAGATGATGCGAATGTACGCGATCAGCGCCTGTATCTCCGTCTTGCTGAGACTATAGCCATAGGGGGGCATGAGGGGCGACTTGTTCAGCGCGGGACCACCATGGCCGATGATCGCTGCCAAATCGGCATCGCTCATCTTATTGAGCGTATCGCCTTCGGTAAAGGCGTGCGGCTTGACTTTGAGGTTGTCATAGTTCGAGACACGCTCCGGGGTGGATTCCGGATCGTGGCAACGAGAGCAGTACCTATCGTCGAGCAGCCGACCGAGGCGGCTTTGGTAGTCAAGGGCGATTTCTTCCGTCTTGAGTTCGATTTTCTTTTGCGTTTTGCTGACAGCGCTGGCCACGAGTTGGTAGCGGCCTGCCATTCCACCCAGAGTGACGCTGGTAGAGAGCTGACCACTGGAGTCGGTCACACCGCTTGCTGGATCAAAACTTACTCCTGCGGAAGCACCAAAGGAAACCTGAGCACCGGCAACGGCAGCGCCCTGGTCATCGTTTAACTGCACGACCCACGGCTGGGGAAGCATGGCCCCGGTGGCTCCAATCTGTTTGCCCCCGCTCGATTCGATGATGGTCGATCCGAAAGCGCTCGCGGAAGGCGCCGCCACCATTGTCTTGCGTGTGCATCCAGTTCCAGCCAAGCTCAGCGCGAGACAAAGAATATTGAGGGCCGGAGAAAATCGCTTCCGTATCATTTCTTCGACTCCTTCTTGCCAGAGCCCTTTTGTGCCATGAGAAATGCCGTGAGGGACATTGCCTCCTCGTCGCTCATATTGCGATTGGGCTCGATATTCCCCGGGCGCAATGCCTGCGGATTTTTCAGCCACTGGTACACCCAGGCGGCGTTCAGACGGGAGCCGACCGCGGTTAAGGTCGGTCCAATGTACCCCTTGTCGGCTTTCACATCGACGATGTGGCAGGACTGGCAGGCGTACTTGGAGTAGAAAAGCTGTCTGCCCTGTTCCACCTGGGCGACGGAATAGCCGGCTTCCGGCATGGAGTCGCGATCGAACTCGGGGGTTTGATAGACCGTCATAATGTAGTCAGCGAGAGTCGCGATGTCCTCGTTCGACAAATTGAATTTGGGCATTCTTCGAATCAACGCCGGGCGAAGTGTGGCCGGGTTGCGAAAGAAATCCTCGAGCCACTTGCGCTGCACCGAACTTCCCTCCCAAGTGAGGTCGGGCGCCATGTCGCCGCCCCGTCCGTTGATGGCATGGCAGCTGAAGCATGCAAGGTCGTTCATGATCTGCCCGGCTTTACCTGCGGGGCGGTAGTGCGAGCCAGGCGGAGCCGTAACGGCGAGAGACGGCGGCATGGCCTGGGCAAAGTCGTTTTGAGCCAGCAGCGCGGTGGTCAGTGCGTCGATCTGAGTTGGGGTGAAGGAATATTGGGGCATCTTCAAGCCCGGAGCAAACGCGCGCGGCTGGCGAATCTTGCCGGCAATGTAATCGGGCAAGGTGTGTTGCATTCCCTTAAGGAAGATCAGCTGCGAAGTTGATTTGCTGCCGATGCGCGTGAGTTCCGGAGCAAAATTTTCCGGCTTTCTGATGCCGGCGATCTCATGGCAGGAAGCGCATCCGTACTCCATCACTAGACTCTTGCCGTGAGTGATCTGTTCCGGTGTCGCAGCATCGAGGTGCACGTTAGCCAGAAAATCGGAATCCGCTTTCGCGAGTAGAAAGCTTTCCAGGCTTGCGACCTGGCGATCGGTAAAACGATAGTGCGGCATCTCCGTCTTGGGATCGTAGATGCGGGGATTGCGTAACCAGACGCGGAGCCATTCAGGTTTGGCCTTGTTACCGATGCGAGTCAGTTCTGGTCCTACGTTGCCGCCCACCAGGTTGGCGGCTGCATTTTGCACAGCGTGGCAGGATGCGCAGAACGATTCGCCGTACAGGGACGTGCCGGCCGCCGGATGGGCAATCTTCTGGCTGATCGGCGGGGCGTTGTCACCTTGCAACGGTGTGCTGTTGGCGATCAGGAAAGCTGAGATGTCCCGGACATCTTCGTCCTTCAGCTTGAAATTCGGCATGGTGGCCGAAGCGGCGTAGGCCTGAGGATCCTTCAGCCAAGCGAAAATCCACTCGCGGGTGGTCTTGTCGGCGATGTGGACCAGCGATGGCGCATCCTGAGCTGAACGCATAGTTGCCCCCTCGGGCAACTTGATGGTGTGGCACTGCACGCATCCGTAGCGTGCCAGGAGCGCCCGACCCTCATTGAGTTGTGGCGTGCCTTCAACGCCGGCACGATGACACTGACCGCAACCTGACTCAATGTAGCGTGCCGAGAGAATGGGCTGTTCCCACGCGAGAGTGCTGCTATGCGCCTCAGTGACCGTGGTCGCGGCACCCTGCCCACGGTGGCACATGACGCATCCGAACTGTTCTGGAGGGTGGGGAATTACTGGATGCTTCCGATAAGGTTGAAGGCTGACATCGGTGAGGCTCGCCTCTTTTAGGCCGAGGTGACAAGAGCTGCAACGGTCCGTGACGCCGAGTTCCGGATGCCAGATCTGCTGAATTCCACCTTGAAAGTGGCGTCGCAGTGTGACCGCATCCCCGCGCCCCTGAATCAAGCGCAAGTAGCCTTTTTGATAGTGCCGCCATTCGCTGAAGTGATGCTTGGCGGGTGCAACCGCGAGCAGCGCGAGCAACAGCGCGCTCACAACGCCAAAAGCGCGAAGGGGATCGCCAAATAATTTCTTCCAGAGTGAGATCGCTCTTGTTACCAGGGATGTTTGCACTCAGCTCCTCCAGGGCCAGACCCAGGACCATCCCGGGCCGCGGAAGAATGTGCCGACGCCGGTAAGAACCAGGAGCTCGAACAAGAACCAGGTCATGATCCAATAAGAAAGCGGCTTGGAAGCCAGATAACGGCGTAAAGCCGAAGCAGACCGCGACGAACTTTTTGCGGCTACGAGCATGAAAGCGGCGACAATCAAGGTTGGAACCAGAGCGACGTAGACGTGAAATAACAAGAGGAAAAGTACGAGCACGGACGTGACAATATAAAAGACACGCAGGCGACGTTCGCGATTTTTCAGGAAAAAGCCTTCCGCTTCGATATTGATGTTGAAATACGGAATCACGATGAGAGCCATCACAACCAGGCCTGGCACGAGCACTCCTGCGACTACTGGCGGGAAGTAGTGCAGCATTTCTTGCAAACCCAGGAAATACCAGGGGGCTTTGGCGGGATTCGGAGTGTGCGACGGGTCGGCGATTCCTTCGAGCGGCGCATTGAATAAAAGCGCGATGGTGACCAAGCCAATGGCCATCACCTCAATGGCGACCGCCACGCGAAACAGGACTTCCGGGAAAGTCTGGAGGGTCGCTTCGTCCACGAGCTTCACATGGGCCGATGTCCGCCGGGTGATGAATGCTACGCGACGCGGCGCCTTGCGCGCGTTCGAGTCCATACCGGTGACGAAGTCTTTTGTGCTCATCGCGCCTCCTCAGCCAGCACGGGTTGCCGCACCGTGGCCGGTTCGCTCGGGTGCGCGTAGAGGCCGCCATCCTTGCGAATCCGCCAGAAGTGAATTGCGATGAAGAACATCGCGGCCAACGGCAGAATCATGCAGTGCAGCACATAGAAACGCAGAAGCGCATTGGCGTTTACGACATTGCCGCCCAGCAGCATGAAATGGATTTTGTCGCCAAATACGGGAACAGCGGAGGCGATATTCGATCCAACAGTGATGGCCCAGTATGCGAGCTGATCCCAGGGCAACAGGTAGCCCGTGTAGCTCAGCAGCAGCGTGATCAGCAGTAAAACGATGCCAATGACCCAGTTGAATTCGCGAGGTGGGCGATACGCTCCCCGGTAAAATACCTTGAACATGTGAGCGAATACGAGAAACACCATCGCGTGCGCCGACCAGCGATGCAGATTGCGCAGGAACAATCCCGAGGACACCACGAATTGCAGATCCTTGGTGTCGGCGTAGGCCTGCGGTACGGAGGGATGGTAGTACAACATCAACAAAATGCCGGTGACAACCAGGATCAGAAATGTACCCAGCGTCAACGTTCCCAGGTACCAGGTAGCGCTGAAGCTCACCATGCGGCGGCGAACCTTTGTCGAGAACAGGTGCAGGAAAACGTTTTGCTGAATGGCGAGTGAACGCTTCAGGGTGCTCGAACCTATGCCGCTCCGGAAAATCGAGCGCCACACCCGGGTCTCCCGCAGTTCGTCAAAATATTGATCGACATTTTTCGGCATTGTTCAGATCCTCAGGAAGTCCAGGGCGCGGATCGTGGTGCCGCGATCCACCATCAGATCGCCATCGTCGTTTAGCCAGGTGCGAAGCCACGGCAACGGTTTCGGAGCCGGGCCCTCAAGTTTTTCTCCGGGAGTCATCCTTTCTTGCAGGACGGCAAACTTGCTGCCATGACAAGGGCACGCGATGATGCCCAACTCCGCTTTCCAGGCGGTCAGACATCCCAGGTGCGTGCACACCGCGCCCAGCGCGAAGAAACCTTCCGTGGAGTGAATCAGATAAATTGCCGAGTTCACATCCAAAGTTACCGAATTAACCGGGTAGATTTCAGGCTTACCGGCATTCACGAGCGGCGAAGGCTCGTACAGCACGTTGGGCGAGAGAAACTGGTAAGCAAAGACCGCGGTGCCAGCAGCGGCGATGCCCAGCGAACCAAGTCCCAGCTTCACAAAAAAGTTGCGCCGGTCGAACGCACCGCCCGCTTCCGATTGAATCTCATGTTTCTCGTCTGCCATGGCTACGTTGTAACTCCTACTGCAGTCGACGCCTTGGGACGCACACCAGCATCGATAGCTTCCACGGAAATTAGACCGGTTGGTTCGGCCGATACCAGCTTGTACGACTCCATGGTGATGGTGCCGACCGGGCACCGCATCGCGCATAGCCCGCAACGAATGCAACGCGTTTCGTCCTTCAGCATGGCGGACCCGGTGACGATGCCAAGTTCGTCAGCCGCCACTTCGTTCAGCTCTAGGCCAAAGCACTCCTGCTCCGCACGAATGGCTTCGACTGTCTCAGGTGTGAACTCGATCCGGTCGAGTGAAACCAGCTCCAGGCAATCCTCTGGACAAACGTCGACGCAACCGCCGCACAGAATGCAGGACGTGCCGTCTTCCTCGCAGCCTTCGAAGATAGTGTTGACCCAGCAGTGCAGGCAGCGCTGCGCTTCTTCCATGGCCGACTGCGCGTTGTAGCCGATCTCGACTTCAGTAACACCCGTGCGGCGCTCGAGTGGCAACATGGGGATGGGCTGGCGGTGGATGTCGAGATAATTGAGCGGCATCGCGTGCCGCTTCAAAATTTCGACTTCAACCACGGGTTCGGGATGATTTCGGCCGCGGAGGAAAGCGTCGATACCAACGGCCGCACGCTTGCCATCCGCGACACTGTCGATGATGAGGCGAGGACCGAATACGCAATCGCCGCCGGCGAAAATACCTAACGCAGAGGTCATCAGGGTCTGCGGATTCACCGCGATTAAGCCGCGCGGGGAGATCTCGACTCCGTCATCCGGCTTCAGGAAGTCGAGGCACGGCGCCTGTCCAATCGCCATGATGATCGTGTCACACTCGAGCACGCTCTCGCTGCCATCGTAGAATGCGGGATTGAAGCGCTTGCTGCCGTCGAACACCCATTTTGTTTTAAGCGTCTCCAGGCCGACCACCCGCCCGTCTCTGCCGATGACGCGTTTCGGCCCGAGCCCCGGAAAAAGCGTGATGCCTTCGGCTTCCGCCTCTTCGATCTCTTCGAGGGCCGCTGGCATTTCGTTGCGGCGCTCCAGGCAAACGATATCAACTTCGCGCGCACCCAGGCGCAGTGCCGACAGCGAAATATCGACCATCTCACGTGTGGCCACCGCCGATACGTTTTCCGCAGAGGGTTCCACGTCTTCAACGCCAGCTGCGTGTTGTTTCACGACCTCGCGCGCCGCCGAGCGGGCAACATCCATGGCCACATTGCCGCCACCGATAACCACCACTTTCTTGCCGATGGTGAACTTGTAACCGAGGTTCACATTTAGCAGAAAATCGATGCCCTTGTGAACGCCGTCGAGATCGACGCCCGGAATGCTCAGATCGCGACTGCGATGTGCACCCACCGCGACGAGAACTGCGGCGAACCCTTGACGGCGGAGGTCGGAAACCATGAAATCCCGGCCCGCCGTGTGGTTGAGCTTAAGGGTGATGTCGCCAGTCTCGAGTATCTCGCGCACCTGGGCTTCGACCACGCCCCGGGGCAGTCGATACTCTGGAATCCCGAGATATAACATGCCACCCGCCACGGGCGCGGCTTCGAAGATGGTCACCGCATAGCCCATGAGAGCGAGATCATGGGCCGCCGACAGACCCACCGGACCACCTCCCACCACCGCGACTTTAAAGGGCAGCTTTGGTTGTTGGCGGCCCGCGTTGACGTCGACCGGACCCTTGGATTCGGGCCCGTAATTCTCGGTGAGGAAGCGCTTCAGTCCGCGGATGGAAATTGGTTTGTCAATCTCTCCGCGGCGGCAGGCCGTCTCGCAAGGGTGAGCGCAGACGCGACCGCAAATCGAGGCCAGGGGATTTGGGTCTCGCGCAAACCGATAGGCCTCTTCGAAACGCCCTTCCCCAATGAGTTCTACATACCGGCCAGCATGGGTGTGCGCGGGACAAGCCATCATGCACGGGAAGTTCGTGTTGAGCCAGTTGCCGTCGACCCGCTTATCTTTAAATCGCTTCCACATGAGGTGCTATCCGGTCGCGCCTTGAATTGGTCAGAAAAGCTTGGAAAAATTGAGGTAACGGCAGGGGAGATCGATCTGCCGTTATCCTTTCTTACTTACTCAGCGTGAAATCCGCTTTCGTATCGCCCGCCACGCTCACCGGCTTGGACTGGTTCTTCGCGCCCTCATGCCATGCGGTGAGGGTATAGCTGCCATCCGGCACATTCTCAATCTTGTATTCTCCGGACTTGTCAGTCGTCGCGAAGTAGGGTGTGGGCGACACAATGATGTAGCCGGCCATCTCCGGATGTACGTTGCAGAGCAAAGGGACAGCGCCCGGGTTGTCGAACTTGAACGAGCGCTTTTCGCCCTTGGGCCAGGTGCCCAGGTTATGCGTGAGCTTCTTGTTGCCGCCGACCGAGGTCCAGAAAACGTTGTGAGCCACGGAGTCGCTGTTCTGGAAGTCAACCGTGGTGCCAACCTGCACGACGGTGATGTGCGGATTAAACATAAGACCCTTTTGGTCAACCAGCGGGTGTGCGGTGGGCGCCGGGAACGTCTTTCCAGAAGCTGCGTCAACGTAGACCACTGACTCCCCCGAAACTCCGGAAACTTTTCCGCTGATCGTGCCGGCATCGGCGAGCAGGGTTAGCGATGCGATTACAAGAGCGATTGCTAAAAGATTGCGATTCACAAATTTCTCTCCTTCGAAAACTTTCAATCTGTGTTCAGGAGGGTGTTGCCTCCCGGTTTCTCAATAGACGAATTCCAGGCCCGCCACAGCGTTGTTCGTGCGGAACGGGTTCGTGAGCGTCGTGCTCGTGCCCGGCGAGTAAACGATCTGTCTCGGCCGAATCTGATACTCAAAAGACGTTTTGATATTGGCGTGCACCAGGAACTGAATTCCGGGTGTAAACCGGTTTCGCACCGAACTTACGGGCGAGAAGTACGGTGAGTTCGGCGGAGTGTTAAGATCAGCGCCGACGCTATTCAGGAAGTCGGCAGTGGAGTTCACACGATCCCACCTCATGATTGTCATCAACCAGGGATAGATCAGGTAATCGGCTTCCAAAAACCCGCCGCTGTAATGGGCTGGGCTGCCCGCACCGAAAGCCGTTGGCAGAGGCTGGCCAGCAGGAATTACCGGCAACAGATTTTGATCGCGACCGTAAATGAATTGTCCAAACAGATTGAACGTGTGGTAGTTGAAGCTGAAGTCGCCACCCACGCGATAGAAGGGCTCGCGCGCCGTCAGCACGGTCGGAGTGCCGCTTGTATCTTGTCCCTGGAAACGCTGGACAGAGCGACCATAGAAATAGAGCGTCCCGAGGTTGAGATAGGTGTGATCTCGAGGTCCGGTCGGCCCGGCAGCCTGAATTTCGTTGCGGCTTGCCGGATCGCGCTCTAGGTTGAAGCGATATGACAAGCGAGCGTAGATGTCTTTGAAGTTGGAATCAGAAGTATAGGTGACTTCCGGGGGCACGTTCGTTCCCGCGCCCGGCGTTCCTCCCGTATTCTGGTTCACGATTGCCAGCGAGTAGTGATACCCGCGGTAAGTATGGCCACCGCTGAGTTCCACGCCCTGGGCCGCATTCGATAGAGCGAATGCGTTGTTCACGTTCTGCTGATTCGCGATTCCGACATTGGGCTGGTCATAGATGTCCCACCCGCTGAGATTCCAACTCCTGGCAGGGCTGAAAGGAAGATCCAACTCAAACTGTCCGACTCGAACACTCAGCGCATCGGTGGGCAGTTTCAGTAACCGTCCGATGTTTACGAATTTCAGGTAGCCATCGCCTAGTCCGCCGTCGGCTCCGGAGCCTCCCACGCTCAGGTCATCATCAACCCAGAACGCGATGTCACTCCCGAAATTTCCCGCCATGAAGATGCTGAACAGCCCGGCCTGAAAATCGGTGCGCGGAATGAACTGCTGCAGCGCCGGATCGCCAGGGTTCTGGGCATTAAAGTTGTTCCGGTTATTGCTGACAACCTGGAAGAAATGGTTATAGCGCAATCCCACCGGCGGTAAACCGGGGATAGTGCCGGGCCAGATGGAGTGCGGAAACAGTTCCTTGTTTGCGGGCGCTCCCAGAAGCACCGGAGGTATCTTGATGAAGCTCTCATCGTCTTTGGGAAACTTAAAGCCCGCGTCTTTGAAAGCCTTGCCAAAGTCATTCAGCTTTGGGAAGTCAATGTGGCAAGTGCTGCATGATGTCCCATATTGGCGCGAGAACGCCGGAATGGCTTGGCTGCTTTCTGTTAGGACAAGGAGCAGGACCAGGCCGAGGAAAACCATAGACACGCGTCCGTGGAACAGCATCTCATCGCCTCCTTAAATTTATGATTCCAATCGCCCGGACAACCTTCAGATATATGTTGGGGGGATTCTCAGTGATGGGCGGGCGGTGAGGCTGTAGTAGGGATCACCCTAGGATGTGACCTGCGTCACAAACTTCTGGACATCGCGGAGCGCTTCGCTTGTGACTCGACGTTCTTCGCTCTCAAAGCATTCACACGCCAGCCCTGAAGGGCAGTGCTCTTGCCTTAAGACCATTGTGCAACGCACATACTCCCCTGAAGGAGATACCAGAGCGTCCATCGGCCGTGCGCCGGAAGCGAAGAGCATTCGATCGGCACGTCGTGTTACGGTTGCGCAGTGCCGCGCAAGTCGACGACACGTGCCGATCGCCCCGATCGGTAAAAACCGCCGCCCCTGCCCCGCGCATTGCGTCCTTTCCTACAACGAAACCGTCAACTCCCGCATCCCCCCCGCCCTCTCCCTGGCGCATAGCGAGCTGAACCGGAATCTTCCTTGCACAGCACACTCAAAAGGACTAGCGTGATGGAGTCCTTTACACGTCCTTCCGCGCTGCCTCTGGCGACGGTCTCTTGTGCAACTGACGCACTAGAAACGTCGGGCCCGGAGGTCACGTGGTTCTGGAAAGAGATTTCAAATCACATTCGGGCGTCTGTCCGCACTGTTTAGCGATGGGAAGATGATCTTGGTCTGCCGGTCACCCGAATCGGCAAGAGCTTAAGATCACCTGTCATTGCACGTTCTGCAGAATTAGACGAATGGCTTATGGAGCTGCGCACAGGTAATCCGCAACACCCTGCTTTAACGGAGTTCCTGAAAGCGCCAGACCGCAACACTCCATAAACACGCTGCTCTGAGACGCAGAAGTGCTGAACTCATCCAAGCAGCCGAACAGATTAAGGCAAGCACTCGCAGCGTAATCACTTAACGTTATTGGATAACACCCCACCGTCACCGCACTTTAGCTTGGTATCGCGGCTACTGAACGCCGCCGAAGCCTTGTTATCATCTGGATCCGCACCGCTCGATCACTGCGGTTAAAGCTCGCAAGCCGACATGAAACGAGCCTATGGCTGTTATGTCGACCCCGTGCCCCGTGTGCGGCCATGACTCTCTTAGGCTCGTTCGCCGCACTGCTTTGCTGCACATAGAAGACGAGTCGCCGATCACGGGTGTCCTGGCCTTCCGCTGTGGACGCGGCCACCTCTTCGTTATTGCCCCAGACGTTCCCGAGGCCAAGCCCAGTTAGCGCCCGCGCTGAACCGCTGGCGCATTTTGGCGCAGCCAACTTCGTTCTCTGGTGCTAAACTTCGTTCGCCGAGCAATTGTGGCACCCACGCAGAAAACGCGCATCCTCTCGGTGTCTTCTGACGCTCCCCTGCTACGCACGCGCCACATGCTTCTGAAAAATGCTGGCTACGATGTCGACTCAGTGATCGGACCTGTGAGTGGCCTCGCGTTGTGCAAGGCAAACGGCTATCAGCTACTGGTTCTAGGCCACTCTATTCCCGTGCCCGACCGTGAAAAGCTCATCGAGGAATTCCGCCGTCATTGCCGTTGCTCCGCAGCTTCTGTGATCGCCCTCCGCAGCCACGCAGGTGACTCTCTGGTTCGCAACGCTGACTACCAGATTGAACCGGACCCGGAGCCCCTCTTGGAACTCATCTCCCGCATCGTCCAGGGGAACGCCACGCGGCCGAATGGCGCGCACTGAATCTGAGAGCAAGGAATCATGCAGCCAGGGACACAATATCTGCGCGCACAATCTTGCGCCAGCGTATGCTGTGGGCACTACGGTGAGCACTCCCGAGGGCTGCCGGAGGGGGGAACCAAGGTCCGGCAGCCCTGCTTAGTTGACTTTTCGCGAGCAAGGCTCAGCTTTAGCGAGCGGCCGCAACCGTGCCGTAATCATCTCGAGCAAACTCGAGATCGGAAGTCCCGCGTTCAAAAACTCGATCATTTCTTCCAGTGCGAACCCGGCGTGTTCGCCAGCAATCGCCAGCTTAGCCACAGCTCTGATCAGGTTAGGATTCAAAGTGGAACTGGCTCTGGTGCGAATCATCCTGCCCCTCATCTGTGATTGTAATAAGCTAGGGCACGGGCCAAAACCTGACTGTGATACACGTCACAGCTCCGCACGCCGCCCCCATCCCCTCATCGCGCCGCCGTCGCCATCCGCGCTACAATTCCCCGCGACGCCAGGTCTGACCGTCCGCAGCTGGACGCGGCACCCCCCACGCCACACGCGAGGCTGCACTTATCCCAGTCATAACGCTGACCTTCCATGTCACCGAGCGCCTGCCGCCGCCCAGCTCCCACCCCTTACTCACATGTGACCGCCGTCACTGCCGATCTCTCCGCAGCTGATACGCTCCCATGAACTTTGGTAGCCAGGATGGCATCATGGATCGCGCGCAAGCAAATTGGACTGATGTCTACGAGCTCGCAATGCACGAGAACGATCCTGCCTTCGTTCGGCAAAGAATCGAAGCGGCGCGCTCCGCCATACGGGCACGTGATCTCGAGCTCATCACTGACCCGGTCGTGAACCACGCGGAACGCATGCTCCTTGACATCGCTCTGCAGAGTCTCGCCCTTCGCGAACGCCAGCACGGTGCGTGAGCTGAAGAGCGCCGACGCCGGCGCCGGCCAGCTCCTCAATTTTGCCATCGCGGGCACCGGTGATCGTCCGCACACCAAAACCACGAGAGTTAGCGTATCGTGCCACAAGCGAGTTGTTTCAACTCAATCTTGCCCATATGGCAAAGCTCGGCGGGTACCCTGAGGCGGTCCGCGAAGCCGCTCTGCATCTCTTCAAGACGATTGCGGACGCAGAGAGAGAACGGCTTGAGTCGCTGGACGAGAAAGCTGCGGCGCTCTATCTAATCTGCTGTACGACAGCATCCGTAATAGGAATGCGGCAGATTTCCACTTTGACGCCGATATCCGCAGCGTTACCAAACAGGTATGGCAGCCTGGCTCAGAGGCTGCAAGAAAGACCCTGAGCTCTACACACCGAATAACTTTTTCAAGTCGAAATATGGGAATCAACGAATTCTTCACCCGGTTTTCCCAAAAGTCGGGAGAGATCTCAGTGTACTCGGCTGCGAGTTGTTTAACGATTGATACCGAGACCAGAAAACTATTACTTCCGGCGTTGCGTTTTATGATCTCGTGTCTACGTTTAGATTTTCTGCGAGGGAGAATTGATGCACCGCGCAGCGATAAGGGTCTGAAGGTAGTAAGCCAGTTCCATTGAGGGGTTCTGAGCGCAATTATCGAGATTTGTGCAATTTTGAACAGACTCTCATTGTCCAGTCTCCACATACTGATTGTGAGCACCCCTTGGGGGCTGTTCACAACTTACGTCCTACAGACCAGAGGAGGAATATGCGTCGAATCGCTTTGATGGCACTTGGTTTCGCTCTGCTGTTATCGGCAGTCCCCTTGTTCTCGCAAACGAATGCAACCGTGGAGAAGACACTCGAGAGTTATGAAAAAACAGGGTGGCAAGCATGGAAAGACCATGATGCAAAGCAAGCGGTAGCGTGGTTCACGAACGACTCCACAAGCATCGCCGATGGCGTAGTATTCAAGGGCAAGGAGCAGATTGTGAAAAGTATTACGGACGCGAGATGTGTGGTCAACAGCTTCTCGTTATCCGATTTCTCCTATATGTGGCTCGACAAAGACATAGTCGTCATGACCTACACGGGAACGCAGGACGCGACTTGCGACGCCAAAAAACAAGGGGGAAAGGTTTTCGCCACGTCGATCTGGCAGAAGAAAGGCGGCAAATGGTTATCGCCATTCCACCAGGAAACCGACGCAGGGGGCATGTAGGTAGGGGACGAAACCGTCGCACCTAAGCTCAGACGGGAGTCTGACAACTTGATACGGCTGTTTCCTCGAGAACTCTGGAGAACTTCTGCCCAAAGTCCTCGGCATTGTCGCCAGCCTCATAATGTCTGAACTGAACGAGATCCTCACAATGAGCTGAAGAACCGTCATCGAGGAGGGGGTCCTCAGAATGACGAAGATGGCAAATGTAGTTCAGTTTCTTAAGCTGGAGCATGTTCGACTAACGAAGCAGATTGAAGGAATCTCTGCGGCCTTGGCGGCATTCGGGGCGTCCTACACGCATGCCCGCGACGCTCGAAAAGTAGGTTTTGGAGGAAGGAAACTTTCGGCGGCAGGGCGCGCGAGAATTGCTGCTGCACAAAGAGCCCGATGGGCGAAGGCTAAAGGCGAGACCACGAACGGTTCACCCGTGCGTAAAAAACGAACCAGGTCAACCGATGGCCGAAAGAAGATCGCCGCTGCCCAGCGCGCCCGGTGGGCGAAGGTCAAAGCTTTAAAGAAAGCGTAATTCTGATTAGGATTTCTGTAGAAGCGAGCCCGTCTGTCCCCGAGACTGCGGGTTTGTTGCTTAGGTCGACCGCTGAACAGACCGAATGAAGACACCAATGGTCCGTGTTACCAAATGTCCGAAGAGCACCGAAGTCTCGGGAGGCCGAGTTCGACAAGCACTGCAAGGCCGGTCACCAACAGAAAAAATGACTCGAAGGGAATCCAGTTCTGCTGCGGTGGTCTCGTACTCGCTAGTCTGGTTCGACTAGCCCCTTGAATTCCAGTAGAGCTAGCGCGAGCCTGTCATCGGTGCTACTCCTACACCGGTAAGGGAAGTAGTTTGTGGGCTACCCGCTAGGTTGTCTGCTATCGGAAGCGTTCCACTTCTTTGCCAACGCCAGCAGGTGTAAAAGGAGAAAACGATGACGTCAACCGCAGTGATCACCGCCCGGGAGACTCGGCAGCAACCTCTCGCCCCCTGGTGGCACACATTGGTGGTGCTTACGCCGATCATGATCGGCTCTGTCGCCAGCTTATATGAACACGGCCTCCCGAACGCAAACCTGCCGGGTTTAAGTCAGCGGCTCTCGAGTTACTTTACTGTTCTGGTGGTGGAGTGGCTGGGGGTCCTTTTGATATGGCTCGCCCTCCGACGCCGTGGCCTCGCTATCCGCGATCTGGTTTCAGGGAGGTGGGATACAGGCCGCGCTTTCTTCAGAGACTTGGGCGTGGCTCTAGGATTTCTGGCTATCGTGATTCCGACGGTAGGAGCACTAGCTTATCTGCTTGGGGCAGATGCTAACAGAGCTTTAAACAATATTCCGCCGAAGACTCTTTTTGAGCTTCTGGTCTTCCTGGGAATGAGCGCCTCTGCGGGGTTTGCGGAAGAGCTCGTTTTCCGTGGATACCTCACCCAACAACTCAACGCCTGGACCGGCAGGTATTCAAGTGCCATCATCCTGCAAGGGATAATCTTTGGCCTCGCCCACGGATTCTATGGAAAAGCCATGCTGGCAGTCACCGTGCAGGGATGGCTCTTAGGCTTTCTTGTCTACTGGCGCAAGAGCCTACGATCAGGAATGCTGGCCCACGGCCTACAAGACAGCATTGGCGGCATCGTGGCCTTCTTCTCATAAGATTGAAGGCGAGTTTATTCTTCGGAATGAAACTGGCAATGTGCTCGCGAAAGCGACCTTAGGGCTGGGGACGATTCCTTGGCTCGAGAACCAGGCATATGTGGCCTTCTGTCGGTCGGATGAGACCCCTCAGGGCCTACTGGAGCAAAATGTCGTAGGCATCGTAATTTCCTGTCAGCAGATCTAAGAGCCCATCCTGGTTGAAGTCGCCCGCAGCAACAGCAAAGGTAAGGTTACTTGCGGGGAAATTCACGGCGTTCTGAAGAGTTCCGAATTCTTCCCCCCGGGTGGAGTCTACCTGCTCCTGGGACATGGAGACGGGATGAAATGTGAACTGAACTGCCCATACGTGCGGAAGAAAGCGGGCCAAGAGAGCTTGGACGCCGCGGTTACTCGAACCCGGTTTGGCGCTATGCGAGGCGACAAGATCGCCGTGTGAGAGTATGGATGGCGTGCCGCTAAGTGATTCTGCTCGGAAGACAGATTCGGGGGCGAGAAGCATGTCGCGGTGCAGGTCGGCAAGGGCAGAATTAACGTTTTGACCGGCGCATGCCTATACTATAGCGGGAGGCTAGGGGCCGAAAACAGCCC
>DASRFR010000044.1:0-13442 GCA_035651455.1 Terriglobales bacterium
AAAGCCAGCAAATCCACCAGCGATCCTGTTCCCTCGCCGCTGGCCTCGGTTCTGGCGAAAGTTTGCAATTCGAGCGGCACTTTCCCGTGATACTTCTCAAACAGCCTGCACCAGTCTCCATTGCAGGTCCCGCCCGACCGATGCTTCTGCATCGCGTCCGCGTTGAGTGACTGGATGCCGAATCCGAAGCCCAGTTTGACGGCGTGCTCGGCGATGTCGCGCGAAACTTCAGGCTTCTGCCCGATCAGGCTCACCATGATTTGCTTGGGAGAGTTCAGGCTCTTCTCGTAATCCATCATGTCAAAGAGGTATTTGCGCCACCGGTCGTCCGAATACTCGCCATGGCGCATCAGCTCAAACATGCACGCGGGATAGCTCTCCCCGCCTGCGCCCAGCCCGAACCGGATGTATCCGACGGAGGGGTTCGAGCCCCACTTTTCCACGAACGCCGACATGAATTCCTGGTAGGCGCTCATGAATTCTTTGCTCCAGAAGATGGGCACGGTGCCGTAGGCATTGCAGGTGGTCTTAGGCACCTTCGACAGGATGGCGGCCGGAATAGCCCGGGACGAGGCCTGGCCATAGCCGATCGCCCAAACGATGAAGTTAATCATCTTGCCAGCCTTGACCCAGGGCGACATTTGCTTCTCCACAATCTCCCAGTTGTAGCGTGGGTTTGCCCCCGGGCCTTTATCCACCTCGCTCCATACCACGTAGACTTCGGCGCCGCACACCAGCGGATTCTTCAGGACGACATCCTGCCGCTGTTCCGCCAGCCTGCGCTGTCCGGGAAAGAGCAGCACGAACAGCCCGTGCGGCGCGTCCGGAACCGGCACGCTCTGCAGCGGCTCGTTGCATTTCGGCAGGTTGCTGGAATTTTCCGGCCCTGATTTCTGCGCCCACGAAACGGCCAACAGCATGAGGACGGAGGCGAAAACGCAAACCCAGGCTTTCTTCATTAAGATCACCTCAAGACAGGCAGACGAATTTTACCCGTCATGAGATGCATTCGGAAACCTGTTCGGGCACATCCGCAACCGCAAATGTAACCGCTCAGTAATCCGTAGCTGGATTGCGCAGCTGTGTGGTGAAGGTGTCGGGTACAGTAGGCGGATTGAATACCGCGCTTGTCCGTCCTGCTGCCGTGGTATCGAAGACCACAAATCCAATGCCCGGCGATCCATGGGGCAAAGAATAATCGTCTGCGGGATACGCCGGGTTGTTGAATCCGGGATCCTTGACCACGCTGCCCACGTCTTCGCCCACCGTGGTCTGCCATTGCGCGAAGGTATAGAAAGTCCAATTCTGGTTGGTGGAGTCGGGCGCGACGTGGAACGCTGATGTATCGGTGGCAAAGCTTCCATCCGTGCGCCAGTACAAATTGCTTTGCCAGTTCTGATATTGCGTATAGGCGAACCCGCAGGGGTACGCATAACCGCGCTGCACGTAGAACTCGTTCCACTTGCCGCTACGATCAAAGTAGAACAGGTTATTGGTCGCGTTGAAGCCCAGGATCGGGCTGGATGGGCACGAGCCCGAGAAATACGGCGAAGGCGTTCCCTGGCTGATCATGCCGTTGCGGCCATACGCGAAAATGTTGTTCTTGATCGTGTTCGGTTCGTTGGGCGCGTTCGGGCCGACCGGCATCAGCATGGCATTGCCGGAAACCCGGTACACCAGGTTGTTCTCGACATCCACCGTCGCCGACTCCGCGTCCAGGTAAATCCCAATCCCGCCGTAGCCGTCGGAGTCCATGATCGAGGCGTCAGTCGTGTCATGCACCCGGTTGTTCAGAATACGATTGCCGGTGCCCGAAGCGTTCTGGTTGCCGATGTTGAAGTAGATCGCCCCGCCATCATCCAGGATGCCTTTGTAGATGTTGTAAATGTGATTGAACGAGACCACGTTGTTGAAGGTGCCGCGCGAATTCTTGGTTCCGGCAAAGCAGCCGAGCGCGCAGATATCGATGCCGTCGTGGTACCCGTCGAAAATTTCGTTGTGGGTGTAAAGGTTGTCGTGACCGCTTCCCTCCACCAGCCCTGCCGCTCCCGGCAGGATGCGCCCGTATCCCTCGATCACATTGTTTTGCGCCGTGGTGAACTGGTCTACGTTCGCGTCCGTATCGCTCGCAGTCGCCGGAGATCCGATGCGAATCCCGCTGCCCCCGATATCGTAGAACGCGCTGTTCTGGATGGTGTTGTACGCCGTGGTGGCGGTGGTCGAGGTGGTATCAAATTCAATGCCGGTGCCGGCAATTTGCGTGAGCGTCACGCCGTCGAAGGTGACGTGCTGGCAGTTATTGCACGAGACCGCGCCGGGAATCGTAGGCTCGCCATTGCTTCCCGACCATCCCGCACTCGGGATCACGAAGTTGTCGTGTTCAAAAGTAAGGCCCTGGAAAGTCACATACTGCAGCCCGGTTGCCGAAATCACGATCGAGGCCTGCGGCACAATGACCAGGTCCGTATTCGGATTCTCGCCGGGATTCGCCAGGTAAGTAAGCGTCCACGGCGTCTTGGCGCGATCCAGGAACCATTGCCCCGCCTCGCTCAGCGTGTCTTTTACGTTCTCCACCACGTAGCGATGCGTCGTGATGAGCCCGTGATAAAAGTCAGTCTGCACGGTGGGACCGGTGAAATACACGATGTGGTTCGTGGTATCGACTGACCGGATGCGCATCTTCGCCATCGTCCACTTCTCGAAAGCGCCGAGTTCGATGTCGCCCTGCGGATACGCCGCCTGCAGGTTCGCCCAGGTTGCGCTGATCGGGTCCGCCGGGTTGTACTGGAAGCGGTCGAAGCACTCCCATCCCAATCCGTTCATATACACCGTGCAATTCGGATCAGGCGCGGGCGAAGGCGGGGGTGAGGCGTTGAGGTACACCGTCGCCGCGATGCGATAATATGTGCCTACTCCGCCGCCCAAGCGTGGCCGCAACCGTCTCGCCCCGTTGTAATACAGGTTTTCAAAATATTGAGTAGAACTGTTCAGCGTAGCCTGCCAGCGATTGCCGTTCACATTGGTCCAGTTTTGAACGCGCATGCCTCCGCTGATCACCGGCGTCTCACCGGGATAGTTCTGCCAAACCACTGGCAGGGTCGAAGTGCCGGAGTCGGAGGATGTGAAAGTCACTGGCTGGCTCTGGTAGTAGCTGCCCTCGCGCATCATTACGATGACCGGCTGGCTGCGCCCTTGCGGGTTCTGCAAGATCGTCCGCACAGCCTGCTGCGCCTTGGCCATTGTGGCGAATGGCCCGTCACTGTAGCTGGAATTCGGGCATGCCTGTGTTCCTGACCAGCTGTCATTTCCGTAAGTCGCAACGTAAAAATCGGCGTTCCCACTGCCCGAAGTGCACGCGGTGCTTTCGTTGAAGTTCAGACCTGTAACGTTCGCACCGTTGACCGTCGCGGGCTGGCTTGCCGGACTGAAGTTCATTCCGCTGGCGGAAGGTGTCACCGTGTAGGAGCCATTGGGAAGCCCGGCGAAACTGTAGTTTCCCGAGGCGTCTGGTGTCGTGGTTGCAGTGGCAGCCCCGCTTAACGATACAACGGTATCCGGAGCATTCACTGCTGGACTTATCGTTCCGGAAATGCTGAAGGTCTGCGAGCCGGCCGGGGCAGTCACAAAATCTATGCCCGCTACATCCGCACCGTTGATGGTCGCGGACTGCGATGCCGGGTTGAAGCCGAATCCGGATTTCGCTGGAGCGATGGTGTAGGAACCATTGGGCAATCCGCTGAAAGTGAAATTGCCCGACGCATCAGCGGTAACGATCTCGTTGGCCGTTCCGCTGAGCGTGAGGGTGGCGCCCGCCCCGCTAGCTGCGGGCGTAACCGACCCCGAAATGCTGAAGGTTTGCGCAGGCGTAGTCGAAGCGCTGAAGTTCACTCCCAGCACGGTGACGTTGCTGTCGGAAAGCGACTGGCTGGCCGGAATAAATGTGATCCCGGACTTCTGTGGAGTGATGGTATAAGTGCCATTTTTCAGCCCGGTGAAGGCGTAGTTTCCGGAAGCATCGGCGGTGGTCGAACCAGGTGTAGGTCCGCTCAGCGTAATGGTTGCTCCGCTGCTCAGGTTCGCGGGAGCGATGTTGCCCGAAATCGACAACACCGTGGGATTACCCCCTCCCCCACCCCCGCCAGTGGAATCCGATTTGGACGAAACTCCGGCGCAGCCCAGCATAAGCATGCAGCTCAGGATCATCAGCGAGAATCTGATTGCCAGCTTCGAGGGTGCAGATAACATAGTTCTCTCCCCTTGAAACACGCGCGATTCCCAGTGACCTCGTAGAGCAACAGGGGCCGCAATCGCGAAGGTTCAGATTGGCATCGGTTGCAAAACGGGGACAGATACCAACAGGTCAGAATTCGAATAGGAGGGACATGTCCCAAAACCAGGAGAGAGACCACTAGGACATCTCGGCGGGACAGCCATTTGTGACAGGAACTTTCGAGGAATCGTCAGAAAAGGGCCATGTCCCGATGCGCGAATTTTAGGTCTCAGAAACTGGTTTTTTTCGCGCTACTTACGAAATTGCAAGTACGGGTTTGTAGCCGGCAAAAGAGCAAATGAAGCCCCAAAGCCCAGGGTGTCAGCGGGTTACTCAGGAATGCGCATCAGTTTGCACATTCAGTCTTTGGAAAGCTTTCGTTGCTTATATATTTCAACGGCTTACAATGAGTGACCTCGGGCAGGTTCGTGCACATATCTGCTCATCACGCTCTTCGTGTGGGGGAGCATTCTTCCATTCCGCCCGGCCTTTAAACCGCGCCTGGTGGAACGGATCATAATTTCGGGGCCATCGGACTCAAACGGGGGAATCAGACTGTGATCGCGCGCAATTGCAATTCGCTCATGCTCTTTTTGGTGTTACTGCTGGCAGGAGTTTCGACGGCCCAGGTGGGCCTCTCCACATTTGAGGGCCTGGATGCGTCCGCGCTTGGAACCAAGGCGCAACTGGATGTCGATCCGAACGGAGCCATTGGCACGAAGCAGTACATGGAGTGGGTAAATCCGGTTTACCAGGCGTATGACAAGACGACCTTCAAGCCGATCTACTCCTCCTGGCAGCCGGGCGACACTCCCTTTCGCAACAACAACATGTCCACCTGCTACGGAACCAATGGGGATGGCGTGGTCATGTTCGACCATCTTGCCTCGCGTTGGATTCTGGCGAAACGCCAGGGAACGGGCAACTACTACTACTGCATTGCGATCTCGAATACAGACGATCTCACCGCTCCGGGATTTGCGTGGTACGCCTACAACTTGTACCTGAACCCTGTGCTGGGAACCAACCCCCAAGGCAAGACTTACTTTCCGGATTATCCTAAAATCGCGACCTGGACTGACGCGTATTACGTAACCATCGACCTGGAAGATCTCAGCCAGAACTACCTGGAAGTCGGAACCCTGGTATGCGCATTTGACCGTGCCAGCATGCTCAACGGTTCGTCGGCCCGTCCGCCTCAGTGCTTCCGTTATCCCAGTGCGCCTAGCGGTCTTTTCCTCGGACATAGCCTGCTCGCCGCGGACGTGGACGGCGTCACTCCGCCTCCCGCGGGTACGGACGAATACCTGGTCAGCATTCAGAACCCCAGCGGGAACAGCAACTTTTCAAACCAGATCAACCTCTGGCAATTTCATGTGGACTGGAACAATCCAGCCAACTCGAATTTGTCGGGACCCACCCCGCTGAGCGTCGCGACCTACACGCCCGGGTGTTACCGAGCCGCCAATCCCGCGGCGACTGCGTGCGTTCCTGAGCCAACCACGGCAAGCACGCACAACTACATCGATTCTGTCGGCGACCGCCTCATGCATCGCTTCTCGTTCCGCCAGTACACGGGCACGAATCCGTTTTCATCGTACGTGTTCGCGCACAGTGTGCAAGTGGGAGCGAACGGCGGGAGGCAAACCGGAATTCGCTGGTATCAATTCCAACCCGGCTCGGGAATCACTAAGTATGGGACCATTAATCCCGGCGCCGGGAATTACCGCTTTATGCCCAGCGTGGCGCAGGATAACGCGGGGAACCTGGCCGTTGGCTATAGCACTTCAAGCGGACAGAACCATCCCTCGATCAAAGCGTCCTATTTGAATCTGATCAACAACACGCTGCCCACGGAATTTAATATCACTCTGGGAACGGCTGACGAGGAGTATTCGAATCACTGGGGAGACTACACCAGCATGACCGTTGATCCCGTGGACGACTGCACGTTCTGGTACGTGAACGAGTACTACACGACCAACCAGACCACGAGCACTCCGACATGGCAGACGAGAATCGCGAACTTCCATGTTTCAAACTGTAATTAGCGCAGCTTTGACGAACGCGTGATGCGACCTCTTGCGCATCACGCGCGCGTTTGTAGCGAACGACCCGAATTTCTGCAATAAGCAAATGCCGGGACAGAGATCCCGGCAGATGCGGAATGAACGATCGACAAATCCCAGGTTGCCGTCGTCGCCCGGAACGCTGCTCCATTTTGTGAGGTAGGTATGCGTGCGAAGTTTCTCGTCCCAATTTGCCTGCTCGTTTTGATTACGTTCTTCTTGGGAACAACCCTCCATGCGGCCAGCTTTGTTGCCGGGGATACGTACAACGTGGGAACCACTCCGCGCTACGTGGGCTTGGGCGATTTCAACGGAGACGGCAAGTTGGATATGGCGGTCGTGAACTATGGCAGCGATTCAGTCAGTATCCTGCTAGGCAACGGCGATGGAACCTTCCAGCCTTTCACCACTCTTTCGGTGGGCAGCAAGCCGTGGTCTCTGGCCATCGGCGACTTTAACAAGGACAACAAGCTTGACTTGGTGGTCACGCCCAACGCATTGAGCGTTGTCGATCTGTTGCTGGGCAATGGGGATGGCACCTTCCAGGCCGCCACCACCATCAACGTTCAACATAATCCGATCAACGTCGCCGCGGCTGATCTGAATAAAGATGGGAAGCTCGATCTCGCTGTCGTTAACCACGCGAGCAACACGGTCAGCATTCTCCTGGGTAACGGAAATGGCACGTTTCAAGCGCCCAAGAACTTCGCGGTAGGGACAGAGTGCCGGTGGGTCGCAGCGGAGGATTTCAATGGCGATGGCAAGTTAGACCTGGTGGTCGCCAATGGAGGGGATGACAACATCGGCGTGCTGCTGGGCAATGGCGACGGCACCTTTCAGGCACAGGTGACCTATCCGAGCGGCTCGACGCCCGTAGCCGTGGCGGTTGGCGACTTCAACAACGACGGCAAGATCGACGTGGTGGATGGAGATCTGAAGGCAGCTTCCGCCAGCGTTTTCCTGGGCAATGGTAACGGCACCTTTCAAGCGGCAGTTCCCTACACGGTGGGACAAGATCCATTTACCGTCGAGACCGCAGACTTCAATGGTGACGGCAACCTCGACATCGCTACCGCCAACCAGAACAGCAACAACCTTAGCGTACTGATGGGTCGCGGCGACGGCACATTCCAGCCGGCTACTAATTACGCCGCCGGGCCCGGCACCGAAGGCCTGGCGGTGGGCGATCTGAATGGGGACGGCGCTCCTGACCTGGTGGTCACGAACGGCAACGTAACTACGGTAGAGGTCTTCCTCAACACGGGCGGGACGTTCATCCAGACCACGAGTTCACTGAATCCATCGTCGTTCGGCCAGACGGTGACCTTTAGCGTGACGGTGACCGCGTCCATCGCCGGATCCGGCCAGCCAACGGGCACGGTTACTTTCAAGGACGGAACAGTGGCGCTTGGTACGGTGCCGTTGACGTCCGGCATCGCGAGCCTCCAAACCTCGAAACTCGCGGCCGGCTTGCATAATATTTCCGCCTCCTACTCGGGGGATGGCAACTTCAATCCGCACGTCGGCGCTCCGTTGCAGCAAACGGTGAACAAGGCAAAGACTACGACTGGACTTACCTCGTCGTTGAACCCGTCGAGAGTAGGCCAGCAGGTCACGTTTACTGCTACGGTGCGGCCGACTACGTCAGGCAGGCCAACGGGCTCTGTGACTTTCAAAGATGGGACGACAACCCTGGGGACGGTGAAGTTGAACAGCAACGCCCAGGCAGCGCTGTCGACCTCTTCTTTGTCGCAAGGACAGCACTCGATCCGGGCACAGTATGGAGGGGACAAGAATTTTGTCGGGAGTACGTCCGCCATCCTGAAGCAGACGGTTAATCCTTGAGATATGCCGAGCGCAGCCGAAGTGTTCTGGCTACACGAGCGACAAAGGCTGGCAACTTAGGTTGCCTTTGTGGTCTCAAATAGGGGCCTTCCCTGGCTGCCTGTTACCGGGCGGAATGTACCTGATGGAGCTGGTCCATGAAATTTCGCACAAGTCTCCACTTCGCGCTGTTGATTGCAGGATTCGGGTTCCTGGGCATCGGCCCTCAAACCAAGCTTGCGGCTCAAACCACCGCGAGCGTTCTCACCTGGCACAACGATAATTCGCGGACCGGGCAGAATCTGAACGAAACGACACTGACGACGGGGAACGTGAATTCCACCGAGTTCGGCAAAGTTTTCTCCTTTCCGGTGGACGGCCTGGTGTACGCGCAACCGCTTTATGTCCCCAACGTGAGCATTCCCCGGCGCGGCACGTTCAACACGGTATTTGTCGCGACCGAGCACGACAGCATTTATGCGTTTGACGCCGACGGCGAGGTCACGACGCCTCTGTGGCACGTCAGCTTTATCAATCCCTCCAAAGGCATCACTACGATTTCCACGCAGAGTCAGCATTGCGATTCGATGAAGCCCGAGGTCGGTATCACCGGCACTCCGGTGATCGACGCCAGCACCGGAACCTTGTACGTAGTGGCGGCCACCAGCGAACAGGGCAAAGCCGTACAACGGCTGCACGCGCTCGATATCACCACCGGCCGCGAGAAATTCGGGGGTCCAGTGATTCTTCAGGCCAACGTTTCCGGGGTTCGCTTCGATGCCACCCTGATCCAGCGCACCGGCCTCCTGCTGCTCAACGGGACGGTGTACATCGGGTATGCGTCGCTGTGTGATCCCCATCCGTATCACGGCTGGATTTTCGGGTACAGCGCGCAAAATGTGCAGACGCAGGTGGCTGCCTTTGTGACCACGCCCAACGGCGACAAGGGGGGAATCTGGCAGAGCGGCGCGGGCCTGGCTGCCGACAATACCGGCAATATTTTTGTGATGGACGGGGACGGCTCATTCGACGCCAGCACCGGCGGAAGCGACTATGGCATGTCGATGATGCGCTTGAGTACTGCATCAGGCCTGCAGGTGACTGACTACTTCACGCCATGGAATGAGGACACGCTGTCCAACAGCGACTACGACCTGGGTTCCGGCGGTGTGCTGCTGTTGCCTACGCAAAGCGGGCAACATCCCAACGAGGCGCTGGGGGCGGACAAAGAAGGAAAGATTTTCGTCGTCGATCGTGATCACATGGGGGGATTCAATCCCACGCGAAACCCGATCGTGCAGACATTGAAGACGCCCGCGCAAGGTTATTTCAGCACCCCCGCGTATTGGCAACAGGATGTGTATTACTCCGGCATAGGCGACTATCTGAGCATGTATCCGCTGAATAGTGGAATGCTGCCGAAATCACCCGCCTCACATTCCAACACGAAGTTCGGCTTTCCCGGCAGCACTCCGTCGATTTCGGCGAACGGCTCGAGCGCCGGTATCGTGTGGGCGATTCAAATGCCCGGCAATCCTGGTCCGGCTGTGCTGCACGCTTATGACGCTAGCAACGTGAGCAACGAGCTCTACAACAGCAATCAGGCGGGAAATCGCGATCATCCCGGGCAAGCCGTGAAGTTCACAGTTCCGACAGTGGCTAACGGCAGGGTGTATGTCGGGACACAAGCAGAGCTGGACGTCTACGGCCTGTTCTCGCAGAAGCCGTAGTTGCACGCGTGCAGAAAGAAACACAGGTCGACGCGGAAATCGCGCTCGAACCGGCGCAGGTTAACGGCCGTGCTGTTCAGCGCCGCAACTCATCCACACTGCTTTACGGCAACGCTCTTCATCAAGCGCTCGCGGCCGGTGTGCATCCAGTGCCAGGCGGTCTTGACCATATCGTGTAAAGAGCGCTGCGGCTTCCAGCCCAGCAGCTTGGCAGCCTTGGCAGGATCGGCGACCAGGCTGGGCGGATCTCCGGAGCGACGCGGAACAATTTTTCGCGGCACTTGCTTGCCCGTCATTTCCTCGACCGCGGTAATCACTTCCTTGACCGAGCTTCCGCGCCCGGTAGCCAGGTTCATGGAGTCCGGCTTGCCGCCCTTCTCCAGGTATTTCAGCGCCAGGACATGCGCCTCGGCCAAATCATTGACGTGGATGTAGTCGCGGATGCAGGTGCCATCCGGCGTGGGATAGTCGGTGCCAAACACTTCTAACTGCTCGCGCTCGCCGAGAATGGCGGTAAGGCAGGCGGGAATGAGGTGTGTCTCGGGACGGTGCAGTTCCCCGATTTCGCCACTCTCGTCGGCGCCGGCCGCGTTGAAATAGCGCAGCGCCACGTAACGAAGACCGTACGCCTGCTGGTATGCCTCCATCGCATTTTCAACCAGGAGCTTGGTAATGCCATAAGGATTGCAGGGCTGCTTCATGGTCTCTTCGCGAATGGGGCTCTCTTTAGGAGCGCCGTAGACCGAACATGTGGAGGAAAAGATAATGTTCTTCACACCGCTATCCATGGCGGTGTGCAGCATGTTCAGACTACCCTCCACGTTATTGTGATAGTACTTGCGCGGATTCTTGACCGACTCTGGCACCAGCGAGTTGGCCGCGAAATGCATGACGGCATCGACCCTCTTCATGGCAGACGCGAGCTTGGCCGTATCCGCCACCTCGCCGACGACCATCTCGAAACCTTCCGCCAGCTCCGGATAGCCGGTAGAGAGATTGTCGTAGATCAATACGTCATAGCCGTGGCGCCGCAGGCTGCGCGCCGCATGACTTCCGATGTATCCCGCTCCCCCGATGACTAGTACCGACACGCCCTTGCCTTTCCGCAGCCGCGAGGCTGCTTCCCTGTGTTTGCCTGAAAAAATTTCATTACAGAATTGTTATTGCGAACGCAGCGGGGAACCTGCTTTTACGCATCTATGCCCTGCCCCTACACCGCCGCCATCTTGTGTACTTCGATCCCGGTGTCGATGTCCTTGAAGGTCAGGATGTTCGAGTACATGGGATTATCCCAATCCTTGAACTTGTCCATGTTATCGATCAGGTTGTTGACAATGGCTTTCACATCGCCCGTGGGATGGAAACTGAGAACGTTGGCTGCCTTCTCGATGCTGACCTTGTAATTGCGGAAATCCTGCACGTGCTTGATGACCAGGTTCACGCGCGCATCCAGCCGTTCCTCAATCGCGGTTTTGATCAGGTCTCCGACTTCGCCCACGGTGTAATTGCCGGAGGCGACGTTGAACACACCGGAGATGCTCTGATTGGCTTCGACAGCGCGCGTGTACGCAGTCGCCGCGTCCTCGATGCTGAGGATGGGACGCCAGATCGAGGGATTGTTGACGGTAATCGTATGGTCCCGCATGGCGGTCTTGAACATGGTGTTGATGATCAGGTCCAGGCGCATGCGCGGGCTGTAGCCGGAAATTGTTCCCTTGCGGAGGGAGATAACCGAGAAATCCTTGTCGACAAGCTGCATGACCGCCTGCTCGCCCTGCAGCTTGGAGATGCCGTAGGGATAGCTCGAACTCACCGGCCGCGTCTCGTCATACAACTCGTTTTCCGTGTAGCCGTACACTGAGCACGAACTCGCGTATACGTAGCGCTTCACCTTGGCGATTTTTGCGATGTAGCCGAGGTAGGCCGGAGCGGCGGCATTGAAGATGAAGTTCTTGCTGGGCGAGTACTCGGCCATGGGATCGTTGGACAGCCCGCCCAAGAAGATGACCTGGTCGTAGGCGTGGAGATCCTCGGCGGTGAGATGAAAGATGTCCTTGTTCAGAATGCCGGTCTGCCGCGGCAGATGATTGCCGAACCAGAACAGGTCGACGACGTCGACCTTGTATCCGCGCTCCTGTAATTTCGGGATCAGCACCGATCCCACATAACCCGCGCCACCGGCAATAAGTAACTTCATTTTCGTCTCCAGGTTCAGCTCAGGATCAACTCGACTCTACACCCAAACCGGGTCAGCTTGCAGGAGTCATCGGCCAGGCGTCCCCGCAATTTTTGTTATTGAAACTTCTTCACCTTGGCCATCTCGAGTCCCACGTTCCAGGCGAACAGCGGGCCATTCACCAGGTAACGCCGCCACAGCCGTTTGGGCTCATGAGACAGGCGGAAGAACCATTCCAGCCCGTTCTCTTGCATCCAGCGCGGCGCCTGCTTCAGCTTGCCGACGTGGAAGTCGAAGGCTGCGCCAACGCCGATCAGCACCGGCACGCTCAGGTAGTTGCGGAACTCGTACATCCACTTTTCCTGCCGCGGTGCGCCCAGTCCAACCCACACGATGTCCGGCTGCACCGACTCGATAGCCTCGATCAGCCGTTCTTTTTCCTGCTGCGGCAACGGCCATACACCTTGCGGGGGCGGCGGGTAGATGCCCACGCAGCGCGTGCCCCACTTCTTCGCGCTCACTTCCGCCATCTGCTCCGACACTTTGTTGCCGTAGAAGAAATGTTTGTATTTTGAACCGGTCTCGGCGAGGAAGGTCCCCATGAGCTCCGGACCATAGACCCGGCGCTTCATGTAGCTGTAGCCATGCTTGCGGGCGAGCCAGACCAGGGGTGTGCCGTCGGTGGTAATCAGGTCGGCCGCATTCAGAATTTTCCGCAGTTCCGGCTCTTTCAGCGCTTCCGAAACGCCGTGCATGCCGGTGGGACACACGTAATGGACAGCGCTGCGCTCCTTAATCCAGTGCTCCAGGATGTTGACCGCGTCCGGAATCTGCACGCAGTGCACGCGTACGCCGACCACCCGGTAATTCGGAATGTTCACTTCGCCCGACTGCGGTATGACTACGCTGCTCGGCATTTCCCCTCCATGGCTCGCTGATAAATGCCCATCAGCATGGGATAGTTTTTCTCGGCAGTGTACTTCGCCTCGTAATCCTTGCGGGCTTCGCTGCCCATGGTGCGCATTTCCTGCGGGTGGTTCCACGCCCATTCGACTTTTTGCGCGAGATCATCGGCATCGCCCGGCGTGAAGTGCAGACCCGTGCGGCGGTCGCTCACGATTTCCTGCATGGATCCCATGCGGCTGCAAATCACCGGAGTGCCGCAGGCAAACGATTCCGCCAGCGTCATGGGAAAGCCTTCGTACCACTCACTGGGGAAGACCAGGAAACGGGCGTTGCTCAGCATGGCAATCGTCTGCTCGCGTGGAACCTTGCCTTTAAATTCCAAGTTAGGGATTGTTTCCTGCGCGGCGCGCGTCCGCAGCATTTCTTCTTCCGGGCCGCCGCCAAGGATGTAAATGGGGATGGAAAGT
>DASRFR010000045.1:0-2703 GCA_035651455.1 Terriglobales bacterium
CCTGTCTGCCGCGAATCTCGCGCGCCTTCTGATACTGCACCAGAGAATCCGCGACTTCTCGAAAGGCGGTTTGGACGGTCCGCTCGTACTGCACCAAGGCAATCTTCCGGTTCGCCTCGGCCAGCCGGACGTTCGATTTCAGGCGACCGCCGGTGAAGAGGGGTTGCGTGAGCTGCGGCGTGAACTGCCAGGCATTCGTCGGCCCCGAGAAGAGACTGGAAAGCTGGCTGCTTTGAAAGCCGAACAACCCGGTTAAGCTGATCTGGGGGAAGTATGCAGCCTTTGCAACCCCGATGAGGGCATTGGCCGCCACAAGGTTCTGCTCCGCCGCAGAAATATCCGGACGGCGGTCCAGGAGCGATGACGGCAATCCCGCCGGAACCACGGGCGGAATCTGCTGTTCTGTAAGTTGACGTTTGCGGGCGACGGGAGCAGGGTTCTCTCCCACCAGAAAACTGATTTGGTTCTCTGTTTGGGTGATCCGCTGCTCCACGCCGGGTATTGCCTGGGCAGCGACCTGGACGAGTTGCTCGGCCTGGCGCACCTCGAGCAGGGTCGCCAACCCCGTTCATTCTTACTTGTCAGCTCCGCCTGCGCCTGGTGCGAAGCGTCAAGATTCAGCGCACTGTCGATGGCCACAGCGAGCTGGTCCGCGACCAGTGCGAGGAACTGGACTGCCTCAGCCGAATAGGCGTCGGGACGAGAGTCGCCCACCGCAAAAACTCCGATGCGGCGGTGCACTGTGGTGAGCGGGAGGACGCACGAGGAGCGAATCCCGAACTGTCGGAAGTACTCGCGCATTCGCGCATACCGGGTTTCGCGCTCCCAATCCGAGATGACAACCGGCTTTTGGTTCTCGAACACCCACGTGGTCGGGGTTTCGTCTGGCTGAAAATCCGGGATGGGCACCTGGTCTTGGCCTGGCGCGTGGAACATACGCCATTGCACCGCCAATGTCTCGCAATCGACAATGTTCACCAGCACATAGTCGAAGGTGATAAACCGCCGCAGTTCGCTGGCGAAACGCTCACGGAAAGTGCGGATGTCACGATAACCAGCGATGGCCGTTGTCGCGCGGAGCAGGTCCCCATACCTGCGCCAGGTCATGTTGAACGCGGGTACAGCCTGCGCGTTAGTAACCATGGTTCGAGCCTGTACTCCTCTCGCGTGGAATACTGTGTCATAGATTGGGAGGAGCAGGAGAAGATTCTCAGAAATTTGGGGCGTTTCGATGTCGCGCGGGCCGAATAATTTCGGTTGTTTGAAACCAGAGAGAGAACCAATGGGAAGGCGGCCATGTTCAAGAGACCGTTGTAGTGGCCGTTGCGGGAAGGATCGTATCGGCGCGACACAGGTGAAATAATCAGCGCGTCGCCGTGACAAAACTGCGCCCACGCTTTCCACCTCAAGAGCTCGTCGGATTCGAAGCGACGAAGTACCTGTACATCTGCGCGGGCAACCATCGCTTCATCCCCATCTGGGTGGTTGTAGTCGAAGGCCGCGTGATCGTTCGCTCATGGAACGACAAACCGGATGGGTGGTATCGCGCCTTCCTCTCGCAGCCGAGCGGGCATGTGAAGATTGGCGACCGTAAGGTGCCCATACGCGCCGTTCCACACCGCAGCAAAAGGCTCAACGACGCCGCCGATGATGCCTACAGCGCGAAGTACACAACCCAGGCGAACAAAAATACGTAAAGGGCTTTGCTACGCCGAAGCGCAAAGCGACCACGCTGGAACTAATTCCTGGCTAGGAATTGGCACCGGCTTGTCAGAACAAAGTCAAGCCTGGTCAGTCGCGTTCGGGGCTGCCAGGTTCTACCGCATCCCTCAGCGGCTAAAGCCGCGTTGTTAGCGGTTCCGAAACGGCACGGCCCTGTTCTTTGAAGGAGCACGACTTCAGCCGTGTCCCCGGCGCGGTTTTGCGCGGGCTGCGGTGCCGGCGAATATTACGTAATCGAATCTGCCAACCCGAAGATTCAGGGCATAGACGGCGCCGTGCGCTCCTATGTCGAGTATCTGTACGAGGTGGCGCGCACTGCTTAGAAGCGGTTCAGAATAGCAATGAGCTCGAATTCCACGGCGCAGGCATCCCGGAGCTCTACGTGCACTGACAAGGAACGGCCATGGTCCGATCCGGACCGCAACTCAGAAGTGTTCTCCGCGCTAAGTGACGCAGGTATCGATATCGCCCTTCGGAACCGAAACCTGCGATTCTCGCCACACCTGTACAACACCGGCGATGAGATTGACCGCGCCGTATCCGTGCTGAACGCTTTTTCTTGATTCGGTTCAACCGGACTGCGCGCGGGCCGCTTGCAGGAACCGTTGCTGTCGGCCATCGAAAAGCCATGGCCCGAGCGAACTCAAGCCTGCTGCGCCTGGGCCATGCGCATACCGGGTTCGCTCAGGCCACCCGTGCCACCTCGTAGAGATACTCCACGTACGAGCGCACGGCGCCGTCTATGCCCTGAATTTTCGGGTTGGCAGATTCGATTACGTAATATTCGTCCGGTGCGTGAGCGCCGCTGCCGTGGCCGAGGCCGAAATGTCCCGCCGGCAGGCGCAGCGGCTCGCCGGTGAAGATATAGCCGGGCCATGAACCAGCGGCCCGGGGGATCATGATGGGATCAATGCCCGCGCGTTTGTAGACAGCTACCTCCGCCTTGATGAGCGATGCGTCTGCCGGGGTGCTGTTGGGATC
>DASRFR010000046.1:0-50525 GCA_035651455.1 Terriglobales bacterium
CGCTGCGTCAAGGCGCTTGACTCATTGAAACTTGAAGGTGACGAGCAGATCGGTGTGAACATCGTGAAACGCGCCATCACCGAGCCGCTGCGCCAGATCGCCGAGAATGCCGGCGAAGAAGGCGCCGTGGTGCTGGGCAAAGTATACGAAGCGAAGGAAGCGAACTTCGGCTACAACGCCCAGAACGGCGAGTATGAGGACCTGGTCAAGGCGGGAGTGCTCGATCCGACGAAGGTCGTGCGCACTGCCCTGACGAACGCCGGCTCCATCGCATCGCTGATGCTGACCACCGAAGCACTTGTCTCCGAGATTCCGGAAGAGAAGAAGGCTCCCGTGGGCGGTGGACACGGTGGCGGCATGGAAGGCATGTACTAAGAACCAGCTGTAGGCAAGACGGAGCCCCGCTCGCCAGAGCGGGGCTTTTTTTTGTCGACTGGCGAGGCAGGTTAAGCATCTGGACGGCAACGAGGACACTGGTTGCACTTGAAGACCCCCCCGGCTCTATCTCTTCGGATCTATTTTGATGTAACTCTTCAGCTCGTAAGGCCCGCTTTGCTGCCTGGAGGCAGCCGAGCGGATTTTGCTCCCTCACGAAAGAAAGCGTCAATGTGTTCTCGCAATGCAACGGGAGATTCGAGATAAGAAGAATGTCCGCAATCTCTCAACATGAGCATGCGGGCATTCGGAAGCGCCTGAGTGTGCTCGGCAGTAGGGGCGGAGATGAATTCGTGATCGCCAGAGACGACGAGCGCCGGAATCCTCAACTTCGTGAGCTTGGGAAGCAGAGTATAGTCAGGCAATGATGGCGGGGCCGTGCCCGACTTCTCGGCAATCGAGAGATGCGCCAGCGACCGAAATGCACATCTCGCGGCAGCAGCGCTCGCCTGCGTTTCGAAGGCAGCTATCGAAGATGGAGCCCACGTTACATATACGCACGCGGGAATCGCGACCACGATCCTAAATTTCATGCCGCTAACCCTAACTGACGGTGAGACCGGGCGCAATCCCTGGAACCGTCGCAGCAATGGCGAGACCACCCCATTCCCTGCCGAAAGAATTTGCGCCCACACGGGGGGTTCCGTATCATCCTCCCAACCGGGCGGGCGATGGTGCATGCTTTTATCCTCATGCACCTAAACCGCATCTACTGGTTATCCGAAAGTCGGCCGTCGTGAAGTCGGCGAGCACCATCAATATTGAAGTGCCGCTTGCTAGCCGCACTAAACGGCAACAGCTTTGAACCATAATTATTCGTACAGGATGAAAGGAAATGCAAAACCGCAAACTCGGAAAAAGCAATCTTGAAGTCTCGGCCATAGGCCTTGGCTGTATGGGTCTGAGCTCTGGGTACGGCCCGGCCATAGAGAAGCAACAAGGGATTTCGCTGATTCGCGCGGCAGTGGAGCACGGCGTCACGTTCTTCGATACGGCGGAAGTTTATGGCCCCTACGCCAATGAAGAACTCGTCGGCGACGCGCTCGCTCCGTTTCGTGGGCAGGTGAAGATTGCGACAAAATTTGGCTTTCGAATCGAGAACGGGAAGCAAGCCGGGCTGGACAGTCGGCCCGAGCACATCAAGGAAGTCGCCGAAGCATCACTCAAGCGGCTGAAAACCGATGTCATCGATTTGTTCTATCAACACCGGGTAGATGACAAAGTTCCTATCGAAGATGTGGCGGGAGCCGTCAAGGATCTGATTGAACAAGGCAAGGTGAAGCACTTTGGCTTGTCGGAGGCGGGCGCGCAGACCATTCGCCGAGCGCACAAGGTGCAGCCTGTGACGACGCTGCAAAGCGAATACTCGCTCTGGTGGCGAGAGCCAGAGCAGGAGATCATGCCGACGCTTGACGAGCTCGGCATCGGCTTCGTGCCCTTCAGTCCACTGGGTAGAGGCTTTCTAACCGGCGCGATCAGCAAGGAGACGCAGTTTGACAAGAACGATTTCCGTAATATTGTTCCCCGCTTCTCCCCGGAAAATCGCGACGCCAATCAAACCTTAGTCGATCTGATCGGCGAATTCGCCAGGCAGAAAAAGGCAACCCCGGCCCAGATTGCACTCGCCTGGCTGCTCGCAAAGAAACCTTGGATCGTGCCTATTCCGGGGACGACAAAACTGCATCGGTTGGAGGAAAACATCGGGGCGGCTAACGTGCATCTCTCTGCCGACGACGTCCGGCAACTCGAAACGACAGCCTCGAAGATTCCGGTGCAAGGCGCCCGCTATCCCGAGGAGCTTCAGAAACTGGTCGGCCGCTGAAAAGGAAAAGTTTTGTCCCGTGGCGCGCTGGAGAGAACCGGACCAGAGTGTGGAAGAGAGTTTTTTTATCTCATGGACACGCTGAAGCAAATACGCTCAATGCCGGGCCAAGGGGAAATAGCCGCGTGACGACCAGCGATTCAAAGATCGCCGTGCGAATGCCAGCGTTGTTCGTTGGCCACGGAAACCCAATGAATGCGCTGCTCGAAAACCCTTATACCCACCGGTGGGCGGCCATCGGCAGGACTATGCCGAGGCCAAAGGCAATACTTGCTGTCTCCGCCCATTGGTACATCGAAGATGCCGCCGTCACTGTCAGCAGTGCGCCGAGGACGATCCACGATTTCGGCGGCTTTCCGCGCGAGCTTTACCAGGTGCAGTATTCCGCCCCGGGCGATCCCGACCTCGCGGCGCGTGTGCAGAAGTTGCTTGCGCCCCTGCGGGTCCGCGGCGACGACGCCTGGGGTCTCGACCACGGTACCTGGTCGGTGTTGCGCCACGTATACCCACAAGCCAACATCCCGGTCGTCCAACTCAGCATTGATGAAACGCAGCCACCCTCGTTCCATTACGAAGTCGGCAAGCGCCTGGCACAGCTGCGGGAGGAAGGCGTCCTCATCCTTGGCAGCGGCAACGTGGTACACAACCTGCATGCCTACGCTTGGGGACGCCACGCACCGGAACCATATGACTGGGCGACCTCGTTTGAAACGCGGGTGCGGGAAATGCTTCTCGCGGGAGAGTACAAGCCGCTCATGAATTATGAGCATCAGCTCGGAAGCGAAGCGGAACTCGCAGTACCCACGCCCGACCACTATCTGCCGCTGCTGTACGTGGCGGGCACCCGGATAGCATCCGAGCCGCTCACTTTTCCAGTTGAGGGCGTAGACGGCGGTTCAGTCTCGATGCTCGCGGTGCAGGTTGGCTGATCACAGCTGGGGAACGTAAACACCATGGCAGTCGTTTCGATCACTCGTTTGCGCGTCCGCTCGTGGCAATATCTTCTGCCATTCATCTTCTATTCCCTTCGCTCTGCGCGGCAGGCCAAGAAATCTCAGGGTAACTTCTCTGTGTCGTTGCTGCGTGACAGTGACAGCACGTTCTGGACGCGCACCGTATGGATAAGCGAATCCGCTATGAAAACTTTCATGCTGGCGGGTCCTCATCGACAGGCCATGCGGCGCCTGTTGGAGTGGTGCGACGAAGCTGCGCTGGTTCACTGGCAGCAGGAGACTGCCCGCGAGCCTGACTGGTACGAAGCGCATCGCAGACTACAGGCGGAAGGGCGACGATCGAAGGTAAATCATCCGTCTTCTGCGCATGAGAGCTTTGAAATCCGTCGACCGACAATACCTCAGCATAACTGAGCTGCGCGGCTCAGCGGTGAAGCAGCAGGCCAGCAACAGCAGCGCATCCGATCAGCACTGGTTCCGGTACTTTCCATCGAGAGAGCACCAGCAAAGTGATCAGGCAAATCAGGGCAGTGTACACGTCGAAAACAGAGCGTTTCGCCAGTACCACCACTGCACCCGCAATCGCGCCAGTGGCGGCCGCGGTCACGCCGCGAACGAAAGCGTTAATTTGTGGGTTCTTCGCCCACCTCTTGTAGGAGGGGGCCAGCACCACGACGACCAGGTAGACGGGTACGAAAATTCCCAAAGCCGCAGATGATGCGCCCGGAATACCCGCGACAAGATAGCCGATGAATGCGACGGTGATGACGACCGGCCCCGGCGTAATCATCGCTACTGCGACTGCATCCACAAATTGGCGGTCATTAAGCCAATGGTGGCCCTGGACAACTCCGCCGTAAAGGAAGGGCACGACGGCAAGACCGCTGCCGAACACGAACATTCCGGCCTTAGCGAAGTAGAAGAATATCTGCAGTAGTGTTCCTCCCGCGCCCGCGATTGCCAGTGTGCCGGGCACGAGTAGCGATCCCGCCGTAGGTCTCACAGGCATACGGGTCGGCATTGCCTTAACCAGCATCGCAACCAGCCCGGCGAGCAGGAAGAGCCAGATGATTTCTCTCGAAGTCCAGGCAGTGGAGATCGCAAGCACCAGGAAGATGGCCCAAAGCAATGTGTCTTTGGCTAGAGTAAGCTTCGTCAGTTTGGATGCGGAACGTGCGATGATTCCAATCACGGCCGCGCCGATCCCATAAAACATGTCCTGCATCCAGGGAAGCCCGCCAAAGCGAACGTAGGCAGCCGACAGACCGAGCACCATCAAGAACGACGGCAGGACGAAGGCGATCGCTATCGCGGTGGCACCAATTACTCCGGAGTGAATGTAGCCCAAGTAAATGGCAAGCTGCGCCGCAAGCGGACCGGGAGCAAGTTGGGCGAGCGCGAGCCCCTCCAGGTAGTCTTCTTTGCGAACCCATCGGCGGCCATCGACCAAATCCTGCTGCATGTGGCCGGCGAGCGCTATGGGTCCTCCAAATCCGACCGTGCCGAGCCACAGGAAATACCTGGCAAAACGCAGCAAAGAGACGCGCTCCTGGTGAGTGTCGGGGGTGCCAGGGGCTGTCATTTCGCCGAGTTAGTGTGAGCTAGCGCCGCTCGAAGACCTTCTGCCAGCTTGACTGCGTCGTCGTTCGCCCAGAAGTGCATGAAGAACAGCCGAGGCTCCTCCGTCAGCATGTGGCTGTGCACTGCTGTCACGGCGATTCCGTTCTCACGCAAGGTCTTCATGACGGGATTGACCTCGGTGTTCAGGAGGACGAAGTCTCCCGTGATCGCCGCTTTGCCATTTCCTGTCGCTTGGAAATTAAGGGCGGTTGCAACGCCCATGGCGGGAGGAATGCTCATTCCTGAGTCAGTAATCGTTTCTGCGCGCGCAATACCAAACTGGAGAACTCCGCCGTTCACTTTGCCGCTTCGACCGAGAGCCTGTTCAACCTGCTTCTGATCGAATCCCAAGTCCGAGGTTGAAGAAGCATTTGCAGACGCGTCGGCAGGTGGCGTGCGAGTCAAGGCAAGCGCAGCTTTAATGGTCCTTGCCATTTGCACTGGATCGCCATGGCTGGCAATGTGCACGTATAGGATCCGGGGAGACTCTCCGATCAAGTGATTGTGCACAGCCGATTCCTGAATGCCGCCCTCCTGAAGTTTGGCCATGACGGCCTGGATCTCGCCTTCGGTCACAACCAGGTCACCCATTGCCATGGCGTCATTCCTACCTTTTTTGAATGCGGCCCAGGAACCGAGCGCCAGGGCGGGCCTGATTTCCACGCCGTCGACCATTACGTGAAGGTCCGTACGCGGCATCGCGAAGCGAATAACATCTCCCGACACTTGGCCGGTTCGTCCCATGGCGTCCTCGACCGGCTTCCAGCCGTTCGTCGGCGATGATGTTTGCGCAGTGGCAATGGTGATCGTCAGAAAAAGAAAGACGATGATGGAGAAAAGCGGGCGAGAATTTGTTCGAAACATAAGGTCCTCCATATTCAAGCTGCGAGTTTTAACGAGGTTCCAACCCGTTCGCGAATGGCTTTTTCGTAAACGGTTGCCGCAGTGGCGACATCCTGCAATGCCATGCCAGTGCTGTCGAACACAATAATTTCTTCTGCGGATTCTCGACCAAGCTTTCGTCCGGCGACGATTTCACCCAATTCGGCGTGGACACTCTCAACACCCATGGTCCCGGCCTCTAGTGCGTGGTGGAGATCACCCATGGTGGCGCACTGTTCGATGACGTCGCAGACAACCTTGCTGCGCCCCATGAGTCGCGGGTGAATCTCATGCTTCTGCGGGTTATCGGCACCTACCGCCGCAATGAAACTTCCCGGGCGAACGTCGGCTTCCGTGATGAACGGTTCCCGGGAAGTAGTGCAGGTCACACAGATGTCGCTGGAGCGAACACGATTTGACAACTCATCGGTTACGGAGATCGGGATATCAAGCTTGGCAGTAAGCTCGCGTCGAAAATCCAGAGCCTTTTGCCGGGACTTGTCGTAGGCGAACACGATGTCAAGGGGAAATATTCGCGAAATCGCGGCGAGCTGCGCGCGTCCCTGTATTCCGCAGCCGCAAATGGTCAGTACACGGGAATCAGCACGGGCAAGATGCTTGCATGCGACGACTGTCGCGGCGGCGGTTCGTAAAGCAGTGACGTCCACCGAGTCCAGGACCGCAAGCGGACTGCCGTTGTCAGCGTCGCAAAGGATTATCATTCCTTGTATGGTTGCGAGGTTAAACCGTGCCGGATTTTCAGGAAAGTTCGCGTTGACCTTGGCAGCAAAATAATTTCTCGAGAGCGAAAGCACCCCCGCCTTGATGTGAAAGCCACCATTGGAGACGTGCACGCCAAGGACTGCCGGCGGAACTGTCCTGCCCTCGCCATGGAGATGGAACGCTAATTGGACCGCTGCAATGCATTCCTCGATTGTGAGCAATGCCCTTACGTCCGCGGAACAGAGGAAAAGGATGTTGCCCGAGCTCATGCGACAAGTCCTTGCGACGACGTCGGGTTGAGTAGCAACTCATTCAGAGTAGTACCCGATGGAATTTCAGCTGGCGGCGTTCCGCATCGGAAAATGCGACCAGAGTGCGGCCCCTTGAGTACAACCGTATCTTCCTCAACCCGAAGAAATGAACCTTCGCGGAGCCCTATGACAGGTTCCTCGTTTTCTTCAAGAAACTGGAGTATTCGTTGTTCCTGGGTTTCGCCCATATGCGTCGATTTCGGATCAGGATCAAGATAATGAGGACTGATCTGGAATCGAACCAAACCCAAGGCTTCAAAGCTCAAGGGCTGGACGATCGGCATGTCTTTCGTGGTTTTTAGACTTGGGCAGGCCACGATGGAACCGGCACTGGAGCCTATATAAACGGTGCCTTTACGAACAGCTCGCCGAACTGGTTCGATTACGCTGTTCTTTTGGAGTTCATAAAGCAAGCGGAAGGTGTTGCCGCCACCAACAAAAATAATTTCGGACTCTTCGATTGCGCGTGGGGGATTGGAAATTTGGTGCACCGACGTGAGTTCGAGTCCCAGCTCTCGAAGGCGGCTTTCGGCTTGTACGCTGTATGCCTGGCGATCGTGCAGAGCGTACGGCACAAACGCAAGACGAGTTCGGTTGCCGACGAAATCCCTAATTTCACCTTGGACATGATCGAGATAGCCTCGACCGTGCACGGTGGAGTTGCTAATCAATAGGAGTCGTGGCATAAAGCTCTCCTGAGGAGTTCATCCCTGACTGTTGTACAAGCCGTCGATCAACTGCATACCCCGCCGCAGCAACTCCTCATCGCTGACATTCTGCTTCGCCCATCCGACCAGCACTCGATCCAATCCTGCGCCTTCACTGCGGCCGAACTTCTCATCTTCCAAATCTGCATCGTGAACAATTTGCGCAATCGCCTGCACATTCGCATCGCGAATCTGGAACTCTTTGCACAATGTCTCGAAGGTGCAGTCATCGCCCCGATGTCCAAAACCGCCACCATGGAACATGTCAAAAGGGATGGCTTTCGGATGCGTCGCTGGATCGTCATTGAAAACAAACCTGGCGTTCTTATCTATGAAGTGAGAAATCAGCCATGCGGAGGAGACTCGATCGATGCCGGGGCGCGGCCGGGTAATCCAGGTCCGGTTCAAATATTCTTTCCTGGCACGTTGCGCGCTGCGCGGCGTCTTGGAATTCGGAAATCGCAAGTCCTCTGCGCGGGCGAGCATTGCTTCTAATCGGCTTCGGGCCGGACTGTTAAAGAAATCGATGGCGGAGATTTCAGAAAAGCGTTTGCGTATGCGTCCCAAACCGCTCACCGGTTGTTGCCGAGATTTCATCATCTTCTTCAGTTCAGACTGCAGTTGTTGGTAGTCGTTGGAGCGCGCATCCACGAAAGTCCGCCTGAGATCGTCATGGGGACGGTTATCAACGGAGTGGACCCGGAGCACCGAGGCCTGTCCACCGAACTTGCGAATCGAGGCGGCCAGCCACTCGAAGTGCTCCAAGGTTTGCGGGGTATTTGGCAGCAAATGGCCTCCACTCTCGAGAGCTAGCGCTCCATACCGCTTGAGCTTTCTCCACACTTCTACGCGCTGGCTCGCCTGCTTGGCGGGTAGATTGAACATCAACAAAATCCAACTCGCGTCAATGTCAGGGTGTATTACAGCCATGTCGTAGTATGTTATACGTATAACTAACAATAGCAAGTAAAAAAAGCAGGCTGCAATTCAGCGGTTTTCGCGGTCGGTTGTGAATTCATCCGGGCAAGGTCAGTCAAGGCGTGGCACGAATTGATGTGGCCGCGTGCGCGAAATGCTTATCCGCCCACCTAGGCTGGTGGTCTTCACGTGCAGTCGGGAGGGGCCGTCGATTCGGTACTCGAGTGTAAGCCTGTTTACAGGAACCGGTCGTTGTTGCAAGATGCTGACCCTGGGCAGTAGACATGCCGAACGGCCGATCGGGTGGATTTTTAATCGAGAAAGTGGATCTTAAGAACCTAGTGAGAGAGTTTCCGGACCGCCAGTGTTATTGCAAGAATAATTACAGGCTCTTCACAAGTCCGGCCCGCAAACGCATTGGAGAGCGCCCAATTTGTAGACGAATGCCGGCATGATCCCATACCAGTTGAAGAGCAGGACCATGCGGGCTACGTCATCCATCTGGCAATCACCCCGACATGATGTGGCTGCTAGTTTTTTCAGAATTCCCGATTTTTCTGGATCTCCGCCATCTCCATAAGATATGGGCGACTGAGCACCCTGGCTGGATGGGGTGGATCGCTTTCTGACCTGATGCAAGCTCAGGTTAATGAGTACCGCCGCGGTCTGAGCAATGAAGCCCGCTTGAAGCTGGAAGTTAAGATATTCCTTATCTGAAGCAACTCGGCGTACGGCGGCGGGAGATCCACGCCACCACCTTAGATATTCCCAGACGCGTCTTCACTCGCAGTTAAGCGTTCAGTTGGGTTCTGTTTCTCGTTTGTCGGACATTTCCCATGGCTAGCACGCAAATATATTTCGACAACATGCGATTCATAGCTACGGCGGACACCGCGCTTCTCCCGCTAGCCGTGTTCAACCCGCGCCTTTATATCCGAGTACGCCGCTTCGATGAGCCTTCTTAACGCCGACTTTGCTGGTGTTCCAGGTTTGAGCTTCACGTGGCGCATGAACTTGCCGGTACCCTGAAGCAAGCGAGACGGGTCCGGCAGCGATGCGCCTTGAAAGAATCCTACGTTTACATGCGAGGTGAATACATTGACGTAGCCAAAGGCGGCATCTCCCAGGCATGCGGTCGGACAGCCGTCATGCAAAAGCTCCCGCACTTCGTCTCCGCAATTTCGCATCACCTCAAACCACTCCTGCGCGATGGCTCCCAATTCACCCGCATGCTTCTTCATCCAAATATCGATGGCGGGGTCGTGCTCCACAGCGCCGTTCAATCGGAACAATTCCGCTCTTGTCGTCATGGCTGTTTGAGAGCTATTCCCGGGTTCCAGTGTGCCACATCGCCGAAAGCAGTAAACCGCAGGTTAGGAACTAAACACTTGCAGGAAGGCTTGCGAAGAGATTGGTTGCGGGGGGATCTGAACCACCGACCCTTAAGGATGAGTCCAACTAGGATTGTAATTTCAACAACTTACAAAACGCGAGTTGGCTAAAATGTGGTGAGGAACGCCGCGGGAGCATGCTTGGACAATGAATCGACAAGCAGGTTCTTAGCACTCACCCGGCTCAACGCCGTGGCTGGGAATTACAGCTCAATGTTCATTAACCCGCTTCCGCCGTCGTGAGCGAACTCACGGTCCGATCTTCCAGAACTTGGCTCCTCCTCTCCCTGGGATGACTGTTCCCACGCTGTCTTCCTGAGTTACACTTCATGCACTTGGGGATGGAGTAGGCTCGGATGGATGGCTCGGCCGCTACCGAGGATGGCCGGTTATCAGGCGAACGCGCACCCACTGATCGCGCGCGGATCTTGCTTGAAATCAACAATGCGATAGTCTCGCACCTTGACCTGGCGCAAGTCCTCAAGTCTGTTTCGACATGCCTGAAACGGGAGATCAAGCACGACTTTGCCACGCTTGCCCTCTATAACCCGGACAAACACGAACTGCGGCTTCATGCGCTGGACTTCCCAAACGAACAAAGTCTGGTAAAGGAAGGCCAGCTGATACCGCTGGAGGGTACGCCGGCAAGCCTGGCGTTTTCTTCCAGGAAGCCGGTGTTGCGGCACCGTCCAGACTTCGACGAATTTCCGGCCGAGATCATGAAAAAGGTCTACGCAATCGGGGTGCGGTCTGGTTGTGCCGTGCCGCTGCTTTGTCACGACAAAATCGTAGGCAGCATCGCCTTGGCTAGCTTGCGCGAATCGGCGTTCACTGAAGACGACGTGGATCTTCTGATGCAGATCGCGACCCAGATCGCGATTGCCGTAGATAACGCCCAAAACTACCAGAAGGCAATGGTCGCCCAAGAGCAGATGGCTCGTGAACGGGACCGATCGCAGCTGTTGCTTGAGATTAACAATGCGGTTGTGTCGAATCTGGACTTGAGCGAGCTCCTGAGAGCCATTTCTGCCAGTCTGCATCGAGTCATTCACCACGATGCCGCCTTCATCACTCTGTTTGACTCGAACCGGCGTCCAGTACGGGTCCTGGCCTTCGACCTGAAGGCAGAGGGTGTGCCAGTGGACGAGGCAACCGCGTTTAGGAACTGGCTCGCGATGGAGGCAACTCCAGAGGGAGAAGCAATTCAGACGTGCCGGCCCGTGCTGGTTCGCCATCAATCGGAAGTCACACGGTTCTCTGATTCCGCAAAACGGCAGGCGGAAGCGGCTGGTGTGAATTCTGGCTGCGCGATTCCACTCATGGTGCAAGACGAACCAATTGGGGCCCTCAGTGTCGTTAGCTTTCGCGACGACGCATTCAGCGCAGAGGACGTAAAGCTTCTCGAGCAGTCTGCGAATCAGATCGCGATCGCAGTCCAGAATGCATTGAACTTCGAGAGTGCTCGCGAAGCGGAACGCCAGGTCGCTCGAGAGCGGGACCGCTCGAAGCTGCTGCTGGAAATTAATAATGCGCTCGTCTCCCATTTAGATCTTCGTCAGCTAGTAAACGCGATTTCCTCTACGTTGCGATCCGTCATGCATCAGGACTTCGTGGGACTTGTGATCTACGAGGCGGAGACCCGCGACTTTGCGGCGCACGCATTGAGTTGGGGCTCGGGTGTTCCCTTTGAAGGAACGCAGTTCAAGCCGGAAGGCACCATCGCGGGGATGGCGTTCGATCTCGATGCGCCAGTCTACACTCCTTTTCCTGACATAGAGCGCTTTCCATCTCCCGCGACGCGGCGACTTTTCGACCTGGGACTCAAATCCATGTACGCGCTGCCGCTGAAAGTGCATGGCCGGAAGCTCGGGGTTGTGGCGTTCGCCAGTGCTCGTGAGAATGCATGGTCAGAGGCTGAGCTGGAGTTATTTCAGGAAGTCGCGAAGCAAGTTGCTCTGGCATCGGCAAACGCGATTTCTGTGCGGGACTTGGAGGCTTTTAAGGACAAGCTGGCGCAGGAGAAACTCTACCTGGAAGACGAGATTCGCAACGAACTGAATTTCGAGGAGATTGTTGGGCACAGTCCCGCGCTGAAGCACGTGCTGAAATTGGTAGAGACGGTTGCGGAGAGCGACTCAACTGTGCTGTTGCTTGGTGAAACGGGCACAGGAAAAGAGTTGATCGCGCGTGCGGTGCACGAGCACAGCCGTCGCAAATCGAGAACGTTTGTGAAGCTGAACTGCGCAGCGATCCCAACGGGACTCCTTGAAAGTGAGTTGTTCGGGCACGAAAAGGGAGCATTCACCGGCGCCATCGCGCAGAAGATCGGCCGACTGGAATTGGCAGACCAGGGGACTCTGTTTCTCGACGAGGTCGGCGACATCCCCGTGGAAATACAGCCTAAGTTGCTGCGTGCTTTGCAGGAGCGCGAGTTCGAGCGTCTGGGGAGCACGCATACCAAAAAAGTCAATGTGCGCCTGGTGGCGGCAACAAACCGAAATCTGGAAAAGATGATTGAGGAACGTCAGTTTCGCAGTGACCTTTATTACCGGCTGAACGTTTTCCCGATCCACATTCCCTCCCTACGGGAGAGGCCAGACGACATTCCGTTACTGGTTCGTTATTTCGCGGAGAAATTTTCGCGCCAAATGCAAAAACGGATCGAATCGATTCCGACAGAAACGATGACCAGACTGCAGCAATGGCATTGGCCGGGAAACGTCCGAGAGCTTGAAAATCTGGTTGAAAGAGCAGTCATTCTCAGCACTGGAAGCGTGCTCCAGGTTCCAATGCCAGAAGTCAAACAGTCCGCGGTGACTGTTCCTACCGCTGCCGAACCTGCACCTCCCGAAGACGGCGACCGCGAAAGCATTGTCAAGATCTTGCGGGAAACCGGCGGTATGCTCGGGGGCCCAAATGGTGCGGCAGTCCGGCTCGGAGTTAAACGGACTACCCTGCAGTACAAGATCAAGAAGCTGGGCATCACTCGTGCTGACTGGTGGCCTACACCCCCCTCCTCGTAAGCAGAACATCAAATTACCCGCGACCACACCCTGCCTCGTCTGCGTGCCCAAACTGGTGCCCAATTGGGCACCGTGCCGAATCGCTGCTCGGGAGAAGTTCGGCACGGCTGGCACGACGCAAACACGCCACTTCTACGAAGATTCCAGCAAATCAAATACTTCGCTCACTTCTTTGCTCTGAATTGAGTATGGCAAAGCAAGTGCCTTAGTCAGGACATGATTACGCGAACTGTAGAGACGGACGAAACGAGCTATCGACGGTGTTGCACGCGCGAGCAGGCCCGAGAGTTCTTGGAAGGACTTCGCGAAGCATACCAGTCGCTCCCACCAACTGGTCGTAGCCTGGTGAAGTGCATTATCCAAGACTCGGCACGAAGAAACAGCATGGTGGAGGGTTACGAGGAGAAAGAATGCTGCGAATTAGCGTGCTGAACGAGGCGGGCATGAGTCGCTTGAAATTGGAAGGCAAGCTGGCGCACGAGTGGGTTCAGGAAGCAAGGAAAGCATGGGGAACCATGGAAAGCATGAACGGACACACGGATGTTGTTGTCGACCTCTTGGGCATTTCATTCGTGGACGATGCAGGTCATCAGCTTCTGGCAGAGATGCGACACGCCGGAGCAGAGCTGATCGGATCAGGGCCGCTGGTGTCAGCCTTGATTGAGGAAATCGAGGACGCGGAGTCCGTGACGGCCCAGGACAAACCAAACGGCAAGTAGCCGAACCACTAAGAAACATCGAGGAAAGAAATGAATTCCCGCTTACTACAGGATAGGTGTGCCACGAGCGACTGCGTCGAACTCTTTACGAACTCAGCCCACCCATTGCAATGGCTCTGCTCCACGCTAACTGGCGACAAAGCGCTCAGCGATCGAGTGGTTGAGGCCGCACTGGAGCAGTCGCTGAAGGGGGCGGACCGAGTCTTTCGCGAGTGGATGGTGAGCTGGGCACGACGGCTGATCATCAAGGCCCTGTGCCGAGATCGTGAAACCCCGGCTGTCGGCTGCGTCCGATGAATTCCAGCAGATGTTCCCGATGAGACCACAGGCAATAGATCGGGACCGCGTCGAGGCCCTGGTTAATGTCCCATCCTCGATTTTACAGAGCTGGCTTCTGCAGCTGGAACCGCTTTGCCGTTTTGTCTTTGTCTTGCGGGCCATTGAGGGATACACACGGCGCGACACGTCGTTGCTGCTGAATGCCGATGACAGCCTTTGTGAGTGGGCGTACGTATGCGCACTAGAGACGATGGAAGCATTTTGCGGGACGAATACCGCCTGTCGGCATTCGGCATTTGAAACGGATCAGAATTTTGTCTAACCCAGACCGGAAATTAAAACAAAGAACACCTGGAGATGAACTATGAAGTCACACTTCGCACGTAACATCAGCGGCCACCGCCATTTGAGTCAGGCGACATGGACCCGTCAACTTTCACTCGTAATCTTCGCAGCATTTCTCCTGGTTCCGTTTTGCATGGGCCAGGGCGGAGATGCAAACAACCAGAAACCGACGCTTTCTCAAGTCGACAAAAACAAGGTCATCTACGTAAGAGACTTTGAGCTCGATCCCAATAACTTCACACAGGATAAAGGTGGCATCACCGGCAAAGGATATCTGATACCCCCTCCGCCCGGAAGTTTCTTGCGGAGAAAGCGTCAGGATCCGACGATCGCAGCACACAAGCTGATTCGCCTGATGTCGGAAAGCCTGGTCGCGGACCTGCAGAAAGCGGGCTTTACGGCTCGCCGCTTGTCGGTCTTTGAAGATTCTCCGGCCGAGGGCCTGATTATGACTGGCGTTTTTACCGAACTCAACGAGGGCAACCAGATGCGACGGGCGCTGCTCGGCTTTGGATCTGGCAAAGCAAAAATGCAGCTTTACGTCATGTTGGCAGACGCCTCCCAAGGCGAACAGCGTCTTTATGAAACCTCGACGCAGAAGAACAGCGGCAAGATGCCGGGTTCGGAGATCGCGATTAACCCGTATGTCGGCGCGGCTGGGTTTGTGGCGAGGTTTGGGATGACCAAGAATGCTCCGGAAAAGATGGTCAAGAAGACGGCTTCCAAGATCACTGCGCAGGTGGCTGAAAAACTCAACGCCGGTTCTTCGCCGAACGTAGAGGCGTGTAGTCGCCATTAATGCTCAATGTCTGAATACGTGGTCGGCTATCGAAACAGCAAAAAGAGGCACGGAAATGAAGAAAACAATCATACAGCGCAAGTCCGCTGCGAGTGCAGAAGTCGCCGGCAGAACGAGAATCGTGATTCTAGGCGGCGGCTTCGCAGGCGTGACTCTGGCCCAAGAGCTGGAAAGCCTCACCGACGAAGGGGTAGAAGTGGTCCTGCTCTCCAGTGAGAACCACCTCGTGTTCAGCCCGCTTCTCGCCGAAGCAGTTGGACGTGAAATCTCGCCGCTTCACGTGGTCGTTCCAGGGCGGCAAATGGTTCGTCGCACTCAATGGCTGACCGCAAGGGCGACTTCCATCGATCGCCTCGCAAACCAAGTCCACTATGTGTCGGCCGGGGGTGAGCAGGGCGCTCTGTCCTATGACCAGCTCGTGATTGCGTGTGGATCGATCGTGGATCTCAGCATCATTCCCGGTCTAAGCAGGCACGCATATCCGCTGAAAACTTTGGGAGATGCAGTGTTCTTGACCAACAGCCTGATCGGAAAGCTCGAAGGGGCTTCGATGAAGACGGATCGAGAGGAGCGTCGCCGCCTTTTGAAGGTTGTGGTCATTGGCGGGGGTTTCAGCGGCGTAGAAGTAGCGGGGGCGATCAACGATCTACTGAAGCGCGCACTCCGCTTCTATCCACGGCTTCAGAACGACGTTATTCGCATCGTTCTGTTGCACCGGGGTGAGCGCATCGTTCCGGAACTGCATACCGAATCGCTATCAACATTTGCACTCCACAAGCTACGTGCCCGCGGAATTGAAATTCGTCTGAATACCGACGCAAAGGAGATCAAAGGGCGCCAGGTCGTGCTCGCATCAGGAGAAGAGATCGAGGCGGAGACGGTAGTTTGCACCGTGGGTAACACGACGAATCCATTGCTGAACACGCTTGAAGTTCCTCTTGAGATGGGCCGGCTTAAGACAGCGCCGGATATGAGATTAGCTCAGGGCGGCAATGTCTGGGCGCTCGGAGATAGCGCCGCTGTACCGAATGCATGGGACGGCAAGCCGAGTCCGCCAACCGCGCAGTTTGCGATGCGCCAAGCGAAGCAGCTTGCTGCAAATCTCGCACGCGTATTGCGCGGTCAGGAAACTCGTCCGTTTTCGTATCGGCCGCTTGGGATGATGGCGTCCATTGGCCATCACAATGCCGTGGCCGAGATATGCGGTTTTCACTTCTCCGGCGTTGTCGGCTGGCTTCTCTGGCGAAGTGTTTACCTGGCGAAGATGCCCACGCACCTGCGGAAGGTCGAAGTAGCCATTGACTGGGCCTGGAGCGCGCTCTTTAGCCCCAACATTGTGCAAGTGCACATGTCCCGAACGCCAGAGCGGACAACAGACTCGGTTCAACTTGTGAGCACGCTGTAACGACAGTCGAGGTCTTAATTATGAAAAGGAAAATCGCAGTGATTGTGGCGGTGCTGATAGTCGGGGGATTCAGCGCCGGATTCGCCTGGAAGAGCCGCGGTCGTGATTCCTTGACTGTGTCCGGAACGCTTGAGGCCCGGAATATCAGCATAGGGTCGAAGGTGGGCGGCCGCGTGAGCCGCGTGCTGGTCCGCGAAGGCGATCATGTGGAGGCCAACCAGCTTCTGGTCGTCTTTGAAAGTTCCGAGCTAGAAGGCCAGCTTATACAGGCCAGGGGACGGGTGGAAGCAGCGCATGCAAATTTGTCCAAGATGCTGCGCGGATCGCGTCCTGAAGAAATCGCCGAAGCTAACGCTGCTTCAAACGGCTATCGCGAGGCCGAACTCGCGCAAGCGCAAGCCGAACTGGAACGCGCGCGCACGGAAGAAGCGAATGCAGAGCGGGAATTGAAGCGCACCGAGGTGTTGACTGACGGTGGCGCAATGTCTCAGCAGTCGCTCGACAATGCGCGAGACCGGGTTCGTGCAGCGCATGCTCTCGTCAATTCTCAGATTAACGCCGTTGCGGCAGCCCAAGGGCGGTTGAATGCGGCAAAAGCGGTGTCCGACAAGGCGCAGCGCGGATTCCGGTCTGAAGACATCGAGGCAGCACGCGCCGAGTTGACCCTAGCTGAAGGTCAGCTGAAGGAAACTGAAGCGCGATGGGCCGAGCGCGAAGTGCGCTCTCCGGCCGCCGCCATCGTCGAGACTATGGATCTCCGCCCAGGAGATTTGCTAACCGCGAACTCGCCACTGGCGCAGCTGCTCGAGGCCGACCAGCTTTACCTCATGGTGTATGTGCCTGAAACGCAGATCGGGAATGTGCAAATCGGCAAAGCTGCGCAGGTCCGCCTCGACACGCTCCCGGGGCGAACATTCCAGGCTCATGTGGAGCAAATTAGGCAGCAGTCGGAGTTTTTGCCGCGGAACGTTGAGACGAAAGAGGAGCGGGTCCACCAAGTAATCGGCGTGAAGCTACGCGTAGAAAACACTGACAACCGACTGCGCGCCGGCATCAGCGCAGATGTGCAATTCGCAACGGAGGCAGAGTGATGCACGCCATCCAGACAAGAGACCTGACCCGACGTTTCGGAGATTTCACAGCTGTAAATAACGTTTCACTCACCGTCGAGAAGGGCGAGGTCTTTGGCTTCCTCGGCCCGAATGGCAGCGGCAAGACTACAGTGATCAAGATGCTGACCGGCATCCTGCCGATCACTCAAGGTGAGGCCCAGATCGAGGGATTGGATGTGCGGACAAACGCAGAAGCTGTCCGCGAACGCATCGGCTACATGAGCCAGAAATTCAGCTTGTATGACGATCTGACGGTCTTGGAAAATCTGCGCTTTTACGGCAAGGCGTACCGGCTCAAACAAAAGGCCCTGGATAGAAAAATCGACGAAACCATCGCGGCCAACAAGCTCGAGGCATACGTGGACCGTCTGGCAGGACGGCTTTCGGGCGGCTGGAAGCAGCGGCTGGCACTGGGTTGTGCGCTGATGCATGAGCCGACAGTGCTGTTTCTGGACGAGCCGACGGCCGGAATTGATCCCGTCGCCCGCCGGCAGCTCTGGGACCTGCTGTTCCAGTTGTCCGGCCAGGGAATCACCTTCTTTGTAACAACGCATTACATGGATGAAGCCGAACGTTGCAGTCATCTCGCCTACATCTACTACGGCGAACTGATCGCCGACGGTACTCCGGATTCGCTGCGATCCTTGCCCGAGGTAAATCCCACAGGGACGCATCGATTTGAAATATCCGCGCCGGCCATCACCACGGTGCTGCGCAGAGCCCAAGAAATGACGCTGTTCAAAAGTGCAACGATCTTTGGGCGGTCAATTCATGCCCTTGTGGATGAATCGGTTGGAGAGCCGGAATTAAATCATGAGTTAAGGAACCGTGGCATCGAGTTCGAAGCAATTCGTCCGCTGATACCGACGCTGGAAGACGCGTTCGTGGAGTTAAGTCGGCGGCGGCAAGTGCAGATGGAGGCAGCATGAACAATCCGATTCAAGGTGTGGGCGCCATTTGTTACAAGGAAATTCGCCACATGCGCCGCGATCCAATGGCATTCCTGTTTGCGTTTGTGCTGCCGGTAATGCAGATGGTGATTCTCGGAGCCGCCATCGATACCAACATGCGGCAGGTTCCAACCGCGGTGTACGACGCAAGCGGCAGCTCGATGATGACAGAAGTTTCCGGCAGTTCAGAAAGCCGCGCTTTCATCGACCGCCTGCGTAACTCCGATATGTTTGAGGTTTACAAGTACGTTCACAGCGACGCGGAATTGAACAATGAAATGGTTTCCGGTCGTGCGAGCGTCGGGGTCAAGATCCCCGTGGACTTCGATCGCAATCTGCTTAAAGGAAATCAGGCCCAGGTTTTGGTGATGGTCGATGGTTCAGACGCAAATGTCGCGGGTCAGACCGTCAATGTGAGCGGCTCGCTTGGGTTGGATGAGTCGTTGCGACGAATGCTGAAGCCGGGTCAGAAAAATTCCATTGAAATTCGTCCCAAGGTAATGTTCAACCCTGCGTCTCGTTCCCCCAACTTCCTGCTGCCGGGAATGATGGCGATTCTGCTGATCCTGGTAACCGTGATGCTGACGGCGTTCTCGGTCGTGCGGGAAAAAGAGCGCGGCACGATGGAACAACTTTTTGTCACGCCGGTGCAGCCGCTGGGACTGATGTTGGGCAAGATCTTGCCATACTTCGTGACGGGAATCGTGGAGTTGTCAATTTTTCTACTGTTCATGCGGTTCGTGTTCCAAATCCCGATTCACGGAAGTGTGCTGGTTTTAGGAACATTGACAACCGGTTACCTGTTCGCAAACCTGGCAATCGGAATCCTGATTTCGAGCCGCGCGAACTCACAGGCGGAAGCTCTGCAGTTTTGCATGGTGGTCATGCTGCTCAGCATCTTCTTGTCCGGATTCATGTTTCGGCGGGAAACGATGCCGGTACCAGCCTACATTGTGAGCCACTTCATACCGGCGACGTACATGGTTAAGATCGCACGCGGTGTGATCTTGCGAGGAGCAGGGTTGGGGGACTTGTGGTTTAACGGCGTGGTGCTGTTCGCGATGGGAGTGGGGTTGCTATTGATAGCAGCGAAGCGATTCAAGACCATGACGGTGTGAGCACAGCCCGAAAGGAAGATATGAAGCCAGGTATCAGAGAGCAGAACAATTTGATTAGCTGGAGGGGTGGGCGGAGCGTCTTGCGACTTTGCGTGGCAACAGTTCCTCGTCGCCCATGTGAGGATCGTTGCTGATTGAATAACAGAACATGGGTTACTTAGCTAAAAGGCGGGGGTGATCCATAGACGTGATCGAGCATCGAGATGAAAGTCGCATCTTCCCCGCGAGGCAAAGGATGGGTTGGAGAACAATGATGAGCACAAACAATCCGAGCAACGCGCCTATTGTCGTCATCGGAGCGGGTGTGGCTGGATTGGCCGCAGCCAATCTCTTAGCGCATGAGGGCATTCCAGTACGGGTATTCGAAATTAACGACAAGGTCGGAGGTTGCTGCGCGACCACGACGATTGACGGTTATACGTTCAATGACGGCGCTCTATTTCTGGGACTCATCGGACTTCTCGATCACGGATTCGCCAGACTTGGTCTGGACCGAAACGAACTGCTGCCACTGCGAAAAATCACCGCCACTTCTTCGATAACACTGCCCGATGGAACAGTCGTGACTCTAGGCCAGGGCTTCGATGTCGAGGTCGCCGGTCGTGCGGTAGATAAGATCTGCCTCCAGGGTGAATTGCGCAGGATGGCGGACAAGTGGAAACCCGTTCTCCGCTTTGCCAGCGAAGAACTGCTTGTGCATCCATTCTCGCCATGGCGTGTGCTGCAGAAGGGCTGGCGCCATCTCCAGAAGCTTCATGGCACTGTAGCTGCCGAGTGCAATCGGCTGTTCAGCGATCATGCCGTGAGGTCTGCCCTAAGCGGAACTCTGCTATACAGCGGCTTGCCGGCGGAAAGGATGCCGATTTCAACGATACTCGGCCTTGTCGCCACAGTAACCGAAGGGTTGTACCTGCCGCAGGGTGGAATGGGAAAAGTGCCTGAGGTCCTCAGCCGCGCGCTAAACAGTCGCGGAGTGCCAGTCTCGCTGAACACAGGGATCGAAAAGATCGTCATCGAAGGCGGCCGAGTTAGCGGGATCGAACTAAACAATGGCGAACGAGTTGATGCCGCTGCGGTGATCTCGACGGCCAGCGGAATGCTGACGTTTGGCTCGTTGATCGGAAAGGAACATGTGCCTAGCCCGATCCAACAAAAGCTCACGCGCGCACGTCTATCGCACCAATCGGCATCAGTTCAGTTTGGCCTTTCGAATACCATCGAGGCGCCGGCTCATAACGTGAGCGTGCTGCCATGGATGGAGCACCAGCGCGAGATTTTCCAACAAGACGGTCGCGAACTAAAGTTCCCGGTGTATTCGGTGCCTACGCGAACACTGCCGGAACTGGCGACCAATGGCGGCAGCATCGTCGAGATGTTCTGTCCTGTCCGGGCGGACATTCCGCTTGAACACTGGGATGAGAAGCATAAAGAGCAACTCGCGGATATGTGCGTAGCCACGCTCCAACGAAGATACGACCCCAACATCGCAGTTGCGCGTGTAAGAAGTCCAAAGGATTTTCGCGACGGCTTGCACTTGTACGAGGGTGCACTGTATGGATTGTCACCGGCTGCGACACCGCGCGAGCAGTTTTCTCACGTGTCTCCCATCCGCGGTTTGTTCATGGCAGGCCAAACCACATTTCCTGGCTACGGAGTCGGCACTGCGATGATGTCAGGAGTTTTTGCGGCGGAAGCGGTGGCGAGAAATTTCAAGTAGATTTAAATCCTTGTGCCGCGTCCAAGAATAAGGGGGAAGAATGTCTTCGGCCACTTCACTGAAAAGAGCGAGCAGTCTAAGGAGGCTGAGGTGACCTCTTGGTAGAAGAGTACTCGTAAATGTCAGTCGCTTTTCTCCACAAGAAGCGCAGATAGTGACCGATCAAGAGGGAAAATTTCAAGGCGCTACCATTCACGCGCGGCGAAATGGGCGCTATGATTCAGGGAGTTGGAATTGGTGCATTACTAACTGCGATCGTGCGCTCGGCACAGGTGCGTCATTGGCGAGAGGACATCATCAGTTGCTCCCTTTCGCCTTCGTGACACCGCCACGCCCTTAGAACTTGGCGTAATACACGTCTCCACTGCCTATGTACGACTCACCCTCGGCCCAAACGCCGTAGAAGTTTCCGGCGCCATCCGTTACCGTCTCACTGTAGTCGCCATAGGGATGGTCGAAACCTGATGCACTCGAATAATCCCGGTACGGGGTGGCTTGGGTCATAAGCGATTCGGCGCTCCAGTTCGTCGCGCCATCTGCGCTTGTACGCATGTATACATTCCAAGTGCCGCAGTCACCCATGATGGAATCGCTGGTACAGGTGTAGTTGCCGCCGGCAGAGGCGCGATTATCCATCCAGATGGCCTTAACGGTGGTTGCATTGCCTGCGATGGAGGGGAAGCCGTGCCACACGCCCGCCGGAGCAAGAGAAAGTTGAGTGCCGTTCGGCCACGACGATGAGTTGTAAGGTATGTTCCAGGTAGCGGCGAGAGTATCGGAATACTTCGTGTAGATCCGTTCTGGACCCGCGCTCGTTGCACCGGCATTGTAGACCACGATCACGCGATCGTTTGCTGGCGCAGTTTTAGGTTGAATGGCGATCTGGATCGAGCCACCCCAGTAATCCCACCCCGCGCCGCTGACCTGCGGTTCGCCTTGACCTTCGTCTACTGTAGTCACCGAGTAAGTCGAAAACAGGTTCGACGACTGTTGCACGTAAAAAGTGGTTGGTCCATTCCCTGTATTGTTTGTTCCCGACCAAGCAATATAGCGATTGCCTTTGCTATCAAGAACACCACCCGTGGCCAGAGCGACTCCGGACGGAGCTATATTAACCTGCTTTGCGCTGAAACTAACGCCACCATTAGTGCTCACGCTAATGTATTGCTTGCCTCCATTTTCGTAAGCTACGCTGACGTTATTATTCCGGTCAACTAGCAAAATATCTTTGTCACCCTTGCGGCCGGCGGTGACATCGATGGGCTTGCTCCAGTTCGAGCCGTGGTCGTCCGAGTAAATAACCATGATTGGTGTGTACTGAGAATTGCCATCCATGTAGCTGGCGTACAGGCGATGATTGCCTCCAATAGCCAGTTGAGCGTCCACATCTGTTCCAAAGACAGGACAGCGCGGGATCAGAACCGTGCTCCAGTTAGCGCCTCCATTGGAAGAAGACTGGAAGTACATGTAGGCACCCGCGGTATTGTTCTTACCTCCGCCCTTGGGAGAGTAGCGCATGCAAGTGGCGCCGGAGGAGTCGACATAGCTAGTGGCGGCGTAGTGGGGCCAGAAGGCATAGACATAGCTACCATCGGCAACAATGGCGGGTTCCCAATCTTCACCTGTGCCATCGCCCAGGCGGGTGGTCGAAATTCCCGTTTGCGCTTGCGATGAAAGAATCGACAGGAAGAGTGACACGGCGAGAGCAATCAGACGACGCTGCCTCATGTTCCCTCCAACGATGTGGTAGTCGGGGGCCCCACACAGCGGCAGGCAGAGTACATCAAAAAGTGATGTTGCGCAATGTATATGACAGCTTGCCCCAACCCTGGGAAAAGTTGCGGCTTCTTTGATCTACTGCGCGACTAGTACCTGGTGCGGCTTTCCGGTGGAACGCTCGCAGCGGCTGATGCAATCAAAGATTTAGAGCGGGTGACGGGAGGCTCGCATGCTGCAGGAGCATTCGACCCGTCGCGGACGGAAAATCATTGCTCATGTGAATGAGAGGCTCGATCCACCGAAATTTGCGCGCTGTCGAACCTAAGCATATTTACGTCATGCCGGATTCCATTCTCAGTCTTTCAACTGTTCAGCCTGGATACGGAAATTGAGTGTTAGCTACTCGCCCCGAATATTTTGGCGAAACAGTGAACCCACCGCGCTCACTTTCACATCGAAACACGCCAAGGAATCCCTGAATGGTGGCGTGAGATCGAGTCCAACTACAAAAGCCCAGTCAAGGTTTGAGAGACACCTTTATCATCCGGAACTGAATATCCGCTTCTGTGGCCGATGCCGAACGTAAACATTGATATCGCGCTCAAATCCTATGGAGGAAATCATGGCAACGCTGAAAGTCGCGCCGAAACCAGAACCAGCCATCATGAAGTCCGCGCAGATTTCCAGGAGCGGAGGGGACTTTGAAATCGTGGAGCGTCCAATACCCGCGCCTGCGACGGGACAGATACGCATTAAAGTAAACGCCTGCGGGATCTGCCATAGCGATGTGCTCGTCAAAGAAGGCTTGTGGCCAGGAATTCAGTATCCTCGCGTTCCCGGGCATGAGGTCGCAGGCGTGGTTGATGAAGTCGGCGCGGGCGTGACTACGTGGAACAAAGGTCAACGGGTAGGGGTCGGCTGGCATGGCGGGCATGACGGTACCTGCCGCGAATGCCGCCGCGGAGATTTTCGCAATTGTCGCAACGTAAAGGTCTCGGGCTTCAGTTACGATGGCGGATACCAGCAATACATGGTGGCACCCGTCGAAGCGCTGGTGCCGATCCCCGACGGTCTGAGTGACGTGGACGCCGCGCCCCTGCTTGATGCTGGCATCACCACCTACAACGCTCTACGCAACAGCGGCGCGATGCCCGGCGATCTTGTCGCCGTCCTGGGCATAGGCGGCCTGGGTCATTTGGGAATTCAGTTCGCCAATAAGTTTGGTTACCACGTTGTGGCCGTCGGACGCGGCGTCGAAACCGGTGTGCTAGCTAAGAAATTGGGAGCGCACGTCTACCTTGATAGTCAGGCGACAAATGCGGCCCAGGAGCTGCAAAAACTCGGCGGAGCGCGAGTCATCCTCGCCACGGCGCCCAGCTCCAAGGCCATGTCTGCGTTGATCGACGGCATGGGGCCGAACGGCAAACTGATCGTGGTGGGAGCAGCACCTGAACCGATCGAGGTTACGCCTGCGCAGCTTATTTTTGGGAGCAAGACGATCCAAGGATGGGCGGCGGGAACGCCTGCTGCTTCAGAAGACACTCTGAATTTCTGCGTACTGACTGGCGTGCGTCCCATGACCGAAACCTACCCACTCGAGAAGGCGGAGGAAGCTTACGCGCGCATGATGAGCGGAAAGGCAGAATTCCGGGTGGTACTAACGATGTGACATTGGCCGCTGAGGGGACCTGCTCGGTAGTCGCGAGGTCAAAACGCCATAGGAATGGATGAATACAGATCCCGAGTTTCGGCGGTTCGGGGAGATCTTTGGCGGTCGCTATCTCATCCCAGGATATTGAGCTCGTCGGAGAAAGATCCGAGAAAAACGCGTCTAGCGATATCCGAATGGTCTAGAAAATGAGCCGCACGCATTTTAAGTCCGATCGTCTGCCATTCGCATCAAAATGAATTCTGATGCCTGCGGAAATGCAGCCTGGAAATGCTTGAGTTTTGGTGCTAATAGTGCCAAGTCACCAGCGGGGGTGTAGGCGAGCAGTTGAAAAAGGTTTGGTTGCGGGGGGTGGATTTGAACTCCTCCCACAGATTGAAAATACGTAAGTTATTGAAACTATAAAGTCATAAAAACGATGAAAACGATGGTACGTTGAACTTCTAGCACAGTTTTAGCACAAAATTGTGGGGTGAGAAACGGAGAGGGTTGAAGTGAAAGCTAAGCCGGTATCGTCCGTCATGCGCAGTTGCATTCTCGAAGAGATCGAAACCATCGATGACCAGATGCGGCAGCTGGAAGCCCGCCGCCGCGCCCTGGTGAATGTCCTGGATGCTCACGGTGTAGTCGAGCAGAAGGCGACGCGTTGCACGCGCCGCCGTAAGCTTTCAGTGGTCAGGCAGACCAGGCCCAGCTGGCGCGGATTCGCACTCATCCAGGGAGGTAAGGCATCATGACCACGCACCAGATCGCCATACCCAATACGCCAGACAAATTCGAGGCTCAGGGTCCGGTGCGTTAGAATCTTCCCTTTACGACATCTCTGCCCTAAAGCCTATGATGTTTACTTTGCACACAGACGTCTTTCTGGATGCTCTGACTCTTGCGTATGTTGTGGTATCAGTGTTCCTCTTGCTCGCCGTGGGTCGCCAGAATGATACGGCGAAGGAAGCCGCGAAGGCTGCACTTATTAGCGCGAAAGCCCTGATGAACTCAGAGCGTGCCTGGTTGATGGTCACTCTTGAATGGATCCCAGGAGTGGGAAAGCGAAGCGTGCAACAGGGTCCAAAATACTTGCTGGTGCGAGCGAAATGTTCAAACGACGGGAAGACACCTGCATGGATCACTGAGATGCGCGCGCGCTACATGGTTCTGCGGCACGGGGAAAGTTTGCCTTCATCTCCGGACTATGTAGCTGCGAAGCTGATTCAGTCGACACTTGAACCCATAGGTACCCAACAGCCCATTGTCAGGGATCTGTCACTGCCTACAGAGGACAGTTGCGGCATCGAGGACAAGGAAATTGTGTACGGCGTCGTCCAATATCTTGACGCATTTGGCGAGAAGAGAGAAACGCGGTTCGCCTATCAACTCACTGTAGGGGATGAATTGGAAAGACTGTCTGGATTACCCGAATACAATCAGGCCCGTTAAAGCAGGTCTTCTCAGTCGAAGTCGCAGGGCTGATCCGGCAGCTGCGCCGGGAGCGACCGGAGTACCAGGCGCTGTCGCGCCAGTACCGGCAGATCCACGAATGCAAACGCAAGACGGTGACGAAGGTCACACCACAGAAGGCGGCCGCCGCGCAATAATTGCTGGTTGACTGCAAGCTCGCTGCCCCTACCGGGAAGGGCCTTCGCAGCGATGCTTGCAGAGCAAAGGCCCTGAGAGCATCCCCCCTCAGGGCCTTTCTGCGCGCGCAGATGATAAGATAGTCCGTTGCCTGCGAGGCAATGATGCTTGCAGGCACAGGCCGTGGGAGCGCACCCAGGGCCTTTTTAGTTTGTTCAGAGCCAAACCTTTACGCTGTGGCTTCCTCTGATGGCCTATGCCGCCCCCGAGAACCTGCCCCGTGTGTGGCCATGACTCTATTAAGCCCGTCCGCCGCACCGATTTGCTGCACATAGAAGGCGAGTCACCGATCACCGATGTTCTGGCTTACCGATGTGGGCGCGGCCACCTGTTCGTTGTTGCCCGCGACGATCCCGAGGCGACGCTCAGGAAGCGCCCACGCTGAAGTCTCGTCAAAAAGGCTAATGGCCTCGAAATGGTAACCCTGTGCTACTCGCACCTGGCGCATGTGGCGCATGTTAGCCGATCCAGGATTGTGCTCTCCTGTTAAAATACTATTGTCTCTTGCAACCTATGGCTCTCACGGAGAAGCCGCGCATCCTCTCGATATCTTCTGACGGCGCGTTGCTGCGCACGCGCCACATGCTTCTGGAAAGTGCTGGCTACAATGTCAAGTCAGTAATCGGGCCAGTGAGTGGCCTCGAGTTGTGCAAGAGAAATGGGTATCAGCTCCTGGTTCTAGGCCACTCTATTCCCGTGCCCGACCGTGAAAAGCTCATCGAGGAATTCCGCCGTCACTGCCGCTGTTCCTCAGCGTCTGTCATCGCGCTGAGCCGGCATGTCGGTGACCCGCTGGTTCGCAACGCCGATTACCAAATCGAAGCGGACCCTGAGCCCCTGCTCCAACTCGTCTCCCACATCGTGCAACGCCGAGCTCACAGCAGCTGATCCGGCAGCTGCGCTGCCGAATGGCTGGCGACGTACATCGAGACATAAGCATCGATCGCCGCGCTCACCAGGCTCGCCTGCACGGACACGATGTCTGGTACTACTCCATTCCCACCATAGAGCGTGCGCCCGATGACCGGGCCGGGATCGGCGTCGGCGATCTCTGTTCCGGCTGAATCTACCAGGTAGGCCTGGGCCTGCAGCGCCGTGTCGGTGAAGTCGCCTTTAGCAGGCTCAGCGCACTGGCACACCCCCAGCACCTACAGCGGAGCAGTCGACACGCAGATCGACAGCGTGCGGGCTTCGACCATGCTCTCCGTGATCTTCGCGCGCGCGAGGGTTGATTGCCTTTGGCCTGAAAATGATACCTGGTATGGAACCCATTCAGGTTAGATGTCTCCCAGAATCTGCATATAACGTTCACACCAGGCGACGAGCATGGGATGATTGCAGGGTAAGGTAGCGGTGCAGTTTGTTTTAAATAGCATCTGGATTTGGCGACTCGCCGATCGAAGACTTGAGCGCATGGCAAGTTCAGTTGGCCGGGCCTTCATTAAGGAATACGGACCCCTGCTTCGTTGCCTGCAAGAGGGCTTGGTTCGGCCCCGGCTCTTCGTTACGGCGGAAAAGCTGATTAGTTTCCCTCTGAGCACGGGACGCGAAGCCATGAGGCCGGCCCGGATTGGAGAGCACTAGTTCCGAGAATTACCAGCACATCATCACGGCGCACCTGGTGTTGGTACAGAGCACATTCAGCACAGGGGACCGCTGGCATGGCCGCCCGGCACGCTTCGATCTGGCTGACTGCTCCAAAGAATCCCATAGCTGACGCGATAGCTGGCGGCGAGCCTGGTCGATCCTAGCACTTTTCCGAATTACCGATCACCGAGGTTTGCCAACACGGTATGGATTCAGCCACGAAACGTTCGGCACTTCATCGTGCAGAAAGCCGCGGCGCTGGACCTGATGTTGGTGTCCGTACTAGCCGGTCAGGGACTCGGAAATTCATGTGGCCCGGGCCGGCTGTTTAATTTTTCAACACGCTAGAATAGGCCGCGAACAGTTATGTCGGCCTTAAAAGTGATACCTGACTGATTCGGCGTCAAGGGTCGGGGGACCGGCATCCCCCGACTTTCTATGCCAGTTTAGGAGACAGTTTGGGCCTTTTTCGGCTCCAAGCCTCCCGCCATAGTATAGGGTTTTCGAAGTCAAAACGTTAATTTTGGCCTGGCAGCAATCTTCAGGCGATCACCTCCAAGTCTGATCTTCTCCAAAAAAGTGTTCGATGAGCGTCGAAACACTTTGATGGCAATCCCACAAGACCTGATCAAACAGCCGGCCATTTCAACCACGAACCTCCAGTTTCGGAGTAAATGCCTATACTAACCAGCAATAGAGCCGGATCACTGTCCTCAAGGCGAGAAGCCGCGCCGCCCATGACAAAGTATCCGCAACCTCTCAACCCTGCCCGCCTGACTCCGAGCGGCCACACGGAACCCAAGTGGAGGAACTATGCCCTGCATGCGTTTTAACAGCCGCCGATCCAGCAACGCAGCGTTGCGTGCCCCGGAATTGCGCTATTGGCTTGAGCTGTTGCGCCGCGACTGGGACCAACTTACTTCAGTTGAAAAAGGTGATATCGCGAATCTGCTGGTCAGGTGTGGGTGCAGCGCCAGGGCACTCGCTCTCTGCATCTCAAAAAGCCCGTCTACTCTTCTTCGTTGCATGGACCTGAGTTCGATGTATTTAGACCTGAGCGACAGCGATCAGGCCGCGATTGATGCTGGCGCCAGTCCAACGCTTTTCTTCGCGAAGTGGCCCGCCGAGCAGCGCCTGCGCGCACGGGAAGAACGCAGGCCTCGGTGTGAAAACCGGTCCTAACTGATGATCTATAACAGATGTTGCGCAATGATCGTCCGGTTACAGCCGCTCTATGCTCCGGCGTGCCGAACCGCTTTTCTATGCATTCGAGATTCTTTGGGATGAACACGCCAAAACGGATGATGAGCAGGAGAACCAGCGATTCCGAAATGGTGAAGACCTTCGGTATCTGCCACTGATCGACCGCAAGCTGCGGGTTCGTGCGCTAATGCCAACGAAGGGGAAACGTCTCCTTTACTGCGATCACATTGACGCAGATGGGGAGGGGCTGTTCCGACTTGCATGCGAGCACGACCTCGAAGGCGTCGTGGCAAAAGCGCAAGGGTGATCCGTACCTGCCCGAGCACGCGCAATGGCTTAAGATCCGCAACCGGGGATATCGCCAGTGGGTGGGACGTGAGGAGCTGTTCGAGCGCGAGCGCGGGAGCGGGAGCGATCCTGACTTCGGCGTCTGGAACAGACGTGTCGCTGAGTGCGCCTCCGTCACGGACGAGTGATCGGAACCCACAATCTTCCGCTACTGCACTGGCATGATTTTGGCGCGAAAGGTGGGGTACGTAATACGTCAGGAGTGTGATCCCTTGAAGAACATAATAGCGCTAAGAGCACTCGAGCGCCCTACGGTGCCTGCACCAGCACCATGGTTTTGCCTATCCCCCCGAAGGCAAAATCCATCATGCCGTCGTTATTGAAATCGGCATTCAGAAGACCAGTCGAAGAGCCATGAAGAAGCCCGAACGGGATCGGCGCCCGGAAGGTGCCATCTCCTTTCCCCAACACTACATTCAGCGTTGTATCTCCCGTGGAGAAGTCAAAACCGATCGAAGCAATGTCGAGCCTAGAATCGCCGTTGAAGTCGCCAACTACGACGTTGCCGTTGGTCGATTGCAGTTCGGCTGAGTAGCCCGGAGTGAAGGTCCCATCGCCATTGCCTAGCATGACGGAGAAACCGCTGGAAATGACATCGAGCTTGCCGTCGTTGTTGACGTCCGCGATGGCGCCTTGGGTTCCTCCCCATGGAGTGGCATAATCGGTCTCACTTTGCAAGGTGCCGTCTCCATTTCCAAGTAGCACAGCCAAAGAGCCTGGACCAGGAATCAGGTGGCCCATGCAAGGAAGCACGACGTCAAGCTTGCCATCGCCGTTGAAGTCACCAACCAGCGCCGCGCCGTAGGCATCAATTGTGGATGAAGGTCCTAGTATTGTAGAGGTTCCAATTTGAAAAGTGCCGTCGCCATTCCCCGGCTGAATTGTGACGTACGAAAAATAGCCATCGAAGGTAGTCGATACCAAGTCGAGAATGCCGTCGCCATTCATATCGGCCAGGGTATTGCTGCTCGCCACGTTTTGTCCTGGAGTTAGACCTCCGCGTCCATCGCCCAAGAAAACCTGACACCCTGCGGCCACGCCGCCATCGGAGCTGCACACCGTCGTGTCCAGGTTGCCATCGTTATTAAAGTCGCCGACGTTGTTCCCGCCGATCAGAAGTGTCACAAAAAATTGCGGTCCGGGAATCTTTTTGAATTTGCCGCGGCCGCCATTCAAATACATGTCGACGAACTGCGTCTGCGACTGGCCAGCTACGGCAAGATCGGGCCGGCTGTCGTTGTTGAAGTCACCTACAACCAGAAATCCTGGTTCCACGTTCGCCTGATCGTTTTTCAATTTGATTGTCGGGGAGGCATCGCGAACCGACAGATAGACAACGTTCGAGGCAATCGTCCCCGGATTCGCTACAGTTACGGAAGCTGTGCCTGCGTGAGCAACCACCTGTGCAGGCACTTGGGCTTGCAGAAGGCTGCTGGAGAGGACCTGCGTCTTTAGCGCGTTGCCATTCCACCGCACTACGGCGCCGGACACAAAACCTGTGCCCCGGATCTGGAGCGCGAAAGTGGCATGTCCCGGCGCAACACTTGCCGGCATCGTAGGTTGATAGATCAATGGAACGGCATTGGACGCAGACAGTAACAATGAACTGGCGAACACAAGGGTAGAAACGAGCGGGGTACGTTTCATGGATCACCTCCAGAGCGCCGCCGAACTCGCCAAAGTTGAAGACCGCCCTGAGCACGCAGCAGAAAGCCGTGCACTCGAAGACGCGCTCCGCGATCGCTGCGAACACGAATACTAACACCTGCGATGACCCGCTTGTTGCTTACTGGGGCGGCGTCGAAATCCAACTGACACCAAACGTCACATAGAAATTAGCGAGGACGGGAGGGGACGAAACCACTCGGGCGTTTAATAAAGGTTATCGACCAGCGTTCATCGGCTCGTGCCTTTCGTCTGACTCACCGTTCCCGTCCAGCGGATCCGCCGCCGCTGCCGAATCCTCATCGCCAAGCTTCTCCCGATACAGTTGATACATTCCGGCTTAGGGGAGGACGCGGAATGCGACGTTCGTCGTCAGTGTGCGCGTGGATGTTGTGACCTTCACCTTCCCGGTCGTCGCCCCACTTGGTACGGTTGTAGTAATCTCGGTGGCAGATGCCACCGTAAAAATCGCCGCTACGCCGTTAAATGTAACGCTAGTTGTTCCTGATAAATTATTTCCGAGAATCATGACGCTACTTCCGACCTTTCCCGCAGCTGGATTAGTGACAATGAACGGCCGCAAACCTGCGGAGAAGCTGAAAGCTGTACCATCATTTGCGCTGCCTCCCGCGCTTGCTGTTCCATAGAACGCTCCACTCGTAGCCTGCAACATTCCCTGGACAGGGGTTTGCCCATCGGCACAGCCCGACTGAGGGCAGAAAGAGTACAACGTAGTCAACTGTCCCGCGGAGTTGAGGCTGAAGATGGTGCCGCCGTTCATAGAACCGCCGCCGCCGCGCGACGTCGTACCGTAAAACATACCGTTAGAAGCTTGCACCAGCGGCGTGAGGGGCCAGTATCCGTCGGGACATCCTGTGGTCACGCAGAAGTCGTACACGGTGGCGAACTGACCGGTGGAGGTAATGCTGAAAGCGGTTCCGCCGCTCTGCAGCGATCCTCCGAAATCTGTCGTCCCGTAGAAGGCACCATCCGACGATTGAACAAGGGCAGTGGAGGGATGAGATCCGTCGGTACAGAGCGTGTCCGAGCAAAAACTGTGCAGGGTGGTGAGTTGGCCCTTCGGCGTCAGCTTAAAAATGGTTCCGTACCCACCCGTACCCCCGTAATACGTGGTCCCGTAAAAGCTACGATCTTTGCCTTGTACTAGCTGATTGGGAAAAGAACCGTCAGCGCATCCTGACTGCGTGCAGAAGTCATAGAGCGTTGTACGACGGCCAGCCGTGGTGATTTTGAAAACTGTGCCGCCACCGTACGCCCCACCCTGACCGGTTGTGCCATACAAATTCCCATCCGTAGCTTGAATCAGCGCCGTTTCAGGAGCCCAACCGTCGGTGCATCCTGGCATAGAACAAAAGTTGTACAGTGTCGTCAACTGCCCTCCAGATGTTATCTTGAACACCGTACCCTCATTATTCGTGCCTCCGAACATGGTCACACCATAAAAGTTACCATCGGCGGCCAGCAGTAAGCCTCCGTAGAGATCCTCTCCATCTGGGCAGCCGGGAAGAGAACAAAACGAATAGACGGTACTTAGCTGCCCCGCGAGTGTGATCTTGTAAATGCTCCCCCTGTCGTAGGCACCCCCATAAACAGTGGTACCGTAGAGGTTGCCGTCCGTGCCTTGTACCGGCGGAACGAAAGGATACCTTCCATTGACACCATTGAAGCTGCTCAGCGTCTTGAAACCTTGAGCGGACGAGCCGCTGGCGCCAGCGATGAACAAAAGCACAACGAATGTCGCTTGGACCACATTACGTGCAAACATTGGATTCTCCTGTGTGATGCGATACAGTCCCAGTCTCAGTCCTTTTGTGATTTGTCAGGTCTACGAAGTTTTTCAGCTAGCGAGTCGGAGTATTTCAAGCGCCAGGAGTGGTAGATTACCCAAGCCCAAACATCCAGTATGTACCCTATAGTACATACGGCTGAGTTCCGGCATCCTAAACCTGCCGAAAATGTAGGGAGCAAATTCAGGTGAAGCAAGTCAGGAAACTGAAGGTAACAAACAGAGCGAAATCAACTATGCATCCAAAGTCTCTGCCATCTCCGGTCTGGACTACGATTCGAAAGAAGGGGCATCGCTGGTTACTTCTAGCTGATAAAGCTCTGAATGCTCCTGAATCCGTAGCAACCGTACGCCTGGAAGATTTCCCCGACCTCAAAGCTGCCTGAAACACGTTCGCGGTTCGCCTCCTGTTGTGCCTCCGCATTCATCACCACCGGAGGCTTTTCTTATGCCCACTCCTCAAGTGTGCACCCACATCGGGCGGAGCGGTCGTTTTCAGAGTAGGCAGTTTCGCACGCGCCCGAAGAGAAAACCAGAAGATAGCGGGAAGCCGGATTTGCGCGGGAGGCGTTTGTGCCTGCATTCGTGCTCCCTTGGAGTTTGGTCCGGTTCGAGCCAATTTGGCTGAATCGATGCTGAGCAGAATGTTTATCTGGGACGAAGTGAACAGAACAGCCGAACTGCTGTAGGCAAACGTTCACCCTGCAGAATTGAGCTAGTTCACGCTACGTTTCTGGTGCGATTGAACCAACACTCCTGACAAATATCTGGTTCGGTTTCTTGGATCCTTTGCTCCTTCTTCTCAATGTACGACACCGGCAAGACTATGACAGCGCGGTTCTTGCAGCGCACACCTGCAGCGTGATGACGACAGACATTGCCGGTGCATATGCATTGTTTGGCTAAGCCTTTCGTTTTCATAAAAACAAGGAAAATGATTGCATATCACATTGGCCTTCTGCCGAAGTTTCGCCAGCACGCTTCACACATGCGCAACTCGCTCTCTTCAGAAATCCGGCGATCCTGAATGATGGTGACAGGTACTGTGCGGGTCGCCTTGTTTGAACACAGGACCCCTGAGTCATGATGTGCACACAAATCGCCCACGCACTGGCAGGCCTCAGAAGTGCCATTCGTTTGTTGGTCGAAAGGAAGCATTAAATGGAAATCTTAAAATAAATGACTGTGAGAGATGGGTTCCAAAGGTGTTTTAAAAATCAATCCGACCCAGGTGTCCTTTCTCGCTTTAGAAACACGAATGACGATTCCAATTTTTCTTCCTATATATCGAGCTTCTTCTCGCGTAATCGTCAGCCATGCCCTACGCTATTAGAAAGTCAGAATCAGGATTGTAGCGGATCAGCTTAGAGAATCGGGAACATTAAGCTTTGCTTAAATGATAAAGGGGGAACATTGCTGTTCTGCCCTCCCCTCCTTGACTTGGCCGTCAAAGAAAAAGGGCAGGAGCCCACCCTTGACTTCCTGCAGTGAGAGTCGGGTGGGTTTTTATTGACGTGCGTGCATTCTGGGCCCTTAGACACTTTTGTAGGTGAAGGCCTTCTCGACTCAGATTTTGGTTTCCATGTGACACTCACGCCCGCTTGCCGAAAGTGTGTCAAATGACCGCTGCGAATAGGAACTCCAACGCGGGCTGACGGTAGAACTTGAATGCGGAATCGCCTTGCCGCGATCCACCCCTCCGTTTAGCGAGGGAGAAGCTTACTTGGCTTCTGAGTCTGCCTCGACAACGATGTCAACCTCGGCTCCCGGTTTCGAGTGTGACCTGCGCATTAGAAAACTTTTTAGCGCAATGCACGAATTACCTGATTGCGTACATGTTCGTTCAATGGGAAGGCGGTGCGTTGGGGGTTAATGGTGATCCCATGACTTGGAGCAGTTCAACTGTGAGTTGCTTCGACTGCTAGGCAAGAAGATACTGACCCAATCCCTTGACCGCTATGAAGAAGAAGCTAGACGTTCGACGTAACGAATACGCGCGTGCTAGACGAGCACCAAATTCCACGGTCCCTCGCACGCCAGCTCGGCTATCTAAACGGATAGCATTGCGGCATTTTGGATAGCGAAATCGTTACAACCGCCCCTTCTCAGAATCATTTGTCGTTTACATACATGAGGATCAATGAGTATGAGGCTTGGCAGTCCACATGCAGGTATGTGTTTCAAGTTTGGGGTGTCCGATGACGCAAAGAAGAACCTACTGCCGGCACCCTAAAAATCGTACCCACAGCCTAATGACATCTGCGTAGCGGCTCAGAGCGCTGCTAACGACTAATCTCCGAGAGCGAAAGCCTAGAGTCACCTGAAAGGTAAAGTTTATGGCAGCTCCACAAGTTGCGAGACTCACTTCAGAAGATTTGCTCAATCGAGGTCTGCCTCAGGCCGCTGTCGCTACGGCCACAGACGGACTCACATCGACCTTCTCCGGGTCAGCCATGCTCGATGCGCTCCGGAAGGCGAGCCTTAATCTGGGCAGCGACGCTGTTTCTGCCACTTTGATTAGTACAATAAGCGCGTTTCGAACTCCACTCGAGGCAGCTACTTACTTCATAAATACAAAGTACACCAGTTTGGGCGGAGCAACGGGATTTCTGGGCAGCCCGACAACATCCGTTACGGCTTCGTCAGATGGGGAAGGTTTTTTCCGACATTTCAACGGCGGGTCCATCTACTGGCATATTGCAGTAGGTGCACACGAAGTGCATGGAGCTATTCGCGACAAATGGTCATCTCTTGGATCTGAGAGAAGTTTTCTCGGATATCCAGCCACGGATGAAAGTCAGGGTCAGGATCTCAGTCACATAGGACGATTCAATCACTTCCAAGGCGGTTCCATTTTTTCTTACGGTAGCGGATCTGTGCGAGTCCTCACGCCCGTCACGACAGTTGTGTCACGAGCCGCTGCGAGCTCTTCCGTCGCCACCACAGGAAAACTAGCAAGCGCCACTCCGATTTCTTTGCGAGCCATGAATACGCGGCCGGCTGCGGTTGACATGTCCGTGGTGTCTGGCATTTCTATCGCAAACACCGGTGGCGCATTCGAGGTACATGGCGACATTCATGCTAAGTACATGGCAATGGGTGCGGAAGCCAGCATTCTCGGCTATCCCACCACGGACGAAAGCGGTACTCCTGATGGGATTGGCCGCTTCAATCACTTTCAGGCCGGGTCCATCTACTGGACACCCGATACCGGCCCTTACGAGGTGCATGGCCTCATTCGCCAGTTTTGGGCCGCAAACGGCTGGGAGCGCAACCCCAATCTCGGGTATCCGATCACTGACGAGTTGATACCAGACCGGCGAATTGGGCACCGGAGGCCAGAGATGCGGCGGAAACCGATCGCGAACCTGCCATCCGATGTCGTGAAATTACCTGCGGAAGCATTGAACCTGGGATTTGCACCGACGGTGGTGAACGTGCCGCAAACACCCATGGCGATGAGCGTTCGCCGTGCAGTCACTCCGGGTGCGGCGGCCGGTTCCACGAGTTCGAGGACCGTCTTAACACCGATCAGCGGAGTTGTACTGTCGCCCGTAACCGGATTAAACCTTGGTCCCGCGTCTACGCTCGGACCGGTGCTCAGTCTGAACCGATTTCAGGACTTCGAGAATGGTGTCGTTTTCTGGAATCGAGGCGATACTGCCGCGAAGCCGCTGACAGCCTGGGCGGCAGCTGCGGACGGCACGAACATGCACCTCAGCGCCAATGATGTGATTGCTGCGGCGGGTCCCAAAATACAGGCGAGCCTTGCCCAATTATCTGGGGTAAGTCTGGCAGGTAATACATTTGCGGGTACGACGAACTACTCGTTTGACCGAATCTCCGTTCACAACCGCCGGCACCGCGTTTCAGTAATGTTGATGGGAACACGAATGCAGACGGGATTCGTCTCTATCCCAATCCCTGTGCCAATAGCGTTCGAAGTTCAAGTAGAAGTATGCTTCGAACCCACAGAGAGGAGCGTCCGTGCATTTTTCGCGGACTGGAACGCAACGTCGGTCCCAACGGATCTTATCGCAAATCCTCCCCTCATCCAACAACTGCACACCGCGCTAGATTCCTTGCTATGGACAAGTTTCGATTTACTGCAGATCGAGGACACGAACGCCGGCGCACCGATCGCCGTCTTGTCTGTTAAGACGATGTCGAATGGCGACGTCAACATCTACATCGAGCCGTAACTCTGAGGAGAGAGCCATGCCTGATAACAGACTATCTATTGTCGCACCAACGTCCACCGCCGCGGCCGCCGCGCCCACTCTGGCTCCCAACCAGACGTTATTGGATCGCGTTTCGACGTTGCCGCTACAAGACCGTGCAGCAACCGTAGCCCAGCTGCGGGCCGCACATGTCCAGCCCGAGGATTTTGGCGCCGCATTTACAAAACTTGCGTCAACAAGCCTTACTCAGGCACAACAGTTTGTCGCGGCATTTACCGAATCTCTGCAGACTAATGATCAGCTTAGCCGCTTTTTCGACATAGTGGCACGTGGACCGGACGCAGACCGTCGAACGGTGCTCGACGCAACGAAGCAGGCAGGCGACGGGGGCGCGGTGGTTCACGCCGTCGGCTTTCTGCCGGCGGCTCAGGGGCGCGTACTCATGCGCGATTTCCTGATGCCGGACGGTACTGCGGATGCAAACGCGTTTCGAGATGTAGCGTTATGGTTGTCCCGAGCTGGGCAATTCGCACGCGAGAAGGGCATTACCCTTCCAAATCTGGACATCCCGCATGACGGTATTTTCGATGATATTGGAGACTTTTTCAGCGACGCGGGCAATGCAATCGCCGGCGCGATCAGCAGCGCGGTTGACGCCGTCGTAAATGCAGTGGGAGATGTTATTGGCGCTATCGCAAGGGCCGTTACCGACATTGTGAATTGGACAGTCCAACAGGTCGCAGATTTCGTACGAGCTGTGCTGGCCGCCGGTAAGACAGTTGGAGACCTCATCGCGGGTGCTGCACAAGCAACCTTTGACGCTCTGAAACAGATGCTCCGTGGCATTGTGCAAGCGGGGAGAGCCATTGGAGAGATGCTTGGCGCTATCGCGAGTTTTGCAGTGGATACTCTGAGCGATGTTCTTCGCGCACTGAAGGATATTGGGCAGACATTAACCGCAATCGTCGGATTCTTGGCGGGCGAAGCTTTTGACGTGATTAAACAGTTTGCTCAGGCTCTGCTGAACATCGGCGAACAAATCGGCAACATAATGATCGAAGCTATCAAGTTCGGGGCAGCTCTCGCGTCCGACCTGGTGCGAGCGCTCGTCGCAATCGGCCGGGCCGCCGGTGAGATTCTGGTTGCCCTGATCACGAATCCCTCCGGACTATTGGACACAGCTCTGGCCGCCTTACATTCGCTGGGAAACACCTTCGCTTCGATCCTCGATGATATTCGAGCGCGTGGCCTGCAATTTGTTCGAGCGGTATCTGCCGCGATTGGAAGGATTGCGGGGAATTTGACCGATCTCGCAGCTTATATCGCCAGTGCCGCCGTGGATCTTACTAGGGAAATCGTTGCGGGTGTACTTGATATCGGTCGTAGCATAGGCGATCTCATTATTAATCTCGCCCAAGCAGCGGCCGGTTCGATTCGCAAGGTGATCGACGCTGCCTTTCAACTCGGGCAGACTTTGGTGCAGGTGGTACGTGGCCTGGTAAATGTTGCCGGTGAGCTCCTACAGCAGGCGGTCCAGGCTATGTTTGATCTTGGAAAGACCGTAACAGACTTTCTACGCGCTACGATGGCATCGACTTTTGACGCGGCTGCTAAGTTAGTCGACGCTGCCCTATCCCTTGGCAAGAGCATCGCATCTCTGCTGGCAACCGCAATCGGACAGGGACTCGAGTTCTTTCGCAGAACGCTCTATGCCGTACTGCGCCGTGTCGGACCGATCGGCGACGTGGTTGACTGGATTTTACGTCAGGCCGAAGACGTCTCCGCGCTAGCGTGGCGCGAACTTTTGAATGCCCTGGATTTTGCGGGACGCAGCCTAGATGAAGCATTGAACTGGGCCAAAGCACAGTCCGATGCTGTTTTACGCAGTGTCATCGCTGCCGCCGATGCGGCTGGAAGTATTTTGTCACGAGTAATTCAATGGGCAGCTACCGCAGGCGCGGCAGCATTAAGTATTGCGGGAGAAATCTTGACGCGTGCGGGGCATACGGTCGATGACATTTTACTTTGGGTCCAGCAGGATGCCCTCAGCGGATTGCGAGACGTGGTACGCGGAATGTTGGCCGCAGGAGCAACCGCCCTCTCACTCATGGCCTGGGTGGCCTCACGAACCGTGGAAATTGTGCGGGATGTTGTTACAGAGTTGATTGCCAGCGGTGTGACAATGGCCGACCTGATAACGGACACACTGGTTAATCCTCAGGACGCATTGCATAATCTTGTCCAAGCTTTCAAGGACCTCGGCAAAACCCTACAAGACATCATCGGTGCCGCGGTCGTGCAACCGACGCAGGATGCTGTCCGGCGAGTACTCCAAGCCCTCAAAGACATGGGACAAGATGCACTCGACGTTCTGAAAGCAGCGTTCGATGTTGGTGCAAGTGCGGCGGCAACGGTGTTCACCCTGCTTCTCGAATGGTTTCCTGGAAGTTACCGTGCGCTTTCGGATACAGAGCGAGCCGATGCGGATGAGGTTTTTGGGGCAGCTATTCCCCTCGATCAGGTGCGAGTGGCAGTTCTGTCGCTGCCGGTCGACTTCATCGAGTGGGTAAATGGCGGTCGCACATTCACTACGATGTTTCTCGTCAATTTCGCGTCTTGGGCGGAAGTAAAAATTGACACGCTCATTCATGAGTTAACACACGTTTGGCAGGGAGTCGTGTCTGGGCCAATCTACATGGTCGAAGCTTTGGAAGCACAAGCTTCTGGCGATGGTTACAACTACGGCTATACCGATCCGGAAACCGGAGAAGGAGCACAGGATCGCTTGAATGCTGCAGGAGGAGATTTCTCAGTGTTCAATCGTGAGCAGCAGGCGCAGATCATCATGCATTACTTTGTGCGCCGATTTGAAAAAGGCTTGGAGTTCACCGAGTGGCAGCCGTACGCCAACATAGTCCATGCCTGATCATTGCTGGACAATACGAGGGGCTCAAGACACGATTGCATGTCTTGAGCCCCTGATTCAAGCGCGCAGGCACTTGGGTGGAGTATGTGTGCTGGGTGCGAACGAGTCGATCCCGTCTTCAACCAGTTCCCTGCTCGAGATTGGGGGCCGACCACCCGCCTCCATCTTTACGTCCTTGTCGAACGGAAAGCACGTTCCGATTGGATGGTTGCCCGGCGAAGATCATAAGAAGCTCACTTGCTACGCTCAAACAGCCGCGGAAATTGTCAAGCGCAAATCGTTAGGCTTGGGCTATGGGCCGGTAGCACTTCTTGGTCAATGGCAGACCCGTATTATCACGTTGATGGATGACCTCGAGCCAACTATCACACTGCCTCGATTCCGTTGGACCGCTGAGCGGCTGGTTCGGCGAGACCTTGTTAAGGGCCTGGCTTGCGGGCCCGGAGTCGCTCTGTATTGCGGACATGGTCAACAGACCGGCTGGTTAGGGTATGGCGGCGTGAGTGCATCAATGCTGCTCGAAGCAAAGCGAGAACCGCTTGGGGTGGTGCTGTCGATTGCCTGCAAGACAGGATGCCATGACGACCATCAACCTAGTTTTTGTGAGGACCTGACACTGCGGGGATATTGTGGAGCGGCATTTGGCGCAATCGAGCAAACTTGCCACGAAGATAACCGACGATTGGCGAGCCGATTATGTGGCGTATTAGGCACTGCACGCGTTCTAGGTGAGGCTCTGAAAATCATTGCGGGACCGGGCGATACGACAGCGAATGTCTATCGTATTCTTGGAGATCCGGCCGCTCCGTTTATTGGTGCTAGGGATGCATGTACGATGGCCGCTCAGGTCTTTGCGCCGGCTCCCAATGACTTGGTCAATGCATTCCAAAAAACGGTTCGCTCGTGCTAACGCCTCAGCCATAGCAGCTAGCAGGGCTATAGCGGAGGACTCCTCGCGCCAGCGCCGCGGACAACGTCTTCCGACCTGCGATTGCCAAACGAATCGCCGCGGTTGTTTTCATGCCGCCCGACCCACGACCGAGCCGCTAACAAGCTGTTATATCTAGCCGATCCCCACAAAGAGCTGGTGCAATGCATTGTTCTAGTCTGGTCAACGTACGATGATAATGACTAGGATGAGAACCGCCTACAATTATCAGCAGAAGGTCCCGAGCGCTCAGCGCCTGCGGCAAAATCGTCTTCCGCTCTATCGATCCGCGCGCGCCGTCCCACTCGCGGTCGGCGAAGCTGTACCGATTCTGGATAGATGCGATCGGAACGATCCGGCGAGCCCGCTCAATGTGTTCCTGGGTAACATTGGACAGCGCGACCGTGCGAATCTTTCCTTCACGTTTTAACGCGGCTAAAGCTTCAACCGAAACGTCAAAAGAAACCACGTTGTCGGGAGCGTGCAGCTGATAGACGTCAATGCGTTCGAGGCGCAGCCGCTTCAGGCTTCCCTCGACTGCCTTGCGAAGAGATCGGGAGTTGCGTTGTGCGTCCACTGATTGGGCCCGGGGCGCTCCCAACCGCCCTTGGTTGCGATCACCAGGTCAGACGGGTACGGATGCAGTGCTTCGGCGATCAATTCTTCACTGACATGCGGTCCGTAGGAATCCGCGGTGTCGATGAAATTCACGCCGAGTTCGACAGCGCGGCGGAGAACCGCTAACGCTGCTTTGCGGTCTTTTGGTGGTCCCCAAATGCCCGGCCCGGTCAGACGCATTGCGCCATAACCGAGGCGGTGCACCGAGATTTCGTTACCTAGAGTGACTGTTCCGGCTTGCCTTGCATTGACTTCTTTTTGCTCATGATTTATTCCTCCAAAATTAATTGCCGTTCATTGCTGTTGCCAATCTTCCACAACACTCGCGACGATCCGGCAGACTCGATCGGTCCCATCCCCCACCGAGCGCTTCGATGAGTAGAACTGCACTCGCCATACGTCGTCCGAGAATGTTGACGGCCGTTACCTCGTCCGACAGAGCAGCGTTTTGCGCAGTAATCACTTCCAAGTAGCTGGTGACGCCACCTGCATATCGGGTGTTAGAAAGATCGAGCGAGCGCTGCGCGGATTGCACGGCGGTTGCCTGCACTCCCGCTTCCTGCTCCAGCACTCGCAAGGCCGCGAGACTGTCTTCCACCTGTTGAAAGGCACTCAGCACTGTTTGCCGATACGACGCCACTGACGAGTCGTAGCTTGCCTTGGCTTCGTCGTTCAGGGCGTGCCGTCGCCCACTGTCGAAGATGGTGGCGGCCGCAGATGCGCCCACCGACCACAGAGCGCTTGGCCCCTGCAACAGAGTGGTAATGGTTCCGCTTTCGAATCCGCCGGATCCCAAAATATTGACGAGCGGGTAATACGCTGTCTTGGCAAGGCCAAGCTGAGCATTCGCGGACGCTACGCGGCGTTCGGCACTTTGCAATGTCGGGTCGCCGTTCCAGCAACTCTGATGGAACGCAAACAGGGGCCATCACAGCGGGCTACCCGGCCAAATCTGGCTAAAGAGAATCGTGTGACGTGTCCACCCGGACACTGAGGCACCCGCACAGAAACGGCGTCCTCGGGAATTCATCACCCGGGGTCGCCCATGTCTGTTGTCAATTCTTTAGCCGATCTCATCGAGTTCTTCGATCATGCTCTCACCGCGGCTGAAGTCGCAGAGTTGCTCCCGGTGTCCCGAATAACGATCTTCAAACATGAAAAGCAGGTCGTCTTCCGAGCTTCACAATCGGGAGCTGCGTAAGATTCGACCCCAAAGTGCTGGCGAACTGGCTCAGGGGGAATTAGTCGTACCCGCGCTTTTGCTCGGCTGAACAGGCCGGCGTCGCGCGACAATCTAAAATGCCATGGGCAACCGTGACAATGACTCGACTGGTATGTCCCATATTCGAGAGGCCGCTATCGATCAGTGAACTGCAGAAACCTTCCCTATTTCACGAGAGTGGAACCTCGAGTCGGCTCCGCAACCAGGTAAGCGCCTTTATCCGGATACCACCTGATCTCGCCATGTTCAAACTGGCTCCTTCTTCCCAAGCCATCCGGAGTGGCGAGCTCATCCGATGTGGGATAGCCGAGCTTGCTCGCCTGCGCGCCCAACTTAATCCAAAAGTCCCGAATTTGTCCTTGAACTATATGGGCGCAAGTCCGATCGCTCCAGTAAATCGAGGACTCAAAGTGGGTGGCCTTTCCGAGATCCGGACGCGAACAGGATGGATGCTCGACATGGACAGAGATTGGTACTGAGATCTCCTTCGAATGTATTCCTATGAGCGAAGCACGGTAACTTTGGTATCTTCCCTTCGCGGAGTCGCCGATGAGCGTTTCGTCATTGATTGCAGACCCGAGGACTCCACCCGAGCCGCGTCGGACTTATCCTTGGCAGTCTCTCCATAATTACGCGTGGCCGTAATGTTGAGGTCATTGGGAAGCAGGTAACCGCGCAGCGCATTGATGTTGTCCAGCAGCCGCCTGGAATATCAGTGGCGTTAGTACCTTTGCGCTTAGCGACCGTGATGGTCACCGCGGGATACTCCACACCGGGGTTCTGTTGTGCCCCACCGCGAGCATTGGCAAACAAAACGTAAGTATCCGGCTCTGCCGTGCCGTCCTGGATTCTCTCGGCTACATCACGCAGGTAGACGGGATGTCCAGCGTGAAGTCCGACCACCACCTGATTCAGATCTTCGAGACTGGTAAAGAAAGTGCTCGCTTCGACCTGGAACTCGCGATTGTCGCGAGCGAAACTCCCGGCTTGGCCGCGAAGGTTGGTGTTCTGTAGCTGTGTTACGATCGCTGCCGGTGTCAGCCCGTAAGCTGTCAGCCGTTGCGTATCCAGCATGATTTGTACTTGCCTCGGCTCGCCTCCGATGATCTTCGTCTCAGAAACGCCGTCCAGCGGCTTGAGTGAGTTTTCGAGTTCACCTGCGATTCGACGCAGATGGTATGAGTCGTAGCCTTTCCCCACAAGGTTAGAGCCAGAATGGGTACATCATCAATCGAGCGGACCTTAATGATTGGTTGTGAGACCCCGGGCGGAATGCGATCAAGGTTGGCATAGAGCTTGTTGTAGGTTTGCACGATCGCATTGTCTTCGTTAGTGCCGACGTAAAAGCGAACTATCAGCATGCTTACGCCTGGATGACTGATCGAGTAGACGTACTCGACACCAGGCACTTCGCGCAGCAGCTTTTCAGTCGGTACGCTGACCCGCTGCTCGACTTCTTCCGCTGACGCACCTGGCATCTGAATGAAGACGTCGAGCATAGGAACCACGATCTGCGGCTCTTCTTCTCGTGGAGTTTTGAGAATGCTGAAAACGCCAATAAGCAAGGCGGCAACGATCGCCACGGGCGTGAGCTTCGAATCGATGAAGCGATGTGCAATGCGGCCGGCGAGACCAAGTGTTCGCGAAGGCGCGATCCTCGACTTGGGTTCTTTGTTAGCCATTACTCGCCCTCGATGCGCTTGCTGTTCAGATCCCGTTCACCCGGATTGCCTACAAACCACTCACCATCCCGCAGTCCGGAGAGCACTTAGATCTCGGACCCAGAAGATTTTCCCACGGTGACATAGCGCAGGCTCGCAACCTTGTTCTGGTCCAGCACGAAAACACCCTGCAACTGCCCACGTTCGACCACTGCCGAGCGCGGAATCCGCAGCGCTTGTTGTTTGCCACGAGAAAACTTGGCCCGGCCGAAAAGCCCGGAACGCAGCCTTTGTGTCTCGGGGCAAGTCGATCTTCACCAGGAAGGTGCGACTCACTGGGTCCGCGGCCGGAACGATCTCGACTACCCTGCCCTTCATTTCTGTGTTGCCCAGGGCGTCGATTGCAACCGACACCTGACCTCCTGGTCGTATGCACCACAAGTCACTCTCATTGACAGCCACTTCCAGTTGATAGCGACGCATGTCCTCGAGAGTGAATATCAGCATGCCGGGTGACGCCAACGTCCCAGAATCGCCGTTCTTATGCGTAACGACGCCATTGAACGGAGCTCGAATACGGGCATAGTCCAGTGAGGTTGTAGCTTGGTTCAATGCTGCCCGCGCCTGGGCTTGGCCTGCTTGTGCAATGTCCCGACGTGCGAGAGTAGCTTGATAACGCGCATTTACTTCGTCGAATTCCTGGTGACTCGTCACCTTCTCTTCGTAAAGATATCGGTAACGCTTCAACGTTGATTCCGCCAGGGCCAGATCGGAATTTGCCGCGACCAGCTGCTGCTGGGCGGCAAGCTCGGCTGCCGTGACGCGGTCTAGCGCGGCTCGCGGCTGCGAGTCGTCGATTACCGCGAGCACCTCGCCTCGGTAAACCCGATCTCCCTCGCGAACCCTGATTTCGACGATATTTCCCATCATCTGACTCGCGAGATCGCTGCTCTGCGCAGCGCGGACTGTTCCTACCGCCTCCAGCACATCGGCAATGTTGTCTTGTTTGACGGCGAGCACAGAAACATTTCGCACGCTTTCTGTGGATGGCACTTCTGCTTGCTGCTCAGTTGAGCAACCGCTGCCACCGAGCACGGCGGCTACTACCAAACAGCCGAGTCTTACTCCTGTCTTGTTAGCATTCATGGCATCACCGAAAGCAAGATTCAAGTTCCGCTTCCCAATTTGATCGCGATAATCACTTCCTAAGGGCGCATCAAAGACGCAGAGTGCAGCTTCCTCCGACTGCAACACCTGCCTCAGGCGCGGATCGCAACCACCTCCAGATACTCCGCTGCAACTACAGTGAGTTCATCGCTTCCGCGATTGTGTTCAGACCACAACCGTTCGAGTTCGTCGCGCAACCTTTTCCCCGAATCTTCATCCAGCGAGGCGAATGCCCGATTTGTCGGCCCATAATACTGACGGAAGAAGTCGACCACTTCAGCCGACGGGAAGGGGTAAGTGAGTTATAGTGACGCAGTGTCATCTTAAGGTCGGAAACCGCGTGGCCCAGCCTTTCGCGCACTACCGTTTCATCGCCCCACGACACCGGGGCTGGCATACCGGAAGGAGCGATGAACTTGGCGAACGTCTTGAACATTTGCCCTACGAATCCTTGGCGCGTCCAATTTCCCATGGCGGTAGTGCCTCCGGGGCTGCACACTCGCAGCAGTTCGCGCGCAACGAGTTCCGGCCGCGGAGCAAACATCGCTCCGACCAGGCTAGTTACGACGTCGAAGCTGGCGTCTTCAAACGGAAGCGCTTCGGCGTCGCCTTCTATAAAACGAGCGTTGAGCCCTTCCGCCTTGGCACGCGCCTGCGCGCGTTGTATCAGGTTCGGGGCGATGTCCACGCCGGTAACGTTCACTCCGTCCCGCGCTGCCCATAGCGCCACCTGACCCGAGCCGCAAGCACATCGAGCAGCTGGCATCCAGCGGGAATATCGAGTTGTTCGTAAAAAATGCGTGCGCCTTGCTCCATATAGCGCGAGAAGCGGTCGTAATCGCCGGCCATCCAGGTCTCTTTCAGGCGTGTCTTCAGACCATCGATTTCTACTGCAGTCGTAGTCGTGCTCATGTTTCCTCCAGTGTCTTTAGGTTTTTACTTTTTGCCTGCTGCAAGGGCAGTCGCTAGCGTGCCTCGTGGGGTCAGAAGCGCAAGGACGGCAGCGAGAACAAGCAGTGCCGGGACATCGCCCCAAAGGTGTGCAATTTGGTCCGAATTTGTCAGCGCCTGGACTGCCATGATCGCTACGTGTACAACGCTGGACCACACCGTGAACCAGATGAGGCTCAAGTGTGCGAGTGGATTGCGGCTCGCGATCAGCAGAAACACGCAAAGTGTTGCGTAAACCCCCAGGATCAGCTGCAGATAATGTGGCAGGTGATGCGACTGCCCGGCGTGCCAGGACCAGCGGGACGGCCAAACGTTAATGAGGGTGTAAATCCCAACGATGAAGGCCACACCCAGCACCCGCAACGCGACACGCAAGTACCTCGTGGGATCGGATTCGGACACTCTTGTTATTGTTAAGGCCGGCGAATAGGACTGCGGCTCTCGGGATAATGCTTCCCCGATTGGTTTCCCTTGAATGACTTCCATATTTCATCCTCTAGTATGTTTGAAGTCTGAATCGACCAGCGATGCTCCGCTTCGTCTGCTGTTTCGATGAGCCATTGTGCGGCAAGATTCCGCGGGCACTTGTCCCCGAGTCCGGCTTTCTTGCTCACAACACAACTGCCGTAGGATGATTTGCTCGAGAGTCTGAAGGGGTTTGCCGGGAGCTTGTATGGATGTGCTTTCCGAAGTGCTGAAGGTCGTGAAACTCCAAGGAGCGATGTTCTACAACGGAGAATTCTCCTCCCCGTGGAGTTTTTGTTCACCGGCTTCTGCCACGATGGCGCCCTATTTAGCGTCGGGTGCGAGACACGTTATCGTTTACCACTTACTCACGCAGGGACACGCGTCTGCCCGTCTGCTAGATGGCAACCGCATTGCTCTTGATACCGGCGACATCGTGATCTTTCCCCACGGTGACGCGCACATCCTCGAAAACGGCCCAGCGACGAAGCCTGTGGACATCGCGAGGAAATAGAGCGTATTGTCGCCGAGGGATTGAAGCTGTCACGCATGGGTGGCGGCGGGGAAATGACCAAGTTTGTTTGTGGCTTTATGGCCTGTGAGCCACGACTCAGCCAGGTTTTTCTTAGCGGCCTACCTTCAGTATTCAAGGTCAGTATTCGCAACGATGCCTCGGGCAAATTACTGGAGAATTCAATACGGTTTTCGGTGAACGAGACCGACGCATCCCGCGCTGGCGGGGAAGCAGTCTTGGCAAAACTATCGGAGGTGTTGTTTGTTGAAACACTGCGGATCTACATTGCGCACCTGCCACCTGAACAAACCGGTTGGTTGGCCGGCGCCCGCGATTCGGAGGTTGGAAGGTCTTTGGCGCTGATGCACCGGAACCCAGCACAGCCGTGGACCATCGCTTCCTTGGCCAAAGAAGCAGGAGTATCACGATCGGTGCTTGCCGAGCGCTTCCGCCATTTCCTCAACGAGACTCCTATGGCCTACCTCACGCGCTGGCGACTGCAATTAGGAGCGGAGATGCTGGTCTCGATGAGCTACTCAGTGGCACAGATCGCATCGGAAGTAGGCTATGAGTCCGAAGCCGCATTCAACCGGGCATTCAAACGCGAGTTTGAAATTCCTCCCGCACGTTTCCGTAGCAAATCAAGATCGGCTCATGCGACTCGGTCTCCAGTAAGGCCCGTCAGAAATCAGCTGGTGGAGAGGACGAGTTTAAGGGCCGCGGACTAGAAAGCAATTTGCATTAAATGTATTGGCTGGGGATGCACGGCGCCGCCCTGGGGGCGAGCGAGAGAGTTTCCTTCTTGGCTCGCAACAGAGGGCACAAAATGCCGCGGTCATGCCGTATCAAATTACGGTATGGGGGGGTGATTGAATGAAACATGGCTGATCGGCGGTAAGTCAGACTGGTCTTTTCTCCGAATCTGAGCATCCTTGGGCATACAATTCGCACAGAGAATTTGAAATAAATGTTGTCCAAATCTCCGAATAGCCGACTAACCGCCCATGACAGGTCGAATGGTCGAATTGCTGCTCTGTCGATCGGTGAAGTCCGGTTGCAACAAGTGCGCGTGGTTCTCGCAACGGCGGAAGCAATATCGTCGTTTGAGGAGGCATTAGCGATTGATCGTGAAGTTGAAAACAAAGATAACGCGGCTGGGGACTTGAGCAATATCGGCGCTGCACTTTTTCAGATGGGAGACCTTAAAGGCGCGAGAGAGAGGTACATGGACGCGCTGGCGATCTTCCGCGCAACGGCGAACCCCGACGGTGAAGCCAATGCACTGGCCAACGGCGCAGAAGTATCGCAGGAATTGGGTGACCTCCCTCGGGCGCGGAGAGCGTACGAAGAGGCCGTGGGAATGTTTCGCAAAATCGGCGATAAGAGTTCCACCGCAAGGTTTATTGGCGACCTCCATTGCCCGGGTCCTTACGGAGCCTGCCGACAAGAAGAGAGTCTTGGATAGCGTCCGAGATCATCTTTTGCGCAGCTTCTGATTTTTTTGAATCGATAGGATTATATATATACTCCTATGAATAACCTGAAGGCGGTTAAAGGCTGGAACGAAAGGACTGTTATGAAACTCACTGCTCGCACGATCCTTATTAGGGGTGGTTCTGCCGGAATCGGCCTTGCCTTCGCGCTCAAATTCGCCGAACTAGGCAATGAAGTCATCGTGACCGGTCGCCGGCAAAAAGTGCTGGACGAGGTGAAAGCCAAGCATCCGAACCTCCAGGCCATCCGGAGCGACGTGGCCGATCCCGCGCAAATCGCAGCGCTTGCAAAGAACATAAAGGACAACTATCCAAAGCTCGACGTACTGATGAACAACGCAGGCATCATGCTCCACAAAAACCTCAAGGTGCCTGCACCCGACCTCGATGGATTGATCGCTGAGGTTAACATCAATGTTGCCGGCGTAATGCGGATGAGTTCCGCATTCATAGACCTTCTCACGGCCAACGAGGGCACCATCATCAACGTATCGTCTGGGCCTGCTTTCGTTACTTTGCCGTCTGCGCCGATCTACAGTGCGACGAAAGCAGCCGTCCATGTCTACACCCAGTCGCTCCGGTTCCAGTTGGAGGAGACTGGCGTCGAAGTGATCAAGCTCATGCCACCAGTAGTGAAGACAGATTTATCGGCAGAGATGTCAGAGGGAGACGGCGTAACTGTGATCACCACCCACGAGTTGGTGAAGCAGTCGTTCGCTTCCCTCAAGGCGGGCGCGCTCGAAATCCGCCCAGGACAGGCCAAACAGCTCGCGTTCATGCGCCGCTTCGCTCCCAATTTCATCAATAGGCAGCTCTGGAAGGCGTCGAAGAAATTAGTTCCGGTTGGAGTGAGATAAGGCAGCTTCCTGCCTCATAAAAAGAAAGCCAGAAGGGATGCGTTCCATGTTGTCTTACAGAAGCTCACCGGCTATGTGCAAGATGGCCCATCGAAAATCCGCCAGCCGGTCCGACCGGGAGCGTGCAAAGCAACGGGTGGTTTTCAACCTGTCGTCCAAATCAAGTTTCCCCAGGCCGCCCGGCGATATCGAATGCGGCATTGTCCGGCCGGCCAAAACAGTGATGGGCGACTTCCTCGTCGATGCCGAAGCCCTGCTCGCTGCCCGTCTCGAGCGCGTATCACTGGACGATATTTCGCGCCAGGCCCAGCCCAACCCCTCCATCCACAACACGGAGCTTATCATCATGGATGACGTCATCATCATCGGCGGCAGCTTTGCCGGTCTCGGCGGCGCCCTGCAGCTCGGCCGTGCCCGCCGCAAGGTCACCGTTCTCGATACCGGCCTGCCGCGCAACCGCTTCGCTCGCCACTCGCATGGCCTGCTCGGCCACGATCACAAGCCGCCGCTGGAAATCCTGGCAGAGGCGCGGCAGCAGCTGACGCGCTATCCCACGATCAGGCTGGTCAATGCCCGGGCCGACAGCATCTCCGGCGCCATCGACGATTTCTCCGTCCTCACTGGCGATGGCGAAAGCCTTGGGGCGCGCCGCCTGATCCTGAGCTATGGCGTCGCCGATCAGA
>DASRFR010000047.1:0-1060114 GCA_035651455.1 Terriglobales bacterium
TTTGCCCAGCACCACGGCGCCTTCTTCGCCGGCATTCTCGGCGATCTGGCGCAGCGGCTCGGTGATGGCGCGTTTCACGATGTTCACACCGATCTGCTCGTCACCTTCAAGTTTCAATGAGTCAAGCGCCTTGACGCAGCGGGCCAGCGCAACGCCGCCGCCGGGAACAATGCCTTCCTCGACAGCCGCGCGGGTCGCGTGCATCGCGTCTTCGACACGGGCCTTCTTCTCTTTCATTTCGGTTTCGGTTGCGGCGCCGACTTTGATCACGGCTACGCCACCGACCAGCTTCGCCAACCGCTCCTGCAACTTCTCGCGGTCGTAGTCGCTGGTGGTCTTTTCGATCTGGCTGCGAATTTCTTTCACGCGGCCTTCGATCTCCGAGTGCTTGCCTTTGCCCTCGACCACTGTGGTGTTGTCTTTGTCCACGGTGATGCGCTTTGCCTGGCCGAGGTCGGACATCTGCACGTTCTCCAGCTTGATGCCCAGGTCTTCGGTGATGGCCTTTCCACCGGTGAGGATCGCGATGTCCTGCAGCATGGCCTTGCGGCGGTCGCCGAAGCCAGGCGCCTTGACCGCGCAAACCTGCAGCGTGCCCCGCAGTTTGTTGACCACCAGGGTTGCCAGCGCCTCGCCCTCAACGTCTTCCGCCACGATCAGCAACGGCTTGCTGTTCTTGGCAATCTGCTCGAGCAGCGGGAGCAGGTCCTTCATCGAGCTGATCTTCTTTTCGTGGATCAGGATGTATGCGTTCTCCAGAGCCGCTTCCATGCGCTCCGGATCCGTCACGAAATACGGTGAGAGATAGCCGCGGTCGAACTGCATGCCTTCCACGACTTCCAACTGCGTCTCCAGTGTCTTGCTTTCCTCAACCGTGATGACGCCGTCCTTGCCGACCTTCTTCATCGCTTCCGCGATAATGCGCCCGATGGTCTCGTCATTGTTGGCCGAGATGGTTCCCACCTGCGCAATCATTTCGCCCGATACGGGCTTGGAGAGCTTATCAATCTCGCCTTTTTCGCGGTTACCTTCCTTGTCGAGCTTGCCGCATATGACCGAGACGGCCTTCTCGATACCGCGCTTCATCGCCATCGGGTTTGCACCGGCGGCGACTGTCTTGACGCCTTCCCGATAAATGGCCTGGGCCAGAACCGTGGCCGTGGTGGTGCCATCGCCGGCAACGTCGCTGGTCTTGCTCGCGACTTCACGGACCATCTGCGCACCCATATTTTCCAGCGCATCTTTCAGTTCGATCTCTTTTGCTACCGTGACGCCGTCCTTGGTAATCGTCGGCGAACCGAATTTCTTCTCAATAACGACGTTGCGGCCCTTGGGGCCGAGAGTTACTTTCACCGCGTCAGCGAGAAGGTTGACCCCGCGGAGAATCGCTTGCCGCGACTCTTCGCCGTGAACAATCTGCTTTGCCATGTGTCAATCTCCTAGTCTTGAATTTTGTTTGCAGGGCTGGCCTGCAGAAATCAGCTTCCGGTGCCTTTATCAGGCTTCCGGATATCCCGGAGCGTTACCCGGGTTGTTACCTGCGCGCGCCAGCAGTTTCCTTTTTGGCTGCGCCGCTTAGGACTCCCAGAACTTCTTCTTCCCGCATGATGACGAAATCTTCGCCATCAATCTTGATTTCAGTGCCGGCATACTTGCCGAACAGAACGCGGTCGCCTTCCTTAACCTCGAGAGGAGTGACCTTGCCTTCGTCGTTGCTCTTACCTTTGCCTACGGAAATAACCTCGCCCTCCTGAGGCTTATCCTTGGCGCTGTCGGGAATGATGATTCCACCACGCGTGGTCTCGGCTTCTTCCACACGACGAACCAGGATCCGGTCGTGCAGCGGAGTGAATTTTGTCGCCATATCTTGCAAACTCCTTTCAGAGTAATAGCTGGTAAACTGCTGGTTGTAATAGGGATGTATGACGGTTGTTAGCACTCACCGCCATTGAGTGCTAATTCTACAGATCTGAGTGGCCGGTTGTCAAGGGGCAGCTTCTCCCTCCGCCTCACCGACTCAAGCTGCCGAGTCCAGCCGGACCGATAAGGAGATTCCTGACATTCGGAGCGTCCGCCTGTTCCGGCCAGCCAAGCCGCTAATGGCAAGCTAGGGCAAGCCGACCACATCTCATAGACACTCCAGTTCAACACGGGCGCCAATATGCGCCGAAGTCTCTGGTACAGCAAACACCTGATAGACGACACCCGATCGGCAACTTACGATCGGAAAACTCGCCGTTTGCTGTCTTGCAGGAGTTTCTATGACGCTAGTCGTCAGGTCCGAACGCTGGTGTGAGACGGTCGTGGCCCGCAGCGTGACCAGTGGAAATCCCATTCGCTGCGCGAGAGTGGCAACTTCTTTGTGTACAGGTTGCGAAGTTGCCGTGTGCGAGGATCACGAGCGCTACTGCAAAGAATGTCAGCAGAGCTTCTGCCCGCGCTGCGATCACGTATGCGCCGCGCTTCCTCAGGAAGTTGCTTAGGGCAGGACGCCCTCTACGCACAAGAGCAAAACAACATTACGGGCGTCAGCGGAAGGACGCAGCATCAACCCGTCACTGGATCCCGTACTTCTTCTTGTAAAAGTCGTAAAGCTCGGTCTGATGATTCGAGAGATCGAGATTCCTGCCGCGAATCAGAACGTTCACAACATGGCTCTTCACCCGGAACGGAGGGCCGTCCAGAACAACCAGGTTGGCATCTTTCCCCGGCTCGATGCTGCCCAGGCGGTCGTCGACCCCAAAAAAGCGCGCCGGATTGATCGTGACCGCGGCCAGGGCGGCGTCGTCAGGCAGACCGTAGGAGATGGCATACTCGACTTCAAACGGCAGGTTGCGGACCTCATTATCGCCCTCCGTCTGGATCGCAATCGGCACGCCGGCCTTGAAGAGTCGCGCCGCGTTGTCCAGGCGCACATCCAGCGATTCCATGCGACCGGGCTCCTCGAGAATGGGTCCTACGATGACCGGGATCTTCGCAGCGGCAAGCTGATCGGCAAGCCGCCAGGCGGATGTAGCCTGCGAGAGAATGATGTGCAGGTGAAACTCCTGCGCGAGCCGTAGAGCCATTTCGATATCGCTGACGCGATCGGCTCGAACCACAACCGGCATTTGCCCATTCATCGCCGCAACCAGCGCTTCCATTTTCAGATCTCGCGCGGGCGGCGCTCCTGACTTCGATTCCTCTGTCTTGCCGCTTGCCGAATCCGTAGAGGAATTCTTCGCTCCCTGCTTCTTGGTGAACGCGTCCTCTTCGGCCTGGTAATGCTGGGCCTTGAGAAATGTCTGGCGCAGCAGCGACATTTGTCCCATGCGCGTCTCGGGTGGCTTATGTTTCTCGGCGTAGGTCAGCTTGCTGGGTTCTCCCACATTGATGCGCAGGGAGGCCGGCGATTTCACAGTGATTTGATCGACAGTTTCTCCGTCGAGCTGGATGACGGCGCTCTGGCCGCCGATGAGATTGCCATCCGCGGGCGTGGAAACAGCATTGGTAATGCCCTGGGCCCGGCTGACGCGGATGTTTTCGCTGCGCGGATTCAGCGCGTCCAGAACGCGAAGCTCGGGGTGAATGGCGTCCGTGTATTCCGTATCGTCCACCGTGATGCGCTCGGCAGGAATTTCGAGGGTTCCAAGGTGATCGCCGGCGTCAAGAAATCCCGGGATGACTACCTTTCCTTTGGCGTCGATGACGGTCGCGCCGGATGGTACCTTGACCTTGGGGCCGACTGCCGCGATCTTTCCGTGTTCGATGAGAACTGTGCCATTCTCCACGACTCCGTGCGTTACCGTGAGAATGCGTCCGCCGGTAATGGCGATGCTTTCTTGTGCGGCGCAGGGCAGGGAAGCCGCCACTAAAACAAATAGGAGTGTGTATTTATGTCTCATGTGACTCGACGCCTCAGGGGACTAGCGAGGCAGGCCGTCCTTTCCACGGCAGGAAGCCATCTTTCAACGTGTACACAAGCTTGCCATCGATGAACACGCGGTCTGCCTTGGAGGTCAACTCCAGCGGATACCCGGTCCAGATCGTCAGGTCAGCGTCTTTGCCGGCTTCGATCGATCCCACTCGATTATCGATGGCCAGAATCTTTGCCGGATTGATAGTGACGGTTTGCAGCGCCACGTCCTCGGGCATTCCATAATGCGTGATGATGGCAGCCTGTTCGATGTAGTCCCTTTCTTCAATCACGGGATTGTCTGTGTGCAGGCTGACCGTGACTCCCTGTTTCCACAATATGTAAGCGTTTTGCGGGATTGCCTCCCAGCCTTCGACCTTGAATCCCCAGGAGTCCGCAAACGTAACCACCCCGATGTGCCGCCGCGCGATCTCCGGCGCGATCATGTAAGCATCGAGCGCATGATGCAAGGCTGCGATATTGAAGTGAAATTCGTCGGCAATGCGAAACAGCGCTTCGAAATGGTTTACCTGGTACGAATGGATGTTGAGACGAACCTTGCCTTGCAAGACCTCGCCCAGGGATTCCAACTGCAGATCGCGTTCCGGAGGCGCGCCTTTTTTCCCGCCGTCTTCCCACGCTTTCCATTTCTGCAGGTAATTTTGCGCTTCATAGAGCTTTTGCCGGACCACCGCGGCTTCGCCCATGAGCGTGGAGGGCGCCTCATTCCGCGTGCCATAGACGCGCTTGGGATTTTCTCCCCAGGCCCATTTCATGCTGGGGGGAGCGCCGGGAAACTTGATTTCGTCGAGTCTCTGCCCGCCATTCAGTTTGACTACGGTGGCCCAGCCTCCAATGTTGTTACCGCTACCCGGCAGAATCTGCACCGTGGTGACGCCGCCGGAAACCGCCCGCGCAATTTCGGGATCATCGGTGTTAATCGCATCTTCCGAACGAACCTGGGCCTCGATGTCGCCGCTCATCTCATTGCCGTCAGAATTGGCTTGCACTGCGGGCAGCGAATAGACGCCGAGATGGGAGTGAGGATCCACTAGTCCCGGCAATACGAATTCGCCCTTGGCATCTATTACCTCCGCACTGGAGGGAATATCGACATTCGTGCCCACTGCCTGAATTTTTCCATTCTGAATGACCACGGTTCCGTTCTCGATGGTTCCGTGCGTCATGCTCAGAATGGTGGCGCCTTTGATTGCCACCGCATGATTGTCATTCTCCTGGGCCGTTAGTTGGGCGCTTCGCAAGACCGTGGCCCACAGCATAGTAAATAAAAAAAGGTAGCTGGTTATGCGCCTTGATTGTGCAGTGTGCATCTCACCCCCAACGCAAGAACGAGGGATTATACAGAATCGTGTTGCGACATGTTGCAATCGGCGCATTTACCTCCAGAGATTTACAAATCTTTACTCTCCCGCGGCGTGATGAGTTAGGTCCTGCGACACAGCATTGGCGTACCGCCCGAGCACAAGCGAAAGGTTTCCAGCCAACTTCTGGTTGGCGCTTGCGGGAATCCATGAAGCCAACATGCATGATTGACGGATGTTTGAGGATTCAGTATGGTGAGGCATTCCCCGCCACTTTTGTACGCATGGCTGTAATGAGACTTGCCTTTACCTTGCTGTTCTTGTCCGCCGTCAGCTTTGCTCAATTACCGTCTTCCCGTTGCGATTCGCGTCAGACTCCGCTTGCAGAGTGTTCTTTCGTGACCGGGGGCGGCGGTGGCTCCGCTGCAGATGCGGACGATTCCGACTCCGAAACTGCGACTTCGCCGGACGCCACCCATCAACCTTTGGATCTGCGCATGAACCTGCTGGAGACATCGGCTCCGCGCAAACCGGGTTTTCGCTGGGGTCGGGCCCTCTTCGAATCATTCATGTTCTTCTCGATCGAGCAGGCGTATGTCGTCAAAGACGATTACAAGTGGGTGATCTCGGAAAACGGCGTGCCCTTCAATCATTACTGGCGAGATTACAAGCACTCTCTACATTCCTGGATCAATTCTGGATGGAACGACGGCGATCCGGCTCTTTACAGCTACCTCGGGCACCCCCTGCAGGGCGCGATGACCAGCTACATCTACATCCAGAATGATCCGCGTGGCCAAAGTCTTGAATTTTCCAACACCCGCGAATACTGGCACAGCCGCCTGCGCGCGGCCATCTGGAGCGCCGTCTACAGCACCCAGTGGAACATCGGACCTCTGAGCGAACTCACCTTTGAAAAGTACGGCACATTAATTCGTGGCTCCTGGAACCAGGACGGCACCTGGCCGTGTCATTCCCAGCATCACTGCTACAACGGGGTTGGCCAGGTTGATCTCGTCACCACGCCAATCGGCGGCTTCGGGTGGCAGGTCATGGAAGACGTGGTCGATAAAGACATCATCAAACGTGTGGAAGCGAATACCAGCAACCGTTTCCTCATCAACGTGACCCGTTGCGCGCTGAATCCCATTCGTGGGGGCGCCAACATTCTTCACGGCAAGAGTCCCTGGTTCCGCGTATCGCGCGACATTATTAAATGAGCCCTCTATTAGTTAGATAAGCTGCCTGGTCTTTGTCGGCGGAAACGCTCGCTTTATTGTCGCCTGGCGGGCGCCTCTCTCAGCAGATCTGCCGCTGGTGTGACACCCTCCCTCTACAGTTCCCCTTACAAATTTGTGCAACCCGCCGTGGCCAGAACTTATCCATTACATGCTGAGAACCCGGGTTACGACGGCTTCGCTGTCGCGCCTCAGATGGATGACTTAACTTCGTCGGACCTATGCAATTCGCAGCGCCAACCAGAATGTTCTTCCTTGCGTCGGCTCTGTTGCTGTTGAGCCCTGCTGGTTTCGCTCAAGATCGCGCTTTGACGCCCGAGCAAACTGTGAACTGGGACTTAGATGTCTGGATCAGCGGCGCTACCGGGGAAGAGAACACGAACTCCTTCAGTGAGGCGCAGGTTTGGAGCGCCGGATTCATGGTCGGCCACCGCCTGACTGAGGAAGTGGGTAGCCGTTGGTGGCGAGGAAACCTCGAGTATGGCTTCAACCTCATTCCACTGTTTAAAACCGCGAACGGTCACAACACGTATGGTGGAGGTTTTGAGCCGGTTGTTCTGCGCTGGAACTCGAGTCTGCACGTGGCGCGCGTGGCCCCGTACATCGAACTCGCGGGAGGTGGCTTGTTCACCAATGCGAATCTGCCGGCGGGGGACACCTCGGACTTTAACTTCACCGCCCGTGCTGGCGGCGGCATCCACATCTTTACCCACCAGCATCGATCGGTAGACGTGGGCTGCCAGTGGTTACACGTGTCGAACGCCAATCTTGGCAAGCGAAACCCGGAATTTAACGGGGTGCAGGTCAGCCTCGGTTATCACTGGTTCAAATAAACAATCCAAAATTGCGACACGCCGCTTAAACTTCGACCTCAACATCTGGACTCTACACTTGCCGGTTCGCATCAACCGCGACGCTTCTTCTTCTCAGATTTCATATGGTCGGGCGCGATTTTCTCTTGCAGGCGCCTGGACTCGCCCACAAGTTCCTGGCTCTGAGCCACGAATCTCCTGGCTTGTTCGATGATTACGCGACTGCGGTGAATGTTCTCGGCGGCTTTTTTGCGCGACACCAGCCTGCTTACCTGCGAGCGTGCGTTTCCAGTTGGGTCGGGCTCTTGCCGGTCCCGTTCGTCCAGTGCTTGTTCCAGTTCGTCGGTGAGCGAGCGGAGCTTGACGGGATCCCGCTCAATGGCCGCGTCGAGGGCTATCTCCTGCCAGCGCCTGGACGGTTTGCCGTGCAAAGCAGACATCACCGGAACTCATCGAAGGTATGCTCGTCATCATAGTCCGCCTGTCAACTGCGGCCGCCTGCCACTACGCGCCTGTATCAATTCCTTCACCGGCACTCCTTTGGATCCGTCCCGATGCTGAGGCCAGTCATTTGCCCGGAAACGGACCATCCAGCACACTGCGTGCAGCGGGAGAGAGTGCCCAGAAGACGAAGTGTTCAGCGGCTATCGACAAGGCAGTGCGCGCGTATTAATTTTATGCGGCATCACGGTGACGCATATTGGCGCGACCGGTGCGCGATGCATTCGTGTTATTAAACTCACCTTGACCAGTTGACCACGGCTTGCGGGATCAAGTCTGAGGAACTGACATGGGACTCTACGGGGGATTGGCTCTTGCGCATGGCCGAATCGGTTCGCGGCCGAAGTTCATCTGCTCCAAGTGCCTCGTTACCTTGAAACAGACGCAGGGCGGGGCAGGATCGCGAATGTTACTCTGCCCGCAATGCGGTCACGTTGCCGGCGAGTGGCTTACCGAACGGCAACAGCGCGATGACCTCGTATCCTGGTTGCGTGGCAGCATGAGTTGGATCGTCGAGAGTGAAAGTTAGACGTGCCTGATTTTCAGGAAGTTCCTTCCCCTGCGGTAAACTCAAAATAGCATCCTTGTGGCCCCGTAGCTCAGATGGATAGAGCAGCGGTTTCCTAAACCGTTGGTCGGGTGTTCGAGTCACCCCGGGGCTACCAATCTTTACAGAAAACCTGATCGAATTATTTCTTGCAGTGGATGTGAAGGAATGATGTGCTGCACCCGAGGGTGGTCTTGCATGCACGCCCCAGCGCGGGGTTCAAAGATATCGCCGGGCGAGGTGGGCTTTTAGAGATGCACCCTCCCAACCATTGTGAGCGCATCTTTAAAATGGGCGTGCTCCCCACCCGGCTCATTTCGAATCATAAAGCGGTTTCTTCATTCCTGCCGTGACAATTGCGACATTGTAGTTTCGCGTTTGCTTCGCCCAGCGTCGCGCCCCGCATTCTGTGCCGATGGTGCTTTGGTCAGGAGTTCTGCACCTGTCTCCTCCCGCCCGCGATAAGCTTGCTAAGCTAGCCGCATCGAACTGTGGAGACCTGCGTCTAAGCAGACTGAGGGGACATGCAACGTCGAGTCGTGGTCACAGGAATGGGTGCGGTAAGTCCCAACGGCATAGGCAAGGCTGCGTTCAGCGAGGCAGCTTTGGCGGGAAGCAGCGGAGTGCGCCGCATTTCGCGTTTCGATGCCAGCGGAATTTCGGTTCAAGTTGCGGGTGAAGTGCGGGACTTCGACGAGTTGGCCTGGGTAGAAAGGCGCGAGCGCAAGCACGTGTCGCGCGTCCTGCCGTTGGCCATCGCCGCAGCCAGCGAGGCGATTGCAGACTCCGGCTTGGAGCCGCAGAAAATGAGAGTGGACTGCTTGCGGCGTTTCGGCGTGATCGTAGGTTCCGGCGGCGGCTCGCAGGAGTTCACAGAAGAGCAATACCGCCTCTTTTTTCGCCAGGAGTACCGGCACATGAGCCTGTTCTGCGTGCCCACCGGAGTCATGGGCACGCTCTCCAGCGACCTCAGTATTCGCTTCGGTCTGCGCGGGCCGAGTCATGTGATCAGTACCGGATGCACGTCGTCGACCGATGCGATTGGCTCGGCGTGGATGCAGATTCAAAGTGGCAGGGCCGACATGGTACTGACCGGCGGGGCCGACGCTCCCATTGCGCTGGGCATCGTGAAAGGTTTTATTCTGATGCGGATCCTGACGGAATCCTGGAACAGCGAGCCCACCCGGGCGTCGCGTCCTTTTTCCGCCGATCGCGACGGCTTCGTCCTCGCCGAGGGCGCCTGGATGTTTGTGCTGGAGGAATATGAACACGCGAAGGCGCGCGGAGCGAATGTTGTAGCGGAAGTTTGTGGCTACGGCTCCACCTGCGAGGCATTTCATCGCGTCCGGCTCAAGGAGTCGGGAGAAGAGCCGGCCCGCGCCATCGGCATGGCCATGCATAAAGCGGGCATCGGCCCGGGCGACGTGCAATACGTAAACTTGCATGGCACGTCAACGAAGTTGAATGACCGCATTGAGACCCAGGCATTGAAACTGGCGCTCGGCCGTCGGGCGGCAGAAATTCCGATGTCGTCGCTCAAGTCGCAGATCGGCCATCCGCAGGGCGCGTCCGGCGCCGCCGGAGTGGCGGCGACCCTGGTGGCCATGCAACGGGAAAAGCTTCCGCCGACCCTCAACCTGGAGAATGCGGATCCGGAATGCGACCTCGATTATGTGCCCGAGGCAGGCCGCAGCGCGTCCGTCGAGCACGCCATTTGTAACTGCATTGCGTTTGGATCCAAAAATTCCGCGCTCATACTGAGGCGAATCGCCGGGTAAGTATGCTTCGCAACTGCCCGGTGCAGAAGCATCAAGGCTACACTTTGAGCAGGTGCCGCACCGTGCCTTCCACGCGGTCCCATGCGGAGGAGCGCGGATCGATCAGATCGAAATGCCCGGCGGTGGCGACCTCGAGTAAATGCACGTCCTCGCCTTTCGCCTTTTTCTCTTGCACATAGCTGCGGCTGAAGAAAGAAGGCACTACATCGTCCTTAAGACCGTGAATCAGCCACTGCGTGGCGCGGATACTCAGTTGCAAGGGATCCGCTTCGCGATAATGATCCGTCACTTCGGCAGGTTTGCCGCCCAGGAATTCGACCACCGCGTCATTGCTCAGGTGCTGTTCAAAGGCTTGTTTGAGATCGACCACCCCGGCGAGTGAGACCACGTTCATAATCGCCGGCTCATGAGCCGCAAGACAGAGCGCCAGTTGTCCTCCCGCCGAGTGGCCCATTACGACCTGTCCGTTCAGGTCGAGGTTGTAACGCTTGGCAATCTGCGAGAGGTACCGAAAGCCGCTGCGAATGTCCTGGAAAGTGCCGGGCCATCCTCCGCCGGGGTTCCCGACCCGGCGATACTCAAGATTCCAGCTTGCGATTCCGCTGGCGGTCAGCGCGGCGCAGAGATGTCCGGTGTGAGCGAGATCGTATTTCGCGCGCCAGAAACCGCCGTGGATATTCATCGCGACCGGGAACGGACCTTTCGTTTTGGGCAAGCGGAGTTCCCCAAACTGGTTGGGATCGGTGCCATAAGGCAGGCGCGCATCCGCGGGCGGCGGAGCAAGGCTGAGGATGTCGTCGGATGGCATGACAGACTAGTCTAGCGGTAATTCAGGAAGGGTTCTTCGATTCGGCAAAACCGGGACTTCGCGGATCGAGCTTATCGAGATGGTCCTGAATACGGTGCCGTGTCTCTTCCGGAAGGCTGATGTATTCGATGCCCATGCCAACTCCCGGATCGCTGGTACGAACCACTGCCGTAGTGGTCACCTTCTCGTCATCCAGCCACAGGTCGACTTTGAGAGTAGTGCCACGCGGTAAGGGAAGAATGGTTTCGATGTAGCACCCATTGCCGCTTACATCCGTCGAATTGACCCGCATGGGGGTGTTCACCCGTTCGTCCCTCAGTTCCAGGGGAAATGAAATTTTGTGGCGGTAATAGCGCCTGCGGTTCTGAGGGTTGTCGGCTTTGTTGGGAGTCGCGGTGGAGACGGGAATCGCGGTTTTCCAGGGGCATTCCTGGTCGCTCAAAAGCTGGACGCCCGCCTGTACCTTCTGCAATGCGCCCGCGTTTAGCACCCATAGGATCTTGCATCGCACCTTGCGCTCGGCATATTGGACCCCGATCGTGTCGCCCACCTGAAGTTCGTGGTCCATGCCGGAGAGAACGGCGCTGTCGGCCGTGAAGTTGCCCGCCCGCGCGATCTGAAAAAAGGCATGGCCGTCCGCCGCCATGCCATACACGCGCACCTGGACGTCCGAAGCAGCTCCAGCCGCGGCCTGTTGTTCCGCCATACGGGGTTAGCTCCCAGATGAACTTAATTGCCCGAAGGAGCCCTGAAACATGCCTCATCATACAACTACTTCCCGAGACTGATGATTACGAAAGTATCTGATTGGTAATGAGTTGCGGCCCCACGCGATCACGAAGCCTGCGCCAGCTCGCGAAAACTGACCAGCTGGATACCGGCCCGTGCGATGGCTGCCCTGCTTTCGGCCGAGGTAAGGACCTCGAGTTCGCGCTCGCGCGAGGCAAGGAGCCGGGTCCCGGCTGAGCTGAGGTCGGCGTCGTTATATCCGGGATGGCAGACGAATTCCCAGGTCCCTTCGGGAAGATTTTCCACGATGGCATTGAACAGTTGCTGGTCGAGGGTGCCCGTTGCCTCAATTCCAACGGTTCCCTCGGTAGTAACTAATCCGGCCTTTCGCACCTCGCGCATAAATGCGGGGTGAAATCTGCGCAGCAGTTTCACCTGCAGGTACCGTTTCCAGAGTTGCGGGCGCGAAACAAGGATGGCGGGCGCGAGCACATGCACAGGAGCGAAAGGATTGCGGATGGCGTACACGCCGCAGGCTGTGGCCGCGCGCAGCAGCGGCGCCAGCACGGCAGGAAAAATGTGGGTGTGCTTGTGTGTGTCGATGTGGGTGACGGTTATGCCCGAATTTTGCAGCTGGCGAATCTGGGCGGTGGCTTCCTGCTCAAATTCTGTGGCATTGAATTGTCCGCGCAAGGCTTGGACTGCGAACCTGCCGAGCTTCGAATGGAAACGTGGCGCAGGTTGGGCACCGCCTTCGACCACCGTGGAAATCTGTGAAGCGGGCAGCACAGGTGTGCCATTGACGAGCACCACATGACAGCCGGTTGCCAGGCCCGGCGCTGATCGTAAAAGCGTCAGTGCCTCAGGAAGAGCGTGGCCGCCCGCCATGAGGGTGGCGGAGGTCACGACTCCGTGCTGATGGGCCTGAATAATGGCGCGGTTCACGCCTGAGGTCAGGCCAAAATCGTCACCATTAATCACCAGCCGGCGCACGGCCTGAGTGTAGCAGCTTGCGCGAAGGCCTCACTTGCCCGCGTTGCCTGGACTGAAGGCGCCGCAAAGTTTGCATTTAATGTCAGGTTCTGGCCTGCACGCTCGTGTGATTGCAATTCGGGGTACGAGAGAAGAGAGATGGAGGCGATAAACGTTGGGTCAGACGGTATGGGGGAAGCTACGCCGCTTTCGTGTGCTCACGAGCAGCGTCAGTAAACCGACAAGCCGGAAGTCCGCGCGGGTTCACAAGGCCTTCCGCTGATCTCGCCTTTATCGATGTCGCACTTTGCAACGGATGTCTCGGCGGCACTGCTAAAATTTGAGACATGCTCGACTGCGCTCTCACGTCTGGTGCATGTTCGCTCGGTAGCGCGCTTCCAAACAGTTTTTACTGCAACCTGTGGAAGTTGGTGATCCGAGTCTCAGTCCTTCTGGTGCTGCTTGCTTCAGCTGGGGGGCAGGCATTGCTTACGGCGAAAGTCTTACTACCCTTCATTGCGGTTGACCGGCATGGGCAGCCTATTACCGACTTGAAACCAGAATCTTTGATGGTCGCAGACGAGAAAGCTCGGATTACGTCAGGTGTCAAATTGATACCGGGAAGTAGTTTGCCACTGCGGCTGGGGGTTCTCTTCGATACAAGCAATTCCCAAAGAAACAATGCTCTGTACGAGGCTGGTGTTTCGAGCGTAAAGACTTTGTTAAGCAAGTGATGCGTCACGACCAGGACCGAGTTTTCTTCGAGTTCTTCTCAACAATGATAGAAGCCACGCCGCTGCTCAGCCGGGAACGGCTTTCGGGAGTGTCTTTTCCCAATCAAGTAGGTGGCGGCACCGCATTGTATAACGCGATTGCAGTCGCATGTACCGACAGGATGGGCAGCCCAGACTGGCGCACGCCGGCGCGACGAGTCATAGTTTTAGTGAGCGACGGTGACGACAATCTGAGTTCCATTACCCGTGCCAAAGCAGAGGCTCTTCTAGTGAGTTCAGGTGTTGTGGTTTTTACAATCGCTACAAACAACACGGGAAGAGAATCGAAGGGTGAGTCTGTCCTTGAGAAATTCTCCGACTCAAGTGGTGGGATCTTCTACTCTCGTTTCCATCAGAGAGACATGCCCAAAGTGTTCGATCAGATTCGCGAACAGATCGAGTCTATGTACTACCTCAGCTATACGCCTCCGGTGACGCAGCGTGGCGGCGTACATAAGGTTGAGGTGCAGCCGGTTAAAGGAATCAAAGCGCAGTTCCGAATGCCTCGGTACTACGCTTCGAACCCTTAGCTGAAAAGGAGCGCCTATCCCGTAGTTGGGGAAAATCGCACATCACTAACCCACCCTAACTGCGAAAACATGCCCTAGTCGAAGCAATCCCCTCGCTCGCCGTCTGTGCACGATGACTCGGGCCGCTAGTACCGAATCTCCCCACCCTGCTAGAATCGCAAGCGGGCCCGATGGGCGGTTAGCTCAGTTGGTTAGAGCGCCTGCCTTACAAGCAGGAGGTCGCGTGTTCGAGTCACGCACTGCCCACCAGAATTTCCTTTCGCTGCCTCAACCCGTCCCCCAAGGCGTCATCGAATCCCGGCGAGCCTGTCGTGCGCAACTTCGCCGTTTAATTCTGACGCGATTGCTAAACACAACTTGGCGAAGCTGCGGAGCTAGGCGCAGACAGCACCAGGCTTTCAGAAAGTCAGGGCTCAAGTCTCACGGCTTCCCACCGTTGGAAGCTTCGAGCTTTTGAATTCTCGCGCGGATGTCTTGTATGAGGGCAGCGACTTCGGGGTCTTTAAGGTCTGTCAGGTGAACCGTCTCTAGACTGTGCAGACTTGCTCGCAGCGATTGCAAAAGAGAGTCTTGGGTGAAGGGCGGGCCGCGATCAAGATAGGGTCCCATGACCTTAGCTTCATGCCCACCCGGGATTCCCGCCATACAGGATTTCCTGTAGTGATACGACCAAGAGGCTGTATGGCGTTAAATAACGCTTGTAATTCTGAAAAAGGCTTGTTCTGACTTGCGCAGTGGAGTGGCGTTGCACCAAGAACACGCGGGCGTGGCCGCCAGCGTCAGTCGCCAGCAATACGAGATGCCGGCGACTGACTCTGACGCGAGCAGCGGTTAGCTGGCTTTCTTGAATTTCGGGCTCTCCAGCGTGGTCTGTGGATAGGCGGACCACTGGTTTTCCCCCTCGGGAACAGCCTGGCTCAGCTCTTGCTTTCGCATATCGCTGAGCTTCTTGTTCATGGTCTCGATATTCTCCGTCGAGCGCCCACTCTTCGGCAGGTTGGTCAACCCGTTGCTCTGGCGAACGGTCTCAATGGGATCTTGCACGTACTCCCATTGCCCGCCATCAGCCCAGGGGCCCTGGCCCTGGTTCCAGGGACCACGCGCGGCAGCTCCGTTCGACATGTTCACGTAAACATGCAGATAACGCGGATCGCCCTGGAGAACTCCCGGAGGAAAGTTCGGCTGCACTGTTTCCAACGCGGCAGAGAATACCTGCATGTGAGTGATTTCCCGCGTCATCAGGAACGAGAGGCTTTCTTTCACCAGTGGGTCGTCCGTGAACTGCATCAGGTATTCGTACACCACCTTGGCTCGAGATTCGGCTCCTATGTTCGAACGTAGATCGACGGAGAGATCGCCGTTTGCATTCACGTAATAGCCATTCCATGGGACGCCGGCAGAGTTGGTGACCTGTGGACCGGGTGCCTCGGTCAAAAACAACGGGTTGACCATGGCCTCGTGTATGAAGCCCTCCTTCCCTGCCTTTCCTCCGGTGACCAACTTAGCAAGCCCAGAGGATTCGAAGCCTTTTTCCAGGTCCTTGGTGCCGGCGGCATCTTTCATCTGCGCCGGGACTGGACCCATGAGCATCTGGATGGTCGCGCCCACGATTTCCAGGTGGCTGAATTCTTCGGTCGCGATATCCATCAACATGTCGTACTTATCCGGATACGGCTGGCGGCAGGAAAATGCCTGCACGAAATACTGCATCGCAGCTTTCAACTCACCATTCGCGCCGCCGAACTGCTCCAGCAACAAGCCGGCGAACTTGGGGTCGGGTTGCGAAACACGGGCATTGAATTGCAGCTCCTTCACGTGATGGAACATTTTTTACTCCTTATTGGCTAACGGTATTGGCTAACGGTTATAGGAATGCCGAATGGCAGGTTTGCGCGCGTCGCGTGAGCGGTGCTCGATCCAGGTCGTAAGGGCTAGGCGCGACGTTGAGGCCTTGGATGCGCTGTTGCAGGCGTCAGTTTGAAACGCGCTTGCGATTCTTTCGCGGACTGTAGACTCTCGCCCGCATAGTGGAAGTGATCAGTCCTGATTCTTCGATTTCATCAACTCAGAACAGCGTCAGCGTTGCTCACTCCGCCGGTCGTGAATTGGATCGAGATTCTCGGATTCAGTGCTGTCGTTTGACTTGGGTTCGCGATTCGGCATGAGCGGCGCGAATTCCAGGCCTTGAAGCAGGCCCCACATCGCCTCGACTTCAAATAGCAGGCTCATGTTTCCTGCATACGCAGTGGTCTCGATCTCAACCGCATCGGTGATTCCGGCGGCTGAAGGTGTAATCGCAGCGTAGCCATCCGCGTTCGTGGTCAATGCTTGCTGTGAGGAGGCCAGAATCACACGTTCAGGATAGTTCCCACTCTTGGACTCGCCAACAACTTCAATCGGGGCGTCGGCATCCGGACGAAAAACTGTTTGCTGAAAAACAACATTGACTGCCTGCACCGGATTCGACGGGGTAGCGGAATCGGTGACCCGGACCGCGAGCGGCTGGAATGCCTGCCCCACCGGCACGATCTGCCCTCCGCCGGAAACTGCTTGCAGCCGCAAAGAAGATTGCGGTACGGCGGTCAAATAAAAGGTCTGGCAGGGGGAATTACTCGGCGCCACGCAGGCGCTTACCCACACATCGCCGGCAATGCTGCTTACCTGCAACGTGCTGGTAGCAAATCCGCTGGAATTGGTGACAGCCGTCGCTGGGTTCAATGATCCCGAGCCTTTCACTACCTGGAAGTTCACACTTCTACCGCTTAGCGGAGAGCCGCTGCCCAGGACACGGGCCGTAAGCGCGACAGCTGCACTGGTTCCGCTTGCCACGTAGCGGTATTGGGACACCAACGCAAGGTCGAGGGCTGATTCCGTGCCTAATACAGTCGCGGTAACCGTCTTCATAATGCCCGGAGTATACGGAGCCAGGGTCGCCGTGATGGTAATAGTTCCGGGCGCATTCACCGTCGCGCGTGTTGAGACCTCACCCGCCGCATCGCTGTACACGACGCACGCGGATGCGCCGCCACACGCCGACAGTGTTGCGCCGGAGCTGGCGCTTAATGCAATGGTTGCGCCATTCACCGGTTGTCCGGACGCGGATGTCGTGCCCACGCGGATCGCATTAGTAGTCTCCGATCCCACCGGAGTCGCCGGATTCCAACCCTGCAGCAAGCGGAACGTATCGCTGGCCACGGCGCCAAACGTCAGCGCATCAATCATGCTTGTGGATGCGCCTGTCTCCGGATCGCTGATGGTAAGAGTTTGTGTTCCGTCGATGACTCCTCCGGGAGCTGTAATTACAAGCTGGTTGGCTCCGGCGGCAAACACCGGCAAGCTTAATCCGGCTACAGCGGTCAGGTCTGGGCGAAATCCAATGCCCTTGATGACTATGGCGGCACCCGTTTGTGCACTGACGCGTTCGGGCGCGACGCTGTCCGCATATAAAACCTGCGCATGATATCGATAGTCGGGACGGCCGTCGCCGCGTTGATCAGTGATCCCGATGCGGAAGGTGGTGTTCTGCAGAAGCTTGGCATCGAGGCGCGATTCTGCGACCACGCTGGTGTTGAACGGCGACGACGTCTGCGCGCCGGCCAGCGTGCCGGGCGGATCGGACAAAGCCCACATGCCGATAATGGGTCTGATCTTGTTCAGCGTTGTTGCCGACGTTTCATCGAGTGCCGTCACCGTGACGCTCATCGTGCGGTTCGCCCGGCCTGTCAATTGAAAGTAGTCCGTATTGCCATAGGTCTCCAAGCCGCCGAGCCAGTCGCCTGCGGGCGGCAACGGAGCCGGGACTGCGTAGCTGGAGGGTTCGCCCCAATCCAGGGTTTCGATCGCACTGCCGAGCATTGTCAAGTCCTGCTGAACCTCGCCCCCTCTGGTGACCGTTACGATCACGGGTACAACGTTGCCTGAAGCCGTCACCTGCCACGGTCCATACGGACCCACGTCCTGCGACCATTGTGGATCGACGCTCTCAATGCTGAGCTGATACTGCGCAGTATCGCCTTGCGGCAATGGCAGTCCCGAGAGATCGAAGTAGCCCTTAAGTGAAGGATCGTCCGATCCGAAGCGATCGTATCTTTGGCCGAGCACGTCGACGTATCCGTTGACCGGATTGCCCGCATTTCCGCGATAGAGAAAGCCGGATACGGAGGTGACCACGTAGCGCGCGGACGGCATTCCCGTACCCGTGTCGATCCAGCGCGCCACCACATTGACGCCCTGCATGGCTTGCGGCGAGTTCTTCGAGGGATCGGCGAACCGCAGGCTGCCGTATATGCGCGCGGTGGTTTCGTGGAAGAGCTGCTTGTTGGGATAGCGATCATGATTGTCGGTCGTAACCGGATAGAGACGCGACAACGCAGCCTGATCGTCGATCTTGGGCGCGCTCGGATCCGAACCGGGGTAGCAGAGCACAACCGGCACGCATCCCACGAAATCAGTAAAGTGCATAACCGGAAGCCCGAGAATGTCCTCCAGCGTGGGTATCGGATTTCCGGTCACGGCATTCAAGTTGGCTTGTGACCAGTCCAGCCCCAGCACTTGGCCGAGCACCCGGACCAGGTGGTATTTCATGTCGGGATCGTCCGAACCCGGCATGCAGTTGCCGTTCATGACCACCAGCGCGTGCAGAATATATCCGCCTGTCGCAAAGCTGTCCGGGCCGCCGAAGACCGAATTGCTCGGGCAGAGCGATTTCTGGCTGGCCCCTGATCCCAGGAAAGCATCTGTGACCGCGCCGTCGTAGTCGTAAACAATGGCGACAGGCTTGTCACTAGCCGTCGACTGGATGTCTGCTGGCATCGTGATGGTGTGGTCGGGATTGGCGTAAACATTTGTGCCGTTGACATCTTCGGAGAGTGCTCCCGCGCGCCGGGGCGAGATCGCTGCCGTCATGACCGACATCCATTGCGCGAACGCGGCGTTCACAAACGCATCCGCGTCGGCGTGCGGAGCATAGGGGCTGAGATCGCCCTGATCGGTGTAGTAGTAGATCTCGCCTTGTGTCCACTGTATCGCGGTACCTTTTACACTTGGATCGAAGTAGGTTGCGCCCGAAACATATTTGGGCCCGCCACCGAATGCGGCGCCGCATAAGACCACGGATGCCATGAGTGCCGAAACTGCTTTCGACGCCTGCACGAAAAACCAACAATTCTGGAGCCGCATATCATTGCTCCGTGACACGCCGGATCATGTCCGCAAACTGGCGGTAAGCTACGCGCCCGCCAACTGAGGATCGAGAAGTTGAATGGGATGGCGAGTTTGGGAGTAACGGCCCATCGCTCGCGATGCCGGGGTCGTCCGCGTCGATGCCGGGCAGAATGACCATGTCTCCATCCCCGATCGGAAAACGGCCGCTTCTTCCTCCCACGGCGCTGCTCAGGCCCAGCTTGCTGGGGCGATACAGAAACAGCAGAACGCGTTCCCCAACTCTGTAACGCTGCCCTTGCAGCCATAGGCCGGACCACTCCCGCAGCGTAACCGTCTGGCCTTTACGCACACCCCGAAAGCCGTCCTCCACACGGAAGGTTATTTCCACCGTCTCTACGTCGCCGGGATGCGTTATACGAACAGCGTGAACGGAACTGACGGTGCCACGAAAAATGCTGCCGGCCGCTCGCGTGAGAAGGCTGATTTGTTCCTCGTAGCGGGCCTGGATCCCAGGACTGCGTTGCGCAGAAGCCGGGACAATGCAGGCCAGGAAACAAAACAGGGGCAGTACAACGAAGATAAGAAAAGACCGCACACTCCTGGAAGACATGGCACCACCTGGACACTCGAGAAGAGGACGCGCGCTGGAGATCTAGAACCTGGGGAGCACCATCCTAGTAATCTGCAAGAAGCGCGGCAGTGCTGCGCGTCACATCGAATTTGTGACAGAGCGAGGACCGGAGTGCACCCGGGGTATCGCGGCTACGCGCGTGAATGCGCTGACAAATACGCTCCTGTCAAGAGCAGCAGTCCGGTCAGAAATGCCCAGAACATGAGGCTGACCGACAGCGCGAACGGCCCGTAGACCTCCTGAAAATTCAAACGGGGCAGCGCCAGGATGTAAGCCGATTTCAGAGCTTCGGACAACAACCCCATGACGATCGCGGCCGGAAGCACGCGCCAGACCGGCACTTTTCCGTTGGGCAATATCCAGTAAATCAGGAAAAAGATGGCGATGCTGGCGGTAATCGCAGAACCTTTCATCACGACGAAGCCGACGAGTTCGACGAATCCGCGCCCGTGGCCTCGCAGCACGCTGCCCATCAGTGCCATGTTTCCGGCGGTGAGCGCCACCGAGATCAGCGCCAGGCATCCGCTTCCAAAGGCGAGTGCCAGGGAAATAAGCTGGTTGCCTAAATATGAACGATTGTTACGGAAGCCCCAAACCCGGTTCAGCGCTACTTCCAGCGGCAGGAAGATTCCTGTGGAGGTAATCAGCAGGATTGCCAGCGACGCGATCTGCGCGCGGTGGCGCGCTGCCACCAAGGCCTCGAGATTGCGAATGACGAACTCCTGTCCCGCTGGGAGGTAATCGCGCAGCAGGTTCACCAGCACGTCATACATAACCTTGGAATGAAACACCCGCCGAAACAGCGTCATCAACAGCAGGACGAAAGGGAAGAACGACAGGATGGCATTGGCTGCGACCGAAAATGCAAAGGTGTGTACCTCGGTGCGCATCAGGTATTTGACCGTGGACAGCACCAAACCGGAACCATCGCGGAGCAGCGCGTGGGGACGCACCGATGCTGCGGCGGTGGCCGGATCTGCAGTCGCTATGATCGGTTCAAGCAAAAATTTGCACGTAATGTTATCAAAGGGTTGCGAATATCGAGGGAAAATCTGTCCACGCCCCTCCATCTGCGGTAATGCGAAGTCAATGCATGACAAAATCGGGAAATGCCACCTCTATGACTCACGGTCACCTCGTCAAGTTGTATACGCGACACTAGTTACCTTCTACTTACCTATTGCTAATATCGGACTTCCTGAATATTATCTTCTGCTCATTGCTGGAATTGGACTGTGTTTCGGCAATGAGTCTAGCAATTCTGGGTTGACGTTTCTGTGCTTAGCTGTCGATACTTCGCGCCATCATGTCAGGCTTCAGTGGCTCCCGCCCCGAGCGGCGGCGAACGCTGAAGCCTTTCTTTTTGCGTTGATGTTTAGAGGGCGCACCGGGACGCACCCTGTTCTTCCACACTCCGGAGGGGGTGCCCGCAAAGGCTTCAACAGGGGTGGGAAGAATGAATTCTTCGCGATAAGGCGAAAGGAGTAAATCAGTGAGAGAGAAGGGTACAGTAAAGTGGTTCAACGGGGCTAAAGGATACGGATTCATCCAGCGCTCCACCGGGGAGGACGTATTCGTTCATTTCTCCGCCATCCAAGAGAACGGATACCGTACGCTTAACGAAGGCGAAACCGTGGAGTTTGACTTGCTCAAAGGCCCAAAAGGCTTTCAGGCGGCAAACGTAGTCCGCGCCTAAATAAGCGGATTCAGGGACCACGACCCTCTCATCTTCCCCTGGGAGGGTTTTCGTATTTATGGGCCAATCTGCAGTGCCGTGAGCGTCGGGTGCCGTTCATTGGCGCCCATTACCTTACACAATGGTATGCTCGCTCCCTGACCAGTGCGTCCTCATGAGCATTTACTAGCACGCAACCACGAGCGCTGGGTAGCGCTCACAGTACTCGCGATCGGTCTTCTGCTTCGCCTGGGAGTCGCATCGACGACATTTTTCAATCCCGACGAGGCTATGCACTATTTTCTAGCCCGGCAGCCCTCGTGGATCGACGCCTACCGCGCGAGCCTGACCAGCGCTCACCCTCCGCTGCTCATTCTCATTGTTCACTATTGGCGCATGCTGGGCGACTCCGAGCTTGTGCTTCGTCTTCCTTCCGTAATTCTGGGTGCTGCCCTTTGCTGGACCGCATACAAGTGGTTCGCACAAATTACGGATTTCACTCGGGCATTAGTGCTCCTGATTCTGCTGTCGTTTTCTCCGACGTTGGTTGCGCTGGGATCTGAACTCCGCCAGTACTCATTTCTGCTGTTCTTTTGCGGGCTGGCGCTCTACCAGCTGGAACAAGCGCTTCGCAGGCAGTCAAGCAGAAGCATGTTGGTGTTCTCTTTTGCACTGTACCTGGCGCTTTTAACTCACTACTCGTCTTTCATTTTTGCGTTCCTGATGGGCATTTATGTGCTGCTTCGATTCCTTCGCAGCAGGCCCCAACCCGCAGTTTTGGCGACCTGGGCTGGCGGTCAAGCTCTAGGCACCGGGATTTGCATTCTGCTCTACCGAACGCATATTGCCAAGCTGCAGGCATCGGGCATAAACGCGATCGCAGATACCTGGCTGCGCAAATCTTTCTTTCACGAGGGCCAACAGACGATCCTGAGCTTCCTAGGCAGAGCGACTTTCCTGGTCTTCGACTACCTCTTTGCCCAGCCGGTGGTAGCCGGGATTTTGCTCCTGCTGTTTGTGCTGGGGCTGGTCGCGCTGTTTCGAAATGAACCACAGTACCCGGCGCTCTTGGACCGTACGGCGTTTGGGTGGTACCTCGCCGGCGGGCTGATTCTTACTAGCATTCTCGGTATAGCAGGACTGTATCCCTATGGCGGCAGTCGGCACGACGCGTTTCTCATCTTGTTCTTGGCGCCTGGCATTAGCCTGGGGCTCAACTGGGCGGTGAAGGGCCCGTGGAGAACGCCGGTGATTGCAGCGGTCCTGATGCTTTTCGCCTGGATTTTCCTTTTGCCTCCCGGCGCTCGCATGAAATTTCGCGATCAGAAGCTTTCATGGATGCGGCAGGCGGTCAGCTATGTGCACCAAACCGTCGCTCTAAAATCGGTTTTCCTGCTGGATAACCAAAGCACATTGCCGTTCCGCTATTACTTCTGTCGCGATGAACGCGTGCAGTTCGATGACGAAATCTCCTCACCCAGTCAGACGCCGCAACTCGTCCAATTCGGCTGTGGCGGCTACCGCGTTGCTGCCGGGCACCCCTCGAGCGAAGCAAGCCCGGAGTTGTGGACATTTTCGCCGCAAGAGTTATCTGCCGCCCTGCAACAGGCGGTAGAGGCTTATCGCCTGGGAGCAGGCGATCGACCCTGGTTCTTTCAGACTGGGTGGGGGATCGAGACGGAACCCGCTTTGCGAGCGCACTTGACTCGGCTGGGGTGCGTCGCTCCGCAGTCGTTTGGGCGCAACATCCTCCTGTGTCGGCTTGCGGCGCTCGCGCAGTGACCGTCTTTGGCAAGATCCATCCCGAGCTCGTCTGCTTCGACCTGAACTGTGATTTAATACGCACAACTCCATGCGCAAAATAATTTTCTTGCTCGCAGTGTTTTCAATCATGTCAGCTCCCCTGTTCGCGGCGGAGGCTTGGCGCGCGCCTTCGAAGCAGCAAATCGATGCCGTCTACTCCCCGGCTGAGACGCTTTACGAAGAGCTGCACCGCAACCCCGAACTGTCCTTTCATGAACAGAAGACCGCCGCCATCATTGCCGATCAGTTGCGAAAACTTGGACTGGATGTCACTCCCAATGTAGGCGGAACGGGAGTGGTTGGAATACTGAAGAACGGGCCGGGTAAAACCGTCATGATCCGCGCCGAGCTGGACGCCCTGCCGGTGCCGGAGAAGACTGGGTTGCCGTATGCAAGTCACGTGACCACGAAGAACGATCAGGGCGTCGAAGTGCCGGTCATGCACGCGTGCGGACACGATCTGCACATGGCGATCGGCGTCGGGACTGCTGCTCTGCTCGCGCAGAACAAGGACCGCTGGCACGGAACCTTTATTTACGTGGGGCAGCCCGCCGAGGAGCGGATCGGGGGCGCCAAGCGCATGATGCAGGATGGCCTGTTCACGCGCTTCCCCACGCCGGATTACGCGCTGGCCGTGCACGACACCAGCGATTTGCCGGTGGGCAAAGTCAGTTACACGCCAGGATACAGCGCGGCAAATTCGGACTCCGTGGACGTGACCATCTTCGGCGTCGGTGGCCACGGCTCGCAGCCGCAATCGACAATCGATCCTATCGTGATCGCCGCGCGCACAATTTTGGGCTGGCAAACTATCGTTTCCCGCGAAAGCGATCCCCAGGAGCCGGTCGTCATTACCGTGGGGTCGATTCACGCGGGCACCAAGCACAACATCATTCCTGACGAAGTGAAGATGGAACTTACCGTGCGCACCTACAAGGACGACATTCGTAAACGAGTGTTGAGCGCGGTTGAGCGAGTCGCGGATGGCGAAGCGCAAGCCGCCGACGCTCCGAAAAAGCCGCTGGTTCAGGTCACCGAGGGTGTGGGTGCCGTGTACAACGACCCTAAAATGACAGGGGAATTGGCCGCCGCGCTGAAGCGGGTTCTCGGGGATAGCAATGTAGCCGAGGGCCGGCCGATGATGGCGAGCGACGATTTTGCCGAGTACAGGACGGCCGGAATACCGAGCACCATGCTCTCCTTGGGCGCGGTGAACACGGAAAAATTCGCCGCAGCACAGAAAAGCGGGGAGCTGTTGCCCGGACCACACTCGCCGTTTTTCGCGCCGGAGCGCGAAGCCAGCTTGCGTACGGGAATCCTGGCGGAGACGGCGGCAGTGCTGGAACTTCTAGGGAACTAGCTCGGAGAGCCTGCGCCCGACTACACGGCCATGAGCGCCACGCCGCCGGCCACGAGCAGGGCGGCAATCCATCTTCGCGTATCGACCTTCTCGTGAAGGAAAATGCGGGCGGCCACTGCGTTTCCCACGAAAGTCAGTGATGCCGCCGCAGGCGCGACCAGGCTGAGATCTCCCCACGATAGGCCATATAGAAGGCTGTAAAACGAGATAGTCATCGTCAACAGTCCGAACAGAAAATTCGAGTTGCTGACGACGCGTGCCACAACCTTCATCACACCCATGCGACGCCGTAAAACCGCCACATCGCCTACCTGCTTCATGGCTTTCGAGAGAAGCACGTCCCCGGCGACGGACGAAAATACCACCAGGCCGATGCCTATCCAGGTGTAGATGTCGTTCACGATTCCGCCCTCGATGAACCCACGCCGGCCAGCAACGCAGGTTCCTCTGACGCCTCAGGTATCGATTTGGGCAGTCCGTTGGGATGACGCATGTCAGTGCGCGACGGACCGCTGGCCACGAAACCCACGCCCGCCGAGATCAGGAGAATGCCCAGCCAGCGGGTAGTCGGGATGTGTTCGTGCAAAACGAACCGGGCAATCACCGCCACCAGAACATAGCCCACGGAGGTTGCCGGAAGTACGTAGGTAAGATCCGCCCACGAGAGCGCGCTGGTATAACAGGCGAAGAAACCCAGCAGCAGCAGAATACCGAGCGCCACCCACGGATTCAGAAAGGCAAGAATCATCGAGGGCAGGTGCTGCACCGACACCGGCCCGACCTGCTTCATCCCGTAGGAGAGCAGGGAATCCCCCGAGGACGCGAAAAAAGTCACTCCCGCGAGCACAAGATAGCGGCGAAGAGTCACTCGTTGTCCTAGTAGTTCGCCTGCGGATTCGGCTGGACGTTAGTCGTGTCTACCGTGGGCGGTGTGGACGACGGCAAATCTTGCTGCTTCCGGTCCTTCACCCACTTGTGACGCATGGCCCGAACCTTGAGAAAAGTCTTGGCCTCTTTGTACAGGCGCTTGCGATCATTGCTGTCGAAGGCGGCTTTCTTGAGAATGCGAAACACGGCTTTCGGCCGGAAGTAGTACTCGTCGTAAAAACGATGCACCGCGTCGAGGATTTCTTCGGCGGGCAGGCCAGGATATTGAATGTGGGCCAGTTGATGTCCGCCTTCATCGACCATCTTGTTGTCGGCCACCATGAATCCGTTTTTCACGGCGTAATCGTAGAGCTCGGTGCCGGGATAAGCGTGCGCCACGGACACCTGTATGGTTTCCACGTCAAGTTCTTTGGCAAAAGAGATTGTGTTGTTAATCGTCTCGCGGGTTTCACCCGGCAGTCCCAGGATGAAATCACCGTGGATGACCAGCCCGAGCTTGTGACAGTCCTTGGTGAATTGCCGCGCCCGCTCGATCGTCGCGCCCTTCTTGATGTTCTTGAGAATCTGTTGATCGCCCGATTCATAGCCGACGATGAGCAGACGGCATCCCGCCTCCTTCATCGCCTTAAGCGTTTCAAAGTCTGTGGTGACGCGCGATGTACACGACCAGGTCAGGTTGAGCGGTTTCAATTTTCCGCACAGCTCAATGGTGCGCGCCTTCTGGATATTGAAAGTGTCGTCGTCGAAGAAAAATTCTTTTACCTTGGGCCAATATTCCTTGGCCTGCGCCATTTCTCGAGCCACATCATCGGAGGAACGCTTGCGCCAGGGATGTCCGCTGAGGGTCTGTGGCCACAGGCAAAACGTACATTGGGCTGGACATCCGCGGGTGGTGTACAGCGAGACATACGGATGCAGCAGAAACGGCACGTTGTAGCGCGTCACATCGAGGTCTCGCTTGTAAATGTCGGTTACGTGCGGCAGGGCGTCGAGGTCCTGAATTTGCGGCGCATCCGGATTGTGCACGGTCTGCCCGTCTTTCAGATACGAGATTCCCGCAATCTGATCCAGCGGCTTTCCGTTGGCGAAGTCAACCACCGCATAGTCGAATTCCTTGCGGGCGACGAAATCAATCGCGGAGCATGCGCGCAACGATTTTTCCGGCAACACGCTGACGTGAGGACCAACAAAGGCGATCTTGATGCCTGGATTACTCTGCTTTACGGCTTGCGCCAGGCGGATGTCCCCTGGGAAGCCGGGGGTGCTGGTGAAGAGAACCAGGAACTCATACTGCTTCGCAATTTCGATCGTTTGTTCGCCGGAAACATAGTGAGGCGGGGCATCCAACAAACGTGATCCTTCCAGCATTCCTGCGGGATAGGCCAGCCAAACCGGGTACCAATAAGACTCGATTTCGCGCGTAGCGGGCCAGCGGGATCCCGCGCCGCCATCGAAATTTTCAAACGACGGCGGATTGAGAAACAGTGTTTTTAATGGCATAGGTGTAAGTTCCTAATACTAACATCCCCTTTACAGATTTCCGGGTCCGCCCGGATACAGATCAGGTACCTCTACGAGGTTCGGCCGGATACTCAAGGCGCGCTTGGTTGGGCTAAGTCTATGGCACTCAATCTACTAGTTGAGCGAAGGCGCAGCAAACCGTTTTTGGCTGAACAGCGTTTTTGATGCAGCTAGAGGCGAAAAGGCTCGCTTCGCCGGGAACCTTAAATCCACCTACAGTCTCAAACCCCAGAGGCTCGGGAGCGCGCGACAAAGGCCAAGAGCAACGTCGGTTCAGGAGGCCCCATCCCAACAGCATGAAACCTTTCAGGCTCATTCCTCTGCTCCTGCTGGCGGTGTGGGCGCTAGGCTGTGGGGCAGGGCATCCGAAGATCACCAGCATCGTCGTAAGCCCGACGTCAGCCAACGCCAACATCGGTTCCAGCCAGACCGTCACCTTCAGTGCAACCGCCAATTTCGACGATCACACCAGCCGCCAGCTCACTGCCGCCGATGGCCTCACCTGGAAATCATCCAACACCGTCGTCGCCACCATTGAAGATAGTAATGGCAGGGCAACATGCGTCACCCCCGGGACCTCGACGATCACCGCAACCGCTCCAGCCGACTTGGTGGTCACGGTCAACAATGGCGTCTCGAACACGTCGCCCAACGTGAGTGGAACCGCGACTTTGAATTGCATGTAGCACAGCGCGGCCACGGAATGCCGGTCACGCAGCTCTAGGCCAGGGACGGCAACTCCGGCCGTCCTCGGTTTTCCGAATTTTCTCTCCAGGTACGCCTTTCCCGGTCGCTGCCTACGCATCTTCTATACTCAGACGTACTTTCCAGAAGATTGAGGGAGATTACAGTTTCATGAAATCAATGCGTTTTGTTATTCATGCCACATGTGTTCTTCTCGTTGCCGCCCTCCCGACTTTCGCGCAGGAACCGTTGACATTCCGGCGGGCCATTGAGTTGGCAATCGGGCAAAGCACCGAAATGGCGTTAAGCCAGAGCGATGAAGCGCGCGCCCGCGATTCTTACAGGGAAGCGCGCAACTCCTATATTCCGCAGGCCGCCATCGGTTCAGATGTCGGCTATGCCTATGGCTTCCCACTGTCGCTCGAAGGTTCGGCCCCCACGCTGTTCAACGTCGTGACGCAATCGTCAGTATGGAATCCGGCGCAGCGTGAATTTATCAAAGCCGCGAAAGCCGAGTGGGGGGTGAGCAAGGCGCAGACACGAGACCAGCGCATGCAAGTAGTCACCGAGACAGCTCTCACCTACATCGAACTCAATCAATGGGAGCAGCGCCTGCCTATCCTGCAAAGCGAGATGAAAGTTGTACACGATGTGGAAGCCGCGGTTTCGGAGCGCATCAACGCGGGAGTCGATAGCCCGCTGGAAGCGACGAAGGCGAAGCTCACGGACGCGCAGACGCGGGTGCACATGGCGGAAGCCAGTGGCGCCATTGACGTCTTGCGTACCCGGCTCTCGCAACTGACCGGCATGCCCGCGCAATCCATTACCACGGCCCGCGATTCCATTCCTGCTCTGCAGGAGACTGCGGCAGGACCGGAGGTGGCGGCCCGCGCCTCGGAATCAAGCACCGCCGTCGAGATCGCCCAGGGAGCGGCGGTCGCGCGCGAATTCCGGGCAAAAGGTGAACACAAGGCGCTCTATCCGACCGCGGATTTTGCCGCCCAGTACGGGTTGATCAATACGTCTCTGACGAACTTCGAGCAGTTCTTTGTGCCCGGATCGTTTCAGCCGCACAACGTGACGTTCGGAGTGGTGCTGCGCCTGCCTTTCCTCAATGCTTCGCAGCACGCTCACGCCGAGGTAGCCGACGCGGAGGCGCTGCGGTCCCGCAAGGAAGCGGAACAGACGCGCAACCGCGCCGCCCTGGACGCGCTGAAATTGCAGCACAACGTGGAGCAACTTCGAGCCGCTCGAGACGTGGCGCAACTGCGCTCCGAGCTGGCGCAAAACCAACTAGACGCCGTGCAGACTCGCATGCAGGCCGAGACAGCCACGCAGCGGGAATTGCAGGACGCCGCGATTGAAGCCGCCGAACGCTCTTTGGATCGAATCAACGCGGAATTTCAGCTGCAAGCGGCGCAGGTGCAGCTTTATCGCGCTACGGGAGATCTGCAGCAATGGGCGATCGGCAAATAACGGGAGCGCTCTTCATGTGCGCGCTACTGCGTAACCCGATTCAGCGCTTCCTGCGCCCGCCCGAAATTACGCGCCAGCGCCAATGACGTCCGATATTCCTGGGCGGCGCCTGCCCGGTCACCTTGCTTCTCGAGCAGTGTCCCGAGCAGGTAATGCGCCTTGAACGAGGGCGCCTGTTCGACGCTGCCCATTTCCAGGTAGCGCAACAGCAGCTGCTTGGCGAGGGGTAGATCGCGATCCGCCTTGATGAGTGTCTCCGCGCCATCCACCAGAACATAGCTGCGGTTAACATGCGACGTGCTTGCCTTCTGTATGGCGGATTGCATGTCATCGAGACGCCCGGCGCGTTTGAAGAAGTACGAGAGCTCAAGCCAGGAATCGGCGCTGCCTTGATCGGCGTCGATCTCCGCGCGGTATTCGTGCTCCGCCGTCACCCCGTCCTTGCGCTTTTCGGCGATGCGCGCATAAACCCAGTGCGCTTTGGCGGGATTCAACGTGTTCAGGATCCTGGCCTGTTCTCGTGCTTTGTCCTGCCCACCACCTACAATTCCGGGCGCCTCCAGGTAAAACTCCGCAAGATCGGTGTGAGCGTCCACACTTTTCGGATCCAGGGCCACCGCTTGCTCGAACTCATGGCGTAATTTCTTGGCGAGGCTCGCCGCGCTGAGAAAGTTGACTCGATCTGCCTTCTCTCCATAGGCTCGTCCCAGCCACAGGTGATACTCGCTGTTGTTGCCGTCCAGCTTGACCGCCTTCTCGCAAGCTGACACCGCGCGGTCCCAGTCCCCAAGGGAAAAGTAGGCGCGGCAAAGCAGGTTGTAAGACTCAGCACTGTCCGGACTCGCCGTGATCTGGCTCTGCAGCGCAGTAATGGCGTCATCCACGCGCCCGGCTGCCAGAAGATTCTGTGGAGAGTTCGCCGCCGCGGCGGCGCCTAGCAAGAGTGCAGCTATAAACGGGACGACCCAAGTTTTCCATGACATTGAAGCAACAACCCTCTTGTGACTTTTACTGTACGAACAGGCCAGAGAAACCGCTAGGGCACTTTCCTCACGATCGATCCATCGCGGAGAGGCTTGCCATTGATGGCGGCGACGGCAACCACTGCTTTGTCCTGCAAGCCGCCGGTGATTTCGACGGCGGTCAGGTTGGAAACGGCAGTCTGAACATTGCGGCGGTGCAATTCATTGCCTTCGATCTCGTAAACGTAGGGCTGGTGATCATCCAGGTGCACGGCTTCCCGCGGAAGAATCAGCGCACCGCCATGTTCCGCGGTCACGATGGTCACGCCAACGTTGATGTTGGGGAGCAACTTGAGGTCGGCGTTGTCGATGATGGCCGTCGCCTCGCCGACATTGCGCGTTCCGCGCAGTTTCACCGTTGAAGGTACCGCCCCAAGCGTTGCCTGCCAGATGCGCCCGGGGATTGCGTCCCAGGTGATTTCGATCTTATCGCCTGGCGAGAGGCGCCCAATATCGGGCTCGTCGACGTAAGCGCGCACTAGAACTTTGGAGAGGTCGGCTTCCTGCAGCAGGAGGTCGCCGGCTTGAACGAAAACACCCTGGCGAACCGCAAGAGCATAGACGATCCCATCAAAAGGAGCCTGCAGATTGGACTTTGCCAGGACGTCTTCGGCGGCATCGTGGGCGGCTTGTGCCTCGGATTTTTGCGCCTCAACCCGCGCCACTTCCGGCTGCGAATAACGGTCCTTTTGCTTCTGCTGAAGAAGATTCAGCTCCGCGTCGGCGCGTTTCAAAGCGTTCTCCGCTTCCCTGACTTCTCCGGCAGAGGCTGCGCCTTTTTGTTCGAGGCTCTGCATCGCCTGCAGGTTGCGTTGCGCGGCATCGCGGTCGGTACGCGCCTTCACCAGCTGCGCGTCAACTGTATAAATCTCTTCCTGCGTCCCGCCGTGCTGCACCGACGCCACTTCTGCCTGCGCGGCTTTCATCTGCGCCATCGCGCGCGCCGCCTGGCTGCGTGCATCCGCGTCATCAAGCTGCAACAGCAACTGCCCCTTTTTGACATGATCGCCTTCGTGGATCAACACCCGCTTCACCGTCGTCGCGACGGGAGCGTGCGCTTCGAAGTTTTGCGCCGGTTCGATCTTGCCATTCGTCGAGATGACGCTGCGGATGATGCCGCGAGTGGTCGTCGCGGTGCGCACTGGGATCGAATCATCGCGCCGCGAGACGAAAGAGGCGAGCAACACCACCGCTACCACGACGGCAAGCGCCGTCGCCAGCCAACGATACCGGCTGAAAAACCCCTGCTCTGCGGATGGCATTTAAGAGTTTGGCAATTATTAAGATAACACCGGCGTCAGCTGAAAACGTCGGCACGCAATTGTACTCACTGCGTTAGATGCAGCGCCTGCCCTGTTGGAATGAGAATTCTCCGGGCCTGATGGCGGCCGCCTGTTTACAATATATCCATGGCAAAGCTAGCGCCCCGATACACGCCAGAGCATGCGGAAGCCGGTCTGGACGCCAAATTTCCTGACATCGAGACCTGGCCCAACCAGTACCCAGGCTACGAGATCGTGATCGACGACCCGGAGTTCACCTCGGTGTGTCCGAAAACGGGACTGCCCGATTTCGGCCACATCGTCATTCGTTACATGCCGGACAAAGACTGCCTCGAATTGAAATCGCTGAAGGAATATCTGCAGTGCTATCGCAACCTGGGTATCTTCCAGGAAAACGTGGTCAACCGCATTCTGGATGACGTCGTTCGCTGGGCCAAGCCTGTCTGGGCCGAGGTAAAGGGCGACTTCCGGCCTCGTGGGGGTATCTCGACGGTCGTAGTGGCTCGCTGGCCGCGCTCCCAGGGCGATTCGCGTAAGTAACTGCCGGAACCGTTGGCTTGAATCGCTCGTTCTCTTCTGAGCCGCGCGGAAAATCCGCGACTTGTTATTTTGCTGCTGAGGCGACGATGTAATCGGACAGAAGTTTTTCCGCGAGCGGGTGCGCCCCGGGCATGTTGTAGTTGTTGGTGGTGATCACGGCCACCATGTCCAACTCGGGAAATACCGCTACTTTATTGCCGCCATTTCCGCTCATCAGGTAAGCCGCGAATTTCTTTTCCGCGGGTCCAAAACTCTTCAGCCACCACAGGTACCCATATTCCGTGGTCTCGTCAACGCGGACGTGGGGATGCGTAGAAGTCTCGATCCAGGAATGCTGAATCAGGCGCTTCCGGTTCCAGACACCGTCATTTATATAAAGCTGGCCGAGCTTCAGCAGGTCTCTACTTTGCAGGCCCAGGCCGCCGCCGGTCTGTGCGAGTCCCATCGGAGAATACTTCCATCCTGCTTTCTCAATGCCTAACGGTTGAAACAACTTTCTATGCGCAAAGTCGGGTGTCGAAGCTCCACTGGCTTTCTCGAGCACCGCTCCCAACGTCGCAACTCCTGCGGTGCAATAGCTGAAAGCCCGGCCATAAGGCGACTCTTCCGGCTTTTTGACCCACGAGGGGAACACGCGCAGCGGCAGGTCGAGCGTGAATTTCACCCAGTCCGCCAACAGGTACATGTGTTCCTCGTTACCTTGGGAAAAGTCGTTATCGTCGTTGCATTCCAGGGCCGAGCTCATCGTCAGGAAATCTTCCACGGTGATCGCATCCTTGCGGGGAGCGGGGTTTTTCAGTGGCTGCTTGTCGGGAAAGAACCCGACAATGCGGGCGTTTACACCGGGAAGTAAATGCTGGTCAAGGGCGATGCCAATGAGCATGCTGGTAATCGTCTTCGTGGCAGAACGCGTGTCTTGTAGCGCGTCCGCGGTCGATCCATTGAAGTAGCCCTCGTACACCAGCCGGCCATGGCGGGCAATAACGACGCTGGTAATTTTCTTGAAATCGCCCGCCGCAATCGCCTTCTGCATGTCGCTGAGCCGGTCGGTAGCGAGACCGGCTGATTCCGGAGCCGCTGTGGTCCACCCGTCGTTGCGCGTAGGCGGCGCCGTGACGGCTCCAGTCTGCGCATTCAAATGCGCAACCGTAAGGAGTGTCCCGGCGCACAGCATGAGAATGGCATTCCGCATCACTGCGATTGAATCTCCCCTCAAATCACATATTGGACGTGATGTCCCACAGACGGTTATCGGTGAATGATTTCTCCGTAATTCAAGAATGCTATATTCACAGGCTCAGTGACTGGAGACCGACTCTACCCGCGGACTGCGCTCGTACTGCTCACGGTGCTTAACCTCCTGAACTATATCGATCGCTCGATATTGTTCGCGGTGCAGCCATTGGTGAAAGACGAGTTTCACCTCAGCAATACGGAACTCGGCTATCTCACCAGCGCGTTCCTCATTTTTTACATGATCGCAGCACCCTTTGTCGGCCCGCTCGCCGATCGTTATTCCCGGAAGCTGATCATTTCTTTAGGAGCACTTTTCTGGAGCGGACTGACTCTGCTGACCGCTGTCACGCACAATTATGCCGAACTGCTGGTTCGGCATACGCTCGTGGGTATCGGCGAGGCGACATTTGTAACGATCGCACCGACCTTCGTGGCGGATCTTTATCCGGAGGAGAAGCGCGGCCGCATTCTGGGCATTTTCTACCTCGCCATTCCAGTCGGAACCGCTCTCGGCTACCTTTTGGGAGGAAACCTCGGCGCCACACATGGATGGCGGTTTCCTTTCTATGTGGCCGCGACCCCGGGATTCGTCCTGGCCATCGCGGTTTTATTCCTTAGTGAACCTGAGCGCGGCCGCTTTGACACCTTAAAGGAGACTCCGGACCGCGCCACCGTGCGCGGACTGGCGCGCAACCCCGCGTTCTGGACGGTCACGCTGGGAATGTCGATGATGACCTTCGCGCTGGGTGGAATCCAGGTCTGGATGCCCACTTTCCTTTACCAGGCCCGCGGATATTCCTTGGCTAATGCCAACCTGCTGTTTGGAAAGATTATTGTCTTCGACGGGATCGTGGCATCGCTCGCCGGCGGATGGCTGGGAGACCGGCTCTTGCCGCGCACCAAGTCCTCTTATTACCTGGTATCGGCCGCCAGTATGGCGCTGGGCATTCCCGCCATGATCGTCGCACTGTTCTCGCGCGGGGCAATCATGGTGCCCGCCATTGTGCTGGCGGCATTCCTGCTTTTGTTGAACACTTCGCCGCTCAATGCGGCCCTGATTAATTCAGTGGGCGCACACATCCGTGTCACCGCAATTGCCGTGAATATTTTCATCTTCCACCTGCTGGGCGATGTCCCGTCTCCCACTCTGATGGGCTATGTTGCCGATAAACATTCCCTCCAGGCGGCATTCATTCTTCCCGTGATCGCGATGCTACTCTCATCTGCCATACTGTTTTATGGGATGAAGTTTGCGCCGGCTGTAGCCGCCCCGCATTCCCAGGCGGCGGGCGCGAAAGTAATTACCGGCTAGCCGCACGCGCTGAAGTTATCGGAGGAGAATCCTGCAGTTGATCACCGTTCTTAATTGGCTGGCCGGCACTGTCCTGGCGCTGGCATGGTCCTCGCGCATTGTCGACGCAGCGTTGGGGATGCCGAAAATCGCCGACATCGCACGGCCTGAGTGGGATCGCAAGCCCCAGAATAACCCGCGCGTTTCTATTATCCTGCCCGCGTGTAATGAAGAAGCGGACGTCGTGAAAACCCTGACCCGGCTGCTGGCTCTCGATTACGACAACTATGAGATCGTCGCGGTGAATGACCGGTCGACCGATCGCACCGGCGAGCTGATGGAAAGAGTAGCCATGGATGATCGCGCTCACGGCCGCCTCACGGTGATCCACATTGACCAACTGCCCTCCGGTTGGATGGGCAAGACGCATGCCATGTGGACCGCCGCCCAGCGGGCTACCGGCGAATGGCTGCTGTTCACCGATGCCGACGTGCTGTTCCGCCCGGATTCGGTGCGCCGCGCGATCGCCTATGCGGAGGCCGAGAAGGCCGATCACGTCGTAGTCTTTCCCCGCATGATCATGAAACGTCCGGGGGAGAAGATGATGATTGCCTTCTTCCAGACGCTGTTTGTTTTCGGGCACCGGCCCTGGAAGGTTGCCGATCCTGAAACCCGCGACCACATGGGAGTGGGGGCTTTCAACTGCGTGCGCCGGCAGGCGTATGAAGCCGTGGGCACATATCGCGCGCTGCGCATGGAAGTGCTCGACGATATGAAGCTCGGCAAGGTCCTCAAGAACGCCGGGTTCGCGCAACGCAATGTGTTCGGGGATGACCTGATTTCCATTCACTGGGCAAAGGGCGCGATGGGAGTGGTTCGCAACCTGACCAAGAATTTCTTCGCGATACTTTCATTTCAATGGCCGCGCACGCTGGCGTCGGCCTTCATGCTGGGATTTCTGAACCTCGGGCCGTTTCTCGGGATGTGGTTGGCTCACGGTGGTGCCCGCATTCCTTATGCGGGTGCGCTGTTGTCCATGTTCGCCATCTACGCGGGTATGTCTACGCGGTCCGCGGTGGAACCGTACTACTTCTTCCTGCACCCGATCAGCACGGTGTTGTTCATGTACACGCTGCTGCGTTCTATGGGGCACACGCTATGGAACGATGGCATCGTATGGCGGGGTACCAGGTACCCGCTGGAAGAGTTGAGGAAGGGCATGGTGTGAAGCGGGAGTCTGCACCGATTACTGATTCAGCGATTCCGCCGTTTCCGCCGGATCCTCGATAGGTACGCGCGGAGACTGCTTCTTTTTCTTGGCCTTTGCCGGCGAACCGGGATGGCTGAAGCTGCCCGCGCTATAGCGGCCGTGGCGTTCAACGTCGTATTGCTTGGGTAGCGGCGGCACCAGGTGCGCATCTTTGCCCAGTTGCTTTGGCCGGCTAAGGATGATTTCGGCTCGGCCATCGTAAACCTTGATCGTCCCGCTGATTTCGACGTTTCTTCCTTTCAACTGCCGTGCGTCCCCCACGTGTTTCAGATCGGAGGCAAAGATCACGACCGTAAATGGGCAAACCCGGAAATCCTGGCAGAAATCGAGGAATGTCACCCCGCGGCTGCCCTCCTGGACGTTCAGCACCGTGCCACTGACGCAACGCGTGGAGCCAACGTGTTGAAGGGCTTCGGAGAAGGGAACGCATTCCGCCGATCCGGGTACGGCCGCGCAGCCGAATAAAGCAATGCTGAAGATAATCCTCGCAAGCATGGGGACCAGCTTTCAGTCGCGAGTGTGCGGCTGCCCGAGGCCCTGGTCAAGGTAATGCATCACCCATAAAAGTGAGCATTGGATGACGCTGGAGATTGGGACTGAATACAATGCGCAATGCCGCATCGCATCAGCAACCAGGATGATATGAGGGCAAGTGCAGGGCGGCGCGACGCTCCAGGACCGGGATTTTGCCGGCCCTGGGCATCAATGGTAGAGAAGGGCTAGCTGAAGGACTTTACCGCGCCGGCCTCGTCGTCCTTTACGTCAAACACGGTGTAGAGCTTCGTTATCTGCAGCAGGTCGTGCACCTTCTTGGTCAGGTTGAGGAGCTTGAGCTCGCCGCCCTGGTTCTTGACAGTGGTAAAAGCGCTTACCAGCTCACCGATGCCGGAGCTGTCGATATAGTTGACGTCGCCAAGGTTCAGAAGAATTTTCTTTTGACCTTTAGACAGCAGGTCGCGCACCTGGTCGCGCAACATGACGCTGCCCTCGCCCAGCGTGATACGGCCACTCAGATCCACGATTGTGACCCCATCCACCTGGCGAGTACTGGATTTCATGCTCACTGGAACCCTCCTTGCGCCCCGGCTCAGCCGTGGACGTGTTTTACGAGTTTGATTTCAGTGCCCGTCTGGGACGGGTTGATTTCAACCTCGTCCATGAACGAGCGGATAATAAAAATGCCCCGCCCGGAAGTTTTCAGCAGGTTCTCCGGCGCCAACGGGTCAGGAATCTTGCTGGGATCCAGCCCCTTGCCCTGATCACGAATGGTGATGACAAGATCGTCGGACGTGCGCTCGAACGCCAGCGTTACCTTTTTCCCGGGATCGTAAGCGTTGCCGTGCAGGACCGCGTTGACCGCGGCTTCGCGCACCGCCATCGAAATCTTCATGACGTCTTCATCGCCAAAGCCGGCTTCCGCCGCCATGCGGCTGGCCGTTTCTTCGGCGTTGTTGACCGTCTCCAACGTGGAATCCAGGGTGTAGGAGACTTGTTTGTGGCTCATAGGCGCGAGGCCGATAGCAAGCTTGGCAATTCCGAAACCACCGGTTTAACTCTGCAAACCAGTTCCGCTGCTCCGCCTAGCATTACGCGAACAGCCCGGCTCAGCGAATCCGGTAGTTTGCCCTTCCATAGTATCGATTGTCAATGAGTTACATCATCGCGCTCGATTTCAGCGAGAGAAGACTTTTTCCTCGAGCTCCCAGGTTTTCACGTTGGCGCCTCTCGAGGTTTTTAATCGGGCGCCGACCGAAGACAATGGCGCTGGGTTCATCGAGCTTTCTCCCGTTTTGGTCAGGGCCTCCTGCATGATGCCCGACACCGAAGTCTCGAAAAAATTGGTCATTGGTGTCTGGATTCCGCGTCGACAAGTGAGTATTCTCAGGGCGATGGCGACAGTTGCACTCACGGAACTGCTCGGCGCGCCCGTGTTTGACGTCTCCGGCAAAGCCCGGGGCCGGGTGCGCGAACTCGCGTTAGCTCCCCAGGAAGATCGCGCCAGGGTAGCGATCTTGGTGGTCCGCACGAAGGCAGGTGACCGACTGCTGCCGTTCGCCTCGGTGGTATCGATCAATGGAGGCATTCGGGCGCGCGGCTCCGCGTCCCACTGGGCAGAGAGTAACGGGGGCGAAGGCTACTTTTTCCTGGAACGGGACCTCTTGGACCAGCAGGTAATCGATGTTCATGGCCGCAAAGTCGTGCGGGTGAATGATGTGGACCTGCATGCCGAGGCGGCCGACCACCACCCTACTCTGAAGGTGGGTTCTGTCGACGTCGGAGCTCGCGGTGCGGTGCGGCGCCTTCTGAAGGGAGTTGTTCCCCGGCCGGCACTGCAGGTGCTGCTGAAAAATATTCCGCCCAGACTGATCCCATGGGAATTCGTTGACCTGATCGAGACGGATCCGGCCCGCCGGGTAAAACTAAAGATTTCCCACGAACGCTTGGCCAAGCTCCATCCTGCCGATATTGCAGACATCGTGGAAGAACTGGCACCCGATGAGCGCGAAGCCGTGTTCGAGACCCTGGACGAGGAAGTTGCCGCCGAAGCCCTGGAGGAAGTCGATCCCAAGGTGCAGAAATCGATCGTGGAGTCCCTCGACTCAGACCGGGCGGCCGATATTGTCGAAGAAATGGAGCCGGACGCGGCCGCCGACCTGCTGGCCGACCTCCCCGAAGAGCGCACCGAAGAAATCTTGGTGCAGATGGAGCCCGAAGAGCGACAGGAAGTCTCGGAACTCCTGGAGTTCAAGGAGAACACCGCCGCCGGTCGTATGACGACCGAATACCTGGCGCTTCCGGTGCATGCCACCTCCGACGACGCCATCGATGCTTTACGCCAATTCGAGGGCGGGGTCGAGACCGTCAGTACCGTCTACCTGGTGGACTCGCACGGGACGCTGGCGGGCGCCGTGCCCCTCGCCAAACTGGTGCTGGCTCCGCAAAAAACTCCGCTGCTATCGCTGACCCAGGAGCCACTGATCTTCACCCGCGCCGGAGCCGGGGAGAGAGAAGTGGCCGAGCTGTTCGACAAGTACAACCTGCTGACCCTTCCCGTGGTGGATAGCGATCAGAAATTGACTGGCGTGATCACCTCCGACGACGTCATCAGCATGCTGCGCGCAAAACTGTAAACGCTCAGACACTTCCTCTCATCCTCTGCCACGTGCCGCAGTTCGTTCTGTTCAGATTTCGCAACTGCATTTATCCTGTTGCCTCGGTTGTCCACTTTTATGTATCCGAACTGCGCGCATGAGATTCCTGAAGCGTTGGAAGATCCGGATCCTACTGTTCTTTGCAGTCGTAGGGCCGGGATTCATTACCGCGAACGTAGATAACGATGCCAATGGCATCCTTACGTATTCGCAGGCGGGCGCCCAGTTCGGTAACACCCTCCTTTGGACGCTGATTCCGGTCACCGTAGCATTGATCGTGATTCAGGAGATCGCCGCGCGCATGGGGGCGGTCACCGGCAAAGGCCTCAGCGACCTGATTCGCGAAGAATTCGGGTTTCGCATCACTTTTCTGATGATGATCGGCATCCTGATCATCAATTTTGGCAATGTGGTGGGCGAATTTGCGGGGATCGCGGGAAGCTTGGAGCTGTTCGGGCTCTCCAAGTACATCACCGTCCCCATCTGCGCCGTCATCGTGTGGCTCATTGTCGTAAAGGGCCAGTACAAAAGCGTCGAAAAAGTATTCCTCGCCGCATCGTTCTTCTACATCACTTATCTTTTCGCCGGATTTTTTGCCAAGCCGGAGTGGCTGGATGCCTTGATCTCGACGGTGAAGCCGCCGCCCAAGGACATCATGCTGCACCAGAGCTACCTGTACATGGCAATCGGAGTGGTGGGCACCACCATCGCGCCCTGGATGCAGTTCTACCTGCAATCGTCCATTGTCGAGAAAGGCGTTACCCGCCGCCAATACAAGGCATCGCAGATCGATGTCGTCACCGGCTGCATTTTTACCGACGTGGTTGCTTGGTTCATCATCGTGGCCTGCGCCGCTACCCTGTACGTGCATGGCTTCCACAATATTTCTGACGCCAAGGACGCCGCCCAGGCCTTGCGCCCCCTCGCGGGCGACTACGCCTACATTCTTTTTGCCATGGGATTGTTCAATGCGTCGCTGTTCGCGGCATCCATCCTGCCGCTCTCGACGGCCTATACGGTCTGCGAAGGCTTGGGATTCGAATCGGGCGTAGGGAAAGGCTTTAGCGAGGCTCCCGTATTTTATTGGCTTTATACAATTCTGATTGTCGCTGGCGCCGGAGTGATCCTGACTCCGAATCTCCCGCTCATCCAGATCTCTATCTTGTCCCAGGTCATCAACGGAATCGCAATCCCCTTCGTGCTCATCTTCATGCTGCTTCTGGTCAACAAAAAGGAATTGATGGGAGAGTTCACCAATTCGCGCTTCTACAACGTGGTCGCATGGGTCACAACCGCCGTCATGATCGTGTTGAGTCTCGCTTACGTTTGGACCCTTCGGGGCTCTTAAAAAAAGCGAGAATCGCCATGGATGGCGTCACGACAGGGATCGGGCTTCTCCCCACGCAGAAAGCGTGGCACCCCGCGAGCCACACCCGGCATCTACTTTCCTTGCTGCCTGCCAACCATTTTGCTGATAACCTTTGCGTAAGGACAAGGCATCCAAACAGCCAGAAGAAAGCTGCTGTGGGCCAGTCATGAAGCATCGTTATGCGATCTTCGCGTTCCTTTGCTGTCTCCTCCTAGCGTGCATCCCTGTAATCGCCCAAGAAGCGCCTTCTCAAAACTCCGATAAACCTGCCAAACCTCATTCCGGTGGACTGAAAGACATCGATGCCATCGGCAATCGCAACGTGGGCTGCGGACGAGGCCTGGGGAACTGGTACAGCCTCGACAAGCAAATCGCGATGGGCAAATCCTTTGCCGAGCAGGTGGAAAGCAGTTCGAAGCTGATCGGGGATCCGGTCGTCACCGAGTACATCAACCGTCTTGGCCAGAATCTAGTGCGCAACTCTGATGCACTGGTTCCTTTCACCATCAAGGTCATTGACTCCGACGAGGTGAACGCGTTCGCCCTGCCCGGCGGTTTCTTTTACGTGGATTCGGGGCTGATTCTTGCCGCCGAGAACGAGGCCGAGTTAGCCGGGGTGATGTCGCACGAAATCGCCCATGTCGCGGCCTGCCACGCGGCACGCGAGAATACTCGTGGGCAACTGTTCAACCTTGCTTCGATACCCCTGATTTTCGTGGGAGGGGGGATCGGCTATGCCATCGAGAATGCCGCCGGCCTCGCGCTGCCCATGACCTTTCTCAAATTCTCGCGAGGCTTCGAGTCCGATGCCGACTTCCTCGGCGTCGAGTACATGTATAAAGCGGGCTACGACCCGCAGGCCTTCACCGCGTTTTTCGAGAAAGTCGAGGCCTTGAACAAGGAAAAGCCTGGAACTCTGGCAAAAGCTTTCAGCACGCACCCGCAAACTCCGGATCGCATCGCGAAAACGCAGCGTGAAATCAATTCGGTCTTGCCCGAGCGGGCGCAGTACAAGCTCGATAGCTCGGAGTTCGAGGACATCAAAACGCGCCTGGCGGAGATTGAAAACCGGCACAAGATCGATGGCGGCATGGTCGATCACCCAACCTTGCGCCGCCGGCACGGTGGGCAAGCTGACGACAGCTCAACCGGCGATGGACGTCCCACGCTGAAGCGTCGCGGTCCCGACTCGCAGCCATAACCGCCGTTTCTCTTCGCAAACCCCTCCCAGCTCAGCCGCATCGAAGGTACTCCGCAAAAGTGCTTACAACTCATGTCGGGAGATAGACCATGCAAGACCCCTCGAAGATTCGGACGCATGCGGGAGATCCCTACCGTTTTGACCGCCGCTCTCTACTGAAGACCGCGGGCGCGTTGCTCGGCAGTTCTATTTGTGCACGCGCCCTGCCTGGAGCCATAGGGCAAAGCGAGGGCGGCGCTTCGACCAACGGCAACGGGGTGCTCGGCAAGCGAATGATGGGATTCATGCTCCCGCACGAGCAGTTCCCGGTCACGCAGCTGGTGGAATTGGGGGCGGCAGCGGAGCAAGCTGGATTCGATCTGCTGGCCACCAGCGATCACCTGCAGCCGTGGCAAACCAATGAAGGGCATTCGGGGGAAGCCTGGGTCACCATGGGCGCGACCGGGCAGCGCACGCGTCGCGTTTGGATGGGCACAACCGTCACCTGTCCTACGTTTCGCTACAACCCCGCTGTCGTCGCCGAAGCCTTTGCTTCGCTCAGCTTGTTGTATCCGGGCCGCATCTTCCTCGGCGTAGGTTCCGGCGAAGCGCTGAACGAGCAAGCAGCCGTGGGCTCATGGCCCAAGTGGCCCGAGCGCTCGGAGCGGCTGATCGAGGCGACGGAGTTGATTCGCCAGCTGTGGAAAGGCCAGCAGGTCGCCTGCAAGGGAAAGTATTACAACGTCAATGCAAGGATTTACGACCCGCCGCCCAAAACAATTCCGCTGCTGATGGCGGCGAACGGGCCAAAAGCCATGCGCCGCGCGGGTCAAGCGGACGGCCTGATCACCGATCCCAAGACCTGGAAGCAATACAAATCGGAATATGAGAATGGAGCCAAAGCAGCGGGCAAAGATCCTTTGCAGATGCCGGTGCTGATCGAGCAATATGTCGTAGTGGGCGACGAGAAAGAAGCTCAAGCCGCGGCGGAGCTCTGGCGTTTCGGTCCCAAGGCATTCAAGAAGTACTACAACATCCGGGATCCGCAAGCCATTCAGCAGCAAGCCGACTCCGAAATTCCGCTCCAGCAGGTATATCAGGACTGGCCGGTTGGCAACGACCCCAATGTACATATCAAGGTCGTCAATGAACTGTTCCAGAGTGGAGCCACAATCGTGAACATTCATACCGGCCAGCCAGACCAGAAGAAGGTCATCAATTTTTATGGCAGAGAGGTGCTCCCGAAGGTTAGAAACGCGTAGCGCCGGATAGAAGCGACCCCGCACCACGGGTTAGGTGATGGCCTTCCTCAACTCTCGGCGCAGGATTTTGCCGGAAGGCGTGCGGGGAACGGCGTCCACGAAATAAATTTCCCGCGGCTGCTTATAGTGCGTCAGGCGGTCAGCCACGAACGCGCATAGCTCATCCTTCATTCGGTTGGAGCCCGCGGAATTCTCACGCAAGACAACGAACGCACACGGAATCTCACCCGCGGCCGGATCCGCTTTCGCCACCACCCCACAGTCCCGAACCGCGGGATGTTCCATCAGTAGTGCCTCTACTTCCGCCGGCGCTACGGGAAAGCCCTTGTACTTGATCATTTCCTTGCGCCGATCCAGCACGTAGTAGAAGTCTTGCGGATCGCGTCTCACGATGTCGCCCGACCAATACCAGCCGTCGCGCAGCACGGCGGCCGTAGCTTGGGGTTCCTTCCAGTAGCCGAGCATGAATTGAGGTCCTCGCATCACCAGTTCACCCGGCCGCTCAGCGCCGACATCATTTTGAGACTCGTCAACGACGCGGCATTCAGTTTGAGCCAGAGGCTGTCCAATGGACTCCGGCTTGTATAGATCCGGATCCAGGTATCCGATATGAGTCACTGGGGATGCCTCCGTCATGCCATAGCCCTGGCAAACCAGAATTCCCGTGAGTTGGGTAAAGCGCCGGGCCAGTTCGGGAGGCAGTGGCGCCGCTCCGGATTTTACCCACCGCATGCAGTGATTGGCTGGGAACTGGCCGGACTCGGCGGCCTGGGTCAAAACGTTCAGCGCCGGGGGAACTACCGGCATCATGGTTGCCCGTTCCTCCACCATGAGCCGCAGGAGGTTCTCCACATTCAAACGGGGCATAAGCACAAGAGTGCCGCCCAATGCCAGAACGGAGTTAAGCGCCACGTTCAAGCCGTAAATGTGATAAAGCGGCAAGAAGCAGAGCAGCGTGTCGGCCTGGCTGATCTCAGAGGCATGGGGCGCGACAAATTGGTAGATATTTGCGACCAGGTTGTAATGCGACAGCATTACCCCTTTGGGGAGGCCCGTCGTTCCGCTCGAATAGGGAAGCGCGGCTACGGTCTGCTCCGGCGGTGTCGTCGGCGCGGGAATGCCGGCCGTAACGGGTTGCTGCAATTGCGTGAAATCGTCGCCGCCTTTGATCTCACCGCGAACGTATACGCGCCGCAAATTCGGTAACCCTAATAAATCAATTTGGCTGATTAATTCGCCGGCCGTAATCAAAAAGACCGCGCCCGAGTTCTGCAGTTGATACCGCACCTCGCGCTCGCGGTAAGCGGGATTCAGCAGGGTAGGAATACCACCGGCCAGGGTAATGGCGTGATACGCGACGCAGAATTCCCAGGAGTTCAGCAGGAAAATCGCGACGACTTCACCCCGCTGTAGACCCGCCGCGACCAGCCCCTTCGCCACTGCCTCCATCCTTTCGCCATATTCTGCGTACGAAAGGCGAGCATTCGCCCAGGGATCAATGATTGCAGTCTTGGTCCCCAGACGGCGGCATGATTTCAGAATCACGTCATGCAGGAAAAGGCCGCGAGGATCGGCGTAAAGTTGGGTCCGGAGCATCGGCAAGATTATAGGACGAGAAGCCGGGATCAAGCACCGCTGGACAAGCGGCAAGAGGCCGTTTAGCTCGCGAGTTTACGCAGGAATTCGCGTTCGTCCATGCGATACTTGAATGCTTTCCTGCCATTGATGAAGACAACCGGAACCTCATCCGTGAACTGCCGGCGCAGCTCTTCGTCAGAGTCGACATCCACTTCACGCCAAATGTAGCCACCCTGGCGCTGCAGCTTTGCCAGGCTTTCTTTGACGATTTCACACAGATGGCAGCCTTTGCGCGAGTAGACGACCACCTCCCGGGCCTGCATTATGCGCGGAGTGTAGCAAGTTTTGCCGCTGTTGACCATAATCAGCTCTGGGCAGGCCGCTTTCGCCCGATCAATTACAATCCCAGCAATGTCGAGCGATTCAGATCGTCCTCTTTACGGGAAGACCGCCTTGATTACTGGCGCCGCGAAACGCCTCGGCCGCGCCTGCGCCTTAGCGCTTGCAAAAGCTGGCGCAGATATTGCCATTACCTTCCTGACCTCCGCGCGGGAGGCGCAGCATACGGTCATCGACCTCGCCAGTTTTGGCGTTCGCGCGGTCGCCTTGCGCTGTGATGTGACCCAGGAGAAAAGTGTCAAGGCCACGATCAAAGAGGCAGTGCGGGAACTGGGCGGCATCGACATCCTGGTGAACAACGCCGCGAATTACGAGACGGTGGATTTTGAAAAGCTGACCCTGAAGCAGTGGGATGAGATCTTCGCGTCGAATGCTCGTGGCCCGTTCCTGGTTTCTCGCGAGGCGCTGAAGACCGTTCGCGAGCGCCGGGGGAAGATCATCAATGTTGGCTCACTGGGGGGGATCCAGCCGTGGGTGACGCATGCCCACTATTGTTCGTCGAAAGCCGCGCTCCATATGCTTACTAAGGTGATGGCCAAGGCGCTGGCGCCCGAAATCGCGGTGAACTGTGTCGCTCCAGGCATGATCGATCTGGGAGAAAAGTCAGCGGCTGCCTTTATGAAGAGGATGGCGGGTCAGACTCCAATGAAACGCAACGGATGCGCGGGAGACGTTGCCACGGCGGTTTTATTTTTTGCCACGGCTCCCCACTTCATCACCGGACAGATTATGACTGTGGATGGCGGGATCTCACTCTAGGCATTTTCAACGCCGCAAGTCCAGCGGAGAGGAAATGGCGGTAGGAACTGGTCCAATCTCGGCAAGGCTTATGGCCGGAAAATCCCCGGGCCGGGTTGTGCCCTGGTTTTACGGCTTCTTTTTTGTTTCCGGATTTTGCGGCCTTTTGTATGAATTGGTGTGGCTGCGCATGGCAATGGCGCGCTTTGGCGTCACTACCGTGCTCGTCTCTACCTTTCTCTCGGTGTTCATGGCAGGGCTGGGCTTGGGATCGTGGGCAGGTGGCCAGCTCATCCGGCGCGCCCGGACGAAGTTTCCCCCCATTTTAATTTACGCAGCGACCGAGTTGTTGATTGGCATTTCCGCCTTCCTGGTCCCGCACGAATTGAACTTGGGACACCAGCTATTAACGCGCCTCGGCGGCACACTGGATTGGACTTCGTTCTCGTACTCGCTGGTCTCCGGAATCTGCCTGGCGTTATCGCTGCTGCCGTGGTGCGCCTGCATGGGCGCGACTTTTCCGGTGGCGATGGCGGCGCTAAGAGGTTCGAACCCGGACTCGCAACGTTCGTTCAGCTATCTTTACCTCGCCAATGTGTTGGGTGCGATGGCGGGAGCCATCTTTCCGCTTCTTCTGATAGAAGAACTGGGATTTTCCGGTACGTTGCGGGTTGGCGCGCTGCTGAATTTCGCTATTGCGGGTTGCGCCGCAATCCGGAGCCGGTACGCTCCTCCCCTTGTTGAGATTGAAGACGCGCCTTCGCCGCAAATCTCCCGCGAATGGCACCGTCCGCCAAACACCGGGACGCGTTGTCTCCTGTTTGCGACGGGGCTGACCAGCATGGGCATGGAAGTGGTGTGGGTCAGGCTCTTCACACCGTACCTCGGCACCATGGTCTACGCATTTGCCGCCATCCTGGCGACCTATCTCATAGCTACCTTCCTTGGAACCAAGATCTACCGGCGCAGCAAGCTGGCGCTGCTATCCACAAATGGTTTCATTTGGCCGCTCGTCGGGGTGAGTGGGCTGATCTCGCTTGTAGCTGCCGACCCCCTGCTGCACATTGGACACCGCGTCCGGCTTCCTCTGGGAGTGTTTCCGCTGGCGATGGCGGCAGGATTCGTCACACCCTTGCTCATCGACCGCGAATCCAAAGGAGATCCTCGCGCTGCAGGATCGGCCTATGCGATTAATGTTGCCGGGTGCATTCTGGGGCCGCTGATCGCCGGATTTTTGCTTCTGCCGCACTTGAGCGAACGCTGGACCACAGTCCTACTCAGCGCACCATGGTTTGCGGTCGGCTTCTATGCGAAAAGCGCCCAGCAGGAGAAAGGATCCACCAAACACACTTGGAATAGAGCCTTAATCACTGCCGGATTACTCTTCGCCGGATGTGCCCTGGTTTTCGGAACTCACCCTTACGAAGCTCAATTTCCCATACGCCGGGTCATGCGGGACTCGAGCGCAACGGTTATCGCGGAGGGTGCCTCGCGAGACGACAAGCACCTGCTCGTCAACGGCAATGGCATGACCAGCCTGACCCCGGTCACAAAGTTCATGGTGCATGTGCCTCTCGCCCTGGTTGCAAACCCGCACGATGTGCTGGTTATCTGCTTTGGGATGGGCACCACGCATCGCTCCGCTCTGTCCTGGGGAATTCATTCCACGGTGGTGGAACTAACGCCCAGCGTGCCCCGCCTGTTTTCTTATTTTCACGCCGATGCGGACCAGGTGTTGCGTTCGCCACAGTCACGCGTCGTTATCGACGACGGCCGCCGCTACCTGGAGCGCTCGACAGATACCTACGACGTCATCACCGTGGATCCGCCTCCACCGGTGGAGGCGGCGGGTTCAAGCCTGTTGTACTCGCGGGAGTTTTATGCGCTGGCGAAACAACGTCTGCGTGCTGGAGGAATACTGCAGCAGTGGTTGCCGGGCGGCGATCCCGTCGACAAGGTGGCGGCTTTGCGAGCTATCACCGACTCATTTCCCTACGTGCGCATGTTCCGAGGCGTAACCCATTTCGGCATTCATTTCTTCGCCAGCATGACTCCAATACCGGCAAAATCCGCCAGTGAATCGGCCAATCGCCTGCCATCAAAAGCGGCTCTCGATTTTCTCGAGTGGGGGCCGGCGGCGACGGTCGAGGGTCAGTTTGATCAACTCTTGCGCGGCGAGATTCCGATCAGCGCTGTCATCGCCCTTTCACCCCAGACTCCAGCCCTGCAGGATGACCAGCCGGTGAACGAATACGTGCTGCTCCGGCATCTATTCCCGAACAAAAATTGACCCCCGAGCAATGTGGGAAATTTGAACTGAAAGATTGCGCTGCGGGAACAATGGGCAGGTTACATCTTCAGGGCAGACTGGAATAATTTGATTACGACAATCAGCGTATCTGGGAACCGACTTCTATGAAGGTACGGCTGGCATTGGTCGCAATATGCCATAGCGATGTGATAACCAGAACCATGATCACCGCCAGCATCACGGCATATTCGCTGACGGCCTGGCCCTCTTCATCTTTGAAGAGTTCAAAGAGCTGCTGACAACGTACCAAGACGGTGGCGAGATTCATGGGTCCCGTGGCGCTGCTTCTGAATTGAACTGGTAAATCTGAGCAGGCAGCAGGACTCTGCCGCTACGGGGGACGGCCCTCGTATAATCGTCGATCCTGACCTGCACGTCTATGGCACGAACGTGGGGGAAAGGAGAAAGCACAACGGCCTCATCTCCCCGGATGCCAGCGCCAATAAGAGATCGGCACCAAAGGAGCCGCATGCGCAGATTGTGTGCCCTGTTACTGCTGTTTAGCGCGATTGCCGCAGCACAACGTGGACCGCAAGCCGGGGATCACGAGATTCAGCTTTGGATGGGCGCCGGGCACTCCGTACCAGGCGGTACGTCGCACACCGGGGTCTGGAATGCCGGCCTGCGCTACGGCTGGGTGCTTACCGACCCGCATGGGCCGGGCTTTCTGCGCGGTAGTTTCGAATATGCGGTTGATGCAGTGCCTTTTTTCCTCGTCTTCCAACCTGCCAATACAGCTTACGGCGCGGGCGTAAATCCGCTGGTCTTGAAGTGGAATTTCGTGCAGCGCGGCGCGCTCGTACCCTACCTCGAGCTCGGAGGAGGGACGCTCTTTACGACTCACGAAGTGCCCTCTCATACCTCCAGCGTAAATTTCACGTCGGGCGCGGCCTTGGGCTTCCACTATTTGCGGGGCGGCCATAACGTAAGCTTCGACCTTCGCTACATGCACATTTCAAATGCTGGTCTGACCTCTCCCAACCCGGGCGTGAACACGCTGCAGGTGCGCGTAGGCTTTGGAGCTTTCCGCAAGTGAACGCGTCCGACGCGACGTAAAGACCTGCTGATCCCCCACCCGCATCATTGCCCTAAGCAGATTTCACCTGGGGTACTCCTCGATGAGAACTCAGGAGCTGAGAAGCCAGAACTAGGGTAAGATGTACCTGATCTGGCCATGGAAAACGTTCATCCGGCGGTGACCACAGCCGAGCAGAACGCGCTTCCGCGCAATCGCCGTTGCCGGCCACGGCACCGCATCCATTCCCCCGGATACGCAAGCCTGGCAGACGATCCCGGCCGCACCGCGCTCGATCTCAGCGAAATCATTGACATCAGTGAAGACGGTCTTGCTCTGCAGGCAGAGCCACCGCTCAGGCCTAATGATCGCGTCAACCTTGCTCTTGATTTGGGGGAGACACCGAAAATTCGAGCCGCAGGTCTGGTCATATGGTCAGACCAGCGCGGCCGTGCGGGCATCCGTTTCGAGCAACTTGGCGAAGAGCCGCTCCAGGAGCTCAGGCAATGGTTGATGGTGAACGCACTGGTGGCTTATTCGAAGCACCAGGATGCAGTGCAAGGCGAAAGTCCGATCGCTACGGCCGCTGGCGCGCCTGCCAACACATCCGCAATAGTGACACCACGCCACATTGAAACTCCCTCCACTGACGCTTTACGAACGGCAACCGATGTCATCGCTGAGTTAGAGCAGGAACTGCAACCAATCTCCGGCAATCCTGACGAAGCATTCCAGGTCATCGCGGCTCGCGCCCAACAGCTTACGCGGGCAACTGGTGCCGCGATCGCGGTTCGGCCGAACGAGTCAGCGGCTGAGGAAATCATGGTCTGTCGCGCGAGTTCGGGGTCCCATGCGCCAAGCGTCGGCAGCAAATTGCAGGTTGGGTCAGGATTTTCCGGTGCATGCGTTCGTGCGGGAGAATTGCTGCGCTGCGATGACACCGACCTCAACGACTTGGTCGACCGCGACACTTGTCAGCAACTCGGCATACGATCCATTCTGGCTGGTCCCGTCATTCGCCATGATCAAGTAGTGGGCCTTCTGGAAGTCTTTTCTCCAACGCCGAATCACTTTGGCGATGCCGATTGCGCACTCTTGCAGCGCATCGCGGGTCTGATTGCGACAGTCCTGGATACGGCGCCAGCGGTGCAGGCAACGCCTGGGTCGTGGGTCGGCTACAGCGGTACGCTGTTTGGGACCGAAGCTCCAGGCGAAGCAGATCAAAACAAATCGGACGCTGGGATCCCTGTGCCACGATCCCATCTCGTGCTCTTGATCGCCGCCGCGGCGCTGATTGCACTCGTCTTGGGCTACGTGCTGGCGCCGTGGATTCAGGAGAAGGTCGAAGCCCACGCCGCCGCGAAGCAAAGGATCACGAAACCTATCCAGGCTCCCGAATTTGCTCGTCATACCTCGCTGCCTGGCACTTTAGAGGAGTTGCGCACCGTGGCGGAGCACGGCGACGCCAACGCTCAATTCGCGCTGGGTTCCCGTTATGCGACGGGTGAAGATGTCCCGCAGGACTACGCTCAGGCGGCCCAATGGTTCAACCGTGCCGCCGAACAGGGTCACGTGGTTGCCCAGGCCACCTTGGCCGCGTATTACTGGGGTGGCATGGGAGTTTCCAAGGACATTAGCAAAGCCTATTTTTGGAGCATCCTGGCGCGCGCTGGAGGAGACGAGGGCAGCAAGTTTCGCGCCGCCGCGCTTACCTCGAGGATGACGCGGGCGCAAGTGCTGGCAGCCCAGCAGCAGGCCGACGATTGGCTGCGAAGACATCAGGTCGCCACCACTTCCAGCGAGAATCCATAGCCGGGGAATCGTTGCGCCTGGTTCGACCTTGTTACATCCACCTTCCACATACAGTTCACGCCTATTTCTTTCGCTCGGCTCTCGGCGCATCTTCCATTGAATACATCCGCATCTCTCATATAGTCTGAGCTACAGGAATGGTGGGAAACACAGGCATGATCCAAGTACGCAAGGTGCGTGTCTCGGCGCTCGTCTGGTGTGCGATATGGCTTTCGCTGTTGCTCCCAGCCCAGGCGCAAACTGCCGCGAAGACCGCGACCGACGCCGGTTTGAAGCCCATTCTCAACTACATTTCTTCCGGCTGGAACACCCTGACCAGGTCGATGACGCGCTGCGAAAGCGTGGTCGATCCCAAGCTGTCCGCGCGAGCTGTACTGTATCTCCCGGCCGATTTCCCCGAACCTCCGGAGCTCGAGAAACTTCAGCAAAGTTGTAAGGTTACTATCCAGCACCTTCCGGTGGTGATCCACAAACTCGGCCAGATTGACACAAAAATACTTAGTCCTGCCGCTCTGCTCTTTCTGCCGAATCCTTACGTCGTACCCGGCGGACGCTTTAACGAGATGTATGGCTGGGACAGTTATTTCATCATCCGCGGCCTGCTACAGGATGGGCGCATCCATCTGGCTCGCGGAATGGTTGACAACTTTTTCTTTGAGATCGAGCACTACGGCGCAGTTCTCAACGCCAATCGCGCGTATTACCTAACCCGATCGCAGCCCCCGTTTCTCACCTCGATGATCCTTGGTGTTTACGAAGCGGAAAAAGAGGCAGGGAAAGACGATCGCGATTGGCTGGCACGGGCGTACAATTACGCCAACCGCGACTATGAGCTATGGGTTCGCGACCCTCACCTCGCCGGCAACACCGGACTAGCCCGCTATTACGACTTTGGCGAAGGTCCCGTAGCGGAAGGACTGCAGGACGAGAACGGATATTACCGCAAAGTAGCCGCGTACTATCTTGATCATCCCGAGCAGGCTAAAGGCGAGCTTGTTGAAGTCAAGCCGGACGACAAAGATGTCATCGGCTTCACCTTCCCCCTGCAACTGTGTGAGAGCTATCGCGAGTTTCCCGGCACGCCGCGCTGCCAGGTCCTCAAGACCTACGCGCTAACCCCGGACTTTTATAAAGGCGACCGCAGCATGCGCGAGTCGGGATTCGACATCTCGTACCGCTTCGGCCCGTTCGGTTCCCACACTCACGACTTTGCGCCCGTCTGCCTCAACAGCCTGCTTTACAAGACCGAGAAGGACCTTGAGCAGATGAGCAAGCTGCTCGGTCACCAGGATGACGCCGTAACCTGGAGCCGCCGCGCGGCCGAGCGCAAGCAGCGCATGAACCAGTATTTATGGGATCAGAAGCGCGGTCTCTTTATGGACTTCAACTTCAAAACGGAGACGAAGTCCACCTACGACTACATCACGACCTACTACCCCCTGTGGGCAGGACTAGCCACGCCGGAGCAAGCCAAGGCCTTGGCCGCGAACCTCAGAATTTTTGAACAGCCCGGCGGCCTTGACATGAGTCCCCATGATACTGGCGGACAGTGGGATTACCCATATGGGTGGGCGCCCACCCAGTTGGTCGCCATCGAGGGACTCCGTCGTTATGGTTTCGACGATGACGCTAACCGCGTTTCCTACAAATTCCTCTCGACCGTCGCGGAAAATTTTCGCAAGCAGGGAATCATCGTCGAGAAATACAACGTCGTAAATCGTTCTACCGAAGCCAACGTCTCTGTCGGTTATCAGCAGAACGTCATCGGCTTCGGCTGGACCAATGCCGCGTTTCTTGCGCTGTTACACGCCCTGCCGGCAGACATGGTAGACCGCCTGGCCAGCGAGCAGGCTCAGCAGGCAGCGCTCAGCAAGAGCGATCTTCGGCCGCAGCCAGCGGACGGTGACTTCACTCTTTCGCGTCCTGGGCTTCGCGCAAGCGCTGCGCCTCGTGCAGTTCTCGATCCGCATCCGCGGTCTTGCCCATCTCACGGTAAGTTTGTCCCAGCAGGTGATGGGTCATGGCGTTGTTGGGATCCATCGTGGCGGCGCGTTGCAGAGCGCGTACTGCCAACTCGGTTTCTCCTTTCTTTTCCAGTACCTTGCCCATAAGAATGTAAGGGCCAGTTGAAGTAGAGTCGAGCCAGATGGAACGCTGCAGTACCCGCTCCGCATCGTCAAACTTCTGCACTCTCGAGTAGGCATCCCCAAGCTTGTAATACGCGGGCGCGTATCCCGGGTTCAGCGCCAGCTCCTTTTGCAGTTCGCTAATGGCGTCCCCGATCTGCGACTTAAATAAATACAGCTCGGCGAGCAGGTAGTGCACCAGGGGCAGCTTGGGATCGAGTTCCGCCGCCTTGTGGGCATATTCCTCGGCGACAGGAACGAACTCCTGCCGCAGCAGCATTCGAGCCGTAAACAGGTAAGCGGGAGCGGAGTCCGGCGACACATCGAACATGCGGGCAAATGCCTTTCGGGCTTGCACGTAATCTTTTGACTGGATGTAAGAGAGCCCCAGAATGTACGACGCGTCTACATTGGCGCGCGGAAACCACGTCTGAACTTTTTCCAGGTACGGAATCGCCTCGGCGGGACGTCCCGCCAGGTAGTACGACAGTCCCAGCAACTGGACCCCCTCGCTGTCATTGGCATCCTCAGCTACTGCTTTTTTGAATGCATCCACCGCCTTCAAGTAATCGCCCTTCTTGTAATAGGCGACTCCCAATTCATGTGACAGCCCCTTGAGCCCTGGCCGCTGAGTTGCCAGTTGCTGAAGCTGGGCAATGGCTTCGTCGCTTTTGCCTTGCTGCAGGAGCCTCCGGGGCTCCGCAAAAGCCGATTCTGGTGACGTTGACTCGCCAGCCTGCAACCTTCCGGCAGAAGGCGCGGGATTCGCGGTGTTGTCCTGGGCGCAGGCTGATCCGCAGACCAGCAGGACGAGCAGAGATGCCTTAACCGCAAGCATAAGAATCCACCTGGGGATGTTGTTGATCACCATTAGAGCACAAAGTTTTCCAACCGCTGCCCGCCTTGAATTGTTTCTCGTGCTCAGCGACTTCTTGCCTGCAATAAAAAAAGGGAGCCCGAAGACTCCCCTCCAGCGTTGTACGTCGTAGCTTTTTAGAAACTCAGCTTGAGCGCAAACTCGACCTGGCGCATGCCGCTCGTCGATCCGGGCGACGAATCCGCTTCGATCGAATTGATCTTGCCGGCCTTGGGACAGTCTATACATTGCCCGGTGCCGCTCTGGTTGGAGTTAAAGCCCAGCACTGGATGGTTAAACAGATTGTAGATATTCATCCGGAACTGCGCCCTGACACGCTCTGTAATACCGAAGTTCTTGCTCACCGAGGCGTCGTCGAAGAATGCACGAGGCCCGCGGAAGCTGAACACTCCAATGTTCCCGAGGTGACCTTTACCGGGGTCGGTAAATGGGCCGCTAAGCGAGGGTAGCGGCGTGAAGAACGTCACCGTGTGAGCGATGGGGTCGAACTTTCCCGCGCCCGTGTGGAACGAGCCGGTACCGCGGTTGGGACGGCAGATGCCTACGTCTTCTTCAGATCCGCACTCTGCCGTGCTCGGAGTCCATGGCAGGCCGCTGCTCCAGTTCATGGTGTCGGAGATCTGCCAGCCACCGACGATCAGGTCCATCGCTCGCCCCGCGTTCCCGTAAAACGATTTTCCCTTGCCAAAGGGTAGTTCGTACACAACGTTGTTGACCCAAACGTGATTTCGGTTCTGATCGTCCGGGCCATACGCTATGGCATGGTTAATTGCGTAGTAGTTGCTGTCGTACTTATTGGCATGGGAGAAGGTGTAATGCGAGAGGAATTGCAGCCCCTGGCTGAAGCGCTTCTCCATTTTGATCTGCAGTGCGTTGTAGATGCTGTTCGCGTCATTGCCTAGATAGTTGCCAATGTCGCTCGAACAGCAGAGCACTACTGGCGCCGTGCAGGTCACGTCGACGCAGGGGGTCGAGAACCGGTTGAATAGTGGTCTGCGATGCGCCTGGTCCACACCCTGAGCGAAGCCGACTATGCTTGGCGGATTCGCATTGTATGAAGGGCTGTCTCCGGCGAATACGTGTGTGCCCTTGTTGCCGATATACGCAGCTTCCAGCGAGAGAGTATTGGTCAGTTGCCGCTGTATAGTCACGTTCCAGGCGTCGAGCGTCGGCAGCACCTGTGAGGTGGGTCGAGCTTTCGGCGAAACGTTGTTGGCCGGACCTAGCAGTGGCAGTTGGCCGTTGGCGAACTTGGTTGGAAATTGGTACGGAGTCGGCGTGCTCAACGTCGGTCCGCCATTGTAGGCAGTACAACCCGTCGCCGGGCATCCGATCGTGAACACTGGTGTCAAATTGTCGGAAGCTCCTGTAAACAGATTGCTGGCCGCCAATTGCTGGTTAACCAACACCGGCAGGTTCTGGGTGACGGTGTGCCCGAAGTTCGACCCGAACACGCCGATGTCAAAGCTGCGGCCATAACCCATGCGCAGCACCGTCTTGCTGTTGAGTTGATAAGCGATGCCCAGGCGTGGAGCGAAGGCGGTCAGGTTGTTTCCGATGTTGCCGTTCAGGCCATAGGGCCCTTCGCCAGCTACACGAACCACGCCCAGACCGTTGTTGCCAAAGCCGCGGATATTCGCGAATCCACCCTTGTCACGGCCGTTAACGCTCTCCGGCGTGTATAGCTCCCACCGCAAGCCGTAGTTGATGGTCAACTTTGGCGTCATGCGGAAGGTGTCCTGACCGTACAGGAAGAGCCGCTTCTGGCTTTCCGCCGCGTCCAGGCTCGTGCTGACATAGCGTTGGAAGCTGGTCACGTCGCCTAACAGGAACGTCGCCAGGTCCAACCCGCCATTACCTGCGAGCGATGTGCCTTCCGGGCTGAAGTTCAGTTGGCCGGTGCGGTTGGCGTCGCTGGGAACGCGCAGGTTATGCGCGAAACGTATGTCGCCCCCCCACTTGACCTGGTGATTGCCCAGCATCTTCGTCCAGTTGTTCACGAACTGATACTGGTGCTCGTTTTCGGTTAAGGGGCAGTTGCAACGGCCCACGTTCAAGCCGTCACCGAAGTTGGTGATCGCCTGGCCCTGGTTGCCGTTCGCAGGCGCCCCGTTCGTGCCCAGATCCTGGCCGCCTAGGAAGAAAGCAGCCAAACCTGCGGTCGCATCGGCCTGCGCAGGATTATTCAGCCCCGGAATGCCGAAGGTATCCATGGGAGTGCCGGCATCCGGTTTCGCGGTTTGCGGATTGTACCGGAAGTACCCGAAGCGGAAGTCGGTCAGCAGGGTAGCGCTCAGGGTCTTGGTGAATCCCGTCGCCAGGCTGATGTTGTGGACATTCGAACTGCCCGCCAAGCCGCCTGGACCGAAGCCGATTCCGTTCAACGCAGGAAGACCATTGACCGAAGGCAGCGATCCGCCGCCCGACAGGCTGAAGTAATCGAGGCTGAAGCGTCCGAAGATCTGCAACGTGTCGCTGTAGTTGTAGTCTTCGCGAGTGTCAAAGCTGTTCTGGGTGAACGGCCCACCACCCGAAGCAATAAAGTTGTGGTTGATGCCGCTGCTCTGCGGCGTGGGAAACGCCTTCAGGATACCGACGGCCTGGGGCGATAGCCGGCTGACTGGAATCAGGTTACCAGCAAACGGCGTCCGGCCGTTGCCCTTCGCGTCACCGGTCGTAGGGTCATAAACCTGTCCGCCACCGGGTACCTGACCAAGATACTGGCTCAAGTCGCAGAACCCCGTCGACGCAGTGCACGTGCTCAGCACGGTACTGGTTGGAATGGACAATGGGTTCGTGATGCCCACCACCTGCCGCGTTCCCTGGTAGTCGCCAAAGAAGAACAGTTTGTTCTTGATGATCGGACCGCCGATGGTCGCGCCGAACTGCTGCCAGCGCGAAGGCGGAATGAAGCGTCCGGTCAGTGGGTCGGGAGCGAATTGCGTAAACGGATCGCGCGCCTGCAAAGCATCCGTGCGGCGGAACCAGAAAGCGCTGCCATGCAAGTCGTTGCTGCCCGACTTAGTCTGCACGGTCACCAGCCCCGCGACTGCCTTGCCGAATTCGGCGTCATAGTTCTGGAGAGAGATCTTCGTTTCCTGAATGGCTTCCAAGTTGGGGTTCACGACAATGATCCCAAGGATGGGATCCTGGTTGTCGGTGCCGTCCAATTCGAAGCCTGTTCCGCTGAAGTGCTGGCCATTCACAAAGATTTGTTGGCCGCCTTGCGGGTTTTCAGTTGCCGCGTGACTCCAGCCAACCAGCTTTTGCGTGCCGGGGGAAAGAAGCTCGAAGCTGGTGAAGTTGCGGTTCAGAACCGGCAGGTCTTCGACGTATCTCTGATTGAACTCAATGGCCACGTCGGCGCGGTCGGTTTTAAGCTGCGGAGCTTCCGCCGTCACCTCAACTGACTCACTGGTAGAGCCGACCTGTAGCTGGCCATCCACACGCGCGCCGCTATCGGCGGAAACATTGATGTCCTTCTGGTCCATGGATTTGAATCCCTGGGCCTCGACATGCACGCTGTAAATACCTGGAATCAGGTGGGTGACGGAGTAATTGCCGTCTCCGTTCGTGGTCGCCGTGTCCGACGTACCCTTGCGCTGATCGGTAACCGTGACCTTCGCATTAGGTACGGCTGCGCCTTGCGGATCTGTGACTGTACCCAGGATACTTCCGTATACCGCCTGACCGTGAGCGCTCGCTGTGGAGAGGAAACAAGCCAAGCCGCACACGGCAATCAAGTGAAGAACCGCTGACTTCCTCATTGCCCTCCTCCTACCGCATCCGAGTGCGATGGCAGCTCGGATTATCCGTGAAACAAGTGGGAAGAAAAGGCGCCCGGGAGAGAAGCGTTCGGTGCTTTCAACGCGGTCGCACAACCACGCGAGGATTCACCCGCAGATGTTATCCAAAGCACTCGCCATCCTCAGAGACACCCCTAGCACACGTCTGTTATTTACTGTGCAGCTAACACGCCGAAGTTGTTGCCGTCGTAAATTCTTGATTGCATTGTTTGGAGCTGCACGCATTGCGGCGAATCCAAAATCCGCTATACATTTTTCGGAACCATGAACGTACGCTGCTATGGAAAAGAGTAGAGAAGATGAAGCAACTATCTTCGCGCGACTTGGTTCAAAATGACTTCGCAATCGGCGAGATCTGAAGCAAGTTCTAATTTTCCCGCCACTTACATCGAGCGAATAGCGCGAGCATGACCGCTCTCATTCGCGATTCACAGCCTCACCTCACTCTTCCATATGGGTGTGGGCTTCTATCAGAAGCCATAACCAACAACGAAGTTTCATCAGGTTTGTAACCGTTAAAAGAGTAAGCTCAACCCTTGCAGTGGCGGGAACAGCTTGTTACCTTGTTGTCACATGCATGTAACAGGGCCACGCGTATCCCAGAGAGAACAATATCTGGGGCAGATTGACCGGATTACCGCAAGCAAAGTCCTGCACGGTTCGGAATCGCTGTGCCGGTTATTGCGTTATTTAGCCGAGCGGGCAGTCGATCATCCGGGCGTGCCGTTGAAGGAATACCAGATTGCGACCGAAGTTTTCGGGCGTCCCTCGGATTTCGATCCCCAGTCGGATTCCACCATTCGAGTCCAAGCCAGCCGGCTCCGGCTGAAACTCGCCGAATACTACGCGCACGAAGGCGCCGACGATCCCATCGTCGTTGAAGTGCCCAAGGGTTCGTACCTTCTCTCATTTCACCACCGCACTCCTGACAGGACTCCCGCAATGCCTGAGCACGAGTTGCGCATGGGGGAGGCGCAGTCGGGGAATCGCGCCTGGGTCTTTGCCACGGTCGTGCTGGCATTTCTGTTAGCACTCTCGGTGGCAGCGCTGCTAGGTATGATCTCCAGTCGTAAGACCGCCGTGGCCGGTGCTTCCGGCCAGGATGAGCCGGTACCTGCCGCATTTCGGATTTTCTGGAATGGCTTTGTATCCGGCGCAGAGGAACCGCAAGTCATCTTCAGCAACGGCGCGTTCGTGGGGCGTCCCGAGACTGGCATGCGCTACTTCGACGCCTTGCATGACTCTCGCGATCACGATGTCATTCTCGATCACTACACGGGTGTCGGCGAGGTGCTGGCGGTGCACGAGCTAGATCGGGTGTTCGCGCTGCTGCATCGGAGCATTCGCATCAAGCGTGGCAGCCTGTTCACCCTGGATGATGCCAAGAATAACAACCTGATTTTCGTGGGATCGCCGGCGGAGAATCTCACCCTGCGCGACATTCCCAGCACCCATGAATTTGTATTTCAGCGAATGGATTCCGGGCCGCGCAAAGGGGATCTTGCCATCGTGAATGTGCATCCCCAGCCCGACGAGCCAAAGTATTTTCTCGGCACCCCATCAAAACTGCCGTTGAGCGAGGATTACGCGGTGATCGGCCTCGTCCCTGGTCTGAATCCCACGCGCTGGGTCCTCATCCTCGCAGGGACCACCACCATGGGCACGCAGGCGGCTGCCGAATACGTATGTCGCCAGAGCTCCGTAGAAGAACTGCTCACGCGTATGAGCGTGACCAACACCGGCCAACTGAAGCCCTTCGAGGCGGTGCTGCGGGTGAAAGTCACGCGTGGCGTTCCGGTGGAAAGTCAGATCTTGGTCATAAGAAAAAGCGGCGGCTAGACCGTCGACGCCTCTTGACCTCACCCAAGCCGCTCATGGCGCAGACAGCTTTACGTGTTTTCCCAACCCGCCTAGGGTGGGCTCAGTTTTGGATCCAACTCCGCTGCTTTCTTGAATTCCTCGCCGGCTTCGCTCGATTCACCCTTGCGTGACAGCGCCACTGCCAACTGATAATGCGCGGGCGCATAGCTCGGCGCAAGCCTGGTCGCATTGCGAAACTGTGAAATGGCGCCGTCCAGATCGCCTGCCGTCAGCAGGCGTTTGCCGGAGTTGGTTGCGAATGTGGCTGCCTGGATGCCGGTCTTCTCCTTCGTAATCTGCGCCGCGGTTTTACTTTCGGATTCCGCGCCAGCGCTGTCGCCCATCTGCCGCAGCACCGCCGCGAGCGTAGTGTGCGCGCCCACGAAATCCGGCTGCAGCCGTATTGCCTGGCGCAGCGAGTCAGCCGCTTCGGGAAGCTTGTTCATCTGCTTGAGCACGGTGCCGAGAGTGTAGTACGCCTCGGCGTAATTAGGCTGAATCTGGATCGCGCGCTGCAGCTGTTCCGCGGCCGCAGGGAACTCGCCCTTTTGCCAAAGTGTTACTCCGAGCGTGTAGAAGCCGTCGGCCAGCCTGGGATCGAGCCGCGTGGCCTCCTGTAACTCAGAAATTGCGCCGGGTAGATTGTCCTTGAACTTCAATGCGAGCGCCAGGTTGTAGTGCAAGTCGGCCTTATCCGGTGCCAGCTTGATCGCGTCACGCAACTCCTTTTCAGCGGCATCGAAATCGGATTTCTGCAAGTACGCGACCCCGAGATTCGCGCGTATGCCCGCGTCATCGGGCCGCAGCTTCAAAGCGGACTGGAACTCCTTGACCGCGGCGTCTCCCTCGCCGTGTTGCATGAGCGCCAATCCAAGATTGTTGTCGGCGTCGGCATCGTTCGGCATGGCTTGCGTGACCTTCGCGAACGCGGCCGCGGCCTTTTCCGGATCGCCAAGTTTCTGCAGCAACAGTCCAAGGTGTGTTTGGATTGCCGGCATTTCTGGCCGAAGATCCGCCGCTTTTTGGTATGCGTGCAGCGCGCCCGTTGTATCGCCCTTCGTTTCGAACACTCCTCCCAGGTAGTACCACGCAAGGCCATCCTCGGGCTCAAGCTTGACCGCTTGCGTCAGTGCGGATTCAGCGCCCTCCCTGTCGCCGGCTGTAGCGAGTGCCACGCCCAGATGAAGCTGCGCGGGCTCGTATTGCTGATCGACTGCGAGCGCCTGTTGAAATTGCTTCTTGGCTTGATCGAAGTTTTGCGACTGGGCGAATAGCGACCCCAGTTCATCCTGCAAATCCGGACGCTTGGGATCGAGCTCGATCGCCTTTTTCATTTCCGCAATTGCCGCGGGAAGATCTTTCCGGAAGCTTAGGACCTGCGCCAGCGTGCGGTGAGCTTCAGAGTCCTTGGGCGCTGATGTGACTGCTGTCCGTGCCTCGGCTAAGGCGCCGTCCAGATCATTCGAGTGTGCGAGCGCATTAGCCAGGTTGATGTGAGCTTGAGTGAATCCCGGCTTGAGCCGAAGCGCACTGTGGAACTCCGCAATCGCATGCTGAAGGTCACCCTGGTTAAGCATGACCCATCCCAATGAATTGTGAGCATCGGGACTACTCGGCGCCAGGCGAACCGCCCTTTCAAAATCACTTTTTGCCGTTGCCAGGTCGCGGGCCTGGACCGCCTCCATTCCATGCTGATAAGCGGTTTGCGCGGCGGGAGAGATGCGGGTCTTGCCGGCGGTGCTGATCTGGCAATAGGCAGCGAGGCTGGCTGTTGCCAATAGCAACCAAACTGACGCAGGACAAATCAACAGGGCCCGTGCCAGTCTCTTTTCAGCGGGAATTTGTACCGCCGGAATCACTCAGAACATAGTACTAGAGCGGCATTGGTCGTGGTTTGAGACGGCAGTATCTGGCGACAGTGCGGGAAAGGTGCTACTCACTACTCTAAACCCGCCTAGCGCATGGATTCTTCCACTTCGGAAAACCAGTCGGGCCGCTTCAGTACTTCACGCGGCTTGGGACCGTCGGCGGCGCCGACAATGCCGTCTCGCTCCATCAGATCGATCAAATGGGCTGCCCGTCCGTAACCAATGCGCAACCGGCGCTGCAGCAGGGAAGTCGAGGCTTTTCCAAACTCAATTACCAAGCGCACCGCATCTTCGTATAGAGGATCGCTCTCGCCTTCGTCGCCCTCGCCCAGTTCGCCGGCTGCGCCGTTCTCGCGCTCTTCTCTCGGCGCTTCCAGGAACGCCTGCTGATATTCCGCCGTACCTTGCGAGCGCCAGAATTCCACCACCGCGGCGATTTCTTTTTCCGTTACAAAGGGCGCATGCAGCCTGTGCACGCGCGCGGAGCCCGAGGGCAGGTACAGCATGTCTCCTTTGCCGAGCAGCGCTTCGGCCCCATTGGCGTCGAGAATCGTCCGCGAATCCACTTTCGTCGCCACGCGGAACGAAATGCGGGCGGGGAAATTCGCCTTGATTAATCCTGTGATGACGTCGACAGACGGGCGTTGAGTAGCGAGCACCAGGTGGATACCGACCGCACGTGCCATTTGTGCCAGGCGGGTAACCGACTCTTCCACGTTGCCCGAATCCAGCATCATCAGGTCGGCCAACTCATCGATGATGATCACGATATAAGGCAGGGGACGCTCTTCGGAACTCTCCCCGAACAGATTCAGAGAGCCCTCGCTGTCGAACAGCTTGTTGTACTGATCGATGTTGCGCACCTGTCTCTCGGCCAGCAGCTTCAGGCGACGCTCCATCTCGCGCACGGCATTCCTCAGCGCATTCGCGGCCAGTTTCGGCTCGGTAATGATCGGCGTGAACAGGTGGGGCACGCCTTCGTAGTTCCCGAGTTCCAGGCGCTTGGGGTCGACCAGTATGAGGCGCACCTGGTCGGGTGTCGACTTATAGAGGATCGACATGATCATGGCGTTAATGGCCACGCTCTTGCCCGCGCCCGTCGAACCCGCAATCAGCAGGTGCGGCATGCCCGCGAGGTCGGCTACGACAATGCGGCCGTTGATGTCCTTGCCCAGCGCCAGTGTCAGCTTTGACTTCGAGCCGAGGAACTCCGGCGACTCGATATTTTCCCGCAGCCAGATGATCTCCCGCTCGCGGTTGGGTACCTGGATCCCCACCGTCGATTTGCCCGCCATGCGTTCGATCAGAATGCTCTCCGCCTTCAGAGCCAGGCAGAGGTCGTCGGTGAGATTGGTGATGCGGCTGTACTTGATGCCGGCTTCCGGCTTGTACTCGAACGTCGTCACCACCGGTCCGGGATTGATTTGCGTAACCTGACCATGAACATCGAACTCGGAATACTTGTCCGTCAGCACCTGGGCGAGCAGTTTGAGTTCCTGCGCGTCTACCGCCTGCTGTTCATCGGAGCGATGCAGCAAGCTGCTGGGGGGCAACTTGTAAGTCCCCGCGACTCGCGGCATCGTGGTCTTCGGCTTGTGGGTGGTGTCGGCGCGTTCTGTGACCTCAGGCTCGGCAGCCGCGGGCTCAGGTCTTGAGTTTTCGCGGTGGACGGCGGCCGCGCGCTGATTGTCAAACGGATCCGGTTCGTCCATTCGCTCGATGCCGGTGCGCGCAGCTGGAACCGGAGGCGCCGCTGGAACTCGCTGTGCGGGCGCCGTCCGTTGGACCAGTTGCGCGGTTACCACCGGCTTCGCTGCGCGGCGCTTTTCCAGTTCCTTCTGCAAATTCTTCTTGGCGCGTTCCTGCTGCCAATCGCGGAAGCGGTCGCGCCAGGCCAGCACAAAGGCGAAACGGGTAGGCGCCCAGACCCGCATGGAAGCGAATGAAAATGCGGTCGAGAGGTATAGAGCGCTCGCCAGGACAGCCCCGCACACAATGTAGGCCCCCACCAGGTTTAAGTAGTGAATGAGCACATCACCCACGATCCGGCCAATCAGGCCTTCAATGGGAACGACGCCGCGCCATCGCACCTGCCCTGGCAGCAAAGCGAGCAATGCAGGCACGAAAACCAGAAACCAGCAGCCGCCCAAGGCCTTGGCGAGGGGAGATTGCACTTTGCGGGAGCGAAACCATCGGGCTCCCATAAGCGAGGCTACAATCGGAAGCAGGAACGCGCCAATCCCAAAGCCCTGCAGCAGGATGTCTGAGAAAAACGCGCCCACAATGCCGACCCAGTTGCGCGCAGAACGAGAGCCCGTCAGCACCGAGGCGCTGTTCAGAGAAGGGTCGAGCGGCGAATACGAAACCAGTGCGAGGAAAAGGAGGAGCGCGGAGACACACAACAAGAATCCGACCAGCTCGTTAAGCCGGCGGTTGTTGCTCGGATTGAGGACACGCGATAAAAACTTCATGAAGGCGTATGTTGCATCGCTGCCGGGGACAAACTACTCCTCAACCTTCAATGCCGTGTACGCCAGAGCCAATCGATTATGACAAGAAATCTGCGCGGCGGACAATGCAGCATTTGCGCGGCAGTATCGAACTATGTTCCCGGCGAATTAAAAGGAAACGCCACGACGTCTGTGGGACATACGACGAACCATGCAGGGACGGACGCCGGTCCGTCCACGGGGAGCCGTGGTTCTGCGGTCGAGTCCGGCCAATCTACCCCGCCAGCCTGGAGGCGCCAGCCAGCACCGCCGTTCCGATGATAATTCGATAAACTGCGAAAGGCGCAAATCCCCGCCGCCTGACCCATGCTATGAACCAGGCCACGCTGCCGTAGGCGACGATGAAGGAAATTACGAAGCCGATGCCCAGCACAACCCAGCCATGGGGATCGATTTGCGAAACGCCAATAGGATTTTCACCTTTTCCCCGCAGCGATTTCAGCAAGTCGTAACCGGTGGCCACGACCATAGTTGGGATGGACAGAAAGAAGGAGAACTCCAGCGCCGAGGCGCGCGACATTCCGGCGAGCTGCCCGGCTGCGATGGTGGACATGGAGCGTGAGGTGCCGGGAAAAACCGCCGATAAAATCTGGCAGGCCCCGATCCAGATCGCCTGCCCCAGGCTCATGTCTTCCATGTGCCAGGTGTGAATGCGACCGCCGGGTGCGCCCGCTCCGGCCCTTTCTGACTTTGCATTCATGCCGTCCACGATCCACATCACCACCCCGCCGATCAGCAGCGACATCCCCATGATCTGCAAGCTTTCCAGGTGTTTCCCGATAATCTTGGTGAACAGGAATGCGGGTATGGCGGTCACCACAAAGGCGATGATCGTCAGGCTGAGAGGATGCGTGAACACCGTTCTGTCTCCGCGTTCGCCCCGCGGGAACGTAGAAAGAAACTTCGCGATGCGTTCGCGGAAATAAACCGGTAGACAAAGGATCGCGCCTAACTGGATCACGATCGTGTACATTTTCCAGTATCCGCTGGTCAGGCTGATGTGCAGCAAGGCTTCCGAAATGCGCAAGTGCGCGGTCGAGCTGACCGGCAAAAATTCGGTCACGCCCTCGATGATCCCCAGGATCAACGACAGCAGGTAGTCGTTCAAGATGCCTCCCTCGAGGTGGTGAACAAGTATCGCAGATAGCGCTGTGGGCGCGGCTTGCAGAGTTTGGTTCGCAGGGGCTCAGGCAGTATCAGTCAGGCACAGGCGAGCCACGCTTACTCGCTGTTTCCGTATGTCGGCACGTCGGCCTGCACCATGAACAGGAGCGCCTGTGCCCGCGCCGACCAATCGCCTTGCGGATATTGCGAGACAAGCTTCTGGGCAAGAGCAATCGCGCGGCCCTTGGACTCATCGGATTTCTTCGCCTGATCTTCGGTTTTGTAGATCTGGATCAGGGCAGCGCGCCGATAGGCTGCGTCGTACAGCGCTTCGGCCGCCGCCGGCGATTGCGGATGCTCATTGGCATACTTTTCGTACATGTCGGCTTCTTTGTCCGGGCATTTCGAGGCGCCTTGCCATTCGCCACAGAGCTTGTTATCGATGAGGTGAAAGGCCGCAAGGTCAGACCACTTGGTTCCCGGAAATTTCTTCATGACCAGCTTCATGAGCTGCTCGTCCATACCCTCGCGCAGAAAGGCTTCTTTTTGTTTTGACGAAGGACGGGTGGCGACATCTGCTTTCTCGATTTGCCAGCGGATGTCGGCGGCGCGGTAGAGCGCTTCTCCCGCAATCGGCGAAGTCGGATAGTAGTCGTACACGCGGTAATAAAGGCGCGCGGCATCCTGTGCGGCGCCCTTGCGCCCTCCCCGCCGGCTCGCCTGATCCTCCGAATCCACTGCTTCGCCGAACAGGATGCGGTCGCCGTTGGGCGTTGAGGTCCGCACCAGGGCGCGATCCTGAACCCAGCCCGTAACGGTTTTCTGTCCGACATCCTCCTCATCTTCGCCGTTCTGCACCCGCGCCGCGCCCAGCATCGCCTCGACGTGCAGCCAATTGCGCGTCGATTCCAGCACAATCAGCTCGCGCCCGCGCTCAGCCTCCGCCAATTTAGCCGACGCGGTATCCGGCGAAAGATAAACATTGGCCGGACGCAAAACCGTCGCCCGCTCGTTACCCACGGCCCAGGCGCAACCCGCCAACAGAACTAGCATGAAAAGCGTTTTTGAGATGTGCTTCATCTCCAGTGTTCCCCAACTAGTTTGATGCAGGGAGTTCATCGGGCCAGGCTATGGGCCGAAATTTCCTTCAGGGTCTGGGGATCGATGTTCCCGCCGCTGATTACGGCAACGTTCAGCGTGGTCCGCGGCAACTGATCGGCATGGAAAAGAAATCCCGCCACGGAAACAGCGCCACTCGGTTCTGCCACTGTCTTTGGATTCGTGGCCAGCTGGCGCATGGTGTCGCGAATTTCCTCTTCGCTCACGGTGATGATGTCGTCCACGAAAGTGCGAATGTGTTCAAAATTGATCGGGCCGATACTCTGGGTGCGCAGCCCGTCCGCGGCCGTTTGCGAGACCTGCTCGGCGGGCAATTGGACGAGGCGGCCGGCTCGCAAGCTCGCCTGGGCATCGGCCGCCAATGCCGGTTCAACCCCGATTACTTTGACGCTCGGCTTGCTCAACTTGATCGCTGCCGAGACGCCGCTCACCATGCCTCCTCCACCCACGGGCACGATGACGGTCTCCACATCCGGCAATTCGTCCAGAATTTCCAGGCCAATCGTGCCTTGCCCCGCAATAATTTTCTCATCGTTGTAAGGAGGGACGATGACATACCCGCGCTCCGCGGCAAGTTCCTGCGCCCGGTTCATGCGCTCGTCGCTCCCGGGTCCGACGATCACGATTTCGGCCCCCAACGCTGCCGTGGCCTCGCGCTTGATAGCCGGAGCATTGTTCGGCATCACGATGACCGCCTTCACCCCAAGGGCGCGTGCCGCGTAGGCCACTCCCTGCGCATGATTGCCGCTGGAGTAGGAGATCACGCCACGGCCGCGCTCATCCGGCGACAGGGAAGCGATCTTGTTATATGCGCCGCGCAGTTTGAACGCGCCAATGGGCTGCAGATTTTCCGGCTTTAGAAACAGGCGCCGTCCAGTGCTATGCTCAATCTGCCACTCCAGCAGCGGGGTGCGCACGGTGATGCCGTCGAGGCGGGCACGAGCCTGTCGAATGTCGTCTAAAGTGACGATGGTCAATCCTCCTTACTCATAAGTTTGTGACTCGGCCCGCGTTCACGCAAAACCGAGCTGCACTGACTGTCGCTTCAGATCTCAAGTATCACCGGCATAATCAGCGGACGGCGCTGGGTCTGCTTCGAAATGAACCGTTTCAGATCCGCGCGAATTTTTTCTTTAATGACGCCGTAGTCAGCCTTCTCCTCATCGCTGGAGACATCCAGCGTTTGACGCACAATCTGCCGTGCGTTCTCCATGAATCCATCTTCACCGGCGGCAAAGCCGCGGGTCACGATTTCCGGCTGGGTCTCCACGCGTCCCGTAAGTTTGTTGATGGCGATAATCGGCAGCACGATGCCGTCTTCGCTGATATGGCGCCGATCCTTGATGATCAGGTCTTCGACTACGTCGGTGCGCGAGCCCGAGTCGATGCATACCCGGCCAACATTGACCCGTCCGACCTTGCGCGCGCCGAGTTCGTCGAATTCCAGGATGTCTCCGCTCTCGATGAGCATGACGTTGCCGATGGAACCATGCATCGACGCCGCCAGTTCCGCGTGCAATTTCAGCTGGCGATATTCGCCATGAATGGGGATAAAGTAGCGCGGCTTGACCAGGTTAATAATCAGCTTCAGTTCTTCCTGGCTGGCGTGCCCGCTGACGTGGATGGGAGGAGACGAGCCGTCTTCGTAGATCACGTGCGCTTCGCGCCGAAAGAGGTGATCGATCATCCGGTAAATGGCTTTCTCATTTCCGGGGATGATGCGCGAGGACAGCACTACGGTGTCGCCCTTCTCGATCTTGGCGTGCTTGTGATTGTCCACTGCCGCCCGCGACATGGCGGACATGGGTTCACCCTGCGTCCCGCTGATCAGTACGCAAACCTTCTGCGCGGGAAAGTTCTTCATCTCCCCGGGATGAATCAGCAGGCCGTCCGGAATCTCGATGTAGCCCAGGTCTTCCGCGATCTCGGCGGAACTGGTCATGGAGCGCCCGATGAAAGCTACTTTCCGTCCGTGCTCCCAGGCCAATTCGATCGCCAGCTTGATGCGATGTATGGACGACGAAAAGCAGGAGATAAAGAGCCGTTGTTCAGTTCGCGCGAACACCTCGTCGAACTTCCGCCGCACCGCGCGCTCGCTGGGCGTGTAGCCCCGGCGCTCCACGTTCGTGGAATCCTGAAACAGCGCCAGCACTCCTTCTTTGCCGTACTCGGCAAACGAGTGCAGGTCAAACAGCTTGTTGTCCGTGGGCGTGGGATCGACCTTGAAGTCGCCGGTGTGAATAATCACCCCTAGTGGTGTATGAATGGCGAGCGACACGCAATCCACCAGGCTGTGCGTGACCTGGATCGGCTTAACCGTAAATGGCGCGATGCGGAAGGTCTCACCCGGCCGGATCTCGCGCAGATCGGCATCGTCGAGCAGATTGTGCTCTTCGAGCTTGTCTTCGACGTAGGCCAGCGTGAACTCGGTGCCCCATACCGGCACGTTCAGTTCAGAGAGGATCCAGGGCAACGCGCCAATATGGTCTTCGTGGCCGTGGGTCAGGACAATCGCGCGTACCTTATCGCGATTCTCAATCAGATAGGAAATGTCAGGGACGACAATGTCCACGCCCAGCAGTTCTGCCTCTGGGAACATCAGGCCGGCGTCGATGACAATAATGTCGTCTCCCCAGCGCACGGCCATGCAGTTCATTCCAAACTCGCCCAGGCCGCCCAGGGGGACTATGTGCAGTTTTCCAGATGCCATGTGGGAACTCTTGAATGCTAGCACAGTGCACCGCGGGCGGCGGTCAGTACTCAGCAGGCAGGCATTGCCTTGAAGGCTTTGTCGGCGCAGGGTGCCGGGTAATTCCGCTGGCCACGGCTAGCCCTTTCGACTTCCCTGCGGTAACTTGGAATGAGTGGCAGATGAGAATAAGAAATCCTGGTTGCGCGTGCGCGTGGAAGAGGCGGTGCGCAGCGGTTTGACGCAGGCGTATGAAACCGTGAGCGTCGATCCGGGAAAGTTCCTCCTGCAACTGCGCGCTGCCTATGGTCTGCCCGTCCAGAGCTTTCAGGGCATTTACTCGGTGGACATTCGGCAAATTGAAGGCGTTGCGCATTCCGTGATTCACAGCGGGATGAAGGTGGCTGCGGTGGAAGGCGCCGGGATGGGGCTGGCCGGGGTGATCACGATTGTCCCCGACCTCAGCATACTGGCGGCGATCACGATGCGGACGGTGCAAAAGCTCAGCCTGCTGTACGGCTTCGAATACAACACCGATGATGAAATCGCGGAACTGTGGATCGCCGCGGCCAGCGCGGCCGGCGTCGACATCAGTCGCGAACTGCTGGAAAAAGAAGTGGTGAACCGCTTCGTTCCTAAAGTAATTCAGCGCATAGCGGCGCAGGCCAGCGCTGAAGTGGTGGAGAAGTGGTCGGGTCGTCTCATTCCGGTTGCCAGTTCGCTCATCGGTGCCGGTCTTAACTACTACTTCGTCCGCGCCTGGGGCGAGCGCGCGCAAGCCCATTTCCGCGCCAAGCACCTGAAGATTCGTGAACAAAGCGCGCTCTCCGCCCCGCCTATCTCCTGATGTCAAACTTGCACGTGGCAGGAAAGCCGGACTTGCCCCTGGACGGCCTCGCACATTTCTTGTCAAGCCCCCTTTCTCCGCGTTTTTGCGCCAAGCTTCTCAATCGAAAGTAAATATATTTTTAGCAAACATGTCCGGTCTACCATATGCTTTGTGCTAACATAGTAAGTAGGGTCGCAGATGGCGCGAACCCGCGCATCCTAGGCAACCGCGCGGCGCTTACCGGACTCCACGCCCGAGGGAGCATGTACCGGACATCGGACTGCGGGACATAGACCCCCTCCCGTTATAACGGGAGTTGGTCCTTTGCAGGTGGGAGTGATCACTCCAATCACACATCAAAAAGTAAGGAGCACGCGGCAGTAAAAAGGCTTGGCAGGACGAGCAAAGAACGCGCAGTAGGGAACGGCGCAGCAAAACTGACTGGCAGATCATCAGCCAGCGTCAACGATCCACAGGACAACCCTGCCCAGAGATCCATTTCCATCGGGAGTAGACCGTAGTGCGTTAGAAGGCTGCAAGCTGCCTACCTCAAGAATTCTTCCAGCTCGATTCTCCCTTCCGTTTTCTCATCGCGATATTTCACTATGACCGGTGTATACAACGACAAGCGCCATTCGGCTGCTTTGCCGCGCGTCACCGCCCGCGACCCCGGCACCACGACAGCTCTTTCCGGTACCACGAGACTGGCATTCTCGCCGGCGCGATACACTTCGCCCCGCACCGTGTCGTAAAGCGGCGTGGAGCGTGTCAGGATCGTCCCCGCTCCGAGTACAGCTCCCGCCTTCACCAGCGTACCCTCGTACACTCCGCAGTTGCCGCCGATCAGCACGTCGTCTTCAACGATCACGGGCGCCGCATTGATCGGCTCCAGCACACCGCCCACCTGCGCTGCCGCGCTGAGGTGAACGCGCTTCCCAACCTGCGCGCACGAGCCCACCAGCGCATGCGAATCGATCATCGTCCCTTCATCTACGTAAGCGCCCACGTTCACGAACATCGGCGGCATGCAGATCACAGACGGCGCGACATAAGCTCCCACCCTGACCGAAGAGCCTCCGGGCACCAGGCGCACTCGGTCCGACACGGAAAAATGGCGGGCAGGAAACGTGTCCTTATCGACAAACGACAGGGCCGAGCCGTCGCCCATCTCGCTGAGCGCTCCCAAGCGGAAGCCCAGCAGAATGCCTTGTTTCACCCAGGCATTCGCCACCCATCGGTCGCCCAGTTTTTCCGCAGCCCGGATTTTTCCCTGGGTAAGAGCGTCGCGGAACTGAATAAAGATCTCGCGAGCCTCAGGCTTGTGCTCCACCTCACCTAGCGAGGCCAGGCGCTCGATCGCCGTTTTCAAAGACTGCATGGCCAGAAAGTATAAAGGAGGGAACTCCTGGCGATTCAGGATGCCCGTTTGCTTCCGCGCTTAAACACACTTGCACTCGCTGCGAATCAATACGTTGGCAATGCCATGCGACGCCTCTCTTGCCTCGGCCAGCGATGCGAAGGGACCATGCCAGCGGGCGTGGTTGGCGTCGTGGCCGGCGGGTCGGCCTTTTCCGTGGTTGCACTGGCCACAGGTTCCACGATGCAGAACAATCTTGTGCGGCCCAGCCAGCCAGTTTTCGTAAACAAAGAAATCATGCGCATCGGCCGTTGCGGCGGCAGCCTTGGCGACCAGGCCCACATCAGTGGCAATTTTCTGGATGCGGCTACGCGTGTCGCGCCGCATGGGCATCATCGGCAAACGGTAGGCTTCTTCAATTCGCCCCATCATCGCCAGCACAGCTTTGACCGGCATGGGATTGGACTCAATGAAGTTCGCCTGCATCAGCGCAAGATATTTTCGATTGAGTTGCCGGGCGACATCCCATTGATTGTTCAGGGCAGCCCGTGTCATCTCCGCCATTTCGTGAGGAATCTCGTTCGACGCCACCGAGATGATTCCGACACCTCCCAGCGCAATCACCGGCAGGGTCAGCGCATCGTCTCCCGAAAAGACCAGGAAATGCTCGGGCACGGCGCTGCACACTTCCGCAATCTGTCCCATATTTCCGCTGGCTTCCTTGACTGCAAGGATGTTCGGGACCTCGGCCAAGCGCGCCAGCGTAGCGGGTTCAATGTTCGCGCCCGTGCGGCCGGGCACATTGTAGAGAATGAGCGATTTCTCGACGGCCTCAGCGACGGCGCGGAAATGACGGTACTGTCCTTCCTGGGTGGGCTTGTTGTAGTAGGGCGAAGCCGTGAGAATCGCGTCCACTCCGGGCCGCGCCGCCACTTCACGAGCTTTCGCTACGGCCTCATGAGTCGAGTTGGAGGTTGCTCCGGCCACGATCGGCACGCGTCCCGCAGCCACTTCGATGGTCGTATCGATGACGTGTAGCCACTCGTCGTGCGACAGAGTTGGAGTCTCGCCGGTCGTGCCGCAGGGAACCAGGAAGTCAATGCCTGATTCGACTTGCCAGGCGACCAGGTTGCGCAACGCCTGTTCATCGATCGAGCCGTCATGACGAAAGGGTGTGACAAGGGCGGTGCCGCATCCTCTAAGTTGCATGTTTATAAGATAACCCTTGCTGCCATCTGGAGGAAACTAGGCGCCGAATGACCGGCCTGGATTAAAGGTCCCATCCGTGCGACCTGGCTCTACAGGTCGCGCCACACGTCCTTGAACTCAAAGAATCCTTTTTTCCCCACCAGCCACTCTGCGGCACGCACAGCACCCTCGGCGAAGCCGCGTCGCGAAGTCGCGTCGTGGCAGAGATAGATGCGGTCATTGGGTGATTCGAATACCAGTTCGTGCAGTCCGACCACTTCACCCTCGCGAAATGACGTGATCTCCAGTTCCTGGCCAGCCGATTGGCGGATGATCTGCTGCATCGCAAGCGCGGTACCAGAGGGCGCGTCCTTCTTCGTCGCATGATGACGCTCGAAAATCTGTCCGTGATATTCGTGCGTGAGGGCCTGGGCCGCAACCCGCGCCAGATCGAAGAAGAGATTCACTCCCACCGAGAAGTTAGCGGCATAGAGGAAACCGACGCCGCTTTTCTCCACGAGAGCGCGAATAGCGGGCAACTCGCGATACCAACCCGTCGTTCCCACTACCATGGTCTTTCCGGCGGCAATGCACGCCCGCATGTTGGAGAGCGCGGCTTCTGGCGTCGTAAAATCGATGACCACGTTGCACGCCTGGAGGCGAGCATCATTCAAGCCCGCGGCTTCACGATTGTCAGACGCCCCGATGATTTCCACCTTATGGCGCCGCTCGCGCGCTACCTCAGATACCAGTGATCCCGTTTTTCCGCGCCCTAGTATGAGCAGGTGCATGACACAAAAGAGTAATGGCTTTCAGCCATCCAGCACAACCGGAGTGAGTAGAGCCTCGGCAGTTCAGGCGAAGACTTCCGGATCGAGTTCCCCAAAAAAAGCTTCATGCAGCCGGCGGACAACTAACGGAACGTCTTGCTCCTCGATCACGAAGGTGATGTTAATTTCCGATGCGCCCTGGGAAATCATGCGAATGTTCACATCGCCCAGGATTCCAAACACGCGGGCCGCGATGCCCGGAGTCTCGCGAATGTTTTCTCCCACCAGGCACACGATCGCCTTGCGGCCCTCGTATTTCACGTCGGCCAGTTTGGCGAGATCCGCGGCCAACGCCGGAATGGACTCGTTCGAATCGACTGTCAGAGAGACGCTCACTTCCGACGTCGAGACCACATCCACCGCGATCCGGTGCCGGTCAAAAGCTTCAAAAATAGACTTCAGGAAACCATGCGCCATCAGCATGCGGGGCGCCACCACGTCGACAATCGTGATGCGCTTCTTAGCCGCAATCGCCTTGAAGCTGTTACGGCAATTGGGCGCGCGCGCGGTGATGCGGGTTCCCTCGCATGCCGGGTTGCGGGAGTTGAGAATGTAGACAGGAATATTCTTTTGGATCGCGGGGAGAACAGTTGCCGGATGCAACACCTTGGCGCCGAAGTAAGCGAGTTCCGCGGCCTCGTCGAAGCTGATTACGCGAATGCGGTGCGCGTCCGGACAAACATTGGGATCCGTGGTCATCATGCCGTCGACGTCAGTCCAGATCTCTATGCGGCTGGCTCCGATCCCAGCGCCCACAATCGCCGCCGAGAAATCAGAACCGCCGCGGCCGATCGTGGTGGTCACACCCGAGCGCGTCGCGCCCATGAAACCGCCCATGACCGGTACCCGTCCGGCTTCGAGCAGTGGTTTAACTTTGGTGAGCAGGCGTTCGTTGGTCTCGTCGAAGAGCGGAACTGCCCGCGTGAACTGGTTGTCCGTAACGATGCACTGGCGCGAGTCAACTAACGCCGCATTCAGACCGCGAGCGGCCAATGCTCGCGTCACCAGCTTGCTGGAGATCAGCTCGCCCATGGACGCCACCTGGTCGGTGGTACGGGGCGTCAGTTCGCCAACCGCTGCGATGCCGCGCAAGAGCTCGTCCAATCCGTCGAATTCTGCTTCCAGGTCGCTGTGCAACTCGGTGAACAGGCCGGTAGCCATGAGTTCGCCGGCGGCATTGTAGTGACGCTCTCGGAGGCCACGCGAAAGATCAAGCGCATGCTTGCGATCGCCGCTGCCCGCCGCGCGAGCCATGGAGAGCAGGGTGTCGGTGACCTTGGCCATCGCGCTGACTACCACCACTGGCTTTTCCGGCAAGCGCGACTTCACGATGCCGGCAACACGATCGATAGCATTGGCGTCCTCAACCGAGGTACCACCAAATTTCATGACGATCATCGCGTGAACAACCTGGGAGGCAGATCAACCGATTGGGAGGGCGACTGCGTGGCGCGCAGCGAGGGCGTCTTAATAAGAAGGCAATGGCGTGTGCGTTTCACCCCAGGTAGCCCTGTGATTTGAGCAGTTCAGCGTTCAGCAACGCCGCTCCCGCAGCGCCGCGGATGGTGTTATGCGACAGGACGGTAAATTTCCAGTCGAGCACGCCACAGGGCCGCAGGCGTCCGACACTGGTACTCATGCCCGCTCCGCGGTCGGCATCAAACCGTGGCTGGGGACGATCACTTGCCGCCATGTACATGACCGGCTGCTCCGGAGCGCTCGGCAAGCCGAGCCTTTGAGGTTCGCCGCGGAACCCGTTCCAGGCCTGCACCAGTTCTTCCACGTTCGCCTTCTGCGCCAGGGCGATAGAGACCGATTCGGTGTGCCCGTCTTCCACCGCCACTCGGTTGCATTGCGCACTCATCCCGAAGCTGGCGGGCTCTACCTTGGAGGTATCCAGCGTGCCCAGAAGCTTGCGGGTTTCCTCCTCCATCTTTTCCTCTTCGTGGGAAATGTACGGAATCACGTTGCCCAGAATGTCCAGCGAAGCGACACCTGGATAACCTGCGCCACTGACCGCTTGCATCGTGACGGCCATCACCGTTTTGAGACCGAATAGCTGGTGCAATGGGGCGAGCGCCAGTACCAATCCGATGGCCGAGCAGTTGGGATTGGTGACCACGAAGCCGCCAGACCTGCGGCGCCACTTTTGGCATTCAAGCAACTTGACATGATCGCTGTTGACTTCGGGAATCACCAACGGCACGTCTGCTTGCATGCGCAGCGCGCTGGAATTGGAGATCACGGCGTGACCGGCATCGGCAAAGCGCGGCTCGAGTTCGGCGGCAATGGCGGAGTCGAGCGCGGCAAAAATGATGCGTGGAGCGCCGTCGGGTTTGGCCGGGGAAACCGTCATGCCGGCGACCGCAGAAGGGATGTTGGTCTTCAATCGCCAACGCGCCGCGTCGGCATAAGGCCGGCCCTCGGAGCGATCGGACGCAGCCAGCCATGCGACCTCGAACCAGGGATGGTGCTCGAGCATCTGGATGAACCGCTGGCCCACAATGCCGGTGGCCCCCAGGATTCCCACAGGAATTTTGCTTTGCATATACGTCGTGTTCTGAATTTTACAACACGATGCCGATTGCAGCGGGAGAGCTGCGCCGGCACGTGCCGCGCCAATCACGGGAGGACCTAGATGCCGGAACTACGTCAGAACTTTATTACCAAGGAGTGGGTCATCATCGCTACCGAACGGGCGAAGCGCCCGGAAGAAATGAGTGTGAAGCGTGCTCCGCGCAATCTGCAGCCCTTAGTCGCAACCTGCCCATTCTGTCCAGGTAATGAAAATAAGACGCCGCCCGAGGTGCTGCGCGTTCCCGCCCACGGAAGCGATAGTTGGCAAGTGCGGGTCATTCCCAATAAGTTTGCGGCTTTGTCGCGCGAGACCCAGCCGCGCCGCATCATTCATCGTTCACGCAGAACCATCGACGGTTTCGGCGTGCATGACGTAATTGTGGAGACTCCCAACCACGCAAACCAGATTGCGCTGATGTCGGACATGGAAGTGGCCAACATCCTGAACTGCTATCGCACGCGGGCGCAGGAGTTGAGCTTGGATCCGCGGATCGCTCACGTGACCATCTTTAAGAACCACGGCGCCGATGCGGGGACGAGTCTCGAACATCCACACTCGCAGTTGATCGCGAGCCCCGTAATTTCTTACCAGGTGCGCCAGCGTGTGCATGAAGCCTTGCGGCACTACGACGAATATGGCGAGTGCATCGCGTGCCAGATGATCGAAGAAGAATTGCAGGAGAACCAGCGCATCGTCATGACGACCGAGCATTTCGTGGTCATGGAGCTGTTCGCTTCCTATAGTCCCTTCTGCACCCACATTTATCCGCGCCGCCACATGGCAGGATTCAGCGATATCGGCACTGCTGAAATGAACGACCTGGCGCGAGTCTTACGTACCGTGTTGGCCAAGCTATATCAGGGATTGAACGATCCGGATTACAACTTCACTATCCGCAGCGCTCCCGCGGAATGCGTCGGCGTCAAATACTTTCACTGGTACTTGAGTATTATTCCGCGCCTCACGCGCGTGGCCGGATTCGAATTGGGGTCCGGCATGTTCATCAACCCGGTGCTCCCGGAGAGCGCCGCGGAATTCCTGCGAACTGTGAAGGTGGAAGCAGCCGTGGCGGCGGGGAAGTGAGAGAGCTCGGGAAGCAGTGAAAACGGTCGGCGCCCTCGCTACTTCCTGGGCACGATCTCGGCCCCGAATGTGTATTCATTCAGGGGCCCGAAACGTTTTTTCTCCGCATAAGTGCGCCAGCGTCGGACAACAATTCGCAGGCTTGCCATCACGGGAATCGAGAGGTAAACGCCGATGACGCCGGCGATTTCCGCTCCCGCCAGCACTCCGAAAATTGCCGCCAGCGGATGCAGTTCCACCTTCTCGCCCAGGATGCGAGGCGAGATTGCATAATCCTGCACCACGCGCCACGTTCCCAGGAAAATTATCAGCAATGCCCAGTGCGGATAACTGGACAGCAGGGCGACGCCAACGATCAGGACCGCCGCTACCAGCGGGCCGACCACAGGGATGAACTCCATGACTCCGCCCGCAGTTCCCAGCACCAGGAAGTAGGGCACTCGCAGGATGCCGAGGAAGGCTGTGTATACCACTAGGGACAGTGCCGCCAATGTAAGTTGGGCGCGAATAAAGTGCGCCAGCATCTGGTTGAGATCGGCGAACACGCCTTGCAGGAACTCGCGCTGCGGACGCGTTTGCACCGTGGCCAAGGCGACGTCGCCAAAACTGCGCCCGTCCTTCAGGAAAAAAATGGCAAGGATCGGAATCAGTACCAGCAGCCAGACATTCTTTGCCACTTCCGCGATGCGAATTCCCGCCCGCTGGGCAAGGCTCGAGATCTCGTCGCGGTGGTTTCTCAGGAAAGCTTCGGCTTGCGCAATCGTGCTTTTGCTCCAGCCATGCTCGTTGCCGATCTGGGTGGCGATCTTTCCCGACCCGATGTTCTCGATCAGGGTGGGCGCCGTCTCGCCCAGGCGCGCGGCCTGGTGTCCGAGTTGCGGACCTACAAAGAAGAAGAACGTGCCCACCAGAATCACCAGTGCCGCATAGATGATGGCGATTGCACGGCCTCTGCCACGCACCCAGCGCTCAAGATGCGACACGGCCGGATCCAGCAGATAGGCAAAGAAGATGGCGAACAGGAAAGCCACCAGCGTGTGGCGGGCAAAATAGAGAAACGAAAAGCCCACCGCAAAAATTACCGCAGTGAGCAGGACGCGTAGCGTGCGTGAGTCAAGAAAAGCCAAAGTTTGTGTATCTCAGCATCGAAACCGGCGCCGTTCGACCCCTACCGTGAAGGTGGAACATACGTAAACCGGAACTGCCCAGCGCCGCTTTCAATCGCGCAGAATCTCCGTATTGTCGCCCGCTACTATGATGCGCATGAGCTTGAACATGTTCTGATCATCTACCCAGATCGCCCACTGGCCAATGTCATCCTTCAGATTCAGGCGCATCAATTCACGATCGGTGTTGTTGATCCTGACCTTCTCTTTACCGACCAGCTCCATGGTCACGCTCATGGAAATGCGCTCTTGCGGGATGATCACGCCAAACTGGGCTGGGGCTTGCGAGCACTTGAACGCAGTTCCTTGCCGGGCGCAATTGGCGGCTAGATACTTCCAGGCGAGTACTTCTCTTTGCACAAAGGAATTATTGTCCAGCACCATGGTCGAGGTGGGCATGAGAAACGGCTGTTCCGCCGGCTTATCCGAGGGGCCATTGGTGATGCGCTCCAGCAGGAACTGATCATTGGGGACGACGGTCAGCTCAGACTTGCCAGGTACCAGCTCACGCCATTGATAGCGGACGAGATCGCCACCTGCCGACAGCCGTAGTTCGGAGCTTTGCGAATTCGGCTCCGAGCCGCCCTCGGTCTTGAACTGTGCCGCGATCACTTTGCCGTTCGAGGAATCCTGTATAGAAAAGTTTTCGGTGGCGATACGTTGCCCGTTCTTAAAAACCCCGAATGATCCGGAGTCGACGGAACGAGCGCCCTCCGGCTTATCTTTTTCTTTCGCGAATGCCCATGTGCCTAATGCGAGCGTACCTGCTAGTGCCACCGCCAACCATCTGCTCAGAACCACGTCATCTCTCCTGCGGAAAGTTTCCCGGAGCCAATTTCAACTGGTCAATAATCTCGGCCGCTATGGCTGCTATTTCTCGTCCGTTGGTATCCACCAGCAGCGTCGCTTTCAGGTAATCAGCCCGGCGCATCGCGTACAGCCGCTTAAATTGTTCACGGTCGCGGCGCAACGGACGCTCGACGTTTTCTTCGCAGCGGCGCCATAGCTCATCCACGGGCGCATCGAGGCAGACCGCCGGATGCCCAGTTCTCGCCAGCAAAGCCGCATTTTCAGCTTGCGTAAAGGCTCCTCCGCCCAGTGCCACAACAGTTGGCTGCGAGGGCTGCAAGCCTTCGACAAGAGCACGGAGTGCAGCAGCCTCCGCCTGGCGGAAACCAATCTCGCCCCGTTGCTCAAAAATCTCGGCCACAGTACGGCCTTCCTGGGCCACGATGCCGTCGTCGAGGTCCTCGAAGCACCAATGCAGCAACTCGGCCAGTGCGCGCCCGACGCTGGTTTTTCCGGATCCCATAAAGCCTACAAGGAAAACCGCCCTGACCGGCAGATTACCTTTAGACATAGCCGTAATGGGATGCTAGCCGGTATGGATCAACAAAACCCATGCAGCACCGTGTGCTTCCAACCAGATCCGTATTCAGTTTTCAGCGTTTCTTGAGGCGAATTTTACCACTGAAGGTTTTGATCACCACCGAAGATGCAGCCTTCCCGATAGTACCTGCGAAGGAACTGCCGGGGATCTGCACGAAGGAAGTGTGCGTCTTGGGCAGGAAGGGCACGTCATCATTTTCCACGCGTCCATGAACGGAACGGGCGGTCACGTCAAACGAAGCGCCGGTAGGCACGGTGGCTTCAATATCACCGGAATGGCTCATCAACGAATACTCGCCGGCATAGCCGAAATCACCGTCATAGCTGATTTTGCCGCTGGTAGAACTGACTTGCACTTTCGGTCCGCTCACTGATGACATGGAAACATCGCCGCCTACGGAAGTAATCTCGACATGGCCATTCTGTATGTTGCTGAGAACCACCGGGCCGCTCAGGGTATTCACATGGACGTGGCCGTTAGCAACATCGCGAACTTCAATCGACGCGGTGGCGCCGACCAGGGTTACGTCGCCATGCAATTTCTCAGCGTGCAGCGGGCCGGTGGCGGAGTGAAGCGTGACGCTGGCGTCCGCGGGAACCTGGACCTCGTAGTCGACTTCGCCTGACCTGGAATCCGCGCCGGGCAGCAGATGAGATTTGATTTCTACGCGGTCGCCGCTCTGGTCATTGTCGATTTCAACTTTGTCGGAGTGAACGGTGGCGGTCACAATGACCTGGTTTCCGGAAGTGGCACGCACGATGACTGGGCCGTACTCGTTGAACACGGAGACATTCGCCCGCGGACCGACCGTGAACCGGTAATCCTTCCTGGTTTCCGCGATGGCCAGAACCGCCACCAATACCAGGCCGGTAATCGCCAGTCTGGTGGCCCGCCTTCTACTCTGCATAGAGTCTCTCCCGAACTGCTGTCCGCGGCAGCGCAGCCGCGAACGTAAGTGGCGTTCGCATCATGGCAGCGCACGATCCAGAGCCATGTCGTACAGCATGGTCTTCTGCTCATACGCCTGCATCAGGTATTGCTTGGCATCGTCGTCGTTCGGATTTTGCTGCAGCGATTTTTGCGCGTCGCTGATGTAGTTGTTGACCTTGCGAAGATTATCGCTGTAAGCGGCGGTCATGGCCGGCGAGCGTTTCTGGACTGCCTCCAGCAATGCGCTATCGTCGGCATCGGCGGACGGCTCAGGGGTGCTGAACGCGCTCGGAGTGTCCGAAACAGGCCGGCGGGTCGCAACTGTGGACTGAGGTTTGGGGCGAAGCAGGAACGCAACGCTCAGCAAGAGTGCCGCGGCGACGGGCACGAACCAGATTGCCGGACTCCAGCGCCGGGTCGGTGTGCGCAAAAGGAAGGGCCGTTCCGTACCTGGATCATGGATCAGCCCTTCTCTTCGAAGCTGCGTTTCGATGAACTGCCAGACATGCGGCGCGGGTTCTTCGGAAGCGCGCAACGTGCGGCCTTGTTCGGCGATGGCCCGCAAGTCGGACACCAGCTCCGCGCATTCGCTGCACGATTGCAGGTGTGCCTGTAGTTCGGCTTCCCGCTCCCCCTCGATCAGTTCCGGCAATACTTGCTGAAGTTCAGCACAGGTCATACTTCCTCTCTCCCCGATACCCCCGCCACTGTGCTCAGTCACGGCTTCCCGGCCTTTTCGGCTCTCTTGAATTTCAGAAAATCCCGCAGTTTCAGCCGTGCCTTATGCAACTGCGATTTGCTATTGCCGATGGAACAACCTACGATCTCGGCAATCTCATTATGTTCGTAGCCTTCTACGTCGTGCAAAACAAAAATCGTGCGATATCCCGGTGGCAACTTCTCGATGGCCCGCTGTAATTGCAGGCGGTCCACCGAGCCGGCCAACTTCACGTCGGTCGTGCCTAATTCTTTTTTCGGCGTCTCTTCGTCGCTCTCGATCGTATCTTCAAGGGGTACGACCGGCAGACCCTTCTTGCGCAACTGCATCAGCACGACATTGACAGCCATGCGGTGCAGCCAGGTAGAAAACGCTGACTCGCCGCGAAACGTGGCAATCTTTCGAAACAGCTGCAGGAACGCTTCCTGCGTCAGGTCCTCGGCTTCGGCGGCATTCGAAGTCATTCGCAGACATAACGAATACACGCGTCTCTTATGCAGGCTGTACAGGTACTCGAACGCCTCAGCGTCGCCCTGTTTAGCCCTTTCGATCGCCTCGGCCTCGGAAAGCCCGGCTGCCTGTCGTTGTTTTCGGTCGGTCAAATCGAGTAATTTTCCGGCCGCACTTGGTCAGATGCGGCTTAAATATCTTTTTGTTGTATTGCTTGCAGGCCAACTCACCTTCTGGGACCGTATCAGCCACGGGAGGCCAGAATACCAGAACATGTTGCGTTCGTTGGAGTTGCTGGCGTTTTGCGGTAAGGGGCTGTGACCGGGATCACACAGAACTGAGACACCAAGCGCCTGCCCTTTCGATGAAATCGACAGAATAAAAGACTCATGCCGGGCTGGTTGCGGTGGTGATGGTCTCCAATCCATGCCCGTGGGGGCCGAGCTCTCTTTGCCGCAGAAGGAATGCGAACAGGACGCCAAGGAACCCGAGGATCGAGAAGATCCACATCCCAAGGTGGTATCCGCCGGGATTTTCGGCGCTGGCATGGCCATAGTCGTTAGCCCAGCCCACCAAGAGGTTTAGTCCGGCGAGCCCAATGTTCTGGATCATGGTCATGAGCCCGTAGGCGGTGCCAAGCTTGGACTGGTCCACAATGTAAGCCACCGAAGGCCACATCACCGCGGGAATCAGTGAAAAGGCCACCCCCATCATCGCCATGGGAACGTAGAGGGTGACGTTGCTGTAGGCCATCATTAAATAGACAGGAATCAGCAAGGTCGATCCCAACATCATCAGCAGCGCCCGTTTGCCTAGCTTATCGACAAACATGCCGAACACGGGCGTGCCGAACATGGTGAATGCCGTGAGAATGCTTACCAGGAAGCCGCCCAGTTCGCGGCTGGTGTGGTGAGCCTCCATGAAGAACTTGATAGCAAAGGTTTCAAAGGGAAAGATAGCGGAGTAAAAGACGATGCACAAGGCGACGATGTACCAGTAAGACAAGCCGAACTTGTAAATGTCACGGAAGACAACCTTGTCGGTCGAGCCCGCCTGTCCGATCTGATAGCGTTTTTCAGCGTAAATTTCGAGCAGCCAATAGATGATCGCCCCAATGATGCACAGGGTCGAGAAGCCCACAGCGATCAACAACGGAGAGCGCCAGTTTGTATAAGCGCCTTTGGCCCAGGTGGGAGAATTCTGCGCCAGCCACGTCCCGAGGCGCGAGATCATCAGGTTGATGCCGAAAGCAAAGCTCAATTCTTTGCCGCGGAACCATTTCGCGGTGGCGGTGGTGACCGCGACAATCAGCGATTCAGCTCCCAGCCCGAATATCAGGCGCCCGCTTGCCATCACCGGCAATTTGCCGGCCATGACGGTTACGCCGGCGCCGATAAAGCAAAGCGTGCCGAAGATGAAGATGGCTTTGCGTGTGCCGATGCGGTCGACGATGTATCCGCCGATCAGGACCATGAAGACGTTAGGAATGCTGTAAATTGCCTGCAAGAGGCCGATATTGGAATCGGAGAAACCGAGTTGGCGTGCAAGCAGATCGGCAATTGGCGCGATGCAGTCGTAGACGTAATAATTTCCGAACATCGTCAGGCTGACGAAGATCAGAACCATCCAGCGATAAAAGCGCGACGGTTGCGGGCGTGCGCTTGCAGGCGTGGAAGGCAGCGACGCGGCTTGAGCAGGTTCGGTCATGGAATGGGTCGAGTGAAGCCAGAACGATAGCAGATGGCGCGTCCGGTTGGCAGTGATTTCGTGCGGCGCTTATCTTCGACGTGACACGAACGGTAAGGGCGGCCCTGCTGTTGGTTCGGGTTCGGCTGCAAACAAAAGGCACGACCGAAGCCGTGCCTTTTTCTTTAATACCGATGCGCAATCAAGCTGGTCGGACCCGCAGTGGCACTTGCCAAGGAAGGTCGGATGCCCGGGACTAGATCTTCTCCGTCTTGCCCCTGAATTTGACTGTGCCGTTTTGCTGGTTCAGTTGGTCGACATCCTGATTGGTGAAGGTGCGCTTGGCGGGCCGTCGATTCGCCGCCGCCATCTTTACCTGTTCCGCTGTACCCGGTCCGGCAAGGAATTGCGCAGATCCGGTGTAGAGATGACGCCGTCCGTGCATGCGCTCCGCAGGCGCTGCCTCTTCGGGTGGCCCTGGCAGCTGGGCCGGCACTAGAGCTTGTCCCGGCATATTGGTAGACCACACGGGAACCGTGTAGGCGTTGTTCACCGCGGGCGTTGTCAAGGTAAGCGTGGCGTCAGTTGCGCCGGCCACGAGTCCAGCGGTCGCGTTGCTGGCACCGACCGCGAGCGCGGAACTTGCCTGCAGAGAAACCGACGGAGTGGAAATCAGCGGCACAAACTGTGTGGGCGGATAATAGCCTCCCCAGCCCACGTTGCTGGACCATCCAGAAATGACCGTAGCCTGCCCGAAAGCCAGACTGGCACAGAGCAGCACAGCACAAACAGCAAGAACCTGGCGCATGCATCGCCTCCTGGGGACTTACACTTTCTGCGCGTAGGATACTCCGAAACGGAATGGCGGGAACGTCTATTTTCGTCAAAAGCCGCGCGGGGCAAAGGTTTTGCGCGTTCGCGGCCACCAAATGTGATCGCTGCTTCAGTTAAGTCGCAAGTTCGTGCACATGAGAAGCTGACGCGGCCGGCCATTTGGCAGGATAAAGATGGAGACGGTTACCGATGTCAGCTTCCGACGTAGCGCGCATACAAGCTGCGCGCAACAGCAGTGTCGGTGGTCCCCTTGATGATGGCGCGCCCATCGGGAAACAGCGTCATTTCATATGGCTGATGCCAGAACTTCAGAACAAAGTCGTTGTGGCGGACGGTGCCGTGAGGTTTCAGGCGCACGCTCATTTCGGCGAAGTCTACCGGCCGGTTCCGTTCGTGAATCTGCACCGAGTTTCGTCCGCATAACGTAATATGCGGGCGCGCTTCTCCGGCGAGGTGAATGAAATTGTGTTCGCCGCAGGCGCGGCAATTCCTACGCGGCGCAGCTGCGGAGACTTCCGCCCGTTCGTTTCGCCAGAGATCAAACGAGAGCAAGGTTCGACGTAGTTGGTCCTCAGCGCCGACCAGCATCTTCAACGCCTCGGTGGCAGCGACAGACGCCACGGCGTGAACCGCGCCGTTCACAATGCCCGCGGTTTCGCAGGTCTCGAATGTGCCGCTGGGCGGGTCAGGGAAGACGCACGCGAGACACGCGGTCCGGTGGGGCAGCACGTTCAACGTGACTCCGTAGCCTGCGACAGCGGCGACATAGACCCAGGGGACCTGATTTTTAACCGCGTAATCGTTGATCAGGTAACGAGTCTCGAAATTGTCGGTGCCGTCGAGAACGATGTGCATGCCTTCGAGCAGTTCTGCGATGTTGGAGGAAGTGAGGTCGGCCACATGCGGTTCGACGACAATCTGCGAATTGAATGCGGCGATCCTACGGGCGGCTGCCAACGCCTTGGGCATAGACTCGGCAGCGTCGCTTTCATCGAAGAGAGCCTGGCGCTGCAGATTGCTGGCCTCGACGAAATCACGATCAATGATGCGGAGCGTGCCCACGCCGGATCGAGCCAGGAGCGAGGCGATCGCCGAGCCGGTTGCGCCACATCCGGCCAGCCCGACACGCGCCCCGTGCAACTTACGTTGGCCTTCCTCTCCGATACCCGGAAAGAGCACCTGCCGCGAATATCTTTCCAGCAGTTCCAAAGACATCATTAATCCTAGGGCGCCAGACCAAGTATTATAGGGCGGGACCTGACTGCTCCCCGATAGAGATCGGACTGGCCAACTACGGGGCCGGTAGGTGCGCAAAGGTTCGAAGCGGACCCTACCGCTTGGGTCAGCGCCGATTCCCAATACAACAGTGACTCTCAGGGCCTCATCGAATCCAGTAAGCCACAAGAACTCAGCCGAGGAGTCTTTTTGCGGGTAACAGGGGGGATGGTTGCCATTCTGGCGCTGACGTGTGCGACCTTGAGTCGCGCAGCAGCTCACTCCGCCGCGTTGTTCCCTTCGCAGTCGACGCGGGATGGTCCGCGACAAGAGATCGATCAATCGGTCGCACCCGTGCTCGGGAGTATTGCCGGATACGAAGGCCTCATCATCCATTCCGTCGAGCTTAAGGGGGCGGTCAATCAGGCACAGAACCATCTGCAAGATGCTATCCCACTTCACGCCGGTCAGCCGCTGGAAAGGGATGCGCTGCGTCAGAGTATCCAGGCGCTATACGCGACCGGCCGCTTTGCCGATATCCAGGTGGAAGCCGACCGCGAAGGGCACAACCAGGTCGACCTGACCTTCATAGTTTCTCCGAACTACTTTGTCGGCGACATGCGCGCCGAGGGAATGCCGTACCGTCCCAGCGCTAACCAGATTGTGGATGCGGCCAAACTGCAATTGGGCGAGCTGTACACGCAGGACAAGATGGACCGTGGCTTGTCCAACATCCAACGCTTGCTGCAACAGGAAGGGTACTACCAGGCGGTTGTGACCGCGGAGCAGAAACTGCACGAGGAAACGCAGCAAGTCGATATCGTACTGCACGTCACGCCGGGACCGCACGCCCACGTTGGCCAGGTGTTCGTCACTGGAGATGCCGGCTATTCCCAGGGACAGATACAAGACATAGCCAAGCTGCACCCGGACGATCCGATTTCCAGCGATCGCGTGTCGCGGGCGTTGCAGCGCGTGCGCAAGCGGTATCAGAAGCAGAACAGGCTGGTGGCACAGGTAGCGCTCGCGGAGCGCAAATATCGTCCCGACCGGAACCTGGTCGACTACACGTTTCAGATTAATCGTGGACCGCTTGTCGATCTTGCGGCAGACGGCTTCAAGATCAGGCAAGGTGTTTTGAAAAAGAACGTGCCCATCTATGAAGAAGGCGCGCTCGACGACGATTTGCTGAATGAGGGACGCAGAAACCTGCTGGACTACCTGCAAAATCGCGGCTACTTCGACGCGAAAATCGGAATCAAGAAGCAGTCGCAATCCGCGCAAAAGCTGGACGTGGTCTACGTCATCGATCCGGGTCCGCGCCACAAGCTGCTCAAGCTCGAAATCAAGGGCAACCATTACTTCGACGAGCAGATGCTGCGGTCGCACATGCAAGTGCAGGCTGCGGGAAGGTTCTTTTCCCACGGCCGCTTCAGCCAGAAGATGCTTGCCCAGGACATGCGCACGCTGCAGGATTTATATCGCGCCAACGGTTTTCGCGAGACCAAAATCAGCAGCACCCTGGATGACAACTACCTGGGGGTCAAAGCGCAAATCGCCGTTATCCTGGATGTTGACGAAGGGCCCCAGACCCTCGTGGCGGAGATGCAGATATCGGGAAACAAAACCATACCTGCCGACCAGCTGCCGGTTCTCAGTACGGCGGTGGGTCAGCCTTTTTCCGAAAGCAACATCGCCAGCGACCGTGACTCGATCCTGAACTACTACTTCAACCACGGGTTCCCCAATGCCAGCTTTGAAGCCGCTTTCGAAGCACTTCCGGATCAACCGAACCGCATGAATGTGAGCTTCACCGTCAAGGAGGGCGAGCAGTTCTTCGTCAATCAGGTATTGCTTTCAGGCCTGAATTACACCCGGCCTTACGTCGTAAAACGGGAGCTCAGAGTTGAGCCTGAAACTCCTCTCAGCCAACAGGACATGCTGGATACACAGCGGCACCTTTACGACCTGGGCATTTTCAACCAGGTGAACACGGCGGTGCAGAATCCGGAGGGCACCGAGCCGAACAAGAATGTGCTCGTCGATACCCAGGAAGCCAAGCGCTACACCTTCGATTATGGATTCGGATTGGAGTTCCAGACTGGACAACCGAGCGTCGGAACCAATCAGCCACAAGGTGAAACCGGAGTAAGCCCGCGTATATCGTTGGGCGTTAATCGCATCAACTTTCGCGGTCGCGATCAGACTATCAGCCTGAAAGGTAATCTCGGGCGACTGCAGCAGCGCGGCCTGATCAGTTTCGACGCGCCAAAATGGTTAAGGCCCAGCCTTCGTTTGTCTTTGACTGCTTTCTATGACGACACGGTTGACGTGACGACGTTCACGTCGCAGCGGCTGGAGGGGTCGGCACAAATCGAAGAGAGCTTCAGTCGTGTGAACACGCTGATTTACCGTTACACGTTCCGGCGCGTGAAGGCGACCAACGTGGTGGTGGCTTCTGACCAGATTCCTTTGTTGTCTCAACCCGTACGCGTAGGCATTCCCGGTTTCACCTACATTCGTGACAAGCGCGACAATCCGTTGGACGCTACGAAAGGGAATTACACCACGGCGGACGCAGGTCTGGCGGGAAGCTTCTTTGGCTCAGAAGCCGATTTCGGACGGCTGCTGGTGCAAAATGCCACCTACCAGCCTTTCGGCAAAAATCGGCCGTCAGAAAAAAAATATGTTTTCGCGCGCTCAACCACCATCGGCATCGAAAATCCCTTCAGCAACACGCTCATCCTGAATCCCGGCGAGTCAGTTCCCCAGGGTAAGAGTTTGATTCCTTTGCCGGAGCGGTTTTTCTCCGGCGGCGGCAACTCACATCGCGGATTTGCCCTGAACCAGGCGGGGCCACGGGATCCTTCCACCGGCTTCCCACTAGGAGGCAGCGCGCTCTTCCTGAACAGCCTGGAATTGCGCATGCCCCCACTAAACCTTCCTTATGTGCAGGACAACGTGAGCCTGGCGATTTTTCACGATGCCGGCAACGTGTTCACGGCCGCGCACAACATGGCGCACAGCTTCTTGAACTGGCGGCAGCCCAATCAGAGCCTTTGCCAGCAGCAAAGCACCGCCGACCAGTGCAGCTACAACTACATCTCACAGGCGGTGGGGATTGGGGTTCGCTATCGCACGCCCATTGGGCCGGTACGTTTCGATTTCGGATACAATCTGAACCCGCCGGCGTTTCCCAGTTTCCAAACCATCGACAACAAGCAGGTCTTCATTCCCCAGCGGCTAACACACTTCAACGTTTTCTTTAGCCTCGGGCAGACATTCTGATGATGCGCGCGCTCTTCACCCTTACCGTTCTCGTTGGCTGCCTGGTGGTCATGCCGGCGCAGGCGGGCGACATTATCGACCGCATTGTCGCCACGGTAAACAATCACCCGATTCTGCAAAGCGATTGGGAAGAGGCGATTTCATACGAATCGTTCATCGAGGGGCGTCCAATCGAGAAGCTTACCGCTGAGGACAGGAAAGCAGCTCTAGACCGGCTGATCGATCAGGAACTGCTGCGGGAACAGCTACAGGCGGCACCGGTGCCGCAAGCGAAACCGGGAGATGTGAAAGCCAAAATCGAAGAAGTGCGCAAGCTCTATCCCGGCGCCGATCAGGAAGCGGGCTGGCAGGCAACGCTCTCCCGCTACGGATTGAAACAGGCTGAACTGGAGAATCGCATTGCCAACGACCTGCAACTCGCGCGCTTCGTGGATGCGCGGCTGCGGCCCGGTATCGAAATCGATTCTCATAGTATCGAGGTGTATTACCGCGATACGCTGCTGCCAAAACTACGCAGTTCGGGCGAGAAGCAAATTGCACTCGCCGACGTCAGCCCAAAGATCAAGGAAGTCCTCACCCAGAAGAAGTTGAATGATCTTTTGGCTGCGTGGTTGCAAAACCTGCGCTCCGAGAGCCAAATCCACGCTCTGACCGACCAGGCGCCCGCGACGGGAGGACAAGCGCGGTGACCGAGCCTTCCAGTTCTCCGATGACCGGTCGAACCCGGACGAGATGGTGGAAGTACCTGCTCGTGGCGCTTCTTGCGATCGTTCTGGTGGTGGGCGGAGTGGCCTGGTATGCGAGTACGCAATCCTTCCAAATCATGGTGCGCCATCGCTTGGTCGCCGAACTGGAAAAGATCACCGGCGGGCGAGTCGAGCTTAAATCCTTTCATGCTGTGCCTTTCCGCCTTCGCGTTGAAGTGAGGGACCTCACGATTCACGGGAAAGAAGCCCCGGGTGAAGCGCCCTACGCCAAGTTCGACAGTTTGACGGCACAAGTCAAAATCATTTCCGTCCTGGGCGCGGAATTCGCCTTCGACTCGCTCATCGTCGTGCATCCCGTCATTCACATCATTGTTTATCCGGATGGCAGCACGAACCAACCGCCCGCGGCAGAGGTGCGCGCCTCCGGCAAGAATCCGGTCGAGCAGTTGTTTTCGCTTTCCATAGGGCGCATGGAGGTGCGACGCGGGGAACTGCTCTGGAACGATCAGAAATTGCCCCTCGACTTCGTAGCGCAGGATGTCAGCGCGGGCATGCTGTACTCGTTCCTGCAAAGGCGATACGAGAGCACAGTCAAGGTCGGAAAAGTCGACACAAAGCTGACTGACTACCGTCCCTTCGCCTGGTCGGCCGAGGCAAAATTCAGCCTGGCGCAAGATCAACTGGATATCCAGTCACTGACTCTGTCGTGCGAAAAATCGCGAGTAAGCGCGCATGGCCGGGTTTCAAACTTTCGGCAGCCGAAGGTGGATGGCGACTACGCAGCCACCCTGGACCTCGGCGAGATCGCGGCCATCACGCGGCAGCGTGACTTGCGCTACGGCCTTCTCGACGTGCGGGGAAAGGGATCGTGGTCCCTTGACCAGTTCACTTCGCAGGGAAAGCTTTCTTTGCGGGATTTCGATTGGAAGCAGCGAGGTTTGATGGTGAGCCGGGCGAATATCAACTCCGATTACTGGCTCAGCAACCAGCAGCTTCGGATGACCAAGATCGAAGGGCGCGCTTTCGGGGGCGTGCTGGTTGGCGATCTCGAGGTCACGAACTGGGCGAGCCAGGCAGGGCCCGCTGCGTCAGCGAAGAATGGCAAAGCCGCCGATGAACAAAGGGGAGTGTTGCGTCTGCGTTTTCAGGATCTCTCTCTCTCCGCGTTGGCCTCAACGCTGGCGACACCCGCGCGCCCGTTAAATCGGGTGAACCTAGTGGGAGCTGCGAAAGGCAGTACGGATGTCCGCTGGCGTGGATCCCCGCGCAATGCTGAGGCGCAAATTGGCATCGACGTCGTGCCTCCTGACCGAGTGAGTGGTTCGCAGCTTCCACTGACCGCGCGTGCACGCGCCGTTTACCGCAGCAGGCCGGAAGAGCTGGTGGTCTCAGAGTTTTCCGCATCCACGCCCGCTTCACAGCTGCACGTTTCTGGCAATCTGTCTTCGAATTCCGCGCTGCATATCGTCGCGAGCACCCGCGACCTGAACGAGTGGACACCGATCATCCAGGCATTTCGTGGACCGGAGGAGCTGGCGATCGCGCTGCACAGCGAGGGAGATTTCAATGGCAGCGCAGCGGGAAGGATTTCCAGCCTGAGCTTTGCCGGTCATTTGCGGGTGACAGATTTCGATTCGCTGATACCCGCCACGGCTCATACGCCGGAGAAGACAGTGCATTGGGATTCTCTGTCGGCGAACTTATTGTTCGCGCCGAACCGTTTCTCAGCGCACGAGGGGAAGTTGCGCCATGCTGGCGCGGAAATTGCTTTCGACCTCACCGCAGAGTTGATGGACCGCCAATTTTCCGATCACAGTCCCTTCACCGCTCATTTGGTAGTACACGAGGGAAATCTGGCGGAGATCGAAAACCTGCTCGGCTATAGCTATCCCGTGGACGGGCAATTGAACCTGGTTCTGCAAGCTTCGGGAACCCGATCGAATCCGCATGCGGACGGACATCTGCAGCTCATGCATACCACCATCCAACGTCAGCCAATCGACCGGCTGGTCAGCGATTTGCGTTTTGCCGATGGAGAAGCCGAATTTAACAACATTGAGCTGGACGACTACCGTGGGCAAGTGAAGGGCAGCGGCGCTTACAACCCGGATGACCGCAGTTTCCGATTCCACCTTACCGGGAACAGCTTTGATCTTTCCAGGATTTCACAATTGCAGGGACGGCGCTTCGAGATCGGCGGCAGCATGGATTTCCGGGCGCAGGGATCGGGCACGCTGGACGCTCCCATCATCAATACGGACGTGATGCTGCACGACATTACTCTCGACCGGGAGCGGGCCGGCGACTTCGAGATCAGCGCGGTAACGCAAGGGCCGGATCTGCGGCTGAGCGGCCGATCGCAGTTCAAGGAATCGGAACTCACGATCGATGGCAGGGTGCGCCTGCACGACAATTTCGATTCTGACCTCACGTTAAAGTTCGCCCGCCTCGACGTCGATTCCTTAATCCGCCTCTACTTTGGCGGCAGGCTCACGGGGCATTCCGGGATTGCCGGGACTTTTAACGCCACCGGTCCACTGCGGGAACCGCGCTCGATGAACGTGCGGGGCGATCTGAACCAATTCTTTATCGACGTGGAAAACCTGAAGCTGGAGAACAGCGGTCCCATTCGTTTCGCGGTAAAAGATCGCGTTTTCACGCTCGAGCAATTACACCTGCTTGGGGATCTCACAGATTTCACGGCGCACGGTTCCGCTCAATTCAGCGGCGACCGCGAGTTGGATTTTCGCGCAGACGGCCGTTTGAACCTCAAGCTGATAGAAACTTTCAACCCCGATTTCACGAGTTCGGGAACGGTGTCGGTCGGCCTGAATGTTTCCGGCAACGTTGCCGACCCGCGCCTGGTCGGCCGTCTGAACGTGGTGGACGGCAGCTTGTCCTACGCCGACATTCCCACTGGCTTGAGCGGAATCAATGGGTCCTTGAGCTTCAATCAAAACCGGCTACAAATCGAGACCCTGACGGCGCACATCGGCGGAGGACTTATCAACCTGGGCGGCGCGGTCACCTACTATGACGAGAAACCCAACTTCGATCTGACCGCGCAGGCGCAGGACGTTCGCTTGCGCTATCCGCCAGGAGTGAGTTCTACCGCTAACGCCGACTTGCGCTTGGTCGGAGCGCCCCATGCCGCGGTGCTCTCAGGCGACATCACGGTCACAAAGCTGGCATTGACTCCGGGTTTTGATTTTGCTTCTTACCTGGAGAGAAGCAAGCAGTCCGCATCAGTGCCTAATCCCAACTCTCTACTCAACAACATCAAACTGGATGTCCACGTGGTGACTACGCCTGACCTGCAGATGCAGACAGCGCTTGCCAAACTTTCCGGCGACGCCGACCTGCGGTTGCGGGGAACGGCGGAGCGGCCGATCGTCCTGGGGCGCGTGGACATTCTGGAGGGCGAAGTCTCATTCAATGGCGCCAAGTACCGCCTGGATCGCGGAGATGTGACTTTCACGAATCCGGTGCGCATCGATCCGGTTCTCGACCTGCAAGCGACTACCCGGGTCAGCGATTACGACATCACACTGGGAATCAACGGCACCGCGGAAAAGTTGAATCTGACCTATCGTTCCGAGCCGCCATTGCCCAGCGCCGATATCATCGCGTTGCTGGCGATGGGACGTACGCGCGAGGAATCAGCGGCTCTGCAGAGCTCGACATCAGATTCGCAAATGGCCTCGAACCTGATTCTCAGCCAGGCCTTGAACTCAGTGGTAACGAATCGCGCACAGAGGCTTTTCGGCGTCAGCCGGATCAAGATCGATCCCCAGGGAATAGGCGGCGAGACGAGTACCATCAGCCGCGGCCCGCTGGTGACCATCGAACAGCAGGTCTACAACAACTTGACCGTGACCTACAGCACCAACGTCTCGCAATCATCGCAGCAGATCATTCAGGCGGAGTATAACGTCACCCGCAACATTTCCATCGTCGCCCTTCGCGATTACAACGGTGTGGTCAGCTTCGATATTCGCGTCCGGCAACGCAAGAAATAGCTTGTTAGCGATGCGATCGGCTGAAGGGTTCAACCTGTTCCTGAATGTCAGAACCGTCCATTACGGAACGTCTGGCCGCTCAGCGGCACCAGATGGTTGAGACGCAGTTACGCGCTCGCGGTATCCAGGATTCTCGCATTTTGCAGGCGATGGAACGTGTGCCGCGTCACGAGTTTGTTGACCCCGCCTACCAGAACGAAGCGTACGAGGACCATCCTCTTCCTATCGGCATGGGTCAAACGATCTCCCAGCCCTACATTGTCGGTTTGATGTTGCAGTGGCTGGCGGTGCAGCAAAACCATAAAGTGCTCGAGGTCGGGACGGGCTCCGGATATCTCACCGCCATCCTGGCCGAACTGGCGAGGCAGGTGTACTCGATTGAGCGCTACACGGTGCTCGCGGAACGCGCAAGGCAGACTCTTAGCAGGCTGGGCTATTCGAATACAGTAATTGTAGTCGGCGACGGCAGCGAAGGGCTGCCGCGGTTCTCGCCCTATGACGCGATCATCGTGTCGGCCGCGGCTCCCGGCATTCCATCCGCCCTCATCGATCAGCTTGCCGAAGGCGGGCGCATGATCATTCCCGTCGGTCCAGCCGACACGCAGGAACTGGAATTGGTTCGGCGCGAAGGCGGCGCGCTGAACGCGCGCAAGCTCGAAGCCTGCCGCTTCGTGCCATTAATCGGAGATCAGGGATTTCAGCCCACTTGAAAAGACTGCCCCGGACGAGCATTGCAGACGTGCCGTCATGCTTCGCCAGGACTACTTGTTCCACCCCAGACCGACTTCCAGCACCTCTCCGCTCGAAAAACGCATACGAGTTTCGTGGCGGCGGCTGGAGGCCTTGCGCCGCTCGGCGACGTACTTTCCATTAGTGAATTGGGCTGTCGCCTGCTTGTTTTTTTGGGGCTGGGACTTCTTCTTCGAATTGGATTTGCGGCGGGCCCGTTTCGCGCGAAGCTCCAACTCCTCTTCCGAATACATACTACCGCGGCACTTGGCAGCGCCACAGTGGCAGATAGATTTGTCTTCCAGGTCGCCGTCGTACAGGTTGTAGTCGTAACTCAGTTCTTCGCCCGCGGCAATGTCCCGCTTGGCGATGATCCAGACCCGTCCTTTGATCTCGTCGGGCTCACAATTCGGATCGCAGCAATGATTGATGAACGCGGCCAGGCCATCGCCGTCGATGACGTGCTTGCCGTCGTCCAGTCCAAAGAGATAGGTGCGGCGCGCCGTGTCGTAAATCGCGTCGGCCTGCTTCTTCGTCAGGCGAGGACCGGTGTACTCCACGATGAACGTGCCCTTCTTGATCGGGGCAGTCGTGTAGCAGCCGGAGCCGTGAATTTTTGAATTGCGGATCAGGAGAGACATGCTGTACGAGTATTAACGAGGAGAGCGAAAACAGGCAAATGCTGGAATGCGGAGCGGTGCAGGCGCGGTTTGCGCGGGAGATCACGCGAGGGTCTCGCCGAAGCGGGCGCGGCCACAGAGACTCTAGATGTCGCGTCCGGTTATCGCAGGATCAGGGTTCGCGCACCCCAGAATGCCGCCAATCCAAGCACCACGATAAAAGTGACGCCAACCAACCGTCCGGAAAGATCGGCCTTGCTCCAGCCCTGGAGCACGGCGACCATTCAAACGACAAACAGGACAATGGCAAGGGTGCCGAGCGCTTTCAACCACATGGTGGGATCTCCGGAATACCCAAAGCTTGCGGCGGAAGTTCCAGCCCGTTCAAGTGCGTGGATCACCGGATAGAGTGATTCTTTGGCTGGGAGCACGGGTTCAGAGTGGCACTTCGCCCTTAGCATGTCATTGTTTACAATAGGGGGTCTTTGTACCCTCCCTGGCGGAGGAGCACTGGTGCGGCGGATCGCATTCTTTTGAATTCATCGAAACCCAATTGTGAGCACCCGACTGTTTACTGGCGGGTCGAAGGCAGCCTGCTGAATCTTTCGGTAGTGCGCCCGGTCGCGTTCTTCACCTGGAACGCGCAGACCTTCGCGCAGCGCTCCGCCCGGCGGGGCCTGGTGTTTCTGATGGCGGTTCTTCGACCGCTGCTATATGCGAGTAACCGGGTCTTCGCTACCCGCGTGGTCCATACCGTGCTGCGTGGCGTCAGCCGCGACCGCCTGGAATTGCTGGGCGAAGAGTATTTCCAGTACCACTTAAAGCCTTACTTGAAGAGCGAAGGCGTGCGCCTTCTACGGAACCTGCTGGCGTCCGGACAAAAGGTGGCGCTGGTAAGCCAGGGTCTGGATCACGTGATGGCGCCCCTGGCGCGTCATTTGGGCGTGAGCTGCCTGGTGGCGAACCGGCTGGAGTTTCGCGACGGTGTGGCCACTGGACGCCTGTTGGAACCAGTAATACGGCCGCGGGGATTATTCGCGCGCTTTACAGGAGGAGCGCCGGACGGCAGGCGCTCGGCGGAACAACTGGTCAAGGATTTGGATTTGAAGGGGCCCGCCACGTTGCACGAAGCAGTTCTTACGGCGGAGAGACCAGTCGTAGTCCGTCGTCGTCCCCTGGTGCACTTTGATGGACAACGCGCGCCTGGTTCGCTATCCGTACGCAAGGCGATGACCGGCAAGCATGTCATGCTGATTGGGGTGACCGGCTTTATCGGCAAGGTCTGGCTCGCCAATACCCTGATGGACCTGACCGAGATTGGGCGGATCTACCTGCTCATTCGCCGGCAGAAGTCGACCACCGCGATTCAGCGGTTCGAGAAAATGGTGGAGGATTCTCCCGTCTTCGATCCGCTGTTCGAGCGTTATGGCCGCAATCTCGGTGCATACATTGCGCAGAAAATTGAAGTGGTGGAAGGCGACGTCGCGCAGCCTGGCCTGGGATTGGAACGGCAAGTCAAGGAAGCGTTACGGAAAAAGTTAGACCTGGTCATCAATAGTTCGGGTCTTACAGATTTCAACCCCGACTTGAGGCCCGCGCTGGCAACCAATGTGGATGCGGCAGTTCACGTAGTGGACTTTATCCGGGATTGCGACCATGCGGGGCTGCTGCACCTTTCCACCTGTTACGTGGCCGGCGCCCGCGATGGACGAGTCGCCGAAAGGGTGCGTCCTGATTACACGCCCGGGCGCCTGGCAGGATTTGACGCGGAGAAGGAATGGCGTTCGCTCCACGAACTGGTAAAACAGACGGAGGATCGGGCCGAAAGCGCCGAGATCACGGAAGAACTGAAGCGGCAGGCAGTCGGGAAGGAGCATGCTGCGCGGGACCTGCATGGGGCCGCACTCGACAACCAGGTCCGCAAGAACCGGATTCGCTGGCTGCGCAGCTATCTGACCGAGGCAGGCACAAGGCGAGCGCAGGAACTCGGCTGGCCGAACACCTATACTCTGACCAAGGGACTGGCGGAGTCGCTGATCGCGAAGCGGGGTGCGGGATTGCCGATTGCCATCGTGCGCCCAGCCATCGTCGAGACTTCCGTTCAAAAGCCCTTTCCCGCGTGGAATGAGGGCATCAATACTTCGGCGTCGCTCTCATATTTACTGGGCACATATTTCCGGCAATTACCCTCGAACAAGCACAAGCGGCTGGACATAATTCCAGTCGATGCGGTGTGCCAGGGAATGACGCTGATTGCCGCGGCGGTACTGGAGCGGCGAAACGACTCCGTGTATCAGCTTGCCACTTCAGTAACCAACCCGTGCGATATGGGACGCTCGATCGAACTGACGTCGCTGGCGCATCGCAAGCATTACCGCGCCCAGGAGGGACTGGAGTCATGGCTGCGCTTGCGCTTCGATGCCATTCCAGTTTCCAAGCAAAGATACGAGCGCATGTCTGCCCCGGCACAGAAGGCGATCATTCAGTCGATCCAGCGCATCATGGCACCGTTGCCGCTGAAGAAGACGCCGCTGGCGCGCGCGGAACGCAGCCTGGAGCGCGTGGAAAAGCTCATCCAGTTGTTCGAACCATTTATCCTGCACAATGAGCACGATTTCGTCGCGGATAACATCGAGAAACTCGCGCAGGCGCTGGTTCCGGAGGAACGTGAGGATTTCGGCTATGACACGGCGTCGCTGGACTGGTGGGATTACTGGATCAACATTCATATCCCGGCGCTGCGCCGCTGGACGTATCCTCTGATTGAGGGCCGTCCTCTGGAGGCGCGGGCGCCGCGGACATTGCAGCTGGCCGAAGTTAGCCAGAACGGCGAGACCGTGAAAACTGGAACAAACGGGGCAACGTGGCGATATTCCTGACCGGGTCCACCGGATACATCGGCGCACATGTCGCCGCCAATCTTTTACAAGAACACGGTGCCTCGCTGAACTTGCTGGTGCGGGCGCGCGATCTCAGGGAAGCGCAGATTCGGCTGTGGCAGGCGCTGCAGATGCACCTGGAATTTCCGCGTTTCTATGAATACCTGCAGACCAGCGTACGCATTTTCCTCGGCGATCTGACCGCCCCGCAGTTCGGCCTGGACCGCGACACCTACGACAGGCTGATCCACACGACGGATTCGGTGCTGCATTGCGCTGCGTCGCTGAACCGAAAATCGGAAAAAAGCTGTTTGAACGTGAACCTCCGAGGAACGCTGGAAGTGATCCAGTTGGCTCAGAAAAGCCATTACTACCACGGACTACGGCGTTTCAGCGAAGTGAGCACGGTTGCGGTTGCGGGCAAGCGCAGCAATGAGATTGTGCGCGAGGACGAGGCCATCGACTGGGCGCGCTCGGATTACGATCCCTACGCGCGCACCAAAAAGTTTGGCGAACACATGGTGCGGCGGCTCCTGCCCGAAGTGCCGCTGACCATTTTCCGGCCGAGCATCGTTCTCGGGGACAGCCGGCACGCCGAGACCACGCAGTTCGACATGGTCAAGGCCTTCGTTTTTCTGGCCGGACTGCCGGTGCTTCCGTTCCGCGGCAGTGACAAGATCGACATTGTGAACGTGGACTTTGTGGCGGACGCGATTGCCACCCTCCATCAGAAAGAGCGGACGAATTTCGATACTTATCACCTGTCTTCTGGAACGGATTCGCAGAAGTTTCACGAGATCACCACCGCGCTGGCGGCAGCACAGGGGAAACGGTCGCCGGTATTCATCCCGGGACTGGAGAAGCCATTCACGACCGCAGTCAACGCGATTTCCCTGCGCAAAGGCCCGCTGGGACACGGAGCGGCGCTGCTGAAAGTTTTTATGCCGTACCTGATCTGGAACACGGTTTTCGATAATTCGAGGGTGACCGGCGAACTGGGACGAAAGCCGGTGCCATTTTCCACGTACAGTTATCCGCTGCTGAAGTTCAGCCGCGAAAGCAACTTCACCTATCCCTACCGCGATTGGCCGACGGTGCAGGCCGGGGGATCTGCGGCATGATGGATCTGGCCCTGGAGGCCTGGGTGAGCGTCATCATCGAGTCGAAGAAGCTCGCCTGGATGCTGGGCAAGGGCAGACCGTGGCGTCCTGGTGAGAAGCTGAAACTGTTGTTCGCGGGATATAACGGGACGCGGAACACGGGATCGGATGTGCGCGTGGAGGAGATGCTGAGGCAGATCCGGCATATCCTTGGCGCCGAGCGGGTCGATTTCAGCGTGATGTCACAGAATTTCGACTTCTCGCGGGACTATTTCCGGGGAACGCGGCAGGTGCACCTACCGGATATATTTCCACCATTTCTCAGCCAGGAGGTGCCGCAACATCACGGGGTGGTCGCCTGCGAAGGTTCGATGTTCAAGAGTAAGTTCGCGAACGCGCTGACTACCATGATGATCGGCTCCCTGGGGATCGCGTCTGCGCAGAACAAACTCTCGGTTGGGTATGGAGCCGAAGCGGGGCACATGGATGCGCTGGTAGCGAAGATTTGCGGGCGCTATTGCCAAAACTCATTCATCATTACCAGGAACGAGGAGTCCCGCAATGTGTTGCGCGATCTTGGGGTCGCCACTGAATTAGGTACCGACACCGCGTGGACCTTTGAACCGCTCGGTCCGGAATACGGGCAAAAGGTACTGCGTGAAGCCGGGTGGGACGGGCAAAAGCCTGTGCTGGTGGTCTGCCCGATCAATCCCTTTGAGTGGCCTGTGAGAGCGTCGATCGGTAAGTTCGTGGCACGTCGGGTAGCAGGGGCTTACAAGGAGAGCCACTACCGGTCAGTCTACTTCCACAATTCGGGACCGGCGGCGGCGCGCGCGTACCAGGCCTACCTCATGGCCATGGCCAATGCGGTCGACGCCTTTCGCAAGCGCAGTCCGGTGTTCGTGATCCTGGCGGCCATGGAGCGATTGGATGCGCGGCCTTGCCGCAAGATCGCCGAGATGCTCGGTGGAACGCCAGTGCTCACCTCCGACGATTACAACATGTACCAATTGGTGAGCATTCTGCGATGCTGCTCGATGATGGTTTCATCGCGCTATCACGGGATAGTGACCTGCATGCCGGCGCTAGTGGCGTCCGCCGGCGTCACCATGGATGAACGCATTCGCAACCTGATGAACGAGCGCGGGCACCAACACCTCCTGATGAACGTGGATGACCCGGATCTCGAGCAGAAGCTTGGAGCGGCATTGGATTGCCTGGTGGACGAAGCCGACGCGGTCGCGGACGGCATCGGCCGCACGGTTGTGAAAAACCTGAAATTGATGGCGCGCATGGGTGTGTACTTCGAGGAAGAAGTGCAGCGGCGATATCCGGAGTTCCCGACTCGCTCGGGCGAATACGGTTGGGAGGACTACCTGCCGCCGCTCAATGCCGGCCTGCAGAAACTGGTGGAGAAGTATGACTAATACGTGGACCTTGCCGTGCGCGTGTTTTTGCTGATTCAATCATCCATTCGATGACTTTCCTGGAAAATATATTTGATTCGCTCGAGCGCGCCGGAGACCGCACGGTTCTTCAGGAGCTGCGAGATGGAAAGGCCAGCGGCGTCTCGGGAAGGGAACTGCTCAGGGAGATTTACGGCGCGCGGGTGTTCCTGCGCTCGCTGGATTTGAAAGCGGGTGAACGTTGCGCACTGCTCGCGCCCAACAGCATCCGTTGGACTGCCGTAGACCTGGCCATCATGGCAGAGGGCCTGATCCTGGTTCCGCTGTATGCGCGGCAGGATCCATCCGAACTCGTGGCCATGATGAAGGACTGCTCACCGAGCGCGATTTTCTGCGGAGAAAGCACGCTGCGCGACGGCATCGCGAAGAATTGGGCGGACGCGCCGAAACAGTATCTATTCGATGACATTTTCGCGTACCAGAGTCAGGAAGCGAGTGCGGCGAACCGGGGCGTGCCAAGCGAGGCAGAGCCTGTCACCATCATCTATACGTCAGGCACTTCCGGCGAAAGCAAGGGCGTGGTGCTCAATGCCGGAAACATCGGTTATATGCTGCAATGTACTTCGGGACGCCTGGACATCCTGATGAAGAGCAAGGAGGGGCAGGATCGCGTTTTCCACTACCTTCCGTTTTGTTTCGCGGGATCGTGGATCATGCTGCTCACCTGCCTGCTTCGCGGCAGTTTGCTTACACTCAACACGGATTTGACCAAGCTGGCGGGCGACATGCGAACCGCGGCCCCCGATTATTTCCTCAACGTCCCGCAACTGCTCGAGCGCATGCGCAAAGGAGTCGACGAGCAGCTTTGGAAGACGGGCGGCTTAGTGCAGACGATTTACAGCAGGGCGAAATCGGCATGGATGCGAAAGCAGGAGGGGCAAGCAAAATCTGGCGATGCCGTCTGGCTGGCCATCGCCCGAGCCCTGGTGTTTCCCGTCATACGGAAGAAAATGCTAGGAGAGAACCTCAAGGCGCTCATCTGCGGTTCCGCGCCGTTGAATGTGGATACGCAGCTCTTCTTCATGATGTTGGAGATACCTGTGCTGCAAGTGTACGGACTCACCGAGACCACGGCGATCTGCACCATGGACGATCCGCGCAGGCCGGTGCCGGGCCGCGTGGGACCCGCGATTCCGGGGGTCGAAATGAAGCTGGGCGAGAATGATGAGATTGTTGTGCGGGGCCCGAACATTTTCCCGGGATATTGGAAGCGGCCGCAGGAAACGGCGTCGGTGCTGCGCGAAGAGTGGTTTCACACCGGCGATCAGGGCGAGGTCGACGCGGAAGAAAATTGGCGGATTGTGGGCCGCATCAAAAACCTGATTATTCTCGGGTCTGGCCACAATATCGCGCCAGAACCTATCGAAGACAAGATCCTGGCGGCGGTTCCCCGGGCGCAGCAGGCCGTGCTTGCGGGAAATGGACGAAGTTATTTGTCGGTGATTGTGACGGGCACCGTAACCGCCGATGACGTGCAGCGCGCCCTGGACGCTGTGAATGCCGGGTTGCCGCATTACAAGCAGGTGCGCGCATTTTATATTCACCCGGAACCGTTCTCGGTGGAGAACGGCTTGTTGACGGCAAACGGGAAGTTGAAGCGCGACCTGATCTCACAGCGCCTGTGGGCGGAAATTGAAGGACTGTACGCGCTACGCAAAAGCTGGTAGCCGGTCATCAATGGGCGGGGAACTCTCTGAGCCAATGGCATGATGGAAAGCTTTGAAGGCCAGGCACTCTCCTGGCAGATAAAAGACGGGGTCATCGAGCTGGCGCTGCACCGTGCGCCTTGCAACGAGATCGGACTGCTCGCGTTGAGCGAGTTGGAACAGTTCGCCGTCGCGCTCGATGATCTTGCGGAAAAAGCCCATGCCCTAATCCTTCACAGCACGTTAAAGTGCGGCTTCTGCGCGGGAGCAGATTTACGCGAGCTATACGAAGGATCGCAATACCTGGGTAAGGCCGAGGCGCTCAAAGGAGTCCGTGAATTTCTTGAGCGCATTCATGCCGTGCTGAACAAGCTTGACTCGGTTCCGATGACGACGATAGCCGCAACTCACGGCGTCGTATTCGGCGGCGGTTTCGAATTGGCGCTGGTTTGCGATCTGATCGTGGCCGACAAGATGGCGCGGTTTTGCTTCCCGGAATTGCGGCTGGGGCTGATCCCGGGATTCGGCGGGATTCCACGATTACGACGGGATCTGGGCAACGCCGTGGTCCGAGACTTGTTGCTTACGGGACGCAGTTTCAATGCGACGAAGGCGCAGGCGATCGGCCTGGTGAGCCAGGTTGTCGGCGAGGGAGAGGCACTGAAGGTGGCGCGTTTCACGGCATCGCAGATCGGGAAGTTTGACCGCGAAACAACCGTCGCTGCGAAGCGCTTCCTGAAGCCGATTCCGTTTGAGGAGCTCAGGCGTGAGATCGACATTTTTTGCGAGCTGTTCACTCGTCCCGCGGTAAACGACGGACTGCGTAGATTTGTCGAAAGCAAAGAGGCCTTGCCTTATTTACCCTGACGCGAGAGCGGGAAGTTCCGAGTCGCGGCAGGAGGGCCTGGCGCCACTTGCCTGCCAACGAATGACGCCCTAGTAAAATAGGGGAACAGATGAAACCTATGGCGGAGACTGACCAGACACTCGAGCAGATTCTGACCCTGGCGGCGGGGCACTTCAAAGTACCGCGGGAGAAACTCGCACCGGATGACGACTTCTTCAAGACGCTCGGTATCGACAGCCTGCAGGCACTCGACCTGCTGACGCGATTGGAAAACCATTTTCACGTCGAGCTTCCTGACTACGAACTGCAAGGAGTCTCTGATTTTCGCACCCTGGCGAGCCGTATCCAGGCTCGGTTGTGAGCAGGAAAGGCCCACGCAATTCTTTCCGGGAACGACACCACTTCTTTCTGTATTCAGCGAAGTGATTGGCGTCGCTGTGAGCCGTTGCCGGGAGCTTTGTTGCCAATTGGCAAGCGTGCTTCGGGAATCGACAATTATTTAGCTTTCAAGAATGCTTGATCTAAGCAAATACCAGAGCCTGGGCGGGGCGTTGCGGGATGCGCTCGATCGCTGGCCGCACGAGACCTGCCTGATCGAGGCAGATCGCGACCGGGAGAAGACGCGGCTCACCTATTCGGACTTCAAAGAACTCGCCATGCCGCTCGCGCGGGCGTTACAGGATGCAAACTTCAAAGCCGGCGACCGCGCCGCCATCCTTATGACGAACCAGTCGAAGTGGCTGATCTCGGCGTATGCGGTGTTCTTTTGTGGTGGCGTGGTGGTTCCACTGGACTACAAGTTGACCGCCACGGAGCATGTTGAGTTGCTGCTTCATTCACATGCTCAGGTGGTGATCGTCGAGTGGTACCTGTGGCGGGCGATCACGCAATCGCCCGACTTCGCGAAGCTGAACGTCACAACGGTTTTGGTCACCGAGGCGCCGGCCAGCGCCAACCTGGCGGGGGCGTTCCGCTGGGAGGAGTTTCGGCGCAAAGGCGATCCCGTATTCATGCCGCGGGAACGGCAGGATGTTGCCTGCATCGTGTACTCATCGGGGACAGGCGGCCGCGCGAAGGGATGCGTGCTGACCCACGAAAACTACCTTGAGCAGTGCGCCGCGCTTACCGCATGGTACCCGTTCTGGCCGGGCGTCCGGTACCTGAGCATCCTGCCGACAAACCACGCGATCGACTTCATGGTTGGCTTCATTGGACCATTTGTGTGCGGGGCATGCGTGGTTCACCTGCGCACGCTGCGCCCGGAGTACGTGCGCGACGCGTTCGTCCGTTATCGAATTACTTATACCAGCCTGGTTCCGATGGTGATCAAGAACCTGGAACGCGGGTTGCGCGCCAAATTCGACGAGCTGTCGGGCGTGAAGCGTTTTCTGCTGCATCGAATGATCGCGCTGAACAAGGCGCTTACGAAAAGTAAGCCGAACGTCAAGCTAAGCCGTAAGCTTCTGCCCCAGGTTCACAAGGCATTTGGAGGCGAACTGATCGCCCTGATTGCGGGCGGCGCATTCATCGATCCTTCCACCCTGCAGTTCTTCTACGATCTCGGTATTCCGGTCGCGAATGGATATGGACTTACCGAGGCGTGCACCGCGCTAACCGTAAACGATCTGAAACCCTTTCGCGCGGATACCGTGGGCAAGCCGCTGCCGGGAGTAGACCTGCGCATTCTGAATCCCGATGCGGAGGGCATCGGCGAGGTCGCGGTGCAGAGCAAGACCGTAATGTCACACTACCTTGATGATCCCGAACTGACCGCGCAGACAATCGTGGATGGGTGGCTGGTCACCGGCGACCTGGGACGCTTTGACTCCGGCGGTCATCTGCAGTTGTTTGGCCGGAAGAAGAACATGATCGTCACCCAGGGCGGCAAGAATATCTACCCCGAAGATATCGAGATTGTCTTCGACGGATTGCCGGTGAAAGAGTATTCGGTGTTTGCCGCGAACTACATCTGGCCCACGAAAGAGCTGGGGAAGGAATCGCTGGTCCTGGTCTTGCGGCTGGAGCAGAACCAGCAGTTCACGAGCGCGCTGCTGGAAGACATGCAGGCCCGCAATCGACGATTGCCGGACTATAAGCGCGTAGGCGGATACCTGGTGTGGGACAAAGATTATCCGAGAACGGCATCGATGAAAATCAAACGCGCGGAACTCGCAGAGCAGATTCGCGGAAGCCTGACTCGCGAAGCCGCGGTCAGAGCACTGTGAAGGAAGAATTCTTTGCCATCATCAATCCCGCCGCCGGTGGGGGCCGCTGTCGCGAGCTGGTGCAGCCGGCGCTGCGGAAATTGCGGGCGGGAGGACTCAAGCTCGAAATAGCTGAGACGCACCGCGCCACAGAAGCAACCGAGCTTGCGCGAGAAGCCTACGCCCAGGGGTACCGGCGATTCCTGGCGGTCGGCGGCGACGGTACTTCCTACGAAATCGTAAACGGCTTGTTTCCCGCAGCAGCGGCCGGCGAGCGCCCGACTTTGGGATTTCTCCCGCTGGGGACGGGCAATTCATTTCTGCGCGACTTCAGCGACCGCGGCGTGGAATACGCATCGGAAGCGTTGATTGCCGGGCGTTCCCGTCTGTGCGACGTGCTTCGGATGCGGCACAAGCAGGGCGTGATCTACTACATAAACCTCTTGAGCATGGGATTCACCGCGGACGTGGCAACCTACCGAGCCCGCCGCTTCCAGGCATATGGACAATTGGGGTACGTGCTGTCGATCTTTACCTGCCTGACGCGCTTGAAGCGGCGCCCGTTCGCATTGCGCGTAGAGGGTGAAGCGGAATTCGACCATCGCCGCTGCCTGTTCCTGACTTTCAACAACAGCAAGTTCACCGGCGGAACCATGATGATTGCGCCAAACGCCGAAGTGAATGACGGCCTGATCGAATTCGTGCGGTGGGGCCCGATCGGGCGCATGGGACTGATCCGCAATCTGCCGACTCTCTATGATGGCACCCACATCCGCCATCCTCTGGCAGAACACAAAGCTGTGCGCAGCGTGGAGTTTCAGTTGGAACAGCCGGTCGATGTCATGGTCGATGGAGAGGTGCTCACGCTACATTGCGAGTCATTGGACGTGTTGCCAGGGGCGCTGAACGTCGTGGTATAAGAGACTTTTATGTCTGAACTAAGAAGAAAGCGGCAAGCTGAGCGCAATCCGCAACCCAGAGACTACAGCCCGTGGTTTCGGAAACTTGGAATCGCGGGGATTATCCTGGTGACGATTCTTGTCGTGTACTACTTTGGCGTCTATCGCCAAAGCCATAAGTACGACGCATTCGCGAAATGTCTCGGCGAGAAGCAGCTCAAAATGTACGGCGCGTACTGGTGTCCACACTGCCAGGACCAGAAAGAAAAGTTCGACGCGTCTTTCGAATACGTTCCTTATGTTGAATGCGGAATCAAGGGAAACCCGCGCGGCGGCGAAACCCAGGAGTGCAAGGATGCCGGCATTAAGCAGTTCCCGACTTGGGTGTTTCCGGATGGAAAGCGCGATGCCGCTGTGCTCTCACTGAACGACCTGAGCCAGAGGACGGGCTGCAGCTTGCCATGACGGAGACGGCGAAATGGCTGTCGGTTGCGATAGCCATCCTGGCGTTTGCGGGCGTTGCGGTATCCGGCGTGGCCCTGCACAACCACTACGGTCACGACAAGACGTCATTTTGCGAGATCGGGCAGAACTTCGATTGCGACATTGTCAACCGCAGCAGCTATTCGTCGATCGCGGGAATTCCCGTGGCCCTGATTGGAATTCTGGGGTATGCGGCGCTAGCGGCACTGGCGACTGTTTATCGATCCAAGGCGGAGACTCCGGCATTACTTTTCGCGGGAGGACTCGCGGGATTGGGGTTCGCACTTTACCTGACCTACGTCGAAGCCTATGTGCTGGCCACCTGGTGCATCCTGTGCCTCTCGTCGCTGGTTCTGATTTCGTTGATCACCACCTTGTCCGCTGTGAGACTTGCGCACTGGATGCGCAAGGCATGAAACCTTTTGTTTGCCCGAATTCACTCTTAACTCGTGATGGAAAAGCCCAGCGAACTGATGACAGGCGCGACACCGGCCCCTCCGCCCGATGCTTCTTCGGTCGTCGGTGAGCTGCGCATTCACCAGTTCCGCAGCAAAATTTACCGCAACACGCGGAATCTGCGGGTGTGGCTGCCGCCCGGGTATAGCGACGCCGGCAACGCGCACCGTTACCCGGTGTTGTATCTCAATGACGGGCAGAACTTGTTTGACCGGGCCACTGCATTCGCGGGCGTGGAGTGGCAGGTGGACGAAACCGCGGACCGCCTGATCCGCGAGAAAGAAATTCCTCCCCTGATCATCGTTGGTATTGATAACACCGGGCCGGAACGGATGAAGGAGTATATTCCCTGGCGATCTTTCAGCCCGCCCATCTTTCGCCCCCTGGGACGAAGCTATCCGGTGTTCCTGACGCGTGAAGTGATGCCGTTCGTGGAACATGAATACCGGATCGAGAAGGGCGCCGCACATACCGGGCTGGGAGGGTCCTCTCTAGGCGCGCTGATCTCCTTGTATACAGCCATGGAGAAGCCGGGGATGTTTGGACGTTTGCTGGTGGAGAGTCCGTCGCTTCAAATGTGCAATCGGCAAGCGCTGAAACAGGCCACAAAAGTGAGCGCGTGGCCCGAGCGGGTGTTTCTGGCCATGGGGAGCAAAGAAACCGGAAACGACGAACGAGACCGGCAGATCGTGCTTGATGTTCAGGAATTTGCGCGAATCCTGCGGCGCGTGGGGTTAGGAGACGACCGACTCCGCCTGAAGATCGCGGAGGGCGCAACCCACAGCGAAGCGGCATGGGCACAACGATTCCCGGAGGCGCTCGAATTTTTATTTGGCTGACAGAAAGCTGCAGGAGCGCGGCACTTCGTCATCAGCGTTCGCTAGATCCAGCCGGGGTGCGGTCCTCACCACCATCCACATCAAGGCGAAAAGCGTGAGGGTTTCAAGCTGGAACCGCGTCCATTGGGTCAGGTCTTCGGCGATGGAAAGCAGATAGCTGAAGTAAAGAAGGGTCGCGAGTGTCTGAAAGTATCGCGCTCCAGCAAATTGGGCCAATGACGACCGAGCCGAGAGGAGCCAATCCGCCAGCAGCAGGAACGCGGGTGCGAGGATCACGAGATCGTAGACGAGCAGATGAGGCGCGATCAGCACGCTGGTCATCAACAAGATCGAGAAGCGCAGATTCCAGGAAAATGGCCCGAGCCAGATTTTTGCCGCGAGGAAGAGCACGATTAGCGAACTGGCAACGTAGAGCAGGAATGCCCACAGCGGCCAAGGCACCAGCAACGACCAGAAGCCGCGAAAAGAAAATAACTGGTAAAGCTTTGGTTCCAACAACCACCGCGGCACGTGGGGTAGCTCCAGCAGGCGATGCAGGTATGCCTCTAGAACCCCCGAGCCGTAGTAGGCCCACGCTATGGCGGCCTGAGCAGCGATCGAGCATAAGGCTCCGAGCACGACCTTCCACTCCAGACTGAGAATGAAGAGGACTGCCGCGGCCAGTCCTAGCTGCGGCTTCAGCGCCAGCAATCCACATGCACAGCCTGCCAAAGTGTAACGTCGTGCCGAATAGGCGAGGAACGCCAATGTGAATGCGACTAACGCCAAGCCTGAACTTTGTCCGAAGGTTAGCAGGTGAAATAGTCCGGGAAAGGCGATGGCGAGGAGGGCAACCGTGCCCGGATGGTCAACCAGATGTTCGCAGTGTCTCCAGACGAGGTAGCAGCAGAGAAAATAAACCACTGCGTTGCACAGGATCCATAACAACACCGCGCGCCCGTAAGGCAGGCACCCCAAAGGAGCGAGAAGGATGGAAACTTGCGGACCATACAGCGGGACGAAGCGCGCGGGTGGCGACTGCGGTACCAGTACTCGCACGAGTTGCTCTTGTGCAACGCCGTCATAAAGCAGCGCGCCATTGTGGTGAGCCGCCAGGAATCCCAAGGTGTAGAAATGTAGAAAGTCGCTGCCCTTGAGCAAACCATAGTGGTCCAGCAGTCCCGGGGGCGACATATCCCAGGCATATACGGACCACAAGATCACAGCCACAATGAGCCCGTGAGTGCGGAGTCGCCGCGAGTTCAGCCACCCGACACGGTGTGTGACGGCCGCATGAGACATGTCTGCGAAACATAATAACTTGCACTGTCCAGTGCAGCGGATGGGAAACGGAGACAGCCGATAGAAGAGCAACTCTTCAGGGCGAGGGCCTTCAGCCCGGCCGCAAAGCGCGCCGACAGTGCTTAACGAGAGTGCTTAAAGGGAGAGAAAGGCGCACCGAGCGCCACTTAACATCAACACTCCGGCTTTGTGACCGGATCTTGAGTTCCAAAGCGGGGCGTTACCTCAAAAACCAGCAAAGACCATGTTCAATCCTATAACGAAAGAGTTAAGATGTTGGATTGTCCCACGCATGCCGTACTTACCAGGAGGTCTTTCTCCCATGACATTCAAGCGAATTAGTGTGCTTGCCGGCCTGATAGTTCTTCTCGTATCGGCGGGCGTTGTCGCGCCGGCGCAGCAATACAACGAAAGTCAGCTCAAAGGCATGAAATGGCGGCTGGTCGGTCCCTATCGCGGCGGACGCGTGCTGGCTGTCACCGGCGTAAGTGGCGATCCCTACACTTACTACTTTGGCGGGGTTTCCGGGGGAGTATGGAGGACGGTAGATGGCGGCAATACCTGGACCCCACTCACCGATAAGGATCCTATCTCGTCGGTAGGCGCGATCGCGGTAGCCGATTCCAATCACAATGTGATTTATGTCGGTACCGGCGAATCCTGCATTCGCGGCAACATCTCGTATGGCAATGGCATGTACAAATCGACCGACGGCGGGAAGACCTGGCTACACATCGGCCTCGAAAACACGCAGCACATAGCCAGAGTGCTGATTCATCCGCATAATCCAGACATCGTCTACGTCGCGGCTTTTGGACACGCATATGGCCCAAACCCCGACCGCGGCGTCTACCGCACAAACGATGGCGGAAAGACCTGGCAGAAGATTCTCTACAAAGACGACAAGACCGGGGCGATTGATCTCGCTTTCGATCCCCAAAATCCGAACGTCATGTTTGCGGCGATGTACGAAGCACAACGCACGCCATGGAGCCTGAGCAGCGGCGGACCGGGCAGCGGTCTCTACAAATCGGTGGACGGCGGCAACACCTGGAAACACCTGGAAGGGAACGGTCTGCCTTCGGGCCTGCTGGGACGAATCGGCGTTTCGGTTTCGGGCGCCGACTCCAATCGGGTTTACGCGCTGATCGAAGCAAAAGACAGCGGCTTGTATCGGTCTGACGATGCCGGAGAGAACTGGACTCGGGTGAATGACGATCAGCGGCTCACGCAGCGCGCCTGGTATTTCACCCATATTTTTGCCGATCCGAAGAGCGCGGATACGGTTTACATGCTCAACACCGGAATGTTCCGCTCGAGCGACGGCGGGAAATCATTGCAGTTGCTACCCGCGCCGCATGGCGACCATCATGGGCTCTGGATCGATCCCACCAACCCGACGCGCATGATTAACGGCAACGATGGTGGCGCAACGGTCACGGTGGACAACGGAAAGACATGGAGCACGCAGTACAACCAGCCGACGGCCCAGTTCTACCATGTCGTCGCCGACAACCGGCCCTTGTACTACATCTACGGCGCGCAGCAGGACAACAGCACCGTGGCGATTGCCAGCCGGACAGACGATGGCTACATCGGCAGGCAGCATTGGTTTGACGCGGGGGGCGGCGAAAGCGGTTACATCGCGCCTGACCCGAAAGATCCGCTGATCGTGTATGCAGGTGGAAACGCGGGGACTGTGACCCGCCTCGACAAGCATCTGGAGCAGTTGCAGGATGTCACACCGTGGCCAGTGGATTCATCCGGTCATGGCGCGGGAGACTTGAAATACCGCGGCGGCTGGACTGAGCCGATTGTATTTTCGCCACATGATCCCAATGTGCTGTACACAGCGGCGCAGGTGGTCTTCAAGAGTACCGACCAGGGCACGTCGTGGACGGTGATCAGTCCCGATCTGACGCGCAATGACAAAAGTAAACAGGACGCTTCAGGCGGTCCGATCACCAAGGACAATACCAGCGTCGAGTACTACGACACGGTGTTCACCATCGCCGAATCGCCGGTGCAAAAAGATGTGATTTGGGCGGGCACCGACGATGGCTTGATTCAGCTTACGCGCGACGGCGGCAAGTCATGGAACAACATCACCCCGAAAGGTATCCCCGAGTGGAGCCTAGTCAGTTTGATTGAGGCATCCCCACACAGCGCCGGCACCGCATACGCGGCAGTCGATGCGCACAAGCTGGACGACTTGAAGCCATACATTTACAAGACTACCGACTTCGGGAAAACCTGGAGCAACGTAGCCAACGGCATCCCCAGCGGATCGTATGTGCATGTCGTCCGCGAGGACCCCCGGCAGAAGGGCTTGCTTTATGCCGGAACGGAGAGCGGCGTTTATGTCTCATTCGACGACGGCGCGCGCTGGCAGACCTTACAACTGAACTTGCCTCAAACACCGATTCACGACCTGGTCATCAAGAACAACGACCTGGTCGCGGCGACACACGGGCGCTCGTTCTGGATCCTGGATGACATCACGCCATTGAGGCAGCTTAACGTGGAGTCGGGAAACCAGCGTATGGCGCTGTTGAAGCCTGAAGCCGCGTATCGTTACCACTGGCCCGAGTTCTTCGAGCGCCGCCAACCGGTAGGTGAAAATCCTCCCACGGGCGCGATGCTGTATTACTACTTCAAGGACAAGCCGAAGGGGGCTGTCACGCTCGAGATCCTCGATGCGCAAGGGAAGCCGGTGCGCACGTACTCCAGCGAGGACAAGAAGAAGGCAGAGACTCCACCGGAGTGGCCGGATCTTCAACCGCCATCGGAGAAGATTCCGGCGGACGCAGGCATGAACCGTTTTGCGTGGGACTTGCGAGCCGAAGGTCCGCACGAATTGCCTGGCGAACCTGGGGCGGAGTTCCGCGATCGCGGCCCCCTCGTATTACCTGGGCAGTACCAGGTGCGACTGACGGCGGAAGGCAAAAGCGTCACCGCACCTTTGGAGTTGAAAATGGATCCGAGAGTGAACGCGAGTCTCGGCGATTTACAGAAGCAATACGACCTGGCAATCAAAGTCCGCGACCGGGTGAGCGAGATCCACGATACGGTGCGAGAGATTCGGGAAGCTCGCATGCAGCTTGAGACGCTGGACCGGCGACTCAGCGACGATGCGCGCTACAAGCCAATCGTGTCGGCGTCTCAGGATCTGGATAAGAAAATGACGCCGGTTGAAGAGCAACTCCTGCAAGTGAAAGCCAAAAGCTCGGAGGCGACCCTCAACTACCCGGTGCTGACGGATGAGCGGCTGCACGCCCTGGGTTTCAGCTTGGATGGCGCGGACACCGCTCCCACGCAGCAGCAGTACCAGGCGTTTGAGATGCTCAGCGGGGAGTCTGCGCCCTTGATAGCGCAATGGAACCAAATGCGATCCAAAGACCTGGTCGCGTTGAATGACATGGTGAAGAAGGAAAGCGTGCCGGTGATATATATTGCGCCGGCGGGAAGCCAGGCAGAGTCGACGAAGTCAGCGGCCGAACGACAATAGCTGAGACACAAAAATGGGCACGGGCAATGAGCTCGTGCCGCAGCGACGCTTACCAGATCGGTTTGCCGTCTTTATCGCGAAAGACGAAAGTATCTGTACCGCGCCGGACTTCACGCGCGAAAACTGTGTCCACGCCTTCGAATTTCACCTTCGAGCCAACCACCTCGAGTTGATCGCCCTTGTTGAAGACGAGTTCGTAGGTTTTCACAAATGTGGCGGTGGCAAGGTGCACCTCGATGGTGCTGCCATCTCCCAGTTTCAACACGACGTGCGATCCCATGCCGCCGCTGACCGGGCACGCGCGGTCTCGCACTTCTTCGACCGTGCCTTTAAAGGTCGCCTCGGTGGCAGGATTGTACTTGGGAACCGCCTGATTCTGGGCGGCAAAAGCCGGAAAGCTGACCGCAGCCAGAGCCATGATTAGGATGATGACATGCCAGGTTTTCATGCCACTCCTCCTTCCTCACAGGTCCACGACCGGGCCTGCCTGGTGAATCAATTATGAGACGGAGAGTCCGCGAACCCTGTGACGGAGATCACTCTGGACTGTGATCTTAAATTACTTTAGTCATGGCAGACGCCTGCAAACCCAGTGCTTCCAAAGGTTGCCTTCGCATTGCAAAGCGAAGCAGGCGAGCGGCAATTCTGCTAAGGTAGCGCCGGGTCGGCGCACACGGTAAGCTAAAAGGTAGATGGGGCGAATGCAACTGAAAGCGGCGCTGGAATCAGTTCATCACGGTGGTGCCGACCTCGAGCATCTGAAAGGGCTGCGGGCCGTCGCGTCGCTCGAATTTCTCAAGGGCATTCTGGCCTGCGGCGGGATTATCGCCCTGATCGCGATTGTGCGCCGCGATACCTGGGATGTGGCCGAGAGCCTGCTCGAGTTCTTTCACGTCAACCTCGAAGGGCATTTCGCGCAAGCTTTTCTGGACTTTGCCGACCGCGTGACAGACAAAAACCTTTGGACCGCCGTGGGGCTGCTCTCCGTCTACACCCTCCTGCGGTTTATCGAGTCCTATGGCTTATGGCGCGCCCGCGCCTGGGCGGAGTGGCTGGCGCTGATTTCGGGAACAATCTATTTGCCCTTTGAGATCATGGAACTGATTCGCAAGCCCGACGCTATTCACGTTTTTGTGCTACTCGCCAACCTGGTCGTGGTGCTCTATATGCTCTACCTGCGAACCTGGGGCCGAGTGCCTGATGAACAACGCCGATCAGGGGTCAGGGCGTATGAGCCGGGGGACTGACCGGGGCTTGTTTGGCGATCGGTTGCACTACCTTGTTCACGATGAAGTCGGCGCGCTCATTTGGTGCGGCTTTCGGTAGCTCGAGAGTTTCGTAGCCGCACTCAGCGTAGACTTCGCGCACCAGCTGAAAGGTTCGTTCTGCTTCCGCAAAATCTTGCTTGCGCTCTTCGTCAGTTCGATAGATCTCTTTCCATGGCGGCGCCAGGAAGACCGCGGGGGAATAACGAAAGCGGTCGCATGCTTCGCGGATGAATGCGTCATCTGGCAGACCGATGAGCCGCGCGTAGCAGAGCGTGTCGGGTATGCCGCGATCCGAGAATGCCGGGTACGGCGCAGGCGTATGCCCGCGATAAGACTCCACCGATCGCTCCAGCATCAAGCGCGTATACGCCAGCCGGTCGCCCCAGGGCAGGGCGTCGCCGTGCGCCTTGATTTGCTCTTGAATGATCCGCCGGGCGACTTCAGGGAACACCCGGTATCCGCGCTCCGCAATTCGATTGAGCACGGTGGTCTTACCCGATCCGGGTCCTCCGGAAACGATGAACAGATTAGGGTCTTTTGAAAGTGGCTGCATTCGTCCGATGTAAGTGTGAGCGCGATCAGTGTTCGTCATGGCAAGCTTGGCATGAGAATGCCGTCAAAATGGGGGAACACTGGCAGATAATACGCGAGGAGGTCAGCGTGCAGTTTCGTGGCAGGCGCGGAAGATACTTGCCGTAGAAATGGAAAAGGCGACCGCTTTGCGATCGCCTCGCCACAATCTCAGATCAAGCCGGTCGAACGTTCTCGGCTTGCCAGCCCTTGGGACCCTTAGTGACTTCAAACTGAACGGTCTGGCCTTCTTGCAGGCTTCTGAAGCCGCCGGCCTGGATGGCAGAGAAATGCACGAAAACGTCTTCTCCGGATTGACGGCTGATGAAGCCGTAACCCTTGGCATCGTTAAACCATTTTACTGTTCCTTGTTCCATGATGTTACTGTTTGTTCCTTTTGTGAATTTACGCTGGAGAGAGTCGGAAGAAACTTGCGCAGGTTACTGGCTGTTGAGGCGAGAGCTGCTCACGACCGATTCGTTCTAACGTACACGCGAATCCTACGCTTGCAGCCAGACTTTGGCAAGCAAAACGTAGGAACAGCTCTGCAACTCCTTTGCTCTCAGCGCAAAAGCACGCGTGCAAATCCGGCACACTGGTGCACCGTAAAGTTGGTGTGCTGTCGATTTAGAGAGTAATATAGATGCAGGAACCAAACTGGTTGTAGTGTCTCAAGATCGATCGTGAAAGCCTCGCGGTCGAGAAAGGAATTCGCTTGTTCAGGAATTCCCCAGCCGATTCCGACCGCAAATTATGGACAGGGGGAATTGTGAATGCCACGAGGTCGCTCAACATTCGCTAAACGTCAAAAAGAGCTGGCACGCCAACAGAGGCAACGCGACAAGGCGGAGCGCAAGAATCAACGCAAGCAGGAAAAGCCCGAGGGTGGGGTGGACGAAATGCTGGAACTGCAGGCGCACGCCGAAGAGCAGGCCGCATTATTTCGCACCGGCACCGAAGACGACGATTCCGGAGCCATGCCGCTGTCGAACGGAGATCATCACTAGCAGGATCGCTGAAGCCGCGCCTTCCGCGTGAAGAGCGGTTCGGCGCGCTTCATGCTTCAGTCAGAGACGATTACCTCCCCCACTTGTCACGCATTTACTAGAAATTCACTCGATTGTAACCGTCCTGTAACACTGCGCCGATACAACACAAGCATATACAGAATTCAGGAGGAATCATCGAGTGATTCGACGCATCGCGCTGCTTTTGTGTCTCGTCCTGGCATTACCTGCAGTGGCCCAGACCACGATCAACGGAGCCGGCGCCACTTTCCCTTACCCCATCTACTCAAAGTGGTTCAGTGATTATCACAACGCTCATTCCGAGGTTCAGATTAACTACCAATCGATTGGAAGCGGCGGCGGCATTCGTCAGCTAACGGCGGGTACGGTCGATTTCGGCGCCAGCGACGGCCCCATGACCGATCAGCAGTTGGGCGAAGCGCAGAAAGCGCTGAATACCAAGGTCCTGCACATCCCGACGGTGATGGGCGCGGTGGTGCCGGCCTATAACATCCCAGGCGTTAGTAATGACGTGAAGTTTACGCCGGAGGCACTGGCCGGAATTTTCCTGGGCAAGATCACGAGCTGGAAAGATAAGGCGATCACGGACGCGAATCCCGGGATCAACTTTCCCGACCAGCCTATCGTGGTGGTGCACCGCTCGGATGGCAGCGGCACAACCTACATTTTCACCGACTATCTATCGAAGATCAGCACTGATTGGCAGAGCCAGGTAGGTAAAGGCACATCGGTCAAATGGCCGGTCGGGCTGGGCGGCAAAGGCAATGAAGGCGTGGCCGGAATGGTGCGCCAGATGCAAGGCGCAATCGGCTACGTAGAACTGATCTACGCAGTGCAGAACAAGATTCCTTATGGGGTCGTAAAGAACGCCGCGGGCTCATTCGTGAAAGCTTCGCTGGAGAGCGTGACAGAAGCGGCCGCTTTCGTAAAAGCTATGCCTGCTGATTTTCGTGTCTCGATTACGAACGCACCGGGCAAAGACGCATATCCGATCTCGAGTTTCACCTGGCTGCTAATTCCCGTACAGTCGAAAGATGCGAATAAGGGAAAGATCATTAATGATTTCCTCACCTGGATGGTGGATAGCGGGCAGAAAGAAACGGCTCAGCTCACCTACGCGCCCCTGCCGCAAAACATCGCGGAAAAAGTAAAGCTGGCGATCAAGCAGGTGCATTGAGGAGGGCAACGCCGCTCCGCGAAATCGGCGTTCCCAACATTTTCGAGAAGAAACGCTGGAACTCCTGGGCGCCGAGATTTTTATCCGGCGCCTCTTTTTCGGAACTTCGATTCCAGATATGCCGGGCGCTGGAGATGTCCACCTGAGACGTGCTGCCGGAGTTTCGGCATCTGGTCTATACTACTAAAGGCGTATGGTTCGCTTCGAGCTCCACCCTTTCTCTCAGCATCACATTGCTTCCTCCGGCTGGTTTGCAGCGCGGCGCCGTCATTTCGCGAGCACGGTCGATCGGAAGCAAAGGCGGTGTGGGGCCACCAGTGCATAGCAACGACACTGCATGGGACAAGACTAGAGTTAGATAGAACTGTATTGTGAAAGTATCACTTGCGATCGACGCCGGTAGGATGCACGGAAGGAGAATCGGGGAGCTGATCTTCAAAAATCAGTTTGCCCGGTTTGCGATTCGAAGCATCTATGTGTTCGCAAGGGCGGGAAAGAGCGGCTCGTAATTAGAAGTCAGTGTCCAGAACATCTCCCGAGAATATTTGATTGCGATTTATGGCGCGCCCCCCGGTCGATATTCCTGCATTTTTTATTAATCGCGAACAGTCCTGGCTGGCTTTCAACTGGCGCGTGCTGGAAGAGGCACAGGACGAAACCAATCCCCTGCTCGAGCGCCTGAAATTTCTCTCCATCACCGCCAGCAACCTTGACGAATTCTTCGAGGTTCGCATGGCCGGACTGATTCAGCAACTCGAGGATGGCTATAACGAAGCGGGCGTCGACGGCCTGACCATGGTCGAAGAACGCGATCTTCTCAGCAGAGAAACGCACGAGTTCGTCAATGAGCAATATCGTTGCTGGAATGACAAGCTGTTGCCGGAGCTTTCAGAGCACGGAATCCGCGTCCTGGGACTACATGAGTTGGACACCAGGGCCAAAGAGTTCGTCCTAGACTACTGCGAAAGGGAACTGGATCCACTGCTGACCCCGGTGACGGTGGACCCGGCGCACCCGTTTCCCCGGGTCATCAACAAGGCGCTGTGCGTGGCGTTTCTGCTTCGGCGGCGCCGCCGCTCCTCGCTCACTTACACGGGAGTCGTGTCGGTACCACGGGCGCTTCCGCGGCTGGTCCGCTTGCCCTCAGAAGGCACCGACGATTTCATCTTCCTGGCCGACCTGGTGGCCCATCACGCGGCACGGATGTATCACGGCTACGATATCGTTTCCTCGGCTGCCTTCCGGGTCACGCGGAACAGCAACCTGTACCTCGCCGAAGAAGAAGCTCGCAGCTTGCTGGAGTCGGTCCGCGCCGAATTGCATAATCGCCGCAAAGGAGATGCCGTGCGGCTGGAGATCGATACGGACGCTGATCCCGAAATCATCGACCGCCTGCGTACGGTATTCGAAATTGAACCCTGGCAGGTGTTTCCGGTGAACGGGCCAGTGAACCTCTCCCGCTTATTTAATATCTACGAACAGACGGGGCATCCGGAACTGAAGTTTAAAACCTTTGTTCCGCGTGAACTGCGACTGACGGCGAAATCCAAGGACCTGTTCGAGGAGCTACGACGCCACGACGTCCTGCTGCATCATCCTTTCGATTGTTATGACGCCGTCATTTCGTTCATCGAGTCGGCAGCGGAAGATGACCGCGTGCTGTCGATCAAGCAGACATTGTATCGGACCAGCGAACACTCGCTGATCGTGCCGGCGCTGATTTCCGCGGCAGCCCGCAAAGAAGTTACCGCGGTAGTCGAGCTTAAAGCGCGCTTTGATGAGGCTTCCAATATTCGGTGGGCGCGCGACCTGGAAGATGCCGGGGTGCAGGTGTTTCATGGGCTCGTAGGGTTGAAGACGCATTGCAAGCTTTCGCTGCTGGTGCGGCGCGATCCCGACGGCGTCACGCGGCGTTACGCGCACCTTGGGACCGGCAACTACAACGCGACGACGGCACGCATTTATACCGACTTGAGCCTGTTGACTTCGGATCCGGAGATCACGGCGGCGATCCACGATGTTTTCAGCTTCCTGACTGCTTATGCCGAGCACCCCAATTATGACCCCTTGCTGGTCGCGCCGCTCGACCTGGCGGAGAAGTGCCTGGCGTTGATTCATCGTGAGGCAGAACACGCGCGCCAGGGCCGGCCAGCACGCATCATCGCCAAAATGAACTCGCTGCTGGACAAGAAAGTGATCATGGCGTTGTATGAAGCTTCGCAGGCGGGAGTCGATATCGATCTGATCGTTCGCGGAATTTGCGCCTTGCGGCCCGGCATTCGGGGCGTGAGCGATCGCATTCGCGTGCGCAGCATTGTTGGGCGATTCCTGGAACACAGCCGGATTTTCTTTTTCGCGAACGCCGGGGACGAAGAAATCTATATCGGCAGCGCGGATTGGATGCCGCGTAATCTCTACGAGCGGGTTGAGGTGCTGAGCCCGGTCAAGGACCCGCTCTTGCGCGAACGTGTGATCCAGGAGATTCTGCACGTCTACACGGCAGATAATGTGAAGGCTAGAATTCTGCAACGCGACGGGACCTATATACGGGCCTGGCAATCTGCTCGCGGCAAGAAAGCTTCACGGCGGCCATCCGGGGCGGCGGCATTCAACGCGCAGGAATTCCTGATCGGCTTGGCGGAAGGAAAACGAAGCCTGGAGGAAGTCCCCGCCGTACCGGTGCGCGGTTCCCGCCGTACACTGGTTGGAAAGGAACGTTAATTCGCAATGATCATTTATTTCCTCCGTCATGCCAGCGCCGGCCAGCATATGGCGAATCCCAAGAAGGACGAAAAGCGAGGCCTCGATAAAGATGGCATCGAGCAATGCGGATATGTGGGTCGAGCGCTCGCCGCTTTAGAAGCGGGTGTAGATCTGATCGTTTCCAGCCCGCTGAAGCGATCCATGCAAACCGCATCTCTCGTGGGCAACGAGCTCGGGTATGAGGGGAAGATTCAGATGGATGACGGCTTGCGGCCGGGGGCGACGTTTTCCGACTTCCGCAAACTGCTCGACAAAAACGCCAAGCTGGAATCTGTGATGGTGGTGGGGCATAACCCGAATCTAAGCGAGTTCCTGAGCCGCCTGATCAGCGGGACAGGTTGCGAGGCAAACCTCGAACTCAGGAAGGGAGCCGTGGCGCGAGTGGAGATGAAGCGCAACGCAGCTTCCTTACACTGGTGCGTGACTCCGAAGATTCTGCGCGCGCTTCATGCCGCCGCAGCCGAGAGCTCTCGTCCGAAGACTTCGCGGAAGTAGCCGCGGTCCTTTTCGATCGCCCACAATTCCAGGTCTACGCCAATTCTGCGCCTGGGGCGGAGAGTAAGCCGGACATTGCCGTCCCGGGCGGAGATACGGATCTGTTGCACAGCTCCGCTGCGGCCCATATTCAGAGCCCTGGCCAGGCGCAACAGCATCGAGGCCTTTCGCACCTGCTCTTGCTCATCAGGGGAAAGCGGTTTCATAGCGGGATCGCCGGAGCCAGGCCGCGATTTTCCCAGGTAGCGGGCGATGGCTGCGATCAGGCGCCGCTGGTGCGGCGTGTATCCAAGAATTTCGGAGTTCGCGATGATGTAGTAAGCGTGACGGTGTCGCCCATTGCGGTTCACGTAATCGCCCACTTCATACAGCATGGCGGCCGCCGACAGCCATTCCTGGAATTCGGGCGGCAAGCGGTGGACGGATCGCAGAGCGGAAAATAGCTGCATGGCGGATTCGCGCACCTGCAGCGCGTGGTCCATCTCTACACGGTAGTGCTGCACTGCATTGCGAATGGAATCCCAGCGCTCAGACTGGATTTGTTTTCCCGATCGCGTACTGCGATCCGACTCCGCCGCCATCTGGGCGAGAATGCCGTCGCGCAATCCCAGGGGGGAGTAGCGGAATCCTTTGAGCTGGTAACGTTCCAGCAATTCCGCGTAGACCAGGGCGCCGGCCACAACGATTTCAGCGCGACGCGGTCCTATACCCTGCAACTTACGGCGTTCGTCCAGAGGCAAACGGCTCAGGAGCTTGGCGATGCGGCGCATGGTGGCGCGGGACACCGCTCCCGGCCGGCCGCGTGGAGCCTTGGGGAGGTGACTGGCTACGGAAGCTAAAGCGTCGGCGGTGCCGGAAGTGGCGATGACGGCTTTAATTTTCGCGGCGACAATTCGCCCGGCGATGCGGGCGATTTCCCTGCCGACGAATCCCTGCAGTTGCTTGAGTTCGCTTTTGCGGGGTGGATCGTGGTGCAGAAACTCGTTGGTGAGCCGCACCGCGCCCAAGGGAAGACTAGCGGTGCTCTGAATGTGTCCGGCACGGGAGATGGTCAGTTCACAACTGCCTCCCCCAAGGTCGATCAGGAGAGTTGGAGATGCACCTACGCGGCCGCTGGAAACCAGGCCAAGATGGATGAGGCGAGCTTCTTCCAAGCCCGAGATAATTTCTACTTTCCAGCCGGTGGTCGATCGAACCCACTCCAGGAATGCCTTCGCGTTGCGTGCATCGCGCAGCGCGGCGGTAGCCACGACGCGGACCGAATCAGTTCCCAGACGCTGTACGGCGCGGTGGAACCGGCGGAGCACCTTCACGGTCTCAGCCATGGCCTGCGGGGAGAGAAAGCCGCCTCCGAATACGCCTTCTCCCAAGCGCGTGACTTCCCGATCTTCATGCAAGGGAATCAGACGGCCACGGCTGAGGCGCGCGATTTTCAATCGCACCGAGTTCGAACCGATGTCCACTGCGGCAAAGGTAGGCATGACTTCCAGCGCCAGGGCTCTAAGAGATTAACAGCTTCCTGATGCTCGCATGGTTGCGCGCTCTCTTACTTCCGGGCAATTTTTACAACAGGAATGGCGCCCTCTATTTTCATCATTTTGTAACACGATCCTGTTAGCCTCGGAGCGATGGCAAACCACGCTCTCCCGAGGCCCACATTGCAAGGTCCTCAGCCGGTTTCAACTCCAGAAACGGCAAACCGGACGAAAGCACGAGCGAATCTTCTGTCACACACCTCGAGCGGAGAAACGGCCGACAGATTATTTAGCTTCGCGATGCTCGCGTGTGCGACAGCTATCCTCATATTGCTCGGGTTGATCGTGTACGAACTGGTCGCGCGTTCGCAGCTTTCCTGGCATGCCTCAAGGTGGAGTTTCTTCTTTCGCAGCGACTGGAATCCAGTTGAGGATCAGTTCGGGGCTCTGCCGTTCATCTACGGAACACTGGTTTCCTCCCTGGTTGCACTGATTCTCTCGGTCCCGCTGGCAGTTGGCGTTGCCGTGTTCACAACCGAGATGTGCCCCAAGTGGCTGCGCGGTCCGCTTTCATTCACCACCGAACTGCTGGCCGCTATTCCCAGCGTGATCTATGGGCTGTGGGCGATTTTCGTGCTGGTACCGCTGCTGCGCCAGTATGTGGAGCCGTTGCTGGGCAAGACCCTGGGCTGGACCGGCCTGTTTGAGGGCGCGCCGTACGGCATCGGCATGCTGGCGGCGGGAATCATTCTCGCCATCATGGTGATCCCCATCATCTCGTCGATCACGCGCGAGGTTCTTTCCGTGGTTCCGCAGCATCAGCGGGAGGGCGTTCTTGCACTGGGGGCGACGCGTTGGGAGATGATCCGCATTGGGGTGTTGCGCAATGCCCGGGCCGGCATTGTGGGCGGAATTATCCTGGGACTCGGCCGCGCGCTGGGCGAGACGATGGCGGTGACGATGGTGATTGGGAATCGCCCGGAGATTGCGAAATCCCTGTTCGCTCCCGGATACACCATGGCCAGCGTGATTGCCAACGAATTCAGCGAGGCCACGGGCGATACCTATCTGTCAGCCCTAATTGAGATCGGCCTGGCACTGTTTCTGGTAACGATCATCGTAAATGCACTGGCTCGTTTGATGGTGTGGAGCGTGACACGCGGCCAGCCTGTGAGGGGACATGCCTGATTCTCACCAGCATGGCACGCTTCGCATCAGTTTATGGCGGCGTTTTGTCGATCGGCTGATGACCGGCGTGGCGGCATTGACCGTGCTGCTGGTGCTTACGCCGCTGGTCGCCGTCTTTGGCTACCTGGTTTACAAGGGCATTGGCTCGATCAATTGGGCGTTCCTGACCCAGACACCTAAACCGGTCGGGGAGGCGGGTGGAGGCATGGCCAATGCCATCGCCGGATCCGTCCTGATCCTGGCCATCGCCAGTGCTATAGGCGTTCCCATTGGGATCGGAGCGGGAGTCTACCTGTCTGAGTACGGGCGCAACCGCTTTGGAGATTTCGTTCGCTTCACGTCCGATGTGCTCAATGGCGTTCCTTCGATCGTCATCGGGATAGTCGCCTATGCGATCGTGGTGCTTCGGCAGAAGCACTTCTCTGCGTTGGCGGGCGGAGTGGCGCTCGCGATCATGATGATCCCAACCATTGCGCGCACCACGGAGGAAATGCTGTTGCTGGTGCCGATTGCCATCCGGGAAGCGGCCTATGGCCTGGGGGTGCCCCGCTGGAAAACCACGCTTTCCATTACGCTGCGTACCGCAACTTCCGGGATCATCACGGGCGTGATGCTGGCATTCGCTCGAGTGGCCGGAGAAACGGCTCCGTTGCTATTTACCGCCTTCGGCAACCAGTATTGGAACTGGAATGTGAAGGAACCAACCGCGGCCCTGCCGTTGCAGGTATTCACCTACGCTATCTCTCCCTTTGACGAATGGCATCGGCAAGCATGGGCGGGCGCATTGGTCTTGATTATTTTGATCGTAGGTGCAGTCACGGCGGTTCGGGTAGCAGTGCGTCACGGAACTTTTGCGGGAGCCAGCTAGATGGGTGTCGCCATCCAAGTCGACAAGCTGAATGCCTGGTACGGCAAGACACAGGCGCTGCAGGACATCAATTTGCATGTCCAGGCGAATCACGCCACGGCTCTCATCGGACCCTCCGGCTGCGGGAAGTCGACCTTCATTCGTTGTCTCAACCGCATGCATGAAACCATTCCCGAAGCGCGCGTCGAGGGCAGGGTTCAAATTGGCGAGTTGGACGCATACAACGGCACTTCGCCAACCCAATTGCGCCGCCGCGTGGGCATGGTGTTCCAGAAACCCAATCCATTTCCCTCGATGTCTATTTACGATAACGTGGCATCCGGCCTGAAGTTAAACGGGGTGCGAGACCGGAAAAAGCTTGATGAAGTGGTGGAGCGGTCTTTGAATGCGTCGGCGCTGTGGGAAGAGGTTAAGGACAGCATTCACAAGAAGTCGGGCGCCAGCCTCTCGGGCGGCCAGCAGCAGCGCTTGTGCATTGCGCGGGCGCTCGCGGTGGAGCCGGAGGTGTTGCTGATGGACGAGCCCTGCTCCGCGCTCGATCCGATTTCCACCGGCAAAATCGAAGAGCTCATTTTTCAACTGAAAGAGCAGTACACTATCGTGATCGTGACCCACAACATGCAGCAAGCCGCCCGCGTCGCGGAGTTCACCGGGTTCTTTCTCTTAGGCAAGCTGGTGGAATTCGACAAGACGGAAAAGATTTTTACTACTCCTTCCGACAAGCGGACAGAAGACTACATCACAGGCAGGTTCGGATAATGCGCACTCGCTTCCAACAAGGTCTCGACGAACTTCGGCAGAAATTGCTGCGCATGGGCGGTCTGGCGGAACAGGCAGTAGACCGCGCATGCCAGGCGTACAGCGATCGAGACCTGACCCGCTGCCAGATGGTGCTGGAAAACGAAAGTCTCATCAACGGCGCCGAGCGTGAAATCGATGAGCTTGCCTTCGATCTGCTGGCGATGCAGCAGCCCATGGCCGTCGACCTGCGGTTCATCCTGGCAGTGACGAAGATCAACTCCGACCTGGAACGCGTCGGCGATCAGGCAGTTAATATCGCCGAGAGGGTGATGGACATGGTCGAGCTCCCGACCGTCGACCTGCCTGTCGATATTCCCCGGATGGCCGCGGCGGTGAGCGCGATGGTACGTCGCGCACTCGAGTCGTTCATTGAAGGCAAAGCAGAGCTGGCGCAGGCGGTGCTGGAAATGGACAACGTCATCGACCGCATGCGCGACGAGGCCTTCATCACCCTGGTGAAGACCATGAACGAGCAGCCGGAAAAGACGCGCCAGGCGCTGGATGCGCTGTTGGTGGCGCGCAACCTGGAGCGGGTGGCCGATCACGCCACGAATATCGCTGAAGATGTGATCTTCTGGGTGCGTGGTCACGACGTGCGTCACAATGCCGGGCCGGAAACCGGCACGGAAGAGTCCGTCACTCCATTCCCTAATCGAGCCACATAGAATTTCGTACCGCAGCCGCGGACAAGCAATCGGGAGCCAGCCGCTGGCGCGGCGATGGGCCATGTCTCTGTTCCGCACAGGCGATCGTTATGATACAAGTGTGAAAACCCAGCGGGAGGCCTCGTGCGACGTACCGTTTTTGCTCTTGTGTTTGTGGTCTGCGCAATATGGCTATTGAATCTCGCTTTCAGCCAGGAACAGTCATCGAAACGCAGTCTACCCACCAGCAAGAACCTAAGCGGCACCATCCCGGGGCGCGTCGGGAAGGTCAATAGTTTTCCCAGCACCATCGCGATGAGTCCCGATGGCCGGTACGCGGCATTTCTGAATGACGGGTACGGCACACAGGAAGCAGACGGACGGCAATCGATTTCCGTGCTCGATCTGAATACCAACCAGATCGCCGAATTTCCTGACGACCGTTTCCGGGAAGACGCACACCAGAGTTACTTTCTCGGACTCGCGTTCAGCGGAGACGGTGCTCACCTCTACGCATCAGTGGGCTCGATCACCGATCCCGGCGGCGAGCGTCCCGGCAATACGGGAAACGGAATCGCGGTCTATCAATTTGGGGGCGGAAAGATCAAACCGGAGCGATTCATCAAGATTCCTCCACAAAAGATCGCGGCAGGGAAGAAGGTGGCGTATGGATTACGGAAAACGCCGGCGGGGACGGCCATTTCATACCCGGCGGGACTGGCTGTCCTGAGCAACAACGGCAAAGAGCAACTGCTGGTCGCGAATAATTATTCCGACAACGTGATTGTCCTCGATGCAGCGAACGGCTCGATTACACAGACTTTCGATCTGAGCACGACACATCTGGTACCCTCGGCGTTTCCCTACAGGGTGATCGCAAGCCGTGATGGACGCCGCGCCTGGTGCAGCTTATGGAATGGGTCGCGCATGGCGGAACTGGATTTAACCGGCGGACGCATCGCCCGTTGGATTTCGCTGCTCGAGCCCAAAGATCCGCTCCTGCCTGGTTCACATCCAACCGCGATGGTGCTCAGCGGGGACGACAAGCTGCTTTTCGTCGCCCTCTCGAATGCGGATGCAGTGGCTGAGATTTCAACCGCATCGGGACAGCCGCTGGCCTATCTGGATACCCGCCTGCCGGGGCAGTCCTTTCTGGGCAGTTACCCGGACGCGCTCGCGCTGAGTGCGGATGGACGCCAGCTTTTCGTGGCAGATGCCGCGCTCAACGCGGTAGGCGTATTCGATTTCGCCAGCAATGTGGACGCGCAATCGCATGCCGGGCGGCTGCAAGGCTTGGGATTCATTCCCACTGAGTGGTATCCGTCAGCCATGACGCTGCACGATGGGGATTTACTGATTGCATCAGGAAAAGGGCAGGGAACCGGGCCTAACAATGGCAGCAACCGCATCACGGGAGGGCGCTATTATCGCGAGCATCCCTACATCGCTACCTTGCTGGGTGGCTCGGTAGCCCGCGTGAACGTGCACGATGCCGAGTCCAAGCTTGGCGCACTGACGCAGCAGGTGATCGAAAACAACCTGGTCCACGCTGAGGCGGGCAAGATCAATTTCGCCGGGGGCGGCAATCCCATTCGCCACGTGATTTACGTGATTAAAGAGAACCGCACGTTCGACCAGGTTCTCGGCGATCTTGGTTATGGCGACGGGGACCGCTCGCTGACGATGTATGGCGCCGAGATTACCCCGAACGAGCACCAACTGGCGCTGCAGTTCGGCGTGCTCGACAATTTTTACGACAGTGGCGAGGTTTCGGGGGATGGCCATCAGTGGTCAACCGCCGCGATCACGAGCGAGTACAACGAAAATACGTGGCAAATCGCCTATCGAGGAAAAGAGCGCACCTACGATTTCCAGGGCACCGTGGCTGATGAGTTCCCCCTGGACTACAACCAGCCTGACGTGGACGATCCGGCTACAGGCTTTCTCTGGGACAATGTGGCTCGCCACGGCATCAGCTATCGCGACTATGGCGAGTTTGTAAATGCGGTGTGGTGCAAAGAGGACAAGGCGGCCTCGCCGAAACAAGGGACCCCGTCTCCTCTGGCCACCCATTGCGATCATAGTTTCATTCGCAAAGGCGAGCCGCTGCCCGGGAACGTAGGTCAGCCGCACGGATCTCGAAGCCCGTATCCATGGGCGATTCCCCTGATGCACCACATGAAGCCGACTAAAGCGGCCCTGCGCGACCATTTCGACCCGAACTATCCCGACTTTGAAGTCGATTATCCCGACCAGCTCCGTGCTGATGAATTCCTTAATGAGTTCCAAGGATTCGTTAACGCGCGCCAGCAGGGTAGTGGTAACGAGCTACCGGGATTCGTCCTGCTCTACTTGCCAGACGACCACACGGGTGGCACTCGTCCGGGCAAGCCGAGACCAGAAGCGTCTGTCGCTGACAACGATCTTGCGTTGGGGAGAGTGGTGGACGCGGTGTCACACAGTGCGTACTGGGATGACACGGCCATTTTCGTGGTCGAAGATGACGCGCAGAACGGCTTTGACCACGTGGACGCGCATCGATCGACAGCCTTCGTCATCAGCAAGTACTCGCCGGGATCGTCTGGGCAGCCGTTCGTCGATTATCGGTTCTACACGACCGTGAGCGTGGTGCACACCATCGAGCAGCTACTCGGCCTGCCCCCGATGAATCATAATGACGCTTACGCTCCAGTTTTCGCGCCCATGTTCTCGGGCTCGGGGAACCAGCCAGCGTTCAACGCGAACTTTCGCAATCGCGACAACGGCATGATCTACCGGGTTAATCCCGAGAGAGGTGAAGGCGCGCGCGAGTCAACGAAAATGAATTTCTCGCGTCCAGACCGGGTGAATGCTTCTTTACTGAATGCGGTTCTGTGGCGGGAAAGGATGGGCAATGCGCCCGTTCCCAAGCCGCGACACCAAGTCATTCCGGTTTCGTCGCAGGATTGAAGCCGAGTCTTGTCAGTCGTATTTTTCGGCCAGAATCGACTTGCGATCCCAGCCCAGGCCCTTGAGCAACTCGCGGTTGGCTTTAACCATCTTTTCGAGGCCGCATATGTAGGCCCGCATGCCGGGATGACTGCCCACGACACCAGGGACATGCTGTTGAACATAGCCTCGTAGACCGTTCCAAGCCTCACCTGGCCGGCTCAAGCTTGAGAGGTAGCGGAAGTTCGGGTGTTCTCCCGCCATGCGCTTGAACTCCGCGTCGTAGTAGATATCCTTCTCCGTGCGATTGCCGTACACCAGCCAGACCTGATGGCCTTCGTGCCGCGCCGATGGCTGCGTCTTCCCTGGGAGGGCCGCCTTCTCCCCCTCGGGCGGAATGTCGCGCGATAAGTCGGTTGGAAATAGCCAGTGCAACATTGAACGGAAAGGCGCAATCCCAGTACCGGTGGCGATGAAGATGGTGTCGCGCATCGGGGGGCGCAGGATGAAATCGCCGAACGGCCCCTGGATGCGGATCTGCTGCCCCATTTTCATGTCGCAAAGATAGTTCGACATGAATCCGTCCTGCACACGGTTCAGGCAGAGGGCAAAGGTGTTGTCTTCCCGGGGCGGGGAAGCGATGGAGTAGGCTCGCGTGATCTCTTCGCCATCCGGCTTCTGTGTCTTAAACGACAGCCACTGGCCGGGAACGAAGCCGAACCGGGGCACATCGGGGATCTCGAATTCCAGGTGCTTAGTGAGTTCGGACAAATCGGTGGCGCCCACCAGTCGTGCGGTGAAGGTTTGCAGTTGTGCCATTACTTATGTAGATGAGAAATCGGCGCGAAGGGAAGCGGCATCGCACAGCAGAAACAGACTGGAAAAGATCGGCCGAACAGGGCCGCGAGACTGTACGGCAGGATTCCTGACGGAAGAGAATGCTGGACTACTCCACGGTCACTGACTTCGCCAGGTTGCGTGGTTGGTCCACATCACACCCACGGCGTACGGCGATGTGATACGCCAGCAACTGCAGCGGAACAATTTCCAGGATGGGCAGCAGTTCCTCGGGAGCAGGCGGAATGTAGATGACGTGGTCGGCGCCGTCCTTGATTTGCTCGTCGCCTTCGCTGGCCAGAGCGATTACCGTCCCGGAGCGCGCTTTGACTTCTTTCAGGTTCGACAACGTCTTTTCGTATTTGACGACCGACCCGGGCTGGTTGGGATCGCACGTAGCAATGATGACCACCGGGAGATTCTCGTCAATGAGGGCATTGGGGCCATGCTTCATCTCGCCGGCGGGATAGCCCTCCGCGTGAATGTAGGAGACTTCCTTGAGCTTCAGAGCGCCTTCTAGGGCGATGGGATAGTGAATGCCGCGGCCCAGGAATAGGAAGTCATGCGCGCGCACGTATTGCTTGGCTAAATCTTCGCATTCTTCCTCGCGGGTAAGAAGATGCTCAAGCTTGCCGGGAATTCGCGTCAGCTCCTGCACAGCCTGCTTTGCCTGTTCCGGCGTCATGGCGCCGCGAGTCTGCGCAAGGTAGAGGGCGAAAAGATACAGGGCAGTGAGTTGGGAGGTGAATGCCTTAGTGGAAGCGACTCCGATCTCCGGGCCAGCGTGCGTATAGATGGTTCCAGCGGCCTCGCGGGTGATCATCGATCCCACCACGTTGCAGATGGCGAGGGTCTTGGATTTCTTAGCCTTGGCTTCGCGCTGAGCGGCAATGGTGTCGGCGGTTTCCCCGGATTGCGAGATCAGGATCGTGAGCGTGTCGGGAGTAATGATGGGATCGCGGTAACGCCATTCGCTGGCATAGTCAACCTCCACCGGGACGCGCGCCAGGCTTTCAATCATGAACTTTCCGGCCTGTCCGGCGTGCCAACTGGTGCCACAAGCCGCGATATTCACTTTCTTGAGATCGCGGAACTCGCTCTCGGTGATTTCCATCTCGTCGAGGAAAACATGGCCAGTATCCTGGGAAACCCGCCCGAGCGTGGTATCGCGCACCGCCCGCGGCTGCTCGTAGATTTCCTTCAGCATGAAGTGCTTGAAGCCGCCCTTTTCCGCCATGATCGGGTCCCAGGTCACATGCTGGACCTGGCGCATGATGGGCTGTCCCTGGAAGTCCGTGAGTTGCACGCCATCCGGCGTAATTACCGCGAGGTCGCCATCGGCGAGGAAGAACAGATCACGGGTGTGATACAGGATTGCGGGCACGTCGGAAGCAACGAAGTATTCGTCTTTACCTAGACCAATGACCGCGGGCGGGCCGTTGCGCGCCGCGACGATCTTGTTGGGCTCTTCGGTCGCGATCACGGCGATGGCGAATACCCCGGTCAATTCGCGAACGGTTTTGCGGACTGCCTCTTCGAGAACGGGGCGATGTCCGTTGCCGGTTTTCAACAGGTACTTCTCCACCAGGTGCGCGATCACTTCCGTGTCGGTCTCGGTCGTGAACTTGTGGCCTTCCTCGATGAGCTTCTTCTTCAGGGCAAGGTAGTTTTCAATAATGCCGTTATGAACGACGACAATTTTCCCGGTGCAGTCGCGATGAGGGTGAGCATTCTCTTCGGTAGGGCGTCCATGCGTGGCCCAGCGCGTGTGGCCGATGCCGTAGGTCCCATCGAGGGGTTTGAGGCGGATGGACTCTTCAAGATTGCGCAGCTTGCCCTCGGCGCGGCGAATCTGCAGGCCCTCGCCATTGCCCGCTACGGCGATTCCGGCTGAGTCGTAGCCGCGATACTCCAGGCGGCGCAGGCCATCGATGATGACCGGGACCACCCGCTTCTTACCCACGTAGCCAACAATGCCGCACATGGCAGAACTCCTTACCTTCGGAAGGGGGCCGAAGCGTCGACGTGATATGGATGCCGATCAGGGGAGAGCTGGATGGTTTTGGCCATCACTCGTGATCAATCCTCAAGCGAGAAGCGGTATTCCTCGATCACCGGATTGGTAAGGACTTCGCGGGCGATCTTCGCCACCTCAGCCTCGGCCTCCGCATGGGTCAAGCCACCGTCCAGGGTGATCTCGAAAAACTTCCCCTGCCGCACCGCGTCCAGGCCTTTGTAACCCATTTTTTTCAGTGCACCCTGGATCGTCTTGCCCTGGGGATCCAGAACACTCTTCTTGAGAGATACGTACACGTATGCTTTCATGGGGAAACTTCATTATACGTCACGTTAATTCCACGCCATAGCTAACAAAGAGTAGTCGCATTTGAAATGTCTATAGGGGAGATAAGCTGGCGCGGGGCGGTCTCAATGCCGCGATTCCCGGGCTTTTTTGGATCGTCCAACTTCAGTCGGCTAGCTCGGCAATTTGCGCGTCGAGCGCGGCAAGCGACTGGCGGAGCATCTGCAAATGACGACCGTTGGCAGCGGCCTCCAGTTGTTGCAGCACATGCGTGCGTGAAAGTTGAAGTTGTTGCCGTTTACGTTGCTTGGCTGCTTGTTCGGGCGTCAGGCGGGGATTGGCTTTGGCCGGGATTTCAGCCGCCGCTTCCAATTGCGCTTCAACGGCTTTGCTCTCCCAACCGCGGGCCATAACAAAATTATAGAGCGAATCCGCCGACCGGGAGTTGCCAGCAAGCGCTATTTTGCCGCGACTCTTTTTCGGGCTGATGGCTTCGACGGCTTGATTTCAGGCGCCGTCTCACCCGCGAGGAACGACGCCCAGCGCAGCTCCCGGGTAGAACTTTCATCGCTCAAGGCTTTCTTGACCGCCAATTCGGCCACCGCGTTCACGATCCACTCGAAGTTGGCCTGGCCCACGGAGTTGACGTCAGCATCCGGAGCGGGGTTCATGAAGTCAATGGCGTAGGGAATGCCGTTCTCGACCGCAAATTCCACGGTGTTCAGGTCGTATCCCAGCGCGCGGCAAAGGGTCTGGGCATCCCGGTTGACGCGCTCGTAAAGCTTCGGATCGGTAGGCGGCGGATTTTTGACATAACGTTCATGGAAGGGCAGGCGAGGATCATAGTGCATGATGTGCACCTGGTCCTGGCCTACGACGTAACAGCGGAAATATTCCTTAAATTCCACTCCCCGTTGCAGGGTCATACACAAATCGCCGGTTTGATTGTAATGGTGAAAGAACTCTTCCGGGGAGTGCACCTTGTAAACGTTCTTCCATCCGCCTCCCGCGTAAGGTTTCAAAAACGCAGGGAAGCCCACGTAATCGAAAATGTCCTCCCAGTTCAGGGGATACTGCAAGTTGCGCATCGACTGCGATGTGGTGCCCGCCGGGTGGGTATTGTGGGGAAGAATCACGGTGGGTGGGATCGCCACACCTAACATTGTGGCCAACGAATAGTTGAAGAATTTGTCGTCGGCTGTCCACCAGAACGGATTGTTGATGACGACGGTGCCGGTAAGGGCGGCATTCTTCAAATACGCGCGATAAAAAGGAATGTCGTGAGAAATGCGGTCTACGATCACGCGGTAACCGCTGGGCTCGGCCATTTTGATGCCGCCGAGGTTTACGAATTCCGCCCGGACATCGTCCACTTTCATGCCATTAATTTTGTCGACCAGGGCGGGTGGAAAGGTATTTTCCATGCCGAAAATGATGCCGATTTTTCTGGTGCTCACAGGAGGACTCCGAAGCGGCTGAATTCAGGTGCTGACAATCAGGTGAAATATTTTACAGCCATTCTTTGCCACAAGGGCCAGTCATGCTCGGCGTGATCGCCCCAGATGTCAAGCCAATGGGGGATTCCCTTGGTGTCGAGGATACGGCCGAGTTGCACATTGTGATGCAAACAGATGTCCCATTCTCCCGCACCCAGGACCAGCTTGATCTGCCGATAGCGGCTCAGGTACCAGTCGTCGCTCATATTCGGCAGGTAGTCGGGGGGGCAATTGAAATAACAGTCATTGTCGTAGTAGCCGTCGAGAAAACGGTGGATGTCGAAAGCTCCGCTCATGCTGACGCAATGGGAAACGATGTCGGGGTGCTTGAGTGTGAAATTCACGGCGTGGTACCCGCCGAAACTGCAGCCCGTCACCGCTACCTGGGACGAGGGATTTTTTGAGCGCACGAAGGGGAGCAATTCTTGGAGCAGGTAACGTTCATACTGCAGGTGTCGAAGCACGCGCTCGCGAGGATGCGCGTACTGGTTGTACCAGCTTTCCAGGTCCACGGCGTCGGGACAGAACACCTGGAGTTCGCCGCGATCGATTTTCGGCGCCAGCGCTGCAACCATGCCCCGGTCTTCGTATTCGAAGAAACGTCCCATGGAAGTCGGAAAGACGATCATGGATATGCCGGCATGTCCGAAAATGAGCAACTCCATGTCGCGACGCAGTTGCTCGCTATGGCCCTTGTGGTATTCGCGGTTCATCGGAGCCGAGTATCTTACCTGAGCCGAGTGGTTGCCGCGAACATCAAATTCACACGAGCGTCGCAAAAGAATCAGTTATGCTGTTTTGCCGATGAAGAGCCTGCAAGAATCCGACGTCAAGCGCCTGCTCAATTGCGAGCAGGTGGTCGAAGCAATCGAAAACGCGTTCAGGGAGCGCTATACCGAGACGGTGATGCCGGTGCGCACCCATATCAATGTCGAGGGCGGCATATTCCTCATCATGCCCTGCTATGACCGCGAGGCGCGGGGGCTGGGCATGAAGCTCATCATGGTGAGCGACCGGCCGGCGGTTCCGGAGGAAAAGATCCATGCCAATTACCTGTTGCTCGATCCGGCAAACGGGCATCCGCGACTGCTGATCGCGGCAAATTATCTGACGGACATCCGGACTGCCGCGGTTTCCGCAGTGGCCACGAGGCACCTGGCCCGGCAGGACGCACGGGTGCTGGGAATCTTTGGGACGGGGCGCCAGGCTCGTTCGCATCTGCAGGTAGTTCGCAAGGTGCGCAAGTTCGAGAGCATTCTGGTGTCGGGCGTTGATCCTGCGCAGACGCGGGATTTCGCCCAGGAGATGGCGCAGGAGTTCGGCGCGAAAGTAGAATCCGTTTACCCCCGGGCCTGCGCCGCGGAGTCTGACGTGCTCTGCACCTGCACTACTTCGAGCACGCCTTTATTCGACGGCAACGTGATTCGCAGTGGAACTCATATCAACGCCATCGGGTCGTTCCAGCCCCACACCCGGGAGATCGACGATGTCACGGTCCGGCGCGCCCGGCTGGTCGTGGATACCTACGAAGGCGCGCTCGCCGAAGCCGGCGATCTCCTGATCCCCATGAACAAGGGATTGATCTCGCGCAGTCACATTGTTGCCGACCTTCACGAAATGCTTACGGGAAAAAAGCGCGTTCGCCTCAGCGATCACGACATAACGCTCTTCAAAAGCGTGGGAAATGCCTTGGAGGATCTTGCGGCAGCAGAACTGCTCCAGGAGGATCAATTGCGCTTGAGCGCACCCGAGCCCTGTTGAGGGGGTAAGTTAGTCGATTACGTCGGCGTCCAGCACGCGGTCCTGCTCCAGGTAATGCGTGACGGCGTACTGGGCAAGTAAAGGAGTTGCCACCTTGATTTCAGCCCCAATCCACTCGCCCTTGATATGCCGTAAGTTCGGCGGGTGGGTGCAGGGACCACTCGAGCCGAAAGCCGGTCCGAACTGCGCGCTCTGGATCTCGTCGTACTGATTGAGGCTGCGAAAAGCTTCGTCGCCCACGGTGCCGGAAACGTCAATCTTCAAACGTATGGTGGACATGGAAGAGCGCTAGACGGCAAAGATCCGGTACAGCATCAGGTAAATGATCACGCCGGTGATCGACACGTACAGCCACAACGGGTAGGTCCAGCGCGCGATCCGGCGATGGCGGTCAAAACGCTCGCGCAAGGCGCGGCTGAGCGTGATGACGACCATGGGCACGATCACCGCCGCCAGGATCGTGTGAGAGATCAGAATGCTGAAATACACAGGCCGGCTCCAGCCGGTTCCCTCGAAGTGCACCGATCCAACGTGGGCGTGGTAATAAAGGTAAGAAATCAGAAACAGGGTTGACGTCGCCAGGGCCGTAATCATGACCGCGCGGTGCGCCGCCATACGCCCGTGCTTGATCAAGGTGCGGCCGGTCAGCAGAAGAACCGCGCTTGCGCCATTTAAGGTTGCATTGAGCGGTGGAAACACTGCGAATTGCGGAGGTATCTGCATTTGCAGTTAAGCCGCCGGTTTGGTGGTGCGCCGGTTCACCATGATAAAAGCCAACAGAAACATGATCGCGGAAAACAAAACCATGGTCGCCATGGATGCGCCCAGTGAGAACACAACCGGGGTCGAAGGATACAAGAGTGTGCGCAGCGCTTCGACACCGTAAGTCAGCGGGTTGATTCGCATCAGCAGCCGCAACCAGCCGGAAGCTCCTGCCAGCGGGAACAGAGCCCCCGACAGCAGCCATAACGGGATAAGGAACAAATTGATGATGGCGTGAAAGGCCTGCGTGGAATCCATCGGCCAAGCGATAGCGAAGCCGAGCGCGGTAAGCGAAAACGAGAGCAGGAACACGGTGACGACTACGAGCAGAAACCGCAACAGGTCGAGGTGGACGCCGACCAACGGAGCAAAAACCAGAAAGATCAGGCCCTGAACCGCGGATAGCGTCGTACCTCCCAGCACCTTGCCCAGCACGATGGATGATCTGGGTACAGGGGCCACCAACACCGATAGCAGAAAACCTTGCTTGCGATCCTCTATCACCGACATCATGGTAAAAATGCTGGTGAAGAGGACGATCATGATCAGGGCGCCGGGGTAAAAGTAATCCAGATAATGCTGCTGCCCGGCAGCATTTCCGGAGCGGAAAGAGGTTCCGAAGCCGGATCCAATGACGACCCAGAACAGCAGGGGGGAGGCGATCACGCCTATCACCCGCGAGCGTTGGCGATAGAAGCGCACCAGTTCGCGCCACCACAAGGTGAAAGAGGGAAGCGCCACTCCCGTGGAAACCGGCGCAACCTGAGCGGGAAACGAACTTGTCTGCGTGGCGGCCATATCAGTGCTTCTTCTTGTCTTGCGATTTCTTCCGCAGCTCGCCTTGCTGATCCTCGGTCCAGAAGCGGTGCCCGGTGCGGTGAATGAAAACGTCTTCCAGACTTGGCTTGCTGACCGATACCGCCTGAATCTCTCCCGGAAAGGCTTCCACCACCTCGGCAATAAAGCGGTGGCCATTTTCGAGTTCCAGACGGACCTGGCCTTCCATGGTGGTGGTCTCGACATTAAATTTCGCTTGAATGCGCTGGGCCAGCAACTCCGGCTCCCTGGCATCAAGCAGGATGACGTCGCCGCCAATCTCTTTCTTTAACTCGGCCGGCGTGCCGAGGGCCACGACTTTGCCTTCATTCATAATGACCAGCCGGTCGCAACGTTCCGCTTCCTCCATGAGGTGAGTGGTCACGATGACGGAAACACGCTCCTCGTCGCGCAGAATGGCGAGGTACTGCCACAAGTCGCGCCGGGCGCCGGGGTCGAGGCCGGTGGTCGGTTCGTCCAGCAGCAGCACCGATGGGTGATGCAGAAGACCCTTCGCTAATTCGATGCGCCGCTGCATGCCGCCCGAGAAGGTCTCCACGTACTCGTGAGCGCGGTCGGCAAGGCCGACACGGTTCAGGATCTCAAGGATGCGGCTTTTCAAAGCACGGCCGCGCAAACCGTACAGATGCCCCTGGTGCCATAAATTTTCATAGGCCGTCAGCTTGGGGTCGACGCTTTGCGCCTGGAAGACCACCCCAATCTGCCTGCGCAGACGGGCAGGTTCTGTGGCCGCATCGTAACCCATGATGAGCGCGCGTCCGGAACTGGGGATCATCAGGGTCGACAAAATACGAAACAAGGTGGTTTTGCCGCTGCCGTTGGGGCCAAGCAATCCGAAAAGCTCGGCATGGTGGACGCGAAATGTGACCCCGTTCAATGCAGCGCGAGTGTCGTAGCGGTGAACGATGTTCTCGACCGAAATGACCGAACTCTGCGGTGCGCTAGCGGCGCTGTCAGGCGAGAATTCCTCTAAGCTGGGAACCTTTGAGGCCACAGGTCATTCTACAGGAAGCGCAATGATGTGATTGATGAGCTAGCGCCGCACGTTGATCATCATGAGCGCAAACAGAAGCGGAAGATAGAAGACCGTCGCCTGCAACAAGTGGCGTGCCCGCTGCTTGGAACGGGGGGCATTCAAGGGCAGCCCCAGGCGGGCGAGCCGCACACCGAAGTAGCAGAGCGCAATTCCCATTACCAGTGCGCCGCCGAGGTAAACGTCGCCCGACATTCCCAAGAAGGTCGGCGTCAGGCTAATCGGAATCAGCCCCAGGGAGTAAAGAACGATTTGCCGCCCGGTCGACTTGCCGTCCGTCTCGACGACCGGCAGCATGCGTATGCGGCCGGCGGCGTAGTCCTCGCGATAAAGCCACGCGATGGAGAAGAAGTGGGGAAATTGCCAGAAGAAAACAATGGCAAACATGACCAGCGCGCCCCATTCCAGGTGACCGCGAATGGCCGTCCAACCCAGAACGCCGGGCATCGCGCCGGGAAACGCGCCGACAAAGGTGCAAACCGGGTGCACTTGCTTGAGCGGCGTGTAGGCCATGAGGTACACGAAGGAGGTGGCCAGCGCGAGCCACCCAGTAAGAGGATTAAGCAGGGTGACCAGGTAGAGCACGCCGCCGATGGTCATCACCGTTCCCACCAGCGCGGCATGCACCGGGCTCATGCGTCCGGAGGGCACGGGGCGATTCGCAGTCCGGCGCATGTGGCCATCGATATCGAACTCCATGACCTCATTTAGGGCCGCAGTTCCGCCGGCTACCAATCCGATCCCCAGCAGGGCATGAAACAGGCCCCACGATGCGGAGGAGACGCCCGATTTCAGAGCACCGAAATAGAAGCCACACCAGGCGGTCATCACCACCAAAGAGGTGACGCGGAGCTTGATCAGTTCCGCGTAGTCCTGGATTAGCAGCCTGGCTCGATTTTCGAGACGACCGGCGGGTTGCGTGATTAATTTCATGCAGTGACCGGATTCTGCTCCCGGCTGCCAACGCTTTCTTCAAACGCCACCGGCACGTGCCGCCAGACCTGAACGGCCAACACGACAGTGGTCGCCAACAATAGCGCCCCCACCGCCACATGCGCAACCGTTGAGATGATCATGGGGAACTCGGGTTGCACGGCGTTGCGGCCCCATGCCACCCGGGTCAGGAAAGCGAGAAACCCGAGACACAACTGAGCGATCAGCAAACCCAGCATGAGGGTCGCGGGCCGGCGTACCGCTTCAATCCCGGAAAACTGCGACAGGGCGCGGATCGCCGTCCAGGACAGGACAAAGGCGACAACCCCGGCGTTCAGCACGTGCGGCCACCAGCTCATCCCATGATGGCGGAACATGGCGCCAAGCAAGAGCTGCACATAGAGCACAAAGATCGACAGCAGGGCGAGTGTGAAGAGGCTGGGACGCCGGGTATCAAACTCCACCCGGGGCTGCTCTTCCACCCACTTGGGTCCCGTAAACATGGCAATGAGAACGGCAATGCAGAAAAACGTCTGGGCCAGGGCGGCATGGGCGGACGAAATTGCAGGAGGCAGATAGAACAAGACCGTAAGCCCGCCGAGGATGCCTTGAGCAATGACTGTCCCCAGAGCGGCAACCGCCAAAAATCGAAGCCAGCGACGACGCTCGGCACGCCAAGTCCACACCGCGATAACAATGGTGAGAAGGCCTACAAATTCCGCGATCATGCGATGGGTATGCTCAAAACGCACACCCCCTACCATGTGGGGAATTTTGTAAATGGATCCGAAGCTGGTTGGCCAGTCAGGAACGGAGAGACCTGCATCGTTACTGGTGACCAGAGCCCCGGCGATAATCAAGACAAAAGTGGCGCAAGCGGTGAAGACCGCAAATGCGTGATGAGCTCGATTGTATGGCGTCGAAAGTTTCTTGAGAGGCAGGACACAGCTCCTGGAACTTGCTCTTATGGGGAATGGGGCGGGCTGTCTGCCGGACCCAGCCCGCCTGTACCAACCAAAGATTCTAACAAAGATGAACTACATCGAACCCGCGGCCGAGCCAGGCTTAAAGGCGATATCGACCGTCTTGCTGTCCTTGGGGGCGAGCGTTACTTGCTGTGTCTGTTCACCAAGTTTCTCCTGCACAAAGGCAAGAGTGTAAGTGCCGGGCGGAAGGCCCTTGATTTCATACTTCCCGGACTTGTCGGTTACGGCGAAGAACGGGCTCTTCACGACATTCACGTACATCTTCATCCAGGGATGCTGATTGCACTTCACGGGAAGCATGATCTCTTCACGGGCGAAATTCTTCTCGATGGGAGCAGAACTTGGGGGCTGCGACTCGTTCCACTCGCGATTGTCTTTCGGCGTGGGGTGAATATTATGGGTGGTCTGATCGTCGTTCTTGATTTCCACATTCTGACCAGTCATGACGCCGAGAATGTGGGGATGATACTGGCAGCCCTTCTGATCGATAACCGCGGAATCCTTGGGGACGTCGAAGGTACGATCGCCGAGACCATCCTTCACATATACGAAGACGTTCGCCAGATTGCCGCCATCGGCCACGATGTTCTCGGCGGTGTTGTCACCTTTGCAGGCGGGATCCTGGCTCATATCGATCTTGGCCGGTTTCGGCGCTGAGCCGTCCAGCTTGACGGTGCCGCTGACGCTCGCCACTGTGCTGGGATCGATAGGCGTCGCAGCCGGGGCTTGTGTGGCGGCCTTTTCTTCCGAAGCGTTGGAGGACTGTTCGGTATTTTTCTTGCTACAGGCGGTCAACAGAACGAGCCCGAACAGGGCAAGCAAGCCTGTCAGAGCGAACCATTTCTTCACATTCATGATGTCGAGACCCTTTCGTGTGTGATGCGTGCTCTTCTAAACCGAAAACATTTTAGCGCGAACCGCCAGCCGACGCTGCCACCAGCGAGTGAGCCGGCTTCAATCCGGGAAGCGAACTGGTCTTCGCCGGGTTTGTACCGGGAGTGGAGTTCGATGCCCGGCCACGTCCCATGGCCGCCGAAACCCTGCGTTGCTCCTCCGGCGTGAGTTGGAAGATGTAATCCACCAGCAGGCTGCGGTGGTCCTGATCGTAGCCCTGGAACGAAGGCGGAGTCGGACCGGCAAACACGTAACGGCTGCCATCCTGCCGGAACAATCCCGAGGGCATGGAGGTTCCCGGACTGATGGCTTGCGGATCGGTGATCCAGCGCTGCACCCAGTCGGGCTTCAGACGTTCTTTGGCCAGAAGAAAATTAGGGGCGGTGGCGACCTTGTCGTGCTGAGGATCGCCGGTGGCATGGCATTTGAGACAAGGGGCCGCGGTGCTGGAAAATAGGCTTCGCGCCATGTCCGTCTCTTTAGCGCTAAGCACCGGCACCTGCTCCGGAATGTAGGGCAGGGGCTGCTGCGAGAGCGCCTCGAAGAAGCGCACCAGCTTTCGCAGTTCGTTGTCAGAGAAGGAGAAGGTCGGCATGCGAACAGCGAGGTACGGCCGAACACCGTTGCGGTTGGTGTCGCCCGTAGTCAACGATGGATTCGACAAGAATCTGCGCAGCCATTCGGGATCGACGCGCGCCCCTTCGGTCAGCAACTTTGGCGGAAGCTGTTCAGGATTTTCCGTGTATCGCGGCAATCCCATCAGGATGGTTTTCTGCCCGGGGATGAATTGGTGGCATCCCATGCAGTTGTACTTCTTGACGATCCACCAGCCTTCCTGGATATCGCGCCGGGCGTCCTGCGGACGGTACTGATAACTGGCAGGCAGCGAAGTCTCCTGGCTGCCCAGGAGGAAAGTTGTTAAAGCGCGGATTTGTTCCTTCGTCAGGTGCACGTTGGGCATGCGAAGGGCTTCGGTTTCGCCTTTCATCAGACCCTTGTCGTACACGTTAGGCTCGGCAAGCTTGTGCTCGAAGAAGCCCTTGTGGCTGTACCAGGGCTCTTTGGCGGGACCATCGGGCAGGCGCTGCAGGTCTTCGGGATCGCTGATCGGTTCTTTTCCGCCTCTTTGCGCCGCTTCAGTGAACAAGGCAAAGTCGAGGCGCTCAATCGGCTTGCTGCCCTCCGAAGTCAGCTCGGTGCCGATTCGCCCTTCCTCTTCCATCCCGGAGATTTCGTGACAGCCGCCGCAACCGTAGTGGCGAACCCACTTCTTGCCTTCCTCCTTGAGTTTTGGATCATCCATGTACGACGCATCCGCATAGGCTGTGGGTTCCTGCTTCTTTTGCGTCATCAGGTAGGAGGCGATGTCCTGCGCATCTTCCACACTGAGGCGCAGGCTCGGCATCACGGTCATGTTCTGAACCTGCAGTTCGTGGCCGTCATTGGGACACTTACTGTGCTGCAGGTCGAAGAGGTAGGGCAGGCCTTTCTTCGCGTAATCCTCAGGACCGATGTCTTTCTTCTCGTACAAGCAGTAAGGACGGGTGCGCTCGCGCGCATTGTGAATCCAGCGGACCAGGTAGTCGTAGTTTGCCTTTTCGCCAACCCGGCTGAGGTTTGCGGCGAAGGTTCCGCCCATGGTCTGGCTGCCTTCTCCGATAGAGTGGCACGCCAGGCAACCGCGAGTCTCAAACAGTTCCTTGCCATGGGCCGGATCGCCGGGCTTCTGTTTTGGCAATGGATCGGTAAGCGCGGATTGCCAGATATATGCCGAGATGGCACGAATCTGCTGATCGGTAAGGCGGAAGTTCGGCATCTTTGTCGTCGGCCGGAAGTCCGTGGGCTTCTTCAGCCACACCGGAATCCAGTTCCGGTTCAGCTTCAGACGGACATCTTTCAGGTTCGGCCCGACCTTCTTCATGTCCTGCAGGAGGCTGTGAGACTGGAAATCGAGCTGCTGCAATCGCCCGTCGAGCTTACTGTTCATGACCTTCAGCGCGACCGCCTGATCGTTCAACTTGTTGGCTTCTTCGTTGGTTTCGGCAGTGTCGGCCTGCTTCATCAAATACGCGGCCTGCTTGATGTTGGTCCGCTTGTCACCTTCGAGCTGCTTGATCTGCTGGGTGACGTTGTTAAGGTCTTCAGGCTCCTTGTCATAACCCTCGTAGCGATGACAGCCCATGCAACCGCGCTGGCGGAACAGGTCTTTGCCCTCGTCAATCACGCCCCAGTCCCCATCGGTTTTCGCGAGGACCATGTCGGCGGCGTGGCAAGTCTGGCATCCCGCCTGCACATTTTCCTTGGGGAAAAGCGGCCAGAGCCAGTGTTCATAATTTCCGTGCGCCTTTTCCACGCTGGTGGTGGCCCGCCCGTTGCCTTGATGGCAGGGCGAACAACCGAACTTATCGGGATCGTGCACCTTCAGCAGTTCCGGTTCCGGATGGCTTACGAAAGCCTGGGCGTACTCGTCGGGCTTCTTCTCGCCTTTGGGGGTCATCACAGCCGGCGTGAGCTTCAGCGGTTCGCGAATGCCAAGGTGACAAGACTCGCAGCGGTCGACGATATTGGCTTCCGGAATGTTGATCTGCAGAATGCTCGGATCGAGCTTGGCGGTCTTCTCCTGCAAGCCGTGAATCTGTTCGGGCGTGAGATCGACCATGTGATCAGAAATGTATTGGTCTAGTTTCGCCTTGGCTTCGGTGACGGGCTTCAGGACATCGCCCAATTGCAGACTGACTTTCGTTCTCTGATCGCGGATATCGTTGTAGGTTTTCTCGAGTTCCTCAAACGTGTACTTCTGGCGGGTCCCGTCCGGATATTCAACCGTGGCCTTTTCCGCCTTATATTCCTCGATGTCTTTTTGCTTGCTCTTCTTCGAGGAAGGGCTATCGGTTGTTTCCATCTCGTAGGTGAGGGCATTCACATAAGCGCGCCGGTCGGTAAAGACGCTTTGGACGGCCAACAGTCTGGCGTTGAGATCGTCAAGCTGTTTTCGGATCTGCGCAGCTTGGGGCTTGGCCTGCTCCGAAGCGGTTTTGTAATCACTTTGTAACTGCCGGTATTCAGGACTGCTTTCGACGTCTTTCTCCGACTTGGTTGAGGTGGAAACCGCGGTGTTGAGGAATGTCGTGTACCGGTCCTTCCATTTCTCCTGGTAGGCTTTCCACGGACGCTGGCCGAAGGATTCGTCCCACAGGGCCCAGAAGAGCGTGCCAATGAGAATGACCGTTGCCAGCAGATAATGCACCGCATACGACTTGGTTACGATCGGGTCACGCTCAGGGATTCGGTTGTCGGGCACCAGATCCTCCAAAACAGGTCTTTAGGCGTTCACACGTTGAACCACGGCGTTATCCATACGTACTTGATGTGCCACAAGAGGCGTAATGCCATCTTGAGCGGAAGCGCGAACATGGTGAGCAGAAAGAACTGCATGATGGAAAACTGCAAAAGACTCATGCGCTCGAAGTCGCGCTTCATGTAGCGGCGGAAAAGCGAGTACACCACGAACCCGCCCAACAGGTAATAACCGCCGACCACGATTGCGCCGAAAATGCCCTTGGCCATGTTTGAAGTGATGCCGAAGATGTCAGGCAAATCGCGATTGACTTCGTAGATGAGGCGATTGTGGTCCCAAGTCTGCCCCGGCCAGAACCACTGCCAGCCAGGACCTCGGATGAAGGTTCCGATAATGATCATGGCCACCCACAGGACGATGAAGCCGAACAGAAACGTGCCAATGGAAAACTTGCGCTGCTTCCAGGTGTAGTAACCGCTGCCCAGCGGATTTGTGTCGATGTAGGGAATAGCCATCAGTCCAATAATGATGAGAGTCGGCATGACGACACCGGCGATCCAAGGGTCGAAATACACCAGCATTTCCTGCAGTCCCAGGAAATACCAAGGTGCTTTCGCCGGATTCATCGTGAGGTTGGGATTGGCGGGCTCTTCCAGGGGAGCGCTGAGGGTGATCGACCAGACCATGAGAATGATGGTCACGATGATCGCCGCTAAAAATTCGATTCGAAGCAGGAAGGGCCAGACGTGAACTTCCTTTTGCCAGCCGGGTCGGAAGGGCCAGGTTTTCCGGTGGTGAGTCTTGGCCATCGCGGGATTGGTTTCCAGTTCCGCGACCAGGTCATCGTTGGCCTTGGCCTGCTTCCATGCCAGAAAGATATAAAAAACGAGCAGTGGAATGAGTCCCACGATGGGGACATTGTCCGGCGCCGAAACGATTTCCCAAAGTTGATGCCAATCCATAATTTGCTCCCCGAACCTCTAGCGATTCAACCGCCAACTGCGCAGATGAGCGAAGATCAGGTAAACCTATTCGCCGGCTGCCTTGGCGCCCCGGCGCGGCTTATCTGCTTCCGCGGGCAGCATCACAGGAGCGGGTCCGGAAATGCCACCGTCCTTCCGAACGCGCCAGAAATGCACAATCATAAAGACTGAGGCGACGATGGGAATTCCAATGCAGTGCCAGATGTATGAACGCAGCAGCGCGTTTGCGTCCACGATCGATCCGCCCAGCAGTCCAAAGCGGACATCGTTATATGGCGTCATACCGAGCATCGCGCCAAATGGTCCCTCATGCCCCAGCAGCGGCGTAGCGCGCGCCATGTTCGTGCCCACGGTGACGGCCCAGAATCCGAGTTGATCGTCCGGCAAGAGGTAGCCGGTGAATGACAACAGAAGTGTCAGAACCAGCAGAATGACGCCGACGTTCCAGTTGAACTCGCGCGGTTTCTTGTAGGAGCCGGTCAGGAACACGCGAAACATGTGGAGCCATACCGCGATGACCATCAGGTGCGCGGCCCAGCGGTGCATGTTGCGCAACAATTTTCCGAAGGGCACGTCGTGCTCGAGATAAAGCACGTCGCGAAACGCCTGCACCTTGGTCGGGTGGTAGTAGAACATCAGCAGCACGCCGGTGAAGGTCAGGACGATAAACAAATAGAAAGTGATGCCGCCCATGCCCCAGGTGTAGCTGTAACGCACCGCATCGCGGTTAATCTTCGCCGGATGCAAGTGGAGAAAGACGTTAGACAGCACGCCTAGCGCGCGGTTGCGCGGCGTGTCGTCATGCTTGTGGCGGAAGATCGAGGTATAAACCTGGGTCTTGGTGGGATCTTTCAGACCCTCGATCTGCTCCTTGGCTTTCGCAGGCATGTCCGTCTTGAAGGCATGAACGTCTTCCTTGACGGTGGTCTTTACTCGTTCCAGCAAGCCAAGGCGGCCGCCGTTCTTTCCGTCATTGCCGGAGGACCCGTTTAATCCTCCGCTTCCGTTTCCGTTTACTTGGTCAGCCATGATTCCTCGTTATTTCCCCGACTGTGCCGCCACTCCGGTTCCGATCCTGGTGAACCCTCGCAGCCTTGGGCCTATGCAGATAAGTACGAACCCGGATCATTGAAGTGGCTGGGCTGGCCCTTCGGCCAGGAATAAAGCTTCGAAACATCCACCAGAATTTGTCCGTCGGGCGCCACTTCGATATGCGCGCGGTCCATTGGGCGTGGGGCCGGGCCCTCGAAGTTAATGCCTTCGCTGTCGTACCCGCTGCCGTGGCAAGGGCACTTGAATTTGTTTTCGCTTGGCTTCCAATCCGGCGTGCAGCCGAGGTGAGTGCAGCGCGCGTAAATCACGAATAGACGATCAGGAGTGCGGTCCACCCAAATGCGATATTTCTGCTGGAACTTGGTGTCCACCCCGAGCGCATATTCAGACGGGTAACCAATCTTGAATGAAGTCGCCGGTTCAAACAGGGTTCGCGGCAGGAAGAAGCGGAAGAATGCCAGGAACCAGGCAGCGAGGAATGCGGCCACCCCGCTCCACACGAGACGGCGACGCCGTTGGTTCACTTCGCTGTTATCAGGACCAACTGCTGCCAAGCCGCCAGCGGCGGCCGCTTTCGAAGTTCCCACCGCAGGCGTGCCCACATAGCGCGTCGATTCACCGGTCCTGGCGACAGGAGGAGGACCCGCAGAAGCTGCGGGTACGGCTGCGGCACGTGCCGCCGCCGGAGCCGGTGTGGCCGCTGGAGCTGCCGGTGTCGCCGCTGCAGCGACCGGCGCCGCAAGCTCGCCGAGTAGGGCCGTGACTTCCTCATCGGTCAAGGGGGATAGATTGTTTCGTTTGCGTCGGGCTTGCTCAGCGGCGATAGCGGACTTGCTCCATTTCTTTCCGGATGCGAGCCACTTTTGGACCTCGGGGCTCATGCCTGCAGCTGCAGCGGGCGGGGCGGAGGACGGTGCAGCCGACGGCGCAACATTCGCGGCAGCTGCCGGGGTTGCCGCAGCGGCCGGCGCTGCAGGGACTTGAGGCGCGGCGGTGGCGGGCGCGCCGTCGCCGCCTTCCCAGGACATGGGAACGCCTGCTCGTAGAGCTTCAATATCCGCATCGCTCAGCGGCGGCAACCCGGAGCGCTTGCGATACGCCTGCTCGGCCGCAATGACGGAATTGTTGAGTGCCTTGCGCGGCCACTTTGGAAGCCGCCCCAGGACACCACTGGCTGTCGTGCTTGTGGACTCGTCTGCCATCCGTCCTAACCCCTTGTCCGAATGCTGCTCGTCGTCAACAGGTCAGCCTGCCGCTACGAGATAGTCAGCACCGCGTTGATTCATCTCAGCGCCTAATGCCGAACGTACCAGTTCAGCGAGCGCCGCGATGAAGGTGGGCGAATCGTTCAGCCCGGAACTCATTTCAAATTGCCGGATGCCCAACCGCTCGGCATCGTCGCGCGCCTCGTGATCGATTTCTCCCAAGGTTTCGACGTGATCCGAGACGAACGAAATTGGCACCACGCAAACGGCTTCGACCTTAGCGGCCGCCAATTCCCGCACCGTGCTGCGCAACGAAGGCTGCAGCCAGCGGCTTGCTCCCACCTTGCTCTGATAGCAAAGCCGGTGGCGATTGCGCCAGCCGCCGCGAGCTATCACCAGGCGCACAGTTTCCTCAATTTGGCGCTGGTAGGGGTCGCCGTTCTCAATCACGGCCAGCGGCACGCCGTGAGCGCTAAACACAATCTCCGCTTCATCGGGATTGGCAAATCGGGCGAGGGCTGCATCAATTTTCTGGGCCAAAGCGTCGAGATATAACTCGTGCCAATAAAACGTTTCGACGGTCTGCGTGGGAATGGAGTCGTGAAACAAGCGCCGCCACTCATTCAAACTGCTACCTGTCGTCGTGCTGGAATACTGCGGATAGAGAGGAAGTAGCACGACTTCCGTGCACTGGGCAGCGCGCAACTGAGCTATCGCCTCGGCGGTGAACGGATGCCAGTAGCGCATCGCCACAAAACAGCGAGCCTCCAGCCCGGATTGGTTAAGCCGGGTCTCCAATGCGCGCGCCTGCTGCTCGGTAAACCGCCGAATGGGCGAACCGCCGCCAATCACCGAGTAATGATGCTGGACTTTGCGGGCGCGGGTAGAGGAGATCAGTTTGGCCAGGGGACGGCGGCCGATGCGGGCAAACGGGAAGTTGATGATATCGGGATCGCAAAACAAATTAAAAAGGAAAGGCTCGATCGCATCCAGCGTATCTGGCCCGCCAAGCTGGAAGAGCACTACCCCCACACGCCGTACTAGGTTCACCATCCCCCTTAAAACCCCAGAAGAGAGCGGATGTTACTCCGGAACGAGAACTTCGTCAACGTCCGGCAGGAAAAAACCGGCAGACTACATACCTGCAGCCAGCGTTTGCTACAGCAGGTTTGCAATTATCGACGACGGAAACCAACAAAGGTGACGAAAAGATGCGGGCGTCACACTGCCAAGCTCCACAACGTACGTTGAATTCACGGATAGGCTGAAACGAAAAACCCGCGCCTATCAGGATTGGACCGGCTGTTCGACTTCAGCGGACTGTATAGCCTCGATTACTGCGTCGGCAAACTCCGAGGTACCCGCTTTGCCACCCACGTCGCGCGTCAGTTTGTCGCGGTCGCGGTAGACGCGCTCAAGGGCGTTGCGGATCTTCAGCGCGGATTCCGCTTCCCCAAGATGACGCAGCATGAGCAAGCCCGAGCGAATGATCGCCGTGGGGTTCGCGATGTTCTTGCCGGCAATGTCGGGCGCTGAGCCATGCACAGCTTCGAAAATGGCGCATTCATCGCCAATATTGGCGCCCGGCACCAGTCCAAGACCCCCGACAAAAGCGGCACAGAGATCGGAGACGATATCGCCATAGAGATTTTCCAGCAGCAGCATGTCGTACTGGTAAGGGTTCATGACCAATTGCATGCAGGTATTGTCGACGATGTGTTCTCCGTACGTAATCTCGGGGTATTCCTTGGATACGTTGCGCGAGCAGCGCAGGAACAGGCCGTCCGAGAGCTTCATGATGTTGGCCTTGTGGATGGCGTGAATCTTCTTGCGCTTGTTTTTACGCGCGTATTCGAAAGCGAAACGCGATATGCGCGTGGACGCCTTCTCGGTAATAATCTTGAGGCTTTCGACCACACCGGGCACGACCTCATGCTCGATTCCGGAATACAGACCTTCGGTGTTCTCGCGGATGATGATCAGGTCGACATCGGGATAACGCGTCGGGATATGCGGAAGGTTGCGGATGGGACGGAAGTTCGCGTAAAGCTCAAAGCGCTTGCGGAGTTCGACATTGATGCTGGAGAATCCGCCACCGATGGGAGTGGTCACGGGCCCTTTTAGTCCCACACGCGTGTGCTCAATGGAAGCGATCAGGTCCTTAGGTATGTACTCACGATAGCGCTCGAAGGCTTCCGCCCCAGCCTGAAACGTCTCCCATTCGAACTTCACGCCAGTGGCTTCGAGAATACGTACGGCGGCCCTGGTGACCTCGGGACCGATTCCATCGCCTGGGATGAGAGTTACTTTGTGTGCCATCTTATAGACTTTCGGTGGGATTATCGCTGGTGCCAGACGCTGCGCACGATTGCTGTCTTCAGGTCTTGGCTACGGTCTTGATGCGCGCCTCAGGCTCCTTGGCCTTCACCAGTTCCTTCAACTCTTCCATGAATTCCTTGACATCTTTGAAATCCAGGTAGACGGAAGCAAACCGCACATAAGCGACTTTGTCATAGCGGCGCAAGCGGCTCATGATCAGCTCGCCGATTTCGCTCGTCTTGCGCTCGCGCTCGGCCGACTCGATGACGAACCCCTCGGCTTCGTTGACGATCTGCTCCAGCTTGCCGATCGGAACAGGACGTTTTTCGCAGGCGCGAAGCAGGCCATTGAGAACCTTCTGGCGATCGAACTTTTCGCGCCGCCCATCTTTCTTCACCACCATGTAGGGAATTTCGTCGATGCGCTCGTAGGTGGTGAAGCGCTTTTCGCATTTCAGGCACTCGCGGCGGCGGCGAATCGAATCCGCTTCCTTGCTCTCGCGCGAGTCCACGACCTTATCGTTTTCAAAACCGCAGAACGGACACTTCATGGAGTACTTGCAGTCCTGGTGACCTTATATGGACCGCCCATTTTGGATTAAAAAGCATTGTAACAGGCAAATCTGGAGGGACTGGGCGGCCCGGGATATCGGCTAACCACTTGGATTCCCAGAAACCATGGTGCCGGGGCCGTCACACTACGGGCGGGGACGTAGAGCGAGAGCGGCGTCTTCAGCGTGTTGGCTTTCCTCAGAAAGCTTGCGCAACGAGAGGTGTTCCCGATGCGCCAATGTGAGGCCAAGAGGGACGACGGCAAAGAACGTCACCAGCCACAGCATGATGCCGCAGCTTGCCGCCAGTTCAGGCGAAACATCGAAGATGTGATTCAGGGCGGCAATCGTGGCCAGTTGGGATCCGCCCCCCACGCCGGGCAATTGCACCATCGATCCCACCATGCTCGAACCCATAATCAGCAGGATTTGGGATACCGGGATCTCCAAAGCATCCACGCCATAAGAATGCGTGACTTCCTGGTATGCGAGAGCGATTACGTACCACATGCCGAGAGATACGATGACCAGGAGCAATAACGAGACCGGACCATGGATGGTATTCATGCCGTCGCCGAACTCGCGGATTTTCTGTGCAGTCCTATGGGCAAGGTTTGAAGACCAATGGGCAAAGCGCGCCTCAAACCAATCGGCAACGCGCTTGCCCTGTTTGGCAATCAGGGTGGCGCCGAGCGCGAGGCAAACCACAATTCCGATCAATGCAAAGCCCGCGACGCGAAACCGGGAGAAGTACTCAGGATGGGGAATAGAGGGCATCGCGCTGGGCAAAAATATCGCCAGGACCATCAGCACCGCAAAGGCGCCCACGTCAAAAATGCGTTCGACGGTCCAGACCGCAATCTGGGAAGAGACCGGCAGACTTTCGCGGCGGGCAATCAAGTAAGGCCGAATGAACTCACCGGGCCTTCCGAGAAGGGCGAGTCCCGTAAAACCTACGAGCGTGGGGCTCAGCAGTTGCAGAGAGGATGCTTTGGGACGCACGGGACGCAGAAATAATTTCCAGCGTACGGCGCGCATCACATAGCCCAAGTAGATCAATAAGACGCCATGAACGATGTGCGCGAGGTTAACCTGGTGTGTTTCCTGCCAGAACGTAGCCCAATCAAAACTCTTCCAGTGACGGAATTGAAGATATACCAGCGCAGCGAGTATGAGCAGGGCTGCAGCGGTAATAACAATGCGCTTTTTGTCCATTAGGAAGAGAACAGGACGGCTACACGTGAGCCCGCCCCTCGCTCAAGGTAAACGACATGTGCAGTGGGGTCAATGAAGAGGGGGCAGCTATTCGCGCTGCTGGATGGTTATGGCAGCGGTAAGCGGCTTGATTGCGGCAGGTTTCACGCGGGCAGGCACGGGCGCAAAAGCTTTCGTCTTTAAGCTCGCCTTCTGTTTTTCCTGCGCCAGCTTCTTGCGATTGAAGTCGCGAATGATTCGAGCCACGTACGCCCTGGTCTCATAGTAGGGCGGCACGCCACGGTATTTGTCTACGCGCTGCGGGCCCGCATTGTAGGCGGCAAGCGCCTTGATGAGATCGAAGTTATATCGCTCCAGCAACTCCCGCAAGTAGCGGCTTCCACTTTCGACGTTGGTCGCGGGATCGAAAGCATTTTCGACGCCCAGCTGCGAAGCAGTCTGCGGCATCAGTTGCATCAATCCCATAGCACCCTTGCGCGATACGGCATGTGGATAGAATCCACTCTCCGCGCGAATCACGCTGTTGACCAGGTCGGGATCAAGATGGTGCTCGCTGCTTACCGAAGTCACGATGGAGTCCAGGTCCTGAACCGGTTCTTCTTTTGGAGCGGGAGCGCTGGGCTCGGGATCATTCTCGAAGCGCTCAATTTCCTGGGTTGGAACATCCACGTAGCTGGCTGGATCGGAATTGAGATAAAGCCGGGTGGTCGACTGGATGACCTCGCGCCGCTGGTGGCGTATGGTGAAGCCATTCCGCAAAACGGCGATCTCGGCAGCCGAGGCAGTCAGAGATGCTACGCATAGAAGCATCACTCCCCAACCGAATTTGCGAATCGAAGCCATGTACCTCAACCTGCTATTTTCGCGGTTCCCAGCATCTGCTCCAAAGCTGCCGCAATGCCACTCTGGTCGTTAGATGACGTTACGGGCCAGCCTCGGCTACGCAGCTCTTCAGAGGCATTTCCCATGATAAATGGGTGGCCAGCAAAGGCAAGCATCTCGATGTCATTGTAGTTATCACCAACGGCCATGACCTGTTCCCGGGAAATGCCCCGGTAATTGGCCCAGCGCTCCAGCGCATGCCCCTTGGAACATTGGTAATTCAGGACGTCGACGATGGACAGGTCACGGACCGGATATTCAGTGCGCAGAACCGTGATCTGATTCCCCAGTTCGACGGATGCCAGAACCTGCAAGGCTTGTTGCATGCGCGCAATCGGGCCGCAGAACATCGCCTGCACGGGATCGGTTAGCAGGGAGTCCTCCACCGGTATGACAAAGCGTATGTACTCCATGTTCTTTTCCAGCCAGCGCTGGATGCTGATGGTCAGCTCATCCATGCGCTCGAGAACGATGGCGCCACAGGATTCCGTGTCGAACGTCAGCACGGTGTTGCCGCGAAACTCTTTCATGATCCCGCAGAGCTTGCGGCAAGTGGCCGCCGGGAGAAGGTCGCGATGAAAGGTCTCTCCACTCAGCGAGCGGGTGATGGCGCCATTCGAGCTGATAAGCCACAGGTCGAATCCCAGCAGCTTGGCTATCGGCAAGGCAAAGGTGTGCCGTCGACCAGTAACCAGGACGACTTCGATGCCCAGCTCTTTCGCTCTTTGCAGTGCTGAGAGATCCGCGTCAGAAATCTGAAATTGATGATTCAGCAGGGTGCCGTCGATGTCGACAGCCAGCAGGCGAATGGGAAGGGTCACCATGCACGATTTTATCATTCCAGAGCGGGCTTCCTGCGAGGTGCGGCCTTCTTACTGCCGGGTTCCCGGTGATCCGGAGCCGATTGCCGTAGCTCTTTGACCGACTGGCACTCCTGAGGCGAGGCAGGATGCGGCCTGCCCGTCGGGCGAGTAGCGCGTATGTCCCGATTCATCGGTGCAATAGGCGCGTTTATCGGGCTGTGTGGGGACGGCGGTAATCTGGAACGATGAGACCGGAATCGAGCCACAACCGGAGATCGCGAAGTTGTAATTATCTTTGCTGCCGCCTGCGAGCTGCGAATCAATAATGGCCGTGGCATTCGCGCCGCTGCCGAAGCGCATGCTTGCGAGTTCAGTCAAAGAGCACGTATAACCGCGATCAGCATGCAGAGTCTTGTAACGCTGTTCCGCATAGGCCAGCATCTGCAGATCCTGGAGGGGCAACATCTCCGCACTGGCCGAAGCGCGTTCCTGAAAAGCTTCTTTAAGGGCCTTGAGAAAATCAGGGTCGTCGAGCGGGAGCCGCAGAAAGACCGCGATTTCGCGTAACTTCCAGATTTTTGCTTCCATGCCCATTTTGAGAGTCACTCTCGGGAAGAAGGTGTCTACGCTCTGCTCCTGCCCATTGCGGAAGGAATGAAACGAGAGATCCATCTCGTCCTGATCGCCGATCAGGTCGTCGCGATCGAGATGGATTTCAAACTTGTCGCCGGATTTGGGATCTTCTGAGGAAAGGAGAATGGGTCCGGCCTCAAAGCTCTGGAACGTCTTGCCCCCGGCCCGCAGGGAAGATGCGAAGTCGGGTGCGCCGCCAAACATCAGGAGACCGGTGTCCTGCAGCGCGGCTTTAGTCGCGTCGGGCAGATGCTTCACAAAATTGGCCGGGGAGGCGCTAAAGAACGTGTCAAGCAGCGCCTCTCGCGCTGACTGCTGAGGTGGCGGCGCAACCTGAGCGAACGCGATCGAGCCTGTGTTCGCGAGCAAAAGAAGGACGAGGCCAAAGCGGGGCATAAAGCCTCCTCAATTCCTGCAACGCTACACGTGGTCGGCGGCTACCGCAACTGACGTAAGTCACGATCCGAGGTGACAGGCACGCCCGGGCCAAGCCGAGCCCGCATGCTATATTGCGCTCAAAGGCATGGGATTTTTCAGCTACTTGCTCTATCCCTGGGGACTTATCCTCCAGGGTTTGGCGATCGTCCACTTCATTCGACGACGTCCCGATACGTACTGGATTTTCGTCATCCTCTTTCTCGGACCCTTGGGTGCCATTGTCTATCTGCTGGTGGAGGCGGCTCCAGACGCGAGCCTGCTGCGGGGATCATTCAAAGCCTTCCCTCGCCGCAAGCGTATCCGCGAATTGGAATTCGCGATCCGCGATAATCCTTCGGCCGGCAACTACGAGGAATTGGCCGACCTTTACATGGAGGATGGCAAGTTTGCGAAAGCGCGCGAGTGCTACAACCACGCCATCTCGTCGCGCACCGATTCACCCGATCCGTTCTACCGCCGCGGTGTGTGTTCGGTTCAACTGGGTGATTTTCCCGCGGCGGTGGCGGACCTTGAGCGCGTAGTAGAAAAAGATCCCGGCTATGACTTTCATCGCGCCGGAGGCTTGCTGGCTCACGCCTATGCCAATACCGGGCAACAGGAAAAAGCGGAAGACCTGTTTCGGAAGGTCACGAAGATCTCAACGCTTTCAGAGACCTACTACAATTACGCTTCGCTGCTGGCGTCGGAAGGCCGCAACGCCGAGGCTCGAATATGGGCGCAGCGCATCCTGGATAAAAAGCCGACCATGCCCGGATACCTTCGCAGGCGGGAGCGGCCGTGGTTCTGGAGGGCGTCCACGCTGCTGAAACGTCTTCCGGCGTAACAGTTGGTTGCGCTCTTCCCGCTGCGCGACTCGCCATTATGACCGACTCCTCACGGCTAGGCTAAACTTGCTGCGATGGCACGCATCGCGAACCTCGAATGCACCCGGTGTGGTCAGCGCCTCAGCGCCGATCAACCGCAGACCGTCTGTCCAAAAGATGGCGGTGTCCTGTATGTGCGTTACGATCTGCCGGAGCTGAAGAAAACAGCCTTCGCATCGCAGGTGGCGCATGGGCCAGCCAGCATGTGGCGTTATGCTGAGGTTCTGCCCGAGGCAGAGCCAGTCTCTTTAGGAGAAGGCTTTACTCCCATGTTGCCCAGCCGCGAATTTCCCAACGTCTACATCAAGGACGAGGGAACGAATCCAACGGGATCATTCAAGGCGCGCGGAATGTCGATGGCCATCACCATGGCCAAGGCTTATGGGCTTAAGAAACTGGCCGCCCCTTCGGCGGGAAATGCAGGCAGCGCGCTCGCCGCTTACGCAGCTGCCGCCGGCCTCGAAGCTCACATCTTCATGCCCAAAGACGTCCCCCAGGCCAACCGCGTGGAGTGCGAGAGCTATGGCGCGCGCCTCACACTCGTTGACGGTCTTATAAGCGACTGCGGACGGATGGTTGCGGAGAAGAAAGAGAAAGAAGGGTGGTTCGATGTCTCGACGCTAAAAGAGCCCTTCCGCGTTGAAGGTAAGAAGACGATGGGCTACGAGGTAGCCGAGCAACTCGGATGGCGATTGCCCCAGGGGATCATTTACCCGACGGGCGGCGGAGTAGGTCTTCTGGGAATGTGGAAGGCCTTCGAGGAGATGGAACAGTTGGGCTGGATCGGCTCGGAACGGCCGCGGATGGTCTGCGTGCAATCGACAGGCTGCGCGCCGATAGTACAGGCGTGGGAGGAAGGGAAGAGCGTCTCAGAAATGTGGCCGAACGCCAGCACCATCGCTGCAGGTCTGCGAGTGCCGAAGGCGTATGGCGACTACCTGGTCCTAAAGATCCTGAAGAAGAGCCGCGGGATCGCGGTTGCCGTCAGCGATGAGGAGATCATGGATGCCCTGCGGAATTGGGCCAAAGTGGAAGGCGTATTTGCCGCACCGGAGGGAGCGGCGTCGCTAGCCGCGTATCGCAAGCTGCGCGAAAGCGACTTCTTTCGAGCCGAGGACACGGTGGCGCTCTTCAACACAGGCACAGGATTGAAATATCTGGACGTGATCGAGAGCGCGAAGGCAGGAAAGAAACAAAATCTCACGTCCCGGCACATCGGCGGAATTATCGGACCTTACTAGCATCGTGAGCTGCGACCCACCTCGGGGCCAGCACTTTATCGAAGTGGCATTTTCGGAAGCCGTGGCTCGCAGCGGGTGCGATGCCGGGAAGCTGCGATTCCCACTACAATGGGCAATTGGCAATGACTGAACGGCTCTATTATCACGACTCCTTTCTCTACGACTTCGATGGCGAGATCGTGGAAGTCATGCCTCCGTCCGGCGCTGATGGCCGCCACGGTATAGTGCTCGATCGCACAGCTTTTTATCCGACCAGCGGTGGCCAGGTGCACGATACCGGCTGGATTATGCCCGAGTCGCAGCCGTCCTCGTCAGAATCGACGGAAAAACTGCGCGTCTCGGGAGTCATAGACGACGACCGTGGCCGAGTAGTGCATTACATCGAAGCGGAGAGAGCGCCCGAGAAGGGAACACGCGTGCGCGGGTCCATCGATGGCCGGCGACGCCTGGACCACATGCGGCAGCATTCGGGACAACACGTGCTCTCCGCAGCGTTTGTGCGCCTCTTCAACTTTCCCACGGTCTCATTCCACATGGGCGAGGAATCCTGCTCGATTGATCTTGATACGCCGGGATTAACTTCCGAACAGGTCATCGCGGCCGAGGGGCTGGCCAATCAGATCGTGCTCGAAAACCGGCCGGTGGGCATTCGCTTTGTCACCCCAGACGAAGCCAGAAATCTGGAGCTGCGCAAGATACCCCCGGTTGAGAAAGACAAGCTGCGCCTCATCGATATTTCCGAGTTCGATCTCACCGCCTGTGGCGGAACACACGTCAGCGGCACCGGCCAGATCGGCGCTATTCTGCTGCGAAAGACGGAAAAGGTAAGGCAAGGCTGGCGCGTGGAGTTCGTCTGTGGCGAACGCGCGGTCGGCAGCGCGCGCCACGATTACGCCGTTCTCACCGAGGCCGCCGGGCTTTTCTCATCACATATCTGGGATGTGCCCCAGCAAGTCCGCAAGCTTCAAGATGAAACCCGAGCTCTGCGCAAGTTCACGCAAGATCTGCAGGAACAAATCGCCGACTTGCAGGCACAGCAGTTGCTGGCCGTAACCCCTGAAAAATCCGGAAGGAAACTGGTGGTGCAAATCTTTGCCGATCGCGACCTGGGCTTCACGAAACTGCTGGTGCAGCGACTCACGCGCCTTGAGGCCAGGGTAGTCGCGTTGTTAGCCACAACTGCCGATAACCCGGGGCTCGTCTTTGGACAATCGGCCGGCCAGCCGTTTGATATGGGTGCTCTTATGAAAGAGGCGATGAGCAGGCTCGGAGGCCGTGGCGGAGGGAGCAAGGACCTGGCACAGGGAGGAGCCCCCAACGCCGACGGCATCGAGCAAACCGTGAAGGACCTCGCCTCGGGCCTGGATTCCGCAGCTTAGTCGGAAGCGCGCATGCGGCTGCGAGTCGCGCGGAATGGGCCAGCAAAGCTCGCGAGCAACCGTGCTAGAGTGGGCTCAATAGAACATGGAACAGCGCGTCATCCTGGTAAATCTGCTGATAAAGCTGGGCGTGGCGGCCGCCCTGTCCAGCGCGCTCGTTCGCTCGCTCGAGTTCAAGCGTCTGCTTTTCCGTGAAGAGCGATCTCTGAAGCAGCAGGTATACCTGGTGCTCTGGTTCGCGATCCCGATGATGCTCGCGGTCTGGATCCGCTTCAGCGTCAAGAGCTTTTTTGCCGGCGACCTGTCACTCGAAACCACTGTGTTGCTGGGAGTCCTCGCCGGCCGCTTTCCGGGAATTCTTTGCGGTGCACTGATCGGCGTTCCCGCATTGCTGCACGGAGAGTGGGTGACGCTGCCGCTCAATATTCTGTCCGGATTCATCGCCGGTCAACTGCGGGAGCTCGCTCCCGATAAAGAAGAGATCTGGTCGTTTTCCCCTTTCATCGATCTCAGCATTTACCGGTGGGTGCGCCGCAACTTGCCGAAGCCGCGACTCTTCGACTGGCAAATCATGTTCTTTCTCACCATCGTGGCTTTGCGCTTCATGCACACCGAGCTCTCGCGAGCTCTGCCTCGCTTCACTTTCAGCCTGGAGAGTCCGAACCCGTGGGTGGAGGTGGCAATCTACGCCACCGCCATCATCGCGATTGGAACCGAATTAAAAATTTTCAATGGCGTCCGTATCCAGATAAAGCTGGAAGAACAGGAACGATTGCTGTTGCAGGCGCGGATGGTGGCGCTGCAGAACCAGATCAATCCCCACTTCCTGTTTAACACCCTGAACTCGGTATCCTCGCTGGTGCGCTTCGACCCGGATACGGCCCGCGAGTTGATTATCAAGCTGGCCAATATTCTCCGACGCCTGTTGCATAGCAGCGATGCGTTTGTCGCTCTTCGAGAAGAGCTGGAGTTCATTGACAACTACCTGGACATCGAGGTGGTCCGGTTCGGACGGGACAAGCTGCAAGTGATCAAGGATCTCGAGCCCTCGTCGCTGGACGTGATGGTCCCCAGCATGTTGCTGCAGCCCTTAGTGGAGAACTCCATCAAACACGGACTCTCGTCGAAGATTGAAGGCGGCAGCATCTTCCTGCGCAGCCGGCTTAGCGATTCGCGCCTGATCGTGGAAGTTGAAGATGACGGCGTAGGCATGGGCTCGGCGCAATTGCTTGAGCCGCCAACCGGGCTAGGCGGCACCGGCATCGGCATGGCTAACGTCGCAGAGCGTCTGAAAGTGCTGTATGGAGATAGGGCCAAGATGACCATCGACAGCCGGCAAGGGAAGGGGACATTGGTGCGCATTCGTCTCCCAATATTGCCGACCGCCGACGCGGCGGCTACCGCTGTCTATGAAGAGCGCTCCAGCACTCGCCGGTAGAACTGCTCGTAATGCGGAATAATCTCGCTCGAGCAAAACCGCGACTCTGCCACGAGGCGTGCCTGTTTGGCCATTTCCGTCAGGCGGTCGTTGTCCTGCAGCAGCTCAATTGCGTATTTCGCCATCGTATCCACATCCCCTACGTTGGCCAGGTAGCCGTTCTTGCCATGATCGATGAGCTCCGGAATTCCACCGACCCTGGTGGAGATGGGCACGACCTCGCACGACATGGCTTCCAAAGCGGCCAAGCCGAAGGATTCCAACTCGCTGGGAAGCAGCATCAGGTCGGAAATGGCCAGCTTTTCATGCACACGGTCCTGTTTTCCGAGAAACAGCACGTCATTGTGAATGCCCTTTTGCACCGTCAGCCACTCCGCCCGCGAACGGTCGGGCCCGTCGCCAATCAAAAGCAGCTTTGAGGGGATCACCTTGTGCACACGATCGAAAATCTCCACTACATCGGTGAGCCGCTTGACGGGCCGGAAGTTCGAAAGGTGCACCAGGATTCTTTCTCCCGGGCTGGCGTACTCGGCGCGCCGCCGGTCTCTTTCCGGGCCTTCTGCTTCCGGGCGGTAGAGCTGACAATTCACGAAGTTGTAAATCACTTCAATGTGGTTCTTGATATCGAACTCTTTGAGAGTACGGCTGCGCAAGTATTGGGATATGGAGCTCACGCCGTCACTCTGCTCGATGGAATACCGGGTGATGGGTAGATAAGAGCGGTCCAGGCCGACAAGCGTAATGTCGGTTCCGTGCAGTGTAGTAACGAAGGGCAGTTTCCGCTTGCTGCCGCTGGCGGCGAGCATCTGCCGGGCCAGCAGCGCGCTGACCGAGTGCGGGATCGCGTAATGCACGTGCAGCAGGTCCAGATCGTAAAGCTCGGCGACCTCCGCCATCCGCGTGGCCAGGGCGAGGTCGTAGGGCGGATATTCGAACAGCGGATACCGCGAGACCTCCACCTCATGGAAATGGATGTTCGGTTCCGGACCGATCAGGCGGATCGGCTGCGAATAAGAAATGAAATGTATTTCATGCCCACGCTGGGCCAATTCCAGTCCCAGCTCCGTTGCTACCACTCCACTGCCGCCGTAAGTGGGGTAGCAGGTTATCCCGATCTTCATGTGGTCTCTCCGGCCCAGCCGAACAGCCTTGTCCGATTCGATGGCCCATTCGCAGCGTGGATTCACATTCTGGCTGAGCCATCTGCAGGATACGCGAAACGCTTATTGCGGTCGGGCGAACGAGCAATTCGGCATTAAGCGGAGTATTCCCGCATCCTGCGGCCCGCAAGCCATTTCGGTATACTAGAGAGGTATGGCGGTTTTGAAAGATATCGCAGCAATCGCCAAAGGCATGTCGATCACCTTCCGGGAGATGTTTCAGCCCACGGTGGTTGAGAACTATCCCGATGGGCCCGGTCCCTTGAAGGGAGCGAAGTTCCAGGAGCGGTTCCGGGGAATGCACGTGCTGCAACGGGACGAAAACGGCCTGGAAAAGTGTGTAGCCTGCTTTCTTTGCGCCGCCGCCTGCCCTTCGAACTGTATCTACATCGAGGCAGCGGAGAATACCGCCGAGCACCGGGTCAGCGGCGCCGAGCGCTATGCGAAGGTGTACAACATCGACTATAACCGCTGCATTTTCTGCGGTTACTGCGTAGAAGCGTGCCCAACCGATGCGATAACCCACGGTCACGGCTTCGAATTGGCTACGTTCAATGCCAGCGGGTTGATTTACCGCAAAGAACAGCTATTATCGGCGGCACCGGCTCACTTAGGCGCCAACGAAGTGTTCAACGCCTCGGAAGTCGCCGGCGGAGCGCCAGCCCTTCCAGGCCCTGGGGAGTAAAGAGTTCAATAGATCGAAACCATGCGAAACGCCGGTCCCCCCAGCGGACCGGCGTTTGTGCATGAGAGCATTTTTGGAGTGTCGGATTCCAGCAACCCCCAGAGATCAGCAGGGGACTTCGAGAATTTGGCAGTTCGAAGATTGTCGAATTCCAAAACTGTGATGAGTGACTTTCTTAAAGCCGTGCAAGAGCGCGTCGTGATCTACGACGGCGCGATGGGCACGAACATCCACAAGCGCAACCCTACTCTCGACGATTACTGGGGCAAGGAGAACTGCAGCGAAGTGCTGGTGCTCAGCCGTCCCGATATCATCCGCGAAATACACGCGGATTTCCTGAAGGTCGGGTGCGACGTGGTTGAGACCAACACCTTCGGCGGCTCCGGAATTGTGCTTGGGGAGTTTGGGCTGGCCGATCGCGTCCACGAGATTAACGTTGCCGCGGCAAGACTCGCCAAAGAAGTGGCACAACAGTTCTCGACCAAAGACCGGCCGCGTTTTGTTGCCGGTTCGATGGGGCCCACCACCAAATTGCCTTCGCTCGGTCATATCAACTTCGAAGGCATGCTGGACTCGTATATTGAACAGGCGCTGGCGCTCATCGAGGGTGGAGTCGACCTGCTGCTGGTGGAGACGTGCCAAGACCTGCTGCAAGCAAAGATTGGGGCCATCGCCGCACTGGAAGCAATGCAGAAGGCCGGCAAGCGCCTTCCCTTGACAGTGCAGGTCACGCTGCAGGAATCGGGAACGATGCTTCTGGGTACGGAGATTGGCGCCGCTCTCACCGCTCTCGAGCCGCTCGACATCGACATCATTGGCTTGAACTGCGCGACCGGCCCCAAGGAGATGAATGACGCGGTCCGGTATCTGGGCGCGAACTCCACCAAGGATGTATCGGTTTTGCCGAACGCAGGACTGCCGGTAAACGAGGGAGGCGTAGCGGTATTCAAGCTGACCCCCGAAGAACTGGCGCAGTATCACAAGCATTTCGTCCAGGATTACGGGGTTCGGGTGGTCGGAGGCTGCTGCGGCACCGGGCCCGAGCACCTGAAGGCTGTGGTGGATGCGGTTTCCGGGGTTGAGCCGGCGAAGCGAGAGGTCAAGGCCACAGCGGCAGCTTCCAGCGCTTACACCATGGTTCCGCTCGATCTCGAGCCAAAGCCTTTGATCGTGGCCGAGGAAATGAACACCACGACAAGGGTAGAGAACTTCCGCAACCTGGTTCGTGGCAAGAAGTACGATGACATCCTGGCGCTCGCCAAGAAACTGGTGAACGAGGGCTCGCACATGCTGGACCTGTGCTGTGCCATCGTGGGCGAGGACGAGAAAGGCTATATCAGCTCGATCCTGGAGAGGATCGCCACGCGCGTGCCCGCTCCCATCCTGGTCGACTCGACCGAGGCGGACGTGGTGGAAGAGGCGCTCAAGCGTATTCCTGGGAAGGCCATTATCAATTCCATCAACCTGGAAGACGGCGAGAAGCGCACTTCCAAAGTGCTGCCCATGGCTAAGCGCTACGGGGCCGCGGTGATTGCTCTCACCATTGATGAAGAGGGCATGGCGCTTACGGCGGAGAAAAAGATCGCCATCGCGAAGCGGATCTACGATCTCGCAACGGAGAAGTACGGTGTTCGCCCTGCCGACATCATTTTCGACGCGCTAACACTGCCGATCTCCACCGGCCAAGAGGAATACCGGAATGCCGGCATCGAGACGTTGAAAGCGGTGAAGGGAATCAAGCACGAGCTGCCCGAGGTGAAGACCATCCTGGGCGTGAGCAACATTTCGTTTGGGCTGGATGCCTATCCGCGGCGCGTGCTGAACTCGGTGTTCATGCATGAAGCGGTCGACAATGGCTTGGACATGGCGATTGTCAACTACACCAAAATCTATCCGTTGTACAAAATTCCTCAGGAAGAAGTTGAACTTGCGCGCAAGCTGATTTATCGCGATACATCGAACGGCGATCCACTGCAGGTCTACATGGCGCATTTTGCCGGAACCAAAGGCAAAGCCCAGGGGTCCACGACGGCGCATGTTGAAACACTGTCCATTGAAGACAAGCTGAAGTTTTCCATCATCAACGGCGAGAAATCCGTGGGAGAGGGCGCGCACAAGCAGACGTTGGAACAGTTGCTGGAGCACGCTCTCGAGCAGTACTCGGCGCTTGATCTGATCAACACCGTGCTGCTCGATGGCATGAAGACGGTCGGCGATCTTTTTGGCGCGCGCAAGATGCAATTGCCTTCCGTGCTGGATTCCGCCGGCGTCATGAAACAGGCGGTGGCATACCTCGAGCCCAAGATGGAAAAGAAAGCCGGCTCGCAGAAGGGCACCATCGTGCTCGCAACCGTTAAAGGCGATGTGCACGACATCGGCAAAAATCTAGTCGACATTATCCTCAGCAACAACGGGTACCGGGTGGTTAACCTGGGCATCAAGCAGCCGGGCGACAACATCATCAAAGCGGCCCAGGAAAACCGCGCGGACGCTATTGGCCTGAGCGGGCTGCTGGTGAAATCGACCTTGGAAATGAAGTACGTCATCCAGGACCTGGAACGGCAAAAGCTGGAGTTCCCGGTGATTTGTGGCGGGGCGGCGCTGACCCGGAAGTATGTCGAAGACGATCTTCGGCGGGAATACTCGAATGCCGTGTTTTACGCCGACGATGCATTTGCCGGGTTGCACATCATGGAGGATCTGGCCACCGACAACGGAAAACGGTCCGTTCGCCTGCAGGAAGGCAAGACCGTCAAGGAGTACGCCAAGGCCGCTGCCGTAGACGAAGAAGCGGGGCCGGTGTTCGCGGAACGCAGCCCGGTGGTGGGCGACGCACCGAATATTCCGTCACCCCCATTCTGGGGCGTGCGGGTCAAAAAGGATTTCGACCTGCAGGAAGTGTTCCGATACATCAACGAGACTGCCCTTTTCAAGAATCAGTGGCAGTTAAAGACCGCGTCGCAGGAAGATTACGTACGCCTTGTGGAAGAGAAGTTCCGGCCGATCCTGAAGCAATTAGAAGCGGAAGTCGGCGCCAGCGGGCTGTTCGAACCGAAGGTGGTCTACGGCTACTTCCCCGCGCAGGGTGAAGGGAATGACGTAATCGTCTACGATCCGGCCGGTATTTCAGGAGCGCATGGCAATGGCCATCAACCCGCAGGGGAGTTGCTGCGTTTTACTTTCCCTCGCCAGAGGGAAGGCCGCAAACTTTCGATCGCCGATTTCTTCGCACCCAAGGCCTCAGGAAAAATGGATGTGCTCGGGCTCTCGCTGGTGACGATTGGCTCCAAGGCTTCGCAGGAAACGCAGCGGCTGTTTGAAGGCGGGGAATACACCAAATATCTCTATCTTCACGGACTCAGTGTAGAAACCGCCGAGGCTTTGGCTGAGTTGCATCACAGGAATATGCGCGCGGAACTCGGCATTGGGGGCGACGATTCGCCGCACATTCGTGATCTGTTTCACCAGAAATACCGGGGATCGCGCTACTCATTCGGATACCCGGCTTGTCCCAACCTGGAAGATCAGACCAAGCTTTTTGCGCTGCTGCATCCAGAAGAAAATGTCGGCGTGCGCCTGACCAGCGGATTTCTGCTGGAACCCGAACAATCCACTTCTGCCATCGTCGTGCATCATCCCGCGGCCAAGTACTTCGTGGTGTAGGGAGCCGTTCGACGACCAGCACGTCCTCCCATGGCAGTGTTCAGCCGACACTCGCAGGTGCGGTGCAAAAGTATTGCACATCATCAGACAGAGTTTTCAGCGTTGAACGGTACTATGATTCCCGGTTTGTTACGAAAACAGTACACGCACAACAACGCTATGTGGATGTTAAGCAATCTCGTTTAACATGGCGCCGCAACCGAGGAGTTTGCCATGCCACCCCGCTTCAGATGGCTCTCTTGTGTACTCGTCCGATGGGCGAAGCGCAAGGGGATGTACTCTCGATTGAACTACGATGAATATGGGACGGGTTAGCCCGATTTTGAGATGAAGGACCTGCCGGAACTTCCAACCGGGTGGGGCATCTAACGATTATGGCAAACGAGCAGACAGCAGTATTTGGCGGAGGATGTTTCTGGTGCGTGGAGGCGGTTTTCAATCGCATGACGGGCGTGAAGACGGCGGTCTCAGGTTACATGGGTGGTCACGTGGACAAGCCTATGTACCGCCAGGTGTGCGGCGGCGATACGGGCCACGTGGAGGTGGTGCAAGTCACGTTCGATCCAAGCGAAGTGAGTTTTCGCGATTTGCTCGAAGGCTTTTTCGCGGTGCACGATCCCACCACCTTGAACCGGCAGGGCAACGATGTGGGAGAGCAGTACCGTTCTGTAATTTTTTACACGACGGAAGAGCAGCGGGAGCAGGCCGAGCAATACATTGCCGGGCTGGAAACAGCGAAGACGTTTCCCCAGCCCATTGTGACCGCCGTGGAACCCGCGTCGACCTTTTATCCCGCCGAGGACTATCACCAGGAGTATTACGACAACAACCGCACCCAGCCATATTGCCAGTTTGTTATCGCGCCCAAGCTGCACAAGTTCGAAAAAAAGTTCTCGCAAAAGATGCGAGCCTGAAGGACGAGGACGAAGCATTTTCCAAAACTACGCTGTCAATCGAGAACGTCAGCCCCCGTCAGCTTCCCTCATCCCACGGTGCGGCTCACTGCTCCCGCGTAGCGGTCCATTCGCCGGTCTTGCCTTCGGCTGACAGCGTTCCCTTCATGTTGTTCCCATCCACAATGCCTGTGTAGTCCAGAGGCTCCTTTGCGGTGACGTGGAAGCTGATCGCGTTGCCGTTGAGGGAACCTTCCAGGGTTCCTGACTGTCTTGGGCCTTTAAACGTACCCTTGATGTTGCTACCGTCCTGCTGAAGCACGATGGTTTGTGTCGCCTTGCGCCGCCCCTTGGAGGCCGATATGGTCCAAGTACCGGCCACGTTGGGAGCGGAATCAGCCGCGGCTGACATTGCGCAGAGGCAGAGAATGAGAATCGCAGCGCAAACGACTAAGCCTTTTCGAAGTATGGAAATATTGTGCATGGCACCCTCGAACAAACCGGGTGAGAACTCCGGCTGTCGCGGAGCATGGTAGTGTTCCGATCCATATCGGTCAACCAAATCTGGCGAGGGTCGATTCTCAATGCCCCCCATGCGACTCGCTTGCCGCATTGACAAAGATGCATCGAGAGCGTAGCTTGCTGGCATTCTCGAGCTCGATGTGGATTTCCAGGTTACGGTCGGTTGTTGAAACTATCGTTCGATGCCGTCCTGCAGGCCTGGCCGCATGTGCGGGTTTGAGCGTTTTTACCTTCTGCCAGACAAGTTGTGGCGCTCGATGATGCCATACGTGCGCTTGGGTAATTCGTAATCGCCAGTTCAAGACGCACCTCCTCGCTCCCCGGCCGGTATGCGGTGCGATGCACGTTACTGGGCGGGAAAGCCATGATTCGCTTTCAGGACAAAGTCTTCAAAAGCTTTCTTTTCATGTTCAGCATGGTGCTGCTGTCCCTTGCCTCCGCCGAGGAGCAAGAGGCGCCGCCAGTGCTTACGCTCGATGCTGCGGTACAGCTCGCGCTATCGCATAATCGCCCTCTACAGATCGCTAATCTCGACGTCGACAAGGCAAGATGGCAGGTCAAGGACACGAAGACTAAGCGGCTGCCGGTATTTCAAACCTATGTCTTTGGATCCGGAATGCTGACGTCGCCAACCTTCGATTTCCCACGGGGAGTATTTGGCAACGTCCAAAGCGGCAGTCCGGTGCCTTCCCGTAACACCAAAATTTCGCTCTCCCAGGGGGCGACTGCCTACGTGGTAGGGCAGGTGAGCCAGCCGCTTTCCCAGCTTTATAAGATCCATCTCGGAATCCGGCAGCAGGAACTAGCGGTCGACATCAACAATGAAAAGTTTCGGGCACAGAGGCAATCTACCATCCACGATGTCAAGCAGGCCTATTACGCGGTACTGCAGAGTGAGAGTTCCCTGCAAGCGGAGCAGGCCAGTGTGAAGCAGTACCAGGAGCTGGACCGGGTGGTTTTGCAGTACATCTCGCAGGAAGCGGTGCTCAAGTCGGAAAGCCTGGATGTGAAAGCCAAGCTGGCGCAGGAGCAATACAAAGTCGTCCAGTTACAAGATACGCTTCAGACGCAAAGGGAGCAGCTGAACAACCTGCTGGGACGCGAAATCGACACGCCTTTCCGGACTGAGCCAGTCCCGGCAGAATCGGCCGAAGAAATCGACCTTAAACTCGCACACCAAAGCGCGCTATCGCAACGCCCCGAGATCAGGCAGGCGGAACTGACGGTGAAGCAGGCGGAGTACGATCGGCGCACAGCCAAAGCCCAGTACATTCCCGACATCGGGCTGGCGCTGCACTACCTCTCGCCATTCAACGTGGAAATTCTTCCCAAGAACGTCGCCAGCGCCGGAATTGAGCTGAACTGGGAACCCTGGGATTGGGGACGCCGCAAGGATGATATCAACCAGAAAAAGGTAGTGCGGGACGAAGCTGAGTATCAGTTGAAGGAAACGCAATCCAAGGTCCTGATCGATGTCAACAACCGCTTCCGCAAGCTCGGCGAAGCTCGCATGCTGGTCACCGTGACACAAGCTGCGCGCGCGGCGGCGACAGAGAAATTGCGCGAAGTCACCGACAAGTTTGAACAGAAAAGCCTGCTGTTACGGGACGTGTTGCAACAGCAGGCCGCCGTGGCTGCTTCCAACGCCGACTATCAGCAGGCATTGCTCTCATTCTGGTCAGCTAAAGCCGACTTCGAGAAGTCATTGGGAGGGGACTAAGCGATGAATTTTCGCAACAACCTGGTCCGTGTCTGCGCAACGTGCTCGGTAGCACTCCTGGTGATAAGTATGGCGGCTTGCAACCAGGCAACATCCGAACCAAAGCCGCTGCCGCCGGTGCGTGTGGCGCAAGTGCAGACGATCACCACCGACAATGAAGTGAAGTATTCGGCAAGCATCGTTCCGTACTCGCAGGTTGATCTTTCATTCAAGTCGGCCGGTTACATAAAGAGCATTCGACAAGTAAGAGGGAAAGCTGGCGGGAGTCGCAGCATAGATGAGGGGGATTTTGTGACCGCCGGCACGGTGCTGGCGGTGGTGCAACCGCAGGACTACATGGACAAGCTGGCGCAGGCCAATGCACAGGCGGATCGCGCACAGGCTGATTACGATCGGGCGAAGCTGAATTTCGATCGAGTGAAGATTCTCTACGACAGCCAAAGCGCGACCAAGCCCGATTACGACACCGCTAAGGCGCAATTGGACAGTGCGGCAGCAGGCGTCAGCGGAGCCAAAGCTTCCATCAGTGAAGCCCATGTCGCTTTGGACTATTGCACTCTTCGCGCACCCTTTAACGGCTGGATCGTCAAACGAACCGTGGATGTCGGCAGCCTGGTTGGCCCGGCGACAAATGGTTTCTCCATTGCAGATACGCACGTAGTGAAAGCTGTGTTTGGCGTGCCCGATACTTCGGTGGGCCGCGTCACCCTGGGTCAGAAGCAGAGCATTACTACCGATGCTTTGCCCGGATCATTCGAGGGTCACGTCAGCTCCATTTCGCCGGCGGCGGATCCCAAGAGCCGGGTCTACTCGGTGGAGGTCATGATCCCGAATGCCCGCGACGCGCTCAAGTCGGGCATGATCGCTTCCCTCTACCTGGGCGGCGACAAAATGCGCCGACCCGTGACGGCGATTCCGCTTGCATCGGTGATTCGCGACCCCCAGCAGCCGAATGCCTTCGCCGTTTTGATCGCTGAAGGGGCAGGCGATACGGTGACGGCTCGTTCGCGGACGGTCGAACTCGGCGAAGCGTACGGCAACATGATCGCCGTGATCTCCGGGCTGGAAGTAGGTGAGCGTGTGGTCACAACCGGCGCGACGTTGGTCAAGAGCGGTGATCAGGTGCGGATTATTCCGTGAAGCGAGCGAAAGCTCGCGGCACGCATTCGGCAGGTTTCCATGGCTCATAAGTCAGACGCCGAGATCATCCGGGACACGCACAATACGGCCCGCTTCTTTACTGAGCATCGGCAGGTGGCGCTGATCCTGCTGTTGGGCACCTTCGTCTGGGGCTGGTACGGTTACCACCACATGCCGAAGCGAAAGGACCCGAACATTCCCGTCCGAGTAGCGGTGGCGGGCACGCAATGGCCCGGCGCTACAGCGCAGGAAGTGGAACAACTGGTCACTCGCCCCATCGAGCAGACGATGGCGCAGAACGCCTTCATCAAGTCGCCACTGCCTTCCGATTTTGGCATTCGCTCGTTGAGTTTTCCCGGACTCTCTCTCGTGTATGTGCAGCTCGACGACACGCTAAAAGACACGCGAAAACAATTCAGCGACATCAATCTGAAACTGAACGCGCTAAACAGCAAACTTCCGCAAGGCGCTGGGCCGATTCAGTTCAACAGCGACTTCGGCGACACTGCAACGCTCATGCTGACGGTGGCCAGCCCTCGCGTGGGCGAGGTCGAGATCGCGTTGCGGGCACGGTCCGTGCAAAAAGCCATTGCCGAGGTACGCGGGGCTGAGTCCAGGAGTGCGCCACAGCCGCGAGTCAGCATTGTTTACAACTTTCCACGTTCCGTGGCGGCGGAAGAGGTGCTCTCCTCATTTGAACTGGTCTCGCTAGTTGCCCAGGAAAACAAGATCATTCGAGATCCGCACATTTTCCAGGGGCCTGGGTTCGTCGGCCTGGATGTGAGTACGGACGTGGGCGACGAGGTCCTGCGCCAGTGGGGAGATCGATTCATCCAGGAGCGGCTTCACCGCTCAGAAATTCATCCTGATGCCTGGCATGCTGCGTTCATCCGTGATCCCGGGCAAACGGCGGAGAAGCTTGCTGCCGTGGCGGGTGAGAAATACTCCTACCGGGAACTCGATGACTTCACCGATCTGATGCAGCGCACCATCCAGGGCGCCCCTGAAGTGGCGAAGGTTGATCGTAAAGGAGTGCTGGCGGAGCAGATTTACCTTGACTATTCGCAGGAGAGGCTCGCCTCTTACGGACTGAAGCCGTCCGGGCTCAAGGACATACTGGGAGCCAGAAATATAACGTTGCCGGGCGGGCTGCTAGAGGTTGGTCCGAAGAGCGTTCAGATTGATCCCTCGGGCAAGTTTGAAGACGCGCAATCGATCGGGGATGTGATCATCGGTACCGCTTCAAGCGCGGCTCACAGTCCCGTCTACCTGCGGGACCTGGTGAGTATTTCCCGCGGGTATCAAAGCCCGCCCCGGTATCTCAATTTTCTGACGTGGCGCGATGGGGGAGGAAACTGGCACCGCAGCCGCGCCATCACCCTCGCTGTGCAGATGAAGGATGGAGAACAAGTCGGCGCTTTCGGAACCAGCGTCGACGAGAAGCTGGCGACCGTCAAGGCTTACCTTCCGGAAGATCTCGTCATCGCGCGCACATCAGATCAACCGCTACAGGTCAAAGAAAATCTCGACCTGTTCATGGATGCCTTGTACGAGGCGATCGGCTTGGTGGTGTTAGTATCGCTGATCGGATTCTGGGAGTGGCGGTCGGCGGTGATGATGGCGATTTCCATCCCGATTACGCTCGCCATGACATTCGGGATGATGTACATCCTGGGCATCGACATCCAGCAGGTCTCGGTGGCCACGCTGATCATTGCCCTGGGGTTGCTGGTGGACGACCCCGTGGTTGCAGGTGACTCGATCAAGCGCAGCCTCGGCGACGGCCACCCCAATATTATCGCCGCCTGGCTTGGACCCACGAAGCTGGCGACCGCCATCTTGTACGCGACCGTCACCAACATCGTCGCGTATCTTCCCTTTCTGCTGGTGACCGGCTCCACGGGCGAGTTTCTTTATAGCTTGCCCATCGTGATGACCTGTGCCTTGGTTGCATCGCGCCTGGTGTCGATGAGTTTTATTCCGTTTCTCGGCTACTACATCCTGCGCCCAGACAACAAGGCAGAAGTGCCCATCGAAATTCGTCGCGAGAAGGGGTGGACGCGCTACTACACGCTCGCCGCGCGATATTCCATCGAGCACCGATGGAAATTTTTCATCGGCTCGCTTGTATTCCTCGCCGTGGGCGTGGTGATCTTCGCCAACCTGAAATTGGCATTTTTTCCGGAGGACGTCCAATACTGGTCGTACATTGATGTCTGGCTTCCAAACGACTCCAATCTTGAAGCCACGAATCAAACGGCGCAGGCAGTCGAGAACCTGGTCCGCGAACAGGCGCAGGCGTATAGCCGCGAGCATCCCTCCAGGAATGGCAAAGGGCCAATTCTGAAATACATCACCACCTTTACCGGCGGGGGAGGGCCGCGATTCTGGTTCTCGGCTTCACCGCAGCTGCAGCAGTTGAATTACGCGCAGGTGCTCATCGAAGTGACCGACAAAGAAGCGACTCCTGAATTTGTCGCACAACTGCAGCCGCTCCTTCAGAGCTCGATTCCGGGAGCGCGCGTCGACGTGCGCCAGTTGTTAACTAACCCGGTGGATTACCCGATCGAGGTACGAGTCTCGAGCACCGCAGATGTGAATCCCGCGCAAGAAGAGCAAGATATTCGGACGCTCCGCCGTTTGGCCTCGCAGGTTGAAGGTATCCTGCGATCCGATCCGCTGGCCGAGCGGGTTCGCAATGAGTGGGGCGAAGAAAATCTGGAAATGAAGTTGAAGATCGATCCTGATCGCGCGAATCTCGCCGGCATCACCAACATGGACGTAGCCACTTCTTCGACCTCGGCTATGAGCGGCATGCCTGTGACCGTGCTGCAGGAGGGACAGAAGCAGATACCTGTCGTTGCGCGGTTGCGCATGGAGGAGCGGGCTCGCCTCTCGGACATCCAGAATCTGTATGTCTACTCTTCGCAAGATAACTCCAAGGTGCCCCTGGTGCAGATCTCGGATATCGAACAGGGAATGATGACAGGGCGCATTGTGCGCGTCGAACAATTTCGAAGCATTAATATCCGCGCGTTTCCGGCACGAAACAGATTGAGCTCCGAAGTGATCCAACTCGCCTTGCCGAAACTTCGGGAATTCGAGAAGTCGATGCCCGCGGGTTACAAGATGCAGATTGGGGGTGAGTACGACAAGACAGCGCGTGGATTCAAGAACCTGGCGCTGGTGATGGCCATTTCCGTGTTCGCTATCTTTCTCGCCCTGGTCTTCCAATTCAACAATGCCATCAAACCGTTGCTGGTGCTGGCGGCGGCGCCTTACGGCATTGTGGGTGCTGTGGCCCTGCTGTGGATCATGAACGTACCGTTCGGCTTTATGGCGTTTTTAGGCATCGCCAGCCTGGTGGGGGTAATTGTCAGCCATTCGATTGTGCTCTTTGATTTCATCGAAGAGCGGCACGCGGTGGGTGACGATTTCGAGAATGCTGTTATCGATTCCGGCATTCTTCGTCTCCGCGCGGTGATGATCACGGTCGGAGCGACGGTATTGGCATTATTTCCGCTCGCGCTGCATGGCGGGCCGTTGTGGCAGCCCCTGTGTTACGCGCAAATTGGCGGTCTACTCATCGCGACCGTAATCACCAAATTGCAGGTGCCATGCATGTACGCGATCTTTGTCTTGGATTTAAAGATCCTGAAATGGCAGACTGCTCCGGCGAAAACATTAGCGGCGAATCCTGCAAATCTGTAATGCCGAAAGGAATGGTGGTAAAACCAACTGCAAGCATACTGACGTATGCGGCACTGTTCAGTCTCAGCACTCTGGCGTGGAACCAGGATGCGCAAGGATCCCGACAAGAATAAATAATAGAGACCTGCAGAAGTCCATTGCGAAGTTTAAGAACTATTCACCCAAAGGCAGTCATAAATAAAAGGCAACTACGGAGGACGAGCATGCCGGTCGCGCTTCCTGAACCGGATGGAGAAAAGGATGGGATTCCACTCTGGGTTTGCCCGAATTGCGGGCGTTTCAAGCCTATTGAGGATTTCGCCTGGAAAAAAAGAAATGACATTTGTCCCGGACAGCAGGTTTGGTTCAAAGATGGATGGTGTAAACCCTGCTTGCAGGCCCTGATCAAGGGCAGCGAGGCCATTTAACAAACCAGAATGCCCACAATAGCAAGTGAACCACGCGGCGCGTCGCCAGGTTTCCAGCTTGCCAAGCTTCCAGCCGAAAGAATACTTTCCCTTACAACAAGCGGTCTGCCCAGGAGGATCCTGATGCCATTAGCCCGTAGGTCGCGAATTCTTGCATTCATGCTTCTCTTTACCTTTCTCGCACAGGCGCAGTCGCCTGAGCTGTCAAAAGCGGTGCAGGAGTTCGTTCGCGTAGCTGCTGGGCACATCATCCTGAGTCATGTCCGGGTTATTGACGGAACCGGCGCCCCTGCTCTCGAAGATCAGGATGTGGTGATCGACGGCGGAAAGATCACGGCAGTGGAGAAGGCTTTTAATGTCGCGCCCCAGCCAGGAGCGAGCGTCCTGGATCTGCGCGGGTACACGGTCATACCGGGGATCGTGGGCATGCACAATCATTTGTTCTACATTGCACGGCCAAACCTCGACAGCCGGCGGCATTTCGACGATCCAGTGGTGGTGCCGCAGATGACGTTCTCCGCGCCCCGTTTGTATCTTGCAGGCGGCGTCACCACCATGCGCACCACCGGCAGCGTGGAAACTTATGGGGACCTCAACCTCAAGAAGGACATCGATGCCGGTAAACTTCCCGGCCCACATTTGGACGTAACCGGCCCTTACCTCGAAGGCAGCCCGAGCTATTTCCTGCAGATGCCGCACCTCACCGGCGCTGACGACGCCCGGCAGACCGTCGAGTACTGGGCCGACCGCGGCGTGACCTCGTTCAAGGCCTACATGAACATTACCCGGGAGGAGTTGAAGGCGGCCATTGACGCCGCTCACAAACGCGGCATCAAGGTGACCGGCCACCTTTGCTCAGTGACCTATAAGGAGGCGGCCCAGCTTGGGATCGACGACCTGGAGCACGGTTTTTTTGTGAACACGCAGCTCGATCCCGACAAGAAGCACGATGTTTGCAGTCAAAGCGCGGGCGAGGAAACCCTGGCCCGCATGGATCCAAACGGTCCGGAGGCCAAAGATCTGATAGCGACGCTAATCAGCCATCATGTTGCGATCACATCAACGCTGCCGGTTTTTGAGAGCGATGCCAGCGCAGGACGTCCGCCGGTGCGCCAGCAGGTTTTGGATGCGATGACTCCCGAAGCCCGCGAGGACTACTTTCTACTGCGGCAGAGGCCCGCGTCAGCACCGGCCCGCAAGATTGATCCCGCCATGCTCTGGCGGCGCGACCTGCAGCTTGAACACGCATTCGCGGCGGCCGGTGGACTGCTGCTGTCCGGCCCCGATCCTACGGGGAGGGGCGATGTGCTGCCTGGCTTCAGCGATCAGCGCGGCATCGAGTTGCTGGTGGAAGCCGGATTTTCTCCCGTCGAGGCCGTCAAGGTCGCGACGCTCAACGGCGCCGTCTACGAGGGTAGGGACAAGCAGATCGGGTCCATCGCAGCGGGGAAGAACGCGGACCTGGTCGTGATTAAGGGCGATCCATCGAAACAAATTTCTGATGTCGAGAATGTCGAGGTTGTCTTCAAGGATGGAGTCGGCTACGACTCGAAGAAACTTCTGGATTCGGTGAGGGGCCGGTACGGGCAGTATTGATTGCCAAATTTGTCGTGCTTCAATCCGACAGTCATGCTTGCGGGCTGCAGCCGCCCTTGCTAATAGAGTTGCGGCACCAGGAGGTCTGCAGTTAAGACTTAATGGCGGAGAGGGAGGGATTCGAACCCCCGATACCCGTCAAGGTATGTCCGCTTTCGAGGCGGATCGTTTCAACCACTCACGCACCTCTCCGCGCCAACAAAAACAGCTTTCAATGCGAGTCCCGGGAGGACTCGCCGTTTCAATCAGGAAGTACTCGCCGTTCTAACGAATGACTCCGGCTAACGGCGCTTTTCCCGAAAGAATGCCTGCAACAACTCTGATGAGCGGCCCGCGAGAACCCCGCCCCGAACCTCCATTCGATGGTTGAGGTGCGGGTGATTCAGCACCTGCATCGCGGAGCGCACCGCACCCGCTTTCGGGTCATCCGCCCCGTATACCAACCGCTTGATGCGCGCGTGCACCAGGGCGCCCGCACACATGGGGCACGGCTCAATTGTAACAAACAGCTCGCACTCTCCCAGGCGATGGTTACCGACGATTTTGCCGGCTTGGCGCAGGGCCACGATCTCCGCATGGGCGGTGGGATCGGCACCTGCGATGTTCTGATTCCACCCCTGCGCAACAATCCGGCCGTCGCATACCACCACCGCGCCGACCGGCACTTCGCCCGCTTCGAGAGCCCTGCGGGCGGCGCGCAGAGCCTCTTCCATCCACAACTCATCGGCTTGCCATCTCGATTCATCCTGGTTGGGCTGTTTCGCTGGAAGATCATCCATCGAGGTTTGTTGAAGTGCTCCGCGGGGCCGAGGCGACGATTGAAAGGCTTCTTTGCTAGGGGCGTTAATGGTATTCTTTCGCTTTATGGGCATCCCAAGCCTGCTTCGCAAGGTCTTCCTGCTCGACCTGGTTCAGGGTCTGAGCGTTACTTTCCGCTACCAGAACCCGAAAGAGGTCTATACCGAACAATATCCGCTGGAGCGTCCCCAGGTGGCGGAACGGTACCGTGGCGCGCCAAGGCTGAACGTCAATCCGGATACGAACGAGACCATGTGCATCGCATGCGACTTGTGCGCTCTCGCATGTCCGGAGCACCTGATTGTAGTTTCCAGCGAACGTAACGAGAAGACCCGGCGCAAGGAACTTACCACCTTCACCTACGATCTGAGCCGCTGCATGTTCTGCGGTCTTTGCGAGGACGCGTGCCCGACGGACGCGCTGGAACTGACCCAGGATTTCGAACTCGCCAACTACACACGCGAAGGCGCCATCTGGGACCGAGAAACGCTGGAGAAAGGTCCCCAACCGACACAATATCGCAAGTAGCACGTATGGCACGGATCAAGGGCGCGGAAGCCAAGCAGCATGGATTCATTGCCGGGCTTTTCCTGCGCACTGTTTACGCCTTGAGCAAGCGCAAACTGGGGCGCGTGGTGGCGCCGTTGCAGGTCACCGGACATCATCCGCGTATTCTCTGGGGCTACGCCCAGATGGAACAATCGCAAATGGGAAGCCATAACTTGCAGGCCGCTCTCAAGGACCTGGTCAGTCTGCGGGTTGCGACGCTGATCGGCTGTCCCTTTTGAATCGACATCGGCTCTGCGGTCAGCAGGCAAAACGGCATCACGGCAGAGAAGATCCAGGGTCTGGCAACGTATGACACGAGCGCGCTGTTTTCAGAGCAGGAAAAGCTCGCCCTCAGATACGCCGATGCAATGACGCACACTCCGGTGGAGGTTCCCACCGAGGTTTTTGAGGCATTGCGAGCAGCTTTCAACGAGGCGCAACTGGTCGAACTCACGTCGGCGATTGCGTGGGAAAACTACCGTGCGCGCTTTGATCACGCGTTCGGCATTGAATCAGAGAACTTCAGCGAAGGCGCTGTTTGCGCACTGCCTGTACGTGCCGGACAAGCCTGAAATTTGGACGCCGCAAACTGAATTACAAAGCCGGCTGTTGTTGAGTCATGCAATGCATGGCGCCAAAACCCCAGATCAAATCGCCCGAATAGATGCCGACCACTTCGCGAGCAGGGAAGAGTTCGGCCAGAATATTCAGTGCGACGCGATCATTGGGATCGTTGAAAACCGGCACCAGCACCAATCCATTCGCGATGTAGAAGTTCCCGTAGCTGGCAGGCAGCCGCCGGCCCTCAAAGATGACGGCGCTGGGCATGGGTATCTCTACAATGCGCAACGCATTCCCGTCCTGATCGGTTGCAGACTTCAGGCGCTGTAAGTTCTCCTGCAAGGCTTTGTAATTTTCGTCTTTCTTGTTCCCCTCGACCATTGTGACGACGGTGTTTGGCGTTACGAAGCGTGCAAGGTCGTCGACGTGGCCGTGAGTGTCGTCGCCGAGGATGCCGCGTCCTAACCAGAGCACCTTGCGAATGCCGAGGTATTGCGCGAACACTTTTTCATAGTCCTGACGCTGCATGCCGGCATTGCGTTGTTGCTCGGTACTCAGCAAGCATTCTTCTGTGGTCAGGAGCGCGCCGCTGCCATTCACATCGATCGAGCCACCCTCGAGCACGACCCGACGATTTCTGTAAGTAGCCAGCACTTCTTCTGCGGCCGCGGCCTGAGCCATCAGGGTGCCTATCTTCTCGTCATTTTTCCAATTGCGATACTTGGCCCAGGCATTAAAGCACCAGTTGACCGCCGCCCGCCTCGGGCGTCCGCCGTTGTGAGCATGGACGAAGGTACAGCCAGAATCCCGCGTCCACACTCGATCCGTCGGCCAGCGGTGAAAGCGAAGGTTTTGGTGTAGCGCGTTCGCACGCTCCAGTACTTTGCGTGCGTTCTGTTCCGAGGTTGCGTTATTCACGATCAGGTCGACACGCTCGTGCCGCGCAAGATGGCGGATTATTTCCGCATAGACCCACGGAATCGGGTCGAATTTTCCCGGCCAATCATTTCGATAATGAGGCCACGCCAGCCAGGTCGAATCGTGCGGCTCCCATTCAGCAGGCATGCGAAATAACGGCTCGGGCGAGTTTAAAGTCTTACTTGAACTGGAAGGGAGGCGCGGCTTCAATCGTAGAGGTCCTCAGTCAATGAGTCTGCTGGTAATGGGTGCGTAGCTGTCGACGCGGCGGTCACGCAAAAACGGCCAATTGCGGCGGGTATCTTCCAGCTTTCGGAGATCCACTTCGCCCATCAGTATTTCTTCCCGATCGTGGGAGGCCTGGGCGATTACACGCCCGAAGGCGTCGGCAATGAATGAGCCTCCCCAGAACTCCAGCCCTTTGCCTGGCGCAGAGTTGCCACGAATATTTCCCGTTTCGAATCCCACCCGATTCACCACGCCCACGTACACCCCGTTGGCAATGGCATGCGCACGCTGAATGGTTCTCCAGGCATCGTACTGGGCTTCTCCGAACTCCGCTTTCTCCGCAGGATGCCAGCCGATCGCGGTGGGATAGAACAAAACCGGCGCTCCTTGTAATGCGGTTAAGCGCGCACCCTCCGGATACCACTGGTCCCAGCACACAAGCGTGCCAATCTTCCCGGCGCTGGTTTCGATAGCGCGGAATCCCAGGTCTCCCGGCGTGAAATAGAACTTTTCGTAGTAAAGCGGATCGTCGGGAATGTGCATCTTGCGGTAAATGCCGCGCAAAACGCCGTCTTTATCAAATACCGCGGCCGTGTTGTGATAAACGCCAAGTGCCCGCTTTTCGAAAAGCGAAGCGATGAGCACGACGCCGTTTTGCTTTGCGGCTTGGGCAAGCTTCTGGCTGGCAGGACCCGGAATGGGTTCCGCCAGATCGAAGAGGGCCGCATCCTCTCGCTGGCAGAAATATTGTGTCTGAAACAGTTCGGGCAGGCTGACGACCTGCGCGCCACCAGCGGCAGCGTCCGCAACGCGATCGAGCGCTTTCTGCAGATTTTGCTCCGGCTCGGGCCCACAAGACATCTGCACCAGGCCGATTTGGAATTGCTCCTGCGCCAACGCGAAATCCTCCTCTTCGAGAAGCGACAGAATAACAGACACACTTCTTCCATGCAGGAGGCGCACCTTGGGAGAGTGATGAAAAGCGCGCGGTTACGAGTGGCCGGTTCGCGAGCACATCTAGTACAGTATTTCTTCATCCCATACACCATCCTGCGGAGGTTCCGTGAAGCACGATCATCAGGAAGGTAGCGGCATCCAACGCAAGCTGCACAATCCGGTAGAAGACCGCCTCATACCGCTTGAGCCGCTCGATCTCTCCAAGATCCACTCGGTCGATGACCTGGTGCGTGCCATGGCCAAAACCGCCTTCACAGGCCGGCAATTGGGTGAAGCCGCGGATGTGCTCGAGGCTATGGCGCGCGACCGCGATTGCTTCGTGGTCATGACCTTGGCAGGGGCGATGACTGTAGCCAAGCAGGGTCTCGTGATCGCCGAATTAATCGAGCGTGGCATTGTTCATGCCATCGTTTCGACGGGCGCGCTGATGGCCCACGGATTGGTCGAGGCCACCGGGCGGGCCCACTTCCGTCACAATCCTGATCTAAGCGACGAAGAACTTTACGAGGCGGGCTACAACCGCGTCTACGACACGCTGGAACCTGAGCAGAACCTGGACGATGTCGAGAAGGTTATGGCGAAGGTTCTAGAAGACTGGGATAGCGAAGAAGTCATGTGTTCCTTCAAGCTGAATCGCGCCATTGGAGCTCATCTCGCGAAGCATGCGAAAGGACAGAGGGGCATACTCAAATCCGCCTACGAGCACGACGTCCCAGTGTTCGTTCCGGCATTCACCGATTCAGAACTCGGCCTTGACGTTGCTCTAAGCAATCGCGAGCGCGCAAGGGATGGGCGGCCGCGACTTCGTTTTGATCCTTTTGAGGACCTGGAATATTTTGCCGCGACGCTGCTGAAGCAGAAGCGGTTGGGCATTTTCACGATCGGCGGCGGCGTCCCACGGAACTGGTCGCAGCAGTTCGGGCCGTTCATCGAACTCCGCCATCGCCGGGGCGGGGAAGACTTGCCCTTGAAACGCTACCATTATGGCCTCCGGATTTGCCCCGAGCCTGTCTACTGGGGTGGGCTGTCGGGCAGTCCCTACAGCGAAGCTGTCTCTTGGGGAAAATTCGTGCCGCCCGGCGAAGGAGGCAAGTTCGGAGAAGTCTTTGTCGACGCGACGATCGGCTTGCCCCTGATCGTAGCAGCCGTCCTCGAGCGTTTAGATAGATCCAAGAATGGCTCGCAAAAATCACCAGCGAGAACGACAGGGAAGAAGGCTTTGGCGAGAAGATGAATGCGCTTTGTGAACCGCAGCTTTAGCCTGCGCGTTTGAAGTACTGCACGTCACGTTCGTGGGCCTCGGCCGCCTTACGAGTGGCAAAAGTACCGAGATTACGCGCCTTCCCTGTCTTAGGATCCTTCTTTTTTGAATATAGCCGGTACTTGCCCGAACTGAGCTTCCGAATCATAGTTCTTCCTCCTAGGCGCTTTTCTCGGACGCTGGAGCGCACGGGTTCGGTTGCCTTCGTTCAATGACGGGTAGGTTCAGGGCGCTTTTAATCGAAGATGAAGATTGCCGCGGCGATCACGGTGGTCCAAAGCCCCCGCTTGTCGCCCACGGCAGACTGCGTGACATTGGCGGTTCGGACAATCTTGTTCGAGATGCGATAGATTTCCTTCTTCTCGTCCCATGACCGGTCGGGATCGAACTCCACATTCAATGTCGTGGCCAGCATCTCGGCGGCTAGCTCTTCGGCATAATCGCCGGCCGCGTCTTCGGTCTCGCCGAAGGAATGGTGCTCGCTCAAATAACCATAAGTATTGCGGTCGGCAGGAATGGCCACGCCGATACTTGCGGCCAGCAAGCGGTGCGGTTCATGGGTAGAGTTCTCGGCAACGACTGCGAAAACGACCTCGCCGGGATGCAAATATTTGAGTCCCTGGGTGCGGGCAATCAACTTGCACTGGGGAGGAAAAATGGAAGAAACGCGGACCAGATTCTGAGCGGCAATTCCCGCGTCGCGCAGCGCGAGCTCAAATGAGGTTAACCGCTCTTTATGCTTACCGACCCCCTTGGTGAAGAAAATCCGCTTGGGGACCATGTCTTTGGACAATTCCTGTGCCTCCGCATTTTGTGGTGGAAAATGCACAATCTAACACAGCGATATGTAAAGGGAATGTGAAAAGTGAGGTGAGGTGAAAAAAAGAGGCGGCAACTGGGTCACCGCCTGCGCGAGAGAGCCTGACTTGTCTATTTTGCCGGCGCGACGGAAGCTACTTCGATGGTGTCGCCTTTGGCGGTGCCGGTTACCTTGGCTTTTGCGCCCGCGAGCTTGTCCAGGGTGTCCAGCGCTGATTGGTCACTGGTATCGAGCGTATACACCTTGTCGCCGACAACCAGCGCGTACTTAGCGCCTTTTTTCACGCAAGCATGGGCACATTCGGCTGCATTGCCGGGCATCATGTGCTTGGCGCCGCACATGGAATCGCTGACTTCGCCAGTAAACGTCTGTTTGCCTCCCGCCATGGCGGAAGGCAAAGCCAGAGCTCCAGTCAAAAGCATCGCGGCCGCAAAAGATCCGATCCGTTTCACAAAAAGTCTCATTTCTTTCGTCTCCCAATCTCTGACTTTGGTCAGAACCACACAGAATAAGAGCAGGCTGCATCCTTCGAGGTTACATTCATGATCTCACGAACATGGCTCTACGCGTGCAACAGAGCTGAGAGAGACCTTCTATTTACTGTTGAAGTTCAGGGTCACGTCAACGCTCGTGTCGGAATCGTTGACTGCCTCGTGGACTGCGACCTTCCATGAATCACCTGGAAACAGTGCATGGGTGTTTTTCAGGAACATCTGCGCATAGGCGCCATCGTAGGGTTGGCCCGGATGCAGAGACCATGCTTGCTGGAGCTTGGCTTTCGTTTGCTCGTCCAGACCAACGAGGTCCAATTCGCCCATGTGGTACTGAGGCCCTTCCTTCACGGTTAACGAACAGGTTGCGGTTGCGGCTGAGTCATCGAATACCAGATCGGGTTTAACCGAGGCGCGCATGTATCCGGCTGCGCGATACAGGCCTGCAACCCGGCCCAGGTTTCGTTCCACTGCGATCAAATTCATCACGTCACCGGGATGCAGGTGAACCAGCGAATCGAGCTGATTTGAGGGGAACAGGGTGTTGCCGAACCACGCTACTCCCGCAAGCTTATAGGTCGGACCCTCGGTGATGGGTATGCTGGTGTCAACCAGCACTTCTTGAGCGCTCTCCTGTACTACCTTGGCTTGCACGCCGCCAAATTGCACTCGCAATTTTCCCTCGCTGAGAAGGAGCGGGCGCAGGTCAATCCTGGTGAACATCTCGAGACGCGACCGCTGGAATTCTCCGCCGATCTGGCTTTTTGCGGCAGCCTGAAGTCTGGGCAACAGCGCAGCCTCTGCCCCCGGAAAAGCCAGTCTTCGTATATGCACGGGAACGCCTGAAACCGAATACACGATCACGTCAATAGTTCCCGCTTCGCCTTTTTCTTGGTCTCCACCCGGACGGCCCACATCAACCTTCGCCGCAGCAAAACCCCTGGCGACGACGAGTTCCTGCAGCACGTCTGCCACCCTGTCTGTCAGATCACCGTCGAACGGTAATTGGCCCTGGAAGAGCGGCAAAATGGAGTGAATTTTTTCAATCAACTCAGCGTCAGAGAACCACACGAAATTTTCGAATTTCACCGGGGCCAGTTTGTCACTGTCCCCTACCTGGAATTGCAGCCTGGTCCCCGCCGAATCGTAGGAGAAGGTGTACGACACATTGGTGAACATCCCAGTGCCGCCAAGTTTTTCCGAAGCTTGCTGAAAGTCGCCTTCTCCGACCTGTTCGCCAAGTTGCAAGCCAGTCAGCGGGATAATCTGCTGGGGTGAATATCGTTTGCTTCCGGTGATGGAAATCTCGATGAGCTTGTAGGAAGAAAGCGAAGCGCCCCGTCTAGGGGCCGGGGTCTGGCCGCAGAGCAAGGTGCAGGCAAGGAGCGACAAAAGAAAGGTTCCAATGCGACGCATTATGCCTTTGCCGGCAAGCCGAGTTCCAGGTTCTTCAGCTTTACCGTGGTGTCGATAAATGTCAGAGCCGCGCGGCTCAGAGCTTTGTCCTTGCGGAAAACCAGGGCCAGATCACGCCGGACTTGGGCATCGGAAATGGCCAGCGTGGCCAGCGCCCGGGCTCGCAGATCTTCGGCCACATTGGAGCGCGCAATGAAGCCGACGCCGACGCCGGCAGCAACGAACCGCTTAAGCAACTCACTGGAGTCGAGTTCCATCGCGTACTGCGGCTTGAGGCGGCGCTCGTGAAAAAGGGCCTCGAGCGCGTCGCGGGTGTGCCCCGCTTTCGGCAGCACCAAGGGGAATTTGGCCACCTCGGCGATGGTCGCCGACTTCATCTTTGCGAGTTCGTGCTGTGGCGGCGCGATGATAACCAACTCGTCACGATGAATCAGGACAACGGTCAGGCGGTTATCGTCCACCGGGAGCGATACGAATCCAAAGTCCACGGAGTTATCGATGACCGAATCTAGAATTTTTGAATAGTCGGCGCGCTTGATATTCACCGCCACGTCCGGGTATCGCCGCTTGAATTCCCCGAAGACCTCGGGAAGGATGTGCAGGCAGGTCCCCTCGTTGGCCCCGACAATGATTTCCCCGCGCGGCACACGCTCAGTCTCGGCGATGGCAACCATGACAGCTTTGCGCGCCTCCAGCGTCTCTTCCGCATATTTCTGAAACAGCTTGCCGGAAGCCGTGATCGAGACCTTGCCTCCGGAACGATCGAGTAACTTGGCGCCGACTTCCTCCTCCAGGGCGCGAATCTGCGAAGAAATCGCCGGCTGCGTGCGAAAGCGCTTCTCCGCCGCCCGCGAGAACGAGGACAGCCTCGCTACCTCGAGAAAGGTTTCCAGTTGATCGAAGTCCATGCGCGTTGCCCAGTTCGCTGGATGAGTCGCTCCCGCCACTTCCTTCTGGGGCGAGCGAATCGGCTGCCACAACCCAACGGTAATGAGTAACCCTATACTAAATTCTTCGCAAGCACATAGAAAACACGGCGTGTAGGCGGGTCGGGCACTCGGGAAGACAAGAGAACAGGGCAGGCTCAGTCCGTATGAAGACGGCCCCGAAGGAGCAGCGGAGGGCTCATGCAAGAGCCCTCTGCCCTCGGCATTGGATTCAGCGGGTCGTCTGGAGCGACCCGATTTCGCCGAACGAAGTAATCACCAAAGCATCGCTATCCTTGGTCACAACGCCGCTCTGCGGGTCCACGCGAAAGGACGCGACCGATGACTCACAGGGAGGAAATGGACACGAGGTCTCTACGATGCCATAGAGAAACTGCCCCGAATGATCTGCCCACAAGGTCCCTATCGTCTCGTAATTCTCCTCTGTCGATTGATTGATCAGCGTCAGCGTGCCCGTGCCAGGATCACTTGCCCACGCGCTGATAACGGCTGAACCCGTATACACACGGTCGTAGACGGGATCCACGCCCATGTCATTGTCATTGACGTTGAACGGCGAGCCGGGTACCTCGGTCAGTGCTCCGCTATCCGTGTCGATCCGGTATCCGGAAATCATGTGATCGCCTTGCTGCAGGTATAGGTAACGGTTCGTGGTACTCATGTTGAGAGAATTGCCGCTCGCGGGAAACGGCGAGCCGGATACGGGGGCCAGCTTCCCGGTTGCCCAGTCCACCTTGTACGCCGCGATCCCATTCGGAACCTGAACGCCGGCGTAAACAAAATGCCCAGAAGGATCAGTCACAATAGGACCGCCACTCGCTAGCGCGGGCAAAGTAGCCATGGCCACCTTGCTCAGTTTTCCTGTTGCCCAATCGATCTGCAATGTAAACAGGTGGTTAAATGCATCGCTGGCGAATACAAAGTTGCCGTGGGGATCCATTCCGATTGCGATAAAGTTCTCCCGACCGGTAGAGACTTTAAAGGGGGAGCCCGGTAAGAGCGTCAGGTTTCCAGTAGTGCGATCGATGCGGTATCCAACGATGCCATTCGTCGCACCGCCGACGTAGAGGAAACGTCCAGTGGGATCTACAACGGCATTGAGAGGACTCAGGTTCTGAGTTGACGCCTGGTTCGAGAATGCGAGATTTCCCGATGGGTCGATATTGAATTCGTTTACCGCGTGAAAGTCATTCGTGACCTCGTACAGATGACGATCCTTGGCGTTGGCGACTGCCGTATCCACCTCGGTTTTAAACACGGCGCCACAGTTGTCCCAAGCCTGCACAACAAACGGATAAGATCCTGGCGGTAAAGCTAAATAAGTGTTCAGGTGATCGGAATCCACCGTGTAGGCCTCGGTGAAAGGGGCGGTGTAGATGCGCATAGCGGATATGCCCTGCGCACAACCGGGGCTGCTCGCCGAGGCCGCGAATTTCACGGGCGAGATCGCCGTTGGCGACATTGGGGTATAGACCGTCACTCCGGCATTGTCACTGACCACGACCTGCGCGGCTGCCACGGCCGTTCCGCCACACTTGTCTGCTGCCTTGATGACGGTGTTGTAAGTACCTGGAGCGAGTTGCACAAAGGCCTGTACCTGTGAGGTGACGGTCGAATATGCCTGCACTCCCGGTGAACTGAAGATCGTTATGCGTGAGATCCCGGCAGCGCAGGAAGTACTTGCATATGCCTGGTAGAACACAGGCGAGTTTGCGGAAGACCCCGGCTTGGGTGACAGCAGGGTAATTGTTGGAGCGGCAAATGCTCCCACACTTGACAGGATTAAGGCGACCAGAAAGGCTCTGTACAGCGAAACAAGATTTGCTACTTGAGGCCTCACTTGAATTCCCCCTTTGAGAAATGCCGTCACCGGGAACGGGATCGCCTACATTGAGTTTGGTCGATATGGTCGAGCCCGTGGCTTTCCCAGCTTTGGAGTGCTACGCACGCAACGGCAGTTGCTCGACATTCGCGAAGGCCGCTTGTGGCGCGGTGTCTGGCTTGGAGGCTTTGTAACAGACACCATGCGCGTGTCAGCGTTCTACGTCAGCGCCCAATAGCGTTCTCCGCTGATCGCCACTCCGATCGAAGATTGAACCGTCGATGGTGCAGTTCAAACCGGTTCTTGAGCGGCTCGAAATAATCCAGGTTTATGGGTGCGATAAGAAATATTAATTGTTGCGGGTAGAGCTGCGCGCCTAGACTCGAAATGAACTGGCGCAGGCGAGAGACTGCTCCAGGCAAACATTCTCCCCAAATCTTATGAAGCTTTCTGTTCGCGATCGCGACTGCGCATCGTTCCTTCGCAGTGGTGTCGCATTTCCCGGCGCCGCGTCGTGGCGGCACAAAGGAGAGATACATGTCTGATGTCAAGACCGATCCGAAAACCGTGCTGGATTTCGTGAAGAAAAACGGCGTCAAGCTGCTCGACCTGCGCTTCACCGATCTTCCCGGGCTCTGGCACCACGTCTCCTATCCCATCGACCAACTCTCGGAATCTTCTTTTGAAGAAGGCTTCGGCATGGATGGCTCCTCAATCCGCGGCTGGGCTGCGATTCACGAGAGCGATATGTTGCTGATCCCAGACGCCAGCACCCACATGCTGGACCCGTTTACTGAGGCCGCGACGCTGGTCATGGTGGCCGATGTCATCGATCCGGTTACCAAACAGCGCTACGACCGCGATCCGCGTTACATTGCCCGTAAGGCGGAGCTTTACCTGGCCTCCACCGGAATTGCCGACACGGCCTATTTCGGGGCGGAAGCCGAGTTCTTCATCTTCGACAACGTCCGCTTCGATCAACGCGAGCAGCACGGGTTTTACTTCATCGACGCGGAGGAGGGGCGCTGGAACTCGGGACGGACAGAAAACAATCTGGGATACCGTCCGCGCTACAAGGAAGGCTACTTCCCGGTGCCGCCAACCGATCATTACCAAGACTTGCGCAGCGAGATGGTGATGACCATGCAATCCTGCGGCCTGGAAGTCGAGTGCCATCATCACGAGGTGGCCACCGGCGGACAGACGGAAATTGACCTGAAGTTCGACTCGCTGGTACGTTCCGCCGACCACATGATGCTGTACAAGTACATCGTCAAGAACGTGGCCAACCAGTACGGCAAGACCGTCACCTTCATGCCCAAGCCGATTTTCCAGGACAATGGCAGCGGGATGCATACTCACCAGTCGTTGTGGAAGAGCGGCAAACCACTGTTTGCCGGGGACGGTTACGCCGGCATGTCGCAGACGGCGCTGTGGTATATCGGAGGGCTCATTAAACATGGTCCGGCACTTTCCGCGCTGATTGCGCCCACGACCAATTCCTATAAGCGCCTGGTGCCGGGCTTCGAAGCTCCAGTGAACCTGGCATACTCGCGGCGTAATCGCTCGGCGGCCTGCCGTATCCCGATGTATTCCGCGTCGCCGAAAGCGAAGCGTGTGGAGTTCCGTCCGCCTGACCCGAGCTGCAATCCGTATATGGCATTCGCTGCGATGATGATGGCGGGACTGGATGGCGTGGAGAACAAGATCGATCCGGGCCAGCCTCTCGACAAGGACATCTACGATCTCGGTCCGGAGGAGTTGGCGAAAGTGCCGTCGATGCCCGGCTCCCTCGAAGATGCGCTCGATGCCCTGGAAAAAGATCAGGCGTTCCTGCTTAAGGGGGACGTATTCACCGAGGAACTTCTGCAAACTTACATTGAATACAAGCGTTCCAAGGAAGTGGATGCGGTTCGCCTGCGGCCTCATCCCTTCGAGTTCGCGCTGTACTACGATATTTAGGGATTCGCGAAGTCCTGATCACAGGGGCCTGGTGATGCCAGGCCTTCTTTATTGGTGCGGTTCTCCATGGACGAATGACACAGACCATGACCCCGCGCTCAGGTACAATGCTCGCCGTCTCCTACAGGTGTAGCAGGTACACTCCGGCATCCTTAGCCGAAGGCCAGCCATTGCCTGCTCTGATCTCCCAAGGAGCCAGTAAAAAATACGGTGTGGAGGCCCTGATGAAGCGACTGCTCTGGATAGCAGTGTGCCTGGCTCTATCTTGTACGGCGTTAGCGCAAGATGGCTATATGCCGGTGGAACGAATTCGACTGTTTTCTCCACGGGACATGGTTTGGGGCTACGGCCAATTCGACGTCGCCCCGCCGCACAACGAACCTGATCCGAACCTGTGCGCTGCGAACGCAGGGACCTATGGGGGCAAAGATGCTCCCTGCAACGCATTCGGGCGTTATCTTCTCTCCGCATACGTGGAGGTGCATCCGTTTGCGAAAACTCAGCTTCGGCGGCTCATGTTTTTCGGCGCTCCCACGTTGGTTTTCGGCAGGAATGTCCCGCAAACTCTTTATACTTGGTCCATGGATGGCATCGGCTGGGAGCGCTCGTGGGGAGCGGCGATTGAGATGGGGAGCGGCTTCCAAATGCGGGTAACACAGCATTTTCTTTTTCAGCGATTTGGTGTGCGAGATCGTAACCTTGGCCCCGCGGATCTAGGAGTGAATGGGCCGTGGGGCCGCTACACTGTGATCGGGGTCAGAAAATATTTCGGGCGGCCGCGAGTGGAATCGACGCCATGATTCGGCCGCAAGATACCGGTGCTAACCTCAGGTGTCGAGCTTCACGCGTCCCTCATCCATGCTGCGAAATGCCCAAGGATTATCAGGCGTAGCCCCGGCCCATGCTTTGCCCGGGCTTGACGCAGTCGTGTTTCAGGACCCCGAGCGGGCGCGCGTCGCCTTTTCGCGGGTCGCCGGACACGTTTCTGCCGCCCTCGCCCAAGCGATCCCCGCACTGCTTTCCGAGTCGCCCGATCCCGATTCCGCGCTCCTTTATCTTGATCGTCTCGTAAGCGAGTCGGGAGCAGAGCTGGTACGGCTGCTCGAGCGACATCACTTCCTCGCCCACTACGCCATCGTGGTGTTCGGTTACAGCCACTTTCTCGCGGAGACCTTGCTGCAAAATACCGATGTACTGCAGAGTTTTCTGCGCGAGAAAAAACTCGACCGCAGCCTCTCGCGGGAAGAGTTTCAGGAGAGCCTGGCCCGTTTTCGGTCCCGTAGCTTCGAAACCGACGTATCGCTTCTGCTGGCCCGCTTCAAACGGCGGGAATTCGTGCGCATCATGTTGCGGGATGTCCTCAAGTTGGCGCCGCTGGCAGAGACAACCGCAGAGATTGCCGCTCTCGCCGACGTGTTGATAGGAGAAGCTCTGCGGGAGTCGGAAAGCGTGCTGCAACGCCGCTTTGGGCTTCCGCAGCACCTGGATGTCGATGGCCGCTTGGTGACGACCCCTTTCTCTATTCTGTCGCTGGGAAAGCTGGGGGGCAACGAACTTAACTACAGTTCCGATGTAGACCTGTTGTACGTTTTCGGCGATGGCGAGGCGCCCGCCACGCAGACGATTTCGAACCAGGAATATTTCGTGACGCTGGCGCAAAACGTGACAGAAATCTTGTCCCGTGTCACTCGGGAAGGCCCCGTGTTTCGCATCGATATGCGCTTGCGGCCTCAAGGGCACCAGGGTGAGCTGGCAGTCAGTCTTGCCTACGCCCAGCATTATTATGCAAATGTCGCCCAGGATTGGGAGCGACAGGCACTTATCAAAATGCGACACTCCGCGGGAGACGCTCCGCTAGCCCGGGACTTCATCCGCAGGGTGCAGGCCCATGTCTACGGTCACCCAGACCAAGTCAATTTCGCAGCCATTGAGACTGCCCTGCAGTCGCGCGCGAGAATGTCATCGCGCCGGGGGGCTAGCGCGGCCAAACAGTCGGGCATCGATGTAAAAATCGATCGTGGAGGCATTCGCGATATTGAGTTCCTCGTCCAATGCCTGCAGCGGGTCTACGGCGGACCGGAGCCCTGGCTGCGCTCCGGAGGCACGCTATTCTCGCTTCACAAGCTGCACGACAAAGGCCGGATCAGCGGCAGCGATTTTCAGGAACTCACATCCGCCTACGAGTTCCTGCGACATCTGGAACACCGGCTGCAACTTCGGCAGGGGCAGCAGACGCATCGAATTCCTGCGTCGCCTGAAGACCTGACTATCCTGCACAAAGCCATGGAGCCCTACGCGGCCCGGGAAGAGAATTCTGAGTTCGATTTTGAAGCTGCCGTGCGCTACCGCATGTCGGCGATCGCAGAGATTTACCAGCGCATCATTCACCAGCGGCACGACGGTGAGGAGCCGCGGGAGCAGCAGTCCGCATTCGAGCTGCGCAGTCCCACAACAGCGGTTTCTCCAGAAGCTTCGCAGCAGGGAATTACGAATCTGCTCGCGAAGGACCTGCCCACGTTGCACAAGGTCCTCAGCAGCGGCCAGGTCGAAGATTATGCCCGGCGCAATCTCTTCCGCTTCCTGGCTTCGGCCCTCACCACTTCCGACCGCTACGCGGCAGTGTTGCGTAACTCCGCCGCGGTGGAGAAGTTGCTCGCGGTTTTCGCGAACAGCCAATATCTCAGCGACATCCTAATTAGGAATCCCGAGGAGATTTCAACCCTCGCGCACCTGGGCGACGTGGCGTTGAGAATAGGCAGCGGCTATTTATTTCAGCAAGATCGCGCCCATGTCGTTCTGGCGGGAGAAGACGATGCAATCGGACGCAAGCCTGCGAGCGATCCCATTTTCGCCTACATAGCAGCGGCAAGTGACTCGTACGCGCAAAAGTTGGCTTTACTGCGTCAACATCATCGCCGCCGCGTGTTTGCATCCGGCGCAAAAGACATTACTGAGTTGCGGGAGGTGTATCAGTCCCTGGGCACTACTACCGCGGCAGCAGATGATGCCATCAACGCTGCGTTTCAGATCTCCGGAAGTCCAGAGGGATTGGCGATTCTGGCGCTGGGGCGCCTGGGTACGACGGAATTCGACCTGCTCTCCGACGCCGACGTTCTCTTCGTTGCACATGAGTCCGCTGACCTGGCCTTACTGCAACATTGTGCCCAGCAGATTATTCATACCTTGGCGGCGCATACGCGCGAAGGCATGGTATTTCCGGTTGACAACCGCCTGCGCCCCCACGGCGGACAAGGAGATCTGCTGGTAAAAGCGTCTCAATTGCGGGCCTATTTCCAAAAGGATGCGCAGCCGTGGGAAGCCCTGGTGTATTCGAAGCTACGATTTATCGCGGGTTCCCCTGTTGTTGCCGAAGACGCGATCGCCGCCGCGTCGGAGTTAGCTGGCCGTTTTCGGCGCGACCCCAATTTTGCAGGCGCGATTCGCGAGATGCGATCCAAACTGGAGAACAGCGACCCGGGTGAGGTCAGTTTCAAAACTTCTTCCGGAGCGGTTTACGACATTGATTTCCTCTGCGGGTACCTGGCCATCCAGCAGCACCCTGCATCATGTCAGCAAGGGACCTTGCGCGAGCGTCTGTGGGGCTGCGCCGCTGCAGGGCGAATCACAAACTCCGAGGCTGCCCAGCTCGATCACGCGGCGGAATTGTTCCGCACCGCAGAGCACGTGGCCCGCCTGGTCGTAGGGCGGCGGCAGAAGTGGCTACCGACATCGGAGCATGCCAGGCAAGCCACGGAGAAGCTAACCTCGCAAATTCTGGGTTACAGGCTGGCGACGGGATTGGACGCGGAATTAGAGGAAGCGCGTATTCAAACTCGCCGCATCTACGACGCGAAGCTGGGCGTGTGAGGAGAAACTTGTAGCTGTGCCGCTTTCGCTCCATGATCCTTAGTACAATCAGCAGGTTACCAACGAACCTCAATGTATTGGTGTCAGCCTCTGTGCCGGAATGCTGTGCGAATGGCGCGAGAGGGATTGGGGATTCACTACAAATTCAATGCGTACTGGGCATGTTTCGAGGAGGCAGCCTATTACGACCCAGATTACATAACATGTCCGATAACAAGTATTATGTAAAAGTAGAGTTGAGCTAGACTCCGGTTAGGACGTCACTTCCAACTGGATCGAAGCTTCCAAACCTCTGCGCGAACGACGCTCGGCTTCCCTTCGCTTGAGAACACCTCAATGTCATCCATCCTATTCGCGGTCGTCGCGGGATAAATCAGGTTCGTCATCGCGATTGTGCCGTTCTGTGCGGAAGCTTCGATCGACGAGCGATCGACAATAAGCTTAAGGTCGTAACCGCGATCCGGTACCACAGGTGCGGTCGTTTTTAGGGCGAAGTCCGGAATGGCCACCACGCTGGACTGAGTACGATCCATGTAAAGCTGCGCCTTTTGCGGATCGAATGCAATTTCCGTCCAATGCTTCGTATCGCTGTAAATTCTGATCCCGAAGGTCCCGTGCGAGGTTCCGCTGAAATTCAGTTGAATCTCGTACGGCGCTTCGACCTTGGCCAGCTTGGCGCCGTGAAAATTGCCGGGTGAGACTGCAGCCACTGGAGGCCCCGGAAAGCGAAGTGGGCTGATGACGGGTTCCTGCCTGAGCGCTAACCCGGCCTTGTCTTGGATGAAGGACAGTTGGCGCGGCAGGCTCATCTGCCCACGCCAAGGCGAGGTCGGCAGCTTGGCGGCATATTGCCAGTTACTCATCCATCCCAGCAGGACTGGTTTCTCGTCTTTCGGAATACCGTTGAAGCTGATGGCGCAATAATCGTCCTTGCCGTAATTCGTCCAGCCATGGGAGCCGGGATCTTTCGATGCCGTGAAGTCTTTCCCGTCGAAATTTCCCAGGAAGTATTGCTCACCCGACCCCCCCTGCGGCGCTCCGGGATTGAGGCCCACCTTCAGAGCCCAGATGCTTGCCTTTCCATCGGACGCGGGAATACGAAGCAGGTCGGGACACTCCCACGCTCCATCGATATCGCCCGCGGGACCAAAATCGCTCAGTGCATGCCAGGTTTTAAGATCGGGCGAAGAATAGAAGCGGATTTTGTGCTCGAGCGGAAGCGACACCGCCATAACCCAGTGCCGGGCAGCATCGTGCCAGAAGACACTGGGATCACGGAAGTCGGTGAGGTGCAGATCTATGACAGGATTGCCAGGATAATCGATCCAGCTACGCCCTCTATCGCGACTGTGGGCAATGTACTGGGCCTGGCGCTCGCCGCCACCGGCATGACTATATCCCGTATAGATGGCCACCAGGCAGTCGCTTTTCGGCGCGCAAAAGCCACTGGTATTTTCGCGGTCCACAACTACACTGCCGGTGAAGATCATCATGCCATCGTGTTCCGGGATGGCGACCGGAAGCTCATGCCAATGCAGCAGATCGGTGCTGACGGCGTGGCCCCAACTCATGTGGCCCCACTCGTCTCCGAAGGGGTTGTACTGAAAAAAAAGGTGATATTCCCCGCGATAGTAGACCAGGCCGTTGGGATCGTTCGTCCAATGCTGGCGCGGCGAGAAGTGAACCTGAGGACGGTACGGTTGATTATAGGCGCCCGGCTGCGAGCTTGCGGGCAGCGCGCACGCGGCAAGTATCGCGAACAGGAAAGCGACACGAGTCATGGACGCGTACCGCGCCAAGAGTTGAACAGGAGAGTCATCGCTCAGGTTGATCGTGCGCGTCTGATCTTAGCAGCTGGTCGAGATCAGTTCGAAATCGATGCAGCAGTTGGAGCCGTTCCGGTGTGGCCTCTACGATCAAGTCCTTACCCTGGAAGACCTGGCGGCCTTCCCTTTCGATCAACACGCCAATAGCTTCGCCCATGCGCCACCCAGGAGTGCCCAGCATTTGCAGGCCGTCTACTCCGGGCACGAGCATAGCAATGCAGTTGTCGCGAACGACGCCAATGCACTTGGGAAAGCGATCAAAGGTTTCAATTTCAAAGCCGGCGAGATAAATGCGCTGGAGCTGCTCGGCAGGACCCATGGCGAGTTACTGATTTGCCGATTGCGTTACATCTTGTAACGCCCGAGATCTTCGTCGTTCAGACCCTCGAGCCATTTGCGAAGCTCTTCGTTCGTAACCCGGTCGGAAAGGTGCGTGGCCTGGCGGGAATTTTTCAGAACCTCGTCTTCCACGAATATAGGGCAATCCACGCGCAGAGCCAGAGCCAGCGCATCGGATGGGCGCGAATCGATGCTGATCACGCGGCCGTCCCGTTCCAGCCAGATCACGGCGTAGAAGGTGTCTTCCTTCAATTCGGTCACCACAACTTTGTGCACCTGGGTGTCGAGACCGGTAAGCACGTTCTTGATGAGGTCGTGAGTCATGGGACGCGGAGTGGCGACCTTTTCGATCTCGAGCGCGATGGCGTTGGCCTCGTAGATGCCGACCCAGATGGGCAAAACAGTGTCACTGCCGATATCCTTGAGGATCACGATGGGCATGTTGGTGACGGGGTCCATCATCAAACCGCGAATTTTCATCTCAACTTCCGTCATGGCTCCTCCGAACGCGAGGCGACCGGGACCCCGCAATTTTCTCCTTATATCACCATTTGGCCCAAAAGGCTGTTGGGAAAACCAGTGGTGATGAGCACCTTAGTGTAGCTACCGGTCTGAAGGTTCAGGCCGTCTGGGGCGGTGAAATTCAGAACCCGGTTCTGCGAGGTTCGTCCAATCCACTGGCCGCGCGCCTGGTTCTTTCCTTCAATCATGACTTCGACGGTTTGACCAATTTGCTTTTGATTACGATGCGATTGGATCTGCTTTTGTTTGTCCTGCAAAACCGCCAATCGGCGCGCTTTCTCATGATCGGGAATGGCGTCTTCCAGATGGATGGCCGGGGTGTTCGGGCGCGGCGAGTACTTGAAGGCGAAAATGCCGTCGTATTGGACGGCATCGAGCAAGGTAAGGGTCTCTTCGAAGTCGGCCTCGGTCTCGCCGGGAAACCCCACAATGACGTCAGTGGTGAGGCTGATCTCACGCCGCGTCGATTGCATCCAGGCGACGCGCTCGAGGTACTGTTCGCGGGTGTACAGGCGCTGCATGGCATCGAGCACGCGGGTGGAGCCGCTCTGGACGGGCAGGTGCACATGGTCGCAGAGGGTTGGCGATGAATCGATGGCCTCGACGATGTCGCGTCCAAAATCCCGTGGATGCGAGGTAGTGAAGCGCACCCGCTTGATACCGGGGACCTGACCCACGCCCAACAGCAACTCGGCAAACGATCTCTTGCCTGACGGATCTCTGTAAGAGTTCACGTTCTGTCCAAGCAACTGGATTTCCGTGTACCCAAGGTCGGCCATTTGGCGGGCCTCGGCGAGCACCGAACCGGATGTGCGGCTGCGCTCCTTGCCGCGCGTAAACGGAACCACGCAGTAGGCGCAGAACTTGTCACAGCCTTCGATGATGGTGATGTAGCCGCGATGAGGATTGGTGCGCGCGGTGAACTCGGTCTCAAAGCATTCGTCCGTGGCGCGGTCATCGAGACCGGTGGCGCGCTTCCCTGCCTCGATCTGCACCAGCATCTCCGGCAAATTGCGATACGAAGCGGACCCACACACCAGGGAGACGTGAGGAGCCCGCTCGAAAATTTTCTCGCCCTCCTGCTGAGCGACACAACCGAGCACAGCAAATTTCTTGCCCTCGCGTTGCAGCTTCTTGTAGTCGGCAAGGCGGTGGAAAACCTTCTGCTCGGCCTTGTCACGAATGGAGCAAGTGTTGTAGAGGATGAGGTCGGCCTGCTCGACGGTCGGGACCTGGCGATAGCCCTCGGAGATGAGCGTACCAATGACCTTTTCCGAGTCATGGGCATTCATCTGACAGCCGAACGTTTCAATGTAGAAGGTCTTGCCGGGCCCCGCAGGCATAAGGGAAAGTATAACCCGGGGAACAGAGGTTTTCAGGAAGGGTGCCGAGGTTACGCATACGTGACGCCGGTATCTTTATCCGCGTAGATGAGGGTACCTGTAACGGCACCTTCTTTGATGTGCTTTGAAAACGCGAGCTCGCAGCAGTGGATTTATTGCGGCCGCCAGAAGTCACGGCACGAAATAGAATCCCTGCGGAATGTCCTGCTTGGAGCTTTGCGCGTACCTGCCAACACCCAAGTGCCGACGACAATGTTGCTGTTACTGATCGCTTCCGGCGTAGTGGAACCCCCGCCCGGGACATTAATCGACGGGAATCGTCCAGCCGCGCTCAGCTCGGGTGCTGATCAGCTTCTGGCATTGTGTGACGAACGCAGGAACGCCTAGTTTCCGTTCTGCACCAGTTCGAGGAAAGCGCGGTGAATGCGGGTGTCGTCACTGAGTTCGGGATGGAAGGTCGCGGCCATAGTCTTGCCCTGGCGCACCACCACTGGATCATTGCCTTCCTTGGCGAGGACTTCTACGCCCGGGCCGAGGCTCTCAAATTTCGGAGCACGGATGAAGACCATCTCCATGGGACCGCCGGGCAGACTGGTTTCGCCGGTGCGAATGGAGCTGTCAATCTGCCGGCCGTAGGCGTTGCGACGAATGCGGAGATCGAGCGCGCCCAAGCCGGGTTGCTCGGGGTTGGTAATTTCTTTGGCCAGCATAATGGCGCCGGCGCAGGTTCCGAAGGTGGGCTTGACGCGAACGAAGTTTTTGAGCTTTTCAAAACCTTCCTCACCGAGAATTTTTAAGAAAGCGCCAGACTCGCCGCCGGGAATCACCAGGCCGTCAATTTCGTCGAGTTGCTCGGGTTTGCGCACGAGGACAACGTCAGCACCGAGTTGCTCGAGGCGCTTGCGGTGGGCGTCAAAATCGCCCTGAATGGCCAGGACTCCGATGGTCATGAGAGACGCTGATATCGTTGCTACCAGCCCCGCGTCTGCAGCAGATCTTTCTCTTCGATTGCGCTTACCGCCAGGCCCTTCATGGAACCCGTCATTTGCTCGCTGACTTCGGCGAGGACCTTGGGATCGTTGTAGTTGGTGGTGGCGAGAACGATGGCTCGCGCGCGCGATTCGGCTTCTTCCCGCTCTTTCTGGACGGAGAGATCGAGAGGCGTCGCGCCGCCTTTCATAAATATTCCCGAGCCGACAAACACGGCCTCGGCACCGAGTTGCATCATGAGAGCGGCATCCGCGGGAGTAGCAATGCCGCCCGCGGAGAAATTGGGCACCGGCAACTTCCCGGCTGTTGCCACTATCCGGATCAACTCGTACGGCGCCTGGTGATTCTTCGCGGCGGCAAACAACTCTTCTTCGGTCATCACCGTGAGCTGGCGCATTTCCTTCATGATCTGCCGCATGTGCTTAACGGCGTGGATCACGTCCCCTGTACCGGCCTCACCCTTGGTACGAATCATCGCCGCACCTTCCGCGATCCGGCGCAGAGCCTCCCCGAGGTTGCGCGCTCCGCATACGAATGGAGTCTTAAAAGCATGCTTATCGACGTGGTGCTCTTCGTCAGCGGGAGTCAGCACTTCGGACTCATCGATGTAATCGACGCCGATTTCCTGGAGGATCTGCGCCTCGGCGAAGTGGCCAATACGGCATTTCGCCATAACTGGAATGGAGACGCTCTTCATGATCTGCTTGATGAGCTTGGGGTTGGCCATGCGCGAGACGCCGCCCTCGGCGCGGATGATCGCCGGAACGCGTTCCAGCGCCATAACCGACACTGCGCCGGCCTTCTCGGCCACTTCGGCCTGCTCGACGCTCATCACGTCCATGATGACGCCGCCTTTGAGCATTTCCGCAAGACCGGTTTTCAAACGCAGAGTGGTCGAGTTTCCATTCTTCGAGTTGCCGTTGCTCTGTGCCATGAGTTCCCTCTCTCCAGGAAGGCGAATCGCTACCAGGTGTCGCAATAAACTGATTACTATTCTAAAGGAAATTGGTCTTGCTAGTAGGGCCACTTACTGTATTCTTTCCATACCACTTTCAGCATGCCGCGTAAGACCACCGCGCTTCCGTTAAACCTTCCGACGATCCCGCACGGAACGAGCCTGTACCGCTGGCTTTACGAGGCACTGCGGGCCGCGATCCTGGAAGGACGCCTACGGCCTGGAGCAAGGCTTCCCGCTACGCGGGACCTGGCGCATGCATACCGGCTATCCCGTTCCACTATCGTCACCGCATTTGAGCAGCTCAAGTCCGAAGGCTACGTTGAAGGCAAGACGGGATCAGGAACATATGTGAGCAAAGTTCTGCCCGAACAGCTGCTTCACGCCAGCCGGGTTCCCGCACAGAAAACTTTGCCGCATCGAAGAGTGGCGCTGTCATCATATGCAGGACGGCTGCAGCCCTATCGGCCCACGGTTCCACGGCCGCTGCGAGCGTTCCGCGCGAATCTGCCCGCTCTCGACCACTTCCCTGCCAAGGTTTGGGCGCAGGTCGCGGCGCGGCGACTGCGGCGTGTGTCAGCCAAGATTCTTGCCGGCGGCGAGGCCCTGGGATACCGTCCGTTGCGGGAAGCGGTGGCGGAATATCTGAATACGTCGCGCGGCGTCACGTGCTCTGCCGAGCAAGTGCTGATCGTCTCCGGCGCACAGGAGGCGCTGGATCGCACGGCGCGGCTGCTACTGAATGCGGGAGAACCAGTATGGCTGGAGGAGCCAGGGTATCCGGGAGCGGCCGTGGTGTTTCGCGCCCTGGGAGCTAAGATGTGCGCGGTACCTGTCGACGAAGAAGGAATGCAAGTAGACGCTGGCGAGCGGCGCTGGGGACGCGCGCGGCTCGTCTATGTGACACCCGGCCACCAGTTCCCTTTGGGCGTCACCATGAGCCTGCGCAGACGGCTGGCATTGCTGGAGTGGGCGCGGCGAACGGGCGCAATGATTTTCGAAGACGATTATGACAGCGAATATCGCTATTCCGGGCGTCCGGTTCCGGCCATGCAGGGGCTGGACCGCGCGGGAGTCGTCATTTTCGGCGGGAGTTTCAGCGCGGTGCTGTGCCCAGCTTTGCGGCTCGGATACCTGGTGGTCCCGCCGGATATGGTTGATCTGTTCGCCTCCGCGGAGTCGGTGAGCACCCAGCATCCGCCGCTGCTGGAGCAAGCGGTTTTATGTGACTTCATTACCGAAGGACACTTTGCCCGCCACATTCGACGTATGCGGGAACTGTATGCGGAACGGCTTGCGGTGTTGCTGGAGAGCGCGGAACGGGAACTACGCGGGGTGCTGCAGATCTCCAGTGTGGAAGCCGGGCTGCAGACGATCGGCGCCCTGAAGAATGGGATGAAAGCTGAACGTGCCGAAAAACTTGCGGCGGACCGGAGTGTTGAGGTTCTGGCGCTAAGTCGGTACGGCTGGGGACGTCCCAGGGCAGAGGGCCTGGTTTTGGGATTTGCGGCCGTGGATCCGCGAGAACTGCGAAGAGGCGTGAGCGAGTTAGCCCGGGCGCTGGCGGCCTGATCTCGCCCATTTCTGAAAACTACGTTCAGTGGCCAAACTCGTCTGTACTACCGTTCCGTATATTTCTCGAACATCCGCGGATCGATAGCGATGAATTTACCCTGGCTGCGTGCGAGAACATGGTCGTGCCCATCCAGAATCTGCGCTTCATTGATGTGCTCGCGCCCGCGTACCCGCAGTTCGCGGGATTCGACCCTGAGAGGTTGGTTGAGCGGAACGGGTTTCAAATAATTCACCGTGATTTGGGAGGTCAATGCGATCACATGACGGATCTTGTTGACCTTTCCCATTGCCTCATCGAGGATGGTGGCGATAATCCCGCCATGGCAATGCCCCGGCGGGCCAGTGTAGCGCTTCCCCAGCCGGAATCGACACACGAAGCAGTCACGCTCCTCGTCGTAGGTAAACTTCAGCCGCATGCCCTCGGCGTTGTTCTTGCCGCAACCAAAGCAGTAGTTCCTCTGCAGGCGCACGTAGCGCGTATCGTGCCCACGACCATGAGCCTTTTTCGGCGGCATGAGGCGCATTGTACATTCCGCAGGGTTTAAAGCGGGTAGCGAGATTCTAGAGGGAATGTCGGATATTACGAGCTTAAGTCAGGCATTCGCTGTATTGGAGGATCACATGGCGCGTTTTAGTCTCAATGAACGGCATATGCGGAACGCGGAAAAGCCCGAGTTTCGCCACCACTCACCTCCGACCCCCCTTTGTAAGCTGAAGGCATTGTTGGATCAGTTGTGATGTCACGCATTTTTATTGCCGACGACAGTGCTTGTATCCGACGAGGCTTGCGTTGCCTTCTGGAAACTCATCCCGACTGGGAGATTTGTGGGGAGGCGAACAATGGTCGTGAGGCTGTAAGCAAAGTCCGAAAGCTTGCGCCTGATCTGGCGATCCTGGACTTCAGCATGCCATTCCTAAATGGGCTGGAAGCAGGCAAGCAGATTGCATCCACGTGTCCGGGAGTAAGGACCCTGCTCTGCACAATCCACGTTTCAAAAGAGCTTGTCAATAAGGCGCGAGACGCGGGTCTAAATGGAGCCACTGGCAAATCAGAACCGAAACGGCTGATGCGCATGGTAGAAGCCCTCCTGAGAAAAGGAAGCGCGGCGTTTCAGTCGTAGCCGGTGTCCGGCAAACGGGTCGCGAAGTCTTGCGACCGCCCTGTGACGGCAAACTCTCCTAATTAGGATTCCCCAGCATTCCTGGCGTGGGCACCTGCAATTGCACGATATTGTTGCGAATAGCATAGAGTACCAATTCGCTCACGCTGTGAATGCCCAGTTTGCGCATGATATTGGAACGGTGAGTCTCGGCTGTCTTCGTGCTCAAGTCGAGAATGGACGCCACTTCCTTAGTGCTTTTGCCTTCCGCAAGAAGCTGTACAACTTCGCGCTCGCGTGGCGTAAGCGTGGGAATCGTGGGTTTCGCCGAGGAGTTGTTTCCGCCCAGGTAGCCGGTTAAAACCATCTCTCCTACGCGGGAAGTGAAAAAGGTGCGCTCTTTCTGCAGGGACTCGACCGCCGTGAGCAGATCGCGCGCGGCGTCGGACTTCAGCACGAAACCACGTGCCCCGGCTTCCAGCACTTCCCGAACTACCTGTTCGGAATCGGTAACTGTCAGGATCAAGACTTTTTGCTGGGGATTGTGGCGAAGGATTTGCCGAGCCGCGGCCAAGCCGTTCAAGTTCGGCATGCCAATATCGAGGATCACAACGTCAGGTCGTAGTTCGGTGACTTTCTCGACTGCCTCGCGTCCATCGGCAGCCTCTGCGCAGATTTCCCAGCCCACGTGAGACTTCAGCAACGAGCAAAGGCCCCGGCGGACCACTTCGTGATCGTCGGCCACCAGAATGCGAAGCGGAGACATAATTCACCTCTTGGGTACTCCTGGAGTCATTCGACACGCGGCACAACGGGCAACCCTGATGAAAGCCCCCCTTGCGTTACTTGTCCATACAGTATTCACCTTAGAAAAAGAACAGCAACTCACAATTGCGGGTGGGGCCGGACCTGAACCGATCCCACCGGGAAAGCGGGATCGGTCGGCCGATTCTCATGCTGCCGGGCGAATATCGCGCAAATTACTCGAAGCTAAGGGGACGTTTGCCGCCCGAGCCGCCACTCCGCTCGATGCTCCCCCCATGGCGGCTAGCCAGCCCAGGAACAGGGACAGGAATCCAGCCCAGCCCAAGCCGGTGAAGACGTCCAGCAGGTAAGGATTGTGAACCTGGCCTTCGACTCCGCTTCCGCCGCTCAGGGCCGCACCGGCGATGGTCGTGATCAGCAGCGTGGCTACCACCGCTAGTCCGAACATGATCATGCCATGAATAGCACCATCATGTTTGTTGGTGACTGCGGCCAGCCGGCCGGTTTCGCGACCCGCCACGTACATGGCGATGATGGTGAGAACGATGGCCCAAATGCCCATTCCCCAGCCCATCCCGGTCACCGGACGAGCGGCATTAGGATTGGCCGCGCTAGCGAAGATTGAGAAACCCAAGAGCCCGAATACGGACCAGATAGCCACGAAGGTGAACATTCCGGCCCAGATTGCACCCCAGTCTGTCCTGGCACGCAAGCCAGAAGCGCTGGGATAAGAGAGATCCGCCATTTTGTGCCTCCTTTTCTCTTTCCACTCAGTTAGATGGCAGCCTGGCCAGCCGCGATATCCATATTATATCGTAGAACGACATTTCTTTGCGAGTCACTGGACGCGCACTGAATGCATTACGACCGCTGAAATGCGGATGAAAAGAGGAGGAGCGAACCAGGATCACACGCCGAGTGCCTACAAACCTTGGCGTTTCAGAGTAGATTGTGCGCTGCTGCGGACCGCTATTTTCTCAGCGTGCCGGCCGCGGTGATGCGAGTGGCGCGTCCCATTTCACGTGCGACTTTCACCAAGTCTTCGACGTTGTGGCTGGGTTTCTCTTCCGACAGGACAGAGCCCGCGGCCAGAGTAAAACGCAGAGCATCTTCCTGATTGTCGAAATACAACACCACTTGAGCGGCTGCCATTAAACTACCTCCTGCTGGCCTGAGATCATGATAAGTCGGCTGCATGCTAATCCCTGCGATACTCTTTTGATTCTCCTGTGGAGAAAGTAGTCGGAAGGGCATGGAGAACCGGCCCTACCCGTTCAGCAGCGGCAACACACAAAGGCAACAGCGGAGACGGAAAGGATGACGAGAAGGAATCTCAGAGCGGAGAAGGCGTTGGGAATGGACCAGCCGATTACTCGGCGGGATTTTCTGAATGCCACGCTGCTGGCCTCAGGCGGCGCACTGCTTGCTCCGCTTACACCCAAAGAACTCATGGCGCAGACAGCGCAGCAAACGACGGCGGGGGATGACTGGACCGGATTCGGAGGGGTGGGAGACTATGCCAACTCCAATGGGAACACGATGGAGATTGTCGAAGCTGGCCACCGAATTCGTGATGGGGGGTTCGAGTCGCTGCCCTCGAGCGTCGTCGATACGGGCGAGGTTTACGACTGTGTGGTGGTGGGCGGCGGTATCAGCGGGTTGGCGGCGGCGCTTTTTTTCCAGCGCCTGGGCGGAAAAGGCAGGTCTTGCCTGGTGGTGGATAACCACCCGATTTTCGGGGGAGAGGCGAAGCGCAATGAATTTGTCGTCGATGGGCAGCGGCTGATTGCGCATCAGGGCTCTGCATTTTATCCAGTTCCCTTCCCCCACAGCTTCATTGGACGCTTCTATGACTCTATCGGCCTGAAGTCGCCGCGCCTGGATTATCAAAGCTGGGGCGGTGCGAATCCGGCAATGAATTTGCCGACCACGCCCTACCCCGATACCGGCTCCAACTACGGGTTTTACTTCGGCGCGAAGTTCGGACGGAAGCCGGGCATGTGGTTGGTGGACCCGTGGGGCAAAAACCTGGAGGCAGCACCCATCCCCGAGAAGACGAAAGTTGAGCTGCTGCGTTGGCGAAAAGGTGGAATGGCTTTCCAGCGGCCGCAGTATTTCGGAGATCCCATTTCGCGACGGCTGGACACAATAACGCTGGAGGACCACATCATGGAGAGGTGTGGAATCAGCCGCGAAACCGTTCGCGATTATCTCTCGCCGGTTGAGGGAGGTGGTTACGGGATCGGCGCGGATGCTCTCTCCGCCTACACCGATTACGCGGCCGACATGCTCCACCCCATGGATGACAGCGACGAGACCGGTTCGCAAATGTTTCCTGGAGGGAACACGGGATTCGCTCGCCTGATTACCAAGACATTGCTGCCCGAGTCGATTTCAGGACCGCACACCGTCGAAGGAGTCTGCCGTGGAAAGGTGAACTTCAGCGATCTCGATCGCGCAGGATCGCGTACGCGAATCCGCCTGCGATCGACAGCCGTGTGGGTCAAGCACGAGGGCGAGCCATCAAAATCGGAGTTCGTCAACGTCGTTTACACAGAGGGCGGAAAGCTCTACCAAGTTAGAGCGCGAACCGTGGTGATGGCCGGCGGCAGTTGGACGACTAAGCACGTGGTGCGCGACTTGCCCGAGAGCCAGCGCGCGGCGTATGGGGAATTCCTGCGCTCGCCTTGCTTGATGATCAACGTAGCCGTGCGTAACTGGCAGTTCCTGTACAAGCTGGGAATGAGCGGCTGCCGCTGGTTCGAGGGCTTGGGAAATTACATGGAAGTACGTAAGCTGGCCACATTTGGGACCGCTTCGCCGACCATCGGTCCGGACTCTCCAGTAGTGCTCACTATCAAGGTGGTGTATTCGTATCCGGGGATGGCAGCAGCTGACCAGGGCCATCGAGCACGGGGGGAGTTGTTGAGCACTCCATTTCGCGACTACGAGCAGCAGCTCAGGGAACAATTCACGCAGATGTTCGCCGGCTCCGGATTTGATGCCCGCCGAGATATTGCGGGAATCGTGCTCAATCGCTGGGGGCACGCTTATCTGAATCCGCAACCAGGCTTCTTTTTTGGCCGTAACGGGCAGCCCGCACCAAGTGAGGTTTTACGAGCCGCCCCGTTCGGAAGGATTGAATTCGCAAACACCGACTTGTCGGGCATCATGGACCATCGTTGTTCAATCCTGGAGGCAAATCGGGCGGTCGAGCAACTGCTGGACACAGTGGTGGATTGAAAGCGAAGGAAAATGCCGCAAATAAGAAGCGCCCCGAACTCTTGCGAGTTGCGGGACGCCCGAACAGCCCTCCCCCAGAACTGCTCAATGCGAAGATAGTTGCATAGGGTAAGGGTGTAAATGCCACTATCGTGCTATTCCCTGGCACCGACGTCCCATGCGCCGCGTCCTAGCGGCCTGCGAGGCGCCGCCGCTGAATGACCCAGATGACTCGCAGGCGATGAAAACCTAACTTCCGTTCACTTCCGGACCGATCGCCGCACGGAAGTCTCTTGCGACCCTGGTTACTGCCGTAATAATCCGGGCGGGATTACCGTTGACCCATTACTCAGGGATACTTAGATTCGCCGCAGGGGGTTGTATGAAGGATATCCACGAGGTCTTGCGCCGTAAGCAAGCCAAGTATGCGCAGTTGACGAAGCAGATCGAGGCGCTGCAGCAGGCGGCGGAAAAGCTGCGGGAAGTGGCCCCTCTGCTCGCGGAAAACGAAGAAGACGACAACATGGTACTCGGCGAAGTTGATGAGATGCCGTCTCAGCCGGCAGCCATGGCAGCGAAAGCGGGCGCAGCCGCAGGAAGCGCGCCGCCAGCGGCAGCCAAGCCAGGGCGCACAGCTCCGCGTTGGCCGTAAGCTCTCGCAAGTCATTGAAAAAGCACTATGACGCCGCAAGCACTGCTGGTTTCCAAAGACGATCAGGCATCGGAAGCGCTGGCCCGGGTACTCGCCGGCTACGGCGTGGCCGTGGAGCGCTCCAGCGAGCCTGAAATTGCGCTTACGCGGCTCAGTGAGCAGCGCTATGACGAGGTGATTGTCGACTTCGACGAGCCCGAGTTTGCCACTCGTGTGCTGGAAAATATTCGCCAGTTAGCCTCTGGCACCCCGGTCATCACGGTGGCACTGATTGCAGACGAGAGCAAAATTCGCCACACCTTCGGAGCAGGCGCCAATTTTGTAATCCTCAAGCCGGTGTCCGAAGAGAAGGCGGCCGCCAGCCTAAAAGCCGCCACTGCACTCTTAAAACGTGAGAGGAGACGGTCTTTCCGGGTGCCGGTACAGGCTGCGGTGACACTCAGCATACCCGGAGGACAGGAACTTGAAGGCATCATGCTGGATTTGAGTGAGAGCGGTATGGATGTTCTCGCGGCCCAGCCGTTGTTCCCTTCCGCCCTGGTGGGTTTCCGTTTTAGTCTTCCCGACGGGAGCGCAGAACTGGAGGCCCATGGCGAGGTGGCATGGGCAAATCCGAATGGACAATCAGGCGTGCGGTTCATCGACCTGAGCGAAGGTAAACAAGAAGAATTGCGGAAGTGGCTGAGCTCGAATTCCGCGCCCGACGAAGCGGAGCCGGTTTCGCAATGCAAGCTTACCGATTTGAGCTTAGGCGGGTGTTATGTGGAAACCGAGTCGCCGTTCCCCGAGCATGCTTTGGTTGATCTGTGCCTGAAAGCAGGGGACCTGGAAATTCACGCAGAGGGATTGGTGCGGGTGATGCATCCAGACAACGGAATGGGAATTGAGTTCCCTTCCCGTACAGCGGAACAGCGAGCCAAAGTTGGCGACTTCATCGAATTTCTAACCAGCCGTCCGGGGACAATGCCGGAATTGCTGATTTCTCCCAAGAAACTCGCGGCGGACGAAAGCGAATTCACCAACGGATCCAGCGAAAACGATGGAGAGGACGCGTTGCTCGAATTGTTGCGCACCGGCCAGACCATGGAGCGGGAGCAATTCGTGGAAGAACTACGCAAGCAGCGCAATTCCGAGCCAATAGCCTCTTCTTAATTGCCGCGTTTAATCATCCTCGAAGCTGCAGAATCCGGCAGAGCCCAAAAAAGCGAGAAGCGGAAGACCAACGCCCCGTCTCTGGCGCCTGTTTACCACTTCTCGCGGTCTGTTCCACCTCGATGCCAGCAGCATATCTTCGCGGAGTTACGGGCAGGTTTCAGGTTTATGAACTTCCAGTGAAAAAGTTGACGTCACAAGCCCCGGTGATCTAGATCACTGTGGGTACGGGGCGCGAGCGCGATAACCGAACTGCGGGGTCCACTCCGCCAGTCCACTGAGGAGGTGGCCCATGGCGCTCGCCCAGGCGATTCCTCGTCTGCACTTAAGAAATATCCTGTTTACCACGGATTTTTCGTCGGCTTCGGACAGCGCCCTGCCATACGCCCTGGCGCTGGGGCGCTGGTATGAATCGCGAATTGTCATCGCGCACGTCGTTCCGAGAGAACCGCAGCTGAGCATTCCGCTGGATCTGCTTTCAAAGCAGGATGACCCCAATTGGCGCCGCGCACGGCAGCGCATGGGAACACTATCCGCTGATACTCGGATTGCCGAACAGAGGCACGAAGAGATATTGATTCAAGGCGACCTTCGGCATGTGCTGTCAGGAATCATTTGTCAGCACGAAATCGACATGCTGGTGCTGGGTACTCACGGCCGGCAAGGATTAAGCAAGCTGGTGCTGGGATCTTCAGCCGAGGAAATCTTTCGGCACGCCAGTTGTCCGGTGTTGACCGTTGGACCAAAAGTTTGCCGCGAACCGGAGGGCCTTGAAGCGCTCGCCACCATCGTATTCGCAACCGACTTTTCACCCGCTTCGCTGCACGCGCTGCCTTATGCTCTTTCGCTGGCGGAGGAAAACCAGGCGCGGCTGATCATGGTCCACCTGATGGCGCTAGTTCCTTTTCAACAGCGAGAAGCGGTAACGGAGGCAGAAACAAAACGCCTGAAGGCACTGGTACCACCGGACGCCGAGTCATGGTGCCGCCCCGAATTCGTGGTCAATTTTCAATTCCCCGCGGAAGGTATCTTAGAAGCTGTGGAGCACTACAACGGTGACCTGCTGGTCATGGGAGTGCACAAGCGGGAGGCGCCGAGGCTCGCGGCCCACATGTTGTGGACCACCGCGTACGACGTGGTCTGTAATGCACCCTGTCCAGTGTTGACGGTCCGCGCCTAGAGGTGGCAATAATCCAGTATTCGTGAGCAGTGCGGTATTCTCATGGGTTGAGCCGTGGTGCTGGACGCCAGGAGAAAATGCCGAGAGTCACTTCCCACCCAGTTTCATCCGAGAAGATGGAAGAGCTTGATCCTGTAACGAGGTGCTGCCTTCCGTCTTTGTTCCCGATCCCCGCTCTCGTCGTCATGCTCACCGCTTTCGCTGTGATCGCACCTTTCTTTTTCTTCCATGGGACGCCCTCCGGACACGATTTTGAGTTCCACATGTATTCGTGGATGGAGGTATTAGGGCAATGGAAACAGGGGATCTTGTACCCGCGGTGGGCGTCATTGGCGCACTGGGGATACGGCGAAGCACGATTTCTGTTCTATCCTCCGGCATCGTGGATGCTGGGCGCGGCGATTGGCGCCTTGCTGCCATGGAGATTTGTGCCGAATGCCTTCATCTGGCTGGCACTGTGCCTGTCGGGATGTTCGATGTTTCTGCTCGCGCGACGCTGCTTTCGCCGAAGCGACGCAGTGTTTGCCGCGGCCCTATACACCGCGAATCCTTACTACCTTGTCATTGTGTATTGGCGCAGTGCTTATGCCGAATTGCTGGCGGGAGCGCTGCTTCCCCTGTTGCTGTTGCTGGTGCTGCAAATCCCCGAGAACGGCAGGAAAGTGCTGGTGCCACTATCGCTGGTCGTGGCCGCGGCGTGGCTGACAAACGCACCGTCCGCGGTGATGTTGAACTACTCGCTGGCGTTGTTGGTCGCCGTGCTCGCTATAAGAACGAAGTCTCCGCGCATACTTAGATGCGGACTGGCGGCGGTGCTCCTAGGAGCGGCGCTGGCCTGTTTCTACCTGGTCCCCGCTGCTTATGAACAAAGGTGGGTAAATCTGGCGGAAGTGTTTTCGCCCGGCGTGCGTCCGCGAGACAATTTTCTCTTCACCACCTTGAGTGATCCGGATCACAACCAATTCAACCTGCTGGTCTCAGTTGTGGCGGTGATGGAAATGATTGCCCTGGCCGGCGTGGTTTGGCTGTCGCGAAAACGCGAGAGGTTGAAGGGCGAAATCTGGTGGGCCTCAGTAGCCTGGACAGGAGCAGCTGCGCTGCTGCTGTTTCGATTCACATTCATCTTCTGGGAATACTTGCCAAAACTTAAATTTGTTCAACTACCCTGGCGCTGGCTACTCTGCCTTAACGCCGTCCTGGTTCTTTTTACCATCGCCGGGGCGCGCCGCTGGTTCAACCGCGTGGCGGTTTGCCTCGCCATGCTGTTCGTTCTTGCGTCAGTGTGGCATCGCGTTCTTCCGCCTTGGTGGGATGAGGCCCCGGACATTCAGGAAATGCAGGATGCCATGGCAAGCGGGCAAGGATACGAGGGCACGGACGAGTATGTACCGGCGGGTGACGACCCTTACGAGCTGAACAAGGATGCGGCGCAAGTGACAGCAGAGGCAGGTGGCGGAGCGCAGATCAGGATTGAAAGCTGGTTGGCGCAAGAAAAACGCTTTCGAGTAGGGGTGGATAGGCCGACTACGCTCGTGCTGAGGCTGTTCGACTATCCGGCATGGCAGGTGCAGGTGAACGGCGCGCCAGTGCCGGCGGGCAAAACGCCCGTGACCGGCCAGATGACCATCGCGCTGAATGCTGGCGTAAACGAAGTTCAGGTATTGTTTTCGCGGACCTGGGACCGCACGCTTGGAGCGTTATTGTCGCTTCTCGCGGTCTTGCTGGTCATCTGCTATCTGGTTATGAACAGGACAGGGGCGCTGTCGACTTGAAGCGAGTTCTGATTGCCACTTCCAACAGCGGCAAACTGCGCGACTTCGCAGGCGCAGCGGCCTCGCATGGAGTCGAAGTGGAAAGCATTCCGGGGTTCGCGTCACTGCCTGCCGTGGTGGAAGACGGAGCTACCTTTGAAGCCAACGCCAGGAAGAAAGCAGAAGAATACAGCTGCTATGTGCCGGGGGAGGTAGTGATCGCCGACGATTCCGGCTTGGAAGTGGACGCACTCGGTGGAGCGCCCGGCGTCCATTCCGCAAGATATGCCGCTGAGCACCCTCCTTCGGCGGAGAGCAATACTGACGACGAGGCGAACAACGCGCGAGTGCTGCGAGAATTGCGAGATGTGCTTTCCGAAAGAAGAACGGGGCGTTTTGTTTGCGTTATTGCGGCGGCGCGAGATGGGCGCACGCTTCAGATGTTTCGAGGCGAAACGAATGGGCTAATTCTGGACGCCCCGCGCGGGCGTAACGGATTCGGCTACGACCCGTTGTTCTTTTTCCCGCAGATCGGGAAAACCTTTGCGGAGCTCCTGCCTGAAGAGAAGGCGAAGTACAGCCATCGGGGCGAAGCTTTTCGTAAGTTCCTGGCATGGTTTGAGAGAGGAATTTGATTCGCGAAAGGTTGTGCTGCAAGTTTCGACGAACACACGCGCGCACCATCTCTCCTTGACTTCGCTTCTCACGCGAAAAGATAATGAAAGGTTCTGCTCAGACAGCGGAACTGATAAGGAGCGGTCCAGTGGCATCAACGGCCAGTACCCCAGCTCCGACCAGGATTACAGGCGGAGTGGCTCCGCTGCGGGCGGGACAAGGACATTCCTTTTTTTGGCGGCGTTTGCATTCGCTCACCGGAATCATTCCAATTGGCGCCTTTCTGGTCGAACATTTCTTTTCGAATTTTGTAGCCGTGGAAGGACCTGCCGCTTACACCAAGCAGGTCGCTTTCCTGGCTGGCTTTCCCTTTGTCTTTTTCCTTGAGCTGTTCCTGATCTGGATACCCATCGCCTATCATGCGGGATACGGGTTTTACATATGGTTCCGCGGCGATTCAAATGTGGCGGCGTATCCGTGGACAGGAAACTGGCTTTATACCTCGCAGCGTTGGACCGGAGCCATCGCATTCTTTTACATGGGCTATCACGTCTGGCATCTGCGTTTCGCGGGGGAACACATCCTTTCGAATCCCGCGATTGCCTTTCCCAAGGTGCAGGCTGAGTTTCAGAACCCGCTGTTGATTGCGTTCTACGCGGTTGGGATCATAGCGGCTTCCTGGCATTTCGCTTATGGATTGTGGTTGTTCACGGCCAAGTGGGGGATCATCAGCGGAGAACGCGCCCAGCGCCGCTTTGGCTGGGTATGCCTGGCAGTCGCAGTCGGGTTTGTGCTGGTCGGCGCGGCCAGCATGTATGCCTTTCTCTCGACGCCGCTGCAGCCCCTGAATCCGTCATCGGCGAATTCGATTGTCATGCGCTGAGCACGTAATGGCGCAGATTGGAAGCATTCTCCAATGGCAGCTAATCCGAGAATCATTGTGGTAGGTGGCGGACTTGCAGGTTTGTCCGCGGCCATCAAGATCGCCGAGATGGGCGGGCAGGTCGACCTGTTCTCAATCGTGCCGGTGAAACGGTCGCACTCCGTTTGCGCCCAGGGCGGCATCAATGCCGCCAAGAATCTGAAAGGCGAAGGCGATTCCACATGGCAGCATTTCGACGACACCATCTATGGCGGCGATTTCCTAGCTGATCAGCCTCCCGTCAAAGCGATGTGCGAAGCCGCGCCAGGGATTATTGATTTACTGGACCGCATGGGCGTCCCCTTCAACCGCACTCCGGAAGGGTTGCTGGACTTTCGACGCTTTGGCGGAACTCTTTATCACCGCACGGCGTTTGCCGGAGCCACTACCGGCCAGCAACTGCTGTATGCGCTCGACGAGCAGGTGCGTCGTTACGAGTCAGAAGGCAAGGTAACGAAGTATGAAGCGTGGGAGTTCCTTTCGGCTGTGCTCGACGGCAACCGGGTTTGTCGCGGCATCTGCGCCATGGACCTGCGCAGCATGGAAGTGCGGACCTTCCCCGCGGACGCCATCATCATCGCTACCGGCGGCATTGGCGCGATCTTCGGGAAATCAACCAATTCGGTGGTCTGCACAGGGTCAGCTCAGTCTGCTCTATATCAACAGGGCTGCTATTACGCGAACGGCGAGTTCATCCAGGTGCACCCGACCTCGATTCCCGGCGAAGACAAACTGCGTTTGATGTCAGAGTCGGCTCGCGGCGAGGGTGGACGAGTATGGGTGCCGAAAACGCCCGGCGACAAGCGCGATCCGAAGTCGATCCCGCAAAGCGAGCGCTGGTATTTCCTGGAAGAGTGGTATCCGAAGTACGGGAACCTGGTACCCCGTGATGTCGCGACACGGGCCATTCACAAGGTCGTCTACGAGCACGGGCTAGGGATCGATGGCAAACCGATGGTGTACCTCGACCTGACTCACATCGATCGCAAGGTGCTCGACCGTAAACTGGAAGGCATTCTCGAGATTTATGAGAAGTTCGTGGGCGACGATCCGCGTGACACGCCCATGAAAATCTTCCCCGGCATGCATTACACAATGGGCGGACTGTGGGTGGATTTCAACCAGGCGACGAACGTTCCTGGAATTTTCGCGGCCGGCGAATGCGAGTACCAGTACCATGGCGCCAACCGCCTGGGAGCAAACTCGTTGGTGTCCTGCATCTTCGGCGGATTCGTGGCGGGGCCCAACGCCGTGAAGTACGGCCGGAATCTGCAGGCCGGCGCTACCAACGGACATTTCGATTCCGAACGCAAGCGCCAGGAAGAGATCAATAGCGGGCTGATGAACTCCGACGGGACGGAAAATCCTTTCCACATCTGGCAGGAACTTGGCGACGTGATGACCAAAAATTGCACGGTGATCCGGTACAACAAGAACATCCAGGAAACCGATGCCAAGCTGGTGGAATTGTTAGAGCGTTACCAGCGCGTGAACTTGAGCGACCGAACGCAATGGGCGAATACGACAGTCGCGTTCACGCGACAGCTTTACAACATGCTACAGCTGGCACGAGTGGTGGCGCAGGGAGCGGCGATGCGGGACGAATCGCGTGGAGCGCATTACAAGCCCGATTTCCCCGAACGCGATGACAAGAACTGGTTAAAGACCACCAAGGCTACCTTCGCCCCGGATGCGGACGAGCCGCGTTTCGAGTTCGATCCCGTCGATATTTCGCTGATTCCTCCTAGACCGAGAAAGTACTGAGACCCGTACAGGTGTCCGCGAACCGAATGACGGTTTCAGAGACAGGTAAAGGCTAAGAGCTAAATGCCCAATAACGTCGTTATCAGAATCAAGCGTCAAGCGACTCCCGACTCAAAATCCTACTGGGAAGAGTTCGAGCTTCCTCACAAAGCGGGACGGAATGTTACTTCGGCGTTGATGGAGATTGCCGCCAACCCGGTTACGCGGGATGGCAAGAAAACTACTCCCATCACTTACGACTCCAACTGCCTCGAAGAAGTTTGCGGTTCGTGCGCCATGCTGATCAATGGCCGCGCAAAGATGGCGTGCTCTGCCCTGTTGGACAAGCTGGAGCAGCCGATCAAGCTCGAACCGTTCTCGAAGTTTCCCGTGGTGCGCGACCTGGCGGTCGACCGCAGCGTGCTGTTCGAAAACCTTAAAAAGGTCAAGGCGTGGGTCCCAGTGGATGGAACGTACGACCTCGGTTCGGGCCCACGCATGGCTATGGAGGATCAGGAAGCCTCGTATCCGCTATCCCGATGTATCTCCTGCTGCTGTTGCATGGAAGCATGCCCGCAGTTCAACGAATCGACCCGATTTGTGGGAGCGGCCACAATCTCACAAGTCCGACTATTCAATACCCATCCCACGGGGGCCGCTCTCAAGCGCGACCGCCTGGCAGCCCTGATGGGCGATGGCGGCATCCAAGAGTGCGGTTATGCGCAGAACTGCGTGGAGATTTGTCCCAAAGACATTCCGCTGACCCGCTCGATTTCCCAAGTCGGTGGCGAAGTGATGAAACAGGCTTTTGGCGACTTCTTCAGAAAGTAACCGCGTACCGAAGTACGAAGGTAACGCAGGTAACCAGCATCCAGGTTACTCGCCAGGCTCGTTCGTAACTGCTGTAGGTTTCATTTTCGGCTTGGCTTTTTTTGACTCTGATTTAGAATAACGGCCTGCTTCCCCCGAAGCAGAGTTTCCAATGTAAGAGGGCCACTCGTAGATGGGAACTCGGCGGATCCTTACTCTGGCTTTGTTGTTCGCGCTAGCCGCTGGCGGGCAGGCGTTTGCCATGCACCGCTACACCGGTCAACGTTACACCGCGCGCCGGACGAGTCATCACAGTACCAGAAGACATCTGCGCCGGATTGTATGGAACCCGATGTTCCGGCCCTCGCACGAGTCCTTGCTGCTGCAGAACGAAGAAATCGACCGCCTTGACCTGCCGCGGATTGCCGATGATCTTGAGCTCGAACAACTGAAGCAAAGCCTGGCACTGGTTCCGATCAACCAGAGCGAGGCATTACGCTTTGACCCGCGGCTCGATCCGGCGCGGCGGTACTGCCGTCCGTGGACTCGTGATTTTGTGGATGACCTCTCGCAATCGTACTACCACCGGTTTCATGATCAGATCCAGGTGAACTCCGCCGTGCGCACCGTGCTGGTGCAGAAGAAGCTGCGCAGGCATAATCGCAATGCCGCACCCGAGTACGGCGAAACCGCTTCATCGCACCTGGCCGGGCTTACGCTCGACTTGCAACGTCGGGGCATGACTCGCGAGCAAGTGCATTTCGTGGAGCGCTACCTGTTTTATCTCCGCGCACTGGGCCTGGTGGAACCGGAAGAAGAGCGGCGGCAGTGGGTCTTCCACGTCATGGTCTCGGAACGCTATGCCGACTGGCGCAAGTCGCAGAGCGCCTTCCCGGTTACGCAGCCTGCTGAAACCGAGGGCGTCCAGGCTGCCAGCGAATAGCTTCGGTTCCCTGCGGGTTATCCTTTTCACATGATCGTTGTGATGGCGGGCTTGCCTGGCACGGGCAAGAGCACACTGGCTCGCGCTTTGGCCACGAGAACCGGTGGAGCGGTAATCGGCAAAGATGAGGTCAGGGCCGCCCTGTTTGCTCCTGAAGACCTTGAGTATTCGACCGAGCAAGATGACTTCTGCATGGACGTGATGCTGGAGGCGGCGAAATACCTTCTGCGAAAACATCCTGACCGGTTCGTCCTGATCGACGGGCGAACCTTTTCCCAGAGATATCAGATCGAGCGCGTGCTCGAATTTGCTGCGCAAATGGGACAGCCATGGCGAATCCTGGAATGTGTCTGCTCGGAACGGACCGCCAGGGCAAGGCTGGAGTCGCAAGTGGCATCCGGCGAGCATCTCGCGGCTAATCGAGACTTCCCACTTTATGCGCGGGTCAAGAAACGCTTTGAGGAAGTCCGGTTTGTGAAGACAGTGATCGACACTGATCTCCCCATAGAGGCATGTATCGCGCAAAGCATGGAAGCGCTCTCTAAGTAGCGACTCTAAACGCCGGCGCTTTGGCCGGGTCGCATTGATTCGGTAATCGCTTATATAATCCATCCTTCGCGCTGACAATCAGCTCGCGCTCCGACCTATGATCCATGTTCGCGGTGCTTTGCTCACGGTCTTCTTGTGCGTTCTTACATTCGGCCAAAACAATGCAACTTCTTCCGCCGCAGTCAGTGCGAAAGCGCAGCAAATTCACGACTCGGCCCTGATCATCGACACGCATGCCGATACTCCGCAACGATTTCTCGAAGAAAATTTCGACATCGGCAGCACTGACCCGCAGGACGTCGGGCACATCAGCCTTGACAAGGCTAAAGCCGGAAATCTTGGAGCCGAATTTTTCTCCATCTGGGTCGATCCGATGACCAATGCCGGTCATTTTGCGCGGCAAACTTTCGACCTGATCGACTCGGTGTACGAGCAGGCGGCGCGGCATCCCGACCGCATGATGATGGCGTTCAGCGTCGCCGATATCGAGCGCGCTCACAACGAGAAAAAGTTAGCGGCGTTGATGGGGATCGAAGGTGGGCACTCGATCGAAAATGACATGCACTTGCTGCGCGATTACTACCGCCTGGGCGTGCGTTACATGACGTTGAGTTGGTCGAACACCAACGAGTGGGCGGACTCGTCGGGCGACATCAGTGATGCCAAGGTGCAACATCACAATGGACTGACTAATTTCGGCAAGCAGGTGGTATTGGAAATGAACCGGCTCGGAATGATTGTCGATATCTCGCATGTTGCCGATAAGACGTTTTGGGATGCGATCGCCACCAGTCGTGCTCCCGTCATTGCATCCCATTCTTCATCGCGAGCGCTCACCAGTCACCCGCGGAACATGACAGACGACATGCTGAAGGCGGTGGCAAAAAATGGAGGAGTGGTTCAGGTCAATTTCTTCAGCGGTTTTGATGATGAAAACTACCGTAAGGCCACGGAGGCGCAGGCCCCGGAACGCGACGCCGCGGTGAAGGCCTACCTCGACCAACTGAAGGCTGCCGGGAAGCCCGTCACCTACATGGATGAAGATAAGGTTAACCGTGAATGGCAGGCCAAGATACCGCGGCCCCCGCTGAAGTCATTGATTGATCACATCGATCACATTGCCAAAGTGGCCGGCGTTGAGCATGTCGGCTTGGGCTCCGACTTTGATGGCGTGAGCGGGGCGACGCCCGATGGCATAGATTCCGCCGCCGATCTGCCCAAGATCACCCAGGCTTTGCTCGATCGTGGGTACAGCGCGGAGGATATCCACAAGATTCTCGGAGAGAATACCTTGCGCGTGTTCCGCGACGTCGAAAGAGTCAGCCGCGAGATGCGGGGCCAAGCTGGCGCGGGCAGATGAATTCGGCAAAATGTCGTAAAATCTTGTGTTCTCGCTAGAAATTTGGATCCACCCTGTCTTCCCAGGAGAGACTATGCATAAATTGTTATCCACCGCTCTTATCGCTTGTGTGTTGCCGTTGGCCGTGTCGGCGCAAAGTACCGAAGGCGCCAAGAAGAATGCTCCTAAGGCGCCGTCTGCAAGCGGGCCCACGGCTGTGATTGATACCACTGCCGGCAAGATGCACTGCAAACTGTTTCCTGACAAGGCCCCGATCGGGGTAGCGAACTTCATCGGCCTGGCGGATGGAACCAAGGATTGGACCAGCCCCGTCACGCACGCAAAGAAACATGGTGTTCCGCTTTATGACGGCACCATCTTCCACCGGGTAATTCCCGAATTCATGATTCAAGGCGGCGACCCGGCAGGCAACGGCATGGGAGACCCGGGATATAAATTCAAGAATGAAGTTTCCCCCGATCTGAAGTTTGATCGGGCAGGACGCCTTGCCTATGCGAATGCAGGCCCGGACACGAACGGTTCGCAGTTTTTCATCACTGAGGGCGCATATCCGAGCCTCGACGGCAAATATACGATTTTCGGTCAATGTGATGACGCGAGTGTCGCACTGGTGAAGCAGATTGCGCGAATGGCACGCGATCCGCAGAACGACCGTCCCTTTAAGCCAGTGAAGATCAATCACATCAGCATTGAGCAGGGTTCCGGCAACGCCAGCGCTGCGAAAGCACCAGCCACATCGGCTTCCAACACCAAGTAGTCCGCCATTCAGGCGAGCGGATTACGTTGCAGTATCTCGCTCGCCTTGTCCATATCATCCAGCTCAGCGAGAAAGGAAGGTCATGACGCGCCAGCCAGGAACTTATGCCGTGTTTAATACCAGCGAGGGTACGATTGCCTGCCGCCTGTTCGAGAAAGAAGCTCCCAAGACGGTAGCCAATTTTATCGAGCTAGCCGAAGGGCAACGGGAATGGACTCATCCCGTGACACACAAGAAATCCAAAGAACGGCTTTATGACGGCACCATATTTCATCGTGTCATTCCCAATTTCATGATTCAGGGAGGGGACCCTGCAGGAACTGGGTACGGCGGACCTGGGTACCAATTTGAAGACGAGACGAAGAACTCGCCCCACAAGTTTGACAAGCCAGGCAAACTGGCCATGGCGAACGCCGGGCCGAATACGAACGGATCGCAATTTTTTATTACCGTCGCGCCGACCGCGTGGTTGACCGGCAAACACACCATCTTTGGCGAGGTAGTTGAAGGCTATGATGTTGTGGACAAAATCGCGAATGTGGCGCGAAACCGCCAAGATAAGCCTGCCAAGGATGTGATCGTGAAATCGGTGACAATTGAGCGGGCGTAAGCCGTTGACATTCTGAGATACGCGTCGTACGATCAATTTTGAGGTGCCCGAGAGCAATTTGCTTCCGGGCATTTTTCTTTGCACCAAATACTGCCCGCGATCAGGTCGCGGGCATTTTTCTGTTCTAAGGGAGCTCAAACATGAATCCGAGCACGTTGATGTTTTGTTCCGCAGCGGTCTGCTTGACTGCGCTGTTAGCATCGCCTGCTAAAACGGCGGCCGATAGCGCCAAGTCGGCCTCGCACACGGGTGTGATCCGGTTACAGGGCATGATCAACAGAGTCTTTCCCTTGTTCACACCCATTGAGGAGAAGCAATGGGCACCCGGATGGGACCCGAAGCCCATTAATCCGGCCGATGGGAAGGTTCAGGAGGGCATGATTTTCGAAACTGATGGTCCTCCACGGATTATCTGGGTAGTAACCAAATATGACCCGGGTAGTCATGAAATCGATTACCTGACGTTGGGCCCCGACATTGTCCGACAACTAAAGATCAGATGTAGCTACGAAAACGGAACTACTACCGCGCAAGTCACTGACACCGTCACCGCGATTTCTGATCACGGCAACGATATGGTTGAGAGAAACACGCAAGAGAAGCATGAGGCGAGGATTCAACACTGGGAAATGGCCATCAATCACTTGCTGAAAACCGGCAAACGCATCGAAGAACACCAGTGAACGCAAAAATACCCCGCCTTTCGTAAAGCGGGGTATATAACTTCGAAACAATCTTATACGCCAATTACCTCAACCAGTTCTTTCACCGAAGATGCGCTTCGTTCAAGTTGTTCGCGCTCCTGATGGGTGAGCTTAATTTCGATGATTTGCTCGATGCCGGTGCTCCCCAGCTTCACAGGAACCCCAACGAACAGGCCGCGAATGCCGTATTCGCCATCCAGATAAGCAGCACAAGGCAGAATTTTCTTCTTATCCTTCAGAATGGCTTCGATCATCTCGGCGACCGCGGCGGAGGGAGCATAGTAGGCGCTCCCGGTCTTGAGATACTTCACGATCTCTGCCCCACCGTCGCGCGTACGCTGCACGAGTCGCTCAATTGTGTCCGCATCCATCAATTCTGTGATGGGGATGCCGGCGACCGTCGAATACCGAGCGAGCGGAACCATGGTGTCGCCATGTCCTCCGAGGACAAAAGCTGTCACATTTTCTACGCTGACGTTCAGCTCCTTCGCGATGAATGCGCGAAAGCGGGCGGAATCCAGAACCCCGGCCATGCCAATCACCCGGTTGCGTGGAAAGCCGCTCAGCTTGTAGGCGGCCTGGGCCATGGCGTCCAGAGGGTTAGAGACGATGATCAGTATGCAATTGGGAGAATAGCGAACCGCCTGCCCAACTACATCGCTCATGATCTTGTGATTGATATTGAGCAGGTCATCACGGCTCATGCCAGGTTTACGCGGCATGCCGGCGGTAATCACTACGATATCCGAGTTCTCGGTGTCTGCGTAGTTCTGGGTACCGAGGACGTGCGAGTCCCGCCCTTCGATCGGCATGGCCTCGAGCAGGTCCAAGCCTTTGCCTTGGGGCACGCCGTCGACAATGTCAATCAGCACCACATCGGCCAACTCCTTGGAGGAAATCCAGTGGGCAGCAGTGGCGCCTACGTTTCCCGAGCCCACAATGGTCACTTTGTTGCGCATGAGGGTCCTTTCCAGTTCAACCCGGAGCGGTGTCGAAAACCCTTTATTCTAAACCAGAAGCTTCATCCGCGAGGTGCGCGGCGGGTTAACAAGCGATCGCGTGGCCGCGTCGCCGCATCCATGGCCAATACCACTCTGCCTGCTTTAGACCGTGGCCAGCATCACCGCGTCCATGTTCGCAATTATGTGATCCCCAAATTGGCTGGTTCTGACCTTGGTTGCGCCTTCCATCAGGCGCTCGAAATCGTAGGTGACTTTCTTCTGCTCAATTGTGCGCTCCATTCCATGCTCGATCAGGTCGGCGGCTTCGCCCCAGCCCAGGAAACGAAACATCATCACTCCGGAAAGGATCACAGAACCGGGATTGATGACGTCTTTATCGGCGTACTTGGGAGCAGTGCCATGCGTGGCCTCGAAGATCGCGAACCCGTCGCCGATGTTTGCGCCCGGCGCGATACCCAGGCCACCCACCTGCGCAGCGCAAGCGTCGGAAATGTAATCGCCATTCAGATTCGGGGTTGCCAGTACCGAATACTCATCGGCACGGGTAACGACTTGTTGAAAGATAGAATCGGCGATGCGGTCATTGACCATCAGTTTATTTTTCCACGCACCCTTGCCGTGGGTCGGGTAGATCTTGTCGAGGACTTCCTTTACTTCCTTGTACACGGATTGGCGGAACTCCTCCGGCGCAAACTCTAAGCCAGGTTCAACCATCGCGGCATTTTGTTCCACGGTAAGGTTGGGATTCTTGTCTTTATTGTCGAGAATCCAACTTTCGCGTTCCGTAATGACCTTGGAACGAAACTCCTCGGTAGCCAGCTCATATCCCCACTTTCTGAATGCGCCCTCCGTGAACTTCTGAATATTACCTTTGTGCACCAGGGTGACAGTCTTCCGACCATTTTCGAGAGCGTGCTGAATGGCCATGCGCACCAGGCGCTTGGTGCCGGTGATAGACATGGGCTTGATGCCAACGCCCGAATCCAGGCGGATCTGTTTCTTACCGCCTTTGAGCATTTCTCTGTTCAGGAACTCGATCAGACGGGCCGCTTCTGGTGTTCCCTCCTCCCACTCAATACCGGCGTACACATCCTCCGTATTCTCGCGGAAGATGACCACGTCCATGCGCTCAGGGTGCTTCACCGGCGATGGAGTGCCCTTGTAATACTTCACAGGACGGACGCAGCAGTATAAGTCGAGCACCTGACGCAGCGTGACATTGAGAGAGCGGATGCCGCCACCCACGGGCGTGGTGAGGGGGCCTTTGATGGCCACCCGGAACTCACGGATCGCGTTGACGGTGTCGTCGGGCAGCCATGTGTCAAACTTGGCCTTGGATTTTTCGCCAGCAAATACTTCGTACCACGCTACCTTGCGCTTGCCTTTGTAGGCTTTTTCCACCGCGGCATCAAACACTCGAACGGAGGCCTTCCAGATGTCGCGCCCGGTTCCGTCCCCCTCGATGTAGGGTATGACAGGATTGTCAGGCACCTGGTATCTCCCGTTGCCGTAGGTTATTTTCGCGCCGGTCGCCGGCGCTGCGATACCGTTGTATGAAGCCGCCATGTAAAGCCTCCAGGAATCTTGACTAGGAACTTCAATTATAAAGAACGGTGCTCGGACTCGCGAAATTGGGGAGCGTGCTGTTGATCGCGGTCAGGGTCAAATGTTGTGCGACGTGCTGCGGATCGCTGAGGCGCAAAACTGGTCCGGGTACAATGATCCAGAGACTCCTGGCACCGTGCCAATAAAGTGGACAAAAGCTTCGGCTCTATTGCTGCTGATCTTCATCATCTGGAGTCCCGTGGTCTGTGCTCAGCTCGTGAATGGCGCCGATAACCTGGCCATGGGCGCGGAACTGGTTAATCCTGGTTCCCGTGCTGAATCAGACAGTTCGGATGTTTCTCCCGTACCACCGCAATCTGCGCCGGGGCTCGAGGTGCCACACGCGTTCTGGGACAGGACCAACACGTTCCTGTTTACTGGAGTCGCAACATTTCGTGCCCTCGATTACTCTTCCACACGCAACATGATGGCACGCGGGCGCGAAGAGATTCTCCTGCCCGATGATGTGGTCAAAAGCTCAGCAGGCTTTCCCGCCCTGGAAGTGGCAGCTACTGGAGCATCCATTGGACTCTCCTATGGCATGCATCGTCTCGGGCACCACAAGATCGAACGATGGGTGTCGATTGTGCACATCAGTGTTACGGGCTTTGGAGCTGTACGCAATTATTGCCTGGAGTCCAAACACCCAGCGCCATAGCCCTGCCGATGAACTCTCGTTGTCGCGCCGCGCAAGGGTGCCGTAAACTATTCGCCTGGAAGGTTGCTATGAAACCAACAGCGCTCGCTACACTTTGGCTGCTCTGCGTTATGGCCGTTTTCTCTTGTTCCGCACTGGCAAAGAACGTGGCGGACCGAACCGAATTTGGCCATGACATCCGGGTGGAGCCGGGAGAGAAACTCGGCGACGTGACCTGCCTGGGCTGTACCGCCTATATACGCGGGCAAGTGACCGGTGACGTGACGTCAATTGGCGGCAAGATCGTCCTTGGGGAAGGCGCAGAGGTCGATGGTGACGTAACCTGCGCGCTTTGCGATGTGCGTCTGGAAAACGGATCGAACACGGGAGGCGACGTAACCGTCGCCGGCGGCCAGTTGTACCGGCAGCAGGGTGCCGCCGTCTCGGGTGACATCACCAACATTGCCAGCAAGTTCGCTGTGATCTTTCTGATGCTCTCTCCGCTGCTATTTCTGGGAGCCATCGTCGCATTAATCGTTTGGCTGGTTCAAAGAGGCAAACGTACAGCGCCGGTTCCGGCGTGACCATTGGTGCTTTCTTAACCTGCACAATGCAGATCAGCAGCGAGAATCCATGCAGACGGCGTTGAGCCTGCATTTCGCAGGTGCGCTGTCACCACCCTCTTCAACGCCCGTTCACCGGCATCTCCTGCGGGTTCGTGTCCAGAACGATACCGGGATGAAACAGCGTTCCCGCAACCCGGGTAGCAATTGCCAGCAGTTCTTTTTGTCCATAGAAGACTTTTATCTGGCGTGCACGTGACATTTCGGGCAGGTTCACTGTGCGGCCGCTGCGAATGCGAGCGGCGCTCTCCTCATTTGCGGTTACGCTCGGCATGTCTGGTAGCAACGTTCGCGGATGGACGAACAACTCTTGCAGGCGGCCGTTTTCCGCCGCCGCTTGCACGGATTCGAGCGTGTGTGCCTCAGAGATGTCGAATTCTGCGACTCGTGTTCTCCTGAGAGATGAGAGGTGCGCGCCACAACCCAACTGCTGTCCCATATCGTGTGCCACCGACCGCATGTAGGTCCCTGATCCGACCCGCGCCCGAAAAAACGCTCGGTCGCCCTTTTCCTCTGCCATCGATTGTGCCGGAGCCGCGGAGTAAGGTGGGCGACTGTCGAGCCCGATGATCTCAAACTCCATGATTTCCACCCGCACGGGCTTCAGAACTACTTCCTTCTGCCTGCGCACCAGTTTGTATGCCGGAACGCCGTGGATCTTCTTCGCCGAAAACGGGGGCGGCATTTGCTCGATGGCGCCCTGAAATCGGCGGGCAAGCTCTTGCAGCTGTTGAAGTGTTACTTGAACTTGTTGTGCCTCGCCCACCGGATCACCGTCGGAGTCATAAGTATCCGTAGCAAAGCCAAAGCGGATCAGTCCCTCGTACGCTTTGCAGGATTTGGTGTAGAACTGCGCCAGCCGCGTCATAGTGCCTGCGACCAGCGGTAGCACTCCTGTGGCCAAGGGATCGAGCGTTCCCAGGTGGCCTACTGACCTCTGCTGCAAAATCCGCCGCACCCGGTTGACCACATCATGCGAGGTGATGCCAGGCGCCTTGTCGATGATCAAAACACCGTTCATAAAATCTGAAATTGAGTTATTTGGTACTTTAGTAAGTGCAAATCGCCCTCTGTGGATGTAGGGAGTGGTGCGGAGCTTTTAAGCCGACCAGGATCGCGCATGTTGGCTTACATCGGATATTACGGCGACACTTTTCTGATTCTCCATGATTCCCCTGCGAGACGACCAACCGGTCTTCAGCACTCCCTTCGTTAACTATTTTCTCATTATCCTGAACGTGCTGGTTTTCCTTTTTGAACTTTCAGTCGGCTTTCAGAGCCATCAGCAACTCAACGCCTTGATGTTCCAGTTCGGCGTAGTGCCGCGCTACGAGATTGGTTTGCTGACTGGCGTGCCGGTATTCGCCCCGGCGGCTGCATTACTGCCGATGTTCACTTCCATGTTTCTGCACGCATCCTGGGCGCACATCATCGGCAACATGTGGGTGCTCTGGATTTTCGGGGACAACATCGAGGACTACCTCGGCCACTTCCGCTACCTGGTTTTCTATCTTGTGAGCGGCCTGGCCGCGAGTTTTACCCACATTTTGCTGAACGCCAACTCGCGCGTTCCCAGCGTCGGCGCGAGCGGCGCGATTGCCGGCATCATGGGCGCGTATTTCGTTCTCTACCCGCGAGCCCGCGTGCTGACCTGGTTTCCGCCTATCTTTCTCTTTCACGTACCCGCGTGGCTGATGCTCGGGTATTGGTTCTTGAGCCAATTCTTTAGCGGGGCCGCCTCTATCGCTGAAACGTCCCAGACCGCCGGGGGTATCGCTTTCTGGGCCCATGTCGGAGGGTTCCTGGTGGGCATTCTGTTGATAAAACTTTTTCCCGAGCGCCGGCACCGTTATCGCTACGGAACCTGGTGACGCTTTCACAACCTCCCTGCTGTGGGTTGGATCGTAATCTCTTCCACCGTGCTATTCTCCGGAACCGTCAGGGCGCTGACGATCGCATTGGCGACGATCTGCGCAGACATCATGCTTTTCCGCGGCGCATCCGGCCAGAACTGATCCCAGATGGCGGTATCCGTCGGTCCGGCGATCAGCGCAATAACCTGAATGCCCTTTGGCCGGAGCTCTTCCCGGAGTGTGTTCGTGAACCCTAACGCGCCATGCTTGGAGGCGCAATACGCCGCCTCGCCAGCAAAGACCCCCTTCGCGGCCAGCGATAAGTTATTCACAATGCTGCCGCCTCGCCGCATGGTTGCCAATGCCGCTCTTGTGCATAAAAACATGCCGGTCAAGTTCGTGGCGATGACCCGATTCCAGGTTTGAGGATCGAGTTGGTCGACGGTCGTCATCGCATGCGAAATCCCGGCGTTATTAATCAGAATGTCGATCCTGCCCAGCTGGCTTTTGATTCTGCGGAAGAGCAATTCCACCGCATTCGCGTCGCCGACATCGCAGGCATGATGCAGCACCGTGGTGTTGAAATCTTCCAGTTCCCTGCTTGCCTTGCGCAGCGCAGCTTCGTCTCGTCCCGTGACAACCACTTTACAACCCGCGCGCGCCAGGGCTTTGGCGGTCGCCAGCCCGATTCCGCGGCTCGCCCCGGTGACTACGGCAACCTTCTGCTGCAGAGAAGATTCAGTGTTATCCAAGCGGCGTTTCATACATGGAAGGTGCGGGTAGTGTCTGGATCAGTGAAACTTCACTTCCAAACTGTAGATTTCTTCCGTGCTCCGATCGCGCATTAAGAGCGGCGAGTCGTCCGGAGCCACGCCTACCCAGAATTCCCAGGGGTCAAAGCCGCGAGGCACGTCCTTAATGCTGAACAGGCGTTCCATTTTTCCATCCGCAACGTTGACGCGAACAAAGTCGTCGGTACTGTCGGCGTAATCTTCCGCGTAAAGATGTTTGCTGTCGCGCGCCCAGTTCTCGTACGCAAACAACGACCGCGCGAGTTCCGACCATTTCTGTTTGGCAAAATCATATAGCAGCATACGGCTGGAATCCGCCGACAAAGCTGCAATATACCGGCCGTCCGGCGAACACCGTGGACTGAATAAATCCTCAGATCCGGGCACATCAGAAACCCTGCCCTGGCTCAAGTCCACGATATGCACATTCGCGCCCTGCGAGCGGCCATATTCCAACCAGGGCATTCCGGCAAAAACGATCGCCTTTCCGTCTGGAGTCCAGGTCGGATCCCCCTGATTGCGATCCCCCGCCGCAACCGGATTCGGTGTGCCTCCGTCGGCGGGCAAGACCACAATGTTCCAAGGTTTGCCCGGTGCCGCCCCCATAAACGCCAGCTGCTTGCCATCCGGCGACCATCTTGGCATGTGGGCTTTAATCGGCGCAAAGGTGAGCTGCGCGCGAGAGCTCCCATCCAATTTGCTTCGCCACAATGTCAGTTCCGGATGCAGCACGTACGTGATCCACTGGCCGTCAGGTGAAATATCTGCTTCCCCCGCGGAAAGGCCTCCCAGATAGAGGGAGAACTGCTTCGATTTCCCGTCATACTTGACCAGGTCAAAGCGCCGCTGCTGTCCGATCACAAACAGCTTCTTGCCATCGAGAGACGGTATGGGAGCCGCAAACATGAGCGGCCCCACTGTGAGTTGTACGGGTGCAGCACTGCCGTTGTTAAACCAGCTCCGTTCGCGGATCGCCCAGATATTCTGAGCATTGTTGCGCGTCGACTCGAACAGGAAATACTGTCCATCAGGTGTCCAGCTGCCGTTCGATTCTTCCGGAGGTTTACTCCAGTCAGGCAGTAAGGGATGCAGGTTTTTCCCATCAGCCGAAACCTCCCACAATGACGAAGAATGCTGGCTAGGGTCTTGCTCTGTGAACCTCAGGCGCTTTCCGTCGGGAGAGAATCGCGGCTGGAAAGGGATTCCGTGTACGGTGAGCAATGTTCGCGAATCCGTGCCGTCCGCGTTGGCGATAAACAGCGTCGACGCATTCGCGTACACGATGCCGCGACCGTCCGGCGTCCACGCGGCGGAATGCGCGCGAATGTCTCCCAGACGCCTGGGCGTGCCGGCAGGTACCGGTAAGGCCCAAAGCGGTGACTCCGTCTGTGAGCCTTCCGCAACTCCGCGAACCAGCAGTTGGGAATTGCCAGGGGAATAGTCGTAGATATCCGCGCTGGGTAATGGATTATTCAGCGGAGCAGTTTCGCCGCCATTAGCTGAAACCTGGCGCAGCACTGAGTGCCCGTTCACATACTCGGAAAAGTACAAGCGCGTGCCATCTGTCGCGAGCGAACGCTTGGTCAGCCCATCGTTCGTGATCTGCACCGATGCGACGACCACCGGTTGTCCCCCTGTCAATCGCTCCAGCCAGAGCCCGACGGCGACCACCAGAACCAGGAGCACCGCCAATCCCAGCCACAATCCTGTCCTGCCCTCGCCGCTGGTGAGATCGTTCCGGGTTGCGATCCTAAGTTTGGTTTCCGATTGCAGCCTGGCACGCATCGCTGCCGATATCGGCTCACCCGCGAGTACCTTTTCCAGGTCTGCTTTCATCGCGCCGGCGCTCTGATAGCGCTGGTTCGGATCTTTTTCCAGCGCCTTCCGCACTACCCATTCCAGCTGGCCAGGCAGCCCTGGTACTGCTTCCTGCGGCCATACGGTAGGCGCGTGAATGATGGAGTCGAAGACTGCCGCCGACGTTGGACCCTGGAACGGCAGCGCGCCAGTCAGCATCTCGTAAAGCACAACGCCGAACGAGAAGAGATCGGCGCGGGCGTCCATAGCCTTGCCCAGCGCTTGTTCCGGTGACATGTATGCGATCGTCCCCACGGCAGACCCCGGGCTGGTCAGGTTCTCAGGAGGCTGAGTGATCAGTCCCTGGGTGTCCGCAGCAGCTAACGCGCCACCGTCCGGCAACAGCTTAGCCAGTCCGAAATCAAGGATCTTGGCGTGTCCTCGCGACGTAATGAAGACATTCGCGGGCTTGATGTCGCGGTGAATGATGCCATGGCTGTGCGCGGCTTCTAACGCGTCGGCGATCTCGATAGCCAGGCGCAGGAATTGATCCAGCGGGATGGTCCCACGGGTAATCTGTTCCCGGAGCGTGAGCCCATCGAGGAACTCCATGGCGATGAAGCGCCGCCGCTCGGCAGAACCGATCTCGTAAATCGTGCAGATGTTGGGATGATTGAGCGCTGACGCCGCTCTGGCTTCGCGCCGGAAGCGCTCCAGAACTTGCGGATCTTGCGCCACCATATCGGGCAGGAACTTCAGGGCCACATAGCGCCCCAATTCAATGTCCTCGGCCTTGTAAACCACGCCCATCCCCCCACCGCCCAGCTTTTCGACAATGCGGTAGTGAGATATGGTTTGGCCGATCATTTCCTGAGCCCTTGGTATGCAGCCCGAATGGTAGGCGGCACGAAAAGGCAAGTCAAATGACCAAATCTGTAGAGTCGAGCAGCACAGGCCGGCCCCGCTTGGCTACTGCGTCACAGTTTCCTTGAATTTCGCTGTACTGCCGACCGCGCTTACAGAAGCGGTGATAAACACCGTCCCCGGCGTGCTTGGTGTTGTGTAGTTGGTGCAGGCGCTGCCCGTGCTATCGGTAGTCACGGCACTGGGCGACAGGATTCCTCCCGCTCCGCCATCAGAGAAATTCACCACGACACCTGGGACTTTGTTGGCGTACTGATCTTTGACTACAGCGCACACTGGATTTGGTAATGGACTGTTTACGCTCGCTGTCTGGTTAAAGCCGGACTTGGTTACCACTGAAGCAGGCGTTCCGGCCGTTGCGGTTTCAGTCAAAGTTGCGCTGCTGTACCCTGGGGCACCGGCCGTGATGGTAACCTTCATCGCTTTTGTCGGAAGAGTATAGGTTGTGCTGGCGAATCCGTTCTGATCCGTGATTGCGACCGGCGTTCCGAAGCTGCCGCCCGCTTGGTTGTCACTGAAACTCACGGCAAGCCCGGAGATGGGAGCCCCTTGATAGGCATCGGCCGCCTTGATCTGCAACGCGGTGGGCAGCACGGTTCCAACGGTCGCGGTCTGCAGATTCCCAGCGGTTGACGTGATATGCGGTATTAACCCGTAAACAACCAGTTGTGCCGTGCCGCCAATGTAAACCTTGCCATTGGCTACGATGGGGGTGCTGAAGTGCGGGACTACGCCGAGAGTATCACGGGGGGTTACCTGGCTCGAGTTGTAGGTCTGCACAAGGTTGCTGGCATTGTAAGCGTAAAGTTTCGACTGAATGCCGTTAATAGCCCACACAATGCCGTTGGATGTTCCGTTTGAGGATACTGACATTCCCGCCGGCATGTTGAACACCAGCGACGATTGGTAAATGGGCAGAGTGCTGAGTTGCCCATTCGCCAACGAAAATGCCTTGATGACCGATCCCTCTGAGGAAACGAACAAAGTATTGTTCCAGTATGCTGGCGCACCATCGACTTCGCCGACGACGAAGGTTAATTCCTGCACAATCTGGGTGTCGCCGTTCGGATTGAATTTACCCAGGTTGTCCCGGCTCACCAGGTAAATGGTTCCTTGCTTCCCAACCGCCGCCATCAGGTGCGGATAGGGCCCAGACTGGTCAGGGAGTAGCACCACGCCGCCAGAACCCAGATCAAGATCGTACTGATTCAAGAACTGCTGGTTGTAAGGTGTGAAATAGTCCACCCAGTTCAAACCAGCCCCGAGAGCCAGTTTCAGCAAGGTATCGCCGAAGTGAACATCGTCATCGCCATAGGGACCGTCAGCGGTATTGAAATAAAGATTTCCTGCGCTGTCGGCTGCTGGTGCTACACCACCTTGCCAGATTCCGGCACCATACCCCTGGTTAGGATTCGTGGCGAACGCCCCAAGTTGGGTCAGGCTTGTGGGGTCGTAAGCAACCACCCACCCGCTCGCATTCTGGGCATACCTGCACCCCAGAGTGCCGAACGTGACGTACAGAGTGCCGTTCGCAAGCACCAGCCCAGGGCGAGCCATCTGGTATTTATCCACGAAGGTCCCGTGGTCGTCGCCGTGGGTGAAGGTCGCCTTGATCTGCACCGGGCTCCCCGGCCTCTCCTCCCCGGTAGTCACATCCAAGGCGTGAAGACGATGCACGAATGCACCGGATTCTTCAGTTTTGGCGAGAACATAAATCGTGCCTGCCGCGGGATCAATGACCATGGTGGGCACAACACCGATCTCGGTGAAGCTTGTGACAGCAGGACAGGCCTGATCCTTGATGGGAACGCTGGTGATGCCCGCGGCGGGATTTGTAAAGCTGACCTGCCACAATGGCGTGGCATTACCCCCGGCATTGTTGTCCGCGTCGAAAGCATAAACGCTGTCATGCATCGTAGCCACGTAGACGACATTGTGGGTTCCGGCACCGGGGATCGAAATACCAGGCAGATACAAAGGATGCCCTACGATGTAGCCGTCGACCGGCTGTGCGAATAGTTTTTCAAACGTGCCGCTTTTGACGTTGGCGGGGGTCAGATACGTCTCGTTCACATTTTGACCCGCGCGTGAGTTGTCGTACCTCTGTGTGATGACGCTGACTTGAGCCAAGGCGACAGACGTAATCAAAATTAAACCAGCAATCGCGAGCACAATGAGGCGGACCCGAACCGCATTGCCGCATGTAAGCAGCAGCCGGCGAGTAGGCGACATACTCTGCTCCTGTGAGGGCATTAACTGAATTGAAAGCGAATTCTATTCGGGGGAAAACCGGGGATCACGAGAGCAGGTAGGGATCCCGCTCGACTTGGCCGAAGACGAGTGTATCGAATTTTCCGGGCACAGACAATCCGAAGATTCAGCCGGGGGGAAAGATCATGACTATGACGCAAAAACCTGCGGATTTTGGCATGGATGCCAGCCCGATTGAGCGCGACCGCCGCGTTGGAGGTCTAACCGCTCTCTCCCAATCTCTGTAATAGAGACTTTAATTGCAACAACTTCCGCTTGAACCTCTCCTCAACATTTTGGGTAAGCAGCACGGTTCCGGCAAGCGCACGATATTTTCGTACGCTTTGAGGGCGTTAGAGCAATTACGCCGTGCCCTCTGGGATTCGCGAGAGCGCAGGGTAAACCGGGCAAAGGTCAAACTTATCTCGAGTTCCGTGAAGAGAAACGCGGTTGCAGTTCGGTTTATCTCCCGCCACAGCGGTTGCGACATGAGAGGGAGAATACGCGCGATTTCAATCGTCGAACATCGGTGAAGAACTGTATGCAAAAAGAGCTTCCAAGCGCTCCTCTTCAACGAGACTTGTCTCCCGGCTCTGGGTGCCACGCATACCCCGCACCCGTCCAGACAAGTGCCCCGGTTTCGCCGCCAACATTTTCCGCTATTACATTCTGCTGGTTAGGAATGCTTCCAAACGCACGCTGCAGGCTTCGCGAGGCATGAGCGACCGCCAGTTCCAGCCCAGCAGCGTGGCAGAGGACAAAAGTTTGGCGCGCAATCGGATTGCGCCAACCGGATGGCCCGACTCCATGCACAACCACCAGCAGGTGTTCGCCAGCCCGAACCACCTCGCGCTTTGTGGGCGGCGGAAGCGTCACCACGCTCTGATTGGGAGGCGGCACAAAGACGTTGTGCGGATCCTGAACAATCCAGTTTGATAGCGGATCGTTCAGCTCGGCGAGTTTTTGCGTCACCGGCGCTGCGAGCACTGCAACGTCTTCGGAACCATCTCCGTTGAAGTCGCCCGTCCAAAAAGGCTTCGACGACCTGCTGTCCAAGGCCACCACTCCTGCAAAGACTCTGGCCAGCAACTCTTGTACATCGCGGACAGAGGCCTCCGGCAATGGCATGAGCGGCGCGGCGGGAACTCCCGGCGGATTGGTCCTTGGTGCCGCAAAAGGCGTCCCGTTACGTGGGATTGGCGCCTCTGCAACCCGCTCCTGGGAACGCTCACAGGCCCCGCAGAAAAGACAGGCAATCCCGAGCAGGCTTAGGCCCGCCGTACGCGCAAATCCTAGTTCCCCAGTTCTCATAAGCATCTCCTCAATTCCAACGATGTGGCAGGGCACGGCAGGTCGCCGTGCCCGACGCCGTTACCGGATCACAGTGCATCCAGGAAGGTGAGGATCTGGTTTTTCTGGGTTGTGGTGAGAGCCTGGTAGTTGTAGATGACCAGGGAAGCTTCATGTCCGTGCCGGAGGATTGCATCGCTGCGGGTGTACGACTGCAGATCATGCATCAGCCGGCTCTTGGTGCGTAGTCCCCATAGTGGTGGCGTGCGCAGCTTGTTAGTGGTATCGGAAGGGCCGTTCTGGAGCACGCCATCGCCCGTTCCGACATCATGCAAGAGGAAGTCGCTATAGGGATTGATGGTCATGTTCCCGAGCGCCGCTGGCACAGTGTAGGCGCCCCCGTTGATCACCGTGCCCGCCGGTGCGGTGGTAATTGCCGCGACGTGGCAAATTGAGCACCCGATGGAATTGAACAATGAGGATCCGGCCTGCGCGTCCGCTGTTGCCATCAACACGCTATCCACCGGAGGAGCCTTTGTGCCACGCATGAACGTGGCAAAGTGATCGATGTCGGCCATGCCGAGGCTATCTGTCTGATCTTCCGGATCGCTGGTCGTCTTGCACACGGTCGTGGTGTCGGTCGGGCTCAAGCGATTTGTAATCCCTTGCTCATTGATGTACGCATCGCTGGCGAACGAAAGCAGACTGGCGTGTTGGTTCTTCCAACCAAAGCGCCCGCCCCGTATCTGTCCAGAAGCCTCGAGCACGGGGACCTGGATGAATTCGCCGTAAATGTACCCGTAGCTCTGGTAGGGCTGGTTCAAGGAAATGCCGTACAGGGTGTTGCTATCGATCGCCTCGACGAAACCGTCCCCCAAGGTATTGAGCGACGCCCGAAGCGCTCGAACCGTCTCCGTGCTCGGCACGCGTTCCTGCGCTTGCGGACACGTAGCCCGGTCGTTAATCAGAGACCGATTCGCAATCGTGTTGGCTCCGTCGTTAATGTAGATAGTGGGATTCTGGAAATTGCGACGGGAGTCAGTGTGTCCAACCCGCAGCTCGGTTACCTGACTGTTTCCGCCAGTGTTCGGATTCTGATGACAGTTCACGCAGGACTGCGCGTTGTAGACCGGCCCCAAGCCATTGTCCACGCCGTCTTGTTCTTCGAAGACAGCCTGATCCTGGGCAAACGTGTCGCCCGTGGGTTCGGGAAATCCGTTGCTGACACTTTGCGATCCTGGATTCTGGTTCAATGTGGGCGTGCTGAATCCCGTGGGAGCTGGTGTCGGAGAACTGCTATAGACAAGGCCGATGCCGCCAATCAGCACGATTAACGTGATCGCGCCCAGGTAAGTCGCCATACCACCGAAACGCTTCATCTTGTCCTCCTCTGGAGATAACCACACTCCAGCGGTTGGTACTGCGTGGGAATACCACCGATGTCCGCAAGGTACGGTGCATTCCTCTCCCACAGCGTGCGGATCGGGGAGGGACGAGCCGCAACCAGAGCGAAGGATCGAAATGAGCTTTCAGGTAACTGCTGAAGTGGCCTAGAGCCCCAAAACGAGATGGCGAAGTTAGAGAGAACTTACTGAAACGCGGGCGCGAGAGTAGTACAACTGATAGCGGCTGTCAAGATTTCTGATTTGTGAAAAAACCCGCTTGGGCACTCCAGTTACGGTTCTACTGAAGCTGGGGATCAAAAAAGGTTAGGAAACGCGCCGCAAAGACGACTGTTAGCTACATTCCGTTTGGTCGCTGTCGTATGAGAGACAGAAATTCGTTTCGCGTCTCTTGTTCTTCCCGGAAGCAGCCCAGCATGGAAGAGGTTACCGCGGCTGAATGCTGTTTCTCTACTCCCCGCATCATCATGCACAAATGGCGGGCCTCAATAACCACGCCTACGCCTTGCGGTTCAATCGTCTTTTGAATGGTCTCTGCAATCTGGGTAGTAAGGCGTTCTTGGATCTGTAAACGGCGCGAGTACATTTCAATCAGGCGCGGAATCTTACTCAGACCAATGACCCTTCCCTTGGGAATGTAAGCCACGTGTACCTTGCCGAAGAACGGCAGCATGTGATGCTCACACAGGCTAAACATCTCCACGTCCTTGACAATGACCATTTCGTCATAGTCGACCGTAAACAGAGCGTTCTTGAGCAGTGCCTCCGGATCCTCGTGGTAACCCTTAGTAAGGTACTCAAAAGCCTTATGGACCCGTGCCGGGGTGCGCACCAAGCCTTCGCGCTCAGGGTCTTCTCCGAGTCGAACCAGTATCTCCCGCATTAGTTCTTCAAAACTTGCGCCCGTAACTGTGGTTGGCTCCGTCGTGGTCTTCATCGGTACCTCACACAAAATGTTCTATCCGATAACCTGCAGTTCGTAATCTGGACCTCATGAGGGGTGCGAATGCAGCGAGATTCACGAGATCATCCGATTCCCTTCTCCCGCATATTCAAACGAATTCATCATCGTCTCTTCAAGCTTCACTCTTTCCAGATGAGCGAGAACAAAGCCACGCTGCAGTATTTCGTAAATCGTCATGCATAGGTTCTCGGTCGTGGGCACCTTGTGCCCAAATTCAGGCAGCATATTGAGGTTCTCGTGTCCATATCGCTCCAAGATCGCGTTCTGCACGAATGTGTCCAACTCCACGAGGTTGCACACCATCCCAGTGGCCTGGTTCACCTGCCCACTTACACTGATCTCCAGCACATAATTGTGCCCATGGCCGTGCGGGTTGTTGCATTTTCCGTAAGTGGATCGGTTTTGTTCCGCCGACATCGCGGGGTTGTGCAGGCGGTGCGATGCCGAAAACAGATACCGGCGCGTCAGGTATGCCTTCATGCCTCACCGTAAAAATCGACAAACAGGTCCGGCGTCTCATAGACACGCACCCGATGTAATTGTGCCGCCTTCAGCTTGGGCGCCAGCCGTTGCCAAACCGCAATGGCAAGGTTCTCGGTCGTGGGAATTCGATCCAGAAACTCCGGTACTTCCTTATTCAGAAAACGATGATCAAACGCGTCCAGCACTTCCTGGTTCAAGACTTCCTTCAAATCCTTCAGATCCACCACAAAGCCCGATTGCGGATCGACTTCGCCCTTTACCGTAACCTCGAGCGTGTAGTTGTGCCCGTGCCCGTTCGGGTTATTGCATTTGCCAAAAACACGCCGGTTCTCTTCAGGGCTAAATTCCGGGTTGTGGTAGTAGTGCGAAGCGGAAAATTCAGCCTTGCGCGTCAGGTAAACCATGTCCGTCCTAAATTCGCGATTTCACTGCACCAGCAAGCGGATGTAAATTGCGGCTGCTCACTGGCAACCCTATCTGTCTCGCCTGCACGCGGTTGCTGATATAAGCGACCTTTCCAGGCGACCCGTCCCTCTTCATGAGAGAGTCGGGAACGCAGCAAAAGATACGAAAACAGTGGCAGACCGAATAGCGCGAGGAAGTTAGCTTCCCGAGAAAAGTTGGCGCGCGCGATGCGTTTGCGATGGACTGCGTACATCGTTCCAGCCAAACCGCCGAGCGTGCCCGCGAGTTTTGGCCTCCCCAAGATCAGAGCCGCAACTCCCGCCAGGACTCCTCCGCTAATGGTGACAAATTCTGCCGCCCGCTTTGCCGCAAGCTGGGTAGAGTTGGGAAACAGCAACGCCAGATTTTTCGTCCAGCCTTCGCATAACTGCTGGAATGACCGATACATGCGTGTGCGGACCGCATCCGCGCCGTAACGGAAGCGGATCTTGCGGTGCGAACCTTTCACCTTCGTGGCGAGAATCACGTCCTCCAGCAAGCTATCGGCGATTGCGGCGTGTCCCCCCACGGCGTCATAGGCTATCCGAGAAATCAGCAGGTATTGGCCATTTGCCGCTGCTACCGGAGATTTGGGATTGCAAACATCCCGCGGGCGATAGGTGCATGCCAGTTCCGCGAAAATCACGGGCATCAGAGCCTTCTCCCAAAACCCATGCACCTCCTGCTCCGGCGAATACGAAAGCAACGCTGCCCGGAATACCTTCGCTTCCTGCAAGGCCCGCGCAAGTGAACCCGGCCGGTGCACGGTATCGGCGTCCGTAAACAGAAGCCACTCCCCCCGTGCATGGCGTGCTCCCGCCGCCACAGCATTGTTCTTTCCCGTCCAGCCCGCGGGCAGTGCGCCGGCATCGACGATCTGCACGCTGGGGAATGTCAAAGCAATGTCACGCGTGTGATCGCTGGAATTGTCATCGACCACAATAATCTCGGACCGCATGCCCTCCTGCCCGACCAGCGACTCCAGGCAGGCGCCCAGGCTCGCCTCTTCGTTACGAGCAGGCACGATAATGGAAACCTCCGGCGCCATCGATGCGGGCTCTAGCGTGGCCATAGGGTGAATCCTTTATTATATCTTTGTGCGACGGCTAATCGTTCCTGTCCTCCTCTTCATAGCCCTGTTCGAAGGTTGTTACAGCGGTTCACGTCCGCCTCGTATCGGCACGCCCGCTCCGGACTTCACCGTCAAAGAAGGCAATCAATCTGTCTCGCTTAGCCAATTTCGGGGCAAGGTCGTGGTGCTGAATTTCTGGGCTACCTGGTGCCCGCCTTGTGTAGAGGAAATGCCTTCCCTGGTAAAGATGTCGGAACGCATGAAAAATAAAGGTATCGTGGTCCTCGGGGTGAGTGTCGACGCGGACGAAGGCGCCTATCAGCGCTTTATCACGGATCATGGCGTCGATTTCACAACTATTCGCGATGCCGACCAGAAGAGCAACAATCTTTATGGCACGTTCAAGTTCCCTGAAACCTACATTATCGACCGCAACGGAATCGTGCGCCGCAAGTTCATTGGCGCCGTCGATTGGACTGAGCCGGAGATCGTGGATTTCCTGAGCAAGATCTAAAATCTCGTTCCGTGTAGCATTCAGCGTTGCCCGATTTGAACTTCACACAGAATTTTGGTTTGCAATTGATGTGTTCCCATCTCGCAGCGCGAAAACTCTGGCATGTTATCGCGATTCTGTTTTCTCTATACTGATTTGCATGGGCGACGACTACTCAAATCCTGCACCAATCATCTTGGATGAAAAGGGCTTCACTGTCGTTGGTGTCGCTTGCCGAACCTCCAACGCTCGAGAGATGACGTCCGACGGCCTCATAGGAAAACAGTGGGAACGCTTTCAGCAAGAAAATATGCTCGGGAGAATTACCAAGAGGTTGAATGACAACGTGCTCGCGGTGTACACCGATTACGCAAGTGACAAGGACGGCGAGTACACATTTCTAATTGGCGCTAAGGTAAGCTCAGCCGAACAACTCCCGGCGGGCATGGTGACGAAACAAGTTCCCGCGGGAAGGTATGCAGTCTTTATTTCGGAGAGGGGGGCTGCAGCGCGGGTCGTCCCGGCGACCTGGATGCGAATCTGGCGACTACCGAGGTCCGCGCCAGGTGGAGACCGCGCTTACCATGCCGACTACGAACTCTATGACCAGCGCGCGGCAGATCCGCAGAACGCGCAAGTCGAGATCCATGTTGGCATCAAATGAGGGTCGAGTGCCGACGCGGCTAGAGTTTCACTCCCCTCAACCTTAAGGAATTCGTGATCACCGACACCGAACTGAAACTCATCGCGGCGGCTGCAATAATCGGGCTCAGCAGCAACCCAAATAGTGGATACAGCAACCCGCCCGCAATCGGCACTCCGATTACGTTGTATATGAATGCGAAGAACAAGTTCTGCCGTATGTTCCGCATGGTTACCTGACTCAACCGCCGCGCCCGCAATATTCCGGCGAGATCGCCTCTCAATAGAATGATGTCACCGGTTTCCATGGCGATATCGGTGCCGCTTCCCATCGCGATACCCACCCGAGCCTGCGCCAACGCCGGCGCATCATTAATTCCGTCTCCCGCCATGGCAACCGAACGTCCTTGTTTTTGAAGACGCTTTACTACGTCCACCTTCTGTTGCGGCAGAACCTCAGCCTCAAAATCCGTAATACCTAATCGGCGGGCTACCGCTTCCGCGGTCCCGCGGCTGTCGCCGGTCAACATGATCACTTGAATTCCTTGATTTTTCAGATTGGCCACCGTACTGGGCGCATTTCCCTTGACCGGATCGGCAATCCCAATAACTCCTGCCGGCGCCTCATTGATTGCGATAAAGACGGGGGTTTCGCCCTTGCGCCCGAGTTCCTGCGCGGCGGGCGCTAAATCCCGCGTGATGATCCGCAATTGCTGAAACAACTTCTCGTTGCCCACTGCCACCATCTGGCCGTTGACCTTGCCCCTGATTCCCTTACCGGCCACATAGTGAAAATCGGTGGCATCATGCAATGCAATACCATTGACGTTGGCAGCGGCGATGATGGCCTGCCCCAGCGGATGTTCGCTGGCTCGCTCCAGGCTTGCGGCCAGGCTGACTAAACGACTCTCATCGTGACCAGGCAGCGCGACCACCGATTCCACCTGCGGCTTACCTTCGGTCAGGGTGCCGGTCTTATCCACCACAAGGGTGTCGATGTTCTCGAGTTTCTCCAGGGCTTCTGCGTTCTTGACCAGGATTCCCGCGTGTGCGCCACGGCCAGTGCCCACCATGATCGCCATCGGCGTGGCTAGTCCCAAGGCGCAAGGACATGCAATGATCAGCACCGCTACCGCGTTCACGATCGCGTGGGCAAAACGCGGCTCAGGACCCCAAATAGCCCAGGCAATAAATGTCACCACTGCCACGGCGATCACCGCGGGTACGAACCAGGCCGCAACTTTATCCGCCAGTCGCTGAATGGGCGCGCGGCTGCGTTGTGCCTGGCTGACCATTTTCACAATCTGGGCCAGCATGGTTTCGCTACCCACGCGCTCCGCGCGCATTATGAGGGAGCCGCTCCCATTCACTGTCGCGCCGATCACACGGTCCCCAGGCCCTTTCTCAACGGGGATGGATTCGCCTGTGATCATCGATTCATCGATGGTGCTCGTCCCTTCAAGCACTTCTCCATCGACTGGCACCTTTTCACCGGGACGCACGCGCAAGCGGTCGCCAACCTTCACTTGTTCGAGTGGAACGTCTCGCTCGGACTTGTCCGCGTCAATCAGCCGTGCAGTTTTCGGGCTGAGGTCGAGTAATGCGCGAATGGCGTTGCTGGTGCGGCTGCGCGCGCGCAACTCCAGGACTTGTCCCAGGAGCACCAGAGTCGTGATGGCAGCCGCGGCTTCGAAATAAACATCCGGGCGGTCGCCCATGGTCCGGAAGGATGCCGGGAATAGTTGCGGAAACAGGGTTGCGATGAGGCTGTAGACATATGCAACTCCCGTGCCCATCGCAATCAGCGTGAACATGTTCGTGCTGCGATTGACGATCGAGAACCAGCCGCGCTTGAAAAATGGCGTGCCGCCCCAAAGAACCACGGGACTGGCTATCAGCAGTTCGAGCCACGGCAGCCAACCCCCGGGTAGTGCGTGCCGCACTGGCATTCCGGGCAGCATGTCCAGCATCGCTATCGCCAGTAACGGCACGGTGAGTGCGACGCTTATCCAGAACCGCCGAGTCATATCCCGGAGTTCCGGATTTTCTTCCTCCGCAGTGCTTACCACGCGTGGTTCGAGCGCCATGCCGCAAATCGGACAATGGCCGGGCCCGGGTCGAACAATTTCGGGGTGCATCGGACATGTGTATTCAACTTTGCTGGCCGGGAGCACGCTCTCCGGTTCGAGCGCCATGCCGCACTTTGGACAGGGGCCGGGACCCGTGTTACGGACCTCTGGATCCATTGGGCAAACATAAATGCGGCCGTCTATCGGTCCGAGGCTGGGCTGCACACTGGAAGCGGCAGCCTCACTACGCTTGCTTTGCTGAACTTGGGTTTTGACTGCCGTTGTATCGAGGTGCTTCGCAGGGGTCTCCTGGAATTTTTGGCGGCACCCCGCGCTGCAGAAGTAGTAGATATTACCGGCATATTCGGCCCTGTACTTGGCTTGAGCTGGGTTTACATCCATCCCGCAAACTGGATCGTTAGTTTTTGCTGCCGCTCCCACAAGCTTTGGTTCGGCAAGTTCGGCAGATTTCTGACTTTTAGCAGTGCCTCCCAGGGTGACTAACCCTGCGCTTGGCCCAGAAGGTGATTTCGACAGAAATTTCTCTGGTTCGGCCTTGAATTTCTGCAGGCATCCAGCACAGCAGAAGTAATAATCCGCGCCCCTATGCTGAAATTTGTGCTTCGCCGTCGCGGAATTTACTGTCATGCCGCAAACGGGATCTTTAATCGTGTTGCTCAAGTCGACTGCGTCGGCCATCGCTTTCCTTACTTGAACGGCGAGGCCAAGCGAACCAAGCGCTCACTTAGGTCAGCGCCTCGCCTTCTATACGCTTCGATTCTCAGTGCACTATATTGGATTCGGAGCCGGCTAGCGCGCGACCAAGCTTCCGAGTCCCCGCTCCCATCATATTTCGCTTCAAGAGGTATACGAAATGACCTACCTGGACGTGGTTTATCGCTACGGCAACACACCCGGCGAGCGTGAAATGCGCGCCATTGATGCTCTCCGCGAGGTCTACGGCATTCTTTTGATCCGCTTTGATGAGAAAGATCGCACAGTAACGGTGCGGTTTGACGCATCCCGTCTGAAGGAAGATGCTGTGGCTAGCTTATTGCGGCGGGCGGGAATTGAAGTGAAAGATAGGCTGGTATTGGCCTGAAGGATTTTGGGGGAAGGCTCGGCCAAACCAGCCAAGAAAACTATTTGAAACGTTTAAAAAGGAGTAAACAAAAATGCAAAGGGGCGCTCAAGAAAACCTCTGGCCGAAGTTATTCTCTAGAGCGCCCCGTTGCGCGCCACTTCGTCTGGGCTGGCATATTGCACCCTCGGTGCCATTTCAGTGCGCTTCTAAGTGATTGAAAACACGGTGTTACCTTGTTGCAAACCTGGTAGGAATTGCCGGCAACGGCGCAAGAATTACCTTTGTAGAAGCTGTTCGCAAGCCGATTTCCGAACTGTGTTATTTCATGGCTGTTGAAAACAAATAACAAATGCATAGTGCCGACGATCGATTCTCGCTGTCGACCGACTTCCCTCACGCGGCCCTGGAGGCATAAGCGACCGAGTTTCGGCAAACGTAACGGGTCGGCTTTGAACTTTAGGCGATTGCCGACTCGCAGCCCAATGACGCATTGCGCAATTGGAGGCCGATACCATCCTCCAGAGCCCGCGTAAAATCAAATGATTGACGCGACTGACGAATCTCACACGCAAATGCTCGAAATGTTGCGGACACTCAAGACTGGCAGCGCACCTCCGAACTAGTAGTTCAAGGGAGCGAGTCGCGTAGTTCAGGGGAGCGCGCCAATTATCGCGGGGATTGACGCGCGATGGAGCTTGCTTTACCCTGAAAAGTCGTCGCAGACTCCGGTAACCACCTCCGTTCACGATGCGCTTGCCAATCTTCTCCAGCGACTTTTGTTCCGCAGTTCCGAATACAAGCGCCCTTAGCTCAGTTGGATAGAGCGTCTGGCTACGAACCAGAAGGTCGGGAGTTCGAATCTCTCAGGGCGCGCCATTTCTCCTCTTCCTGCACAGGCTGTTAGCGCATACTTAACCAACGAGGCCCGACGCGGTGTGCCGGTACGGCCATTTACGATGAGCAAAAGCGGTAGCGTCCTCTGGAACTCTGTCGAATGCACTGTCTCCGTTGTGCTCGAGGACTACGACGGTTTCTCGCGCTGGGCATTCGGCGAACCCTTTGATCATTGCCTCGAAAAGACCATCGTGTAGACCTGTCAAGAAACTCGATTTCCAATAGCCGTACAGCCCTCTTGGCCACAGGAAGTCTGCCAGCACCTGTGCTGCACTGTAGGGCATCGGTTGATACATATCTGCGGCTGGAGGGCCGAACTCCCGCAGTGGGCGCAGCAGCTTTGCACCTTCATCCGTTGACCCCAGGCAGACACCTCCGATTCCCACGATCGGCTCTCGCTGCAATTCTTCGGGTAGGGGAAGACCGGCAGGGGCGTTGAACATGACAACGCCGTTTGTCATCTCCTCCGGCGCGGATTTCTCATATTCGCGCCAGAATCGTAATTCCTCCCTTGCTTTCGACAGCGGATGCAGAACCAGGCCCGCGAGCACCATCCCGACCGGGTGAACGCGGAAAGTAAATGAGGTGACGATCCTGAAATTGCCGCCGCCGCCGCGCAATCCCCAGAACAAATCAGGATTCTCATCCGAACTGGCGCGGATGACGTCTCCCGCGGCTGTCACAACCTCCGCTGAAACAAGATTGTCGAGCGCACAGCCGTACTTTCGCACCATCCATCCCAAGCCACCTCCGAGCGTGAGTCCAGACACGCCCGTGGTACCCACATATCCACCCGTGGCCGCCAGTCCGAACGGTTGAAGTTGGTTATTGAATTCGGCCCATGTCACTCCTGGTTCTGCTGTACCTGTTCCGGACGCCACATCGATGCTGACTGCCTTCATATGCGAGAGGTCAATCATCAAGGCGTCATCCGCGATACTGATGCCTGCAACATTGTGGCCGGCGCCGCGCACCGTAACAGGTACTCCCGTATTACGGGCGAATCTCACGCAAGCAGCCACGTCAGCCGTGCTGGCGCAGCAGGCGATCACGGCAGGCAGCCTATTGATCATGGCATTGTGTATCTTGCGTTCAGCGTCGTATCTGGGATGATTTGGCAACACCAATTCGCCGTGCATTGCAGCTTGTAGCGCGTTGATCGCAGCATCGGGGACCATGGCACCTCCTCGCCCGCTGGTGGAAAGTTGCCGACATGTTGCATCCGCCACCCTCCGTGTCAACAGCCATTGCTCATAAGTCTATTTGCCACAATAAGAAGTTATTGCCGCGGGCAGAATACGTGTGGTTGCCGGAAATGAGTGGAATACCTCGACACTGGTGATGTCCGCCAAGCATGCCTCCAGCGGTGGGTGGACAGCCAGTCCTTCTCCCGTTTAACGTGCTCGGCAAAGATCGTCCTCAAACTGGACGCCGGATTTCCCAGTTATACTGATAGCATCGTTTCGGGGCGCCGCGCTAAGGGCCAACAGCAGCGCGGGTTTGCGGGTAAGAATTGGCAAGTGGGCGTAGCGTTTCCCGATGCACATTCTGAGTTCATGGAAAGGACGAAAAGATGCAAAAAGAAGTAAAAGAGGCACCTGAGGCCAACAACGCCCAGACCGTAGCGACCGCGGCGAAGTGCCCGGTAGCGTCCGGGGTGCGCGGCCGCAGGAACCGCGACTGGTGGCCGGACGCCCTGGATGTCTCTGTTCTTCACCGCAATTCCAGTCTGTCCGATCCGATGGGCGAGGGGTTCGACTATGCTAAGGCATTCGAAAGCCTTGATCTCGATGCGGTGATTAAGGACTTGCATGGTCTAATGACGGAGTCCCAGGATTGGTGGCCAGCTGATTTCGGCCATTATGGCGGGTTGATGATTCGCATGGCGTGGCACAGTGCAGGGACTTACCGAATTACAGATGGCCGCGGGGGAGCGGGCGCGGGGCAGCAACGCTTTGCGCCGCTGAATAGCTGGCCGGACAATGCGAACCTCGATAAGGCGCGTCGCCTGCTATGGCCGATAAAACAGAAATATGGCGAAAAGATATCCTGGGCTGACCTGATGATTCTCGCCGGCAACGTGGCATTGGAATCAATGGGCTTCAAGACCTTCGGCTTTGCCGGAGGGCGCGCCGACGTGTGGGAGCCTGAGGAACTCTACTGGGGTCCCGAAGGGACGTGGCTGGGGGATGAACGGTATAGCGGGGAGCGCCAACTGTCCGATCCGCTTGGTGCGGTTCAGATGGGCCTGATTTACGTCAACCCCGAAGGTCCGAATGGCAACCCCGACCCGCTCGCAGCGGCGAAAGATATCCGTGAAACCTTCTTCCGCATGGCTATGAACGACGAAGAGACTGTCGCACTCATCGCCGGCGGCCACACTTTTGGCAAGACCCATGGTGCCGGCGATCCATCGCTGGTTGGGCCGGAGCCCGAAAGCGGTGCCTTAGAAGACCAGGGCCTTGGGTGGAAAAGCAAGTTCGGCACAGGAGTCGGAGCCGATGCTATCACCGGCGGTCCAGAAGTCGTTTGGACACAGACGCCAACCAAGTGGAGCAATCTGTTCTTCAAGAACCTGTTTGAGAACGAGTGGGAACTGACGACCAGTCCGGCGGGAGCGAAACAGTGGCGGGCCAAGAATGGCCAAGCAACTATACCGGACCCCTTCGATAAGTCGAAGAAGCGCGTTCCCACTATGCTGACCACCGATTTGTCGCTGCGCGTCGATCCCGCATATGAGAAGATCTCGCGACGCTTCTACGAAAATCCGGATCATTTCGCCGACGCATTCGCTCGCGCATGGTTCAAGCTCACGCACCGCGACATGGGTCCGATCACGCGCTATCTTGGCCCGCTTGTGCCAAAGGAGATTCTCATTTGGCAGGACCCAATTCCCGCCGTTGACCATCCGCTGATAGATGACAAGGATGCCGCCGCGCTGAAGGCCAAGGTCCTCGCCTCAGGGATTTCGGTGTCCGATCTCGTATCGACGGCTTGGGCATCGGCCTCAACATTTCGTGGCTCCGACAAGAGAGGTGGGGCAAACGGCGCACGCATCCGCCTTGCACCCCAGAAAGATTGGGAGGTCAATCAGCCCAGGCAACTTGCAAGCATCCTTGAGAAGCTCGACAACATTCGAAAGGGATTCAGCAAGACGATCTCACTTGCTGACCTTATTGTTTTGGGCGGAAACGCTGGAATTGAAAAGGCCGCCAGGGATGCCGGCGTCGAGGTAGAAGTACCTTTCATGCCGGGGCGCATGGACGCGTCTCAGGAACAAACCGACATCGCCTCTTTTGCGCCGCTTGAGCCGCGGGCCGACGGTTTCCGAAATTATGTTAGCGCCAGGACACAGTTTATGCAGGCGGAAGAGGCTCTGGTGGACCGCGCACAACTGTTGAGGCTGACGGGCCCGGAAATGGCGGTGCTGGTCGGCGGACTTCGCGTGCTCGGAGCAAATTGGGGCGGTTCTAAGCACGGCGTCTTCACCGCGAGGCCGGGGGTTTTGACGAATGATTTTTTCGTTAACTTGCTTGATATGCGTACGCAATGGCATCCAACGGACGGCAAAGATGGCGTCTACGAGGGCCGCGATCGCAAGACGGGCGCTCGTAAATGGACCGCAACACGCGTCGACTTGATCTTTGGTTCACACTCCCAACTTCGCGCATTCGCAGAGGTATACGCCTGCGCTGGAGCGATGAAAAAGTTTGTGAAAGACTTTGTGGCCGCATGGAGTAAGGTCATGAATCTTGATCGCTACGACCGCGCCCGGGCTACCGTTACCAAAGAAACTGCCATTGTGTAATGATTTCGTGTGTTGGGACCGGCGCGTTGTCCACTCACCGCAGGCGCAACTTTCGGTCTACGGAATTCTCAATTCGCGCCGTGAGTGGCTCGGATACCACTTCGGCAGACCCGTCAATTGGAAGTCAGGCGGATGCGGTGCCGGTCCCGGAAGAGGTCTCGGGGTTCTTGGCTCTCATCCGCTGCGTCTCGGCTATGGTGTGGATGTTCTGCGAGTTCAAGTAAGCGAGATGGCCGTCCAGTTCTAAATTGAGCGGCGCCTCATCGGTTTTCGCCTCCGCACAGATTTGCCGTGAGCCGTCCGTGATGTAGCCCCTTAATAGACTGATACTTGCAGTTCATGTGAGGCCGAACCGCCACTCGAAAGGTGTAAAGGACGAACGATTGCCGAACTGTTTTTTCGCCGCAGACCTGCACGGGCATGCCGACCGATACAACAAATTTTTTGCGGCGATCATCGAGGAACGCCCCGCTTCAGTGTTCCTTGGTGGAGACTTGCTTCCTGGCTCGGCATTCTCAGACCTCCCATCCGGACAGGCTGACTTCGTTCGTGACTACCTGATCCCGGTTTTCACGAGAACCCGCGAGGCATTGGGCGCGGACTATCCCGACATCTTCCTTATCCTCGGTAACGACGACCCGCGCAGTGAGGAGAAGGCTTTCGTTGCGGCCGCGGCCGCAGGGCTCTGGCACTACATCCACGGGCGGAGACTCTTTTTCCAAGACTTCCCGGTTTACGGCCTCGCCTATGTTCCGCCGACTCCTTTTTTGCTGAAGGACTGGGAGCGTTACGACATTTCCCACTATGTCCCGCCTGGCTGCGTCTCCCCGGAGGATGGTTACAGGAGCGTACCAACTGAAGAGAGTGAAATTAAATGGAAGACGATCCAGAAGAGTCTCTCTTTACTCGCGGGGCAAGATTCTCTCGATCGTGCGGTGTTTCTCTTCCATACGCCGCCATGTGACACCCCGCTAGACCGCGCAGCACTGGACGGAAAGATGTGCGAGCACGTGCCCGTGGATTTGCATGTGGGCAGCATGGCGGTCAAGCGGTTTATTGAGAAGCGGCAGCCGCTGCTTACCTTGCACGGTCACGTGCACGAGTCTGCACGACTAACCAATGAGTGGAAAATTCGGATCGGACGCACCGTCTGCATCAACGGTGCTCACGATGGGCCCGAACTAGCGCTGGTGCGTTTTGATCTGGAATCACCCGAGGCTGCTACCCGGGATTTGCTGTAACTCAAGCGCGCGAATCCTTCATCGGCAGTTTACGCGCGGGATCTGTGACAGCATCGATCTTGACGGCGAAGCTGGAACGTTCGGCGATGTCTTTGTCAGTCACCCAGTGCACATCGAGAATGCCGTCTGTGCGATAGCCAGTCCTCAGGAAATTAATTTCCGCGAGACAGCGGCTCCAGCCTTCGAGCCAGAGCGTCAGTTCTTTCCTCTGTTCTTCGTTCCCTTGAACATGCAAAAGAATATCGATGTCGCTGGCCGGTCCTGCGGTTGCGTTTTTGGTGCTACCGATCAGGTAAAAGGCCTTGACACCGAATTTTTGCGGATCGAGATCAGCCGCAATGCTCTGGGCCATGCGAAAACGCCAGCGCCAGTGTTCATTAGTTCCCCGATCAATGGACTCCGCCTCGGGTTCGACCGACCCGCTCTTCTGCTGTGGAGGTGCCAGGAACCCAACTGCCTGGTTCAAGTCGGCGTTCATCAGCACCCTCAGGATAAGTCCGCCAGTTTCGAGGGGTACATCAGTTACCCGTAGCGTCTCCGCAAAGTGCGCGAATTCCGGCAGCAACTCCGCAAGCACATTACGCGACCGTCGAAAAAACAGTTCGTTGAACACTGTGGTTGGATCGTCCGGGTAAAGCGGCAGGTAACGGATCGAGGCCTCTACAAGGTCCTGAAAAAAGTGGGTTCCGAATGACAGCTCCGGCAGGTAATTTCCTTTCTGGCGCGCTACTTCGATCAACATTGCTGCGTTGTTGATATCGGAGTAGGTCACGGGAACGCCGAGTTTGATGTCTCCGCGGCTGCCCCAGCGTCCGGGCCCCACCAGAATGAACTGACGTTTGGGCAATAGCTTGTTGAGCCTGCCAACAGCACGGCCGACCTCGCGCATGGCTGTCTGATCCGGGAGCTGGCTATAGCCGTCGAGGTCGACATACACAATGTGCGTGATTTCCGGTACCTTCCCGTTCGAAACAAAATGTGCAGCGGAGAAGATTACTTTGTCGGGGGGCAGGTTCTGTGGGATCGCGACCGGAACGGTGTCAGCGCCATAGCTTTGGGGTCGGCACTGCAGTAAATAGAAATCCTTCCCGTCGTAAGCGAATTCCATGTCTACTGGCGTTCCAAGCTTGGATTGCAGCAGGTGCAGCAATTCACGGATGCAACTTACGAAGGGAGTCTTCCGAATCAGTCCTTCAAAGGTGAAGACCACATTTTGAGAACTGAAATCAGGCACCGGTCCGATAATCGGCTCGATCCGGTCATGGCTCACGAGGGACACCAGATTACGAATTTGGGGATATGTGGCGCCAGAATTGCGCAGGAGGTCCGCGACATCGACCGTCTCGAATGCATTGCTTTCCAGATTGATGAGATCTATGCGCTTTGGCGAATACCGGAGCACTTCGTCAGCGGTGATGTTGACGCGCAAACTCGGCTGACCCGGCGCGATTAGAACTGGATAATCATCGGCGACGCGATCCACCGCACGCGTCCCCAAGCCAGGTACCAGCCGAATGAGGCCATCCTCCCGCTTAATGCGGGCAGACCAGCGGAACTCATTGTTGCTGAATGCAACTCCAGAGCACGCCGGCAAGAAGTATTTGCCCACGGTCTGGCCGACGACCTCCTGGATCATGATGCCCATTTCTTCGTGAACATCCAGCAGTCCACGCTCGGCCCGGTATTCTGTCGGATCCGGTCCGAAGATCGACGCGTACACTTCCGCAATCGCATCCATCAGTGCGGCCAGTCGCTCATCCTTGCTCCCGCAGTTGCCTAAGAACAAGCTCTTGTACTTTCCGGAGAAAGCCGATCCGGGACGGTCTTCCAACAGACTCGAGCTGCGGACGATGAGAGGAACATCGCCGAGATCATCCAGAGCGAGTGCCAGCCCCTTGGCAAATTCTGAAGGGAAAGAGGATCTCTTAAATAAAGCCACGAGGTGCGGGTACTCCTGCCGCACCTGGTCGATCTCCATGTATTTCCGGTTGAGAACGTCTTCGAGATCGTTATGGTGTACGAAGTCCTGAATCCAATCGGAAGTGAGGTACCAAGTTCTCGGCACCTTCACTTCGCGCAGAAGTGTGCTCGCTTCAAGGGATTTGTCGATGATCTTCTTGGCCAGGAACAAACCGGCACTCTTACCGCCCAACTTCCCGTGGCACCCAGGCGGGAAAATGACCTTACCCAACAGATCATAAAAATCCTTAACATCGATGAACCTCTTAGCGACGTTGATGAAGTCGAGGCTTTCGGAAAAGAAGCGACGGATGAGCGATACCCGCAAGCCCTTCTGGGTATACAGCGAAAGTTCGTCCTCCTCGACACCAATATGGCGGTAGCGCTCGACACACTCCATGACCTCTCCGAGGGAGGTGTCCTGGTTTTCGAGCGCTCGCACGAGAAAACTCGCCTTGTCCTCTTTGATCCATCGAGTCACACAATTGAGGATCTCGGCCTCGCTCAAGTGCTCGCCGGCGATCCGGAGTGCCTGGCTTGTCAAGTCAGTGGAGTGGCCGGCAACCTCATGAGGAAGAGGCCGGTTTTCATCGGTGACAATGCTCGGTTCGCGGGCCGATATCGCTCCTCCGCTCCGAAGCAGTTCTCTGGCCTCCTCGACTCCGCTCCAACTCAGGTGATTGATCAACTTGCGCGAAATCCGCTTCAAGAGAGCGGGGTCCGTTTCGCGCAGAAACTCAAGTACGACACGCCACTCGCCTTCAGCCGATACTGCATCCGCGGCCGCCCAGCCCTCGAACGCGGCTCTTAGCCGCCGTTGAGTGACCGCGCTTGCGATTCGCTCTGCGATCGTCCCAATCAGCTTGCGCTCTTCCTTCAAAAACGGGCCTTCGTCGCATCGCGGCAGCTCCCTTCGGTAAGAAACCTCGACCGCTCCAACCTTCTCACCCTGGACGACGATGTCGGCGCTTTGAACCCATCGAGTTTCCTGGAAGTCCGACGCCTGGATTGCCACGTCCTCAAAGAGGATCCGAGCCTGACAGTCATGTGGATATTGCCACCCTGGCGGCAAGATTTCGATAATGTTTCGGAAAATTTCTTCAAGAGGCCGGGCCGACTGGCTCAGCACTTCGCCCACCTGATAAAGACAGTTCAATTCCTTGGCCCGCTCCTGCAGAGCATGCAGCATGGTCCCGAATTGCGTATCGTCCGGTTTCACTTTTTCTCTTGGCTTGGGTTGTTACGGCAATGCGACAAGATCACTCCGCGCGCTGTCCGGCCGTCCACAAGTACCGAGAGCCGATCTGAAGGCCGCACATGGCGGATAAGCTCCGTCTCGCGCACAACACGCTGCCGGTTCAGCCAATCCCAATTGATGCCGAAGGGGCGCCCGTGTTGCACCATGAAGTAGCTTGTCCGAAAGCTCGACAGGTTATGAAAGAAATGGGAACCCTGGCTCAATTCCACATTCATGTCTGGCAGGGTCGACTCCACGATTGCGCGCGCCCCTGAGATCTGGCTCCAGTCAACCGGTATCCCGAGCGACGAATGAGAACTACCCCAGCGGCCGAAACCAATCAACAGGAAAGGCCTCTTCTGATCCCGGAGTTCACGGTTGATCAAGCCCAACTCTTCTGCGATGGAAGGCGTGCGCATTGGCGAGAAGCTGTCGGGCCGGACGAAGACAATATCCTGTATGTCATCCGCGGCACCATTACCCATCACCATGTCCGAGGCGACAATTGCGCGCGGATCAGAGAGATCCCCGACAGTGACATCTACCACCTGATTGGACACTACCATGGAGCGAACCTGCAGGAAACCCAGACGCAAGCGAAGTCCTTCCCCGAGCCGCCCCTGCAGTGTGATAGCGAACTCGATCTCGACTTTGGCCCCGAGAGCCTTCTCCGCTGCGCCGAGCAGAGTTTTCACCAAATTGTTTAAGGGGAACTGTTCCTGTACCAGAAGCGGAGCGAAATTCAAAATGCGCGGGCCTCCAGATCCAGTTCCGGCGATAACCCGGTCGCGTTCCGGATCGTAGGTAGAAGCGAGCAAATACAAGGCATCGTCAGCCTCGGCGGCGGCTAGAGTCGCGTGCACCATGTATTCGATTTCGCTGATGGGATTGTAAGCGGGCGGCTTGCCCATGTTGATTGCCCAAAATTCGGTTTGGGTGTGCTTTAGCAGTTCCCCGACAGAACCAAAGGGTGCTGGGTTCTTCGGATAGGCAGGTGAAAACGTCCAGGCTATGCCGCCGTCCACGATCGTCTTTCCCAACCCGAGCGCCAGATTGACTACGCCATCTTCAGGACGGGCAGGTCCAAAAGGGTAGAAATTATAGGAACGCGCCACACCCGAGATGTCAGGATAGAAGCGGTCGCCGCGGCGCTGCCCGACCACTTCCTGGATAATCACCGCCATCTTCTCTTCGACCGGATTTGTGCTCGTAGTACGAAGGTAGTCTCGGGCCTCGCGAAAGTAAGTCGATGCGTACACAAATTTGATGGCCTCTCCCAGCCGACGAAATCGCGTGTCCGGATCGGGCCGGTTGTTCGGGATCATTTTTGTGGCGTAGACGCCGGCAAACGGTCGCTCTAACGCGTCCTCAAGTAGGCTTGACGACCGGATCGCGAGAGGGCTCTTGACCTGAAGAATGAGCGCACGGAGATCGCCGAGAAGTTCAAACGGAAGCTCGCCTTTCTGAAAGGAGTGGGCGATGCGTTCGTCAGACATTTCATCGAAGCGCAGCTCACTAAGACTGTTTCGCGCCATAAACTCATCGAAGCAGTCCGTCGCGATGACCGCCATGGTCGGAACATTGATCTGAACATCGGGAAAGGAGGCGGGATCAATTTGCGCTGCAAGGAGATCTTTGATGAATACCAATCCGCTGGCTTTGCCACCGATTGCCCCGGAGCCGATCTGCGTACACCGGAAGGTACCATCCCAGAACTTACGGTCGAAGACCGGCAACTCACCAACGACAGGCTTCAGACCACTCATGGACACCTTCCACTGCAAGATACCGCCCACCGCACGTTGTAACGCGCGGCGCCAAAGGGAGCCCATCTAGGTTCGCGACGCGCCCTTACACCCAGCCGCGTTCGTGACACGCCTTAGCCACGCGACCGATCGCAATGGCGTAAGCAGCATCTCTCATGTACAACTTCTCACGCCGAGCCAAATCGGAAACCGCGAAGTACGCCGATGTCATCTTCAAATCAAGCTTTCCGAGAACCTCGTCTTTTTCCCAGAAGTAGTTCATGTTGCTCTGCACCTGCTCGAAATAGCTGCAGGTCACTCCACCGGCATTTGCCAGAAAATCGGGGATGAGCAAAATGCCACTCCTCTGAATCTGAGCATCGGCTTCCGGCGTGGTTGGCCCGTTAGCCCCTTCAGCAATGATGCGCACGCGAGGGCTGATGCGGCCAACATTGTCACCAGTGATCTGATTTTCCATCGCCGCCGGGATGAGAATGTCGACATCCTGCTCTATCCAAGCCTCTCCCGGCAGTACTTCATAACCTTGTTCTTTGGCTTTGGTCTTGTTGATTCCCCCGAAGTGGTCAGTAATGGACAATAGCTGTTCGAGATCAATTCCGTCGCCTTTACGATAAGTGTATGCACACTGATCCGCTTGGTCCCAGCAGGACACTGAGATCACTCTTCCTCCCAGTCGTTGGTAAAGTTCGATCGCGAAGTGGGCGACATTCCCAAAGCCTTGGACACTGGCTTGGGTACCCTCGGGCCGTAAGCTCAATTCCTTGAGCGCCTCGCGTAATGCAATGACGACGCCATAGCCCGTCGCTTCGGTTCTGCCCAGCGAGCCTCCCATGCCGACGGGCTTGCCGGTGATGAAGCCGGGAAATCGGCCGCCATGGATGGTCTCAAACTCGTCAAGCATCCAGAGCATGTGTTGCGCGTTGGTCATTACATCGGGAGCCGGTACATCCGTCACCGGACCGACCTCCCTTGCTACTTGGCGGACCCAGCCACGGCAAATCTCCTCCTGCTCCCGAGCGCTGAGATTATGCGGATCGCAAATCACCCCACCCTTTGCTCCGCCCAGCGGGATATCAACCACGGCACACTTCCACGTCATCCACATGGATAGAGCGCGCACCGTATCGATCGTCTCCTGCGGATGGAACCGGATGCCCCCCTTGCCCGGCCCTCGAGCATCGTTGTGCTGGACTCGGAAACCTCGGAAGACCTTCACCATGCCGTCATCCATGCGCACCGGAATAGCGAACTGGTACTCCCGCAGCGGGTAGCGCAAAAGATCTCTGGTAGCCGAGTCGAGGCCCAGGTATTCGGCTACCTTATCGAACTGAGCCTGTGCGATCTGAAATGAATTGAACGCCTTGGACGATCTTCTGGCAGGTGCGCCCGGAGCCACTTTCGAAGCTTCCTTTTCGACACTGATCGTTTCCGTCAGTACGCTCTCAGACATGGCTATTCTCCTTGTTCTCTCTCCGGCAACCTTAATTATCGCTCCCCTAGCGGGCGAGTCCAATGTGATGGCACGCACATCAGAAGGTGACGCGTGCCAAGCATTAGATTCTGGAACTATTGCACAACATCAAAGTTCCCAAAAATCGCAGTCAACCCTGTGCCATTCGCAACGAAAACGCGAGACTCTGGGTGGATGGTCGGCCATCCGGAAGTTAAGCTTTCACAGCGAACGACTGCGGAAGTCGCGACAAGATCGCCCAATCGTACGGCTCCAGTGCGTGCCGTTTCGAGGCCAAGAGCCATACAGTTATGGACGACGTTGCCGCCTCCGAAAATGAGAATACCTTCTTCTCGCAGCGGCACCAGGCGCTTACCTATCGCGTAATGGAAAGCGGCGGTAGTGTCTCATCGATGCTGAGTTGAACCAGAGGGCATTAGCTTGTAGACGCGGCGCAAAACGGATCAAGTTACCTGATCGAAACCAACCGGTCATCGCCGCGCATGCGACTGAGGTGCAACCAGTTCCGGGCACGTGCAGCCACTGTCTTGGTTAGCGAAGGTCGCGGATGCGGGCATCCGACGGTCAATTTTGAAATCATTTCTCGGTTACGTCGCCTTTTGCTTGGCCCGGCATCACGCCTAACTGCTTAAGCATGTCGGCTGCTACCGTCCTTCGTCTGCAGACGATTGTCTCCCGGGAAGTTGCTCCAAACGACGCGGCAGTTGTGACGATTGGTTCGCTTCAGGCGGGTACAAAGGAGAACGTGATCCCTGATGAGGCAGTCATAAAGCTGAACGTGCGTACGGTCGATGAAGACGTCCGAACGCGAGTGCTTGCGGCAATCGAACGAATAGTCAATGCTGAAGCCGAAGCATCGAGAGCGCCTAACAAGCCGGAGATCACGTTGATCGATCGTTATCCGTTTGTGAAGAATGATCCCGAAGCAACAAAACGCGCAGTCGAAGCATTTCGCAACTACTTCGCTGCGGACCGCGTGAAAGATACTCAACCAACTACCGCGAGTGAAGATTTTGGCTCTTTCGGAACTGAGTGGCACGTTCCGTCTGTATTCTGGTTTGTGGGCGGCACCGATCCTGACACGTATGCCAAAGCAAAGAAATCCGGGACAATTGCCGAAATACCGACCAATCACAACCCGCGCTTCGCACCAGTGATTCACCCGACTTTGGAGCCTGGGGTGGAAGCAATGGTGGTAGCCTCTCTAGCGTGGCTGTCGCCATAGGCTAGTCGCCATAAGCCCGCTTGATTGTCAACGAACAGATCGTTGTGAATACGCTGCTCGTCGTTTTCGACCTCGGCGGCACGTTCGTTTTCGCCCTTAGCGGCGCCACGGCTGCGGTCAAGCACAGGCTCGATTTGTTTGGAGTTCTGGTTTTAGCTTTCGCCGCGGGCAATTCGGGCGGGATCGCCCGTGATGTGATGATCGGAGCGCATCCGCCGGCAGCAATTAGCGACTGGCGCTATATTGCCGTGTCCATGCTTGCTGGGTTAGTTACGTTCTATTGGTATCACGTTATCAACCGGCTGAGCAGCCCTGTACTGGTGTTCGATGCCGCAGGACTGGCACTCTTCGCCGTTGCTGGGGCGGGTAAGGCGCTGGCATTCCATGGTGGGCCGGTGGCGGCGATATTGCTCGGCATGCTGACGGGAATAGGCGGCGGCATGATACGTGACATTCTCGTTATGGAAATTCCGACCGTGTTGCGCACCGAGCTCTATGCGCTCGCGGCTCTGATTGGAGCGGCCGTGATGGTAATTGGAAAAATGCTGCATCTGCCTACTTCCGCCGCGGCAGTAGCCGGCGCAGTCCTCTGCTTCGGACTCCGATTCGCCGCGATGCGCCGAGGCTGGCATCTTCCCATAGCGCACCCGCCGGACTAATCGCAAGAGAGGGGTAAGCGGCGGCGCCCGTTGGTAAGGAGCCCAACGGAGTACCTATCGGCGGTTTCAACGCTGCAATGACTCATGCAGACGGGATATTCCAAGCCGCGCGGTAATTCCGAAGAGCTGAGTTCACGCCAATCCGCACGCGCCCTTGCTGAACAGGCTTTTTCACGCGCAGCCGGTGCTCCCCTTCTCGGCGGGAATCGCGTACAGCTACTGATTGACGCGGCTCAGAACTATCCCGCTTGGTTAGCCGCGATCGCTTCAGCTCATGACCATGTTCATTTCGAGAGCTACATCATCCACGAGGATAGCGCCGGCCTGGAGTTCGCCAATGCGCTCATCGCAAAAGCACAGGAGGGTGTTCGCGTTCGCTTGATCTATGACTGGATGGGAGGCCTCGGCAAGACATCACGCATGTTTTGGAAACGCCTGCGAGCTGCCGGGGTGGAAGTGCGTTGCTACAATCCACCCCGTTTCGATTCGCCGCTGGGCTGGCTTTCACGCGACCACCGCAAAATGCTCGCCGTGGATGGCAAGGTGGGCTTTATTGCCGGTTTATGTGTCGGGCGCATGTGGGTCGGAGAACCAGAGAAAAATATCGAACCTTGGCGCGATACAGGTGTTGAGGTGCGTGGGCCTGCGCTGCTCGACGTCGAGCGCGCCTTCGCTGAGGTATGGGCCATGATGGGAGACCCGATTCCGGATGATGAACTAACCGGACTTACGGCGTTGCCGCTGGCAGCTGATGTCGGCGTGCGAATCGTTGCTACCGTACCCGCAACTGGCGGATTGCTTCGCTTGGACCAACTGATCGCCGCGATGGCACGGAACAGGTTGTGGTTGACCGATGCGTATTATGCGGGAACAACGACTTACGTTCAGGCTCTCAGAGCCGCAGCGCGAGACGGCGTTGACGTGCGTTTACTGGTGCCAAATGCAACCGACATTCCATTGCTAAGGCCACTTTCACGTTCAGGGTATCGGCCCTTGATCGAAGCCGGAGTTCGCATTTTTGAGTGGAATGGGACCATGATTCATGCCAAGACAGCGGTCGCTGACGGCCGGTGGGCACGCATCGGCTCCACCAACTTGAATATCGCGAGTTGGCTTGGCAACTGCGAACTGGATGCAGTAATCGAGAATGACGAATTCGCTCATAGAATGGAAGAACAGTATATTGCGGATCTGAGCAATGCAACTGAGATTGTCCTTGATGCCCGGAGTCGAGTCAGTGCTCCGGGTGAGCCTCCGCACCGCGGGCCAGTAGTGACCAGCGGGGGCGGTAGTTCAAGCCGTGCGGCCGCCGGTGCGATTCGCATCAGTAATGCTGTGAGCGCGGCATTTACAAGTCGCCGAGTATTACAGCCTGTAGAAGCGCGTCTCATACTAATCGTGGGCCTTCTGCTTTTGGGAATTGCGGCCTTTCTGTACTTCTTTCCGCGAGTGGCAGGTTATCTATTGATGGCTATTTTCGGATGGATTGGAATCGCGTTGGTTGATCGTGCTTGGAAATTGTATCGTGAACGTAAAAGCGACACGAACACCCAGTAGAAACCGATCGGCACGATATTCCCCTTCAGAATTGTTGAACATAACCTGAATTCTGCGTAGTGCTGCGTGCACAGCACCGATTTGGGTTCGACCTAGTAGACCTACTGCCGCATCGGCGCCAAAGCGGACTAAAGACAAGCCTGCGGTGGCAAGTCGCGCGATATGGTATGGCATCTATGCGATTCGCAGGCTGCAGGTTGTTTAATGCGAGGTTGAAGGCAGGTGTTCACCTGTGAGCACTCGCCAGTACATTTGAGCACGCCAACGTAATCGATGGGCAGATCGGAACAGATTTTACGTAATTTTGACAGTTCACTGACAAAAAGGCAGTCTGCGTCTGCCACGCTCGTCTGCCATCAAAAAGTTCTCCGCTGGAAGGAATCCAACCCCATGAGATATGTCGCGAGTTTTCTCGTAAGTATCGTTTTGTTTGCTTCCACTTCTTCAGCGAGTTCTGCACCAACAATTTCGCAGGTTTTCGCTTTCGCCTGTAACCAAGATTTTACCTCCTGTCCCGATGGCTTTGACCCCGCACTCGGGCCTATTCAACTCGCGACTGGATTCCTGTACGGAACGACATGGTGGGCAGGTCAGGGTAACGCCAATGCCGGCGGAACGGTTTTCAAGGTTACGACCACCGGCAGCATCGCGGTTCTGCACACTTTTCAACCGGGCACAGGCGGAAAGTTCGCGGAAGGCGAAAATCCCGTACTTGGCTTTGTTCGAGGACCTGATGGCGCCTTTTATGGGACTACCGAATCGGGCGGCGCGCATAAGGCAGGAGTCATGTACAGGCTTACTCCGAGAGGCAGTTTCAATGTGCTGTACAACTTCTGCTCCCTTGGCGGCTGCCCGGACGGTCCAGGGCCCCTGCTTCTCGCAAAAGACGGGAATTTTTATGGCGCTGAAAATGAAACTATCTTCCGCATCACTCCTCGAGGGCAATGGAGCCTGCTATACGGGCTAAACGCGACCAACGACGGTACCGCCCAAACCCTGATTCAGGGCTCGGATGGTAATTTCTACGGAACGGGAACGATATACCCGGAAACCGGGACTATCTTCAGGGTAACCCCCAAAGGCCAATTCACCATCTTGTACCAGTTGCCTGAATTCGAGAGGATTACAACCAAGTTGGTGCAGGCCTCTGACGGTAACTTTTACGGTGGCACGTCGACCGGAGCAGTATTTCAGTTTACCCTTTCGCGTACCTTCACGGTTATTGCCACATTAACCCAAGGCGAAGGCCCCACCCCAACGTTTTTGCTGCAGGCTTCTGACGGTAACCTGTGGGGTCTTTGTATGAACGGTGGAACGGCTCCAGACCGACCTGGGACGGTGTTCGCCGTAACCCCCTCCGGAACAGTGCTGACCAGTGCGGAGTTTAATTGTGCTAGCGATGGCTGCAATCCGGAAGGCATGATTCAAGGCAGCGATGGCAACTTTTATGGAGTTGCAATCAGTGGTGGTACCGCGCCCGGCCACCCGCTGGGAACTGTTTTCAAAATCGATGCCGGGCTGGCGCCACACTAGGTGAGACGAAACGACTGAAGGCAGCTGGGGTCGCGGTGTGTCGCCACGAAACTGGATCTTGTGGTACCCCAGAGCACCCGCACATGCGCGATTTGCGCTTTGAAGCCTGCAGCTCAATATTTGGCCGTTGCACGGCTCGAGTCAGCTGCGAGGGTGGTATCGAGCACCTCGCGGAGTTTTTTGCTCAATTCGGCAAGCGCGAAAGGTTTCTGTAGAAATGCTTCTCCGTGATTCAGCGGGCGGGTTTGCACGACACCATTATGTGTGTAGCCGGACGTGTAGAGGACCTTTAGGTCGGGAAGCTCAGCCAGAAGTCGATCAGCTAAGTCCCGGCCATTGATCTTCGGCATTACGATGTCGGTAATCAAAACCTGTGGCGGTGGGTCGATCTTCAACGCGATCTCCAGCGCTCGTTCGCCGTTTTCCGCTTCTGTGACCGAGTACCCGAGCCCTTTCAAGAAACCCGCTTCCATCGTCCGAAGTTCATGGTCGTCCTCAACCACCAGCAGACGCTCGCTGCCAGTCACAGTCTTTACATCGCGGGGAGTGTCCGCTTGATCGATCTCCGCAGATTGCAAAGGCAGGTAAATTTTGAAGGAAGTGCCCTGCCCTACTTCGCTGTATACCCAGATGTAGCCATTCGATTGCTTGACGATTCCATACACAATCGAAAGCCCTAATCCCGTGCCTTTCCCCAGTTCCTTGGTTGTAAAAAAAGGCTCAAAAACATGCGCCATAGTTTCTTGATCGATGCCGCAACCAGTATCCGTGATGATGATGCGCGCATAAGACCCGCGTAAAACAGGTCTGCGCCTCATGGAATAAGACATGTCCAGTTCGCAGACGTCAGTCTCAATAATCAGTTTGCCTCCCTCCGGCATGGCGTCGCGGGCGTTAACCGCCAAATTCATAATCACCTGATCGATTTGACTTGCGTCCACATTCACGCGGATGTCGCGACTGGAAAAACGCATGATGAGTTCGACATCCTCACCGATCAGGCGCCGAAGCATGTTGCTTATTTTTCTCAGTACCTCATTGAGGTCAAGAACTCGGGGCTGCGTGATCTGCTTGCGACTGAAAGCCAGCAATTGCTGCGTCAGTGCGGCTGCTTTTTTCCCGGCACCGTGGATCTGCTGGATCTGCTGCACAGCCGCATTATCGAAATCGGTGCGCGACTGCAGAAGTTCACTGTATCCGGTGATGATGCCAAGCATGTTGTTGAAATCGTGTGACACGCCTCCCGCAAGGCGCGCAACGGCTTCCATCTTCTGCGCCTGTCGAAGCTGACGCTCCAGCAATTTTCGTTGAGTAATGTCCTCGGCCGTTCCCGCGTAGTACGAAGCGGTGCCATCCTGGTTATAAACGCAGCGTAAGTTCAAGGACAGCCAGAGTTCGGAGCCGTCTCTGCGGCAGAACTCGTCTTCATAATTGTGCAATTCTCCGCCGGCTTTGATATCGGCCAGGAGGTCCCGGCGCTTTTCCCCCCGAGGGTACAAGCTGGCAATTTCTCTGATCTCCGTAAGCGCCTGCTGCGGAGAATCGTAACCAAGCATGCGCGCCATCGCTGGATTCATCGTTACAAAGTCTCCCTCAGGCGTACTTTGGAAGATGCCGATGATTGCCTGCTCGAATATGCTCCGATATCTTTCTTCGGCCTGGCGAAGAGCTTCTTGCGCTTGCTTGCGAATTGTGACGTCATGCTTGATAGCTATGTAGTGCGTTATTCGGCCGTCGTTATCCGCTACTGGTGTAATCGTCATCTCTTCGTTATAGAGCGATCCATCTTTCCGACGATTGATCACTTCCCCTCGCCACACTTTGCCCGAAGAGATGGTGGACCACAGATTCGCGTAAAACTCCTGGCCGTGCTCTCCCGACCTAACTATTCTGGGTGTTTGGCCGATGCTTTCATCCATGGTGTAGCCGGTGATGTCGGTAAAGGCGGGATTCACCCATTGAATTACGCCATCCCGTGTGGTGATCACTATTTCGTTTGCAGCGGCTCTTAAAGCTACGGCCTGCAACCGCAAATGTTCCTGTGCCCTTTTTTGCGCGGACATGTCCATTCCTACCACCAGGACGCAACGCTTGCTCCGAAACGCAATGCCCTTGGCAGCCAGATGGAACTGAACCTTTTTGCCTTTTTTGCACAGAAGAGAGGCCTCGGTATCCGCTGAAGCCGATGTAAACGCCGCTTCGATACTTTGTTGAATTCCTGGACGATCTTCTTCGGCCACCACATCCACAATTCTGATTTGCGATAGCTCTGGTGCTGAATACCCCAGCGTCACCTCTAGCTGTGTGTTCCACCGTAATAACCGACCTTCTGCATCAGCAATGCATAGCAACACAGGCATGTGTTGGTTAAGTAACTCCCAGAATTCTTCACGCACTTTGATCGCGTCCCGGAACTGTCGCTCCTTGCGGATAACTTGCCGACCCAGGACGAATATCGCAGTCGCGAATAACACAATGATCGTGTCGTGCCATTGCCAAATGTAAGCGTGAGAAAGAAGCACCCGCGTGAGGAAATAACAGAGTGCGCAAGCCGAACCGCTAAGCACTGAAAAGCGGAGGACTCCGAGGGATGCAGACTGCCTCAACATCGACTACTTTCAGCGTCCAGAATTACAGACATGCCGATTTTAGGACGCATCGACACACGAGTTTGTGAGTTGCGTCACAATTGGACACCAAAGTAACGGGTTCCGTGGAGCGCCGGCACATCGCTCGTTGTCCTGTTCTGCGTGCATTGGCTGGGATATCGGCATTGCGACACGGGGCGATCACGGTGCCGATGTCGTCACAATGCAATATCGTGCTGTGTGGGTGAGCGCGAACTTAGGGTTCGCGGGGCGGTTTCGTGGAAGCAGGTCTGTTACTCGGGTGTCTGCTGAGATCGATATCGCGCGGCTCTAGAGTCGGACTGTGCGCTAAACCCAGCAGTTGTTCCGTTAGTCCAGCTGCCTTTTGTGTCTGCGCCAGAATCGCCTGAAATTTCTCCCGGGCACCAGAGTCGGCAGATTGCTCATAGCCGAGCTCCGCCCAACCGGTAATTACTCCAAGAAGGTTGTTGAAGTCGTGCGCGATGCCTCCAGCGAAGCGGTCCATCTCCTTGGTTCGCAGCTTTCGAACGGAACCCAGTGATCTAAGTTCCTTCTTCGCGCGGGCGTTCCTCCCTTGCATGGAACTTCCAGAGAACACCTCGCCTCGAACGCCTGCTGGGACATACTGCTGATTGCGGCTGTGAAACTTGGCCAACACTGCGTCGACCGATATACCAGAAAGATGAATGAAAGGCATTTCCACTCCGCGGGAACGCAACACTCTGAGCGCGTCAACTCTTGCGAAGGAAGGGATCGAGTAGTCGCAAATTACAACGTCCCAGGATTCTCCCAGGGCAGTTAGCAGATCCTCTGCTTGGGTAACACGTTTTGAGAAAACGCGGTACTTGCCCCAGTCTAGCTGACTGCAAATGCGGGATGCAGCATTTTCAGAATCAGCCACTATCAAGACTCGCAGAGAAACACTCACTGACTTTTACCTTTATGCTTGGTATCCAACAATCTTGTGCAGATTTCCGTCCTGGGACGATCGGCCAGTGCGGTGGGCGTCGTCTTTGCTTGGAGTGCCTCAGCGGTGAAGCTAAACACCCCCAGCGCCACGGGCGGCCGGGAGCAGAGGGCGGGAGACCTTCCGAGCGGATCAGAACCCAAGACAACCATCTTTAACGGTTTCAGTTTCGCAGACTAAATTTGCGTTGAACTCACCCTGTGCGTTGTCGTTCAACAGACACTTCTTTGATATCAGACTTTGGCTGCATGCAGCACAACAAGTTGCGGTTGTTACGAAATCAGAACAAGCGTAAGTGCCTTCTAGCTTCCGTACATCCCGCGTGTGCCGAAAGTCCGGCAGAAACCCGGCGCAGACGGCGCACCGACATGTGCGCACGTGCGCAAACGTCTTCCAGGTCTGGAGCGGGTGAAGCGACCCCTTGCAATGCCTGTAAGCCGAAAGAGGACGCGCGGAAATCTGTGGTGAGATACTAAGATGCTAAGCTGGCAATTCCCCGGACTGCCGAATTATCGGCAGGCAGCTAGTCGGACGAGAATGCTACGGCAGCTTGAATCTCAGTGCAGGTGCTGTACCGGATGCGGTTTCGGATTCAACATCAAGTCTAGGAAGCAGGCTAGAGCAGACTGGTCTTCCTCCGTCAAGCTTGTAAATTCGATGCCATTTCCAAAATGTGGATGACATGTGACCACAATGGCATCGGCGTGAATCTTCTTTTCCTTCAACCATAGAGTCACCTCGAGTTCCGTGCCGGGTTCAATGGTGATGCTCATCTCCACATAGAAGCCGCCAAGGCTTACGTCGCTGGTTGTAACCCGGATTGGCACTTCGCCACCTTTTACTCTGATCTGGGCTTGAACGGGCGTAGAAATGCGCGGGTATTTTCTTCGTTCTTCACGGCGCAGTTCCAGGTAGCTTTCGGCCATTTGTGTTTGTTTCATATCATTCCCTGTTCGACCTCTTTACTTACATATCGACGGGTCTAAATGCTTCGGCGAGCATCGTAGTTCATCGGTCGCTTGCAGCATGCTTTTTGAGGTTTAGATCACCGAGCGCCTAAACCCATTGACTGTGCAAAACCCATTCTGCAGTTCTATCGTCGAAATGAAATCCATATTTTTGCCAGGGAGCCCCGGGACCTTCTTTTCTTACCGCCCGAGCTCGCCCGGCAAACCGGTCACCAGCTACAAAGACGTCAACGATAGACGATTTTGTGAGTTCGGCCCGGCAGGGTGCCAGGAAACCTTCACAGCTGACATTCTCTGTCTGCGTGGTCTCTTCGAACGGCATGCCGTGGACATCCACTCCCTTGATCCTCAGGGTCACCCGCATGCGCACCCGAACGTGTGCCCGTCGTTCAGCCGGCTTGCCGTTCAGCTCGGTCTCCAAGCCTTTGCGGAGATCATCAAAATTGATAGGCTTTTCGAAATACCCTTTAGCGCCTATGGACTTGCAATGATCTCTGTACTTTGATCCAGCCTCTCCCGAGATCACAAAAATCGGAATCAGTGCCGTGTAGCTCAGGGTTCGCAGGCTCTGGCACAACTCGAACCCTGAACACCTGGGCATCATCAGGTCCATCAGAATGGCATCCGGCTTATGATTCAGGGCTAGAGCAATGGCCTGTTCCGGGTCTTCGGTTGCTACAACGTCGTAAGTATCGGAAAGGCGCATGCGCAACATGTTCCGCATCGATGATTCGTCGTCGACGATCAGGAGTTTTCGCATGCCGCAGGCTCCTTTGGCGTAGGAGTGAGATGAAGTGACACATTGTGGTCAAGAACTTCGCGGATCTTGCGGGCTAGGGCCTCGCGCGTGAATGGCTTTTGCAGGAAATGACTGCCTTCCGGAATGACTATTCCTCCAACTCTCTGGCCGGTATAGCCCGACATGAATAGAACTCGCACTCGATCAGACAAAGCTGTTAGCTGTTCAGCCAGCATTCGCCCGCTTATACCGGGCATAACGAGATCGGTGAGGAGGAGATCGATTTGGCCGTTGTAATCTCGATTTAGCGCGAGGGCTTTGTCGCCATTTTCGGCCTCCAGAACCTTATACCCATATGATTCGATAATGCTCCGGGTCAGAGAGCGAAGGGAGGCTTCATCTTCCACCAGCAACACCGTCTCGCTGCCTTCAAGCTGTGCACGGGTGCCCGCGAAAGGGGCGGCCTCAATTGCCTGATCGACACGCGGCAGGCAAATCTTAAAGATCGTTCCTGTGCCTGGCTCGCTATAGACATTGATGTAGCCGCCACTCTGCTTCACGACTCCATATACAACCGAGAGGCCCAAACCCGTGCCTTTGCCTTTCTCCTTCGTTGTGAAGAAAGGCTCGAAAATGCGGGTTTTCGTCGCTGAATCCATTCCGATGCCAGTGTCGCTCACCATCAGCTGCACATATTTTCCAGGTTGAACAGGATACGGATATTGCCTGGCTACGGCCTCATCGATCTCGACATTTCTCGTCTCGATGATGAGGTTTCCACCGTGAGGCATCGCGTCGCGAGCATTGACCGCCAAGTTCAACATGATCTGTTCAATCTGGCTTTCGTCCGCCTTAATGTTCCCCAAATCAGCCTGCAACACAGAGCGTAGCTGAATGTGTTCACCGATAAGGCGCAGAAGAAGCTTCTCCATGTCGAGCACAATCCGGTTAAGGTCAAGAACTCGAGGCTCCAGGACCTGTTGCCGGCTAAATGCCAGAAGCTGCCGAGTCAATGCGGCAGCTCGCCTACTCGCCTGCAGGATCTCGGAAACGCAGCTGCGAAGAGAGTGGTCCGCGGGCAACTTTTCTTCCATGAACTCGGTGTAGCCAATAATTACCCCTAACAGGTTGTTGAAATCATGAGCGACGCCACCTGAAAGCTGTCCAACCGCCTCCATCTTTTGCGCTTGCCTAAACTGCTCTTCAAGCTTGCGCTGCGATGTCACGTCACGATTGACGATGACTAGCTTTTCGATTTCTTCAGTGTCCCCCGTTACCGGATTGACTGTAGCTTCCATTTGCCGCCACCACCGATCTTTGTGGCAGACGCGATAATCGATTCGCTGGCCGACATGGGAGCGTAGTGCTTCATGCACCGCGTCCTGCACTTTGCCCTTGTCTTGGGGATGAATGTGCTCAAAAGCCGACGTATTGTTCAGGTCTTGAGATGTGTAACCTAGAATGCGCTGATAGGCAGGACTGTTGTAGAGACGCTTTCCTTGCTTATCAACAACCGTGATCATGTCTGCTGCATTTTCGGTAATGAGACGGAACAGCTCCTCGCGTTCAAGCAACTGTTTGCGAATCCTTGACAGCTGAATCTGTTGGTACACGGCGTAAAAGTCAAACAGCAGGACCATGGCAACTAGTCCCCGCACTGCCATTCGAACTTCGACGGCCGTAGCATCAGAATCCCTGAGGAGCACGACGAAGGAGACGATTCCGACTGTCAAAAGGATGGTCACTGCATAGGCCAAGCTCCACAGCCACCATTGCCGTCTCTCAGCTTTCCGGAACAATGGGGGTGTCTGCCTGCCTACTTCCGCCGAATCGATGCTCTTTCCAACCAGCTCGCCAGCATGAATGACGGCACTCAAACGACTCACCTCGGGCACTTGCGCGCAAGAATTCCATAAAGCCTAGAGCATCATGCGGGCCAAAATGCGGGCAAAGCTCGCACGCCACTGTGGCTTTAATCTCAAGGGCTTGCAGAGTTCCCCTGGAGAAGTCCAGAGTCTAGTGTTCGTGATTTGTCCGCCAACTTTACGCCTCCGTCCAATTTCCGAACAAGGCGTAGAGAACGGTAAAGCACCGATAAACCTGTCCCAAAATCGAACCGTAGTTACTGCGGTACTCTACCCAATGTAATGCCCGTAGTCTAAAGTCCAGACGTTCTGCAATTGTGTTTCTATCCAGTTTTCGTACAGGCATTCAGTCGGGCTACCGACGATCTAGGGTAGCGGTTTTGAACGTGATGCTTGTCGTGATTTCATGTTCTTCTCGGCAATGACTTTGTGGTTCCGATGACGACTACTTCTCATTCTCAGCGGCTGCTCGCAATCGACGACGAACCCGACAACCTGAAACTGATTGAGAGTGCCCTGGCCCGAGAAGGGGTTGAGATTTTAACCAGCAGCGATCCCAGGGCAGGCCTTGAACTCTTCCGCAGTGTGCGGCCACAAATCGTATTGCTGGACCTGGTTATGCCGGTGGTAAACGGGATGGAACTGCTAGTAAGAATGCTGGCAGAGGATCCCGGCGTAGATGTCATCATCATGACTGCGCATTATTCGACGCAGTCGGCGGTGGAAGCGATACAGAATGGCGCGTGCGACTACCTCAACAAGCCCTTAAATATCCAGGAACTGCGCGACCGGATCAGCGGTTTGTTGGCCCAAGCCGATGAACGGCGAAAGACACACCAGCTTGATCAAGAACTGGTCGGTGCCTACCAGTTCGAGGGGATTGTCGGCCGTAGTCCTCTCATGCTGGAAGTGTTCGCGAAGATCCGCCGGGTGGCGCCACATTTCCGCACCGTGCTCGTTACCGGTGCCACTGGGACGGGTAAGGAACTAGTTGCGCGTGCCCTGCATCGCCTGAGTCCCGCCGCTTCAGCGCCCTTCACAGTCCGAAACTGCTCCGCCATTGTAGAAACGCTGCTGGAAAGCGAGTTGTTCGGCTATGTTCGCGGCGCTTTTACCGGCGCCACTCACGACAAAGTCGGTGTTTTTGAGTACGCAAACGGCGGCACCGTGTTTCTCGACGAAATTGGGGATCTGCCTTTCTCAGCTCAGGCAAAACTTCTCCGCATTCTCCAAAATGGCGAGGTCCAGAGGGTCGGCTCGCCAAACCCACGGACGGTGGATGTGCGCGTGATTGCGGCAACTCATCACAACTTGCGGGACCTGGTGAAAGAAGGCAAGTTCCGCGAGGATTTGTTCTACCGGCTCTCCATGGTTGAGGTGGAATTGCCAAAGCTGATGGACCGACGCGAAGATTTGCCATTGTTACAACGCCACTTTCTTGAGAAATTTGCGGCCCAGTACTCTAAACCCGTCTCTGGAATGACCCGCCGTGCCCAGGCACGGCTCGCGAGCTATACCTGGCCAGGTAATGTCCGTGAGCTCGAAAATGTTATCGGAAGCGCAGCGATTATGGTGGAAGGACCGGTAATCGATATTCGTGATTTTCCAGAGCCGCTCCGAAGCGGGGTCAGGCGCGAAGCGGAAAGCGACGGAATTCTTATGTCGTTCGAAGAAGTACAAAGGCGTCATCTTCTTCGGGTGCTGGAATACGTAGGCGGCAACAAGACACGAGCCGCGGAGATTCTCGGCATTAGCCGGGCGACAATTTACGAAATGCTGGCGACGCTGAAGCAAAACACCAAAGCTCCCAAGATATTAGCAACCAGCAGTTCAGCCTGAACTCTTGATGCAATTGCACCTCCTGTCTGCCCGTATATCGAGGGTGAGCTCGGGGGAGATCATTCCTGAGCCCAGCCCAGTCTCCAGTCAGCGAGGAACTTAATCATTGGATGGTCAAGTTCAAATTCAACGTGTGCACGATCTGTGCCCCATTTTGTCCTGAAAATGTTGCACTTACTTGAATCACTTCAGTTGTAGGCGCCGGCGAGGTGGGCTGTTTTTCCACGGCTCCGCAAGCCACCATTCCCAGCATGCTGGCTAGCAGTAGGATCGCAAGGACTGCACTCCGTACGCGACCCTTCCGGCCGCCAACTCCCGAGATTCCAATAAATCCAAGAACAAAGCTCGCAAGACTCCAAAGCACAGCACGATTGGACCTAGAGGGCCCCGAAATTCTGCGGGCTAATAAGGAACTAGCTACGCTGACGCGAAGAGACGAACTCTTGGTCTGACCATTCTGGATGGTCACCGCCGGCGGAGACGTTTGGCAGGTGATTCCGGCAGGCACCTGTTGGCAGGCGAGGTCAACCTTTCCGCTGAATCCACTGAGGGGCGTCACTGTAAGTGTTACTGACCCGGATTGACCCGCGGGCACGGAGAGTGACGAGAGATTGCTGGTCAGACGAAAATCGCCCCCTGCCGTACTCGTGATGGTCTGTGTAAGCAATGAGCTTGCACTCGCCTGAAAATTTGAATCTCCCGAATACGCTGCGGAAATGGAATGTGTTCCGATCGCCAACTTTGACAGCGCAAGAGATGCCACGCCGCTGTTCAAGGCCACTGTGCCGAGAGATACGCCGGCATCTGTGAAGGTTACGGTGCCTGAGGGAAGCAGTTTGATAGAGGATAGTTCGGGGGTGACAGTCGCAGTCAAAGTCAGTGCTTGTCCAAAAGCGGCAGGATTTACGCTGCTCACTAGCGACACCTGGCTTGCAGCTAGCGTTATCGACTGCGTTACAGTCGGGCTGGTACTGCCCTGGAATGAAGCGTCTCCAGAGTAGCTGACGCTAACGGTATGCGTGCCAACCGCCATATCGCTCACCGTAAATGAAGCTTGACCGGCGTTTAACGAGGCTGATCCGATTACGCTTGTCCCGTCCAGCAATGTCACAGTGCCAGTCGGCACTCCCTTCACGCCGGAAACGCTGGCCAATACCAGCGCCGTGAAATTCATTGGTTCGCCAGACTCAGCGGGATTCACAGAAGATGTAAGTGAGGTCTTAGTACCGCTGATATTCAGAGACATTGTAATACCGGGGAAACTTTCGCACCCGGCGATGGCGTCCAGAGCGCCGTCCCCGTTCACATCGGCAAGCGCCAGTCCGTAAGGGTCCGCATTTGAGGGATAGTAGACGGCATTATAGAACGTGCCATTCCCTTGACCGAAGAGAATGCCGATCTCCCCTAAACCTGCATCAGCGTAGATGAGGTCGATTTTCCCGTCTTTATTGATATCGGTGGCCTGAATCTCTGCGGGCCAGGACCGGCCCTGATCACTCGATGCGTACAGAGAGCGCGGTTGAAAAGTACCGTCGCCCTTCCCGAGCATGACTATGGTGCCTACGGCCCCTCCCGTCCAATCCGCTGCCGTGACAGCCAAATCGAACTTGCCGTCTCCGTTGAAGTCACCGGATGCGATGCCGAGAGGGCCGTAGCTAGTGATGTCTGCATCGGGAAGACTCTGAAAGCTGCCGTCTCCATTACCTAAAAGAATGGAAATGTAGTGCGACTGCGATTGAGTTATGGCAAGGTCCAGTTTTCCGTCTCCGTTCAGATCGACCGAAACCATCTCCCAACCCAGTGAGTTGAGCGGATAGGCGACCGGAGCAAGAAAGCCCTTTGAGCCATCGTTGAGCAGCACTGCCACACTAGAACTTCCGGCGACAGCGATATCTGGTTTGCCATCCTGGTTGAAATCGCCGGCGACGATCCCGTACGCAGTGCCGGAAAGGGCTGGAAAAGCCTGCGCCGACTGAAATGTGCCGTCCCCTTTCCCCAAAAACAACTCTACGTTTCCTGTGAAGGAGTCGCTTGCCGCGATGTCACTGTTGCCATCCCCATCGAAGTCAGCAGTTGCTACAAACCACAGACCTCCACCCGAACCGTAGTTAGTTGGTGGGGCGATCGCGGCGCCACTGTTAGTGAGAAAGACCAGGACGCCAAGATGGGCATCGCCATAGTTACCTACTACAAAATCCGGCCTGCCATCATGGTTGAAGTCTGACGTTGCCATGCCATTCGCATATGCGCCAGCATAGGAATTGTCGTTGCTCTGTTGCCAGAATTGATCGAGCGCCGCCAAAAAGGTTCCGTCGCCCACGCCCTGCAAATAAGACAATGGGGTCACAAAACCGGGGCTGTACTGGGCGGTAATCAGATCTGGTACGCGATCACCGTTGAAATCGGCCACTACGGGTGCATACCAGAAAAGAGTACCGAACGAATAACCCTGATGGGCATCCTGAAAACTGCCGTCTCCCGCCCCAATCAGTACGCTCAGGCCGTTCTCATAGTCATTGATGGCGATAATATCTGGATTTCCGTCGCGGTTAACGTCGGCAACGATCACTCCTGCCGGATACGGACCAGTCCAATGCGAGACGCCGGTGGCGAACCCCGTGCCGGTGTTTAGGAAAACAGACACTGTATTGCTCTGACAGTCTGCAGTGATGATGTCCCGTTTCCCGTCGTGGTTTACGTCGGCAACTGCCACGTTGCTCTGTATCCAGTTGCACGATGCTACCTGCCCTTGATCATTGGTCAGTGTGATGGGCGGCTGAAATCCGCCGGCAGTCGCCAGGAACACGCTGGAAGTGGTGATCAGGTCCGGTCTGCCGTCGCCATTAACATCCTCAAAGACCCCAAATGTCACCGAACCCGAATGTGTAACCTGCGTCGGGCTTTGAAACGTGGCATCCCCATTTCCTAGCAGGGTAGAAACAGCATTGCTGGAGCTGTCCGCGACCATGACATCCGGGATCCCATCTCCATTTACGTCATTAAAACCTACGATGGTGGGATTTGAAATGGCATCGCTATAGTTCAGAGGATCATTGAAGGTTCCATCGCCATTGCTGGTGAGCACGTCGAAGGAGCCGCTATGAAAGACAATGAGGTCCGCCTTGCCGTCACCGTTTAGGTCAGCCACAAAAAGATTTTCGACACTGGTGTCGGCGTTTTGAGAGAACGCCGCAAAAAGCCGGGGAGCTTGAAACGTTCCGTCGCCATTGCCGAGAAGCACGGAAATTGATGGATTCCCATCGATGTCATACACCAGCACCGCCACATCTACTTTTGAGTCGCCATTGAAATCACCCTGTACAGGCATCGTGGCAGAGCCGCCCGAGGCAATCTGCGGCGCCGCGAAGAATCCCGCATTTGTGGGAGCGGAGCCCGATCCGGCGGAATACGCCATCGAGCGAGCGCTTGCCCGCGCTTTGACATGGGGCCTGTGGACTCTACTTAGCTGTCGTGTACTTCTCTTTGCAAGCCCTCGTCCAATCGCTGGCTGCTGATTACCACGTGCCTGTGCATAACTCGCAATCACGGCCAATAAGCAAAATACATATGCTGCGGCAATCCCTCGCAAACCATGCATGGCAATTTACCCTTGAAGAACAGAATTATCTTGGGGGGAGTTGCAGCTTACATATGTGCAATACAGCATCCAAAGGTAAATGCCTCAAACGCTGTAACTTACGTCCGGGCCACTCGTCAGAAAGCTGGAAAGCGTAGGAAAGGCAGACGGAACAGAGTTGTCGTCAGACTACACGTGGGTCGCGCGATAGCTTATGAGCGGCATTTTCGTGGCTGGTTAATGCTTGCCCGTGCAGCTCATGCCACTTAAAGATAAGCCGTGACGTTTTACATATCTGGTAACCAGCTCGACTGCGGCCTACTAATTAGGAACGAAATGTTCGGTAAGCTTGGAAAGCATCGAAAGCAGCCGCTGCTCATCATCTTCCAAACGAGACTTCTCGAAATATGCTGCGGCTCCCGCTTCCACAAGCTTGCCTTCGTTCGCCCTCGAGAGGCTCGACAACACGACCACAGGAATGTGGCGGGTGGCCTGGTTCTCCTTTAATATCCGTAGTACGTCCAGGCCCTGTACTTTCGGCAATAACATGTCTAAAAGGATAATGTCGGGTTGGGACTCTCGTGCTAGTCGCAGGGCTTCTTCTCCATCGCCAGCTGTTACAACCCTGTAGCCGGCTCGTCCAAGTAGCCTTTCATGAGACAAACGCAAGAACTTGCTGTCGTCTACCAAGAGCACAGTCGGTTTCACGATCAACTCCTTTCAACTACGCTCGCTCGCCGTTCTATGTGCCCCTATATCGTCTTCACCTCAGGTGAACAATGGCTTTGCCAGAACCTGGCTCTTGCCCGCCCGAGCCGATAGATCCACTTCATCCGAGGGCGAGGCAATACTCTGGTCTGCGGGGAGGGCTGACAATTCGACACAATTCCTGCCGTGCTTTTTAGCCCGATAGAGCGCAGCATCGGCTACGTTAAGCAAGTAATCCACGCTGTGAGAACCGTCAAGTTCGGGATTTGTCGCCACCGCACCCATGCTCATGGTCACGTGCCGGCCCTGCACCGCGGGCAGATTTGCAACTGCCGCCCTAAGTTGCTCGGCTCGCCGGCAGAGCGCCTCTAAGTTGCATCCAGGCAGGATAATGAGAAATTCTTCGCCACCATAACGACCGACTCCATCGAAAGAACGCACATGCAGTCTCAGCCGGTTGGCAACAACCTTGAGAACTTCGTCTCCTGCGGCATGCCCGAGGGTATCATTGACTGCCTTGAAGTGATCGAGATCGCCCAGAATGACGCCAATGGAGCCGCCTTCGCGTTTGCTGCGGGCAATCTCCCGCGACAAAGAGGCAGTTATTTCAGCTCGATTCCACAGCCCGGTAAGCGAATCATGGGAAGCAGTGTAGCGAAGGCGTTCTCGAGCTACCGTGAGTTCGCGCTGTACGTCGAGGATGCGCTTTCCCGCGAGCACCCGCGCTTGCAGTTCCAGTGGATCAAAAGGTTTGGTCAAAAAATCATCTGCCCCGGCTTGCAGGCCCTCAAGCAGTTTGCTCTTTTGATTGTTTCCAGTAAGCAAAATCGTGTAAACGTAGCGTTCTCCCAGATCACCCGACCTGATGCGTCTACAAAGCTCCAGACCGGACAGGTCCGGCATGACCCAATCCAAGAGCGCTAGACGCGGCCCGTCCGGACGGCTGAGTAGCTGCCATGCCTCCGCACCGTTGCACGCTATCTCGACTTGGAATCCCCAACCCTCAAGATGGCCAGGCACCATCTTTCGGTACACCGGCGAGTCGTCCGCAAACAGTACGACCATGAACCATCTCCCCTCAGTTGGACGGGCGATCAGGTAATGCAATTCAGCCGCCAATAACAGGTTTTGGTAAGTCGTAATTGTGGTATCGGTTACGCGAAGCAGGCAGTCGCGCCAGTGTGCGCACCGCGGAAACTCGTTCAGGAAGCGAACACTGGTCGGACTGGAGGTACGGTACTCGATATTTACCAGAAACAGCGACTTTGTGTGCGGTGACCCTGAACGGCATTATTACCGGCGTGTAAAGTGGGAAAAGGAACATGAGGAATCGCCACTGCCGACTGTGCTCTCGTTACGTAACTCCGCAGTAGCAACGGGTGTTATTGGATCGGCATACCTTTCGAATTCACGAGAACAGGTTGCGGAAAAGCGAGGAGCGAGGCATCTCTCCGGATCCTCAGCCGTAGTGTTCATCAAGCGGAAGCCAGCCTCACTTCGGGGAGCGAGCGTGCTGAAAGATAAAGTCGTCGAGAAAAAGAATCATCAGAACCAGCGATGCTGGGTGGGGCTGAAGTGGTCACGCGGTAACAATAACGCCAGTGCACGAAGTTTTGCTGGCACGGTGATAACTGTGACGCACTCCCGAATCAAAGTACACGGCGTCCCCTGGTTCCAGGTTGAAGGTCTCGGACCCGATCGTGAGGTCCAGTTTCCCGCAGATTAGATAAAGCAATTCCACCCCGGGGTGCTGGTGGGGCCGGGACTTGTCTGCGGCCACGGGTTCGAATTCCGCATAGAATGCATTCAGCTTGCGTTCTGTAGCCTTGAAGTCCAGGCTCTCGAAGTTATATGCGATGCTCTTTTCATCCGGGCTCTCTGGAAACCGCAAGCGCTCCTTCTTGCGTGTAATCGCCACCACGTGACGCTTACGCTCATCAGTAAAGAAAAATTCCAGCCCCACCCCGAACACCAAGGCGATACGCAGCAACGTGGGCAATGTGGGAAACAGTTTGCCGCGTTCCAGTTTTGAGAGCATCGCCGGCGAAAGGCCGGTGTGCTTGCCCAATTCCACCAGCCCCATGCTTTTTCGCAAGCGTAGGCTCCGCAGTTTCTCCCCCAAGGCGTAGGGTCGAAGCCCTTCTGCAATTGTTTTGTTGATCACTCTCTTCTCCTGTTTTATCAGCAGTACAAGAACCAGTTCGACTTTTGACTCGTATTCACATGGATTTCAGAATGCCGTGGTTTTGTCGTACGGAGCAAATAATTATTCTCTATAGTTAATACAGCAAACGGGCAATACTGCAACCAAAAACAGAGTGGAACAAAATCTAAGGAGAAATTGAATTGAAAGCAGCTAGCTTTGCATTGATTCTCAGCATCCTCGTCAGCGCACTGCCGGCTGCTACCGGTTCCGCCCAAAAAGGACATCGTTGGCACCGCGGTCGCAGCGGGGTCCTTCAACACGTTAATTACAGCACTTCAGGCCTCCGGTCTGGCTGACACGCTGAAAGGCAACGGGCCCTTCACCGTGTTTGCTCCAACCGACGGAGCCTTCGGCAAGCTGCCGGCAGGCACCGTGGAGTCGCTTCTCAAGCCCGAGAACAAGGAGAAGTTGAAGGCGATCCTGCTCTACCACGTCATAGCGGGTGACGTTACCGCAGCGCAGGTAGTGAAACTGTCTTCGGCGAAAACGGTCAATGGTGAGGACCTGAGGGTGACCGTCAACGACGGCACCGTCACGGTCAATGAGGCGAGTCCGACGTTTTGGCTTCAAATGGCGTGATTCACGTGATCGACTCAGTGCTCTTACCGAAAGAATAACCAACTGGAGGAAAAAATCAATGCTCAGTTCGGTTGTCTATGCCCTGGTTGGCTTGGCGGCGCTGTACCAGGCTGTTTCGTTCAAGGCTATTCAGCATCGCTGGGGATACGAATCGGCTCCGGCCCGCGCTCGTTAGAAGGAAGATGGAAGACGGGGAGAACGTATCTGTGTTCTCCCTTGCTTCATTTGTCATGAAAATCCAAACACTCAGTCTCAATCCCCGTGTCACTGTGCGGAAACCGGGAGCCCCTGATCCAGAAGGAGGGTGCGTGGTCTACTGGATGCAGCGTGCTCAGCGGGCAGTGGACAACCCAGCTTTGGATGTGGCGGTGGAGCTTGGTAACGAACTCGGCAAGCCAGTAGTTGCTTTTCTCGCCCCAGTGCCCTTTTATCCTCATGCTAATCTGCGTCACTACCGTTTCCTTGCCGGCGGAATTTTGGACATTGCAGAGGGGCTCTCCAAACGCAATATCGGCTTTGTGTTGCGGACGTACCCTGATCACAGCCTCGCTAAATTTTGTGAACAGGTCCGCCCGGCGATCGTAATTGGCGACGAAAATCCGTTGCGCGACACTGAGCACTGGCGAGTACGCGCAGCCCAGCATTTGCAGGTACCTTTCTGGACTGTTGATGCCGATGTTGTGGTGCCATCTCGCCTGTTAGGTAAAGAGCACTATGGCGCCCGGACCATCCGGCCCCGAATCCAAGAGCTGTTGCCGCAGTTCCTGGTTCCAGCGAAGACCATCCAAGCGCGAATACCCTGGAACAAGCCACGAACTCTGCAGTCACTTTCGGCACATGAGGATTTCACCGCAGACTGGTCCATCGATCGAACAGTTTCGCCGCTCGAGAGCTGGCAGGGTGGAACTAAGCGTGCGCTGAGCGTTTTAGCGGACTTCGTCAAACATGGATTGCGGAATTATCCCAAGAATCGCAATCATCCGGAACTTTCCGGAACCAGCCGCCTCTCGCCATACCTGCACTTTGGCCACATCGGCCCTCTCACCATCGTGCACGCGGTGCAGGCAAGTTCCGCGCCGGCCGCTACGAAGCAGGCCTTTCTGGAACAACTGATCGTGCGCCGGGAATTATCGGTCAATTTCGTCCGCTACAACTCGTACTATGATTCCTTCGAATGCCTTGAGCCCTGGGCGGAGCGCTCTTTTGCCCAACACTCGGGCGACCGTCGCCCTATTGTTTACGACCAGGACAAGCTTGAGCGGGCTGAAACTCATGATGCTCTGTGGAACGCTGCTCAGAAACAAATGGCCTTGACGGGCTGGATGCACAACTACATGCGCATGTACTGGGCCAAGAAAATCCTGGAATGGAGTCCGTCAGTGGCTACCGCTTACCAACGTGCGGTTTGGCTCAATGATCATTACGAACTCGACGGCCGCGACCCTAATGGCTATGCGGGCATTGCGTGGGCGATTGTGGGCAAGCACGATCGCCCTTGGTTTGAGCGTCCGGTGTTCGGGCATGTGCGATACATGTCGCTCGCCAGCACCGGAGGGAAGTTCGACTCGAAGAGTTACATCGCGCAGATCGGCAAACTGGAGCGGGCACATGTCTAGGGACTGCATCGCGCTCCTGATTTTCTTAGGCATCTGTTTCGCCGTGGCTGCGAGCGCATCGGTACTCACGGCAAGCTCGGTGAAAACTTGGTATCCGGGTCTGCTCAAACCAGCGGGTACTCCGCCACCCTGGGTCTTCGGTCCAGTCTGGTCGATCCTTTACCTGCTAATGGCGGGGGCTGCTTGGCTAGTATGGAAGCAGCGCATGCACGAAGATGTGTGGCTGACACTGGCCCTGTTCATAATGCAACTGATCCTCAATGGACTTTGGTCTTTTGTGTTTTTCGGTCTGCGAAGGTCCGGAGCAGCCCTGGTCGAAATCATTGTTTTGTTGGCGGCGATCGCCATAACTACTATGCGATTCGCGGAATGCTCGCGCCTGGCATTTTGGCTGATGACGCCCTACGGCGCCTGGGTACTCTATGCCTCCTACCTGAACTTTGGAATCTGGCGCCTGAATAAAGGCGCAGCATGAAGGTCCTGGTTACTGGTGGATCCGGCTACATCGGCCGGCAACTGGCGGAAAAACTCTCGGGAGCGGGTCACGACGTCACCTGCATGGTCAGGAATGTGGCGTCGGCACCGCAATTTCATCGCCCGCAAATCAAATTCGTCGAAGCGGATGCGTTGCAGGCCGAGACACTTCCACGCGCGCTAGACGGAATCGAAGTAGCCTACTACCTCATCCACTCCATGTCCGGGCGGGTGGAAGGGTTTGAATCGCGGGACCGACAGGCCGCCCACAACTTCGCCGTCGCCGCCAAGCAGTGCGGAGTGCGCCGTGTGATCTACCTGGGTGGACTGGCAGCGACTGGAGCGACGGTTTCAGCGCACCTGAAGAGCCGGCACGAAACGGGCGTGGTGTTGCGAGAATTTGGGCCTCCTCTCATCGAACTCCGCGCCGGCATCATCGTTGGAAACTGCAGTACGTCCTTCGAATCATTCGCTGCTTAACAGAACGGCTGCCGATCATGATCTGCCCTCGTTGGGTAGTGACAAAAACACAGCCGATAGCGGTCAGCGACGTACTCGAATACCTCGAAGCTGTCCTTGACTTGCGAGAAATGGTGGACGAACCCATCGAGATCGGCGGTTCGATTATCGAGACCTACCGCAGCATCATGCTAGCCTGTGCCCGGCATCGTGGGCTCCGGCGACTGTTGCTGCGCGTTTCGGTGCTGACGCCGCGATTGTCGTCCTACTGGCTCGACTTTGTCGCTCCGGTACCCCTGCGGTATCTCGCCCTCTCATCGAGGGACTCCGAAGCGAGTCCGTTTGCACCAATGCGCTGGGCGCCAGACTGTTTCCATCCATCCGACCAATCTCTTACGCCGCAGCCGTTCAAACAGCGCTGCCGGCCGGCACCTTTGACGTCGTTGCCGAGCATGGAAGGAGCTTCGCACCGAACATTCCGCGCCGAGGGGATCATCTGCGACGTGAGGGAAACGATCGTCGATGCTACGCCCGAAGGGGTCTTTGAGTTGGTCGCGAACCTCGGAGGGAAAAACGGTTGGCTTTATGCGAACTTTCTGTGGTCTATCCGTGGCTGGATCGATAAAGTTACGGGCGGCGTAGGCATGAAACGCGGCCGGTCACGAGCGTCCGGAATCGAAACCGGCGATGTCATCGACTTCTGGCGCGTCGAACACGCCGATCCGCCGGGCACTGTGCTGCTCCGGGCAGAAATGAAGCTGCCCGGTGAAGCATGGCTGCAATTCAACCTGACACCTCAATCCCACAACCGCACGCTACTGCGGTGCTGCGCATGGTTCCAGCCGTGTGGCTTGACCCGAGAGATCTATTGGTGTGGGTGTACCCGGTTCATGCGATGATTTTTTCCGGCATGCTCAGGGCGATCAGGAAGCGCGCGGAACAGAGCTCTCATCAGGCCGCAACCCGTCCGTAGAAACGTTGCGAGCCAAGCTAAACTATCCTGTCTGTTCGCTCAACCCGTAGGGCCGATGGCAAGGCACGCCGCTCGCCAGCTCGAAGGTGCTGGACATTGCCATCGCTATACCGGACGCAATCAAATTGTTTTCAGACCTAATCAGGACTCGCCTGGCCAAGGGTCATGCTATGCGCAGGGTTCCGACAGCTGCCTGCAACGGCTCAGTTTTGCTCTGTTCTGTCGACGGTGTGCCTTTCGGAATTGGGATCGTCACGCATACCCGCGTACCAAAACTCCCGGAGTCGATATTCATCGTGCCGTCGAATGGACGCAGCCGTTCTTGCATTCCTCTAATTCCCACGCCCGAATGCCCCGACCTGATCTCGGCTAAGCGTTCAGACGAAATACCTTTACGCTCGTCCCGGATCTGTAACCTGATTTGGCCCGATTCTCGCGCCATTCCAATCGAAGCCGTCTTACTCTGGGAATGCCGATGGACGTTGGTTAGGCATTCCTGAGAAACGTCCCGGTCGGCTCAAGGACAGAGGCTCTGCCGGAATTGAGATCGCGACCGAGCTGCCTCCGTGAGTCCAACGATCGCAGGGGTAAGCGCAGCTGCGCCAGGGAGGTGTGTCGGAGGCTCTAGACCACAAGGTCCGACCGTGGAACGCTTCAGCGCTCAGGTGTGCTGCTTCTTAGCGGCACTGATGAAGCCACTCGGGTTTACTTTAAAAGCGCTAATAGCGTGAGGGGCCGCATAAGGCGGCTCCCAATCTCACCCTGACAACGGATTTGGGGGGCGCCTGGATTCTGGAGCCATCCGGTAATACAAGTGTCATGTGCACAGTCGCACACGTCCTAGCTGGGTAGCTCTTGTTGGCAGACCTGCGCCCACGTGGCGATCGGCGTGGTAACCGAAGGGTCCCAATGGCTTTGGCTGCATTACGGCGTATACAGCTCGGCGTTGGCAAGGATCGTCGAGTTATCGGAAAGGCCGCCTGCCGCGAGTACTCGGCCGTCCGGCAATAGTGTCAATGCGTGCAGATAGCGTCGGCTCGTCATGTCGCCGACAAGCGCCCACGTGCTGGCCGTCACGTCAAGCGATTCACAACTTGCTAGGTCGAAATAATACGGACGTGTGTAGCTATAACCTCCGGCTAGCATCACCGCGCCGTTCTTCAGGCGCACAGAACTGGGACCGGCGCGCTTGATGTTCAGGTTTCCTGTCGCACTCCAGCTGTTGACTCCGGGATCGTACACCTCGCTCACATCACCGGGGAGGTATCCGACGACTCCGCCGGCCACTACAACTCTCCCGTCAAAAAGAGTCGTTGCGGAGTGCAATGCTCGCCCACTGATCATGGACGCCACACTCGTCCAAGTCCCAGTTGTTGGGTCGTATAACTCGACGCTGTTGCTGCCGCCCGTGATGGTGTAGCCACCGGTAACCAGCACCTTGCCGTTCTGCAGCGCGGAAGCGGTGTGATAATCCCTCGCGATTTTCAAGTTGCCGGTCAGCGTCCATCGACCAGTTTGCGGATTGAACAGTTCCGCGGCGGTGGTCACCGTGCCGCAATTCACCTTATTGCAGCCGCCTTCGACCAGGACAGTTCCATCCTTCAGCACTGTGGCTGCGAAAAAATACCGCAGCATGGACATCCTACCCGCAGCCCGCCACACGCCCGTCGCTGGATCGTAGATCTCCGCAGTAGCGGTTGCAGCCGAGCAGTTCGTGTTGGTGCAACCGCCCGCTACTAACACTTTCCCATTACGCAACCGGGTGGCCACATAGTAGGCTCGCGCCACCTTCATGTTGCCAGCGGGAGACCAGGTGCCCGTCAACGGCTCGAATAGTTCCGCGCTCGCTAGCGCACCCGTGCTGCCCAACCCTCCGGCCGCCAGCACTCTTCCGTCTGGCAGCGGGACCGCAGTGAACGCATATCGCGGCGTAGCCATGCTGCCAGTAGCGGTCCACGCGCCGGGTACCTGCGCGACGCTCACGCAGGTCAACAGCAAAATACCCATCAAATACATTGAGGGAGTTGGTCGCATCATGGTTGCAGCTCCTTTGACATCGAATTGTCACTACAGGCCCGTGCAATGCTCCGCCAAATTCTGGGATGGCGTGCTGTTGAGGGTTATGCAGATTTACTGCCGTGGTCGAAACGAGTTGGCGTAAGACACTAGCCCGCGCAACAATCCAATCACGACCGCGCTCACAGATCAGTGACAAAGCTCACTATGCAACGTGACCAAAGCGGATTTGAACTGGAAGGGTGATCGCTTTTCGCACAGATGACGACTGGAGTCAGTTCGGCGCTTGGCGCTCTGTTCGGATTTCTCTACAGATTGTCAAAAACTTTCTTCAGCGGACATATCTCTTCCTCACTGACATCCCGTCATCTTCTGTGCTTCAGTTGAAGTGGAGCAACTGCTCCAACAAAAATTCCAGGTGGCTCCCAATGCGAATGCTAAAAACAGTGCTCATTCTTTTCCTTCTGTTGCTGCCCATGGAAGTGAACGCTGCTCCCGTCGTTTTCAACCTGAAGCCGATCACGCTGACGAATGGCTGGCGCATCGCCGGAACCGTTACGACCGACGGCACGGTTGGCCAGCTTACGGCTGCGAATTTTGTTGATTGGAATCTCAAAGTCGTTCAGACCACCGACTTTGTCTGGACAGAAAAAGACAGCAATGCGTTCGGCATCTCCAGCGTTACCACTGACGGCAACAAGATCTTCGTGCCGACCTCGCCCGACGGGGTTCGTGATGGCGGCGCGCTTTTCTTCAGCCGTGGCGGCGGTGGTGGACAGATCGCCACCAACGTGGTGGTCGCTGACTTCACCCAGTTGAGCTCCACTCTCGGTTACCCCGGCGGCATGGCCGGATGGCAGGATGAAATCTGGGGTCTTAACTATGTGGACCTCAACCAGGCAAATCACACACGGTATCGGGCGGCCTCCCTGCTGGCAGGCCGGCCCAATGTATTCCAAGTGCACGTGCCGACCATTGCCACCAATCCGCTCCTGATGACCGTCTTCGGCACGATCACCACCGACGGCACCATCGGTACGCTGCTGTCGCAAAACATCCTTGCGTGGAACATCACTGCCCGCAACCAGGACATCACCTACTACACGCCGGCCAAGAGCACGGTGATGGCCGCAACTCGCACCTATTCGGATGGCGTTTCCATCTCGATTGCGCACGCCGGGGGACAATTCAAGATTGGCATCAGTGGGGCACGTCCGACATTTGTCACGATTGCTGACTTTACCGACCACTTCATGCCCGGTGGGTTCGCGAATTACTATATCGGCAATTACGGCATCATGGGCGAAAAGACCCCGCTCGTTGCTCCCGGGACCAAGGGCTACAAGGCGACGAAGTAGTTGATTTTCGGTTGATAGCGAAATGGCGTGTTCGCCCTGGCTTACTGCCACCGTGGCGAAGATCGAGCGGATGTAGAGAGACATCCATAAGGAGGAGTATTTGCGCGTTTCGTCAGTCCCCAATACCGCTGACTTCTACGCCAATCGGCAAGGATATACGATCAATGGGTCGCGACGTCGAATGTCTCAGGGCGCGCCATTGTCCCTGAACAATTCACTTATCATGCGAGCCGCGCGTGCCGCGACGACGGCCGAAGCGCGATCTGACAACATCCAAGCCGGAGCAACCCGTTTCAGCACCCCCTATATCTAAACGTCAAAGGCAGAAATGCTGATCCGTGCGATGTCTTCTCGCTACGCAGCTTTGCCGAGGATCAATCTGCACCACAGGAAGAAGTAGTCATGTCAGTTCGTTCGTCTGAGCCTGAACTCATTTTCCAACTCGAAATTCCTTTCCGAAACACTCTTCAACCGCTATGGGCCGCGCTCTTGCCTGGGTTCCTGGGGCTTATGTTGGCGGCGTCTGCCGCGGCTCAGGCCGTCGTGCAAGCTCCTCAGACGCCCCCGCCGGGAAAATTTCTCTATGTGGCGGGATCGTACGAAATGGCAATTAATCCCAACACCGGCGGTCTTCGCTTTATAAAGAACCTGGGAACTGCAGCCGCGACTTTCGTGGATCCCAGCAATCACTTCGCGTATGCACCTTCCTATATCGCCGGGCCAGTCATCTACATTTATCGGATCGACCAGGCGAGCGGCTCTCTGCTGGCAGTTCCCGGCTCTCCTTTTCCCGGCGATCCATCTGATGTTTACGCGTCATTTTTCCCTGACGCCAAAGGAGAATTCCTGTTCTCCATAGGGGAAGACGTCAACTCCGATTTCTTTCTTAGCGTTTTCCGCTTTGACCGCACCACCGGTGCGATCAGCGAAACTGACCGCATTCCCGTGACTAACGAGACATTCCTCGGCTGGGTCATCAGTGACGTCGCGGACAAGTACGTTTTCCTTGGCGAATCCAGCGGCATTGCCTGCTTCAGCTTGAATACGACCACTGGCACTCTCTCCGAGGTCACCGGTTCGCCGTTCCCTTCCCGATCCGTCACTATGTTGGGACTCGACAAGAACTTCCTCTACGCGATGAATAACGACGACACACTCTCGGGATTCAAGATCAACGAGCAGACGGGCGCACTGACTGAGGTTTCCGGTTCACCGTTCCAGAATCCCCTGCAGCAGTGGCTGGCGATCGACCGCGTCAACAATTTCCTCTATACCAGTAACACCAACTTCTTCTCAGGAAACACGACTAATGTCATCACTACCTTCCGCATCAACACGAGCAGCGGCACTCTGCTCCCGCTAGCCAGGTCAGGCCAGGACATCTTGCATGAGCCGGAGAAAGTTGTCGCCGACCCGTCGGGCAGGTTCGTGTACGTTGGAGACCTTAAGTTGGAGCCATCCTGTGTTTTCGATCAGTGTATCGGTGCGACCAATTCCTTCGTTGTTGATGCGGCGACGGGAAAATTGACGGTGGTTACGAAACAAATTCCCTATCCGGGCGATCCCTATGACGGCAACTTCAGTCTTGCCGTGGCACGTTGACCGAATAGCCACTAAGGTTTGGTATCGGACAAATTGCGCCCAGGTCTTCGAACCTGGTTGACTTTGCCTGCCCCATCTCTTGCCTTTGAATTTGGCTTCAGATCATAGCGCGGCACCTTCCAGCCAGCCGCATTTCTATGTCGCCGATCATTTCTTTGTATCTATAATGTCGCAGGTCGATGGCGTGAGGTCGTTTTAGGAGGAGAAAATGCGGCTTGCACTGAACACGCGTGAAATAGGAGACGTGATCGTTGTCCAGTGCACTGGACGGGTCGTGGCAGGGGCGGAAATGGAATCGTTGCGCTCCCAGATCCTTGGATTGATGCCAGAACACAAGGATTTCGTGTTGCACCTGGGCGACGTGGCACTGATCGACAGCAGCGGCCTGGGAATGATGGTGCGATTGCTAACTGGACTACGGAGGTCGCAGGGTGATCTGAAATTGTGCAACGTGCCGCAGGCGATCGACAACCTGCTCAGAATGACGAATCTTGATAGAGTGTTTGAGATCCACCAGTCCGAGGAGAGCGCGATTTCGGCATTCTATAAGCGCCGTTCTGCGCCAGAATCCACGAGTACCTCCGGACCTCCCGTTCTGTGCGTCGACCACAACTGTGACGTGCTCGCTTATGTGCGAGAGTTCCTGAAAAAGCGCGGATACGATGTTCAAACCACGGGAAATCTTCACGATGCTCTGATTCTGCTCCGGGTAACCCGCCCTGCTTTACTTCTGCTGGGCCCGAACTTGAACGCGTCACCGGCAACCCAGAAAGAGTTTGAGCAGGCCTGTATGCGCGCGCCCGTCGTGGAACTGGGTAACGATTTCTGCACGTTGGACGCAGGCCAAGCGGCATCCCGACTCATGGACAGAATCCAGGATCGGCTGCAGTCTGGCGCGACAATGCCCTCCTAGTCAGCGTTTCATTCACGTCGGCAGAAAGCCATTCCGGCCGAGGCGTCAGATCTCAATCAGTTTTCTCGCGCCACGGCTTCATATGTCAATCTATTGAAGTCGACGCATGACCTTGGGCCAATGATATCGTTGTGATGGCACGCCTGGAGGCGGGATTTTTGGATTGATAGATGGATATTCTCCAGAAACTATTTGAGCGGCATTTCCGCTCGCCGGCAGTTCGAGTGAAACCCTTGCAGGGCCAATTGGGCGGGTCAGCGCGTAGCATCATTCGCCTCGGTAACGATGCTCATAGTGCCATAGGCATCGTCTATGACGTGCGCGAAGAGAATGTCGCGTTCCTGAATTTTTCGAGACACTTTCGCTCCCATGGCCTCCCCGTGCCCGAAATCTACGCTGAAGATGTTGAGCACAACGCGTATCTGGAAGAGGACTTGGGCGACACAACCCTGTTCGAATTTCTCTCGCAAAACCGTGCCGGCGAGGAGATTGGCCCCGATGCTACTGAGGCATACAAAAGAACTTTGGCTGTATTGCCGCGCTTCCAGGTCGAGGCTGGACGAGATTTGAATTACAAAGTCTGTTATCCCAGGTCCAGTTTCGACCGTCAGTCGATTGCCTGGGACCTCAACTATTTCAAATACTATTTTTTGCGTCTCGCGGGAATCCCGTTCAATGAACAGGCTCTCGAGCACGATTTCGCCCGACTCACGAAGTTTTTGCTGACGGCTGAGCACGACTACTTTCTGTACCGAGATTTCCAATCCCGTAATGTCATGTTGCGCGACGGGCAGCCGTTCTTTCTGGATTACCAGGGAGGACGCAAGGGCGCACTCCACTACGACGTCGCGTCGCTGCTGTATGACGCAAAGGCTGACCTGCCGCCGCACGTTCGCGATTTATTACTGGATGACTATCTTGACGAGCTGGAGAAGTTCATCAGTGTTGATCGCGACACTTTCATGCGGCACTACTATGCCTTCGCCTACGTGCGCATCATGCAGGCCTTAGGTGCATACGGATTCCGCGGCTTCTACGAACGCAAGGCGCATTTTCTCCAGAGCGTGCCGTTTGCCCTCAAGAATGTGCGCTGGTTACTGCACAACGTTCAACTGCCTGTTGAACTCCCCACGTTGCTCGAGGCATTCACCGCCATGCTAGGTTCCGAGAAATTGCGGAGCCTGGACATGGAACAGGACTCGACATCGGCAAGCGCGGCATCCGCTACAGGCAAGCTTGTAGTGCGAATCTTCAGCTTTTCTTTTCATCGCGGGGGCGTGCCCAAAGATGAAACGGGAAACGGTGGCGGCTTCGTGTTCGACAGCAGATCAGTTCCCAATCCGGGCCGTGAGGAACGATTTAAGGCACTCACAGGCAAAGACACACCCGTGGTGGACTACCTGCAGCAGCAGACGAGCGCCCACGAATTCCTCGCCCACGCGGCATCATTGGTAGATGCGACTGTGGCCAATTATCAGGATCGCGGATTCAGGAATCTCATGATTTCCTTCGGCTGCACGGGCGGGCAACATCGCTCCGTTTATTTTGCCGAGCAAATGGCGAAACGCTTGCGTGAACGCGATAATGTGCAAGTCATTGTGCGGCATCTTGAATTAGAGAAGATGGCCAAATGAGAGCGATGATTCTGGCAGCCGGCCTGGGCACGCGCTTACGCCCAATTACCGACAACCGGCCGAAAGCCCTGGTGGAAGTCGGCGGACGTACGTTGCTGGAAATCACGCTCACCCGCTTGCGCGGCTTTGGGATAAAAGACGTAATTATCAATGCGCACCACTTTGCCGACATGCTGGTGGACTACCTCAAACAGAAGAGCAATTTCGGCATGAATCTCGAGGTTTCCCGCGAGCAGATTCTGCTGGACACGGGTGGGGGGCTGAAGAAGGCCGCGCGTTTTTTTTTCAGCTCTGCTGACCGTGCCGAACCGTTCGTTTTACATAATGTCGATGTCATCAGCTCGATTGATTTAGGCCGCATGCTGCAATTCCATAATAAACAGCATGCCCTGGCGACGCTGGCAATGCAGGACCGGAAGACCTCGCGTTACCTGCTCTTCAATAGCGATTCGCAACTTTGTGGCAGGCAATCTGGGCAGGATCAGACGGCTCCCGTTCCAGGTTCAGGAGAGAACGTCCAAGCGCTTGCTTTTTGTGGAATCCACATTATCTCTCCACGCTTGTTGACCATGATGATGGAGGACGGAGCGTTTTCGATCATCAACACCTACCTGCGTTTGTCCGCTGCCGGAGAGCGAATTCTGAGCTTTCGTGCCGATGACTATTATTGGCGCGATCTGGGAAGGCCTGAGGATCTCGCCCAGGCCGCTCAAGATATTGAGCAAAACGCGAGTCTTGCTTAGGTCGGCGCAGCTGTTCACAGAAAACTGTTGATTCCCCTCGCAAGCACTATCACACGTGGTAGAAACGAGGTATGAACGCACTTCCTCGATTCGATCTGAGTGGCCAGGTAGCGCTGGTGACGGGTGCAGCCCGCGGACTTGGCCGGGCGATCACGCTGGCGGTTGCGGAGGCTGGCGCTGATGTAGCCCTTGGGCTGCGCGCGAAAGACAGCGGAGCGGAACTCGCTGAAGAGGTGGCCGCTCTGGGCCGCAAATCGCTGCCGCTCCAAATGGACGTAATGCGACTGGATGAAGTCCGCGCCGCGATCGCGGAGACCGTTCGTCGATTCGGGCGCCTCGACCTTCTCGTCAACAACGCAGGAATCGCACCGGAAAATCCAGCGGAGAATGTGCGCGAAGAAGATTTTGATGCCACGCTGGCGGTGAATCTGAAAGGGACGTTTTTCGCTAGCCAGGCTGCGGCGCGAACCATGATCGGGCAGAAGCGTGGATGCATCATCAACATGAGTTCACAAGCTGGCTTCGCTGCTCTACCTAACGAGAGCATTTACTGCATGACCAAGGCGGCAATCGCGCACCTGACGAAGTGTCTGGCAGTGGAATGGGGAAGGTACAACATTCGCGTCAACGCGGTGGCGCCGACCTTCATTGATACGCCTGGCACTCAGGAATATCTCTCGCATCCGGCAAATCGCGCGGACGTGGTAGATAGAATTGCTGGCTTGCACCGCATTGGGGAGCCCGTGGAAGTAGCCGGTGCGGTAGTTTTCCTGGCTTCAGACGCCGCTTCGCTCATAACCGGACATACATTGCTGATCGATGGTGGGTGGACGGCAAGGTAGGGGCTAGCGACGCGCGTGCCTAAGCGCGCGGTGCATCAAGGCACCACAGCCTTGACTTGGTTGGAATAGCTGCTTTCTTTACCGCCGCCATCGACCGCGGTGGTCACATAGAAATAGGTCACGCCACTCTGCACGGTGCTGTCCGAATAGTTGGTATTTGGGTCGAGGCCAGCGTTGATCTTGTGATAGGGCCCGCCCGATTTGTTGCCACGATAGACATTGTATCCAGACACCTGAGAGGTACTCGGATCCCAAGTAAGCCCGACCATGTGTTGTGCGGTAACTCCGGTTCCCTTTAACGATTGGTTCAGAAGATTGTCGGAGGCGTTGCTTTTGAACGAGAGGGTGCCGGATGCGCGTCCGTTGGACTGCGGTGAAAATGTCAGCGTAAAGGTCGCGCTCTGGTTGGCCTTGAGGGTTAACGGAAGATTCAGACCCTTAATGCTGAATTCCGAACTGCCAGACCAATTGTCCGAGGAAATCGTAACGCTGGCACCTCGAGCAGAAAGCGTCGCCGTGTGGCTGCTGCTGGAGCCGACAGTCACGTTTCCGAAATTGGCCGAGGCCGGGGTAACCGTGAGTTGGCCAGCACTCGATGTGGTCCCCGAAAGTTTGGCGGAGACCGCCAATTTTGAGGTACTCGAAACGACAACCATGCTGCCGGACGAGTTCCCGGCGGAGGTCGGCGCAAACTTTACGTTGAACGTAATGCTGGCGCCCGGTTTCAGGGTGGCGGGAAGATTCGGACCGCTGTAACTGAATCCGGAGCCAAATGTCGCGGCACTGGACAGGATGACTTTCGAAGGACCGGTATTTGTAATAGTTTCAAAAGCCGTCTCGCTCTGCCCCACGGGGATGCCGGGGAAAGTAATGGCCGAGGGACTGGCAAGCAAAGGAGCGGCTCCCACGCCTTCTCCAGAGATATTCATCACCAGCGGTGAATTAGGTCCCGTGTTCGCCAGCGAAATTTGGCCGTTCACAGCTCCCGCAAAACGGGGAGCAAACTTCACTTTGAACGTAGTGCTCTCGCCCGCCGCCAAGGTCAACGGAAGATTCAGCCCACTGGTAGTGAAAGCGGCGTTGCTGATGGTGTGGGATTTCAGCGTGACAGAAGTCGAGCCGGCGTTGGACACAGTGACGGACACAGTGGGCGATTTGCCCAGCAAAACTTTGCCAAAAGCAGAATTGGCGGGATTGAAGGCCAACTGCTCTGCGGCGGCGCGGCTTTCGCCAAAAGGCAGGACGGTCAGGGTTACGATTGCAATGGCAACCCAGATTCGCCCATGGAGGTACTGGGGGAGAGTACGCATGGCGTTCCCAGTGTCCACGAGAGAGCCATTGTGGGGAATATCACAGAAGGGCATGCGGTGGAGCTTTGTGCCGCAAACCCTTGATGTGACGCGCGCTTGGGCGCGTGTATATATTTTGTAGACAGCGGACTGACAAGCTCCAGGACTCAGTTGTTTCGCTTAGCGGCCGAATCGATCCTCATAAGCTTTTTTTTTAAGGAGTCGGGATCGCCGCCGAGACCTGATTCGAATAGGTACTTTCATTCCCACCCGAGTCGACTGCCGTGGTTACATAGTAATAAGTTTGGCCCGCTTGGACGCCCGAATCGGTATACGCAGTTGTGGGGTCCAGAGAGTTGATCATGGTATATGGGCCGCCCGAAGTGAGGCCCCGATAGACGTTGTAACCGATCACTACTGAGGTGCTCGCCTTCCACGATAGGGCGACACTGTGTTGTGGCGGCGTGGTTCCAGTACCGGAAACACTTTCATTGGCCGGCGAGTTTGTGGCGTTGCTGACAAATGAAATCGTGCCCGAGGCCGCGCCCGCAGTCTGAGGCGTGAAGGTCACGGAAAACGAAGCGCTCTGCCCTATGCCGAGAGTCAGTGGCAAAGAGATGCCACTCAGAGTAAAGACGGAATTGCTCGAACTATCAGAAGTGAGCGTCACGCTGGCGCCACTGGCGGTTATCGTCCCCGTTTGAGTTTGACTGCCGCCCACCACGACGTTTCCGAAATTCATCGACGCAGGAGAGACCGTCAGTTGGCCCGGGCTGGTCGCGGTGCCGGATAGCGAGATGGAGAGATTTGGATTGGACGCAGTCGAGGTCACCGAAATGCTTCCGCTGTCATTACCGGCGGCAGTCGGGGCGAAGGTGGCGTTAAAAGTAAAGCTCTTACCTGCTGCCAGGGTCATGGGCAAGGTTAATCCCGAAACACTGAATCCGGGACCGGTTGCCGAAACTTGTGAGACCGTCACGCTTGATCCGCCAGTATTGGTAAGCGTCTCGGAAAGCGACAGGCTGCTCCCTACTTGCACGCTGCCGAAATTCAATGAAGCTGGATTCGCGACTAAGGTTCCCGCGGCAACCGCTGTACCACTAAGCAAGATGTTCAGTGGCGAGTTGACCGCAGTGCTGGTAATAGCCACAGTACCGGTGAAGTTGCCCGTCCATTGCGGAGAAAACGAGACGGTGAAGCTCTGACTTTGTCCGGCGGCGAGTGTCAGCGGGACATTCAATCCGCTAATGCTGAAACCACTGCCACTGGGGGCCGCACTCGAAATGGATATCGAGGATGATCCGGAGTTGGTGATGGTTTCGGTCAGTGATTGCGTGGTGCCGACTGTGACGTTGGAAAACGTCAAGCTGCTGGGATTCGCAACCAGGGTGCCTGCGCTGGTGCCAGTGCCGTACAAAGATATCGAGTTCGACTGATTGCCGTGACTCATGGAGTTCGTGAGCACGATGCTGCCGACCACATACCCCGTATTCAGCGGAGCAAATGTGGACGACAGGTTAGTGCTTTGTCCCGGATCCAGAGTGAGTGGCAAAGCAATAGGAGTAAAACTGAACCCCGGTCCACTGACCGTGATCTGGGAGATGGTAAGCGTTGCCTTGCCCTTATTGGTCAAAGCGATGGCTAACGTGCTGCTGCCTCCCACGGCAACATTGCCGAAATTCACGGAACGATTTGGGTTGATACCTGCGGACAATAGTAGGGGCGAGATAAGAATGCCGAGGAGGGTTAGACAAGTCCAACCGGTTCTCCATAGCAAATAGGGACGTTTCAAGGCGTCGCCTCTCTTGCTCGTGCCTATCGGCACGGGGGGATGATGGAGCCGCAGCGAACGATGTGCTTACCGACTACCTCGGGGCATTTTTCGTACGCTATTGCGCGATTATCAACGCTGGCGAAAAGATCTCTAGATGACGAACGTGCATCCCAGACTCTCGGAAGTACATACCCCAGCTGTCGAACGAAAGACATGCACTAATGAGTACCGAGGAGGAGAAACAAACATTTCTGCCACGCGGTAAACAGCTTGGAGTGGCCGGGGTCCGTGCGTGCTTTGGTGTTGGAAGTGAGAGTCGCGTGCGAATAGATGTGCGGAATTCGGGTCGCTCATCTCGGCCGCCGGTTATGGATGTGCCCTCGTAACATGGCCGGCCGCACGGAGCCAAAGCTCCGAAATCATCTCTTCAGAGCTAAGGTGTGGGAATTACGGCTTGGACCTCATTGGAGTAAGTACTCTCTCCACCGCTGGAGTTGACAGCGGTCGCGACGTAGTAATAAGTTGCGCCCGCCTGCACAGCGGAATCCGTATAAGCAGTATTGGGGTCGAGACTGGAGTTGATTTTCGAGTACGGTCCACCATGATTTGCACCGCGATAGACGTTGTATCCGGCTACCACCGACGTACTCGCGGTCCAGGTCAGATCGACGCTGTGCTGCGGCGGCGCAGTGCCAGTGCCGGAGACTGACTCCACGGTCGGCGAGGTGGTCGCATTGCTTACAAACGTAATCGCCCCGGACGCGCTACCGGAGCTTTGTGGCGTGAACGTAACCGTAAAAGATGCGTTCTGCCCCGCGTTGATGGTCACAGGAAACGAAATTCCGCTCAGGACAAACTCGGCGCTGTTGGAACTTCCCGAGCTTACGGTGACATTGCCGCCACTGGCGGAAAGCGTGCCTGAGCTGCTATGGCTCTGTCCGACCACCACGCTGCCCAGGTTCATAGATGTCGGCGAGACGCTGAGCTGGCTAGGCGTGAATCCGTTGCCCGAAAGTGGAATCGAGAGGTTCGGGTTAGGCGCGTCGGAAATGATCGAAATGCTTCCGCTGCTGTTTCCGTTCTTTGTAGGAGCGAACGAGACATTGAAGGTCGCGCTCTGACCAGCCGCAATTGTTCGCGGGACAGTAAGCCCGCTGAAACTAAAGCCGCTGCCGGTGGCCGAGGCTTGACTCACCGTAATGCTTGACGTCGAGGAGTTGGTCAGACTCTCGGAAAGCGTCTGCTTATTTCCTACTTGGACGTTGCCAAAATTAAGACTGGAAGGGCTTGCCGTCAATGAACCCGCGGCCAGGCCGGTTGCTGAAATAGCGACGTTTAACGTGGAGTTGGACGCGTCGCTTACGATTGCAAGGTTGCCATTGACGGCACCCGAGGCCTGAGGCGCAAACGTGACGGTAATCGTTTCACTGGCGCCGGCGCCCAGCGTGGAAGGCACGGTCAAGCCGGTGAAAGTAAGTCCGGAGCCAGTCATGGCCGCCTGCGAAATAATTACGGCGCTGCCGCCCGAATTCGTGAGCTGGAAGGTTTGCGACTGAGTGTCGCCAATTTGTACGCTCCCCATGCTGACGCTGCCGGGATTGGCGACCAACGTTCCCGCCGTCACTCCGGCTCCGGCCAATGCAATGTTGACGCTGGCCGTATCGCCGACAATCGCAACCGAACCGGTGACTGCGCCCGTAGCCTGCGGGCTGAACGTTACATTCAGGGTTGCACTTTGGCCGGCAGCCAGGCTCGCGGGCGCTGTCAGGCCGCTCACAGCAAATCCGGTACCGCTGGCGCTTACTTCCGAAATGTTGATGCCAGACGTGCCAGCATTGCTGACATTCACTGCCAAACTCTGCGTACTGCCAATCAGCACATTTCCGAACGTGAGGCTCGGCGGGTTCGCGGTCAACATGCCCGAAGCCACACCGGTGCCAGCGAGAGGCAAAGTCACGGCAGGATTGGAGGCGTCACTAGTTATCGAAAGAGATCCGCTTGCCGCACCAGTGGCCTCAGGGGAAAAGATCAACGAAACAGTCGCGCTCTGGCCGGCGGCAAGAGTCGTGGGGAGGGTCATGCCGGAAAAAGCGAATCCGCTTCCAGATGCTGCAGCCTGCGATATTGTGAGGGCAACGCCGCCGGTGTTACTTACGGTGGCCGCAATCTTCTTCGTGGTCCCTACTGGAACATTCCCAAAATTTATGCTGGCGGGAGAGACGTCGAGCTGGCCGGCAATCGAGCCGCCGTTTGAGGGCTTTGGATTTGCACTGACCCCCTGGCAGCCTGACAGCGTGACCAGCAGCAACCCTACAACAGCGAGCTGAAGCAGCCGTGTCGGGAATTCATGGTTGATTGCTGCGGCATCAGCCGCTAGCGAGACACCCTCGCGCGACTCGGAACGATGTGACCGTAGCTGTGATCCTAGTGCGGAGAAATTGGTCATGATGGCCCGATTCGCAGTGCTTAGCGCAATCGCACGCTGATTGTGCTGCCTGTAGCAAAGCTTGAACACCTCTCAGAAGGTCAGCCATCAATCTGACGAGGGACCACGGAGCAGTAACGGGTGGGTGGCCGATCGTACACTCTCTAAAGGGTTGCTGGCTTTCATGCTTTTGGACTAACACTCGCAAGTGATTCCGGCTTTAGAGATTTGGGATTAAAGGTAATCTCGCGAACTTATGTGAACACAGGCAGTTGTAAGCGACCATGCCCATTCGTGCGGCTCTTCGAACCGGCCTGTGGATGCCGGTCTTGGCGATTCACACGATAAACGGCCAGGGATGTCTTGTTGGGGCAGGTGCCCATTCGGACCAGGTGCGTGCGCACGCACGCGAATAAGGCTTAAGACTTCTGAGTGTCGCAAATCTTCAATTGAGGACAAAATGGCCGGCATAGGAAGCGGACAGCCATTCTGAGGTAGAGTTGTAGTGCTTAAGAGGACAGGTCTAGGAGCTCGGAGCTACAGAAAAATGGGCGCAGCCGAAGCTGCGCCCGAGTAATAAGGAGAAGCGCTCTTACGCCAGTTCTCTGCCCTGTTTGTTCCGCCAGAAGATCGCCGCAAAGCATGCGAGCCCGGCGGTGAGCAGATAAACAATTGGGTTTCCACCCTCAGGCACCTTCATGCTCAAGAATTCCTGGGGCGGAGTCGTGCTGCAGTTCCCTGCCGGACACTTATAGTCTCCAGTCGGAACGTACACCGTGAAATTCGAAAAATCTGCGGAAGAGTAGTTTTGCGATGCTGCTTGATTCAGCCAGCCTTGCGCGGCTGCGCCCCAAGCAGAGTTGTAGGCGCTCAGATAAGGAATTGCGTTCTTGTCGAACACCGCCCACGCCGCGAACTGAATTTCGCCGATGGTGGTTGGGTTTGTGGCCGCAAGGAGCTGAGTGACCAGCCACGCGGCTTCATTGTAGAGTTGCGTCTGTTGCGACCCCGAAAGATTCCATTTCTGAGTATTCAGAGTCGAACCCAGACTGGAGAAAGTCGTCGAGCTGGCAGTCCATGACTCACCCAGGTAGGTTTCATCTGCGAAGTCATCACAGATGACGGTAGTAGTGACGCCATTCACGGTTGCCGTGTACGGACCTACATAAACGCCCGCCATAACGATATTGCCTGCGCTGGTGAGCGTCATGCTGTCGGCCACCGCGAACGGAGCTAACAACAGCAGAAACGCGGCCGCGAAGAGCCAACGCTTCTGAACAGCTGTCGACATTGATCGTCCTCCTAGGATTGGCGGGGGAGGAGGTTTTATCGCGCGAATATTAAGGGGAGGAGTTCGGGAGAGAAATATCCAGGCACTACTGTTATCGCGTGCTCTGGAAAGCTTGTCAAGATTGATAGTTTTTGCTGTTAAACATGCACGGCTGTGCAACGTACGGCATTATCTTGCACAAGGAAAATGCCAAAATGGGTCAATTAGTGGGTAAATACGGGGACGAAAGCGGCACATTTTTGCATGTTAGCAATGACCGCCGTGATTGCGAGGGCAAAGCCTAACTCAACCCCGCATTAACCGCTCGGATGGCGATGCAGCACCGGCTCTTGCTCATCGTCAGATTTTGCGCCTGAATCTGGCTCGTCGTTGGTGTGTCGGTGAAGCTTGGGCTTCCCGTCATGAGTGATGTGGTAAGAGACGAGCGAGGATCCCAGTCGAGCTTTTACCTCCTCGAATTCACTGGTATCGAGAATGTAATCGGAACGCGTCGGCAGCATGATGGCAATTTCTTTTTGGGCCCGCCTGATGCGATCGTCTGTCATGGGATGCGTCGCAAAGGCTTTTGCCACCAGTTTGCGAGAATGCTTTTTGCGAGACTGAAGTTTCTCGAAAAATTGTACGAAAGCCTGGGGATCGTAACCCGTCGCGTACTCGTACTCGACGCCCAGCAGGTCCGCCTCTCTCTCAGCGTCCCGTGTGTACTTGAGAAATGACATGGGTCCGGCCACGCCGGCCAGGCTGCGGAGCGCCATCCCGGCGGGGCCGCCAAGGTAGAGCAGAGGCACTGACAGCGCATTCCAGATCTGCTGTCGGGTTTCGGCCCGAGTGGCATGACGGGCAGCGACATGCGCGATTTCATGAGCCATGAGTCCCGCTAACTCAGCTTCATTGTCAGCAGCCAGAATCAACCCCGTGTTGACATAGAAGAAGCCGCCGGGCAGAGCAAACGCATTGATTTCGTCTGACTCGATGACCTTAATAGTGAACGGAACCTGAGCATCCGAGTGACGCACAATGATCTGGCCAATTCGGTTCACATATTCGGTAATGACCGGATCGTTGACCAGCTTGCTGGTGAGATCGACGGTTGTGGCAAGTTGCTGACCCAGTTGTTCCTCTCTCTCGATGGAATACAGGTTCAGGCCACTGCCTATGTTGCGATGCCCAATCCGGTCGATGTCGTATTTCATATCCTTATTGCGGATGTGTGGAGTGACCACTCCGCTTTGCGCCGCGCTGACCGAAGGCACAGCAGACGCGGACGAATAAGCATCCTCCGCCTGCACTGAGACTGCCAAGAGGGCGAAAGGCAGCGAGGCAAGAAGTAGCCTTGAAAAAAGTCGGAGGGAAAGGACCCGCATGCGTGTCCTTCCAATGCTGCAACGAAGCAAGCGCGACGGGCGCATAGCGGCCAGCCTGGTGAAAAAATGGCGGAAATGGAACGGCACAACCGTAATACTGGCTGAAGAGTGTACCACCAGTTTGAGAACATACTGTCAGCAATTTGCTCCATAACCGGAGGCGAAGCTCTGGCGCCCAGTACGGGAGCGCTGCTGGGTTGCAGGAAATGCAAGCCCCCGGTAGAACGGCATCAGGAGTCTCGCCGTTGCAACCCGCGGGATGTCGTGATCGATTACACTGAGCTTGAGAGCGCGTTTCAAACAGCGCGGTGCAGAAGGTCTACGCTCCACTTAGCGGGCCGGATCGCGTTGTGCCTCGCTTTTGTCAATAAATGACCCTGAGGAAAATGACGTCAATTCTCCCCAAAAACATCGCGGTTGCTAAACGGTCCAGGAGCTGGACAAGCGAAGTCCGTATTGGAGCCGTAGCTCTGCTGTTGGCGCTCGCGGTGGGCAGCATGCGTTCGCAGAATCTGGCCACGGGCACAGACCGGTCAGACGTGTTGCAATTTCTGGACCAGACGATCAACTGGTACCGGCAAATGGATATCGAGAGGAGCATTGCGACCGGACCTGACGACGTAATCATTGTTAACGATAACCGTCCGTTGGCGGATCAGATCGTGCATCTTGGCTTCGACTACGCGAGGGCGGAAGCGGAATTTGCTCCCCCGGGCAACGTGAAGGTCGACGAGAACCAAAATTCGGGAGGATCGCGATACCAGTCGTTGGTCCAATTAGCGAGCAAAATCGACCAGCAGATTAAAGATGCGCAGGCGGAATTACAAACCGACCGGCAGAAGTTGGAGTTCGCTAGCGGGAAGAGGCGCCGCGAGCTCGAGGCAACGGTTTCGGAGCTGCAGAGCGAAATTGATTTGGCGAACGCGCGTCGCGACATTATCCGCAACATGGCCGACTTCGTGGGAAGCTCGGCCAGCGGCAACCTGGGGACGAGCAATCTAAAAGGACAGATCGAGGCGTTATCACGCACTGTGCCCGTGGATGTTGCTGGAAGCACGAGTGGCGGCTCTTCAAGCCAATCTACCAGCCAAACGCGTGTTTCTCCCGCGATCTCTGAGAGCAAGGCTGAGCCAAGCGGGATTTGGGGCCTCACGGCCGATATCTTTTCCCTTTCGGGTAAGTTTCGAACCATTAATGACCGGATGAAAGCGACCGATGCCTTGATGGACGCGGGCAAGCAACTGCGGAGCCCGCTAGTCGCCCGCTTGAAGGACTTGACGAGGCAAGGCGATGCCATAGCGCAGCAGGCGGATACGGCGGATCCGGCCGCATTGGCACAGCAGAAGAAACAACTAGATACGTTAACCGCCCAATTCAAGCAGCTCTCCGCCGCTACTCTGCCACTGAGCAAGCAATCCATTTTGCTCGACTTGTACAAGCGAAACTTGCTGAATTGGCAGAGCACTATCAAGAACCGCTACGCGACCGATATCAGGGGTTTATTGCTGCGGCTACTTATCCTGGTGCTGGTTCTGGGTTGCGTGCTGGGAGCGGCGGATCTTTGGCGCAAGGCGATTTACCGCTACGTTCAGGACCAGCGCCGGCGTTATCAGTTTCTTCTGATTCGCAAAATTGTCATGTGGTTTGCGATCGCTATGGTCGTGGCCTTCGCGTTTGCCAGCCAACTGGGATCGGTGGCGACTTTTGCCGGCCTGATCACAGCGGGTGTAGCGGTGGCGCTGCAGAACGTGATTCTTTCTGTGGCGGGCTACTTTTTTCTCATCGGCAAGTTCGGTATTCGAGTCGGCGATCGCGTACAGGTTGCGGGGGTTACCGGCGAAGTTGTGGAAGTCGGGCTAGTGCGGTTGCACCTCATGGAACTGAGCAGTAGCGGATCGGAGATCCCCACAGGCCGAATCGTAGCGTTCTCCAATTCCATTGTCTTCCAGCCGACCGCGGGTCTGTTCAAGCAAATTCCCGGGACGAATTTCGCCTGGCATGAAATCACGCTCACGTTGCCGGGTGATGGCGATTATCACTCTGTTCAGCGAGACCTGGCGAAGGTAGTGGACAATGTGTTTGCCGAATACAAGGACGACATGGACCGGCAACGTCGGCAGATGGAACGCACATTAGGGTACACGTCGACCAGTGAGTTTCGTCCGCGAACATATCTGCGATTCACTTCCGGTGGACTCGAGGCGGAGATCCGCTACCCAGTGACGATGAAGAACGGGAGTGAGATTGACGACCGAATCACGCGGGAGTTGGTCGATGCCATTGCCGAAAATCACCGTCAGCAAGCTGCAGGACAGGGCACACCAACGGTGAAGCTGAAGACCGATGTGCCTCCGCCTAGCGGGTAATCTCTCACTTAGTCGTGACCGGCAAGAGCGGTTTCCTTCGCGGGCTCAGCACTGACGGCAATATCCGCGACGCGGCGGCGCTTGCGACTGCGCACCAACGATTGCAACCGGTCGAGGTAGACGTAGTACACGGGTGTGATGTAAAGAGTCACGACTTGTGAAAAGAGCAGGCCGCCCACCACCGCTAGTCCCAGTCCACGCCGCGATTCCGCACCAGCACCAAATCCAATGGCAATGGGCAGCGTTCCCATTAGCGCTGCCATTGTCGTCATCATGATGGGGCGGAAGCGGACGAGCGCGCCCTGATAGATAGCCTCTTCGGGGTGCTTGCCTTCAACCCGCTCGGCTTCGAGAGCGAAATCGATCATCATGATGGCATTCTTCTTAACAATGCCGATCAGCATGATCACGCCAACGAAGGAGTAAAGGTTTAATTCCTGGTGGAAAAGGATCAGGGTAAGCAGAGCGCCTACGCCGGCCGAGGGCAAGCCAGAAAGAATCGTGATGGGGTGGACGAAGCTTTCGTAAAGAATTCCGAGAATAATGTAAATCACGACAACAGCCGCAACCAGCAGCAGTCCCATGCCCACGAACGAGCTTTGGAATGCCTGGGCTGTTCCCTGGAAAGTGCCCTGGATGTCGCCGGGCAAGACCTTGGCCACGGTCTGCTCGACGAGCTTGGTGGCATCGCCCAGGGCCACTCCGGGCTTCAGGTTGAAGCTCACCGTGACCGCGGGAAGTTGACCCAGGTGATTGACGGTCAGCGGCCCGACTGAGGGCACCAGTTTGGCTACGGTGTCGAGCGGAATTAACTTTCCGGTGCTGGAACGGACATACAGCAGCGACAACTGGCGAGGATCGTCCTGGTATTGCGGCAGTAGTTCCGTGATGACGTAGTACTCGTTGTTGGGCGTGTAAATGGTGCTGATCTGCCGCGTGCCGTAAGCGGAATAGAGCGCGTCAGAAACCTGATTGGGCGTGAGGCCTAGTGCGTAAGCTTTGTCGTGGTCGACTTCCACCGTGAGTTGCGGATTTTTCACCTGCAGGTCACTGGTGACGTCCTGGAGCTGGGGCAGCGCGCGAAGGGCTGCTTCGAGCTTGGGCCCGCTGCGATATAACTCGGCGGTGTCCGGTGTCTGCAGCGTGTACTGATATTGCGACTTGGTTAAGCTACCGCCGATTCGGATAGTGGGCGGAATCTGCATGAATACATTAATTCCGACAATGTTGGCCATCTTCGGCCGAAGCGACTGCAAGACCTGCACCGCTCCCATGTGGTTGACACGATCCTTCTTGTCTTTTAGACGGAAGAAAATGCGGCCCTGGTTAATAGGCTGGCCAATCGAAGACATGGTGTTGAGCACGTTCGGATCGTGGCGAACCACGTCCGCGACCTGCTGCTGCAATTTCATCATGTCGCGAAAGGCAATTCCCTGCTGAGCTTCGGTGAAGGCAAAGGCAAGGTTCTGATCTTCGTCAGGAATAAAGCCGGTTTTCGAAATCGAATACAGATAGAACGTCAGGGCGATGACGGCAAAAGACACCATCAAGGTCGCGAACTTGTGGCGCAGAACCTTCTTCAGCGACCAGTCGTAGCCGCGTAACCAGCTGTCGAAAACACTTTCACTCAGGTTGTAGAGCCTGCCGTGCTCACTCGCGGCCTGGTGCCGCAAGAACCGGCTGCAGAGCATGGGGGTCAGCGTCAGAGAAACAAAGCCGGATACCAGGATCGCAACGCCTATGGTCACGGCGAATTCGTGCAGCAGCCGTCCGATAATACCGCCCATAAACAACAATGGAATAAACACTGCAGCCAGCGACAGCGTCATCGACAGAATGGTGAAGCCGATTTCGCCGGCACCGTCCATAGCAGCGCGCATGGCGCTCTTGCCCATCTCCATGTGGCGGACGATGTTCTCCAGCATGACGATGGCGTCATCGACTACAAACCCTACTGAGAGGGTTAAAGCCATCAGCGAAAGGTTATCGAGGCTGTACCCCAGCAGGTACATCACGGAGAACGTTCCGATGATGGACATCGGCAAGGCAAGCGAAGGGATGATCGTCGCCGACAGATTCCGGAGGAAAATGAAGATCACCATGATGACCAAGCCGATGGTCAGAACCAGCGTGAACTTCACATCGTCAACCGACGCGCGGATGGAGACGGACCGGTCATACAGGGTGGAAACTGTTACGGCTGCGGGAATGTGCTCTTCAAGCTGCGGCAGCAGCTTCTTGATGCTGTCGACGACTTCGACAGTGTTTGTCCCGGGCTGGCGCTGAATCGCCAGCACGATAGCGCGGTCTCCGTTGTACCAACTGGCGGTCTTGTCGTTCAGGACGCTGTCGCTCACGCGGCCAAGTTCGCTCAGTCGCACTGGTGCGCCATTGCGATACGCCACAATCATCGGGCCGAACTGGCGCGCGTCCATGCGCTGGCCGTTGGAGAGAATCGTAAAAGTATGATTGGCGGCATAGAGCGTGCCGGTTGGCAGGTTCGTATTGCCGGCCTGTAATGCGCTCGTAACCTCGTCAATGCCGATCTGCCGCGACGCCATGGCATTCGGATCAAGCTGCACTCGAACGGCATACTTCTGCGAGCCGTAGACTTGCACCTGGGCAACTCCACTGACCATGGACACGCGTTGTGCGATGGTAGTCTCTGCGGCTTCGTCGACATCCGAAAGCTTCATCGTGGGCGAACTAAGAGCCAGGTAGAGAATCGGCGAATCGGCAGGGTTCACTTTCTGAAAAGTCGGGGGGGTCGGCATCTGCGGCGGGAGTTGGCCGCTCGCGGCTGCGATCGCAGACTGCACGTCGAGGGCGGCGCCATCCAGATTGCGGCTCAAGTTGAACTGGATGGTGATCGACGTGTTCCCCAGAGAGTTGGTCGAGGTCATTGAGTCGATGCCGGCGATCGTGGAAAACTGCTTTTCGAGCGGCGTCGCTACCGACGATGCCATGGTGTCGGGACTCGCTCCCGGCAAGGACGCGTTGACCTGAATGGTGGGAAAATCCACGTTGGGAAGGTCACTCACCGGCAGCAGGCGATAGGCAAACAGGCCGAATATGAGAATCGCACTCATGACGAGAGTCGTCATGATGGGACGTTTAATGAACGTTTCCGCAATACTCACTGGCCACCTCCGGCGGGTTGTGAAGCGGCATCCGACGTGGTGTTTTGAACCATGACCTTGGCATTGGGCGCTACACGGATTTGACCGTTCACAATAACGCGCTCCCCAGCATTCAGACCGTCGCCAATAATCGTGAGATTCTGATACGTGCCGCCGGTCTTTACCAGGCGGGCCTCAGCAACATTGTCGGAAGTGACGATGTATACATACTCGCCATTCTGTCCAGTCTGGATCGCCTTGGTGGGCACCACGACCGCATTCTTCTCCGTAGCCAAGTTCAGAACCACATCGACGAACTCACCCGGCCACAAGCGACGATCTTTGTTGGTAAAAGTCGCCTTGAGCTTGATCATTCCTGTCGAGGTGTCCACGCCGTTGTCAATGAACGTCAGTTTGCCTTCAGCCGGGTTGGTGGCCTGGTTTTTCGGATAGGCAAAAACCTTGAGCTGACTTGTCGGATAGCGGCGGATCTCCTGCAACTGTGTTTCAGGAACGGAAAAAGTGACGTAGATCGGCGCGACCTGATTGAGTTGGACCAGGTAAGGCGTGTCGTTAGCTTTAACCAGATTGCCGAGGTTAATGAGAAGAGCACCAGTGCGCGCGTCGATTGGCGCCACGATATCCGTGTACTGTAGCTGCACCCGAGCGGCGTCCACCGCGGCCTGATCAGCGTAAACCGCTGAGGCGTCGGCTCGAGCTTGCGCTGAGAGCTGATCGGCCTGCTCGTGTGAAATCACACCCTGCTTCTCAAGTGCGGCATAGCGTTCGGCTTGCGCTTTGGAGTTGGCGGCCTGAGCCTCGTCTTTGCGCAGAGTTCCGATCGCCTTCTCAAGGTCGGCTTGGAAGGGCTTTTTGTCCAGTTGGAAAAGTAGTTGTCCGCGATGGACGTCCTGGCCTTCTTTGAACAAAATGTTTTCGATCTGCCCGTTAACCTGCGAGCGGATTTGCACCGTCTGGTAAGACTCGACATTCCCGATCGCTGTGATCTGCAGAGGGATATCGCGCTGCTGGGTGGTCGCGACGACAACCGGCGCGGGTGGACGTGCACCTGCGCCGCCGGGAGCAGCGGCTTGTACTTCTTTCTTGCTGCAACCCGCCAGGAACAGTGAAATCAGAATGAGAATGAATGCGCTAATTCCAATGAAAATGCCTCTACGCCACATTTAAAAGTGCTCCGTTTTATCAACCAATTTGTTTCCGGTGACCGTCTGGAGAGTTGCCGGAAATCCTAGTGTCTCTTCAAACCCATCAACAGTATCGCGCTTCTGAACTACGTTGAAACCGCTTGTCTGAGCCGCGAAGTGTCCGGCTTCCTTGGGGACCTGGGAACGAAGCCATTCGACGAGCGCTCCTCCTCGCCTCCGTTTACGCCGACTTCCTTTTTAGACGTTCGTCCATTGTGACCGTTATAGCCAGATTGCGAGACCCCGTTCAGCCAAATGTCAGCCAATTGGCGGCCGACAACCCGCGGGCTTGCCTGCTGATACCGCGAGCCGCCGAACAATTCCTGAACAAGAATGTGGTTCGAAATCATTCCGATAAAGCCGCGGGCGGCGATCAATGGGTCCATCTTGCGGAAGTAGCCACGCTTCACCATCTTCCGGAAATACTCCGCGAGCAGCTCGTAGGTCGCCGCCATGTAGGTCCGAAAGAAATTGTCGGTTAACTCTCGGTTGCGCAGGGCGCTGAATAGAAGCAGACGCGTTAATTCGGCATCCGCCTCGCTGCGTTCGAGCAGGCTTTCGGCAATCGCCGCCAGCACTTTTCCCGGGTCGCGCTCGGAAAGAAGGTGCTGGCGCATCTTCTCCGTACGCCCGGCAGCTTCGACTTGGCTCGAAACTACCGCCCAGTAAAGGTCCTCTTTTGTCGCGAAATGGCGAAAGATGATCGCTTCATTAACCGCCGCCGCTTCGGCAATCTCCCGGGTAGTGGTCCCGTCGAAGCCTTGGGAAGCGAACAAACGCATGGCGGCGTCGATCAATTGGGCGCGACGGTCTTTGGCTGGTAAACGCATGTAAGTGATTACTTATTTCTATAATACAGGAGAGAAACGAGAGGCGGCAACGGTGGATTCGGCGACCGGCACCATAGATGCGGTCAATGTTTCAGAATCGGGAAAGCTGCGGATGCTCGGAAAGGCCCGCACGTGAACACAGACCAGCCTCTCGGAACGTCAAGTCGAGGTTAGCAGCAGTGCGATGGCCAGCTACAACCGTTGTCGCCCGTCAGCTAGGCCCCGACCATTCCGGCGCAATCGTGACTTACTGATTCGATCCTGAATTCGGCTGCTTGGCTTGTTGAGCTTTTTTGGCTCGGGCAGCGCGAGCCACATCTCCCGGCGCCGCAGGGCATTCATGGACGCCGCAAAGTGAGGCTGGCGTGGACAGCAGTTCGTCCTTGTATTGCAGCTCGCGGTTCGCGCCTTTGTCCATGTCTATATCAAATCGCATGGCGCCGCCTGCCGCATGGAATGTACGACCCCAGCCGGAATATCCCGCCAGGCGTATCGCCATGGTGTGATCTCCATTTTTGACGATGACCTTAACCGGAGCTACGCCAACCAGTCGCTCGTCAACATAGACCTCCGCGCTGGTTGGTGAAGAAGTGATGGTGATCTCAGTAACTTCACTCTCGAGCACGGTAGCCGGAATAGGTGTCAGGGAGCCGCCAAGCTGGGGAAACTTTCGGGGATCAATGACAATGTTGCCGTTCACGTACGCGGTCACTTCGGCCCCGCTTGGGATCTTGATATCTTTTCCAGCTACCGAAGAAGGCCCGATCGCCAATGCGGTGTTTCCAGAGGTGGGGCTGCCGCGCAGCGGCGCCTTATCGCCATCGGCAAGGCGCAGGTAGTCGGCTGCGACTTCAAGCTTGGCGGTGTGATCCGCGCTATGCTTCGATTGTGCGGCCGAGATGGTGCCGAACGCCGCTCCTCCCTTTTGCACAACGATGATGTTGCCTACGTGCACTTCGTCAATTACTTCCAGTTCCACACTCTCTCCCGACTTTGCGTCGGAGGAGGAAAGATTGCGATTCACCTTCAACTTCACCGGCGTACCATCGGCGAGAATCGGCAGACTCGCGACGTCAGCCGAGGTGGGGTAAGCCTGCCCTATGGCGTTATAAGGAACGGCTAAAAGAAAGAGGGACAAAATGCAAGCGGCAGCAATTCTGTTCATCGCACATCCACTCCGGGCTGCGGACGCAGCTACCGAAAACTTAGACCTGAGCAGGATAACGAGAAAGTTACGAAGGTCATTGCAGGCGGCTAAGTTTGCAGTAGGTGAGAATCTAAATCAAGCACGAGGCATGCCGTTCAGGAGACGCGTGCAGAACCTCCGGCCAGCAGCGCCAATGGGAGATCACTCAGGACGTCGCGTAGCATTAAAGACGACTTTCCCGAAGCGACGGCGCTTTCCACTGTCCGGCCGGTGAAGACGTCGGTCCAGATTTCCGGCGCATTCCTGGGAAGCGTAATGGCAGTCTGCCCCCAGGCTTCCTTACTCCAAAGCATGTTGTGTAGAAGACCAATCTGGGTCACCAGGCGGGGCGTAAGCACCAAAGCCCAGTTGCCACCACTCCTGCGCGCGAAGGCGAAGAGTTTCTCTTTCTTGCTGCCGGTTGTACTTAGCGGAAGGTAGTGACCGCTGGTGAAGAGTTCCGGGTTCGCGCCACGAAAACTTAATGATCGGCAGGCGATGAAGAGCTTGATTCGGCCGTCAGGCCAGTTCTCGAGCAATTCAGGAATTTCTGTCTGTTCGCTCCGTGGGTTGCGGCACACTTCGGCAAAGCGAAACATTCGGTCGTGAAAGTCTACCGGGCCGCGGTTGTCGGGATCTACCAGACGCAAATCCCAAAGCTCCGAACCCTGGTAAAAATCCGGCACCCCGGGGAAAGTTACTTTGATCAGCACTTGCGAAAGACCGTTGAGCGCACCGTAAACCGCGACTTGATTTTGAAATTGCAGAAAATCAGCGAGGAAGTCGTTGCTTTCGCCGGGCTTCATAATAGCCGCAATAAAGTCCACGAGCGCCTTCTCGTGCCGGACATTAGGCACGGTCCACTTGGTGTGGACCATGGCTTCGCGCGTGGCTTTCACCATGTAGTCCTGCAGGCGCTTTTGAAATGCGGGGACGTCCTCCGGTTTAAATGGCCAAGCCCCGATCATGGTCTGGTAAAGCAGGATTTCTTCATTCGCAGTAGGCACCGGCGTGCCCGCGACCACACGCTTCTTCCGACGATTCCATTCTTGCCAGCGCTCGAAGCGGAATTCCCACTCAGATGGAATTTCCGACAACACGTTGATGCGCGCGCGAACATCTTCCGCGCGCTTGGTGTCGTGAGTCGAAGTCGCGTTGAGCGAGTGAGACCAAAGCTTCTGCCGGCGCTTCCCGAATTCGTGGAAAGCAGACACCGAAATTCCCGACGAGTTCGGAAATCCCCCCACTTCGTTCAAAGAAGCCAGCCGGTTGTACACATAGAGAAGCGAATCCTCGAAACCTTTAGCCATCAGCGGGCCGGTGAACTGTTGCCAGCGCATGACGAAAGCAAGGCGTGCCTCCCGCTGCTCAGGAAACAATTGCGGCGCCTGCTGCAGCAACAATACCTGCCGGAGGAAATCAAAACACGCGGGGTTCAACACGGGATTACGTTGTTCGGCCTTCTCGATCGCGGTCTCGATATACTCCGCCTCACCGGGATCCACATCAAAGCTGCGGAGGTACGTCCGGTACACCTGAAGATTCGCAATGGTTTCCAGCAGAGCACGGGCTAGATCGCCTCGCGGCAACTCGCGCGCGTAGCGGTCTTGCTCCGCGAGCACGCTAAGGTGGCGTCCCAAGGTATTCATTTCGACTGCGAGCAAGGTCTCCATCACCTGCTTCTTTTTCTCGTACACCAGGTCTTCGTAGGAAACCTGAATACGACTGAAGCGGCGGTAAATATCATCCAGGGCTTCGCTTTGCTTTTCGTCGACAAACAGGCCATTCAGGTAATTAAGAAAGTCATAACCAGTTGTGCCATAGACCGGCCACTCTTTGGGCAGTAGCTCACACGCCCCCAGAATCTTCTCGACCACAACGTAGAACGGAGCTGATTTTCCGGAGCCGTTTCCCGGACAGATTCGTTCCTGGAGGCGGCGGAGATAACCAACCGGATCGCGTAAACCGTCGATGTGATCGATGCGCAGCCCGGTTACCAGTCCACGTTCAGCCAAGCGCAGCACGACAGAATGCATGGCATCGAAGGTGAGAGGGTCTTCCACCCGCATTCCGACTAGATCCGTGATTGTGAAAAAACGACGGTAGTTGATGCCTTCATTGGTGTTGCGCCAGTAAGAGATGACATAGGCCTGATCGGAAAGCAGTCGATCGAGCCAACGGAAACTGGATGGAACTCCTGTCTTGCCGTTAAACGTCCAAACGTTTTGGTCGACGAAACGTCGAACTTCAGGCGAGCTGTTGTAGAGGCGCCAGAGCCTTTCCTTGATGGCGGACAATCCCAGTCGACGCTCACCCGCTTTTTCCGCCAGCAGCGTGGCGCGTTCTGGCAGACGATCAATGGCGGACAGAATCCCTTCGAACTCCTGATAAGCGCCGGCTTCAGGACCTAGGTTGTCGCGGAGCTTCTCCAAGCGGTGTTCAAGTATTTGGCGATAAGGTTTCGGCGCGATCGGCAACTTGGTATCGAAATAGCGAACGAAAAAGCCCGCTTCTTCGTACGAAAGCACAAGCTGCCGATTCTCCAGCGCTTCCGCGTAACTCGTCCCTAACAACGGAAGCAGGATGCGGTTATCGAGAAAGCGGCTGGGAGGATGCCAGTCCACATCGAAATACGCGGCGTAGGCCGACCCCGGCCCTTCTTCCAGCATGTCCATCCACCAGGGATTCTCGCTGCTGGCGGCCATGTGGTTGGGAACAATATCGAGTAGCAGCCCCATGCCGTGCGCCTGCAGCTGCCGGGCGAGGCTGTCGAATTCCTCTTCGGTGCCAAGCTCGGGATTGAGGCGAGTGGGATCGGTTACGTCGTAGCCGTGGGTGCTGCCCCGACGGGCTTGCAGAATGGGCGAGGCGTAGAGGTCCGAGATACCGAGATCATGAAGATAGTTGACCAGTCCTCGCGCGTCTTCGAAACGCAAACCGGAATGGAACTGCACCCGGTACACGGCGACCGGGATTCTGGGCTCGGTCATCAGGCGACTCGTAGACGAAGCTTGTCGGCGACCGCATGGAAATGATCGACCCAGGATTGCGCATTAGGATCGCCTTGCTGTGCGCGGGCCCGGTTCTGGCTGTACACTCCGTTCATATTCTGAGCGTACAGGTTTTGCACCTCCCACAAGTTCACGCCAAAGGGCATGGAAGTCGCCACGTTCACGGCCTTCTCCAGATCCTCTAAACGATTCAGATCATCTGGCCTGGAACCAAACTCGCGCGCGGCTTCCTCGGCGCGCTTGCGAGCGACAAATTCAAGGGTCTCGCGATCGAGCGCGATCTTCATCATGCTTGCTTCGTGCAAGAGCGACTGCAGGCGTTTCAGGTCGGGCTTGTCCGATTCCAATTCCTTACGGATCTGGCTGTTGACCGCGAATTCGCCCATGATGTGAAAAATCCTGGGCTGGGGCAGGCCGAGGTCGGCGAGAAAACGAATCAGGGGAACATGCTGCTCGTAGATGCGGCGATTGGCAGCTTCGACTTCCTGCAAAGTGGTGTCCAGAACTGTGTTGATAATTCGCTTCTGCTCATCGCGGAACAGCGACTTAAGCGAATAGATATTTCCGCCAAAGTCGCGGTCGAGAAGACGGATCACTTCCGGTGTGTCAGCGCGGCCGAAGGCTTCCGTCAACTCCCGCTTGGTCTCGTCATAAGCCTGTTCGTCGATGAACTCGCGCACCCCGCCCGCAACATTGTGGCCTCCCAGATAAACGACTCCGAAGCTCAGGTGGGACGACTCGCGGGTGATCTCCGATGTGATGCGCGCCCGGCCGACCGCAAGTTTCATCTTGCCGGTTTCCTGCATCACGTAATCCTGGCGATCAACCTGGTAACTGTAGATCGTCGCGTTATCCGGATACGACTGGAACATCGAGCTGATGGAATAGTGGGCAGCGAGTTTCGCCAGATCCACGCTTGCGGGTTTGACGAACTTTTCATAGATGAGAGCGCCGTCGCGGTGCTCGGGGATATTGCTCTTTGACAGAGCCAGCCTTTCTAAGAAGCCGGGCTCAACCGGCTCCGCAAAAACATCGTTCGCCAGGTGAATGGCTCGTCCGGCATACTGGATCACTTGCACCGTTTCGATTCCGGAAAGCTCGTCGAAGAACCATCCGCAACTGGTGTACATAAGCATTGAGTGCCGCTGAATCTCCAGGAGCTTCAAGGCACGCACAGTTTCTTCTTCGCTCAGTTCGCGTGTCGCATGCTGCTGGAAAAAGCGATGCAGGCTCTTAACCGAACGGTCGAGGATTAGATTGATGTAGTCGTTGCGCGCCGCCCAAGGGTCTTTCAGCAACGGCCGCGCGGCCTCTTCGTAGCGAGAAGCGAGAGTGTCGCGCAACCAGTCCAATGCGCTCCGCAACGGGCCGCGCCATTCCTGGTTCCATCCCGCATGCCCGGAGTTGCAGCCGCAGTTGCTTTTCCAGCGCTCCACGCCATGTACGCAACTCCACGAGCTATTTTCGAAAATTTCCACCATGTGAGTCGGCGGGTGATTGGCGAGAAATTCGCCGTAGTTGGTCAACTTCGCAAGCTCTTTCTCCTCGATGTGGTTGAGCGCGTAGGAGAGAGCCATTTCGCCGTGATGGTGATGATGGCCATAACTCTCACCATCGGTGGCGATGTGCATCAGTTGCGACCAGTCGCGGGTGTCGGAAAAGCCGCTCAGCAGTCGGTTCGCAAAATTCTCGCCATTATTGAGCAGTCCTTCAAACGCCACGGCGCGGGAAATGGGGCCGTCATAAAAAAACAGGGCCATCCTGCGTTTAGACGGCAAGCGAACTTCATACGCGCGGGTGGGATCGATGCGGTCCCCGCTGACATCTTTCCAGGAGCGTCCGCCAAGTCGGCGCACGCGAGAAGCTTGCCGCGGGGCGAGGACGGTGAATTTGATCCCGTTCTCGGCGAGAATGTCGAGGGTTTCGAGATCGACCGCGGTCTCCGGCAACCACATGCCTTCCGGCTTGCGACTAAAACGGTGTTTAAAATCGCGAATGCCCCATTTCACCTGAGTGATCTTGTCGGCGCGGTTGGCCAGCGGCATGATCATATGGTTGTAGGCTTGCGCCATTGCCGAACCATGACCGGAATAACTCTGCGCGCTCTCGCGATCACCTTCTAGAATCGACTGGTACACGCGCGGCGCCTTGTCGTGCAGCCACGAGAGCAGCGTCGGGCCGAAGTTGAAGCTGATCTTGGCATAGTTGTTTACGATCTTTACGATCCGGTCTTCGCCGTCGAGGATGCGTGAAGCGGCGTTCGGAGCGTAGCACTCAGCAGTCACCCTTTCATTCCAATCGTGGTAGGGGTAGGCGGAATCCTGGATTTCTACGGTCTCGAGCCAGGGATTTTCCCGCGGCGGCTGATAAAAATGACCGTGGACACAAACAAATCGTTCCATGTTGATTCCTTTTTCCCCTTACAGACTTCGCAGCAAAGAAAAGGAGGTAGCGCACAGATGCAGTTGAACTTCCCGTTCCCCGCTTAGTCGCGCAGCGATCCGCCTCCCAGGCCCCGCCCACTGCTCTCCCGCTGAATTCAAGAGCTCTTCCCAATTCCCAGCTTGTGAAATCTTGAGACTTCTTGGCTGGCTGCTCAAATTGAAGGCGAGCAGGACGCGAGAATTACCTGCCCACCGGCTCACAACCAGACATTTTTCCTGCTCAAATACCTGGACACGCAAATTTTCCTTGCTTAAGTGATGCAGCGCGGGGATTGTCCGCCGCAGTGCCAAAAGCTGTTGGTAGAAGCTCCATAAGGTGCGGTGCGGTCCAGTATCCGCAAGTTCCGGGTTAAGTTTGGAATTCAAAAATGTAGTTTCGTCCTGTGGATCGGGCGCCTCCCCTTTCCACGCGAAGGCCGCGAATTCCTGGTTACGGCCGCGGCGAACCGCTTCGATAAGGCTGGGATCAGAATGGCTTGTGAAATATTGAAATGGAGCGGTCTCGCCGTACTCCTGCCCCATGAAAATCAGGGCCAAAAATGGAGAAAGGATCAGCAGTCCCGCGCAGAGTTTCTGCGCCTCAAATGAAATGGACTGAGCGAGGCGATCTCCCAGCATGCGGTTACCGACCTGGTCATGGTTCTGCGTGAACACCACCAACTGCTGGGCATCGATGTCGCGGGATGAATTGCCGTGGCGACGCTTCCGATATTCCGAGTATTCGCCAGTGTAGACGTAACCACTGCTGAACGCTTTGCCGAGCTGCTCAACTGAACCAAAATCCTGGTAATAGCCCTCATTTTCTCCGGTCACAAGAGCATGAACCGCATGGTGGAAGTCATCATTCCACTGCGCATGCATGCCGTAGCCATGCCGGTCGCGGGAGAAGACGAAGCGGGCGTCGTTGAGATCAGTTTCGGCGATGAGAAATATCTTGCGGCCAGTATTACGGGCGAACACGTCAATTTCACCACTCAGCAGTTCGAGAAAGGGCTGGGCGTTGCGATCAACAATGCCGTGAATGGCATCCAGGCGGAGCGCGTCGACGTGAAAAGTGTCGACCCACTGCAAGGCGTTTTGCACGAAGAAGTTCACAACCTCGTCACTCTGCGGTCCGTCGAAGTTGAGGGCTTGACCCCATGGAGTCCTGTACTGATCGGTGAAATACGGCCCGAAATCGGCCAGGTAGTTCCCTTCCGGACCCAAGTGGTTGTAGACGACGTCGAGCACGACGGCCATCCCGCGCTGGTGGCAAGCGTCGACTACGCTCTGCAATGCGTGCGGGCCTCCGTAACTCGACTGCACGGCAAATGGAAACACTCCGTCGTAACCCCAATTACGCTCACCGGGGAACTGCGCCACGGGCATAATTTCCAGTGCCGTAATGCCGAGCTCCTTCAAGTGGTCTAGACGAGGAATGACCGCGTCCAAAGTTCCTTCACGTGAGAAGGTCCCGACGTGAAGCTCATAGATTACGTAGTCCTCGAGATCCAAGCCCGACCAGCGAGCATCACTCCAAGGGAACTGTCGCAAGTGACAGACTTGAGATGACTTATGGACACCGAAGGGTTGGTACGCGGAAGCGGGATCGGGCCGTTCTTTGTCGCCGTCCAGGCGAAAGAGATAGAGCGAGCCGGGTGCTACGCCGGGAACCACGGCCTGAAAGTAACCCCGTTCATCACCATCGAGAGAGACAATTCGTTCTTGCGGTTCAATGAGCTTAATTTCAAGGCGCTTGGCACGCGGTGCCCAGACTGTGAACTCGCAGCGTCCATCGTCCAGGCAAGTTGCGCCCACTCGCCGCCACCACGGCGCAGCACGCGATTGTCGGCTCACGACGAATTCGGATGCCGTTTGTGGCTCGCAAGACCATGTGGTCATGTGATTTTAGGCGAGCCCCAGAAGAATGCGGAAGAGCAGAACCCACCGTCGGACATTCGTCGTCATCAGCAGGTTCTCTTTCACATGCTCGTGACCATTCTTGCCGAGCCGCCTCGCGAAGTCTGGATGTGTCAACAGGTACCGTATCTGGTAAGCGCAACCTTCAACAGAATGCACCAGGACGCCGGTAAGTTTATGAATCACCTGCGTGGGAATTCCGCCAACGGCGCCGGCAATCGTCGGCTTGGATTTCCATAGTGCCTCGGTGACGGTCAACCCAAAGCCTTCTTTCAGCGATTTCTGCACAACTATGGTAGACGCGCGCTGCAGTGCATTGATTTCCAGCGCCGACCATGGCGGGAGATTGAGAATGATGATGTCGGGATCGTCGCCCGCCGCTTCCTGCACTTCCTGTAAGACGATGTTTCCCTCGGGGTCGTCGCTGGCGCCGCCGCCTGCAAGCACCAACTGGCAATCCACATAGTTGCGCGCCATTTTGTATGCCTGCACCACTCCTACCGGGTCCTTCAGCCGATCGAAGCGCGAGATCTGAGTGACAATAGGCCGCGAACGGTCAATGCCAAAATCGTCGCAGACCTTCTGAACATAGCTTTCGTCGAGATCCTTGTTCTTTTCCGCGAGCGGATCGATGCAGGGATAGAAGAGGTACTGCGGCACTGCGAGCTGGCGCGCGAAAGCCGGCGATGAAAAGATCGCGGCGTCATACTGATCGACCATGGGACGCAAAAATCCCCAAACATCCGGATTAGGGTTGGAGAGGTCAATGTGGCAGCGCCATATCCATTTGGCAGCTTTGTCTTTCTTGGACGCGACCAAAGCGGCCGGCTGCGGGTCGTGGATGACCACTAGCTCCTCGTCGAACTTCATGCGCTGGCGGTTTTGCTCGTTCGTGGCGAGAAAGACCTCCTGAATCTGACGCGTGAGTTCGTAATTTCCGCCGTGCAAGGCGTTGTGAAACCCCTTTGTGATGTCGAAGAAATCGTTGCCCCCGGTGATGACATCCCAATGTGTCTCGATATCCAACTCGCCCAGCAGTGGCACCAGGCGAACCAGCATTTCCGCAACACCGCCGCCCACAGCAGTGGAATTAACCATCTTGACGGACTTGCCGGTCAGGGGAGCTGCGAGAAGGCGAAGTTCATCCAGCGCCGACTTGCCGATGATGGACTCGTAATCCTCGAGCTTCGGAGGCGGAGCAGGCACGGGCGGAGTTTCCGAAATGCGAGGCTTCTTACGCCTTTCCCGCGAGGGGGTGGGCGACACAAGGGGTTCGGCGGCAGGGGCAGATGCTCCGACTTGCGGAGTTGCGCTCTGATCCAGGACGGCCGAGCTTTCGCGGTTCTGCGTCTCATTCATAAAAGCAAACTTTCCCTGTCTTACGCTCTGGCAGTTTGCAAAATACGGACCAGTTGAGCCCGCACATCTTCGAGTGTTGCCGTGTATATATCGATTCGATTTAAGTTAGCGGCGACCTTGTTCAGCCCGAGTTGCTTCTCGAGCCACATCGAAAAGTCATTGGAGACCATCTTCAGCCGCAAGCGTGCTTCGATGAAGTGATGATGGATGGAGTGGATGCTTACCTTCCCCAGTTCGTCGATGAATTCTCTCAGGTTGTGCGCGATAAATGGCGTGGGTACGACGACGCTTTCCGAAGACAAGAAGTAGAACGGCTTCAACGCTGGGCGCTCCGCAACCGCGGGATTTGCTTTCAGGTAGTCTTGCACGGTTTTCACGATCTGCTCACGCAAGGACTCCAGCGAAGTGAAGGTGCGCACGTCCACATTGGACAGACGCTCGGCAAGACCTGCTTCGTTGCAATCCGTGTAGGCCCAATGAGCGAAATCGTTCGAAAAGCCTTCCCGAATGTAATGGTGTTCCTGCAAGGTCTGAATTGTATGTTGGAAAATGGACTCTTCCGGGCACGAACGCAAGGCCGAAAGCAGCTCGCCGAGATTGCCGGCACGGTCTCTCTCGATCTGGATCAGGCTGGCCGACGAATTGAAATGAAACGGCTCAGCCGCTGCTTGCGAAAGGATTCCGCTAGCCGATGAAGTATTCATCGTAAACGCCTCAAATCAGAATGAAATTGGGCCAGCACCCGCTGGCTGCTGCTACGGAAAAAAGACAGAGAACGAGAATGCTAGATATATTCCAGACGACGACTTTAAAGCCGGACCTGCTTTGCCGCCATACATCAAAGTCCCTAGTTCAGGTGTACTGGGGCTGTAGGCGAGAGAGCTCATTGGACTTGCCGGCCACCCTGCAAACAAAAACGCCACCCGCAGGTGGCGTTCGTGAGCCGTGCAATCTCTCAGCGCTGGGGATGGTTGTTATCCGTGGCGCGATTACTGGACGTTTCGCCCTTATCTTCGCGCGATTCCCGCGCATACTTACGGACCGTCGCCACAAACTGCTCGGTGCCCGGAGGTACAGCAACCTTGCCAGTGAGAATATCGGCAAACGGGACACCCTTGCCATACAGCACGCGAGTTTCGTCGTCATCCTGTTTGACCACCGCGCCGTTAAGCGTCACACCTGCGAAAGCGCCGCGCGCGCGAGAGTAGGTGAGCATTTCACTCTTCATTTTCCAATCGGTCGCACCCTCTGCATGCCGGCCGATCGGACCAGCCGCCGCGGACGCGTCGGCGCCGATCTTAAACTTGCTGGCAAGCAGTTGATCCATGCCTTTCTGGTTCATAAACAGCATTACCAGATCAATAGCTTCGCCACCGATTTGCAGGCCCCAGTCCCCACCCGCGATGCTAAACGGCGCAGGAGCGCTCCACCGTCCCGAAGCCGTGCGGCAGGTAGCGACGCCCTTGCCGTACCGACCACCAATAACAAAGCCTGCTTTTAGCATCGAGGGTACAACCGCAACGCATTTTGCCGAACTGAGAACGTCTTCGGGAATGCCCTTATCCGGCGTTCCCATCACTTCATCGAGGACCTTCGTGGCGGCCTCGACTCGCTTGACCTCGTCCGAAGTGTTTTTGTCCGAATCCTTCGCATAGCACATGGCAGCCGTCAAGAATAGTGCAATCAAGACAGCCGGCGCTTTCTTGAAAATTAAACTCATGACCGATCTCCTCGCCGTCTATTCAGAATATGTGACTATGACAGAATCTCGCGCCAAGCATTTGCACTCCATCCGGTACTCTCTGTATCGAGTTCCAGAAGTTGCTGTAGCAGAAGAGTTTTTCAGCGTGCCTAAGTTCTTGCCTTTAGCAGAGAGCGCGCGTATTTAGACGCCCGGCTTCTCCATAGCTGGCGGCTGAACCACCTGCACTATGTTGTTTCTCACAGCGTACAACACCAGTTCACTGACAGAATGCAGGTTGAGCTTGCGCATGATGTTGGAGCGATGTGTCTCCGCAGTTTTGACGCTTAAGCCCAAGGCGACGGCCACTTCCTTCGTACTCTTGCCTTCAGCCAGCAGTTGCACGATCTCTCGCTCGCGAGGCGTGAGGATATCGCGCTCACCTTCATCGGCTGGCCGAGGTTTGCTGCTGAGGAAACTTTCCAGCACCATTTCCGCGACTTTGGAGGTGAAGAAGGTTTTATGCCGTTGCAGAGCCTCAACGGCGGCAATCAGGTCGCGACCCGCATCGGATTTGAGTAAGAAGCCCCTCGCGCCCGCCTCCAGAACTTCGCGAACGACTTGCTCGGATTCGTGCATAGTGAGAATGAGCACCCGTGCCTGGGGAAGATTGCGAAGGATCTGGCGCGTAGCTTCCAGACCATTCAGGTTCGGCATTCCAATGTCGAGAATGACGACATCGGGTTTGAGGTGAAGGGCTTTATCGACCGCGTCGCGCCCGTCGGCCGCTTCTGCGCAAACCTCCCAGCCTGCATGTCCTTCCAGCAGGGCCTTCACGCCGTGCCGCACGACTTCATGATCATCCGCTACCAGGATGCGAAGCGCTGCCATAATCCCTCCACTCTTAAACCTTCTTTTAAACGTCGTGCGCCGGCCGTTGCCTTCATGTTATGCCGCCGACTCTAGTTCGCCGCCGGTTTTACCTGACGGCGGGCGGGAAGACGGCTTCGTTTCCTCGGCCCGAACGGTTGTAGCAAGCAAACTCGGAGCCATTGTGCTAAGAATTCGCACAAAGTTCTGTTCTTCTTCCAACGTGTTCTGCAGTTGTGTGGCCGTGTCGAGTTCGCCCAAACTGGTGGCGTATTCGCGCAAGCTGCAGTAGCGCGCAATCTCGTAATGTTCCATGGCCTGGGTATAAGCGATCAATGCCAGATCAAGCGCAGACGATTGCAGCTTCTCCGCAGTTAAGCGTTGCAATTCACAAATAAGACTTTCAACCACGGAGCACTTGTCGGGCTCTGCTATTTCCGTACCTGCGCGAACAATCATTTCCATGCGAACCACATGATCCTTCGTCTGCTCCAAGTGCGATTCGAATGCACGCATCAAGTCAGGATAGGAAGCTGCTTCCATGATCACGGGCAATGCCTTGGCCATCTGGATCTCAGCATCGTACGCTTTGCGGAGCTCCCGCGTGTAAAACTGTCGAAACGAATCTTGCGTCATAGAACCTCGTTAACCTTCAAAGAACGGCGGGAGGCGGGCGTCGGGTATCGCCCGGCGCCTGCCCTAAATGGTTGGAATCTGAGGAGTGCGTCTGTGCGCACTGTAGTTCCTGCCGTTCTTCGGGGCAATCAGGACGCCACTGTATACATTCACTTAAAAACCCCTAGCCGCGCGTTGATCGCGAGCAGCATCCTCGCGCTGTTGCAGACTACTCTGCACGGTTTCGAGCAGCGTTTTCATGTCTTCTGCGTGTTCTTCCTCTTTCGCAAGAATTTCCTCCATGATTCTGCGGCTGGTTGGATCGTTGCCGCCGAGATAGCGGACGATTTCGCCGTACGTTTCGATCGCGATGCGCTCCGCAACCAGGTCCTCGCGAATCATCTCCACGAGCGTATCGCCTTCGACATACTCGGAGTGGCTGCGCGTGGCCAGCCCCTCAGGATTGAAATTGGGTTCACCGTCGAGCTGCACGATGCGTTCAGCAATCTTATCTCCGTGCTCCTGTTCTTCCTCGGCATGCTCACGGAATTCCTCAGCGACAGCCTGGGCGTGAATGCCTGAAGCCATGTAATGGTGTCGCTTGTAGCGGAGCACGCAAACCAGCTCAGTCGCAAGTGCCTGGTTCAAGATATTAATCACCGTCTCGCGGTCTGCCTTGTATGCCTCCGTGATCGCTCCCCGTTCTATGCCCTGACGAGCGCGTCGCCGGATCTCCTGCATGTCGGAGAGAAATGCGCCGACCTTTTCTCTCTCAAACTTGAGTTCAGTCACTTTGTCTTTCTCGGATCTGTCCATGTAACGGCCTCGCTCCATTCTTTCGTGTACAGAGTTTCCCTTTTCAGCATACTGGTTGTATGGGAGGACTGAATATCAGGTGAAATTTGTACCCGTGCTACAGGAAATCCTTAGCGGGCTGTGAGGTTCCATCTGTGTCACGTTGATATTGCAAATCACGTCCGACAAACGAACAACATCCAAGCTGTGGACCAAAAGGAGGCAGGTATGAAGCAAGATATCTGCAATTGGCTAATTGGTACTTTGCTCGTGTTGCTCGGAACTGCCGGGCTCGCCCAACAAAAGCCGGGAAACCCGCGACTGCCGGATCCCGATACTCCGGCGCAAACGCAGCAATCTACCAGCACTCAATCGGGATCACACAGCTCCGATACGCCGCAAAGTAACCGTCAGCCGGACAGCCAGATGTCAGCCCAGGAAAATGGGCAAGATCAAATGAGCTCGAGCAATCAGCAGACTTTTCTGGGCACGGTCGAGAAGACGAAACGCGGTTACGTTCTGAGAGATCGGGGCTCGAATGCCAGCTTCAACTTGGATAGGCCCGATCTGGCGCAGCAATTCGAGGGCAAGCAGGTTAAAGTGACCGGCAAACTCGATTCCCACCACACGATTCACGTGGTGACCATGGAACCTGCTGGATAAAGAGTGACCTCGACCTAAGACGTTGTGGGAAGGATTGCAAAGCTGATGGGATGCTGAACACGGCGCCAGGCCGTCTTCTCCGCAAGACGGCCCGACGCTCGTGATGCATGAACGGCTTACCGCCTAGCCGTCGTTTCATGCAACCTGTAGCGCACCCAGGCAAACGCCCGGCTGCGGACGTTCCACACTCTAGGTGGTTCGCCTGTCGGAATCCATCCGGTGCACGCTGTACGGTACTCAGGTATTTCTTGTAGCCGGATGTGAATTTCCTCCCGAGTCTCTCATCATGGTTTACAGCTGAAATGGCTACCGGCCGAGCCTGGTTTCTGTCAGCTTCGTTGTTCTTTTGCCGGTTCGGAGCACGATCGCAACCTTTGGATGCCGGCAAATGCCTCTCAGGCAAAAGTTCTTGGAGGCGGAAACAGGTCGATCGAGAGGCCGCGCCCAGTGCGGCTTCCCGGGACGCACGAAGGGTCCCCGAAGTCCCTTGAGAAAAGTCTTGCAACTACACATATAGCGAGAGTTAGCGAGTACATAACGTGAGTAGCTGGTTGTACAGCAACTTTGCCTTTTGATTACGGACAACACCCGATAGTTCTGGCGTGCTCGCAAACGTACACTCGCGATCACTGACAGTCGGACTAAGCCAGACAACCGGCTAACCCCCTGTGACAGAGAAAGGAGATTCAGGTGAACGATGCCACGGCAGCGCGCCCGAAGGGTTCCGAGCATCAACTGATCTCTCGTGCGATAAAAGGTGAAGAACAAGCTTTCGCAGAACTTTTCGAGACCCACAAGAACCATGTCTACTCTCTTTGCCTCCGTATGACGGGCAATGTCGCCGAAGCGGAAGACCTAACGCAGGACGCCTTCATTCAGGTATTCCGCAAGTTAGGCACTTTCCGTGGTGACTCCGCCCTGTCTACCTGGATCTACAGGGTTGCCGTCAACACGGCACTAATGCACTTCCGGAAAAAGGTTCTGCGGCAAGTTTCCCTTGAAGAAAGACAACGGCCCGAGGCTCCCTCCCATGAAAAAGTTGATTTGAGCCAGAATGACGGGCGGCTTTGCGGCACCGTGGACCGTATCGCGCTGATCCGTGCCATTGGCGAATTGCCGCAGGGTTATCGCACGATTTTCCTGCTGCACGATGTTGAGGGTTACGGCCACCAGGAAATCGCGCGCTTGTTGAAATGCTCTGTGGGAAATTCGAAGTCGCAGCTGCATAAGGCAAGACTCCGGATTCGCGAGTCCCTGCTCGCTATTCCCAAATCGCAGGAGGGTGGTGCAGCTGTGAGAGTTCTGCAGGCATCCAGCGAGGAAGAAGCACAACAAGAAGTGCCACAGCGGGCATCCTTAGGGCTGCCGCCGTATCTAACTGAGAATCAGGCTCTCGCTTAGCCAGAATTTTCAGTTATTGCGCCGGGCGCAAGAGAAAGGTGATGCTCGTGCAAAGTGCTGGTCTCGTCATTATCGAAGGAGCCAATGAAGCCGCCAGTGCGACGCGGCTTCATACCGATGGCCGTCCTTCGCATGGACATTCAGTCCGAAGTCCCATCACATTGCGACACTTTGCCTTGCAGGAATTGCTGGGCGCAGACGTCCTGACCCGCACAGTGGCTCGGCTGGAACATCACGGTATTCAGCCGGTTGCGGTACTCGCAGAGTCCGAGAACGCGAATGACAGTTGGCCATTCGTCGAGCGAAAGCTGGTTGAGCTATCGGCAAAGGGTGTTGACTCTGTCGTTATCGTGCGTTTGGGATCTTATGCAGAAATAGATTTTTCCGACCTTCTTCGTTTTCATGAGAATGGAGGAGAAGTTGTCACGTGTGTTCACGATGACCAGGGACCCCTCCAAATCTGCGTCTTCAACCTCAGCGCACGGGCCGAGTGGCTCAAGATGCGCCGTGATTTGTTCCGGAGTTTCAGGCAAGCGAGTAGCCGGTACGAATTTCGCGGCTACGTGAACCGGTTGGAGAGTGCTGCTGATTTCCGGCGATTGACAGTAGACGCATTAAATCGGCGGTGCCAGTTGCAGCCCATTGGGACGGAAGTGCGCCCGGGGGTGTGGCTCGGTCAAGGAGCAAGGATTCATCAACGCGCACGGGTAGTGGCTCCCGCTTATGTTGGCGCGCAAACGCGTGTCCGAGCCGGGGCACTGATCACAAAAACGAGCAGTATTGAACGGAATTCCGAAGTCGATTCCGGCACAATCGTGGGAGATTCTAACGTTCTTCCAGGGTCTTACGTGGGACCAGGACTTGAAGTAGCGCATGCGATGGTGGACGGCAGCCGTCTTCTCCATCTCGGTCGTAATCTCGAATTGGAATTGTTCGATGGTCGATTGCTAAGCCCGATCACGGGCCCGGCAATACAATTCCCATGGCTACCTCTGCGTCGTCCCCGGCCCGCCGCGGTGCCGCAACTCGCAGTACCAACCGATTCAGCCCAGCCCGCATCTCTGTATTCGACCGGCTACTCCGCCGGAGAAATTGCACCTTCGTCTTAAGACGCGGCTGGGATTTTTCTTGGTAGCAGAGGCATGCGAAAAAACGGCACTCCTGTATTGATTCAGCGCCTCCCAGAGCGCGTTAATGCTCAGCATGTCCGTGAGCTGAAGCGCGCACTGGATCCGTTCCTGAAAAGCGATCGTCCGCGTATCGTCTTCGACCTCTCGCAGGTGCAAGAGATGGACGCGGCAGGGGTGGACATGTTGCTCGATGCCATGGCGGAAGTGACTCGGCATGATGGAGATCTGAAACTCGCGGCCCCGACTGCCCGAACCATGGTCATTTTGGAATTGACCCAAATGGACCGGCTATTCGAAATCTTCGAAAGCGCTGAAGAAGCCGCGGCGAGCTTTGGCGGGGTGACGGTAAAGCCCAATTCTCCTGATGTAGTGTTCCGTCCGTCGCCCGGCGCACTGGTTGGAAATGCCCGGCTAGTAGGAAATGGAGACTGAGCCGATTTCAGGGTTTCCGCGCGCCGCAGTAAGGAAGCAGACTCACTCGCTTTGAGGACATTGCCATGATTTGCTGCGTGTATCGAATCTTCGCAGGCACGCTGATCCTGTTGCTTACACTATCACCTGACTTGGCAGCCGCATCGCAGCCGCTCTCCGGTTCTGAAGAGCAGGCCACCAGCCAAAACAATGACGTAAGCCAGTTGCCCGACGCCCCAAGCGCGTCGGTATTGCCGCAAATCGCCCAAGCTCAAGACCCGGCGCCGCAAAGCTCGACGACGTCGTCGCAGCAGCCTGCATCAGCCAATACCCCCCAGACCACGCCACAAACACAGTCAGATCAGCAAGGCTCACAGCAGCCTGTAGGTGCTGCCGCGGCTCAACTGGGCCGTACCAGTGGGGGCGCCGCCGCAAAGCCCGCCGGCGAGGCTTTGGCGCCCGCCAGGCAACACCGAACCCGCTCCCTGCTGGTGAAACTGGGAATTTTAGGCGGAGCCGCTGTGGCCGTCGGCACTGTCGTTGGCTTATCCGCAGCTAGCCCCAGCCGACCTCCTGGGGCGCGCTGACCGAAGCAATGTCCACGTTGAATAGTTCCGCGAATTCCACCGCGCAAGCTGGCGATCGCCCACGCACTTCTCCCGTACTGGTAAGTTTTTCTGGCATCGACGGGGCAGGCAAAAGCACTCAAATCGAAGCCCTCGCCCGACATCTGCGGCAATCTGGCGCGCAAGTTCTACAACTGTCGTACTGGGACGACGCTGCGGTGCTGAAACGATTCCGCGAAAACACCATGATCAGGCTCTTCAAGGGGGAAAAAGGAATTGGGAGCCCGGACAAGCCAGTTCGTCGTAATGACAAGAATGTGCGGCGCTGGTACCTGACTCCCGGCCGTTGTGCGCTTTTTCTTATGGATGCTATCCATTTGCGCTTGCTGGTTCACCGGGCGAGCGCGCTGCGCCCTGACGTAATCATCTTTGATCGCTACTGTTACGACCCCTTAGCTGCCATGCCTCTGGACAGCAGATGGGTTCGCCAGTTTGCCCGCATCCTGCTGAGGATCGTGCCCAAACCCGAGCTCGCGTGCGTACTCGATGCCTGGCCAGAAGCCGCTCATCGACGTAAACCCGAATATCCTGTAGATTTCCTGCATCGGTACCGCAATGCATACCTGCTCCTGGCCGACATCGCGGGTATGAAGGTCGTTCCACCCGGCACCCCAGAGGAGGTCGAACGTCATGTCTGGAAGCAACTCCAGGCGAGCGTCGCCAGACAATTGGGTTCGATTCAGTTCAGCACATCTGCAAGCAGCGAGACCTGAATTCCGGGACCGGAAAAACTGCCTGCGCCATCACGAAACGGCTGCTTCAAAGATTCCATCAACCACCGCTCACTACCCGCAACTGGGCGAAAAAATACCGCTATTCGCACTCTGCAGCCAACACCTTTTCAGCCGCACCCATCCAAAGGATGCAATTGAAAACAACAGATTTGGCGCGGCACAACTGAGAAGGCAGGCAGAGGCCCAAATGGAAAATGGAAACCAAATTGAGAAGTTTGGGTTAGTGATTCCCACGCTAAATGAGGCGGGAAATATTCCCGCCCTAATAGATCGCATCCGTACTTCGCTCGCCCCAATTCCCATGAATTACGAACTGATTGTCGTCGACGATGACAGTCAGGACGGAACCGCTGATGCAGTACAGAAGTTGGTTGACACCGATCCCCGTATTCGCCTTTTCGTACGGAAAGGAAAGCGTGGTCTGGCAGGGGCTGTTATTCACGGATGGAAACAAACCGATGCCGGGTTGCTGGGGGTCATCGATGCCGACTTGCAGCATCCCCCCGAATTATTGCCGTTGCTGCTTGCAGGCATTGGCGCGGGAAACGATATTGCCATCGCCAGCCGCTATGTTAACGGTCATCACGTGCGCGGGTGGAATCCCGCGCGGCTTGCCGTATCGCGCCTGGGCACGCTGGTGAGCATGCCGCTGCAAAAATCAGGCGTTCGGGTGAAGGACCCACTCTCGGGATTCTTTGCTGTACGGCGAGAGTGTATCGACGGAATCCATCTCACACCCACAGGTTTCAAAATTCTTTTGGAGATTTTGGTTAAAGGACGAATCAAATCAGCGGTGGAGATTCCTTTCCAGTTCGGCCCTCGCTATGCCGGAAAGAGCAAGGCCGACGTGAAAGTCGCTCTCGACTATTTCACTTTGCTGGGCAAGCTTTCCCGTGAAGCACTGTTTGGCCCGGGCCAGAGATGAAAATCTGTCTTGTCAGTTCCTTCCCGCCAAGCCGGCGTGGACTGAATGAATACGGGTTCCATATTGCGCGCGAGTTGCAAAGAAATCCGCTTCTCAGTCTCACCGTGCTCGCCGATGAACTCGCCTCGCCACAACCCGAACTGCCGGGATACTCGGTGATCCGTTGCTGGGATTTTAATCGTCTGCCAAATCCACTTTGCATCCTGCGTGAAGTGCGTAAGATTCAGCCGGACATCGTGTGGTTCAATCTCGGCTTTGCCACCTTCGGCAATAGCGCAGCAGCAGCTTCTCTCGGATTGACCACCCCCGCCCTGGTGGAGATGGCGGGTTTCAAAACCCATGTGACGCTGCACCAGCTGATGGATACAGTAGATCTTGATGATGCCGGGGTGCGCTTCAAAACCTTATACAAGATAGCCGGTTACATCATTACACGTATTCTCTTGATGTCTGATTCCACGTCGGTCCTGTTACCGGCTTATCGCCGGATTCTCGTGGAGAAATATGGATCGGAAGACGTGCATGTACGCCCTCACGGCATTCTTTCCGGCCGCCCGGAATACCCGAGCTTTGCCGCGCGCGGCAATCCTCACCACCGGATACTCGCATTCGGGAAGTGGGGCACCTACAAGCGCCTGGAACCGCTGCTGAAAGCTTTCTACTTGATTTCGCAGCAGTTTCCTGAGGCGCGCCTGGTGGTCGCAGGCGGCAACCACCCAAACACGCCCGGTTATGTCGAGAGCGTTGCCGAGCGTTGTAAAGGGGATCACCGCATCGAGTTCACCGGCTACGTGCCTGAAGAGCGGATCCCGGATCTGTTTCGCTCCGCCACGCTCACCATACTTCCGTACACCTCGTCCGCTGGAGCCAGCGGAGTGGCTCATCTGGCCTCGCAGTATGGCGTTCCGATGGTCGCCTCTAACATCTCAGACTTCCTTCAATTATCGGAGGACGAGGGCCTGGCGATCGAATTCTTCCACGCGGGCGATGTCGAAGATATGGCTGGCGCCAGTTTGCGCGTATTGCAATCTCCACAGCTCCAGCAAGAAATGGCATTGCAGAACTTTTCCGTGGCGCTGCGCATGACCATGCCGCGGGTCATCCGAGAGTATTTGCGTTCCTTCGATCTTAGAGATCGGGTCGAATCACTTCGCGCATTCTCGCGATTGCGACGAGTACCACGATGGGTGCCGTTCCGCGCGGCCATCGCGAACCTCATGATGAGAAAGCATGCGGGTTGGAGATCGGCGATTCCGGCTCCTCACCTGCTCCAGCACGAGCCTGATTCTCCGCTGGAAAATCCTGGAGCGAGCCTGAGCGCGCTGCTTCAGGACCTAAACCAAACGAGCGAACCAAATGGCGCCGGGCGCGATGGGCAAAAGCCGAAGGAGAGCGGGATACTGCTCGATGCGAGTGCTGACGCAATAAACTCACCCGGTGCGAACAGCATTCTCAGAAGGCGCCATCACGGGGCAGCAAATCACGATCGGTCCGACGCGGAAGCACCTTCGGACCATGATCCCCAGGAAGAAGCCTCACTGTGCGTGCCCACGGGACGGCGCGAAAAACTCACGGAGCGTTATGCGCGGAGCGGCAATCATGACCTTGATGTCGCTTGAACCCGCGTGCTGCGGCTGCCATCGAGCATTCCGCTGCAAAAAGGGCGAATTGCGGAGTGGCTTCGCCCCTTTTCGGCTGCGGCGGTAAGATCGATATTCAGGATTCCCAACCAGTCGGGCTTTCGGCTGCTCAGAAGCACACGAAGTTAGGACTTGCCGTCCCCCATTTCAGCTGGTTATACACCGTCTGCTGTACCTGCTTGTACTTCCCGTTTACCAGTTGGTAGTGAATCCATTGCACCAACCCGTAACGTTGGGCGAGGTAATACTCTTCTTTGTCGCCGCAATTGTTGTAGTAAATGTCGCAATTGTAGCGGTAACTGACCACGAGAGTCGCAAGATTTGCCGGCAGGCTCCCGCCGAAGCTGATGTAATAAGGTCCCCAAACCTGGTTGACCGCATTCAAAAGGCTATGGGTAGTATAGTTGTTGCAGCTCGTAAAAATTTCATACGCGGTGTTTGGAACGGTGATAGTAGATCCCGGAAATCCGCCCTTCGCGCAGCGCGGGGCTAGCGGCATGTTGGTGTTATTCGTGAACTTTCGATAGCTGCTGGGATTATTCCAATCCCATTCCGTGATCCACAGATAAATGTAGTTGTCGTCGTATAACTGGATGTCCCAGGGCGCGCCGGACGGCCCCTTCGTCCAATAGAACTTTCCCGAATACATTTCCGTGTAAAGAGGATTCGCATTGCCACCGAAGTATTGGGAAGATCTCAAATCCGAATCCATTGTCATCCAGTCGAGCATGTCGTACTGGCCGGCGGGACAACTCATCGTGGTTTCCGCCTGAACGCGAGTGCTTCCCGGGAAGAATACAAACCACGCCAGCATCGCCAATCCGAGCAACAACGTACGATTTTGCATGTGGGCTCCTCATTAGTCGTACGAGTTCACCTGTTACAGGACACACGTAACGTGCGGCTTCTGAGGCACGCTTGCGAACTGCCGTCGCGCGGCACACCCGTAGCGCGAACCTGAGGAAGCAGGTATGCAGGTGTTGAACTTTCTTGGATCGGGAGGAGTGTATGGAATTCTGTGTTCCCCCACAATCGGCGGAACACCCTAACAGGAGGAAATCAGGGAGTAACTCCTGTGATGCCGGTCACAGTTGACGGCACGAGAATTTGGGTCTGCGGCGGCCGCCCCTGAGAGGTCGGTCTATTCCTGCTTAGGCGACGCGTTCCCCTCCGGCACAACACTCACCTGGTTGGCCACATAATTGTGGCCGTCAAAAGTGGCATTCACACTGACGTTCGAACCTTCGCGCAAGTCGCGCTTCACGCCGGTTTTCCCCGGATCGAATTGGATATCGTAGGTTTTTCCATCCGTCTGGTTAGCCACGGCGAGCAGATGAGAGGACAAATCCAGATGGGTCACCGGACCGGCGAAAACGAATGAAGCGCCAGGTACCGCCAATACCGTCACCTGGCTGGCGACTGTGTTCCCGCCGGGGATGAAACTAACCGATACCAGGCTTCCCGGCTGAAGGTCGGCCGTCGAGCCAGCACTCTGGTCTTTGCGAATAACAGTGTCGCGCGTCAACTGCAAGGTCACCGGCTGCGGCACGAGTTCATCCCGGATAACAAGTTTTCCGCTGGAGGCATCGTAGGAAACGATCTGGCCGTGCCCCGTATCGGCCGCCGCTTGCTTCGTGACCACCCGGATGTTTTTAGCGAAAACACGATTCTGGCTATCAGGCTGAGTGTCCGCATAGACGCGATCTCCCGGCTTGATGTCCTTCACCGGAATCTTTGCGCCGTCGCGGGTAACCTGGGTGCGTATGTCGAACGCAAATTCGGTCTTCTTTTTTTCGCCAAAAGGCTGAACTTCCATGCGTTCGAGGACGCGGTCGACCCTGACCACTTTTCCGCCAATCAGGGACAGTTTCTCTTCCGGAAGCGGCGGCAGATCAAGCAACGCGTCTGGTCCTTGCCTTTCCGCGCGCGCCGCATCGAGATCCGTCGTTGGGCGTGGCCGTTTCTTGGTAAGGGGAGAGACTGGCTTGCCGGACGGCGTAATCGCCATAGCGTTCGACGTAGTGCCCGTACCCTGAGCAGGTTGGCTGGCAGATGCTGGAGATACAGGCGAATTTGGCTGAGATGGCGCTGGCAATGTTTGCGCTGGAGCCGTCGAAGCTGGCGCAGAAGTTGTGGTGTTGGCCGTCGGAACCGCATTGGGGACAGTCGAGTTTTCCGGCGTTGTCGTGCTCGACGGATCGGTAGGTGGCGGACCGGTCTGGGCTGCAGCCAAAGCCGCGAACAGCGTTAACACCAGCAAACGATGCATGGTTGTCCCCCAAAGATAGTTTTCGCATTGTTTCGATGCAGTTGCGGGGCAATTCGGCTGCTTAGGCGCCACATGGGAAAGCAGGGTCAAACACCTCAATTCCTGCGCACGTGGGATGCATCGAGTTCCAAAACAGGTGCTGGCGTAAGCTTCCATACCGGCGATTTATAATGCCGGTTATCCACATAATGCCGAGTTACCGCTCAGGTGTTTCGAGTCTGGCTGCCGGGCTCTTATTTGCCATTTCCACCTCGCTCGCCGTGGCTGCGGATTGGCCAGCCGCAGAACAACAACTCGCAGCCAAAGTAATCACTGTAACCGGGCTGGGCGCTATCAATCTCGAAGTGGTGAATCGCTCTTCTTTGAGCCAGAAGGAATTTGAAGATATCGCTCGCGGCCTTCGTTCCGAATTTACTGGACGAGGCGCACAGCTCGTCAGGCCTGAACAAGCTGCGGCCACAGTGAAGGTTTCCCTTTCCGAGAATCTTCAGAACTATCTGTGGGTCGCTGAAATGCATCAGGGTGCAGATGCAGCTGTGACAATGGTGTCTTTGGCGCGTCCAGACACCGTCATCTACATGCACGCTGCTGCACCCCTAAGCCTGCGCAAAATCTCCTTGTGGTCGCAAAAAGAACGAATACTGGACATAATCTCCCTCGACGTAAACGGCACGCCGGTGTATTTGGCCGTCCTCGCGCCCGAACAACTGCACATTTACAAATATCAGGATGGTCGTTATCAGGAAGAGCAGGTCCTGGCTATCGAGCATGAACATCCATGGCCGCGCGACTTGCGAGGACGCCTGCTCTTAAGCAAAGACCACCTGTTAGACGTGTACCTGCCAGGCACTTTTTGCCAGAGCACCGCTGCGCTGCCATTAGCTTTGAAATGCCATGCCAGTGATGATCCCTGGCCTCTGGTTTCGGATAACTCCGGGCAGAGTGCTTTCTTTTCCGCAACTCGAAACTTTTTTACTGGCGTTCTTAGTCCCGGAGTTGGGAAAAAGGAGAGCACTGTGCCTTTTTACTCAGCCGCTGCCCTTCCCCGTGACGGTTATATGCTCTGGCTCTTCTCCGGCACGGACCGTCAAACCCATCTCGTCGACGGAGTGAACGATCAGCTGGCCAACTACGGATGGGGTAGCGGCCTGGTAAGCGTCAAGACAGGTTGCGGGTCGGGTTGGCAACTGCTCTCCACCAGCACCGGTGCAGGCGGCCACGATTCGGTACGCGCCTTCGAATTTTCGGATCGGGACCCGATTGCAACAGGGCAGCCGATCGAATTTGCCGGCGAGATCACCGCGTTGTGGCCGGAACCTGGGGGCGCGACTGCAATGGCGGTGTCACGCAACCCGGAAACAGGACAATATGAGGCGTTTCGCCTGCAAATTGCTTGCAGTCAGTAGCCTGTTGCTGGCGCTGACTAGCCTTGCGGAAACACGCCCGCAGTATGGCGGCACCTTGCGCATTGCGATGCAGATAGCCCCTGTGTCGCTGGATCCTGTTCAACTCAATCAGTTCGAGACAGTCGCCGCGCGCAATCTCACGCGGTTAGTTTTCGACACATTGGTTACACTCGACGATTCCGGTCGCATCCGGCCGGGACTGGCCACTTCGTGGCAGGCAGATGCCGGTAATCAACGGTGGCAATTGTGGATTCGTCCCGCTCTGCGGTGGCAGGATGGTTCGGCGGTAACTGCCGACTCGCTGGCGGCTTCTTTGCGATCAGCCAATCCCTCCTGGAACGTGTCCGCCCATTCCGACGCCCTAATAATCGAATCAGCTGTACCGCTTACGACTTTGCTGCCGGACTTGGCGCTGCCGCGCAATGCCGTCGGGAAGCGCACGCCTGAGGGACCACCGCTTGGTACAGGACCGTTCAAAATATCCGACTGGCAGCCGGGACGAAGGTTGACCTTGTCGGCTACGGAAGATTACTGGGCAGGTCGCGCTTTCCTGGACGCGGTGGTCATCGACCTGGGCAAATCTCCACGGGAACAGGCACTCGGACTGGAACTCAGCAAGTACGATGTAGTCGAGATCGTACCGGAACAAGTACGTCATGCCATTGCCGACGATCGCCGGATTGCGGTATCGGCTCCCATGCAACTCAGTGCGCTCGTCTTCTCCAAAGATCCCCAGTCGCCGGAAGAAGCGCGGTTGCGCACGGCGCTGTCTCTGGCTATCGATCGAAACGCCATCCGGAACGTGCTGCTGCAAGGGCAAGGGGAGATCTGCGGCGCCCTATTACCCAATTGGCTTTCGGGGTACGCGTTTGTGTTTCCGGCTGAACTTGACTTGCGACGCGCACAGGAAATACGCGGCGACGTGGCACGGGGGAACATGGGCACGCTTGCATACGACGCATCGGACCCGGTCTCTCGATTCATAGCTGAGAGGATTGTCCTGAATGCGCGTGATGCCGGAATTACCCTGCAGGCGACGAACTCTACTTCCGCTGACCTGAGGCTCATCACCGTTTCCTTGGCGAGTCTGAACCCGCAACTCGCGCTGGCACGGATGGCCGCTGAGTTACAGTTGCCCCAACCCCGATTGCATGACTCCTCGGAGGAAGAACTCTTTCGGGCAGAGGACGCCATCTTGCAGAGCCAGCGTGTCATTCCACTTCTCCAGCTTCCGGCCGCATTTGCACTTAGCCAAACCGTGCGAGGTTTTCCTGTAGCGCGGGATGGCGCGTGGGATGTACCGAATGTCTCATTGGAGAGAAGGTAAAGCGTGAGCTTCCGGCGCAAGCTCGTGATGCTGTTCGCCGCCGCGGTCGTTCTCTCAGTGCTGTCGATGTCGTCGGTCTTCTCCGTGATTGCGAGGCGCCTGTTTGAACATACGAGCGAACAGCGAACGAATGCTTTAGTTGCGCAGTTTCACAAGGAATTCAGTGCTCGCGAACAGGAAGTGGCGCGGCATGTGGAGTGGATCGCGCACAGTGAACCTGCCAACCGCATGGCAGTGCTTGCGGCGCAGGGTTCAGCGGACTACGCACGCTTTCTCAATGAGGCGAAGTCGATGGCAGTAGCCCAGCAACTCGACTTCCTTGAAGTGGTTGATGGTAACGGAACCATAATTTCATCGGCGCAGGCGCCGGCAAAGTTCGGCTACAAAGACGCTTCCATTCCCAATCTTTCACAAGCGGCGGAGGAGTCCGGATTGCTGAAGTCGGAGGAACTTTCAGAAGGTCCCATCCTCGGCATCTTCGCCGTACGACGCGTGCCGTTGAGTGACGCTTCGATCTATGTGGTCGGCGGACGCAAGCTTGATGAAGAATTTCTCGCCACTCTCGATATGCCTGCAGGCATGCGCACCCTGCTCTACTACACCGCCGCCGGAGGCTTCTCGGGCCACAATCTAATCGCATCCTCGGGCGCTGTTACGCAGCCCGACAAACTTGCCGACGTGATTCAACGTGTACTGCGAAGTGATGTTGAAACCACCACCATTGTGCACTGGTCGTCCAACGCCGCGGATGATGAGAGTGTTCAGGCAATGCCACTCAAAGGCGTTGGCGGACAGGTAATGGGCGTGCTGCTGGTAGCCGATTCGCGTCGCGAGTATGTGGAGCTCCGCCAACGGATTCTTTCCGTGACGCTACTGGTCGCAGGCGGAGGGATCCTGCTGGGAATTTTGCTTAGTAGCTGGACCGCGGCGCGCGTCACGCGACCTGTCGAGCAATTGGCCGCGGCAGCCAGAGAAGTGGGGAGGGGGAATTTGGCAACACAGGTTCAGGTTAGGTCGGCCGATGAATTGGGAGAGCTGGCCGACGCCTTCAACCGCATGACGCGCGAACTTCTGGAGCAAAAAGAGAGGCTGATTCAGACGGAGCGTGTGGCTGCATGGCGGGAGCTGGCCCGGCGACTCGCGCATGAGCTCAAGAATCCGCTCTTTCCGTTGCAATTGACCGTAGAGAACCTGATGCGTGCACGCCAGCACAGTCCGGAGATGTTCGAAGAAATTTTTCGCGAGAGCGCGTCCACCCTGCTCACCGAAATATCCAACCTTAAAGCCATCATTTCGCGCTTCAGCGAATTCTCCAAAATGCCGCAACCCCGATTTCAGGCCGTGCAGGTTACCGACATTATTCAGAATGTTCTTCGGTTGTACCAGGCACAGCTTCAGAATAGCGAGGGGCCGGCAATCGAGTGCCATTTGCAACTGCAAGATAATATGGGGCATATTGGAGTGGATCCCGACTTACTGCACCGAGCACTCTCAAATGTAATTTTGAATGCCATCGACGCCATGCCGGAAGGCGGTACACTAACCGTTCATAGCCGCATAAATGCGGACCGCGCTGTCATTGAAGTTAGTGATACCGGAAACGGAATTGCTGAGGAAGAGTGCCAGCGTTTGTTCACACCCTATTACACAAGCAAGCAACACGGCACGGGGCTAGGGCTTGCGATTGTGCAGTCGATTATCAGCGATCACGGGGGGAAGATCAGCGTGCGGAGCCAGCCCGGCCAGGGCACGACGTTTCGTATTGAGCTGCCGGAAAATCGCGAGAAAATTGCAAGTTCAGCGGCCCAGCAATCGGGCGCAACGAGCTGATCCAGGCACAACTCTTCCGCGGCTAGTGAAGGTCAACCATTCATCGCTCTAGTCGCTTCGCATGCCGATCTCAACGACACCGGACGCACTCGGGCCGGGGCAACATGAGCTTTGAGGGAGCGCCACTGCCAGACAAAGCACATCTTCTAATCGTCGATGATGAAGCCAATACGCTGGCTTCCCTTTCACGCGCATTCCGCCTTGCTGGACACGACGCGACCGTTTGCGACAATGCCGCGAAGGCACTCGAATTGGCCAAAGGCCGTAACTTCGACTTGATCCTTTCCGACGTCGTCATGCCCAACAAGGACGGGCTGTCGTTTTTAGAGGACTTGAAGTCTCAGGGTATCGCGACCCCGGTCGTCATGATGTCGGGCCAGGCGCACATCGAGATGGCGGTGCGGGCGACCCGTCTCGGCGCCCTGGATTTCCTGGAAAAGCCCGTCTCCACCGACAAACTGTTGCTCACGATCGAGAATGCGCTACGCCTGCAGAGACTCGAAACCGAAAACCGGCAACTGCGCCAGCGCGTTGGTAAGCACGAGATCGTGTGGAAGGGCGACACCATGCGCAAGCTGATGGCCCAGGTGGAGCGAGTGGCCGCAAGCGAGACTCGGGTGTGCATTCTGGGGGAAACCGGCACAGGAAAAGAGTTGGTTGCGCGTGCCCTGCATGAGCGCAGTCCGCGCGCTTCCCGGCCTTTCATTGCCGTTAACTGCGCGGCAGTGCCATCGGAACTGATCGAATCGGAATTGTTCGGGCACGAAAAAGGCTCCTTCACCGGCGCGGCCGGACGGCACGTTGGAAAATGCGAACAGGCGGACGGGGGAACCATCTTCCTGGATGAGATCGGCGACATGCCGCCCGCAATGCAGGCGAAACTACTGCGCGTGCTCGAGGAAGGTGAAGTAGAACGGATTGGCGGCGACAAACGAGTTGCGGTAGACGTGCGCGTCATCGTTGCCACTCACCGCGATCTCGAATCCCAGGTTCGCGAAGGCAAGTTCCGGCAGGACCTGTTCCATCGCATCTACGTGTTTCCGCTCACGATTCCCCCATTGCGGGAGCGACGTGACGATATTCCTACGCTCGTGGAATATTTCGCGAAACAAGTCAGCTCCCAAAACGGGTGGAAGCCTACTCTGTTCACGCCCGACGCCATTGAAGCGCTTCAGGCATATTCCTGGCCGGGGAACGTTCGGGAATTGCGCAATGCAGTAGAGAGACTCATGCTGCTCGCAACCGAAGGTACTGTCGACCTCGCAACCATCGAAATGGCGCTGCCACGATCATCTTTAGCCGCATCGAATGCAGACGTGACTGACTCGGGGTCACTAGCGCAGCGTGTGCAGGGCTTTGAGCGCGAAGTAATACTCGCAGAACTAAAACGCAATCACTACCATGTCACCAATGCAGCCAAGGCCCTGGGACTCGAGCGCAGCCACCTATACAAGAAAGCTGAGCAACTCGGAATCGATCTGCGGTCCGCACGCAGAGAACAAGAATCCGACAAGTCGCGCGACTGACGACTGCTTTATCCGGAGTGCATTTGCATCCCGCCCCCTGGGAGATATCCCGGCTTCCACGCTCTGCCTCGTGACAATCATGCGCTTGCTGCTCTGTACTCCTGTCTTTGCGACCATTCCGCCTTCTGCTCCGAAGTATGCCGTGCGCATGCAGCAAGCATGGATTCGTATGAACGATGGCGTCCGTCTGTCCGCGACTCTGTATATGCCCGATGGCGCGGCGCCGGGCGAAAAGTTTCCTGCCATCCTCGAGTACCTGCCGTATCGCAAGGACGATGCAATGGCGAAGCGCGACTACAGCATTCACTCATATTTCGCGCATCGTGGTTACGTTAATGCGCGGGTCGACATTCGCGGCACAGGCACGAGTGAAGGCGTACCACCCGACCGTGAATACTCGCAGCAAGAGCAAATGGACGGTGAGCAAGTCATCGCATGGCTTGCGCGCCAGCAATGGTCGAACGGCAACGTCGGGATGATGGGCATTTCCTGGAGCGGCTTCAACTCGATCCAGATGGCAATGCGCCAACCTCCTGCGCTAAAGACGATCCTCGCCATCGATGCCACGGAAGAGTTGTTCCATGACGACATTCACTACATCGACGGCATGATGCACCTCGATGAATTCGAACTCGACATGGACCTGGCGCCGGGCATTACCGGAGCGCCGACTTATACCCTGGACGAAAAAGTGCTTGGACCACGGTTCGAGTCAGCGCCATGGTCGCTCCTCTACCTGAAGCATCAACGCGACGGCGGATTCTGGCGCTCTCCCGTGCGTCCACTGGCAGACGTGAAAGTGCCCTGTTTTCTGATTGGGGGATTGCTCGACGGTTATCGTGACAGCATTCCGCGTATGCTCGAGCAGGTAAAGGCGCCGGTGAAGGCGATTGTCGGCCCGTGGAACCACACTTTTCCGCATGACGCCGTGCCGGGGCCGCAAATCGAGTGGCGCGAAGACGCCGTCCGCTGGTTCGACTATTGGTTGAAGGGCAATGACACGGGCGTGCTGAACGATCCCAAGCTCATTATCTACATGCGCGGGTGGTACCCGCCAGATCCCAACCTCGTGACTGTTCCGGGCGAGTGGCGTGTGGAAAATTCCTGGCCACCAACGGACGCGAAATCTTCAACATTTTTCTTTCAACCGGATCACGCCCTCGCGACGCAGGCCGCGGCCTCCGACGTAAACCATCAACTCAAATACGTTCCTTCCATCGGAGCAGAAGCTGGCTTTTGGTGGGGCGAGTTACTCACCGACCAGCGCCCGGTCGACGCATTCAGCCTGGTCTACGATTCGACGCCGCTCGAACAGGAACTGGGGATTCTCGGTCGACCGCACGCGATCTTACAGGCTTCCTCGACGGCGCCACTTGCCGATTGGTTTGCGCGTTTGTCCGATGTTGCGCCCGACGGCACGGTCACGCTGGTTACGGGCGCCGGATTAAACTCAGCTCAACGCGAGTCCCTGAGCGATCCCCAAGACGTTGAGGCAGGCAAGACGTACCCTCTCGATGTTGAAATGCACCTGACGTCGTGGGTTTTCCCTAAAGGCCATCGCATCCGGGTCGCAATCTCAAATGCGCTCTGGCCAATGATTTGGCCAGCGCCGAAGGCGATGACCACTTCCCTCTATCTAGGCGGCAACGCAGGTTCACGCCTGCTTCTGCCAGTGGTTCCCGCGCATACCGGTCGAGCGCCTGAATTCCCTCCGCTCGAGCCCACAGATCAGCGCAATGACATTCACGTCTCCGGCGGGAATTGGCCAGGAGCATGGAGATTGGAGCGCGACCAACTGCACCAGAAAAGCAAAATTTACAGGGATGGAAAATCGGAAACCGAGTATCCATGGGGAAAAGAGACGGATATCGAGCACTTGACCTACGAGGCCGACGATGCAAATCCGGCGGCCAGCAGCGTTCTGGGGGAGGCCGAAACCGTGCTGGCGCTCCCCGGCCGGGTGCTGACCTGGCGTGGTCACCTCTCAGTCAGCAGTAACGAGCGAGACTTCTTTTACAAGTACACGCGCGAGTTGTTAAGAGACAACAAAGTCCTGAAACAGAAGACCTGGCAGGAGACGATACCGCGCGATCATCAATAATCCGACTAGTCGGCCGCCGCGGCCGTCGTTCCCAGGCCCCTCTTGAGATCCGCCGCCAGTAACTGGTGAAACAGTTGCTCTCCCGCTTCGCGCCGTGCCGAAAGCCGCCCCGCTCCATAGGCACGAGATTTCAACCCGCGCTGCACATCCTCGCAGATGCCGAGGTCCTCGTCTTGCACGCGATCGCCCACGGCGATCGACTGTGAGTTATATTCCCGCGCGGCTTCGCTTATGTCGCCAAAAAAGAAATCGAAAATCACCGTGCAATGGTCGACGTCCAGCGGGATCACCAAATTCGTATCCATGTAGCCGGCGTAGCAGTTGATCATGAGATTGGGATATTGCCAGAAGTACCAGGCACGATCGCCTTTGCGAGTCGCGCCGGTGGCCGCATCTTCATCGGAGGCGACCATCGGGCTCGACTGCAGGCAATAGCGATCTTCGTTTTCGATGGTGTACTTCTTGTAGTCGAGCACGCTATTCAGGCCCTTGTGCAAGTGAGGGACGTGATAGCCGCCGTCCAGGTAGTTATCGACAAAGACCTTCCAGTTGCAATGGATGTTGTATACGCGGCGGTCAAAGTAGTGTAGCTTGCTGATGCCCAGGGGACTCACTCGATTGACGAGTCCTCCCAGAAAATCCTTCAGCGCCGCGGCATGTGGGTCGAGATTAACGAATACGAAATTCTCCCAGGCTTCGACGCGCACCGGGACCAGACCATTTTGCTGGCGGTCGAAATTCTTCACCCCCTCGAACTCCGGCATGCCCTTGAGAGAGCCGTCTAAACCGTAATTCCAGCCGTGATACGGACAATGCAGGATCTGTGCGGTTCCGCACGGTTCCGTAACCACCGCCGCGGCATGATGTCGACACACGTTGAAAAACGCCCGCAACACGCCGTCACTCCCACGCACCGCGACAATGGGTTCAGCGGCCACGGTCGCACGCAGGAATTGCCCAGGGTTCTTCAACTGCTCCACGCGACCGATCATCTGCCAGGTCCTGCTGAATACGGTCTGGCGCTCCAGTTCGGCGATCCGGCAATCCACATACCAGGGAGCTGGGATGGTTGAAGCTTCCGTTAGAGGCGCGTGTTCGTCGTAGAGGGCGAGGATTTGGTCGAGAGGCTTTTGTGTCATGAGATTTTCTTTGCTACCCAGCTTTGTTTTGCCGTCCTATGCACCGATGGCACGCCGCAGAATATCGAGAAACTGGTTAATCCGCGCTTCCTTCTTCTCCAGGCTCTCCCCTTGCCTGCGGAAAAGGCCGGGATCCAGTTCTTCCGTCAGCAGCGCGTCCTGAAAGCGTTCCATGGTCCAGTCAAGAATGGAGACGATCATCTCCAAGTCCAGATCTTTTCTCAGTTCGTTGCGCTGCATACCGAAGCGGACAAAGGCGACGGTCCCGTAAGGATCTTCCGCCATGAAGAAACGATTGATCTCCCGCTTGAGAGCCATGTCCGTGCCATAGTTCCCGAGCAAGGAAACCCGGTAAGGTATCCAATCTTCGTGCACCAGGTGCTCGGTTTGAGCTAGCCAGTAGCGGAGGACCTCGAAGAATCCACCCTCGCGAATCTGGGCGGGAGCATCCAGATAGGCGGGGAAGGAGCGAACTGCCTTCTTGTAGACCTCAAAAAACAGCCCATCCTTGCTGCCGAAGTGCTGAAAGATCGAACCCTTGGCGATGCCGAGTTCGGTCGCGATATCGCCGACCCGTGCGGAGTGATAACCCTGTTCGGCAAAATGCCGCATTGCAGCGTCCACGATGCGCGTCCGCTTCGCCTCGGAGCGAGGACGCGGTGGTGAATGCCGCCGGTAACGTGGTGGAGTTGCCAGGCTGGCGCCGATTCCGCTCATTGCAATGACCTCAAGTCACGGAACAATACCTAAATTTTCCCTTCAATTCAATTCATTTTTTTGGGACTCTGCGCTAATGTAAGTTGCCGCTGGTTAGATTGAGTGACCGTAAGTCATCGGCTTGCAAAGATCTTGTCCAACCACAATCGACCATACGACGCGATCATCGTAGGCGCAGGGCATAACGGCCTGACCGCCGCCGCCTATCTCGCCCGGGCCGGTATGTCGGTGCTCGTACTGGAGCGGCGCGAGATGGTAGGAGGCTGCTGCGTCACCGAAGAGATCGCGCCCGGTTGCCGCGTCTCAACGACCTCGTACATCGCCAGCATGCTGCGCCCTGAAATCATCACCGATCTCAAGCTCGCTGAGCACGGTTTGCGCATGGTGCCGTGCGATCCCGCCATTCAAGTAGCTTTCCCCGATGGGCAAGTTGTGCCCTGGTGGGCGGATCGCGATCGCGCGGTCGCGGAGTTCCGAAAATTCTCAGTGAAAGATGCGGAGACGTTTACGCGTGTTGACAACCAGTTGAAAAAGCTGGCGCGTTATTTGCAACCGTTTTTTCTAGAGCCGCCACCGCAAGTAGATACCGGCAGCATGCAAGGCTGGTCAGACCTGTTTCGTGTGGGCAAGAGATTTCGTTCCATTTCGAACCTGGAGATCGCCCAACTGATTTCGTTCCTGACCGGCAGCCTGGGGGAGTTTCTCGATCGCCATTACGAATCCGACAAAATCAAAACCATGTTCCTGGCTAACAACGTGTACGGGAAGCATGGCGGTCCTTACCAGCCGGGCACCGCAATTGGGCTTCTGTTCCACTTGCTCAGCGGCGGTGAGCACGAGCTGCAAGGATTCTACGGACACGTCATGGGCGGTATGGGCGCGATTACCCAGGCATTGGCGGCTGCCGGACGCAAATTGGGTGTCGAAATCCGCACGTCATCGCCTGTGGCTGCGATCGATTCCCGTCACGGCGTCGTGCGCGGCGTGGTGCTCGAAGATGGCACAGAAATTCCCGCCAGGCTTGTGCTCTCGAATGCCGATCCCAAGCGCAGCTTCCTGAAAATGGTGGATTCACGCGAATTACCATCCGATTTTGTTGACGCGGTGCGGGGAATCAAGATGGACGGGCCTTGCGCAAAGGTGAATATGGTTCTGGCTGAAGAGCCTCGCTTCACCGGCACATCCACGAGCGCGACACCGCTGGAACGGACCTTCTACACCCTGGTACCGTCTCTCGAGTTTGCCGAGCGCTGCTACGATGTCAGCAAATTCGGCGAAATTCCCGAAGAGCTATGGGTTGACTGCGTCGTATCTTCGAATGCGGATGATTCCCTTGCTCCTGCCGGGAAGCACATCCTCACCTGCTTTGTGCAGTATGTTCCCTACCACCTGCGCCAAGGGAACTGGGACGACAAACGCGAGTTGTTAGGGGATCGCGTCGTGAAAAAGATTGGCGAGTATGCTCCCAATGTTCCTGGAGCCATCATCGCGCGTCAGGTCCTTACACCACTTGACCTGGAACGAACGTACGGACTGACGGAAGGCAACATTTTTCACGGTGACTTGCGGTTGGAACAGCTGTTCTTCATGAGACCGGTTGCGGGATGGTCGCAATACCGGACGCCCATCGCCGGACTCTACCTCTGCGGTGCAGGCGCGCATCCGGGAGGAGGGGTGACGGGGGCCCCGGGGCATAACTGCGCGCACCAAATCTTGCGGGACAGCAAGCGCCGGCGCATGAAGGGAGCGGCGGCATGAACAATGGCAGCTCTCATAAGAAAACCGCTGACATCCTGATTGTGGGCGCAGGAGTCATGGGGTCATCTATCGCTTTCCATCTTGCGCAACGGGGTACCCGCAATGTGACCGTCGTCGAGAAGGATCATGTTGGTCGCGGCGGCAGTGGCCGATCATCCGCGCTCATTCGAATGCATTACAGCTATGCGCCAGAGGTGCAGCTAGCGCTCATCAGCTTGCGGATTTTTCAAAACTGGAAAGAAATCGTTGGCGAGCCTGGCGATTTCCGCAGAACGGGCTTCGTGCGCATCGTGCATCCCAACGAATCCGAGCGGCTTAAGCTCAACGTCGAAATGCAACGGTCGTTAGGCGTCACAGTTGAACTGCTGGATCGCCGGCACTTGGCAGAACTCGAGCCCGACTGGGTCGTTGACGACGTCGAACTCGCGGCCTATGAGCCTGATTCTGGTTATGGCGATGGCGCCGGAGCGGCCAACGACTTCCTCTCGCGCGCGCGGGAGCTTGGCGTGAATTACCTGCCGAGAACCCGGGTCACTTCATTTGTTAGGCAGAGCGGGAAAATTCGTGCCGTAGACACGGACTCCGGCTCGATCGACGCTCCGATCGTGGTGGTCGCAACCGGCCCATGGACGCGGGAACTCTTCCGGCAGCTCGGTTTTGATCTTCCTATCGAGCCAGAGTTTCACCAGGTTGCCATGTTGAAGAACCCGCCAGGCATGCAGGGCGGCGGTTGCGCCTGCATCGACTCTGTAACTGCGACCTACTTCCGCTCTGACGGGCCCGACAAATTCCTGGCGGGCGATTTCTACGGTCAGCGAGGTGTCGATCCTGATAATTTTCCCCAACGAGCCCGTGACGAGTGCTTAGAAGAAATTATCGGGCGCGCCTGCCGTCGCGTACCGAAACTGGAGAATGCCGAAATTCTGCGCGGCGTGACTGGCATGTATGACATGACGCCCGACTGTCGCCCCCTGTTGGGAGAGGTCCCTGGGGTGTCCGGTTTGTACCTGTGCGCAGGTTTTTCCGGAATGGGCTTCAAAATTTCTCCGGCTATTGGTCTGGTTATGTCCGAACTGCTGCTGGATGGGCGAGCGCAGGCCGTCGATATAACTTCATTTCGCCCGGGACGATTTGCGGAAGGGCAACCGATCAAAGCCGAATACGAATACGTGGACGACTAATCTTCGTGAGGAGCAAACATGCCGAAAAAAGGGATTCTTGAACGCCTGAAAGAAGGTCCTGTCCTGGGAGATGGCGGATACCTTCTCGAATTGGAAAAGCGCGGATGGGTGCGCGCGGGTCCGTTCACACCAGAAGTAGCCCTTATCTATCCTGACGCGTTACGTGAACTGCACATCGAATTCCGACAAGCAGGCGCGGAGGTACTTCAGGCCCTGACGTTTTATGCCAGCCGCGACAAGCTCGCCACGGTGGGACTCGAGGACAGTCTCGCCGACTTGAACCGTGCGGCAGTACGGATCGCCCGCGAAGTGGCTGGCGACCGCTGCCTGGTGGCAGGAAATATCAGTCTCACCTGGATGTATGAGCCGAATAGTCCCGCCGCTGCGGACCGCGTCCGCAAAACTTTCGATGAGCAATTGGAAGTGCAGGTCGAAGAAGGCGTGGACTTCATCGTCGGCGAAACATTTTCCTGGCTGGGTGAGGCGCTTATCGCAGTAGAGCGTGGGAAGGCTACTGGGCTTCCCACCATGGTTACAATCTGCTTCGAAAACACGGACGAGACCGCCGACGGCAGGAGCGCCGAATACGCGGCAAAAGCCCTTATGGATGCGGGAGCAGATATCGTTGGCATGAACTGCCTGCGCTCACCCGAGCACATGCTGCCATCAATGGAGCGCATGCGTAAGGCCGTATCGGGTTATCTGGCGTGTCAGCCGGTTGGGTACCGCACTCCGAAAGACAAGCCAGACTTTACCAGCCTGCCTGAGTTCCCGCTCGGACTTGATCCGTTGCAACTCACGCGCAAAGACATGGCGGATTATGCCCAACACGCCCGGGACATCGGCATCAACTACATCGGCGCATGTTGCGGGGCGGTTGCCATGCACATCCGTGAGATGGCGCGGGTGCTGGGCAAACTTCCGGAAGATAACCGGGTCTGGAAGAAAGGCGGCGAAAAACCCATGTCCGCTTACGAGTACTACGGGCACGACAAGGGAGTGGCGACGACGAAATAGCCTAAGAACTGCCGATCAGGATGCCCGTGACGAACACCAGAACCCCGCCCAGCACCACCTGAAAGCTGGCGGACAAGATCGGTGTGTCCATGTAGCGATGACGCACGTAGCTGATGGCCGCCAACTCCACGGCAACCACTGCGATGGCGACGGCCATGGCAATGCGGAAATTGGAGATCAAAAAGGGCAGCGTGTGACCGATGCCGCCCGCCGCCGTCATTAATCCGGTTACCGAGCCTCGCAGAATGGGCTTGCCGCGCCCGGTGAGGGAGCCATCATCGGACAGAGCTTCGGCGAATGCCATGGAGATACCCGCGCCGATTGACGCAGCCAGTCCAACCAGAAACGCGTCCCAGCTGTTCTTCGTCGCGAACGCTGCGGCGAACACCGGCGCCAGCGTGGAAACTGAGCCGTCCATCAGGCCGGCGAGCCCGGGTTGCACGATCTGGAGCACAAATAACCGGCGTTGCGCGTCTTCTTCTTTCTGTTGCACCACGGGCGTGATGGTCTGTTGCAATGCCTCAGCGGTCGCGTAGTGCCGGCGTTCCACCTCAGCAAGGTCGCCCAGCAGCTTGCGGATTGCGGCGTCATGCACGTGTTGTATGGATTTCTCGTAGAATCGCCGGGTCTCCAGTTCCATGATCTCGACCTGCTTCCGCACCTCATTGATCGGCAAAGGTCGGGTCAACCAAACCGGGCGGCGTTGTACGAAACCTTTTACGTCATGACGGCGAATCAGCGGAATGTGGTCGCCGAAGCGCTGCCTGTACATCTCAATCAGAGTGGCGCGGTGTTGCGACTCTTCCTCCCGCATCTCGTCGAAAATGCGGGCCGTATCGGGATAATCCTGGCGTAAACCGTCAGCGAAGTCGGCGTAAATGCGGCCGTCTTCTTCTTCCAGGGAAACAGCTAACGCGAGGATCTCGCGCTCGGTAAGGTCGCGGAAGTTTTTAGCCATTCAGTGGCTCCTTGAAGGCGGTGATCCATGAAACTGCTTATGGTACCAGCCGCTTAAATCGCATGCTGAAGGAAGCGCAGCAATTCTGTCCTGTCCCCAGCGTTCTTATGATTCACCTATGATTGCCGCTGAATTGCCAAGAAAATTTGAAGTATTTGGCGAATTCTGGAATCTCATGCTTTGGAGCTCTTCATGAAAATCGCAAACGACGTGACCGAATTGATCGGAAAAACCCCTCTGGTCTGGCTGAACAAGGTAACGGCCGGCTGCGAGGGCAACATCGCCGCCAAGCTGGAAAGTTTCAATCCGTGCAACAGCGTGAAGGACCGGATTGGGGTGAGCATGATCAACGAAGCCGAGCGCAGCGGCAAAATTACGCCAGGCAGAACGGTACTGATTGAGCCGACCAGCGGAAATACAGGAATTGGGTTGGCATTCGTTGCGGCTGTTAAAGGTTACAAGCTCATCCTCATCATGCCTGACACGATGAGCCTCGAGCGTCGTGTGCTTCTGCGCGCCCTGGGCGCGGAGATTGTCTTGACTCCGGGTCCAAAGGGAATGAAGGCTGCCATTGCCAAAGCCGAAGAGATCCTATCGGAGACTCCCGAAGGTTTTATACTCCAGCAATTCTCGAACCCCGCGAATCCCAAGATTCACTTCGAGACCACCGGCCCGGAGATCTGGAATGACACCGACGGACAGGTTGCGATCCTGGTGTCCGGCGTCGGAACAGGCGGAACCCTGACCGGAGTGGCCGAATATATCAAGCCGAAGAAACCTGACTTTCGGGTCGTCGCAGTTGAACCGCAAGACAGCGCGGTGCTGTCGGGCGGCAAGCCGAGCCCGCATAAAATTCAGGGCATTGGAGCAGGCTTTGTGCCGCAGATTCTGCGCACCGACTTGATTGACGAAGTGCTCACCGTTACTAACGACGAATCCATCGAAATGGCGCGACGGCTGGCCAGGGAAGAAGGCCTGCTGGTCGGAATTTCAGCCGGCGCGGCAGTGCAAGCGGCAATCAGAGTTGGTGCGCGGGCGGAAAATGCCGGCAAGCTGATTGTGGTAGTGCTTCCGGATTTCGGTGAGCGCTACCTCAGCAGTATTTTGTTCGATTCCTTGCGACAGCAAGCCTTGGGAATGGAAACCGTGCAGGTATGAGGAGATAACAGCGACAACCCCCGGGTGAACACGATCATCGTACTTGCGGCGGAGAATGGCGCAAGCCTGAGAACGAGACCATCCCAGCCGACTAAAAATAATCCCCCACCGGGGCGGGAGGTTCTCCATGATTCGATTCTTTTGCGACACCTGTTCGGCAGAAAAACCAGTCAACGCGATTTGGCTGCTGGGCCTGGCGGCGGAAGCGGTGGGCGTCAGGGCCGCGCGCCGTGAAATTACGATCATGCCCAGGTGGGAGCGGGAACGGGCAGTGCACCCCCTGGCCGTTCACTTCTGCTCGGAAGCATGCAAGGAGAGATACATCACCGCTTTATTCGGCGATACCCCTGAAGTGGAGGACGAAACCACGGTGGTCACGAGCAGGACCAAGCGTGTACCAACTGCCTCGCGCCGCAAGACCCTACTTCGAAAAACGCGTCGCCGGAAGCGGGCGGCCTGAAATGTCGGCCCGATGAGCTGATGCGGCTCCGGGCTGGGTTTCGACGGACATAATCATTTGCTTTCATTAGGTTAACGGCCGCAGTCTGCACGTGCAAAACCCCCTGCAATCCTGGCCTCGATTGCTATACTACTGTGGTTCTCCGCCGCCCTCTGGGATGGGCAGCGTCAAACTCTGCACCTGATTGTATGTCTCCTGCTTTCACTATCGGCATCGAGGAAGAGTACCAGACAGTCGATCCCATCACCCGCGACTTGCGTTCGCATATCCATGCCGAAATCATTGAAAAGGGCAAGATGCGCCTGCAAGAGCGCGTGAAGGCTGAAATGCACCAGTCCGTGGTTGAAGTCGGGACCTCGGTATGCAAAGGAATCAAGGAAGCAAAAGAAGAAGTCAAGAAGCTGCGACGCGACATGATTGCCTTGGCGAAGGAGAACGGGTTGCGACTTGCCTCGGCCGCCACGCATCCTTTTGCTGATTGGCGCGTGCAGGAGATCTATCCCGACGAGCGCTACAAAAATATTGTTGAAGACATGCAATTGGTCGCGCGCGCTAATCTAATTTTCGGGCTACACGTGCATGTAGGGGTGGAAGACCGCGAGACCGCCATCCATTTAATGAATCACGCCCGGTATTTTGTGCCCCACATTCTGGCTCTGTCCACGAATTCTCCATTTTGGCTCGGCATGGATACGGGCCTGAAATCATATCGATGCAAGGTGTTTGACAAGTTCCCACGCACCAACATTCCAGATTATTTTCCCAGTTGGGGCGAGTACGAAAACTTCATCAAGCTGTTGATCAAAACCAACTGCATCGACAACGCGAAGAAGATCTGGTGGGATATTCGCCCGCACCCATTTTTTAACACGCTGGAATTCCGCGTCTGCGACATCCCGATGCGCCTGGACGAAACCATGGCTTTGGCGGCGCTCATCCAGGCGACCGTCGTCAAGCTGCACAAGCTGTATACAGCCAACCAGGGATTTCGCCTGTACCGCCGCGCGCTCATTATGGAAAATAAGTGGCGCGCCTCGAGATATGGGCTGAATGGAAAGCTGATCGATTTCGGCAAGCAAAAAGAAGTTCCGGCGCGGGACCTCGTGCGCGAATACCTGGAATTCGTGGACGATGTTGTCGACGAACTGGATTGCCGGGAAGAAATCAACTTCATTCATGAGATCCTGGAGATGGGCGCAGGAGCTGACCGGCAACTCCGTGTATTTCGCGAAACCGGCGATCTAAAGAAGGTTGTGGACTACATTATCGAGCAGACCGAACTGGGCCTCACCGAGACTCCTACAGCGGTCAGCGCGCAAAAAGTAGGTTAATGAAAACGGATATCTGTAATCGCCAACTGGATACTATCCCCTTTGATCCTGAACTTTCTCCCGGCGCGCACAACGCCGTGAACGTCTGCCTGCGCGTTCAGGCCACTGAAAAAGTTTGCGTGATCACCGACGAGGCATCGCTCGAGATAGCAGCAGCTCTGGTCCACGAACTGGAGCGGATGGCATCTCCCTATCACGCCTGGGTGCTCGAAGAACTGGCGACCAGGCCCTTGCAAAATCTGCCGCGAGCGATTCTCGATGATCTCGAGACCAGTCACGTGAGCATCTTCGCGGTGCAGGCGCAGAGAAACGAACTGCAGTCGCGGATGCAAATGACGGACGTGGTAAATCGTCGCAAGATCCGTCACGCCCACATGGTCAATATCAACCGGCAGATCATGCTCGAAGGTATGCGCGCGGACTACTCCAAGGTGGACCGGATCAGCACAAAGGTGATCGAGATCGCCCGGGCGGCGAAGCAGATTCGCGCTACTACCGACGCGGGCACCGATCTGATTGCCGACTTGAATCCGAATTACCGCTGGCTCAAGACAAGCGGCATCATCAGCCCGGATAAGTGGGGCAACCTGCCCGGTGGCGAGGTGTTTACCACGCCCGGAGAGGTGAACGGGACCTTCGTTATAGACGGTGTAGTCGGAGACTATCTATGTGCGAAGTTCGGCAGCCTGCGCGATAATCCGCTGACCATCCACGTCAAAGGCAACCGCCTTACTGAAGCGCACTCGGCCAATCGCGAACTCGAAGAGGATTTCTGGCGCTATACCCACACAGATGAAAACAGCGACCTGGTCGGCGAGTTCGCGATCGGCACCAATATCGAGCTGAAGGACGTGATCGGCCAGATCTTGCAGGATGAGAAATACCCGGGCGTGCACATCGCGTTCGGTAATCCTTACGGCGCGCATACCGGCGCCGACTGGTATTCGTCGACGCATATCGACGTGGTTGGCCGGAAGTTCAACATCTGGGCAGACGGCCAGCAGATCATGAGCCAGGGAAAGTTTTTACTGGAGCCGTGACCAGATAGTCGCCGTTACCTGCCGCTCGTCTCTGGTTCATGCTTGGTAGCCGTTGCACGGTGTTGTTCCTGTGTTCCTAGTTTGCTGCGAGAAATACTGCGGTAACCGTCAGCCATGGTCCCCACGCTTCGCAAGCAATTCAACGAGAATTACCGGCCTGAAATGTACCAGGGCTTGCTTCGTGCTATGGAGCGAGCCTGTGGAATGCCGATCAAATTCCGTCTATCCGAGACTCCCTGTTTCTTTCCCAAGTCGCTGCTCGATCGAATGTCGAGAAACGGAGCGGAACTGATTCATCAACTCGTGGATAGTCGCGATTATCACGCGCGCTCCGAAGAGTCGATCCCGCCGCAATTCAAGGTGCCTCGCGAGTCTGCGCATCCCATGTTCATCCAGGTTGATTTTGGGCTGGTGCGGGCAACTGAGGGGCAAATAAAGCCGAAGCTGGTCGAATTGCAAGCCTTCCCTTCTCTCTACGCTTACCAGGCCCTGTTGGCGCAGACGTACATCGATGAATTTAAGCTGAATTACGGTCTGAATTACTTGTTGGGGGGGCTTGACCAGAACTCATATCAGGATCTATTGCGGCGCGCCATTCTCGGCGATCACGATCCTGAAAACGTTATTCTCATGGAAATAGATCCACTCGACCAGAAGACGCTGCCAGATTTCATCCTCACCGAGAAAATGCTCGGAGTTCCGACCGTCTGTATTACGCAGATTCGAAAAACTGGTAGCCGCCTTTTTTATGAAGCGGACGGGAAGAGAGTGCCGATTCAGCGCATCTACAACCGCGCGATCGTAGACGAACTGGAGCGCAAACGAGTGAAACTTGCGTTCGATTTTCGCGACGATCTGGAAGTGGAGTGGGCAGGGCATCCGAACTGGTATTTTCGTATCAGCAAGTACTCAATTCCCTTCCTGCGGCACGAAACGGTCCCTAAAACCTGGTTTCTCGACGAACTGACCGAAATTCCCGCCGATCTCGAAAATTACACCCTGAAACCGCTCTATTCTTTCGCGGGATTGGGCGTCGTGATCGCGCCCAAAAAGGACGATGTTCTGGCCGTGCCTGTGGAAAAGCGCTCTCAGTACATTTTGCAGGAGAGATTGCATTTCGAGCCCGTTATTGAGACCCCATTCGGGGGCACAAAGGCGGAGGTGCGCATCATGTACATGTGGCTGGACGCGCTACGGCCGGTGTTGACTATCGTGCGCATGGGGCGCGGACTGCAAATGGGAGTGGATCATAACCGAAACCTGGAATGGGTGGGCGCATCCGCCGGCCTGTATTTGGACTGAGCCACACGACTATTCGGCAGCACTCGGCTTGCCTGTATTTTCACCGTGAAGCTACCGAGGTCTGCACAATGCGGGCGCGCAGTTCTTGACCAGCAGCGCGTTTCACGTATAAGTCTTCGCCTTCGAACCTCAGTTCCACGGGATCGCCGGACTTGAACTCTCCAGGTCTATAGCCGCCCGCTTCCGCGGGATCATACTCGGCGACGTAGATGGTTTCCGCAACGCGGACACGAATCCCGGCTACTCGCTTCTGGCGGCTTGCCCATTGTGCCAGGACCTCGGTTTCCGCTCGCAACCAGTTCTCCGCGTCGTGGCCAGGTATTCGTCCGCTCTCCTCCCAAATCTCACTGGCGCGTTTGCGAATGGCTGCTTCGAGTTCTTTCGGTCGAGTAGGCTGTTCAAGCCGGGCCATCGGTTTCTCTCGGTTTCAGCGCATGTCGCCGTGGTGCGGATCAGCGATCATATCTCCCGTGTGGGTGCATTTCAGAAGTTAATTGCAGAACGATGCCTATGTCTGTGACCTGCAAGGCACGAAGGTCTGTACTCAGAAGTTGACCTAACTCCCTCCACGCCCTACTATTACCGCCAACAGGTGGAATCGATGATCGGCAAGACGATCTCGCACTATCGCATCCTGGGCAAACTGGGTGGCGGTGGTATGGGAATCGTGTATGAAGCCGAAGACACGCGCCTGGGCCGCCGCGTTGCGCTGAAGTTCATTCCTGAAAATCTGGTAGGCGACCGCAAGTCCTTGGACCGCTTCGAACGAGAGGCCCGCGCCGCTTCACAACTGAACCATCCCAACATCTGCACCATTCACGAAATCCAGGACAACAACGGCCATCCCTTCATCGTCATGGAACGCCTGGAGGGTGAGAGCCTGAAAGAACGCATGCGCGGCAAGACGTTGCCGCTCGATGAAGTACTCGAGATTGCCACGAATATAGCCGACGCGCTCATTGCTTCCCACGCCAAGGGAATCATTCACCGCGATGTGAAACCGGCTAACGTTTTCCTCACCAATCAAGGACAAACGAAGATTCTGGATTTTGGACTCGCGAAACTGGCGAAGGACAAACACCTCATCAGCTCCGGGGATATACCCGTCGAAGACTCGCTGACGGCGGTGGGAGTTATTCCCGGTACCGCGGTGTACATGTCGCCCGAACAGGCCCGCAGCGACGATCTGGACGCTCGGAGCGACATCTTCTCCTTTGGCGTTGTGCTTTATGAGATGGCAACCGGTAAAAAGCCATTCTCAGGTACGAACGTGGTCACCACCCTCGACGCCGTACTACACCAGAAACCCCCTGCGCCGACTGCTGTTAATCCAGCGCTACCCAAGGAACTGGAAGCCATTATCGGCCGGGCAATGGAGAAGGATCGGGAGAAGCGCTACAGCAGTACTGCGGAGATGAAGGCTGATCTGCAGCAACTCAAGAAAGAAACCGAATCAGGCCTGGTGAAGACCGTCGCACACTCTGCCCGGCTGCGGCTGCCGTCAAAGACCTTTCAGCAATCTAGCCGCTGGGTCACCTACACCCTCATCGGGGTGATCGCGCTTTTACTGGTGGTGCTCATTCCAGCGGCTACCTATCTGCTTAAACATAGAAACGGAGGGAATGGGACTACCGCTCGAAACAATACCATTGCAGTACTGCCGCTAAAGAATCTGAGTAACGATCCCGCAAGCAACTACTTGAGCTTTGCGCTCGCCGACGAGATTTCCAATGCCCTGACATACACCCGTTATCTCGAGATTCGACCCTCCGGGGCGACGCAGAAGTATGCCGCCGGGAATGTGGATGCACAGAAGGCCGGCAAGGAGCTTCGGGTTGCCAACGTTGTGACTGGCCACTTTATCAAGCAAGGCGACAACCTGATCGTGACCCTGGAGGCGGTCTCGATCAAAGACGATCGCCTGTTATGGCAAGCGACTGCGAGTTCTCCCGCGAATGACCTTATCAAGCTGCAGGCGGAACTGTCACAGAAGGTGCGAGACGGTCTGCTCCCTGCCCTCGGAGCAGCGGGCGGATCGATGGATACCGTCACCTATCCGATGAACCAGGAAGCCTACGATCTGTACTTGCACAGTTCCAGCATTCCTCATGACGCAGAACCAAACAAGCAAGCGATCCAGATGTTGGAAAAAGCCGTGTCGCTTGATCCTACCTATGCTCCGACGTGGGAAATTCTTGGCCGACGGTATTACTTTGACGCCATCTACGGTAATGGAGGTGAGGAAGCCTACAAGAAATCGGACGCCGCGTACGAGCGCGCACTGTCACTGGAGCCGAGCCGCGTCGCGGCGGCCGGCTATCTCGCGCAAAATGCCGTGGAACACGGCGAGTTGCTGAAGGCTTACCGCGAGGCGGACGCCCTGGTGAAGCGGCGTCCCGAAAACGCCATGGCGCATTTCACCATGTCGTATGTTTTGCGGTACGCGGGACTGCTGGACGAGGCGCAGCGAGACTGCGAAGTGGCTATGGGATTCGACTCCGGGAACTACAACTTCCGCTCGTGCGCGTTCGCTTTCTTTGAAGCCGGTAAAGAGCAGCGCGCGATGGATTTCTTACATGTGGATTCGGACTCAGAGTATTCGCGCGCGGTCAGTGTCTCAGTCTTGTTGAGGGAGGGCCGAGTCGCGGAAGCACGGCAGGCGGTACCTCGGATGACAGAGAATCCCACCTGGATGCGCGACTTCCTGCAAGCCTGCACTGCGGGAGCGCCGGCGAGCGAAACGGATCGCATGGCGGCAGTTATCGAAAGCAACCTGCTCCCGGAGCGAGACTCGGAATTGAAGTACTATCAGGGCACGCTGCTGGCGTACTGCGGTAAACATCAGGCCGCTCTCGGTTTCCTTCGCAAAGCGGTGGAACAGAATTATTGTGCGGCAGAGGCCCTGCGGCTTGATCCGATGTTGAAGAACATGCGGGGCACTCCGGAGTTTAATCAATTGCTGGCCGCCGCCAACCGCTGCCAGCAGAACTTCATGACCGCACAACACGCGCCATGATCACTGGCCTGGACGAGCTCCGCTAACCGTTCCCGGTGGGGGCAGTCCAATATACTTCTGAACGGAGTGCAAGAAACGAATCAAAGATTTTGGCGCTAATTACCCACAAAATCATCACATTAGAGATGAATAAACTAGAACCGCGGGATAGTTTCCCGCGGCGCTTGCTCCGCTGGCACAGAGCGCCTGTTCGCTGGACACTGCTGTTTTTCTTTCTTTTGAGCACGTTAGGGCTCGGTCAGGACCCGCATGGGCCGCCAGGACCGCCGAACCAACACCCCACAAGCTTTCCTCCGACCAGTGACTCCGTGCCCTTGCCGCAGGATGCGGGAATGGCGGGCTTAAAGCAATTGCTCGTTCGTCTGAATACAACTGCCCGGCTGATGCAAACGACCGCGCACCCGGACGATGAAGACGGGGGCATGCTGACCTTGGAATCGCGTGGTAAGGGCGTGAGTGAAGTTCTAATGACACTGACCCGCGGTGAGGGCGGGCAGAACAAGGTTGGCAGCAACTTATTCGATGTCCTCGGTGTGCTGCGGTCCCTCGAACTCCTGGCTTCAGACCGCTATTACGGAGTGGAACAACGATTCTCGCGGGTGGCTGACTTCGGGTTCTCGAAGACTGCCGAAGAGACTTTCGAAAAATGGGGCGGGCACGACGTAGCCTTGGCCGATATTGTGCGTGTGATTCGCACATTTCGCCCCGATGTACTCATTGCTCGCTTCTCCGGAACGGAACGCGACGGGCACGGGAATCACCAGGCCTCAGCGACTCTGACGCAACAGGCATTTCGCGCTGCCGGCGATGCAAATCGTTTCCCGGAACAAATGAAAGAAGGCCTGCAGCCATGGCAGGCAAAAAAGCTATATATCGGGAACGTGTGCCCCTATCGCAGCAATGCGTGTGATGACAAAAATTACACCCTGCGACTCGACACCGGCCAGCCCAGTCCCGCTCTTGGAATGACCTACGTGCAATTTGCGGTAGAGGGATTGCGCCACCAGCTATCGCAAGGAGGTGCCGGATGGACGATCGATGCCGGTCCGCATTACACGCACTACAGACTCGTGGATTCCGTCCTGCCGCCCACAACCGACAAGGCGGGGCATGAGCAGGACTTCTTTGACGGGATCGACACTACCCTGCAAGCGTTAGCTTCACGAATCGGATCAGAAGAGAGTACCGTGCCGTTCCTCCGTCCCGGCTTGGCGAAGTTGCAGGACGATGTGAACCGCGCGACACAAGCAGTGGATAGCGATCCGCTGGTGACCGGACGCGCGCTGCTGGACGGCTTACAAACCTCCAGGCATTTGATCAACGAACTCGAAAAGGCAAAGCTCTCCGCAAATGCACAAAGCACCTTGTTGGCCGATTTGCGCGCCAAGCAAAAACAGTTTGAAGACGCGGCGGTGCTGGCGCTGGGCCTGACTATGGAAGCGACGGTTGAGGCGCCCACAGGAGCCGATCCTGAACATGCCTTCATGGCTGTACCGGGGCAGCCGTTCTCGGTAGCGATCAAGTTACAGAATGGCGGCAAAGAGCCGGTCAAGATCGACCGGTTGGAACTGACGGTAGAAACCGCAACGTCGCAGCAGAAGCTAGATGATGACACTGGGCGTGAACTCGCACCAGGAGATCACACTGCTGGACAATTGCGTATCACGCTTTCGCCACAGGCGTCGTACACCAAGCCTTATTGGCATCGCGACAATCCTGAAACGGAGAGCGTAGAGAAAATAGACCAACCTCAGTACGTTACGCTTCCCTTCCCGCCGAGCCCGGCTCGGGTGCATGCACAGTACACGTTTCAGGGCATGCAGGGCGAATTGAGCGTTCCGGTGAGGGTCAAATACAAGGAAGGGTCTGCGGGAGAGGAAGCTCGCGATCTGGCCATAGCTCCGGCATTCTCCCTATCGGTGGAACCGTCAAGCATGGTGATTCCGGTGGACCACACCAGACCCACGGTGAAGGTCAACGTTGCAAGCGCACTCTCGTCGCCCGAGGGAGCCACGGTGACGCTGAAAACTCCTTCGGGATGGAGCGCGGATCCGCCGCAGATGGCGGCGAAGGTAAGTGGTCTGGACGATGAAAATTTTGATTTCCGGGTCTCGCCGGGGGGACTAAGCGAAGCGCGACACGAACTGCGGGCTTCCCTTCAGTACGACGGCAAAGAGTACGCGCAAGGCTACACGGTGGTCACTCGCGAGGACCTGGGTACCTTTTACTACTATCAGCCGGCAGTGGAGCGCGTGAGCGTGGTGTCCGTCAAGGTGCCCGAGAGTCTCAAAGTAGGGTACATCATGGGCGCAGGCGATGACATACCCACGGTCCTTAAGCAGTTGGGAATGGATATCGCATTGCTTCCGGCGGAGAAGATCGCGACTGCGGATCTGAGCGGTTTTGGTACGTTGGTGTTGGGTATCCGCGCATACGACACGCAAAAAGATCTGATCGCCAATAACAAGAAGCTTCTCGACTATGTGTCTGCAGGTGGAACGCTGGTCGTGCAGTATGAAACCGCAGTGTCAGACTTCAATAGCGATCATCTCACTCCCTATCCCGCGCAATTGAGCCGCGCGCGCGTTTCGGTGGAGCAAGCGCCGGTTGAGTTGCTTGCCCCCGATGACCTCCTTTTTCACTACCCCAATCAGGTGACGGAGAAAGACTTCGACGGATGGGTGCAGGAGCGCGGGCTGTATTTCATGGACCAGTGGGATGATCACTACAAACCGCTGCTGGCCTGTCACGATCCAGGTGAGTCCCCGCAAAAGGGCGGTTTGCTGCGAGCGCAATATGGAAAAGGCACTTACATCTACACGGGATACGCGTTCTTCCGGCAGCTACCAGCAGGCGTGCCGGGCGCAGTGCGGCTGTATGTCAACTTGTTGAGCGCGGGGCATGAGAGGCACGAGGCGGTAGTCGGGAGTCGCTAGTGAGTGCTTGAGGATCACCGCCAGCCACCACATCCAGTTCTGGTAATCAGAAACCAGTTTTTTCCTCAATCGGCGAATGTGGCCAGGTACGCGCCGGACGAATGTGATGCAAGAACCTGCACAACCCGCCGGCGGTACCGAAGCTCCGCAACTGGTCCGCGGCGTCGGCTTAGGAAGCGCTACAGCGCTGAACATGATCGACATGATCGGGGTGGGGCCATTCATCACCATCCCGCTCATCGTGAGCTCCATGGGCGGCCCACAGGCGCTGCTGGGATGGGTGCTGGGGGCAATCTTCGCCATGTGCGACGGCCTGGTGTGGGCGGAGTTGGGCGCAGCCATGCCTGGCTCGGGCGGATCCTATCGCTACTTAAATGAAATTTATGGCCCGAAGGGCCTAGGCCGCCTCATCTCATTCCTCTTCATCTGGCAATTGTCCTTTAGTGCGCCGATGTCGATCGCCACCGGGTGCATCGGACTGGCGAAATACGCCGCGTACTTCTGGCCGGGTCTGGATACGGCTTATGCGACCCGCGATGCTCACCTCGCAATCCCGGTGCTCGGCACGTTGCAAGTGTCATGGATCGTGTCAGGCGCCACGTTCGTAGCCATTCTCAGCTGTTTGCTTGCGGCATTTCTTCTTTATCGGCGCATAACAAGTATCGGCGCCATTTCCAAGGCAATGTGGGTGGTTGTGATGGGCACGATGGCGTGGATCATGTTCGCCGGCCTCACGCACTTCAACGCCCGGCAGGCCTTTGATTTTCCACCGGGCGCGTTTCATCTGTCGCGGCAATTTTTCAAGGGCATGGGCTCCTCCATGCTGTACGGCGCTTACCTGTATTGGGGTTACTACAATGTTTGCTTCATCGGAGGAGAGGTCAAGAATCCGGCAAAAACCATCCCGCGAGCGCTGTTGCTATCCATTTTCCTGGTGGCCTGTCTATATATAGTGATGAACATCAGCATCCTCGGTGTCATCCCGTGGCGGGAACTGCAAGAGGCGGGCACACACAACACCGGCTTGTATACGGTGTCCATTTTCATGCAGAGGATTTATGGGCTGTGGGCGGCGCGGCTGGTAACCCCCCTTCTGATGTTTGCCGCATTCGCCTCCGTATTCTCACTGATGCTGGGATACTCCCGCGTGCCCTATGCCGCTGCCAGCGACGGCAACTATTTCCGGGCGTTTGCCACGATTCATCCCAAGTACCGCATTCCACATGTTTCACTGATCGCCCTGGCGTTGGTTGCCACGGCATTTTGCTTTTTCAGCCTGGCGGATGTGATCGCTGCGCTGGTGGTCATCCGCATTATCTTGCAGTTTCTGATACAGGCAATCGGAGTCATTGTGCTGCGAGTTCGGCGGCCGGACATGCCCCGCCCATTTCGCATGTGGCTGTATCCCTGGCCTGCTCTGTTGGCCGCGCTCGGCTTTGCCTACGTTGTGATCAGCCGCACAGATTCCATGAAGCAGATACGCTATGCCCTGGTCATCCTGGTCACCGGATTGATCATTTACGTGATTCGAGCCTGGCGCGTTCATGAGTGGCCTTTCGGTAGCAGCGCTCCCGCCGTTCTGGAGAGTGCTTCCAGTCAATAACTATGGCGGAATCCGCGAACATCCCGATGCCTGCTTCTGTGTCGGACCAGGGCGGTAGCTCCGCCTGGGCCCCCCTGGGAGAACCGCTTTTTCGATCATTGTGGATCGCCGCCGTAATTTCGTACACCGGCACGTGGATGCAGAACGTGGGTGCGGGCTGGCTCATGACGGAACTCACCATGTCTCCGCTCATGGTGAGCCTGGTGCAGGCTGCGGCAACCCTGCCGGTTTTCCTGGTCATTCTTCCCGCGGGCGCCTTGGCAGACATGATGGATCGGCGCCGCCTGTTGCTTGTCACCCAAGGTTGGATGGTGCTGGCCTCGGCCACCCTTGGGATCATGACGCTGACCAGTTGCATAGGTCCGTGGACACTGCTTCTTTTCACTTTTCTCCTCGGCCTTGGCGCTGTGATGAACGATCCCGCGTGGCAGGCCATCACTCCCGAGATCGTGTCTCCCCAGGGTCACGCTTCAGCGGTGGCGCTGAATTCGGCCGGATTCAATGTTGCCCGTGCGGTCGGACCTGCCCTCGGCGGATTGGTTGTGGCTGGATTTGGCTCGGGAGTCGTGTTCCTTCTGAATGCGGTTTCGTTTTTCGGCGTGATCTTTTTTCTCTATCACTGGAAGCGACCGCATTATGAGCACGTAGAGACTGGGCGTGTCATTGAGTCGATCGGTGCGGGATTGCACTACGTGAAAGGGTCGTCACTGGTGAAGTCGGTGTTGATCCGCACCGGGGCGTTCAGTCTCGGCGCCAGTTCTTTGCTGGCGTTGCTGCCAATTATTGCTCGACCGCACGGGGCGTCGGGTTACGGTTTGCTACTGGCTTGCTTTGGAGTAGGTGCGTTAGCCGGAGCGGGCGCCCTGCCTCAGTTGAAGCGTCGAATTTCCGTGGACGGACTCGTAGCCGTCGCCATTGTTGTGTATGCGTTGATGGTCGTCGCCGCCGGATGGCTGCAGAGATTCGATCTGCTGTGCCTGGCGCTGTTTGCCGCCGGCATTGCGTGGATCGGCATATTGGCATGCCTGAACGTGGCCGCGCAGACCATGTCTCCTTCCCTGTTTCGTGCGCGGGCGCTTTCCTGTTATCTTCTTGTTCTCCAGGGCGGCATGGCAGTCGGCAGTGCTCTTTGGGGAGCCCTGGCAACGCGGGTTGGTGTTCCCACGGCGCTGCTGGTGGCGGCAGTCGCACTTGTCGCGGGATTGCTGACCATTCGACGTCACCGGCTCACCGCAGGTCAATTGAATTTATCACCCGCAGTCGTCAGGGATTGAGGAGCTTGAATTCTTTCGGGCCGTTATGAAACCTAAATGTCTGTTTGCCTTACTGATTCTCGTTACCCTGGCACCGGCCCAGGTGCTGCCGAAACCCAGCACCGAGAAACGTACGGTGACCATGGTTTTGGACCGGTCCATCAAAAACGCGGAGTGGGAATTTAATTCCGCCGCGGATGCAATGCCGGAAGATAAATATTCGTTCGCGCCAAGCACTGGCGAATTCAAAGGCGTGCGCACATTCGCACAGCAGATCAAACACGTGGCGGCGGTGAATTATGAGGTAGCCGCAGCGATTCTGGGCGAAAAGCCGCCCGTGGACATTAACGATGAGGCTGGACCTGAGTCGGTGAAAACGAAAGCCGAGGTCATGACTTTTCTGAAGGACTCGTTTGCCTACGTGCACAAGGCAGTGGCGACGATTAACGAAACCAACGCGGTTGATTCCGTGCGGAGTCCGTTCGGGGAAGGAACCGTGAGCCGGCTTGGTATGGCTGTTCTCATTCCTGCGCACTGCTTCGACCATTATGGCCAGATGGTCGTCTACCTGCGAATGAATGGAATCGTTCCTCCCGCCAGCCGCGGGCAGTAGTCATCCAGAGCAGCGGAATGCCAGTGCACCGAGTCCGCCTTTAGCCTACGGATCTGGCCCGAATGGGCCATTTACACACTGAGTCCCCAGAAATAAATTGCCTGTACCCCAAAAACCGTCCCCGCAAAAAGCTACGCGACGGCGTTGAAGAAACCCTCGAGCTTTGCGAGGACGCCGGGAAGGAATCACAATGGCGCAGAAATGGACCTACCTGTCGGGCAATAGCGAAGACGATCGAGAGCCGCAGGTAAACCAGGAAATTGAAGATTTTCTCGCCGCCCTCAGCTCCTATCCGGAGCGGGTGGCGAAAGAACCGCAGATAAGCTTCGAGGAACACTTGTTCAGCGTGATTACCATGGGATTCCGCGAACAGTCTGGTCTACGCTACGACAACTAAACCAGCGGAATCGCTGAACGCACAAAAGCATTTCCGAACTTCGCAGCGCGTGCTCTACTCCTTAACTTCGGTTCCAACCCCGCGCAGCCTGCACGCATGCTGACCCGGGCTGCTATCAACTCCGCACTGAGGCCCTCTTGCTGCAAATGCTTTTCGACTCGCTTACGAACCCTGTTCAGAGCTGAACCCGGTTCCAGAAACACGAGCACCGAGGGCCCAGCCCCACTCAGAACAGTTCCAAGGATCCCAGGTGTCCCTGCAAGTTTTTTCATGGTCGTGAGCAGAGGGCACAGCGCGGCTCGATAGGGCTGGTGCAGGCGATCCTGTAGCGCGCCTGCCAACAACTCAGGTCGGCCCTGCACAAATGCAGAAAGCAGCAGCATCGAATTTTGAATATTGATGACGGCATTGCCCCGCGAATATTGCGCGGGGAGCACTCGACGGGCTTTCTCGGTCGGAAGGCCCTGTGGGGGCACGACGAGCAGCAGCGGCCAATCACCCTTCGGCTTGTGCGAAGCCCATTGCACCGCGCCGTCCTCGGCCACACGAGCGACCGCCAAGCCACCCAGCCAGCACGCGGCTGCATTATCGGGATGATGCTCCAGGCGCGAGGCTTCAGTGACGATACGGACAGTGTTCCAACTGAGCTTTCCGAAGTGCACCGCAAGTGCAATGCCGGCGAGACGAGCCGCCGCGGAGGAGCCGCACCCCTTGCCGACCGGAATTTCGTTTTCCAGTCGCAGGCTGAGAGGTAAGACGGGCTTGTGTTCTTGTTGAAGAATTGTACTGTATGTCGCGAGCAGCAAATGGTCTTGCTGCTTTCCGCAGATTTCGGGATCGCGACCCGCCGCCGAGAGGACGAAATGGCTATGTGGGCGCGCCGTAACCTTCAAGTAAAGGTTTAACGCTATGGCGGCGGCGTCGAAAGCCGGACCGAGATTCGCCGAGGAAGCAGGCAACACCACGCGGAAAGGCTTCGTTGCCCTGCCGGAAATCTTTCTTTCTTTGGCCATGCAGTGACTAGCTCTTCTCGGCTTGTTCCAAGATTCTCAGAACTGCGTCAGCGCTTGCGTCCACTACCACCGGAGCGCGTTGTAACCGCTGCATGCCGCGGTTCCATTGTTCGTTTTCAACTCCCGGAAACAAATCACCGCGGTGGAATTTCAGAGTGTACTCAGGGTCTTTCAAAACGTGCCCGGTCAGAATCAGGATGACCGTCTCACCTTGCCTCACGAACCCTTGCTGACGCAATTTTTTTAAGCCCGCCAGCGTGACGGCAGAAGCAGGCTCGCAGCCGATGCCGTCAGCCCCAATCTCGGCCTTGGCTGCCGCGATTTCTGTTTCGCTAACCTGCTCGACTGTCCCCCCGGTCGCTTCCAGCACTCGCAGCGCTTTCTTCCACGATGCCGGATTGCCGATGCGAATTGCGGTCGCCAAAGTGTCGGCCGAGACTGGCACGATCTTCTTTCCCATGTGCTCGCGAACGCTCCGATATAAAGGGTTCGCCTTTTCCGCTTGCATAATGGAAAGCTTGGGAAGCCGTGAAATCAGGCTTAATTCCCTCAATTCCAGAAAGGCCTTACCCAAGGCCGAGGAGTTCCCAAGATTACCGCCGGGGACGATCACATGATCCGGCAGCTCCCAATCTAATTGTTCGAGCAATTCGATAGCGGCGGTTTTTTGCCCTTCAATGCGATAGGGGTTGACAGAATTCAGCAGATACACCGGCATGCGTTTCACGACGTCGTTCAGCACGTGCATGCAGCCGTCGAAGTCAGTGCGTAGCTGGCAGGTCACGGCGCCGTAGTCGAGCGCTTGCGAAAGCTTGCCCCAGGAAATCATGCCTTCAGGAATGAGGACCAGGCTGCGCATGGCGCCACGCGCGGCATAAGCCGCCATGGATGCCGAAGTGTTGCCGGTCGACGCGCAGGCCACCCAGCGAAACCCGTTCTGCCGGGCAAAGGAGGATGCCACCGTCATGCCCGTGTCTTTGAATGAGCCGGTGGGATTCATTCCCTGGTGCTTTGCCAGAAGATGTTCAACGCCAGAACTGCGGGCACAGCTTGGGAGTTCATAAACGGGTGTGTTGCCTTCGCGAAGGGTAATTGCCGTCTGCAAGTCCGCAAGTTGTGGAAGCAGTTCGCGGAAACGCCAGACACCGCTCTGGTCGGCTGCCAGGCTCGAAGAGCGCCGTTCCCGCCAAACAGGCCTGAGGCTATCGCTGCGATCGCGAAGAGAGGGGTACTCGATGTGGAGCAGGTCTCCGCATTGCGCACAACGGAAATCCGCGCCCGGAGCGTTCGCCACCGATCCACATTCGATGCAGCGCATAACCATCCTTCCGGGCGGAGTCGCTGTGGCGGGTCCGGAATGCTGGTTCATGTCTGCTCGGGTCTGTTGCAGGTTTACTTGCCTCGCAAGTAGCTGTCGTCTTTGTTCATCCAGTCGGCGCGCGGAGGGCTGAACACGTCGAGGTCCACCGTGTCTTCCAGAGCTTCAGCTTTATGCGGCATGTTTGGCGGAATCGTAAGAACCTCCCCTGCGCCCACCACGATCTCCCTGCCGTCGATCCAGAACTTCAGCGCGCCATCGAGGATGTAAGTGACCTGCTCGTTGATGTGACTATGCTCAGGAACTATGCAGCCCTGCTTCATGAGAACACGCGCCACCATGATGTCGCGGCCTACGACAAAGTGGCGTTGCAGCAACGGGTTTAGTTGTTCAATTGGCACCGTGCTCCAGGGAATGTGCTGCAGAACGGCCTCTCCGCGCTTCTTGGGAGCGCCGTCCTGGCGGAAAGCCACGCCCGGGTTGTTTCGCCTCAATGTCGTTTTGTTCGGTGGCCCGGTTCGTTTCCTCTTGGCCTTCGCCATGTTCAATGCACCTTTCCCGGGTAGAGCTTCACCGCGTTGTCGTGCAAGTAGCCATGCGCCAACTCGATGGCCTGCGCCTCCGTCAATTCTCTCATCGATACCATTTCCGCGAGTGCTGCCGCGAGCGCGGTACGGGCAGACTCCACCCCGAGCCAGTAGCTCTCTTCAGCGCCCAACACCGCATTGTACGGAAAAGAATCGGTGCCGAATGTGACTTTGTCGGGAAATGTTTCCAGCCATTGCTTCAGGCTGTGGCTGAACTCGGAAGGATACATCGCGATTTCCATGAGCGAGGAGTCCATGTAGACATTCTTCATCGCCGCAAGCCAGATTGCCTCACGCTCCAGAGGATATCCGCCATGAATCATAACAAACGTGGTGTTCGCATAACGCGGATCGCGCAGAACACTCTCCAGGTTCATGATGTTGCTCTCGGAAATGTTGAAGTAGTCCCCAATGCCGACCGCCGAGTGAATGTGCACCGGTAGATGGAGCCTGCCCCCTTCACTGACCAGGTAGCGGAAGATGTAATCCTGGAAGCTCAGGTATTCATCCCAGCTCGGTGTGCCACCGCTTCGATACTTGCTGTAGAGTGCGGCCGCTTGCTCGCGAGAAGGATCGTTGAACCGGGTCGGGCGAAAATAAGCGACTTCGAACTTCATCGCAATCCCGCCCTTCTTCTGATTGTCCTGAAGCGTCTGGGTGACAAATTTCAAATAGCCGTCGAGGTCGGCGGGAAGCTGACTGACTGCCTCCTGTTGCATCCAGCGATGCAGCATTTTTTCCTGCAGAGGAATATATACCTCCTGGTCAGGGTTCCGATGGGTGATCTTGGAGTTGTCGAACGGGTATAAGAAGGAATCAACGAAGAACACCCAGACGAATCGCTGGGGATCGAGATAGTCGGCCATCATGGCACGATTTGCCACCGACTGCTCGATGTTGAGCTTGTTGAGAATCATGTTGAAGTAGGCGGGGCCGGGATATTGCTTTTTCAATTGCGCTTTCTTCTGCTCAAGCCATTTGGCGTGCTCCGGCGACATGTCGCTGTAAGGATATCCGAATAGAGCTTTGGCTGCGGCAATGAACTCAGGATTGGTATCGCGCTCGCGCAAGGCCGCGCTTCCGGGAGGAGAAGCCATGGCGTCCACATCGGGATCGTCGGAGAATCCTGGGTGCGCATGATGGTCGAAGATCGCGATCTTTTCAATTTGTGGCAGTAGGCGCTGATAGATCTGCTGCACGTCGTTGCCCGGCAACGGCTGCGCCTGCCCCAATCCGAAATTTGAACCGCTGCAAGCTATCGCTGCCAGCGCAACGATATGCCACAACCGACACTGGATCGCCATGCGATTCGTTCTCCGATACCAGAAATTCAGCTCGCTGAAATTTCTTCCGCGACAACGTGATTATCTGCCGGCGGGAACCGTTTGCCAGGCTGCGGAGGCTTTGTGAATCCGCTCCACAGCTTCCTTGAGGGTCGCGGTCGAGGATGCGAATGAAAATCTCACGAAGTCCTTGCCGGATGGGCCGAAGGCGGCGCCCGAGATGCCGGCCACCCCAGCATCTTCCAGCATGATGCGGCAGACTTCCTCGGCACTGATGCCGGTGTCCATAATATTCACCCAGGCATAAAATGCGCCCTCAGGCGAGGCGCAGCGGAATCCCGGCACGCGATTCAGGTCCGCAATAAACTGCTCACGCCTCTTCGTAAATTCCGAAAGCATGCGTGGCGTGTGACCGCCGGAATCGCGCAGGGCTTCGACGGCGGCATATTGACTGAACTCGGCGACGCAGGTGTAGCTATTAATTGCGAGCATGACGAGCGCAGGCACAACATGCGCTGGAGCAACCGTGTATCCCAGTCGCCAACCGGTCATTGCGAAGCTTTTGGAGAATCCGTCGATAATCAGCGCGCGATCCTGCATGCCCGGATACCGCAGCATGGAGAGATATTCCTGGCCGTAAATGATGCGCGCGTAAATTTCATCCGATAGCACGTAGAGATCGTGTTTTACAGCCAGTTCGGCAATCCGGCGCTGCACGGCGTCTGTGTAGACGGTCCCGGTGGGATTCCCTGGCGAATTGGTGATGATTGCCTTGGTGCGCGGGGTGATCTTGGCTGCGATCTCCTCGGGATCGGGTTGGAGTTGGTTCTTTTCGTGAAGGCCGAACCCTACCGGAGTTGCGCCAAGGCCCAGCGCGATCGACGGATAGCCGGGAAATCCGGGCTCGGGATACAGAACTTCGTCTCCCGGCTCGAGCAACGCCATCATGGCGAAAAACAAGGCTATTTTGCAGCCGGGCGCGATGACCACGTTCTCGGGCGAGATGCGAATGCTGCGCGTGCGCTGCAAGTATTCTGCTAGTTCCTGCTTGAGAGCAGGCACACCGGCCATAGGGCAGTAACGATCCTTCCCTTCCTGTAAAGCCCGATTGCCGGCTTCGATGACAGGCGCCGGGGAATGAAAATCCGGCTCTCCCAATTCAAGATGAATAATGGATCGCCCTTCACGCTCGAGTTCCTTGGCGCGCGCGTACACCGAGAGCGCGCCCTCGCCGCTCATCACAGACATCCGGGATGCAAGAGGTCGCATTCAGCCCTTCTCTTCTACAGAATTTTGCGGCGCCGGGGTGGTAGGGATCCGGAGGCCATCCACGAACCGCGGGAAGAATTCGAAGGCCGCAGCCGTCGCCGTCAACTCGATGATCTGCTGATCATTGTAGAAGCTCTTCATCGCGGCGTAAAACTGGTCATCTATGGCGTGGCCGGAGCGGTGCATCCTTTCGGCGCATCGAAAACCCATTTTTTGGGCTTCGGTAAAGGGACCAGATTCAAAATCGGCCCTGGCCGCCTCGATTTGGTCAACGCTGGCTCCTTTCTGACGAGCCGAGATGGCGTGTGCGGTGACCGCGTATGTGGAATTCAGCAAAACCGATAATCGTGTGGCGATGAGTTCCTTGTACCAGCCCGCTAAGGCGCCATCGCTGAGAAGACCTTTGAGGAACGCGGCAATGCCGACTGCCAGCGCGGGGGTGTGGGCCAAGGTGCGGAACATATTCGGAACGACGCCCCGCTGTTTCAGCAGGGCGTCATAGATAGCGGCGATTTCCGGACTGACTTCATGTCGTTCCAGCAGGCGAATGCGCTCAGCCATTTAGAACGCGAACCTCGCCGAAAGCTGGATCAGACGAGGCGTGCCCTTGGTGCTGGTGATCGTACCGAAGCCCAGCCCATTGAAGATGTTGTTCGGGCTGGCAAATATGGGATGGTTCCAGATATTGAAGAAGTCGGCGGAAAACTTGAACGTCTTGCTCTCCGAAATGTGGAAATTCTTGCCGATAGATACATCCCAGTTCTGCTGGAACGGCCCGCGGAAGGTGTTGCGGCCCAGGTTCCCGAACCCGGTGGTCCCGTCGACTCCAACTACTGGCGCGCCGCTGAAAGCGTTAGGGTCGAACCATTGATTGAGGCGGTCGTGCACGCTTCCATGAGTTTCCGCGGATGCGATTGTGAATCCCGGGTTGAGGGTGGCCGTACTGGTATTCGGGCTGCTCAAATTGAAGGCAGTTCCGCCCGCAGCGTCGATGATGGTAAACGGAGTTCCTGATTGGAACGTGGTAATGCCGCTCAGGCTCCAACGGCTCAGCAGCCCGCCTACCAGTCCACTTTTGTCGTGAAAGAATGGCAGATCCCAGTTGTAGCTGAGGACAAGGCGATGCGTGCGGTCGAAATCGCCCAGTCCGTATGAATCTCTCAGATTTGTCTGATCGTTAATCGCGGTGTTGAACGCCGTGTTTCCACTGGAGGTAGCGTCCAGCGCCTTCGAAAACGTGTAGGCGCCCTGGAAGTAGAGCGAGCGCGAGAAACGGTGTGAGACGGTGGTTTGCAAGGAATTGTAGTTTGACCATGCGTCGCTGGCGAACAGTTGGTAATTCTGGGTAGCAAGTCCCAGGGCCCTGCTCCTCGCATTCGCGTTGCTGAAGCTGTTCGTGGTGATCGTGTAAGTAGTTCCGTCCATGGCCTTAACGGTCACCGGGTGAATTCGCGCGTCGACCGGCTGGATAGCATCACGAGTCTCACGCAGGTGCGTTCCCTTGGTGCCGACGTACCCCACCTCCAGGATCCAGTTTCCAGGAAGTTGACGCTGGACACTCAAATTCCACTGCTGAGTACTGGGGGAAACAAAATGGCGTGGCACTTCAAGCCCGAAGAGGTTAATGCTGTTTCCGCCGAAGATTCCGTTGGGATGCGCCGCATTCCCGAAGGCGTTTGGAAAACCATTGTCGAACGTAGCGCACTGGGAGGTGTCCGTGGTCGGAGCGCCCGTGGTGCAGTCAGCAAATCCCAAGAATTGCGAATACACGGGAATATAGGCGGGATCGATTACTCCGCCCTTCGGCAAGCGACCGACGCCGGACGCGAAGACGTCCGCCATGTCGCCAGGAGTTCCGAGGGGGGTAGTGATCGGGAGAATGGGGGCGGTAAACGAAAGCTGGTCAACCGTGCCGACATCCTCGCGCACGTAGAAGATCCCGTAGCCACCGCGGATCGAAGTGTCATGATGGCCGAACAGATCGTAGGCAAAGCCAATTCGGGGACCAAAATTGGAGGCGTATCTGTTGGCCATTGTGGTGTCGTTCAGAGTCCCCGTAAAACCTGGAACACCAAGTTTGCTGACGCACTTGGGATACACAAACGGGCTGATGCCCTTGTTCGCCAATGCCGATATAGTGTTGCCGATGTGGCAAAGATTATCTTTTGCCGCTCCAAATAATTCCCATCGCAGCCCGGCATTAATGGTCAGATTCGGTGTCGCCTTGTAGTCGTCCTGAAGGAAAAGAGCGTAGTCGTTGATCCTGTACTGGTGATTCGATACGCCACTTCCCCCGAAGGAGAATCCAGGCTGCCCCAGCAGGAAGTTTTGAAAATCGGAGCACCCGCCGATGGGCACGCAGGGATCAGCAGGATTGCCCGGGTTGCCTCCCGTGGGGAAGAAGAACAGCTGTCCGTTAAAGGTTTGCGGAAAGTTCTTGTCGAGATTGACGCGATCGAATTCTCCGCCGAACCGAAGTTGATGCTTTCCAAGCGAATAACTTGCGGTATCGAGGAAGGTGAAATTGTTTTGTAACTGGCTCTGGTTCGCTCCGGGCGTCGGTCCGAGTTGGAAGGTGGAAAATGTGAATTTATAGATAGTGTCGTACAAATTGCTGTTGGGACGATTAATCCCGAGATCGTTGACCGTGACGATCGGCTGATTAATCGCATTGTTGTCGATGCGCACATAGCCGAAACGGATTTCGTTCACCAGCCGCGGGCTAAAAAGATGGGTCTCCGCGATGCTCAGGAAACGATCGTGAACCGGCAAATCCAGCGGAAAGTTCAGATCAGTCTGGCTGATGGTGCCGCCCAGAGTCGCGGTAAGCCCACCCGCCCCGAAAGGCAGAACCGACTCGAAATTAGAGAAGAAGAATCGGGCTGAAATTTTGTCTGATCCGCCGCGGAAGTCGCGGTCATAATTCGCGGTGAACTGGTCATCCGTGTATCGGCCGGGCTTGCTCAGCGTGAATACGCCGGTAGTTGGGTCGGCCGTAGGGAACAGGAAGCCATGTGGATCATTGAATTGACTGCTCTTGAAGTTCAACAGCTTGAGTGCCACCGGGTCGATGGATGCGGCGGTCACGTTCGGATCGCCGGAAAAAAATGTATCCACCAGATTTTGGGCCGAACGGTCAGTCGGAAGCGACGGTAATGTCGTGCTGATAATCGCGCCGTTCGACAGTCCACTGCGCTGGCGCGTGCCCTGGTAATTGAAGAAGAAGAAACCCAGCTTGCCTTCGTTCCCGATAGGACCGCCCAGGCTGCCTCCGAAGATATTCTGTTTGATGTCCGGCCGCCGATTAGACAACCCGAGCTGCGCCTGGTTCCTCTTGAGGAAGTACTCGTTAGCATTCAGATCGGTGTTGCGGAAAAATTCAAAAAGGCTTCCGTGGAAGTTCCTGGTGCCTGACTTCAAGATGGCGTTGATGTTTCCCCCGCCATTCCGTCCCTGGGTTGCGTCATAAAGGCTGGTCTGGACTTTGAACTCCTGTACCACATCTGGACTGGGCAGCGGCGTGTTGGTCAGCTCCGCAACGTTGTAGTCAGTGGCGCTGATACCTTCGATCAGGTAGTTGTTATTGTCTTCACGCTGGCCGTTCACCTGGATGCGAACGTCGCCACGGCCCAGTGAGGCCGAAGCATTCAGATCGGAATTGGTTCCCGCCGAGAGCGTCAGCAACTGCTGAAAGTTCTGGGTCGAGAGCGGCAGGTTGCGAATGGTACGCGCTTCCACGCTCTCGCCCGTCGTCGCGGTCGTGGTGTCGACGCTTTGCACTTGCGCCTGCACTTCCACCTGCTCCAGGACCTTCATGGGCCGTACCCTTGCGGTCATCCGGGTAGTCTCGGTGACGCGCACAGCCACATCGGCAACCTTCGTCGCCTGGAATCCTGGCGTATTGATCTCGACCGTATATGTTCCCACCGGAAGCAAGGTCGCATTAAACGCTCCATTGGCGTCGGTCTTAACGCTACGGGTGACGACGCCCGTGTCCTGGTTGATAATGCGCACTTCGGCGCCGGCCACGTACGCGCCACTCGGGTCCTGAACATTTCCCGAAATGGCACCGGTTGCGCCGCCCTGCGCTAAGGCCACAGCGGCCAGTGAAATCGCGACCGAGACTACCGCGACAACGTGCTTCAACCCCCGCATACACCCCTCCTCTGAGCGACCAAACCGCTCAGGCCCACGGTTTACGGCAAAAAATTTAGTGAACTACCGCGTCGACAAAACCTCGATATGGACCGGCCGTCGCGCAGCATGCACCAGATACGGACCCCGCGACGATACTTGGCCCACATAACAAAATGCCCCTGAACAGGGACGCAAAAGAAGCTTTCTAATGAGTGATTGCGCGACAGATTACTAAAACTTCAAAGCGTTGGCAAGACTGCAACGCGTGATGACTCGCGGAAGTACATCGCCAGCTAACAGCACAACCAGAAATCCTATTTCTCGTACCCCAACTACAAGCCTTTGTACAGACCGCCATCGACGAGTATTGTCTGCCCGGTGACATAAGACGCGCGCTCGGACGCTAGCCAGACGATAGTGTCGGCCACTTCACCGGGATCACCCAGCCGCTTCAAGGGTGCATCGGCGGCCCAGGCTTCAAAAATTTCGCTTTCGCTTTTTCCCGATGCTGCAGAGCGCGATGTCGCGAGTTCTTTCAACCGATCGGTGGCCGTGAAGCCCGGACCAACATTGTTTACCAGAATTCCATCCTTGCCGAATTCATTCGCCAAGCTTCGAACCAGTCCTACGACTGCGGCACGAACGGCATTGGAAAGCACCAGGTCGGCAACTGGCTGTTTAGTGGTGATCGAGGTAATGGTGATGATCCGACCCCAGCGCTTGCGTTGCATGTGCGGGATCACCTCGTGGGCGAAATATATGGTACTCAGAAAATTCGTCTCGACGGCTTTATGCCAATCGTCCGTGGTGGTTGCCAGGAAACCTTTCGCCGGAGGGCCGCCCGCGTTGGTAACGCAGACATCGACACCCCCAAACTGTTTTGCTACGGATGCCACAAACTCACGAACCGCTGCCGGGTCGGTCACGTCGAGTGCTTGCGCTATTACCTCTGCGCCGTGATTCTTACGAACGGAATCTGCGGCGGTCTGCAGCGATTGCTGGTTGCGGGCGCACATGGCGATGCGGCAACCCTCGGCCGCGAAGGCTTCCGCGGTTGCGCGTCCGATTCCCTGGCTTGATGCCGCTACGATCACACTGCGATTCTTCAGGCCCGTATTCATGGCACCGGATTATAAATGGATGGCAGAGTAAGCCTCGCTGCCCACTCAGTTGCGCAGGCTTGCCTTCGGACGTTACCCTTTGAACGACCATTTCACGGTAACAGAGGGCCCATGGCTTCTACACCGCGGTACACCTGGTACGACGGCGAACTTAGAGAGTCTTCGCAAATCGCAGTTCCCTTCCTTAGCGCCGGATTGCACTACGGCTTCAGTGTGTTTGAAGGAATCCGCTGTTACGCCACGGCGAACGGGCCTGCGGTGTTTCGTCTGGACGAGCACGTTGAGAGATTGCTGGATTCAGCACACATCGTCGGCCTTCGAGAGCTTCCCTACGACAAAGAAACGATCGCCAACGCCATCCACCAGACGATTGCGGCGAACAGGTTTTCCGCCTGCTACATCCGCCCGCTGATCTTTCTTGAGGGCGCGATGAATATGGTGGTGGACTCCGGGAAGCCCAGGCTTGCGGTCGCGGTTTGGGAGTGGTCCTCATTTTTTGGGGCGGAAGCGAAGGAGCGAGGGATTCGCGCCAACGTCTCATCCATCACTCGCTTGCACCCCAATATCATGATGACCAAGGCCAAGGTTTCTGGAAACTATGTCGGCTCGCTGCTGGCGAAGACCGAGTCGCAACGCCTGGGCTTCGATGAAGCCATTATGCTCGATCCCGCCGGATATGTGGCGGAGTGCACGGGCGAGAATATTTTTATTGTGCGGGGCAGCACAATCTTCACAGTCCCGAAAGCGTCCATTCTGGAGGGCATCACCCGCGATAGCCTCATCACACTTGCGGACGATTTGGGATACAAAGTCGTGGAGGAGCCCATCTCGCGCGACCAGCTATACATGGCCGATGAAGTGTTTGTGTGCGGGACGGCAGCGGAAGTCATCGCCTTGCGTGAAATCGATTTTCGCGTCATTGGCAACGGAAAACGAGGGCCGGTGGCCCGCGCTTTGCAGGACGCTTTTGAACAGGTCACAAGTGGGCGGCACCCGCGGTCAGCGCAATGGTTGTCTTACGTTCCGGCCTCCGATTCTGTGAGCGCGAGGGCGTAGCACCACGCATTTATGAAGGAGTGTTTATGAAAGAGCATGATCGCCATCCGGAAACCGAAGCGGTGCGTGCGGGCACCGATCTTCACAAGAAGAACGGCCCTCTGGCCACTCCCATTTACCAGACCTCGACATTCGAGGTCACGGATAGCGCTGAGCAGCTGCGTGCCACTCATACTGACCGCTTCTACACGCGGTACGGCAATCCCACGCATACCGTGGCCGAGTCGGCTATCGCCGAACTGGAAGGTACCGACGCGGCGCTTCTCTTCTCATCGGGAATGGCGGCGATCACAACCTCGATTCTGTCGCTGGTAAAGGCGGGAGATCACATCGTAGCGCAGCGCGACATTTATGGCGGGGTGACTAAATTCTTAACCAACTGGCTTCCCAAGCTCGGAGTCGAGACCACCTTTGTCGATACCACTGACTACGACCAGCACGTCCGCTCCATTCGACCCAACACCAGGCTGCTCTACCTCGAGTCTCCGACGAATCCCACTCTGCGGATAGTCGACCTGAAGAGAGTGTCGGCGATCGCCCGCCAACACAATTTAATCAGCATGATCGACAGCACCTTCGCCACTCCCATCAACCAGCGCCCGGCAGAGTTTGGGATCGATCTGGTCATGCATTCAGGAACAAAATACTTTGGCGGGCATTCCGATATCATCTGCGGCATCATTTCCGGACGCCGCGCTCTTATCGACCAGATTCACGAGACCCGGACGACGCTGGGGTGTTGCATGGACCCACATGCCGCATTCCTGCTGTTGCGCGGCATCAAAACCCTGGCAATTCGAGTACAGCGGCAGAATCAAAATGCGCTGCGCATCGCAGAATTCCTGGCGACTCATTCCATGGTGAAACGTGTGCACTATCCCTTTGTCTCCGGACATCCGCAACGTGCCATTGTGGCAGAGCAGATGAGTGGCGGCGGGGGTGTATTGAGCTTTGAAGTGGACGGAACCGCAGAAGACGCGCGTACGCTCGCCGAGGGATTAAACCTCTTTACACTTGCACCTAGTCTGGGTGGCGTCGACTCCCTGGTCACCCTTCCCGTCATTACCTCCCACGCCATGATCTCGCCCGAAGTGCGAGCGAAGATGGGCGTCACCGAACAGCTGATTCGACTCTCTGTGGGAGTCGAGAATGCCGACGACCTGATCGCCGATCTCAATACGGCGCTCAATGCGCTGCAGCGTTCGCGCCAGCAGGTGGCTATCGGGTGATCGACTTCGTGGAAACGGAAGCCGCCTTTAGGGCCAGCCTGAGGTGACGCGTGCAAAAGCTTCGAGCTGCTGTCGTCGGAATGGGATTTGTCGGACGCTCACATCTCGATGCGCTGCGGCGCTTAGCAATCCCTGTTGCGGGAACCCTCGGAAGCACCCCCGAGCGGACACACGAAACGGCTGATGCCCACCAGTTACAACGTGCTTACACCTCAATTGACGAGCTGGCAGCCGACTCCGCGGTGGACGTCGTTCACCTCTGCACCCCGAATCACCTGCATTTCGAACAAGCAGATGTGCTCCTGAATTCCGGAAAGCACGTTGTCTGCGAAAAACCGCTCGCCATGGACGCCCAACAGAGCCGCAGGCTGATCGAGGTAGCTCAGGAAAATGCGCGCGTAGGAGCCGTCGCCTACAACCTTCGCTATTACCCGCTTTGCCAGCAGGCGCGCGCCATGATCGCCGGAGGAGCCATTGGAGAGCCGCGCCTTGTCCACGGAAGTTTTCTGCAGGATTGGCTTTTCCACAGAACAGACTGGAACTGGCGACTGGAACCACAGTTGGGCGGCGAGTTGAGGGCGATCTCCGACATTGGAACGCATTGGCTTGATTTGATCTCGTGGTTGACTCAGCGCCAACTGGTTGAACTGTGTGCAGACCTCGCCACTATCATTCCGGTGCGGGAACGTCCCCGGGGCCGACTAGAAACTTTCCAGCGCGGCCAGGCCACGAAGGCCGACCCGGTCGAGATCCGCACCGACGACTACGGATCAGTGTTACTGCATTACGAAGGCGGCCTGCACGGCGTCATGACTGTTTCGCAGGTGAGCGCAGGCCGAAAAGCGCGGCTCTGGTTCGAAATCGACGGTTCAGAAGGATCGCTGGCGTGGAATTCGGAGGAGCCGAACCAATTGTGGCTGGGTAAGCGCGACGAAGCCAACCGATGCCTTATAAAGGATCCCGCGCTAATGTCTCCAGAGGCGCGCGGTTATGCCCTGCTGCCGGGCGGCCACACCGAAGGTTACGGCGATACCTTTGTGCAACTCTTTCGCGACGTCTACACCTATGTCGCAGCTGGAGATTTTGCTGCTCCGCGGTCCTTTCCCACCCTCGAGACGGGACACGAGCAAATGATCCTGTGTGACGCGATTGCTCGCAGCGCGCGGGAACGGCAGTGGGTCTGTGTTAAACCTGCCCGGAACGCAAGGGCATAAAGCTCGATGAAACGCGCAGTTCTAGCCTGCGTTGGGATTTTCCTTCTTCTGTACGCTGCCGATTTTCTGATCTTTACCTTGAAAGTTCACAGGCATGGAAACGCATTCGGCGTAGTCACCGTGGAACATTACTACGCGGTTCACGAGAAGAACGGCAAAACGGAATACATCTTTCAAAACCCCGAGAACCAGCTATGCGCTGAAGCGCTGTTTCCCCACGCCGGTGATTCTCCTTGCTGGTATGCCCGACGGAGAAAAGAACGAAAAGTGGACATTTGACCGCTCGCAACGGGCAAAGTTTTCACCTGCCCCAATTTGGGACGCTACAGGACTCGAAATTCTCCACTATCACAGTCATTTGTGGGGGTAAGCCCTAAACTGCCCGTGAGTTCCCTCTCGCACGCCGGAACCGACCGGATACCCCTTAACTACGATTGGGACGCTGTTCACGATTGCAGCCCATACGTGTGGGGGCCGTATGCGAAAAAGTTCGAAACGTAGCAGAACGGTTCCGAAGTCAGCAGCGGACAATACGAAAATATCCGAATTGTGCCAGAAAGCCCGGCGCGCTCTGCAGGAGTTGTCGATTGAGCTGGCGAGACAAGGAAATGATGCTTTGCTGCGGGTCCTCGACGACATTCTACGTGCGCTTTGGTCGCTGGAAGAAAGGCTGAAGAAACCCTGACAGGCGCTAAGTCAATTCGCTACAGAACACATGACGACGATGCTCGCGGTTCGAGTGGCACAAGCTCAGTAAGCCCAGCGTAACAGAGCCGCGGCGACCGTAAATCCTGCTCCCACCGACGCCAGCAGCACCAAATCGCCCTTCTTCAGCTTCCCCTCCTCGCGCGCGGTTTGCATAGCTAACGGTATAGTGCCCGCGGTAGTGTTGCCGTAGCGATCGATGTTGATGATGACGCTCTCCGGTCGAAGTCCCAGACGATCCGCGGTGGCTGTGATGATGCGCTTGTTTGCCTGATGTGGAATGAACGCCGCGATATCGCGGGCATCTATGCCATTGCGCTCCAGCAGTTTCTCGCACAATTCGGTCTGTTTCTTCACCGCAAATTTGAAGACCGTCTGCCCATCCTGATGAACGTAGTGCATCTTCTTCGTGACAGTTTCGCACGTGGAGGGGTTCAGGCTGCCTCCGCCCGGCATATACAGGGCGCACCCACCCGAGCCGTCGATTTCGTGAAGATAGTCAATCAGTCCCACGGAATCGTCCTCGGCAGGTTCCAGAATGACCGCCCCTGCTCCATCTCCGAAGATCACGCAAGTGGCGCGGTCGGTGTAATCGATGATCGAGGACATCACGTCGGCGCCGATGACCAGCACCCGTTTATGTGCGCCGGTCTGGATAAATTGTGCGCCAGTTTGCAACGCGTACACAAACGCCGAACATGCCGCGGAGAGATCAAAACCCCACACATTTTTCGCGCCGAGTTTATGCTGCACCAGGCATGAAGTAGAAGGGAAAAACATGTCGGGCGTGACCGTCGCGACGATGATTGCGTCCACGTCCGAGGGTCCTATGCCGCGCTGCTCCAGAGCCTTTCTCGCCGCCTCTGCTGCGAGGTCGCTGGTCGCAACTCCCTTATCCACCAGGTGACGCTCACGGATTCCTGTTCGCTCGAGAATCCACTGATCAGTAGTCGCTACCATTTTCTCCAGATCGTGATTATTCAGAACACGGGGAGGTACATAAGTTCCGAGAGCGCTGATCTTGGCGCGGATAGGAAGAGTCAATGATTTCTCCTGCTGGAAGATGAAAGTACGTATTCTGAAGGATAGCGTTAAGAAAGTCTATGATCGTCGCGGCTCAAGGCTCGGTTTACGAGCTGTAGAAACGAGGTTTGCGACTCTGAGAGAAAGCCAGGCACCGGCGACCCACTGCACACGCAAGAGCCCGTTACCGTTGCTTCCTTCCGGATCTGGCGGGGTTGGCGGGAATGCGTCGCGTGGGACCGATGCCTGACCCAGATTATTTTAACATTCGCGTCTTACCGCCGCGGGCGGGCGGAGCTCAAACCGCTGCTCACTCCGGCCCAGTGTAATGACGCTATGGACCACGAAGGTACTCTTTCGCTCTCCCACCATTTTCGCGAGAATAGAACGACCGATGCCTGGCCCCGTCCAAGATGGCAAAGAGGTGAGCGTCAATACGGCCGTGCGCCGTTACTTTGACGTGTGTCTCTACACTCTCGTGCTCACCGGCTTTGCCACGCTGGCGGCGACCGGCGGCCTGGATGCTCCAACAGTGTTGCTCGTGGGGCTCGCCCTCTTCGTCCGCGGATACTTCCTATTGCCCGGCCGCACCGTATTCATACCTGAACGCTGGACCACTTATCTGACGCTCGCCTATGCGGGCTTTTATGTAGTCGATTATTTTCTGCTTTCCGGCGCATTTCTGAGTTCCACGGTGCACCTGGTCCTTTTTGGCATGGTGGTACGTCTGTTTTCAGCGCAACAGGAACGCGATCACTACATGCTGGCGGTGCTGTCATTTCTGATGGTGCTGGCTGCCGCGGTGCTCACCGTCGACAGCCTCTTCCTTTTTTCATTCGCCGTCTTCATGTTGATGGCCGTCGTCACCTTCGTGTTGATGGAGATGCGCCATTCCATTGCGAGTACGCCCATTCATGCGAAGGAGAGTTCCGAAGCCCGCGCGCATCAGCGACTGGCTGTTTCGCTGGCCAGTGCTGCCCCGTTGCTGATGCTGGCGATATTGTGCGGGGCCTCGGTAATTTTCTTTATTCTGCCGCGAGTGTCCTCCCATTATCTGAGCTCATATGCGTCCACTTCGGACCTGAGCACAGGCTTCAGTGATCGCGTGCAACTTGGGCGCATAGGGCAGATCCAGCAGTCCAATGCAGTCGTGATGCACATTCAAATTGAGGGCGACAAGAGCGGCCTGTACGACCTCAAATGGCGCGGAGTCGCGCTCAGCAATTTCGATGGCAGAGCATGGTCGAACCCCCTGGAACAAACGGTTTTGCTGCGGCTCCCAGACGGATCTTTCCCCTTGTTACCATCGCGATCAGCCAGAGCCTTCAATGACAATCCTCCCTTGCCGCGCTCTACCCCGGTGCATTACCGGGTGATGATGGAACCCATGGGCTCAAACGTCTTCTTCCTTGCACCACGAGCCGGCACCCTGCAGGGAAATTACCGCATGGTCAGCATCGACTCGGCATCGGCGGTTTACGATCTCGATCCTGAGCATCCGGTCACAACCTACGAAGCTTTTTCGAATATCGCCAGGCCGCCGCTGGAGCAATTGCGGTCCTCAGCCGATATCTATCCACCTGCAGTGCTGATTACCTATTTGCAGTTGCCCTTCGTCGATCCGCGAATCAGGCAACTGGCTGCGGAAATCACGGCTCGCGAAGCCAGCAACTATGACAAAGCCGTCGCTATCGAGCGCTACCTGATGTCGCACTATAGTTACACCTTGCAACTGCCGCGAACCACCTCTCGCGATCCCCTCGCCGATTTTCTCTTTGAGAGGAAGCGTGGACACTGCGAGTACTTCGCCTCTGCCATGGCAGTGATGCTGCGCAGCCTGAGAATACCGGCACGCGTCGTCAACGGGTTTCGTACAGGCGAGTTCAACGACGTGACATCGAACTACGTAGTCCGAGCCAGCAACGCGCACTCCTGGGTGGAAGCGTACTTTCCTGGCAGCGGGTGGGTGAGCTTTGATCCGACACCTCCCGCGCCCGCCTCAGCGCACAACGCGTGGGATCGCGCCATGCTGTACGTCGATGCCATGGCATCATTCTGGCGCGAGTGGATCATCAACTACGACGCCAGCCATCAGAAGACCCTGGGGCAGGAAGCCGGACGGGGCAGTCGTGCGCTCGTGGAAAGCATGCGAATGTGGTATCAGCACCGCTATGGCGAAATGCTCAAGCGGGCTCGAAAGATCCACAACGCGATTGCGAGTTCTCCCGTCCGCTGGAGTATGACGGGACTGGCGATCACGGCCATTCTTCTATTGCTGGCTAACCTGCGGCGACTATTGCGCAGCTTGCGCAATTACCGGCTGCGGGGTCACCCGGAACGGGCCCCGCGTTTGGCCGCGACCATCTGGTACGAGAAGATGTCCCACAGCCTGGCCCGGCAAGGCTGGCATAAACGGCCCACGGAAACGCCTTCCGAGTTCGCGGCGGCAATCGACGATCCGGCAATACGGGGACGAGTGGTTCGCTTCACCCGGCATTACGAATCGGCGCGCTTCGGCGCTTCTACTGAGGATGCGCAACAACTGCCGCAATTGTATGAAGAGGTTGCGAGTGCAGGCCAGAAACGATGAGCCCGTGGAGTTCTCCGGGGGCTCACACTGCTGGATAACACTAATTCTGCACGGCTAGAAGTGGTACGTGAAACCACCGGAGACGAATAAATTCGTCTGGCGAGTCGCTGCGGTACTGACGTTCAATTGCGGTACACCCGACCATAAGTCGCGTACTTCTCCACGCAGTCCAAACGGACCCCAGAATCTGACATCCAGACCGGCTCCGATCTGAAGCACACCCGTTGTGGTTCCGGTTTTCCCAGGGTTGGGTCCGCCATAAACCAGCGTCGAACTCTCGGAAAAGTGGCCGAAGCCTCCGCCGAAGCTCACCCACGGGGAAACCCGGTTATCAGCGAAAACATGAAGACGCGCGGACGGGGTAAGGAAAAAGAATTTGTAAGCGTCCGGAATCAGGTTGGCTCCCGTGCCCAGGTCCTGATCAAAGCTGGTGACGAAGGGCAATTCCAGGTTCAGGCCAAGGAATCCGCGATCGTACACCCGGCGCGCGTAATTGAATTCAAACGTCGTGGCTGCGCCAAAATTTACTTTGTTATTGACGAAGGTCGCGCCCGTAATCGGCCGGCTGCTTACGAAGTTACGACCCGCCAGGACGGAAACCTCGTTCTTGTGCGTCCAGTCGCTATTGTCTTGTGCTCGTGCGCACCCACCGATCATGCTGCTGGCGACCAAGACTGACATCACGAAGCGTCTGATGGACATCGCTCCTCCGCAACGAAAAACATGCATTTTGGCAGTTTCAGCCTTACGGTAGCACGCTGTCTGCGTTACGTGAGTCACTTGCCTGCTGCCTTGTTTGGTGCACCTTGACGCTGAAGCGCGGGATCAGCCGCAGAGATTGAGAGTGATGCGGGTGCTAAAATAGAAAGATTGCATGCCTACAAAAGACATATCTGTGGAGGCTCCCGGGCAGCCGAGGATGACGCCGGGCGCCGGGTCTCGTCCACAAAAGGTCGGCTTTGTGAGCCTTGGCTGCCCTAAGAATCTGGTGGACAGCGAAGTGATGATGGGCCTCTTAACCGAGGCCGGAGCCGAGTTGACGCCCCGGGCTGAGGACGCCGACATTATCGTCGTCAACACCTGTTCTTTCATCGGTAGCGCGCAGCAGGAATCGGTGAATACGATTCTCGAGATGGCCCGCCACAAGTCGGAAGGGCGTGCTCGGAAACTAGTCGTCGCGGGCTGCCTGGTCGAGCGCTTTCGCGACGAGATTCGCAAGAACATTCCGGAAATCGATGCCGTGGTGGGAACGGGTGAGCTGGAGAAGATCGTATCTGAAGCTGGAATCGCTGCTCCAGAGCGTTCGCAATCTCCTTTTGTGATCCTGCAGTCCCGGGCTGAGGGAGATGCGCGCGCACAGCAAGGACGCTTTTCGCGCGAGGCATGGGACGGGGCAATCGCCGGCTTGCCCAACTACCTGTACGACGATCGCACGCCGCGTGTGCTGGCGACACCCCCGCACAGCGCGTATATCAAGATCGCCGAGGGCTGCGATCACCCTTGCAGTTTCTGCATCATTCCGCAATTGCGCGGCAAGTTTCGCTCACGGCGCTTTGAATCGGTGATCGCAGAGGCGGAGCGCCTGGCGGCGAAGGGCGTGCGCGAGATTACTCTCATCGGGCAAGATACTACCTGCTACGGCGAGGATTTCGGACTCCGCCACGGACTTGCGCTTCTGCTGGAAAAGCTCGCGGCGATAAACGATTTACGGTGGATCCGCTTTTTATATGCGTATCCGAACAAAATTACCGCGCGGCTGCTCGAGACCATCGCCTCTCACGAAAACATCTGCTCGTATATTGACGTGCCCTTACAGCATGCTTCGGCCTCGGTCCTGAAGCGCATGAAACGTGGCGGAGGACCAGACGTTTTCCTGCGCTCGATTGAGAAGATGCGGCGCAAAATCCCCGAGCTCACGCTCCGGACGTCTTTCATCGTGGGCTTTCCTGGCGAAACTGATCAGGAGTTCGAGGAACTCTGCGAGTTCGTGCGCGAGGTGAAATTTGACTGGATGGGCGTCTTCGCCTATTCAGATCAGGAAGGCGCTGGCGCTTTCGATCTTGGCGACAAACTGCCGGCCCACGAAATTGAGCGCCGCTGCAAGCACCTGATGCACATCCAGAAGCAAATCAGCCGCGCGAAAAAGAAGGCGCTGGTTGGACGCGAGTTCGAATTGCTCTTGCAGGGCCCATCGGAAGAGACTGAATTGTTATTGGAAGGTCGCACGGTAATGCATGCCCCGGAGATCGACGGCAAGGTGCTGGTCAATGACCTGCCCGACGGACTTGAGCCAACGCCGGGCATGTTCTATCGCTGCCAGGTTACCGAGGCCCATGATTACGACCTGGTGGCGCGGATCATCGAAGCTTGCTGAAGCATGCCGGCGCATCGGTAAAAGTGGGAAGTGACATCTGTATGCCTCGTAAGCGTTCCATCAAGGTGCGATGTCCGATCTGCAGGAAATTCGTGAAAATCGGCGATCCAGAGTTCCCCTTCTGTAGCGAGCGGTGCCGCACGATCGATTTAGGAAAATGGGCGAGCGGCGGTTATGTGATCTCCTCTCCGGTACAAGACACAGATGATTCTGCCGATGAATTCATGTCGGGCGAATCGCCAGACAACACCAAACGATAGGCGATTCAACAACCGCCACGCTTCCTGATGCGCTTCGCTATACTGGCCATGCTGCTTATCCGTGTGCATGGAGCCAACCGCCAAACTCAGCAATTCTGGTACGCACTCCGCACCGGCTTGGGCCGTTGCGATTGCCACCGTGTTCGGCGTGGGCCATATCAGACCCGGTCCCGGCACTTGGGGATCGCTGGCTACTGTCATCGTGTGGGCGTTGGCGGCTCGTGAAATCCCGGGAAAATGGCTGTTCCCAGCGACCATCAGTGCGGCGGCCGTGGTCGTAATCATTGGCATTCCGGCAGCTACACAGGTTGCACGCAGTACCGGGATCAAAGACCCGCAATTTGTGGTCATCGACGAAGTCGCGGGGCAATTGATCGCCCTCACAGGCGCTTCGTTCTCGTGGAAATCTGTTTTACTCGGTTTTATACTTTTTCGAGCGTTCGATATCTGGAAGCCTCCGCCGGTTCGGCAACTGGAACGCTTGCCGGAGGGAACAGGCATCGTTGTGGACGACGTGGCGGCAGGAGTTTACGCTCTGATCATCATGCATCTGCTGCGGCATTTTGGTCTTCTAATGTAGAAATTGGCTTCGCAGTTCGGGAAAGTGGAGTTCATGGGAATTTCCAACCGGCTTCTGGGAAAAAAGAATGTGAACGGAAATCCTCACATTGAGGCGGTCGTCCCCTCGTCCGCGCTTCCCGGCGGCGAAGTCAGGATTTTAGGGAGTGGCCTGCGCCCGCACGAACTCCGTAGACCCAAGGTTCAGTTCGGTGAGTTGGAAGCTCCCGTGGTGATCAGTTCCGACACCTTCGTGGTGGCGCGCGTACCGGACGGAGCAAGTTCCGGGCCGGTCGTCGTGGCAACGAATGGCAGCGTCAGCAATTCACACCAGGTGAAGGTGGCGGTGCCTATAGCGGAAAACCTTCACCCCGTCACCAACCCTGCCCTGGATCCCGAGGGAAACGTCTACGCCACGTTTTCGGGTTCACGCGGACAGAAGGTGCCCGTCGCAATCTTCAAAATCGATACCAACTACACGGTCAAGCCGTTCCTGGCCGAGATGATGAATGCAACCTCGATCGCGTTCGACCGCGAAGGCCAGATGTATGTTTCCTCGCGACACGATGGCACTGTCTATCGCGTGGCTCCGAATGGCACAATGACCGCCTACGCAGAGGGTATGGGAATTGCCACCGGTATAGCCTTCGATCGAGAACAGAACCTTTATGTTGGCGATCGCAGCGGCACGATTTTCAAGATCGCGCGAGACCGGCAGATCTTTGTCTTTGCGACGCTGGAGCCCAGCGTCTCGGCATACCACTTGGCTTTTGGGCCTGCGGGCGACTTATTCGTGACCGGGCCGACCACGTCGAGTTTCGATTCCGTGTACCGCATCGATCCCCATGGCAGCGTGACAAGCTACTATCGCGGGCTGGGACGCCCTCAGGGATTGGCCTTCGACGTAGACGGAAACCTGTATGTTGCGGCGTCGCTCTCGGGAAAACGCGGGATTGTGAAGATCACTCCCGATCACAAGGCCAGCCTTGAAGTAGCCGGGCACGGCGTGGTGGGGCTTGCGTTTGCTCCGGGACGCTCCGCCGTCGTTGCCACCAACAGCGCAGTGCATCATCTCTCCTGGAATATTCAGGGATTATCGTTATTGCCGGATCAAACCTGAGCGCCCCTCCTCCCAGTGCTCCCCATAAATAAACCACGCTAGTAACGCCACTTGCGCCGGCACTCATTCCTGCTGAGTTGGATCGTTTACACTTTTACTCGTGAATGCCGAGATCATAGCAATTGGTTCGGAATTGCTTACTCCCTATCGCCAGGACACGAATTCACTGTACCTCACAGAAAAGCTCAACCAGCTTGGGGTGGAAGTAATCTTCAAAACCGTGGTGGGGGATTCGCGCCAGAACCTCGTGTCCGCCGCCAGCCTAGCCGTTTCCCGTGCCGACATTGTCATGTTCATGGGCGGACTTGGACCCACGGAAGACGATCTCACGCGCGAAGCAGTGGCCGAGGCACTGAGCCTGGAACTCAAGCGGGATCCCAGCATCGTCAGCAGCCTGGAGAAACGTTTCGCCAAGCGCGGCATGAAGATGACGCCGAACAATGAAAAGCAGGCGGACGTGCTCACCGGTGCGACGGTATTACCGAACAAGAACGGTACGGCCTCGGGACAATGGCTCAGCGGCAGGTATGACGGACGAGAAAAGGTCATCATACTGCTGCCCGGCCCCCCCCACGAGTTGAAGGCGTTATTCGAAGAACAGTGCGTGGAGCGCCTTCGCGCGAAGGTTCCCGCGCAGTTTATTGCCACGCGTGTGCTGAAGATCGCCATGATGGGGGAGTCGGCCTGTGACGCCCGGGTGGCCCCAATCTATAAGCGCTATGACGACGTCCAGACGACCATACTCGCCGGGGCGGGTGAGATACAGTTGCACCTGCGCTCGCGCGGCAGTTCACTCAAAGCGGCACAGGAGCGCGTAGAAAAACTCGCCGGAGAGATTGAAGACGAGCTGGGCGATTCGATTTTCTCTCGCGATGGAGAATCACTGGAGCAGATTGTCGGATACTTCCTGCAAATGCGAAACCTGAAGCTCGCGGTCGCCGAATCCTGCACCGGCGGCCTCTTGGCCGAACGAATCACGGCGGTGAGCGGCAGTTCCCGTTATTTCGTTGGCGGCGCCACTGTCTATTCCAACCAGCTGAAAACGGAGTTTGCCGCAGTTCCCCCGGCTTTAATTGCGAAACATGGGGCTGTTTCGAGGGAAGTCGCTGCGGCTCTCGCGGAAGGCATCCGCGAACGGTGTGCGACCAACCTCGGGATGGGAGTCACAGGCGTCGCGGGCCCCGGCGGCGGCACCGAACAGAAGCCCGTGGGACTGGTATTTCTTGCGTTGTGTAGCGAAGCTGGTACGGAAGTCGTGGAGCGCAATTTTCCCGGCGACCGGAAGCGCATTCGTTGGTTCGCCAGCCAACAGGCGCTCGACATGATAAGAAGAAAAGCGGCTCTTGGCTATTAGACTCCCGCAGGTACCTGAGGAGCTCGCAGCAAATCTTCCGGCATGCGTCTTTTCGTTGCTATCGATCTCGAGGATGCCATTCGTCAGCGCATCATTCGCTTTATGGATGGCGTGCGGGGATTCGCGCCGGAAGCCCGCTGGGTGAAACCGGAGTCGCTGCATGTGACCTTGAAATTTATCGGTGAGATGCCGCTGGAATCGCTGCACGCAGTTAAACGCGAATTGGAGGCGGTTCGCGCTCACCCTACCAGCATAAAATTTGCCGGCTGGGGCTTCTTCCCCAATCCCAAAGCAGCGCGGGTGTTCTGGGTAGGTATGCGGGCAGATCCGAATTTGGAAAAGCTCGCGTCAGCTGTGGCCTCTGCGCTTTCAAAGCTCAGGGTGCCGTTAGAAGAGAGGCGTTACCAGCCGCATCTCACTCTGGCGCGCGGTGGTGGACGTTCCGGCGCGCCTGGACGCCTAAAAAGCGATCGACGCAATGCGGATTTCGAAAAGCTTCAAGCGAAGCTGGCTGGCCTGCCAGCGGCTGAATTTGGCAGCATGACAGCGTGCGAGTTTTTTCTTTACCACAGTCAGCTTTCCCCGGCAGGCTCGCGTTATACGAAATTGGAGAGCTTTGCCCTGGCGCCATGAGCTGTGCACCCAGGCCGTCAGCGACTGAGGCCAAGGGCCTTGACGCAAAGCTCGCGCTACAATGTACGTCCATGCGGCCCATCCTGCTGACCATCGTTGCAAGCTATCTGCTGGGCTCAATTCCCTTCGGCTATTTGCTGGTCCGCAAGTTTATTGGCAAGGACGTACGAAGTACCGGCAGCGGCAACATCGGCGCTACCAATGTGGCACGTACGTCTCCGAAGCTGGGTGCGATTACCTTGATACTGGATGCGTTGAAGGGAGCTGCGGCAGTAGCTCTGGCAATGCTTATCGCAGGTGCGAGCTTTCACCCGACACCCGTCGCGGGTCCCGAGCAGATCGTCGCTGCAAGAAAGATCGCTGAACGAGTACCCGACGAGATTTACCTCTTCGCCGTGGTAGCTGCGTTGTTTGCAATCGTGGGTCACATTTTTCCGGTTTGGTTGAAATTTCGCGGTGGCAAGGGCGTAGCCACTGCGGTCGGCAGCTTTCTGCTGCTGGCGCCTCAGGCGGTGCTAGCCTCATTGTTCGTGTTCTTTCTGGTGGCCATCACTAGCCGATATGTTTCCCTGTCCTCGGTTCTCTCGGCTGCCCTGTTCCCATTTTTTGCCTGGTTTTTCTACCGCGACATTTTTCAGCCTCCGATGGTTGGAATTGCGGCGATAGCGGCGCTGCTGGTCATCTGCCGTCATCATGAAAACCTCACCCGCTTGGCGCGCGGCAACGAACCTCGTTTTCAATTAGGGCGCGGATGAGCGACATCTCTGTTATTGGTGCAGGGGCGTGGGGCACGGGTCTTGCCATTGTGCTTGGCCGCAAGGGCACTCACAACGTGCGACTTTGGGCCCACGAGAAAGAAGTCTGCGATTCCATTGCCAGCCGCAGAGTCAACTCCCTGTTCCTGCCCGATCAGGAGATCCCTGCCACCGTTTGCCCGACGAACAACCTTGAAGAAGCGTTGCGGGACGCCGAAGTTGTGGTCAGCGTCATGCCTTCAAATCATTGCCGCAAGCTGTTTCAGAACATGCTTCCCCACCTGCGTTCTGAGATGCTGTTTGTCAGCGCGACTAAGGGGATTGAAGAAGACAGCCTGTTGCGCATGAGCGAAGTGATAACCGAGGTGATTCGTAAGAGCCGTGATTTTGTTCCGAGAATCGGAGCTTTAAGCGGGCCTTCCTTCGCAAAAGAAGTTGCACGGGGAGATCCGACAGCGATCACGATTGCCTCGCGCGATGCTGAACTCGCGCTTACCGTCCAGTCGGAGTTCAGTGATCCTTGCTTTCGCGTTTACACCAACGAAGACGTGGCCGGGGTGGAACTTGGCGGAGCATTGAAGAACATCATTGCCATCGCCGCGGGCGTTTGCGACGGCCTTGGACTGGGCCACAACTCCGTTGCAGCGCTAATAACCCGCGGACTGGCAGAAATAACGCGTCTGGTGGAAGCCTGCGGAGGAAAACACGAGACCATGTCAGGGCTCGCCGGATTGGGCGACCTGGTGCTCACCTGCACCGGTGGCCTATCGCGAAACCGGAGCGTCGGCGTGGAGCTGGGCCGCGGACGCAAGTTGCCGGAGATCATTGCGGGTATGCACGGAATGGTCGCTGAAGGCGTGCTTACCACGAACGCTGCGGTTGGACTCGCGCGCGCCCGGGGTGTCGAAATGCCAATTACGGAACAGATGTACGAAATCCTGCACAACCAAAAATCTCCGCAAGTCGCCATCCGGGAACTTATGAGCCGAAGCGGCAAAAGCGAACACGGCTTGTATCGAAAGTAGGGGCGGCAATTGTATTCCCCACGTAGCGAGAGTACGCTTTCAAGTTGCTGCAATTGCTGTGTAATGCGGCGTTTAGCAGCATTCTGGCACCGCGGCGCAGTCTTAGTTGCACCCGCTACACCGTGAATGCGCGACCGATGCTCGACGTGGAAGATCACTGGACCCTTGTAGAAGAAACACCCCTCTCGGGGTAAACATCATCCAAATTTCAGGTTTCTAGTACAGAGAAGCTGCTTCGGGCTGGAGGGTTTATGCGGAAGCTTGGAATCGCCGTCGGTGTGGTCGTCGTCATTCTCATTCTTGCGGTAGCTGCAGTCGCCATATTCTTCAATCCCAACGATTACCGTGGAACGATTCAGTCCGAATTGCAGAAGCGCCTCGGCCGCCAGGTAAATCTGGGTCAGATGCATTTGGGTATTTTTCCGCCGCGTTTCCAGGTCGACAATATAGCCGTTTCGGACGATCCGAAATTCAATGACACCACATCTTTTGTGAAGGCGCAGGAGCTTGACGTGTCAGTCAAGTTGCTGCCTCTGCTCCACAAAGACGTGCAAGTGAGTTCGCTCAACCTGGTACAACCGAAGGTCGAGCTCATCAAAAACGCGCAAGGGGAGTGGAATTTTTCGACCATTGGCTCGAACCAGCAGACTGGTCCGGCCGGTAAGCTGCCACAGGGAGCACAGCGGCCGCAGCCACAGCAGAAAGCGCCATCGACGCCTTCCGGACAAAACAAGCCCTCTGAAAGCCAGCAGTTCTCGCTGGGAAAACTGGTCGTCAGTGACGGGCAGGTGGCAATCACAGACCAACAGGCCAGGAAGCCGCGCACCGTCTACAACCACATCAATGTCACGCTTAAGGATTTCTCGCCTGACACTCCTTTTACCCTGGACGCTTCCGTGCAGCTCCCGGGCAAGGGAACGCAAGAGATTCGCCTGCAGGGAAAAGGTGGGCCCTTGCAGCAGGCGAACATGGCGAACACGCCTTTTCGCGGCAGCCTCGATTTGAAGTCGGTGAATATCGGCGACCTGCAGAAATTTCTGCAATCTTCAGCGCTCACCGACACCGATGGCTCGCTTTCAGGACACACAAATATATCCAGCGAGTCAGGAAAACTGGCCGCGAACGGACAGATGACGCTGGATAAGCCGAGAATCCACGGTATTGATCTGGGATTTCCCGTGGTCGCGAACTACGACGTCAACGACGATCTTGTCAGCGACTTGCTGCGAATTAACAAGGGCAACATCAAGTTCGGCCAGACACCCATCGACATTACAGGGACCATGAACTCAAAACCCACTCCCTCCCAAATCGACATGAACCTGCGTGCCAATGCCGTGTCGATTGCCGAACTGGCCAAGCTTGCAGCCGCAGCCGGAAAGGCATTTGCTCCGGGTACGAACGTGACGGGGACGTTGAACGCGAATATTCAGGCACGCGGCGCTTCTGACAAGCCTCAGTTGACGGGAACCATAAACGGACGCGACATCCAGGCGAGCGGCAAGGATATCGCTCAGCCAGTCACCGTCAAGGCCGTGAATCTCAATCTCGCGCCAACCCAGATCCAGTCCGACAACTTCCCCATCACCTCCGGGGGCACCACGGTAAACACCCAGTTAACCCTGCGCAATTACACTTCGAACTCTCCCCTGATCGATGCCACGCTGAAAGCGCCAAACGCGCAACTGCCGGCGCTGCTTTCTATGGCCAAGGCATACGGCGTGAGCGGTGTCGACAAGCTAGCCGGGCAGGGCACTCTTAATCTGGACTTGCACGCGGCGGGCCCAGTGGCTTCTCTGAGCTCGGATCAGATCATGCGCGCTCTCAATGGGACCCTTGCTCTGAATTTCAATAACGTGAAGTACTCCGGCGTGGATATCAATCACGAGCTGGCGAGCATCGGCGGTTTCCTGGGCCGCGCCGGCTCGGCGCAAAAAGACCAGGGCTACACAAATATCCAAAAGGTTACCGGGAACATCCTGGTGAAAAACGGTGTAGCCCAAACCAACAATTTACAGGCGTTACTAGACGTCGCGAATGTGGGCGCAACCGGTACGGCTGATCTGGCGACTCAAAGATTGAATCTGGATGTTACCGCGGTGCTGAACAAAGCTTTTAGCCAGCAAGTCGGCGGGTCGAATATCGGGGGATTTATGAACACCGCGTTAGCCAACAATCAGGGTGAGGTTGTGATTCCGGCCATGGTGACCGGCACTTTTCAACACCCGGTGTTCGCGCCTAACGTCCAGAAGATCGCGCAGATGAAGATGAAGGGTTTGCTGCCCACCGGCGCCAATCCTCTTGGAGGGGCAGCAGGGGGAGCCGGTGGATTGATCGGTGGTTTTCTCGGTCAAAAACAGGGCAACCCGCAACAGCCCAATGCTCAGCAGCAACAGCAGAATCCTGTGAACCAGGTCTTGGGTATCTTCGGGAAAAAGAAGAAGAAATAGGCCACTTGGTCGTAACCGTGCGGCGAGTCAACAGAAACGCCGCAGGCTGCCGATTCTTTTCCGCCGATGCCAACCATCGTTCGCGGTTGTCACACAACATAGTGCCGGATATCACTGACAGGCCCTGATCTCGCGCAGAAGATTCTCGCGTCCTTAGACTCCCAAAACTCCATCTGCTTCCTCGAAGCACTCCGCAGGCATAGTTCCTGCGGTGGTGGGATGCGGCTCTTGCCGCGACGATGGGAGTCTAATGGCGCACAGCTAAACGAGAAGCGCTGGTTCGCCAACGCCCCGTCCCTGGGACGGGCCACGCTACCGTTTTCCGACCGAAATCCACAGAAGAGAGGTGCTCTCATGTTTGCACGCTTCCTGGAGTTGAACATCAAGGTCGAGAAGAAGCTCGAATTGCTGAAGAAAATGAAAGAGGAGATTCGCCCCATTCTCAAGAAACAGCCAGGCTACGTCGATATTCTTGCGCTCGAGAATGAGTTCGAGCCCAACAAACCATTTGTCGTCACCTTCTGGCACACCAAGGCCGACATCGAGCGCTACGAGAAAGACACATTCCCCAAAGTCAAACAGATTTTGGAGCCATTCCTCTATGTTCCACCGGTCGTGAAGTTCTGCCATGTAGAGGAAACGATTACAGAGAAATGGCTGGAGACTGTGGCTGCCTGATTCCCTGCCCGAGGCAGACCACCCGGCCCTGGCGGGTTCCCGATCCCCGCCGGGGCCTTTCGAATTAGGCCTCAATGATGTTCACGGAAAAATTGAGGCATTCAGTTGTAGCGTTGCCAAGGCCCTTGCTTACGGGAGGACACGCGCATCGAAGACCCCGGTTTGCACCCGGCCGCTACGCTTCACTTGCACAAACAGGCGGTAGTCTCCTGGTTTAGGAAACGCGTACGGGAACGAAACCTCAGATGAGGCAGAAGACCCCGCCATCGACATGGCTGGATCCATGCTTTCGGAATTGCCACCGCTTGCCAGCGCCACCGCCGCCATGGATACGGAGCCTGCCGGATGTAAATGCACGAACACACTGCTGTCTGAACACAAGATCTCGGCATGGGCTGGCATGCCCATATATGGTTCAAGATCGCTCGCGGGTTTACCCGATGCGTCTTCGATTGAAAATTGAAGCTGCGCGAGTTGACCGCTTCTGATGTCCTGCGCCGGTTTGTGCCATGTCATGCGAAAGCCGTCTCCAAGCTCCGAGTGCAGCTGCGGCGTTCCGCTCAACGGCTTTGCCGAAATTTCCGAGTCATCGCCGCTGAGTGGTTGACCGGAGATCTGTGGCAGCGTGATTTCGCCGACTTGAGTTTCCGGGAATCCGGTGTGATGGACTATGTCGGCAAAAATTTTATAGGTCCCGGCGGGAACGGATGGCAATTGCTCAGCGAAAGCTCCAGCGTTGAGCTGCGTGGGATGAAGATGGACAAACTGATCCATGGCTGGCGCCCGTACCAGGAACAGGTGCATGATGTGGCCGTGATCCGGTATGAGGTCGTCGAGTTTCAGTGGCTCGGACCAGCCCTCTGCGTTCGGATTCTGCAATGTCACCAGCAAGCGGTTACCATCCAGTTTGGCTTCAAGTCTGGGTAGCCTGTACACCGTTTTGGCGTTCCTGGCGGCTTCTGCTCCCCACCATGCATTGCCGAAATAAACCGCCGCTACAACCAGTGCGGCAGTGATCGCCATGACTACGTAGCCGTGGCGGTCCTGCGCTAGGACGGGCCGCTGCGCGGGCGGCAACTTCGCTTCCTTCGCCGCCACTCCGCAGATTGCGACGAGTCCGAAGGAAAGGAACAGACCCAGGGCGATGAGCAGTGCTCCCAAGGCTTTCTGCATGGGCAACGCAGATTGCGCCACGGCTGGGACTGGTACGGCCAGCTCGGCATTGCCTTGATCGCCCGTGATCTGCACGCGCACCTTCCAGGAGCCACGCAGCATAATCCAGAGCTTCCCGGTGAAGAAGTCCGGATCATGGCGATCGCGCTGCGCTACGTCAGGGACGGGGGCCAGATCGGCGCCAGGTCCGACAATCCGCATTGGCACGATCTTGATTTCCTGCACGCCGCTGGAGAGGCTCCGAACCTGGATTTGCGCTACTCCCGGGATTACCCGTGGCGGTTCGACGGAAACCAGCAGGTGATAGGGGCCGGCATTGCCGTCAAAGTAGACATCGGGGCTGCCTACGTGAGCAAAACAAGTATGTCCCCACAGACCGAGAAGCAGCGCGATCAGGATTCGGCCCGCGCAGGAGGCGATCCGCTTCACCGTCTCACCTGTCTGAGCCAGTTCCCCCAAACCATGCCGATCCGGAAACTCAGAATCGCGCTGAACAACCCCCATGCCATGGTGCGCCAGAACTGCGCACCAGATTTTTCAAAGTGCATGAACACGTTACGCACTTCGAAATCATCGGGAGGCTGGAAATAACCGAAATAGTGCGTTCCAAAGAACCAGTTGCGCGAGTAATGCGTCATCAGGAAGTCAGCAAAAGGCCATTGCACGGCGACGAGCACGACGAGAAAAATCAGTCCGGCCAGCGCGGCTTGCAGCCAGGGCTGCCAACGGTCGAATTCTGGCCAGAGCAAGTCGAGAACAAAGGCTGGCACGATCAGCAGAAGCGGAAAATAAAGCGGCACCATGTGTGTGACATGCTGATACACGGGACCAAGCTTCGGCTGCGCCGGAAACAAGGGCAGAATCCAGAGCATGAGCAGGTTAAAGCCCATGTACATGCCGGCAATCGCGGTCATTGCCCACCGATGTCGAGAGGCGCGGGCCAGGCTCGTCATGGCGAAGGGCAACCCAAGGCACACGGCCAGGTAGAAGACCGCGCTGTGCATAAGAACCCGGCTCTCGTATTCGAGCTTCAGGATCAGATCGAGAATGACAATTACGCTGCCCAGGTACAGCATTACCCATTGCAGCTTCTCGTGCGCCACTCCCTCGGCGCGATTCATATGCGCGGCAACCAGCAGCACACTTCCCCAGACAATGGCGGTCACGCCGAGCGCAAGCAGCACATGCGGGGGGCTAAGGATCTCAACATCCAAGCCGTAGGCGTTGTGCCACCAATTGTCGAATGGCGCCGAAGTGATCATCGCCACTCCGCCCCAGGCAATCACGAACGCGCCGACTGGCCCGCGAAAGCCCCAGAGTGTGACCGAAGCGTCCCGTAAACTCGAATTGCGCCCGAAAGTGGTCGAAAAGATGAGGTAAGCCGCACCGCAACCCCCGAGGACCGCACAGAATTGGATCAACAGATGAGCCGGCGTCCAGAAGGTGTCGCGGCCGATGGTCTGGTGCCAGGAAATATCCCAATAAAGACCGACGATGACCGCTGTCCCGGCAATAACCGCGGTCCACGCATACCACGGTACGCTCTGGTTGCGCACCGCGATCGCTTCTACGATGTCGGATTGCTCCGCAGGTGCTGGAATCGCGGTATTCGCCATGGAACGCCCCAACTTCGAGACGTTACCACCAGCCAATTGAAGCGGTCAATTTGCGCGTGCCACGCGTGTCGACCAATTTGCTCTGACAGCTTTTATGCGCAGAGGCCCCTTAGACTCGGTGCGTCGTTTTTCAAAGGACGAACTAGTCCGGCACACCTCTGATTCCATATTTGTTGAGCTTGTACGCCAAGGCACTGCGGGAGAGACCCATGCGGCGGGCCGCCTCGGCCTGGGCCCCTCCGGTGGTAGACAGAGTGCGCACAATCAGTTCTTTCTCCGTCTTCTCGAGATATTCCGTCAAGTCGAAGGGAATTGCAGGCAGATGGGTTCCGTGCGACGGCGTGGCGCGGTTGCCATTCGTTGGGGGACCGGCATGCGCCTCTGTGCCGATTGCGACGGGAAAGTGCTCCGGGCCAATCTCATTTTGTCCGGAAAGAATGTATGCCCGCTCGATCAGGTTTCGCAACTCGCGCACGTTACCGGGAAAATCATATTGCTCAAGATTGGTCAGCGCCTCGCGAGTAAACGACCGCTGGCGCATTTTCAAGTCGGTTGCCACCTGCCGCGAAAAGAATTCGCAGAATCCGGCGATGTCGTCACGGCGCTCGCGTAGCGGGGGCAGATGAATGGGAACGACGGCAAGGCGGTAATACAAATCCTGGCGGAACGTGCCTTCGGCTACACGTTTCTGCAGGTCGCGGTGAGTCGCCACGAGCACCCGCACGTCCACGGTTCGGGGCTTGGTGGATCCTACGCGCACCAGTTGGCCGTCGGTGAGAATGCGCAACAGCTTCGCCTGTCCCGCTAACGACATCTCTCCCGCTTCGTCCAGAAACAGGGTGCCTTCGTGGGCGGCCTCAAACAATCCCTGCCGGCTTCGATCGGCGCCGGTGAAAGCGCCCTTCTCGTGCCCGAATAATTCGCTTTCCAGCAAGGTTTCGGTAAACGCCGCGCAATTCACGGCAACAAACGGCTTGTTGGCTCGGGGACTATTCTTATGGATTGCCCGCGCGACCAGTTCCTTTCCCGTACCAGTTTCGCCGGTAATCAAGACCGTGGCATTGGTCTGGGCGACGCGCGCGATCCTTTCGCGAACGCTCAAAATAGAGGCGGATTGCCCGAATATGTCGAACGTGCCTTCGAGCCGGACCACGGTTCCTTTAAGAAATTCGTTTTCGCGGCGTAAGCGAGTGCGCTCGCAGCCCCTCCCAACAGCGGCTCGCACCACTTCCGGTTGAAACGGCTTGGTAAGAAAATCAAACGCGCCATGCCGCATGCTCTCGACGGCCAGGTCGACCGTCGCCACGGCGGTCAGAAAAATCACCGATACCGCGGCATCCGCCTCCAGGGCGGCAGACAGAATCTCCAGCCCTTCGCCGTCCGGCATCTTCTGGTCGGTGAGAATCACGTCGTAGTCGTTGGCGAGAAGTGCCCGGCGGGCCTCCTCAAGGTCGCCAGCTTCCCAGATTTCGTGTTGGTCCTGGCGCAGGTTCGAGGCCAGGATTCGCCGCATGTGCGGCTCATCATCGACGATCAGGATTTTACCCATGTGCTTGCATATTCCTTGTTCGCCCCGCTCCATCTGCGGCAGGCAGTGTCATGGAAAAGCAAATTCGCTCGGGGCTGTTCTCGGCCAGAGTCAACTCGCCGCCCTGGGCTCGTGCGATGTTGCGCGCGATCGCCAAGCCGAGTCCCGTGCCTTTCAGCCGGGTAGTGAAGAAGGGTTCGAAAATGCGCGTGAGGTCGTTGCCCGCTATGGGTATGCCGTGGTTCTCGACATTCACCCGGACTTGATGGCCATCGTCTCCGTACGCTGCGAGCAGCACCATGCGGCCCGGTGGCGAGGCATCGATAGCGTTCATAACCAGGTTGAGTAAGGCTTGCTGCACCTGGGCTGGATCCACCTCGGCCACCAGCGAAGGGGATGAAGATACTTCGATCTGAACCTGCTTCTGTCCGGCATGAGCCCGGCAAAGGCTAGCTACGTACGCGAGTGTGTCGGCAATCGATGTGGAGACGCGCTGCGGCTTACGTGGACGGGCGTAACTGAGCAGGTCGTCGGTGAGCTTTTCCAGGCGCGCGGCTTCGCGCGTGGCAATGGCTCGCATATCTTCTCGCTCGACTTCGCTGAGACCGACATGCGCAGCCGTGGCCAGCGAGCTGGAAATCATCGCGACCGGGTTGCGGATTTCGTGAGCGATCGCACTGGATAATCGTCCCACCGCGGCCAGTGTCTCCTCCTGTAAAAGTTTTTCTCGCGTACGCTCGAGTTCAAGCACGTTGTTTGCCAGATGGAATTCCTTCTGATGAAGATGGTTCACCAGGATCCAGACCACGAACCCAACGATGGCAAACATGAGTGAATTGACCCCAGCTTCGAGAAACTCCGAACCGTCTGGGGGTGGGTGATTCCGAAAGTAGCGCCATACCCAGAAAAAATTGAGGAAGTTCGCCGCGAGCATGACACTGCTGAGCGACAGCAGCGGAAAACGAAAGGCCGCTTGCAGCACCGGCACAATCATAAGTACGAAATAAGGGCTATCTTCGTGATCTGTAAGCTCCGACAGTAACGCCGCCAATGCCAGGTTCACGGTAATTGAGCCCCACGTCAGCAGGTAGACTTGCCGCGCACTCAACCGGCGCGGATAGCGATGTACCCACAAGAGTTCCGCGCTGCCCAGCAACAGCCCCCCGCACAACACTGCGATCAGACTTCGAGAGGGAGTGCCCCAGAAAGAAGTCAGTGACGTGTGCAGCCCAAGCAAAAGAGCAAGCAAGAGGAGATTGAGAGCAATAAATATCGATTCCTGCGAGCGAAACGAGCCGAGGTCAGCGGAAGCAGAATATGTGGTTGTGTACAGTTTCTTGAGCACGTCGGAATCCGACAGTACCGATACGTTTAGTTTAGTCCCAAGTTGTGTAATTGAAGATGAAGAGTATGTTATCTGTACTCTCACGGATGCCGCGTCAGACGGGAAAAGTTGCTAAGTAACTTCAGGAAGAGGCATCGACGAAAAGTTTCAAAATGGGAATACGGACAATCTTGCATTGCACTTTCGGCGTCTTCCCGCATCCAACTGCATACTTATATTCTCGTCAGAATACACTTACCAAGGTGTCGAAGAGCACAGGTTGCGAGAACTCCGCAACACAGTCTTAGTCTGATTGTCTTTTTAGCGTGAGATTAGTCTGCGTACGCGACAGCGGTTTTTGTGAACTCGAGTTTGACATGCCTCGGCCTAAAGCCACCGGACGCAGAATTGCAATGAGCTTCGCCATGACGCTCCGACTTTTGAGCTTCAGCACCTGCATATTGATGCTGTCCGCCGCCTGGGCGCAGATCTCGCCCGGGCCTCTGTCGCGCGCGCATCAATCGCTTGAAGGTGCCACTCAATGTACGACGTGTCACAAGTTCGGCGGTGAGGCGGAGCTGAAATGCCAGAGCTGCCATGCCGAAATCGCCACGCGGGTGGCCAGCCATCACGGATTGCATGCCACTTATCACTTGTCGTCCGGCTCAAGTCTTGAGTGCGCCCGCTGTCACTCCGAGCACAACGGGTTGGATTTTCCCCTTATTAAGTGGACTCCTTCGACTTTCGATCACAATCAGGCCGGCTATCCTCTGCAAGGAAAACACGCTGGATTGGCGTGCAAGACGTGCCATACGGCGGAACATGTTTCAAAAACTGAACGCCCCACCATTAAGTACAAAGATTTGAACAAGACTTACCTCGGGCTTTCGACTGCATGCGCGAGCTGCCATAAAGATGAGCACCAAGGCCGGCTAGGGCAGAACTGCCTGCAATGCCATAACTTCAATGATTGGAAAGGCGTGGCAACCCAGTTCGATCACTCGAAAACGCGCTATCCACTGACTGGATTGCACGCCCAGGTCGCTTGCCAGAAGTGCCACACGCCCGGACCGGACAATAAGCCTCGCTACCAGGGACTGCCGTTTGGGAAATGTTCCGATTGTCACGCCGATCCCCACCGTGGCAGCTTCAGTCAGCAGAGCTGCCAGTCCTGTCACAACACCAGCGGCTGGAAGCGGGTCTCCCAGACCGGGTTGACCGAGAACTTCGATCACGGCAAGACCAAATACCCGCTGCTGGGGAGGCACCAGTCAGTAGAGTGCGTCGCCTGCCACAAAGGAGGCGACTTTAAGAAGGCCTTGGCATTTCAGAAATGCATGGACTGTCACGCCGACGAGCACGGGGGACAGTTCGTGAAGCGCGCCGACGCTGGGGAGTGTGCGTCCTGCCATTCGGTCGATGGATTTAAGCCCGCAAAGTTTGGCGTCACGGAACATGCCGCCACGGCGTATCCCTTGGAAGGCAAGCACGCGACCTTGCAATGTGCGCAGTGTCATATCCCCAAAGGAAAGGACACGCTGTACAAGATCAAGTTTGCCCAGTGTCTCTATTGTCACAAGGATGAGCACCAGGGACAATTCGCCAAGGCGCCATATCTCAACCATTGCGAACACTGCCACACCCTGAATGGCTATCGCCCCTCGACCTTTACCTTGGCAAAGCACAAGGACGCGCGTTTTGTCCTGACTGGAGGCCATGTCGCGGTTCCCTGTGGCGATTGTCACAAAGAGAGCACCAGGTTCCAGCCGAAGCCCACCGCGCTTTATCAGTATGACGATCTCTCATGCACCGCGTGCCACGAGGATCCACATCGCGGCCAATTTAAGGAGCGCATGCAAATAGTCTCTCAGGCTGGCGCAAAGGCTGGATGTGAAGCCTGTCACGTGACCAGCTCATGGAGGGACGTTTCCAGGTTCGACCACGCAAAGACCAGTTTCCCGCTGATCGGGACTCATAGGGCGGTGGCATGCATTGACTGCCATAAGCCGGCAAATCTCGGCACCAAGCTGGTGAATGCGGATTTCAACAGTACTCCGCTGAAATGCGAAGAGTGTCACGCCGATCCGCACGCCGCCCAGTTTGCGCAGGCTGGCGTCACCGCATGCGCTGATTGCCACAACAGCAACAAGTGGAAGCCATCGCTTTTCGACCACGACCGTCGCACGCCATTTCCGCTGCAGGGCGTCCACCGCGACGTGCGCTGTGAGGGATGCCATAAAGAGCTGCGATCGGTGTCAGGCAAATCCGTTCTCTTCTATAAGCCTACGCCGAAGGAGTGCGCAGCCTGCCACGGACCGGAACAGTTGAACAGAACTCGTTAACCACGCCTCCGCCGCTGCAAGCGTTCCCTATACGCATCGATTAAGGTCAATGCACTTGCGGCAGGTTAACTGGAAACTAACTCCTGACAGTTTTTTGGACGCGTTCAGTTTCTTAGACTTACACATAAGTGCACGTAAAAACTGCGAGTAGCGGCGAAGAACTTTCCCATTCGGGGACGCCCTAACAACATGTCAAAACTCTGTACCGTTGCGGAGTTAGCGCGATGAATACCGCACTTGGGTAACTTTCTTGGTGTGTGCAACCAATCTATTCTCAGTGGGCGTCGAATTGCTTAATCGTCTTACAAGCTTTTGCCCTTCGTTGCATTGATAATTTTGCTTCCGCAGTCAAATTTCTTTTCGTACTCATTTTTAGTTGCAGTCTTGTGCTTTTAATCCCGTTCGCGCTTGGCAGCGGGGATACCGAAGCTATCAGCGGTGGGCGCTTTGGGAACGACCATTCTCATCAACTTCGTCGCAGCTTTCCTGCTGTTCTCGGCGGGTCCGCCGCAAACCGCGCAGAAGCAGTCGTACGAAACGCACAGCCCGCACGGAAATTTGAACTTGCCCTGCCAGAACTGCCACACGCCGGCGGGTTGGAAGCCGATCCGCATGATGCCCGAGTTTGATCATGATCAAACTAGGTTTCCCCTCCGCGGAATGCATCAGGGCGTGGCCTGCACGCAGTGTCACACCAGGATGGTATTCACCAATGTCGGCATCAAATGCGCGGACTGCCACGCCGACATTCATCGTCGCCAATTTGGAGCCAACTGTGAGCAGTGCCACAACGTCAAGGGCTGGAACGTATCGATTCAGCAGATCAAGCAGCACCAGAACCGCTTTCCGCTGATCGGGGCCCATGCCGCGCTCGATTGCGATTCATGCCACAAGGGCGCCGCCACCGGACAATTCCAGGGACTCTCCACCCAGTGCTATTCCTGCCATTCCAGGGATTACCAGCAGACGACGGCGCCCGCACACGTCTCGGCGGGATTTTCCTCTACTTGCGAGCAGTGCCACAGCAGCATGGATACCTGGTTCAGCGCAAGCTTCGATCACCTGAAGTACACCGGCTTTGCGCTCACCGGCATGCACGCAACTCTTCCCTGTTCGGATTGTCACGTTGGCGGCAGCTACAAAGGCACCCCCGCGAATTGTGTGGGTTGTCACATGAAGGACTACCAGGGCACGACGAATCCTAACCACGTCGCCACCGGCATGCCTCAGACCTGTCAGACATGTCATACGACCTCGGCCTGGCAACCGGCGACTTTCGACCACAACCTCGTGGGCTTTCCGTTGACCGGAGCGCACGCCACCCTGCAGTGCAGTCAGTGCCATACCAATGGAAACTACAATCTCAGTAGCAAGACGTGCGTCACTTGCCATTTGAAGGACTACCAAGGCACGAATAATCCCAATCATGCCCAGCAGGGTTTCGCCCAGACTTGCGATTCCTGCCATAACACCGCAGCCTGGCAGCCGGCGACATTCAACCACGCGAATTCCGGATTCCCGCTGACGGGCGCTCACGCCACCCTGCAGTGCGCGCAATGTCACATCAACAACAATTACAACCTCACGAACACGGCGTGCGTGGGATGCCACCTGAAGGATTACCAGACCACGACCGACCCGAATCACGTCAGCGCAAATTTCCCGCAGACCTGTGAGCAGTGCCACAACACGACCAACTGGGGTGGCGCTACCTTTAACCACGCCAGCACAGGATTCGCCCTGACCGGCGCCCATACGAGTCTCCAGTGTTCGCAGTGTCACATCAATGGGAATTACAACCTGACCAGCGCGAACACGACGTGTGTTTCCTGCCACTTGACGGATTATCAGAAAACGACGGATCCCAATCACGTGCAGGCGGGTTTCTCGCAGAGTTGCGAGCAGTGCCACAATACCAGCTCCTGGAACGGTGCTAGCTTCAACCATGCAACTACAGGCTTTGCCCTCACCGGGGCTCACGCCAGCCTTCAGTGTTCCCAGTGCCACATCAATAACAATTACAAGCTGACTAACACGGCGTGCGTGGCGTGTCACCTGGCGGATTACCAGAAGACGGCCGACCCCAACCACGTGCAGGCGAATTTCCCTCAGACTTGCGAGCAATGCCACAACACCACAAACTGGGGCAGCGGGACCTTCGACCATTCCACCACCGGCTTTGCCCTGGTGGGTGCGCATACCAGCCTGCTGTGCACGCAGTGTCACGTGAACGGCAACTACCATCTGACCAGCGCGAACACCACCTGTATCTCATGCCACCAGGCTGATTATAACGGCACCAACAATCCGCCTCATTCCCAGGTAGGTTTCCCCACCACCTGCGACTCCTGTCACAACCTGAATAATTGGGACAACGCGACCTTCAATCACAACAACACGACATTCCCGCTGACCGGGGCGCATACCAAGCTGGCCTGCAATACCTGCCACGTGAACAATAACTATCTGACGCTGCCCACGGATTGTTATGGCTGCCATAAATCCGATTACCTGGGCACCAGCAATCCCAATCACACCGCGGCTCATTTCCCGACTACGTGCACAACGTGCCATGACACGGTGAAGTGGACAGATGCCACGTTCAACCACACCTGGTTTCCGACCACGCACGGCGGGGCCAACGGAATCTGCTCCACGTGTCATACCAATGCGAACGACTACAGCGTGTTCCAGTGCACCAACTGCCACACTAAGACGGTGACGGACCAGAACCACAGGGGAGTATCCGGATACGTCTACAACAGCGTGAATTGTTATCAGTGCCACCCGAGCGGTCAAGGCGGAGGATAACGGGGAGAACGAGGGCCTCAGAACCTGGGGGCTGAAACTCAGTAGAGCGGGCGGAGACGCCACCGTAATGAGGAAGGATGAAGGGCGCGCAAAAACTCTGGATTGCAGTGCTGCTGGTGTCTTGTGCCTGCGCGCAGACCTCGGCAGATGGGCCGGCGCAAGTACAGAAGCTCGAGATCTTTCGGCAGGGACAAGATATCGGCCTGGTCGTGAGTTTGAGTATGCCGGTTGTCCCGCAGGTTGATACCGCTGGCGTTCCGGACCGCCTCATCCTGATTTTGCCGAATACCATTTCCGATGCCCGCCAGCAGCGCGTCGCAGTGAACACCAACGGGGTACGCACGGTCCGCGTGGGCCTGAACCGGTCCAATCCGCCGGAGACCCGCATTGTCATCGAGCTTGAGCACGCCTCACCCTACTCGTTAGAGAGCGATGGCCCCAGATTCACGGTAAAGATCAGGCATTCCACGCAAGCCACGGCTCGCTCCAATGTCCATCGCAGCAGTCCACCACCTGCGGCATCGGGCTCGCTTGCGGGAATCTTTCGTCGCCAGCCAAAACCTGGGCCGAGTGAACAGGTCAACACGGCCGCAGGGAACGCGGCGCCGCCGTCCTCGCAACTGCCGATCTACTTAGCGGAAACGCAAGGCAGTCTGGACACGAATTCGAATGCCAACGCCACGGGAAATAACTCCAGGCCCACAGCGCAAAAGCCGAGTGTCGGTAGTTTGCGACAAGGTGTCGTTTTTCCTAGCGCCGGAACCCCCGGAACGGGGACGGTACCCAGCACCGTAACCGCGTCCGCAACACCGCAATCGTCAGTACGCTCCACAACCGTGTCCCCGGCGCCACAAGCGGTCACGCAGAACGGAAATCTTACCGCGCAACTAACCGCTCCGCCGCCGGCAGTTCCGAACACCACAATGATTCGGCCCGCGGCCACACAGCCTCAAACTCCTGTGGTCTCTCCGCCGCCGGCTGGCATTCCGCCTCGCCCGGCGCCAGATCCTTCTGAAGCTTCGGTGACAGCCGCCAGTCCAGTCGACAAGCAGTCCGTTCCCCCAGCGAACGCTCCTGCTTCCGTGGCTACACCGAATGCGGCGCCAATTGCCTCGCAGAGCCCTTCCACCCCCAACAGTGCTTCCCCAATCTCTGCGGGGCAGTCGGTTGCTGCCGATAAAGACATGCCGCCGCTGGCGTTGCGCGCCGTGAATCCGGACCTGCGTACGTGGTTCAAGGTAAAGTACGTGGCCCAGGACGCGGCCTATCTCGACGGAGGCAGGAGTGCGGGTTTGGCTGAAGGCATGAAGCTGACCGTTCGCGAGAGTACGGCCTCGACCACCAGCCCAAATTCGGATCCGAATAACGCGGGCACAATCGCGGAATTGGAAGTGGTGTCAGTCGCCGAGAACTCGGCAGTCACCAGTGTGAAAAAAGTCTCGCGTGAATTGCAAGTGGGAGATGTCGCCTACCTGTCCTCGGATGATCAGGAAGCGCTGGTTCAAAGAAATGCGCTAAGCGCGACTCGCGCCTACCCCGCGGTGGTCAGTTTTACGGAAGGCGACACACTCGACGACGAAGCGCGTGACGAGGTGCCCCGACCACCACTGCCGTCGGTTAACCGCGCGCGGGGCCGTATCGGATTCGATTACATCGGCACGGCCATGCACGGATCCCCGGGTGCCTCGACTTCGGACTTGGGTATGGTGGTCCGTACGGATATCACGCGATTGGGGGGCACTTACTGGAACGTGAGCGGCTACTGGCGTGGGCGTTTCCACTCCACCTCCTCTACTAGCCAGCCCACCCTGCAGGACCTGATCAATCGCACCTATCACCTGAATATGACCTGTGCCAACCCGCAGTCGCCGTGGGTGGCAGGTTTTGGTCGGATGTATCTGCCATGGGCGTCAAGTCTTGACACCATCGATGGAGGTTACTTTGGTCGGCGGGTGGCGCCTGGAGCCACCCTGGGCATCTTCGCTGGAACCACGCCCGATCCTACTTCCTGGAGCTACAACCCCGACCAGAAGATTGGCGGCGCCTTCGTGAATTTCGAGGGCGGCAGCTATGAGGATCTTCACTATAGCAGCACCACCGGGGCGGGAGTCAGCCTGCTTCAGTGGAATGTAAACCGGCCATTCGTGTTCCTGGAAAACACGCTGCTCTATAAGCGCTACTTCTCCATCTATCACTCACTTCAGGCCGATAGCCCGGCGGGAAACCAGGCTGTAACCGCGCCCGGGCCCGGAATCGGACGTAGTTTCCTCACCCTGCGGTTCATGCCGATCTCGCGTCTGGAACTGGATTTTAACCACACCTATTTCCGCGACGTCCCCACGTTCGATCCCACCCTCATCGGAACTGGACTTCTGGACAAATACCTGTTCCAGGGATTCAGCGGCGGCGCCCGCGTCGAGGTCTGGAAGAAGATTTGGGTCTATGGCGACTGGGGACTGAGTAACCGTTCGGGAGATGCGAGAAGCTCTCTTAACCAGGCTTACGGACTTACGTGGGCCGATCTGCCATGGATTCACTTGCAAGCGGATCTGCATTACTCGCGCTTCAACAGTTCTTTTGGTGACGGCTCCTACAAGGCGTTTTCGGTGTCCCGCAGCCTGACTGACAACTTTCGCCTGCAGTTACTGCTGGGACAGCAGAATTTCGCGTCCGCTTTTTCCACCAACACCAACGCGAAGTTCTTGAACAGTAACCTCGAAGTATCACTCGGCTCGCACTATTTCCTGCAGGGCGGATTGACTATCAACCGCGGTAACTCGATGAGTTACGACCAATGGTTCACGACTCTCGGCTACCGCTTCGATTCCAAGCAGAAGAGGAATCAATGAGAGGTAACCGGCGGCAATTGGGCACACGACATTTCTGCGCCGCTGCATTCCTGGCGCTGCTCGCTCTGAGCATTCCTCCGGATTCGATGGCACAGCAACCTGCCGACCTGCTGGAACGTACCAGCGATCGTGTCGCGAAGTTTCTCGACCAGTTCTCGGATGTGAAGTGTACGGAACAGGTGACCCAGGAGAAATTTAAACCCGACGGCAAGCTGGCCCTCAAAGAGGAATCCACCTTCGACTATTTGGTTATCTTGACAAACAGTAATGGAGAACTCAGCCTGAACGAATCACGCCTGCCGGTGCGCCAGGGCAAAGCCGACAAGAACAAGAACATTTCCATGCTGGTGAGTAACGGATTCGCCACCTTGTTCCTGGTGTTTCATCCGTATTATTTCCGATCGTTTGAATTTTCCGATGCGGGCCCGGACACGCTCGATGGTCGGGCGGTGGAGAAAGTCGTTTTTCATCACGTCAGCGGCATGCGCAGTCCGGCGGCCCTCGCGTTGCGCGGCCGCGAGTTCCCGCTGGAACTGGCCGGCACGGCGTGGATTGACGCCAAAACTGCCCAATTGGAGCGCATCGAGGCTGGAGTCAATCAGGGCCTGGAAGATATTGGGATGAAGTCGTTGCATTCCGAAATCAGCTTTGCTCCCGTAGCCTTTCGCGATGCCAAGGAGAACTATTGGTTTCCCAGCATAGCGACTGTAGAGGTAGAGACGCCTCGCCAGCATTGGCGAAATACACATCGCTTCACCGACTACAAGCAGTTCTCGGTAAGCACCGAGGAGAAAGTCGCGGACAATGAGCGCTAACGCAACTGTCGCTTCAGCTGTTATAGCTACCCACGACCGCGAGCGCGGTCACCGCCGGCGTGTGCTGGCTGCCTATCTTCTCTTCGCTACCCTGATTCTTGGGCTCGCTGTGCACGGATTCGATTACTACACCTTGAGCGCCGCCGACCGGCCCTTCTCTCCCAAGCACGTTGCCCTGCGGCCCAGTGGCGCGGTAGGACTGAAGCTCGGCTTTCTCGGCTTGGGGATGTTCCTGGTCATCTTCCTCTACCCGCTGCGCAAGCGCTGGGCATGGTTGCTGAGGCAGGGCAGCGCCAAACACTGGCTGGATTTTCACGTGGTACTCGGCATTGCCGCGCCGTTCGTGATCGCTTTTCACGCGTCGTTCAAGTTCCGTGGCTTTGCCGGCATGGCCTTCTGGATCATGGTGTCGGTTTCGCTAAGCGGGATTATCGGACGCTACCTGTATTCGCAGATCCCCCGTAGTCTGAGTGCGGCTGAAATCTCGCTCAAGGAATTGCAGGACGCGCGGCAACAGCTGGCTACACAACTGGCGAAGCAGCATAGCCTGCCCGGAGCGGACTTGAAAGCTCTGTTGCGGCTTCCCACCGCTGAGCAGGTAAAGCGCTGGCCGGCGGTTTACGCGCTCATCTATATGCTGGGCCTCGATCTGCTGCGCCCGTTTCAAATCGCGAAACTGCGGCGCCATGCGTTGACCTTCGCGGAATCGATACGCTCATTTGGCGGAATGGTGAAGACTGGGAATCTCGAACTGGAAGCGGCTATAGCCACTGCGCGTGACGAAGCCGCTCTCGCCAAGCGCATCTTGTTCCTCTCGCGATCCCAGCAAGTCTTCCATCTCTGGCACGTGGTTCACAAGCCCTTCAGTTATTCGTTTGCCTTGCTCGCCATCATTCATATCGTGGTCGTCATGATGATGGGCTATTTCTAAAATTTATGGACACGCTCATCGCTTTCGTTGTTGCTGGCTTCATGACCTTATTCTTCGTTCGTGCGTATCTTAAGAGTCTTAAGGAACGCGACAAGCGCGCCCACGAGGCTGCCGAGAAGGGCAAGTTATTTTCCGAAGGCCCCAGGTCGCAGCACCCGCACATCGACACTGACTACTGCATAGGCTGCCAGACTTGCACCACGGTCTGCCCCGAAGGGGACGTATTGGCCATGCTGGGGGGCAAGGCTGTGATCGTGAACGGCTATAAATGCATCGGGCATAGCTTGTGCGCCGAGGCCTGCCCCGTCGGAGCGATCACCATGGTGATGGCGTCTCCCAGCATGGCAGCCGACATGCCGCATCTCACGGCCGAATTCGAGACCACGATTCCTGGGTTATTTATCGTTGGCGAACTGGGTGGTCTGGCGCTCATCAAGAACGCCGTAAACCAGGGCCGGGAGTGTGTCGACACCATCACCCGGCGAAAGCGTGAGAAGCCCGGGCTCAAGGTCCAGCCGGAAATCTATGACGTGCTGATCGTTGGTGCGGGTCCCGGGGGCATCAGTGCGTCGCTGCGCGCGATTGAAAATAAGCTGAATCACATCACCCTCGAGCGTGACGAGATAGGCGGCACCGTCGCCAAATACCCGCGCCAGAAGCTGGTTATGACCAGTCCGGTTGAGTTCCCCATGTACGGGAAATTTAAGAAAACGGAACTCTCCAAAGAAAACCTGCTGGCATTCTGGGACATGGTTCTCAACCGGGCGGATTTCAACTGCCGGACTGGCGAGAAGGTGGAAAACATTACTCGCGCCGCCGACGGCATCTTTACTGTGCACAGCGCGAATAATCAATACCGTGCGTACAACGTTATTCTCGCGCTGGGACGCGCGGGCGATCCGCGAAAGTTGGGCGTTCCCGGCGAGGAGTTATCCCAGGTGATGTACCGCCTCATCGAAGCCGATCACTACGTGAACAAGCAAATCCTGGTGGTCGGCGGGGGGGACAGTGCGGTCGAGGCCGCCATGGGACTGGCGCAGCAAGTGGGAAACAAAGTGACTCTTTCCTACAGGCAACCGCAGTTCAGCCGCATTAAAGACCGGAACGCAAAACGGATTGAAGACTGCATGCGCTCAGGCAAAGTGAATGTCTTGTTCAATTCGAAGCCGGTTGCGATCAAGCCGGAGTCGGTCGTCATCGAAGTGAACGGCAAGCAGCAAGAATTTGCCAATGACTTCGTCTGGGTATTTGCGGGAGGCACGCCACCTTACGATTTCCTTAAGAAAATTGGCGTTGGCTTCGGATCGCGCGATGTCACCCAGGAAGCCAGACAGGAGGCCAGACAGGCCACGATTGCCAAGCAGCAACTCGCGCATGCCACCGCCAGCGGTTAGCGTCTTGGAAATCTCTGGCACCACTCTGGGAAAATCAGCGTGGAACTCGCTTACGGCTTCAAAGGGTCGGCCATGCCGTCATCGCACGGTGTCACCAGACTCTGACGCGATCTTCAGGCTTCAGATAGAGCTTGGCTCCCGGCGCGATCTCGTACGCTTTGTACCAGGTGTCCACATTGCGCACCGAGTCACTCCGGTATTCCCCCGGTGGATGAGTGTCGGTTGCGATCTGCTTGCGCAGCGCAGCTTCACTCTGAATCTTGCGCCATCTCTGGGCGAAGGCCAGGAAGAACCTCTGATCACCAGTCAGTCCACCTATCACCACATCAGGCTTGCCTTTTAACGACAGTACGTAAGCGTCGTGCGCCACCAGCAGCCCCGCGAGATCGGCGACACTCTCAGTCAGGACCTGCTTGCCGTTTACGCAGAGATCAGTTAATGGGCAGTAGCTACTCATTTGCGCGGCCAGCTTCGCCGTAGCCTGATGGTACTGATCCCGGTCACTTGCGCTCCACCAGGCGCCTAGGCGGCCTTGCGCGTCGTAAATATTCCCCAACTCGTCAAAGCTGTGGCTGATCTCGTGCGCCATGCCGGCGCCGGCGGATCCGTAATTGGCGGCGGAGTCGCCCACGGCGTCGAAGTAAGGTGGTTGCAGAATAGCCGCGGAGAAAAACTCCGCGTTGGGACTGAACATGATAACCGCGCCCGGAGTTTGCGGATTGATAGGCCACTCGATAGGGTCCACAGGCTGCTTTAGCTTCGCCAGATTGCGCGAACGAAGAAAAGCTTCCGCACGGCGCATATTGCCGATTGCCTCGCCATGTACGACATCGAGGGTCGAGTAGTCGATCCACGTGTCAGGGTAACCGACGATTACTTTAAGTGCGCCAAGCTTAGCCAGCGCCTTTTTCTTTGTCTGGAGCGACATCCAGGTAAGATTTGAGATTCGCGCGCGGTACGTCGTGATCAGATCGGCGGCCATAGCCTGCGCCTTCCGCTTGGCTTCGGGCGGGAAATAGATCTGCGTATAGAGTTGCCCTACCGCCTGTCCCAGAGCACCGTTTGTGGCCGCAATCGCTGAAAGGTTCCGCTCCGGCGCCTGCTGCGTACCCGTAAGAACGGTGCCATAAAAAGCGAAATGTTCGGCAGTTACAGCCTTGGGAAGAACACTGGCATAGTGTTCAATCAGGTGATATCTGAGATAGTCCTTCCACACATCGATGCTTTCATTGCCGACTAGCGCGGAGACGCCGGTCACCGCAGAGGGCTGCCAAACAATAAAATCGGACTGCCCGCCCAAGCCCGCCGACTTGAAATAGGATTCCCAGTCCATGCCAGGCGCCTTGGCGGCAAAATCGGCACGTTTCCAGGGGTTGTTCTGCTTGAACACATCAGCGGCATCGGCCTCCGGGGCGAACGCTTGTGCGATTCGGATCTCAAGCGACAAAATACGCGCTGCCCTCGTCTCCGAGTCTGCAATGCTCGTCAACTTCAGGACCGTCGCGATGTGCCTTTGGTACTGGGCGCGTAACTCGACCCCTTTGCCCGACGGGTCGAGATAATCGTCGCGATCAGGCATTCCCAGGCCGCCCTGCCACAGATGCACAACATTGTGATCCGAATCTTCAAAGCCCTGGTTAATCCACAAACCAAAGATATGGTCGGCGTTCGCGATCAGGCCGTCCACTTCGCCATTCAACGTGGTGCCGAGATACGCTGCCAATGTCGGCTTGTCTGTGATCGCTGCGATCCGCGCCATCTCATCGGCAAGGGGTGTCAGTTTCCCGGCCTCAATTTCGTCTTCATCCATAAAGCTGGCGTAGTAGTCACCGACTTTCTGACCGACGCTGCCCCTGGGCGGGCGAGCCGCGGCCGCCCCTTCGATGAGCTCGCGCACCCGCCGGCTGGTTTTCTCATTCACCATCGCGCGGTTGTCGTAGCTCGACTGTCCGCTGGGTACTGCAGCTGCTTCGAGCCAGCCTCCGTTCGCATACCGATAGAAATCATCCCCCGGCTTAATCGAATGATCCACGTCATCATGGATCGCGGTCTGCGCCACAGCTGCGGGCGCCAGGATCAACAAAACCATTGCACCGAACCTGACCGCCGTCATCCCGGTGCGAAGAAGCGCCAACGAAGCGCGTGCCAGAGAGCTGCGCCAATACGCAAAATGGGCAAGTGTAGATGCATCGGCAATTGTCCCCGCGTGCTTGTGTTGCATGGTTATCTCCATTCGGGTGTTGTGGACTGGTGCCGCCGAAGCACACTACATCTGCGACGCTGGCGTGCTGTTCAAAGTCGACAACGAAGTCCCTCAACCTTAGCGAAATGGATGCATGCACAATGACGTTTGCGGACCTTCTTACCTCGCTGGATGAGCGCTGTTCGAAAGGCTCGGATGATCTCTGCGTGGAGTCTTTCAACGGTTCCGGACGCCGGCAGCCCAGGTCAGCAGTTCATCAGAGGTCATGAAGTTCAAGATCTTCTCCGGATTGACTCCGGCCAACGCGGCTGCTGCTAGGCTGAAGTCCATAAACCTCAACTGCGCGGGATCGTGAGCATCGGTGCCGAACGAAATCCGGCAGCCGGACTGTTTTGCAAGTTTCAGCAGGTCCAGGCTCAAATCCTGGCGATCGGGATAGCCATCGATCTCGACTGCCTTATCCAGTTCAGCGGCTGTATCGAAAATTCGTTTCCAGTCGGCGTTCAGACCCAGACGGAAGTTGTATATCCGGCCTCGTGGATGGCCCAGGATGTGGATATTGGGATTGCGTAATGCTGCGATGTAGCGGTCCGTCTGATCCTCTTTCTTGCGCAATGCCGAGTGAAAACAACCGAGCACCAGGTCTAAGGATTTCAGCGCTCCTGAATCCATATCGCCGTCTCCACTTGGACTGAGGTTTAGTTCAATGGACTTGAGGACCCGCAACGAACTCCCGTCGGAACGCAGCCTGGCATTTACGGCGTCAATTTCCTCAGCTTGCCCGCGCAGCTGTTCTTCGTTAATCCCGCCGGCAATTTTGAGACCCTTGGAGTGATCGGTGATGGCGATGAATTGGTATCCTCGTTCTGAGCCAGCCCGCGCCATTTCCTCAATCGAACCGGATCCGTCGCTCCACTGGGTGTGCATCTGCAGATCGCCTGTCAAACGCGCGGACCAGGCAGGCTGCTTCGCCAATGCACGACGTGCCTCCACAACGGTGAGAAATCGCTTTCGGATTTCAGGTGGGTTGGGGACTTCAGGAGGATGCTCGATCCAGCCACGAATGATCCTGCTGAGCGTGGGACCAACACCCGGCAAGTCGGTTAGCGGACGATTCCCGCGAACCAGCGCCGCAGCTTCTTCAGGCCACAAAAACGCCTTGCGAGAGGCCCTGCGTAGTGCCTTTTGCAGTGGCATCTTTGCGCTGTCCGCCGCCACCGCCAGCAATTCTGCAATGCCGGAATTTGAGAGCGAGGTGATTTTGGTGCCGCGGGAATTCTTCATACGCATAATGCCGGCGTAGTAATGCAGTTTACTGGGCGTGAGGGTCTCACGACCACCCTGGGGCCATGCGGGTCCGGTTATGTCTGGAAATCTGGGGAATGGCACTGCTGTTCGCGTTCCTCCTCAGATGCAAGTCTTGTCGGAATGGCGAGCGAAGCGGACCTGTGCTGTCGAACCTGTTCGACACAGCCAATAAAAAAGCCCTGCGGCTTTCGCCGCAGGGCTTTGTGTCAGTGTCAGTACGCTGTGGTTACGGTACCGGAATCGTGGCAAACTCCACATCCTGCACGTGAGTGCTTCCCACCGTACGTCGACCATCGGTCCAGGTGATAAACGCGTTGCCGTTTGCACTGGTGTCGTAGTCGTAATCGCCTGCGTAGCAATTCACTACGGAGGGATCGGTCTGCGCCGGCTGATTGATCAATCCACTCAGAACAATAGGATTGCCAAAGCTGGCGCCGTTATTCTTCGACTGCCGTGCCATCCGCAGATAGTTGCATCCCGGATCGGTGACGTTCTTGCAAGCAGTGGTCGATTTGGCTCGGTCGTACCAGGAGAGAGTGACTCCTCCCGCAGCATCGGCCGACAGAGAAGGCATCCACTGCTCCTTGAATTGCGCATCTGGCCCGAAGTTGATCTTTACCGGTGTGGACCAGGTCACGCCATTGTCAATGGAGCGTGTGTAGAAGATATCCCCAGGATCGCCGTTCGTGCCCAATCCTGCGTAGACATAGTGGACAACTCCGTTGGGACCGACGCCCGGCTCTCCCCATCCCATGTGCCGGATAATCGGATTCACTTGCGCGAAATACGAATTGCTGCTGCAGAGCGCGTCACAGATGGGTTTGAAGCGGGCACCCAGGGTAGCTTTGGTCCAGGTAACGCCACCATCCAGAGACTTGAACATCAGGTTCTGGCGCGTAGCGCAACCGCCGCCGCCTTCGTCCATGCCGGCTACGAACACCGTGCTGTCCGGGCCTTCAAAACGCGTCGCGCCGACCGGGGAACCGGTGACCTGAACGTCACGAATGAAGGTGGAGGTGTTGGAAATGCGCACAGGAGCGGACCAGGTAGTGCCGTCGTCTGAGTGCGTGATCGAAAGCGCGCCCGTCCCCACCAGGAAGTCGTTCCACGAAATGTACATGCGGCCGTAAGTGCCGCTGGTGGGCTCATTGTCCACCCACATGGATTCGCGATCGTCGCTGCCACCGTTGTGAGCGCAGGCGCCTGACGTCCACGTTTTGCCATCGGTCGAGGTCCACAGGCCGATTCCCTGCCCGCCGCAGCCGGTGACCAGGTCGCCCGCGAAAAATTTGCCGAGCTTGGCGTTGTAGACTACGATGGGATCGCCGAAATTGGTGCCATGCCCGGTGCCGAACGGCGACGGCTGAATTTCTGTGAACGTCGCGCCGCCATCATTCGAGTACGACGTACCGGAATACTGGCCGCCATTGTGGTCGTTGTAGTTGACCACGATGTTCAACGGGTTGGTGGTGTTGGCGTACACCATATTCTCGCTCTTGGTGCAGCTCGAAGCGCTGCTGCAACTGCGATTGCTGACCTGAACGTTGGGCGGAGACAGTAACGCAGCGCCACCCTTTGCCGGTTGTCCGCCCTGGGCCAGTCCACATTCAATCAGGACTTTCCCAGCGGCCAGGTTCTCTTGCCTCATGATCCCTAACGACGCGATTTGAGAGCAATCCACACCCACCGAAGTCATCTGAGCGACTGATGACGTAGGCTGAAGCGCGCACGCCCCCAGCAGTAATGCTAGAAACGCAAAGTAAGCAAGTGTCCTACTTCTGCCGTACATCTTCATTGATTTGGCTCCTCTTCATTTTTTGGTGGATTGGAAACAGGCTGCTGCTCTCCTGCGCCTTTCGCCACCGAACTGCCCTTGCCGAAATAACTTTCGTCCATCCAAATACCCGTCTTCTTCTTCAGTTCGTCTAACTTCGCTTGCATCTTCTCGCCTTGCACCGTCTTTTCAACTAACGATGTCACCTCTGAAAGCGGCGGTCGCTCGCGTCCCATCAGGTACATAAGAATGATGTGGTCGGGAGTGTCCTCGGCCTGCGCCCATGTGCCAGGCTTGGCCGTGAATGCTACTTTGTCCAGGGTTGGTGACAACTGCCCCCGTACAAACGTCAGTGGCTGCGCATCGAAGATCCCCTTATCACTTTCCTTGAACATTTCCGCGAGTTGCAGCGCGTCGGCGCCCGATGCAGACGCTTGCAATATTGCGGCGGCGCGAGCCTTCGCATCTTCCGGCGATAAGCCATGCGAATTCTTCGACCCTTCGCCCACTTTCCAGATAAACAGTCGGCGAACCTGGACGCGATCGAATTCAGCCAGGTGAGTCTGATAGTAGTGATTGAGTTCTTCCGGCGTCGGCTTGGTTTCATCCAGCAGCTTGGCGAACGCAGCGTCCGAAAGTACCTGCATTCGCGCCACGATCAATTTCTGGCGAACCTCAGGTGAGGAATCAAGATGTTCGGCAACCGCCAACTGCGAAAGCATCAAGACCGAAGCATAGTCCTCGCCCAGGCGCCGGCGATCCTTCTCCGTGGCGCCCTTATCGGGGTCGCCGCCCTTGGGTTCAATCTCGCCAATCGTTGATTCGAACTCCTCTTCCGTAATCGCCTTCCCGCCAACCTTCAGGATGGTGTGATGCGCAGGTGACGATGATTTCTGTTGTGAACTTGAAGATGTGGATGACGGCGATGATTCGCTCGCCCGGTTTTCGGCCTTTTGTGCGTGGCCTGTCGCCATCGCAAGGGCTGTGAATACTGCCAGGTAGGGAACAATTCTTAGGGTCAACACACGCTCCGTCTGCAAACACACAGCAACACACAGCAACACACAGCAACACTTATATAAAGCCTGAGAAGGCTAAAAATATTTTCTTGCTAAGCTCAGGCCAGTCGTGATCGGCGGGGAGCAGGCGGATCAGAAAGGCAACCGCATTTAACTACTACATGCGGCCGTACTCTGGTTGATGAAACTATCTCATCCAAAATCATCTGTCAATGTGCAATGAATTGCGCATCTGAAATGACGCCCGGGGTCGCCCATTAAGCTTGGGGCGCAGCGTTCGTCCACCCATCATGCGGGCGCTGTAAGGACAACAACGTGCAAATTTTTTCCGCTCTTGTGGAGGGTCTGGACCACGCGCCGCGCTTTGGGGCGTCAGGCGGTTCGGGAGAGGGTCGCCCGGTAATCGGCCGCGAATTTCTCAATGCCCTTGCGTGTCAGCTCATGTTCTATATTAAATTTTTCCCACGGCTGCTCCAGGTCAAGATCCTCGTACGCGATCGGCTTGCCGGAAGACTTGTACTGAAACTCTTTATTGGGCATGGGGAAATTCTTTTCGGCCCATTGTTCCAGGATCTTCGTAGGTACGGTCGCAAGCTCGCTTTCCAGCATGAAGCAGTAAAACAGGTGCTCCAGGCTGCGGATGCTCGCGGCTAGCACCAGGACATGACCGTCTCCCTTCGAGAACATCCGCTTGATGTTCCGCACCACATCCATTCCGTTTTGACCGATGTCGTCCAGGCGTCCAATAAAAGGAGACACATAAGCTGGCTCCTTTGTGCCCTTGGTGGCGGCGTACACTGCGGCCGCCTGCTGTTGCGAGAAGCACAGGGTCACGTTGACCCGAATGGCCTGCCTGACCGACAACTGTGCGGCACGCAGACCTTCTGACGTGCACGGATATTTTATGTACGCGTTGGGAATCCACGTGAACATTTCCCGGCCTTGATCGAACATTTCTTGTGCGCTGGTCTTCTCGTCCGAAAACACTTCGATGGACACTCCCGCATTCCCCACCAGAGGAGAAATGCTCTGTGCGATCTTCTTGTATTCGTCCATTTCTTGCTGGCTTGAGAGCTTGTGCCCTGAAGCGAGTAGCTCTTTTATGTGCGGGTTCTTGGCAATCAAAGATGGGTTGGTTGTCTGTCCATCGACGAATCCCAGCAATTCCTTGACTCGCTGAGTCTCCTGCGGGTCTCCGCCATCCACCAATATTTTCGTTTTCGGCCGAGTCATTTAATCATCCTTTCCTTTGCCGGATGTTCACCGGCGTTTTTTGTTCTCCCGCGCTCCAGTCAGCCCGTCGTTCCGGTGCGCGGCTGTGGCTCCATTCCTGTCCCCATGGAATATGCCGCGGCAACCCGGCAATCGGATTTGCGCACTTCAACCTGGGCATTTCTGATGCGCGCCTCCAGGCACGGCTGAGGATGCACCGCGGGACCGTCTACAACACGACCGTCCCGAATGGAGAAGCGAGAGCCATGCCACGGGCACTGGATGACATCACCCTCCAGCTTGCCTTCGGATAATGGGCCGCCCAGGTGCGAGCAGGTCTCAGCCAGCGCATAGATGTGGGCGCCGCGGCGAACTAGCAGAATGGGCGTGCCATTATGCTCGGCACGGCCCGGTTTTTCATCGTGTAAATCCGATTCCGGCAGCACAGGCGTGAATTCGTCCGGCAACTTGTCGGCGTCCGTGTGGTCTACGCCGATTTTCTGTCCGTACACCAGATTGCCCCCCAACCGTGCCGCAATCACGGATACGGCATAGCCAATAGCAGCTAAGCCTCGCCCGCTTGCGCGAGCCCCTCTCTTTCTTGCCACCAGCGAACTCCCGAACAGAACCACGCTGGCGACATTCAGCAACCCGTGCACGAGTCCAATCCGACGCGCAGGCGGGTCTATGTCCTGCCAGTCGGTCAGACCTGTCGCTGCCGCTCCCAACGCGCCCGCCAATCCAATAGTGACTGCCGTATCCGCAGCAAGCCGGTATGGACGACGTGTGTTCATGGAGTCCAGCGCATCGAAGGCGATGGCGGTTGTCCATGCACCAATCGGTACATCAGTCAGGATTACGTGAAGCGGATGTCCAATCCACGTTCCATGAAGAAAGTTCTTTACTTGCCGCCCACCCTTAAACTGGAAGGCTCTGTGAACCAGCTTTTGCAGGCCCTCTTCGCTAGGCTTCAGCCATTCCTGCTGCCCGATTTTGCTGACGACGCCGTCCTCTCTCATCGCGACCTCCAGCCAATAAAAATTATGCTGCAGCGGTGTCGGTTCGATGCACCGCTGAGTCGCTGGGATGTCGGTGTCCGCCTCTAAAAACTGTTGAGCTGGATGGCGCGGTTTCGGAAAACGTCGCCCTCGGCTTGACGAAAGAAAGATTGAACGGGCTGTTCGCCGCTCCGTCAGGAAGTCTGCGGAACAGCCCACAATACCTCGACTGCAGATCAGAAGATCCAGCGCACGTGGTGCTTGCAGGAATCGCTCAAATCCGGATCGCAGTGCGCATGGAAGATATGGGCTCCGATTCCGATTCCCAGCGCCGATCCGATAAGCATGTCCGACGACCAGTGATCCCGCGCCAAGAACCTGGTGACGGTTACGACCGTGGCTGCCGAGTAGGCCAGAGTTTGCACCCACTTTTGTGAATACTCGTGTGACAGCACCGTCGCCATCGCAAAGGTAAACATGGCGTGCCCGCCGGGAAATGAAGTGTTGATGTTGTGGTGCTTCCAGAAATCTCCATTCCCGTTGCCTTCGCCCGGGCGTTGCCGTCCCGCGATTAACTGCATCGGCGTGTAAATCAGGAATGTGTTAACCAGCGTCTCCAATTCCAGCACTCCCGTTTCCTTGGCGTGCGGATGATCGCCCTTGATGCCCCATATCCACACTCCGCCCAGCGTAGCGCCCAGCCCCGCGATCGCGATGTCAGAAGTGGCTTGGTAAAAGGTGTAATGCGCCGTGCCGATGTGCCTCTCGATGTGCCGGTCTGAGGCAAGCAGCGCCCCCGTTCCTGCCAGCACCAGCAGGTCCCACTTGAAGTTGGAAGGCTTGAAGGGAGCTTTATAAAGCTCCTTCTGGTCCTCCAGGGTTCTCTTCACCGACCGCATCACCAACCCTTGATGATCCGCCTGCGGCGCCTGGACCGGCTGCGTCGCGCCTCCCGTCGCGGCCTGCTGAGCCGAGTCTTCTCGGTTTGCGTCTCGTTCAAACACCGACGGCAGAGCAGCGATGTCGAAGCTTCCCGCCGCAGGAATCTTGGTGATGTCTTCAATTGCTGACGGCGAAAATGGCACGCCCTCGCTCGGATGCATCTGAACTGTTTCTTCTGCTGAAGACGCCACAATCGGCAAGGTTTCAAGTGACGTGGTTTGGCAATGGGCGCCGTCGCAAAACAGAGCGCCCGCGAACAACAGCGACAGAATTGTGTGAAGGATGTTCCAACGCTGGTACAAGTGTCTCTCCCTGCACGCGCCTAAGCCCAACTTTGGATGCTTGGAATAGCTGGACGGCTTCCGTCCGGTGCACTTCTTTGGCGATCATCCGGCTCGAGGGTGCCCGCGGGCGCAGGCGAATGCGGTCGCTGGACGTCGTGCTCAGGCCAACCCTGGAAGTTCACCCGGCATCGGCCTCCGACTCGGATTCCCCACCGTTGCCTCTCTACGAAGTTATGGACGTCGGCAAATTGCCCGCGATTGGCGTGCCATAGAGACGAGCGACGCGAGCTACGCGCCCCGCGCAGGCGTGCGCGAGCCGTGCAATTAGGGGTGGCGAACTGAAAGTTCCTTATGGCTTTGCGGATGGCTGCCAGAGCTCAATCTTATTTCCGTCCAGGTCATAGATCCAGGCAAAGCGGCCGTAGGATTCATTTATCCGTTTCTCGTCGATCTTTACTCCCTCTTGTTTTAAGCGGTCGAGCAAAGCATCCAGATCGTCCACGATGTAGTTGATCATCAACGGTTGGTTGGAAGGGAAGTAGTTACTGGACGCCGAAAAAATCGTCCACACTGTGACCTGTTCGTTTTGTGGATCCTCGTGTTCGCGCCACGGAAGCATCGCTCCCTGCCCTTTATCGGCGAGGCCCAGATGCTTCGCATACCATTCGCGCATCTGATCGCGGTTGGCGGATTTGAAGAAGATACCGCCGATTCCCAGAATGCGTCCGCGCTGCTCCACTTTGACAGGCGGCTTAGATTTTTCAGGTTGCTTGGATTGCACTTCCTGTCCTCCCATTGAGCAGGCCGAGATGAGCAACAGCGAGCCGAGCGCAATTGTGCTCCAGGGTGTTCGTTGCATCGGCGGATTATACAAGCTTCGATTCGGATGGAGAAACCAGTTTGCTCAGATTCGGCGGTGAGTCATGCATTCCAAATGCCAGTGAGTCTCGAACTGATTTGGCTTGCGTGGACATCCGCATCAACGGATTCGTGATTGGATTACACTCAAGTAGCCCAAAGCGTCAAGTGTCATACCCGGGTTCATGAATCGATTTAAGCGGCGACTGAGTTATCTGTGTCTGCTGGGCTTGCGGGGGAGCGGGGTGTGACTAAGAACCCATTTCGTAAATGTGCTCCAGCCAGTTTGTCCTGCCTCAGTTGGAAATGGAGAAAGCGTTCGTTCGTTAAGATAACGGAGCGAGCGTATGAGGAAGGAACGGAAGCGTTTCACTCCAGAAGAGAAAGTAGCCATCCTGAGGCGGCATCTTGTGGACAAAGTACCCGTCTCGGAGCTGTGTGAAGAACTGAGCCTGCGCCCAACGGTGTTCTACCGCTGGCAGAAAGAACTGTTCGAGAACGGAGCCGCCGCCTTTCAGTCTCAAGAGCGTCCCCAGCGCCAAGTGGAGGAGAAGCAGAAACGGATCGAGTTCTTGGAGAAGAAGGTGCAGACGAAGGACGAGGTACTGGCTGAGCTGATGGCGGAGCACATCGCGCTAAAAAAAAGTCGTGGGGAACTCTAACCGGTATCTGGGTGCCGCATGATGTGCGGGACCGGGTCGTGGATTTCGTCCGGCACTGGTCGGAGAAATCCGAGATCGGCATCGGACGGTTCATCCCTTGGCTGGGCGTGACCGCCAGCAAATTCTATGACTGGCGGCAGCGGTACGGGTGCGTCAACGAGCACAACGGTTGGGTTCCCCGTGATTTCTGGTTGGAGCCGTGGGAGAAAGAAGCAATCATCGGGTTCCATCTGAAGAACCCGCTGGAAGGTTATCGGCGGCTGATGTTCATGATGCTCGACGCTGACGTTGTGGCGGTTAATCCAGCTAGCGTTTGGCGAGTATTGAAGCAAGCTGGATTATTATCCCGGTGGAAGAGCAAGCCATCGCGCAAGGGAACTGGGTTTGAGCAGCCGCTGCAACCGCATCAGCACTGGCATATCGACGTTTCCTACATCAACCTGTGCGGCACGTTCTATTACTTGTGCACCATTCTGGATGGGTTCAGTCCTTTCCTCGTGCATTGGGATTTGCGAGAGTCCATGCGAGAGGCTGATGTCGAAGTGATCCTGCAGCGAGCCAAGGAGAAGTACCCGGAAGCGAAGCCGCGAATCATCTCCGACAATGGTCCGCAGTTCATCGCTCGCGACTTCAAGGAGTTCATTCGCATCTCGGGCATGACGCACGTCCGAACATCCCCGACTATCCGCAGTCGAACGGCAAGATTGAGCGCTGGCACAAATCGCTGAAAAGCGAGTGCATTCGGCCGGGAACGCCGCTGTCGCTGGACGATGCGCGGCGTCTGGTCGAAGGCTACGTGGAGCACTACAACAACGTCCGTCTGAAGAGTGCCATCGGCTATGTGACGCCAAACGATATGCTCGGAGGGCGACAGGTCGAGATTCACGCTCAGCGCGACCGCAAACTGGAAGCCGCCAGACAGCAAAGCCAGAGTCGTCGCCAGCAAGCCGCGTGCTCTACTTCATTCTCGGTACTCGTCCCGGTAGATGAACCATTCTGGCTCGATGGGCACGATATACAAACCGGTAGCAACGGCCCCATGTTCCTGAGGAAGTGTCGCGCTGTCTAGAGATGTAACGACGGTATGCTCCCCCGCTCCGGGAGCGTCCGTCCTGCGATCTTTCGGGAGGTAAAGCACGCCCATGTAAGAATCCGAACAGATCGCGCATCCGAACCCGTAAAGCGAGAACTCAATGGAGCCATCTTTCCCGATGACCACGTTCTTGGCTCCAATTTTGCGAATGAGATTCCGGTATTCCGGTACTAGCCGTGAGTGCACTCCATCAATATCGACTCTACCGCCGTCGTCGATAGAATGTGCGGATTGATCTTTTTGCAGCAGTGTGGCGAATTGGATGTAATCAGCCCGGTTGTTCTCAAATTGTTTGCGCACACGTTGCTCAGGCGGAAGATGATATTCGTACTTGAGCCACAAGCGGAAACTAACCGGAGCCAACAGGCAGAGGCCCACGAGGGAAAGGCAACTATACAAGCAAGATCTTGGGAAGTCTCTTCAAAACTCTCCTTCAAAGTCGCCGCATCGCAAAGAGCCTTCGTCACGCGATATCGTAGCTGCTCGCAGGTTCGTGATTAAGATTAGAGCATTTCAGCGCCAAACTTGCGGCTTACGAGGGTAACTCTCGTAACCAAGGCAATAACGCTCACGATTCGAGTTCTGGCACGGTCTGGGTTTTGGCGGAATAACGGGCAAACCACATGTTGGAAACGGCACGTGGTTGCGGGGCTACAATGATCTTGCCGGGCGAAACGGAGGCGGGCACTGCAGGGATGCAACCATGCTGAGGGATAACCCGGAGGGCTCATCGAGCCGAGGCTCAGCACCGCGGGAGGTCTTGCTCCCGCGTTGCACACTGAGGGGGGAAGTCATCGGACGATAGACCCTCATGCCTTGAAAATCCCCGCCCCGCAGGGGCGGAATCTACACTAACGGAGAACGTCGCTTCTCCATTTCACGCTGAACCAAGACAGAAACAGCAACTCAAGAACGAGAGTCACCGAAATTTGCTAGATAGTCGGACTGAAACCGAATCGGGACCGCGGTCGACTAGACCACGACTATTGCGCTCAGCAATTCAATGATGTGTCCTTGGCAGGAAGCGAGGTAGCGGTGAACGTGCCGAACCAAAACAACGAAAATTGGGAAGAGTCTTATAGACTCGCTGTGCTGGAAGTGGACAGTCGGAAGATGCCGGAACGGATTTCGGCCGCACGTGATGCGATTGCGGGACGGTTGCGAGAGATGAAAGGTGACAGCGACCATCGTGGGGAAAGAGAGAGAATTGAGGACGCACTGCGTGCTCTAAATGTGCTGACGACTGAAACGGTAAAGTAGCAGTCAAGATGGTGTGTACTCTGGAGGATGAGCAGAGCATTTTGGCGGCGGCGAGCACCAGCAGCGCAAGAATGTAACCTTCGTCGAAGCCAGACTGCACTGAGATGGGCGCCCAGCGCCGCCAAGCAGAGCCCCGAAGAACATCGCAACAACAAGAAGGCGGCCGCTCCTTGCAAATCCGCTCAAAGATATCGTGTGCAGTGGCCGATGGTTGCGCAAGGCCGGCTGGTTGAAAACATGGCGGAGAGAGTGGGATTCGAACCCACGTTACCCTTTCGAGTAAACACGCTTTCCAAGCGTGCGCCTTCAGCCACTCGGCCATCTCTCCCGCGCACTGTTTGAGGAGCTTATTCGGCACGCACTTCAGCACATTACCCTTGGGACGGGCAGTCCTCTGAACCGCGCCTTATCAGCGATTCTATGGGGGAGTGAATGGAATCGCAACCCTGCGCCCACCCTACCGTACGCGCATTGCGCCCGACGCGCGCCAGCCCCGGGGCGCGCCCGCATACACCCCGCTTAATCCCCTTCCTCTTCCCCCTTGTGCAGGTGCTGGGCCAGGTAATTCTCGTAGCCCATTTCGTCGATGGCGTGCAGTTGGGCTTCCAGCCAATCGATGTGATGCTCTTCGTCGATGAGAATCTTTTCCAGCAACTCGCGCGAGCCATTGTCGCCCGCCTGCCGGCACAAATGAACTCCATCGTTCAGGCGCTTCACCGCCGCGTACTCCAGGTCCAGGTCGTTCTTCAACTGCGCCTTTACGTTCTGCCCAATGTTGATCTTGAAGTAGTCGGTCATGTTGGGCGATCCGTCGAGCAACAAAATGCGCTCCATCAGCTTCTCGGCATGCTGCATTTCTTCGATCGATTCGGCGCGGGTTTTCTTGGCAAGCCGCTCGTAGCTCCAGTTCTCGCACATCTCGGCATGAAGAAAATATTGATTGATCGCCGTTAACTCCGCCTTTAACACCTGGTTGAGAAGGGCAATGACTTTCGGGTCACCTTTCACAGTGCGCCTCACAGTATGTATTTGGGATATTTGGCCGAAAGAACGTTCGCTCACCATTCAGCACACCGGCACAAGCGCCAAGCGCTCGAATGCATCACGCGGATGATGAGGTGGAACGGAATGACTATAGTCCGGCGACTGGGCGGCAGGCAAACTTAAAGATGATGATTAGGAAGGCTTCTCGACATTCGCCGCGGGAACAACCGGGCGATCGGCTGGCGTCTCCGCCGAACCGCTGGCGGGAGCGGCAGGACTGGCATTCGCAAGCTCGGTCGTGGGCGCAGCAGCCGCATTATCCACCACGCGGTGTTGCAGGCAGTACAGTGCAAGCTCCAGGCGATCTGCCACTCCGAGCTTGTCATAGACCTTGCGCAGATAATTCTTGACTACCTGCTCGGTCGTGCCAACCCGCAGGGCGATTTCCTTATTCTTCATGCCCTGGGTGACGCAGGATACGATCAGCGATTCTTTGGGCGTAAGCTGCACTTTGCTGCGTGCGGTGGGCGTGCGCCCTCCCTGCGACCGGTATGCTTCCAATACCCAGTTAACCGCTCTGCGCTCCAGCCACGGCTCGCCGCGGGCAACAGTTCGCAGGCAATCAACCAGTACTTCGGGTTCAACTTCGCGCGACGCGATCCCGTTTGCCCCGCGCCGGAACAGTTCCAGCGTCAGTTCTTCGTTGGGTTCCTGGATCACCACCACCAACTTGCACTTGAGGCCCTGCTTGAGGAGATCGGACACCGCATCGGCTGGATTCGGAGCCAGCGCCGCTTCAAAGATCAGTACATCGGCGGAAAACTTCTTGGCCGCTGACATGGCTTGCGCCAGCGTCTCAGCCTGGCCTACGACGCGAATATCGTCTTCGACCGCGAATATCTTGCGCAATCCGGCACGGAAGATGGCTTGCGAGTCGGCGAGGATAATGCGTAGGAATTGCGTCTCGCTCCCCTCCTGCGGACGTTCGAGATGACTCTCCGCGCTGACCGGAATCGTTCCCATTCGTTTCCTTGCGCCTTTAGCGGCGGTCGAAACGGTATTCGTCGATTACCACCCCGACACCGTGACGGCCACCTTCGTCAAAACTGCGCACCACCCGGCCGCGGCAATCGAGCTGCACATCGGCTTCGGAACCTACTACGTCAGCTGGAAGAGAGATCGTGAAGTCCACCATCGAACCCACCGGCATGTCCGCGTCCACCTGGAACAGCACCCCGTTGGCGGAAATGTTTTCCGTTTCCGCCTGGCGATCTCCAGTTTCGGACTTCACCGCCACGGCAAGTTTCAGCGGGAACCGGGGCGCGCTCTGCATATCCTGGTAATGCTTGCGCCTCTTGCCCGATTCACCGCTCGCATTCTGGCCGGAATCGCGCACGTCCTTGCCGTGATTATCCGCGCCCTCTGCCGATTGGCCGTGGTTGGACATCGAACGCAGTATGACACTCGTGAACCAGCCTGGGAAAGTTACCGAAGTCATGGAACGGAAGCGTGGAACTTGCGCGTGATCAGTGGGTTAGGCGCTTAACCAGGGATCGCCGCACGAGCTCAACTTAGCCTTTCCTAATTGCTCTGGCGCTCGACAGCCAAGCCGTCGGAATGGCGGGCACACAATATTGTCCAGGCTGCACCCGTGCCGGCCTTAGAACTTCGTCACTTCTGTGAAATTGAAGTCCCTTACCTTCATGGGCGGACAGACCATGTCGAACGATTCTTCACCGCTGGCGCGGATGGGCATCCCCATCTCTTCCACGTTCGACAGTAAGTGAATCAGACTCTGGTTGAACCGGAAATTGCGCACGCCGTGGCGTACCTTTCCTTCCTCGATATAGAAGGTGCCATCGCGCGTCATGCCGGTCAGGATCTTCTCGTAAGGATCGACTTCACGGATGTACCACAGCCTGGTGACCAGCACTCCGCGGTCGGTCGAGGCAATCATCTGTTCCAGGGTCTTTGGATCCCGCGGAATGCCGAATACGATGTTCATGGGAGCTTCGCCCACCTCGTTGGGGATCGGGAAGCCGTGACCCGTGGTACCGATGGGACCGACCTTGTCGCGGTATTCCGATCCCTTCATCTTCTGTGCGGTGGCGCGCGCGTACACCAGTCGTTTCACTACCCCACGGTCGACTAATTGCACTCGCTCGCGCCGTACTCCTTCTCCGTCAAACGGAGAACCGGATTGCAGCGGGTGCGCAACATCGTCCCAGATCTCGATGTTGTCGCCGAACAGCTTGGTGCCAACTCGATTATTCAGGAACGAACGCTGATCGAGCAGTGCCAGCCCGCCGAAATCGAAAAACATGAATCCTACAAGGTCAAGCACGGCAGGCGTCTCCAGGATGACCGTGTACTTCCCTGCCGGAATCTCGCGCGGCCTCGCGGAGGTGAACGCCTTCGCCGCGGCAATCTGCGCCAGGGTCTCCGGGTCGAGGTGTGCGACATTCGGCGAATTCGCCTTTTGCCAGCCCGACGAGTCGCTGCCCAGCATCGTCACCGAAACTTCCGCGGAGGTTTGCCGGTGCCACTCGCTCACTCCGCGGGAGTTGAAGATCCCCTCCACTGACTGCGATGTCGAATAAATGCCCGCGGTCGTGAGCTTGTGCTTTTGCCCCGCGGCCACTATTCCTGCCACAACCTCTGCGCGCTGCTGTGGCGTGATCGACGCAGTTTCATCGAAGTGCCGCTTCGGCAGGACGTAAACCGTGTCGCTTCCGGGCCGCTGCGCCGCGGCTTCCGCCGGGCTTGGCATGGGCAGCAGGTCGGGATCTGGCTGTTGTACCTTGGCCATGCTCTCCGCTGCTTCCACCACGCGCCCCAGGCTCGCGTCATCCAGCTTATTGGTCGTCGCGCGCGCCGTGCGTCCGCCGAATACGGAGCGCACCGACACGCCGTAGTTTTCTTCCGCCACATTTTGATGGATAGTGTTGTTGGCGAAACGGGTAAGCGCGGAGTGCCCGCCGTAGAACAGCGCTTCCACCTCGTCGGCGCTGGAGCGCTTGCAGATTTTCGAAAAGATATCGCCGGCGCGGGATTGGTCTAGCATTTGGAAATCAGTTTCCCTTGTATGCGCTCCCTACCTTGATGTTGCGGAACCGCGCCGGGGCTGCGCCGTGGCCGGTGCCCATCACCTGTTGCGGCTGCCCCTTGCCGCAGTTGGGCGTTCCCCATAAATTCCACTCCTCCCGCGAGCAGATCGCATCCAGCGAGTTCCAGAATTCCGTGGTAATGCCCGAATACGAAGGGTTCTTCAGCATTCTCAGGCGCTTGCCATGCTTTATTTCCCAGCCAATCTCGGTCCCAAACTGAAAGTTGTAGCGCTTGTCGTCGATCGACCACGATTTGTTCGTCTGCATCAGGACTGCCCTGTCGGTGTCCGCGATCAACTGTTCCAGGCTCAGTGGCTTTTCTCCGGGCAGAATGCTGATGTTGGTCATGCGGATGATCGGCAGCCGGTTCCAGTTCTCGGCGCGAAGCGTTCCGCCCGACCGGTGGGCGCCAATGGCATGCGCCGTTTCCCGCGAGCTCAGATAGCCCGTAAATAAGCCATTGCTGATAATTGGCGTGCACTGCGCAGGAACCCCCTCGTCATCGAAGCCGAATGTACCCAGCCCCGGACCATGCTCCTGGCGGGCGTCCGCTACTACGTTCACCAGGTCGCTGCCGTAACGCAGATTGCGCAGCTTATCCAGAGTCAAAAACGATGTACCGGCGAAATTCGCTTCCATGCCGAGCACGCGATCCAGTTCGATGGGGTGTCCGATCGACTCATGGATTTGCAACCCCAGTTGCGAACCATCAAGAATGATGGTCATCGTGCCTTCCGGACACTGGTCGGCTTGGTGCAGCGCAACCGCCTCTTCCGCAATTCGCCGCGCGTTCTCCAGTAATCTCAGTTCTTCGACCAGCTCATATCCTTTGTTCTGCCACTGCCCGCCGAAGGAATTCGGATACGAACGCTTTTGGATCTCGCTCCCCGTGAATGAGTAGGCCGAGTAGCCTGCGCCCGTCGAGTACTTCGTCTGATGAATGTTGCTGCCTTCCGAGGAGAAGAACCACTGTTCCTCGCGATGGAAATTAAGGTTGGTCTCGGCCAGCGTCACTCTTTTTACGGAGCACAGCTCGCGGTCAATCTTCGTCAGCAAGTCCAGGTTCTGTTCGACAGAGATACTGAACGGGTCGATCTGACAGGGGGTAGTCCACTCCGCGGTGACGGGCTTTTCTGGCGCGAGCTGCACGTTGCTCTGCTTCACCTGCGCGGACGCTTTCGCGATATTCAGGGCAAGGGCCGCCGCGGCTTCCACTCCCGCGCGGCTCAGATCGTCAGAAGCCGCGAAGCCCCATGCGCCGTCCGCGATCACCCGGATACTGAAGCCGAACGATTCCGAATCCGACGCGCTCCCCAGCTTGCCATTCTTGGTCGCTAACGCGCGGGCGCGTGCGTCCACTACCCGCACATCGCCATATGTGGCGCCCCGGACATTAGCCAAATTAAGAGCCCAGTCAGCGATCTGCTTCATGACACGAACTTAGAATCTAACACGTTCTCGAAACCTGCCGCCGCTTCCTGAGTTGAGGATATCTGGTTCGCAACAACGTCGGCAGGTTTCCAAAATGGTTGCATTGACTTCTCCATTTTTGTATGTACAATACAGTACAAATGGAGAACCTGGAACGGTTTCTCGCATCGCAGGGCGCCCAACTGCCCGGAATTTCCTGGGAACGCCCCGCCGATTTTTCCAACCGCTCCGTGCAGGAGCGCCTTAGTCCCGCGGCCATCAAGGGATTCCTCCGTCTCGCCGAGGCATGGAAGCTCCGCGACGAAGATGCGCGAGGCCTACTCGGAGGTATGTCGAACGGCAGCTACTACCAGCTCAAGCGCCGTCCCACGCGTACCCTCGACCAGGACCGGCTTACCCGCATTTCCCTGCTTCTAGGTATTTTCAAAGCGCTCAATATTCTCTATAGCCGCAAGCTGGCCGACGCCTGGGTGCAACTTCCCAACACCAACCTGGCTTTCAATGGTCAAACGCCACTTGCGTTCATGTTGCACGGTGGAGTTCCCGCGATGATGCGTGTCCGGCAACTTCTGGACGCGCGCCGGGGCGGCAATTGATGCCCCCGCGCAGCACTCATCTTCACCAGGACGATACCCACCGTCTGATCCCCACCCGCTATACCAAAGAAGGAAAAAGCGTCCTGGCGCGCATTGCCGAGAACGAAAGCCACCTACGCGATCTCTTCGAAATCGATGGCGCGACGAACGAACGCCTCCTGGGAGAGGCCAACCGCTTGCCCGGCATCACTGTCCACGAGCTGGTCTTCGGCGTGCCTAATTTTCACATCATCAATGCTTCATTTACACACGCGAACCCCACGGGCAGCCGTTTTAGCGGTCCCGAGCGGGGCGCCTGGTACGCGGGCTTCGCGGTGGAAACCTCTCTGAAAGAAGTAGCCTTCCATTATGCGGAAGGCCTGCGGGAAGTCGGTTGGAAAGAGCTCGAAACCGTCGATTATCGCGAGTACCTCGCGGACTTCCGTGCCCAATTTCATGACTTGCGCGGCACCAGGAAGTACGCAGCCTGCCTTGATCCGGACAGTTATGTAGCTTCGCAGCGGCTTGCCCGCGAACTCTTGAACTTGGGGTCGGCCGGCGTGGTCTATCCCAGCGTGCGTCACCGCGGCGGCACGTGCCTCGCTTGTTTTCGTCCCGCACTAGTCACCAATGTGCGGCAAGCGCGGCTTTGTACCTTTACCTTCCAGGACGCCTGGGCCCAGCCGGAAATAAGCGTGACCGAGGGCTGATTCCGGCGCCGCACCGCGACTACAGCTTCGGCAAAACAATTCCCTTTTGCGCCTGGTATTTGCCCTTGCGATCCGCGTAGCTGGTTTCGCATACCTCGTCCGACTGGAAGAAAATGATCTGGCACAGCCCTTCATTGGCGTAGATACGCGCCGGCAGCGGCGTGGTATTGGAGATTTCCAGGGTCACAAAACCTTCCCACTCCGGCTCAAACGGCGTGACATTCACAATAATCCCGCAGCGCGCGTACGTGCTCTTGCCCACGCAGATGGTGAGCACATCGCGAGGAATCTTGAAATACTCCACCGACCGTGCCAGGGCGAAAGAGTTGGGCGGCACAATCGCGCATTCGGTCTGGATAGTGACAAAGGATTTTTCGTCAAAGCGCTTGGGATCCACGATGCTCGAATTTACGTTGGTGAAGATTTTGAATTCATCCGCCACGCGCAGATCGTAACCGTACGAGGAAAGCCCGTACGACACTACGCCCTCTCGCACCTGCTTCTCAGAGAAAGGGTTAATCATGTCATGTTCCAGGGCCATCCGGCGGATCCAGCGGTCACTCTTCAGCATGTTGCTCCTTGCAAAAGCCAGGGATGTGCTCATTAGCGAAAGACTCAGTTGAAAGTTTTTGCATTCCGGCTGGTGATACTGAGGGTGCCTGCCATCTTACGGGAGTCACTGTCCCGTTGACAATCTCTCATATCTTCCTTAGCATCAACCACTTGGTGCTCACACTGCAAAACTGAGGGGGGCGGCGGCGTGATCAAACTCGACATCATTAATGAAGTAGTGAACAAAACAGGAATTACAAAGACAAAGGCGGAATTGGCAGTTGAAACCGTGTTTGAAAGCATGAAAAAGTCGCTGGCCAAGGGCGATCGCATTGAACTGCGCGGCTTTGGCGTCTTCAATGTGCGCCCGCGAAAGACCGGCATAGGCCGCAACCCTCGCACCGGAGCCGAAGTTTCCATTCCGCCTGGGAAGGCGGTTCGATTTAAACCCGGTAAGGAGTTGCAATCCATCGACTAAGCCGGATTCTGGGCTTGACGTGCCATGAGGCCCGCTTCTTTCCTGTAAGCCCCTGCGCCCAATCCTGAACGCCCGCATCTTATACTGAACCTTAGTGAACCTCGATGTCTGATCCTGGCGCTTCCTTCACGTCCACTGCGGAACTTTATCCTCCGGTGCAGGTCTGGGTGGCCCACCCGCCGCGCCAACGCTATTGGCTTCACGTGTTGTTGCTGCTGCTGACCTTCTTCACCACGCTCGTGGTCGGCGCTCGCATGCAGTACAACTTCATGAACAATCAGCCGGTGTTCTCGCTGGCCGACGACACGCTCTCCTTCTTTCCGGTTTCCTGGGCGTTTTCCCAGCCCTCCCGCTTGCTGCTGGGACTTCCGTTCTCCTTCACCCTGATGCTGATCCTGCTGGCGCACGAGATGGGTCACTATCTCTACTGCAAGCACTACGGTGTGTACGCAACCTTGCCATTCTTTATTCCGGCTCCCACTCTGATCGGAACTCTCGGGGCGTTCATCCGTATCCGTTCGCCCATCCGCTCCCGCACCGCGCTCTTCGATATCGGCATTGCGGGTCCGATTGCAGGCTTCGTCGTTGCCGTCGCCGTGCTGTTCGTGTCACTGGGTCTCTCGAAGCCGCTCGGCGGCGCGTCCGGGCAATCGGACATTCAATTTGGATATCCGCTCATATTTCTCTTGGTCCACCGTCTGCTCGCCACCATCGCTCCCGCGCACAGTATCGCGGCCTTGCCGTTGAGCCGCGTATACCTGCACCCTGTCGCTGTGGCAGCCTGGGTTGGAATGTTTGCCACCGCGTTGAACTTGCTCCCCGGCGGTCAATTGGATGGCGGGCACATCATCTTCTCTATAGCCCCGCGCGCACATCGCATCATCTCACGCGTGACCATCCTGATCCTGATTCCGCTGGCGGTTTACGAGTGGGCGGGCTGGTTGCTCTGGGCGGTCCTGTTGGAACTGAGCAGCATGCGGCATCCGCAAGTTGCGGACTGGCCGCGCATTTCAGGCGCTCGAACCTGGCTTGCCTGGGCGGGATTGCTGATGCTGATTCTGACACTCACTCCCGCTCCCTTCGCGCACAGTTCTCTGCGCACCGTTCTGCATGAATTCCGCGGCCGCTAGGAGCTGAAGTTTCAGCAGGGATCTTCACTGCAGGTCAATTCCCAGCACCATCGCCACCTGCCGGGCTGCGGTCCGGAACTGCTGCGACTCCGAGATGAACATTGCCTTGCCGCCCGTGCGTTCCGCGAGCGCTTTCAAACGGTACTGATCTTCCCACGTGCTTGCGCCCAATCCGATGCAGTAGATCTGGACTTCGCTGACGTCCAGCTCGCCCGAGAGTTCCAGCGGCGACATTTGCGACGTGCGATTCTCTCCGTCCGAAATCACCAGCAGCACGCGCTTGCGATTGCGTGCGATACGGTGCAAGTGGCCCGATGCGAAAGCCACTGCGTCGTAGAGCGCTGTGCCTTCCGACGGATGGATGTTCTCCATTCCGTTCTCCAGCGCCTGGGAATTGTTGGTGAGGTCCTCTTCGAACACGAGCCCTTTGGAGAACGACATTAAAAATGCTTCGTCATTGTCTCTGAGCCGCCGCACCAGGTCCGTGAGGCTATTGAGAATGGCCCGCCGGCTATCGCGTGATGTCTTATCCGATTCGATCAGGATTCCAAGCGAGAAAGGCGCGCCGGACGATTCCAGTTCCCGCGTCGAATGCATGGGAATATTCGGCCCGGTGGCGCTCGCCATTGTCGTGGGTTCGCTGCGATTGGCCGGCGCGGGCGGAGGATTCGAAACCGGCGGGCTAGCCGTTTTCTGCGCTGTTTGCGGAGTCTGATGTGGGCGTGCGGTTTCGGCCGGCTCTTGCCGCGAGGTGGCGCGGGAAGGACTCATGCTCGGCTGATTCGCCGCGACCGTCGCAGTCGCTGGTGCACCGGGCATGGACACTCGTGTGGCCGCCAGGTACTGGTCCCAGTTGGTACTCGATCCGCCGCGCTCCAGATACTTCTGCCTTGCAAAGGCGTCCAATTGTTGGCTCGCGGGAGATCCTCGTGTGAGATTCACGGCGCGCGCCAGCAGCCGGAAACCTTCGGTCTCCTCGGGATTCTTGCCATAAAGATCGGCAATTGCCAGAGCGTAAACGTATTGCGGATTTTCCGGACCAGTGGCCAGCGTGTTTCGCAGGTACGGCCGAGCGGTCGCGTAGTCCTTGCGACCATAGTAGGCGTAACCCACCGCTGCATTCAGGTTTCGACTGAGTTCCTGCTTGAACTGTTGAAACTGACTGGCCGGCATGTCCTCCGGAGGGCTCAGCGTATCCATCTTGCTCAACGAATTTTTAGCCGCGGTCAGCCGTTGTTCCGCGGTTGGGTCGGCCGGAGTCATGAATGAGAGCTCATGACCGGCATCCTCGATCTCCGCCGCCGCGATGGGGTTCTCGGGATCCACGCTGCGCAACTGCCGGGCCCAGGCCTGGGCGCGGTAACTGTCTTTGGCCTTGCGGTATGCCCAGATCAGCCACTCCATTGCGTCCCGCCTGCGGGCTGTATCCGGGGTGCTGGTCGCAAACTGCTCCATCGCCACCGTAAACCCATCCCGTTGCAGGCGCTGGACAGCGTCGCTGTAGGACGGATTGGGCGCTCCGCCTTGCGCGGCGAGGCTGCCGCTGAAAACGGTCCCGAGTAGGACCGCAAGCACGGTCGCGCACAACACGGAATACCGCCGCTGCCCATCCTCGCGGGAGCTTTCATGACTCGGAAATATGGGAATGTAGCCGTCCAAAGCTGTTGCGACCTTTAAAGTTGGGGCTTTTCTGTTTCGATGCGGCCCTCGGCAAAGCGGCTGTTTCCCGGCAGGAATTCTCGGCTCGGCGTCTGGAAACGCTTCACCCGACGAGCTTTCCTGGTTGGCTTACGCTGGTTGGCTCAGGTAAGTTGCGCGCGGTAGCTTATGTCATGGGAGCGACAGTCGAACCTTCTCAGGCGCAAGAGCAAACCGCAAATCGAGGGATGAAGACGATTCCGCCGAATCGATCATCACTCCTGTCCCGAGGACAACTTCATTTCCTCGTACCCTTCACACTGCAACACCGGCAGGCGCGGATATTTTGCGAACGCAGGATTCACCCGCGCCAGTGCACACCGGATGTAGACCGTGCCTCTGTCGGACTGAATCCGTTCCGCGTGGGTGCAACGGTCGCACAGGCCGGCGGGAACCGTCTTTGCCGAAGGATTCGCTTTGCTGGAAACCATTGTGCAGAATATCGCAGTTGATCTTCGACTGCGCTCATCGGCCGCAGCGCTCATCGCTATCCTGTGCGCGCTCACGAAAAACTCGCCTGCAAAAGAAAAAGGTGTGGGCACAAACCCACACCTCGCGACAAGATAACTTAACTTACTGCTTACACGAATCGCTGACCATCTGCACATCCGTAATTGTCATGTGGCCATGCTCAGCATTGTTCTTCTTCATGCCCGAATCATGCGCGGCATCTTTTGCGTCTTCTTTCAGGTTGTGCATTTTGGCGTCTTTTACTACGCCGGTAGCGCTGACCGTGTGGCCAACATGATCGGCGAGCGAAACCTGGCTGCTGCGCACTTCCCACGTGCTGCCGTCATTGGCAGTGAGCAGAAATTCGTTGGCGCTGTCACCCTTGGACAGGCAGCCCGTGATCGTCCGGGTGTCGGCCTTTGATTTGTCGCTGGTAGCGTCTTGCGCCAGCGCCCACGATGCCCCAAACACAACTAACATCACGCACAAAAGCAAACGGCTGATTGTTGTTCTCATGAATTCTCCTTGAACCGCGGATCTCTTACTTTCGACGATGTGCCGCACATGCGACGATCTTGGACGACGGAGGGCGCGCATGTTCCTTGCAGGGAGTCCTTTTTCCGGATGCGAACGGGGCGCGCACCAGGCTTGCTTCCCGTTGCTTGGATGGGCCCGCTTCAGAGTTGGTTGTTTTGTGCGCAGAGCTCGACACAGGCGCGGCGGGTGCACCAACGCGTATCCCGCAGATATTATGGCCTTAATTGCACTTCAGCTGATCAGCCGTCGAAATACCGCGTGCCGCAGTCGCTCTCCTTTGGTGCGTTCGACAAATTCAAGCTCGCACCGGCGCTCCGGCTTCAGCCACACGCAGTCTCGCATCTTTTCCGCCGTCAACCCGTGGCCCGACCGGTTTGGCTCCGGCAAATTCACAAATGGACAATCGGGCGTCTCCAGGGCCTTCAGCTCTTTGTAGACTCTTGCCCGCAACCCCGGTGTGAAGCCCGCCGCAATTCTTTTGACGTAGTAAAGATCTCGGCCGCGATATTCGCCGACAATCAGCGATGAAAAGTTCTTCCCCGCAGAAACGTAGCCGCCAACCACAAACTCGCCTTCCTGGTTGAATCGATGTTTCTGCCAGGCATCTGACTCCCTGCCAGGAATGTAAATTGAGTCCGCGCGCTTCGCGACGACTCCCTCTAGTCCCATCTTTTTTACTTGCGCGACCAGCGCGCCCACTTGGGTACGAAAGTAAGGATTGATCCGCAGCGGCCCCGTGAAATGCTTTCCGAGCTCATCAAGCATTTCTTTGCGTTCACTCAGAGCCGAATTGAACGTATCGCGGCCCTGCCAGTGCAGGACATCGAACGCATAAAACACGATTGGCTGTTTCGTCTTCTTGCGGTTTTGCAGCTCCTGGAAACTGGCCCGCCCGGCGTTATCCAGGGCCACGATCTCGCCGTCCAGCACTAGGTCGCCGGCGTGAAGATTCTTAAGAGCGAAAGTGATGTGCGAAAAGTCGCGGCTGTAGTCGAGGCCTGACATTGAGTAGAGCATCGCCGTCTTCCCGTCCACGACTGCAATCGCGCGATAGCCGTCTTGCTTGATCTCGTACAGCCAGCCATCGCCTTCCGGAAGCGACGGCACGCGCTTGCACTCCATGGGTTCGATGAATCGCGGACGTGGCTTCGGATTGCGGATCCCGCGCTGTACCATGGCAAACCGCCGCCTCCAGTAGATGCGCTAGAACCCGCCATGAGTTGGGGTTCTCGGGGCGGAATACAAACGTAAAAGGGCTCGAAGCTTTGGCTGGCCGCACGGACAAACGAAATTAGGCCATAACCTCTGGAAAATTGCGTTGTGTGGCACACCTTTTTCACAACGTGTAGTAAAAGCAAAGACGTGGGGCCGCACCCGCGCTCTGAGAGAGAAAGCGTGAACGTCGTTCGCCAAGCAAACGAACGAACCGCCTCCACAAGGGCTTGCCCTGCACGCGGAAAATGACCGGAAAAGTAAACTAGCAAGTTGTTTTAAAGTTTTGGCTGCCCCCCAGGGATTCGAACCCCGATATGCTGATCCAGAGTCAGCTGTCCTGCCGTTGAACGAGGGGGCAGTCTCAGTAAAGAGGTGAGTATGGTAGCGGCGCGGACTCGCCGTCAGTTTTCGATTTTACGGGGCAATCCCCAACCACGCAAGCGCATCTGACCTGCGAGAGATCGGCTTGGCACTGCCATGCGGAGCGTTGATGCGGCTGCGCACAATGACAGCCAGGCACGATTCGGAGGCAATCACATGGAAGCAACCGCTCAGAAATGCGCTCACGAAAATTGCACATGCTCGGTAGATCCCGGTCAGAAATATTGCAGCAGCTATTGCGCCGACGCGGCCGATCGCCACGAGACCGAAATCCAGTGCGACTGTAAGCACGCCAATTGCTCGCTCTAACGCCGAGCAACTTGCAAGGTCCGGGAACTTAGTCCGCTAGACGTTATCGCCCCGCAGCTCCCGGCTGGCGCACGTTAGCAGTTCTCTGCCCAGTGACTCGCACCTCTGTTTCCCTGTCGAAAAGGGTACGATTCAATAGCCGCTTCCACTCCCATCTACTTCGCGCCCCCGTCCTCCGACGCATCAACTGCTGGCCCACGTTCGAGCCGTGGCGCCCCTAGCACTCAGCAGAGTTACAATCGACCTGAAGCTTGCCCCAAGGAGCCGCTATGGTGACCGGTATCGGGAATGTCTCTGTGCGCGAAAATGAGTATGCCGAAATCGCTCGTCAGCCACTGCAGGCCGAGCGTTGCGCGCTCATCGTCATCGATATCCAGGAAAAACTCCTGCCTCCGATCCACGAGAAAGAACAACTGGTGCGCAACTCCCAACTGTTGATTCGCCTGGCCGGAGTCCTCAAAATGCCCCTGCTGATGAGCACGCAGTACGCCAAGGGCCTCGGCAGCACGGTGCCGGACATCGCTGCTCTCACCCCCGAAATACAGCCCATCGACAAGCTGATGTTTTCCTGCTTCGGCAGCGATGTTTTCTGCTCATCGTTGAAGCGGCTTCCCGGAAATCGCAACACCGTCCTGCTTTGCGGGATGGAGAGTCACATTTGCGTGATGCAAACCGCGCTGGGCGCCCTGCGCGAAGGCTATATCGTGCACGTGGCCTCCGATGCCGTCAGTTCACGCACAGAATGGAATTGGAGAATTGGGCTGGAGCGCATGCGGGCTGCGGGGGCAATCATCTCCTCGACCGAGATGATCATGTATGAACTGCTGCGCTCTTCCGGCAGCGCCGCATTCAAAGAGCTGCTGCCCTACCTCAAAGCTTAGAGCCGACGTTGATCCGCGGCAGATAACAACCCATCGCTAATCTTTTTTCTTCACCCTCACCACGGTAATCTTTGAGAATCCCTCCTCGAATGTCGGTGGCCGCAACTTCCCGGAGAATCTCCGCATGACGTCCTCCGGCACGACGCGATGCCGCTTTTGATTGCGCTCCAGGCAAACTTCTACCGGCACGTCAAAGAACACGGCCTGCACCTCGTAACCATAATCCTTGGCCAGCTTGATCCAACTGTGGCGATCATGCGGCGTCAAGTTGGTTGCGTCCACGTAGTTCATCGGCCGCCGCGCAATCAGGCGCGCCTTCAACATCGAGCGCAGATTGGAAAAAATCAGGTCCTGGAAGCGCTGCTCGCTGGGATCGTCAAACAGCAGCTCGCGCAGTAAGTCGCTCGATAGCGGATGGATGTTATGGCGCTTGAACCACGAGCTCTTGCCTGAGCCCGGCAGCCCGATCGCCAGTACGACTATGCCCTTCGGCGGCCTGGGCTGTGCCGCTGCGGCGGCGGTGGACGAAGCTGCCGCTGACGGCATAAGTTCCGGCGCAGCCGCGCTGTCCATTTCAGGTGCGGGTGCCGAAGGTTGCAGCGCAGCGCCCGATGCCGATTCACTCTGCGGGCGGGCGTTCCTGCTGCGGCTCGCCGGACTCTTGCTGCGGCGTCGGCGTCGCCGCCGGCGTCCTTCGCCCTGCCCCGCTTCCTCGGTCCCTCTTCCGGATGATGCCTGCGGCCCAGATGCCTCGGCTTCCGACCCTTGTGGCGAGACTTGTTCAGAATCTTCTGCTGTTCCCTCTGTTTCGGGCGCGGATCTGTCCTCGTGCTCGCTCGCGGCGGACTGGTTTGCATCGGCTTCGAAGTAGGCTGGCTGTAGCGGCGCCTGCGCTTTTTCCGAACCTTGCGTAGAATCTTCTGTCTTCTTACGGCGCTTCATGCGATCTCGCATCCATTTGCGCATGAATGGCTTGTAACACATTGAAGCCATAGCCCGCAACGCATCCGCCTCCAGTTGGATACGGGCCCCAAATATCGACTTCTTCAGGGCCCTTCGTCCATGTCCCAGGAAGCACCGGTTCGTTCGCATGCCCGGCGACGGCGAACCGCTCTACAATGCTTTATGCCTGTTCCCTCCGAAATTCACGATCGCAATTACATCGATTTGGCCACTTTTCGCAAGAATGGTGCGGTCGTACACACACCGGTTTGGTTTGCGGAATTGGCCGGCAAGTTGTACGTCATGACGCGCAGCGACTCGGGCAAATACAAGCGCATCCGCAACAACCCGCAGGTCCGCATCGCCCCTTCTACCATCCGCGGCAAGATCACCGGCCCTGAGTTCTCTGCCACCGCGCGCATACTCCCGCCCGATCAGTGGCCCCAGGCTCGGCAGGCTATCCACAAAAAGTATTGGCTCGCTCGCCTTCCCATCTGGAGCAAGCAGAACATCTATCTTGAGATCACCCCTTCGTGAGCGTCGATTGTTCTTCGGTTTCTGGCCCTTGGCTTCGGGCATCGTTTCTTTTCCGCAGCGCCACTGACTCACAACTGCTTTGTTCTCACATCACAACCGGCTTGTGACCGTCATTTACGCCCAATCCCTCGCCCTGTTACCATCAACTGTTTGTGCTGCGAGCCCGGATCTTTCCGGGTGGGTCCTCATAACTTCACCGGAGGCAACATGGCAATCAAAGTTGGTATTAATGGTTTCGGACGTATCGGCCGCAATGTTTTGCGCGCATCGTTGAAGGATCCAAACCTCGATTTCGTGGCCGTGAACGATCTTACCGATCCCAAGACGCTTGCCCACCTGCTCAAGTACGATTCGATCCTTGGCAATCTCCCCAATGATATTTCTGCCGGCCAGGACTGCATCCGCGTGGACAACCGCTCGATTCGCGTCTTCGCCGAAAAAGATCCGGCCAAGCTGCCCTGGGATTCGGTTGGCGCGCAGGTTGTCATCGAGTCCACCGGGCGCTTCACCAATGCCGAAGATGCCCGCAAGCACCTCCGCGGTCCGGTGAAAAAAGTGATCATCTCCGCCCCGGCCAAGAACGAAGATGTCACCCTGGTGCTTGGCGTGAACGAGAAGGTTTACGATCCCGCCAAACATAACGTGATCTCCAACGCATCCTGCACCACCAACTGCCTGGCGCCGATTGCCAAAGTCGTACACGACGAGTTCAAGATCGCAAGCGGCACCATGACCACGATCCACTCTTACACCAATGATCAGGTCATTCTCGATTTTCCCCACAAGGATCTGCGCCGCGCCCGCGCCGCCGCTCTGTCGATGATTCCTACTTCGACCGGTGCTGCCAAGGCGCTGAAACTGGTCATCCCCGATCTGTCTGGCAAGCTCGACGGATTCGCCATGCGCGTCCCCACTCCAAATGTCTCGGTGGTTGACCTCGTCGCCTTCGTGGAAAAGAAAACCACTAAGGAAGAGGTGAATGCCGCGCTGAAGAAGGCATCTGAGTCTGGACCGCTCAAGGGCTACCTGGGCTTTGAAGAGCATGAACTCGTCTCGGCTGACTATCGCGGCGACTCGCGCTCCTCGATTGTCGACGCTCCCATGACCCTGGTGGTCGGCGGCAATTGCGTGAAGGTGATCTCCTGGTATGACAATGAGTGGGGATACTCCTGCCGCGTCCGTGACCTCATCAATTACATCGGCTCCAAGGGCCTCTGACCAGGTATGGCGCGGGCGCGCCGTCGGCAGCTTTAGCCGGGTTCTCGCCCGCGCATTTCTTATATTCAAAACGAAGCACCGGTTGGACGAACATGGTGGACCAAGTGCGCGTTACCCGTGAACGCGACGGCCCTGCGGTGAGCAAGCACCCTTACGAGGCATTCTCATGTCGAAACTATCGATCCGCGATCTCCCTCTGAATGGCAACCGCGTCTTCATGCGCGTCGATTTCAATGTTCCCCTCGACGATGCCGGCCGCGTCATGGACGACACCCGTATTCGTGAAACCCTGCCCACCATCGAATACGCGCTGCGCCACGGCGCGCGTCTTATCCTTGCTTCCCACCTTGGACGTCCCAAGGGCAAGCCCAATCCCAAGATGAGCCTGAAGCCCGTGGCCGAGCGTCTTCGCATGCTGCTCGACCGCGAACTGGCTCGCGGCGAAAACGTAGGCTTTTCCCCCGACTGCGTGGGTCCTGAAGCGGAAGAGGTCGCTGGACAGTTGGAGAAAGGCCAGACACTTTTGCTCGAGAACCTTCGATTCCATGCGGAAGAAGAGGCCAACGACGAGAAGTTTTCCCGGCTGCTGGCGAATCTTGCCGATTATTACGTGAACGACGCTTTCGGTACAGCGCACCGCGCTCACGCTTCTACCGTGGGCATGACAAAATTCATGCAGAAGTCGGCAGCCGGCCTGCTCATGGAAAAGGAACTCGATTACCTTGGCCGCGCTCTGCACAATCCGGAGCACCCCTTCATCGCGATTCTCGGCGGCGCCAAGGTCAGCGACAAGATCAAAGTCATTGAGAACCTCATGAGCAAGGTGGACGCGCTGATTATCGGCGGGGGCATGGCCTATACCTTCCTCAGAGCCATGGGGGAGCAAGTGGGCAAGTCGCTGGTCGAAGAAGACAAGCTCGATCTCGCCCGGCAGTTGTTGCAGGATGCCAAGACCCGCAAGCTGAAATTCCTCTTGCCGACGGATCACGTGGTTGCTGACAAGATTGATGTCAACGCGCGTACCCAGGTCGTGAACAGCGGACAGTCAATCCCGCCCAACATGATGGCGCTCGACATCGGCCCGGAAACTATCGAGAGTTTCAGCGATGAAATCTCCCGGGCTCGCACCGTGGTCTGGAATGGCCCCATGGGAGTGTTTGAGGTCTCGCCATTCTCCAAAGGGACCTTCAAGGTAGCGCACGCCGTGGCCGAGAATGCGGGCGCAACCACCATCGTCGGGGGCGGCGATTCGGTTTCCGCCGTCCGGGCCGCCGGAGTCGCCGACAAGATCACGCATATCTCCACCGGTGGCGGCGCTTCACTGGAATTTCTGGAAGGCAAAAGGTTACCCGGTGTCGCTGCCTTAAGCGACAAACCCTAGTGTAACCCGCAGGCAACCAGCGAGCCCCTTGCGACAAGACATTTCACTTTGAAACCGATCTCCACTCTCGCAACCCGGCTGCAGCTCGAGAACGGCAAGACTATCGAGTTCCACGGCCCCGCTGACATCACGAAGGAAGACGCCGATGCCATCGTGAACGCCGCCAACTCTGCCCTCCTTGGCGGTGGCGGGGTAGACGGGGCCATTCATCGCGCCGGCGGCCCCGACATTCTTAAAGAGTGCAAGCAGATCGTCGGCAAAATTGGGCAGCTTCCGGCCGGACAAGCCGTGATCACTACTGCGGGACGCCTGCCCGCAAAATTTGTCATTCACACGGTAGGGCCGGTTTATCGCGGCGGCAAACGGGGCGAGGCCAAGACGCTTGCCAGTTGCTACCGGGAATCAATTCGCATTGCCGATGAGCACCTGCTGAACTCTGTGGCTTTTCCTTCGATCTCTACCGGCATTTACGGCTACCCGGTCGATGAGGCTGCAGGCATCGCGGTCGCGGCCGTGCTCCAGGCTCTTCGGACTACCACCGATCTGAAGATGGTTCGCTTTATCCTTTTCGACTCAACCACCCTGCGGGCCTATGTTGCGGCGGCGCAGAAACTGCAAGCAGCAGATCCCAATGCGTTCACGAGATAAAGGTCCCTCATGAGAAAGAAACTTATCGCCGCCAACTGGAAGATGTACAAGACTCCCGATCAGACTCGCGAATTCCTGCGTGACTTCCTGCCTATGGTTGCCGACCACAGCCGCGATGAAATCGCGGTTTGCCCCCCGTTCATCGACTTGCCCGCGGCAGTCGAGGCGGCAAAGGGCAGCAACGTCGCCATTGGCGGCCAGAATGTGTATTGGGAAAAGGAGGGCGCTTACACTGGCGAAATCTCTACCGGGATGTTGCTCGCCGTCGGCTGTACCCACGTGATCATCGGGCACTCCGAGCGCCGCCAGTATTTCGGCGAGAGCGACGACACCGTGAATCTCAAGCTCAAAGCCGCTCTGGAGGCCGGACTTACGCCCATTGTCTGCGTGGGCGAAGTACTCGAAGAACGCGAAGCCAATCTCACCGACGACGTCTTGCGCCGCCAATGCTTGCGCGCTTTCCATGCCCTCTCGGCCAAAAAAGCCGGCAAGCTCGTGGTCGCCTATGAACCGGTCTGGGCGATCGGTACCGGCAAGACCGCCACCCCGCAACTGGCGTCGCAAGCCCATCAGCTCATCCGCAGCGAGGCCGCGAAAGCTTTCGGCGACGAGTTCGCCGCCAACCTGCGCATTCTCTACGGAGGATCGGTTAAGCCTGATAATGCCAAGGCCCTGATGGGCGAAGCCGAAATTGACGGCGCGCTCGTCGGCGGCGCCAGCCTCGACCCCAAATCGTTCACCGCCATCATCAAGTACTGAGGATTAAGAACTCATCCTTTCCGCGGCGTTCCTTTCACCAGCTTCTTCAGCGCTTCCACATTCCGCAGATCGTCCCCGGGCGCATCGATCGGAGTTTCGGCGATAAACGCGGCGTGCGCCAGGCGCGGATCGTTCAACAGCCGCCGAAATACCTCAAGCCCCAACTTTCCTTTTCCTATGTGCTCGTGCCGGTCCAGCTTCGATCCCCGTTCTGCCTTGGCATCGTTGCAATGCCACACCTTTATGGTTTTCAGGCCGACAGTTTCGTCCAGATGCATCAACGTGTCGCGCATCCCCTCCGAACTGACGATGTCGTAACCCGCCGCGTGCACGTGGCAGGTGTCAATGCAGGCCGCGACCGGCACAATTCCCTGAAGCCATTCCATCAATTCGGCGACCTGTTCAAAGCTCGCGCCCAGCGAATACTCCGCCCCGGCTGAATTCTCGATCAGGATGGTCAGGCCGCCCTTCTTCAGATCCAGGTCTTTGGTCGCGGCCATGATCGCGGCGGCCACCTGCCGCAGGCCCTCCGCCCGGCTGCCGCCGCGGAACGAGCCCGGATGCAGAACGAGATACTCCGCGCACAGCGCCAGCGCGCGCTCCACTTCGCCGCGGAACGCGAATATAGATTTCTCCAGGAACGCCGGCGTGGTACTCGCAAGATTCACCAGGTAATTGACGTGGATAGCCATCGGGCGGAGGCCATAGCGGTCGCGCAGCCGGTTCATCGCGTCGCATTGCGGAGCGCTCAACTCATACGGTTGCCACTGCCGTGGACTGCTGGAGAAGATCTGCAAGGTGTTGCATCCCAGCCGATAAGCCCGCTCGGCCGCGTTTTCTACCCCGCCCGCAATCGAGGTGTGAATCCCGACCCTGCGCGACGTGAGCCGCGGCGCCCCCTTCGGCGCCGGCAATGTTTTCAGAATGTCCTGCTCCCCTGCCATCGATCGCCCCACTCAGCAGTATAAATTCGCCTGCGCGTCATGCGGCCGCGCCCGTCATGCGGCGTATACACCAGGCTTGCATTCTCTCGGCAACCTCAACTCTCGTTTGCTGCCAGCCCTCCCGAGAGATAAACTTATCTGTCCTGGAGAATCCCATGCTGGTCGTCATGCAGGCGCACGCCACCGAAGAGCAAGTGCGCAATGTCTGTAACAAGATTCACTCGTTCGGCTATCGCGCCCACCCCATCCCCGGCGCGCAACGCACCGCCATCGGCATTACCGGCAACAAGGGCGAAGTGGAACAGGGCACGCTGGAGGAAATGCCCGGGGTTCAGGAAGTCATTCGCGTCAGCAAGCCTTACAAGCTCGTCAGCCGCGACATCAAGGAAGACAACACCGTCATCTCCTTCCCGGGCTCCAGCGCCACCATAGGCGGCCGAACCCTTGCCGTCGTCGCCGGACCCTGTGCCATCGAAAGCCGTGAACAGGCTTTCGCCGTGGCCGAGCGCGTGCACCGCGCCGGCGCCCAGTTCTTCCGCGGCGGCGCTTACAAGCCCCGCACCTCGCCTTATTCATTTCAGGGACTGGGTGAAGAAGCCCTGCGAATCATGGCTGAAATTCGCCAGCAGTTCGGCCTCAAGATCATCACCGAAGCCATCGACCACGAATCCATCGAACTGGTCGAAGAGTACGCCGACGTTATCCAGATCGGCGCCCGCAACATGCAGAATTTCTCTCTGCTCAAGCAAGCCGGACGCGCGCGGAAACCCGTGCTGCTCAAGCGCGGCATGTCCGCCACCCTGGAAGAGTTCCTCATGGCGGCCGAGTACATCATGAGCGAGGGCAACTACCGCGTCGCTCTCTGCGAGCGTGGCGTGCGCACCTTCGCCGATCACACGCGCAACACCCTGGACCTCAGCCTCGTTCCCGCGGTGCAGCGCCTGAGCCACTTGCCCATCCTGGTCGATCCCAGTCACGGTACCGGCAAGCGCAACAAGGTAACGCCTCTCTCTCGTGCCGCCGTTGCCGTGGGAGCGGACGGCCTCATGGTCGAAGTGCACAACCAGCCCGACCAGGCTTTGTCCGACGGCATGCAGTCTCTCTATCCCGATCAGTTTGACGAACTGATGTCGCAGGTGCGCCAGATCGCCGCCGTGGTCGGCAGGACCGTTACCCCGATTGCCTCTGACTCGCTCCCGGTCGCAGCCATGACTCAACCGTTTTCCGTCGGAGCCCCTGCCGCAGACTGAACTTGAGAAAAGTCCTACTCAGCGTAGTGCTGCTTCCCATCCTGGCCGGACTTTTCTGGTGGTATTTCCACGAACGCACTCTGGTCGACTACAGCCCCGCCTATCGTGAATACGCCTACATCACCAATGGCAAAAGTAATACCGTCAGCGTAATCGACCTGCGTACCTTCGAGCCCGTAAAGACTATCCGCGTCGGCAACGATCCCACGGGTATCACCGCGAACGGCAAGAAGAACGAAGTCTACGTCGTCAACACCGGCTCCAATAACATCACCATCATCGACGCCGAAACCAACCAGGTCTCCGGCACCATCGGCGTGCACGGGAGGCCGTATTTCATCGATGTCTCCGCCGACGGCAAGCGCGGCTTCGTGGCCAACTCCGGATCGGCAAATGTCTCGGTCATCGACCTCGATAAGCACCTTCTGCTGGGAAATATTCGGGTTGGTTCTTCCCCCGGTCTGGCGCGCGTCTCTCCGGACGGCAAGAACGTGGTGGTCAGCAATCGCGGTGACAGTACCGTTTCTATTCTCGATCCTGAGCGCCTGCTGCCCCGCGCCACGATACCCGTATGCCAGCAGCCCGAAGACGTCGCGATCTTGCCCGATTCCAGCAAAGCCTTTGTCAGTTGCAGCGGTTCGGCGCAAGTCGCCTCGCTCGATCTGAAATCCTGCCGCCTTCTCGCGCTCCTGGACGTCGGCCGCACCCCGGTCAATCTTGTGCTCAAACCCGATGGCGGCGAACTTCTCGTCACCAACTTCGATGCCAACAGCATTTCCATTATCGAAACTGCCACCAATGAAGTGAACGGCAGCTATCTCATCGGTCAGAATCCCTCGCGCGGCGTGGTCACAGCCGACAACTCGCGCTTGTACGTCAGCAATTTCGGCTCGAATACCGTTGCCGTCTACGACATCGATCTTGGCAAGCTGATCGCCACCCTGCCCGTGGGCAGCCGTCCTGACGCGCTCGCCCTTTCGCAAAGCCAGAATTACTTGTTGGTGCTTGACTCGCAATCCGGCGACGTGACCGTCATCCAGAAGCGCAAGCCCCGAAAACTGGAGCCGACGGAGTACTCGCTGCTGACCATGATTCCCGTGGGTGTTCAGCCCAACAACATCGTGGTGAAGTCGTTGATGCTGAAGCCGCAAAAGACCAGCCACTGATTTCCGCCGTATAGGACGTGTCGATATGACGACAGTCCTCCACGCCCCTCGGCCACGCGCAGCCTGGCAGTCACATGCTCGCGCACTCTCGAATCACCTCTGGACTTTCCCCTCTCAATCCGCTAACCTGAAAAGAGGTCGAACGCCCGTGCGCATTGCGCATGGGCGCTTTTTTTTGCGCCCAAAAAGGAGGCCTTCATGCCGGACGCTCTCGCATGCTCTCTCGCCGACATCAAAGAAGCCGTGCGCAGCTTCGAATCCTGCCGCTACACGCCCCAGGAATTCACTCACACGCGCCACCTCATCGTCGCGGCCTGGTATCTCACGATCTTTTCCCCCGAAGACGCGCTCTGTCGCATGCGCACTCAGTTGCAGCGTTTCACCGCGCACCACGACGTCAAGGGTTATCACGAGACCATTACCCGCTTCTGGATGGTCCTGGCCTACCAGCATCTGCAGTCGTGCCCTTCCCGTTCGCTTGTCGAACAGGTAAACACATTGCTCGACATCTATCCCGCCAAGGACGTCCTCTTCGCGTACTACAGCCGCGACCGCGTCCTCTCCGACGAAGCCCGAGTCAACTGGCTCGCCCCGGATTTATGTGACCTCGGTCACTCATCTCTAACCGCTAACTGAGAGAAAATGTTGTTTAATTTCTCTCACCGTTGCGGCACTGACACGTCCAAGCCAATGTCGCGGGATCTCCAGGTCGAGGTGTGCAATTGTCCGGCAGGTTGCTCTCCGGCTGTGCTTCGGCGGTCTTGACGCTCCTGGCCACCGCTCTGCCTGCCATTGCCGCTCCCGGGCCCAATTTCGGTACTCTCACCATTCCCCGCGTGCACGCCGTCCCTAGCATTGAGGCGTTCCTCGACATGCAGCCCAGTACCGCATGGAAAGGCAAACTCGCCAAGGTCGAAGGCTTCACCCAGCGCGTTCCCCACGATGGCGAGCCCTCGTCCCAGCGGACCGACGTCTATCTCGGCTACGACAGCAAGAACCTTTACGCCATCTTCATCTGCTTCGATACCGATCCCCACAAGATTCGCGCCCGGCTTGCCCGTCGTGAAGACATTTTCGACGATGACTCCGTCGAGATCATGCTTGACACCTTCCACGATCATCGCCGCTCATACGCTTTTCTGGTGAATCCGCTGGGCGTCCAGGCGGACGCTCTCTGGACCGAGGGCCAGGATTTTGATTTCTCTTTCGACACGGTCTGGGACTCCGCCGGCAAGATCACCGAACGCGGTTACGTCGTCTGGATGGCCATTCCCTTCCGCAGCCTGCGCTTTGCCTCAAACGATCCGCAGACCTGGGGCATACTGCTCAACCGTGGCATACCCCGCAGCAACGAGGACACGTTCTGGCCCCCTTATTCCAGCCGCATCGCCGGTCGCCTTAATCAGGAAGGTCAAGCCGACGGTTTCGACAACATCTCCCCCGGGCGGAACCTGCAACTGATTCCACACGCGATTTTCCGTTCTTTCAAAGAACTCGATCTGCGCGACCCCTACAACCCGACTTGGACCCAACGCGACGCCTACGGCCAGGTCGGTCTCGATGCCAAGGCCGTTCTGAAGGACAAGTTCGTCTTCGACTCCACCATCAATCCTGATTTCAGCCAGGTCGAATCCGACGATCCCCAGGTCACGGTGAATCAGCGTTTCGAAGTGTTCTTTCCGGAAAAGCGCCCGTTCTTCCTGGAGAATTCCAACTACTTCAACACCCCGATCACCTTGCTGTTCACTCGCCGCATTTCCGATCCCAAGTGGGGCGTCCGCCTGACTGGAAAAGACGGGCCTTGGGCGGTTGGTCTGCTCGTGGCCGACGACCGTCATCCCGGCGAAACTGTGCCCCTCAGCGATCCCCTGGCAGGTCAGAAAGCACAATATTTCGTCGGCCGTGTGACTCGCGATATCGGAAAACAATCCACTATTGGAGTGATGTACACCGATCGTGAAATCGACAAGTACTTCAACCGCGTCGGCGGAATCGATGGCCGCTTCACTCTCAATTCGCACTGGACCGCTACCGCGCAAGGCGTGGTCAGTTCCACTTATAACCCCTACGACGCCCTATTCCAGACCACCGGCGGATACCAGGCCGGATCGGCGGCCGAGGCCATTCTGCAGCGCCAGGGCATCGCATTCAACTACCTCGCCGATTACAGCGATCGCTCCAACGACTTTCGCACTCTCACCGGGTTCGATCCGCAACCCGACATCCACAATATCTATCAGCGGTTCCAGTACACCTTTCGACCTGAAGGCCGGAAACTGATCTCGTACGGACCTTGGTTCGAGAATTACTACACCATCGATCACCAGGGAAACTACCTCAACTCCGGCTACACGCCTTCTTTCCACTTCGAGTTCCCCGGCCAGACCTTCTTCACTGTGGTGTACGCGAAGGAGATGGAACTGCTGCGGCCGCGCGACTTCTCCGTGCTCACGGAGAACCAGAAATACGTTCGTCACACCACCATGTTCACATTCGACACCAGCTATTTCCGCTCGGTGTCGCTCCACGTGGATTTCCGCTTCGGATCGCGCATCAACTACGATCCACCCGGAACCGAAATTCCCTTCCTCGCCGGACGTACCAGCACGCAGACTACGCTCACCCTGCGGCCCATGAAGTCTCTGCGCATCGACAATACCTACATCCTGTTCCGGCTCCACAACCGGGATAACTCGCCCGGCTCCATCAACAATCACATCATCCGCACCAAGTTGAATTACCAGTTCACCCGCCAGTTCTCCTTCCGTTTTATCGGAGAATACAACTCGGTCCTGACCCATCCGGCTTTTACTTATCTCACCACCAGCAAGAATTTCAACGCCGACGCGTTATTCACTTACCTCGTTCATCCCAGCACCGCGATCTATGTCGGCTACAACAGCAACCTCGAAAACGTGCTCCTGCCGCTCGGCGCCGATTCCAACGGACTCCTGTTGCGCGGTCCGCGTTACGTCAATGACGGCAAAAACCTCTTCGTCAAAGCCTCGTACCTGTTTCGCTTCTGACCCATCGCTTAGATGTGGCTCCGGCTACGCGATTTTTTTGGGAGCCCTACCGCTTCCGCTGGCTGGCCCCGTTGCCACGCCGGAGTTAGCCTTAAAACAGAACCGAAGGGAGTCGATAGGAATGAACACCAGAGAATCGAGAGACGACGATCAAAATCTTCCACCGGCAAGCCCGGACCAGGCAAGCGAGAATCGGCCGGTCTCCGACAAGAAGCCGCTTATCGATAAGGTTTTCGATACGGTGATCACCGGCGAGCCGGACGAACCCATCAAAACTCCTCGTCAAGTCGACGATGAGATCGAACGCTCGGAACAGCGCCGCCGCCAGGCCTGATTCGTGTTCACCGTCGCCTACGGCAGCCTGTCAAGGTAGCACGGTCCAGACGTGTTTTGCTTCGGCGGCTGCGGCGGCGTGCTCCACGGCACGGTGCTGAAGTCGAAGAATTCCGTCATGTCAATCTGCGCGGCATCGCGTTTGGTAAGCGGCTGTAGGTTGAACCGCTTCTCGATAAGTCTCAGGATCGCGGTATTATCCGCCTCCGTGTGCGACACATAGTGCTTCCTCGCGAACGGCGAAATCACCACCATCGGCACGCGATAACCCGTGTAGGTGAAGTCGCATGTGGGCCCCAGCACGACCGTGCAGATGTCCCCGGGCAATAGGTCATTCGGCTTAATTCCATCCGGACTAACCGCTGGCCGCGGCGCCACGTGATCATAGAACCCGCCAAATTCGTCAAAGGTAAGGATGAATGCCGAATCGTTCCATGACTTGCTGCCCATCAACGCGTTAATCAGCGTGGAGACATAATTTGCTCCAGCCTGCACGCTGCAGCAGGGCGGCACTGCGTCTGTGTCCGCCGGATGCTCGTCCAGCCCTACATTCGACGCGGGCTCCAGGAGCGCGACCTGGGGCAGGGTTCCATTCTGTGCGTCAGTAATGAACTGCGTCTGGGGAACGATATTCTGCGGAAACTGGTTCAGAATCGTCTGCCCGTAGGTGAACGGTTGCAGGTAGCTCAGTTTGAAAAGGCATTGCGGAGTCGTGCATCCCGTCGCATCCGGATGAACGTAGACCTTCCAGGTAATACCCGCGTCCTGCAGTTCTTCGAAAATGGTCTTGGCGGTCAGCAGGCTGCTGGTCGCGGTAAGCGGATACGCGTGCCCCTGCGATGTGGCTGCAATCAGGTACATGCGGTTCGGATTGGTGCGCGACATGGTCGGTGAGAACCACCGGTCGGACGTCGCAAAGTTCGACGCCATGTAGTAGTAGTAGTTCAGGTCCCCGCCATCGTAGTACCCCATCGCCCGCACTCCATTGATATCCAAAAAGGGCGGCTGAATGTTGCGCGCATCGTGCGCCGCTGTCCACACGAACCCGTCCAGCGTCGCGTTGGGCGCTACCGGATTCGTCAGGTTCCAGTCGTTGTGGCTCTCATTCCAGGATGGGCTCGGGTTCTCCACACACTGCGTGATCAGGTGGTACGAGGCTACGTCCGGGCTGCCGCTGTCGATCTTGCAATCGTTAGGCGGAAAGGGATTCGAGGTCGTCGGATCGCATCCCGGGTTGGTAGGCACCTGCCCCGCCGGAGAGTTGAATTGCGGTAATCCATCAAACTGCGTATCGGAATATCCATTGGCCGCCCAATATTCGTGCATCTTTCCAAAGTAGTGATCGAAAGACCGGTTCTCCTGCGCCAGCAGGATGATGTGGTTGATGGAGTCCAGGCCTACGGCGAAGTTTGCCGTTACGGAAACGGTACTGTTGAGATCGAAGCTGCAGGTTCCCGTGCCGCTACAAGCTCCACTCCATCCCTTAAATACGCTGCCGGGAGCGGGCGTAGCCGTGAGCGTCACTGTGCTTCCGAGGTCGAAAGTCGCGCTGCAGGTTTTGCCGCAATCGATACCCGACGGAGTGCTGCTCACTGTGCCGGCAGTGGTCTTGCTGTTGGTCACATTGACTTCGACCGGAACGTTCTTTACCAGGCCCACGCAGCCACACAGCCAGAGTATGGCCGTGCAAAGGACACTCCCCGACACCCACCGGCTCCCAAATAGCATCTCTTTTTGCCCTAAAACTCTGATTTCCTTTGCCTTGGATGGTGAATGCTCCGCGACGGTTGGTTCCTGTTCACCCGGAAGTACGCCCGGCAAAAGCTGCAAAGAATGCCGCCCAGGATCTCGCTTTCTACTCTGGACAAAGACCTTCCCGGCCAGCGTGCGGTTACGAAAGACCGTGATCGGCGATCTGCAAGATTACGTCCGTAATGGCGGACGTGTCCGCGGCCCTTTCCATGAGCCCCCCGGATGAGCCATCGTAGTAGTAGCACTTCGTGTCGTCCGCCGGCTTCTGCCGTTTTGCCGATTGAACAACGGCTTGCGGGCGGCCGATCGACAGCAGCGTTTGTTCCGATCCATGTCATGTCGGATTTCGAATGCCGCGCATGAATGATTCAACTCAAATGGCGATGACCCAGGCTCCTGATCGCAACCTGCCGCCCGTTTTTCCCTTGCGCATTGACGTCAGTGCAGGTGTGATTCATGCAGATGGCAGGACTCAGTTATGAAGTACCCGAGCGAACGCAGACATCCGCGTGTGAGCGTGGCCGTACCGGCCGAAGTAAAAAAGCCTTTGGAAGGCTATGTGCGCCGTGCCCAGACCACGAATGTCAGCGAAGGTGGGTGCTACATCGAAATGCTCTACACGCTCGAGCCCATGACGCGCCTCGAAGTCGTTCTCTGGCTCAACGGCGAAAAAGTTAAAGCGCGCGCCGAAGTGGTCACGAATCAGCCATCTTTGGGAAACGGCATTCGCTTCATCCAGATCTCCGATAAAGACAAGCAGAAACTGAAAGAATTTCTGGAAGTCGCTAAGAAAACTCGCGCTTTCCCCTTCCGCACCGCCACCAGCGGCCAGTCCTGATTAGTTCTTTCGCCCGTTCTTAACTGATTCCCGCAAGGGCGAGCAAAACATACTCCTAGGCTCGTTTCAGTTCTCTTTCCGACCACTTCCTGTACATGGGAAATCCAAACCACGCCCCATAAGCAAACACCACCAAAAGTGCGGTCATCACTACCGCCCAGGCATCGGATTCCGCGACCTTCCAAACCACGATGTAAAAATCTCCCGCTATCCCGAGCACCAGCGGCACCAGCGATGCGAGCAGCACCCGGCTGGCAAAGTCGTGAAATTCTTCCGAGTTCTCGCCATCTTCCACGACCCGGTGATAAGCCGCCGGCGTCATCAGCAGGATCACTGCCAGCGCCATGCATCCCAGGCTGACCACGTGCACCAGCTGCAAGGTCTTCGGCAGCTTCTCGAATTCCCGCAGCACCAGCGTGACGAACTGAAACCCGAGCAGCGCCTGTGCTCCCGGCAACACCATGCGCGCCTCGGTCAGCACGTGGCGGATTTTTTCGTTTAGCTCCGTCGAGTCGCTTGCGATAACGCCTCCTCAACCGCAGCCTCGCGGTGACGACTTCTCTTGCGTTTCATGCCATACCACAAAACGATGGCCAGCCCGCCAACTACCGTGCCCGCCCCGATTGCCATCGCACCCGAAGATACAAACAGCACTGCCAGGTACAACGAGAGTCCCAGGGAAGCGGCAAACGGCAGGAGAGCGGCAAACATGACGTTGCGCACCAACTGATTCAGCTCGCGGCTGTCCCTTCCTCTTTTCGCGATGCGGTGATAAGGAGCGGGCAGAATAAACAGCACGATGGCGAACAGGATGAAGCACAACGCAACCAGCAGGATCCATTGCGACGCGCGGGACATCTTGCCGTACCCGGGCTCAAAAACCGTGCGATAAAAGCATCCCACCAGGATCTGCGCGCCCAGGATCAGGGTGCGAGCCTCATCCAAAGCGTTCTGCGTTTTGTTTTTGACGTCAGTCCCAGACCCGGTCGCTGCCAATTTTGTCCCTCAACGTGTTGCGAACCCATGTTAAGGATGTCAGGCAGGCCCCAGCGGTTTTTCGAGAAAGCGAATCAGGCTCTATAAACTTTTGCCGAAATCCTCAAAAACAACGCCGCCAACTCGAGAGGAGTGTGACGGTTGTCATTTCGGGCCTAGCGGAAACCCGCATCTGCCTTTGTCCGGACAGGCTTGCGCGGTTACCTCGCCGCTGTCGCCTGCACCAGTTTTTCCACCTGCCCGGCCACCACCAGCAATAATTGCGCGTTCGGCTGCTTGGCCCCTGCAATCTCCGCCAGCTGCTGAGTTCGCCAGGACTCCGGGGATGGCCGGCCGCTTTGCAGGTAATCCATCGCCGCCAGTCCCGCCGCTCCCAGGGCGGAAAGATTTTGCGAGAGCTGCGCATCTTCCGCCAACAAAAACGATTGCGCAATCATGGGCTGCAAGGCCGCACGGTTCTCCTGCCATGCCGCGAGAAGCGAGCGCATCTCCGACCTGGTGCGGTCATCGGCTTTGCCCGCCACCAGAGCGTCCACCATGTGCCCGAAACGCCGCGCGGTGTCGCTCTCCGGACGCGCCGCATCGATCAGCCGGTTCAGCGGGGTGGACTGCACCGCCGGCGTCTTGGCCAGCTTCTCCCGGTCATAATCCTTTACGGGTTCGACCACATCCGCGAGCACCTTCAGCCGGTCAATCTCGCCGCCATCTGCAATCCTGCGCAGCATGGCACCGTAGTTCGTGTGCTGCGTCAGTCCGAGAAAATCCAGCCGCGCGCTTTCTTTCTCCATGCGCGCGTACATTGAGTCCACGTCGGTCACATTCTGCGGTGACCACAGACGCTCGGCGATGGCTGCGGTGCGCGGCCAAATGCGCGAATCGATGTTCTCCGGCGACACGTACTCCGCCCACATGCAGGCCTCGCCTCCCAGCACGCGCTGCTTCTGCTCCGGCGTGAGGTCCGCCGCCCCATCCCCCAGCGGATCAGCCGCGTAATGCTGTGCCGCCGGCCAGTTCAGATCCACGTAATAGCCCGTTGACAGCAGCCCGCGATAACCCTGCCGTGCCGCATCCGCCAGCGACTTCTGTCCCCGCCATGACTGGATGACCACACTCTTGGGCGAATCCGGATTCAGGATTTCGTCCCATCCGACCATGGTCTTCCCGTGCTTCTCCACGATCTTCTGCACCCGATTTGTGAAGTACGTTTGCAGCTGCTCGTTCGTCTTCATTCCGTGCGCCCGCATCCACTCCTGGATCTTGGGATTCGCGTCCCATTGCTTGCCGTTCACTTCATCGCCGCCGATATGGAAATAGCGGTCGGGAAAAAGCCTTGCCATCTCGCCGATAAACTTGTCGAGGAACTTGTAAACGTCATCATTCGTCGGGTCCATCGCCGGATCGAACACGCCCCACTGCCGCTCGATCTGGTAAGGCCCCGGCCCGCTCGCCAGTTCGGGGTAACCCACGAACCATGCCGTGCTGTGCCCCGGAATATCGAACTCCGGCACTACCCGAATGCCTCGCTCCTGCGCGTATGCGATCACCTCGCGCACCTGTTGCTGGGTGTAGTACCGGCCATCGGACCCCCTCTCCTGCAGCTTGGGAAATTCCTTGCTCTCTACCCGGAATCCCTGGTTGTCCGACAGGTGCCAGTGAAAAACGTTCAGCTTGACTGCCGCCAAGCCATCGAGATTGCGCTTGATCACTTCCATCGGCATGAAATGCCGCGCCACATCGATCATCAGCCCCCGCCATGGAAAACGCGGCTTGTCCTCGATCGTGACCGCTGGTACGGCGAAACCGCTCTGCATGGGCTGAACCAACTGCAAAAATGTTTGCAGCCCTCTCAGCACTCCCAATGTGTTTGGCGCCGAGAGTTCCGCACCGCCCGCGGCAATCTTCAGGCGGTACGACTCATCTTCCCCGAGTTCTGGCATGGGCTTGCTCTTTGCCTCCGCGCGGATGATCAATATTGCCGTGCCGGAACCAGGCCCGGGGCTCGCATTTTGCAGCGTCATTCCCGTTTGTCGCGACAGATCCCGCAGGAACCGGGCCACTGCCAGGTCAAGGTACGCGTCTCGCGGACTACTGAGTTTTACCGAAAACGCCTGGTCGATGGGCAACTGTCCATTTTCCAGCCGGTACTGCGCCGGCAAAGGCATGATGGCAAGCTGAGCCGCTTGCGCTTGCAACTGCGCTCGGCTGAACGACGAAAAAGCCAATGACATAAAGACAATCGCGGTGAACCGAATCCCGAAGGTATGCATTGAATCGTTTTATCTCGCAGTATTTAGGCTGATTAGAACCAACATCCAACTTGACCTTACATGAACTGGGAAGCTTAAAGGAACTCCGCCCACGGGGGCAATGATCTGCGTCACGGCTCGTTTGGGAATGTTTGGGACCCCCTCCTGCCCTTATCGGTGGTTACAATCGTGAGCCGGCACCAGCAGAGCTGGCTTATGTTTGACCATTGCCGTGGTAATGTTGGATATTGTGACGCATGGACGTTGAACGCATCATCGACGACATTGAGCAGCTGGAGGAAATGTTCGAAGCGCCGGACATCAGGCCGCTAAGCGCAAGCGACATCTCTGCTGCAAATCGCAGGCATGATGAGGCATTAGCCCATAGCCCCTGGTTTCGGCTGTGGGAGCGATATGGCGTTTGTTGCCGACCCGAGACTCCGGTACTGCACCTGCCTGAATAGGTCCTGAATCTCCGCCCGCCTCATATGTGACGATCACCGTGTCTCTCTCCCGGCATTCCAGCCATCACCTCTAAGCCGCGCTCATGCGCAACTCTTCGCGTGCAGACCAGTGTTGAGCTCAAGTTAAGCGTTTCCGCTCACCCGGAGATTCAGACCCCGATGGATCCTCCTCGCCAAGGGTGAACTGCGCTCACCACTCTGACCCATTACAATCTTCTTTCACCGGATCATCCCATGAAACTCTCCGATATCGCCTCGACTCTCCACGCGCGTCTTGAGAACGGCTCTCCCGACACCGAGATCACCGGTGTTGCCGGCATCGAAGAAGCCGGTCCCGGCCACCTCACCTTCGTCTCCAACCCGAAATACGCCGCCGCTGCTCGCACCACCGCCGCTTCGGCCGTCATCGTCGCTGAGAACTTTCCCGCGATCTCCACGGCCATGCTGCGTTCCAAAAACCCCTATCTGGCCTTCGCCCACGCGCTCGAACTCTTTTATCAGCCGCCGTCCTACCCGGCATCGGTCCACCCTACCGCCGTCGTCCATCCCACGTCGAAGATTGGGAAAAACGCGCACCTCGGACCTTATGTCGTCATCGATCAGGACGTGGTCATCGGTAACAATGCCGTGCTCCTGGCACACGCAGTGGTGTATCGCGGCGCCCGCATCGGCGACAACTTTTTCGCTCACGCTCACGCCGTGGTGCGGGAACACTGCCGGCTCGGCAACAACGTGATCCTGCAGAATGGCTCCGTCATCGGTGGCGACGGCTTCGGCTTCGCCAAGGACGATGCCGGGCGTTGGTACAAGATCGTGCAGTCCGGCCCCGCCATTCTCGACGACGATGTGGAAGTCCAGGTCAATGCTTGCGTCGACCGCGCCAGTGTAGGACAAACCCGCATCGCGCGTGGCGTCAAGATCGATAACCTGGCACAGGTCGGACATGGCTCGACCGTTGGCGAAAACACGCTGCTGTGCGCCCAGGCAGGTCTGGCAGGCTCAACCGAAGTCGGGAAGAACGTGATTCTCGCCGGACAGGTCGGCGTGGCCGGGCACTGCAAGATTGGCGATGGCGCCATCGCCACCGCGCAAAGCGGAATCCCCAACGATGTCGCACCCGGCGCGGTGGTCAGCGGCTATCCCGCCATCGACAATAAACTCTGGCTGCGCTGCTGCGCCGTGTTCAACAAACTTCCAGAGTTGGCCAAAGCAGTACGCAAATTCGGACTGAGCGCGTCGCACTGACCAGCCAGACAGTTTTCGCATAGAGCGGCTATCGCAACAAGCAGGAATGACGCCGGGGTTCTGAGCGTATCGGGCTGGTACTACGAAGATTTACGAAGCAGTGGTTTCAAAAGCAGAAAGGCGAAGGCCACGTTCGCTCCTCCGCGTCGCGCCACACGTAATTCCCGGCCGTAGCCGATCATTCCGCGTGACCTCTGTAAACGTCAGCCAGGCAGCCACGGCTTGTCGTTCCAATCTTTTGGAATGTTTCAACCGCCGCGATGCCACGACGGAACGGCGCCGCAGCATCGAACGTGGCCCCGATTGGTAGCGGCCGCTGCGGTCGATATACCCCCACTTGCCCCCACGTTCCACAGACGCAACGACCTCTGAAAACATGTGGGCTCGATCGTATTGAATCGCGATGATCCGATTACCGTTCCTGTCCACATAGCCCCACTTGCCCCGGAGTTGCACAGGGGCGACTCCATCGGAGAACGGATAGGCGTGGTAATAGGCGGGCTCGATAACCACGTTTCCCGACTTATCCATGAACCCAACCTTCCCGTTCACACGCACAGCGGCAAGACCTTCGGCAAAGTCTATGCCACTGGCGCTCTGATGCGGGGAAAGCAAAGCAAAACTCCCATCAGATCGGATGTAGCCAACGTTCTTTTCGACGAGCACCGCGGCCAGGCCTTCATGGAAATCGCACGCGCCGTCAAATTCAGGAGTGACCCTGGTCATCTGTTGGTTAATAAGAAATAAAATCTACTGTTCTCGCTCACTCGTGCCATGCCGTTATCGAACGGTCCCGCGTATCTGAATTTAAATGGAATCAGGACCCTCCCTGCACGATCCACGTAACGCCATTGACCACCCTTCTCCGCCGCAGCGAGTCCCTCGCTGAACAGGTCGGGAAAAGATCGAGTCTGACGACTGCACGTGGGAACATTGAACGAGCCACTTGTGTCTATTAACCCGCACTGTTGGCCAATGCAGGCTACTGCGCCGTCCGCCGTAAACTGTCCCGCGACATCGAACCGCGCCGATATTACGATTCCCTGTGCCGACAAATACCCGCATTTACCATGATCTTCAAACGGAACCGGACCGGACGTGTTGCAAGCAGATTGCGCGAAGAGCCTGACCCGCGATCACAATGGGCAGCAACATCACGGCAGGCTTCATGCCGGCTCTCCGTTGGCCTGGTCAGATGCAGAACTGAATTCTAGGGCGCTGCTGTGTGTGCGTAATACAGGGTTGATAATCCCATTTCACTTCGCCCCGTCAATCACCTACAAAACAGAAGAAGCAATTGCTAAGGTCTCTCGGTTGTAAGAAGCAGTCCGCTTGCCGGAACGGGCCAACTCCTACTTCACCAGCCCACTCTCAATTGCTATCCTCACCTTCTCCATCAAGCAGTCCCTGCCCCCAAATTCTTCCGGCTCGATGGGAGCATGAAAAATTACCTTTGCCCTCCCAGGCGTAATCGCGAACCGCGCCTTCGGCATTATCTCGTGCGTGCCCACCATGGTCACGGGCACCACCGGCACGCCGCTCTCCATCGCAAGATAAAAGGGGCCCTTCTTAAAGGGCAGCAGCTTGCCGTCAAATGATCGCTTGCCCTCCACGTAAATCGTCATGTTGATACCTTGTCGCACGACCTTCACCGCCTCCTGCACCGCCGCGATCCCCGCTTCCCGGTTTCCGCGATCCACCGGCACCAGCGAGCCCATGCGCATCGCCTTCCCCAGGATTGGATAGCTGAACAATTCCTTCTTCGCCATCACCGACGTGCGCCGCGGAATCAGCGGGACCAGGATCGGCGGGTCCAGGTTCGACACATGATTCGACATGAAAATGTACGTGCGCTGCGGGTCCAGCCGGTCCAGCCCTGCGGTCTCGACTTTAACGCCCGCCAGCCGCACACCGGCAAAAGCGCCCCAGGTGAACATGCGATACAGAAGATTGATCTTTCCGCTGAGGAACGTCCAGGGAAAGCCGATCAACGCTGCGACCGGAGCCGCCGCGATCCAGAAGCCCAGCATGATCAGCGTGCGGATCAATGGCGCATCTCTCCTTCGGCCTCTCCCTTCAACCATGCGGCTCGGCGGGCACTCTGTTCCGGCGTCACATGCTCCAGGTTCTTCAATTCATACTCAACTTCTTCCTGGCTGCCCGTCCGCCATTGCAGTTCGCGCTCCTGGCCATGCCTGCGAATGCGGAGCTTCAGCATGTCTCCCGGCCTTAACAGCTCGATCGCCTGTTTAGGATCACCGCTCTGGCCGTTCACCTCGAGGATCTCGTCGCCCGCCGCCAGACCCGCTCGTGCCGCATCCGTATTCGCCTTAACGGCCAGCACCGAAGGCGGCGCATCGAAATTCCGCGTCAGCGTGAACCCAGGATCCGCCTGCGTATGGTTCTCCTTCACAAGGTGGAGTCCAACCGCCCGGAGGAAATCGTCCCAGGGGATTTCTTCAGTTCCCGCAACATACTCTTCGAAAAACGGCTGCAGGTCACAGTGGCACACGCTTTCGGCGGCGCCGCGCACTCCCGCCGAATCGTCAAAGTATTTGCCCTGCTTCGCGTAATTCTGATTCATCCACTGAAAAAGTTCCCGCAGCGAGGCGCTCCCGTGACTGCCCTCCCTCACCGCCAAATCCAGCATCACGCCTAGCAGCAGCCCCTTGTTGTAGTACGAAATGCTGCGATCCGGCTCGCGATAGTAGGCATATTTCTCCAGCCATGCATCAAGGCTCGACTGCTCCGCCGATTGCGTGAGGTGTGCCGGCCGCCGCTGCAACTCTCCGATTTCGTCGGCCAGCTCGTCCAGGAATCGCTGCATCGTGATCAGGCCCGCGCGCAGTTCGATGTAATCCGCCGCTGTGCTGGTCACCCCTTCGCTGAACCACAGCGCCCGCGTGTAGTTCTCTTTCGTGTAGTCGATCGGTTCGAGCGACCGCGGACGTATGCGTTTCACATTCCACAGGTGAAAAAGCTCGTGCGCCGTAACATCGGCCAGAGCTTGAGGACGGTCCCGCAGCTCCTGCGCATTCACGTCTATCGCGGTGGAATACGCGTGCTCCATGCCTCCGCCCGCAGGCCCGCGCGGGAAATGGTAGAGAAACGTGTAAGTGTCAAAGGGCCTGTCGTCCATCCACTCCGTCGACGCCCGGGTGATGCTCTCGACAGTCGCGACAATCTTTTCCATATCGAAATCAGCGGGATTGGCGTCGACGACAACTCGGTAATGCGACCCGCCCTGGTCGTAATGACTTTCCTGAAATGTACCGATCTCGACCGGTGAATCCACCATCCGATCGTAACTCTCCGCCGTGAATTCCGTCCCTTTGCCGTGCAGGGTCGTGACCACTCGCCACCCTCGTGGCAAGTCTGAAAAATCTACGGCCATTGCGGATCCGCGCGCGTCCGCGGGATACATCAGGATCTCAGCCAGGTTAAAAAACGCGTGATGCTCATTGAGCTGTGCTCCAAACGGTCCCGGTTGGTTGGCAAACATTTCGTACTCAATCTCCACTCCCAGCTCCGTCCCGCCGACCTGCCACGCGCTCTTGTTTAATACCCGCAATGGCAGCGCCTTTCCGCCAGTCGACCGCGCCCTGATCCAGTTCATGTATTGCGAGAAGTCGCGCACCTGGTACAGCGCATTCCACACCGGCAGTTGCAACTCATGCGCGGCCGCACCCGGAGGAATTTTTACCTGCACGCGGATCAAATGCTGTTCGGGATTGGCGAGCGAAACTCTGTACTCAATGCGAGAGTCGCCTGCCCACGCGAGCGCCGACCACCCCAGCAAGGCTGCGATCAGCAGCGGCTGGTGAAATGCAAAAGGAGATTGCCGCCGCAATGGCCGCTCACTGGAGCTCTGCTTCACGTTTTCAGGGAAGTTTTTTGGCGAGCGCAGCGCGATGGGATTGTTTCCTCGAATCGAGTTTGGACTGCAACTTTTTAGATTAGCTATCAGGACGCGCCCATACCCCTGCCGTGACGCTTGGTCAGAGAATTCAGGCTTTCGCTGCTCCGTCGACTACCGTTGCACTCTTTCGGACGCCGCCCAGCCGCGCCGGCAGCTTTTCATAAATGCCGCCGAAGCCGCCATTCGACAGGATGGCCACCACATCGCCGTGCTGCATCTCCGGCGCCACCATGTGCACGATCGAGTCCACGTCGGCGATAATGCGCGCCCGCCGCCCGTGCTTTTGAATTTGCATCGCTACCGCCCCCAGATCCAGCCGCTCCGCCTCGGGTATCGCATCCGACTTGAAAATTCCCGCCACCACCACCTCGTCTGCGATGGCCAGGCTTTTTGCCAGCTCATTCTGCAGCACATTGCGGCGCATTGTATTCGACCGCGGCTCGAGAATTGCCCACAAGCGTGCTCCCGGATAACGCGAGCGCAACGCTGTCAGTGTGCCCGCGATCGCGGTTGGATGGTGCGCAAAATCGTCGATGATGGTAATCCCATTCACCTGCGCTTTGATCTCCAGTCGCCGCTTCACGCTCTTGAAGGTTTTCAGCGCCTCCCGGATCTCCTCTTTGGAAATCCCATAGCCCGCCGCCATGGCGGCCGCCGCCGTCGCATTCCACACGTTGTATTCGCCGCCCAACCCGAACTCAAGATCCGCCCAGCGCTCCCCGCCGCGCATCACCGTCCAGCGGGTACGCTCTGGCTCCAGGCGCAAATCCACGATGCGCCAATCCGCGCGCGCGCTCGATCCGTACCTCTCCACGCCGCAGAACGCCCGCTTTACGCAGCGCTCAACGCTCTCGCCGGTATCGAAGGCCACCAGTCGCCCCCGTCTCGGCACCAGGTTTACCAGGCGCTTGAATGCCGTCTCTACCGCGTCCAGGTCTTTGTAGATGTCCGCGTGATCGAACTCCACCGAGCTGAGAATGACGGAATCCGGAAAGTAGTGCAGGAACTTCGGTCCTTTGTCGAAGAAGGCGGTATCGTATTCATCGCCTTCAAGAATAAAGTGCTCGCCCTCGCCCAGCGCGAAACTGCTGCCGAAGTTTTCCGCGATCCCGCCAATCAAAAACGACGGCCTTCGGCCCGCGCTCGCAAACATCCACGACAGCATGGAGGTTGTGGTCGTCTTCCCGTGCGTGCCCGCGACCACAATGACTTCCTTGCCACGCAGAAATTCGTCATGCAGGATTTGCGGCAGCGACACGAACGGAATCCGCCGGTCGAGCACCTCTTCCAGTTCCACGTTGCCGCGCGAAATCGCATTCCCCACGACCACCACGTCCGGCCGAGGGCTCAGGTTCCGAGCGTCGAACGGTTGCGCCAAATGAATGCCCAGGGTCTCCAGAAACGTCGACATGGGCGGATACGCCGCTGCGTCCGAGCCCGTCACCTGGTACCCGCGCTCTTTCAGCATGCCGGCGAGCGATGCCATGGCGGTACCGCAAATTCCGACGAGATGTACGTGCTTCTTCTGCATTTCGTTTTAGCGCATCAGTGAGTCGCAGGCACTCCTGCCCGTGTCCCGGCGGGTTCGGTAGCGGCTTCCAAAATCTTGAAGCTCACGCTCCCGCCACTCACTCCCAAGCTCGCCTTCGCTCCGATCGGCAAAGTCACATTCCTCCGCGACATATGACCAGATCGCAGTCCAAACGCCACCGGAATTCTCAGGTCGCCGATCACGCGCAGAATTACTTCTTCCAGCGAGTAGCCTTGATTCGCGGTCTGCACGCAGTCCAGCATCTCCCCGATCACGATTCCCCGTACGCTCTCTAATTTCCCCGACAATTTCATCTGCATGAGCATGCGGTCGACCTGGTACGGCTTAGCGGCAACGTCCTCCATGAACAGGATCGTGCCCTCGGTGCGGATCTCGTAAGGCGTCCCCAGCGATGCCGCCAGCATGGAAAGACATCCACCGTAGAGTATCCCCTGCCCCTCACCTTCAACCAAAGCTTTAACTCCGCTATTCTCGCCGGTCGCGATTTCCCACCCGGATACGCCGCTCACTGCCGCTTGCCACGAGACCAGGTCGACTCCATCCTCGAGCGCAAAATCCTTGGTCACCATGGGCCCGTGAAACGTGACTAGCCCGGTCTCATCCGCGAACCAGGTCAGCAAACTTGTATTATCGCTGTATCCCACAAAAATCTTGGGATGGGCGGCAATCTTCCGCAAATCGACTTTGCCAAGCAGGTAATTTGCCCCATATCCTCCGCGGGCGCAGATAATGGCGCGCACCTCCTCGCGCTCAAACATCTCTTCCAGCTCACCGACGCGGCGTTCCACCGGGCCCGCAAAATACAAGTCCTGCTCCAGGATGGAATCGAAGTAGAAGGGCTTGTACCCGAGCCGACGCAATGCGTCGCAGCCCTTCTCCAGCATGGGGCGCTGAATGTTGCTCGCCGGCGCAACGATTCCCACCGTGTCTCCGGGCTGGAGCACGCGTGGCTTCACCCGCGTAACTTGCCTGCTGGCTTTCATCTACCCTCAATCTTAAATAAAGCGCTTAAATGAAGAACTCGCCCCGGCAGATAATCTGCGCCGGACCTTGCAACGTCACCTGCCCCTCCCAGCGCACAGTCTGCGCGCCGCCGGGCGCATGTACCTTCACCGGCGACCCTGCCCGTTGGCTGGCGATCGCGGCCACGGCCGTCGCGCACGAGCCCGTTCCTGACGACTGCGTTTCTCCCACACCGCGCTCAAAAAACCGGGCTTCTACATTCCCTTTGTCCATCGACCGAACCAGCTCAACATTAATGCCATGCTTGAAGTCATGATGCCGCCCGATTTCCGCCGCCTCGGCCTGCCAACCCGGCGAAAACTCGTCGACAAACACAACGTAATGCGGATTCCCCATCGACACCGGGATTCCCCTCACTTCCCTGAACGCCAGCTTGATGGGAAACTCGTCTCCCACCTGCGGCTCGCCCATCGCGATCTCAAACTCAAACTTCGCGCCGTCGCGGGAAATCAGTTTGCATTTTTTCAAACCGGCTCCGGTGCGGATCACGACCTCCTGCTTCGCACTTTCCGCACAGCGGTATGCGGCTACGCACCTGGTTCCGTTTCCCGAAATCTCTGCCTCTGATCCATCGGCATTGAATAATCGCGCGCGTACGTCCGCATCCTGCGCGGGAAACAACCACTCCACTCCATCCGCGCCAACGCCCCGATGCCGATCGCAGATTTTCCGGCTGAAGGCCGGCAGGTCGGCGGGCGCGTGCGCCCCTTCAATAATCAGGAAGTCGTTGCCGCAGGCGTTGGCCTTCACGAACGGAATCGCAGGGGGATGAAAGTCGGCATTCATTCGTGCTCAACACTGCCCAAAGATGTCACCGCGGCGAAGGCTTGCGACTCTCGCAGCCGGATATTGAGGGCTTCGTGCTCCGGTGCGTCGCAGTCCACGCTGAACACCACCCGGGCGTGCCCATCCGCGGAAACCGCGCGCACGCTTTGCATTCTCAGCTTTTCGGCCTCGAGTATCCGGTTCAATTCGTCCAGCACGTTCTCGGCATTTTTGCCCGTCAGTTCGTAAGTGATTGCCAGGGACTTCAGCGCAAATTGCCGCTCGAGTCGGCCCAGCAATCCGAGCGCGATCAGGATCACGGCGGTCGCAAATACCGCGGTGACGTATAACCCGCCGCCGGCCGCCATCCCCACGGATGCGACCACGAAAAGCGTGGCCGCGGTGGTCAGACCCGTCACTGAGCCGCGGGAGTGCAGGATCGATCCCGCGCCGATGAAGCCGATGCCCGGGATAATCTGCGCGGCAACGCGCGTATGATCGCCGCTGAAGCTGCCTGCCAGTTGGTCCGACATCACGGTGAACATCGCCGCCCCGAAGCAGATGAACATGTTGGTCCGCAGGCCCGCCGGCTTGTGCCGCAGTTGCCGCTCCAGGCCGATGACTCCCCCCAGTAACGCGGCCACGACCAGGCGGAGGATGGTGATCGAAAGCACCACGCCCATCTCCTGCCGCAGGAGGTCCATGGAATGTTGCATCTGCATTTTGGCGTGGGAGGCCTGAGCAAGTGAATCTTAACACCGCGGTTAAGCGCTTCCGCCGTCCTGCAAGCTCTGCGAGTTAACGCGCCTGATTACCCGGACTCTTGTCACGCAGGTAGTAAACCGCTGCCGCCGGCTGGCCGCTCACCTGAATCTGAACCAGCGAAGTCCGCGCGCTGTGAGCCAGCGCTTTGGCCACCGGATCTTCGTCGACCGCCACCGCGTAGTCCGCGTACTTTCCCGGATCGGCCAGAGCCCGTTCCCATAAGCCTTCCGGATCGGTCGGCTGTTTCCAGACGCGATGATTCCCCTCGTTGATCGTGCGCGCCAGCGGAATGCCCGCCTGCTGCAGCGCGCCTACGTGGTCGCCCAGGTACATCAGGATCGAAGCGTCCGGCGGTAGCATGCTGAGCTGACGCGCCAATTCCTTTTCCAGCGCGAGCCGCGTTCTGGAGTTCACCCGGGCTTCCCGCAGGCAAACAGGCTCCCGCCGCCACACGGACGCATAGCTCCACGCGGCGACTCCGCTCACCAGCACGACTGCCACAACCTGCAGGCGGCGGTTCCGGGTCACGTTTATCAGGAAATAGATCACCATCCCGATCGCTACCGCGAACAGCGGCAGCAACTGCAATCCATAACGCAGGTTGTAATTGGAAAACGGCCACCATCCCGGCACAAATAGCGGAACGCCGCTATACGCAATCGACAACATATAGAACGGCAGTGGCAACCACAGCAGGATCAACACCCCGAGCCTGCGCGCGAAACTGCACATCAGGGCCGTGCTACCCAGCACCAGGATCACCCAGACTCTCTGCAATAGCTCTGGCTGGGCCACGTTGAGTTCTGCCGACTTTAAAAAGTAAACACCCGCGACCAGCGGGTTATGCGATCCGGGATGTGATGGAAATGCCGGCGTCGTGTTCCTTTGCTCAATCGCCTTTGCCGAATACGGTCCGTTCGCGAACTCCAGGGGATTGCGGTAAACGGCAGCGTTGTATGCCAACCACAGCGCGGGCGCCGCGGCAATCATGATCAGGAACCTTGCCACCGCTGCGCGGCTGTTCCGGCCTTGTGACCGCAGGGCCCAGATCAATGCAATCACTCCCATGATGGCGGCGGCAAACCATCCGTCATATCGCGTCAGCTCTGCTCCCGCCAGGCACGCGCCTGACTTCATCAGCAACGCCTGTGCCTGCTGGACAGTACTGCGTTGCATGAATTCGTAGAAATACACGATCGCCCAGATAAACAGCGCCAGGTACAAGGCCTCCGTCATGGCGGTCGCCTGCATATAAATCAAATTGGGATTCGCCGCCAACACCAGCGCTGCCATCCATGCCGCACCACGAGCGGCAGGTTCAGGTTCAGCGGGAAAGCTCAAGGCTCCGCGCACCAGCCGGAAAACGCCTGCCACGCTCGCCACGTACGCGAGCATCGAGGGAATCGACGCGCCAATACCCGTTCGCCACATGGAATCGGCAACAATGAACGGGATCATCAGCAAATGCGGCAAGGGCAGCCACACGGTGCCTAGCTGAAGCACTCCCGGAGTACGCGAGTCGAACACCCGCCGCGCAATGTTGAGATGGGCCACCGCATCGCCATACAACAGCAGCTCGCCCTGGCGAAGGTAGTAGAGAAAAGAGAAAAGGGAGATGTAACCCGCCAGGGCCGCGACCCAGGCCGTCTCGCGGTCCCGGCGTTGTTTACGCATGGCTATTCCAGGTGAGTCAGCTCGCGGAAAATTTGAAAACGCGCTTCAAGCTCCTCTCGCGTCAGCGACTGCAGGCGGGCTGTCCCGAAGCGCTCGACGGCGAATGAGCCCATTACGCCGCCGTAAAACAATGCCCGCTTCAGCACCTCGCGGGTGAGTTGCCCTTGCGAAGCGATGTATCCTATGAAGCCGCCCGCAAACGAATCCCCCGCCCCGGTCGGATCTTTGACTTCATCGATGGGCAGGGCCGGCGCGCGAAATGGATGCGAGCCGATGCCGAATGCTCCTTCGCGGAAAAATATGGTCGCGCCATACTCGCCGTGCTTGACCACCAGGGCCTGAGGTCCCAGCGCCAGCACTTTGCGCGCTGCTCGCGGCAGATTCTTTTCATTGGCCAGCATCTTGGTTTCCGTGTCATTGATCAGCAGCACGTTAACCATGCGCAGGGTCTCTTCCAGTTCCTTGCGCGTGCGCTGGATCCAGTAGTTCATGGTGTCGCCGCCGGTGAGGCGCACATTTTCCAGCTCCAGCCGCACTGCCGCCTGCAGCGAAGGATGAATATTCGCCAGGAACAGAAACTGCGAGTCCATGTATTCCGGAGGAATATGCGGCTGAAATGTTTCGAAGACGTTCAGCTCCGTGAACTCTGTTTTGGCCTCGTTCAGGTTGTCCAGGTATTGGCCGCCCCAACGGAAGGTTTTGCCCTTAGCATGCTCGATGCCGCGGATATCGATGCCGCGCCGCCGGAATACCTGCTCGTGTTCCGCGCTGAAATCCTCGCCCACCACGGCGACTACCCGCACATCGCTGAAATAACTCGCGGCCAGCGAAAAGTAAGTCGCCGCTCCTCCCAACTCATTTTCCACGCGACCGGAAGGCGTGGCGATATTGTCGAATGCAACCGAACCCACCACCAGTATGCTCATTCGTTATGTTTTCGTTTCCAGGTATTTGTTCAGGATCAGTTTCAACTTCTGCCGCGTAGCCGGGGGAATTTTGTCTTTCTCGGTGATAATGGCGTGCCCCAGCGCCGAGCCGCACTTGCAGCCTCTTGACTTCGGCATTGCCGCCACCGTTTCGCGGACCACCCTGGCTGCGTTCTCCGCATTCTTTACCAGCACGGCAATGATCTGGTCCACGGTTACCGAATCATGGTGCGGATGCCAGCAGTCGTAGTCGGTAACCATCGCCACCGTCACGTAACAGATCTCGGCTTCCCGCGCCAGCTTGGCTTCCTGCAGGTTGGTCATCCCGATCACGTCCATGCCCCAACTGCGGTAGAGGTTCGATTCCGCCTTGGTCGAGAACTGCGGGCCTTCCATGCATAAGTAAGTTCCGCCGCGCTTCACCTCAACCTGGGTCTTCTTGCAGGCGCGCTCCACCACCGAGCCCAGTTCCACGCACACCGGATCCGCAAGTGAAACGTGCGCCACCACGCCTTTGCCGAAGAAGGTGTCGACACGATGTCGGGTGCGATCGAAAAACTGGTCGGGAATGACAAAATCCAGCGGCTTATGCTCTTCCTTCAACGATCCCACTGCCGACAGCGATACGATCCGTTCCACCCCAAGCTGTTTGAATCCGTAAATGTTGGCGCGGTAATTCAACTCTGTCGGCATCAGGCGATGTCCGCGGCCATGGCGCGAAAGAAACGCGACCTTGCGCCCTTCGAGCTTGCCGAGCACATACATTTCCGAGGGATCGCCGAACGGAGTGGTCAACCGCACTTCCTCCGTCTCGGTGAAGCCGGGCATGTGATACAACCCGCTGCCCCCGATGATCCCAATCTCCGCCTGCACCTATGCTTCTCCTGACAGTTTCGCGATGGAAAGAAAACTGGTGATTATACAGGATGAGGAAACGGCCGGGTCTTGCGCGCCTTGCCCAGAATTATGAATCTGATGCTGAGCGCAATCCCTGCAATGCGGGCGTCAGCAGCGTGAATCGATCGCCAACGTTTACAATTTCCTCATGAAATCCGCGGTCGCGCTTTTGCTTTTTCTTGCCGGCGCAGCGTTCGCCAGTCCGGCTCCCTCCAACTCAGCCACGGTGCCCATTACCCTCGACCACGACCGCATCATCGTCGACGTTCGCCTTCCCTTGCCGGATGGCACCACCAAGCGCGTGCGCGCCTGGGTGGACAATGGCAACCCCGATTTGTGGATCACCGAAAACGTCGCCAAGCTCATGAATCTTCCGCTCAGCAGCGAAACTCGCGAGCACATCGGCGGCAAGGGCCGAACCGCGCAGGCTCCGCGCGCCGTTATCCTCGGCGGAATGGAAATCTCTTTCGCCGGCATCAAGGAAGCGAAGGCCACCGCGGCGGATGCGGTCGGTCCCGGCCTCAGCGCGGAAATTAACTTGCCATCCTCGGTGCTGCGCAATTACGACATCCTCATCAACTACCCGGATCGCGAGTTCACGATCGCTGCGCCCGGCACGCTCAAATTCGAGGGTGTCAAGAGCAAGCTGCTGCTCAATTCCGAGAACGGTCTGGTTCAGGTTCCCAGCAAGCTGGAAAACAAGAACTACAATTTCGGCCTGGACGTGGGCACGCCCGTGAGTTTCCTCTCCGGCGCCCTGCTCGCCGACTTCGAGCGCGCGCACCCGGACTGGCCGCACATGACCGGCGCCATCAGCATCGCGAACCTGTGGGGCATGAGCGATGAAGCCCACGCGCAATTGCTTAAAGCTCCGCGCCTGCAGTTTGGCCCCGTTGCCCTCACCGATGTGATCTTCTCCACGCTGCCCACCGACATCATGGAGTTCATCCAGAAACGCGCCGGCATGGAAACCGCGGGCCTGCTCGGGGCCAGCGCCCTCATCAACTATCGCGTGGGCCTCGATTACAAGCATGAGACTCTCTATCTCGACCTGCGCAATTTCTATAAACCGCGCGACATGGACGTCATCGGCTTCATCCTGCGTCCCGAACTCGACGGTCGCTACACCATCCTCGGGATCGCGGACTACGACGGCAAGCCTTCGGTTCCAGAAGCGCAGCCCGGCGATGTGCTGATCTCTTCCGACGGAGCCCGCGCCACCGGCGCCACCATGGGACAAGTCTGGTCGTCCCTTGAAGGCAATCCCGGCCAGACCCGAAAGCTGGTACTGGATCGCGCCGGAAAACAGATCGAAGTCGATGCCACCGTTCGACACTTTCTGGGGGACACGTCCAGCGACAAAGACAAGAAACACTAGCGGAGCAAAGCCTCCCGCGCAGAAATCAGCCTTCGCGCGTCCGGCCCTAGCAGAGAAGCTCCGCAAGAAATCCGTCCGCCTCTGCTAGAATTGCCCCCTTTGTCTATGCGCCCCGCGGCTCATCAGCGGCTCACGAGCGCTCTCTGGAAGATCCTCACTCTCCTCACTATCTCGGTGTTCATCAACTACATCGATCGCGGCAATCTTTCCATCGCCGCTCCGCTGCTCAAGACGGAACTGGGTCTCTCCGCGTCGCAACTGGGAATGCTCCTGTCCGCTTTCTTTTGGACCTACGCTTCCGCACAGCTCCTGTCCGGCTGGCTGGTGGATCGTGTCGACGTCTACTGGGTGATGGCGGCCGGCTTCTTTCTGTGGTCGAGCGCCACCGCGGTAACCGGGATCGTGCACAGTTTCGCGGTGCTGTTCGCCGTGCGCCTGGTGCTGGGTCTCGGCGAATCGGTCGCTTATCCTTCTTATTCAAAAATTCTTGCCCTGCACTTCCCCGAAGACCAGCGCGGCTTCGCCAACTCCCTGATTTCAGCCGGACTCACCAGCGGGCCCGGGTTCGGAATGTTGGTGGGTGGCATGCTCATGGCCAGGTTTGGATGGCGATCGTTCTTCGTCGTTCTAGGCATCGTCAGTCTGCTGTGGCTGGTCCCGTGGTTCCGATGGATGCCGCGCCGGCAATCTTCCGCGGCGCCACCGCTCGCGGGCAGCGCCCCCACCCTGGCTGAATTTGCCCGCCTGCGCTCTGCGTGGGGAAGCTGCGGCGGCCTGTTCTGCGGGAACTACATCAGCTATTTCCTGATCACCTGGCTTCCCTATTACCTGGTTCGTGAACGCCGCTTCTCCATGGACAAGATGGGCAAAATCGCCGGGTCTGCTTACCTTTCCGCAGCCGTGATCGGTACCGTGTGCGGCTGGCTTTCGGACCGCTGGATCGACGCCGGCGCCAGCCCGACGCTGGTGCGCAAAACATTTACCGCCGGAGGCATGGGGATCGCCGCCATCTTTCTTGTCGCGACCGTAATTGCGCCCGCGTCTCTTTGCGTTCCGGCCCTGATCTGCGCCACCATCGGCTTCGGCATCTGTTCCTCGAATATCTGGGCGATCACGCAGACTTTGGCGGGACCGCCAGCCGCGGGCCGCTGGACCGGCATGCAGAACTTCGTGGGGAATTTATCCGGCGTGGTGGCGCCCGCGCTCACCGGGTTCGTGCTCGACCGCACCGCCAGCTTCTTCTGGCCTTTCGCCATTGCCAGCTTGTTCGCCTTGTTGGGAGCAAGCTTCTGGATGTTCGTGATCGGCGCCGTCGAACAGGTGCAGTGGCGCGGCAGGGTTCGCGCCCAGGCGGTCTCGGGTTAGGTGTTACTTTACAGTCTTACCTTCTAACACTTCGCGCTCGACCGTCTCGGTTGTAGCCTGGTCCAGGCTCTCGCTCACCAGGACTGTGTTTCCCGCGACCTCGATCCACACAGGGCCATTTTCCGTCAGCCACTCATGTTTTCCGCTGAGAGTGGCCGGGGTACTCGACACGGTGATCAGTTTCGGTGATTGACGCTTCTCCACGGTCGTCATCTCGACTTCGTGCGCGCGCCGGTAGCGCTTCGCCAGATAGCCGGCGTAAATTTCGGCAAAATCGCTCGCATCCTCAGCACTCGACCAACGCGAAATGTAAAGCAATCCCAGCGGAGCCAATGCATCCCCCTTTGGCCGCCCGGTGTAGTAATAGCCGCCACGCCAGTGCGGATAGAGCCGCTTCGAAGCCTCTGCTCCGGCGTACTGGTCGACCAGCACCGCCACATCGAATTCGCCGATCGCCCCGATATCGAAACGGTCGTAGCTCTTGAAATCATGTTCGAAGTCCGGCAACCGCATGGGGTCGAGCCTCTCCCCTGAAAGGTAGGTCTGCGGTTCCATGATCTGACGCGTGCTCTTGGGAGGATTGGTGAAAGCCTCGGCGAACGCCTTCTGCTTCCCTCCCCTGGTCAGCAGCTCGGTTTCGAAATCAATTCCGTAGCGGTAGGGAAACGTGAGTGCCTCTTTCAGATAGATGGGGGCATCGCGAAACGTGACCGAATCCGCCGTCCCTACGAGCATGCCGGCCTTGAGCGCCGCCACCATGTCCGGTGAAGTCAGCAGCGACTTCCCCATGGGCGCCAGCATGTAGTCGAGCAGCACCACCATGGCCTGCCCCTCGACTACGGCCTGGCGCGCGGCCAGCGCTTCGTCGCGATCGATATCTTCGGGCCGCGGATCTTTCTTTTTGTCCACGTCGAAATCCGCAGCCTTCATGAATTTCTCCAGCCCGAACGACTGGTCCTGCAGCGCATGCGTAAGTTCGTGGGCCAGTACCGGCTTCTGCTGTTCCGCGTCAATCCAGTCAAGCAGGTTCACGGCTTTGGTTTTGGGATCGTAATAGCCGGCCACCTGCTCCCGGAGCAGCGCCACCAGGAATTTCTGCATGTCGAAATCAGGCGGCAGCAGCCCAAACTTCTTCAGCACCAACTCCGAGCGCCGCAGGCGTTGCGCATCTTCGTCATCGGACATGTGCTTTTCCACGAAAGCCACAACTTCATCGCGGCTGGCCAGCCGCCGCTTCACCTCTTTGTGGATGGGCAGGGCAGTGTCTTTACTGGCGAAACTAAGGATCTCGTCCACCGAGCGAAAGAGTTCGTTCGCCTCCGCCTGCGTGATGTGGTGCTCGCCCTGGGGCTCGCCGGATTCCGCGGATTGGTCGTTCTGCCCAGGTTGCGAGTCCCTGCCGCGAGAATCTGGCGAACTCTTGTCTGGAGTGCCCTGTGCGGGATTGTCTTGTGATTGCGGACCCTTGTCGGCATTGGCGGCGGGCGCGGCCGGAGCGCCGGAATCAGGCGATTGAGTTGTTGCCTGTCCCCACGCAATGCCCGCAACTAGGGCGAGCAGCAAAACTAACCAGCCGCTCGCGGCAAAAAATCTTTTCGTTAGATCGTTCATCGTGATGTCTATTCTGATGCGCGATGAAGCCTGGATGGCGGGGGTCATCCCTGGTGTTGCGCCGGGCAGAGTTCCCCGCCTGGATCTGAATCGCGCCGCCGTTTGCTTAACTGCGCCGTAGTTGCTGGGCGACCCAGTCGCCGACTTCTTTTGTTCCCTGGCTGCCGCCAATGTCCACCGTCGTCTTCTTTTCCCGGAGCGCATCCAGCACGACCGCTTCGATCTTTTCCGCCTCCGCCTCAAATCCCAGGTGGCTCAGCATCATCGCCGCCGTGAGAATTGCGCCAAAGGGATTCGCGATATTCTTGCCGGCGATAGGCGGCGCCGAACCGTGGACCGGCTCGAACATCGAGGTCTTGCCGGGATGAATGTTCCCGCTGGCCGCCATCCCCAGGCCGCCCTGCAGTCCAGCCGCCAGGTCGGTGATGATGTCTCCAAACATGTTGTTGGTGACGATCACATCGAATTGCCTGGGATCACGCACCATCTGCATGCAGAGCGCGTCCATGTACATGTGGTCGGGCGTGATCTGCGGATACTCCGCCGCGACCTCGCGAAACACGCGCTGCCACAGCCCCCCGGCATGGGTCATGGCGTTCGACTTGTCACAGAGCAGCACCCGGGTACGCGAACTGCCGTCATGCGCGGTGTGCCGCTCGCAATACTCGAACGCATAGCGGATCACACGCTCCACGCCTTTGCGGGTATTCACGTCCTCCTGGATCGCGATCTCGTCAGGAGTTCCCTTCTTGAAAACTCCGCCAAGGTCTCCGTAGACACCCTCCGTGTTTTCGCGCACCACGACGAAATCGATGTCCTTCGGCTCGATTTCTTTTAGCGGGCAGAGGGCTTCGTCCAACAATCGCACCGGTCGCACGTTGGCGTATAAGTCCATCTGGAAACGCATGCCCAGCAGAATTTCCTTGGCGTGAATATTGGTCCTTACCCGGGGGTCGCCGAAAGCGCCCACCAGGACGGCATCGAAGTCCCGGCCCAACATGGCGAAGCCGTCGGGAGGCACCGTCACCCCGTCAGCCAGGTAGCGGTCGGCGCCCCAATCGAAGTGCGTCATCTCCAAAGGCGCGCCTGTGGCGTCCAGCACCTTCACGGCCTCGGGTATGACTTCCTTTCCAATTCCGTCGCCCGGAATTACTGCAATGCGCTTGTTGGGGTTCACGGGTCAAACGTTAACACAGGCGAGTAATATCAGCAGCATACAAGAATATTATCATTTAGCTATATGAGGTAAGCCGATATGAAGGCCTTCCGAGGTGACAGAAACCAGCTTGGACCGACTGCCAGAATGGCTAGTAATTGCGCTACGATGGTCGGAGAGGCACAATCTCTCGGCGGGGTACCCTTGGGATCATTGCCGCCATGGCGTGCGCGCTGAGAGCCGTAGAATGAAAATAACGATAACTGCCGGCTAATCGGCAATTCGATGGAAATTCGGACCGTTTTGGAACTCTTTCCGAATCGCAGCCACTTAAAAGAATTGCGCCTTGACCTAGTCACCGGTCCAAAATTTTGCGGAGTAGGACGCCTAGGTGTTGATCCAGTGTGCAGCCAGGCAATTCTTTACTTCGTTATAATCGTACAGAGAGATGGCTTTCACGGTTGAACATCACGAGCAGAACCCTTCCCAGGCTCACAACGCCGGGACGGCTACACTCCCGGACAACATTCGGGCGGAGTACGCTGCGCTTCACCAGGGTGGGGCTTTCTACGAGGCTGCGAATCGCGCCAAGCTGGCGCTTATCGGCGGCGATCGCGTGCGCTGGCTGAATGGCATGGTCACCAACAACATTCGTGACCTTGCGCCGGGGCACGGCGTGTACGCATTTCTGCTTAATCCGCAAGGACACATTCTCGCGGATCTATATGCTTTTAACCGCGGCGATTCCTTGCTGATCGACGTGGACAAGTTGCTGACCGGCAAGGTGCAGGAAATTTTCGAGCGCTACATCATCATGGATGATGTCGAAGTCGCGGATGTTACCGGCAAGCTGCTCGCGGCTGTGACCATGGGTCCGGAATCGCGACGCATCCTGGCGGCAGCCGCAATCCAGGTGCCCGAGTTGAAGCTGCTGCAGTTTCAGGACATGACCTGGCAGCAGATTGCACTCACCATCGTCCGCACAGACAACCTGGAATGCGAGTCATTTGAAATCTGGCTTCCTCCCGAGAGCATGGGCACCTTGCGCAACGCTCTGCTTGCGGCGGGAGCTACTCCGGTCGGCATGCAAGCTCTTGAACTGGAGCGGATTGCCCGCGGCATCCCGCGTTATGGCCAGGACATTCGCGAACGCGACTTGCCTCAGGAGACAAGCCAGGATCGCGCCTTGCACTTCACGAAGGGCTGCTACGTGGGACAGGAAATTGTGGAGCGGATACGCTCGCGCGGCAGCGTGCATCGCCAGTTCAGCCAGTTCCGGGTCGACGGCGCCGTGCCCGCGCCGGGGACAAAGATTCAGTCCGCGGGAAAAGATGTAGGCGAGATCACAAGTTCCGCCATATTGCCTGGCAGCGGCGGGGATCACGGGATGGCGCTTGGCTACATCCGCAAAGAGGCGGCACTGCCCGGAAATGAATTAATAGCGGGCGAAGCGAAATTGAACATAGTGCGTAATTCTTAGGCGCTGCTAGTCTGGTCGCGCGCCGAGAAGCGGACGAAAGATAAGAACGAAAAGCGACGGAGTTCTCCCCAATGGCAGAAAAGAAGCAACCGGAATTTACGGTCACCGACCGCCGCCTCTTCACCTCCGAAGGTGAACTGCGCAAAGACGTTGCCGAACAATCCGAGCCGGCAAAGGCTCCCTCTCCGGCCCAGCCGCAGGTCAGCACTGCGCCTCGCGGCGAGGCTCCCGCGGAGTCCAAGGACAACGTCAGCCAGTTCCCCGACATGCCGGCCGCGCCGACAGCGGCGGAACAGCAGCAGCAGGCTGACGCTTATCGGAAATCCTCGAAAGCTCTTGACGCCCGGGTCGAACTCAGCGGCCACTCCGCCAAAGAGCTGGAAATGACATTCGAGCGCTTCCTCGCCTCGCTCTACATGAGCGCCATGCTGCAACTCGGCCTCATGCGCGAGGAAGGCGCACAGCCGCAGGTTGATCTCATTGGCGCGCGGCAAACCATCGACACCCTGGGCCTGCTCGCTGACAAGACCAAGGGCAATCTGAGCGCGGCGGAGCAGCAATTCCTGCAAAACTCGCTTTACGAACTACGCATGGCATACGTCGAGGTCACGAACGCGCTGGCCCGTCCGCCGCAAGCTTCGGGCACCACCGGAAAACCCAATCCGCGATGAAGGCAAGCCTCACCGTCCTGGGTAGCGGCACATCCATGGGTGTGCCCACCATCGGTTGCGATTGCGCGGTCTGCCATTCCATCGATCCCCGGGACCGCCGCACCCGGCCATCGATCCTCGTGCAATACGCCGGCAAATCGGTGCTCATCGACACCACGCCGGATTTTCGTGAGCAGGCGATCCGCGAGCACATCCAAAAGATCGACGCGGTGCTGTACACGCACACCCACGCCGACCACATCCTCGGGATCGACGACCTGCGCCCGCTGAGTTTCCATCAGCCCGGGGGCATCCCGCTGTACGCGCGTCCAGAAGCCGCCGATTTCCTGCGCAGCATGTTCCGCTACATTTTTGAGAACGACTACAAGTTTGGCGGCATAGCCAAAGTGCACCTGAACCTGATCGATGGGCCAGTCACGTTATTTGGGGCGCGTTTTGATCCAGTGACCGTGATCCACGGCGAATCCGAAATCAACGGCTATCGCTTCGGATCGGCCGCATACCTCACGGATTTCAGCTCGATTCCGAAAACCTCGTACCCGCAATTGCAGGGACTGGATATTCTGTTTCTCGACGCGCTGCGTCACCGGCCGCACCCGACGCATTCAACCGTCAAAAATTCTTTGCGCATCGTGGACGAGCTGAAACCGAAGCGCGCTTTCTTCACCCATATCTGTCATGACCTGCCGCACCAGAGCACGAACGCAACTTTGCCGGAGAATGTGCGTCTGTCGTACGACGGGATGAAGTTGGAGTTTGAGATTTAGCCGCAGCCAGCGGTCGGCCGTTCCCTGGCATGTGCTTGCGTATTGAGCGATGCAGATCTTCCACAAACTCGACGATGTTCCGGCCTACTTCGGGCCGACCATTCTCAGCATCGGCAACTTCGATGGCGTGCACCGCGCGCATCGGCACGTAATCCGCGAAATGGTGGAGCGGGCGCACGCCCAGGGCATCCGGGCCATGGCCGTCACTTTCGAACCCCACCCGGTGCGCATTCTTCGTCCCGATGCGGGCCTGAAGTTGCTGACACCGACCGCCGAAAAGATCCGCCTGCTGGACGAAACCGGTCTCGACGCGGCTCTCCTCCTTCCCTTCACTCGCGATCTGTCCCTGATGACCCCGCATCAGTTCGCTGAAAAGATTCTGAAAAAGCGCCTGCACGCCCGCGAAGTGCACGAGGGCTACAATTTTCACTTCGGACGCAAGGCCGCCGGCGACGTGAAAATGCTCGCGGATTTCGGCCGCGACATGGGCTTTCGCGTCGAAGTCTATCCCGAGATGAAATTGCGGGGCGAGCGCGTCTCCAGCAGCCAGATCCGCAAACTCCTGGCCGAAGGCGGGGTAAGCCGTGCGCGTCACCTGCTGGGACGGCCCTTCAGCATTCTCTCCATCCCGGGCCGCGGCCGTGGTTACGGATCGAAGTACACGGTGCCCACGATCAATCTCAGCCGCTACGAAGAGATGGTGCCGAAGGATGGTGTCTACATCACCCGCACCCGGGTGGCACAGGAGTGCTTTGACTCCGTGACCAACGTCGGTAACCGCCCCACCTTTGGAGCCGAATCGTTCGCCATCGAAACCCACTTGCTGAACTTCCATCCCCTTGAGTTGACGCCCGAAACGGAAGTGGAGCTCTACTTCCTGCAACGGCTCAGGGACGAAATCAAATTTCCTTCAGTGGATGCGTTGCGCGAGCAGATCGCGAAGGATGTGAAGAAGGCGAGACGTTACTTCCATCTGCTGAATACCGGGGCGTGTGGTAGCAGGGTAGAAATCGCGCCCAATCATTCCTGATCGTGCACTTCCCCGCTTACGTTCTGAACCCTGCGGCTCACGCGGCGTGTGAGTCGTCGACCGGAAAATAAACTTGCCCTTGCAGCAGCGCACCGACTGCGTGGATGACCTCGGCGCCCGTATTCTTGGAGACCGCGGCGCGAAACCCGACCTTCCGCGCTTCCTGCGCCAGTTGGGTCGAGAGCTGTTGCACCGTCAGCAGCAGCATACGGATGCAGGGTTGCGCATAAGAAATCTGGCGTGCCGCCTCCAGCCCGTTCATGTTGGGCATGGCCAGATCCATGACGATGAGGTCGGGGTGCAGATTCTCGCTCTTGGCGACGGCATCCGCGCCATTGCTCGCCTCTCCGCAAACCAGCCAGCCTTCTTCCGCTTCCAGCAAACGGCGGATCAGCCGGCGGATGGTGGCGTCGTCGTCGACAATCAGGATCCGTGTGGGCACAGGAATTCTCGAAAGTTAGACTGTCACCCTGGCTAAGTGGTTCGCAGGGATTCGCGTTCAGGTCAGAGTTGATAAGCGCGGAGGACTTTACAACTTTGGCTTGTACAACTCTCCCATGTACGATGGCGGCAATCCATAGAGTAGATTGCTGATTCCTGTAACTAATTAGATTCCTGAGCAGCCCGGCGATAGAGTCCAAGTCAAACATCCTGCTGGTATTCGCCTGGAAGTACATTCCCTTTGGTACCTTGGGGTTGCCCGGCATAGGGGCCTTATAATCGAGGCAAATCCAAGGCAGGATTGCGCTTAGAAAACGAGAAGGATCGTTGGACCCTTTTTTCGCATTGGCGGCGTTTTTTTTCGGGCTCACGTTCGGCAGCTTTCTGAATGTATGCATTTACCGGCTGCCGCGCGAACTCTCGGTGGTGAGCCCGCGCTCGGCGTGTCCTCATTGCAGCCGCCCAATCGCTTTTTATGACAACGTCCCGGTGCTGAGTTGGCTGTTGCTGCGCGGACGTTGCCGGTATTGCCGCGCGCCGATTTCGCCTCGGTACCTGTTGGTTGAAGTGCTCACCGGCACCCTGTTTCTGGCCTGCTACTGGCATTTTGGGCTGACCCTGGCAACGCTCAAGTATTGCGTGTTCGGCTTCCTGCTGCTTGGCTTGATCTTTACCGATGCCGAGACCAAGCTCCTCCCCAACAAGCTGACGCTGACGGGAGTGGTGCTGGGGCTAGGCTTCAGCCTGGTCGTGCCAGTGAATGACCTGGCCTCGCAGATTTTGCCGGGAGTGATTTCTCCTCCGCTGCCGCACGATGTCTGGTCGCGCTTGCTTTCGTTGCTCGATTCGGGCCTGGGCGCGGCCGTGGGAGCGTCATTCATTTATGGGGCCGGCGCTATCTACCTGAAGGTGCGGCATGCGGAGGGGATGGGTTTCGGAGACGTGAAACTCATGGCGATGGTGGGCGCCTTCCTCGGACTCAAGCTCACGGTGTTCACGCTGTTCGCGGGCTCGGTCACCGGATCGCTGTTCGGAGTGGCGACCATTGTCATGGTGTGGATCAAGCGGCGACGACGTTTTCTCAGCCGTCCGGGGCTTTCGCCGCAAGCTGCCAAGGCGCGCGCATGGCAGTCCACGCAACTGGTGTGGCGACGATACGAGATGCCCTTCGGCGTATTTCTCGGCAGCATGGCGCTGTTCGCGCTCTTCTATGGAAACCAGCTCCTGCACTGGTATTGGGGGCTGATGTGAAGATTTTCGCCAATCCGCTGGTCATCCGAATGGCGTTGGGCTTGTTCGCTGCGATCTTCGCCTTCGTCATGGGCGTGCTCATGATGCGGCGCATGCGTCACAGCCTGACCGAAGAAGAGGAATCGCTGCAGGAACCGGCGCGGCCCGCGGCGGAAGCGTTCCCCTTGCAGACCTATCATGCGGTCATACAGCAGTTGAAGCAGCAGAAGCATGAATTGAGCGCGCAGCAGGCGGCGGAGCGCAGGCGGGCCAAAGTTTCGGAGAACATCAGCGCCGCCGTGCTTTCGAATCTCTCGTCCGGAGTTTTGTTTTTCAGCACCCAGGGTCTTCTGCGCCAGGCCAATCACGCGGCCAAGCAGATTCTGGGATTCGCCTCTCCGGTCGGCATGAATGCGGGGGAATTGTTTCGCGACACGCTGGTGCAAAATGCCAGCGGCAGCCGTCGCTTCACGGTGGCCGAAGCGGTGCAATCCACGCTGCAAAGCCGCGTTCCCCTGCGCCAGCTTGAGGCTCATTACTCGACACCCTCGGGCGAACAGCGCTTTCTGGACTTGACGATTTCGCCTGTGCCGGGCGCAGATGGCGCGCTGCTGGGAGCGGCTTGCCTGATCAACGATCTGACACCCATCGCGGAAATTCGACGGCAGCAGGACATGCGCGGCGAGATGTCAGCGGAGATGGCGCTCGCCTTGCGCGGTTCCCTGGTGACGATCTCGGGCTACGCGCAGCAGTTGGCGCAGAACCGCGATCCCGATATGGCCAGGCAGTTGGCGGGTGACATCGCGGCGGAGGCCAGTCACTTGGACCGCACCATCGGAGGATTTCTTGCCGGCGCCAAGGCGGCGAAGGCAGCTTCGGAAACACATTAAGATGCACCCGGTATAGCTTCCCTATGGGAAGAACCGGGGGCACAGAACACGGGGATAAAGAACATGAAACGCACGATCGTGCTTTTTGCTGCGCTGGCTGCAGCGATGTTGCTTTCCACTTCGGCATTAGGGCAGGACGAGAAGCCACTGGGTGACTACGCGCGCTCCGTGCGCAAACAACAGCCGCCACAAAAGGCGCACGAGGGCAAGCGCTTCGACAACGACAACTTGCCGCAGAACACCACCATCAACGTGGTCGGCCAGGCTCCCGCCGAAACCAAGGACAGCGCCAACCCGGACCAGCCAGTTGCGGACGCCTCTGCTGACGCCAATGCTGCGGACGCGAACAAAGACCAGGGCGAAAAAAAAGCTGCGGGAGTTCCGGCGGGCGATGATGCTGCGGCGAAGAACGCTCAGAATGACGAGTGGAAGAAAAACATTGGCGCACAGAAAGACCAGATCGACCTGCTGACCCGCGAACTGGACGTTTTACAACGCGAGTACCGCCTGCGGGCTGCTGCCATGTACGCGGACGTCGGCAATCGGCTCCGCAACTCGGCCGATTGGGACAAGCAGGACGCCGAGTACAAGCAGAAGATTGCCGATAAGCAAAAGGCGGTGGACGAGGCCAAGCAGAAGCTCGACGACATGCAGGAACAGGCCCGTAAGGCGGGAGTGCCGTCGTCTGCGCGCGAATAGCCGGTTCGCAAAAGACAGATTATAGGCTCGGAAAGCGGGACCGCGACTTCAGTGGTTCCGCTTCGTGCTTTTCTAGGCTTGCTTTTGCTTGCCCAGAATCTTTCTTGCCATCCACAGCGGTGCTACAAAGACGTGCGCCGGATTCGTCAGGAATGCCGGCTTGTTTCCTTCAATCAGGTGGCCAAGCCATGCCAGCGAAAATGCCAACGGGATCAGCAGCAGGCCAATGATCCAGTGATACCAGACCACGACCAGCGAAGAAAATCCCACCGGTATGGCGATCATGTGCAGAGCGCGATTGACCGGATGATTATGCGCGCCGTCGTAATGCGAATAGAGGCCCATTCAGCACCCCAGGTATGCAGTTGTCGACTCGCGGATTATAAGCTCTTCGAGTCCGGAGCGGAGACGGCTATCGTGACGCGTGAAGCGAGGGAGCACGATCGTGCGCGCCATCGTCGTGCGCAGTGGCATCGGGCGCGACGGGCACATGGTCTCTGGATAAAACGCGCTCAAACACCTCGTTCGACAGCAGGCGGCCGAGCTGAGTCAGCCGGATACTGGTGCCATGTCTCTCTAGCAGCCCGGCGTCGGCGCACTCGGCGAACAAAGATCCATAATCAGCCTGCAGTGCGCTTCCCTGCTCGATCACGCCCAGATCAACACCACGGTTCAGCCTTAGCCCTAGAAACAGCGTTTCCTCCAACGAGGCCCGGTAGGATACCGGAATCCGCGACGGCGGAGCGCCGGCCGTGAAGTCCTCGAGAGACTCGGGCGTGGAGAAGCGCACTGCGGTTGTGCGATCTTCGCGATTGGCGCCCGAATCTGCGCGTTGCGACACGGCATCGGCGTACAACATGGAGTGAGCATCGACGCCAAAGCCAAGGTAAGGCTGACGCGTCCAGTACTTCAGGTTGTGGCGCGACTCGAAACCGCTGCGGGCGAAGTTCGAGATCTCATACTGCCCCAGCCCGGCGGCATTGAGCGCCTCGCAAGCGGCAAGGTAAAAATCGGCGATTGCGTCCTGGTCGGGAACATGATGAGCGAGGTATTTGGTTCCGCCCGCGATCAACTCACGGCCCAAACGTGAATCCTCGTCGACCTCCAGCATGTAAACGCTGACGTGCGGCGCTCCGGTTGCGATCGCCTGCTGCAGCGAATATGCCCAGCTCTCACTGCTCTGGTGCGGCAACCCGGCGATGAGATCGACGTTGATGTTCGTCAGGCCCGCGGAGCGGAGGCGCTCGATGTCTTTGAACACCGTGGCTTGAGTGTGCAGACGCCCGATGGCCGCGGCTTCACGGTCGACAAATGACTGCACACCGAGGCTGACGCGGTTCACGCCGCAACGGCAGAGCGCGTCGATGAAGTCGCCACTAAGCGTGCCCGGAGCGCATTCCACGGTGACTTCCGCAGCCGGGTCGCAATGAAAATTTTGCTGAATCGTGACAAACAGCCGTTCCAGCTGTGCTACATCCAGAAGAGATGGGGTTCCGCCGCCCAGGTAAATAGAGTCAACCGCTCGATCGAAACGGCCGCCCAGGGCGGGTGCCAGATGGGATGCGTCGGCGATGTCCCGGCAAACGCGGTCAATATAGCGCGTAAATAGCCAACGGGAAAAGACGCCGGAGGCGAAGTTGCAGTAGGTACACTTGGTCCGGCAAAAAGGCACGGAGATGTAGAGGCCCAGCGCCATTCTTCGATTATCCCATTTTGCCGTGACGAAGCGCTGCGCCAGTGCATCACAAGAGAGAATTACCTGTAGAATGTGCCGGCTCGGTTGTTGGTCAGCGGGATGGGGCCGAGTGACAAGTTCGCGTCCTGTGGGATACATCGTCGCAGAGACGCCCGCTTTATGGATTGACCATGCGCACACAGCAACCGGCCGCATGGAACGGAACCATTGGCTCAAATGCTTGCACGCGTCGTCATCACCGGAATGGGTGTGGTAAGCCCGAATGGCATCGGCAAAGAGGCTTTCTGCCGTGCGATCCTCGCCGGCAAGTCGGGAGTCAAACGCATTTCGCGTTTCGATCCAGCGGCGCTTCCGGTGCACATTGCGGGTGAGATTCCGGAATTCGATGAACTCGCGTGGGTCGACGCGAAAGAGCGCAAGCACGTTTCGCGAGTGGTCCCGCTCGCCATTGCCGCCTCGACAGAAGCGCTTGCCGATGCCGGCCTCGACCCTGCATCGATGTCGCTGGACGAACAGCGCAAGATGGGAGTGATTCTCGGCTCGGGCGGAGGAGCGCAGGAATTTTCCGAAGAGCAATACCGCCTCTGGCATGCGGACCGGGTGAAGCAAGTCAGCCTGTTCTGCATTCCCAGCGGAACCATCGGTACGACATCCAGTGAAGTCAGCATGAGATTCGGCCTGCGCGGATTCAGTCACGTGGTGACTACGAGCTGCGCCTCTTCCACGGACGCCTTGGGCTACGCGTACCAGCACATTCAGACGGGGATGCTGCCCATGTTCCTGGTAGGTGGCGTGGACTCAACCATCACGCCGGGCATCATCAAGGGCTACAGCCTGATGCGCGCGCTGACCCAAGCCTGGAACCACGCGCCGGAACGCGCGTCCCGGCCGTTCTCGGCCGACCGCAGCGGATTCGTACTGGCGGAAGGCTCATGGATGTTCGTGCTCGAGGAGTACGAACACGCCAAGGCGCGCGGCGCCCGCCTCTACGCCGAAGTAACCGGCTACGCGTCCACCTGCGAGGCGTTTCATCGCGTCCGGCTGCGAGAGGACGCGGAAGAACCCGCGCGCGCGGTTACGCTCGCCATGCAGGAAGCGGGGATTACGGCGGCCGATGTGGATTACGTAAACCTGCACGGCACTTCTACGGAAATGAACGATAAGATCGAAACTCGGGCGCTCAAACTCGCCTTGGGCCCGCATGCCTACGAGGTTCCGATGTCGGCATTGAAGTCGCAGATCGGCCATGCCCAGGGCGCATGCGGGGCGGCAGGCCTGGCGGCCACCCTCGTCGCCATGCAGCACGGAGAGATTCCCCCCACCATTAACCTCGATGTCCCCGATCCAGAGTGCGACCTGGACTATGTTCCCCAGCCGGGCCGGAAAGTGCAGGTTGAGCACGCGGTGTGCAATTGCGTGGCATTCGGGTCGAAGAACTCGGCGCTGGTAATCCGGCGCGTGGTTTGACGGCCGAATCTTGGCTGGTCTCTTCTGTCATGATTTGTAAAAGACACTGACTCTGCCTGCTTGTTGTGCTCTAATTTTGGCGTTATGTTTACGCCCAAGTGCTGGTACACGATTTCTCTTTGCCTGTGCAGCGTGTTCTTCTTTGGGCTTTCCCTCGCCCGTGCCGCGGATGCCGATAATACGCCGCAGTATTTCCTGCGACTGGAGAGAGGCACGCGCTCCGAAGATGTGTGCGTGCTGGTCCGGAGTGACGGCCAGTTTCACCTGGAGCGCATCGCGCCCGGCGTCTTCCAACGCCGCATCTACGAAGGTACGTTCCCGGCGGACCAGGTCGCCCAGCTGCGGCAGATGCTCGACAATGACAAGCTGAAGAGCGCCACCCAGCAGCAGATCAAAATGGAATTGGTAAACGAAGACCAGGACCAACTGCTACTGGCGATCAATCGTGCAACCGGGTGGCAAACTCTGCACTTTCCCAGCGGGGCCAGCCGCAAGCCGTACAAAGACTCTCTCGATCCGCTTCTGAAGTGGTTGGACCGCGCCAAACAACAGCAGCACGCGATTCCATATGCGGTTGCAAATCGCTGCATACCGCCGGAGGGCGTGAATGGCCAGTCGCAGACTGCCAGCGCAAGCTCAAACCCTTCGACCAACGGAGCGGCGGCAGAAATCAAGGGGTCGGAAAAGAATCCGTATCTCGTGCGGTGGGTGGAAGATTACACCTCTACATCGCAGCAAAATACCACGTCAATCGAGACCATGCGGAAAGTTAGTGTTGATGCAGAAGTGGAACGCACCTGCATGATTGTCTACAACTCGGGAAAATACCGCGTGGAAAAAACCAAGCAGCTGCTGAACGATAAACCGCGCTCGCAGGTATTCCTGAATTCGCTGAGCCAGGGCCAGATTGCCGAGCTCAAGCAGTTGTTGTCGGATCCGCAAGTGGCAAACCTGGAGCACACGACGGATGCCGTAGTTGGAGGCATTCGCGAAGGTGACATCATCAACCTCGACATTCCGCGCGCACAGCGCACGCAAGTGCTGAGCTTCGCCACCCGCTTCGGCGTGCGCACGCAGGCGATCGGGATGAAAGACAACCTCACCACGCAGGTGGACGAAGAACTCAACAATATCAAGCCGCTGCGCAAATGGCTGAAGTCGAACGTGGAGGACAAGAAGGGATCAGCTGCGAAAGACGAAGCCGCGAATACCTGCCTCCCGGAAAAGTGAAGTGGGTGGGCAGATAGTTACAACCGGTAATTTGAAAGTGCGGCTGAAAGATTTAGCCGCAGCGGCAGCTTGCAGGGACAGAACGGCCCGCTAATAGAACAGATACTTTCTCCACTTATCGTCCGAGCGGCCCATCAGACGCATGATATGGCGGCTGGTGTGGAGGTTGAATGCGCGGGGCTCGCGCATCAGGTTCATGTTGGCTTCGTCGGGTAATTGATTGCCCTTGCGCCGGTTGCAGGCGTGGCAGCATGCCACCAGGTTCTCCCAGGTAGATGAGCCGCCGCGAGACCGGGGAATCACATGGTCGAGGGTGAGCTCGCTTGATGGCAGCACGGTTCCGCAATACTGGCAGCAGTTGCGGTCGCGCAGGAGAATATTCTTACGGGAAAGCGCCCGGCTCTGGTGCGGAATGCGCCGGTATTCAAGCAGGCGAATGACGGAAGGCACACGGATGGCCAGCCGCGAGGCATGAAGGTAATGCCCGTTCTCCTCTTCGGCCATGGCCACGCCCTTCAGCACCAGCACGATTGCTCTCCGCGCTGCGCACACATTGATTGGCTCATAGGACGCGTTCAGCACCAGGACCGGCGCGTGAAGCGCATACCCATCGCTCTCCTGGTGGGCTCCGACGACCAAGACGGGAGGCATCGCATTCGGCTTCCCTACCCCGAACGGGTTGTGCATTCGTCCTGACATACGCGGCTACATCAACCAACCAGATTTTGCCAAAGCGGCGTAATCCACGATTTCATCCATGCGCCGCCATGGAGAGATGATTCGCTTCCTCGTCACGCGGAGATGCGGCCCCCTGGACTTCGGCTCGCAAGGTCCGAGCTACGGTGGCCACCCATACTTTGTGCGCGCCAGCCTTGCGCAGGACGCGAGCGCACTCGGAAACCGTGGTCCCAGTCGTGAACACATCATCGACCAGCAGGATCTCGCGTTCCGACACGCTCTCCGGCTGGAGCACTCGAAAAGCCCCGCGCAGGTTCTCCCGCCGCTGATGCCGCGAAAGGCCAATCTGCGACGCAGTCTCGCGTTGCCGCTCCAGTACTCCGGCGCTTAATTCCAGCCTATTCCCGGCGGGCAAAAGCTTCAGCGACACCCGCGCAATCAACTCCGACTGGTTGAATCCGCGTTGCCGCAGCTTGCGCGCGTGCAAAGGAACGGGGATCACCAGCAGTTTTGTCTCGCCAAAGCTGGGCTGCAGATCGCTAATGGTTTCCGCCAGCATCCTGCCCAATATGTTAGATGCGGGTCGGACCTGCTGATACTTCAGCAGGTGGATCAATTCCCGCAGACCGCCATCATAGCTGCCATAAGCCGCAGCCTTTACGAAGGGCGGAGTTGCATGCTGACAAAGACCGCAACGGATCTCGCCCCGTTCGCCCGCCCATGAATACGGCCCCGCCAGTCCTTCGCCGCAGATGGAGCACACGCCGACGGCAATGGGCCGCATAGCGTCAAGGCACTCGTCACAGACGGGAAGACGCGAGATGTTAATGAGGGGGCTACCGCAAAGGCGGCAATCAGACGGAAACAGGGTTGCGAAAAGGCTTTGGGCTATTCGTTCCGCCCAGGAGACGATAGCAGGGCTTGCGCTTGCGGTGTTTAACTTGGCAGACCGACTTAGGTTCCGGCTACTGCTGAAGACGTTCCTCCCCTCGTCCGGCAGGTTTCGGGGCTCCAACCGGGCGAATTCCTTTCAGTATAGCCGCGCCGTGTGGGCCACGCAATTGCAATGGCGGAACCCAAAAGGGCATGGCCGGATTGTTGCTATGGTACCTTCATGTCTCGCCATTGCATGGCCGGAGGCCGCATATCCGATCACCGCTCCGCAAGCTGCTAATCGCGCTGGCGCCGCTGTTTGTGCTGGCGCAAGTGCTGTGTGCGCAAGCGAACATCCCCGAATGGTGCCGTCCACTGCCGCGTCCCGAGTACAAGGGCCTGCAACGCGTAGCGGTTCACGACAATTGGTTTGAAGTGTACAAAGTCGCGGCCGGAGTGTTCGCTATCTACGAACCCCACCAGTCGGAAGAGACTATCAGCTATCTAATTACGGGCAACCAGAAAGCCCTGCTCTTCGACACAGGCATGGGCATCAGCGACCTGAAGAAGTTGACGGCGGAACTGACCCGCTTGCCAATCGTCGTCGCGAACTCGCATACGCATAACGATCATGTCGGCGATAACTGGCAGTTCGCAACCATATACGCGATGGACACCGACTTCACTCGCAAGAACGCGCAGGGCTCGCGACAAGATGCGCAGGCTGAAATCGCCGCCGACCAGATTTGCGGCAGTCTGCCCAAAGGGTTCGATCGCAAAAGCTATGCCACAAGACCGTGGAAGATTACGTCCTATATCCAAGATGGAAGCCGCATCGACCTGGGTGGGCGAACACTCGAGTTGCTGGCCACACCCGGGCACACGCCGGACGCTATTTCTCTTCTCGATCGCGGCAACGGATTGCTGTTCACGGGTGACACGTATTATCCCGCAACAATATGGCTGTACCGTCCAGAGACCGACTTCGCGGCCTACGACGCATCGATTCGCCGACTGGCAGCGCTGGCGCCACAGGTGAAAAGGGTTTTGGGCGCACACAACATTCCGGTCGCGCCACCTTCGGTGCTGCCTCGGCTGGTGACCGCATTTGAGGCGGTCCGCGACGGAAAAGTCAGGGCTACTCCCGCCGCGCCGGGAGAGGTCATCTACAAAGTGGACGAATTCTCTTTTCGCATGCGTGCGCCGGAAGCGAAGCATTGAAGCGAACCGCGGGTTCATCGACCAGGCCTGTTCTCGGGTATCATCCAAAGCGCATAAGATGTTTCACCGCCCATGAGGGACTGAGTTCGTTGGCGCAGACCAAGCAAGCAGGAAGGAGACGCTTCCGTGCCGAAGATCAAAGCCAATCACATCACGATGAATTACGACGAGCAAGGAACCGGCGAGCCGTTGATCCTCATCCCTTACCTCGCGGCCGATCATGCCTGTTATGCGTTCCAGGTGGCGGAGTATGCGAAGCACTTTCGTTGCATCTCCGTTGACCTGAGAGGAACGGGCGAGACCGATAAGCCGGATGGGGCGTATTCGACCGAAGTTCTTGCCGACGATATCGCCGCGTTCATGCAAGCCCTCGGCGTGTCCCGCGCCCACGTGTCCGGGCTATCGCTGGGTGCTGTGATTGGCATGTGGCTGGGGGTGAAACATCCGGAGATGGTTTCTTCGTTGTCCCTGCACAGCGCCTGGTCCAAGACGGATGCCTTCCTGAAACCTGTCATTCAGAGTCTGCAGATCGTGGCCAAGGCGCTGGACAGCGTTCCTGAAATGGCGATTTTGGCGCTCTTCCCCTGGTGCTTTACGCCCGAACTGTATTCCGCCAAGCCGGAGTACATCCAATCGTTGTCTGATTTCGTGCGCAGCCGCCCCCCGCAGTCCGTGCCCAGTTTCCTCCACCAATCGAATGCGGTGATGGCGCACGATGTCGAGGCCCAGTTGAACCGCATCACCTCACCCACCCTGATCACGTTCGGCGCAGAGGATATGTTGACATCCACCCGTTTCGCGGACCGCATGAAGGGCGGCATTCGAAATTCCGAGTTGCTGGTATTTGAAGGATGTGCCCACGCGCCCCTCTACGAGAACGTAGCGGAGTTCAACCAGAAGACGCTGGGGTTCCTGAGGCGCCAAGCGGGGCAGCGTAATTGACTGTCGGCGAAGCGCGCCCTCCTGTTATCTTGTACGTACACAGCCGTTTTCGAGGTCCTCATCGATGAGCACACAGACCGTGAGCCCTGCAGAAGGCCAGAAGAAATACCGCCCGTTTGTTCCCCAGAACATGGAAATGAAGGAGTTCACCTTCCGAGCGGTGTTTCTCGGAATGCTGATGACCGGCATCCTGGGCGCAGCCAACGCCTACCTGGGCTTGCGCGCCGGGATGACCATCGCGGCCACCTATCCCGCGGCCGTGATTGGCATGGCGGTGCTGCGGCTGATGAAAGGGTCGCTGCTGGAAGAAAACATTGCCCGGACCGTGGGCTCGATTGGCGAGTCAGTCGCGGCCGGAGCGGTGTTCACCATCCCCGCGTTCGTCATGGCCCAGATCTGGCCCGGCCTCACCATGGACCGCTACCCGCAGGCATTCGCGCTGATGGTGATTGGGGGTTTTCTCGGGATCATGTTCGTCACCTTGTTGCGGCGGGTGATGGTGGAAGATCCGGAGCTTCCATTCCCGGAATCAGTGGCCGCGTCGGAAATTCACAAGGCTGGTCAGCAAGGTTCGAAGGCGGCAAACATTCTGTTCGCCAACATGGGATTCGGTGGACTGATCTACCTGCTGGGCGCGATCAACGTTTTCAGCGCCAGCAACACGTTCAACGTGAACATTGGCGCGCTGGGAAAGAAACTACTGCTGCGCACGAGCACGAATCCGAATGTCGCGACCACTATGACCGGGGGTGCAACCATCTTCACCGGGCCGGACGTCAGCCCGGCATACCTCGGCGTCGGCTATATCATCGGGCCGCGGCTGGCGGCGTTGAATTTCGCGGGCGGAGTGCTCGCCTGGGGACTGCTGGTGCCGCTCCTAACTTTTGTCCTTGGCCCGTACCTGCAGCCCCAAACCGGCCAAGCCATTGCCTGGCCCACGCTCGCGGGAGCGATTTATTTCTCGATCGTCCGCCCGATCGCGGTCGGCGGCATGCTGGTGGGGGCGTGCTATACGCTGTTCAAGATGCGCAAGCAACTCGGTATCGGCATGAAGCGCGCGGTCTCTGATCTGAAAAAATCGGCTGCGACGCACGAGGCGTCGGATCGCACGGAGCGCGATCTCAGCTCGAAGGTCGTTTTCCTCGGCGTTGCCATCGTGCTGGTGGCCATGATTCTCCTGTATCGCTACTTCATTGCCGGCGCGGGAAATCTTGGCGGATCACAAATCATGACCGGCGCGATTGTGGCCGCCGTGGTGATGATCATTCTCGGCTTCTTCTTCGCGGCGGTATCGGGAAACCTTGTGGGCATGATCGGATCGTCGAACAATCCGGTATCTGGCCTGACGCTGTGCACGCTGGTTGTCGCGGCGCTGCTGATGGTGGCGCTGGGCGTTTCCGGGGTAGGCGGGGTGGCCGCAGTGCTGGGCGTTGCTGCCGTGGTGTGCGTCTCGTCGGCGGTCGCGGGCGAGATGCTGCAAGATCTGAAAGTCGGTCACATTCTGGGCGGCACGCCTTCGAAAATGCAGATTGGCGACCTGTTTGGCGTGGTGGTCGCATCGGCCGTGCTGTTCTTCCCATTGATGATTTTGGATCGCGCCTATCATTTCGGCAGCCCGGCGCTGCCCGCGCCGCAAGCCGGACTTATGGCCATGCTCTCGCAAGGCATTGTCGGCGGCAATATGGCTTGGCCCCTGGTGATCGTGGGAATCCTCATGGGATTCGCCATGATCATGATCGAAGTGAAAAGCGTCATGCTGTTCGCCGTCGGCATGTACCTGCCGCTGGGCACGACTTTCGCTATCTTCCTGGGCGGCGTGGTGCGCTGGGTCACGGACAAGCTACGGGACCGACGCAACTTCAATGATGCGCAGAAAGCTCGTGTCGACAACGCCGGAGTGCTGACCGCCTCCGGACTAATTGCCGGGGAGGCGCTATGCGGACTGGTGATCGCCGGCTTCGTGGGTAGCGGACACGACGTAACGCTGGTCAAGTGGACGCCGCCGGTTATCGTAGCGCTGATCGCTCTGGTCATCCTGATCATCGCGATGGTGAGAGTGCCGCTCGCTAATGCGGGGCGGCCCGAAGATCCGGCGCCTCCGACCGCGATTATGTAACTGGGGCTGGCATTCGCCGGCCGCGGTGTGAATTGGTTGCAAGCTTGCCCTCCGTCTCCGATAATATTTTCCGTGTGCAGGAGCGCATGGCCGCGTCCGCGCGCCGCGCCGGCCGCAATCCCGATGACATCACCCTAATGGCCGTGACGAAGACTTTTCCCGCCAACCGCGTGCGGCAAGCCTACGCTGCGGGCTTGCGCGTTTTCGGCGAAAACCGGGTGCAGGAGTTCGCCGGCAAAATCGACGCTCTTCGCGATCTTGCCCAGGCGCGCTGGCACTTGATTGGACATTTGCAGAGCAACAAAGCGGCCAAGGCTGCCGAACTGTTCCTGGCCATCGACTCGGTCGACTCGCTCAAACTCGCGGAGAAACTGAACGCGGCCGCGCAAAAGCTGGGCAAAACACTTGATGTCCTGATTGAAATCAATGTGGGCGGCGAAGCTGCCAAGAGCGGGCTGGCGCCCGATGCAGGAGATCTGCCGGAAATACTGGAAGCCGCGCCCGGGTTGACGAGCTTGGTTATTCGCGGCCTGATGACCGTGCCGCCTTTCGCGGAAGACCCCGAAGCCACTCGCCCATATTTCCGAAAATTACGTGAGCTGCGGGATCAGGTCGCGGGCCGAAAATATCCGTCGGTGCAGATGAATGTGCTCTCCATGGGGATGTCGCACGATTTCGAAGTGGCCATCGAAGAAGGGTCGACGTGCGTCCGCGTCGGCACGGCAATTTTTGGAGAGAGAGACTGAAGAAACGCTATCTACGTTTTGGTCTGCTCGTCGAGCGCCGTGTCTTCAATGGCTCAACTTGCTTCCATAGCTTTTCAGGTACTTCATTCCAGTATCACACATGATCGTGACCACGGTGGCGCCGGAACCGAGTTGTTCGGCCAGCCGCAAGGCTGCAATCACATTGCATCCGGTTGAAGTCCCGGCAAACATCCCTTCCTCGCGGGCCAGGCGGAACGCCATATCTCTGGCATCTTCGGTCGAAACTTTCTCGATACAATCGGCGATATCGTTGCGCCAGAGGGGTACGACGAAACCGGCGCCGATACCATCCACCCTATGCGCACCGGGCGCGCCGCCGGAGAGCACGGCGGACTCGGCAGGCTCGACGGCCACAATCTTAATCGGCTTGCCGCGCCGGCGCAGCGCCTCCGCCGTTCCCCGCAGCGATGCAGCCGTCCCTACACTCTGAACAAAACCATCGACCTGCCCTTCGGTCTGGCGCCAGATTTCGTCCGCCAATTTGTCATAAGCAGCAAGCTGATCGGTATTCTTCAGTTGGTCGGTCCAGTAAGCTCCGGTCTGGGATTGCACCACACGCGCCGCTTCCACCATGTCGCGAGTAAGTTTCTCGGTCATGCCGCCGCCTTCGCTGGGGATGATTTGCAGGGTGGCCCCGAGCAGTTTCATGTGATCGAGTTTCTCGCGCGAGAATGCGTCGGAGGTCACGATGTGCAGCGGATAGCCCTTCACGGCGCACACCAGGGCCAGCGACACGCCGGTGCTCCCGCCGGTATATTCGACGACGCAACCACCCGGCGTGAGGCGTCCGTCTCGTTCGGCGGCCTCGATCATGGCCAGTGCCATGCGATCTTTCATGCTGCCGGTGGGGTTCTCGCTCTCGACTTTGAGAAGAATGCGCGCGCCGTTTTTAGCAGTGATTTCGCGTAGGGATACTAGAGAGGTGTCGCCGATACAGTGCAGGATGTCAGGCCGAGCTTGATGGGTCACGCGAGATTAGATATGCCTGGCAAGAGCAAAGCTGCGGAAAAAGTGGCGGGACTAAGTTGACCGAAGCAGGACGCGGCATCACATCCTCCATCCGAAGGCGTAGATCTTATAGATCAACAGGCCTATGACGGTGAAAATCGAAAGCGAGAGCGCGGTGCAGTAGCGTCCCAGGAAATAAAAAATCAGGGCAATACCGCACAGCACTGCGTCGGCGATAGATCCGGCAATGTAGGGTTCAATGGACGCGAACGACAGTTCCGGCCCGCGGAGGGCTTTCAGACGGAAACACTCACCCAGTGCTCGACCCACAATCAGCAACTGGATCAGAATTCCAGCCTGCGCCCATCTCTGAACCGGTTTGACAGTGCTTTGCTGCATAAAAATACGCACGGTGGCTCGATTCCACACCGTGCGTATCCTGATGTTGCTCAGAGCTGGTCTGCTCAGAATCAGCTGCGAGACTGCCGACTAGTCTCCCGCAACCGGTTCTGCGACCTGCGGCTTCGGGGCATGCGCGCCGTTGCCGTTGTGGCCATTGCCGTTGTTGTTGCTGAGCGCACCCAGCGGGATAAAGCCATTCTCGGAAACCTGCGGCTTCTCTTTCAGCACCACCTCGCGGTAGAGCGCGGCCATCTTGGCGTTGTAGGCGGGATCGGTCTTCTGCTTGGCATCGCGCGCCCGCAGCTTCTCTTCCCGCGCGTTCTTGGCGATTCCGAGCAGATCGAGGTCCTTCTGTTCTTCCTCAGTGACGATGCCGTCGCGCAGCACCAGCGAATGGTCGGTCGACTCCATCTTCACGTTCTTGCCGCCGGCGAAGATCTCGTGGCGGCCATGCTCTTCGTACCACTTGGTGAGAGTGGCGGTCATGTGCATCTTCTCGATGATGTTGCGCCAGCCCACGCCGGTGTTGTAGGCGCAGAAGCTGATTTCGCCTTCCTGGGTGGCATAGGGGATGATGCACTGCTCGGTGCGACGAAAATCATAGTTAAACAGGTCCTGGAACCACATGCCCGCGATGAACAGGAAATTCCAGCGGTCCTGACGGCGTTTCATGATGTCGTCGAGAGTGCGGTCAGGGCCGACCTTGCCGTAGTTGCGACCGGTGACGTTGTAGTTCTTATCGAACTTCTTCAGCAGGTCCATCAACTTGAAGTGAGTCGGCGACTGGAAGGGGTCGTAATTCTTCATCAGGACCAGAGCCATGCCGAGGCCGCTGAGAAATTTCCCGCGTCCCGCGTCATTCACCTTGGCGATGTCCTTGGCCAACTGGTCGCCATGCAGGAAGGCTGTAACCGGCACCGCTTCCTTGGTTTCCTTGTCGATCATCACCGCCATGCCCGTCCCGCAATTGGGATGGCAGCCGCAGGAGAGCTGGCCCCAGTTGTTGTTGAGGTCCTTGGCGTGCATGAGGTCGGCCCAATCGGAGAAAGTTCCCATGAACGAAATGGGAAACCAATCGCGGGCAGGCTCGCCGAGACCAGTCTGGTTCTTCACATCGTGCGCCAGATGCGACAACGTGTATCGTTGGGCGGCGCGGCGCTCGTCCGTCACGGCCTCATCGCGGCCGGTGAATGAAACCGGCTGGAACGAGAGGAAGCCAATCTTCTTGGGATTGTCGAGTGCGAACTGAACAATGCGTCCCACCTGCTCGTTATTGATCCCGTTCACGATGGTAATGACGGGAACGATCTCGACCCCGGCGCGATGCAGGTTGTCGATGGCCTTCAGCTTCACGTCAAACAGGTTGCCGACCTTGCGGTGAGCATTGGCGGCGTTGCCGATGCCGTCGAACTGGAGGTAGGCGTAACGCATGCCGGCGTCAGCAGCCTGCTGGGCAAATTCAAAACTCTTGGCGAATTCAATTCCGTTAGTTGCGGCCTGCACGCTGTTGTAGCCGACCTTGCGCGCGTAGCGAACCGCGTCGAGAAAGTAGGGCGACAAGGTAGGCTCGCCACCGGAGAACTGCACCGACATCTGGCGGCGCGGCTTGATGGTGATGGCGTTGTCCAGCATCTGCTTGATTTCTTCCCACGTGAGCTCGTGAACGAAGCCCACCTGGTTGGCGTCCATGAAGCAGGGATCGCACATCATGTTGCAGCGGTTGGTGAGGTCGATGGTGAGCACGGAGCCGCGGCCGTACTTGATGGTGCTGGTGCCGTGATGGTGCAGGTGCTCGTCGTTGTGAGCGCGAATGTCGCGTCCAGGGAACACCTCCTCCAGGTGACGGGAGAACTCGGTGTCCATCGACATCAGGTCTTCAAAGTGGCCGTGCTTGGGGCAGTCCTTGACCATCCAGATTTTGCCGTCGCGCTCGATGATCTGGGCCTTGATCTCTCCGACTTTCTCGTTGAGCAGGACATCGTGAGGCAGCTTGCCGTCGAGAATCTGCTGCCGGATTTCGGGCACGCACTTGGGACAAAGCGAATCGGTGGAGCGCGGCCAGCCCAGCGGGGGCTTGGATTTCTCGTACGACTTGAGCAGCGGCTTGTCGGACCACTTGGGGGTGGGCGAGGGATTGGGACTGATGCGGTTCAGCCGCTCGAATACAGCCCACGCTCCGGTAGCAGCCACGGTGACTGCCTTTTCCACGTATTTAATCGGCTTGCGCATGTCCTCTCACTTTCCACTGCCTGGAACCTTGGCCGCTGGGATTTGCCAAGGCCTAGCTGGGTCAAAGACCCGGAAATACTGCGTCCCACCCTGGTTGAGGTGGGCATCCGCGGGGAAGCAACCTGGTCCCTACTGGATGAGTGCATTCTTATCTTATGAAAGGGTTTAGCGGTTGGCACGGAGGAATCAATGAAAGGGGCTAAATGCGGGTTTAGTTGCATGAATGTGCATTGTATGGTTGTAAGTCATTGAAAAACCTAGGCGTAAGTCAGGACAGGGGAGAGATCAGGGAATCCTAATGGTACATGGCTGCACGTGTGCACAAAGTTGTCATGTCGGACTGAACCCGGGGTCTCCGGGTGCCGATGACTGGAATGAGCCGTAACTAACAGCCCGGTTATATAGGCCAAAACCGGTGAAATTTACGCCGGAAACAGGAGATCCGAAAGAGTTTCGCGTAAGGAGAGATCCAATGATTAACGGTGTTTCCGCGATCACGCGTCCGCTCCCCCTCCCCCACCCGGGTGGCCTGCGGCAGGACTACCAGGCATTGAAAACAGCGCTTGCAAACGGCGATGTCGAAGGCGCGCAAACGGCGCTGGCACAGTTCGCCCATGACATTGCCGGCAAGCAGGGCGCGGACGGGCATACGATGCCGCCGAAGATTGCCCGGGACCTGCAACAGATGCAGCAGGCCCTGAGTTCGGGTGACATCGCGACGGCGCAGCAAGTCTTCGTGCAGTTCACCAAAGACGGCGAGCACCTGGCCCGCATGCCGCACCATCATCCGAATCCGCAGGTACCGCCGGTGCCGACGCCGGTTCCCTCGCCCGCAGCAGCACCGGCTTCGGGCAGCGCGTCGACGTCAGTGGATGTGACGGCGTAAAAGCGGATTCAGCGGAGGCTCCCAGTCTCGAAGCTCCGAGGCTGGGAGTCCTCAGGCTAATAGCTGCATTTCAATCCTGCCTCGGTGAACGGGACGGCATAGGATTTTCCGTCGGCCACGCCGTAGGCAACGATGTACGTTCCCTTCGGCACATTGTGCGCCAAGCCAATGTTGATCAATCCCTCCGGCCCCAAATCAGCGTTAATCGCAAACACATGTATATCGAAACCGGTGGGGTGAAGATCGAGGTATTCCGCGTCTTCAGCGGACCAGTTTGTGAAACTGTTGGATTTGTTCGCCCAAGCCAGGCCGAGAAAGCTGTAAACCTCCTGCCCCGCCGTCATGGTGCCGAAGAATCCATCGGAAATCGGGTCCTTCAATCCGTATGTACCGCCCTGGGCGAACGATGCGGTGCCGGACGTCAGAGTGCCGCCGGGATAAGGATTAATCGCGTTTACGCTTTGAATAGGGTTGGTTGGAAACAGACTGCCGAACATGCTCGGCACACCGAAGATCAACAGCACCGGTTGTGACAACGTGGGAGCGCCAGCACTGGTTTGGTAGATGTCGACATGTCGCGCGCCTGCCAGCAGGTTAGGATCGCCGGAGCAACCGGTAGCACACTTGGTCCCCGCGCCGGGTCCGATGTGCAATGTTGATTGCGCCCACAGGGTTGTCATGCCAAGGCACACGAACAGGACACCCGAAATCACGCGCCTCGCGGTTTTCATTTTTCCCCCATCATTTTGAATTGGTGTTGATGTCAGTGCGGAGATGGCCCGACGAGCGCGCGGATGTTACACCGCACCCGGTCAAAGTTCAAGGGAGGGGAAAGACTCCATCAGCGGCGGAAAAGCGCGCTGGGCAAGGATCTCAAGCAAGCAGGCAGCGAGCGATCCAGATGTGACATACCAGCCATTCCAGGGACGGCCGAGCGCGTTTGAAGTTTGTGAATAGCGGCCGTGGAAATTTCTTGAGCTTCGAAAAGCGTCGCACAATCTAAGAAACATACGTTGAAATGTGATTTGGAGTTTTGCGGCATTATGGAATCCACACGAACTTACCTGCCAGCGGCCGGACTTGACTGGCTGCTTCCCCTCTACGATTCCTTTGTGAAGCTGCTCGGCGGCGACGCGGCGCGCACGGCGCTGCTCGAGCAAGCGGGAATCCGGTCCGGGCAGCATGTGCTCGAGATCGGCTGCGGCACGGGCGAACTGACCACGGTGGCCAAGCGCTTGCATTCCAATGTGGAAGTAATTGGGCTCGACCCCGACCGCAAGGCGCTGGCGCGGGCGCAGCGGAAGGCGTCGAAGAACGGCGTTTCCATCCGCTACGATCAGGGATTCAGCGACCAGCTTCCGTATGACGACGGCTCCTTCGATCGCGTGCTGTCGTGTTTCATGTTTCACCATCTTGCCGCAGACGAGAAGAGTAAAACCTTGCGCGAGGTGCGGCGCGTTCTTCAAGCGGACGGCGAATTCCACATGCTTGACTTTGGCGGACCGGAGGGTGCTTCCCACGGTTTTGTCAGCCGGCTGCTGCACTCGCATGAACGCCTGCAAGACAATTCCGAGAGCCGGGTACTCAGCCTCATGAAGCAGGCCGGCTTTGCCAATGCAGAAGCAGTGGGGCATCGAGCGATGTTGTTTGGCAACATGACCTACTACCAAGCGACAATTTAGGCCGGCGGCTCGCGATGGCGCTCGCGATCCAAGCGAAGTGGGGCTGCAGGGCGCCCGGGTCTCAATAAGTAAATGATTGCAGTTCAGTCGCGCCGGCATCAGGGCCGTCGACAAAGCCGCTTCTCTTTCTTGCATTGATGGCAATGTGCATGGGAACGACATTGAAGGTGTTTGAGAAAGTGAAACCGTTAAGCGTTTCCTGCACCTCGCCCTTGGTGTCATACACGTAGATTGCGCTGCCGGAAGGAGCGGTGCTCGAATTCGGCTGCGCGACGAGAAAGAGTTTGTGGACCGGATCGAACTCCACGTCCGCACCACTGAAGAACTGGTTGCCACCTGAGAGCGGCAGCGTGACCACGAAACCGGTCTGCGAAGCGAGATCATAGAATTCGACGCCAGCATCGTCTTCGGTGGTGGTGCACAAAATTCCATCGGCAGAATCGACCGCGATTCCATTGATGAATCCGAAGCCAATGCCGTTGAATTCGCTGAACGTACCCTTGGCGAGATCAACCAGACCAATCACGGGAGCGCAGCCAAAGCATCCATTGCCACCGCCAAGAATCGCCTGATTAGTAAGGCTGTCAAAAGCGATGGGCGGAGAGACGCTGCCAAAATTCGCGGAGTCTGTGATCTTCACGACAGGCCCGAAACTATTGGCCGCAACATTGGATGAGAAAACGAACGGCGTGAACGCGCCGCTGCTATCGAGGGCATACACTGCAACGTTGGCGCTGCCCTGACTGCGGCTGACGCCATTGGGCTCAATGAGGTGCTGAGTTCCGATGGGAGGCGTCCAGGTGCCGGTAAATTTGTTTCCACTCAGCGGATTTGCGGTGTTGAAAGAGCGCTGCACATGAAGAAAGCTGACTACGTGTTCATGCTCGACTAGGCCAACGCCCGCGCCGACCACTCCTAAGGTGATGAAATCGTCTTGAGTCTGGGTCCTCGCCAGCACCTGGAGAATGTTGCCGGTTTTCTGGTCGAAGGTCTCGACCGCGGCCAAAACCTTGCCATTAGATAGCGTCTGCGCCTCGCTCAGCAGACCTTCCGTGCCGCTCTGGTCGATATCGAATCCGAAAATCTGGCCGCCGAACTTGCTGTGGACCAAAATGGTGCCCGCCCCCGCCGCGGGATTCGGCTGAAAATGCTCCGATTGTGCGACAGCCGTCATGCTGAGCATCCACCAGGCTGTGATTGTGCAGAACAGAAGAGACAGGTACGAAGAAGGAGGAAGAGGGGCGAAACGTCGCGCAATTTGCTTCATTGGAGTTGAATTCCGAGACACTGCTGGTAGAACGCTGTTCCGCATTTCGTTTCTCCCGAGTTGGTGTCGCACAGTAAAGCTGGATCGGCGTTGCGGTGAGAGGCTAAGTCAGGAAGGCATGGCCTGTGTCATGACAATGTCAGAGATTTGTAAACGTTCGGCTGAATCAGCCAATTTTTGCCAGGCGGGAAAGGACGGGAGCGTTGCCGAGCACGGCGCCAAGCGAGACCAGGTTCCGGCGATCCGCAATTTTCTTCAAAGCGGTGAGCCAGCGGCCGGCGCTCAGGGCGTCCACCGCATCGCCGATGGAGACTGCGAAGTGAAGCATCACGCTGGAGTCGCGATAGCAATCGGCCATGCAGGCACGGCAACGGTCGCGGATCAGCGGAGTGTCGGCAAAGTTCCAGACCGAGCACATGGGTTTGCTCCAGGCATCGCAACGCCACACGTCAAAGTTCCAGTCCATGTAAAAGCTTTTGTAGCCGCCGTAGCAGGCGAAGCGCTCGGCTTTGCCCTGAAGGTGCCGCTTCATGTCGAATACGGAAGCACGCGGATTGTTCACGGTGAAGACGCGGCGCAGGTCATCCACGGCATCGAACGCCTGAAGTAATTCAGCATCGGTAAACTTCATCAGCGTTGAATCATCAGACCAGGCGAGGGATGACGAGCCAAGGCGCGCCCGCTGCGGATAAGAAAATGCAATAGCCTTAAAGCCAAGATTGCGCAGGAAAGGGACGAGCGCGCCATAATCGTCAATCAGCTTGCTCATGGTGACTTGCGCGAGCGGCGTCATTCCCAGGTCTTGCATTCGGGTTGTGGCCAGGCGAATGCGCTCGCCGACTCCCGGAAGGCCGCGGTTTCGCTCGTGAGCCGCGAGCACGGGAGAGTCGATCGAGACATAAACTGTTTTCAGTCCAGCCGCGGCAAGTTCGTCCAGTCGTGAAGATAACAGCCAGCCGTTCGTAATCAGGGCCGGAGCCATGCCCGCAGCTACTGAGGCGGCAATCATGTCCGGCAAGTCAGGATGCAGCAGCGGTTCACCACCGAAAAAGCTCACATAGCGAATACCGCGAGCGTAGAGGATGGCAAGAGCGTCCTCAAGCCGGGCGGCATCAATCCAACGCAAATTGTGACGAGGAACTTTGCCATTGGCGAAGTTGCAGAAATCACAACGCGCGTTGCAGGAATTGGTGACAGCGATGTTGCAGAGCGCCGGGCCGCCGTGACGAATAACGCGCAGCATGTCCCAGAGTTTCGACCGGGTCGAGTTCGCGTCGCGCTTTTCGCTCATTCCGCCCCGCCCACAGGACCGAGAGAGCGTACTTCGCGTACTCAGGCGAGGTACATACCGTGCTTACCCGATTTGAGAATGGGGTCAGCCTGAGCCGCCGAGAAAAACCACGGTAAAGCAAGTTGACCCCGGGTTACGAAATAGTACCGATAACCAGTCAGCTATTCCTGGTGGCTCTGATAGCGGGTGAGAACGGCCTCGCTGGAGATCACGCCTTCCAGTTTGGAGAGATCGGCGCGATTCACTACTGGAATGAGGGGCACGAGATTGATGTAGCGAAGGGCCACGTCGAGCGGAAGGTCGGGAAAGAGCGACGGCAACTGGCGAATCGAAAGCACGGACCGCAGCGACATATCGCCCTTGCCTTCTCCGACGAGGCGGCGCAAAACCTCGCGGTTGATGATGTTCCAGCCGGTCGGGGGCATGCGGACGAGGAATGTGTCCTCTTTCAAGTCCTGCACACGGTGCATAGCCTCTTGCACCGTGTGCTCGGAATTGAGAACCGGGCCGCTGGGCGGTTTCATGGCATCTTCGACATGCAGGATGGCCTCCTCGCGCTGCTCCTCGAGCGATGGCAATTCCAAACCATCCTGGCGAGTGAGCAGATCGAAAATGGGCGTGGGCTGCAGACTGCGCGAGATCAGGTAGGCAAAGGTATTCGCCACCATCACGGGCACAATGATCGAGTAATTGCCGCTCACTTCGAGAGCCATGAAAACCGAGGTCATAGGTGCCCGCAGAAATCCGGCAAACAACACACCCATCCCCACGAGCGCGTAGGTTCCAGTCGAGCCGGTGAGATGCGGAAAGAAATGCCGTTCCGCGCCGCCTACCGCTCCGCCCAGCATTGCGCCAATAAATAACGTAGGCGCGAACATGCCGCCGGGAGTACCGGTCACGAACGAGAGCGTAGTGGCAACGATTTTCAGACCGGCAAGCAGAGCGAGAAATTGCCAGGTGAACTGGCCGTGCATGGCCTGGTCGATGTACTCATAACCGGCACCCATTACTTGCGGAGCGCCAAAGTAGCCAATCATGCCGATGAGCAATCCTGCCAGCGCGGGCTGCAAGTACTGGGTCCAGTTGGGGAGGTCACGCAGGCGCGGGCGGAAATACCCGATGGCCTTGGCGAAGACCACGGCGGCCAGTCCTCCGACGATCCCCAGCACCGAGTATGCGATGAGCTCACCGGGACGGACCAGGGCAACAATCGGGATTCGGAACAGCGGTTCTGAACCCAGGAACCATCGGGCAACGACCACGCTGGAAATGGCGGAGAGCACGACAGAGCCGAGTATGCCGGCCGTCCAGCGGCCGATGACTTCTTCAATCACGAACAGGACGGCGGAGATCGGGGCGTTAAATGCAGCCGCCAGTCCAGCAGCGGCACCGGCAGGAGCCATCAATCGCAAGTTGTCGCGCGACAGGTTAAGGCGGCGTCCCAGAAAGGAAGCGAGACCCGCGCCAATCTGCAGTGAAGGATCCTCGGGTCCGAGAGAGTGTCCTGAACCGATGGCCAGAGCGGAGGTGATGAGCTTGCCGATCGAAGTGCGCAGCGGGATGGTGCCATTGAAGATGTAAAGAGCCGCCTTGGTCTGATTGACGCCGCTTCCGCGAACGCCACGGAAAAGATGGATGACAAGGACGGAAACTAAAAGGCCGATCACGACCGGAGCGATCAACAGCCGGATGTTGCGGGATTCAGGTATGGGTCCGAGAAAAGTGATGCGGCTGTAATCGATGGCGAGACGAAAACAAACGACGGAAAGTCCCGCGAATATCCCAATGAAAACCGAGAGCATGAGGAAAAAGCGGTCTTCACGGAAGGCGGCTTGCAAGGCCTGGCGAGCAGCAGCGCGGCGGCTCCAGGGTTTAGATGTAAGTGATTCTGAACCGGGAAGAGGCGCGGGCGCGAGCACATCGCTCATCGATCAACTCCAGCCCGGTCGCGGGAGATGAGCAGCAGGGCGAGGTCGGCGCCTTCGGGAGGTCCACAGTCTTTTTCGGTCTGTTGCTCGATGCGAAAAACCAGATCCATGGCCTGGTCGGGAAGGTCGGATTCAAATTGCCGGTTCATGTAGCGCAATTTTGGCTTCATAGCCGTCCATTCCGCTTTGAGCGAAGCGAGATCGTTGGCGGAAGGCGTCCCGTTAAGGTCGACTCCGCGCGACAAGACACATTTATTCAGGCGCTCACCCGCGAAGTCGAAAGCGGAACGGATGCGGCGATTTCGTTCGGCGTCGGAGATCCCGCGACGGTATGGATCCGAAGCCAGTATGAGATTCGCGGTGTCGAGCAAAGGTTTTGCCGTGGATTCGGCGGTGGCATCCGCGGCGGCGGAGTGCAGAAAAGTTTGGGCGGTGCGGTAACGTCCTAACTGAAACGCGGCCTGGCCGGCGCCGAGCATAGCTGTGGGTTCATCGCGATCCTCTTTGAGAGCGGCCTGGTACTGGCTGAGAGCATGGGCGTAATCCTGGGCGCGTGCGAAAAGCTGCGCCACCCGCACGTGAAGCTGAGGATCGCGGGGCAATGTGGGAACGAGCGCGAGCAATTCGGATTGCGCTTCCGCCAACGCGTTCTGCTGCAGCAGGAACTCAATTAATTCCAGACGAGCCATGCGACGGCTAGCCTCGGCATCGCTCTTCCACACGCCGTAGATTGCGTTGTGGTAGTAGCGAAGGGCTTCCTGGACATCGCCGCGACGGGCAGCGAGTCGGCCGAGAGCAAGATTGATGGTGCTGTCCTGCGGCGTGCGCTCCCAAAGGGTCAAGAGGTAAGCTTCAGCTTCATCCAGGCGCCCGGTGTCGCGCAAGGCGCGTCCCAAGCTCAGTTGCAACTGATCGTTGTCGGGATCATAAGTGAGTGCAGCGCGGAAATCCTCAAGAGCGCGGTCGGGATTTCCCGCCCTTTGCGCATTCACTCCTCTGCGGTAGAGCTTTTGCGCCAGTTGTTTCTGGCGCACGCGATAGCCGCTTACGAGGTGTCCTACGATCATGAAGCCAAGAATGGTGAGGGTCACAAGGATCGCCAGGACCACCGGGCGACGCAGAGGAAAAGCGTGTGGAGCAGCGGCTTCCATCAGGGACAATCTTTCATGCTAAACCATGACGTCGAGTCGTGCGCCGGAACGAAGCTGCAGGTTCTGATATAGTCAGCGAAAGCGGTATGCCCACCCAACCTGATCCAGCAGAATCCATGGTCAATGGCGGCCAAAATGACGCAATCGTGCGCTCCGAAACCGTGAGCCCGGGTTCGACGGCGGTGAAGCCGAAGCGGCGAATGTCAACTGGCAATCGCCTACTTTTCTTTCTCACCGCGTGGCTGATCGTGTTGATGCCGTTTCTTTTCTGGTGGAACACCTGGTTTGGCCGGCAACTCTCGGACAAGCAAGTGAACGAATATCTGCACGACGAGAAGCATCCGCGGCACATTCAGCATGCGCTGGTGCAAATCGGCGAGCGCATGGCGCGCAATGACGGCGGTGTGAAACAGTGGTATGGCGCACTGGTTACGCTTGCGTCGCATCCCGTTGAGGAAGTGCGGAATACCGACGCCTGGGTCATGGGCCAGGACACTTCGGGAGCAGGATTTCATCAAGCGCTTCTTAAGATGCTGAACGATCCAGCGGAAACGGTGCGAGGCAATGCGGCATTGTCGCTGGTGCGCTATGGAGACGACAGCGGAAGAGCACAGATTGTCGCATTGCTACGACCCGCCATTGTGCGTGCGGCGGATGCGGGGCGAATGCTCGATGTCGACAAGGTGGGAACCGCGATCCATCAAGGTGGATTAGTGGCGAAGCTGCAAGCTGACGGCGGAGGGCGAGAGGTGCGCTCACCGATTGCGGGACGGTTGCGCAGCATTTCCGTACAGGCTGGCCAGGCGGTAGCGGCGGGGAATGAGATCGCGAGTATCGATCCGGGCACGGAGCAAGTGTGGGAAGGGTTGCGGGCGCTGTACTTGATCGGACGCATGGAGGATTTGCCGGCGATTACGCCGTACGAGAAAGAGTTGCCGGAGATTTCCGATCGGGTGCGCGAGCAGGCTGTTTTGACGGAAAAGGCGATACGAGAAAGAGGAAAGTAGGGACGCTTGGGTTGCGGTGCGCGGAAGTGGCCGGGCATAGCGGAAAGCGGACCTTGAGAAGCGGAGCCCGCTTCAGATGGGCATCACGCCAACTTCCTTTTCGACCTCGATGGTATCGACCATGACAATGGCGTCCCAGGGACAGCCGTCCAGGAAAGCGCCATCCGGACCCTTGCTGGTGCACTTCTTGCAGCCAATGCAGAGAATGGGATCGACCTGAATGCGGCCGAACGGCGGATGATCCTCATCGGGCACCCAGAACATGCAATCTTCGACAGGACAGTACTCGACGCAAGCCGGCGATCCAGCACAGCCGGTGCAGCACTCGGTGATGACCGCCAGCTCTTTAGGTTTCTTCTTGCGCGGCGTACTCAGGCCCTTGGAACGGGGTTCAAACTTGAGCTCGTCTGGAACCATCCCCACAGCTTTTGACTCGGCAGGCATGGCGGCGATTATAACCTGAAATCACCAAAGGCCCGTGATTTCTGTGCGTCCGCGAGCATGGATGGTTCTGGTATAGTTCGATTTCCGGCGCCGGCAACGGGTTTCCGGTTGCGGAAAACACAGTAGAAGATAGCCAAAGGGAAAGTCATGATTCCCGGTTCGTCGAGGCGGCCCGCGAGAGCACCCAGCCCGAGGCTTCGACGTTTGGAAAAGGAGAGGCCAATATGGCAGGCAAAAGCATCAACAAGGTCATTCTGATCGGAAACCTCGGCAAAGATCCAGAGGTGAAATACACGCCGCAAGGAACGGCGGTGGCTAGGATCACGCTGGCCACCAACGAACGTTACAAGGACAAAGAAGGCCAGTGGCAGGATCGCACCGAGTGGCACAATGTCGTCTTGTGGCAGCGGCTCGCGGAAATTGCCGGAGAGTACTTGAAAAAGGGCGGCAAGGTGTATATCGAGGGTAAGCTGCAAACCCGGTCATGGGATGACAAGCAAACCAATCAGAAGAAATATATGACCGAGGTCGTGGCCAACGACCTGGTGCTGCTGGGGGGACGCGGGGAAGGCGGGTCTGGCGGCGACTTTGGACACTCGCGAGAAGCGGGCGTCGGCGCGGGCAATCACTTCGACCAGCGGACTCCCGAACCGGAGCACGCCGGTAGTTCTCCGATTACCGACGAAGACATACCGTTCTAAAAGCTCCGGGCTGCAGCCGCCATCATAGAGCTTGAGATGAGGAGTGTGGAGACTGGCGATGGCAGACCTGGCTTCTAAAACCTGCGTTCCCTGCCGCGGCGGAGTGCCTCCGCTCAAAGGCAAAGAGTTGGCGGAAGTGCACAAGCAGCTTCCCGACTTCGCGCACTGGAAGGTCGTGAACGAACACCATGTCACACGGACCTTTACGTTTCCCGATTTCCGCAAAGCGCTGGAGTTCGTTAACAAGGTGGGCGAGGTCGCGGAAGAGCAGGGACACCATCCAGATATCTTCCTGACTTGGGGAAAAGTGGAGATCACCCTGTGGACGCACAAGGTGGATGGACTCACGGAAAGTGATTTCATTATGGCCGCGAAGATCGATAGCTTGATGGCCGCTGGATAGCACGGCATGCACCGCACATCGGTCAGTGTTAGACCTGGGCGGCGGCCGGTTCGGCAGATTCCTTCCACAAGTTCAAAGAGCGCGCCCACAGGGCCGCGGGTAAGAGCATCAGCATGCCCGCAACGCTGGCGACGGTGCGTGCGGAGACGCCCCAATCCATGAAGCGTCCGCCGAGATAGCCGCCCACAGCGATGGTGAACATGCTGAGGCTGAGGTCGGCGGCGAAGACGCGGCCGCGAAAACGGTCGTCAGTGTTGAGCTGCAGAAGAGTGGTGGAGAAAACCCAGATCACCGAACCGCCACAGTGAGCGAGCATTACCCAGAGACACGCGGTCCACAAGCTGCTAATCCAGCCGAGCGCGACGTAACCGGTGATCTCGGCAAAAAAGGCGACGAGGATGGCGATGCGCAGGCGACGCTGGTTATGTCCGGCCCAGGGAGCGGATACCAGTGGCCCAATTAAAGCGCCGATCCCGCGGGCTCCCATAAGCATGCTCATACCCAGCATGGCCGCGCGCTGCGGGGCGATCCCTGCGACGTGGATGGGAAATTCGCGCTCTCCAAGCACGGTGAATACGACCCAACTGGGGCCGATGACGAACATTCCAGCCTTGACGAAGACCGTGGCAAGCAGGCGGGCATCGCGACGCACGTAACGAATCCCCTCTACCACCGGCGAAAAGTCCAGCAACTCGCGAATTTTGGGCGGCCCAGCGGCGGCGACGTGCGGCTCGCGAAAATTCATCCTACTGATGAAGAATGCGGATGCCAGGAACGAAGCCGCGTTGAGCACGAAAACCGCGTCGCGACCGAGCAACGCTCCCACGGCGCCACCCAGCGCAGCTCCAAGCAGAAGGTTCATCGACCAGGTGGTGGACGATAAAGTATTGGCGATGACCAGGTCTTCGCGCGTGGTGATGTTGGGAATCACGGAACTGCGGGCGGGCTCGAAGAAAGCCGCCATTATGGTTTCCAGCAGCAGGAGCGGATAGACGAGCCAGACCACAGAGGCGGAGCGGACCAGGAGCATAGAAAGCACGATGACCATGCGAGTGAGGTCGGCGACGATCATCACGTGCTTGCGGCGCAGCCGGTCATTGATGACGCCCGAGGCGGGTCCGACAAAGGTTTGCGGCAAAACCTGCAGCACGAGGGCGAGGGCGACGGAACTGGCGCGGCCGGTGAGCTGCAGCAGCAGAGTGTAAATGGCCAGGGAATAGAACCAATCGCCAATCTCGCTGACGATCTGGGCCATCCAAAGCCGGCGGAAATTGAGGTTACCGCGCAGCAGGCGAGCGTAGGCGGAGAGAGAAACACGGCCGACTTCGACTTCGGGTGAGAGTTCCATTGGCTGGTGCTGCCAAGCTGTGCCGGCCTGACGCGGTCAGAGAACCGGTCCCACACATATCAGAGCAAAGACCGATCACGCCCACCAGTAGCACACAAGAGATACAAGATACATGATTCTAAGCTGCGCGCATTTGATGCATCGGTGCCACTACGGGCGCTGCCTGACGAGGATTGACTCGAGCCCACGCGCTGATTAGTATTCGCTGGGCAAAGCGATCTGCCCCTAACGCATTTCGAAGGTATCCCGCAGCTTACTTTTCCAGCAAGAGATCGACTCGTCTTTTAATTACGCACGTGGAGCCCGCATGAAGACCTTGTTCCGGCATATTGCAGTTCCAATTCTCTTCTTGTCCTTGTGCTTTGCTCAGAACGAAGCCGTTGCTCCAAACGAAAATCTGGTGGAGGAGGGAATTCCGGCAATTCCTGCGGCGCTGGCCGCTTCAGCGGAGCGGTACAACAATTTCCGGCGCGCGGGATTTGTGGACTGGAGTCCGGTGCGGCGCGAGATGCTGATCAGCACCCGCTTTGCGGATACCCCGCAACTGCACTTGGTGAAAATGGCGGGAGGAGCACGAACACAAATGACGTTCTATCCCGATGCTGTGGTCCGCGCGCAGTACCAACCCACGACGGGCAAGTTCTTCATCTTTTCGAAAGATGTGGGCGGAGGCGAGTTCTTCCAGATCTATCGCTATGACCTGGACAGCGGGGAGATTACTCTGCTGACGGATGGCAAGTCGAGAAACGTGGGGCCAATCTGGTCTTATGCCGGCGACAAGATCGCGTATGGATCGACCCGACGCGACGGCAAGGACGTGGATGTGTGGGAAATGGACCCGGCGCAACCGAAAAGCGATCACCTGCTGGCGCAACTGACAGGCGGAGGATGGCAGGTACTGGACTGGTCGCCAGATGGCCGCAAGCTGGTATTGGAAGAAGCGGTATCGGCGAACGAGAGCTACTTGTGGATTGCGGATGCGGCGAGCGGGGAGAAGACCCTGGTTACACCGAAGGGGGGAGCCGAGAAGATCTCCTATTCCGACGCGAGGTTCAGCAAAGATGGAAAAGGCATTTACACCACGACGGATAAAGACTCGGAGTTCCACCGCCTGGCGTACATCGATCTGGCGAGCGGTCAACACACATACCTGACCCCGAACATTCCCTGGGACATTGACGAGTTCGATCTGTCGGACAATGGCAAGATGCTGGCGTTTGTGGCGAACGAGGATGGGTTCGGCACGCTGCACATCATGAATACTGCGACCGGCAAGGAGCGCCCATTGCCGAACGTACCCAAGGGGGTTGTGAGCGACGTGCGCTGGCAGAAGAACAGCCGGGACCTGGGGTTTGATCTGGATTCGGCGAAATCCGACTCCGACGTTTATTCGCTGGACGCCATCACCGGCAAAGTCGAACGCTGGACTGAGAGCGAGAGCGGCGGTCTGAACACCTCGCAATTCTCAGCGCCTGAACTGATCCATTGGAAAAGCTGGGACGGGCGGTCGATCAGCGGGTTCCTGTACCGTCCGGCGGCCAAGTTCAGCGGCAAAAGGCCGGTGATTATCAACATTCATGGCGGACCGGAAGGTCAATCGCGCCCGGGATTTCTGGGCCGCAACAATTACTACCTGAACGAATTGGGAGCGGCCATCATTTATCCCAATGTGCGGGGATCGAGCGGCTACGGAAAGACCTTTCTGGCCTTGGACAATGGCATGCAGCGCGAAGGCTCGTACAAGGACATCAATTCCCTTTTCGACTGGATCGAGACGCAACCCGATCTCGATTCCAAGCGGGTGCTGGTGACCGGCGGAAGTTATGGCGGGTTCATGACTTTGGCGGTGGCCACCAACTACAACGACCGTATCTGCTGCTCGGTGGACGTGGTCGGTATATCGAACCTGGTGACGTTCCTGCAGAACACTTCGGGCTACCGGCAGGACTTGCGCCGCGTGGAATATGGCGACGAGCGCGATCCGAAAATGCGCGAGTTCTTACAGCAGATTTCCCCGATGACCAAGGCGAAAAATGTGACCAAGCCGATGTTCATCGTTGCCGGCAAGAACGATCCCCGGGTACCGGAATCGGAATCGCGCCAGATGGTGAACACGGTACGCCAGAATGGCACGCCGGTGTGGTACCTCATGGCGAAAGATGAAGGCCACGGCTTCCGCAAGAAAAAGAACCAGGACTATCAGTTCTACGCAACCGTGATGTTTGTGAGGGAATACTTGTTGAAGGGAGAGTAGTCCGCTGTCCGGCGGTTCGATACGGATTGCTTATAATTCCCACATGATTGACGAACAGCAGTTTCGTAAGCATGCCGAGCAGGCGATCGAGTCGCTAAAGAAAGCGCTGATTGCCGCGGAAGACGACGCGGAGATCGAAGTAGAAGATCAGGCCGGCGCGCTGCACATCAGCTTCGAAGACGGCGCCAAATTCATTGTTTCACCCAATGCGCCGGCGCGGCAGATCTGGATTTCGGCGCTGGCCATGAGCTTCAAACTGGATTGGTCGGACGGCGATCAAAATTTCGTGCTGCAGAAAACTGGCGAGAAACTGGCGCCCCTGGTTGCGCGCCTGATCAACGAAAAGCTGGGCGACGAAGTTGTGGCGCTGTAAGCAAAGATCAGAGCTGGGGGCGCGGCCGGCTCAGGACCGCGCCTCATGTATCTGTCCTATGATCCGCCTTTTCGGGCGAGCATCCAGAATCAGAATGACCTCTAGTCGTGCCTCTCGGCTTCCAGATGACAAGTGACTGCGTAACCCGCGTCAGTCGGGAAACCTTCGACCTTGGCGCCATCAGCGGTGATGACAAAGTCGAAGTGAGCGTCGGGCACGGGATTGCCGCCCACGGTAACGACGTAGGTGACGTTTCCGGTACAGTCGCTGTTCACCACGGACGGGCCATCGAGACGTGTGTTATGCGTCCAAGGCTGGACGTTACCGTTGAAGCTGACCTTTCCATAGCCGTTCCATTGGCCAGTGCCATCTGAAGTGACCATTCCGTAAGCTGCGAACGGTTCTGTGGCGAAGGAGTCAAAGGGATTCGGCGCGACCCCCGAACAGTTGTAGCCATACCTTCCAACTGCGGACCTGTTGCTGCATTGATTATGGTGGTTCGGTTTCTGCGCCAGCGCGATGGTGGCGATCGAGATCATTATTGCGAGCAGCGAGAATTTTCGCATGGGAGTTTCTCCGATTCTGTTTTGGGCGGGGCCTACGTAAGCTGCGCGACAGGCGCAGTTCGATCTGAGTTACTCATGCGCCGGGCGGGGTTGAACAACCTGGAGGGAAGATTACCGGTAGCCGGGAATATCCGACGCAAGAACGATTACGCCGCCACCTTAGAGCGCGCACACGGGAGAGTCAAGCGAAATGGTACGGGCGATGACAGGCAGATACCAAAATGGAAATACGATGAATGCATTTGTAGAAATCCAGAGGCCCCGCTACGAATCATGCAGTTACTGCTTGCCGAACTTGGCCCGGAGGTCGGCGGCGATCTGCTTCCCGTGAAAACGTCCGTTCTCGATGAAAATCTCGCTGGTGCGGGAGCCGGCAACGATGACACCGGCGACATAGATACCGGGCACATTGCTTTCCAGAGTTTCAGGGTCTGACACGGGGCGGCACTGCTCGGGGGAGAGCTCAATCCCGATGCTGCGCAGGAAGTCGTAATCGGGATGGTAGCCGGTCATGGCAAAGACGAAATCGTTCTTCAAATGAACAGGACCGTCGGGCGTCTTCAGCTCTACGCAATCGGGGCCGATGCGGGAGACAGAGCTGCGGAAGTAGGCGGTGATTTCACCATTCTTGATGCGGTTTTCCATGTCTGGCCGCACCCAATACTTGACGTTCTGATGCAGGTCGGCTCCGCGATGAACCAAGGTGACGCGAGCGCCATGACGCCAAAGTTCCAGGGCAGCTTCGGCGGCTGAGTTTTTGCCGCCGACCACCACTACGTCGCTGTCGTAATAGGGATGGGGCTCGCGAAAATAATGCAGGACTTTGGGGAGATCTTCGCCGGGAACCTGCAGCAGATTCGGAAGATCATAAAAGCCGGTGCTGACAATGATCTTGCGGGCCAGGAAGTCGTGAATGCCTTGGGCGCGATCCGTGGCGGTGATCCGGAAATTGCCGTCTTCCCCGGTGATCGTCTTTACCCAGTGATACTGGCAGACGTGCAGGTTGAAGTGTTCGGCGACGCGGCGGTAGTACTCGAGAGCTTCCAGCCGGGTGGGTTTCTGGTGAGCGGTATTGAACGGGATGTCGCCAATTTCCAGCAATTCCGGCGTGGTGAAGAACACCATGTTCGCCGGATAGTGGTATATGGAATTAACCAGGCAGCCCTTCTCGAGGACGATAACTTTCAGTCCAATCTTTTGCGCCTCAATGGCACAAGCCAGGCCGGTAGGGCCGGCGCCGATCACCACAACATCGGCGTATTTCTCCGGTCGCGAACTTGCTTGCACGCGGGGAAGAGTTTCGGGAATGACTGCGTCACTAATCGCCAAGAAGCGCCTCTGAAAGTACGGTCATGAGAGTTGCCGCACCCGGGGATAGCGGCACTGCGCCGGCACAAATTTCGATTCTAGCATGCGAGAAAGCAGTGAATTCCGCTAGGCACAATGTAATCTCGGGCGTTTGGGCGGGCAATGCGAAGCCGCGTGCCTGTTATGCAGCTTTCCCGCATTGGAACGAAAAGAGCTGTAGGACGGCGTTGCTATAATTTGAAGTTCTATCATCGATGGTGAGCTTAGTTGCACTCTTCAGGAGCAGACCTTATGGCCACGGCTACCCAGAACATGACGCGCACCGAAAAAGATTCGATTGGCACCCGCGAAATCCCCGCCAACGTCTATTACGGAATTCAAACGGCTCGGGCGGTTGAGAACTATCCAATCTCTGGCATGCGGGCGCATCCCACGCTGATCAAGGCATTCGGAATGGTGAAGGAAGCGGCGGCGGAAGCGAACCGCGATCTGGGGCTGATCGACGAAAAGCGGGCCAATGCGATTATCCAGGCCGCGCGGGAAGTGCAGCAGGGCAAATGGAACGAACAATTTGTCGTTGACGTGTTCCAGGCGGGCGCAGGGGTGAGCTTTCACATGAACTCGAATGAGGTAATCGCCAACCGCGCGCTGGAAATCCTGGGCGGCACGCTGGGTGATTACTCAATCGTCCACCCCAACGATCACGTGAACTATGGCCAGTCCACTAACGATGTCTTCCCTACCGGCATGCGTTTGGGCACACTGCTCGAACTGGAGAAGCTGTATCCCGTGCTGGACGGGCTGATCGACGCCCTGGACAAGAAGGGCAAAGAGTTTCACGACATTCTGAAGTCAGGACGCACGCACATGCAGGATGCGGTTCCCATGCGGCTAGGGCAAGAGTTCACGGCCTATGCAGGAGCATTCCGCAGAACAAAGTTTGCCATTCGCGATGCCGCCGACACGCTGAGGGAGCTGGGACTCGGCGGTTCGGCGGTGGGTACGGGCATCAACACGCATCCGGACTACCGGGAGAAAGCCATCCGCAATCTCGCCCGCATTTCCGGACAGAAACTGATTCCGGTGGATGACATGCGGTATGCCATGCAGTCGAACTTTGCAATGGCGACTATATCTTCCGCTCTGCGCAACCTTGCACTGGAAGTCATCCGGGTGGCGAATGATCTGCGATTGCTGTCGTCCGGTCCCAATACTGGATTCGCCGAAATAAACCTGCCGGCACTGCAGCCGGGTTCGTCGATCATGCCGGGGAAAATCAATCCCGTGATGCCGGAAGTGGCGGCGATGGTTTCCTTCCAGGTAGTGGGCAACGATGTATCAGTGGCCATGGCGACGCAGGCAGGCCAACTGGAACTGAATGTCATGATGCCGACAATGGCCTACAGCGTCATGCAGTCGATTACGATCATGACGAACATGCTGCGGCAATTCACCGACAAATGCGTGGCCGGGATCACGGCGAATAAGAGCCGCACCGATTTCTACGTCCAGGCGACGGTGTCGCTCGCGACCGCGCTTAATCCATACATTGGCTACAGCAAGGCGGCCGAAATTGCCAAAGAAGCGGTGGCGACGGGCAGGAGCATCATCGAGATTGCGCGCGAGAAGAATTTGCTGAGTGAAAAGGAAATCAACGAAATTCTGGATCCCGTGCGCATGACTGAGCCGGTGCGTCCGCTGGACTCGGCGGCGAAGCGAGAAGAAATCAGGGCCAAAAGATAACCGGCAGCGCCGGGTTGAGACGTCCCCCTGGATTCTTTTGAGATTCAGGCCTGCGCTTCCTGCTCCTACCTGCGTTTATGTGCGAAAGCTGGGACCCACACCCACGCACGAAGCTATGCAGCCGACCTGCCTACGACGCGTGGACGGCGTACTGAATCGCGCTCGACCCGAACCTCCACAGCATCTTGTCCGGGGGTATGGAGCAGCCAAGTCGAGGGATAGCGCCTCTCGCGATCAGGATCAGGATTGTTGCGAACAAGCTGTAGATTGCGTGCCATAAAAGCGGCCTCCCCGAACTGGCTTCTGTTTTCTTACCAGTCACGCTCCGCACCAGTGTTAGTGCAATCGTAGTTCCATGCACTCTGCCCCTCTGATGGCGTGGGTTTAGTTTCGTTTTCGGGCGGAGGTCGGTCCTGGAACTTACATTCCGCTGCCTGTATTCCGACGCAGTGGCTAACCGAATGGATAGAGCGCAAACAGGGATGCTAATTTCCCGGACTTGAGAGGTTTCTGAAAACAGCGCCAGGCTGGAAAACAGCGCGGAGGCTGATCACAAAAAAAACCAGATCCAAGCTTGCCGCCTGGACCTGGCCTGCTTTGATACTCTGCCTGTACGCGGACTAGAAAATGAACTTCAGCCCGAGTTGCAGGATGCGCGAGTTGTGAGCAGTCGCGATGTGCAGGAAGTTATCCTGGCCAAACTCATTCGTGCCTGAACTCAGATTGCCGGAGTTGTAAGCACCGGAACCCGCGTCGCCCGCGATATAGCCCCACTGCTTATGGTTGAAGATGTTGTAAGCCTCCGCACGGAATTCGAACGCCACCTGCTCGTGAATGGGTATGCGCTTGAACAGGGACATATCGAAATTGGTGCGATTGGGATTGCGCAGCGAATTCCGGCCCGAGTTGCCGAAGGTCAACGCGGTAGGAGTCGCGTACGCATTCGGATTGTAGAGAAGCGGCCCAAGACCCTGCAGCGAGCCAGTCAACGGAGGCTGCACGGTGCCGGAGTTCGGATCGCCCACCCGGTCGGCGAAGGAAGCGCTACTGGTCACGCCATTGCCTACCCCGGCGTTGTCGGCAGCGGTGATGACGCTGAAGGGGAATCCGGTGCTGAAGGTCGCGATCCCGGAATACTGCCATCCTCCAAGAATTTTGTTGGCCAGGCCTGGTGTCTTGAAGAACGGCAAATCCCAAACATAGCTGAAGCTGACAATGTGCCGCTGATCGAAGGTGGAACTGGCGCGGTTGGAAGATGGATTGTAGGCGTTCACCATGCCGGTATCGAGGCGGGAAGAAGCATCGTCGATGGAGTGGCTGTAGGTGTATGCCAAGTCCAGGTTCAAGCTGCCCACGTTGCGGCGGGCGGCCATCTGCAAAGCATGGTAGACGGAGGACGCCATATCCTCGATATGGTTGATGCTGGCGTAGCCGGGGAACGGCCGGAAAAGATCTGAAATGGCGCCGCAGTTAGCGACTGCGACGTTGACCGCCGGTCCGATAGGCATTCCCGCAGCGTTGGTCTGATACGGAATGGGAACGCCGGAAGGTGTGACTCCGGCGGTCGGCACCCCAAACGCATCAGGGCTATTGCAGTCGTTGGCACCAAAGGTCTCGCCCGGCTTGTAGGGGTTCTGTACAAGCCCGTAGGGGAAGATCTGGTTGAGATCGCTCACGCGTGAAAGATGGGTTCCCTTGCTGCCAACATAGGAGATCATCATCACGGTGTTGCGAGCGACTTCGTGCTGAATGTCAAAGTGCCATTGTTGCATGTAGGGCCAAATCGCCTTGGTAGGCACGGCATTCACGCCCAGCGGGAACTGTGGCGCGATGGCACCCGCGGACGATCCGATATTGCTATAGCCGATGATGTTGTTCTGTTGAACGGTATTGGCCAGGGGCGGCGAGTTCTCCAGCGACTCAGAGTTGGCCTCGTTGCCATTGGTATGTTCGAAGAAGATTCCATATCCGCCTCGAATCGCGGTTCTGCCGTTACCCCACGGGTCCCAGGCAAAGCCGATGCGGGGAGCAGGGTTGAAGAGGTGACCCTGCATACAGCTAACCGGCACGCCCGGCGTGACGCCGCATTGCACGATGCCATTGGGCAGGTTGCTGACGGAAACCGGCAAAGCGGGATTGGTGCCGAGCCCGAGGACGCTGCCATCCGAGGGATTGACCACCGTCTGCCCAGGAATGTAGTGTCTCGGGTCGAAATTGAACGCGTGGTGGTATTTCTCTCGATAGGTGCCGAACAGGCTGACACGCAAGCCTAAGTTCAGCGTGAGTTTATTCGTAATCCGCCAGTCGTCCTGGAAGTACGGCTCGAGGATTTTGTAACGGTTGTAGTACTTGACGTAGTTGTCCTGCTGTCCAAAGCTCGCGATGCGCCCGGTGAGCAGATCAGCAAAAGGATTTCCCGTAGTCACTGCGGCAGCAGATGTATTGAAAGTCAAGTATCCGGGAATTGATCCGGCCGCCAGCTCGCCGCCCAACTCGTTCTTCTGTGCCGCGACAAAGTAGGCGCCAAACTGCAAGTTGTGGCGCCCGACCACCTTGTTCATGTTGTCGCGGTAGGTGTAGGTCGGATTGGCATTGTACGGACCGTTGGGAATGTACCCCGGGTCTTCACCGAAGTTTCCATAGGTGGTGCCGCCGACCAGGTTGATCCCGGGAATGATGCCATGCCCATTGCCGCCGAACAGATCGCCGAAAGTGGCGTTGGAGGGACGCTGCCACGCTCCCACATTGTTCAAAACGATGTGGTCAGTCGTGTAGCTGAACACGAATTCATTCAGCAGAGTGGGCGAGAAGGTGGTGGTCAAGCGAGTGAGCAGAGCCACTCCCGGCCCCTTGAAGTTGGTCTGAATGGTTGGGAAATCACCCGTGTTCGTCCACAGAGGCGTGGGAGTAATGGTGTCCCATGAATCGTGGATGTAGCGGAAGGTGAGGCGATTCGCGGAATTGATGTTATGGTCGACCCGAATCAGCTCCTCGCGCCAGTTGGTGGGCTGAATCGGGGAATCCGTGTAAGTAAACTGGCCCGCATTCGGCGCCGGGATCAGCGGCAGGAGGAACTGAGCGTTGGGATCGATAGGGACGGTATTGTTGGGAAAATAAGCACCGCTTGCCGGATTTACCGGGCAATCGGGAAAGCCAGTCGTATCGACGGCGCTTCCCGCGGCCGGACAGAGATCTGAGAAATTGCCGGTGCGGTTCAGGTTAGAAGGCACATTGCTGTTAAACACTTGACCGGGGACGCGGTCTTTACGCCACTCCTGCGACCAGAAAAAGAACGTCTTCTGCTTATCGGTGTTGTAGACCTTGGGGATAAACACAGGCCCGCCGATGGTGTAGCCGTAATCGTTCTTCTTGTAGGGTGGAACGGTCTGCTCGAAATAGTTGCGCGCATTGAAGGCATCGTTGCGCACGAACTCGTAGACGTTCCCGTGGAAGCTGCTGGTGCCTGACTTGGTCTCGACTTCGACCGTGCCCGAGCCGTTGCGGCCATACTGGGCTCCATAGTTCGAGGTGAGCACCTTGAATTCGGCAATGGACTCTAGGCTGGGATAAACGTTCAGCGTGGTGTTGCTGCCGTTATCCATGTTGTCGCCGCCATCCAGTTCCCAGTTGTTGTACTCAGTGCGGCCGCCATTGAAGCTGTAGGCCACGTTGCCGTAGACGCCGACGGTCCCTTCATCCTGGCCGGTCTGGTTGCTGACTCCTGGGGCCAGCGTGACGAGCTGAGTGAAGTTGCGTCCATTCAACTGCAGCTGTGTAATCTCTTTGCCAGTCACGGTGCCCGCAAGCTCAGACGACTGGGTCTCGACCTGGGCAACGTTAGTGCCTTCGACTGTCACCTCGGTAGTGGCAGCGCCCACTTGCAGGTTAACGTCGTTGCGGGCCTTTTGCGCGACCCGCAGAATCACGCCTTTGGCTTCGTACTTCTTGAAGCCGGGAGCGGTGATACTCACGTTGTAGGTCCCAGGCGGAAGGGCGGCAACCGAGTACTCGCCGTCGGCATTAGTAGTTGTGTTGCGGGTGATACCTCGATCCGGACTGGCCACGACGACCTGGGCATTCCCCACCGATGCGCCGCTGGGATCGCGGACGCTGCCGGTGATGGAGGCGGTGTCCTGCGCGAAGGCGACGGCGGAGAACACGGCGATGAAAATCAGAGTGAAAATCTGGAGGAGACGGACTTTCATGGGAACTCCCTTCTTCCTGTCATGAAGCGACGCGGGATCGGGTTGAAACATTGAATGCGTTCGATTGGCTTTGCCGGCCACCAGAGCCGGGGAGATCTGATGTTGACCTGCATCACAGGATGCTGATCCTCGATCCGGGGAAATTTCGCTGAATGGATTTATTAAAACGTATGAATAGTGGCTTAGGAGCGATTTAGTGTCAAGCGAAAAAGTCATAAGGCGCAAACGCTTTAGAAACGGATCACAACGGATTGCGGGTGGATTCCCGCACCACCAGTTCGGGCGCCACCTTGCGATGAACGGCACCGGTTTGCCGCTTTTCCAGGACCGCGGTCATGCCCTCGACAACGATGTTGACGGCCATTGCACCCATGGCCTCCATCGGCTGGCGAATCGTGGTCAGAGGCGGCGTGTAGAGCGCCGCGGGTGCCACGTCGTCAAACCCGATCACCGAACACTGATCGGGCACCCTAATACCTGCTTTGGCCAATGCACGTATGGCACCAAACGCTGTCATGTCGTCAAATGCCATCAATGCAGTAAATGGACGCTGTCGCTTGAGCAATTCCTCCGTTAATTTGTAGCCATCTTCAAATCCTGAAATCGGGTTTGTGGATTCTGGGAGGTCAACTATGAGTCGTGAGTCAAGTTCGAAGTCACAGGACTGGGCGAATTGCCGCACCCCCCGCCATCGCGGAGCTGTGTCGGAGAGGGGTTTCGGCCCGCGGATAAAGGCAACCTTCCGGTGGCCAAGTTCGTAAAGATGTTGCAGAGCCATGTGACCGCCGATCTCATTGTCAACAATGACAGAACTCATGGCCTCCGTCTTCAATTCGCAGCCAATCATGGCGATGGGGATGCTGCTCTTCTCCAGGTCGGCGAGCAAGTTAATGTCGACGAAGAGCCAATTGGCGAGCACGATCAAGCCTTCAATGCGGCGGTCCAGAAGCATTTCCAGGTAGCGCTCGAACCGGCTTCCCTCATTGTGAACGTCGGTCAGGATTGGCAGATACGAAGATTGGTAGAGAGTGTTTTCGATGCCGCGAAGAATCAGGGTGCAATAGGGGTCGGTCATATCGAAGACCATCACCCCCACGGTGTGGCTACGCTTACTCCGCAATGAACGAGCGAAGAGATTAGGACGATATCCCAATTTCTTCGCGGCTTTTTCGATGCGGCGCTTGGTGGTTGCGGGAATGTAGCGGGAGAGCGGCGCATTATTGAGCACAATCGAAACGGTGGTCGAGGAGAAGCCGCTTTCCCTGGCCACATCACGAATGGTCACCATCGATCCCTTTACGCTTGAAGTAGCCACGGCAGAATGCTTACAAGTTCCCTTTCTGACGGCCGCAAGAATCGAAATTCTTCGTGCTGCAACGCGGAGCCGCGCGCGGCCTTGAAAATCGGGCCTTTGCTGGCGGACACTACAGCAGCGTGACTAGACTGTCAAGGACGGCAGCACATGCACTGGTGAGCTTAGCGCTTTTAGTGTGCGGCATGGCGGGATCGCAAGCCGCGGCAAAAGCCACTCTAGTAGGGCAATCCACGGGCGCTGAAAAGAGCGCCGCACAACTCACCCCGGCGGGCAAGACGCTGTTCCTTGAGGGGGAGACGGCGCTGCGGAACGGCGACCTGGATACGGCAGAACGCGCGTTCAAGCAAGTGATTGCGATCAACAATCACGACGTGGGCGCTTGCGCCAACCTCGGCGTCATTTACATGCGCCGCAAGCAATGGACACACGCGCTCGAAATGCTGCACAGGGCCGAGCAATTAGCGCCCGGCGTGCCCGGCATTCATCTCAACATCGGGCTGGCCTACTTCCGGCAGGGAAAGTTTGCCTCCGCGATTCCGGCGTTCGAGAAGGTAGTTGCGGAACAACCGGACTCTCCGCAGGCGCAGCACCTGCTCGGACTCTGTTATTTCTTCGGCCAGAGGTGGAGCGATGCGGTAAAGGCATTGGAGCCGTTGTGGGCGCGGGAATCGCAGCAACTCGATTATTTGTACGTGCTGGGCATTGCGGCGGGAAAAGCAGGCGATCGCGAACTGGAAAATCGGGCGCTGGGACAACTGGTGCAAGTCGGCGGCAACACTCCCGAATTTCACCTGTTCATGGGCAAAGCTTTCTTAAACCGCCAGGAATACGAAAAAGCGATCGCAGAATTAACTCCGGCAGCGCAACAAGATCCCAAACTTCCGTTTGTGCATTTCAACCTGGGATTAGCTTACCTCCACACGCACGATTACGAGCGGGCGAAGCAGGAATTGCAGAAAGACATTGCCATTGAACCAGACGTGGCATACACCTACGAAGCTTTGGGCCAGGCTGAAGCAGCGCTGCAGCAAAACGAGGAAGCGGAGAAGAGCTTTCTCCGCGCGCTGCACTTGGATCCGCAACTGCTTACTTCGCGGCTGGAGCTGGCGAAAATCTATCAAGGCCAGCAGAAATATGCGGCGGCGCTGACCCAACTGAATGCTGCGCTGAAACTTGATCCAGCGAGTTACAACGTGCACTTCCTGCGCGGGCAAGTCTTACTAAGACTGGGGCGCCAGCAGGAGGGCAAAGCGGAACTCGCGGAAGCTACCCGGGTGCTGAATACCAGCCGCGCGAAAAGGCAGCAGGAACTCGAGACCGGGGTACCGAATCCTGAGCTCACCCAAGGGCCGCAGTAACTCCCAACTTGCCCGGCCGCAATTTTCTACTCTGTCCGGCAACTCTGTCCGCGCTTCTCGCGCCTGCTGCAGTAATAACGAAGCATGTGTAAGGGTTTTGCTGGATCGATTGCACTCTGGACCTGGCCTACCCTGAAGTTTGCTGGTGTTGGCAAACCAGTAACTCGCCGAGTCGCTCGATGGTCCTTGGCGAATCCAGGAGGCTGGCGATGCGGAAATCTAAAAATTTACGACGGCTGCTGCCGATCGGTATTCTCGCGTTTTCCCTCAGTGCGGTGGCATGGCAGGACCCGGGTTCCGCTTCGGACCGTGCGAGGCAGGATCAGGCGACGCAGGATCAGAACCCAGCCAACGCTAACGCACCCACGTTCAGCACGCAGGTGGTCTCGCGTACGTTACAGGCGATCGATTTCCGCCACGGCGGTTCGACAACCGAACTGAAGCTCAAAGGGACCGACTTGATGCCGGAAGCGAAAGGCGAAGCAAAAGTCCAGACGCGCACCGGACGCCTAGATGTGGACGCGAGCCTGGAGCATCTTCGCCCGGCGAACAGTTTGGGACTCGAGTACCTGACCTACGTGCTCTGGGCGGTAACTCCCGAAGGCCGGGCCACCAACCTGGGTGAAATGGTGGACAAAGATGGAAAGGCCTCGCTCGAGGTGACGTCGAACCTGCAGGCCTTTGGATTGATGGTGACTGCCGAACCCTATTTTGCCGTGAGTGAACCGAGTGACATGGTCATCGCGGAAAATCAGATCCCCGCAAATCCCAACGGGCGGGTGGAACCGATCAACGTCCATTACAACCTGCTTTCGCGCGGCGTGTACCGCTCACAGGTGCAGCCGATCCAGAGCACTGTGTATGGCATCGACAAGCATGTGCCGCTGGGCTTGATGGAAGCGCGTAACGCCGTGCGCATTGCGAAAGATGCGAACGCTGAACAGTATGCCGCGTCCACCTTCACCAAAGCGCAGGATCTGCTGAACCAGGCAGAAGATTATTACCGGCGCAAGCAGGGCTCGAAGCCGATCGATACCGTAGCCCGCGAAGCGGCGCAGACCGCCGAAGAAGCGCGCGTGATGACGATCAAGCGCGAGCAAGAAGCTAGAGTCGAGAAACAGCGCCAGGAGCAGGAACAACGAGCGGCCGCCGCCCAGGCGGAAGCGCAGGCGCAAGCACAACAGGCAGCACAGGCTCAAGCGCAACAGGCGCAGGAAGCACAGCGTGCGGCGGAAGCTCGCCAGCAGGCGGAAGCGGCTGCGCAACAAGCTCAGCAGGCACAGCAAAATTTGACAGCAGCGCAACAAGCGCAACAGCAGGCGCAGCAAGCGGCGCAAGAAGCGCAAAGAGAGAAGCAGGAAGCTGACCAGGCCCGGGCACAGGCTGAACAAGCACGCCAGCAAGCAGAAAATGAGAAGTCGCAAATGCGCGAGCGCCTGATGCAACAGCTCAACAGCGTGCTGCAGACGCGGGATACCGCGCGCGGCCTGATCGCGACCATGCCGGACGTCCTGTTCAACACAGGCAGTGCTGAGCTGAAGCCGGCAGCGCGGGAACGGCTCGCGAAGGTCGCGGGGATCCTGTTGGCGTATCCGGAAATTCACCTGGAGGTGGACGGATATACCGACAATACAGGCACTGCGGCGTTCAATGAGAAGCTCTCACAGCAACGCGCCGAAGCGGTCCGCACTTTCCTGGCGCAACAAGGCGTGGCCAATGCCTCCATGGAAACGCGCGGCTTTGGAGAGGATCAGCCCATCGCCTCGAATGACACACCGCAAGGACGCCAGCAAAACCGCCGAGTTGAACTGGTAGTTTCAGGAAACGTGATCGGAAATACGACATCTCCGAACCAGCAGGCGACGGCCTCACCGCGATAGCAGCAGCAAACCAGCACAAATGAGAAGGCAGCCTAAACCGGGCTGCCTTTTATTACTGATGTCGCTGGGAGAGGCTAAGGAGCCGTTAAAGCAGCCACGGGCCGGTTTGGGCACGGCTCAGGGTTTCATCACGCAACTGGTGCAGAACGATACGCGCATCCTCGATCGCTGCTCGATCGAAAGCATCGTGCCGGGAGCCGGTTTGGTAGTGATCCATGGCGCCAAATGCTTCGGCAATCCGCTCGAGTTGCCGCTGCGGATCGGTTTCAAGGAGAGCCGCGCGGTACTTTTCAATCCAAGGTTGAACCGCCGCTTGAATCGTTGCCGGCGCCGCCGGGGCTAATCCTCTCCAGGTGAAGGTTGCCATTGGGGGAAGGCTCACTTTCCAGAATGTCGCATGCAGCTGAGGTGAACACTGCCGCTTGCCGCATTGACAGTTATCGCGCAGGTGACCACTGCAGTAAATACAGTGAAATCTGTAGAGGCTGTAAGTCGTGGTTTTCCGGCCACTTGCGTCAGCCAGAGACGGTAATGTCCTGCGCGTTACCTGATCCAGGAGATCACAAGGTACAGCGCTTCCGCGATTGCGACTGACACCAGCGCAATTTCGCGAATGCGCGACCAGGAAAGATGCGTTTTCAGACGCTTGGCCTGGAGTTCATGTTTAGGGTGCACTTCAGGCGTGCTAGCGGGTAAGGCCACGGAGGGCCTAGGCAGCACAGGATGCGGCGGGGGCAAGTACGTGGGCTTCGGTTTCTCTCCGGGCGCCAACTTGCGCACGGCGATCAACGACGACCAGCGCGGCAGAATCATGGCGTCCGACGGCGAACCAAGATTGATGGGCGTCGATGTCAATTGCAGCGCAGGCAGACGCTCAGGAGACACGCGGTCCGCCAAGTTGCGCAGCAATGAACTCCACCACATGTGGCTCAACTGGTCAGCGATCAATTCCCCGACATCGACGGGACGGGATTCCAGTTGCAGCGGAGGCAGCGTCTCGGGAGAGATAACATCGCCAATGTTGGTGAAGATGGTGCGCGTCCACGAGAGGCTCAGAAGGTCGCCCACGAGGATGCCTACGTCCACCGGTCTTGAACTGATCAGCAGGGGCGGGAGCTTTTCCGGGAACAAGCGGTCATGAGCATGAGCCAGCAACGATCGCCAGAGAGGCCGGTAAAGCGCATCGGGCAACAGCAGGCTGGGCACGGGCGTGTCGCTCGGACCTAAGTCCGCAAGATGGACGTTATGCAGCTGTCCGAGGCTGGTGTCGCGCAACATAGTGAAGGAGTATCCCGAGTTTCATCTTACACGAATCAGCACGCAGTTCAGGATTCAGGGACCGCCGGGCAAGAGCCTAAATTTCGTTACGACACAAGTCGATGAGTGTCTCACGACGGCGAATCAATTTGACGGATCTTCCCTTCACGAGGACCTCCGCGGCGCGCGGACGCGTGTTGTAATTCGACGACAGGGCCATCCCGTAAGCTCCGGTATCGAGCACCGCAAGCAGGTCGCCTTCGTCCACGACGGGCAATTCGCGATCGCGAGCCAGGAAGTCACCAGTTTCGCAGACCGGGCCTACCACATCGACTCGCTCGCTATCTGCACCCTGGCGCGATTTCACCGGGATAATCTCGTGATACGCCTGGTACAAGGAGGGACGCATCAGGTCATTCATGGCTGCGTCAACGATGAGGAAGCGCTTGCTATCGTTGACCTTGCGGTACAACACGGAGGTGACCAGAGCGCCCGCCGGTCCGACGATTGAGCGTCCAGGTTCGAGCAGCAGCACAACATTGAGGCCGCGAAGCGGCCGGGCAATTACCGCCGCGTACTGTTCCACATACTTGGCAAACTCCGGCAGCGCGCTACTTTCGTAGGCAATTCCTAAACCGCCGCCGGCGTCGACGTAGTCAATTTTGTGGCCTTCGCTCTGCAAGGCGCGCACGAGTTCCGCGACCCGCTTCATGGCTGCCGCGAAGGGGGCTACGTCCATGATCTGCGATCCGATATGCACGCTGACGCCGGCGACTGTTAAATACTTCTCCTCGGCCGCTTGGCGGTAGAGGTCCCAAGCCGACTGCATGGGGACGCCGAACTTGTGCTTGTGCAGGCCGGTCGAGATGTAGGGGTGTGTCTCGGCAGGGACTTCCGGATTTACGCGCACTGCTACACGCGCCGTCTTCTTCAGTCGCGCGGCGCAATCGGCCAACAGTGCCAATTCCGACTCACTTTCGACGTTGAAGATCAGAATGCCGGCTCGCAATGCGGCAGTGATCTCCTCCCTCGTCTTTCCTACTCCTGAAAAGACCACCTTCGATGCGGCCCGGGGCGCCGCTTTCAAGACGCGCTGCAATTCGCCACCGGAGACCACGTCGAATCCGCAGCCCAAGGCGTTGATCAGGCGCAGCAAGCTCAGGTTGGAGTTGGCTTTGACCGAGTAGCAGATGCTGTGGCGAACACCGCGAAAGGCGGCGTGGAAATCGCGCAAACGACGTTCGATGGCCGATCTGGAGTAGACGTAAAGTGGAGTGCCGAACCTCCTGGCTAAGCCATCGAGAGGGACGTCCTCGCAATACAGAGCGGCATCAGAACTTTTTTTGGACGAACGATAAACGAAGGCCGGCGGGCGAGGGGTTTCCATGCGGGTAGCGCTCACTTGCGTTTCGCAGGCGGCTCTTTAACCTTGATCGCGACCACCGTCTCGTCGTCGAAGGGATCTTCTCCTGCCGAGTACTCCATTACCGCTTTGAAAAGCGCGTCCACGACCCAGTCTGCGGATTTATCGGCGGCCCGCGCCACAATTTCTTCCACGCGCTCGCGCCCAAACAAATCTCCGTCCTTGTTGCGGGCATCGAGAATGCCATCGCTGAAGAATACGAACATGTCGCCCGGCTTGGCGGGGAACGTGAACTCGTCGTACTCGGCATCGTCGAACAGGCCGAGCGGCAAGCCGGTCGCCTCGATGATCTCAGTCTTGCCCTGGCGGCAATAAATGGGACGGGGCAAACCGGAATTGGCCACCTGCAGCGTGCGCCGCGTGTCATCCCATACCGCGTAGATGATGGAGACAAACTGGCCGTCGATGCGGCGTTCTCCCAATGAATTATTCACCGCGGACAGCATCTCGGCGGGTCCGGGTTCCACGGGAGCGTGCGAGCGCAGAATGCCGCTGACCAGCGCGGCATAGATCGCGGCAGGCGCGCCTTTGCCGCTGACGTCGCCGATCACGATGCCCAGGCGGGCAAGCGAGTAATCGACGAAGTCATAGAGATCGCCGCCAATGGCACGCGCCGGGGAAAACTTAGCCGCGACTTCCAGGTACTCCAGTTGAGGCAAGGTTTGCGGCAAAAGCCGGAACTGAAGCTGCCGGGCGAGCGCCAGATCGCGTTCCAGACGGCGTTCCTGCTTGGCAATCTGCTCGTAAAGCCTGGCGTTCTCAATGGCAATCGCGATTTGTGCCGCCAGAGTGGTGATGGTGCGCTGGTGGTCCTCAGTGAAGAAACCTCGCCGCGTGTGCTCGAGGTCAAGCACTCCGATAACGTTTCCTTTATAGATCAGGGGGACGGCGAGCTCGGATCGCGTTTCGGGATTCAGCAGCACATACCGGGAATCTTTGGTGACGTCGGGGACCAGCACAGCAGTTTTGTTCTGTGCGGCATAGCCGACCACACCCTGCCCTAACGCAATCTCGTGCTTCAACTGAATGCTTTCCTTGAACCGGAGGGCAAAGCGGTGTTGCAACTTCTGCCCTGCGTTTTCGAGCAGGAGGATGCTGAACATCTGGTAATCGATCAGCCGGCTGAGCAGATCGGCAATGCGCTGGAACAGCTGGTCGAGATTCAGGATGGACGTCAGCTCGCGAGCGATTTCGTTGAGCAGCAGAAGAGTGCGTGCCTGGCGCGTGGTGCGGGTGTAGAGCCGCGCGTTCTCGATGCCTACGGCCATTCGCGAAGCAATCAGCGCGAGAAGGCGCTTGTGCTCCTCAGTAAAGTAGCCGACTTCCTGCGCTTCGATATCGATGACGCCGATCAAGCGGTTTTTTACGATCAGGGGAATGGCCAGTTCCGAACGTACGTTGGGCAGGACCGCGATGTAATCAGGCTCCTGGCGGACGTCGTCGACCAGAACAGCCTCCCGCAACTGGGCGGCGCGCCCGGTGACGCCGCTGCCCACCTTCACTCGCGTACGGTCGGCGACATCTTTCGGATAACCCACCTGGAAGCGGAAGCGCAGGTCCTGGGTCTTTTCGTTCAGCAGAAGAATGGCAAAAATTTCGTAATCGATGACTTTGCGGACCAGTTCCGCTACCCGCTGCAGAGTGGTGTCGAGGTCGAGCGTGGTATTGACGACATCCGCGACTTCCAGCAGTAAAGGCTCAATTTTGGGCAGCTTGGTCTGGGTTTCGTAGGTGTGCACTGCTCTTATGATATCAGTGAAACTTACGAAAATTAGCCGCGAGCAAGGTGGATCGGCGACACGAAACCAGGAAGTAAATCGGTTTGCAAGAGGCCACGAGTTAACTGGATTTGACGAACCGCAACTCTTTGCACGCTGCGTCTGCTCTGTCCATCACACAGTCTCAGTTATGGCGCAAATATCCGGCAAGTTGCGGTATTTCTCGGCGTAATCCAGCCCGTAGCCGACGATGAACTGGTCGGGAATGGTGAATCCCACGTAATCGGCGGTGATCGGCTTCTTGCGGCGCGATGGCTTGTCGAGCAACGCGGCGATTTTCAGAGCCTTGGGCTGGTGGGCTGCAAGGATCTGTTTTAGGTAGCTGAGGGTCAACCCGGTATCGAGAATGTCCTCGACCACGATCACGTTCTTGTCTCTCATGGAATGATCTACATCCTTGGTAAGCCGGACCTCTCCCGTCGACTCCCACCCGCCCTCGAGTTCTTGCGAGGGGCTGGGCTTTTTTCCATAGCTGGAAACGGCGATGAAATCGAAGGTGGCATCCAGGTTGACTTGTCGCGCCAAATCGCTGAGGAAGATGGCTGCGCCTTTGAGCACACCGACAAAGATTACGGACTGGCCGACAAAGTCGCGGGTGATCTCGGCGCCAATTTCAGCGACGCGCGCCGCTATCTGCTGCCGCGGAATGAGAATCGTGGGTCCAGGCACGGCGAACATATTACAGCAATGCCCAATCCCACTTAACACCAGCAAGCGACCGGGCTGCGGGGCGTTGCCGAGGATAGCTCCGCACCCATAAAATTGGCCGGTCCGGCGCAACACGCACTCTTGTGTAGATTGAGGCAGTTGGCATGAGTCACAAGTTGACCGCGAAAGCGTAACGCGGCATTGATAGCAGCCCGTGGCAGGGCGACCATCATCCAATCGCTATGGACCTGAAAGGCATCAAGCTCACCTGGTTGGGACACGCCACCTTCCGCATTGAGACGCCCGGGGGCAAAACTGTAATCGTGGATCCCTGGGTAATGGGCAACCCGATGTGCCCGGAAAATGAAAAGAATGTAAGGACGGTGGATATTCTGCTCTGCACTCATGGTCATTTCGACCACATCGGCGATGCCGTGGAGATCGCCAAGAAACACAATCCCACAGTAGTGGGCATCCCCGAACTATGCGGCTGGCTCACAAAAAAAGGCGTGAAGAACTGCGCCGAGATGAACAAGGGCGGCACCCAGTCACTTGGCGACATTAAGGTCACCATGGTGCATGCCGACCATTCATGCGGGATCAAGGATGGCGACGAGCTGGTGTATGGCGGCGAGGCCTGCGGTTACGTGATCAGCTTCTCCAATGGCGTGAAGATGTACCATGCAGGGGATACGAATGTGTTTGGGGATATGGCGATCATTCGCGATCTGTATGCGCCGGAGATCGCCATGCTGCCGATCGGGGATCACTACACCATGTCTCCGCGAGAGGCGGCGTACGCGTGCAATCTGCTGAAGCCGAAAACTGTCGTCCCCATGCACTTCGGCACATTCCCGGTATTGGTGGGCCGCCCGGGCGATCTGCAGAAACTGGTTCCCGGTGTTGAAGTGATGGAGATGAAGCCGGGCCAAACGCTGTCATAATCTGAATCGAAATCGAGGAAGGGAGTACTGGCATGGCGGAACCTGCAACCAATCCGAACGCTTACTGGCGCATGGGAGGCATCACTTATGAGCCGGTCGAAGACTATCTCTATTCCATGTTGCCGCCGCGGGACGCCGTGTTAAACGACATAGAACTCGAAGCTGAGCGCCGGGAGATACCGATAGTCGGTCCGGCGGTCGGGCGCGTGTTTCACCTGCTGGCTACCATCAGCGGAGCAAAAAACATTTTCGAGATGGGGTCGGCGATCGGATATTCCACCATCTGGTGGGCGCGAGCCGTCGGCGAAAATGGGCGAGTGATCTATACAGACGGCAGTTCAAAAAATGCCGAAGAGGCGCGCCAGTATTTCGATCGCGCCGGGGTGAGCGCGAGAATCTCCATTCACGTAGGGGACGCGCTGGAACTGCTTTCGGAGCAGAAGCAGGAATTCGACATCATCTTCAATGATGTTGATAAGGAGGACTATCCCAAGGTCTTGCGCCTGGCCGGATCCAAACTGAAGAAGGGGGGGCTATTCGTCACCGACAATGTTTTGTGGAGCGGCAAAGTCGCGCAAAGAAATGCTACTGAGCCAGAAACCAAAGCCATTCTGGAATTCAACCGCCTACTGTTTAATTCGCCTGAATGGTTCCCGACCATGCTTCCACTGCGCGATGGCTTGGCGGTCGCGGTGAAAAAATAGCCGTTACCGGCGCGGCTGAAGCCGTCTCTTCCTTAGAACTCTAGTTCGAAACGAATGCTGAGTCGCGCGGCTGCCCGGTATGACCCCGCGTTTCGACAGCAATATTCGGATAGAGGGCTTCTCTGCCCTCGCTTATCCTGCATCTTATGCTTACCTCGGCAATGCCCAGTGGTATTTTGATGAACTCCAACATGCCTCGGACCAGGCAAAAACGGCGGGATCTTACAATCACAGAGCGGATCGCCGATCTGGATTGGCCGAGCCTGCGCCAGACCCTCCATGACCAAGGCTACGCACTTACTCCTCCGGTGCTCAGCCAGGCAGAATGCCAAGAACTCATCGGGCTGTACCCACGCGATGAACTGTTCCGCAGCCACATCATCAGGGCGCGCTACCGCTTCGGACGTGGTGACTACAAGTATTTTCGTTACCCACTTCCCGAGGTCGTGCAGGAACTGCGGGAGACGACATACCCGCACCTGGCGGAAGTCGCGAATGCATGGAACCAGGCGCTGGGGTTAGAGGCATCGTTCCCGAACGAGCATTCCAAATTCCTGGCGACCTGCAAGCGCAAGGGACAGGACCGCGCTACGCCCTTGCTGCTGCATTACGAGCCGGGCGACTTCAATTGCCTGCACCAGGATCTCTATGGCGACATTGCGTTCCCGCTGCAGCTCACGTGTTTCCTCAGCCAACCGGGAGAGGAGTACGAAGGCGGCGAGTTTGTGCTCGTCGAGCAGCAACCGAGAGCACAATCCAAGCCGCACGTCATCGGAGCCCAACAAGGACAGGCGCTGATCTTTGCTACGCGCTTCCGGCCTGTGCAAGGGACCCGGGGTTACTACCGCACGGCTTTGCGCCACGGCGTAAGCACGGTGCGAAACGGCGCGCGGTACACCCTGGGCGTGATTTATCACGATGCCAAGTGAGTAACCACGCCGAGGCCCCTGGCATCCAAGCGCCAATTGGTTGTCTGGCAGTGATCCCAGACGACCTGACGGGAGCAATCATGGCGACTTGGCGGAAAGATCCGAATATGGACGAAAGGTCTCCGGAGCGAAAAGGAGACGAGCAGGCCCAACTTGATGAACTTGGCACTGATCCGGGCGAGGTCGGTCCCGACAGCGCAGGCCAGTCGGGCGATCCACAACAGTTGTCAGGCATCGCGGATGCGAATGACGAGAGCGTGGAAGAGCTGGCCGACACTGACCAGGCGATCGAAGCATCGGCGGTCGACGGCGTAGAAGATGCGGCCGATCATCCCGAGCGCCCAGTACACACCCACGAAGAATATGGGCGTCCTGACGATATTCCCCCGGCGCGAGCGCCGCGTTCCTCTGAGCGGCGGGACAAGTAAAGCCGAAGCACTGAAGGTAATTACCGCGCGAGCATCCTACGTGTTCGCGTGTTTTTTTAGCGCGACACCCTCGGCTGTTCGCCTCCGGAATCTTACACTCCAGATCGATAGGTTCGAGCGAGCGACTTACTTCCCTTCCGCATCGAATATGAGCTTGCCGCCGACAATCGTCTTCAGCGCCTTCACTTCGCGAATCTTCACCGGATCGATGGAAAAAATATCGTCGCTGACGAGCACCACATCCGCGAGTTTGCCAGGCGTGATCGAGCCTTTTTTGTTTTCCTGGAATTCCGCGTACGCCGAACCCATGGTGTAGAACTCGACGGCTTCAGGAACCGTGAGTTTCTGCTCGGGAAACCAGCCACCGGGATTTTTCCCGTCGAGAGTAGCACGGGTTACGGCGGCATAAATCGTCAACATGGGATTGAGCGGGGCGACCTCCCAGTCGGTGCCAAGAGCCAGACGGACTCCGTGGTTCAGGAAGGTACGGAAGGCATAGGTGCGACTGGCCCGGTCATGTCCGATACGCGCCTCCGCCCAGCGGCCGTCATCGATCGCGTGATAGGGCTGCACCGAGGCGATCACGTTTAATTGGGCCATGCGGTCGAAATCCTTAGCCGCCATATGCTGCGCATGCTCAATACGGAAGCGCCGGTCCGGTTGCACCGAACCGCCGTCTTTGCGCGCTACCTGCTGGTCTCGCGGATGCGCTTTAGCAACCTCGGAATACAGATCAAGAATGATCGAGATGGCCTGATCCCCAATGGCGTGGGTGCAAAGCTGCAGTCCGGCGGCGTCGGCCTTCATCATGCGATCGCGCATCAGCGAGAGCGGCTGCATCTCGTCGGAAAGCAATCCGCGGTTACCAGGTTGATCGCTGAACGGTTCGAAAAAATACGCAGTGCGGGACCCTAGCGAACCGTCGGCATAAGCCTTGACCGCTCCGATGCGCAGATAGGGACCGCCAAAAGCGCGGCGGATGCCGATTTTCACCTGGTCATCCACTCCCTGGGTGATCAGCGGGGCGGCGTAAATGCGTGTCGTCAACTCCCCGCGATCGAGAAGCTCGGAGTAGACGGCAATGTCTTCGTATTCAGGATTCATGTTCTGAACACTGGTCACGCCGAGAGACGCAGCGTAGGCCAGCGCGCGCTTCACCGCCTTCAATCGCTGATCATGGTTGAGAGGAGGAATGGCCTTATACATCAGGTCGGCGGCGGCATCCTTGAGAGCGCCGGTGGGATTGCCCTGCGCATCGCGCACAATCGCGCCCCCCGGGGGATCGGGCGTTTGCGCAGTAATGCCGGCGGCTTTCAAGGCGAGCGAGTTGGCCAGACCCATGTGCCCGTCATATCGGCTCACGAAAACCGGGGTTCCTGGTGTAACCGGGTCGATGAGTTCCCTGGTCGGAAACTCCGGAGGGCTCCACTTGGTTTCGTCCCAGTCACCTCCCGTGATCCACTCGCCTTTGGGAGTGTTGGCGGCGCGTTCGGCGATTCGGCGCTTGAATTCTTGCGCGCTGGTGACATCGTTGAGTTGAACGCTATCCAGTTGAGCGCCGCCGCTGACAAAATGAACGTGGGCGTCGTTGAACCCGGGCAGCAGGAGCTTGCCTTGGGCATCGATGACTCGCGTTTTGGAGCCACGCCAGGCGTCCACTTCGGCATTGGAACCGACCGCGACGATACGATCTCCGAGGACAGCGACGGCCTGGGCGGTGGGCTGGGCCTTGTCGACCGTCCAAATCTTGGCGTTCGTGACAATCAGATCAGCGGCGGGTTTAGTCTGGGCATTGAGAATCAAAGTGGAGACGAACACCAGGACTGCAACGAGAAAATTTTTGAGCATCGGCCGAGAAGTTTAGCAGTGGGAGGGAAATTCGTGAAATAGGGACTATTGTTGCGGGGGCCCAAAGTTGGGCTTTGTGCACGAGCACGAGGAGTGTGCTCTCGCCGAAGAGTCTTCCTCATGCCAGAGCCATGAGGATATCGAGGCGGCGGGCCTTGGGCAGTGATCACAAAAAACATTTCACTACGCTTTCTTCGTGCTTTACAAATTGCCCGTGGCGCGTCGAATGGAAAGGCAGGCACAGGAGGCAGGATGAGCAGATGGTTTCGTCTTACGATTTTTGTGGTTGTCTGTGTATGGATGTTTACCGGGTTGGCCGCAGCCGAGCGGCAGGACGCGGGCGGTGGTACAAACCGCATGGGTGAACTAGTCCAGATCACGCAGCGGCTCATGGATTCGCTGGCAGGCGGCGAGAAAGAACTCTGGAAGCAATACCTGGCCGACGATTGTATTTTTACCGACGAAAAAGGATCCACCTTCAACAAGGCTGAATACCTGCAGCAACTTGAGCCGCTGCCGCCCGGGTACAGCGGCACCATCAAGGTTGAAAATCCGCGCTTCCGGGATGCCGGTTCCACGCAGATCCTGGTCTATGACCTGGCGGAGCAGGAGATTATTTTTGGCCAGGTCTTGAAAGTGCGATATCGCGAAACGGATACCTGGGTAAACCGCGGCGGCAAATGGCAGATTCTTGCCTCGCAGGTGCTGCGGCTTTACCAGGATCCCGCAAGAGGCAGTGTTAAGCCGGAAACGCTGCAGGACTACGCAGGGGAATACGAACTGACGCCGGGTGTGCGGCTAACCGTCGTCGTAGAAAACGGGGAGCTGTTCAAGCAGCGGACCGGCCGACCGCCCGTGCAGCTCATTCCGGAGACGCCGGACGTGTTCTTCGCTTCGGGAGCGGAAGACCGCACGATTTTCGACCGAGCCGCTGATGGCCACGTTTTCCGAATCATCAGCCGCAGAGACGGCGAGGACGTGGTCTGGACCAAGGTGAACGGGAAATGAGGGCTAGCGTTGTCCCCATTTCAGCTTGGTGCGGAGCACTTCGAAAAAACTCTTTTCAAAACGCAAGAGATGTACGTTGTGCTCGGACTTGCGGCAGAGAACGCGATCGCCGTCGTGCACCGGCATGCCCACCTGGCCATCCACGCTGAGGTAGGCCTCCTCCTGCCCGGTGTTGACCTGAACCTGGATCTCAGCCGTGTCGGGCACAAGCAGCGGGCGATGGGTCAGCGCATGCGGCGACACCGGCGTGATCACAAATGCGTGGACCGTGGGCGTGAGGATGGGTCCGCCCGCCGCAAGCGAATAAGCCGTAGAACCAGTTGGCGTGGCGATAATCAGGCCGTCCGCTTTATAGGCGGAAACAAACATCTGGTCGACAAAAAGGTCAAAGTGGTTGAGCCGGGCGATGGAGCTCTTGCTGACGATGACATCGTTCAGTGACTCGTAGCTCACAACTGTGCTGCCCGTGCGCGTAAGTTCGCAGCGAATCATGGAGCGCGAATCCATGAAGCTGCGGCCGGCTTCGACGCTGTCGAGCGCGGAATAGAGTTGGGAGAGCGGGACCTCGGTGAGAAAGCCGAGAGACCCGAGGTTTACTCCCAGAATGGGGACTTCCGCCCGCGAAACCGCCCTGGCCGCAGAAAGCAAAGTGCCGTCGCCGCCGAGAACGATGGCCAAATCCAGGGTCCGTGAAGCCATCTCGGCGCGGGTGATGCTTTCTAGGCCCTTGATGTAGGGCGAGGTTTCGCGATCGATGATGACGCCGTAGTTGTGATTTTTGAGCCAGGTAACGAGATCGGGAAGAATACGGGCGAGCTCGGTCTTGCTCGGCTTCGACATAATGGCGGCCAGCCGTGGCCGCCCGCTTGCGGGATGAAAAGATTCCATAGGGAAAAAGAGATTGTATAGAAGTTTTCGATTGTGGATGGAGATTGCGTCTCAACCAGGTGAACGTCCGGCGTGTGTGCGGCAATCTATACCGGCTCAGAAATCTGCGTAGAGCAGGAATTCGCGGTTGCCTTCAGAACCGAGGATGGGCGAGTCGATGAAGTCGGTTCGCTGGGCGCCAAGTTCTATAACTTTTCGCCGCACTTTTTCGAGTGCCGCGAGTTGGACCGATTCCTCGTTCACAATGCCTCCCTTGCCCACCTGCTCACGGCCGGCTTCAAATTGCGGTTTCACGAGGACGACGAGCTGGCGATCGGCAAAGGCTCCCGCTGGAAATGCCGCAGGGATGACCGCCGGCAGCACGAGGGTCGCCGATATGAATGACACGTCCATGGCGACGAAAGTGACCGCCTCGCCGATGTCTGCAGCGGTCAGATAACGAGCATTGGTTTTCTCCAGCAAACGCACGCGGGAATCCTGGCGGAGGCGGAAATCAAGTTGGCCATGGCCAGTATCGATGGCGACGACGCGGGCCGCACCGTGTTGGAGCAGGCAGTCGGTAAAACCTCCGGTCGAGGCGCCGACGTCAATGCAGGTTCTCCCCGCGACATCAATCCGCCAGTGTTCGAGCGCTTTTTCCAGTTTGAGGCCGCCGCGGCTCACGTACTTGAGATCGTCGCCGAGCAGACGAATTTCGGCCTGCGGATCAACTGGAGCACCGGATTTGGTGAGCTTCTGCTGGTTGACGAGAACTTTGCCGGCGAGGATGAGAGCCTGGGCGCGCTCTCGCGAAGGGACGAGACCGCGATCAACCAGGAGTTTGTCGAGACGGATTCTCACGTTCGGCGGGGCAAATGATCGATCCAGGAGTGATGCACCAAAGTACGCACCCGACTGTGTGCAAGATGAGAAAGCTTCTCAGGGAAAAGTACTTACCTCGTTAGTTTCCACCTTTTCCACAAGTTTTTCCACCGGGGTGTTGAAAAAAACATGAATGGGCACCGTGCCGCTCAGTCAATATGGGCGGGCATAATCAAACGCTCATGGATACCGCGGGATTTCAGGAATGAATCCCACTGCGCCTTCGGATACTTGCCTAACTTTTCGCGTGCACCGAGTGTGCAGTTCTGCCATTCGAAAATCGTCAAGTTGCAGGCCTGCTCCGCACTGCGGGCGTTGCGCATTCGATCGATAACGCGACCGCACTTCTGATTCATGTCGAGGTTGTTGAAGACGAGCGCAGGCACCTCTCCGGATTGAAGAAAATTCAGTTCTTCCTTGGCCTGCCAGACCCAGAAAGATTGCTGTTCCCGAAGGTAAGTTACAACTGCTGAAAGTTCCTGGGGATATTTACCGGGGTCGAGGTCATCGATGATCTGCTGGCTGGCGTCAATGTCCTTGCGCAGTTGGCGGAGTCCAGAAGAGTCCGGCTGCGATTTGCAGTCGAATGCAAATCGAATGCTCGGTGAAGCGTAACTAGACCTTTCGTGCAGCAGCATCCACTTTCGCACGTCCTCTTCAGAGACCCGGCCGCGGTCGAAGGTTAAAACGGCGACTTCTTCCGAGGGGGGAAGCGGGAGCCTGATTGTGACCTGCTGAGCTGCGAGAGAAGGACAGATTGCTGAATAGAAAAGAGCGGTTTCGAAGAGTAGCGCGAGCGAACACGCCGATCGCCGGAAAGTTTTCAAATACGTCATCCCGGGCAGGATTTCGACGCGGGCCTGCCCTGAACGCCTTGAAACCGAAACGCAGTCGCCTGAGATCTCCGACGTTCGGACAGCGTGTCGGAGACCCGCCACACGATGAAGATTACGTCGCCACTTCTTCCAGGAGCTTTTGATCGATATCGAAATTGGCGTGGACGTTCTGGACGTCGTCGTGATCTTCAAGAGCTTCGAGCAGTCGGATCATGGTGGAGGCCTGCGCGCCTTCCAGCTTGATGTAGTTCTGCGGGATCATGGCGACACTGGAGGAAGCGGGATTGATGCCCGCCTTCTTTACGGCCTCAAGCACCTCTTCGTAGGAAGAAGGCGCGGTGAGAATTTCCCAATTTTCGCCATCGTCCTTGAGATCCTCGCCGCCGGCTTCGAGAACGATATTCATCAAATCGTCTTCCTTGGCCGCAGCCTTGGGAATTACAATGTCGCCCTTTTTGTGGAACATCCAGGAGACAGCACCAGCCTCGGCCATGTTGCCGCCATTCTTACCAAACACGTGGCGAATTTCGCTGACCGTGCGGTTGCGATTGTCGGTGTTGATGTCGACTAAAACAGCAACGCCGCCGGGACCGTATCCCTCAAGCGAGAACTCTTCGTAATTTGCTCCCGGCAGTTCCCCGGTGCCCCGCTGGACGGCACGCTTGATGTTATCGGCCGGCATGTTTTCCGCCTTGGCGGCGGCGATGGCGGTGCGCAGGCGAGGATTAGTGTCGGGGTCTCCGCCGCCCTTGGCGGCGATCGTAATTTCCTTAATCAGGCGAGTAAAAATCTTGCCCCGCTTGGCGTCGAGAGCGCCCTTTTTGTGCTTAATTGTGGCCCATTTGGAATGGCCAGACATAGAAATACCTCGTATCTAATTAACTGAAATTGCGTAGGATTCGCCGCTGAACGAGCTCACAGGATTGCCCTCGACGAACGCAGGCGAACCCTGATTATAGCATGGGGATCGCTCAAGGCTGCGGTGGCCGCGGTCGCCCTTGCCACGTGCCGTTGCGCTTTCACTGGCAAAATGACAGCGTAGAAGCCATTTTCGAGGGTTACGCTCGCACACTCCAGTCAAGTCGGGAATGAGCGCTTCGACACCTTGGTAACTTCATGCTGAGGGCCGCTTCGCGCGAAAATAGAAGCGCATATGTACCCGCCCAGCATCGAAACGCTCCGAACTTCTCTTGCCCGTGCCTGGCGAAAATACCGGCCCATGGCAGCGCGGGTTCCGGCAAAGGCATGGGTGGTGTTGGGATTATCCTTCGTTGCCGCGGTGCTGATGGCATTGCATACCGCACTCGCTCCGATAAAAAATGCCAATCTTCACATTAAGGTGCAACACTCATTGCGCAGTGCGCAGCTTTCGGTTTGGGTGGATGGCAAACAGGAATACTCCGGCAAGCTTACGGGATCCATGCGAAAGAAGTTCGGCATTTTTAATGACACGGTGCAAGGCAGTCTGTCACAAGTAGTGCCGGTGACAGCCGGAACCCACGCCATCCGCATTCAGATTTACACCGATGACGGCTCAGTGCAGCAGGAGAGCATCACCGGCGACTTTGCTGCGAAGAGCGAACGGAACCTGATGGTGACCGCGCGCCGCGGCGACGTGTCGCTCAACTGGCAAGGCGTAAGCACGGCGTTAGCGTCAGAACCTGTTCCTGATAACTGGATCAGCCGGTACGCGAACACCCTTTTCCTGACGATCGCCGGATCGATCATCTCCGCCTTGACGGGCTTTGCTGTCAAGGAAGTTCCGGGATACATCAAGTCCCGGGTACAAGAGCCACCGGCTAAAGCCGAATCCGCCGGCGCCGGCCGCTAATCAGCCACTTCCCCGTCGACTTGCCGCCGAGGCCATTCCTGAGATGGACGTCAGTGCTTACACGTCGAGTCCAATCGATCGCATGAGTTCGAGGCCGTTGCTCTTGGTCACCACACCTTCGCGCAGCTTGTAATCAAAGCTGATCTTGCCTTCGTGCAATTCGTCCTGGAAATGAAGGTTGTGAAGATGTCCATCCAGCGGCCCGCCGATTTCGGTCAATGCCAGATCGTGTGTGCTGACCAGCCCGATCGCGCCACGCTCGACGAGGGCGCGAACCATGCCCTCGGCCCCGATGCGCCGGTCTTTGGAGTTGGTTCCCTGCAGCAGCTCGTCGAGAAGAAAAAGCAGCGCGGGTTCGCCACCAGCCAAGTCGAGAATCTTGCGCAGCCGGGTAATCTCGGCATAGAAACGCGAGCTGCCTTCCTGCAAAGAGTCATTGACGCGGATGCTCGCGCCGACGTGTAGCGGAGTCATGCGCACGCTTCGCGCCCGAACCGGCGCGCCGGCCATGGCGAGCACGGTGTTAATGCCGACGGCCCGCAACAGCGTGCTCTTTCCCGACATGTTCGAGCCACTGACGAGAAGGACCCGCGCACTGTCGCCGAGCGTCACGCTGTTTCGTACACAAATGGCGGCCGGAAGCAGAGGGTGGCCAAGCTCCACCGCAGCAAAAAGCGCCGCTCCTTCGATGAGCTCCGGAAGAGGATCCTCCGGATGCTCGTAGCTGTATCCGGATAATGACAGCAGGCTCTCGATCTGGCCGACCGCGGTGAGCCAGCGCCGCACCGCGCTTCCATGTTCACGACGCCAACGTTCGGCGGAATATGCGACGCGCACCGAGTACATGAGAGGGATATCGAGGATTCGCAAGAAGAGGTTGTGCCGCGACTCGCTTTTCTGGACAATTTTCCGCAATCGCGCGATGACGGCAGAGGGCGGCACGCGATGCGACATCAAGGCTGCGCTCAGTCCCTGCAGGCGCGCACAGGCAAACTCTTCGCGCTCAAAGCGGGCGAGGATCGCGGAGAGCAAGTCCAAATCTTCGAAAGCATGTTCGGTGCCGTGCAGAACTTCGTCCAGGATGTGCCGCAGGACATAAGCCAGAATTGCTTCGGCTCCGACCACAATGAGAAATGGAAGCATCCGGTCCCAGAGTGCCCAGATACCCGCGGTCAATACAGCACAAACGGCAAGCACGCTGGCCATCACCAACACCCACTGATGCCGCAAGCGATTCTGTGACTCAGCCCAGCGGAGCAGGGCTTCGGGATGGACCCCGACATCCGCGTCAGCACCCAAAACCGCCACGTCCTCGCGCAAGTCGAGTTTGTCGCGAAGCTCAGCTATGGCGGCTTGTCGCTGGCGAACCTCAGCGGTTTTTGCGGGACGTAACAGCCATGACGCCAAAGTTTCTTCTCCCATGCGGGTGCGCGCGCTGGAGATGAGTTGGAAAAGGCCGCCATTGCCGAAAAGGTCCAGGTCAGCGGCGTAAATGTGGTGAGGGTCGTTGAAGCGCTCACCAGTCGGTCCAGTGCCGATCCAGTGATCTTCCACCCGCGCCAGGCCCCGCTGGTAAAGTTCGACAGCGCGCTCGGCGAGGGTTCGCTGACGCAAAATTCCGGAGTGGTAAACCGCCAGAGCGGCGAAGCCCAGCACGGGAAGTAGCAGCCACCAGGGCGAGAACGCGTCCCGCGAGAAAGCCGCCCAGGCCATGACGGCGGCGGCAACGGCGACCGCCAAGCGGATGTTTCCCAGCCGAACGTGAATCCCGTGGTAACGGGCTACGCGAGCCTGGCGCGCCGAGAGACGCGTTCTGTATTCGTCAGCGGGACACACGTTAAGGAAATGTATCAGAGGCAGCCCATCAGGATCAGCGACATTGCCAGCTAAGGTATTGCCATTCAGCTACATGCAGGCAGTCGTTTGAAGCACGATATAAAAGGTGCATTTCTGGCCTGTTTGGCTTGAGCGAGAGTAGATGCTCCCGTAGAATTCAGCAACTCGATAAATCAAAAAATTAAGCTGATTTGTAGTTCCAAAGCCACGGGACTGCGCCATCAGCGTGTTGTTCTGCGCCGCTTACGTTCAACACCAAAGTTGGAGATCAGAAAGATGAGAAAGTTCTGCCTAGCTATATTTGTGCTTCTGGTTGCCGCAGTGCTCACCAACTGCGGCGGAGGCGCCACGAAGCTCACCGCCGACGCGACGGCGAATAAGACGGCCGCGGTCCAGGTTTCCTCGCCCTCAAATAACGCAACAGTAAATACCTCGGTGACGTACACAGCGACCGCCACCACCACGTGCGCCCAGGGCATCGCCAAGATGGGTGTCTACACCACCCCCGGCACTTTGGCTTACAGCACGAATGGAGCGAGTCTGAATACCACACTGACGCTCTCGCCCGGCACGTACCAGACCCAGGTGACGGAATGGGACAACTGTGGCGGAACCGCGTTCACACCAGTTAACATTACGGTCGCAGCAGCGTCCGCGTCGGGCAATTCGACGGCGGGAACCACAGTGGAAGTATCAGCGCCGGTCAACAACAGTGCCGTCGCTTCGCAAGTGCAATTCGTAGCCACTTCGACCACTTCGTGCCCGGCAGGAATTGGCTCCATGGGCATCTACACGGGAGACAATAAGCTCGCGTACCAGACGAACGGATCCAGCTTAAATACCACTCTCAATTTCGACCCCGGAACCTATAACACTACCGTGCAAGCATGGGACAACTGCGGCGGTTCGGGAACCTCGCCGGTCATGATCACCGTTGCCGCAGCTTCCGCCAGCGGCGGGGACAGTTCGGCTCCTTCCGGCGCGACTACCATTTCCGATCTGCAAAAGAGTGATGGCTGGACTCCATATGTGTTGCTGCCGCCCTCGTACGCCATTTGCAGCTCCTGCAGTGTGAATGGCCCGCAAACGACTTTGTCCAGTCAACAGGGTGTCAGTTCGCCGTCCCTGACCGGCGCTTCTATGAAATTCACGGTCGGCGGGCAGACTCAGTATTCGGACGGGTTGTGGAACAACCACCTGGTGGGCGACTTCTCTTCTCATGGTAAGCCGGATCCGGACCAGAGTCTTTCGCGCAACGTGCACAATTTCACCTACGACGTGTACTTCTATACCGACAACCTGGGCGTGTCGCAGGCATTAGAATTCGACATTAACCAGTTCGTTGACGGAAAATCCTACATCTGGGGACACGAGTGCCGGATAGTGGGCGGAAACGAATGGGATATCTGGGACAACCAGGCGCAGGCGTGGCACCCAACGGGGATTCCTTGCAATCCACAGAACAACACCTGGAATCACCTGACGATCCAGGCCCAACGGACGTCCGATAATCACCTGCTTTTTCAGTCGATCACGCTGAATGGGAAGACATCGACGCTCAACTATTACGAAAGCCCGACCTCGACCGGATGGAAAGGGATCACGATCAATTACCAGCAGGACGGCAACTCACAACAGCAGCAATATTCAGTATGGCTGGACAAGGTGAACTTTACCTACTGGTAGAACGGTGTGGTACTGGAAACATCACGCAACCAGCATGACGGATGGCGCATCAGTTTCTATGGGACACTGTTGCGTCATCCACAACCAAAGTTGCACTTCTGCGGCTGATTTTTAGGTCGCCTAACCGTCGTCGCTAATTTGGGGTGTAACAATTCGTGTCTAACTCTCCTCAGCAGACGAAGGCGTGGATCGCCTTTGGCATTGCAGTCGCTTTACTTTCCATCATTGGCTTCGCTGTGTACCGCAACACCGTGCGGTTATCTGTCACTGAACGTTGGGTGTCGCATACGCGCGAGGTGCAAGCGACGCTCGAGAACCTGCGCGCCGACATGCTGGCTGCCGAGAGCGCACACCGCGGGTACCTGATTACCGGCCAAAAAGAGCTGCTGGACGACTACTACCTGGCGCTGCAGAACTTGCCCGGAGAGTTGCAGCAACTATCCGCCCTCGTAGTGGACAATCATGATCAGCAGGAACGGACGGCCCTGCTGCAGCCGCAAATTGAGAATCACCTCGGGGTGATGCGTGATTCGGTGGTGCAGCGGGAACGGAATGCGCTCACACCAGCGCAGCAGCACAGCGCTTTTCTGCAGTCCAAGAAGGCGGCGGCGACCACTACGGCCGTTCTCCAGAAGATGGAGGGTGAGGAAGAGCACCTGCTGGAGGAACGCCTCGAGTTCGCCCGGCGAACCTATCGGCGAATGCTGTCGGTGTTGGGGATCGCGTTCGGCATGGCAGTTCTATTCCTGTTCGCAAATTTTTATTGGCTGAATAGCGAGCTCGGGGAACGGCAAAGAAGTGAACGGGCGATTCGCACGCTGGGCGTCCGCCTGCTGGAATCGCAAGACGCCGAGCGACGACGGATCGCGCGAGAACTCCATGACAGCCTGGGGCAATATCTTACGGGGGCAAAGATCTCACTGGAAGTAGGGAGCCGTCCGTCGACCAGCGAAGACAAAAGAGACGCTCTTCTGGCGGAATGCTGCGAACTCTTGGACAAAGCGATGTCGGAAACCCGCACCCTGTCGCATCTGCTGCATCCCCCGGGGCTCGACGAGCTTGGATTCACCGCGGCAGCACAGTGGTACGTGGACGGATTTGCCAAGCGTAGCGGTATCCAAGTCGCGCTCGAGACACCGCCCGACCTGGGCCGGTTGCCGCGCTCGGTGGAACTAGTGTTGTTCCGAATCGTGCAGGAGAGCCTCACCAACATTCATCGACATTCCGGGAGTGCATCGGCTGAAATCCGCCTGACAAAAACTGCCAAGGCGGTCACGGTAAGCGTGAGAGATTACGGCAAAGGCATGCCGCCGGCCATACAACAGGCGCTGATCAGTGGTGGCAATGGCCTGGGCGTTGGGTTGGCAGGAATGCGGGAGCGGGTGGAGGAGATGGGCGGGTCGCTCGAGGTGGAATCGAGCACCACGGGAACCACGATCTTTGCCCGTTTGCCACTGACTGCTCACGACCCGGTTGAAACTGCTACTGCGCCCTTGCTTGCGGACGATCCTGTTACTGTAAAGGAAGAGGCCGCCGACACGCTTCGCGAGGCTTCATGACCGCTTCCTGGCACGCCTTGATCTTGCGGTGACACGCGGCTCTTTCATCCTGATTCTCGTCGCCTGTGCGATTTCTGCATTCCTGCCGGCAATCGCAGGACGTGAAGTTACGGCCCGCCGATCCACCCCTACTTTTTACAAAGACGTTCTGCCGATTCTCCAGCAGCACTGCCAAACCTGCCATCGCGACGGGGAGATCGCGCCCATGCCGCTGGTCACGTACGACGAGGCGCTGCGTTGGGCCGATAGCATCGGCGAAACTGTGCGTTCGCGAAAAATGCCCCCGTGGTTCGCCGACCCCTGCTGCGGTCATTTTTCCGATGATCCGACCCTAACCGAGGAACAGATTGCGACCATATCTAACTGGGCTGCTGCGCAAGCTCCTGCCGGAACTCCGCGGGAAGCGCCACCGCCGCGGAAGTGGGCGGCAGGCTGGAACATTTCACAACCCGATCTCGTGCTGCGTATGCCGCAAGCTGTGCCGATTCCAGCTCGCGGTGACGTTGAGTACACCTATGAAATCGTGCCGTCCGGCTTCAACGAGGGCAAGTGGATACAGATGTCGGAGATTCGGCCGTCCGCCCGCGGCAATGTTCACCACGCGGTGGTGTATATCCGGCCCCCGGATTCGAAGTGGCTGCGCGGCGCTCCCGTGGGCGAGCGCTTCACCGCTTCCTCTCTCGGCGACGAAGGCCTTCGCCACCAGGCTCATGAGACGGACGCAGACATGCTGCTGGTGTATGCACCGGGGAGCTCGCCCGATTCATGGCCGGAGGGAATGGCAAAGTTCATTCCCGCGCATTCCGACCTGGTGTTTCAAATGCATTACACGACGAATGGCAAAGCCGCATCGGACCAGACCAGCGTGGGCCTGGTGTTCTCGAAAGCGCCGCCGATCCAGCGTGTATTGACGCTGCAGTTGGCTAACGACCATGACCGCATCCCGATCCCTCCAAACACGGACAACTACCGCGTTGAAGTGCATGGAACGCTGCCGAATGACGCCACGTTGCTGAGTTTCTTTCCACACATGCACCTTCGTGGCAAACGCTTCGAGTACAACCTGGTCAGGCCGGACCACAATGTCGAAACCCTGTTGCGAGTGAATTACGACTTTTACTGGCAGCTAAGTTACCGGCTTGCGCAGCCGATCCCGTTGAAAACCGGGACGGAGCTTCAAGCGGTTGCCTGGTACGACAACTCACGAAACAATCCGCACAATCCCGATCCAAACAGCCCAGTGCAGTGGGGAGACCAGACCTACAACGAGATGATGGTTGGATTTTTCGACGTTGCGGTTCCGGCCAGCATGGACAAGCAACGCTACTTTATGCGAAATGCAGATGCTGGCGTGTCACTCTCGTCCCACCGCTAACACACCGAACTCACTAACAGAAGACTAGCTCCCACTAAAAATCTGGCGCACTTTTTCGATGAAATCGTCCGGGGCTTGACTCTCGTGGAAGTGATTGGCCTCGATCAGTTCGGGGCCGCCGTTTCGGAAAAACTCGAGCACCGGTGCGTTGCATAGCTCTCTGGCTTTCACCCAGATGCGCCGCTTTTCCGATGGCTTCAGCGAATATCCAACGACGACGAGTCGCACAGATTCCAGATTGACGCCGACAAGAGACTCCGGATCCGAAGCGCTTACGACCTCGTAACCCGCTTCCTCCAGCACCTTCCGCCGGGTGTCGCCTAACTTCGGATCGCGTGAGACAACCAGGATTTTGGTTTTCGCGGCAGACAAGCTGCGTACCTCTTCCATTAAAGTGGCTTTGCGGGTCCTCAGGCTGCTTAATGGACGTAATTCGCGCCAGCCAACCCATCTGAATAGGCTCGGTACACGCGCCAGCAGTGCCTGATGTGCTTGCGCGCTGTTACGCCGCGGGTTCGGCGTTACTCTCGCGCATAACGGTTCATCTTTTCGTCACAGTGTTGTGGAGCAAGTACCATACCGTTCGAGAGACGAACTATCTCCTTGCGCAGCATGGCGTCGTGAGCCCGGTTGCACAGCAATACTGTTTTTCCTGTACGACGAAATTTCCAGTGCACTGGTCCGAAGTGCCAGGCAGGAGGCCGCCGTGCTTGCAAATCGTGAATGATGGCGGACACAGTTGTACGCGAGCGATTTTGATGTTCGTCGTCCATCAAGCCTGATGACGGCAGTAATGTGGAATTGCATATTTTTCTTCCACAGCCTGTCCCGCAATGTTATTTCTGACCGGGTGTTTTCCGTCGGACACCTGTAGCCACATGGGCTTAAAGACAGCAATATTCGGCTTCTGTTTAGTCGCGCTGGTGGGCGGCGCGACCGCGCTTGCCCAATCGGCGGAGACGATTAATACGGAACAGGACGGCCGCCTGCGTGTCCTGGAGCGAATGTGGAACGAAGCACAGGTCAACCGGGACGTGCATGCGATCCAGGGCCTGATTGGCGAGCGCTTCGTCAACACCGAATGGGACGGTGAGGTCAGTAATCGCGAGGAGTTTCTCGCTGACATCCGCGATCCCAAGTTCAAGCCGGCCTCGGTCAATATCCAGGATGTCAGCGTGAATCTCTACGGCGACACAGCCGTTGTGACGGGTGTTTATCACGCCAAGGGCGTGTACGAGAACAAGTCGTACGATCATGCCGGGCGATTCACTGACACGTGGATTTTTCGCGAGGGCAAATGGCTGTGCGTCGCCAGCCATACCAGCCTGCTGAAGAAGCAGTAAAACACTCCGCTCCCCGATATTTAGATACCCGCAAAATACAGCGTCACAGGGTGGTCTGACATCCTAGTATTCTGCGCCGCATCGTTAATGGATAGTCGGGGGACTCTACTTGCGCAGAATCGGATTCCTTTCGCTCTTTGTTCTTTTCAGTGTTTTGTCAGCCAACGCACAGAGCAACGACGTGGCCCTCACGGGCGGCGGTTACTTCGCCGTCAGTAATCCGCTGGATCTGGGAGTAGCGTGGGCATTAGAAGGCAGCTTTGCGCACCGCATCTTCTCCGTGCCCATGGTTTCGGTCGGGGCAGAATTGCCCATCGCCGGATCGTTTTCTTCGTCGATTCCGACGCTGAGCGGGTTAGCAGTAGCGAAGAGTTACACATCGTTGTTCATCACGCCCGGAGTGAGAGTCCGGCTGGCGCCGTCTTTCTTCTTATCGCCCTACCTTGCAGCCGGACTGGGCTATGGGCGCTTCAACCGGCAGCTATTTGGAGGCGGTACCAGCTCCAACAGCACATTTGCGCTGGACGTTGGAGGCGGGCTCGACCTGAAGGTTTTACCGTACATCAGCCTGCGGGGCGAGATTCGCGACTTCAATTCGGGCGGTATTGGGATAGAAACGCTGGCGCTGGGCCGGCAGAACAACGTGTTTGTTACGGTCGGAGTGGCGGTGCGCTTCTGAGCGGTCACACCTTGCACAATTCTGAAACGAGGGTTTCACGCTGATTCATGGCCAGACGATCAAGGCGACCCAGGGCGAAAAGGTAAATTGCAATGGCAATCGCATCCAGGACAAGAAAAATCAAAGAGGCGATCCATAGGGATCCGCGAACGTAAGCAAGCCACAACACCAGCGAGCCAGCGCCGAAAATTCCGAATTGAATTCCAAAACTGGTCAGCACAGTCGCCTGCGATGCGCGCTGCCGGCCGAAGACGGCGTATTCCACCCGCTTGGGCCAGTACACGGAGAGCAAGTTGCCCGCGGCCAGGTTGAGGGCCAGGGCGAAAACAACCCCGGTCAGGGTAGCGATCGAAACCTCAAGGCCTGGCCGGTAGTACATGAAAATACAAGCGACCCACACCAGCAGCAGTTCCAATGCAAACACCGTCATGTGTGCCGCGTTCTTGGCAAGAACAACATTTCGTATCCTGACCGGTGACGCCAGGTAGAACTGAATGCCTCCGCTGTCATTGCCGAAATTGTTATAAATCATGTTCGTCAACATTAGCAGCGCATAGGCGGCGCCAATGGGAAAAGCCAGATCTGGAGATCGCCTGAGGAACCCGCCTCGCGGTTGTCCCATGCGGAAGACGACCATCATGAAAGCGGGCATGATCAACGTAAAAAGCATGGGGCCGCTGCGTGATAAATAGCGCAGCTCTTTTTCCACCATGGCTGCGATAGGCCCGGGCACCCCCGGCAATCGCCACCCGGGACGCAGTTCCTCCGCCGGGAGAGACGAGTTTACGGCGCGAGATTCCTCGCTCAGATTCTCACCAAGATACTGCGCTCGTAAGCGAATGTGGAGCAAGGCCACGAACAACACTCCGTAGAGGACCAGCAGGGCGAGGTATCCCACTCCGGCGAACAGCCGCATGTCTGCGGCCCTCGCGAGCGCCGCGCCTGCCAGGCCTGCAGGCAGAATTCGCTGTATCGGAGACAATTCGCCGGCAATGCGCACCGCCTCAGGGCGTGGGTGATCTCCGTAGCGCTGGATGACTGGCCCGATGAATTGAAAGCCGATGATCATGAGGAAGAAGAGAATCCCCAGGAATTCGCGGGTGCGCCGCTGGGCCAGCCAACGCTCGATCCAGGCAAAAATAGTGCGGGCGAGCAGGACGTTGATCAGCCCGAAAACAGCCAAGACGAGGGCCGCCCAGGCGGTGAAGCGTGGATTCGCGAGTGCGATGCCGATGAAGATTCCCAGGAGCCAGAGAGTGCCCAATGCGGTCGCGATATCAACGACCCCATAAATCAGGCGGATCACAAAGTATGCCCGGTAACTCAGGGGGAAACGGAGAAGGTCCGAGCTATCGATGTTCTGCGTGAACGCGGTGCCGAGGATAGGAAACATCTGCCAGAAAGTGAACACGGACCAAAGGAGCAGCGCGACCCAGGCTGTATGGCCGTTGGAAACGAAATACCATGCCGTGCCACCCAAGCCGAAAGCACCGCCTACGCCGGCCAGCGTGATCATCAATCCCAAAATCAGGTGGGAGACAAGGTTGACGCTCCCGCGCGTCGTCCTCAGCGAATGCAAAATGGTTCGCCAGCGCGCAAGCACGATTGCCGCGAACTGAGAACTCGCGTGGGGCGAAAAGTGCCTGCCATTTTCACGGGAATCCCTGGACTGACTCTCAGCGGAACTCATTGATTGGGGATCTGCCGTCGCGCCACTTGATAACGGTGAGCGGTCGGTCGTGTTCAGGTCAGCCATGACAACTCCTGCTCGCCCATGCGAGAGCCGCCCACAATCCGCATGAATATCTGCTCGAGGGTGAGCTTCTCGGTCACGACGGGCACACTATCCTCCGGCCTCTCGGAGTCGGTGGAGATTGCGGTGGCCGACGCACGAACGCCCGCCCGCAACTCTTCAAGCGATCCCTGCGCGACCAGCTGTCCGCGGTCGATAATCGCGACATGGCTGCAGAGGCGCTCGACAATCTCGAGTACGTGCGAGGTCAGGAAGATGGTGGCGCCGCGGGCGATCATACGTTGCAGCATAGCTTTCAGCGTGCCCGCAGCGATCGCATCCACGCCCTCAAAGGGCTCATCCAGGAATAGAACTCGCGGCCCGTGAATCACGGCGGCAGCAAGGGCCAGCTTCTTCTGCATGCCATGGGAGTAATCGGTGACCAGTTTCTTGGGCTCGTTGGCCAGTTGCATGAACTCCAGCAGGTCGGCGGCGCGGCGCGCGGCGGTATCGCGGTCGAGCCCATACATACGCCCCACGAAGTTGAGGTATTCAGGGCCGGTGAGTCGTCCGAATAAAGCCATACCCTCAGGCACCACGCCGATCTGCCGTTTGACTTCCGACGAGTGCGCGTTCAGATCGAGCCCGAGAATCTGAATTGCTCCCGAAGTCGGCGCGAGCAGCCCCGTCAACATCTTGATGGTGGTGGATTTTCCTGCGCCATTGGGTCCGAGAAAGCCGAAGAATTGGCCGGAGGCGACCCGCAGATTCATTTCGCGCACAGCGATAAATTCGCCAAAGGTGCGGGTCAGGCTTTCCGTGGCTATCGCCGGGACGTCCATGCTAATCCCCGAGCCTAGCATACGAGGCAAGAAGGTGGCGGAGCACGGCTTGCGAGGTGGATGACCGGAAGACACAAAATGGGAAGGCTGACCAAGAAAGCTGTGCAGCCTTCCCAAGAGAGCAAATCAAGTACGAATCGTAAAGATCAGACCCGCTGCTGATCTATGGCGTGAAGCTGCCGCCGAACATGTCTTCCCGTTTCGTTCCGGTGCGTGAATCGGTCCAGGAGAAGCGATAGGTGCCGTTCGCGTCTACCGAGATTCCCTGATAATCGCCGTACTGGTTGAAATCCGCTCCAGAAACGGTTTCGTCCGACTGAGCGGTAGTGATGCGGAAATTCCGGCTCCACAGCACGCCACTCCTTGATAAGCTGATGAACCGGTCAGTCTTTTTGCTGGTTGGGTCGCGTCGTGTGTCATAGAAGGACACACCCACGGTGCCGTTGCGCGCGACAGTGATCTGGTGATGGAAATGGTAAGCGTTTACGGTGTCATCGTTGACCTTGAATTCGGGCGACCAGGTTGCGCCGCCTGTATCAGAGAAGCGAACGTAAATATTCGTGTTGGTGGTGGATGGATCCTTGTCGGTATAGCTGACGTAAAGCCTGCCGGGATGGAGACCTCCGCCAGGAGCAACCGCCGTCATAGGATATGGCAGAATTCCGCGCAGGTTCTGCGGAGGAATGAACACGAAGAAGCCGGTGGTGTTCATGCGATAGTTGGTGACGACCACCGCAGGTCCAAACGTGGCTGCTCCATCAGTGGATTTTGCGCACCACAGCTTGCGCCCGCTGTAATCTTCCCAGCACGCATAAACAGTTCCGTCCGGACCGGTCGAGACATTCACCCCAATGGTCGGATTGCCGCTGGCAACCTTGGCGCTGCGGGTCCAGTTATTAATCCCATCGCGTGAGTACAGAACGTAGGGAGTGTTGTTAGCGCCGTTGTCGTCATAGCCGATGTAGACGCTACCGAAAAAGGGACTGGATGGCGAATTGTCGATGGTCACCATATCGCGGTCAGGGAACGAACCGGCCATAGTGAGCTTGATCTGCGTCCAGACGGAATCGCCCGCCTTGCGGTAAGCAATCCGCTGGTCGGAACACTCGTAGGAAATGAACGAGTCTCCGTTCGCATTGAATGCCAGCCAGGTGTCATAACAAAAGTCGGAGTTGGAGATGAGATTGGTATTGGTAAAAGTCGCGCCACCGTCAAAGGATTCGTAGGCGGCTGCGCTCTTCGTCAGGTCGTTGACGCTCTCCAGAATGTGTAACGGATTGGTGGGGTCTACCGCCACACTGGTTTCGCTCTGCGCGCCATTCTCGTTGGTGACGTTCACGTTGTTACCAATGGCGATCGCGCCTGGGGAATCCTGATTGATGAAGTTGGTTTGGAAGACTCTAATTGGGACGGTACTGTAGGCCGGCGGGGCTTGAATGGTCTGAGCAAAGCCGGCTGTGATTGTTCCAGCAAGCAACACTCCGCCCATTCCAAGCAGTCGAGCGATTCTGATCATCATGAATTGAATCTCCTGTGATATTCGCGAGTTTGAGACGAGCGGAAAAGTGATGCCGACCGCGTGGACAGGCCGGACACGGGAGCGAGGGGAATAATGAAAGTTCACGAAGTGGCGAAACTGTATTCCGCTATAGCGGGGCAGTCAAGATGAAGGGTTTTGCATATTCCGGCACTCCACGCGCGTCAGGGGGCCCGCAAGATGACAGCAGGTCCCTTTGCCAGCTTATACGCTGGTTTTTACGCACACGCGATCGAAGGCGAGTTTCAGACTAGCGGCAATCGCAGGCGCTTCGCGAGTTTCAATTTCGCTGCGAGGCATCATGAAGACGAGCTTGCTGTCGCGCAGAATGGCGATGGAAGGTGAGGACGGCGGGTACCCGGTGAAGTAGGAGCGAGCGCGATCGGTGGCTTCCTTGTCCTGTCCCGCGAATACGCTGAACATGTGATCGGGCTTGCATGGGTTCTGCAATGCCAGCCGTACGGCCGGTCGCATGCGGCCCGCGGCACATCCGCAGATCGAGTTCACCACAACCATGGTGGTGCCCTGGGAGGTGGAAATGGCATGGTCCACTTCGGCTGCGTTGCGCAATTCTCGAATGCCGAGGCGGGTTAGTTCCTCGCGCATGGGAACGAGCATGATGTCGGGATACATTGAATCTCCTTGAAATTCTTCAGCTTGCCTTTACCAGCCTACAACAGCCCGCCGAGGATTACTGGCTGTGCTGTGGCTTCGGCGCGGCGCCCGGACCTTTTTGCACCTGCACCTTTGCGGAAATCGATCCCGAACAGTGCGCCCCGTTGACGCCGAGATACAGATGGCTGGGATCCATGATGCCCACCTCCCCGTCGGGAGTAGCGGGAATCGGCTTTCCATCATTATGGACCTTCATCAGCAAGATGCCTGGCCCGCTGGAGGGCAGGGGAAGAACTTCCCGCTGCTGAGTTCCCGCGGCGCGGCAGTCGATCACACCTCCGGTGACGTGCACGATCTCGCCGGGATGTAGATCGAGGCCGGTGTCGGTCCAAACCTGTGCAGCGGGAACGGTGAATGAGTAGGTTCTGCCCGAATTTGCGGAGTCTGGGTTCTGGCGGCCTGCTGCGGTTGGCGGGTTTTGGCCAACCGCGCTAAAAACGTGAAGCAAGAAAAGAAAAACACTCGACACCACGAACCTGCATCGCATACCTAGCCTCACCCCGCTCGTCGCGGTCGCATCGACTTATTATCGCTCAGGAATAGCACAGGAGCGCGGCGCCGCTGCGAGCTCGGATCAGGTCTGCATGCAGCGGCGAGCAGCGTGGTTCTACGATTTATTTGTCCAGATAGTACTGGACCGTGGTAACCACGCGCACCGTCTTCATGATGTTTGTATCGCCGCCGTACCCCGCGTATGCGCCCTCGCCGGCTTCGGCCGTGCCACCACCCTCGTCAGCGGGTACGATCGAAAAGACTCCCTGGTTGGCTTGCCGGATCGATCCCACCTTGCTCCCTGAATCCGCGGCAAAGCGATCAGCGGCAGCCCGGGCATTCCGTGTGGCCTCGGTAATCATGTCCGGCTTGATCGAGTTCAGCGCGGTGAACTTGTAGCTCAATCCCTGGCCAGGATTGCTGTTTAGTACGATGCCTTTTTGCAGCAATTGAATTGTTTTCTGCGCGGCAGCCGCAACCTGGTCAACACGGGCCGTTCGCACGGTAATCGGCTGTTCGACAATGTAACGTCGCGTCGCGCGATTCACGCCGCCATATTCGTTGGCTTGAGTGTCGACAACTCGAATCACGCCTAACTCGATTTCAGACGGCTGAATACCCTGCTGATCGAGAAACTGCAACACCGCTTTTTTATCGGTATCGGTCTTGGCATAGACAGAGGTCAGATCGTCGCCCGCTTCCTTGTAGCTGAGCGGCCAGATGGCAAGATCAGATTTGACCTTGCGTTCCACCAACCCTTTGACGGTGATATAACGATCGCTGAGCCGCGTAGCTTTTATCTGCGCGCCGAGAATCCAGGCGCCAACAATCAGGCCCAGCGCGAGAAGCACACCTAAAGTAGCGACGTCGAGACGAGTAGAGGAGTTAGTCATCGAGGGTAGATTCTACAGCGGACGGGAACGGCTGGACTGCGGCGAGCCATTTCGCGCGGTATCGTTCTATGCGCCCGCGGAGAGTTTGTGGCTCTTAGTCTGTGCAATCCCGTACTGACGGATTTTGTAGAGCAGAGCTTTGTAGCTGATTTTCAGCAGCGCCGCAGCCTGTTTGCGGTTCCAGTTGGTTTCGTCGAGCGCCCTACTGATGGCCTCCGCTTCCGCTTCGTCTTTCGCGCTGCGTGCGACTGACTTCAATCCTCCGGCTTGTTCGGGAGGCATCTTCTCGCCATATTCGCCGAGGTTGGCGCCGTTCACGTTGTTTTTGGGATTCAACTCAGCGATTGCCAGCTTCTCATCGCCGAGGATCAGATAACGCTTTACAAAGTTGCTCAGCTCGCGCAGGTTACCGGGCCAGGGGTAGTCCAGTACGGCCTGCATCAGCGTTTGGGAGATGGGTAGCGCCGCGCGCGCATAGCGCTCCGACATCCGAGACATGAAGTGCTTCAGCAGAATGGGAATTTCTTCCTTGCGTTCACGCAGTGGCGGCAACTGCAGGGTAAAGGCGTTCAGGCGGTAGTACAGGTCTTCGCGGAGCCGCTTGGTGGCTAAGGCTTCAGGAATATTGATGTTGGTAGCGGCAAGGATGCGAACGTCGACCTTGATGACAGATCGGCTGCCCAGGCGCGAGAACTGCTGGTCCTGCAAAACGTGCAGTAACTTGGCCTGAAGGATCGGCGGCATTTCCCCGATTTCGTCCAGCAGGATGGTTCCCTTGTTGCACAACTCAAATTTGCCGGGCTTGGGATGCGTCGCGCCTGTGAAGGCACCAGCTTCATAGCCAAACAACTCGCTTTCCAGCAAATCGGCCGGAACCGCGGCGCAGTTCACTTTCAGGAAGGTACGGTGCGCGCGCGGAGAGAGCTTGTGAATGAGCCGCGCCAAAACTTCTTTTCCGGTGCCGCTTTCCCCCAGCATCAGGACCGGAATATCGACGTTCGCAACCAGTGCCGCTTGCGAGCGGATTTTCCGCATCGCCGGGCTGGCAGCTACGAAGAATACGTCATCGTACAGCTCTTCTACTTCGCCTCCGTAAGTCTGGGGATTCGCACCGAGGCACTGGTTGATGACGGCATCAAGTTCGGCTTTCTGAAAAGGCTTGGTGAGGTAGTCCTGCGCGCCCAGGCGCATGGCCTGCACCACTTTCTTGGTGTCGCTGACGCAAGACAGCATGACGACTTTCACACCGGGCTTGATCTGCCGCAGTTGCTCGAGCGTTTGCAGGCCGTCAATGCCGGGCATGAGCACGTCGAGCAGAACCAGGTCGGGCTCCAAACCCTTCTGCACGCGCTGGACGGCCTCTTCGCCCGTGGTGGCCGTTTCGACTTTGTACTCGTCCACTTCAAGCAAGGTGCGGATGTACCGGAGCATCTGCGGTTCATCGTCGACCAGCAAGATGTTCGCCATATCACTCATTTCGCTTGTCCTCTGCTGGCCGGATTAGCCACCGGCTTCAAGGGAATCAGGAACGAAAATTTGCAACCCGCGCCCGGTTCGCTCTCCACCCAAATTTTCCCTCCCATGCCATGCACCAGGCGGCGCGCAATGGCTAAGCCGAGTCCCATCCCATCCTGGGTTTCTCCGCTGGGGAGCCGAAAGAAATCGTCGAACACCTCCAGGTGATACTCAGGAGGAATGCCGGGCCCCGTATCCGAGACGCTGATCTTCACTGAATTCGGATTGGAAACATTCTGCCGGCGCCGATCACTTGCAACCTCGGGGGCGCTGGCACTACGGCGTTCCCACATGTACGGCTCGGCATGCAACCAGACGGTGCCGCCGGCGGGAGTGAACTTCGAAGCGTTCTCGAGCAGGTTCGACACAATGCGCTGCACTTTGGCGAGATCAAAAATGAATGCGGGCAATTTCTCATTGCCAAGGAAATACAGGGCCAAGCCCTTTTCCTGAAATCGCAAGGACCAAAGGCGGCATACTTCTGAAAGGCAGGCATTCATATCGCCCTGGTCGTACTTCATGCGCAGCTCGCCGGTTTCGAGCACGCTGAAGGTCAGGAAGTCCTGGATAAACTGCTGCAGGCGGTGGCCGCTGCTGGCCATGTCGTGAAGCACTGCACGCTGGCGCTGATTCAGGGTACCCAGTTTCTCGCTCTGCAAAAGTTCAACGTAACCATTAAGTATTGCCAGTGGAGTTTTCAAATCATGAGCTGCTGAGGCGAGGGCATTCGTGGTGCGCTGAAACCGTTCCTGTAACTGCGAAAATTCCTGGAGTAGCTCACGCTGGCATGCGGGTTCAGGACAAGGCTTCCCTTCGTCGTGCTTCGGGCAGGGTAGATCGCCCTGAATTTCGGCACTAGTAGGCAGAAGCGAGTTTTCCGGTGGCATAGCCATGGCAAGAGGCTGGTGGTTTGGCTACGGCGAGGACAAAACGCTCCGCGGCGTACAAGATACAGGGGGATACGCAATCGTAAGTCACCCCCTGTGGGGTGTCAATGAAAAACGCAACACTGTTCCCTTCGTGTCGCAAAAACTTGCACTTCTGGGGCGATTTCCGGCAAATCCGGGCGATAACCGGAGGGTACCTAAGACTCGCCGGTAACGACCGTAAATAGCCTTGAAAAAGCTGAACCGGCACCCAGGCGTGCACTTCCGAAATTGATCCAAACGATGGGCAAGAGCTACTTAGCTGTTTGGCCCAACAGGTGCGACGGGAATGTGGAAGTCTGCTTTCATAAGGCCCTCCTTGACCCGAATTGATCATCAACCCGAGCGCCGAAAATGGGTGCGCCTGCCGTTGGCTATTCCGGTATTTGTTCGAAGCCAGGACGAAGCGGGAAAGGAATTTCTGGAATTTGCCACCGCTCTGAACATCTGCGCAGGCGGAGCGCTGGTCGCGTTGCGCAGGTCGATTCCTGAGGCTTCCCAAATCATTCTTGAGATCCCGAGCGCTCCCCTGGCCACCACAGCACGCCTTCCTCGGGCCACCAAGATCTTGCGCGCCAAAGCATTACGCGTAAGCCACACCGGCGACTATCAGCTGCTGGGATTGAAATTCACCAAGCCGCTACTGAACGAAGAGCCCATGAAGCGACGGAAGCTGGCTTCCCTGGTGTGAAATCTTTTTCCCTCGTCTTTGCCTCGCGTACGAAATAAGGCATCTCCAGCTATCTTTCACGGCCAAAGTGGGACAGAGCTGCCATTTGTGAGGATTGATTTCGCATCCCATCGGCTAGTTGCGGAGGGTATTGGCGCCGAAAGTGGAGCGAACCGCCTGGAGCTAATTTTCATTCTGAGGAGAAACTCCCGGAACCTTGTTGGGGTTACGCATGTGTTCGCAAAATCGGCTGACCTTGGTCTTTTTCATGCTACCCTGCTGTTAGCCAAAGGGTTAGCATGATTGCTGTGCGCGAGTGAACGCCGTGGTTCATTTGGCGCTCGGGGTGCTACTTACCGTATGAAGATCGCGTCCGGGTAGCGAGAGGGCCATGAATAACTCAACTTCAGTAAGCTCCCTGATTCAGAACATCGGCGAATTCCCCCCAGAGACCGTCATTTTCGGACACTCGGAGGCGATGCGGGCCGTCCGGGAACGACTGGATAAGATTGCGGCGGCGAACGTCCCAGTGCTGATCCAGGGCGAAAGCGGCACAGGCAAGGACATCATTGCGCGCATGATCCACGGGATGTCCCCGTGGAAGACGGGCCCCTACGTCAAGGTAAACTGCCCCGCCATTCCGGGCACCTTGCTGGAAAGCGAACTGTTTGGGTATGAGAAAGGCGCGTTCACCGGTGCGTATGGAATGAAGCCCGGGCGGGTGGAGATGGCGCACCGCGGGACTCTGTTTCTGGATGAAATCTCCGAACTCGACTTAGCCCTGCAGTCGAAGCTGCTACAGCTCCTGCAGGATGGCCAATTCTGCCGGATCGGCGCCCAGGAAGATAAGAAAGTGGAAGTGCGCGTGGTCTGCGCCACCAATCGCCATCTGGAAGAAGAGATCGACAACGGGACCTTTCGCCAGGACTTGTTCTACCGCATCAACGTGGTGAACTTGCAATTGCCGCCCTTGCGCGAGCGGCGTGGCGATATCGTCGACCTGGTCGCCTACTTCCTGGAGTATTACAACCGCAAGTACAACTGCCGCGCTAAACATCTCTCGACCGAGCTGATGACGCTGCTGCAGAAGTATCACTGGCCGGGAAATATCCGCGAACTGGAAAACCTGATCAAGCGCTACGTGATTCTCGGGAATGAGGACGCAATCTCCGGGGACCTGGTCGCACACGAGCAGGAGTATTTCAATCCCGACATCAATTTCGAGGGGCCGATCTCTCTGAAGAAGCTGACGCGCCAGGCGGTGCGGGAGCTCGAGCGCAAGGTTATCTTGAAGGTCCTGCAGGCCAATCACTGGAATCGCAAGAAAGCGGCGCGTGCTTTGAGCATCAGCTACCGCGCACTGCTCTACAAGATACGAGATGCGGGTTTGCCATCGAATCGCACCCCGCGTCCGCGGCCGCTCCCGGCTGAAGTTCCGGAAGTGGTTAGCAGCGAAATCGCAGCCGACTGATTCGGGCGGCGCTGAGCTCCTATTCTAGCTAGCCGGCGTTGGGCGCGGTAAATATTGCGCGACGGCGAAACTTCGTACAGCAAACCTTCTTCAGGTCTACAGATTCTCCCCCGTAGCGGGCACGCGCTTTCATTTGGGATAACGTTCAGTTGTTGTACACGCCTCTACCCAGGTGCGGCGCGGATGAGAAGCACACACCAACCTAAAGATCGAGCTCTGCGTCGCACCTCTCCTCCTCTCTTTGCGCGAAGTCCGCTAGATCCACCGCAGCCTCAGCCGACCGGCCCCGACCCCGACACGCCGGAACCGCAGATCCCACAGCCGCCACTACCTGACCCCTTGCGTACAGACATCACGTAACTTGGCATTTCTGCCGTACACAGATCCAAAAAGGCTGGCGTCTATTGGCGCAACTGCAGGTTGGGGATTGCTGTTATGTTCACGTTATTAACCAAATGATGCTGGGGAGGATGGACAATGTTGGAAAGTACAGATGCTCCGCGCAACTGGCGCGACATTGCGGAAGAAGCAGCCGTCCAGAAAGATCCCACCAAACTTCGTGATTTGATTCTGGAGCTGAAGCGCGCGCTCTCTGATGAGCTAAACGAGTTGCCTCGTACCCAAGCCGCGTAATTGCCTTGGCTCGCGGGAGATCAGCAGAAAGCGGTCATCACTGAATAGAGAGGGTGCCGTCCATGTGACTTGAACACGTGAGCGGCGTCCCTTTGAATGCCGCCCCCGCATTCCCCGTTTAGAGCTGGTTCCTTCAGCGGCGGCCGAGTTCTCCGCCTGTGACTCCGTGGAAGGCCCCTCCGAGGCCACCACCGCTACCACCGCTCCTTGGCATTGCGGGGGGTGCATGCATGGCAGGAGTGACAGGCGAGTGCGTCATCGGAGCCGCCGCTCGAGGTGCGCTCACACCGGGACGGTACTCGGGACCCATCCGCGGTTCAACCCGGCCGTTCACATAGGGCTCCGGAAATCGCTGCGGCGGCACCCGGTAGCTCGGATAGGCGGGATAGAATCCCGGGTTCCTGTAGATCACCACTGGCGAATAATAATTCCAGCCGAACGGGCTATAGAAGATGCCGCTGGCGGGTAGGAATGTGTAGCCTCCAAACCAGGGATCCCAATACCAGCCGCTCGCCCACCCTGGGCCCCACCAGCCGGTGTCCACGTACAGATGTGCCACCTGCACGTTGGCGTCCGCCAGGTAAGAAGAACGTAAGCTGCTCCAGCGATAAAGATCGCTGTCTTCGTACGTCCTCTGATCGAACTTTTGCGACTTCAGCGTAGAGTCGAGCAGGCTCACTTTGTGACCACCCTTTACGGTTACGTGTTGATCCCCCGCGCGCACTTCGGCTTTGCCCTTTAGCACGCGTACCTGCTGCTGATCGGCGTCAAAGCCGTACAGGCCGGTTTTCTCCAGCTGCGTGGTTGCGCCATCTTCCCGAATGGCAATGTTGTTCTGCTTGTAGAGCTCCGCAACTTCAACCAAGGCGCGGCCCTTATCAAGTTTCACCTGAGTGTCGCTCAAGCTGTTCGAGACCATCCTGGCTGAGCTGTTTGCGCCAAGGCGGAGGAAAACCCCGGGCGTGAGCAGCACTTCCGCTTTGCCGTTTTCGGTGCTGATGGTCTGTCCGGGCTGCAACTCGACTGATCCGACCGAATTCGAAGTCACCGCCTGATCACCGACCGAGGCTTGCCCTTCTACATAGTTGAGCGTTCCCGGCATCGCCGTCCTTGCGCTCGTAGTCGTGCTCCACGCGGGCACAGACAGGATGGCCGCAAGGAACAAGCTCCCAATTGCGTTCCATCTGGTAAGTTTCATAACAATTAACCTTTCAGTTAATTTGATGCGCACGCGGTCGTGCGAGATGCGGTCAGAGCCGGTTAAGCAGAGTTGAACGAAGGGAGTATTGGGGCGGGCTGTTCCGGGAAGGCTACCCGGGTGGCGGCTAGATCTTCTTTCGCTTCAGCTCGTCGAATTCTTTGCGCACTTTCGTATAGCGGGAGAGAACGGTGCCGAGATAAACGATGTGGATAACCCAGGTAGCGGCGTATGCGGCGTAGAGGAATGTCATAGGGCGCCTCTGGGCTCGAGAAGGGCTTCCAACGACTGCATCTCTTCAACTTCGCGTTGCAGCATCTCCGCCCGGTAGCGCGACCAGAATACGAGGGCGGCAAAACACATAAATGCCAGCCAGTTGATCAGCAGGACGTGCAACATTCTGGGGTCGATGGATCCACCGCCGCCAATGACAGGCTGCGGATGTTGCGTGCGGAAATACCAGATGGAGAAGTAAACCAGGGGCACATCGAGGGCTCCGAAGATCGCCAAAGCTGCCGCGAGCACAGGCGTTTGCCCGCTGGTCGAGAAGCGGCGCAGCATCAGATAACTGACGTAAATGAGCCACAGCACGAGAGTGGAGGTCAGGCGAATATCCCACGTCCACCAAATGCCCCAGACCGGCCGGGCCCACAAAGGACCAGTGACCAGCACCACAGTGCAGAAAACAACTCCCACTTCGGCGCTGACCAGCGCCACCGCATCGAGTTTCGGGTTGCGCCGAAACAGGTAGATGACGGAGGCGACGAAGTTAATCGCAAAAAGGAGAAACGCGGTCCATGCGGAAGGCACGTGATAGTAAAAGATCCGCTGCACATCGCCCATGGTCTTTTCCGTGGGAGCGACGACCAAGCCCTGGTACATGGCGTAGCTGAGCAGCACGGCGGTCAGGATGGCGAGGATTGGGAATACACGCTTCATTCGGCCTGCAACACGGTTTCAAATAAGAGGAGACATCCAGTAGTAAACACTAGATCGTAGGCCACAAGCAATACGATCCAGAACTTGGCCGACTCCTCGCCTGTAAGGATCGCCGTCGTGGCGCGCACCATGGCCAAGATGGAGGGCAACGAAATCGGAAATAGAAGCAACGGCAGCATGATCTCCCGAGCTCGGGTGCGCAAAGACATGGCAGCAAAAAACGTGCCATTGACGACGAGGGCCCACGTGCCCAGGGCTGCGATGGGAATCAGCTGCCAGGCAGGTCCGAGAGCGCGCAACTTGTAAAAAACTATGAACAGGGGGGTCATCAAAGCTTCAAGAATTGCGACAAAAAGAAAATTTCCCAAGGCCTTGGCCAAGAACAGAGAGTTCGCGGGGGCGGGGGAGACGCGGTAGGCATCAAGCACCTGGTTGCGCAGCTCGCGCGCCCATGTCTGGTTAAGGGCGACAACCGCGGCGAAAAGGAATGCCACCCAAATCAGCCCTCCGGCGATCTGCCGGGACTCTTCGGCAATGGGATCGAAAGAGAAGCTGAAAACCACGACCACCAGCAACGCGAAAAACAACATGGAGTTGATGGCGTCTTTGGACCGCCATTCCAGGCGAATATCCTTCGCCAGGGTTGCTGCCGTGATGCTTGAAACGAAGCTCATGGCGCTTCCACCGGCACAAGGGTTGGGGTACGCTTCACAATCTGGCCCGCTTGCATCCAGACGAATTCGTCGACCGTGCCTTCAAGCAACTGTGCCTGATGCGTAACAACGAAGATGGTCTTTCCCGAATCGCGCATGTGGCCGAGCATGCGCACCATTTCGTGGGCGGAGCGCACATCCACGTTAGAGAAGGGTTCGTCCAGGAGCAGGATTTTCGGATCATGCAACAAGGCGCGAGCCAGCGACATCCTTTGCCGCATGCCCTGCGAATACTGGCCGACAGCGCGCGGCAGGTCAGGATCGAGTCCAACAAAGCTGATTACTTCGCGGCAGCGCGCGTCACTGGCTAAGCCGTACAAGCGTTCGAAGTACCGCAAGTTCTCGATGCCGGTCATCTCGTCATAGAGCAATGACGGGTGTGCCATGTATCCGACTTGGGCGCAGATGGAGCGGAGCTTCGTAGCGCCGAGAATGGAGATCGTGCCGCGTGTGGGCGACACCAGCCCTGCCAGCACCCGCAACAGCGTGGTCTTCCCTGCTCCGTTGTCGCCGAGAATGCCATACATTCGGCCCGCATCGAAGCTCGCCGTGACCCCGCGCAGCGCGGCAAAGCGGCCGAACTGCTTGACCAATCCGGCGATCGTAATAATGGAACTTACCGACGGCGTGGATGCGGCGCTGGTCACAGTAGGCGCTGGATTGTCTCTGAGAATCTCTTCGAGCCTACCGAACGAGAGGGGCAATTGTCGACAACTATCAGACCGCGCCTACACTCCTTTATAGGGGAGACAGTTGAAATGGCAGCTGGCCCGGTGACCCGGGTGCCGGGCTGTGCTAGGATTTCACGTACAGCTTTTCACTTCCTGGAGGCAATCCCCACATGCGTTTTCACTGGTTCGTGTGCCTGCTGCTCGCCAGCATGGCGTTCGCGCAAACAGCTCCGAGCAAGGCCGCGCCCGCACAGAAATCGACGACTTCTGCCACGCCGCAGAAGGAGCAACCAGCCGAGGCTGACGACGAGGGGGAGAAAGAGGCTCAGCCCACCGCGTCTACCGTGCCCCCGGATGCGCCCGTGATTACTATCAAGGGCATCTGCGACGATACTTCAAGCAGTTCCACGGTTGACAGCAGCAAGTGCGAAACCGTCCTCACGCGCTCCCAGTTCGAGAAATTGGCGGATGCGATTCAGCCCAACATGCCCCCGCAAGTTCGCCGGCAATTGGCCAATGCCTATCCGCGCCTGCTCGTTATGGCGCACGAGGCCAAGAAGCGGGGCCTGGACAAAGATCCGCGTTATGCGCAGATTGTGCAATTCGCGCAATTACAGATTCTTTCCCAGGAGTTGAACCGCTCTTTGCAGCAACAGGCGGGACAGGTTCCCGAGAAGGATGTGGAGGACTATTACAAAAACAATGGTTCAGCCTACGAACAGGCTACCGTGCAACGTATTTTCGTGCCGCGAACCAAGCAGGTGGAACCGGCAAAAGACGCCAAGCCGGATGACGCGAAAGCGCAGCAGACCGCCGGCGAAGAGGCCATGACCAAGGAAGCGGAAGCGATCCACACCAAGGCTGCCGCAGGTGGAGACTTCGAGAAGCTACAGAAGGAGGCTTTCGACGCAGCCGGCATGAAGTCGCCGCCGCCGACCACGAAGATGGAAAATATCCGCCGCACTAACCTGCCGCCGTCGCAAGCTTCGGTTTTCGATTTGAAGGCCGGCGAAGTGTCCGCGGTCATCAACGATCCGAGCGGCCATTTCATTTACAAGATGGTTTCAAAGCAAGAACTGCCCCTGGACAAAGTGAAAGACGAGATCCACGGCACGCTGCAGAACCAGCGGATGAAAGACATGATGGCGAGCATCCAAGCTTCGGGCACGCCGGAGTTGAACGACGCCTACTTCGGTCCGGCTATGCCGCCTGGACCTCCGGGAATGCGTCCCGGCGCGCCCTCTACACAGCCCACGAACAAACCGCCGTCGCAGTCAAAATAAATGGCAATTGCCAAGCCGACTGTACTGATCACCGGCATCTCGGGAAATCTCGGGTTGCGGCTGTTGCCGCAGCTCGCGGACTTCGCTGTGATCGGCGTCGACATGAAGCCGCCGGATGCGACCGCCGCATTGCAATTCGAGCAAATGGATCTGGGCCGCGAGGAATCGTGCCGGCAGCTGTACCACTTGATCTGTGACACACGGCCGGTGGCAGTAGTTCACCTGGCGTTTGTCATTGATCCGGTGCGCACCGGGGTGCTGGACGCCGAGCGCATGTGGCAGATCAACGTGGCAGGTACGGCGCGGGTGATGGAGGCAATCACCGAGTCCAACCGTAACGACGATGGCTCAGTAGCGAAGTTCATCTTTCCCAGTAGCGTATCGGCCTACGGTTCCGACCTCCCCGGCCCGGTCCTGGAGAACTACCCGCTCGAAGCGCACACGCTTCCGTATGCTATCCACAAGAAAGAGAGCGACGAGGTTGTGCAGCAACGCGCCCCGTCGATGCGCGGGTGCAGCGTCTATATTCTTCGGCCGCATATCTTCACTGGCGCCAGCGTGGATAATTACCTGATTGGCGCGTTTCGCGGCACGCCGAATGGTCAGAGCAAGCGGGCCCGAAGAATGCGGCGGGAAGGCAAGCGTCTACCCTGCATGCTGCCGCATGGGCAAAAGTATCTCGACAACAAAATTCAATTCGTACACGTAGACGATATGGCCCGGTTGATCGTCTACATTCTCCGCCGCGAACCGGAGGCGCAGCGCCTCACGGTGCTTAACGTGGCCGGGCGCGGAGATCCTCTCACCTTCGGCCAATGCATCGAGATCGCCCATGCCAAGCTGCTCCGGGTTCCCGGAAAATGGGCGATGCGGCAAGTACTCCAGTTTTTATGGAAGCGCCAGATTTCGGCGATCCCGCCTGAGGCTCTTCCCTACATGTCGGGACAGTACATCATGGATACCGACAAGCTGCAGAAATTCCTGGGTGAAGAATACGAACACGTGATTCAGCACACGGTGGCAGATGCTTTCGCGGATGGCTTCGCGTCTCAGCCCAAGGCCGTAGCGCAGCAAGTGTCGGCGGGGTAGAGGCGCTGACCCCGAATCGCAGAATTTCTACACATCGCGCCTCACGCGCGCTGAGTGCCGCCGAGTCGTTCGAGAGCCTTGACAATCTGCGCAGCCCAGCCGGCAACCTCATTGTCGCGCAGCGTGCGCTCGGTGGATTGAAACGATGCGCCCAACAGGATCGAGTACTTGCCTTGGGGAATTGCGCCGCCACGGAATATCTCCACCGGCATGAACCTGCGTAATTCCGCCAAACCGAGCGCGCGAACTGCCTGCTCGATGGCCTCGAAGAAGATCGAGTCTGGAAAAATGAACGACAAATCCCGATCGACGGCAGGAAAGCGCGAGACCGGCTCATAACGGACCTCGCGTAAGTCATGCTGGTATAGGAGATCGAGATAGATCTCACCGATGAACACGTCCTGACGCAGCTTGCGGGCCGCGACCACTTGAGGATTTAGCTGGCCAAACTGCGCCATCACCGTGCCATCCATTACCGCCCGGGCAGAGCGGCGCGGATGATAATAGGCACTCGTTTCGGCATCAAAGCACAGCGCATCCGACTGGAAAGCGCTGAGCACTTGTTCGACATCCCCTTTGAAGCTGCGGAACAGTTCGGTGGCATTGGCGCCGTCGCCCTTGCTTATATCGAGCAGCGCGCCTGCAGGCAGATCTTTCCGGATACTGGCGACCGTCGCGCCCAGGCATAGCTGCTTGCGTTCCACGCGATCAGAGGCGCTCGCCTCAAACACATTGCCCGCCTCAAACAGTCGAACATCCTCAGCATCTCGATTCAGATTATGCGCGAGCATGTCGAGCATGCCGGGTAGGAGCGAAGTGCGCATTACCGATGCTTCTTCGCTGATCGGATTCGCCACTTCCAGCGGCTGCGCGGAGGAGAAAGCCTGTGCGTCGGCATGCGAGATGAAGGTGAGCGATACCGACTCGCTGTATCCGAGGGCCATGGCGGTGGAACGAAGCTTGGCATCCTTAGCCGCATCCGGCTGATCGACAACCGCTCCGACAAAAGCGGGCAGCGTGTTCGGGAAGCGATCATACCCGTGAATTCGCGCCAACTCCTCGACGAGATCAATTTCGCGTTCCACGTCGAGACGCCAGCTGGGAATTTGCACCGTGAATTCCGAAGCATCATGGCGCTCAGGCACAACTGTGAAACCAAGTTTTTCAAGTGTGCGCATAATCTCGTGGACCGCGATCTGATCACCGAGAAAGCGGTGCACTTCCGAGAGATGCAGTGCAACAGGCGCCTGCTCGAGATCGCGGGCAATGACGTCAACCACGTCTCCTTGCAATTCACCGCCGCCCGAGGCAAGGATGAGTTCAGCGACGCGGTTGATGGAAAGAATCGTGGATTCGAAATCCGCGCCGCGCTCGAAACGGTGCGAGGCATCGGTATACAGGATGTGCCGCTTCGACATGCTGCGGACCGTCGCGGGGTCCCACCATGCGGATTCAACCAGCACGTTCCGCGTCTTATCGGTGATCATCGTGTCGAAGCCGCCCATCACGCCTGCGAGTCCGACAGGCTTGCGCGCGTCGGCTACCACCAGGTCATCGGGGCTGAGCTTGCGATCCACGCCGTCGAGAGTTTTGAGCGTTTCCCCGGAGCGAGCTTTGCGCACAATAATTTTGCCGCCCTCAAGCAGGTCGAGATCGTAAGCGTGGGTAGGCTTGCCCATCTCCATCAGCGTGTAGTTGCTGGCGTCAACCGCATTGCTGATCGACCGCGAATCGAGCAGGGCAAGCCGGTTCGCAATCTGTGCAGGTGATGGCTGAATTTTTACTTCGCAAATTACGCGGGCGGTGAATCGCGGACACAGACCGGGTTCTTCGAGTTCAATAGGAAAATCCGCGGCAGGTTTCGAGGCAGGAAGCCTGGGCAGGATCGGCTTCAGGTCAACGTTGTAAATGGCCGAGGCTTCGCGAGCGACGCCATAGTGGTTCATGGCATCGGGCCGGTTCGGCGTGATCTCCGTCTCGTAAACCATGCGCTCGCCTTCGCCGGACATGCCTTCGACGGCGACGCCGATCTTGGTGAGGTCCTGCGCGAGTCGGCGGTTATCGACAGGAATCTCGATGAAGTCGCGAAGCCATGATGGCAGGATTTTCATGTGTTAGCTGTGGTTGTCAGCTCTTAGCCAAATTGCTGCAGGAATCTCTTATCTCCCTGGAAGAACAGCTGGATATCGTCCACGCCGTACTTCAGGATGGCAATTCTGTCGGCGCCCATCCCAAAAGCAAAGCCGGAAACCTTCTTCGGGTCGTAGCCGTTCTCCTTGACGAACTCGAAGACATTCGGATCTACCATGCCGCAGCCTAGAATTTCGATCCAGCCTGTGGTCTTGCACGGGCGGCAAGCTTCGCTGCCGCGACGGCCGCTCCCACCGCAAATGAAGCAGCTGACCATCATCTCCGCGCTCGGCTCGGTAAACGGGAAGAACGACGGGCGGAACTGGGTCTTCACGCTCGAACCAAAAAGCGCTTTCATGGCGTGATCAAGCGTGCCCTTCAGGTCACCGAAAGTGATGTTTGTGTCCACCGCCAGTCCTTCGACCTGGTGGAACATTGGCGAATGGCTGGCGTCGGGCGGATCGTTGCGGTATACCTTGCCCGGAATCACGATGCGGATCGGCGGCTTCAATTTCTCCATAGTGCGTATCTGAACCGGAGAAGTGTGAGTGCGCAGCAGCAAGCGTTCGCGCAATGGTTTAGATTCCTGCCCGGCGATGAACAACGTGTCCTGCATGTCGCGCGCGGGATGGTTCGGGGGAAAATTGAGAGACTCGAAGTTGTAGTAGTCGGTCTCGACCTCCGGCCCTTCCTCGACCGAGTAGCCGAGATTGCGGAACACAGCGACGATCTCGTTCATCGTCTTGATCACTGGATGCTCGGTACCAATGGGGCGACGAATGGCGGGAAGAGTGATGTCGATCTGTCTGTCGGACTGTCGATCTCTGTTCGCGCGAAGATCTTTTAAGTGGCGTTCGCTCCCCGTCGAGGTAACTGACCCTTGGACATCTACGAAGGTGTCCACTTTTCCATAAGCGGCGTGTACATGGTCCTCAACGATCAACTTAATCTCGTTCACTCTCTGACCAACTGCAGGTTTCGCGTCCTTTGGTGCGCTCTTAAGCCACAGCTCGTTTAGCTGCGTAAGAATCCCGTTCTTGCGTGCCAACCAACGATCACGAAAGGTCTTCCAGTCCGCTTCACTTTCCACATTGTCCGACTCTTCCTGAAGAGCGGCGAGTAAGTTCCTTCCCTTTACCTCGAGTTCCGTGGCTGTGTACTCTGTCAATCTTGGAACGCTGTACTCGGTCATTGTTGTGAAGTGTCGGATACGTACAAAGATCAGCTTTGATGAGACGGCATCATTTGATGCGATAATGCAGCCGAGCCATCGGCGGTATGGATTCGCTCAACTTGCAAGCAACACCAGGACACAGTTCGAACTGCGCCCTGGACTGTTTAATCAATGGCTGATTAAAAGCTAAAGGGCTAATTCTTACGCGGCCCCGCCGAGAGCGCCCTTCGCCTGCTCGGCGAGGTTTTTAAAGGCGCCTGGATCGGTCACCGCGAGGTCGGCAAGAATCTTGCGATCCAATTCCACGCCGCTCTTCTTCAGACCGCTGATGAATTTGCTGTAGCTCAATCCGTGCAGCTTGGCGGCAGCGCCAATGCGCACGATCCACAGTGAGCGGAACTGGCGCTTCTTCTGCTTGCGGCCGGCGTAGGCGAACTTCAAGCCGCGCTCAACCGCTTCCTTCGCAGAGCGATACAGCTTTGATTTTGTCAGGTAATAACCGCTGGCGCGGTCTAATATTTTTTTGCGCTTGGCGCGGCGTTTGGTTCCGCGTTTTACACGAGGCATGGTCTTCTCCTTTTATTTTCTAATTGCCCCAGGGTCGCTTCCGACCGGGGCGGCGGTTGGAGGCAGGAGACGCGAGGTCTATGGCCTCTTCACACGCCAAAAACAATGGCCGATTTCAGATTTCGTCAAAATCCGACGACCATCTTATTGATAGGGGATCATCCGTTTTACTTTGCGCGCGTCAGCATCGCTGACCAGGACGGAGTGACCCAGTTTTTTCTTCCGTTTGTGCGGCTTCGAGGTAAGTATGTGGCGCAAATGAGAGTGCCCACGCTTCACCTTTCCCGTCGCAGTCTTCTTGAAGCGCTTGGAAGCGCCTTTATGGCTTTTTAGCTTTGGCATAGGAGTCGTTCCCAGTGTCTAATTGGCTGTCGAGCAAGAGCTAGAAGCTAGCCCGCTGTTTCTCAGGCTTGCCGCGCCTGGCTATGGGCCGGCGGCTTCGGTGAACCGGAAGGCTTCTGATCCGCGGTCTTCTTCGGCGCGAGGATGGCGTGCAGCGTGTTGCCTTCCTGGCGCGGCCGGAATTCCACGATGCCTTTTTCCGCTATGTCCTTGATCAGCCGTTCCAAAATTTCACGACCCAGGTTGGTGCGCGTCATCTCGCGCCCGCGGAAAAAGATTGTTGCCTTGACCTTGTCACCCTCGTCGAGAAAGCGCAGCACGTGGTTCTTCTTGGTCTCGTAATCGTGATCGTCCACGTTGATGCGGAACTTCACTTCCTTGACGGTGATGGTCTTCTGATGTTTCTTGGCCTCGCGCTCTTTTTTCTCCTGCTGGTAGAGATACTTCCCGTAATCCATGATGCGGCAAACTGGAGGTTGCGCTGTGGGAGAGATCTCGACCAGGTCCAAATTTCTTTCGCGGGCCATTTTGAGCGCTTCGTACGGTGGCAAAATTCCAATTTGCTGGCCTTCGTCGTCGATCACGCGGATTTCGCGTGCGCGAATACGCTCATTGGTGCGGATAAAACGTTTATCGATACAGTCCTCCGTGCGCTAGCGGCACATGTGGGATGGAAAATTATAACATGACAGCGGCTTTGGCTTGACGCGGCTCACCTGCGCAGTGCCGCCAGCCGGAACGATTCACCGATTATGTGAAAACGTCACTGGTCACAGCACAAACTCTTGTGGCACCCGAGCGCAGAAAGGGATATCTGTCGTACCCTTTGTCTCTCGCTGGTGAACTGCCTTTTACGGGGCGGCGCGGTATATTGAAGCCAATGCCCAGGAAAACGACTGCAAGTTCTTCGCCGCGTGTGGCGATTGCCATCATGGCTGCGGGCAAGGGCACACGCCTGAAATCGAAACACCCGAAAGTGCTGCACGAAGTCGGCGGCAAACCACTGCTGGCGTACGTAATCGCAGCGGCTACCGAGGTCGTCGCTCCTGCCGACATATACGTCATCATCGGCCATGAGGCGAAGCGAGTGCGCGACACCGTCGCGCATACGGGCGTGAACTTTATCGTGCAAGAACCGCAACGCGGAACCGGCCATGCACTCATGGTGTCACGGCAGGCGCTCAAACCCTACGACGCAGTGGTCGTCCTTTCCGGCGATGCCCCGCTGATCGCGCCCGCGACCATCCAAAACATGGCGGATTTCCACCTCCGCGAAAAGGGCGCGATGACACTGCTGGCGGCGGAAGTCGAAGATCCCACGGGTTATGGCAGAGTGGTTCGCAAAAGCGGAACGGGCGATGAGGTAAGAGCCATCGTGGAGGAGAAGGCTGCGACGCCCGCCCAGCGCAAGATCCGTGAAATCAATTCTGGCTTCTATGCCTTCGAGGCGCCCACTCTGTTTGACAACATCGAAAAGCTGACCACCAACAATCCGCATGGCGAGTTCTACCTGACCGACATGGCGGAAGTCCTGACAAAAGAAAAAAAACGTGTGATGGTTTACAGGACGGAACACCCGGGCGAAATTCTGGGAACGAATACTCGGGCCGAACTGATAGAGCTTGATGCGCGTGTGCGCATGGCGAAGTGCCGGCAACTCATGAACGACGGTGTAACCATTTTCTATCCGCAAAGCTGTGTCATCGATTCCGATGTGGAGATCGGCGCCGACACCACCATTGAGCCGTTCGTCCAAATACTGGGGAATTCCCGCATCGGCTCGGATTGCCGCATCCGTTCTTACAGCGTGATCATGAATTCGCAACTCGGCGACAACGTCGAAATCCGCCAGGCTACTGTTATGGACAGCTCGCGGATCTCGGCCGGCGCCATCATTGGGCCCTTTTCGCATCTGCGCCCCGGCAGCGACATTGGGGAAGGCGCACATCTCGGCAACTTTGTGGAAGTCAAAAAAACGAAGGTAGGCAAAGGCTCCAAGGCGAATCACCTGACCTACCTGGGGGACACCGAGATCGGCTCGGGAGTAAACGTGGGCGCAGGAACGATTACGTGCAACTACGATGGGGTCAGCAAGTACAAAACCGTCATTGAGGATGGCGTGTTTGTCGGCAGTCACGCGACGCTGGTAGCTCCCCTCAAATTGGGGAAGGGTTCCTACATAGCCGCCGCCAGTTGCCTGACTGAAGATGTTCCCGAAGACGCTCTCGCCCTCGGCCGTTCGCGCCAGGTTGTGAAACAGGGATGGGCTCGGGAGAAGAGAAAAACGAAACCCACGCGTTGAACGCGCGGATTCCGTTATCTCGACACTGCCGCAAACAGATCCGAGTGCAGCAAGGATTGGAATTTCTGGTCGTCGCTCTTGAAATGCAACTGCAAATTGGAACTGTCGGAGTTGACGGTCACGCTGTCGATCGCCGTCTTCTCGATCGGACTGGCGTTCATTTTCTTGTAGAGCATGCCAGCCTTGACCAGGGAAGAAAGAGTGGCCGCGGTTACCGAATCGCTGGTCACGACATTCAGGTCGAAGTTGACCCCGTTCTGAAAATTCATGGTGTAGCGCGAACCGAGTAGACGCTTCTTCACCGTCTCGTAATCGGCAATCCGAGAAGCCTCACCCAACGCCGACCGCATCATATTCTGCGTGCCTTGCTGGTCGAGAATGCTCCAGACCGGGGCCGACTCCACGTCTGACATCATGTCCGCCATCTGCGAATTTGCGTCGAGGTTGTTCACGTAGCCGTCGCGCGCGTCCAAGGCTCCATGGACTGCTGTTTGATTTCCAAACAGCAGTGTGGCGTCGTCCAGGAACGTCATCAGCATGCCATTGCCCATGGGGTAAAGCTCGCTGGTGTGATACTTTGCGGGCTTAATCTTCCGGACCGTCAGCCTTTTCAGGACAGCCTTAGTCGCAAACTGTCCCTGAGCGACGCCCACAATTTGAGTGCCGTTTTTGGGCATGCGGAAGGATGCGAAGGTCAACTGCTCGAGATCTTTTTCCGTATCGATGCCGATGCCCTTGAGCGCGCTTTCAAACTGCTTCAGACCCTCCGGCAGCACTTGCTGCTTCAGGGCCTGGGCGGTATCGGAATTCTTCAGCGCCCGGTAATCGACCGAGATGACCTGCTGTACTTCCGAGGGGATGACTGTGCGGGAATTGGTGCCCAGCGGCATGGCCCAGGCGCTCGCGCCGGCCAACAGCAACACACCAAGCCGAAAAATCTTCATAAACTGCCTCATGTAAGGGGCTCAACTACTTGGATGCCAGCTGGGGGTTGTTCGTCAACCGGCTCGTACCCTATTCTAAGCCAACTACTTAGGTAGACGAGACACGAAAGTCCAAAACCGGCGTAACTGCTGCGATTCGGGTCGGCACGCATCGACAGCTGCCCAGTAAGGTCAAGTCTTCAACAGACCTGTCCTTCGCCGCACCTGTTCCACGAACGAGGCATCATGCAAAGATTGCAAGTTGATTTCGACGTTGGCCAGCGCACCTATGATGGCGGCCTCCGCCAGCGCGATGCTGGTGGTCAGATCGGAGCTCATGTTGGGATTGGTAATGGGCTTGAGTTTTGCCGCGATGACGGCGACTTCCCTGGCCCGCTCCGCCACGCCCAGGGGCACGGCAGTGGCCTGCCGCAAAGCGGCGTTGATGATCCCTTCTCCGTCAGCTGACTCTTTGGCCTGCTTGTAGGCTTTCATGACGGCGTTAAAAGAGTCGGCATCGGCGTCGATCGCGGCTTTTAACTCCTCACGCAATGGCGACAAGCGTGCGATCGCGTCACTCAGATCCCGCTCGTATTGCAGGTAGGCTTTTTTCCCGCGCGACATCGATGCCACCATGTTGGCCAGTCCGGCTGCCATGGCTCCCGCAGCTGCCGCGGCACTGCCACCCCCCGGCGTCGCTGTAGGCGCCGCCAACTGCTCAACGAAGGGCTCCACACCGGCTCGCAGCCCGCCTACGGCCATTTTCCCGCCCATCACTGCCGCGAGGCGGTTTTCCAGGATGAGCGACGAATCGAAATTCTCCACCTGCAAAAACCACTCTGCCGCCTGTTCCAGTGCCTTCTTGGGGATGAGGCCCACGATTTCACTACTCACCGGCACTACACCGTACCGCGCCGCCTCCCGTTTCACGAACTCGAACACCCGATGAATAGGCGTTTGTTCAAAATCAGTGAGATTCATTGAGACCTGAGCCAGGCCGCGCACGAGGAAGCCAGCGCCTTTCACGAACCGCAGCCCGCCCGTGGAAAACCGAACGGCCTTGGCAATCTTTTTGGCGATGTCGACATCAGTCGTATTCAAAAAGACGTTATAGGCGATGAGAAATTTACGCGCACCCACAACGGTGGCTCCGGCCGTCGGATGCACCTGCGGTTCGCCGAAATCCGGCCGTCGAGCCGGGTTGGTGGCAATCTCATCGCGTATGCCCTCGAACTGACCTCGACGGATATTTTCCAGGTTCTGCCGCTCCGGCGAAGTCGCCGCCGACTCATAGAGATAGACTGGAATCCGGTAACGCTTCCAGATTTCCTCCCCGACGTGCCGCGCCATCGCCACGCAATCCTCAATGCTGACACCCTCGATAGGGATAAATGGCACAACGTCCGCCGCTCCCATGCGTGGGTGCGCCCCCTGATGCTTATTTAAGTCGATTAACTCCGAGGCTTTGCCCACACCTCGAACGGCTGCCTCCCGGATCGCCTCGCGTTCGCCCACGAGCGTGATGACGCAACGATTGTGGTCCGCGTCCATCTCGCGATCCAGCAAAAAGACGCCATCGATTTTCATGGCCTCGACGATGGCATCCACCTTCGCCTTCTCACGGCCCTCGGAAAAGTTTGGAACGCATTCGACCAAGGTGGTTGACATAACGCAGAAGAATATAAGGGGACAGTCGTTGCCGCAACTCGGGGCATCGCACACATCTTGCGCCGCATTCCCTGCATCCCATGCGTTCAGAGAACAACGGCGGCGCTGCTCAGCTTGACAGGCTATCCGTCAGATGTTTAAGTAATTGTTTATTTTCATCCAGTTCAATTGATACCAAATGGTTCCAGAAATGGCAGCAGGCGCGACGAGACTTCGTCCGTATGCTGTCCGCGAGTGGAAGTGTCGGCATCACCGGCTTTCCCGCGCTCTGTAACCAGCACAATTATGTCATGCCGCTTCGCCGGCGCGAGGAGTCGCTCTCTTGCCTAGTTTCTTCCTCTCCCCGAAGTCGCACAGACCGGAGGAGTTCGTGAAATTGAACCAGCCTGGGTTGAAAACGGCGCCAAAACGCGTAGCGCTGTCAGCCGTATTGCCGGCAGTCATCGCGGTAAGCGCGCTTTGGCTGGCAGGTTCTCCGCGCATATTACCGGGAACGGCGCCGGGCCCGATCGCCGCGACCATGCCGGTTCGCGATTTCTCCTCTTCCGCGGTGCGCGCTAGCTTCGCCGAGATGCCGCTCGCCTTCGAGCGCAACCAGGGCCAGACCGACAGCCGGGTGCGCTTCCTTTCACGCGGCAGTGGGTACACCCTGTTCTTAACCGGAAAGAGCGCTGTCATCGAAGTGCAAGTGCCAATCTCTTCACATCAAAATGCACACGCCGCGAACAGCGCCGTCACGGGTAAGACGGTCACGATGTCCCTGGCGAATGCCAATTCCAATGCTCAGATCAATGGCGATGGTCTCCTGCCCGGTAAGAGCAATTACCTGATTGGCAATGACCCCGCTAAGTGGCACCGCAACATCGCTCAGTTTTCCCGGGTCCGGTATCGCCAGGTTTATCCCGGAATTGATCTCGTCTATTACGGAAAGCAGGGGCGGCTGGAACATGACTTCCGAGTCGCGCCTGGCGCCGATCCGCGCGCCGTGGTATTGGACTTCGCGGGAGATTGCAAGCTTCGGCTCTCTAAAAGCGGCGACCTGCTGCTCGATGGCGATGACGAATCGCTTCGCGTGCAAGCTCCCAGCATCTATCAGAAGTCTGCAGACCGGCAAGAAACCGTGGCCGGTAAGTTCGTGCTGCTTGGCAGAAACCGAGTGGGATTCCAGATTGGCAGGTATGACCGCTCGCGCGAGCTGATCATCGACCCGGTCCTCAGCTACTCCACTTATCTCGGAGGGAGTGGAACGGAGTCTTTCCCGACGATTGCCGTGGACTCGAGCTTTAACTTCTACGTGAGCGGGTCAACCACGTCCGCAGACTTCCCGATTGCAGGAGGGATTTCACCCAACCATCTGTCGGGAGCCGCCAATATTTTCGTGACCAAATTCAATCCAACGGGAGCAGCCCCGCTGGTCTTTTCCACTTACCTGGGTGGCACTGGCACCGACACGAGCGCGGGAATTGCGGTCGATTCGGCGCTGAACGTCTACGTCGCGGGCACGACGACTTCCCCCGATTTTCCCACCACGGCCACTGCATTTCAGGCCACGCCAACAAACAGCTCCGATCATATTTTCGTGAGCCAGATCAATGCCGGGGGAACAGGTCTGCTTTATTCCACTTATCTTTCGGGTACGGGAAGCGATGTGGCTACCGGGCTCGCTATAGACAACAAGCTCGACGCGTTCGTGACCGGCACAACGACTTCTGCAGATTTCCCGGTTTCAGTTTCACCGGCGCCGTTTCAATCTAAACCGCAGACGGGCGCGACCAGCCAGTTCTTTGCGAGCGAGATCAATACCACTCTTAGCGGAACGGCCAGCCTGGCGTACTCGACTTATTTTGGCGGCGGAAATCCCAGCAACGGATTAACCCAGGGTGGCGGCATTGCAGTAGACGCCAGCGGAAACTTCTATATCACCGGCGGCACCAACTTCTTGCACACAGGGGCGTCCAACGACTTCCCTATTTTGAACGCGTACCAGGACTGCCTCGACGTTTCGCCGCCGATTCCGCCACCGATCGTTCCGCCACCATGTCCCACCACGGTTACCGCCTCAGATGCGTTTATCGCCAAGCTCAACCCCACGGCGGCGCAAGGATCGCAGTTAGTGTACTCCACATATATTGGCGGCGCCGGGGATGATATCGGTAATGGAATCGCGGTCGACGGTAACGCGAATGCGTACATCACCGGTTCGACCACCTCAACCGACGTCATTTTGCCTACAACGGTCACCGCATTCCAAACCACAAACAAAGGCGGCACAGACGCTTTCCTCGCCAAGGTGGGAAATCCCACGACCACCACGTCCACCATTTTCCCGATGAATTACTTCTCGTATCTCGGTGGCACGGGGACCGATATTGGTCTGGCACTTGCGGTGGATACATCGCAGGCGGTTCATCTGTCCGGCTCCACCACGTCGTCGGATTTCAATCTCACCAATGCCTTCCAGACGACCTTTGGCGGCGTGAGTGACGCCTTTGTCGCCGTGCTGCCCACCGCAACGAATGTGGGAACTGGCACCCAGGGCGAGTACTCGAGTTATCTGGGCGGCGGGAGTACCGACCGGGGGACCGGTGTCGCCGTTGATCCGAATGGCGTGACTTACGTGACGGGAGAAACCATGTCGGGCAACTTCCCCGTGGTTGCGCCATTTCAGGGCGGCCTGAAGGGAGCCCAGAATGCATTTGTCAGCAAGATCAGTTCCGTAAGCGCAGTAACAATTTCCGGAACCGTGTCTCCTTCTCCCGTCGGTCTTGGCAATCAGGCGACTTTTACTTACACCATCAAGAACAGCGGTCCGGATACTGCCTCAAACGTTTTGTTCAGCGATCAACTGCCAATCACCGGCGCGACTTTCAATTCCATTACCGCCAGTCCGGGCTCGTGTGTGACCACACCTGTGAATGGACTCGTGACCTGCACCATCGGCACTCTGGAGCCTAACTCGACCTCCTCCGCGACGGTCACGGTGGTTCTAACTCCGACAGTCGCCAGTACGCTCGTGAACGTGGGCTGCTTGTCAGTAAACGGCGGGACCAGTTGTGGGCTCAGCTCCACCAACACGGTTCCGGTCACTGACTTCACGGTTGCTGCTTCGCCCAACAGTGCCACCGTGACCGCTGGCCAGCCTGCAAGCTTCAACGTCACGGTGACTCCGCAGCCAACCTACACGGCGCAAGTATCGCTCTCTTGCTCCTCCGGCTTACCGACTGGCGCCAGCTGTTCATTCACCACCACGCCGCTGACCATTCCCAGCACGGGGGCGGTGTCCTCCACCATGGTCATCAACACCACCGCTCGCGTGACCACGACCACTCAACTGCGAAAGTGGCTGGGAGGATCGGCGTATGCAACATGGTTTCCAATTTCGGGTCTGGCCTTGCTGGGCGCGGGTTTGGGCAGAACCGGATTTGGAAGAAAGAAGAAGCGGGGGATCGAGATTGGACTCCTTGCGGCTTTATTCGCGCTGCTTCTATTCCTCCCCTCATGCGGCACAACGAAGACCACGACGACTACTACGGGAACTCCTGCGGGAACTTACATCGTAACCGTCTCAGGCACATCAGGTTCGGCATCGCACACTTCGACGCTGACATTGATAGTGCAATAGCTGTTCGTTGTAGTGTTTAGGCATTGGGGCCGGGCATTAGCGTCGCTCGTGCGGTTTCCAAGCAGCCCAGCAGACATTCTTCACGGGAGAGCCAACCGGCTTCCCCAGATGCTCATCCCAAGAGGCCAGTACCGCAAGGCGCAGGGGCGTGCCCTGTGTCCCCTAATTGCCGATTCCCACTCGTCTCCAAGGAGTCTAATGCGAACCACTGCAATGACTGTTGCTGTTGTACTGGCATTCAGTCTGGCGATGTTTGCCGCGCCCCAGACTGCTCCCTCCCAGCCGCAGGTCCCGCCTACCGCCCAGAGCTCGCCGAGCACGGGTTCCGCGCAAACCGCACCCTCGTCTTCGCCATCATCTAACACCGCTGCTCCTTCGAATGAAAGCAACCCAGGTGCTGCCTCAAACAGTTCCCCGGGTCAGGCGCACCAGCCTGGCGATTGGGTAGCCCAACAGCTAAACCTGACGCAAGATCAGCAGGACAAGCTGCGGCCCATACTCGCGGATGAAATCCAGCAGATGCGAACGGTGCGCGACGACACATCTCTGAGCGATGATCAGAAGCGGGAGAAGATGAATCAGATCCGGCAAACCGCCGCACCAAAAATCCAGGCGATTCTCACTCCCGAACAGCGCCAGAAACTGGGACAGTTGCAGGAGCAAGCGCGACAGCAGCGGGAACAACAGAACGGAGCGGCAAGTCCTCAGACATCTCCGCAAAAACCGCCTCAATAGCTTTCACGGACAACGCTCGCGGCAACCTACGCACGAGCGTTTGTTCTTTTATGTCTCACATCCATCCCGGTTTGGCCTTCATTCTTTTGTCTTGCATGCTCTTGTTGATTTCATCTCTCCCGAATCTAGCAACATGCAGTTCCGCGTCATTCGCCCGCGTGTGACCGCGGTGGGTCGAGCGTATATATTGAACAATCCATGCTCCTCCAGCAAAACGTTCCTCTGGCGCCGTTCACTACTTTGGAAGTGGGCGGACCGGGGCGTTACTTCACTGAAGCGCGAACCTACGAGCAGGCGGGGGAAGCAGTAGAGTACGCCCGCAAAAGCAATCTACCTCTATTTGTTCTCGGCGGTGGTAGCAATCTGGTGGTCTCCGATGCAGGCTGGCCCGGCCTGGTGCTTAAGGTCGCTATTGCCGGGATCGAGGAGCGCGCTGAAGAAGGCCGCCTGATTTTCGAGGTAGGTGCCGGGGAAGACTGGGACAAGTTCGTGGCGCACACGGTTGCGCGGGGCTGCGCCGGGGTCGAGTGCCTCAGCGGAATCCCCGGCAGCGCCGGCGGTACCCCCGTACAGAACGTGGGCGCTTATGGGCAAGAAGTCTCCGAAACCATTGTGTCAGTCCTCGTCTTAGATACGCGGGACTGCCAGATCCGGGAACTCTGTAACCAAGCCTGCGAGTTTTCTTATCGCACCAGCATCTTCAATACCGACGACCGCGGCCGCTTCATTATTCTCAGGGTCGCATACTCTCTCCAGCCAGGCGGTGAGCCCCATATTGCCTACGAGGATCTCAAGAAATACTTCGTTGGGTGGGAGCAGGCCCCCACGCTGGCCGATACCAGGGAAGCCGTACGGCAAATCCGCGCTCGCAAGGGCATGTTAATCAGGCCCGGCGACACTGATTGCCGGAGCGCAGGATCGTTCTTTAAGAATCCAGTAGTTTCACCAGAGCAATTTCAAGAACTGAGCCGGCGCGCAGCGGAGCGCAACCTTAAGCTCCCGAGTTATGCCGCGCTTGAAGCACAACGAAAAGTTTCAGCGGCCTGGCTGGTAGAACATTCGGGTTTCACGCGCGGCTATCAGGAAGGCCGCGTGGGCATATCCAGCAAGCATGCGCTTGCGATCGTGAATCGCGGCAATGCCACGGCGGCTGACGTTCTCGCCTTGAAAAACCACATTGAGCAGCGTGTATTCGAAACCTGGGGAATCCAACTCCAGACTGAGCCCGTAATGGTTGGTATGTAGGACTCTGCCTCGAACGATTCGCTAAAACAGTACCGCCGGCTTCTTTTCAGAAAACCGGCGGCTGTTGTACTGCTACCTTGTTGTCCTGCCGCTTATGTCTGGATAATTCGCGGCGTGATGAAGAAGATCAACTCCTGGTTAGAGGTGTTGACCGTACGATGCTTGAACAGGTTGCCCAGTACCGGCACGTTGCCCAGCAGCGGTACCTGCGCGATGTTTACAGCGTTATTGGTTTGGATTACGCCACCGATGACGACCGTGCCTCCGTCGGTCACCAGCACTTGCGTAGTCGCCTGCTGGGTGATCAGCGTCGGGTTTCCCTGCACCGTGTGGCCGAAATCAGGGGTGGTGTTTTCCACGTCCACATTCAGGAAGATAGTCCCTTCCGACGTGATCTGCGGAATCACCGTCAGCCGCAGGAACGCGTCAACGTAGGTTACCGTGGGCGGGCCGCCTAACTGCGCCTGGGTCACGATCGGCACCCGGACGCCCTGGCGAACCAGCGCCTGGATATTGTTCTGGGTTACAACGCGCGGACGAGACAGAATCTTCAGCAAGCCGCGGGACTCAGCCATGGTCAGGATGGCATCGATCCGCACGTTGTTGCTTGCGTTGATGAAGCTTAAGCCGCTGGTGGGGCTGGTTACCGGCAGGTTCGAGAACAGCGGAATCTGCTGGGATGAACTGGATCCACCCGTGCTGGTGATGATGTAGCCCGGATTCAGGCCATTGGTGAAGATCGGGGACGTGCCGGCGCTTTCGGCGCCACCCACTGCGCTGTGTCCGTTGCCCCAACCGAATCCGAACTGGGTACCGATATCACGCGCGAAGCTGCGGGTGGCAGCCACTACGCGGGCTTCGATTTCGACTTCCTGCGTCTTGCGATCCAACTGCGTGAGCAAACGGTCCACGGTCGGCATGACGCTGGGAATGTCCGAAATAATCAGCGCGTTGGTGCGATCGTCCGAAATCACGTCACCACGAGCCGAGAGGAATTTCTTGATAGTTGGAACAACGTCCTTGGAGTGGGCATAGCTCAGGAAGCGCGTAACCGTCACTTTATCGACGGCCAGGGCTTCCGACTCCTGCTGCGCCCGGCGGGCATCCGCTTCTTTCTTCAGCGTATCCACTGTGGCGATGCGCAGGACATTGCCTTCCAGTTCGCGCGCCAGTTCATTATTTTTCAGGACGATGTCCAGCGCCTGGTCCCACGGCACGTCGTCCATAACGATGGTGAGGGTGCCGTGAACATTGGGATCAAGCACAACGTTCAGGCCGCTGATCTCGTGGATCAGGCGGAAAAAGTCTTTCAGGTCCACATCCTTCAGGTTGACCGAGATCGGCTCGCCTGTGTACTTCGGACCGTTGATGGCTGGCTGATTGACGACCTGCGACTTCTGTTCGGCCGCCAGGTTCACAGCGGGTTGGAAGTTGCCGGAAGGCTGGGCCTGCATGGACCCGTGCGACTTCGTATCCAGCAACGCGGAGGCTGGCTTGTCGGCGAACTTCGCCGCTGCCTCAACCACGCGCGCCGGGGGCTCTGCCGTCTGGACCGACGCTTCGTCCTTCGGCTTATACGAGGGCTCGACGAAGACATAGTCGTTGGCGGAGGAAGACGCTGGCGCAGCCTTCTTCTCGTCAGTGACGGGTTTCACCACCGGTGAAACTGCCGGAACCGGAGTGGCGACCACCTTGGTCGCGGGCGGCAGCGGAGTCGGCGCGGGCAAAGCCGACGCAGGCGCAGCCGCAGCCACCAGCTTAGGCGCAAAAGGCGATGCTACCCTGGGCGCGCTTTTGGCGGCGCTGGCGGTCCTCTCCGTATGCAGCTTCAAGATGTACTTGTTGTCGCCGCTGGGCGCCAGTTCGTAATTGCAGATTTTATCCAGGTCAACGACCACGCGAGTCGTCGGCGGATTCTGGCCGTCCATGCCGACGCGCACCGACTTGACGCCGTCGCTGCCCACAGTAATGTGGCGCTGCGCCGTCAAAGCGACCGTGTCCGGCAAGTCCATTACGACGCGTGCGGGCGAGTCCAGAGTGCTCAGCTTCGGCATCACCGGTCCACGAGCCGTAATCTCGATGCCGATGCCGTCGTCGCTTCGCGTAATATCGAGCCGCTGCAACACGGCCCGCTTTGCCTCCGTGCCCGTGCCTTGCGTCTCAGCCGTTGCTGCTATCAACGACAAGAGCAGCAGCGGTAGGAAAACACCCAGCAGTTGCTTTCGCATCTCTATTCTCCCTCACGCGACGCGCTTCGACGCCGCATGTCTTTCTCAGAATTCGTTGCTCCCTTTGGAGCGCTCGCACGCCGGCTACACCGCTGGCGTGTTGATCTTTTTCACCACTTCCCGGCTAGCCGGCTTGCCCATGTGATCCTGGAACGTCTCCTTGAAAACGATTGAGTCGCCCGTGATCTTTATGACGTAGCCGTTGAAGACCGGATCGTTCTCGTGCAGGAAATATGCCTTGTTCATGGAATTCGTGACCACAGCCACCATGCCGTTCTCGGCCTTCACCACGCCCCGCAAGCTGATTTGCCCGATGTCCAGGCACTTCTTGCCCGTGCTGCAACCGGAGCCATTGGTGTGAGCGACTACCGGGCTGAGGAATGGGTCCCTCTTGCCCAGTACGGAAAATTTCTTGTCCGCCGGATTCTCGCCAGCAGGTTTTTCTTCCGGCTTGGCAGCGGGTGCGCTCGCCGGCGCTGCCGCCGCAACCGTCTTCTTGGCTTTACCCTTCTTCGGAGAAGCGGTCTTGGGCACTATCACAGCCACCGGAGTTGTTTTAGGAGCTTTCGCAGCTTTGGCTATACCGGCAGGGTGAACCGGCTTCGAAGGCTGGCTAGCGGCACTCTTCACCGGCGTAGTACTGTTGCCCGGCTTTGAGGCAGCCGCGTTCGGGGCTGGCACAGCTGCGGGCTTGGCGGCAGCTGCGCTGGGTTTTGCCTGCACCGGCGCCGCTAGCTTGCTCGGCGCTGGTGCGGTGTTCTGCCCCGCAGCAGCCAGGGCGGCATTGCTGGCGCTGGTTTTCTGCTGCTGCACGCCGTTCATCGTGTTGCGGACGTTCTGCACTACGCTAGGGCTCTGCGCCCACGCGCCTGCGCTTACCGCCAAAACGAGAATTGCTGATTTGAGCTTCATCGCATTCCTCTATTTCTTCACCGGCATAACCGCGGGTCCGCCCTTGCCTGAAGTTGCTGTGGGCGCCATGTCGTGACTGAAGAACGTGGTAGCGATACAAGTCGCCACAACGCTTTCATTGGGAGCGTATTGGTATGTCTTCTTGGCCTTGGCGTCACTCGGCTTCTTGACCGAGGCCACCAGCAAGTTCGACACGTTCACGATGCGCTCCAGCTTGCCCACGCGATCGAAGAAATTCAGCATCGAGTAGTAGGGACCGTCCAGTTCCATCTCGAACGGTACCTCGGTGTAGAAATCCTTGGGACGAGTCGGCTGCGAGGTGTAGCGCCGGATCTCCACCCCGGCATGCTGGGCTTCCGCATCCATCATGCGCATAAAGTTGTCGACTTCTTTTTCGTCCGGCACGATTTTCTGCTCGATTTCCAGCTGCTGTTTAAGGTTCGCGACTTGCCGGTCCATATCGGCCAGTTTGGGCCGGTAGGACTCCAGGTCGCGGTTCTCGCGCAGCTTGTCATCGAGGTTCTTCTGCGCCACTACATTGGCGTCGTGCTGCGCCTTGAAGACCGTGTAGTGCAACCCGACTGAGATCAGCAGCGCTGCGAACACCACGGCTCCCCACTGCTTGATTCCCGACATTTCGTTAAAACTTGCCATGATCCCCGCCTTTAGGATTTGCCCTTCTCGCAGCTAAGCGTGAATATAAACGCCTGCATGTCTTTCACCGTCTCGTCCTGCATGCTTTCCTTGATCTCCACGTTCTTGAACCAGCCTGTCTTCTGCAGGTTCGAGATCAGGTTTGCCACCGCGTCAGCACTCAGAGCCGTGCCTTCAATATCGACACTGTTGCCCTGGTCCCTCATATTGTTCAGCCAGACCGCTTCCGTGTTGTTGACGGTATCGCCGATCATGGCCAGGAGGTTGACGGGTCCGGACTGTCCGGCGCGCAATTGGTCAATGACGTCCACGCGGCGTTTGTAGCTCTCGGCTTGCCGCTGCCGCTCCAGGTAGCGTTGCTTGACATCGGCCAGTTCGCGATTTTTCTGCTCCGCCACCGCCATCTGCTTGGCGATCGATTGCTTCTCATGCTCCAGCTTGTACCAGTACGAGAAGTTGACCGCGCCGGCGACCACCAGCGCGACCACGACCTTCAGCATCGGCGACCCAAGATCGCCAACCTCGATCGACGGCATCGACGGCATGGAGGAACGTTTGCCCTTCGGTTTCGGTGCTCCCAGCAGGTTGATTCGGATCATAGGTTTTCAAAACTCCTCAGCGCCAAACCCACTGCCACGGCCAACTGCCCAGGGTTCTGCTCGATCAGTTCCGCTCCAAAGCCTTCCGCCGGCGGCGCAATCTTCTGGAACGGGTTGAATAATTCCACCGGCATGGAGAATTCCTGGCGCAACGATTCCACCAGGCCCGGCACCTTTGACGAGCCGCCTGCGAGGTAAATCTTCTCGATATGCTCGCCCGCCGCGCTGGCGCGGAAGAAATCGAAGGTCTTCTGAATCTCCAGCACAATGATCTCGGTGACCTGCTGCAGGATTGGCGCTTTCGCATCCTCGCTGACGGTCCCCACTTTTCGCCCGAGCTTAAGCGCTTCCGCGTCATCGAAGCTCAGATCCAGTTCCTTCTGCAGCGAGTCGGTGTACTGGTGTCCGCCCACGCTGACGTCGCGGGGGAACAGCGGCGTCGTGCCTTTCACGATGTTGATGTTCATGACGCTGGCGCCCAGGTTCAAAAGCGCCACCACCTGTCCGGGGGCAGGCTCGTAGTTGTACTCGTAGCAGTTCTGCAGTGCGAGCGCATCGATGTCCACGATAGCCGGGGTTCTCCCCGCCATCGAGAGTACGTTGGTGTAGTTGAGAATCTTGTCCTTCTTGACGGCGACCAGCAGCACGTCCATCTGGGGGCTGCCCGCGTCTTCGGAGAGAATCTGGTAGTCGAGGTTGACGTCGGCCAGGTCGAAAGGAATGTGCTGGGCCGCTTCTTTCTCGATGGTCTCGGCCAGTTCCTGATCGCTCATGGACGGCAGCGAGATCTTCTTCACAATTACCGAGTGCCCGCTGACCGCGGTGGCGACAGCCTTGGTCTTGATCTGGTTGTCGGCGAAAAGCTTCGAGATCGCGCTCGAGACCGTGCCCGAGTCCACGATCATGGAGTCGACTACGATATCGGGAGCCAGCGGCTCAAGTCCGAGGTGCGCTACTTCAATTCCCGCCCGGCTCTTCTTCAGCTCCACGGCCTTGATGCTTGAGGAGCCTACATCCAGACCAACAATCGTCTTCGATCCGAATCCAAGCATGTTCCCTAGCCTTTCACTGCTCCCGGTAGCGCCGGCACACTCGAGCCACTCCGCGCGCTCGTTACCGTGGGCAGTTACGGTGACCCGGCGGCCTTGGCGACCGCCTTCGGTTTTTTCTTGCCCCGCGCCTCCATCTGGTTCGACTTCTCTTCCATCCACTGATCCAGCTTCGACTTCTTGAAGCGCCAGCGGTTCCCCAGCTTGAAGGCGGGGATCTTCTGTTCCCCGACGTACTTGTACAGCGTGTCCGGACTCACCCCCAGGTATTGCGACGCCTGGCGAATGTTCATCACTTCTCGCGAGTCGGCCATATGCCCATTTCCCTTTCCACAGAATTAGGCCCGGTGCAGCCGTCTTTCCTGCGACTGCCGGGCGAACCTTGGGAGGAAATTCCCCGCCCTTGCTGCCTGCGAGTGAATTTCGGTGTGCTGAGCATATCTCAACCGGGAAAAACCCAAAGTCAAGGCCTATTTCCGCGTTTCTTAGGGTTTTATGGGTGTTTTCTGGAAAACCCCCGGAATAGGGTTGCTCGGGTTAGCTACAGGATGCGATGAGAAACAATGGCAGTACTATTAGTAGGGGTGTTTATGCAGAATATGCGAAGTCACCCCGGAAAACGTAACCAAAGTACCAGAGACGGTACGAAGGTCGTAGGACACCCGGGAAATGTAGTGTTTTCAGGGGCGATCGTGGGCATTTCACCCGAGGCGATCAAGCTGGTTCTGTTTGGGAACCATTCGCTCCAGCGTTAACTTTGGATATCCGCGTCGAATTTTACTCGCTACCAGGGTGCGACATGACGACCGCTAAAAGGCCATCATCAGCGACGCTCGCAAAAAAGATCACAGGTTGGGCGGCCTGATCGCAGTTGTGCGCCGCTGGCGCTCACCTCTGCTCCGCATTTAGAATAAGCAATTCCTTCAACTCACGCATTTGCTCCATTAAGGTGGATAGTTGCGCAAGACCGGACTGATTGCAGTTTTTCTAGGCCTACTTCTATGGACCGGGTGCGGAGACACGTTTCGCCCCGTGGTTATTCCCAACGTTCCTACTCCGCCTCAGCCTGGCGGAAATCACGCCGTGTTTGTCGTCAGCCAGAATGGAACCTTCAATCCCGGCTCCGGCATGCAGGTCAATGTGTCCGGGGACACGAACGTAGGAGTAGCGGTCGCGGGGCGTGGGCCAGTTTTCGCCACCATGGTGCCTCCGTTGCCCGATCACGTCGCGATTGCCAACGAGCTGGAGGATACGGTCACCATTTACGCTCCCGCGAGCACCAGCGGAGCCACCGGCTCGACAAACACCGTGACGCTGCCGCCCGGTTCCGCTCCAGTCTTCCTAACCAGCACCCAGCCCAGCGAGGTGTATTCGGCCAACTCGGGAAACGACACGGTCAGCGTCATCGGGCTATTGACGAACCAGGTCACGCAAACGGTGAACCTGACGGCTGGGTCGAAGCCGGTTGCTGTCGTCCAGACTTCCAATACGAACAAGGTTTACGCGATCAACCAGGGTAATAACTCGGTCGTCAGCATCAACACTGTCGATAACACGGTGAATGCGCCCATTACTGGAGCAGCGATCAGCACTCCCGTGTGGGCCGTGGCTCGCGCCGATAGCCAGCGACTTTACGTGCTCAGCCAGGGCAATGGCGACATCGCGGTAATCGACGCCAATACCGACACCCTGCTTACGGGAACTGCTTCAGTGGGCGCAGGGGCCAATTTCATGTTGTACGACAATTCGCGAAACCGACTATATGTCACAAATCCAGTCGCGGGCACGCTCACGATCCTGAATGCTGGCGTGGATCCGCCGGCGGTGTTATCCAGTATCAGCATGAATTCGGGAAGTAATGCGCCCTGCGCCGGAGGTTGTTCCCCAGTATCTGTTGCGGCGTTGCCCGATGGCACCCGGGCCTATGTCGCTAGTTTGCAGACAAGCTCGAGCACGAGCAGCGGCTTCGTCACCGTGATCGACGCCCTGAATAATGGGATCAAGAAGAACATTCCCCTGTCCGCGGTCAGTGCGCAATCCAACTGCACGAGCGTTCCGTTCCGGATCTCGACTGCCGCCTCGGCCGACAGCACCCGGGTGTACGTGGCGCGTTGCGATGCGGAGGGCGTATCGATCGTGCGCACTTCCGACGACACGCTGTTGTTCGATCTCCCCGCCCCGGTAAGTTCTTTCCCGCCTCCCGCCGGCAGTACTCAACCGCCGCCGCAGAATCCTGTGTGGGTCGTGGCAGGACCTTGATCTGTGATCTCGTTGTAGGAGTGAAGAAGCAGGTAGGGCGCTCGAAGCCCGGCAGGAGTCCAGGGCGCTAATGCCCCGGCACGACGGTGAGGGGCTAGTGTCCCGCCGCGACGTGGTCAGCTAGGCGTTTTTTATTGTATCGGAGCGCGATATTCATAAACACGGTGCCGCTGGCCGTCTCAAAGCACATTACCAGCGCCTCCGTGTCCTCAGTGCCGCGCGTGCCTTCCGGGGAGGTATGCAGAATAGGAGGATGAACTCGGAAATGGAACCCCTGATCGTTCAGCGCAGTCACTGCGTTGCCGATGATCTGGTTCGCCAGTTCGCAAGCGGTTTCGCGGACCAGGTCGTCAGACTCGGGGAGCTCGGCTCCCGCGAATTTGCTGGCCACCCGCGCAGCTGTGCTGGGATCGAGATCGAAAATGATGCGTCCTTCGATATCGCCCGTCAGCATCACCATGGCCGCCACGCCCTTGCGGCGATAAGCCTCCTCTTCCATGGTGACGTGCCCGATGGAAGTGGTGCACTGCAGACCCTGCGACAGCACCGCGTCCGCTGAGTTGATGAACGGCTGAATCAACTCCATTTTCATGTTCAGGCTCCTGCGCCGGCCGCGTGGGCCACGGATCCATCCTCACCCAGTACGTACTTGATGACTTCGTACAGCACTTCTGGCTTGACCGGTTTCTGCACGAAGTGGCGCGCGCCGCGCTGCAACGCCGCCACGATGTTCTCCTGGTACCCCACGGATGACACCATGACGATGCGTGCCTCGGGATGCGACCGCACGATTTTTTCGGCTGCTTCAATGCCCTCCATCTGCGGCATGGTGATGTCCATGAGCACGATGTCGGGATTGACGCGGTCATATTCGGCGATTGCGGTTACTCCGTCACCGGCTTCGCTGGCGACTTGCCCGCCGAAGCTCTCGACCATGCGGGCAAGATTCTTGCGCGCGAAGACCGAGTCGTCAACGATGAGATATCTCACCGGCTGACCGTCCTTGCTGCGTTTCACTGGTGCAAACTGCTCCATAAAACAACCCTCCCTCTTTCCCTGCATACCCAAGGGCAGGTCGGTCCTGCCCACGAATTCCTACTTTCCCGCTCCCATGGCTCGCCCCGGACTGCCCGCATCTCCCCGGGAACTATCGGCTGCACACTGCGCCTGCAGCGTGTTCGCCATGGCCTCCAGAGAAATGACGCGCACTGCATAACCACGATCGATGGCCGCTTTTGGCATTCCGAATACGACGCAGGAGTCCTCGCTTTGCGCGATTGTCATAGCGCCGGCCGCTTTCATCGCGCCCAATCCTTCCGCCCCGTCATCTCCCATGCCGGTCATAATGATGCCGATGCTGTGTTCTGCAAATTCGTCGGCCACGCTGCGAAATAGCACGTCCGCAGATGGACGGTGTCCATTCACTTTTGGATCGTCGGTCAGGACAGCAACGTCGCCCAGCGGCAAACGCTTGACCTTCAAATGTCGGCTGCCGGGACAGATCAATGCTCTGCCGGCCAGCAGCAGGTCGCCAGACTGCGCTTGTTTCACCTGTATCGAGCAAACTTCGTCCAGCCGGCGCGCGAACATGTCGGTGAAGCCATCCGGCATGTGCTGAACCACCACAATACTTCCCGGGAAATCGCCCGGCAGCTGCGAGAGCACATACTGCAGCGCGTGCGGTCCGCCGGTCGAAACCCCGATGGCTACGATGCGCGAGGGTTTTCGCTTGGCGATGGCGGCTGATTTCTCCACTCGGGGCAGGTTCTCCGCAAGCGGATTGAGGCGTAGGCCCTTGCATTGCGCAGCCGCCTTGATCTTGGTAATCAGTTCATGCGCAATCTCCGGCATCCGGGAGTAAACATCGTGCGGCTTGGCTACGAAATCGAAGGCGCCGAGCGCCAGCGCTTTCAGGGTGATTGACGCGCCTTCCGTGCTGTGCGAACTGACCACGATCACCGGCAGACGATAACGCCGCATCATTTCCTTCAATGCATCGATGCCGCCCATGCCCGGCATCTCCAGGTCCAGCGTGACCACCTGGGGATTGAGCTCTTCAATCTTTTTCAGGCCAAAGCTGCCATCCATAGCCGTACCCACCACCTGGATGGAGTCATCGCTGGCGAGAATCTGCGGAATCAGCTTGCGCATCAGCGCGGAGTCGTCCACTACCAGAACCTTTATCAACGGCTTCATACTTCTACTCCAGAACTCATTCGGCGGCGATCCGCATGCGACAGCAGCAGACCGGAAGTGATGGCCCCGGTTTCATTCGGCCGGGCCCGCGAAAAGCGGTCTACCACGGCCGAGAGATTCAGAATCAGCACCACCCGTCCATCGCCCAGGATCGACGCCCCACTCACCAGGTCCGTCGAGATGGCGTGGTCGTCCAGTGCCTTGATGACCAGTTCTTCCTCTCCCTCCAGTTGGTCTACGATCAAGCCGAACTTTCTTTCTCCCACGGTGATGATCAGCACGAACAGCTTGCGCGATCGCCCATTCACATCTGCCGTCCGCGCACTGCCCAGCCGCACCAGCGGCAACACCTGGTTGCGAAGCTGGAGGACTTCGTAATTGTCCACCTGGTGAACTTCGCTTTCCGTGCTGCGCGCAATCTCCACGACCGCGTTCAGCGGGATGGCGTACAGCCGCTCCTCCACCCGGAATAACAGGGCCTTGATAATGGCCAGCGTGAGCGGCAGCTTCAGGCGGAACGATGTTCCCTGCCCCGGCCTGGTCTCCAATTGAACGGAGCCTTTCAAGCGTTGCAGCACACTCTGCACCACATCCATGCCCACACCACGACCGGAAATCTCGGTTACTTCTTCGGCCGTGCTGAACCCGGGGCGGAAAATAAAGTCCAGAATTTCGGCCTCGGTCAATCGTCCCGCTTCCTCGCCGGTCAATTGACCTCTCTCGATCGCCTTCGCCCTGATCTTCTGCGCGTCGATGCCCCGGCCATCGTCGCTGACTTCAATCACCACCTGGTTGCCCTGGTGATATGCGTCCAGGCGAATTCGTCCCTGCGCCGGCTTTCCCGAGCGCTGGCGATCCTCCGCACTCTCAATGCCGTGGCCCACGGCGTTGCGGACCAGGTGCGTCAAGGGTTCGGCGATTCCATCCAGGATGCTCTTGTCGAGATCGGTGTCTTGCCCGCTGATGACCAACTCCACGTCCTTGCCGCACTGCCGGGCGACATCACGCACAATGCGCGGAAACCTTCGGAAGAGCTGCTCCACCGGCACCATGCGGATTTTCATCACCGAACGTTGCAGATCGTTGAGAACGCGCGACTGGAATGCCATGGCATCGGCAAATTTTCCGCGCAAGGCTTCCTTGGGCGAATGCCGGACCAGCTCATTGAGTGCCTGCTGCAGCATGGATTTGCCAATAATCAGTTCGCCCACCAGGTTCAGCACACTGTCGATGCGTTCAGCATCCACGCGCAGGATATTTTCGACACCTGAAGTCACTGGCTGCGGAGACGCCACTTGGGCTTGGTTGCGATCGTCGTCGCGGGATTCCTCTTCGTGCCCGGGATTCGCAGCCCAGGGCACCGCCGGCGATGCATCCTTCACGTCGGGCTTGTCCTGGGATTTCAGCTTAGGCGAGCCGATCGGCTCTCCCACGACCACCACCTTGGTTTCTGACACCACGGTGGGAATTTGGCACTTGGCCGCAACCTGCTCCTTCGTCTTATGAGTAGCCACCAGGAACTCGACCAGCTTCGCCGGTTCTGTGCTTCCGGCTTGTGGACGCGCCCCCAGAATTTCTCCCAGGGACGCCACTGCCGCGTGCACCAGTTGACGCCCCGCGATCGGCATACCGCAGTTCGGATCGATATGCACGGTGACCTGGTAAACCGAATGGCCTTCCTCGAGAGCTCCCTGGATCGCCACCTGCTCGTATTCGCTCCACACGACTTTCAGTTGTGAAGCTGTGCGCGTGGCCGGCTTCCGTAATACCTTCGATTTCGTCGACTTCGCAGTCTTTTTGACTGCTCCCTTTTTCCTCTCAAGCTTCGGGGGATCTGCCAGTCCGCGAACCATCTTTCGCATAGGCTCCAGAGACGGCAGTTTTCCGCCTTTGTGGTATGCCGTGATCAGCGCCGTGAAAACGTCCGCGGCTTTGAAGGCAACCTCAGGCAACTGGGCATGGGCGGCTGCGCTCTCCATTGCCAGCGCGTCTTCCAGTTCGTGCGCCAGTTCGCTCAGCTCGCGATAACCACAGGCGGCCGCGTCGCCTTTGAGCGTATGCACAATGCGGCGAATTACGCGAACCGTCTCCACGTCCTCCGGAGACTTCTCCAGCTTCAGCGCTTCCTCGTTCAGCGCCTGCAGCAGTTCTTGCGCGCTTTCAAAGAAGAGCTCGCGCAATTCCACCATGCGGTCGTCGGATGATGGACTCACGAATTCACCTCGACCCGCTGGTATGCGGTCCCGGAGTTACGGTGTACCATCTGGAACTTGTCGGTGAGGCCCAGCAGACTCTCGGCATGCCCGACGAACAGATAACCGCCGGGATTCAAACAGCGGTAGAACTTGTCAACCAGCCGTTTCTGCTCCGCCTCATCGAAATACATCATCACGTTGCGGCAGAAGATCACGTCATTGCGCTGCGGAAGATATTCTGTCTTCAGATTGTGAAAGTCGAAGTGAACCAGTTCCTTGAGGCCCTTCTTCACCGCATAGCGCTCTCCCAGCTTGTCGAAATAACGCAGCCGGTAGCTGTAGTCCACACCCGACATTTGCGGCTCGGTATAGTTGCCTTCCTGACCGGCGCGTAACACCGAGTAGCTGATGTCGCTCGCGGTGATTTCCACCTTCCAGGGCGGCGTGATCATCGGCTTTGGCAACGGCATGTCATAGGGAAGCGGATTGCGCAGGTAGTAATAAGCCAGGCCGTCGGCTACCAGCATGGCAAGCGTATAAGGCTCTTGCCCGGTCGAGCAGCCGGCGCTCCAGATGCGCAGCGTGTAGTCGCGGCGCTGCTGCTTATCGTGGAACAGCTCCTCCAGCACGTATTTGTGGAACAGTTCCAGTTGCGCCTTGTTACGGAAGAAGCTGGTCTCGTTGACGGTGAGGTTCTCGAGCAGTTGCGCCAGCTCGTTCTTGCCCTCATTACTGATGAGCAGGCGGTAGTAGCTGTAAAAAGAATCGAGCTGGCACTCCTTGAGACGGCGCAGCAACCGGTCCTGCAGAAAATGCGTGCGCCGCTCATCGAAATGCATACCGCATTCCTGATAGACGAGCGCCTGCAAAAGCTTCAGTTCCGCTTCCGTCAGCACAGGTGCCGGGGCTGGTGAGCTCATGTGGTTTATCGGTTCCTGATGCGGATTTCTTACCGGGCGGCCGCGCCCTTCGCCTCCGCTTTCGCGGTTGGCGTTTTGGCGTCCCGGCTTGCCTGCGACAGGCCGCTGTACGTCAGAAGCTTGTTCATATCCAGCAATACGATCAGCCGCCCCTTGCACTTTCCGAGTCCAGTCACGCAGTTCAGTCCGCCTTCCTGAAACACGGCCGGTGCGGGCTCAACCTCTTCCGCCGGGATCTTCAACACCTCGGAGGCAGAATCCACGATCAGCCCGCAAAGGCGGCCGGCGTGTTCCACCACCAGGATGCGATTGCGGCGGCTGGTAATCGCCTGCTTCTCTCCAAAGCGCTTGCGCAGGTCGATCACCGACACAATTTTGCCTCGCAAGTTGATGACGCCCTCCATAAATTCGGGCGCATCCGGCACCGCGGTAATGTCCGGTACTCTTACGATTTCGTGCAGGGATGTGATAGGCACCCCGTAAGTTTCCCGTCCCACCTGGAACCCGACGATGTGGAGTTCGCGGTTCATACTGGACCTCAGGCTTGCGATCCGGCGCTGGCATGCCGCGCCAGTCCCCTGCCGCCACGGTCCTCACGCGGCGACGGGCGGGTGCTCTCCGCCTGGCGGATGGCAAAGCTGTTCATGGAATCCAGCAATTCTCTGGACATCTTCGACATCTGCTCAGCTGAGGCCGCCAGTTCCGTCGATCCGGAAGTGGACTGCTGGGTGAGTTCGCGCATGCGTTCCATCGCTTTGACTACCGCCTGCGCGCCGGAAGCCTGTTCCTCGACCGCCGAGTTGATCTCGTGGGTAATTTCATTCAAGCGGGTGGTGGCGCGGGCGATTTGCGATGACCCGTGCGACTGCTCATTAGTGGCTGCGCCGATTTCCTGGGCGAACTTGTAGACCTCCGTGACCACATTCGAGATCTTGCGCAGCGCCCCGTTCAGTTCCTGGCCCAGGTTCAAGCCTTCATTCACGATGCCCGTGCTCTTGTTCATGTTCTCGACAGCTTTGCGGGCTTCTTTCTGGATGCTCTGGATCAGCTCGGAAATTTCCTTGGTGGACTGCGCAGATTTCTCGGCGAGCTTGCGAACTTCGTCGGCCACGACCGCGAAGCCCAGGCCGTGTTCCCCGGCGCGGGCCGCTTCGATAGCGGCGTTCAAAGCCAGCAAGTTGGTCTGCTCGGCGAGATCGTCAATCACTTCAATGATCTTGCCAATGTCATCGGCCCGGGTTCCGAGCGCGTCAATGATTTCGCCCGAGGACTGGATGGTCACATTGATCTTGTTCAGGCCGTCGGTGGCCTTTTCCATGGTGGCAATGCCGCTGTGGACTTCCTCGCGCGAGCGGTTGGAGATGTCCAGTAAAACCTTGGCGGTATCAGCTACTCTCTGGATCGATGCCACCATCTGGTCAATGGAAGCGGAAGTCTCACTCACGCTCGATGCCTGCGTCTGCGTGCTCTTGACCATGTTCTGCACGTTCACGCTCATCTCGTGCATGGTGCTGGTAACTTCATCGATCGCCGACGAGGCTTGCAAGCTGATCTTGGCGGATTCGTCGGATGCACCGGCCACCTGACTGGAGGCGCTGGCCACCTGCGAGGCGGCATCGCGAACGCTGCGCACCATGTTGCGCAGACCTTCCACCATGCGCGCAAACGCGTTCCCCAGGGTGTCGTTCTTCGATCGCGGCTGTACCTGCACGGTCAGATCGCCCCCGGCGATGGCTTCGGAAACTGACGCCATCTCTTTCAGGTAGATCACCATGTTGCTGAAGGTGCGGGCCAGTTCGCCGATTTCGTCGTCGCGCTTGATGTCGATGTTGTGTTCCAGGTCGCCGGTGTTACCAATCTGTTGCGCGATGTTCATCAGGTTGCCCAACGGCTCAGTGATAGAGCCCGAGGTGCGGTAGGCGATGACGCCACCCAATCCCAGGGCCAGAAGGGTGCTAAGCAGAGCGATTCCGATGGTGAAAGCAGAGGAGGTCTCGTCGGCTTTTCTGCGTTCTTCGAGGAGCTTGTGATTCTCCTGATCGGCGAGGTCCAGCAGTTCCGTCGAATTCTTTACCCACGAAGACGCGTCTTTTTGGAGATAGAAAATCTGCAATTCGGCGACAGTGGCGTTTCCCGCGTCCACTTCTTTGCGCTTCTCGACCAGCGGAATGGCAAAGTCATGCGACCAGTTCTGTTCCTGCTGCTGCAGTTTTTGCAGGGCCGATTTTTCCTGTTCGGAGCTGGAGAGAGTTTCCGCCTTCTGCAGCTTGTCGGTGAGAGCGCGCACCCCTTCGTTCATGCGCTCGACTTCCCGGGTGTCGCCGCTCAGCAGGTAATTGCTGAGAAACAGGCGGTTCTGCATCATCTGGAATTTCACCGCGTCGGTGGATTCCGCCAGTTCCAGTGAGGCCTGGGCTGCCGCCTTCGCCTGGTGTTCCCGTTGCACCGCTGCCCAATTGATCAGGAACAGCACCAGAACCATCGCTAGGACGGCTCCGAAGCTGAGATATAGTTTCTTGCCAATCGTCATGGCCGTTCCTCCCTACCGCTCACAGATGAAACTGCCCAACCCGCTGGACAGTCGTACTTCATTGCCCGGCCCCGTCAAACTTGAACTCCACGATGCCCGTGGTCTCATCCGAAGCTGGTTCAAAACGCCATTTTTTCACCGCGTCAATGGCGGAACTGGCGAGCAAAGGGTGCCCACCGATAATCTTGGTGCTCTTTACCGACCCGTTAGGCGCAACCACCACTTCCAGCTTCACCGTTCCAGAGAGATTCATGCGCCGCGCAATTTCCGGATAGCTTGGGGCCACCTTGGTCTTCACCTTACGGGTGAGTTCTTCTTGTTGTTGGGCGCCGGACGTCGAGAAAGCTCCCACGGTTGTGATCACAGCCAGGAGCGCGAGGACCAACCAGCCCCGCATCGATCTTGAAGACACAAGTCCTCCTCAGAGAGAAAGTCGCGGCCATAACGCTGCAAGGCCCGTGCCAGCGACGCCCAAGTAATCACTTTCGCGAAAACCAAAGTCACGAGCACAATGTCCTTGATCCTGTGGGGATTAGCTGTGGGTCGGAAACAAAGCCGGGAAACTGCGAAGCGGAGAAGGTTCTTATTTGTGAGTCTCACAGGCGCACTTGTCTCAGGGTGAGAATTCTCAAATGCCTTTTCTCAATTTCACACCTCGGCACCTGCCGCGTAATTCTCTTGACTCAATTTGAGATTGCACTTACCTTGGCCAATATATTCAAAGAGTTGGAAAACCTAGGTACCTTCAGGCGGTACGATTCTGACCACGCGCGCGGGAAATTCGGCCTTAGTTCAGGGAATCATCCGCCCTTCCGACGACACTTTCCAGCAGGTGCTTCTGCGCTTTTCTGAAGCGGCGGCCGACGGCCTTGATGAAAGCTCACTTATCCAATTGTTCTGCCGGGAGACGCGGAAGTTCTTTCAAGTGAGCGGAGCCTACTTCTGGCGATATCTTTCTTCAGAAGAACTGGTAGGGGCGGAAGCGGACGGCTTGATGGCGGAGCAGTTTCGCGGCACCCATCTTCTTGCCGACCGGAGCGCTGCGGCAATGCAAGCGGTGCGGTCACGGCATACGGTTTATACCCATCGCGTTGATCCCAGCTTGCATCCAGTAGCAGGCGAGTACCACGCCCGCTCTATCATGGCGGCTCCGCTGGTGGTTTCCGGCGAGGTTCTGGGAGCAGCGACGTTCCTGCACGACTCCATACCCGATTATTTCAACGAAGACCTGGCCGCGAAAGCCACCATTTTGGCGGGACAGCTGGGCAGCCTGCTCGAAGCGACTCGCCTGACCCGGGTTTCGCGCGAGGAGCATCGCCGCGCCGAAATTCTGGCTGAGGTCGCGCACGCTCTGCACGGAGTGCCGGATGTCAATGCGGTCATTCAGGCGCTGGCCGACCGTCTTCGGGCGCTGCTGCGGACGCGCCTGGTATGCGTGCTGTTGCGCCGCGAAGGCCCCTTCGAATTGTGTGCCGTAGCGGCGGAGAACACCGGGCTGGCCAACACAGTTCGCGCCCGGCACGATCGCACGGGGCTGAGGTTTGCGGCAGACCTGGCTGCACGGGCGGTGGCCGCTGGAGAGCCTATCACGGTCGCCATCGACCCCAGTTCTCATGCTCTGGGAGATCTCCTGCCTGCGGGCCGGATGATCGCCGCGCCGCTCCGCACCGGCCACACCGAAGGCGGAATCCTGGTGTATCCGCGCGCGGAAACTCCGTTCACCGCCGAAGAAAAGGCATTGGTGTCCGCAGTGGCGGGATTCGGCGCAGTCGCCATCAGCAATGCGGAGTTGTATACGACGGCGCGGGCCCAGGCTCATGAACTGCACCAGTTACTGGAGATTTCGACGGAACTGGGATCCATCGGGGACCTCGATGAATTCATGCAGGCCGCGGTATTAAGGGCCGCGGATTTCCTCGGCTTTGGCCGCTGCTTTGTCGCCCTGCTTGAAAATGACGCCTTTCACATCCGCTGGGCAGCCGAGAATGGGCAACCGCGTCCGGTCGACGTCATCTTCCCCGAAGGCATTGGCAGCCGCACGCTGAAGAACCGCGATGTCTTCTGGACCGACGACCCCCGCAAGTTGCCGGGTGCAAACCTGGAGATCATTGAGAAGTTTCAGGTTCACCAGATCCTGGCGGTGCCGCTGCTAGGTTCCGAAGGCCGGGTGGTCGGAATGTTCGGGGTGTTAGATCGCCTGGACCGGGCGAATATCTCTCCCGAGGATATCCGACGCGCTCGCGCGCTGGCGGCGCAGCTGGCCGTGGTGCTCGAAGTCACCCGCAATCTTCACCTTTCGGAACAGCATCGCAAGCGCTCCGAAGCGTTGATGGCGCTGGCGCTTGAACTCAGCACGCTGTTGAACTTACCGGATTTCGCCCAGCGCTTCACTGCTCGCGCGGCGACGATTATGCAGGCACGGGGCGCAGCTCTCTCCTGTCACCAGGACGACAAGCTGGATACGCTAATGCTCCACAACCGACAGGCCGATATTCGCGACGAAAACATCTTGCGCCAGTTCAGCGAGGCTGTGGATCGGGTCCTGGCGGGATCCGATGAGGCGGTCATTTCCGGACCTGTCGTCGAACTTCTCGGCCCCGCGTTGTCCAGCACCCTTCAGTGGACAAACTGCACGCTGGTCCGGCTCTATGCGCCTTCGGGCGAATTAACCGGCGTGCTGAGCCTTGGCGACCGGGCTACGCACTTCAGTGCCGCCGATCAGCAGTTGTTGAAAGCCATTGCCAGCCATGCTTCGGTGGCTTTTGAAAATGCCAGGCTCTTCACGCGCATGCACCACGCGAACCGGCACTGGATGGAAATTTTTGATGCCATTACCGACTTCATCGTGGTTCATGACGAGGCCCATAACATCCTGCGCGTTAATCGTCCGCTGGCGGAATTCATTGGAGTTCAACCGCAGGAACTCGTGGGCCTGAGCATGCGAGCCCTGCTTGCCATTTCCAGCCAGATGCCCGCGCACTCCTGCCCGTTTTGCCGGAGCGACAATCCTGCCAATGAATATGTGCACCGCGTCCTGGAACGCACCTACCTGGTCTCGACTTCGCGTATCCATGGCGCGAGCACCGGCAGCCCGCAGACGATTCATGTTCTTAAGGACATCAGCGATCGCCAGGAGGCTGAGCGCCGCTACCGCGAACTGTTCGATAACGTGCAGGAAGGACTCTTCTTTACCACACCGGTGGGACGCTTTATCGAAGTAAACGATGCCATGGTCCGCATGCTGGGATATCGCACGCGGGAGGAGCTGCTCCAGGTCGATATTCCCTCACAGCTCTATTTCGATCCCCGCGAGCGTGAACGCATGACAGAGATAATGCGGGAGCAGGGGGCCGTGCGTAACCATGAGCAAACGCTGCGCCGCAAGGACGGCTCGCCGGTGCACGTCCTCATCAATTCCTTTGCGGTGGCCGATGCGCACGGGAAAGTGGTGCAATATCGCGGGCTTATGCTCGACATTACCGGGCTGAAAAATTTTCAGGCTGAACTGCAGCGCGAACGGGACTTCTCCGGCAAGATCCTGAACAACACGCAGAGCCTGATCCTAGTGGTCGACACCGCCGGCCTTATCAGTTATGCCAACCGCAGGTGGTACGAAGCCGGTTACGAGGAGAGACAATTGCTCGGCCGCCCGTTGGTCGACCTGGTTCCGCAGCCACGGCGACAGAACCTGAGCGATGCCGTGAACGCGACTGTCGAAGGCCAGCAGGTCGACAATCTTGACCTGCAGGTCATGCGTGGAGACGGACGGTTCGGTCAATTCTCGGTGAATCTCAGCCCCATGCGGGACGAGCAAGGGGCCGTCAGCAGCATCGTGGTCGTGATGACCGACATCACCGACTCCGCCATTCTGCAAGCCAAGCTCATCCATGCTGAAAAGATGGTAGCCGTCGGCCAGCTCGTAGCCGGCGTGGCTCACGAGGTCAACAATCCACTCACGGCAATTCTCGGATTCGCCGACCTGCTCATGGAGGCCCCAGATGTCTCCGAGCGCGCCCGTAAGGATGTGCGGGTGATCCTGCAGGAAGCACAGCGGACCAAGCAAATCGTTCAGAACCTTTTAAGCTTTGCGAGGCAAATGCCGCCACAACGCAAGCCGGTAGATCTCAACGCTATCCTTCGCCGCACGGTTCAGCTGCGGTCCTATGACTTCAACAGCCACGGTGTGGGGGTGGTGGAGTTCCTGGACGAGAGCTTGCCGCTGGTGATCGGCGACTCCCAGCAACTGCAGCAGGTATTTCTCAATATTCTGAACAACGCCTATGACGCGGTGCGGGACAGCGGCCACCCCGCACGCATCGAAATCATGACTGCCAGCATTGGAAGTCATGTTGAAGTTTCTTTCCGCGACAACGGTTCTGGCATCTCCTTTCCTGAGCGTATCTTCGATCCGTTTTTCACTACCAAGGAAGTCGGCAAGGGAACCGGCCTCGGATTGAGTATCTGTTACGGAATTATTCGCGAGCATGGTGGTGAGATTTTGGGCCACAACAACGCCGAGGGAGGAGGGGCCACTTTCATCGTGCGGCTGCCTTCCCTATCAGAAAACGTGCCGATGAGCGCAGTTGCCGGAGCGTCCGAACCATGAGCCAGCCTGCCATTCAGCGCACTAACCTTCCCGTGCTCTTGATCGAAGACGAGCCCGGGGTCATGGCGTATGTCCGCGCCAGCCTGGAACGCAGCGGATACGCGGTAGTCACCACCGACTCCGGGGCGCAAGCGCTGGAATTGCTGGTGAGCGGCGAGTTCCTGGGAGTGGTCTCGGATATGCGCACTCCCGGCGGCGTGGATGGCGCCGATGTGCACGCCTGGATATCCGTTCACCGCCCGGAACTGGCATCTCGCATCGTGTTCATCACCGGCGATATCGCCAATGAGGAAACCGTGTCCATTCTGCGCAAGACCGGCGCGCCTTGCGTAGAGAAGCCATTTCGCGTGCGGCAGTTCATTTCGGTCGTAGAAAAAACTATGGGGAAACCGCTGTGAGTAGTGAAGACCTCAGAATTCGTTTGCTGATCGTGGATGACGAGCAGAGCATTCGCAGGCTCTGCATGACGGTCGGGGAGTCGCTTGGTTTTGCTTGCCTGGAAGCCGACAGCGGCGAGTCTGCCCTGGCCCTTCTCGAAGACCAACCGGCGCACATGGTGCTCACTGACATGGTGATGCCGAATATGTCCGGACTGGAATTCCTGGAGCGCGTCAAGAAGCTCCTGCCGCGCACCGAAGTCGCGGTCATGACCGGCCACGGCTCGGTCGAGACCGCGGTACAGGCCATGAAGCTCGGAGCCTACGATTACATCAGCAAGCCCTTCTCTCCACTGGAAGAACTGCGCTTGTTTCTGCGCCGCATGGCGGAAAAAGTTCAACTGGTGGAAGAGAACCAGTTCCTGCGCGACCGCAGCGACACCGAAACGCAACTTCACGGCATTGTCGGGTCGTCCGCAAAAATTCAAGACGTGCTGCGCATGATCTCGCGGCTGAAGGACACGCGCACGCCGGTCCTGATTACAGGTGAGAGCGGCACCGGCAAAGAATTAGCGGCGCGGGCAATTCACTTCCGCGGCAGTTTTGCCAGCCGTCCCTTTGTAGCGGTAGACTGCGGTTCCCTTGTGCCTACGCTGATTGAAAGCGAGCTCTTCGGCTACGAGAAGGGCGCCTTTACCGGGGCACTGCGCTCGAAACCCGGGCTTTTCCAGACTGCGGACGGCGGAACGATCTTTCTCGATGAAATCGGCGAACTCCCGCCCGAGTTGCAAGCCAAGTTGTTACGGGTGCTGCAGGAGAAGGAACTGCGGCCGGTGGGCAGCAATCAGAAGATCAAGGTCGATGTGCGCGTGATCGCCGCCAGCAATCGTGACCTGGAAGCAGAGTATCGTGCCGGGACGTTTCGCAAGGACCTCTATTTTCGCCTTAACGTGGTGACAGTACATATGCCATCGCTCCGCGAGCGGCGCTCTGACATTCCACCTCTGGTGCATTGGTTTCTCGACCGCTACGCCCCCGGGCGTTACGTGCAGATTACTCCCGGCGCCATGAAAGCGCTGATGCTCTACGAATGGCCGGGCAATGTCCGCGAACTGGAGAACTGCATCGAGCGGGCGGTGGCGCTCGGAGGCGATCAGGAAGTGATTGATCTCGATGACCTGCCGGCCACGATCGCCTCGGTCGCCCCGGCGCTCGAATCGGGATCGGAAGGGCGCGTGCAACTGAATAATTCTACCGATCTGGAAGTGATTGAACGCGCAACCATCGAGCGGGTGTTCGAACAGGTGAAGGGAGACAAGGCCCTCGCCGGGAAAATGCTGGGGATCAGCCGCGCGACGCTGTACCGCAAGCTCAAGCGCTACAACATCGGTGGGGTGCGCGCTTCGGCCGCTGCAGCCTCGTCCAGTCAGACTCTGCAATAAACGTACTGCCTAAATCCGGCTAGCTCCGACGGAATCGCCTGCCTCGCAAAGGTCAGCGAACGAGGCTAAACTGAGCTGAGTTTCGCCTTCTTCCCTGCCGATGCAATCGCTACCCACACTCAGACTGGCCCGACAACGAATCCGGAGCAGATGCGTTCTGCCCATCCTGCTCGGGTTCCTGTGTGTGCCCAGAGGACACGCCCAGTTACTCAGGCAGATTTCGCTTGTTGCACGGCGTGCGGAGTCGCAGGTGTCATCGCCGGGGATCGACACCGATACTCGTAAGGGATACGCAGGTGATTCCGCCTGCAACTCCTGTCATCAGGACAAAGTTCAGAGCTTTCATCGCACGGCTCATTACCTGACCTCGCAACTTCCCAGCAAAGATTCTATTTTCGGGGACTTCAGCCCCAACGCGAACGTGCTTAAAACCTCGAACCCTGAGCTTTATTTCAGGATGGACGCGACAAAAGAAGGCTTTTTCGAAACCGCGGTCGAAGGCGCGCCGCCGAACACCACCTCGCGCAGAGAACGAATTGATCTGGTAATTGGCTCCGGAGGAAAAGGGCAAAGTTATGCGTACTGGAGAGGAAACCAACTGTTTCAGCTCCCGATTTCGTTCTGGACTCGCTTGGGTTGGGTAAACAGTCCCGGCTATCGTGACGGTGTTGCGAGGTTCGATCGCCCCATCATTCCGCGCTGCCTGGAGTGCCACACAACGTATTTCGAAGCGCTTCCTCCGCCGCCGAATACGTACACCACATCCGGGTTCCTCGTGGGCATCACTTGTGAAAAGTGCCACGGACCAGGACAGGCGCACATCCGGCAACTTGCAAAGCAGTCGCCGGCGCCTTCTGACCCAGCCATACTCAACCCCGCGAAGTTCTCGCGGGAACGCCAGATGGACCTCTGCGCCTGGTGTCATGCAGGACACGGCTCCGAGATTGAACCCTGGTTCTCTTATGTGCCCGGCCAGCCTTTACAAAAGTACATTGACTTTCCGCGTCCCGATCCCAAGGCACAAATTGATGTCCACGGCAGTCAAGTGGAGTTGCTGAAGAAATCCCGCTGCTTTGAATCGTCCCGCATGACTTGCCTGACTTGCCATGACGTGCATCAGTCGCAACACGACCTTGCTGCCTTCTCCCAAAAGTGCTTGGGATGCCATAAAGTGCAGAGCTGCGGGGTATTCGCCAAGCAGGGGAACGAAATCGCAAACGACTGCATTGATTGCCACATGCCCAAACAGGAGACGAATTTGATCGTGTTCGACACCATGGGGCGAAGTGCGGAGCCCGAGGTCCGCAATCACTGGATCAAGATTTATCGTTGAAGCCCAAGAGCAGCGGCTCCCAATACATGCATGCCGGCTATGATTTCGGTTTAGGCGCGGGAAGGTTGGGAAGGTTCAGGACAGTTACCCAATAATGGAATCCTGGATCCAAACGAATTTCGTCGAAGCCTCTGGCGATGGAAAGATACTGCATTCCGCTGGCATGCGCCTCGTATCCCTTCTCCAACCATTGGAGAGCATGCGGCAGGTCTCCGAGCTGGGCGTATGTCTCAGCGATGCCCACGGGGTTTACATAACGCTTATTGCGTTCAGCCAGTGCACTCTTTAACTCCTCCTGAAGCACGCCACGAAAACCTGACTTCCCGTAGGCGCGTCCGAGTGCCGCGGCAAACTCCGGATTTCCATCCAGAGTCTCCTCTTTCTGCATAGCCTGTAGTGCCTCGGCATACATGCTCTTCCGCTGGAAACTGACGGCTATGTTTCCGTACGCGCCGGCAAACGATGGGTCGAGTTCGATGACCCGCTTGTACTGCGCGATGGCTTCATCGTCGCGTCCCTCCCACGCGTAAACCTCGGCGACGGCCATGTTGACGATGGGCGATAGTGGATCAAGTTCCCTGGCTCGTTTGACCTCGCGCTCCGCTTCGGAAAACCGGCCCAGCGACGCCAGCGTTTCCCCATACCACTGGTGGGCAGTCGCGTAGTTGGGGTTGAGCTCAATGGCTCTCTTGAATTCCTGCTCCGCTCCCAGCCAGTCCCAGTCGTACGAACCTCGGACCATGGCCAGCGAAACATGCGCCTCCGCCAGCGAATCGTCGAGCGCGATCGCCTTCTCGGCCGCTGCCCTGGCCTTAGGGAACGAATCGCGCGGCGGCATCTTCCCCCAATCGTCGAGAAGGTTGTAGCAATCTGCCAGCCCGGCATAAGCAAGCGCGTAATTGGGATTGAGCGCGATCGCCTGCTGGAAGTAGTCAATCCCTTGCTGTAAGCCCTCTTTCGTCCTTTTGCCCCAGAAGAAGCGTCCCTTGAGATAAAGCTCGTACGCTGCCGAAGGGGCTACTGGAGGATGGTCGATTTTGTGTTGCTCGTCGCCGGTCAGACGGAGCCGCAGGTTGTCCGTGATATCACGAGATAACTGCTGCTGGAGACCGGAAATCTCGGCTACGCCCTGCTCATACCGCTGTCCCCAGAGTTGCGAGCCGTTATTGACGTCCACCAATTCCGTCTGCAATGCAAGACGGTCTCCCGCGCGCGCGAGTTTTGCCGTGAGCACGGCTTTTACCCCAAGCTCGCGACCAATCGCCCGCACGTCGGGCTGCTGCTGGCGATAGCGAGATACCGAGGCCCATGCCATCACCTTCACCGCATTCAATTGCGAAAGGTCGTCCACCACCTGCTGGGCTATACCATCGCTCAGGTAGACGGCGCCGGGATCGCCGGTGGCATTCACGAACGGCAACACTGCGACCGAGTCATACCGGGTCCGCGATGGAACCCAGATGAACGCGGCGAGCAATAACGCGGCTGCCGCGATGGTCAAGGCCAATATCCTGAACTGATTTGCAGGTCTTGCGGGCTCCTGGGACGGCGCACTCCGGCCGGTGCCGTTGGTCCGCTCCACTGGCAACAGCAGGCGATAACCGCTCTTATGGATGGTTTCAATGACGGTGGGCCGGCGCGCATTATCGTTGAAGGCTTTGCGTAACGCTGAGATGCAGCCCGGCAGCACGTCTTCAGACACGAACACGTCGGGCCAGACGGAAGAAATCAACTGCTCCTTGCTGACTACGCCAGGATGCTCGGCTAGATAAACCAGGACCTGCATGGCTTTAGGTTCCACGCGAGTGCTCGCAGTAGCGGAACCGATCTGGTTCAGAGCCGGACTTACCCGCCACTCGCCAATCTTGAAATCGCCGTCCAAAGTCCCCGCCCACGGATATTATATCCGCGCGCTGGGGCTTCACCGGGACCACGAATAGGTCGCCTTGATGGCAAACTTTTGTTCTCGCACCGGCAGCGGATTTCCCGCCACAAGGCTCTGAAAACGCGTGCCAATGTTGTAGATCACATACAGATCGCTGTCGGGACGGAAGGTATAGCGCAAGCGAATGTTTGCGCTTGCCGCTTGGGTTTGGGCGGTGTCGGCTTGCAGAAAAGTCGTGAGATTCAGGAAGCGGGTGAATGCGTAACTTACCTGCAAACCGGCCAGCTCGATATTGAAATTTCCCTGGGGCAGACGGAAGACGTTCAGGGTGTTATTGATGGCCAGCGCGAGGTGTGGATTCGGACGATATTGCGCGGTCACGGTGCCCGTCTTCAGTGTGCCGGTGTAGTAGTCCCCCCACTGGAAAGATCCGTAGTAGGTTATGCGCCGATCTCCTGCGGACGTGTAAGCCAGTTGGTGGCTATCGAAACGGTAATTGCCGGCAGGAATTGAAATGTCCTTGTACAGGTGCAGGGGCTCGGAAAGAGCCTGGTAGAACAAGTCGCCGGGTGTGGCATCGATCTCGGCGCCATTATTGAACAGCACTCGCACTGTGGCGCTGATTTCCTGGGATATCAACTGGTCCGCCGTATTCGGATCGTGACCCCAGAAGCCACCCACATCGACTTCGCGTATATGCGGAACATGCGGCCGCGGCGTGAGGTTGAGCTGAACGATGGTGGGCTGATCATCGGTGCGGGTCACAAATCCGACTTCCGCATTGAAGTTTTTCTCGGTTACTCCGTGACCGGCATAAACATTGAACCAGTTATTGGCATAGGTAAGGCGTCCGCCAAACGCGGCATTGTCGCCGCTGAATGCCGGACTCCAGGTTTTGGCGTAATAGCCCCGCAGGTTCAGATTGCCGAACAACAGGAATTTCGCGTCCACTCCGCCCGAGCGGTTGTAGGGGTCCAGCGGATTTCCGCTTTCCTTGTCAGTTGCCATGAATCCGATATACGAGCCCGGAGTCAAAGGACGCTTCACGCGTGCAATCGCATAGTTTGCAGAGGGATTCGGTCCGTCGGCCCGAGTCTGGACGTCCATAAGGCCCAGGTCCAGCCCATGCGCGTGGCCGGCGATCTTCCCCCCTACATTGATGGGAACCTCTTGACCGCTCACCGGATCGATTCCGATTTGGCGGGTAAAGAAGAGCAGATCCTGGTTCCAGAGCAAGAAATCGAAGACATCGGAATCTTCCAGGAAGAAACGCCGTTTCTCCGGAATCTGTACGGGATAGGGCGTCAGGTTGAACTCCTGCTGATCGACATCCGCGTCAGAAAAGTCAGTGTTCACGGTACCCAGGGCAATGAGGTTGCTGGCGAGCCCATACTTCACGTCGACTCCGCCGGTGTGCAGCGCACTTGCAGACTGTCCGCTCAGGCTTTGGGCTCCCAGCAACCCGTAAGGTTTAATTACCAGTAGGCGTGCGCTCCTGATGTCTTCGAGCCCGGTGAGTTCGCCCGCCTGCGAAACGCGCCAGAATCCGTACACCCGGTGATATCCCGACCACACGTCTTCCTCATTCTTGCGCCGGATAAAGCGGCGGAAATTGATGCCCCAGGTCACATTTGCAGCTCCGCGAAAATTCAGAGTACTGAAAGGTACTTCGATCGTCGCCGTCCAGCCGTCGCTTGTCATCTTGGCAGCTGAAATCCACAGGCCGTCCCAACTGGGATCCACGATGGAGTCGGTGGCAGGGGGCGCAAGTTCTTCCACTACTGCTCCATCGCGTTGAGTACCTAACGCATTTACCTCAAAGATGTATGCATTCCGGCGACTCAGAGTTGGATCGATGAGAATGGCGAAGTTGTCGTCCAGATCCTGCGACAGGTCCTGGCGCAACTGGGTAGCGACGATCCTCTGCGGGTCTTGATCGTAGCAGTGGACGCCGAAATAGATGTGATGACTGTCATACAAAATGTGAACCTCTGTCTTTTCTGTGGCTGGCTGGGTTTCAAGCGGCTCCCGCTGGCGGAAATCCTCAACTGCCGGAGCCTTCCTCCACAGCGGATCGTCGAGTGTTCCATCCATTTTCGGCGCTTGGTCGGTGTGAATCGCAATGGCACGGCGCGAGGCGGTGGGCGGAACTTCTACCTGGGCCATCACGGAAAGCCCGAATAGCAATACGAGAAAGGCCACAATCAGAACCACGGCCCTGTTGCCGGACGAGGACATGGCCTCATTGAGCCAGATTTCAAATCTGCAGTCCTGTCAGATAGTTGGGGATTTCCTTAGGGTTTTCTGAGCCTGAACTTCGTTGCTCGTATGCCAGAAGATTCGCCCTTGCGAACTGAGGAGTGAATTTGTGGCCCGAGAAAGGTGAGCCGGAGTGCAGCCGGTGAGTCCCCCCGTGTCCCGACCTGAGACATTTGTTTCATTCTGAGACAACGTCTAGAACTGTCTAATGTGGCCAGACAAGATTCGCCCGTTGGAGGCTCATAAATCAGCAACTTAACTTTAGTCACAGGTATGAGGGTTTTGGCTCGCTTATTGCATTGTCCCTGGACGTGCGGTCCAGAGGCTCCCATGAGTTCTGTCTAACCGGACAGAGGGAAGCCGGGCCGCTATCCCGCTGCATAGTTGAGGACCTGCTTTGCCGAAACAGGGTACAGCCCCGGCGCGCTCAGCCCCCAGTGTCGTCGCAAGGCTCGCCAACTTCTTTCCAGATGCCACGCCGGTGCGCATCCCTGTTCATCTGACGAAGCTGGCGAACGGGAGCGAGATGTCGGAGGCCTTGCAGTCTGAGAACACGGTCTTGGAATTTGGCACGCCACGCGAAGTCCTGTTCGCTTCCGGTCTTTCCCTCGAATTTGCTGACAAACTACGCATACAGAACTCGGATGGCTCTCTGGACGCGGAAGCTACCGTGGTCGCCCTGCAATATCAGGAACACAGGACGGCGGTAGCGGCCCGTTTTGTCCGGGAAGTCCCCAACTGGATCGTGAAACCATGAACCCTGCTTTGCAAGCGAAAGATTTGTCCGCAGAATGGCAAGAAGCGCGTCTTCTTTATCCCCTGTACGCAGCGTTGGCCAAGGAATTTGTCATTGACGTGCCTGCCTGCGCGGACCTGGAGATGGGAGTCGAAGCGCCTCCCAAAGAGTCGGTGGAGCAGGCGCGGCTGTGGCTGAGCGAGGTGGACGGCCGCATCGAGGTGCATCAACTGCGCCAATTCCTGCAGACCACCACGCTGGTAACTCAGGACTCGTTACAACGATTGCTGACTCATCATCTGCAGAAACCTGAGAAGGCAGCCTCGGACCGCGACAAGATCGACTTTCTCCTGGTCCAGTTCTTTGCGCACTGCGCGCCCTCCGGGCTCGATGAGAACGATGTTGATCTGGATTACGTCGCACAAGTGCTCGAACCCGTGCTCGGGCAAGTTGAACTGACGGTTCCCGTCTGGCTGAAGGGTCTGGAGCAACTGGTGCAATCGGCGAGGCAGTGCCGGCGCTTGAGCGAGCTCCTGCACAGCGGCATTCTCGAGCAAGGACGGCGGCTGAAAGTGCAGTGCGGAGATAAGTACTTTCTGCCTGTCGCCATGGTGGCCTTCGCGCGCTTCAGTTTCCTGATGCGCCGGGTGTTCTTCCACCTTATGCACGGAGACCTGAACGCCATCCTTGACGGGCTGCGCGAGCTGGAACAAAGAGGCGTGCAGACACTGGACTGCCGTCGCGCACAGTTTTCGGCGGAAGAGCCCACGGCGCGCCTGCGCATGATTTGCCAGTCATGGAAGGTGATGTTCTTCGCGGAGTACTCCTCCGGTCAGCCCTTGCGCATGCTCGTCGATCTGCGCGCGGCCATCGAGGATGCGCTCAGCGCGGGTGCCAAGGGCAACGCGGCATCGGCAAAGGCCGCGGCGGCCGGAGCGAGCACAGGAAAATCCAGAATTGTCGAAACTAAAGCGCGCGACCACGCTGACGCCGCGCCTGAATTCGAAGTTTCACCGTCAACCCAAGTGGACGAGTAAGGCATGCCGCAAGTGTCCGCCAAAACGAGGTATTGGGACGTGGACCAGTCGAGTGTGTTGATAGTTTCCGATGATCCCGAGTTCTCCCGCACCATCACCGGGCGCTGGCAGAGCGAGCGTCATGTGCCTGGGTTTACGTTGATGGGCGGGGATGTTTGCCAGGGCGCAGACGGCTTTAACCTGGCGATCATCGGAGGTCTGAATCAGACGAGGCTGGCGAAGGTGATCGATGCACTGCGACCCTCGGGTAAGACGCTCCTGGTGATCGCTGACAGCAGCAGCGTCGGTCATCTGAGAAATGACGATCCGAAAGTTCTGGTTTTGCGCCAGCACGAAGGCTGGCTGGATGCGCTGGTCATGGTAGGCACGGAGGTGCTGCGGCGGATCGATGCACTGCGTCGAGCCGAAGAGGCGGAATTTGCAAAAACTACTCTGCTGGCTCAAGCCACACTCGGGCGGTACATGCTGGACATGCGGCACAGCCTCAACAACGCTTTAACTTCGATCCTGGGCAATGCCGAGTTGCTGCTGCTCGAACCCGGCAGCCTCAGCGCACCCGTTCGCTCTCAAGTCGATACGATTCGAAATATGGGGATGCGCATGCACGAGGTATTGCAGCGTTTTTCCTCGCTGGAAACAGAATTGAAGTTCGCCGATCAGCAAGCCGAAAGAGAAAGAAGTATGAAAGTGCAGGCGGCCGCCGCTTCATAGTTTAGCGGTGAGCCCGGGGCCCTCCTCCAGAGTTGCCGGATTACGATGCGTGACGCCGCGCAGCCGTCGCCAAAGTGGGCATCGGCTTAAGGGCGTTACCGACAGGAACGGTAAAACTGTGATGCACAGGGCAATTACCTCTCAAATAAGCGTGGCCAGTCCGCCACGAATGGCCATCAGTCGCGCGATCCTGGAGCATGAAATATCCGAGCTCCGCCTCATCCTGGAGCGCTATGCAGGCACACTGATTGACGTGCCGAGAGAGCAACTCATGCGAGCGTTCCGCGAGCTTCTGGAGGGGAGCCAATACGCTTCTGCCGCCGACCTGCTGGAGAAATTGTCTTCTTCCGACGAGAGCTGCATCTGGCTGTTGGAAAACCTGCTGGACGTCAGCAGCGCATTTTTTCGCTTCCCCGGTGTGTTCCGGGTATTTGAACAAAAGATCATGCCCGAGTTGCACGCGCGAAAATCAGGCCAAAGCCCGCGCTCACTACGGATTTGGAGTGCCGGGTGCGGAACGGGAGAGGAAGCTTACTCAATCGCGATGTCGGTGTGCCGGACGGTGAACTGTGGCGGAGGCGGCTGGAATGTTCACATCCTCGCGAGTGATATTCGTCGTCGAGCGCTGGTTGAGGCAGAACGAGGCCTGTACCCGCGGGAAGCTCTTGCGGACATTCCTAATTCTCTTATCAAGGAATACTTCTCGAAAGTCGGAGAACACTTCCTGGTAAAACCGCGGCTGCGCAACCTACTGACTTTTACCCACGCCAACCTGGCGCAGTCGGCATATATAGGGCGCTTTGATTGCATTTTCTGTATAGACGTGCTGCCGCACTTCTCTTCGTCGCAGCGGGTCGCGCTGGTGGAACGTTTGCAACTCTATCTCGAGCCAGGCGGATATCTGCTCTTGGGGGAGGGTGAGCGGCTGTCTGGTCCCCCGCTGAAACTGGTACCGAAGGACGAGCCGTCCATCTACCGCAAGCCGCTGGTCGCGGCAGCCAAATCATCAGAATAGTCAGAAATTCGGATGACCCAGAAGGTGGCGTGCTTCCGCGCACAAGAGCGTTTCAGGCGAACAGGAATTCCTTAGTCTTGAGTTCCTTGACTGCATCACGCAATTTAGCAGCTTTTTCGAACTCAAAGCGCTTGGCCGCTTCCCGCATATCGTTTTCCAGCTTGGCGATGTATGCATCCAGTTCTTCCTGAGACTTGAAATCGGGGATGCCGTCCGCCTGAGCCGAGGTGATATCGGCATAGTCGGCGGCAACGATGCTGGCCAGCGACATCTCCAGCGGCCTGACAATCGATTCCGGCGTGATCCCATTAGCCTCGTTATAGGCCTGCTGAATGGCGCGGCGACGGTTGGTCTCATCCATGGCTTTCTTCATCGAATCGGTCATGTTATCCGCGTAAAGAATGGCCCGGCCATTCAGATTGCGCGCACAGCGTCCGATTGTCTGGATGAGCGAACCGCTCGACCGCAAAAATCCTTCTTTGTCGGCGTCGAGAATGGCAACCAGGGAAACCTCGGGCAGGTCCAATCCTTCGCGCAGCAGGTTGATGCCGATCAGGACATCAAATTCGCCCTTGCGGAGGTCGCGCAGGATCTTCACGCGTTCCAGCGTCTCGATTTCAGAATGCATGTACCGGCACTTGACACCAACTTCCGCATAGTACTCCGCCAGGTCCTCCGCCATGCGCTTGGTCAAGGTGGTGACCAGCACGCGCTCGTGGCGGGAGACGCGTTCGCGAATTTCGTGCAGCAGGTCGTCAATTTGTCCTTTGACGGCCCTGATCTCAACCGGAGGATCAATCAAACCGGTGGGCCGGATAATCTGCTCGACCACCACGCCGGCTGCCTTGGTCAGCTCATACGGACCCGGGGTGGCCGAGACATAAATCATCTGGTTCATGCGGTGCTCAAACTCTTCGAATGTAAGGGGACGATTGTCGAGCGCCGACGGCAGCCGAAAGCCGTACTCCACAAGGCATTCCTTGCGAGAGCGGTCGCCATGATACATGCCGTGCAACTGGGGGACAGTCTGGTGCGATTCGTCAATGAACATCAGGTAGTCGCGTGGAAAGTAATCCAGCAAGGTGGGCGGCGGCTCACCCGGCAGGCGGCCGGTAAAGTGCCGCGAGTAATTCTCGATCCCATGGCAATATCCGACTGACTTGATCATCTCCAGGTCAAACATGGTGCGCTGGTGCACGCGCTGCGCTTCGACGAGTCTTCCCTGCCGTTCGAGTTCCACCTCCCACCACGCCAGCTCTTCCTTGATCGACTGGATAGCGTGGGCCTTGGTCTCAGGCTTCATCACATAATGGGTCTTGGGGTAGATCGGCAAGCGCACGTATTTCTGTTTTATTGTGCCGAAGAGAGGGTCGATTTGCGACAGCGATTCGACTTGATCTCCCCACAGTTCGACGCGGTAAGCCATGTCCTCGTATGTGGGATAAATCTCGATCACATCTCCGCGAACCCGAAAGGTGCCGCGCCGAAACTCACCGTCGGTGCGCTCATAAAGGATCTCGACGAGTTTGCGAGTGATGTCCTCGCGCTTGATTTTCTGACCTTTTTCAAGGAAGAGGAGCATGCCGTAATAAGCTTCCGGCGATCCCAATCCGTAAATGCAGCTCACCGAGGCGACGATGAGAACATCCCGACGCTCAAAGAGCGACTTGGTAGCCGACAGCCGCAGTTTGTCGAGCTCATCATTGATCGTGGCCTCTTTTTCTATGTAGAGGTCGGCGGCGGGAACATAAGCCTCGGGCTGGTAATAGTCGTAGTAAGAAACGAAGTATTCGACGGCGTTGTGGGGAAAAAAGCTCTTGAATTCATGGTAGAGCTGCGCCGCCAGGGTCTTGTTGTGCGCCATCACCAGCGTGGGCCGATTCACCGACTCAATGACCTTGGCCATGGTGAACGTTTTGCCCGAGCCGGTCACCCCCAGCAGCACCTGGTGCTGTTCGCGATCGAATAAGCCGCGGGTGAGGGCCTGAATGGCGGCACCCTGATCGCCGCGCGGCTTGTAATCGCTTACTAGTCGAAAGTCCATGATTTAAGGCCGTTTGGTAGTTGTGTCCACTGCTTGCGCGCCCACAGAGCGCAATCCCGGGCACAAGGAATCTTTTTATTATAACTCGGGCTGAAAACCCGGTTTGCGGCGGTAGGCGAGCCTATTTTCGCTCCGGAAGTTCACCCACTCCGACAATTTTTGTATTGGTGCGAAATTTCTTGTAGTCGCGGTAGGTGACGTCGATATCCTCGTTGAAGCCTTTCAGTAGGGCCAGGCGGGCGTCAATCTTCACGTCAACATGTTTTGGGAGCCAGACTTCGTCATTCACCCGCGTGGTGTCGATCAGAATGCGCGAACCTTTATGAATGCGCGCAATAAACAGCCCCCATGAGACGGTGTCAATGCATCGCGCATCCAGCTTTACCCATTGCGATTCGGCTTTATCGATCCACATCCGGAAGCGGAACTTGGACAGAACCTTTGCATCTTTGTGGTGAGGCACGAAACCGGGCCGCGGCTCGGCATCAATGACGTAAGCGTCGCGCCCGTCCAGTGGCTCGATGCCGACCACTTGGAAGTTGTAGGCGTCGCTCACGTCGCGCACGAATTCCCGGCCTTCTTCCCGATCCTTTTCTTCTTTCTCGCGGCGCTTTTTGCGATCGGCTTCGCTCTCGTTTTTACGCTTGTCGATGATCTTCTGAATCTTCTCGCCCTCTTTGGCGGCATCTTTCTCCGAGAGTGGCTTGTCATTTTTCGCGATACGGCGCTCCACCTGGTCGCCGTAAATGATCATGACTTCGGAAGTGTGCGACTCCACCGATTTCACTTGCCCTTTGCCGTCGAGCTTGTGCTCTTCCTCTCGTTGCACGTAGGTATAGTTTCTTTGGCGTTTATCGTTCTCGATATCTTTTTCGGCGACTTGGCGGATCAGTTCCCTGATTTGATCCTGCGAAAGAGCTTCGTCACCAACTGCCGGTCTTAGGTCGGGAATAGCACTGTATATTCCTGGCGGAGAAATAGAACTCGAAGACTGAGAACCCGATTGAGCGGCAAGTAACGGGCTGGCAAAGAAAAAGGCGAGCAGTGTGAATCGGCACAGAGTCATACTCGGATATACGGCTATAGAGTGATCGTTGGTTCCCGAAGAGCGTATAGATTTTTGGTCAGAGTCCATCCACTGCACACCCACCCCTCGATTAGACCTCACAATGTTATCCGAGCTGCAAGCGACTGCCACAACCATTCCCCGTTAGGCTTTTGCGGCTCGCCCCAGACAGCCCGCTTTAAACGACCGATCATCCAGTCGATGCAGCCTGCGCGCCTGCGCCTCGCTGATCAGCGGATAGTGGTGAATGCCGAATAAATACTCGGCGACAAACCAGAGCGGGCGATCGGTAGTCATCCATGCCAAATCGTCGAAGCGTGCCATGTTCACGGGATTCGAAAAAGTGCGCAGGGAGCGCTCGCGCCGAAGATTGAAATAGCCTTCGAAGTAGCTGAGGGCGAGTTCGCGCAAGCTGCGGTACACCGGTTCCCGATAGCGGCAACCCGTGTAGTTGGACTTAGCAATGGCTCCCCAATGCCCGTCGATGCGAAAGATGGCCACCACGTGATCGGTGTCGTTGTCGGCCTCAAGATCAAAAATGAGCGGCGGAAATCCGTTTACGCGCAGGGCCGCGGCCGCCAGCATCGCTCCTTCAAAGCAGTGCGACGTCTCCTCTTGCAGGATGCGACGCGGAGACCAGGCTGTATCCGCCAGGTGGTAAGGCATTTCGTCCAGATAGCGCTGAATACCGTAGGGAGTTCTGAGGCTGCGCAGCTTGCGCAGCTCGGCCGGAGTGAAGCCGAGGTGGTTGTGCTTCATGGTTTGAGTGCAGTGTACAGGATTCAGAAGCCACAGGGCATTCGCAGAAGTAACTTGCGACATTCGGGCCGGACCCTGCGGTCGGAATGAAATCATTCAGATGAACAGTGATTTAAGCTCGGCCGGCGTGTCCACAATCACGTCGGGAGGCGCTTCGCAAAGAGTGTGGGGAGCGAAACCATAGGTGACCCCGCAGGTCCATAAACCGGCATTTCTGCCAGTCAGCACGTCATTCGAGGAGTCACCGATGATCAGCGTTTCTTCGGGACGGGAGTGAGTCTCTTCGAGAATTTTCCTGGCCCCGAGGGGATCGGGCTTTTTGGTCGCGAAGCTGTTTCCGCCATACACCGAGACGAAAAACGATGCCAAGCCCATGGCCTCCACTATTGCGCGCGAGGGAACGACCGGCTTGTTCGACAGCACAGACATGTTGCGACGTACTCCGTTGTGCACCCCATGCATGGCGGCGAGCGCTTCCCTCACCCCGTCGTAAACGTGGGTGTAATCGAGCTTGTGCACGCGATAGTAAGCCAGAAAATAATCCAGCGCTTCTTTCAGGAAGCGCTCATCCCTGGGATCGCCCAGGGCACGCCGCACCAGCATGGGAGCGCCATCGCCGACATAGGTAGCAATCACGTCGCCGGGCAGCTCCGGCCGCTTGAAGTGCCGCAGCATGGCATTGATGGAATGAATGAGATCGAGGCGAGAATCGATCAGAGTCCCGTCCAAATCGAAAATTATGAGCTTGATTTTATGCGGATCAAATTTGCGGTTGAACCGGATCATGGACCAGATCAGGATAAATCAAAGCGGAAATTCTGCGCGCCCTCGCGAAGAACTGACACACAACAGAACAATACCGCGCTAAAACTCTGCCAGTTCTTTCATTGCGCGGAACACGTCCGCGGCCTGGGGGAGAATGGCATCCTCGAGAATGGGCTGGTAGGCGACGAACGTATCTTGAGCAGCTACGCGGCGTACAGGCGCGTCCAGATGCTCGAACAGTTGATCGGCAATGCGCGCGGCAATCTCCGCGCCATACCCCCAACTGAGAGAATCTTCATAAGCAATCAACACGCGGTTCGTCTTCTCCACGGAAGCCGCAATCGCGTCCCAGTCGAAGGGATTGAGACAGCGCAGGTCGATCACTTCAACTTTCACGTGGTGCTCGCGCTCCAGACGTTGCGCTGCCTGCAGCGCCCGCGGAACTAACGCCCCATAGGTGATCACCGTCAGGTCGGTACCCGGCTGAACAATCTTCGCTTTGCCGAATGGAATCATGTACTCGGGCCCCGGGTAGGGCGCACGACCAAAGGTCTCGCGATACAAACGCTTGTGCTCGAGAAAGAGAACAGGGTCGTCGCAGCGAATCGCGGTGCGCAGCAAGCCTGCCGCATCGAGGGCGTTCGAGGGAAACACCACGCGCAGCCCGGGTATGTGGGTGAAGATACTTTCGCCACACTGCGAGTGATAAATCGCGCCGCCAGTGAGATATCCGCCGATAGCAACGCGAATCACCACCGGCGCGGAAAAGCCATTGTTGGACCGCCAGCGAATTACCGGGAGTTCGTCACGCAGCTGCATCATGGCGGGCCAGATGTAATCGAAAAACTGGATTTCGACCACCGGCTTCAGGCCACGCGTCGCCATACCCGTGGCCCGTCCGACAATGTTGGCTTCCGCGAGCGGTGAGTTGAAAACACGATCGGAGCCGAAATCGCACTGCAAGCCGGCAGTCAGCTTGAAAACCCCGCCTTTGCCCTTGATAAGTTTCTGCTTCAGGTACTCTTCGCGGCTGCAATCGGCCACATCTTCGCCAAAGATCACGATGCGCTCGTCGCGCTGCATCTCGTCACGCAGCGTCGCGTTGATGAGGTCGGCCATGGTCTTAGGTGCGGGAGCTTTCTTGCCATCCGTAGTGGCGGCCGCGGCGAAGACAGGATGAGTGTCGAAGGCGGAAGAAGTTGGATCGAGATCCGGCGAATACACGTATTGCGTTATGCTCTCCGGCTTGGGTGGAGCGGCTTCCAGAGCGCGGTCGACGGCTACCTGTAAGTCGTCTTCCACTTCTTTCTCGAGCTTGTTGATCCCTTTCTCATCCAGAATGCCCTCGCGAATGAGAAACATCTGCATGCGTGTGATCGGGTCGCGGGCGGCATCGCGCTGCCGCTCGGCGTCGGGACGATACAAGCGCTCGTCATCCGAGAGCGAGTGGGAATACGGCCGGATCACGTGCGAGTGCACCAGAGCCGGTCCCTTGCCGGCGCGGCAGTATTCCGCTGAGCGCCGGAAAGCGCCGAAGGTAGCAACAGGATCGGTGCCATCCACTTCTTCAATGTGGAAATTCGGAAAACCCGAAATCAGGCGAGAAACATTGCCGCCCGGAGTCTGTACTTCGACGGGAACTGAAATTGCATAGCCGTTGTCTTCGAGGGAGTAGAGAACCGGCAGTTTCGAATTGGAAGTGGTATTCAACGACTCCCAGAATTCACCCTCGCTGCTGGTGCCGTCGCCGAGCGAGACATATGTGATCTCGTCGCCTTGAAACCGGACATCCTTGAATTGCCGATAGTCGCCACTGCCTTTAGCCGCAGCCTCCGGGTGGCGCGCGAAATAACGACCGGCTTCGGCGCATCCGACGGCTTGCAAGATCTGGCTGCCAGTCGGCGAAGACTGGGTTACGACGTGAAGACGCGGGTATCCCCAGTGCGAAGGCATCTGGCGCCCGCCCGAGCTGGGATCATCGGCCGCCCCCACCGCCTGCAGGAACATGTCATAGGGTGTGGCGCCCAATGCCAGGCAGAGTGCGCGGTCGCGGTAATAGGGATAGAACCAGTCGTAGGCGGCCTTAAGGGCAAAGGCGGCGGCGACGCCGACGGCTTCGTGCCCAGCGCCGGATATCTGGAAATAAATCTTTTGCTGTCTTTTGAGGAGAATCTCCCGGTCGTCGATACGCCGGGACGTGTACATGATGCGGTAGGCATCGATGAGTTGCCGGCGGGTAAGGCCCTCGTAGGTCTTGCCCGCCTTGCTAATGTGGTCGTCGGCCGCCCCGGCGAGTTTGGGATCAGTCTTGGTGGTCGCCATCCGTCTCCCCGTACCCACTTACTTCTGCATTGTAAATGGTGAGTACGGATTCAGAATAGCTTGTTAGCAGGCCGGCTCAGCACGAAGGAGTAGACCAGACAGTCCTGCTTTATGTCCCTGCCAGCTCCGTCTCGACTCAGGCCTTTTTGGACCGCCTGCTGCCGGCGCCTGGCAGGATGCCATCGAGCGCGATTGGTCCGGCACCCAGAATGATCAGAGCAAATGCAATGGCGGCAAGTGTCAAGGGGAACTGATACCCTCCTTGTCCCAGCAGGCCATTTTTCCAATGCACCTTGGCAATAGCCACGACGAGGTCAATCACGATCCCCGCCGCCGCAATCCGGGTAAACAGACCGATGAGCAGGAGAATGCCTCCGATGAACTCAGTGAATGAGGAGACGTAGCCTAACCACGCGGGCAGGCCAAGATTCGCGACGAATTGCGCGTGGTGATGAAGGCCTCCGAAGACCTTCGGATAGCCATGTCCGATCATAACGGCACCGCAAACAATGCGGAGCACGAGCAAAGCTAATGGCTGCAGCCGGTCAAGATAGCGCAAGAAACCCTCCCCACGATGAACGATTAGAGTAGCAAAAGGCGGGTATCAGATGGGGCGTCCCGGTGGTTCGATTTCTGCGGATCACTCCATGCTGTAGTCGATACCGATGCCGCGCTTGGACATCTCATCGAGGAACAGGTCGGCGGGAACATCGCGTTCCTGCAAGATGGCGCCTCGTTTAGTAATCGCGCCTGAAGTTAGCATCTGCAACACAATGGAAGCGGGAAATGCCGTAGTGCGCATCATCGCACTCATGTCAGTTTTGGGATCGTAGTGGTCAACCAATGTGAACCTGGCCACCCGGCCCTTCAAACGCCCACCGAGTAAGCCGCGTACGCCGGGAGTGCGTACCGACTCGTGCGCTTCCAGGCGCATAATGCAAACGTCCGGACCTTTACCCGCGAACTTGCCTTCAAATATCTTCGACATCAGCGCGCGCGGCGAAATTTCTGTGCCGTTGACTGGCAGTTTCTGGCTGGAGAAGAGGCCTAGTTCCTTCAACTCACAGAGAAGGTCGTAGTGTCCGCGATAGCGCAGGGTTTTTTCGAAACATTCCCCCACTTTGCCTTCGAAGGTTTCGGGCAGCGTCGAGGTTCCGCCTGAGGTGTGGAACGCGACCAGCGGGGCAAATCCATTCATGTGGAATGCTTCCGGCTCGGTCAGAGGTTCGATGGTCACCAGCTTTCCTTTGCGCAGGATGCGCGCGGGCTCAACGTATTCGTTAATCAGACCTTCGACGGAGAAAACCAACTGGTAATGAAACGGGGGCACCGGCTTTTCCGGAAGGCCGCCCACGTACAGTTTCAGAGCATCAGCCCGGCCTCCCATACGGCGTACAAGTTCGCCACCGAGGATCGACGCCATTCCCGGAGAAAGCCCACAGTCCGGCGCAATCGCAACCCCCCGCTTTTCCGCTTTGCGGGCGAGTGCGAGTTCCTGGCGTACAACCGTGTTGTTTCCACCCAGGTCGGCGAAGTGGCAACGCGCTTCGATCGCGGCTTTGGCAAGCCCCAAGTTCAGGAAGTACGGCACGGCGGAAAGAGCTGCGTCATGTCCACGCATAAGTTTGGCCGCGGCTTTCTCATTTGCTGCATCGAGACTCATCGCGCGAACCTTCTTAGCGCTGCTAATGCGGTTAACCCGCGCGGCCACTTCTGTGGCGCGCTTGAGGTCCGTATCCGCTAAAGTGACGGACTCCACCTGCGATTGGCGGGCCATATCGAAAGCTGCGGCCGATCCCATCATCCCAGAACCAATTACCAGCAGTTTCAAGGGGAACTCCTTCCGTCCAGACCTCAGTTGCTCAGTCGCCCGTGCGCGATACCAAGGACATGGAAAACGAGTCAACCCTGATTATGGCGTTCCTCTGATCAAAAGGTATGTGAGCGAGATCACGTCGAAATCGCGGTCGGCACAACAAAACTGGCCGCTGACTGTCGCATAGGTCGGACGTGCACTTCCTCGAAAGCTAGCGAAAGCAGTCTCAATGCACTCTACGGAGGCGGTAGCGCTGCCGAAGCGGCAGGAATCGAAATGCAGCGGAAAGGTATTTCAGGAAGGCAGTGATGTTGGCGTAGGCGACGAGGCGGCCCGAACTGATCACCGCACGCAAAAAATCCTCGAGCTCGCTGCCACGGATCGAAGCTCACAGCCCTAGCTGCGATAGCTGCCCGCGGCCGCGCTGTGCGCCCACCATCGAGCATTATGGGCGTAAGCAGAGCTCAGGCGCGCTTGCGGCTGGACTTCTTAGCAGGACGCGAGACGGGTTCTCCTGCGGCGGATGCGGCTGCAGCGGGTTTCTTCCTTCCTTCTGTCTCGGCAAGGCTCTGCTTCAATGCCGCCATCAGATCCACCACGGGAGCCAGTTTCTTCGGCTTCTCGACTTCTTTCACTTCCCCGCCTTCCAGCTTGGTTTCAATCAGCTTTTTCAAGTTTTCCTGGAAGGTGTCGTGGTATTTTTCCGGGTCCCATTTATCGGCGAGCGCCTCGATGAGCTGGTGCGCCACCTTAACTTCGGCGTCCTTCAGTTCGACATCCGGGGCTCCGAAGTCTTTCACCTCGCGAACCTCGTCGGCGTAATACATGGTATGCAGCATCATGCCGCCTTCGTGCGGCCGCAGGAACACGGTGTACTCGCGGTTGTGCATGGTGATCTTTGCGATGGCGTAGTATTCGCTTTCTTCGAGCGCTTTGGTCAGAAGAGCGTAGGGGCGGCGGCCGGCCTCTTCCGGCATCATGTAGTAGGAGGACTCGAAGTAAACGGGATCCACGTCCTCGGATTTGACAAATTCCAGGATCTCCATGGTCTTGGCAGTCTTCGGTTCGATCTTTTTGATCTCTTCGGGCTCAATGACCACGTATTCGTCTTTGCGGTACTCATAGCCCTTTACAATTTCGTCACGCGGTACAACTTCGCCGTCTGCGGAACAGACGAGCTGTTGCTTGATGCGCGACAGATCTTTGCGGTGCAGCATGTGGAAGGAGATGCTGGAGCTGCGCGCACCGGAAAAAAGACGCACCGGCATGGAAATCAAACCGAATGTAAGATAGCCAGACCAGACGGAGGCCGCCATAGTTCACCCCAAGTCAGATAAGCGCCAGAGCGGCGCCGAAATTCAGAGTTTACGCCACTGCCACAATTTTGATGCATTACAGCGGAGTCGAGGAACCTCAACCCAAAGCACGATGGAATGTACCGCAAACATCAGTACTACCACAAGTTGTAGTTATGCTCTTGAGTCTCCGCCGGTTGGGCTCGGCGCCTCCGCATGTTGAATGTGCTGAAAAGCGGCGCGGGATGGGCGGCGGTGCACCACAATGGCGTGTGGATCGCAATTATCGTCACCCTAGTTTTCGCCATCGTGGCGCGGCTGGTGCGCGGAGTAAGCACTTCAGGCGCCATCGCCGGAGCCGTGATCTCTTTCGTACTGTTCGCCAGCCTGGGACCGTCGGCGTTTGTCGCATTGGTTTGTCTGTTTGTGCTCACCTGGCTAGCTACACGCCTCGGCTACGGACATAAGCAGACTCGCGGCACGGCAGAAAGACGGGACGGCAGGACAGCATCCCAAGTCTTGGCCAACTTGGGCGTCGCCGGTGCGGGAGCCGTGCTGTTCGTCGCGACCGGAAGCGAGTTGCCAATCCTGGTGGTCATCGCTGCGCTTTCCGAAGCTGCGGCAGATACCCTCTCCAGCGAATATGGGCAAGCGGTGAGTGATCGCGCAGTGCTCATCACGACGTGGGAGTCTGTGCCTGCGGGCACGGACGGTGGCATCTCGCTGCTCGGGACAGTGGCGGGAATTGGGGGAGCGTCGGTGATCACCGCGGTGTGCGTCGGCGGCAATCTGCTGGGTTGGCGCTGGTTCTGGATTCCGGTACTCGCCGCCACTCTCGGTATGGTAATCGATAGCTTTCTGGGAGCATGGTTGGAACGAAAAGGAATTCTGAATAATGATGCCGTCAATTTCCTTGGCACCATGGCTGCGGCGGTCATGGTAGCGATATTGTGGATCTTCATGGGCCGATAGCCGAATCGGTCTGAGCTGCTCTAATGCTGAGCGATGCCCTGCGCCTGATAACTGCGACCTTCTCTTTTATCCTCTATCCTCTCGCCCAGAAGTGCTTGGCCCATAGTTCCTTGTCGCTTCGCCATGGTTGGCCAAAAATTAATAAACCGGAATCAGCAGAACAGCATCCGAAAAGGGTAGGCGGTTTTCATCGACGCAGGAGGAAGCCTTCTTGGTGTTGATGCAGAAAGAGTTAAGTTTTCATGCGGTGGCGTACGTTCGTTTTTGGATATAGCCTGGCGCTTGCGTTGCTTCTGTTTGCGCAGCGGCACGGCGAAGTCACGCCGCCCAGCGGCCTGCATGCGGTCATCGACCTGACTCACGCTATCAGCAAGGATGCGCCCTCGTACGAGCCTTCGGAAAAAGCTGCGTATCGCGTAACCGTCACGCATACGGTCGCAAAAGATCAGTATTTCGCCCGCAACATTTGCCTTCCCGAACACTTTGGCACCCATATAGACGCGCCGGCGCATTTCGCGCAGGGCAGTTGGACGGTCGACCAGATCCCGGCGGAGCGACTAGTCGCGCCTTTAGCGGTCATTGATGTGCGTGACAAAGTGCGCCTTGATCCCGATTACCGGATTTCTGTCGACGATATTGCCGGCTGGGAGCAGAAGAATGGATTGATCCCGATGGGTGCCCTGGTGGTGGCCAATACGGGCTGGGACTCACGATGGAATTCGGAGAAAAGCTATCGCGATGCCGACGATAAGGGCGTAATGCATTTTCCCGGCTATTCGCTGGAAGCCGCGAAGTTCCTGGTCGAAGCCAGAAACGCAGTCGGCCTCGGCATTGATACGCTCAGCATCGATTACGGCCCGTCCAAGAATTTTGAGGTTCACCATTACACGCTGGCCCACGGCTTGTACCATCTGGAAAATCTCGCCAATCTCGACCGAACTCCGCAAGCCGGAACGATTGCCGTGGTTGGTGCTGCCAAGTTGCAGGGGGGCTCTGGCGGCCCGGTAAGAGTGCTGGCACTCGTAAAGTAGCTTTTGGTATCAGCGAGCTTTCTGCACCCTTCTTCAACTCTGGTTCATCTCATCCCTAAATTTCGTCTGCCAGGGAGATGTATGACTGACTTGCGTTATCCGATCGGAAAATTTCAGTTCGAGGGGAAACTTACCGAAGCCCGGCGCAACGAATATATTGATCAGATCGAGCGGGCGCCCCAGGCCTTGCGGGCGGCTGTGCAAGGTCTTTCCCCACAGGCCATGGACACCCCTTACCGCGACGGCGGATGGACGGTACGGCAGGTCGTGCACCACGTTCCTGAGAGCCACATGAACGCCTACATTCGCTTCAAGCTGGCTTTGACCGAGAACAAGCCGCTCATCAAGCCGTATATGGAAGACCGCTGGGCTGAATTGCCGGACGCGACAACAGCGCCCCCCGAACTTTCGCTGGCGTTGCTTGATTCATTGCACAAGCGGTGGGTGCTGGTACTACGCGCCATCGCACCCGAGGAGTGGAAGAAAACTTTTCGGCATCCAGAGCTTGGAGTGGTGAGCCTGGAGAAGAACGTGGCCCTGTACGCCTGGCACGGCAGACATCACGTCGCTCACATCACATGCTTGAGAGAAAGAAACAAGTGGTAGGAAAATCGTGAATCAATTCTAGAATTAGCGAATTACGCCAGCCCCTGAGTTGCCGTTCACAGATGCAGTTTCCAAACCAGGTAGCTGATGGCTTCTCTCAGGACCGCCCAATAACGCGACCAGGGGCTGCGTGGACGCGATTCCGGACGTGGCGCTACGTAGACCTCGATCCCTTGCCTTTCTAACATCTGCTTAACGCGAAACACGTGATACGCGTCGCTCACTGCCACGCAGGAGCGCATGTGATTCGTCCGCATGATGACGCCGATGCGCTCAGCGGATTGCGCGCTGTCGGAACCCTGGGTCTCCGCAATGAGGTTGTTCTCCGGGACGCCGCGGCTGTTCAGGTAGTCCCGCCCAACGCCGCCTTCGCTGTACTTGGGATCGTCGCCGGAGCCGCCGGTAGTAATGATCACAGGCGCCAGGCCACGCTGGTACAAATTAAAAGCGTGATCCAGGCGCGCACGATAAATGGGAGATGGGCGGCCGTCATATTCCGCGGCGCCAAAGACTACGATGGCGTCAGCTGGATGCAATTCGTTGTGGGAAGCCTCACGAACAATACGAGAGCTGGTGATCGCGAGAAATGCCGACAGCAACAGGACAGCCACGACCAGCAGCGACGGCCACAATCTGGTGCGACGCTGGCCCACCGCAACCGGATTCATCCCTGGGCTAGAAACTCCGTGATCTCCTGGGCAGGAATTGCGCCTTCCCGCTGAATACTCCAGCCGTTATTCTCGTTACTCAAGTCCACAATGGTGGACGGAATGTCGCGCGGCGACGCGCCGCCGTCGACAATGATTGAGAGACGGTCTCTGAGCTGGTCACGCACCTGCTCCGCCGACGTGCATTCGGTGGCACCGCTCAAGTTTGCGGAGGTCGCAGTGATTGGAATAGCTGCGGCCTTGACGACGGCGAGCGGTATAGCGGCCGAAGGCACGCGCAGGGCGACATTGCCGGTGTTGGCGGTGACCTTAAGCGGCAAGCGCGAGGCAGCTTGCACAATCATGGTGAGCGGGCCCGGCCAGAAGCGCCGCGCCAATTTGTAGAACTCTTCCGGCAGGGGACGGGCTAATTCCTCCGCCTGGTCGACGCTCTCAATGAGCAGAGACAGAGGCTTGTGCCGCGAGCGGGACTTGATTTCATACACCCGGTCGACCGCTCGCAGGTTGAACGGGTCGGCCGCAAGGCCGTAAAACGTGTCAGTTGGCATTCCCAGCACTTCGCCGGAACGGATCTGTTCAGCGGCATACTTGACCAGCGAAGCTTCGGGTGCTGCCGAATTAATCTTGATAATTTCAGCGCGCACTGCGTGTCCTTTGGGATGTCTGGTGTGAAACCGCGAAAGCTACCATAACACGACGAAGCACTGCAAGCAGAGTCAAAGCGGCGTAATATGCTGGACGGCTCAAGGGAAATGAGACGAACCGGGTCCACAAGGCCGTCTGGCAACATTTTAGGCGATCGGCTTCGCCGCGTGGAGGGACGCCACAACGCGCTGGTGAAGGAACTGCGAACCGCTTTCTCCCTGGGCGATCTAACCACCCGGGGAGAGTTCGCCATCGAAGGTTTGCGCATCCTCGAAGAGGCGATCCGCAGCGGGGTGCGCTTTCGGGCTGTGTTCTTCGCCGAATCCGCGAAGCCTAAGGCGGAGCGATTGCTGCCGCAGATCGGCTTTCACGTGGAAACCCTCATGCTGCCGGAGAGGCTGTTTGCCGGCGCGGTGCCCAGCGAATCGCCGCAGGGAGTGGCGGCCCTGGTAGCAGGTAAACACCACAGTCTCGAAGAGCTGGCGGGACGAGCAAGGCATCGACCGTTGCTGGCGATTGCCGGACTTCAGGACCCCGGGAACCTGGGAACGGTGCTCCGCTCGGCCGAGGCGTTTGACGCCGCCGGGGTCATCCTGGGAGAAGGAACGGTGAGTCCATTCAATTCCAAGGTAGTCCGAGGATCCGCTGGTTCGATTTTTCGCATCGGATTTGTGAGGGAGAGACTAGCCACAGCACTTCCGCACCTCCGGCAGGCGGGCTTCCGGCTTGTCGCTACGTCCTCACACAAGGGTACGGCTCTGCCGCACGCAAAGCTGAGTCCTCCCCTGGTACTGGTAATCGGCGGCGAAGGGGCCGGCGTGCCGAAGGATGTGATTTCGCAGATGGATCAGCTGATTACGATTCCTCATGCCGCCCAGGTTGAGTCGCTGAATGCCGGCGTGGCCGCGAGTATTCTCCTTTACGAATTTTCGAGGCAAAGTTATTTTTTCGCTGAGTAAGGTACGTGAGCTTATTCCAAACCATACCGGGCGGTGAGCGGGCGGGTGACCGGGGACGTCCCTTGGCGGACCGCATGCGTCCACGCACCCTCGACGAGTTTGTCGGTCAGGAGCACCTGATCGGCGTGGGTAAGCCTCTGCGAGCTCAGATCGAGCGCGACGACATCGGCTCGCTCATTTTCTGGGGGCCTCCAGGAACGGGCAAGACGACGCTTGCGAAAATCATTGCCAACATGACGAAGGCGGACTTCATCGAGTTTTCCGCCGTACTCAGCGGCATCAAGGAAATCAAACAGGTGATGGCCGAGGCAGACCGGGCCCGGCAGTATGGGACCCGCACCATCGTATTCATTGACGAAATTCACCGTTTCAACAAGGCGCAGCAGGATGCGTTCTTGCCCCACGTGGAAAAGGGCAGCATCAGGCTGATTGGCGCTACTACGGAAAACCCTTCCTTTGAAGTGATATCAGCCTTGCTATCCCGCAGCCGAGTGTACGTGCTGAACCCGCTCACGGAAGAACAGATTGTGGTCTTGTTGAGGCGAGCGCTGGAAGACGAGGAACGCGGGTTGGGACGCCTGAAATTGCAGGCTTCCGATACGGTCCTCCAAAAAATCGCCACATACTCCAATGGTGACGCGCGAAGCGCCTACAACGTCCTGGAGGTCGCCGCGCCACTGGCGTTAGAGCAGTCCGGGCAACACACGGGCGCTGAAATTACCGACACGATGGTGCAGGACGCACTGCAGCGCCGCGTTCTCCTCTATGACAAAAGCGGGGAAGAGCATTACAACCTGATCTCCGCACTGCATAAATCAGTTCGCAACAGCAATCCCGATGCAGCGATCTATTGGCTGGGTCGAATGCTCGAGGCGGGCGAAGATCCTCTGTATATCGCTCGCCGCGTGGTGCGTATGGCGGTCGAAGACATAGGGCTGGCGGATCCCAATGCGCTCGCGCTATGCATGGCGGCCCGCGATGCAGTCGACTTTATCGGCATGCCGGAAGGCAATCTAGCCTTGGCCCAAGCGGTGGTGTATCTGTCCCTTTCTCCTAAATCCAACGCTCTGTACATGGCGTACGGGGCGGTGCAGCAGGACGTCGAGCGAACGGCGGCTGAGCCTGTTCCGCTTCACTTACGGAATGCGCCGACACCGTTGATGAAGAAACTGGGCTACGGGAAAGGTTACCAGTACGCACATGATTTGGAGGAGAAGATCGCGAATATGCAGTGTCTTCCAGACAATCTGCATGACCGCGTCTACTACCATCCCAGCAACGAAGGCGTAGAAAAGCGGATTCGCGAACGCCTCGACGAAATCAAGCAGAGGCGGTCCTTGACGCCAAAACGGGGTTCTCCAAAGGCTCCGAACGAAGATAAGCACGAAACATAAACTAGAGCCCGGCCGCGGGCAGAATCATCTAAGTCGATATGCACGACAAGGCCGGGCCGGTGACGCCCGTCCGAGGGCAACGCAATGGCAACATCTCTTCCCATCACGATGGATGTCGAATACCTGGCCGCTCAGCAACAGCTTGAGCAAGTGCAGGACCTGCTCAAGGTTCAGAAAGCTGCGCAGCAGATCACGTCGATCCTGGATCTCGATCAACTCATCGAGAGCATCGTTAACGATGTTGCGAGTTCCTTTGGCTGCCTCGAAACCAATATCTACTTGCACGATGAGGATCGCCAAGACCTGGTCATAGCCGGCAGTAAAGGCTGCTCAGTACACGGCAAAGGTCACCGGATGAAGGTTGGGAAGGAAGGCTTGGTCGGCCATGTGGCCGCTAGCGGCCAAATGCGATACGCGCCTGACGTGAACGTGGATCCATATTACGCGGCTTGCGAAGAGAACGTGCGCTCGGAAGTGGCCATCCCTCTGCTGGTCGGAAGCAAACTGGTCGGTGTTTTTACCGCGTCGCACCCGGAACTGGATGCGTTCCCGGAAGACCAGTTGCAAATTTTGCAGGCTCTGTGCGCGCATATTGCCGTGGCAGTGCAGAATGCACGCGTGTTTCAGCGGGAGCGCCTGCTGAAGGCGCAAATGGATCGAGATGCCCAAGAAGCGCGTGCCATCCAGCAAAACTTGTTTCCCAAGAGTTCTCCCTATGTTCCCGGCTTCGTGATTTCGGGTTTCTGTGTGCCGGCGGGAGCCGTTGGTGGTGACTGGTATGACTTCATAGCGCTGGACGATGGCCGCTGGGGGATCGTCCTCGCCGATGTGTCAGGCAAGGGCATGGCGGCTGCGCTGTTGATGTCGGCTACCAGGGGTATGGTGCGATCCCTGGCCGAGGCGTGCTGTAGTCCGAGCGAAGTTTTGATGAGGCTCAACAAGCTGATGGCCGAGGACTTTCCCTCTGGCAGGTTTGTGACTATGGTGTATGCCGTGTTTGATCCCCGCAACCGCAAGCTGACCTTCGCCAACGCGGGACATTTGCCGCCACTGCTGGTTTCCGGGGACAGCGCACAATTCGTTGCCACGGAATGCGGGCTGCCGCTTGGCTTGTGCCTGGGCACGCGACACTTCTCCGAAACAACGATTACACTCCCGCAAGGTTCACGCCTGTTGTTCTATAGCGATGGAATTACAGAGGCCGCCAACCTGCGCGACGAAGAATATGGCTCGGAGCGGTTGCGCGCTCATATGTCGAAGACGTCGGCAACGGCCGACAGCCTCCTTGCAGAAGTTCAGTCTTTCTCTGATGGCGCGGGGTTACGGGATGACGCGACCGTCGTGATGATCACGAGTTAGCTGGGTCGGGTTGTCAGCCAGAGCACCGGTGCGCCACGATGGCTTTGGCGCCTGACGCCACGAGTTCCAGGATGTTATTGACAGCTACGGGCACCGAATCAGCTACGGCAGCCGTCAGACCTTGCCCCACCTTGAACGACTCTCCCGCTACCGAAATCAATACGGCATCGGGAGTTGCGCCGTAAAGATCCTGTACCAGTCCGAGCAAAACTGGCGGCGAGCACTCGTGTGAAAACGCAGGCGCGGCTTCTGCCGCGTTGATCGCTTCACAACGTACTTCTCCCGGCACACCTTCGGCCGCCGCGTCGATCAGAATCACTCGGTCTGCATGGCTCATGTCTTCGGCAAGATCCGGAGTCAGCTCAAACCTGAGCAGGATTTCAAAATCGGGGGATCGGAGTTGCGAGGCGAGTTTCTGCGCGATGTGCCAACCGATCCCGTCATCGGTGCGCAGAGGATTGCCGCACGCAATGATTAGCGTCCGGGTCATGCCCTTATCTCCTTATCGTGCCGGTGCGCAGCGACCAGGGCCTGTCCCAGGCTCAAGCCGCCATCGCTCGCAGGAACTTCGCGGTGCGCAAAGACCTCGAAGCCAGCTTGCGACAACCGTCTTTCCATGCGTTCTGAGAGGTAGGCATTGTGAAAACTCCCGCCGCTTAGGCAAACACGGTTTAATTGCTCACGGTGCCGAATCAACTTGGCAACGGTGGTAAAGACCTCCACAAGGCCATTGTGGAATTTGGCGCTGATGCGGGATACCGGCAAGTTCCGACTCAGGTCTTCGATGACTGCCTGGAACATTGCCTTGGTGTCGATAATCCAGGCGCCAGCTTGTCCCGCGACCGCAATCGGATAAGCTTCTTCGCAGCACTCATCTCCGATAGCCATTTCCATTTCAATTGCAGCCTGCGCTTCGTAGTTGACCTGCTGACGAATACCGATGAGAGCGGCTACGGCGTCAAACAGCCGGCCGCAACTTGACGTCAGCGGCGAGTTCACCCCGTTGCGGATCATCCGCAGCAAAGTTCGAACTTGATGAGCCGGCAAGTCGCGGGTGAAGGCGAGAGGGATGCTCAAGAACTCGGGGCCGAAATGCTGGAACAGGTAGCTGACCGCCATGCGCCAAGGCTCATGGATGGCTGCTTCGCCGCCGGGCAGCGGGACGTAGTCGAAATGTGCGGCGCGGTGGAAGCCGCGGTAGTCGCAGGTAAGAACTTCCCCGCCCCAGATGCGCCCGTCTGTCCCGTAGCCGGTGCCATCGAGGGCAAACCCGATGACCCGGCCATGCAGTTGATTTTCTGCCATGCAGCTCGCAATATGCGCATGATGATGCTGCACACCGACGGCTTTGACCCCGGATTGCGCGAGCGCCCATTTCGTCGAGAAATAGTCGGGATGCAGGTCGTAAGCGATAACTTCGGGCTTCAACTGCAGCACTCTTTGCAAGTGCAAAATTGCTTGCTCGAAAAAGCGATGGCTCTCAAGATTCTGGAGATCGCCGATATGCTGAGACAAAAACGCGTGCTTTCCTTTGGTCAAGCAAATGGTGTTCTTGAGTTCACCGCCCACCGCCAGGACGGGCGGAAGATCCTCATTCAGAAATATCGGGACCGGGACAAATCCCCGCGAGCGCCGTAAATGCCGAAGCTTTCCGCCGCTGGCCCGGGTCACGGAGTCGTCGCAGCGCAACAGGATGTCGCGGTTATGAATCAGCAGATAATCGGCGAGTCCATCGAGCCTGCGCACTGCCTCATCGTTTTCGACGACGATCGGCTCCTCGCTGATGTTTGCACTCGTCATCACGAGTGCGCGCAGTCGCCCGTCCGCGAAGAGCAGGTGCTGAAGAGGCGTGTAGGGGAGGAAAATGCCCACGTAGCGATTGTTGGGAGCAACCAGCTCACAAATCAGGCTGGGCTTTCTCCATGGCAACAGGACGATGGGGCGCTGTGCAGACATGAGCGCATTCTGCGCCCCGGCAACCAGATCGCAGAATTCCTCCACCGCTGACATTCCGGGCACCATTACGGCAAATGGCTTTTCAACCCTGTGTTTGCGCTTGCGCAGAAGCCGCACGGCGGCGGCATTCGTGGCGTCCACTGCGAGGTGAAATCCGCCTAAGCCCTTAACGGCCACCACCAGACCGGCCTGCAGCCCGGCTATGCACTCATCAATAGGATTTCGGCAGTCGGTGGGCTTGCCGCCACGATCCCAAAGTTCCACGTGAGGTCCACAGTCCCAGCAGGCGTTAGGTTGGGCGTGGAAGCGGCGATTCATGGGATCGTCATACTCATGTTGGCACGCCGTGCACATCGGGAAAACCGACATGGACGTTTGGCTACGATCGTAGGGAATGTTCCGAACAATGGTGAATCGCGGTCCGCAGTTGGTGCAGTTAATAAAGGGATACCGATACCGGCGGTCCTTGGGGTCGAGCATCTCGCGCAGGCAATCGTCGCAGATCGCCACGTCGGGAGATATCAGGGTCTGGACGGCCTCACCGGTATGAGTGGGTGCGATACGGAATTCGCTCTCGCCATTACAGGGCACGTCCCGAACCACCACGCCGGTGATTTTCGACAGCGCGGGAGCCTCGAGCGGAAGCTGATGGATAAAGTCCAGGATCTGCTCGCTCGGGCCCTGCACTTCGATAAGCACGCCCGAAGAGGTATTGCTGATTTTGCCGGACAAATTGCGCGCCGTTGCGAGGCGGTAGACGTACGGTCGAAATCCCACACCCTGGACGATTCCGGCGACCTCGATCTGATTGCGGACCAACATGGTCACGCCACCGGTTCGGCCCTTCCGGCCAGAAACTCATGCTTACGATGCTCAAGCCAGGTCATCCAATCATGCACACCACGGCGAGTGAGGCAGGAGACCTTTACGATCTCCATTCCCGGGTGTACCCGACGGGCATTCTCGACCGCCGTGTCCAGCGCAAATGGCACGTACGGCAAAAGATCGGTCTTGCTGATCACGCATAAGTCCGATTTGAAGAAAATCGATGGATATTTCAGGGGCTTGTCTTCTCCCTCCGTCACGCTCAACAGGACGACTTTCGCCGCCTCGCCGAGGTCGTAACTTGAAGGACACACAAGGTTGCCGACGTTCTCGATAAACAGCACGTCAAGATCCTCCAGGCGCCAGTCGTCCAGGTGTTTCTGGATCATGCGCGCGTCCAGATGGCAGGTGCCCCCAGTCGTAATCTGCCTGGCTGGAAATCCAAAGCGCCGCAGCCGATTCGCATCATTCTCCGTCTGGATGTCGCCTGTCAGCACGGCGACCCGTTCTCCCTTGGGGAAACTCTCGAGCGTACGTTCCAGCAAGCTGGTTTTCCCCGACCCGGGTGAGCTGATCAGGTTGAGACACAGAATCCCGTGCTCGCGGAAACGCTGCCGAAGCACGTCAGCCAGGCGATCGTTTTCACTTAAGACTTTGCGCTCCAAGGGCACTCGATTCATTCTGTTCCACCTCCACATAGACCAACTCCAACTCGTCTCCACTGATGCACCGGGTATTAAGGCAACCGCAATGCGGACATTCGATGTTGTAGTCGATTACGTTGAATTCCTCGCCACACCCGGAACACCCGTGCCGCCGCGGCTTAAATTCAATCTCCAATTCAAGCTGTTGCAGGTCGGTATCGCGGATCAGAGCTTCGAAACAGAAACGCAGAGATTCGGGATCGACCGCCGCCAGCTCGCCGATCCGTACTCCGACCTTTTCCGGACGCGAGCCCGGACAACGCGCGGCTTCCGACGCTACTGCCTCCAGAATCGAACTGGCAATGCTCATCTCGTGCATGGCTCAACAAATCCTCGGCAGTTGATCGCCGGCGAGCATGTCCACAATGCGAGTCGTACCCAGGGGAGTACGCATGATCACCAAGTGCTGCCGGTCTTCGACTACTGCGCCGATAATGTTGGCGTTCAGGCCCAAAGGATGGCGTCGCATGGCGGCAAGCACAGCATCCGCCGCTTCCGCAGCTACGATCGCCACCAGCTTGCCTTCGTTGGCAACGTAAAGAGGATCGAGCCCCAACATCTCGCAAGCGCCGCGCACCTCATCGTGAACCAGAATGGCGCGCTCTTCCAAGGCAATCCCGACTCGCGACTGTTCGGCAATTTCGTTGAGAGTGCTTGAGAGCCCACCCCGCGTGGGATCACGCATGCAGCGAATGGAATGGGTCACGTTCAGCATGTCGGCAACCAGGGTGTGCAGGGCCGCGCTATCACTCTCGATTGTGCTTTCGAATTCCAGCCCTTCGCGCTGCGCCATGATGGCGATGCCGTGCTCGCCGATGGATCCGCTGAGCAGAACCTTGTCCCCCGGCCGTGCCCGGTTGGCAGAGAGCTCCACGCCAGCAGGAACGATTCCCAGGCCCGTGGTGTTGATGAAGAGTTCGTCGCCGCTTCCTTTCTCGACCACCTTGGTGTCGCCGGTAATCACCTGGACGCCTGCGGCATCGGCAGCGCGGCGCACGGATTCCACCACCTGCCGCAATACGTCCATCGAGAGACCTTCTTCGATGATGAACCCCACGCTGAGGTAGAGTGGCCGGGCGCCCCCCATGGCAAGGTCGTTCACGGTGCCATGAACTGCGAGCGAGCCAATATCTCCCCCGGGAAAGAAAAGTGGCTTCACCACGAACGAGTCGGTGCTGATGGCCAGGCGGCTGCTGCCCACGGTAACGATCGCCTGGTCGTCCAGCCGTGCCAGCGCCGGATTCTGGAAAGCAGGAAGGAAGATGTCGCGTACCAACTCGGCGCTGAGCTTGCCGCCGCTGCCATGGCCAAGCACGATCGTGTCTTTCACGGGCAAAGCCGTCGGACAACTTAACTCGGCAATGGTCTTCGTCGTTCCCGGCATGAGTCTCCTTGTCAGTCGCCTGCGATTGCGTGCCGACGATAGTGGTAGTACGCCGCGCACGCGCCTTCAGATGAAACCATGGGCGCGCCCAGCGGATTCTCCGGCGTACAGCGCATAGCAAATGCCGGACAGTCGGTGGGCTTGCGCAAGCCTTGCAACACCTTCGCGCTGATGCACTCCGCTGGTTCTTCCACGGCGATTTCGGCAAGCTCAAAAATCCGGGCAGCATCATAGGACGCGTATTCCTCACGGAGCCGCAATCCACTGTTGGGGATGCTGCCGATGCCGCGCCATTTTTGGTCGGCGATCTCGAAAACTTCTTTTACGACTTGCTGTGCAGGGAAGTTACCCAAGTAGTTGACGGAGCGAACGTACTGGTTCTCGACCTTGGCGACGTCGGCCTCCAGTTGTTTGACCAGCATTAACACGGATTGCAGGAGATCAACCGGCTCGAATCCGCCGACCACGATGGGAACACGGAAGTCGCGCACCAGCGCTTCGTATTCTTCGTATCCCATCACGGTGCACACGTGGCCGGGAGCGATGAAGCCCTGCACCCGATTTTCTGCCGACGCCATCAGTGCGCGGATTGCGGGAGGAACGAGAACGTGCGAGACCAGGATTGAGAAGTTATCGATACCTTCACGCTTCGCCTGCCACACAGCCATCGCGTTTGCCGGCGCAGTGGTCTCGAATCCCACGGCCAGGAAGACCACCTTGCGGTCCGGGTGGCAGCGCGCAATTTTCAGCGCTTCGACCGGTGAGTAAACAACGCGTACATCGCCGCCGTGCGCTTTCGCACGGAACAAGTCGGACGCGGAACCCGGTACCCGCAACATGTCTCCGTAAGAGACCAGTGTCACTTCGGCACGTGAGGCAAGTGCGATGGCTTTATCGATGGTTTCCAAGGGAGTTACGCAGACCGGGCAACCGGGCCCGTGCACCAGTTCGATGTTTTTGGGCAGCAACTCGTCCAGCCCGTAACGCATGATGGTGTGGGTCTGACCACCACAGATCTCCATGAGGACCCAGTGCCGGGTTGTATGTTGCTCGATCTCTGCGGCAAGAGTGCGCGCGATATGCTCGTCGCGGTATTCATCGATGTATTTCATCCGGATCATCCCCACACTTTTACAGGCGGATAACGGCACGATTCCCAATTCGGAACTACTGTAGCGACTTATGTCTCAAGATGAAGTGATCGCGGTCACAACCGAAGGTGAGAGGCGAACGAGCGATGTGATCAAACCAGCTTCGTCCAGGGGGGTTCAGCGCATGGTTACCCGAATCCATCGACACCGGCCACCTTCGCGCTCTCCAGTCGTTATCAGGCCTGGCCTTTGAGGGCGTCGAGTTCGTCGGCGAGCAGGCCCATTTCCTGGAGGACCTGGTAGGTTCGTTCGGCCTCAACCGCATCCACGCGGCTGATCGCGAAACCGACATGAACCATCACGTAGTCACCGATTGCGGCCTCCGGAACGAAGTCAAGGCGTGCCTGGCGGACGATCCCACCGAACTGCACTCTGCCAACCCGCATACCGCCGGATTCCGTGCTGTCCAGAATTTTCCCAGGAATCGCGAGGCACATGACGGTTTTCTCCTGAGCAAAACTTAAACTTTCGTATCTCCGAGAGATGTGATGGAGATCACAGGGACAACCTTCACCGCTGCAGGCCTTTTGGGCATTAAGAACGACGCCACCAGTCACTCGGAGGATCTGCCGCGGCAGCGGTTAGCGCTGGAATGGCCCTATCGATAGGAGAGTTAAATCTCAGGCGCGCGCGGATCCCGCTAAAACGGCCGCGATCTGCTGGCACAAGCTTTCGGGACCCTCGACTTTACTTAGGAAGACGTCGGCGACTTCGGCGCCCACGGGAATCTCATTGACGCCCGAAAGCAGCACCACCAGCATTTTCGGGTATTGCGATTTGAGCAACCGGGCCAACTCGGTTCCCGTAATGCCGGGCATCAGGTGATCCGAGAGCACAAGGTCGACATCCTGTTTGCTTGCGATTTCCAGGGCCTCCTGGGCTGACCTCGCAGTGATCACATCGTAACCGGCCCTTTGCAAAAGGAACTTGCGGAGCACCAGAGGATTCTCCTCGTCGTCCACGCACAGGATCACGAATCTGGTTCCCACCGAAAAGTCCTTTCAGCTCTGCCTTACGCAACCGATGAAGCTACCGCAACCGGTACTTGAGCTGCTGCAGCGGCGGGGAGGAAAACGGAAAAACAGGTGATATGCCCTTGACCCAGCCGCATGCTTCTAAAACGAATGGAGCCTTCGTATTTCTGGATAATGCCCTTGCTGATCCACAGCCCCAGTCCGGTTCCCTTTGCTTCCTTGGTGCTGAAAAACGGCTCGAAAATCCGCCTGGCGTCCTCACGACGTATACCGCTGCCCGTGTCGTCGATCAGCACCCGTATGCCTTCCCTGCCACTGCGCCGCTCCGTTGATTGGAACAGCCGGATGCGCAACCGGCCCCCTGTACCCATGGCCTGCACAGCATTTCCGATGATGTTCAAGAATACCTGCTTCAACTCGACCGGAAATCCCTGAATGATTCCTACCGTCGTGTATTTCTTCGTCACCGAGATGGCGTTCAACTTCAAAGCCCGCGACTGCAGTTCGATCACATTGTCGAGGATTTCGGAAAGCGAAACTGCGATGGGTTGGCGCGATTCACGATAAAAGCTGAGGGTTTGTTTGGTGATGTGGCTAATGCGTGCGACTTCCTCAGAGGCTAGACGGGCGTAATAGCGCGCTTCTTCGTCCAGAGAGGGATGATCTCGCAAGAGGTAAAAAGCATTGGAGATGGCTTCCAGGGGATTGTTGATTTCATGCGCGATGATCCCCGCTAGTCGTCCCATGGCCGCGAGCCGCTCCGACTTTACCAGCGCTTCTTCCGCTTGCTTGCGTTCGGTGATGTCGGTGTTGGTTCCGAACCAGCGCACCACATTACCGGCGGCATCGCGGATGGGCAGAGCACGAGAGAGAAACCAGCGGTAGTTACCCTGCTGGTCGCGCAAGGGAAAGGTGTCTTCCCACGGAACTCCCAATTCCCAGCAGCGCTGCATACCGGCAACTACGCGCCCCGAGTGTTCCGGATGCACGGTGCGCGTCCAGCCCTTGCCCTGTACCTGGTCGATCGTTGTCCCGGTGTAGTCATACCAGCGCTGGTTGTACCAGAACACGGAGCCATCCGGATTGGCCATCCAGGCTAACTGCGGTATGGAGTTGGCCAGTGAACGAAACTGCGATTCGCTTTCTCGCAGCTCCTCGGTTCGCTCGGTGACCCGCTGCTCCAATTCGCGATTGAGCTTTTCCAATTGCTGGTTCTTGCGATAGAGCTCGGCGAAAACGCTGACCTTGGCCCGCAACAACTCAGGAACGACAGGTACCGAAATGTAATCGACCGCGCCCCGTTCATAGCCCTTCAGCCGATCCACGTCGGTCAAATGCACAGCGGAAATGAAGATGATCGCGGTTTTCTGAAACCGTGGGTGCTCACGAATCATGTCGGCGAGTTGAAACCCGTCCATATCCGGCATGCTTACGTCCATGAGGACGACCGCGATCTCACTTTTCAGCAAATGCTCGAGCGCTTCGCGCCCGGAATTTGCTTTGAGCAAGTTTTCGCGCAGCGGATTGAGGATCGCTTCGTAGCTGAGCAGCTTGCCCGGCTGATCATCGACCATCAGGATATTGACGGGTTCGTGAACGCTCATTGAGCACCCAATTCGCACAACCCTGAAACAGCCTACCGGTGAAGCCACATGCGAAGAGCTGAGAGCAATTGCTCGGTGTTGACCGGTTTGGCCAAGTACTCGGAAGCGCCTGCCTCCAGGCACTTCTCCCGATCGCCTTTCATGGCCTTCGCCGTTAAGGCAATGATGGGCAGCCGCCGGAACGACGGATTCTGGCGAATGACCTGCATGGTTTCGTATCCGTCCATCTCCGGCATCATAATATCCATCAGGACGATCGCGATATCAGGGGTCGACTCCAGTGTCGTGATGGCTTCGCGTCCCGTACCCGCGGTGAGCACGCTCATTCCCCGCCGTTCAAGCACGCTGCTGAGGGCGAAGATGTTGCGCACGTCGTCGTCAACGACCAGCACCTTCCGTCCGACCAAAGCCTCATCCGAGCGATGCAGCCGGTCGAGCATTTTCTGCTTCTCCACCGGCAGGTCAGTGACCACGCGATGCAGGAACAGCGCAGTTTCATCGAGTAAACGCTCAGGCGATTCCACCCCCTTGACCACGACGCTGCGCGCCAAGGTGTGCAGACGCGCGTCCTCCTCCGGCGAAAGTTCCTTACCGGTAAAGACGACGACCGGCAAGTCACTCGCCGCAGCACTATCCCGCAGGTGCTCCAGGACCTCGAATCCCGACATGTCGGGAAGACGCAGATCGAGCACCACGCAGTCGAATTCTTCCGTGCTGATGGACTGCAACGCATCGGCTCCGGTACCGACCGTGGTCACGTCCAGGTCATCGTAACCCAGCAGTTCCCTGATACTGAACTGCTCTGCGGGATTGTCTTCCACCACCAGCAACCGCTTGCGACGGCTTGAAGAGTACTCTTTAATGCGAGCGAACGCAGCTTCCAGTCCTTCGGTGGTGGTGGGCTTTGTAATAAAGGAGAAAGCACCGCGCGCCAGGCCATGATGCCGATCCTCATCAAGTGTGAGCATCTGCACCGGAATGTGTCGCGTCGAGGAATCCTGTTTCAAATGGTTCAGCACCGTCCAGCCCAACATGTCGGGGAGGAACACGTCCAGGGAAACGGCCGACGGATGATACTCGCGAGCCAGTGCCAGAGCATCCGCTCCGCGCGTGGCCGCCAGCACTTTGAAGCCCTTGTCGCGAGCCAGGTCGCAAAGTACGCGCGCGTAGTGCGGATCATCCTCAACGATCAGCAGGACCGCATCATCGGGCTGCAAATTGCCGCGATCATCCTCGATTTGTTCGCTGGGCAATTCAGCAACCTTGACCCGAGACAGTTGTAGCGGTGCTACCGAGGGTTTGCCATCGCTGCTCACCAAGGTAGCCGCCGATGATCCCACGTAGGTTTGCGGCAGGTAGAGGGTAAATGTGCTGCCTTTGCCTGGCGTGCTGCGCAACTGGATTTCGCCGCCCAGGAGCGTTGCCAGTTCGCGGCTGATCGCCAGTCCCAGACCGGTCCCGCCGTACTTGCGGCTGGTGCCCGCGTCTGCCTGCTGGAAGGCCTCGAAGATGATGCGCTGCTTGTCCGTGGGTATGCCGATTCCCGTATCCGCCACCTCGAATGCAATCACCGAAGCCGACTTCGACAGGATTGCGTGGTCTTCGCTCCACCCACTCGGAGCGGCCGAGACCGAAAGCCGTACCCCGCCCTGCTCGGTGAACTTGAAGGCGTTGGACAGCAGGTTCTTCAAGACTTGCTGCAAACGCTTCGAGTCGGTCACCAAACTGCGACTCAGGTGCGGATCCGTATGGATTTCGAAGGACAGGCGCTTGTTCTCCGCCTCGTGCCGGAATGGCCGTGCCACCGCATCCAGCAGGCTGGCGAAGAAGATTTCCTCGGCCTCAACCGACACCGTGCCTGACTCGATCTTCGACAGATCAAGAATGTCGCTAATCAGGTTGAGCAAGTCCGTGCCCGCGGCGTGGATGGTGCGGGCGAATTCGACCTGCTTGGGAGTGAGATTTCCTTCGGGATTGTCGGTGAGTTGCTGCCCGAGAACCAGAATACTGTTTAAAGGCGTTCGCAGCTCGTGCGACATGTTGGCCAGGAATTCCGATTTGTACTTGGAGGTCAACGCCAGCTCCTTGGCCTTTTCTTCCAGGGCGCGGCGGGCCTGCTCAATTTCCTGGTTCTTGCGTTCAACTTCGACGTTCTGCTCGGCCAACTGCTGTGCCTTCTGGGCGAGCTGCTCGTTGGTCTGCTGCAATTCTTTCTGCTGTGCTTGCAGCTCAGCCGCCAACTGTTGCGACTGCTTGAGCAAGCCTTCCGTCTGCATCGTAGCCTCGATGCTGTTCAGCACGATTCCGATACTGGCCGTGAGCTGCTCGAGGAAGGACAGGTGAGAAGCGGTGAATATGCTCAGCGAGGCCAGCTCGATGACGGCTTTGACCCGGTCCTCAAACAGCACCGGCAGCACGATGACATTGCGAGGCACCGCTTCGAACAGGCCGGATCGAACTGAAACGGTGCGGTCGGGCGGCAGGTCGCTGATCAACATCCGGCGCTTTTCCAGCGCACATTGTCCAATCAAGCCCTCGCCGACGTCGAGGCGGCGAAGGTGTCCATCGTGTCCATCTCCCGCAAACGCCGACAGCAGGACCAGGCCCCTCGAGTCCTCGGATTCCATTTGATAGATGACGCCCTGCTGCGCGCCCACCAGGGGAGCGAGTTCCGACAGAAGCATCCGACCGACGGTGCCCAGGTCGCGTTGCCCCTGCAACATGCCGGTGAACCGCGCAAGATTGGTCTTGAGCCAGTCCTGTTCGGTGTTGCGCTCGGTCGTGAGGCGCAGGTTATTGATCATGGTGTTGATGTTGTCTTTCAATTCCGCGACTTCGCCTCGCGCTTCCACCTGAATGGATCGTGTCAGGTCGCCCTTGGTCACGGCCGTCGCCACTTCCGCAATAGCACGCACCTGGTTGGTCAAGTTGTCAGCCAGCAGGTTTACGTTCCCGGTAAGATCCTTCCAGGTCCCCGCGGCGCCCGGCACGTTTGCCTGCCCACCCAGGCGACCCTCAACGCCAACCTCTCGAGCCACGGTGGTCACCTGATCTGCAAAGGTGGCCAGCGTGTCAGTCATGTTGTTAATCGTCTCCGCCAGGGCCGCGACTTCGCCTTTGGCATTCACTGTCAACTTCTGGGTGAGCACCCCATTGGCGACTGCCGTGACCACTTTCACGATGCCGCGGACCTGTTCGGTAAGGTTCGCAGCCATGACGTTCACGTTGTCGGTCAGATCTTTCCAGGTACCAGCCACTCCAGGCACCTGCGCCTGTCCTCCGAGCTTGCCTTCAGTGCCTACTTCGCGAGCCACTCGCGTGACTTCGGCAGCGAAAGCGTTGAGCTGATCGACCATGGTGTTAATGGTGTTCTTCAGTTCGAGAATTTCGCCTTTCACGTCGACCGTAATCTTGCGCGAGAGATCGCCGCGAGCAACGGCGGTCGTGACTTCCGCAATGTTTCGCACCTGGGCCGTAAGATTGCCGGCCATCGCGTTCACTGAGTCGGTGAGATCTTTCCAGGTTCCAGCGACACCTGGGACGTTGGCCTGACCGCCGAGCCGGCCTTCAGAGCCCACTTCGCGAGCCACACGCGTAACTTCGGCAGCGAAGGAACGCAACTGCTCGACCATCGTGTTCAGCGTTTCCTTTAACTGCAGGATCTCGCCGCGCACATCGACGGTAATCTTTTTTGACAAATCGCCATTCGCAATGGCCGTGGCGACCTCAGCAATGTTGCGCACCTGGCCCGTGAGATTGCTGGCCATGAAGTTCACATTGTCGGTGAGATCCTTCCAGGTGCCAGCCACTCCGGGCACCTCGGCTTGACCACCGAGCTTGCCGTCGGTGCCGACCTCGCGGGCCACGCGGGTCACTTCGCCGGCGAACGCGTTCAGTTGGTCCACCATGGTGTTGATGGTGTTCTTCAGCTCGAGAATTTCGCCTTTGACGTCGACCGTAATCTTGCGCGAGAGATCGCCGCGAGCAACCGCCGTCGTGACTTCCGCAATGTTTCGCACCTGGGCCGTAAGATTGCCGGCCATGGAATTGACCGAGTCAGTCAGATCTTTCCAGGTGCCGGCCACGCCAGGGACGTTTGCCTGTCCACCCAGGCGGCCCTCAGAACCGACTTCGCGAGCCACGCGCGTGACTTCGCTGGCGAATGCGTTCAACTGGTCGACCATCGTGTTGATGGTCTCTTTCAAAAGCAGGATTTCGCCGCTGACGTTCACCGTAATCTTCTTCGACAAGTCACCATTCGCGATGGCGGTTGAAACTTCCGCGATATTGCGCACCTGGCCAGTCAAATTGCTGGCCATGGAATTGACGGAGTCAGTAAGGTCTTTCCATGTGCCACCTACCCCCGGCACAACGGCCTGGCCTCCAAGCTTCCCGTCGGTGCCCACTTCGCGAGCGACGCGCGTTACCTCCGAGGCGAAGGAGCGCAGTTGATCGACCATGGTGTTGATGGTGTTCTTCAGCTCCAGGATTTCGCCTTTCACGTCAACCGTGATCTTGCGCGAAAGATCGCCGCGAGCCACGGCCGTAGCCACTTCGGCAATGTTTCGAACCTGTGCCGTGAGGTTACCCGCCATGAAGTTGACATTGTCAGTGAGATCTTTCCAGGTTCCGGCGACCCCCGGCACCTCAGCTTGGCCGCCCAGTTTGCCTTCAGTGCCGACTTCGCGGGCCACACGGGTCACTTCACCGGCGAACGCGTTCAACTGGTCCACCATAGTGTTGATCGTGTTCTTAAGTTCGAGAATTTCGCCTTTTACATCAACCGTGATTTTGCGCGAGAGATCCCCGCGGGCCACGGCAGTTGTGACCTCAGCAATGTTTCTGACCTGCGCAGTGAGGTTGCCGGCCATGGAATTGACCGAATCGGTCAGATCTTTCCAGGTACCGGCCACCCCCGGCACGTTGGCCTGACCGCCAAGCCGCCCTTCGCTGCCCACCTCGCGAGCCACGCGGGTCACCTCGCCGGCAAACCGGTTCAGCTGGTCCACCATCGTGTTAAGAGTTTCTTTGAGCTGCAGAATTTCGCCGCGGACGTCTACGGTGATTTTGCGGGACAGATCGCCATTCGCGATGGCGGTTGCGACTTCCGCAATGTTTCGTACCTGGGCGGTAAGGTTTCCCGCCATAAAGTTTACGTTGTCCGTGAGGTCTTTCCAGGTTCCGGCGACACCTGGTACTTGAGCCTGGCCGCCGAGCTTGCCTTCGGTACCGACTTCGCGCGCCACGCGGGTCACTTCACCGGCGAACGCGTTCAGCTGGTCCACCATGGTGTTAATGGTTTCTTTAAGTTCCAGAATTTCGCCTTTGACGTCGACCGTAATCTTGCGCGATAGGTCGCCGCGGGCCACGGCGGTAGTAACTTCGGCAATGTTTCGAACCTGCGCGGTAAGGTTGCCCGCCATAGCATTGACCGAATCCGTAAGATCTTTCCAAGTGCCTGCTACGCCGGGAACGACTGCCTGACCGCCGAGTTTGCCATCGGTACCTACTTCGCGCGCTACACGCGTCACTTCCGAGGCAAAGGATCGCAACTGGTCGACCATGGTGTTGATAGCTTCTTTGAGTTGGAGAATCTCGCCGCGAACATCGACGGTGATTTTTCGGGAAAGGTCACCGCTAGCGACTGCCGTTGCCACTTCAGCAATGTTGCGCACCTGGCCAGTCAGATTACTGGCCATGGAGTTCACGGAATCCGTCAGATCCTTCCAGGTTCCGGCGACACCGGGCACCACCGCCTGGCCTCCGAGTTTTCCGTCGGTACCGACTTCGCGGGCGACGCGCGTGACTTCTGAAGTGAAGACGCTCAACTGCTGAATCATGGTGTTGACGATATTGGCTGAGCGTAAGAACTCGCCTTCCAGCGGCCGTCCGTCCACGTCCAGGCGAACGGTTTGAGTCAGGTTGCCCTGTGCGACCGCTGCGATGGCTCGTGTCACCTCCGTATTTGGCCGCAAAAGATCCTCAACCAGAGTATTTACCGAGACTTCCATCTCTCCCCATGCGCCACGGGATTCGTGGAATTTCGTGCGTTCGCGGGTTCGGCCTTCTTTGCCCACGACTTGTCCGACGCGCTTCAACTCCTGCGCCATCTGCTGGTTAGCGGCGACTATTTCGTTGAACGTATCGGCAATCTTGCCCGCTAACCCGGTCCATGATCTGGGCAGCCGCACCGAGAAATCACCGTCGCGCATGGTTTGCAATCCGGCGAGGATAGCGCCTAAATCGACGCCGACAGGCTCCGCCACCATGGTGGAACTACCATTGTCTTTTGCATGCTGGCTGAGGTCAGTGCTGGTAGTGGCAACTGCTGCACCTTGCGCGCTTCGCTTCATGACTCACTCTCCTAAAGGTCAAGGCGCGCAGGAACTTACCCTCCCACGTCTCACCTTAAATGCTGTAATACCAGATGCTTAGGAAGTACTAATAAAGAAGAACTTTCGTTGTAGAGCTCACCCCAAAGTGGCTATTACGCGAAGGCCACGTATCCAGCGTCTGTTTAACATGAAAGCTGCGCAAAAACCCTACAGTGTTTACTGTATGCCACGCGCGTGGTGCAGGCGCCAGAGCGCTCTAACAGCGTTTTTCATGATGACCACGAAATAATTCCGCGCGAAATGAGCTATTCCGCCCCTGCTTTACGCATTTCAGAACAGACAGGAAGAACCGCGTGGCAGGCCAAGACGGTAACCAGCCCCGTGCCGTGATCATGCGGTCTTCCTGGGGGGACTCAGAAACCAGGAGTGTACTTATGCGTGCCAGCTTGCATCGAGCAACCGCGGGTTTCAGTTTTGCCTTGATCGTCCTCGGGATCGCTGTCCAGGCGGAAGACCTAAAAATCAGCAAGAAGATCTCGGTGGCCGGAAACAGCTTCACGTCTGACACTTACGTAAAGGGCGCGCGCGAGCGCAACGTCATGAGCATGCCCGGAGGCGCCTCGAACGTCACTATCCACCAGTGCGACCTGAAACGTACCCTGAACCTCAACGAGCAGACGCAGAGCTACCTGGTGATGCCGGATCCCGACAGCGAGGACGTGAACGACGCCGCTGCCCTGCTCACCGGAGCACCCTCAGCCCAGCCGACCGGCGGTAAGATCACACTGACTTCGACGATTGCCGATACCGGTGAGCGGAAACAGATGTTCGGCTTTGCTGCCAGGCATCTGAAGACCACGGTCGTCGCTGAATCATCGGCCAATGCATGTTCCGCCGTTCATGAGAAATTCGACATCGATGGATGGTATGCCGACATAGGCAAGGAAACGGCCGGGTGTTCCCGGCTCACACCGCCAATCCGCCAGGGGCAAAACTGCCAGGACCGTGTCGTCATTCGCTCGAGCGGCAAAGGAAAACTCGGCTTTCCGCTAGCCGAAAATCTCACCATCCAAAATGGGGGCGCCCAGCCAGTCAGCATGAATATCGATGTGGCGGGCATCGCGCGGCAGACCTTATCCGCCGACCTGTTCGACGCTCCCGCCGGCTACAAACAGGTCAACAGTTTCGCGGAGCTCTACGGTGTGCCGCAACCCGCCCAGGCGGGCGCGGGTGCCGGTGCTGCGGCGCCGCTGCCACAATCCATGACCGGAAATGCACCCAATCTTTCCGCGGGTGCAAATCCGTACAGCATGATGACCCCGGCGGCTTTGGCGCAGGCCTCTGCCATGGCGCATCAGGGCGTCAATGGAATGGGATCTATGCCGGGGGCCGCACCAGCGGGCGGCGCTGCAGTAGCGGCGCCCCAAGCGCTAGGGCCCAAAGCCCCAGGGAAAATACGCATTGGCGTCGTCTCGCCTGACGCGCAGATGGGGCAAGGCAGTAGCTCTGGCATGGAGTATGGCACGCCGATTCGCAACGCGATCATTCAGTACATGAACGGACCGGCAGTCGAAGTGGCCGCGTTAGACTCTCACATCCAAATGCAACTCCAGGCCGAGGCCCAGCAGAAGCAGTGCGATTACGTCCTGTTCTCGAATGTAGTGGTCAAGCATGGCAGCGGAGGCGGATTCGGCAAGTTCATGAAGATGGCTTCTCCGGCCGCCAGTGTGATGCCAATGGCTGCAGCGGGAAGAGGCCTGGGAGCAGCCGCAGCGACATCCGCGGTCAGTTCCACCGTGGCCCAGACGGCGGCGATGACTTCACTGGCTAACTTCAACGGACAAATCAAGTCCAAGGACGAGGTGAGCCTGGCATATCAGCTCGTCCCAGCTGGCCAGCAAGCCGCGAAACTCAGTGACACCTTGAAAGCGAAAGCCAGCTCGGACGGCCAGGATGTTTTATCGCCGCTGATCGAGCAACTCGCCAATACTGTTTTGACGGCAGCGACTAAGAATTAATGATCAAGCTCAGGGCGCGGGGGTGGCAGTCGGCTTTGCTTCGCCATCCCCGTTTTTTCGATTCCTCAGTGCGCGTTCTTACCGCTAAGCCCCCGCTCACACTGCGCGATCTCTTGGTTAACTTCGCTCACTCGCGCGGCCCCACTGTACTGAGGCAATCCGTGATCGCGAACTGTTTCAAATCCGGGCAACGACTTTTTGAACCATGACTCCGCCTCTCGGTAGTGTTCCGCCGTTTTTTGCGGTGAGGGGTCTGAAGCAGCGAGACTGCGATGAGCTTTACCCATCCAGAACTCGTCGTTCACTACGGCGAATCCTGCCAGCGTGTTCGGATTCTTCGCATCGGGAAGCTTTGCCAGCATGGCTAAAGAGAGGCGCAACTGCTCCATTCCCGCGACAAGCTGTCCGACGGCGATCATGACTTGCCCCATTTCGGCACGCACGCGCCCGATGTCCTGCTGCAATTGCGCGTTCGCAGGATCCGCGGCAGCCAATGCTTGGAACCCTGATAATGCCTGCCTGTCATACGCCAGCGCCGTCGTCTTATCACCCAACTCTGCCAGAATTTCACCGAGTGAGAATTGCCCGTAGATCGAAAGTCGCCGGAATTCTGCGTTCGTGGGTTCAGCCGCGACGAGGGATTGAGCGCTGCTGAGCGCCTTTTTGTAAAGCGCCGCAGCTCGCGGACGATCTCCAGGGTTCTCCTCAACTACTTGCGCAATGCGGCTATAGCTCAGGTAGAGATATCGGCGCACCCGCAGATTCTTGGGATCGGCAGAGGCCATTTGCTCGAGCATCGTTGTTCCCGTTTGCATAGTCGCGAGTCCTCCCGAGCGATCCCCTCCAATCTCCGCCTGCTTGTAGCCATGATCCATGTAATAAGCGGCCAACATCGCGCGGTCCTGCGGGCCTACGGCACTCGAGCCATACAGCTTTACGGCAGTGGAAAATGCCTTGTCCGAGTAATCCATGGCAGCTTTCGAATCGCCGCTAGCCCAAAGCAGATCACTGAGTTTGCCGTAATTGGGTATAAGTTGCCGCCCCAGTTCAAGGTCCTGGGGATCGTGTTGCGCGAGCGACTCCCGAATGGCAAGCGCTTTCTGATAACTGACCGCGGCCCCCGCCGGATCGCCAAGGTTGGCCTGCCGAGGCTGACCTTGCACATCGCCAATCTTTTCGTACGCCGCGGCCATTTCGCGCTGCAAGGAAGCGTCAGTTTTGGATTCCTGGCTCAGGCTATCCAGGTATTCCAATGCCCGGCTAACCAGAAGCTTGCGAGCGGGAGTGGAGCCCGGCAGGTCCTTGATGGAATCGTGAACTTCGAAGAGCAACGAATTGGCCAACTTGCGCACATCGTTGAAGCGCCGCTCGGCCCGCGCCCGTTCTTGCCGCGCAACTTCCGCTTGCACGCGGGCGATATGCGCTTCATGCACAGCAATCGCCAGACCGAAGGTGAGCGCCAGGGCGGCGACGATCGCGCCAACCACTCCCGCGGTATGTCTTGCTACAAACTTCGAAGTCCGGTACCGCAGCGTGTCCTGGCGGGCCGTGACAGGCAGATTCTGCAAATGGCGCCGGATGTCCCCCGCGAATTGTTCAACCGAGGGATAGCGTCGTACCGCTTCTTTCCTGAGCGCCATCAGCACGATGTTGTCCAGGTCGCCATGCAGCCGTTTACTCAATTTCTCGGTGCTCGACGCCGTGGATCCGGTTTCTTCTTTCTGGCGTGCGATGGTGCTTGGGCGCAGCGGTTCTTCCTCGCAAACCGCTCGAGTGATTTCGTGGGACGAACTCTTGGGCACCCTGTAAGGACTCTCGCCCGTCAGCAATTCGTAGAGCACGACTCCCAAGGAGTAGACGTCGCTCGCCGTAGTGATGGTCTCGCCACGAACCTGTTCCGGGCTTGCATATCCTGCGGTTAGCACCTGAAAGGCAGTCATCGTAACGGCATGCTTACCCGCGCCATTCTCATCAAGAATTTTGGCAATACCAAAGTCGAGGAGTTTGGGAACTCCGTCACGTGTGACCAGGATGTTCAGGGGCTTGATGTCGCGATGGATGATCAGGCGCTGGTGGGCATATTGAACCGCGGAGCACACCTGCAAGAAGAGCTTCAGCCGTTCTTGAATGGAAAGCCGGTGCTCGTTGCAGTACACGTCGATAGGTTTGCCCTCGATCAACTCCATCACGAAATAAGGCAATCCTTCCTGGGTGGTACCGCCGTCGAGCATGAGGCAGATGTTGGGATGTTCCAATGTTGCGAGAATCTGCCGCTCATTTCGGAACCGCTCCATGGTCAACGTGGCCCCGGGGCCGGTCCGCACAAGCTTGATCGCAACCTCTTTGCGGTATTGATCGTCAGCGCGAAACGCGCGATACACCTCGCCCATTCCGCCGGCTCCTATCTGACACACCAGCTCGTAGGGGCCCAGGCGGCGACCAATCAAGTCATTGCCTGGAAGCAGCGGCAGTTTTGCGATTTCTGTGACCGGCTGGTCGAGGAAGTCAGTCGCCGCTTGATTGTGAGAGGCGATAAGGGATTCCAACTCACGGCGCAATTCGGGATCCTCATTGGCGATCGCTTCCAGATACTCGGCGCGCTGCTTGGGCCCGAGCTCAAGCGCAACGTTCAACTTGTCTTTGATCTGGGCCCAGCGCTCGGGCAGCATTGCGCCGTTCCTTTCCTCTAATGACGGTAAAAGCCGGTGACGTCGCGCGAATCTAGGAATTCGTTGCCCGGCGCAGCTCGCGGTGCAGCCAGGCTCGAGCAGTCGTCCAATCGCGCTTCACGGTCGCGGGGGAGATATCGAGAGCGGCTGAGACCTCATCAATCGAGAGGCCTCCAAAAAAACGCAATTCCACAATTTGGGCCTGTCGCGGATCCATGCGTGCGAGCTCCTGCAGCGCATCATCCAGCGCCAGCAGATCGTAGTCCGGTTCCTCCGGGAGCTGGAGAGCCTTGTCAAGGGTAAGCTTGCACCCGTAATCGCGTTTCGCAGCACTCCGTTTGCGCGCGTGATCGACAAGAATTTCCCGCATGAGTCGCGATGAGATGGCAAGGAAATGAGCGCGATTTTGAAATTGCAGGGGCTGGCCGTGGTCCACGAATCGAAGATAAGCTTCGTGTACCAGCGCGGTACTCTGCAGAGTGTGATCGCGGCGCTCGCCCTGGAGGTGATAACGGGCCACTCGCCGCAACTGGTCGTAGACAAGCGGTAAGAGCTTCTGCAGCGCGTCCTGATCTCCGCCCTTCCACTTGACCAACAGCTCGGTAACGGGCGTAGAGGAACCGCTACTTACCATTCCAATGCCGCCTCCAAAGCGGGTTTCGGCGAGAATCATAAGTCCAGAGCTGGGTTGAGTCAATGAGAATGGCGGACCAACGCAGCGGCACCCGGTGAAATACCCACGCTATGTGTGAATCTCTCCCATTGAATGTCAAAGACTTTGAACCAACTCAACACCGACCGCAATAACTTGGCTATTCTTTGGCGGCGATTCCCAAAGTCTTCATCTTCCGGTACAGGTGGCTGCGCTCGAGTCCCAGAACTTCCGCCGTGCGACTCACATTCCCGCGATTTTCATCGAGCTTCTTAATAATGTAATCCCGCTCGTAAGCATCGCGCGCCTGGTGAAGCGTGGAAAACTCTGTGGTGATCGAGCGGCGGCTACCATCGCGGTAGACCAAAGGTGGAAGATGCTTACGCTCGAACTTATTCGTGGTCGGATTCATGATGACGATGCGCTCGATGACATTCTTCAATTCGCGAACGTTGCCGGGCCACGAGTAGCGCATCAAGGTCTGGATAGCATCATCAGTAATCTCCCGCGGGCGGCGGCCGTAGGTTAAAGCAAGTTCCTTTAAGAAATACCGCGCCAGCATGGGAATGTCTTCCTTACGCTCGCGCAAAGGGGGCACAAAGAAAGGAATCACATTCAGCCGATAAAAGAGGTCTTCGCGAAAATTGCCGCGAGAGATCTCCTCTTCGAGGTCCTTGTTAGTGGAGGCGATCACGCGCACATCGACCGTTACACTCTCGTTGCTGCCGACGGGAGCGAAGCGTTGCTCATCTAAGGTTCGCAAAACCTTGGACTGAGTTTTGAGGCTCATATCGCCGACCTCGTCGAGAAAGAGTGTTCCCCCGTCCGCCTTCTGGAACTTCCCTTCCTTGTCGCCGCTGGCGCCCGGAAACGAACCCTTGAGGTGTCCGAACAATTCACTTTCAATGAGGTCTTCGGGGATGGCGGCGCAATTCACTTCTACGAACGGCTGCTCCTTGCGCGGGCTCTGCGCGTGAATGGCATGTGCCACCAGTTCCTTCCCCGTCCCCGATTCTCCATAGATGAGGACGCGCCCGTTCGTGGGCGCCATCAACCCGATCTGCTGGCGCAGAGCTTTCATGGGAATACTGTCACCGGCGATCACACTCTTGAATTGCAACTGCTTCTTGAGGTCGCTGTTCTCACTGCGCAGGCGCTTGGCTTCGATGGCGTTCTTAATCAGGATCAGCGTGCGGTCCAGCGACAAGGGTTTTTCCAGGAAGTCAAACGCGCCCAGCTTCGTGGCCCGCACTGCCGTCTCGATGGTGCCATGGCCGGAGATCATGATCACCTCCGGGGCGTTCTCGGCTTCGCGAATTCTTTCCAGGGTTTCCAGACCATCCATGCCGGGAAGCCACACGTCGAGCAAGATGACATCGGGCATGCGCTTGCGGAGGAATTCCAGGCAGGCTTCCCCGCTGGCTGCTTCGGCAGCTTTGTAGCCTTCATCTTCGAGCACGCCCTTCAGCGACTCGCGGATGCCCGATTCGTCGTCCACGATCAGGATGGTGTGCATGGTCAGCTTACGACCTGCTTGACCGCCACTTCGGATGCTACTGGCAATTCCACGATGAACCGGCTGCCGACTGGCTTGTTTTCTTCCACGCGGATAGAACCGTGGTGGTCTTCGATAATGCGATTTACGATAGCCAGGCCGAGACCAGTTCCGCGCTTCTTGGTGGAAAAATACGGGAGAAAAAGTTTTTCTTTCAACTCTCGGGTCACGCCCTGGCCAGTGTCCGCAATCACGAGCTCCACCGCGTCGCGTCCTCCGACGAGAGCAGTCGATATCTGAATCTCGCGAACTAGCGAGTGCTGCATGGCCTCCGCAGCATTGTCGACCAGGTTCGCGAGCACTCGCTTCATGGCCTCGGCGTCCGCCATCACATTGGGCAGATCGGACGCCAGCGCGGTGCTCACGTGTATACCGTCGAGCCGGCCGTTAAACATAGCCAGCGCATTATCGACAATGGCATTGAGACTGGCAGGCTGTGGACGAGACGTGGGAAAGCGGGCGAGCGTGGAAAACTCATCAACCAGCGTACGCACGGTTTCCACGGAACCGGCAATCGTGTCCGCACAATCGTGAATAATCTTGAGCGAGGCAGCATCGGGCGGTACGCCCCGATCAAGGTGGCGTCGGATACGCTCGGCAGAGAGAGCAATGGGCGTCAGCGGGTTCTTGATTTCATGAGCCACGCGGCGCGCAACTTCACGCCAGGCGGCCTGTTTCTGCGCCTTCAGCAGGTCGGAAAGGTCTTCGAACACCAGGACGTATCCCAGCCGCTGCGACTCGTGTTGCAGCGTGGCCACCGTGACGGCGACGTTCAACTCGCCCGCGGGTAAGGAGATCTCGATTTGGCTCGTCGTCATCGCCATGCGGTCGGCGCGGCGCAGCAGCGGCACCAGGTCCTCAACCACTTCGCGCGGCAGAGCCTCACTCAGATTCGTGCCGACCAACGAGTCAGGCAGACGATTGTTTCCGGAAGGATGAAAAATGCGAAGCAACGCGTTGTTCGCGTGCGTGACCCGGCGTTCCGCATCCAACGACAGAACGCCCGTGGGGATACTCTCAAGGATGGTGCCGATATGGCGGTTCCTTTGTTCGAGAGTCACGTAAGCCGCGCTGATCTCCCGGCTCGAGGACTCGATCTGGCGGCGGCTGGACTCGAGTTCTTCGGCCATGCGGTTGAAGGAACGCACCAGGTCCCCGAGTTCGTCGGTGGCGCGCACTTCCACACGGTGCTCGAGCTTGCCGCGAGAGATCTCTTGAGTCGCGGCGGCCAGAGCAGCCACGGGTTGGGTCACTAACTTCGAAAGAAACATGGCCAGCCAGGTCGATGCAAATAGCACCAGAACGGTGAGCAGCATCAGAACGCCCATGTACGTACGGCGCACCTGGCGGCGCTGGTGAGCCAGATCCCAATAGCGTTTTTGACTAGCGCTGATCTGGGCAACGGTTTCCGAGAGCTTGGACGGTAAGGGCATGGCAACCACGATCTGGCCGCTGTTCCCAACCGGGGCTGTCCCCAGAATATATTCGATGTTTTGCCACTGGAACTGCTTTGGAGGCGTGCCGCTCGCCGATAACACCTTGGATTTAAGCAAAGACCATGGTGCGGGGAGGCCCAGACTGGCTTCTGCATTGTCCCCAGCGATCGCCAGTGCAAAACCGCCCTGCAGCGTCGCTTCGTGACGGCGAAACACGTTTACCACTGAAGAAAAACTGTGCCCGGAAAATGCCCGCTCCGTTTCCGGGGACGCGGCGATGGACAGGGCCTCGGCATGTGCATTCTGGGCCGCGTAATCGGAGAGCAGCGAAGCCATGGTAGCGGCGTCAGCCCGAACTTCCTCCACCGGGCTGGAGAACCACTTTTCGATGGTGCGATTCATCAGCGAGTACGAGAACAGGAACATCACCACAACGGGAAGAATGGAAAGCAGGAGCCCAATTACCACCATGCGGGTGCGGAACTTCGAACCCAGCACTCCCAGGCGTCGCTCCGCAAAAACTTTGAGCAGATTGCGCGCGAGGATGAATGTCAGCGCCACGAAAAGCAGAAAAACCACTGCCGAGAGCGCTGCGAAAAACAGGAGTTGCTGATTGTTATCCGGATTCAAGAATGGCAGGTCAAATGACGTTTGCGACAGAATGATTCCGAAGAGCGCAAGGATCGCGACTGCGAGCGGCAGAATGGCTTTCTTGCGGCTCGAAGTCCTGTCGGGAACGCGAGTTGGATTAGGGGACGCCAAATCCCTGGCTGCTCCGGTGCTGCAAAAATATGAAGATGACGTTCAGGAGCGCGTGGTTTCATTATAGCGGCGTCCGGCAATTGTCGAGGTTGCAGAAGCGTGCCGCAGAGGCGCCTGAATTTGGGTCTGGAGTCCACATCGTCCGCCGCTATGCGGTGAGCTTCTTCTCTAAAGTGCATGTACATTCGGACCAAGCCTCGCCGCGAATAGCACGAAAATCCGCCACTCACGGGCAAACGTCTTCTCTTGCCGCTCATTTCAGCCTCGAAACGGCTCCCCTCCGTAGAGGACAAGTACCAAAGTTACTGGTGCCGTAACCGCTCTGCGTTGACAATTTGTGTCAACGCGATAGGCTGCAGTTTCTCCCCTAAATTGGCAGCGATTGCGCGCGAGCAAAGCGATCTGAACGCTGTCTGTTGCCGCTCAGATAGGAGATCGAGGTATGTCTCAACGGCTGGGTGATCTTCTGGTAAAAGAGAAGATCATTACCCCGGAGCAGTTGGCACAAGCGCAAAAGACGCAGAAGGAAACCAACGTTCGACTGGCTTCCGCTCTGGTCAAGTTGGGCTTCCTCACGGATGAAGACGTCACCAACTTCCTTTCGCGACAGTACGGCGTGCCCGCCATCAATCTCTCCTATTTCGAAATTGATCCTGCGGTCGTCAAACTGATTCCCTTTGAAACCGCCAAGCGCTACCAGATTCTTCCGCTAAGCCGCGTAGGCGCATCGCTGACCATTGCCATGGTGGACCCGACGAATGTCTTCGCCATGGACGATATCAAGTTCATGACCGGCTTCAATATCGAGCCGGTGGTGGCATCGGAAAGCTCCATCCAGGAAGGCATCGAAAAAGCCTACGGCACGACCAAGGAAGAAGACCTCGAGCAGGTCATGCAATCGATGACCGAGGTCGATGCGGATGTTGAACTGCAGTCCGAGCAGGAAGAAATCGCGCTCTCCGAACTGGAAAAGGCTGCGGACGAGGCACCCATCGTCAAGCTGGTGAACCTGGTGCTCACCGACGCCGTAAAGCGCGGAGCCAGCGACATCCACATGGAGCCGTACGAAAAAGAGTTCCGCGTGCGCTTCCGTATTGACGGCGTGCTGCAGTCGATCATGTCTCCGCCGCTGAAATTGAAGGATGCCATTACCTCGCGCGTAAAAATTATGGCCAAGCTCGACATCAGCGAGAAGCGCCTGCCGCAAGACGGCCGCATCATGCTGAAGATGAGTGTCGGCGGACGAAAAAAACAGCTCGATTTCCGCGTCAGTACCCTTCCCACCCTGTGGGGCGAAAAAATCGTGCTGCGCTTGCTCGATAAGGAGAATCTCCGGCTGGATATGACCAAGCTTGGCTTCGAACCGGAGTCATTGGTCAAGTTTGAAAAAGCCATTCTTAAGCCTTACGGAATGGTGCTGGTCACTGGGCCAACCGGATCGGGCAAGACCAATACGCTGTACTCCTCCATCTCGCGCCTGAACCAGCCGGATACGAACATCATGACCGCCGAAGATCCGGTCGAGTTCCAGTTGCAGGGCGTGAACCAGGTGCAGATGAAGGAACAGATCGGCCTGAATTTTGCGGCCGCGTTGCGCGCTTTCCTGCGGCAAGATCCAAACATCATCCTGGTCGGCGAGATTCGAGACTTTGAAACCGCGGAAATCGCCATTAAGGCGGCGCTCACCGGCCACCTGGTGCTCTCCACGCTGCACACGAACGGCGCGCCCGAGACCATTACCCGGCTCATGAACATGGGCATTGAACCTTTTCTCGTGGCCACCTCTGTGCACCTCATCTGCGCGCAGCGCCTGGTCAGGCGCATTTGCCGTGAGTGTATCGAGACCGTCGATGTGCCCTACCAGACGCTTCTCGAGGAAGGTTACTCACCGGAAGAAGCCAAGACCACGAAGATCCAGAAGGGTAAAGGTTGCGGAACCTGCAATAACACCGGCTACAAAGGCCGAACGGGCTTGTATGAAGTAATGGAAGTGGATGACGAGATCAAAGAACTGGTTCTGGTTGGCGCGTCGGCAGTGGAGTTGAAGAAAAAAGCCATTGAACGCGGCATGATCACGCTGCGCCGCAGCGGCCTGATCAAAGTGGCGGCGGGCATGACGACTCTCGAGGAAGTGGCTCGCGAGACCATTCACTAAGAGTTCGGGGAAGAGGAGATTATGGGTCTTTCGCTCAGTGATTTGCTGAAACGCATGCTGGAAATGGGAGGCAGTGACCTTCACATTACTACCAACTCACCGCCGCAGGTTCGTGTGCACGGCCACCTGGTTCCCCTGGACTTGCCTCAGCTTACGCCGGCGGAGACCAAGCAGCTTGCGTACAGCGTGATGACCGACTCACAGAAACACCGCTTCGAAGAAAATCTGGAGCTCGACTTTTCGTTCGGTTTGAAAGGTTTGGCCCGCTTCCGCGCCAACCTGTTCAACCAACGCGGAGCAACAGCAGCGGTGTTCCGTCTTATTCCCTTTGAGATCAAATCATTCAACCAGCTCGGATTGCCAGCGGTGGTAAGCAAGCTTTGCGATAAGCCGCGAGGTCTGGTCCTGGTCACCGGGCCCACCGGTTCCGGCAAATCCACCACCCTCGCCGCCATGATCGACAAGATCAATACCGAGCGGCACGATCACATCCTCACCATCGAGGACCCGATCGAATTCGTCCACATGAACAAGAATTGCGTGGTGAACCAGCGCGAGTTGCACGCCGATACGAAGAGTTTCGCCGACGCATTGCGCGCTGCCCTCCGCGAAGACCCCGACGTGGTGCTGATCGGCGAAATGCGCGACCTGGAGACAATCGAATCGGCGCTGCGCATTGCCGAAACCGGCCACCTGACTTTCGGAACGCTGCACACGAATTCCACTACCTCCACCATCAACCGAATCATTGACGTTTTCCCGGCCCACCAGCAGCCGCAAATCCGGGCGCAGTTGTCGCTGGTGCTGGAAGGCATTCTGTGCCAGAGCCTGTTGCCGCGCGCGGACAACAAGGGCCGCGCCATGTGCATGGAAATCATGGTGCCCAACGCCGCTATCCGCAACTTGATTCGTGAAGACAAGATCCACCAGATCTACTCCGCCATGCAGGCGGGGCAGGAAAAGTTCGGCATGCAGACATTTAACCAGGCGCTGGCTTCGGCGTACTTTCAGAAACAGATTTCATTGGAAGTCGCACTGCTGCGCTCCAGCAATCAGGACGAGTTGCAGGAAATGATCGCCCGTGGGGCCGGCCTGCTCAACCGCAACCAGGCTCAGGGGGCGGGCATGGCAAAGGCTGCCACCGGCAAGCGCTAGGCGGAGTCCACGATGACCGGCCCGCCTTGCCAGCGGGCGCGAGTATTCGGCAAGCGAATGGCCGGCAGTAAGACCGTGCCGCAGGTAAGCAGGACGTAAGGAGACTTCAACATGCCAGTTTTCACCTTTTCGGGTAAGGACGCATCAGGAGCGAAGATTTCCGGGGAACGAGTGGCCGCCAGCAAAGCGGTCCTGACCGCCCAATTGCGTCGCGAGCGAATCACCCCTAACTCCGTACGGGAGAAGGGGAAGGAATTCTCCTTGCCTACTTTCGGTACGGCTAAGGTCAAGACCAAGGACATCGCGGTGTTCTTCCGCCAGTTCTCGGTCATGATCGATGCCGGACTGCCGCTGGTACAGTGCCTGGAGATCCTCGCCGCCAACCAGGAGAATCCCACAATGCAGAAAACGCTGACTGGGGTTCGAACCACCGTAGAAGGCGGCGCCACGCTGGCCAACGCCATGCGCCAGTTTCCCACTATTTTCGACGACCTTACCACCAACATGATGGAAGCGGGAGAAACGGGCGGTATTCTCGACGTTATTCTGCAGCGCCTCGCTCAGTACGTGGAGAAAGCAGTGAAACTGCGTTCCGCCGTAAAGTCGGCCCTGATCTACCCGGTCGCGGTGGTGTCTATCGCAGTTTTGATTGTGGGCGCCCTGCTAAAATGGGTGGTCCCGATTTTCGCCAACTTATTCGTTGGCCTCGGTGTCGCCCTGCCGCTACCCACCCGGATCACCATTGGGTTGAGCTCGTTCATCGGTCACTTCTGGTGGTTCTTCATCATCGGATTTATCGCGCTGATCTTCGGCGTGAAGCAGATGCGTAAACACCCGCGCGGCCGCTACTACTTCGATTTCACGCTGCTGAAGCTGCCCGTGCTGGGCTTACTGCTGCGCAAGATTGCGGTGGCGCGCTTCACTCGTACCCTGGGAACTTTGATCACCTCTGGCGTGCCCATCCTGGAAGGCCTGGCGATTACTGCGAAAACCTCCGGTAACGCCGTTCTCGAAGAGGCCCTGATGAAGGTACGAAAGGCCATCGAGGAAGGCCGCACAATCGTGGACCCCTTGAAGGAGTGCGGCGTCTTCCCCAATATGGTAACGCAGATGATCGGCGTCGGCGAAGCCACTGGTGCCATGGACTCTATGCTGCAGAAGATTGCCGACTTTTACGAGGACGAAGTGGACGCCGCCACCCGCGACATGCTGGCCATGCTGGAGCCCCTGATTATCGGCGTTCTCGGCGTGACCATCGGCGGAATCGTTATTTCGCTCTACATGCCGCTGTTCTCGATGATCGCGAAACTGGCCGGCTAACCGAGCGATCTACACGCGGGGAAGAGCCGCGATGAGGTGTAGCGGTCTTCCCTGCACAGCCGTTCGAAAGACGCGGAAGTAAACACACGAGTTTTTCGCGGCACTTGACATCACGGGAACCTGATCAGAATGCAACCGATGCTGGATGAGCGGAACTGGCTGGCGTGGCTGGTGAAAGTCCGCATCATTATTCTCACTTTCCTGCTCGGCATCGAGCTCATCATCGCGCAGTTCACGCCTTCCGCGACACCCATCAAGCTGTTCGTGAGCGCAGTCCTGCTCTGGTACACACTGTCGGTGTTTTTCGTGTTGCTGGCCTCGGTCTGGCAAGAATACCTGTTGCAATCGCTCTTACAGGTGCTGACCGACCTAGCCATGGTCACCCTGGTATTGCATATTACTGGTGGCGTAGACAGCTCTCTGAACTTTCTTTATCCACTGGTGATCATCGTCGCCTGCATCCTGCTGCCGCGCATCTGGGCTTACATGATTGCGGGGCTTTCGTTTGTATTGTACGGCGCGGTGCTGGAACTGAATTTTTATGCCGTCATTCCTTCATATTCCACGACACATCCGGATTTGAAGTCATTGCAGGCGATCATTTTCATCAATCTTTTCGCATTCCTGGCCGTGGTGTACCTGGCTGGCCTGCTTACGGCGAAGCTGCGCCAGGTAGATGTTCAACTCAAAGACACGAGCGGCGCGTTAGCCAACCTGCAGGCCCTGCACGAGAGCATTATTCAGTCAATGACAGGTGGGTTGATCACGACCGGATTGGATGGCCGCATTACCCTGGTGAACACGGCCGCGCAGAAACTGCTGGAGCGCAGCGAGAACGAGTTGCTGGGTGTGTCCGTCGCTAAGCTCTTCCTCGATCCACTCCCAGACGGGTTGCACGCGACGCATGCCGAAGTAAGGATTACGGCCCCGAGCAACGGTTATCGCAAGACTTTTCGCGTCATGGTCTCGAGATTGGCAGTGGCGGCGAGCGACACGCTAGGGTTCGTCTACACATTCGACGATTTGACGGAGATTCGCCGTCTGGAGCGGGAAGTCCGAATGCAGGATCGCTTGGCCGCAGTCGGACGACTAGCTGCAGCTATCGCGCACGAGATCCGTAACCCGCTCACGTCGATTGCGGGGTCGGTCAGTATGCTGTCGGGAATACCCGACTTGAATGAGGAACATCGCCAGTTGCTGGAGATCGTGACGCGAGAATCCGACCGGCTGAACAACATCATCACCGACTTTCTCGCATATTCGCGCGGCAAACAGTACCGCTTTGAGTCTGTAAACCTGGTATTGCTTCTGGAAGACACGCTTACGCTGCTGGAAAATCGGCTGCTCGCCGAGAACAGAAACATTCAGATCAAGCGCCTGTTCGCCGGCAGCGAGGCCATGGCGCTGGCGGACGGGGACAAAATCAAGCAAGTCTTTTGGAACTTCTGCGAAAACGCTGTGCGCGCGATGAAGAAATCCGGCGGGACACTCACCGCGTCCATCGAGCCCGCGGGCGACGAGTGGCAAATCAGTTTTGCCGACACCGGTCCGGGGATAGCTCCCCAGCTGGCGGAAAAGATTTTCGAGCCCTTCCAGTCGAACTTTGAAGGCGGCACCGGTCTAGGCCTGGCAATCGTGTATCAGATTGTTCAGGCACACGAGGGCAAGGTGTGGGCGCGATCCCGTGAAGGCCAGGGGTGCACGTTTGTTCTGAAGCTGAAGCGGCTGCGGGCAAGCGCCACCCAGGAACCTCGCAGACCGGTAGCCGTAACGGAAACAGCTTCGCGCCAGGCAAACACCGCAGTGTCTGCGGCGGGAGGGCCACGTGGGTAAGATCCTGGTTTGCGACGACGAGCGCTCCATCTGTGAACTGCTCGACATTGCCCTGCGCCGCGAAGATCATCGCGTGGAGACGGTCAACTCCGGTGAAGCTGCCAAACGGAAAATCGACGGTGCGCTCTACGACGTCATCATCACCGACATCAAGATGCCGAACATCGATGGCATCGAGGTCCTGCGCTATGCGCATCAGGCATCTCCGGAATCGGCCGTCATCCTGATTACCGCGGTGGATGATTACGAAGCCGCCGTGCAGGCTGTGAAAGCCGGCGGAGCCACCGACTACATCCGCAAGAGTCCCGGCCTGGTGGACGAGATCAAGCTGGCAATCGATCGCGCCCTGGAAAAAGCCGCGCTCAGCAAGCAGAATTTTGCGCTGCGCCGCGACGCCGCGACCCGCAACTCGCTCGACAACATCATCGGCGCCAGCGCGGCCATGGAGAAACTCAAGCAGACCATCCGCACCGTGGCGTCGACCAGCAGCACTATCCTGGTCTATGGCGAGAGTGGCACTGGTAAGGAATTGGTCGCCCGCGCGGTGCACGTCTGCTCACCTCGTGCTACCGAAGCCTTTGTTTCCGTGAACTGCGGCGCCTTTCCCGAAACTCTGCTGGAAAGCGAACTGTTCGGCTATGTAAAGGGAGCATTCACCGGCGCTAACCAGAATAAGCGCGGCCTGTTTGAAATGGCCGACAAGGGCACTCTTTTCCTCGACGAGATCAGCGAGATGACACTCGCCATGCAGGTCAAGCTACTACGGGTGCTGCAGGAACGTTCACTTCGTCCCGTGGGCGGCAGCAGCGAGATTGCGGTCGATGTGCGTGTGATTGCCGCGACGAACCGCGATCTCGATCGCCAGGTAGCCGAAGGCACGTTCCGTGAAGATCTTTATTACCGCCTTAGTGTGATTCCCATCCGTGTTCCATCTCTACGGGAGCGCCGCGAAGACATCCCTCTCCTGGTCAACCACTTTCTGAAAAAGTATGCGCCGGCAGCCGGCAAGAACATCATGCGCGTTTACCCCATGTGCCTGGATTCGCTATGTGACTACGAGTGGCCTGGCAATGTGCGCCAACTGGAAAACACCGTGGAGCGGGCGGTCGCGCTCGAAACCACTGATGAATTGCATGTTGAGTTGCCGGTCGAGCGATTCAAGGCCAAAGCCGCTGCTGCCGCGGCGGGCGCAGGATTTGCCGGAAGCGTCGGCGTAGGTTCAAGCGGGGTTCTCCCCGACGGCATCGGCATGGAGAAGTACGTGGCCGATATTGAGCGCTCGCTGCTTCAGTCAGCGCTTGGTCACTCCAACGGCGTGCAAACCAAGGCCGCCGACCTGCTGGGCATTTCTTACCGATCGTTTCGCCACTTGATGAAGAAGTACGAGTTGTAGGCGGTAAGGATTACCGGACTCAAAGTTCGGACCAGCTTACGACCGCAACCAGAACTTAACTGATCTTCGCAAATATCTCCGCGTCCGAACGGCGGATGTAGTTGGCTTCCAGGTCCTCCGGAGAAATCGTTCGCCCTGCTGCAATTCTCTTCCAGCCGATTCTGGCAATTACGTCACTACGCGGATATGGGATGCTCTCGACGCTAAGTCCATGCGATTGCCCCACCATGGCCAGTTTTTCATCGGGAGTGATTACTGGACATCCTGCCGCAAGCCCGGCGAGTTCAGCGGGAAGAACCAACTGTTCCCTCAAACATTGCGCGTCGGCCTCTACTGAGACTTCATACTGTCCCGCATAAATCTCGCCGCGACCGGCGTCCAGCGCGGCCACCACCTTACCCCGCGCCTCCCCGGATTGGGCGACCGCTTCCAGCAGCGACACCGCTGCAATCGGCTTGCACAATACTTCGGCCAGCGCTTTGATCGCCGCCAGTCCTACTCGCAGCCCCGTGAACGATCCCGGGCCCGATACTGCGGCAAATCCAGCAATCTCGCTCTTATTGAATCCGTGGCGGGTAAGCATGGTCGCGATCTGCGGAACCAGTTGGGCGGAAAATGTGCCGCCCTCGAGAGGGAGTACCTCCAGGGTCTCGAGGCCGTAGTTCGACTTATCGGCGCCCATGCTGACGCGTACCAGCGCGATGCTGCCGTTCTTGCCCGATGTGTCTACGGCGAGAAGGATCATAGGAGTGCTGAGGGATGTAGCGAAATGGCCGACGTGTTCGGAGGTATCTAGTGCGCCGCCTCGACCAGCTCCAGCAACACGCCCCCCGTGCTCGAGGGATGAACGAACACATACCGGCGCCCGCCTGCCCCAGTCTTGATGTCTTCTGACACGAGGCGCACGTTCTCTCGCTTCAGGCGCTCTACAGCACCAGTCAGATCGGGCACGCGCATGCAGACGTGGTGCAGACCCTCCCCACGCTTGGCAATGAACTTGGCGATGGTGGAATCCTCGGATGTGGCCTCCAACAATTCAATCCGGCTCCCGCCTGCAGGCACCATCACGACCCTGACCTTTTCCTGCTCGACGGTCTCCTCTGGCGACACTTGCATTCCCAGCTTCTCGTAGATGGTTTTCGCCGTTGCCAGCGACTTCACCGCAATGCCCAAATGGTCAATCGAGTACATAGGCCCTCAAAAAGAATGCTTGCGCATAGCACAAACTTGACTGCACTTCTCAATCTGATCAGCGTTCTGCCTAAGCTACGCGCTTTATTCCGATCTCACTTTACCGCAGATTCCGACGATCTCTTCCACCAAGGTATACGGATCCCGCTTGTGCTCGGCAATTTGTGCTGCATATTCCGCCATGCGGCCGTTGCCCATCTGTTCGCGTGCGCGATCCAGCAGGGCGTCGCGCAGCATCTCGAGGAGCCGCTCCTGCCAGTTCTGGACGTTGTGTTTCAGCAGAAGATTTTCTTTCTGCAGATAACTTTCATACTGACTGATGGCTGCGGCGAGTTCCTCAATTCCCTGTCCCTCACTGGCCACTGTCTTCACAATCGGGGGCACCCAGTTATCGCTGCGCGTCGCCAGCGACTGCATGGCGCGAATTTCGCGTTCAACCCTCTCAGCCCCCTCGCGATCGCTCTTGTTGATAGCGAACACATCGGCGATCTCCATGATCCCGGCCTTGATCGTCTGCACATCGTCGCCCATGCCGGGCACGAGGATGACCACGGTGATGGCCGCAAGGCGCACGATGTCGATCTCGTCCTGTCCCACGCCCACCGTCTCGACCAGAATCACATCGCGCCCTGAAGCATCGAGCACGGTTGCCACGTCGGCGGTGGTACGCGCCAAGCCGCCAAGCGAGCCCCGGGTCGCCATGCTGCGGATGTAAATCCCAGGGTCGGCGTGATGTGCCTGCATGCGGATGCGATCGCCTAAAATGGCGCCACCCGAGTAAGGGCTGGTGGGATCGACCGCAATGATACCCACAGTGCGGTTCTGCTGGCGGTAGTGCCGGGCAAGATGATCAACGAGAGTGCTCTTGCCTGCTCCCGGAGCGCCGGTCATGCCGATGACCCGCGCCTTACCGCTGTGCACAAATAATTGTTTCAGCAGCTCCGCCCAGCTATTCGAGCGGTTTTCTACGCTGGTGATGGCACGGGCCAAGGCTCTGGCATCGCCCGCGCGGACCCGCTCGATCCATTGCTGCAAGTCAGTATTCAAACTAATCAGTGTAAAGCAGACGCCAGGGATGAGAAACTCTCTGGTCGCAGGAACGCCATTCTGGATGCAGGGAGCTTTGTAGACGGACTTAATGCCATGCCCGCTAACCTCCACGATTTTTCGGCGATGTTCGTTGAACTGGGCCTCAGCATCCTGGGCCTTTCGGTACTGGCGCGCCTGGCGGGAAAGTGGGGATTTTCCGCTATTCCGTTGTACCTGGTCGCGGGCCTCGCTTTCGGAAATGGGGGCGTCGCCCCTCTTGATCTCAGCGAAAACTTCATCCACACGGGCGCGGAAATCGGCGTATTGCTCTTGCTGTTTATGCTCGGACTGGAATACACGGGCGAAGAACTCAAGAAAAATCTGCGCTCCGCACTTTCAGCCGGCATCGTCGATTTCCTTCTAAATTTCGTCCCCGGACTGGCAGCCGGCCTTGTGGCCCGGTGGTCAGTTATGGCCGCTGTGCTCCTTGGGGGAGTGACTTACATCTCGTCATCCGGAATCATTGCCAAAGTTCTGAGCGAGCTTGGCCGCATGCAGTATCCGGAAACTCCAGTTGTCCTCTCAGTGCTGGTCCTGGAAGACTTGGCCATGGCGCTGTATTTGCCGCTGGTCGCCGTCCTGCTGGCGGGTGGCGGTCTGAAGACGACGATCACCTCCATCTCAATCGCGGTGCTCGTGGTCGTGCTGGTCCTGTTCGTAGCAACTCGCTATGGTCCAGCAATCAGTCGCTTGATCGCCAGCGATTCTGACGAAATCATGGTCCTCACTACCGTAGGTGCGGTCCTGCTGGTGGCCGGTATAGCGCAACGACTCAGAGTGTCAGCCGCCATCGGCGCATTTCTGGTTGGCATCGCAGTTTCCGGGCCCATCAGCAAGCAGTCCCACCGAATAGTGGCTCCCTTGAGAGATCTTTTCGCCGCTACTTTTTTCTTCTTCTTCGGATTGCAAATTGATCCCCGGAGCCTCATCCCTGCTCTTCCTTTTGCAATCATTTTGGGAGTGATCACCGCAGGAACGAAAATCGCTGCGGGTTACTGGGCAGCACACAGAGGCGGGTTCGACAAACAAGCAAGTCTCCGTGCCGGAATGACACTGGTAGCCCGGGGAGAGTTCTCTATCGTGATTGCGGGATTGGGCACCGCGATCGAGCCGAGACTCGGGCCCGTAGCCGGAGCCTATGTTCTTATGCTAGCCATGCTGGGCCCTATGCTTGCGCGCCTGGCGAAGTAACCCGCTGCTTTTAATCCTTTAGCAACTGCCTGGCGATTACCAATCTCTGGATCTCGCTCGTGCCTTCGCCAATGGTGCAGAGCTTCACGTCGCGATAGTACTTTTCCGCGGGATAGTCCTTGATAAATCCGTAGCCACCGTGAATCTGCACGCCCTCATTTGCGCACCGGACCGCCACTTCGCTGGCATAGAGCTTGGCCATCGACGATTCCAGCGTAGTCTTTAGGCCTGCGTCTTTCATGGATGCCGCCCGCATGGTTAACAGCCGTGCTGCATCCAGCTCCGTCGCCATGTCGGCCAGTTTCCATTGGATCGCCTGAAATTCGCCAATCGCTTTGCCGAACTGCTTGCGTTCCCTGGAATACTTCAGTGCTGCCTCATATGCACCTTGCCCGATGCCCAGGGACAGGGCTGCGATTGAAATTCGGCCGCCATCAAGCACGCGCATAGCATCGACAAAACCGTCTCCTTCCAGTCCCAGCAGGTTTTCGGCGGGAATTACGCAGTCTTCGAAAATGAGTTCCGCCGTATCGCTGGCTCGCAGCCCAAGTTTATTTTCTTTCTTACCAGGACGGAATCCCTTGGTTCCCTTCTCCACGACGAAGGCCGAAAGCCCGTGCGTGTGCGCGGCACGGTCGGTCACTGCGATCACTACTACCAAATCTGCATAGTGCCCGTTGGTACAAAAAGTCTTGTTCCCGTTGAGAACCCAATTATTGCCCTTGCGAACCGCGGTCATACGCGCGCTGCCGGCATCAGAGCCGGACGAAGGTTCCGTCAGCCCCCATGCCCCGATAAATTCGCCCGTCGCGAGCTTGCTCAGATATTTCTTCTTCTGTGACTCATTGCCGGCTACAAAAATGTGGTTTGAACACAATGAGGTGTGCGCTGCGACGATGATTCCCACCGAACCATCTACGCGCGAGAGCTCTTCGATGGCAGCCACGTATTCCACGTAACCCATGCCGGCGCCGCCATATTCCGGCGGAAAAACTGTCCCCATCAGACCGAGCTTGCCCAATTCCTTGATCGTGGCCAGCGGGAATTCGCCAGCTTCGTCCCACTTCATGACATTGGGAGCAATTTCACGTTCGGCAAATTCGCGCACGCTCTTCTTCAGTTGTTGTTGCTCTTCGTCCAGCTGAAAATCCAAGTTCCCTCCCATGTCGGCAAACGGCTCAGGTCGTAGACAGTTAATTTAGTTTCACTCGGTTTGAGGATCCGGCCGGCTCTGCGGCCGTGCTGCGGCTGGCATTCCAGTGAGGAACTTAGTATTAAAGCATAGGGACGGATTTGCAGCGAATGCTCGTACCGACCGGTTGGTTCGAACGCCGGAGAGAGATCTTCGCAGCGCGGCTACAGAATCTCTGTGGTTTCCACTACGGGCGAATCCGGTGTGTGTGGCTGATCCAGGTTCAGGGCCTGCTTGAAGCTGCCGCGCTGTTTCTGGATTTTGTCCTGCAAGAGGGTGATCGCGTAAATCAATTGCTCTGGACGCGGCGGGCAACCGGGTACGTAGACGTCTACGGGGATTACCTGGTTCACACTCTGCACCAGTGCATAATTCTGGAACACACCACCTGAAGTCGCGCATGCGCCCATGGAGATCACCCACTTAGGTTCCGGCATCTGTTCCCAGAGTTGGCGAATGACAGGCGCCATCTTGTTTGATACTCGCCCGGCAATGATGATCAGGTCGGATTGCCGGGGTGACGGACGGAATACCTCGGCGCCAAATCGCGCGATATCGAAACGCGATGCACCCATCGACATCATCTCGATGGCGCAACACGCCAAGCCAAAGGTCATAGGCCAGATGGAGTTCTTGCGCATCCAGTTGACCGCCGAATCCAGCGTGGTCAGTACCACGCCTTCGGGCGTCGGGTTGCCGTAGGTGAGTTCCTTGACTACTCGCTTTCCGTTTACGATATCGACGTAATTTCCAAAGCTGGCTTCACGGTCCATGATGTTTTTATTCTAACCGACAGGCAAAGGGATTGCTGATTTTGGACCGGGGTTCACACCGTTGCGTGGCTACGGGTTTAGCACGATCTTTCCGAACATCTCGCTGTTTTCCATAAATTCGTGCGCAGCGCGGATTTCGCTGAGCGGGAACGTCCTGTCGACTACGGGCTTCACCTTCGCTGAGAACACATGTCTCAGGACCTCGTGTAGTTCGCCCATCGTGCCCATGTAGGAACCTAGCAAGCTGAACTGGCGCGAGTAGAGGAATCGAAGATCGACGCCAACACTTGGCCCGGTGGTCGCCCCGCATGTGACGAGCGTCCCTCCTGCCTTAAGGCACTTCAAGCTCTCGTCCCAGGTGGCCTTGCCCACGTGCTCCATTACAATGTCCACGCCTTCTCGCTGGGTGATCTTGCGTACCTCGTCGCTGATCTTCTGCTTGTAATGGTCGATAACATGATCGGCGCCGAGTTCTCGGGCCCGCTCCGCCTTGCGGTCGTTGCCCGCCGTAGCAATGACGGTGGCGTTGAATAATTTGGCGATTTGAATACCCGCGATGCCTACTCCTGAATTTGCGCCAAGCACGAGTACGGTTTGGCCAGGACGAATCGAAGCACGCCCTGTCAGCATGTGAAAGGCAGTCAGGAACACTAAGGGCACGCTGGCGGCCTCGTTAAAGCCGAGACTATCCGGGATGGGGATGACATTCACCTCGGGGACAGCGATAAATTCGCAATCGCCGCCATCCACACCATTGCCCAGAACCGTAAATTCGCGGCACTGATTCTGCCGTCCCGCCGTGCACTGCGCGCAGTGATTGCAGAAGCGCATCGGCGCCAACAGGAGGCGCTGCCCGGGCCTTACGCTGGTGATGTATTCGCCGATTTCCACCACCTCGCCGGCTATGTCACTGCCTAGAATGTGCGGCAGCTTCACGCCGGGCAGCCCCTTGCGTACCCACAAATCAAGGTGGTTCATAGCGCAGGCTTTTACGCGGATCAGCACTTCATGGCGGCGTGGTTTGGGATCAGGAATGTCCTCATAGCGCAGAACGTCGGGACCGCCAAACTCATGAATACGAGCAGCTTTCACGTTGTTCTCCTTGAAAGCAACAAGCTAACACACGGCGGCAAACTGCAGAGCCTGCGCAATCTCCCTTGCATTGCCGCATTAACGGCTACATTGACTTGCCTTCCCGCAGGCCCAATAATCAAAGTCAGATGAACATTTACGAGGAGATCGTCAAGCTGCGCCAGGAAGGCCGACGTGGCGCGGTCGCGACCATTGTCAGCGTGCGCGGCTCGATTCCGTCCTTCAAGACCGCCAAGATGTTGGTCCGCGATGACGGCTCGATCTCCGGCACGATAGGCGGCGGATGCGTAGAAGCCGAGGTCTGGCAAGCCGCCCGCGAGGTCATGGAGTCCGAAAAACCCCGCACCTTAACCTTTGACCTGAACCAGGACCCAAAATTCGATACTGGCTTGGTTTGTGGGGGAACCCTGGACATCTTCATTGAGCCAGTACTGCCTCCAGAATTTCTTTACATATTCGGCGCAGGGCACGTAGCCATAAACCTTTACAAGGTAGCAAAAAATGCTGGTTTTGACGTCATCGTGGCTGATGACCGTGATACCTATGCCAATCGTGAGCGCTTCCCTGAGGCGCGCGAGATTTTGGCCGAGGATTTCGAGCAGGCGATGTCACGCCTGACGCCGAACGAATCTTCGTTCGTTGTGATTGTTACCCGGGGGCACCGCGACGACATGAGGGTGCTGCGCTGGGCCGTACAAACGCGAGCGCGCTATATCGGCATGATCGGGTCCAGGCGCAAAACCATCGCGATCTTCAGGGAGCTGCAGAAGGAAGGTCTTCCCGCCCACATGTTTGAGCGGGTGCACGCTCCGGTAGGACTCGACATTGGCGCTGTCACTCCGGAAGAGATTGCCGTGGCGATCACTGCTGAACTGATTGCGGTCCGGCGGCATGCCGAACGCGCTCTGCCTCACATGAGCTGGTTTCACTCTCCCAAGGGGCAAGCTGAGATTAAACAGATTGCTACTCCCGAGCCGCAGGGAAAGTCCGACTAGATCGCCTCTCAGGCTCTGCTGAGCGACTCGAGCGCCCGTGTCAAATCTGCTCTCAAGTCATCCACATCTTCCAGGCCAATGTTCAGCCTCACGATGCGGTGTCCGTAACTGGGCCGCCCCTTGGCACCTTCAAAATCGTAAGCTACAGCCAGACTGGTTACGCCCGCCCAGCTGTACCCAATCTCAAAGAGTTCCAGCTCGTCGACAAAGGCGCAGACTTGCTCCTTCGTGAAATCGTTGCGCAAGACAATCGAGAACACGCCCGTGGATCCGGTGAAATCACGTTTCCAGAATTCGTGCCCGGGACAAGACGGAAGAGCGGGATGCAAGACGGTTTCAATTTCAGGGCGGCTGGACAGCCAGCGTGCAATGTCCAGTGCCGCGTGCTCGATTGCTTTTAGTCGCACCGCCAGCGTTTTCATCCCGCGCAACGCCAGACTGGCGTCATCCGGCGAAACTGCGCAGCCCACGAGTTGATGAGTCGCGCCTAGGCTTTGATAAAGCTTCGCGTCCCGCACCGTAATCGAACCGAGCAGCAGATCGCTATGCCCGCCGATGTACTTGGTTAGCGCCTGCATAGTCACGTCCACGCCGTGAGCAAATGCGTCCAGGTAGATCCCCGCGGCCCAGGTATTGTCCAGAACAACTAACGCTTTGGCTGAGTGCGCGGCCGCAACGATTGCGGGCAGGTCCTGCACCTCCATCGTGATCGAGCCGGGGCTTTCGCACCAGACCAGCCGCGTGTTCGAGCGCAGCAGGTCCTTGATCCCAGTTCCGATTGTGGGATCGTAAAACGTGGAGTCCACCCCGAAGCGGCGCAGCACCTGCCGCGCAAAGTGACGATTCGGCCCGTAAATGCTCTCGGGGACCAGCGCATGCTCGCCACTCTTGAGCAGCGCAAAATTAATGAGAGAAATCGCTGACTGCCCGCCGGGAGTGATCAGCGTGCGAAAGCCGTCCTCGAGTTCGCAGATACGCGCTGCCAACTCGAGCACCGTCGGAGTTCCATAGAGGCCATATGTATACCCGACTTCATACTGGTCCCATTCGTCATTGACAGCGGCGGCATTGGGAAAAAGCACCGTCGAAGCCCGATAAAGAGGTGTGTTCAGGGACCGGAATCCTTCGGGTGCGCGAGCATCAGAATGAATCAGCCTGGTCTTCCAGTTCTTCGCCATGACAGAGAGTCTAACTGGACACTTCGCCCCCTTGGCAAACCGGATCGCATGGTGCTTCCGGACTTCTCCGCCGAACGCGATTTTGTCTCTTTCCGCAGCAAGTCAGCTCCCTGAGCCAAGGTCAAGTCAGGGGAGAGCAGTTTGAAATCGCTTCTCGCCATATACTGCTGAACGTTGATCGTTTTGAAGAAAAGGGCCTTGCCTCTCATCTGCACATTAAGAACCGTCAGCTCCCAATAACCAGGGGCAACTTCAGCCTGCTTCACATCGAATTGACCGCCCTTATCCAAGTGCCCCAGGAGGCCCAAGCCGAACTTTACCTCCCGCATGAGGCGGCCCGAAATTTCTGCCAACCGCAACTGCTTGCTGTCAACCCAAAGACTGCCTTGCATAGCGTGAAAAACTTCCGCCTCGCGATTGGGTGGATTGAAGTGCGGATTGGGAGTGAACTTCAGTTCAACCAGGTTGTCGCGGTGCTCGCCATAGGTATACAGAAAAGCGTCGGGCAACAGCTTGAGCATGCGTTGGCTGCGAGCCTCGTCCTCACTCTGGTCCTTTTGAGATTTGCGTAGCAAGTCCGGATTGCGAGCCTGTTGTTCGAGTTGGCGATCCGCCTGCTGTTGTTGACTCTGGTTGAGCGGTTGTCCGTTGATCAGAATAGGACGCTTGAGATCTCCGCTCTTGGTTTCTACAACTTCGTCCACTTCTTTGGGACCGTTGGGTTTCTGTGTTTCGAGGCGGAACATCCAATGGCTATGATCTGCGTTTTCCGTTCTTAATTCGTTAGCCACCACTTTCCGCACAAGGTCAGCCGGCGACGTTTGCGCGGGCGCTGCCTGCGCAGGCAAATAAAATGCGAAAACCGCTAGTAGAATAGCTGCCGCTAACACGACAGTATGACGAGCCGAAGCACTTGCAAGTTGCCAGCCGGGAACAGCCAGATAGTGATTTTCAACACACCCCCTGAAAGGACAACCTGTCAAACTCCGCGCCATCGCCGACCTCATTTCAATGTTTTGCATCAGACGTTCGGGTTGATGAGCCCAAGGCAATTTCCATTGGCTGCCCAGAATCAGGATGGATCCGTGCCCCGCAGCAAATCTTGCGTCGCCCTGCTGCTCGCCTTCACTGCAGGCTTCGTGGATATTGTGGGCGCGATCACCATATACGACGTCTTCACCGCTCACATGACGGGCACGACGGTGCGCATGGGCCAACATCTGCTTGAGAGAAATTGGCAAGCTGTCATTCTCGCCGTGAGCGTGGTCGCGGCTTTCCTATGCGGTTCAATCCTGGGCAGGCTACTAATAGAGATCGGGTCCCGGACTGCGCTTCGGCGGGTTGCTTCCGTCAACCTGGTCCTGGAAGGCGCGTTGTTGGCGCTTGTGGTGCCAATCGGGAACAGCGCTCTGCAACGGGGACATGCGGGAGCGGAGTCGATCGCGGTGATTTGTCCATTGCTCGCTACCCTGGCAGCGGCCATGGGATTGCAAACCGCAACCCTGACTCGAGTGGGCCCGCTCACTGTGCACACAACATTTATCACGGGGATGATGAACAAGTTCGCGCAGCTTGTCTCGCGCTGGATGTTCCTTATTTACGACATCCATTTGGGTGATACCGCCCTGGGCGGCATCTGGCGCCGCGATCGCGATAAAGTCTCCCGCGAGGCTCGCTTCATTTTCGCGATCTGGCTTGTCTATTTTCTTGGCGCGATTTGTGGGACATGGTTCGGCACCCGTTCAGGACTGACCGCTCTCTATGTACCTTGTTGCATCCTGCTTATCTGCATCGCGGTGGATCAATGGCAGCCACTCTCCCTTCAGGAAGAAAAGGAACAGGCTGAGCAGTAGAGGATTCACACGTACGCGGCAATGCGCCAAGCGAGCGGTGTGCTCAAGGCCGATCTGATTCGCAAATTTGCGCCGTTCAGGCGGCCCGACTGCCTGGCGGCCCTTGTCCCTGAGCTTCTTTTACCGTGGCCGCGAGAGCTCGTCTGCCCGCTTCCTCTGCCTCTTCCTTTGTAGCCGCCTCTCCTGAACGCAGCAATTGGTCAGTGGGACGCACGCGATAGATGTTGTATCGCCAACCCTTGGACACCTGGGTGGAGGGGTCCAAAATCTTCTCAATTTCGTAAGCGAAATCACCTTCGTAGAAACGCATCTCTCGCCTCATTTCCGGGTTCGAGAATCAAGATCACAGTTTTTGAATAATTGCGTCGAAACGCATCACAACACCTGCGGAAAGATCTCTTTGGCATAGAAATCCATGAACTCCTCCTGCTTCGGCCCAATCTGGTGTACGCAGATGTGGTCGTAGCCGGCATCGGCGTACTCACGAATGGATTTCAAGTGCTTCTCAGGATCCGGCCCACAACTGATCTCCTCTGCCAACTTCTCCGGGCTTACCAGCTTGGCAGCGGCTTCAAAGTGCGATGGCAAGGGAAGCTCCTGGTGCAAGGGTCCGGGCAGACCGGACATGGCCCAGACCTCATGCGCGATTTTCTTGGCTTGTTCCTCGTCGCGGTCGAAGCATACCTGCATCTCGCCGTAGCAAGGCTTGCCGTCACCGCTTTGCTTTTTGTACTGCTCAAGCATCTCGCGATCGGGGGAAGTACCAACCAATCCGTCGCCCAACTTCACCGCGAGCTGCACGCTTTTGGGCCCCGCCGCCGCTACCATAATCGGGGGCGGCTGCTTCGGCAGGCTGTAAATGCGCGCGTTCTCAACCACGAAATGCTTGCCATAATGACTTTGTAAGCCGCCTTTCCAGAGCAGGCGTATGACCTCGATGGCCTCCGCAAGCATTTCCTGCCGCACGGACACTTCCGGCCAAGCCTGCCCCAAAATGTGCTCGTTCAGGTTTTCGCCCGTGCCGACGCCGAGAAAGAAGCGGTCCGGCATCATGCTCGCGACCGTGGCCGCAGCCTGGGCGACAATCGCGGGGTGCATCCGCACCGTGGGACACGTCACACCCGTGCCAACCACAAGCTTGCCGGTCGCATGGGCCAAAGCTCCCAGGACGCTCCAGGCGAACGGGCTTTGCCCCTCGCGGTCAGTCCAGGGATGAAAGTGATCGGAAATGAGCGCAAAGGAAAACCCGCGTTCTTCGGCGGCTCGTGCAAAACGAACCAGTTCGCAGGCAGAGAACTCTTCACTCGACAGCTTGTAACCAATTTGGATTTTGCGATTCTTGGGCATAAATGTTGTCGCGTGGGATGAGTTCGCCGTCTTCAGGGATGGCTGGGGTGCGCAGGGGAGTAATTCGAATCAATGCAGCGCAAAGAGAAGGCGCTAGCACCGGAGCCGGGCCGAGCTAGCGCCACACGCGATTTTATTTTTTGTGGCTGGGATCGTCCGCCGGATTGACATAGTTCAATTGGAGCGGCGCCGATCCGTGTACCTGGACAATGGTATTGCCGCTGGCCATTGCATAATGGTGCATCTCCGGGTCGAGATAGGCAAAGCTTCCGGCCGGGAACATTCCCATCTTCGTCTCGTCGAAAGAATCTCCCATACCCACCTTGAAGGTTCCGGAAATTACGGTGACATTCTCACGCTTCGGGTGCCAGTGTGGAGCGATGCGGTATCCATCAGGCATCTTCAGGCGAATCGTGAAGTCGCCTTCCGATCCGGCGGGATTGCCTTCGAGTACTGCCAGTTGCGCTCCAGGAGCAACGAAGGGCGGCGGGGGACCCCATTCCACGGCATCCGGCGTGAATATATTCTTCTGTGCCGGCGGGTGCGCCGCAACGGTGAACCTGTAATTGGCCCAAAGCAACGTGCACGCCACCATCACTATTAGAGACAACTTCCGTTTCATCGTTTTTGCCTCCGTGAGTCTTTATATCAGCCGGCAAAAATCTTCTCGCGAATGCCAATGAGATTGCAACAGAGTTTTTGGCCGCGGCTTTTCCAATACCTGGTCTTTGTCTTACCTCCTTTTGCATGCCACTGTGCCGCGGGGTTAGTTGCAGAATCTCAGAGCGGCAATCCGGATGCCTGGCGCGCTTTATACGCGTACAGCACGGCCAGCAGCGGCGGAGCCAAGAGAACGCCCCAGAATGGAATCAGAATGCCGAGCACAAGAGGACCGAGAATCGACGCCCACATCGGCACCCGGGCGGTGCGACGCATGATGTATGGCTGCAGGAGCAGCCCGTCGATGACGACGATCACGGCATAAAGGATCAGGACGTAAAGCGGATGCTCCCAATCCTGCCAGCGCAGCGTAGAAGCCATGGCAGGCCCAATTACGCTGAGCACGGGGCCCAGATGCGGCACGAACTGAAGAAGCGCAGCCAACAGCGCCCAGAGCGGAGCCCATGGCACACCAATGAGAGTCAGGCCTGCCAACCACAACAATCCGACTGCAATGGAATCTTTGAGTTGCGCGAGCAGCCAAGCCTTTAACGCGCCACCGGTGATGTGGAGGTGCTCGCCAATTTCCATGTAGATTTGGATGCGGGGAGCGGGATAGACGATTGCGAACTGACGACGCAGGCTGATAGCAAGTTTTCACCAGGCGTAAACCCGGGAGCGAAAAAATCGTCCATAACCTCAGCACCCCGAGGTGGAATTGGAAACGGCACTCACAGGCTTAATGGATTTGCCGGCCAGGGGCTCGGAACAAAGCATCAGCGCCGAGCAATTCGATGCAGTGATGCGGCAGCACCAACATCGTGTGTACCGGGTTCTCTGGATGCTGCTTCGCGATGCGGACGAGGCAAACACGCTGACGCAAGAGTGCTTCTTTCGGGCGTACCAAAACTGGTCAGGATTCCGTGGCGACTCGAGCATCGAGACGTGGCTCTTGAAAATCGCAGTTAACTTGAGCCGGGATCACACCCGCAATCGCAAGCGCGCTTTCTGGAAAAAGCTGCTGGGGCTGGAAGAGCAAAAGGCGACGCAGGCGATCGCTACGACGGTGCCCTCGCCTGAACGGTCTCTACTCGCTCGCGAGGAGATGAAAGCCGTCTGGCAGGCGGCAGAGGGACTTTCCGAGCAGCAGCGGGCCGTCTTTACGCTGCGATTTGTGGAAGATATGCAATTGCAGAAGATTGCGAACGTCCTCGGATTGAAAGTGGGAACCGTCAAGACGCATCTGTTCCGAGCGACCACTACAGTCCGCAAGCGACTTGAGGAGCAGCAATGGAGATGAAGTCACGATCCAATGACGAAGAACTGGAACATATCCTGGTGCGCTGGACATGGGGTCGGCAAGTGTTCCGCCCAAAGCCGCCATTGGCGTCTGTGGAAGCCGTGTTGCAGGAGTTTGGAAGCGAGGTGCGCTCAGCCACGGCGAAGAAACCGGACGCTTTCTGGCAAGAGCAGCGAAATGCGATCCGCACCCGGATGGCGCCCGTACACACGCGAGCCAGTGCGTGGCGACCTACCAGCCTTGCATGGGCTGGGGTGCTAACCGTAGTGATAGTGGCCTGTTTCTTACTGAACAGTGCACCACGCACACGGCTTGACACTCAGGCACGGCCACAGGTCGATCCCGACCACCTGCTGCTCATGCAACTGGAACAGACCATTGAGATGGCTGGTCCTGACGCGCTTGAGCCGGCGGCATTGCTCGCGGATGAGATGAATCAAGCCAGCCAACGAGACTTCGGTAACTATCCAGTGTCAAGAGGAAAAGAGAATGAACAGTAGAACAGCAGTCATTGTGATTACGATCGTATTCGCTTCGGTATGCGCTTTCGCGCAGAGCACCAAAGTCAGCGGTCAAGCTGCAGGGCCTGGCATGCCTGGGCCGAAGGAGAAGATCTTCATCCGGCATGAACTCGGTAAGTGGTGGCAAAACTCCGATATCGCTAAGAAACTGCAACTCAGCGACAGTCAAATTTCGCAACTCGACAGCGTGTTCTTTGAACATCGCATGAAGCTGATCGACGAAGAGGCAGAGATGCAGAAGCAGGATTTGAAACTGCAATCGATGCTGGATTCCGACCAGCCGGATGAAGGCCAGGTCGGCACACAGGTAGATCAGGTGCTGGCGGCGCGCGGCAAGCTAGAGCGGGAGTTCACGTTCATGAATCTGGACTTGCGAAAAGTCCTGAGCGTCGAGCAATGGCGGCAACTGAAAGCGGTCCGGCAGGAGCGCGGTATGAGCATGGGCGTCGGTATGGGCACTGGCAACGTTATGTACTACCGCTTCAGGACCGGCGGGCCCGCCCCCGACATCGGTGGCCCGGGAGGCGAGATGGGACCTATGAGTGCGCCTCCGCTCCCGCCTCCACCTCCGGACGACATGGAGTAAGCCGATTGTTTCTAGACGCAAAGTGGAGCCACTTGGGCCCGTCACTCATCTAAACAAGTGGCTCCGTCGTGCGGGCATGCTAGACTCCGATTGATCCCAGAAACAAGGACTGAGACATGAAATTTGGCGTCATTATCTTCCCCGGATCCAACTGTGATCACGATGCTTACTGGACGATCCAGCAGGTCGCGAAACAGCCGGTGACATTTCTATGGCACGAGTCGCACGATCTGGAAAACTGCGACGCCGTTATCGTCCCCGGCGGTTTTGCCTATGGGGATTACCTGCGCACCGGCGCGATTGCCAAGTTCTCTCCCGTCATGGAATCGGTGAAGAAGTTCGCGGCGAACGACGGCCTCGTGCTGGGCATCTGCAATGGCTTCCAGATCCTATGCGAATCTGGCTTGCTGCCTGGAGCGCTGCTGCGCAATGTGGGACTTAAATATATTTGCAAGCCAGTGCACGTGCGCGTCGAAAACACAGAGACGCCCTTCACAAGTGCCTGCCGTCAAGGTGAAGTGTTGACGATCCCGATCGGCCACATGGAAGGAAATTATTTCTGCGACGAAAGCACGCTCGCGCAATTGCAACGCGAGAAGCAGATTGTCTTCCGCTATGCGACTTCGGAAGGAACGATCGCCGCAGAGAGTAACCCCAACGGCTCTCTGGATAACATCGCGGGAATCTGCAGCGCGGGCAGGAACGTGCTCGGCATGATGCCCCACCCGGAGCGCTCAGCTGAGCCGGAACTGGGATGCACGGACGGATTCAAGGTCTTCCAATCTATGATTGGAGCGATGGTCGCAAGGTAATCTCCCCCGTAAACCAAAGCAAAAGGGCAGTTTTTCGTCGCGCCTGCGCCGTGCAACCGCCCTCTCCGCCCAATCCTGGTCTCAGATTTTTCTGCTTTGTCAGTATTTTTTCTCCTTTGCTACAAACAAAATCTCTGATAGCCTTTCGCCGAAACATCTTCCCCTCTTTGGGCCCCCCAGACAAAAAAGAAGACAAGCCATAAGTGGAGGTGTGTCCCCATGACCACGAGGGAGCTTTTTCTGGGCTTCTCTGAGGCATTACTGCAAGATGAGCGCATTCTGAGCAAGCGCGAGCGAGAGCTGCTGGCCAAACTGGCGCAGAACGCGCGTGAACACTCGACCGGCGACGTCGGCACAATGTCTGAAATCATCGCCCGAACTGTTGGCGAAACTGTTCTGCAACGCGCATCCGCTGCTCTGGGAACCGCAATCGTGCAGCAGATGTTGAGTCAGGCGATTGAAGAAGTAAACCCAAGTGTGCCGATCACTTTCAGCGGTCCACGTCCGCCACAACCGGGGCCGGGACAGGGCGTCATTCAGGCAGGACCACGTCCGCCACAACCGGGGCCAGGGCCGGGCGTTGTTCAGGCAGGACCACGTCCGCCTCAGCCGGGACCGGGACCGGGCATCCTTCCTGCGGGGCCGCGCCCGCCGCAGCCGGGTCCGGGACCCAGAGCCATCTACAACACAGCGCAATCAGAAGCGCTGGAGCAAGCGTCGGTAGCCGTGCTCACCGAGCCCGAGTTCCTGGGATCGCAATTCATCGTACTGGACGAGTTCCTCATGCCGCAAGAACTGGCCGAACTCACAAGCTACGCATTGCAGAGAGAGGCAGACTTTGTGGTGAGCGAGGTGGTCGCGCCGGGCGCGGGAGACTCGGCCATTGACTACGAGCATCGCCGTTCGCGCGTGCTGATGGACTTGGGTGATCACGGGGACATACTCGTCAATCGAATCAACCAGTGTATGCCGCTGGTCCTGCAGAAACTCGGCAGGAGCACGTTTCCGGTTACCCGGGTAGAGGCGCAGATGACGGCCAGCAATGACGGAGACTACTTTCGTCACCACAGCGACAACGGGCAGGGGGAGATTGCAACTCGCGAACTCACGTTCGTGTATTTCTTCCACCGCGAGCCCAAAGCATTCGAAGGCGGCGAATTGCGAATCTACGACACGCAGATGGTGAACGGCGAATATCTCTCGACGGGGCGGTACAAAACGATCGTGCCGGGACAGAACCAGATCGTGCTTTTCCCCAGCTCACTACTGCATGAAATCACACCGGTGCAATGCCCTTCACGGGCGTTTGCCGATAGCCGATTTACTCTAAACGGATGGTTTCATCGGTAAAAGACGCTGCATGGCTCGATTGGATTGAGCAGTTGATGGAGCAGAGGGCGGCCCCTGCGCCGCTCCCTGCGTCCGCGTTCCACTGCTTGCTAGACGAACAGCCGACACACCTGCTGCCGCTGCGCCTCGCAAAAGGTTTGGACCGAGAGCTTCCGAAGGCGCTGATCGTGAATCCGACTTGCGTCTTCACTCGAAACGGCGGACTGCCGTCCAGGCTTTGCGTAAGCCCAGAGTCACTGGAGAATATCGCAGTGCAGGGAAACATGGTCTGGGTGCTGGATACCGAAACAGGCATCGACCATCCATTCTGGTATGGCAAAGAGTTCAGTTCCCTGCTGGACGGCCTCGGCCCAGGGGATCCGGAACCGGATGACTTCCCGCCGCATGCTCGCGCTGTGCTTGCGTGTGCCGGAGTTTTGGTTAGGCCTGGCGGGTCACAGAGACGGATGGAGGAGTGGGCGCATATTGTGCTCCACTGCCGCAAGCAGTTCGAGCGCGGCTTTGCCCCGGTTGGCCGACTGATGCATCCCTTTCATATCGCAGCACTGCGGAGATACTACCGATATCGACTCCGCAATGGCCTGATCAGGCTCGGCGACAATCAGAGTGAGCAGCGGTACATCGCGCACAACGACAGCGTCGCCCGGTTCTTTCACGAGTTATTAACCAAAGCGGTCACGCAGATGCTGGGGCATGCGGTAAAGCCGTCTTACGTGTATCTATCATCGTACCTGGGCGGATCAGAACTGGAGAAGCACAATGACCGGCCGCAGTGCGAATACAGCATAAGTTTCTGCCTGGATTATTCTCCAGAGCCGATGTGCCAGACGCCTTGGCCGCTGCATCTCGAGACGAAACACGAGCGTGTCACCGTGTACCAGGCAATCGGGGATGGGTTGCTCTATCGCGGGCGCGATTTGCCACACTACCGGTTCCCGCTGCGAATGGGGCACACTTCGACCCATCTCTTCTTTCATTACGTGGACCCGGAATTCCAGGGACCGTTGGCGTAAGTAACGCGCAAACACCTGTGCCGCATGGCCTATGGGAGTGCCGTCCGCCATTCGTAGTGCTGCATCGATCTAGTGCAAGCCTGAGATCACGTACAGTGTGGAGATCACGCGGTAGTAGCTGAAGACGAAAGAAGAAGCATCGCGGGTCATGGCAATCGGGCCAACCCCCACCACTCCCGATTTATCAGGTGGCGCGAGTTCACGAACCAAATCTCTCGTCCCGTTCCGTATGTTCACGCGATAGACGTTAAGCGGAACCTCACCTTTACGAAATACGTAAAGTGAAGATCCATCCTGCGACCATTGGACGGGAATTTCCGCCGCGACGAGGCCGGGAATAGGACGCGGCGCTCCTCCGGCCAGTGGATAAATTTGAGTGCTTTCGTTGGCGTCGAGCGCGGCGGTGTATTGCCCGTCTGGCGAAATCACATAAGCGGTCGAGCCTTCGGGAGTGATCGGGCGCAGGTCCGAGCCGTCCAGGGCAATGGTGTAACTTCGCAGCAGGTGGCCGCTCTGGTTGCCGCTGAACGCGATGTGCTTGCCATCGGGAAGAAAAAATATCGGCCCATTCAGCACGTTTTCTACTCCAGCCGGCACGATAGTTCGCGCTTCGCCGACGCCGACCGGGAGAATCGAAATGTGTTGCGGATAGCCCGTGAAGACCGCCAGCGCCGATTTACCGTCCGGCGCCAATCCTCCGGCCGAACCCTCTCCTAATCGGATAGGGGGCGAGCCATCCAAAGCACGCAACGCAATCCAATAGTTCGCCCCTGTCGGCTCGCTGGCTTCCTCGAACAGGACCGAGCGGCCATCCGGAGAGATGTCCTTGGCGATTGTCCAGTCGTACCACGAAAGGTCCTGGTCTTTCCCGCCCTTGCGCGCTTCCATCGATAGGCGCTCGGACATGAAGGTGATTAGCACACGACCATCGAGAGCGATGTCATCCAGGATCATCCCTCCTGGCACAGCCAATAGTTCCCGCAATTTACCGGAGAGACTTACGGCCCACAGTCTACGGTCGTAGCCGCGCTGTACGGCTGTAAACCAGACTTCCCTGCCAGTCGGGTTCCATGCGATTCCGTCTTCAGATTCCCATCCCGAAGACAAGGTCTTCGTGTGCCCGTCCGTGTCGACGATAAGAACGGCCCCACGATCGTCCCAGAGAGCGGGATGATCAAGGAAAGCAACACGGCTGCCGTCCGGCGAGATGCGGATCTCGCCAATCCATCCGGCAGTCTGGTAAAGAACTTTGCCCACAGGATATTCGAGGCGGCTTTTTCCATCGACACGCCGCGCCACGGCAAGCTGGCCATTCTTATCCCAATCCGCGAAACGCACGTCCTCGATCAGTTCGCGAGGCGCACCCCCCGAGAGCGGTGCACGCGCCAAAGTGCCATTGATGAATTCCAGGCGCGACCCATGGTTTCCGTGCAGCGAGAGCGCAAGTTCACCCGTAGGGGAAAGCGCCAGCAAATGCGCATCGTGGAAGTCGAGAGCACGTTCGATAGGCGAGTCAGTAGAAGTAGAGTAAAGGTGCTCTGGATTTCCATTCCAAGCAGCGTCATAAATGACGCTGGTGTCGGCGGGAGCAAAGCGCGCCGAGTAAACCGTGCCGCGTTGAAAGGTAAGTCGCTGGTAGCTGACCTGCTTCGGAGCACTCGCAGTTCGGCTTGCTACCCATGCAGTAATTGCGCTGAAAACAAGGGCACCGGCAGCCCATGCGAGCCACGTTGGGATGTGGCGCAGGCGAACCGAGGTCACCTTTCCGGTAGAAACGTGAGAAAGAGTTTTGAGCGCGAACACCAGATCGCGGGAAGACTGGAAACGGTTGTCAGGATCTTTTTCGAGGCAGTGAGCCACGATGGGTTCGAATGCGACAGGAACAGCCGGGCGCAGTTCGGAAAGATCAACCGGATCCTCGCGGAGCACTGCGGTGATGGTATCGACATCAGTTTCGCCGCGAAAGGCGCGCATGCCTGAAAGCATTTCGTAAAAAATCGTGCCGAAGCTGAAGATGTCGGTGCGGAAATCGATGTTTTTCGCGCGCAATTGCTCCGGCGACATGTAGGCTGCAGTCCCCAGGACCACGCCCGACTTGGTCTGCGTAACCATGTCGGAAATGGCGTCGCTTGGGCCGCGCGGTCGTGGCGTGAGCTTAGCGATGCCGAAGTCCAGGATCTTTACCCGGCCGTCCTTGGTGACAAAGATATTCTCCGGCTTCAAATCGCGATGCACGATGTTCTTCTCGTGCGCGGCCACCAAGCCCTGGGCGATTTGCAGCGCGTAATCCACCGTCTGGCGGACAGGCAGCGGTCCTTCAAACAGCCGTTCCCGCAGGGTGTGGCCTTCCAGCAATTCAGAGACGATATAGGGCGAACCTTCATGGATGCCGACATCGTAGATTGCAACAATGTTGGGATGGTTCAATGCCGCGGCGGCTTGTGCTTCCTGCTCGAAGCGTCGGAGACGATCGGGATCGGCGGAGGCAGAAGGCCGAATGATCTTGACCGCAACATCGCGCGAGAGACGATCATCGCGAGCGCGGTAAACCTCGCCCATGCCCCCTTCGCCGATTTTTTCGATAATTCGATAGTGACCTAGGACGTGGCCGATCATGCGACAGGGGACGCTCGCGGGCATGTTAGGCTTCATCGAATAGCAAGTCAAACCTCAGGACGTTACCCTTGAGGCTCTATTCAGCCACTCTGCAGTGAAGGACACACGAGATGGTGCGATTTGGAATCGTGGGATTTGGACTGCATGCGGTGAAGAGACTTATGCCGGGATTTAGGCAGGCCACGCGCTGCCAAGTCACGGCACTCTCACGCCGAACCATGGAGAAAGCGCGGGAATCGGCGCGGCAGAATGGCATACCCTTGGCATTCTCCTCGGCCGAGGAACTCTGCCAATCTCCTGAAGTGGACGCGGTATTTGTGACCACGCCCAATGCCATGCACCTGAAAGATGTTCTGACTGCGGTGCGCTACAAGAAACCGGTTCTGTGCGAAAAACCGATGGCAATCAATGCCAAGGAGTGCCGTGAGATGGTGGAGGCCGCTAGGTCGGCAGGCGTACTGCTCGGAGTGGCCCAGGTCTTCCGGTTCGAGCCGAGCCTGGCGCGGCTGCGGGAACGCATTGCCGCCGGGCAGATAGGAAAACCAGTGTTTGCCCGGTCCGAGTTTTCGTTCTATGCGGGAGACGGACACGCGCGCGCGTGGTTGAACGACGCCAGCATCGCGGGCGGTGGTCCGGTCGCGGATGTCGGTGTGCACTCAGTCGATGCTCTGCGCTATGTCTTGCAGGACGACGTCTTGCGGGTGAGCGCGCGCGGTTTCAACGATAGCCGTTCGGGAACCGTAGAGGCAGGGGCGGCGTTGACCTTGGAGTTCTCGCAGGGGACATTGGGGTCTGTCCTGGTGTCATTCCGAGCGGAGTACCGCACCCCTCTGGAATTTGTCGGGGAACGCGGAGTGTTGCGTGCCGAAAACGGGTTGAATGTGGAACGTCCGATCACGCTGCAGTTGTTGCGGGGCTGGGATGTGGTGGAAACAGAGACCGTTTCGAATGCAGGCGTGTACGCGAAACAGGTGGACGCGTTTGCGGACGCGGTCGAAGGCAGGACTCAATTCCCAGTTCCCGGAGAGGAAGGCTGGAAGAATCAACAGATTTTGGATGCCGCTTTCCTCAGCATGCGGACTGGAAGGACCGAAGAGGTTGCGAAATGAGAGTCGAACTTATCCGGCGGCTTCGCCCTGCAACTGTTTTTTCACGCTCTAAACCTACACCAACGAGACTGCAATAAATTGGACACAGGAATGCAGTAAAAAGCCCGCACTCGTGCAATGAGGGCGGGCTGTCGAAATTGTGAATAGGGCTGGAGCGCAGGCCCTAGTCGTTATCCAGAACGGTAATCACTCCACTCATGGGAGTTCCGAAATTCCCATTCGGGTCTTGAATGCCGCCCTCTGGGCCAGGGGCCTTCGGCTGGTTGTGTTCATCCAGCATGGCGTGGAAGCGGCAATAGAATGGGAATACGCCGGGATGGGTGAACACCAGAGTGAACGTGCCGCCGTTGGCGTGCAGTAACACGTCGGTTCCCCGATGCCCAGCGGTGTTGAATGCATCATCACTGACGACGGTATGATCGTCGGTATCTCTATTAACCCAAACGACCCTCTGACCAACCCTCACGGTAATCGCAAAGGGTGAGAATCGATCTTCATCGGGCACAATAATCTGCCGCACCGTCGGCGCGGACGACGCTCCGGCAGCAACACCTTGCCGGGAAGCCCCGACCAGCAACAATCCTAGCGTCAGCAAAACCAGTGCGGGCAAGCGGATCCAGCGAGCGAACATAAGCCACCTCCGTGTCTCAGTAGTTGTCCGAGATGCTGTGAGCAAAGCCGGTCAGCAGTACCTGAAAAGCCTAGTCCGGCGCCCAACAGGAACCAGCATCGAGGCAATAACGTAGTTCGCCAGCACTCCTGCGATGTCACGGAAATGTTAATTTTCTGTCAGGCTATTGTTCCAGCAACGAACCCGGCAATGGAATGCGAGGAGATGTCTCATGGGTATCGCCACATGGAGCTTCGATGTCGTTTTTCGACACTGAGAGCGGGACTTACTGAGGTGGAATGCCTTTGGCATCGACGATGGCCCAGTGCCATTCCTGGTCGGGGCTGAGAGGGGTCGCCATGGATGCTTGGAAGACGCTGGTTGTGGATGGAGCCGCGGAGCCCTTCAAGTGGAACAGGACGGTGATGTCGGAACGCTTTTCAACAGCTGACGGCGGATTCACGGGCGGGATGGACTCGATCTGTGCGGCAGGAACCAGGCGCGCGTTACCCCGAGCCACGGCCGTGGCGGGGAGGACAGCGTGTTCAGGACGGATCACAGTTAACCCCACGGTAATCTCGCGCAAGTTCCACGCTGTGCCGTTGTAGATCGTGACCTGGAGGGTATCGCCGGTGATGCTCGCGGGGCCGTCAATTTTAGGAATTTCGCTGTGCGGAAGATTCTGCGACACAAAAGATTCCGTCAGCAGTGGTGTAGCTTGCGCACTGAAGGAAAGACTGCAAGTGACGTCCGGCGCAGAGATCTTCAGGCTCTTGCCGGCATCATCGATCGACAGCACCATGGCCGCGCCGTTGAGTCGTCGATTTTCAACTTCCTGCACAACTTGAGATAGATTGTCGTTATCGATAACCGTATGCGCGCCCAGAGCATCGCTCTTACGGAGCGAGCGCGCTAAATCTCCCAGCGACATTTCCGAGCCATCCGACTGAGCAAGAAGGAGTGCCGGCGCCCACATTGTGGCGAGCAAAAGCGCCGTGATCAGTCGCAACCTGGGTCTTAGGGTCGACATGAAAGCTTCCGCCAAAATTGTATGCCGGATTCGGGGACAAGAAGTAACCGAGAATGGAACGTTAGTACTAGAACTTCCGCGGAGATTTAGGAACAAGGTGGGGAACACTGGGCGCGCGCGACGAAGTGAAGCGCAACGGGACGCGCGCCCTACAAACTTGTGTTCTTACAGCAGGCCAGAAACCCTTAAACGTGCGACCGGATCCAGCACCGGAACGGGCTGACGCCGGAAAATCCAGCGTGCCACCGCAAAACCGACCGCCGCGTAACAGAGATGCATCAATCGCATGGCTCACCCCCAACCCGAACAATGCTGCTCTGCACGGTGAGGGGAGCTAAGACGCCGTGATCTGTGCTCAAAGTAGCAACCAAGCATCAAGGGGTCAATGGACCTAGGTGCCATAGGCATGGCACGAAAGTTGTAGAAAGGTAACTGGCTGGTAACAGTTACGGCTGAGCAGAAATCAAACCTGGAGTATGTCGCCGTCGCGCGCAACCATCTCGTAGAGCACAGGATTGACGAAAAAACCCAGAAAAAGGCGTGAAACCAGGCCTGCCACGATGACTATGGCGAAGGGCTTCTGAGTGTCAGATCCGATGCCGGTCGAGAGAGCCGCCGGCAGGAGGCCGAGACAAGCGACGAGAGCAGTCATCGTGATAGGACGCAACCGCAAAAGTGAAGCTTCGCGAGTGGCGGTGCGGATGTCCAGCCCCTCCAAGCGCAATTTGTTGATGTAACTGACCAGGATAACGGCAGTCTCTACCGATACTCCCAGCAGCGCCAGCAATCCCAAAACCGAGGAGACGCTGAAGGGCGTCCCGGTGAGCTTGAGTGCGACAAGCGCGCCGACCGGCTCCGTCATGATCACGCCGAGAGCAATGCTGACGGGAAACTTGAAATTGCCATACAGGGCGAAAAGGATCATGAAGATGATCAGGACGGCGAGAGGCCCGATAAGGTAAAGCTGCGATTTGGCTTCGAGAAACAGGCTGTACTCTCCACCCCACTCCATCCAGTAGCCGGAAGGCAAAGAAACCGACTTACTGATGGCCTGTTGTCCATCTTCCACGGCGCGCTGCAGATCTCGGCCTTGGATGCTGTACTGCACGCCTATATAACGCGAATTATTTTCACGATAGATGAAAGAGGCGCCGTTGCCCTGCTTGATGTCACACAGTTGGCTAAGGGGAATCTGCTGACCGTCCGGGGTGCCGACGAGCAGGTTGCCGATGTCATGGGCGCTGCTACGGAATTGCGGCTGCATTCGTACGACAAGATCAAACAACTTTTCGCCTTGTATTACCTGGGTGGCGGCCTGACCCCCGACGGCCGCCTGAATTACGGCTTCCACATCGGCCACGTTGATTCCGTAGCGCGCGATCTTTTCGCGATCGACATCGATGAGAAGGCTGGGCTGGCCAAGTTCACGTACGACCGTGAGCTCTGTAAATCCAGGAACCTTCGCCAGCGTGTTCTTGATATTCACCGCCTTGTCTTGTAGCACAGTAAGGTCGGGACCGTAGATCTTGACTGCCAGTGAACTCTTCAAACCAGTGAGAGCTTCGTCAACAGCGTCTTCTGCGGGCTGAGTGTAGTTGAAGATAATTCCGGGGAAGGCGCGCAGTCGTTTATCGATGGATTCAATCAGCTCAGGCTTGGAGTGAATTTCGCTATCCCAGGACTTATCTTTATAAGGCTTCAGGCCGACATAGAATTCGCAGTTGAAGAATCCGGTGGGATCGGTGCCGTCATCAGGACGGCCGAGTTCGGAGCCGACTACGGTCACTTGAGGATATGAGAGAAGGATTTGACGTAACTGCGGGGCGATCTTGCTAGCCTCCTCGAAAGAGATTGTGTAAGGCATGGTGGCGCGCACCCACAGAGCACCCTCATCCAGGTGCGGCATGAACTCGCCACCGATGAATGGAATCAGCAGAAGCGTGGCGCCGAAGATTGCGGTAGCGATGAGCATGGTTTGCCTGGGGCGCGCGAGCGACCAATCCAGAGCCTTTGCATATTTGTCTCTCATCCAGTCGAAAGCACGATTCGGTTTTTCTTTCACCCCGCTCTTAAACCAATAAGAAGCGAGCACCGGAATAAGTGTGAGCGTGAGAATCAGGGCTCCGATGAGCGCGAAAGACATGGTTTCGGCCATAGGATGGAACAGTTTTGCGGAAGGGCCGCTCAAGGCGTAGATGGGGAGGTACCCGGCAATGATGACGGCGACCGAGTAGAAGATGGGACGATCCACATCTTTGGCGGCGGTCGTGATGACCTCGAAAATGTCGTAGTCCTTACCTTCGCGGAGCCCGAGTTCACGATAGATGTTCTCAATCATCACGATGGTGCCGTCGATGATGATGCCGAAGTCGATGGCGCCGATGGAAAGCAGGTTGGCGGAAACGTCGTGGGCGTGCAGGATGATGAAAGAAAACAGCAGCGAAAGAGGAATGGTGAGCGACACGATCAGGGCCGCGCGCACGCTCACCAGGAAGAAGATAAGAACGATCAGGACGAGCAGCATGCCGCGAAGCAGATTGGCTTCCACGGTCTCGGTGGTGAGCTTCACCAATTCGCTGCGATCGTAAAAAGGACGGATCTTGATGTCAGGCGGCAAAATCTGGCGGTTGAGCTGTTCGGTTTTCTCCTCTACGCCCTTCAGAACGTTTTGTGTCTGCTCGCCGCGGCGCATGAGAATAACGCCTTCCACGGCGTCGTCATTGTTCTGAAACCCGAATTCGCCCAGCCGGGGCGCGTGCCCGATTTCCACGCTGCCGATATCGCGAACGCGGATAGGCACCCCTTTATTGCTGCCAACCACGACATTGCCGATCTCTTTCGTGTCGCGGATGAGGCCTATGCCGCGAACGTAGTAAAACTGACCTCCCTGCGAATAGAATCCGCCGCCGGCATTTGAATTGTTGGCGGTGAGTGCGCTAATCACTTGCGGCACGGTGAGGTGATACCCGTAGATACGGGCGGGATCAAGGAGCACCTGGTATTGCATGACGGTGCCGCCGAATCCGGAATCGTCAGCTACCCCGGGAACTGCGCGATAAGCGCGCTCGATGATCCAGTCCTCGTAAGTTTTAAGTTCCTGAGCGCTGCGGTCGGGACTCTCCAGAACATAGCGATACACCAAGCCACTTGGGCTGAAGAGGGGAGCGAGACTGGGCGTCACCCCGGTGGGGAGCTGCGCATCGCCAAGGCGTTCAAACACGACCTGCCGGGCAAAATAGTTATCGGTACTTTCTTCGAAGGTCAGCCGGATGTCGGATAAACCGTACAGAGAAATCGAACGCATCACCACCATGTGAGGCACGCCATTCATTTCCACTTCGAGCGGCAACGTCACCAGGCGCTCGACTTCCTCCGCAGCATGGCCCGGCCACTGTGTGATCAGCTCAACCATGGGCGGGGAGAGGTCAGGGTAGGCATCCACCGGCATTTTGCGGAATGACAGGATGCCCGCCAAAGTCATGAACAGCGTGAGCATCAAAACCAGGAAGCGCTGACGAAGGGCTGCTTGGACGATTCGGTGGATCATGCGGGGCTATTGCTGCAGCGAGTTGGCGAACTGCAAGAACAGGCTGCCATCTCCGATCACGCGGTCCCCCGCCTGCAGGCCGCTGAGTATTTCGGTTTTCCCGCCATCGCTGTTGCCGAGAGTCACGGATCGCCTTCCGTACTGGTGGTTGCCGACTTCAGCGTAGACGAAAGGCTGATTTTCGTTATCGCGCAGGACGGCAGAATCAGGGACGGCCATCGCATTTTGAATTTTGCCGGCGACGACCGTAGCCACCACGTACATATCTTTCTTCAGCTTCTCCGCCGGATTACTGGTTTCGATACGGGCCTGCAAGGTACGGGTGTTGGGATCGAGCGATGCCGCGACGTAGGAGATGCGTCCGTGAAAAATATCGGGATAGGCATCGGTCTGAATGGTCACGGGATCGCCGACACGCACATAAGGCAAATCCTTCTGATACACATTGACCAGTACCCAGACCGTGCTGGTATCGGAAATGGTGAAGCATTGAGTGTTACCGGGTTGAATGAGCTGACCGACCGACACCAACTGTTCCACGACTTGTCCGCCGATCGGCGCCAATACAGGGACTTCGTAGCTGGGCGGAGCAGAAACGAGAGCATCGGGATCGGTAATGCCCATGACCTTGAGGGCGGCGCGAGCGGCCACCAGGTCGCCGCCCGCCTGCACCTCCGCCGATTGAGCCTGTTCCAGGTTCTGCTCAGCGATCGCGTGGTGCTGATATAAATCCTGCGCACGGGCGAGTGACTTCTGAGCCAGGGCGTATGCGTCTTTGGCCTTCAGGTAATTCGAGCGCAGTTGGGAATAATCAGGGCTGGCCACGTAGAGCATAGCTTCGCCGCGCTTGACGTGCTGCCCAGGCACGACCAATACGCGGCTCACTGGACCGCTCACTTGCGTGATGACAGGGGTTGTGCGGAAATTGTTGTAGGCGACGGTTCCGGTCAAGCGCAGAGTGCGCGTGAGAGTGGTGGGGGCAACGGTGACGATCTGAACGTGCGAAAGCTGATCCTGGGGAATGGAGAACAATTCAGGCCGGTTTGGATCATGGCCGGAACTACTGGCAGCCACGCCGGATTTTGAACTGCTGCAGCTCGATAGCATTAAAAGAAACGCCCCAAGCAGAGCGCAACATGACGCTAATGTGGCTAGCTTGCTCCGTCGCTTCATGGCAAGTTCCTCGTTCCCACAGCCTGCTTGAGCTGTTCGACAGCGGTCATGTATGACGCGAGCGCCTGGCGGTAGGCCAATTGCACTGCACGATAACTGCGCTCAGCGTCCAGGTAATCCAGGAGGCTGGCGGCACCTCGCTTGTACGCGTATTCGCTTATATCGCGTGAGTCCTGGGAATTTTTCAGATACCCGGAAGTATAGAGCTTCACCACTTCATCGTTGCTGCGAACCGTCTCGTAAGCGTTGGTGACGTCCGTGAGGACGATGTCGCTGGCAGCCTGCTGTTGCTGCTGAGCCTGGGTGAGGGCGTAACGGGTGCGAGCGATTTCTCCCTGGTTGCGGTCGAAGATGGGCAATGGGAAACTGACAAACACCGACGCCGTGTTCTGACCGGAGACATGGGTGAAATCATAGGTGCCGGTCACATCCTGTTTGCTATTCGCCTTGGCAAGTAGGATCTGGCTTTGGGCCGCGGTGATGCCCAGTTCAGCCGCACGGAAATCAGGCCGCTGGCGCAATGCCAATGCGCGAAGATCGTCCTCGCTGGATTTCACCGGCTGGTATTCCAACTGGCCGAGCACGTCAAAGTCCGCGCCGACCGCTTCATATCCCAGCAATTGTCGCAATCCCGCGAGGGCCTCCACGCGCGCCAGGCGCGCCGAAGAGACGTCGGTCTGGAACTGCAATAACTGCAGCTTGATTTTGAGATAGTCGCCTTCGCTAATGAAACCCGACTTGTATTGCGTCTCGGAAATGTCGACGGTCTGCTGAAAACTGCTCAGATCCTGCTGGGCGAGTTGCAGCGAAGACTCGGCCAGAAGAACGGCAATGAATTGCTGTCCGACATTGAAGATTAGAGTTCTCTCCGCATCGGTAACCTGGGCGCGCGTGACTGAGGTCTGGTCGCGAGCGGCTTGCAGCCGGCGTTGCCGCTTGTGGCCGCGCTCGAACAGATATCCGATGCCAACATCGAACTGCTGTGTGACGTTCAGGTTATCGAGAGAGAAAGAACCGGGACTGAAGATCGGGATGAACTGCGAATCGAAGCCGAAGGTGGGATTCGGCCGAAGGTTGGCGGTGATTTCCTGGGCCTGGTTTTGCAGGATGAGTGTGCGAGTTGCCTGTAGTGCATGATTGTGGGTCAGGGCCAGATCAATGGCCTGATCCATGCTGATGAGATTGCCAGCCTGCGCTGGACTGCTTGCAGCGGCCGAAAGCAACGCGATAAGAACGGCAAGCGCGCGCCATCGCCACCTGGCCAGGCAACGAGGTGTGGGTGCGCCATCGAGACGCAAGAGTAAGTTGTCAAACGTCGACCCAGCCGTGGGTCTGGGCGTTTGCATCTGCCTCCTAGATTTGAAAACGGACAACCGGCCAGTCACTTCATTCTAAGCCGGTGTGAATTTGGGACCGTTACCCAGTTAGATGCTGAATGGAAAGGAAATGCAATGCGGAATGGCAAAAAGTCGCGAAACGACATATGGAAACGATGGGGCGCGATCACTGAGTGGGTCCCTGCCTGCACACACTGCCGCTAGCAAGCCGCAAGCGTATTCATCCGGCTTCAAGGACGCGGTGCTCGAATTCGTTTCTACAAAGTTACTATTTCGGCTCTTCTCCTGAACTCTGCGCTGAACTGGGAGAGGGCACGACGATGGCCTGTATACCCTGATCGCTGGTCAGCTTTTGGAAACTGGCCAGATCCGTGCGCTGAAGTTCCGACCACTGCGCGACGTGATCATCCACCTGCTTCTTGAGCTTTTCAAACTCGCGGTATTCGCCTTCCGTGGGCGGGGTATCGGAGTCTCCGCCGACAGCCATCGCCAGGTACGCAAGCTTGCCATCGACTTGGGGGGCAAAACGCAGGGAATCTTCGTTGGCAGCGATTTTCAAGTTGATGAGCTGATCGCGGAGAGCAATAAGTTTCTGGTCAAGAGCACTAGCGGCGGTCAGAACCACCTTGGAGTTGCCCGGGTCAGGGAGGCGCTTCGACAAGCCATTAACCTGTGAGCGCACATCCTGAATCTGGTTGACGGTGTCGTACGTGCGCGTGAGCTCGTCCCGAATTTCCATCAGCAACTTGAATTGCTTCTGGAGATCCGCGGTAGCCGCATTGACCCGGGGATCGAGTTTTACCTCCAGGGGAGCGGTCTGGCTTTTGCCGTCGACAGTCAGCCGCACCTGATACTGCCCGGGCAAAGCAAACGGACCGCGAGCGCCTTCTTTGTACTCGTACAGATAGTAGTCGGGAACGCTGCTGGCGCCCTCATAGCGCATATCCCAAAGGAAACGGTTGAGACCTCCTTCCGCCTTGATCTGCTTCTCCGGTTTCTTGTCATCCGGGTCGAGCGGCTCGTCAAGCGGCTGCAACTTCTTACTGGAATAGGCGCGAATTACGGAACCGGAGCCATCGAGGATCTCGATGGTGACCAGGTCCTTGGGAGCCTCTTTCAGGTAATAGTAAATTACGCCGCCCGCAGGTGGATTCTGGCCGTTCAGCACGGCCTTGGCGGGAGCGTCGGGATCCGCGTGAATGCGGTAAGCGGTTGCCGGGGCGTAGAGGTGAACGTCGTCCTTGGCCACCTGGTCGGTGAACTGACGCAGCGGGCTCACGTCGTCCAGGATCCAGAACGAGCGGCCGTGTGTGGCAACAACGAGATCGTCGTTTTTGACGACTAAGTCGTGGATGGGCACGCGCGGCAGGTTGAGCTGCATGGCGCGCCAGTCGGCGCCATCGTTGAAGGAGACATAAACACCGCTCTCTGTACCCGCGTAGAGCAACCCGCGCTTCTTGGGGTCTTCGCGTACCGCGCGAACGAACGTGCTGTCAGGAATTCCCTTCCCTAACCGCGACCATGTCTTGCCGTAATCGCTCGTCTTGTAGATGTAGGGCTTGAGATCGTCGAGTTGATGGCGGTCGACGGCAACGTAAGCCGTGCCGGCATCGTGCGGCGAGGCTTCAATCAGGCTGATGCGGCTCCACTCCGGCAGATCCTTTGGAGTGACGTTAGCCCAGTTCTTTCCGCCGTCGCGCGTCAGTTGAATCAGTCCGTCATCGGTGCCTGCCCAGATCAAGCCGCGCGTAAGCGGCGACTCCGCGATGCTGAACACGGTGTCGTAATACTCGGTGCCAGTATCGTCGATCGTGATGGGGCCACCCGAGGGCTGCTGCTTGCTTTTGTCGTTGCGGGTGAGGTCGGGACTGATCGCTTCCCAATGCATGCCAGCATCGGTGGTCTTGAAGATACGTTCGCCCCCGTAATAGATAGTGTTGGGATCATGGGGAGAAATGATCAGCGGCGCAGTCCACTGAAAACGGTGCTCGAGATTCGCGGCGCCATAGGCGTCGGACAGATCAGGTTGCACAGCAATGTTCTTAAGCTGCCCAGTGCGCTTGTCGAAGCGGGTTAGATTTCCCTGGTAATCGCCGGCGTACACAATATTCGGATCGGGAGGATAGGGCGCAATATAACCGGCTTCACCGCCGCCAACGGCGTACCAATTGGAGCGATTGATGGTGCTCTCGTCACTGCGGCTGGCGATCGCAATGGTGCTGTTGTCCTGCTGCGCGCCATAGACGTAATAAGGAGTACGGGTGTCGGTAATCACATGATAGAACTGCGCGGTGGGTTGGTTATCCTGGCGCGACCATGATTTGCCACCATCGAGCGAGACCGTCACCCCACCATCATTAGAAGCGATGAGACGTCGCGAATCCTTCGGATCGATCCACAGGCCGTGGTTGTCGCCATGAGGAATCTTCACCTTGTTAAAGCTGCGGCCCCCATCAGTGGACTTGTACGCGTCCACGTTCATGATGTACACCGTGTCGGCATCCTGCGGATCGGCGATCACGTGCATGTAGTACCAGGCGCGCTGCGTGAAGCTGTGATTCGCGTTAACCAGTTCCCAGGTATCTCCGCCATTATCCGAACGGTACAGTCCGCCATCGTGAGCTTCAATCAAGGCATACACGCGGTCGGAATTGGCGGCAACGGCCACGCCGACCCGGCCGTAAGGAAGCTTGGGCAAGCCATGCTCGGTCAACTGCTTCCAGGTAGAGCCCCCGTCATTGGAACGATAGATTCCGCTGCCCGGGCCGCCGCTGGAAAGATTCCAGGGCGTGCGCCGCGCTTGCCATAACGAAGCATAAAGGACATTGGGATTGTGCGGATCGAAGGCAATGTCGACAGCACCCGTGTTCTCATCCTTGTATAAAACCTTGTCCCACGTCTTGCCGCCATCAGTGGTTCGGAAAACCCCTCGCTCCTGGTTGGGTCCGAAGGGATGGCCGAGGGCCGCGACGAAGACAATGTCAGGGTTGCGCGGGTGAACGATCAGCTTGCCGATAGCACGGCTGTCGCGGAGCCCCATATTCTTCCAGGTCTTTCCTGCATCGAGCGATTTGTAGACTCCGTCGCCATGCGAGATATTGCCGCGAATACAAGCCTCGCCGGTGCCGACGTAGATCGTTGTAGGCTCAGAGGGAGCGACGGCCACACTGCCAATGGAGGATGTGCCTTCCTTGTCGAAGACCGAGGTCCAGGTCAGGGCACCATCCGTGGACTTCCACACGCCACCGCCGGTGGATCCGAAATAGTAGGTGGTGGGATCACCAGGAATTCCGGCGGCAGTGAGCGAGCGGCCACCGCGGAATGGACCAATCACCCGGTACTTCATGCCCTTGAAGAGAGGGTCCTCATGCTCGTCTTTGGCTTCTTCGGCTTTAGGCTGGGTTTCAGCAGGTTTCTGTTCCGTGGCGGGTTTACGGGTGCGCTCAGTTGTTTCCTGAGCGCGAACGGAGAGATTAGAGAAGAAAAGAATGAGCACGCATACAGACCACGCAGCAATGCGCTTTGTGTGAAACATCTGATTACACCCCAGGGAAGAATGGAACCGACTATCTTACGGGAGAAGACATCGGTCAACAAGGGAGCGAGCGCAGACGCGATTCGCTGAATCAGTCCTTCGTACGAGGCACACTACTTTTCGCGCATGAGCACCTGCCGGGCTTTTGCTAGGTCTTTACGTTGTTGGGCGTCCAACCTCGGATAAGAGAGATCAAGCTTCTCGAGCGTGCCCACCACGGCGGCAGCCACTACCAGTCGCGCATACCACTTATGATCCGCCGGAACCACGAACCATGGAGCTTCAGAGCTCGCCGTATTGCGAATCATGTCTTGGTAGGCCTCCATGTAGTCGTCCCAATATTGACGTTCGTGGACGTCGGCCGCGGAAAACTTCCAGTTCTTTTCTGGCTCGTCCAGGCGAGCGAGAAAGCGCTTTTTTTGTTCCTCCTTTGAAACGTGCAGGAAGAACTTGCGAACCAGAATGCCGTTGCGGGTCATGTAGCGCTCGAACGCGCAAATATCCTCGTAGCGCTCACTCCAGATATCCTTCGTCACCAGCGGTGGCGGGAGTTTTTCCCTTTCAAAGACTGCTTTATGCACGCGGACTACGAGGACTTCCTCGTAATAGGAGCGGTTGAAAATGCCAATGCGCCCGCGCCCAGGCACGCGCTGCATGGTGCGCCACAAGTAGTCGTGATCGAGTTCCTCCTCAGACGGCGCTTTAAATGAGTACACCTGGCAACCTTGCGGATTCACGCCCGACATTACGTGCTTGATGGTGCTGTCCTTCCCCGCGGCGTCCATGGCCTGGAAGATCAGTAACAGGGCCCAGCGATCCTGTGCGTAAAGTCTGTCCTGAAGATCGGCAAGAGTTTCGACGCTTTTCTGCAGGTCCGCGCTGGCGCTGTCTTCGGAGGCAATTGTGCCCGTGTCGGCGGGATCGAAGTCTTTCAGGCGAAAGTGCTTTCCATGGGTGATGCGGTAAGGTTTGGCAAGCTGCCGCAAGCGCTTCATAGCTTGGCCACACATCTTACAGGAGAGAACGTCCGCCTGCCGGGGAGCAGGCGGCGAGACGTGTGCTACGAAACGAGAAATAACAGATCAGGAGAGTGAAAAGTTTTGCCCGGCGGGGAATCCCAGGCTTTCGGCTTGAATAATGTTGTTGCGGATCGCGTACATGACCAGCCCGCTCACCGAGTGAATGCCTAATTTGCGCATGATGTTGCTGCGGTGAGTTTCCGCGGTCTTCACACTGAGATCAAGAATGGATGCGACCTCCTTGGTGCTCTTCCCTTCCGCTAGCAACTGGATGATTTCCCGCTCGCGGGACGTCAGGCGGGGTACAGAAGGAAGTTTTTGGCCGCCATTGAGATACCCGGACAGTACCATTTCACCGACATGGGAGGTAAAGAAAGTACGGTTTTTCAGCAGCGCTTCAGCTGCGGTGACAAGGTCACGTGCGGCGTCTGACTTGAGCACAAAACCACGGGCGCCGACCTCGAGCACCTCACGCACAATGGCCTCGGAGTCGCTGACCGTCAGGATCAGAATGCGCTGGCTGGGATTGTCGTGCAGAATCTGGCCGGCAGCGGCGAGGCCATTGAGGTTAGGCATGCCAATGTCCATGATGAGGAGATCGGGCTTAAGTTCTTTGGTTTTGGCGACAGCTTCGCGGCCATCCACCGCCTCGCCGATCACCTGCCATCCTTCGCAGGCTTCGAGCAACGAGCTAAGGCCGCGGCGCACGACTTCGTGATCATCAGCAATCAGGATGCGGACTGCCATTGCCTACCCTCCGGGACAGTTCGCCGAGAATGGCGAGATAACAAATAGAAATTACTTGATCAAACAACGCTGGATGAATATTTAGAGCGACACTACATGAATGGATTACTGTTCGAGCCTTTTCGTTGCAACCAAAATACCTGCAATATTCGATTGCACACGTGGTGCCAAACGTCGAACTGTTTGCAAAGAGGCAACAAGTCAAAGCACGCGGGGTAATTTTTCCCTTGACTGAGTAGAGGTTACAGAGGAGTGGCAGACATAGACGGGATAGCAGTTATCAGGCAAACCGAGTCGCGGAGGGCGAGACAGAGGCATATAGCGAAGTGCCATCCCCGTGATCGTGGCCGGAACGACACTCGAAGGCAGACGTTCCGCGCTGTTCCTGAAAAGATGGCATTTTCGGCACTTTGGAGTCGAGAAAAAGTCTGCTTTATTTTAGATTCCGCAGAACTTCAAGCCTCATTTCGGGTTCACGCCATGAGGTTGGCTGTGCGAAGGGAGGAATTCTTATGTCACAAGACCGCAAGCCCATTCGCACTTGGCAAGAGATTGCGGCCGAAGTGGCCAAGGAAACTGACCCAAAGAAACTGATTGAGCTTGCCGAAGAACTGAACCGCGCACTTGAAATGCGCGATCCGATCTTGCAAATGAAGAAATCGGCGTAGATCCGTGCTGGTCGGGATCCTGGAATTCGCGCTTCCGATTTATTCAATCCCCTCACACCTCGGGATTGTAATGGGAACCTAATCTATCCAACCTGGGTGGAATTGACACGTGTACTGCTGAAACCCCTCCTTCAAGAACTCCCAGCATTGACACCGCTCCGAAACGGAACATAGGTACTAATGTCCCAGGGTCACATTTCCTCTGGACACGACGACGCACACCGATTTTACTGGCATTGGTGGCTCGCTTCACTGCTCCCCGGTCAGTCGTCGAGCAGGCAGAATGGGTTCACTAGGCCCACCCTTTAACTTGCGAGTTTGGGGTGGGCTTGAACATTTTGGGGCGCTTAGGGGAGTTCAGCAGTACTTCAACAACGTGCCGCGCAATCTTAGTGGAAACTTCCGATCGCAACCTGCACGGCGAACTTGGCAAGCAGGAATAGCGCCACCACAGCCAAGCCGATTTCGAAACAGCTTTGATCCATATAGGTGAGATGCTGTTCCGTGCTGGAAGTCGCAGCTTCGGCCAGCAAAGTTGAGTTTAATTCCGCGCAGTGGTGCCCGGGACCGGAATCGAACCGGTACGTCCTTTTAGGGACCCGGGATTTTAAGTCCCGTGCGTCTGCCAGTTTCGCCACCCGGGCAGCGCGATGCAATGCCTGCATTTTACCGTTATGAGGGCATCCGTGCTTGATAGCGCGACAACACGATGTAGCTCGCGGACGTTTACTTCATCCCCGCGGGGCAACTTGAGGCGATCCACTTGCCCTTGCCGGAATATTCTCCGTGCATGGTCGATGGCCCGCCGGCCATAGTCAGTTCTCCGTTACCTCGAACATTTTCGGAGTCGATGACCTGAAGCTGGAGCTTGAAGTTGGCCGTCTGGCCTTGCGAGTACACGCAGTTTCCGCTCACATCCATGTGGCTGCTCGTGGAACTCTGAACGTTATATTTACAGTCGTTGTCCCTGTCGGGGAACGGGTACTTGTCCGCGTTTTCTTTCGTTACACATGACTTATAACTCTGGGTGTGTGGAGCGCCCATACCCTGGATGGTGGTAGTGGTCGTTACCTGCCAAAGACCCGGCCTTACGTTCAGCGGTTCAATGTCAGCGGCAACCACAACCGTCGCTACTAAAGAAATTACTCCCAGCAGTATTCTCTTTCGCATTGCATCCTCCATGAGTTTCTCACACGCGGCCTGTCACTCCATTCGCGGTCCTCCACTTGCGAGCACGAAAGCGGGATTGCGCGCCGACGCATCGCAGCTCATGATCGCGGAGCGGTCGCGCCAAGCACAGATCTGGCCGCGCGGAATATTACCCCGAGAAGCGGACTGGCCACAACGACAGTAACAGAGCGTAGCGCAAGGCCGCCTGGTCGTCTGGTTCACCCTGCCTGGCATTTCTCTCCCAGAAATTCCCCCGAGGCAAGGAATTTTGATGGGCCGCATGAAAATTATGAGTTGGACGGAGAGCAGGGATGGATTTAGTGTCTTGGGGTCCGTATCCCTCATTCCGCAGGATGGTTTTTTATGACGGACCCAAGCACTGCCAAAGTTTCTGCCGCAACGTCTGTTGTAATTTCCACAGTCGCACCCCAGTTCGCTGGTTCTGACGATTTGAGTTACGAATACACTCTTGAGCACTGGCTGGAAGTCCGGGCCATGGTCTCAGAGGCCGAGGAAGAAAGAGGCGATCGCGCGAACCTGGCGGGGCATCGGCAAGAAGCCAAAGCCAGCGCGGCATAGTCGAAACAGCGGCAGGGTACCCTCTCGACCTCCAAAGCCGCAGTACGCCGCAAGGCTGAAAAGAAACATGCCTTCGCGTCGTGCTCCGCATCGACCGGTCCTGGCTGCCATCCCGTCGGCGTTCCTCGTCCGTTCGGTTAGCGGCGCGCATATAATGACGCAGCCCATGGACTGGACTCCCGCGTCCGTTGTCCGCTGGCTGTTCGACTCCGAACGCGGCGCCTCAGAACGCCTGCTGGCACGCTGGCTCTTTCTACGCGCGCTCGGTCTGATTCACTTTTCCGCGTTTTACTCACTGGCCTTTCAGATCCGAGGTCTCATTGGCCAGAACGGTATTCTTCCATCCAACGAGTACCTTGCCGCTGTGGCGCGCTCGATGAGCGGCGCGCTGCATTACTGGTACGCGCCAACCCTGCTGTGGTGGTCGACCGGGCTGCACATGCTGATGGCTTTGTGCTGGACGGGAATGGCCGCCTCGGTGCTTCTGGTTCTGAATGTGTGGCCGCGCGCAACCCTGCTGATCTGCTTCGTATGTTTTCTGTCGTTCGTCAGCGCAGCTGAAGATTTCTCCGGATACCAGTCGGACGGCATGCTGCTGGAAGCAACGTTCATCGCGCTGTTTTTTGCCCCTCGGGGAATTCGCCCCGGCATTGGAGCTTTGCATCCGTCGTTACGCGCCAGCTTGTTCCTGCTGCAATGGGAGTGGTTTCGCATCTACTTCGAATCAGGAATGGTGAAGCTGGCGAGCGGAGACCCGCAATGGCGCCACCTCACCGCCATGGACGAGTACTATCAAAACGGCCCCTTGCCAACCTGGATCGGCTGGTATGCCCAGCACCTGCCCCACTGGTTTCATGTGGGCAGCGCGGGCGCAACACTCGTGCTGGAGCTGGGGCTAGTCTGGATGCTGTTTCTGGGGCGGCGATGGCGAATCGTTTGTTTCTTTATTGTCACTCCTTGGGAAATCGGAGTGATTCTCACCGCGAATTACACCTTCTTGAATTACCTGGTGCTGGCACTGGGATTCCTGCTGCTGGATGACGAATTTCTGCTGCAATGGCTTCCGGAGAAATGGAGCACGCGCATTCCGACAATGAAGAGCGCTGTAAGGCAGCCGTTAGCATCTGCAGTGGGTACAGACGCGGGCGCTGCTTCCGGTGATGCCCAATCAGCATCGGCGCCGCGGACGAGTTTGCGCCGAAACTGGCGCGCACAGGTATCGAGGCTGAAGCTGGCCTTGTCGGCAGCCGTACTCACGCTTGTGTTTTACGTAACTGTGGTGCAAATGATCCCGCGACTTCCCCTCCCGACGTGGCCGGTCACTGCACTCGACCCATTTCGCATTGCCAACCGGTATGGACTGTTTGCAGTGATGACGCGCGGGCGTTACGAGATTGAGTTTCAGGGGTCAAATGACGGACAGAATTGGACAGCTTATCCATTCCGCTACAAGCCGCAGGACCCGAGCAAGCCGCCGGGAATCTATGCACCGTACCAACCGCGTTTCGATTGGAACCTGTGGTTTGCATCGCTGGGATCGTGGAGGGAATATCCGATTGTGCCGAGCACCGAAGAGAGATTACTCGCCAATGATCGCGATGTACTGGCCTTGTTTGCGAACAATCCGTTCTCGCAGGCTCCTCCCCGCCAGGTGCGGGCGGTACTATGGCAATACTGGTTCACGTCCTTGTCCGAGAAACGCGCGACCGGGCTCTGGTGGAACCGACGACTGCTCGGTCTGTATGCACCTACGCTGCTGCGCACCCCGGATGGAAAACTGCAGGTACTGGGGTGGCCTTCCTTGCCTCCACGAATGTGAACCGGCTCTGCTGAAAGATGAAATCCCTGTGAGAGGCACTCCACTTCGCGCGCGTGGGCACCGTTTATGACCAGGAGAGCTTGCGTCGTAGGCTCAGGGCCGAATGGCATGTCAGCGGCGATCGTGCTGGCGCAGGCGGGCTGGCACGTGGACGTGTGCGAAGCGGAAGCACAGCCCGGCGGCGGGGCGCGGACAATGGAACTGACCCTTCCGGGATTCCATCATGACGCGGGTTCAGCAGTGCATCCGCTGGCTGCCGCCTCTCCTTTTTTTTCCACGCTGCCGCTACAACAGCATGGGCTGGAATGGATCGAACCGCCCGCAGCATTGGCACATCCGCTTGATGATGGCACAGCGGTGATGTTGTATCGCGATCTGCGGGCGACGCAAGAAGGGCTGGGACGCGATGGCCGAGCGTGGCAACGGGTAATGCAGCCCTTTGTCGATCATTGGCAGGAATTCTCAGCAGAAGCCCTGGGCCCGGTGCCATTGGTTCCGCGGCATCCATGGTTGATGGCGCGCTTCGGAGCCCTTGCCTTTCCTCCAGCCACGAAGGTGAGTTCGGTTCTTTTTCGCGAAGACCGCACCAAGGCGCTTTTTGCGGGACTCGCGGCTCATTCATTTCTGAACCTCGATGCGCCCCTGAGTTCCGCCTTCGGAATGCTGCTGGGCGTGGCGGCGCACGTGGTTGGTTGGCCGATCCCACGCAGGGGAGCACAAGCGATTACAACTGCACTTTGCAAGTATCTGTTCGAGCACGGCGGCGAGTTGAAGACCTCCACACGAATTGGGAATATAGCGGAGTTGGACGGATACGAACTCGTGCTTTGCGATGTTACGCCACGGCAACTGCTGCACATCGCCGGCGATCGCCTATCACAGGAATACAAGCGGAGGCTGGGACGATTCCGCTACGGGCCGGGAGCGTTTAAGGTCGACTATGCCCTCTCGGCTCCTATTCCGTGGAGGGCACCGGAGTGTGCTCAAGCGGCCACGCTCCACCTGGGGGGCACCGCGGCGGAAGTCGCAACCTCTGAACGAGAGGTGAGCGATGGCAAACCGGCGGAGCGACCTTACGTTCTATTATCCCAGCCCAGCCTTTTTGATGCGCTGCGCGCACCGCAAGGAAAGCATATCGCGTGGGCCTATTGTCACGTGCCAAACGGCTCGGACTTCGACATGCTGCCGCGACTGGAGGCACAGATTGAGCGTTTTGCACCCGGATTTCGCGATTGCGTGCTGGCACGCCATGTGTCATCTCCAGCCGCGCTGGAGAAAATGAATGCGAATCTTGTCGGGGGTGACATCAACGGCGGCGCGCTGGATGTGCGGCAATTTTTATTTCGTCCTACCGGTCGCTACTATGCCACCTCGGCGCGAAATCTGTTTATTTGCTCGTCTTCTACCCCGCCCGGAGGCGGCGTACACGGAATGTGCGGATTTCACGCCGCGCGATGGGCGCTGCGAAGCCGGGAGTCACGCTGAAGGTGCTGATCTTTTCTAATTGTAAGTTATACACATGCAGCCAAAATCATTTACATGATAATTACTGCGGCGCCGTCGATGGCATCGCTCTTGACCGCCTGCAGCGCTTCATTTGCATCGTGCAGGCGAAATTGTGTGACTTTGGGACGCAACTGAATCTCGGCCGCGGTTTGCAAGAAATCACGAGCATCGGAACGCGTCATATTGGCCACGCTACGAATCTGGCGCTCCCCCCACAGCAGGCGATCGTAGTCGAACTGTGGCATGCGATCGAGATGAATGGCGTTGATCGCCACGACTCCGCCCTTGCGCAGGCTTGATAGCGCCGCCAGGACCACGTCGCCGCTGGGCGCGAACGTGATCGCGCGATCCAGTTCAACCGGGGGATGATCCTTCTCGCTGCCCACCCATGTCGCTCCTAACGATTCCGCCAATTTGCGATGAGACTCGCCACGAGTCGAAACATATACTTCACATTTCCAGGAGTGGAGAACCGCAATAGCAAGATGCGCGGATGCGCCGAAGCCAAAGAGACCTACGCGATCTCCCGATTCAACACCGGCCACTCGCAGACTACGGAAACCAATAATACCGGCGCAGAGCAGCGGAGCGGCGTGCAGGTCATCGAGGGCGGACGGCAGAGGAAAGCAAAAATCCTCTCGGGCGGCGGCGTATTCGGCATAGCCGCCATCGACAGTATAGCCAGTGAAGGTTGGCGAATCGCAGAGATTTTCCAGACTGCGACGGCAATACCAGCAGGTCCCGTCAACGCCCCCGACCCAGGAGATGCCAACCCGCGCACCCACGGGAAGGCGCCCGCCCCCGCTATCCACCACGTCGGCCACGATCTGATGCCCGGGAATTAACGGCTTGCGGCATTGCGGCAACTCACCTTCAACGATGTGAAGATCAGTCCTGCACACGCCACAAGCGCGAACTCTCAAAAGAACCTGATTGGGCTGCAACCCCGGCCGCGGGTACTCCTCTATTGTGAGGGGACGTTCAGAAACCGGTCTGGGCAGGCGAAGGAGTGCGGCTTTCATGTGGGCCTCCACCTATATTTACACATAGCTAATGCGGAGGACACCGCACTAAGAATTCAGACGCGAGAGCCCGTTGATCTATGCGGCGGGGTGGACGTGCTTTTGGGCCACCGGCATTTTCTTCAGTAACTCAAGAATACGATGCCGTACATGCCCATCTTCGGTGACATGTCCCGAGGCGGTGTCACTGTCTTGTACAACTTGATCCATGAGCCTGCGGTTGTGGAACTCGGGATCCTGATGCTGGCAGAAAGCGCAAGGCTTTGCAGTGCGTGTGTCGGTAATGATCTCGCGATGAAAATAGTCCATAGGGGGAGTTCCTTGTGTGAATGAGTGACAGGATAGACCTTCCCATGGCAGAGGGACAACACAGACCAGGACTTGCCTGTGGAAATCCGGTCCATTTCATTGCATTCGCAAGGAAAGTCGCGTTAAAAGACCGTGAAGGTGACAGGCGTTTTGAATACATTGCCGCATTTATCCCACGCCTGCACGGTGGCGTTGTAAAGACCGCTCGAGAGCGCGAGCCATGTATTGAGGCTGGAAGCATGAACGCTGTAAATCTTCACACCCGGCGCCGAATAAATCTGCATGGAATCGATACCCGCCTGGCAGTTTGGAGCGAAAGCGCTGGCAACGAAGTGCACCGGCGAACTTACCTGGGATTTATTGATGGGCGAGCTTACCTTTACGCCCGACTGGCCATTCACTGTGATGTAAATACCGGTTTTATAAGTATTGCCCACTGCGTCCCATGCCTGGGCAACGAGATAGTGCTGTCCATTCGCCATGGTTAGGGACGTATTCACAGTATTGCCGCTTACCTGGTATTGGAGAACATTGTCGACGTAGAGCTGCATGGTGGTGATCGGCGAGTCGTCAGGAGCGCTCGCTTGGATGGCCACGGGAGAAGCAACCACCGCGTTAGGCGCCGGCGTTGAGATAGTCACTGGGATATTCAGCACATTAACGTTTACGCCTTGCTGCAAAATGCGTCCCGCCGTGTCGGTCCCCTGAAACAACAAATAGTGCTGCCCTACGCTCATGTTCCACGGAGTGTTTATGCCGTTGCCGGTCTCCTGATACTGCAACACGTTATCCACATACACCTGCATCTGGGTAACTGGGCTCGCGTCCAAGGTAGTCGCTGTAAGTTGAATGGGAGAATATTGGGCAAGGTTGTTGCTGGGAGACGCGATGGTGAGGCTGGGATTTGCTACCGTGATAGTGAACGTATTACTGGTCACACCACCAGAATTGTCAGTGGCCTGTATGGAAAAGGTGTGAACACCTGGGCTGATCGAGATGTGGGTTTGCACAGAACTGGCATTCACTTGGTAAGTCAGTACATTGTCGACGTACACTTGCATGGTATTCACAGGCTTCTGCCCACCGCCCAAAGCGCTTACCGCGACCGGTGAAGAAACCACCGCATTCGGACTGGGCGATTTCACCAATACGGCTTCACTCTGCACGGTCACGTACTCCCCACGCTTATGGATGCCACCCGCATTATCCCACGACTGCACAAGAACGTAGTGCTTGCCCTGGGCCATCGGGATTGAGGTATTCACGGAATTCGCACTAACCTGGTATTGCAGGGTGTTGTCTACATAGACCTGCATGGAATAGACATTGCTGCTATCGGCAGTCGTGGCAACGATCGGCACCGGCGAAGCGACCGCGGCGCCCGAGAATGGGGTCGTAATGGAAACCGTGTTGAAAAAGTCGAGCATGGGGCTGGCGGTCGCGCCGGCTGTGGGACAAGTCTTCAGGCCGAGTGCGGCGCAGACGGTCGCAAGAAGATTCTCATGCGCATACAAGGTCTGCGACTGATACGCGGGTTTCACTTGCGGTCCGATTAGCACTGTGGCTACGTGGCCGCCACAACCAGTCGAAATTTGTGAACTGCAGCGGTCATCGCTCGTGAGATTACCTTCGTCGGCCACAATGAACAGGAGCCCGTCGCCGCCAGGCTGGAATTCTGGACGCGCGAGTATCGCCGGAACCTGGGCAGCAAGCCATGCGTCTTCCTGCGCAAGGGTGCCGTCGTGACCATCGTCCTGCAGATTGGGAGTGATGTATGCGTAGTTAGGAGTCGCATCGTTTTGCATGTCGATGGCTAGTTGCGTGTAAGGAACACTGTTCAGTTCCTGGCTTGCCGTGCAGGAATCGGTGAAATCGATGAGCGGATTATGACGGCGAACATAATTTCCCGACTGCAACCCCTGAAAACCGGGATAGGGCAGGTCCTCTTCGTAAGCCTTCCAGGTGAGATTGAGGGCCAGTAATTCGCGGACCATATTGTCCACGTCGTAACACGAAGTCGTGTCTGGATTGCTGGTCACCGGCTGACCGGCGACTAGCCACATCAATGCCGAAAGCGAGCTGTGCTGGTTGGAATAGTACTGAGTGGCTAACCCATATTGATTAGCCAGTGAGTTGAAGTAAGGCATATCCGAGTTGCCAATCATGTCTTCATAACTGTGATTCTCCTCGGTGATAAGCCAGACATGACTGGACTGCGGAACCTGGGCAAGCAGGCAGGTACTCACAAGGCACGATACCAGCAATAGACGAAGTGGCATCTTCAACTCTCCGTCGAGATAATTGGGGGGAATCTTTGCTTTCGTTCCGTAAAGTGGGGGAGTCTTCTTACGGGCCCGCGTGCTTGAACGTACGTCTCAAGACCGGTGCATTCCAGCCGGAAGGCGAGTGCAAGATAGACCAGTCCAGGTGTTTTGGCAATTAGTCAAACACCTTAGCCGAGATATTTTTTAGAGTTAACCGGTGCCTTGGTAGATTTTGAACCGGCGGGCACTTCCACAACCGCGTCTAGCGGTAAACGGCGGCGAGGGCTTCCTGCGCGGTGGTGAACTGGGCCCCGAGTTCGCGAAGCTCGGCGACAGTTCGCTCACCTGCGGCGGGATCCAGCGTTTCAATCGCATCACGCACGACACTGACGCGCCGTCCGCGCTCCAGCAGACCTTTGGCCGCTAGGCGTACGCAATATTCAGTCACCACCCCGAAGACGGTGAATTGAGGTTGCGTTCCCAAGCGCGCCACAAGAGAGTCAGCGTGGCGGCTCTGGAAAATGTCAAGAGTCTGTTTTTCAAGCAGTACCTGATGATGGGAATCGAGATCATCGGGCAGCTTAGCCGTGCTGGTATTTTCCACCCGAAAAATGGAATCGGTAAGAGCGTCAGGGACGAAGTCCGCCCCCGAAGTGCCTTTCACGCAGTGGGGTGGAAACTGCTTGAATTCGGGATCGTCCGGCGTGTGGAAACATCCATGGGAGACAAGAAAGACGCGTCCGTCGCGAGCAGCATTGGTGAGCTTGCGGAAATTTGGCAAAAGCTTTTCCGCTCCCGGAACATACAATCTTCCGCCCGGCAGCATGAAATCAGCCTGTGGATCCACTTCCCAGAAGATGAAGTCGCGAGAGGGCATGACAAAGCTGAGTCACTGACCAGCTTCTGACATTTTAACCTGCCGTCATTCACGGGTCCGAGTTGGAGAACCCACTACGCGGGCAACGACACTGCAATCAGGACACTGGTGCACTCGCTCATCCCGACCATAATACTCACGCGCAACTTGAGCAGAGGTGAGAGTCCTTACCCGCCGCACTCTAAAAGAGATTCCACAGGTATTGATTGTAGACGTCGTGGTGATATTGAACCTCGGGAGCTTTCACGAAAGTACCCAGCAGACGCGGACAGCGATCAGCGGATGCCTGTTTCAGATCGGCATAGCGCCCCTTCACGTCTTCGCCGAGCATTTTACTGACCCACGCGGATTTGCGGAAGTTATCGATGGCGGTGTAGACATTGTCTGGTAAATAGCGTTCAGCCTGCCGCAGGTTCTTAATCTTGGCGGTCTCGCCATCCAGGCCGGTCTTGAAGATGGAGTACATCACCATGTAGGGATTGGCATCGGGAGCCACGGAACGAATCTCCACACGCATGCTCCTCTCATTACCGATAGGAATGCGCACCATAGAGCCGCGATCGGTAGGCGAGGCCTTGATCTGATTGGGCGCCTCGAAATGCGGGTCAAGTCGCCGGTATGCGTTCACGCTGGGGTTCAGCATGAGGCAGATATCATTAGCGTGGGTCAGTATGCGATCCAGAAAAGCCCAGCCGTCCTTGCTGAGCATTTCTTCGCCCTTGGCATCCCAAAAAAGATTCTTGCCGTTCTTGCTGATAGAAACATTCGTGTGCATGCCGTTACCGTTCACACCTACCACGGGCTTCGGCAAAAACGACGCCGTGAAGCCCATCTTGGTCGCGACCTGCCGGCAAATGAGTTTGTAGAGCTGAATCTGGTCGGCAGCGTTTACCACCTCGGCATAGCTGTAGTTAATTTCGAACTGAGAAGGCGCAACTTCGGGATGGTCCTTTTCGTTCTGGAAGCCCATGGCGCGTTGCACTTCAGCGGTGGTGTCGATGAAAGTGCGCAGCGGGTCGCCGGGCAGCGAATGATAATAACCACCTGTATTGACGTATTCGAACTTGCCGGTCTCATGATAACGTCGCTCGGCGTCGGTCCCGCGGAACAGAAATCCTTCGATTTCGTTGGCCGCGTTCATGGTATAGCCTTCTTTCTTCTTGTAATCGTCCGCGAAGGTCTTAAGAATTCCGCGAATGTCGGCGCTGTACGGGGTACCGCCCTTGTCGATGACATCGCCAAAGACCAGCACCTTGCCCGGGCCAAATATGTCAGCCGGTCCCCAGTAAAACGAACTCCAATCGATGCCTAAACGAAGATCGCTCTCGCGCTGGGCAGTGAACCCACGAATAGAAGAACCGTCAAAAGTTAAATTGTCCCAGCTCTTGATGAGGAATTTCTTGTCATAGTCGAGCATGTGCAAGCGGCCTTCGAGGTCGCTGAACAGCACGGTGACGGCCTTGATCCGCTTCTCGTCTGTGAGGTACTTGAGGCGCTGCTCCTGCACCTTGTGCACCGCGGTTCGATTTTTGCGCGCCTCCTTTGCGCCCAGATTCAGTTGTTCCAGTTCGTCGTAAGAGATCGCCAGAAAATCGCGTAGCTCGTTCAATCCAGCTCCTTTGAGTTGCCCTGTTAGTGAATCAAGGGAAGGTGCATTACAAACGTTTTACACTATCCTGCGGCATTTGCTTCTTGCCAATTAATTCTGATGATGAGGGTATAAGCAGAATTTATGAAGCAGTGGCGCATTCCTTTTTTGGAATTTCTTATTCGGCCAGTGCCATTGGCCAGCAAAGCTCTAGCGACTTAATGCGTGCGGAAACCAGCCGAGCGCACTTTTTCTAGGAAGCCAAATGCTGTATACATATCGGTTTTGCTGAAAATATGAACAATTTGCGGCTAAGCTGAGGACGCACTTGCGCCCCTGCTTTACGTGGTGTCCGGTCGTCTCGGCTTTCCGCGGTGGAACGGAGTTTCAGTGAGTTCATATCGGTCGTTTTTCCGCACCTTCAGCTCCATCCTCATCGTTTTCGCCGCATTCACATCCATTTCAAACACTTGCCTAGCGGCGCAAAACCAACAACAGCCGCCCGAGAGCAAGAAGCAAGAGCCTCCGCCAGGCAAGCCCGGACGCAAGGAGAAAGAGGCCCAAAAGCCTTCGAGTAAGACGGCGAAAACCGAAGAGAAAGAGGCCGAAAAAAAGCCTGGCGAGATGGCTGCCGATACTTTCTCCGGATTGCATTTCCGTTTGATCGGTCCGGCAGTCGCCTCAGGACGGGTGATCGCCTTTGCCGTAAATCCGAAGAACCGCGCCGAATACTACGTTGGCGTAGCCTCAGGCGGAGTGTGGAAGACCAGCAACGACGGCACAACCTGGACGCCGGTGTTCGACAGCGAGAATTCGTATTCCATTGGCGCGGTGGAACTGGATCCGAACGATCCATCGGTTGTCTGGGTGGGAACGGGGGAAAGCAACAGCCAGCGCAGCGTGAGCTATGGCGATGGCGTCTACCGCTCCGAAGATGGCGGGCGCAGCTGGAAGAACATGGGGCTGAAGAAGTCCGAACACATCGGGCGCATCGCGATCTCTCCGAAAGACAGCAAGGTCGTGTATGTCGCGGCCGAAGGGCCCCTATGGGGAGCCGGCGGCGACCGTGGCCTCTATAAAACCACCGATGGTGGCAAGACCTGGAAGGATGTGCTGACCATCAGTGAGAATACCGGAGTTGCGGATGTCGCCATCGATCCGGGCGATCCCAACGTCCTATATGCGGCGGCATACCAGCGGCGGCGCCACGTGTTCACGCTGATCGACGGCGGTCCGGAAAGCGCGATTTACAAGTCGACGGACGCGGGCGAAACCTGGAACAAGCTGAAGTCGGGATTGCCCACCGAGGACATGGGAAGGATCGGGTTGGCCATTTCGCCTGCTGACGCAAACACGGTTTACGCCACCATCGAAGCCGCGAATGGCAAGGGCGGAATATTCCGGTCCAAAGACAAGGGCGCGAACTGGGAGCGCCGTAACGAATTCGATCAGGGTGCGATGTACTACGGGCAGGTTGTGGCCGACCCGAAAAATGTCGACCGCATTTACGTGATGAACGTCTCGCTGCGTGTGTCTGATGATGGTGGGAAGACTCTGCGGAAAATGAATGAGGCAAACCATCATGGCGACAACCACGCGTTGTGGATCGATCCAGCGGACACTGATTACTATCTTTTGGGATCCGATGGTGGAGTCGCGGAAAGCTACAATCGTGGCGACAACTGGCTGTTCAAAGCGAACCTGCCCACTGTGCAGTTTTATGACGTAGCCGTGGACAATGCAGCTCCCTTCTACAACGTGTGCGGCGGAACTCAGGACAACTTCTCGTGGTGCGGCCCTTCGCGGACCAGAAATATCAACGGCATCGCGAATTCGGATTGGTACGTCACGACCGGCGGGGATGGATTCCGTTCGCAGGTGGATCCGGAAGATCCGAATACGGTTTATGCCGAATCGCAGTATGGAGTGCTGGTGCGCTATGACAAGCGCACAGGAGAGGAGTTGCTGATCCAGCCGCAAGAGGGGAAAGGCGAACCTCCGCTGCGCTGGAACTGGGATTCACCGTTGATCGTCAGCCCGCACTCGCATACGCGGGTGTACTTTGCCGCGAACCGCCTGTTTCGCAGCGACGATCGAGGCGAAACCTGGAAGCCGATCAGCCCCGACCTGACGCGCCAACTCGACCGCAACCAACTTCCGGTCATGGGCAAGGTTTGGGGAGCCGACGCGGTCGCGAAAAACCAGTCGACATCGTTCTATGGAAACATCGTGTCACTGGCGGAATCGCCAGCCAAGGAAGGCGTCATCTATGTCGGAACCGATGACGGATTGATCCAGGTCACGCAAGATGGCGGTTCGACCTGGACGAAGTATGAGACCTTCGGCAGCGTTCCCGGCAAAACCTACGTCAGCCGCCTGGCTGCGTCCAAGCATGACGCGGGTACGGTTTACGCGGCTTTCGACAATCACAAAAATGAGGACTTCAAGCCGTACCTGCTGAAATCCAAGGATAACGGCCAGACCTGGACATCGATTGCAGGCAACCTGCCGGAAAACGGCCCCGTGCTGGCCTTCGCCGAAGATCCCGTTAATGCGAACCTGCTCTTCGCGGGCACCGAATATGGCGCCTACTTCACGGTTGATGGCGGTCAGAAATGGATTCAACTGAAAGGCGGACTGCCGACAATCGCAGTCCGCGACATGGTGATCCACCCGCGGGAAAATGATTTGATCGTTGCGACTTTCGGACGAGGATTCTACATCCTCGATGACATTGCTCCGCTGCGGCAGATCACAGCAGACAGACTCCAGCAGAATGCGGCGACCTTTCCGGTCAAGGACGCATTGATGTACATCGAGCGGCACCCGCTTGGGGGGATGAGAAAAGCGTTTCAGGGCGATGCCTTCTACACCGCGGATAATCCACCTTACGGGGCGGTGCTTACCTATTATTTGAAAGAGAAGGTCAAGACCCTGAAAGAGAAACGCCAGGCTGCGGAGAAAGGAGCAGCGAAAAGGAATGAGACTGCTCCTTATCCGACGAACGACGAACTGCGGGCAGAAGCGGAAGAACCGAAGCCGGAAGTTTATATGATGGTCTACGACGAGTCAGGCGCGCCAATCCGGCGAGTCAATGGGGGCCTGACCGAGGGCTTTCACCGGGTCGCATGGGACCTGCGCTATGCCGCGCCCATGCTGAAATCGAGCGACGAGCATGCCGAAGAGGATGATTTCCCAGACGCGGGGACTATGGGGCCACTGGTGCTGCCCGGCAGGTATTCCGTGCGGCTGTTCGAAAAAACCGGAGGCAATGTCACCGAGTTGGGTAGTGCACAAAGGTTCGCGGTGACAGCCGATGGGGCAGCCGGCGTCACACCACAGGATCGGGCGCTGCGCGAGGAGTTCAACCGCAAGGTGGCGCGTTTGTACCGCGCGGTTTCCGGCGCGGTGAATGCCGCAAACGATTTGAATGGGCGACTCACCGCAATGCATCGAGCATTGCACGAAACGCCTAATGCGGATCGGCAGCTTGGCCCAGTGGCGGATACGTTGGCGCAGCGAAATCGCGACATCCTGCGCGCGCTGCGGGGAGATGTGGAACTGGCAAAGCGCAACGAGAATGTGCCGACTTCGATCAACGATCGGGTGAACGGCATTATGGAAGGCGAGCGGTTCTCGAGCGGCAAACCGACACAAACTCATCAGGAAGCCTACAACATTGCGGCAGACGAGTTCGCACAGCAACTTGCGAAGCTGCATACTCTGATCGATGTGGATGTGGCGAAGTTGGAAAAGGATATGGAGGTGGCGGGCGCACCGTGGACGCCGGGACGCGTCCCGGAATGGCAACCCTGAGCTTCATTCGGTGCTCGAGCAAGCAAAATAATTCCGTGTGATTAATGCTTGCTTCCGACGAATTCGGCTACACCGCGATCTCGAATCATTTCGGCGTAATACAGCACGCGCAGTTTGGGAAATGCATGCAGAAGTTCGTTTTCTTTGAGCAGGTGCAAGGGGTGGCGCGGGCCGCCTTTGAACTTGCGCTGCTCTCGGGTATAGGTCTTGTACACCAAGAGGCCGCCGGGGCGAAGCGCCTTGAAAATTTCCGCGAAGATGCGGCGCTCAAGGTAGAAGAAGACCAGAATCAGGTCATAGCGTTGACGGCCGGCGGTGAATTTACTGAGATCCGAGGTTTGGAACTTGATGCGATTCGCAAATGTTCCGGCGTTTTGCTTAGCCTCTTCAAGTCCCACTTCAGAAATATCGACCAGCGTCACTCGCCAGTCCTTCTGCGCGAGCCACACCGCGTGCCGTCCCACTCCTCCGGCGAGGTCAAGCGCCGATCCTCCGTGTGGAAACAACACTTGAACGTAATGCTCGAAGGCGCGTAACAGGAAGGGATCGGGTTGGCGCGAACTGTGCGAGCGTTCGCGGTAACGCTGGTTCCAGGCTTCCCGTTCGTTCAACATTCGTTACAAGGCCTGTTCGAGCTTAGCATTCGATTCAGGTTAAAAAACCCTGACCAGTTAATGTAGAGTTCCACAACAAACCTGGCTCAGTCCGCGAGTTCGAGTGCAACTTCCTTGCTCACATCACATCGAGGTGTGATATGCTTCCGGGCCAACTGCAGCTTCCCTGCGGAGCAAGCGGGCAGAGCGGCGGGTGTCGAGAAAAAACTCCACAACCGGGAGGCTCGTGGATGGGCCTTGCACTACTGGTCTTAATCTGGCTGATCACTTTTTTCAGCACGTACTTCTTTGTCGCTAAAACCTGGTGGTTGCCCGCTGGTGCTTCGACGGCGGCGCCTTGGATCGATCATCAATTCACGCTCACCTTCATTATCATGGGCATAGTTTTTGTAGCAGCCCAGGTGTCGCTTGGCTGGTTCGTGTGGAAGTATCGCGATCGAGGCCCGGCAAGCAAGGTCGATTACTCCCACGGCAACACGAAAATGGAAGTGTTGTGGACCGCGCTGACGGCAGTTCTGTTCGTCGGCCTTAACCTCATGGGCAGCCATGTGTGGGCCAGTGAGCGTTTCGAGCCAGCGAAGGCTGGAGCGGTCCAAGTAGAAGCAACGGGGTTGCAGTTCGCCTGGTATTTCCGATATCCAGGACCGGATGGCAAATACGGGCACACCAAGCCGGAGCTGATCGATGCCTCTGCGGGCGGTGATGCGGCTGTGGGACTGGACACCTCCGACGGTTCGGCGAAAGACGACATCGTCAGCGGCACGATGTATCTGCCCGTCAACCGCGAAGTCGATCTCAGCTTGCGCGCCCAGGATGTAATCCACAGTCTTTTCATTCCGAATATGCGTTTCAAGCAGGATGCGGTGCCTGGCCTGATCATCCACATGCACTTCACCCCGACGCAGACGGGAGACTACGAAATTGCTTGCGCCGAACTTTGTGGACTGGGCCACTACAAGATGCACGGCATGCTCAAGGTCCTTAGCCAGGAGGACTTTGACAAATGGATAGCCAGCAAGGAGGCGGAGAAACAGTAATGGCGACCCCGGGAGTAGTTCACGCGCACGCGGCCCCGCAGGGCTTCATTCGGAAATATATTTTCAGCCTCGATCACAAGGTTATTGGAATCCAGTACTACTTTCTCGCGCTCGCAGCGGTGTTGGTGGGGATGTTTCTCTCGCTGCTTATGCGGATTCACCTGGTATGGCCGACTGCCAGCATTCCCTTGTTCGGCGAAATTAAGCCCGAAACTTATCTCACGCTGCTCACCATGCACGGCACCATTATGGTGTTTTTCGTGCTGACAACAGCGCCGCAGAGTGGTTTCGGGAACTATTTCCTTCCGATCCAGATTGGCGCGCCAGACATGGCGTTTCCCACGCTGAATATGTTGTCTTTCTGGACCACGTTTGTCGCTTTCGTCGTCATGATCGCAGCATTCTTTGTGGAGGGCGGCGCGCCGCTCCACGGCTGGACGGGATACGCGCCTTTAAGCGCGTTGCCGGGGGCAGGTCCAGGTGAGGGACTGGGCGCGGACCTGTGGATCACGAGTATTGCGATTTTCTGCGCGGCTTCGCTAATGGGGGCGCTGAATTTCATTACCACTGTCCTCGATCTTCGCGCCAAGGGCATGACCATGATGCGAATGCCCCTGACCTGTTGGGCTTGGTTCATTACGGCTATCCTGGGACTGCTGGCTTTTGGTGTGCTGTTGGCCGCGGGCATCCTGCTGCTCATGGACCGCAACCTGGGCACAAGCTTCTTCGTGCCCGGTGGACTGAGCGTCAGCGGAAACCTCGTGAAGCACAGTGGCGGATCGCCATTGCTGTGGCAGCATCTGTTCTGGTTCTTTGGACATCCCGAGGTTTACATCGCGATTCTCCCCGGCATGGGCGTGGCGTCGCAGATGCTGTCGACGTTTTCGCGCAAGCCGATCTTCGGATACAAGGCGATGGTCTATGCCATGCTCTCGATTGGCCTGCTCGGCTTTGTCGTGTGGGGTCACCACATGTTCATGAGCGGAATGAGCCCGTATTCGGCGTTCGCTTTTTCCATCATGACCATGGCGATCGGGGTGCCGTCCGCTATCAAGACATTCAACTGGTTGGGCACTATTTACAAAGGCCGAGTGCGATTTGATACCCCGATGCTGTACGCCATCGGCTTCGTCTCCCTCTTTGTGTCGGGCGGATTAAGCGGACCCTTCCTGGCTCAACCAGTTCTCGATATCCCGCTGCACGACACCTACTTTGTGGTCGGGCACTTTCACCTGATCATGGGTGTGGCCGCGATCTTCGGCATGTTTGCCGGGACCGCCTACTGGTTTCCCAAAATGTTCGGCCGCATGATGAGTGAGAGCCTGGGTAGAATTCACTTCTTCATCACGTTGGCGGGCACGTACGCGATTTTTATGCCCATGCATTACCTGGGATTGGCGGGACAAACGCGACGCTATTCGCAGTTCACCGAAGTGCATTACATGACACAGCTGATCCCGGTGCAAAGGTTCATGACGTACGCGGCTGTGATCACCATCGGCGCGCAACTGATCTTTGTAGTGAATTTGTTCTGGAGCATGTTCAAAGGACCCAAGGCATCGGACAACCCGTGGGAGGCGACGACCCTCGAATGGACAACGGCCACACCACCCCCGCATGACAACTTCGGTGGGCATACGCCGGTGGTAAACCACGGTCCGTATGAATATAGTGTGCCCGGGGCGGCGCGGGACTACACCATGCAAACCGATCCTGCGACATCGACGGCACACTGATTCGGGTATGGCGACTTTGAGTCCAACAGCAGTCAAGTTTCCCCAAACACACCATGGCGGCGGTGAGGGTGCGCCTCCTTTTTACGGGGGAGGAGGCGGCGATGGCCGCGGTGGAGGCAGCAATTCCCCCGATTACGGGCAGCGGTTGCGGCGGGCGCGCCTCGGCCTGGTGGTGGGCATCACGCCCATTGTCATGCTTTTCGTGTCGTTCACGAGCGCGTACATCGTGCGGCAAGGCCTGCCAACGCTGGATGTGCGCACCAGTACTTACGTTCACGACTGGCTCCCGGTGCATTTGCCCTGGGTGCTGCTGCTCGTGAACACCGTTATCCTGCTGGTAAGCAGCGGGACGATGGAAATGGCACGGCGGCAAATCACGCGTCAGGCAGCATTGGCGCCGGTGCGCTCCATACCGGGTGTCTCTCTAGGCGAGGAGAAAATATTTCCCTGGCTACCCTTCACGGTCGTGCTGGGCGTGGCCTTCCTGATCGGACAGTGGGAAGCTTGGCAAGAACTCGCGGCACGCGGGTTCTACCTTGCGACGAGCGCCAGCAGTTCCTTCGTGTACCTACTAACGGGCATGCATGCGATTCACCTGCTTGGCGGAATGCTGGCGCTGCTATATGCGGCGATCACTTCGTTGCTGAACCGGCCGGTAGAAGCGCGCCGCATTGTTGTCGATATCACCGCCTGGTACTGGCACTTTATGGCTCTGTTGTGGATTTACATCTTCGCTTTGATCGAGATTGCGCGTTAGCGCCAAGGAGAGACGCAAACGATGGCCGATGTCGCGGTGCAGCATGAGCTGACAGGGGCGTTTGAACCATCCTTATTCGGGACCTATTCGAAGAAGATCGGGATGTGGCTGTTCCTTGCCTCCGACTCACTGACTTTCGGAGCGTTGCTGTTCGCATACAGCTACGGGCGCATTTCGAATCCAGCGTGGCCCACACCTTTCGGCAAGGAAAGCATCGCCAACGCGACCCTCATGACCGCGTGCCTGCTCTCCAGTTCTCTCACCATGGTACTAGCGGTATTGGCTTCGCATCGTGGAGATAAAGCCTGGATCCGCAACTGGCTGCTGGCGACGATGGTGTTCGGCACGGCGTTCATCGTGCTGCACGCGATGGAGTGGACGAAGCTGATCGGCGAAGGCATGACACCCTTCAAGAATCCGTGGGCTGCCACGGTTCCGCAATTTGGCGGAACATTCTTTACACTCACTGGCATGCACATGTTGCACGTAACGATCGGTGTCATCTATCTCGGCGTGGTGGCATTCCGGAAAAAGTTTCTGCCAGTGCTTTTAGCGCTGTGGCTTGTGGGATGGCTAGCCACGCCGGCCAACAGCATCTTCCACTATGGCATTCATGCGCTGCTGATGGGGGCAATAGTTTCGGCGATGATCCTTTTCCTGCATCCTAAGGATTACGATGCCCACGATGTCGAGGTCTCAGGCCTGTATTGGCACTTCGTTGACCTGGTGTGGATGTTCATTTTCCCGCTGGTGTATCTGATGTCTACCAAGATTGTGTAACGCGAACGGCGGCGGAAACCGGCCGAAGGAGCCTGCAACAGATGCACAAAATGGCAGCAACACACGACGAGGACAAGAGCCAATACTTCTGGGTCTGGGGCGCGCTGCTGGTGCTCACCGGAATCGAGGTCGTGCTGGCCTACGAACAAGTGCTGACGCCGCTGCACATGCTGGAAGTTCTGATGGTGCTTTCGATCTTCAAGGCGGCGCTGATTATCGCTTACTTTATGCACCTGAAGTTCGAAATTCCGGTGATGCGCTTCATGCTGATGTCGTCGGTGGCGGTTTGCTTGTGCCTGATGTGCATCTTCTTTGCCGACGCGGCAAGAATTTTGTCGCTTGGAGTCAGATGAAACAGTACTGGCTGGTTTGCGGTTTACTTCTTGCTCTATGGGCAGCTCCGGCCCTGGGACAGGGGTGCGCCATGTGCTATTCCACCGCGGCTGCCGCCAGTAAGGACGGCCAACATGCGATCAATCGCGCCATCCTGGTCCTGCTCATCCCCCCTGTTGGCTTCATGACTGCGGGCGTGGGCTGGGCCTTTTGCTATGGCAAGAAGCGGGATCGCGAAAAATTACCTCAAACTTAAGCTGCGAGTTCCAAAGCCGCCCTTCCCGGACAATAGTCTTCATCACACACATTCCGTTTACTTGTTCGGCGCACTGAGGAATACGGCCTGTCCTACCTCCAGTCGACCCATGCGAGTGACTGTCCCATAGATTCCCGCGTTGTTCTGGTTCGCACGAACTACCGCTTTCATCCATTCTGGCGCGGAACTTGCCGAGTCGGGATCAAGGTTCAGCATCGAGCAACGAACGTCACGCATCGTCACGGTGATCGTAGGAGCCTCCTGCCTCTCTCCGAACGAGAGCACAGCGCCCAGCCATTCATCTTCCTGGAAGGGGACTGGTCGCAGTGAACGAACAACAACGTTCGGGCGAAATCGTCGGACGTCCGGGGTTCCCCCCGCGACCCGTGCGATCTCGTGGACCGTATCCAACGCGATCACCGAGATGCTCGCCTCATCAAAAATGCCGTGCTTCAACTGCATCATCTGCACGGGAGCGCCATAGCGACGTCCGACCTCCATGGCCAAGGCGTCTCCGAAGACCGGCATCTCTTCGCCATCAGGCGTGCAAATATGCGTCGGAAGCTCTTCCTGGGCACCGTTTTCATGGCGGCGCGGAGTAAACAGGAGCAGGTCGGGGAGCTTGCTCGCTGTCAGCCACGGGAAGCCGCCGCGGTCATCAACTCGGCGGAATGCGAGCCGCCTGTCCCCATCGAGCCCGTGCCAGCCCATATTGGCGGCTTCGAGCCGTTCGCCACACATGGACTTAACGGGATACCGGAAGATCGCCTCTACATGTCCGATCTGGATAAGCATGCCCGGTCAACTCCGACGATCGCTCGAGTTCACCGTTGGGAGCGAAAGATCGTCGCGCTAGGTCGCTCCAGTATATTTATCAGCACAAAAACTTGTCCGTTAATGCGCGCCTTACCTGCAGGCTGAAGATGGCCTTCGCCTGCGTCGATGGTTTGAGCCTGTTTGACGTCCCCGCTTATAATAGAAAGATTCCCTGGCAGCGCTGGAGTTCCCTGAGAACCTGCGGACGTATTCGGCCCGGGGTACGACAAGCTGCAGGCGGTCCCTTACGGATGTCCACGGATACGATTCTGGTTCGCGGTGCGCGGGTTCATAACCTCAAAAACATCGATTTTGAGATAGCTCACAACACCTTGACGGTGGTGACGGGCGTGTCAGGATCGGGCAAGTCGTCGCTCGCCTTCGACACCATCTACGCAGAGGGTCAGCGGCGGTACGTAGAGTCATTGTCGGCCTACGCGCGGCAATTCCTGGAGCGTATTGAAAAGCCCGATGCGGACGTGATCGACGGCATCGCCCCGGCCGTCGCGATCCGGCAGAAGAATTCGACGCGGAATCCGCGATCCACGGTAGGCACGGCAACCGAGATCTTTGACTACCTGCGCCTGCTGTTCGCGCGTGTGGGCCGCACTTACTGCGCGAAATGCGGGCAGGAAGTGAAGAAAGACACCGTGGACGAGGTTGCGACTACGGTTCTCGCCCTCGGAGAAGGGACTCGGCTGAACGTGCTGTTCCCGATCCGCCCTCTGGGAACTGAAAACGGCGGGGGCGCCGGAGCGGCCCCGAAAAAGAAGACCTCGGGTCGAGGTACTCGTGCTGCAAGCGCCCAATCTGCTGCAGCTCGAGCGGCAGCCGCCGCAATTTCCGATCCGATGAAACATCGCCTTTTCGATTTGCGGCAGCGCGGCTTCAACCGGCTATACCAGAATGGAGAGGTTTTCGAGTTCTCCACGCCCGAGTCGCTGCTGGATGTTGATTTTTCGGCTTCCCTGTTCGCACTGCTCGATCGTCTGGTGGTTGCGCAGGACTGTCGAGCCAGGATCGTAGACGCGGTGGAGAGCGGTTACCGCGAAGCAGGGGAGGTCATCTTCCAGACCGCCCCACGCGAGGAGGAGAGAGCCCGCCAACTGCGATTTTCGCAGCGATTTGAATGCAAGGCTTGCGGCATCCGCTACGAAGAGCCGGAGCCTCGCCTGTTTTCGTTCAATAATCCTTACGGCGCATGTCCCCGATGCCAGGGATTCGGCAACACTATCGATTTCGATCTCGACTTGGTGATCCCGGACAAGACGAAAACTCTGAACCAGGGCGCGGTTGAGCCGTGGACCAAGCCGAAGTACCGACCGCTGTTCACGGAACTGAAACGTTTTGCCCGGCAGCTGGAAATCCCGTTGGACGTACCCTGGGCCGAACTCGATCCCGAACACCAACGGATGATCGTCGAGGGGGAAGCTAAGTTTCCTGGAGTGCGGGGGTTTTTCCAGCATCTTGAGCGCAAGAAATACAAGCTGCACGTGCGGGTGTTTCTTAGCCGCTATCGCGGGTACTCGGTATGCTCCACCTGCGGCGGAGCACGTCTTCGGCTGGAGGCGCGCCAGGTAAAGATCAACGGCAAAGACATCTGCGAGATCTGCGGCTTCACGGTGGAAAAGGCGCTGCAGTTCTTTGAGGGCATCAGCTTAACCGACCAGGAGGCCGACATCGCGGAGAAACTGCTGGATGAAATCCGCGACCGGCTGCGGTTTCTTAACGATGTTGGACTGGAGTACCTGACATTGGACAGGCTGTCATCCACGCTGTCCGGAGGTGAAGCCCAGCGGATTCAACTGGCGACGTCCTTGGGCTCGCGCCTGGTTGGTACTCTGTACGTGCTCGACGAGCCCTCTATCGGCTTGCACAGCCGTGACACCCACCGGCTCATCAAGATCCTGCACGACTTGCGCAATCTGGGAAATACTATCCTGGTGGTGGAGCATGATCCAGACATCATGATGGCCTCGGATCACATTCTGGACCTGGGCCCGGGCGCGGGAGAAAACGGCGGCAAGGTGGTGGCGACAGGAACCTATGAGGAGATCAAGCACAATCCCACGTCGCTCACTGGCCGCTACTTGTCCGATGATCTGCATATCCAGATGCCGACGGCGCGCCGCAGGCCCGGCCCACAGCAGATCAAGATTTTCGGAGCACGCGCGCACAATCTGAAGCGCATAGATCTGAATGTCCCGCTGGGCATGCTGGTGGCAATCACCGGGGTGTCTGGATCGGGTAAATCGACGCTCTTGCACAACGTGCTGTACGAGGCGCTGGCCAGCGCAAACAAACAAATTGACTTTGCCGTCCCCCGCTCAACATTGTGGGACGGCGTAGAGGGCGCGGAATTCATCGACGAAGTTGTGCTCGTAGACCAATCGCCAATCGGGCGAACGCCGCGTTCCAATCCCGTCACTTACATCAAGGCGTTTGATGGTATTCGCGAACTGTACGCGTCCACGCCGGAAGCCCAGAAGCGGGGCTTCACCGCCGGGCATTTTTCGTTCAATGTCCCCGGCGGCCGTTGCGAAAACTGCCAGGGGGACGGGACGGTCACGGTCGAAATGCAATTCTTGGCCGACGTGGAACTAATTTGTGAGGAATGCAAGGGCACCCGTTACAAGCCCGAAGTGCTGGAAGTCCGCTATCGCGGTAAGAACATTCACGAGGCGCTCAATCTAACGGTAAAGGAGGCGCTCAAGTTCTTCGCCGAGGTGCCCAGGATAACGGAGAAGCTGCGGGTCCTGGAAGAAGTGGGACTGGGTTATCTGCGGCTCGGACAGTCGGCGACCACGCTGTCAGGCGGCGAAGCGCAGCGTATGAAACTGGCGGCGCATCTGCAACCAGCGGCCCGGGAAGTGGGCAGGCCCGCGGTGGGCGATAACGGCCACCGCCGGCGCAACCGCATGCTTTACATCTTCGATGAACCCACTACCGGCCTCCACTTTGATGACGTGAGCAAACTACTCACATCCTTCCGCCGTCTAATAGAAGCAGGGGGCTCTATTGTCGTCATCGAGCACAACCTTGAAGTCATCAAGACCGCGGATTGGGTGATTGATCTAGGCCCGGAGGGCGGTGAGCGGGGCGGATATGTAGTCGGTTGCGGCCCGCCGGAGAGCATCGCCAAGCTTAAGAATTCCTATACAGGCCAGTATTTGGCACGGGTGCTGAACGGCAACGGAGCCGTGCGTTCGAATGGGAACAAGTAAAACACGGCGACTGGCGTGGGTGCTGGTGCTTTGCGGGTTGGGTACCGCGACAGCACAGATGACCGGCAAGACCGTTCGCCATCACAAAGAGGCCGTTCAAGACGACTCCCAAAGCACGGCACTGGTTCAGGCCGAAGCTGCCATCGGCAAACACGATTATGCCGGCGCGGAAGCCCTCCTGAAGCAAATCGTCGATAAGGATTCCTCCAGCTATCAGGCCTGGTTTGATCTGGGCTTCGTCTACAACGCACTCGGCAAAAGCGACGAATCTATTGCTGCGTACCGCAAATCGGTTCAGGCCAAGCCGGGCGTCTTCGAATCCAACTTGAATCTAGGCCTCATGCTGGCCCGGCATGGCGATGCCGAGGCCGAGCGTTACCTGGCTGCCGCGACGAAGTTAACGCCGACTGACCACCCCACGGAAGGTTTAGAGCGAGCCTGGCTTTCGTTAGGACACGTGCTGGAACGGCACAATCAGCAGGGTGCGCTTGCAGCTTACCGCCAGGCTGCCGCTGTGCAGCCGCAGGACCCCGAACCCCACATCAGCGCTGGTCTGCTCCTGGAACGCCAAAACGATCTCCCGGCCGCCGAGAAGGAATATCAGGAAGTGCTCGGGTTAGATCCGCAATCGGTGGAAGCGGCCACCGCGCTGACTAATATCTACATGCGGTCCAAGAAGCTGCCCGAAGCCGCGTCGATGCTGCACAGGCTCGCTGATCAGCGTCCGGAAGATGCCGGGATTCACCTGCAGTTGGCGCGGGTGCTGGCCGCGCAAGGCCATACAGATGAGGCCATCGCCGAGTTGCAGTCTACCCTCAAACTCACACCTAACGATCGCGAAGCGCAATCCGCTTTAGCCGACCTGTACACCTCGACTAAGAAATACGGTGAGAGTGAGCCTATCTACCGCTCGCTCCTGGCGGGAAAGCCTGACGATGCGGAACTGCACCAGTCTCTCGGCCACGTCCTGATGGAACAACGGAAATTCCCCGATGCTCAACAGGAGTTTCTCCAAGCCATCAAGTTGCGTCCCAACTGGGGCTCGGCCTACGGAGACCTGGCTGCCGCTGCGAATGAAAACCAGAATTACGAACTGGCCATCAAGGCTCTAGACGCGCGCGCCAAGCTCATCCCCGAAATTCCGGTGAGTTATTTCCTGCGTGCGACTGCCTACGATCATCTGCGAAATTACAAAGAAGCTGCGGCCAACTATCATCTATTCCTGCAGGCGGCTAACGGAAAGTATCCTGACCAGGAGTGGCAGGCACGGCACCGCCTGGTCGCTATTGAGCCTAAGAAATGAAGCGCGCGCGCAAATGGGGCACGGTCGCAGGTTTGCTGCTGGCACTGGCATTCGGCGCCCTGGCGCGCAAAGATGAGACTCTGGAACAACTGAAGGCTCGTGCCGATGCGCCCAACCTGGAAGAACGTATCAATGTATGCCTGGATATCGCCGAGCGCGAAGCCAATAACGCCGACCAGTTCTACACAAAAGGAGACGTGGAGCAGGGACGCGCTGCCGTCGATGATGTGGCGTCCTACTCTGAAAAGGCGCGGGACGCAGCGACACAGTCGGGAAAGAAACTAAAAACCGCCGAAATCACCGTGCGCAAAATGGCGAAGAAGCTGAGGGATATGAAACGCACGTTGGCGTTTGAAGATCAAGGTCCGGTACAGGCGGCAGTGGACCGTCTGGAAAGCGTCCGCTCGGACCTGTTAGCTCGCATGTTTGGCAAGGACAAGAAAAAATGAAGCTGCGGAGTCGCTGGTGCATGTTGTTGGCGTTTCTCTTGCTGGTCCCGTGGGCGGCGGCGCAACGTCAGCATGACCCGTTGACGCCCCAGGAAGCGGACCAGTTGCGGGACACGGCCCTCGAGCCCGAGATCCGGCTCAAACTCTACGTCAAATTCGCGCGGGCGAGACTGGCAACGCTGGAACAGATGCGGGCTGATCCAAAGGTACCGGATCGCGCAATTAAGACCCACGATCAGCTCGAGGACTTTCTCGCCCTGTACGACGAACTGAACGACAACGTGGACACTTACGCCGACCGCCAGGACGACATGCGCAAAGCGTTGAAAGCTGTGATTGAGGCTGACACCGAATTCCAAGCCAAGCTGCGCGCCCTGAAAGCCGAAGCCGGAGTCAAGGCTGAAGATGCGAAGCAGTATGAGTTCGTGCTCAATAACGCGATTGAGACCGTCGATAGCAGCGCGGACGATCATCGCAAGACCATGACCGAACAGGAAGAGTTGGCCAAAAAAAAGCGCTTGAAAAAGCCGGAGTGAATGGGCCTGCATGCTTTGTGAGGCAGTACCCGGCAGGTATCGGCGGACGCTCAGTTACGGCATGAGTTCGCTACTTCGTCGTGCTAAGCTACCCTCAACGTGCGAGCGGATCTGCTGGAAGTTTTTCAGAACACCTATCGTGAATTGCGCCCGCGTGCGCCCATGCCGGAGTTTCACATCGAGTTCTTCCCTTTCGTAAACGTCAACAACACCATCAGGTTGCGGGAAGGTGGGGTATTTGTCCGCCTGTCAGACCTGCTTGAGGGCGCGCCGGAGTCGGTACTGCACGCTATTGCGCACATCCTGATTGCGAAGATGTACCGCAAGCCGATTGAACGTCATCGCGCTGCCCGGTATCGAAAGTATGTTGCCAGTCAGGAAATCGCCCGCAAAGTACACCTGGTGCGGCAGATGAGAGGGCGTAAAAGGATCGATACGGCTCGCGGCCGGTGTTACGATCTGGATGCTATCTTCGACGACCTCAACACCCGTTATTTTCACAGTCTGCTGGGGCGTCCGAATATGACCTGGAGCCGCGAGCACGCGCGCAACAGCCTGGGGCATTACGATCCTGCGCATAATGCCATCGTGGTCAGCCGGATATTCGACAGCCCCCGGGTGCCGCGCTACGCGGTCGAATACATCGTCTATCACGAAATGCTGCACTTGAAGCACCCGGTCAAGCTGCGAGGCACCCGCCGCTGCATTCACCCGCCCGAGTTCGTGGCTGAGGAAAAGCTGTTCTCCGAACTGGAGCAGGCGGTGCGATTTCTCAAAAGAATCTGAAGAATCCAGCAGGTGGCGGTGGAACTGGATTGGCCCGCTGCACCCATTCACTGCTGGTTTTCCACCCTGTGATGCAGATCACAACCGGCGGTGATTCGACGCGTTGACGCTGATTCAGCGTGGGGACTATCCTAGTAAATTGAAATTGAAATTCATTTTCAAAATGGGAAGGCCCCTCTAGCTCATGTTGCAGGCGTTCATTGTAACCCTTCGCGAAGGCGTCGAAGCCGCCCTGATCGTCGGTATAACCCTGGCCTACCTGTCCAAGATTGGTCGGAACGATCTGCGAAAAGCGGTGTATGCCGCGCTGGCGGCTGCGTTCGCCGGCAGCATCGGCGTCGCCATCCTGCTCTCCCGGACCAAGTGGAACGAAGACATTTTCGAAGGCTGGGTCATGCTGGCGGCCGCCTTCTTCGTGGTCACGATGATCGTCTTCATGATGAAGACGGGCCGCAAGCTCAAGGGACAGATCGAGGGTAAGGTCGGCCTGTTGGCGAGCGACGACGCCTGGATCGGCCTGTTCTTTTTTGTTTTCCTGATGGTATTGCGCGAGGGCGCCGAGACGGTCCTGATCCTCTCTGCCGTGACCCTCAACTCCAGTGAATTGATGAGCTTCCTGGGCACGCTGGGGGGCGTCATCGTGGCCGTGTTGTTCGGCGTGATGTTCGTTAAAGGCAGCGTGCGCATCAACTTGCAGAAATTCTTTCGGGTAACTACGGCGATTTTGTTCTTTGTAGCCGCCCAGCTGATCGTATCCGGCCTGCACGAGCTTTCGGAAAACGGGGTGCTGCCATCGTCCAGGGAAGAGATGGCGCTGATCGGCCCGATTGTGCGTAACGACTTCTTCTTCTTCGTCACGATTCTCGCGCTTGCGGCCCTGATGGTGTTGTTTGAGGTGAAGCGGCGCGAGCCGGTTACTGCCGATCTGAAGGGTGCCGCTCGACGGAAAGCGCTGTGGACGGCGCGGCGCGAACGGCTGTGGATGGCGTCGGTTTATGCAAGTTCGTTTTTGTTCATCCTCCTGGTAACGGCGGAATTCATCTACACCAAGAGCGTGAGCGCGCTTTCTCCGGCCACCCCGGTGACGTTTGTGAATGGCATTGCCAGCATCCCCCTAGCGCAGGTTTCCGATGGCGACCTGCACCGTTACGAAGCCACCGAGAACGGGACCGAAGTCCGCTTCTGGCTTTATCAGAGGCCCGACGGCAAGGTGGCGACGGTGTTCGACGCCTGCGAGATCTGCGGTCCGGTAGGCTTCTTCAAGGGCCCGAACGGGGTAGTTTGCAAGAACTGCGCGGCCCCGATTAACGGTCAATCCGTAGGCATGGCCGGAGGCTGCAATCCGATTCCGTTGAAAACCTCAATGACGAATGACAGTGTTCTGATTTCCGAGGCGGATATTGCCGCTGGCGCCCACTTTTTTCAGTCGAAGTGATTTATGTTCCTGCGCATGGTCTACGAATCGTTTCGGAGGCAGAAGCGGCGCAAGCTGTTGGCCGGCATCGCTGTGACGCTCGGCGTTGCCGTGGCGACAGCCATGATCGCAGTCGCGACTGACATCGGAGACAAGATCAACCGCGAACTGCGCAGCTACGGGGCCAACCTGCTGGTTACCCCCCAAGAAGACACACTCGACGTGGAGATTGGCGGTGTGAACTTGAAGCCGCCCAGCGACGGCACGTTTCTGAACGAAGCCGATCTTCCCAAGATTCGCGGAACCTTCTGGCACCACAACATCGTGGGCTTCTCGCCTATGCTTCCGGTGAACGCCGCCGTGGGGCAAGGCGGCGTCCGGGACGTGACTCTGCTTGGCACTTATTTTTCGAAACAACTCACGTTCGGCAAGGAGCATTTTGTCACCGGGGTGACGATGACGCACCCGTGGTGGAGGGTGCAAGGCGCATGGCCGGGTGACGAATCGACGGACATCCTGCTTGGCGAGCGCCTGGCGCAGCAGTTGGGAATAAAGCCGGGCGATGAAGTCCAGGTTGCAGGGCGTTCGTTGCGAGTGGCGGGCATTCTGTCGACCGGCGGCAGCGAAGATGACCAGGTGGTTGCGCCACTTGCACTCGCACAACAAATTTCAGGAAAGCCCGGAGCAGTACGACGGGTATATGTGAGCGCGCTCACCAAGCCCGAAGATGCGCTGGCCCGACGCGATCCCAAGAGCATGAGTCCCGAGATGTTCGACCGCTGGTACTGTTCTCCATACGTGCAGTCGATTGCATATCAATTGCAGGAGTCGATTCCCCACTCGCATGCCGAGCAGATCCGCCAAGTGGCACAGAATGAAGGCACCGTGCTGGCGCGCATCAAAGGCTTGATGCTGCTGGTCACGCTGGCTGCGCTGTTCGCGGCGGCACTGGCGGTCTCGGCGGCCATGGCGACGGCGATCTTCGAGCGCCGCGGCGAAGTGGGATTAATGAAGGCATTAGGAGCGGGCAATTTCGCAATCGCGGCTTTCTTTTTTGCCGAAGCTACACTGCTGGCTTTCCTCGGCGGCGTCACCGGCTTTGTCGCGGGAGCGTTGCTTGCACACCAGATTGGCCGGTCGATTTTCAATGCGCAAATCACGATTCAGCCGGTACTCTTCCCTGTCATCCTAGCCATCGCCGCGTGTGTGACATTTGCCGGCAGCGCGGCAGCGATTCACAAAGCCGTGCGCTTCGATCCTGTATTTGCACTGCGAGGCGAGGCATGAGTTCACAGGCACAAACCCGAGCCTTAGTCTCCAGGCGCGAAAAGGCGCCCAACACATCGATGTTTGCCCGCATGCTTCTACGCGCCGCCGTGTTGCGGCGGGGACGCGCGGCCTCGGCACTACTCGCGATGGTGATTGCCGCCGCAGTCGCCACCGCCATGATGAACCTGTATGTCGATGTTCAGGCGAAGCTGCGGCGGGAATTTCGCAACTACGGAGCGAATGTGGTGGTGGTCGGCAGCAACGGCGCGAGCCTGCCCGAGGGGGCGCTCGCCCAGGTGGAATCCCAATTAGGCGGCCGGGGAATGGCAGTACCGTTCGGGTTTATTGTCGCCCGCTCCGAACAGGGTCAATCCGTGGTGGTCGCGGGCACGGATTTCGATCGCGTCCGCAATCTCGACCGGTGGTGGAAGACTACCGGCTGGCCTTCTGCAGCGCGACAGGCATTGGTCGGTGTAAGAGCGTCATCTGTAGTCAGCCCAGAAGGAAAGCCTTTCACGCTCAGCTTCCAAGGTCGCAAGCTGCCTTTGACCCCGGCGGGAACCCTGCTGACCGGCGGTTCCGAAGACAGCCGCATATACATTTCATTGCCCGAATTCATCGCATGGACAGGGGTTCAGCCCTCCACCATTGAAGTCGCGGTCAGCGGTTCCACTGAAGAAGTGAATGCGATGCTGCAGAAGCTGGCTAAAAGTCTTCCCGGCGCGGAAGTCCGTCCAGTGCGGCAAATCATGGAAGGCGAAGCGCGAGTACTGGATAAGACCCGCTCCACTCTGCTGGCATCCGCGATCCTGATCAGCCTTACTGCTTCTTTGTGCGTGCTGGCGACTCTGATCGGATGGGTATTCGATCGTCGCAGAGACTTTGCCATCATGAAGGCGCTCGGCGCTTCCGAGAAATTGCTAAACGGATTCTTCGCGGCCGAGGCTGCGGTGCTGGGACTCATCGGCTCAATCCTGGGCTTTGGGATCGGTATCGGGATGGCTGCCTGGATTGGCCGTGTAAACTTCCATGCACCTGTGATACCGCGATTCGGAGTGCTGCCCTGGGTGATGGCAGGAAGCATTGCGGTCGCTCTGCTTTCGGCAATATTGCCGATCGGCCTGCTACGGCGAGTGCAGCCTGCCATAATTCTGAGAGGGGAGTGAGATGATTAAGCTCAAGAACGTCACAAAAGCTTATCCGGCCAAGTCCGAGGCCAACGGCGCAGTGATTCGCGCGCTGGATAACATCTCCCTCTCCGTCGACCCAGGTGAATGGCTCGCCATGATGGGCCCGTCGGGATCCGGTAAAAGCACAATGGTCAACTTGATCGGCTGCCTGGATCGGCCCACGTCCGGCGAAATCTGGCTGGATGGCCAGGAGGTGGCCAGCATCTCCGCCAGCGAGTTGAACCGGGTACGCGCGGAAAAGATAGGCTTCGTTTTCCAGCAGTTTCACCTCATTCCGTACCTCACGGCCGTAGAGAATGTCATGCTGGCGCAGTACTTCCACAGCATGACCGACCAGCAAGAAGCAATCGAAGCCCTGGAACGCGTGGGACTCAAGGAGCGGGCACACCATTTGCCGTCCCAGCTTTCCGGCGGCGAGCAGCAGCGGGTGTGCATTGCCCGGGCGCTGATCAATGATCCCAAGATCGTGCTGGCTGACGAACCTACCGGCAACCTTGACGCGCAAAACGAAGAGATCGTACTGCGTTTATTGCGGGAACTGCACCAGCAGGGACGCACCATTATCATGGTGACGCATGATCCGGTCGTAGCCAGGCTTGCCAATCGCCGGATTGAGCTGCACCATGGCAAGATCGCCGCGCAGGAAGTCTTCTCGATGGCTGACGAAGAGCAGTTCGACGAAGTACTGGAAGAGCTCTGGGTTATCGCGGAACACGGTGAGATCGCTGAGATCGGCCGCATGGAAGTGCACGGAGCATTGCCAGTGAGTATTGCAGTGGAAAAAATGGCCGATATGGGGCTGGTGGACACGCATCCCCACCCCCCTGAGCCACACGAGCACCGCCCCATCCTCAATCCCTGTCACGACAACCTGAAACCGAGTGCGGTTTCGCTTGGCGACGGCAGCCAGATCGTGGAATTAACCGCACGCGGACGGCAGCGCGCCGCCGACATCATTCGTCGGCACCGTCTGGCTGAGCGTCTGTTTACTGACAGCCTGGCGATGGATAGCGAGACTGAAATCGAGCAGCAGGCGTGCAAGTTTGAGCACATCCTCTCGCCCGAAGCAACCGACAAGATCTGCTCGTTTCTGGGCCATCCGCGCACCTGCCCTCATGGCGCGCCCATCCCCACCGGACCGTGCTGCGGAAAAACCGCCGAACGCAGCGCCGTAGCAACACGCTCCGATCAACTCGCGTAGCCGCATGCCAGTGAGCGCCGATTGTTGCCTCGCCAGCCCGGGATCGGCAGGTGGCACTTGCTCATGTCTCGGCCTCGTGGCGCATGTCGGCGCTCTTATCGCAAGCAGTTTGAGGCTACATTGGAGCGGTCGTTATAGCGACGAGGCTCCGTGCCGCGCTTTAGCGTTCTAGCTAACCGAACGCCGCCGGAGCTCCCTTCAGCGGCTACAGATTGCGGCCTACATTTTTCCTCGCATCGCCATCCCCTATCAAATCATCTACGAGCATGGAGTCGGATGACCCATCGCTGCATCCCAGACAAGGGGTCTTTCGAGCCAGGAATCACCCGAGAGTGAAGGATCTTGCGATGCCGGCACCACGATGGCTTGCGCGGGTCAATCTACATGTAACGAATCGTTTGCTGGGTGGATTGGCAACTCGCCTGCCTGGCATGGGAGTGGTGTTGCATGTCGGCCGGAAGACGCATCGACAATATCGCACGCCCGTGCTGGTTTTTCGACGCGGCCATCGGTTCATCATCGCGCTGACGTACGGAAGCGAGTCGCAGTGGGTGCAGAATGTGCTCGTCGATGACGGCTGCAAACTTGAGACCGAGGGCCAAACCCTGCGGCTTTTACATCCTCATCTTTTTCGCGACGACCAACGCAGTGCAATGCCTCCGGTTGTACGGTTCGCGCTGCGTCTGCTCAATGTCTCCGAATTTCTTGAACTCACGGTTGCCGGCAACGCATCCAGCGGAGCCAGTTCCGGCAAAACCTTCGAGTCATAACCGGGCACTTTCGCTCATGGCATCTTGAACTTGGCCCAATAAGCGACGTAGGTTCCTGGCTTGAAGCAGTACTTGCTCTTGCAGGTCAGGGGCGCGCTTTCTGCCCCGGAAATATACGCGTTTCCGGCTCGGTCGAGGGCCACTCCATACCCCGTACTGTTGCTGGTTCCATAGTTGGTGGAATACGTGAGGGTGGAGCCGGTGTTTCCGAGCACGCTGAAGAAAGTATTCGGAGAGAAGCTGCCGCCCAGGTGAGTCTTGCGGAGCGCGTTGGGTGTGACGGGGAAATCACTGGCGAAGTTGCTGCCTGTCACATAAGCCTGATTTGCCGAATCCAGCGCAATGGAGTACGCAGACGAATTGAGGCTGCCACCGAGATATGTGGAGTACTCGAGCGTAGCGCCGTCGGGGCTCAATTTCGTGAGAATCACGTTCAAATGGAAGCTGTCATTTCCGCCCAAGTGCGGCTGAAACGCATTCTTCACGGGAAAGTCCGTGGAAGCCGTATATCCCGTTACGTATGCGGACCCGGCGGCGTCCACGGCAATAGCTTGTACCTGGTCGTCGTTAGTGCCTCCCAGATAAGTCAGGTAATCGAAGGCGGTTCCAGTGGGATTCAGCTTACCTACGAAGCCTTCATCGGCGCCGTGCGCACTACTTTGGAAAGCATTGACGACCGGCAAATCGGTTGCAAAGGTGGGACCTCCGATATATGCGCTTCCCGAGCTATCAACCGCAACGCCCGTCACCAGCGTGGCCGTGGCCTTGGTCGGTGACCCGAAATAAGTCGAGTAGATCAATTTGCTCCCGGATGGATTCAGTTTTGAGACAAAGCCGCCATAGCAGAAACCCGTGTTGGGATCGAGAACGCAAGCAGTCTGAAACGCACCCGCCGTTGTAGGAAAATTCGGAGAACCGGCATCGCCGGCAATGTAAGCGTTTCCGCCCGCGTCCACTGCGAGAGCCCAGGCTTGATCGCCCATGTTTCCGCCGAGGTAGGTTGAGTACACAAGTCCAGAGCCCTGCGGGTTCAGCTTAGCGACCATGGCGTTTTCGGCGCACGGATCCCCGAGACTGCGCTGATAGGCGCCGGGCGAGGTTGGGAAATCTTGATCGTCAGTGTAGCCGGCTGCATACACATCGCCAATGCCGTCGATCGTAAACGCCAAGCCGATGCTACCCAGTATGTATCCATTGATGTTTTTGGGATGACTGCATTTGCTGGGAGAGCCACTGATAAACGTAGAGTAGACGTAATCGAATCCGTTAGGCGCAATCTTGGTCACAAAAAGCGCGGCATGTCCATTCGGCCGGCTGGGTGTGGGCAAGACAGGCCCGCGTACATGAAACGCGCCTGCAGTTACGGGGTATTGCGGATTGATCGTCGTCCCCATGATGTAAGCGGCTCCCGATGCGTCCACCTTGATATACGGACCATAGCCTGCTGCGCTGTCTAACGGTCCACCGGTACCGGCGTAGGCGAGAGTCGGGTCAATAATCAGACTATGAGTCTTATCGTAAGAGCCAACCTCGAAGGCGACGATGTTACCGCTAAGCAGGCGATAGCTGGCGTCGACCGGTATTCGTGCTCCATCCGCCGGTTGGTAGGCGATCGGCTTGCGCCAGACAAGCGGCCCGGACGAAGTTGAGATCACCAAATCGCCGCTGGCAGCGATTTGCAGCTTGCTCGCGCCCTCCACTTTGAATCGCAACTGGTGAGGATCACCTCCGGGCGATACTGCGAAATCGTATTCCAAGTGCTGCCTATTGCCGTAATAGAGAAGATCAATACCTGGGTAAACCGAGGAGTAGCGTACACGAGAGTAGTTCGGAATGGATGTGTGCCAGGCGTTCGCACTTCCTACCAGGTAACTGGTTTCTCCGGACTGCAGTTTCTCTCCCCGTATCCGGCCGTTATGACTCGCTCCCAGCAATTGCATGCGAACGATTACCAGTTCGCCCGAAGCGGCGCGCGACGGTAGCCACAGTAACGCACTGTCGGATGTGAGCCCAACGGTATATTTCGCGCCATGAGTTACAAATTTCACCGCCGGATCGACTTGTCCATGGTTTTTCTCAAAGCGCAGGGGCAAATGGTTATATCTCTCAATCAGCGGAGCTTGGGTCTTGGGCTGGGAAGCCGCGCACGGTGCGAGTGCTGAGAAGCAGACTAGGGCAAGAAGAGAAAACCGCATAAGGAACTCCTGGAAATACCTCGTATTCGCTGCGGAGGTGAAGCTGGCTGCTGCTCAGATGTGACCTAAGAAGCAGCTGGTTGCCTGGCTGAACGCGCGCACGATTGAAGCATTTTCTTGCACTTCGGAATGGAGTGGTAAATTCAACTGTCAGTCCAGTCGCGCCTCTGATGGCCCACAGGGCTCTTGCTGCGATACGTTGACACAAGGTCGGGGCAGATGTATGCTCCGCCGCGATTTGGCATTCCCGGGTATGCGCAGATTTTCTGGGTCCGTCTCAGGGCAGATGCCCGGGCAACATCTCGGAGGTGTTTTATGCGGTTAGGTTTTATGCGGTTAGGTTTTGTGCTTCGTGTCCTGTTCGCACTGGTGATGGCGACTACGCTGACGGCGGCTGCTCCCGCTTCGTCGGCAAGGGTTCCATACCTTGCCCTGGGAGACAGCATAACGTTCGGCTACATCAATGAGGCAGGTTTCGAATACGTGAATCCCAATAACTTTGTTGGCTTCCCCAACTACATCCAACAGGCATCATCGTTAGTTGTGAGGAACGCGTCCTGTCCGGGCGAAACCACAGGCAGCTTTCTATCGGCGACGGCACCCGATAATGGTTGCCGCCTTTACAGGGCAGCGGCTCCGCTCCACGTCGCCTATAAGTCCACACAACTGCAATTCGCGATGGCATTCCTCAAAGCACATCCGGAAACGAAGCTGGTCACAATTGGCTTGGGCGCCGATGACGTACTCCTGCTTGAGAATGAATGCGCAGGAAATCTGGCGTGCATAGCGGCAGGTTTACCGCAGGTACTGGCTACTGTCGCTGACAACATGGGTACCATCCTTGCCGATCTACGCGCGACCGGCTTCAACGGGACCATGATCGTAGTGAACTATTATTCCGTGGACTACACAAATGCCAGCGACACCGCCATCATTGAGCTTCTGAATGAAACCTTGGCTGTTGCCGCGGCAACTCGGGGTGCAATCGTGGCAGATGCGTTTAGTGCCTTCAAGGCTGCTGCGGCGAGTACGAACGGGCACACGTGCAATGCGGGCCTGCTGAACGCATTACCGGCGAATCAATTTCTGTGTGATGTTCATCCCAGCCAATCCGGGCAGGCTCTGATCGCGAAAACAGTGGAAAGCACGCCCAAAACTGTATACGAGGGCAGTCGTTGATGCGACGACTTTTTTAGTGGCTAGCGGCCCGGCCACTGATGCAATTCGGTGTCTCGTTTACGTGTGCTTGTGGCCGTTCAGTCGACCACCGTACAAGCGGACATAGTCCGGGAGAGCGACGCCGCCTATCATCCTTTCGTCTGGAATCGGCTGCCCAGGCTTAATCTCAAGCGGCAATACTCCGGCCCACACGGCCATGCCATAGTCGTCCTCGTCATCAATGGGTGGTCCGCTTCGCACTTTAGACGAAGCTTCCTCGATCGAGAATTCCAGCACAGTAGTTGCCTTTAATTCCTTCTCGCTGGGCTCGCGCACCTGCGCCCATCGGCCGGCAATCAGATGGTCGGAAATCACCTGCAACGACCTAATCTTCTGCTTCGGATCTGTGATCTTTCGGCCGGTTCCGAACGCAACTACACTTCGATAGTTCATTGAATGATGAAACGCAGACCGCGCCAAAATTAAACCGTCGACAAGCGTGACAGTCACACAAGCGGAGATGCCGGTTTCAAGTTCACCGAGCATGCGGCTCGCGGATGAACCGTGCAAATAGAGCGTCTTTTCCGCGCGTCCATACAATGTCGGTATGACAAACGGCTGGCTATCGACGCAAAACCCGACGTGAGCGAGAAAGCCCGCGTCCAAGATGCTGTTGATCGTGCCCCAGTCGTGCGATCCCCTGGCGGGGATCCGACGAAGCTCACTGCGCTTTGTTGGCATCATGATTCATCCGTGTCTGGTTCGTAATCCAGTTTACTTCCCAAGTTTTGCCGCCATCGTCCGAGTATGACTGTTCAAAATGCGGCGTTCTCGTATTTATGTTCGACCAGATAAATCGAACAAAAACAGCTCTCCCTTTCCACGGCTCTTGATCGAAAAACTCGCCTCGTCCATCCTTAAACTCGCCGATCATGGGCTGACCTAAGATACCGTCCTTGCCGTTGGCCCAATAGATGCTCCACTGGCGCGATTGGGGATTGTAGAGACGGAGAGTGAGACCTTCAATGTGGCCGGTCTGGCTGTCCGCCTCGAACTCTTCCAGATTGGCGCGACCATTCCAAACCTTCCGGGTGACAGAAGTGCCATCAAATTCGACCCAGGTCGTAGATCGTGCCAAGCGGTCGGCCAGACGCGATAAGTGAATGTTCCAACTACCGATTTCGAAGTCAAAATTGTGCGCTCCGCTATGCGGGTCGGAACTCGTTTCAGCGTTTGACTTCGAAACATCTGAACTCTGGGCTAGAAATTCGTCTTGCACCCGAGTGTCCGTGGCGATCCAGTTGACTTCCCATGTCTTGCCCCCATCGTCGGAGAATGCCTGCTCAAAACGGCACGAAGTTGAAGTGATGTCCGACCAAACATTTCGAACCAGAATCATTCTGCCATCAAATTCTTCCTGGTCGAAAAATTCCCCGCGGCCGTTCTTGAATTCGCCGACCGTGGGTTGGCCGAGAGTGCCGACCTTGCTGTTCGCGAAGTTGATGCTCCACTGACGCGATTGCGGATTATAGAGACGCAAAGACAGACCTTCGATATGGCCTGCTGTGCCGTCGACCTCGAGTTCCACCAGATTGGCGCGGCCGTTCCAAACTGGCCGTACTACGGAGGTGCCGTCGTACTCGAGCCACGTGTTGGAACCGGTCAATGGATGCTGGAGACGGGATATATGGGTCTTCCAATTACCGATCTCGAAATCGAAGTCGTGTTGTCCGTCATGTTGCGCTGCTGCGGTTTGTTTGGCTGTGGCCCCGTTCTGCCTTGCGAGCACAGAAAGGGGCTGCAAAGCGACGAGAAGACTGCATGCCAGGAGATGCGTTCGAACATGTTTGCTCGCCTTCATGGGGACAACCTAGCCGGCAGAGTGGCCTTTAACAATAGCCACTTTAACGTGTTACGATATGCCACTTTCGGATCTCTGCATGAGACGCGTTCCTGGCAGTTTTATTCCTCCTGTCGCGCTCGACCCTGGCGCGAAAACTCCCATCTACCGGCAACTGTACGACTGGTTTCGGCTCGCGATCATCACCGGTCAACTGCGACCTGGGCAGCGTCTCCCCTCGACGCGAAGCCTGGCAAATGAACTTGCGATTTCTCGCATACCGGTCTCGAACGCATACGAGCAACTGCTTGCCGAAGGTTATCTCGAAACATCCCTGGGAGCTGGCACATTTGTGGCGAGGTCGATACCAGACGACGCGCTCAGTCCCGCAACTGGGAAAGCGCAGAAGAGATTTCAAGAAAGGGTGGTGAAGACCTCTCGGCGTCGGATGTCACGCCGCAGCTTGGCGCTGATGCAATTGCCGGCGCAATCATGGCTCAACATTGTGGGGGCGTTTCGAGTCAGCTTGCCCGCCCTCGACCACTTCCCTGTCGGCCTCTGGTCAAAGTTGGTGGCGAGGCATTCGCGAAATCCAGCGAGCGGCGTCATGGCCTATGACGGTGCAATGGGGCATTTGCCGCTCCGTGAAGCGATTGCGGAATACTTGGGAACAGTTCGGGCGGTACGTTGTGAGGCCTCGCAGATCATGGTGACAACCGGGTCGCAGCAGGGCTTACAGCTTGCCGCCCATGTTTTGTTGGACTCCCACGACCGGGTGTGCATAGAGGAGCCGGGCTATCCTAGCGCCCGCCAGGCTGTCATCGGCGCTGGGGCGGAAGTGGTTCCGGTTCCACTCGATGACGAGGGTATGAAGTTAGAAGAGATGATCCGTGGCGGCCACAATGCGCGCGTGGTCTACGTTACGCCCTCGCATCAGTATCCCCTCGGCATGATGATGAGTGCCACGCGCCGCATGCTTCTCCTGAACTGGGCGGCTCGCGCCGGTACCTGGATCATCGAAGATGACTACGACAGCGAGTACAGGTTTGGAAGCCGCCCGATTGCTTCGCTTCAAGGTCTCGATACAGATGCGAGGGTCATTTATGTGGGAACCTTCAGCAAGGTGATGTTTCCCGCCCTGCGCGTCGGATATTTGGTTGTTCCTAAGGACCTGGTACCCGCCTTCTCTGCTGCCCGAGATGCCGCTGACGTTTTCTCGGCAACTCTGTATCAGTTGGTGTTAACCGATTTTATTCGGGAGGGACACTTCGCTCGGCATATCCGTCGGATGCGAATGCTTTATATGGAACGGCGAGAAACACTGGTGAACGAGATGCATGAGCAGATGGGAGATACCCTCGAGGTGATTGGCGCCGAAGCGGGAATGCATCTTGTCGGATTGCTGCCGCCCGGTGTTGATGACGTGGAGGTTTCGAAAAAGGCTGCCCATCGCGGTATCTCAGCGACGCCCTTATCCACCTGCTATTCGAAATCTGTGACCAGGGGTGGCCTGATCCTTGGGTACGGCGGCACGAACGCACGTCAGATTCGCGATGGTATATGCAAGCTCAAGTTGAGTGTACAGGACGTCACCCGAGCAGGGCGCCGCAGATAGATCTTGAAGCCTTTAATAACCATCTCACGGCGATTCACAACGACCAATTAGCGCACCTTTAACACTCGAGCCGCACCGACGAAACACTGAATCGCGGCACTGTCCTCTTTCGGAAATCGGAACGTTCGGATGTGTCTCCAATCCGGGCGAGACTGGAGGAGCGCATCTTCGGCGATCGGAGAGTAGCAGTTATTGTTGCATTTTGGCGGAAGCGTGTGCGAGTCGAACGCACCGGCAACGGGAAAACCCGCCGCCCGCCGGTTTTGAAGACCGGGAGGATCACCGGACCCCATGCGCTTCCGAACCATCGAGCTACCACTGCCAGCACCGTCGATGACGAAAACCGGCGCCGAGTCGAGTGTAAAACCTTGAGTCGGTACTGTCGACTCGCACATCCAAACCCGTGGCCGATCGGAGGGCGATCCAAGGTCATGGGTACGAGACGCAGATTCCCAGTCGTTCAGGTGGATGTTTTCAGCGCGCAGGCACTTGAAGGCAACGCGTTGGCGGTTGTTACCGATGCACGGGGCTTGAGCGATGCCGAGATGCAATCGCTCTCCAAGGAGACCAACCTTTCGGAAACTACGTACGTGTTTCCGCGCGAGCCCGAAGTGGAACGCGAAAAAGGCATTCGCGTGCGCATCTTTACTGTGTACGAGGAACTGCCCTTCGCTGGGCATCCCACGCTCGGAACGGCGTTTGTGTTGCGCGGGCATACCGGAAATCGCGAGATCAAGCTGGACTTAAACGTGGGACGCGTGCCGGTGTCTTTCGAAGAAACTCCGGGACAGCCGATATTTGGAGAGATGACCCAGGTGGATCCCAGCTTCGGGGTGCAGCACGATCGGGAAACCGTCGCGCGCATGACCGGGCTGAAACTGGCGGATTTCGACTCCGAGTTGCCCGTCGAGACAGTTTCGACCGGGGTGGCATTTACGATTGTTCCATTGGCTTCGCTGAACGTGATTCGGAGCTTGAACATCGATCATGCCAAAACCGGCGAGTACCTGCAAAAAGCGGGCGGAAAATTCTTCTACTTTGTGACTCGGGAAACAGTTGACTCCAGCGCACGCCTGCATGCACGCATGCTGTTCTATAACGGTGAAGATCCGGCGACAGGATCGGCGGCGGGATGCACATCGGCATGGATGGTGGCCCATGGAGTTGCACAGCCCGATGAACGAGTCCTCATCGAGCAAGGGGTGGAGATGCGCCGCCCCAGCCGAATCTTCGTGCGCGCGGGCAAACAGGGTGACCGTGTGATTAACGTTCGCGTGGGCGGCAATAGTGTGGAAGTGATGCGCGGCGAAATTGTTCTCTGAATCTAGTGGACAATACCGGGAAAAATCGCGGCATGCACATGCGCGAAAATTTTTCAATAGACCTTAATTGCCATTAGCATTCGCGTCACTTTACACACTTCTTTTTTCCGCTTAGGATGCAAAGCGCTCTCGGTTCTCAAAAAAAAACAAACAAAAATAATTCATGCAGGACGGCGATTGGTCTCCGCTCCGTCCCCCAGGTTGCCATGAAGCCGAAAAGAACGATTCTTTGCGTCGATGACCACGAACAGTCCCTCTCAATTCGAAAAGTCATGCTTGAAACCCGGGGTTACCGGGTAGTCGCCTGCACTACGGGCGAGGAAGCGCTACAGCATTTTCGCCGCGGAGGGATCGACCTGGTCTTAACCGACCTGGTCATGCCTGGCCTGGATGGAAGCAAGCTGGTCCAGGAAATCAAGGCCATTTCGCCGCAGACACCCACCATTCTTCTTTCCGGAAAAGTTAAGATGTACGATCGTGATACCCAAGCAGACGTATTCCTTCCCAAGGGGGCCTACGCGCCGGTAGAGCTCCTGGAACGCATTCGTCTCCTGCTGGTACGCAAGCGCGGTCCCAAACGCTCTTATCACAAGACCCATCCGCCAGCGCGAAGCAGCGTGGCATGAGCCAGCTCTCTCCCCGGGACTCCAGACCCGTCTTTCAGTCGTGTATGTTATTGTCTGATCTGGATGGCTGATTTTATCGCGGCAGTCGATTTGCAAAAGACGTACCGCGTCGGAAAGGTGGACGTTCCGGCGCTTCGCGGAATTTCGTTTTCCGTGGCGCGCGGAGAGTTTGTGAGCGTGGTGGGCCCCTCGGGTAGCGGGAAATCTACGCTTTTCTACCTGCTCGGCGGGCTTACCCGGGCCGACTCCGGCAGTGTGATCGTGGATGGCGAGAATTTTGCCCACATGTCAGACGCAGAACGCACCCGCATGCGCAAGCGCAAAATTGGATTTGTTTTCCAGAAGTTCAACCTTCTACCGACTCTGAGCGCGCGGGCCAATATCGAAATCGCCCAGGACATTTCCGGGAAAAACGGTGATGCCTCGTATTTTGACAAGATCACAGGATTGCTCGGGCTCAGCAAGCGCATGGATCACCGGCCATCCGAGCTTTCTGGAGGAGAGCAGCAGCGAGTAGCGCTGGCGCGCGCGCTCATTAATCAACCGGCGATCGTGCTGGCCGATGAGCCAACCGGCAATCTTGATTCCAAGAACTCCGATGTTGTGCTGGGCATGCTGAGGCAAACCAACAAGGACCTTGGGCAGACGGTGTTGATGATTACGCACAATCCCGAGGCTGCCCGCTACGGCGATACAATCATCCATATGCGGGATGGCCAGATCGTTCCCCCGGAGCAGGATCCGCAATGGAAGGCGACTTGAACGTGAATACCGATCGGAAGCCGTGACCTGGTAGTGAATCTCAGCTAGCATCTTCAAGGGTGTTAACGCACGATGGATGACCTTAAGAAACCGATTCTGCCGGGCAAGGGCGCGTCCGACTACGAACGTTATCTACAAACTGACGATTTACTGGCATTGCAGAAGCCGGCGGCGCAACTCTCCCATCCGGACGAGTTGACGTTCCAGGTTGTGCACCAGAGCTCAGAACTGCTGCTCAAGGGCGTGGCATTCGAACTGGAGCGCGCTCACGACCTGATCGAGCACGGAGACTACAGCAATGCCGCCCGGCTTATCCGCCGAGCCAATCAGATGCTGGACTATCCCATTTCCATGCTGCACGTGCTGGAGACAATTACGCCCTACGACTACCACATCATCCGCGCAGGGCTGGGTCACGGGAGCGGGCTGGACTCGCCAGGGTTCCTCTCGTTGTTGCATATCGGACCGCGGCTGGGAACAGCATTCCATGCGCGCTTGGAACAAGCCGGGCTGAGCGTCGACGACGTCTATCGCCGGCACGAGGAATTCTTCGGCCTGCATGACGTGGCCGAACGACTACTGGATTTCGACGAACGCGTCCACCTGTTTCGCTTTCACCACCTGAAGCTGGCGCAGAGAATCATTGGCGGAGGGGTGGTCGGAACCATGGGGACACCGGTCGAAGTGCTCCATCAGCGCATGGAGCACCTCTTCTACAAGGATCTTTGGAACGTGCGGAACGGCATCACTGCCCGGGCAAACGAAGCCATGCAACGCAACGGCACGCCCTCCCGATACTGAAATTAACTCACTTCAACAACTTGCAACCCGGTGAATACCCTTTCATCTAAGCATCGCAGGTTTAATTGCGCTGTATGGTTGAGAGCCGGTTTATCCGCGCGCTGTGCCTTGCGGGGGTAGTTTTTGCCCTCTGCGCGAGCGCACGCGCCCAATTGCTGGATGACGGGTCCGCTGCGGCCCCAGCCCCCACATTGCACATTGGCAGCGTTGAGGTAAGCGGGGATTTGCGCGTCCGGGCTGACGCCTGGAACTGGTTTTACCAGAATCAACGCGTTCGGTACGGATTCGGCGAAAGCATGCTGCGGCTCGACCTGAGGCAGCATCGCCGCAACTTCGACTGGAATATCGAGCTGGCACAACCGACCCTGATCGGGCTGCCCAGGGATGCCTCTTACCGCGGCACAGATGTTCCCTTAGGCCTCGGCGGCACCTATTTCCTCGCGAATGGGTCTGGTCAAAACACTGCAAGCTTGTATGTGAAGCAAGGCTACGTTCGCTTCCGGGGCTTGCTGCACAACGGCGATACGCTGCAGCTCGGGCGCTTTACCTTCGGCGAGGGATCAGAAGGTCAAGCCAAGGATGCCACGTTGTTGTGGCTCATCCACGAGCGCGTCGCACAGCGCCTGGTGGGGGACGCCAATTGGACACCGGCAAGCCGTAGTTTCGACGGCATCCATTTCTCTGATAACCTGGGGCCTCGAAGCAATGTGACTTTCCTGGCGGCCCGTCCCACTCAGGGCGTCTACCGTTTGAACGGGAACGGCGAACTGGACGTTAATCTGCTGTACGCTTCATATACTAGAGACTTGCCAACGCGCAGGACTGCCTCCGAATTCCGTCTTTTCAGCGCCGGCTACTTCGATAACCGCAACGTCTTGAAGGTGGATAACCGGCCCCTCGCAGCTCGCGAAGCTGACGCCCGCAGTGTGCGAATCGGTACATACGGGATGCACTACGCGCTTGTGTTTCCCGTCGCCAAATTGGGGCGGTGGGATTTTCTCCATTGGTCTGCATACCAGACGGGAAGCTGGGGGATGCTCGAGCACCGCGCCTGGATCGCCACCGCCGAAGCAGGTTGGCAGCCGCCCACGTTCTGGCTGCTCAAGCGCTTGCGACCCTGGCTTCGAGCCGGAGCATTGAGTACGAGCGCCGACGGTAACCCCGACGACGGCAAGCACGCTACTTTTTTTCAAATGCTCCCGACGGACCGGCAATATGCGCGACTTCCCTTTTACACGCTGCAGAATGTCGAGGACTACACCGGACAACTGATTCTTCGGCCCACTCAGAAGTTATGGATCCGAAGCGAAGTGCACAAGGTGAAGCTGCATGGGCACAACGATCTCTGGTACCAGGGTAGCGGCGCGTACGACAACGCCACGTTCGGATTTACCGGATTGCCTGCCGAGGCGCGAGGCGGCCTCGCCGACTTTGTCGACGGCAGCGTCGATTACCAACCCTCCGCAAACTTCGGCATGACTGGATACATGGGCGCCCTGTCGGGGAAAGCGACTATGACGGCGGCTTCCAAAGGTCGCAAGGCAGGCATGGCGTATCTGGAGTTCCGATATCGATTTTGACGCGGGCGAGGTTGGCTCTCCAATTCGCTTTCTGGGTTTCATCTTTCGAGCGCGTGCCGAAGTGTAGCCGGAGCTGCCATTGTCGCGAACCAGTGCTTTATTTATAATCGTCTCTACCGAGCGGGAGTAACTCAGTGGTAGAGTGCGACCTTGCCAAGGTCGAAGTCGCGGGTTCAAATCCCGTCTCCCGCTCCAGACCACTGCAGCAAAAAGCCCATGAGCAGCGGGCTTTTTCTTTTGTCTGCCAGTCGTGCGGGCTAACATTGCAGGCCGATTTCGCGAGCTGGACCTTTTTGCGATATGCGATAATTTGCTTGCACGCTTCAGCATTGGGGCGCGGTACCCAAGTGGTAAGGGAGAGGTCTGCAAAACCTTTATGCGTCGGTTCGATTCCGACCCGCGCCTCCAGCCTTATTTTCTCTTTTTGAATATTCGACATCACAGCTTGTAGTCACCAGACATTGTGCAAATCGTATCCAGCGTCATTTCGACGCAATCTAGTTGGGCTTCGAAGACCTTGAGCGCTGGCGCTTGGTTGGCAACGCCCAAGTCGCCCATCGGCGAGCTCTCGTTGCAGATGACCGTTCCCGGACCGGATCTCGCCAGATCGGGCCAGATTCAGCCACGATAGAATCCTTGTTTGGATACCGTAAAGCATATCCTCACACGCTACACCGGGTTCGTGTGGGCCATCTTGAAGCCTCTAGGCTCATGGGCAGTATTTGCCATTGCAGCCATCGATTCCGCTTTTTTTGGATTCCCTCTTGATCCAGTGGTCGCCGGTTACGTTTACCAGGACCGTCGACATTTCCTTCTCTACGTCGTGATGGCGTCAGCAGGGTCGGCTGCAGGCTGCATCATCCTTTACGTGATCGGCTACCTCAGCGGCGAAGTTCTGCTGGAAAAGCGAATCTCCCGCGAAAAATTCGATAAAATCCGCAGTTCGTTCGAGCGGCACGAGTTCTGGGCACTGATGTTTCCTTCGATGGTTCCTCCACCCTTCCCCTTTAAGGTTTTTGTGCTCGCTGCGGCGATTTTCGAGATGAATTTCTGGCACTTTCTACTCGCCATTTTCGCTGGCCGCATGGTGCGGTTTCTTGTTTTATCGATGTTGGTACTCCGCTTTGGTCCACAGGTTGTGGCACTCACCTCCATGATGCTCGCAAAACACTGGCTTGCCTCGCTTCTCGCGATGGCTGCGGTAACGGGAATTATCGGCTTCGCTCTGGCATGGCGCAGGGCGGGCCGAGACCTTGATCCCCGGTTATAAGTGCTTGAAAGTTCACGCGAAACCGGCACCCTCCCGGCCTCACGCCATCCCGCAGGAATCCCTGTGCATCAGAGTTGTGGACGAGAGAGGGGCACTCTTGCCGACTCAGACGAAAAGTGCGCGAAGCCACAAAAAAGTCGACCGCGAGGGCTTGCTAGCTGAAGAATTCGAGCGCCACAGAAGCCTGCGCGTTATCGCCGTTGTTTCAATTTCAGCCATAGTGATCTTGATCCTGGCTGGACTATTCGCGCCCGGCTTGGACTACTCTCTTGTCCCAACTCCCGCCGTTGCCGTTGATGAGCCGGCGTTCTTGCATGAGCTGGAACCTCTGGTCAGCTCGAAGATCACACGCAACAATCACATCGAAGTAATCGAGAACGGCGAAAACTTTTATCAGGCGGAACTGGAAGCCATGCGCCAGGCCCGCCGCAGTATCAACATCGAAGCATACATCTTTCACAAGGGGAAACTCACCGACCAGGTGCTCAACGTGCTTAGCGATCGGGCAAGGGCGGGTGTGCGAGTCAACCTGGTCATGGACTCGCTGGGAAGTTTCTCCACGCGCAAGCGGTATTTTACTTCCCTGAAAAAGGCGGGCGGTCACGTGGAGTGGTATCACCGTTTGCGCTTGCACAACTGGTTTATCACGAACAATCGCACGCACCGGGAGATTACGATTGTGGACGGCGCCACCGCATTCGTTGGGGGAGCCGGATATGCAGACTGGTGGCGCTTTGCAGGAAAACAAGAGCCACGCTGGCGTGACACTATGGTGCGCGTGCAAGGCGATGCTGTACGGGGACTGCAGGGCGCCTTTGTGGAGAATTGGCTGGAAGCTTCGGGAGAGATCCTGGACGGCCCCGACTACTTTGCCGCGACTGGTCCTGATCCGGGTAGTTCCACCGCATTAGTAGTTCCCAGCACTCCCTCGACGGGCGGATCTACCCGCTCACGGGTGTTGTTTCAGACGCTGATAGCAGCCGCACGCAAATCAATCTACATCACGACGCCCTATTTCCTTCCGGACCGCAGCATGCGCGAAGAGTTGGTGCGCGCGAAAAAGCGCGGAGTCGCGATTAAAATCATTGTTCCCGGAAAGCATGACGATCACGCCCTGACGCGCAGCTCGGGTAGAAGCGCTTACGGCGACCTGCTCAAAGCCGGAGCGGATATCTATGAATATGAACCTTCCATGATTCATGCCAAGATCACGGTCGTCGATGGCATATGGAGCGTGGTCGGTTCCACCAATCTCGACAACCGCTCCTTCGGTATCAACGACGAGATCAACCTCGCGGTGATGGATGCGCAAGTTGCTGCGAAGCTAACCCAAGATTTCGAGGATGATGCATCTCGTTCGAGAACGGTGACGCTGCAACAATGGCAGAAACGTTCCCTGTGGGAGCGCGGGCTGGAATTGGTGGGCTGGGTCCTAGAACGTCAACAATGACCATTGGCATTCGTGTCGCCACTTACAACATTCACAAATGCCGAGGCCTCGACCGCCGTACCAGCCCGGAGCGTATCGCAGCAGTCATCAGAGAACTTGACGCGGACGTAGTAGCTCTACAGGAAGTTCTCGACGTACAAACCGGGCGTGCAGAGTTCAATCAGGCCCGGCTCATCAATACCGAACTCAAAGGGTACGCCTGGTGTTTTGGAGAAAACCGCAAACTCTTCGGCGGACCCTATGGAAACATGACTCTTACCCGCTTGCCGATAAAAGTTTGCCAGAATTATGACGTGACATGGCGTCATCACGAACGACGCGGCTGCCTGCGCACCGACCTAGTCCTCGGCAACAACGCCGTGCTGCACGTCTTTAACGTCCATCTGGGAACAAGCTTTATCGAACGCCGCCATCAAGCCCGAAAACTATTAAGTGCCGAGGTGCTGAACCGGACCGAGTGCCGGGGTCCCCGGATAGTTGTGGGAGATTTCAATGAGTGGACCCGCGGCCTGGCCTCGCAGCTGATGGGAGAGGCCTTTGACAAGGTCAACCCACAGGCCTTCCTACGTTACGCGCGCACCTATCCCGGAGTAATTCCGCTCCTTCATCTCGATCATTTCTACTACGACAAGCAGCTTTCGTTGAGGAGTTTTCGCTTGCACAGAAGCCGGAAGGCACTCATTGCGTCCGATCATTTACCACTCGTGGCGGAGTTTGAGGCACGATAGATAGTGACGACGCAAACAACCTCCGCGATTTGCACCCGCTGGTTAAGGAATGTACCCGCACAGGAGGTCCAAAGTTCAATCATCGAGAAGGTAGCAAAGCGCCAATTTGCGCCAAGCCAAACATTGGTTTTAGGACTATACTCTCCCAGACATACGGCTCTGGAATGTTTGTGGAGTGCGTAGTCTAATTGCGGACGGTGTGCCCGCTTCACTACTCTGGGGTCCTAGGGTAAAGTCCTTCCCCCGTACTCCCGACCGCTGAGTAGGCAGAATGGGCCACTGACCCGCCTGCACCCGCTGGGTAGGGCGGGTATTTTTATGCTTTGGTTTCGGCGATACTTGCTACTGCCAATGCCGTGCACCGCAAGCCCCTGCCGCGGGTGTAACCTCTTCGTAGTTACATGCACACGAGTGGCAAGTGCGAGATTGATCGACGATGACCAAGCAACAGATGCACCGGATCAGCAAGGCGCTGGCCGATCCGCGGCGATACGAACTCTTGTCACGAGTCGCCAAGACCGGCGAGCTGGCTTGCAGCGATCTTCGCTGCGAAATCCCTATAAGCGCCGCCACCCTTTCTCATCATCTGAAGGAACTGGCCAACGCCGGACTATTGACATACGCCGCGAAGGGCAATTCGCCCATTTGAAGCTGCGGCGCAAAGTCTGGCGAGAATACGTCTCTACGCTGGGTAAACTGTAGACTTCGGTAGAATCCTGAATCTTTTTGCCGTCCGAATATCTCTATTTAGATGATTATCGAAATATAGAAATCTACGGATATTTCGAGAGGATGGCATAAGGGAAAACTAAAAGACAAAGTAGCAGTGGTGACGGGCGCATCAAAAGGTATCGGGGCGGCTATCGCGGAAAAGCTGGGCTCGGAAGGAGCCAAGGTGGTCGTGAACTACGCCCACGACAGGACAGGTGCAGAGAGAGTAGCCAACGCGATCAAGCAAGCAGGCGGTGACGCCATTGCCATGCAGGCAGACGTTTCGCAAGCAAAAGACGTTAAAAACCTGTTTATTGAAACGGCGCGAGCCTTTGGCAATGTGGACATTCTGGTGAACAATGCCGGTGTGTATGAATTCAAGCCGCTCGAGTCAATCGATGAGGCGCACTATCGCAAGATCTTTGACTTGAACGTCCTGGGTTTGCTGTTGACGACGAAAGAAGCGGCGGCGCGCATGAATGGCCAAGGCGGCAGCGTTATCAATGTGAGCTCCATTGCCGCCAAGACCCCGGTGATAAACAGTTCCGTGTACAGCGCCACCAAGGGAGCAGTCGACGTCATGTCGCGTGCTCTCGCGGTGGAACTGGCGCCTCGCAAAATCCGCGTAAATTCGCTCTCCCCAGGCGCCACGGAGACCGAGGGCGTACGTGCACTCCCGGAATTCAAGAATGGTTTCGAGGAGATGGCGGTTGCCCGCACCCCACTGGGACGCCTGGGTACGGCGGAAGACATCGCGAAAGCTGCTCTGTTCCTGGCATCCGAAGATTCCGGCTGGATTACACGCGAGGAATTGCTGGTCGAAGGTGGCATTCGGCTTTGAGCTATTCGGTTTGGGCAGCACTGAACTGAGCCCAGTACGCTGCCCTTAGTTCTAAATCGATATTTGAAGCCTCAGCGGTGATCAATGGTTTCATCCGTGTGCTCTCGAAACGCGCAGTCCGCTGGCATCGGAAACTCCATCCTTTGCCATCGAACAGGTCGCAAGGTAGAGTTTCACCGGGGAGGCAGTCACAGATGAGATCACGTGCGACAAAATTGCTGGTTGGATTTGCATTCGGAGCGGGTCTTGCGGCGCTGGTCCGCTCACTTTTGCGCCCGCAAGCACCGCGAACGCCCCCGCGTGCCAGGCGCGAACCTGTTTCCTCCTCGGTTTCGCCTCGGACGTTTTCGCCCGATCGGCTCACAGACCTGAATTCGGCCGGCGTCGCGGAGCTTCGGCAACTTGGATTGGGAGACGAAAACATCGATCGCGTCATCGAGAACCGCCCTTATCGGAACAAGCTGGACCTGGTCTCGCGCATGATCGTGCCGGAAGAGGTGTATGAAACAATTAAAGACAAAATAGCCGTCGCTAATGCAGATGAGTCCGTCAAGGTTGCTTGACCAAGCGAGATGTCCCGAGTGTCCGTCAGGCGGCCTCGTACGCTAGCGCTTCTTTTTCGCCGGCAAGAACTTTTTCTCGATGGACGCGACCGACGACGTAGTTGGGATCCACCATTTCAGAGAGGTGAATCTTCGCGACTTGCGACAGAAGTTCGTAGGCATCCAGATCGGAAAGCCCGTAATCTGTGTGCATCCACGAGACCAGTTCCCTGAACGCAATGCGAACGCAATCGTCGAGTGGTCGATAAGCGCCAACCGTCATGATCGCTTGCGCGTTTTCGAAACGCGGCCAATTGATTTTTTGTCCCTTGATCAGGTTTACCTGCACGCGCGCATGCAAAGGAACTTCGATAGCGGTACCCGCAACCTCGCCATCGCCCATGGCGGCGTGACCGTCGCCCATGAAAAGCAGGCCGCCCGCCACGTTGACGGGTAAATAAATCGTATTACCCGCGCTTGCCTGGGGGGAGTCCATATTGCCGCCGAATTCGGCGGGAACTATCGAGCGGCGCGATTCACCGTTCGCGGGCGCGACTCCTATGCAGCCAAAAAACGGGTGCAATGGGATGTTCACGGAGAAGTCTGAGGCGAGCGCCTTGAAAGTCGCCGTATTCTCCGCGTGATTAATGCGATAAAACCAGACTTTCTCCGGCAAAGGCGAGTGCAGCATGGGCGTGTAATTGGTTTCGTTGAGCGCGCCAAATCCGGGAGCGAAGGCTCCTATGCCCTGATCACCGTCAATCTGAAGGTCTAGCACTTTGACCACTAGCGTGTCGCCGAGCTCCGCACCGTCGATGAAAAAGGGCCCGGTGAGCGGGTTGTCCCCCTTCACCATGTTCAAAGTATCGCCCGCCTTCTTCAGCGCGTTGCCGAAGCAGTCGAGAGTATCAGTGTCAAGGATATCGCCCGGCTTGAGATGAGCAACCGGAGCCATGGTGGCGTAAACATATTTCACGTCCTCGATGGTGGCATGGTACGTAATCGTGTTCTGACCCGTGGCGACGCCCCCAAGCGCGCAAGCCGCCGCAAAAACACAAACGACTCTCCTCAGAGCCATGCAATCCTCTCATTGAGCAAGATACTATTCGGGAACCGATTGTGACACGGAGGCAGGAGCGCTGGCTTCCGCAAACCGGGTTGGCTGTGGGCGGTAGCCGCTCCGCGTACGAATGTTGTACTTCTTCATGTGCTCGCCTACCAACTTCACCGTGATGGCACGCCAGCCTCGATTCGGGTTGGGTTGAGGATAATAGCTAAGCGAATAGAGATGGCCCAAGTCATCCTTGATGGAAGCGAAGGCTTTTCGTTCGTCTCTCCAGGTTTTGGCGAAATAGGCCTTTCCACCTGTAGCGGCTGCCATGCGGCCAAAAACGGCAGTGGAGATCGGATCCAACTTAGCTTCGCGGGTGCTTATGAGGTAAATCGGGATGCCTGTGGACTGCGCCAGTTCGGCCACATCTTCGGGGGGGACCATGCTGGAGTTGTCGGGTCCGTTTGAAAATACCACGATGACTTTGCGTCCGGTGTAGTGGGCGGCATCCTTCACCGTCAGCAAAAGACAGTTATAAAGCGCGGCATCGTCTCCGGCTACGGTTGTGCGCACGCCACGGAGCACCTGGGACCGGTCCGGAGTGAGCGAGGCAGCGCGGAGCAGGTCGCGGCTATACGAATAGAACGCGATTTTGTCGGCCGTTTCAAGGGAACGGACAAACTCGGCAATCGCATCCTGCGCGAACACAAATCCGCGATACATGTAGTTGCTGGTATCGAAAAGAATGAAGACATTCGCCCCCGCGATCATCGAGCCTAACGTTTGCGGCGCGTCCGGTTCGGGACCTGCCTGATTTGGCGAACGAAACTGCTGATCCGAGCCGGGCACCGGTTGAGTATTGTCAGCGGCGACTTCACTGGCCCGTCGTGCCGGCGCATTGCCCTCGGCAAAGGTGGCCAGTTTCTCCTGGATGCCATCCTCGATTACCAAAAAATCCTGCGGACGGAGACCGGTGACGTAGTTACCCTTCCGATCGGTCACGGCAACATTCAACTGCACCATGTTGACAACCACATGGATGTTGGGGTCACGCTCCTGCGCTCCCGCCCCACTTCCAGGATGTAACAGCAGGCCCGCGGCCAGCCAAAATAATAGGACGCGTCTCATTGCTTGCCCTCGTTTAACACAGTTTCACAAACTCTCCAGGCTCCCTTTGCACTAGCGCTGCGGTGCAAGACGGGTCAAGCTCTCCCTCTCGGGCGCAAGCGTGATTTTGCCTTGTCGGAACTCGTCGCCTGCCTCTCGCAAAGCGAGGAGAAGAGCAGGCCAATCTTCGAAGTTGCTGGCAAAAATTTTTTCTACCATGCGGCGAGTCAATACCGGTAAGAGGCGGTTCAGAGCGACCGGCGAGTAGCCCATCTCGTCCGCGATACGTGCGAAATATAGGTTGTTGGAATCCCAAGTTTCCGCCAAAAGCCGGCTCGAGTAGCCTTCAAATGAAGGAAACGGCTCGAGATTGAGAAGTTCGCGCGCGTAGCTTTGAGTAAGCACCGGGTGCGGCACGCCAAAATCATGAGACAAGCGCTGCCAATTGGTCTCGTCCGGATGGGACTGGCAAAGCTTCTCCAGTTCCTGCCGGTGGGCTCCCCATGACTCCTCGCGACCGGGAAATTTCTGTCGGTACTCCGAGGCGAGATAAAAAGTGTCTGCGGGCAAAAGCCGAGGCAACACTTCGCTCACCCGGTTGGCGCTGATCGCATTGTCTAACTCCAGCAACCTTCGCGGGGACATTCGATCGGCGAGAATGCTGATAACCGTCTTATGCAGCGCTTCATCGCGGGAAGACGCGACCAGAAGCTCTTCTCCTGTCTGCTGATACAGGGCGACGGCGTGAAGCTCATTGCGGCTGACATTCCACCAGCGTGGCAGAGTCCCGCTGGTCAGCAGGCCGGGGACCAGTTCCCTCCAGATCAACGCCTGCACGTTCTCGGGTGCAACAAAATCCTCTTCGGCGGTGGCAAGGACGTAAGGTAATTCTGCCAGCGAGCCGACCAGGTGTGCGCCTCCGCCAGCAGCAGAGCCCTGCCCAAACAGCAAAGGCGCTTGCCATACGTGCTCCACACCGGAAACGGTATCGCCTGCGAAATCGTGTGAACGGACAAACAGCGGGTTATTGTGCAGGATCTGTGCCCCGGGCGGCTCGTAGTAGGCATAATTCAAACCGACCAGGGTGTCGCGCAGGAAGGGCACCAGTTCGCCGCGGGCCATTTCAAGCTTGGCGGGCGAGGTAGGCCCTTTAATGACCTTGGTCAAATCAGTGCGCATCTGCAATTCCGTATGGCGATTGTTGTAGGTCCCGTACGACCACATGGTTCTCTCAGTACCGGTGAACATCGGACGTGGCATTTCAAATTCGCCGAGTTCTCTTGCCAGGGGAAGCAAACTGTCGCCACTGACTTTGCCTTGCGCCATTTCGTTCAGGCCATCGCCCAGCGCTAGCAGCGTATCCAGGGACACGAGCCTTTGCCCATCCAGAACTGCGCGCATGTTCTCGGCAACCTGCTGCCGAATCTTTTCGGCATCAGCATCCGATTGGCGGGGCCCGGCGAGCAAATCAATAACTTCGTCCTGCGAAGCGCTCGCGGAGCCCGTGGCTGCTGTCAATAAGTGCTCCAGCGATTGGCGGCCGGCATCAAAAAGTCGAGCAGACGAAGAAACATTCGAGAACGGCTGCACAACTTTTTGCCAGGAGGCGTTCAGATCCGCGGGGGAGATCTGCCCCTGTCGCGCGAGAATCTGCCAAAGTCCTACGTTGGCTTGCAGCATTCCCATCGCATTGCCGCGTAACGGGCGATTTGAAATCTTGTCGATGGCTTCGGCTGTTTTCAAAAACTCGACAATCGAATCGTCGGTAAGCTCGGGAAACTCCAAAAACGTTCTGTATTGATCGCTGAACTGCTCATACTTGCTGGCCAGCAGAAGCGCGGTTTTGGGCGCCAGTTGCCGCTCCGGGGGCCGCTGTGCATCCAGGTTGCTCAAGGCGAGATAGGCATCAAGCGGAGCTGAATTCAACGGCGCTCTGGAAATAGCAAACAGGGCCTCAAGCAGATGCTCAGAATTATTCCAATGGGGGGAACGTTTGCTGAGGGAGCGGGCGAGTTTGGAATCGGTATCCCGATGAAAAATTTCCTTCCAAATCTCCAAATCACCGGGTATATGCGGCTGTCCATCGGCCTCCCAGCGCAGCCGCGTCAGCAGCAGCAGAAGTTCCGGATCGGAACGAAACACCGATCGCGCCGCATCGGGGGGCATCTCCGGCCCACGCAATGCCTGGTAGTAGTGCCTCAACTTATCCGGCTGGGTGAAGTGGGCTTGTTGCGCCTCAGGAACTCGCGACAGCGCGTCGAAGTAGGCCGCCAGCCATCCCCGGTCTTTCGCCAGCAACTTCGGTATGAACTCCGGTGGTACATCGGGACTTGCCCCGACCAGATCTTTCCAGGCGCCTTCGGCGGAAGCTCCACCCGGGACAAGTACGCTGCCCGAACGAATGCAGATGCGAGTCCCGTAAAAGTCAAGAACCGCACTCAAGGGAAGCAATCGCTTGAGTCCCGGGGATTGCTTCAGAGACTTCGCCGTATCATTGTCGAGGCGGGAGAAAGCCCAGTAGAGACGGGCCACCGCGGGATCATATAGGAGGGCATCCAGAGCGGTACTGCTCTCTTTTTCTTTGCTGGCTGAGGTCCACTCGCTTTCATCAAACAACAAAGGTACTCGGGATTCCGGAAACGGGTATGCGAAAGGTTTGTTCGCCTGCAGAGCTTCCTCGAGCTGCGGCAACGGGAACCCTGAATCCACTGTGACAAATGCTCGTTCCGGATCGGCGGTTATCAACGACATGCCCGCACTGCCACACTCCTGCCGCAGGCGGTACCCGAGAATGCTCAAAAGATGTCCGGCGCCGCCGCAGTTGGGAACGCGAATGGTGCGTTCAGGACCGGCCAGTTCGCTTAGCTCTCGAGCTTGCTGTATGTAACGCCGGAGAAGAATAAGAAACTCGGTTGGCCGATACGAGCCCGCAGTTCCTTCATATCCTTGTGCGTAGGCGTTTCGGGCTGTGTACGGCAACACCTGATCTGCGCGCACCTTCTGACTTATCCCTGCCATTCGCAGGAAGGAGCGCAGTGGGCCTGGGACCGTGACCATCACAGGAGAGTCGGCGACTTCGGCGGTTCGCGTCGAGGTAGTGTCGGAGCCCGATGCCGGTTCCAGAAGTTCAGCGCCAGACAAAGAACAAGGAAGAATGCAGAGAGATACTGCCAGGATGGAAGCCAAAGAGCGAAGAGGAAATTTCATAGAGGCGATCCTCTTTCAATCGGCGTGACTTGAAGTTATCTAATTCTAGTGTGCTGCAGGTGTTGCAGTAGCTAACCCGCTTGAGGGACAGATCCACACGCATCACGCAAGTCCCGCCGCTACCCCGCGACAGGAACTTAGCCCCCCACTAGCCAGGCCATTTCGCTGGCCTGCGTTCGTTTCGGCGGGAACAGTTCGGAGCCTTGCCACAGCATGACTGCCGAGGCTTCAAGGCGCCCAGGCGCCCCGTCTAGAATGGAACCCCCGAAACCTAACAAGCATAGCCCGAATCGGCCCGTTTGAGTTGAGCAGTAAAACGTTTTTCTTTCCGTTGCCAGCCTCGGCCGGAGTGCAAATTCTTTCACACTTCCCTGCATCTGTGACGCCGCCCAACCTGGCTTATGCTGATAGAGGTCAGAAATGAGTGCTCAGTTGTCCGGAACTGCTGAAACCAACTATGAAGTCATAGATTTCGAGACGGTGAGCAGCGATAACAACTCAGAACTCCTACGAAGAACAAAACGGCGCCCCACCACAGGGCTGCGTGCAGATTGAAAAGCACAACCGGGGCCTGCGGTGGGTATACGAGTTGATAGACGCCCACGCCCAGAATGAGAGCACCATTGACAGCAAGCGATAGGCCGATAAAGAACCAGATTGAGAGCGACCCGCCTGCTTTCATATAAGTGAGCGCCTACCAAAAGATGATATTCAAGATTACAAACACAACCGCCACTATCGCCGCCCAGAAAATGGGACGATGCCACAGGGGCACGTCCGCCTCAGTAGGGATTTCTGTTACTCCGTAGACGAGCCCGGTCAGTTCACTCACCGGCTTCGGCACCGTCGCCAGGCTGACAATCACGGTCACCAGCACGCAAAGAATCCACGACCACAAAGCGCGATACATGTTTTCGGCCATCATTTGAGCGTTGCTGGAAAGGGCAACATATTTCAGGGCGGGGGGATCGAGCTTCACCCAGAGCCACATGCCGACCGATGCCACAGTTCCCGTCAACAGGCCCCAGAATCCCCCGGCGGGCGTGGCGCGCTTCCACAACATTCCCAGCAGCACAGTGCCAAAAAGAGGCGCTATGAAGAAACTGAACAGCGCCTGGACATAGTCCATGATGCTGAGGAACTGCATGACGAGGTAGGCCGTGCCGATACTGATCAGTACACCCACAAGCGTGCACAATCGTCCCATGAGCACGTATTGCTGGTCAGTCGCATTTCTATGGATCAGCGCGCCATAAATGTCGTAAGTCCACACGGTGGCGAAAGCGCTGACGTTGCCAGCCATCCCGGACATGAAACCCGCGATCAGCGCGGTGATCCCTAGGCCTATAAGGCCGGGCCCGCAGTAACGAGCGAGCATGAGAGGCAGGACTTCGTTGTAGCTGTGCCCGCCAGTTGCGATCGCGGCGGCTTCGCCGGTCAATTTCATGGGCAGAACCGCCAAAGCCAATAGGCCGGGAAGTATCACAATGAAAGGAACAAACATCTTGAACCCTGCTCCAATCACGGGAGCAAGCTTCGCCGCTCTCAGATCATGGGCAGCAAGTACGCGTTGCACGACGAGAAAATCGGTCGTCCAATACCCGAAGGACAGCACTGCACCCAGGCCAAAGACAATGCCTGTCCAGTGGATGCCCATGGGATTGGAGTTGAAGTGTCCCAGGGTTCCCCAGAGATGCAGATAAGCGGGAGAGGCATTAACAGTCACCCGGGCGCGTAGTCCCGACCACCCCCCGGTTTCGACCAGCCCAAGAATCGGAATAAGCAAGGCGCCCGCCCAGATGAGGACAAACTGCAAAACCTCATTGAAAATCGCCGACCGCAATCCCCCCAACGCTACATAGACCGCGACCGTGAGAGAGGACACCCATATGCTGAAATGAATGTCCCACCCCAGGACAACTTTCATCACCAGCGCCATGGAATACATGTTGATACCGCTCATGAGCACGGTCATCGCGGCAAAAGAAATGGCCGCCAGTGCGCGGCTCGGTTCACCAAAGCGCAGCTTGAGATAACCAGGAACGGAGTGCGTCTTGGAAATGTAGTAGAACGGCATCATCCCGATGCCGAGAAACAACATGGCAGGGATAGCGCCAAACCAGTACCAGTGGGTGGCCATGATCCCATATTGGTAGGCGGCTGCGGCCCAGCCCATCAGTTCGAGTGCTCCAAGGTTGGCCGAGAGAAAGCTCAGGCCGGCAATCCAGGCCGTCATTTCGCGCCCGGCAAGGAAGAAATCTTCGCCCGTGCTCACCTGCCGCTTAAGGTAGATCCCGATCGCCAACACCAGGACGAAATAGAAACCAACAATGACGAGGTCTACCCAGGACAACTGCACGATCCGCGCCGGGGAGACAAGGACAAAAGTCGCGATCATTTGTCTAAACGTTGTCCGTAGTACGCAGTTTTGCCGTGCTTGCGGCGAAAGTGTTTCTCATGCAAGTCGCGCGAAATGGGGGCAGCATCGGCCGCGATACCGATGGTGTAATAAGCCAGGCGCGCGACGGCTTCGAGGATAACGGCATGATGCGCCGCATCCGCCGCACTGGATCCCCAGCAGAAGGGGCCGTGACCAGCCACGAGGACCGCCGGAATCTCTTGCGGGTCAAGCTCCTTGAACAGGCGACAAATGGCTGTTCCGGTATTCAGTTCATAATCAGACTCGATCTCGCGCGCGCCCATACAGGGGGTCACGGGTACGGGCCCGTGAAAATAATCCGCGTGGGTAGTGCCAAAGCATGGAATCGGTTGACATGCCTGCGCCCATGCTGTGGCGAACTCGGAGTGCGTATGAGCAACTCCGCCGATCTGCGGAAAGTGTTTGTAGAGTTCGACGTGGGTGGCCAGATCCGATGACGGCCGGAGTTTCCCTTCGATGACGTTCCCTGCAAGGTCGGTGAGCACAATATCTTCAGCGCGCATGCTTTCATACGGCACTCCGCTGGGCTTGATCGCGATCATAGCGTCATGCCGCGAGATGCCGCTTACATTCCCGAACGTGTACAGCACGAGCCCGCGGCGTACCAGTTCCAGGTTCGCTTGCAGTACCTCCTCACGCAAACTCTGAAACCGCATGATGACCTCGTTGCAATGTCACTACCCACAAACCGGACTGGTCGGAACAACCGGTCTGCATTTACAAGTTCGTCAGGTGCACGATGATTGCATGCTGCCGCAGCACTCCCGGCCATTACTGGGTCGAGAACTTATAAATCGTTCTCGAACGAAACGTCTGGCCAGGCCGCAAAATCGTCGATGGGAACTCAGGATGATTCGGGGAGTCCGGGAAGTGCTGCGTTTCCAGGCAGAAAGCATCCCGCTGATTGTAAACGTGACCGTGTTTTCCTTTTACTCCGTCCAGAAAGTTGCCGGTGTAAAGCTGCACGCCGGGTTGAGTCGTATAGACCTCCAGCACGCGTCCGCTTTTCGGCTCGACCACGCGAGCGGTAAATGTCAGATTCCCATCTTTCTGGTTGATCACGTAATTGTGGTCGTACCCGCGGCCGAGTACGAGCTGTTCGTAGTTGTCATTGATCCTGGCGCCAAGTGTGGTTGGCTTGGTGAAATCCATCGGCGTGCCTTTCACGGGACGCAGTTCGCCTGTCGGAATCAAATTTTTGTCCACCGGAGTGAAGCGATCGGCATTGATTTGCATCTCGTGCCCGAGAACATCGCCGTTGCCTTCACCCGCGAGATTGAAATAGCTGTGTTGCGTAAGATTAATGGGAGTAGCCTTGTCGGTGGTCGCTTCATAGTCAACGATCAGTTCATTCTTGTCCGTTAGCGTGTACGAGACTTTGACCTTAAGATTCCCGGGGTAGCCTTCTTCGCCATCCTTGCTCAGATAGCTGAGGTGAAGGCCGTTCCCTTCCTTGCTGGTGAACGGCGCGGCGTCCCACATCACCTTATTGAAACCCTTCAGGCCGCCATGCAACGAATTCTCTCCGTTGTTCCTGGCTAACGTATATTTCGTGCCGTCCAGTGTGAACGTTCCGCCGGCGATCCGGTTGGCATAGCGTCCAACGATGGAGCCAAAGTAAGGCTTGTTATCGAGGTATGCATCGAGATTGTCAAAGCCCAGCGCGACATCGTCGACCTTGCCGTTTCTGTCGGGAACGCGCACCGAGACGATGATTCCGCCAAATTGGATCGCGCGCACCTCGACACCGTGGGCGTTCGTCAACGTATACAGATCAGCCGCCTTTCCGTCCTGCGTGACACCGAAAGATGATTTCTTGACACCAGCTTTCGTCTTCGCTTCGGCGTGGGTGCATATCGTGATTACCGAAAGCAGCAGAACGATCAAGGGCAAAGCAGGATAGTTTGGGCATCTCATAAGAGTTCCTGATTGTAGACGATGTTTTGGCCGCGAGGACAATCGATATCAGAAAGGCGCTATCAGTGGGTAGGCTTTGAAGAAGATATCCAGCGGTTCGCGTCTTCCGTCATGGCGGAAAAATCGGCGCGTCTCATCACGCGGTCATCCCCCGCTTCCTTCTTGATGTCGTCCATGAGGCGCAGGAATTGGCGATAGTGCTCTGTCGCGAGTGTAGCGTTCCCGCTGAGGCGCAAGTTCGTGGCGAGCAGGTATTCTCCACGAGCCTCAAAAGTTTTCAAGCCAAGCTTTTCACTCCGTGTGATGGCCCTTTCCAATTCCGTGCGCCCCGGCGGCCAGGCTTTAGTCTCGGTGAGGGCCTCTCCAAGATCAAGCGAGGACTGCACAGATTCGTGTTTCAAGCCCTTCGTATCGGCTTCTTGCACCAGAGTTCGTAGGGCTGGAATCGCGGCGGCCGACCGGCCCATCCGGACATCATTCCTGGCCATTGACACCCTTGCCAGTAGTATCTTTTCGTCATCCTTGGCCCGCTTCGCGGCTTGCAGAGATTGGTCGTAAAGAGGGCCTACCGCGCGGTAATCGCCCTGGTATGAAGCATTGTCGCCCTGGTATCGCACAGATTGGGCGATCAGACCTTCGTTCTTCAATTCCCGCGCCAGCGACAAGGCCTCGTTTATCGCGCGTTGCGCCTCGTCCTCGCGTCCAAGCTGCGCTAGCGACTCTCCGTACCCGCTGAGAACTTCCGCCATGGAAGAGCTGCGATCTTTCAAAGCGCGCAGGTTGGAAAGGGCGTCCTCACGGGCCTTGAGCGCGGCGCCGAGCCGTCCCTGGTATTGGAAGACCGAGGCCATATCGTAGGAGTCCATCGCCGCACCGCGGGTGTCTCCATTGCTGCGGTGTAGATCGATGGCCTTGAGGTATTGCGAGAGTGCCTGGTCGTACTGCCCCAACTTGGTGTCCGTAAAGGCCAGGTTATGGAGAGTGTCGGCAGTGTCGCCCGCAACTTTCAAAGTTTCGCGGATTTGCAATGCTTGCTGAAAATAAGTTAGCGCGTCTTCATACTGACCTTTAGCGAGATAGGCCTCACCGATATTGTTCAGGCACTTGGACTTGCTGAGGTCATCCCCGAGATCGCGCTGTATTTGCAGAGACTCTTTGTAGAGCTTCAGGGCTTGATCGGCCTGCCCGCGATCTGAATACAGGGTCCCCAAGTCCATCAAGGTGTCGCCGACGCCGCGTTTGTCGCCGATTTCGCGCCGGATCTGCAACGCCTCGTTGTAGCTGGCGACCGCGGAATCTGGATCGCCGAGCATGGTTTCTGCTTGAGCACGCTCGTTCAGGCTCACCGCAATGCCGCGCTTGTCCCCAAGCTCCCGCTTGAGTTTGAGCGACTGCTCATAGTTGAACAGCGCGTCCTGCGGTTTATCCATGAGCTTGTAGGCAACACCGATGGCGTGCAGGATGGCAGCTTTTTCCTCCTGGTTGTCAAACTGCACAGACAGATCGTGCGCGTGATTAAGGTACTCCAGCCCTTTGCGCGGATCGCCGCTCTTGATCTCGACGCGGCCGCTCGACAACCATGCATCCACGTAATTCGGATCCTGCTCGCGAACCGCGGCGTAATGCTCCCGAGCCTTGTCAAAGTTGTTGTCTGATTCGTAGAGGGCGGCGAGCGTGAACTGGATATCGGGATCGTCCGGCGAGACCTTGACCAGGTTTTCGTAGGACTGGATCGCCTTTTCCGTATCGTTCAGCATTCGCGCATGATTGGCTTCAATCAGGTACTTTTCGGCAGCTGGCAATTGCTGGCTGAGTTCCACCGCACGTCGCGAGTACTGTTCGGCTTCGGTGTCATAACCGAGACGGGAATACGACTGCGCGAGGGCAGAAAACGCGAGGGCGAATTGAGAGTCTGCCTGGGTAGCAGCTTCGAATTTCTTTTGCGCATCCAGGTTCTTGCCCTGCCGTAGGAATTCAAGGCCCTCGTTATAGTCACGCAGCGAGCTTAAGGAGTTCGATGAAGGCCGGAACGCCTGGGTCTCCAACTGCTTCACCATCTCGGGCGAAAGCGTTAGTTGTTGACGAATCGATTTCGCCATCTGATCGACAGCGGGCAGCAGTTCTTTATCTGACGACGCCTGGGCCTTCAATCCCACCGTGCGTTGCTGTTTTAAATCCTGCAGGGTGGCGTCAATGACAATCTGGTCCCCGACCTTGCTGTACTGGCCCCAAACCAGGGTCTGAGCATTGCTGTATTGTCCCAGGCGGCGCAAAGTTTGCGGATCGAGTTGGTTATCAGAACTCAACCGCAGATCTCTCATGATCTGGTGGAGACGATCCGCGGAAACAGTGCGCAAATTCGCCGATTGTCCGACATCGGTAGTAAGCATTTCGGCCAGGCTCGGGCCGAGCCAGTCCAGACTAGAATCCCCGGAGTTATTGCGAAATGGAACGATGGCCAATGAGGCGACAGGGCCGTGCGTCGCTTTCGTCGTAGAGTTTGAAGTGAATCGGCCACGGAGCATCCAGCTGCTCACCGCGATAACCGCCACCGCGATCCCTGTACTGATCCACTTCCATGGCAGCTGTTTCCAAGTCCGACTGGGCGCAGTCGCGATTACCGACGAGCGAGCGATGGAAATCGGGCGTCTTCCCTGCCAGGCATCCAGGTCATTCAGGATCTCCTGGACGTTCTGATAGCGGAGATTAAGATCGCGTTCCAGGCATCGCGCTACGATGTCACTCACAGGTCTCGGGATCGTCGGATCAAGGTCAACTGCGGGAACGGCCCGCTCCTGGCTGCGCTTGAGCAAACTCGCTACCGCTGTATCGGCTTTGTAGGGAGTTTTGCCGGTGAGCAGTTCGAAGAAGATCAGTCCCAACGCAAAGATGTCGGAACGTTGATCCAGATCCTTGCCCATCGCCTGCTCTGGCGACATGTATTCCATCGTCCCTACGAGCGCTCCCGTCTGAGTCATGCCATCGGAGTCGACCGAACGCGCCAGCCCAAAATCCATTACCAGGATCCTTCCCTGCTTATCCTGCATAACGTTTTGCGGCTTCAGGTCGCGATGGATCACGCCAACGGAATGAGCGGCGTAGAGTGCGAAGCAAACCTGGCGAATGATTTGGGCGGCATCCTCTGGCGAGAATTTCCCATGATCAAGCAGGAGGTGGCGCAAGTCCGCCCCCTCGATGAACTCCATGGTGATGAAGCGCACGCCATCGGCTTCGGTAAGGTCATAAATGCGAATGACATTCTTGTGTGTGACCTGATGCGCGAGCAGCAGTTCCTGCTTGAAACGCGCGAGGATCGCAGGATTGGAGGCCAGTTCCGGCCGGATGAGCTTCAGGGCGATAAAACGGTCCAATTCGCGGTCGCGAGCTTTGTAGACCGCGCCCATACCACCTTCGCCCAGGAGTTCAAGAATTTCGTAGCGACCGCCCAGAACCTCGCCGGGTTCGAGCACCGCAGCGCTGACGTAGAAGTTTGAACGCCCGCGCGAACCTACGGCCGAACCGCGATCTTTTTTAGCCTGTATGACAACGGTGTGATCGACCAGGGTTGCGTCCGGATCAGCAGCGCCGAGGCCAAAGTCTACAAGCGTGGCGTCTGGATCGGGAGCCGGGAACTCGCTAGAGGAGCTCTCGCCCTTAACCGGCGCTCGCACGGGAGAGGTTCCCGCCGATGCAGGATCGCGCCGCCCCTGCCGGGATTTAGGCTCATCCATGCAACACCTGGAGTTTGAGGGAAGGATTGCCCGTGCACTCTAGCGGTGCACTCGCCACGACGTGGCATAAGTATATAACGAGAGCTCCCGGTATGGGCGGTGATTTCGGGGAACCCCTCACAACTATTTGGTAATCCTGGGGGAGTGCCTTGTGAGTACTCCCCCTGGTATGCGAACTGGCCCAGCCTGCGTCCGAAGGACCCCGCGGCATCGGCCAGAGCTAATGCTTACTTCTTCTTAACTACGTTCGCCGACAACGCCACCTGCTGCGGGCTGCCGGGCGCATTGTCCGTGAGCTTGAGAGTGCCGGCCCGTGTCCCAAGGTCATCAGCCCACAGCCAGATTGTAATGATGCAGCTCTTACCGGCTCCCAGCGAAGACGGGCAAAAATTCAAGAACCCAAAGTCGTCTGCGTCCGATCCTGAATACGTAATCGAGACCTTCGAAATCTGCAAGTTCGACGAACCAGTGTTCTTCACCGTCACGTTGGCATACAGCAAGCTGTTCAGGTTCACGGTTCCGAAATTGACGCTAGATGGCGACAGGCTTACCTGTGGACCAGCGACAGTTAACGTGAAATTCTGCATCGCCGTGCCTGCTGCGTTCGTGGCTGTAAACGTCAGCGGGAATGTACCAGTGGCAGTTGGTGTTCCAGCTAGCGTCGCCGTCCCGTTGCCGTTGTCAGTGAAAGTCACGCCTGCAGGCAAGCTTCCCGATTTGGTGATAGACGCTGTGGGGAACCCTGTTGTCTGGACTTTGAACGAATTGCTTGTACCAAGTGTGAATGTCGCGCTGCTGGCGCTGGTAAATGCCGGCGTCTGGTTCACGGTGAGCACGAAGTTCTGGGAAGCGTTTCCCAGCGTGTTTGCCGCCTTGAACGTCAGGTTATAAGTGCCGCCGGTGTTCGCTCCCGGAGTTCCAGCCAGTGTACCGGTACCATTACCGTTATCGGTGAACGACACGCCTGCAGGAAGCGTACCCGTTTCCGTGAGTGCGGGCGAGGGCGAACCCGTGGTCGTAACCGTGAACGAGCCAAACACCCCGACCTGGAATGTAGTGGACGCTCCACTCGTGATGGCGGGAGCCTGCCCCACGTTAAACAACGAGACCTGGGTGGGTGAATTGCCAACGCTGTCCACAGCATTGACAGAGAAGCTCGCCGGACCCAGTGTCGTCAACTGGATCGTGTCGCCGTTGTTAACCGGGTTGCCATTGAAAGTCCCGGTGCAACTTGTAACGGTGACATTGGCAGCATCGGAATCCGGAGTGCATCCGAAGTTCACGGTCAATGGCCCAAGAGGATAAACGCCTCCGTTAGCAGGCGTATTGATATTGATTGTCGGTGCATTCGTGCAATTTTGGCCAACAAAGAAATCGGAAAACCCGTTGCTCTTGGACGTCGTGCCGGGATCATTTCGCGTCTGCGTAAAGGTCTCGATGATGTTCGTCCAGTTATTAGTACCAATGGGCGCTTTCAGCAGACATGCGCCGTTAATCGCCTGAGAGGTATTGAAGTTATTAAATAAGTCGTAGCTGAGCTGAGTGCAATCACTGCTGCCCTGACAATTCACGCTGAAGTACACGCACTCGCCGCCCGTGCCTTCGTAAATAGCGCACTGCGTGTTGGGATGGTTTTGCAGATACGTGCTGCCCTGCAGCCGCTGCGTGAAGAAGTCGTTCTGAGCAATTGGGATGGCGGTTACTGTAACCGTATCCGCGTTCGCGCCGGAATACGAGACCTTGTGATTGTAGGTACCGAAAACGTAGTTGGTGCTCGCCTGAACATCCGGAGTAAGTGTCTGGGTGATTGAAGTTTGTGCGGTCGCCGGAGTGAAAGTCCAGTTCAGGATGTCATGAGTCTCGAATTCTCCGCCAGTCGACGCGGTAAATCCCACCCAGGCAGTTCCGTCATTGAGACTCAAAAGCGATCCTAAATCCGTATTAACCACGAGTACCGGGCTGCCGGCGTTGTCCAGAAAAACCCGCAGAGTGCCTGGCTGATCGCCGCTCGGGGGATCGTAGTCGATGGTGGCTGTATGCACAGCGCCGTCGGAGAAAATTATGTTGTTCGGGTTTGCGATGATGCCGAGATTAGAAGGGAGTCCAGACGTCGGACAGGTCGCGTCGTGATGTTGGGTGTTGGGGTCGGTTCCGCAGCTCTGAACAGCTATGTGGTTGTTGTTTGGATCCCAACCGTTTTGGTACGTATCGAATTCGATTGCCAGGCTATTTGGAATAGGGGTACCTGTGTCTCCTGGGTCCGGATTGCCGTATCCAATAGCGCCGCCGGAACCGCCGAGCGCGGAAAGTCCAAAACCGTCACCACTGGAATTTTGGATGACAAATGTGAGACCGTCCGCCTGGCTCGTAGTGTGAGTGATCTGAAATTGAAAAACGGTTGTGAACCCGTTTTGCACGGATTGCTGGCTGGCGTTGTACCACGCTGTTCCAGACACGTGGTTCACTCCATCCTTGGTCAGGCGCAGCACCGTCTGATTGCCATTGGAGGTGGTGGTTGCCGAACCGTTCAAGCTCAGCGCGCTGGCATTGCTAAAATCCTGGAAATTCAACTGCGCGGATGCGCTCGTAGTGAAAAATAAAGCGATGATGGCGACACAAAGCAAAACGCCAACGTTTGCGGCAGACCTCGGCTTCATGACGGCGCGCCTCCTGGCACAATTTTGATTTCGCTGACGATTAATGCTTCGGGGAAAGCAGCGGCAAACGGCTCACGACCGTCATGCTCGCCGATGTAGACGCCGTTTGGGGGGATGAAACTGATTCGCGCGGCGACTCAAAGGCACTAACAGCGCTCGATTGTCTCTCATGAATGGAACGTCGTCAAGCGGGGTTCAATAAAATAGGATTTTCCTCCTGCGCTCAGAACGCCGGCTAAACGCACCATTTTAGGTGCACGGCATCGCGAGTACCCGGCTATGTGCAAGAAGCTGCGCAGGAAGCGAAAAAAGTTTAATAGCACACCGAAGTCGCGCCGTGTGGAAATCTGCGAACGGAAACGGAGGAGACTCTTGGCCAGGGGGCGCGGGACGACTACTGCGCAGCGGTTCCTTTGGCGCGACCACCCGAGGATTGCTCGCGCAGCAGTCGCTCGCAACTTTCCCCATCCAGCGGCGGAGAGAAGAAATAGCCTTGGCCGGAATCGCAACCCTGAGCCTGAAGTGCAGTGACCTGTCCTGCTTTTTCGACTCCGCCGGCGATCACTTCGAGATTCAGTTTGTGTGCAAGTGTGATTATCGCGTCGACAATGTCGCGACTGATACGGTCTGTCAGCATGCCGCTGATCAGCGAACGGTCGATCTTTACCGCATTGACGCCACAACGAGCAAGATAGCTGACCGGTAAATGTCCAGCGCCAAAACCGTCCACCAGAATACGGACTCCGAGTTGCTTCAATTTCGCAAGGACATCAGCCGTGATCTTCAAATCGGCCATCAAGGTGTTCTCTGTAACCTCGACCTGCAGAATTGTGGGCTGCAGACCGGTATCCGCAAGAGCGTTTTCCAAGCGACTGACCAGATCCGGACGCGCGAAATGTTTTGGCGAAAGATTCACGGTAATGCTAAGCCCCCGTAAGTTCGGGAACTGAGAGTGCCAGGCGCACATCTGGCGACAAGCCTGCGGGAGCACGATCTTGTCGATTTCGAGCATCAATCCTGTGGGTTCGGCGACATCTAGAAACGAGTATGGCGAGACTAAACCGCGGGTTGGCTGCTTCCAGCGCAGGAGGGCCTCAAAAGCCTGAAACTGGCCGTCGGCAAGGCGGACCACAGGTTGGTAATGAACAACAAGTTGATTGAGAGCGAGAGCATCTTTCAAATCCCCTTCGAGCTTCAAGCGCGCGATTGCCCGAAGGTGCATCTTCTCGTCAGAGATTTCGCAGCGTCCTCCGCCCAGAGCTTTCGCGCGTCGCATGGCCATATCGGCATCGCGAAGCAGGTCTTCCGGAAGATCCTGAGGCATTTTGCTGATTGCAATTCCGATGCTCGCCGACAAGCGCGTGGTCCGGTCTTGGACCATTAGAGGCTCCATGGCGGCAGCACGGATACGCTGCGCGACCCGCATGGCATTACTTGGCTCCTCGACGCCCTCGAGCAGAATGGTGAATTCATCTTCTCCCAGCCGGGAAAGGATAAGGTCCTTAACGGAGGCATTCATTCGGGGACGAGCGACCGTGTCATCGTGCCGTAAACCCGCCCGCAGACGGCGTCCAAGCTCGAGGATGACCAGGTCGGTGCCGCTACGGCCGATGCGGTCAGAAAGCTCCTTGAAACCGTCGATATCGACATAAAGAATCGCGTACCGGTATTCGGGATTGCGCTGCGCGCGAAAATAGCACCGTTGTAAGCGGTCGAGAAACAATCGGCGATTGGGCAGCCCAGTTAACGGGTCATGAAAAGAATTTTGCACCAGTTGCTCTTCGATTTGCTGCTTATCGGTTACGTCGCGATTCACAATGACTAACTTTTCGACCACGCCTGCTTTATTTTTGATAGTGCTGGCATTCGATTCGAAGATCCTCCAGGTGCCATTCTTGTGGCGAATGCGATAGCGCAGCTCTTTTCCTACACCCGAAGACTTTGCCTCCCGGGAGGCCTCCAGTATTTTGTGGCGATCTTCGGGATGAATTTGCTCGAAGGCAGAAGTCTCACTCAGCTCGGCGGGAGAATAGCCCAGAATTCTCTTATACGAGGGGCTGTTGTACAGGCGCCGTCCCTTAACATCCACCAGGGCGATCATGTCGGCCGCGTTCTCGGTGACAATGCGAAAAAGTTCCTCGCGCCTACGAAGACGCTGGTGAATGATATAAAGGCGTATCTGCTGGTAAACGATCAATGCCGCCAACAGCGCCAGCATTGCAATATTGGAAAAAGGGAGATCAAGCGAGGAGAACGTGGCCACGGGGCTTGGCTCGGTCGGGATGACCGTATGTGCGCGGAGTAATGCGAGCGAACACTGGATGGGAGCCATGATGGTCGTGGCGAACTTTCATCCAGCATTATCGGCAGCTGGTCAGGTTCAGCTTAATCGCCTTGGGCACTTTAGTACCCGCTCAACAGAAGCTCACTGCAGAATGGAACACGAAATCTGTTGAAAATTTTCCGACGTAGTTCACGATGCGGCACAACTCGCCTGTTCAACTGCATGGAGCGAGCCGCGAAACCAGGCCGGGAATGCGAATCGGGTCTCAGGAGTAAGCATTCGAGGACCGGTTTCAGCGGCTCGCCGGGCTGCACAGACGCCCCCTCGCAGCCCAAAAGCAGAGGCGACTATCCGCCGTGATTCTTGAAAACGAAGTCGATGCTCTTCGTTTCACCAGCAGTCACTGTGACTCTCTGGGTTAGTGTCCCCAGTTTTTCGTGCCAGGCGGAGATGGTGTACTCACCCGGTGGCAAACCCTTGAGATCAAAGCTCCCATCTTTTCCAGTCACCGAAAAAAAAGGGTGCTTGAATACCGCGATGTACCCACGCATCCATGGGTGGATGTTGCACTTCACCGGGATGGCGATTTCTTCCCGCGCGAAAGTCTCTTCCACGTGCAGGCCCGGCGTCTCAGACTTGTTCCATTCGCGGTTATTGGCAGGAATGGGATGGATATTGTGAACCGTACTGTCGCTGTTAACTAGTTCCAGAGGCTGATTCGCACGCACCGCCAGTACGTGCGGCTTGTACATGCAGCCTTTCTGTTCGACACGCACAGGTTCGGTTGGAACATCAAAGTTGCGGTTGCCGAGTCCATCGGAGATAAACACAACCACGTTTTCCAGGGTTCCATTCACCCCGGGAACAAAGTCTTCGCTCGTGGCCCGGGTTTCGTGCTGTTTGGCACACGTCGGGTCGGCTGCCATGTTGATAGGAACGGGTTTAGGTACCGTACCTTCGAATTTCACCCGGCCTAGAACAGTAGACCCAGGTGCGGAATTCGCGGACGGGACGGGGCCCGCCGCGAGTAGTATCAGTGCCAGCAGTGCGAAACCGCTGATCATCGTTAATTGTTTGATTGCCATACACTTGTACCTCCTTCTGCTTGAAGACACACGTCTCCTCTAATCTTCTAGAGTTTCAGGCGGCGACCTCAGTTAACGGTCGGCAGACGGCTCGAAAAGGATCAACAACCAGGCCCGTGAAAGGCCCAGTTCACTTGTGGCATGTAGAAGCATGCGCAGGCCTGGGAACCGTTGCAGATAAACGGTAGACCGAGCGTAGCGTGCAGTTGTCACGCCTTCGTTAAAGCTTTGTCGATCTTTTGGCGGAGAGATGTAAAGCATTTGTAAGCGGCAGGAATGTTTTTTCAGGGAGCGTTGAATATGCGGAGCGTCCCCACGGTTCGCCTTGCGTGCGAGCGTGGGGACCGCATTTGGACAGATACTCTGTGCAGCTCATCAAGCTAGCTGCGCTACTACTTCGGTTGGGCAGCAACACGAAGATACGGCCTGAGAGTCTTCCATCCGCCGGGAAATTTCTGCTTGGCTTGATCATCTGTGACGGAAGTCGGAATGATAATGTCGTCTCCTGGCTTCCAGTTCACCGGCGTGGCAACGTTGTGCTTGGCCGACATTTGCAGAGCGTCCAGCGATCGCAGGACTTCGTCGAAATTGCGGCCGACGGCCATCGGATAAGTGAGCATCAGCTTGATCTTCTTGTCCGGACCGATGATGAAGACCGTGCGCACCGTTGCGTTATCGGCGGGGGTACGGCCTTCGCAACTGTCCCCAGCTTCGGCGGGCAGCATGTCAAAAAGTTTGGCTACCTTCAGCTCGGGATCGCCAATCATCGGGTAGTTCACCTTGTGTCCCTGGGTCTCCTCAATGTCTTTTGCCCATTTACCATGGTTGGTCACGGGATCCACACTCAAGCCCAGGATCTTGCAGTTCCGCTTGGCAAACTCGGACTGCAGCCCCGCCATGTAGCCGAGTTCGGTCGTGCACACTGGGGTGAAGTCTTTGGGGTGAGAAAACAGAATTGCCCAACCATCTCCGATCCATTCGTGGAAGTTGATCGTGCCCTGAGTTGTTTCGGCCGTAAAATTTGGAACCTCTGAATTGATACGCAAAGACATGTTCCGATCTCCTTCTCTATTTGACGGAATAGCTTTTAATTTCGATTCAACAGCCGGTTCAGCTGGATCACGCGTGTGCGAACCCGAGCCGAGAACAGGGACCCGCGGGCGTGATCGTGCGTTCCGGTCCGGTATTCAACAAATGATCAGAGTCGCGATCTGGACCATGAAAAATGGAGGAAGTCAGAAGTAATTGAATTGCGGCGCATTATCTCATACCTTCGAGAATGGAACCGACAATGCCGCCTACCACTCCTCCCTGAGTTGTCTCCCTTGCTTGTGATGGCATGTACTCCTGAAGTTCGTGCGCCAAGCGCGCGATGGGAAGCGTCTGCAGCCAGACCTTGCCGGGACCAGTAAGCGCGGCCAGGAAAATACCGTCTCCGCCAAAGAGCATGTTCTTGATGCCGGGGACGGTGGTGATTTGGAACGAAACGCTTGACTGAAACGCGCCCACGTGACCGGGATGAACCCGCAAGGTCTCGCCGGGCTGGAGCTCACGAACGACAAGTTCGCCGGACAGCTCGATCCAGGCGATACCGTCACCGCTCACCCGCTGCAGGAGAAAACCGTCGCCACCAAAAATACCCGCGCCCAGCGATTGCTGGAAACCAACTCCGATCTGCACCTGCGGCGTAGCGCATAAAAATCCATGGCGATGAATCATGTATTCCTGGCCGCGATTCACCTCGACCGGCACAATGTGCCCTGGGAGCTTGGTGGCAAACGCAACTTCGCCCTGGGCGCCGAGGGCGCGGTATTCCGTCATGAAGAGTGTCCCGCCACCGGCCACACGCTTCAAAACGCCGAACAGACCTCCGCCCCCGGCCATTTGGGTATGGGTGGTCATTTGGATCGAACTTCCCATCCAGGAAAGCTCTCCCGCTTCCGAAATGATGGCCTCGTTGGGCTCCAGTATGAACTCCAAAACGGGCATGGTCGTGCCCACAATCCGGTTTTGCATCTATGTTTCCTCAACCATTCCCCCGGCGCTCGCACCGCCATTTTGCAACAAGATCTGGCTCTCGAGTACCGAGCTTTCTTTTCTGATCACCGCTGAGCGCTTTATTTTACTTGATTGCGGCGAGCGGAATGGAGGACTGCGCCACAGTAAGAGCGTGACGCTGGCGCTCACTGAGAGGCTGTGTAAGATGAATATCAGCTATGAAGATGCGACGGCCTACGATTGGGGTGTTTGATTCTGGCGTTGGCGGCCTGACCGTCCTCAAAGCTCTATTGGACCTGGTGCCCGACGCGGATTACCTCTATTTCGGCGACACCGCACGCCTGCCGTATGGATCGAAGTCGGCCGAAACCGTGGCACGATTTGCTGTAGGGGCGACCGAGTTCTTACAACAGCACGGCGCGGAGATGCTGGTGATCGCCTGCAACACAGCAACGGCACTGGCTTTGCCGCAGATCACCGCAAATGCCAAGGTAAGCGTGGTCGGAGTAGTTGAGCCAGGAGCGGAGTGCGCACAAAAAGAGAGCGAGAACCGGAAAGTTGTGGTGATTGGAACCGAGGCCACGATCACCAGCCATGCATATCAGGCCGCTTTAGAGAAGCGCGGAATTTCCGCTCACGAGAAAGCCTGCCCGCTGTTTGTTCCACTAGTTGAGGAGGGCTGGATTGAGCATCCCGTCACCGAACACGTGGCCAGAATCTATCTGGGTGAGGCATTCTCTAACGGATTTCAAGCGGCCGACGTTCTGGTCCTGGGCTGTACGCACTATCCACTAATCAGGCCTGTGTTGCGCCGGATCCTGCCTGAGCGCGTCACTATCGTCGACTCCGCCGCCTCGACCGCAGCCGCAGTGGCCGCACAGTTGAAATTTGAGCCAGTTCATACCGGAAGCGAGGAAGAGCGGCGAAAACTGCCGCGCATGAAATTCTTCGCCACCGATTCGGTGGAGAAGTTCAGACGTTTAGGAACACAGTTTATCGGGCGCGCGATTGAAAATGTCGTGCATGTTGATCTGAAAGAATAAGACGGAAGCACCTTCTTCGAAGCCAAAAGAAAAGCGGCTGCTTTTGGCAGCCGCCCATTGAAACCAGTGTGCGGTTAGTACAGCCGGAAACTCACTTCCACGTTAATCTGCACGGCGACTGGCTTGCCATCTTTCATCGCGGGCTCGAACTTCCATTGTTTCACCGCTTCGATAGCTTTCTCGTCCAGGCCGAGTCCAAGTGTGCGAGCAACGCGAATATCACGCGGGTGACCGTCCGGGCCAACAATCAGCCACAGAACGCAGGTTCCCTGATATTTCGCTTTGCGAGCTTCTTCCGAATACTCGGGATCGGGTGTAAACACGGGACGCGGGGCAGAAACGCCACCACCGACCCGGAACACACCGCCGCCAGTGCCGCCGCCACGGCCAGGTCCAAAACCGGGTCCTTCGCCCGAACCGACGCCGCCGCCGTTACCGGAGCCGATGCCACCACCCGAACCGGTGCCGTTGGAAGGTGGTCCGGAAGGAAGATGCGACATAGGATCGCCCAAGTTGGGCATGTTGTTCATCGCCAGGTGAACCTGAGGCGGAATGACAACCGTCGGCTCAGCGGTCAGTTTCGGGTGATCGTTGCGCACGACCATCGCAGGAGGCGTGATCTGTTCCATCGACATCTTCGGAAGTCTCCCCTTCGGTGCCTGGAACTTATCGCGATCGCCGCCGCCGCCACCACCGCCTGATACGGTTTTGGAAGGTTCTAAAGGCGGAATGTCCTCAGCCGGAGCGATAAGGGTAACGTTCTCTTTGGGCTTCTGAATCTCGTGGACTACCTTGCGCGCCGCAATGGTCCCGCCAACAATTGCACCGAGCGCAAGAATATGAACCACAGTCGAGCCCAGCGTCGCATTCTTCTTGTAGTTGTAGTCCCCCCAAATGCTCTTGACCGGAATCGGCTTCGAGGTAAGGAGGAGAGGTGGCTGCTTCTTCGGGAAGAAGTAGTCGTCCAAGTTCCTAAACAAGGACTTGAAGAGACCTTCGTCGAGAGTCTCCTTGGGCAGCAGGAGATTGAGTTCGGGCTCGGCCGGAGGCGTGACGCGCGGAGGTTCCATGTTGACAGTCGCCATAAATTTACCCGAGTTTAGCCCCTCGTCCGGGAGCTACAAACACAGTCCTTGTAAACGATGAGCACATTTCCTGCCAAGTTGCATTGCGGTGACAATCACCCCAGATGCCTGCCGAAATACATGCCCTGTGCTATTTGCGGTCGCAACGAAACGACTCGCTTTCAGACGGTTAGATGCGAAAAACGCGACTTTGGACGAAAATTGTACACGCTTTTCACATTCGGCCACAGTATTTTCGAAGTGCCTGAGGGAGCAGCACTTCCGCATCGCTGTGCCAGCGAATGGACGTTCTTTTCTACGCTCCCTATAATGAGAAAAATCAATCATTTGGGAGACTGTAAGCGCGTGCCGCTGGAGTTGAAATCTACCATTAATTTGCCCCGAACCGACTTCCCCATGAAGGCCAACCTTCCCCAGAAGGAGCCGAGGATCCTGGCGCGATGGGAAGAGGCGGGGATCTACGAGCGGGTTCGCGAAGCGCGTACCGGGGCGCCGGTCTACGTTCTTCATGACGGGCCGCCGTACGCAAATGGCCCTATCCATTTGGGACATGCGCTCAACAAATGCCTGAAAGACTTCATCGTGAAATCGAAGACCATGGCGGGATTCGACGCGCCCTACGTTCCGGGCTGGGATTGTCATGGCCTGCCGATCGAAATCAAAGTCGATCAGATGCTTGGCGGCAAGAAACTCAAGATGAAGGCGACCGACGTACGCCTGGAATGCCGCAAGTACGCGCAAAAATTTCTCGATCTCCAGCGGGAACAGTTCAAACGCCTGGCCGTCTTCGGACGGTTTGATCGTCCCTACTCCACGATGACCCCGGCGTACGAGTCGGTGGTGCTGTCGACCTTCTACTCGTTCTTCGAAAAGGGTTTCGTCTACAAGGGCCTTCGCTCTGTGTATTGGTGCATTCATGATCAGACAGCCTTGGCCGAAGCCGAAGTTGAGTACGAAAACCACACCAGTACGACGGTCTGGGTGAAGTACAAGCTTGCAGGCGCTCCCGCGTCCCTTGATGCAGCACTTGCCGGTAAGAATGTCTTCACCGTCATATGGACCACGACTCCTTGGACGCTGCCAGCGAGCATGGCTGTTGCTTTTCACCCTGAGGAAGAATATGTAGCTCTTGATTCAGGCGGCGAAGTTTACATCGTTGCCGAGAAATTGGCAGAACAATTCGCCAACAAAGTGGGTCTTGGCCCGGTACGAAGATTTGCAACTTTCCCCGGCCGGAAGCTGGAATTCACTAAATTTTCTCATCCCTTCCTCGACCGTGAGGTCCTGGGCGTGTTGGCGGATTACGTAACCATGGACCAAGGCACAGGCGTGGTTCATACCGCTCCATCCCACGGCGCGGAGGACTTCACAACCGGCTTGAAGTACAAGCTGGATGCTACGACAAACGTGGACGAAGCCGGCTTCATGCGCAATGGTCTTCCAGAGTACGAAGGCAAAAAAGTATTCGAAGCGAATGCCCCGATTCTGGATTTGCTCAACCAGCGCGGCGCGTTGATGCACAACGAACAACTGGAGCATTCGTATCCGCACTGTTGGCGCTGCCATAATCCCGTCATTTTTCGCGCGACTGAACAGTGGTTCATTTCCATGGAAACTCCGATGGAAGGCGGCACGCTGCGCAGCCGCACGCTGGAGGAGATCAAAAAAGTGAAGTGGGACCCGGCGTGGGGCGAGGAGCGCATCGCCAACATGATCGCCACTCGTCCCGACTGGTGCATCTCGCGGCAAAGGATTTGGGGCGTTCCCATTGCCGTCTTCTTGTGTGAAGCCTGCGGGAAGCCCGTAAACGATCCGGAATTAAACCGTAGAGTAGTGGATTTATTTGCGCGGTCGGGGGCCGATTCGTGGTACACGCCGGAAGCGGATGCGCTGGCGCGCGGGGCAAAGTGTCCCCACTGCAGTGGAACGCGATTCGTCAAAGAAACTGATATCGTCGACGTCTGGTTTGAATCGGGTTCCAGCTATCTTGCGCTGACGACCAGCGAGCCGGAATTCCCATGGCCTTCCGACCTGTACCTGGAAGGCGGCGATCAGTACCGCGGGTGGTTTCACTCTTCCCTGCTCTGCGCTATGGGGGCGCGCGGAAATGCGCCCTACAAAATGGTCTCGACGAATGGTTGGACGCTGGACGAGCAAGGTCGTGCCATGTCGAAGTCGCTGGGCAACGGCGTCGATCCAGTAGAGATTACTGACAAACTGGGCGCAGAAATCGTTCGACTCTGGGTGGCGTCGGTTGACTTCCGTGAAGACGTTACCTGCTCGGAAAACCTGATGGTCCGGGTGGCCGATAACTACCGCAAGATCCGTAACACGTTCCGCTATATCCTCGGCAACCTCACTGGCTTCGATCCGCAATTGGACGTAGTGCCGTTCGAACAGTTGCAGGCCATCGATCAATACATGCTTCGCCAGGCGGCAGAAATGGCGCAGCAGGTGGAGAAGTGGTACGAAGAATTTGAGTTCCACAAAATTTACCAGCACGTAAATCACTTCTGTGTTGTGGAGTTGAGCGCGTTTTACTTTGACGTATTGAAGGATCGCCTCTACATCTCGGCTCCCACATCGCTTTCGCGGAGGGCGGCGCAGACCGCGATCTGGAGAATCGGCGAGGCATTGGTACGTCTGCTCGCACCGATCATGAGTTTTACTTGCGAAGAAGTCTGGGGATATCTGCCGGCACTTCCCACCCGCGCCGAAAGCGTTCACATGGCACACTTTCCCAGCATGCTGGACATCTTGGGGGGCGCCGTTAAAGACGGAGATGCAAAAATACAGGCAGAACAGTGGACCACGCTGCGCTCTGTGCGAGAAGAAGTATTAAAGGCGCTCGAGGAAGCACGAAACAACAAACTGATCGGCAGCGGGCTGGAGGCCGAAATCACTCTTAGTGCAGCCGAGCCGGTGTACTCGGTCCTGAGGGAATACGAGGATCAACTGCGGTACATCTTTATCGTTTCCACGGTCAAACTCGCGCAAGGACATTCGGGAAACGGCGCCGGAGCCGTCACGGTACAGATTGCGAAGGCCCCTGGGCAGAAATGTGAGCGCTGCTGGAATTATTCGACTCGTGTGGGCGAAGACCCCGAGTACCCTACAGTTTGCGAGCGCTGCAGCGCGATCCTGAAAGAAATCGGGGCCGCGGCGGAGGAACGGACGTAACCGGGGAAAAACCTCTTTTGGGAATTTTGGCAGAGAAGAAGCCGAAACGGTGCACCGGGAATCTAACTAGAGATCGGGGATGATCGAGCAACCCGCAATGCGCAAGTACCACTTTCTGATCGCATTTTTCGTGGTCGTGCTGGACCGGCTGGCAAAATGGTCGGTGGAGCGTAATATTTCCCTTCACGAAAGTATTCAAATCGTTCCTGGATTTTTCCGCCTTACACATGTAGAAAACCGCGGCGCCGCTTTCGGACTGTTTGCCGATTCACCCTCCGAATGGAAGATTGCTATGCTGGTGATGTTTTCACTGGTGGCGCTGGTGATCGTTTCGGCGCTGCTATGGAAAAACAGTCACTCGATGACTACCACCGGGGTCGGCCTGGCACTAATTCTCGGCGGCGCGTTAGGAAACTTGTGGGACCGCCTGCTCAACGGACGCGTGGTCGACTTTCTGCTGTTTTACGTGGGCCAATACCAGTGGCCAGCGTTCAACGTAGCCGACAGTGCGATTGTGGTAGGCGCGGGCTTGCTGGTTTTTGAAATTCTGTTTGTGAAGTCCCCGGCACAGGAAAAATCCGCGTAAGTTTCTCTTGCTATTCGAATCTTCTCAGACATCACCGGCGACTCGCACCGCCATTCCCAGCACCGCCAGGACCTAAACGGGTTAAGGCGTTCCGTACAGCTGGCGGTACACGTTGGCATTGCGCAGAATGGCCTGCACATATTCGCGAGTTTCGGTGAAAGGAATAGACTCAACAAACTCCTGCGGATCGCGATACTTGCCGTCAGCCAGCCAGTCCTTCACCCGGTCGTCGCCGGCGTTGTAGGCCGCCAAGGCATACTCGAAGGAGCCGAATCTATCGACCATGCCGCGGAAATATCGCGTACCTAATTCCAGGTTTATCGACGGCGTAAGCAGTTGATTGGTATTGAAGTGTTTCAACTTCACCTGCTTGGCTACGGCCTTCCCAGTTTTTGGCAATAACTGCATCAATCCCCAGGCGTTCATGTGCGAAATCGCATTAGGATTAAACTCAGACTCCTGGCGAATCAAAGATGCGACAAGGTAGGGATCCAGCGCGTTTTGCTCGGAATAGCGCTTGAGGTCGGTCCAGTAAGGTTTTGGAAACAGAACCTGCCAATAGGACGTGGGGAGTTGCGGAATCTCCATGGCAAAGTAATTCGGGACGGCGTGCTTCATTGACTCGATTGCGCGATCGTAGCGGCCACTGTCCTGGTAGATGCGCGCGGCCTCCGGAGCCGCCCAGCTTCCCTCCTCTTCGGCGGCAGCGGCTTGCAATTCGCGAACCGCCAAATCTACGAGCGCTCCATTCGCAAGTAGCTGCGCCTTCTGGTAGCGAAGATTATCGGTGGGCGCGTCATTGTCAAAAACCTTCCCTGCCGGAAGCGCCGGGATCCGATCCAGAATGGCGTAATGAACCGGCTCGGCCAACGACTTGAGAGACTTCATTCGCTGTCGCGCGAGTTCTGCGTAATAGTAGTTGTGAAAGCGTTCCGACAGCTTGACGTAGAAGGAACGAGCCTTTACGAGGTCCCCATCTTCTTCCGCCAGACGGCCACGCCAGTACAGAGCGGCAGGTACCTCCGCCGACGACGGATAAAGTGCGATCTGATCCTCAAACTCTTTCTTGGCCTCCTCAGTGCGAGCCTGTCGCAAGCTAAGCCACGCAGCTTTCCAGTGCGCGTACGAAGCACGGCTGCCTTGGGGAAAACGCTGCTGCAACTCGCGGTAAGCATCAATCGCTTTGTCGTAATCCTTGTGCAGCAGGTACATGTTCCCGGCGGACAGGAGCGATTGCTCCAACCAGGGGCTGTTTGGGTACGCATGCCGCAGTTGGTCCAAATTTTGGAGAAACGTGTTTTCATCGCCGGAAGACTTGGCGATCTCCCCCAGCATGTGCAGGCGCTGAGCATTGGCATCGCTGGTTGTCTCAGGCATGGCGGCAAGAACCTGCCTAGCCTCACGCCCCTGACCACTCTTCTCCAGTGACACCGCGAGCACCATTTGCACTGTGGGTCGCTCTGCAGGGTTCACATCGTTCAACAGGGATCGGTATTCGGTCGCGGCATCGCTGTAGCGCTTGCCTTTCAGCAGGAGGTCGGCCCGGGTCTTGCGTTCGGGGACGGAAGCGTTGAGCATCGAAAGCTTTTTCAGTTCCGCTCCCGCAGGGTCGGCCTCATAGCTCGCGGGCATGTTGTAGTAAATGTTGCGCAGAATCGACGCCGCTTTGGCATTGTCTCCCGCGGCTTCGTAGGCTCGACCAAGGGCAAGCTCGAGATCGGCTCGCACCGGTTGGCGATCCTTTTCCAGAATGGCGATGGCGTCGTTTGCCTTACCTTGGCTCAACAATGTGTTCGCATACAGCACATGAGCATCGCGAATGAGCAGCGAGTCCGGATATTTGTCAGCAAAGCCGCTGATTGCCGCAGAGGCTTCCGCTACGTGCCCCGTCTGTAGATAAGCGTTCGCGAGGTGAAGGGTGACGTACTCGCCAAGCTCGCCGGAATTTGCCTTCGCGCGGCTAAGCGGATCGATTGCTTTAGCGAAGTCATGATCCAGGGTATGCGCATAGCCGACAACAAGCCAGGCGAGGGAACCGGCGCTGTCATTTGCATGCCGCCGAGCATATGCTTCCACACCCGCATAGGCTGCCGGAGTGCGATCTTGAAGAAGTTGCTGCGCCATCGGTCGCAAGCTGGTGGAGGCCACGAACGCACGATGCACCTTCTGTACTCGCGCCGACGCCGGCCGGCGCTTCCGCCGCTTGCGCGAAGAAGTCGAATTTTTTTTCCTGGAGTGCGACCCGGCGGAGCCGGTTTTTGACGAGGTGGAAGCTTTTCCCGCGGTAGATTCGGTGGAGGTTTGCCCTAGCGCAAGCGCAGCTCGGCCAGGAGCGGTCCCCCAAACGATCCCTAAAGTCAGAAGCCAAACGAAGTAACGACGCTTCACAACTACATTCGACCTAGTGCTGGAAATTTGCCCCCAGAATGGAAGCATCATCCTCGGCCAGGCTGCGAACCACCTCGGCATTGAAGTACCCGCCGCTGGCAGCCGCGGTGTTGCCGTACCGTTTTTGATAAGTTGCCCTGCTCTTTTCAATGTCTTCTTTCAATCGATCATACAGGTCTTTGTTCTTCCGACCCTCAGCTACTTTTGCCTGATTGTAGAGTTTGATCTCGTCGACCAGCAGCTTGGCGAACCGCTGTGCCTTACGGTGAGTATCGGCATCTTCGGGCGAGAGTCCTGCCAAACGATCCCCGGGAGCCTCCGCCGTGGCGGTTGCCGTCGCGCTGACCACGGGCACTTCCTCCGGTACGGCCTGGCCCGCAGCAGGCACAGCGGAATCGTGCTGCGGCGCAGATGCTGGAGCCGTGGCAGCGGCGTGCATGGGCGCGTGCCCAGCGAAAGGATCGACGAACGAAGAAGACGTTTGGACCGGAGCAGGCGTTTCCGCGCGCCCCTCAGTTTCTGGTTGGCCTTCTTTCGGCGCCTGCTTGCGCAGCGAACTGACCTCAAGCCACGCACTGGTCGTGACAAGCAGCAATTCCAACGCCGCCGGATCAAGCTTCCCGCCCTCTTCACTACCGCCATCGGCATACACCAGCGCCGCGACTTTGTCTTTCAGCATCAAGGGCAGCACTAACACCCGCGGTTCGGCGGGCGCTCCGAATTGTTCGATGAAGCGGGAATCAACCTGGGACGAATTGCCACTCTGCGCAGTGCGCTCCCCCAGAGCACTCATGCAAAGACCCTGGGTCACATCTAAATGGAAATCCTTGATGGTATCGTTGTCGCCAAAACCGCGGGCTTGCCAGCCGGTGGCCGTCCCCGCCTTGATGACAAACAATGCAGCGCGCTCGCAATACTGGATCGCTCCGTCGAGAAGAGCACGTAGTATTTCGCGCTGAGTGCTGCCCGAGTGAATCAAAGAGACGGCGCGCAGGAGATCGGCAATGTTGAAACCGGTGGAGGATGACCCAGTGGCGGGCAGCTCCTGCAACACACGCTCTACCAGTTGCTGACGCAATTGAGGAACATGATTGTCCAGCACCTGCGAGACCACGCGCGTCACTACTTGTTCAATGCCGGTTCTCTCTGCCATTGCTTCTCGCCTGTCACCTGCGATCGGAGATCGCAGAGTGTGTGAAACATGCTGGGTAAGCTCTGATTATACGGTACTTGCAGCGGAGCTCTCAGGGCACGCAAGTACGTGTACTCCGTGAGCCAACGCCTGTTGCGAATTTATCCCATTCGATGTTGTTCGTCCTACGTCAAAAGAAGTACGCACAAATTCGGGTTACCAAGTAAAATAACAGGAGCTGTCCCGGCCGTTAGCGCCTGAAAATTCCTGCATCGGATACACAATGAGCACCATCCAACCCAGAGTAGGAGAGCCAGTTACTGAAGAATTGGCTCTGGTTCAGGCGGCCAAGGGCGGCGACGTCTCAGCGTTCGAAGAACTGGTTCGGCGCTATGACCGTAACGTCTTTCGTATCGCGCAGCACATCACACAGAACCGCGAAGACGCGGAGGATGTGGTGCAGGACGCGTTCCTGAAGGCATACGAAAACCTGGAACAGTTCCAGGGACAGTCGAAATTTTATACCTGGCTGGTTCGTATTGCCGTCAACGAAGCGTTGATGAAGCTGAGGAGACGGCGTCCTGAACGCACGGTCTCGTTAGACGAAGAGGTCAAGACCGAAGATGATTCACTCCCCCGAGAAGTGGCGGATTGGAGTCCCAATCCTGAGCAGCAGTACACGCAGGCGGAGTTACGCGACATCTTGACCCGCACGATCCAGGGCTTGCCCCCCGGCTTCCGGACCGTGTTTGTATTGCGGGATGTGGAGGGTCTTTCGACCGAGGAAACCGCTCAGGCTTTGGATCTGAGCATTCCTGCAGTCAAGTCGCGGTTGTTGCGAGCTCGTTTGCAATTGCGCGAGCGTCTCAGTCGCTACTTCCAGAAACGTGAGAGTGGAGATGGGCACAAGTGAAATGCTCTGATTTTCTGCAAGAGCTGACAAATTATCTCGACGGCGTCATCGACGAGCGCACCAAGGCCGAACTCGAAGACCACCTGGCGTGGTGCCATAACTGTTACGTCGTCTGTGACACCACCAAGAAAACCATAGAAATTTACCGCGACTCCCAGCTTTACGAGTTGCCAGAAGACCTGCGCGGGCGGCTCCGCTCAGCCATTATGAGCAAGTGTCAGAAGAAGAAGGCAGGCCCCCAGAGCGTCTGAAGATCCATCCTTTCTCTCCACACCGCAAGAACCTTTCAAGAATCACTTTTTTAACTTGGAATAGCGCGATCGAATGTGAAGAGCCCCGGCGAACCGGGGCCTTTCCCTTTTTACGGCAGCGCTAAGTTTAGTCGAACTCCAACTTGGAAGGGGTGATCGACAATACAACTCTAAGTATAGTGAATCAAAGGATTTCCACAGACCGGAACTCTGCCTCTGGGCTAGTGTTCAAGACCTTGACGAACCTTTTTCAGAGTAGCTGAATCTAAGTAGGTGAGTTGAGGGGGTTGGACGAAAGTCCACAAACGCTGTACAGGTTCGCTGTGGGGAGGAAGAGATGCTGGAAAGAATTATGGACGCGTTCTTCGGCTGCCGACACTCAAGCTACAGTTTTCCCATCACAATTCGTTCCGGTTCGCGCCGCAATCGAGCGGCCTCCCTCACCGGCACTTACGTAGTCTGCTTGGATTGCGGTAAGGAATTCGCCTACGATTGGAAGGAGATGAAGGTCATCACTTCCACGCAGGACAGCGCTGCGGTCCGAGCCCTGGCAACTCGGCCGGCTGCGTAAAGTTTCATTTTAGTCGACCATGATCTCAGAGGCCCGGGGGTGAATCCCGGGCCTCTGCCTGCCTCATAAATGCCTGGGCAGCTGGGCACGCGCACCCGGCTAATGCTTGTGTTCTGCTGATTTATCCCGCTGCCGTATAATCGACGGTTTTCGACGGAGGTATCTTGGCCTACGACGACCTGCGCGATTGGATAAGTGCGGCGGAGCGCGCCGGCGAACTCAAGCGAATCCGCACCGAAGTAGATCCGATCCTTGAAATCGCCGAAATCACCGACCGCGTGAGCAAGCTCCGACGCGCGCCGACCCACGCGGATCATCTTCGCGCTTCGCCGGGTCCGGCGCTTCTCTTTCAAAAGGTAAAAGGCTTCCCCGGATGGCAGATCCTTATCAATCAGTTCGGCTCCGCACGGCGCATGAACCTTGCTCTGAATGTGGATTCGCTCGACGAAATCGCGGAACGCATTCGCGGGTTTATGGACGTGAAGTCACCCCAAGGCTTTTTCGATAAAGTCAAAATGCTTCCCATGCTGGCGGAAATGGGCAAGTTCTTCCCCAAAACGGTTCCCAGTGGGCCGTGCAAGGAAGTCGTCAAGCGGGAGAATTTCTCGCTACATGATTTCCCTATCCTGCAGTGCTGGCCCAAAGATGCCGGCCGCTTCATTACCCTTCCGTGTGTCGTCACGCGCGACCCCAGGTCCGGCAAACGCAATGTCGGCATGTACCGCATGCAGGTTTATGACGGACAAACCACAGGTATGCACTGGCAGCGCCAGAAGGTCGCCGCCGAACATTATCGCGAGCAGCTGAGAGGGAAAGCAGGAAACGAAGGGGCCGGTAGAGCCGCCGCCGTGGATGTTATGGCAAGGACTTCGGGCGGCTCCATGCTTTCCGACGCCTTCCAGCCACGCGGCAAAATGGAAGTGGCGGTTGCCATCGGCACAGATCCCGCAGTGACATTTTCCGCGATCGTGCCAGCACCGCCCGAGGTGGAAGAGTACCTGATTGCGGGCTTCCTGAGACAAAAGCCTGTGGAGTTGGTGAAATGCGAGACTGTCGATCTTGAAGTTCCAGCGACGGCCGAAATCATTCTCGAAGGCTATGTCAACTTAGACGAACTCCGTACTGAGGGACCGTTCGGCGATCACACCGGATTTTATTCTTTGGAAGACCAGTATCCAGTATTTCACCTGACCTGCGTCACGCATCGTAAGGACCCGATCTACGCCACCACCATCGTGGGCAAGCCGCCAATGGAAGACGGCTGGATGGGAAAAGCGGTTGAGCGCATTTTCCTGCCGCTGATGAAATTGACCATTCCCGAGATCGTCGACCTCAACCTGCCGCTGGAAGGCGTCTTTCACAACCTGATGATCGTCTCCATTCGCAAATCCTACCCTGGTCAGGCGCGAAAGGTCATGAATGCGATCTGGTCGCTGGGACAGGCCATGTTCACAAAGTGCATCATTGTTGTCGACGAGGACGTAAATGTTCAAGATGTGGGTGAGGTCACGTTGAAGGCGTTGAACCACATCGACCCCGAGCGCGACATCCAGTTCACGCTTGGACCTGTCGATTCACTCGATCACGCTTCGCGCTTGCCAAACTACGGTTCGAAGATGGGCGTTGACGCCACCCGAAAATGGGCAACGGAAGGGTTCCAGCGGCCCTGGCCCGACGAGATCCTCATGGATAGCCGTACGAAGGCGCTGGTCGACAGCAAGTGGAAAACCTTGGCAAAAGAGATTGGAAGCGAGTGAAATGGCATCTTAAGCTCGTGGTTCAAGATCACAGGTTCTAAGTAAGAAATAAACTGCTGCCATAATCTTGTGAATAGAACGAAAGGATCATAAGCAATGATGCAAGCGGGCCAGAAATTCCCTAATTTTTCTCTTCCCAATCAGGACGGAAAAAACGTCAGTCTCGGCGACTTCGCGGGTCGGTGGCTCGTTGTTTACTTCTATCCCAAGGATGACACACCGGGATGCACCATCCAGGGCAAGTCTTTTTCCGCGGCGCGTGACGATTTCGACGCGGCCGGGGTGAAAGTAGTCGGCGTCAGTCAGGACGACGTGGCTTCACACAAGAATTTCTGCAACAAATTTAACTTCAAGGTCGACCTTCTGGCAGACACGAAAGCAGACTTGATGAAGACCCTCGGGCTGCCACAATCCGAATGGAAGGGAATGAAATTCTGGGAGCGCACTACCTTCGTAGTCGATCCCAACGGCGTCATCCGGAAGGTGTACCCGCAGGTGAATCCCGAAGGACACGAAAACGCGCTCCTGCAGGACATCAAGCAGATGAAGGCAAGCTAGTTTCCCCTTCGGGGACTAGTTCCACAACCAGTCCATCGCCCCACCCGTACTTTGTGCGGGAAAGCTCCTGTACCGAGCGAATCAACTCGGCCTCTTTTTCCGGTGAAAGAAGGCGAGCACGCGCCTGCCAGATTGTCTCACCTACCCGGATCTGCACATCCGGGTTCGCGCGCAGGTTCTGCACCCACTGGGACTGCTGGAATTCCGCAATGATGTAAAAGCGTCCGTAATAGTGAGTAAACCAGATTTCGATCTCACGCGGACGGCCGGTCTTGCGCCCGCGCGTGGTCAGGTAGAGGTATTTTTCGTCATCGAGAGCTGCCGCTGCTTTCTGATTTTCCGGCACGATGCTGCGGCCTTATTGACCTTTAAGTTTCAGCCTGGACTTGTTCTCCTCAAGAAATTGACGGAGGTTCTCGGCCGCGTCCAGCAGGCGAACCCACTGTTCATAGTAAAGGGTAACTGGGAACCGGCCGAGGCCGTAAACGCTGACTCCGCCTTTTTCGCTGACCCGGAATTCCATGCTGCCGGTTCTTTTTTTTGTTTCGACCTGCTTTTCCAGGTCGGCGAGACGCGATTTCAATTCTTCATATGTAGGTTCTGCCATGATGACCTCAAGAGAAAAGATGTATCCATCATAGGAGCATTCCGTCCGCTCGTCGACGTGGCGTCAGTTCCCTTTTGGCGGTGTGTGCTCAAATGGCAGCTTAGTGTACCCGGCTTTATCCACTTCAATCAGCAACGCCACCCTGCCCTCGGGATTACGAAACGGAAACGGCTTGCCGGTGTACTTGATCGAAATTGGATCCATGGATTTGAGTTCGGGATCTGGGCGCCGTTCCACTACGCGGCCGCGGATCTGCGCCTCCACATACGGATTCTGAAAATCTACGATGGAGAGCGCGACCCGCGGATCGCGGCGTGTATTTCTTCCCTTCAGAGAAGAGTCACCCGTGCAGATCACGATAAACTCGCCTTCTCTTCCTATCCACACCGGAACGCTCTGTGGAGAGCCATCCGGCATGAGTGTCGCCAGGTGTGCGAAATTGGGACGGTCGACGAGTCCCTTGATGTCGGCAGAGAGTTCGATCCCCATAAACACTCCTGCCAGCAATTTATCACCGCAGCGGCAAGGTTTCTCTTCGCGGAAAAAATTACGGGAGACTCAGATCATCGCTCTCACGCACAGTGATGGTGCGGCTCTGCCCTCGATAGTTGTAGGTCAGCGTCAACACTTTATGCTTGTGCGGCGCAGGATCGCCGCCCATAGATTCGCCGTTGACGTGAACCGCTAACGTGCCATTCCTGATCATGCTCCGCAAGCGGCCAGCCACGTCCATGGCGTGACCCGGCACTCCGTACGATGCGGAGATGATTTGCAGATCGCTGTAGCCCCCACCCGTGCCGCCGACGACGATAGGCGAGGCCACCAGGTTGAAGGGGGTTGTGCCGGGGATGCCATAGTGCGCATAGACGTCAAGCATGCGGTTCTGCATGCTGAGCACCTGTGCCTGGTCGTTGCGCTGCCGATAGGCAAGCCAACGCCGGTAATAGTCATCAAATCGCTGCTGATCGTCATCGTTGAGCCTTCCCTGCCACTGGCTATTGCCTCCGGAGTTGGTGCAGTTCGGACCACGATCGGTCATCTGCAGATTGACATCGATCTTCTCCGGGTAAGAGTAGTCGTAAATGCGCCCACGATAGTCCCGGGCGCGAATGCGGAATTCCTTGGGCTGCTCGGGGGCAGGGTCCCCACCCAGGCTGTAGTTGGTCGCGCGAAAACTCAGCATGCCGTTCTGAACCAACGACTGCACGCGGCAGGTGACATCCACACGATTTCCCTCCACGCCGTAATCGGCGCTCAGCAGCGTAAGCGTCTGCGCGTGCACTGAAGCAGCCAGATATGGGATCACACAAAATAAAGCCAATCTAAAACGCATGACGACCTCCGACGCGCATCGATGACGTACTCAGGAAAGCATAGGCGCGAATTGCGCGTGATCATCAGGAAAAGCAGCAGTGGAACCAAGAATGGGACGGTTTCGGGAATGCCGGCGTGCGTCAGGTGCGCTGGGATACTTTGTCGGCGCTCCGCGTTGCTAGTTTCCAGCACTGCTGGGCGATGGCCCAGTCTTCTTGGGCGCGAATGACGAGAACTCGCACTGCCGAGTTCGTGGCGGCAATGTCCTGGTCTGGGTCTGCGTGGTTGTTTAGCTGTGGATCGAGCTGCAGATTAAGGAATGCCAGATTTTCACAGGTCGCAGCGCGAACCTCTGGCGAATTCTCGCCAATTCCGGCGGTGAAGATCAAGACGTCCAACCCGCCGAGAACTCCCGCCATGGCTCCAATGCCGGCGCGAAGCCGGTGCACATAGATGTCGAAAGCAAGTTGCGCCCGCTCGTTGCCCTTCCGCAGAGCGGAGAGAATGTCGCGCATGTCCCCAGATTCGCCGGAAACCCCGAGGAGCCCGGATTGTTTATTCAGGATGTCATCAAGCTGATCGCCCGTGAGCCTCTCCTGGCGCAGGAGGTACGTGAGAATGCCGGGATCGACCGAACCCGAGCGGGTGCCCATCATCAGACCTTCCAGAGGAGTAAAGCCCATCGTCGTGTCGATGCTTCTTCCGTCTCGAACGGCCGCCAGTGAACAGCCGTTGCCGAGATGACAACTGATGATGCGCAGGGATTTAAGTTCCCGGCGTAACATCTGCGCGGCTCGATGCACGCAATACTGGTGATTGATGCCATGAAATCCATACCGCCGGATGCCGGCGGCGTACCACTTGTAGGGACCGGGATACACCGAGGCTGCTAATGGCATTTTGCGATGAAAGCCGGTGTCGAACACAGCGACTTGCGGTACGCGGCCGAGCAGAGTTTCGACAATTTCCATGCCTTCGAGTTCAGCGCGGTTGTGAAGCGGAGCGAAGGCTGCAACTTTTGCGATGGCCGACTTCACCGCATCGGTAATGACCACCGGCTCTTCGTATTGCGGGCCGCCGTGGACCACGCGATGACCGACCATGCCGATCTCCGAGGGAGACGACAGGGGGCCATCGCTCTTTCCCCACAACGTGCTCAGCAGTTGGTCAATGGCATTCCGGCGGGAAGAGATCTTCAACGTCTGCTTGCGGCCATGTCCATTGCTGTCCTGAATCGAGGCCTGGGCGGAGTCGCCGTTCCATTCGATTTTGCCCGCCCACAAACAACGCGGCGGGGTTTCGGGCAGGCTGTCGCCAATTTCGTACAAGCAGCTTTTCTGGCTGCTGGAGCCGGAATTAAGGACAAGAATCTTCATGCGCTCGGGAGCTCAGCAGCCAGAAGTCAGCGCCGTCAATATGGCCAGGTCCAATTCTTCACCTCCGGCAAGTCATCGCCGTGTTCGTGCACATATTGGGTGTGTTTGACCAACTGGTTGCGCAGGAACTGCTTGAAGTGTGCTCCTATACGTTGCAGGCGCGGCACGCGATCGACAACATCGCCCGCCAGATGATAGCGGTCCAGATCGTTCAGGACCGTCATATCAAACGGCGTGGTAGTCGTTCCTTCTTCCTTATAGCCGCGCACGTGAAAGTTGTCATGATTGCTACGGCGATAGGTAAGACGATGGATAAGCCACGGGTAGCCGTGATAGGCGAAAATCACCGGCTTATCGGTGCTGAACATGGAGTCGAAATCCCGATCGGAGATTCCGTGCGGATGTTCCGAGGGCGGCTGCAGGGTCATCAGGTCGACCACATTGACCACGCGGATCTTGATGTCCGGGAAATTCTGGCGAAGCAGGTCTACCGCGGCAAGTGTCTCCAGGGTCGGAACATCCCCGGCGCAAGCCATGATCACATCCGGCTCGCTTGACTGATCGCTACTCGCCCATGACCAGATGCCGATTCCGTTGGTGCAGTGCTCAATGGCGGAAGGCATGTCGAGCCACTGCAGAGCGGGCTGTTTCCCGGCGACAATTACGTTGACGTAATGCCGGCTGCGCAGGCAATGGTCCCCAACCGAGAGCAGGCAGTTGGCGTCGGGCGGCAGGTAGACGCGCACGATATCGGCTTTTTTATTCACGACGTAATCGATGAATCCGGGATCCTGGTGACTGAAGCCGTTGTGGTCCTGCCGCCACACGTGCGAAGTCAAAAGATAATTCAACGAAGAGATCGGCCGGCGCCAGGGAATGTTGCGCGTGACCTTGAGCCACTTCGCGTGCTGGTTGAACATGGAATCCACAATGTGAATGAATGCCTCATAGCAGGAGAACAGGCCGTGGCGGCCGGTGAGGAGGTAGCCCTCCAGCCATCCCTGGCACATGTGCTCGCTCAACATTTCCAGTACACGGCCGTTCACGGAAAGGTGCTCATCGACGGGCAGAAGCGGTTCCATCCATTCCTTGTCAGTCGCCTCATACAACGCTTCCAGACGATTCGACGCCGTCTCGTCCGGGCCGAAAACCCGGAAGTTCTTCGCTTCAAGATTCCGCTTCATGACGTCGCGCAAAAACGTACCGAGCACCCGGGTGGCTTCCGCCAACTCCGTCCCCGGCTTGTGCACCTGGACCGCGTAGTCCCGGAAGTCCGGCATAAGCAGATCTTTGAGCAGCAATCCGCCGTTGGCGTGTGGATTGGCCCCCATACGCCGCTCGCCTTTGGGAGCGAGTTCCGCCAGTTCGGAAATAAATTTGCCGTTCTCGTCGAAGAGTTCTTCCGGACGGTAGCTCTTCATCCAGTCTTCAAGAATCTTGATGTGTGCCGGCTTAGCCTGAAGATCGGCAACCGGAACCTGATGAGCCCGCCAGGTCCCTTCGACCGGCTTGCCGTCGACAAACTTGGGCCCGGTCCATCCCTTGGGGCTGCGCAATATGATCATGGGCCAGACTGGCAGGGCCTGCGGCTTCTGCGAGCGGGCGTCACGCTGGATTGACCCGATTTCCTGCATGATGATGTCGAGAGTGCCCGCCATCAGCTGATGCATTTTTTCGGGCTCCTCCCCTTCGACGAAATAAGGCTTGTAACCGTAACCGGAAAACAATTGCGTGAGCTGGTCGTCGCTCAAACGAGCGAGTAGCGTGGGGTTCGCAATCTTGTAGCCGTTAAGGTGAAGAACTGGCAACACCGCTCCGTCGCGAGCGGGGTTTAAAAACTTATTAGAGTGCCAACTGGTGGCAAGCGGTCCAGTTTCCGCTTCGCCATCTCCCACTACGCACACGGCGAGGAGGTCGGGATTGTCAAACACGGCGCCATAGGCGTGTGCCAGCGAATATCCCAGCTCGCCGCCCTCGTGAATGGAACCGGGCGTTTCAGGTGCGACGTGACTGGGGATTCCGCCGGGAAACGAAAATTGCTTGAACAGCTTCCGCATGCCCTCTTCGTTTTGCTGGATGTTGGGGTAAAGCTCGGTGTACGTCCCTTCGAGGTAAGTGTTGGCTACCAGGCCGGGACCGCCATGTCCGGGACCGGTGATGTAGATCACGTTCAGGCCGTCGCGCTTGATCAGGCGGTTTATGTGAACATAAATAAAATTCAGGCCCGGTGTCGTGCCCCAATGTCCCAGCAGTCGCGGTTTGATGTGCTCGATCTTCAAAGGCTCGCGCAACAGCGGATTTTCACAGAGATAAATTTGGCCAACGGACAGGTAATTGGCGGCGCGCCAGTACGCGTTCATCTTCTGCAATTCTTCGGAGGAAAGAGGCTGAGTCGAAGTGCGAGGTGCTTCTGCGGTAGCGACTGGATTCATGACGATCCTCTCCATACTAGTCTACGTCGTTAGATTGGATTCGGAGCCGCTGGGTGGAGGAATTTGAAGTGACGGAAACGCGCCCGCGTGCGATACGATGTGAGCCTTCACGCAGCGGCGTGAGCCAAAATCAAACATGACGAAAGTTGCTGGAAGAGTTCTGAGGATTCGAATGCAAGTAAACAGGAGGAAGCGACTCCTGACGGCGGCACGATCATCCGCGGCGATCATATTCGTTGCAGCCTCACTGTCACTCATTGCCGGCGCAGTGAGTGGACGCATTCCGCCTTTCGGTCTCTGGGAGCGTGCAAGCCAGAGGCCGACTTTGTCGCCTCAAGGCATTAGCTTCGAATCCGCCGGAGTTTTCAACCCAGCAGCCATAAAGCGCGGCGACCATTTTGTCATGCTGTATCGCGCACAGGACAAGAACGGAACGTCGCGCCTTGGATACGCATCCAGCCGAGACGGACTCCATTTCACGCGCCGCGCTGAGCCTGTCCTGGAGCCGGCGACTGAATACGAGAAAGATGGCGGCGTCGAAGACCCGCGGCTCGTACGGATCGGCAAATTGTTCTATCTCACATACACCGGGTACAACAAGCACGACGCCCAACTCTGCATGGCCACCTCGACCGATCTGATTCACTGGGATCGCAAGGGAGTGATCCTGCCCGCTTACAAAGGAAACTGGAATACCGGGTGGACGAAGTCCGGCGCTATCGTGACGCAGAAAGTCGGCGGCAAGTACTGGATGTATTATCTGGGAACCACTCCCGACAAGAACGACCAGATGGGTCTTGCTTCATCGCCAGACTTGCTGCACTGGACGGATGAGACGAAAACCCCGGTGCTCCCTCGCCGTCCAGGAATGTTCGACTCCCGGGTGGTTGAGCCCGGGCCGCCGCCGGTTATGACGAAAGATGGGATCTTCCTCATTTACAACGGGGCGGACGACAAGCTCGTGTACCGAACCGGATGGGTGCTCTTCAATCGCAACGATCCGGCAATGGTTTTGGCGCGCTCCGAAGCCCCCATCTTTCAGCCCGGGACGGACTGGGAGAAAGTAGGACAAGTCCCGAATGTAGTGTTCGTAGAAGGCATGGTACGCCGAGGAAAAACCTGGCTTTTTTATTACGGCGGCGCAGATCAATACGTCGGAATTGCGACCGCTCCCGCGCTCTGATTCACACCAATCTTGTTGTAAATTCGACACTTAGGTGCTTCCGGTAATCCCTTAAACGTTACGCAAGTTTTGCATAAATCAGAAGAGTTCGTGACATCACGAATCCTAGGCCGGATATTCTGCCTATACCGAAACTTGGCGTGAGGCGAGGGGTTTGGGTCTGTACAGGAAGCGAAAATGCAGTTTTCCCTGTAGAAGCAATTGCAAGAAGGGCGGCATCCAAATAATCGTGATTGAGAAACACGAATCCGAGTCGTTGGCGCGTATTTACCAGCGCGATGTGTATGAGTCTCGCAGCTTTCTAATCGGGTTGACGAACGGGTTTCTCATGAACATCCTGCTAACCAGCATCCTGTACATTATCGTGCAGAATTGGATCTCTGCCTGACACCTCGCCATTGTTGTCCCACTTCAAAATACGCTGATAACTTTTGACGGCTTCTCCGGCGATGCCGCAACATCTAAGAAATTTATATGTTTGCCTGGCCGAGAACCGCCCGACTCGTGCTTGTGTTTCTACTGCTCTTGTGGCTGCGCCCGCAGCTTTCGCCGGCAGCGGCTTCGAAATACCGCCTCATCTTTCAAAATCAGTACGTAGAGGTTTTTGATCTCGAACTGGATCGCGATCGCCAGGCTCCTATTCACGACAACCTGTACGACGTACTTTGGATTCCGCTGGATGGAGCGAATCTCGAACTGCAAGGGGTAGACGGTACACGCGAGCTCGAGCTGGGCGCGGGTGACTTGCGCATCTTTCAGAAGCATGCCATGAAGTCGCTTTTAAACAAGACTGGAGGAACTATCCATGCCGTCGTAATTTACCTGAGACATGGAAGCGGATTCGCGAACTGCGGCTGTTTAAGTGAGGTGGAGAGGGCGATTTGCGGCTGCAGTGACGCAGGCCACCTTCCTGATATTTGGGCGCTGGCCGGTTCCGAATTCACCCTGTCCCAGGCCACGCTACAGCCGGGCGACGCCCTCCGGGAGATCAGTGAAAGGGACGACACCCTGTTGGTAGCACTCCGCCCGTTAGATCTGAAACACGAGGTTAATGCGGGGCAGCGCGAAGAGTGGGCGCCCTCGGCGTCGACCCTAATTCATTTGGATACAGGAGAGGTCGAATGGCTGCAGAAGGGGAAACATCATCTCACCAATGAAAGCAACAAACCTGCGCGCTTCATCAGCATCGAGTTCTAGACCCGTTAACCCCTCACTTTGCAGTTACGGCTGGCCTGCGCCGCGGAACCCGCGGCGCAAGCACAGCACTGGTGGCGATCACTACTGGATCGTCAACGTCAATGGTGTCGAGTGACTGATCGCCCCGGACGTGCCGGTCACCATCATCGTGATCGGACCCGTATTGTTGCTTCGCGAGGAACTGCCCCCACCACAGCCCACGAAAGTGAAAACGCCGGCCAGGAGAAGACCCAAAGCGAGCGTCCCGAGAACGCGGCTTACGGTTCGCGCCGTCGTCCCGGTCAAATGCTTGCGGTTTGCGAACACCATCCCAAAGACTCCCACACCCGACAACGATAGCCAGCCCATCAGGCCACTGGAGCTGTATCCAGACGGCACCATATACCCGGTTGGCACGGCAACTTTCATCGTCGAATCAGCGGTGCTTGATCCCGGCGTGATGGAGGACGGCGAAAATGTGCAGGCCAATCCGGGAGGCAAACCCGAGCAACTCAGCGCGATAGGGCTATTGAAGCCGCCCACCGCGGCAGAATCTACCGTGATGGATGCGGATTGTCCAGCCGTGACAGTGGCCGACGTAGTCGAGAGCGATAACGAGAAATCAGCGTTTGCGGCCGCCGCGGGCACCAGGGTGGCAAACAATCCCTGGGTTTCATCGCTTCCACCCGCGGTGAAGTACAAAGTGTTCGGATCGCCCGTACCGCTCTGCCCGAATATCATGTCCCACAAGCCAGGATTCACGATCACTTTGTTGGCGGAATCCGAGACCTGTCCCAGCGGTTTTCCCGTCATATCGAATGCGCTGATCGTCCCATCGCCGAAATTTCCAACCAGGATCGCGTTGGAAAACTGTCCGAAGTTTGCGGGAGTTTGCACCACGCCCCACGGTGCATTCAGGGTTCCACCAGTGGCGAATGTCTTCACGAAATTTCCGTTGACGTCGAAAATATCGACGACGCCGCTACCCGCGCCAGTGACTGGATCGTGCTTGGCTCCGTCCTGCATCGCGTAGGCCACATAAACCTGGTTGCCGACCACGTGAATGCCATGAGGTGAGAAGCCCGCCGGCAGGTTCGGATCGGTAAATGAACCCGCCAGTGAGGTCATTGTGAAATTGCGATCGATCACGTCTATCTTGCCGGAATTAAAGTTCGCCGCCAGCAGGAAATTGCCGCTGCCGTTATTAACCAGCGCCAGCCCTTTATAGACTGCGCCGGCAGCGGAATTATCCAGCACATTAAGCGCGCTACTCGCCCCCGTCCAGTTGGCGATGATGCCGTCTTCTGTATCGAAAATGAATGCGGCGGCAGAAAAATCGGTGGTGGCATTGGCTACGATCCCGGTTGGACAGCCGGGGCTGCAAGGATTATTTGCGGCGCCGGGTATCGTCACTACGGTTGTTTGCTTATTGCCTTGGGCGTCGTAAACAGTCGATGTACCGCCATTGTTGTTTGCGATCCAGAACGGATTTCCTGGCAGGATGGCAATCCCCCAGGAATTAGTCAGTTGAGAATCGGTATGAGTGGCAACGTTGGGCAGATTCGCTACCAGGTTGGTCTGCTGGTATCCAGACTGCTGAGCCGACAGTGTTGCAGCCATTGGAATAGCAGCGAGCAGCGCGACGAATATTGGAATTGCAAAAGATTTCATTGTTTTTCTCCCGTTTCCGCGACTGCGACCAACTGATTCTCAGCACCGGGGTGGCAGGGCGCGTTCACTTCGCTGAGAGTAGCCGCCACACAGTTTGCCGTTGTCATGACCCTGTCTCTGGCATGTAAAACTCTGGTAGGAATTGCTCGTTTTTGGCCGATATGAATGCTGACCTTAAGCTAAAATCGCTGCGTGGAAGCTGCGATCCATTGTCGTGACTTGCGCAAGACTTACGGCGGAAAGGTCGAAGCGGTGCGTGGCCTTAGCCTCGACATTGCGGCCGGAGAGTGTTTTGGCCTCCTGGGTCCGAATGGCGCTGGCAAGACCACGACGATCGAGATCCTGGAAGGTCTGCTGGACGCTACCTCGGGTGAGATTAGGATCCTGGGCCGCAGTTGGGGCGAGCACTCCGGCGAGCTTCGGGAATGGCTTGGCATTTCCCTGCAAGAGACGCGGCTTTCTGAGAAACTGACCGTGCGCGAAACCATCCACCTCTTCGCCAGTTTCTATGCGCAACCCCGTTCCAGCGCTGCCGTTCTTGAGGACCTGCAACTGACCGAAAAGGCGGATTCTTGGGTGGGTAAACTGTCAGGCGGGCAGCGGCAGCGCCTGGCAGTAGCTACAGCTTTGGTGGGAAACCCCAAGATCCTATTTCTCGACGAGCCCACAACGGGGCTCGACCCACAAAGCCGGCGTCAGCTGTGGGAAATTATTCGGCTTTTTCAAAACTCCGGCGGCACCGTGTTGCTGACCACCCACTACATGGACGAGGCCGAGCGTCTGTGCGACCGTCTGGCGATCGTGGATCACGGACAAATCATTGCAGAAGGTTCGCCAGCGGATCTGATCAATCGCCTCGGCGGACATCATGTGATCGAGTTTGAGGTTAGTGGCAATGCTAGTGAAGCGGCGCTCAGCGGATGGCGCGCACTCCCCAGCGTGGAAGCCTGCCGGCACGACGGCGCCATGGTGACGCTGAGCGTCCGGGAGCCGCACCTGACAATTCCCGCTCTGATGGCGGCGATCAGCCAGCAGGGCCATGAACTTTTGCACCTCACCACCCGGCAGGCCAGTCTCGAGGATGTCTTCGTCAATCTGACTGGTCGCCACTTGCGAGAGGATTGACGTGGCCGTATCTGAATCGCCGTTGCGGCAAGTAGAAGATCGGGAGGCCAAGCCACCTACAGCGAATGCTCCGCGAAGCGGGCGCTGGTCTGGCTATTGGCACCTACTAGGCGCGCGCTTGAAGGAGATGCAACGCGAACCCGAGGTGATCTTCTGGGTCTTCGGATTTCCGATCCTGCTGGCGTTGGGGCTGGGCGTCGCGTTTCGCAACAAACCTGCGGATATGACTTCCGTGGCGGTAATGGCGGGACCGGGCGCACAGGATGCAATCGCAATGATTCATCGCTCACCGCAAGCGCCCTCTATTCGCGCACAGGTTCTGAGCCAAGCCGACGCTCTCAAAGACTTTCGATTGGGGAAGTACGACCTGGTTGTCTCAAGCGATCAGGTTAACGGATTCCAGTATCGATATGATCCCGCACGGCCCGAAAGCGTGCTGGCGCGCAACCAGGTCGATGATGCTTTGCAGTCGGCCGCAGGGCGCACTAACCCTCTTCGTACCAGCACGGTGGAATCCAGCGAGCCTGGTTCGCGCTATATCGACTTCCTGATTCCCGGTCTACTCGGCATGAACTTGATGAACGCCGCGATGTGGGGAATCGGCTTCGCCCTGGTTGATATGCGCCAACGCAAATTGCTCAAGCGCTTTGTCGCCACTCCAATGCGGCGGAGCGATTTCCTGCTAGCGCTTGCCAGCAGCCGAATTGTGCTCATGGTTGTCGAAGTAGGTTTGCTGCTGGGCTTCGGCGTGCTGGCGTTTCACATGCGCGTGCTGGGGTCCGTTTTTGGCATTCTCTTCCTCGGTATCGTAGGTGCACTGTCGTTCAGCGGCTTGGGACTTTTGACCGCGAGCCGCGCGCAGAAGATCGAAAGCGTTAGCGGCCTGATCAACGTAGTCATGATGCCGATGTGGATCTTCTCTGGAGTTTTCTTTTCCTACCAGCGTTTCCCCGCCGTGACTCAGCCGCTGATCAAGGCATTGCCGCTGACCGCTTTGAACGATTCGCTGCGGGCCATCATTCTGGAAGGAGCATCGGTCGCTTCACAATCGGGACGGATGCTGGTCCTCGGCATTTGGGGCGGCGTGGCATTTGTGCTGGCGCTGCGCTGGTTTCGCTGGACCTAACACGCGCTCCTTACGCTTTCAGCGTCAGCGTGGGAAGGAACTGTGGCGCTTTGCGCGCCTTGGTCAGTTGCTCGAACGAATACGCCAGTTTGACGAGCGTAGGCTCGCTCCAGGCGCGGCCAAAAAACGAAAGCCCGACCGGCAAGCCAAACAAATATCCAGCCGTGACATTGATATTGGGATATCCGGCCACCGCCGCAAAATTCGAACTGCCCCCAGCCACGTGGTCGCCGTTGACCAGATCGGTGATCCAGGCCGGACCGCCCGTGGGTGCGATCAGCGCGTCCAGTTTGAGCTTGTCCATGGTAGCGTCGATTCCTTCCGTTCTCGCCAACTGATGATTCTTCGCCAGCGCCTCGACGTACGGTTTTTCGGACAAGGGACCTTTTTCCTCAGCCTTGATGAAGATGTCCTGGCCAAAATAGGGCATCTCCTGCTCGCGGTGCTTGTCGTTGAAGTTGATCGCATCTTTCAGGCTGCGGATGGGAGCGCCCGTTCCGAGGCGCGCCAGATATGCATTGAGATCCGCCTTCAGTTCGTAGGTCAGCACCAACAACTCGCTATCGTCGAATTTTCCGAAGGTGTCCAGCTCAGCAGGGTCGACCATGATGGCGCCTGCTCGTTTCATTTCGTCGATCACGTGGTTCATCAGATCGTCCACGCCGTCGCTGAAACCAAAATACCGGCGGACCACGCCGATGCGCGCGCCTTGCAACCCGTTGGGATCGAGAAATCGAGTGTAGTCGGTGTAGGATTTACCCTGGCTCGCCACGCTAGCGCTGTCTTCTGAATCGACGCCGGTCAATGCTCCCAGCAGGATCGCGGCATCAGTAACCGTCCGAGCCATTGGTCCTGCTCCATCCTGACTGTGCGAAATCGGAATGATGCCGCTACGACTGGTGAGACCCACGGTCGGCTTAATACCCACCAACCCGTTCGACGATGACGGACACACAATGGAACCGTCGGTCTCCGTCCCAATCGCGACCGCGCATAAGTTCGCGGAAACCGCCGCTCCCGACCCCGAGCTCGACCCGCAGGCATTTCGGTCCAAAACGTAAGGATTTTTCGTTAGCCCTCCGCGGCCACTCCAGCCGCTTGTGGAGTGGCTGGAGCGAATATTCGCCCATTCACTGAGGTTCGTTTTTCCAAGAATTACAGCTCCGGCTTGTCGGAGACGTTGGGCGATAAAGGAATCCTTCGACGGTTTGGCTCCAACCAGGGCAAGCGATCCGGCGGTGGTCGCCATCTTGTCGGCAGTGTCAATATTGTCCTTGATCAAGACGGGTATGCCGTGCAGCGGTCCGCGTGCTCCCTTTGCCTTTCGTTCCTGGTCCAGTGCGTCCGCGATTGCCAGTGCGTCGGGATTCAATTCGATCACACTGTTGATGGCGGGACCCTGTTTATCGATCGTATCGATTCGCCCCAAATACTTTTCCGCAATCGAGCGCGCCGTGTACTTCCCCGACTTCATACCGTCTTGTAGTTGGCCAATGGTAATCTCGTCAAATTCGAAAGCGCCCGCTTGCGGCGCAGCCTGGGGATCGGCGGCCACATCGCGCGCAGCGCCCAACGCGGGATACAAAGCAGCGCCTGCTCCGGTTACCAGGCTGGCTTGCAAAAAATTGCGGCGGCTGGGAAGATCGCTAGAACTCTTTCGAGGCAATTTTGAATCTCCTTGATTTCACTAGCTCAGGAGCTATTTGCGGACGCAAGATGCTAACAGTTATCGCCGCGTCGGAACAACAGGGCTACATCGCGCGAAAACCGCGATTCGCGCATACACCAGCAGCCCACCCGCACAATGCAGGCACTCCTGCAGACACCTTTTCGAGGCTCATTAGACCATCCTATGAATAGACGAAAGGTCCACCGGATCTCCAGATCGGCTTTCTCTGCTCTCGCAATTTTCATAGCATTGATCACCGCCAGTTCCGCAGCCGCACAGACAGGCGCCGGTGCTACTACTATCACGATTAATGCCTCGGCCGAGGGACACCTGTTCCCCCATTTCTGGGAGGCGATGTTCGGCTCCGGTCGTGCCACCCTGAGCTTGCGCGATAGCTACCGGCAAGACCTTCGCGATGTGAAGAGGGTCACAGGGTTCGAATACGTGCGCTTTCACGCTATCCTGAACGATGAAGTCGGCATTTACGACGAGGATGCTCAAGGTCGGCCGATTTACAACTTCTCTTACATCGACCAGATCTATGACGGCCTTCTCGCCAATGGTGTGCGGCCCTTCGTCGAACTCAGCTTCATGCCCAACAAGCTGGCGGCGAAACCGGTGTTCCAGGCGTTCTGGTATAAGCCCGATGTCTCTCCGCCTAAAGACTGGAACAGGTGGGATGATCTGATGACGCAGTTCGCGAAACATCTGGTCAGCCGCTACGGGATCGACGAAGTTTCGCACTGGTATTTCGAGGTATGGAATGAGCCGAATATCGATTTCTGGGCGGGAGATCCGAAGCAGCAGACATATTGGGACCTTTACGATCACACGGCGCGAGCTTTGAAAGCGGTCAGCCCGAAGCTGCGGGTGGGAGGCCCGGCAACGGCGCAAGCGGCATGGGTCGATACCTTCATCCGGCACTGCAACGAGAACAATGTACCGGTTGATTTCGCGTCCTCCCACGTTTATGGCAATGACAGGTCTGAGGATGTATTTGGAACCAACGAGGACATTCCTCGCGATCGCATGGTCTGTCGAGCCGTCGGCAAAGTACATGACCAGATCAAGGCGTCCGCAATGTCCAATCTCCCGCTCATCTGGAGCGAATTCAACGCCAGCTATAAGAATGAGCCGGAGGTCACGGATTCCGCGTACATGGCACCGTGGCTGGCTGCCACCATTCGCCAGTGTGACGGTTTAGTGGACATGATGTCGTACTGGACCTTCTCAGACGTCTTCGAAGAGCAAGGCGTAGTGAAGACGCCATTCTACGGCGGCTTTGGTCTCATCGCAGCGGGTGGGATTCGTAAGCCGTCGTATGCAGCCTTCGAACTCTTGCACAAGTTGGGGGACGAGCGCCTGCAGGCCGATTCCGATTCCGTTCTCGTGACCCGCAAGAAAGATGGCACCCTCGAGGTCGCCGTCTGGAACCTGGTTCCACCTGAACAAATCGGCGCGCCCCGGTCTTTCACCTTGCACTTCTCGGGCGGGAAGCTGCGCCGCGCCTCCATCTTTCGAGTCGATCGCGAACATGGAGATCCTCATCCTGCTTATGAAAAAATGGGCTCGCCGCAATATCCCACGCCCACTCAGTTGAAACAATTGCTCCGGGCCACTGCCCTGCCGGCGCCGGAAGCTGTCGACCTAAAGGATGGAAACCTGAGGCTCACGGTTCCCGCACATGGGCTGGCGGTGATCGAAGTTCGTTGATGCGCCTTCGGTAGAATTGTGTTTGCTGCTGCGGTAATATGGTTTTGCTGAGCGGGAGTAGTTCAGCGGTAGAACGCCAGCTTCCCAAGCTGGATGTCGCCGGTTCGATCCCGGTCTCCCGCTCCATCATTCAACGAGAGTCCATAATTCCCGCCGGTTCAGCTCCCTTAATTACATTTTGACTAGGTGGACTTCAGGCTGCGGCTTGCTGCCGCACGGCGTGATTCGCCAGGCGATTCGCTTCCCGATTTTCTTCGCGGGTCACGTGGGAAATGGAGAAACGGAGACTCCTCACGAGCTTTTTGCAGATCCAGTTCAAGGAATAGAGGCGAGGGCTCCGGCAGCAATACTGTCCTGTCATCTGCCGGACGACTACTTGGGAATCGGAGTACACATGGAGAGCCTTGGCTTGCAGGGCGATCGCACAGTGGATCGCTTCCAACAAGGCGACGTACTCCGCGACATTATTATCCTGGCGCCCAATGCCCTTCGCAATCCTGATCTTCGAACCATCAGGACCGCTGATGACAACTCCGATACCGGACGGCCCCGGATTTCCGTGGGAGCCGCCGTCCACGTAAGCGACAAAATCTGACATCTCCACCCTACTTTGCAACCTTGCTTTAGAATTCTTCTTACGTCAAGAGGTTTGCCGGGTTCCTTCGCGCCTGTGCAGATTGTGTGCGGATTTGTGGAAATGTCATCCTTCGCGGAAGCAAACAACCTATGATTCAGCCGCTTGGGAACCTGCCCAGAACTGATTCGTTTCTCTGCCATTGCACCGAAATGCGGCGTTGACATTTCAGAGTGAAATGGTAAGGTTGCCTCCGTCGACGGCTGAAAGGGTTGGCAAAAGTAAAATTTAGCCAGTCCAAAGTAAGCTGGGTGATCCGCTCACTGGGGCAACTTGGAGAGCGACCAGACCCGAAAAAACCGACTGACTCTGCGAGGAGCAGTTGGGGTTTGGAACTGCGAAAGCAGTGATCGCATCAGGGGTCGTGACGGTGCATGCATCCACGCTGTTGGCTCCCTCGCAGGAGCAAGCGGCTAGAGCATAACCAATGTCACGGCCCTTTAAATTTTTGGCTATAAAATTCTTCCCGCCTCTCGATATTTCCCCGGACTGCAGAAGAACAGTTACGTGTTTCGCCCTCTGGCGATGCGGAGCCATTCTCGGCTCTCGCGTGCAAGCTTGCGCCGCTCCCTGATTTGGACGACTACCTCGGCCCGCTCGGCACCTGTTAACTGAGGCAGCGTAGCTTCCAGCGAATCGGCCAGTTCGTCGTAGAGAAAGGCGTCAGCTTCCATCAGATCGCAGAACCATTTTTCTAGATGGTCGGGTACTACTTTGGATTTTTTACGGGTTAGGGAAGCCATACCAGAGCGGCCCACGGCTCAGCATACATCGTGTTTTCCATCGAGGGACGGAATTTCTTGGCAGAATTGCGCCCTTAGACAGATAGAGGCCATGGTTATCGCATACTAGGGATTCGCCGCTTTCGTCTTCTTGCCTTTTCCCTTCTGTTTGCGCTGCGTGATGAGATCGCGAACCCGGTCCTGGATCTCCTTCAACTTCTGCGGGTTTTCTTTATTGATCATGGCTTCGCACTGTTTGCGCCATGCCGCTTTGGATTTCTCGTCCACCCGGTCTCCCTTGTTTCTTGTCGGAGTCAGAAACCAGTCGGAGTAAAAAGCACGCCGTGGCTTTATAGCACGCCGAAGGGGATGCGGGAAGCAGGCGTTTGGGGGAGAGAAAACGACCACAATCGGACAGGCCAGTCCGAAACTACTGGCTCAAGGGTTCGAGCGCCTGACACGCGGCACGGCTTCCCACGAGAGCGCCCGAGGGATCTATACGGATGACTGCGTCCTCATAAGAGCAGAAGCTGCGAATTCCTGTCTGGTTCGCGCCCAGAGGAGTTCCAGTCGCGTAATAGTCTGTTAAGACCCCGCCCGCGGTAGGACCTCCACCGACGGCCGCGAACGAGTAGCCGCTCTTGCCGCCGCCAGACGGATTTCCATTCTGCGCCAGTACGTTGTCGATCAGGCAAGCGCTCACCGGACTGGGAGCAGCACACTGTGCCGCACTGCCGCCCAGGCTGGCCAGGTTCGCGGCGTATCCAGTGGTCGGGTATGTGGACTGGTAGCTGATCTCGGCTGTGTTGATGGTACGGATTGAGTTGGAAGCTGATGCTTCGTTGGCCGCAATCCGCGCCCGCAGCAGGTTAGGTATGGCGATCGAAGCGATGATCAGGATGATGGCGACGACAATCAGTAATTCAATAAGCGAAAATCCACGAGTACTAACCCGTTTCACGGTACGCCTCTGCTCCACCTTACATTTGCCGGCAAGCCATTGTAGCTCGAAAATGGCCGATCCACTGACATTTTCGCACGTGACTGCCAACCCGCAGGCGCCACTTCTCTGTTCGCCGGCCACTTTCGAGTTCCCATTACGACAAAGTTTGCTTTTAGGCTGAAAGGCTTACGAGCAAACGAATTGCGGCAACCATCGCTTTCCTGAGATGATCTAATAATTAGCTCACCTCGTATGGAGAACCTTCTGGATCACATCCGCTCGCCGCGGGATGTCAAGCGTTTGTCCGTCCCTGAACTGCAACAACTGGCTGCCGAAATTCGCGAAGAACTTATCAACGTTCTTTCGAAAACTGGCGGCCACCTGGGGCCAAACCTCGGCGTCGTGGAACTTACCATCGCCCTGCATTATGTATTCAACACGCCGGAGGATCGCTTCGTATTCGACGTGAGCCATCAGGCCTACGTTCACAAGCTCCTCACCGGAAGGCGCGACCGCTTCCATACGATCCGTACGCCCGGGGGGTTGAGCGGTTTCATGCTGCGCACCGAGAGTCCACACGACTGTTACGGCGCGGGCCACGCCGGTACCGCTCTTTCGGCGGGGTTGGGCATGGCGACGGCGCGCGATCAGCTTGGAGGCAAGGAGCACGTTGTTGCCCTGGCAGGAGACGCGGCCCTCACCTGCGGTATCACCTACGAAGCCCTTAATAACATCGCGCAGCACACGCGCCGCCTGCTGGTCGTGCTGAATGACAATGAGTGGTCCATCGACAAGAACGTGGGTGCGATCGCCAGTTATCTGAACAAAATTGTCACCAATCCCAAGTACGATTTCGTGCACGAACGCGCCCGCAAGCTGGTGGAGCGGTTGGGCGGCAGGACGGCGCTTCGCATGGCGCAAAAGGCGGAAGAAGCTGCCAAGGGCATGCTGTGGCCGAGCGTGATCTTCGAGGAGCTTGGGCTTCGTTATTACGGACCCATTGACGGTCACGACATTTCAACGTTGATCCAGACTTTTGAGTTTTTGAAAACGCTTGACCGTCCGGTCCTGCTGCACGTGCTTACGCAAAAAGGAAAAGGATTCGCGCCGGCCATCGAGAAGCAGAAGAAGTTTCACGGCCTGGGGCCGTACGACCCTGAAACCGGCGAGACCAAACCGGTCGCGCAACGCACGTATTCAGAAGTTTTCGCGGACACCCTGGTGAAGCTCGCGAACGTTAACCCCAAGGTGGTGGCGATCACGGCGGCTATGCCCAATGGCACCGCGCTCGACCGCTTCCGCCCGCACCACCCAACGCGCTATTTTGATGTAGGCATTGCCGAGGAGCACGCGGTGCTCTTTGCCGCCGGCATGGCGACCCGCGGTCTGAAGCCCTTCTGCGCGATCTATTCAACTTTCCTGCAGCGCGCCTTTGATCCCATCGTGCACGACGTTTGCCTGCAAAATCTCCCAGTCGTATTCTGCATGGACCGCGGCAGCCTTTCCGGGGATGACGGCCCCACGCATCATGGCTTGTTCGACATCAGCTACTTGCGGGGCATTCCCAACATCGTCCACATGGTTCCGAAGGACGAGGACGAACTGGCAGACATGATGTTCACTGCCATGCAGCACAATGGCCCAAGCGCGATTCGCTATCCCCGCGGCACGGGTCCGGGTACTCCGGTGAAGGATGTTCCCAAAGCAATCCCCATCGGCACCTCTGAACTGCTGCAACACCAGGAAGGCGACCGGGTCGCGATTTTCGCTCTCGGAGCCCTCGTGCCCATGGGACAGGAGATCGCTCGAAGACTCGAGGGCATAGGCGTTCCCGCCGCCGTCATCAACGCTCGTTTCGCGAAGCCGATCGATGTCCAGATGCTCGCCTTCTTCGCGCGCACCGTAGATGTCATCCTGACGCTCGAAGATCACGTGCTCACCGGCGGATTTGGCAGCGCTGTGCTGGAACAACTAAGCGCGTTAGGGATTGCCACTCCGGTGGTGCGCATTGGATGGCCGGACCAGTTTATTGAGCACGGCAAGCCTGATGCATTGCGCGCGAAGTATGGCATCAGCGTGGAGTCGGCCCTCGAGAAACTGCGCCCTCACCTCAAACTCCCCGCGGCCGTGCAGGCGCGCTTTGTCGGAGCAGATTAGAGTTCGGCCCCGCCAAGCTGCAGTGCTCGATGGCCAAACAGCCCACCTGTAAGGACGTCCAGCCGCATACCGCGTTGCATGGCGCGCTGCGGCTGTGGAAGAATATTGATGCACCCACCATTGAATCCCCCAGCAGGAGCTTCGCTACGATGTCATCCACTGCAACCACAGCACCTCCCACTCCCGAGCGTATTTTCGAGACGATCAATGCCTTCCAGCGCTCTGAAGCCCTGAAGGGCGCCATCGAGCTTGATCTGTTCACGGCGATTGCGGAAGGTAACCAGACGGCGGACGAAATTGCTCGGCGTTGTCGCGTGTCCGAGCGCGGCTCGCGTATTCTTTGCGACTACCTGGTCGTCCAGGGGCTTCTCACGAAAAATGGCGATCACTATGGCCTGACGCCCGATACAGCCGCATTCCTCAACCGGAAGTCTCCGTCCTACATAGGAACCGTTTCCCAATTCCTGCTGTCACCACGCGCATTCGCGCAATTCACCACGGTTGCCGAAGCTGTGCGCAAGGGGGGCTCAGTCATCGAGGATGACGGACTCAACCCGGAACATCCCATGTGGATCGATTTTGCCCGTGCCATGGCCCCTCTAATGATCATGCCCGCGCAGGGTTTAGCCAGGACTATCGGCGCCGATCGTGGCGAACCCTGGAAAGTGCTGGGACTGGCGGTTGGCCACGGAATGTATGAAATCACGATTGCGCAGCAGAACCCTGCCGCAGAGGTCTGGGTCGTCGATTGGGCCAATGTGCTGCAGGTCGCGCAGGAAAACGCCGCCAAGGCCGGAGTCTCCAGCCGTTACCACACCATTCCCGGGAGCGCTTTCGAGGTGGATTACGGCAGAGATTACGATGTCGCGGTGATTACCAATTTCCTGCATCATTTCGACACACAAACAAATGAGCGACTGCTGCGTAAGGTCCACGCCGCGTTAAAGCCCGGGGGACGAGTGGTAGTTCTGGACTTTGTGCCGAATCCCGATCGCGTGTCGCCGCCAGCAGCCGGCGAGTTTGCTTTGATCATGTTGGTGGCCACCCCGTCCGGAGACACTTACACCTTCGCGCAATATGAGCAGATGTTGAAAAACGCCGGCTTCAGATCCGCCGAGTTCAAGCCGTTGCCGCAAACGTTTTTCGGTCTTGCGATCGGCCACAAGTAGATGGTTCTTCATTCGAGCGCCTCTGGCAGACCACATTCGCCTTACTGCCCAGCCGGTACGTAGACGTGGTCAGCGCTCAGAAGGTCCACGTTCGTCAGCTCCGTATTGAGCTTAACCGGCTGCAATCCGCTTTTCTTCTCGGCTTGAGCGACAAAAGTCAACAAGTATTGATTGGCCAGGTGGTGTTGCACATTGTCCAGGAAGGGAGCGAATGCAACTGCCGGCGCATTGAATCCGATGTAGTACGACTCGCCCCCGGTCTGGTCCGCCACTTGCGACAAGAGCATCTGCCCGTAATAGCTGCGCCAGTAGCTGTGTCCGTAATGCCCCGCCCCCGGATTGTAGATGGCAAAGACGATGATTCCGGCTTTTTGCGCTTGCTGAATGGCTTCGCTTACATATGGATCTTGCAGATCCGCCACACCGTAGTAGCGGTCAATTCCGTCGCTGATCATCAGGACCTCACGGCGGGCATTGCTTTGCGGCCATTTCTTAACTAAATCGCTGAGAGAAAAATAGGGGCTCGCATTGATTCCCGGAATTCCTATTGGCAAGCGCAGCGCTTTTGCTGCTGCTGTGTGGTCGGCGGTCGGCTGCTGCTCCACCCGCGCGATACCGTTTTGCATGTATGCAATTCCAACTTTGGTCGTGGGAGGCTGCGAGTTAATGAACGCCCGGACATCATCCAGTTGCACACCCAGGCTGGGACCAGAAGAGTCGTCGAGCAGAACAAAGAATTCCAGTTGGGCGTTATCACCCTGCGCCGGAGCCCAGCCTGTTACCTTGTCTCGATTTTTGCCTTGGTAAACCATGACATCATCCTGCGTGACCGGTGGAGGCGTCGAGCCGTGCCGAGCTTCTGCCGTAACGACCATTTTCACCGGCACCCCTGCGGTGCTTGCAGCTTCTTGAGCGTGTAAAGCTTGCGCGCCAAGCGCGAACATTACGCTAACCACAAAAGCCAAAACTAACTTTAATCTTTGCATCTGGTCTTTGCCTTCTTCCGTTTACCGTTCTATGGCCGCCTCCGCGCTCAACCCAGCCCGGGTATTTTTACGGGCCATACTTGTATAGATGACAATCGAAGCCTACGTGTCTAGGGCTAGTCAGAACGCCGCGAGGCACTGCAAGTTGTGTCAGACGCAAGTGCCAGAGCAGCTACAGTCCAGGTATCCAATGCCTGGCGTTATCGTGGAAGAGCTTATGCAGGACCGACTGCGGCATCGCCAGTCCTTTGATGGGTTTGCCATTCAGTTGCTGGACTTCATCGGTTGCGAGATATTTCCAGTCACGAGCGTAGGTTGAGTTCCAATCTTTCAATGTGTCTGAAGGTTGTGCGCTCGCCAAAAAATCCAGGTCAGTGCCATAGAGAACTCGGTCCTGGTACTTGATCAGGAAATTGCGCACTTGTTCGCGCGGCGTAAGCATCAGGTACTCCATTCGTGCCGCAGTATCGATGGCAAAATTCGGGTACTTATCAAGCCGCTCGGCAATCTGATCCAGACTCTTTTCCATGCTGCCCAGGTGGACGCCCACAACACGCAGCTTGGGGTTCGCTTCGATCACGTGGTCGCGAGCCGCTAAGATGGCCTGCTTGGCGGGAAAACCGGGCTTGTCGCCTACATACCATTGCGGATTTTCCTGGTAGTACGACCACGATGGGTCGGCTGGATCGGCGGGGCCCCACGCGACGTCCGGCTCCGCCTGGTGCGTCATCAACGTCTTTCCGTGCCGTGCGATATCCTGGTAAATCGGCTCGAACTTCGCATCGTCCGCCATGATGTACTTGCCGTTGCGGTCCTTGATCTCCATCCCGATGTTCTTCCAGATCTTCACCGCAACCGCCCCTTCAGCAAAGTTCTTGTCGATTTGCCGGATAGCATCTTCGCTGAATGAGGGGCTATCGAATTTGTAAGCATCGAAAGTCGTGCACAGCGCGATGTGCCCATCACTGGAACCAACCAGCGCCAGCGCGTCATCAATCTGCGGCTGCAACTGCTTTCGATAAGGGAGCGTGTCATCTATCACGAGGATGTTCATCAGCTTGAGTTGCAGACGCTCGAGCATCGCCTGGAACGCGGCATCGGTCTTGAATACATGCACATGAACATCAATGGGGTGCAGCGCGGAAAAAGCTTTTAGCGCTGCATCGCTGTTGTTCTCGGCATTGGGACCCGCCGAAAACAATGCTTGCGATACGAACATCACAGTGAAAACTAAGCTGGAAATCACGGCAAAGTTGTAACCCAAACGACGCATCGCAGTCTCCTTTACGGCAGAATCGTCTTGATCCCGGTAAGTTCACAGAAGTCCACCAGCGCTGGGAAAAGATCGCGCCCGTAACCCAGGCAGGCGTATTCGTTCGTCCAATGCTGCAGCAGTTCGTCCATATCGCATTGCGCGGTCACGAAGCCATGCGGCCAGAATGGAATCCCGCATTCGTTCAAGCGCTCGGGGAGCTTGTCAGCAGGTGGTTCGAATACGGTTGCGCGGGTGATCACCATCTGAAATTCTCCATTCACTCGGCCCAGTCTCGCCAGCACACCGTCCCCGACCTTACAGACGAGTTTCACAGATAAACCGCCAGCTTCGCCCTCGGTCGGGATGCCATGTTCCGCGAAGCCAGCGGGGCCCAGCGTACTTGCCAAAGACGGTGGGCATGCGCCGTCACCGATGATTTTGATCTCTTTCTTCTTAGTATCGATGTGCTGCAAATCACCGTAGTAGACACGCTCACTGCTGAGCAGGGTCAACAGCAGAACCGTCAATCCGGTGTTGAAGTCGCCCAATGTCGAGGTGCCGAAGCCGTCTTCCAGCATCATGCTTTGGGCGAAGCACGTAGCAGAGTAGTGATCGCCCAGGCCAGGAAACGACTGGACGGTGTAGAAATCGAAATTTTCCTGTTGCACGATCTTTTTCAGGGCGAGATACAAGCGAATCGAGCGCTCATTCACGACCGTCGAGTCAGGAGCCCTGCCAAACAATTTCTGCAAACGCGGGGATAGAGCGGCGACTTCCGGCTGCGGAATGGATTCGGCACAGCGAATCACTTCAGTAGTATCACGCGAGTCAATGTCAATGCCGAACATCCGCATCCACTGCGAAGGATCCGCGACTCCACAGGTTTGCCCCATGCCGCGCCCGCCAAAGGTGCCGAATGTCGAAAGGTTAAGCCAGTTCTTCAGGTGGGCGGCGCGGGCGTAGCTCACAATCTTTTCCACGGTTTGACTGTCGTCAGCGCTGCCGTAGACGAATTTGTGGGCAACACCGATTTCCTGCAGTCCTCCGTGCATTACCAGGCCGCCAACTGGACGCCAGCCCTGGGATCCGGGATGAGTCCAGAGCAGCACGGCCTTGCCGGTTGCGGCATAGTCACGAATCGCGCCCACCAGGTGCGCCGCCCACACCCAGGTACCGGAGAAAAGAATCACCGCGTCTACCTGGTCGTCATTCTTCATCTTGCGAAGAGCGGCAATCGCCTCTTGCTTGCTGGCTATCACGACCTCGTGAGTAACAATTTTCAGCCCTGCCTTCATGAGCGCGTTCTTCGATTGCTGTACCACCTTTTCGTCGATGAACGGCTGGCCCATAGGATCTTTCAGGCCGTCCTTGTGAACGCCATAAATAATGAATCCCACTGTGGGTTCGATCAACTGACTCCTCCTGCTTCTCCGCAATTTCGTGCGCACCTCAGGCGCGCGAGACTGGAGTACAAAACACCGTATGCCTGCCGCTGGCCTTGGTAGCTTTTTGCCATCTCAGGATCAGGTACGACCGACTCCGACGTGCGTACCCACTGCTGAACGGCTTCCGAAAGACTGCGATGCTTCCCAAGCGCCACGGCCGCCAGCATCGCAGTGCCCAGGCAAACCGCTTCGCGGCATTGCATCAGGTGCAGTCGGCGGCCGGATAGTGCGGCGCGCAACTTCAATCCCAGAACCGACCGCGCACCCCCGCCGCTGACGTAAACGTCCTCGAACGATCCGGCTGCCTCTCGCAACAGGTCGCTCATGGTTGCGAACTCACAAGCGATTCCCTCGAGAATTCCCTGGTACAAATCCGCGCGTGTGGTGCTGGGACGAATGCCGGCGACAATTCCGCTCGCGTCCGAATTGAAATCAGGATTGCAGGTCCCCAGCAGGTGGGGCGTAATCAGCAATCCGCTGGGCAGCGCGCCAACCGCACCCTCGAGACTAGCCAGGAGGTCATCCACGAATGTGGTCGACAAATCCTCCGCAAGGCAGATTGTGCGAAGAAACCAGTCCAGCATGATGCCTGAAGGAAAATAGGCCAGCGTGACATAGCGATCGGGAACTACATGACAATACGAATTCAAATTTGCGGCGAGTGCGCCAGCGCTGATGGCTGGCCGATACGACGCAGCGACCAGGCACTCATAAGTTCCGAACGACGCCGACACCCGCCCAGGCTCAACCACTCCGCTGCCCAACGCAGCGCACGGTTGATCGTGCCCGCCTACCACAACGGTTATTCCCTCGCGCAAACCAAGTTCGTGTGCGGCGCTCGATGGCAATCGGCCGGCGACGCTTCCCGCGGGAACAGGATCCGGTAACTTCTCCGCCGATATTTCGCATTTGCAAAGGATCTCGTCCGACCACGCGCGCTTGTGAACGTCGAAGGCTAAGAAACGCGAGGCCAGCGAGTAGTCCACGTAACCGGGTAGTCCCATCCGCGCCAGAATGTAACCGGGGACCGTGAGGAATTTTGCGGCGGAAGAGAACGTATCGGGCTGGTGCTTTCTTACCCAGAGCATTTTCGGAATTGGATACATCGGGTGTGAAGTGAGCCCGGTAATCTGGAACATACGCTGTGGACCGAGGACGTCGCCCATCCACTTGGCTTCAAGGGCGGCGCGATTGTCAAAGTTCAGAATGGCCGGCGCGACCACTTGATGCTGCTGGTTCACCGGAACAATGGTTTCGCCGTGCGAGCTGATAACGACCACTTCGACTGGATCCTTGGTCAGGTGTGCGGCGACGGCCTGGCTTGCCGACGCTAACGCCCGCCAGAAGTTGCCCGCGGGCATTTCCGCCCATGAGGCTCGGGGTGAATGAAAATGCGAGTAGGCGCAGGTCTTTTGCGCGAGTACACGGCCGTCTTCGGAAAACGCAATCGCCTTGCAACCGCTCGTGCCCATGTCGACCGCCAGCAGACTCATAATCCCTATTCCTGGGCCGCTGCTTTGGCGCCGAGCGCTCCGCGTACCCGCCGGAGAAGCTCCGGCATATTGTCCGCTTGGAAAATATTCCGTCCGAAGAACACTCCGGCTGCGCCTGCCTGCATAATTCCGCGCACAGTGCTAAGTACATCTTCGTCAGACCCAGTCCGGCTGCCACCCAGCACCAGGATCGGCACCGGGCAAGCCTGCACTAGCGATCGTAGGCCCTCGATGTCCGCCGCGTTTTCCGTCTTGATCAGATCGGCGCCCAGTTCGGCGGCAATGCGCGTGTGCAGCATGAGCCACTTCGGATCCCGGGGATTCTCGACCTGCGCACCGCGAGCAATTGACTCCACAATCAGCGGCATGCCAAGCTGCTCGCATTCGCGCGCGAGGCGGCCCACTCGCTCGATTTCTTTTTTCTCGAATTCAGCGTCGCCGCTTCCGATACACAGAAACGTAATTACCGCATCGGCTCCCGCCTGCAGGGCTTCTTCCGGCTGAGCCACAAGGCATGTCTGAAAACCGCGAGATGACGTCTTCACGTCGTCGTTGAAAGCTGTGGTCCAGTCAAGCCGGGCGATTACGCCGGGCAGTGGCTGGCAGGAAGTCGCCCCCGCAAAAAATCTGAAGCTTCCCAGGTTGAGCAGCACGGCGTCGGCTCGCGCGTCGACAAAGCGATTGATCTGAGCGGCTGGATCGAGCATTCCTGGAATGGGACCCAGCACGAGGGCATGATCGAAGGCGACGACCAGGCTGCCGCCGCTCCCCCGCAAGATGCGCCGGAGGCGAATGCGCTTGCCAAAATCTCCCAAGATTTTTCTCCGGTGAAACGTTACAATACGCGCGTACTGTAGACGTCGGGCGCGCCGCTGTCAACCGCGCGCGCACTTCGAGAGTGCAGATTTGCGCGGGGCATCGCGCGCCAATAGACCTCATGATCACCATCCGCGACGTTGCCGGCGAAAGTGGTTTCTCCGTGACTACCGTTTCAATGGTGCTTAAGAACGGGCCCGATGCCAGGCGCATCTCGGACCGGACGCGGACGCACATCTGGAAAGTGGCAAAGCGCCTGGGTTACCGTCCGAACCTCGTTGCGCGCTCGCTGCGCAGCCAGCGCAGCGAGTCGGTCGGGGTTATCGTCTTCGACCTGACTGATCCGTACTGCACGCAGATTCTGCGCGGCATCGAAAACCACCTGCGCTCGTCAGGCTACTTCCCCATCACCACCGACTTGCAGAACGACCGTTCGCAATTTCAACGCTGCCTCGACATGCTGCTGGCACGCCGTGTGGAAGCCATTATCGCCATCGCCAACCCGGTTCACCTCGATACTGAGCTGCTAGCGGAACAGGCGCAGCGTGATATTCCCGTGCTGGTGATAGGACGCGATCTATCTGCGGGTCCGGTCAGTTCGATCGTAGTGGACAACGAATGGGGAACCCGGCTCGCGCTTCAACACCTTTACGAACTGGGGCACAGCCGGATCGCGTTCATCAAGGGCCCCAAAATCCTGGTGGACAGCCAGCAGCGCTGGCGCGGGCTGGAAACATTTGCCCATGATGCCGGCTTGAAGATGAATCCTGATCTTGTAGCGGAGATCAAAGGCCGCAACTCTACCTATGTGGAGGGCTGCGAACTGACCGAAGAACTATTGCATCGGGGTCGCGCGTTCACGGCGCTGGTTGCCTTCGACGATCTCACCGCGTGCGCTGCCATTCGCTCCCTGACCAAAGCAGGCATACACGTACCCAAGGACTGTTCAGTCGTGGGTTTCGACGATATCCCCAGCGCGGCGTTCTACAACCCACCGCTGACGACCATCCAGCAGCAACTCGAGATGCAGGGCTCTCTGGGGGCCGAAATCGTCGCAGACGCCATAAGAGCTGCGTCCGAGAAACGGGTCGGGGTTGTCAAGCACCGCAAGGTTTCGCCGAAGCTTATTGTTCGAGACTCAACGGGTCGGGCGCCAGGATTGTGAGAGATTTTCGCTGCCGCGAGCGCATGCTCAAATGTTCAGTCGGCGCCGAGATTCATGAGCTGGTGAACCGCACATCCGGGAGAACGCATGGGACAGATCCAAAAGCCTGATCTTTACCGCTGGTGCAAAATTCCTGCCGAAGAACTTGCCCGGCATCCCGAGTTGCGCGTCCCTTTACGCGTCGTGCGTGATTCTGCCGAAATGGGCAGGGTAATGGCTTCAGACCTTGCGGATGTTATCGAAAAAAATAACGCCGACCGACTGCCGACCCGTGCCATTGTCCCTTGCGGTCCCTATTGCTGGTATGGCCGATTTACTGACCTGATTAACAGCCGCAATGTCTCCCTGCGAAATCTTTACGTCTTCCACATGGACGAATGCCTCGACTGGGAAGGACGTCCCCTGCCTGCCGGACATCCTTACAACTTCCGCAGTTTCATGGAAAAGCATTTCTATGGCGGGATTCGCCCCGAACTGTCCGTGCCCGAAGAGCAGCGATTCTGGCTTCTGCCATCCACCGTGGAGCGCGTCGCATCAGCCATTGATGCAGCGCCGATCGACATCACCCTGGGCGGCTGGGGTCAGGATGGCCACCTCGCTTACAACCAGGCGCGACGCCACCCCTACAGCTCCATCACGCTCGAGGAGTTGGCAAGCTCCAGCATTCGCATCCAGGAGAACAATCTCGACACGGTGCTCGCGCTCGCCCAACGCACTTTCGGTAGTGCCTATCAATTTGTGCCCCCGATGTCGATCACCTTGGGCATTAAGCAGTGCATGTCGGCAAAGAAGGTACGCGTCTACAGCGATACCGGAGCATGGAAACAGACCGCGTTGCGGGTAGCTCTCTTCTCCGAACCGAGCACCGAATATCCAATGACACTGTTACAGCGGCATAAAAACGCGATGATCACCGCTACCCAGGAGACCGCGCGCCATCCGATCAGCGAAAATCCGGATTGGGAGTTGCTCTGACGAGCTGCCATGCGGGTACTACGCATCGATGAGCATTCTCCTTTCCGCCGGCTCCTGGGCATTGGGGGACTGGGCACCGGAATTTTTTTCAAACTCGAGGGCAATGACACCCTAGGTCGCAACGAGAGCCGCCCTGCCCGGCTTATGGGTGTCCGCGATTACTGCAAGCAGCATATCGTGATTTACTACATCGCGAAGCTGCTGGGAGCGCAGCCTTCAGGTTTTCCGTTCCACGTGCTGCCCGTTGGAAACGTTGGAGACGATTCTGCAGGACAACGCGTGATCGCGGACATGCAGGGCGCCGGTATTGATACCCGACAGGTAAAGAAGTTGTCGGGAGTGCCCACACTGTTCAGCGTTTGCTTCCAGTACCCCGACGGCAGCGGTGGCAACATTACGACATCCAACTCGGCGGCCGGACAGCTTACGAACGGCGACATAGATTCCGCGGTGCGCTTCGTGCAGCCGAACTCCCGACAAGTAATCGCGCTTGCGGTGCCTGAAGTTCCGCTCGATGTTCGCCGACATTTTCTGACTGAAGCGACCAAGCTCGGGGCTTTTCGTGCGGCATCTTTTGTATCCGGCGAAGTGCGTCCTGCCTGGGATACAGGCATGTTCGACATGCTGGACCTGCTGGCCTTGAACCAGAGCGAGGCGGAACAATTTGCCGGATCTGAGTTCGTCACAGAAAACCCCGTACCGTTTGTCATCCAATGCCAGAACTGTTTGCGCACCCGCTACCCCGGCCTGTCGCTCGTAATCAGCGCGGGGAAACATGGCGCGTACGCGGTCACGGCTCAAGCCTACGATTTCTGTGCCGCTCCAGCGGTTGCGGTGGCCTCTACCGCGGGCGCAGGAGATGCCTTGCTGGGCGGCATGCTTGCTGCGCTTGCCGCAGGCGTTCCCTTGATGCACGTTGGATCAGCAACGAAAAAACAGCCGGAGGAAATCACTATTGAGACGGCCCTGCAGATCGGCGTCTTGCTCGCCAGCTATAAGTGTCTCTCGCCACACACAATTCATCCTTCGGCCTGCCTCGACACGCTTGTGCAGTTCGCGGCCGACCGCGGCTCATCCTTTGCTCCGACGCTTCAACAGCTTTTTGTGACCAGTCCCGCCGCTCAGACGCTAGCTTAAGATGGAAGTCTTAGCACTGCCGAGAGGATTGGGGTGACGTGGATCACAGACCATCCGCTTCGAAGCACGGATACTGTCTAACTGCAATGACACATTGTAGAGTAAGAATCTGGTATTTTTTCTTGACTTTGGCTAGCCTGCGGTATATCTAGTTCGGCCTAGTATAACGTTTCACTTTACATTGATTCGATTCGTCTTGCCGGGAACCGTCCAGCGACTATGCCTCGCTTCTCAATCGTGACACACTCTTCCCGCTGGTGGCTCGCGCCATTCTTCGCCGCCCTGCTCCTTTCCGTCATTCTCGCGGGCTGCAGCCGCCAGCATGCACGTCAGGAAGGGGCGACGTCCAACGTGCGCGTGACGGTAGCGTCCGAGGGGCCGATTGTAATTAAAACCTCGGCAGCCGAATTCGACGTCAACCAGGCCGGCTATATTTCGGCAAAACTGTGGCGAGAGGGGCAAGCTCGGAGCCTGGACGACCCTCAGACCGAACCCGGCAGCGGCGCTGATTCCATCGTGACAGGTGGCAAAGCAGTCGATGACTTTGTGCTGGATTTCTCCACAGTGCGGGTGACGAATGCTTCCGGCCGCCTCGGCGGGAATGGCAAGCGCGTCGAGGTTTCCGCAAAGAGTCACTCCGCTCCCGCGCTGGAAAAAAGTTTAGCGATTGAAGTCTACGACGACTTGCCTAACCTGGCGCTCTCCAGCACGTCTTACAAGAACACCGGTTCAGCCGAAGTCGCCATTGAGCGGGCGATCACGCAACAGCACATTCTGAATGCGTCTCTGCAGGACGCGAAGGCCGCACCGTACTCCATGTGGTCATTTCACGGCTCGAGTGAGGCTTGGGGCAAAGACGATGTCATGTTGATCGGCGAAAAGTTCACGCGGGCCAACCCGATGCAGGTCGTGCAACACAATGACGAGAACCAGACTGGTGGAGGCATTCCCATTGTTGCCTTTTGGACAGGCGCCGTGGGCGAGGCAATTGGACATGGCGAGACCGTGCCACTACGCCTGAGTATGCCCGTTGTGACGCGCCCCGATCGCCGGGTCAATGCGAGCATGGATCTCGACGTCAATACGCGCCTGGCGCCGGGCCACGTCTATACCACTCCATTGACGTTTCTCTCCGTTTTTCATGGTGATTTCTATGAGCCGCTGAGCCTGTACTCAAAAATGCTTCGGACCAGCGGTCTGAGCCTGGCACACCCAACGGAAGCGGATTACCAGGCAAACTGGTGCGGCTGGGGATATGAGATGAATTTCACGCCCAAGCAAATGCTGGGCACGATCCCCAAACTCAAGCAACTGGGCCTGAAGTGGGCGACTCTAGATGCGGGCTGGTTCACAGCGCGGGGAGATTGGGATCCCCGGCCGGCGACCTTTCCCGATGATTCTCTAAAAAACGTGGTGAGGGCTTATCACAACGCGGGTCTTCACATTACCCTGTGGTGGATTCCGATCGTCGCAGAAGACGGGCGCGGGCGTGACATCCTCAACCACCGCTCGTACCAGTTATCAAACGTAGTGAAAGAGCATCCTGACTGGCTCATCCTCGACAAGGAAGGTAAGCCGGCCCGCGCCACCGCCGACCTGGGCGCATTGTGCCCCGCGGTGCCCGAAGTGCAGCAGTACTACAAACACCTGACCGAACGTTTTATTCGCGATTGGGATTTCGACGGACACAAGCTGGATTTCTCCTATACCGTGCCGGCTTGTTACAACCCCAAGCATCACCACAAATCGCCAAATGATTCGATTACCGCGGTCGGGGAGATTTACAAAATCATTCTGGACACAACGCGCGCATTGAAACCCGACAGCGTAACCCAGGCTTGTCCCTGCGGAACCCCGCCCAGCCTGGCGTGGCTCCCCTATATCGATCAGGCGGTCACCGCTGATCCCGTGGGCGCCCGCCAGGTCCGGCTGCGGACCAAAATGTACAAAGCGCTGCTCGGTCCGGAAGCCGCGGTCTACGGCGATCACGTGGAACTCACCGACGTGCGCATGAGCAACACGCAGCACGAAGTGGATCAAGGCAGTGATTTCGCGTCCGAGGTTGGAGTGGGCGCCGTGGTGGGAACGAAGTTTACCTGGCCGAGCTATGGGCCGCAGTTCAAAACAGTAGAGCTGACGCCCGAGAAGGAAGCGCATTGGAAAAAGTGGATCGATATCTACAACGCCAAGATGCTTTCGCGCGGCACCTTTCTCGACCTGTACACCTATGGCTATGACTCCCCGGAAGCATATGCCATCGAGAAAGATGGAAAGATGTACTATGCCTTCTACGCACCGGAAAAAGACAAACCCTGGAAGGGCGAGGTGGAACTGCGTGGCCTCTCTCCGGGCACCTATCAGATTGTCAATTACGAGACGGCGAGCGATTTGGGTTCAGTGCAGGCAGTCAAACCAAAGTTGAGCGTTGAATTTACTAATCATCTGCTGCTCGAAGCGAGCAAACTTTCACAGTAGGCTGGCGTTTACTCGAGCAGGTTGGAGGACTACATGGCGCCCTCTTCACAACATTCCTGCAAGTTTCTTCCCGCAATTTTAGCCGCGCTCGCCCTGTTGCTTTCGGGTTCGATGACCGTATGGGCACAGAAAGACATGGGCGCGATAGTCGGCACGGTCAGGGATACATCTGGCGCGGTAGTCCAGGACGCGACGGTGACCGTCACCGATGTCGAGCGCGGCACCTCTTTCCAGACCAATACCAACTCGGTCGGGGAATACGTCGCCAACCCTCTGCACATTGGAAAATACAACGTCACTGTGGAAAAGCCGGGCTTCGGCAAGCAAGTGGTCGGGCCCATTGTCGTGGACGTGCAAGCTCGGCCTGAAATTAATGTGACTCTCCATCCGGGGCAGATCGCGGAAACGGTTGTGGTCACTTCGCAGGGGCCGCAGCTCGAGACAGAGACCTCCGAACTCGGGCAAGTTGTCAGCAGCCGCCAAGCCACAACTCTTCCTTTGAATGGGCGCAATTTCGCTCAACTGGCGCAGCTCGCAGCGGGGGTTGCTCCCGCTGAACCAGGCTCCCGGACGGAGACGTCCTACGGCTTCAGTTCCAATGGCGCGCGGGCGTTGCAGAATAACTTCCTGCTTGATGGAATTGACAACAACGCCAATCTTGCCGACGTTCTCAACGGCAGCGCCTACGTGATCCAGCCCTCCGTCGATGCCATAGGCGAATTCAAGGTGCAGACCAACTCCTACAGCGCGGAGTTTGGCCGTGGCAACGGGGCCATCATGAACGCCGTGATCAAGTCGGGAACAAACGCGTTCCATGGAAACGTGTATGAGTTCTTCCGAAACGACAAGCTCGATGGACGCAACGCTTTCGACTTTTTCGGACGCCAGCCTTATCAGCAAAACCAATTCGGCGCGACCCTGGGCGGCCCCATCATTAAAGATCGCACTTTCTTTTTCGTGGACTATGAAGGCCTGCGCATCCGCCAGGCGAAGCCGCAGCTTCTGCTGCTCCCAACGCCGCAGATGCTGGCAGGCGATTTTTCCAGCTTCCTGGATCTCAGCACGCCCATCGTTGACCCCGCCAGCGGACTGAACGTGCTGGATTGCAGCGGAAATCCCACATATCAAGGCGAAATTTTCAATTCACGCCTGACCCAAACCCGCACCGCGAGCGGAAACTTCCCTGCCGGCATGTGCGGAGTCCCAATCAGCGTGAACGGCGCAGGCGTTCCGACCAACATATTTCCCGCAACTGGCCTGAACGCAATTAATCCGGTGGCGGCACGCATTGCGGCGCTCTACCCCGCCCCGCTCCCTAACTTCAGTGTTGGCGGAAACAACTACCTGGTCGACCCGAAGAGAAGCTTCGATCAAAACAATTTCGATGTCCGCGTCGACCACAGGTTTACGAACACGGATGATTTCTTCGTTCGTTTCAGCTACGAGGATCAGCCGATTTTCACCCCCGGGCCGTTCACGAATTTCCTGGATGGCGGGGGATTCACGTCGGGAAATCAAGACAACGCCTACCGCAGCGTTGCTATCAGCGAGACTCACAGCTTCTCGCCCAAACTTTTTAACGAGTTTCGACTCGGCTATAACCGAATCAACTCCCATCGTTTGCAGCCCTTCTCGAGCACAGATGTTTCCGGACAACTCGGCCTGATAGGTGTGCCCTTTTCGCCGGGCATTGGCGGACTGCCTTCCATATGCTTTTCGAATTATTCCTGCATTGGCGCTTCCGACTTCCTGCCCTCGATCGAAAAGCAGAACAGCTACGTGCTGAATGACAATCTCATCTGGATCCGCGGCCGTCATTCCCTTAAGTTTGGAGCCGAGATACGTAAAGAACAGTTCACGATTTTGCAAGACTCGGCACCCAGGGGCGACTTAGGCTTCGGACCGGACTTTACTGACAATCCGGCTATGCCGCTCAATGCGGATGGATCGACCACGGGTGGAGACGACATTGCCTCTTTCCTCCTCGGCATTCCCGATAGCGCGAACATCGTGAACCTGCATGGTCCCGACTACCACCGGAACACATTCGCGTTTTACGCGCAGGACGATTTCAGGGTGACTAGCCGGCTGACTCTCAATCTTGGCCTGCGTTATGAGCTGTTCATGCCGGTGACTGAAGGCAAGAACCAGGAGTCGACGTTTGACTTCGCTACCGACACACTGATTCTGCCGCGCGGGCAGAACGCGCAGCTCACCCCCACGATTGCCTCGTTCTTGCCCGTCCAAAGGACTGCGTCCGCCGGCCTGGTGAATACTGATTACCGGAATTGGGCGCCACGCGTGGGTTTCGCGTATCAGATTTCAACTCCCCTCGTGCTGCGTGGAGGCTACGGCATTTTCTATGGCGGGCAGGAAAATGGCCCATTCTCCTTCCCCAGCCCGGGATTCAATCCGCCGTTCTTCTTGTCACAAAGTTTTGCGTCGCCTTGCGGCAGCCCGCCTCCACCGAATGCCAATCCGTCTGATCCGGGCAATTGCGCCCTCGGCCTGAAACCAGGAGACGCAAGCCAGATGATCAACAACTTCTGGACCCAGGGATTCCCAGCGAATTCGTTGTCGGATCCCAATAATCCCCTGCTTTACTCCATCGACCGCAATATCAGGACGCCAAGGATGCAGCAATGGCATTTGGGGATTGAATATCAGCTCCCTGCCCAGACAGTTCTGGAGATGTCTTATGCCGGCTCGCACGGATCGCGACTGTACGGGTTCTACAACGGTAACCAGGCCACGCCGAGCACCGATCCGAATGCTCCCTTGGCTCCGCGGCGACCCTTTCCGGCGGTCGACGGTACCATCGACGCCTTCCGTTCCAATACCATTTCTAACTACAACGCCTTACAGGCACGCCTTGAAAAACGCATCACGCACGGGCTCATGTTCCAGGCCTCCTACACGTACAGCCACGCGCTGGACGACGCTTCCAGCGCCAGCCTGGGTTCTTTGAACAATGGCGATTTTCGCGATCAGCGCAATCCCGGCCTGGAGTACGGGAACTCCGACGTCGATGTTCGTCATCATTTCGTGATCAGCTATGCCTACGAGCTTCCCTTCGGCAAAGGCAAAGCATTTGGCGGGAATGCCAGCGGCTTCCTTAACCAGGTGATTGGCAATTGGCAGATTGCCGGCATCACCTCGCTTTCCTCCGGCAACTACTTCACGGTCAGCGACCCGTTCGTTAACAGTTCTAACACCGATTGCGGCGGCACCGTGGCTTACAACTGCGCGCGTCCGAATGTGATTGGCGATCCAAATGCCAAGCCTTGCCAGCAGGGCACGTTTTTCAACACCTGCGCATTTGCCAGCAACCAGGTGCAGGGAACCTTTGGCAACGAAAGCCGGAATATTGTTCGCGGTCCGGGATACCAAAACTGGGACATGACGTTCCAGAAGCTCTTCCCGATCCGCGAGCAAATGCGGCTTGAGTTCCGAACAGATATTTTCAACATCTGGAATCACGTGAACCCGCTTTGGGGTCCGATCGGCGCAGCCGGCCAGGTCGAACCGGTGGCGATCGAGTTAGGCACGCCTCAGTTCGGACAGTTCCAGGCGGCCCGCGATCCCCGTTTCGTTCAGTTCGCGCTGAAGTTCTACTACTGAGGCGCACGTCGAGACGCGGGTCTTGCAGGCGTATGGACCGTAAGGTTTGCGGTCGAGGCCGTTGAACTGCTGTACAGTTCGGCAATGTTCATCGGCAGCGGAAGGAGATTTTCTCGTGGCCGTGCTCATGCGTCTGATTCAGTGTTATGATCCCGCGCACAAGCAGGAGTTCCACAAGCTGGAGAAACAATTTGCCGAGCTTGAACATCGAGGCCTGCTGCCCCGGGGGGAACGCCTCGTCCCAATCTCTGGGCGCGAGCCCGGCAACACCATCGTTTGGCAATGCCGCTTCGATTCGCTGGCGGCGGTCGAAACCGCTCTTAAGCAGATCGATGCCAGCCCGGAGCACACGGATCTCGCCTCCCGGCAGCACCCGATGTTCCAGAACAGCTGGATCGAATTCTATGAAGTGCTCGACTATTAGCCGCTGACCGCTGGAACGACCCGCAAAGCTTCCCGCCGATTGCCTTGTGCCCGGAAGTTGCAGGCCCGCGCCACGGCCCTGTGATGATTGTCACAGCCGGCTGTGACCCACATTGCCGACGCCGTTCGCCATTCCCCATATGCTTTGGTACATGTCGGGCCCAACGTTCCTCGACCGGAAAGAGCGCATTCGTGTACCCGGCATGAATCTGCGCAGGGGAGCATCATGAAACGTAAGTTCAAAATCATGGATGCCAACGAGGCGGTCGCGCACGTGGCGTATCGCGTCAATGAAGTCATCGCGATTTACCCGATTACGCCCTCTTCTGCGATGGGTGAGTGGGCGGACGAGTGGTCCGCGCAAGGCATCCCTAATATCTGGGGCTCGGTGCCGCACGTGATGGAAATGCAGAGCGAGGGCGGGGCCGCCGGAGCCGTTCATGGCGCACTGCAGACCGGATCGCTTTCCACCACATTCACGGCGTCGCAGGGCCTGCTGCTGATGATTCCCAACATGAACAAGATCGCCGGGGAGCTTACGCCGACTGCGTTCCATGTTTCCGCGCGAACTGTCGCTACGCATGCTTTGTCAATCTTCGGCGATCACAGCGATGTCATGTTCTGCCGTACCACCGGCTTTGCCATGCTCTGCTCCAACTCCGTGCAGGAAGCCATGGACCTGGCGCTGGTCGCGCATGCAGCTTCGCTGGAAAGTCGAATTCCCTTCCTGCATTTTTTCGATGGCTTCCGTACCTCGCACGAGGTGAACAAGATCGAATTGCTTTCGGAAGACGCCATGCGCGCCCTCATCAACATGGACCGAGTGTTCGAGCATCGTCAGCGAGCCCTCTCGCCGGATCACCCCGTCCTGCGCGGCACGGCGCAGAACCCCGACGTCTTCTTTCAGATGCGTGAAAGCGGCAATCCCTACTACGACGCCTGCCCAGAACGCACCCAACTCGTCATGGACAAGCTCGCCGAACTGGTCGGCCGCTCTTACCGCCTGTTCGACTACATTGGTGCGCCGGATGCGGAGCGAGTGATCGTCATGATGGGCTCAGGGGCTGAAGCTGCGCATGAAGCGGTCGAATACCTGAATGCGCAAGGCGAGAAAGTCGGGCTGCTGAAGGTGAGGTTATATCGGCCGTTCTCGGTCAAGCGATTCGTTGAAGCGCTGCCTGCCAGTGTTCGCAAGATTGCTGTGCTGGATCGCACCAAGGAGGCTGGAGCTGCCGGCGAGCCGCTCTACCTCGATGTGGTGAATGCAGTTCTGGAAGGCTGGAAGCATAACTACGGTTCGCTGCATTCCATTCCCGAGGTGGACGGTGGGCGCTACGGATTGTCATCCAAGGAATTCACTCCTGCCATGGTAAAGGCGGTATTCGATAATCTGGCTTTGCCAACGCCGAAAGAGCACTTCACGATTGGAATCAAGGATGACGTCAGCGGCACCAGCCTCGCCTACGATGAAGCTTTCTCAACCGAAGGCGACGAGGTTATCCGCGCGATGTTCTATGGACTAGGCGCGGATGGCACGGTGGGCGCGAACAAGAATTCCATAAAGATTATCGGCGAAAACACGGACAACTACGCCCAGGGCTACTTCGTATACGACTCGAAAAAATCGGGCGCGATGACGGTCTCGCACTTGCGTTTCGGTCCAAGGCCGATTCGCTCGACTTACCTGGTGCGGAAGGCAAATTTCATCGCGTGCCACCAGTGGATCTTCCTGGAGCGCTACGACATGCTGTCGTCGCTGGTGGCGGGCGGAACCTTCCTGCTCAATAGTCCCTTTGGACCCGATGAAGTCTGGGATCACCTGCCCCGGCTCATACAGCAGCAGTTGATCGCGAAGAAAGCCAGGTTCTACGTGATCGACGCTTACCAGGTGGCACGCGACACGGGCATGGGCAGCCGCATGAACACGATCATGCAGGTGTGCTTTTTCGCGATTTCCAAAGTACTCCCTCGCGAGGAAGCGATTGAAGCCATCCGCAAGTCGATTCGTGACACTTACGGTCGCAAGGGTGAGGAGATTGTCCGCAAGAACATGCAGGCTGTCGATGAAACCCTCTCGCACCTGTTTGAAGTAAAAATGCCAGCCAACGTCAGCAGCAACCGTGAGCTGCAGCCAGTCTTTTCAGCCGAGGCTCCGGCTTTCGAACGCAATGTCCTGGCGCCAATTTACAGCGGGCAAGGGGACGAGTTGCCGGTTTCCGCCTTTCCCGTTGACGGCACTTTCCCCACGGGAACGGCGAAGTGGGAAAAGCGAAATCTTGCGCTGGAAATCCCGGCCTGGGATACCAAAACATGCATCCAGTGCGGCAAGTGTGCCATGGTTTGCCCGCATGCTGTGATCCGCATCAAGGTTTACGACAAGACGCATCTAGCGAAGGCTCCAGCAACTTTCCTTTCATGCGATGCGCGAGATAAAGAGTGGGCGGGCCTGAAGTACACCATCCAGGTGGCGCCGGAAGATTGCACCGGTTGTGGCATCTGCGTGGACATCTGCCCGGCCAAGAACAAGACGGAGACGCGGCTGAAGGCTATCAACATGATGCCGCAACCGCCTTTGCGCTTCGCTGAGCGGGAAAACTGGGAATTCTTCCTCAATATCCCTGAACTGGATCGCCGCCATATCAAGGTCACCAATATCCGGCAGCAGCAGGTGCAGGAGCCCCTATTCGAGTTCTCCGGCGCCTGCTCAGGCTGCGGCGAGACTCCCTACCTGAAGCTGATGTCGCAACTCTTCGGCGATCGGGCGGTAATTGCCAACGCAACCGGTTGCTCATCGATCTACGGCGGTAATCTGCCCACGACGCCCTGGACTAAGAACGCCGAAGGGCGTGGTCCGGCGTGGTCAAACTCGCTGTTCGAAGACAACGCGGAATTCGGACTGGGTTTCCGCCTGTCGATTGACAAGCAAACTGAGTTTGCCCGCGAACTGGTTCGCCGGCTCGCTGTCCAAATCGGCGATCAACTCGTTACCGCCCTGCTGACGGAGTCACAAAAAGATGAGGCGGAAATCTTCGATCAGCGTCAGCGCGTCTCGCTTTTGAAGGAACGGCTGCACCGATTGAACTCGTTGGATGCCCGGCAACTGCTCGCGGTCGCGGACATGCTGGTACGAAAAAGTGTGTGGATCGTGGGGGGCGATGGCTGGGCATACGACATCGGTTACGGCGGCCTGGATCATGTTTTAGCCAGCGGTCGCAACGTTAACCTTTTGGTGCTCGATACCGAGGTTTACTCCAATACCGGAGGGCAGTCGTCGAAATCTACTCCACGCGCGGCTGTGGCAAAGTTTGCTGCCGGTGGCAAACCCGGGCCCAAGAAGGATCTCGGTTTGATGGCCATGAGCTACGGCAATGTGTACGTGGCCAGTGTCGCCATGGGCGCCAAGGACGAACACACCTTGAAAGCGTTTCTGGAAGCCGAAGCTTACAACGGACCCAGCCTGATCATTGCCTACTCGCACTGCATCGCGCATGGCATCAACATGACGGGCGGCATGCAGGACCAGAAAACTGCGGTCGAAAGCGGGCAGTGGATTCTGTATCGCTACAACCCTGAAAGGGCAGAGCAGGGTGAAAACCCGCTGCTGCTTGATTCGCGCACGCCTAGCAAGAAGTTGCAGGAGTTTCTTAATCTTGAGACTCGTTTCAAGATGCTCACAAAGAGCAATCCGGAAGCGGCCAAGCAACTCTGGGCTCAGGCGCAGCATGATGTCGAAGTGCGGTTTCGCATGTATGAATACCTTGCGCAGCGGAAGTTCGGAAACGGCAATGGCAAGCCAGAAACTCTCGTCGGAACACGAACGGACTCAAAGACGGGTCAAGAGAAGCCCGTCCCAGCGGCCACGACCAAATAGCCGCCCAGTGAGGAAGATACTATGATCGACCTATCGACCAACTACCTCGGCCTGCAGTTGCGCACGCCGCTAGTGCCTTCGGCCTCGCCTCTTTCGCAGGAAACGGACAGTATTCGCCGCCTTGAAGACGCGGGTGCCTCTGCAGTGGTTTTATATTCTCTTTTTGAAGAACAGCTTAGGCAGGAAAGCCTGGAATTGGATGAACGTCTCTCGGAAGGCACGGAAAGCTTTTCCGAATCGCTTAACTTCTTTCCGCAAGCCGCGGAGTTCCGTCTGGGCCCGGAAGGCTATCTCAATCACATTCGCAAGGCCAAAGAGGCGGTTTCCATCCCAATCGTCGCGAGCCTGAACGGCGCGACTGCGGGCGGTTGGACACAATACGCGAAAGAGATTGAGCAGGCTGGCGCCGACGCGCTGGAGTGCAACGTCTATACGATTGTCACCGATCCGGAGATTCCCTCCGCGGAAATCGAAGAGAACTATCTGGAAATTTTGCGCGCGGTAAAGTCTGCAGTGTCGATTCCCGTGGCCATTAAGCTCAGCCCTTTTTTCAGCAATCTGGCTAACCTGGCCAAACGGCTGGATGCGGTCGGCGCGGATGGCTTGGTGCTCTTCAACCGCTTTTACCAGCCGGACATCGATCTGGAAGCGCTTGAGCTCAAACCCAACGTGCTGTTAAGCACGCCTCAGGCACTGCGTCTTCCCCTCACTTGGATCGGGATTCTCTATGCCCGGATCAAAGCCAGCCTGGCAGCCAGCAGCGGAGTCCACGGACACGAAGACGTGATCAAACTGCTCATGGTGGGTGCGAACGTCACGATGCTCTGCTCTACCCTGCTTCGGAACGGCATCAATCACCTTCGCTATATCGAACAGGGGCTCCGTGATTGGATGGAAGCGCACGAATACGAATCTGTACGACAGATGCAGGGCAGTATGAGTCAACTGCGCTGCTCCGATCCCACTGCCTTCGAACGCGCTCAATATATGAGGGCTGTAAAAGGCATCCAGCACGTGATGGTGACTGGACGCGAAGCCTGGAAGATGCTGGCCGGAGACTAGGACACACGCCTTACACAGTAGAGCGAACTCGTCGCTGCACCCGGGCGGGTGCTGGCAATTGCGTCTTCCTAGCAGTGCGCAATCTTGGGGCTCTGGATGTTCTTGGTGGCGTTACGGGTATCAACCACCAACTGCGCGTCGTTGACGATCTTCGCGTAGTCATAATCAGAGTGATCGGTGACGATCAGAACGCAGTCGTATTGTCCCAGGTTGTCCAACGGCGCACGCTTCATCTGCAAATCGTACTTGCGGCCTTTGCCGATCACAGGGAAATACGGATCGTGGTAGCTGACCTGCGCGCCTTCTTTCTGCAGCAATTCAATGATGGTTAAGGCGGGAGATTCGCGCAAATCGTCGATATCTTTCTTATACGCCACTCCGAGCACCAGCACCTTGGCTCCGTTTATGGCTTTCTTGTGCCGATTTAGCGCGCTCACGACCGAAGCCATTACGTGATACGGCATGGAAATGTTGATCTCACCCGCTAATTCGATGAAGCGTGTCCGAAAATCCCATTCCTTGGCCTTCCACGACAGATAAAAAGGATCGACTGGGATGCAGTGCCCACCCAGGCCTGGACCGGGATAGAAAGGATGGAAGCCAAATGGCTTCGTCGAGGCGGCCTCAATGACCTCCCAAATATTCAGCCCCATGCGAAGGCTCAGGAGCTTCAACTCATTTACCAGCGCGATGTTTACGCACCTATAAATGTTTTCCAGCAACTTCGTCATCTCCGCGGCTGCAGGAGACGAAACCCGGACAGTTTTCCGGAAAATGGACCCATACAGCGACGCGGCCAATTCGGTGGCTTGCGGCTCGAGGCCGCCAATCACTTTAGGAATATCATGACGAGCCACGCTGGTGTTTCCCGGATCTTCCCGCTCGGGAGAGAACACTACAAAAAATTCCTGATCGCTTTGGCCATGATGTTCAGCCCGCGCGGCTTTCAGTCCGGCCCTGTTCTCCTTCTCCAGGATCGGAACCAGGACCTCTTCCGTGGTGCCGGGATACGTGGTGCTCTCGAGCACAACCAACTGCCCGGCGCGCAGGTACGGCGCGATGGCATGTCCGGTGTTGGTGATGTAACTGAGATCGGGCTCGTGGTACTCATTCAGCGGCGTCGGAACGCAGATGATGATCGCATCCATTTCGCTGATCACGGCATAGTCGGATGTGGCTGCAAAGCCCTTGGCGCGGGCGGACCGAATCTCCTCCGGAGCGATGCGAAAGATGTAGGAACCGCCCGCCGTCAGCGTCTCGACTTTGCGCTGGTCGATATCGAAACCGGTTACGGGGAACTTCTGGTCCACGTAAAGCAATGCGAGCGGCAGGCCGACATAGCCCAAGCCGATGATGCCGACCTTGGCATGGCGCGTCTCGACCTTGTTTTTGAATTCGGAGATACGAGTATTGGGAAGCGATGAAGTGCCCATAAATTATGAGGGGGAATACGGACAAGTCTAGCACGGCCTGGAAGCTTTTTTGGGCTGTGAACGAGTGCCTGTGACTATAGTCACTCGTGGGTTCGCGAGAACGGGAAAATGCGCAAGGTGCGCCGGGTTTGCTGGAAGCTGAATTTTGCGGCAGCGTTATGTCCTATCCCGTAATGCCGAATCCATGAACTTTTCCACATCCACATCATAAAGGGTGTCCAGACACAACATCGCCTGCCTGGTGATCGCGATTTCGAGCTAGAACAACAAGATGCAGGTCTTTACGGGCGCAGAATCCCCTATCACCACGACAGATATTACTTTTATTACTTTGCAGCTCTATGGGTCAACATTCTGATCATATTTCTCGAAGGTGTCATTTGACGGCCCGGTTTTTAGGCATGGATGGGAGGGTGAGCAGTTTCCCCATGTCGTCTCATCCTTTACCCAGTTTGTCGAGTTGATTCTGCCCGACCAAACCATATTTCCTTTCGACCGCCCCGGAGCCGACTCTTGGATGTCCAACATAAAAGGATCCACGCCAATGTTGTACTCGATGCCGTTCATCATTAAGAACGTAACATGCTGGGTGTCCTTGAGGAGCACGAGAGGTGTGCCCATGTCCCCGTTCGACGCTATTTCCGTGTTGGTGTTGATGAAAGTTATGTTAGAAGGCGAATAACCGTTGTAACCATGGACCTCTAAGGCATACTGGCCACTACCCGGATTTTCAATGGTATTGCCAACGAAAGTCAAACGCGAAGCCCCGGCACTAGCGCTGGCTTCGACTACAACCGGACGCGACCCACTGTTCGCCGCACCATTAAACCAATTGTTCGTAAGTGTCATGCAGCAAACATTTCCCCCGACACCGGAGGAGCTCCCAATATGAACCCCAACGACGCCATTTGACACCACGTTCAGTTGTTGAACAGTGCTCCCATTTTGAATTCCTTGCAGGAGCAACAATGAATCCAAAATCGTACTCGCTCCACCTCTGTTCATGAGCTGAAACGCTTCCAATCTAACACTTCCTGAGGATCCCGCCCCGTCAACACAAATCTCTGCCTTAACTAACGATCCAGAATTTGTGTCTATCAGCATCTTGCCGTTACCGGCGTCTTGACCGATCAGAGCCCCCCGTGGATAGACCCGAATTCCACATTTAGTTGAGTCGTTGATGCTGATACCCCAGGTTGTATTGACGGGCAGCTGGACCGTTATCGGCGTTCCTGAGGTATTACCCACATCCACCTCTGCATCAATTCCGCCGCCCGTCCCGGCTACTAGCAAACGAGCGTCCACGGTACCCCCACCTGCGCTCAGACATGCGGAAATGGCGTTATTCAGACGGGTCGCCACACTTTGTGTTGTTGTCGTGCTCGTGGTGCAGACGTTCTGCGCTTCAAGACTGCACGCAGAGAGCACAATGAAAACGATGAAAATTGCTATTTTGACCATTCAATAACACCAATTTAGTCCAATCGTTAGCGCCGGGAAATGAACATTAACCCCAACTGGGACCTGAGTCAAATAGCTTTTCGGCATTTGGGCCGGGAACGATCAGCATTGTGCAAGAGAAAGTCTCGAATAGACATCCTCGCGAAATTTATGTCCGCCAACGCTCCGGCGGCACTCACGTTGTAGTTGCGCAGAAGTCCGGCAAGGACAGCGCTTTGCACCTGCTCAAAATGTATCGCGAGCGGCCAATGCGTCGTAGTGCGTTTGTGGGTTCGGATAATGGCAGACGTTTGCGAATGTAGGTGCGTAGACTTTCGGAATTTCACGCAGCCCATCAGACGCAAATCTCGTCAATGCTCGGTTTCGTCAGCACGTACTGCCCCGCCGGTCCGGAGTGCGTAATCGGGCGGATGAAATCGGAGACAACAAATCCCTGTTTTAGAGCTTCTGTGAATGCCCACCGTGTGGCTGCGCGCCATTGAGCAGCTAGTTGTTGATCTCGTTCCTGCAGGAGGTTGATATCCGGTGGAATCTCGATTGTCATGCGCCCAGCGTCAGGGGCCAGAGTCGACTTGGTGAGATCGGGCTGCCCGGCGTCTCCCATGCGAACCAGGGCTGGGGTTGTCTCAGGCATTGGGATGGATCGCGGCGCCTGCCGCTTGCCCCCCAGACGATCCTGTACTCGTCGGCTTGACATGTGCCATTGCACCCACAGACGGTCGGTGCTGTTGCGGTGCAGGACACTGGAAGTCTCTGGACCGTAGAAATCCGGCTTGTATCGATTGGAAATGACACCAAGTTTTGCGAAATTCAGATGTGCGTTCTTGCTCTGCAATGGGTCGAAGGTCCAAGTCATTACCTGGATGCCCATTGCTAATGCACGCTCCCGCTGTTGCAGTTTCAGCCGGTAACCAATATTAGTCTCGCGATAGGCGGGAAGCACCGCCAGCATGTGCGAGTGGATCATTAATCTTCCGCCTTCAACGCCATGAAGCCCGAAAGCAAAACCGATCAATGTCGGGCCATCGAATGCGCCCAGCCACAAGCTCCCGGCCTCCTTAGTAGCAATGATGAGAGTAAGAGGCATGACATCGGTCTCGGAGAGACCCCAAACCTCTTTTTCCACGTCCGGGACCGCCTCGAGTTCTTCGAAGGCTTCAATCTCGCGAATCGTAATGTTTGATTCAGACATTCGCTGGCAAGGGGCGTCTCATACTGAGATCTTGGCAACCTATTGGGACTGAGCGGTTACTGCACCGTTAATCATGCGACGCAAAGACATTCGTCTGTGGAAAACTCGAGTTTGCCTCCGAGCGGCGCTAGATGCTAGTAAACATTAAAAATCCATTTCGGAAAACTGGGCGCAATATTTAGAAATAAATAAATTCCCGTCTGGCCTTTTCACAACAAAACATTTATGCTTTTCCGCACTATACCCAGCTACTACTTTAATAACACGACCTGCATCGCGTGAAGGGCACATGCGACCAGGTACCGAGGGATTGCATGGGTGCTGCTATCGAAGGGATACGAGTTTTCATACTCGCGGAAAATCGACTCTTGCGGGAAGCCCTCGCGCGCATTCTCAGCAAGAAGACTGAAGTTCGCATCGTAGGCGCGTCGCAATTCTCTCCTCAGATCGTGGACGAAATTAACCAGACGGAGCCGCATGTGCTCTTGTCAGACTCCGCCGCCGTAGCGTTGTCCGAACTGCGACTCATCACGGAAGTCCGCGCTGCGCTTCCCGGAGTAAAGGTGGTCATGATCGGCATGGATCCTGACCGGGACACGTTTTTGCGCGCCATAAAGGACGGCGTAGTCGGGTACATGTTGAAGGACGCTTCGGCCATGGAAGTCGCGGCCGCGGTTCGCAGTGTGGCCAATAATGAAGCAGTATGTCCGCCCAGCCTTTGTCTCGCCTTGTTCGAGCATGTCGCCGCAGCGCGGCCTGCTGAAAGCACCTTTCACGTGAACCATCGTCTGGGATTGACGCGACGCGAACAGCAGCTGGTCAAGCTCATTAGCCATGGTCTGACCAATAAAGAAATCGCTGCTGAATTGAGCTTATCTGAGCAGACGGTCAAGAATCATATTCACCGGATGTTGCGCAAGCTGGGAGCTTCTGACCGGCTCTCTGCTGTTGAAGTTTGCCGAGTGCAGAGCGCATTCGCGTAGATCGCAGCGGGGCAATTGGTACTTTTCTGGTACCCTCGCCCCAATTTTAGTGCAGTTTCCAATCGCTCCGTTGGGCCAATCCTGGTACTTGCATATCGGCTTCATCGGGAACTCATTTGAACCTTACGTTTTTGCGCTGAGGAAGCGATACTGCGCGGCACGGAGATTAGTGTGCAGAAAATCAGAGTTCTGGTCGCCAACCGCCCGAGGCTCATGAGGGACCTAGTCCTTGCCACTATCGCTGACCAGCCGGATATCGAAGTGGTCGGTGAAACCCAGGACGAAGCTGAGCTTACAGAAATGACGGAGCGTCTCCGTCCCGACTACTTGATCATCGCTCCTGAGGACCCCGAGGTAAGGCCCGGATTATGTGGCTTCCTGCTGGGGCGATATCCGCAAATGAAAATACTTTCGCTCGCGGCCGAACGCAACAGCGGCATCTTTTACTGGGCCTTTGTTGATATTCGTTCTAAGCGCGTGGAGTCGTCAGAAGAGGGGATTCTTAGCGTGCTGCGAAACAAGCAGGAAATATTAGCTGACCTGGCGCGCTGAGGCCCGTGCCGAGTTCTGCCCAGTTTTCTTGCACGCGTTAATGCTTTTGGCGTTCTGGATTTTGCAACAAAGTTCCGCGACATTGTGGCGGAACCGGGGTTCTGGGCAAAGTAGCCGGATTTTCCCGCACGGTATAGATCCACTGCTTTAGCCCAAAAAGTTGGCGAGAAATGGGTTAGCTCACTGATGCCCCGTAAGTGAGAGGGCGAAGCTACATAGAGGACCTCCGGCTTGAGTTCAAATCAGATGAGTTCCGAAAAGAGAGGCGTGGAAGCGCCCGCCGATCTCGCCCTTCCGGCCGATTACGCGGAGACACGCTGGTACGCCGCCTACACCAATGCTCGCCACGAAAAAAGTGTCGCCAAGCAGGCGGAAGAACGCCAGATTGACTGCTTCCTTCCTTTATACAAATCGGTCCGCCGGTGGAAGGACCGCAAAAAGGTAATTGAGCTTCCACTTTTTCCGGGTTACGTGTTCCTGCACATTGCCTTTAAAGACCGCCTTCAGGTACTGCAGCTACCGGGAGTCGTTCAGTTCGTCAGTTTCAATGGGAAGCCTGCCGTCCTGCCGGATAGTGATATTGAGGGTTTGCGCAGCGGATTGGCGCGGGGTGCCGGCGCAGAACCGCACCCGTACTTAAAGATCGGCCGCCGCGTCCGGGTGGTCGGCGGACCAATGGCGGGCGCTGAGGGCATCCTAGTGCGCAGAAAAGATAAATTTCGCGTTGTACTGTCCATTCACCTCATCCAGCGCTCCGTTGCGGTCGAGGTGGACGAAACCGAAATCGATCCCATCTCCTAAAGGCCGTTCGCGACTAGCGATCAGCTGCATAGTATCTAGACCGTGCGACTGAATGTTTGGAAAGCATGTTTTCGATTAAACCCCCGAGCCGAATATGAGGTTTTTATGAAGTCAGGAGATGTTGCGGCAGCCAGTAGTTGCGGGGCCGGATTGCTGGTGGTGCTCCTTTTGGTGGCTGGCGTCTGCAATGCGCCAGCCCAGCAAGACCGTTCTTACGATAAGTCGTACGATCGGCAGTCTAGCGTTCCTAGCTATAACCGAACGAAGGCTGCGCCTGTCGAGGAATCGCGAGCCGAGAAGGAAGCGGAACGACTAGTTTCACTCTCCGCAGACAAGATTTTGTCTCTTCTGACTAACGAGCCGGGGCTTTTGCTCGAGTGCAAGAAATTGTTGGTCCGAACAGCTTTTGAACAGGGCCGATTGTTAGACCCGCAGGACCTCACTGATGACGCGGTGTTCGAGTTAGTCCGCAGGGATCAAAATATTCGGTCGATGTTCACTCAGGAGATCGAGGATCGCTACTACGTCCGCGCCAAACCCAAGCACGAGGAATTAGAGCAGGACTGGCTTCTCGGACTTGTTCCTTCGGTGCCAGGATCGTCGTCCGTAGCTAGTCTGAACTCGGCAACTAACACCCCCCCGAATCGTGGCGCAGCTCTGGCCGAAGGCAATCAGAGTCAGGAAAGTGGCTACTGGGCTAGGCACGAAGATGACCTTCAACGCACGCCCCTTCCAACTTTGAACTCGCCGAGCGTGGGTCCGCCGTGGTATACCGCGCCCCCCTCGAACCTGGGTACCGTGCCGGGATTGGCTGCATCACCTTCGGGTGGTCCATCGCCAGCGATTCCACAGCAGAACAATCCCCCGTCTGTCCCGTACGACTCCCGTCGCGCTCTCTTGCAGGCGCAATCTTCACAGGCCTTTGGCGATTCGGGTTCAGCCACCGGTGGACCGATGTCAAGAATTGCTCCGGACCAGATGTCCGCATTGATTGCCGCGCGCATGAGTAATGGTGGTCCAAGTATGAATGGACTAGGATCCTCCGGCGACATTAACTCACTGTCAAAGCGATCGATGATCGGTTCTATGGGCTCGCCGTTCGGTGTAATGCCAGGCGATGCGTCGAGTCTCAGTTCTCTAAAGCAGGCGTTGAGAAACGGATCCGGGAACGTCTCTGCATTGGGAGGCACGGATTTCTCGCAGCAGGCCGGCCTCGACATGCGCAGCAATTCTCTCGGCTCTCCATTCCTTCCTCCCATAGCTCCGGACCGACAAACACCCGTTCAGCACCGCCCCGATCCTTATGCCGATGTCCCATCGCTATACGACCTTTATCAGCAATATGCTCATCATTCGCCTGATTTAGATCGTTTTGGCATTAACATTTTTCAAAACGGTACGGGTAATTTCGATCAGTTGCCGATGGATATGCCCGTAGGCCTCGATTACGTTGTTGGGCCAGGTGATGATTTAAATATAGGCGTCACGGGCAGTATTTCGGACCAACTTACGAGTGTCGTCGACCGGCAGGGTCGCATCATCTTGCCCGATGTTGGTGGAGTTGAGGTTTCAGGAAAAAGCCTGGGTGACGTGCAGCAACTCGTTCAACGTGTACTTCGCACCCAGTATCGCGATGTTCGGGCGGATGTTTCGTTGGCACGACTTCGTACCGTTCGCATCTATGTAGTGGGGGATGTAGAACGGGCAGGCGCCTACGATGTTAGCGCGCTCTCGACGCCGCTCAACGCCTTATATGAAGCAGGCGGGCCAACCTCAGCTGGAAGTCTCCGCATAATTAAACACTATCGCGGAGATCGATTGATTGAGACAGTCGACGTCTACGATTTACTGCTGCATGGTATCCGTTCCCAAATGCAACGATTGGAGTCCGGCGATACCGTATTGGTGCCGCCACTGGGCCCGCAGATCACCGTTGAAGGCATGGTTCGTCGCCCTGCCATTTATGAGCTGAAGGACGAAAAAAGCTTGGCTGAAGTGCTAGAGCTTGCCGGAGGAATACTGCCGACCGGCACCCTCCGCCATGTAGATGTAGAACGTGTGATTGCTCATGACGCTCGATCGATGCTGCGCTTAGATATCCCCCAAAGCAATGATGGCAGCGAGGCAAACAACTCCTTGCAGCATTTTCAAATCCAAGACGGCGATCGGGTACAGATCTCGCCCATTCTTCCCTACGCAGAGAAAACGGTGTACTTAGACGGCCACGTATTTCGCCCGGGCAAGTTTGCCTACCGCGAGGGTATGAAGGTCACGGATCTAATAAAGTCATACAAAGATCTGCTACCTGAGCCATATAAGAAACATGCGGAGATAATCCGTCTATCGAAACCTGACAACATGCCAGAGGTCGTTGCTTTTAATCTTGACGATGCTCTTTCAGGTAAAGATCAGGATTTAGTTCTGCAGCCCTTTGATACCGTCCGTGTGTTTGGTCGCTTTGACTTTGAAGATTCGCCAGTCATAACCGTGACCGGTGAGGTAAGAGATCCAGGAGACCATGTTACAAACGGGTCGGCTCACATACGAGACGCTATCTACTTAGCTGGCGGTACGGCCCCCGATGCCTTGCTTTCCGACGCTCAAGTCTTCCGCAAAACGGACGACGGTAAGCTCAGGGTGATTGATGTCGATCTGCAAAGGGCGTTGGAAGGTGATCCTAAAGATAACATTCTGCTCAGTTCGAAAGATCGGATTTTTATCCACAAAGACTTGAACAAGGTAGACCCTCCGACAGTTACTGTGGAGGGTGAAGTGGCTCGCCCTGGCAAATATCCACTGGGCGGCGAGATGACGGCCGCGACTTTGGTTCGTTTTGCCGGTGGGCTAAAGCGAAGCGCGTTCACCCAGGAAGCGGATCTGACCACTTATATGATTCAGAACGGCAGCAAAGTTGTTGGGGATTACCGCACGGTTGAGATCGGTAAAGCACTGAACGGAGAACCTGATACGGATGTCCGCTTGCGAGATGGGGATGTCCTAACTATCCGTCAGCTGTCCGGGTGGGAGGACGTGGGGGCCACGATTACAGTTAAGGGTGAGATAGCACATCCCGGAACGTACGGTATCCGGTCGGGTGAGCGGCTGAGTTCGATCCTTTCTCGCGCTGGCGGCTTCCTGACAAACGCGTATCCTTATGGAGCGATTTTTGAAAGAGTGCAGGTAAGAGAACTACAGGAGCAGAACCGCGCAGATCTGATTCAGAGGGTACAAGCCGAAGCAACGCAGGTCAAGCTTCTTCCGGGAATGGACGTCGACGATCAAGTGAAAGCCAAAGCCGCTGTACTGCAGTACAAGAGAACGATCGAAACACTGCAAAACACGCCTCCCACTGGTCGCCTCGTAATCCACATTTCTAGCGACCTAAAGCGTTGGGCAAATACCTCAGCGGACCTTCAGGTTCGGACAGGTGACGTAATCTTTATTCCAAAAAGACCGAATGTTGTCCTTATCAGCGGGGCTGTGTACAACCCCACTGCGGTCACTTTCAAACCGGGCAAGAGTGCAGGGTGGTATCTCGGGCAGGCTGGTGGACCCACAGATTTGGCGGACAAAAAAGCTACCTTTGTGGTACGAGCCGACGGATCAGTGGTCGGTGGATCGGGCAGCCTGTTTAGCGGTGGTGTCGCGAGCGCTGAACTGCGCGCGGGAGACATGGTCGTTGTGCCTGAGCAGACCTACTCGTTCAGCAACAGGTTCAAAACGTCTTTGCAGATGGCGCAGATTGCTGCATCTGTAGGTGTTGCGACATATTACTTCGCGCGGTTTTGATCTACACCGGATGTTACGCGCAAACAATTGGTGTTTCTTAGGAGCGCTACTCATCTTGCCCGTGATCGCCTCAGGACAGATGCAGCTGCCCACCCCCGCATCGTTTGCACAGCCAAATTTGTCGAAACTGTCTGTCTCTAAGGATGAAGGATCGACAGTTCCGGGGTGGAAGCACGAGAATCAGGGCTGGTTGGAGCCGGGGTCTGATCCCGAGAACAACTTAGGCGTTCCGCTCCTGCGACATCTGATTTCCGACCAGAAGCAATTCTGGAAGACGCCAATTAGTTTTCGGGCCAAGGATCTTCGCTGGGTCGCTCCCTTCTCTGGATTCACAGCTGCACTCATTGCCGGTGACAGCTGGTTTTCGAAGCAGGTTCCCGATGAACCAAGTCAGCTTAAGCGCAGCCTTAACATTTCAAATTACGGCGCGTACTCTCTCATCGGCTTGGGGGGGGCATCGTTTTTATTTGGTCATTTACAACATAATGATCATCTTCAAGAGGCGGGCCTGCTAAGCGGGGAAGCAGCGATAAACTCGACTGCCGTTGCATACCTGCTGAAGGAGAGCACACGACGGCAGCGGCCCATCGAAGGCAACGGCAATGGTGATTTCTTTCGCGGCGGGACATCGTTTCCGTCTGAACATTCAGCTATCGCATGGTCCGTGGCCAGTGTTTGGGCACATGAGTACCCCGGAATCTTGAGCCAGATTGCAGCCTACGGATTAGCTACGGCGGTAACAGCCACTCGCGTCACCGCGAAGCAACACTTTCCCTCCGATGTGCTGGTCGGCAGCGCCCTAGGGTGGTATTTCGGCAGGCAAGTCTTTCGAGCTCATCACGATCCGGAGTTGGGGGGGGGAGCTTGGGGTAACTTTCTCGAAGAGAGCGCAGACAGGCCACGAAGTGCATCATACATGGCTTCACCGTACGTTCCGGTAGACAGTTGGATTTACCCTGCTTTTGAGCGCCTCGCCGCGCTCGGTTATGTACCAACGGTCTTTTTGAGCCAGCGTCCATGGACACGAATCGAATGCGCGCGAATACTTGCCGACTTGGCAGGGCAACTCTCGGAAGACACTCCGGTGCAATTAGCGGAGGGGTATCGGCAGTTAGCGCAGGAGTTTGCTCTCGAGAGCGCGCGCCTGAACGGGGCACCAAACCTTGGTCTGGAGCTAAATTCGGTCTACGCTCGAGTGACAAACATTGCGGGTCGCCCTCTCAGGGATGGTTACCACTTTGGACAGACTACCACTAACGACTTCGGGCGGCCATATGGCCGCGGCACTAACTTAATCTCGGGCGCTTCTGCCAGCGCCGCCGCCGGTCCGTTCGCGTTTTATGTTCGCGGGGAATACCAACAAGCACCCGCCACTCCCTCTGCCCCCCAAAGCGTGCTGCAGGCCATTGCCGATGCCGATTTTACACTTCCGGTATCGAACGCAACCCTGCAGGCCAAACGCTTTGATCTGCTGGAGGGATCTATCTCACTCAATTTGCACGATGTGCAGCTTTCGTTTGGTAAGCAGAGTCAATGGATGGGATCGGGTGAGAGCGGTCCTTTTTTATTGAGTAATAACGCGGAACCTATTCTGATGTTCAAAATAGACACTGTGTCGCCTATTACCATCCCGCTCTTTTCACGCATTTTGGGCACAGCAAAATCTGAGTTCTTCTTAGGACATTTGTCCGGTCACCAGTTTGAATACAACAGTCCACACCTGATCGGACCGGGGGACATCACGCCTCAACCTTACATGCACGGTACCAAATTATCCTTCAAGCCGACTGCCAATTTCGAATTTGGTATGGGGTTTACTGCACAATTTGCCGGACCAGGGCTTCCTTTTACCTGGACGAATTTCGCGCGCACGTTTTACGCACATACCACAACTGGCCTGAATCCCGCAAAGCGCATATCCGAAGCCGACTTCATTTACCGGGTACCGCACCTCCGAAAATGGTTGACGGTATACATGGATTCGTTGGTGGTTGACGAATACTCACCCATCGGTTCCACGCGGCCCAGTATCAGCCCTGGCATCTATATCCCACAATTGCCGAAATTACCCCAATTTGAAATTCGCGCCGAGGGGATCAAGGAATCGTTGGCGACCGAGTTTCCGCCAGGTTTCGTTTACTACGGAGTGGACCGTTTTCGCTCTGGGTACACCAACGAGAATCTATTGATGGCAAATTGGATTGGCCGCGCCGGCCACGGTGGCCAAGGTTGGTTAACATACCACTTCTCACTCCGGAACATTATTCAGTTAGGATACAGACATCAGGAAGTATCGCGAGACTTTATCAAGGGAGGTCGCCTCATCGACTACTCGGCGAAGGCGGACGTCATGCTATCGCCAAACATGCATTTTGCTGGCTATCTTCAGTACGAGCAATGGACCTTCCCAGTGCTGTCCACGACTCGCCAGTCCAACCTACTAGCGTCGATCCAAATGACTTTTGAGCCTCACTGGGGGCTCCACAAATAGAGTCTCGGATATGTCCCGCTCCTGTTTGATAACTAAAGATCGCATGTTTATAAAATGGAATCAGTACCGCGCCTCTAGCGCACCTGCGTCTGTCTCGGGAGCGCGAAGTGGACGGTAAGAGCCAAGTCCTTGCGCCACCCGAGCGAACGGAACAGGGTGTCACAGAGTACGAATTCAATTCTTTGCCGCAAGTGCAGACAGCCGCAACCTCGCTTCTGGCACCCATCGATGTCGCGTGGCTACTCTGGCGGAAACGTAAGTTTCTGGTACGGTTCTCAGCCGCTGGCGCAGCTCTTTTCATTGTCATCGCGTTAGTTTGGCCGAAACGCTACACAGCCAGTGCGACGCTGATGCCCCCCGATTACAACACTATGTCTCAACTGGCATTGAGCCTACCTGGCTTATCGTCCGACTCTGGTGAGGGCGGTGGAAATGGCGGCGGGGGAAACAAAGGTGCTGGACTTATGGGCTTGGCGAGCCAGTTGCTAGGCCTGAACTCCTCGGGCCAGCTATTTGTCGGTGTCCTTCAGAGTCGGACCGTTCAGCGCGACTTAATCAGCAAGTTCGACTTAATGAAGCGTTACGGTGCACGTTATCCTGAAGATGCCCAAAAACTGCTCGACAAAAATACCGAGATCAAGGTGGATGACAAGACCGGGATGCTTGGCATTTCGGTCGAAGATAACGACGCAAACATTGCGGCTGCGATGGTGCAAACCTATATCGACGACCTGAACAAAGTGCTGGGGACGGTCAATATTTCCTCGGCGCATCGGGAGCGTCTGTTTATCGAGAAGCGTCGCGCCGAAGTGAAGCAAGATCTGGATGAGGCAGCGAAGCAATTCAGCGAGTTTGCGAGCGCGAACGCCGCCATTGACATTCCCGAGCAAGCGAAAGCTATGGTGGCTGCCGGTGCGGATATGCAGGCACAGCTTATTGAAGCACAGTCGATGCTTAGTGGGCTCCAACAGATCTATACAGATAATAATCCCCGTGTTCGCGGAATGAAGGCGCAAGTGGCCGAACTAGAGCGCCAAGTGAACACGTTTGGCGGAAAAGGAGTCACACCGTCGAATGGATCGGTATTGAACAAAAACGATCTATATCCGTCGGTCCGTCAATTACCTCTCTTGGGCGTCCGCTACTTGGAGCTGTACCGTCAGAGCAAAATCAACGAGTCAGTTTATGAGCTTCTCACCAAACAGTACGAGATTGCCAGGCTGCAAGAAGCACGTGATGTGCCGACCGCTCAAGTGCTCGACGCGCCTCTCGTTCCGCAGAAGAAAACGAGTCCGCGGCGCACGTTGATGGTCTTGTTTGGAACTTTGTTTACGTTCCTCGCTGGCGTAACGGGATTAATAGGCCAAGCTTATTGGATTCACACCGATCCTCAGCTTCCATGGAAGTTGTTTTTCCGTGAGCTGGCCCTTGTATTTAAGAGAAAAACTTGGGACTCTCTCGTGGCATATCGCACGCGCAGAGGTATCGCACGAATAATAGATCGACTAACGAACGGTAGGTAGCCTTCCCATTAAGGCTTGGCATACTTCCATGGCGCACTACTTATCTGAGCACAAGGTTATTCACAAAGACGAGCAAATGAATCAATGAACGCACCCGCCCTGCTTCAGTACTCGAAGAGTGACCGTCACATCTCTCTGACCGACAATGCAACATACATTGCGACCCAAGCAAAGCGGAACGCCGCAGTCCGAAGGCGCACAACTGCTTCCGTATTGGCGGATGTCGCTCTTGCCTCCATAGGATGCATAATGTCACTCGCGCTGAGTTTACACATACGCTTAGGCCCAGGCAGGTACATAGCGTCTCCCTCCTTTACGCCTTGGCAAGTGTGGGCTAGTGCAGATATTGGATTCCTCCTGTTGTATGTAGCTTTGCTCATCCTCGCTGGTCATTCACAAAACCTTTATCGAGTATCTCCACCCAGAGCTCCTCTGTTGAATATAGCTTTGGTTAGCCGCTCGGTTGCGATCGCGACAGTGGTGCTGACGGCTTTTGTATATTTATCAGGTATTAAAACTGTTCCCAGATTGGCCGTAGGAGTTACTGCTCTCTTCAGCGTGGTTGCCTTGTCCAGCTGGCGGATCTTTCGATGGCATCTCAGGGGAAGGCAGTGCGCTCGAGGTATCGGTCTTCAGCATGCCTTAATCGTAGGTGCAGGAAAGGTGGGCCAGCAACTTGCGAGGTATTTGGATGAGAATCCCAGTCTCGGATACAAGGTGAAGGGGTTCGTTGACTCGAACCACCATACCGACCCACGAATGTTGGGAAAGATTGAAGAACTTTCGCAGATTGTGCGTCAGGAATTTATTGACGAGATCTTTGTTACCATTCCTTCGGAGCGCGAAGTCGTCAAGAACATCGCGCTCGAAGTCAGTCCTTACAACCTCGGACTTAAAGTAGTCCATGAGTTATATGACGGCTTAGCCAGGCTAACTCCAGAGGAGTTCGTGGGCGACTTTCCCGTTCGTGTGCTTCAACGCGAACGCATTCCTGACTTAGCGCTGGCATTCAAACGGATCATAGATGTTGTGGGGGCAGCAGTTGGACTCGTCTTTTTAGCACCCGCCTTGGCATTGATTTGCGTCTTGATCAAGCTAGACTCACCAGGCCCCATTTTTTACCGTGCATCGCGCGTGGGCAAGAAGGGCAGGCGTTTTGTGTGCTACAAGTTTCGTACAATGGTGGCCAAGGCTGATGAACAAAAAAACGGCCTGCAGCATTTGAATGAACGCGTAGGACCATTGTTTAAAATTTCGAATGACCCACGAGTGACCCGATTCGGAGCATTCTTACGAAAGCACAGCCTGGACGAATTCCCTCAGCTTTGGAATGTCCTCAGAGGTGACATGAGTTTGGTCGGCCCTCGCCCTCCGGAGTTCGATGAAATTCTGGCATATACTTTGGAGCATCTGAGCCGCCTAGATGCGACGCCGGGAATCACTGGACTCTGGCAGGTGAGCGCACGCCATGACCCGTCATTTGAGACCGCGGTATCGCTCGATAATTTTTATATCCAGAATTGGAGCCTAATGCTCGACCTCAAGATCATGCTAAAGACCGTTCCTGTAGTACTGAAAGGCTTGGGACGATAAGGTCGAGATCGCCAAGACCCTAAATTGCGGCCACTCAGCTATTCCCACCGCACGAGACTCAGTCATGAGCAGTTCATTTAATCCTTCCGAGTACTGGGAAGAACGCCTTCGGACAAACCCCGGCATCACCGGCGTCGGATATACGTCTCTCGGAACTGGTTACAATTACTGGCTATACAGAGTTCGCCGCAAGGTTTTTCTTCGAGTGCTCCGCGCCCGAGGCATTGACTGGAGCAAGGCGACAGTGCTCGACATAGGCTCCGGCACGGGATTCTATATTGAATTGTGGAAGGAACTCGGTGCTTCCGCAATTGTAGGAAGTGACATTACAGAGATCGCAACTTCAGACCTAAGAGCTCGGTTTCCGGAGCAAACATTTCTTAGACTGGACATCGGTGCCGAACTTCCGAACTCTTTGACTAACTCCTTCGATGCCGTTTCAGCATTCGACGTCTTTTTCCACATCGTGGATGACAGCCGCTACCGGGCGGCACTCGAGAACATTCGAAATGCGCTCCGCCCGGGCGGCTGGTTTTTCTTTTCAGATATTGCTCTACACGGACCCACCCAACGCAGTATACATATGGTGAGTCGTGCACTGTGTGAAATTGAGGATCTGTTACAGCGAGTAGGATTTCACACCATCGATCGTATTCCCATGTTCGTCCTGTTAAACCAACCATTAGATACCAACAGCACTTTTCACCCGTTTTTGTGGCAGCTTTTCGTGCACGCCGTGCGGATCTGTAAACCTATCGGGTACCTCTCGGGAGCTATAGTCTATCCGCTAGAACTGATGCTCACAGCTTTATGCCGTGAGAGCAGGACGACAGAGATTCTCATTTGCAGGAAATCCTAAATATCCTTAACGTCCAGAACTGAGGGATTGTGTATACGAGATGGACCCGCTGGCTTGAAGATAATGAAGTCGTGCGGAATACCGCTGCCATGAGTGCTGGTGGCGGCGTGCGGCTGCTCTTCCAGGCGCTTTACTTTATTCTGATCGCAAGATGTTTGGGACCAGGCCAATATGGTGCGTTCGTTGGGGCTGTTTCCTTGGTCGCAGTGCTCTCTCCTTTCGCAATATGGGGCGCTGATGGCATTCTGGTTCGAGACGTCGCACGTCACAGGGACCGCTTTGCTGAATGTTGGGGGAATGCCATATGTACGGCTGCCGTTTTTGGAGCTCTTCTCGTTGGTGTTGTTTTAGTCTTGTCGTCTTACATTTTCTCAGGCAAAGCACCCCTAGTACTGGTCTTATTAGTTGCAATTTCTGACCTATTGTTCTCTGGCATCGTAACATTAGCTAGCCACGCCTTCACCGCCTTCGAGATGTTAGGACGGACAGCTCAGATAGGAATTATCCTTACGGGATCGCGCGCGATTTGCGCAGTAGTAATGTATTTTTTCCTGTCTTGCTCTTCGGCAACCTCATGGGCAGTGCTTTACCTGGGCAGCACGGTAATTGCAGCCTTTTACTCTTATGTAGCTGTGTCCCGGAAGTTGGGCCGGCCCCGATGGCGGTGGGGACTGAAGCGCTACCATGTCAAAGAAGGATTTTTCTTTTCGCTTAGTTTGTCTTCTCAGTCCATTTACAACAATATTGACAAGACTATGCTTGTGCGACTGGCGACTCTCGAAGCCGCCGGAATTTATGCAACAGCATACCGGATCATTGATCTGGCTTTGCAACCTGTCTCTTCGCTTCTATATGCCACTTATGCTCGCTTTTTTCAACATGGTTCAAGGGGCATTGCCAACAGCGCACGTTACGCGAGGCGGTTGATGCCCTTTGCCGCTGGCTATGGGCTTTTAGCAGGCATATTTTTGTTTCTGTGTGCTCCTCTACTCCCTACTGTCGTAGGAGCTCGCTATTCAGGTGCACAAAGTGTCTTGCGCTGGCTATCCCCCCTAATATTTATTCGCACTATCCACTACTTGTTATCCAACTCTCTTACTGGGGCTGACCTCCAGAGGTTACGCAGCATTCTGCAGCTCTCGGTGGCTGCTTTCAATGTGTTAATAAACCTGTGGCTCATTCCCCTTTACTCGTGGCGAGGAGCAGCATGGGGGAGTTTGGCATCTGATACATTGCTGGGAATAAGTGTGGCTGTAGCGATTTTGTTGCTCAAGGATACCGTCAAGATCCAGACTGATACGGCCAGCACGGGAGGAACTCTGCGCGTCGTGCCGGAACCAACACCTTGAACTTACCTCTTCCAGTCAGACCCAGTGGCACTGAAAGAGCCTTCACCGTTGCGGTGTTGCTCCTCCTGACAGGTGCCTTTTTGAACTTGATTGTCGAACCAGGTCCAAACCTGACACAGTCGACGGGAATGTTTGGAATGCAAATCGCTTGGGCGATTGTGTATTTCATCATGTTCATTCTGCTTGTCAGGCACTGCCCCGGTTTTTTGCGCACTTTCTTTCGGCATTGGTGGTTAGTCTCACTCGTTGGATTAGTGTTAGCTTCTTCTTTCTGGTCTGCGGTTCCCGGAACAACTTTCCGCAGAGGCGTTTCCGTAGCGTGCACCACATTCTTCGGCATCTACTTTGCGTTGCGTTATGACCGGGCGGATCAACTGCAACTCCTAAGGAAAATGTGCACCATCGCCGTTGTCAGTAGCTTTTTGTTCGGTATTTTTCATCTGGGACATTCCGTCGACAACCTTAATGACGTTTGGATTGGGATTTATTCACAGAAGAACGGCCTCGGACGAATGATGGTGTTCTGCGCGCTGGTATATATCGTTGAAGGACACGCATTCCAGCGTAGCGCATTTTGGATTTCGTCTCGTGTGGGTGCTGCCTTCAGTCTGATCCTTCTCTCAAAATCTTCTACTTCATTTTTTGTGTTTTGTCTCTTAATTTGCACATACTTTTTTCGTGACTGCCTCCGGGGTTCTACACGGCAGTTATTCGCTATTTTCAGTTCCCTCGGTGCAGGCACGGCGCTTGGGCTATATTGGACTTTTCACCACTTGGGATTGATTAAACTTCTGCTTCATAAGGATGTAACGCTCACTGGTCGCTTGTACATTTGGGTCCTTGGTACAGTTATGGCACTGCAAAAGCCATGGTTTGGATATGGCTACAGCGGCTTTTGGCTTGGTCCTCAAGGACCTTCCGGTAGAATCTGGCGAGCGCTGAACTGGGCAGCCCCGGGCGCGCATAACGGAATCCTCGAGCTTTGGTTGGACCTCGGCCTTGTCGGTATAACGATTTTTCTTATCGGATTCCTGCTGTGTGTCTGGAGAGCGATTTCCGCCTTCCGAGCTTCGCCTGCCGTAGCGAACGCGTGGCCGGTGATGTATCTCGTCTTTGTTGTTTTAATGAACTTTACGGAGAGCACACTAGTTGGCGGTAATGTGATTTTCTGGGCTCTCTACTGCACGGTTGCGGTCGATTTATCAATATCTATGTCCCCTCGGCCGGTCATAGCGAGAGGTACTAAGTTCTTGGGACACCAGGACCTTGCGCACGGGCATGCGTGAGTTGCCAACGGCACTAAATGAAAACCGTGACTGGCACTCTGCGTCTATTCCGTCCAGCTCCGATCTATCTCGCGACCGCTCGGACCATGAATCCAAGCTTCCCCACGTTCTCATCTATGCCGACCCGCTCCTGGCTCCGAGTGTGACATTTGTCAGATCGCAAGGTGAGGCTTTGCATAGGTTCATTCCTTTTTACGCCGGCGCTCGTGCCTTTCGAGGTCCTGGCCTGATCCTTCCCGAAGATCGTACTATCCTCATTAACAAAACAGGCTCGACCTTTGGAAAAATCAAAGAGGTTCCTTTCAAAATCTTTGGGTTTGATCCCATTTTTCTTCGGCGCGTGCGAAACGTCCAACCGACGCTCATTCACGCTCATGGTGGCCCAAATGCATTGACGGCGTTGCCACTGGCTCGGCACTTGCACGTGCCACTAATTGCTACGTTCCACGGTTCTGATGTCACCGTCGCACCGACCCGTGCGCACGACGCACATTACACCGCAAAGTCTTACTGGAAACGTGCAGCTGTGCTTCGTAAGGAGGCGCGGCTGTGTATTGCCGTTTCCAAGTTTGTTCATGATAAGTTACTCGAGCAAGCGTATTCTCCGCAGAGGACAATATTGCACTATATCGGCATCGACACGCACTTCTTCAAGTCGTCCTGCACTCATAAACGTGAGCCAATCGTTCTCTTCGTTGGAACACTGCACGAGGTGAAGGGTTGTGAGTATCTTGTTCGGGCCATGGTTCGGGTGCAAGCCGTCGTGCGGGATGTCCGATTGGTCGTAATCGGGGATGGCCCTTTGCGCTCGCAACTGGAAATAATAGCGCGACAGCAGATCAGGGACTTCACTTTTTTGGGAACGCAACCACCGGAGGTGGTACGGAGCTGGATGGATCGTGCCCGTGTGTTCTGTGTGCCCAGCGTCACGGCTGCCTCGGGCGCGACAGAAGCATTTGGACTTGTGTTCCTCGAGGCCCAAGCTATGGGTCTGCCGGTCGCCAGTTTTTCCTCTGGCGGAATTCCTGAAGCCGTCCTACACGGAAAAACAGGTCTACTTTCTCCCGAACGAGATTTTGTTCATTTATCAGCTCATCTGATCGAATTGCTCGGAAACGATGGTCTCTGGTGCCGAATGAGTGAGTATGGCAGGAAGAGAGTTGAAACGTCCTTTGATTTATCCAAACAAACCAGAGTACTTGAGGAACTTTATGAACGTATCCTCGCTCCTGAAGAACTACGCGGATGAATGCCCTGCCGCCGACCCTGGTGCTCGGTGAACCTTGAAGAACGTTCTTATTATCCAGTCACAGGTAAAGCATTATAGGCTTGCTTTTTTTTTGAAGCTCCGCGACGAGTTGCGAACCCACAATATCGATTTGAAGGTCGCTTATGCTGATCCATGGGATTTAGATAGAAGAAATGATACTTGTGACCTACCGACAGATTTCGGAATAAAGATTAAACCGCGCTTGTTCTTCGGCAAGCGCTTAGTGTACTTCCCATTAATATGCGAGATAATGAATTCCAATCTCATAATCTCCGAACAGGCAAACAAGCATCTGCATAACTACGCCCTGATTCTGCTTTCGGTGCTTGGGTTCCGGCGAATTGCATTTTGGGGCTTGGGCGAAAATAAAGACAAGAATAGATCTGCACTATCGGAATGGATTCGACGAAGAATTGCCAATAAAGTATTCTGGTGGTTTGCTTACACTGAGGGCACCAGGCGTTATTTGATTGAAAATGGAGTGCGCGACGATAGATTAACTGTAGTACAAAACGCTATCGACACGGGAGCGACTCACCGCTTTCTACACGACCTCACTGATCAGGAGATATCTTGCAAGCGACACGAACTGGGCATTGGAAACGACGATCCGGTAGGCCTTTTTGTGGGAGCCCTGTTGCCAGATAAAGGATTAGACCTGTTGTTTAAGGCGGCTGAACTCGCAAAGAAGCAGCTTACTGCTTTGCATATTGTCGTCATCGGTGGCGGCCCAGAACGGCGATTAGTCGAAGCGGCGTGCCGCAAATATCTATGGATGCACTATCTCGGTCCTGTATTCGGTCGAGACAAGATACTATTGTTGAGGATTGCTGATGCCTTGGTTCTGCCCGGAAGAGTAGGATTGGCAATTCTCGACGGTTTCGCAGCTGGCCTTCCTCTACTAACCACAGATGTTCCATATCATGGACCAGAATTAGAGTGCCTAGAGAATATGCGCAATGGAATGCTTTCGCAACATACTCCGCAAGCATACGCCTCTACTATGATTTCGTTTTTTTCGAATCGTACGCTTCGAGCAAAGCTATCAAAGGGTGCAAAGGATACTGCACTTCACTATTCAGTCGATGCAATGGTAGATAACTTTAGTCTCGGGATTCGTCGTGCTCTGGAGTTAGATGTCATGCTTTCGCAACTTCAGGTCACCATTTCGGATGCGGAGCGTGATTGAAGATCGTCAGAAAGGAAAGACCGATGAAAGTCTATGGCGTGCCTCAATGGACGCAGTTGGTTTTGCTCGCGTTCGCTCTTTGCGTTACTATTCCCTCCACTGCGCAGGAGCATCTTCGGCCGTCGGCTACGGCCATCCCTAAGGCGTTCTTTGGGCTTCATATTCACAAGGGCGCTACAACCACACCTTGGCCTTCTATTCCCTTTGGTTCACTCCGTTTGTGGGATTGTTATTGCACTTGGGCTGATATTGAACCTCAGAAGGGAAAATGGAATTTTAATTTACTAGATAAGTTCATCGATTTAGCCGAACAGCACGGAGTAGACATCCTGTTGCCTATCGGGATGCCGCCTCCCTGGGCTTCAGCGAGACCCAACGAGCCACCAGATTTCCGCAAGGGATCGGCAGCGGAACCACGCAATATGGAGGATTGGGATGATTACGTTCGCACTCTCGGTACCCGTTATAAGGGCCGAGTGCGATATTGGGAACTCTGGAACGAGCCTAATCTCAAGCAGTTCTATACCGGCGACCCGCAACATCTCGTAGCAATCGAGAAGGACGCATACGGTATTCTTACTCGTCTCGATGCCTCCAACCGTTTGGTTTCCCCTTCGCCGACTGGCGATTACACGGGGCCATCCTGGTTAGACTCGTTTTTGGCTTCGGGCGGCGGATCGTTTGCAAACATTATCGGTTTCCATCTTTATGTCACCCCGAAAGCGCCTGAAGCGATGGTGCCGCTTATACAGAAAGTACAGAAAGTACTTGTATCTCACCAGCTTCTTGCCTACAAGCCTATTTGGGACACGGAAACTGGCTGGTTTATTCATAGCGACGTCAAGCCCGTGCAAGGGACATCCATTTTCCCCGTAGTCGAAGCAGATAATGCGGCAGCCTACGTCATACGAACGTATGTTCTTGCCTGGGCCGCTGGAGTTCAGCGCCTCTTTTGGTATGACTGGGATAGTGCGGCAATGGGACTGTCCGAGCAGGGCAAGGCTGCCAAGCCCGCAGCGACTGCATATGGGGAGGTTTACAATTGGTTAGTCGGTTCTGTCATGAACACCTGTGATTCCGACCGGTCCGGAACCTGGGTGTGCCAGTTGGGTCGGGAAGGCAATTACAGTGGCTATATCGTATGGAATGCCCAAGGTCCCCGAGACTTTCCTATCCCTAAGGGCTGGAACATTATTAACGAACGGGACGCTTCGGGCAAGTCACGATCTATGACTGCTAGTCATTTGCAGATAGGCCTCTCTCCAGTGCTGCTCGAGAATAAAGTTCGTTAGCTAGTCTTACGTCAGCCATCAATAAGATTCATTACTGCCAAAGATATGCCAACTCCAGCAAGGCTTGTCGCCCACTATGATACTAAGTATCAGAATGCGAATTTCGCCCAGGTTGTGCCCGTTCCTGTTCTTGCGTCACCTCGCAATCGCACTCAGATGTTGGTCAACATGGCATTGGAGACCGACGGCGGAAGCTATCTTGAAATCGGGGCGGGTGATGGCTCTACTCTCCTCGCACTGAAGCATCACTATGATCGCCTGGTGGGAGCTGACTTGTCGGCAGTCCGGATACAGCAGTTACAGCTGTTATTTAGAAATGACCCGCACGTTTTGACGCTCCAAAACAACATTGAAATCGACGGCCTTCCGTTCTCCGACAATGAATTCGATTGCGCGGCGATGGCCGACGTCATCGAACACTTCATCGATCCTATCGGCGCACTCAGAGAGCTTCACCGAGTATTGAAACGGGGAGGAAGACTCATTGTACTCACTCCGAACATAGCCAAATGGACAAGGCGACTAAAACTTATGGCTGGCTACTTCCCATCAACAGCTTCCCTGCAAGAGGGACTTGTTTGTTATGACGGTCACACGCCAACTGATCTGCACGACGAGGGTCATCTTCATTATTTCACATATAGGTCTTTGAGCCGACTCTCGATCGAACGAGCGGGATTCTCACGAGCGGAGAATCGAGGATACGGAACATTGATTTTAGGCAAATTATGGCCGCAGATGTTTTCTGATCTGTGCACGGTTTTGCACAAGTGATATGTTGCCCGCTTCACGACGATATTCCGCAGATCCTGCATGATGAGCGGTGATGGTGGACTCCCAGTGAGTGACGTGTCCCTGAGCGCGAAGTTAAAGGAAAACTACGACTCCTACTACGACGGTAGGCCATCGGACTGGCGTGCTTTGGGCGCTATCGACAAGGTAGATAACATTCGTACGCTGTGTGATGGAATTCCTCATGCCGATGTGCTCGAGATTGGCTCTGGCGACGGCGCTATCTTGGATCGACTTTCTCGACTTGCCTTTGCGAGTAAGCTTTATTCGGTCGAGATTTCTCAAAGCGCGATCGCGACGATCAAGGCAAGGAGTATTCCATATCTATATGATTGTCAACTGTTTGATGGGTATGCGCTACCCTACCCGGATCGTGCCTTTGACCTTTCAATACTAAGCCATATACTTGAGCATGTAGAGCATCCCAGGCAATTGCTACGTGAGGCATCGCGGGTTTCAGAGTATATTTTCGTGGAGGTTCCCCTGGAAGATACTCTCCGCTTGAAGCCAGACTACATCTTCGACAGAGTTGGACACATCAACTTTTATTCATGGAAAACTGTGCGCCGTCTCATCCAAACATGCGATCTACAAGTGGTTTCCCAGGTCATCACAAATCCATCCCGGGCGCTCTATGAATATGCTTCTGGATCTGCGGGTACTTTTAAACACATCATTAAAGATCTTCTCTTGTGTACCTCATCTCGGGTTGCTTCTCGCCTCTTTACATATCATTGCTCTTTATTATGCAAGAAGATCTCCTCATAGCGACCGAGCCTGCTACTTCAAGGGGAACTGTACTCTCGCGAACCAGGCACCGCGTGCTGGTAATTGGCCCAACTCCACCACCATTTAATGGAATGAGCGTCGCAACCGATCTGGCGCTACAGGTTCTTGGGAAGACGGTTTCCGTCATTCATTTAGACACTGCTGATCGTCGTAATCTTTCGAATGTTGGAAAGGTCGACTTTGTGAATGTTTTTCTTGCAGTCAAACATGCTGTCAAATACCTGTATCTCGTGTTGACTAAGTCTCCCGATTTCGTTTACATCCCCATTGCTCAAGAGCAGCTTGCATTTCTACGCGACGCAATGTTTCTCGTTCCGGCTCGCTTTTTGCATAAGAAGGTTGTTATTCACCTACATGGCGGCTATTTCGATAAGTTTTATCGTTCTAGTCCCCGTGTAATGCGTTGGCTTGTTAACTACGCACTGGGGCACAGCGTTCGGGCTGTGGTTCTTGGCGACTCGCTAAGGAATATGTTTAGGGGGCTCCTACCTCAGGACCGCGTCCGTGTCATACCTAATGGCATTCCTGATGCTTTCGAGAGCAACGACATTTCCGGAGACTGTTCCCGTCCCACTATTCTCTTCCTCAGTACGCTAATGCAAGAAAAAGGAGTTTTTGAGCTTATCAAAGCACTTCCAGGAATCGCTAAGGATGTGCCTGACATGCGGGCGGTGTTTGCAGGAGAGTGGCTTCGACCACAAGAGCAAGCTGCGGCAAACAATATTATCCGAGAGTTTAAAATGGAGCCTTTCGTTGAGTTTCTTGGACCTGTAGCGCCGCCGTTTAAACATCAGATCTTGAGAGCCGCCCATGTTTTCGTTATGCCAACGCACTATCGGAACGAAGGACATCCCTACGTAATCCTTGAGGCGATGTCTGCTGGCCTGCCGATTGTGTCTACAGCAGTTGGATGCATTCCTGAAACAGTGCTAGATGGAGTAAACGGCTTCATCATTGACCCAAACAACATCGATGAGCTAATCCACCGCGTGGTCTCCCTCCTCTCTGATAAGAGCCTTCGGAATCGCATGGGTCGAGCAAGTCGCGAGCGCTTTCTTGGCAATTACACTCTCACCCGATTCGCACACGATATGCATGAATTGTTTCGTGAGATCAATGGAGTGAGCCCAGCTTGATCCCGATAACAATTCCAATCGGCAGTGGTCGGGCCAACCCCGCCGTCCAATGCAGCGCGACTGAACTTCAACTTCTCGTTAGCTCTCGGAAGAGGTTGCAGGAGTGGATCAGCGCACGCGATTTTGCAGGCTACGACCCTTATGACGTATTGAATTCACCATATTTGGCAAAAGGAATCGCACGTACATGGCCCATTAATATTCTCCTGATCCAAATTGGCAGGCGTTTCGTGGGCGAGAGACTCAGGCGCTGGCTTGACGTCCCCGTATCTAAGAATCCCAAGACTTTGGGGCTTCTGCTTTCTGCTCTATGCGACCTTTCTCAATGCGGGGAGGATGTTCGTCGCGTCACGATGAGTTTGAAGGGGGACTTGGCACAGTTGCGAAGTCCCGACCGCGAATTTTGTTGCTGGGGGTACAACTTCGACTTTTTTTCTGCGCGAGGGCCAGCCATGCTCGCATTTCGGCCCAACGCAATTGCCACATATTTCTGTGCACAAGGTCTGCTTGATATGGCGGAGACCTTTTATGACGTTGGCGCGAGGGAAATGGCCGAATCGGCAGCGCGCTTTTTCCAACAGAGATTAAATAGGTCCGTCGATGAGCCGGACAAACTTTGTTTCAGTTACACACCTGATAATCATAGCGTCATCTATAATTCTAGCGCTCTCGTGGCAGCCTTCTTGGCTCGACTTTCGCGTCTGAGTGGTGGCACTGAGACTCGGGATTTGTCGCGACGAGCCATGAACTTCCTGGTTGCGTCACAGCGTCCGGATGGTTCCTGGTTGTATGGAAATGAATCTCGACAACGGTGGATCGATCACTTCCATACCGGCTACAATCTTTGTGCTCTCCTCGATTACATGGAACAGTGTGACGACCGATCGTTCGAGGCTTCATTGGTAAAAGGTTACGAGTTCTATATACAACACCTGTTCGATGCTACTGGTGCTCCCAAATATTTTCACAACAGCCTATATCCAATAGACATCCACTCTTGTTCGCAAGCAATTTTGACCCTGCTTGCTTTCGCTGACCGTGATCCTTCTGGTCAAGAGAGGGCTATTCGTACTGCACTCTGGACCATTCGAAATATGCAAGCCCCAGAAGGATTTTTCTATTTCCAGCGACACCGATGCTGGACAAATCGCACGGCTTTTATGCGCTGGGGACAAGCATGGATGCTACACGCATTAGCGAGACTAGAGTGCGCTATACGGGCAGTCAAACAGTCTCCGGTTTAGTCATTAAGCTTTTCGGCACTGTCTCCCAAACAATAAACGCCTTATTTATTATAGTGTAATAAATGGCGAGTTGGCTGCTGTAGCGATACGCCGCATAATGAGTTGAAACTCAGCTCTTCTCGCTTCGGGTGTGGACCCTGTGCCACTTTCAGCGTTCTCTCACTAAGGAGGTAGATTCGTAGGGCTGGTGCCGCTCCGAATCAACATCATGAGCTTCCCAACAGATCGGCTCCGCATCGCAGGATGTCCTGTCGATCAGGCGTCCATGGATAGTGCAGTATCCGAGCTATGTCGAAGACTCGATTCTCGCATCAAGACACACGTCGTGTTCGTTAACGCCGCGAAGGTTGTGCAATATCGAGATAACTTTGCTTTGCGTGATGTCATCGAACGTGCGGGAATGCTTCTCGCTGACGGCATGCCCCTAGTCTGGCTCTCTCGCTTGAAGGGCACTCCGCTGCCCGAAAGAGTGGCTGGAGTGGACCTTATGGACAGGATGGTTAAGGCGGCCGCTGAGCGAGGATATCGCGTTTATTTCCTCGGTGCCCGACATGAAGTCGTTTCGAAAGCAGTGGCCGATTTCGTCAAACGCTATCCCCTGTTGCAAGTGGCTGGTTATAGGGATGGATATTTTTTGCCTCAACAAGAGAAAGAAATTAACGCGGAGATCAACTGCAGCAAGGCGGACCTGGTACTGATTGCGATGAGCACTCCCCAAAAAGAACTGTGGGCTGATCGTAATATGGAGAAACTGCACGCTATTATCTATCAGGGAGTTGGGGGAGGATTTGACGTAGTTGCCGGGTTGGCTAAACGAGCTCCGCTCTGGATGCAACGCACGGGACTGGAGTGGTCCTATCGGCTGTTCCAGGAACCTGGTCGGATGTGGAAACGGTACCTATTCTCAAACTTATCCTTTTTGCGGCTTGCCTTGCATGACTTGGCCACCGCATCGCGCAATGTACAAGAACCGGCGGCGCATGCCTCTTCTGACTGAGCCACTGCGTAGGAAGACCATAGTTGTTCTCTCGACCTTCCTCACCCTCTTACGACTATTGCACGCTCTGTGTCACACCCTAAGATTCTGACCGAACCCGCTGCTCCAGATAACACGGCCGTCCGGGAGGTCCATGACTTCTGGAACGTTGAACCGTGCGGGAGCCATTTCGTCGACACACAAACAGGCTCTCAGGAGTTCTTTCGAAAATATCGAGAGTTTCGTTACAGTTCAGAATGGCACATTCCATTGCTCGTGCCTTTCAACGAAGCGCGAGGAAAGAAGGTTCTAGAGATTGGTTGTGGAAATGGAGCCGACGGTACTCTATTTGCCTCGGCCGGAGCAGACTACACAGGAGTAGACCTTACCGAAGCTGCTATCGAGGCCAGTTCCCAACACTTCCGACTACTCGGTTTGAGGGGACGATTTAAGCTCGAGAATTCAGAGCACCTTTCATTTTCAGATGAAAGCTTTGACTTCGTTTACTCCTATGGTGTTTTGCACCATAGTCCCAATCCAGATCGGGCATTCCGCGAAGTCTACCGAGTCCTTAAGCCCGGAGGTAAAGCTGTGATTATGGTATACCACAAGCACAGCTTCAACTATTACATACGGATCTTGGCGTACATGAGGGCCCGTGTGCTTTGGCGAGTGCTCAGCCGCTTGGGTCACTTTTCGGATGATCGGCGGCGACTCAGAACAGGTTTAAGCGGTTTTCGCGGGAACCGGGGTTCGTCTGTCTGGGAGATCCACTATCAAAACTTCTTGCGGCGGGGGTGGTCGTATCTGAGCAGTGAGAATTTTGTTCACCATGCCACCGACGGCCCGGAGTGCCCCTTTGCATTTGTTTACACTCGCAAAGACGCCCGCTCTCGACTGGCAAACTTCTGCACAATTGAGACAAGGGCTGCACACTTTCCCCTTCGCAAGTATCCCGCCGGACGCTGGATTCCATTCAGCGTCGAAAAGGCCCTGAGCTCAGTGATGGGCTGGTACTTGTTTTTGTATCTGAGCAAGTAGTAGAAACTTCATCTACTCTCTCTGCAACTCATCGAGAATAGCCAATTGCGAGCAATCGTAGCAGACTCGAGGTCAGGTCAAGTCGGAACCTTCGATGTCCCATGCCCCGAATTGCGTCCAGGTACTGTTCTCGTTCGGACCGCTTTTTCTGCTATCAGCGCTGGCACTGAACGTAATACGCTTGAAACCGCAAAGAAATCTCTGCTTGGAAAAGCTATAGCTCGTCCGGACCTCGTCAAGCAGGTCATTGATTTTGCAAAAGGCAATGGAGCTTTCGCTGCTTACCAGAAAGTACGTACTCGTCTCGATTCTTTCACCAGTCTTGGGTACAGCTCAGCAGGTACTGTTTTGGCGTCTGGAGACGGCGTAACTGATCTTCAACCTGGGGATCGCGTAGCCTGCGGTGGAGTTGGATACGCTTGCCATAGTGAAATTAATGTTGTTCCCATCAACTTAGTGGCCAAAGTGCCCGAATCTGTTTCTCTTGAGGCTGCGAGCCTGACCACTATTGGAGCTATCGCGATACAGGGGCTTCGCCAAGCTGGAGTGGCTTTCGGCGATAGTGTACTGGTCGTAGGAACTGGGTTGTTGGGCGTGATTAGTATTCAGTTGGCCAGGGCAGCAGGAACTCGCGTCATAGGCTTGGATCGCGACCCCGTGCGGGTGACTAGGGCAGCTGAGTATGGTGCACACCTTGCGCTAAGTACGAACGATCCAGCCCTGCCTGCTCGTGTTCAGGAGTTTACTAGGAATGGTCCGGACGTCGCGATCATCACCGCCGCATCGACATCGGTGGAACCTGTTGAGCTTGCTGCTAAGTTACTTCGCGACCGAGGTCGCATTGTTGTGCTAGGATCCGTCCCACTCGGGGTCTCTCGTGAGCTCATGTATCGCAAAGAGCTCTCGCTAGTTCTTTCTCGATCCTATGGCCCAGGACGGTACGACCCAACCTATGAGGAGGCGGGGATCGATTATCCGATCGGCTATGTCCGTTGGACAGAGAAGCGAAACATGGAAGCTTTTCTTGACCTCATGTCCTCCAAGGTCGTCGACGTACGACCGCTACTCAGTCTTCGTTATAGTGTTGATCAGGGAGCAGAGGCCTATGATGAAATCGGCCGTTCGGGAGCCTACACCGCGATTATCCAGTACAGTTCCGCCCAAGTTGCGGCTCCACCCTCGATTGCCTTCGAAAACGCACCTATTAACGGCTCCGAAGAGTTGCGCGTAGGGTGCATTGGTGCCGGAAATTTCGCGCGTGGTGTCATTTTCCCGGTATTGAGAAGAATTCCTAAGGTCCGTTTCCAGGCGATTGCAACTGCTACAGGCATATCCGCCTTCGCTGCGCGAAACACGTTTGGTTTTCGACGCGCCATTCAGGCTGAAGATCTTCTTTCGTCAGCAGACATCGATGCCGTTTTTGTGCTTTCGCGCCATGATACGCACGCTCGTTATGTAACGTCGGCACTGTTGCAACAGAAGCCCGTGTTCGTCGAAAAACCTTTGGCGCTTGAAAGACAACAATTGGCAGCAATTTCAGACGCGTACAACGAACAGGTAAGGTGCGGACAGCGCCCTTTTGTAATGGTCGGTTTCAACCGCCGATTCGCTCCTGCCACCGAGCAACTGCGCCGTTTCTTTGCTAAACGCCAGGAGCCCATGTTGATCAACATAAGAATTAATGCCGGTTATTTAAGTAAGGACCACTGGAGTCAGTGGGGCTCCAACGGCGGTCGCTTGGCCGGCGAAACTTGCCACTTTATCGACTGGTCGCGCGTCGTTGTGGGATCTAGCATCCGTCGCGTCTACGCGGCATCGATCCCGGATGGAAGCCGTTACAATCGCGATAACGTAGTTCTCACTTTGTCATTCTCTGACGGTTCTATCGCCAATATCGCCTATTTATCTAATGGGGATCGAGCCTTGGGCAAAGAACTTTATGAGGTGTTTTGCGAAGGTGGAGTCGCTCGAATCGACGATTTTCAGTCCATCGAGTTCTTTAGGGAGGGCAAACACAAACGGGCAAGACTGCATGGTGATAAAGGACACCGGGAAGAACTACTCCTCACGATTCGTGCCATGCGTAAGGGGGAACAAGCGCCGATACCATTCCATGAACTTGTAGAAGTCTCTGAGACGGTCTTTGCTGCTATCGATTCCCTGCAGTATGCAATGCCTGTGGAAGTGCCGTTTCGGAGTACACTTTCGGAACGAGATTCTGCAGTTCTCATAAATGCAGGCCGCTCGGAATAAACATGTGCGGCATTCTCGGAGTGTTGAAGTTTCGGGCAACATGCGGCAAGCTATCGCTGGAGCAGTTGCTACAAATGCGCGACGCGATGATGCACCGCGGCCCAGATGGTAGCGGCGCATGGATCTCGGATGATGGCCAGGTCGCACTCGCACATCGACGTCTGTCAATTATTGATCTATCGCCCGCCGCTGGCCAACCAATGAGTAACGAAGATGGCTCGCTTCGTATAGTGTTCAACGGTGAAATCTACAATCACGCGGAAATTCGGGCCGAATTGGAGGGAAAAGGTGGGTACCGGTGGAAAACTGATCACTCGGATACCGAAGTAATACTGCATGCGTTCGCGCAATGGGGGATCGACTGTGTGCAGCGGTTCCGCGGCATGTTCGCTTTCGGCCTGTGGGACGCTCGCGAACGGCAACTTTGGCTGGTTCGCGACCGGATCGGGATAAAGCCGCTGTACTACAGCATCCACCACGGCAAGTTGATATTCGCTTCCGAAATAAAGGCTCTTCTCCAAGATCCAGAACAGAACCGCGCCGTCAATGTCGAAGCTCTCTACCATTTTCTTTCCTTCCTAACTACTCCTTCGCCAAACACCCTGTTCCAGGGCATTTACAAATTACCTGCCGCGACTTGGTTACGAGTCAATTATGATGGGAGCATCCACCAACATCGTTATTGGGAGCTCTACGATCATACGAAGCCCGTAGCGAACATCTCTGAGGGAGAGATCTGCCACCAAATTCGCGCGGAATTGAGAACCGCTGTCCAACTTCGAAAAGTTAGCGATGTACCAGTAGGCGTGTTCCTATCTGGCGGGATCGACTCCAGCGTGAACGCGGCGCTCTTTTCCGAAAACCAAACGGAGCCGATTCGAACTTTTTCCATAGGTTATGATGCTGACTATCGCACTTACCCGAACGAACTCCCGTATGCGCGTCAAATGGCTCAGCATGTCGGAGCTGATCACCACGAGCGCATCCTCTCCCAGCAGGACCTGCTTGATTTCCTGCCGGAGATGGTTCACCTTCAGGATGAACCTATTGCGGACCCGGTGTGTGTACCCGTGTATTACGTGTCCAAACTGGCACGCCAGAGCGGCATGGTTGTTTGCCAAGTTGGCGAGGGAGCAGACGAGTTATTCTGCGGATATCCGGCGTGGAAAACACTGCTTCGACTACAACGGTGTGGTCGCCTTTGGTTTCCGTCGGCTGCAAAGAAGGCGAGCCTAACTCTTTTCGAGGCGCTTGGCTATGCGGATCGACGGCCTTATGAGTTGCTGCGTCGCAATGCCACTGGCGTGCCTATTTTCTGGGGTGGTGCCGAAGCTTTCACAGAAACTCAAAAGCAGCGGCTATTATCCCCCTGCTTGCGTCAGCAACTCCGCGGACTCACTTCTTGGGATGCTCTGAGACCCATTCGGCAGCGGTTCCTAGATAACGCATGGGAAACATCTGATCTCGCGTGGATGAGTTATCTTGATCTCAATTTCCGTTTACCCGAACTCCTACTCATGCGAGTTGACAAAATGAGCATGGGTGTCAGCCTCGAAACGCGCGTACCCTTTCTCGACCACAAGTTTGTTGAATTAGTAATGAGCATTCCAGCGGCAAGCCGGTACCGTCATGGCACACTCAAGTACCTTCTTAAGAAGTCGGTGCGCGGCTTAATTCCCGACCAGCTAATCGATCGCCAGAAACAGGGATTCGGGGTACCAGTCTATGAGTGGTTCGCGACCGGGCTCGGTGATTTCGCTCGCAATGAAATTGCTACGTTTTGTCGCGAGACAAACTTCTTTGATGTGATTGAGGTGAAGCGTCTTCTTGAGACCGACCGAAAACGCTCATGGTACTTACTCAATTTCGCTCTTTGGTGGAAACAGTATATAGGGTGCGCGCAGGAGGTACCTGTGACTGCGAATATCTTGACTGGCTCGTGACATGAAATGTCGGCTCGCTCGCCCTGCTCTCCGCAGGTCTCGTTCATATTGTCTATGCTGTCGAGCCCGTGCACGACGCCTTCCGAAACTGTGTTTCGTCGCCACGGGTATGTTCTTGATTATCGCTAATGTGTTTCTGCTTGGATGCAGTGCTGGCAGTGGTTCGAGTCTGTCTGTGATCGCGTCTGAGAACCAGAAGCCCGGCGATCCAAATTGGGTGTTGACGAATCCTGCTACTGAGCATGAAATTGAAGGTTATGCGTCGGCGGCAAGTGTCAACCGGGGAAAGCAAATCTCGTTCTTCGTAAGTACATCTGATCCTAGTTTCAGGATAGAACTTTTCCGTCTTGGCTGGTATGGAGGCATTGGAGCCCGAAACATGCTTGTAGCTGTGACGCTGCCAGGCCTTTCGCAAGCCACTCCGATTCCAGAGCCTATTAGCGGTTTGATCGAATGCCATTGGCAACCCTCGTACTCAATGATAGTGCCCGCTGATTCTGATCCTACTAACTGGGCAAGCGGTGTCTATGTCGCGAAGTTAACGGCACTCCCAAGTAATAAGCAGAGCTACATCATTTTTATCGTTCGTGACGATACTCGCTCTTCCACATATTTGTTCCAATCCAGTGTTACGACGTTTCAGGCTTATAACAACTGGGGTGGGAAATCTCTTTACGATTACAATAGCGCGGGAGGTCGCGCAGCGAAGGTCTCCTTTAGCCGCCCTTATGCGAGTGGCTCTCAGTCTGGTGCTGCATCGGGAATTGGTGCAGGAGAATTTCTTACGACCTATGTGCCACAAGGAGTTTCGTTCCCGGCTGGATGGGAGTACAACATGGTCCGATTTCTTGAGCGGAACGGGTACGACGTCACCTATATCAGCGACCTTGACACTCACGAGCGCCCATCATTGCTTTCTGGGCATAAAACCTTCCTGGTCGTCGGTCACGACGAGTACTGGTCGCAACAAATGCGTGACAACGTGACCAGGGCCCGCGATACGGGCATAAACCTCGCATTTTTTGCGGCCAATGTCTGCTATTGGCAAATAAGACTAGAGCCGAGCGCTCTCACTGGCGAATTGGACCGGACCGAAGTGTGTTACAAAGATACGACTGACCCGACTGCTGGTCCGTTACAAACGCTCCAATGGCGACAGTTAGGAATGCCCGAGTCTGCGCTAGTTGGTGTGATGTATGTGACCGACCGGGTCGATAGTTCGATCGAAGTTGATAATGCCACCACCTGGGCTTTTGATGGCACCGGCCTGTCCGATGGCGCGTTCTTACCCGGTTTGCTCGGCTACGAAGTAGACGCTATCTCGACCAGTTCTCCACCGAATCTTGTAATTTTGGCAAACTCCCCTTTTCAACTTCTCGGGCATCCAGTTCAATATTCCCAGATGATAACCTACACAGCCGCAAGTAGCGCGACCGTGTTCGCAACAGGATCGATGCAGTGGAGTTGGGGCCTGGATGACTACAACGCGCCCGAACTGCGGCCTTCAGTTTTGAGCCGCTACGCCCAGCAGATTACCCGGAACGTGCTTAGGAAGCTTGGGAACAACTGAGCTGGATACGCGTAATCTTGTTTCGAACAGATACTCCATGCCCAATAGCCTTTAGACTCTGCACTGCTCGGTCTTCGTTGGACGCGACTCCATTGACAAGACTGTTTAGTGAATAAAAAACGCAAGCTTGTGCAAACGTCTGATCTAGCAACTTCCCTTTCATTCGGGCTCCTATTAAATTCATCATGGGCCAGTCGGTGTCCCGTTGCCGCCGGGTTCATGCTTGCGACTCGAACTGTCTGCCAGGTATGCGTTGAGGTGCCGCAAGTCCGAACACAGACGCGTGACCAACTTAGTGGTTCCCATCGTTAATGAGGACAGCAATAGAGCCTGCATTATCGGAGCTCCAACTCGCAACTACAAGGTCTGGCCTTCCATCCGCGCTCACGTCGGCTACCGCAACTGCCGATGAAGTGTATGGTCTAGCGCCATAGGTGACTGCCGGCTGCAGAGTCCCATCTCCGTTCCCTGTTAATAGGCCTACACCGTTCCCCAGGTCGCTATCGATTTGTGCGTGATTTACCACGACTACGTCGAGCTTTCCATCTCCATCCACATCGGCAACCGCGATCGATCCTGCATCTACACCTCCAGCGTCGTAATTGACTACCTCCTGGAAGGTTCCATCCCCGTTTCCCAGTAAGACAGCGACCGAGCCAGATGGATAGGTATTCGATACCAGCAGGTCCGGCTTACCATCACCATTAATGTCTCCAATGGCGACAGAGTTTGGCCTGGAGCCGCCAGAGGTATAGTTCACTGCACTCTGGAATGTACCGTCCCCATTGCCCAGCAGCACAGTGACGTAATTGGTATAGCCCCCAGTACAAGGGCCTCTGATACCACCGGGGAGGCATAGGTTTGTGACCGCGATGTCGGGCTTGCCGTCGCCATTTAAGTCAGCAACAGCGAGCGCATTGGCAGCTGTTCCTCCGGAGTCGTAGTTCACTACCGGCTGGAAAGTCCCGTCACCGTTACCTAGGAACACGCCTATCGAGCTGCGCACGCAAGTGGTGCAATTCGCCATCAGTAGGTCTGGCCTCCCATCCCCATTCACGTCGGCCACTACCACATCCACCGGTTGGTCCCCTTCTGAACCGTATAGCCTTGACGCCTGAAAGGTGCCATCACCGTTCCCCATCAGAACTCGGAGTGCGCCCCCGATGCACGTGCTATCGCACTCTGTGGCCACCACTAAGTCGGGTTTGGCATCGCCATTCAGGTCGGCTACGACGACCGAAAAAGTGCCAGATTACCCACCCGTTGGATAAGTTACCGCTGCTCGAAATGATCCATCGCCTTCACCCAGCAGCACGGCTACGCAAGTGCTGGCGACGCCGCACGTGAAATTCGGGACAACCACATCCGGTTTGTTGTCTCTGTTCACGTCCGCTACCACCGCGGAGAATGGGGTTGCGCCACCTGAATAGTAGTTAACAGCACGCAAGAAGGTCAGGCCCTGTGAGTTACCGCCGGTGCCTCCACCACTGCTGCTACCATTCCCACCACAGCATACGGTGAACAACATTAACGCAAATGGCAGGCATCGGAGGAACGCCACGCCACGATGTCTTTCCGTCAGTGCGCCTCTCAACGGCACAACTCCAATCTCCATACTGGCGGGAAAACCTGAACATGAGACAGTAAGGCTGGACATATGGTCCTCCTCGTCGAGCTAGATCCTAAGCCTCCATTGCACAACGAATGCAAGTTCTGACGACGACACGCTACCTTGCCGCAAACCCCAGCACTTGACAAATGTTGCGCCTAGAGAAGGACCAGTCGCGGGGCATATGCCAGGGGCGACCATCGGCGCGTTCCACTTCTGCTTTCAAGTGGGGCTTTGTAATTCTCTAAATGTTCCATGCTGCTGCCAGAGGATGCTCCTTGCTCCCAATGCGTGCAAGGTTCCGATTTTTTGTGCGGCCACGCCTACAAACCAGAAGGTCGGAGTTGGAAGAAATTGAGAGCGTGAGTTGCGCTGGACGCATACCTTGCCGGTTTTTGTACTCAAACGCGCGGTTCCCATTTCCGGATTTCGGTTGCCTTCCCAGTCAACTCCTTCTCCACTTCCTGCTTAAACTCCTCTTTCGGTATCTCCCGTGGAAGTGAGATCACGACTGGACGAATGGCGGCAACCGGCGGAATACCTGAACTCGGTTCTGCGCGTTGTAAGGCGAATATACTATCTTACGTCCGCCAGCATTCTACGCAGCTTCTGGGTTGCGCGGAACAGCGTGCTTTTGACCGTGTCCTCGGTGGTATTCAAGATCTGGCCCAGAGTGTGCAGTTTGAGACCCTGGTAATGTTTCATTTCGAAAACCACGCGTTCGCGGGCGGTTAGCTTTTGCAGCGCGTAACGAACCCGCGTACGAATTTCCTGACGTTGTAGCTCGCGATCTGGACTACTGCCTGGCCGCGTATCGGCGACGGTATCAAGAATGTCGTGTTCTTCCCCGTTTACGTTAATAACCACGTGCGCGTCCTCTCGACGCGCCCGCCGGTTACGCAGATGGTCCAGGCACAGATTGGTCACAATCCGATACATCCAGGTGTAAAACGAGCATTCAAAGCGAAACTTCCCCACATTGCGGTAGGCTTTTAAGAATGCTTCCTGGTAAACGTCCTGGGCTGCCTCTTCGCACCCCATAAGGTGCAGCGCGAGCCGAAGCACGGCTTTATCGTGACGGTGAACGAGTTCCTCGAACGCCTGCAGGTTGCCGGCTTGCGTTTCTTTAATCAGTTCCGCATCCGCGAGCAGGACAAACTTGTCCGGACATGAGAACGCGCTCGCCGGTTCTGTCTCCGACACTTTCCCAGATGCCTCTGCCGTCGTGTTCGCGGTACACCGCGGACGCTCATGCCTGCGCCTGCCGCCTGGCTGCAAACCGCTCCCCGAGTGAACCCGCCTTGGGTTCGCTTGCATTGTGACTCCCATTCTGTGTCGAGTCCTGTCTACTTGCGACCTGCAGCGTCGGTCTCGAGCACGCCACGCGATTCGTCTGCTTGTCTGCTGAGGTCCACTTAACAATAGGGTTTGGAGTGTTTCGCGAGTGTCACAAGCGGGTCGTTGAGTTGTAAAAAGTTCGTCAATACACCGGCAGGCACTCAGGTTGTGCGTGTCTGTGAGGAGCCGTTGCGAGGGTCAGTGATCCGCTTTATGGCATTGGCGAGCCGTGCCTAGCCGTCTGGACGCAGAACAACCCACGACATCATCAGTATGAGAAAAAATGTTTTTCGGAAAACAACGGCGAAAGAAATTGAGATTGGAATCGACCCAAAGTGTCGCCGCAACTAGAACGGCTCTGGTCGGTTTCGGAGATCAAAGGGGGTCTCACCACCGCATCGGCACTATGCGGCGCGTTCCAACTTTCGCGATCTGCGTGGGGTTCGCGCCTGGCCCTCGTCGAAGTCGGTGAGGCCAGTCACCGCAGTAATCACACTCCCTTGCATTAGAAAGAAAAACCGCTCCCCCTCATCCGGAAAGGCGAGGAACTCTGGCATAGTCGCGGTCATTGCGGCTAAACCGCTGTCAATCTTCCCATGCGTGGCAAAGTCAATGGTAGGCGCAACGCCCCCCGGATAGTCCGTCAATAAACTCACCGCCAGTTCCGCACCGCCGCAAATCAGCGCGCTAATAGCTGCACGTTTACTGCGGCGCCAGAAGGTTGCCGCCATCAGAAAAAACGACCCTATCGTCACGAAGTCGATAATGGCGTGAGTCTTGGGCGAAATTATGTTCGGCAATGGCTTGGTTGCGAGATTCGTGACGGTATTCGCGAGTGGCATGTTGATCCTTTCGGCCCTGGGATTCTAGGCGCTACGCCGCTTCAGTGGCGCGTGAACATCCCCCCGAATCCGTAGCCCAACACCAGGGAAACCATGGCCGTAACTCCTGATGCAATCCAAAGGTGTTCTCGAGCATTTCGTTTAACGTCGAGCTTTCCGCGAACTTGGGTTTTCAGTTCTTCTACCGAATCGTGCAGCCTGCGGCGCTGGTCAGCCGCTTTGAGTTCCAATTCATAGGTAGGTGTCTGGTTAGATGTGCTCATGGCTGGGTCCTCGCCTCCTGCTGCAACCAGTTCTTGTCCTGCTTAAGCACAGCGATGGTCTTTTCCGGCAAGATGCCCTGCCTCCTCAACTCCCGCACAGCGAGGAACGCAGCAGTTCCGGCCATAGCCAGCCACACGAACCCCACGATCAAGAACGCGAAGAAGAATGCGTAGGCGCTGCCCCAGAACACCACCGCGATGAGACCGACGAGCGCCAGCGTGAGTAGCCAGAAGGCCGTCAATCCGAATACAGCGGCTATTGCGCCCAGTATTACCCCCGATCTCCACGCTGAAACTTTCTCCCGCAGTTCTGACTTGAACATCTGCACTCGGGTCTGCAGAAAATCCTTGACCTCGTCCCGGATCTCCGAGATTACTTCGGCTAGAGTGGGTCCATTTTTCGGATATTGTGCAGCGCTATTCATATCGGCTCGACCTCCAGAACCTCAGCAGGATACCCGCAATGAAAGCTGCGCCAGCCACGCCCGCAATAACTTGCAATGGACGCTCGTCGCAAATCTTGCGCGTCCGTCTCCTGGTTTGCTGTAACCAATCCGCTGAAATTTCCCGCGCGCCTTCGAACGCGTCGGCAGTTCGATTAAAAGCGGCGGTGGCCCGCACCTTGACTCGCTCTAATACGTTAGATGCCATGCGGCCCATGTCTTCTAGAGTGTTGGCCGCGGGCTCACCCTCCTCACTGCCTAATGCTCCGACCACACCAAATTCGGTGTAGGACGGCGTGATTGCAGGTTCAACCGGAATGGGTCCCGCTACGCCGGAACTGAGGTTGCCGTCCGCCGCTTCTCGCAATGGACTTCCAGAGCTGGTCGTTGGCGTAGCATTTGCGTTCGGATCCGCGATGCCGGGGTCGGCTTCGCCTGCCGTGAGTGGGTCTGCTCTTAATGGTTGTGCCATAAATAATTCTCAGACGAATTGCCAGCGCATACCTCTGGCGCCGTTATTAGGATGACGGTATCCGGCCATCCGTTTACGAAAAAAACGGCCTTCAGCGACTCTGCCCAGAGTTCCTCCGCCTTGCCGGCATCGTTCCGAATTGCTCGTCGTTAGACGTTTGGCGAATCGGAGTAGTTCACGGACCCCGAAAAGACCGGCAAACATGCCGCACGCCGCGGCTTCACAGGTTGCAAGAACCTGCACATTTTTTCGCGAAATGCAGGGACGAAAGTCCCTGACGCAAAAGCTCTCTTGACACTTGCCGCAGAGTTGCTAACATGCGTCGCCGCAAAAATTTCTCAGGAGGTTCAATGAGACCCCGAATTGCCGTGCTGTTTCTCGCCTGCCTATCACTCGCCGTTACATTCGTCCTGACAATCTCGACTGCTCAGGCGCAGACTAACCTGACCTTCACCACCATCGATGTGCCCAATGCAATCGAAACTGACTGCAACGCGATCAACAAAACCAACGTGATCGCAGGTTTTTATGTTGACGCCTCCGGCGTCGACCATGGGTTCATTCGAACCAATGGCGTTTTCAGGTTCCTCAACTTCCCCGGAGCGACCGGGACTTTGGCCTACGGCATCAATGACTCCAACCAGGTCGTAGGCTGGTACACCGATACTTCCGGCATTCAGCATGGTTACATCTTTGCTGCCGGAAAATATTCCTCGTTCGATGTACCTGGCTCGACCTTAACCAACGCGTGGACCATCACCAATACGGGGACGATTGTCGGCGCCTACACCGACACCAGTGGCGTGTTCCATGGCTTTGTCAAGATTGGGACGAAGTACACCACGATCGACTTTCCAAACTCGATCCTGACAGAAAGCCTGGGTCTCAATAACCTTGGTCAGATGGCTGGCATTTACGACGACTCCAATGGCAACGAGCATGGATTCGTCAGAACCAGCAATGGCAAGTTTTCCAGTGTGAATTTCCCCGGCGCCACGGTTACGGCCTCTGATCGCATCAACGACACGGGCGAGATCGTCGGCCTATGGGGCACCAGCACCTCCGGCCCTTTCCACGGCTACACCCGGATTGGGACGACTTACACCAGCGTCGATGTGCCTGGAGCCACGGAGACTCGCACCCGCGGCTTGAACAACGCGGGCGTCATCGTCGGCCGGTATAGCGACTCCACCGGTCTGATTCACGGCTACTCGGCACACTGATCTCTGGATTCGAATGATGGGCGCGGCCTGCGGGCAGCGCCCTTTTTTTTACGCCATTCACTTGAGATTGAACGCCGACCTTGTTGCAGATGATTGAGGCGTCGATTGCGCGGCCGGCGTCGCCGATCCAAAGCAGTGTGAGTTGGTCTTGATTCGCGAACGCTGCTAAAATTGTGTCGTTCCCTTGATCCAGGTCTTCGTGGGGCTATAGCTCAGCTGGGAGAGCGCATCGTTCGCAACGATGAGGTCGTCGGTTCGATCCCGACTAGCTCCACCATTCATTCCGCATGCTCCAGCTATAATGAAGCTGTGACCCCTTCTGACTCGATTCAGCAAGTCGCCTCTGCGGACTTCCCTAGCCGCTGGGGCAAGTTCCGCATTCTAGGTTTTGAGGGCAAGTTTGGATCGGAGCGCCGCACCGAGGCGGGCGTTGCACTCGTCATGGGGGACGTTCACTCCACTCCACCGCTGGTGCGCATACATTCGCAATGCCTGACTGGTGACGTGTTTGGCTCCTTGCGTTGCGACTGCCGGCAGCAGCTCGAGATGGCGCTCTCCATGATTGCCCAGTCTGGCGCCGGTATTCTGATTTACGAACAGCAAGAAGGACGCGGAATCGGCCTGATGGCCAAGCTGCAAGCTTACGAATTACAGGATGCGGGGCTCGACACGGTGGAAGCTAACGAGCGGCTCGGGTTCGCAGCCGACCAGCGAGAGTTCGCGCTGCCTGCCGAGATTCTGAAGTCGCTGAACGTGTCGCAAGTGCGTCTTCTATCGAACAATCCCGACAAAGTGTCCGCGCTCGAGCGCGCAGGAATCAAGGTCGTGGAGCGAGTCCCCTGCGAAGTCCCGCCCAGCCCTCATGCCGAGGACTACCTGCGCACCAAGCGGGAGAAGATGGGCCACCTCTTTACTTCGCGCTGATTGGGAGCTCCGTTGTAAAGCATCCGCGCCCTAACTTTCGTTGAGTACTACGCGAAGTGCTTTACGATTTCCTGCTGGGAGATTCTTTATAGCCGATCGCGCCAGCGCAAGGTACAGCTCGCGGGCCAGCGGAACTTTCTTCAAGGCTTGCAAATGTTTGCGGACCGTTTCGATATCCCCGCGAACGATGGGTCCGCTGAATGCCCCGGCAGCACCGAGTTTTTCGTAGTTGCACAGAGTCTGGCGAACGATGGGAAGCATCCGCCGGCGCGCCTGGGCTGGTTGAATTCCCGCTAAGCGCGCCACCTCCTCTCCCGTTACCAGGAAGGCGACGAGAAGAGGCGATGTAAATCCTCCCCACGCGTGGTAGGCAGGTTTGCGGTCCCTGGGAATCGCAAAGATATTTCCCTTGAGAGCGCGCACAATCTGTCGTGCAACTCGCACTGCGGCGGCATCACCTTCCACCGCGAAAGGAACCCCGTCCAGCATGGGCTTGGCGCCGGCAACAAACGTCATCAACGGATGGAGCGAGGCCACCGCGGCTCCCTTTTCGCGAAGCGGCTTCAGTTCGCCGCTGTCCAGTGCGCCGCTAGCGTGCACCGCCACCTTGCTTTTCCAGTCCCGCGAGGCGGCTAGCTCGCGCGCGACTTTAGCGATCTCGCGATCGGGTACGCACACCCAAACAAGGCCGGCATTCAGAGCTGCGTCGCTTGTGGTCACCACCCGGGCGCCAACTTTGCTCGCAAGCACTTGTCCCTTCTTTCGTGATGAAGCGCTCCCTCCGGTAACGATTTCGGTGATCGGATATCCCGCGCCATGAAGTGACTGAGCCATTACCCGTCCCAGGTTCCCTGGCCCTACGATCGCTATTTTCAGCTTCTCTCGCATGCGTCGGCAGGATAAGAGCCGGAGGACACGGAAGTAAAGCGGCAAGGGAGATTTGCCATCGCAGGCCTGCAATCTGATCGCAAGGATCGGGAACGGCGAGCAGCCACGAGCGGCAGTTTAGCGAACACTGCCCACCAATCTGCACCTCGCACCTGAAATTGAGTGAGCCTTCGCTATGATGGTTTCATGTCTAAAGCTGCGGCTTCCCCTGCTCGCGTCCTTTCTTCCCGCACTGTCTACCGTGGGCCCGTGTTCCAGGTCACGACCGACCAGGTTCTGGAACCCGGGGGCCTGCGCGTACGTCGCGACGTGGTGCGGCACTCCGGCTCGATAGTGGTTCTCGCCGTCGATGACCAGGCGAGCGAACCGCGGATCCTGCTGGAGCGCCAGTACCGCCATGCCGCCCAACAATTCCTCTGGGAATTGCCCGCCGGGCGTATCGATGAAGGCGAATCCGAGCTGGAGGGGGCGAAACGGGAGCTGCTGGAAGAAACCGGCTACACCGCCGCCGACTGGAAGCGCCTGTTCAAGTACTACGCTAGCCCTGGTTTTATCGATGAGACGATGGCCATCTATATGGCCATAGGTTTGAAGCCCGGCAAAGCACAGCCAGAAGAGGATGAGCGCATCACCAAGCGCCTTGTGCCTGTGAACACGGCCTTGTCCTGGATCCGGAAAGGCTTGATTCGCGACGGCAAGACTATTGCAGGTGTGCTCTGGTTCAAGACTGTAGAAAACGTAAAAAGAAAACGTAAATGGTAGCCGCCATGCCGCAATTTCTTGACACTGCCTTTACTTGGCCGGAAAATGGCAGCAAATCGGGCACATCCGGGTAACCCCCAGCACTACGGATGTGGCACTAGGGGGCGTAAGTGGAACGCTTGAAAGGTACTGTGAAGTGGTTTAACAACGCAAAGGGTTATGGATTCATTGGTAGAGAAGGCGGCCCAGACGTCTTCGTTCACTACAGCGCGATCTCGGCAGAAGGTTACAAGAGCTTGCAGGAGGGTGATCCGGTTGAATTCGAGATTACCCAAGGGCCCAAGGGTCCACAAGCTGCCAACGTGACCAAGCCTTCATAGTTCGCTTCGAACGCGTTCTTTCGCCGCAAAACCCACCCGTTCGTTGACGGAGGTGCTTGCAGTCCGCCTCAACCGTCCTCGGTCTGGCGAGATACAATTCTGGCTGGAGCCATGGACAACAAGGCCATCGCCGGCATTCTTTACGAAACCGCAGACCTGCTGGAAATCGACGGACAGGATTCCTTCCGGATCCGCTCTTATCGCATGGCCGCACAGGCCATCGAAGCGCTGCCAGAGCAAATTACGGAACTCATTGCAGAGCCGAAGAAGCTGCTCGAAGTGCCCGGAATCGGCAAGGGCATGCTCAGCAACATGCAGGAAATCTTGCGCGAGGGACGCCTTGCTCTTCATGCCGAGCTTCTGACTAAGTACCGCCCGTCCATGCTCGAACTGCTCAAGATCCAGGGCTTGGGTCCGAAAACCATCTCCCTGATCTGGAGTGCCTATCAGGTGTGCGATGTCGAAGGCATTGAAAAACTCGCGCGCGAAGGCAAGATACGAACCCTGCCGCGCATGGGAGAGAAGCACGAACAGAAACTGCTGAAGGCGATTGAAGACTACCGCCGGATCGGTGGACGCTTTCTCCTGGATGCCGCAGGGCAGGTCGCTGAAAAGCTGGCCGCTCATCTGCAACAAACACCCGACATCCAAAAAGTCACGCCTGCCGGTTCTCTGCGGCGGGGCCGTGACACTATCGGTGATCTTGATGTGCTGGTCACTGGCGAGGCCTGCGTTGACGACGCCTGCCGCGCCAAGCTGGTCGAGCATCTGATCCGCTTTCCCGGCTTGATGGAGATTATTGCGCAAGGCGAGAACAAGGTCAGCTTCCGGCAGCGCAACGGCATGCAGGTGGACGTCAGGCTGTTGCCGCCAGATTCCTTCGGAGCGGCGCTGCAATACTTTACCGGTTCCAAAGCCCACAATGTCGCGCTGCGGCAACGCGCGTTGAAAATGGGATACACACTGAGCGAGTACAGCCTCGCTCGTCTCGATAATCAGCAGCCCGTCGCTCGAGCAACCGAAGAGGAAATCTACGCTGCCCTGAAGCTCGATTACATTCCTGCCGAGCTGCGCGAAAACAATGGCGAGATCGAGGCCGCCGCCAACCACAGCCTTCCCGCGCTCATTACCCAGGACGACCTCCAGGGTGACGTACACATGCATACGGTCGAAACGGACGGCCGCTGCACTATTGAGGAGATGGCCGAAGCTGCCCGCCAACGCGGATACAAGTACATGGCGATCACCGACCATTCCAAGAACCTGGCATTTGCTAACGGCCTCGATGACGAGCGGGCGCTCGCGCACATCCGGCGCATACGGGCGGCGAATCAGAACATCGACGGCATCCACATTTTTGCGGGAGTCGAAGTCGATATCCTGGGCGACGGGTCACTTGACCTTTCCGATTCTGTACTCGCGGAAATGGATATCGTGATTGCCAGCGTGCATTCGCACTTCAACCAGGAGCGCGCGGAGATGACGCAGCGTTTCCTCAAGGGCATCGAGAACCCAAACGTGTCTCTTATTGGACACCCAACGGGGCGTATCCTGCTTCGCCGCGATGCCTACCCCGTGGACATGGACGCGATTCTAAAAGCCGCGGCCAGGAACAAAGTCGCGATGGAACTGAACGCCTATCCCGACCGCCTCGATCTATGCGACACGCACCTGCGACTCGCTAAACAGCACGGGGTGAAGATCGTCATCAATACGGACTCGCACCACACTTCGCACATGGATAAAATTCGCTACGGCTTGCTCCAGGCGCGACGGGCGTGGCTGACGAAAGATGACGTTCTGAACACTCTTCCGGTCGACGCTTTCGCCAAGGCGATGAAGCACGACTGGTCCTGAAGAAGTTGGCGGCTGGGAGAGCGACGTCCGAACGAAAGAGTAGAATCACCGAAGGAATCGACTATGCCAGACGAATTCCCCTCCCCTCCTCCGGCGCCTGTCACGCCTCCCGAGCCTCCCGCCCAGCGAGTAGCGACGCCGGTGGGGCCCAGCAGTTCCACGCCATCCGAACAGACCGACTTCAATATTGCTGATGAATTCGGAACCGCCAAGCGCAATCTGCCCCCCGCGCGAATTGTCCTGATCGGGGTGGCCGTCGTGCTGGTGGTCGCGGGTATAGCCTCGCTCATTCAGCGCCCAAAGCCCCAGGGAGCAGGAGAGATCGACAGCATTGCCGAAGCCGAAGTGCCGAACCAGAATATGGTGCTCGTCGCCGTCAACGTAACTCTCCACAACACTGGCGCCAAATCGATGTACATTCACACCGTGAAGGGAGTGCTCAAGACAGACAACGAGGAAGTGTCCGACGATCCGGTTTCGCAGGTCGACTATGATCGGTACTTCCAGGCCTTCCCCGCCCTGAAGCAAGGCGCCGGCTCCGCGCTTCTGCCCGAGACCAAGCTCTCGCCCGGAGCCGATATCCACGGCACCGTCATCGTGAGTTTTGACAAGGACAAGTACGACAAACGGAAGTCGCTGAGCGTAGTCATCCAGCCGTATGATCAGCCGGTGCCCATCGTGCTCACGAAGTAAGTTTCGGAAATCGCTTTCGAACCGACAGTGCGGGTCGCTACTGTGATTTTTTCAGGAACCTTCGCTTTGCCAGGTGCGTGTTCGCGTCCGGCTTGATTTCATCGTATTTCAGGCAACTGATGGAGCCATCCACCTCAAGCACGGCTAACGCGATGTCATCGTAAGAAGAAATGCCATGCTCCCGCATCGCGCGCTGCAGTTCATCCATGCTGACGTGCTCTTTGGCCATGTGAGCTTCAATGACCTTGCCGTCGTGCACCAGAAGACTGGGCTGCCCCTGGATAAGCTTGCGGAAGCGACGGTTTGCGCCGGAGAGATCGGCGACGAAGTAGTTGAGTAGAAGCAGGGTGCACGCAGCGATGATGCCCCCCAGTAAAGAAGTATCGGGGCCGGTCATGGCGTTCTGCACCGAGTTAGATAGCAGCAGAAGCAGGGTCAGATCGAACGGAGTCATCTGCCCTACTTCCCGCTTTCCACTCAGGCGCACACCAATCAGCACGAGAGCGTAGATCGCTGTCGTACGCAGTGCGATGTTGACCAGGACATGCCCGGTGGCGGGGAGCATGCGTGTTATTGTTGCGCCGTCACCGGTATGGGAGCGCTTTTGGGCGTACTGATGTAACCGGTCACCTGTTTCTTGTCGACCGTCCACACCACCATTTCATAGAGCATGTGATCGCGGCCGGTATAGAACTGGATGGGCTCGCCGACGTTGCGATCCTTTTTCTCGATGGTCTTGTCGTCAGCGGTCACATTAACCGTAAATTTGCTGCGCTTGGGATCGGCTTTCTTGAGTTGCAGCGTCACGGTGGAAACCGCCTGCGGGCGGGCGCCCTTAAGCAAGGTAAATTCGTAGTAATTGCGATCGCCCTTGTGCTTCAGGAGTTCCAGGTCATCGCGGGTGTGGGCGATTAGGCCGCTCTGCACGCCAAGATCGCCGATGGTGCTGTCGAGTTTGGCCCTGGTCGCCTGTAGGTCTGCGCGGGTGGAAGCCACGTCGGTCTTCACTCCGCCTACGTCGGTGCGCACGCCTTCGATATCGCCACTCACCTTGCTGATCTGCTGTTTCTGCTCTTCGGCAAGCCGGGCCTCGGCGGCGCGTTGCGCGCGCTGCAGTTCTGCGGAGCGCGTGGCCAATTCTTTCTTGGTCATGCCGACTTGCTGGGCGAGGGCTTCCGAATCCGCCTCCGCGGCCTGCATGCGCTTGGTTAGTTCGCTGATGTCCGCGTGGCTGACCTGTTGCTGCTTGCCCAGATTGGCTACCTGCCCTCGCAAATCAAAAAGGAAATAGAGCGACCCCGCCACATAAACGATCGCCAGAATGAGTAAAATCCATTTTCCTGCATTGCTGTCCCCGGCCACAGGGGCAGGGGTGTAGCGGCCATCGTCCGGCATGGCTCCTCCAGATACTCAGGGTGATAAGAAGTTTGATGCAATTGTTGAGCATTGCGGCGGGGGTGTCAAATGACTAGGCTGGTCCAAAGCCGCTTTCGGGAACCGCATCACGGCCGCAGGTGCAAGGCTTCCTGCCATGCTGATTGCGGGTTACGCCGCAGCCCGGCAGCTTCGGGAAGCGACTTTTCCAAACCGTTGCGGATTTGCGAAATATTCTTCAGTTCAGGTATGCCGTCCGTCTGCTTCATGAGCGATTCCGACTTCAGCAGACATGCGTACACCAGTTGGCTGGGAAAGTGATTGTCTCGTAAAAAAATGCCATAGCTGTACCAGTCGTCGGCTTCGCTGCGGCGGTCGTCAAGTGTTGCGTCAAGTTGCAACGCTGCCTGATAGAGTCGCAACGCCTCAGGAACGCGCCGGCGCTCAGCCTGCACCATCGCATTACCTATGAGCGCCATGCTCTCAAGCTTGGTGTGCCCCGTCTGGCTGGCAATTTTTGCTGCTAATTCATAGGACTGTGTGGCCGCTTGCGGATGATTCAGCAGGACGTGACACTCCGCCAGCTTCAACGCGGCAGTGATCACATTGGCAGGCGCGGGCTTCAGCTCAGGCGTGCTTCGGGACGCGGCATCCAGGTAGATCATGTACTCTTCGACGGCATCTGCGGGCTTGACCTCACGCTGCAACTCAGTGGCCAGATACAAATGAGGCGCCAGTTGCGACGGATCGATTTCCAGCGCCCGTCTCCAGCTCTGCACCGCTTCTTCGGAGTGGCCGAACTGTGCCGCCAGGATTCCGTTATTGACCAGCATGTCGGGATTTCGAGGCAGGTGCTTCACCGAGTCCTGGCTCAATTCGTAAGCTTCGTCGAAGCGTTTCTGCTGCACCAGGTATCGCAGAAGCAGGTCGCGAGGAGCCGCATCGGCGGGATTGGCCCGAATTGCGTGACGCCAGGCTTGGACGGCTTCCTCCGGCTTGCCCAGTTCCATGTCTTTGCGGGCCAGCTTCATTTGCAAGAGTGTGTCCGAGGAGGCCAGGACCGCGGCACGCTCGAGGTCTTTCCAATCGTCCGAGCGTAACGCGAGATAGTAATGAACCTGGTCGACAGTACCCCAGGCAAGCAGAAGCACCGCTGCACCAATCCGGAGCTGCCGTGCGGGCGGCGCAGAGCCGAAAACCCAACTCACACTTTTGCGGACGCTGTTTGCCGTCTGGCCAGTGGCTGCGGCGATCTTTTCCGGCGAATTTACTAGCAGGGCTGCGATCCGGCCATCACGCAATTTCCAGATCGCTCCATCGAGAATGAAATGATGGATGTTCACCAGCGCGGTGAAGATCAGGAAGCTGGCGGTGAAATCAAAATGAAACACCCGGCTGGCCAGCCATGGTCCGGGGACAAACAACGCGATTCCGCCCACGACCAGCACGCCGAAATAGGCAAGCGGCCGCCAGTTGCTCTGGGCTTCGGCCTTTGCTTCGCGTCGCGCATAGTAGCTGGTGATCCACAGGTACTGCGCCGAGTGCATGATGGCCAGGATGCCAGTGCTATAGCGGCTCTGCGGTATGCGCAGCCTTTCACCAAACGCTAACGCGGTCGGCAACAGGAACCAGACAAACTGCGTAGAGAAAAGCGTGAGTGCCGGTACAAGCGGTCGCCAGCCCACCTGCTCGGATAAAGGTGAAATTCCGAAGGCGGCCAGCAGGGCAAAGGCTATTCCCAGCAGGATCGCCGCGATTGAAGAGATCTTGCCCGGGATCCCCCAGGACAGAAACATGGGGTCTTGCGAAATGCCGGTATGGAAGCTGATCAGCAGGACCAGGTAGGAAACCACGAATGCCGCGTAGATGGCTCGCTGCTCACCTTTGGACGGCTTGGCTCCGGCACGGCGGGCAAACATCATGAACAGCCCGTAGTTCTGACCGCTGTAGTGCCAGGGGCTCAGCGTTAGGTAAAGAGTGAATATCCATGGCAATGCCTTGAACCAGAAATGCGTAAACAGCAGTGCTGCCACGATCAGCGCGGTTATGTGAACGGTGAAGACGCGATACTTGTGGAAGTCCTCTTGGCGATGATAGGCGCGATAAAGAGTCGCCATGTAATGCGGATAATTGAAAAACAAAGCAAGAGCATAGAATCCGACCGACCAGGCCAAAGTGTTCGAGGTCGCGACAAAGTAGGTGAGCAACAACAGCGGTGCCGACCACGCGCCACAGCCCACCACCATGTCCAGCCACGGGTTGTAAATCCACAGCGCGGAAGACGAAGCGCCGCTGCGGCTAGTGCTCTCTGCCATGCTTACTCGCGCCGACAATTACGGAGTGACGGCCGCAATCCGGCCTGCGCGGATTATAGGGTGGCTCTCGTCGGGACGGTGCTAGCGGAAGTGAGGGAACAAAAGTAACCTGGGACAGCAGTCAGTTACTGCGCCTTTGGGTCCAGAACTTTAAGCTGGCGGCCCGGCCCAGCACGAATTCTGTGTTGCTGTGCGACCAGCTGCCGTGTCCCTCTTTTACAATGCTGCTGTGAAGACGTGGGACGTAATCATCGTCGGCGGCGGCATTATCGGCCTGTCGTTATCCCTGGCGCTCAGAAAGCGCGGCATGCGAGTGCTGGTGGTCGACAAGGGCGAACTTGGACGCGAGGCGTCATACGCCGCCGGGGGTATGCTTGCCGATTCACTGATCGACACCCCGGGAGTCCTGCAGCCTCTGGCAACTGCCAGCGCGCAAATGTATCCCGAGTTCGTGCACGAAATTGAAGATGAGTCCGGTCTCAAAGCGGACCTGCGCTCGCAAGGGACAATAGTGCTGGTTGATCCACGGGATGTTCAGCATCTTCCTGCGCCCTACCGCAGCATGCAATTGAGTGCTGAAGAACTAGCCAGCCTGGAGCCGGCCGTTGCGAGAACAAATCACAGCGCGATTTTTCTCGAGGAGCGCAGCGTTGATCCGCGAGCGCTTACCACAGCTGTTCTGAAGGCAGCAAAGCATCGCGCCGTGGATACCTCGGCGGGCGACGCCGTGGTTTCGGTTGATTTAGCCGATTCGCGAGTAGTTGGCGTGAGCACCGTAAAAACCAGCTTCCTCGCCCCCATCGTGATCAATTGCGCAGGCGCATGGTCGGGCCAGATCGGCGCTCATCGCTTTCCCACACGGCCGGTCAAAGGACAAATGTTGTGTGTGACAGCAGGCAAGGAATCCGCTCCACGGCACGTCGTACGCGCGCCGGAAGCCTATCTCATTCCGCGCAGCGACGGCCGGGTTCTGGTAGGCTCCACGGTGGAGGAGGCCGGCTTTGACAAACGCACGGTGCCGGCAACAATTCAGCGTATGCATCGTGACGCGGTCAAGCTGGTTCCGAAATTTGCCAGCGCGCAGATCTTGGAGGACTGGGCTGGACTGCGGCCGGGCACCGCGGACAATCTGCCGATTCTCGGTGCAACCGCCACTCCCGGCTACTATGTCGCCACCGGCCACTTCCGCGACGGCATTCTGCTGGCGCCAATTACCGCCCGCGTGCTGGCCGACGTTATCTGCGGGGAGGAGCCGCAAATCAGCTTGGCGGCCTTCTCTCCCGCGAGGTTTCAACGGGCAGCATAGGCAGCTTCCCTGATGGTTGTTTGCGGTTGTGCAGCCGCCCGGGGTGGGGACGAGCCTCACCGAAAGACCCCGCCATTCGGGTATACTGGCGTGTTTTGAGCATTTAAATTTTCCTCTTCCATCGCCTGCTCCGCGAGAAAGGGACACACGTATGGCCTCCCCGGCAGTAAGTTACGCGCGAGAGAACCAACAGCGCTTCTTAAGCGAACTTAAAGATCTGCTTCGCATCCCCAGCATCAGCACGCTCGATGAACACAAGTCCGATGTGCGGAAGGCCGCGGATTTTGTGGCCAGTGAACTACGCCGCATTGGTATGGAAAATGTGGAAGTTATTTCCACCAGCGGTCATCCGCTCATTTATGCCGACTGGTTGCATGCAGCCGGCAAGCCTACGGTTCTGATGTATGCACATTATGACGTGCAGCCACCCGACCCGGTGGACGAGTGGATCTCACCGCCGTTTGAGCCCACCGAACGCAACAACAACATCTATGCCCGCGGCGCGGTGGATGATAAAGGCCAACTGTGGATGGAAGTGAAAGCTCTGGAAGCCTTGATGAAGGCGGGCAATGGCAAACTTCCGCTGAACGTGAAAGTGCTGATCGAAGGGGAGGAAGAAGTTGGCGGTGAGTCGATCGCCGAGTACGTCCGCAAGCAGAAAAGCAAGCTGAAGGCGGATTTCGCGCTGGTCTGTGACACAGAACTGTTCGCACCCGATCTTCCCACTCTGTGCGTGGGCCTGCGCGGCCTGGTGTACACCGAACTGGAAGCGGTGGGGCCCAAGACCGACCTGCATTCCGGAATATACGGCGGTGCAGCGCCCAATCCATTCTTTGGTCTGATCGAAATTATCAGCAAGCTGAAAGACGCGAAGGGCAAGATCCTGATTCCCGGATTTTACAAAGACGTGAAGGCGCCCACGAAGGATGAACTAAAGGCGTGGAAGCGGCTGCCGTTTAAGGATGAGACGTTCCGCAAAACCGAAGTGGGGTCAACTACTCTCACCGGAGAGAAGGAATATCCGACCCTGTACCGACTGTGGGCGCGGCCTACGCTCGAGGTCCACGGCATGCCCGGCGGATTTACCGCCGTGGGAGCAAAGACCGTCATACCGGCAAAGGCAGCGGCTAAGGTCTCGATGCGACTGGTGCCTAACCAGGATCCAGAAGACATCCTGAAGCGATATGAAGCCTACGTGAAGAAGATCACGCCCAAAGGCATCGATGTGAAGATCAAGGTGTGGAGCAAAGGGCCCGCCTGCGTAGTCGGGACGGATAACCGGTTCATCAAGGCAGCCACCGATGCTTTGCACGACGTCTTCAAGAAAGAGACTGTGTTTATCCGCTCGGGTGGTTCAATTCCGATTGTGACCGATTTTCAGGATGTGCTGAAAATTCCCAGCGTGATGATGGGCTTCGGCCTGCCCGATGATAACCTGCACGCACCCAACGAGAAGTTCCATATTCCCAACTTTTACCGGGGCATCGAAACCATTTGCGTGTTCTTTGAGACACTGGGCAGCAAGGCGTAAGCATTCATGCGATTGCGTACCGCCCGGCGATTTTGGAAATCGGGGCACAGGCAAAACGACCTGTGCCCATTTTTGTTGCCGCACGTCCAAAGTAATGGACCATCATGCCAGTTCAACAGTTGGTAAGCGCGTCTGTGCGAGTGATCTGGGCTGCCATTTGGTCTTTGACTTGGTGCGGTCCTGCCATCGCGCAGTCCGCCTCGCCACCATGGAAATATGATCTCCGTCCCGGAGATCACCTGGTCTATCGCTACAGCTTTGAACGCGAATTCAAGGGCGAAACGCAGAGCAAGACTCGCGCCCAGTTCACCACCCATGTTCTGGTCACGGGCGAGCAGAATGGCCGGCTCAGCATTGGTTTCCAGAGGAATCGACAAACAGCGGATCTGTTGCTGTACCGCGAGAAGGGACACGACAAGCTCGCGCAGGAGTTGCCCAAATTTCAAAACCGCATGGCGCGACGCCCGGTTCGATTTTCTGAAGCCAACGAATTCTCTCCCACCGGAGTGGGACTCGATTATTGGCAGGTCAATCGTGAGAATACGAGTCGGATGCTCTTCGCCGTTCATGAAATCGAGGCTCTTCCTCAAACTGCCGTAAAAATTGGAGACACGTGGCGCGGCGGCGGGCTGCTTTCCTGGAATTTCCGTTTAGCCGCGCTCGAAAACCTCGGCGACACCAGTTGCTATCGCGTTGAGGGCAAAGCAGCGCCAGAAGGCGCGGAACTCGTTTATTGGTGGTGTCCCGTAGAAGGCTTCATTCGCAAGCTCATCTTTTATGCCGAGTATCCAGGCGGGGAAGGAGAAACTATCGTCGAGCGGGCGGTCTTCGAATTGACCGAGCGAAGGCGTCACGAAAGCCTGGAGACGTGGTTGCGGGCGCCGGATACGCAGCAGGCGGCCATGCAATCATTGCTGCTCTCGCCGTGGGCGGTGTTTCCTTTACCGGCGCTGGAAGAGGTTTTGCACTCAAATGATGGTGAAGTGCAGAGCCAGGCGTTGGCCATCCTGTTTCAACGTCACCTGGCGGTTACAGACCGCAATCGAGTGGTTGAACTTTCCGCAAGCAACGATCCGCTGGTGAAAAGTACGGCTGCCCAATTGCTTGATGCGAAACCGGCGGCAACCGCCCCGTCGCGGGCTGATGAGTGTCCTGCTCCTCCCCCCAAATATATTCCCCAACGACTGGGTACCTCTTTGCGCGTGGTTGCAGATGGCCGCGGCGATCAGCTGTTCATGGTTCACGTGCCTCTGGACTATCGCGGCGATCGCCCATTCCCATTATTGATTTACCTGAGCGGCGGTGCGGGATTTGCCATCGACGGTGTGCGTACCGGGGACGATGTGCTCTCGCAATCGGAATATATCGTGGTGTATCCACAAGCCGGAGGCCTGTGGTGGAAACCGGAGATCGCGTCACGGGTCGACGCGCTGCTGAAGCACGTGCTGGACGAGTTCAATGTGGATCGCAATCGCGTGTACGTTGCCGGGTACAGCAACGGGGGCACTGGGGCGCTTTATTACGCGACTTTATGGCCGCAGCGGTTTGCAGCGGTGGTATCGCTGATGGGCGCGGGCCAGTGCATCCCGGAAATCGCCGACTCACTTCCCAACGTTGTCAATTTACCGATTCTTTTCGTGCACGGGGACAAGGACCCGCTCATTTCCGCGGACTGCTCGCAAGAAACCTATACGTCGCTCATGAAACTGTCACCCCGAGTACATCCCGAATTTCACATCCTCAAGGGGCGCGCACACGAGATTACGTTGGAGACTGACGATGGATTGAGCCTGCCTTTCCTGCAGAAACAGGAGCGCGACCCGTCTCCAACGCGCGTGTCTGCGCGCTGGTCGGATCTCTCATATCCACGGCGCTACTGGGTTGAGCTGCTTCACAAATCGAAGGACACTGCGGAAGTTGATGCGCAGATCAAGACTGACGGTACGGTGGCGATAACCACGGATGGCGCCAGCCAGATTCGTCTTCTCCTGCGTTCGGATATGTTCCCGAAAGCAGGGCAGGTTCGAGTGGTGCTGAATGGCAAACAGGTATTCCGCGGCCCAGTTCCGCGCAACTGCCAGGCGGCTGGAGAACCCCTAACCGCGACTGACGAGATGCTACGCTTCGACCTTCCTCTCGAGTTAGAGACCCGCCGTTAGACTCCTGCCTAAGCCCTATAGGGTCGGCTACCCTCGGATTTCGCCATAGCTACCCTATGTCCCCTATCGAACAAAACTGGCAGTCACGATACATTGCTGCCAGTTGAAGAAAAGACTGGGGAAGATCGTGAGCAATATGGCTTTGGACCGACGGCGCCGCACGCCCTTAGACGTGCTGCCGGACACCCTTCCCTATTCGCAACCACACCTCCCCTATGCCCGGCGAGAGAACGACGCGATGAATGCGCAGCTCAGCCGTTGGCTGGAACTGGCTGATAACGCCTTGCACGACCCGGACACCAAAGGGAAACCCCGGGCTGCGTAGTCAGGGCTTTCCTGATTGCTTCGACCAGGCACGTGCGCTAGAGTTAATGCGCTCTCGCGATTCGTCCCGCCTCCTTTCTTCCCTATCTCAATAACGCGCAAATGACGCGTTGTGTGTGCAATATGTCAGGCTGCGGACGAGCGGTACACCATATATGGTGTTTTCATGCTTGACCCCTGCCCCTATTCGCCTTTACAGTAGCTGGCAACCGTGCCAGCTCTGCTCCGGCAGCGCTGGCGTTGAATCCAGCCACTATAAGGGAGGCATCCGAAGAGTAAACGGGGCCTTTCCTACCGGCGAACCGTGCAGCGCGCCCCAGCCAGCGCAAACAGTGCGGGCACTAAAACGCAGTCGATAGCGTCCTAAAGTGCCGAAGGAGTGGACGTTGCTCAAACTGAAGAAGCTGCAAATCCTGGGATTCAAGTCCTTTTGCGATCGCACCGAACTCAAATTCCCCGGCGACGGCGTAGCTGCCATTATTGGCCCCAACGGATGCGGCAAGTCCAATATCGCGGACGCAATCTCCTGGGTGCTGGGAGAGCAATCCGCCAAGTCTCTGCGCGGTTCGCGCATGGAAGACGTTATATTCGCGGGGACGCGTGATCGCAAGCCAACCGGTATGGCCGAAGTGGGCCTGACGCTGATCGATCCTGAGACCTATGACGGCACGGATGCCGGCGAACCAACCCAGATCGAAATCGAGAACGACATGCCGGGGGAGGGAGAGCTCGGCACCCAGGACTGGGACGAAGCGGAAATTCGCGCCCGAGCGGCACAGGAAACGGATCGCGCGATTGAGGAAGCTCAGCCCGGGCAAACCGAGGAATCCAGTAATACGACTATCGGCACTGCCCCGGAGGGAGCAGCTTCGCCAAGCGTGGAAAGTTCCAATGGCGACAGTCAGCAGGTGGTGCTCAAAATACGGCGCCGCAAGTTCCAGCAGAATTTTCACTCGGGCGAGATCCATGTCACACGCCGGCTGTTCCGGTCGGGAGACAGCGAATACCTGCTTAACGGAAAGCTCTGCCGTTTGCGCGATATCCAGGAGCTGTTCATGGGCACGGGCCTGGGGCCTGAATCGTACGCATTGATCGAACAGGGCCGGATTGGGCAGATTCTCAGTAGCCGTCCCACAGATCGCCGAGCCATCATCGAAGAAGCTGCCGGCATTACCAAGTTCAAAACCAGAAAAAGGCTGGCGGAGGCGCGGCTTGAAGACGCCAAGCTTAACCTGGCGCGGGTAAATGACATCTTCGAGGAAGTTACGCGGCAGATGAATTCGCTCAAGCGGCAGGCGTCGAAGGCGGAACGCTTTGCTCGGCTGCGGGACGAGATGCGTGCCAAATTGCGGGTCGTGCTCGCCAGTAAGTTTGCGCAGATCGACCAGGAAAGTGCTGATCTCGACGCTCAGATCAACGAGATTTCCGAGCAGTTACAGGAGCAGAACGCCACGGCGCAGCAGTTGGAGCTGGAGCATAGTGAGCGCACCCAGCGTGGATACGCCGTGAGCGGAGAGGTAGAGCAGAACCGCCAGCGCCTGAAAGAGATTGAGATTGAAGCAGACCGCTCCCTGGCGCGCCAGCGCGGCAATGAGGAGCGTTGCGCGGAGTTGGTGGTGCGGGTCGCCTCAGCCGAGGCAGAGTTGTCGCAGGCTCGCCACCGTCTCGCGGCCCTGGAATCGGAACTGGATTCGAACCGACAGGTGCTCGAATCGGCCGCAGCCGACCTCGCCGCCGCACAAAATGAATTGAAGCTCTCGCAAGAGGAAGCAGACCACGCTGCCGCTGACCTTACGCAACTGGAATGGCAACAGGAAGAATGGCGAGCCGCCATTATGGAAGCCGTCGCTTCGGCCGCCGACCTGCGTAACCAACTGACACAGGCGCAGGAGAGGCTGGCCGCTGTAGATCGCGAAACTCAGCGCCTTCAGGCGGAGATCGCAGCCGGAAGCTCGCAGGTCGAGGTCTTTGGCGGGCAGCGCGGGCAAATCGGGCTGGAATTTGAAACGGTATCGCAACGTGTCGCTGCGCTGACCGGAGAGATTTCGCAGACGCGGCAAACCATGGATTCCAAGCGCCGTGAGGAGAACGAGGCCAAAAGCCACTTGGACCGCTTGCGTGCCGAGTATGCGTCGGCGATCGGCAAGAAGGGCTCTCTCGAGGCGGTGATCGCCGAGCATGGCTATTCTACGGAATCCGTGCGCCGCCTTTTTCAGTCGGGCGGGATGCAAGGCGGGCTGGCTCCGGTAGGAGTGCTGGCCGATTTTCTCGAAGTGGAACCCCACTACGAGCGGGTGGTGGAAGATTTTCTCCGCGATGAACTCAATTACATCGTGGTGAAATCATGGGACGCGGCGGATGAAGGGCTGCGCCTGCTGCGCAACGATGTCGATGGGCGGGCCACGTTCCTGGTCCACCCCGAAGACTCGCAGGCGAAATTCTCTTTTGCGCTCGACGAGAGTACGCGGCATACGCCGGTCGGCCACTCCATTCTTCCGCTAAAGAACACGATCCGGGTCCTGGATGGATTCGGCAAATCGCTGGAAGTAATCCTGCCCAAGTTACGCGACGGCTACATTGTTCCGGATTCCGGCCTGGGCCGCGAGCTTGCCTTGGGAAATCCTGACGCATTCTTCCTTTCTCAATCGGGCGAGTGCTTTCACAACGTGACCGTCACCGGCGGCAAGCAGCGCGCCGAAGGTCCGCTTTCTATGAAGCGTGAACTGCGGGAAGTGATGCGCCTGTTGGAAGAACTCGAACGAGGATTGCGCGATTCCGAAATGCGGGTGCTGACGCTTGGCCGCGAGATCAATGAACTCACTTCCCTGCTGGACCGTCTAGAAGCCGCCAAGCGGGAAGCCGAAAAGCAGGCGATGACTTCAGGCCACATGCTCCGGCAACTCGAGTCGGAGATGAACCGCGTCAATGAGCGGCTTGAAACCAGCACGCGGGAATTGCGACGGCTCTCCGGAGACCGGGCGCAACAGGAAGAACTGATCGCCAGTCGGCAAAATAGTATTCGCGAGTTCGAAGAGAAACGGAGCGCCATCGAGCGCGAAATGGCCATCGGCCAGGAGCGCTTTGCGCAAATACGACAGGCTCGCGATATGGCCGCGCAGAGCGCTTCGCAACGCGCGGCCCGCGTGGCAGCACTTGAGGAACGCCATCGCTCTGCGGCGGCGGTGCTGCAGAGAATCGAGTCGCTTGTTTCGGAGATGCGACATCGCGCCAACAGCCTGTATCAACAGATCGAGTCGGCTAACCAGGAACGGGAGCAGCGCGAGAAGGACAATTTCCAACTGACGAGCCAGATGGTCGATCTCGATGCCGAGCGCAATGCCGGAGAAGCTCGCGATGGCTTGCTGCAATTTGAATCTGAACAGATCCGCGCTCGGCTGGCGGAGATAGAAGGCGCGCTGAAAACCGCACGGCAATTGCTGGACCAGGCTCGTGATCGGCGAGGCGAGCTCTCAGCGGCTGCCGCCAAGCTCCAGTCTGACGAACACTACATGGCGGAGACTTGCCTCAACGAACTGGGCATACAGCGCGCGCAACTCATAGCCGATCCCGCGATCATGATCGCCAGCGGTGACCACCTCGCCAGCGAGGATCAAGCTTACCGCGAGATGCGAACCCGGCTTGATGCCATGGGTCCGGTCAATATGATGGCGCTGGAAGAGTACAAGGAAACCGCGGAGCGCCACTCCTTTCTCGAAACGCAACGCACAGATCTGCTGGAGTCAATCCAGAACACACAAGCAACCATTAAGGAAATCGATACCGTATCGCGCCACAAGTTCGAGGAAGCTTTCCACAAGATCAATGAGAATTTCCAAATCACGTTCAAGAAATTATTTGGCGGCGGCAACGCATTGATGCGCCTCACCGACGAGGAGAACAGCGCGGAAAGCGGCATCGACGTAGTCGCCTCACCTCCGGGGAAGAAACTGCAGAATGTACTCCTGCTCTCCGGCGGCGAGAAGGCGCTGACCGCGCTCGCCCTGCTCGTCGGAATATTCCAGTACCAGCCGAGCCCCTTCTGCATTCTCGACGAAGTGGATGCTCCCCTCGACGAAGCCAACATTGGCCGATTTACGGAGCTGGTGCGGGAAATGAGTGTGCAGACTCAATTTGTGCTGATCACGCACAGCAAAAAGACCATGAGCATCGCTCCCGTGCTGTACGGAGTAACCATGCAGGAGCCCGGCGTCTCAAAGCTGGTCTCGGTACGCTTCGGAGCTTCGGCCTGAGCCGATCTGCCCAATATTGCCGCTGGCACAAAGGCTCTCCGACATGACACTCTGATCCACAGCATCCAACCCATGCCTGCCTGCATCGGAATAACTGGGGAGGATGTAAATGATCGCATTGCGTCTGGTGCGCCTCATCGAGGACCATTCTGAGGAGATTGCCGAGTCCTTAATGCGCACGTTTCAATCATCGTCTCGTACAAAGGACCTCAGTAAAGTGCCCGCAGAGGAACTGCACGCCCGCATCCGTGAAATCTTGCAGCACTTGAGCGAGTGGCTTCTGACCAAGACTGAAATCGACATTGAAAAGCGTTACACGGAACTGGGGGCGCGCCGTGCGGCCCAGGATGTCGCCGTGGCCGATCTTTGCTGGGGATTCGTCATGATCAAGGAGCAGTTGTGGGACTTCCTGGCGCGCCAGGGATTCCTGCAAGGACCGCTGGAAATTTATGGCGAACTCGAACTGCTGCGCTTGCTTGACCAGTTCTTCGACCGGGCGATTTGCTACAGCGCGGAAGGTTACGCGCGAGTCGAGGCGGGACGCGCAGCCTGAGGCGAGACAGGACGTTGCACGAAAAATGTGAAGGGACCGCTGTTTGGGCGATCCCCTCACATCAAAGACTCGGCTCAAGCTGAGGCTTGACCCGACGTCCTATTTTCCTTTCACGCAGGTTCCCGGATCCGTTCCCAGCGACGTGCCGTCATTGCGCAGCATCAGCTGGATCAGGTAAGGGTGACCGCTCATTACATTGTTGTAGTGTGCGCCCTTCGAAGTCAGCTTGGTCGTACCAAACATCCAGGCGCAAGCGTCACCGTTCTCGCCAAAAGCGCCATTCCATGCCGTGGTGTTGAATCCCAGATTCACTTCGGGATCGCTCACGGTTTCGGACAGCTCATGATAGATCACGCTTACCGCGCCATCGGCACCCATGTCGCCGTTGGGGCTGGTCTTGTCGTGATAGATCGCGGTGTTGCCAATACAACCCGACGGACACTGGGTGGCGGCGTTGCCGACCATGGAGTACTTGATGGTCTCGCCCTGAACGATGGAGGTTGACGGCCCGTGGTATCCGCAGAAGAAGCTGCAGAAGCCATCGGGGTCTTTCACATCGGTAGCGGTCAGCACGAAGTAAACGCCGTTGACATCATTCGGCAGATGACCGCCGCTGATGGCATTGGCCACGACCTGTTGAATCTGGCCATCGTTAATGTTTTTCCCGAAAGAGTAGTTGTCGACATAACTGTCGACCTTAGGATCGTACAGAACCGTGTTCTGAACGACGGCACCCGTCTTGTCAAAGTAGGTCGTGTTGACGTTGAACTGCGGTGAACCGTTCAGCGCGGAGATGAAGTTGTCCACCACGGTGGTAGCGCGAGTGCTCCAGGTGCCGTAGTAGATCACGTAGACGGTGGTCGGAGCACTCATGATCGGGCCGCCATTGTAGGTGATGGTCTTGCCACCTGCCGGGGGCTGGGGTTGCTGGCCATAGGGCCGCAGCACATGCATGCTGCGGGGAAGCCCCTGAGCAAAGACGCAGGTTGCGAAACACAGGCATATTACACAGCTCAACAAGCACTTTTTCATCAAACTAACCTCATGGGAGTATTTGAATTGTGAAACGAACACACTTCACAGCGTTTGTGCCCGCGCCGACGAGATCAGGGAGCTATTCCGGAGTGGATGGGAGCAAATCCGGCAGAACTGCTTCAGGTATTCTCGTCACCAAGACTTCCGCTGTCAAGATGAAAGATGTTTCACATCGATGCATATCGATCTTATCTACTAGGCTCGATAGGAGCGGCCTGCGCACTTTGCACATGACAAAAACTTCATGTCAGGAGCAGACCTGCGGGAAACCCTCTGATCGTAAAAATAGGTAAAGAGCTGCAGGAGATTGCACCTTGCGCCATCTTCTCTTATATAGTGGGTCTATTCCGCCACCGTCCAGAGTTCCTTTTCTGCCGTCCAGAGGAAAACGCCGTATGCGCCGCTCCTGTAAAGCCGTCATCGTTACCTGCCTTTTGAGTAGCTGGCTATCCGCACAAGTGCTGAAAACGCGGCCCACGGGCACCCCCGCGCTTGAGCCCCCCACAGTGCCAGCCCGGGTAACGAACGATTCGATTCCACTGACGGTTCCTTCCGGGACTCCGCTGAAAGTGGCTCTCGATAAGGAAGTCCGAATCCGCAATACAGGCCAGCCAGTCCATGGCAAACTCGTCGAGCCTGTCTATGCGTTCGATAAGCTGCTGATTCCGGTGGGAACGGAGGTCCTGGGCAAGATTGCGGAGATCGAAGGCGTTTCCAAGAAGCGGCGAACCACGGCGGCGATGAATGCGGATTTTTCGCCCGACCGGCAAGTGCATATCGAGTTCAACACGCTGCGGCTCGCGGGCGGACGCGAGATATCGATTCAAACTGCCGTATCGCCGGCATCGGCGGGTGTGCTGCAGATGGTGCCGGCGGCCAAACCGCACGGGAACGTAGCCGGCAACATGGCTTCCCGGAAAATCCAGGAAGCGAAGCAACAGGCCCACCAGCAATGGGACAGCGCGATGAGACAGCTGCACGAACCCGGCAAGATGCAGCGGCTGAAGCGCCTGGCACAATCGGAACTTCCCTATCGTCCCCAGTACCTGCAGGCGGGCACAAGCTTCAACGCGGATCTACAGCAGCCGCTCGATTTTGGCTCCGAGCCGCTGCAACCCCAGTCGCTTGCCGCAATCGGAACGCCGCCGCCTTCCGGCAGCGTGGTCCATGCGTTCCTCGACACTCCGCTCAGTTCGGCTACAAGCAAGCGCGGAGATTCCGTTGATGCTGTGATCACCCAGCCGCTGATGGCGGCAAACCAGCTTTGTCTCCCCGAAGGCAGCCACCTCAGGGGCACGGTACTACAGGTGCGCCCAGCGCGACGGTTGGGCCGAAATGGCCAGCTTCGTATTGTTTTTCATGAAGTGGTGCCACCCAGTGGGATCGAGGAGAAGGTTCAGGCCAGCCTGGAAGGCGTCGCGGTCGCAGGAAAAGAACATTTGAGCCTGGACTCGGAAGGCGGAGCGCAGGTAACGACGCCGAAAACACGGTATCTGACCACGGCCATCTCCGTCATGCTGGCTGCATCCTCGGTCGCGCCAGACAGCGACCGCGGACTGCACGCGGCAGATCGTCAAGATATCGGCGGAAATGCGGCCAACGGAGCTTCCGGATTCGGACTCATCGGCACGATTGTGGGCGCGCTGGCACGTTCCCGGGTGGTGGCCTCGGGATTCGGCTTTTACGGTGCGGGAATGTCTGTCTACTCGCACTTCCTGGCGCGCGGGCACGACGTGGTCTATCCAAAGGACATGTCAATGGTGGTTGCGCTCGGCAATCGCAACAACCATGGATCAAATTTCGTGCAGCCGTCGCAACCGGCGCCAGCGACCGGATCACCTTTAGGATTGGATTAGAGGCTCCCGGCTATACGCTCACTCGTAGCGCAGGCTCTCGATAGGATCCAATCTCGCTGCGCGGATGGCAGGCAACATACCGCTGATAATTCCTACAATGCTGAGGATGAGGGTGGCTAAGAGCAGGCTGCCTGCATTGATGTGCAGGTGGATGTCGCCGGCCTGCAAATTTTCGCCGAATGCACTCATCAACGTTAGCGAACCCACGCTCCAGGAGATCAGGTAAGCGATCAGGATGCCGGATACTCCGCCGGTGAAGGTTATGGCCAGAGCTTCCGCCAGGAACTGAAAAAGGATATGCGTCCTGTGGGCGCCCAGGGCTTTTTCCACCCCGATTTCGCGTGTGCGCTGCTGGACCGATACCAGCATGATGTTCATCAGACCGATGCCACCAATTCCCAGGGTCAGCGCACCGATAAACGCGAGCAACACCTTCAACGCGGTGATCACAATCCGGAAGTCGTCAAAATCTTCCTTGAAATCCGCAATGAAGACGGCGCGGTGGTCGTCGGGACGGAAGTTATGGTGAGCTGCGAGCACCGATCTCACCACCCGCGCCAACTGCTGGTGATCCTGCCCTTCATAATCCATGAAGATGCCGGTTATGTACTGCGTGTCGTAGAGATCGCCTATGGTGCTGAACGGAATAACGACCATGCTGTTGTCGTTATTATCCCCGCCTTGCACTTTACGTTGATATACCCCAATCACCTCGAAGCTCATGCCATTGATCCGAATGCTCTGGCCCAGGGCAGGTTCGCCTGAAAACAGCCTCTGTCTTGCATCCTCGCCGATCACAGCCACGCGGGCGTGGGTGGCCTGGTCATCCTCGCTGATGCCGCGCCCGATAGCCACCTCGAAGTCACGAATGCGCTGGTAAACCGGGTAGGTGCCGGTCAGAAACAAGTTGGTGAACGTGCGGGTGTCGTGCTGAATCGTGGCGCCATTCTGCTTGTCGAACACCGGCGTGACGCCCTTGATCATCGGTACTTCATTGCGGATGTAATCGACGTCCGCGACTTTAAGCCGAACCTCGCTGCCGGCTTTGGCCCCGCCGGACTGCAGCGAAGTACGGCCTGGGAATACGCCAATGACGTCGACTCCCCATGAACTGAAGATCGTGTTGATGGCATGCTCGAATCCAGATCCGAAGGCCAGCAGGATCACGACGGTGGCAATGCCCCAAGCCATGCCCAGCATGGTCAGACTGGTGCGGCGGCGGTTGTGGCGCATGGCGCCGTAGGCTTCCTTCAGCAAATCGTTAGTCATGGTTTACTCCTGCCGCAAAGCTTCGACCGGTTCCAGCGCAGCCGCTCTGCGGGCCGGATACAGCCCGGCGGCGATGCCAGCGATCGCCAATGAGAGTACAGCACCTATGGCGGAAATCGGCACCACCCGGGGCGTATCAAAGCCCTGCGGCAGTTGCACTCCCGAAAGAAGATGGACAACCAGCAGCGCTGCCCCTACACCAACCACTCCGCTCAAAAGCGTGAGGAATGCGCCTTCAAGGAAAAATTGAAAGAGGATATTGCGAGTGGTTGCACCCAGCGCCTTGCGAAGTCCAATCTCACGCGTTCGCTCCGTTACAGCGACGAGCATAATGTTGACGATCCCGATCGCGCCCAGTGCGAGCGTGACCAGTCCAACTCCGCCGAGAAACCAGTCCATGGCGGTAAAGATCTTGCCCATGGTCTTCTGATTCTTCACCGTGTCCCACTCTTCCCAGATTTCCTTGTCACTGGGATCGAAGCCGCCGTGATTGCGGGCGACGATCCTATGCAACTCGCGCTTCGCTTCTTCGTTCTCGTCGAAGCTGCGCGGCTGGTAATTGATAAACGAGATTGCGTTGCCGTCTTTGGAGTTATCGCCTTTAAGTGGGAAGAGCTCGCGCATCGTGTTAAACGGCACGAAAATGCGTATGTTGGTGGCGTTATGTTCCTCGTGGCCAATCATCGACAACATACCGATCACTTCGAAGCGGATTCCATTTAGCAAGATTGTGTTCCCCACGGCGGGACGGCCGGGGAACATGTTGCGTGTCATCTCGCGTCCGAGCACGCACACCCTACGGTGCTCGTCGTTGTCCTCATCATTGATCCAGCGTCCAACCTGCAAGGGAATGGTGCGCACCTGGCTGTAAATGGGCGGCACACCCGAGACTTGCCCGTTGGTGCTGGTGTAATCGCTTACAGCGCGAATGTCGTCGCGCGCGATAACCGGCGAGATGTTCACTGCCAGCTTGCTCTGCGACTTAATCGCGACGTAATCGTCGTAGGTCAGGTTGAACCATTTCATCGCGCTGAAGCTGCCTTCGACCGCGGGGGCGCGCCCACCAAAGAAAAAGATGATGTTTTTGCCGAAAGTCTCCAGTTGCTTGCGATTGCCGTTGCGGAATCCTTCGCCTACGCCGACCAACAGAAGTAATGAGCCGACTCCCCAGGCGATACCGAACATGGTCAGGAATGATCGAAGCTTGTGCGCCCAAAGCGTGCGCAGGGTCTGAGCGAAGGTGTCAAGGAGCATGCGCATGGCGCTTCCTGAAGCCGGAGAGATCGGGCAATCGCAGCGGCTGCAGCCTCCGGTTCTTTGGACTGGCCAGCTAACCAACGGTTAGCGCTCGGCATGCTGGAAATGGGAGTAATCTCTAAACATAAACAGGGATGGATGGAGTGTCTGCTTTGCTTCCCGGAGAGCCGGCCATGCTAGCATTCTTAAGCAGATCTGAGCGCCTGCAGAATCGCATGTTTCGCGGAAGTCACACCTTTCGCAGCCTCGTCCCAGTAACGGCCGCGTGTCTATTGCTCCTGCTCTCGCTGCCTGCCCATGCCAAAAACACCCCTCCACCTCGGACCGAGGTGCATGCGCAGCACTTCGTCGTGCTGACCGATGCTCCGGAAAAGCGCGGGCGCGAAGTAGCGGTTCGGCTTGAGCAGATGCGGTCCGTCTTCGCGGGCCTTCTCATGAGGACACGGCTAAACATGTCAGAGCCGGTCACTGTTCTCGCACTTAAAGATGATCAGAAGTACTTGAGCATGGCGCCGGTCAGGAACGGGCATCCTATTTCCGCACCGGGTTTTTTGCTCTCAGAGGCCGATCGGGCGTTCATCGTCCTGAACGTGTCCGATGCTGAGCCCTGGCGCGGGATAGGCCACGATTTCGCCCACCTCCTTCTCGATTTCAACTATCCTCCGACCCAGCCCTGGTTCGATGAAGGGCTGGCAGAATATTTTTCGTCTTTGCGTCTTACCGACACGTACGCGCAGATCGGTGGTGACCCCACTGCCGATCTGTCCTACAAGGAACAGGTGTACGGCAGTGGCGCGAAGCCATCCTCTACTGAATTACTCAACGGGCAAGCCTGGCTCCCGCTCGCAGACCTGTTCACGATGCAACCTGTATCTTCTGCGGCTGACCCGGCAAAAAGCGCTCCGCTGTTTTATGCCGAGTCCTGGATCGTCATGCATTACCTCTTGAATAAAGAACTGCTGCCGCAGGCGGGAACCTATTTCGACCTGGTGCAGAACCAGAAGCTTCCTGAAGGGGAGGCCATCGAAAAAGCGTTTGGGATGCCGCCGGCGAAATTTGAGGAGAACATTAAAAGCTACTTTCAGTCATTGAATGCGGCCGCCGGCCAAGGCATGGCAAAGCAGTTTACCGCTCCGCTCAATCCCGATGATATCGGCATGAGCTCGACTGAATTTCCTGACGCGGACGCGCGAGCGCTAATGGGCGACATCATGGCGCGCCAGGCGGAGCATCACGACCAGGGAGTGCGAGACCTGCAGGCGCTCACTGGCGGCAGTGCAGATAACGCCGCGGCACACCGGGCTTTGGCATGGGATTACCTCCAAAAAAAGGATTTCGAAAAAGCGACGGAAGAGCTGGGCACAGCGGCGGAGCTGGATCAGAAGAACCCCTGGTTGCGCTACTATCTCGCCGTGCTGAAATTTCGTATGGCGCAGGCCACCGGGCAGCCCATCCAAGGGCTCGCCAACATGATGCAGGATTTGAAAGCAGTGCTCGACTGGTATCCCGAGTTTGGCGAGGCATACAACATGCTCGCAATGGCCAGAGTGGAGGGCGGAGGCCCGAATTCGGCGTTGGACGCGATTCGCGCTGCTCTGAAGCTGAATCCGCGCAATCAGCAGTACGTCTGCAACCTGGGACGTGTGTACATGGAAGGAAAGAAATTTGAAGCGGCCCGTGCCGTCTTTGAACGCCTGAAATCCAGCGGCGATCCTGAAGTAGCAGCGGAAGCAAGCTCGCAACTTGCCGAAATGGGGACAACGCAAAAGTATGGCACCACCCGGCGAGAGACCCCTCCCGCGAGTTCAACGAGCGCCGCAGGTTTAAGTGCTCCGAGCGCTGCCTCGAGCGCGACCAATACCTCGCCGGCGACGGCAGGCGAGAGCAGCCACGCGAAACAATCCGGGAGCGACGAAAAGAGCGAAACGAAAACGGCGGCTAAGAAGCCTGAATTTCCTCCCGCCACTGGACCGATCGAATTTCTTAAAGGGAAGGTGGTCAGCGTGGATTGTTCTCACTCCCCCAGCGCGACCGTCACGGTTGTGAGCGGCAAAAAGACTTTGACCCTGCACACTGAAGATTACAAGTCTTTGCTGGTGATTGGCGCCGACAAGTTTGCATGCGATTGGTCGGGTCAGCCGGTCGCGATCAATTATCGGGCGAGCGGCAAAACAACTGGGGATCTGGTCTCGGTGGAGGTACAGTAGTGATGCTCGATTCGCGCAAGAGGAGGTCATTTTCCGCGCTGGCGACTGTCGTCTTGATTTCGTTGTGTGTGACGATTGCTCACACGGCTCTGATGGCTCAGTCGACAGCATCGAGCGCCGCGAAATCCAAGTCGTGGCTCGACAGCAACCCGGCGCCAAATTGGAACCAGCCGGGCCAGGCGCTACCCAGACCCATCGTCGAAGACGATAGCAATCTGTGGCGGTGTGGAGAGCAGATACGGCTCACATCTAAAAATAAAGCCGACCAGGCGGTCATCGCCGCTGGCTGGAAGCTGATTGGTCCCCTGCATTTGTTCGAGAATGTGCGCGTAATCCTCGGAACTTCGGGTTTCGACGGCATGTGCCGACCTATGGGTTACCAGGGCTTCGTATTCGAGGGCTCCAAATTTGCCGGCACACTGGCGCCTGCGCCGATGGATTCGCGTGAGGACGGCGATCTGAGCCACCTTCAGTTCCCTAAGCTGGCAAGCATCGTGGCTTCCTATAAGCGCTACCGGGAATCTGATCCCCGTTGCTGTCCTTCATCGTCCTCCTACGTCGAGTACAAAATCGAAACTCGCGACGGCATGCCCGTGCTCACGCCCGTAACCGTGAATACCAGTTCGAATCCCGGAACACCTCCCGAGAAGCCCTAATATCCCGGCGCCTTTTCCTTGCTTATGTCGCATGTTCCGTTGGTCGGCTGCACCGGCAAGGGCGGTGGAGTCAGCCAGTAGGGATTTGAGAAGTCGAAGAACTCTATCATGTCGTCGGCATTCGCGTCGCGTGCCGTCAGCGGCGGCACATTGAAGGTCACCTCGATGAAACGCAGAATGGACGTGATCTCCCGAAAAGTGTGCGACACGAAGTTCGGCTTCACCCAGGGCGACACTACCGTAATCGGCAGCCGGATTCCGGCATGCCCAAAGTCGCCCCATCGATCACCGGAGAGCAACATCGGCTTGATGCTGTCGGGCGGGGTCATTCTCGGCGGGATCACGTGGTCATACAACCCGCCATGCTCATCGTAGCTTAGGATGAATGCCGACGACGACCACGATGGGCTGGCCAGCAACGCGTTCAGAATACCAGCTACGTCGGCGGCACCTTCCTGAATATTCGTACCGGGGTGCTCGTCGAGACCGGACGGCCCCGCCCGCTCAATGAAAAGCACCGAGGGCAAGGTGGATTCGTTTTGAATGTCGGTGTAGTACTGCGAAATCGGAAACATCTTATCTGCGTCTCGCAAGTAGGTTTCCCACTGCGGAAGGTAAGAACCGTTGTCCTGGTAGTAGTAGCGCCACGACACGCCGGCTGCATCGAGGTTGTCGAACAAAGTAGTTTGCGGCCAACCGTCTGGGGGCGGAGTATCGGGGCGAATGTGGCCAAAAGAGGTCGCGGCAAACAGGTACATGCGGTTCGAAATGGTATTCGATTCAACCGAGGCGAAAAACCGGTCGCTGGTGGCGAATTGCGTGGCCAATTCATAGTAGTAAGGAATATCTGTCCAGTCGTAATAGCCCATGGCGCGTGTGCCGTTGGGATCGATTTTTGAGCCATTGGGGTCGACACTGGATACGAAGCCGTCCATTTTCCCGCCGTCGATTTGCTGGTGCTGCTGGTTCCAGAACGGGCTCAGATCATCGGTGCACACGGTCTGGTAATGATAGGGGCTCACAGGTTGACCATCGCGCGTGTAGAGCACGGTGTTGAGCGGAACGCCATCAACCTCGTTGGGCAGTCCTTTTGAAACGCGGTAGGTGCCCAGCATGCCGAAGTAATTATCGAAGCTGCGATTCTCCTGCAGCATGTAAAAAATATGATGGATATTGCTGAGACCCGAATTATCGGTAACCGTGATTGAGAGCGCGGAACTGAACGAAGCTTTGTTTTGATCCAAAGCCCTGAACGTAAGCCTGTGCGCCCCCGGGCTCAAGGTTCTGAGATAACCGTCGAGGTTCTGCAGGTTCGTCTTGTAAAGAAGCTTTCCGTTTTCGGAAACGGTAATCGAAGTCACTGGCGTGGAATCGGTAGTGCCAGCCGAAATGTGCACTGGGGAACTGACCACCGCCCCATCGCCGGGACTGCAAATCGTGATGGTCAGGTTGCTGGGATTCAGAGCACAGGGCGGAGTCTGATTCACACCGTATACATTCGTTTTGAAAGTCGCCCCGGTGCTGTCCCATGCCTGAACGGTGACCAGGTGGGAGCCTATCGCCAGTGGAATCCACGCGTCGAGAGTGGCGGCATCCACCTGGTAGACCAAGGCGTTGTCGACGTACACCTGCACCGCCACTACCTCATTCGTGTCCGTGGTGCTCGCCTGTACGTGAACCGGAGTGCTGACGTACTGGTGCGTTTTAGGAAGGCAGACGGTGACCGATGGATTAGTCGGACCCGGCACGCAAGGGCTTTGCGAAAGTGCGGGAGCAGCCGTCATCAGGACGAGGGCTAAAGCAGCTATACCGAAATGCGGGCGTCCTACTGAGAAGTGACAAAGGGAAAGGTGCGAACCGGGCGGAAGGAATCCCACGACTGAACCTCACAACGCGAATTCCGCGGGCGTCAGAACAGGCGGGAATCCAACGTCATGCGGGCGACATTTAGGATGGAACCGGGTTTGGTGCTGGTTGCTTTCTCGATTCTGCATCGGTCACTAGCACTGTAGTCCGGCCTCGTTCGCGCGAAAACCAGCGACAGGTGCGGAATTGCGAGAAATCAGGTAACCTTTTCTCAAAAGCAGCATCAAAGAACCGTTACCGCTTCCTCCTCCTCCGCAGGGTTTTCTCCCGTCATGAATTACAGCATTGGCCCCGCCCCTTCCTTTCGCGATAAGCACGAGGTTTGTCTCGCAACCCAAAATCTTGCGCTTCTCTGGAAGCTGCAGTCTGGCCGCAGTAGTATCGCTCCGGCCCTGCTGATCGCAGCTATCGCTTTCGCGCCCGTAATTGCGACCGCCCAGGTGCGTCGCGATTCACGGACCATAGCCGTCCCTGCTATTGCCGAGTCGTGGTATATGAGCGCAGGCCGGCCGAAGCAGAAGCTGGTGTCCCGCGTCACCGAGCATGATCCGGCTAACCAGGAAGCTGCGAAAGAACGCGCGAATGAGTCCAAATTCGCGGGTATGGCTCTGCCGGCCCACCTGAATCCTCGGGATTCGCTTCTGGGACTCACATTCACCGGACCCAGTGATGATGCCTATCCTCCCGATTCACAGATCGCCGCTGGCCCCAATTACCTGGTCAGCACGATCAACGAGGAGATCGTTGTCTATAACAAGGCGGGCGGACAGGTTTCGTGGACATTCACCAGCACGTTCTTTGACACGTTAGGCGTGAATATCAGCGACTGCTGCTATGACGCCCAGGTGCTCTATGACCAGTCCGACGGCCGGTTCATCCTTACCGCGGCCGAGGGCGCGCACCTCCAGGCTCCGCCTACCTACATCTTCATCGCCGTGTCGCAGACCAGCGATCCTACCGGTAACTGGAACAAATACGCGATGGAGATGGATAGCGGGAACACCTGGCCCGATCGTCCTGAGCTTGGACTGAGTTCAACCGCGATCTACATCGCGGACGACCAGGTACCCTTTGGCACGGGCATGGCTACCGAGTACGTGACGGTCGTCGGTTTGCCTGCCTTGTTGTCCGGCTCCAAAAGCTTGCAGGTAACCACTTTTACCAACATCGAGGACGTGGAAGGCAATGAAACCTTCGGCATCGCGCCGGCGATCACCTATGGCAGCGCGCAGACCGAATACCTCGTCAGTTCCAGTGACGACGTCAGCAGCGGCGGCAGTGCGTTGCACCTGTTCAGCATCAACACCAGTGGCGTTCCCACGCTGAGCACGACTGACGTGTCGGTTCCCGCATTCAGCCCCGCGCCGAATGCGACGCAACCGGGAACCTCTATTCTCATTAACACCGGCGGCGTCGGCATCATGTCGGTAGTTTGGATCAACGGCTCGCTATGGTGTACTCAGGGTGCGGCCGACGCGACGGGGGGCAACTCAGTAGTGCGCTGGTATCAGCTCAATACTGCTAACAATACGCTGGTGCAGTCGGGGGATATCAATGGCACCGGAGAAGCCTTTTATGGCGCGATCGCGGCGTTGTCGGATGGAGAGGCGTTCCTTGTTTACAGCACCTCGAGCGCATCGCAGTATGTCTCTGCCGGTTATGCGCACCGTTCGGCTAGCGATGCGCTGAATACCATGAGCGCGAGCGGCATTTACCAGGTCGGCACCGGGCCCGACACCTATGCCAATGGCCGCTTCGGTGATTACAGCGGCCTTTCTCCGGACCCCAACGGGGGCAGCGTCTGGGGCATTGCCGAAACCGCGGACCCTTCCGGCGTTCTCAATTACAACACCGCAGTGGTCAATCTGCTTTCATCCAACAATTCCGGCGGCGGCAGTTCAGTCGTGGTCACGTCCCCTCAGAGCGGCGGCACCTACCCCTCGCCAGTGAGTTATATTGCGACCGCCACCACCACCTGCGTCCAAGGCGTGGCGGCCATGGGCGTCTATAGCGCGCCGGGGAATCTCATCTACACGGTGAACGGTGCCAGCTTGAACGTCAATCTTTCCCTCAGTCCCGGGACGTACAACACCACTGTGCAGGAGTGGGATAACTGCGGGGGCGCCGCTAAGACATCGGTGGCGATCACCGTCACGGGCAGTGGGGGCGCGGTGAAGGTTTCCGCTCCGGCCAACGGAAGCACCGTAGCATCACCAGTTCATTTTGCCGCCGCGGCGACGACCAGCTGCCTCAAGGGGGTCTCCGCCATAGGCATCTACACTGCGCCCGGCAAGCTTGCTTACACGGTAAGTGGGGCGACCCTGGATACGTATTTGAGCTTGAGCCCTGGCACTTACAACACCACCGTCCAGGAGTGGGATAACTGCGGTGGCGCGGCGAAGACGCCGGTGACCATCACCGTGAGCGGGAATGGAGTATACGTGACGGCGCCCAGCAACGGTGGCACGTATTCATCGCCTGTGCACTACCGGGCGACTGCGAGTACTACTTGTGCCAAGGGTGTTTCCGCCATGGGCATCTACACCGCGCCGGGCAAACTTGCTTACACAGTTAGCGGGGCAAACCTGAACACGAATCTCAGCTTGAATGCGGGGACTTACAACACCACGGTGCAGGAGTGGGACAACTGCGGATCATCCGCGAAAGCGCCGGTCACAATCACAGTGCGCTGATCAGTTCGAAAACCGAGCAGAGCGAACGCACGCTGCCTTCGTTCTCAATCTCCCGCCGCTCGGGTCACAGCGGCGCACTCGGCCGAGTCAACGACACATTTCCCATTCAGGCGGCGCAAGCCGGCGGACTGCGCTAGAGTCGGGTCATTTCTTATCTGAGGACGTCGGGGCGGGAGCGTTCGAGTTCGAGGTGGGGTTCGCTGGTGCCGCGCTCTCGCCAGCGTGTTGCGTGACCGTGACATCCTGCAGCTCCCACGTATTCTGGCCATCACTGACCAGGGTGGCGTGAATTTTGTCTCCTGGCCTTAGATTCGAGAGCAGGCGTTGATCTTTCACCAGATAATCCATGTTCATCGGAGTCATAAAGCCAGGAATATCTTCGTTATGGGCTTCGACCATCTGATCGGCAGCCTGGACCTGCACCACGGTTGCGGTCATCGAGTAGCGCTTCAACTCCACCCGTCGGGCCGTGTGAGCCGCAAACCACACAATGAGAACCGTGGCCAGAACGATGACGGGTACCACGACGTACATATGTCGACGCTGCACGGGCTACCTCCACGGAGCAGATCAACTAGTTTACGACATTGAACTTAGACGATGGCAGGTTGCAAAGGCAGCGGACAAATTTGAGCGTCGCACCCGGGCAAGATTGTGTTCAGGATTACAACAACGACGATTCGCTCCCGTTAGGTTTTTCTACGCAGAACGCTTTGAGCCGGGCCGCAGTATGCACGCTCTTGGATAATCCTGGCGACACTCGGCTGACGCAGGGAAGCATTACCACGCGGCGCTTTCGATCCATCGTGCTATCCTGAATTTCTTCCATGCGCATATTTTTCTTTCTCCTGTTTTCGATAGCCATTTTGTCCCTGATCCTGCTCACAATTTTCTCCGCCTCGCCAGTGGTTGAACTCGCACCTCCCGTGACCGCCCTCGGCGCTGCGACTCCCATCGTGGTTCACACTCAGGATCCCCACGGCGTCCGTGCTGTGAGTGTCAGTGTGGAGCAGGATGGTGCGCAATACAGCGCGGGCGAGATGACGCGGCCTCCGCGCCGCATCCGCTGGGAACGTAATGTGCCCGATGCGACCTGGAGTTTTACCGCTGGCAGCAAAACCATCCCGCAGTTAAAGGACGGCAAGGCGCGCTTGGTCGTCGAGGCGACTTCGAATGATTTTCGCGCCAAGTCCGTGCGCCTGGAGCGCGAAGTCATGGTCGTGACGCGGCCTCCCGCGCTCACCGTCGATTCCGACCGCCACTATCTATATCTGGGCATGGCCGACCTGGTGGCCTTCAACGTCTCCGGCTACTGGACCAATGCCGGGGTTCGCGTGGGTAACCAGACCTTCCGCGCCTGGCCAATGCCCGGTGGAAAGCCGGGCCTTTTCTCACTGTTCGCATTTGCCTGGAACATGCCTTCGGGAACCACTCCGCTGGTCTATGCGACCAATCCGGCGGGCAATGAAGTAACCGGGCCCATGGCGATCGAGTTCCCCAAGCGGGAGCAGCCCAGGTACCGGGTTCGCGACCTGCAACTCGATGATCGCTTCATGAACAAAGTCATCAACGAACTGGATCCCAGCGGAACCGGCGACATGGTCGAACGCTTCGTGCGCATCAATAGCGATATGAGGAAGGCCAACAACAAAACGCTTTCCGATCTGCGCCTGAAGAGCGAGGCGCGATTCCTTTGGTCGCAACCTTTCTTGCAGCAGCACAACTCCAAGGTCGAGTCAAATTTCGCCGACGTGCGCAATTACATTTATAAGGGCAGGAAAATTGATCAGCAGGTGCATCTCGGCTACGATCTCTCGATTACCCAGCACGTGGGCGTGGAAGCGTCCAACGACGGCCGCGTGTTATACGCCGCCCCGCTTGGCATTTATGGCAACTGCATCGTGCTCGACCACGGCTACGGATTGCAAACCATCTACGGCCATCTGAGCGCGCTCGCGGTTCACGAAGGCGACCTGGTCAAGCGCGGACAGATCATGGGTAACAGCGGCGACACCGGCATGGCCGGCGGCGACCACATCCACTTCAGCATGCAACTCGAAGGCGTGCAGATCGACCCCAAGGAATGGTGGGACGCTCACTGGATTAAGGATCACGTCGCCAGGCGGGTGGAACTCGCCGGCTTCACTTACTGATCCATTGCATGCATCTTTCCAGGCTTCACCGAGGCCGCTCGCTCTCTCCCTGCCTGCGTCGGCTGACGAATACGTGATAGGTGACAGCGTCCCACGCGTTGTGAATGCCGATGAAGAGTAACAGCAGGGCCGCCGCCGCGATCCCGAACATCGCCTCGTGAGCATGGGTGCGAGCTGCATATGACGACAGTGCTACCGCTGCGTATGCTCCCAACGGCAGCACGGCATGAAATAACCAGTCCTCCAGCACAGGCCTGTACAAGGTTTGCATTCTCATGCGGCGAACCACGAGTGCTTCGTAGATGACGCCAGCCAAGCCCAGCGCGGCCCAAAGAACTGCGGCGCTCCCGACGGTATGCCAAGGCGCGCTGGCGATTGCCGAGAGCAGCAGCACAGATCCGAAATGAACGATTGTCGGAGTCGCAAACGCGTCACCGGCTTGCGCCTGACCTCGTACTACGGGCAGATCGGCGATAAGAGTGATGACGACGAATTGCAGTCCGATCAGTGCGCCCGCAGAGGATCCGACAATTACGTAAAAGTTTTCCCATCCCGCGAGTACCGTCATTTCCTCACCTTTAGTGATTAGCGCCCGGCTGGACTGATGCGGTTCGAGAATACCTCGTTTGTGACTTGGATGGCGGTCATTGCGTCTGCGCGAGAACCGCAACGTCAAACTTCGAATAGTACTTCTTGACGTCGTCGGCTCCGTACTTCCCGCGAAACTTCCCGACCACCGACGACACTCGTGCCGGGTCGGTGATAGCAATGGCCTTGAATTCAGCCTGTGTGTTCCCTGCTTTGACCCGGATCGATGGATTCTTGAGCACATTCTTGTACCACTGCGTATCCGATCCCTGCACCGGCAGGAGATAGAGTTCGTCGTCGAACACAAACCAGACCGGGTTCGAGATGGTCCGTCCTGACTTTCTGCCGATCACACTGATATGGATTTCGCGAGATCGGGAGAGGTGATCTCTGAGAGCATCGTTCTGAGCTGGCATGTGCGCTCCTTTTCCGAAATTCTTTGGTCCACGCGATATACAGCACACCCCCTTTGATGTATTACGGCGCGACACCATCCTCCGAAAAAAACTCAAAAGCTTCTGCTTTCTCGCCCCAATCGGAATAGCCAAACCTTTTCGATTTGCCCGGTCAACTCAGCGGGTATCTACGATGAGATTCTAACTCCACGAGAATGGCTGGGATGTGTGTCAGTTGACCTAATCGGGCCACAACTCATTTCGCTGACTACGTGGGCGCCAGCGAATCAAGCGCTGGACCTCGAGGCAACTTGGGCGTGACGTGTACGACTGCTGCGCGGGATGGTGAGCTTAACCGGAATGACAGCGCGTAGCCTGCGGCGTCTGGCTCTGCGCGCGCTGGAAGTTACGCAGCGTAGCACTCACGCCAGGGAGGGGCCGGGGACGTGCACTCCGAGCCACATATCTCAGCGGGAGGAACCCAGCGCCGCGTGCATCGCGCGATGACCAGCACCCGAAGCCAAAGTGCTGGTGCCGGGAGGGGGAGTCGAACCCCCAAGGTACCAAGTACCGGCGGATTTTGAGTCCGCTGCGTCTGCCAGTTCCGCCATCCCGGCGTGGATGGGACAAGTTGCCGTTCTGCTGTATTTACTGCACTGCGTCCGTTACTGACTCATGTTCCTTTTGAGCGGACGTCAGTTCTGGGGTCGTTGAATCGTCCTTCGCAGCCCCCAGTATCGCATAGCCTTTGGACTGCCGCCAATCGGTGCGTGAGAAGCAGCCAGGCGCGGTCGCTCTTCGCTCTCGTCGCCGGCTCAAGCACTTCGTTCACTCCCCAAACTGGAGCTAGAGGGTAACCCTTTCTGTTTCTGATACTGCACTTACGGGTGTGTTTGAAGTCTCCGCGTCGGGGGTAGCGACAAACATCTCGCCATCAAGATGATGCACGGCAGCGGGTCAGGAAAGTGCGAGGGTCACACTGCACTTAGTGACCAATGTGGCAGTTCATGGCAGAAGAGTACGCTTATTCGATATCGGTACAATGATGGAAGCGAATAGGTTACTCGCCGGCTTAACGAGGCGCGCGGTGCTCGGTCGCTGCTGAAGCCGCTTTCGTGCATTCGCGGACGGATGGGAATTCGGCCAGTGGATGTTTCCGATCTCCTTCACCACGATCATGACTTGACATCGCTTTAAAGTCGGATATTAGTGATGATCCATGGACGCCGGCGTTCCGTCCGACCACTCGGACACTGGGACCATGAACTCGGTCACTGGCTCCGGAGCGCCATTGAAGTGGGGATTGGTAAGAACTGGGGAACCAGCCAAGTCTGCGCCCCAAGTCTTAGCGTCCGCCACGGGAACGTAAAACATAAGATGGGGAACCCAATGCCCGGCGCGGTCGTTTAGCCGCCCTTGCTTCGACATCATATAAGTCATAGCGCCCGGCTCGAGGGGCGGCAGCTCCTTGTTCTGAAATGCATTTTTTATGCCCTCCATGATCTGGGCTTTAGACATCCCAGCGATTGCCAATTCTGTCCTCTTCAAAGTGATTGGGAGAACAGATCGTGCGGCTTGCGGATTAAAGCAGCTGGGACCCCGATTCTTGGCATTCCAAAACTCGGGACTGTCGAACGCGTCCATCCACGCGCGTTCTACGAGGCAGACAAAGCCGTTCTTGCCTTGCACCGCAGTTTCGTAACCATGCCTTCCCAGAACCATGACTGTGGCGTCGCTGGAAATAGATGGCGGAGCCGCTGACCGTGCCAGAGCAATTTCAGCATCTCGGTCCACCATGAGGTATTGATCGAGCGGAGCCATGCTGGGATATGGTGTTTTGGCGTCTGCTGCTCGTCCTGGCCCTGCCACGCACAGTACGGCAACCACCGCCAAAGTCCTTGACGTGATTGTCATGACCATCTTCCGGTTCATTGATTTGTCCCCTCGCTAGAACATATATAGGGTATTCGCAACAGCTCCGCAACCTGAGCAACTCAGCAGTTGGTATTCGTGCAGCATGCGGTGCGAACAGTGCGTCGAATGATTTCCGGGCGCGTGTATGTACCTGTTTACGATGGAAAGCAGCGCGCAAATGCAAGCAGCAACTTGGGCGATCCCGAAATCCGAATTTTCCGCCGGAGCAGCGCCCATACGAGACTAGCTTCCTTGCGCAGAAAGCGCAGCCAGGTCTCGCTATCGGCAATCAGTCGCAGATCGGCTTGCCCGTTGTGGCCTTCGGAAACCTGCAACTTTTCGTCTCGAATCGCTACCGTTGCTTTCACTTCCTCTCGGCCGGTGAACGTGAAGTGATAGACAGCGTTGAGACCCTTTGACTGACCTTTCTGAAAAACGAAGTTCAAGCCTCGCAGGAAGGCGCGAATGGTTCCCTGGCCGGCCAGGCCGTTCGATACACGCTTGATCGTCTTGTGCGGAAAGCGCCGCGCCACGAACTCTTCCGCGTCAGACTTGGGAACAACGTAGATTGTCTCCGGTTTGTTCTGCAGGGGCCGAACCACATCGTCCAGAAATTGCTTGCGATTCGTGAGGAAGGGCGCGATTACGTCCTCACCCGCGGGGCATACCGCCATGCAATAAGCGGCCTTGTAGTTGGCGCCGAACGACAAGCTCTGCCACATGGATACCGTCTCGGCCCCTGAGACATTCTTACGATAATCGTGTGCATTTTTGCTATCCGCGATCTTCTCCACCCAGTTGTTGAATCCGCCCATGAACTCACGGTAATTGTGGGTGTAGCACGCGGAAAAATTGAACTGACCGTCTGGGCTGATCGCACCCGTCGGGCAGGCGGCAACGCATAGCTTGCATTCGAGGCACGGGTTGTAAACGACCGGATGGGAATATTCGGAAACTTCTGCATCCACCAGTACCGTTCCCAGCAGAATGAAATTCCCGAACTTGGGATGAATTACGTTGCGATGAATCCCCATCTGTCCCAGGCCGGCCGCCACCGCTACAGGCTTGTGGGAGATCACCCACATTTTTGATCCCCAACGATCGGCCTCCATAGGGAATCCCGCGGCTCCTCCGTTGATCGCGCCAATCCCAAGCTCTTCCAGTGCCATGACAATTCGGCGGGCCACCTCGTTGGTTTCGTCCGTCGTGTGGTGGAATTCGAGATTGGAGATGGAGCGTGCTGGCGTGCGGATGTTCTCCCGGTTCATACGGCACACGACACTAATCAGCGTTCTTGCTCGTGGGAAGACGTTCTCAATGTCAGCTTTCTGATCGGCAATTTCTGGCCGGTCGCGCTCAACAAAACCTACATCGTCCGCGCCCGCATCCAGGCACAACTGCCGGAGCCAAGCTGCATCAAGCACTTGATCCCTGGGGACATCACCCCGGCGCGCCCTCTCCTGGTAAAAATGTTTCACGGTTGGGTGTTCAGACAATTGCGCCACGAATTTTCTCCTTCGAGTCAGCGGCGTGCAAAAGCGTCAGCTGGAAACGACGCCTATGCTCCGACCGGAACCAGTTTCTTAGACGCGTTCCAGAGCTGTCTATTGATGAAATTGGGCGCGAACCGGCGCATGAACGCGAGCTGTTTGGCCTGTCCTGGCCGGATCTCCACGGCGCCCGCGCGAAGCGCCGCAAACGACTGCTTCACTAACTCGTCCGTAGTGATCACGGTGATACTGCCGCCTTCAGCAAGCTCTGCCGCCAAATCGGTTTTGACTACCGGTGGCATAAGTTCGATCACTTCCACGCCAGTTTCCTCCAACTGGAACCGTAGTGACTGGGTGTACGAGTGAATCGCGGCCTTGGTGGCGCTGTAGATCGGCGCGGACGGTAACGGCACGAATGCGAGCGCCGAGGATGTATTGATCACCGTACCCTTATTTGCCCTGAGAGTGTCGATGAACGCGGAGGTCGTCAAAATTACGCCGCCTACATTGACATTCATCTCCGTCATTAACCCACCCAGGTCAGCCGCTGGCGTTTTGAGATTCTTGTAGAGCATGATGCCGGCGTTGTTCATCAGAACGTCCAGTTTAGGGAAATCCGATCTGACCCGCGCCGCAAGGGCGGCGATCTGCGCCGCGTCCCCCACATCGCTCTTCATCGTGTGAAGCTGCGGGTGCTGCGTCTTGATCTGGTCCAGCACAGCCTGGCGCCGACCAGTGACGATGACTTCATTGCCCAATTCGAGGAACTTCAGGGCGAAGGCCAGGCCGATACCGGCTGAGCCCCCCGTGATAAGGATTGTGCTTCCCGTGAGTTTCATAAGGTCCTTTCTGAACTATTGATACATAGGCTTATGTCTATAATCCTACCGATGCAAAAAAAACTGCGCAGAAGGACACCCTCGTATATTAGCCACACTCATCCCTGTCGAGCTTATTGGATTCTTGCGTTCAGCATTGCCCCGCATCGATGTTTGTCAATTTTCTACCCGGCCACGTCGTGCGAGGTTTCGCCAGCCATCCGAATAATCACAACAAAACGCAGTCTGACTGTTATAATCCGCTCGCCGTAGTTCGTCGACAAACCAAATCCATCAAAATCTGGAGGAAATTTGAAGAGCACTTACTCTTTGCTTTTCGTGCTGCTTCTCTTTGTGTCTGTATCGGCGGTGCAAAATGCGCCCGCGCAGACGGCACGCACCGACGTTTACCATGTGCATTTCGCGAAAGCCACTCTCGGCAAAGGCGCCGAAGAAGCCGACGCCCTTAAACAGCAAGGCCCCAATGCTCCGATGCCGGGACACTACCTCGTCCTTCGCCACCAGGCTGGGGAGGACTGGGACTACGCGGTCATCGAGCATCTCGGAACCAAGGCTACGATCAGCGCGGCTGGAAGTCCGCCCTCCGCTGCTGCCCGCGATCTCAATGCCTGGCATAGCGATACTTTTGTAAATGGCCCCGCATGGCCTGACTTCGCCAAAGCTATGGGACTGGACGACGCGGCGAAATCGGCGGGATCGGTCTACGTCGTTTCCGTTTTTCGCGCCGCTCCCGGACATCGCGATGATCTGGAGAAATCTCTTTCTCAGCCCAATCCGGGTTCGGCGGGGAACGTGTTGTTGCAGCATCTCGAGGGTTCGCCCTGGCATTTCGCTACTCTCGTCCGCTACAACTCATGGGAAGATTTCGCAAAGGCCGAAAAAGCTGATGTGGCCGACACCGCAAACCCGACTGGCGGCTGGATAGGAGTTCGCAATCACTCCAGCTATCACAATGACACGGTCACTGACCGGATCACTCCGTAGTTGCTCGAGTAGTTTCGGGATTCTCTGATGCACGAAGAGAAGCCTAGCCAAACGGGCCAGGCTTTTTTATTTCACCAACCTTTCTTGGCAAGTTCTCGCCACCCATGCGGCTTCCGCGATTCTCTGCACGCAGTCTTTTTTCAGCGCTCACGGCTGCTATGATGTTGCACTCTTAGCCAGTGTTTCTGTGGAGAGTACCGTCATGTATTCATCTGGTGCGCGATGCCATGAACGATCCGATGTGCACTCGCTGCTTTGCTCTTTGCTCATCCTGGTAGTCGCGACGACCGCTGCGCACGCGCAAACCGATGCGGCTGGCGTTGCACAACCCATCACTCCGGCACCGCCCATCATCTCGCTCGACAAGGTCGTCAACTTTAGGACACGGCCGGATGGCATTGACGTCCAGGCGGGCGCCGCCCTGATGCGCATCACGGCGCTCACCGACGACATCGTCCGCGTGCGCGTGGCACCGGGTAATGCCTTGCCAGAGGACGCTTCGTGGGCGGTACTTGCCCCGGCTCGCCGCAAGTCCGTGAACGTGCAGCCGAGCGGCGATGCGGCTTACGTAGGATTTCGCACCGCATCGGTGGAATTGCGCGTCGAGCGCAATCCCCTGCGCATCGTGCTTCGGGATCTCGCGGGACAGGTCATTTGCGCCGATGCCATCGGTCGACCAACCAGGTTCCAGCACGGCGGATTCTCCGCGTACAAAGCCATGCCCGGCGACGAGCACTATTTCGGATTGGGCGATAAAACCGGCACCTTCGACCGGCGAGGCCAGTCCTACACGCTCTGGAATACCGACGTAGGTCCACAGGAATCCATCGATCCTCTCTACAAGTCGATTCCCTTCTTCCTCGCCATTCATCAAGGACGCGGTTACGGGCTCTTTCTCGACAACACGTGGCGCACCTGGTTTGACTTCGGCAAGCAGGCCCGCGACTCTTATGCTTTCGGCGCGGAAAGCGGTCCGCTCGATTACTACTTGCTGAATGGTCCCACCCCAAAAGAAGTCATTGAGAGATACGCATACCTCACCGGCACGCCGCCGCTCCCGCCCCTGTGGGCACTTGGATTCCAGCAGTCGCGTTACAGCTACACGCCGGAGTCGCAGGTGCGCGAAATTGCCGATCGGCTTCGCACGGATAAGATTCCCTCTGACGCTGTGTACCTTGACATCGACTACCAGGACCGCAATCGGCCCTTCACCGTCAACGCGCAGACCTTTCCCAATTTCCCCGGACTCGTCTCCGACCTGCGCAAGCAGCATTTACACCTGGTGCTGATCACTGACCTGCACATCGCGCACGCGCCCAATCAAGGCTATGCGCCTTACGATTCTGGGGAAGCCGGCAATCACTTTGTGAAGAATCCGGACGGCAGTGAATTTGTTGGTATCGTCTGGCCCGGGCCGGCGGTCTTTCCCGATTTCACCCGCGCGCAGACGCGCGACTGGTGGGGCGGTCTCTACCGCAAGTTCGTCGAGCAGGGCGTCGCGGGTTTTTGGAACGACATGAATGAGCCCTCGGTATTCGATGGGCCCGGCAAGACCATGCCTCTGGGTACGATTCATCGCATCGAGGAGCCCGGATTTACTACGCGCAGCGCCACGCATAGTGAGATCCACAACATTGTGGGCCTGGAAAATGCGCGGGCCACTTACGAGGGATTTCTGAAGTTACGTCCGGACGAGCGCCCCTTTGTGCTCACTCGTGCAACCTACGCGGGAGGACAGCGCTACGGCTTCACCTGGACGGGCGACAACTCGGGTACATGGAATCACCTGCGCCTTGGCACCCAGATGCTTATGAATCTCGGTCTCAGCGGAATTCCTTTCATGGGCGATGATATTGGCGGCTTCGGTAGCTCTCCGCCTTCCGATTTGCTGACTCGGTGGATTGAGATTGGAGCTTTCAATCCTCTCTACCGCGACCATTCCGACAAAGGCACCCTGCCGCATGAGGTCTGGGTGAATGGCCCTGAGCAGGAAGCCATTCGCCGCCGCTACATCGAAACCCGGTACAGGCTGCTGCCCTACATCTATACGGTAGCGGAAGAAACGTCGCGCACCGGCCTGCCACTGGTACGGCCCGTGTTCCTCGATTTTCCCGAGGTCTTCGCTGCCTCTGCGCCGGCATTCGATCACATGGATACAGAGTTTATGCTTGGTTCCAGTTTGCTGATCGCGCCGCCTCCCTACGGTGAAACGCTGGACGGTTACACCATTGCGCTGCCACACGGCCAGTGGTACGACTTTTGGACGGGACTGAGATTCGCTACGCCGCCGCCCGCTCCTACTATCGTTCAAATTGTCACCGCGGCCCCCGGCGTTACCCTGAAGGCGCCAGAAAAAATTCGTCCCCCACTGGACACATTGCCGGTCTTCGTGCGCGGAGGAAGCATTCTCCCCCTGCAACCACTTGTGCAGAGTACCGACGAAACCCCCAATGGTCCGCTGGAACTTCGCGTTTATCCCGGACCTGGATGTGCGGGCACTCTTTATTTAGATGATGGGCACACGTTCCGCTACCAACAAGGGGAATATCTGCGTCAGGACTTCACCTGCGAGGCTGGCGCCAACTCCATCTCGGTTCATTTCCGGGCACGCCAGGGAAATTTCACTCCGTGGTGGAAAACGATTGAAGTGGTCGTCTATGACTGGCCTTCCGCCCAGGCCGAGGCGACGCTTACCAACGGCGGGGGCGCGACGCTCACCCCCTCGTACGATGCCACTGCTCACGCCCTGCACATCGTCATCCCGGATACAGGCAGCGATTCCACGCTGCAGTTAACTGCACATTAAATGACCCTCAGATCTGCGGTCGGTTTTTTTCGCACGCGGGCATTCAGGTTCGCACTTATGTGGACCTGACGCGTGCAGTAAATTGGGCTGCATGCGCCGGCATGGTTTGCGGCGCGCGGCATCTCATGCTTACGGTTCGCAGCGTCGCCAAAGCTTGTGTCGTGAAGGTGCTCGGCTCGGAGCGCAGGCCACGCACCATTCTCCGCGGGCCGGCTTTTGGGTATCGCTTCTGTCTTTCTCCCGCTGACAATCTAGCGTACCTGCTGGGCACCGCCGAGCCCCACTTGCAGAGAATCATCGAGCAATATGTCGCGCCCGGCGACACGGCCTATGACATCGGCGCCAACATGGGCTATGTCTCCCTTTCGCTCGCAAAAAAAGTCCGAGCCGCGGGATCGGTGATTGCTTTCGAACCTTTGCCGGAGAATTTGCAGTTACTCCGTCAGAATGTCACGATAAACGATTTAATGAATGTGCGCATTCTTGACTGCGCGGCATCCGACTATTGCGGGGAGGCAGTGATTCGCGTGGCTGAAAATACCGCGACTGCAAGCCTGGTGTGGCACAAAGACGTTCCCACTGCGAAGCAGACGAAAATCAAGGTCGTGGCCATCGATGAATTGACTGCTCAACAGCTCATCCCGCCGCCAACCTTCGTCAAAATTGACGTGGAGGGTTCGGAAGGCGCGGTGCTCTCCGGCATGCGCCGCACCCTGGCACGGTCGAAGCCTGTCATTTTTGTCGAATGTTCGGAGCTTGGGCGCCAGAGAGCCTGGTCTCTGCTGAACGAACTCGGCTACCAGTGCCAGTCCGCCATTACCCGCCTGCCCATAGGCAGCCTCGAACAGTACCGTCACTCCGACTTTCTGTGGCTACCGGCTGACCGGCCTACCCGGCGCTCGTAAAAGCTTCCGCACTCGACAGAGGACCTTTCGTCACCTCGGCGTCGGCGTACCGCCCGACTCACAACTAAAGCCTCGCCTTCTTTGCACGATATTAAGGATGAAGGCTACCCGCGCGCTCTTCCCGCAAAACCAGGAACGCTGGGACAGGCAGTTCCGGGTGCGGGTTGACCAGACTCAGCACTGGCGGTGTGATCAGTGCGCGGCGCTTTAACGCGGCAAGAGGGAGCAGTGACTCGTCATCAGACTGGCAAATCGACTTTGCATCGGGCGACCGCGAGTTCCCCGGCACACGCAACCCCGGTTGAGGAGCACGGGGATACCCAAACAGCGGCGGAAGCCCTGCGGCAGGCGCACGAAGAGTCCGAGCTGTTTATCAATGCGGTGCCGTCGATCCTGATCGGGGTGAACGGAAAGTCAGTCATCACCCGTTGGAACCAGGCGGCCGAGCGTTGTTTCCGCCTGTCGAAAAGCGAGGTGGTGGGCAAATCCATCGCCAGTTGCGGGATCAAGTGGCAGCGTTCCGATATGGAGGCGGAGATCGATTCGTGGCGCGCGCAAGTGCCCAAGCGCTACGACAACCTCGCGGTTGAAATCGACGGTGAAATTCATTTTCTTGGCGTCACCGCCAATTCCGTATCTCTGCCGGGGCGCGATACCGGAGAACTCCTGATCATCGCCTCGGATGTAACCGAGAGGAGGCTGCTCGAGGACCAGTTGCGGCAAGCGCAGAAACTCGAAGCCATTGGCCAACTGGCGGCCGGCATTGCGCACGAGATCAACACGCCTACGCAGTACGTGGGCGACAACACCAATTTCCTGAAGGAGTCCTGGACGCAGATCGCGGAACTGCTGACGCTGGCGCGGGATTTGCGGGAAAAAGCCGGGCAAGCTTCCGTCCCTCCCGAGATGCTCGAGCGCTTTGATGCAATGGCGAAGCAGGCTGACATCGAGTACCTGTTGGAAGAGGTACCCCGCGCCATTAACCAGTCGTTAGACGGCATTCAACGGGTGGCGAAGATCGTGCGCGCGATGAAGGAATTCTCCCATCCCGGCTCGGAAGAGAAGTGTGCTATCGATATCAACAAAGCCATCGAGACCACGATCACGGTCGCGCGCAATGAATGGAAATACGTGGCCGAGGTCGAGACCACTCTAGCACCCGACCTGCCGTTCGTGCCCTGTCATGCCGGAGAACTGAACCAGGTGATCTTGAATTTGCTGATCAATGCCGCGCATGCCGTGGCGCAAAAGGTGGGAGACGGATCGCAGGGTAAAGGCAAGATCACGGTGACCACCCGGCGCGAAGATGAGTGGGTCACGATCGCCATCAGCGATTCGGGAGTCGGCATTCCAGAAGCCATCCGCTCCCGAATCTTTGAACCTTTCTTCACTACCAAGCCGGTCGGAAAAGGTACCGGCCAGGGCCTGGCCCTGGCGCACACCGCCATCGTGAGAAAGCACGGCGGCAAAATCTGGTTCGAGTCGGAACCCGGCCAGGGCACAACTTTCTTTATTCGCCTTCCCCTGGCCGCGCCGGCGGAACAGCCATGAGCACCCCGAAGCGAATCCTGTTTGTGGATGATGAGCCCATGGTGCTGGTGGGACTGCAGCGCAGCTTGCGCTCCATGCGGCAGGACTGGGAGATGGTGTTCGTCGAGAGCGCGGCCAAAGCACTGGAGGCAATTGAACTCGCGCCGTTCGACATTGTCGTCACGGACATGCGAATGCCGGGCATGGATGGAGCCGAGTTGCTGCAGGAGGTTAAAAACCGGTCCCCGCAGGCCTTGCGCATGGTGTTGTCGGGACAATCCGATAATGACTCCATCCTGCGCTCGGTCAATCCCACCCACCAGTACCTGTCGAAGCCTTGCGATGGCGAGGAACTGAAATCGCGCCTGCTGCGCGCATTTGCTTTGAAAGATCTCTTGCAGAATCCGGAATTGAAGGAGTTGGTTTCGAAGCTCGATTCACTGCCCAGTCTCCCCGCGCTGTATCTGGAACTCACTCAGGAGTTGCGGGCACCAGAACCTTCCATGGCGAAGGTGGGAAAGCTCATTACCGCCGACATGGCAATGACGGCGAAAGTTTTGAAGCTGGTGAATTCAGCTTTCTTCGGATTGCGCTGCGAAGTTTCCAAGGCCTCGCATGCGGTGGAGATGCTCGGACTGGACACGATTCGGGCGCTGGTATTGTCGACCCACGTGTTCTCGGAATTCCACGCGTCTTTCTTGACTGACGTCGACATGCAATACATGTGGGAGCACAGCCTGGCCTCGAGCAGCTATGCCAAGAGGCTGGCCACACTCGAGCATTGCGAACGGAAAACCGTGGATGACTGCTTCACTGCGTCGCTGCTGCACGATGCAGGCAAGCTGATCCTGATGTCGCTGGGTGGAGATCGTTACCGGCAAGTGACGCGGGTCAGGGACGCGGAGTCCATCCCGCTCTACGAAGCGGAGCGCAAGGTCTTCGGGTGCAGTCATGCGGAGATCGGCGCCTACCTGTTCGGATTATGGGGGCTGCCGGGCGCGATTGTTGAGGCCGTGGCTTATCACCACCGTCCTATGGAAAGCCTGCAGACGAGCTTCTCTCCCCTGGCGGCCGTGCACGTGGCCAGCGTGTACCACGAGTTGAATAGCGTCTCCTGGTTGCGCGACGGGAGCGGCGTGTCTCTCGATTTTCTTTCCAGAATCGGTTGTGCGGATCGAGAGAAGTCCTGGCGCAGCGCGCTGGCCGTTGAAACCGCCCGCGACGAAAACCCAAAGGAATCCTGCCATGTCTGAAAAAATCCTGTTCGTCGATGATGAACCCGCGGTGCTGGATGGATACCGACGCTTGCTGCACCGGGATTTCGATCTCGACACAGCTGTGGGCGGAAAGAACGGATTGGCAGCGATCGCTTCCAACGCCGAGGGTGGCTATGCGGTGGTGGTTTCTGACATCCGCATGCCGGAGATGGATGGCGTTCAATTTCTGTCGCGAGTACGAACCGTGTCCCCGGATTCAGTGCGTATGGCGCTCACCGGGTACGCCGACATTCAAGCCGCCATGGACGCGGTGAATGAAGGTTCCATTTTTCGCTTCCTTACCAAGCCGTGCGACAAGCAAGTGCTGGCCAACGCTCTCACCACGGGCGTTCTGCAGCACCGGCTCGTCATCGCTGAAAAAGAGTTGCTCGAGAAAACTTTAAGCGGCAGCATCAAGGTGCTCACCGACGTACTCAGCCTGGTGAATCCCGCCGCATTCAGCCGCGCGGTGCGCACCCGGCGCTACGTGAGCCACGTCATTCACAAGCTGAAGTTGGAAGGGGGTTGGCAATTTGAGGTGGCGGCCATGATGTCGCACCTGGGGTGCGTTACGCTCGACACCACCACGATCGACGCGGTCTATGCGGGACGTAAATTATCGCCCGAGGAGGAGGCCCGGTTCGACGCGCATCCCGTGGTCGCAGGAGAATTACTCTCGAAGATCCCCAGGCTGGAACCGGTGGCGCGCATGATCATGCAGCAGAACTCGGTGCAGGCCTCGGGGGTGAGCGGTCCGGTGTCGAGGCTCGACGTGGTGGCCCTGGGAGCGCAAATTCTGAAGGTAACGCTGGCTTATGATCAGTTGCTCAATTCCGGCAAGAGTGCGCACGACGCTATCGCACACCTGCTCTCTAAGCCCCGCGAGTTCGAGGCGGCCATCGTCAATACTCTTCTGGATATGGAGAGTCAGCCCCAGCATATGGAAGTAAGGTCGTGCCGCATTGCCGACCTGAACAGCGACATGGTCCTGCAGGAAGATGTGCGCACCAAGAGCGGGGTGCTGGTGGTCGCCAAGGGGCAGCAGATCACGTATCCGTTACTGGTGCGATTGCGCAATTTCTGGGAGAGCCGGGCCATTCCCGGAAGCATCCTGGTTCACATGCCGGGTGGCGAGGCCACCGACTCCCCGGCGAGCGCCGCGTCCCAGTCAGCTGGCGCAGGCCGATGAACATCCCTTGGTGCCGGGCAACAGCTCGGTAACTGTTACTTCTCCCGTTTCCGATTCTGCAACCTTCTGTGCAAAAGTCGCAGGCCACCATTGCGCAAGTTTTTTCATCTTGACAGGCGGGCGGAAATCGCGGAAAACCATAAGCGAGCACCTCCTCCGCGATTCTCCCGACTACCACTCGATCGAGGACCACCATGGCAAGCACCGGCATTAATCTTATCGAGCAGGATGCAAAACTGGCGTGGCGTCGTTTCCGGGGTAATGCGACAGCGCAGGAGATGCTGCGCTGGATTAACCACGAATTTCGCCGTGGCTACCGGCTGCAAGACTTTGAAGAATCCATCGCGAAATTAAAATCCCGCGGCGAGACACTCGACACGAAATCCGCTGCGTAGCCCCCTGCAGTTTTCACCGTAAATTCAACCTCTCACTTTCGACCCGTGTGTCTCTGCCTGGAGTCGCTCAAGATTGAGGTACTCCGGCCATCTGGCACGCGGGGGAACGCCTCGGCCTGACTCCCACATCCAGCTCACTGCTGCGTTTCCGCCGGCAGAACCGCTGCCAGCTGTCTCCGCGCCAAGTCCGCCCCATCGGTGATCTCAGTCACAGCCAGCCGGTGGCATCCCGACCAAGAATGAAATTGGTCAAAGTTCGCTTTCTCGCGCGGAGGTCGTATGAACAAGGCCGCAGTTCTGCTCATTATTTTCCTTTCCCTTCCGGTCATCGCGGCGGATAAGGAGAAGTCACTGATCACGGTGAAGGATACCCAGGTCAACAACGGTGTGGTAATCGTGAACGTTCGGGTCGCCGGTAAAGCGCACGAATTGCAGTGCAACAAAGAGATCGCCGACTGTAAGGTCCCGGAACCGGGCGACTATTGGATGGTCCGACTTCCCAAAAATTGGGGGATTTACGACTGCGCCAACGTCGATCTGTATTCGCAGGCGCTCGATCCGGAGAGCGATAAGAAATTCGGCGAGTATTGCTTCCTGGAGAAATAGTCAGGCTCAGGATCGCGAGCAGCGTAGTTCCCGACCATCCGTGTGAATGCTCGCACGACGCGCGAGGCTGAATATGCATGAATCAGAAATATCCGAGGCGCCCGGCAACCAGCCGATCGCGCGAATCCTGGTGGCCACGGACTTTTCCGCCCAGGCGGAGACCGCCTTATGCTGGGCACAGCGGTTCAGCGCTGCATTTGGCTGCAAGCTGATCCTGCTGCACGTGATCGACGTCTTTGGCCTGGCGGAAACCAGTTGCCACATGATCGGCAGCGATTTCCTCCCAGTGCTCCGGGATCAGGCGCGCGACAACATGCATCGCTGGCATGAACGCGTACCCCAGGCGGAAGCTCTCATCCGGGAAGGGTCGCCGCGGCCGATGATTGTGGATGCGGCGGCGGAGTTGCGTTGCCAGATGATTGTAATGGGCACGCACGGTCGCTCCGGGCTGGCGCACCTCCTCCTAGGCAGCGTCGCGGAATACGTAGTCAGGCACAGCAAGGTGCCGGTGCTGACGGTGGGGATGCCGGCAATGCCGCAAAAATCCTGAGCGCGCCACAGCCGGTCGTTGTTTTACGTGGAAGCTCCCCGCCCTACCCCCGCGGTTTCATAACTCCTGGGATATTCCCTGCCGGATTTTTGCTTGAACCATTTACAATGCCGCTTCCCCACTCGGAGGCATTCTGGTGAGCCCAGCGGCTCGTGTTGGATGCGTGTTGGCGACTGTGTTTGCGTGTGCGGCCTTGCTCGGTACGGCGACTGCGCAGGGTCGGGTCGCTAACGAGACAAAAACCGCGCGCTATATGGAAACGATTCGCCATCAGCCGCCGCTCCTGCTTGCTTTCCTTCGTGAAATGCCGAAGGGCGGCGATCTGCACAACCATCTTTCCGGCGGAATTTATGCTGAGAGCTTCCTGGACTATGCGGCGCGCGACAACCTGTGCGTCGACCGCACCACCTCGGTGCTGATCGCTCCACCCTGTGACGATTCCTGCGCGAAGTACACAAGCAAGCCGCAAGTGGGCTGCGCATACCACGACCAGGTGCTCTACAACTCGATTATCGATGCCTGGTCCATGCGCAACTGGAGCCCCGGCGACGGTTCGGGCCACGATCACTTCTTTGCGTCTTTTGACAAGTTCGCCCTGGCCAGCCACCTGCACACCGGAGACATGCTGGCCGAAGCGGCATCTCGCGCGGCTTCCGATCACCTGCAATACCTAGAATTGATGCACACTGCTGACGGAACACGCGCCGCGGAGTTGGGCGCGAAGACGGAGTGGAACGACGATTTTTCGAAGTTGCGGGAGCAACTCCTGCGCGCAGGCATAAATAACGTGGTGGCGGACACACGCGCCCAGTTGGATCAGGATGAAGCCATCCGCAACCGCGACCTGAAATGCGGCACGGGCGATGCCGATCCCGGCTGCGCAGTGACCACTCGCTACCTTTACCAGGTGCTGCGTGTGCTCCCGCGGGAGATTGTGTTTGTGCAAATCCTGACTGGCTTCGAATTGGCCCAGGCGGACCCGCGCTTCGTCGGCCTCAACCTGGTGATGCCGGAAGATTGGTATGTCCCCATGCGCGACTTCGATCTGCACATGCGCATGCTGGATTATCTGCACGGGGTTTATCCCAAGGTGCACATAACTCTGCATGCTGGAGAACTGGCGATGGGACTCGTGCCGCCGGAAGGATTGCGCTTTCACATCCGGGAGTCCGTAGAGCGCGGGCATGCCGAGCGCATCGGACACGGCGTTTCGATCATGGACGAACGCGATCCCCTGCAACTCATGGCAGAGATGGCCAAGCGAAATGTTCTGGTCGAGATCTGCCTCACCAGCAATGACCTGATCCTTGGCGTAAAGGGCAAGGATCATCCTCTACCTGTCTACTGGAAGCAGGGTGTGCCGGTCACGCTGGCCACCGATGACGAAGGTGTATCGCGATCCGATCTGACGCACGAATACCTGCAGGCTGCCGAGACCTATAGCTACTCCTATACGCAATTGAAGCGCATGGCCCGGCAGAGCCTGGAACATAGTTTTCTGCCGGGCGCGAGCCTGTGGAGAGAAGGCCAAACGTTTCGTCCGGTGGCCGCCTGCGCGGGAACACCGGGAACGAAACCGGCCGCAGTTTGCCAGAAATTTCTCGATGGCAGCGAGCGCGCTCAAATGCAATGGAAACTCGAGCGGGAGTTTGCGAAATTTGAGATGACCCGTCATCAAGGCTCTGGATCGCTGGGCAAGAGTGAGGAGAAAGATTGACTGAACAGTTCAATCTCGCGGAGTCAGCAGCGCAGTTTGTGCTCTCGCAAACCAAGCTTCGGCCGAAGATCGGCCTGGTGCTCGGTTCGGGGCTGGGAGCGTTTGCCGATGTGCTGAAGGACGCGACCCGCATTCCGTACGCCCATATCCCGTCATTCCCGAGATCCACTGCGATCGGCCATGCGGGACAGTTGGTGATCGGAAAGGCGGACGGCGTCCCGCTCGCCGTGATGCAAGGGCGCGTGCACCTGTACGAAGGCTACTCGGCGCAGGAAGTGTCATTTCCCATGCGCGTATTCGGACGCATGGGAGTCGAGGCGGTGGTTCTGACGAATGCGGCGGGTGGCATCAACCTCGAGTACCAGCAGGGCGCCCTGGTTGTGATTCGCGATCACATCAACCTGCAGGGACACAATCCGCTGGTAGGGCCGAACGATGAACGCTTCGGGCCACGATTTCCCGACATGACGCGCGCCTACTGGAGAGCCTATCGAGAACTGGCGATGGACGCGTCGCGTCAATTGCGAATTCCGGTGTACGACGGAATCTATGCCGCGCTCCTTGGGCCGAGTTACGAAACGCCCGCCGAGATCCGTTACCTGCGAACCATTGGCGCGGATGTTGTCGGCATGTCAACGGTCGCAGAGGTTATTGCGGCGGTGCACATGGGTGTGAAGGTGCTGGCGATATCGTGCGTGACCAACATGGCGGCCGGCATCCTGGACAAGCCCATTAATCACGAAGAGGTGCTGGAGACGGGACGGCGGGTGCGCGATCAATTCGAGGCACTTTTGAAAAACGTGCTGCCGGGGATTGTTGCGGACCTGGCAAACGACAAACCGAGCACTCGCACGACGAAGGCTCGCGGAGACGATTGAAGCAAGCTACCGCCTTTTCATTTTTCAGCGAGCACCTTACGGCCTGGCTATTTGCATTGGTGGTCCAACTCGGACAAATCTTTGTAAGAGCTTCCTGCTACTCACCTCCGCACTTTTTTATCCCTGCTTGCGGCATTTGCTTTCTCCGGTGCTTCTGACTTCCTTTCCATCACTTCTACAAATGATTCGAGTGATCACTCCCACTGCTGGGATCGACTCCCGTGTAACGGGAGGGGCCGAGGTCCCACAGACTGATGTCCGGTACAGTCTCCCTCGGGGACTGGAGTCCGGTAAGCGCCGCGCGGTTATGCCCGGGTCGCGCGGCAAGCGCCACAGATGGCCCTATTTTTCTATATTAGCACAGAGCATAGGTATAACCGCACATGTTTGCTAAAATATATTTGCACTGCTTTGAGTGAGTGCGGCAAAACGAGACGAAAAGGAAGCTTGACAAGAAAAAATCGATCTCGAGTTTCAAACTGGGACTTCAGCTTGCGGCCGTATCACGATGCCGCTCTTTCCGCAAAACCGGTCAGAATCTCCAGAGCAGCTAATACGCAATCATTATTCGGAGGTCGCGGAGGTTGTTGCCCGTCGGCCCGGTCACGATGGCATCGCCCAGAGCCAGGAAAAGCGGGAACGCGTTGAATGTGGAGAGGGCGACCGCAGGATCGAGGCCGCTTGCGCGGGCGCGCATGATCGTGGTCCCATCAACGACGGCCCCCGCCGCGGGACTGTTGCCATCGATGCCGTCGGTTCCGGCACTGAGAATCGTGATGTTCTCTCCCGCAATCTTTTTCGCGCAAGCCAGCGCGAACTGCTGGTTGCGGCCGCCGGTTCCGCCATTGCTCACCTTCACCGTGACCTCACCCGCGGAGATGAGACAAACTCGCGATACGCCCGCGCGCAACTGGCGCAAGCGCGACAGCAGGTATTCGGCGGCGCGCTCGTAATCCCATTCATCGCAGGTGTGATCGAGTTCCACGGCAAAGCCGGACTTGGCAGCCGCGGTAGCGGCCTCCTCCGCGGCCACCGCGCTGGAGAGAATAGGCCACCAGCGTGAGCGGGAAAACGCGGGATCGTCTGGTTTCGGAGTTTCTTCCAAGGCATGCCGCGAAAACAGCTCGCGTACCAAGGCCGGCAACTGGGGCAGAAGCAAATGTCGCTGCGCGATGGAGTGACAATCTTCCACGGTAGTGGAATCTGGCATAGTTGGACCGGAGGCCAGCGCGTCGGGAGAATTCTCCGGCACATCGGAGACGAGCAGAGAGACCTGCTGCGCTGGATAAGCAGCTTGCGCGAGACGGCCTCCCTTGATCGCCGAAAGATGCTTGCGTATGGCATTGATCTCAGCGATGGTGGCGCCGGAGTGCACCAGGGCGCGATAACTGTCGACCAGGTCTGGCAACGAAATCTCGTCGTCGATGGGCTTCTCGGCGATCGAGGACCCGCCGCCGCTCAACAAGAACAGAGCCAGCGATGATGCGTTCAGAGCGTTCGCGGCTTTGAGCATCGCATCGGCCGCGCGCACGGAGTCGGAGTTGGGCAAAGGGTGGCCGCCGCGAAAATACCGGAAGCCATGCACCTGGGTTTCGGGCTCGGTGGGGCTGGCAACGATGCCTTCAAGCGAGCTTCCGGTTTGCGCCTCGAGCGTCCGCGCCATGGTGTGCGCCGCCTTGCCGATGGAGATCACGAGAACACGCGAATAAGAGTGCAGATCGAAAAGATCTTCGCAAATGCGCAACACGCCGCGTTCGCAGTGGACATGCCGTTCAAAAGCTTTCTCGATGCTGGCGGAAGCAAGCGCCTGCAGAAAGATGGCACGCGCAGTCTCCCGCATCTGCTGCGCAAGTTGAAAGGAGTGCGAGGCGGCGATTTCCACGGAAGAATTATAGCGGCGAGCTGCCAGCTAGAAATTGGGAGCAAGCAGCTGTGCCACCCATTTCTCGATGGCCTCGCGCAGTTCGCGCAAGCGTCCTTCGAAGAAGTGGTCGGCGCCTTCGATGCGGAACAACTGCCGCGGTTCAGGAAGAGAGTTAATCAGTGTCTCCAACCCGCCTTGCGGGCCGAACTGATCGCGAGCGCCGCTGACGAACAGCTTGGGCTTGTGACAATCACGAAGAAAGCCAAAGTCGTAAGTGCGCTCGTCGGCGGGAATCACGGGAATTCCCAACCCCATTACGGCTTGAACGCGATCGTCGGTGCAAGCGGCCCGGAGTCCGACCGCCGCTCCAAAGGAGAACCCGGCAAACAACAGTGGCAGGGAGAATTCACGCGCCAGCCAGTCAAGCGCGACGCGGACATCATCGATTTCCCCAATGCCGTTGTCGTGCTGGCCCTCACTCAATCCGGTGCCGCGGAAGTTAAAGCGGAGAACGGGAAATCCAAAGCTGTTCAGCGCCTTCATAGTATGGAAAATGACTTTGTTGTGCAGCGTGCCACCGTAGAGGGGCTGCGGGTGGCAGACCAGGGCGGCGTGGGTAGCGTCGGGCGAGCCGGAGTTCAACAACGCCTCGATGCGTCCGGCCGCACCCTCGAGAAACAGCGAGCGGATTTGCGAGTTAGCGCCCTGCACGGTATCAGAGTACACGAGGTAAGCAGGTGTTCGCAGGCCACCTTAGCGGTTCTAACCTCATCCAAAGCTTCGATTCAGAGAAGCAAAGAATTGCATTGAAAGCAATGTGACACGATCAAGCTGGAGAGGATGCAGTGGCACGAGGATCCCCGTTGCTTCACCTGCTGAATGTGCTCTCGATGGATGATCTGGTGCGCCTGCACGGGGTGAGCGCCGACCTGGCTGAGAAGATCGTGACCCACCGCCCGTACCTGACCGAACACGAAATCCTGGAACGCGCCGTCATTCCCAAACGCGCTTATGAGCGCATCGTCAAGGAGCTGCGGAGCAGCGGTTCGATTCAGTAACGATCGCATGAGATGTCGACTGTGCGGTGGCAGCCAGTTCCGGACGGCTCTCTCACGTGATTCTTTCCCTGACGTTCCTGCTTTCCGACGTGAGTGTTCCCTGAAGTGATTCTTCCCTAACCCGCTGCTGTTCCCCAGCGGCTTTCGCCGAGCCGGGGTGCGGTATGCTCTCTGCATGGACCTGGTAGCTCTTACCCGCGCGCTGGTGGATATCGAATCGATTACGAACAATGAAGAGAGCGTCGGAAATTTTCTCGAGAAGGAGGTGACGGCCCGGGGCTGGACGGCCAGGAAGATCCCGGTCGAAGCGCGTCGATTCAACGTGCTGGGCTTGCCCAAAAACGATCCTCATCCGGCCATATTTTTTTCGACGCACATGGATACGGTTCCGCCATTTATCCCTTCGTCGGAAGACGACTCGCGGGTGTACGGGCGCGGGTCGTGCGACGCCAAGGGAATCATCGCGGCCCAGATCGGCGCGGCGGAAAAGTTGCGTGACGACGGCATCCATGTGGGACTGCTCTTCCTGGTAGGAGAGGAGCGCGACAGCCAGGGGGCGAAGGTCGCGAACGAGAACGCAGTTGGCAGCCGGTTTCTGATCAATGGGGAACCGACCGAGAACCGCTTGGCGCTGGCATCCAAAGGTGCGCTGCGCGTTCAGATTATTGCCGAAGGACGCATGGCACACTCGGCCTATCCTGAACTCGGGGAATCCGCGATTGACAAGCTGTTAGAAGCGCTGCGCCGGCTGCGCGCGATGGCACTCCCCGTGGACCCGGAAGTTGGACCTTGCACTTTCAACATCGGCCTGATCGGGGGAGGCCGGGCGCCGAATGTTATTCCCGATCATGCGCAAGCCGAGTTGTTGTACCGGCTGGTGGGGCCCTCAGCTGGATTGCGGCAGGAGATCACCAACGCCGTGAAAGGCTTGGCGCGGGCGGAATTCAGCCTGGAGATTCCTTTTATGCGCCTGCGCAAGGTCGATGGACTGCGTACCATGGTGGCCGCGTTCACAACCGATATCCCGGCGCTGACCAACTGGGGAGAACCTCTGCTGATCGGCCCAGGATCGATTCATGTGGCGCACACCGACGGCGAGTACATCGACAAGGAACAAATGCACGAAGCCGTGGAGCTGTACTGCACAGTTGCGAAGCGGTTAACGCAATAGTTAACAGCCTGGAATGCACAGTCAAGACTTCGGATGCATGCAAGCGTACCTGGAGATAAGGCGGCCATTGACCAGGACTGCCACTCAGCCGATCTAGCACGCGACGTAAGGATCAGCCGCAGTAATAGTTGACTGCAATTTGTTTTTCTTGGCTGTGCGTCACCATCGCAGTCCAAAAGTAACGGGCACGAACTCCAAGTCGCTGCCGTGCGTAGTGAACATCTTGGAGTAGCGGGCCTCAGCAAACGCTTTGAGCCTGCGATCGCCCAGGCTGACCTCAAGACCAGCGCCCACGTTGGCTCCGAGCTTGTAGCTGGTATTCGACGCGACCACCTGGGTGACGCCGACCACCGCAGGGAAGCAGAATCCAAAAAAGGGATCGCAGACCAAAGTGGACACGGTGCCGGGTCGGGTCAGGCTCAGGTTCCAGCGATATAGTCCCGGGCCGCCCAGGACATAGGGATCGAGTTTGTGATCGGGAGCCAGGCGATAAACGGGATCAAAGCTGAGGGACCATATGCTGCTGTTGCCGCCAGGTTCGCCCACGCGTGCGAGCGCGGCGCTATTCAAACCCCAATAGTTATAGTTAAAGTCCAGATCTAACAAAAAATGCCGCGAGGCATTGAAGCCGCCGCGGAAATCGAGGTTCCAACCCGTATTGAGATTGCGTCCGGCCCGGCCGGTGGGATCAGTAAAACCTGCTCCCGCGCTGATATTCAGGTGATCCGTAACCTGTGCAGTCGCATTCGTAGAAAGTAGTACGGCCAGGCAAAACATGGCCAGAGAGTTGAGCTTCGTTCTTGTCGTCATCTTGCAAACGTCCTTATTGATGGTTTCGATGGCTCTACGATGCCCACCAGGGATCGCAAGTTGACAACTCATGGCACCCCAGCCAGAACGCCAAAACGCGCCAGCGGAGACGATTGAATCGCATAACAGCAAGGCCACACGCCCTTACGGAAACGTCAAAGAGAGGAAATCGCATTTGCGTCGTGCTGGAACTGGCGCGGGGCAGCCCCGGCCAGCCAAGAAAGGAATAAACTGGTCAGATGACGACGCAGGCATTGAACTCGCTAGCCAAGGCCTCATCCGCGTACTTGCGTTCTGCCATGCACCAGCCCATCCAGTGGCATGAATGGGGCGAAGAAGCTTTCAACGTGGCGCAACAAGAGAACAAGCCCGTCCTGCTGGACATTGGCGCGGTGTGGTGTCACTGGTGCCACGTGATGGACCGCGAGTCGTATGACGATCCGGAAGTGGCGCGCATCGTCAACGAACAGTTCGTGCCTGTGAAGGTTGATCGGGATGAGCGTCCAGACATCGACAGCCGCTACCAGATCGCGGTCAGCGCATTAACGGGGCAGGGCGGATGGCCACTGACGGCATTCCTCACGCCGGAGGGCAAGCCGTTTTACGGCGGCACCTACTTTCCGCCGGACGATCACTACGGGCGTCCGAGCTTCAAGCGCGTGCTGCTTTCCATCGCCAACGCCTACCGGGAGAAGCATTCGGACGTGGTGGAGCAGGCAAAGATGGTTGAGGGCGCGATCTCGCATTCCGAATCGTTTACCGGGGAGCAGGGGGAATTTTCTCCGCGTGTGATCGAGGCTATCGTTAAATCGGCGGTAGACATGTTCGATGCGGAGAATGGCGGCTTTGGAAGCGCCCCGAAATTTCCCCATCCCTCGGCGCTCGACCTGATCATCGCGGAATATGTCCGCACCGGGGATGAGAAGTTGCGGAATGTGTTCGTCAGCACTCTGGAGCGAATGGCGAAGGGCGGCGTATATGATCAGTTGGCGGGAGGATTTCATCGCTATTCGGTCGATGCGCGTTGGATCGTGCCGCATTTCGAGAAGATGTGTTACGACAACTCGGAACTTCTGAAGAACTATGTGCACGCCTACCAGGCCACCGGCTCGGAATTCTTCGCCGACGTGGCGCGCGACATCATCCGCTGGATGACTGAATGGCTGAGCGACCGGCAGCGCGGCGGGTTTTACGCGTCGCAGGATGCCGACTACTCCATGGACGATGACGGCGACTACTTCACCTGGACACTTGAAGAGGCGCGCGCAGGTTTGACGGAAGAGGAGGCGCAGGCAGCCGCGCTGCATTACGACATTAACGAAGTCGGCGAGATGCATCACAATCCGGCAAAGAACGTCCTTTACATACGGGCGCCGGTTGAGGAGATCAGCCGACGGCTCAGCGTCCCGCCGGAAGGCGTGCGCGAATTGCTGGCATCGGCCAAGAAGAAGATGTACGCGGCGCGGCTGAAGCGCCCGACTCCCTACGTCGACAAGACGATTTACGTGGGATGGAATGGACTGTGCATCTCCGCCTACCTGGAGGCGGCGAGAGTTCTCGGGCTGAAGGAGGCAAAGCATAGCGCGCTGCGCTCTCTGGATCGCGTCCTGGCCGAAGGATGGCAGCCGGAGAAGGGCTTGCGGCACGTGATTGCCTATTCGGATCCACAAGCCGAAACGCGCGAGGTTGCGGGCGTGCTGGATGACTATGCGTTTGTCACGGTGGCGTGCCTGGATGCGTACGAAGCAACCGCCGACTTGAGTTATTTCAATTTTGCGCGGCGTATTGCCGACGCCATGATCGAAAAGTTTTGCGATCGGCAGGGTGGAGGTTTCTTCGATACCGAGCAAAGCAGTGTAGAGAAATCATTGGGCGTGCTGGGAACGCGGCGGAAACCGTTTCAAGATTCGCCCACTCCCTCGGGCAACGGTGTGGCCACGATCGCGCTGGAACGGCTCTTCGCCTACACCAATCAGCCGAGCTATCACGAGAAGGTTGAGCAGACGCTTGCGTTGTGCGCGGGACGAGCCGAACAGTTTGGATTCTTTGCCGCAACCTACGGCATTGCCGCCGCGCATTTCGCCGAACCGCACACCCAAGTCGTCATCCTGGGCACAGACGATGTGGCGGAGCAGTTGTGGACGGCCGCGGTTCGACCCTTCTCGTTCAACAAGACGGTGATCAAACTGGCGCCGACCGAAGCGGTTCCGCAGAACCTGCCGCCGGCGTTGGCGGAGAGCATCCCTCAAGTGCCGACCGTTCGGTTGGGGAAGAGTGCAGCCGTGGTGTGCCGCAATTTCAGTTGTCTGCCGGCGATAAGCAACCCAGCAGAGTTGCAGGCAGTCTTAGGCAAGGGGCGCGTCTGACGAAAACAAAAAGGGCTGGTGACGAACTCACCAGCCGCGGACAACCCTAATCCAGGGGAAGGTTACATCAAGTTACTTTGGTGACCTTGCGCATTCCCGTTAAAGGGTGCAACGTGGTCCCTTGTCAGGCGGGCACAACGGAATCGGTCCACCTTCCTGGGCGGGAACTCGGGGAAGTGCGACCGCTACGTAGCTGCTCGCCAAGGCCAGCATCAGGATCAAAGCCCTGAATGCACGTTTCATGGGGTTCTCTCCTTGCGTGAGGGCCCCTTTTAAATGTCAGAGACTCTCACGGCCGGAATTATACAGACCGTGTCAAATTCCTTCCTAGAATAACGTTTTGCTTTTTCAACGGGTTGCGAGCAAAGGCCTGAAAATGCGCGCGGCCGGACGGGCCACGTGCTTAACTTTCTGCTACTTACCTGCGAAATCTAAGGTCTGGGTTGAAATACACGGCAGGCCGGCTGACAGCCGAAATGTCGGCGCATCTTGTTACGAAATCCGAACAAGCCAGTTACCAAAGTAACCGGACGAAGGCAAGATCAAGCCATGTCCCGAGAGGGAAAGGGCGAAAAACCGGTCTGCAAAGTTGGCACCCGGAAAGGTGTTAGCAGATCCGCTGGCTATGTCTTGGTGGAGATATGAGCAGGAGGTCCGTAACCGAGCTGGTAGGAACCAGAGCTTGCCGGCGACGACGTTTCAGTCGCGCCGTAGTTCTGCATCGCGTGGTTGGTGCGTGACAGCGCGCGATCGACCATGCCTTCAAATAATGGGATTAGCGAGTCGGCTGTGCCGGGATGCTGAATGTCGGTGAGGCTCTGTTCCCAGCGTTGCGGCCGCAGAAGATTGGTAGCAGCTTGGCGCGCCGGACTCCGGGCGAGAAGATAGCCGAGCCAGATAAAAATGGCTACGTTCTCAGCCGCCATGTTCACCATTTCGGCCGCGGCCGCGGATATGTGACTGCCAGCAGCGAAGGCAACTATGGCCAGCTCGACGCCGGCAAGGGTGCCAAAGCCAAGCGATATGCCAAAACTATGCTGCCGCCATGAGATTCCCAGATAACGGCAAAAGACAAGCAGGAAGATGACCAGTCCGCACTGGATCACGCGCACACAGCGTTCGGTAGTCAGAATGGCCTGGGTCATCGGTGAATTGCTCGCCGGGCTAGAAAAAGCGACCACCACGGCGACCAGCAGCATGACGAGCCCGGCCCACTTGAAAAGAACGCTGCCGAGATCTTTCAGCGTGTGATAAGGGCGGAAGACATCGAGGAAAATCTCGTGAATGACCCGAAATCCGAAAAAGACGCTGACCGCGGTTCCAGCCCAATAAGCGTAAAAATACCAGCGGTAACTTCCCGCGCGATAGATCGAGTATTCGACGGCGAAGATGAGGATTTGCGAGAGGATGTATTGAAAGAAAACGGGGAAAGCACGGTGCAGCTTTCGCCGGATCAGAATGACCGCGACTGCCGTCTGGAGAACAGGGTGCGCAAACCAGAGCAGGTTGGTCACGAGTTGTGCATTAGGGGTCATTCGGCTACTTGCGCTTCTGCACCAGCAACCCACACCCTAGGACGCGTGGCATTCACTTGTTCAGCCCAACGATAGCAGGTCTACACGGCTGAGCAATGGACTAAAGTAACTCAGGGTAACTATTACGAAGGAACGATGAAAAGCACTTTTCCCAGGGCACATGTTACTTAGGTAACGTTTGTTTTGTGCGGTCGGCCAAGGCCCCGCGCCACGCCCGTCCGGCTAGATGTCAGGGGTGGAGTGGATGTAGGCGCGCATCATGCGGACTTCATCGTCCTTTTCATTCAGATCGTGGAGCATGAGGTCGCGGAGAGAGACCAGGCCGACGAGCTGCTTGCCCTCGCAAACGGGCAGATGGCGAAAACCATGCCGTCGCATCAACAACATACAGGTTTCCAGGTCTTGCTGGCTCTCGACCGTAAGCGGGTCGCTGGTCATGACTTCTGAGAGACGGGTTGCCGAGGGATCGAGGCCGGCTACGACCACGCGCTTCATGAGATCGCGCTCGGAGAAGATACCGACGAGAATGCCGTCGCGCAGCACGGGGACCGCGCCGATGTTGCGGTCGACCATTGCCTGGGCCACGTCCAATACGCTCTGATTCACGTCTGCGCGGTAGGTATCCTGATTCCGCACCAGGTCGAAGATACAAGCCATTTTGCACCCCCTTGGGCTCCAACTGCGGAGGAGTGACTCACCCGTATGGCACGGGGAGATAGACATCTAACGGGCGGAGTATATGCCGAAAGTGCAAGAAGGCAAAGCAGAAAAGGGGGACTGCTGGAGAATTGAGAACAGGCGGATTGGGCAACCGACAAGCCGGAATTCTTCATCGCGCCAAGCGCGCATTGAAGGAAGCGTCCGGCACCCAAGACGGCGCTTCTGCCACTCTCACCTGCGCAGCGATGGAGGTGTCAGGGAGGAAACCGAGGGTCGCTGGGCAACCCCGGCCAATGACGCTTTCCGAGTTACAATTCGAGGGTAAAGCGTCGACAGTCGCCATCAGCCGATTGGCGGCGAGAGAGAAGGTGTGATGGGGAAAAGCGACAAAGTGCCCCCAAAGAACACTAAGGTCGTCACCCTGAAAGCCGTCGCGGAACACCTTGGCCTGACGCCGGGCACGGTTTCTGCGGTCCTGAATAACGCACCTTCCTCGCGATCGATTCCCCAGCACACCAAAGCGCGTATCCACGCGGCCGCCAAGGAACTCAACTACAAGCCTAATTTCTTTGCCCGTTCGCTGCGGCAGAAGCGAACCTTCATGGTGGGGGTGATCGCGGAAGAGATTGGGGATGCCTACGGCTCGGGGGTGATAAGCGGCATCGAGAACTGCTTGCGGCAGCGGAATTATTTCTTCCTCACAGTGACGCACCACCACGACCGCCAACAGCTGCAACGGTACTCGCAATTGCTGGTGGAGCGCGGGGTGGAAGGATTTATCACCGTCGATACCAGCCTGGATCATGCGCCGGTGTTGCCCACGGTGGCGGTGGCCGGGCACAAGAAAGTGAAAGGCGTCACGAACATCCAGTTGGACCACACCTTCGCGGCGCGGATCGCGCTGGAGCATCTGTTTAAACTTGGGCACCGTGAGATCGCGTTCATGAAAGGACAGCCGCTGAGTTCGGATTCCGAGTCGAGGTGGAATGCGATCTTGGAGGTCGCCCAAGAACTGGGAATCCGGATCGATCCCGACCTGGTGGTGGAGTTGGAGAGCCTGGAATCGTCCCCGGAACTGGGCTACCCGTTTGCCAAAAAGCTGATGCAGCGCGGCAAGCCCTTTACCGCACTTTTTGCCTACAACGATATCTCCGCGATCGGCGCGATTCGAGCACTACATGAGACCGGGCTGCGGGTGCCGGGAGATGTGTCGGTAGTGGGATTCGACGATATACAAGGCGCGGCCTTTCACAATCCCAGCCTCACGACCGTGCGTCAGCCGTTGACCAAGATGGGCGAGATTGCCGCGCAGACGTTGATCGAGCGAATCGAAGGCCGCAAAGACTACGCCGCGGCGATTGCGATCGAACCGGAGCTGGTGGTGCGTGAGTCGACGGCACCGCCAAACGGCAGACGCTAGGCGAATTGCCAGGAGTTAGTGATGCGGGTCGAAATCGATAGTGACGAATATTTCAGTGGGATTATCCGCGGGAGCATACTTCCACTTCTTGACCGCGGCCACGGAACTGTCCACCAGAGCGGGGTTCCCACCGAGAGGTGAGACCGTTTCCACGGTTCCGCGGGCGGACACCATAAGTTTGAGACGGACCGTTCCGCCGATGTAGAAGCGTTTCAAGTCCTGCGGATAATAGGGCTCAACCCGGTAGATCAATTTTCGTTCAGATTTATCCGCAGGCCGGCCTGCGGCCAGGTGATCCGCGGAGGATTGTCCCCAGGCTGCCAGAGAGCAGAGAGCCAGGATGAGCGTGACGGTCTTCTTGATGCACGGCATATGCGTGGAATCACCCCAAAGCGAGTGTGGCCAGCATAGGTGTCTATCAGCGATCAAGGAAGGTGACTTTCGTAAGGCATGTGAGAGGAAGGTGCAGGGACGTTGGTCACATGGTGATTCGTGCGGATAGAAGTCGTCGGCCGGCGCGAGTAATGAGATGGCGCGGGCTCACCTGGGCCTCAAAGTTTACTCTCCGGCCAACAAACGGCGCGCTCGAGAATTGGGACAAAATTGACGACTGAACCGGGAAAGAGCGGAAAGTATGGGTTTTCCTGTTAGCAGCCCTGATTTCCACAATACTTTGCGCTTGCGTTTCGAGTATTAACTTGCTGATAATACGCGCAGAAAGACCCTACAACCGTGTACCGATATCATCGAGCGGATTTGCTGCGTATCCTTCGGCTCACGGCGCGTCAGTTGGCGAACTGGGAAAAAGCCGGACTGGTTGCCGCCGCCGACAGCTATTCTTTTTTCGATCTCCTGCAAATCAAAAAAGTGCGTGACCTTTGCGCGCGCAAGGTGCGCCCGGCCGTGATCCGGCAGTCGCTTGAGGCCATGCAGAAACAGGTTGCGGGGATGGAAAATCCGCTGCTGGAAGCGGGAGCGTACACCAGCGGGCATCGTATCGCTTTCCGGCACGATGGCAAAATCGTGGAGCCGATCGCCGGACAATTCATGTTCGATTTCGCTCCCGAAGAGCATTTGATTACCAGCCCCAGCAAGAGTTCCTCTGCACGGCAGCCGGAATTAGTGCACACTAATACGGCTGAACTGTTTGCGCGCGGGATCGCTCTCGAGGAAGATCCCAACATGCAGCAGGAAGCGATTGCTGTTTATCAAAAGGTCTTGGAAATGGAACCGGAACATGCCGCCGCGCACATTAATATTGGAACGCTGTACTACAACCGCCAGGACTTCAGGCTTGCCGAGAGGCATTACCGGCAGGCGATCGAAATCGATCCGCGATACTCGCTGGCATATTTCGACCTGGGCAATGTGCTGGATGAAACCGGACGAGTAACGGAAGCGATCCAGGCCTACAAGACAGCACTGCAGTTAGCGCCGACCTACGCGGATGCGCATTACAACCTGGCTCTCGCTTACGAAAAAATCAAGGAACCGCGTAAAGCCCTGCATCACTGGCGCGCGTACGTGAAGCTGGACACCAGTGGTCCGTGGGCGATCCACGCCAAGAACCAGATCCAGCGCATCTTGCAGAACGATCCCCTGAAGCTGGTGCATTCGGCGGGCCGGTAGGACATCGACGTCCCTGCGCAGGCAGTGCCCTCCCCTCAGCTCTTGTCTTCTTTTGCGTTCCCTGTTTTGTCTTACTTTGCACTGTCCTCTCTTCCCTACCCTTCCGGGCTGGTAGCAAGTGCCGGGAGCCGTTCACTAGTGTGTCGTGCGGGCTAAATGCTGATTGCTGACTGCCGAATACCGCTCTCTTTGGTGCTCAAGTTTTTTCAGTTAGAGTGAAACGATGCGGGCGATTTTCGCGAAGCGCGGCTTGCGATACGTGTTTGCGGCGAATGTCATCTCCATGCTGGGGAGCGGGATGAATTCCGCCGCCGTGGCCTGGTTCATTCTGCAAGCGACGCACTCCGAAATGGCTCTGGGCACGCTCGCGGTTCTGCAGACCATTCCCGCGATGCTGATGCTGCCTTTTACGGGAGTGATTATTGATCGCGAGGACCGGCGCCGGCTGGTCATGATGCTCGATGCCGGCCGGGCAATAATCATATTGGGAGTGTCGATTCTCGCCTTCACGGGCCGCGCTCACGTCTGGCAGCTTTACTTGATGAATACGCTCGTGGCCGCCGGTTTCTGGATGTTCTGGCCTACCATTACGGCGCTGATCCAGGAGCTCACGCCGGAGGGACAATTCGTACAAGCCAACACTTTCTTGCTGGCGGGCGTGCAAGGCGGATGGTTAATTGCGGGCTCCGTAGTGGGCTTTGTGTACAACCATATCGGTCTCGGTGGGGTGCTTCTGATCGACTTCAGCACCTATGTGGTTTCCTTCCTGTGCTACTTCGCGGTGCGAAAAGGCAGACATGTGGTGCCACGTCCGGCCGAGTTGCGTGCCGACATCGTGGCAGCGGAAACGAGCGCCGAACGTTATTGGCGAGAGTTACGCGAAGGATTGCATTTCCTGCGCGAGCATCGCGCCGTCATTTTTCTGGGCATCAGCTGGGCACTGTTCCTGGGAGCCATGACCACAGGGATCGTGGTGACCCCGCCGCTGAGCGATCGCGTGTTTCACAAGGGCGCGATCGGTTATGGGTGGCTGAATGCGGGATGGGGTGTGGGCGCGTTTCTGAGCGCGTTGTATGCGCCGAAACTCATCGCAAAAATGAATGCGCGTAATAGCATCGCCATCTCCATGGCGCTGCTCGCGGTGTGTATGAGCTCCGCCCCGTATACGCGCTTTCTCGCTGTCGCAGTGCTGGTGTACGGGATCATGGGTTCAGCGCGCGGCGTCAGCGGGGTAGCCATGAACACCAGCCTCATGGAGCAAGTGCCTTCACACTTTATGGGCAGGGTGCAAAATACCTTTTACTTCGCCGGTACGTTTTTACAGGTCGTCCTCGGAATGGTGGTCGGAGCGGTCGCGCACACTGTCGCCTTAGCCGCAGGATTCGCCATTATCGGCGCGATGTACGCGGCAGCATTTGTGAGTTCGACTTGGTCGATTAGCGGGACCACCGCGAAGGTTGTGACGGTGGAATAAAGACAACGGCGAGCTGCGCAACATCAGAGTTCTTCGCAACTGTGTTCATTGGGCCAAGCTTATTGTGATTTGGATATCTTTTCATCCGAAAAGCTCGGCTGGCGCCTTCCTGCTCTCCACTGCTATTCTTGCGAGCTGTCTTCAGGAGCGTGCATGAGTCACAACCTCGAGGGCCGTAACATCGTGGTGTTCGGAGTAGCCAACAAGCGAAGCATTGCGTGGGCGATTGCCCAGGGCCTCCACAATGCGGGCGCGAAGCTGGCGATCACCTACCAGAACGAACGTCTTAAGCAGGAAGCCGAAGATTTGATTCTGTCGCTTCCTGGCGCTGAAGGGTTCATGTGCGATGTGAGCAAGGACGAGGACATTGACCAGTTATTTGGCGCACTGAAACAACGGTACGGGAAGCTCCACGGCTTGGTGCATAGCGTGGCTTTCGCGCCCGCTGCCGAGCTCAGCGGGGAGTTCGTGAATACAACGCGCGAAGGTTTCCGAATCGCCCACGATGTCAGCGTGTATTCCCTGATCGCCGTGTCACGCGCCGCGGCTCCCCTCATGGAAGACGGTGGAAGCATCATCACAATGACGTATTACGGCGCGGAGAAAGTTGTGCCCCGCTACAACGTTATGGCGGTAGCCAAGGCGGCGCTGGAATGCTCGGTACGCTACCTGGCGTACGACTTGGGAAAGGAAAAGATCCGGGTGAACGCGATTTCAGCTGGACCCATCAAAACCCTCGCCGCACGCGGGATCGCGGGATTCGGTGATATGCTCAAGGGCCACGTAGAGCGCGCGCCATTACAGCGGAACGTAGAGGTCAGCGAGGTGGGCTCAACGGGAGTGTTCCTGATTTCCGACGCCAGTTCGGGCATCACGGGGGAAGTAATTTACGTCGACTGTGGCTACAACATCATGGGTTTCTAGTAGCTGCACGCCGTGCAGGCGAGTCGCTAGTCGGAGCCGGCGCTTGTTTTTCCCGAATTCTCCTTCTGTTGTTTGTGGAACAGCTTGCGAGCAATATCCGGATAAAATTCGTCGATTAAACCGCCAAGACTTCCGTACATGAGGGCAATGGAGGATCGACTCGCGGTCAAGCCAAGCCCGCGATCCTCCTTCGGATAGTAGATGTTGGAAAGCCCACCGCCGGAAAATGCACCTAGCACATTGGAGAAGCTGAAAGCGCGGCCACCCTTGTCGGTATGGCAGATGAACTCCTGCCTCACGGAATAGAGGATGCGGTGTTTGATACTTCCTTCTCCCAGGCGAAAGTAGCGCGGGTCCTGCTTCAACATAACGGGCCAGAAAAAATTGCTGAAAAATCCGGCCGAGACCTCGTCGGCAAACGTCGCACCATAACGCTTGCCATATCCCTGGGCTCCTTGTCCGTAACCCGGAAATTCATCTGTTGCCTGGCTGATGCCCGCCTGCAAGCCCACGAGCCCGAACTCCACTGGATCAAATGCCGATTTTGAGAACAGGTGAAACTTCTCTCGTGGAGCGAGCGGCGGAGCGTTGCCGCGGCTGGTCACCGCAAATTGCGGCACAACGCCCAACATACGCTGCGATTGCTCGCGCTTCTCAATTTCTTTTTCCTGTTCGGTTTTGTTGCGGCCTGGCGGCGGTTGCCCCGGTGTTTCCGGCTTGGGAGAAGGAACGGGTTGCTGCGAAGTGATTTGCCGAACCGGCTGCTCTTGCGCCCTTTCCTGGGCGGGGGTTGCCACCCATGATATGGAGGAAACGAACAAGGCCAGCACGGGGAGAAATCTCATAGATGTAATGGCGGCTCAGGACCGCGGCGCAATTTCCATGTTGTCGCAAGCGAGGACGCGAATTCGACGCTCGTTTTCTCCCACTCGTTCCAACTGGATCTCTACATCGCGTTCGCGCGTGAAGCGCGGGAACTTTTCTCCCCACTCTATCAGGAGAATGCTATTGTCGGCGATAAGATCATCGATGCCGAGGGTTTCCAACTGGCGCGGCGTATCCACCCGGTACAAATCGATGTGGTAGAGCGTGGCCTTGGGCCCGCGATACTCATGAATCAAAGTGAAAGTGGGACTGGTGACGTCTTCTTCTGGAGCCGCTTGGAATGCCTCCGCGATGCCCTTCACCAGAGTTGTTTTGCCCGCGCCCAAGGCACCACGCAACAAAACCAGCTTGGGAGGCGTCAGCATTTCGGCCAAGCTCCGGCCCAGCGCAATCGTTTCCTCGGCAGACCTGGTAATTACCTCGCGAGCCATTCATCTCAGTATAACGAGACCGATTGGAATCGCACCGGTGCCGCTGGGCCGAGCGTGTCGCAAAAACGAAAACCCACGGCACTATCCGTGGGTGGGCGGTCGCTCGACACTAGCGGAAGTCGCTGTTGCTACACACCTCTTTGCGGGGCGAACTGGCTGGCATGACTGCCGGTAAAAGTCCGGTCTGTCACTGCGTCCACGGCGATGCGCAGCTTGCGGTGATCGTCATCGCCCAACGCGATGAAGCGGAATGGCTGCAAACAACCGTTGGGAAATTGGCGCATTGGACTCAACATTTCGGCCATGCCCTGGACAGCTCCGGAGCGGGTTGCAAATGCGATCTCGACGAAGTCTCCGTGATCTAAAGCTTGGTTCAGCGCGAGAAGCCCGCCGGTGACGGAAATCGTTTGCAGCTTGCCTTTAGCGCGCTCGCCATCTTCCAGTCGGATCGCGGCCAGTACTGAGCCACCAAGATGAACGCGTGGAGCACGCCTTTGCGGATGCGGTTGGGGGAAGTGAGTCATAGTACCTGCGACTATGACATGGACTTCCGAACAGGGGCAGATTACGGAAGAACCACGGCCGAATTCGCGCAGCGGCCTATGCCGTAAGTACTCCGACGCTCCGGAACAGCTGATGGCAGACCGGAAATGCGGGTAAGCCTGCCTCGGATGTGAATTCGCCAGGAAAATGCGGTGGAAGTTAAGCTCCGATTTTCACGACTGCACTCTTTGCGTCCCGGGCCACACGAAATATGGCCTGTGGAAGTGACCTGATAAGATCGGTAGCAACCAGGCATTGCTCACCCATGATCTCGCGCGCAACATCGCCGGCCAATCCATGCACGTAAACTGCCGCCAGCACTGCTTCAAGCAGCTGTTCTGGGTATTGCGCAAGCAAGCCGGCAATCATCCCAGTCAGAATGTCGCCTGTCCCGCCGGTCGCCATGCCGGGGTTGCCGGTCGGATTAACCCAGACTTCCCCGTCTGGATGCGCCACTAACGTCCGGTGTCCCTTAAGGACGACCAGCACCTGGTGATCTCGCGCAAAGCTCCGGGCAATGTTCAGGCGATCGCGTTGTACGGCTGCCGGAGTTGACCCGATCAGCCGTGCCATTTCGCCAGGATGCGGGGTGATCACCACCGGACCGCTGCTGCCGCCCAGTTTCTCGGCGGAGCCCTCAAACGCATTCAGCCCGTCGGCGTCAATGACCGTGGGCGTGTGGTACCGGCTCACAAGATTGTGCACCAGTTCGGCGGTTTCCGGGTCCCGCGATATTCCAGGGCCGATCGCAAGCACAGTTTTGTGCTCGATCAATTCGTCCATCCGGCCGTACTCCATCGCCCGCAGCGAGATCGTGCCGGCATCCGTTTCCTCCAACGGCTCGGTCATAATTTCCGGATGAAACGATGCCACCGTGGGCAATACGGACTTCGGAGTTGCCACGGTGGAAAGACCTGCGCCGATTCGCAAGGCGGACATGCCTGCCATGGCTGCTGCGCCCGCTTTTCCCAATGATCCGCCGACGACCAGCACGTGTCCATAGTTGCCCTTGTTGGCCGCCGCCGGACGAGGTGCAAAAAGCGAGGCTATATCGGCGGGTGTGCTCAGGTTAAGTTGCAGCGAAGAGGAAATCGCTTCCGCCGGGGAGCCGATCGGGGCAATCACCGTAGGTCCCGCAGTCAGGGAGCCAAAAACGTGAGCGGGTCGCGGTGCGGTAAAACTCACGACGGCTTCGGCGCGGACCACGTCGCCAGTCTGAACTCCCATGAGATCGGCATTGGCTCCGGAAGGAGTGTCAACCGCGACCGTGGGAGCGGCGCTCCTATTCAACATCTGGATAGCGGCTGCATAAACTCCGGTCACAGGCGGCCGGAAGCCCGTCCCCAGGATGGCGTCCACCCTCAACTCAGCGCCAAACACCCCACGAACCGAATCCAGTTTCAGATCCTCAGAATTTCGTGCGGTAATGACCGGGAAGGGGAGCTTCTTAATTATCTCCGCGGCGTCGCCACTTAGCTCGGCGGGGTCCGCCAGCAGGAGCACAGAGACCTCTCTGCCCGCTTCCTTCAGCTTGCGTCCGGCTACTAACCCGTCGCCTCCGTTATTGCCTTTCCCACAAACTACGCCGATCCGCTGCAACGCCGGGTAGTGCTCGAGCACGAGGTCGGCAACCGCCGTTCCAGCTCGCTCCATTAATGACGTTGAAGGGACACCAAAACGCGCGGTGGTTATGCGATCGATTTGCCGCATCTCCTCGGCACTGACGATCTTCATACGTGGGCGCTCGCGATCTGATCCAATTGCCGCAGTTGGCCGGGCTCGCCCATGGCGATGAGGAAGTCGCCAGATTCGATGCGATCTTCAGGCGAAGGATTGAAACGCATTCCCTTTTCGCGTTTGATCGCCAGGATGATGACCCCGCGATCCTGCCGAATACGCGAACTCTCGATGGTCTTTCCGGCGAACACAGAGTCGCGCCCCACCTGTATTTCTCCGATCTCGAGATCAATCCCGAGGTGGGTTGTGGCGGTATCGAGAAAGCTGACGACGTGAGGCTGGAGAAAAGACTGGGCGATTCGCTGTCCGGCGAAGTGATAGGGCGAAACGACCGAGTCTGCGCCCGCTTTCAGCAGATGCTTCTCGGCATCCTCCTCACTGGCACGGGCAATGATTTTCAGGCGGGGGTTCAGGCCGCGGGCGGTAAGAACGATGTAGAGATTGGTCGCGTCAGTCGTGGTCGCTGCGACCAGTCCCCGAGCATATCGGATGCGAGCTTCGCGAAGCGCCTGTTCTTGCGTCGCGTCGCCGATCATCATTAACCAATCGTCGTCGAAACGCGCGGCTTTGGCCTCGTTCTGCTCGATGATGACGAATGGCGCAGGTCGACGTGCAAGTTCTCGAGCGGCGCTGCGGCCGACGCGTCCGGCGCCACAAATGATGTAATGATCGTGCAAACGAGCAATCTCGCGCTCCATTTTGCGCCTTCCAAAGAAGCTGCGAAGTTCGAATTCTAGCAAAGCTTGTGTGAGCGCCCCGATGGCCAGAAAAACCAGGGCTACCCCCACGACGATGATGAAAATATTGAAAATCCTGCCGGCATGCGACAGCGGATGAATTTCCTGGTAGCCAATGGTGGTAAGAGTGGTGACCACCATGTAGAAGCCGTCGAACCACGGCCAGCCCTCGATGTAGTGGAAACCGGCTGTGCCGGTCAGCAGCACGCCCGCGAGGGCGAGCGCGATGAGCCGGAGATTGCGCAGCGATTTCATGCGGAAGTTCGGCCGTAATTATGGGTCTGAAGTTCGCCGTCGCGCATGGCGATGGCCAGGCCCACTGAATGCGCAGCTTCGCGCTCGACTATAGAACAAAAAAGCCTTCCGCGTGTCTGCGGAAGGCTTCGAAATCTGCATCGCTCAGTCAGCCATGGACGGTGCGCGCTCGGGCTCGCCGGAGTTCGCGAGTTGCTGTACGCGGCTATGATGCCGCCCATAGGCGAAGTAGATCACCAACCCGATCACCAGCCAGATGATGAGGCGAGCCCAGGTTTCCCAGGCAAGACTGAACATCATCAGCAGTGACACGGTAATCCCCATAATGGGCGTAAAGGGGATCCAGGGCGCGACGAAGGCTCGTGGAACTTCGGTTCCACGGCGTCGCAGGATCCATACGCCGGCGCAAACAATAACGAAGGCGAGCAGCGTACCGATCGAGACCAGTTCGCTGAGCACATTAATGGGGGTCAGGGCAGCGACCGTGGCCACACAACCACCGACAAGGATAGTCGAGATGTAGGGGGTGCGGAATCGGGTGTGCACCACGCTAGCCCACCGCGGCAGCAGCCCGTCTTTTGACATGGAGAAGAATACGCGGGATTGCCCGAGCAACATCACCACCATGGTGCTGCTGAGTCCACATATCGCACCCAGCTTTACGAGCTTGCTGCCCCATCCCACACCCGTGATGTCGATGCCGATGGCAATGGGATCGGGGACATCGAGGCTGGTGTATTTAACGAGTCCGGTCAATACCGCCGCCACCAGAATGTACAGAATGGTGCAGATCACCAGGGAGCCCAATATGCCAATTGGCATGTCGCGCTTGGGATTCTTGGCTTCCTGCGCGGCCGTGGATACTGCGTCGAATCCGATGTACGCGAAAAAGATAATTCCCGCCGCCGTCGCTATACCGGACCAGCCAAAGTTTCCATAATGTCCGGTGTTAGGGGGAAGGAACGGCGTCCAGTTCGACACTGCTTCGGCGCGATGACCCAGGATGTAGTTAATTCCCAAACCTATGAAGACCATCAGCACGCAGACTTTGACAATGACGATGAAGGAATTGAAGTCGGCGGATTCCTTGATGCCGATGACCAGAATGGCGGTCACCATGAGAATTCCGAGAAACCCGAACAGGTTGAAGGACGAGTACGTATGCGCCAAAGTTGCGGGATCGATGTGTTTCTGGTCGAGCAACTTCTGGAATTGAGCGGTAAGCCTTTCCCAGTGGCCGTTGTAGAAGAGGAAAACCGTACCCGGTGCGCCCGCCCAACGCGGCGACAGTCGGACGCCGAAGTCGCCCAGGAAACTTAAGACATAGCCGCTCCATCCGCTGGCAACGGTGGCGGCGCCGAGTGCGTATTCCAGGATGAGGTCCCAGCCAATGATCCAGGCGATAAACTCGCCGAGAGTTGCGTATCCGTACGTGTATGCGGAGCCTGCAACCGGAATCATTGAGGCGAACTCCGCGTAACAGAGGCCGGCGAACACGCAGGCAACCGCGGCCAGAGTAAACGCCAGGATGATGGCGGGGCCCGCATGATTGGCGGCCGCGGTTCCCGTTAACACGAAAATGCCAGTACCGATAATGGCGCCGATGCCAAGAGAAATCAGGTTAGTCGGGCCAAGCGCACGTCTCAGGCTGTGCTCTCCGGTTTCGGATGCTTCCGAAAGAATCGTGTTTAACGGTTTCCTCGCCCAAAGATTAGGCATTCAGCTCTCCTGCTTGATGAATAATAGGCGCTGCAGCAAGCGACTGGAATACAGACGTCTCAGCCTCCGACGGGTTTCGATTCGTCTTGCCGCCGCCATAGGTAGTACACCGGGATCCCCAACAGCACAATGCACAGCCCCGGCCAAGTGTACTGCGGCTTGTAGCGCAATAGTACGACATCGATGAATAAAGCCATCACAATATAAATAGCCGGCAGCACCGGGTAGCCAAGCGCTTTATAGGGCCGCGCTGCGTCGGCGTGAGTCCGGCGCAGTACGAACAAACCCACAATGGTCAGAATGTAGAACACCAGGACCGCAAAAATAATGTAGTCGAGCAACTGTCCATAGGTTCCCGAAAGGCACAGGATGCATGTCCATAGCATCTGCACCATCAGCGAGACTGCAGGGGTCTTGTATTTAGGATGCAGCTTCGCTACTTTGCGAAAGAACAAACCATCCTTTGCCATTGCGTAGTAGACGCGGGCACCGGCCAGGATCAGCCCATTGTCACAGCCGAAGCTGGACAATAGGATGGCCAGTGCCATCAAGGCTCCACCGGCGGCTCCGAACATCTGGATCATGACCGCTGTGCCCACCCTATCTTCGGTCGCGTACTTGATGCCACGCTCAATTACCGTAATTCCGGCCTGAGCTCCGTCGAGAGGCAGAACTGAAAGATAGATAAAGTTACAGAGCACGTACAGGAGGATAACGACGCCGGTGCCCAATGCGAGCGATACCGGCAAATTCCGCTGAGGATTCTTCACTTCACCCGCGGTAAACGTGACATTGTTCCAGGCGTCAGCAGAAAACAAGGATCCTACCTGGGCGACGGCGAGGATCGTCAGAGTACCTACAAAGACCGTAGGACCTCCAACGCCAACCTGCACGGCATGTCCCACACCAAGGCCGGCATTTCGCCAAAAGTTTCCGTGAAAATTGGCGCTTAAAGCCACGGCATTGCGGCCGATCGCAATACCGAAAATCACCAGTCCAAGGAGCGCAGCGACTTTGGCTGACGTGAATATGTTCTGGATGAACGCGCCGGTCTTCACGCCGAAGATGTTGATGATCGAGAGCATGACAACAACGACGATAGCCACCAGATTCTGTGTGTTCAGGCCCACGTCCATGTTGCCCAACACCATGGGGCCGATATGGATAGGGGGCGCCTTGTAGAAGTGCAGAATCCAGTGGCTTGAAGAAACCGATGGAAAGAAGATGCCCAGGAATTTACCGAAGGCGACGCCGACGGCAGCGATCGTGCCCGTCTGTATAACCAGGAATAGCGTCCAGCCGTAAAGGAAACCCCATAAAGGGCCGAGCGATTCACGCAGGTAAACATATTGGCCACCCGCTCGTGGCATCATGGCGGCGAGTTCGCCATAGCTGAGCGCGCCGACGATGGTCATGAAACCGGTTACCAGCCAGGCGCCGATCAGCAGAGCTGGAGAGTCTACCTCGCGCGCGATTTCGGCCGAAACTATGAAGATGCCGGAGCCAATCATTGAACCCATAACCAGCATGGTCGCGCTGGTCAGCCCCAGGCCTTTGACGAGTTCCTGATCCTGCCGAGTGTGAATGTCCCAATCGCTCGCAGGGCTGCTTGGGACGAGCTTGGTGTCGGTACTCACAAAACTGCTCGGTTCATTGGCTTCCGTTCCGCAACTGGCACGAGTAAGCTCGCAACTTTACCCTAATACGCGCAAAAATTCCTCTGCTGATTTGCGCGGATCGGATAACAGGTCGGATATCACGGCCACCGCATCGGCCCCCATTTCCAGCACGGCAGCCGCATTTTGGCGGGTGATTCCTCCGATGGCGACCAGCGGTTTTCGCGTCAACGATCGTGCCTTGCGGACACCCTGCAATCCGACCAACGGGTCCGGCTTTTCCTTGCTTCTTGTCTCAAAAACCGGGCCAATGGCAACGTAATCGGCCGGCCCTTGATCAGCCAAACTTAGTTGATCGGGGTTGTGAGTCGACACCCCCAGGCAAAGCCCCGGCCCAATGATTCTGCGAACCCCGTCGGGCGAGAGATCATCCTGCCCGACGTGTACGCCATCAAACTCCGCGGCAATGCAGAGGTCGGCGCGATCATTCACGATGAGTTGGACGCGCCCGCCAAGCTGACGTTTCAGTTCCGCGGCATCGGCCAGTGTTTGATTGGGACTACCAGCTTTATTGCGATATTGCAGCAGGGTCACCCCGCCTTCTACGAGTCCCTGTGCGAACTCAAACAGCTTTTCTCTAGTCACAAAGGAGGAGGCGTCGGCAATCGCGTAAAGGCGAGGGAGTGTGATCAAGTGGAAAACTTTTCAATGCAGATATCCGATTTCACATAACGGAGGTGACACTTGCCCGATCGCATGAGGTTAGCTTCGAGACTGTGAACTGCACTCCTGCGCTGTATTCACGCCGCCGGCGCCTTCTTCTCCGCCAGAAACCGTTCGATGAAGCCGGTGTCCACCTTGCCCTCCCGGAAGTCCGGATCATCAAGAATCCTGCGGTGGAGCGGAATCGTGGTGTAGATGCCTTCAACAATGAACATATCGAGCGCCCGCCGCAACCGAGCAATGGATTCGCTGCGGTCCTTGCCACGCGCAATAAGCTTGGCGATTAACGAATCATAGTATGGGGGGATCACTCCCTCCGCATACGCGGCGGTGTCAATGCGAACTCCCGTTCCCCCGGGGGGATGAAAAGTGGTGATCTTGCCCGCCGAGGGCGTGAACTTCTCCGGATGTTCCGCATTGATCCGGCATTCGATTGCATGCCCGCGATGCACGATGGGGCCATGCAAGACGCTGTCCATGCGCTCGCCCATCGCCAGCAGGATCTGGCTTTTCACCAGGTCGACATCCGTCACCATCTCCGTGACCGGGTGCTCCACCTGGATGCGCGTATTCATCTCGATGAAGTAGAGGCGGCGGTCCTGGTCCATGAGGAACTCAACCGTCCCGGCATTGATGTAGCCGATCTCGGAGAGGGTTCGGCTGAGCACGCCGCCAATTTCCTTGCGCAGTTCCGGGGTGACTTGGGTGGAGGGCGATTCCTCCAGCAGTTTCTGATGGCGGCGCTGAATGCTGCACTCACGCTCACCCAGACTGACTACGTTTCCGTGCGCGTCTCCCAGAACCTGGAATTCAATATGGCGTGGGTGTTCGACATATTTTTCCATGTACAGGTCGCCGTTTCCGAATGCCGCCGCCGCTTCCGATTGTGCCGCTTGATAAAGCGAGGGCAGAGTGTCCTCGCTACGCACTATGCGCATCCCGCGGCCTCCGCCCCCGGCCGACGCCTTAATAATTACCGGAAAGCCGACTTGACGTGCCCACTCCAGGGCCTCGCCATCGGAAGCAATAATTCCTTCGGAGCCCGGCAAAATGGGCACGCCCGACTTCTTCATCGCTGCCCGGGCCTTTTCCTTTTCTCCCATCAAGCGAATGATTTCGGGCGGAGGCCCAATAAATTTAATGCCGCAGGCCTCGCACACTTCGGCAAAGTTCGCGTTCTCAGAGAGCAGGCCGTAACCGGGGTGGATGGCTTCAACATTCGCGATCTCCGCGGCGCTGATCACCGCGGGGATATTCAGATAACTCTGCGAGAGCTGCGGTGGCCCGATGCAGATGGCCTCGTCAGCGAAGCGCACCGCCAGGGAGTTACGGTCGGCTTCGCTGTAAATGGCGACCGTCCGGATCCCCAACTCTTTGCAGGCGCAAATGACTCGCAGGGCGATTTCGCCGCGATTCGCAATCAATACTTTCTTAAACATGTCTGAAAAAGTTCGTTGCCATGAAACACAAAAAAAGGCGCGCCCAGCGCGCCGCATGCTATTCGGCCATTGTTAACTGCGCGGCCGGACCGTGAACAGTTCCTGGCCATATTCGATGGGCTGGCCATTACTGACCAGTTTTTTCACGATCTCGCCGGCGACATCGGATTCAATCTCATTCATCAATTTCATCGCTTCCACGATGCATAGCACCTGTCCGACCTCGATGATGTCTCCCGCCCTGACAAAGGGCGGGGCTCCCGGCGACGGCGCCTCATAGAAGGTCCCCACTATGGGCGAGCGAATAATGTGCAAAGCTTCTTCGGGCGGGGGTGCTGGTTTTGCTGCTGCGGCCGGGGCTGCGGGTGTGGCCGCAATGGCTGGACCGGCAGCAACCTCGACTACCGGCGTAGGCGCGGGATGAACAGCGAAAAAGCGGGAGTCCGCCGCCGAGGCACCACCGCGTTTGACCCGCATCTTGACATCGCCCCGCTCCAACTCAAACTCGGTGATGTCTTTTTCGATTAAAAACTCGATGAGTTCCTTGAGTTCTTTCTGGTTCATCGTATAGGGAAAGACGCGATTTCAATTACGGCCTAGCCATTCAAAGCACCAGGAGATCTTTGCCGGTGGGTGTCAGAACCTCACACCCCCTCTGGGTCACGAGCACCATATCTTCAATGCGCACGCCCAGCTTTCCAGGAATGTAAGCGCCAGGTTCGATAGTGATGACCATGCCGGGTCGCAGGACGTCTTTCTGCCCGGCAGCTACCCGTGGCGCCTCATGAATCTCAACTCCCACTCCGTGGCCAGTGGAGTGGCTAAAATAACGCCCCAGCCCCGCCGTTACCAATATTTTTCGGGCTGCCTGGTCCACTTCTCCCGCCGTAACCCCTGGCCGAACAGCTTCTACCCCTGCCTGCTGAGCTTTACGTACCGCCTCATAGACGCGGCGGGAATCGTCCGGAATTTTCCCCACGTGCACGGTACGGGTCATGTCCGAACAATAGCCAGTGAGTATAACACCGAAGTCACAGACCACGAATCCTTGGGCCGGAATGGACTGCGCCGAGGCGCGAGCGTGAGGCAGAGCCGATCGGGCGCCCGATGCAATGATGGTCTCGAACGACATGCCCTGAGCTCCAGCACGATGCGCAGCGTACTCCATTTCCGCCGCCACCGAGGATTCACGAACGCCCGGACGAATATTATTCACGGCTGTATCAAACAACTGGGCACCCAGTTTGATTGCGGCCCGAATGCGCTGGACTTCGTCCTCGTCCTTGATGGTGCGCTGTGCTTCGATAAGCAGCGGCGCAATCTTCAAACGGAAACCCGCCGGCAGTGCTTTGCGCAAACGGCTTTGTGCGCCGACGGTCAGCGACTCGCCTTCGATCCCCAACATGCTGGCGTTATTTGCCTTGGTACTTTTTCGCTTTGTTGTAAGCCAATCCGCGGCGCTCAACAGCGGGTTTTTGCGGCTGATTACGGTTTTTGCGCTATTGACCTCGGCCCGAGCCTGAGCGGCATACCGGCCATCGGTGAACAAGACGGCTGCGGTTTCGCCAACGATCATGACCGCCGAGCTGCCAGTAAAACCTGATAAGTAGCGGATATTGGGAAGATGACTAACCACGAGGTAATCAAGCCGGTTCTGTGACAGTGCGTCCTGGAGCCGCCGGACGCGGCCTTTGTGGTCCATGCAGAGAGTTTAACAGGCGAGAAACGAATGCCCGCAAATGGAAGCGGGCGCACAGAGCCCAGATGATGTGCAATCGACGCCGATCGCCGATCAAGTGCTGGTGGGGCGGCGCCACCTGGAGAATATCTCTAGATTGGCCGCTGTTCCCGTGCATGCCCCGGGAGGTTAACAATCCAACCCCGGACGGCGACCGCCCCGTGCAGAGTCGGAGCTGCTCTGGCCCCTTCCCCGCCTTATCTATCGGCAGAGTCGCGCCGCTTCTTTAAAGATGTTCAGAAACATCGGGCGGGTGAGCTTTCCAGTGTTCGTGTTTTGATTCGAGGGGTGGTATGAAGCTAAAAGGATTTTGCCATTCGGCATTTGGTACTTCGCGGCGTGCTGGAAAACATAGGGCTTCTTTGTAAATATTTCGGCACGACGCTTCAGATGATTTAAATACGCTTCGAAGCCGATTCGGCCGAGAGCCACGATGACTCTCACATTGTGCAGACCGTCCAGTTCGCGATCTAAAAATGGCGCACACCGCGCTATTTCTGCCGGCGACGGTTTATTGTCAGGGGGAGCGCAGCGCACCGCCGCGGTGATGTACAGATTCTTCAAGACAAGACCATCGCCGCGATGCGTGGCCTTCGGCTGATTGGCAAACCCAGTCTCGTAAAGAATGGGATACATGAAGTTGCCCGACGAATCGCCGGTGAAAGGACGCCCGGTTCGGTTCGAGCCATGTGCACCTGGTGCGAGTCCCACGATTAAGACGCGGGCTTCGGGATCACCGAAACCGGCGACAGGTTTCCCCCAGTATTCCCAATCGAGATAGGCGCGACGCTTTTCGCGCGCAATCTCTTCCCGGTAGTTGACCAAACGAGGACACTGGGTGCATGCGACAACTTCGCGGTTCAGCTGACGCAGCCAGGGCAGGCACGGGTGCAGCGCATCCCCCGCGCTCCGCGAGAGAGAAGGTGAGAGAAGCGGTTTTCCGGTCGTCAATCTTGTGACCGCCGTCTTCGCCGACGCCATTCTTTTTACACTACCACGCAAGCCTTGAGCTGCTACAGAGGTGACGAAAGTAACTCGCTGACAACCGGCGCAACCACGGAAAGACCCGCGGATTTCCCAATGTGTAATTTCTTGCACTTTCCTGGCGCGTGCCGCGTTTGTAAGCCGTTGAGAGCACATACCCCAATCGCAGAGCTACTTGGCAGACGGCTTGCACCCATCCGGGTAAGCCACCCCCAACAACCTGCACCAAGCGAGAGCCATTATGGGATGCCGTCGAGAACCGCGCAGAACCGTCAGCTATCCGGCAAGCATTGCTGGAATGGACGCCCAGGGGCGTTCGTTCCTCGACACTATTAAGATTCGCGACATAAGTGCCCGCGGCATTTTGGTCGAAGGCGTTCGCGCCGTGGTCAAGATCGGCGACACCGTTGTCGTGCGTTACGGCGAGAATAAAGGACGATTCCGCGTAATGTGGATTAAGCGCATGAACGGATCGCCCAACCAGAAGCAGGTCGGGCTCGAGCACCTGTTATCCACTACGATTCCGTGGGATGTCGATGTTCCGCTTCCCACCGCCGACACGTATCGCCACCCGCGCGCCCGCATCCGGCGCCAGTTTTCCCGTTTTCGCTGCGAAATTCCCGTCGAACTACGCTTTTTCTATTCCAAAGCGCCGCAGTGGGGCAGCACCGCCGACGTGTGTGAAGGCGGGTGCTTCGTGAAGACCTCCAACATTCTTCCTATCGGCTCGGAGATCGAAATTGCACTCTGGCTCGATCATGTGAAGGTGTGGGTTAAAGGTGTGATCGTAACCAATCTCTGCGGTTTTGGAACCGGAATCCGCTTCTCTTCTATGCCGCTTGAAGTGCGCCTGCGATTGCGCGAGTTCCTGCAGAAAAAAGGACAGGAGATTCCCGATCGCCGTTATGAAGCAGACGAGGAACTCATTCTCGAAGACGATCTGCTCGCATTTGGACAGGCACGAGGCTGAAGTCAAGGTTTTTGTAATCGCATTCTCCGCAAACTCGTACATCACTCCTGGCAGGTTGCCGATCGCAACCTGCTTTTTTCTGCGGACACCGCCGGCAATGAGTCTCAGTAAAATGTCCGTGTGAATGGCATCTCGTCGGACGGATACCGCGGACGGCTGGCTCCTTCGCCCACTGGATTTCTGCACATCGGGCATGCACGAACGTTCTGGACAGCGGCGCAGCGCGCGGGGGAAGCCAAAGGCGTGCTCGTGCTCCGCAATGAAGATCTCGACCCGCACCGCTGCAGACCAGAGTTCGTGACTAAGATGTACGAGGACCTCCGCTGGCTGCGGATTGATTGGCAGGAAGGGCCCGATTGCGGCGGTCCATACGGGCCATATTCGCAAAGCGAAAGGCGCGATGCATATCTCAGAGCATGGCGGCAGCTGCGCGACTCCGGGTTTATCTATCCCTGCACTTGCTCCCGTAAAGATGTGGCGCAGTCGGCCAGCGCTCCCAACGATTCGGACAATGAGCCTATGTACAGTGGCAAGTGCCGCAGCCGAACAGATGCCATTACTTTCGCCGAGCCCGCGGGTCTCAACTGGCGATTCCGTGTTCCTGATGGTGAGCGCGTCGCATTTATTGATGTTCACCTCGGAATGCAGGAATTCACGGCGGGCGAAGATTTTGCAGATTTCCTGATATGGCGGCGCGATGATGTCCCCGCATATCAGCTAGCCGTTGTTGTCGACGACGCCGCCATGCGAATCACCGAGGTGGTGCGCGGCGCCGACCTTCTGAAGAGCACGGCGCGCCAGATCCTGCTTAGTCGCGCGCTGGACCTTCCCCTGCCTGCGTACTATCATTGCGATTTGGTAAGAGATGAGAATGGTATGCGTTTAGCCAAACGCCACGATTCGCTTAGTATCCATAGCCTGCGCGCGAGAGGGCTCACAGCGGCTCAGGTGTTAGAACAGGCTTGGCAACAACGCGCCTGGCAGCGTGGTTGATTTGACGGTCGACCTGGCGCGACCTCAACACAAGAAAGCGTCACATCGCGGTATGGGCGACTTTGTCTCCGACGGAAGCAGAGGCCTTCACCGGCAATATGGCGCGCACCGAGGTTCCACCATGACCAGAGTCAATCTCCAGCCGTCCGCCCAGTTGGCGAACGCGCTCGCGCATACCCTGAATACCCACCCCGGGTCGGACTGATCCAGACACTGCGAGATAGCTTTGCGCCGGCATTCCCTTACCCTTGTCCCGAACTTGCAAGGTGACTGTGTTGCCGTCGCGAACGACGCTGATCGACGCCATCGGGCTTTCCGAGTGACGGTGAATGTTGGTAAGGCATTCCTGGACAATGCGGAACAGTGCAGTCTCCAATTCACTGCTGAAACGACCGAGCTCTGGCGAGAGTGTGAGATCTACGGGAATCTTGCTGCGTTCGGCGAAGCCCTCCACAAACCAACGCAGCGCCGAGGGCAATCCGGCCTCGTCCAGCAGGGGCGGGTGCAATAGATGAGAGATGGTCCGCAGTTCCCTGGTCATGTCGCTTACGATTTCGACGCTCTCATCCAGCATTCTCGCAGCCGAGTCGCTCAGGTTTTCCTGTTCACCCTTTAGCATGGCGAGATTCATGCTGAGCGCGGCTAAAAGTTGTCCCGCGCTGTCGTGCAGCTCGCGGGCAATGCGGCGCCGTTCCTCATCCTGCAAGCGCAGGAGTCTGCCCGAAAGCGAACGCAAGCTCTCTTCAGCCGCAAGCAATTCGCGGGTACGCTCGCGTACTCGCGATTCCAGCTCCTGCTTAGCTTGCTCCAGCTTCTCTAAAGACAATTTCCGGTCAGTTATGTCGAGAAGCACCCCAAAAAGGCGGGTCGGTCCCGTGTCAGACGGCATCCTCCCGCCCTTGCAGAAGAACCATCGCAGGCCGTCCTTTGGGTGGAGATACCGGTACTCGATCTCGAGCGTCCCCAGGATGCGGCTGCGGTCCATCGCCTCGCGAAGCATCGGCAGGTCCTCCGGGTGAACGCGATTCGCCCACTGGGTGGCTGGATCGGGATTACCCGGCTCGAGGCCGAACATTTCATGGAGTGCCGGCGACAAGGTGCTGACTCCGCTTACCGGGTCCCACTCCCACGTGCCAATGCGCGCAGCTTCCTGCGCGATGCGAAAGCGCTCTTCGTTCTGGCGGATTACCAGCTCCACGCGCTTGCGCGCGGTTACGTCGCGGCAGGTCCCCATCATGCGCACTGGCCGACGATTTTCGTCGTACACCACCTGGCCGTTTGTCTCTAACCAGGTTGTTTGACCGTTCCCATTCTGAATGCGATATTCGATCTGGTAGGGGCAGCCGGTCGCGAGCGCTTCGTCTAAAGCCTTCTGCACGCGTGTGCGATCTTCTTCAATGATCCAGGCCTGAACATCCGCAAATTTTCCGGAAAAAGAGCCCGGCGGCAGACCGTAAATCTCCTCCATGTTTTCCGACCAGTTCAGGTTGCCGGTGGTGATGTCCCACTCCCAGGTGCCCACGTTGGCCGCTTTCAGGGTGAAACGCAACTTCTCCTGACTCTCGCTTAGGACCTTCTCCGTTTCGATCCGCGCGCTGATGTCGCGTGCAATTTTGGAAGCCCCGATGATTTTGCCGCTCCCGTCTCGTACCGGGGAGATCGTCAGAGAGACGTGTACCAGCTTGCCAGTTTTGCTGACTCGCACGGTCTCGAAGTGTTCGATGCGTTGACCTGAACGAATCTTGCGAAGGATTTCCGTCTCTTGTGCCACCAGCTCCGGAGGAATGATGATGGTAATCGGGCGGCCAACAGCTTCCTCCTCGGTAAATCCGAAGATTCGTTGCGCAGCCGCATTCCAAGTGATAATCACGCCGTTCAGATCCTTGGAAACGATGGCGTCATCGGAGGATTCGACGATTGCCGCAAACCGGAAGCGTGGGTCCGCAATCTGGCGGGCCGCAGACATATTTGTCTCAGTGGATTTGTCGTTAGTACCTGGAGTTTGCATCGCCCCTTCGGCCACAGCTCGTTTTTCGCGTGCCAGTTCCTGCACTTTGGCAATCAATTCACGCGCGATATCGGACTTCGCGACATAACCCACCGCGCCCGCTTCCAGCGCCTGTGGGAGCATCTGGACGGGGTCATGTTGACTGACAATGAGGATCTTGGATTCGGGGAATTCGCGGCGGATGACGCGGCTCGCGTCCAGCCCATTCAGATTGGGCATGGTCACGTCGAGCAGGATGATGTCGGGATGTAGTTCGCGCGCTTTGGCGATGGCGTCTCGTCCATCGACCGCCTCGCCGCAGACTTCCCAATCCGGACGCCCGGAAAGAACGGAGCGCAACCCGCGCCGGATGACTGCCTGGTCATCGGCGATCAGGATCCGTGCTGATCCCATTTAGCTCACGCCCCCATTGATCGAAAAGCTACAAGGAAGTGCACTTCGTTCCGAAGCAGGCCGAACACGACAAGAGGCCGACGTTCTGATTCAGCTCTAGTGACGCTCCACCAGTTGTAGCTCAGGATATGCAAACAGCTGACCGTTTCCCATACAGTCTTTGCTGTAGAAGCGGCCCGCAGGAGGATACACCATCATCCTCTGCCATTAAACCGCACGCAGAACCGCACATGCACCTGTGCTGCCGATCACTGAAGACTGGTAAATACCAGAATCCAATGGACTCTGACGCGAGGCGAATACAAGCTAGTACTTCGAAAGGAGCAAGCATGAGCACCCCCGTGTTGGACAAGAGGGCAGACCTGGCGGGCCCCGGCATTGGCGATTACAGCGAATTGGAGAGAATTCTTCCGAGCGATTACCGCTCCCTGCTTACTCCCAAAGAGACGCAGCAGGCTATTTTTCAGCTGAAGCGCTACATCGAAGACCATCTATGCAAGGAACTCAACTTATTCATGGTGGAGGTGCCGCTCATCGTTGACGTGGAGAGCGGCGTCAACGACATGCTGGACCGGGACGGCTCACGAACTCCGATCCAGTTTCACATTTCGAATGACCGCAACCTGCATCCTGTGGATGCGCAGGTGGTGCAGGCAGCGACAAAATGGAAGCGGGTGGCGCTGAAGGAATTCGGTTGCAAGAGCGGCGAGGGCATCTGCACCGATATGCGCGCCGTGCGCAAAGATTATTTTCTGGACCATGATCACTCCGCGTACGTCGATCAGTGGGACTGGGAAAGAGTGATCACGCCTGAGCAGCGCAACCTGGCATTCCTCAAAAGCGTCGTCGAAAAAATTTGGAAAGTGCTGGTCGGCGCCGAGAAGTTTGCGTTTGAGTTGTTTCCCGAGCTGAAAGACTCACGCTATCCCGCGCTGCCCGAAAATCTGAAATTCCTGCATGCGGAAGAAATTCTGGACATGTTCCCGGACTTGCCGCGTAAGCAGAGGGAAACGGAAGTCCTGATGAAATATCCCGCAATCTTCATCATCGGGATTGGCTGGCCACTAAAGGATGGCTATCCCCACGAGAACCGCGCCGCCGACTACGACGATTGGATCAGCGATACCGGCAATGAGAGCAGGAAAGACACGCATGGCCTCAACGGCGACATCCTGGTCTGGAATCATGTCACGAAACGGCGCCACGAACTCACGTCTATGGGAATCCGCGTCAATGCGGACACCCTGAAACGGCAACTGGAAATGTCAAACCTGCTCGACAACTTGAGATTTCCCTATCACCAGGGAATTGTCAAGAACGAGTTGCCCCTGTCGATTGGCGGCGGAATCGGTCAATCGCGAACGCTGATGCTACTGCTCAGGAAGGCGCACCTGGGCGAAGTGAGCGTGACGGTATGGCCGAAGGTGCTGAAGGAGATGTGCGCGAGGAAGAACATTTTTGTTCTCGAGTAGTCAGCGGAGTTGAATCGGAATGTCAGCTTCGGATTGAACTACTTCATCAGCCCGCGCTGAGCGATGCCGATGTTGTCGCGGGTGCTGTTCTTGACCATGTACATCATTTCGTCGGCCTGGCGAATGATGTCCTGGGGATTCTTGGCATCGTGCGGGTAGGTGGCTACGCCCATGCTGGCGCGAATGTTCAGATTTAGATTCTCTTCCTGGCAGAACGTGCTGGTGCGCAACGTGTCGCGCAAGCGCTTGGCTACGACGAGTGCGGCATCTTTGCCGGTCTGAGGGAGAAGCACCACAAATTCATCCCCGCCGTAGCGGAAGGCGTAATCGATCAAGCGTAACTGCGCTTTGATGAGGTAGCCGATCTCGGCCAGCAACTTGCTGCCGATCAGGTGGCCGTGTGTGTCATTGACCTGCTTGAAGTGATCCAGGTCGATGAAGATTACGGTGAATTCGTATCCAAATCGCGCCGACCGATAGACTTCAGTTTCCAGGATCTTGTGCAGGTGGCGAGCATTGAATAGCCCGGTGCAATCGTCGGTAATGGTTAGTTCCTGGATCTTCTCTACGGCGCGCGCATTGTCGATGGCGATGGCCGCATAATCACAAAGCGACTGCAGGAAAAAGACTTCCTGGTCGCTAAAGTTCTCCATGTTCACATTTACCAACTGAATGACACCGAGAACGCGATGCTTGGAGCGGAGCGGCACACAGATGATTGAACGGGTTTCCCACTTGGTGGTCTCGTCAATGCGCTTGGCAAAACGGGGGTCATTCATGACGTCAGGCACGACCAACTGCTCGCCGTGCTTGGCGACCCAACCCGCGATACCCTCTCCTACCTTTAATCGAACATTCCTCAGCGCCTCAGCGGCATCGCCCACAGCGATCGCGAAGTACAGCTCACTCTGGGTTTCGTCCACCATGAGCAGGGACCAGGTGTCAGGGCGGAAATACTCAGCCATCTTTTCCATGATGGTCTGCAGGATGGAATCCAGGTCGAGCGAGGAGGTCAGGGCCTTGGCCACATCGTGAAAAATGGTCAATTCCTGGTTTTGCCGGATTCGCGCGGCGTCCGTCGCCTCAGGCATGCCTAACGTCCCCATATGGGTAGGAATGCCCTGATTATATGGTGCGTGTGAAAATAGCAGCAATGAACCTTGGTAACCCGAACCCACGAAGCTACGTAGCAGGCACTCCATAGCGGGTCTCATATTTTGGAGCTTTCCACAAACTGCGGTTGGCATATAGTTATCGACTCAGCTGTCGTATTCACGTCTTGGAGAGGCACGATTGGTTAGTTTCGGCACGCGCTTAAAGAAGGAGCGAGAGCAACGGGGGATTTCGCTGGACGACGTGTCCCTTTCGACCAAGATCGGCACGCGCATGCTGCGCGCGCTCGAAGACGAGAAATTCGAGCAGTTGCCGGGCGGCATATTCAACAAAGGCTTCGTGCGAGCGTATGCCCGGTATCTGGGAATCGACGAGGACCAGGCCGTGGCGGATTACCTGGAAGCGTCAGGAGAAAACCCGCCAGCGCCACCCCAAAGTCCGACCCCATCGGCCAAGTCACAGGAAAAGCGTCACGAAGCGCCGGTTACAAGTTCCTCCGTGTTGATCGCACAAGCAGAGGGGCAAAAGCAATCAGCTTTTCCTCTTGGAATCGTGGCCGCAGTGCTGCTGGCCGTGGCGTTGGGGCTATGGACCTGGAAGCGCTATTCGGAACCCCCACAGTCTTCTGCGCCGGAATCGTCAAACAGCCAGACCCAGGCTTCAGGTGCACCCGCTGCGCCTTCCGCCCCTGAGCAAGGTGCGCAACAATCGGTGCCAGGAGCGTCGGGCCAAGCATCGTCCCCCACCTCGACGAGTTCTGCGAGTCCGCCCGCGACGGGATCAGCACCAGTCCCCAGGGCGGGCTCCGAGCCCTCGAGTCCGGCTGCCCCTCCGAAAGCTATCGCCGGCGCCGCGACCGCCGGGGCATTCGCAGTGCGGATACGAGCCGATCACGACTCCTGGCTTTCCATCCAAGCAGATGGAAAGACGCTGTACGAAGGCATGCTCGTAGCGCCCGCGGAGCGAACCGTGCACGCGCAGAAGCAAATTATTCTGCGTAGCGGAAACGTCGGCGGCCTGGCTCTGACGTTCAACGGAAGACCGCTGTCGTCCCAAGGCGCCGAAGGTGAGGTGAAGACCTTGATGTTTGGTCCGGAGGGCCTCGAAGTCGCCAGTTCTGCGGGTGAAGAGAATCCGCCGCGATAGGTCCTAGCCTGAGTCTCCCAGTCCATTCGGGGCAGCGTATTTCGGCATTGGGTTCCATTCGACCGTTCCAATTCTCCGTCCAACCGCTCGCGCCAACCCCTTAGGATTCAATGCCATCCAAGCAGACCAAAATCATTGCTTTGGGTGCCCTTCTCTGATAGTTTTTTAAGGACCCGATTCAGGGCTGTAAGGTCCTCATTTGATGGTCGTTGTAGTCTGATTACCCCTCCAGACGTAACGTCCAAAGTTCAAGGAGAATGCATTGGCTGCACGCAACCGTTACTTATTCACTTCTGAGTCCGTCACCGAAGGCCATCCCGACAAAATCGCAGACCAGATTTCCGATTCGATCCTCGACGCCTGCATTGCAGAAGACCCCATGAGCCGGGTGGCGTGCGAGACCCTGACAGCTACTGGACTGGTCGTCATCGCCGGCGAAATCACGACCAAGGCTTACGTGGATTTTCAGACCCTGGTTCGTGGCCGGATCGCCTCTATCGGTTATGACAATGCTCTGTACGGTTTTGACTGCAACACCTGCGCCGTGATCTCCAGCATCAACAAGCAGTCAGGAGATATCGCGATGGGCGTCGACACAGGCGGCGCCGGGGACCAGGGCATGATGTTCGGGTATGCCTGCAACGAAAATGCCGAGCTGATGCCGACTCCGATTCTGCTGGCGCACAAGCTAGCCATGCGCCTCTCGGAAGTCCGAAAACAAGGCCGCCTTCCCTACCTTCGCCCCGATGGAAAATCCCAGGTCACAGTCGAATACGACGAGAACAAGAAGCCAGTTCGGGTTGACGCCGTCGTCATCTCTACCCAGCATGCTGAAACCGTAACCAACGATGAACTGCGGGCGGACATTCTCAAGCATGTCATCCAGGCGACAGTGCCAGCGCATTTGCTCGACGCCGACACCAAGTACCACATAAACCCAACCGGACGTTTCGTGATCGGCGGGCCTATGGGTGACACAGGACTCACCGGGCGCAAGATCATCGTCGACACCTACGGTGGAATGGGCCGTCACGGCGGTGGCGCATTCAGCGGCAAAGATCCGACCAAGGTCGACCGCTCGGCTGCTTACATGGCGCGGTATATCGCAAAGAATGTAGTAGCCGCGGGCCTGGCTGACCGGTGCGAAGTGCAGCTTGCATACGCCATTGGGGTCGCCGAGCCCGTCAGCGTACTGGTCGAGACTTTCGGGACGGAGAAGATCGAAAAGCAAACCATCCAGGAACTGATCCGCGCGCACTTCCAGATGACTCCCAAGGGGATTATTGAATCGTTGAAGCTACGCCGCCCGATTTATTGCAAGACGGCGGCATACGGTCACTTCGGCCGTACCGATCCGGATTTCACCTGGGAAGTTACCGATAAGGCCGCCAAGCTGGCGAGTGACGCGGGAGTGCGTCAGCCGGCAGAGCAAACGGTGAGCCGCTAGGCAAAGATCCACCACGGTGTCACGGAGAACGGCGCAGATTCTTGTCCTCTCTGCGCACGTGATTCGTGGTGAAGAGTTAGCTCGATCGTCTGCAATCTTTCAACTTTCGTAAGACAAGCGCCACAGGAGAGGTATGGCTACAACACCGACTCAATTGAATTGCGATGTCAAGAATCTTGACCTGGCTGACATGGGGAAGAAGCGCATCGACTGGGCCAACCAGTCGATGAAGGTGCTCCAGATCATCCGCAAGGAATTCATCAAGAACCAGCCGTTAAAAGGAATACGCATATCGGCTTGCCTGCACGTCACGGCTGAAACCGCCAATCTCGCGATCTGCCTTCGCGACGGCGGGGCCGACGTCGTGCTCTGCGCGTCGAACCCGTTGTCAACCCAGGACGATGTCGCGGCCAGCCTGGTGCGCGACCACAATGTTCCTGTCTTCGCGATCAAAGGTGAGGACAACGACACGTATTACAGCCACATCTTGGCGGCCATCGATCATAAGCCTCAGATCACCATGGACGACGGGGCCGACCTGGTAAGCATTCTTCATACCAAGCGTAAGGACGCACTGGACGGGGTGATCGGAGGCACAGAGGAAACAACCACCGGCGTGATCCGCTTGCGCGCCATGGCGAAAGAAGGCGTGTTGCGCTATCCCATCGTCGCGGTGAACGACGCCGACACGAAACATCTCTTCGACAATCGCTACGGCACCGGACAGTCGACAATCGACGGCATCATCCGCGCGACGAATTTCCTGCTTGCCGGCTCGAAGTTCGTCGTAGCCGGCTATGGCTGGTGCGGCCGCGGTTTGGCCAGCCGTGCTCGCGGGGCGGGAGCCGAGGTCATCATCACGGAAGTGGATCCGACGAAGGCACTGGAAGCGGTGATGGACGGCTTCCGCGTCATGTCGATGCACGAAGCTGCCAAGATGGGCGACGTATTCTGCACGGTTACGGGCAACAAGAGCGTGCTTACCAAGGACCACTTCGACGTGATGAAAGACGGAGCGATTATCTCCAATTCCGGCCATTTCAACGTCGAGATCGACATTCCCGCGCTGGAGAAGATGGCCTCGTCCAAGCGAACCACTCGCTCCTTTGTTGAGGAGTACTCACTGAAGGATGGGCGGAAGATCAATCTTCTGGGCGAAGGTCGCCTCATCAACCTGGCTTCCGCCGAAGGGCATCCGCCCTCGGTTATGGACATGAGCTTCGCTGACCAGGCGCTTTCCTGTGAGTACATGGTCAAGAATCATGCCAAGTTGGAAAAGACCGTCTACAAGGTTCCCGAGGAACTCGATAAACGAGTGGCGAAGCTGAAGCTCGAGTCCATGGGCATCAAGATCGATCGTCTCACGCCGGAGCAGGAAGAATATCTGGCGGGATGGGCGGAAGGGACCTAAGAGCGATACCGAATCATTCGCTCCTGAATTCTCAGATCATTTTTTCTACATGGGGTGGCCACAGGGCCGCCCCATTTTGTTGCAGCTCCCCGGGCCAGACCTAATGAGATCGTCGTTTACCTTTTTCTCCCGGCAGCGTCCAATTCAAGAGCGATATCGCGATTTGCTCGCCAGCGTGGGCAAGATGCGTTAAGATGCCTTCTACCCTGTGTAGTCGGTCCGCTCATCAAGGACATGCAGATGTTTAAGCCTCGTCCCATTGTCGACTCGCTCATCCGCCTGTAGGCGGACTGACGCTTCTTACGTGCGCCGGCCATTCTGGCTGATCCCGCACTGAGACCTTTTTCCTAGCAGATCAAAGAAAGCGCAGGTTTTTATGGAAGCCGTGACTGCGGTTGCCCCGCATGCACAACCCACGTTTTGGGCTTCGGTGCTGGAGGCGCTCCGAGGATCGCACCAGGATTTCACCGTCGGCAGTCTAAACCGGGCCATTCTCTTGCTCGCCATCCCCATGGTCCTGGAGATGGTCCTGGAATCCCTGTTTGCGGTAGTGGACGTTTTCTGGGTCGGACATCTGGGCCCTGACGCCGTCGCGACGATCGGCCTTACGGAATCGATGCTGACCCTTGTATTCGCGGTTGGGCTGGGCCTGAGCATGTCCACTACGGCCATGGTGGCCCGGCGCATTGGCGAAAGAGATCACGAGGGCGCGGCGGTTGCCGCGGTACAAGCCATTCTTGCCGGGATTGCTTTTTCGTTATTGATCGGGATTCCCTGCTGGTTATTGGCATCGCGACTGTTGCACCTGATGGGAGCTACATCCGAGATCGTGGTGATCGGCACCACGTACGCCAAGATTGCGCTGGGGGGAAGCGGAGTCGTACTGCTGCTGTTTCTGAACAACGCGATCTTTCGCGGCGCCGGAGATGCCGCCATTGCCATGCGCTTACTGTGGGTATCGAACGTCATCAACCTGGCGCTCGATCCCTGCCTCATCTTTGGATGGGGCCCGTTTCCGAAGCTGGGTGTGACCGGCGCAGCCGTCGCGACCTTCACCGGAAGGAGCATTGGGGTGCTCTATCAGTTCTACCGGTTAATGCGCGGAACCCAACGTATTCGCATCCTGACTCGGCATCTTCGAGTCAATTTCGAAGTGTTGCTGAGATTGCTCCGGGTTTCGTTCACTGGAATCCTGCAATTCGCGATCGCGCATACCAGTTGGATCGGGCTGGTGCGCATTGTCAGCACGTTCGGCGCGGCTGCGCTCGCGGGTTACACGATTGCCGCGCGCATTGTCGTCTTTGTCCTTCTGCCTTCGTGGGGCTTGAGCAATGCGGCGGCAACGCTGGTGGGACAAAACCTTGGAGCGAAGCAGCCCGAGCGCGCGGAAACTTCCGTCTGGCGCACAGGGCTCTACAACATGATCTTTCTCGGGTCGGTTGGGGTACTATTCGTGGTCTTCGCCGAACCCATTGTCCGCCTTTTTACGCACGATCGAGAGGTCGTGCATATGGGCTCTTCGTGCTTACGAATTTTGAGCTACGGAAACATTGGCTACGCGTATGGCATGGTCATGCTGCAGGCCTTCAATGGGGCGGGAGACACGATCACCCCGACCATTGTGAACCTGTTCGGGTTCTGGTGCCTGGAGATCCCGCTGGCGTACTGGCTCGCGATTAGTTTGGGCTTCCAGTCCAATGGCGTTTACTTCTCGATTGTGATCGCCGAAAGCTCGATCGCACTGGCCGGCATGATTCTCTTCAAGCGAGGACGGTGGAAAAGGCAGCAGATCTGACAATTCCGCGAAACACAGTAGTGGGGGCGTTGGCACTCGCTACTGTTTTTCGCGTTTCTGTAACTGTGCCGGCTTTTCCGGTGGAGCGGGCTGAACATCGCGGATATCCGGCTTCCAGGCCATCTGGTTGGGAGGTGCGTTCGGATTGATGCCGAAGTCCCACACGTAGAGATTAAGACCCTCTTTGCCCAGCATCTCGACCACGGCATATTCGCCGGGAGTAAGGGGAGAGTTCGGGGTGACCATGACCCAGCCACCCGTCAACTCGCGAGCTGAGGTGGGAATCAAGCTCTGTTCCTGGCTTACCTTGCCGTAAACGGCAATCTTGATGTCGCCAACAATGCGCTTGTCCCCCTTAACCTGGAGGCGAACAATTTTAAAGTGGTCGAACGGGAGCTGGGGTTGCGCGGCCTGCTGTGCCTTAGCCGGCGCTTGTGCCGAGTCGTCGCTCTGGTCCAAGTCAGTTGTATTAACGTAGATCGTGGGCAGCGGGGCGTGGGATTGGATCTTGGCGTGTTGGCCGGGCACTTCGATCGTCTGCTTTGAGCTTGCGATTGGGTTGACCGCGGCACGGAGAATATTCCGTTTCATGTTCCGGTTGATTTCTCCGCCGGTCTGCTGCAGTTCGTTCAATTGCGGCTGTCCCTGGTAATTATCGAGAAGGAAAACACCTCCCTCTTCCGGCAAGCGTAATCCGCGGGAAACTTCCGTGGTTTTCAGCTCTTCAGCTTTTTTTTCGGCCTCTAGTTCCTTATCGAGCTCGACAGCTTCCGGCGCGGGGGCACCCGCAGCGCGGTCCTTTTCGTATTTGTCGGTGGCGGCCCAATCGACGAGAGCATCGGGAACTTCTTCCCAGTCCTCGCGCTCGGCGCTGTAATAGCGCACGCGGTCACCCTTCTTCTCGTACTTAGTAATCAGCTGGTAAGAGCCATCCTTCAGGATCAGTCGATGCGCGAGTTGCTGAGCCGAGGCGTGAGGAGGGAAGGGTTCCAAGAGCAGCAATAACACGACTGCTACGCCGGAAACGAAGGTCGATTTCAACCACATATAGCTAACCGATTAGATGCGGCGCGAGTAGCTCGGACAAGACTAGTTTACGCTGCTGGCCCAACAGGATGCGAGGGGCCCGTCCATCCAACGGCTTTGATCTGAGCGGGGACAACTTGCTGCTGTGGGTTCGTAGGATGCGTCTTCGACAGGCGCCCAGTACGCTGTGAGTGTCGCTTGTTGACGCTGCAGCAAGATGACCCAAGCTCACGTCGAGATCGGATTTCGCGTTGGAGCGATTTTGCTTACGTAGTAAACTCCTCCGTCCTCTTCAGAAACATTCCCTGCACGACCGGAGAACTCTGCTTGATTCGGACCCTCGTGGCAATCCTGTTACTGACATCGTCTCTTCTCGCGCAAGGCAAGTTTCCCCCCGACCTTGAGGCTGCTGAGCCAGGCTCCAGGGAAGCAATTGCTGCGGCGACGACCGACCCTCACTACCTCTCGCCGATGGTGTCATATCTTCCCAAGTCATCCAATGTGCCGTCGCCCATGAAGTTCTGGGGCCGGATTCCGGGTGCGCCGGGAGAGCTTGCAAACAGCCAGCAGACATACGCGTACTACAAAGCATTGGCTGCCGCCTCTCCGCGCGTGCGCTTGTACACAATCGGCCGTAGCGAGGAAGGGCGTGACATCGTGCTGTTGGCGATCGCTGACGAAGCCGGAATAAGGGAAATAGATCGCCTGAAAGCCGCAACCGCGGCGCTTGCGGATCCCCGGCGAACCGATCAGAGCGCCGCTGATACCCTGATCGCGCAAGCGCGTCCGATTTATTACTTCAATGCCGCTCTGCACTCCGACGAAACGGGATCGACAGAAGCGGTGGTAGAGCTTGCCTATCGGCTCGCCACGTCAGAGCAACCGATGATTCAGCGCATTCGTCAGCAGCTGATTGTGCTGATCAATCCGGTTTCGAATCCCGACGGTCGCGACAAAGTCACAGAGTGGTTCTACGAACATCTGAAGGGAAAAACCGATTACGCATCTCTGCCAAGGCAATCGCCACCGTATTGGTCGAAGTATGCCTTCGTGGATATAAACCGCGACACACACCAGCAGACACACGAAACTACCAAAGCCGTTCACCGCATGTTCCACGAGTGGCACCCCACGATCGTCCACGACCTGCATGAAGGTATGCCGCTGATGCTCACATGGAACGGCACCGGGCCTTATAACCCGCATATCGATCCCATCACCTACGACGAATTTCTCGAACTCAGCTTCCACGAGGTTCAGAGCATGACCGCGATGGGCATGCCGGGAGTTTCCACGTGGAATTTCGGCGAGGCATTCAGTCATCTCTACCTCGATTCGGTTGCGATGAACCACAACGCCATTGGCCGCGGCTACGAAACTTTTGGCAATGCATCGGCGGAAACGATGCGGCGCGAAACCAGCGAGGCGCGGCAGAGGCCGGAATGGTACAACCTTGAGCCTCCACCTCGAGAAATCACCTGGTCGGCGCGCGATAACCTCAATTACCAGGAAACGGGCGCTTTGGTGGCGCTCGACTACACCGCACAGAACGCGAAGCAACTGCTGCACAACTTCTACAAGAAGGGTTGGGACTCCTGGCAAAAGGGGTTAAACGAGCCGCCCTATGCCATTCTGGTTCCCGCCGATCAGGGTGATCCGACGCGGGTTGCGCAAATGATTGGGCGCCTGTTGGCACAGCACATTGAGGTGCACCGCACCGATGGTCAGCTCACATTGAAGGACGGCACCTTCCCCGCGGGAACCTATGTTGTCCTCATGAATCAGCCGTATCGCAACTATGCTGTCGACCTGCTCACCCCGCAGGAGTATCCGAAGGATGGCGGCGAGCCGTATGACGATGTTTCGTGGGAACTGCCGGCGCATTACCATCTGCAAGCGATTCCAACGTCGGATGCGTCGGTTCGCAGCGCCGCATTGATCGCCCTGACTGGGCAGCCTCCGCCTGCGGGCAAGGTGGAGGGAGAAGGTCCGGTTTTCCTGTTGAAAGATACCGGGCAGGAGGGCTTGCTCGATGCTCGTTACAGGCTGGCGGACTATGATCTGCAAATTGCTGAACGGGCATTCCGAGTCGACGGCGCCGACTTCCCTGCCGGATCGTGGATTCTGCCGGCGCAAGCAGGCTTACAACAAGCCGTCGCAAGCACTAGTACTGCTCTGGGCCTGACCTTCAGCAGACATCTGGCAGTGCCGGATGTCCCACATCACACTGCAAAGACGCCGCGCCTTGGTGTTTGGGTGCCCTGGGCGGATACGGATTCCATCGGATGGATTCGCTACAGCCTCGACCAGCGCCACGTGCCATACATTTACGTTCGGGACGAGGATATCCGTTCCGGAGGGTTGCGCGATCGTATCGACGTTCTCGTCTACGGGCACGTCGACCTGGAACTTGCCGAACAAATCCAGGGCCTGCCGAAAGCCTGGGGGCCAATGCCGTTCAAGAAGACGCCGCGAACGCCGAGCCTGGGCACTCCTGCGGAATCCGACGACATTACGGGCGGAATTGGCTGGAATGGCCTGGAGCAGTTGCAGAAGTTCGTCGAAGATGGCGGGCTGCTGGTTACGCTGGGCAGCGGCTCAATGCTGGCATTAGAGGGCGGTATTGTACGTGGCGTGCGGCGATCTTCCGGCGGAGTCCCCCGCAGCAGCCAAGGTGGAGGAGATGCGGCGGCGGCCGCCGCTCAACAGGCGGCAACGCGTACACCCGGCGCACACGTGCGAGTCAAGTTCGATCAGCCGAATCACCCGCTTGCCTACGGTTATCCGGAGAAGACGTACGTCTTTCGGCAGAACTTCCCCTTGTACGACATTCCGCGCCGCTGGCTACGAATGGCTTATTGCACATCCTGTCTCGATGGTCCGGAAGACCGCAGCGGCATAGTGATGGAGTGGGGCGACGCTACCGAGAAGAATTTCGTTGTGAGTGGCCAGGCGTGGGGAGAACAACGCCTGATCGGCAGGCCAGCCATTCTCGATATGTCGGTCGGACATGGGCACGTCGTGAGCTTCAATTTCAATCCCATGCATCGTGACCTGAATCGTGGCGACCAGCGCTTACTGTGGAATGCGATTCTGAATTGGCAGGCGATTCTGGCGCCAGGCGAGCGTCAGCCGTCTGGGGCGGCGGCCACGCAATCCGGCGGCGGGCACTGATCAGGAACTGAGCTGCTGTCTATTTACTGTTTCGCTTTATCCGAAAGGTAGCCGTGGGCGATGTGCTCGGCAATGGGCGCGGGTTCGGCCTCTGCCAAATTCGCCAGCACTACCACCGTGAGTTTGTCATCGACGTAGCGCGAGATATTGCTCTTAAATCCCTGCCAGGCCCCGTCGTGGTGAATGAGTTTGTGCCCGTCCTTGTTCTCGATAAACCAGCCAAATCCGTAGTGGCCAGAATTGGGTCGTCCACCGCTCAAAGGAGCCACGGTCCACATCTGTTCAAGGCGTGACCGCTTTAATAGTTTGTGGGTGTATAAAGCGGCGTCCCACTTCGCTAAATCAAGTATTGAAAAATACAGGCTGCCATCCGCAGTTGTATTCAAAGTGGGGGAGACCCACTCCTGGTTCTTGAGTTCACCCTTGAGCAGGCGGTAACCCGCTGCGCGGTTAGGAATGATGTCTGCCTCGCTGATGATCCGCGTGGTGTTCATGCCGAGCGGACGAAAGATGCGCTGCTGTAGAAAGTCTCCGTAAAATTCTCCCGTGACCCGATGAATCACAATGCCCAGCGTAAGAAAGCCCAAATTGCTGTAGGCCCACTTGGTTCCGGGACGAAACGCCAGCGGGATCCCGCCCACAATCTTGATCAGATCATCCTCGCTGTAGTCCCTGCGATAGTCGAAGTTGGCCGGATAATCGGTAAAACCTGCAGTATGGCTCAGCAACTGTCCTATAGTCACCTGATCCCAGGCGTTTGGACCGTGAGGAATGTATTTGCTGAGGTGATCGTCAAGGTTGATTTTGCCCTCCTCCACCAGCATCATCACTGCGGTGGCGGTGAACTGCTTGCCGACTGAGCCCGACTGGAAGACGGTCTCCGGCCTGACAGGCACCTGCAATTCAACATTGGACAAACCGTAACCCTTGGCTTTGACGATCTCGCCATTCCTGGAAACGAGCACCGCCAGACCAGGAATGTGCTGCTTTTGCATCTCGGACAAGACGTACTGGTCGATCGGATCCGTGACTTCTGTTGCAGTCGACGCAATCAGACAGAACGTGACAAGCATGGCTGCACAGCAGGCCATGACAATCCGCGGCTTCATCATGCGATCCCCTGGTTCCTGAATTCGAGGATGGGAGTGTAACGGGTTTGCCATTGGCCAGCAAGAAGTCGCGTGTGCATTGGCGCTCTTGACGCGCTGCTGTGCGCGTGCACGCGCATCGGTAGGTTAGAATGGCGAACGAATGCCGGCGCTCGACATCCTTGCCATTGCTGCCCACCGCGACGATGTTGAGCAGACCTGCGGCGGCACATTGCTGAAAATGGCCGAGGGCGGTCATCGAACGGGCATTCTCGACCTCACGCAAGGCGAAATGGGGACGCGGGGAAGTGCGGAAGAGCGTGCCCGTGAAGCAGCCGAAGCCGCGCGCATTCTGAAAGTATCATGGCGTGGAGCCCTCGACATTCCCGATGGCCGCGTGGAAAACACCTGGGAGAACCGACTTAAGGTGGCGCGCGTCGTCCGGGAACATCGTCCGCGGGTGGTCATCCTGCCGTACTGGAAAGGACGCCACCCGGATCACTACACGGCGTCAATCCTCGGCTATGAGGCATGCTTCCTGGCGGGACTCAAGAAACTGACGTTGGGTCCAGGAGTCACTCCGGGTGCGGAGTCAACTCAGGAGAGCGCTCAACTTCAGCCACACCGGCCCTTTAAGATCCTCTATGCAACGCTTTATTACGATGTGCGCCCGAGTTTCGTCGTCGATATCACGGATCAATTCGAAAGCCGCTTCCAATCCCTTATGGCCTACCAGACGCAATTCAATGACCAGGAGGCGGGCCAGGATATCTTCCCTGCCCGGGCGGAAATTCGCACCCGCATCGATGCCATGGCGCGCTTTTATGGCATGCTCGCAGGCGTTACTTACGGGGAACCGTTTCTGCAAAAGGAAGTAGGGCTCGTGGAAGACCTCTTAGACATACCGGTCAAATCGATTTAGGAATCGCGAACGAGGTCAACCGCAGTTCCAATCATCAGTTCCAGTGCTTCAGTTCAGGCCATGCCTCAGATAGTGGCTCTTTGAATCCGTGGCAAATAAGAATGTTGTAGTGCTCTTCTTCCATGGCCCAGTAAGGGTCGAGCCTCGGCCCTATCTGCACATCGCGGCACCATTCGCGAGCACCTCGAAGGCTCCACTGCAACAGAATCAAGCTCTCTCCGGTATAGTTCCGCGGTCCCCAAAAGTAATAATTCTGGTGAGCGCTAATCGACTTGGGCAAACCGTATCGTGCGCCAAAGAAGTCTATAGCTCCCGCCTCGCCATAATTCCCGGCCAGGATAGCTGTCTTCGCGCGATCATCCGCCGGCATGGCATTGTAGACACTGGCCACCGCAGCCACCATTTCCGGCCAGCCAAATTCGTCACCAAAATGCTGCGGCAAGGGCCCGCTGTGATGGGTTTCGGTTCGCGTGTTCTTGATGCCCAGCGCTTCCGAGTAAGGCACAACTTTATCGACCGGCAGAATCGGCAGGACCAGCGGCAGTGCCAATACTCCGAGAATGGTCACAGCCGCGGGCAGGGCTACGCGCATCCATCGCAAACCCTGTCGCGAATTTGTAAGCGTCTCCCAGAACACGCTGCCGGCGGCAAACAGCATGGGATAAATCGGCGCAAGATAGTAATCCTTGCCGTGAAGCACCATCAGAATTGCCAGGAACACCAGGTACGTAACCCCAAGGACGCGGTAACGTTTCCCCCGCGGATGTAAGAACAAGAATCCCAGCCCCGCAATCCAAATCAGCGCGTTCACCGGGTGCAGCATCATAATCTGCTCGCGAATAAACGGGAGCGGCGGCAGTTCAATGTTCTTGTGCGTCCTCTTTACATTGGTGAGATCGACCCACGTCGGGAACCCGTGCTGCACTTGCCAAATCAGGTTGGGCAGAGCAAGCACCGCGATGATGGCCGCGGCGACCCACAACCATCGGCTACGAAAGAAAATACGCTGATAACTCGCCGCTAGGCCCACCAGCAAAGCGATCAGGAAGAATGCGGTCGAATGCTTGTTCTCCAGACCTAACCCGATCAGCACGCCAGACCAGATTAGCCACTTCGGATGCTCCTGATTGATGGCGAGAAGCACAAAGTAAATCGCTCCCATCCAAAACAAAGGTTCAAAGCAGTTCATCGAGTAGCGGTTCGCGTTGCCGGCAATCACCGGCGCCAACAGCACGCCGAGGCTCGCCAATAAAACGGCAAAGCGCCTGCCCCCAAGTTCTCGCGCGATCATCCCGGTGAGGACGATTTCGCCGCCATACGCCAACGCCGGCAGGAGACGGAGGGCATGCAGAGAATCGCCAAATACCGCCTGGCTCGCGCGCAGGATCCAGGCCGCGAGTGGCGCGAAGTCCACGTAGCCAAACGCAAGGTGATGGCTTGTCGCGATGAAATACAGCTCGTCACGAAAGTATCCATAACGGCCGTTCGTCGCCATCTGCAGAACTATGGCCACTGCGGCCACGCCATAAGCGACCGCCAGGGGTTGCGACCAGAAAGATTCCGTCCTCGAGGAAACAGCAGGGGCTGCTGATGAAGACCGCGAGGCGGGCAAACCGCTCTCAACCGGTGAATGCATTTCAAGCTCCCAAGTAATACACGTTCTCCGCTTTCTGGCCCTTGGATTATAGGGTTTGAATCTCGAACTCGTAATACGAGCGGCACTGCGGAAATGTTCCGATCCAATATGAGACCTATCACATTCGAACGACAACTACCCGGCGCCTGCTTGACATCCCGCCAGCGGGCAATTAGTTTCTCTGCACTTCGCTTGGGGGCTGCAAATGTGCTCGCTAATCCATGGAGGCCGTCGTGTCTTTCGCCAAGAATCGCCCCCTGCTGCTGATCAGTTTGGTGCTCGCTACCGTGCTGCCTGTTCCTCTCGCTTTAGCTGAAGGTCCGTACGTTATCGGATCGTCGAATACCGTAACCGCGGATCCTCCCATCTCTCGTCCGAGCACGAAGCCCTGCATTGTGCAACTGTTCAAGGATGTCGCCTTCGACAATTTCGATCCGTACAACTTCACCTACACGCCTCCGGCCGACTGTCCGGGGCCATGGGCGAAAGTGGTGTTTGAAGCCAATATTTCGGTCACTGCGGGCATCCAATTCGATCGCACTGCAAATTTCTGGATTGGAGGGGCGGCGATTTACTTCGGTACCACGGCTGAACCTTCTCCCACGTTGGGCCCGGCATGGCACGTAGAAAGCGACCTGACCGATTACAGTCCGCTCTTCACCACAACCCAGTCGGGACAGGCCGATATCGGGAACCTGGTGAATTCGCAGTACACCGGCATCATTTACGCCACGGCGAACCTGGAGTTTTACCCTCTAGCGGAAAATCAGAATGCGCCCGTGACCGCGGACGTGGTGTTGCCGCTGTCAGCGGGACCGGATGGCGGCACGGTTGCGCTCAACACGACAACCGATCAACTGGCGGCAACCTTTTCCTTGCCTCTTAACATTGAACGCGCCTACCTCGACGTTTACGCGCAGAGCCAGTCAAATGACGAATTCTGGTATACCTGTGTGCCCAATGATGTGAGTGGCGAACTGTTCAGTTGTGGGAACACCGCCTTTCGCGAGACGGAAGTCTCGATTGACGGCACTCCCGCCGGGGTTGCGCCGATCTCGCCGTGGATCTACACAGGAGGCATCGATCCGTTCCTGTGGTTCCCACTTCCCGGGGTGCAGACCCTGAATTTCATTCCCTACAGGGTCGACCTCACGCCTTTCGCCGGCCTCCTGAGTAGCGCTCTACCGCATACCGTGGCGATCAGCGTGTACAACGCGGACAGCTACTTCTCAGCGACAGCGTCCTTACTTCTGTACCTGGATCATGGCTCGCCGCAGGTCACCGGTGCCGTTACCACAAATACCATTAGCTCCGGACCTGATCCGGTGATCACTGAAAAACTGAATACCGACAGCAATGGCGACATTACCGGCAGCGTCTCAGTTACTTCAGCCCGTCAATTCAAAGTGGCGGGCTATGTGGACACATCCCACGGGCGCGTTGCAACGACTGTGAAGCAGTCCATGAATTTCAGCAACTTCCAGCTGTTCGATATCACTAGCTCGGTTTACGTGCAGAACATCACTCAGAAAAGCACGGTCAACACGATTACCACGACCAACTCGAATGGGGCTTCGACGCAGACCAGCCGCGCGTGGTCTTTCCCGCTGACGTTCGATATCGGCGAGGCCTTCAATGCCGATGGCTCGGGGTCACTGACTTCGCATGCGAATCAGGACTACCGGATCAGTGAAGTCGATCGCCAGAACGGGGCGGTCACGTATACCAGCACGCTTTCGAACCAGGTTACGCCAGTCGACACGTTGTTCTTTAATTCCGCGGGACAGATCACGGGAAATCAAGGGCAGAGCAGCACCCAGGCTTACACGTTCAGCGATTCGCAGAACCACTGTTACGACGTGACGCTGTCCGCTACGAATAACGCGTTGGCGAGCTTTAATTCCGGTTGTAAGTAACCGAGGGAAGAATTCCGCTTGCGTCCATACATCGAAGCGGGCTCCCACCGTGAGAGCCCGCTGAAAAACGAGTTAAGTTCAACATCGAATGACCGCCGCTAGTTGCCATGCAATCAAGCTGCCCGACGCGCATCCCGCAACAGCTTCACGCGATCATGGGCACTGACGACTGCGTCGGCTTGACGCTGCACCACAACTCTCAGATCTTCGGGAAGGTTCTGGCTTAATGCGTCCTGGTAAGTCCGTTTTGCGCTGTCCTCGCCTTGCTCGACGGAGTCGAGAATAGACCGGTCCCCACCACCAACTTTCTCCTTGAGATCGAGCCAGGCGCGATGCATGGCGCCTCCTACGCTGCCTTTTCGTCGTGGTTCGGTATTGCCAAAGCGCTGGGCCTGTGCCTCGAGTTCATTCGCGAAGCCGCTTCTCTGGACGCTCTGCTCGCGGAAGAACGCTGCGAGTTCGGCGTCCTTTACGTTTTCAGCGGCTCGCTGAAAGCCATTTTCTGCGTCACGGCAGCTTTTTATAAGATCATCGAGCACATCGCCGACTTCTGTTGTATCGCGATCGCTTCTTGTCTCCACCAGCGGTTTACTGTCACTGATAGGCGCGGTGGACACCGGTTCGACGATTCTTGCGCGTTCAACCGACGGAGGGCGCGGAACCGGGGTGGCGGGAACGGCAGGTACGTAATCGCGTTCGTTGGTGGTTCTCACGTTTTCCGCGGTCGGGTCGTCGGAAGCGCTGCGACTTCGGGGCAAAGGGCGATCGGAGATGTCGTAATCTGCGGATGCCTCGCCGGTGGAGGATACGTCTTCCGCGCCAGCATTCTCGAGAATGCGCTTCGCCTTCTTAGTCCAATTCGAATCATCGCAGTGCACCGAGAGCAGGATGCCTCCCTCCTTCACCCTGCCTTCATAGCGCTTCGCTTCGAACTCTGGAATTCCCATGCCAATCAGCGCGCCGCTCAGTGCCCCCACGGCGCCGCCGGCACCCACTCCGGCGAGAGCAGCTACGATCGGTCCAGCAGCAATCAATGGCCCCAGGCCAGGAATTGCCAGGGCTCCAATGCCTGCGAGCCATCCCAGGACACCACCCACAACCGCTCCCGATCCTGCGCCGGTAGTCGCGCCTTCGGGCGCTTTCGTCGCTTTCTCGATTGCAAAATCCTTCGTTCCCCGATTCTCGGGAAACAGGGCTGAAATGTCAGTATTGCGGAATCCGTGTTCCTTCAACGACTCGACCGCGTTCTCTGCTCCTTCGCGATCTCTGAAGATTCCAAATGCAGCGGTGTTTTTGCCAGCCATGCAGCCACCTCACAATGAAGTTTCTCTTGCTCCCGGGCTTAGGTGCGCCGGAGCAGCACCGAGTTGTGTAGAGCTGCCGGGCAGGAGAATTCTTTCCCTGACAATGCTGTTACCGGGGTAATTTGCCGCGGAGCTTGCACCGTCGCTAGGGTGGAGCGAACCGCCGAATAGGGCACGCAACCGATTCTCGTACATCCTCGCTTCGTGCTCTCAACCACGGTGGTGGTGCGAGAGGCGGGAACGGGCGCCGCCATTTTGGTGCGGCTTAAAAACATAAGCTTGAGTGGCTGCTACCTGGAAACGCCTCGCCAGATTCGCGTGGGCACTCGGATCCGCGTTATTCTCCAGACTTCGGGCATTCACGCTGATCTCTGGGCCATCGTTCAGCGCTGTGGCGACGCCGGAGTAGGGGTACGATTCACCAACGGAGCCACAGTCGAAGACTGGAAATGTCTCGAGTACCTGATCCGGGAGTTACGCGATAATGCTCTCGCCAAGAATGCTGCCCCTTAGAAGCTAGATAATGTTATTTCGAGCACGCCCAGCCTGCTTGGTGGGTGCCATCGGCGATAAACCTTCCTGACGCTGCGCGCATCTTGTCCCCTATACAGTGCATACGCCAATGTCCATTCGCACCTTTGCTTCGGAAGAGAACCGGATGATCGCTGAGCAGCAAAACTCGCTCTCTCCCCGTTCGCGGTTTGCCATGGCGATGACTCTTGCGCTCGCTGCGGATGCACTCCAAATCGTGCTGTTTCCGCTATTTACCGAAGGCGCTTTGTCCCCGATCGACGACCTCCTCGACCTTGCAGTTGGGGGTGTTTGTGTTTACCTGCTCGGCTGGCATTTGGAGTTCTTGCCCGCCTTCGTCGCGGAACTCGTGCCTGGCGCCGACCTCGTTCCCCTGTGGACGCTTGCCGTGGCGAACGTTTATCGCAAGTGGAAACGGACAGTCACGATGGAAGACACGGTAGGCCAGCGTCCCGCACTTAAGGGATAGAAACCTCAGCCAATTTCAGGACAAGGTCTTTAGCTCTGACTGACTTACTGCGCGGTCTCGGTGAAATCTTTGCTTAGGCTGTTGATGGAGGCGCTGACGGTATAAGTCCCGGGCGTGCCAGGAAGTGTGTACGTCGCGCTGGCCTGCCCCGAAGAAGTGGTGACGGGATTAGTCGGCGTGAGTGTGCCTCCGGCGCCGCCATCAGAGTAGGTTACCGTAACTCCTGGGACGAGATTCCCATATTGATCCTGAACTTGCACCACGAGAGATGCAGGGAGTTTGGTGCCCGCCGGTGCAGTCTGGTTATTTCCCGACACGACGGTGAGACTGGCAGGAGCACCGGCAACAGATTTTTCTGAAAACGTCAATGGCGCCAGACTTCCAGAGCTCGCGGTGATGCTGATCGATCGGACGGTGGTTGGAAGCGTGTAAGAGACCGTCGCCTTACCGGTTGAATCCGTCGTCACCGGATTGCTTGAAAATAATCCGTTTGCGTTGTTGTCGCTGAAACTTACTGCGACTCCCGGCACACCGTTACCAAACGTGTCTTTGACCTTGAGCACCAGGGGCGCAGCCAAAGTAGATCCAGCTGTGCCAGTCTGAAAATTTCCGGAAATCGTGCTCAGCGAAGTTGGAGTACCGGCCGTCGCGGTTTCTGTAAAGCTGGAGTAAATATAGCCGGGGTTGGTAGCGGTGATGTTAATAGATCCGGCCGTGGTCGGGAGAGTATATGTGGTGGAGGCAGTCCCAGTCGCGTCCGTGGTCACCTGGGAATTGCCGAAAGTGCCGTGCGCCCCGCCATCGCTGAACGTGACCACTACACCCGAAACCCCGCTCCCGGTATAGGGATTGAACGCCTGCACACTGATCGGGCTGGAAAGAGTTGTGCCTACGGTACCGGACTGATTGTTGCCTGACAGTCCATTCAGAGTGCGGAACAAGCCATAAATTCTTACCTGGCTCTCTGTGCCGACATACACGCGGCCATTGGCAATGACGGGAGTGGCGAAATGCGCCGCGGTGCCCAGAGCATCGCGATTGCTGTTCTGGGTAGTGTTGTAGAGTTCTTTCAAAGTGGTGGCGTCGTACGCGGACAGCATCATTGGACCGTTGGTAGTCGAACTGTGAACCATCCACAACAAGCCATTGGTATTTCCATTTGCGGAAATCACCGGAACGCCGTAGTTAACCGTAGGTTTCGTGGTCTTAAACACGGGCGCAGTAGTAAGCTGCCCGCTGCTCTGCATGGCGAACGCTTTGACGTAATCGTTCCGCGCCGCCAGATACACGTTGCTATTCCAGTATGCCGCGGTCCCAAATAACTGCAGGATAGCGCCGGGAATGGACTGCACGATCTGCGTGTTGCCGGCCGGGTTGTAACCTCCCAAAGAATCCCGGTTCAGCAGATAGATGGTGCCGCCTTTACCCGCGGCGACCATCAGGTGCGGATAGGGGCCTGGTTGGGGGTCTGGCAATATGGTGACTCCGCCTGAACCAAGGTCCAAATCCTTCGAATTCAAATTAGCCTGATCGTAAGGCGTGAAATAGTCCGCAACCGAAAGAGCCCCTCCGGTGAGCGAGAGTTTGAGAGCGCTGTCACCGTAGTCGCGTCCCCCGCTGTCGGCGTCGAAGGTACCATTGGCTGTTGCCAGATAAACAAACCCGCTATCGGCGGCCAGGCCTGTGCCGCTCATCCAGACATTCCCGCCTTTTGTCACATCAGGCGCGGTATTGAACGCTGCGATTTGCTGAAGGGAGGCAGGATCGTAAGCCAGAACCCAGCCTCGATCTTGATCACACCCGTTCGAGCCAAACGCAATATAGAGCGTGCCATTGGCCAGGAGCAGGGCCGGCCGTTGCAAACTGTGCTTTCTGTCGAGCGAGACTTGGCCATTCTTGCCCTGCATGGACGCAGTGATCTTCACCGGCCCGCCAAACTTTTCCGCGCCAGACGTGATATCGAGCGCATGCAGCCGAAAGACGTAACTGGTCACCGTTCCCGAGACCTCTTTGGTCTTCGCGACGACATACAAGGTGTTGGTTGTCGGGTCGATAACCGGTGTCCCGGTGATGCCTACCTCGTTGTACAGCGTTACTCCCCCGCATCCTTGGTCGGCAATGGGAACGGTTGTTACACCGGTTCCGGTAAGGAAGTTCGTCTGCCAAAGAGGAAGTCCTGTGCTGGCACTATCCGCGTCGAATGCGTAAAGACTGTCATGCTCGGTGGCCACGAACACAACATCATGGGTGCCCTGATTCGCGATAGCGACATTGGGAACATACAGCGGCTGCGCGACGATGTAGCCGTCCACGTTGTAAGCTCCCAAGTTGCCGAATTGAGTGCTGTTTACGTTGGTCGTGGTCAGCAGGGTTTCATTGGTGTTCGCGCCATCCCGGCCTGAGTCGGAGCGTTGAGTCAAGATGCTGGTCTGCCCGTGCGCCACCGATATGCCCAACAGCAGCACCCCGAGGAACTGCCAAACGCCGTAAGTCCTTGCTCCACAGGCATGTAGGGTCTCTTCTGAAACGGGAGAGAATTTCGGTATGTTCGGGCCCGCGATGATTCGAGCCAAGACGCGCGCTTGCATCAACCTAACCTCTTGGGGGAGACACGCGGATGCCCCCGGTCGGAGATACACGGGGCCCGGGAGCGGCAAGCATAACACAATCTCTCACGCACTCAACCGACGGTCGTGATTTCTGACCGACAAACCCCGCCAAAACTCGCTCCCAGCAAGGCTTCTGCCGGAAGCGGGAGAGACACTTGTACTACATGATTAACCCGATTGCCGTACACTCGACTTGACATCACAATCCAGAGCAGTTTCATGGGCCCACGTTGTCGGCCACTGCGTTGGCGGCGTGGGCCCAAGTTGTTTGTATTCAGCGCATCACAGGCGTTCCTGCCAACTCTCCGCCCTTGCTCTTCTGTAGCCAACCACCGTTCTGCGCACTTCAAAACGGGACTAAGCTGAGCGGTTGCAACCATTTGCAACACGGTTGAAAAAACTATCAGTCTTGACAGGTTTGTAGTTCCTTATAGACTCCCTACAGTGGTGGACTAGCGAATGACGAATTTTCGAAGAGTTCCGGTCCTTATAATCTCGCTGTTCTTGATCGCAATGTCTGCCTCCGCCCACGCGGACACTATCAAGAATTATACGTTCTCGACAAATTTTTGGCCGAGCACTGGAGTGACCGGTTCGTTCACATACAACTCTACGAAAGGCACGCTCTCGGGTTCTTCTTTGACTTTTTCCGGAAACTCCGTCTTCGGAGCTTTGGGAACTGTGAACCTGGGAAATCCGAGCCAACAGTACGGCAATTGGCTGTTCGTGTACACGGTGAACGTCCTTAATCCCACCACTCACAACACAGACAAGGTCACTTTCGACATCTACATGACCGCGAATGGTCCCTCCATCGTGAGCGGATCCATATGCGATGGCCGGAATTGTGGAGGCTTCTACACCTCCCAATTGTCAATGCGAGTTCCGGAAGGCGGATCCACCGCAGCCTACTTGTTCACGGCTCTATCCGTGATTGGCGGCGCGGTATTTGTTTCCGATCGTAAACGGCGCCAAGCCGCTTGTCGTCTTACCTGATTTCTGCAACACGTTCCCACCCTGATCCTGCCGTCCAAGATAGTGTTGGTGTGCCCTTTGACGCTTTCAAGTATGATGAAGCCGTTCTATGGCCAGGTATCTCATAACCGGCATTGCTGGATTTATAGGCTCTTCCCTGGCACGCGCGCTGGTTGAGCGGGGCGAGCGGGTGCGAGGCATCGACAACTTCTGCACGGGACATCGCGAAAACCTGGCTGAGATCCAGGAGCGCATCGACCTGCGCGAGGCCGACATCAGCGACACTGAGGCCTTGCGCCAGGCGTGCGATGGCGTCGACTACGTACTGCACCAGGCGGCAATCCCCTCTGTGCCGCGTTCAGTTGCCGATCCTTTGGGCACACATGTCACTAACTGCGACGGCACGCTGAAGCTCTTGATTTGCGCACGCGACGCCAAAGTCAAGCGGGTGGTGTATGCCGCCTCGTCCTCCGCCTACGGAGATACTCCTACGCTGCCAAAGCATGAGCAGATGCTTCCCAATCCGATCTCCCCTTACGCGGTCGCGAAGTTAACGGGCGAGTATTACATGGCTGCCTTCACTCGTTGTTACGGTTTGAACACGGTTTCGCTACGTTATTTCAACGTATTTGGTCCGCGACAAGATCCCGCGTCGCCTTACTCTGGCGTGCTGGCGAAATTCATCACCCAGATGTTGAGCGGAGAAAAACCAACCATCTTCGGCGATGGCAGCCAGAGCCGCGACTTCACCTACGTCGATGATGTAGTACAGGCAAACCTGCTAGCCTGCAAGGCGGTAGCAGAGGAGGTCTCGGGTCAAGTATTCAACGTGGCTGCGGGATCGCGCATTGACCTGAACCAGACATTTCAGGTGCTAAAGAATTTAACGGGCTACAACGGCGACGTCGCGTACGCCAAAGAGCGTGCAGGAGACGTAAAGCATTCCCTGGCTGATATCTCGAAGACGCAGAAGTATCTTGGGTACAAGCCACGTTTCACCTTCGAAGAAGGACTGAGCCGTACGGTGAACTGGTATCGTGGCCAGCTGAAAGCTGTCGGAGCACGGCCATAATTCACTTGTGCGCGCCAAAGTCTGCGCGGTGAGCCTCCTGGCAAGGCCACTGCCGCCCATTACCTCCGTAATTACCTTGTCATTTCTGCTAGGCACTAGAGTTGGCCTATGGCGCTCTCGTCGATGGTGGTGTCACGCGATTGGCAGGAAGTAAGCGTTCTCGAGTGCATTCTCGGAAGCCTTCACATCGGAGTGGATGTAGTCACCGAACCTGAGCGTGCCTGGCGCCGCTTTAATCATTCTAAAGTCGACGCGCTAATTGTGGATTGCGACCTCGAGGGTACTGACCGTTTTCTTCGCAAACTGAAACAGGAATTCCGTCAGCCCTCGGCCGTCCCCCTGGTCATTCTGGGCACGGGGTCCGGTCACCACCGATTTCCCGACTCGGTGACATTCTCGTTTGAAAAACCCATCTCAGTCGAGCAGGCAGTCCGCACGCTTTCCGCGGCACGCAACGTAATCCTGGCGGGCAGGCTTCGTTATCATCGGCAAACCGTGAATGTTCCCGTTTCGCTGAGTTACGCAAACAAAAAGATATCGGCGCAGCTTCTCAATTTAAGCCAGGGCGGAATGGGTGTTCACTTTGACCGTCCCATACACTTGCAGGGGACGGTGCGGGTGATGTTCGATCTGCCCGGCCATGCCCAGCCGTTGAAAGCCGAAGGCGAGATTGCCTGGAATGACCAGGAGGGCAATGCCGGCATCCGTTTTGTGAAAATCAGCAAGCCCCTGCGCGAAGGTCTGCAATTGTGGCTGGAACAGCGATACTTCGCTCACTAGGTTTAGCTACCAGCCGCTTCCTGCACTGAATTACCCCAATACCGCTGTGAGAGTTGCTATTGTCGGGAAAACCTGGGCGGCGGCAACAATTGTGTTTCAGCTAAAGAGCCAATGCGCTCTGATCAGCGAAGCCTGATTGCGCCTCAGCGAAAGCGGTTCGCTTCGCGTTCCTGGCTGGTTTCAGTGCGTCGCTGATCGCCGGCGATTTTGGCCAACTGCACCCCGGCCGTAGCCGTACCCAGGGCTGCGAAGTAGAGGCAATAGAGACCGCTGAAGACTGCGATTGAGACCAGTAAGACCGCTACCGAAGTCAACGGCGGCAAGGCATCGAAGGTGAGGGGCAGAAACACCAGCGCGAATAGCAAAACGGCGGAAAAAATGGCGAGCATGTCAACTGACCACGAAAATCTGCGGGCGGGTATTGCGACCGGCCACCACGAAAAATCGAGAAAAATGCCGTCTGGTTCTGTCACGCTGAACTCTTGCCTGCTGTCCTGAGCCTTGAGCTGAATAACGGGACGCGCATTTCCCGAAAGGATTAGCTGATCGGACTCGATCGAATCGACCAAAGTCGTCGGTTCTAGAATATCCCAATTTGCTTTCTTCGCGTCGGCAAGCAGGTTCGTGAAAATCCACTCTTTCAGCTGGGCGCGGTTGCGCACCGTAAGCTCTCCAAAACGCACCCCAGCTTCTCCGGACGCTTTAGTCCACACGATTGTGCCATCGGCCTCAACGCGAGTTTTAGGCGAGGGTAATTCAAAACGCACCCGAACTTTCTGCCCTTGCGGCAAAGAGGCGACTGCATGCAGAGCCAGACCGTCTTCGCTGATATCTCGTAGAAGGCCGCCGTTGCCGTTATCCAGAGTTACGTACACCAACCCGCGAACTTCATGGCGGGGGCGGTGACGTGGCAAATGCGGCGCGAGGGGTTGGGCGGAGGTGTAGACGCGAGTCGAGTCGCCCATGGTGAAATGTTATGCCGGATTTGGTGCCAGGTGGGTTAACCGGCATGGTTCGACGGGAGACCGCCTGACTACTCGAGACAAAGATGGTCTTTGAGACTCTCCACCTGATTGTTCGCTGACGCAAGAACAGGGGAACGGGCAGTTGTCTTCCCGTCCCCCTTTAGCAGCACGTAGGTCGGCGCTTTAATGCCTTGCCGCGACTAGACCAGCTGTGGCTGGCGGCCCGGTCATCTCCATCGCCCAGATTCCAGCCGGACGCATGTACATGGACGCCCGGAAATTCCCAGTGATGTCGTAGGCTTCCGGGGTACGGAACCAGTAACCCTTGGTCTCGTAAACCACGTGGTAAACACCCCAGGCGGTCCGATAGGCTTCGTCCTTCATGCCGTCGGCCAGCATCAAAGCGGCTACGCTGAAAGTAGAGCCACCCCAGACCTCCTGTACCTGCTGGTTTCCCTGTTTGCGGATGATGTTGCCGTCCGCGCTCATTCCGCTCACTGCGCCCATTTCGCCGTTGGCAAATTTCATCACGTTAAAGTCGAATACTTTCTTCAGAGCTTTTCTCTGCATATCGGGCGGCACAAGATCGCCCAGGCCCGTCATGGTCGCGTACCACTGGCCTGCCAATTGTTCGGCCTGAATATTGTCCTTGTACTCGCTGCCCGTGTCATAGAGGAAGTACTGGCCGTTCCAGAGCCGCTGGATGTACTCGCTCTGGCTGCGGGTAAATAAGTTGTGGTACTTGCCGGCGGCTGAAGAGTCGCCCAGCACCTTGGCCATCTCTTCGCCGGCGCGTAGTGCTGCCAGCCACAAACCGCCACTGTAGGCGCTGATCCCGCGCACTACCCATTCATCGTAGGTCTGGTCAGGATAGCCTTCGCTCTCGGGGATGCTGTCGCCGTCCTTATCGTAACGGCCGAGATAGTCGAGTGCTTCCTTAACCGCAGTCCAGTTGTAGCGAAGGAATTCTTTGTCCTTGCTGCCGGTGAAAACATAGTCGCGATAAACCATCAACACATACTTGGGATTCAGATCCTTCCAGCCGTTCGTATCTTGCCAGCTGAACTGGTTGATCTGCACGAACGGATCTTCCTCGGGCACGCCGAGATCGTGAGGGACCGCGCCTTTTATTTTTCGGGTACGCAAGACGGGCTGGTGCTCCTGCTCCGACTTCCACTGCCAGATGTATTTGTCGGTGACCTCCTTCGGCACAGTGTCGGCAAATTGGCGTAGTACCTGTTTGTCGATGTCCGGCCAGAACTGGATCAATGGCAGCGATCCATAGAAGCGCACGTCCAGCGTGGCGTAAAACGGATAATCGAAGCACTCCATGAAGTCGAAAGTTGGCGCTGTTTTTGGATCGGAACCCACGGGGCGGCCCCAGAAGGACCCGCCATCAGCAAGTATGTACATCTCGTTAAAGAGAGCGCTGCGGTACCAAAGAGGCTTTTTCTCGTCGTTAATGTAAGGAGCCTGCCAGGCATCGAGGTCGTCGCTCCAATGGGTGCTGTTCTTCAGCCCGTCAGCAGCTATCTTCCAGGCACTGTCGCCTTCTGTGCCGTAGAAGTCGGTGTAGTGACGGTACCACTTGCGTCCCGAGCCAAACTCCACGATGGGGAAGTCCCAGCTAATCACCATCGGGACGGTGCGCTTTTCTCCAGGCTTGAGCGTGAATCGGATCGCGATTGCGGCTCCGAGGTTCTCTCCGCTGCTGACCCATCCTTCCTTGCTGTTTGAGAGTCGCCCATCCTTTGCGAATGGAGCCCAGATGGAATGTCCATCCTCATCTGTGCGGTAAGTCGTGTGATACGTGATTTCAACCCCGGGTGATTGCACACTTGCGATCGCCATTTGCCCTTCCCACTCGTCGCGGGCGGAGGCGCCAAACCGATTGCGCTCGAAGACGATTCCTTTCATCGTGGTGTCATCGCCCCGAGGCTCGCTGACGAAGCGATTGTGATTGCCGGCATTCAGACGACCGCTGAAATCGTGCGAGAAGGTGCGCGGCCAGCCCAGCATATTCGTCCACGAGAAGAGGATAGAGACTGTTACCGGCTTGCTGGTGGGATTCTCGGCATGCCAGCGATAGACGCCGACCGGGTAACTCGATTCACGATAGTTGTTTGGAAGCACTGGAGAGAACTGCTCGAGCACTACGTGGGCGGGGAATTTGTCCCATCGGTAATCAAACCAAGACTTGGGATACAGGGCATAGTAATCGCCGGCCGCCACCGGGTAGTCCCATGCCCAGCTCTTGAGCGCACCATTTTGCGGATGGTCGCACGCCAGCACCTGCGCGACAGGCGCACCACCCTCGGTCTGCTGGAACATGGCAAACTGATTCGCGTAGACGGTTTCATACTTGTGCACTCCGCCTTTCAAATGCCAACGGGAGAAGTCACCACGGTAATCCCGGGAGAATGTCCCCGCCCCGAAGCCGCCAACTGGCGCCCCTTGCCAGTAGCCGTCGTCAATGATGTCGAGAGTGGGCTTCTTGGTTCCTGCATTCTGGAGCGGCTCGCCTAGCGGACGCTTCCAGGCGGCTTTCGGGATGGCATCTCCCGCCCATGACGAAGATGCGAATATCACAACAAAGACGAAGAGGACTGCTTTAAAAAAAAATTGCTGTTTCACGTAAGCCTCCGGAGGTACATGCGAGGTGAGGATATTTGGCATGAAAACGAGCTCTAGCCCGAAATGCCTAGAAAATCGTTATTCTAGACCTTTGCAGAAGGGTTGCAAGAGTTATTTTGCGCTCCTCACGCCGGTGTCGCTACCGAGGAAACGCTAATCTCGACAGGTTGCGGGGTTCACAGCCGGTTACGCCAAGTTCCGTTTTGGGCCGCCTACTGGGTTTCGTCGAGGTAAAACATGTCAAGAATATGATTATCGCGATCGCGGATCAGCAACACACGGCCGTTGTAGACGACTCTCTCCACGTCGTTCGGAAGCTTTGCCAATTGCCGTTCACAGGCGAGCGGCAGAGCTTGAGACTTGCGTGCAATATCCGCCGGCAGAGCGCCTCCGGCGCGTACGGAACGTTCATTGCCCGCGGGCAGATCTTCGCGTTGCGTGATCCCCGCGGGTAGATCAGCGGTGTGCTCAGCAACACAGCCGCGGATGACGCGCCGGTCACGCGCGGTAAAGGCATACTCGAGGTTGTCGGACGTCGATTCGTCGCTCGGATTGCGGTCGCCGGACTCAGGAACGGAATTTGCCTGGTCAGGCGCCCCTTTATCGTCTTGAGCAGCCGGCGTTTTACCAGAGGCTTGGGTTTGATCTGCCTCTGAAGTTTTGCTGGTGGCCGGCTCGGAAATAGTTTTGTTTCGTCGTAATTCCGGAGCTTCGTCGTCGGCAGATGTCGTGGGGCGCGGCGAGCCCGCCTCGCTGCTCATTGTAGACGCCTGTACCGTGGTGAAACTGAGCACGGTTTCCGGTTGGACCACCGCCTCCCGCTTTCCAGTGGCAGCAGCACCGGCTGTTCCGGCTGCACCTCCGGCGACCGTACCGATGGCTGCGCCCTTTCCTCCGCCGGCGATCGCGCCGATAATGGCACCCAGCGCGGCACCTCCACCGATTTTCTCCGCGTTGCTTTTGGTGTGGCCTTCCCCCTTGATGATCAGCGGTTGTGATTCCACGGAGGAAGCGCGGCTACCGGAAGCAATCGAGCCAATGACAAGGTCCAACTCGCCGGGTTCACTCAGGCGGCCCGATGTATGGACGTCCGTGACACGACCGGTGACGTCGGCGCCCTTGGGATAGGCTTGAACTCCGTTCACCATAATTGCTTCTTCGAGCGTGCCGTGAAACGTGTCACCGACCTGGGCCTTGGCGCTGCTCAGACTGTCGGAAACCCGCACTCGAATCGTGGTATTAGGCGGAATTTCCGTAACTTTTTCCGCCAGGGCTGGCAGAGCCAGCAGCATCACAGCGACGGCTACCAAAGAAGACAGCGAGATTTTGTGGGCCATGGACATCTCACATTCAAGGGGTATTCAGATTATACGGGTGCTCACTTCTGAGTCGGATGCATACCTGTGGATTTTTGCTGCACCGCCGGCGTGCGTTGCGTGGCACCCCTTTCGTCGATGAACAGGAAATACGAGCAGGACCACAAGGGCGTCGGGATGGTACCGTGTGCGCGGGCGGTAAAAATCAGGTTGTAATCGCCAGAAATGGTGAGCTTCTCGAAGACCGATGGGCCGTCGGCGGGCTGCACTAGCCCCAGGTAACGCAGAAACAAGTAGGGATCGGTCGCTTGAAAATTCTGCGCCAAAAACTTCATGTCTGTCTGCATGGACGAGAAATGCCAGGTCAGGGACGCTGCCAGTATAACGGCGCGCTCGTAAGCAGCGGCTGAAACCAGGCCGGGCTTAGGGTTATCGAAGATGATGCGCACCCTGCGCTCGTCCTCGCGGCTGAATTCGCGAAGCTTTAACGACCCCGATTTTGCCGTGGCTTTCCAATCTACATAACGCGCCGAGTCTTCCGGCATGTATTCGCGGATCCGATAGAGATCGTGACCGCGGCCTCGCACAAAACTTTCGAACTCCCCCGTAATCATGGGTAGCACTTCAAAGAAGTCGTCGGTGGGCTGCACCGGAGGATAGACGACCAACTCGCGGGCGAGCGGCACTTGCCGAGTCTTGGCGAGAAAAGCGAAGGGGAATCGAGTGGCAATCCCAAAACCACTTTCCTGATAACGGCCGCGGTTCGGGAATAGCATTTCCATTTCGGCGTTCGCTTCCGTTCGCGCGGGAATAAAAGGAAAGTAGGCGGTTTGCTCGAAAATGTGAGGCGGCTGATTAGGCGCAGCCGTTCTGGGCACTCGGGATGTCGTCATGCACAGCCACCGGCTCTGGTTCGCGGGCCTCCCCGGAGAATTCGAATCTTTTCGCCACCACCTGCTTTTCGGCGGTCTAGAAGGCACGATGCGAATGGAGAACGACGGCAGGCGCCTGGCCGTGTTGCGGAGCAACATGCGTCCAATCACCGGGCGTCCTGCGAAAACATGCTCTGCCAGATGGATATCCAACTCCAGATCGCGCAGTACCATGGCTGAGGCGACGCCCGAAACGAGAATCGCGGCCAACATTGCGGCCACCACGATGTAGAGAAGATTGTTTCCAGTATTCAGGGCGGCGATGCCAATCAACATCGTGATGACGATATAAATAATGCCGCCGCGGGTAACGTCATAGTGAAAGGCATCGCGAATTCGAGCAGCGACCACTCGTCGCGCCAGGTAAGGCACCGTTGTCACGCCCACGATAGTGGCCAGGAGCAGAGCAGCAGAAGCCAGTATCAGAGTCGCCCAGACGTTGCCGGACTCTCGCGACACGGTAGAGAAGAGCGCGGCCGCAAAAGCCAAAATCAATCCGACGATCGCAAGCAGGAAGCGGATCCAGACCTCGGACAAGTGAAGGTGCAGAAGCCGCCCAAGTCCCTGAATACTTTCGGATTGGATTGGGGTTTTCATCGACCGCGCACTGGCTTAATAACGCGCTCTCGGGCCTGGGCCGAGGCGATACTCGAGCCTAGCATTCGCAATCGAGGGTATCAATGTGGAGTGATGTTACGAACGGCACCGCAAAGCTACGGCGAAATTTTACTCAGTTGGAATCAGCTTGCTTCTTCGATTCGCCGGCTTGGCGAGGGGCGCGGATCTCCGAATAAACCGCGCACCAAATGGAGCAGTTCCTCAGGTTCGTAACTGGATACGGTGTGGTCCGCCAGTTTGCGGTCGACACCCAAGCCGGCACTCAACAGGACCACGGGCATTTCACGGTGGATCTTCCTTACCTCTTTGACTACCTGCTGCCAGTTCATGCCATCCAATTCGCTGTGTATCACGAGAGCATCGACCTTGGGGAACTGCTGAGCGAGTTCCACCGTCTCCCGTCCGCTATAAGCAGTGAGCACGTTGTACTTCGCGGTCTCAAGCACAAGCTTCCGGGTCGAAAGGGCTTGTTCGGGTTCAGGCTCGGCGACGATAAAGGTAGGGCGCGGCATTGCTAAAAGATGGTAACGGTACACCCACGAGTTGCTCGGGAAATTCTGGCAGGACGAACTCAGCGGGACCGAGTTGATCCTGGTCTTCCGAAGAACCGCCACCAGACAAGAATTGCGAGCGCCGCCACAATCAAAATCGCAATCTGGAATTGATCGAGTTCTTCGGCTAACACACTCCAATTGCGCCCAAAGAAATAGCCGACCAGCGAAATAGTCGTAACCCAGACCAGGGCGCCCAAGAAGTTGAAGAGGGCAAAGTTCTTCCAATCCATGCGCAGAACGCCAGCAAGCGGGCCGGCGATCACACGCATTCCGAAGATAAAACGGGAGAAAAAAATCGTCACTGACCCAAATCTCTGGAAGAGTCGTTCGCCACGTTCGACGAGTGCGTCGGAGATGCGGAATGTCTTGCGGTAGCGATCCAGCAGACGGCGCCCCCCGTAGTGGCCCAAAGCAAAGCCGATGTTGTCGCCTACCGTGGCGCCGCATGTGCCCACGACAATGATCCAGGGGAGCGACAGCTCATGCTCCGAAAAGGCAAGGAAACTGGCGAGCAAGAGAATGGTTTCCCCAGGGACTGGAATACCCGCATTCTCCAGCAACAATGCGCCTGCAATGCCCCAATACCCGTAATGCACGATCAGATTCCGCAGGAACTCGAGCGCCTCTTGGGCCATGTAGATGGAATGCTAACAGGAAGAGCACTCGCTGCTGCCAGGGGGCTGACTTCTGGCTGTGCAAACACGGACAGGCCTACCGCTCGTTGTGCTGGGCGAGCAGAAAGCGGAGCAACACAGCATTAAACTCGTCCGGACTTTCCTCATAGGGCAGGTGTCCCGCGCCATCCAACACAACCGATTCGCAGTGGTGCAATTTCGCTCGAAGCTTGTCAGCAGAACCAGGGTTCACCGCGCGGTCGCGGGAGCCCCAAATCAACAAAGTGGGAGTATTCGCGATTTTGGGCAGCAGGAATTCGATTTCCTGCAGGTCACGCGTCCAGTGTCGCACCACCCCAAGGCCATATTGGAATGTGCCGGGAATCTTGTATGGGGCGGCGTAGCCCTCCAGGGTTCCGGGGGTGATGCGCCGTGGGTCTCCATACAGGCGCCTGAGCCAAAAATCCCAAGTAGAGGGCGTGCGCGCCACGGTGCCGCGGAAAAGAGCGGAGCCAATCGTGCTGCCAAGGAACGGGGCGAGATGCCGTCCATGCGCCGACCAAGGGTTTACGGGCGCGACCAGGACCAAGCGCTTCAGCCGTGATTTCGCGACGCTTGCGGCGACCTTGATCGCGACCGCTCCCCCGTGTGAGGTACCCAACATGTCGAAAGACGATATATCCACGATATCCAGGAAGCGCAGGATACGTTCGGCGTTCGCGCGCAGGCTACAGTCCAGATTCGACGGCCGATCGGAAAAACCGACGCCCAGCATGTCTGGCGCAAATACCGTGAAATGAGGAGTTAAGGCGGGAATAGTAAAGCGCCACGAGAATGAATATCCCAGGAGGCCGTGGAGCAATACCAGAGGTGGCCCGGTTCCGGCGCGCAGGTATCGCATGCGAGCGCCGTCGACGTTAGCGAAGCACTCGCGAACGTTGCACTCTGGGATGGCGACCGGAGGAACAGGTAAGTCTTGCCCTGCTACCATAACCGGCCCGGGTTCTTTTGCCTTGGCGGACAACTCTCTTCCTGCAGTTGGAGTCTATATGAGTGATATCGCCTCTGTCGCTTCTTTGTGGGGAGCTTTTCAGCTCCCCCGTTTTTTTGTTCATGCGTGTTGAGCAATGCCGCGGCGAGAGTTGGCCAGAATTTTTTTTAGCACCCGTACCCCCTTGTCGACGTGTTTCTCCTGCAGCAGAAATGGCGGTAAAAACCTGAGTACCGTGTCTTGTGTGCTGTTGAACAGAACCCCCTCAGCCAACGCTTGCTCGACGATCGGACGGGCCGGCACCTCCAGGGCGAGCGCCTGAATAAATCCGCGGCCCCGCACTTCTCTCACCGCCTCAAACTTTTCCGTCAAGACCTTCAAGTGATCCTGCAGGTATTTACCGACTTTGGCGACATTCGTCAGCAGGTTTTCTTCTTCTACTATCTCGAAATACTCCAGGGCGACACGGCAGGCTAGCGGTCCACCGCCGAATGTCGTGCCGTGCTGTCCCGGTTTGATCGCAGACGCGAACTCCTCACGCGCCAGGAAAGCACCGAGCGGAATCCCCGCGGCGATTGGCTTCGCGATGGCTACGATATCGGGAGTGACGCCGAATGCCTGGAAGGCAAAAATCGTCCCCGTACGCCCCAGACCGCATTGAATTTCGTCAAAGATAAGCGCTGCCCTGTGCCTGTCGGCAGCAGCCCGGCATTCGCGAAGAAATTCCGGGGAACACTCCAGCACGCCCCCTTCGCCGAAGATGGGTTCCAGCACAATGGCACATGTATTGTCGTTCACGGCGGCATGTAAAGCCGCAGCGTCATTACGTGGGACAAAAGTGACATCTTCCAGCAGCGGCTCAAAGCCGTGGCGGTATTTGTCTTGGCCGGTCAGAGACATAGCGCCGAAAGTTCGCCCGTGATAAGAGCCTTCCAGGGCGACTAGCTTGCATTTGGCATCGCCGCCGGAGCGGTGACCGGCAAGACGCGCCAGTTTGATCGATCCCTCGATGGCCTCGGTACCGCTGTTGGAAAAGAACACGCGTTGCAGACCGGACAGCGCACATAGTTTTTCCGCAAGGCGCCCCTGATATTCGCTGTAGTACAGATTTGAGATGTGAATCAGGCGCGCAGCTTGTTCACGAATGATTTTCACGACTCGTGGGTGTGCGTGACCAAGCGCGTTCACTCCCAGACCGGCGACGAAGTCGAGATAGCGCTTGCCCTGCACGTCGAAGAGAAAGACGCCTCTTCCGCGCTCCAGTGCGACGGGATAGCGATTGTAGGTTTGTAAAAGGAATTGACGCTCGCGCTCGGCAATTTCAGAAAGGGTAGCCATAATGAACGAATGATTTTAACCCGCGGAGCCGGGCAAAACACCTGGGCGTCCCCGGAGGTCCGAGCAGAATGCAAACATATATCTGGCCGGCGCGAGTGTGCGGTAGGGCGAAAGTTACGTGAGCTACTGAAACGAGTGGTGACCTCCTTTGATCGAGCCTTGCATGAGCCGCCGAAATGAAAAATAATGCGTGGGCTGCACGCGGCAGCCATCCTCTTAGCCGCTCGCGGCTGGAGGCTTATGCGTCCACTACACCATCGTGATGTATCGCGCCCGGTACTCGCATTTTGCCTGGTAATCCTCTGTGGCAGTTCTCTAGCGGCGGTGGCGCAAGAAGCGCCCGTCTCGGTGGCCGCAGACATCGTCATTCAGCACGATGTCGCGATGAAAACCCGTGACGGGGTGACGCTTTACGCTGATATCTATCGCCCCAAGTCTGAGGAAAAATTCCCTGTCATCCTTATGCGGACGCCCTACGACAAGAGCGTGAGCTGGGCTGTTTCGCCGGTTTTTAAGATGGTGCCACGCGGCTACGTCGTCATCATTCAGGATGTTCGGGGCCGTTACACGTCCGGGGGAGAATGGTATCCGTTCAAGCACGAGCAGGCGGACGGCTTCGACACCGTGGAATGGGGCGCGGCGCTTCCCTATTCGAACGGCAAAGTTGGAATGATCGGAGCCTCTTACGTGGGCGCAACCCAGATGCTCGCAGCCATCGCGCAGCCGCCGCATCTTTCCGCCATTGCGCCGAACATGACTGCCAGCAATTACCACGACGGTTGGACCTACCAGGGCGGAGCTTTCGAACAATGGTTCGATCAGAACTGGACTTCTCAACTCGCGCAAAACACGCTTCAGCGCGTCATCGAAAGAAACACAAACGCGCTGGTCGGCGTGCCCGCGCTTCCACTCGCCGATTATCCGGTATTCAACTTCGGCCAGTTGCCCGCTGACGCAAAGCTGACCGCAACAATCGCGCCGTATTATCTCGACTGGCTGGCGCATCCCGACTACGACGACTACTGGAAGCAGTGGTCTATTGAAGAGAACTTCTCGAAGATTGCAGTTCCGATGCTGCAGGTCGGCGGATGGTACGACATATTTAATGGCGGCACGATACGCAATTACCTGGGCGCAAAAGCGCATGGAGCGACGGATGCGGCGCGTACACAGCAGCACTTGCTGATCGAGATCGGCGGGCATGCGGGGTTCGGCCGCCGCATTGGCGATGTCGACTTCGGCCCTCACGCGACGGAGAACGTCTACACGGACGTGATCCTCGACTGGTACGACTTTCTGCTGAAAGGCATTCAGAACGAATTTGCGAAAGACAAGCCGGTCAAGGTGTTTGTGATGGGGGTGAATGAATATCGCCAGGAAGACGATTGGCCGCCGCCACAAGCTGACCCAGTAAAATATTTCCTGCACTCCTCAGGCAAGGCGAATTCGCTTCGCGGTGACGGTTTCCTTTCCACCTCATCCCCGAAATCTGAGCCTGCGGACAGCTACGTTTACAATCCCGCGAACCCAGTGCCCACCATGGGAGGCCCGCTCTGCTGCGATGCGGAACACATGGAACCTGGCCCTCGTGACCAGCGCTCGGTAGAGAACCGCGACGACGTGCTGGTCTATTCCATTGGCCCTCTGCAAAGCGACTTGGAAGTCACTGGTCCGGTTACGGCCACATTGTTCGTGAAATCCTCAGCCGTGGACACTGACTTCGCGGCAAAGCTGGTCGACGTTCGACCGGACGGGTTTGCGCAAGACTTGACCGAAGGCATCCTGCGCATGCGCTACCGCGATTCCGCCGAACGTGCTTCCTTGATGAATCCTGGCCAGATCTACCAGATTACGGTTGATCTTTGGGCTACCAGCAACGTGTTTCTCCGCGGTCACACGCTGCGCTTGGAGATTTCGAGCAGCAACTTTCCGCGCTTCGATCGGAACCTGAACACCGGTGAAGAGATCAAGTCAGCACACAACTTTGTCAGTGCGACCAACACGATAGTTCACGACGTGCAGCATCCGTCGGCACTGTCCCTATCGGTGATGCCGTCGAAATAGCCTGACTATGATGTCCTTAGGAAAGTTGAAACGTCAGGTTGTGGGCTTGCGCGCGTCGAGGTTCAATCGCCAGTAATCCAGCTCAAAAGGGGGTTTGTCTTGAGCGGCAAGAGCGCCAAGCTCCTGCAGGAAACTCTGCCGATCCGCAGCGGAGGGAAGCCGCTCCAGGCGGCGGTGCAGGACGACATTGCCGATAAATTCGAGGTAACGCTCCTGATGTTCAAAACGCGTGGGAGCCGCCTCGATCCAAGTCTTGATGTCGACAAAGCCGGCGCCCCGCAAGCGAGCTGCAGCAGTATCGGCCCGTGAGAAAACCCACGGGTCTCGGTATCGGGACAAAAAAACGGCGTATTTGGGCATGGCCGAGAGAAAGTTCACGCGCTCGTGCAATCGCCTCAAATTCGGTCCGCCTCCGCACTGTGTCACCAGAAAGCCTCCGGGCTTCAGAACGGTATAGAGATTCTGAAAAAGAAGATCGTGGTCGGGAACCCAATGGAATGCGGCAGTACTGAAAATTCCGTCAAAGCGGCAATCGAAGGGCAGGGCCAGCAGATCACAAACCACAAAATGCACTCGGTCCGTAGACGGGAGTTCCTTGCGCGCCGTGCGCAACATGTTCTCTGAGAGGTCCACGCCGACAACCCTGCCGTTTGGCAGCTTGCGAAGCAGTTCAGCGGTGAGACGTCCGGTGCCGCAACCCGCGTCCAAAACAAGTTCGTTGCCGCGCAGGCGCAGGCGGGCGAGCACCTTCTCTCCCCAGGAATATTGAGGATCAGATACGCGCTGGTAGGTTTCAGCGTTCCACTCGCGGGAGGAAGAGGTCATGCCTCATCACCGTGAAAACGGGAAATCGCATTGCCGAGCTTCGCCCCCACCACAGGGTCAGGGAACGACACTCGGCTACGATTCACATGACCGCCAGAGCCTGGTCTAGATCGGCGATCAGATCGTCGACATCTTCGATACCAACCGAGATGCGAACCAGGCCGTCGGTGATGCCAATCGCCTTTCTCCCCTTCTCGCCGAGCGCTGCGTGGGTCATGGTAGCGGGGTGGGAGATGAGGGTTTCCACTCCGCCCAAAGATTCGCCGAAGGAGCACAGGCGCACTTTCTTCAACATCTTCCTGGCATTTGAAAGTGAGCCGGTCTCGAAAGTGATCATGGCGCCGAAGCCGGACATCTGCTGCTCAGCGAGTTCATGCTGCGGATGGACCGGCAGTCCGGGATAGAAGACCTTGTGTACTTTTTTGTGACGGGACAGGAAATCGGCAATGCGGCCGCCATTTTTGTCGTGCTGCTGCATGCGAACGGCGAGCGTCTTTACTCCACGCAGAACCAGCCAGCACTCGAAGGGAGAAAGAATGGCGCCGGAAGTTTTCTGCAGAAACGCGAGCTTCTCGGCCTGGTCGGCGCGGGTGCAGACCACAACTCCGCCAAGGCCGTCACTGTGGCCGTTGAGGAACTTGGTAGTGGAGTGCACGACCATGTCAGCGCCCAGCGCAATTGGCTGCTGGAAGTACGGCGACATGAAAGTGTTGTCGACGACGAGATCAATTTTCCTGCGGCGGCATATTGCGCTAACAGCGCGCAAGTCGGTGATCGACATCAATGGATTCGTCGGCGTCTCCACGTAGACCATGCGCGTCTGCTTGCGGATCGCCCGCTCCACATTGCCGGCCACGGATGTATCAACGTAGGTGAATTCGAGGCCGAAGTCGACGAGTACCTGGTTGAACAACCTGGGGACACCACCATAGAGGTCATGGCCACAGACGATGTGGTCACCCGATTTGAGAAGCATGGTAATGGCGTGAATCGCCGCCATGCCGCTGGAGAAAACGCGGGCCGCGACGCCGCCCTCCAGCGACGCAAGATTCTCTTCCAAGCGCGTCCGCGTCGGATTCGAAACCCGGGAGTATTCGTATCCCTTGTTCTTGCCAAGCTCTTCCTGGACGTAGGTGGAGGTCGGGTAAATGGGAACCGAGACTGCACCCGTGAGGGGATCAGGTTCCTGCCCGGTGTGAATCGCGCGAGTGGCGAAGGCGAGCGATGGTGATTTGGCCATGAGTAGACTTTCTGTCCTCGATTGCGAATGATGCGATGAAGGTAGTTTTACAAGTTGGCAGGCACTTCGCGCCGCCAACAACGCGGCGTCGTGGCTGCGATCAAATCCCGCCTTCAAAGATCTTCTTTGATAAGTAGCGCTCGGCGGAGTCAGGGATCATCGTGACTACACGCTTCCCGGGCCCCAGGCGGCGAGCGATCTCCAAAGACGCTGAAACGTTCGCGCCGCCACTCGAACCGGCGAGCACACCTTCTTGCGCAGCCAGACGCTTCACCATGCCGAATGCTTTGTCGTCGGAGACCATCATGATCTCGTCGCAGACGGAAGGATCGAAATTTTTCGGGATAAAGCTGGCGCCGATGCCTTCGACCTTGTGCGGTCCGGGAGGGCCTCCTCCCAGCACAGAACCTTGCGTTTCTACCGCGACGGTTAGCACCTTCGGCAGTCGTTCCTTCATGTAACGCGCAATCCCGGTGAAGGTTCCCGCGGTGCCCGATCCGATTACGACTGCGTCGAGCAGACCTTCCATCTGCTCGAGAATTTCATGTGCGGTGGTGGCGAAGTGATAATCAGGGTTTGCAGGATTTTCGAACTGCGCCGCCATGAAGGCGTTGGGATCGGAAGCGGCAAGCTCTTTCGCCCGCTTGATTGCGCCGGCCATGCCCTCCGCGTCAGGAGTGCGTGTGACCTCGGCGCCGAGCGCCCGCATGATCATCACCTTCTCCTCTGAGAAACGTTCCGGGACAAAGAGCCGGACCTTGTATCCGCTGTTGACACCGATCAGCGCCAGGCCAATCCCCGTGTTGCCTGCGGTGGCCTCGACGATAGTGCCGCCAGGACGAAGCATGCCCTCGTTCTCGGCACGGCGGATGATTCCGATTGCGGCGCGGTCTTTCACGCTGCCACCGGGATTTAGATATTCCAGTTTGGCGAAGACATCAGCGAAACCCTTCGGGGTAATCCGCTTCAGCTGAAGCATCGGAGTTTCGCCCACCAGGTGGGTAATGTCATCAGCAATACGGAGGTGGGTACCGTCAACAATTTTTGTGCGCACGCTACAGGGTACGGAAGCGAAGGCGGGTCGTCAATCTGGTTGGTCGTTTGTCGCGCTAAGCGGTACGCCTCACGGGTTGGAAGCCGACGCGCGTTCCTGCCCGGCGTAGTAACCGCTCTTGGTGCGCACCGTGAGCTTGCCGTATCCGTGAGCGCGAGCATCGACTTTGACCTGGCGATAACCACCCGCGCTCTTGGGAGTTGTAGGCTTATAGCCGATCGTATATTGGTTGCGGATGTCGTGAGCCACGGTGCGGCTGATGGAATCTACTTCGTCGAGCGTACGTGGAAAGAAAGCCATACCGCCGGTGCGGTCAGACATAGTTTCGAGGGCTCGGCGGGCGCGGCGCGCCTTCTCTTCCCCCAAAATTCCGATGGAGTAAACCGTCGGACCATTCTCTTCCTGCAGGCGGTGTACTGCGGCTTCCAGCGACTCGCGGCTGGCGTTGTCTTCTCCATCTGTGACTACGAAAACGACCTTGCGCTCCAGTCGCGCGTTTTTCTTCAGGTGGTCGGCTGATGCGACTACGGCGTCGTAAAGCGCAGTCCCTCCCCGGGCTTCGATCTTCTCAAGGGCCTCGCGTAGTTGGTTGATGTTCGAGGTGAAATCCTGGTCAAGGTAGTATTCGTCGTTGAAATTGACCACGAACACCTGATCGTTTGGATTGCTGGAACGCACCAAATTCAAGGCCGCTTGATTCACCTTCTGACGCTTCTCCCGCATTGAACCGGAGTTGTCGATGACAATCGCCATGGCTACGGGAATATCTTCGTGACGAAACGAAGTGATGGTCTGAGGAGTCCCATTCTCAAAAACGGTAAATGCATTTTTATCAAGATTGGTGACCAGATGCTGCTTGTCATCGACCACGGTAGCGTGAAGGACGACTTCGTCCACTTCCTTCTTGAATACGAAGACATCCCCATTGTTGTTGTCAGGCGACTGCTGTAAGGGCGGTTGTGCCGCATCCGGCGCTTGCGAAGGCGACTGCTCCGCGGAAGCGGGAGAAGATTGCGGAGACACCGCGGGGGCCTGGGTAGATTCCGGGGGAGTTGTACTCGCTGGGGCGGGCGCCTGGGTGCCGGCAGGAGCGCTGGTGTTCTGGGCCACTCCGAGTGTTGCAAACGTGATGAGAAGGATCAGGAAGAACGGGAAAACATAGTTATTCCGACGGAGCATAGTATCCAGTCTTGGCATATACACGGAGCGGCGGGAGTCCTTTCGGAGGATTCAGCTTTACTTTAATCTTACGCCATTTGCCGTCCTTGCTTCCGTTTTTTGGACGGTATCCGAGTACATATTGGTTGCGTAGCTCAATACCAATCTTTGTAGCCACGTCTGCCAAGTCGTTTGGATTGTCGATGGTAAAGGACCGCCCACCAGTGAGTTCCGTGATTTCGCTCAGCAGGGCGGGGCCGAGGCGCTCTTCTTCCGTCGGGAAATAATGATCGTAGATGCCGATCGCGTAGATGAGGACGTCGGCTTCCTTGACCATGGATTTGATCTCGCCCTCGGTATAACGGCTGTGATTATCGCCGCCGTCAGAGATGATCAGCAGAGCTTTCTTTGTGTACTTGGCCTGGCGCATCTTGCTGATTCCGAGATAGATGGCATCCAGCAGTGCGGTGCGTCCCTTGGGCACGGTGTAGACCAGCTTTCCCTGGATGTCTTCGATCGAGCTGGTGAAATCGGAGACCTCTTCCGGCTTGTCCGCAAAAGTGATCATGAAGAACTCGTCTTGCGGATTGGCTGTCTTGAAGAACTCGATGACGGCCTCACGAGCACGCTCGATTTTGCTGCTCATGCTGCCGCTCATGTCGAAAATCACGCCGAGGGAAACGGGCGCATCTTCGCTGGAGAAGGTCCTGATGTCCTGCGCTTCTTTACCCTCAAAGACCTCAAAGTTCTCCTTGTCCAGGCCGGTAACCAGACGGTTCATGGGGTCGGTAATGGTGACTGGTACCAGCACCATATCGACTTCCGACTTAAAAGGCTTGGTATGCGTTCTCAAGGCGGGGTCGACCAGGTCAATCGCCTTCGGGGGCGCTGGGGCCTGGACGCGTGGGGTCACGTGGACATCATTCACGTCGCCGGTTTGAGCCGATGCCAAGGGGCAGCAGGCGAACAGAGCGAAACTGAGAACACAGATACATAGGGAAACGCGATTCCTGCACAGCATAGTCCCTACTTGGGTCCTGGAAGGGGCCGGCGGACAAGTCCGAACTAAAAGGTTGGGCGGTGATGACCCGCGCCCACTCTGGCGGGCCATAAGTTCCTCGTTGCCGCTGATACTACCATAGCGATCTGCCAGGAGCTTCAGCTTTTTCTCTGTACTTCGATGCCCCGCGACACTCATGTGGTGGTCTCTCCGAATGCGCAGATTTTTGCGCATTTCCGTGACGTCGTGTACACCGTGATCGCTGCCCGGGACCGAGGCAGGAGGCGCCGCCGTGACTTGCTACAATGCAAAGTTCCCATGGCCAACATACTTCCCTTTCGCGCGCTGCGCTATGATCCCGCGCGGGTGAGGCTGGCGCACGTACTCACCCAGCCTTACGACAAGATCACCCCGCAAATGCAGGACCACTATTACGACGCCAGTCCCTACAACCTGGTTCGCATCATTTTGGGTAAACGGGAACCCGGCGACCGCCCGGGTAATGACGTCTATAGCCGCGCCGCGCAGTGTTTTCATGACTGGCGCCGGGACGGCATTTTGGCCCAAGACGCGGAACCCGCTATTTACGCCTACTCTCAGCTGTTTAGGGCGCCGGGGCAGGGGGAAGAGTTGGAGCGCTGGGGATTCATTGGACTGGGCCGGATTGAAGACTACTCGGCGGGGGTGGTTTTTCGGCACGAGCAGACGCTGGCCAAGCCCAAGGCCGATCGCCTGGAGTTGCTACGCGCCACAAGAGGGCACTTCGGCCAGATCTTCATGTTGTACGAAGATACCGGCAACATTGAGGCACGTCTTAAATCGCAAGCTACGCCGGATATAGAGGTGCGCGATGAATACAGTGTCCTGCACCGCGTGTGGAGGATCTCGGATCGCGACACCGTAGCTTTCGTCAGGGAGCAAATGCGCGACAAGCGGTTGATCATTGCCGATGGCCATCACCGCTACGAGACGGCATTGACCTACCGCAATGAGCGGCGGACGGCGCACGGGGCGGCGGCGGGAGCCAACTCGGGCATATCCGTGAGCAGGGACACCGCCAACGCCCCTTATCATATCGCTCCTTATGAATACGTCATGATGACGTTCATTAACATGAACGCACGGGGATTGTTGATCCTGCCCACGCATCGCGTGGTACACAGCTTGCCGTCGTTTTCCGCGGGTACTTTCGCAACCAAAGCGGGAAAATATTTTGAGCTGCAGGAAGTGAGTGGCAGCGTGGATCCGCAAAGATTGACGGAAATGCTACGGGACGCGGGGCGTGCTGGGACTGCGCTGCTAGCCGTCACTCAAGATCGCATTTTCCTCCTAAAAAATCCCAAGCCCGCCGCGGAAGAAATATTCCAGGGCCTTTCGTCGCAGCAACGCGAACTGGATGTGGTCCAACTACATCGTTGCTTAGTTGAGGGGGTCTTAGCATTATCGGAGGAATCGATCCGCAACCAGCAAAATATCAGCTATGTGCGTGACGCCAGTGAGGCGCTGCAAAAGGTCAGAACCGGAAACGTGAATGCGGTCTTTCTCATGAATCCGGCGCGCATGCAGCAGGTGCGGGACATCGCGTTTGCGGGCGAAGTCTTGCCCCAGAAATCCACCGATTTCTATCCCAAGCTGCTGAGTGGGCTCACCATTTATGCGCTGGAATAAAGCCTTCACGCAGGGCGACAGAAACGCACCGCCAGGACTGTTTCACGCATCCGGGTGCGTTCGCAAGGCGGCGATTAAGGGCTTACTGGCTTTCCTGGCGTTCGGCATCATGGTGGACGCGGCAGGCACGGAAAAGAAAATTTCCATCTACTCCCCGGCTTCGAATTATTCCCTCTCCGTGATGGATTTCAATGGAATCGAGTATGTAGGATTGCTCGAAGTCCTGGAACCACTGGGCACGGTGAGCGGCAAGGCTCAAGGCCGCCAATGGAAGTTCCGGTTTCAAAGAAGAGAAGCGGAGTTCACGGTCGGAAAAGCGCGCTGCAAAATTGGGGGCAAGGATTTCGACTTGTCGGGCAACTTTCTCCTGCAGAATGGGCGCGGCCTGGTTCCAGTGACCAGTTTGAGCACCCTGCTGCCCCATTTTGGCGTGGCTCCGATCACGTTTCACAGCAGTGCGCGCCGACTATTCGTCGGCAATGCAGGAACGCAATTCACAGCCGAAATGAGCAAGAGCACGCCGCCTGCCGTGGTACTGAATTTCAGCGCGCCGGTAAGCCCCTCGATTTCCACGGAACCCGGCCGCCTGCGGATGGTGTTCACGCGGGACCCTCTCGCATTGGGAGGGCCGCAAACACTGAATTTTCCCGACAAAACCATTCCTTCCGCGACCTATGACGAAAGCAACGGCGCGGCAGAAATCGTCTTCACCAGCAGCGCGCCCTTGATGGCGAAATTCAGCAATAACGGGCGGACGATTACTGTCGCAGCACCTGCACAAGCCACACCCCAGGCACAAACTCCAGCAGCAACTCCCGCCCCGGTGGTTACGAATCTTCCGCCGGGGTCGCCAGCCGCTACCCCCGTGCCGACACCTGCGCCGAGTAATCCAACCTCGATTCCAGCCACCGCACCTCGAGTGTTCGCGGTAGTGGACGCAAGTCATGGTGGCGATGAGCGCGGGGCGGCACTCACGGACAGACTTCCAGAGAAAGATGTGACCCTCGCCTTGGCACGTCAGCTTAGGCAAGAACTGCAAAAACGTGGCCTATCCGTCCTCATGCTGCGCGACGCCGACCTCAACCTGGGCCTCGAGCAGCGGGCTGCAACGGCCAACGCAGCGCATCCCGCGATCTACGTCTGCGTGCACGCGTCGAGCGAAGGGAATGGCGTTCGAGTCTATAGCCCTGTACTGCCTCCTGCAACGCCGAACCGAGGAGTTTTCGTGCCATGGGATACCGCACAAGCCGCGCAGATGACGCGGAGCGATGACGTGGTCAACCGAATCTATGGCGAACTGCAGAAAAGGCAGCTGTCTGTCCGGACGTTATCGGCTCCATTGCGCCCTTTAAACAACATTGCTACGCCGGTGGTCGCGATTGAAATTGCGCCACGCGGGCCGGATGTACTGGATGTCGCCTCGTCCAGCTACGAGCAGATGGTGGCCAGCGGCGTAGCCGATGCGTTATGGCAGTTGCAGGCGAGCCGCCAGGGAATTCAGCCGTGATCCCACGTTATCTCCAGATCACCGCGGCCGTTCTGCTGGGCGGCGTGCTCATGATGAGCATGTATTTGTGGCGAATGCGGGGGCGAATGGCACGTCCCATCGCGAGGGTTTCGGATGCGCGACCCGTAGCGCCGCCGGCCTCGGGACCGAGTGAGCAGGTCACGCTTTTCGTGGCGTATGACAATCCCGGTATTTTGCGCGCGCAAGCGGCGACAATCGCACTGCCGGCTGGACGGCAGCAACGCGCGGAAGGACTCCTGCGAGCGCTGGTGAATATCTATTTGGAGAAGGATTCGCCGCACCCACTGCCGGCGGGTTCGGAAATCCGCAGTGTGTACCTGGTAGAACCCGGGACGGCGGTCATCGACACAAACGCGGCGTTAGCCGACAGTCATCGGTCGGGCATTCTGGTCGAAGAGCTCACGATCGCATCGATGATCCAGAGCCTGACAGCGAATATCGGCGGTCTGAACCGGGTAAAGATTTTAGTCGACGGGAAAAATCGCGACACTCTCGCGGGGCACGCAGACCTCTCGGATTTTTTTGATGTGTCGGCGGTAAACGGAATGGTGGAGAAGTTGGGAGGGGGCTAGAACCGCGCGGGAATCATGCGAGCTGGTTTACAATCCCGTTCTATGGTTTATCGCAGCGACAACCGCGCGCCGGACCAACTTCGGCCCATGAAGATCGAGCCTGACTTTATCTCGACGGCGGAAGGTTCAGCGTTGATCGAGGTGGGCAATACCCGCGTGATTTGCACGGCGTCGGTGGAGGAAAGCGTACCGGGCTTTCTGCGCAATACAGGCAGGGGCTGGATCAGTTGCGAGTACGGCATGCTTCCGCGCTCCACGTTAACTCGAACCGCGCGCGAGGTCAGCAAGGGACGAGCCAGCGGCCGAACACATGAGATCCAGCGATTGATCGGCCGCTCGCTGCGCGCAGTGACTGACCTGGAGCGGCTGGGCGAACGCACGCTATGGATCGATTGCGACGTTATCCAGGCCGACGGCGGAACCAGGACGGCATCAATTACCGGCGCGTTCGTTGCCTTGGGACTGGCGCTCGAGAAGCTGGTGGAAGCGGGTACGCTTACGTCAGTCCCGCTGCGCGATTTTGTGGCAGCGGTGAGCGTGGGCATTGTCGACGGCGAGATATTGCTCGACCTTGCCTACGAGGAGGACTCACGGGCCGATGTCGACATGAATTTCGTTATGACGGCCGGCCATAAACTCGTGGAACTACAAGCCACGGCAGAGCACCAGGTGTTCGATGAAAACCAACTGGCCAAGATGATGGCCTATGCCAAGCAGGGAGTGCAAACCCTCATCGCCAAGCAGCAGGCAATCTTGAGCCGGCTGACTTTACTGCAGTAAACACCGCACTTTTCCACGGATTAGACAGCAACCAGCGACACGCTATTCGGTGCCGCGTGTTCACCACTCACTGTGGTTTTAGCTGCCCCCGTATTACAATGATGAGCCGTCTGCATATGCCCTGAACCGAGGCGGCGTTCCGCATACCGCAATCATCGGAGGAAATCATGAAACTTACACCTGGAAAGCTGGCCGGCCTGAAGGCTGTTTCCAACGAGCGCGGCGTAATTGCCGCTGCCGCCATGGATCAGCGCGGCTCTCTGAAGAAGTCTCTGGCCAAGGAAAAAGGCTCGGACGTCAGCGACGCGATGATGGAGGAATTCAAATCGCTGGTGACAGAAGTTTTGACACCGCATGCCAGCGCCATTCTGCTGGATCCGGAGTGGGGTCTGCCCGCTTCGAAGCGGCGCTCCAAGAATGCCGGCCTGCTGCTGGCGTACGAAAAAACTGGATACGACAAAACGGGTCCGGGCCGCCTGGGCGATCTGCTTGATCTGTGGTCGGCACGCCGGTTGAAGGAAGCGGGCGCGGACTGCGTCAAGATTCTGCTCTACTACACGCCATTCGATCCAAAAGACGTCAATGACAAGAAGCACGCATGGGTGGAACGGATCGGGGACGAGTGCCGGGCCAATGACATCCCATTCTTTCTGGAGTTCGTAGGCTACGAGGAAGGCGCCGACGAGAAGGGCTTTGAGTATGCAAAGAAAAAGCCGCAGATCGTCATGGAAAGCATGCGTGAATTCAGCAAGGCTCGCTATGGCGTGGATGTTCTGAAAGTCGAAGTTCCCATTAATATGAAGTTCGTGGAAGGCGCGAAGTGCTACGCCGGACAGAAGGCTTATTCGAAGCCGGAAGCCATGAACCACTTCCGCGAAGCGGCCAAGGTCGCATCGAAACCTTTCATTTACCTGTCAGCAGGCGTGAGCAACGCCGAGTTCACCGAGTCGCTGGAGTTGGCGGCGGAAGCAGGCGTCAAATTCAATGGTGTACTTTGCGGACGCGCAACCTGGAAAGAAGGCATTCCGATCTACGCCAAGCAGGGGGGAGAGGCGTTTCGTAAGTGGCTGCAGAACGAAGGCGTGAAGAATATCGAGAACGTGAACCAACGATTGAAGGCGGCGACGCCCTGGTACTCGATTTACGAAGTGGAGCCGGCGATGGCTGGAGTTTAAGGCAACCGGGAATAAATCAGATTCGACTGGGGCGGGGACCGAACCCGCCCTTTGTCATTTCTACACGATAGTTAGGCCACTGCGGGACGAAGGACACTTATGAAGATTGCATTGATCACAGGCGCCTCGGGAGGAATCGGATACGAACTGGCCAAGCTGTTCGCACAGAATGGACATAACCTGATCGTGGTGGCGCGCAGCGGGCCAAAGCTGGCGCAGTTTGCCGGTGAACTGCGAGCAAAGCACGGCATTGGCGTCACTTCGATGGCAGTCGATTTGACCCTGCCGAACGCGCCCCAGTCATTGTTCGAAGATGTGCAGCGAAGCGGCGTTGCCGTGGACGTGCTGGTAAACAATGCGGGGTTCGGCGTGATGGGCGAGTTTGCGAATTTGCCCCTGCTGGAAGACATCGGCATGATGCAACTCAATATGGTCGCGCTCACGGTGCTTACGAAATTATTTCTGCACTCGATGCTGCAGCGGAAGGCGGGCAGGATTCTGAACGTGGCGTCCACCGCGGGGTTTCAGCCGGGCCCGAAGATGGCGGTGTATTACGCGACCAAGGCTTATGTGATTTCGTTTTCCGAAGCAATCGCCAATGAGTTGCAGGGGAGCGGTGTGACGGTGACGTGCCTGTGCCCGGGTCCGACGGACACCGGGTTCCAGCGGCGCGCGGGGACCGAACAGTCAGCGCTGTTCCAGAAGTTCAAACCAATGGACGCGCAAACTGTGGCGCGAGATGGATATCGCGGGCTAATGTCGGGCAAGACCCTGGTGGTCTCCGGATTCCGCAACTGGCTGGTCGCAGAGTCGGTGCGCTTTGCCCCGAGGAAGATGGTAACGGCGATTTCCGGGAAGCTGATGGAACAGAAGCCTTCCAGTTCGAGTGATTCCTGAAAGCTGATCGTTATAGCTGAGTGGCGGCCGCCGACTCACTCCCATTCGATCGTACCCGGGGGTTTTGAGGTGATGTCGTATACCACGCGGTTGACGCCTTTGACTTCATTTACGATGCGATTAGAGATCGTCTTCAAGACCTCGTACGGGAGCGGCACCCAGTCCGCGGTCATACCGTCTTCAGAGTGGACGGCGCGGATGGCGCATGTGCAGGCGTAGGTTCGCTGGTCGCCCATCACCCCTACCGACATCACCGGCAAAAGCACCGCGAAGGACTGCCATATCTTTGTGTATTGACCTGCATTCTTGATTTCAGTGACGACGATGTCATCGCACTCGCGCAGGATCGCGAGGCGTTCGGGTGTGACTTCGCCGAGAATACGCACCGCGAGTCCAGGCCCCGGGAATGGCTGGCGCTGCAGGATATCTTCCGGCATGCCAAGGTCACGGCCGATCTTGCGGACTTCGTCCTTAAACAGATCTTTCAAAGGCTCAATGAGCTTGAGCTTCATCTTCTCCGGCAGTCCGCCAACGTTGTGGTGAGTTTTGATCGTCTGGGATGGCCCGCGAACAGAGCGTGACTCGATCACGTCGGGATAAAGAGTACCCTGCACCAGCCACTGAACCTCGCCTTCCTCCTTTTCGATGCGGTGTGCCTCTTCTTCAAAAATGGCGATGAACTCTCTGCCGATGATCTTGCGCTTGGTTTCGGGATCGGTAACCCCGCGCAGCCTGGCGAGGAAGCGATCGGTGGCGTCCACCGCAACCAGATGGAGCCCGAGTTTGTCGCGCAAATTCTGCTGAACTTTTTCAAACTCGTTTTTGCGCAGGACGCCGTTGTTGACGAACACACTGGTAAGCCGCGACTTCTGATCCCCATTGCGCAGAGCTCGGTCTACCAGGGTTGCGGCCACTGACGAGTCCACGCCTCCCGACAGGGCGCAGATGGCACGTCCGGAGCCAACTTGCCGCCGGACCTGTTGTATGGTCGCATCGACGAAATGGTGCGCGGTCCACGTGGGCTTGGCTCCGCAAACATTCAGGGCAAAATTGCGGAGGATCTCGGTACCGAGTTTGGTGTGGTGGACCTCAGGGTGAAACTGCACCGCCCACATTTTCTTCTGGGGATTGTGAATGCCCGCGACAGCGTTAGGCGTCCGCGCGATCAACTCGAAGCCGGGGGGTAGCTCGACGGCTTCATCTCCGTGCGACATCCAGACGGCCAGCACTTTCGGCAACCCGGCAAATATCTCGGACTCGGCGATCCGCTCGACATTGGCGTGGCCGTACTCGCGCTTCTCGGCAGCGCGCACTTTGCCGCCCAACGCATGCACCATGAATTGCAGGCCGTAGCAGATGCCGAGCACGGGCAAGCCAAGTTGCAAGACGCGCGGATCGGCAACCGGCGCGTCCGTGTCGTAAACAGAACAGGGGCCGCCGGACAGGATGATGCCCAGAGGGGAGTAGCTACGAATTTCCTCAAGACTGGCGGTGCACGGGAGAACGACGGAAAAGACGTTCTGTTCGCGGATGCGGCGCGCGATCAGTTGCGAATACTGCGCGCCAAAGTCAAGGACGACGATGGAATGGGTTTCCACGAATGAGTGTCTCAGAATGGAGAGCTAGTGTAAAGGGAGATGAGCGCGGTCGCTACTGGAAATGAGGTTCGCGTCAGCTCTCGCCCTGAGCGAAACGGTGGCACTCGAAGTGCCAGTTAGAGCGAGCGTGGAACTCAGCTAAGCTGTGGGGGGAATGTCGCTGAGAATGTCGTCATCCGAGGCTGGAATGCCGTCCCAGTGCGATATTGCGGAATTGCGAGGCAAAGCCGAGGAAGAATCCAGCGTACTTCCAGGGAGATCGCGAGTGGGTGGAAGCGGTGCAGGCATTGGAAGGGGCGAGACAGGCGGAGCTTCGATAATGGCAACATAGGCGGCCAAGCGCCCGGCGCGTAGCCAGTCGACGATGGCAAAGTAGCCCAGCGTGACCAGCAGAACGCCGCTGAGCACCAACCCGACCGGCAGGGCTCCAGCCAACGCGAACGGAAAAGCGACCGCCGTGGTGGCCAACGAGAAAGCCGTGAGATGGGCGAGCCCGAACCAGAATCCGACTACTAGTACTGCAGCGAAACGCTCACGACAAAGTTCCACCGCTGAAAAAAGAGCATCGAGGGGAGTTTGGCCGTCGCGCACGACAAAAATCGAGGCCACCGAGAAAAACCAGTTCAGCACTGACCAGAAAATCCAGACTAGAAACAGCGCCGAAGCGGCGAGGACGAACGGCACTGCAGGCTGAGGATTGTTTTCGGCGGAAGTGAGATCGCCGACCAGAAACGCCCCGAAACATGCCCCCGCGGCGAGGAAAGCAACCGCGACGCGCAGCAGATTCAGCGCGAGCAGCGGGCCAAAGTGCAATGAACGGCGTCCTGCCTGTATTTCTGCAGGCGCTGTCGCAGGGGACAGCGGAAAATAGTCGAACAGCCATTTCAGAATAGCGGAGCGGCCCAGGGCAGCAACCACGGCCCATGCCACGCCGATCCCGGCAGTCACCATGAGTGCGGCAGCCAGGAAGCGAAACGCCGTTCCCTGCAGGATGTGGGCGATGGCCTGTGAGGCGAGAGATGGATGGCGGGTGCGCAGAAGCAGGAGGTCAGTGTCGGATACAGGAAGCGTGTCCAGGAACTCGATAAAAGAAAATGAGAGCAGTACAAGTACCGCGCACCCGAAGGTCCAGCGCCAGGCAATCTCGGCGCAGCCCAGAGAAGGTTCACGGAATACTGCGCGGAAACCTTCAAGAGTAGGAGAACGCCGGTTCACCATCTCAGGATAGCGCAGCCGCGCTTCTTACCACCTGTTTTCTGGTCAGAATTCAATCACAAGCCGCCGCCGCAAAAAGATGAAACTTTCTCAGGAACGAGGGCACAGAGCCGTGCACCGAGCGCATCTTCAAAGCGCGCGCAGGCATCCATTCTAGTGAGGCTTGTCTAATGAGGCATGGCCTCAAAATTTCCCGCAAGCTGGTCGAAACTCATGTGTAATCGGCCGAATTCAAACAGATATATCTACCTGATAGTTGGAGGAAACTCATGAAGTCTGGTAAGTGCATTGGTACGCTGCTGGCCCTGGCCTTGCTCCTTCCGCTGGGCGCGCTGGCTGCAGATAACGGGCAACAACATCACGAGAAGTTCACCCTGGTTGACTCGGTCCAGGTTGGAAACACACTGCTGCAGCCGGGCGACTACAAGGCGGAGTGGAATGGAACCGGACCTAACGTGCAGGTTGAGATCCTGCACGGCAAGAAGACAGTCGCGACCGTTCCCGCACAAGTGATCGAAAAGAATCAGCCGTCGCCTTACAGCGACGTCATCGTCAAACCAAATGGGAACACCAAAACGATCGACGAGATCGACTTCGCAAACAAGAAAGAGTCGTTAAAACTGGCGCAGGGACAATCATCCGGGATGTAAGCTCAGCGTCCTGACACAAAGCCGCGAGCACAGAGAATCCTCGCGGCTTTATTGCACTCACGAGATTACTGCGGCGACGGGTTGCGACAGCGGACAGTTTTGCGCTATCGGATCACGATGTTCACCAGCTTGCCGGGGACGAGGATGACCTTAATTACTTGCTTGCCATCGACTGCGGCGCGCACTTTTTCCTCGGCGAGGGCGCGCTCACGGATGTCCTGTTCACCAGCATCGGCGCCGACCACAATGCGGCCGCGCAACTTGCCATTGATCTGAACCGGAATCTCGATTTCTTCTTCCTTGGCGAGTGCGGGATCGAACTTTGGCCATGCTGTCTTGAGCAGGTTACTGCGTTCGCCGAGCGTTTCCCATAATTCGTGCGCCAGGTACGGAGCAAACGGCGCCAGCATGAGCACAAAATTGCATTGCACGTCACGAACGAAGCCGGCGGGACATGCTCCCGGCGAAAAGATGGCTTCCGCCGCGATGCATTCGTTCAGGAACTCCATCAAGGCGGCGACAGAGGTATTGAAGTGCCATCGCCCGCTGAAGTCATGGGTGATTTTCTTAATGGTCTGGTGCAGCTTTCGCAGTATCTGGCGAGCTTCCGGCGAGAGATCGTCTACCGAGTAAGAGCTTGCTCCTTCCGAACTGGGGGCAGGATGTTGCGTGATGAAGCGGTATGCACGCGCAAGAAACCCGGATACCCCACGCACGCCCGAATCCTGCCAATCGAGTTCGCTGTCTGGCGAGGTCGCGAACAAGGTGTACATGCGAGTGCTGTCTGCGCCGAAGCGCGTCACCATATCGTCAGGCGACACAATGTTTCCCAAGCTCTTCGACATCTTGGCGCCGTCTTTAATCACCATGCCCTGCGTGAAAAGACGATTGACCGGTTCGTTATTTTGCACCAGGCCCATGTCACGCATGACCTTAGTCCAGAAACGCGAATAGATGAGGTGAAGAATAGCGTGTTCGACGCCTCCGATGTACTGGTCAATACCATCGCGACCAAACCAGTAGCCGGCGGTTTTGCTATCGAAGGGGGCCTTGTCGTTGCGCGCGTCAGTGTAGCGATAGAAATACCATGAGGAATCGACGAAGGTGTCCATGGTATCAGTCTCACGGCGCGCCCGTCCTCCGCACTTGGGACACGTGGTGTTCAAGAATTCGGAAACGTTGAGCAGAGGCGAGCCGCCGGTAAGCGTGATATCCACGTTCTCAGGCAACACGATCGGCAAGTCCTGCTCCGGAACTGGGACGAGCCCATCCTTTTCGCAGTAGAGCATAGGAATAGGGGTGCCCCAGTAGCGCTGGCGCGAGATGCCCCAATCCTTTAAACGGTAGTTCACGGTGGCTTTGCCAAAGCCTTGCTGCTCAGCGAAGTGCGTCATTTTATGGACAGCTTGCTGGCAAGCGACGCCGCTGAACGAGCCGGAGTTGATGACGAGACCGTTCATAGTCGTAAATGGCAGTGGCGGCTCGGTGATGGTTTCGTCGGGATCGGAGTTCACGGGAACGATCACCAACTTAATCGGCAGCTTGTATTTGGTCGCAAATTCGAAGTCGCGCTCGTCGTGCGCGGGCACCGACATGATTGCGCCCGTGCCGTAATCCATGAGGATGTAATTCGCCACCCAGATGGGGAGCTTCTCGCCATTGAACGGATTCGTGGCAAAACGTCCGGTATCAACCCCATGCTTATCGATCGCGCCAAGGTCACCGGCTTCCCTCGCCTTGCGCTGCTCAGCGATCAACTGATCGACCTTAGCGCGCAAGTCGGGGTCGAGGCGCGTCATATCACTGATGATCGGATGCTCGGGCGCGAACTGAATTGAAGTAGCGCCATAGATGGTGTCAATGCGGGTCGTGAACACGGAAATTTTGGCGCCAGCCGGACCCGCTGGGCCGCGCAATTCGAAGTCGACGATCGCGCCTTCGCTGCGGCCGATCCAGTTGCGCTGCATGACGCGAACTTTTTCCGGCCAGCCCTCAAGCTTGTCGAGATCGCGAAGCAATTCGTCCGCGTACTGGGTGATTCGCAGGAACCACTGCTCGAGCTCGCGTTGCTCGACGATGGTGTCTTCGTGGCGCCAGCATCGACCGGCCACTACCTGCTCATTCGCAAGGACCGTGCAACACTTCGGGCACCAGTTCACCTTGCTCTTCTTGCGGTATGCCATGCCGCGCTCGTACATCTTGAGAAAGAACCATTGGTTCCAGCGGTAATATTCGGGAAGACAGGTGGTAACTTCGCGGGACCAGTCATAGCCAAAACCAAGCCGCTTCATCTGTGCCTTCATATTGGCGATGTTGCGCATCGTCCACTCGCGAGGAGGCGTGTTGTTGGCTATAGCCGCATTTTCAGCGGGCAGACCGAAAGAATCCCACCCCATGGGATGCAGGACGTTGTAGCCGTTCATCCACATGTAACGGGCAAGAGTGTCGCCAATCGAGTAGTTGCGCACATGGCCGATGTGCAGGACCCCGGAGGGATACGGCAGCATTTCAAGCACGTAATACTTGGGCGCGCTGGAAGTAGGCTCTGCACGGTAAAGCGAGTCGTCGGCTTGCCAGCGATCGAACCACTTCTTTTCGATGGCCTGCGGATCGTAACGTTCTTCGCGAATTGCGGGTGTTTTTTCGGCTTCAGCCATAGGCGACAACGTGCTCAGGATAAACTTGCATTTTACAACGTAGGGTCCAGAAAAGCTTGACGCGGCGGGTGTGAGTGGCGAAGTCCATCACCAGCGAGTCCGACGCATGAGAAGCTTGAGACCGTATCCTAAACGTTGGGCCGGATGCACATGAAAATACGCAAGGCGCAGAGCGAAGACATCCCGGTGTTGCGGGAACTAATTCACGCTTCCGTCCGTGGCCTGCAGGCGGACGATTACACAGCTACGCAACTCGAGAGCGCACTGAGAAGTGTCTACGGAGTGGATAGCCAGCTGATCGAGGATGGCACGTATTTCGTGGTGGAACCGGATAGGGGAAGCGAACCCTCGCAGATCGTGGGCTGCGGCGGCTGGAGCAAGAGGAGGACACTCTATGGCGGGGATCACTGGACCGGACGGCAGGATGCGCTGCTCGACCCGACGCGGGATGCGGCGAAAATTCGCGCCTTCTTCGTCCACCCGGAATGGGCAAGGCATGGGATCGGAACTATGATTCTGGAGGCTTGCGAGGAGGCTGCCAAGGCTGCCGGGTTCACACGGCTGGAGATGGGTGCAACCCTGACCGGCGTTCCGTTCTACAGTGCAAAGGGATACGAGAAGCTAGAAAATCTTGAAGTTCCGCTGGCGGACGGACAGGCGCTGCCCATCGTGAGAATGGCAAAGAAAGTTTAGCTAGCCCGCAAGCGCCGAGACTGCATCTCCCAAGCCCCTCGTTTGACGGTGGTGGGGCTAGTCTTTACACTCAGACTACGCCGAGCTGATCGTATCCTGCGGCCGTCGGGCAGCAGCGCTACGTTAAAATAGAGGAATCGTGAGCCCCACTGAAACCAAGGATGTGAAGCGCGAGATCGAAGTTGAAGTACCCGCCCAGGAAGTCATTAAAGAGACGGATCTGCTGATCCAGCGATATCAGAAGGCCGCACGCCTGCCGGGATTCCGGAAAGGGCACGTGCCGGCGTCGATTATCCGCCAGCGCTTCGGCGAAGAGATCAAAAGCGACGTCGTCGAGGCCCTTGTGCCGCGATACTTCCGCCAGGAAACGGAGAAACTTGGACTGGTGCCGGTATCACAACCGCGCGTGACAGACTTGCACATCCACGACGGGGAACCGCTGCGCTTCAAGGCAAGTTTTGAAGTCCTGCCGGACATTGAAGTGCAGGGTTACAAGGAGTTGCGCGCCGACAAGCATGAGATCACGGTTACTGACCAGGAGGTGGAAGACGCGCTGAAGAACATCCAGGAGCAGCATGCGACGTTCACCACCGTCGAAGGCCGTCCGCTGGCCGACAAGGACTTCGCGCAGGTTTCATTGGATGGAAAGCCCAAGGAGGGCGAAGGCCAACCGGTGCACATGGATGAGATCCTGGTGGAAGTCGGCGGACAGAACACGATGCCGGAGTTCACTGAGAATCTTCGCGGCGCATCGGCGGGAGACGAGCGCACTTTCGACGTTCGCTACCCTGAAGACTTCTCCGACAAGCGACTGGCGGGTAAAACCTTTACTTATACGGTGAAGGTTGGATCGGTGAAGCAGAAGAATCTTCCGGAGTTGAGTGACGCGTTCGCGAAGGAACTTGGGGAATTCGCCACGCTGGAGGAAGTGAGAACGAGAATCCGCGAGGGGATGGAAGCTGAGAAGAAACACGAGTCTGAACACGCCGCCAAGGACAAACTGATCGACGAGTTGGTGAAACGCAATGAATTCGAAGTCCCCGAATCGTTGGTAGAGCGACAGATTGACACCAGGCTGGAGCGAGGACTGCGGGCGTTGGCCGCGCAGGGCATGAAGCCGGAGGACATGAAGAAGATGGACCTGCCGCGGTTGCGCGCCGGTCAACGGGAGCAGGCATTACAGGAGGTCAAGTCGTCTCTGTTGCTGAACCGCATCGCGGATGAAGAAAAGATCGAGGTCACAGACGAGGAGATCGATCGCGAGATAGAATCATTGGCAAAGCAGTCAAAACAAACGGTGGAAGCGATTCGGGCTCGTTTGACACGCGATGGAGCGCTGGATAGAATCCGGTCTAGAATCCGCAACGAGAAGACCCTCGATTTTCTATATCACCAGTCCGCATAACAGCGGGCCACTTTCGATCCTCCCCCGAAAGAGTCAGCGATTGTCGGGGCAGGAGTGTGGGAGTTGAACGTGAACGATCCAAAAATGATGCTGGTACCCATGGTCATCGAACAGACCGGACGGGGAGAGCGGGCCTACGACATTTACTCCCGCCTGCTGCGCGACAACATCATCTTCATTGGCACGCCGATCGACGACAATATTGCCAATCTTGTCATCGCCCAAATGCTCTTCTTGGCGCAGGAAGATCCGGAGAAAGATATTCAGCTCTACATCAACTCGCCCGGCGGCTCGATTACCGCGGGCATGGCAATCTACGACACCATGCAGTACGTGAAGAACGATGTCACGACGATCTGTATCGGGCAGGCGGCGAGCATGGCGGCCTTACTGCTGTCAGCGGGAGAAAACAAGAAGCGGCTGGCGCTGCCGAACTCGCGCATCCTGATTCACCAGCCCTCCATGGGAGGCTTGTCGGGACAGGCCACCGACATCGATATTCACGCCCGCGAAATCCTGCGCATGAGAGAGATTACCAACCAGTTACTCGCGAAACATTCCGGCCAGAAACTGGACAAGGTAGAAAAAGACGTGGAGCGCGATTTCATCATGAACGCGCAGCAGGCTAAGGAATACGGAATCATAGACGATATCATCTACAAGACGAGATAAGAGGTATGATCGGCGTTCGCCGGTCAGGTGCTGAATTCTCGGCGATGGGCGGCTCAGTTTTCCAGGCGCGAGGGTGCGGAAACACTGGGCTGGGAGAGAAAAGGAGTAAGCCGAGTGAAAAACAGATCGGGATCGGAAGAAATTCTGCGATGTTCGTTCTGCCACAAGTCGCAGGACGCGGTAGCCAAGCTGATTTCATCTCCCAGCGACTATCCGCGGGCCTATATCTGCGATGAGTGCGTAGCGGTATGCAATTCGATCCTGGAAGATGACCGGACTGCGACTCCGCCTTCCACTTCGCCCAACCAGCTTCCCAAACCCCAAGAGGTAAAGACGTTTCTCGACGAGTATGTGATCGGACAGGAACAGACCAAGAAGAAGCTGGCGGTAGCGGTCTACAACCACTACAAGCGGATCTACATGAACCGTCAGCGGACCAGCGACGGCATTGAACTGACGAAGTCGAACATCATGCTGATCGGTCCGACCGGCACGGGCAAGACTTTGCTGGCGCAAACCCTGGCGCGAATGCTGGATGTTCCCTTTGCCATCGTGGACGCGACCACGCTTACCGAAGCCGGGTATGTTGGCGAGGACGTCGAGAACATCATTCTCAAGCTGCTGCAGGCCGCCGAGGGGGATGTGGGGCGCGCGCAGACGGGCATCATCTATATCGACGAGGTCGACAAGATTGGCCGCAAGGATGAAAACCCATCCATTACCCGGGACGTGTCGGGTGAGGGCGTGCAGCAGGCGCTGCTGAAAATTCTGGAAGGCACCATTGCCAACGTTCCACCGCAGGGCGGGCGCAAGCACCCGCACCAGGAATTCACCCCGGTGGACACGACGAACATCCTCTTCATCTGCGGCGGAGCTTTTGTAGGCCTGGATAAAATTGTAGGACGCAGAGTGGGCAAGAAATCTCTGGGCTTTCGTCCAGGCGAGGACGGCGATAAGGAAGACGCGACCGCGCCCACCAACAGCAAGAAAAATTTTGAGCTCCTCAGTGACATCCAACCCGAGGATCTGATCAAGTTTGGTCTGATTCCAGAGTTCGTGGGACGCTTGCCGGTCGTCGGCGTATTGCAGGATTTGGACGAGTCAGCGCTGATCGAAATTCTTACCCGTCCCAAGAACGCCATCATCAAGCAGTACCAGAGATTGTTCGAGTTCGAGAATGTCCGGCTGAAGTTCAGCGACGACGCTCTCCGCGCAGTCGCGCGCCAGGCCATGGCACGCAAGGTTGGCGCCCGGGGTCTTCGCATGATCTTGGAAGAACTAATGTTGGATCTGATGTACCACTTGCCTAGTCAAAAGCGCGTCAAAGAGTTTGAAGTCACGCGCGAGATGGTGGAAAAGCGGGACGTCTCGCTTGCCATGATGGAAAAAGCAGGCTAGTTACGAAGGAGTACGAATCCCAACCGCCTCGGGATTATAATCAGAGCAGCAGTAGCGGCCCTTTAGGGGTGCCCGTGGCCGAAACCCGGTTATTGACGGGATTGAAGCCGTGGCTGTGCAAAGGTTCCGCGAGGCCTGTCCATCTGGAGAATCAGTGAGCCAATCCAAGGAAAAATTCGAAACCAGGAAGTTGCCCATGATGCCCATCCGGGACGTGGTCATCTTCCCGTATATGATGACGCCGTTCGTGGTAGGCCGCGAATCGAGCGTGCGCGCGCTGGAAGAGGCGCTCACCGCCGACAAAAAGATATTTCTCGCGACCCAGCACGACGCCTCGATCGACGAACCCAAGCCCAACGAAATCTACCAGGTGGGCACGGTCGTCAACATCGTGCAGAGTCTGAAGCTCCCTGACGGCAACATCAAGGTCCTGGTCGAAGGTATCGAGCGCGGCAAGGTTCTCCAGATCAGCGACACCGATGGTTACATGCAGGTAACTGTCCGGGTGGCGCGGTACTCGGCCGAAGTGAATCCGCAAGTGGAAGCGGGCATGCAGAGGGTCACCTCCCTTTTTGAGCAGTACGTCAAGCTTTGCCAATCACTGAACTACGAAACCATGATTGCCGCGGTGCGCATGGAAGACCCGGCGCGCCTGACGGACACGATCGCGGCCAACCTGCAACTTTCAATCGAAGAGAAGCAGGAATTGCTGGAGATCTTCGATCCCGCGGAGCGATTGAGCCGTATCGGTGACGTGCTGGATATTGAGATTGAAAAGCTCAACATGGATCGCACCATCCAGTCGCGCGTCAAGCGGCAAATGGAACGAGCGCAGAAAGAGTACTACCTCAACGAAAAGATCAAGGCGATCCAGAAGGAACTCGGCCGCGGCGAGAAGAGCGAATTCGATGAACTGAAAAAGAAGATCGAAGCTGCCGGAATGCCCAAAGACGTCCGCGACAAAGCCATGCAGGAATTGAAAAAGCTCGAGGCCATGCCGCCGATGTCGGCGGAGTCGACGGTCTCGCGCAACTACCTGGATTGGCTGCTGGCCGTGCCCTGGAAGAAGCGGTCCAAGGAAATCCGGAATATCAGCCGCGCGGAGAAAGTGCTCAACGAAGATCATTACGGACTGGAGAAAATCAAAGAGCGCATTCTGGAATTCCTGGCTGTGCGTCAGTTAGTGAAGAATCCCAAGGGATCGATCCTGTGCTTCGTGGGGCCTCCTGGAGTGGGCAAGACTTCGCTGGGCATGTCGATTGCAAAGGCTACTGGACGCAAGTTCGTGCGCATGTCTTTGGGTGGAGTCCGAGACGAAGCCGAGATTCGTGGCCACCGGCGTACCTATATTGGGGCCTTGCCCGGCCAAATTATCCAGATGATGAAGAAGGCGGGTACCAAGAACCCGGTTTTCATGCTGGACGAAGTGGACAAGATGTCCATGGATTTCCGCGGCGATCCGTCAGCCGCTCTGCTCGAAGTGCTCGATCCCGAACAGAATTTCATGTTCGTCGATCACTACCTGGATGTTGAATACGATCTTTCACAGGTCTTTTTCATCGCGACCGCTAATGTGATGCACACCATTCCTCCCGCCCTGCAGGACCGCATGGAAGTGCTGCGCCTGCACGGGTATACCGAGCAGGAAAAGGTGGAAATTGCGAAGCAGTTCCTGGTCAAGAAGCAGATGATCGATGCCGGCCTGACGGACAAGAATTTGAAGTTCACGGAAGGCGCGATCACCAGCCTGATCCGCTCCTATACGCGGGAAGCCGGAGTTCGCAACCTGGAGCGTGAGATCGGCAACGTATGCCGGAAAGTGGCGCGCAAGGTCGTCAAAGAAGGCGAGACCTATAAAGTCGAAGTCAACAGCAGCAACGTTGGCGAGTTCCTAGGCGTCATTAAGTTTCGCGACACGCTGGCCCACGAAAAGAGTGAAGTCGGGCTGGTTACTGGCCTGGCATGGACCGAGGTCGGTGGGTCGATCCTGAGCACGGAAGCCACCGTAGTAGACGGCAAGGGCAAGCTGATGCTGACTGGCAAGCTGGGCGACGTTATGCAGGAGTCGGCGCAAGCTGCCATGTCGTACATCCGTTCGCGAGCGCTGCGCCTGGGTTTGAACCGTGATTTCTATCGCAATCTCGACATCCACGTACACGTGCCCGAGGGCGCGATTCCCAAGGATGGGCCGTCGGCGGGCATTACGATCGCCACGGCCATCGCCAGCGCGTTGAGCAAAATTCCTGTGCGTCGCGATCTTGCCATGACCGGCGAAATAACCCTGCGCGGGAAGGTTCTACCCATTGGCGGCTTGAAGGAAAAATTGCTGGCCGCTCACCGTGCCGGACTTTTCGAAGCCATCCTGCCTAAAGACAATGAAAAAGATCTCGCCGAGGTACCCGAGAACCTGCGCAGCGCCATGAAACTGCACTTCGTCGAAACCATGGACCAGGTTCTGTCTGTGGCGCTCGAAGCACCGTTGCCTGAGGTCACGGCGCCAGTCACAGAGCCGCTCCCGGCGATGACTCAGCCCCAGGCAGGTGAAAGCCCGGCAGCGCACCAGTAAGCGGCAGTCAGCCAAGCTCAGAATCTCAGGGCATCCGCTTTCAACCAGGTTCGGTTGAGAGCTGAAACTGCGAGCTTCGTCTATCTCGTCAAACTGTCTTCCAGAGTCGGTCCATTCAGTCCTCATCGTTTCAGTTTTCCTCTTTGTGGCCGGATCGCTGCGGCCTGTCCTGCCGGGATGACAGGTCTTGGCCATAGTCTTAGAATCGAGTGGGTGGCCAGCGTGGAACCGGACTCCCCATCCAGTGGTCGAATGAGCATCTTCAAGGGAACGGCGGGATTAATTGTCGCGGTTGCCGTCGTGGCCCTCCTTTTGATTGCTTTTCCGGCTTACCGCCTTTTCTTTTTTGTAAGCGTCGGAATCGGCGTGATTGTCGCAGCCATTCTCTTTCTATGGCACAAGTACCGCCCGCTGAAAGACAAGGATATTGAGAACAAGCGTCCGCTGGGCTTGAGCTGAACGCTTTCGATTCTCCGGGCCTGCAGCCAGCGTCTCGACGATATAAACTGGGAGTGAAGCGCTTCCAGCTTTCCAGATGCGAGTACTCACCCGATTCCTGATGTCCGCGATGGATGCTCAGCAATTCCCTGCTCCGCAACTGCCGGAAGTGGCTTTCCTGGGACGCTCCAACGTAGGCAAATCCAGTGTCATCAACGCGCTGGTTGGAAAAAAATTGGCAAAAACCAGTTCCACGCCGGGCCGCACCCGTGCCATCAACTTCTTCGAGGTTCGCATTGCCGGACACCCCAGGCCTGACCTGATCTTTACCGACCTCCCAGGCTATGGTTATGCCAAGATCTCTCGCGAGATTTCGCAGGAATGGCCTAAGTTCATCGAGCCTTATTTGAAGGAACGGCCATGCTTGAATTTATGCCTTCCGCTCATCGACGTGAATGTCCCTCCACAAGCGAGCGACCGGCAGTTACTTGATTTCCTGGTCGCAGTAGGACGTCCGTTCCTGATCGTGGCCACAAAGAGCGACCGCTTGTCAGGCAGCCAGTTGCAAAAGACGATGCAGACGCTTTCGCAGGAATACCCGGCATCGCACATCCTGCCTTTTTCCGCCAAAACCGGGGCTGGACGCGATGAGTTGTGGAGCGCAATCAGAAAGAGCGTCGTCGGCAGCGAAGGCCTGGCCGGCACTTCACAAGAACGCGTACCGAGTTCGGAACCATAAAGCAGCGGACACGCGATAGCGTCGAGGCTCACGGGTTCCGAAGGAGAACGAGGGCTACTCGTGCTGTCCGGAGCTTTCCAGTGATGGGACTGTTCCCCTCACCACATTGACAGATGCCGCTGGCAAGGAGTATTCGGCATGCTCGCCACCAGACACTTGCAAGCTTACTGGCGGAGCATCTGGATCCGCGTAACCTTCTTTCCTTGCGGGATGCCATTGATACTGCGCTTTGCCAAAGGTCAGCAGGGTTACAGGACCACTGAAGAACTTATCTCCAGCACCGTCATGAAACACGAGATGGACGGCGTGAGCATTCGCTGCATCCTTGTTGATCAACATGACCGACCATTGCCCGTCCGGGCGCAACAAGGCATATGCCGTCACCAATACATGCCCTTCGTCATCTTTGACATCACCGACCGCGGCGAACATGAGATGCGGGGCATCTTTCGGCTGCGCCCACTCCTGCGTGAGCAGCTGTGCGGCATAGAACTGCGAGGTGCGCGAACGGATCTCGTAATTGTTGTCGACCATAAACATGTGGTAAGTTCCCCAGCTATTCGGGCATGCCGGATGGGCCGGTGAATACGGCAGCGCATGATAGTAGTGAGTCGATGTGCCGCCCGCAGCCAGAAATCCCCCGAACGAATCGGCCAGCCATAGAGCACCGAAAATATCCACCGCAGCTTCCCCGCCGTGCGCGTTGGTCTCAGTGTCGAGCATCGGAACGCCTGCGGGAAGCCCGTCGTCGCGCCATACCTGGATGATGTGCTCGATCAACTGCGGCTCCTGATATAAGTTCTCCCAAGGCGTTTCACACCCGTCGTAGGGATAGTGCTCGAACGACATGAAGGCCAAATCATCCAAACGGCCGTGTGCTTTCAGGTAATCGAGGAAGCGTCCGAACCATGAACTTCTTCCCTGCGCGTCAGGCCAGACCTTGATATCTTCGGTCACGCCCTGGAAGACCGGACCTCCAAGTTTGAATTTCCTATCCACGCGGTGCAGAGCCGTTGCCCATTGCAAGTAGAGGGTGCCATAGTCTTCGGGAGTCATGTACTGACCGTCGGGCTCTTCTCCCATTTCCACGTACTCGATGGCATAGCCACGCCGTTTCAAATAACTCATCTGGGCTGCCGCGTCCTCGGGTGTCGCGTAAAGCATCGCTACGGGTACGATCGCTGGCAGTCCGCGCGTGATGCCGCTGGTGAAGAACAGGTCGAGTCCGGGCTGATCGCCCGATTCCATGCGGTCCGGAGCAAGGTAGAGATCGGCCGGCTCATGCCATGGATCGACCGACGAGCAGTAAGTTAGCGACTGCTTTTGATCAGGAGAGTGCTGCAGCACATCGTGAAAATTATTTCGATTATCGAGGGTCCCCACATAAACTTCGCGGATCGCATAGCCGACGCAGTTTCGCAGGTCACCGCTGCCATGCGTGTCACAAGTCTTGGAGGATTCGGTCATCAGCACACGCACGAATTTAGTGGTGACGGCGGCGGTATCCAGCCGCAAGGTTGCGTCACCTGCTTTCCCGTTGCCTATGGATCCCGATGCGAACGTCTTCCATATCCCCTTGTTCTGCTCGTCCATCGCATCGCCATCACCGTCCCAATACTGCACCTGGTATGCATGCGCATAGGGCTCCCCCCACATAATGCGGATGGCATTGACCTGCTGCTTTTGCCCGAGATCAACGACAATCCATTGCGCATGCAGGGAATCCTCTTCTCCCGTGAAGGCTTTGGCGAGATAAGGATTGCTTTTCCAATAGGTGTTCACATTTCCGTCATCGAGCCGGGAAAATCCGTCGAATTCCGTTCCACCGTTTCTCGTGAACCCACGATGGGGAAGCGAATATCCATACGAATGGCGAATCGATTCTTTAGTGGGGGTGGAGTCTCCAACAAAATATCCCTTGCCGGCGGGATCGCTCCACTTCCCTTTCGGATTCCAATGCCAGGCTTGCACAAACAAATCGGTGTTCTGCCGATAGCTGATCACGCCCCATCCTGCTGCAAGAATCTGTTTCACCTGGTCAGGACGAAAGAATGTGTCGGTGGCGTTGCTGGGCACGCGATCCACGGTCGAGCCAAGCGCATAAAAAGGGCTGAACTTGTTGACCACATGATTGAGATCGGCATCGACCCTGACCGTCTGGGCAAGCAGGGCCGGACCTAGAGCAATCAAGAGCAGGAAAAATACGGGGAGCAATTTAGTGCTGAGAGGATTCATGCAATACGAAGGCACCGCCCTGTAAAAGATAATGCGCGCCATGGAGGGACATTCTGTGGGTTTGCCGAGTGGCATCAACTGCTGGCCTTTGTACCCGCTCGCGCGGCCTGCACCGCCTCCACAAGTTTCCGTGCCGCAGCCGTGATCTTGCGCGCATCCCCATTGCGCAGCGCCTGCGGGTCGACCAGATCAGCACCGGCTCCAAGGGCGAAAGCTCCAGCCGCAATGTAGTCGCCGGCATTGGCGGCGTTCACGCCTCCTGTAGGAATCAGCGCAAGCTCGGGAAATGGGGCTTTCAAAGAGCGAATGTATTTGGGACCGCCCACGTTGCCACAAGGAAAAATTTTGATGAGTTTTGCTCCCTTCAAGGCCGCTTCCATTACTTCGGTGGGCGTGAGGGCGCCGGGAATCATCAGCTTGTCACAGGCTTTTGCAGTGCACAGTGCCGGCAAGGAAAGTCCGGGACTGACCAGAAACTCGGCTCCCGCGTCAAGGCACGACTTGGCTTGCTCGGCAGTGAGCACGGTGCCCGCACCGGTCAGCAACTCGTTCCCGTAACGCCGGACAATTCCTTCGATCAGCTTTGGAGCATCCGGCACCGTCATCGTAATTTCAACAATGCGGATGCCGCCATCGCAGATGGCGTCAACCGCACGGCTAGCCTCATCGACAGTCGCCGCGCGCACCACCGGGATAATGGCGATGTCGCCGATTTTCCGGATTACCTCGTCAGTTGTCATCCGCTGTTCGCTAACAAATCTTCATCGGGCGATTCTCGCCGTGCGCGCCTTCATGACCTGGAGCACGTCGTCGAGGGTAGCCATCGTAGTATCGCCGGGTGTGGTCATGGCCAGAGCCCCATGAGCCGCTCCACATTCGACGGACCACTGAGGCTCTTTGCCGGCTAAGAATCCGTAAATTAGTCCGGAGGCAACGGAATCACCGCCTCCAACGCGGTCATAAATTTCCAGGCGTTCGCGCCACGGGGCTTCGTAGAAATGCCCGTCGCAGTAGCAAATGGCTCCCCAATCATTGACGGTCGCCGAACGCGCATGGCGCAGCGTAGTCGCGATCACAGACAAGTTGGGAAACTCCTCAAGGACTCTGCTGATCATGGCCTTGAAACTTTGGGGATTCAACTGCGAGTGACTTTCGTCCACGCCAGCCACTGGGAAACCCAAGGCGGCAGTAAAGTCCTCCTCGTTCCCGAACATCACATCTACAAGTGGGGCAAGTTCCCGGTTCACGGCCTGCGCCTTGCTCTTTCCGCCATTTGACTTCCACAAGGAAGGCCTGTAATTCAAGTCGTAGGAGACCACCGCTCCCGCGTCTCGCGCCGCTTCCATAGCCTCTTTGGCGACCAGGGGCGTGCTCTCCGAGAGCCCGCAAAAAATGCCGCCGGTGTGGAACCAGCGTGTGCCCTCTTTTCGGAAAATCTGTTGCCAATCGACATCGCCTGGCTTGAGTTGCGAAATCGCGGTGTGCCCGCGATCCGAGCATCCCAGGGGCGCTCGCAGGCCGAACCCGCGCTCGGTGAAGTTCAACCCATTGCGCACCGTGCGGCCCACTCCGTCAAACTGCACCCAGCGCACATGCTGCTGGCTGACCCCACCCTGGAACATCAGATCCTCGATGAGGCGCCCGACCGGATTGTCGGCCAGGACAGTAACAATTGCGGTCCTCATGCCAAAGCAGCGCCTCAAGCCGCGCGCCACGTTGTACTCTCCTCCTCCTTCCCACGCGCGAAATTGGCGAGTGGTCGCGATCCGCTGATCCGCAGGATCGAGCCGCAGCATAACCTCGCCCAGGCTTACCAGGTCCCACTGACATTCCGCTGCGGGTTTCACGTTCAGCTTTGCCATGCTTTCAGTTTCTTCCCAGCTTCGCTCGAGTTGCCGCGGCAGAACCGGCGGCCTCGGCAAGTACTCCCAAATTCTGCGGAGCAATGGAAAGCGCGCGCTCACTCACGGGCAACTTCTGCGCAGGATCAACGAACACCCATGCCACGGCTCCGATGCCACACAGCGCTGCGGCCACCAGGAAAGAAGCGGCCCATCCGAACCTACCCGCTATCCATGGCGTCAACGACGCTGTAATTGCTCCCCCGACTTGCGCACCCATATTCATGAAACCGGAAACGGCGCCTGACGAGGTTCCACCAATATCCGCCGTTACTGACCAGAAGGAACTTTGAGAAAGATAAAGCGCTCCGGCGCCTCCCGCCAAAACCACCCCGGCAACCCGGGCGCTACTCGCCTCTGACCCGAACACCAGGAAGACGCCCGCAGCGGCGATGGAGACCGCGGCCAGAATGCAGCGCCCGATGCGTGGTCCATGAGTCTTGGTCAGCGCATCACTCACGCTGCCGCCAATAAGGCAGCATGTCGCCATGGCCAGAAATGGCAACATCGCATAAAAGGCACTAGCCTTGAGGTTGAGGCCTCGGACGCGCGCGAGATAAATGTAAAACCAGCTGAAGAAAATCCAGGCAACGTATCCGAACGAAAAGTAGCTGGCCGTGATCGCCCATACGTCCTTGCTCCGCACCATGGTTCGCCAGCCAACGAGCGAATTGCCGATCGCGCCTTTTTCCGAAATATCGATTCCTTCACGAATCGTGGCCAGTTCCGCGGGCGAAACATACGGATGCTCTTCCGGCTTATCCCGCGCTACGAAGAACCAGATAGTTCCGGCGATCACGCCGAGAAGCGAGCACGCCCAGAAAGATGATCTCCAGCCCTCGCGGACCATGATGTACGTAATGAGGGGAGGCGTGAGTCCCGCGCCGGCTCCCACGCCTGCAAAGATCCAGCCGTTCGCAACCCCCCGTTCCTGGCTGGGAATCCACCGAGCCACGAACTGATTGGAGGCGGGGTACACGACCGCTTCTCCTGCGCCCAAGAGGAACCGGATTCCGATGAACAACCACAAAGCACTCCCGATTCCCACGGGTAATGCCGCAGTCAACGCCGTGAAAACGCCCCACCACACCACTCCCGCCGCCAGCACTCGGCGCGGTCCGAAGCGATCCGCGAGCCGGCCCGCTGCGGTCTGAAAAACTGCGTAACCTGCAAGGAACGCACTGAAGATCCATCCCAGTTGAACATCGCTGAAGTGATAAGTCTCTGCAATCGAGCGTCCCGCGATGGAAATATTCACCCGATCCAGAAAAGCGACTGCGCTGAGGACGAAAATCCAGAAGACAAGAAACCAGCGCACACGGCTCGATTCCCGCACCGTCATGCCGCAGCCCCTCTCGCCTGATGAAAAGCGGAAGGTGCGCAGTTGTTGCCGCGGCGCGGCTGTGATACTTTCGCGCTCGCGCCCAAGTTGATCCGCGCCAGTAGAGATGTCGAGACACTCGAATGAATAGACGATCCCGTTTCACAATCCTGCTTACAGTCTTGATTTTCTTCAAGGTCGTTTTCGCTGCCGCGCAGTTGGGCCTGTTCTCGAAAGAGCAGCGGGTTGCCTTCACGTCGGAATGGCACGGTGAGCGCTTTCCCGATGGCAGACCTAAAGTCCCCGATGCCATTCTGCAGCGACTGAAATCGGTTACAGCGGATGAAGCGTGGGACGTCCTGCAGGATGCGGGTTTCCATAATGAGTTCGAAAGTGGCTGGCGGGTTATCAATCCCGGCGATCGCCTGGTGGGCCGCGTCGTGACCGCCGTGTTCATGCCGCGCCGTCCCGATTTCGATTCTGTCATCCAGGCGAACGGTAAAAAAGAAGGACGTGTTGGCGACGAAAACTCCTGGATCATCGACATTCTTCAGCCCGGGGACGTGCTGGTCGTCGACCTGTTCGGAAAAATTCGCTACGGCACCATTGTCGGGGACAATCTTTCCACCGCGATCTACTCCAAAAGCCATAATGGGTTGATCGTGAATGGCGCGGTTCGCGATGTGACCGGTATAGAGGAAATCAAGGGCTTTCAGGTTTACACTCGGGGCGTCGATCCGTCGGCACTGGAAAATGTGATGCTGATGGGAATCAACGTGCCCATACGCATCGGCGACACCACCGTTATGCCGGGAGATGTCGCTCTTGGCGATCCCGAGGGTGTTACATTCGTCCCGCCGCAGCTTGCGGAGAAACTCGCGGATGACACCGAGATGGATCACTTGGTGGATGAATGGGGTCACATGATGCTGCGCGAAGGCAAGTACACGCCGGGCCAGATTGATTCCAGGTGGACGAAGCAAATGGTTGACGAGTTCAACGATTGGCTCGCGAAGAAAGGATCCCAACGACGCCTGCCGCAGCCATGAGAAAATTATGTCAGCACGGGTTGGGGTGACATCTTGCATATTCAGATTAGCTGCTTCAAGTCGACCAACGTTCAATCGGTAAGGGCCTACACGTCGAACTCATCGAGGATTTCGTGCAACTGTCAGGCCGAATGCTGTTTAAACAAAGCGAGTAACTGCTCCGCGACGATCTTGTCCTCTCCCGGTTGCAGCATGAACGAGTTCATGACGAGGCCGGGACGATCCTCCCCGCGGCCCATCACGATGGATGGTTTCGAGCTGCGCAATTGATGCGACGCCTCGTTGGGCGCCAGGCGGACCCGCTCCGGATCCCATGTAATCTGCATGTGCGGCACGTGATTGGCGATGTCGGGGGTAAAAAACGAAGTCGTCACCCCCGGTACACCAGTAATCCGCCTTGATATGCCGTCCAGTCTGGCCTGCCACTCGCGCGCCAGCGCGTCGTGATCTTCACGGAGATATAGCTCCAGCGCCTTCACCATCGCGACAATTTCTTCCTTACCTACTTTCTGACTGCGTCCGATAGTGTCCTCGTGCGGACTGTTGTTCAGCAATGCATATGCCACCAGGTCCTTGCGTCCGACCAGCAAGCCTGCGCATTGCGGGCCCCGAATGGCTTTGCCCCCGCTGAACGTCACCAGGTCATAACCCATGTTGGTGTAATCCCAAAGGTGGGAGACCGGCGGCGTGTCTGCGGCGGCGTCATTCATGCACGGAACCTTGTATTCCTTCGCCAGCTTGACCCACTCATCGACTTTGATCTGGCCTGCCGCATTCGCGAAATTTGTGAAGTGCATCATGGCGGTTCGATCGCTTACCGCGCGCCGCAACTGCTCGCGAGTCTCAATTTCCACCAGCTTCACTCCCGTAGTGCGCAGCTGATGATCGAAGGGATTTCGATGCGACTTTTGAATAATGACTTCCGACTTCATTCCCGTCAGGTCCGGCAGTTGCTTGATGAGCGTCTCGTTATCGCCGGTCAGTATGCCGGCCATTCCGGACTGAATCGCGGCCGCCGCACCGGAAGTGACAAGGGCCGTGTAGCCCTCCGGCAGCTTCAGCATCTCAGCAATTCTGTTGCCCGCGGCCACTTCCAATTCAGGAATGCTCACGAAGTGGCGCGCCGCTTGATCCATGACCGCCTGTAGCTCGGGATGGGGCAGCGAACCACCTAACATAGTCATCGTTCCCTCGCAGTTGATGACCGTGGGAACGCCCAGCTCTTCATACACGTTGCCCGTCTGACCGAACCCAGTGATTGCAGTTGTGACCGGCGCTGCCGAGCCGCCGCCCGCGAACAGCCGTCGCGGAGCTGACCCTATGGCTCCAAGCACCAGCGCCATGCTCCCCATGAACCCACGCCGACTCCACGATTGATTTGTTCCCATGGATGGACTCTCCATTCTCATTTGCGCGTTACCGCAGCAATGCAGTTGATCTCCAGCAGAGAATGGCCGGGAACACCCGCCACGGCGATCGTCGTTCGTGCCGGTCCGCCATTGGGAAAATACGTTTTGAATACCTTGTTCATCCCGTCGTAATCGTCAAGTTTTGACAAGTACACGGTCAATTGCAGGATGCTGTCCATGGAACCGCCACCGGCCTCCACCAGCTTTTTCACATTATTCATCACCTTCGTGGTATGGGTCTCGATATCGCTGCCCTGCACGGAACCGGCATCATTCGCCCCCTGTCCAGAGATGTAGATCAAGCCGTTATGAACAATAAGGGACGTGATCATCTGCTTCCCGTCCGCGGGCTTGCCGTCATAGTTGAGTTTCTGCACGGTCGAATCCTGCTCAGGTGAGGGCGTCGCATGCAGAGCTACTGTTCCCAACCCGAGCGCGGATACAATCGATCCCAAACGGAGGGCGAAACTTCTGCGAGTGAAGAATCCGGACCTCATAAGGTGTTTCCTCCAAAGAACGGCGTAGTTATGGCAGCGCAAAGCTGAAAACGTCACTGCCCGCGGCGATGGCCACGTATTGCTTGCCTCCCACCGCATAGCTCATAGGCGAAGCATCAATGCTTTGCCCGGTATTGAAATGCCACAAAGGCTTGCCCGTGAGGCCGTCCACCGCTTCGAATGAGTTAGCATCGTCGGCAAAGAACAACACTCCACCTCCGGTCGACATGGTGCCTCCGGCTGACGATCCTGCACTGACTTGCGGATATCGCCAGGTAAACTTCCCGGCGGTGAGGTCGTAAGCCAGCAAGTTTTTTTGCGGAGGCTCATCGGTAATGTGCTTTACCCCGGTGGAGTAGTACTCTTTGCCTTCCGAGAATTCCTGCGGCTTCAAGAAATAGGTATGGCAATCTTCCAGCGCCTTGAAATAGAAGAAGTGCGTCACTTCGCTGTACGAAGGAGCAAACCAGTTGGTGGCACCCGCAAAGCCGGGACAGATTTTGGTCCCTTCAGCGCTGGGCTTTACATTTGTCAGTATTGGCTTGCCCTGTGGATCTATGCCCGTGGCCCAATTCAATCGTTCAATGAAGCGCTGCGCCGCAAGAAACTTTCCGCTAGTGCGATCCAGGACGTAAAGGAACCCGTTGCGATTCGCCTGCACCAGCAGCTTGCGCGGGCTGCCCTGGTAATTCATATCGATCAGTACCGGAGTTTCTGTCGCGTCATAATCGAACAGATCGTGCGGGGTGAACTGGAAAAACCACTTCAGCTTGCCAGTGTCCGGATCCAGCGCTAAAACGCAGTCGGTGTAAAGATCGTCTCCCGGCCTGACAGCTCCGTCGAAGTCGGGCGCCGGATTGCTTGTCGTCCAATACAACAGGTTCAGTTCCGGATCGTATGTTCCCGGCATCCAGGTCGTGCCCCCGCCGTGGGTGTAGAGCTTTCCCGGCCAACTCGCGGACCCGGGCTCGCCGGGGCCCGGAATCGTCCAGAAGCGCCAGCTCTCCTTTCCAGTGAGCGCGTCATAGGCAGCGACGAACCCACGCACGCCATCATCGCCGCCTGAAGTTCCAACCAAAACTTTGTCTTTCACCACCAGCGGCGCACTGGTGGCACCGTAGTTCTTGTTTCCGGGAGCGTATTCCACGTCCCACAGCAGGTTGCCTGACCGCGCATCGAGGCAGAGCAGATGGGCATTATCGGTTTCCATGTAAATTCGCGACCGCCAGACACCGACGCCGCGATTGGTGTGTCGCGATGCATCGTCAATCAGGCCTTCACTGATCGGGTACTCGTGGTGCCATACGATGCGCCCGGTTCGCGCATCCAGTGCGAAGGCATCATTCGCCGCCGTCACCAGCATCAGGCCATTCACCACCACCGGTGTCACCTCGAGCCGGTTGGAATTTTTCGCGTGAAAGACCCACTGTGCCTTCAGTCGAGCGACGTTTGCGGTATCAATCTCTTTCAGACTGCTGTAGCGCCTGCCCGTGTAATCGCCGTTGTATGAAATCCAGTTCTCCGCGGGAGGACTCACCTCGAGATCGGAGGAGAGGACATTCACGGGCGCAGAAATGGGCGCGGTCGAAGGGTCGTCAGCAACCGCGCTGGCCAGCAAGCAACCGCAGATCGCGAGAGACCACACTCTGCTCCACCTCACGTGCATAGTTGCTAAGAACCTTTGGCGATCGTTGCGTCAGCAAGCGGACCGAGATCGCGTCCACGCTCATCTCTCAGGTGCACCGAGATCCGCGAGACTGTGGCGGGCGCCTTGATGGTCTGGGCCAATTCAACCCGGTCCAGTGGACTCACGGTTTGCAGCGTGACTGTCGCCATCTGCACCCCTTCCGCATCGAGCAAGAATGCGATCAGGTCTCCTGGCGCAAACACGCCAAATGATCCGGCCAGTAAAAGTCCGTTGTCCGTCCATGTCGCCGTAAGCGCTCGACCGACCGCCCCGGCCTGCGTCACGGCTGTAATCTCATCCGCTATGCGAGCGGGAAACCAGTTCGTATCGAGCGCATAAGTGTCACCGACATTCAGGCGGATCATCGGGCTGTTTACTTCCGCTTCCATATAGAACGGCACTTCCAGGGGATTTGCCGGCGTCAGGTGTGGAGCACCCTGCTTGTCGAATTCCACTGCCTGGCCGTTGGTGTAGAAAATCACGCTTGCCTTGCCCGGATACTCTGCGCCTGCCGAGTGCGGAAAGCGTTCAATCATCGCAAATTGCGATGAACCGTCCAGCACCGCCAGCCAACCCGCTGTTGAATCAATCCAAATCTCGCGCTCAAAATAACTCCAGTGCAGCCGAAACATGTGGTTGCGAACTTCTACCGACGGGTCACCCGAAAGGCCCAGGCGAAAATGGTATCCGTCCACATAAGCACTCGTGGGGTTCACTGGCGTGAAGGCCCAAAACTTTGCGTTGTATTCGCCCGAGCCCGGAGAGGCGGCGGTGTCGTACTGCGTGACTGACTGCATGGACCAGCGGATCGGATGATCGCTCACGTTCTTCATCATGGCGCGAAACCAAATCTCGGGCGAGTCGCTCCCCAGCGTGATCTCCCGCGAGTATTGCAATCCGGTGCGCGCGTCCCCGGGACCGTCCAGCCGCACTCGGCAACTTGGAGCTGTCGAAAGAATCTGGAACGTGTACATCCCGTCGTCCAGCACATCGGCGACGGGACCCGGCCAGTGCTGATCGTCCTGCGTTCCCTCAGGCAACGGCCACAGCTTGTCTCCACCGTAGTTGAACCAGTTTCCGTTAGCTTCCGTCGGAGGAATGTATTTGCCCCTGTACTTCGGATTTACGAACAAATACGAATGAGGACCAAACCTTACCTGCATCAAGCGTCCGCCCAACTGCGGCACCAAGGTAAGCGTCACCCATTCGTTGCTGATCTCCTGCGCACTCCAACCTTCAAAGTTAACGGCGCGAGCCTGGCAGGGGCGATGCTTGCTGGAGGTTGTGTCGCAGACAGCGTGGAAATTCAGAAACGCCGCGCTGTACACTGTGAGCAGCAGAGTGCGGTACAAGAGCGAACTCGTGTTTGTTTTAACCATCATCAACGTGGCGAATACGCTGGCGCCTTCCCCAAATACGCAATCTCATCGCCGCTCGTAGCAGCCGAGGCTCGCGCATCCTTGACTCTTACCCCTTGATAGCCGAGTTGTCGGGAAATATTCAGGCCGGCAGCCTGCACCAGAGGCGCGAGTTGCCGCAGCCGCGCAATGGGCATGCGCACCGCCGGGCCGGTCACGCTGAGGCTCGCGTTCACCGCACCCGTGTGGTCCCAGATCGGCGCGGCGACACACCGTATATGCGGCTCGTATTCTTCAAGATCGCACGCGTAGCCACTTTTGCGCACCTTCTGCAATTGGGTGAGCATTTCCTGTGGACTGCCGATTGAATTCGGCGTGATTCGCCGGAACTCTAATTGCGCGAGAGTCGAGCCAAGTTCCTCGGGCGACAGATAGGCCAACATGACTTTGCCCACGCCCGTGCAGTGCAGGGGAACGGCAGCACCGATCCGCGAATAAATGCGCAAGGGCTCGGGCGAATCGAGTTTTTCGACGTAAACCGCTGTCAACCCATGGCGCACAGTCAAATGAATGGTTTCACGAGTCTGCGTGTTCAATTCCTGCAAATACGGATGGCTGAGGCGCCGAATATCGAGCTGTCCAAGTGCCGCCTGCCCGAGCGAAAAACAGGCGATGCCAAGATGGTAGATGCCGGAGCCGCTGCAATTCAGAAAGCCTGTAGTCTCCAGGTTCACCAGGAAGCGGTGAACTGTGCTCACCGGCAGGCGCGAAAGCTTCGCCACTTGCGAAGCAGTCAGGCCTTTTTCGGAGGCCGCAAACAACGCCAGCAGCTTCAGCCCGCGTTGCAAGGCGGTGATGTTGTATGTGCGTTTTGGCTGGAGTGCTGTCATTGCTGAACCTGCCGCCATCACGACCCGCAGCTTATTCCAAATTTTCCCCGCAAAAATGAAAGTCGAGATTATGGTATGAAAACAGCTTTTACGCAAGCCCACATCTACAGGCGCCCGAACTTCTTGACTGCTTCCTCTATGGACTTGTATTTCTCGATGTAGGGGTACATGGAATGTTCTTTGAAATCCAGCTGCTGGGCGAGCTCGAGTACTTCGCTGGCTTTCGCGCGAGGGACAACTACCACCCCGTCATTGTCTCCTGCCACAATATCGCCGGGTCCTACCGGCACGCCATCGCAGGTCACCGGGATGTTCGCGCCCGCGAAGCGGTAGTGATGAATGGAAGTTGAAGGCACGATGGCCTTGGCGAATACCGGAAATGCGATTTTTCTCAGGTAAGCAACGTCTCGCACGCCACCGTCGATCACGGCTCCCGAGTATCCCCGGGCGGCCATTGCGGTCCCCATAAGGCTGCCCATGCCTGCGATATTGTCCCCGTCTTCTACCACCATGACGTACACGGAATTGGGGGCTCCTCCATCGATCGCTGCCAGCATGCCGTCGAGAGCATGCGGATCGGTATTCCCTTCTGCCTTCTTTAGACTTACGGTGACGGCAAACCCTGCGAACTTCGCCGGGAAAATAGCCTGCATGCGATGACTCATATACATCTTTCGCCCAGTGATCTGCTCCAGGGCATCTGATACTGATGCCACTTCCACGTGGCGAAAACCGTCGACCAAGTCTTCATCTTCCCCAGGCTTTACCTCCCCGCTCGCTCGCTCCCTCGGCAGGCCATTGGACGCCAGTACCAGCACCAGCAGAGTGACGAGGGCCAGCGTGCGATCCAGTCCCGCAAAATGAAATTTGTGCATTCAGTCCTCCGAGTTGTATATATGTGCGCGGACTGTAGCACCGATTTCGCCTGCGTGGAAAGAGGGAGTGAGCGAAGGACCGCACTCAACTGTCTAGCAAACGCCGTAAGCACACTTGCGCACCATCTGAGTTCAAGGAGATAAAAAATGCTGACGACAAATATGTACGTGCTCGAAAAGATATCTCGAAGAATCCCATTTCTCCTACTGATTTTGTGTCTTTGCACCCCCTTCGCTGGTGCGCAACAAAAACGCGCGATTTCGATTCCTGGAATTCCAAAGGATCTGCCGTTCAGTCCCGGCATCGTGGCTGGCGACACGCTCTACGTTGCCGGACAGGAAGGCACAGACGACAGTGGCAAATTAAAAGCAGGCGGCATTGCTGCGGAGACGCAGGCCGCCCTGGAGAACATCGAAAAGGTCTGCAAAGCGGCAGGATTTGAGACCAAGGACATCGTTTCTGTGACTGTCTTTCTCGCTGACATCCATGAATTCGGAGACATGAACAAGGTGTATAGAAACTTCCTGCCCGATCCCAAGCCCGCCCGCGCAACTGTGCAGGTCGCGGGATTAGTCAATAATGCACGCGTAGAAATTTCGGCTATTGCCGTGAAACAAAAATAGTCCGCCTCTTCCATCGCTAATGCTCGGCAGTTGGGCGGGACCCGACAAAACCGGCCCGCTCGACTGCCGAGGCCTGCCGCTCCCGGCTCCAGGTGACAAGCCGCGCCCTGATCTGAACTCGCTTTTGAACTCCGTCCGGGCAAGAAATCCGTTGACAGGGTCACTGGAATTGATATAAACCCTCGTTCACGAATTTTCAAAACGCGCTGTTGACTTTCATAGTATGAAAGTCGATCAGCGCTCGGTGCGCACCGGGGCACAAGCCCGCAACGGGGGTGATTATGCGCAATCCTCGGCAGTACAGAGTAGCGCTAGCAATACTTTTATTGACTGCTTTTGCATGGGCCAGCATCACCGGGAGCATTTCCGGCGTGATCTCCGATCCCACGGGCGCCGTGATTTCCGGTGCGGTGGTGAAGGCGGTCAATACCCAGACGGGCATCGCTACGACTGTTAAGACGGACAATAAGGGCTTCTACAATATGCCGGCTCTCCCAATCGGCACTTACAACGTAGAAGTTACCCAAACCGGATTTCGCACCTATCAAAAGAATGGGCTCGTGATCGATGCCAATTCGGCTATCCGGGAAGATGCCACTCTGCCATTAGGAACGACGAGTGAGAAGGTAGAGGTCCAGAGTGACGCGGTTCACGTCGAGACCGAGAGCACCCAGATGGGCGAAGTCATCACTGGCCAGAAAATGACTGCTGTGCCGCTGAACGGCCGCGACTTCACCGATCTCCTCGCTCTGCAACCCGGGGTAGTCCCCTCCGCCTACGCAGCCCAGGCACCGGGCTTGAATGATCGCAGCGTCAGCGGCAGCGATCGCCTGAATGCCGGCAACCAGTCGGTGAACGGTCAGCGAGAGGCCGCGAATGGATTCATGGTGAACGGGTCCAGCGTGCAGGAAGGTAAAAATAACGGCGCCTCAGTGATCCCCAATCTTGATTCCATAGCCGAATTCCGCATTATCACCAACAATTTCGACGCCGAATATGGCAACTTCAGCGGTGGGCAGATTAACGTTGCGACTAAATCCGGCACCAACAGCTATCACGGGAGCGCCTTCGAGTTTCTGCGGAATACGGCGCTCGACGCGAAAAACTACTTCGACGCGCCCGGTACAGCAACCCCAAAGTTCATTCAAAATCAGTTTGGCGGCACATTTGGCGGTCCAATCCGTCGCAACAAGACCTTCTTTTTCGTCGACTATCAGGGCACACGTCAGGTGCAGGCGCCCACGCAGAACTTCGAAGTCCCCTCAGTACAAGATCGCAGCGGGAACGTGCTCGATCTCTTTAGTTCCACAGCGGCATCGGGCAACAGTATCGGTTCGGTGAATAGCGGAACAGGTCCAGGATCGTGGGCCAGCGTGCTCTCTCAGCGACTCGGTTACACCGTTCAACCGGGAGAAGCGTATTGGGCGCCGGGTTGCACCAGCAACGATGCCGCAACCGGATGCGTGTTTCCCAACGGCGTGATTCCCCAAGCCGCGTGGTCATCGGCTGCGACGCAACTATTACAATTCATTCCGTCCCCGACTCTCGGGAACTTATTCGTTACGTCGGCATTGTCACGCACGCGCCGGGATGACAAAGGTGGCGTGCGCATCGATCAAAGCACCCGTTTTGGCATGCTTTTCGCCTACTACTTCATGGACGACTACACGGTGGACGATCCTTATCCCAATGGAGGCGCCACCGTGCCGGGTTTCAATGCCCTGAGCGTCGGTCGCGCGCAATTGATCAATCTGGGTGATACTAAGAGCTTCGGGTCGTATGCGGTGAATGAATTCCGTTTCAGCTTCGTGCGGAACGCACAACATCTGTTCCAACCGAGCGGCGGACTTCACAGAACCCTAGCTTCGCTTGGTTTTGTGGAAGGCTGGAACGCTACCACCGGCGGCATCAGTCCCATCAACCCGGCATATGAAGGCGTCCCGAACATTACGTTTAATAACTTCAGCATTGGTGTCCCGAGCGACACCGTGCAACAGTTCAACAACTCGTTCCAGTGGCTCGATAACTTCTCCAAAGTGGTCGGCACGCATACCCTCCGCTTTGGCGGGCAGTTCCGCTATGACCAAATCAACGAACGTAATTACTTCGGCGAAAACGGCTCCTTTGGGTTTTCGGGGTCGGAGACAGGCGTGGACTTCGCCGATTTCCTGCTCGGCGCACCTGACAGCGTGATTCAAGCCAGCAAGCAAATCCTCGATTCCCGCAGCAAGTACGGCGCATTGTATTTCCAGGACAGTTGGCGCGCGCGACCGACGTTCGTTCTAAACTATGGCCTACGGTGGGAAGTCAGCACTCCCTGGTACGACACGCAAAACAAGATTGAAACCATCATTCCGGGTGTGCAGTCGGTGCTGTTCCCCGGAGCGCCACAGGGCTGGGTGGTACCCGGCGATCCGGGAGTCCCCCGCACCCTGGCTCCGATCAAATGGAATGCATTTTCGCCGCGCCTTGGTATGGCCTGGTCGCCTAGTTCCGACAACGGCATTCTCGGCAAGATTCTCGGGGGCCCCGGCAAGACGAGCATTCGCGCTGGATTTGGTCTCTACTACACGGCGGTGGAAGATTTGAGCCAGTTCCTGGAGGTCGGCGATCCCCCCTACGGTTTGTTCTACGTGAGTGGAGTTTCGCCACGACTGGAAGCGCCCTACATTGATCGCGCCACCGGCAACAGCCAGGGCCAGCGCTTCCCGTTCAATTACCCGCCACTGAACGTGTCAGCCAAGAACCCGGACAACAATTTCAATTGGGCGCAGGTTGAGCCCATCTCCAGCGGATTCGTTTTCTACCACAAGAACCGCCTCCCCTACTCCGAACATTACGAGTTCTCGTTGCAACGCCAGCTCGGCGCGAACACGGTGATCACGACCAGCTATGTTGGCAACCAAGGACACAAGCTGATTACCTCCATCGACGCCAATCCTTCAAACCCGGCGCTCTGCCTGTCATTGATCAATGCAGAGCCTGCTTGTGGCCCCTTCTCCGAAGATCCACGAACCGGCTTTAAGCGGCCTGACGGCACCTTTGTCGCCGCGGTTCGCCCTCTGGGCCCAAGGTTTGGCAGCAACCCCTACATGGCCGAAATCGCCCACTCGAGCTACAACTCGCTGCAGGTAAACGCAAATCACAGTACCGGACGACTGAACCTTCTCGTCGGCTACACTTACAGCAAGTGCATGGATAATGCATCCGGCCTGCAGGACTCGACTTATCCCTTTGATCCGCGACGCAGCATTGGCTTGTGCGCGTTCGATGTCACCCACAATTTCGTTACGAGCTACAACGTGCTGCTTCCGTTTGACAAGCTGACGAACTCTGGCGGATGGAAAAAGAAATTGGCTCAAGGCTGGACCCTCTCAGGCATCACAACCTTCGCAACGGGCCTGCCCGTCAGCCTTTCGGAGAACGACGATAATTCGCTGATCGGCGTGACATCTGCTCCGGTGGATGTGCCTAATTTCTCTGGAGGCCATGTCCTGGACGACACGAACCCGCGCCACGGCAATCCATATTTCAACCCTGCCCTGTTCAGCCAGGAACTGTTGGGTCAGTTCGGAAATTCCCGCCGTCGTTTTTTCCACGGCCCCGGAATCAACAACTTCGATATCGCTTTACTCAAGTCAACCAAGCTCACGGAATCCAAGGAACTGCAGGTGCGATTTGAGGCGTTCAATGCCTTTAACCACGCGCAGTTCCAGAACCCGACCGGCGAAATCAATTCCAGCCAGTTCGGCGTAGTGACATCAGCCCTCGACCCGCGCATCATGCAGGTCGCGATGAAACTAATCTTCTGAACGCGCTAAGTGACAGCCGAGGCAGGTTCGAATTCTTACACGGCGCTGGCAAGAAATAGCTCAACGTTACGCATTGACAATCGGACTGGTTCTGCCGTTCCTCCTCGCTCCGTGCCTGTATCCCCAGAACAAGGCGCCGATTGCGAAGACTGCGAAGCCGGGGGTTAAGGACGGACAAACAATCTTTACTTCCAGTTGTGCTGGTTGTCATGGCCTCGACGGACTGGGGACGGAGCGCGCACCAGACATTAGCCACCGCCGCGAGATTCAAAAGCTCTCCGACGCTGATCTGTTTCGCATCGTCCACAATGGTGTTCCGGGAACCGGCATGCCGGCATTTCATGCGCTGAGCGACACGTCGATCCGTGCGGTGGTTGGCTATGTGCGCATCCTTCAAGGTAAGAATGGTGTTCTCAAAGTTGCAGGTGATCCCGCCAAGGGCAAAGCTCTCTTTTTCGGAAAGGCCGCCTGCTCCGAGTGCCACATGAGCGGTGGCCGCGGCGGCTTTCTAGGGCCCGATCTGTCGAGCTATGGCGCAACCCACTCCATCGCGGAGATTCGTCAGGCGATGACTGCTCCGGGAACAAATGTGGCGAGTCGGGCAAAACAGGTGCTTGTCGTAACGCAGACTGGCCGGAAGTTCGTAGGCATAGTGCGCAACGAGGATAATTTTTCGCTCCAACTGCAAGATTCTGACGGCGTGTTTCACTTACTTATGAAAGCAGACTTGGAGAAGTGGGAGTATCAACCCGAAGTTTTAACCGGTCCCTACCACCAGGCACACCTCAGCCCTGGGGAACTCGACGATCTCACCAGCTTTATCGTGAAGTCCGCTAACCCAGTTAAACGAGGAATACACCCTGAAGAAAATGATTAGTCGCCGCATCCATCTCGTGTGGTCCTTGTTGCTGGTTCTGTGCTTTTCGTCGGTGCTACCCGCGCAGGCACCTCGTCGTAAGTTCGAATTACAGAGCCTCTCGCCGAAGTTCTGGGACCTCTTCGAACGTGATGCCAAGCTCGATGTCGTGGCTGGCGGATTCGGATTCACAGAAGGACCGGTGTGGGATGAAGCCGGCTTCCTATATGTAAGCGACGAAACGTTGAATAAGATCTTCCGAGTATTCCTCGACGGCCGCAAAGTACAAGTCATCTCACTTGCCGATCCCGACGGCAATACCTATGACCGTCAGCATCGGCTTCTCGACTGTGCCAGCATGCTGCGAGCCATTATTGAGGTAACGCCCCAAGGCACGTACAACATACTCGCTGACCGCTTCCAAGGTAAGAAATTCAATAGCCCCAATGATGTCATCATCGGTCCGGATGGCGCGATCTACTTCACTGATCCCACTCTCGATCTCCTTTCCGGGCAAAAACAGGAAACCGCGTTCCAGGGAGTCTACCGCCTGGGATCCGACGGCAACGTAAGCCTACTTACAAAGGATTTGTCGCAGCCTAACGGTCTCGGCTTCTCTCCCGACGGCAAACACTTCTACGTGGATGACAGCGAGAAGAGAAATATTCGCGTGTACGATGTCGGTCCAGGCATGACTCTGGGCGCCGGCCACATTTTCGGCGAAGAACCTGGTGGCAAAGACGACGGGGTTCCCGACGGAATCAAAATCGACCGCAATGGAAATCTTTTTGTGACCGGTCCAAAGGGCATTTGGGTCTGGGACTCGGCAGGCAATCATCTCGGCACTATTGTTTTGCCGGAACAGCCAGCGAATTTGGCTTGGGGGGACAACGACTACAGCACGCTCTACATCACGGCCACTACCTCGGTCTATCGAATACGGACGCGTGCACGAGGATTCGTGCCGTACCTGGAAAAGTGATTTGCCACTCCGACCACTGCAATCGTGCAATTTGCAAACAGATTTGAGCCCGTCAAACCAGGCATAACGGAACAGGTTATCGTGAACCCTTTGGATCACATTCGTGTCTCCCGCCGCAAGTTTTTGAGCACTGCCTCCGGGTTTGTGCTGCTGGCGCACACACCCAAGTCATTGCTCAATGCTCTTGCTCAACACGAACCGACATTCAACGCAAAAAGTGATCGCGAGCAAGTGTCCACCATCGAAGTCGACACATCGAAGATTGCAAACTCCTTCGATCCCGACCAGTCGCTCGGCAGTTCGATGGACATACTTCCGGAAGGTGTCGTCGATAAGATTTACACGCAGCCTGTGATTGAGCAGTGCCTCTCCGCAGGATGGGGGCCCATCACCTATCGTCAGAATACTGAATTGCAAATTGCCGCCTGGCATTGGAACCCGAACGGGACATGGAGCGATCCCGCTCACCAGAGAGGGTATTTCACCGGGAGCGCCAGGCCCTCTGACTTCATCCGTCACTCTCAGGTTTATCCTTTGCCGCACCGCGGCCAGACCCATGACGGGGCAGCCGGCGTGCGCGGCTATTCCCGGCTTACCGATGGCAACCCGAGCACCTACTGGAAAAGCAATCCCTACCTGAGTGCGAGATACACGGGAGAAGACGACTCACTCCATCCGCAGTGGGTCATCGTTGATTTGGGCGCGATTGAGAAGATAAACGTTGTGCGGATCGCCTGGGCAGCACCTTTCGCCCGGAGCTACGAAATCCAATACTGGTCTGGCGAGGATGCCATGACCAAAGCCACCGCCGGAAGCTGGATTACTTTCGCTGGCGGCACGATTAACAACGCGGACGGTGGAACTGTTACACTCACCGTCGCCCCCGCACCGTTATCTGTCAGGTTTATTCGAATCTGGATGACGGCGTCCTCTAACACTGGGGGGGATCACGACAAGGAGGATCCGCGCAGTTCGCTCGGCTATGCGATTCATGAAATCTCTGCCGGGACTTTCTCCAGTGACAGTGATTTCGTCGACCTGGTACGCCACTCACCTGACTCGAACCAGACGGTCACTTATTGTTCGTCCACCGATCCCTGGCACTCCTCCTCCGATCTTGACGTTCACGGCGGTGATCAAACCGGTTTCGATCTTTTCTTTACGGGTGGAATCACAAACAAGCTGCCGGCCTTGATTCCGATTGCCATGCTGTTCGGAACTCCTGATGATGCTGCTGCGCAGATCGCGTACCTGAAGGCTCGCAATTATCCGATCTCGTTTGTGGAAATGGGCGAGGAGCCCGACGGCCAATACATGCTGCCCGAAGACTATGGCGCCCTTTATCTGCAGTTCGCGGACGCGTTGCACCGCGTTGATCCGAAGCTAAAGTTAGGTGGCCCCGTTTTTACTGGATTGAATGACGATCTCAAAGTCTGGCCTGATTCACAGGGGCGCACCTCGTGGCTGGGTCGCTTTCTCGAGTATCTGAAAGCTCACAACCGGCTTTTCGAGTTGGCATTCATGTCGTTTGAGCACTATCCGTTCCCGCCCTGCGAAATCACGTGGTCCGACCTTTACCGTGAACCTGATCTGACCCGAAAGATTCTTCAAACCTGGCGGGAGGACGGCCTGCCGGCGAACGTTCCCATGATGAACACCGAGAGCAATGTGACTTACGCGTTGGCTCTACCGATGACGGAGATCTTTTCAGCCTTGTGGCTGGCCGACAGCGTGGGAGCGTTTCTAACTGAGGGAGGTTACGCCTACTATCACTCGCCGATCCAGCCAGAGCCACTGCGTTCCGGCTGCCACGGCTGGACCACCTATGGAAATTTCGTGGCGGATGAGCAGCTGAAGATTCGCGCGTACACGGCTCAGTACTTCGCCGGCCGGCTAATCAACCTCGAATGGGTGAAACATGGAGCCGGCGTTCACCGCCTTGTCCGCGGCTCCTGCACTCTCGCCGACGGCGATGGCCATCTACTCGTGAGCGTGTATCCGGTTCAACAACCCAGCGGTGAATGGTCGCTACTTCTGGTAAACAAAGATCAGTTCAATGCGCATCGCGTGCGGGTCAGCTTTGTGGGGTCGGCTTCGGATCAGCCCCGTAGCTTCTCAGGCCCTGTCACGATGGTGGCGTTCGGCAGCGCGCAGTACCAATGGCAGGCACAGGAGGCGAACAGCATTCCCAAGCCAAACGATCCTCCCGTAGTCAGCAGGAGCCAGGGTGGATCGGCGGCAAGTTTTCTGCTGCCGTGCGCCTCGGTTGTGGTGCTTCGAGGGCGCATCGATTGAGCGCACACGCCGCCCGTGCGGATCGAGAGCTCGCAGCCCCGCTGACTTACACGGTCGCTTCTGCCGGCTCCCGGAAATCCGATTCCGATTCGTCTTCAATCGAAATAGGGGCATGCGTTCTGGCCACCAGCATGTAAATCGATGGCACCACAAAAAGCGTGAACGCAGTGCCAATGATCATTCCGCTGACCAGCATAATACCGATACTGTTGCGGGCTCCCGCTCCAGGACCGCTGGCAAACACCAGGGGAAGGTGCCCGAACACCGTGGCCGCAGTGGTCATCAAAATGGGGCGGAGTCGCGTGCCAGAGGCTTCGATGATGGCGTCCAGCTTCGTCTTACCCGATTCCTGCAGTTGATTGGCGAATTCGACAATCAGAATTCCATTTTTCGCAATCAATCCAACGAGTGTAATCAGTCCGACCTGGCTGTAAATGTTCAGAGTCGTGAAGCCGAGGAACGAGAACGTAAGCGCCCCGGAAAGCGCCAGGGGCACCGATCCCGCCAGAATGATGAATGGGTCACGGAAGCTCTCGAATTGCGCCGCCAGCACCAGGTAAATCAGGATTGCCGAGAGCAGGAACGTGCCGAGGAACTTGCTTCCTTCCACCCGCAGCTGACGCGACTCGCCCGCGTAGTCCACGGTGAAGCCCTGTGGCAAAGTGTTCTTCGCCTCGGTCTCCAAAAACATCAGGGCTTTGTCGAGTGGCACCGAGGGAGGGATGACACCCTGAATCCGCACTGCATTGAGTTGCTGGAACTTGTTGAGCGACCTTGGCTCGGTGGTAGTCGTCATGTGCGCAAACGTCGAGAGCGGCACGAGCTGATTGCTCGACCCTTTGACGTAAATCTGCGCGAGCTGGTCCGGGGTCAAGCGATCAACACGCTTCACCTGCGGAATGACCTTGTAGCTACGTCCTTGAATGCTGAAGCGATTCACGTAGTTTCCGCCCAGCATGGTGGAAAGATCCTCGCCTGCCTCGCTCAGATCCACTCCTTGTGAGCGTAGCTTGTCGCGATCGAATACAACTTCGGCCTGCGGCTGATCGAATTTCACGTCGACGTCCGCAAAGATGAACAGTCCGCTTGCCATCGCTTTTTGCACAAGCTGATTGGCAACCTCACTCACCTGCTGCGGTTCTGCGGCCGAGTTGATCACAAAGTCGACAGGGAAATTCCCGCCGCCGGGTAGCGGTGGAGGCGTCAGCGGAATAACCCGAATACCGGGAATCTTGGACAGAGGTCCGGTTGATTCCACGAGCAGTTGTTGCGCGGTCTTCTTGCGCTGACTCCAGGGCTTGGTGACCATACCGCCAAAGCCACCATCCGGATTGGTGATCTGGAAGATACTCTCGCTCTCCGGGAACGAGTGATAGACGTCATAAACTTCTTTGGTAAACAAATTGGTCTGATCCAGAGTCGAGTTCGCGGAGGACTGGATCACGCCAAAAACGACGCCCTGGTCCTCAGCCGGCGCCAACTCATGCTGGGAGAACATGTAGAACGGGATCATCAGGACGGCGACGATCGCCCACAAAGTGAGCACGACCGGACGGTAGCGAAGAGTTCCGGTTAGCGTTCGACTATATAGACTACGCACCTTCTCGAAATTGCGATTGATGATCCCGGCAAAGCCGCGTTCGGTGTCTCCAGCTCGCAGCAGTTTCGATCCCATCATGGGGGAGAGAGTAAGCGCGACGATGCCCGAAACGATCACCGCTCCAGCGAGCGTGAATGCGAACTCGCGGAACAGAGCTCCAGTCAGTCCTCCCTGGATGCCGATGGGCGCGTACACCGCCGCCAGAGTGATGGTCATGGCGATGATCGGGCCGACGAGTTCACGCGCCGCATCACGGGCTGCAACATACGGCGACTTGCCCAGATGAAGGTGCCGCTCGACGTTCTCGACCATGACAATGGCGTCATCGACGACCAGACCCACCGAAAGCACGATGGCAAGCAAAGTCAGCAGGTTAATAGTGAAACCTGCGATCAGCATCAGGAAAACAGCGCCGATTAAGGAAATCGGGATGGCAATGACCGGAATCAGGACCGAGCGGAACGATCCCAGGAACAGGAAGATGACCACCACGACGATAAACAGGGTCTCCGTCAGGGTATGAAGCACTTCGTTGATAGCGTCCTGGATGTAGGCAGTCGAATCGTAGGGGACGCCCAGCTTCATGCCGGTCGGCAATTGCTCGCGTATGCCTGGCAGCGCCTCGCGCACGTGACGGATTACTTCCAGCGAGTTGGCATTGGGCAGTACCCATATGCCCATGAAGGTTGCACTCTCGCCATTGAAGCGGACGTCCTGGTCGTAATTTTCTGCACCCAGGACAACATCGGCGATCTCACCGAGGCGCACTACGACGCCTTTATCCTGCTTGACAACCAGTTGGCGGAACTCTTCCGGCGAGCGTAAATCCGTATTCGCGATCAGGTTTACCGACACCATCGAGCCCTTGGTACTGCCCAGAGCCGAAAGATAGTTGTTGTTCGCGAGCGCGGTGCGCACGTCGGAAGGAGAGACGCCGCGCGCAGCCATCTGATCCGGCTTCAGCCAGATGCGCATGGCGAAGGTGCGATTGCCCAGAATGTCGGCGCGCTGGACGCCGCTGATCGAGCTCAGCTTGGGCTGTACGACGCGCGTCAGGTAATCGGTAATCTGGTTCTGGTCGAGATCGGCGGAAGAAAAGCCGATATACATGGCGGCGAACTGCGTGTCCGCGGTTTCCAGATCGATGACCGGGATCTGCGCATCCGGTGGAAGATCGTTACGCACCTGCGCGACCTTCGCCTGGATTTGAGTGAGAGCCGCGGTCGTGTCGTAATTGATCTTCAGGTGCACCGTGATGGTGCTAAGCCCTTGTGCGCTGGTCGACTCAATGTAGTCGATGCCATCCGCGCTGGCGATAACCCGCTCGATCGGCGTGGTGATAAATCCGCGAACCAGGTCAGCGTTCGCGCCAACGTACACGGTCGAAACCTGTATCACCGCAATATCGCTGCGTGGATACTGGCGAACGCTCAGGGACCGGATCGCCTGCAGGCCCGCAATCAGGATCACCAGGTTGACAACGATCGCGAGAACCGGCCGCTTTACGAAAATGTCGGTGAACTTCATGACTCTTAGCTGTCCTCAGGCTTGGGATGCGGGTTGTTGTCTGGCTGCACCTTGTTGTTAATCTGAACCGCAGCACCGTTACGCAGCTTGAAAACGCCAGACGTCACAATCTCATCGCCCGGATTGATGCCAGAAGCGATCCCCACCTGATCACCGCGGGATCCAACGAGCTTCACCACCTGTTGGCGGACACCACGGTACGCATTGCCCTTCGGGTCTTTGAGCTCCGTCACCACAAAGACTGAATCCCCGTAGGGCGCGTAATTGATAGCGGATGCCGGCAGAGGAATCACCTGCTGTGTCGCGCCCATAGCTAGCGATACTTGAACGAACATGCCCGGGCGCAACTTGTTTTGCGGATTCGGCAGCGTCGCCTGCACCTGAAGGTTCCGGGTGGATTCATTCACGACGGAATCGAGCGCGGTGACCCGGCCGGAAAACTGAAGTCCGGGTAGATCGTCGCTGGAAATGCGTAGGCTACGCCCGAGTGCGAGCTGGGCTGTTGCCTGTTGTGGCACGCCAAAGTTCACGTAGATCGGGTTCAGCGACTGCAGAGGAACAATGGCTTCGCCGGCCGCAAGGTATTGGCCGAGGTTGATCTGGCGAATACCAAGAACTCCGGAAAAGGGCGCGCGGATGGTTTTACGGGCGATAGTGGCACGGATTTCGCCCACTTGCCCTTCTGTCACTTTCTGTTGCGCCGTCACGTTGTCATACTCTGTTTTCGCGATCACACCCTGCTTTACGAGCTGTTGGGTGCGGTCGTAATTTATCGTTGCCAAGTCCCGCTGGGCTTCCATAGCAGCGAGTTGCGCACGTTCCTGGCGGGTATCGAGCTCCACCAGCACATCGCCCTTGTTCACCCACTTGCCGGAATCGAAATAGATCTTGTCGACCGTCCCAGGCAGATCGGCGCTCACGGTCACGCCCTGGATCGCGGCCACGGTGCCAATCACTTCCATGGTGGATGGCCACGTTTCACGTTTCGCCACCAAGGTAGTAACCGCGGTGGGGGGCGGCTGAAAACTTGCTCCCTGCGCGATCGCGGTCTGAATCTGGCGGAATTTTATGAATCCCAGACTCCCCAGTACCACCGCCACTATCGCCAGCATGAATAACGTTCGCTTCAACATAAATTCCGATTCAACCTCCTAACCAACACAGTCTAAGCACGTAGCGCATCAGCCAGGAAAGGCCCGTCCGATATAAGATTGTCGCTACTGTGAATTGGATTCAGAGCCAGGAGACATTGTGGTATACGCCGGCAGCGCGCCACTGAATCCCGCCGAGAATGCTGCTCCACATGGGCGGGGAATAACGCCTGACGAAACAGTGGCTTTGCGACACTAACGCGTGTGGCAATCGTGCATGCCGGATACCTGCTCAGCACCACCGCACCAGGGTTTTCGGCGTGGGCGTCCGTCCAAGAACTCACAATAAAGATAACAGACCAGCAGGCCGCGATGTTACGGGCGTAGTGCCGCGGCCGCGCTCTTAACATCGTAACATCGACTGTTATTGTACCGGGGTGGGCGTGCTCAGCCCGAAATGTTGATACTGCCCCGAGTACGCAATAATGCACTTGCTTTGCAGCTGTCACCGATTCTGCTCAATTCCTTAGGTTTTTACAGCGAACCGCCACCTGTACGACGAACAGGAAGGGATAATTCGACAAGAGCACAGGGGAATTTTGTGGAACCTGCCGGGTGCGTATTTTTGCCGGGGTGAGACTGGGCAGGAACAGACTTCTAGCTCATTGTCTTCGCCAGTCCGGGGGGTGGTTAATGCGAGTTTACGGAAGTAGGACTGGGGATAACCCTCTGAAGCACCAGAATTCGTCAATGGCGAGGGCTGGTCCTAGTAGAGGACCTCGGTTTCTCCTTTATCGGCGACGAGCTTTTCGAAGTGCGACACGATCTTGTCCCGCCTCGCCATTACGGCCTTGACCTCATCTTTTGTAAGATAAGGTTTACTCTTCTGTGCCAATTCATTCCCGTCCAGGGTCTTCAATTTCGCAAGAAGCTGACGATCGCAGCGCACAAGTTCTTTCGCGTCGCGCAGATCATTAAACCGCCGAAAGGCACGAGTGAAATCGATCCTCCAGAGTTTCCAGTTTTCACCGATCAGAACATTCGTGAGGTTGGGATCATTGTCGTACACCAGTTCATCGAAGACCCGGATTCGGTACATTTGCTGGTTCCATTTGTCCATTGCGTCTGGCGGAATTGGAATCTTATTTGCTACTCGTTCGGCTTCATCCATCTTGACCGGCAACCACCAACTGAGCGAACCCGTGGTGCCTTGCCATTTGCGTTCGACGTAGACCGGCAGGAGGTCCTGCAAGCCAATCAACTCGGCCAGTTCGTACGCGGCAATGTTGTACTTGTAGGAGTCCACAAAGTTAACCTCAGTGCGGCCATTTTGCAGCGCCAACATGGGCTTGTGTTCCTCAATGCCCTGGAAGGAGGCGTCGTGAGTGATGGTTCCGTCACTCAGGGTAAGCCGCGTTGTATGGGTGACACCTTTCTTGGATTCCTTAAAATTAACCACCTTCGCAGTTCGGAGAAAGACTTTGATTTGGTCATTCGTCAGACTGGCCGCTGGATCGGTCGCGGCAACGTTAGGCTGCTGGGCGGCAGTTGTCACAGCCAAAGCCAAGCAGCCTGCGAGAATGAGCGTTCGCTGACCCACTGTTTGCATAGCGTGACCTCCCGATGCGAAGTCTGCAATCCAAGGTTCTCGAGGCAGTTGCGAGCGAGAGCGCGCGGTCGCACCTGCAGCAATCGGAACGGCCGAATATCAAACATGAACGGGCCCGCGGAGAAGGACACGCGCTTGCGCGGGGGCCAAACGCGCACAACTGGTCACTGCACAACTGGCACCACAAGATTATCGGGGCATTCGCAAATCAACTCGGGTCGCGTGAAAAACGCCTTTGCTATCAGATTGGCCCAGCACGATGACGAACGATCCATCCTTGAACTCGCTTTGGTCGGCGGGTTTTCCCTGCTTGGTCCACGCCGTCGAACTGTCGTACTGAATTCGTCTGTCGGTCTGGTCCATGTTTTTCCGTCCGCCGCGGACATCCAGGGTTGAATTGTCTTTATTGATGCGAACAATGTGCCCCTGCCACCGCTCCTCTTTTGTTTTGCTGCCCGCCATCGAGTCTGTCTGAGCGAGGATCCCCACCGTCAAGAGTAGGACAGTGATTAAAATCATTGATCTTTTCATTGTGTCCTCCATGCCTTGGGCCGACTTTCAAAAGTGTTAGCAATGGACGCTGTGAACCAGGTTCGCGTCTTGATGCCGCGAGAGAGCATAGCTTGGGCCTCCCATAGTGTAAAGCCCGTTCTTAAGTTTTCATGCAAGCACTGGTCACGAACTTCGCCGCAAAATAGACTAGCGGGTAACCGCTTTTCCAACCGATCGATGCAAGCGCTCCTTCGCTGCCCGGGCAACCTCGCGAAGCAGCGGATCGGAATCGTTCAAGCAGCGCGTCAATTCGCCTTCCAGTGCGGTAACGCCGAGGGATCCAATCGCGTAGGCGCCGCAGGAGCGCAGCCAGGGATCGTCGCTGGAGACCAACGCCACCACGGCCTCTTCGCGGTTCACGATTTCTGTTCTTACCAGGCGGTTGGCAATTCTCGCCTTCTCTTCCACGCTTACCTTTCGGTCCAGCAGCGGCAACAGCATGCCCCGCAATTGCGTTTTAAGGATGTTATCCAGGAACTCGAGGGCATTATCGCGAACGGTGATGTTCTTCGATTGCAAGCCCATATAGACCGCGTGCAGTTCAAGGCTGGGATGGAGTAATGCAAGCAGGCGAAAAATGCGTTCAAGCTCTTGTGTCATCGATTCCGACATCGCCTGGGCCATACCTTGATCGCCATCCTGCGAGGACTGCAGGGCATGCAAAATCTGGTAAGAGCGGTAGTGGCCCAGAATTTCTGCGGCGAGCACCGTTTCCACCATCGCAATGTCGATCTCCAATTCCGGATGCATTCGGTGCAGTTTGTTGAGAGCCCGGATGATGGAAAACCGCAAGAAGGAATCACTTTGCAGCATGTTCTCAACTAAGGCCCACTCCGCTGAGCGCGTCCCGATCGAGACCAGGATGGGAGGGATTTCCCGTCGTATCTCAATGGCCACGGAAGTGTCTCCAAGATGGTCGCGGAGAGAGCCCACGATACTCTCCCCAAAGCTCGCCAGAGCCTTGGCTGCTTCCCGACCCAGCACAGGGTGCGCCAGGCGGTCAAGCAAGTCGCCAACCAGACGGCGCTTTCCCAGTTTTCCCACCGAACGGATAGCTTCGCTAGCAACGGACGTATTAGCGTCCGCCAGCAAATTGGCGAGCAGGGGGTCGAAGCTGTCGGGCAACTCTCCGAGCAGCCGCGCGACTTCCGTCTTGGTGCGCTCCGATTGGGAACCAGCTTCGGCAACTATGCCCATCAGGATTTGGCGCGCAGCCTCAAGATTTTGCGCCTCGCCGGGCCGTCCCAAATAGGCGACGACCGCTGAACTGACGGAGAAATCCTCAAAATCGCCAACGTCAGGGATTAACTCCAGCGGATCCACGTGCGCATTGTGCGTCAGGTACAACAGTGCATCTGTGCGTACGCTGAGGTCAGGATCATGAAGCAGTCGCTCGATTTCCGGGCGAGCTGTTTTGTCTCCGGCCTCCGACAGGATGGAAATGGCTTTGCTCCGGATTTGCGCGGCCGGATGGCTAAGCAGACTGCGGACGGCGGGGTGAACGGCCCGCTTGTCGACCTGCAACAAATCGAGCGCGTAAAGAATTTCGTTGGGATCTGAAGCGGAGATATTTGTGGCGAGAAGATCGGCCGTCGAGCGGTCCAACACCAGTGACGGAATCTGTTCCGCTTCAAGCTGGTGCTGGCTGACGTTTTGTTTCAGTACAGCCACGTATTCGCGCCGCGCCACCAAAACTGCAAACAGCCATGCGGCAACTAGAAACAGCGCAACCCAACTCAGGTCACGGGCCGGAAACCTGAGAACCGTCGCGAAAAAAAATACGGTCAAACCGGCCCCGCCATCCCCGAAGCGCCAGATCACAGTATCGATGAACCACTTCACCCGCAGCTTGATCCCGCTGGAAATAGGAAGGTAGAGCAACTCGGTGGTGGACCGGTCAATGGAATACCGCAAAATCTGATCGCTGCCGCGCAGCGCGACGGCTGCGCTGAGAGTTCCAAAAATCAGCAGGCCTGCTGAACCCAGGAGAATGGTAATGGGCAGCAGCGCCAACGAAGTGCCAATCCCGAAGCGCCGGACGAATCGCGTGGTGAGGAGCAGTTGGAACGCGAGTGATGCCAACCCAGAGTAGAAATTGAACCCGCCAAAATAGACAGCCAGGGCATCTTTGCTCACCAGGTACTGCTGGGCGATTGCCATGAACTGCCATCCGGTGAGGGTGGTTAAGCAAGACGAGATGCAGATCACGGTAGCGATGGACCGCAAATAGGGCGACGCAAAGATCAACCGCAAGCTCGACACGTTGCCGCTGGCCGCCTGCGCGCCGGCTTGTCCAGACGAGGCTTGTTCTCTAAAGTGGGTTTGCGCATGGCGCCAGGTGAGCATGACCAGGCAGGCGCAGGTGCCAAGGAGCACGGCCATAGCCAGGAGCAGGCTCTCCGTTCCGAATGCCTTAACCAGGGTGCGCGAAAGAAAACCTGCGAAGATCCAGCCTAGAATGGCTCCCCCGCCCACCATCCCGAAGATCCGTTTGGCTTCTCGCGTTGTGAGAATGCAGTTTGCCAGGGTCCATATCTGTGTGGGCGCGAGGACGGCAACTATCTTTACCCACGCATAGAAGACTGGGAAAAGCCAGATCATGTGCGGGCGCTTCTCGGAGAACGCCCAGAACAAAACGCACGTGGAAGCGAAGAAGCATAGGCTGGCGGCGACCAGGTTCGCCAGCGCAGTGTGCCGAGTCAGGAGCACATAGCTGCCCACTACCAGCGAAATCAATGCCGCACTAGCAATGTCGACGAGTGCCAGGTGTCTCGCTTGAAATCGCGACAGGAACAAGGCAGCGCCTGCCACCTTGCCGACGACCGTGCTGGTGATTGCGAGAAAAAGACATGCGCAGAGAAGTGTTCCCCGCCCCAAATCACCAGGGTGAATATTCAGAGCGCGCTCGATCCACGCTTTCATAGTGGAAGACTCTTTCGCTAGTTCTTTGTCCCCACAACTGTGACCGCGGAGAGGTCCGTTCCGCCGAGCATGTCCTTTGCATCTTTCCCCGCCTTCGCGCTGTTCGGCGGGGAAACTTTGGCGGACTGCAACACAACCCGCTGTTCCAGGTACTCGGCCGCGATCTCTCCGTCACCGCGGATTTCCAGGGCCGAGGGCTTCCCTCCAGGATAGTAGCTGCCCAGCATGCCGGTGTCGATCAGGAACACCTTCCCGTCGAAACGGGAGCGTATGTGCTTCTCCTTTTGCACGGTGTGGCCCACGACGATCGATGTCGCACCACAGACTTGCAAAATTTTTGGGAGCTGCGAGTTGCCCTCTTCCTCGCTCCACTCGTCGTAGCCGCGGAACCACAAAGGACCGTTGGGGCGCACACTGAGCCAGTCCTGCAGGCCGATAAATGGCGTGATCTGATATTGCAGTTGCTCCGGTTGAGGGACTGGATGCGCGCGCTCCACCCGCAGCTCGGCCTGCACCACGGCGACGATCTCCTGCAGAGTGAAAAACGGCAGAATCAATCCTCGGCCCACCAGGTATTGCCGGGTGGTGTCGAAAGTAGTGATCTCTTCGTGTATCCGAGAGTTGATAGTATCGAGCCCCATGGCCGCTATACTCGGATCGAGTCCGCCGTGGAGAAATACAACATTGCCTATCTTCACGATGGCCGGGCGACCACGCACCCACTTCCCATATTTACCACCGGGAGAAAATGCCTCACGCTGCTCCAGGAATCCCAGCGGGTGTTGCGCCGTCCAGTCAGCCTCGGTGAGATTTTGTACGGCAGGCAGTTCCGCCATCAAGTTCGCGTGCCCGGCACGCCACTTTGAAAAGGCCTGCCACGCTGAGCGCCGATGCTTCTCAGAATTTTCTTCGGCAAAACTGGCGTAGTTTTCTGGCGTTACATAGCGCAGGTCGCCCATGAGGTTCATCACTTCATGGTTGCCGAGCACGCTCACCACGCGGCCGCCTGCCTTTTTCGCCTCGGGTTCCAGCGTCATGACCAGGTCCATCACTTCTCGAGGCCTGGGACCGCGATCGATCAAGTCTCCGACCTGAACGAAAACAGTGGCGCCGCCATGCCAACGGCGCTCCTGGTCGATAAGGCCGGCCTTCTGAAGAATGGCCACAAAGTCATCGAGATCGCCGTGGACGTCTCCGACGGCAACAGTGCCGGGTTGCGCAGCCCAGAGATTGATCGGAACAAGTGTGCAAAGGGCAATCGCCAACAGCAGGTGGCGTCGCTGCCGCAGGAAGAGTGCCATCGAGAAAAGATGCTTGTGTTCAGCGACCACTTGTGGTTTCCATCGCTTGAGCGGCGCAGATCACGGCCCCACCGTGGCCCAAACACAGAGCCTTCAGCGGGTGCCGAAGCATAGCTCTGGCCTTAACCGACTGTAAAGCGCAATCTTGACAGGCATATACCTCCTGCGAGGATTTGGGTTGCGAAGTGACGGGCCGGGGAGGTAGATTGTGGGCGCCATTCGGGGAGGGTATTCCGTGTACACAACAACTTCTTGTTCGCGGAACTTCGTTGTTCCCTTATTGCTTTGTCTTATTTGTGCAGGCACGATCTGCGCGGCCGACGACTCGACCCTTACCAAGGAACAAATCAAGCATTTCCTGCTCACGGCGAAAGTGGTGTCCAGCAAGCAATCGAGCAAGGGCGTCACGCATCCCTGGCGCTTGACACTGAGCGATGGCACCATCACTCACGACGCCTCGTTTCAGTCGGTAAATGAGCACAAAAACAATGTGCAATTCGAGAGCGGACGCAATGAGCTGACCTTCGTCGACTCCTACAAATACAATGTGGCCGCCTACTCATTGGCCGAACTACTTGAAGTGGACGATATGCTGCCCGTCTATGTCGAGCGCAGCTGGCGAGGCGACCCCGGTTCACTCAGCTGGTGGCTGCCAGTGAAGATGGACGAGGACGAGCGCGTAAAGCAGAAGATAGCGATTCCCGATCAAGACGCATGGAATAAGCAAATGTACCAGATTCGGGTTTTCGATCAACTCATCGCGGACACCGACCCAAATCTGACGAACGTCCTGATCGGTCAAGACTGGCACATTTGGAGGATCGACTTCACACGCGCCTTCCGCGCAGATAAGAACCTGAAAAATCCAGCCGATTTGGTCCGCTGTGACCGCCGGCTGCTTGAAAAATTGAAAGCTTTGGACGAAAAACAAGTCACGGAGCACACCAAGGCTTATTTAAACAAGAACGAAATCAAGGCTGTAATGGCGCGGCGTGACAGAATCGTTGAACGCTTTGACAAGCTCATTGCTGAAAAAGGCGAGAGCGAGGTACTCTACTGAACCTTAACTTCGGCACGCTCACCACGTTGATGCTGGCGTACTCGCGACGGCGTAAAGGCAAAAAAGCAGCAATCAGTCGAGAGACGTGGCCGCCAACTGGTTTTTGAAAAAACGGGCTTTCTTTTCCCTCGAATGATTACCGATCTCAAAAAGGAGGAGATCTCATCGTGAACAGACTACTCACTGTGTTGTTTGTTGCTTCGGTACTTGCTTACTTGCCGTTAATTCCGGTTTCCGCTCAGGAAAGCCAGGAGCAGGCAAAGACGACTGCCGCTGATGCGAAAGGTGCAAAGCAGGCTCGCTGGGAGGGCGTCATCACCAGGAGCAGCAAGGATAACTCCACCCTAACCGTCCGCCAGAGAGGCTCGGACGTCGAAAAGACGGTTGTCTACGACAGTTCGACCAAATGGACGAGCCAAGAACACGGCAGCAAGAAAATCACGCCTATCGACGCCAGCCAGGTTAATGATAATGACCGGGTTATTTGCCTGGGGACCTGGGACAAAAATGGCGCACTACACGCCAGTCTCATTTCAAAGCGAGTGACGCCGTAGCGAGAGTTGATAGGGCTCTCGATGCAGCAAATCGGTAAGCAAAGGAGAAGATAGTCTCAGGTCGGTACTGAAAACCAAGCCTGATTTTCGGGGGAAGCCATGGCGGAAGTGGCTTCCCCATAAGTTTTTATTCGGCAAAGCACGTTACAGTCGGCATTGCCGTGCTCACCCGAGACATCCTGACGCGCTGACGCATACCGAGAGGATTACGCTCTGGACGCCTTGGCCTCAATGACATCTCGTCCATCGCGCCGAGGAACCATGGCGACAGGGCCCTTGGAGGCTTCCCTGCACCGCTCCAACGCTTTCTGTTCCGCAGCGGTGATCTGATCAGAGCTCATCGATTGCTCAAGTCTCACTTTCAGTCGATCGATCTCCGTGGCAGCCTCGAGGTTGCTGCGCTCTGCCAACAAGCACCACATGTAAGCGGCAATGGGATCCCGCGCCGTCTGCTCACCTTGCGAACATTCGTGCGCCAGTTTCAGCTGTGCCGACGTCAAATCCGCGTCAGCGTTTTCGATTGTTCTAGAGAGCCGCTCACCAGCGCTGCTGGCCGTTGCTTCCGCTGCCGGACTTGGCTGATTGACGGTCAAGAACAGCAGCTCCATACGGTTGGAGACTCCGACCTTGTCAAAAATACGCAGAAGATAGTTCTTAATGGTGTGTTTGCTCAACCCCAGCCGCTGGCCGATTTCACCATTTGTCAGACCTTCGGCTACGCAACGAACTACTTCCAACTCACGCTTTGAGAGGAGGTTGACTCCATTCGCATCGACGGCGCGAACCGAGGGCATGGTGATCAGCGCGTCCAGAGCGAAAATGAGATCTTTACGGTTAGCCCAAACCTGGCCGTCGTGGACGCAACGAATGCACTTTGTCAAAGTTTTATGTGATTCATTCTTCGAGAAAATGCCGCGGGCGCCGGCGCGGAACGCCTCCACGACAGTTTCGCGCCGCGAAGACTCCAGCAGCATGATGCTCTTGAGGTTCGGCCGCATGGTGCGCAACTCGTGCACAATTTCAAATGCACGAGAGGGCGACTCGTCCAGATTAGAGCCGATTACGGCGATATCGATGGTTAGCTTCTGAGTGCTTTCCAGGATCTCACGACCGGAGGAAACTGATGCAACCACGGTCATATCGCGGTTGCGCTCGATGACTTCGGCCAACAATTGAGTGTGAATTCTGCTACTGTCTGCGACTAAAACGCAGATCTTTGCCGCCTCGACCGACCCACGATCCGACATTGGATCCTCTCTTTAGACACGAAAGGCCGGGCCCCAATCATCTCGAACATCAGACAACTTCAGTAAGCCGAAATACACAAATCCGAGATACGCATGAGACCTTTAACTTCAAAATCGGGGGACTTCCTACTGTCGGGGGAGAAACCTGACCATCCTGGCATCGCTGGGGGCAGCGACCCTAGTAGCAGGTGGCCATGCTTGAAAGTGATGCTATCGCACGTTTATGAGTAGGGCAAGGATAAAAAGTTTGCAACTGTGCAAAATCGATCATCTCTGAAAACAGGGCACTTGTCGTTTTCTAATATGGCACTTTAGTGTTACTTCCAGCACCGGAACGCGCCAGTAGACCGCAATATCTGAGCTGCAGATTCTGGAGTAGAAGCTTCAGCAACTCTCGATGGTGCTTGGCTTTAGGCCACTCTTTCTCTGCTACCGCAATACGTAAGACCACGGATTTGAGCCGTCAAAACAGGACATGTGTCTCTAGGCCGAGCGTCGCTATCGCCAGTATCGGGCGACCTTAGTCCATTCAGGCGTGGCCGCATAGGTGAGGCCGACCACTTGCACGGATTTGCATTCACACTTAGTCTTGCGAACAGTAATTCACTTCCTTCCCCCCATTTGTAGTTCTCCCCCATCAATTGAAGTCGCTGGTCTTCGTGTGTCGACATGTTCCGCCTTGCGGCATGTGACTGAGAGGGCGAAGCTACGACCAGCGCGGGCCAAATCCCCATCAGGTCTATTCTTCCCAGCGTAGCTGAGTTCTGACCTTCAAGTGGTCAGCACTTCAGCTCTTCATTTTGACGCACATCTCCGAAAGCTAAAACAGGAAAACGAGGACGCCTTCCGTGGCGCACACAGAAAATTCAACGACTGCAGTACGCTTACTATTCGTCACCAGGCAGGCCGCCGAGTTTCTGCCTTTGAGTGCTCTAGTACAGGCGAACTCGTGGAAGCTGGAGCGGGCCGATAGCGGGCTGGAAGTTCTGGAGCGCATCCAGTCGGGCGATGCGCCGCAGCTAATCTTGCTTGAATTAAGGCGTGGTGAAAGCGATTGCCTTCACACGCTCCGCTGGATTCGCCGGGTTCGCCCCGAATTGCCGGTCGTCCTGCTGTCCGACGCTGAAAACAACGAGCAAATAGTTGAAGCCGTTCGTTTGGGAGCTCAGGACTATATCCTAAGGCCTTGCGACACTGAAGCCTTGGAGAAAGTCCTGCAGCGGCATCTCTCACGCACGCTTGTCGAAACCGGCGATGTGGCCAGTGAGTCGATTGAGTGCCTGGGTGACGATCTCTTCTTTGTCTCAGCAAGCGAATCCACCCGCAGGTTGCGAGCGCGAGCCGAGTTGCTGGCCCAGATCAATGTGCCGGTTCTGATCGTCGGAGAAAACGGGAGCGGCAAGGAAATGACTGCCAGGCTCATCCATAAGCTTTCCGTACGTTCCGGGTTCAAGTTCGCAAAGATCAATTGCGGTGCACTGCCTGGGGAACTGCTGGACAGTGAATTATTCGGTTATGAGCGTGGGGCAGTGAACGGCGCACCCCGTACGAAGCAGGGGAAACTCGAAACCTGCAAAGGTGGCACGCTGTTCCTCGAAGATATCGCGGAGATGCCCGCCCCGCTGCAATCCAAGCTGGTCCGGGTCTTGCAGGACAATCAATTTTTCCGCTCGGGAAACGAAGAGCCTATCCCGGTCGATGTGCGGATCATCGCCTCGACTAATCTGGATGCAGAAAAGCTGGTCAGCCAAAGACGGTTGCGCGAGGATCTCTACTATCGCTTAAGCGCGTTCACTCTGCAGGTTCCACCGCTGCGCCAGCGAAAAGAAGAGATTCCGGTATTACTCGGCCATTTGATCAGCCGCATGGCCAAGCATTACGCGTTGGCGCCGAGAGTGATTTCCCCTTCAGTGATGGACATTTGCCAGGAGCACTCCTGGCCTGGAAACTTGCAGGAGCTGGAAAATTTTGCCAAGCGATACCTGGTGATGGGCGACAACTCGCTGGAAAGCGAGCTGCGAGTCGAGATTAATCCTTTGGAAGGCAAACCGGAGAAAGCTGCTACTCGACATGCAGCGGGCAGCCTGAAGTCTCTGGTGCGGAGTGCCAAAGGCGAAGCGGAGCGGAATGCCATCTCCGGCGCCCTCGAACAGACGCACTGGAATCGCAAGGCAGCAGCTCGATTACTGAGCATCAGTTATCGCGCATTGCTCTACAAAATCCAGGAATACCAAATCGCTCCGCCCGACTATGTTGCCGAATTTGCAGCGGATTTCGGGGCCCGGAGCAGAAACCAGTAATGAAAATGTCTCCGCAAACACTCAGCTCTAGAGGGAGGTCGTTTATGCAGTACAGAAGTTCTCGGAGACCGGCTTGCATTTTAGGCTTGTGCGTTTTGCTCAGCGGCTTGTGGGCGGTAGCACAGAATCCGTCGTCCTCCAAAACAAACGAACAGTCAAAGCTTCTACCTGCGGTGGGTACAAACGCAGACGTCGCTCCGGTCCGTGTGTCGGATCCCAAAACCCAAGACGAAGGCTACGTGATCGGTCCAGATGATGTTTTGGCGGTGAACGTCTGGAAAGAGCCAGAAGTCTCACGCTCGGTGCCTGTACGCTCCGATGGAAAGATCTCGCTGCCATTAGCGGGAGAAGTTCAAGCCAGCGGCCAGACTCCGAAACAGTTGGAACGAGAGATTGCCGCAAAACTGAAGAACTACATTTCGGAGCCGGAAGTCACTGTCATAGTTCAGGAGATCAAAAGCCAACGAATTAATATTCTCGGAATGGTTGCAAAGCCGGGCTCCTATCTACTCAGTAACAACATGACTGCGCTGGATGCAATTGCTCTCGCCGGCGGGTTCCGTGATTTTGCCAAGCAGAAGTCGATCTACATTCTGCGGCAGAGCGCGGATGGCAGCCAAAAACGTCTGCCGTTTAACTACAAGGATGTCATCAAGGGCAAGAATTCCGAGCAGAATATCAGGCTCGAGCCGAAAGACACGATCGTCATTCCGTGAGGATAACTATGTCCATACGAGCGTGTTTAGGCACTCTCTTAGTTATGTCTCTGCCGCTCTTGGCACAGAACAGCTCTGGCACATCGGATGCAAGCCCAACGGGCGAAGATCGGATGGCGGTCCCGGCATCCGTCAACACCGAGGGGTATTCTGTCGCTCTTGGCTCGGAGACCCGATCCAACTACGTGAGTGGAGCAATCAGCTTCACCAGCGCATACAGCGACAATATACTTGGCTCGGCCAACGGGAAGCCCGTTAGTGATGAGAGTTATTCGATTTCACCAAGCATATCTCTCGACAAGAGTACCCCGCGGCTGCAATCCATGTTTACCTACAGCCCGGGATTTACGTTTTATCAGCATACGAGTGACCGCAACCAGGCGGATCACAACTTCACGACGCAGATCCAGTATTGGCTTAGTCCGCACGTCACCATAAGCCTGCAAGACGCTTTTCACAAGACATCGAGCTTTTTCAATCAGCCCAATCCGACCGACAACCCGGTACCAGGCAGCATTCAACCGCCAACTGTCGCTGTCGTCGCGCCTGTTGCCGATCAACTCAGCAACACGGGCAGTGCACAATTGAATTATCAATTCGGTATCAACAGCATGGTGGGAGCCAGCGGCAGTTTCGGTAATCTTCATTACCTGGATTCCGCCCAGGTTCCGGGATTATCAGACTCCAGTTCTAGCTCCGCTTCAGCGTTCTACAATCACCGCATATCGAAGAAGCATTACGTCGGCGCGACATACCAGTTTCAACGTATTCTGGCGTATCCTGCCGAGGGTCAAAGTGAAACGCTGACGCACGCCTTTCTCGGCTTCTACACCGTCTACCTGAAACCGAATCTGTCAATTTCGTTCTCAGGAGGACCGCAGCGTCTGGAGCTTACGTTAGCTCCGTTTCCAGTGACGCACTCGTGGTCTCCCGCGGCAACCGCCAGCGTGGGGTGGCAGAGTGGACATACGAGCTTGGCGGCCAGCTATGCACGAACTGTAACGGGTGGCGGAGGGCTAATCGCAGCCTATCACTCGAATAGCGCGATCGCATCCATACGGCAGCAACTCACCCGTAATTGGAATGCAGGTATCAGTGGAGACTATTCGATTTACAAAGATGTCACCCCGCTGTTTTTCGCACCGCGTTCAGGTGGACACACGGTATCAGGTGGTGCATCTATTCAGCGGCAAGTGGGTGAACATTTGAGCATGGAAGCCGGCTACACCAGGATGTATCAGAGCTACGGCAACATCACGATCATCTCCACGACGCCCGACACTAATCGTGGCTGGATATCGATTTCTTATCATTTCGCGAGGCCACTCGGAAGATAGATATGCCGGAAGACTTTGAAGAACAGAGTTCCGAAGGGCTGGACATCCAGCAATACTTGGGCATTGCTCGCAGGCGCCACCTGCATTTCCTTATTCCCTTGTTTGTCGGATGGCTTGCGGTGTGGACGGCGAGCTGGGTTCTGCCACCACGTTATAAGTCCGGTACGCTAATACTGGTGGAACAGCCCAGCATGCCGAAAGATTATGTCACCCCAAACATAAGCGACAACCTGCAGGAGAGATTGCAAACAATCACACAGCAAATTCTGAGCCGAACTCGCCTTCTGCAAATTGTCAAGGAATTGGACCTATATTCGGGTCCGCATGCGGATGCCAACCTCGACGACAAGGTCGAGCACATGCGCAAGGACATCCAGATTGAACTGGTGCGCGATAACGGCAATCAAGTAACCGCGTTCAACGTGTACTTCTCGTCGCGAGACCCGCACACAGCGCAGGCCGTCACCGGGAAACTGACGAACCTGTTCATCAATGAGAACCTCGAGGCGCGCCAACAGCAATCTGAGGACACGACGAAGTTTCTCGCCAGCCAACTCGAAAGTGCGCGGCAATCGCTCTCTGAGCAGGAAGAAAAAATCAGGGAATTCAAAGGACAGCACGTTGGCGAGCTTCCCTCACAATTGCAAAGCAATTTACAAATCCTAAGTGGGCTGCAGTCTCAGTTGCAGTCTGAAGAAGATGCAGTGAATACGGCGAAGCAGCAGCGGGTTTATCTGGAAACACTGCTGAATCAGTACCGCTCGCTCGAGGGAAGCTCGAAGACTCCGGAGGGCGTTCCCATGGGATTGCCTGCCATTGACCAGCAGCTCGACAAACTGCGCAGTCAGCTGGCGGATCTAAGCTCTCGCTACACGGACAATCATCCTGACATCCGCAAACTGAAAGACCAAATTGCCAAAACGGAAAAGACGCGGGATCAACTCCTTGCAGATTTGAAAGCCAAAAAGAACGAAACCGATGCAACCGCGTCTTCCAGTCAGGCTCTCGATGCCAGAGATTCCTCTCCAATACTTCAGCTCAAGGGACAGCTGCAATCGAACCAGATCGAAATCAAGAACAGGGAGCAGGCCATAGCCGGTCTGAAGGCAAGGCTCGGTGAATACCAGGGCCGCTTGAGTCAGGAGCCCATACGGGAGCAGCAATTGGCAGATCTGACCCGTGGCTATGAGCAATCCAAGTCCAATTACGATGATCTGCTCAAAAAGAAGAACGAGTCGGCCATGGCTACAAGCATGGAACTGCTCCAGCAAGGCGAGCGGTTTCGTGTCCTGGATCCTCCTAGCTTGCCTGTGAAACCCGAATTTCCAAATCGGCTGAAGTTCTGTGGAATCGGACTGGGTCTGGGAATAGCGCTGGGCGTGGTTGTCGCCGGGGCATTCGAGATGATGGATGACCGTGTCTACGACGAGAAAGAACTTAAGAAACTGTTGCCGATAGCCGTAATCTCTGAAATTCCGGAAATCGTGACTTCCGATGATGAGCGAGTTCTGAAACGTAAGACCTGGTTAGGATGGGCTACCGCTGCAACCGTCCTTGGAACTATACTGATCGGCTCGGCGCTGAGCTTCTTTCGCGGCTAGAGTGAGCGAATGTACAAGTCTTTCTACAATCTGAAGCGGAACCCATTCGAGATTACTCCGGATCCGGCGTTCCTATTTCCCACGAGACGGCACAATGAAGCGCTGGCTGCGCTTTACTACGGCGTACGGCGGCACAAAGGATTCGTAGTCCTGACTGGAGAAGTAGGTACCGGAAAAACACTGCTGCTTCGGTGTCTTCTGCAACTGCTTAAACAAAGTAATGACATTGCGTATGCCTACCTCTTCAACAGCCGGCTGTCTTCGACTGAGTTTCTGCAATACATACTTAGCGATCTCGGTCATCCCGCAGCTGGCAAGAACAAGGGCGAGTTACTCCTGGATTTGAGTAACGTAGTTGTGTCGCGCGGCTTAAAAGGCTTGAATACCGTCCTCATTGTGGACGAAGCGCACCATTTACCCCCGGACATTCTGGAGGAGATTCGCCTTCTCACGAACCTGGAAACGACGCAACAGAAACTACTCCAGATCCTGCTGGTTGGTCAGCCCGAACTGGATGCAAAACTGGATTCGGTGTCGTTGCGCCAGCTGAAACAACGTATCGCTCTTCGGGCCCATCTCACGCCTTTGGATGCAGAAGAGACGAAGGGTTACATCGAGCGGCGCTTGCAGATCGCCGGGTCAGACTTGCAACATACGTTGTTTCCCCCTCAGACAATAGCCGCGGTGCATGTTTACTCCCGAGGTTTCCCGCGGCTAATCAACACCATTTGCGAAAACGCACTGATTGCAGCGTATGCGCAACACTTGCCGGCAGTGACTGCCGACATCATCAGCGATATTGCCCGCGATTTTCGCCTCGACGTGGTGCATTCTTCCGAAATCGAGGCTCCAACGCCTGTCGAGGAAAGCGATGTAGGACAGGCGGTCCAGACCTTGCTGAACCTGTATGCCTCGTTAAAGAAACCGCAATCGCAAAGGTCGGATCTGCACAGTTCTTTAGGTTCTCGAGTCACCAAACATGAGCCATATATTTGACGCGCTGCAACGCCAAGAAGCGGAACGTTCGGGCATTGATCCGTCAACCCTGAGCGTCGCGACTGAGCTATTGCAGATGGCTGAGCGGACAGTACAAACTCCCGAGCCCATTTCAGTACCACCGCAATCGATTCCAGCTGTTCCAGATCTTGACCAAGTACCTGTCGCGAACGAGTTTGAATCGTTGCCACTGGCTATCCCTCCACAGAGCCGCCTGGTGTCACTTACGGATAAGGACAGTCTCGCCGCGGAGAAGTTCCGTTACCTCGGAGTGCGTCTGCGGCAACAGCAGCAGAATCGGCCTCTCAAGAAGGTGTTGATTACGAGCACCATTCCGGAAGAAGGAAAGAGCATGGTCGCGGCCAATCTGGCCTGCACATTGGCCCGTCGCAAGCAGCAAAGGACGCTGCTCATCGATGGAGACCTGCGACGGCCTACTTTGGCAAAGCAGTTTGGCTTACCGAAAGTGCCGGGATTGAGCGAATGGCTGCAACGCGGCACCGGGCCCGTCAAAAATATTTACCGTCTGGAAGCAGCGGGGATTTGGATTCTCCCCGCCGGAAGCGCACCTCAGAACGCACTGGAGCTGATGCAGACCGGAGCGCTATCCGCAATGATGAAAGAACTAAGCTCACGATTTGACTGGATTATCATCGATTCTCCTCCCCTGCTTCCGCTTGCGGACACCAGCGTTTGGGTTCGGCTCGCGGATAGAGTTCTTCTGGTATCGCGCGAAGGCAAGACAGAGAAACAACAATTAAAGCGCGGCCTGGAGGCACTCGATCAATCTAAGCTTCTCGGAGCCGTGATTAACAGCACCAGCAGCATGGTTCATAGCGATTACTACTATCGCTATGCTCAGCAAGGCGGGCCCTCGCGAAAGCAACCTGAAACCGTCATCCCCCCGGACGAGCAATAGGCGTAGTTTCCTAACCGCTGTTCCCCCTACGAAGGCGTGAGCGTTACTGCTGTTCTTCCCCCGCATGACGGTGCATGCAGCACCTACTAAGAAAAAGAGCGAGAGAAGAAGGAGAGCAAGCCGTGAATGTACGTCGCCGCGATAACGGATTACTTCTGGCCGCCGAGAAAGTGGCGCTTGGTGAACGTAGCGTCCTGACTGAAGAGACGTTCCAAAGAATGATGGCGCTGGAGCGGAAGAGGAGCGAGCGTTCTCGAAAGCCTTTCATTCTGATGCTGCTGGACATGGGTGAACAGCAGACCTCCGCGAAGAATGAGAAGGCGTTGGTTAAGATTGCGACCGCTTTGGCGGCAAACACCCGTGAAACCGACCTGACCGGATGGCATCAGGAGAATCGCGTAATCGGCGTCATGTTCACCGAGATCGGACTCGAAGACCGCAGCGTGACGCTTCGCATCATGATCGACAGGATCACGGAAACATTGCGCGACAATCTGACTTTCGAACAGTTTAATCGCGTGAGAATTTCCTTCCATGTATTCCCCGAGGATTGGGATCAAGATGCCAACCAGCGGCAAAGCAATCCGACTCTCTATCCCGACCTGGTCAAGCGTGATGAGTCCAGGCGCTATTTTCGAGTAATAAAGCGGAGCATGGACGTAACCGGCAGCCTGGTGGCGCTTCTGATCTTCGCGCCTCTATTGCTGGTCATCGCTTTCGCCGTCAAACTGACGTCGAAAGGTCCTATTCTGTTTCGGCAACGGCGGGTCGGACAGCATGGTGAGCCCTTCGTGTTCTTGAAATTTCGTTCTATGTATGTCGGTAACAACGCCAGCATCCACCAGGAATATGTGAAAAAACTGATCGCGGGAAAAGCGGAGAAGCATCCCTCGAATGGCAATGGCGCGGGCGTGTACAAACTGACCAAAGATCCCCGCGTCACTCCGATAGGCGCTTTCCTGCGCAAAACCAGTCTGGATGAACTACCCCAATTTTTTAACGTTTTGAGAGGGGATATGTCCCTGGTGGGACCCCGTCCGCCGGTTCCGTACGAGGTGGAAGCCTACGACGTGTGGCACCGGTGCAGACTTTTGGAAGCAAAGCCTGGCATTACCGGTTTGTGGCAGGTTAACGGTCGCAGCCGGGTGAAATTCGACGATATGGTTCGTCTCGATCTGCAATATGCCCGTACCTGGTCTCCCTGGATGGATATCAAGATTCTGCTGCGCACTCCGGGCGCGGTAGTCCTTGGTGAAGGTGCTCACTAACCGAGCTGTCCCCCGTTTTACGTCGGCCTCTCCCATAGCACATCCTGAACAAAAGGATTTTAATTCTATGGCTACCTATTTAGCGAAGCCTGACAGCCTGGATACTTTGAAAGATAGTCAGGGCGAACATGTCGTCAAATTCGGGGTCATTGGCTACGGCTATTGGGGCCCCAACGTGGTTCGCAACCTGAATCAGTTGGAGGAGGCCCAAGTCGTCACGGTCTGCGACAAAAGTCCGGCAGCGAGAAAACGCATTCACAAGGCGTACCCCCAGGTCCAGCTGACTTCCGATGCTGCCGAGTTGATGACATCTCCGGATATCGATGCCATCGCTGTCGTGACCCCAGTATGGACTCACTATGAGCTGGCCAAAACTGCGCTGGAGAACGGCAAGCACATCTTCGTGGAGAAACCTTTCACCAGTAATGTGGCGCAGGCGGAGGAACTGATCGAGCTCGCGGCACGGAAGAATCTGAAGATCATGGTCGACCACACGTTCCTCTTCACAGGAGCAGTCAGAAAGATCAGGGAGCTTTTGGATGAAAATGCGTTGGGCAAGCTGTATTACTATGATTCAACGCGGGTAAACCTTGGATTGTTCCAGCATGATATCAATGTTCTCTGGGACCTGGCGCCCCATGATCTATCCATCATGGACTACCTCATCCAGGAAAGTCCCGAAGCCATTGTGGCCACGGGCCAGACTCACCTGAATGGGTTAGAAGATATCGCATTCATCACAGTGTACTTCCCCGATAAAATCATTGCCCATCTGAATGTAAACTGGCTTTCTCCAGTCAAAGTACGCACGACTTTGTTGGGTGGTGAGAAGAAGATGCTGGTATGGAATGACCTCGAGGCCGACGAGAAGGTGAAAATTTACGATAAGGGCGTAAAAGTCACCAGTCAGGAGGGCGTCTATGACCTCCTGGTAAATTACCGCTCGGGCGACATGTGGGCGCCGAAAATCGAACAGGTCGAGGCACTACACCGGGAACTTTCCTACTTCGTCGATTGCATAGTCAACGATAAAGCGCCCATCAATGATGGTGAAGCCGGATTGCGCGTCGTGAGCATGTTAGAAGCAGCTAGTAAGTCTCTTCGGGACCGTGGAGCACTGGTTTACCTCTGAAGCGCTTGTCCCTGGTCCTTAGCGGCGGAGCTATATAGGACCATTCGATCTTCCCCCTTTCCCAATTACAACGTCACCTTAAGAGGACTTTATCGTGAACTCCTTTGTCTGCATCGCTGACAACGTAAAGCTTGGACGCGATGTCACACTTTCCAAATTCATCAATCTCTACGGCTGCGAGATAGGGGATGAGTCGAAGATCGGCGCGTTTGTCGAAATTCAAAAAAACGCCAGTATCGGAAAACGCTGCAAAATCTCAAGCCATACCTTTGTTTGCGAGGGTGTGACCATCGAAGACAATGTTTTCGTCGGGCACGGAGTAACTTTCATTAACGACAGTTATCCTCGCGCTGCTAATGCGGACGGAAGCCTGCAAACCGAGGCCCACTGGAAAGTCGAGCGAACCGTCATAAAGAAAGGAGCCTCCATCGGCTCCGGCTCCACCATCCTGTCCAACATCACCATTGGAGAGAATGCCATTATTGGCGCGGGCAGTGTGGTTACGAAAGACGTTCCCCCGAACAGCATCGTAGCGGGCAACCCAGCGAGGGTCTTACGCTACATCGAACAGGCCCAGGAGGTCTCACAGTGAGCGGTGCTCATACTCCGAATAGCATTCCTTTTCTTGATTTGGTTACTCCTCACGTTGAACTCGAGCAGGAACTCGTCGCCGTGTTCCGCCAGACGCTGCATACGGCAGGCTTCATCGGCGGCGCGATGGTCGAGAATTTTGAGAAGGATTTCGCGACGTTCTGTGGAACCAGCCATGCGATCGCGGTCAATAGCGGAACCGATGCGCTGAGGTTTGCGTTGATGGCGTGCGGTGTCGGAGCTGGAGACGTAGTGGTCACGGTTCCCCACACCTTTATCGCGACGACCGAGGCAATCTCACAAACCGGCGCTTTGCCGGAATTCGTCGACATCGACGAGCGCACTTACAACATGGATCCGGAAAAACTGCGCGAGTACTTGGAAAAGCAATGTATGCGCGACAAGGATGGCAAGCTCATCAGCCGCCGAAGCGGCCGGCGGGTCGGCGCCGTCATTCCGGTCCATCTGTACGGCCAAATGGTCGATATGGACGCGATCATGGACCTAGCGCAGCAATACGGGCTCATTCTGATCGAGGACGCTTGCCAGGCTCACGGAGCCGAATACTTCTCGAAGAAGCTGAAGCGCTGGATGAAAGCGGGATCGATGGGACGCGCCGCAGCGTTCAGTTTCTATCCTGGGAAGAACCTGGGCGCCTGTGGAGAAGCCGGGGCAGTGACGGTCAACGACGCGACTTTAGCCGGAAAAATCAGAATGCTTCGCGATCACGGGCAGGCTAAGAAGTACTATCACGACATCGAAGGCTACAACGGTCGCCTAGACGCACTGCAAGCCGGCCTGCTCCACGTCAAGTTGCCATACCTCGCAAAATGGAACACGCAGCGCCGCGAGCGCGCGGCCGAATACAACCGCCTGTTTGCGGCGGAACATTGTGGTGTGGTCGCACCCTGCGAGCCTTCGTGGTCGCGCGCAGTGTATCACTTGTACGTCGTGCGCACGCCAGACAGACAAGGTCTGATGGACCACTTGAAGAAAGCAGGCATCGGGACCGGCATCCATTACCCGATTCCGCTACATCTCCAGAAGTCCTATGCGCACTTGCAGTACACCACCGGCGACCTGCCCGTTTCCGAGAAGGCCGCGGCAGAAATTGTCTCCTTACCAATGTTCCCGCAACTTACGGCGGAGCAACAATCGCGCGTTGCAGCCGAAATTCTCACCTTCACCTTAATGGCAGTTCGCGAGCCATTCAAAACTGAGACCGTCTGCCCCTAACGGCGAGAGATTCCGATGCCGGTCGCCACTCTGTCCAGTCCAATTCCGTCGAGCGAACCTGTCGCTGACGTAAGGAGACGATTGCCCGGAGTTGCCATTTGTATCGTTGTGGAGAATTTGCCCGTTCCCCTTGATAAGCGAGTATGGAAAGAAGCTTGCGCCTTGCGCGACGCCGGATATCGTGTTTCTGTTATTTGCCCCAAGGGAAAAACCCTTCACCGTGAGGCATATGAACTGCTTGATGGCGTTGAAATCTACCGGCATCGCGCCTGGGAGGCATCAAGCATTACTGGTTATCTGTTGGAATACGGGCTGGCGTTGATTTCTGAGTTTCTACTGACGCTCAAGGTTTTCTCGCGAACTCGGTTCCGCATTCTCCAAGCTTGCAATCCGCCCGACACTATTTTCGTTATCGCATTGTTTTTGAAACTGTTCGGCGTACGCTTCATTTTCGATCACCACGATCTTGGGCCGGAGCTTTTCGAAGCCAAGTTTGGCCAACGTAAGTTTTTTCGGGGTATCGTGCGATGGCTCGAGAAATGCTCCTTTCGGGTTGCTGATGTCTGCATCGCCACCAACGAATCGTTCAAAGACATCGCCATCTCTCGAGGAGGGAAGATTCCGGAAAATGTTTTTGTTGTGCGGAACTGTCCGGATGTCGCCAGCTTCTGTCACCCTCCGTTTCGTCCCCCAGACAAGTTTGGACGCTCATTCCTGGTCACCTATGTTGGATTTATGGGGACGCAGGACGGGGTGGACTTGCTGCTGGAATCAATCGAGTACATTGTGAAGCACGATCAACGCCAGGATACGCATTTCTTGCTCATCGGAGGAGGCACTGTTCTTCCTCAGCTACGAGCGACGATTGCTGAGAAAGAGATCGGGAGTTATGTGACGCTAACGGGCCAGGTCTCGCATGAGCAGGTCGCTGCCTACCTCGCCAGCTCGGATATCGGCGTTGCACCTGACCCAAAGAACGCCATGAACGACCACTCGACCATGATCAAGATTTTCGAATACATGGCCTTCGGTTTGCCGGTCGTATTGTTTGATCTCAAAGAAGGACGGCGCACCGCTGGTCCTGCCGCCTTATACGCGACTCCGAACGATCCCATCGACTTTGCCAATCAGATTACGAAATTGCTGGGATGCAAGGATCTTCGAGAAGAGTTAGGGCAGTGTGGACGGAAAAGAATTGATGAAAGCCTGAACTGGGAAAATGAAAAGCAGACATTGATTCACGCTTATGCTAGCGCCTTAGAGCCACAACCTGTTTAGCTTTTTTGTATGACAGTCCTCGTATTTGGCAGCAACTGCAACTTTCCAATGTCAATGGTCATAGGCAGAAAGCAACCGATCCGTCGTTACGGCAGGCGAACCTGTCCGTATCATTTTTTTGGCGCGGTTCTGCTCGCTATTGTGGCGTTCTGCCCTTTTGTCCATTCAGCGGATATCGTTTTGGTTAGTTCCGGGAAAGCCCTGACTCCCGAGCAGCGGCAACTGGAGATCGCGGCACAGTTTTATGGGTTGAATCTCACAGTTATCGACGCGGGCAGCGCCGATGTTGGGCCAGCACTCAAGGCAGCAGCTGTTCAGACACAAACAGTCGCGGTGGTGATCGAAGCAGACGCACTCCGATTTGTACATCAAGATCGTCTGCTGGAATCTCTAAAGCGTGGACCACGAGGCAGTCTACCGTTGCTTGTTGCTGGAGTGACAGCAGATACCGACTCAAATCTGCTAGAGAGGTGGTCTAAAGGAATGCTGGTCGGTGCAAACCGGCTGGCGGGGTCCGTCCCGCTTCGTTATGAGTTCGGATCCCAGACTGTAGTGACCCGTCAGCTCGCCGGTGTGGAGCTCCCGTTTCCGGGTAACGAGACCTTCTATCTTGCGCTCTCCGGTGGCAGCAAAGCTCAACTGGTCATGTCCGTGGCACAAGGCGGTCATAACGTCCCGGTGCTTATTGAAGAGGATTTAGGCGAACAAAAGATGTTCGTTCTGGCAAGGACGTTGCCGCAGAGCGACAGCACGATGAGGTGGACTGCTGACAGCATAGTGGGCGCATTTGTAAAAGTCGCGCCGATGATGATATTCGCCAAGTACTGCGCGGGGGACCAAGGCTGGCATGCTGTACACCACTACGCCAACCTTACCATCGATGATCCCTGGCTTCGCCAACCTTACGGGCATCTTGATTACAAGAACCTTTTGGAAGAAATGCAAAAGCATAACTTCCACACCACAATTGCTTTCATTCCATGGAATTATGATCGAAATAAGCCGGATGTCGTTTCCCTTTTTCGCAGTCACCCTGAACGTTATTCTATATGCATTCATGGGAACAATCATGATCACGAGGAGTTCATAGAGTCCCGCGTCGAGAAGATTTTTGATGTGCAGCAGTCACTAGTCAGAATGGATCAGTTCGAAAAGCTGACAGGAATCCCATATGACAAGGTGATGATCTTCCCTCACAATATCGGCTCGGAAGATATCTTGGATGACCTCAAAGCTTACAATTTTCTGGCTACCATCAACTCTTCGAATGTGCCTTTGGGTAGCAGCAATTCCCAGGATCTCCTGTCCGCCTTGCGACCGGTAACACTCGCTTACGCTAATTTCCCGAGCATCAATCGTTATTCGGCAGAAATGCATGCTCCGGAACCGTTCATAGCGGTCAACGGTTTCCTGGATAACCCGCTATTCTTTTATTCGCATCACGGAATGTTCGCAGCTGGGTCGGGCGCCTTCAATATGACCGCGGATGCGGTGAATAAACTTCAGCCGGACACTCGGTGGCGCAACGTGGGCGATATCGTTCGCCATATGACGTTATTTCGATTAAGAGCGGATGCGAATTACGACGTGACTACGTTCTCCAACGCTTTTGAACTGGAGAATACTTACGGTAGAGATGTTGACTTCTATGTGACGACGCAAGAAAGCGGCCACCACCAGATTGCCTCGGTGAGTGCCGATGGCCGGGCGCTTCCGTTCACGTTAAATGAGGGAAGTCTCAAGCTTCGGGTGCCTGTCGCTAATGGCGGCCTCAGTCACATTCAGATTTTATACAACAATGATTTGGAGCTCGCCTCCGTAGGCACTTCACAAAAGTCACTCCGTGTGTATTTGCTCAGAATGGCTTCTGATTTTAGGGATATAGCTCTTCCACGATTTTCTTTCGGTAAGGCTTTTACGCGTTCTTACTACGAGCACGAGGCATTCGGCTTTTTCACGATTTGTTGCGGAGCAATTCTTCTGCTGTTTTGTACTTGTGTAATTGTATGGCTGATATTTATTAAGAGGAGAAAGACCAGCCAGCAGCTCTGTTATGAAAATCTTCCATGGTCTGCAAGGATGTTTCCCGGAAGTGATCACGGCCACCTTCCCTCAGCACCAAAGATGACCCGATATGTGATTATTACGCCAGTACGCGATGAAGAACGCTTTATTGAGGCGACTATCTCTTCCTTGCAACAACAGACGATACGCCCTGTGGAATGGGTCATCGTCGATGACGGCTCTACAGATCGAACAGCCGAAATTCTTGATCGTCATGCAGCTCAGAATTCCTGGATTCGGGTGGTTCACCGCCCTAACAGGGGATTCCGTAAGGCGGGCGGCGGAGTTATGGAAGCCTTTTATGCCGGCTACAATGTGCTTCGCGGCAATGATTGGGACTTCATTGTAAAGCTCGATGGGGACCTGAGCCTGGCTGCGAACTATTTTCAGAAGTGCTTCGAGCATTTTGAACAGGATCCGCACCTCGGGATTGGCGGAGGCGACATTTATCATGATCTTGGTGGTGATCACAAACTCGAAACCAATCCAAAGTTCCATGTAAGAGGCGCAACCAAAATTTATAAAAGGGCGTGTTGGGAGGCGATCGGTGGTCTCGTGCAGGCTCCGGGATGGGACACGATTGATGAGGTAAAGGCTAATATGCTGGGCTGGAAGACCTACAGCTTTGAGGAACTTCGAATTGTTCATCATCGATTTACCGGGACCGCAGAAGGATTATTGCACGATAGAATAAAACGCGGCGTTGCGTGCTACGTTTCTGGTTATCACCCGCTGTTCCTCATTGCCAGTTGCATTTCACGACTAGTACAGAAGCCCTATGTCACTGGTGCCGCTGCAACGGCATACGGTTTCGTAAAAGGGTATTACACGTCGATGCCACGCGTGAACGACACAGAATTCATCAAGTACCTCCGTCGCCAACAATTGCGTCGGCTTTGCGGACTCGAAACTATCTGGAAGTGAGTGCGGGGGGCAGTCGCAAGCATCATTATGTGTGGGATCTGTGGAAAACTAAATTTCGAGCAAGGCGTCGCAGTTAACCCTGCCCTGATTCGGGCAATGATGGACGCTATTCGTCATCGCGGTCCTGACGATGAAGGGCTGCACGTTCAGTCCGAGGTGGGGCTGGGTTTCAGGCGGCTCTCGATTATCGACCTTAGTAATGGCCACCAACCACTTTCGAATGAAGACGGCACTATCTGGATCGTTTTTAATGGTGAAATTTACAATTACCGAGAACTGCGCGAGTTTCTTTTGACCAAGGGTCACATTTTTAAGACGCAAACCGACACCGAGGTCATCGTCCACCTCTATGAAGAGCTTGGCCCTGAATGCTTACAGAAACTCCGCGGAATGTTTGCCTTCGCTATATGGGATGAAAATGCGAAGACGCTTTTCCTGGCGAGGGATCGCGTCGGAATCAAGCCTCTTTACTATTCGCTTTCAAACAAACAGCTTGTATTTGCCTCGGAGATCAAGGCCATCCTGACGGACCCGATAGTTGGCCGAAGTCTGGCTCCGGAAATGATTGACCGTTTTCTGACTTTTCTCTACGTACCGGGCCAAGAAACTCTGCTCCAATCAATTCGCAAACTCGCACCTGGCCATTATTTGTTGATTAGGAATGGGAGGACGGAGCTCCGGCAGTACTGGGATCTTCAATTTGTAAAGCCATCCCATTCGCCGAGCCTTGCGGAAGCGGAACTTGAATTGTCCAGTTTGCTGTCTGAAACTGTTGAACAACACATGATTGCTGATGTTCCGGTAGGTGTTCTGCTTAGCGGCGGCGTAGATTCGACAGCCGTGTTGAGCTGCGCTGTCGAAAGGACATCGCAACAGATCAGCAGCTATACCGTGGGTTTCTCAGGTTCCGGGATTGCGGATGAGAGACCGTATGCCAAATTAGCCGCAGAGAGCTTTGGGAGTCATCATCACGATATGTCGATTTCGGCGGCCGATTTTTCGGAGTTTCTTCCGAAATACGTTTGGCACATGGAGGAGCCGGTTTGTGAGCCGCCAGCAATCGCTATGTACTATGTATCGAAGTTCGCAAGGAGCCATGTCAAAGTTCTTCTTTCCGGGGAAGGGGGGGACGAGGCTTTTGCCGGCTACAACAACTATCGCAGCATCGTCTGGATGGAGCGGCTCAAACAGATCTGCCCTCCGTTGAATGGCCCACTTTCGTGGGGGCTGAACCAACTAAATTCATTGGCACATTCTGAAACCCTTGCCAAATATGGCCCCTTAATCGCTTCGCATTTTCCGCAGTACTATTACAGCCGGACATCAACTCCGTACTGTTACTCCGGGAACGGAATAGGCGAGCTATATTCAACGGATTTCCTACAGGGTGTCGACAAGGAATTTACGATTGGGCCACTACTGAAGCTGTTCTCTGCGGTGACGCATGAAGATGTCCTGAATCAGATGCTTTACATTGACACCAAGACCTGGTTGCCGGATGATTTGCTGATCAAGGCGGACAAGATGACGATGGCAAATTCCCTAGAATTGCGTGTCCCATTGCTTGACCATCGTTTTCTCGAGTTTGCTGCCTCGCTTCCCACGCATTACAAGCTGAAAGGCTTCACTTTGAAGTACATCTGGAAGAAAGCGCTTTCGAAGCGGGTGCCAGCGATGATTTTAAAGCGAAAAAAGGCCGGTTTCCCAGTTCCTTACGAATCGTGGTTGCGGAACGAATGCAGAGACACAGTTCGCTCCATTTTGACTGATCGCAGAACCACCCAGAGAGGATACTTTCGAAAAGGCTCCGTTGAAACTCTCCTCAATGCGAATCGCGAGCGGGGCACCTATTCCAAAGAAATTTTCTCTCTGGTCACATTGGAACTATGGCACCGGATGTTTCACGACGCTATCCCGGCGATAACAAATTAGACGTTTCTTAGTAAGCAGGATGCCAGCACAGTTCACAATCACGGGCCGACCCGGCGACGGTCGGCGGTCTGCACTAAATGTCGCCGGGGGGATCCTATGGCACCTTCCAGGCGCGTTCCCAATCGCTCATATATTAGGTCCACGATACTCACTGCGATGCGTGCTTTTTCATAATATTTCCGATAGCGATTCGCCGTTCACAAAAGGCTTAGGTGGCACTGTTAGCCGCCAGACCTTTGAAGCAACTTTACGATTTTTAACCACCTATTTCACTCCAGTCAGCTTGCAGGACGTTTTGGCGAGTTTCAATGGTGGCGTACTACCCCGCCGACCGGTACTGGTTACCTTCGACGATGCCTACGCGTCGGTAACTGAAGTTGCCGCGCCACTCTGCGCGCAGTTTGGAGTGCCGGCTGTGTTCTTTGTCAACGCTGCTTGTCTCGACAATCGGGAAATAGCTCTGGACAATCTAGTCTGTTACGTGGCTAATACTGTAGGATTAAACGCGATCAACGCTGCGATCTGCGAGCTCAAAGGCGAGATAGGACACCAAGTCGTTTCGCTTGCTGAGGTTTTTTCACGCTTTCTTCCTGGTATTCCGTTGCGAGAAAGGAAAGCGTTTCATGAGCGTCTGCTCCGGTCGCTACATATCGGAGCGTCCGAGTTAGCAAAGGAAGCACATCTGTATGTGACTAGTAAGCAGTTGCGCGAGCTTGCGGCATTTGGGGTCGAGATCGGTGACCACACATATTCTCACGTAAATTGCCGGGTACTAATGGGCGATGAGTTTGACGAAGAGATAGATCGAAACCGAGTGAAATTAGAGGCGCTATCGGGACGCCGGGTGCGGTCGTTCAGCATCCCGTACGGCTCCTCAGCTGACCTAAGCGGGGATTTGCTAAGGCACCTGCAGCGACGCGGATATGAAGCAGTTTTTCTGGCCGAAGGGCGCACGAACTCGTCCACGACTGACAATTGCCGCTTGAATCGGATCAGCATGAGGGGCGAAACGGATAGTGCGCGCTTTTCCGAGATCGAAGTGTTGCCCCGACTTCGTGCAATAAGGAACTCGCTTTTGGGTGGAGCAAAGGCGGGTAACTACAAGAGTGCACTCCAGCTAAACGAGAATTACCTCTGGCAGGGCATTTCCAACCAGAATGCCAGTAGTGGTACAGCTTCGAGCAGCGAACCCCGAACCACAAACACATACACAGACCATACTTGCTAGAGCCGCAATAAACCGCCACGGATTGTATTTCTATGACACGAGCCGAATTCCTTCTAGAGATGGACGAGATCCTAATGTTACCTGCCGGAACACTTCGCGGTAACGAGAAGTTGGAGGAGCTGCAAAACTGGGACTCGACCTCACTAATAACCTTTATTGCCCTAGCCGAAAGTAATAACGGTACAAACGTTTCTCCAGGGCAGATTGTGACCTGTACTACAGTCGCCGATCTTTTGCGACTGGCGGGGGCAGAGGGCGCTGCCTAAGCGTGACCGTAAGCAGTGCGCCAGAGATGGGTATGCCTACAAGCGTCAACACACCGAGTGCACAAGCGCCGCAGTTGCCGACCGCGGTCGCGCACATTTTGCGAAAGAGAAAAGTGCTAAGGGAGGAATTCCTGAAGCAACCGGATCTGCTATCCACTCGGATTGCCATTCTTGGGGGGTCGACGACCACCGAAGTTAAGAACATGCTGGAATTGTTTCTGCTTGCACAGGGTATCAAGCCGGCGTTCTATGAGTCCGGCTATAACCGCTATCATGAAGATGTCCTTTTCGAGAATCCAGAACTTACAAGTTTCAAGCCCGATATCGTGCTTATCCACACCACTTGGCACAATGTGGCGCACTTTCCTGAACTACTCGAAACCGAAGCCGAAGTTGAAGAGCGAGTTCGACAGGAAATGCAGCGGTTTGAATTTCTTTGGGAGAAGATTGCCAATAGCCTTGGCGCAGTTATTATCCAGAACAACTTCGACTTTCCGCGTCTGCGGCCTCTCGGAAACTTAGAAGCCTCCCAGTCGTTCGGCCGGCTGAACTTCCTCATGAGGCTGAATGCTGAATTCGCACAATTCGCACGCGGCCACTCACAGTTTTACATCAACGACATCCATTACCTCTCTGCACAGGTGGGTCTCACGGAGTGGTTCGGACACGGCTACTGGTACAACTTTCACATGGCGCTTAGCCCGAATGCGACCGTAGCCTTGGCACGTAACATCGCTACCATTATCAAATCAATTTACGGCAAGACCAAGAAGTGTCTCGTCCTAGACCTGGACAACACTCTCTGGGGCGGCGTCATTGGCGATGATGGTATGCAAAACCTCACTCTTGGTCGAGAGCATCCGTTAGGCGAAGCATTTCTGGATTTCCAGCGTTACGTTAAAGCGCTGAAGAAACGCGGCATCATGCTCGCAGTATGTTCGAAGAATGAGGTCGAGAATGCCAAGCAGGGATTCTCACACCCCGACAGCATCTTGAAACTCGAGGATTTCAGTGTGTTTAAAGCGAACTGGGATCCGAAGCCAGGCAACCTGCGCGATATAGCCATGGAGCTCAATATCGGCCTCGATAGCATGGTTTTCGTCGATGATAACCCGGCGGAGAGGGCTCTCGTAGCGGACGAGTTGCCTGAGATTGCGGTGCCCGATGTAGGTTCTGATGTTTCCTCATTCGCCGAGATCCTTGAACGGTCAGGATACTTCGAAGTGCACCAAGTGCTTCAGGAGGATGTCAGCCGCTCGGCCTACTACAGCTCGAATGCTCAGCGGAAAGCTTGCGAGTCGAGTTTTCGTGACTACGGTCAGTTTCTCGCCTCGCTGGAAATGACCGCGGAGATTGCCCCATTCCGTTCCGTCTACCTGGAACGGATCACACAGTTGATTAACAAGACAAATCAGTTCAATCTCACGACAAAACGCTATACGAGTGCCGAAGTTGAGGCAATGTCGCAAAATCCAGGTTTTATTACTTTGTATGGGCGATTGGCGGACCGATTTGGGGACAATGGATTGGTGTCAATCCTGGTGGGACAGGTATTCGGGGACACAGTGGAACTTGATCTTTGGCTCATGAGCTGTCGGGTCCTGCAGCGAGAAATGGAATTGGCCATGTTCGATTCCCTTGTCGAACAGTGCCAGAGCCGCGGGATTAGCAAGATTATGGGAGTGTACATTCCATCTAAGAAGAACGCTATGGTCGCTGAGCACTACGGTAAGCTTGGATTCAGCCTTCTGCAGGGGAGCGCAGAAGGCCGTATGGTGTGGCGTTATGACGTGCCAGCGGCTTACTCACCGAAGAACCGCCACATTCGCCGAAGTGGCGAGTTATTTACAAACGACGTAAATCTCGACGGCGCCGCAGAGCCGTCGCCAATCTAATCGATGCTGATTGATCAGACTGCCGCAGTATGCGAAGACGTCTTACGCACTCCCATGCCAGATGCTGTCTGGCAGGTGGAAGTTGATCGCGCCACGCCGGCAGAATGGTCGCAAATGCTGGATTTATTCGACGATGCCAGTCTCTATCAAACCTGGTCTTATGGTGCCGTGCGTTGGGGAAAAGAGAATCTCAGCCATCTGGTTCTGAAGCGGAATAATGAAGTCGTAGCCATAGCACAACTCAGGATCGTTCGTCCGACCAAGCTGAAATTTGGAATAGCTTACCTGCGATGGGGTCCGCTGTTTCAGAGGCGCGGAGGAGAATTGGACATCCAAGCGATCCAACGCATGGCTCGCTCTTTGGAGGCAGAGTACGTGAGTAAGAGACGGCTCTTGCTGAAAGTGGTGCCAAATGGGTTTGAGGGCTCTTCGCGTGCGGAAGTATTCCAATCTGCTTTCTCAAACTTCAAAACTGAATTCCGCACCGCACACAATACGTATAGAACTTCTCTCCTTGACCTCTCGCCTCCAATCGAGCAACTGCGTAAGAATTTCGATAAGAAGTGGAGGAACCAACTCACGACTGCGGAAAAAAACGGGTTGACGGTTGTCGTGGGGACCGGCAAGAAAGAGTTTCGGACCTTCTGCGACATGTACCGCGAGATGCGAAATCGCAAGACATTCGATACTACAGTCAATATTCTGGAATTCGAGCAAATTCGGGAAGCACTCCCCGAGCACCATCGATTTCGGATCTTAATATGCAAGCAAGACGCAATACCTGTCGCTGGCCTTGTTGCTTCGGCAATGGGTGATTCAGCGATTTATCTCCTCGGCGCAACCAGTGATGCCGGATTGAAAGCGAAGGGATCTTACCTCCTACACTGGAAGCTAATTCAATCGCTTAAAGAGAACTGCGTAAAGTTTTATGACTTGGGAGGCATCGATCCGGAAGGAAACCCAGGTGTGTACCACTTTAAGAGAGGGTTTTCGGGTTCGGATGTTACGCAGTTAGTCCCCTTCGTGAAATGCGGCAGTGTTCTATCGTCCGCGCTTATCAGGACGAGCTTGGCCCTTCACGATGCCATTCGCGGAGTGCGCGGCCTGCGATTCCCCAAACCGCTTAGTCGCGCGTTGGAGGGGAAATGACAACCTACCCGAAATTCGAATCAAGACGACTGTCGATGCCTGTACAAAATGGGATGCGACGAGACTATGACGGAAATTTCCTCACCATTGGACACAACGAACGAACGGTATAGTGCGGTGGATTTGGCCCTGGGCGTAGGACCGTTGCTCGAAACGCAGGCGATTCTGCACCATTTGGGTTTGGTGGTGTCATCCATATCGGCCGTAGCCGAAGAATTTGCGAGCTCCATGTCAGCGCGCTGGGATGGACAAACTATCCATGACCCCCTGCAGCGAGTTCGCGTAGCTTTTTTCTACCCCGTTGATGGGCACAATCCGGTCTTGGAGTTAGTAGAGCCCGCCAGCGACACATCACCCGTGACCAGCTTTCTGAAAAAAGGCGGGGGACTGCATCACGTCTGCTATGAAATCGACGATTTAGACTCCGCACTGCGGCAAGCGCGAGCTGCAAAAATGGCGATCGCTTCTCCTCCTACGCCGGCTGTGGCTTTCAACGGTCGCAGGATAGCATGGGTTTGCTCCAGGAACCGTTTGTTGATGGAATTACTCGAACGGAGCGCACAGTAGTGAGCCAGCACGGAATTGGCTCAGAAACAACTTAGGATCTCTTTCTGCACTGATGGACATCTCAATTGTCATTGTCGCCTGGAATGCCAAACGCTATCTGGAGCTATGTCTTCGGAGCATCACCAACGATCCGCCCCAGCGAAGTATGGAAATTTTCGTGGTCGA
>DASRFR010000048.1:0-7420 GCA_035651455.1 Terriglobales bacterium
GCCTCCCTGGTATTTGGGCTTGACGCAGGATCTGGGCAGGATGATGTCTGCGTCAAGATGCCGCGCAACTTCATCCGCCATGACCTTGAATGCGCCCTTCGCCTGGGTCCGATCGAACGCCAGGCGAAATTGATAAAAGCGGTTAGCGCCGATTCGCTTGCCTTGAATTCTGCGCTTCGCCTGTTCTAGAAGCTGCGCCTCTTCTTCCTCTGATAAAGAGAAGCCCTCGGAACCATCGGCCATCCGTTGAGCCAGGAGTCTCTCCGTTTCTTTGGCAAGAAGCTCGGCCTCGTGCTTTTGCTGGAGTTTGCGGAACAACGACTGCGAGAGCCATCCCCGGCAATCGTTGGTGCCGAATTCACGATCATCGACCACCATCACACGGCAATCAGGTTCCTCTACTAGCACCTTGCAGGCGGACACGAGAATGCCGAAGTAGGTGATCGCAGCTTGCGGAGAAAAGCGAAATCTCTCCCCAAGCTTCTTTTCGAAGGAATTTTCAACGGCATAGAACTTGCCATTCTTAGCGCTGCCGCTTGCTCCCACCAAGCTGTAGCGCAAGCCGTCCACCTCGACCTGGGTCAGCGTCTGCTCAACCATAGCCTGCTCGCAGGGATCCAGTGGTTCCGTGGGCACATCCACAGTGGCCACGCGAATGCCTGGATAGAGTCTCTGCAGGAGGCTATTTGTGAGTTGCGAATCCTGATCGAGTTTCATCGCCTTCTTCGTCACACTGCCATTGCGATCGATTTCGAGCGCCAACACCGGGTTGGCGCCGCAATTCGTAAGCTCAGACATAACTGATCTCCTTTAAGCTGTCGAGCAAGGACAGCCAGAGGAGACTGTTCGTGCCAGTCTCTTCGCCGCCCTTGCCGAGAACCGAACCAAAGATTCCGGCTGGGCAGCGAGGCGCCGGCCAGCACGAGATGTAGACGCTACGTCCTCTTGGCCTTCACTGGTTCAGGACTCCAATAATTCTGTGAACACAGCCGAAGCTCATTCGCGAAACCTCGAATCCTGCGCAGTTTCGACCAAGACCATTCTCCCCAGGCCCAGAGCCCGCATAGCGAGGCCGTGAGTAGGAGACTCACAAACGCGCCCGTCAGCAGATCCAGAATGCCTAGGGGCGCTACCTGAAGGTATTCCCGGACCGAGAGGAGCACTTCGAACAACAGGATCGGTCCCAACACCTTCGCCAGGGTGACAAGCCAACGTCGGAATAGCACCAGAAACCGTTGCTTCACCATTCATTCCTCCTTTTTCTGTCTGTTACCAGAACAGAAAAGAGGGACGCTGAGCGCGGCTCTCTTGCTGTCCTGGACGAAAACGTTTCGGTTTCCGGCCAGGTTCAGCGAAGCGAACCTTGCCAGCACTCAACCGCAATTAGCTTGCGGATCGCTCACTACAGACCAACTTCATCTGTGAATGAAGCCAGCGTTATGAAAAGTAGTCGTCTGGGTTTCGGCATCGCTCTGCAATGCCGGGCGCCAGGCGTGGACAATTCGTCGGAACTCCTCGCCATAACCAAGATCGTCCGGGTAGCGGTGACAGCCCGCCACAAGGGCAAACACCGTCACCATGTCTGCGGCAATTTGTGTGTCCACTCCCCACATCGTGGTCAGATCGAAGCCACCGCAGTTCGACGCGTTCCACCAACTCAGCAAAAACTCGGCCGTCCTTCGGCTCTGTCCGGTATCCGCTTGCGCTATTCGTATGAGCCGCTCCAGAGCGGCTTGTTGTCGGCCAGTCATAGCAGCATTCATTTGCAATCTCTACTTTGACGGCGGTAACAAAATCCGAACGTCACGAGGCTTGCTTCCCATGGACGGCTTCCTTTTGTAGTTGTGGCCTTCTGCTCGCAAAATCCGGGATCACGCGAAATTCTTGAATTGCGTAAAACGTCACTCCCGAACGCAGCGCTTCGACGAGGGCTTCGCCCTCGCTCGCCAGCTCTCGGTCTAAGGCAGGGATGCTTCCATCGCCGTTCGCCTTGGCAAGGAAATAGCGAGTAAAACTGCTCTCTTCCTCGGTCCCGTTCGCTCGAGGGCGTCGCGCGCGAGTTGCTGGTTTCTCTGCACTGCCATCAGCTCTGGTTGCCCTTGCAATTGCCGGTACTGACTCTGCTGTGCTACTGGCCATGTTCAACTCCTGATCGTTGCTCCTAAAACTCGCTGGCGCCAGATCGAATTCACTCGCCTCGATTTCGCCGTTATTTGTCTAGTTCACTCCTCTGCTCGAGATCGTTATCGCGCTCGCCGACCATTTGTTTCTCCGAATATTCGGCTACCAGCAGCCCACTGGGATTAAATTCGTTGCGCTGTTGTTCGACGAGGCGAACCTTATATTGGCCAACAATACGGTCGGTGATCTCCGCCTCGTCCTTCACTTTGTGTACTTCCTTGACCCCGAAGACTACGTACTCCCACGGGCTGCTCTTCGTCCGCTCAATCGAGCGGATTCGAAAATCCGAGATGATGTGGTCCACTTGGATTTTTCCGATGGTGTCGTCATCGCGCAGCTTGTTCATCGTGAATGTCCGCAAGTTGGTGGTCATCATGTTTAATGACTCAGCCAGGTTGCGCGGTGCCGAGTCCGGTGTGTACGAAAGGTAGTGCTCAAGGAAGCGCCGCACGACTGCTTTGCCTTCGAGATCGGTAGGTGCGACGCCGGGGACGGAGTTCGCGTTAGGACTGGCCGCTTGTGCAGCGAGAGTCAACTCCAGTTGCGACACTCGGTCTTGCCGTGCCCCTCCAACGACCGCGGCATTTCCATCTTTATCGACACGGATGACCGTCGGTGGCTGAATGCGGACGTAGATCGCAAAGCCTAGGGAGCCGAATGCAATGAGTCCAAAGAGAACTGCTAGGAACATGGCGCGATTGGCATAAGCGCGCAACATGCCATCGTGTTCGTAATACCTCGTATAGCTGGCAATCTCCGATATTTCGTTCCGCGCTTTCTCTTTGCTCATTGTTCCGTACCCATTCCAATGAATCGCATCGTCCTACCCATCACGTGCCCAGCCTGCCAAGCCGCGAGACCAGCGAGACTGCGCCCGGTATAGCCGCGAGCCGAACGGCCGCCATTCCCCGTCCAATTCGTGGAGCCATAGGTACCGCTGCTGTCACCGCCTCCGGGCGTGGCCACGTGGCCGGATTCTTGCCAACCACTGCCGTTCCAGGAAAACACTTGGCCCGTCTGGGGATTTCGCAAGAGGGACGGAGAAGCAGTTTCCGCCGAAGAAGACGCAGCGCTCGTGGATGAGGCGGGGTCTCCAGAGACGGAGGAAGTCTGAGTTCCTGTCGTGGCAGTTGCTCGCGCACTGTTACCTGGATCGGAGCTAAGACCCGCCGGTGGCCTTGAGTCCGCTATTGCAGAGCCGCTCGCTGCGGTGCCCTGTACTTGGCTGACGGAACTCGCATTCTGGCCTGCAACGCCAACTCCTCCGGGTGCCGACGGCGGTCCCTCCGAAGAAACCGTGCGCCCTGCGGCAACCCCTTCCGCACCAGCCATCGCCAATCCGGATGCCACAGCTCCCGCTGTTACCGCTCCGCTCACTACCGTCAGGAGCGTGCTGCCGATATCGCCGCGAACGATGCGGCTTGCGATAAAGGGAATCAAGGCGATCATGATCGACAGGAGTACACTTGCTACACTCATCACGATCATCTGACTGGAACCAACAAACGCTTGGAGGAATGACCCACTAAACTGCATCGGATTCGTGATCTGTAGCGCAGACATCAGCGATTGCAGGATGGCGTACAGCAGGCCCCAGCACTGGAAGATCATCATGTTTGTAAAGAACGATCTTCCCATCTGGCCTAAGCCCCTCGACGGCATCAGCGCCAGCACAAACGGCCCAACCACGTACAAGATTGCCCCATACAGCGCATAGAAGAGCGTAAAGAGCGTGTACGTGATAGGCAGTAGCAAATAGCCGACGAGCGTCAGCAACCCGGCGATAATCGAGGAGGCTCCACCCGAGACTAGGTTCCACAATGCCGAAAACCAGTTGGGGTTTGAATTCCATGCCTGGGACAAGCTATTCAACCAAGACTGGACTGCGTCGAGACCACCCGAAAGCTTGTAGATCCCGTCGGCCACGCCATTGAACATTCCGTTCACGGCGCGAAAGGCGCTCTGATAGTTCAAGAACACAAGTCCTAAGACCAAGTACTTCACACCGGCCACGCCCAATGACCGCACATCGCCCGCATTTGAGTAGGCTTCATAGACTGCCCAGACCAGACTCAGCATCAACACGACACCGGCAATCTGAAGTACCGCCCCAGTGATGCCTTGCTGGTCGATGCCATTCAGTCCGTTCTGCAGCAGTTGCTCAAAATAGAAACTGGGCATAATCACTTCCTACTGGTGTTGCAGCAGATTGGCCAAAGCTTGACGCAGGCTGGTGGTATTGGTTGCCCCCATCTTGATGTCGGCGCTGGCGTTCGCTAGATCGATGGATCGCAAGCGCATCAGGTCGGCTGTTGCGGCTTGCGTGTAAGCGTTCGCCCGAATCAGCCAAGTGTCAGCTTGCGCCTCGACGATGGGTGCACTCCCCGGAGCGGCGTTCTGAATGATTTGATTGAGTTGATTGGCTGCCTGAAGTTCAAGGTCCGCCAAGGCATCGATTTCGATCGCCCGTTTCATCGCGGCCTGAGCGGCCGCATCGGTCATGTCCACCATGTTCAGCACCTGTGTGGATGCCTCGGTCTGCCCCGGCACGGGACCGTAAAGTGTGACGTACGCACTCGAAGTTTGCGCAATCTGATTCGGGTTGCGTGACAACAGTACCTGCTCCAATTGTCGGGAAGCAGGGAGGGTCGCACTATTGACTGGCAGTCTCATCAAACTCTGAATCTGGTTAAAGTTGCCTTGCAGCAGGCCAACCAGACTTCTCGCCTGATTGATCAGGGCCTGCGGCCAAACCACGGTTTGCTGAAACTGCTGTATTGATTTGTCGACACCGAGAATTTGGTTGAGGCCACCTCCCACTACGCTAGTGAGAGCTGACTGGACGCTCGCCAAACCTGCGGCCAGCATGGCGCAACAAGGATCAACGAACTGAGCTCTAGCAGGCCACGGTGCTGTGACTACGAGGACAAGGGCAAGAATTGCCGCACGCAGTTTGTGCCCGCGTATCCAATTTGTCACGGTCCGAAACAGATCTGTAATTTGGGTCATAGTTCGTTTCCTGCCTCCTCATTGGTGCTGTAGCAGGTTGACGAGGACGCCGCGCAATTGTGTCGTATTCGTAGCGTTGTCTTTGCGCAACGTGTTCTGATGTGCCAGCCGAGCCGCCTCCTGGCGCAGCTCAGCCGCGAGCATTTTTTGCGTGAGGGCCTGGCTGTGGATGCCAGAAACAAGGGCCGTAGCGGTCAAGAACGGCGCAGAACCCGGGGCTGCCTGACCTGCCGCATTCTCGATGGAATCGGCAGACTGAAGTTCTATGTCGGTGGCCTGGTCGCTAGCCTTGAGCAGCTTCAAATTGTCGAGCGCCAGTGCATCATCCATATCGGATAGCGCACGATCTGTGGGATTGGCGGCGGTGGCCACAGGAATAAGCCCGTAGGTGTTGCTAAACGTCGCTGTCAGGCCGGAGAAATCGTTCACCTGATGATCGCGGACCACCGCTTCGAAAGCCTGGGGCACCGGTAGAGTGGCACTCTTCAGATTTACGTGAAAGATGTTGCTCATCAACGACCGGTATTGCGCAATCATCTGCGTGAGTTGGGCTTTGGCTTGATTGATCAACCGCTGCGGCCAGATGACACCTTGATCGAGATTGCTAAGAGCGGTCCTCACCGTGTTTATCGACGTTAATGCAGTCTGGATTACGCCGTTGATGACGTTCAGGATCGCCTGAATTCCGCTGAGAATGCCGGCCTGAGCCTGGGCGGGTTGTGGCGCTCCTACGAGAGTCATCACCATCACTGCGGTGAGGGTCACCGCGACTAACTTCCTTCGGCTTTTCACCATGACCATCAAGGAGGCAAATGCTGCAAAGAAGACTGCGTAGAGAATGACCTGCATACCTGGTTTCTCCTGCTCGCCGCAAACCGAAACTCTTTCGCTAAGTTTCTCTCACTTCTCGTGTTCCCACTTCTGATTTCTCAATATAGACAGCGTTCACTGCACCGGAAATTTCTTCCGGAAGAGGCGCGACATCCGCCAATCCTTGAGGGAACCTTTTGGCCAATTCCTGGTAACTGGCCAGCAACGGCCGATCCGCATGTTCTTTCAGAAACCATGCGCGGTATCTCCGCTCGCGAGGAAAGGTGGTGCATACCCAGTAGGACAGCGGGGTCGGCAGAATGCGGATGGTCTGCGTGGTCTCGGCTTTTTCTCCGATTACCATCAAAGCTTCCGCACCTCGCCCCTTCTGTGGCGCCCCAAGTCTTTTCACTTCATTGACTGCCACCGGATTCAGATTCAAGTGGTTGACCAGGGGCGAAACATCTCCAGGCTGTTGGCCGATGATCTTCGTGCTGGCGTTCTTCAAAATGCCGGGCCCGTGAATCCTGGGCTGGAATTCCGTGCCTACGAAGTCTTCGACCGTTTGACTAATCCCCCAAACACTGGAGTTCCTCTTGCGAGCGGTGCGGTACAACTGCACGACTTCAGGGGCGAGTGATAGAGAATCGAGTAGGAACCAGCACTCATCGAGGACCGAAATACTGGGCCGCCCAGTCTTCCCGGCCGCCCGTGTAGCCATCGCGGTCGCGATCAACATGCTCATGGCCGTTTCAAGCCGGGGATCGGAGCTGAGCCCTTCCACGTTGAAGAAGAGCCAGTCGCTGTCGAGGCGCATGCTCGTTGGTCGATCGAATAACTTGGCGTAAATCCCGCTTTCAGTCCATGAACGCAGCTTGATCGCAGCTAGGTGCGCCTCATCGATCGTGCGCTGCATCTTCTCGGCATCTCGCCAATTCGCCAGTTCTTCGCGGAGGTCATTGAATGTCGGAATCGGATTCGAATAGCGGATGGCGCAGCGCTTGTAGACGCGCGGGATCGCATCGCTCAGCACATTGTCCAAGAGAGAAGTGTCAGATCCATGGCTCTCGCCCAACATGTGCCGCGTCAGGTTCTTCAGAAACGCCGTCTTCTCGTTACTGGGGACAGTCTCGCCTTCCGGCAAGTCCCAGGGATTCAGGGTCTCCCGGCCGTCCAGATCAACATTGATCACCCGACCACCCATGAGTTCAATGAGTGGCTGGTATGAGTCTCCGCGCTCGAGAATCGACACTAGCGGCCGCGACCGCGCCATCATCAGCAGCTTGAGCTGCGCGAGAAAGGTCTTTCCTCCGCCGCTTTTCGCCATGATCAGCATGTTGGCGTCGCCGAGACTGGCGTCGAACGGGGAGAACGGGATGAGTTGTCGATAGGGGGTCTCGAACAGCATCAGAGGCGAATT
>DASRFR010000049.1:0-229586 GCA_035651455.1 Terriglobales bacterium
ATGCAACTGCTCCACCTGATCGATGGCGTCATGCAGGTTGTCGAGAAAACTGCCTTTTTCCTGGCTGCCGGAGGTCGCCGGGGTGCCCGTCTCGACCGGAAGAATACGAAGACCGGAAATCGTGTTGTTCATCGCGCTACCTCAACCGGAATCAGCGAATGATATCGAGCGACTGCTGGATCATGTTTTTGGAAGCTTGCACCGCCGATGCATTCAACTGGTAAGCCCGCACCGCGCCCAGCAAGTCCGTCATCTCTTCTACCGGGTTGATCGCCGGGTACGAGACGTAGCCCTGCGTATCGGCGTCTGGATGCCCCGGCTCATAGCGGCGCACCGGCGGCGAAGGGTCGGTCACAACCTGCTGCACGCGCACTCCCGGGGAGGAAGGCTGCGATCTGCCCGCCAGCAGCAGGGGAAATCCCGGCATACGTCGGGCGCGAAACACCAGCAATTGCCGGCGGTAGGGCCCTCCTGCTTCGCTCCGAGTGGTCTGTGCATTGGCCATGTTGCTGGTGACAACTTCCGCTCGCTGACGTTCCGCCCCCATGGCCGAGCCACTGATTTCGAGCATGCCAAATAGGTTCACGTTATGCTCCTTCCTTGATGGCGCTGGCTAGCCGGCGGAATTCCGTCTTAAGCACCTGCACACCCACGTCGAACAAGAGCTGGTTTTGTGACATGGCCAGGCTCTCGCGTTCGAGACTCACATTGTTTCCGTCCGGCCTCTCGATGAGGCCGAGAATTTTCCGCGCCGCCGGCTGGTATGGCAGGCCTTCATCGCCCCCGGTGGCTTGATCGAGCACCCGGCGAAAATCAATATCGCGCGTTTTGTAACCCGGAGTATCGACATTGGCCATGTTGGCCGCAATCACCTCGTGCCTGGACACGCTCAGGCTTAGAAAACGACCTAACGCATTCAGCAGCGGAGTATCAATCATGGACATAGCTCCCCCTTGCGGGCAGGCGGTAATCGCGGATTTTGTTGCGCACCGTCCGCAAGCTGACGCCCAGCATCTCCGCCGCCCGCGAGCGGTTTCCAGCTGTGGCGTCGAGCGTCAGCTCCAGCAGACGTTTCTCCATCGCATCGAGCGAGAGCCCGGGCCGCAAGCGGTCATCGCCGGATGTGGCCAACTCGAGCCCGCTGAACTCCTGCGCGTCCAACCGCGGTCCCGGGGCCAGCGCCACCGCGCGCCGCATCAAATTTGAAAGTTCCCGTACATTGCCCGGCCACGAATATGCCGACAAGGTTCTCAGCAGTTCCGGGGAGAGTTCCGGCGCGTTCCGCGGCGCCGCGTAAATACGCGCAAAATACTCAGCCAGTTCGCATATATCTTCGCCTCGGTCGCGCAGCGGCGGCAGAGTCAGGGGAATCACGTTGAGCCGGTAATACAGGTCCGCGCGGAATTTACCTTGCGCCACCAACTCTCGCAGCGACTGGTTGGTGGTCGCGATGACTCTGATATCCACGCGCACGCCACGCATTCCGCCGAGAGGATCGACTTCCCGCTCCTGCAGCGCGCGCAGCAGTTTCGGCTGCAGGCTCAGCGCCATTTCTCCAATCTCATCCAGCAGCAGCGTGCCTCCGTGTGCCTGCTCAAATTTGCCGGCCTTGGCGGCGTTCGCGCCGGTAAATGCGCCCTTAGCATGGCCAAACAGCTCGCTTTCCAGCAAAGTTTCAGGAAAGGCGGCGCAGTTCACCGCAACAAACGGATGGTCCCGCCGCGGGCTCAGGCGGTGAATCATGCGCGCGACCAGTTCTTTTCCCGTCCCGCTCTCCGCCTCGATGAGGATGTCGGCGCTACTCCCCGCCACCAGCCGTGCGCGCTGCACGGCCCGTACCCAAGCCGGAGAATGGCCGATCAGGGGCTCGCCTCCGAAGGGCTCAACCTGCCTTAGAATTGCCTCCGCCGCACGCTCCAGTTGCTCGAAAGAAACCGGTTTCACCAGGTAGTCGCAAGCCCCGCGCTTCACCGCCTCGACTGCGTCAGGCACATTCGCGAACGCGGTCAATAGAATTACCGCGGTACCGGGAGCCACGCGGCGAACTTCCCGCATGACGGCAAAACCGTCGCCATCCGTCATGCGAATATCGGTAATCACCAGGGGAAAACGACGGGCGCGGAATTTCGCGAGCGCCTCGCCGACACCAGCGGCGGCTTCCACCTGCCAGCCGTGTCGCTGAAAGCTCGCCTGGAGCCCAGCCCGCATACCGGCTTCGTCATCTACCACCAGCACCCGCTTCATGGCGCGCTCCGCGATAATGGAAATGTCAGCCGGAACAGGGCGCCACCCTGGCAGCGGTTTTCCGCTGAAATGTGTCCGCCGTGCTGTTCCACGATTGTTTTCGAAACCGCAAGCCCTAAGCCGGGACTGCCAGAGCGGGTGCTGAACCCAGCTTCAAAAATTCGTTCCTGATTTTCTTCCGCAATACCCGGGCCGGTGTCGGCCACGGCAATCTCGACCTCGCGTTGGTCGGGAAGAACCTGGGACCGTATCTTGAGCCAACCGCCTTCGTTCATCGCGCGCATCGCATTCAACGAGAGATTCAGCAGCACCTGCTGAAGTCGGTTGCGGTCGCCGGCGACCTGCACGCCGGAAACCCGGTTTTCGACTTCGACCAGGATTTTCGCCTGTCGCGCCAACGGAGAAAGAAACTCCTGGGCCCAGTGCAAGAGTTCGGCGACGTCGAGCGGCATCCATTCGGCGGCCTTCGGATTGTGCACCTGCAGCACGTTGTTTACAGTTGCAGCCAATCCGCGTACCCCGGACTGCAGGTGTTCTGCCCAGCGCCGTGCATCCGCCGATAATGCCGTCTCGCTGAGCAGGCCGGCAAACAATTCCATGCTGCCCAGCGGGTTGCGGATTTCATGCGCCAACGCCGCAGAGATATCGGCTAGTGCTTGCCGTCGCCGCAGGACCTCGCGCTCGTTTTCCAGGCGCCTCTGCTCCGCCATATCGCGCAAGATGTAAACGGAACTCTGCCCGCCTGTATGATCGAGGGCCGCATGCCGTATGCTCATCCAGCTCAGTTTGGCTTCGCCTGGCTTCGGCGTGCCCAATTGGCATTCGCCACCTTTGGCCCGTGCGTATTCCAGGGCCGCTGCCAGCGCAGGAGGAAATTCCGACACTTTGGCTGGGAGCTGATCGTCTGAGCACCCCAGTAGTCGCCTGGCTTCTGGATTCGCAAGTGAGACAGCGCCGCTAGCATTCACGACCAGCACTCCACACGGCAGGCGTTCGACGATGCGGTCCAGGTATTGACGCATTCTCTGGTTTTCTTCCAGGCTGCGCGCCAAGTCGCGATTACTTTCTTCAAGCTGGGCTCGCAGCCTCACCACTTGGTCTTGCAGCTGGACGTACGAGCGTTCCAGCGTGTTCGCCGCTTCCGTGAACGATGCAAACGCCCGGCCGAGCATCCACTCCGGCGTCGAATGCTCGTTCCTGCTGGCAGATCGAGTTGCGGCAGCCGCCGTCATAAGGAAACCGCAATCCTCCCCGCGCTTTCCTTGCGAGTGATCTCCGGGCTTAGCGGGAGACCTCCGAAAAACAGGTGTTCCCGCCCAATCCGCGGAGATCCTTCGGCCAGAATGGCCGCCCGCTCCATCACGTGCTGCAACTCCCGCACATTGCCTTCCCAATGGTGGCTCTGCAGTGCCTCGACCGCCTCGCATGTGAACTCCGGCACGTGCTTCGAGCTGGTCGACGCCAGGAAATGCCGGGCAAGCGGCACAATATCGTCCATCCGTTCCGCAAGCGCGGGAACGCGCAAGGGAAACGCGGACAGGCGATAGAAAAGGTCTTTACGGAATTTGCCCGCTCGCGCCAGGTCGGCCAACTCGCAATTGGTCGCGGCTACCACGCGCACATTCACCCGCACGGTCTCTGTGCTCCCCAGCCGCTGAACCTCTTTTTGATCGTGGAAGCGGAGGAGCTTTGGCTGCAGGCTGAGCGGCAGGTCGCCAACCTCGTCTAGAAAGAGCGTTCCGCCCTCGGCAGACTGGATGCGGCCGACTTGCGATTGGGTCGCCCCGGTGAACGCGCCTCGCGCATACCCGAACAGTTCCGATTCCAACAGCGCCTCGGGAATGGCCGCGCAATTCACGATGACAAAGCTCTGCGAGGCGCGCGGGCTAAGCTGGTGAATCGCTCGCGCCACCAGTTCCTTTCCCGTCCCCGTCTCACCCACGATCAGCACCGTCATCATGCGCCCGGCAAGGAGCCGCGTCATGCGATACAGCGTACCCATGCACGACGAGCGTCCGATCATGCCGGGTAGTCCCTCGTTAGCTTCTGACTTTCCACCCGCCCCGGTTTGCCTCTCCGCGCTGACGGCGTACTCGTGTGTAAGATCACGGCGTGCTACCCGCGAATATTGCGAACTTGCAGCCCATACCCTTGGTGTGGCATGTCCTCCGTCGGAGTCGAGCAGGACGACTTCAATGCCGGGGAACTTGTCGCGAATAATGCGCATCAGTTCTTCGGCGTCCAGGTCAGGCAGACGGCGGTCGAGGAACAGCACCTGCCATTCGCCGCTTTCCAGTTTTTCCAGCGCGTCAGCTCCCCCGCATGCCTGTTGCACTGGACCGCGCGCCTCCGGCAAGCTATGCAGCACCTGCTCGCGTAAGCCGCGGTTGGCGCTTGCGATCATGACTCCCGGTGTCTCCGCCGGCATTCTCGACAGCGTGCTCACGATTCCCATTGCAGACCGCCTCAATTAGAAATAGATGAATCGAACATTAGGATTTTCTATTGACGGCAAATTCTTCCCAGTTCGGTGCTCGCCATTCCGCGTGCGCAATGCACAGTCATGCAGAACGCCGGCATTTGCGGACCTCGCAAGCTTGTTCCAAATGCTGTCGTAGGCGTTGCAAGCCGGCGCTAAACTGATCGACGCTTTCTAAAAGCTGTAGGTCACTCGAATGGCGGCATCCATCTGAGTCCCGCGAGGTCAATGCGTGAAGCAACGCGCGCAACCTGGTGAATTCCTTCTTAGAGCTGGAAGTTGAGATTCCTGCCGCCTCCGTCAACGCGCACAGCTCCGCTACGCCGCAGGCAATTTCGCGCCAGCAACCGGGCACCGTGTCGGCGTATTTGTTCGTCCAATGCTGGTCCCAGGGTCGAATTTCAACCAGACACCGTAAGCGGGTGAGCGGCTGGCTGAGGTCATGGAACAGCTGGTCCAGCTCTCGCCGAGAAGAACTCGCGCCGAACCTTGTCTTGAAACTCATGCTCTCGAACCCACGAAGCCGCTGAGTTCGTAACCCACGCCGCGTATGGTGTGGATCAGCGGCGCGGCGAATCCGTCGTCTACTTTTCTCCGCAGATAATTCACATAAACGTCGACCACATTGGTCGTGGTATCGAAGCTGAGATTCCACACGTGCTCGATGATCATGGTGCGCGTGATCCGGCGCCCGGCGTTGCGCATCAGGTATTCCAAAAGCGCGAATTCCTTGGAGGTGAGCTCGATTCGCCTTCCCGCGCGCTCCACTCTGCGCTCCACCCGGTCGAGTTTCAGATCGCCGACCTGCAACACAGATACGGCGGCCAAATGGCTGCGCCGCAAGATCGCGCGAATGCGGGCCGAAAGCTCGGAGAATGAGAATGGCTTTACCATGTAGTCGTCGGCGCCCAGATCCAGGCATTGCACCCGGTCTTCAATTCGGCTGCGCGCGCTCAGAATTATGATGGGGACGCTGGGCTTGCGCGTGCGAACCTGGCGCAAAACCGTTACCCCATCGAGTCGCGGCAAACCCAGGTCCAGCACGGCAACGTCATATTCGAATTCACAGGCCATGATGCGCGCCTGTTCCCCATCGTGCGAAACATCCACCGCGTAATGCTCCGCTTCCAGCCCTTTGCGAATAAAAGTGCTCAGCGCAGCGTCATCTTCAGCCAACAGTATTCTCATAAAGAATTTCTAAGAGGCAGGTCCGATTCTAATCAGGCTTTAGCGCGAGAGAACAAAAGGCGTAACGCACGAAGGTATGGCTTTCCTTTAATAGAACAGGGGTCAAGTTTGGGAAGGCTTAAATATGTGCTGCCGTGCAATAGCGTATTTGCTGAAAGCAAGGCATTTCAAAGCGAGAAGCATGCTTCTTTGGTTGGAAAACTGTCCGACTACGGCTTATATGGGCTCGCTGGATCTTCTCGCTGCAAGAAGACCCAGGTAGTGACTCCGACGATTGCTCCTGCGCCGATCAACACCGCGGCCCGGGAGTCCATGATACTTCCGCTGGCGCCGGGTTCCGCACCCGCCCGTTTCTTTTTCTTCTTCTTGGCTTGCGGGTCTTGGCTTGCCGACTGGTCGATCGTGGTCTCCTGCCCGGCCGCCAATGTGGTTGATCCTTGTTCGTCAACGATGGTGACCTCGCCGGTGCGTGCTGCCACTTTGAGGGATCCGTCCACATTGGTAACGCTGAATTGCGTCCACTGAGCGGCGGAAGGTCTGATCGTCAGTGAGCCGACGCGAGCCGCAACACTTTTTGAGGTTCCTACTGCCACCGAACCCCGTTGCAGTTCCACGGCATTTACTGCGATCTTCACCAACGAGTTCGGTTGTACGACCACGTCAGTGCCCGAGGAATCGATATTGGCGACGGAATCAGAATCGGTCTGTACAAGATCTTCGGGGAATACCACCAGCGAATCTTGTACTGCCGCGCCGTTTACCCAGGCAGACATCCGCGGATAGACGACGGCAAGATTTGTGTCGGCGCCGAGCGCCGGCATAGCCATTGTGAGTATCATCACCCAGGCAAGCCAGCGATGGATTTGGCGCATGCGGCACACTCCGATGGGACGACGGAATGACCGGATACTAGGGCACAAGTTGTGGCTGGTCAATAACTTCTCGAATAACCGCAGCAACCGCTGGCTTATGCGAAAGGTCTTTGCAGCGATGTTTCCAGAGGCACGAACCAGTTGCACTAGTCCAACATTAAAACCAGCCTACGAAGCGCGCGACTCCGAAAAGCATCGGCAAACCTTGCCGGGGTGCTAAACGATGGCTTCCGCTTCCGACGCCGTCGCTCTTTGAGCCGCGCATTCCGACGAATCTTCTGCCCTAGCCCTGCGGAACGGTAAAAACATCTTTAAATTCCCGTGGTTTCGTACGCGAGCACTGCCAGGCTCAGGCGGTAGTCATAAGTGGCTTGCGCAAAGCCGATCTGCGCTTGAGTTTGCTGCAGTTGTGCCTGGCTTAGCTCGACGATTGATCCGAGACCCAGGTCGTATCTCGATTGCGCCAGATTCAGCGACAGATTTGCCTGTTGGACCAACTCTTGGGTTACGGTCAGGCGATGATATGCAGTGCTCGCATTGAGCCAGCTCGTGCGCACAGCCCGGGCAATCAGGTTCCTGGTATCACGCAAGCGTTCATCGGTCGCTTGTGCCCTGAGCTTCGCTTCGCGGGCGCGTGCGGTATACAAGAAACCGTTAAACAGCGGTATCTGCATGTTGGCGCCCACCGCCCCGTAGGTATTGTTGAGAGCGCCGGGACTGGGTGCAACTGCCGCATCTCCAACTGCGGTGTCTCCCACTCCGCCCAGCGCGCGAATGCTGGGAAAGAGCAGATCCCGCTCCGCTGTCTGGAATTTTCGAGCCGAGTCGTACTGGTATTGCAAGGAGAGGATCTCGGGGCGCATCGCCAATGCTTGCGTAATCAGATCTTCTACGTTGGCAGGAGGCGCCATTGGCGCACCCGGTTCCTCGACCAATTGGAATTTCTGCAGTGTGGGCGCTCCCAGCACCATCGACAGGGTGGCTTCCGCGGCATCCCGATTGTTCTGCGCATCGAGCAGCAGCAGTTGTGCCTGGGCAAGGTTCACGTTGGCAAAGCTCAGATCCAGCTCCGATTTCAACTTACTCTGAAACAGGGCTTGCACCTGGTTGGCGACCGTCTGCCGCGCATTCACCGTTTGCTGCGCAACCGTGAGCACCGCTTGTGCCTGCAATGCACCGTAAAAGGCGCGGTCTACAGCGAGCAGGATTTGCTCCTTAGTCGCGACCGCATTCTCGTCTTCAGCTTTGGCTCGGTAATTGGCGCTTGAGACCAGGTTTCGAGTACGTCCGAAGTCGGTAATCAGTTGTGACACCATCACCCCGGCTGCTGCGCGGTCGAAAATAATGGGATTGTTAAGCGCGCCGGCGGTGATGCGGCTGCCCGACTGGGCGTCAACCCCGGTGATGTCTCCTGTAGCGGTTGGCCAATAGTCCGATCGCACTTCGCGCGTGACCTGCTGCGAGGCCAGAGCCAAAAGCCGCGCCATGGAGATTTGTGGATTGTTTTTGATGGCTAACGCTTCCGCCTGCTTCAATGTGAGCGACAGCGGTGTGGCCGCACCAGGTTGCCTGGACGTCCGCGGGTTGCCCGGGGTTCCTTGGGCCTGCGACGGAGCTTGCGCCGGTGCCGTCGACACGGGAGCGCTTTGCGCGTTCACGGCTTGCGGCAAAGGAGCCGTGGGAAGCCCCTCTGTCGTTTCCGCATTGGCCGAGAGGCGTGCGAATGCACCTGCACAGAGCATCGTTGTCAGCAACACCGCAACAGATATCTTATCGTGCATGTTTTCTTGGTCTCATCACAGCGAGAGTTCCAAACACCTTCTTCTTCCTAAGACTCCGGCTATTGGGGGCAGCCTAGTGGTGCATCACGGCAACCAGGGTCACTCAGCGTCTTCACGATCCGCATGCTCAGGTCGGCCTCTTCAGGAAGATCAATGCTCAACACGTACTTACTCACGCGCACTCGCAGCGGCTGCTTGATGGGAAAAGCAAACGGCGGGTACTTGAACGGTGAGTTATAACGGCCGACATAGATGTTCCAGTTCACTCGAATCGACACGTCCTAAGCGTAGTAACCGATCGCAAGTGGCGCGTCCGAAGGATTGCTCCCTCCCGCCGTGTAAGACGGCGACTCGACCCTGTAACGCTCAATTCCGAGCAGAGTACCTTTCACGAACGATTCGGTTTGCTTCGTGCGCGACGCCTGGACCAGCGGCAGGCAGAGCCAAATCACGAAGTGTCCCATTGCGAGTTGCCGTCGACTGATTCTCATCGCCTACCCTTGCGGCAACGGGTCGGCCGCCTGCTTCCGTTGTCCATACACCAGCAGATATGCGGCTGGCACGATGAAAACCGTCAACACCACGCTTACCGTGAGCCCGCCGATAATGGCTCGCGCCAATGGCGCATATTGCTCACTCCCGGCGCCCAACTTCAGGGCCATGGGGACCATGCCGATAATGGTTGCGAGCGAAGTCATCAGAACAGGCCGCAGCCGGACACGACAGGAAGTGACCACCGCTTCCTGCACCGACTTCCCCTGTTCTTCCAGGCGGTGCGCGAACTCGACGATCAGAATGCTGTTCGACGCGGAAATGCCTACCAGCATCAGCACACCCATGAGCGACATCACGTTGAGCGTCGTTCCGGTCAGTGGCAAAACAATAAGCACCCCAATAAAACCCATTGGAATCGCGAGCATGATGAGCAAGGGATCGGTAAAGGAACGGAACTGTGCGACCAGGATCAGATACAACAGAACCACCGATAAGGAGAGCCCGATGGCAAAGCTCCGAAAAGATTCGTTCATCCCATTGACCATCCCGCGCAAATTGACGCGGACGTTCTCCGGCATTTTCATATTGCGGAGAGTTGTGTTGACCTCGTCCGAAATCTTGCCGAGGTCTTCGCCAACCGGGGTCACGTAGACATCGGTCACGCGCTGGATCTGGTAGTGATCGACTTCGGTAGGCGTCTGCACATTTTGCAGTTTCACCACCGTGTCGAGGGTCGTGGGCTGCTTCAGGTTCGGCGCCCGGATCGGGATGTTGGTCAGGTCGGCAAAGTTGTGAATTGCCGCTCGCCCCCTCTCGGGATATTGGACACTCAGAAAGTAGTCATTTCCGGTTTTCCGATCGACCCAATAATTAGGCGCGATCATCGTGTTCGAATTGAGCGCCGTGATTACGTTATCCACTACTTCCTTTTCCGTAAGTCCCAGTTCGCCGGCGTGCACCCGGTCTACGTCGAGGCGTAGTCCCGGATAGTTCAAGTCTTGCGGGATGTATACTTCGCCGACTCCAGGCAATTGCTGAATGCGCCGCGCAAGCTCCTGCGTCACACCAAATATCTGCTTCAGACTCCTCCCGCTTACTTGCACATCAATTGGGGCGGGCATTCCTGCGTTAAGGATGGCGTCCACCATCGAGCCGCTCGAGAAGAAGGTCCGGAGGTCGGGATATTCGCGCGCCATCTGCCTTTGTACCTCATCCATGTACTGGAAGCTGCTTTTGCTGTGCGACTTGTGCAGCGCAACTTGCACGGTCGCCATATAGGGCCCCGCGTTCGCCGTGTACAAAGAAGAAAAGTCAGGCACCACCCCGATGTTGGACACCACCATGTCCAAATCTTTCTTGCCCACCACGTGCCGGATTAGGTCTTCGACCCGCGCAACATACTGTTCCGTGATTTCGAGGCGCGTGCCGGTTGGGACCTTGAGGTTGAGTGTGAATTGCCCCGCATCCGTCTGCGGGAAGAACGCCAAGCCCAGGAGGGGGTACAACAGCAGGCTGGCAACAAACGCCGCGCTGAGGGCCAAAACCGTGAGTCCCGGCCGCAACAAGGTGCGTTTCACCCAGTATTCGTAGTAGTCCAGCAGCTTGTTGAACGTGCGATTGAACCCCGCTGTAAACCTGTCCCAGCACGAGTGCTTGCGGGAGGAGGTCGGCTTTACTTCATATTCAGAAGGGCTCACATGTCCGCCGCTCTGGGGCAGCGCTTTCAGAAAGCGCGAGCAGAACAGCGGGATTACTGTCATCGCCACCAGGTATGACGCAAACAGCGAAATCGCTACGGCCAGCGCGAGCGCGCTGAACAGGAACTTGCTCACGCCGTAGAGAAATGTCACAGGGAAGAAAACGACCACGGTTGTGAGTGTAGCGGCCAGCACGGCGAGGGTGACTTCCGAACCACCAATTTCCGCGGCCGCTTGCGGAGCCGCTCCCATTTCCAAGTGCCGGTAAATGTTTTCCAGAGAAATCACCGAATTATCGATGATGCGCGAAAAAGCCAATGCCAGCCCGCCCAGGATCATGGTGTTGATCGTGCTCCCGGACAGGTTCAGCACCACAAACGTAGCTAATGCCGACAATGGAATGGAGAGAAATACCGCGGTCGTGGCGCGGAGGCTCCCCAGAAAAACCAAAATCATCAAACTGGTCAGCACCAGGCCTATCAATCCCTCATGAAGCAGGGTTTTGATCGCTTGCTTTACAAACGCGGACTGGTCGAATACCACGCTTGCGACCAACTGCTTGGGAATGTCGTACAGGTTGCGAATCGCGGCCCGGATTCCCTCCACGACCGCAATCGTGTTGGTCTCCCCGCCTTGCTTCATGATGGGCAGGTACACCGATCGTTGCCCGTCGACCCGCACCACGTTGTACTGAATCTGGTTCGCGTCCTCGGCCTTTCCGATATCGTTGACGGAGACCCATGAATTGCCAACCGTCTTCACCGGAACTTGGGACAACTGCTCCATGTTGTCCACCAGGCTGTTCGAATACAGGTAGTAATCGAAAGGTCCCATCTTCACGTCGCCCGCCGGGACAATCAGGTTGAAACTGTTCACCGCCTGAACCACGTCCATGGGACTAAGTTGCCGTGATGCGAGCTTGTAAGGATCGACGTAGACCATGATCTGTCGATACTTGCCGCCGAACGGCGGTGGGATCTCGGCGCCTTTCACAACCGCGATCTGGTTCCGGATGGAGAACTGGCCGACATCGTGAAGCTGCGTTTGGCCAAGGCCCTGACCCTTAAGCGTGACCAGGCACACCGGTAAGCTCGAAGCGTCAAACTTCAACACAACGGGCGGCAAGGTACCCGGCGGCAGCCGCTTCAAGTCCGCCAAAGCCAGATTCGAGATCTCGGTAACATCGGCGTCCGCGCTCGTACCCGGCTGAAAATAGAGTTTGATAATGCTTACTCCCAACAGAGAGCGGGATTCCATGTGATCGATGCCGCTGGCCAGCGTGAAGAAGCGTTCAAGCGGATCGGTGATATCGATCTCGATATCTTCCGGTGGCATTCCTGAATAAAACGTGGCGACGACTACCTCGGGCAGATTAATCACCGGAAACAAGTCCACCGGCATTCGCGCCAGCGAAGTGACGCCAATCACCACCAGTACCAGGCAGATCACGACAATGAAGTACGGATTGCGAATCGAAAAACGTGACATGTCAGTTCTCTCTCGGTGGCCGACTCGAACTCTTTACTCGCTCTGTTCCTGGTATTGCATGACTGGTACTAATTGCGCTCGAACCTTTTGTCCGGTTTTCAAGCCACTACGGTCGCTAACCACAACTTTTTCCCCGGCATTCAGGCCAGACACGACTTCCGCGTCCGTTGCCGTCTGCAATCCCAATTGGATCAGTCGATCCTCAATTTCGCCGCCGCTGTTCACTACCAGTACGGTGGCCTTATCGCCTTCGTGATTGATGGCTTGTAGCGGGATCGCGGGGATATCGTCCCGGTGCTCCAGCGAGATATCAGCCTCCGCGTACAGGCCGGGCATCAGCACGTGTGTGGGATTTGGAACATCCACTTCAGTGTGCATCGTCCGCGTGTCTTCTTTCACTTCCACGGAAAAGCGCGACACGTTGCCGGGGAACGTCTGGTTGAGCGAAGGCACACGAACGTCGACATGATCGCCGACCCGGATATAGTGCACATAGGACTCAGGCACCGGAATAACTAGCCGGAATAAGTCATCTTGCGACAGCTTTACAATGGGCATCGCCTGCGTGCTGGAATTCGTGCCCGCTTGCACCAGCGTGCCCAGGTTTGCGTAGCGATCCGTCACTACGCCCGAAAAGGGCGCCACGATTTTTGAGTAGCCATAAAGGGTTTGATCGTGAATGAGCTTTGCCTTTGCCACTCCTAACTGGCTCTGTGCGGCTTCCAGCGCGGCTTTACCTGCATCTACCTGCGATGCCGCTGCCATATCTTTGCCTTGGGCGTCGTCGACTTCCTGTTGCGCCACGATGCCCGGCTTGGTTTCGAAAACCCGGTCCAGTCGCGTGTACTGCAGATGTAGAGCCTTGTACTGTGCTTCATACCGGCTCAATTCATGCTGGGCTCGCAGTACCTGCTGTGAGGCGTTCTCGATTTCTGCCCGATCCTCTTCTAACTGTGCTTGTAACTCGGGTATCTCGAGGGTCGCCATGACGTCACCCTTTTTAACGTGGCTTCCATAATCGACATTGAGTTTCTGCACGTAGCCCGACTCTTTGGCGTAGACCTCGATCTCCTGGAAGGGCACAAGCTCCGATGAAAGGGTGATATGCCGGCTCAAGCTTTTCTTAACTACGTTGGTCACTCCTACCGTGGTGATGGTTTGACCCTTTGCCTCCACCCTTTCGCCCGGCCCACCCGAACACGAGAGCAATCCCAACAAAACGAGCGCTCCGACTGCTGCCATTAGCCCGTAGAGCGCTTGAGTGCGGCGTGATTGCGCGCCAGCTACGCTGGGAACGTTGCACGGTTCATTCATCACTTGCTGATACCAACCTTCTCTGGCACCCGGGCCAGCAGACTCCCACTACATCGATTGCTTCATCAATTGCCGTAATGCATCGATCGAAAAGTTCTTGGAACGGCAAAAATCAATGACTTTCCGTTCGGCTGCCTGCAGTTGGGTGGCAATCGTGGGGACTTTTGCGGCAATTTCTTTGGGCACTGTCAAGACGCCGTCTCGGTCTCCATGCAACACCTCGCCCGGGCTATCTGAATCCGCCAATTTCGACAACCCACCCCAGGTCGAAAATATGCGCATACCCGTGAGACATTGCTACGTTGCCCGCGAACAATTGCATGCCCAGCTCGCGAACGCGGGCCAATTCCCGCACTGCGCCGTTAGTTACATAGCCAACGCAGCCCAGTGCTTTCAGAATCGCGGCATGCATGTCGCCAAGAAACGCTCCCACTCCTGGAGGATGGTCTATGTCTTGCAGCATGAGAATGCGCGGCTCAGGCACCTGCAACATCGAGTTCCACCACTCACTGCGATCGTGGTAGACACGCCCCGCCATGGGCGGTTCTCCACTGCGCAGTTTCGCCGTGGCCGCATGTCCCACCATGGTGGGAAAGTCTTCGAACATGCAGCGGATACGCGAATCCGCGAAGCCGGGCATTTCTCAGCCGTACCTCGAAAGTCTCGATCGCATTCGAGACGCTGCAGGTATCAATCGCTCTTAGCGCATCGAGATCCTGCTCGCGCAACAGCGGGTCAGAAACCATGCGTGTTCCCTTATTCGTTTTACGAACTTGGATTCAGCTAGTGATCAGCTCACCCGCACGACGGACGTCACATACGATCCGGCCGCGCCCGGAGAACCGATGAGAAAAACTAAGACTAGAGAGGAATTGCAGAGATGGGAGGTGGACGGTTATAGAGAACCTCTGCGAAAAAATGGTCTGCCAGCAAAGGATCTGGAGGTGCAATTCGCCGGTAAACGACTACTGGTTTGAAAAAGCAAGTGCTGCCTACTGGGCTGACCCAACGGACGGCATCCTGATTAAGGTGCTGCCGCTTGGGTTCAACATTGCGCCGATCCAGGGAACTGGCATTGTGTACGGAAGGACTATTCGCACTCCAGAACCGTGTCGCAAGGCTTAAAGTAAGCGACGCAATAGCGACAACGATCAGCAGATCGCGCCATCGGCGCCCGTCAAACCTGAAGTGCTTGGAACTCAGCATGGATCTGTGGAAGAAAATCCTTCCGAGATTGTACAACAGCCACGACTGCCAACCAATAGTGGATGCCATGACTTTCGTGCTGGTTGTCGTTGAGTTACAGGGAACGGTCGAGTTACACGGAGCTCTCGTACCCCTAGTTACAGCCCCGCTTCGCAGTCAAGATTGACGGAGAGTACTCGGGCGCCTGTATCTTCCGTGGCGTTCATTATCATGTTCGTTGCAAAAGCCAACCGGGCGAACTTACATGGTTCGGGTTCTGCCATTCGACCAAGCCCTGGCTACTTCGCTAATATCGGCTGAACGAAGGCAATTGCTCGCCGCTCGCGCAGGATTGCGGCGCCCCGGCATTGCCCGACGGAGGTGCTTTCTGAAAGGTCTTCTTTCTCGTGCCCATGCGTTCTGCGAACGCTTCGGATTACAGATACCTATCTTGCTCGCTCCAATGGCGGGAGCCTGCGAGCCCTCGCTCTCGATCGCGGTGATGAAGAGCGGCGGCCTGGGCGCCTGTGGAGCGCTGCTGATGAAGCCGCAGGAGATCATCAGTTGGGCGCAGGAAGTACATACGCAGGGCAGCGGAGCGTTCCAGATCAATCTCTGGATCCCCGAGCCCGCGCCCAAGCGCGATCCGGCGTATGAAGCGCGTGTACGCGAGTTTCTGGCCGGCTGGGGACCGGTCGTCCCCGCCGAGGCCGGAGATGTAAGCTTGCCGGATTTTTCCCAGCAGTGCGAAGCGATGCTCCAGGCGTCTCCCGGGATCGTGTCCTCAATTATGGGATTGTATCCGGCTAGCTTTGTCGAGCGTCTCAAGCAGCGAGGCATTGCGTGGTTCGCGACCGTCTCCACAGTCGGCGAGGCTCGCGCTGCCGAAGCTGCGGGTGCTGATGTCATTGTGGCGCAGGGCATGGAAGCGGGCGGCCACCGCGGCAGCTTCGACCCGGCAGAAGCCGAACGTCAGCAGGTCGGATTATTTGCGTTATTGCCCGCCGTAGTGGATGCCGTCAAAGTACCAGTGGTCGCGACCGGAGGTATCGCGGACGCACGCGGCGTCGCGGCCGCGCTGGCTTTGGGCGCGAGCGCGGCACAACTCGGAACTACCTTCCTACGCTGCCCGGAAGCCAAAATTCATCCCGCCTGGGCCGACGCGCTGGCGAGGACGGCGCCCGAAGACACCATGGTGAGTCGAGTCTTCAGCGGCCGCGCTGGACGTAGTATCGCGACCGATTATGTGCGGGCCGCTACAGCTCCTGGGGCCCCTCCGCCCGCGCCCTACCCGGTTCAGCGAGGCTTGACGGCCGCCATGCGAGCTGCGGCGCAGAAAGCCGGCGACGTGCAACGCATGCAGGTTTGGGCTGGGCAATCAGCGCGCTTGGGGAAAACCGCACCGGCAGAACAGCTCACACGCCAATTCTGGGAGGGAGCGATGGAAATCCTGCAGTGACGCCATTGCGAATTTCCCGACGGCCATCAGGAGCAGGCCACGGCCCAACAAAGCCAGAGCACAGACTCGCAAAAGAAAGCCCGCCCTTCATCAAGAGTTAAGAGGGCGGGTTGAACATTTTAGAATGCTAATTAGAATGCTAAGCGCTAATCCTCATCGCACCGGTCGCATGCTGGCGTGGTGCGTGGCGGACGATCCGAGTGTGCCTCCGGAACCGGGCTTTCACTTTCCGATGTGGACACTCCCGAACCTTCTTCGAGTCCAGTGGACGTTGCGTCCATGGCAACACTGAATTTGCTGCCATTGTTGGGCCTGGCGAGGGGAAACACGGGATGGGCTTTCCCATTCACGAACGCCAATGATTCGTAATCCCCGACCATTAATCCCGACGAAGTATTAGGAAGCCAGGTCAGGTTCATGGGCCCTGCTAGCCGGGCTGCCTTGGTCCATGTCTTTCCGCCGTCGCGGGACGAAATATAGCCTGCGTTCAGATTGCACGTCGTACTCGTGCAGTTGGTTTGCGGATAGAAGTAATACGTAAGTCCAAGGTGCGCGGTTGCTCCCGATGTACCCGGCTCGATGGCCAACCCGGGAATAAAGTGATCGACCGTGCTGTTCACGGCGTCGATGGGAATGCGAGTTACCGCAGACCAATGCGTGCCATCGGTTGACGTGCTCATCACCAGATCATTCTCAGCGCAGTTGCTACGAAAGCGGCAGTCCTGCCAAACGGTATAAACCTTTCCCGAAGCATCCACAGCCGAGGTGGGCAGGATGAGATCGCGCAGGCCACCCGCCGCGCCGTGTGCGGTGATGCTGGTGACTGTAACGGGACTACTCCACGTTTTCCCGCCATCCTTCGAAGTGAACGACAAAATGCTGGTGTTGAAAGCGTCACTGCCAGGCGCCACCACGGTGCCATTCGGTTGCGCCAGAGGCTGCGCTCCGAATACTGCGGGCCCGCCCGCGGGTTGCACTGGCGATCCCCAGGTCTGCCCGCCATCGCTGGAAACCGCGAGGTAGACTATATCGCCCTGGCTGTTGTCATCCCATTCAGCGTAGCAATGCCCGAAAAACGGGCTGGCGGTATTGTTGTCGCAACTGAGCCACGTCTTATCGGGTTTTGGAAAATTCGGGCTGACCGCTACCGGCTTTTGCCAGGTAAGACCGTCGCTGGAACGGCTGATCAGTTCCGCCGTGGTTGCGCCTCCGTTGTTAAGAAGCGGCAATGAGGCAATGAGCCATACATTGTGCGCAGCGTCGAACGCCACCGCTGGATCAGTCGCGCGATCAAAGCTGCCTCCGCCGCCAATCACCGTCAATCCGGGCAGAGAACCGTGATGCCAGGTGAGACCGCCATCCTGGGATGTCGCAAACCCGTTGTCCGTAGAGCCTCCATTCAAGTTGAAACGGCCCTGCTGGAATGCCGAGACGATCGTGTTCCCGGACGCAAAGGTCGAAACTTCTACTTCCGTAGCATGCTGGCTGCTTGAGTTGGTGAACGGATCCACACTGATCCGGGTCAGCGGGATCTGGGCAGACATTGCGGTTGAAAATGCCAGCAGAATCGGCAGGAGAAACAAGCGGGTGGGCATGCTACAGGCAAACGACCGAGTGCGTTTCAACAAGGGTCAGCTCCAAAAGTCGGATTGTCAGGCCGCAGATGGCACGGCCGGAACTGAACTCTAACCAGCTCTTGAATTCAGCGCTGAGAAGAATGTATGTGGGATTACCACGTGTCAAGGAGGCAAAAGGCTCTAGACGGGGCGGTGGGCGCGAGGTTCATCAGCAATTCCCGGCTCACGGTTCTAATGCGGGCGCGTTGAGTATTTCACGTGCATCCGGCTTAGTAAGTAAGAGCTGAAGCAATGACCCGCGCACAAGACGCAAAGAAAGCTCGCCGCATAAAGTCTCGGAAGCGTGTATCGCACGCAGTGAATCATAGCGGGAACAGAAAATCCTATAGTGTGCAGCACACGTGCACCGCCAAGCGGCAGGCCAACCGCTCCCGTCCCTGCGCCGCGACAACCTGCATTTGGCATAGTAGGTCGTGGAAGTTGGGTGAAAATTACTGGCGGAGAGGGAGGGATTCGAACCCCCGATACCCTTCCGGGTATGCCGGTTTTCAAGACCGGTGCCATCAACCGCTCGGCCACCTCTCCGGCTGGATTGGCTCTACTATATTTGCAGGCAGTTTCGCGCAGCGCAAGTCCTGGCGCCGTCTCGGCGCGGTCCAGTCGCATCTCCTGCCACCATGAGCAGATCACGTCGAACTCTGGCGCGAAACCTCTTCCCAAGCCGCATTCCCGTGGGGCTGTACGTTGGCTCGCCAAACTGCGTATTCGCAAGCTGTGGCGGGTTTGGGCTAGAATTGTAAGAGCGCCGCCGGCAATCGGGGCGCCGAAGTGACCTGCGTCAAACCTGATATGAAACAGCTCCTGTTGCTGGTTATAGCCCTGACGATCACCGTCTCTTTTGCTGTCGCGCAGCCGCAAAACGACGCCTTACTTTCCACGCTGAAGCCGCCCAAAGGCGCCCAGGTCGCTATTATTGTCTTTGAGGATCTCGAGTGTCCCGACTGCGCCCGCGCGGCGCCGTTGTTGGAAGAGGCTGCCCGCACCTACAACATCCCGATAGTGCAGCACGATTTTCCGCTGCCATTTCATGCGTGGTCTTTCGATGCCGCGGTGGTGGCGCGCTATTTCGATACGAAATCGAAGAAATTGGGGAACGAATTCCGCGACCAGTGCTTCGCCCATCAATTGGAAATTACCAAGGACAATCTTCGGGGTTTCGCCGAGAAATTTGCCACCGAACACAAGCTCGAGTTGCCATTTGTGGTTGATCCGGACGGCAAACTGTCGGCCGAGGTGCGTGCCGACCGCGATCTCGGGCAGCGCATAGGACTGGAGCACACTCCCACCATCTACGTGGTCAGCAACAAGAAACAGGGCAAGCCCTTCGTGGAAGTCGTGGATCGCAGCCAACTCTACTCTCTCATCGACAGCATGAAGAGCGAGTAGGTTCTGCGAAATTTATGCGGTTTGCGTCTCGTGGCCTGTCAAGCGATAAGGCGTTCTAGCACCCGCCGTTCCGCCGGGTAGCGTCACTTTTCCCACTTCGTCTTTTTGATTCCGAGTGCGTGCAGAATATCCATGGAGAATTCGCTTACCCAATTCACGCCGCTCCCTATTCCAGCTTGCGACAATGAGTTGTAAGCGCCTTGTGCCCATGGATTGCGATGGGTTGGCCACCAAGTGGCTGAGATCATTCCGGCGGCATAAGCAGCGGCGTACATGGGCAACTGCGGGCGCAGTTCGTTCTCGGTGTCGTTGTAAGTGATGAAGTTGCGCACAATGGCGTGGCGAGTACGTGGCCAAAACCCGGTACAGCGGCAGATGTCGTAGCGAGTTTCATAGCCCAGGGCCGCGTTTCCTCCCGCGGAAATCGAATTCTGAATGGCGAAGGCGCCGAACCGCGAGCCAAAGCGGCGACCGTATCCCGGCATGCCTCCGCCCCATTCGCGAGGTACACTCCGGGCCTGATCGATGCCGGCCGAGAACATGCGCGCCAGGTACGAACCAGCATTCAGGTACGTCTGCCGAAAATACACGTCTCTTCGCTGCGCGAAGGTCAAAGGAATTAACGGTCCTTGGGGCGGGATGTATGGACCAATCAAGCCGACAATTGGCAGGTCGCGAATCCTCGTCAGCGTGGACTGACTCTCATCGTGGGCTGGGCGCGCCTGTTGATCAGGCGGCCGCGCGTTAGGTCCCGTTGCGTTGTCTTGCGCGCCGCAGAGCAGGGCAGCCCACATAAACACCGTAGCTATTCCAGCCAGATAACCTGTGCGCACAGCCATCCCCGCCGACCACGTTAGCACAACGCACGGGCCGGGCACCGCGATTCTCGCCTGGTTGTGTTGCGCCCAATCACTCCCCGGCTGCGTAGCGGCGGAAGAAACTGTCGGGCTTCCACTGGGGACGCTGAGGATCGTTCGCCACCTTGATCATCAAAGTCCGGATCACATCTTCGTATTTACCCGCTGCCGCCAGATCCACAGGCTGATTGAGGTCGTCGGAAGGGGCGTGATAGCGGTTGGTCAGCCACTCTTTGTAAAGCTGCTCCTGCTCGGCCGTGGTGGGAGCCACATCCATCATCAGCGCGGGAACGCCATGGCGTATGAAGTTGTACTGGTCACTGCGGATGAATATATTGCGGAGCGGGTGCGGATCGGGCTGCACGGAAACGCCGTTCGCTTGCGCCGCTTCACGGGCGAGATCGCCAAGATCGGATTCAGCAAGGCCGTATACCGTCAGCGTCTTCAGGGGCACGAGCGGCAGAAACATGTCGATGTTTATGTCCGCAACCATGGATTTCGGGTCCACCGTCGGATGAGCTGCGAAATACTTTGAACCGAGCAGCCCTTTTTCTTCGGCGGTCACGAAGACGAACAGGAGAGAGCGCTTCAGGTTCTCCGGATGCTTCTTCAGGTAGGAAGCTACGTCGAGCAGCACTGCGCTGCCGGAGGCATCATCCATGGCGCCGTTGTAAATACGGTCGCCGCTGATAGGCTCGCCGATGCCCACGTGGTCGATGTGCGCCGACAGAACGACATCTTCGTTTTTTAGCTGCGGATCGTTGCCCGGCAGTTTGGCAACCAGGTTAGCGGACTCGACAGTTTTGTTTTGTATTTTAGTTGTGACTTTGATCGTGGCCGGCAATGGAAAATGCGGCATCGGCTTGCGATCCTTGGCCAAGTCTGCAACTTCCTCGAAGGTGTGGCCGGAACCCTCAAACAATTTCTCAGCGTGCGCGGGATTGAAATACATGGACAGCTTTTCGCCCGCGGTTTCATTGAATTCCGCCCCAGCCAATTCCATACTGGGATGCAGCCGGTTCAGCGCGATTCGCGACCAGGGGATGTCCATGGACGCAGGGTTGAAAATCGTGATGATTCCGACTGCCCCGGCGGCGTGAAAGGGCTTCCATCGCTCCGCCGCAGTCTGGTAGTGCGATGCCAGCGCGCTGGGGATGTCGGCAGGCGAGCCGCTGATCAGCACCGCCACTTTGCCCTTCAGGTCGAGCCCGGCAAGGTCGTTGTAATTCTTCTCAGGAATATCAAGGCCGTAACCAACAAAGACGAGTGGCGCCTCGACAGATGGCGCTAGGTCCACCCGCGTGCTGAACGCGGCGTCTTCTCCCAGTGTGAGTGGCTCCGGCTTGCCGTCGCGGATAAGCGCCGCGCTCGATGCTTTCTCGTCCAGTTCACGCGAGATAAATTTGACCGGCTGGTAGAAGCCCTTGCTGCCGGCGGGCTCTAGTCCCGCTTGTTTTAGCTGCGAAACCACGTACTCTTCGGCTTTGCGCAGGCCGGGACTGCCAGTATCGCGACCCAGCATATCATCAGCAGCAAGAACCTTAACCTCATTCCACCAGGACTTGCCATCAAAGGCCTGAGTTGACGGAGATTGGGCAACCGCAGCCACGCACATGAGTAGAATTTCGGCAAAGACGAGTTTACGAACCATGAAACCTCCAGGAAGGCTGAAATAATAGTTCAAAGCCTATAAACAAGACACGACACTGCAGAAGCAGTAAGGATCGGGAAGTGACGCTCTGATTCTGAAATCTCGTACGTGGCTGAGAATTGAGATCATCCTCTCTCGAACTCGTGCTTCTTTTCCAATTCTTTGAGCGCACTGCTGGCGGCCGCCTCGTACCTTTCCGACTGGGCCATCAACGATTGATTGGCATTCGCATAGCGGCGTTCCATCGTGATCAGGCCCGATTTGGCCAGGTTGGCAGCCAGTTGAGCCAGGTGGTCGGTAGTCGTTTCCAGGTACATGGCATCGGGCTCGCTGCCGATCCAGACGTCGCCACCCAGCAGTTTGGTCTGCCAGTAAATCTTCCTTTCCAGAAAAGTTGTGATCACCTCATCAGTAGCATGGCCGAAGATCCACTTGTTCCGCTTGAAATCATAGTGGCGACTGGAAAAATGCACCGGCACCAGCTTTCCGGATTTCAGGAATTCGAGTTGTGCTCGGTCGACTTCTTTCCGCAGCGCGGCCAGCACGGGCGCCTCCGCGTCTTTTGGCTCCAGCGAAGGCATCACCTCACGCACCGTAGCCGACAGATTTACCGCAACCGGCGCATGGAGCGCCTCCGTGTTCGCAAGCCGAATATCAGCGTGGAGGACCCAGAAGTCTGCTCCCGAGGTCGACTTGTGGAATGGCCACTTAAGCTCGAACGTGAGTGGCAGACCGGTGAGGGTCATATAGATTTGCTTTTGGTTGGCGGACTGGCCGTTTGCTGGCGTGCTCATCTGGAAGGTCTCTGTCGGGTGGTCGAATCTGACATTCTAACGCGAATCGTGCAGGTTGGGATTAATGGAAACGCATGTGCGAGTAGGACGTGAGACAGGCTAGAGAAGTGCGTTCAATTCGCTATCGAGCTTCTGGCGATCTTCTGCGGAGAGGTTCATGAATTGGAACGGTTGCAGCCAGCCATTGGTCGCCACCATCGGGAACAGCATTTTGACTTTCACCCGCATCGTGGTCGCGCCGATGTGGAAGACGAGCGTCACTTTGATGCCCTCGTCCAGCGGCTTGGCAATTTTGACTTGCCCGCCACTGACGGACAACATGTGCAGGGTCACCCGGAGTTGTCGACGGTTCTCAAGAAGAGCCAATCCCAGGATGGATCCGCCCAGCTTTACCCGTGGCGCGCGATCGACCCCCTGGTCCTGCGACACTTGTCCCATAAGTGATTACTTAGCGTAACTCGATGGGATCGTGCCCGCAGGTTACGAAAGAGCGTGCACCCGGGAGGTTGCGAGCGCCAGCAAATAAGCCATTGCGCCGCATGCCAGCACCACGTTCAGGCCAAAGTGGATGGCAATAATCATTGCCAGCACGGAGCCCAAAACGCTGGACGCGGCATTCATGGCCCATGCCCATTCCACTGCATTGTCAGCTGTTTCCTTAACATTGGATGGGAGGGGCGCGGAAGGGGCGAATTCACGTGCTGGGGCGCTCGCCAGGGCGCGCAACCCAGTAGGGAACGGCATCCCCATGGCGAAGCCTAGCGGGACGAGCAGCACAGCGCTCACCGACAGCTTCACCGTGAAAGGCAATCCTACCCAAGAGGAGAGCATCACGGGCAGCAGGTAGACATACAGGGCAATCACGGCAGCAATTGAAAGCAGAGGCAGCCATCCTTGCGCCGGCGTCGATAACCAGCGACGCGAAAGCACGCTTCCCGCGCCGCTTGAGAGCAGCAACAGAAAGATGACTACCGTCAGGGCGTATGTCGGGTGTCCCAGGAACAGTACAAAGCGCTGGATAAATGCGATCTCAACCAGAATGTAGCCCATTCCAATCGCCACGAAGTACAGAAGCGGCAATATCCCCGGGTTTCGTCGGCCGCTGCGCGCCAGCATGGGCAGGATCAGGAACGCGAGCACGGCCACGAGGGAGAGAATCAACACCATTCCCAGGACCGCGACGCCGAGGTTCACCTTCCAATCGATTGCCTGCTGCAGATTCTGCTCATTCAGAATCTGCCCGGTCTTCAGAGTGAAGAAGAAGAATGGATTATTGTCCGTGACGGGCGAAACGTTGTACGGATAGCCGCGCGCGAAGCGATAAGGATCGTTACTGGCGATCAGCTGCGCAAAAGGAGAATTGCCGGGATTCGACGGAAAATAAAGCGGCACCAGCACGGGATGGGCAGCCAGATGATTCTGGGCAGCCTGTTCCTCTTCCGGGGTAAATGGAGTTTTCTTGGCCAGCACCAGCACCGGAATACCGTCTTCGTCCAGGTCACCTTCAGAAGCAACGATGAAGTTCTTCGCCGGATCCGCCACCCCCAGCCGGTGCAGGGCTTCCATCGCCACCGACACCACCCGCAGCGCTTCGCGGGGCTGTTTGAACTCCCAGCGCGTGATCGCGATCATGCCGTCGGGCCGGAGATGTTCGAAGTATTCGCGAAATGCTTCCGCGGTGTAGAGATTGTTTTCGCTAAGGGCAAAGGCTCCCGCCGCGGTTGACGCCCAGGTATCCACCAGCGTCATCTGCAACACGTCGTATTTGGCGGAGGCATTCCGGACGAACGACCGGCCATCGCTGACATGAATGTGAACTTGCGGAATGTCATAAAGGTGATAGGCAAAGTTCGCGTATCTTCCCTTCATGATGTTGTTCACGATAATGGGATTGATCTCGATTCCGGTGACATTGGGGCTGCCATTTGCCACTGCACGTAACACGTCCACTCCGCCGCCGGGTCCAATAATGGCGTAATCCCCGTGTGGCCTCAGAACATTCACCACCGACGGTATGGTGCTCATCAGGGCTCGCTGCCATCCGCCCTGCCAGTGGTGCGGATCGACGTTCATGATCGAGGTGCCGGCATCGGCATCGATAATGATGTTTCGCGATCCGTTCGGATACGCATCAACCTCCACACGGGAAATGGCATTCCAGCGCGCATATTCCATCCCGGTACTCTTGTCGTGCCGCTCACCCTTGGCGTAAATCACGTCAATTAAACCGCCGTAGTAATTTCCGCCGATGATGGTCGCCATGACCGCCGCCCATAGCAGCCCGCGTTTGCGGCCGTTTGCCGTCGGAGCCCAGATGCAAGCTGCCAGCAACATGGCGAAGCCGGCGAACAGGACCGCATTAGGGCCCCCAATCCAGTTCAGCAGCGGTACTAACGCCAGGCAGGCGGCTGCGCCTCCCATCAGGTCTGCTCCGTACAGCCGGGTAATCAGATGGGTTTCGCGCGCGAACACCACCGAGAACAGAAGTCCCGTAAGGAAGAAGGGCACAGCCGACGCCAGGTACATCGTGGTCAGGTTGGAAAAGTTCTCCCATGACAGCTCCAGCGAAACCGGAACATGCACGATGACTTCCAGGGCGCCCAGAATCAGTACGGCATTGGCCAAGCCCAAATTCGAAGCCAGCCGGCGAGTTTCGACCTTCGCCAGCCGATCTTTCCAGAGATAAGCGAAGACGCCACCCGCTCCCAGTCCCAGCAAAGCAATCGAAATCGACAGAAAGGCAAAATGGTAGAAGAGGACAACCGAGAACAAGCGCGTTAAACCGAGTTCAAGTAATAAGGTGGAAAAACTCGTCAACGCGATAGCGGATAGATATGCCCAGTCCTGGCCGCGAGTCGGAACTTCGGGCACAACCGCAGCGGGTGTGGTGGACGCCATAATTTTTGCTCGGAGCGCCCAGTTTAGCAGAGAGAAACTACGCGGGATCTTAGGTTTCCAGGATCACCATTGCCATTGCTTGTTCTACGGTATGGGTAATGGAGAGCGATACGTTTTGCACGCCGAGCTTCGCGGCAAACTCTGCCGCCTTGCCATGAAACTGAACCGTGGGCCGGCTGCCCGGCTTGCGTGAGACCTCGATATCGCGCCAGCCCACGCCATGGTTCCAACCTGTCCCCAGCGCCTTCATGCCCGCTTCTTTTGCGGCGAACCGTCCCGCGAATCGTTCCGCGGCATTCGCCTTTGATTGGCAGTACAGGATTTCACCTGGCGTGAACACCCGCCGCATAAAGCGGTCGCCAAAGCGCGCCAGTGCAGCGCGGATTCTGGGAACCTCGGCGATATCAATGCCGGTGCCGACGATCATGGAAGAAAGTTAACACAGCGCAGCCAATCGGGTTGAACGGCCCCGGCTTAGTGAAGTGAATTACAGAAGCCGGTCGCCTTTGTAAATGAGCTGCTCCCCCACGAGCCGCGCTTCCGGCATAAGCTTGTGCGCACGCACAGGCCCTTCGGCATCAATGTGCAACACCTCGTGCCCGTGCGCCACCAGCCAATCCGAAACCAGCATGCGATGGCAGCGGAAATACACTCGCTCCGCGCACATATAGGCGGTGCGGGAGTGGTTAGCAACGTCGAGCAATTCGCCCACCCCGTGTTCGAACTCCGAGGTCAACATGTAATCGGCGTAATTTCGAAAACTCGCATTCCGAAGTTCCACGTTGGGCGAATCATCCCGAATCTTCCCACGCCTCCCACCCAGCTCTTTCAACCAGACATATCGAATGCCGGCCTGTGGAAGCGCGTTCTGCAGCGACTCGCGATTAAAGTGCGGCAGCCGCCGCGACATGGGAAAGGATCGAATGTCCGCGAGTACCTGGATGGAATGAGCCTGCAGCGCGGAAATCAGCTCGTCTAGCGAGCGGGTGGAATGACCGATGGTGTAGAGAACCGCCACGCAATCAGCTCAGGGCAAATGTGAGGTTATAAAGCTCGCACCGCGCACTTTGGTGGCAATCAGGTCGAAGTTCGTCAATTCTTACCGGCAGCCTGCAAGACTCCCATGGCCAGACGCTCGTCCTGCTCGGGAGACACGGTTCGCAAATCGAGCAGCACGCGTCCGTTCTCAACGCGGGCAATGATCGGCGGATCGCCTCGCCGCAATCGTTCCGCGAGTGCGTCAGCGCTCCAGGTCTCGCTGTTGAGAGCCAGCAGGCGAGTCGGCAGGACGGCTGACGGCGCCGCGCCACCCCCTACAACCGACTCACCATGCACAATTTCCGCGTGCAGCCTTGCCGATCGAATACGCAGGGCGACAGCTTCTGCGCGCGCAGTCAGATCCTGCCTGGAAAGCCGCATCATTCGCAGCGCCGGGACGGCCTGGTGATCATCCTTGACATAGGCAAGCAACGTGGCTTCCAGGGCCGCATAGGTGAGCTTGTCAACCCGCAACGCGCGGAACAATGAATTCGACCGCATGCGCTGGATCAAATCGCGGCGCCCACTCAGCAAACCTGCCTGCGGTCCGCCCAGCAGCTTGTCTCCGCTATAGGAGATGACGTCCACTCTCGAACGCAGGCTGTCCAGCACTCCTGGTTCCCCAGTAATGCCCACCGAACGCAAATCAAATAATGCTCCGCTGCCCAGATCTTCAAGAAGAGGGATTTGGCGCTGCCGCGAAAGCTGGACCAGTTGCTCTAGCGATGGCTGTTCCGTGAAGCCGCTGATCTCGAAGTTCGAGCGGTGCACGCGCAGAAGCAACCGGGTTCGATCGTTGATGGCCTGCTCGTAATCCGAGATGCGCGTCCGGTTGGTCGTGCCCACTTCGCGCAGAATTGCCCGCGACTTCTTCATCACGTCGGGAATGCGGAAGGAGCCCCCGATCTCGACCAGTTCGCCGCGCGAGACCACAACTTCTCCGCCCTCGGCCAGCGTATTGAGTGCCAGTAGAACGGCAGCCGCATTGTTGTTCACCACGATGGTGGACACATCCGCAGGAGCCGCGCTCTCCGCGTTCAAGAGTTTCTGAAAAAGCCGCTCGACATGCACGTCGCGCTTGCCGCGCTCGCCGGAACCGAGATCGAACTCCAGGTTGGAGTAGCTGCTGGCGGTCTCCGCTATGTGACGTATGGCAGAGTGCGCCAGGGGAGCCCGGCCCAGATTGGTGTGCAGGATTACGCCTGTGGCATTGATGACGGCCCGGAGCGACAGCGAAAGCGATAGGTTCAATTCGCGCTCCACGGCGTCGGAGAGTCTGGATACGGCAGCATCGACGCCCTCGGCGTCAAGCCCGTCCGCTGTAATTGCATCCCGCAACCGTGCCAACACAGCGCGAACCGCGTTGGCCACGGCCGTGTGCCCCTCCTGTGTGGCCATCCGCGCCACCACTTCGTGGCGCATCAATTCGTCCACGGAAGGGAGCTTGCGATAGAGTTCGGTTTGGCTGCTTGTTGTCACCGCTCCCCCCGCAACAGAAGCTGCGCCTGCGCGAAATCCCTGAAGTTTAGGTTAGAGTGTGTGCAAATACGCCAGCAGATCGTTCAACTGCTCCTGCGTCATCTTCTCGTTGTAAGCGGGCATCTTACTGCGCCCGTACAAAATGATTTCGCGCACGCGATCGTCATTCGCGGGCAAGCCACTCATTTCCAGATACGGATTCTTGAACATGTGGCGGAGACTTGGGCCCTGCTTTCCTTTGCGCGAATAGGGCTCGTGACAACGATCGCAATAGGCGTCATAAATTTTCCGCCCCGCTGCCTGTTGCTCATTCAGACCTAACTCGGCATCGCTCTTGCGGCGTTCCACGTCACACGCCGTAAGCAGGAAGGACAACACAATACAAGTGGATACCCATAGTAGTCTCTGCATTCTGGATTAACGCTCTCACAATTTGGCGCAAGGTTTTGCGCAATCCCTCGCTGAACAACAATCGGACCGCCCTCAAAGGTTACACTGTCAGAGCTTTGCGGCCCAACCAGCGTGACAGCCACGGCCCGCGACTTCAGGTTATCAGGAAACATCTGCGCCCCGCAGCCTGACCGGACGGTAGTTTGGGAGGGCGCGCGGGGAATCCGCATGCTCGCCGGGGATTCCTCGCCAGCGCTATACTGGTTAGCGTAGATGGGGTGAGGCATGGGATCACAGGCGATGACCCGGCAGATTTCCATTAGTGATTTCGTTTCCCAATTGCAGAAGTTTCCTGCCGCTGCGTTTGATCGTACCGAACAGTTGCTCGCGTTTCTTGAAAGCACGACGGTCGACCCCCATTCGCTCACCACATACCTCACGTGGAATCCCCAGCATTACACCCGCAACCTCATCGATAGGACGCCGTTATATGAGTTGATTGCCATCTGCTGGGAAGTGGGCCAGGTCAGTTCCGTGCACAACCATCGCGATCAGAACTGCTGGATGGCGGTCCCGGTCGGCCGCTTGTTGGTGGAAAACTATCATCTCGTCTCTCAGAACGTTGACGAAGGCACCTGCGAACTGCAACCCACCGATCAGGTGGAAATGAACCCACAACATCCGTGTGCGGTAAATCCCGCCGACCCCGTCCATCGTGTTTTGAATCCCCGCGCATTCAATGCACGTGCCGTGAGTCTGCACGTGTATTCTCGCCCATTCGATTCTTGCATTGTGTATTCCCCTGAGCAGCGGACGTGCGGTGAAATCAAGTTGCACTACACCACTGAGTACGGCAAGCCTGCAAACCAAAGTCACTAGCCCGCGTCAGATAATCTGGACGAATCCCGATTCCCGCTACACCATACGAAGGTGCCCCGCTTTTTTGCATTGCTTACTCCGGTGTTTCTGGCGGCGTTCCTCTACGGCGCTTATCTAGCGTACGAGAACGCCCCCGAACTGATCGGCAAAGCCGAAAGTTCCTGGACCTGGCTGGAACACAAAGTTGATGGAACGCCCGTGGAGCCAGCGCTTCCGGGCGATCAGCACGCCACATTTATGCGCCCAAAAACGCAGCAGCTTAGGTTGCACAAGACATTGGTCGTCAACAATTCAGCGACTATGGAATTCGAGGTTCCGCCCCACGTGGCCATCCCCAGGTTCAGCGGCACCTATCAGTCCTTCAATAAGGAAGGCGGCGAAAGGCCAGGCAGTGTGGACTTCCTGTTGCTCAGCGAGGACCAATATCAGGAGTACCGCCACGGCGGAGCGGGCGCGGCGCTCGATTCTGCGGACCAATCGTCCTCGCATCAATCCAGCGTGGTGCTCTCACCCAGCTTTGACGCTCCTCAGAAGTACTACATCGTCTTTCGCAATTCCGCGGAATCAGCAGCCAAGCTGGTCAAAGCGGACTTCACGGCCAGCTTCAGCGAGTAAGAGCGCTGGCTCGATTTCACTCTTTGGGCCAGGTTTTGCTTGCCTTCCGGGCTGCTAAACTAGCCTATTGTCCCCTAGACGATCAGCCACGAATACGCCGGTCAGAGCGACCGCAGAGGCCCCGCCAACCGCGGAACAACCGCGCCCTGCCTCCAAACCACGCATCGTCTCCAACCAGCCTTGCATTTTTCTGATCGACGCCATGTCGTTCATCTTCCGCGCGTATCACGCCATGGTGCGGCAACGAGCGATGTCCACCAAGACGGGACTGCCTACCGCCGCGATTCTCGTATTCGTGAACATGCTGCGCAAGCTGCGCGACGATTTCAATCCTGAGTACCTGGCAGCGGTTTTTGATGTGGGTGCTCCCACTTTTCGGGACCAGCAAGCGGGCGCGATGAAGTCGGTGCGCAAGTTCGACATAAAAACCCAAACCTTCCAGGAAATCGAGTACGGGGGCTATAAAGCGAATCGCAAGGCGATGCCCGAAGACCTGGCGCAACAGGTACCGTACATCCGGCGAGCGCTGGAGGCCTATCGCATTCCTATTCTGCAATCCGAGGGGTACGAAGCCGACGATGTGATTGGCACACTGGCGCGTAAAGCCGCCGCAGAGTCCTACCTTGTTTACATCGTCTCCAGCGACAAGGACATGATGCAGCTGGTCAATGATCAGGTCTGCGTTCTGAATCCTCCGAAGGACAACCTGATTTGTGATGCGGCCAAGGTGGAAGAGATCTTGGGTGTGCCGCCAGAGCGGGTTGTCGATGTGATGGCCCTGCGTGGCGATTCCGTGGACAACATACCTGGCGCGCCGGGTATCGGGGACAAGGGCTCCGTAGACCTGATCAAACGTTTCGGCAGCGTAGAAGCAGCGTTGGATCGCGCGGCAGAGGTGGAGAAGAAGACTTATCGCGAGTCCCTGCTGAATAACCGCGAAGCGGTGCTGGTCAGCAAGCAGCTTGCGACCATTGACACCAACGTGCCCGTCGAGTTCGATCCAGCGGCGATGCAGGCCGGCGAGCCGGATATGGAATCACTGCGGCAGTTGTTTATCGAGCTCGAATTCACGTCACTGCTCAAAGACTTGCTTCCGATTGCCGAGGTCGGCGCGGCCCGCTATAGCGAGGCAAGGTCAGCTGCAGATGTCCAGGCAGTGCTGGGGAAGGTTGCCGATTCTGGCTTTCTGGCCATTGCCGCGGAAAACTCCGCGACTACTGTAATGCCGGAGGAATCGGAAGAAGTGGAGGAAGAACCGCAGGACGGCATGCTGCCGCTGACGGCGCCGGGGCAAGAACTCCCGTCCGCCATAGCGCACAAGCTGGCGATCTCTTCGGTCGCCAGGGAAGCGGTAACCGTCACCATGGATTCTGCCGGTTTCGAGATTCTCAATGCCGTCCTGGCTGATGATTCAGTTGCTAAGGCAATCCACAATTACAAGGTATTCAGTCACGCCGCTGCAGCAGCCGGCCTTAAGATCCAGGGGATCCGGCACGATTCCATGTTGTATTCCTATCTCATTGATCCCACGTACTCGTCGCACAAGCTGGCCGACGTCGCGTTGCGACGCTTCAATCTGAAGCTGAGCGGCGGCCTGGCGGAATCCGCGGACATCACCGGCCGGCTTGCCAGGGCATTGCGAAGAGAAGTCGAAGACGCCGGTCTGGCCAAGGTCTATGAGGAGATCGATCTGCCGCTGGTCCCGGTGCTGACGCGAATGGAAGCGGCTGGGGTCAAGGTCGACCGCGAGGTGCTGGCCAGCATGTCGCTGCGCCTGCAGCGCGAGATTGATGCCAAGGCGCAGGAAATCTACCAGTGTTGCGGGACCGAGTTCAACATCAGCTCGCCGCGCCAGCTCGGGGATGTTCTCTTCAACAAGCTCGCGCTCCCGAAGCCGGTAAAGTATGGGAAAGGGCGGACGATATCAACTGCGGTCGACGTATTGGAGGGCCTTGCCGCGAGTCACGAGGCTCCCCGGCTTGTGCTCGAGTACCGGCAACTCACCAAGCTGAAGTCTACCTATGTGGACGCGTTGCCTGTTCTCGTGAATCCCGCAACCGGCCGCGTGCACACCACGTTTGCGCAAACCGGTACCGCCACGGGACGGCTCTCGTCTAACAATCCTAACCTGCAGAACATTCCTATTCGCACCGAGCTTGGCCGGGAAATTCGCGCGGCTTTCATCGCAGAACCCGGGTGTGTGCTTCTGGCGGCTGATTATTCGCAGATTGAACTGCGCTTGCTCGCGCACTTCTCCGGGGATCCCTTGCTGGTCGAGGCATATCGTCGCGGGGATGACATCCACACTCTTACCGCGTCGCAGGTGTTCGGGGTGCCGCCACTGATGGTCACTGCCGACCACCGCCGCCAAGCCAAAGTTGTGAATTTCGGCATCGTGTATGGACTCTCACCGTTTGGTCTATCGCAAAATCTTGGCATCGATACCAGCGAGGCTAAGCGGTTCATTGACGCGTATTTCGAAAAGTACAGCGGGGTACGGCGCTTTATTGACAATACCCTGGAGCAGGCGCGGCGCGACCAGAAAGTCACCACGCTGTTTGGGCGGGTGCGGCCCATTCCCGACATTAACGCGCGCAACGGCAACCAGCGCGGGTTTGCGGAGCGCACGGCGGTCAACACGCCTCTGCAGGGAACCGCAGCGGACCTCATCAAGATCGCGATGATTCGTATCGACGGCGCGCTGCGCGAACGCCGCATGAAGGCGCGTATGACTCTGCAGGTCCACGACGAACTGGTATTCGAAGTTCCCGAATCCGAGGTCGATGCCGTGCGGGCGCTAGTGCGCGAGCACATGGAAAAGGTTCATAAGCTCGACGTCCCGTTGCTGGTCGAAATCGGGGTGGGGCCGAACTGGCGGGATCTGGAATAGATTTCTGCTAGCAACTGTCCCAGGCAGGGGCGGTCGCGTTCAGCACTTGCCGTCACTCTGCTCGCGCATGATGCGTTCCAGGCGGATATTGGCGATTCGCCGGGCGCGCATCAACTTCCGCAGGAACACCCAGTAGACAAACCAGAGTAAGACGGCAATCGCCACCATCATCAACGCCAGATTTGCCAGTCCGACGATGCCGCGAAAAGTATTCATGGGTGGACCGCGAAAAGCGCTGGCAGGACGTCCCCTGCTTTGCCGGCATAATATTCGTTAAAGTCGGTTACATTGGACGGTTCTTCTGGACCGATGTATATGGTCTGTGAACGGCCGGAGACATGGGCAACGAAGCTCGCGGCCGGTTGCACCACTCCTGACGTTCCGATCGCGACGAAAAGGGTGCTGCGATCGAGGGCAGAAAAAATCCTGTCCATCTCGTACGGCATCTCGCCGAACCAGCAAATATGAGGACGAATGTACCCGCCGCACTCGCACCGAGGCAACGAGGCCGGCTGTTCGTAAACATTTGCGTCCGCGAATGGAGCACGGTTACAACGCTCGCAGCGGCTCTTGAACAGCTCGCCATGCATGTGAATCACTCGCTCGGAGCCCGCCTGTTCGTGCAAGTTGTCGACATTCTGCGTGCACAGGAATAGACCGTCACCCAGCCTTTGTTCCAATTTTGCTAAGGCGATGTGTGCGGCATTGGGCTTGGCGGACGCGGCAACCGTGCGCCGCATGGAGTAAAACTGCCAAACCAGCGCAGGATCGCGACGCCATGCCTCGGGCGATGCTAGTTGCTCGACTTTGTAACTATGCCAAAGGCCGCCCTCTCCGCGAAAGGTCGGAATCCCGCTTTCGGCACTTACTCCTGCTCCCGTCAAAATGAAGACGAAGTCCCTGGGCGTGAGGTTAATCATGAGGCACAAATCCCGAGTAAGCCTTTAGCGAATCCGCTCCCTAAGCAGCGGGCGAGAAAATACAAAGCTCAGGCATGTTGCGGTGCTAAGGCCAAACGTATGGATTCCGAGATGGTGTCCGCGATCCTCCGCATGGTGTCTTCGTTCTCCGCCTCGACCATCACGCGCGCCAGCGGTTCGGTGCCGGAATAACGGACGACCACCCTGCCGTTGCCATTCAATTCGCGCTCGGCGGCTTCGATCGCGGCTCTCACTTTCGGCACTTCCACGAAAGGAACTTTGTTGCGAACGCGGATATTCTGGATCACTTGCGGAAACACCTTTAAATCGGCAAGTAACTCGTGGAGCGGATGTCCGGAGCGAAGCAGAATTTCCATAACTCGCAAGGCGGTGAGCAAGCCATCTCCGGTTGTGGCGTCCCCATCCCGAAAGATGATGTGCCCGGACTGTTCCCCTCCCAGCGTCGCGCCTGTTTTTTGCATTTCTTCCAGGACGTACTTGTCGCCCACGTTGGCGCGCAGCATGCGTATGCCGGACCGCTTCAGTGCGATCTCCAGGCCCATATTCGACATGGTTGTGGCTACCACCAGCTCGTGCGCGAGCGTGCCGCGATTCTTCATATCCCGCGCCGCCAGGAGAAGCACGCCATCGCCATTCACAACCTCGCCATTCGCATTGCTGAACAGGGCGCGGTCGGCGTCGCCATCGAACGTGACGCCCAGATCGAATTCGCTTTTCCGCTCCGCCATGGTTTTTGCCAGATGATCGGGATGCAACGCGCCGCATCGTTCATTGATATTTCTGCCGTCCGGAGAAGCGTGCAGAAATGTAGCTTTAATCCGGCACTTCGCAAACAGTTCCGGCGCTTCCACCGCCGCGGCTCCATTGGCGCAATCCACGACCGCCCGCAGATTGCTGAGGTCGGTTGAAACGCTGCTTGCCAACCACTCGATGTATGCGTGTCGCAGCGAGGCGTCACCCGGCAGGCTCTGAGGAACGCTGATCTTCGGAGTCGGCGGCAGACTTTCTAGGTGTCCAAAGATCTCTCTCTCGATCGCCATCTCCTCCGCATCCGGCAGTTTGTATCCATCTCCCGAGAAGACCTTGATGCCATTGTCAGTCCACGGATTGTGGGAAGCTGAAATGACAATGCCGGCATCGAACTTCTGTTGTCGCGCCAGGAATGCCACTCCGGGGGTGGTGATCACTCCGGCGCTGACGACTTGAACGCCTTGCGACGCCAGGCCGAGCATTACCTGGTCGGCAATCCAGGGGCTCGATTCGCGCGTGTCCTGGCCGATGACAACTCGTGGCTTGGCGTTCCTTTTCAGAAGATCGTGGGCAAGCGCCTGCGCGATGAGCAACGTGCTCTCGCGCGTAAGTGGGAATTCGCCCGCAAGGCCACGAATGCCGTCCGTGCCAAAAAGTTGCCGGCTTGAACTCATGAATCGCCCGTAGTGCGTGCCCTCATTCGGAGCCACCGCCACTCGCGCCCGCTCTTTCCATTATCACCGTCACCCGAATGGGCTTAGGACGCACAACTTGTATGAGCGGATCGCTCACGTAGGCGTGAGTGATGAAGGAAGCGCGCTCCACGGTTCCAGAAACGTCAACCGGATCGGTGGTGGCGGATTCCGCCGATTCCACCTGCCGACGCGGCCCGCTGATGGTAATGAACGCGGGATCCGCAAGCACCTGCGCAATGCGCAAGCCTGACGCGAATGTACCCGTGACTCGAGGCCGGACCTCGACCTGGCGGATCATGCGCATGTCGAAGGTCATGTGCAACTGCCCGGGCACAATTTGAACCACCTCAATCTCGCGCGGCTCCCTCACGTTTTGCGCGGTCAGATCAATCGTGCGCTCACCGATTTTGGTGCCCGTTAAATCGATAACGACGTGAACATCTGGTTGCCTTAACTGGCGAATAACTCGTTCCGGTCCGCGCACGCGTACCTGGGCTTGCGGTGCATCCTGCGACGCGATCTCCAGGTTGTCAGGAAAGTTGTGAAATTCGATGGGCACCGTAAGCAGAACCTCAGTCACAGGATCGCGCTGGATCGCGAGCCATAGCCCCGCTGCAAGCAGCAATGAAACTACTTTCATCCAGAAATGTCGCAGCACGTATCTTCGGAAGAAGTCGCCCATTATCGGTCGACCCCTGAGTGAAGCCCCGGATCGATATTCGGCGGAACCGACGCCCGCGGCGGACTGTCCGCGTCCGCCGCCGCGACCTCCTCGGCCGCGATGGGAGTGGGCAGGGTCGAGGGCGCCACATAGCGCCGCAGCAATTGGCTCAGCCGCTCGCGAAGCTCTTCTACGCTGAGGTCGCGCTCGATGTTGCCACCCACGGTCAGGCTGATCGCGCCGGTCTCCTCGGAGACGACGACGGCGATCGCATCCGTTTCCTCAGTGATTCCAATGGCGGCGCGATGCCGCGTCCCCAACTGTGTAGAGAGGACCGGGTTCATCGACAGTGGCAGGAAGCAGGCGGCCGCCGCAATGCGATCGTCCTGGATGATGACCGCCCCATCATGCAGCGGAGCGCTTGGACGAAAAACCGTGGCCAGCAGGTCATAGGAGAGGCGTGCATCCAGGGGCACACCGCTTTCGATGTAGGTGCGTAGACCGATTTCGCGTTCAATTACGATCAGCGCGCCAGTCTGATTTTGCGAAAACAAGTTGGCTGCGAGAACGATGTCGTCATAGGCCTCAGCCTGCGAGTTCGAGGCGCGACTGAACATAAGGCGGCTTCCCAGTCCGGCTAGTGCATGGCGAATTTCAGACTGGAAAACGACGATCAGAGCAAAAACCATGTAGGGGATGAGCCGGCTGAGCAGCCAGTTGACGGTCGTCAGTTCACCCACGCCGGCCAGGTAAAACCCCAGCGCGAGTACGGCCACGCCTACCAGCATGGGAGCAGCGCGCGTTCCCCGGATCAGCATCAGGAACTGATAGATCAGGATAGCGACCAGAACTATGTCGATCACCGAAAGGATCGTCACGTGTGGCCATGTCCCTGTCCAGTGCATCAGTCGCAATCCTTGCCCGAAGATGGCTTCCCGGCTCCTCATTGTAATCCAGACCGGAAAACAGCAAACAAAGGAGGATCGAGAGGCTAAGATGCGTGAGGCCGACTCGCTAGCGAGGCGCGCCTGCGTAAGAACCACGCTCCTTACTGCTTGCGATTCTTAACTGTCGCTGTGATCTCACCGCGTGACACGCGGGCAGTAATCTCTTCGCCAGAGTTGACCTGCGTGGCATCTTTCACCAGCCTGCCAGAGCTATCGAACACCAAGGCGTAGCCCCGCTCCAGGATGGCGAGCGGCGACAGGGCTTCCAACTGACTGCCGAGCCGTTCCCAGTGTCCCCGGCGCGCCAGCAGCGAATTGCGGGCGGCTGCGGCCAGCTTTCCGGCCTCGGCATCGAGTTGCTGCCGAATGCCCGCCAGCACCCGCCGCATGTCATAGTGGCGCACCGCGGCTGCGGCCGTTTGCCATCTTCTTCTATGACGCTCCACAATCAGGCGCTGGGCGCGTTCCATGCGGAACATGATGTCGTCAAGCTTCTGCTGACGCTGGTTGATCAGGTCCATTATGCGGGCAAATGCGCCATGCTGCGCCAGTTCGGTCAGAGCCTGCCGCCCCATCAACAGGCGGTAACGCATTGCTCGCTGCAGCCGATCATGCAAGGCGAAGGCCTGTTCTTCTATCTGCTGGCGGGAGAGGATGACCATCTCGGCTGCCGCCGATGGAGTGGGCGCGCGCAGGTCGGCCACGAAGTCGATGATCGTGAAATCGGTCTCGTGGCCAATTGCCGAGATCACCGGGATCGTAGAAGACGCGACCGTCCGCGCCAGCCCTTCATGGTTGAAGGCGGCCAAATCCTCCTCCGACCCGCCGCCCCGGGCCACGATGATGACCTCCACACTCCGTATTCGGTTGAAGTAACGGATGCCGGCGCTGACCTCAGTGGGAGCCGCATCCCCCTGCACTTGCGATGGGTAGATCAGCACGTTGACCGTCCGGTGACGCTGGTGAAGCACCTTGAGCACGTCGCGCAATGCCGCTGCTTGCGGGGAGCTCACGATGCCAATCCGCCGGGGCATGGCCGGAATAGGCTTCTTGCGTGACGCCTCAAATAGGCCTTCCGCTTCCAGCTTGGCCTTGAGTTGTTCGAAGGCGATGAGTAGCGCGCCGGCCCCTTTCGGCTCCATGTACTCGCCGAGAATCTGCAGCTCGCCGCGATCCTCGTACACTGTCACACGCCCGCGCACGATCACCTGCATGCCATTGCCGGGCTTGAAGCGCAGAAGCTTCGCCTGCGAACGGAAGATGACGACCCGCACCTGTGCGCTCTCATCTTTGAGAGTGAAGTACATGTGTCCGGATTCGGCGGCGCGGAAATTGGAGATTTCACCCTCGACCCAGGCCTCGCGATACTCGCGCTCGAGTTGGGTACGCACGCTGGCGAGTAAGTCACGAAGCGTCCAGATGCGTCGCCCGGCGGCCCGGTCGATTGCCCGAAAGTTGAAGCCCAGCTGGTCCTCAGCAGCCATGTTCATCGCAGTGTACCGCAGCGGAAGGGCGGAGATGTCGGCCGACTGGCAACTTCCAGGCGCAGCCCGGCGTCTCACCATTACAGGGCCAGACGCAGCCTTCATGCGGTCATCCGCCAGTAATGTGCCTTAGGTAATATGGGCGATAGCGGGGGAAGGCGCGATACTGCAGCAATGAGTATGGATCATGTTTTGGTTGACTTCCTGCAACGGGTCGCGGTAGGAGTTGTCGCTGCTCTGTTTGTGATTCTCGTGGTGGGCCTCGGATTACCCCGCAGAGTGCCCGTGTTTTCTCGCCGCAGGATCAAGGACTAGCGCACCAGCCTCGCCGCTCCGTTCAGCTCAGCGACGGTGGGTATCCCAGGCAAACTTGCATCACCCATCCAAACACTTGCCGCTTGCGGCCATACACAAACCTCTGACTGTGATCAGCGTATTTGACGGGATTCAGTTCCGCGTGAGATAGTGTGCTCGTTTCGCAGGATTGATTTCTTCGTAAGTACTAGAAGCGTTGGAGTTTCCGTCTCACAATGGTCCGCCTCATTCCCCGGGATGTCAGTTTTTTCGAGATGTTCTCGCAGATGTCCGAGAACCTCATCGCAGGGGCGCGCACCCTGGTCGAGCTGTTCGCCGATTACCGCGACGTCGAGCGACGAATCGACGAGATTCGCCGTATTGAGCATATCGGCGACGACCTCACCCATGGCATTCTCACCAAGCTGAACCAGACGTTCATCACGCCTTTCGATCGCGAAGATATCCATCAACTGGCCTCTTCGCTGGACGACGTACTCGATTTCCTGAACGCCGCCGGAGCCCGGATCATCATGTACCGCATCAAGCATCCGCCCGCGGCCGCAGGTGAACTGGCTCGGTTCATTCTCCTGCAAAGCGAGGAACTTCATAAAGCCGTTTCCAAGCTGCAGAAAAATGGTGACGTGCTCGACCACTGCGTGGAGATCAATCGGCTGGAGAATGAGGCGGACTACGTGACCCGCGCCGCTATCGCCAAATTATTTGACGAGGAAAAAGACCCGATTCAGCTGATCAAGAATAAGGAATTACTCGAATTCTTGGAAACCGCCACTGATCGTGCTGAAGATGTGGCTAACGTGCTTGAGACTGTCGTGCTGAAGAACGCCTGACACCAGCGTGCAACCGGAAGCCCATTGAAACCCGACCTCCTCTTGCTCGCCATCACCGTGTTGGTGGCGCTCATCTTCGACTTCCTCAACGGCTTTCACGACGCCGCCAACAGTATCGCCACGGTGGTTTCCACCCGCGTGCTCTCTCCCAAGCTTGCTGTGGCATGGGCCGCCTTCTTTAATTTCCTGGCTGCTTTCTTCCTGGGTACCGCCGTGGCCAAAACCATCGGTAAGGGCATGATTCGCATCGACTCAGTGACCCAATACGTAGTCATCACCGGGCTGATGGGCGCGATCGTCTGGGACCTTCTGACCTGGTGGTGGGGTCTCCCGACGTCATCCTCGCACGCGCTTATCGGCGGCTATGCCGGTGCCGCGATCATGCGCTCCGGCTGGCACGTCATCATTGTGGAAGGCTGGTACAAGACCCTTATATTCATTGTGGTCGCCCCCATCATGGGCCTGATTCTCGGGTTCAGCTTCATGGTCGCAGTTTACTGGCTGCTGCGGAACAAGCCCCCGCGCCGCATTGACCACTGGTTCCGTCGGCTGCAGTTGCTCTCTGCGGCAGCGTACAGCCTGGGCCACGGCGGCAATGATGCTCAGAAAACCATGGGAATTGTGGCCAGCGCTTTATATGGAGCCAAACTGCTCAGCGCCTCGGAACTGGCAACTAACTGGGGACGCTTTCACTGGCCCATTATTCTGGCCGCACACGCTTCCATCGCAGCGGGAACCTACTTCGGCGGCTGGAGGATTGTTCACACTATGGGGTCGCGCATAACCAAGCTGAAGCCTGTCGGAGGCTTCTGCGCGGAATCCGCTGGCGCGATTACGTTATTTTCTACGGCACTGGCGGGCATCCCGGTCAGCACCACTCACACTATTACTGGCGCGATCGTCGGCGTTGGTGCGACCACCCGCCTGTCCGCGGTTCGCTGGGGCGTGGCCCGCCGCATTGTGTGGGCTTGGGTGTTGACGATTCCCGCGTCTGCTCTCGTCGCCGCGGTAGCGTACTGGCTGGTACAACTCGTCCATCCCGGCGCATAGCCTCCGCTTCCAGACCTGGCTTAACTTCGGAGATCAGACCGCAACCTCGCACCGGTGTACAATCCCGCTTCCCGATATTCCGATAACGTCGCTTAATTCACTCGCGTGCGGAAACACTCATTGTCTACAGACGCACTCAAGGCCGAAGTGTTGGATCAGCCGCAGGGCGCCACGCTGCGAAAGGAACTCGGCCTGCTCGATCTTGCACTCGCGCAGATCGTCTACATGGTCTCGCTTGATTTCTTTGGCACTGCGGCCAAAGCGGGATCTGCGCACGTTTTTCTCTGGCTGGTGGCAATCGTCTGTTTCTTCATTCCTATCGCCCTCGTGGTTGCTCATCTAAATCAGTGGATGCCGGTTGAAGGCGGTCTCTACGAATGGGCTCGCATCGGTTTCAGTGACTCGATTGGATTCCTGGTTGCCTGGAATCTATGGCTGTATGTGGTCTTGCTGGTGGCACAAATCGGCTTGATTTCTACCACCTTCTTTGCCTTCGCACTGGGACAGAATGCCGCCTGGATCACCACCAATAAGCCGCTCATTACTGCGGTGTCCATCGTCATTATCGCTGCCTTGGCTTATGTATCGGCGAGAGGGCTGCAACTGGGCAAATGGGTCACCAACGTGGGCGGAATTCTTACCATCGCAGTACTTGCCTTTCTGGTCCTTGCTCCATTTTCGCATTCGGCCGGTTCCAATCATCACTACAGTCCCCTGAGGGTAGTCATCCCGCCACTGTCGCTCTTCAGCCTGAGCGTGTTCAGCAAAATGACCTTTGGCGCGCTGTGCGGGTTTGAGCTAGTCGCGATCTTCGCGGCAGAAACGCGCGACCCGGCCCGCAGCATTCGGCGCTCGGTTCTCATAGCCGCGCCCATAATCGCGTTGCTGTACATCCTCGGGACCAGCGCCATCCTCGCATTCGTCAGCTCAGGTGATGTGAATATCATCGGGCCCATTGCTCAAGCACTCAGCCTTGCATTGCAGCCCGCGGGATTATCCGCCCTTGTTGCCGGTGTCACCATACTCCTGCTTCTCACCAATCAACTTGCCACCAGCACTCTGCTGTTCAGCGCCAGCGCCCGCCTTCCCATGGTAGCCGGGTGGGATCATCTCCTCCCGGCCTGGTTCACGCGTTTGCATCGCCTATATAAGACTCCGGTGAATTCCGTTTTATTTGTGGCTGCTGTAACCCTGGTGGCGAGCGTGGCAGTGCTGATCGGCGTCGGTGAGCAGGAAGCCTTTGCCATGCTGCAAATCTGGGCTTTCACGTTTTACGGTCTTAGCTACCTGGTGATGTTCGCTATCCCACTCTTTGGACGCAAGCAGGCTCGCCCAGCGCTCTGGCTCCGAGCCGCTGCGCTTTCTGGATTTCTGGTGACCCTCCTCTTTGTTCTGCTTTCTGTGTTTCCCATCATCCCGGTTGAGAGCCAGGCGGAATACACCTGGAAAACGGTTGCTGTAATTCTGGGGGCCAATGCGATGGGGATACTTCTCCACCTTGCGGGACGAAGCAAGCCGGAGCTGTCACAACGCGCTGCGGCTCGCGATTAAGTGCAACTTGGTATCGAGCCCCTGCACCTAAGTCTGGATTACGAAGGAGGACGGCATGGCACGACGAAGTGGGTCGGAATCGGGGGCCGGCGGTACCCGGTCACGCCGCGGTAGAGCAGGTCGCGCGGGAGCGGGAGTCCAGAGCGGGGCGGGTGATTCCAAGAAATCCGGCGGCCGCAAGAAGAGCACTAGCGGCAAGAAGTAAGATCTCACCGAACTGAGATATGAGTAAAGAATTCGGAGAATGAATAAACTGTGTCCGAACACCCCGCCATGAACCGCCGCTGGCGACACACCAGCAGAAACCTGCACAAGCTATGTTGCCTGCTGCTCATTTCAAGCGCGGTGGGGGCGCAATCCTTCCACGCCACGCCGCTCAATGATCTCGGAAACGGAAAGTACAAGGGCTTTGAGGGAGGACTTTACGAGAACGGGAGCAACACACCTCCGGCGGACCACGACGCAGCTGGGCAGGAGCTCGCTTCCCAGGTTGCACCGATACGTGGCAAATTCGTGCTGCTGTCCATCGGGATGAGCAACGCCGTCGTGGAGTTCAAGGCGTTTAAGCCGCTGGCCGAGTCTGATCCACGCGTGAATCATCGCACGCTGGCAATCGTCAACGGCGCGAAGGGCGCTCTCACGGGTTGCGCTTGGGTCGATCCTCATGCCACCCCCGCAGAGAATGGGTGCATCTTGCCGGGCCCTCAACCCAACGAATATGATCGAATAAGGGATGAACTGCTGAAGCCAAAGGGACTTTCCGAAGACCAGGTCGAGGTGATCTGGATGAAGAATGCTAATCCCGTGCCCCACATCGCCCTGCCTTCTCCCGACGCCGAAGCTTACACGTACGAGAGGCAGATCGGCGAGACGGCACGTTCCGCGAAGGCGCGGTATCCAAATCTGAAGCTGCTGTTCCTGACTAGCAGAATATATGCCGGGTACGCGACCAAGCGACTGAATCCCGAACCTTATGCATACGAAAACGGCTTCTCAGTGAAATGGGCGATTCAGGCGCAGGTTGATCAGATGCGCAAAGGTGGCAAGGTTGACCCGATTGCCGGAGATCTCGACTATAAAAGAGGCGTTGCCCCATGGATTGCCTGGGGTCCGTACATCTGGGCCGACGACGGCAAACCCCGCTCGGACGGCTTGACCTGGAAACCCGACGAGTACCAACCCGATGGAACCCACCCGAATAAAATCGGGCAGCACAAAGTCGCGGAGATCTTGCTCAACTTCTTCCTGGAGTCCCCTTACACTGCGTGGTTCAAGAAGTAAGGATCGGGCGGGCAACTTTTGTTGCCGTCGTACTAGCATTGTTACGCGGAAATCTACCTTCGACACCCACACTGGCGCGATCAGGCCATGCGCTTGCGCGAGTCACGTGACCGATCCGCCGCCGGGCGTTTAGCGTGCGGCTCGTTCATGTGAGGGAGGAGGCAGGGACTGCAAAATATTTGATCACAGAGATCGCAGGATTCGGCGTGCAGATCGCAGACCGGAGTGCCACAGTCAGCGCACTGTTCCGAGGATGCGCGCGCGCAGGTATAAGCCTCTGCCCCGCGTGCCAGTTCAATTTCACAATGGGCAGCCATCCCGCCACAGTTTATCGCAGCCGCGCGGGAATTGTCCTTGAGGCCTGAGTAGCCATACTCGACAGGCGGGCGTTGAGCGGTATAGCAGCTGCTCACAGATGTCGACGTCCGAACAAACGGCGTGAATTGCTGGAATGTAAGAGCGAAGGATTAGTCGCGGACAGTTCGCTGGTTTGAACCGCGTAGACCGTTTTCACGCCTTCTTCAGACGTTCGGCTCTCTTAACATCACGCGCTTCGTTTTGTTCTTGGTGCGGGACCAGCGGCCGCACCAGAAATCAACGATGCCGAATACGTGCTCAACCGGTGGGAGATTCGTCAGGGCTCGCAACCCTTAGAAAAAATGGTCGGGGAGAGAGGATTTGAACCTCCGACCCCCTGGTCCCGAACCAGGTGCTCTACCAGGCTGAGCCACTCCCCGACTGTTCGTAATCCCACAATTTTACTACACGTTACGTTGAACTGCAGGCCTTCAAGTTGGCCACAATCTTGGGACCATTGGGACTGGCGACCAAGTTTTGGCCGCGTTGTCTTGTGCAATCAGTACCACACCGAACCCAACCCGCTGGCATCACACCAAACGCAACCTGCTGGCACCACACCGAACGCAACCCGCGGACGACATTCTCTAAACTAGGGTAAATCCTGATTTGTTTGCACTCGGTGTAGTCGCCATGGAAGTTCGATATCCTTCTCTCACACCGGAGGACCCCATGAGACTCGGCCTAAAGACAGCGCTGCTCACATTGTGTATCGCCGCTCCGAGTTGTCCTGCCGTTTCCCGGAAACAGGACAAGCCCGCTGACCAGTCCGCGGCGGCCGAGGAAGCGCAGCCCCCAAAATCCATCGCCGAAAGCGTGAGCAGAAATCTGGTCTATGCGGAAGGAGATTTTCTCAGCATTGCGGAAGCAATGCCCGATGACAAATATTCATTTGTGCCCAGCGCCGGCAAGTTCGACGGCGTGCGCAGCTTCGCCGAGCAGGTAAAGCATGTGGCGTGCGCGCAGTTCGCCTTTTTCAACGAATTCGAAGGCAAGAAGCCGCCCGCCGACTGCGAAAAGGGCGGTGACGATCCCGCCCGCACCAAGACAGAGCTGATCCAATACCTGAAAGATTCGTTCGACTATGGAAACCACGTCGTCGCGACGCTGAATGAAAGGAATGCCCTCGACCGTATCGACGGCCGCTATGCCGGTCCCAACACGAAACTGGGCATCTCTGTGGTGGCGGTGTGGCACATCACCGACCACTACGGCCAGATCGTCGAATACCTGCGCATGAACGGCATCGCCCCACCGATGACACAGAAGTACGGATTGAAAGTTCGCTGAAGCGAAGACTCGCCGTTCTCCGCCGGTTAATAGCTGCGCGTGTTCCCGGCTACTCTCGCGTGGCCCACCTTTCCTATAGTAGGAGCATGGCTAGGAATGGGAGCAAGACCGAGAAAGGCTTTCACGTCTTTGCTACCAAAGCCGCCAATCTCGTCGGCACAAAATGGGCGTTTCTCGCGTCGTTGCTCGTGGTCGCACTGTGGCTCGTCTGCGGGCCGTACTTCCACTACTCCGATACCTGGCAGCTCATCATCAACACCGGCACGACGGTCGTCACTTTTCTCGTGGTGTTCCTGATCCAGAACACGCAGAACCGTGATGCCCGTGCGATTCACCTGAAACTTGATGAGATCATCAAGTCTATCGACCAGGCACATAACGAGATGATCGACATCGAACATCTCTCCGATGACGAATTGCAGAAGCTCGCGGACAAGTACCAGAAGGTGCGCGAGGAATGCGATAACCGCAGCCGGCGGCGCACCCAAGGAAATTAACAACCACGGTTATCGACGCGTGGTCCCCAAGTTTTTGACCCGCAACGCCGGACGAGCCCGCAGAAGGGTCATCGCCTTCGGAGCGAACGGTTGTGGGTTTGCAATCTCAACGTTGTCTGCGGTCCGCAGCCATGGTCGATCAAGCAATGGCCCGTCCGCTTTGACGGTCATTTCCAGTCCGCTTGAGGTCAACTCACACTCGCAAGTCCTGAGCGGCTTGCTCATTAATCCACAAACACTAACCGTGAAAAAGTAGACGATTGCGCTGCGTAGATTCCCCGAGGCTATGACCTTGTCGAAGGCAAGCGCGCATTGACTACACCCATCAGGCACGTAGCTCGGCCGGGCCGGGCGCAGCGGCGCAGCCGGCCTCTATCAAGCGCAGGTCTATCAATCGGCGGCGGCTCCAGCCGAATGCCGCTTCATCATAGCTTCCATTCCCTTCTTCATTTCCTTCACTGTCGGCTCCGCCTTGTGTGTGCCCACCATCCACAGGTAGCCATCCGGATCGACGAGGTTGCCGCAGCGGTCACCCCAAAACATGTCCATCACGGGACCTTGCGGAGTCGCGCCTAGCTTAGTCGCTTTTTCGATGACCTTATCTACGTTTTCCACGTAAATATAGAGCGTGGCAGGAGACGCGCCGACGTTTTTGGCACTGCGTCTGCCCATCTGCTCGCTCTCCGGCCCTAACATCAGCGTCGTGCCCCGCAGGGTGAGTTCAGCGTGGACTGGCTTTCCATCAGGCCCGTTCATAATGCCGCGTTTATCGAAACCAAAAGCCTTCTGATAGAAGCTTACCGCTGCCGGAATGTCCGAGACGGTAAGAGCGGCGGATACGGCGCCGTACTGTTTCCTGTTTAGCGGATCGATCTTTTTGTTTGCCATTTGTGCTCCTTTGCTGCGGCAGATATTTTAGCGAAAAGACATCAAAGCCGCACCCGGGAGGACCACAGCCCAAGTCACGACTTGGAAGGCAGCACGAAACCGTACGGTCGAATCACGCTCTACGCGCCATGCTTCGCGGCTGCCTAACTCTAATGTCGACGCAATTGAAAATTGATCGATGCGGTCACATAGGACTTTAAGGGCAATCCTGTGACGCGCTCGAACGGTACCGCTTCTCCAGGTAGCGCCAGGGTCTCGAGGGTTTGCCCGCCATAACCGCTGGACAGCAGGAAGTTCAGTCCCGCCTCGATACCGAGTTTCTCGAAAGGTCTGGTTACGCCGCTGCGAAACTCGCGAACCGGCACCGAAACGAACCCGTTCCCCAACGGCTTCCGGCCCACCTGTTCGTATTCACCGCGGGCAACAAGGTGCAGTGGCAATTTGTCGATGGTGCCCAGTACATCCCAGATCACGCGCGGAGCCTCCGGGGTAGGCTCGCCTGTGAGGCGATCGCGGGCGTCGGCGCGTGCGAACAAGCCTTGCAGGAATCCGCGGCGGAAGTGTCGACGGGCGGTAATGGAGACGGATTTCAAAATGCCGGGGCCTTCATCGTCTTGTAAACCCGTGTCGTTAGAAATACGGGCAAGTTGTTGGGCCGTAGTTACGTGTTCAAGGGTGATGCGAAATTCTGTCTTGGCCACGGTCTTACTCGCGACGAGTTGGTACGAACGCGCCTTGCTTACTACTGTGCCGTGTTGAATGCCACTGGTGCCAATCCGCGGATCGTTGGTATGAAATGACTGGCCGTAGCTTAACGAAACCGTTGGAAAAAAGGCTGTCGCCTGTGGCGGCAGGAGGCTAATAGTTGCCTTCGGCGAGTTGATGCCCGCCTGTCGGGAAAACGAAAGCCCTGGGCTGTATAGATCCTGATTTTCAAATTGCACTTCATCGCGACGAAAGCCGATGTTGTAGTGGACTAGCGGCAGAACCTGCCAGTCGACCGCCACATAGGGGCTGTAAAAGTTCGAGGTCACGTTGTTGTTGGTGACGGGCTGCAGTAGGTTGTCGGCGGTGATGTGATCCAAGCGGAGATCGCGTGGCGCTTCGCGGCGAAAATTCGCGCCTGCGAGTAGGGAAAGGTGCTCACTGAATTTCTGAGTGTAAAGAAGATCTTCGGAATTCGCGTTGCGGCTCTCGCTTTGCCGGATTAAGCCAGCTCCGAAGTTGGGACGAACGTCCAGCGTGTAGTGGCGATAGAATCCTGAGAACTGGAGCTCAGCCTGGTTTCGCAACCGCCAAACGTCATTGAAGATAACCGCTCCATTTGAAGTCTCCTCACGCTGGCGCGCGTCGATGGTGTCGTCGGCCACCAGCTTGTCAATTGGAATCAATCCGGGCTGGTATGCGAAGCCGTAGTAGCCGATGCCGTAGACAGTCAGCTCATGCTTGCCAAAGTTAAAGACCTTGGAGGCATTCACGCGGTATTGTTTGCGGTGCTCCGCCCGGGCGAGAAATCCGTTTCCGAAGGAGACGTTGAAACCGACCCATGCCCGATTAGCTGCATTTGCTGGGCTCCAACTCGTTGTCATATCTAAGTCACGGTAGTCGCTGGTGAGTCGCACCATCGGTTCTAACTTGTCGCGCAGGCCGAGAATCATGGACGAGTTCACCGAATGATTGCCTTCTCGCACATTGAAGGCGCCGGCGTCCGTCTGAACACTCTCGATCGCAACCGGCAGGATCGCATTCGGGTCGGCATAGCCATTGCCGTGGGCGTTGGCCGGTAGGTTGTTGGGGAACAGAAAGCCTCCAACTTGAAAAAACATGGCGATTGGCTCCCCGTGATCCCCCGCAACCCCGGGTAGAAAGTACTGTGGTGGCTTAATGCCGCCGGCCGGAGATTCGACCGGCATCCCGGGAATCGAAACAGGCAATCCGGGCCGGCCAGGATTAGCGTCTGCCATCTCTTCTCGGAGCATCAATCGTTCGGCAGGATCAGGAGAGAGCACGCCGAGATCACCAATATCGGCGGAAACAGTGACGGATTCGCTCTGCGGAGCAATAGCGGAGAATTGAAGCGAGGTTGTTTCGTCGCCATCACCAAGAACGAGGTTGCGCGTGATCTGTACAAAGCCCGCAGAATCCGCACTGATCTGATACTCCCCGGCCTGCAGCATAGGGAAGGAAAACTGGCCTTCATCATCCGTGTCGACCTTTAAAGCCGAGGAATCGTGGGTTCGTATCAACCTTACGGTCGCAGCGGCGACCCGTTTTCCCTGCGGATCAGTGACACTGCCCGAAAGGCTTGACGCCAGCGCATGTGAGGCGAACAGTAAATCGAAGATGATAACGAATAAGAACAGCTTAAGTGTCCGCCGGCAAAACACGGCGGTATGACGTGAGTCCGTGTGAACCGTATGTCGAAGCACTGGATCCAGCCGCTGCATGGCGTCGATTCCAGTACGTTCGAAATAGCGTTTCGGATTTGCCGCGCAACGGGGAAGTCGGGCCTACTCACCTGAGCCCAACATGATGGGTTGTGAAGTGGGAGCAGGAGACCCCTGTTCCGGTTCCATGGTGATCGCGAACGCTTTCGCTTCGGCGCGCGGAGGCAATGGTGGGTTCAGAACCGTGGCGCTGCCGTGGACGTCAGGCTTGAACACGCCCGCGGGCACAGGCGCTCCGCTTACCGGGATCAACCACAGTTCATAGGCCTTCCCTGGCGGTAAGGCCGGCAGATTTGTGGCGAGGAAGACCAGTGAGGATCTGTCACGAACGTAGATAGCCTTGCCTTGCGGCTGCGGTGGAGTTTTGGCGGCAACGAGTGTCACCCGCAAGGCGTCGGTGGCGGTGAGAGTGGATACAATGTCGCGCGCCTGCTGCAGCTGAAGTTGCTGCTCTTCGGACTGCTGACGTAATCCACTCATTGTGTCGCGAAGCTCAGAGTTAGACCTCCAGAAAACCAGGGCGACGACTGCCAGCGCGGCGGCCACGGCCCACGGCAGAAGCGCCCAGGAGCGCGGCCTTGACCTCCTGGTTCGTCGCGGCTCAGCGGCGATGGCATCGGCTAATCGTTTCCGGGAACGCGCCGGCGGAACCGGACCTGTGGTGGACAGGGCCAGAAGCGCCATGTCGCCACGCAACACGTCCAACTCTCGCCGGCATGTGGCGCAGTCTTGCAGGTGCTTCTCGAGGGCGGTGCGTTCGTCGCCCGAGAGGCTGCCCAGAGCGTACATTGCCAGGTCGTCCGCGAATTGTTCGTGCACGTTCATGAAAAGGCCCTGCGCAGTGTCAACAACCCGGCGCGAATCCGCGTCTTGATCGTGCCTAATGGTTCGCCGGTCTTATCTGCAATTTCCGTGTGACTCAGCCCTTCAAAGTATGCCAACTCCAGCGCCTGCCGCTGAGCCGCGGGCATGCCGCTCAGCACTTCCCGTACCCGTTGCATCGCTCGCGAGCGATCGGCTTCAGCAGACATGTCGTGATTCACGGAAACTGTTACGTCCTGAATATCTTCATCGGGACGGCGACGGCGCAGCGCGTCAATCGCGCGGTTGCGGGCTACAACAGCCAGCCACGCGCCAAGGTTACCCCGGCTGGCATCGAACAACCCGGGATTGCGCCACAATTGCATGAATATTTCTTGAAGAACGTCCTCTGCCGCCCCAGTTTCTCCCAGTACGCGTAACGCGACTGAATAAACAATAGACGAATAGCGGTCGTAGAGACGAGTCATCGCGCTCTCGTCGCCTGAGCGGATCGCCAACACCATCGAGGTGTCGTTAGGGAGACTGGTTGGCTCGGCAGTGGACAAGCAGTTCTTCTACCAGAAATAGAACGTATGAGAGTAGCTTGGCGGATTGGTATCGTTCGCCATCCCACCAATTACTGGCGACAAGATACAAGGCCATCCCGAATCAAACAAGTGGCTGCCCGCAAGTCAGCGTTGATTTCACAAATCCGTTTTGCCCAATCACCCGTACTTCCGGAAGTGGACAAGCTGGCCGGCACAGCCGCACGTGGCGCCGCGCGCTGCTGGAAGCCGGCCAGCCAAGTTCCCAATTCTCAACTTAAGGAAACAGCGATGAAGAAGTTACACAGCACTGTGGCTCTCCTACTCTGCCTGCTGATTCCAGCCGGGCTGTTTGCCTCGAGCCATCGTGAGGCGCCGATTACGGCACTGGACCGTACCGCGGATGTGACCGATTGGTACGCCTTTGTCAGCTATGACCATCCCGACCGGGTCACGATGATTCTGAACGTGGATCCGTTCCTTGAGCCATCCAATGGACCCAACTATTTTCCGTTCGATCCCAATGTCCTGTACCAGATGAAAGTCGACAACAACCACGACGGCGTGGAGGACATCGCTTTCCAGTTCCGCTTTAAAACCGAGATTCGCCAGCCGGGCGTATTCACCGGGTACGTTGGCGGACTTACCGGGATTCCTCCCATCAGCGCATTAGACGGACCTGGATCAGAAGGACTCAGCCTGCGCCAGACCTACACCGTAACCATGATCCGCAACGGCGTACCGACAGACCTGACGGGCGGGAAGAAACTGATCGCTGTTCCTTCCAACGTTGGCCCCCGGACTATGCCGGACTATCAATCTTTGTTCAACCAGGGGATCTATCAGCTCGGCAACGGCATCCGGGTATTCGCCGGGACAGTGGACGATCCGTTCTACATCGACCTCGGAGCAGCGTTCGATTCGCTCAATTTCCGCATGGGAGTCGGTGGAGTGCTGTCGCCATCAGTGGATGCTGATGACACTCATAACTATGCTCCCGATGCGGTGGCCGGTTTCAATGTCAACTCGATCGTGCTGGAAGTGCCAATCACGATGTTGACCGTGGATGGCAAACTGCACGGCTCTGGCGATAAGGAAGCTGTCATTGGCACTTATGGCAGCACCTCGCGTCAGCGCCTTACGATTCGTCGTTCCCCGAATCCGCTGGCCTCTGTAGGACCGTTTCAGCAGGTCAATCGTGAAGGAAACTCGCTCATCAACGAGCTGATTATTGGCACTGGATCGAAAGACCGGTTCAGCATGGATGATCCCGAGAACGATGCCCAGTTTGCTAACTACTTCCTCGACCCGCTACTGGCGCATATCTTCGCATCCCTTGGTATTCCGGTGCCGCCCGCACCGCGTACGGACTTGCTGCCGCTGGTCCAGTACATGGCGCCCATTTGTCCGGGATGCGGACCTAACGATGCAGGGCCAATCGCCGACCTGTTGCGTTTAAATACCGGGATTCCTCCAACTCCGGTGGGCAAGCAAAAGCGTTTGGGTTTCGTGGCAGGCGACTCGGCAGGCTATCCGAATGGACGTCGGCCGATTGACGACGTCGTCGACATTTCCTCGCGAGCCGTAGCCGGAATTCTCCTTGATCCGGTTACCTACGGCACAGCCATTGGCGACGGCGTACAACTCAATGAAGAAGGGTATGCCGTTACTTTCCCTTACGTGCTTCCGGCGAATAACGGACGCGACAGTCACCACGTCGGTCCGGGGCAGGAAGGCTGCTCGGGTCAACCAGACGGAATTTGCCCGGTTAAGTAATTTACACGGTGGCCGCTAAGTTTCAGCGGCCACTTCTTTCTTCTTTATGGAAAGGATCTTTATGAACAAAATTGCTGCCCTCTTTTTACTATTGTTCACCGGTTTTGTGGCCGCTCAAACCGGGCCAGATAAAATGCCTTCTCCTGCCGATCGCAGCATTGCCGTGGCAAAGAAGATGATCGCCGCCAAGCCGGCGCAGTATTCCGGGTACAACCAACTCGCAATTGCTCTGGCACGCCGCGCACGAGAGACGTCAGATCCCAGCTTTTATGCTGCCGCCGAAGATGCCCTGCAGAATTCATTCAGACTGTCGCCCGGCAATGTGGAAGGCGAGAAGATTCAGGTCTGGCTTCTGCTGGGCCGCCACGAGTTCCCGGCCGCCCTGGAATCGGCCAAGCTCCTCAACAAAAAGGTTCCCGACGACGTGCTGGTTTATGGCTTCCTGGTAGACGCCAACGCCGAACTGGGCAACTATGCCGACTCCGAGAAGGCGGCACAACGGATGCTCGATTTGCATCCTGGTAACCTGCCTGGCTTAACCCGTGCCGCTTATCTTCGTGAGCTGTTTGGCGACGTCGATGGTGCATTCGAGCTCATGGATATGGCTTACCAGGCAACGCCCCCGACAGAGACTGAAGACCGGGCTTGGATCCTGACACAAATGGCTCATCTCCGAAGTACAACCGGCAACCTGCAGGAGGCTGAGACACTCTTGCAGCAGGCTCTGAACCTTTATCCCCAGTACCACTATGCGCTTTCGAATCTAGCCACCCTTCGAGAAAAGCAAGCCAAGTATTCGGCCGCAGTCACATTGCTCGAGCAACTATATGCGTCAGCGCCTCACGCAGAAAATCTTTACCGTTTAGCCGAAGCTTTGGAGAAAGCTGGCCGGCTGCGCGAGTCGAAAGCTGCATTCACCGAGTTCGAAAGCAAGTCACTCAGGGAGGCTGTGAAAAAAGACAACTCCAGCCGGGAGCTGGTGTTCTATTACGCGGATCACGCTCATGACCCCGCAAAAGCGCTGACGATTGCCCAGCAAGAGTACGCATGGCGCCATGACGTGTACACCCTCGACGCGTTTGCGTGGGCTCTGCATGTGAATGGAAGAGACCAGGAGGCGCGTAAAGAAATAGAGGCTGCCGTAAGCGTTGGGATCCGGGACGCCAAGCTATTCAGCCATGCAGCCGAGATTTCGGCTTCGCTGGGAGATGAGCGGGCCGCCCGGCTGTATTCGACGAAAGCCCATGAACTGAGTGCGGCTTCATCGGCACCGCAGTTTCAAAAGACTCCCAGAACCTAAAACCCGTATTTCGCTATAACTTTCTTCTCGCGCCTGCCGATGAGAGCCAGTGCGGCCCGCTGGCTCTGCAGTGGAATTGTGAGCCGTACCCCGGTGGCCTTGTCGCGGAGATCGATCCTTGAGTCGACGTCATTGTCCGAGGTCATGATGTACAGCACACCGTCTTGCAGCAAGACCGGGTACAGCATGATTCCCGGTGAAAGCGGAGACTGCAGATCGAACGCAGGAGTCAGGCTGAGCCGTCCCGCCACGTAGGAGTACAAGTCAGCCGCAGCCTGCGCCCCCTCGGCCAATTCCACGGGATAGGGTGTTAAGAAGATTTGTCCCTTGCCGTAAGAAATTTGCTTGAGCGTTGCCCCGTCGCGGAAGCGCAGTGACTCCAGCCAGTTTTGCGCATCCTGGCTGTACGACAGCGGAATTGCGCGCGTGCCGATATCGATCGAGGCGCGGTGGTATGTAAGCGGCTCCGTCTGGGCCTGCAGTTGGAGATCAGCCGAGCGGTCGACAAAATGCCAGTGCTCATCGCGATTCACCGGCCCGGTCACCAGCAGGTTTCCCCCCTGCTTCACGTACGTCAACAAAGCTTGCCAGCCTGCTTGTGACAGACTCTGCGGAGAGGGAAGGATGGCGAGCCGAGGCGATCCAAGCTTTTCTAGCTGATTCTCTGCAATGCCGTAGCAAGCGAGACGATCGAAGTAGGCAAGCGCGCGCACGGCTTTTCTCTGCGCTTCCAATTGGAAACCTGCAATAACGGAAAATTGCGCTGCCTGCGAGGTGACGATCGCAATCGAAGCTTGCTGCGGGTCCCTGAGCCGGCCTTGAAGATCTCTGGCGAAGGCGGCGTAACGTGCCAGCACAAAAGCTTCCGGTTTCTCGGTACCGTCCGCCAGAACCGCGCCGATCGGCGTTTCGTTGCTCTCCGTCATGTAGGAGTTTGTATTCCAGAGCCATTCGATCGCGCCGGCTCCGTGGACGAATGACATCGCGATCTTACGCTCCAGAAGGGCCGCTTCGTTTTCTGGACTGCGCCGCGCGATCTCATCGAGAGTCAGTTCACGCTGCAGCCCCGTTTCCTGGATGAGCATCGCCTGGCCGGGTTGCTTCGCCATGAGGGAGTCCCACAGGATGTAGTCGTTCTGCCACCAGGAATGATTAGTGGCGAAATCGACAAGCCTTCCCCAGAAAGCGGGAGAGAGCCGGTCCTGTATCCCACCTTCGTCCTGGCCAACGGTGATCAACTGCGCAGAGCCGGTCTTGCGTATGGCATTGCGCATGATATCGACCCAACCTGAAAACACGTCTTGGGCGAAAAGGTGGAAATCGTAAATCTTCAGCGAGTTGTGTCCCACGTACATGCCGCGTGGCGTGAATGCGAGATCATCCGGCAAAGGAACCGGTTTCTCCGCCGCCGCGACTGGCAGATTCCACGCCGCGGCGAGGGCTATGCTATCGGGATAGCGCTTATTTAACCATTCATTCCATGCCGCTAGCTCAAGCGGGTCCCCGTTGGGACGCGTGGTCCATAGGTGCTGCGAAATACTGGGCTCGTTGATCAAGTCCCAAGCCAGGAACGGAACATCGCGGAAGCGAGCCACCACCGCGGCAATGAGCGTCTGCTGCCGTCGAACCGCCTCGGGGTCGATGAACGCGTTAACGCCTCCGAGAACATCAGGAAGAAAAGCGAAGAAATTGAACTGTACAGGCAAGTCATACTTGCGCGCGGTCATTAGGTACGCTTCCAGGGTGCGAAGGGTGCGCTCGTACGGCTGACCGTTTTCGTCGCAGAACTTGTCCCACCCGGTCCACCAGCCGGTGCGGATCATGTTCAGGCCGGCTTCATGAATTTGCGCCAGGTCGCGGTTCCAGACGTACACGTTGGGATGATCGAAATAGAGCCGCTGCACCTCGCTCGACATGTAGGTCGTTCCGATGACCGCAATGGGCGCTCCGTTGATTTCAAAATAATCGCGATTCACGCTGAGACGCGGCCCAGAATGCAGGTAGGCGTCATCGCGGATCCAGAACGCTGAGTGATAACTGGCGCGAGTCTTGTTTCCTTCGTGCAATTCGGCGTGGACAATGTAAAGGCCTCTGCCGGTAGGCGCAGCCAGGTTGACCGGATGGGATGTGGGAATATCCACGGTAGCCGTGGTTGCGTGCGAATCCTGCCCCTCGGGATACACACGGATGGTTGCGGTAAGTGGCGCGATTGCAGCTCGAGCGGCGTACCACTCGATTTCTATTTGGAGTGGCTCACCCGGCAGATATAGCGGCAGTACGGGGCGCGCGCTGAAATCTTCGGCGCCGCCTCGGGCACGTTCGGCCAAGGCGTGAATCAGGTTAGCGCCGTCGGTACTGGCAAGAAATCCGGAGGGCAGATCCGCGTTCAGAAATACCCAGCGGCCGCCATCAAAACCATTGCGAATGTGGTCGACTTCTATGGCGGGCGCAGACAGCTTATGACCCTTCCCCGTACCCCACGCCAAAGCATCCAAGCGAGCGTCAATGGATCCCGCCGCCCCTCCCCGTTTGTATAGATCCACAGTGCTGAGACGAATGATCGGACTGAATGCTTGCTTCCAGGCAAATCGCGGCAACTGAACGGGAACGTCGGGGTTCGTCTGGAACTCCAGTCCATCCGATCCGGGTGTCACCTGGTACTGATCGATGCCAAGGGGCCGGGTGAAGCGAACGCTGTAATCGCGGAGGTGCCAGCCGGATGCGTCGCGATACGCGGCTCGCGTAAATGGGCGGCCGCCCACCACCAGCAGGTTCCCACCGCGTTGCAGGAATTCGTAAACATCGGGCCAGAGGTCTTGTGGAAACGATGAACCGTACGGAAGCACCAGCAAACCGACTTGTTTTTCTTTCAAGAGGTCACGGACTTGGTCGACGGAAGAAAGCTGTGCGCCGGCAAAAACTCCATTCAACTCTTGCCGTGAGATAGTCCCCGAATCGCCAACCGGGAGACCGGCTTCGCTCAGCACAACCACGTTGGAATTATCCGCAGCCATGATGGGCGGTGCCACGAGGATCAGCAGGATCGCGGAGCACACCACAGAATGGACTCTGATCATGATCTTTTAAGGGCGATCTTCGAGAAAATCGAACGCAGTCTCCGGCAATAATTCGGGCTTGTCAACATAAAAATAAATCGATTTTGTTAAGGAGAGTAAACGATAACCCGAACTGTGAATTACCCTCCGTATTCAAGCGTTTCAGTGGTATGATGCGAGGGCTGCGAACAATTCCATTGAGCAGTTCGATTCCGTGCGGATCGAGACGTTCATGTCGATTGCAAGTACAAATAAGTTGGTTACAGATCAGCCGGCCGGCGCTGAACCTCTCTTCGTAGGTGTAGATATAGGCGGCACGAAGGTTGCGGCTGGTTTGGTCGATCCCAAGGGACAGATCCGGTGGCAGTGCTCCATTCCCATGATTTCCGACCGAGACGGCGAAAGTGGTCTCGCCGTCGTGCGCTCCGCGATCGACGCTGCTCTCACTAACGCTGCGGAACATTTAGCCGGGAGCTCTGTCATGGGAATCGGAATTTGTTCTCCCGGGCCGCTCGATCCCAAATCCGGCACCATCATCAACCCTCCAAACCTCCCGTGCTGGCGAAATTTCCAATTAGTCGCAGAAATTGCGCGTTCCTATCGCGTGCCGGTGAAATTGGATAACGATGGCAACGCCGCCGCTCTGGCGGAGGCACTGTGGGGAGCGGGTCGTGGCTACCGCAACGTTTTCTGCACCACCATCGGCACCGGCATTGGTACAGGCATTGTCTTTGATGGCCAGGTCTATCACGGACGTACTGGCGCCGCCGCAGAGGGTGGCCATATGAGCATCGACCGCACTGGTCCGCGTTGCGGGTGTGGCAAGCCAGGATGCATTGAGGCTCTCGCCTCTGGACCCGCCATCGCGAGCAGGGCGCGGGCCAAGCTGAACCAAGCCGATGGCAACTCGTCCGCGCTGCTCAAACTCTGCGAGGGACATCGCGATCGGATCACCAGCGAGATGGTGGGCCGTGCCTATGAGCAGGGGGATTCCGTGGTTAAACAAGTCTTGCTCGAAACAGCAGACGCCCTCTCCTTGTGGCTTGGCAACATCATCGACTTGCTCGAACCCGATGTCATCGTGATCGGCGGCGGTGTGGCGGCGATGCTCCGGCCTTTCCTGCCGGAGGTCAAGAAACGGCTTTCTGCCTACTGTGTTAATTCGCGCTGCCAGGAAATCCCCATGCTTCCGGCGCATTATGGAGCTGATGCCGGAATTGTCGGGGGCGCAGCGCTCTGCTTTACCAGCGCATCTGTGAACCGGTAGAATTACTTGCCGGCAGTCGCTGGCCGAATCTGCTCTCTGGGCACGACGGCCCGTCCTTCTAATATCGAGTAGAACTGATCCGAGTTGAGGTCCTTGATATTATCCACGGCTCCCGAGGGCCAGCGGATCTCAACGCTATTCACTTTCGACGCGGCTCCCAATCCAAAGTGCATTCGCAAATCGTTCTGCGACAGGTAACTTCCACCGCTACGTATCTCGTCACTCTGGGTAATGCCGCCCGCAACAATCTTCACCTTCGCCCCAATCGCGAGGCGATTACTCTTGGTGCCGGCAAGTTCAAAGCTGATCCAGTGGCGTCCCGCAATCCCTGCGTTCTTCAGAATCATGGGCGCGCCGTTCAGGTCCCCGATCACCACGTCCATGTTGCCGTCGTTGAAAAGATCCCCTACTGCCAGACCTCGGGACACTCGGCGTTCCGTAAGCGCGCTTCCAGCCTGGTCACTGGCATCGCAAAAAGTTCCATCCTTCTGGTTCAAGTGCAGCAGCTTCGGCTGGCGGTACCCCCCGCCGGAAGGAAGCGTGTCCACCTGCGGGTACACGTGCCCGCTCACCGCGATCAAATCCAGCCAACCATCGTTATCCAGATCGGCGAAGGCGTCTCCCCACTTCACCCACGGCAATGAGGGAAGAGACACGCCCGCTTCGTAGGAGACATCGCGGAAATCCCAGCTGCCGTTGTTGCGATAGAGAATGTCATACTCATCGCTGAAGTTAGTGACGTAGATATCCGGACGGCCGGTGTGCAAGTAATCGCCAATCGCGATACCCATGGACGCCTGTTCCGAACCGTCTTCGCTGACCGCCGTGCCTGATTCCAGGCCGATTTCCGTGAACTTGCCGTTTCCTTCGTTTTTGTAGAGGAAGTTGGGCGTTGAATCATTGGCAACGTAAATATCAGGACGGCCGACATTGTTGAAGTCCGCCCAGACAACGCCCAGGCCGTAGTAGCCGTTGGGATCGTCGACTCCAGCGCTCTTGGATACATTGGTGAAAGTACCGTCGCCATTATTGTGGAAGAGCGAATCGCCCGCACCCTTCAAGCCCCGCGGGCCACACTGCACGTCCAAGCCGCGATATTTGCATGTTGGACTGCTGCCGAACCCCGGCAAGTCATCGAGGTGAAAATCCACGTAGTTGGCGACCATCAGATCCAAAAATCCATCGCCGTCGTAGTCGCCGAATGCAGCGCCCGTTGACCAGCGCCCGTCAGCGACTCCGGCCTTAGCGGTTACGTCAGTAAAGGTACCGTCGCCATTGTTGTGGTACAGGACATTGCCGCCCAGGCAAGAGACGTAAATGTCCGGCCACCCGTCATTGTTGTAGTCTCCCACGGCACCGCCCATAGCGAAGCCGGGAGTCGCGATTCCTGCCTTCTCAGTCACATCGCTAAATGTGCCGTCGTGATTGTTGTGGTACAGAGCGCCCCGGCTTTTCTGTCCCTTGATCGCCATCTGGACAGTGGGTGCGTTGGTGAAGTAGATGTCGAGCCAGCCGTCCCGATCGTAGTCAAGCAGCAGCACTCCCCCGCTCATCGATTCCACGATGTACCGGTTTTCGGGAGCGGCTGTGTGTTGGAAAAGAATCCCGGTCTTCTGCGTGATGTCTTCCAACTGCGGTACTGGCCGCCCGGTACACTTAATCGTTTTGACACCGGGACGGGGCGGCGGTGGCGCCGGGTGTCCGCCTTGGCCCAATGCGAGCGAAACCAGAACCACGGCCCCGCCGAAAAATTTAAAGATGAGCTTCCAGAGTCTCGTCAATGATCACCGCGGCAGTCAGGGAGTGGCGTCCGGGTGGGGAGCCGTCCGCTTTCGATTCTGTGCCTTAAGCTCTTTATAGATGGCAAGCTCTCGGTCAGCTTCCTGCAAGCGCGATTGCTTCCGATATGCTGCCTGCAGTTGGTAATGCACGTAGTCGCTTTGCGGACTGCTTCGTGCCGCCATTTCGAGGTGAGGAATTGCTTCTTCCACCCTGCCCTCATCCAGCAGAATTTTTCCCAGCTGATACTGGGCTCCGGGATGCTGCGGCGCGCTGCTGAGCACCTCGGAAAACACGGCAGTGGCTTCGTCCCGTTTGGATTGCTGCAACAACGAAAAGCCCAAATCGTATTTTGCCTCGATATCGAACGGCGATAGCGACAACTCCGCTCGGAATTCGGAGGCGGCTTCCACCGGATGGTCCGAGCGCAAGCATGCCAGCCCGGCATAATAGTGAGCTTTGAGATGTTTGGGATCCTGCTGCAGCACGCGATGGAACGTGTCCTCCGCGCGTACATAGTCCCCCATCTCTCCCCAGAGTCGGCCCACCTGCATAAGGGTGTCGAGGGAGGGCCGCCCTTCGCCCGTCTCCATTTTCTCGATTATCCCTTTTGCGGCACTGAGCTGCTCGGATTTGATCAGCGAGTCGGCCCACGCATAGGCTAGCCCGCGATCCTTGATCGCAGCGTCGCCGAGCGGCGCGATAGTGCGCGCCGCATCCTTATACCGCTCCGTCATGTAATACGACGTGCCCAGCATGGCTCGAACCAGGGTATCAGCCGGGTTCGCGCTAAGCACGGAGGGCAGGGTATTGCTGGCCGCCACATAATCCTCCGCTCGTAGAGCGGCAATGCCTAGATTGCGATCTAACCCCGACAGGGTTGCATACCAGCGTTGTGCCTCGCGGTAGTCCGCCAGCGCCTGCGCATATTGCGCGCGCATCGCTTCGGAGGTTGCCAGGTCATTGAAGCTCACCCCCAAGATTTCGCGCAAGCGCCTTTCTTCCTGCGACACAGATTCTTGGCTCTGCGAAGCTGCGCTGGGCGTAGCTGGATTAGTTCGCGCTCGCAGCGAAGCATCTGCTTTCGCCCCAGGCTCTCGCTCCCCGTCGCGATCACCGGTAAGCGCTTCCTGGCGCGCGTCGTCGGCCGGCAGTGACAATGGTTCGTTGCCCATGCCCTTGGCTGCCATCGACTCGCGACTTTCTTTCTGTATTTGTTGCTCGAGTGCACCAGCCTTCTGGATGTAAGGCCGTGCCTCCTCTCTCCGCCCCGATTGGATCAGCACGCGTCCCAATGCGAAATATGCCTTGCGGACGAAATAGTTTGAGCGCGACTCATCCTTTCCGGTAAGGGCAATGGCCTTTCGCAAATAGCTTTCAGCCTGCTGGTTTTGCCCTTGCCCATACGCATTCAAACCAAGGTAGATCCAAGACTCGGGCCAGGAAGGGGCAATCTTGGTAGCAATCGTCAGATAGTGGTCGGATTCGGCATAATTCTTCGCATTCGCCTGCATTGCTCCCAACAAGTAGTTGCTCAGGAAATCCTTAGGATTGAGTTGCAACTCGAGGAGGAACTGACGACGAATCTCAGGGCTCGGCGCCCACTCTTCCTGCAGCAGGTACACCAATCCGAGAAAATAATGCGCATGGGGAGTCTTAGGGTCGATCTGCAATGCCGTCTTCAGTTCGCGCACTGCATCCGGAAGATATCCAGCGTCTCTGTAGGCGCGTGCGAAAAGGACGTGGAGCACGCCCAAATGTCCCGGGGCGGCATCGCGCATTTGCTGGAACACCGCAGCGGCTTTTGCCTGCTCGTGCTCGGCCAATAGGCAAACTGCGAGCGAATACGCCGCTTCCGGGTCCCAGTGAATCACGAGAGAACGGGCCAGCGCGTCGGCAGCTTTTCCGTCCTCACGTTTCATCATGAAGGCTTTGCCTTGCGCGTGCCACGCCCGCGCGCTTTGCGGATCTTCGAGCAGAGCCCTGGCGGCCTCCGCTAGGGAATCCTCGGTGTTCTTATTTCGCAGGTAAGTGACGGCCAGATCCACGCGAGTGTCGGCAGTATCGTCAAAGCGAAGCGACTGAAGGTACAGCTCGGTGGCATCATCCAGCCGACCTTGCGTGAGCCGCAAGTGCGCCAGGTGTCGATATGCGAGTGCGATGACCTTGCGGCTGGCATCGTCGACGGCTTTTGGATCACCGGAACTCCGCGCCAACTCTGCTGTTCGCATCCGGTTCTGCAGATCGGACGGGGCCTCGGGCCTGTTTTCGGCAGCCTGAGTTGCTGCTGGGGACCTTTGTGGTCGCGAAGTTTGCGACATGCATCGCACGGTTCCGCCCACAGTAGCGCAGAAGATCCCGGCTAACAGGAGAGTAGTCCAGCGAATACGAGGCAGGCGAAACAACAGAGGGCCGTTTAGATGATGCACAGAAGTCTGGTTCCTGATTCAGCAAGAAAGTAAGCGGCGGGACCTGAACTCGTCAAGCCCCGCCGACCGAACAGCTTTAATTCCGAGGCGCTACGCTCAGAAGATGAATTTCAGAGCGTATTGGAACTCCCGGGCATTTCTGGTTTGTGTGGCAGATCCAAAGTTTTGTTGGAAGACGCTTGTCTGCCCTGCGGCAGGTACAACCGCCGTGATGACGTTATTGGTCGGACTGCAGAGCGCGCTTCCGCAGGCCACGTTACCTTGCAACCAGCCGGTGCGAATGCTTCCACTCAGGAACTGAGCATGGTTGAAGACATTAAAGCCCTCAAACCTGAATTGTATTTTGAACCTCTCGCTGACGTTCCAGTTCTTGTATACGGAGAGGTCCATGTTCACTTCCTTCGGTCCCAGGCAATTTCCTCGCCCGGATCCCTGGATGCTGCCGATGTGATAGCCAACCAGGGTGAAGGCATTGGGATTAAAGATGCTGGAGCCATGCTCACCAGACGTGCAACTGATGCCGGTTGAGATCAGGCGAGTCGGATTACCCGAACCTTCCGTAGCCAGACCGGTACCGGTGAGATCGGCTATTTTCGTGGCTCCGGCGTCAAACGCGTCTCCCACATTCTGGCCGGGACCACGCACCCACACGGAGTTGCCCGATTCCGCCGTGAAAATTGTCGCCGCCTCCCAGCCGCCAAGCGCCTGCTTCATGAATCCGGACGACCCATTCAGCGTGGGCAGATAGAACACGGCGTTGGCGACGAAGATGTGCGGACGATTGATTTCTGAATTGCCGCGGTCGGCGCCTAGATTGTAGGGATCGCTCGTTGTGTGAGTGCCGTACCCGTTTCCGGAAGAATCGGAAAGGTCGACCGTGGAAATGGTATGTGACCAGGTGTACGCAGCTTGGATTTGCGAATGGTTTGTCAGATGAGTACGCAGCAACATCTGCAGACCGTGATAGCTCGACGTTCCATCGTGCGCGAATTCCTGGATCCCGCCAAAGAGCGATAACGGCCGGAAGGCGCCGGGGCCCGCAAATGCCGCCTGCAGGCGATTTCCCGGCAGCACTGTGTTCAGGTCGAAATCGCTGGTGAGGTGGAGACCCCGGTTGCCTACGTAACCGATCTGCAAGGCAGTGTCCCGGCCCAGTTCTCTTTCGAAAGAGGCGTTCCATTGCCATGAGTTCGGAATCTGCGGCCGGGGGTCGCGGGCTCCGGTGGGAGAGCCGCCCGCCGTTGCGAGCGGAAGGGCTGAGTCCAGCGTCCGCGTTTGACTGGTGCTCAAACTGAAGGGGGCGTTCTGGCCTAACAGGTTGGTGACCGTGCTGACACGTTCGCGTTGATAGAACTGCCCCGCGCCTACGCGAATGGCCATCTTGCCGTCTCCACGTGGATCCCAGCTGATGCCGATACGCGGCGCGACGTCATGGTTGCTGTTTTGCACCAGGGCGCGATCCACTCCTGGTGTCCCGTGGCTGAAACTGGTGCCGAACTTCGTATTGGCGGTACCGCAGGGGTCCGTTCCGGGAACGATGACCAGGCCGTTACAGGCATCGCCCGGTGCTCCGTTGGGGTTGTAGAAGGCGGGATTAAACGACGCGATCTGGTTGTTGAGTTCGTAGGGCTGCCGCAGGAATGACCAGCGGAAGCCGTATTCGATCGTCAGATTGCGGCGCGCTTTCCAGGAGTCCTGCACGTAAAACTCAATATCGTGCCAGCGAGCGCTGGGGAACAGGTTCGCTGAATTCTCGCTCATGCTGTACGTGGTGCCGGGGAGCAGGGCGTCCGCTAAGGGATTGCCGGTGAGACTGCTCGTTAAACTGAAAGCCGGCCGATCGTGGCCGCCTTCAGCAGGCTCGTTCTTGCCGTTATAGGTGTAGTAAATGCCGGCCTTGAATGTGTGCGTGTTGTAGACCTTCGCCAGGTCATCACGGAACTGGTACAGGTCTGAACTGTTTTGCCAGGGAGCGATAAGCCAGAGACTTTGACCGTCGCCGTAGTTTCCGAAACCGCCCCACGCCGCGTCGGGAGGCATGCCGCCGGCTTTCTTCGGGAATTTCGATGATGGAAAGATGGTGGGTATCGCAGCGTTCAGGCTCGATACCAATTGGGAAGCGCTCAGCTCTCCACCCGGATTGCCCTGGGTTCCCGTCCCGCCAAGGCTGGCGAAAATGCGGTTATTGGAATAGGAGAATTGGGCTTCGTTGGTGATGGTATTCGTCAGGATGGATGTGACTTTGCCGATGATGCTCTTTGACGGCTGCGACCAGCTGCCTTCCACCGCCGGGAAAAGATCGTCACCCCAGTAAATGGGTTGGGTGGTAGGCGCCGGGTTGGCCCAGTTGTCTTGCGTGTAGCGGAATGTCAGAGTGTGTTTGCTGGTGAGGTTGTAGTCGGCGCGAACGTTCTCCTGCCGCCAGTTGACGGCGGAGTTCAAAGTCGAAAACCAGTTTTTTCCGTTTGTGGCCGCCGAAGGTGTCACATTGGGCAAGGGCAGCAGGTCTGCCAGCAGAACCCCTGCAGGGTCGAGGGTTGTGATGGGGGGAAGCGGGGTGTTTGGGCTGCCGGGGACGTGGGGCGCCGCTGCGCCGCAACTCACGCCCTGAGTGAAGTCGCCGTTGCGCTCCGCCTGCGTGGGCACGCAAGCTGAGCGGGTACCGCCACGGATTTCGCGGTTCCATTCTTCGCTGAAAAAGAAGAACAGCTTGTCTTTCTTGATAGGGCCGCCAAGGAAGTAGCCAAAGTCATTCCGGCGGAGGATCGGCTTGCCATCATGAGGGAAGTGGGCGCCACTCGAAGATTCAAGGGCGCGCTCCCCCTGCCGGGAGAAATAGTCTTCTGCGTTCAAAAGATCGTTGCGACCGAAGTAGAAGGCGCCGCCATGCCACTGGTTCGTGCCGGACTTGGTGATGATGCTCACTATGCCGCCGGACGCCTGGCCGTACTCAGGTCCGTAGGAGTTGCGAAGCATTTTGAATTCCGCAATCGCATCCAGCGAGGGATAAATCAGGATCGTGCGGTTCGAGCCCAGGTCATTGTTGTTGGCGCCATCCACCAGCCAAAGATTATTGGTGACCGGATTTCCATTGATGGAAAAGTCCACACCCGAAAGTAGGCCTTTGTCGGTGGTGTTCAAGCCATCCCGGGCCGACACTCCAGGCTGCAGCAGGGTGAGTTGGGTGAGGCTTCGTCCATTCAATGGCAGTTCGCGCACCTGCTGGTTGCTGACCACTTCGCCTAGCTGAGCGCTGTCGGTCTGTACCTGTAAGGCATTGGCCTCAACCGTGACCTGCTCACTGACATTGCCAAGCTGCAGTCGGCCGTCGACTGCTTCGGTGCTGGAAACGTGCAGTTGCACTGCATTCACAACAAATTCGCGATAACCCTTTTGGTTCATGCGGACTTCATAGGTACCGGCCGGCAGATTCGGCACTACGTAGTCGCCGGCTTGCCCGGTTCGCACAGTACGGGTGAGCCCGGTGGCAGGGTTCGTCACGATGACTTCTGCTCCGGAAATGACTGCGCCGGAAGGATCAGTGACTGTGCCGCGAATAGTCCCGCTGTATTGCGCATATACAGCGGACGACAAGAGCAGTAGCGACAGCAACAGGCAAACGCACACAACGTTTCGCCTCATTGTGACTCCCCTTATGCAGAAAATTCCTTGTCCTCGATGAACCCCGAACCCCTATTTCGGGCAAAGCGGTGCCCACATCTCACACCACCCTGGTGGCGGAAACTGACCGCAGACTCAGTTCCCAACAATCGATCCGCGGGCGGCAGTCTGATGCAGATGGAGTGCTCTTGTCAAGTAAAAAAAACGATTTTCTAATCCTGGATAATCGATAACCCTGAATTGGGGACTATCGTGTGTTATGCTTCCGCGCATGCCCGGGACCATGTCCGACATAGCCAGGGACTTGAAGGTCTCGGTAGTTACAGTCTCAAAAGTCCTGCGCAACCGGGGTAATATCAGCGCCGCCACCCGGGCCCGTGTTTTGAAGCGCGCCAAGGAGCTGAATTACCAGCCGAACTGGATCGCCCGCAGCCTGGTTACTCGCCGCACGTTCACCGTAGGACTTCTTCTGCCCGACTTCACCCATCCATTTTTTGCGGAGGTCGCAAAGTCCATTGCCGAAACCGTGCGGCCGCATGGATATCACGTCATCATTTCGTATTTTGAAGAGGATTCCGGAATCGAGACCAAGGAGGCCGAACTCCTGGTAGCGCGGCAAGTGGATGGGCTGATCATCGCCTCCGCGCAAACCAGCCGCACAGGGTTCCAGAGAATCCGGCAAGGCAAAATCCCGCTTGTTCTGATCGATCGCCAGGTCCCGAATGTCAAGGCTCCATTCGTCGGCACCGACCATCGCGCCATCGGGCGTCTGGCGACAGAACACCTGATCGAAAGGGGCTGTCGATGTATTGCCCACTTACGTGGTCCGGCGATTCGAATTGCCGCAGACCGCTTGGCTGGATACCGCGCAGCCTTGCGCGCGCACCGGCTAAGCCAGTCACCTCAGTATGTGATCCCCGCTAGCTACGCAGACAGCACCGGATACGAAGCCATGCGTAAGCTTCTGCGAGTCAACCCGCCGCCTGACGGCGTATTCTGCTACAACGATCCGGTAGCCATCGGAGCCATGAAAGCCATCCGCGATGCTGGTTTGAGCATTCCCGATGATATTGCGGTGGTGGGCGCAGGCAACGTTCACTATTCTGATGTTTTGGCAGTTCCGCTCACGACCGTGGATCAGGGCGCCCGTGAAATTGGCCACCAGGCAGCGCAAATTCTTATCGACCAGATGGAAGGGTCGCGAAAAGCAGGCAGGGATGTGCTGATTCCCCCAAAGCTGGTAGTACGTCAATCCACTTCAGGACGGCGGACGATGCAGATGCCCGCCTTCCCATCCTTGCACTCGGTAAAGGACATCACGGCTCGCTAGTTTGTCCCAAAATTGCTCTGAATTTCGAATTTGCGCGGGCGCTGACAATCGCGAGCGCCATGCATCGAGTTCGCAACCGTCTTCCTTCGCGCTGGTTGCAGACGTCTTATAGAATGCTGTACTTGATCGGCACTGCGCTCCAGTTGTCGGTGCAGAGTCGGGGACGCACACTATGCTCGCTCTCACCGCGGCCAGTCTTCTCACTCCGAACCAGCGCGTTGAAACGCCACTTCTGCTGGTCGATGATGGCAAGGTCGTTGAAGTCTGCTCGCGGGCTGCGCGCGAAATTCCCTCCAACGCGAAGCACGTCAATTTTCGCGACGCTGTGCTCGCGCCCGGCCTGATCGATCTCCATATTCACGGTAGTGCCGGCCGCGATGTTATGGATTCCGACCTCAACGCCTTGCACGAGATTGGAACCTTCCTCGCGCGGCATGGGGTTACGAGTTTCTTCCCTACCACCGTCACCGCTCCCCTGGAGAAAATGTTTGCCGCCCTCGACCGCTTGGCATCGGTGATCGAAGCCGCGGGCAAGTCGAAGGATTCCGGCTCCCCGCCCTGTGCCTGTCCGGTGGGCATTCACCTGGAAGGTCCCTTTCTCAGCCACGTGCGGCGCGGCGTGCATCCTCCCATCAACCTTTTGCAGCCGTCCGTGCAAATCTTCGAGCAATTTTGGGAAGCCTCTCGAGGTCATATCCGCCTGATCACCATCGCTCCCGAAATGGATGGCGCCTTAGCTGTGATCAAGGCGGCTGCGGCGAAGAACGTTTGCGTCAGCATGGGCCACTCCGACGCGAATCTCGCGAGTACCAGGGCGGCGATCGCCGCGGGTGCGCGCCACGCGACCCACACCTTCAATGCCATGCGGCCCCTGAACCATCGCGAACCCGGAATCTTGGGGCAAATTCTTACCGACGCCAGGGTGTCCGCCGACATCATCGCCGATGGCATTCACATCGATCCCGTGATAGTAGATATTTTTCTCAAGGCCAAAGGCGAAGATGCGGCCGTGCTCATCACAGACGCGATTTCCGCCACTGGCATGCCGAACGGCCGCTATCGCCTGGGCTCAATGGATGTCGACGTGAAAGACGGGACATGCCTGGCTGACGGCAAGCTGGCCGGGAGCGTGCTTACTCTCGACCGCGCGGTGCGCAACGTCATGAAGTTTGCGCAATGGGAATTTCAGAATGCGCTACGACTCGCCACCGCGAATCCCGCGCGAGTGTCCGGCATTTCTGATCGCAAGGGCAAGCTGGTGCCAGGGGCGGATGCGGATATATCTGTATTTTCTCCGGATGGTGAACTTCGACAGGTGATCGTCGGAGGCAGGTTGGACTGACAGGTTGGCCGCGTGCTGTGGCTCAATTCGGCTTGCGATTCTTACCGTCTGCCAGATATTGAAGGATGGCTACATCGCGCGCAAATTTCAGCGCGTCGGTGGGAGCGCCCTTAAAATCGTCTTTCCTTGCTTGCGGCTCGAAGTTATCCCGCACCCTCTCTCCTTCTTCCGAGTCGTTGGTGACCACCTGAACATAGAACCATAAAAAGTGCCGCATCTGGTCGAGAGCTGACTTCAGCACCTCGATGGACTCGAGCTCGGGCAGTTCGTTCAGGGCCTCCATGAGCTCGGGGTCGGTGGGAGCCTGCATGGCGGCAAAGTTCAGTTCCTGCTGGATTGACCGCAGGTCTTCGACGACGCGCAGAATGCGTGCGTGAATCTCGACCGTGTTCTCGTCGCGCTCCATGATGTGCACCCACCATCTCATCCGCCCATCCGAGCGAGTAGATGTCCCATGTGCATGAGCTTAGGTAATTCTCGATTACTTTGGTACGGAACAACGCGCCCAAAGCCAGGTTTCATGAGGTTCTGCGCGGTTGTGGAGTGCTTTTGGCGGAAATGGCGCGGATTTCGGGAACGCCCTCGACGCGCATGCCCGTCGCAGGATTCTCCACCGCCTCGATCAGTGCAAGAATCATCTGCTCCAAGGTAACCAGGCCTAGCCGGCGGGCTCCTTCACGCGTAGACGGCAGCATCTCGAACACACGGTAGAGTGGTAGCAGCACGTAGGGCCAGCGGTGCCCCGGACCAAGCACGTACCAGGGGCGCAGTACCGTGGCATTCAGGCCTGAGTCTTTGATCGCCTGCTCACATTCGGCGCGAACCTGGATATAGGCTTTCATCACTGGAGCTGGCTGCGCCACGCTCACATAGATGAAATGTCGCACAGGCGCGTGCTGAGCGGCGGATACTGCGGCCAGGCCGGACGGTAGATCGATCCGGCGGAATGCGGCCGCTTTGCTCGGACTCGGATGCGACACTCCGACCAACTGTATGAATGTGTCTGCTGGCGCTACAGAATCGCGGTAGCCGGACGAGTCTAAGGCATCGCCCAGAACGGCCTCGCAACCGGCAGGCAGCTTTTTCTCGGATCCAGATCGTACCAGCGCGCGAACCCGGTGCCCGCGCTCCAGAAGGCGGGCAATCAGTCGCGATCCCATGTAACCGCTGCCGCCGGTTACAAACACGTCATGCTTATTCGGGTTCAATTCGGAACGCGCATTCATCCGGAAGTCCTTGGAGTGCACACCGGTCCTTGTTGACCTGCCCTGCGCAATGCTAGTCTCCCCGTCTCATGAAAATTCGCGATGGGTTTCAAACTTTCATACTGTTTGGTTTCGCGATTGTAACTTCCTTTCTTTACGCGCAAAAGCAGCCAGTTCCTTCCGCACCCGCCTACGTTGTGGAAAGAGATGTAGTGGTTCCCATGCGCGATGGGATTAAGCTGCGTGCCGACATCCTGCGGCCCAGGGGGAACGCAAAGGTCCCCGTGCTGGTATACCGGACGCCCTACGGTAAGGAGCCTGCCCAGAAGGATTACACGACGTTTGTTCATGCCGTCGAGCGAGGCTACACGGTCGTGATCCAGGACGTGCGCGGGCGCTACGCATCGGCGGGAGTGTTTCGTCCTTATCAGAGCGAAGGCGCCGATGGATATGACACCATCGAGTGGGCTGCCCGCCAGCCGTGGTCGAATGGCAAAGTGGGGACCTTTGGGCTCTCCTATCCCGGAGCGGTGCAATGGCTGGCGGCGGTTGAGAATCCGCCCCACCTTAAAGCCATGGTGCCCGCCATGACGTTCTCGACGGCTCGCAACTTCTTCTATGCGGGCGGCACCTGGGATATGTCCTGGATCCAATGGATCTGGGACAATATCGCGCCTGACGTGCGCTCTAAGCGCAATCTGCCTGGGCCAAAAACTCCCGCTGAAGCTCGTGCCGCGTGGGAAAAGACCGGCGAGCGGATGCTCAACGAACTGCCGCTGTCCGGTTTGGCCGAAATGCGCGCCATTGCACCCTACTACTACGAGTGGCTGAGCCATCCACCCAATGATCCCTGGTGGGATTGGAGCGAACTGCGCAACAAGTATTCGCGAGTGCACGCTGCCGTGCTGAACCTGTCCGGGTGGTACGACGATAACTATGGACCCGAGGGTGCGACCACGAATTTCGCGGGCTTGCTGAAGGCGCGGGCTGGGCAAAATTCAGCCGATACTCACCTCTTGATTGGCCCCTGGGTACACGGGGTCGACAACACTGAGAAGAACAAGTCTGGCGAGCGCGAGTTCGCCCGGTCGGCGGCCATTAACTATGACGCCGTCGTTCTGCGCTGGCTGGATCACTATCTGCGCGATGTCGACAATGGTGTCGACCGCGAACCGCCCGTGCGGTATTTTGTCATGGGTGCGGACGAGTGGCGCGAAGGCACTGCCTGGCCGCCGATGAATCAGCCCTCCCCATTTTTCCTGCAGAACCCCGACACCAGCCAGAACCGTGGGCTTCTCCAGTCCGAGAAGCCGCAGAATCCAGAGTCTTACACCGATTTCATCTCGGATCCCGAATCTCCCGTGATCAACCCTTACGCATCTTCCGGCGCGCACGATTATCAGCAACTCGTCACCCTTGCCGATGTGCTGACCTTCGATTCAGCCCCGCTCGTAGAAGATACGGAGGTCACAGGAAACATTCATGGCCGCGTGTTCGTGTCCTGTGATTGCCAGGACCTCGATGTCTGGTTCCGCCTACTCGATGTCGCCCCGAATGGCACGGCTTTCAACCTGATGAATCCCGGCCTCGATGTCGAGCGCGCCAGCTATCGCGATCCCGACCGTCAACAGTTGCTAGTCCACGGTCAAATCTACGAAATCGATCTCCCCAACCTGATCACGAGCAATCTGTTCAAAAAAGGCCACCGCATCCGCATTCAGATTTCGGGTAGTTTCTTTCCGAACTTCTCGCGCAACCTGCAGACGGGCAAGTCCGAAGCAACTTCGGCCGAAATGCGGAAAGCCACGATTCGGATCTATCACGACCGTGAGCATCCTTCGCAAGTGCTTATACCCATCGTGAAACGGTAATCGCGCGGGTGCACAACACCGGGCTCGCCTAGGCTCATTCACGTCAGCGCCTTACCTCGTCCGCTATAATCCCCGACTACACCGATCACCTCGGAGGCCGCTTGTCTCTGCGCTTTGTCGCAAGTGCATCGTTGCTCTGCGCTTTGGTCCTGGCTGCTTCAGCCGCCTTCGCCCAGCGCGATCCCGTGTTGAAGCAAATTGACCTGCCGCATTCGTACTACTACCGCGAAATGTACTTGCCCCAGTTGACGACTGGCCCCAGCGCTGCAGCCTGGACTCAGGATTCGCGCGCACTCATTTACTCGATGGCGGGGTCGCTGTGGCGGCAGGAATTGGCTTCCACCACCGCGGAACAACTCACCGCCGGGGCAGGCTACGACTATCAGCCCGACTGCTCCTTGGATGGCCGCTGGGTCGTCTACTCCTCTTACCAGCATGATGCCGTGGAACTCTGGGCGTTGGACCTCACTAGCAGGCAGACTCGCCAGCTCACCCACGAAGGCGCGGTGAACGTTGAGCCGCGATTTTCTCCCGATGGCAAGCGAGTGGTTTTCGTCTCGACTTCGTACAACGGACACTTCCATATTTTTGTGGGTGACTTCGCAGGTGGGGAACTGGCGAATATTCATCGGCTCACAGGCGAAAACCGCAGTTCGTTGCCACGTTACTACTACAGCCAATTCGACCACGAGATCAGCCCCGCATGGTCGCCAGACGGCTTGGACATAATTTTCGTCTCTAACCGTGGGCATATCTATGGCACCGGGGGCTTCTGGCGAATGAAAGCGGAGCCCGGAGCGCAGGCCCGGGAGATTCATTACGAGGAGACTGCGTGGAAAGCGCGCCCGGACTTCTCGCCGGACGGCCACCGCATCGTATACGCATCGTATGTCGGTCAGCAATGGCATCAGCTTTGGGTCATGCCGTCGCAAGGCGGCGATGCGTTTCCGCTCTCCTATGGCGACTTCGACAATGTGAATCCGCGCTGGTCGCCGGACGGCAAGCGCATCGCGTTCATCTCCAACCGCAACGGAAACACTTCTCTCTGGACCGAGGAAGTGCCCGGTGGTCTGCAAACCCAGGTCGTACCCGAATCCAGGCGCTGGCTGAAGCCCATGGGCAAAATTTCGATCACCGTGACCGATTCCGCTGGACGCGTTGTTCCCGCGAGGCTTTTCGTCACCGGCGAAGATGGGCGCGCCTACGCCCCCGAGTCGGCCTGGATGCAGGCGGATGACAGCTTCGATCGCAGCCAACGTCCTTTCGAGGCACACTACTTCGAGTCTTCGGGGAAAGCGGATGTGATTGTCCCCGCCGGCGGCATTACCGTGAACGCCATGCGCGGCTTTGAATACCGCTTCGAGCGTCGAACCCTGAACCTGTCTGCGGGCCAATCTGCAAATCTGACCATCCGTTTGACGGCCTTGGCCGTCCCTCACGACCCGCAGCATGCCTGGATCAGCGGCGATGTGCACGTCCACATGAACTATGGCGGCATCTACCGCAACGATCCGAAGCACTTGGTCGAGCAGGCAGCGGCGGAAAATCTGCGGATTGTCGAAGACCTGGTAGTGAACAAAGAGCAGCGCATTCCCGACATTGCTTACTTCCGCACCACTCGCGATCCGGCTTCCACCCCTGAGAACCTGTTGCTTCACGGGCAGGAATTCCACACCAGCTATTGGGGCCACCTCGGACTATTGAACCTCGGCGGCCATTTCATTCTCCCCGGCTACTCAGCGTACCCGAACACTGCTGCGGCCAGTCTGTATCCCACCAACGCGGATGTTTCCGACATGGCTCATCGGCAACAGGGAACTGTCGGATATGTTCACCCCTTCGACGTGACGCCTGATCCGGCCAAGGATGCTTCGCTGACGGACGAGCTGCCGGTCGATGTGGCGCTGGGTAAGGTCGATTACATTGAAGTCGTAGGTTTCAGCGACCACAAATCGACCGCTGCCGTCTGGTACCGGCTGTTGAACTGCGGCTTCCGGTTGCCGACTGCCGCCGGTACCGATGCCATGGCCAACTACGCGTCCCTTCGCGGTCCGGTTGGACTGAACCGAGTCTACGTCGACCTGCCCGCCGGGAAACTGGCCATTGCGCCCTGGTTATCGTCGCTGAAACAAGGGCATACCTTCGCAAGCAACGGCCCGCTGATCGGCTTCTCCCTCGGTGGAAAGAAGTTAGGGGAAGGACTGAACCTCTCGACTGGAGCGCGCGAAGTGCCGTTCACCGCCTGGATGAGATCCATCGTTCCGATCGAGCATCTGCAGGTCGTGTGCAATGGTCAAGTCGCACGCGATCTCAAGACCAGCAATGGTGGCGTCACCGCGAATGTCCAAGGGACGTTGCCGGTATCGTCCAGCGGCTGGTGCGTGCTGCGGGCGTGGAACGAGAAACCCGAGTATCCAGTTCTCGACCTGTATCCTTATGCGACGACCAGCCCCATTTACATCACTGTGGCTGGGGCCGCTCTGCATGCTCCTGAAGACGCTACTTATTTCCTCGCGTGGATCGATCGTCTTTCACAGGCAGTCAATGAAAACAAAGACTGGAACACCGACGCGGAAAAGGCCAGCGTGCTGGATGAGCTTTCTCGCGCGCGCAAAATATATGAACAGCTGCCGAAGTGAACCCGGAGAGGCACGAGTGATCCCGTGCCTCCTCCTTACGCCCGTGCTTGGTGCTTCATTTTCTCGAGGTTCAGCAGAGCTTCTTTGCGCTGCGCTCCCCACCGGTATCCGCTCGTTTCGCCGTCGCTGCGCACCACGCGATGGCACGGGATCGCCACTGCCACCGGGTTGGTGGCACAGGCGCGCGCCACGGCACGCATCGCCGTCGGCTGTCCGATCGCCTTGGCCACCTGCTGATACGATCGCGTGGCGCCAAACGGAATCGATTGCAGGTACGACCACACGCGGCGCTGGAATGCGGTTGCCTGAATATCCAGCGGCAGCGACGTACTCAGGTTGTGTCCGCGCATCTGCTGCAGCAGAAGTTCGGTCCAGTCTTGCAGGGCTCCGTCATCGCGCTTGCGCGATGCGAAGGGAAATTCTCGTTTCAATCCTTCCAGCAGCTCGCCGTCCGAGTTCGCGAACTGGATCGCGCAGACGCCTTTGTCGGTGGCCGCGACCAGCATGCGTCCGAGAGGCGAATCGGTGCACGTGTAGCGGATAGAAGCCGCAATGGCGCCGCGGCGGTACTTGTCGGGAGTCATGCCGAGCTGCGACGCCGTCCGCTCATACAGCCGGCTGCTCGAGCTGTAGCCCGCATCGTACATGGCGCGTGTGACGTTGTGGCCGGCTTGCAGGTTGCGCTTCAGTGAAGTCAGCCGGCATGAATCGGCATAGGCGCGGGGCGTCACCCCAAGCACGGTTTTGAAAGTGCGCTGCAGGTGAAACGGGCTGCGCCGGAATGCCGAAGCCAGCCGCTGCAGCGTGAGCGGCTCATCCAGGTGCTGCTCGATGTACCGGCATACCGCTTTCACCATCTCGGTCTGCGGATTGCCGTTGGCCGACTTCGGCCGGCAGCGCAGGCACGCCCGGAATCCTGCTTGCTCGGCCAGCTCCGGCCGGGTAAAGAATGTCACGTTTTCCCGCCCTGGCCGCTTGGAGGGACACGACGGGCGGCAATACACTCCGGTCGACGACACGGCGAACACGAATTGTCCGTCATGGCGCGTATCCCGTGCCATGATCGCCTGCCACCGGCGTTCCTCGCTCGAATTCATTTCGCTGCCAATTTCCTGGTTGAGTATCGCACTGGTTGTCATAATGATGAAAGCTTAAGCGCGGGCGATTCAGCGGACTATCCGCATCTTGCGGTCAAACCGATTGTTAATATCCTGCGGGGAGGCCTCTTTGCGACCCTTGCCAATCCTGGAGGCTGTTTGCGGTTCAGGAATTTGTGCAGCCGCTCGTATAGTGATTCTGGTTGGTTGTTTGACCCTTGCCATTCCGATGACAGCGCAGACGGTTCCCTCGACGCCAGGTAACGAAATTCGTGTTTTGCCTATCGACCACGAACTCCGGCTCGATGCTCAGCATCCCGCTGCGGACTGGGATGCGGCCGCTTCCGCCACCTTCTCCTCCGATTGGCAGGGCAGCAACTCCGATCCAGCGCGCCAGACGGCGGTGCGCGCCTTGTGGTCGGCAACTACTCTTTACCTGCGCTTTGTGTGCCGTTACCGCGAGCTCTTTACCTTCCCCAATGCCGATCCCCATGGACGCCGCGACCATCTCTGGGACCGCGATGTCGCCGAGGTATTTCTCCAGCCCGACCCTGCGCGTCCCAGGTACTACAAGGAATTTGAGATTGCCCCCAATGGTTACTGGATCGACCTGGATATCTCTCCCGGTCCTTTGCAGGACCTGAAAAGCGGCATGCAAAGCTCCGTCTGGCTCGATCACGCAGCGCATACATGGTCAGCGGAACTGGCGATTCCGTTCCGCGCGATGATTGGCCACTTTGATCCCGCCGCCGTCTGGCGGGCGAATTTCTATCGCATCGAAGGCAGCCGCGAACCCCGCTTCTATTCGGCGTGGCAACCCACTCACACTCCGCAGCCGAATTTTCATGTCCCCTCAGCCTTCGGCTACATGCGCTTTCTCCGCACTTTCGATCATAAGTAAGCCCGTCAGTTGGCCTCAGCCGCACGCGCGCTCCTTGCAGCCCCTGCTATCGTCAGCGTACATTGTGTGCCACAGATCAATTACAAGGTTGGAGGCGTTCTTGATGAACCTGCTTTCGCGGAATACTGTTCCCGTTCTCCTGCTGTTGGCATGCGCTTTCTCCGCTTCGGCGCAATCGGCCAAACCCGGATTACTCACCAGCGATGAAGTCAAAAAAGTTGCGCCTAAGGACTACTACTACCGCGGACAAAGCGCGACCACGCAACTCCGCAACACCGCGGGAATTCGCGTCACCAGCGACGGCAAAATGGTGGTCGCCGGCATGGTTGACACCAGCGGTTACTCCTCTGACATCGCGCAGAAATACATGGGCTTCCTCATCACCGAAGTGAAGCTCGATGTGGGCGGCTCGAGCCTCGCGCCCGGACAATACGGATTCGGATTCACAAAGGATGGGAAGTTTGTGGTAACGGATGTAGGCGCGAATGAAGTGTGCTCCGTGTCCGCCAGCACCGACGAGAACCTGAAGCGCCCCGTGCCTTTGAAGATCACTGAAGACGGCGGCGCCTACCGCTTGTATGCGGGAAAGAAGTGGGTTAGCTTGAAGACCGAGTAAGCGCCGGCTATCGCGGGCTGGACTTCATCAGCTTGATCAATTCGTCTTTGCGTGCGCGATAGAGCGTCTGCGCCGGATCGAGGTGGGATGCGATCTCGAGTTCGCTCAATGCCTCCGGGTACCGGTCCATCACCATCAGGCAGGCCGCGAGCGAGTAGTGGTTGTCTCCCGAAGACTTCAGCCGCACTGCTTGGCGGAATTCCTTTTCCGCTTCCGCGTACCGTTGTAACTGGAACAACGCTGTTCCCAGGTAGCGGTGCGCCATGTCGGAGTCGGGGTTCAGCGAAACCGCCGTTTGCAGCTCGCGGACTGCTTCCTCCTGACGTCCTACCAGCAGCAATGCCTGGCCGAGCGCTCGGTGATCTGTCGCGCTGGTTGGACTGTTCTTCACCGCCAGGCGCAGTTCTGAAATGGCGGCATCGTATTCATGCTTCGCCATCAGCGCCTTGGCCAAACACGAGTGCCCGCCTGTCCAGTCCTGGTTCATCTGGTACAGTTCGCGTAACTCGGCAATGGCGGCGTCGTAGTCGCCTTTGTCGCACAGCGTAGTTCCCAGATTGCTGCGGATCGACGGCTCCTCTGGACTAAGCCGCTTGGCCTGCTGGTATTCCGCAATCGCGTCATCCAGTTTTCCCTGATCGTGCAGCACGACGCCAAGATTGCTGTGAGTCTCCCAGGAGTTGGGGTCCAGTTGTAAAGCGTGACGGTAGGCGATGGCCGCGCCCCGCAGGTCCCCCTGATCGCGAAGCGTGATACCCATGTCGTAATAAGTATCCGGATTATTCGCGTCCCGCAGCAGTGACTCAATGAAGACGTGAATCGCGGCATCGTAGTGCCCGCCGGCATATAACCCCAGGCCAAGGTAGCGATAGCCTTCCGCGTTCTTTGGGTCGATGCTGAGAGCGGTGCGAGCCTCGGCTATGGCATTGTCATCATCATCGAGGTGGTAAAAGAGGTAAGAGAGTTGGTTGTGCGTCTCGGGCAGGCCAGGCATCAGGCGGGCCGATTCCGTGAATTCGTCGAATGCGTCATCCCATTCTTCCTGCTGACGGAGTGCCCAGCCGAGCGCAAAATGCAGGGCTGCGTCCCCAGGATCCGCTCGCAGTAACAGTCGCAACTGCGATTCTTCCCTGGCGTACTCCTTTTGTTGTGCGAGTGCGGCGGCGTATACAAGTTCAGGTGAGCAGGACGGATGCGAAAGCGGCTGTTTTTTCGGCTTTCCCAGTGCTTCGAGCAGCGGGCCCGCGGCTCCCGCGGATTTCAGGGCTCGGGCGCAGTCCTGGTCGACGCTGGCATCGAGCCGCGATTCGCGCACTATGCGCGCTAGTCGCTCGCCGGAGACTCCCCCGGCCATCCATGCCATCAATTGTGTGCAACTGACGCTTTGGGTTTCGGCCCGGCTATACAGGGGCCATGTGGTGGAGACCAGCAAGAGGGCGAAAACCAGGGGCTTCGACATCAACAGAACTCCCTCTCATCCCGGGGGAGACCGGGTGAGGTGCTGGTTTAGAACATAACTTTGGCTGGTAATCGGCACTAGGTCACGGAAGTAATAGCCTTGGACATCTGGTCCCTCGCCGCAAAAGCCTGGAACCAGCAAGGCTTAGCGCCGGAAGGTGGGTGGACTTCCGCAGACCGTTCCGCCAAATGCTCGCGGCGATCGCCTCCGACACCCCGCCATAGGACTCTAACCTGCTGAAAACGCTGCCGAATTACCAATTCGCACGCGTGAGACGGGAAAAGGTAATATTATTGCTTATTGTCTTTTATTCTCCCGGAGGTTTCCATGTTTGAAGGTCTTTTCCAGCCGATGCATCTGCTGGTCATCTTTTTCATCGCTCTTCTGGTGTTCGGTCCTAAGAAATTGCCGGAACTTGGCAAAGGTCTTGGCGACGGCATTCGCGCACTGAAAGAGGGCCTGAAAGATCACCCGGCCGAGCCCACCCAGGCGCAGAACACGGCCCAGAGCACCGACGTTAAGAGTTAGTTCGCCCAACGCTTTCAGCTCTTGCCGGATGCACCCCGTCATCGATCTTCCGCTTACACCAGAGAGGGTTTTGGCGCTACTGACTCGTTCTCGCGATCCCGTTGACGGCAGAGCCGTGGTATCGCGGCGCTAAGCGTACGAACGCGCCTTCGCAAGGTTTATAATTCGTCGAAGCATGCCTGAGCAGATCAAGAAAAAGTTACAAGAAGAAATCGCCGCTCTGGAACACGAGCTGAGCCATGAACTTCCCAAGGAGCTGAAGAAGGCGGTAGCTCTGGGCGATCTCAGCGAAAACGCTGAGTACCACATGGCCAAGCAGCGGCAGGAGTTCGTCAAGGCTCGCCTGCGCCAGCTGGGAAGGCGGCTGGCTGACCTCTCCCTGGTTAACATGAACAACATTCCGAAGGACAAGGTCGGCTTGGGATCGGTTGTGAAAGTCTACGACAGCACCAAGGATGAGGAGATCGAGTACAAGCTGGTAACTAGCGAAGAATCGGATGTCGCAGCCGGAAAGGTTTCCACCACCTCTCCCATCGGACGTTCCCTTCTGAATAAGAAAGTTGGCGACACCGTCACCGTTGTGACTCCTACCGGCAACAGGGAACTGGAGGTTCTCAGCCTGCTTACGATCCACGACGGGGCGGAGGTCTAATCCATGACCTGGACCAGCGCCTTTGGCCGTGGTTGCGGTCGATTGCTGCGAGTCGTTGTGAACCGCATGGCGCTCGCCCGCATCTCGCCCAACGTGCTGACCTTCATGGGCTTGCTCATTAACGTGGTCGCGGCCTTCCTGTTCGGTTATGCCACTGGGGAGACCCAACGGCGCATGTTCTTTTACGCGGGGCTGGTCATCTTCGGAGCGGGTTTTTTCGATCTGGTGGACGGCCGGGTGGCCCGGGCCAGCAACAAGGTCACGAGGTTCGGCGCTTTCTTCGATTCGGTGCTCGACCGCTACAGCGATGCCGCCTTGTTTTTCGGCTTGCTCGTCTTTTATGCTCGCGGCAACCGTTTTTTTTACGTTGTCCTTACGGCGCTGGTCATGATCAGCGCCATCATGGTGAGCTACACTCGCGCGCGGGCTGAGTCCCTGATCGGAACCTGCAAGGTAGGATTCATGGAGCGGCCTGAGCGCCTTGTCCTGGTCATTATTGGGGCCCTCGCCAACCGTATGGCGCCGGTGCTGTGGGTGATTGCTGTCCTGTCCACGATTACCGTAATTCACCGCATGTACTACACCTGGCAGCAAACCGAATTGGTAGGAGCCAGTCCAGGTACCGGACGCGCAGCCTGAGACCGGGCAACCCGCGCACACCTTCACGATTTACGGCGGATTCCCGCTATAGCCATCATGCGCCCCGTCACACCTTTTTCAGCCCTGTGGGAAAACAGCAAGTCAACTCGACAGGACGTACACAGGGGAGAGCTGTCGATGTTCTTACGCGACAAGCCGGCATCCAGCAACTGACGCCGGTTGGCTTCCACTAAATCCAGAAACAGCCTGGTCGGCAACTCGCTATGCCCGGGTGCGCGAGCCGTCAAGAAAAGAAGGGGATATTTGTCCCGCACCACGTCTGATTCCTTCACTTCGCGAAACAGCTTCTCCGCGTAGGAAAACTGCGAGCCGAATCTCTCCCTGACCTCTGTCCCCACCTGGTAACAACAACTGTGAACCCCCGGACCGATGGCAGCGCGCAAATCTTCCGGAAACGACCCAAATTGCTTGCGCATCTCTCCGATCCCCTTTTCCACGATTCGCTGCACTGTGCCCCGCCAGCCCGCGTGGAACACTCCGACCGCCCGCCGCTTCGTATCCACCACGATCACCGGAAGACAGTCTGCCGTCTGCACTGCAATTGCCATGCCTGGTTCTGCCGTGATCAGGCCATCCCCGGTAAGTGGATTTACTTCCACGGAACGCGCGTGATGAATGGCCGCGGAGTGAATTTGACACAGCGTCAGTAGTGGCCAGGGCTTTCCCTTGCTGCGCGCGTCTATCTCTTTCAGAAGCTTCGCGCGGTTCTGTACCACGACCTTGCGCTGGTCGTCTTTTGTAAATCCAAGATTGAGAGTGTTGCCGCCATACAATGATGACAAGCCGCCGGCGCGCGTGGAAAACCCGTGCACAAGCCACGGAATACGCTCAAGCGACTTGGATCTGAGAATCTGAATTTTCGAACGTGTACCCGCCGCGGTGGTCGCCACGGCATTTATTCTATCGAAGGCCGCTGCGACGCCCGCGGAACCGTCCTCCTTCCACAAGCGGAACGCCTCAGTTTGCCGCGGCATCCTGCGTCCGATATATTTTTACTAGCATGTATACCGACTTCACCGCCGTTGACCGCTGGACCCGGAAGAAGGTGCATTGCATTTACCAGGCGCTCATCGTGGCGATTTCAACCCGCCACGCCGATGCGATTGATGTGAAGTTTCTGGTAGACGGCAGGCCGGTTTGGGTGGCGCTCCCGCACCCCGCATGGGTCGAATACAAAAATCGTACCGGCAAGGTAATCACCGATCCGCTGGCCGTTGAAATCGCAGGTCATTTCCTTAAGACTGCACTGGAATCGGGAGAAGGCCTTGACCGGGAAATGTATTCTCTTACCGTGGCTGAAACACTCAAACACCTGGACGCGGTCGTCACAACCGAGGCCGGGGCTACGACCGTCGCCTGACGTTCCGCCCCTATAACTGTGCCGGCCAACCTCCTGCAATTTGCCTGAATCACACTGAGCCGTGTTCACGCTGCGCCCGCTCTGGGAATTCCTTCAAGTGTCATGGATAATGGTCAGACACTGCACTTGGAATGCCTGTGTAAATGAGAGACAATAATAAAGTTGTCTTTATTTGCCATAAATCTGGTGCCCAACAGTTCACATTTGCGCTGCGATTCCGGTACGAGAACCGCGTATGCATGGCTAAGGCGGTGCGACTGATCCGCGCGAGCACCTTTAGCTGTCAAAGATCTTTGTCTAAATTGCCTGAACTGCGCCCGCAGTGCTGTTGGTTGAGCGGCATGCCCGACTTGCAAGTCGTGAGGAGACCCTGAATTATGTCCAGCCTGGCTTTGGAAGTCGAAACACCCAGTAATGAACGAAATCGTCGTCTGGCGGCCTGGGTTCAGGAAGTAGCGGCCATGTGCAAACCCGACCGCGTGCACTGGTGTGATGGTTCGGCGGAGGAATACCAGAGCATGCTGCGCCTCATGGTTCTGGGCGGCACCGCCATCCCGCTGGATCCCGATAAGCGACCTAATAGCGTGCTGGTCCGTTCCAATCCCGCCGACGTCGCCCGCGTAGAAGACCGCACATTCATATGCTCCCGCACAAAAGATGAAGCTGGTCCCACCAACAATTGGGAAGATCCCGAAAAGATGAAAGCGCAGCTCCGGCAGTCTTACGCCGCAGCCATGGTGGGCCGCACCATGTACGTGATTCCCTACAGCATGGGCCCAATTGGATCTCCGATCGCAAAAATCGGGGTCGAGATTACGGATTCCCCCTACGTCGTGGCGAACATGCACATCATGGCCCGGGTAGGAAAGCCGGTTCTGGAGGTCTTAAACGAAGACGGTGAATTTGTGCGCGGTTTGCATTCCATCGGAGCGCCCTTGGCCGCGAATGAGCAGGACGCGTCCTGGCCCTGCAACGCCGAGCACAAGTACATCTGCCACTTCCCGGAGACGCGGGAGATCTGGTCGTACGGCTCGGGTTACGGCGGCAATGCGCTACTAGGCAAGAAGTGTCATGCGCTTCGCATCGCGTCAGTGCAGGCTCGCGATGAGGGCTGGATGGCCGAGCACATGCTGATCCTTAAGCTCACAAGCCCTTCAGGTGAAGTCAAATACTTTACCGGCGCGTTTCCCTCAGCATGCGGGAAGACGAATTTGGCGATGCTGGTACCCACCATCCCCGGTTGGAAAGTGGAAACGGTGGGAGACGATATAGCGTGGATGAAGTTCGGCGCCGATGGCCGTTTGTACGCCATCAATCCCGAGTACGGGTTCTTTGGCGTCGCCCCCGGAACCAGCATGAAGTCGAATCCCAACGCCATGCTCACCGCTACCCGGAACTCCATTTTCACTAACTGTGCCATGACCGTGGATGGAGACGTCTGGTGGGAAGGCATGACCGACGAGAAGCCAGCCGAACTGATGGACTGGCTGCGGCGTCCGTGGACTCCCTCAGCCGGGCGCAAGGCCGCGCATCCGAATTCGCGTTTCACGACGCCTGCCAAGCAGTGCCCGGTCATCGCCCCTGAGTGGGAGGATCCCCGGGGCGTGCCGATCGATGCCATTCTGTTTGGCGGCCGTCGCGCCAGCGTGGTTCCCCTTGTCACGGAGGCCTTCACCTGGCAGCACGGAACCTTTCTCGGCGCGACCGCCAGCAGTGAGACGACGGCGGCTGCGGCGGGTAAAGTCGGTCAGCTGCGCCGTGATCCCATGGCCATGCTGCCCTTCTGCGGCTATCACATGGGAGACTACTTTTCCCACTGGCTCAAGATTGGAAAGCAATCTGACGCGTCAAAGCTGCCTAAGATTTACTACGTGAACTGGTTCCGGCAGGACGAGAAGGGGCGTTACCTGTGGCCTGGCTACGGCGAGAACAGCCGCGTGCTGAAATGGGTCTTTGAGCGGACCAACGGAAAGGCGCACGCCAGTGACACTCCCATTGGCAGAGTGCCCGATCCTGCCGATCTGGATACCAAGGGGCTGAATCTTTCAACCGCGGATTTGACCAAGCTTCTCGGCGTGGACGTGCAGAGCTGGCTGAGTGAAGTCCCGCTCATCCGCGAGCATTTCGCAAAGTTTGGCGACCGCTTGCCGCAAGGCTTACGGCAGGAAGTAGACGATCTAGAGAAACGCCTGCGAGCCAGCAACGCATAGGTCGCCGTGCGGGCGCGATCGCATTTCCGCAACTTGGAACCCGGTTCCCGCTCCGTTACTGCGCCACCCGCTTGCCGTTGATATCGTAGACCTCAACTGGTCCGTATTTTTCAAGAGCGCTGCGAATTTCTTTGCCATTCCCGACGCAGACGAGTTGCAAATGCTCGGCGTCCAGATACTTGCGCGAGACTCTCTGGACAGCGGCAGCATCCACTTTGGCGATCTCGGCCGGGTAGCGGTCCCAGTAATCGTCAGGCAAGCCGCTGTGTTTCGCCCGCATCCACATATCCAGTAACTCTCGCGAGCTTTCGAGGGACAGCGCAAAACCGGCGACAATCGCGCGGCGGGAATCATCCAGTTCAGCGTCGGGCACAGGTTCTTCTCGCAGTCGTTTCAATTCGCCGAGGATTTCGTGAACTGATCCGTCGGTCACCGCGTTCCGCACCTCGGTATTCGCAATGATCGGCCTGGCATAGGTATCTGCCTCGAACGCACTGTACGCGCCGTACGTGTATCCCTTCTCTTCGCGCAGGTTCATGAACAGCCGGGCGCTGGTCCCTTCTCCCAGCACGCGATTCATAACTCGCAACGCAATGTAGTCAGGGTTGTTTCGCGGCACGCCCAGTTCCCCGGCGAGAATATTGGTCTGCACCGAGTCCGGCCGGTCTACCAGGTAGATTTTGAAAGCGCCGGGTGCAGCGGCCAGCGAGTTACTCGCAGGCTTTTCGTTGGTGCCCTTCGCCGCGCCAAAATACTTTTCCACTAACGCCAGCATTTGCTTGCTGTCGAAGTCGCCAACTACGCCCAGCATGGCCCTGCCTGGAACATAGTGTTGTGCGTGGAATTTTTTAAGATCATCCGCCTTAACGCCATTGACTGAAGCGGCGGTCGGCGCGATCTCGGCGGCCGGCGAGTTTCCATACAGCGCGCGAAACAGCCGTTCATGACTGAGAAAGTCGGGGTCTGACCGCTGCTGCTCGAGATCCGAGAGCTGCCGGGTTTTGTATTTCTCCAGTTCGTCGCCCGGAAACGCGGGGTTCAGCATCATATCGCTCAGCAGGTCCAGCAACTGCGCTGCATTCTCCGCAAAGCCCGACGTCGAAACCTCGCTGTACGTGGAACCGAACTCCACATCCGTGCGCAGCTGGGCTCCCAGGGTGTCGATTTCCGAGGCGATTTGCGAACTCGAGCGCCTCGCCGTTCCTTCCCGCAGCATGTCGACAGTAAACCTTGCCAGCCCCGGCATTTCCTTCGGATCGTCGAGTGAACCGGTATTGATCCACAAATCGAAATTGACCGTGGGTACCTTGTGCCGTTCCAACAGCAATACCGTAAGGCCATTCGCCAGTTTCGTCTGGGTCGGCCGCGGAATCTTGACCTGCAGGATTTCGTGATTGACCGGAGCGCGGTTCAGGCGCTGGACAGCTTTGGGGGAAACAGCTTTATCCTGCGCAGAAGCGCTTCCGCCCGACCATGCGCCGGCTACAACAAGGGCGATACCGAAAATCAACGATCGTTTCATTGCTGGCCTCCTTGCGACGCGCTTTCTGGTTGCGCTCCGGGTTGCGGCAGGGTTGTGACCACGGCGCGCTGGTTTGCCGCAAAATACTTGCCGGCGACCTTCTTTACATCATCAGGTGTAGTGGCGTTGTATTTCTCGATCGCTGTATTGATAAGTTGGGGGTCGTTGAAGTAAATCGCATCATGGCCTAAGCGCAAGGCGGTGCGCAGAGCGGATTCCCGGGTCTGGACTTCCCGCCGCCGGTACTGCATCTGCGCTTTCTGCAGTTCCTCGCTGGTAATTCCATTCTTCGCTACCGCGCTGATGTCGTCGTAGATCGCGGCTTCGAGTTCTTCGGGCTTCACGCCAGGCCGCGGATAAGAAATGATGTACAAAAGGCTGGTGTCGCGGCGCGCATCAACCTGCACCTGCACTGCCGTCGCCAACTGTTTGTCCTTGACCAGGTGCTGGTACAGCCGGGAACTTTCTCCTGTGCCCAGGATGTTCCCCAGTGCCTGCAGAGCGTAGTTGTCGGGAGTGTTGCCTGCCGGAATCTGGTACGCGATCATCACCATCGGCAATCGCGCCAGCGGATCCATGACAATTTCCCTTCTCTCCCCGTACCGTTCTTCTTCGCAGGGCAGCGCTTTGGGGGCAGTGGGCTGGCGGGGAATGTTTTCGTAGTATTTCTTGATTTTCTCCAGCGCTTCGTTGGCATCGAAGTCACCCACCAGGCTCAGCACCGCGTTGTTGGGGGCGTAGTAGATTCGGAAAAAGTCCTTCACATCCTCAAGTGACGCGGCGTTGAGGTCAGACATGGACCCAATGGTCGAATGCTTGTAGTTGAAGCAGTCGTAGGCCAGGCTGTCGATCTCCAACTCTGATTTGCCGTATGGCTGGTTATCGATGCCCAGCCGCCGTTCTTCCTGAACCGCGTTGCGCTGGTTGTCGAGGTTCGCCTGGTTGACGGCAAGTTTGCCCATCCGGTCGCTCTCGAGGAATAAAGCTAAATCCAGTTGGTTCTTGGGAAGGATCTCGAAGTAAGTCGTCCGATCTTCATTGGTGGTGCCGTTGAACTCGCCGCCATTGTTCTCCAACAGCGAAAAGTGTTCGCCCTTGCCGACATTTTCAGACCCCTGGAACATCATGTGTTCGAAAAGATGAGCGAAACCGGTCCGGCCCGGGCGCTCGTTGCGCGAGCCCACGTCGTAGGTGACGTCAATCGCCAGCACCGGAGCCGTGTGGTCGGGCGCGAGGATCACGCGCAAGCCGTTATCGAGGCGCGTATCCGTGAATTTGACAGGCGGAAGTCCGGGGCCCGGATGATCAGCCGCAAGCAGGTTCCCGGCAAGCGCCGCCGCCAGCAAGAAACAATTGAGGAAAGAGCGTAGTTTCATGAAAGACCTCGTGGGAAAACTGGCCGATTGAATCCGAATCCTGGAGGAGAGAACACACGCTACTGAGTGAGTGCCCAGGCTGTCAAGGAGAGTGATCACAGGAGATGATTACAGTTCGTTAGACGCCGGCCTCCATGCCACGTTAGCACGCCGGCTTCCTCCCGCCCTGTACTGTCTGCTAGGTACTCTGGAGGCGCGCGGGTTTATAATGCAAAGTTTTGATTCCGATCTCTTACGGAGCTAACTCATGGCTCAAGCCACCATGGCGGCAATGCCCGGTCTCAAGGAGACATATGTCCAACTTAAAACGCGGATGGAGAAGGCGGTAGAGGATTTCCGCAAGGCCATGGCGGCCACCCGCACGGGGCGCGCCTCGGTCCACATGCTGGATGCGGTCAGCGTCGATTACTACGGTTCGCAGATGCCTTTGAACCAGATCGCCCAGGTGCACGCTCCCGAAGCCCAGTTGATCACCGTGCAGCCCTTCGATCCCTCATCCCTGGGTGCCATCGAGAAGGCTATTCGCGGCGCGGATCTCGGCCTGAATCCCATGAACGATGGCAAGATTATCCGCGTTCCCGTGCCTGCTCTTACCGAAGAACGTCGCCGCGACATGGTAAAACATCTGCATAAGATCCTGGAAGAGCACCGGACCGCCGTGCGCAACATCCGCCGCGATGGAAACGAAGCCATCAAGAAGACGCTGAAAGACAAGAAGATTACCGAAGACGAAGAGAAACGCGCCCTCGACGAAATTCAGCGTCTCACCGATGACGAGATCAAGAAAATGGAAGACATGAGCAAGGCGAAAGAAAAGGAAGTCATGGAAATCAGGTAATCTCACTTTCCTGGGTGAACAATTCGTCCCCCCGCCGTTTTTTATTCGCGTGTCGAGACCTCGACGCGGCTTGTACATATAATGCAGACTTATGAAGCGCGTGGTGCATGCCGCCTGTCCTCACGACTGTCCTGACGCTTGCGGTGTGCTGATTACCGTTGAGGACGGCCGGGCCACCCGGGTGCAAGGCGACCCCGCGCATCCCGTAACGCGCGGTTTTCTCTGCGCGAAAGTCGCCAAGTACCTCGATCGTGTTTACTCACCCGACCGCGTGCTCTACCCCATGCGGAGGATCAAGCCAAAAGGCCCGCAACAAAATGCCTTCCAGCGCATCACCTGGGACGAGGCTCTGGACGAAGTTGCTTCCCGATTCAAGGACATCACGGCTCGGTACGGAAGCGAGGCCATTCTTCCCTATTCCTACGGCGGAACCTTAGGAACAGTGAACGGCGCCTGCATGGATCACCGCTTCTTTCACCGCTTGGGAGCTTCCCAACTTGAGCGAACCATCTGTTCTGCGGCCGGTGAGGCCGGGCTTAAGTCGGTTCTGGGGGTGAAGCTCGGAACCGAGCCGGAGCAGTTCAAGCATTCGCGCTACATCATTGCCTGGGGCGCGAACATTCACGGCAACAGCGTTCACTTGTGGCCTTTTATTGAGGAAGCGCGCCGCGCCGGCGCCAGGCTCGTCGTCATCGATCCCTATCGTACGCGCACCGCAAAATGCGCCGACTGGCATATTCCCATCAACCCGGGGAGCGATGCCGCACTCGCCCTGGCCATGATGCATGTGATCATCAACCAGAACCTGTATGACGCGGACTACGTTGCGCAATACACCTTGGGTTTCGATCAACTGCGCGAGAAAGTGCAGGAGTATCCGCCGGAACGAGCTGCAAAGTGGACAGGAGTGTCGCCCTCGGACATCGCAAGACTGGCGCGCGAGTATGCGACGGAGCGCCCTGCCGTCATCCGAATGAACTATGGCATCCAAAGATCGGAAGGCGGCGGCATGGCCACTCGCGCAGTCGCCATGCTGCCTTGCATTACCGGTTCCTGGAAAGAGGTGGGTGGCGGACTGCAACTCTCCACCAGCGGAGCTTTCGCAACTGATAGCGCCGGCCTGAAGCGCCCTGACTTAATGCACGAGTCGCTCGGCCGGCCCGCTCGCAGCATAAATATGGTTGAGCTGGGACGCGCCCTGACCTCGGCGGCAGATCCCCCGGTTCAGGCTCTATTCGTCTACAACTCCAATCCCGCGGCGGTCTGTCCCAACCATAATGAAGTGGTACGCGGGTTGCTGCGTCCGGACCTGTTCACCGTCGTTCACGAGCAGTTCTTTACCGACACCACTGACTATGCCGACATAGTCCTGCCCGCGACGACCTTCTTCGAGCACAAGGACCTGCAGAGCTCTTACGGCCACTACTACCTGCAGATTTCCGATCAGGCGATCGAGCCGCTGGGGGAGTGTCGCTGCAATCTGGAGGTGTTCCGCGCTTTGGCGCAGCGCATGGGTTTCGCCGAGGAATGCTTCCATGACACCGCCGATGACATTATCGACCTCGCCCTTTCATACCCCAATTTACGATTCGCAGGAATCGACAGGGAGCAGCTTGAGCGCGAGAAACACATTCGCTTGCGTTTCGATCCTGGCCAGCTTCGTTCTGTGCCCGGCGACGGCGACGGGCATGATGGTGTCGCACCGTTCCTTCCCTTTGCCGCCGGCCAGTTCTGTACTCCGAGCGGTAAAGCGGAACTTTACAGCGAGTCACTGAAGGTCCAAGGCTTGGACCCCGTGGCCGCATTCGTTCCGCCGGCCGAATCACGCCATTCTCATCAGGCGAAGGCCTTCCCCCTGGAGATGCTGGCGCGCAAGGCGGACAATTTTCTCAATTCCACCTTCTCCAATCTGAGTTCCATCGCCGTCATGGAGCAGGTCGGCTTGCTGGAGATCAGCGGCGCGGATGCGAAAGCCAGGGGCATCACCGACGGCGATGTGGTACGCGCCTTTAATTCTCGCGGCGAAATCCTGTTACAGGCTCGAGTCAACGGCGCCGTGCAGCCGGGCGTGGTTTCGGCAAAACTCTATTGGGCGAAACTAAGTGGCGGCGGTCGCAACATAAACGTCCTCACCTCAGAAAAACTTACTGACATGGGCAACTCCGCTACGTTTTATTCCGTCTTGGTTGAAGTAGAGCTTTTTAACCCATCTTGCTGACACAATTGGGAATGGTGCGTTTGGACGCTCTACAGTGCTCTACCGTATAATTGCCGTTTTCCATTACTCCCAAATTCTGAGGTCCAGCGATTTTACGTTCTCATCAGGAAAGCCCTGCCCGATTGCGCCCGCCACGCCAATTCGGGTGTCATGAGAACCGCCCGGTAGTAAAAAGCGGACATCCTGGCAGAAGATTTCTGGGCAGCATCCTGGTGCTGATAGCCCTGTTACTCGGCTCTTGCTTCGTGAGCTGGGCGCAACAGGAAGTCATTGTTGATGTCCGGGTTCACGGCAACCGCCGTATTCCCGTGGACACCATTAAGGCTCGTATCTTTACCAAGCCCGGTGACATTTACGACCCTGCCGCCCTCGAACGCGACTTCAACTCACTGTGGAACACCGGGTACTTCGAAGACATCCGCTTCGAACGGGAGCAGACTGCCAAGGGCTGGATCATCCACGTTTACGTCAAAGAGCGCCCAACCATACGGGAAATCAGTTACGTAGGTCTGAGTTCGGTATCCCAGAGCGATGTGCTCGATCGCTTCAAGGAACAAAAAGTCGGCCTCACAATTGAAAGCCAATACGATCCCACCAAGGTGAAGAAAGCCGAGGTGGCGATCAAAGGCCTTCTTTCCGAGCACGGGCGGCAGTTCGCTTCCATCCGCACCGAAGTTCGCCCCATACCGCCTGCCGCCGTGGGCGTCACCTTCGTCATCAAAGAAGGCCCCAAGGTCAAAGTCGGTACTATCAAATTCCAGGGCAACAAGAGCATCAATAGCCGTACTTTGCGATCGGCGATGAAGAACTTGAAGCCGATTGGAGTTCCGCACTCGATTTTCCTGGAAAATATCTTCGCCAAGACTTATGACGCGACCAAGTTGACCGAGGACCAGGAGCGCGTTCGCGCCGAGTATCAGAATCGCGGCTTCTTCAAGGTCGTGGTCGAAGATCCCAAAACCGATATCCACGACACCGGCCACACTGGCTTCCATATTCCCTTATTGCAGAAGGGGGCGGGCAAGGCCGTGGACATCACCATGCCCATCGAGGAAGGCGATCGCTATCATCTGCACAGTATTACGTTTTCGGGGAACAAGGCAGTCAAGAATGCGGCGGCATTGCGCGGTCTGTTTCCGATTAAAGATGGCGAGATCTTCAGCCGCGAGAAGATTGCTAAGGGCCTGGAAAACCTGCGCAAGGCGTACGGTGAACTTGGGTACATCAACTTTACTTCGGTTCCCGATACCAAGTTCAATGATGAGAAGAAGTTGATTGACCTCGTGGTGGATCTGGACGAGGGTAAGCAGTTTTACGTGCGTCGCATCGAGTTCTCGGGGAACACCACCACTCGCGATAAGGTCATCCGCCGCGAAATCGCGCTCGAAGAAGGCCAGGTTTACAATTCACGTCTTTGGGAGCTCAGTCTTCTCCGCCTGAACCAGCTCGGATACTTCGAACAACTCAAGCCCGATGACCCGGTGACCACCGATCGTCATCTTGATGAGAAGAACGGTACCGTCGATCTCACGCTGAAAGTCAGGGAAAAGGGAAAGAATGCTATCGGCCTGACCGGCGGCGTGAGCGGCTTGGCGGGCGCGTTTATCGGCATCACTTACACCACCAACAACTTTCTGGGACTCGGCGAAACCCTGCAGATCCAGGCAAGCATCGGGAACCTGCAGCGCGACTTGCTGTTCGGCTTCACCGAGCCATACATGTTCGACCGGCCCCTCCAGGTAGGCTTCACCGTGTACACCCGCAAGTTCAACTACAACCAGGCTCAACAGCTCTCTATCTTGTCGGGGCAGAAGTTGAACTTGCCCAATGCGTTTCTGCAAAACCTGCAGAACTACACGCAATCGAGCAGTGGTTTCACGTTGTCGGCCGGTTATCCTCTCCATCGCTCATTCAAGCGGGTGGGAGTCACCTACTCGTTTGATCGCTCCTCGCTGGTTGCTTTGAGCGGTGCGTCACAAATCCTGTTTACGAATCTCGCCTTTCGCGGCATTTCCGGCCCCAACTCGCTGACCGGCATCATCACCAGCAAAATTCTTCCGAACTTTTCGTTCAGCACTCTCGATGCCGCCTACGCTCCTCATAGCGGGCGCAGTCTCTACCTGGGCGGCGAAATCGCCGGACTGGGAGGAACCGTCCGCACAGTCGAGCCCATCATCCAGTACAAGCAGTTCTTCCCCGTACAAAAGCACCGCAACGCCATCGGAATCAATTTCCAGGGCTCGTTCCTGACGGGATACGGCGGCCTGGTCGCGCCGCCATTCTCCCGCTTCTACCAGGGCGGCGAGAACGATCTGCGCGGCTTCGATATTCGTTCGGTTTCGCCCGTCGCATTCTTGCCCAACAAGGCGGTTATCAACCTGACCAATCCCGACGGAACCATCGTGCCCAAGGATCCGCGCAACCCGCGCTCCGGGGCATACACCATTCCTCTTCCCATCCAGCAGATCGTCTTTCCGGGTGGCGATCTCAGCCTGGTCTCGAATATCGAGTATCGCGTCACCATCGTCGGACCTGTCGCCATCGCACCTTTTATGGACTTCGGTGTGGATCCGATCTTGCGCCCGTCGCAGTTGAGGATCAATTCAGGCCAGTTGACTGACATTAATACGACGGTCTTCGGTTGCCCTCAGCTCGACGTGGGATTGAATTGCGTCGGCGGCTCTAAGATGACGTTTTCCGATTTCCTTAAGCCGGTTGCGGGCACCAACTGGGTGCCGCGCATGTCGACCGGACTGGAGCTGCAGGTCATGCTGCCGGTCATCAATGCACCCTTCCGCATCTATTGGGCTTACAACCCGCTGCGGCTCGATACCAAGACCACTTCGCCCACTCCCATCACGCGCGGCATGTTCCCCGCCGGCGCCGCGGGCGATTTTACCTTCCAGGAAGCGATCCAAACCTTCGGCACTGCATACACTTTGCGCGAGCCCAGGAAGACCTTCCGCTTCACCGTGGCCACAACGTTCTAGCCTTTTCGGGCGAGCGCTAAGTACGAGGCCTTGGGGATTAGCCCGTTGACGCTGGCGGGAGCGGTTCGTATAATGCAGGTATTTTCACCCTGAAAATGTCAACGAGGGTGCACCGCGCTTTCAGGTTCAGCGCGAGTCTCAGGATAGTCTCGACCTGTCCTTTCCCGGTTGCCAGGATTCCGAGTAATGGCCGAGAGATCCTGGCGCAGTCGAGCATGGCCTGCGGAGAATACCTGAGCAATTTCCGTAATCAATTTCCAAGGAGTACAAAAGCGATCCAATGACAAGCAAGTTTGCGAGATTTCTTCTGGCCCCGGCTTTTGCCTTGTCCGTAGCGGCCTTGGCCCAAACCGGCACTGCAGCCGCCTCGCCCACCCCGGCTGCGCTGCCTTCCGCCCCCTCTGCCGCCGGTTCAGCCCCGGCCGTCGCGTCTACCGGCACAAAGATCGGAACCATCAACATCGAGCAGGCGATCTTCGCCACCAATGAAGGCCGCCGCGACTTCGAAACCCTCAGCAAGAAGTTGGAACCCAAGCAGACTGAGCTGAAGGGCAAGAACGATGAGATCGAATCGCTCAAGAAACAGCTCAATACTCAGGGCGACAAGCTGAACGACGATACGCGCAATAACCTGGTGAAGCAGATCGAGTCCAAGCAGAAGACGCTGGACCGCGATGTGCAAGACGCCCGTGAAGAGGCGCAGACGCAGCAGAATGAAATTGCCCAGCGCATCCTGCAGAAGATGGCGCCCGTCATCCAGAAATATGCGGCCGATAACGGCTACGGCGTCCTTCTGGACACGTCGACGCCCTGGCCGCAAGGTCCAGTGATTCCACTCAGCGACACCATGGATGTCACCAAGGCTATCGTGGAAGCTTACAACGCGCAGTCCGGCGTGGCTCCTCCCGCTGCCGGAACGCCGACTCCGAAGCCGACTGGCGCGACCCGGCCCGCGGGCACAACCACCAAGCCTGCCACTCCGGCGCCTAAACCGCAGTAGCGACACCGCGGATCGATAATAAGTTCCTGAAGGCCGTGCAAGCGCGCGGCCTTTTTTTCTTTTGCCAAGCGCCGCAAGTCCACTCCGCCTGGTGTCTTTAAGCAGTAGCCAAACGCTGCTGGAGGACATCATGTTTGCCCAAAGCTTCGTCGCCTCTTCCGGTAAGGATCGCAATCGGCGCGGCTGGACTACACTAGCTTCGTTCGGTCTGCAAGCGCTCGGCGTGGCAGCGCTCATCTTGTTTCCGATTCTCTACACTCAGGGCCTTCCCTCCATCCTGTTGCTGGCCCGCGCTGTGCTACAGCCGCCGCCGGCGCCGCCACCACGCCCTTCTGCGCCTTCTCATCCTCGAGCGATCAGAACTGTGAGCAGCTTCAGGAATGGAGCGTTGATGCAACCCTCGTTCATTCCGAGCCACATGATGCGCATCCAGGAGGATGTCGCGCCCCCGCAAATTGGGATGGCCGGTATTCCCGGAGGAACGGGCGATCATTGGGCCTCGAACTCTGTTCTTAATTCCATCGGCTCGGGCGCGGGCATTGCGGTTCCTCCTCCGCCTCCCGTTGTCGTGCCACCCCGTCCCACCTCTCGGATGATGGAAGGCAACCTGGTGCACCGAGTGCAGCCCCAATATCCCGCCATGGCCAGGGCGGCGCGCGTGCAAGGGACGGTCGTATTGCGTGCCATCATCAGCAAGGAAGGAACCATTGAAAACCTGACCGTGCTCAGCGGTCACCCTCTCCTGGTGAAAGCTGCCATTGACGCGGTCACGCAGTGGCGATACCGCCCGTACTACCTGAACAACCAACCGGTCGAAGTCGAGACGCAGGTCACCGTCAACTTCATCCTGTCCGGCGGATAACGTCTCACACGACGGACATCGCGCACCGTTCCGCCCCGCAACGCTCGACAATTTTTCACCTCGACCGGCACTCTGGTAATCAAGACGCAAAACTATGAACCGATATAATCGCAGTGAGTGTCCCTCACCGGCCTGGAACCGCAAATTCGCACCGCCACTCGTCCCACGTGGGCCGAGGTATCCCTCGCCCTCCTGCGCGAAAATTTTCGCGCCGTGCAGCAGCACGTAGGAGCGGGGGTCACCATCTGTGCGGTGGTGAAGGCCGACGCTTACGGTCACGGTGCGCTCGAATGCTCGCGTGCTCTCGAGAAAGGCGGCGCGACCTGGCTCGGTGTCACCTCGCTGGACGAGGCCATTCCTCTCCGCGATGCAGGCATCGAAACCCGCATCCTGATCATGACCGGCTTCTGGCGCGGCGAAGAGGACGAAATTGTCCGCCTCGGCCTTACTCCCACCGTCTGGGAATCCTGGCACCTCGATTCGCTGGAAAGAGCCGCAAGTCGCTTAGCCGTTTGCCAGCCCGTGCATCTGAAGGTCGACAGCGGAATGGGAAGGCTCGGCGCCCGTCCTCAAGAGCTGCCGGCGCTTCTTGCCCAGATAAAGTCCTCGTCGCACCTGCGGCTCGACGGAGTCTCAACACATCTCGCGTCGTCCGAGGTGCTGGACGCGCCCTCAGTCGCCGACCAATTGAAAGTTTTTACCCGCGCTCGCCAGATTGTCAGCGACCAAGGGCTCGCGCCCAAGCTAGTGCATGTCGCCAATACCAGTGCAGTGGTCTCCAGGCGCGAGACTTGGAACGATATGGTGCGTCCCGGTCTCGCTCTTTACGGCTACTACATGCCGTTCCAACGCGCGGGCAGGGAAGTCGCTGGCAGCGCGTTGCGCCTTGCAGTCAAGCCCATTCTTACCTGGAAAACTCGCATTCTCTCTCTCCGCGACGCAGGTCCGAACGAGGCTCTCGGGTACGGTGGAACCTACGTGACCAAGGCTCCCGCGCGTATCGCTGTGCTCCCGGTGGGGTACGCCGATGGATTCAATCGTGAGCTTTCGTCGCGCGGCCGCGTGATCGTACGCGAGCACTATGCTCCTATCGTGGGCCGAATCTCGATGGACCTTACGCTCGTCGACGTCACCGGCATTCGCGATACTCAGGTGGGAGACGAAGTCATCCTGCTCGGCTCCTCCGATGGCCTCAGTGTCGATGCGCAGGAGCACGCCGAACTCGCGCACACCATTCCCTACGAAATCCTGTGCGGCATCTCAAAACGTGTTCCCCGCCGATACAGCAACTAAGCCATTCGACAATTCACCAGCTCTGTCCGTAAAAGTCTCTTGAAAATTGCATTGCTGAATGCCGTTTGCCGACTGCTGACTGCTGCGTTTGCCCATTTCGCTGGCCTCGGGCAGACTCGCGCCAAGCCTCATTGCTATAGTCAAAATAGACCATGCCCACCCGCTACGCCCAATGGATGTATGACTGGGAACACCGGCTCACCTCGGTAGACAACAACCGGGTGGTTCGGCCGCTCGAATGGGGTATTGAATACGCTCACGATTGGCCCTGCCGCAACGGCGTCCCTGCGGGACACACGCCTGCCGATCCCGAGCAGTTCTTCGCCGAATACAACCAGCGCATTGTGGCCAACAGCGATCAGTTCTTCTCGTACCGGACGCCCTCCAATTTTCGCCTGGAGCGCCGTCCCGTGCAGGTGTTCAGTACCCGCGAGGTGCCCGACCCGAGACTAGAAGAAAAGGTGCGGGGGACCTCGGCGGAGTTTTTGCGCTTCACCTCGCCCGTTCGCACTCCGTTTCCCGAAAACAACCTGGTCAATGCGCGCTGGTTTCCCGCCCGCGGTCGGCGCGCGGTGGTGCTGCTTCCTCATTGGAATTCCGACGCGATTTCCTACACCGGGCTGTGTCGCGTGTTGAACTGGCTGGGCATTGCCGTGCTTCGGCTCAGCATGCCGTATCACGACATTCGTATGCCGGCGGAAATCCGCCGCGCCGATTACGCCGTCTCGTCCAACATCGGGCGTACTCTCGACGCCGTCCGCCAGGGCGTGATCGACGTCCGCTGCTGCTTCGATTGGCTCGAACAGCAAGGTTACAATCGACTCGGGATCGCGGGCACGAGCCTTGGTTCCTGTTATGCCTTCATTGCCAGCGCGCACGACCAGCGCATCCGGACCGCGGCCTTCAACCATGCCTCCACTTACTTCGCTGACGTAGTCTGGCATGGCCAGTCCACACGCCACATCCGCGAAGGTCTCGAAACTGCCATCGATCTGGAACGCCTGCGGAACCTCTGGCTCGCCATCAGTCCCATGGTGTACTTCGAAAAGTTCTCGCGGTATCCCAAGCGTTCGCTCGTGGTGTACGCGAAATATGATCTTACTTTCTTGCCGGAATTTTCCCGGGAAGTGGTCAGCGAATTCTCCCGCCATCATCTTGATCACAAGGTAGTCGTCCTGCCCTGCGGGCACTACACCACCGGTGAAAGCCCTTACAAATACATGGACGGCTGGCAACTCGCCTCGTTTTTCCGAACCGCCTTCGAAGCGTAGAATGGCGTGTTGCAGCCGGGCAGAGTTGGTGCGATCGCTGAGACCCGGCCGCGTGATTCGAATGCCGCCTGCCTCCATCCCGTACGACGCCGTCGTCGAACATCGTTGCGGCGACTTCCTCATCAGCACCGACCGCACTCTCATTGATCTCGAAGCCGTCTACCGCTTTCTCACCAATTGCTACTGGGCTAAAGGTATTCCCCGCGATGTGGTCGCCCGCTCGATCGAGCACTCACTGTGTTTTGGCGTGTATCGGGGGACAAGGCAGGCCGGCTTTGCGCGCGTGATTTCCGACTATGCCACGTACGCCTACATCGGCGATGTCTTTATTCTCGAGGAACATCGTGGTCTGGGTTTGGGCAGGCAACTGATCGAAGCCATCATGCAGCATCCTTCTCTACAGGGACTGCGGCGTTGGAGTCTGGTGACCCGCGACGCCCATGGCTTGTATCAACCCTTCGGCTTCACCCCGCTGCATGCGCCCGATCGCTGGATGGAAGTTCACAATCCCGACGTATACAAGAATTCTGATAAATGCTCTGGAGCTTGAGGTCCCCACATGAATGACAGCATGTCGCGCCCGCTGTATGAAGCCGATCCGCAGATCGCTGCCGCGATCGACAACGAAACCCGCCGCCAGCACGAAGGCCTGGAACTGATCGCCTCGGAGAACTTCGTCAGCGAAGCTGTGCTCGAAGCTGCTGGTTCTGTTTTCACCAATAAGTATGCGGAGGGTTATCCCGGCAAGCGTTACTACGGCGGTTGCGAGTTCACCGACGTGGTCGAGAATCTTGCGCGCGACCGGGCCAAACAGTTATTCGGAGCGGAGCATGCGAATGTACAGCCGCACGCGGGATCGCAGGCCAACATGGAAGCCTATGCCGCGGTGCTGCAGCCCGGCGACACCATCCTGGGTTTGAATCTGGCGCACGGCGGCCATCTCACCCACGGCCACCACCTCAATTTTTCCGGCAAAACCTACCGCATCGTACCCTATGGCGTCACCAGGGAAACCGAAACCATCGATTATGACGAACTAGAAAAACTGGCCGAGAAGGAACGTCCCAAGCTGATCATTGGCGGCGGCAGCGCTTACCCGCGCATCATCGACTTCAAGCGCATGCGCGAGATCGCGGACAAGGTCGGCGCACTCTATCTCGTCGACATGGCTCATTTCGCCGGCCTGGTTGCGGGCGGCGCACATCCATCGCCGGTTCCGCACGCCCATATCGTCACCTCGACGACGCACAAGACCTTGCGTGGTCCTCGCTCCGGCATGATTCTTTCTCGCCAGGAATATGCGGCAGCCATTGACAAGGTCGTCTTTCCTGGAATGCAGGGCGGCCCGCTCGTACACATCATGGCGGCTAAGGCAGTCTGCTTCCATGAAGCCATGCAGCCCTCCTTCCGCGATTACGCTCGCCAGATTGTGGCAAATGCGAAAGTGCTCGCGGAGACCCTCGCGGCCGAAGGCTTCCGCATCATCTCCGGCGGCACAGACACTCATCTCATGCTGGTCGACGTCTTTTCCAAGGGCATGCTGGGCAGCGAAGCGGAAAAGGCGCTGGGCGACGCCAACATTACGGTCAACAAGAATGCCATCCCCTTCGACACGAACCCACCCTTGAAGCCGAGCGGCATTCGTATCGGCACTCCCGCCCTGACCACCCGCGGAATGAAGGAGCAGGAAATGCGGCAGGTCGGTCGCTGGATCTCAGAGGTCCTTCACCATCGCACCGATTCCGCGGTGATCACCAGAGTGCGCAAGCAAGTCCTGGATCTGGCGGAAGCGTTTCCCCTTTATGCGGAGCGCAGAGCCGGCGCCCAGGCGGAGGTACGTGCGTAACCCGGCCAGGGTCACAACCGGCACGAAACGTGGGCCATTTGAAATGTTATGCCCGTCCCGGCGCCGTGTGATTAAATCATCCCCATGAGAGTGGCCATCGATATCCGCCGCATGACGGAGTTCGGCATTGGCACTTACATTCGCAATGTTGTCCGCGCCATGGGCCGGGTCGATCGTGTACACGAATATGTTCTGATCGGGTCGCCTGAAAAAGTCCAGGAAATCGGTTCTCTTCCGTCCAATTTTTCCGCTATGCCGTTGCTGGAACCGGATACTGTCGCCAAAGGCTACTTCGAATTTCGCGCCATTGTGAAACGCCTGCGCTGCGATCTGGTCCATATCCCGCATCTGTTCTGGCTTCCCCGGGCATTGCCCTGCCGCTATGTGATGACGGTTCACGACGTTCTCGAGCATATGTATCGCGCGCGCGATCACTCCGGTCTTCGCCGGTCGCTGCACTTTCAGTTGACCCGCCGCGTGCTCAAGGGTGCTTCCCGCATTTTTGCCGTCTCGCAGTTCACCAAGAAAGAGATCGAACAGCTGTTTGGAATTCCATCGCAGTGCATTGAGGTCGTCTACAACGCCATCGACGAGCGCTTTCTGCGCGGCCACGCTTCCGAAGCTGATCGCCAACTCATCGCGGAGCGTTACCAGGTCACTTACCCTTTTCTCCTGTATGCCGGGGCTATCAGCCCGCACAAGAATCTCATTCGCATCATTGAAGCGTTTTCCGCCGTGAAGACCGAGCTGGCGAGGGACGCGATCTATCCAGATCTGAAGCTGATCATTATCGGCGATGCCCTGTCTGGCCACCCCGATTTGCGACGCACCGTGGTTCGCAGCGGCGTGCAAAATGACGTGCGCTTCCTGGGCTTCGTGCCGATTGAAGTGCTTCGGATTTTCTACGACAACGCCAAGATTTTCGTCTTTCCCTCTCTCTACGAAGGCTTCGGACTTCCACCTCTGGAAGCTATGGCGCATGGAACCCCCGTGGTCACTTCAAACACCTCGTCGCTGCCTGAAGTAACCGGCAAGGCCGCCGTCCTGGTGAATCCGGAAAACGTTTTTGAAATCAGGCGTGCCTTGCACCGCGTCCTGGTTGATCAATCGTTCCGCGAAAGACTCAAGGAACGTGGCTACGAGCAGGCCAAGCGCTTTTCCTGGGACGACTCCGTCCGCAGAATTCTTTCCGCCTATGAAGAAGTCGCGGGAGCCCGTCGCAAGAGCGAAGTCGCTGCCGATTGACTGTCCGCCTCTGCGCGACGATACTTCGCTGCCATCAATCCTCCCGCGCAGCCTTCGCCAACTGACAACCGCCCCTGTTCAAATAACACTGGGCGTGTCAGGCAACAATTTGTTCGCCCGCAGGATTGTTTGGCGCCTCTCCAAAGTGCCTCTCCACTTCTCATAGAGGGCATGCTTCCTCTCTTCTGAATTCCATAGTTTGTTCACAATCAGAATCTTGTTCCGCGCCTAAATGCAGAGTATTTCAGCGCCGCGCCGTTTTGGCAGCGGCCGTGCGTTACTCCAGGTATCTCTCCGCGATGTGGGGAGACTTAGACAATCTCCCGTTGTTTGGGAATTTTCGCTTTTGTCTTCGCAAGGAGGAGTTCATGAATTGCCACTTTCGCCGGCAAGCAACGTCAGCCATGTTGTTGGCGCTGTTGATTGTTTTCTCGGCAATCTTAGCTTTGGGACAGGGTATCGTGACCGGATCCGCGTCCGGTGTTGTGCAGGATCCGCAAGGCGCGGTCATCAACGCCGCGTCAGTCAGCGCGACCCAGTTGGAAACCAATCGCCAGTTTCAAACTGTAACCAATAATTCCGGGCAGTTTGCTTTGCGCCAACTGCCTCCCGGCCACTATGCCATCACCATCTCTTCCCCGAATTTCCAGGACTTCAAGGTTGAGAACCTGCAGGTCGTTGTGGGCCAGGACAGTTCGGTGGGCAATGTGAAGATGCAACTCGGCAACAAGCAGGAGACGGTTACCGTTGAGGGAGCCGCGCCGATCGTGGAGTCCACCACGAACGAGATATCCTCCAGCTTCGACACCAAGAAGGCGGCCGATCTCCCGGTGGGAAACACCTTCGACTCTCTGGCGCTGTTCGTGCCTGGCGTCGCCACCGCGGGCGATGGCGGTTTCGGCAACAACAATGGCGCTGAGTTTTCCGTCAATGGACAGCGCGCCCGTTCCAATAACTACCAACTCGACGGCCAGAGCAACAATGACAACGTCATTGGTGGCCCGTCGATCTTCTTCGGCAACCAGGATGTGATTGCGGAAGTCCAGGTAGTCACGAACTACAGCGCCGAGTACGGCCGCAACGTGGGCTCGGTCGTGAACTACGTGACTAAGTCGGGCACTAACTCCTATCACGGCACCGCTTACGAATTCTGGCAGGGCAGTCACTTTGATTCGCTCGAAAACCAGGAAAAAAATCCTTTGCTTGGTTTTTGCACGCCAGGACAGGACCCGTCCGCCGGATGCACGAAGCCGGAGGTGAGCCGCTATGTCGATAATCGCTTCGGTGGCACCATCGGTGGCCCCATCAAGAAAGACAAAGTCTGGTTCTTCGGATCGACCAACCTGGAACGCTTGAGGCAGGGCGCTGCTCCCAGTTCCTCCGGCAATTCCTTGACCCCGACTTTTACCGGCCTGCAACAATTGCAGACTGCATTTCCCAACAATCCTGGCGTCGCGGCCCTTGCCTCGATCGGGCCCCAGGCAATCAAGTCGGGTAATCCCAGCTTCACCGGGGTCACCACTCGGCTCGTCAGTGATGATCCGACCGTGGATTGCACGGCGACCCCGGGCAGTTGCGTGCCCATTCAGTTTGGAACCATCACTCGCTTCATCCCGTCCATTTTTAACGACTATGAAGCGACGGGCCGCATCGACACGCAATTAACCCAGAAAGACCGCCTGTTCGGCCGCTACATCTTCCAGCAGACTATCTTTACCAACGAACAGTTCTTCGGAGGCGCGGCCGGCGCGGCCGGCAACTTTGTCGATGTGGGAGGGCGCTCTCAACAGATTGGCCTCGACTTGACCCACACCTTCAACGAAAGATTTCTCGATCAGACACGGTTCAGTTACTCGCGCTCCAGATCGTCGTTTGATGGCGGCGCATTTCCCAACTGCCTGCAGACAAATCTCGCCGGCTGTACTCCGCAGATCAATCTTTTGAGTCCGAATGATTTGAGCTTCGGCGAAAACATAGTTTTCCCGCAAGGGCGAATCATCAACATCTACCAGGTCCAGAACAACGCTTCTTATGCCAAGGACAAGCATCTGCTGAAGTTTGGCGGCGAGTATGATCATCAACGTTCGCCGAATTTCGGACTGTTCAACGTCAACGGTCTATACAATTTCGCCGACTTCAACGCGCTGCTCGCCAATCAACCCCTTGCGGTCAGCATCACCCAGGGCAACTTTGAACTTCCCCTCAAGGAAAACGATCTTGCCTTTTACTTCCAGGATGACTGGCGCATAAAAGACAATCTCACTTTGAATTTGGGCCTTCGCTGGGAGTGGGACTCGCAGGCCATCAACCTCCTGCACGACCTCTCGGTGAAGCAACAAACCGGACCCCATCCTTTCTGGGATACGTCGCTTCCTTTGAACCAGACCACCGTCAATACTGTGCCGGAACACTGGCACAATTTTGGCCCGGTGCTCGGCTTTGCCTGGACGCCCCGCATTTTCAAGAAGATCATGGGTGAGGACCAGACCGTCATTCGTGGCGGCTTCCGAATCGCCTACGAATACGAGTACTACAACATGGGCACCAACGTGGGTGGCGGAGCCCCGTTTGTGAATGCGGTGAATTTTTCGCCCACCAACTTGCCTGGCCTGCCAAACGGCACCAACTTCTTCGCGCCCGCTATCCAGGCCGCGTTGCTGCCGCTGGCTCCCACCGGTGGCAATCCTGGATTTCGCGGTCAGACCATCCTCTCGCCTACGTTCGGAACGCCCTACTCACAACAATGGAACCTGGGCGTGCAGCGCAGAATTGGTCCCAAGACGGCCGTCGAAGTTCGCTATGTCGGCAGCCACACGTTGCATAATTTCCAGGAAACCAATGGCAATCCGGCTCTGAGCCCGCTCATTCAGGCGGGTTTCGGAAACCTGATTCCTCCCGGCCTTACTCCCTGTACGACTCCCGGTGCTCCCGGGTCTGATTTCGGGCGTGTCGATTGCAGCCGCACCAACGTAGTCAAATACGATACGACCGCTTACTCCATCTATCACGCCCTGCAGTCTGAACTGAGAATGCAGAACTGGCACGGCCTCACCGCCAACGCTACTTACACCTTCAGCAAGACCATCGACAACACCAGCGAAGCGTTTTCGTCGCAGGGCGGATTCGGTGGAAATACTCTGGCCTACGCGCAAAACCCGTTTGACATCAGTCGGGCGGAGCGCGGGATCAGCGGCTACTCCTATCCTCATGTCGTCGGCGTGCTCATGATTTACGACCTGCCCTTTTTCAAAGGACAGACCGGGTTCCTGGGACGCGCGCTCGGCGGTTGGGAAGTCAGCACCACCTACCGCTACACCAGCGGTCAGCCATACACGGTGGTGCAGGTGCCGCCGTCTAACGGACTGTCGCTATGCGATCCCACCAACTTCACCGGTGGATCGGTGTTCGATGCCTGCCGTCCGATTCTTGAGAATCGCGGCGCACCATTCGCTTCGGTCGGGACGTGCACCAACCCGGCGGCAGCCGATTGCGGCATCGTGGATATCGCCAGCAGTCAGCCGACAACTCTCAGCGCGGTTCATTGGATCATCAACGACAACAACGCGGCCAAGTTCTTGGGCTCGCCTTTCCTCGGCGCCGCCCGGAACCTTTACCGCGGACAACCCATCAGCACCGCGAACCTGTCAGTCTTCAAGAACCTGAAGTTGACCGAGCGCTTCACCATGCAACTGCAGGCGCAAGCGTTCAACGTGATGAACACGCAGTTCCGTGGAGTGCCGTTTGCGGATGTCGATGGAGCGGTGAACGGTTCCTTCGGGAGTACAGCGTTTAACAACAACGGTGGGGGCACTTTTGCCGGCAACACGGTCTACGACGGCATCGCTCGTCGGCGACTGTTGTTTGGGGCGAAGGTGATTTTCTAACAGCAACTTGCGGCAGTAGTGCTCTAAGGCCGGTTCGGGGGAACCGGCCATTTTTTTTGTCGACGCGGGAATCGATGCTGGCAAATTTTGTGTGCTGGAACTGAAAACGAGAACTCGCAATCTAGTTAGATCATACCTAACTATAACCCGCGCTAAGCGGTTAGAGGGTTAGGAGCTGCGGTTTGCATCAGTCTTTGATCGGAAAAGTGGCGCCAGACGCTCCAACGTGGAACATTGTTTAGGCGTCCATATCCTGCAACCCGCTTACTTCACCAGCGGATTGCCCGGCGACACCAATTCCAGTCGGTGCAGTTTGGCACGCAACTGATTCTGTTCGTTATCGTTGGAAGAGGCTGCGAGACGCTTGCGCAACTTCAATACTTTTTCTTTACGGGTTCGGCGGCGGCGAATCTCAGGCCGTCGGCTTGGTCCTGACATTGATCACTCCTGGTTTCTGGAATTTACGTGATAGCGGACGGAAACAGTGGCTTGTGGGAAGCCGCCAATAACCGACCCGAAATTCTAGTCGCAGTCAGCACCGCTCTGCAAATTGGTTCACGGCTGCGGCTGGTGCAGTGTCCGCGCGCGATCACTCACCCACTGCGGAAACACTGGCGCACCCTGCGGCGGCTTTCCCAAAGTGATGGCCCAGTGCTCCATCCATCCCGTGCCTTCTTCTCCCACGTAGGTATCGGGCAATGAGTACGCTTCGTCTTCGAGTGCATCGCCCAATGTAATAAAGCGATAGCCCCGCTTGCGCAGAACCTCTAGGAGTTCGCCGATGTGATCGGCCTCAAGCTGATTGCCGTGCAACAACAGGACTTGCCGCGGCTCGTAACCAATCGTCTGTTTCGCCAACTGTTCTTCGTAGGCAAAAACCGAATCGCTATATGTAAGATAGCTGCTCACCAGCTGCTCTTGCAGCGCGGCGTCATTCCGCTTCTTGGCGTCATCGTAAACGCCGGCATACATCCAGTCCCAGGCGTCGAGCGTCACGGGCGCGATCCGGTAACCTCTGGCCACGAGAAATGCTTCCGCCTCGCGACGGGTCTGCAGATCGCGCCCAACATCTAGATAGGGGTGACGGAAATAGCGCACCTTCATCTTGTGCTCGGCGAGCAGCAGCGAGATCACGCTCTCACCCTGCACGATGTCGTCCTCCCAGGCCTTGAGTCCCGCCTGGTTCAGAGACATATGGCTGTAGGTGTGATTGCCGAGCTCGAAGCCGTAGTCGAGCCACATCTGCAATGCCTTGATGCGCTCGTCCACTTCACCGGTCTTGTAGAGCTTCTTTTCGTTGACGAAGCCGACAGCCGGCACTTTCTGGTCGCGCAGAGTACCGAGAAGCTTCGTCGTCATTTCCGTAATCTGTGCAGCGGTCATGAAGTTGGCCGCGCCCGCAGGCAAATCGTCGATGGTGATAGCGACCTGGCGGTCTGGTTGATTAGCGGCCTGCGACAGCGAAGAAAAAATGGCGCTCAACAGAGCGAATAAGAAGATGGCGAAAACCCGCGGCCCTCTCATCGAGCAGTCCTCCACGTCACAACATACAGGAACTCAGAGGCGCTCTCTATAATCAATCGTGCTTGTTTCGGATTTTGACTACGAGCTGCCGGAATCGCTGATCGCGCAGGAATCGCTGCAGGATCGCTCTTCTTCCCGCATGTTGCATCTCATCCGCTCGAGCGGCGAACTCCGCGACCGCATGTTTCGCGAATTCCCGGACCTGCTGCGTGCGGACGATCTCCTGGTCGTGAATAACACCCGCGTGTTTCCCGCGCGCCTGTACGGAAGAAGAAGCGGTTCCCGCTCGCAGCCGCTCAGCCCGCGCAATCCGGCATCACGCGACTTCCTGCATGGGCGCGTGGAAGTTCTGCTGACGCGGCAGGTGTCAGAGACACCGAACGAATGGGAATGCCTGGTGCGTCCGGGACGGAAAATCGGAACAGGCGAGCGGCTGTTCTTTGGCGACGGCGATCAACTTCATGCCGAGGTCATGGCGCGAGGTTCGTTCGGCGAGCGTCGCATCCGTTTTGCGCCTGCCGCCCAGGATTTCTTTCAACAACTGCAGGAGATCGGCCATGTCCCGTTACCTCCGTACATTTCGCGGCAGGATCGCGCGAGCGACCAGCAGCACTACCAAACCGTCTACGCCCGTGAGCGGGGCTCGGTAGCCGCTCCCACCGCCGGCCTGCACTTTACCCCGGAGATTCTCGAACGAATACGCGGGCGCGGCATCGACGTCGCGGAACTCACGCTGCATGTCGGCCTGGGTACTTTCCAGCCGGTACGGGTCAAGAAAGTGGAGGAGCATCGCATGCACGGGGAGTCCTACTCCATCCCGCCGGAGACCGCAAGCAAGGTGAACCGGGCGCTCGCGCAGGGTCGACGCATTGTTGCGGTAGGCACGACCACGGTGCGAACGCTGGAGTTTGCCGCTCAGCGATCCGACGCGACCGGCGAGCGAGCGCAAATCATTCGCGGGAGCGGCGAGGCAAATTTATTTATTTATCCGGGGTTTCGTTATCGCGTAGTGGGAGCGCTGCTCACGAATTTCCACCTGCCGCAATCGACGTTGCTGATGCTAGTCAGCGCATTCGCCTCCCGGGACCAGGTGCTCAGTGCATATCGACATGCCGTGGCAGAAAAATATCGCTTCTATTCCTATGGCGATTGCATGTTCGTTGAGTAGGTTCGCGCACGACTGATCCCGCGCTATATCACCCGGAGGTGGGGAGAAAGCCCCGTTTGCATTCGACGATCGACTCGCAAGCTCTTCTAAGTTGCTGATACTACAGGGTCAATGTAGCGTTTCGGGTGGACCGCTTTGGCATCGCATGTGCATTTTCCTAATACGCGATGAGCCAGCTTTTTGTCAGCGCTCCCGGATCCGTGCAGGCTTCTCCCCTAGCTTCGCAAGAAGTCGAAGTATCGGTCATCCTCCCCTGCCTGAACGAAGCGGAAACCGTGGGTGAGTGCATCGCCCAGATCCAATCGACATTTGAAAAGCACGGCATCTCGGGAGAGATCGTGGTTGCCGACAACGGCAGCAGGGACGCTTCGGCCATCATCGCCGACGCAATGGGCGCGCGTGTCATCAACGTGGCGCGCAAGGGTTATGGGAGCGCGCTGATGGGAGGAATCGAAGCCGCCCGGGGCAGGTACGTGGTGATGGGCGACTCGGACTGCAGCTACGACTTTCGCGACATCCCGAATTTTATAGCTGAGCTGCAGGATGGCTGTGACCTGGTGATGGGCAATCGCTTTCGCGGCGGAATTCGTCACGGGGCCATGCCGCTGCTGCATCGTTACCTGGGAAATCCTGTCCTGACTGGACTGGGGCGTCTCTTCTTCAAGAGCGAGTGCGGCGATTTTCACTGCGGCCTGCGCGCGTTTCGCAAAAGCGCTTACGACCGGATGAACTTACGCACCACGGGCATGGAATTCGCCAGTGAGATGGTGGTGAAAGCGACCCTGTTCGGAATGCGCGTGAGCGAAGTGCCCACGACCTTGTCTCCTGACGCGCGCAGCCGACCGCCTCATCTGCGTAGCTGGCGCGATGGCTGGCGCCACTTGCGCTTCCTGCTGCTTTACAGCCCGCGGTGGCTGTTCCTGTATCCCGGAACGCTTTTGATGTTGCTGGGCACGGCGGCAGGGATCTTTCTCTTGCCCGGCCCGCGAAAAATTGGCGGCATTGTGCTGGACATCCACACTCTGTTGTATGCAGCGCTTGCCGTACTGGTCGGATTCCAGGCAGTCCTGTTCGCCCTGTTCACCAAGGTGTTTGCCATCACCGAGGGCCTGCTGCCGGAGGATCCCAGCCTGAAGCGGCTGTTCAAGATCTTTACTCTCGAGATCGGGCTAGTGGCCGGCCTCTCCACGCAGCTTGCCGGAGTCGCCTGCGCCGTCTACTCCGTGCTGCTATGGAACGGGCACGGCTTCGGTAACATGGATCCCAGTTCGCTGATGCGGGTAGTAGTGCTGGCAGTGGGGTTGGTGCTGCTCGGGGTCGAGATCACACTATCCAGTTTCTTCTTCAGCGTTCTGGGACTTGCGCGGAAATGATGCTGTGCCTCCCGGGGATTCAACCACAATGAATACCTTGCAACAATTTGGTGGACTGCTCCGGATGCGCATCATCAAGCTCGCATCTCTTGCCGGGTTGCTGGCATTTGTGGTCTGGCGCAGCCTTGACCTTAAGTTCTTTGTGCGCGATCTCGATATCTGGTGGCACCTCAAAGTAGGCGACTGGATCAGCGAGCATCATGCTTTCCCCCACAACGGCATCTTCTCGCGAACCGCCGCGGACCGCCCGTGGGCGGCCTACAGCTGGGGCTTCGAACTGATGTTATCGCGCGCGTACCACTGGCTCGATCTGATTGGGATGGGCATTTTCGGAACTCTGCTGACGGTCGCAGTGGCATTCGCGGTGTACTGGATGGCGCGCCGGTTATCGCAACGATTCTGGTTCGCGTGCGCCGTCGCGACCGCCGCCTGCTCGGCTTTTCTCTTCAACCTGATGCCACGTCCGGTGTTCTTTTCCATGATCTTCTTTGCAGTGCTGCTGGCGCTGATTCTGGAAGCGCAGCGTAGCGGTCGCGTTGAACTGCTGTACTGGCTGCCGCTCATCTTCGTTCTCTGGGCCAACATTCACATTCAATTTATTTACGGACTCGCGATCGTAGGCCTGCTCGCCGCCGTCACCGTGCTTCAAGATGCGAGTCGGCGGCTGGGAATTCATGCGCAATATTTCGAATCCAGCCAACTGAGTGCTGCCAGAGTGTCTGTAATATTTGGGGCCTGTGTAGTCGCTACCTGCATCGGACCGTACTCGTATCACTTGTACGCGGTGGTGTACCAGTACGGGATGGCAAAGGTCCCCTACAAAATGATCCGGGAGTTGCAGCCGCTTAATTTCCGGGCGTATAGCCACTACGTGCAACTGCTGTTGACCGGAGCAGCTTTTTTCGCGGTAGGACGGCAGAAAAAAATCAACCTGTTCAAAGTCGCTTTGCTGGTTGCGACCAGCGTGCTTGCTTATCGCACTATGCGGGACGCCTGGTTCATCTGCATTGCCGCCGCAGCGTGCATTTCCGATTTCCCCGCGGAGGAAGCGGCGCGAGAACGCCCGGAGAGTTTCTACGAAATGGCCACAGTGTGCGGGTTCCTGGTTTTGGCCGGCTTCCTATTTGCCCGGAGTAACGATTTCAATCGTGAAGGACTTGATGCTGCTATCTCTCATGACTTCCCGGTAAAAGCGGTGAATTTCCTGCGGCAGAATCCGCAGCCGGGCGCCCTGTACAACAGCCACGATTGGGGTGGCTTTCTCATCTGGTACATGCCCGATCACCCCGTGGCGATTGACGGACGAGGCGACCTCTATGGAGACGATATCGACGGCCAGTTCTTTAATACCGCGAACGGCGACCAATCTCCGGAAGCGGACCCTTACCTGAAGCAATCCGGCATCGTGCTTTTCCAGAAGGAAGCTCCGCTGTCCGCTCTCCTGAGCATGGACCCGCAATTTCAGAAGATCTATGAAGACCGGATTGCGGTGGTATACGTGCGCAAAGAAGGGCGCACGGATCTGCCTGCGCTGCCCTCGCCGGTATCGGCGCAGATTCCGTGATTGGCTAACGCCTAGCTCACGCACCGGTTTTGGGGGACTTTTTTCACCAGCCATCGGCGACTTTTTTGGCCTTCTTACCGTTCCGCCAGCTTCTTCAACCAGGTTCCCGCTTTTACCGGCCCAACCGTTCCATCGGGATTGTGCGCCTGGCCGTGGCAACTCAGTGTGCACGTATTTGCGCCGCGGTTGTAGGTGATGGGAGCGCCGCCATTCGGGGCCACGACATTCATGTCGAAATTGATGAGCCGCTGCCCAGAAACATTGGCGCTGCCTGACCCGGTGCCATGCGCCGTATGGCATGTGGAGCAACTCATGCCCGCACTGATGTGTTTCGCGTGCTTGCTGAAGCTGGCATTCTGCATCACGTTGGTCAGGTTGTGGCATTTTCCGCAAAGCGCATAGGGACCATTCACCGTCAGGTCGGGATTCGGAAACAGGTTCGTGATCGGTTGTCCCGGAGCCGGGGCCTGGCTGAATTCGTAACGGCGCTCCAGGATGTGCGTCCACCGCGATCCATGCGGGCCACTCGGACCGGTGCCTCCGAATTCGCGGTTATCGTCGCTATTGTGGCAATCAGTGCAGAAGATCTGGCTGCCCATCACGCGTCCCTGGGTAGTCCCGTTCAGGTTCCACATATTGGCAAGCAGGCTGGGTTGGGAGAAAGCACTGCTGCGTGGATGGGTGACTGGATGGCTCGAGGCCGCCGTGGGACTGAATTGCGGAATGATGTTGCGGGGATCACTGGCAACGTCCAGCCGCGCCGGAATGTACCCGTACTTCGCGACATCGGGAGCTTTGCCGGGCCGCGGACCGTGACAGCGCAGGCAGGTTTCGAACTGATACTTGGCAGGACGCACCACCGTCATGCCGTCTTTCTCGCTGATGCCGTCCACGCCTCTTTGTGTAGCGCGCACCATCGGCGCGGCAGGGGACGCTGCATTCGTGCCGCTCTGCATGGCGTGCGGATCATGACAATTCACGCATCCCGTCAGAGTCGGATTATTGGCCACGACGGCGCGGGTCTGCGCCTTGGCGCCGGGCTTGACCGGGAGCACGCTTGTGGTGGCGATCGGATGTCCCACCTTTGCGTATTCCGATGCCACATTGAGCAGCGCGTTTACCTTGGGCGAGGCCACGACGTTCGGCATCATCCTGGCCGCGCGTCCGGCCAGCGTATTTGCATTCGCCGTGGCGGAACTCGTGCCTGAGTGGCAATTCAGGCAAACCTGGTCTCCCGATCCACGCTGCAACCACGCCGGTCCCGCGGCGTTATGGTCGGTATGGCAGGAGAAGCACGCATTGGTGGCCAGCGTGGGATAGGGCAGATTCTGCACCGCAGCCGTTGAAGTGGCGTGGATGCTCTGATACCAGCCATTCAGCGGGTTGGGGTCTTGCCCTTCCGAGGCCTGACGATTGGGATCGTGGCATGCGTAGCACAGGACGCCGCTTGCGCTGTTCAAAGCGAGGAAATTCTGATTCAGAGGATCCTTCGCCTGCACGTGCGGGTTGTGGCAGGAAGTGCATTCGATGTTGCCCTGGATCAGTTTCACGGCGCCGGTTTTGTCGGCAGTCTGACCGCTGACCAGAGTGCTCACCAGGTTGGAAGCGTCATTGAGCGGCAAAATCAGGCTGAACGGATGCGAGGCCTGCAGCGAGGTCGCGGTGTTTTCCTGGAAAACATCGTTCGGGTTCATCGACCCGGTCATCGTGACCTGGCCGTAGGCGGCGGTGTTTCCTACTGCCACTGTGCCGTCGTGGCAGCTCAGGCACAGGTTGCTATCGGCACCCAGCACCTGCATGTTGTTGCCCTTCTCGTGATAGGTCGTGCTGGTGTAGGGAGTGAAAGTCTGGGTGGTCAGCTTCTGATTCCACAACGGCGCTGTACCTTGCACCAGGCTGGTATGCGGGGCATGGCAGTAGAGGCAGAAATCGGGACGCGCGCCGGTGATTGGCGACTTGCTTCCCGGGCCCAGGTCGTGCACTCCGATCACGTCTCCCGTGATCTGGGCGCTCATTGTGCCGGCTGCAGCCAATAGCATCATGCAGGCCAGCAGGATCTTCGACTTCACTGCATCCCCCCTTGTGCCTGCTTTGGCTGCGCATAAAAATGGAATACCTGCACGCGCCGGTTGTAGGAATCGACCACATAGATGCGGTCGTTTTTATCTATGAAAAGCCCTGCCGGAAGCTGGAACTGGCCCGCGCCTTCTCCGCGGTTGCCGAAGTAATACAGCAGCTGTCCCTCGCGGTTGAAGGCTTGTACGACGGACCACAGGCCATCCACCACGTACAAGTCGCCTTCCGAGTCAACGGCCACGCCCTTCGGCCGGAACATGGCTCCCGTCTCGTCGCCGATCTGCCCAACCGAGTAGCGGAACGCACCCGAGCGATCCAGTACCTGCACGCGGAAATTCATCGCGTCGACTACAAAAAGGTTGTCACCGGAAAGACGCAGTTCGGTGGGGTAGTTGAATTCTCCGGGGCCATTGCCGTTCTTGCCTATGCGCTGCAGCACGCTGCCCTGCATGTCGGTCGCGAAGATCTCGTTGCGCAGCGTGTCGGTGATGTAAATGCGCTGGGCTGCGGAATCTACGGCGATGCCGGTGGGACGCTTGAAATAGCCTTCGCCGCCTTTCAGGCTGCCGATCGCGCGCTCATATTTGCCCTCTGAGTTGAAGACGAAAACTTTTCCAGTTTCCGAATCGGTCACGTAAATGTTGTCGTCCGAGTCGACGGCGACGCATTGAGGCTGCAGCATCGCGTCTTTGTCCCTCTCCGCGCGTGAAAGGAATTTGTACTTCTGCTGAGCAAAGTCGAAAATGTGCACGCCCGCTACGCCGGGATCGGTCACGATGATGCGGCCGCGCGAATCGCTAGCGACGCTGTAGGGGCGGACGAGTTCATGAAAATCCGGCTCCCCGGCGACGAAGTCGAGCAAGCGGTTCCAGAAGCCGCGCTTGGGCTTGACCTCGCGCTCATTACCGAAGCTGCGCTCCCAGGTGAGCTTGCGTCCGCCCAGCAGTTCCAGTTCCGGGCCGGACTGCGGCGGTTTCGCCTTATCCTTGGAACGGCGCGCATACCCCGGGATGGCGAGCAGCACCATGCATGCGGCCAGGAGCCCCACACGCATGCCCTGAGCGCGCCGGCCTGTCAGAAGAAGTTGAACCACCGGGACACCCCAATAAAGAATGACGACAAGTTTTCGGGACCGAGCGGAGAGGCGTTGGTCCCTTGCAGCAACCGATTGTACCCGCCGGTAAAAACCATCTTCCGGAACTGATAGTGAAACGAGGTTCCAAACTGCTCGCTCTTGTTCCAGGAACCGATTCCGCCGTTGAATACGTTGCTGTTGGCGTGAGAAAACGAGGCGGCGACTGTGAATCGTCGCGTGGGATTGCTGGACAGGCCGAATGAGTAACTCTTGCCGCCGTAGAGGATGAGCAGCTCAGGGGGAATGATCGGGGGCAGCGGTGTTGGGGAAATGCCGCCGGCGGTCAACAATCCATTTCCTGTCGACTTCGAATAGCTGGCATTGGCTCCAATCCAGCGGCCGTACCCAATGCCGGTGCCGTAGCTCTGGCTGGAACTGTCGCTATGCGGTTGCGCGGTGATTCCAGACCGGCTGCCCGCGGCCGTGAGACTCCAGATCACTTGATTGGAAAACTTGCGGCGCACGTTTCCGGAGTAGGTGTAGTACGAGTTGGTGTAGGAAATCAGCAGCGTCTGCACGTTCTGGGCATAGCTGAAATTTCCTCCAAAGGCCCAGGCTCCAAGTCTGCGGTTGTAGCCCGCAGCAGCGGAGAAGCCGAGAGAGTTCACATCACTATGGTCGCGCGTATTGTCCGACACTGAGCCGAACGCGCTGAAGCTGCCGCCGAGCACGGTCCTGGTGTAAGTCAGTCCACCACCGTAGCTGTTTGCACCGAATGCCAGGCCCAAGTAACTTTGCACGCGTCGTTGGGCATAGACGTTGCCACTCAGATTGGGGAGGAACGCGTAATCGGCCCCGCCTTGCATGTCCCAGGAGTGGGAAGATGTTTGTGTATTCACTACGGACGGCCCACTGCTGGTGATGCTGGGGACGGTCGGCGTCGTCGCCTGGCCCGGGTTAAGCGTGTTCTCAAACAAGGTGCCGGTCAGGTTGTTGTTGTATCCCGTGGTCGCCTGCAGGTGTAACTTGTTGGTGGGCTGAATGCCCGCAGAAACGTAGGTGGTATCGATGCCCCCATTGAAGTGATATCCAAGATAATCGCTGTTGAGGTTGGTGTGATTGTAGGAGAGCGAAAACATCCCGCGCAGCGGAATAATATGACCAGTTCCGAAACCATAGCTGCTGCTGTGCGACGTCGAGCGGTCCTCGGTTACCGCTCCTGCCACTAGCGAAGGGAACGTGGAGTCAGACGCGCTGTTGCTGTAGTAGCCGCTGGTATTAAAACCGAGAATGCGGTAGGCGGAACGCAGGTTGAAGGTGTGCGAATTTGTATTCCCCGTCTGGTCGAGGCCGTAAACCGAGTAATTGTTGCCGCCTTTGGAGAACCCCACCGAAAGGCTGGGCAGATCGGGAATCAGTTCGCTCCAGTTGACGTTGAAGTTGTGACTGTTGCCGTGAGTTGTCAAATCGGCTGAACCGGGAACATTGAATGTCCCGGCGCTGTTGTAGTTTTCCGAGTAGCCCACGGATCCGGGGAAATGACTGCCGGCAAAGATACTGCTGTTGAAATTCAATCCGCTGGCGCTGCTGATAGATTGCGAACTGGAATTGGTACTGGACCGATTGTAGTAGGGAGCGAGCGAGAAGCTCAGGAAGTTGGGGCTGTAATAAGAGCCGTTCAAGATGCTGTCAAAACCTACATCAATATTGTGCGATGACTGCACGAAATTGCCGTAGCCACCCCCGTACCCGGCCGAGACATTGCCGTTGGCACTCATGGTCAGATCGCCGGTCTGAATCTGCGCTACGGCGGGCATGAGCCAGATCAGGATCCCGGCAAGAGCCATGCACGCATTGCGAATATAACCTTCCACGTCATGCCATCCTTCGGCCTAGAGCACTTCTACCCTTGCAGCTTGACGAAGCTTCTTGCCCAGCGCGGAGCGCACCTCGTTCTGCTTGTTCTTCTCGAGCTGGTTCTTGAGCCGATCCTTCACGTCCTCAAACTTCACCTTGCCGGCGGCGATATGCTTGTTCAGCCGCACGATGGTGAATATCTGTTCCACCTGGATAATTCCGGTGACCTGTCCCGGCTGCAACTTCAGAAGCGCATCGACCACTTGCGGGGCCAGCCTGCCCCGGTCTACTGCTTTGTGATCGCCCATCATCACCCGGTAGTCATCTTCCGAAATCTTCTCCGCCAGCACGCCAAAGTCTTCGTACGTTTTGGCCGCTTTTGCCTGGGGCAGCGCTGCCTCGGCGCGCTTTCTCGCTTCCTGCACCTGCTGCGCAGTCGCCTTTTCCGGCGGAATGAACGAGATTGTCTGGATGACGAAGGACTCGCCGTACGCGAAAGCCTTTGGGTTCTTGTCGTAGTAGGCTTTCAAGTCCGCGGGTGAAATGACGGCGCGCTGATCCACCTCGGCCTTCAGAAACTGGTCGATGAGCAGGGAGCGTTCAATCTTTCTGCGCATAACCTGTTCCGAACCGTTGCACTCGGATTTCAGGAAATCCTGGTACTGCTGCGGCGAACTGAATTGGGTGCGGAAATCGGCTTCAGCCTTACGCAGCTTGCTTGCAGCCACGCTTAGCTTGCGGCGCTGGGCATCCTGGTAAACCAGTTCTTCGAAGATGATCATCTGCAGCGCGCCATTGCGAATGCCGGGTTCCATCTCCTTGGGAATTTGCCCGCCATGCTGGCGCGCGTAGGGGAAAATCGCGTATTCCTCGCGTAAAAGATCGCGGTCGGTGAGCACGGTGCCGTTGACGCGAGCGACCGGTTTTCCTGCTGCCTGAGCGGCTGTGCCGGCTTGAACTGCAGACTGCGTGGAGGCATGGGAGGCGACCAGTTGCGCCATCGCCGGACTGAGCGCGGCGGCGATTACGAAGCTGATGAAAATTGTGCGGTCCATATATCCGTCCTCCCCAGCCTGGGAAAAAGAGGGGAGAGATCGCTCTCTCCCCGGTGAAAGTTAAAAAACGGTTGGGATGGTGAGTCCGCCGTTCGACTCGTTGCCTTCAGCACCATGGCACTGGCGGCAGAATTGCGCCGTCTGGTTGGAGCCAGTGGTGGTGGTCGCCGGGTTGTAAGGACCACGAATGAAGAACATCGTGGCGTATATTCCCTGCGGCAGGCCAGAGTTGGTTTTGGCGGTGATGGCGAATGCGTTCATCACGTGCTGGTTGTGGCAGGTGGTGCACATAACCGTCGGTTGCATCTTGCCGGCAACGTTGTATCCGTTGGTGCGCACGAAGAAACCGTAGTTCTTTACAAATGCGGCGGAGTTGGTGCCCGTCATTTGAATGTTGCCGTTTGCGTCAATGCTGCAATCCCAGTCATAGGTGCCACCGCATCCGACATAGGCATTCAGGCCTACCGGGTGATCGTTCAGGTAGTTGCCGGTCGTGGTTTTGTCGTTGCCGAGCAGTGTGGGGATGGTGTTGCTGGTCCCATAAGTGCTGGGCAGCGTCTCATAAACCGCGTTCTTCATCATGGCGCCCTGCGCATAGTTGCCGTCGTGGCAGCTAAGGCAAGTCAGCACGCCAGCGGTGTCAGGGCGGGTGCTATCCCAGCTCCCCGGCAGCGACTCGGTGTAGCTGCCATGCTCGCTCTGACCGGTGACGAAGGTCTTGCCGAACAGGGTGCCTACGTCCTGACCCCACAAAGCGATGTTGCCGGAAGTGGCGTCCGCGGTCTTCGCCGCGCCGTTACCGTAGGCGCCGCTATGCGGTGCGTGACAGGCCGCGCAACCGCGACCCTGGTTGAGGTGTGCGCCCAATACATCGGACGTTGGGTTCTGGGCCAACACGAAACCTGCCACAGCCAGAACCATCAGCATGACTAATAGTGTCCGTTTCATTTGAATAAGACCTCCTGATGAATGTGTTGCAACACTTTCACTTCTACAGCCGAATCTACCGCGGTACTGCGATTACCGGAGAGGGCGATGCCGGCTCGCCCGTTCTCCGTTCCGGCTGCCCGAAGGCAACCAAAACTCGGGATGTTATTTTTGCGCTGCATTTTGCGCCTTCGCTTGGGTGCTGCCTTTTACTTCTGCCGGTTTCTGCGCGGCACTGTTGCCGGCCTTCGCTTCCGCCTCAGCCTCTTGCTTTTTCTTCTCCGCCGCGGCTTCCGCATCGGTTACGTAGCGAAACATCTGCATGCGGCCGGGATACTGATCAGTAACGAACACGCGGTTGTCTTTGTCGATGGCTATGCCGATAGCCGCGGCGAACGTCCCCGGCCCATTGCCATGTCCGCCCATATAGGCGAGCAACTGGCCTTCGCGGTTGAAGATCTGCACGGCATCGAGCATCTGGTCGACAACCCAGATATGGGCGTCAGCGTCCACCGCGATGCCCTTGGGACGCGCGAAACACCCGGGGCCGTCGCAGTGCTTACCGAACTGTGAAATGAACTTGCCTTCTGCGTCGAAGATCTCGACACGGTTGTTCATGGTGTCGGTCACATAAACGTTGCCGTCGGCATCGACCGCCACGCTGTGAGGCGCGGCAAAGTTGCCGGCGTCGGTCAGCCAGTGATTCTTGCCGCTGGTGCCGATACGCCGCAGCAGCTTGTAGCTGTCGGCGTCATAGACGAGCACCTGGTCCTGCTGCGTATCGACGACGTAAAGGAAGCGATTTTCTTTGTCGAGGGCGATGCCGTTCGGGTCCACCATGCCGTCGTTCACGATTCCGATGGAGTGGTGGTCCTTGTCAAACACCAGCACGCGGCGGAACTTTCCGTCGGAGACGAACAGGCGGTCGCCATCGTCCATGGCGAGGCCGTTAATCAGGCCAAACTTTGCCTCGACTCCGTTGCGGATCAGCTGTACGTCGCGAGTTTCCGTGTTGAAGATAAAAATCGCGCCCACCTTGGGATCAGCCACATAAACTCGACCCTCGGAATCCACCGCAATCCCTGTGGGGCCGATCATCTGGAAGGGGAAGTCCTTAATGACGTCCTGCATGTCCTTCTGCTCGGAGCCGGCAAGACGGTCCATCCAGCTGGATTTCTGTTTTTTCTTCTCGGCCTTGGTGTAGTCGACCTTCATGCCTGCGTAGTAGTTCAGCCACTTGATGCGCGCGATGTTGGGCGGCTCGGGCCAAACCAGCTTGGTGGTGTCGAGTTTCGCCGGGTCGTAGACGGGGCCAACCGGCTCCGGCTTCGCGGGTGCGAGCTTTTTCTTCTTGCCCGCGTACACGCTGGAGGGCAGCACAAGCATCAGCGCGAGCAGCACCAGGAGCGTTGCTGCCGTCCGGCTTGCGCGCTTTTCATCTGGGAGATGGGTGAACATCGCTCTGCTCTCCTTTGCCGACATTTATTGCGCTCCCATCGTGACCCTGTTCTTGTGGCAGGTGTCACAGAAGGCCATGTTGTTTTCCTGGTCCTTCACCAGCAATCCCGCTTTGGCCGAGGAGTGTGGTTGATGGCAGGTCAGGCAATTAATCTGGGTCTTCACCTTGGTGATGTTGGTGGGATCCATGACGTCTTGCACCGGGTGATAATTCACCGGGTGGCCCAGCCCATACTTCAGGGGGAGGATCGCCACCTTGTTCTTCTTGTAGTAGTCGTCGGGCAATTTCACCTTGCCGCCGAAAATCGTCAGGACGTGCTCAGCTTCCAGTTGCTGAGGCTGCGAATCGGGACCATGGCACTCCAGACAGAGGGAGTTGCCTTGCGCCCGCAGCAGCTTCGGACGTTCGCCTCCGTGCGGCTCGTGACAGGTGGCGCAACCTTGCCCGAAAGCAGGCTGGTGGTGCACAGCCTTTTTCGCCTGTTCGGCCTGATCGGCGTGGCACCCCAGGCAGATATTCACGGGGTCGGTTTTCGGCAGACCCGGGCTCTTGCTGGCGTGGGGGCTGTGACAGTCGGTGCAATCGCCGGCAGCGCCGGGATGCTGAACTTTGGCGCTCTCGATCTGCTTGGCCTTGTCGTCATGACAGGTGACGCAGAGCGATTTGGCATTGGCTTGTGTCAGGACGACTTTGCCGTCCTTGGCCGGGGCGTGACAAACTTCGCAAGTCTTGTCGGCAAACGGCGGATGCATGAACTTGGCCATCAGCTTGGGCGCAGCGGATTGGTGCGGATCGTGACAGGTGACGCAATCGGCGGTTCCGAACGGCTGATTCTGATGGACCTTCTGCAGGTTGGCATCCTTGGGATCGTGACAATCGACGCACAGCGCGGGCGTGTTCTTGGTGAGGTGGAAATCGAACTCGCGGCTGCCGCGCTCGCCGACCTTGTGGGTGGTGTGGCAAGTGTCGCAACCCATGTCGAGCGCCGCGTGCCGGCTGCCTTTGTCGGGAACATTCATTCCCGTGGTATGGCAGGAAAGGCAGAGATTCTCGTTGGCGGTGGCGCCCGCGGCCGGCTTTAGAAGTTGGTTCTTGTTGTCGCTGCTGTGGGGATCGTGGCACTTCAGGCAATCACGGACCGCCGGGCTGTGGACGAGGCCCTTCGCCTGCTCGGCATTCTTCTCGGCGTGGCAAGTGAGGCAAAGTGCAACAGGCGTGGTCGTGATCAGCTTGACGCGCGTGACATCTCTATTGACCCGCACTTCATGGCAACTGGTGCAGCCCATCGCAATCGCCGAGTGCACCGCTTTGCCTTTGGTCTTGTCTTCATGACAGGCAATGCAGGTGGAAGAATCGGCGTTTTTTTCCAGGGGCACTGGATGCGTGCCTGCGAACATCTTCGGGACACAAATGAGGATGAAAGCTGCCAGTGCTCGCAGAACCGGTCTGGTGCTGTGGCCGATTTCGGAATTCGAGTTGGATTCGAGGGACTTCACCACAAGCTCCATGAGCTGGTAGTGCACGAGCCATTCCGCAAAGCGGCGCAGTGCAGAGTTTTTCCACACCCGTCTAGCCGATTGACAACAAGGAAGTTGTGAGCTGCATGAACGGCGGCGAGAAATTCCTCAACAACTGTTGAATTTCTAAATGGGGTTTCTCCCACAGGCGCACAGGTGAAATGACCCAAGTAACTGCTTTTCCCAAATATCACCTTGTGCTGAGAGCCCCGGTCTGCCATTGCTCACCTGAAGTCAATTGCAATATGTCCGTGCGCGGGCCTGTCGTACATGCATCACCCCGGAATGTGACCGCCAGCACGCTGTTCCGACGTCGATAGCGCCAAATCCCGGGCCTGCCCGAACTTACATGCGCCATATACCCCAAGTCCCGCCCTGTCATGAAATTTGGCATTGTTCCCAAGCCGCTTGCTTCTAGCGAGTTGCGCAAAAAAGAAACTTTGGTGCGGAACGTGCCTTTATGAGCAGCGGAACAACGGGAGTCGTTATGGCTGGAACGAATCATCTGGGCCGCAAGCTTTGGCAGACGCTCAGCTCCATCAGGACGGGAGTCATCCTGCTGATCGTGGTGGTGATTGTGGCGGCAGCAGGGACCATGATTTTGCAGCGTCCAATCACGGATACGGACGAAATGCAGCGCACCTATTCCCCCCAGGTGTTGCGTGCGCTGGACGCCCTGCAGCTCACGGATGTCTATCACGCGTGGTGGTTCATCCTGCTGATGGTGCTGGTCAGCTGCAGCATTGTGGCCGCATCGATCCAAAGGTTCCCCAACTCATGGCGATATTTCTCTCGTCCTTACAAGAGCCCGAACGATAGCTTTCGTCATTCCCTGGCAACCCAGGCCACGATTTCGATCGAGGATGAAGAAGCCGGCGTCCTGGCCGCGGCCAGCGCGCTGCGAAAGCTCGGCTACAAGCCCGACCTGGTGACGACAGAAAAACACGTGTCACTGTTTGCGGAACGCCATCGCGTGTCGGAGCTAGCGGTGTACGTGGTGCATGCCAGCCTGCTCTTGATTTTTATGGGAGGCATCATTGACGGACTGTTCGGCTGGAGCGGTTTCGTTGCGCTCACGCCCGGGCAGCAGAGCAGCAAGATCGAGATGCGCAACGGCACGGTTCGCACCCTACCCTTCGCGGTGCGCTGCGATAGCGCGGGGCAGGAGAATTATGCGGATGGCAGTCCGAAACGCTGGTGGTCGAAGCTGGCGATCGTGCAGGACGGGCAGGATGTTCGCAACAAGGAAATCGTGGTGAATGATCCGCTGGTCTACCGCGCGGTTCGTTTCTACCAGGCGAGCTACGGACCGACCGGCAAAGTAGAAAAGATCACCTTCTCAGTGAGGCAGGCGAACGGCGAGGGGACGCCCAGAGATATCGCACTTGCACCCGAGCAACAGGTTCAGTTGGATGCCGACACTTCGGTGGTTCTTGCGGAATTCATTCCCGACTACGTGGTGCGCGACAACCAGGTGTACACGCGCTCGCAATCGGTGGACAACCCCGCGGTCCACCTGGTTGTCGAGTCAAAGAGATCTGCCAGGCCAGTCAACATATGGCTGCCGCCGATCGAAGGCTTCGCGGAGAACGCGTTATCCACTTACGTCTTCGAACCCCAAGACCTGCAGATGGGCCATTACACCGGGCTGCAAGTCTCGCATGAACCGGGACAGTGGGGCGTCTGGAGCGGCGTCGTACTGATGGGAATCGGGTTGGCGTTTGTGTTTTACCTGGTCCACACGCGTTACTGGGTGGTGCCGGTGCGCGACGCCCATGGCCATCCGGGACTATGGGTGGGCGGCACGGCCAATCGCAACCGGGAAGCATTCGAAGAAAATTTCAAGCAGCTCGTGGAAGAAATTGAAGCCAAATTGAAGGCCGAGTCGGCGGCGCTCGCTCGGCTGCACACCATGTCAATGGCCGGGAACTGAATCCGGCAGGAGGAATACGTATGGCGCGCGCGCGAGTCGAACAGCAACCCGCTGCTGGAACCACCCTCATCGTGGGAGTGGGGCTGAGCATTGCATTCCTGCTGTTCATGGCCTTTCTGAACGTGGTGAAGAGCGGAAACCTGCTCAACGAATCGAACCTGCTGTTCGCGGCACTGATTTTTTATTCGGGAGCAGGAGCCCTGTATCTGGGTTTTGGCGTGACCGGCACCGAGTCTTACGTACGCTTTGCCTCGCTCGCAACCTGGGCTGGGCTGCTGGCCAATACCGGAGCGGTGGCGCATCGCTGGTACGCGGCTGGTCATCCGCCGTTTGCCAGTATCTATGAAATGCTACTGAGTTTCGTGTGGACACTCGCGGTGCTCACGCTAATCGCCGAGAAGCGTTTCGGCGTCAAGGTAATCGGGACGGTCACTATGCCCGTGGCCATTGTGGGCGTGGTGCTGATGCAGTTGTTACCCTCCGAAGTCCGGCCGCTGGTTCCGGCACTGCAATCGACATGGCTGCATGTGCACGTCACTCTTGCCATGCTGGCGTATGCGGCCTGCGCGCTGAGTTTCGCTCTAGCCATGATGTTCTTGATCCAGGACCAGGTGAAGACGGAGACCTTTCTTGCGGCCACCAGCTTCACATCGGTTGCGATCTATACAGCCATCGTGCTCACTCGTTTTGAGAAATGGGGGGCGCTGAACGTGATCGCGTGGGATCCGCAGCGCAAATCGGAGTTGTTCCTGGCGAAGGGCATGCGGTTGTTCGTGAGCATCCCCGACCTGGGCTGGCTGATGCTGATGGTATTCGCCGCGGTGGCCGCGCCATTCGCGATTTATGCGTACGCTCGGGCGAGGAAAGACGAAACCCTGTTCGCCACGGCCAATCGCGCGGTGTTCATCAGCATACTTCTGCAGGTAGTCGCGCTGGCGGTGTTCTTTGTACGGGTCCGCGACGGCATGTATCCATCGCTGGACGCCGACGGACTTTTTGCAACTAACCTGGCCACCAGTCCTTTCATACTGTCGGGACTTGTGGGCAGCATTTTTGTCTCGCTCATGTACCTGCTGCTCTTATGGCGGCGGGAGGACCTGCAGGAGCTCCTGCCGGATGCGGCGAGCCTGGATCGCATCACCTACAAGACGATCGCGATCGCTTTCCCGCTGCTCACTCTCATGATTGCTGCCGGCGCGTACTGGGCTAACCGGACCTGGGGATCTTACTGGAGCTGGGATCCCAAAGAGACCTGGGCGGCGATTACCTGGCTGGTTTATGCCGGCTATCTTCACATGAGGATCACGCGCGGCTGGAGAGGCCGGCGGGCCGCGTATTTCGCTATTTTAGGTTTCGCGGTCGTGATGTTTACGTTTTTCGGCGTTACTTATCTGTTGCCCGGACTGCACGCTTATGCCTGATCAGCATGATCCCATAAGAGTCGCAACTAGCAATGCTGCCGCGGCATTCTCCGCAGGCGTGCCGGGACAAGCCGGACTGGAACCAGTCCTGCCGGAACTCGCTCCAGTCACCCCCAACCGGCCCCATCCGTTCGACCTGAAGGAAGCGTCAATGTCGTCGACCCCGGTCACAGATCCAAAGCCGCATTCCATGCGGCTCAACTGGCAAGTGAAGACTGTCCTGCCAGTTGCCTTTGTTCTCTTGAACGGTCTTTTATTATTTCTTCTACTTACGCTTTCACTAAAAGACCCGGAGCGGCACGCTGTTCTGGAAATCGCGGGTGGAGGCGCGGTCGCGATTTGTGCGGTGCTGATTTTCGCTCTGGCCTACTTCGTACAAAAACCTATGGTGGAACTGCAGGAGAAGATTGCGCGCCTGGGCGAAGGCGACCTGGAAGTTCGGGTAAGTTTCTCGAACCGCAATGACGAGATGGGCGACCTGGGCCGCAACTTCAACCGCATGGTCGAGCAGTTGCGCGAGAGCCGCACCGAGATTGAGCGCCTGCACCGCACCCAGATGTCGCGCGCGGAACATCTCGCTACCCTGGGAGAACTGGCTACCGGACTGGCGCACGAGATTCGGAACCCGCTGGCCGGCATTGCCGGAGTGATCGAGATCGTAAGCCGCGACCTGCCTCCGACCAGCCCGGCACGTGCGGTGGTCAAAGACGTGCGCCTGGAGATCGCGCAAATCAACCGCATCGTCACCGACTTGCTCGAAACGGCGCGCCCGCGGCCGCCGGAAATTCGCCCGAGCGATCTCAACACCACGATCGAGCACGCGGTCATGCTCGCGCGCCAACAGGTGCTCTCGAAGCCAATCACTATCGAATTGCAGAAAGCGCCGGAGTTGCCGGCTGTCGAGCACGACGGCGACCAAATGCACCAGGTGCTGTTGAATCTGCTCATCAACTCGGTGCAGGCGATGGATCACGGCGGCACAGTTCGCGTGCAGGTCTCGGAAGATCACGGCGTGGCGAAAATCGCCGTCAGCGACAACGGAAAGGGCATTCCCGCGGATAACATTCCCAACATCTTCCGTCCGTTCTTCACCACAAAGGGAAACGGCACAGGCCTCGGTCTTTCGCTGGCGAAGCGCATCGTGGAAGATCACCAGGGGCGCATCGAGGTGGTTAGCGAGCTAGGCAAGGGAACGAAGTTTGTCATTTCGCTTCCCTTTAAGCGCCCCGCTCTGCGGATCGTTGCCTCGTAGCGCAAGTGGCAAGGTCATAGCTGGCTTTGCCGGCGTTTCTGTTGGCTCTGTGCGTCCACTTCCCGCGCTGATTTTGGGCCGTTCCCCATGCGATACAATCTTCTTATTAGATGGCTGCAGACAAGATCCTCATCGTCGATGATGAGCGCCTGGTCCGTTGGTCTCTACGGCAGAAATGCGAGGACTGGGGCTACCAGGTTCTCGAGGCAGAGGCTGGCGAACCTGGGCTGAAGCTCGCCCAAAATGAGTCTCCCGATCTCATCCTGCTCGACGTGCGCCTGCCGGATATGAGCGGTCTCGAAGTTCTCGATCAACTGAAAAAGAATGGCGACGCCCGGGCCGTGATCATGATTACCGCCGATCCGCAGCTTGATGACGTGAAAGCAGCGCTCAAGCTGGGAGCCTATGACTTTGTCGGCAAGCCTCTCGATTTTGACGAACTCCACGTCGCCATCAAGAACTCCCTGGAGACCACCAAGCTGCGCAGCGAGGTCCAGACCCTGCGCGCGGACGTGCGCCGCCGGGCGGGTTATCACCAGGTCGTCGGCACGTCGCCGAAGATGACGGAGTTGATGAGTTTCGTCCGCAAGGTGGCCTCGAGCGAAGCGACGACTATTTTGATCCAGGGCGAGAGCGGCACCGGCAAAGACCTGATCGCCAAGGCCATCCACTACGAAAGTACGCGCCAGGAAAGGCCCTTTGTCGCGATCAATTGTTCCGCGATTCCCGAGCAGTTGATGGAAGCCGAACTCTTCGGCCACGAGAAGGGGGCCTTCACCGACGCCAAGCAGATGAAGAAGGGTTTATTTGAGGCCGCCGACGGCGGAACCCTCTTCCTCGACGAGATCGGCGAACTCTCACCTCTGTTGCAAGCCAAACTGCTGCGCGTCCTGGAGGACCAGGTCATCCGCAGGGTGGGCGGTATTCGCGACATGCAGGTCGACGTGCGTGTCATTGCGGCGTCCAATCGCGACCTGGAAAAGGCGGTGCGCGAAGGAAACTTCCGCCAGGATCTTTATTACCGCCTCGCGATCATTGCCATTTTTATCCCGCCGTTACGCGAAAGGAAGGAAGACATTCTCCCGCTCGTCGACTTTTTCATCGATCGCTACAACCGCAAGTTCAAGAAATCGGTTCGTGGGATTACCGAGGACACGCGCCGCCTCTTGCTGGGACACAGTTGGCCGGGAAATGTTCGCGAGCTGAAGAATTCCATCGAACGCGCCATGATCCTGGAAGACGAATTCCAGCTCAGGCCCGTGTATCTCCCCTTTTCGGTCGCCGAGTCCGGCGGGCGCACCGTGTTCGAGCGCTCCGTCCCCGCAGACGGCGGTCAGCAGTTGCCGAATGGCCGCATGCTTCCCCGCCTGTACATTCCCGAAGGCGGCACTTCACTTGAGGAAGTTGAGCACGCCCTGGTCGAACTGGCCATGCGGCAAGCCAATAACAATCAGACGCACGCCGCCAAACTGCTCGACATCAGCCGCGATGCCTTGCGCTACAAGCTTAAGAAATTTGGCATGGTGCACGCGGAAGAAGAAACCGAAGCGGGGGAGAGCGCGGGGCGAGCTTAGCGTTTTGTCGGACTGGCGAAAACACTACCACTGCCCTGTTGGGCGCCAGCCGCAGGACGCCGCGACGCAAACACCCGTCCATAGTGCATAATGTTCGGTTTCGTCTTGCCGGAGCCGCATACCCTTATCGACCCCAAGGAGGCCCTTAATGCTGGAACCTGAATTCTATTGCTATGCTTTGCCGCGGCGCTTTGCCGTCGTTTCTTTCGCAATCATGGCTGTATTTTTACTTCTCGCCAGCGTGTCTGAACCGGCGCAGTCTCAAACTTACCGCGTCATTTACAACTTCACCGGCCAAGGCAGTGATGGGGCCACTCCGTACGGCGGGCCAATCCTGGATCGATTGGGAAATCTTTACGGCACGACGTACTTGGGCGGGAAGTACGGCGCCGGAAGTGTCTACAGGCTTTCGCCCAACGGCTCCTCCTGGACCTACGCGTCTTTGTACAGCTTTAAAGCTGGATTCGACGGCTCCGGGCCCGCTTTCGGTTCCCTCGCGTTAGACGCGAACGGCGCTCTGTTTGGAACCACCGAAGGAGGCGGATACTTCGGCACTGCCTTTGAAGTCTGCGCCTGCCCGGGCAGGGAAGTTGTCGTCCACCGCTTTGGTACCGGAACAGATGGTGCGCAACCCATAGGCGGAGTAGTTCTCGATTCAACAGGAAATGTCTATGGCACCACCAGCCTCGGGGGCGCTTTTGGCAATGGCACCGTCTTCGAAGCCAAGCGTTCCGGGCAGACTTGGATCGAGTCTGTGATCTACAGTTTCACGGGAGGGACCGACGCGGTGAATCCGGTTGCAGGCGTGACCCTGGACGCTCACGGCAATCTTTACGGCACAGCTTCGACTGGTGGCGCTTTCGGCATCGGCGCGGTGTACAAGCTGACGCGCTCGAGCTCCGGTTGGACAGAGAGCATTCTGTACAGCTTCCAGGGCCAGAGTGATGGCCAGAATCCTGTCGGCGGCGTGGTCCTGGACGGGGCCGGCAATCTCTACGGCACTACTTTTGACGGCGGGATAAATGGAGGCGGTACGGTGTACCGGCTGTCGCCTTCCGGCCCGGGCTGGACCTTTAAAACAATCTATAGCTTCACCGGCGGATACGGCGGACCTTATAACAAGCTCACGCTGGCCAACGGCAGTATTTACGGATTCACCAACGCGGAGGGTGCGAATGGCCTCGGCTCCGTGTTCAAGCTGACTCCGGGCAAGAGCGGCTGGACGTTCACCGACCTGCATAACTTTGCCGGCGGCAATGATGGCGGCTCACCCTACGGCAGCGTAGCGGTCGATAGCGCCGGCAATGTCTTTGGCACAGCGGTGATCGGCGGAACTCAGAACCAGGGCATCGTGTTTGAGATCACGCCGTAAACTCGTATCAAAGAGACTATAGCCAGTTCAGTTAAGAAGCAGCTGACGCTTACGCCTGCTTTTATTTTTGCGCGAGCAACGACTTTGCCCGCGCGAGTTCGGGCCGGTCTGAAGTGCCGCCGCTGCAGACTTTTACCAGTTGCGAGTAATACTCGCTGGCTTGCGTGGATTTTCCCGCAAGTTCGGCGGCCTGCGCGGCTCCATATAAAGCGTTGAACCGGTTCGGATCGAAGCGCAGGTCGGTCTGATATTCCGCCAGTGCCTCCAGCGGGCGTTTCATCTCCAGCAGCATGTCGGCAAGCATCTCGCGCGCCGGAATGCTGGACGGCTCCTCGCCGATCTTTTCTTCGTTGTCGGCCATGGTTCGCAAAGTGGCGATGGCTTCGTCCTGCTTGCCGGTCACATAGGCGAGCCATGCAGCCGCTTCTTTCTGGTCGCTCTCCACGGCTTCGGCAAAGTCCTTCTTGTTGTCCTTGATCAGCTTCGCGTGCAGGACCTCAATCTGGTCCACGTCTTTGCGGGCCTGTTCAAGGCTGCCGCTGCGGACCGCGCCAATGGCTCGCGCCCAATAGGTGATCGCCTGGTCTCCGGGGGAGGCTTCGGCCACGGGTTGCAACTCGGCCGCCTCCTTCCAGTGATGCAGTTCGATCTCATACTCCGCGGGAAATTTGGAGAGAGCGTAGGTGCGCGGATCGAATCCCATGCCGTACATGTCGTGCACGCCGGGCAAAGTTTTGACTTCATCGATGACCTTCTTCGCATCCTCTTCCCGGCCGCTCTGCAGGTAGGCGTAGACCAGGAAATCCATGGCGTGATACTGGTGGCCTTCGCCTCCCATGTGCATTTGCGCGCTCTTGCGGGTGGCCGCGATCGACGCCAGGTTGGAATCAATATCGTCCTGCCAGTCGCCCACTCGCGCAAAAATATGTGACGGCATGTGCAGGGCATGAGGAGCGGCAGGGGCGATCTTTGCGTAACTCCTGGCGGCCGGCAGTCCCAATTGCGCGAGCTGCGGCTTGTCGTAGGCGTGAATCAGGTAGTGCGCTACGCCAGGGTGGTTCGGTTCCGAGGCAAACAGCGGCTCGAGCACGGCCGCCGCTTTCTTGCGATTCGCAAAGCTGGTGTCGTTGTCCGGCTCCGACCCCAGCAATGAGAGCGCATAGAACGTCGCGGCCTCGTGATCGTCGGGATAACTGCGGTAGAGCCTCTCCATGGCGTTGGAGTAAGCCGTTGCACGGGCCTGGTGATCGCGCTTCGCCGAGTTGTCATAGAAGGCGTCCAAGGCATTGAGATACGCTTTCTCGCGGGCGGCCTTGGGCTTGAGAGATTTGCCCTTCTTGACCTCGGCGAGGCCCGTGTGGAGTTGCGCCGGGTTCGGACGATTCCACAGTTGGTGCCATTGGCTCATCGCGAGGCCCCACTGCGCCATCGCACAGTTCGGATCTGTGCTGGCGATCTGCTGGAATTGTTTTTCGGCTTCCTCGTACCAGAAGGAATGCAGCAATGCCACGCCGCGTTCAAACGGCTTCTGAACCGCAGGGGTGCACGAGACAGGAAAGTGCACGGTGCCCAGCTGTTCGGGGGTCATTTCCTCGTGATGATGACCTTCGTCGGCCAGTGCGGAGAAGGTTACACATACTGCGAGGATGCAGAAAAGTCCAGCAAAGCGCTTCATGGTGAGCTCCGAGAGCAGAGTCTAGACCTCGGGGTAAACCGAGGTCAACGCAAGGACGAACGGAGTGACGCGCAGTGGGGTACCGCGGGACATCGAACCGTCCCGATGCGGAATAAACGACTTACTGTATGCGGAAGCGCTCGCGAATGACGCGCTGCAGGCGCGGCTTATAAAGAATGTCGAAGGCGAATTCTTTGTCGGGGAACATGGCGAGGGCGGCGCGCTTGGCATTGGCCACCATCTCCGAAGCTTCTTCCATGGTGAGGTTGGGATCCTGGCTGAGAACCGAGGTCACCATGCTGATCATGATTTGCAGACGCCGGATTTTTCGCGCTTCTTCCTGGGCTTCGCTCTGGGTAGTGGCCTGAATCTGAGAACTGTCCTGTTCGCGCCCTTGCGGAATGTCCATTACTGCCCCCTGGGGATTCCGGCAAATGCGCCCGGACCCTGGCTCTAGTGTTTGGATGAGCCCCAGTCCACAGGTGTTGCGTTTACCCCGTTGGCTACATTGTCCGGGCAAAGACGTGGAGATGCAATCGTCTGAGGGAGTTGCACTTCAGTTACCCGAGCAACCATCATGTATTACGCCGCGTAGATAGTCCCTCTGCTGCGGAGTGAGGAGCGAGTTACAATCACATAAGCCCGCGACGTCGTGAGTAGCCCCTCATGTCCGCGACAGGCTTTATCCCAGGAGGACTCATGCCCGATCGCCCCGGATCCGCCGAACCGCGCAGTGCGCGACCCAATCCGAATGAACGGCTGGTGAAGGTTTTCGATACCGAGGTGGAAGCCGAAGCCATGGTAGTGAAGGGACTGCTTGAAGCCAACAGCATCGACGCGGATATCACCTCGCTCGATGCGCCTCAAGACACCTTCCCCGGGGTGGGCGGCACCATTATTCTGGTGCGGGAAGAGGATGCCTCGCGCGCGCGTCAGGTCATCGAGGAATTCCGGCAGTCTGCGCTCACTGACGATGAAACGGCCGAGGTAGATATCAGCGACGAGCCCCCGAAGCAGCGCTGATCGAGCGTCCGTCCAGGTAGAAGCTGACGGCTCCGTCCAGATCGGTTCGGTAAGTCTGTACGTGCCTCTGCTCCAGCCGCTGCAGCACCTCGATGCGAGGATGGCCAAACGTATTTCGTCCTCCCACTGAAATGACTCCCCATCCCGGCTGTACGGCCTGCAGTAATTCTGGCGCGCTCGAAGTCATACTGCCGTTGTGAGCAAGTCTCAGCAGGTCGGCACGCGGTGCGGCCCGCGCCAGGTCGCGTTCCACGGCCCTTTCCGCATCCGCCTCCAGCAGTGCGGCCGAGCTGCCCAAAGCGATGTGGAGGACCATGGAATCGTTGTTCTCGGCCGTGGCGCCGATCTGATAATCGCGCGGGGGAGAAAGAACGCGCACCGTGCTTGCGCCGAACGGGAACGTGTCTCCGGCGAAACGCGGGATGATTGCGATCCCCATCGCCTTGGCGTCGGACAACAATTTCGAGAGCTCCGAGCCGGCAGGGACCGCACTCACCCAAACTTCTCGAGGGCGAAAATTTTGCATCACTGCATGCATTCCACCCATGTGATCGGAATGCCCATGTGTAATGGCCACGGCGTCGAGTTGGAAGAAGCCACGCGCCCACAAATATGGCGAGACCACGTCTTCGCCGAAATCAAACTCTGAACGCAGTCCTCCGATAGGCCCCCCGGCATCGATCAGTAACGTTTTGCCTTCGGGAGTGACCACCAGTGTCGAGTCGCCCTGGCCCACGTCAATGGCAGTGATTTCCAGCACGCCGGGATTCATAACGGGCGATGCGGGATAGCGCGCAATCCAGAACGAAGCTGCGGCCAAAGCTGTAAAGCCCACCATCGCGAGCGCAGCCGACCTCCGAGCGAGCAGCAGGGCGAGCGCCAGGATTGCTGCGGTGGCGAGCGTGGTGATCATGGCAGGCGTAGGAATGCGAAGATCTGCCATCGGCGTGCGGCCCAGGCTGTGAATGGTGCCGGTGATTGCGTTCAGGGCGGCGGCGGCGACGAGGACTGGTAGTTTCGCCAACCCGGCGGATACATAGCCGAGGCCAATCGCGAGCACAGTGGCCGGCATCAGCACGCCGGTGAGAGGCACGGCAAGCATGTTGCTGGGAACACCGATCACGGTAGCGCGATGAAAGTAAAATGCCATGGGCAGAGCGAGGCTGATCTGCATGACGGCCGAGACGAAGACAATTTCGAATGCGGAGAGCGCGGCCATGGCGCCCCCAACCAGCAAGGGAAGCGGAGAGCGCCCACGCAGAAAGCGCGCGATCCTCGCGGCGATCAACCGCAAATCAAGCCGTAGTTGCGCCACCCCGGGCAGGACGCGAGCGTCGAAGCTGAGGGAGTCGGAATAGCGAAGCCCGCGTCGGTACGGCTCGGAGCTGCGCTCAAGGACCGGGATGCAGGCGGCCGCCACGATCAGCACCGCGAGAAACGTCAACTGAAAGCTCGCGCCCAAAAGCGCGTGCGGGTCGGCAATCATCAGCGCCAGCGCCGCCGCTCCCAGCGCATTCAGCATGCCGCGGTGGCGATACAGCAATCGGGTTCCCAGGTAAACCGCCATCATCAGCACCGCGCGCCATACCGGCGCCCCGACATCGGTCAGAAAGGCATAACCCATGGATAAGAGCACGGTCGCGCAACTGCTGACTACGTCGCTCACACGGAACCTGCGTAAGACCCAGAACACGATCGCCGCGAGGATGCTGACGTTCATCCCCGAGACCACGAGGATGTGATAGGTCCCGGAACGCTGAAAATCGACCTTGGTATCGCGCTCGATGAATGCGTTGTCCCCGATCACCATGGCCGCAAGCAGTCCCGCTTGTTCGGGGGGCCACAGTCGATGGATCTCCAGGATGATGCTGCGGTGAATGCGGGCGCGCCACAGTCCTAAGCGGCTGCCAGTGAAGCCCGGCAAGACTTGCAAATCGTCCGCGCGGGCTGAGCCCAGGACCGAAATGCCGTTGTCGGTGATGTAGGCTTCATAATCGAAGGCGCCCGCATTGCGAAAGTTGCGAGGTGGACGGAGTTTGCAGAGCGCACGCACTCTCTCCCCGTAATGCAAAGCGAGAAGCTGGGGAGCTGAACTGTCTGGGTCGTACTCCTGCCTGTTTTCTTTCGCGAAGATACTTAGCCGAAGTCCGGCGCGAAGTGGAAGCACTATATCGTCCGATCGAATTTCCTCTGTTTCAGCATCGACCCTTTGCACGAACCCGGCGAATCCTCCCTTCTTGACCTGTCCTTCAGAGGTGATGTGCATGGTGACCAGAACCTCGCGGCCATCCGCAAACTCCAGGATTCTTGCGCTCGCCGGACCGGGCCGGCTCCGTTCCTGCACGTTCAGCGCGCCAAGAAACAGAAGGGCGCCGAGCGCAAGCGCCTTCGCGACCGAAATCCGCCGTGCCCCCTCAGATCGTGGCGGCGAAACCGGTTCGCGAGTGCCGGCGCTGGTGATGCTGGGTTGATCGCTTTTTGGATGATCGTTGTCTCGACCATGCTGACCGCGGGCGAGATAAGCCGCAGCGGAAGCAAACACGATGCCGGCGATGATCCACCAGACGGGCGGCCGCCAGGCATGAGCTCCGATCGACACTCCGGCCGAAAATGCCAGAGCCGCCCACAACATGGGCTGGCGCGTTTTAGGGACGGTCGCGCGCCGGGCGCCGGCGGGCTTGTTTGCCGCCGCGCGATGCAATGTCGGAGAGCTCATGCTGAACCCAGCGGCCTCTTGTGTCTTCGTTGACTCGGTCTGAAGCGCTATCCTTGCGAAATCAGGGAGAGGGAAGACTTAGAGCGCCAACTGCAACACGCTTTCCAGGTGAAATGTCTGGGGAAAGAGATCCACCAGGTGTGCCTGCTGAATGCGATAACCGGACGCGAGCAGAACCTTCAGATCGCGAGCCAGGGTTGCGGGATCGCAGGAAACATAGCTGATGCCGGACGCGCGCATGGTTGCAATTTTCTGTGCGACCTTCTCTCCCAGACCGCCGCGCGGCGGATCGACCACCACGAGATCCGGGCGGCTTTTGCCCGGCTTCGCCAAGTATTGTTCTACGGTCGAGCGCACCGCCTTTACATTTGCGGGAGAATTGTAGCGAAGATCGGCAAACGAACTCTGTGACGACTCTACGGCCAAAATGTGATCAAACTGGCGCGCCAGCGGCAGCGAGAACAAACCTACGCCCGCGTATAAATCGAGCGCTTCCCATCCCGATTGGCCTTCGCAAACGATCTTTATTAGTTCGCCCGTCATGTGGCGGTTTACCTGGAAGAATGAGCCGGCGCTCACGCGATAAGTGGCGTCCCCGGTGCGATAGGCCAGTTCTTGCGCTCCCGTGAGAAGCTCAAAGCCGCCGTCGTTTTTCGAGCGCTGCGCAATATGAATCTTGCGGCCGGAACTACCGGTCGCGGTCATGCTTGCTTCTGCGCTGCGCTGCCAGAGCGCGCCTACCATCTCGGGCATGACCGCCTGGAATTCCTGACTCCACCTTTCCAGCGCATTGACCTGCTCCGTGGCGTCGCACAACACCTCGACCAGGAAGCCATCGTCCTCGGAGTTGGCAAAGAATTCGATTTCGCGAGCATGCTCTGGGACATGCCCGGCTCGTCCCAGTTCCCACATCGCTGTAATAGCGCGATTGAGCAGCGGAGAGCTGATGGGGCACTCCTCGGCCGGCAACAGTTCATGTGAACCGAACTTGTGATACCCGATGGCAAAATTCGGAGCGCCCCGGACCCGCAGGCGCGTGCGATTGCGATAACTCCAGGGAGGCGAAGCGTGAACTGTCAGCTCTCCCGTGAGTTCCACCTTGCCGATGCGGCGCAGGTTTTCCCTGAGGATTTCAGATTTGATGGCGAGTTGCTCTTCATAGCCGGCGTGCTGGTAATGGCAGCCGCCACAGCGCAGGAAGTATGGACAACCGGGTTCGATCCGCAAGGGCGAGGGCTTGAGAATGACTTCGGCGCGGGCCCGCGCGAATCCCGGCTTCTGTTCGATCATTTCGGCTGCAACTTTTTCTCCCGGCAGCACAAAGGGCACGAACACAGCCTTGCCGACACCCTTTTCGTCCGCGGGAAGCCGGGCCAGGCCATCGCCGCCGTAAATCATTTTCTCGATGGTGAGATCCAAGTCATCGATTCTATGTCAGGAACTGCTGCCGCATCTCGGGTGCCGCCTTCGCAGGCGCCCTTCGGCATTGATTTCGCGGCCTTTCAGCCCCTGCGAAGCCGCATGACTACAGGGTTATGAGATAATTTATTTTCACCCTCCAATGTTAAGGCGGTTTCTAGTGACGCTTCTGCGACGTTCCCTGTTTGTTCTCTTGTTGGTTTGCCTTGGATGCGCGGGCCAATCGGCCCCGCCCGATACGGTGCAGCGAATCGAGCGCCAGGTGCGCGCGTTCTACAGCATTCCGGCTTCCGTGAAGATCATTGTCGGCCCCTTGAAGCCCAGCGACTTTCCGGAATACGACACGGTAAAGATCGCCTTCGACAGCGGCGATGGTAAGAAGCAGGATTATGACTTCCTGCTTGCCAAGGACGGCAAGACCCTCATGCGGCTGGTGAAGTTCGATCTCACCAAGGATCCCTATGCCGAGGTCATGAAAAAGATCGACATTAAAGGCAGGCCGACTCGCGGGAACAAGGACGCGAAGGTAGTCGCCGTGAACTATGACGACTTCGAGTGCCCGTTCTGCTCGCGCATGCACCAGACGCTTTTTCCGGAAATGTTGAAGGAATACGGCGATCGCGTGATGTTCGTCTACAAGGATTTTCCCCTTAAGGAAATCCACCCGTGGGCGACGCATGCCGCGGTGGACGCAAACTGCCTGGCCGAGCAGAAGCCCGACGCTTTCTGGTCCTTTGCCGACTACATTCATTCCAACCAGGGAATGGTGAACAGCCAGCGCGGCCGGGATGCGCAGTTCGACGCCGTGGACAAGATCGCCATGGAGCAAGGTCAGAAAAACAGCGTAGACGCGGCCAAGCTGCAGGCTTGCATCAAGGCGCAGAATGACGATGCGGTGAAGGCTTCGGTGAAAGAGGCAGATGGGTTGGGCATCACGGCCACGCCCACCATGTACGTGAATGGCGAGAAAATCGATGGCGCCCTTTCGCTGGATGAAATGCGGGCGGTTTTCGACCGCGCTTTGAAGCAGGCCGGCGTGCCCGCTCCCGACCATGCGACATCGGCTTCGACCGGTACTCCCGCAAGCGCCGCGACAGCAAAATGAGCCGTCGCACTTGCGGAAGCAGGAGACAAACAACTTGAGCGTGAATGGAACCTTTCGACACGGTGCGTGGCTTTGCCTGCTTGGCGCGACGATGTTGGCAACGTTTGGCTGCCAGTCGAAGCAGACGGGCGCTGACGTCATGGCATCGGTGGATGGGCGCAAGATCTACCGCACGGACGTGGAGAAGTATTACCAGAACCAGACCGCGGGCTCGGACCAGCGGCCGGTTGGCGAGCAGTCGACCAGCCTGCGCCTGAGCATCCTGCGCGAACTCATCGACGACGAAATTCTGACGCGCCGGGCGGAAAAACTGGGACTGCTGGCGACCGACGATGAAGTCGAGAAGAAGCTCAGCGAGATAAAGTCGCCTTATACCCAGGAGCAGTTCGATCAGAAGCTCAAAGAGCAGAAGATCACGCTGGACGATTTCAAACACGATCTGCGGCGATCGCTGACTGTGGAGAAAGTTTTGAACAAGGAGATCACTTCCAAGATCAACGTCACCGATCAGGACATCACCGACTATTACAACGCCCACAAAGCGGAATTTAACCTGATCGAACCGCAATACCACCTGGCGCAGATCTGGGTCACCACCCAGCCCAATCCGCAGGTGCACAATTTGAAGAACGACAAGGCGCAAAACGAGGCGGAAGCGCGCAAAAAAATCCAGATGCTGATGAACCGCCTGGATAGCGGCGACGACTTCGCTACCCTCGCCATGAACTATTCCGAAGATTCGGAGACCTCGGGCAATGGCGGGGACCTGGGTTTCACCGCGGAGTCGTCATTACGCAACACCGATCCGTTCACTCGCGATGCGGTCATGAAGCTCAAGCCCGGACAGTACAGTCCGATCATCACCGTAGGCAATCCCGCGAACCGGCAGGTGTTTGGCTTTCGAATCGTGAAGCTGATGTCCAAGGAACCCGCGGGCCAGCGCGAACTGAGCGATCCTCGCGTGCAGCAAGCGATACGGCAGCAGTTGCGGGACCGTCGTGAGCAGTTGCTGAAAGCCGCATACTACGAGGACCTGCGGGACCACGCCAAGGTCGACAATTACTACGCGCAGGAAATTCTCAAGACCACGGGACAGGCTAACTAGTTATTCGACGATGGCCAGCACGTCGCCCGCATTGACGGCCGTGCCTTCCGAGACGGGTAATTGACGAATAATCCCGCGCTTGGGCGATTTGATTTCGTTCTGCATCTTCATGGCTTCCACCACGACCACGCCCTGACCGGCTTCCACTTCATCTTTTTCCCTGGCCAGCACGCGCACAACTTTTCCCGGCATGGGCGCGACTAGCTTCTTTGGACCTGCGCCCGCGCCCACGCCCGTTCTGCGGCTGCGGAGTGAGCGGGGGTCGCGCAATTCAGCCGCGTAGCGCAGGCTGCCTACCCAGAAGTGCAAATCGTCCGCGGTCGCCTCGCGCTTGATCTCGTATGCCTTGCCGTCGAGGATCAGCGAGAGCACGTCGCGACGGGCAAGGACCGCGTCCAGATCGACTTCGCGTCCGTCCAGGTGGCAATGCCAGCGGCCTTCAGCCTGGCTGAGCTCCAGTTGGTAGGACTTCCCGTCGATGAGCACGTGGTAGAGCATGTGTCTAGAGCTTCCGGTACCAGGCAGTCGGATGCCGAGCTGTCCGGCCGCGCCGTTTTAGTGCAGCGCCTCCGCGCGTCCGGTTTGCTTCCAGTTGGAGGGCTTGTGGCGCACAACGTCCTCGCCGCTGCCATTTCGCGAGGCGCCATTCGTTGCTGCCGGCGCTGTCGGCTCAAGTATGGCGAACAGCCCAGCCGCGATGGCTGCAATCTCCGCGCCGCCGCTGTCGCTTACGTCCAACTTCGGCCCTCGCTCCAGCAGGCGATCAAGATACCCGGTGTCGATCTTTCCCGCTTGATACTCCGGGTCTCGCAGAATTCGCCGAAACAACGACAGGTTGGTCTTGATGCCTCCCACAAAATACTCGCTCATGGCACGAGTCAGACGCGAGATGGCCTGCGCGCGGTCGGTCCCATAGCCAATCAGCTTTGCCAGCAACGGATCGTAGTCGATGGGGACTGTCCAACCTTCATACATGCCGCTGTCGCGACGGATGCCAGGGCCCGAGGGCGGCAGCAATAGCGTGATCTTGCCAGGGCTGGGAAAGAAATTGTTGTCCGGGTCTTCGGCATAAATACGGCATTCGATGGCGTGCCCGCGCAGCCGTACGCCCTCTTGATTGAATGGCAGTCTTGCTCCGGAAGCAATGTGAATCTGGAGATGAACCAGGTCGAGCCCGGTGACGATCTCGGTAACCGGGTGTTCCACCTGCAGGCGGGTATTCATCTCGAGAAAATAGAAATTCTTATCCTGATCGACGAGAAACTCGATGGTACCGGCGTTGGTGTAGCCCGCAGCCTGCGCCACACGCACGGCAACCTCGCCCATGCGGCGGCGCATATCTGCGTCCACAATCGGCGATGGGGCCTCCTCCATCACTTTTTGATGGCGCCGCTGAATGGAACACTCGCGTTCTCCCAGGTACACGGTGTTCCCGTGCTCGTCGGCGAGAACCTGCATCTCAATGTGCCGGGGATTCACAATGGCTTTCTCGATGTACACTTCGCCGTCGCCGAATGAGCGCTGGGCCTCGCTCTGGGACGATTCGAGAGAGGACTGCAGTTCCTCGGCGCTGCGCACCAGCCGCATGCCCTTGCCGCCTCCGCCTGCCGCGGCCTTCAGCATGATGGGATAGCCGATGGTGGCTGCCACCCGGTAGGCCTCTTCCACCGACTGCAAACCACGAGACGTGCCCGGCACGAACGGCACGCCGATCTTCTCCATGGCTTGACGGGCGCGGGTTTTCGAGCCCATCTTCTGCATGGCTTCAGCGGTGGGGCCGATGAACTTAATCCCTGCGTCGGAGCAAGCTTGCGCAAACCCCGCGTTCTCAGAGAGGAATCCGTAACCCGGATGGATGGCGTCAGCGCCGCAGCGGTGGGCCACGTTCAGGATTTTGTCGATGTTCAGATAGGACTCGCGGGCTGCCGCCGGGCCAATCGCGTAAGCTTCGTCAGCTTTGCGGACGTGCAGGGAAGCGCGATCCACATCGGAGTAAACCGCCACCGACGTGATTCCCAACTCCCGGCAGGCGCGGATCACGCGCACAGCAATCTCACCGCGGTTCGCTATCAGGATCTTCTTGAACATGCAGGAAGCGCAGGAAATTCTCGAGCCAATCCTTCATTGTACCGAAGTTGCCGACCAAGTTCAGTGGCGCAAGCCGCTATGATGATGTCGGTGTTTCCATGCTGAAGATGCAGGCAAATGCGGAGCTCACTTCCGCGCCGGAAATCGCAGACAATCCGCAGGACAGCCGGTTTCCATTCGGCTGGCTGCTGGTTGCGCTGCTGGCTGTCATCGCCGCAGCCCTGCGGTTCCATGCGCTCGCGGTCAAGTCCTTCTGGCTGGACGAAGGCGTGAGCGTCGAAATCGCCCGTTTGGATTGGTACAACTTCGCGCGCATCCTGTGGCGGCGTGAAGCCAACATGGCGCTCTACTACCTTCTGCTTCGAGGATGGCTGAAGTTCGGCGACACCGAATTCTTCGTCCGCAGCCTCTCCATACTGCCCGCGCTCGCGATGTTGCCGGTTCTGTACTGGCTGGGAAGAAAATTGTTTGATCGGCGTACCGGCCTGATTGCCGCCGCGCTTTTTACCGTGAACGCCTACAGCATCCGCTACTCGCAGGAGGCGCGCAGTTACTCGCTCTACATTCTGCTGGCGACAGCCTCTTGCGCGGCGTTCATCGCATTTCTCGATTCCCCGATCCGGAGAAATCGTTTCCTTCACGTCGCTGCGAGCGTGCTGGCGGTGTACGCCCACTTTTACGCGGCGTTGATCGTCGCCGCTCAATGGGTGTCGGCGCGGATATTGGGCAGCAGGCCTGAGCAACTACGACGGAATTGGATCTGGATTGCTGTGCTCTCGTCGCCGGTGCTGGTTTTTGCGGCGGCGACCGGCGTCGGTCCACTCGCCTGGATTGAGCGGCCTGGGCTGAAAACACTGTACAAATATTACGATCACATGGCGGGGAACGGTGGCCCGATCCTGCTATGCGTGACTCTGTTGTGCTGTCTTGCCGCGCTCGCGCCCGTTGCAACCGGGCTGCTGCAGAAATCCCGGTCCCGCGGGGTGTGGCGATTTCAGTTCCTGCTGGCTTGGCTTCTTCTACCGGTTCTGTCGGTCGTGGCTGTTTCGCTGGCGCGGCCGATGTTCGTCGCGCGGTACTTTGTCGCTTGTCTGCCCGCGTTCCTGCTGCTTGTGGCCGCCGGGCTGCGGCGTCTGCCTCAAACCTGGATGCAGGTGGCCGCGCTGATCGTGGTGATTGCATTCTCTGCGCGAGGCGCCAGATCGTATTACCACCAGGATTTCGACCTGGGCAGAGATGACTGGCGCGGCGCCACAAGCTTTATAGTGAGCCACTCGCAACCCGGCGACGTCATCATCTTTCACCTTGCGATTGGGCGCATGCCGTACGAGTACTACAAATCTCTGAGCCCCCAGGCGGTCAATACGCCGATGGTGGTTTTCCCGTCCCGAGGCGCGAGCATGGATTACCGCGATTTCATCGGAAAGCCTTCAGTCGAGTTTCTCAAGGACGCTGCGGGAAAATATTCTCGGGTGTGGGTCGTACTTAAGGACAACCAAACGCGGGGGGGCCCAGACCAGACGACGCGAGCGCTGGACCAGCTATTTCGAACGTCATACGCGCACGTCGATACGGCCGACTTCGCCGGCCTCGAGGTGAGGATTTACTACTAATTCGCCGCTCAACAGGGTCTCTGAGATTCCGACGTTGCATTGCGCGTCTTTTTCCTGCAGAATTCGCTAGTTCCTTCCCCACCCATAATCGCGTATACGGCGTGGCCTGCTGAATACAATGCACGTGCGAAAGCCGGACGTGTTCAAGGAGAGGTGTAGCCATTCGACGCACAGGCCCCGCCAGTTTTCTGATATTAGCTTGGAGATCTTTATCGTGCGTTAGCACGGCAATTGCCCTGTCGCTGGCCATTGTGTTTTTCTGCACAGGCTCGGCCGCTCAGGACCAGGCGTCGTCAGCGACCGCGTGGTCTACACCTGTAAACGAATTTGATCTGTATGTAAAGGTGCGGCTGGATGCGCCGTTGAAAGTTTCCAGATTGACGCCCGGCGAAGAGGTCTCGGGCACACTTCTACAGGACGTCTACTCTGGCAGCACGCAAATCTTTCCCGCTTCCAGCATGGTCCACTTGACGGTCGACCGGCTGGAGCGCCGTCCGCGCGGGCCCAACGATCACTGGCCGAGGGTGATCAAGGCATTCATGCGCCGCCATGAGATGTATCCCGTGTTTCGCTCGGCAACAGTGATCAGTCCCGACGGCCGGCAGACCTGCGTGCCAGTCTCCGTGGTATCGGTCAGCAAAGAGGTTGAGGTTGAGTCCACTCGGAAGAGAGATGCTCATCCGGATGCAAGCCCCATTACTGCCCGTAAATCACGACGCGAGCTGGGCCCGATTCTCACGCTCGCGGCCAGTAGCACGAAAACCTCGCCAGGGAATGAGCGCTTCACCGCGCAATCGCTAAGCCTTGTGCCGGGCATGGAAGCAAAAGTCATTCTGCTGCGGGACGTGAGCGCCTCGAAAGATCATGCCGGCGCTTCCTTTCAGGCGCGCCTCATCGAGCCGGTGAAGGTTGATTCAAAGATTGTCCTGCCCGAAGGCAGTGTGCTCGCGGGAAAGGTGGTGAAGAGTCGCGCGCCCCGGACCCTGAGCCGTTCCGGTTCAATCTATCTCGCATTCACCGATGTCACTGTTCCCGGAGGAGCCAGCAGCCCCATCGCAGCATCGATTGCCGGCGCGGAGATCGATCGCAATTCTCACACCATCATTGATCCCGAAGGGCAGATGCATGGCGACCGTCCCGGAAAAGCCTGGATGATCATGAACGTTGGCGTTACCGCGGGGATTGCAAAAGGGGCCGATGATGGCGCGCAATTGCTGATTGAGGCGCTTGTGTCGAGCGCGACCGATGTTTCGACAGCCGGAACGGCAAAGATAGTCTCGAGCTGTGCGTCGGCGATTTTCTTATTGACGCGGCACGGACGCGATGTCGTCCTGCCGAAGTACACGCAGATGAAGATCGTGTTCGACCGCCCTGCGCAAATTGCTGAACGGCCGCTCAGATCCTCGCCGGGTTATTGAGCCTCGTCTCGGAATGGGAACAATGGCGCTCTGCAGCCCAGTTTTGCCGCCAAACCTACGCTTTTTGGAAGTGTCCCAGGTACGGCAGACGCTCGGGCGTGCAAATCTCCACCCCAAGTCTTACTATCCCTGTACTCCGGCCGGATAGACCTTGCTTTCCCACAAGAGCTGATGTAAAAACCACGCGGTACCACCTCCCACAATGCATTCCTTCAGAATGCCGCGGGCTTTCTGCCGGTTGCGCCTGCTCGTCGTGCGGGCGATCCCTAGGAGAGTTATGAACTCGAAAATCGCTTTCCTGTTGTCCTCGCTGGTGTTGCTGAGCGCTTTGGCCGCCGGCCAGGGCGCTGCCACGGGCGATCTGCGCGTCACCGTGAAAGATCCAAAGGGCGGTCTGGTTACAAATGCGACCGTGACCGCGCGCGAACAGGCCAAGGCTACCGAGCGGACCAAGAAGACGAACGCCAACGGGGAGTACCGGCTGGTCGCGCTGCCTCCGGGGGACTACACGATCCTGGTGAATGCGCCGGGTTTCGCCAAGGTGGAAGCCCACGATATTCACATTACTGTGGGACAAATGGCGGACTTGCCGATCAACCTCGAAGTTGCGGGAACGCAGGAAGTGGTCACGGTAAGTTCGGAAGCGGAGTTGGTGGAAACCACGCGCACCTCGACCACCGACACGATCGAGCAGCGGCGCATCGATAACCTGCCGATCAACGGCCGCAACTACATCAATTTCGCGCTGACGGATTCGCAGGTGCTGCGCGACAACGCGCCCAGCATCGGCGCAGCTCCCACTTCCGGCCTCAACATCAGCGGACAACGCGCGCGCTCGAACCTGGTCAATGTGGACGGCGCAGACGCCATCGATAACTCCGTGAATGGCGTGCGTTCCACCGTGTCGCAGGAAGCGGTCCAGGAGTTCCAGATCATCACCAACGGCTACGCGGCGGAATATGGAAGAGCGTCGGGTGGCGTGGTCAACATCATTACGCGGTCCGGTTCGAACGAATTCCACGGCGATGTGTACGGGTACATTCGCAACCGCAACTTCCAGGCGGTGAATCCCTTCAGCAACGTGTCGAATCCTGCCTACACTCGCGTGCAAGCCGGCGCGGCGTTTGGCGGCCCTATAAAAAAAGACAAGACATATTACTACTTTGCTTACGAGGTTACGCGGCGGCACGAAACCGGATTCTCCAGCATCGGGCAAGGTGGATACGGCCTGGTTCCATTTGACGCCTCGGGCCTGTTTGGCGCGCCCGCCGGGAGCTTCAACATCAATGTGACGCCACAGCAGGCGGCCTTTCTCGGCAATCCATTTCTGCCCCCCACGCTCACCCAGCCGTATGCTTTGCTGGCAGGTGAATCTTCCGGCATCGCACTGAATGGAGCTTATCCGCAATCATTCCTCGGACTGGCCGCGTTGGGCATCATTCCCACGCCGGCAAACGGTACCAGTCCGCTGACCCAGTTTCCGACGTCTTGCAACCTGGCTCCCCCTCCCGCAACTTCCAACGTGCTCTGCAACGGACTGCCGAGCGGCTTTCTGACCTTGACGTCGCAGGCGGGCAATTACCCGATCTTCGAAGGCACGAGCCTTTACTCGCTGCGCCTCGATCACAACATCAACAATAGCCAGAGATTGATGCTGCGCGGCAACGTGAGCCCCAGCACCGTCACCGGTATCCAGGTGAATGGCGAGAATCAAACGTTTGGGCAGAACGCATACTCGCGGACTTCACAGCAGACCTATCGCGACATTGCCATCGTGGCGCAGCATACGTGGACACTGGGCAGCGACAGGGTAAACGAGTTCCGTTTTCAGTTCGCCCGGCGCGGGCTGCTGTACGACTTTTCCAGCGCGCCCGGGGGCTCGAACCTGGCGGTCAATATTCCGGGCTTCGCCTTCTTCGGCCGCGAGCCTTATAGCTTCATTCAGCGCGAGGAACTGCGCTACCAGTTTACCGACAATTTTTCCTGGACTAAGGGGCGCCACGACATGAAGTTCGGCGTCGATTTGAACTATATTCCCGTAACAGCGACCTTCACCGTCAACTATGGCGGCGTGATCGATTTTGGCGGACTGCAGGCCAGCCAGTTGGGATTCCCTGCCGTTCCAGGCGTCAGCATTCCCGATTTCTCCCCGGTGCAGGCATATGGACTGGGCATTCCCAGCGACTTCATTCAGGGGATCGGAAACCCGCACGACAACTTCCGCAATATTCCCCTCGGTCTCTTTTTTCAGGACGCCTGGAAGATCAGGCCTAACCTGACTCTGAACTATGGCCTGCGGTACGACATTGAATTCCCGCCGCAGTTTGCGCCTCCTGACGCGTTGGCGCGATCGGCGTACAACAGCCTGGGTCTGCAGAAGGGAATTCAAACCGACAAAAACAACTTTCAGCCGCGAGTAGGTATAGCGTGGAATCCACGAGGCGATGGCAAGACCGTACTGCGCGCGTCATACGGAATCTTTTATGACCACCCGTTGCTCGGTCTGTACTTTCTGGGTGATGCCTCTGATGGATCGAAAAGCGGACAATTGCTGTTTGCCGGCGGTGCACCGTGCAGTTCGGCAGGCGCGCCCGGCCCGCAGAATCTGAATGCGAGCAACATCTTTCAGGGTATCTTAGGGCTGCCGTCGTGCTTGCCCACAGCGGGCTCGGCATTCGGATACCAGGCGAACGGCAATTCGCAGCGCTTCGATCCCTTCTTCCCCAACTCGTTGTTTATCAACCAGGGATACATTTCGGCGGGCTTTCCACTTGCCTTCCAGCCGTTCGGCTATCCGCAAAGCAAGAACTTCGTGTACGCCTACTCGCAGCAGGCAAACCTGAGCTTCGAACAAGACCTCGGCCACGGTTTCGCCGTGAACGTCGCCTACAACTACAATGGCGGGCGGCACCTGAATCGTCCGATCAACGCGAACACTCCGCGAGGCGACCTGCTGGTGGCGAACTGGCAAGCCGCTGTGGCTGCCGCCACGGCAGCGGGCATCGCTCCCAGCGATCCCAATTTCCCCAGCAATCCTCTTTTTGTGGGAACCTCGACGGCCTTCGCCCCCTGCGGGCTGAGTCCGACGGGCAAGCCTTACGTTCCGGCGGCGCTGGTCAACTTCTTCCGGCCCTCAGGATTCAATCCTTCGCTCATGAACGCGTTTGCGCCGTGCGTGCCGCTGGCGACCTCAGTCCTGCAAGGCGCCGGGCTGAACGCGGCCTGCAACCCGGTATCGCTCGCTGATTGCGTTCCCTTCAGCGACATGGACGCGAACTATTCCAACGGCAGCTCGATTTACCACGGCCTGACCGCAAACTTGCGGAAGCGCTTTGGCAATCACTACGAGTTCCTGACCTCTTATACGTGGTCGCATGCCATCGACGATTCGACCGACCTGCAGTCGCCGCTGGCGCCCCAGGACAGCTACTTCCCCAGCCGCGAGCGCTCGACCTCGCTGTTCGATCAGCGCCACCGGCTGGTCTTCAGCGGCGTCTACCAGTCGGGAAGGGTTTCGGGAAATGGTTTTACCAGCAAGCTGCTCAGCAACTGGACAATCGCACCCATCGTCGAACTCGCATCCGGACGTCCGTTCAATATCATCACCGGCGAGAACACCAACTTCCAGTTCTCGCCCAACTCCACCCGTCCCAACGTCGTGACCCAGGGAACTCCGGACAATCCCTGCGGTCCCACCATCGCTTCAAAATTTTCCGCCACCGGCTTCTATCAGCTGCCGTGCTACGTGAACGAGTTTGACGGAACTCTGGCTTCGCTCGATGGTACGCAAACCCGCAACGGTGGCGTGAAGCCGTGGACTGTATTCAATGACCTACGCATCGCGCGCAAGATCAACTTCACCGAGCGTGTAAACATGGATGCGATGGTGGACATGTTCAACATCGCAAATCGGTTCAACGTGGCCGACGTCAATCCGTTGTGGACGGCGGCAGGCGTGCCTACAGCGGCATATGACCCGCGGCAGTTCCAGTTCGCGTTGAAGCTGAATTGGTAAGAAGCGGGTCGTCGCAGCCCGTCCTGCTACACTTCTTTTTTCATCCTTCACGACCTGCCGGAGACTCCCGGGATGCCCGAAACCTATTCACCTAGTGCGCGCACACGCATCGTGCGCGAGCCGCAGCGGGCTGTTTATGACCGCGCCCAGGCCTACAAGATCCTCGATGAGGGCTTTATCTGTCATGTGGGATTCGCAGTGGACGGCCAGCCCTATGTGATACCCACATCCTACGGGCGCCAGGCAGACAACCTCTATATCCATGGCTCCGCCGCCAGCCGCATGCTGCGAAACCTCGACCAGGGCGTTCCAGTTTGCGTGACGGTGACTCTGCTCGACGGCTTGGTATTAGCGCGTTCGGTTTTCAATCACTCCATGAACTACCGCTCGGTGGTGATCCTGGGAACAGCCGCGGCAGTGGAGGAGCCCGAGGAGAAAGTCGCGGCGCTTCGAGCCTTGACCGAGCACATTATCCCGAAACGTTGGGATGACTCGCGCCAGCCCAACGAAAAAGAGCTGAAGGCCACATCCGTACTGCGGCTGCCCATTGAGGAATTTTCGTGCAAGATTCGCACCGGTCCTCCCATCGATGATGAAGAGGATTATTCCTTTCGCACATGGGCCGGCGTCGTCCCCCTGGAGACGGTGGCGCGCCTCGGCATTCCGGACGAGCGCTGCGATCCCAGCTTGCCGATGCCGGAATACGCGCGGGCTTACCGCAGGCGCTAGGCCCGACGGGCTTCAGGTGCTCAAGGATTTGGCCGCCCGTGCTCCACATCATCCCGGTACTTCTTCCCGGTTCCGTGCTGATTTATAACTGAGAAGGAAATGATCACCGTAGGAGTCATCTCCGACACCCACGGTTTATTGCGCGCCGAGGCTGTCGAAGCGCTCTCCGGCTCCGACTACATCATTCACGCGGGTGACATCGGCAAGCCGGAAATTCTGGATCGGTTGCGTCAGATCGCGCCGCTCACGGTGGTTCGCGGCAACGTCGACACGGATGACTGGGCGCGCCGGATTCCCTTTACTGATGTGCTGGAGGTCGAAGCAGTTTCCGTTTACGTGCTCCACATCCTTCAGGAACTCGACACAAAACCGGAAGCCGCGGGATTCGGCGTCGTCGTGTGTGGTCACAGCCACAAGCCGAAGCAGGAGACAAAGAAGGGGGTGTTGTACTTCAATCCTGGAAGCGCGGGTCCGAAGCGGTTTTCGCTGCCCGTGACCGTGGGCAAGTTACTGATAGAAGACAAAAAGGTGCGCGGGGAAATCATTGCGATCCGCAGCTGACAAGCGGTTTTCGTTTTTCGCTGATGACAAACCTCGAAGCCTGAATTGTTATTGTGATTGCGATCTGTTGATTCAACTATTCACGTTTACCGAGGCTGACTTATGGCTCCAGCAAAACCAGTCCTCCATTCCATCACCCCCATGATCCCAACCGGAGGAAGCCTGAGCGACGCCCTGACATTTTTCCAGGGCCAACTGGGGTTCGGCATCATCTGGCAAGGTGCAGGCATGGCTGGCATTTGCCGCGATTCGGTCTGCTTCAATCTCATTGAGAACGCGAATCGAGAGTGGGCGGAAAATGCTAGTTTCAGCATAGCGGTCTCGGACCTCGACGGCCTCTATGCCGAGTACCGGGCTGCGGCGGCGCGGATCACGCCTCCAGAGGTCAAGGCGTGGGGAAGGCGCGAGTTCCACATGATTCTTTCCTCAGGAGTGTGTTTGCAGTTCTACGAGCGCGGGAACTGAGGACTTTCATAGAATTCCTACTATCCTGACGTGTGTATTCAATTCAAAATCGAAGCCATCAACGGTGCCGCCCGCACCGGCAAACTGACCACCCCGCACGGTGAAATCGAAACCCCGGTCTTTATGCCGGTAGGGACGGTGGCCTCAGTCAAGGGAGTGTCGCAAGATCTGCTGGAGGAACTCGGCGTCCAGATCCTGCTGGGCAATACCTACCATCTGTATCTGCGGCCGGGCGTCGAAACCGTGCGAAACGCGGGTGGACTGCACCGGTTCATGAGTTGGAATCGTTCGATCCTCACCGATTCCGGAGGTTTCCAGGTCTTCAGCCTCAGCGAGTTGCGCAAGCTGACCGAGGATGGCGTAACATTCCGCTCCCACCTCGACGGCTCATCCCACTTTTTCAGCCCCGAGAGCGCGACAGAGGCTCAGATCGGGATTGGCGCTGACATCATCATGGCGTTCGACGAGTGCACGGAATTTCCCGCCGAAGGGGAACGACTGCGGGAGTCCATGGAGATGACCTTGCGCTGGGCGGAGCGCTCGAAGCGGTATTTTGAGCAGCATAAGCATGACGTGCCATGGTGCACACCGGTGCGCTTTCCTCCAATGTCGCGGATCGATGGTGATTCGATCGATCGCGAACGCGAGCTAACGCCAGATCCTGACGCTACACAGGCCCTGTTTGGGATTGTCCAGGGCGGCATGGACCGGGAATTGCGCCGCGAGTCGGCCCAGCGCACGGTTGAGATCGGCTTTCCCGGTTACGCTATCGGCGGCATGAGCGTGGGAGAACCCCGGGGCCTGACGCGCGAAGTCGTGGAACACACGCTGCAGTTCCTGCCTGGCGACAAACCGCGCTATCTGATGGGAGTGGGAACACCGGAAGAAATAGTGGAATACGCGCAACTCGGGGTCGACATGATGGATTGCGTTTTGCCAACCCGGGCGGCGCGCCACGGACTTCTCTTTACCTCGCAAGGCAGGCTCTCGATCAAGCAGGCGCGCTATGTCGCGGATGAAAAACCCCTGGACCCGCTTTGCCGCTGCCAAGTGTGCCACAGGTACTCGCGAGCATATCTCCGGCATCTGTATGCATCCAACGAAGTATTGGCCCAGGTCCTGAACACCATTCACAATCTGAGCTACTACCTTGACACCATGCGGTCAGTGCGGCATTCTATTCCACTTGGGGCAAGGGCCCGTTTGTTTTCTGTTGAAAGCTCTCAACCGAAACCATAGCTCGGCATCCCTGGTTCGTGCCTGAAGCTGAAGGATATCCGGCCTGACAAGAAGAGACTTCCCGCGGTGAAACGAGGATGAGGCTTGGAGTGCTTGATGCCTCTCGTTCGGGCCGCTGAGAAGGGACCCGCCCGCACATTTTCATGAGCATTGAGATCAGCGCAGGTATGTGGTTGCTCCAGTCCTCAGGCGGGCTGGGATGGGTGGGATTCGCACCGCTCATCTTTATTTTTGCCATCTTCTATTTCCTTCTCATCATGCCGCAGCAGAGGCGGCAGAAGAAGTGGCAGCAGATGCTGGGCGAACTCAAGCCGGGAGACAAGGTGGTCACCAGCGGGGGCTTGCGCGGAACCATCCTGTCATTAAAGGACGATTACATTCACCTCCGGGTGCCGCCCGACAACTTGAAAGTGGAAGTCTCGCGCGGTTCCGTGGTTTCGGTCACCACTCCGGAGGGTGAGGCCACCAATAAATAGATCCAGGGCACACGTATTCATATGAATAAAAGTATGGGCTGGAAAGTCGCACTCATCATTGGGATCTTGCTGATCTTCCTGTTCGGGATTTTCGGCGTTCCGTCGAGCTTTTCGGGCCAGGGACTGCTCGCTGCCATGCAGAACCGCATTCACCTCGGCCTGGATTTGCGGGGTGGAACTCACCTGATCCTGCAGGTGCAGGTGAATGATGCCGTCAACGTCGATTCTGACAACGCCATCGAGCGGCTCAAGACGGAACTGCGCGCCCGGAAAATCAACTACACGGAAATCACCAAGCCCGATCCAGCCAACAATCCCGACAAAATCCTCATTAAAGGCGTCCCTCCGGAGAACAGCTCGGATCTGCGTTCCATCGTCAGCGACCGCCTCCCCGAATACGACTTGACGTCCGGTGCCGAGAACGGCTGGACAGTGGCAATGAAGGCCCAATCGCTGACCGCGTTGAAGAACCAGGCGGTCACGCAGGCCATCGAGACCATTCGCAACCGCATTGACCAGTTGGGCGTAAGCGAGCCTGTCATCCAGGAGCATGGACTGGGCCAGTATCAAATCCTGGTGCAACTGCCCGGAGTGGATGATCCGGCGCGCGTGAAAGAGATCATGCAGTCCACTGCCATGCTCGAGATCCGCCAAACGTTGGGGGGACCTTATCCCAGTGAACAGGCGGCTTTGCAGGAGCACGGTGGGGTACTGCCGCCGGATGCCGTACTGATGAAGGGCAAGAGCATTGGACGTGCGGGGGATGAAGGAGCCGAGAGCTGGTACCTGGTTTCGCGTTCCTCCGCCGTGACCGGACGCGATCTGCGCAATGCCGAGCCGGGCCGCGATGAGAATGGCGCGCCCGATGTTCGCTTCACTCTGACCGGAGAAGGCGGGCGTAAGTTCTACGCATTCACCTCCGCACACGTGGGCGATAATCTCGCGGTGGTCCTGGACAACAAGGTCCAGGAGTCGGCTGTGATTAAAGAGCCGATCCGGGATTCCGGCGTCATCAATGGCCGTTTTACTGAGCAGGAAGCCAAGGACCTCGGAATGATTCTTCGTTCCGGCGCGCTGCCCGCCAGCATTCACTATCTGCAGGAGAGCACCGTCGGTCCATCCCTGGGAACGGACTCGATTCGCGCCGGCGTTCGCGCCGCCGTGATCGGGATGCTTGCCGTGCTCATATTTATGCTTGTCTATTATCACGGGGCGGGTATTAACGCAGATGTGGCGCTCATCCTCAACCTGATCATTCTTCTCGGTTTCATGGGCTTCACCCAGGCGGTGCTGACTCTGCCGGGAATCGCCGGCGTCATCCTCACAGTTGGTATGGGTGTCGACTCAAATGTGCTGATCTTTGAGCGAATACGGGAGGAGTTGCGCAACGGCAAAACCCCGCCTTCCGCTGTGGATCAGGGTTTCAGCCACGCCTGGATCACCATCGTGGACACCCACATCACCACCATGGTTTCGGCGGCGATCTTATTCATCTTCGGCACCGGCCCGGTTCGCGGATTCGCCACCACCCTGTTCTTCGGTCTGGCAGCCAATTTGTTTACGGCCGTCTTCGTTTCCCGTGTCATTTTCGATTACAACCTCAGCCGCAAGCAGCGCGGAGAGGCATTGAGCATCGGGTAAGTTTTCAAGCTAAGGGGTCTTAAGCAGCGTGGAATTCTTTAAGAATCCGAACTTCGATTTTCTTGGCAAGAAGTGGTACTTTCTCGCCTTTTCACTGGTCTTCAGCGTAGCGGGAATTTTGTCCATGCTGCTCTGGCATGGCATTCCGCTGGGCGTAGATTTCCGTGGCGGCACCCTGGTGACCCTCAAGTATTCGCATCGGCCCGATAACAACCTGATCCGGGCGGCGATGGACGAAGCTGGCCTGAAGAACGCCCGCATCCAGAGCTTCGGCAATCCCGCGAACAACGAGGTTCTCATCGACCTGGATGTACAAGAGACCAGCGAACAGGCGCTTGACCGCGGCAAGAACCAGATCATCAATGCGCTCGAGGCGAAGGCCCATGCCCCGGCCGGGAAGCAGGATCTGAACAATGCCAGCGCGCTCACGCTGACCGACTACCTGCTGCAGAAGGATCCCCAGCATCTTGGAACCGACGCAAATCAGCGCTATTCGGCTGAGGCGCAGGCCATTGTGAATTACCGCGACAAATCCCGGGGCGGCGTCCTGGCTTCCTTCGACGAACTGAAGGGCGTAGTTGATCCTTCGGTCGTAACCGCACTGCAGGACGGGTTCTTCCTTTCTGATTTCGGTGTAAAGAACGTCGACATTATCGGGCCACAGGTGGGAGCCCAGTTGCGCCGCCAGGCAGTGCTCGCAACCGTCTACTCGCTTGCGGGAATGCTGGTTTACCTGTGGTTCCGGTTCGAGTTGATTTACGGAGTGGCCGCGGTCGTTACGGTGTTCCACGACACGCTCATTACGGTCGGCGCTTTCTCGTTGATGAATAAGCCACTTTCGCTCACCGTGATCGCCGCTATCCTGACCCTGATCGGCTACTCCAACAATGACACGATCGTGGTCTTCGACCGCATCCGGGAGAATATCAAGCTGTTGCGGCGCGAGAAGCTGGCCGACATCGTTAACAAGAGCATCAACCAAACCCTAAGCCGGACCATCTTGACGGCGGGATTAACTTTCCTTACAGTGCTTGCGCTTTATGTTTTTGGTGGAGAAGTACTTCGAGGCTTCTCCTTTGCTCTCGTTGTCGGCATCTTAATCGGGACGTATTCGTCGATCGCGATTGCGGCCCCGATCCTGGTGGCTTACCAGGACTGGCGCAGCAACCAAGGCAAGAAGACACTGGTCGTTCCTGCAGAAGCTCCAAAGCGCGACCGGTTGAAAGTCAAGGCCAAGGCTTAATAGCTGTAAGTTGCTGAACAGCTGTCGAAAAAATTGCAGATCAACGTAGCTGTTGTCCGTGGCTGCTGAGCCTTTCCAAGCACTTAGCGTGCCTGGCACAGGTCCTGAAATTGCATTGTCGACCCTTGACTTCGCTCGGGAGCAAGATGCGGTCGGTCGGTGTCTAAGAAAGAGTTAGGGTCTGTGTAGGGAGAAACCTTTATGTTTGAAGATAGCCTGATTGAGTCGGGCGGTAGGCTGAAGACGAAGCGGGGCGCGACCACACTGGTTTCATTCATTTTGCAGGTTGCACTAGTCGGTGTTCTGGTCATTTTGCCCCTGGTCTTCACTGAGGCTCTTCCCAAGCAACAATTGATGACTTTCCTGGTGGCTCCTCCGCCACCCCCCCCACCCCCACCCCCTCCGGCGGCTGCTCCCGTTCGAACCGTGAAGGTGGTGCAAACCGACTTGGTCAACGGTCAGTTACGAACTCCGACCAAGATTCCTGAAAAAGTGCAGATGATTAAGGAAGAAGAAGCGCCCCCTCCGGTGATGGCGGCGGGCGGAGTAGTGGGCGGAGTACCCGGCGGCGTCCCCGGTGGCCAAATGGGCGGCGTGATTGGGGGCATCATCAGTTCCGCTCCCGTCGCTGTGCCCAAGGTGGCTACCCCACAACGCGTCAGGGTTTCGCAGGGCGTCTCTCAGGGTCTTTTGATTAAGAAAGTGAATCCCACCTATCCACCTCTGGCGAGGCAAGCACGCATCCAAGGTCAGGTAGTGCTGCAAGCCGAGATCAGCAAGGATGGCACCATCGAGAACCTTCGATTAATGAGTGGACACCCGATGCTGGCTCCGGCGGCCATCGAGGCTGTGAAGCAGTGGCGCTACAAGCCCTACATGTTGAACGGAGAACCGGTGGAAGTAGAAACAACGGTCATGGTCAACTTTACGCTGTCGGGCGGCTAGACATCTTGAGCCGTCCGGCTTCTCCTCGGAAACGCATTTTCATTCCATGGAGCAGCAGGACACCAAGGTCGCGCGACAATGGGCGTCACCCCGGTCAAAGCACGTCAGATCTACTGAATTCTGAAGCGATAGTGCGGTTTCGATAAACCCAGACAAGTTCTGAGGAGGAAAAAGCAACTCATGTTAGCAACTCTAGCAACACTCGCAATGTGCAAGATGACGACGGTCGCTGTGTGGCTGATGCAGGAACAGCCGATCGGTTGGGATCCAATTTCGTTGTGGCGCCAGATGAACTGGGCCGCTCGGACCGTGGTCATTATTCTCTTCATCATGTCCGGATGGTCTATTGGCGTGATGATCGACCGCTGGATGGCTTTCAGCGCTGCCCGCAAGCAGTCGCGCAGCTTCGCCCCGGCAGTCGCCGGCGCGCTTCGCGATGGGAAGATCGACGAAGCGATTAAAGTCGCAGAGCGCAACAAGAAGAGCCACCTGGCCAAAGTCGTTACCGCCGGCCTGATGGAATTCAAAGCTCACCAGGACAGCCCGGGCGAAATTCCCGGTGAAACCATTGAAGCCTCCAAACGCGCGCTGGAGCGCACGGAAGCCATTGTCCACGCTGAACTGAAGCGCGGATTGGGTGGCTTGGCCACGATCGGCTCGACCGCTCCCTTCGTCGGGCTGTTCGGCACCGTGATGGGCATTCTACACGCCTTCCAGGGCATTTCTGAGCAGAAAGCCACCGGTCTGGCGGCGGTCGCCGGCGGTATCGCCGAAGCGCTCGTCACCACGGCTATTGGACTGTTCGTGGCGATTCCGGCCGTTATGATGTTCAACTATCTCACTGGCCGCGTAGAAGCGTTTGACGTCGAGATGGATAACTCGTCGAGCGAACTGATCGACTACTTCCTGAAGCGCCGGGGCATGCGCCGGTCCTAAGCGAGAAGGCAGGACTTTCGTCGTCTGAGTTGCTGGCCTGGCGTCGGGTTACGAGCCCGGCGCCAGGATCCTCCTCCCGATGGCTGGCCTGCAATGGCTTGGAACGCGCCGTGAAACGCGCGGGAGACTTAAAAATATGGCAATGGCAAAGAGGAACGAAGGAGCCAAAGTCAACTCCGACATCAACGTCACCCCCATGGTCGACGTGATGCTGGTGTTGCTGATCATCTTCATGGTGATCACGCCCATGTTGCAGAAAGGCGTCAGCGTGGACTTGGCAAAAGTCAATAACCCGGAGCAGATGCCGGACGCCGATAAGGAAGACGCATTAGTCGTCGCCGTGATGCGCGACGGTAAAGTGTTCTTTGGCAGCGACCAGGTGCCGCCCGACCAGTTGACCAACAAGGTGAAGGATAAGCTGGCGAACCGCACGGATAAGCGCATTTTCGTACGGGCCGATGCCCGGGCGAAGTATGGCGCGGTCGTTGCAGTGGTTGACAACGTCCGCTCCGCCGGCGTGGATCAGTTGGGCTTGCTGACGGACCAGCGCAAAAACAATCAGCCAGGTACGGCTCCCGCGCCGAGTACGGGCGGGCAATAGAGGAGATCCGGTTATGAGTATGGCCGTGGGCCCGAGCGGAGGGCAAAACGCAACCATCAACGTCACACCGCTCATTGACGTTCTGCTGGTGCTGCTGATCATCTTCATGGTCATCACGCCGCTCACTCCAAAAGGTTTGGAGGCGCTGGTGCCGCAGCCACCACCGCCCAACCAGAAACAACCACCGCCGCAGGCGGACCGCACGATCGTAGTCCAGCTGATCGACAAGGGCGCCGGACAAGCGCCGGGCGTCAAGATCAACCAGGAAGATGCCACCTGGGACGGTCTGCAAGGACGGTTGACCGACATTTTCAAGACACGCGCGGAGAAGGTCATGTTCGTGAAAGGCGACGACAACGTGCCCTTCGCCGATGTGGCCAATGTCATTGACATCGCCCATGCCGCAGGCGTAGACAAAGTAGGTTTGATCACGGCCAAGATCGAGGCGGGCGGTTAAGCACGCGCCTGGTCGGAACTCGTAGGGCCCGGCGAAGAGTTTGCAGGTGTCTCGGTGTCGCAAGACACCGGGACAGCCCAGCCGAGCAGCAACATCACTGCAAATGCAAGCGATCCTGCCGTTCCGCCGCGAGTCGGTGTAGACTCAAGCAGGCGAATTCAGCACCTCAACGTCTGCCGTCGTCCTCGAATTTTTTATGAGGCAAGGGAGACCTAATAACTGCAAATGAAAAATCACTTAAGAAATCTGGCTCTCATTGGAATCGGACTGGTCGTGCTGGCAAGCGCCGGCTGCAGCAAGCTTCGCGCGCGCGATCAGCTCAACAAGGGTGTTCTGTCCTATAAGAATGCAAAATACGAAGAGGCGATTGACCATTTTCAGACCGCCGTCTCACTCGATCCCTCGCTCCTGAACGCGCGCCTGTACCTGGCGACCGCGTATGCCCAGCAGTACATTCCGGGCGCCGACGTCCCTGACAACAACAAGATGGCGGAACAAGCGATCGATCAGTACAAAGAAGTTCTGAATCGCGATCCCAAGAACATCAACAGCGTGAAAGGCATCGCCTACCTCTATCTGCAGATGAAGAAGTTCGATCAGGCGAAGGAATACTACCGCAAGGCGACGGAACTGGATCCCAACGATCCCGAGCCCTATTATTCGGTGGCGGTTATCGATTGGACGGAAAGTTACCAGCCGCGCATGGAAGCCCGCGCCAAGCTTGGTCTCAAGCCGGAAGAAGCATTTCCCACCAAAAGCAAGAGTGACAAGCAAGCCTGCGACGATCTGAAGACCAAGAATGAGCCGTTCGTACAGGACGGCATCGACAATCTGAACAAGGCGTTGCAGTTGCGTCCAGACTATGATGACGCCATGGCGTACTTGAATCTGCTATATCGCGAGAAAGCGGATTACGAGTGTGGTGACGCCGCAGCGCGCGCCGCTGACCTGAAGACCGCCGACGAGTGGGTAGACAAGACCATGGCGACGAAGAAGGCGAAAGCCGAAAAGCAGCCGGGCGCGACCGGCATCACTATGGACCAGCCTGCCAGCAAGTAAGTTTCTTTATCGTGACTGGAACGGCCTCTTTCGCTTATGCGGAGAGGCCGTTTGCTTTGTGCCCGACTCAGCGAACGGGGTCACTTCGCGGTTGAGAAGAACTCGCTCATGTCCGGCGCGGTCGCGGCATCGCCAGGGAAGCGGGTCCCGCCCAGGCCTTTGAGGATCAGCCGCAAGGTGCTCTGGTGCTGATAGAAAGTCGTGGATTGGTAACCCTTCTTTGACTGTGTGCTGACCAGCACGGCGGGAACGTGTCCACCCAGGTTCTGAAGGTCGGTGAATTCAGACTCGTCAAATAGGACGATCAGCAGACCGTCGTTTTGAAAAACTGGATTGGAAACCAATGGACCTATGTTCTGGCTCAGCCAGGTATCGGCATCGGTCAGGCTGCCGTCATGCGCGTCGTTCAGCAGATTGGGGACGATGAACGAAAAGTTTGGGAGTCGGCTGGCCGCAAGATCAGCGGCAAATTGGGTAAACGGCACGACATTGTTCAGTTGCGTGGGGCTGTTGAGCACATCGGTGAAAAATACGAACGGATTGTGGCGCTTGGAATACGGATACACGTCTTCCCCGGTATAACCAATCGAGGGCAAGCTTTCCGCGTACACCTTCCACGTCCGCCCGATCGCCAGCAGCTCGCGAACTACGTTGTCATCGGTTTCAGGGACGGGGCCCACATAGGTTTCATCGTCGGTAATGACGATTCCCGTGGTCAGCTCAAAGTAATTTCCAATCGACGGATGGGTGTTCGCGTAATACTGCGTGGCCAGGCCGTATTGGGTAGCGAGGCTGTTCAGGTAAGGCATTTCCGAGTTGCCGATCACGTCGGAAAAGCTGTGGTTTTCCTCAACCACAAGAATCACGTGACCGAATTGAGAGGCATTGATCGGGGAAGGCTGTATGGGAGCCGGAGAGGATGGAGTCCCTGTGCTTACCCCGCCACAACCAGTCATGAGCGAGACAGCTGCCAACAGAGCGTACAGTAGCAGCGCCCCACGCATGAGAGAGACGGTTCTCATGAATGTTGGCCCTTTCGTGCACCTCTGGCGCACGCCTATTTCAACTGCTCGTCTTATGATGCGGGCCCGTTCGGGAGGGTGGGTAGCGCGTGCCCTAATGGTGGGAGTAGCAGGCTTTAAGGGCGTGGTCCTGCGGACGACCAAAGCGAAACAACGGCGAAGCAATCCAGCTCTGACGAGCTACTCGATTTTCACACGGGCGTCTTCCTTCTTGATGGTCTTATACGCCCAGGCCATGCGGGGCGTGTTGTGATAAATGCCAAAACTGCCCTTGGCATCGAGGACGATAATCCCGCCGTGTCCATTCACCCGGGCCTTGAGATAGTTGATGGATTCCTCTGCCGCCCACGCGGGGGCGTTGCCGGCGGCGACACGATCCGCAGTCCACTTCGCGAGCACGAGCTTCATAATGGGTTCGCCCCATCCGGTGGTGGAAACTGCCGCACTGTCGTTATCGGCATAGCAACCGCAGCCAATGAGCGATGAGTCGCCCAGTCGTCCTGGCGCTTTGTTTAAGGTGCCGCCGGTGGAAGTCGCGGCGGCGATATTGCCGTATCGATCGAGAGCGACCGCGCCGACAGTGTCATGCGAAATAGCCGGCGCGAAGAGGTCCTTGTGATGCTCGTCTGGATTTGACCGGAAGGCGCGCAGCCGCTCCACTTCGCGCGGGATTACCAGTTCCTCGTTATTGCAGAGGGGCAGCCCATGTTCCACCGCGAAGTGCTCCGCGCCTTCGGCAACGAAGTAGACGTGCAGGCTCTCGCTCAAAATCTTGCGCGCGGCTCTTACCGGGTTCCGGAGGTGCTCCACGCAACCGACGCCGCCAGCGCGCAGGGTTGCGCCATCCATGATGAGCGCGTCAAGCTGAACCTTGCCTTCGCAATTGAGAAAGCTGCCGCGGCCAGCGTCGAAGGTCTCATCGTCTTCCATGATGACGACCGCTTCTTCGATGGCATCGAGAGCCGCGCCTCCGCGGGCCAGAACGCGCCAGCCCGCGGCGATCGCGTTGCGCACACCACGAAGATGTGCGTCCACCATGTCATCGGGCATCGCCCAGGCGCCGCCGTGGACCACCAGCACGGGATCGGTCAATCGTTCCCCCACATGTGAAAATGACCGAATAGTCTAGCATCCCGCCGCGAGTGGGCGGGTTCGAATGGAACTTGCTGCCGCGCCTTACATCGCAGGCGTCGACGGGGTAGAAGGCGCGGATGTTGGCGGAGCGCCGCTCGCCTGCTCCGCAGCCGCGTTGTTCACTAGGTCTTTCAATTCCTTGCTGGGCTTAAAGAACGGAATCTTCTTGGCCGGAACTTCCACCCGGTCTCCGGTTTTAGGGTTGCGGCCGACGCGGGGCTTGCGTTGCCGGGTGCGGAAACTGCCGAAGCCGCGAATTTCGATCTTATCGCCTACACGCAGCGAACGCACGATGCTGTCAAAGATAGTTTCCACAATCACTTCGCTATCTTTGCGGGTGAGTTCGGCTAAGCGCGACACCTCGTCGATAAGATCTGCCTTTGTCATAGACCTCTTCGCTCCATCGCTGTCTGGCATGTTAGCTTCCGTTTGGCCTCTTGTAGGATCTTTGGGCCTGCATAACCTTCTCAAATTTCAGGGCTTCTGTGCAAGTCCATCTTTGCCGCGAACTTCCGGGCTCTGCTCAGGCGCTCATTTCCACAAGTAGAAGAACTCGGTCCTCTGGTCCAAAATTTTCTCCCGGGTGGGAATCCATTCGGAGATGTCGCCGAATAACAGGTCCAGAACAGTCTTGCGGTCTTTCTCGGAATGCACGAGCACCGGCTCGCCCTTGATACCCACCGACTTTGCCGTGTCCTTGACGGCGGCTTCAAAATCGCCCTCCTGGTCCACCAGTTTCAGTCCAAGCGCCTGCTCGCCCGTCCATACGCGGCCGTCGGCAATGGAGCGCACGTTGTCGACCTTGAGTTTGCGGCCATCCGCGACAGCCTGGATAAACTGCGAAAACATGTTGTTGATAAGACCTTGCAGGTACTGTTGTTCGGCAGGCGTGAGGTCGCGAGTGGGCGAGCCTGTATCCTTGAATTCACCGGTCTTGAGCGTAACATCCTTCAGTTTGAGCCAGTGAAACAGGTCGCCGTAATTGACCCACTCGGCGATGACGCCAATCGAACCCACCACGCTGCCCTTATCCGCAAAAATTTTATTCGTGGCTGACGCCACGTAGTACGCGCCGCTCGCACCCACAGTCTCGATGGAAGCGACAATCGGCTTTTTCTTTTCTTCGCGGATGCGCTTCACCTCGCCGTAAATTTCCTGCGAGGCCGCGACACCGCCGCCCGGCGAATTCACGTGGAGGATGATGGCCTTGATGGAATCATCATCGGCAAATTTCTTGAGCTGCGGGACAATGACCTTGGGACTGATGATCACCCCTTCTAGGTCGACGACGCCGATACGTCCGCCAAATCCTCCCAGGCTTGAGGACTCTCCGCCTGCGTGCAGCGTGATATACACCAGGCCAAACACCGCGAGCACAAAAAGAAAGAATGCGCCACCGCCGATCACGATCCACAGCAGGGCGCGCGAACGCTTTTCCTCAGGCATAAGGGCGTAGTTTAGCATCCGGGAACCCTTTTCCGGATTGCTTTGATCGTGCGTCGCTCGGGCTGGCTATCTCTGGTACGCTGACACTGAATTGCCACCCGCGAACAATGCCGACTCCGCCAAGGCCAGGCTCGCGGCCCGCCGGGCACTCAGTTATTTCCGTCCTTCGCATCAGCACAGTGCGTTTTCCGCGACGCTTCTGCTGATGTCGGCAGTGATGGCGTCGCGCGTCATTGGATACGTTCGTGAAGCCTACATTGCCTACGCGTTTGGAGCGGGCCTGCAGACCGACGCCTACGTGGCCGCCTTCACGCTGCCCGACTGGCTGAACTACATCGTGGCGGGCGCCACCGCTTCCATCACGTTTATATCCATCTACACGCGTTTTCTTGCGGAAAAGCGAGAGCGCGACGCGGAAAAAACCTTTTCCGTCATTATCACGGTCATGACGGCGGTGCTTGCCGCGGGCACCGTCGTCGCCGAGATCTTCACGCGTCAATTTGTCGGGTGGATGTTCAAAGGCTTCAACCCCGCGCAGGTAGAGCTTTGCACTCACTTGACCCGCATCCTGCTCCCGGCGCAGATTTTCTTTTACGTTGGAGGAATCGTTTCGGCGGTGCTGCTATCCCACCGCTTGTTTCTATTTCCGGCCTTCGGGCCGCTGATATACAACCTCGGCATCATCATTGGCGGAGTGGCGGCGGGAAAGCAGTTGGGCATCGCGTCACTGGCCTGGGGCGCGTTGATCGGAAGTTTTGCCGGGCCGTTTCTGATCAATGCCATCGGTTCCGCGCGAATCGGCCCGCGCTACCGGCCATCGTTTGACATCAGCAATCCATCATTCCGCGAGTGGGTGAAGCTCACCATCCCGCTGATGCTCGGCGTCTCGCTGGTCACCGCTGACGATTGGATCCTGCGCTACTTCGGTTCCGGCGGGACTGGCGTGATCTCCAGGCTTAATTATGCAAAGCGACTGATGGCTGTGCCAATTGCGGTTCTGGGGCAAGCCACCGGACAGGCCTCTTTGCCGTTCTTCGCGCGCCTCTTCGGGGAAAAACGCATGGAAGAGTTTGCCGCGACTGTCAACGGCGCGGTCTATCGCGTGGTGGCGGCGTCATTTCTTGCCACCGCGTGGATGATGGCGGCGGCGCTCCCGCTGATCGATCTGGTATATCGGCGGGGTCATTTCGATTTCTACGACTCGGTTCAGACCTCCCTCTATTTTTTCATCTTCTCCATCTCATTGGCGTTCTGGTCAGCGCAGGGTTTGTACGCGCGCGCCTTCTATGCCGCGAGCGACACCTTGACTCCGATGGTGGCGGGCACCGCCATCACCCTCATTTCTCTGCCGGTGTATTCAGCCCTGTTCAGGAGTTTCTCAGTCAGGGGGCTGGCGGTGGCGTCCGACCTCGGCATCGTTGCCAATACCGTCGTGCTTGCCTGGCTTCTCAACCGCAGAAAACTGGTGCGAATAGGAGCACTCCCCTGGCGCGAGTTGGGCAAGGCGGGGTTCACCGCATTGGTTGCCTTTCTGCTATGTCGTAACATCGCAAAATTGATCGCGATGGATGGCAGCAGGAGATCGGATGTGCTCGCGCTTGGACTGGTATGCGTCACCTGGGCCGGCGCAACCGCCGCGGGGCTCTGGTTGCTGCGATCCGAACTGCCGGGCGACCTGCGACGGCGAAAACATACCGCGTATCCGCATGTGGCGGAGCAGCAGGCAGGGGAGACTATGAGGGCCGGCAACGAGCCGTGAGCTGGCGATCTAAACGTGTCAGCGCCGATGCTGCAGAATTGAGATGCGGGGAACGCGGCAGAGGGGCGCTAAAAAGAAAACGGGCGCTCGATAGAGGAGCGCCCGTCGCAACTTGGAAAAAACTTAAGCGCGTGCGGCAACGGCGGCAGGCTCATTGGCGCTGGACGCGCTCTTCGACTCTTCCGCCCCGTTCGCTTTCTGACCCGCCTTGCGGATATCGATACCGCCCTTGAAGAAGGCGCCGTCTTCGATGGAGATACGCGCCGCGACCACGTCACCGGTGAGGGAGCCGTCGCTGCGGATATCCACGCGGTCGCTGGCCGTGAGGTTGCCGCGCACTTTGCCGAGCACCACGATTTCCCGCGCGTTGATATTCGCAGAAACAATTCCGTTCCGGCCGACCGTTACCCGGTTTCCCGCAAGGTTGATGGAGCCTTCCACCCGGCCATCGATGTAAAGGGACTCGGAACCGGTTACCTCGCCCTTGATGACCAGCGATTTGCCGATCGTCGCCTGGTCCGCCGTGGTGGCCGATACCGGACGCGGTGCCGGGGCGGGTTCGCTCATTACGGGCGCTGCCGTCGGCGTGTGCGTAACGGGGCGGTCCGGCTCAGGTGTGCTCGGCCGGGCAGGGGGCGTTGGTTGATTCGTGGGCTTCCACATGTTGCAACTAATCCTTTCCTGGACAGGGATGAGGTCAGAACGGCATTCCAATGACCAAAGCGCATTTTACTCCCCAACCCTGAGCAAGTCTTGTGGAAATCAGCTTTTCTGAACTGTATTTACGCGGTAATTCGCCACTGCTAAGGCATTTGCCTGAGAGGAGTTGTGCGCGCGCACCAAGAAAGTAAATTCGTGCGGCTACTCTGGAGTAATTACCCTGCGGACATCGCTTCCGCCAAACTCGTCACCCGCACTGGCTTGACTACATGACGCTTTCGAAGTCGGATGGGGAATGGAGAATCGTGTCAGTTTTCACCGCCAGTGGATAACTGGAAACGAGTGTCTGGACTCCCGCTTTGTCCGACGCTTTCGCTTTGAACGGGCGTTTGGGTCTACGAAGGAGACTTGTCCAAGAACTGGAAGCGGCGAAAAGCGAGTTGGTCTGCAAAATTAAATGGGCCGGCAGCCAAGAAGCGGTGACTTTTCCTTGGCTATCGGCCCACTCGATCCTGAATTGGATCGGAGGTGATATTTCTATGTTAGCCCCCTGGTTCGAGATGTCAAGGACAATTGCAAAATCGTGCACCATCCTGAACCTGCAAATCACCCCGTTCAGGCCCGAAGTGGGCGAGTAATGGCATGGTAACCGCGGGCGTTTACATTGACACTAAACCTCGCGAACTGTTAATTTTAAGAGTTTTAAAAGCCCTCATTTTCCTGGTACTCCGCTGACATGGAACAGATACTCAGGCAGCTAGGCGAATTACTGCTCGGATCCATTCCGACCATCATTTTGCTAAGTCTGCTCTATGCCATTTACAGCTCGGTCGTGCATCGGCCTCTGGTGAAGGTGCTGGCGGAAAGGCGCCGCCAGACGGAAGGCGCCATGGAGAAGGCGCGCGCGGATATCGCCGCCGCTGAGGCCAGGACCGCCGAATACGAGCAGAAAATCCGCGAGGCGCGTGTGGCCGTCTTTCGTGCGCAAGAAGCGCGTCGTCAGCAGATTCTGCAGGCGCGAACTGCAGCCGTCTCCGATGCCCGGGTCAAAGCGCAGCAGCAGGTCAAGATGGCCCGCCAGGCCATTGAGCAGGACAAGACGAAAGCACAGATGGACCTGCAGGCCGAAGCGGGAAAACTTGCCATTGAGATCATCCGCAGCATTCTGCATCCGGTGGCTGCGCCGGCAGCAGGCGGACGGCCATGAAGCCGATCCCCGTCACTCTTCGCCAGCTCTGCTGCCTGCCAGTGCTCGCATGCCTGGTAATGCTGCTCGGTGTACTGGGCAGTGCCGCCGCGCAAGAGGCGCGGTCGTCGCCCTCCGGACAAAACAGCGCGTCGCAAAGCGGTGAGCCGGCACAAAACTCAGCCAAAGACCAGGAGCAGCGAACGCGCAAGGAAGAACGCGCGCGGAGCATGGGCGCGCAATTGGCGGAAGAATCGCGCGAAGCGGCCGGTGAAGGCGACGAGAATGCCGCTTTCCGGCAGTCGGGATCCATCAAGTGGCTGGCGCGACACACCGGCCTTAGTCTCAACAGCGCCTACTGGCTCGCAGTTTTATTAAACTTCGGCGTGGTCACTGCCGGCATCATATGGGCTTCGAAGAAATTCCTGCCCGGCATGTTCCGCGACCGGACTGTTTCCATTCAAAGGGCGATGGAAGAAGCGCGCACGGCCAGTGCGGATGCTAACCGCCGCTTATCGGAGATTGAGGCGCGGCTTTCACGCCTCGGCGACGAGATTCAGGCGATGCGCCACGCAAGCGAGCAGGAGGCGCGTGCCGAGGAAGAGCGCATGCGCGAGGCTGCGGAGGACGACAAGCGCAAGATCATCGAGTCAGCCGAGCAGGAGATTACGGCCGCGGCCAAGCAGGCGCGCCGTGAACTCACGTCCTACGCGGCAGACCTCGCGGTGTCGCTGGCGAAGAAGCAGATCCACGTAGACGCCAGCACCGACCAGCAACTGGTGCGCAGCTTCGCCGATCAGCTTCCGAACGGCAACGGTCAGAAAGGCCGACGCTAGTCATGGCCGCAGTCACCAGCACCTACGCGCGCGCGTTCGCGGACGTGGTTCTCCATGACAAGTTGGACGCGGGCAAGGCGGTCCAGGAACTCCGCGTGATCGAAGCCACGCTGGCCGAGAGCGTGGAATTACGGCGGGTATGGGAGAATCCTTCAATCCCTGCCGAACAGAAGCGTGGGTTGCTGGACGCAATCGTAGCCCGGGAAGGCCTTTCCAAGCCGGTGCGGAATTTTGTTGCCGTCCTGATCGATCACCGGCGAATACCGTTCCTGACGGACATGGTTGAGCAGTTCGAGCGCGAAATTAACGACCGGCTCGGCTTTGCCGAAGCCCAGATCACGAGCGCGCGAGAGTTGAGCGACCCCGAAAGGAATACCCTGGAAGCACAAATTGGCAAGCTCATCGGCAAGCGGGTGAAAGCCCATTACCAGCGCGACTCGTCCTTGCTGGGCGGCGCTGTCGTGCGCGTGGGCAGCACCATTTACGACGGATCGGTGATTGGCCAGTTGCAGAGAGTTCGGGAAAAAATTGCGGGAAGCGCGTAAGTCCGCGGTGTGCGGCAATCAGAATCCAGCCGCTGAAGTTCTGCGACAACTCCGCGGAGTGCGGCCGAATAGCAACCGCTGAGGTTCATTGCCGTGCAGCCGAAGCTTGGAGCGTGAGAGCGAATTCATGGCGCAAATCAAAGCAGACGAAATTACCAAACTCATTCGCGAGCAGATTGAGAACTACGAGTCGAAGATTGCCGTCGACGAAGTAGGAACCGTCATTACCCTGGGTGACGGCATCGCCCGCGTCTATGGCCTCGACAAGGTCATGGCGGGCGAACTGCTGTCCTTCCCGCACGGCGTGGCCGGCATCGCCATGAACCTGGAGGAAGACCAGGTAGGCGTGGTTCTGCTCGGTGAATACACGGAGATCCGGGAAGGCGACGAGGTCAAGCGCACTGGCCGCATCATGAGCGTCCCGGTTGGCGATGCGATGATCGGTCGCGTGGTGAACTCCCTGGGTCAGCCCATCGACGACAAGGGGCCGATTGCCACCGACAAATATATTCCGCTGGAACGCCTGGCGCCGGGCGTAATCGATCGGCAGCCCGTGCGTGAACCCATGGCCACAGGCCTCAAGGCCATCGACAGCATGATCCCCATTGGCCGCGGGCAGCGCGAGTTGATCATCGGTGATCGACAGACGGGCAAGACCGCGGTTGCTCTTGACACCATCATCAACAACAAGGGCAACGATCTGATTTGTATTTACTGCGCCATCGGGCAAAAGCGTTCATCGATCGCGCAGGTGGTCAAGATTCTCGAAGATTACGGTGCGATGGAGTACACCATAGTGGTCGCGGCCTCGGCCTCGGAGCCCGCTCCCATGCAGTACATCGCTCCTTACGCGGCGTGCGCCATGGGCGAATTTTTCCGTGATTCGAAGCGGCACGCCCTGTGTATCTACGACGATCTCTCCAAGCATGCCGCGTCGTATCGCGAGATTTCGCTGTTGCTGCGCCGTCCCCCCGGCCGCGAAGCCTATCCCGGAGATGTGTTTTATCTTCACTCGCGGCTGCTCGAACGCGCGTCTAAATTGAGCAATGAAAAGGGCGGCGGCTCGCTCACCGCGCTTCCCATCATCGAGACGCAGGCAGGCGACGTGTCCGCTTACATTCCGACCAACGTGATCTCCATCACCGACGGCCAGATTTATCTCGAGACCGACTTATTCAACCAGGGCGTACGGCCCGCGGTGAACGTGGGCTTATCGGTAAGCCGTGTCGGCGGCAGCGCGCAGATCAAAGCCATGCGGCAGGTTGCGGGCACTCTGAAGCTGGAGCTCGCGCAATATCGCGAATTAGCGGCCTTCGCGCAGTTCGGCAGCGATCTCGACAAGGCCACGCAGAACCAGTTAAACCGCGGCCAACGGCTGGTCGAGCTCTTAAAGCAGGGACAATTTTCACCTCTGCCGTTCTCCAAGCAGATCCTGATTATCTTTGCCGGAACTGGCGGCTTTCTCGATGACATGCCCGTAGACCAGGTGCGCGACTTCGAGAAGGAGCTGTACAAGTATGTGGACGCGACCAGCCCCGGCCTGTTGCGCTCCATCATGGAGAAGAAGGTGCTCGATGATGGCTTGAAGAACGACATGAAGAAGGTCATCTCGGAGTTCAAGCAGCAGTTCTCCGCGACAAGGCAGGAAGCGGTAGCGGCGAAGTAACAGAGCACAAGGCGACGGCAGTCGGTTGCCGGCACGCGACGAAAGCCCCGATGAATGGCTAACATTCTTGATATCCGGCGCAGGATCCGCAGCGTGACCAACACGCGGCAGATCACCAAGGCCATGAAGATGGTCTCCGCGGCGAAGCTGCGCCGCGCCCAGGACCGCGCCCTGGCAGCCAGGCCTTACGCGCAGATGTTGACCAACGTTTTGAAGTCGCTGGTGTCGCGCGCCGAGGTTTACGATCCTGAAACTGGCGAGCCGCGGCACCCCCTGCTGGCTCAGCGTCCGGAGAACAATATCCTGCTGATCGTAGTCACCGGCGACAAAGGTTTAGCGGGAGCATTCAACACCAACATTCTGAAAGCGGCCTCGCGGTTCTTACTTTCGAAGGCAGGTAAAAATATCGAAATTGAGGCGATCGGCCGGAAAGGCCGCGATTTCTTCCGTCGCCGCTTTCCTGTTGCTCAGCCGCGGGCGGCGGAATCGCAGGAACCTCCGCGGACCACCATCGTGGGCGAAAAAGTTGGCGTTCTGAACAAGGTGGAATACGCGCTGGCCGGCGAAGTGGCGGTGCGTGTGATCCAGCGCTATAGCGATGGCGAGATCGACTCTGTGTACATCGTCTACAACGAATTCAAATCGGTGATCGCGCAGCGCCTGGTAGTCGAGCAGGTGTTGCCCATTGAGGAGATTGGTACCGCGGCGGTGCGCCAGGCGGAAGGCATGACCCAGGAAGAACGCGAGCGGGCCATCGAAGCAGCCAAAGGCGCCGGTGTCTCGTTGCGTCCGGCCGATACTCATGCGGCGGATGCCGAAGCGGCGAAGTTCGGTAGCGCGCAGGTTGACTATATTTACGAACAGCCCCCGGGCGAATTGTTCAATGCGCTGCTTCCCAAATATGTGGGCATTCAGATTTTCCATGGATTGCTCGAGTCGGTTGCCGCCGAACACGCGGCGCGGATGACGGCGATGGATTCGGCTACCAGCAACGCAACCGACATGATCGATTCCTTGACCCTGGCCATGAACCGCGCTCGCCAGGCAAAGATTACGAAAGAGATCATCGAGATTGTCAGCGGCGCCGCGGCGTCCCAATAGACCTGGTGGGCTGCGGGAACCTGAGATTTGAAGGCTGAGAACAAAAGTTATGGCTGAAAATATTGGACACGTAATTCAAGTGGCGGGCCCGGCAGTGGACGTGCAATTCGCCGAAGCGACCATGCCTCCCATCTATCAGGCGTTGCGCGTGGTGAGTGACGGCTTCCAGGTGCCCATGCCCATCAAGGTGATTCTCGAAGTCCAGCAGCATCTCGGGGAAGGCCGCGTGCGTTGCGTCGCCATGGAGCCTACGGACGGCATGGTGCGAGGCATGAAGGCCATCGATCTTGGCGGTCCGATTTCGGTTCCTGTCGGCCGTGGCACCCTTGGCCGCGTGATGAACGTGATCGGCGAGCCGGTCGATAATCTCGGCCCCATCCAGTTCAAAGAGAAGATGCCGATCCATCGTCCAGCGCCGGCCTTCGATGAGCAGGCGACCACCGCGGAAATGTTTGAAACCGGCGTGAAGGTCGTTGACCTCATTCAGCCGTTTTTGAAGGGCGGCAAGATCGGCCTGTTCGGCGGCGCGGGCGTGGGCAAGACGGTTGTGATCATGGAGCTGATTAACAACGTTGCCAAGCAGCATGGCGGTTTTTCAGTCTTTGCCGGTGTAGGTGAGCGCACGCGCGAGGGCAACGATCTCTGGCTGGAAATGTCGGAGTCGGGCGTGATTAAACCCGGGGATCCGGAAAAATCCAAAGCCGCCCTGATTTATGGGCAGATGACTGAACCGCCGGGAGCGCGTTTGCGCGTGGCGCTGACCGGACTCACCGTGGCCGAGTTCTTTCGCGATGTCGAAGGAGCCGACACGCTGCTGTTTATCGACAACATCTTCCGCTTTACCCAGGCGGGCTCCGAGGTTTCCGCTCTCCTCGGCCGAATGCCAAGCGCCGTGGGTTATCAGCCGAACCTGGCAACGGAAATGGGCGAACTGCAGGAACGGATCACTTCTACCAAAAAGGGATCAGTCACATCGGTGCAGGCCATCTACGTTCCCGCCGACGACTTGACCGACCCCGCTCCGGCCACGACTTTCGCTCACCTCGACGCAACCACCGTGCTCTCGCGCGCCTTGACGGAAATCGGAATCTATCCCGCCGTCGATCCGCTGGCGTCAACGTCTCGCATTCTCGACCCTCGCATCGTGGGCCAGGAACACTACGACGTTGCCCAATCGGTGAAGAAGACGCTGCAAACTTACAAGGATCTGCAGGACATTATTGCGATTCTCGGCATTGACGAGTTGAGTGAAGACCAGAAGCTGGTGGTAGCTCGCGCGCGGAAGATTCAGCGCTTCCTGTCGCAACCATTCCACGTGGCCGAGCAGTTCACCGGTTCACCGGGGCGCTACGTGAAGGTGGCCGACACCGTGAAAGGCTTCAAGGAGATTGTCGAAGGCAAGCACGACGATATACCCGAGCAGGCTTTCTACATGAAGGGCACCATCGACGAGGTGCTCGAAGCCGCGCAGAAGTTGAAGACCGCGGCCGCCGCTTAGGACATACTTCAGATTTGACGTGCTTATTTGCGGTATCCGCTGAAAGCTGCATTTAGAGAAATTTCTTGCCCGACACTTTCAAACTCGAGATCGTCACCCCGGAAAAAATGGTGGTGAACGATGCCGCGGAAGAGATGCAGCTTCCCGGCAAGAACGGCTACCTGGGAATTCTGCCCGGGCACGCGCCGCTGATTACCGAGTTGGCGGTGGGAGAAATCAGCTACCGTAATAACGGGTACACGCATCATCTCGCGGTAGCCTGGGGCTTTGCCGAGGTCCTTCCCGACAAGGTCAAAGTACTGGCGGAGACCTGCGAACCCGCCGACCAGATCGATGTTACCCGGGCAGAGAAGGCCAGGGAGCGGGCAGAGCAGCACTTGACCAGCGGGGATCCGAATACCGACTATTCGCGGGCTGAGTCTGCGCTGAAGAAGGCCGAAACCCGCCTTGATGTAGCCAAAAAGCAGAAGTAGCACGCGACTCTTCGGGCGTTCCCATACTGAACGCGAGAGCGCTCCCGCTTCTCAGGCGCTAACCTTTGCCGAGTAGTACTCCCAGCGCGTCAGTAGCGAATCGACCGACAACGCTCCTGAGCCGAACACTATTAACGCAAAGGCAATCACCAGCGCCAGTAAGTGGTACTCGAACCCTTCGCCTTTCTGCGTGCCTCCCCAGTTCATGAAGAAGCCCACATGGCGATGCACTATGGCGACCGCAACCAGCATGTTGCAGGCAATCCCGAATGCCGCGATCCTCCCCAGAAAGCCGAGGATGAGTCCCATGCCGCCGAAGAACTCCGCCACGATCGCCAGGAAGGCGAAAGGCGCCGGAATGCCGAGCTGGTGGGTAAAGAAGCCCATGGTTCCGGAAAAGCCGTATCCGCCAAACCAGCCGAGCATCTTCTGTGCGCCGTGCGCGAAGAAAACTATCCCGAACACCAGCCGCATGACCGCTATTGTGTAGTTGGACGGATCTGTCCTAAGAATTTTTCGCATGACTTGCTCCATGTGTGGAAGTCGTGGCCTCTGCAGATTTCCCCACTCTTTTGAGAAGGGTTATTAAGGTCTGCCGCTCGGCCGGGGAGAGGGCGCTGACTGCCGCTTCCATGTCGTGTTCATGAATGCGAAACGCCGCCTCGATCAGGTTCTTACCTTTGGGAGTGAGGTGCACGATGCGTGCGCGCCGATCTTCAGGATTGTCCGCCCTGCGCACCAGCCCCTTGCCGGCCAGCCGATCGATGGCCGCGGTGGCTGATCCGCTGGTAAGCGAAACCTTCGCCCCCAGGGCGTTAACCGGGAGCGGCCCTTTGTGCAGCAGGATCTCCAGCACCGCGAAATCCGAGAAACACAGTCCGGTGTTGGCGATGCTGGGCATGGCTTTCCGGTTCAGCGCCTGGTACGCCTTCATTAAGACCAGCCAGACGTGAACCCCTCTTGTATCCTGATTTCGATTTGCCATGTTTGTCAGACTTCGCGCATAAAGATTCTTGACATCAAGATAAAGATGCAAAAAAAAATCCGCCGGCTTCCCGGCGGACAATGTGGTATTCCCTACGGCCTAAGCCGCGAGAACGGTGTCAGGCGTTGCTGAAGTTCTAGTACCGCCTTCCAAACGCGGAGGCGTACCCATCGCGGTATCCGCTGGCATATTGCGATTTATAGGCGCTCTTGCTGCCGTACTCGCTGCGATAGCCGTGATCTCCGTCATCGTACCGGCCGCGCGGATTGGGGTTATAAGGCTTGCCGTTGGCAAGGTCCTCGCGGGCTACCGACGAGCCATCCCGATATCCCACGCTGTAACCGGTGTTGCCGCCATACCAGCGCGGGTTATTGTTGACGCGTACGCGGTACGGTGGCTGGCCCGGGTAGTAGGCGTCGTCGTCGTAATCCTCGCCTTGCACGCGCTGAAAGCCCGCCCGAAACCCGTCACGGTAGCCATCACGATATCCGTCGCGGAAAGCGCCAAAGGGTCCCATCCACGACTCGTAGCCGTTGCTGGCATTGCGCCACTCTTCGCTGCGGAAGTCGTCGGGATCGTTCTCGCGGCCCTCGTGACGTCCTTTCCGCAGGCCATCTCGATAGCCGTTCTGGTAGCCGTAGTCGTGCGCTTGCCGCGGATTCGCCCGCGAGGAAGCGTATGGCCCGTAGTCGTCATCGTCGCGCTGCGCCACAGCAAGCGAACTGAAACCCACCGCTACCGCCAGCGCCAAAATTGCCAATCCCAATCGCCTGTACAGGCACCTGCTGGTCATATTCACCTCCGACCGGGAGCATCCATCCTCACCGCCAGACCTCCAGAACAGGTCGGGTGCCGGCCCGGTGTTCTTGAGAAATGGGATGCCTTGTTGTTCCTGCCGTGCTGCCAACTATATTTCTGAAGCAGAGCGCGACTTTTCGAGTGGCTTGGTGTTGCCGCGGAGTTGCTCGTGCTGGCCGCACCGGGGAAGAGCGAGCAACAGGTTGCGACCGCCGCAGGTCACGAATCGAGCCCGGCACGCGGCTGCTGCAACCCTTGCGGCGTGCGCACACACCGTGGTTTCCCTCCTCCTCCGTAACCCTTCACCATTACCTTTGCCCGGCTCTTTTCGAATCGGCATCCGCCTTTCTGCTACACTGCAAATTCTTGATAGTAAAAGTAGTTGCTTCCGGAGATCGCGGCATGGAAATCAGGCGGATCGGGGTGGTCGGCGCGGGCACTATGGGCAATGGCATTGCTCACGTGTTCGCCAGCGGCGGCTATGAAGTGGCTTTGTGCGATGTGGACCAGAAGTTTGTTGACCGCGCCCTGCAGACCATCAGCAAGAACCTGGACCGCGAGGTTGCGAAGAACAAAATCAGCGCCAGTGATAAGCAATCGGCGCTGGCGCGCATTCAGCCGGTCATCGATCGAAAGACGATGAACAATTGCGATTTTGTCGTGGAAGCGGCGACGGAAAAGTTTGCCATCAAGGCGGAAATTTTCCGCGACCTTGACCGGATCTGCCGTCCGGAGATCATCATGGCTTCGAATACCTCGTCGATCTCGATTACCAAGCTCGGAGCTCTTACCCAGCGCGCCGACAAAATCATCGGGATGCATTTCTTTAATCCCGTGCCGGTCATGAAGCTCATCGAAGTGATTCGCGGTTTGGCAACATCGCAGACCACCTTTGACACAGTGCGCGATCTGGCGAGCAAGGTAGGCAAGACTCCGGTCGAGGTAAACGATGCTCCGGGCTTCGTTTCCAACCGGGTATTGATGCCCCTGCTCAACGAGGCCATGTATACCGTCATGGAAGGTGTGGCCACGCCGCAGGCGATCGACGAAGTCTTTAAACTGGGTATGGCGCACCCCATGGGCCCATTAACCCTGGCGGATTTTATCGGCCTGGATGTATGCCTCGATATCATGCGCGTGCTGCACGAGGGTCTTGGCGATCCGAAATATCGTCCTTGCCCCCTGCTGATCAAGATGGTGGATGCCGGATGGCTGGGAAGAAAGAGTGGCAAGGGATTTTACGCATACTAGTGGCAGCCGCTGAACTCGAGCGCCGGACAAAATATGACTACCGTATGGGGCCGCGTCGAACCCGAAGAGCATAGCGAGAGGCCGCGCGATTTCTTTTTCTATCTTTGCGCGGTGATTGCGGGCGTGGCTGCGGGATCGATCGACGTCAAAGTAGGCGACCTGCTATTCACCGCTTTGCTGGTGCTTGCGCCGTGCATGGTGCTCGGAGCCATACGTCCAGAACGGCCCTGGCGCTGGGTAGTTCTGGTTGCCATGGGAGTGCCCATCGTCGATTTCTTCGCCTATGTCTTGTTTGGACGTAAACCCTATGAAGGCGAGACCTATGGCGCTCTCCTGATCTTCTTGCCGGGCATAGCCGGCGCTTACGGAGGATCATTTGGTCGCAGGGTCGTCAATAATCTGCTGACGTAGTTGGTCCCGCCTTACGCACCCAGGTTCCACACGACCAAAAGATACTCGCGGTTCCACAGCGGCCCGGAGTATCCTGACGGAAAGATGGGAGTCTCTGTCTCAGTGCTCGCCAGCGGCAGCCGTGGCAACAGCACCATGGTGTGCAGCGGGTCCACGCGCATCCTCGTGGACGCCGGCATCTCCTGCCGCGAGACGTTCCGGCGCATCAAGCAGCTAGGTGAAGATCCATGCCGGCTCTCCGCGATTCTCATCACCCATGAGCACAGCGACCACATTTATGGGTTGCAGACCCTGTCGAAGAAGCTGAACGTGCCAATCTTTATGACCGGCTCCACGCATCACGCATGGACGCGAGCCTTGCGCGACGACAATGGCGAACTGCCGAAAATCAGCCGCCTGGAACTGTTCGCTTCCGGCAAGCGCTTTCAAATCGGCGACATCGAAGTTACGCCCTTTACTATCCCGCACGACGCCATCGATCCTGTTGGATTTACGTTTCGTGCGGAGGGCACCAAGATCGCCGTCGCCACCGACCTCGGCTACATGCCGCCGAATGTGCGCGACCACTTGCGCAGTTGCGATGTGCTGGTGATTGAGTCCAATCACGACATCGAACTCTTGCGCAACGGTCCATATCCCTGGTCGGTGAAACAGCGCGTCGGCAGTCTGACGGGTCACCTGTCCAACGATAAACTCGCAGAATTCCTCTCCAAGCATTATGATGGGGAAGCAGCATACGTTGTGTTGGCGCATCTGAGCGAGCAAAACAACCATCCTGAAATTGCCCGGGGAGTAGCGGAGAGAGCTTTGGGTCCTCGGCAAACGCTGCTCAGAAATCGCGTGATGCTGGCTTCGCAGTCCATACCCATGGATCCGATTCGACTGTAGTCTCGTATGAGTCAGTGCATTGACCCCGTCGTGGGCAAAATTCTTGCCGGATGGCGTTACGACATCTCCGGGCTTGCACCCGAGATGCGTGGCGACTACGAGCAGCACCTGCTGGATTGCGCCCATTGCCACAGCCGCCAGCAACTCCATCGCACCATTGACGTTTCTCTCATAGTGCTGGCTTCACTGTCCGCGGGAGTGTTTCTTCTCGCGTTCGGCGTCATCCGCCATTTCGGTCCGCGCCACGCCTTCTGGCTTGAGATCGCCGCGCTCGCCGGTTTCGCGCTATCGGCGCTGATATGGCTGGCGGTTGCCGTAGCGACTCCCGCGCCCATGGCGGTAGTGGACGTGGCAAAACTTGGGGCGCGGCACGTGCACGATCGTTTGCCGCCGGAAATCCGCGAACGCCTGCCGGAAGATTTGCGGCTGAAGATTACCGGCTCATAATTGCTGGTTCTCCGGCAGACTCAGCCGCGGATTTCGACTATGGTGGAGCCTGCATCTTTCGCCCGGGCTGCGCATCTCAGACCTGAATGGCGCATGTGACCAAAGCAGTGACCATTTTCGTGCTGTTGGCCGCGTTTTCGGCAACGCTGGACGCGCAGCCGCTCCATGGCAGCAGGACACCGCTCTTGCCCTGTCACAGACATGGGCAGCACTCTCGCCTGCCCAGGCGCGCCACTCACACCTGCTGCCAAACCAGCCCCGAATCGGCGATTGTGCGATCGCCAATGGTTCCGCGGGATTCAACTCCCGGGATTTCGGGTTTTGTGCAGCATTTCTGGCATGCGAATACCCTGCCTGCGGCTTTCCGCGTTCGAATCGAGCCCGCTCCGCTCCCTAGTCCGCCTACGCTCCTGCCTCTATTGATCTGATGCCTTGCGCGGTGTCTCCCTGCTGCGCTGGCGCGCAGCCATGTGAACAACGAGTGAGACGGCGATGCAAAGACAATTCTGGATTTTGTTTGCAATTCTTCTACTGAATCTCTTCGGGTTCGCGCAGGACGCTGCGCACACTGCGCATGATCCTGGACAGCCCGCGCCCGCGGCGATGCCGGGCATGGACATGGCGGGCATGAGCATGAACCCCCAACTCTCGTTCCTGCCTTCGCCGGGAGCAAGTTCCGGCACAGCGTGGCAGCCGGCTTCCGTGCCCGCGTACGAATGGATGATCGCATCGGGCGAGTGGGACGTCATGGTCCACGGGGTCATTTTCGCAACCTTTAACTATCAAGGCGGGCCTCGCGGCGCAGGTAAGGCCCAGTCGACGAACTGGGCCATGTTCATGGAACAGCGCCACTGGGCAGGTGGCAAGCTTATTCTTCGCCAGATGTTTTCGGCGGAGTCGCTGACCGCCCCCCATCCCGGTTTCCCGGAGCTTTTCCAGACTGGCGAGACCTATCACGGCATGCCACTGGTCGATCACCAGCATCCGCACAATGTCTTCTCGGAGCTTTCGCTGTACTATGAGCGGCCGCTAAGAGACAAAATCTCATGGTCCTTCTACGGAGGTCCCGCCGCTGAGCCTGCCCTGGGCCCGGTCACATATTTACATCGGGCGTCGGCTGCCGAGTTGCCCGCCGCGCCACTTGGACATCACTTGCAGGACTCCACCCATACCAGTTTTGGCGTGATCACCACTGGCCTGGTGATCAGCCGGTTGAAGCTCGAAGGCTCCGTCTTCAATGGGCGCGAACCGAACGAGCAGCGATGGAGCATTCAACTGAATCCACTCGACTCCTGGTCCGCCCGCTTGAGCGTGGCCGCCAATCGCAATTGGACCGCTCAGTACAGTTATGGATACCTGGTGCACCCGGAGGCGCTGGAGCACGATAATCAGCGGCGTCAGACGGCTTCGGTCTCGTACAATCGGCCATTTACCGGCGGGAACTGGTCTAGCTCGCTGATCTGGGGCCGCAAACACAAGACCTCGGAAGCCACCAGTCAGAACAGCTACCTGCTGGAATCCACACTGAATTTTGCGCGCCGCAATTATGCCTACACTCGTTTGGAACTCGTTGATAAGGACGAGCTATTCCCTTTCGCCCTCGGCATACCCTCCTACCGCGTCGGCGCGTACACATTTGGGGCGGTTAGAGACCTGGTGCAAAACCATGTCGGCCAGATTGGGCTGGGAGCCGACTTGACCTTTTATTCCAAGCCCGCAGCTTTGGATTCTGTGTACGGAAGGAATCCGGTCTCGTTCAGCGTTTCACTGCGGTTCCGCCCCGCGTTGAGCTCGCGCCATCAGCACTGATGTCGGGTGTTAGCTACGCGGATTCAGCGCAGATTTTCGGATTCCGCAAAGCGCAACCTGAGGCAAAATCTTAGTAATGCAAGCTACAGTCAAGCTGCTGCGTGTCCTGCAAATCGCCATGCTGGTGAGCATCGGCCTATACATATTCTTGGGAGAGCGAGTCACGCTCAACCCGCCCATGCCCAATCCGTCGGTGTTCTACGTTATTTCTCTGGTAGCAATCACGATCATCGGCATCATCCTGGTGGTGCGCCGGACCTTGGTCTTGCAGTCGGAAACCAGCTTGCGAACCCAGTCCACGGACCTTCCCACCTTGAACCGCTGGAGAGCCGGCTACCTTACAACCTATGCTCTTTCGGAATCCTTGGCCCTGTTCGGGTTGGTTTTACGCATTCTGGGCTTCACGCTTTCCCAAGTTGCTCCCTTTTACGTAGCGGCATTCATTCTCATGGTATTTTTCACGGCCCGACAACCCTCCCGTGAGTTAACTTGATTCATAGATAATTCAAAGGAGGCGCCCGTGTCGATCACTACCCCGGAAGAACTCGAGCGACTAAAAGCAGCCGGCAGTGTTGTACATCGCGTAATCGAGGCGATGCGAAAAAGCGTGAAGCCCGGGGTCACCACCGCCCAGCTGGACGCGATTGGCAACCAGGTCATGCAGGCAGAAGGAGCGCAGTCCGCTCCGGCTCTGGTTTATCAGTTTCCCGGGGGATCCTGCATCAGCCTGAACGAAGAAGCCGTGCACGGGATTCCCCAGGACCGCGCCTTGAAGGAGGGTGACCTGGTGAAACTGGACGTCACCGTGGAGAAAGACGGTTTTATGGCCGATGCCGCGGTAACGGTTCCGGTCGGCGCCGTGTCGCGGGAGAAAGAGCGCCTGATCGCCTGTGCCCAGCGCGCATTCGAGAAGGCCACCCTCGTCGCCCGCGCCGGGTTCAGAGTCTTTGAGATCGGTCGCGTGGTAGAAAGGGAAGTGCGCCGCGAAGGTTTCTCCGTGATTCGCGATCTCGGCGGGCATGGCATTGGCCGAACCATTCACGAAGCGCCGCGCGTTCCCAACTATGCCGATCCGCAAGCCAGCGACGTACTTACCGAAGGGATGGTGATCACGATTGAGCCAATCATCGCCGCAGGCGGCGGCCGGGCCGTGCTGGCGAGCGATGGCTGGACCGTGAAAACGGCTGATCGGAAGCCGTCCGCTCACTATGAGCACACAATTGTCATCACCAAGGGCGCCCCAATCGTTCTTACCGCCGCCTAAACCCTTCAGGTAGTTGACCCGGACGGAGTTCCGGGGTAGAGTCGCAGATTGTGGGTTCCCCCGCCCCGGGAGTAGTGCGCCTTGTCAGCCGGCCGATCAGCTAATCCGTTCATCATTTTCGGTCTGTGGCTGCTCAGCCTCGCGATCGTGCCGGCAGCCCTGGCTGCGGGATCCGGGTTCTCGCCGCAGCAACGCGTGGGATACAGTGCAGGCGATCAATGGGAGCCCTCCATTGCGGCAGACGGGGCCGGGTCGGTGTATGTCCTCTATCCGCAATACGGCCAGGTTCCGGGCTGTGCCGATTGCCGCATTCCCAGCATGGTGCTGGTGCTCAGCAACGACAATGGAGCCACATGGCAGCCGCCGCGGGAAATTTCTCCTGCGCCGTCCGGTCAATTTGACCCGCAAATTGTGGTCGATCCCGCCGATCGCCACACGGTTTACGCGTCCTGGCTGCAGAACGACAAACGCGACCTGGTGCTGGCGAAGTCCCTGGATGCCGGCCTGACCTGGTCCGTCATGGTCGCGCACAGCACGCAATTTGATATAGACAAGCCGGTCCTCGCGGCACGCGGACCTAATGTGTACATCGGATTCAATCATCGCCAGACGTTGTGGGTGGCGGCCTCGCATGACGCCGGCATGACTTTCAGCGTTGCTGAAGTGAGCCCAAACACCCGGCTCGCATGGTCCCAGGCCGGCGGCGCGACAGTTGACATCTCCGGCAACGTCTTCTTCTCCTGGGCGGCATATTCCAAGAGCGCAGGCGCCAAGGGTCCGGTAACGTTGTACGTGAGCAAGTCGACCGATGGCGGACCAAAGTGGACGACCAGGTTGCTGGACGTCTCCGGCGCCCCACCCGAGTGCGCTTCCGCCGAATGCGATTCCGATTTCCTTTCCGCGCAAATCACCATGACCTCAGATGCCGCCGGAACTTTGTATGCACTATGGAATGCGGGCGTGAAGGACAAGGGCGCACAACGAATCTACTTCTCCTCGTCTACTACGAGTGGCGCGAACTGGGCGCGCAAGATCGACGTATCCGCCGCCCCCAAGGGGGTTGAGCACTCTTTTCCCGCCATCGCAGCGGGAGCCGCCGGCGACGTTCGCATTGCGTGGATGGACGCGCGCCATTCGCTTTGGAACACTTTCTACCGCAGCTCGACGAACGGCGGCGCGAGCTGGTCGCCTGAGACACAGCTCTCCTCCTATGTGCCGGGGTATAACTACATCCAGCCCCGCGGCTTCAGCTTTCCCTTCGGAGATTATTTCGGAATCGCCATCGACAACCGCGGCGACGCCCAAGTGGTGTGGGGCGAAGGAATGAACTACCAGGCGCCCGGTTCCATCTGGTACACGACCGGACGATAACCGCCAGTGGTCGCTCTACTGCTCCATCACCATAGCCCCGGTCAGGTCGGCAATCTTGGCAATCCCGTTCTCCGATGCATAGCGCTGCAACTCATCGACAATTTTCTCCGTAGCACACGGGTCCCAGTAACTGGCGGTCCCGATCTGCACCGCGCTCGCCCCGGCCAACATGAACTCGGCAATGTCTTCTGCGTTGGAGATTCCGCCCATGCCGATTACGGGGATTTTTACCGCGTGAGCCGCGTCGTACACCATGCGTACAGCGATCGGTTTAATCGCGGGACCGGATAATCCGGCGGTGACGTTGGCGATTCGCGGCTTGCGGCTTTTTACATCGATTGCCATGGCCAGGAATGTGTTGACCAACGACAGCGCATCGGCGCCCGCATCCTGCGCCACGCGCGCCATTTGCGCGATGCTGGTCACATTGGGAGAGAGTTTTACAATGATGGGCCGCTTGGTGTTGCGGCGGGCTGTCGCCACTACTTCATCCAGCAGGCGGGCATCGCAACCAAACTGGATGCCTCCGTGCTGCGTGTTCGGGCAGGATACATTCAGCTCGTAGGCGGCAATGCCTTCCCCTTCATTGAGGATCTGGATCGTCTGCTCGTAGTCGGCGCGCGTGTAGCCAAACACATTTGCGAACACCACTACGTTCTTCTTCTCGCGCAGCGCGGGCAACTTCTCGTCTACAAAAGCGCGAGCTCCAATGTTTTGCAGGCCGATGGCATTCAGCATCCCGGCGGCGGTCTCATACAATCTCGGGGGTGGGTTGCCGACCATGGGCTCCTTTGAAAGCCCTTTGACGACGATGCCGCCTAGCTTATCCAGGTGCACGACATCTTCAAATTCCAGGCCATAACCGAACGTCCCGCTGGCCGCGATCACGGGATTCTTCAGATCAATGCCGGCGATGCTGACGGAAAGATCGGGAGTGCCGGTGGGTGTCATTGTGCACCCGCTGACGAAAGTTCAAGCGACGCCGGCTTCGGTGTCGTCGAGGGCTTTCTTGGCCCCAGCTCGTGAAGAGGACCGGTGCCTTCCGCCCGGCGGTGTCCGGCCAGCGCTTCAGCCAATACCCGCCCGGTGGCATGACTCGGAGCGTTGATGCCAAGCAATGAGGCCAGCGTCACCGCAAGGTCGACTGGTTCCGCATGGTCGCGATATGCTCCTGGCTGGAAAGGCAATCCATAAAAGGCAAGCGGAACGTGCGTGTCGTAGGTATAGGGAGAGGCATGATCGGTCCCCTTTGCGATGCCGACAGTAAACGGGGGAGGAACTCCCATCACGTACCACCCTCCTTCCGGCGAGTAGCTGTGCAGGAATTTGCGGCCCAATTCCGCGCCGGGCGCATCGCCCGCGGCCAGTTGAGTCCGGGTATAGTAACCACGCAAGCCGAGCTGCAGCATGGCCTCGCCCACGTCGTGTTCGGCGGCCGCCTCGTCTAATTTGAGAGCTGCCAGGGCATCCTGGTTGAGCCACGCCAAAGGATAATCGAAGCTTTTGACGTATTCGGCCGCGCGGCCGGGCGATAGTTTTGCGGCTAGGGCCGAGTTCAGCTGCGCCTTGGCATTGCCCAGGTTAGCTGCTGGGATGCGCATGCTCGCCGCCACGCTCGGCAAAGGCGAAACGCCGTGGTCCGCCGAAAGAGCTAACCAAACATTGGCGAGCCCCACCTCGTGGCCAAGGAAGCTATAGAAATCCGCCAGGTCTCGATCGAGCGCCAGCGCCATGGCCTGCATCTCGGGAGCGTCCGGTCCCAGTTCATGCCCCAGGAGATCGTTCGCCGAAAGGCTGACGATCAGCAGGTCGGTAGCGGGACCACTCCCCAGTTTCTCGTACAAAACGAGTTCTTTGGCGAACTCGATTTCATAATCGTTGGCGAAAGGCGTGGACCCAACCACGTCAAAGAATGCGGCTGATTCCTTGTTGCCGCCCGGCGGCGTGGTTCGGCGCAACGTCTTCCCGTCCTCGTCTTTCCACTCGCGGTTCCAGTATTTGTCGACGCGTTTCGAAGAATTAAACTCCTGTACCCACGACGGCAGATCTTTACGGTAATAAGAGGACGTGATCCAGGCGCCGGACTTCTGATCGATCCAGTAAGCGCCATCCCCCGAAAAACCCGCGGGCAGGATCGCGGCACGATCTTTAAGCGCGATGCCAAACACGCGCGCCTTGCCTTGTGTGGCCAGCTTGAGTTCGTCGCCCAGCGTGTCTGACCGGAGATTGTGCGGGGATGCGCCTGGACCGTCGCCTTCTCCAAGGGTCCTAGTTTCGTCATCCTCGACCGAGGTGACCATTTTTTTCTTTTGCGGATCCCACCATTCATTCGCCACGATCCCATGTCCGCTGGTGTAAGCGCCCGAAAGCAGCGTGGCATGTCCCGGAGCCGTCCGCGTGTTCGCGTAATCGTAGTTACACTCGGTGAAGTTTGCGCCGTGATCGAGGAACAGGCGAAAGCCGCCTTCGCCGAAGCCGTCGCGATAGCGCTCCAGGTAGTCTCCGCGGAATTGATCGATGATGACGATTACCAGCAGTTTGGGATGCGCATTGTACGCCGACGCGGCGCAGGATCCCACGATCGATGACAGGCACAGCCCCCAGCTTAAGAATCGCCCCAGCGTTTTCATTGCGTCGTAGTTTACATTCTCCCCGGGTCATCGCCAAAGATTGGAAGTACTTTCTTGCTGCGCGGCTGTACCGCGGTTCCATTGCGGGGCACGGGCAGGCCTGTAGTATCCTTTTTCTGATTTCTTGATTCGGGGGCGAACATGAAGTCTGGTCTCATCACCGCAGCCATCGCTTTTATTGCGCTGTCGATCGGATTGGTGTTTTCCATGTCGGTCTCATCGTCTGCAGCCAGCGACCCGGAAATCGAGCGCGGACGCTACCTGGTCACCGAAGTTGCGAAATGCGGAGACTGCCACACGCCCATGAATGACAAGGGCGAACTGATTCAGGACAAGTGGCTGCAGGGCGCACAACTTTCGTTCAAGCCTGCGGCCCCGGTTCCGGAGTGGGCAGAACGAGCTCCCAACATCGCTGGACTGCGCGGCTGGGAAGAAGCTTCGGCGATCAAATTCTTCATGACCGGCATTGCCTATAACGATCTGCCTCCGCGACCGCCGATGCCGCAGTACCACATGACGAAGGAAGACGCGACCGCCATAGTGCACTATCTGAAGTCGTTGTCTCCGACGGGCCAGAGCAAATAGCGCCTCGAGCGCTCAGTCCAGCCCGGTCAATGACGAAACCCATTCTGCCTCGCGAGCCGGAGCTGCTGGCCTCGTCCGTGCTGGCCGGGACAATCTCGTACGTTCTGCTGGTAACTGCCGCGTTTTTTATTATCCAAGCGACTGGCCTCGCGGCCGCCTTAAGCACGGCTTTTCCCGCGGCATTCGCCAGCTTTGCTCTGCTCGTCGCGCCACTCTGGCTGTTCGGGTTCGGCGCCGCGGAATGGCTGCGGCAAGAACTCCCAAGCTCGTGGCCCCAAATCATTCTCGCCGCCCTGCTCGGGATCCCTTACCTCGTGTTTGCAGTGGCCACCGGACACTTGCGCCCAGCTGTTTGCAGCACGATATTCCTGTTGCCGGTGATTGCCGCATGGCTCATGCGAAGCGCTGCGACGGACAAGCTCGTCTGCGAGGACGGCATCGTTCTGGGGGCCGTCGCGGCGATTCAGATGAGCAGCCTACTGGCGTCCGCCTGGCCCTACGCTGGACTGGCGGCGCTTCCCAAGCTCTTTCTGCTCGATGCCGTTTTATATGTTTACCTGGTCGTGCGCCAACTGCCGGGAATCGGCTACTCGCTCGTGCCCACCGCGCGTGCGGCTGTCGTCGGGATGCGGGAATTCGTTTTCTTCCTGCCCTTCGGCATCGGCCTGGGATTCGCTTTGCGTTTCATTCATTTTCACGAGGGCATGCCCCTGGTCGGAAATTTTGTGCTGCGAATCGCGCTAACCGGCCTCTTCGCGGCAATTCCAGAAGAGATTTTTTTCCGCGGTATTCTGCAGAATTTATTGGAGTCGCGGCTACGACAGACCGCAGCCTTGGCGCTGGCGTCACTCCTGTTCGGATTAGCGCATTTCAACAAGGGAGCCGCTTTCAACTGGCGCTACGTAATTCTGGCAGCAATCGCCGGCGTCTTCTATGGACGCGCCTGGCGTGACCGCCGGCAGGTTTTATCATCGGTCATCACGCACACCGCGGTCGATGTCGTGTGGTCGGTCTGGTTTCGCTGACCCGAACATCCCGCAGTGCCTGCCCGCCAGCTCTGAGCAATCCCGCAAGTTCCCGAAATGGGAGCATTCGCGTACTCCGTGCTTAAGCCGTGATTCGCCCAGCCATTTCCGGTACATTAATAAGTTTCTATGCTTGACTTGGCTTTCGTTCGTGACAACCTGTCGCTTGTCGAAGAGAAGCTGCGCGATCGCGGAATGAATCCTGCCGACGTGCTCAAGGACTTCCGCGCCATTGACGCCGAGCGCCGGCAGGCCATCACCGAGGTCGAAACCCTCAAGGCGCAGCGTAACCAGGCCTCGGAGCAGATCGCCGCGCTCAAGAAAAGCGGCCAGGATGCCAGCGCGCAGATCGCACAAACCAAGGATCTACGCGAGAAGATCCCGCAGCTCGAGAAATCGGCCCAGGAGTACGATGCGCGTTTACGGCAACTGCTCGCCGGCATCCCCAACCTGCCTCACGCTTCGGTGCCGGTAGGGAAGAGCGCCGAAGAGAATGTCGAGGTACGACGCTGGGGTACGCTGCCGCAGTTTGACTTCAACCCCAAGGCGCACTGGGACCTGGGCGAGCAGCTTGGCGTGCTGGATTTTGAGCGGGCCGTCAAGATCACCGGCGCCCGCTTCGCGGTGTATTGGGATCTGGGCGCGAAGCTCGAGCGCGCGCTCGCCAACTTCATGCTCGACCTGCACACCCGCGAGCATGGCTACACCGAAGTGCTTCCGCCCTGCCTGGTGAATTCAGATTCCATGTATGGCACGGGACAGCTTCCGAAGTTCGCCGCTGACTCCTTTCGCGTGCCTTTCGGGGACCGCGATTTATGGCTGATTCCCACCGCCGAGGTTCCGGTCACGAATCTTTATCGCGATGAAGTTCTCGATATTGCTCGGCTGCCGATTTCACTCACCGCCTGCACGCCGTGTTTTCGCAGCGAAGCAGGTTCTTACGGCAAGGACGTGCGCGGCATCATCCGCCAGCATCAGTTTCAGAAGGTTGAGTTAGTGAAATTCGCCCATCCCGAAAGCTCGTATGAGGAGCATGAAAAACTGACTCGCAATGCGGAAATGGTGTTGCAGAAACTAGGCGTGCCGTATCGCGTCGTAGCCCTTTGCACCGGCGACATGGGAGCAGCATCGGCGAAAACCTATGACATCGAAGTCTGGCTGCCGGGCCAGCAGTTGTACCGCGAGATTTCGTCGTGCTCTAATTTCGAGTCGTACCAGGCACGCCGGGCTAATATCCGCTTTCGTCCTGAGGGCAAGAATAAAACGGAATTTGTCCACACCCTGAACGGCAGTGGGCTCGCTATTGGCCGAACCTGGGTGGCAATCGTCGAGAACTATCAGCAGGCGGATGGCAGTGTAGTGATTCCGCAGGCACTTCGGCCTTATATTGGCGTGGATAGAATCGTACCCCGGAAGTTCTAACCTGCATCTATATACGGGCGGTGCCACACGGACGGTGCACCCCACGGAAATGGTGTCAAACAGTTCGGTTGCGAGGTGGACAACTTGAACATACACTCCCAGAGAGCCGATGCCAGCCCGGCGGTTCCGAGCGCGCCATCTCTCCCGATGAACGCCGTTTGGCGGACAATTCGCGGCTACATCCTCTGGTCGTACGAGCGTGGCACCATCCACTACGACATCATGGTCACGCTTATCCTGGTATTCGTCCTTTTTTCGCCGTACTGGATTAACTTCAACGATAAACCGGTGGAACACAACCCGCATCCAACCGGAGTAGAGGTAGTTCCGGATCGGCAGGGTGGATTCATCTATCAGATTGAAGGCGCGGCAGTTACGGCGACCCAGCCGTCTGAAATTCAAGATCAGTTGCGGCAAATCATTGAGCCCATCTCCGGGGCTGTGTCAGTCACGAAATACGAAGCTATTAGGGATTCCAAGGGCCGGGTGGATCATTACAAAGTCTGGGCACAGAAAGAGTAAGCTTCGGAAATCCTGTTTCAGCAATCACCGGCTATCGCTGATGAAATTCCCTACAACGCGTCTGGCAGTCCTGGCAATGTTGCTGGCGGGGTCTGTAGCCGGTTCTCTGCCCGTGTGGGGGCAAGCCGCGAATTCCAGCAAAACCAACCTTGACGCCGTCCTCGACTCCATGGACAAGGCTGCTGCCAACTTTCGGACGACCGAAGCTAATTTTGAGTGGGACCAGTATCAGAAAGTAATCGACGATACCGATGTGCAAAAGGGCAAGATCTACTATCGGCGGCAGGGCGATGAAGTGCAGATGGCGGCCGACATCGCCGAACCCGACAAGAAATATGTGCTGTTCAGCGGCGGCAAAGTTTCGGTTTATCAGCCCAAGATCGACCAAGTCACCGAATACAATGCCGGCAAAAAGAGGGCAGATGTCGAGAGCTTCCTGGTTCTCGGCTTCGGCGGCGGAGGCCATGAGCTGCTCAAATCCTATGACGTCAAGTATTTGGGAGACGAGCAGTTGGGCGCAGTCAAGGCCGCCAAGCTGGAGCTGATCCCGAAATCGCAGAGTGTTCGCAACAACGTGGAACGCATCTTGTTGTGGATCGACCCCAGCCGGGGCATTTCCGTGCAACAGCAGTTCTTTCAAGGACAGGGTGACTACCGCCTCGCCAAGTATTCGGATATCAAGTTGAACGAGAAGATTCCCGATAACGCCTTCAAACTTAAAACGACGAGCAAGACCAAAACCACTTCGCCCCAGGGTTGACGCTGAAACAGCGTCTTGCCAGATAAAAGCTGACTTCGCCTATACGGGACGATATACTGCAAATACACCTCATAGAGTGAGATTCATGGCAAAGGTTTTCACCATTCCCGTACCTCCCGACATGGGCCGCAAGAAGCGTGAACGCACCTCCGATCCACGCTACGTCGATGGACAACGCCTGCTGGTAGAAGCCATGAAATACCTGGCGCAGACGGATCCGGTCTCGAACCGTTCCGCGATTGAGCTGCTTTCGGAACACGTTCGCACGCGCTTCCGCATGAGCGATTCGCCCCTGGGGTAGCCAACCGCATTCGCGTCATCCAGCTTGCATTTCTCCCCGCTGCTCTCCCAATCAACGGGCAACATGCTCCTGCACACTGATGTGCGCCCATTCTGAATCACAAGAACTGTGACCCGCAGTCGCCTCCTCCCGCTTTCACGCGGTGACCGCGAGCGACAGCGAACGACACTGCGAACAGCCACTGAAAACTCTCGATGCGAAGCCCAGTCCAGCTTGTAAACCGCGGCCTTTCTCTGTTATTGTGGGCGCCCGCACAACGTCCTGCCGTTTCCGAAGCAGTTGAGGGTCTTATGAAGAACGTCACCATTAATGTCAATGGAGTCGAACATCGCGCGTCGGTTGAACCGCGTCTGCTGCTCGTACATTTTCTGCGCGAAGTGGCATCGCTGACCGGCACTCACGTAGGTTGCGAAACATCGCTTTGCGGAGCCTGCACCGTCTTGCTGGATGGCCGCGCTGTCAAGTCGTGCACGGTTCTTGCCGTTCAGGCTGACGGGCGGAAGGTCATCACTGTCGAGGGGCTGGCCAACGGCGACAAGCTGCACGAGATTCAGGAAGGCTTCTGGGAAGAGCACGGACTGCAGTGCGGCTTCTGCACGCCCGGCATGATCTTGTGTTCCCACGATTTGCTGGCGCGGCATCCCAATCCTACCGATGGTGAAATTCGCGAAGCCATCAACGGCAATCTGTGCCGCTGCACCGGCTACCAGAACATCGTGGCGGCGGTGCGCTCTGCGGCTCGCAAGATGAACAAGCCCGTCGACGCGCGCGCGGCCGGAGCGAGGTGAAACCATGGCACCCAATGGAAAATCGAGCACTCCGCCACCCCCAAGCAAGAAAACCAACGGCAACGGCTCGGCGCAAGCTGCTCACTGGGTCGGCCGCAAGCTCAAGCGCAAAGAAGATCCTCGGCTGATCCGCGGCATCAGTCATTACACCGACGATTTCAAGCTGCCCCGCATGCTGCATTGCGCGCTGGTGCGTTCTCCGCACGCCCATGCCGAGATCAAGGAAATTCGCGCTGACGCTGCCCGAGCGCTCCCTGGCGTGGTGGCGATCTATACCAGCGAAGACACTTCGCCCGTCGGCATGGTCCCTTGCGCCATGCAGATGCCGGACTTGAAGGTGCCGAAGCATCCGGTGCTTGCGATGGGCCGCGTGCGCTACGTCGGCGAGCCGGTCGTCGCGGTCGTAGCTGAGGATTTGTACACCGCTCGCGATGCGGCTGACCTGGTGGAAATCGACTATGAACCGCTGCCGGTCGTCACCGACATGGAAAAGGCGCTGAGCAACGACTCGCCCCTGATCTACGAGGAATTTTGCACCAACAAGGCTTTCACTCACGCGATGAAGAACGGCGACGTAGACGGCGCGTTCAAGAAAGCCGATCACGTCATCAGCCAGCGCATGCTGAATCAACGGCTGGCGCCCATTGCGATGGAGCCGCGCGCAGTCCTGGCCGAATACCTGCCGGGTGAGAACCGCCTTACTGTGTGGTCTTCCACGCAAATTCCCCATCTTCTGCGCACCCAGATTTCCGTGATGGTGGGATTGCCCGAAACCGCCGTGCGCGTCATCGCGCCGGAAGTCGGCGGTGGATTCGGCAGCAAGCTGAATGTATACGCCGAGGAAGGGCTCGTGCCCCACCTCGCCATGAAGCTGGGCCGTCCGGTGAAATGGGTGGAAATGCGGCGTGAGAATTTCACCTCCACCATTCACGGCCGGGACACAATCAACAACATCGAGCTCGCGCTGAAAAAGGACGGCACCATTCTTGGATTGCGAGTCAAGGTGCTCGCGGATATGGGTGCCTATCATCAGTTGCTCACGCCGCTGATTCCTCAACTCACCGCGCTGATGATCGCCGGCTGCTACCGCATTCCCGCTCTCGAAATCACCATTGATGGCGTCTTCACCAACAAGATGTCCACCGACGCTTACCGCGGCGCGGGCCGGCCGGAAGCGACTTATCTCATCGAACGCGTCATGGATGTGGCGGCTCACCAGCTGGGCATGGATCCCGCTGAGTTTCGTCTGAAGAACTTCCCGCTACCGAAAGAATTTCCCTACACCACGATCACCGGCCTGACATACGACTCAGCCAAGTACCAGGAAAGCCTCAAAAAAGCGCTGCAGCTTTCCGGATACGATTCGCTCCGCAAACGCCAAAAGACCGGCTGGAAGCAGGGAAAGTACTACGGCGTGGGAGTTTCCACTTATGTGGAAATTTGCGCCATCGGCCCTTCGGCGGCAACGCCCGCCGGAGGATGGGAGAGCGGCACGGTCCGCATCGAGCCTACCGGCAAAGTCACAGTGCTGACGGGCGCATCGCCGCATGGGCAAGGAGAAGAAACCACCTTCGCGCAACTCATCGCCGATCAGCTCGGCATCGATCCCGATGACGTGAACGTGGTCCACGGCGACACTCTGGCCGTACCTTACGGAATCGGCACTTTCGGCAGCCGCGCGACGGCCGTGGGCGGAACCGCCGCCTACCTCGCCACCCAGAAACTCAAAGCCAAAATGGCCACGCTGGCCGCGCATCTTCTCGGCGCCAAGCCGGAAGAAATCACCATGAGCCGCGGCGGATTCTCGGCGAAGAACAAGAAGTCGATGTCCTTTGGCGAACTGGTGATGGCGGCTTACACGGCGCGCAATATTCCCCCCGGATTTGAGCCCGGGCTCGAAGCCACGCACTTTTTTGAACCGTCGAATTTCACCTTTCCCTTTGGCTGCCATATCGCGTCGGTTGAGGTCGACGTAGAAACGGGAGAAGTGCAGATCGAAAAATATGTCGCTGTGGATGACTGCGGCAATGTGATCAATCCGCTGATTGTCGACGGCCAGATTCACGGCGGCCTGGTGCAGGGCATCGGGCAAGCCATGTGGGAGGAGCTGATCTACAACGAAGATGGCCAACTGATCACGGGATCGATGATGGACTATGTGGTTCCGAAAGCGCATTTCTTCCCCGAGTTCACCCTCGCGCGCACCGTCACTCCCTCGCCGGTCAATCCCATGGGCGTCAAAGGAGTGGGTGAGGCAGGCACCATCGCCTCCACTCCTTGCATGGTGAACGCGGTTTGCGATGCGCTTTCACCGCTCGGCATCCGCCATATCGAGATGCCGCTGAAACCGGAACGGGTCTGGCGGGCCATTACTCATGCCAAAGCTTCACCCAAAGAAGATTTCCAACCTGCTCTTGCGGTGGTCCCCGGTAAGGCTTCCGGCAACAACGCCAAGAGAGCAGCCAGGAGGCGGCCATGATCATGACGAATTTCGATTACGAATCTCCGCGCAGTTTGAGTGAAGCTCTTGACCTGATGAGTTCGCGGGAAGACGCCAAGATTCTGGCGGGCGGGCACAGCCTGCTTCCCGCCATGCGCCTGCGGCTCGCAAACCCGCCGCTGCTGGTCGATATCGGCCGGATCGGCGGACTGAGTTACATTCGCGAATCCGGCGATTACATCGCTATCGGCGCCATGACCACGCACTTCGATATCGCCAACTCGCAACTGTTGCAACGGCAGTCACCGCTGCTTTCGCTCGCCGCCGCCCAGATTGGCGACACGCAGGTGCGCAACCGCGGCACGATTGGTGGATCGCTCGCGCAGGCTCATCCCGCTGCCGACTATCCCGCGGCCGTGCTGGCGCTCGACGCCGACATTGTCGCTTCCAGCCGTTCCGGCGAGCGCGTGATCGACGCGGCCGATTTCTTTACCGGCATGTTCTCGACGGCATTGCAACCAAGCGAAATTCTGACCGAGGTTCGAATTCCCAAGACCACCGGCCAGGGCGTGGCTTACAAAAAGCATCATCATCCCGCGTCAGGATTCGCCGTGGTGGGAGTGGCTGTGCGCTTGAAAATGAGCGGCGGAAAAACCGAAAGCCTGGCAGTTGGCATCACCGGCGTATCGGATCACGCTTACCGAGCCACGGCGGTGGAAAACGAGTTGCGCGGCAAGCCCCTCAACGATTTCTCGGCTGCAGCCGCAAAGGTCGCGCAAGGGGTGGATGTTCTCGGCGACTACTACGCTTCCGCTGACTATCGCGCGCACTTGGCCGCAGTCCTGACCCGGCGCGCGCTTGAGCAAGCTGCAAGCAAAAAAGCCTAGTCGTCTCGCAGCAGGTCACGGGAAACTTGGACGGGCATCCCTGGTTCGTAGCCGCTGACCAGGTGCCCGTGCCTGCGTACTACAATACGGACCTGAGGATCACCTTGGGCACTCGCACGTCGTCTCCTCGCGGTACAGTCATTGCCGCAGCGTTTTTGATCGCCGCGCTAGCTGGAGTAGTGATCTATACCAGCACTCAGGCTTTTCGCAGTCCCCTGGCTATCCTGGTGTTGGCCGCCATCGGCTTTGCCGCACTGCTCCTGCAGTTGACGTTCCGCCGTGAGCCCCGCGATGTGCTGCGCTCGCCCAAGTGGCTGAATGCTGCCGGGATTCTTTTCGCGATCCTTGCCATCTTTGCCGACAAGTTGCGATTGAGCCACGGTGTGAGGGATGTTGGGGCGCTGGCGTCAGTCGGCTGCTTTGGAATCAGCAGTGTCATCGTCCTGAATGGCCTCCGCAAGCGGCGCATGCTACCCAAATGACGAGCGGCACTCCCATCTTCCTTCCCGAGATTTTCAACGCCGCCACCTATTTCGTCGATCGTCATCTTTCCGAAGGGCGAGACGCGAAGGTCGCCATCGAGTGCGGCGATCTCACGGTGACGTACCGGCAACTGCATGACAATGTAAACCGCGCCGGAAACCTGCTTCGCAGATTGGGAGTCCAGATCGAGCAGCGCGTGCTTCTGTTGCTGCACGATACACCGGAATTCGCCTACAGCTTTTTCGGAGCAATCAAGATCGGAGCGGTTCCGGTCCCCGTCAATACTTTGCTGAAGACCTCCGATTACGAATACATGCTGAACAACTCCCGGGCTCGGGTCGCGATTGTCGCCGATTCCCTGTTTCCGATGATCGCCGGCATCAATCGCGCGAAGCTTCGTTATCTGCAGCACGTCATCGTGGTCGGCGGATCACAACCAGGCACGCTGCGGTTCGAGGATCTGCTCGCCAAGAGTTCCTCCGAGCTTGAGGCTGAGCCGACCAGCAAGGATGACCCTGCCTTTTGGCTCTATTCTTCGGGCTCAACTGGGTTTCCCAAGGCTTGCGTCCACTTGCAGCATGACATGGTGGTGTGCGCGCAACGTTATGCCAGGGATGTTCTCAACATCACCGAGGCCGACCGTTTTTTCAGCGTGGCGAAACTCTTCTTCGCCTATGGATTAGGAAACGGCTTGTACTTCGCGCTCTCGGTGGGGGCAACCACGATTCTGTGGCCGGGCTCGCCTAAGCCGCAGATGGTTTTCGATGTGATTGAGCGTCACCGTCCGACACTGTTTTTCTCCGTACCGTCAAACTATGCCGCGTTGCTTTCCTACACCCGCCCGGCTGCGCAGCGCGACTCTCTCGAAAATTCCGGCAATGCGTCGGTTGGCGCGACCGGGGCGTCACAGGACTTTGATCTATCTTCAATTCGCTATGGCATCTCCGCGGGCGAAGCTTTGCCCGCTGCACTCTTTCATCGCTTCCGGCAGCGTTTCGGCGTGGAGATCCTGGATGCGATCGGCTCCACCGAGGCCCTTCACATGTTCATCGCTAATCGTCCGGGAGCGGTCCGGCCCGGATCAAGCGGGCAGATTCTGCCAGGCTACGAAGCCCGCATCGTCGATGAGAACGATCGCCCGGTTCCCCGCGGCGAAATCGGAAACCTGCTGGTCAACGCGGACTCCGTCTGCGCGTTCTATTGGAACCAGCACGAGCGAACCAAGGCCACCATCGAGGGCCACTGGCTGCGCACCGGCGACAAGTACTACCAGGATGAGGATGGCTACTTCTGGTACGCAGGCCGTTCCGACGACATGCTGAAATGCAGCGGGGTGTGGGTGAGCCCGGTAGAAATCGAGAGCATTCTGATTGAACACCCTTCTGTGCAGGAAGCTGCCGTCATCGGGCGCGAGGATAAAGACAAGTTGCTGAAGCCGGTGGCCTGCGTCGTGTTGAACGACGGAGTCGCGGAATCGCCAGAGCTGGCGCGGGAACTGCAGGAATTCGTAATCGGACGCCTGCCCATCTTCAAACGACCGCGCTGGGTGGAGTTCCTGCCGGAATTACCCAAGACCGCCACCGGCAAATTGCAACGCTTCAAACTGCGGCAGCAGTTGTCGGGGCAGTGAGGTCGGCCGGGAGAGTTTCTGGGGTGAGGAGTCGAGGCAGCTAGCGGTACAACATCATTAAAAAGCGGTTGGCCAAAACGTCCGCCATCCAATCCCGGTCGTGTTTGTTCTTCGTTTCTGGAACGGCTTCGGGGTCAGGTTCCTTGTCTTCCGCTACCTGGCTGCCGGCTGAGAGGTGTTCGTCCGCTGCTTCGTGAGAATCGCCCTTGCCCATTTTTCTTCCCTCTCTGACGATTGGCGGAGCAATCGGTTGCGTATTTGGGATGCTATTAGCATCGTGGTAGATGCTCACCCGCTACTCGGGGGCGCTCCGGTTTTGACTTCCAAATCCCGTATCCAGCTTGGGATTCCGATGTAGCTGGCCTGAGGAAAATATGCCGGCGCCCATTCCCGGACACGCGCAAACAAAGTCCTGTCCTGTTGTTACGCGGCGCCGAATGCAAGCGAAACCGGCTGATCTCGAATCAGGGCCAACGCTTGGCGCTGTCTTCCCAACCCGCTGCTCGGGCGGTCTGCGCGCCCGCCGCGACTGCCGGCTGCGGGATGCGAATCGGCTGCTGGGCCGGCGGGGCCGGGGCTAAAGTAGGTTTTGGAGCTTCGATGGAATCCTTGCTTTCCTCCGATAACAGCGGCGCGACCAGTCGCAGCGCCTCGACTTCCTTTTCCAAGCGTGAAAGTTCCAGTTCCTTCTGTCGCAGAACCTCGTAGACGTTCTTCATACCTGGGCCTTCTGGGAATACGAGAATTGGGAGAATGAACGCCACTGTAGCAGAGAAGCCGCTTTTGTCAAGCATCAGGGAGATGCTGGATGGCACGTGGACGGCGCGAATTGTCGGGCGCTTCTCAGGCGTCGAGGATTTCGTCGTTCTCGAGAATGTTGTCGGACTCTGTCCGGCGGATGACCTCGACCGGCAAATAGTCCGGGTACGCTGCGCGGGTGGTTCGCAGTCGTATGGCTGCGCCCGCCTCCTCGATCGCAGTCTGAATATTTTCCCCGGATCGCTCGATCAGCGGCAGGTCCTTCTCCGCAAACGCATGCGGCCTGGCGGAAAATAAGACCAACACGCCCTCCGCCTCGCCTTCGCTGACCAGCGGCATTACCGCAACGGATGCAATCCTCGCATCCTGCGATTGAAGCAGGTCAATCGAGGTTTCGTTGGCAATGTTATTGAACAAGATCAGTTGCCGCTGCGGGACACTCTCGGCAATCAGCGGAGATATCAACTCCACGGCATCAGCAAAGCTGATGGGCAAAGTTCCCGACGCCGCGCGGTTGACCAGGCTCTCACGATCGCGCAGCGCGACGCACGCTGCATCGGCGGTCGTGACCTCTCGAACCCTTTGCAGAAGAAGTTGGAGGCCGGCGTCGAGGTCCCTTTCCGCGAGATCGTCGACTGAGTCTCTCTCGAAATCCGCGATCGTGCTAGGCAAGGACAATCCCAGCGCCTCAGCCGCTTTGCGAAATTCCGCTTCAATCCGCACAGGCCCGCGATGGATGCGGACCGGTGCCGGGTTTGGCGAGGCCTCCGCTTCGAACAGAAATGAAAATAGCGAATCGGAGTTGGCGTTTTTGCCGGCGCTCATCCCGTCAGCGTTAATGATGCTGTTCTGATCCATAAAATACGTCGTCCCGGACATCCGTCGTCCTGCTAGGTTCGGGATCCCTCTCCAAGTATCTCCGGCTTTGATTGCGTGATCCAGGGCGGAGCGATCCCGCGGACAGTACGAAAGGCTATGACCCGCTGGAATTCCCCGGTTCGCAGCAAGTTCTTGCGAAACAGTTCAATCCCAGGCGCGCCACCCCGTCTCAGTTCGGGCCCGTCCTCATGTTCCTGGTGTACTCTAAGACGGGCTGATCGCCCGCCCTTTTCCTCCGTGAACGCCGACGCCCTGCGCAAATTGTTTGACCAGGTTCGCAAGCGCGAACTGTCTCCCGATGAAGCTGTGGAGCGGCTTCGCCATCTGCCGTTCGAGGACCTTGGATTCGCCAAGATCGATCATCACCGCGCGCTTCGCGTCGGCATCCCGGAAGTCATCTTCGGCGAGGGCAAAGCCCCAGCCCACCTGGCGCAGATTTTTGCCCGGCTGGCGAAACACGGCGGAAATGTGCTGGCCACTCGCGCCGACAAGAAGCAATACGCGGCGGTTCGCAAGCAGGTACGGCGCGCCGAATATCACCAGGCCGCCCGCGCCATCGTCTTGCGCGCCAATACCCAGAAGTATGGCAAAGGGAAGATTGCCGTGGTTTCCGCCGGGACCAGCGACATCCCGGTCGCCGAGGAAGCGGCTGTCACGGCAGAAATCATGGGCAACGACGTGGTGCACGTTTACGACGTGGGAGTGGCCGGCATTCACCGCCTTCTCGCCAACCGCCATATTCTTGCCGACGCCCGCGTGATCATCGTCTGCGCCGGCATGGAAGGCGCTCTGCCCAGCGTCGTCGGCGGACTGGTCGGTGTCCCGGTCATCGCCGTGCCCACGAGCATCGGTTACGGTGCAGCGTTCAAAGGCCTTGCCGCACTGCTGGGAATGATGAACTCCTGTGCTTCGAACGTCACGGTTGTGAATATTGATAACGGTTTCGGAGCGGGCTACGTGGCGTCGTTAATCAATCGCCAATAAATGGGCAACCACTTCGCGCCGTGGTTTTCGCCCGAAAAAAAAGGCACGGCCGAAGCCGTGCCACGAGGAGGAGTTCAACTCTTACATTCCTGGATTGTCGTTCTTATCCACCGTCAAATGGTTTTCCACGCTGAAGGCACCCGGTACGCTGTTGACCCGGATACCCGCAATGGTCTTGTCCATTTCGTTCTCCACCGTGCCGTACAGGCTGATATGCCCGTTGTTCACGATGATGCGAATCGGACGCGCCGGATCAGTCGCATACTTGCCCAACACCGAGTCGCCGTAGATGGCGCGTGTCGCGCGAACCCGAAGGCTGTCATCGAACAGTGACGTCGGCAGCACCTTGATGTTATCCACTACGTCTTTGACCCCGGGCATGCGGTTGACAATCGCAAGCGCCGTGTCGCGGCCCACATCGTTGTAGGTTTCGCTGCCCACTGTCACCACACCGTCCTTAACCGAGAGCGTGTAATAGTTAAACGCGTTGTCGTAGTAGCCGATGCGGTCGTAAAACAGCTTCTTCGCCAGTTGCTCGTGCAGTTGCGGGTCGGGTACGTTGGCTCCGGCAACCTCGATCAGGTTGCGCACGCCCTGCACGTCCTTCATCTTGCGAACCTTTTTACCGGCATCGAGTTTGTCCTGATACAGGTCGACGGTGCCGGTCAGGGTCACGATGCCATCCTCGACACTGGACTGAACCTTATCGAATTGCTTCTTGTCCTGCAGTTGATGGGTGACCGTCTGCTGGATCGTGACATCGTTCCGGGCCGCGCTGGATGGCTGCGCCATCAGGCCCACGCTCAACAATGTCACCGACAGCATCGCGGAGAATAATTTCAATAATTTCTTCATAATGTCTACCATCCTCAACCGTGATTTAACTGATTAACCGGTTAGTTAATTAAATAGATGCAGGGTCGGGGTAGCAGGATGCACAGGTAAGTAGATGTTCGTCCGGGAGACTTAAGTCCCGGAGAATGTGGCGGATGCCGGGCTCGTCCCAACCCTACGCTAGGTAGCCGCTCCAGCGTTTGCGGACGGCGAGCTTGACGCGGGTCAGCGGGCGCGGGTTGCCGGCAGGCCGACTCCCCACACCGGGCTGGTGACGCTGATTCTCTCGAAATTCGAAATGATCGCCTTTGCCCGAGGCATCGCGCTCTTCACGGCGGGTAAAGACAGGGACGCGTCATGGCTCGTCTGGCTGTCCCATACTTCGGTTACCCAGATCGCATTTTCATCGGCAGCGTCCTTGGCGACCACATAGCTGAGGCATCCGCGCATATCGGCTGCGCTCTCCTTCAAGATTGCGATCATTTCATCGCGCTTGCCGGGAACAAGGGTTATCTTCCCAATCATTCCCCACATCCGCAATCCTCCCGCAATCAGCCAGGGCGGACGCCAGCGTCACCATCGCAAGCTGTTGAAAAAATGTCCGTCGATCCGTTTGCACCGGGTTTCTCCCGCTTGGTTCCCATCCGCCCATCCCTAACGCTTGTAGCCGATCTTTCTCAGGAATTCCTTGCGCGTGTTTACGTCGGCCGGGCCCTCCACACCTTTGGGCGAACTTCCGTCGACCACTCCGATGACCCCACAACCCTGCTCGGTATTCGCCAGGATGAGCTGCACCGGATTGGCCGTGGCACAGAAAATCGAGCACACCTCCGGCACGTTCTGCAGCACGTTCAGCAAATTGATGGGATAAGCGTTGCGTACGACCAGCACAAACATGTGGCCTGCCGCCGCGGCTTGCGCGTTGCGGATAGCCATCTTGCGCAACTCCTCGTCATTGCCTTCGGCCCGCGTAAGGCATGGACCGGAAGCCTCGTTGAAGGCCATCCCGAATTTCGCCTGCGGCACGGTGTTCACCACCGCTTCATAGATATCCTCTACGCTTTTGATGAAATGGGTCTGTCCCACAATGATGTTGCAGTCCTCGGGAAACTCCATTGCGACGGCTTTGAATTCAATCATGGTGTGTCTCTCGCGTCGGGCGGGTATTATTTTTTCTTTTGCGTTTGTGTGCCGCCGCCATGTCCAGCAAATGCAGAGTAGTCGCCGCGGCGGTATAGCGAACTGTCGGAGTGTCGTCTGACATGGCCAGTTCCACCGGCTCCAACAGCGACGGATCGCCGCGATGCGCCAGTGCTTCTAGCGCCGAGGTGCGCACCACCCAGTCCTTATCGTGTCCCGCCGCGTTCGCGAGTGCCTTGCCGCTCGCGGGATCGGGATCGCTGGCCAATACCTTCGCTGCAGCCGCGCGCACAGGATTTTGATTATTCTTGCTCAGCACTCGATAGGCTTGCCAGCCTATGCCCGCATACGGGATAAATCCGATCGCCTCCTCGAAACCCAGCTGTGCCATTTTTTTGGGATCCTTCATGGCGGCGGTCCCTTGCGCGATCATGCCTTCATTGGTTTTGCGCTCACCGGTCAGGATCTCGTAATAGACTTCGTACCCCGCATCGTCGTGCATGCTCTGCAGGGCATGCGCCGCCGCCAGCACAACCGAGGGTTCCGTGTCGGAAAGGACCTCTTTCAGCCTGGGAATACTGCCGGTGGCTTTCATCTCGCCCAGCGCCGTGGCAGCCGCTGTTCGCAGTTCGGCCTTCTGGTCGCTCAACGCGCGGAGTGCCATGCCTTCCGCCGTGCGGTTGTGGGTGATGAGTCCCAGAACCTGGATTGCACTCACGCGTTCGGAAGTCTTGTCGTCTTTGGCGGCGCTGCGAAGCAGGCCCCAGGCGGTTGCCGCGGGATTGTCCGGCAGGGCCGGAGGTTTCGTCGACGCCGGCGCCGTCTGCGATGTTTGCCCGCCGTTCTGGGCAGCCTGAGGCGTGGATTGAGACTCTTGTCCCGCAAGTGCGGAACAGAGTAGTAGCAGGGCAACCAGTGGATATGGCGGTGACGAAATCATAGTTCTCCTGATGTGCCACTCTGCCGGCCGCGAGCTACGCCCTGCGACGCGCGTGCGTTTTGCTGTTCTTGTGAGTAGGCCGTCCCGCTCGCTTCGATTCTGCGGATCGCTTGCCCGGGAACACGCGTGCGAAAATCGCGTCGATATTTCGCAGTTGCCGCTGTAAATCGAACGCCCGATCAATCTGCTGGCGCGGCACCCGGGAGGAGATCTCGCGGTCTTCCGCGATCAGCTTGCGAAAGTTCAGCCCTTCCTTCCACGCCCGCATGGCGTGCTTCTGCACCAGTCGGTATGCGTCCTCGCGCGACACGCCGTTTTCTACCAGGTCTAGTAACAGTTGGCCGCTGAACACCAGCCCGCGGGTGCTGTTCAGATTTTCCAGCATGCGCTCGGGATATACGAACATGGTTTCGATGATGTTGACCGTCTTATTCAGCAGGTAATCGACCAGGGTCGTCGAATCCGGCAAGATTACGCGCTCCACCGAGGAGTGGGATATGTCGCGCTCGTGCCAGAGGGCAACGTTTTCGAAGCCGGCCTGGGCGTTGGACCGTACCACCCGCGCCAGTCCGCTGATCTGTTCGAGGGTCACCGGGTTGCGTTTGTGCGGCATGGCCGACGAACCCTTCTGCTTCTCGCTGAAGAATTCCTCGACCTCGCGAACCTCGGTGCGCTGCAGGTGGCGCAGTTCGGTGGCGATCTTATCCAGGGTGCATGCGATCACCGCCAGCGTCGCCAGGTAATTGGCGTGCCGGTCGCGCTGAATCACCTGCGAACTGACCGCGGCCGCCTTTAGCCCTAAGCGTTGACAGATCTTTTCCTCGAGCGCAGGGGTAAGATGTGCGAACGTCCCCACCGCCCCGGAAAACTTCCCGACGCGCATATCTTCGGCGGCGCTGCGGAAGCGCGCAATATCCCGCTGCACCTCCGAATACCAGTTCGCCAGTTTGAAGCCAAACGTGATGGGCTCGGCATGAATCCCGTGCGTGCGGCCTACCATGGGAGTGTCTTTGAAATCCCAGGCGCGGCGCATCAGCGCGTCCGACAGGCGTTCCAGGTCTTCGGCGACGATGCCGGAGGCCTCCCGGATCAGCAGCGCCTGCGCGGTATCCACCACGTCATTAGAAGTAAGGCCGTAGTGGAACCAGCGCGCGTCCGGACCCACGATCTCGGCCACCGCCGTGGTGAAGGCGATCACATCGTGGCGCACTTCCGCCTCGATCTCCTGGATTCGCGAAAGATTAAAATCGGCACGCTCGCGGATCGCCTTAGCGGCGGCCTTCGGCACCAGGCCGGCCTCGGCCAGCGTCGTGGTAGCAGCCACCTCCACTGCCAGCCAGGTGCGGAATCGGTTCTCTTCACTCCAGATGCGCGCCATCTCCGGACGCGTATAGCGAGGGATCACGGGAGCCGTCTCCGGTTCTGCAGAAATGTGGGACTAGGGATTCTAAAGGAGCACCGCCGCGCTTGTCAGTCGAATTGCAGCGCGAACTCCAGCCACCGGGTGCGCGCGTTGCGGATTGCAGTGTGATCGGCAGGGAAGCGGCGCGCAAAGGCGGGAGCTTCGCCCGTAACCTGCTGTTGCTGTGGATGGTGCGGACGTTCGGGGCGCGTACTTCCCCTGCGGTCTATGTCGTGTTACGATATACGAACTCGATTATGGTCTTGATACGATATAATCGTATCGCATGGAAAATCTTACGATAAGCGATTATCAATCCTTAGCTGAGCTTCGCTACCAGATCCGGCGTTACTTGCACTTCAGTGAACACGCCGCGCGCGCCGGGGGCCTCGAGGCGCGCCAGTACCAGTTGATGCTGGCTATCAAGGGCCTGCCCAATCACCTGCGTCCCCGCATCGGCGACCTGGCCGAGCAGATGCAGATCCAGCACCACAGCACGGTCGAGTTGGTAAACCGCCTGGCCGCGGGCGGCTTCGTCCGGCGGCAACGCAGCGGCGAGGACCGCCGTGAAGTGCTCCTGGCGCTCACCCCCAAGGGCGAAAAGGTCCTCCGCGAACTGGCCCTCCATCACAAGCACGAAATGCAAAACGCCGGCCCAGCCCTGTTGCGTGCTTTGCGGCGCGTTCTGCACGGCGGCAAAGCATCCGACGAAGCGCGCGGCGATGATGCATCTTCCCGGCGCAGGAGAACAAGTTAACGCATGACCGAGACGATTTCCGAGACCACCACCGCCGACTCGCATTCCTCGCGCCCCGCGCGGGGCAGTCACCACACCGGCCGCGGACATCGCCTGGCTTCCCGCATGCTTCACCTCTCGCTCCTGGGCATAGTGGTCGGCATTGCTGGCGGCCTGGTCGCGGAAGGCTTGCTGAGAACCATTAATTTCTTTTCCAACCTGTGCTTTTACGGCGTAGCGAGTTCGGCTTACCTGCCGCCGAACCTCGCTCCGCATCGCTGGTGGTTTCCTCTGCTTCCCGCAGCCGGCGGACTTATTGTCGGCCTCTTGATCCACTATTTCTCACCCGAGATCAAGGGCGACGGCATTCCCGAAGCCATGTCGGTGGCCCTCACCAACCGCAGCATCGTTAAGCCACGTGTCAGCTTTTTCAAGCCGCTGAGTGCGGCTATCACCGTGGGCACGGGCGGACCCTTCGGCGCAGAAGGCCCCATTATCCAGACGGGCGCGGCTTTGGGCTCACTGCTCAGCCAGTTCATCCCCTCTTCTCCCGCCGAAAGGCGCACGCTGCTGGCGTGTGGCGCCGCCGCGGGCCTGGCAGCCGTCTTCAAGACACCCTTTGCCGGCGTCATGATGGCGGTAGAATTGCTCGTATTCGAGTTTCGTGCCCGCTCCTTCGTTCCCATTGCGCTGGCCTCAGCGACCGGCACCATGGTGGCCATGGGATTTCGCGGCGCGGCGCCGGTGTTCCCGGTGGATACCGCCTATCACTTTCATCCCCTGGAATTGCCCTTCTTCGTTTTGCTGGGCGTCATTTGCGCGGCCCTCGCATGGCTCATGACGCGCACTCTCTACTTCTCGGAAGATTTCTTTGAAAACGTGAAGCTCTGGTTTCCCGTGATTCCCGCGATCGGCGGTCTCATGGTGGGCCTGATCTCGATGTTTCGCCCGGAGGTTTTCGGTACCGGCTACGCGGTGATCGCCGATCTCTTGTCGCACCCGCATCCCTTGCGGGAACTGGTTTCTATCGGCTTTGCCAAACTGCTGGCCTTCGGTGCCGCGTTGGGTTCGGGCGCTTCCGGAGGCACATTTGCTCCCGCACTGATGATCGGCGGGAGCCTGGGCGCAGCCTACGGGTCGCTGATGCACATGTTTTTGCCGAGCGCCTCCACTATCGGACTCTATGGAACGGTGGCGACCGCGGCTCTGTTCGGCAGCCTTTATCGCGCGACCCCCAGCGCCATTCTCTTCATGCTGGAGGTGACCGGAGCCTGGAATGCCATTCTGCCGGTGTTCCTGGTCGCCGTGGTGGCCGACCTCTTCGGGCACTTCTTCATGCGCAACACCATCAACACGGAGCGCCTGGTTCGCCGGGGAACGCTGGTGCCTGATGCTTACGAGATCGACGCCATGAAGATGCTTCGCGTCCGCGACATCATGAATCCCGACGTCGACACGGTCAACGCTCACAGCAAGGTTCGCGATTTCCTGGCCGCGGTGGCCAATCACGAATCGGTTCCGGTGGTGGATGAGAAAGATCGCGTCAGCGGCATCCTGTATCGCCGGGAACTGCTGGCGGCCTCGCCCGACGCCACCGCCGGCTCGCTGGCGCATCGCGAGTATCCCCACGCCTATACCGACGAAATCGTGCACGACGTGGCGCGCCGCTTTCTGGACGGCAATTATGGGCGCTGCGTAATTCTTGACAGCCAGACGGGTGAACTCGCCGGTATGCTGACGGCCTTCGACGTCTTGAAAGCGAAAAACTGGGAGCTTATGCAAGAGATGCCTGAGCCAAGCCGCCTGGCAGGCACTTCTCTCCTCCGCTTCGGAAATTCCAATGGACCAGGCGGTGTGGGGAAGGGTTGAAGCAACACATAGCGGGCACTGATCGTAGTACGACATAAGTAACGGGACCGGCCAGACTGGCATCCAACCATCGACTGTGGCGCTCCAGTTCGAGCGCAGTAGTCCCGCTTCGGCATTCCCGCCGGGCGGCAGGTTCGTGATGCCACGCCCAGCTTGGTCATCGCGGGCCCCACTCGTCGAAAGGGGGACTGCTTGCCTGATCGTTCTTCGCGTCTTCGATTCGGCCTGGGCGCCCTGGTGGGCCAACTGCCCCGGGACTCTAGTGGCAAAGCCGCCCGCCCCGGCAGTCCTGCCCTTGTTCCCCCACCCCCCGATGCGCCCGAGACGGGCTTCCGCATGCTGTGGGTTTCCGCTTTTGCGGCGCTTATCGGCCTGGCCGCCGGACTAATCGCGTTTGTCCTGTATCGCCTGATTGGGTTTTTCACGAACCTGGCTTTTTTCCAGCGCCTGTCCTGGTCGTTCAGCAGCCCGCGCATGCATTCCCTTGGGCCATGGGTGATTCTCGTTCCCGTGATCGGCGGAATCGTCGTCGGCATCATGGCTCGCTATGGCAGTCCAAAAATCAAGGGACACGGCATTCCCGAAGCTATGGAAGCCGTGCTGGTCAATCGCAGCAGGATTGAACCGCGGGTCGCCCTTCTCAAGCCGCTTTCCGCCGCCATCGCGATCGGTACAGGAGGACCGTTCGGCGCTGAAGGTCCTATCATCCAGACTGGCGGCGCGGTCGGTTCGCTCGTCGGACAGGTTTTTCACACCACCGCGACCGAACGCAAAGTACTGCTGGCGTGCGGAGCCGCTGCTGGCATGTCTGCCACCTTCAATACCCCGATTGCCGGGGTGATTCTCGCCATTGAACTGCTGCTGTTCGAATTCAAGTCGCGCTCATTCATTCCCCTGGTGATCGCCAGCACCCTGGCCACGGCCGTTCATATGAGGCTCCTGGGTACCGGACCCATGTTCGCGGTGGCCTCCATGGATTTCGCGATTCCGCGCGCGCTGCCTTTTTACTTTCTGCTGGGCGGCATCTGTGGGTTGGCGGCGGTCGCATTCAGCAAGGCTCTCTACTGGGCGGAAGACCAGTTCGAAAAATTGCCGGTTAACCCGATGTGGTGGCCGGCCATTGGAGCGCTCGTCCTCGGCGTCATCGGCTACTTCGTGCCGCGCGTGCTTGGCGTCGGTTACGACACTATCGGCGACATTCTGAACGCCAAGCTTGCCTGGCAGTTGCTGCTGGTCGTGATGCTCGCCAAAGCCGTCGCCCTCGTGGTTTCGCTCGGATCCGGGACCTCCGGCGGCTTGCTGGCCCCCATGTTCATGTCGAGCGCCGCGATGGGCGGCGCGTTCGCCATCCTGATGAATCGCATCTTCCCGGCGGCCGCCCTTGCCCCGGGAGCTTTCGCGCTGGTCGCCATGGGAGCGGTGTTCGGAGCGGCCTCGCGCGCCGCGTTTACCTTCATCATCTTCGCCTTCGAAATCACCCGCGACTACAACTCGGTCTTGCCGCTCATGCTGGTCAGCGTGATTGCCGATGCCGTGGCCATGCTGTTCATGCCCAGGTCCACCATCATGACCGAGAAGCTGGCGCGCCGGGGCCTGCACATCCACCAGGATTACGAAACTGATGTGCTCACTCAACTGGTGGTCGCTGACATTATGGATCGCAAAGCGCCGGTCATTCCCGCGGATATGCGAGTCGGTGAACTCGCGGAGCGTATTGCACATCACGAGCGCCCCTTCAGCACTCATCAAGGCTTGATGATCGTCGATGAGCAGGGCAAACTCCTGGGCATCGTCACCCGCAGCGATGTGTTGCGCGCCCTGGAACGCGATTCCGGCGGAACCATGACAGTGCTCGAAGCCGGTTCGCGAGACACCGTCGTCGCCTATCCGGACGAAGTGCTCTCCGAAGCCACGGCTCGCATGCTCCGCAAAAACGTGGGACGCCTGCCAGTGGTGGATCGCGCCGATCCCAGGCGAATCGTAGGCTACCTGGGACGCCGGGGCATTATGGCCGCGCGCCAGCGGCGGCTCGACGAAGAATATGTGCGGGAACCTGGCTGGATTCGGCGTTTTTCCAATCACCCGCCGAAGCGAGAGCCGGGACGGGTCACATCAACTGAATCGGATGTCGCTCAGCGTTCGCGCCGCGGAGCTCCCAAAACCGACACAGGCGCTTGACCTTGTCTAAGGGGCAAGCTCAGGATCCGCCATCCGCAGCGCGAAATTGTGAAATCGCGCACTTTATTGTTTCTCTGCTGCCGTGATAAGCGGGCGCAGCGCATCCACGGAGATACCCAGAGTGCCGCCGCTAAAGCCGTCGAGAAACGCGGAGTTGATTCCGATCACCTCGCCGCGCGCATTAAATACTGGTCCGCCGCTGCCCCCGTGAGCCGTGGGAGCGTCATAGATAAGTTTGTCGCCCACCACGTCGCCCAGGTGTCCGTAAGTTGCCGAAGGCCGGATCAGCGACAACGCGGCGAGCTCATTCGCGGTGTTGATGTCGTCACGCCGATAAGCCAGGCGCTGGTAAACCGAGTTCGGCGACTTGGCCACCATGCCGGTAACTCCCAGCGGATATCCCACTACCGCGACGATCTCGCCCGGCCGCGGCACCTTGGTAGCCAGCGAGAGTGGCGTCAATTCCGCGATGCGCTGCGGCAGCTTGTTGATTCTCAGCACCGCAAGATCGCCCTGGGATGCGACTACGGCGGGCGTCACATCTACCGGGGTTGCCATGCCGGGAAAGAAAGCTTCCAGCTTCTCCAGTTGAGGCACGGCGCCATTCGCGATCAGGGCGTCAGCCTCATTATCTCCATACCAGGGTTGCGCAACGTGGCGGTTGGTAGCCAGCAGTCCACCGGCGACTAGGAATCCGGTGCCGGAAAGACGCGCGCGCAACGCAGGCGCCTGCTCCGGATATCCCACCTGGTAAACGCCATAGATGTAGCAGATGGAATTGCGGTAGCGCGCCAGCACCATCGCCGGCATCGCCTGCTCCTGTTTCAGTTGTTGCACTTGCAGCCTGAGCTGCTGCAGTTCGGCTTTCAGGTCTGACCCGGAGAGCGCGTCGGAATAACGCAGAGCGATAGCCGTCGCCACCACCATGAAGAGCACCAGTAGTGACTGAATGAAGGTGCGCCAGCTTTCGCACACCGGCTCAGGCTCGCGCGATTCGGGGGGATTCGTGATTTGTTCTTCGCTCGGATTGCCAGCTTCCGGCATGACCGCACCTCGCGCCGGGAAACTTCAAGGGGAGGAGCTTCCGGGGCGCTCCAGGGTGTCTATGGTGCCCCAAGCAGGCCGCCATTCCTACGGTACGGAGGATGTTGTACGGGGGAGTGTGCCGCCTAGACTCGGCGGCAACCTTCCGCAGAAGCCGGGCTGGAATCACTTTGCAATCACCAACTTACGGTAGGCGCCGCGGGCTTGCGCGCAACCTGCCGCAACCATTCGGTTACTCGCCTTCAATGCCCAAACGCTTCGCCATTTCCTCATACAGGAATCCTTCGGCGGGATCGTAGGGCTGAACCCATTCTCCATCGATCACGAACTGCGGTATCGCTCACTTTCCGGTGCGCCGGATGACTTCCTCCGCCGCGCCGGGGGTGGTTTCGATATCGATTTCCTTGTAAGCCACCTTGTGTCGCTGCAGAAAGCGTTTTGCTTCCCGCGAATCCGGACACCAGAAGGCGGTGTAAATGGTCAGGTCCATCGCGCTATATGGATGCGCCACCGCGTGGGCAGGTTCCAGGCAATGACAACAGGCAAGCCCGCACGCGGCCACATGTGGCGAAGCCAAGTGCGCGAGCTAGAACTCTTACTGTTTCTTTTGACCCTTCTCGATTTTCGCCCAGGTGTCTTTCAGCGCCACCGTGCGATTGAACACCAGCTTGCCGGACGCGGAGTCAGGATCGACGCAGAAGTAGCCGAGCCGTTCAAACTGGTAGCGCGTCCCTGCGGCTGCTCCGGCGAGTGAAGGCTCCACCTTGGCCCGGCTGATCAACTGCAACGAATTAGGATTCAGATTCGCCGTGAAGTCCTGGCCTTCAACGGTCTCATTGGGATTCGGTTTGCTGAATAGATTTTCATAGACCCGAACTTCGCCGTCGAGCGCCTTAGCCGCCGAAACCCAGTGAATCGTCGATTTCACCTTACGCCCATCGGGCGCATTCCCGCCGCGGGTTGCCGGATCATAGCGGCAGCGGATCTCGGTCACCTCGCCCATGTCATTCTTTACCACCGCGGTGCATGTGATGAAGTACGCGTAGCGCAACCGTACCTCTTGCCCGGGAGAGAGCCGGTAGTACTTGGGCGGCGGCACTTCGCGGAAGTCGTCCTGCTCAATGTAGAGTTCCCGCGAGAACGGTACCTTGCGCGTGCCCGCGCTCGGCTCCTCGGGATTGTTTACCGCTTCCAGTTCTTCGACCTGGGTTTCCGGGTAATTCTCGATGACGACTTTAAGCGGCTGGAGAACGGCCATCACCCGCGGCGCATGTTTATTCAGATCTTCCCTCACGAAGTGCTCGAGCATCGCCAGCTCGATGACGCCATCGGTTTTCGACGCGCCGATTGCGTTGCAGAAATTTCGAATCGATTCCGCCGTGTATCCACGCCGGCGAATCCCGCTCAGGGTAGGCATTCGCGGATCGTCCCAGCCGCGCACGTGTCCTTCCTGCACCAGCCGCAACAGCTTGCGCTTGCTGAGCAGAGTGTAGGTGAGGTTCAGCCGGTCAAACTCGATCTGCTGCGAAGGAAAAATCCCCAGTTGCTCGATGAACCAGTTGTAAAGCGGACGGTGATCCTGGAACTCCAGCGTGCACATGGAGTGCGTTACTTTTTCCAGCGAGTCCGACTGGCCGTGCGCGTAATCGTACATCGGGTAGATGCACCACTTGTTCCCGGTACGATGATGCTCGGCGTGAAGGATCCGGTACATCACCGGATCGCGCAGGTTCAGGTTGGGCGACCTCATGTCGATCTTCGCCCGCAGTACCCGCGAGCCGTCGGGGAATTCACCTGCCCTCATGCGCTCAAACAAGTCCAGGTTCTCTTCCACGCTGCGGTTGCGATAAGGGCTGTCTTTGCCCGGCTCCGTGAGCGTGCCGCGATAGTGGCGAATCTCATCCGCGCTCAGATCGTCCACGTAGGCCTTTCCCGCCTTGATCAGCTGCATCGCCCACGCATAAAGCTGATCGAAGTAATCGGAGGCGTAAAACAGGCCATCCCAGTGGAAGCCCAGCCAGCGCACGTCGGCCTGAATGGATTCCACGTACTCTGTCTCTTCCTTCGCGGGATTGGTGTCGTCGAAGCGAAGATTGGTGTGACCTCCGAATTCGTCGGCGAGTCCAAAATCCAGGCAGATGGCCTTGGCATGCCCAATATGCAGGTAGCCGTTGGGCTCGGGTGGGAAGCGCGTCTGCACGCGCCCCTGGTACTTATCGCTTTTCAGATCGCTCAGGATGATGTCGCGAATGAAATTGGACGGACGAGTCTCCGGTGCCGGAGCGTTCGCGCCCGCCTCCGTTTTCGGTGTCGTGGTATTCATGTTTTATATATTTTATACGGGGCCCAGACATCGTATTGGCCGCGGGCTACGTGCGCCATTATGACCCCATGCTATGGCACCCATGCTGAAAGACGCGAAGTACTGGATCGAAAAACTCAGGCTCGTGCCCCATCCCGAAGGCGGATACTACCGCGAGACCTATCGTGCCGATTTATTGATCCCGCAGAGCGGCCTCAGTCCTGACTTTGGCGGCGCACGGCCGGCGTCCACCGCCATCTATTTTCTGCTGGAGCACGGCGCATTTTCCGCTTTTCACCGCTTGCGCTCCGACGAAGTTTGGCACTTCTACGCGGGCGGACCGCTGACCGTGTGCGTCATTGACCAAACTGGCCGCTATTCGGAGACCCTGCTCGGGAGCGATCCCGATGACGGTCAGGTGCCCCAGTCAGTTGTGCCGGCAGGCTGCTGGTTCGGATCTCGATTGCGCGGCCGCGACTCTTATGCGCTGGTTGGATGCACAGTCGCGCCCGGCTTCGACTTTCAGGACTTTGAACTGGCCAGGCGCGCCGACCTCATCCGTCTCTATCCGCAGCATCGCACGGTGATCGAGACTCTGACGCGAGGATAACCGGCGCGACCTTCGCACAACGAGAATGACGCTCCCCGACTGTACTTTTTTGACAGTAGCGTTGGTTTCAGCAGTTTATATACCCTCCTGGAGGGATAATTGTCGGATAGGTGGAACGCCTTATCCGGCTTACTTTTGTCACTTCCCGCCGCTCGCGGAATCAGTTATAAAAGCAGAGTTCCCCTTACATGAGAGCTTCTTCATCCAAATTCCTGCTGTCGGCATTTTTGTTTTTGAATGGGATTGCGCCCGCGCAAATCCTACGTGGCCCATCATTTACCGCCGATGCCGGCTTTAAGGCGCTTGCGGGATTCACCGGCTCGTTGCCCGGCCCCACGGTGGTCGACCGGCAGCCACCCGGCGCCGTCCTGGTTCCGACGCTCACGCTTCCCCGGATGTCTCCCGAGTTGGCCCTGCAAAGTTATCAACGGCGCGCGGCGGAGCAATCTGCGCTTTTGCCGTCGTATTCCGCACACACGTTGATCCAGGCCGAGCTTCCGGATTCCGCGCAGCATGGCGAGTTCCGCCTCGAACGCAGCTTCACCGCCCCACGGAAACTGGAGTTCAAACCCATTCAGTTTTCCGGCGATTCATTCATCAAGAACAACGTGATCGCGCGCTTTCTCCGGTCCGAAGTCGATCACCTGCAGAAGGATGACCCCGCCCTTACCGCCATCACTTCCGCGAACTACAAGTTCTCCTACAAGGGAACGCCCATGGTGAACGGGCGTTGGCTTCACGTCTTCCAGGTCAAGCCGCGCGCAAAACGCGTCGGGCTCTTCAAAGGACGCATTTATCTCGACGCCTACACTGGAAGCCTGCTTTATTCCGAGGGCACCCTCATCAAGTCGCCTTCGATGTTTATCCGCCAGGTGAACTTTGAACAGAAATACGCCGACTTCGGCCGCTTCACCCTGCCGGTGCACATCCACTCGGAGGCCTTGACCCGGATCGTGGGCCGCTGCGTCATCGACATCGATCATGATGATTACTCATTTACTTCCACCAACATCGAGTCGGCCCAGAGCGATTCGCAGCGCGGCAACAACTAGCCTCATTACAACTCCACCCGTCCGCATTTACTTTTATCGTCCCAGTTAAGCCCGACTTTGCTCCGGCATCGCGCGCGGCGCTTCCTGGCTGGCATCGGTTCGGCGGTCGCACATAGAATGGCGGCGTGCACCCCGCTCTCGCCGTGACTGCGCATCGTCCCTGGCCGGTTCCTTCCGGACCGTGGATCATGACGCAGACATGGAACGACCTGCTGTTCGCGCATTGGCCGGTGAGTTTTGATCATCTGCGGCCGCTCGTGCCTCGTGAACTCCCGCTCGATGTCTTTAATGGCCAGTGCTGGGTTGGCGTGGTGCCGTTCTACATGACCAATGTTCGGCCGCGCGCGGTTCCCCCACTGCCCCTGCTTTCGCAATTTGCCGAACTGAATGTGCGGACTTATGTCACCCTGAATAACCAGCCCGGCGTGTATTTCTTCAGCCTCGATGCCGCCAGTTTGCCTGCAGTCTGGGGAGCGCGCACCTTCTATCACCTTCCGTATTTCTACGCGGTCATGCAAGTGCGAGGTGAACAGGGCCGGGTTTTCTATCAATCGCGGCGCCGCGGCGGCAATGCGGACCTGCAGGCCACTTATGCCGCCGTAAGCGATGTTCGGCAGCCTGCGCTGGGCACGCTGGAGCACTGGCTCACCGAGCGGTATTGTCTATATACGGTTTATCGCGGCCGCATCTTTCGCTGCGACATTCATCATCGCCCCTGGCCACTGCAGGACGCAGAAGCCACCATCGCACTCAACACCATGCACACTGCGGCAAAAATAAGCCTTCCTTCCAGTCCGCCGCTCTTGCACTTCTCCGCCAAGCAGGAGGTGCTGATTTGGCCGATTTGCCGCGTGAACGAAGTACGGCCTTTATAACTTTCTTATGAAACCGGGGGTTACCGCATGGTTATGTACTCATGACAAGCCTCTGAAACTTGCACGTGAATAGATACAACTCTATCCTCAAATTCATATGCCCAGCCAAGGACCCGAGGCGCTCCTCCTGGAGCTGTTCGCGATCTTTGTCGCCGCAAAACTGGTCGGCGAACTCTTCGAGCGCATTGGCATGCCCGGCGTGCTGGGGGAAATTGTCGCCGGAGTCTTGCTTGGGCCTTACGCGTTTGCCCTGGTGCATCCCTCGGAATTCATGCAATCGATCGCCGAGATCGGCGCTATCTTCGTCTTGTTCAGCGCCGGGCTTGAGACCAGCCCCAGCGATCTGATCGGGGTCGGGCGCAAAGCGCTGATGGTCGCCGTGGCCGGGGTCGCTGTTCCTTTCATTCTCGGGTTTAGCTACATGAAGCTGCGCGGAGATGCTTCCACCGAAGCGGTGTTTGTGGGCGCCGCCATGGTCGCCACCAGCGTCGGCATTACCGCTCGGGTTCTGGGTGATCTCGGCGTGCTGCAGGCGCGCAGCGCTCGCATTATCCTGGGCGCTGCTGTGGCCGATGACATCCTCGGCATGCTTCTGCTGGCCATCGTAGCCGGGCTTAGTTCCGGAGCCGGCATCGCCTGGCTGCATCTGGGCGTCCTCAGCTTTGAGGCGGTGGCGTTCACCATCTTCATGGTGTTCGTCGCGCCATACCTGGTGCGACGCATTCAGCCTGGAGTCGAGCAGCTGTCCACCCGTGATGCTCCGCTGATCATCGCTCTTTTGCTTTGTCTTTTTCTCTCCTGGCTGTCAGCCAAGATCGGCATGGCTGCGATCATCGGCGCGTTTTTTGCCGGCCTCATGTTCGCCGACTACGCGCCCGATTGGGGACTGCTGCCACGAGTGCAGGGCCTCACCGAATTTCTCTCGCCGTATTTCTTCTTCGCCATCGGCGCTCGTGTGGACGTTAACCTGTTCAACGGGGAAGTGCTCGTGACCGCCATTGTGATTACCGTGCTGGCGATCGTCTCCAAGCTCATTGGCTGCGGCCTGCCGCTGCTCGGCGAAGGCTGGCACAATGTACTGAATGTAGGCGTAGGCATGATGCCGCGTGGTGAAGTCGCGCTCATCGTCGCCCTGGTCGGACTCAACTCCAAAATGATCTCGAATTCCGTCTATGCCATCGTGGTTTTCATGACGGCAGTTACGACCCTTCTCGCGCCGCCGCTGCTGCATTATCTCTTCCGCGAGGAGGCCAGCCAGGCCACGTCGGCCGTCGCCGACTAGCGCTCCATTTATAATTCCGCATTCGCAGGAGCACGCACATGAACTTCTCAGGCCGGGTTGCATTCGTGACCGGCGCCTCGCAGGGCATTGGCCGCGCCTGCGCACTGGAGTTGGCCAAGTCTGGGGCCACGGTCGCGCTGGCTGCGCGCAATCGCGAAAAACTGGAGCAAGTGGCTGCGGAAATGACGTCTGCCGGCGGGACCGCCGCTATCTTCCCGCTGGATGTCGCGGACGAAGATCAGGTGAAATGCGCATTCAAAGCCGCCATTTCGCAACTGGGCAAGATCGATATTCTGGTGAATAACGCCGGTATGACCCGCGACCAGCTCATTATGCGCATGAAGCGCGCCGACTGGGACACGGTCTTGAATACCAACCTGACGTCCGCGTATCTCTGCACTCAGCAGGCGATCAGTTCCATGCTGAAGCAACGCTGGGGACGCATTGTCAATGTCACCAGTATTTTCGGGCAGATCGGACAAGCCGGACAGGCCAACTACGCGTCATCCAAAGCCGGATTGATCGGCTTGACGATGGCGGTCGCGCGCGAAGTTGCCTCGCGCAATATCACCTGCAATGCCGTGGCGCCCGGTTTTATCGAAACCGCCATGACCTCGGCTCTGCCCGATGAATTGAAGCAGACTGCACTGAAGATGATTCCCCTCGGACGGGTGGGCACTGTCGAAGAGGTGGCGCATGCCGTCCGCTATCTCGCTTCCGACGAAGCGTCTTACATCACCGGCCACGTGTTGAACGTGAACGGAGGCATGCTGATGGGCTAGGCTTCCTCCTGGCTCGCATCCCGCCCGCCACGCGCGGTACGGAAATCACTCGAGTAGGCAAACTGTTCCTCTTCCATTTGGGGAATTTGCAGCCGAATCTCCATATTCGGCGAGCGCTAAGAAAGTCTGAGCAAAAGTTGCAGCAATTGCGCCCGGCTCTAAGGTCCCCGATTCGGCCCTGTGGAAATAGCGGCGGAACATGCTTTCTAATATGGGAAGCGACCCGTCCTTAATAGTTTTCGCAACAGGCAAATTCCACTTGCCAGACGGTACTCCTCTGATTACTATGCAGCAAACCCTCGTGAGAAGTTGAGTAACCTTCTTACCCTATGAATATCGGCGAGACCATTCGCAATTACCGCTTGCAGAAGGGAATGTCCCAGGGCGACATCGAGAAACGCACTGGCCTTTTGCGCTGCTACCTGTCTCGCGTGGAAAACGGACACACTATTCCGTCCCTCGATACCCTGGCTAAAATTGCCGGAGCCATGGAACTGCCCCTGTCCCAATTCTTTTCCGAAGCGGGACACAGCAACGGGAACAAGGGTTTGCCCCAGCTCTCCGATGATGAAGTGCGTTTTCTCAGCCAGATACGTCGCTATGCCGCCAGCCTCAACGATAGCGACCGCAAGCTGGTATTGGCCATGGTGAAAAAAATGGCCGCCAGCGCCGGGCGCTAGCAGCCATCTTCATTTCCTCGCATCGCTCAAGCCAAGTCGAAGAGCAGGACCTCGCTGTCTTGATTGCCTTTGATCGTGACCTTCTCCTCGTCGCCGATCGCCGCACCATCTCCCTGGTTTAGCGCTTTACCGTTCAGTTCAACCGCCCCCTTCGCTACCTGCAGCCACCCGAACCGCCCCTGCGCGAATTCGTGGGTGACTTCCTGACCAGGCGCAAGCAGAGATACGTAGAGGCTGGCGTCCTGATTGATTTTTACCGATCCATCCTCAGAGTCGTGTGACGCGATCAGCCGCAGTCTGCCTCGCTTCTCCTCCTGGGGAAAGCTCTTTTGCTCATAGCTTGGCGGCAGGCCACTCTTTTCCGGCATGATCCAGATCTGCAGCAGGTGCACGCTGTCCTTGTCGGATGGGTTGAATTCGCTATGCCGAATGCCGCGTCCCGCGGTCATCCGCTGGCCGTCGCCCGGCAGGATCACCGAGCCGGTACCCAGGCTGTCCTTGTGCTCGAGCTTGCCTTCCAGGACGTAGGTAATGATCTCCATATCGCGATGGGGGTGCGTGGGAAATCCGCCCTGCGGAGCTACGAAATCCTCGTTGATCACCCGCAAGGAACGGAAGCCCATCCACTTGGGATCGTAATACTGGTCGAAGCTGAACGTGTGCCGCGTGTTCAGCCAGCCATAGTCGCCGCCGCCCCGTTCATTGCTCTTGCGCAGCGTAATCATGAAATCTCCTTCCCATAAAGAATCTTGATATAAAGACATTTCATTAGACGCGGCAGTGCGGTGAAAAGATTCATGGCGGTCGGAGAGGCGCCGCAGGCGCGCAGCACGGTAGCTCCTGCAGCGGTTTAGGCATGCGGGGAAGCTGCTGCCGGGGCAGCGGAACGGTTACTTTTGCTTCTCTTTCTTGGACTCGGACTTCGCTTCGGACTTCGTTTCGGCCTTGCTGTCCGATTTCGCCTTGCTGCCTTTCTTTTCGTCGGACTTCGAGCCCTCCGCCTTGGCCGATTCGCCATCGGACGATGCGCTCGTCGCCGAGGATTTGCGGGCGTAGTCGGTCACGTACCAGCCGGACCCTTTGAACTGCACAGCGGGAGCCGAAATCACCTGTTCCACTCCCCCCGCCCCGCATTCCGGGCACTTCTTCACCTTGGGATCGGAGAACTTTTGTATTTTTTCGAAGCGGTGACCACACTTCTTGCACTGGTACTCGTAAAGTGGCATGCGACTCCTGCGAGTGGAAGTTGGTTCGATTCTAGGGTTTCCGGTTGACTTACGTCAATTTGCCTCTTCCTTCGGCGCGACCATAACGCTGCGGCAAACATGCTTTTCTGAATACCGCAATTCGACACTTCCCGGCTGCATCGCCGACCGCGCCGAGGTGGTAGACTCCGGGCATGAACGCCAGAGCCTCCGGCGACCACAAACCCTCGAATGCGAGTTCGCTGGCGCCAGGTCCGACGCTGTATCTCGTGGCTACTCCCATCGGCAACCTTGAGGACATCACGCTGCGCGCGTTGCGCGTATTGAAAGAAGTCGATCTCATCGCCTGCGAGGACACGAGGCAAACCCAAAAATTGCTGAACCATTACGGCATCACCACCCGCAGCATCAGCTACCACGAGCACAACGAGATGACCCGCGCCGCCGAACTGGTCATCGACATGGAGCAGGGAACGCGCATTGCGCTGGTCACCGACGCGGGCATGCCGGGCATCTCCGACCCGGGATTTCGCTTGATCGCGCTGGCCATTCGCCATCACGTGCCCGTCATCCCCATTCCCGGTGCGACCGCCTTTCTCGCGGCCCTGGTGGCCAGCGGCCTGCCGACCGATTCCTTTCGCTTCAGCGGCTTTTTGCCGGCCAAGCGTGGTCAGCGGCGCCAACTGCTGGAGAGCATTAAGGCCTCGCCGCGTACCCAGGTCTTTTACGAAGCTCCGCATCGTGTGATTGAGACCCTGGAAGACGTGGTCGAGGTGCTGGGGCCCGAGCGCCAGCTTGTGATCGCGCGCGAAGTCACCAAGATTCATGAAGAGTTTTTACGCGGACGTGCTCGCGAAGTGCTCGGCACGCTTAAAAACAGGGCGGAAGTCAAGGGCGAGATCACATTGATCGTCGGCAGGGGGGAGGAGGGAGAGCCAGTCGCAGCGGCCGGGGCCGGTTCAATTCGCCGGCGCGTCCAGGAACTCATGTCTGGGGAAAATCTGGACGAGAAAGCCGCGTTGAAAAAAGCCGCCAAGGAACGAGGCGTGTCGAAGAGCGAAGCCTACCGAGAGTTGCAGAGAAGCAAGTAGGGCCTAGCGGGGCACAAATTCTCCTTCCCATCTGGCAATGACGACCGTTGCCAGGCAATTGCCGATTACGTTCACCCCGGTGCGAGCCATGTCCATGAGCTGGTCGATGCCCAGCAAGATAAATATCGGCTCGACCGGCAACCCGACCGTGCCCGCCGTTGCCAGTAGAATCACGATCGCGGCGCGCGAAACTCCTGCCACGCCTTTGCTGGTCAGCATCAGCACCACAACGATGTACACCTGGCGTCCGAAACCAAGCTGGATACCTCCGGCCTGCGCCACGAACACCGCCGCAAGCGAGAGATACAGAGTCGAGCCATCCAGGTTGAAGCTGTACCCCGTCGGCATAATGAAGGCCACGATGGCGCGGGGCACCCCCAGCGCTTCCATAGACTCCATCGCACGGGGCAGCGCGGCTTCGGAACTCGAAGTGCCGAACGCAATCGATGCCGGTTCGGCGACCGCGCGAATGAACCGCCTCAACGGAACCTTGGCGATGATGGCGACAGGCAAGAGAACCAGCAGGACGAAAATTACAAGCGCCGCATACAAGGTCAGTAGCAGCTTGGCGAGATTTCCCAGGATGCCAGCGCCGGTTGAGCCCACGGTGTATGCGATAGCGCCGAGCACTCCCAGGGGTGCAAACCACATCACGATATTGGTGAACTTGAACATCACCTCGGTGAGGCTCTCGGTAAAGGCCAGCAGGGGACGCCGCTTGGCGTCGCTGACCAAAATCAGCGCGATTCCGAAGATCAGGCTGAACACCACGACTTGCAGCACCTGGTTCTCCGCTATCGACTTGGCAATGTTCTCGGGAAAAACATGCAGCACGGTTTCGCTGGCCGAGAGTTTCTGGACATTCATCTGCTCGGCGGTGCCTGCGGGAACCTGCGCGCCGACTCCCGCGCGGCTGATGTTAATGGCGGCAAGCCCGATCAGCAGCGCGAGCGTGGTGACTGCTTCAAAGTAGACAATGGCCTTCAGCCCCATGCGCCCGACCTTTTTCAGATCGGAGTGGGCGGCGATTCCGCTGACCAGCGTGGCGAAGATCAGCGGAGCAATGATGGTCTTGATCAGACGCAGGAAGATTTGTGCCAGCAGGCGCAAGCTGACCGCGAAGGCGGGGAAGTCGTGACCAATCTCCGCGCCCAGCACCATGCCGAGAACGATCCAGGTGGTCAGGCTGCGTCGCAGGGCGCTGTAGATGAGGAGGGCGGCGATGCCAAGCCAGCGCGTCGCCGCCAGCGCCGTGCCGGGGAGTTGAATGATGCCGAGAGAGGTTCCTGCTGCCGCGATCGCCGCGACGAAGATGAGGACCAGAACTGCAATGAATGTGTTGCGCTGCATCCGCGGCGAGAATGGTGCCGTGTTTCAGGCGAGAGTATACGTGAAAACGCGCATGCTCACCGTGGCTGGCATCACCGCCGCTAGCGCTTCTGGGGATTTGCGGCTGAGAGCTGATGCTGCAAATCGGCTTGACTCCCTGGTCCTACATCTAGCCCTTTGCCGCCAGCTCGCGCTTGACTGCGTCGCTCACCACCTTGCCGTCGACGCGAATGCCTCCCGCCTGAAAGCGGCTCATGACGTTCTTCATGACATTCCCCATGTCTTTCATGGTGGGCGATCCCATCTCGGCGATGACGGCGCGCACTCCCGCCACGATCTGGTCTTCGCTGGCAGCCTTGGGCAGGTAAGTTTCGATCAGGTTGATTTCCGCGGCTTCCTTGTCCGCCATCTCCTGGCGGCCGCCCTTGGTGAACTGCTCGACGGAATCCTTGCGCTGCTTGATGAGCGTGCTCAAGACCTGCTGCGATTCCTTGTCGTCAAGCGGCGCCATCTTCTCGATCTCGCGATTCTTGAGCGCGGTCTTGACCATGCGCAAAGTTGAGAGCCGCTGCTCATCGCGCGCTTTCATAGCGTCAGTGATGTCTTTCTGTATCTGGTCGATCAGGGGCATGAAGGAATTATAGAGGTCGCCGGGGCAAGAACAATATCGTGCCCAGTATCCTCTCTGGATATAACGGCTCTCCAAACTTTTGTGGTATTACTGCCATAGTTACCAACTGGCCTCTCGGCGCACCCCTGGGCCATGTACCATCGTGCTCTTCGCCCCTATGCTGGACCCAGCTCAACCCAAACAAAAGTTCAGAAGTGATCGGCAGGAAGAGACAGATAAGGGACGAGCCGAGGCAGAGAATATGAAAAGCAAACTGGTACTCATCACGTTGGCACTGCTGGCCGGAATGGCCAACGCGCAGGATTTCGTGAGTTCGAAAAAGTTCGCTCTGCCGGACGCCCCCGGCGCCCGTACCTTCTGGACGCCGGAAAACAAGATCGACTTCACCATCTTCGCCGCGCAGCTCACTGCCGACGCCATCACCACGCAACGCGGTCTTAACCAGCACTATCGCGAAGTTAATCCCATCGCGCGTCCCTTCGTCACCCAGGGTGCGGCGGGCGAAGCGGCATTTTCGGCGCTCAGCTTTGGCGCCACGGTCGGGGCGGCATACTTCCTGCACAAGACTCATCACGACAAGGCCCAACGCATCGCGATGCGGCTGCTGCTGGCCGGAGAAGGCGCGGTGGTCGCGCACAATATCGCAGCATTGCGCTGAACCTGTTGGATTTCTGAGCGGCTGCGACCTGCGGCCGCTCGCAACTTTGCCCTAAGCACTCTAAGAGCAATCCAGAACAGACCAATTAAGCTTCTAAAACGACAGCGAGCCTGGATTCATGTCCCGTCTATTTCGCAGGCGGGCGCTGGTTGCGTGAGGTTTGAACGGTAGCCTCTGGAAATTGCGCCACCGAAAATGCGCGGTTCGCGAACACGTGGAGCAGATAGCCTTCAATAATTTCTGTCGTGATGCTCAGCACCCGCCGCGCATCGAGATAGGTTCCGCCAAACTGCGTCAGGGTACCCGGCATGGTGATGGGCGCATCGCTGTAACTCATGTGTCCAGTTCCATGGATGGAGACGATCCAGGCATCGGGTCCGGGATGCGCCAGCAGCTTGGCGGTTTCCGCACTGATGGCTTCGCCCTTGGCCTTCCACTGTTCGGGATCGCGATGCAGCCGGAGCAGATCAGCGTCGCTATAGTCGGGCTGGCTGCGCAACATCAGCGTGCTTGTCGTGATCCCCTGTTCCGCAACCGGAGTCCCGGCAATGCCGTCGAGGTCGACGCACCCTCTTACCCGCTGATCTGCCATGCACAAGTCCAGCGCTGCTGCTCCTCCCAGTGAATGTCCGATGGCAGCGATGCGCGTTGGATCGATGTGCGTCGCGATACCGCGGACGAGCGGCAATTTCAGATCAGCGGGATTGGTGAGGAGTTCATTCCCGAGGTCCGACATGTGCGCCGCCATGTGCTGCGCCTGCTTTCCAAAGCCGGCTTCGTCGGCGGCGTCAGGCGCTTCCTGCACACGCTTGCCATCACGCACCAGGAATCCGCCTTCGCTGAAATCCACGGTGGCCACGATGTAGCCGTCACTCGCCAGTTGCTGCGCGTAATACGAGTAGCTGATCCGGGACATGCCGGCCCCGGGAGCGATCATCACGAGGGGAAGGCGCCCGAGTTGCGCAATCGGAGCGTCCATCCGGGCGGCCAGCTTCATGCTCCGCCAGGCATCGAAGATGCAATCCGGCAGGTTGAGAAACTGTTCCGCGCGCAGCACGCGGACGATATCGGGATCCGGCACATACGCGGCGGGCTGACCTGCTGATTTGGAAATTGCCGGGTACCAGAGCTGCACCCGGCGCGAGGTGCGGGTCGATTGCAGTTTCTCCACCGGCAACACTGTAGTGCCTACGGCATACTTCCCGGTTGGAGCCGGCAAGTCATGCGCCGGGCAAGCTTCCTCGGCAAAGGCTGCGGTTAGCAGCGACGTCAGTACCATCAGCAGCGAAAACGTGAGGGAAACCGGGCAGCGCGCAAGACGCATAGCGCTAAGGTCGCACGACCTCTGGGCTCGCATAGATGTATGGACGTCCTGGGAGGAAATTGGTCTCACTTGCCGCCGACAATGCAGCCAGCAAAATTTCAAGGTCAAAATCGAAATCACGCGGCGCTGAGGCGGCTCGCGAGTTCGCTGTGTCCCTTTTCCTTGGCGACATCCAGGGGAGTAAGTCCGACGTCGTTCTTCAAAGTTGGGTCGGCGCCGTGCTTGATCAGCAGATCGACCATGTCCTCATCGCCATCCTGGGCTGCAGCGTGAATGGGGGTCCATCCGCCATGCTGGCGAGCATTGGGATCCGCGCCATGCTCCAGCAAAATACGTACAGTCGCAAAGTTATGTCCGGCGGCAGCGGAATGGAGCGGCGCGACCTGCATGCCATTGCGTGAGGCCACGTTGACGTCGCTCCCAGCTTCGACCAGAGCGCGCGCGGTTTCCGGATGGCTGAAAAACGCGGCCAGGTGGAGCGCCGTAAAACCATCAGGCGACCAGCCCCGGACGAGCGACGGGTCGGCGCGCAGGAGTTCGTCAACCCGGCGGGTCTCGCCCAGGCCGGCAGCTTCAAAGATGTCGAGGTTCGGGTTAGCTACCCGCAGAAGGTCAACCGCGCCCTGCTGTCCATGGTAGAGGGCGAGCATCATGGCGGAAACGCCGTGGCTGTCGCGGGCGGAAGCGGCCGTAGCATCCTGCTCGAGTATCTCTCGCACCCGCGCACCATCACGATCTTTTATGGCTTCGATCAGCTGCCCGCGAGTATCCATCCTGCACCTCCGAGTTTCTATGCTACCGCATTTGGAGCAAAGGAAAATTACGGCCAGACTCCGAATCGGAGCACGTCAGCGCGGCAAGTCGCTTACCTGGCCAGCGCCGCGGGCGGTGCGGCGACCACGCGCTGAAACGGTCTTCCCCACACCTGGCGTGGTGGGCGCGCTGCGCTACGGCAATCACGTCAAGCTCTCCAGCGCCTGGCGCAGGTCGGCAATCAGATCCTCCGCGTCTTCAATGCCAACCGAGTAGCGGATCAGGGCCTCGGGAATGCCGCTGGCAGCACGCTCTTCCGGCGAAGACTCGACATGGCTGGTAGTCGCCGGAGGTCCGGCGACAGTCTCTACCGCTCCAAGATTCGCCGCCAAGTTGGCGTAGCGCAGCCGCGGCAGAAAACATTTCACATGATCGAAGCCGCCATGCAGCGCAAAACTGAGCACACCGCCAAACCCAGACATCTGTCGCCTGGCGATCTCGTGATTTTCGTGCGAGGGCAGGCCGGTATAGAAAACTTTTGCGACCCGCGGATGCGATTCGAGGAAGCTCGCAATCTGCAAGGCATTGGCATTCTGCTGACGCACGCGCAAGTGAAGAGTTTTCATGCCTCGCAGCAAAAGATAAGCGGACATCGGTTCGAGGCATGCGCCGTTGATCTCGCGGAAGTGATAGATACGATTCACCAGGTCGCGAGGGCCGCAGACCGCGCCGCCGAGCGCATCGGCATGTCCGCCGAGAAACTTGGTGGCGCTGTGCACCACGAGGTCGGCGCCAAGCTCGAGAGGACGCTGGTTGATGGGGGTGGCGAAGGTGTTATCTACCACGACCAGCGCTCCATGGCGGTGCGCAGCCGCGGCGAGACGGGCGATATCGACAATCTTGATAGTGGGATTCGTGGGTGTCTCGAGATACAGAAGCTTGCAGCCGTGCGCGATGCTCGCCTCGATCGCGTCATGGTCGCCGGTCGCGCAGAGGGACACGTCGATGCGAAAGCGGGGAAGGAATTCGAGAAACAGCTTGTTGGTCCCACCGTAGGTATCGAGGATGGAGACGAGGCGGTCTCCAGGCGAGAGCAGCGTAAACAACGTGTTGCTGATCGCGGCCATGCCGCTGGCAAAACTGGTGGCGGCTTCCGCCCCTTCGAGATCGCGAAGCTTTTCTTCGAACGCGGCGACGGTGGGATTGCTGTTTCGTCCATAGATGTAGCCGGATCGCCTGCCCAGCGCGACGTCCAGCCATTCCTCGACCGTGTCGTAGCCGAATGACACGCTAAGGGCCACGGGCACTTGCGTAGCACCCGCCCAGCGCTCACTGCGCTCGCCTGACCAGACCGCCCGCGTGCCCAAACCCACTCGCTCGTCCTGTTTGTCATTGTCCATAGAGGTTCGTCTTTCAAAGGATTCGTTGCCGAACGAGTATGCCAGAAGGCCGGGTGCAGCGGGCTAGTCCGGGCCAGGGATGGTCGGCCGCCGTTGCGATCTCTTTACACACTCGTGACATTTGCCGCCAGCAGGTGTGGAACAATGCGAAGCCGCCGGGCTCTCCGGACACAAAGGAGCACACCCATGAGACTACGTGCCGCTCAATACGCGTTCTTTTTCGCGATCGCTTCTTCGCTCTGTCTCGCCCAAAGCTACACGGTGACGGATCTAGGTACTCTGCCTGGAGGCCATTCCAGCGGGGCGCAAGCCATCAACGCGAGCGGACAAGTCACGGGTTTCGCCGACCAAGCGAACGACAGCATCACGGACGTGTTCCGCTACAGTCAAGGAACCCTGACCGATCTGGGGACACTCGGCGGGACCACCGGCGAGGGCAGGAGCATCAACTCGTCCGGCCAGATTGCCGGGTATTCGACGAATGCCGTGACCTATCGCGCTTTTATGACGGATGGCGACACGCTCATCGACATTGGCGATCTGGGAGGGGGTAGTTCCGACGCCTACGGCATCAATGACAGCGGACAGGTGGTCGGGGCGTCTTATCTAGCAAATGGGGAGATCCATCCATTTCTGTTCAGCAACGGGACGATGACTGACCTGGGGACCTTGGGGTCACATCATCCTGGCGACTGGAACAGCGCGCAAGGCATCAACAAGTTCGGCGTGGTGGTTGGCACTTCGTACGACGGCTCCGGCAACTTCTTTGGATTTATGTGGAGCAACGGCAAGATACACAAGATGGGAACGCTGGGCGGACCATGGAGCCAAGCCTACGCCATCAACAACAAGGGACAGATTACCGGCCTGGCTTACACGAAAAACGGACTGGCGCACGCGTTCATCACCAGCGGCACAACGCTCATTGATCTGGGAACCTTCGCCGGCGCCACTTCCACGACCTGGGGCTTCGCCATCAACAATGCAGGAGTCGTGGTCGGGCAGTCGACGTTTCAGAATACGTATCACGCGTTCGTGTACAGCGGCGGAAAAATCAAAGATCTGAACAAGCTGATTCCCGCGGGCTCAGGATGGACGCTAACATTGGCGAACGGGATCAATGATGCAGGCCAGATTGTCGGCATGGGCATGCTGAAGGGGCAGGCGCACGGGTTCTTGCTGACCCCTGTCAGATAGTCGAGTTCGCGGTCCTGCTCTCTGGCGGCAGTCTTGGCGCAGCGAGATGATCGTCAGCGGCTAACGCAGCCCGTTTGCCAGGAAGAGGGTGGAATAGATCCGTTCAATCACGTAAGCGTAGCGGCTACCATCGGGCGTCATGATTACCCAGCCGTGTCCCGCGATCGCGGTCTTGTCGCTGGGTGAAAAACGCGTCCAGGCCTTTCGTTGTGCAGTGCTGAGGTTGAGAGTGTCGACCTGCACATCGGCTCCAACAGACGAGGCGACAAAAAGATTGTTCGTGTCGTTGTGCCACTGCAGAATTCTGTCACCCGGAGTTATGCCGGAAAGTTCTCGCTCCTTCGAACCATCGAGAGGCTGTAACCAGTAGTGTCCTCCGCCATCCGTGGTCACGCAGAACTTGCCGTCGGGCGAAGGACCGGGAGACACAACTCCGACGACGTTCTCGGGATAACGCCCCGCTGGCCCGACGGGGTGGATCGCCCCGCTATCGAGGTCCTGCAGGCCGGTCTGCGGGAGCTCTCCCCGCGCTGTTGTCGCCATTAAAATTTGTTTGCCGTTTGGCAGCAGTGCCGCGACTTCATAGCGGTGTCCCGAAGGGACGTGCAAGTTTTTCATCTCACCAATGCCGGTGGGAATCACCAGGGCTTTGGATGGGTTCGTTGGGTCTATGGCTGTCGCCCATTTGCCATCCGCCGAAAGAGAAGTACCTGCGCCTTCACCAATCTGCACAGGCACGGAACCGTCCGTGCGCTGCACATACAGCCGGTAGTTCGCATTCGTGCTTATATCGAAACTGTTCAGCAAGATCATGCTGCCGTCGTTCGAAATGGCCTCGGGATTCGGCCACTGGAAAGTTGAGAGGTCCTGCTGTCGACCGGTCTTGCTATCGGCGATCCCTACCTGCCAGCGTAGCAGTTCGGCGCTCAGCAGCACCCTGCCGTCCGCCGCAATATCCTGCAGGTGCATGCGGATCGGCGCCGCGGCGACGAGCCGTGTTCGTCCTTTGAGATCCACCGCGTGCAGGCCACTGGGTTCACCGGTTTTGTTGGCAGTGAACCAGATTTCATCTCCCTTTGGAGTCCAAGCCAGACCTTGCTCGCTGCTGAATTCAGTTGTCAGCACCCTGCGCCGGCCCTGCAGATCGACCAGCGAAACCACGCCACGGTCGTCGCCATAGAAGGGGTGATCTAAAAAGGCGATTTGGTCCCCGGCGGGAGAGAAACGCAGGTCGCTGACATATCCGGAGGTCTGGTACAAAACTTTGCCGGGAGGGTACTCCAAATGAAACAGACCATTGGCTTTTCGCGCGACGGCTAGAGCGGCGCCGTCCGTGCTCCAGTCGGCGTCGGTAACCTCGTCCAGCAATTCACGAGTCGAACCGCCACCCACCGGAGCCCGCGCGAGGCGTCCGGTAGGAACCCATGTGACGTCGAACTGCCGGTCCAGCGCCACGGCCATATCGCTAAGGGAAGAGACGCTCAGCAAATCGGCCTTGAGATTTAACGGCTGCGACTCAAAGGTGTCAGTGCGGACCGAGACGATTTGCATCGGCGCACCATTGACGGATTGTCCATAGACCACCGTTCGGCCGGGCGCAAAGCGTGCCGTACGGATGTAAGCCGAACGAAAGGTGATCTGCGTGAAGTTTCCCTGGTATGGAGATGGCCGCAAGTAGAACCACGCGGCCAGGGCAAGCAGTCCGACAATGCAGAGCGCCGCCGCTGTCCAAGTAAGAGGGGACCTCCTCATAGGGGCTTTCTGTGCGGCGGCGACTTGGGCGCTGGAAGAAGTTCCGCTGAGCGCCTCGAGAGCAAATGCCAGATCGCTTGCGGACTGAAAGCGCCGCTCCGGTTTTTTTTCCAGGCACCTGCGAATAATTCTTTCGAGGCCGGGCGATGCCTGGGCACCGCTGACCGAAAGTTCGGGAACGTCCTCCTTCAGGATGGCGTTCATCGTCTCAACGCTGGAGTCGCCGCGGAATGCGCGCTTGCCGGAAGCCATCTCGAACAGAACCGCGCCAAAGCTGAAGATGTCGGAACGATGATCGAGAGGCTGTCCGCGAACTTGTTCCGGCGACATGTATCCCACGGTGCCCATCACGGTGCCGGGGGTGGTGGGAGTCGGGCCGGTCATGGTGGCGGACTGGTCGGCGCCACGCTCGGCGGCTTGCTTCGCCAATCCGAAATCCAAGACCTTTACATGATCGTCGCGAGTGATGAACACGTTTTCGGGCTTGAGATCGCGATGGACGATCCCTTTCTCGTGGGCGGCGGCGAGGCCCTTGGCGATCTCCAGGGCATATTCGACGAGACGCCAACGGGAGAGAGCGCCGGCCGAGAGCTTGTCGCGCAGAGTCTGGCCTTCCAGAAATTCCGAAACCAGGTAGCGGACGCCATCGTGCTCTCCCACGTCGTAAATGGCCAGGACGTTGGGATGATTCAGCGTGCTCAGGATGCGGGCTTCGTAGTGGAAGCGCGCAAGGCGATCGGCATCGCTGGAGAATGCGGCGGGAAGTATCTTGAGAGCGACGGTCCGTTCCAGACGCGTGTCACGCGCACGATAAACTTCGCCCATGCCGCCGGCGCCCAGCGACGATTGAATTTCATACGGTCCGAGTTTCGTGCCAGAGGCGAGGACCATCGGTGCGCGGCATTATAGCGTGAGGCCAGGTGCCCAAGAGGAAGTTTCAGAGTAAGGCGGGGGAGTGCCGGCAAGGGTGAAACAGATCCGCGGGAATTGCGAGGCTCAGGTTTCGATGCCCACATGGGCAATGCGGCCGACCACGTAATCGGATGCGGACTTGCCTTCCTCGACGGGGAGCACGTCAACCGGGTACGCCTGGTTGTGCGGACGAAGCACGAGATGATTGCCGGCGAGCTCGACATATTTCACGGTGCAGACGCCGTCCTTGACGACGGCATACATGTTGAGGTCGCCCTTGCGATATGGCTTCAGCGAGTTGTAATGGCGGTCGATGAGCACGGTGGCACCGGGGAGCAGCCGCGGATACATGCTCATGCCTTCGCGGGCATCGAGGCGGACGACGACGAAGCGCTCCCAGTCTGCGCGCTTGCCCTCGAGCTCGGGACGGAGGCGCCGCAGGAAGGCTTTCTTGAATTTGAGGATTTCCTTCACGTTCATGCTCATGACGAGCGGCTCAGAAGCGGCGATGTTGGACTCGACCAGCAGAACGTTGGCAAATTCGTCTTCGCTGGGCGGGGAGATGCTGGCCCGCTTGTTGACTTCGGCGGGGTCGAGCAAGTCAAGGATGGAGAGGTGCTGAACCACCAGGACCTTGTCCATGCCCTCGAGACTGAGGCCACGCTTGCGGTTAAGGAAATTGGAGATGTGCGCCTGCTTGAATCCGGTCTGCTGGGCGAGACGGAGACCGGTAAGCTCGCCAGCTTCGATGCGCTGCCACAGGATGTTGCGAAGATTTTCCTGCAGGGCCTTGAATTTCATGCAGCGAAGTATACGTGAATTTATAGCAATTTGCTATTGTTGAGATGTGTGCCAAAACTTTTTGCTTGACACGATAACGGAGTAGCTATACGATCCACTTGCATTATAACTTTTATTTAAGGATGCGCCATGGTCAGCAGTGACAGCGAGCAGAGGAGTTTCAGCGCGTTTCGCCGCAAGGTGCAACTCGCGGAGGTGCTCTCGGCGGTGATGGAGAAGCTGTTGTGGGAAATTCATTTCAGCGGACGGGTAACGGTAGTGCTGCAAAACGGCCGCGTTCTGAAGTCGGGATACGAGGAAGGATATTTCCGGCAGCACTAGCGCGATCGCATAAATAAATAGTCCAAGCAGGTCATCGTAAGAGAAACGAGCCCTGTGACCGAGCATCCTCGGCACAGGGCATTTTTATTTGGCGGGCAAGCGAAGGAGGAATCATGGTAGTGGAGTGGAGCGAGTTAGTTGAGGCCGATACCGCGTTAGGGATGGCTGGGATTCCGCGCAGAGCAAACGGCTTTGCGGGAACGCAGCCGGCAATTCACGCAATCGCGAGCACACGGTCGAGCGACACAGCCGTGATGGATCTGAAATATTGCGAGCGGTGCGGCGGGTTATGGTTACGCCGGCGGGATTCGGAGGAGGTGTATTGCTCGGAGTGCGGTCCGAAGATGGCGGCAGTGAAGGTGAGCCGCCGCGGTTCGGAGCGATCTGAGAGCGGGCGGTTGTCAGGAGATCGTGTAGAGGTGCGCGAACTCATGGCGGTGGCGGAAGGAGAACGGTCATGAGCGCGACGATTCCGTTGCTTTTGGGAAGCGCAGTTGAGTATGGGCAGCAGATTTCGCTGGCTCACGATTATCCGAACCAGGGGGTGGGTGCCGGCGAGGAAGAAGAATGGCGCTGGGGAGACGATCCGGACCTGTGGATGTATCGAAAGCACACGGTGGCACTGCTGAAGCGATATGGGCGGATGTCGGTCGAGGTGGGACGCCTGCCATCGTTACTGGGGAGGGAGTTCTTCCGAACAGGGGTGACGTCGTATCACATGTCTACGTTCGAAGACGCCGTCATCTTTGTGCACGACGTGGAGCGGAGTCTGGAAAGGCTGGATGAGTTCTCAAAAAAATTGATCGCGCGAATCGTACTGCAGGATTACAACCAGGAAGAAGCCGCGAGGATGCTGGGATGCTGCGAGCGGCAGGTTCGGCGGCAATACACGGAGGCGATCGATTACCTGAGCGAGGTTTTCCTGGCGGGAGGATTGCTAAAACGGGAATGAGGCGGCTGTGGAAAACGCGCGAGAAAATCTTGTCAAGAGGGGCAGAGAGGTGGTTTTCTCGTAACTTGAAGCAACGAAGACGAATATATTTTTGCAAAGTATGTCCGGTTTTCCCTTCCAAAATGCTATTCTGAATATAAGAGTAAAGAAATTGAAGGGCGCGCTGCAAAGCGCGCCTTTTTTTCATTGTGCAAGACGGGCAATGAGAAATCTGGGCGTTGGGGTCACGACGCGAGAACAGGAAACGGCACTGGGATCTATGGCGAAGAGGCAGGGCAAGAAAAGAAACGGGGCCAGGACAGCGTGTGAAGGGGCTTGCGCAACCAAGAAGAGGCGCGGCTCCGGGCAAAAGGGCGCAGGCCGATGCGCCGACCTGGGAGCGGTGCGGCAGAAGATCGCGAATCATGTGGGTGGAAAAGCGTTGCAGATGGTGAGGGTTTTGACCACCGATGCAGCGATCAAAGGAAACCTGTCGGCCATGAAATACCTATTCGAGATGGTCGGACTGTTTCCCGCGAGCGGGCCGCAGGCTGGGCCGCAAGAGCAGGATTGCCTGGCGCGAACACTGCTGGAGAGGCTGGGATTGGAGGACGAGGTAGAATCAGAAACGGGCAGCGGGCGCCCGGTTGAAAGCGGCGAGAGAGAAGCGGCGGCGAGTAACGCGAACTGAAGGCCGGGCAATGCCGAGGCGAGGTTCGTCGTGCAGTGGGAAAATCGAGTCCTTCACGAGGGGTGGTTAGAGCTTGGACATGACGTGGATTACCGACCGGATTGCACTGGGCGGTGGGATATGGAACGAGCGGAACATGGAGGAGGTGGCGCGGGCGGGCGTGACGCACATCATCGACATGCAAATTGAATTTAACGACACGCCGCTGGCCGAGCCGCACGGGATTGAAGTGCTGTGGAATGCGATTGATGACGACTTTCAGCCGAAGCCGCCGGAAGTCTTTCGGCGAGGCGTGGAGTTTGCGCTGGCAGCGCTCGAGGAACCAGGGAGCAAGCTGTATATCCATTGTGCAGCGGGAGTACACCGCGCCGCCATGATGACGCTGGCCTTACTGTGCGCCATGGGATGGGATTTGCAGCAGGCGATGGACATGATCGAGGGACGGCGTCCGGTGGTGGACTTCGCGGATGTCTATGTGCGAAGCGTGGAGAGATTCGTGACAGAGTATCTGAAAGCCGGCTCGCGGCTTCCGGCATCTGGGTCGCGGCTCTAGGGGTGCGGTCCCAGGGCGGCGGGTTTTGCGCCGAATCAATTCCAGACAGTTATATGGCTGGTTGAAAAAGTGGGCGCGGAAGTGTCTATGGACAGAGAGGCCCGAGTGCGACTTGCGTGAGCCGCGGGAGAACCGGGGGAGGCTGTCCCTCGCCGCAGCGGAGAATGATCTGAACTGAACGAGTTTGGTGGAGGGGATATGTTGGCAATGCGCGGCCGCCCGATGGGGCGGCTTTTTTACTTGTTGCTATCGATCATACTGACGACGGCAGTGTCGCATTCAGCGCCGGTGATGACGAGGATCGTGGACACAGTTTTCCGGGCGGACGGCACGGCGGCCTCGGGAACGCTGCTGATCTCGTGGCCGGCATTCGTCACGGCCAGTGGTCAATCGGTAGCGGCAGGGACGAAAAGCGTCGCGCTCGGATCGGGCGGCGCGCTGCAGGTAGACCTGGCGGCGACAGCGGACGCGAGTCCGGCGGGAACGTATTACACGGTGGTGTTCCAGTTGGACGGCGGAACGGTGAAAACGCAGTACTGGGCGGTGGGCACGAGTTCGCCAACCACGCTGGCGGCGGTGCAGACGAGTCCGGGAACCGGGGCCACGACGTCGCAACTGGCGGCGAAACAGTACGTGGACAGCGTGGTTTCGACCAAAGCCAACGACACGCTGGTGGTACACCGCAGCGGGGGAGAAACAATCGATGGCGTCAAGCAGTTCGCGGCTGCGCCGAGCGTGCCCACGCCGGCAGGGTTGAGCGATGCCGCCAACAAGGAATATGTGGATAGCGCCATTAGCGCAAAGGCGAGCGACGCGGTGGTGGTGCATAAGAGCGGGGCGGAGACCATCGAGGGATCGAAGCAGTTCGCGGTCGCTCCCAGCGTGCCGACGCCGGTGCTGGGCAATGATGCCGCGAATAAAGCTTACGTAGATACGGCAGTGATCAACGCGGGTAGCGGGTCCTATCTGCAGAAAACGGGCGACACGATGAGCGGTCCGCTGGTGTTGAGCGGAGATCCGACAGCGCCCAACCAGGCGAGCACGCGCAATTATGTAGATAACGGACTGGCGGGGAAAGCCAGCCTGACGGGTGGAGTGGTTCCAGTTAACCAGTTGGGGAGCGGCTCGGCAAACTCAACCACATGCTTGAAAGGAAATTCGAGTTGGGGAGCGTGCGGGACGAGCGCGAACGCGGTGTCGATCCAGGGAGTCGCGGTGGACGCGACGGCTCCGACGGACGGCCAAGTCATCACCTATGAAGGCGCGAGCGGGTCGTACAAGCCGAAGGCGGGGGGAGGAACGGGCCTCACAGCAGGCATGCAGGCAATCAAGTATGCGACCGACTTTAGCTGGAGCCAGTCGCCGAACTCAGACTTGAGCGTGCCGGGAACAAGGACGATCTCGCTCAGCGCATGTCCAGCGGGAGTGAGCGGATCAGAGCCGGAATACTGGGTGTACATCGCAGGGACGGGCACGGCGGAGGCGGCTAAGGTAACAGGCGGAAGCTGCGCCGGAGATGGAAAGCCGGGGACGCTGAACGTGACTACCGCGAACACGCACGCGGCAGGGTACACGGTGAGCAGCGCTTCGGCCGGCTTGCAAGAGGCGGTGATCGCGGCACGTTTTACGCCCAGCAATCCGCCAGGGACGTCGCAGGCAGGAAAGGTGATCGCGCCGCCTGGAGAATTGAAGGTGTACGCACGGGTGTCGGTACGAAGCCCGGGGCAGACGATCGACTTCAGCGGATCGATTCTCGAGTGCTGGATGAACGACACCTGCATATTTGTGGGGGATACGTCGAACTCAAATTTGATTACCGATGTGACGATTATCAATCCACGAGGGCGGCCAATGGTGGCGAACGGCACCAAGCCGATGATCGAAGTGAACGCCCAGAAAACTCGGATCTTCAACGTGTCCACACGGTCGGCACCGACGCCCAACAGTTTTGGGTCCTACGTGCAGGTGGATGACGACCAAGCCTTCCTGCTGGATGGATTGGACACGAGCCTGGGGTACGGGGTGCGTTGCGACGCGAGCTTCTGCGGTTCGGCGGTGACAGCGCCGGGGCCATTCAACACGTGGTCGGCGGTGGGCTGGCTGAAGCATTTGAACATCTCGCCGCAGTGTGGTTCGAATGGCGTGGACTGGCAAAGCGGCAACACACTCCAGGTGAGCGACAGCGTGATCCAGGGATATTCGCAATTCGGCATCCGCGGCGGAGTGGCGCGCGGGGGATACGGAAACATCAAGCTGGACAACGTGTACATGGAAACCGGCTCGTGCACGAATCCCAAGGGCAACGTGGGGTCGGTCGGGGTCCTGGCGCAAGGCGGCCCGGTATATATCTCGGGCGGGGAGGGACCGCAGGGTGCGCTGCCGACGTATGCCACGGGCGGAGCATCGCAGTACTACTACTGGATTGTGCCCTACAACACGACGTATGGAGTGGGAGTGCCGCTGCTGGCGGGAACGGCATCGCCGGCAAATTCGAGTCCGGT
>DASRFR010000050.1:0-184969 GCA_035651455.1 Terriglobales bacterium
TCGATGTCGGCTCATCGCATCCTGGAGCTGTAGAAGGTTCCAAGGGTTAGGCTGTTCGCCTATTAAAGCGGTACGTGAGCTGGGTTCAGAACGTCGCGAGACAGTTCGGTCCCTATCTGTTGTGGGCGCAGGAGATTTGAGAGGGCCTGTCCTTAGTACGAGAGGACCGGGATGGACGAACCTCTTGTGTTCCAGCTGTCATGCCCGTGGCATAGCTGGGTAACGAAGTTCGGTTGTGATAACCGCTGAATGCATATAAGCGGGAAGCACTCCCCAAGATGAGATCTCCCAACCCGTAAGGGTCAAGAAGGGCCCAGGAAGACTACCTGGTTGATAGGCAGGATGTCGAAGCGCAGTAATGCGTGTAGCTTACCTGTACTAATCGCCCGTTCGGCTTGACCATAAAATTTACTCGGTGCATTGAACCAGTTGTCAGTCCCAGTACTCAGTTCTCAGTTAGAACCTGAACTGTACTGGTTACTGTAGCTAGCGGCTGATAACTGGGCGCCGATGCTAACCAAGTACGAAGTCCAATCTATTCAGTTGTGAGGCATCGACCTCACGATCTTTGAAAGTTTGCGGTGTGCGATCGCGCGAGTCGAGCGACGGCTCCTTGCCAGGCGATCGCGAGCTTGCTGGCGTAAGTGCCACGAGCGAACCGCTCAAGACGTCGGTGATCTTACCGCGGGGGTTCCACCCGTTCCCATCCCGAACACGGAAGTTAAGCCCCGCAGGGCCGATTGTACTGCACGCGAAAGTGTGTGGGAGAGTAGGTCGTTGCCGGCATAAATAAAGGCCACGCTCTTAACTGAGCGTGGCCTTTTCCTTTAGTGGGTGCGGTCAGCATTCCGCCGAAACACTAAAAAAGGCAGCCGGTGAAGGCTGCCGGTTATATGGCGCGTCGCTTCTGTCTAGAAGCTATACCGCAGACTGAATTGCATGGTCCGCGGTATCGCGAAGGTTTCCAGACTGGTGAACTGCCCGACGTTGCTGCTGGTGAGATCGTTCACCGGTAAGCCGCGGTTTACATTGTTAAACACGTTGAAGTTCTGCCACGCGAAGTTCAGGGTCTGGCGTTCGGTAATGCGAAAGGCCTTCGCCAACTCCCAGTCGGCTTCAAAGAAACCGGGGCCGCGCAACGAGTTTCGTCCAGCATTCCCCTCCGTAAAAGCAAACGCCGGATCCGTGAGCACGGTGCTGAGCGGTACGTAGGCAGCGGGATTGAAGCCCAATCCGTTAGTGCCGCCGGTATTTCCGTTTGCGATCTGAAATGCGCGCAACGTGTAGTTTGAATTCAATGACGTGTTGTCGCCATAAATCGGCGTGAACGGACGCCCGCTGTACGCCGTGGTCACGCCATTGAATTGCCATCCCGCAAGTAACAGCCGAGCCGGAGCGCTCATGTTCTGCATGAACGGTTTACCCGGCCCGATCGGCACCTCAATGGTATGTCCGAAGGAGAAGGCGTGGGTGCGATCGAAACCGGCGGGACCATATTGCGAGTTCAGGTCGTACGGTCCGAACTCGCGGGAATTGTCACCGTAATTCAGGACTTTCGACCAGGTGTACTGACCGGTGAAGGAAAAGAACGAGGACATGCGTTTCTCGGCCGAGATCTGAAGGCTGTTGTAATTCGAACTCAGATCGTTGGCGAAAGCCGTGATGTCCTGCGTGTAACCAAATCGGGAGAAGTACGGACGGTTGTTGTTCGACAGACCCGGACCTGGCACCGGCGCGTTAGCGTTGAAGAAGTCATACAGGTGCCGGGCGTAGTTGCCCACGTATGCGATCTGCAAGCTGAGATTCTTGCTCAACTGTTGCTGAAGAGCGACGTTGTACATGTCCACGTAGGCCGTCTTGCGATTGAGCGGAATGCCGGTCGCGGAGACATCGGTCGGCAGAAACAGCAGGCCATTAGAGGGCACTGCAGGCGGAGTGGGAGGAGGTGGGCCTTGCGTCAGCGTAAATGGGAGCGCCAGACCAGTGGAGGCCTGAATATTTTGTGCGAAGTCGACCGGGTAATTGTGGCTGATCTGGATACTGAAGAAGTTAGGGAAGAAGCTGCGTCCATAGCCGGCGCGCAGGACGGTATTGGGATGCACCTGGTAGGCGATCCCGATGCGCGGCGCGAAGTTGTTTGTCCTGGTGTTGATGTTGGTGTAGCGGTCGACGTTTCCCAGGCGGGCGACCATAAGCTGTCCAGTCTGCAGGTTGAAGTTTGCGCCGTTGCCGCGGTTGGCATACGGTGCCGTATAGACTTCGTAGCGTAGTCCCAGCGACAAGGTCAGCTTGGGAGTAACGCGCCAGCGGTCCTGGGCGAAGGCGAATACATCCTGCTCGTACTCTTTTGGGATACCAAAAAACTGAAAACGTTGGAACTGGCTCGGCATGCCCAGCAGAAACGATTCGAATGCGTCGGTGGTGGTTCCAAATGGAGTGGCCACTCCGCTATTGAAGGTGAACGTGCCACGCTGGCTGAAGTCGCTGCTAACACGGTAGTTGACGACCCAGCGATAGTCCCCTCCAAACTTCAGCTCATGATTACCCACCACCTTGGTGAGCACCGGAGAGAGTTGGTGGAGTTGTTCCTGCTCATGCAGAGGTGCATTGGTATTGATGGTGGTGCCGAACTGGAAGCTGCTCGACGGAAAACCTGCGACCGTGGTTCCGCTCAGCGCGGAGCCATTGAATACAAAGTTGGATAAGCCGCTGGTATCGGCTGTGCCCAAATTAATGCCGTTTAGGCCTACCGATTGTGCAGTGTTCTTACCATAATCGACCGGCAGGACATCGATCTGATAGCGGAAGTAGCTGTACCGCAAATTGAACAGCAAGGTTGGGCCGAATACGTGGTTCCAGTTCACTGCGCCGTTATGGTTCTGACCTTTCGAGTTGCCCGGGCCGTACAAGCTGGAAAACGACGGACCGCCGGCAAGACCAAAGATCGCGGGTGAGTTGATGGTGTCGGTGAAAAGGTCGTAGCGGAAAAACAAGCGATTATTGGGATTGACCATGTAATCGACGCGCGCATCGTACTGGTCTGAATTGAACTTGACGCTGCCTTGACCCAGGAACGTGTTTGTCCCAATGTTGGGTGGCGGAATCATCGCGAGCAGACGGCTGGCGACCGGGCTGATCGCAAAGGCAGGAAGCACCGGCCCGCCCAGTGCTCTCAAGTCGCCGGCCCGCTCGGCCAGCGTGGGGACGAACTCCTGGAATCCTCCGCCCAGTCTCTCCCGCTGACCTTGGTAGGTACCGAAGAAGAAAAGCTTATCTCGGATGATCTTGCCGCCCAGCGATCCACCGAACTGGTTAAAACGTAAGGGAGACTGCCGCAACACTTCGGTGTAGGGATTCCGAGCGTTAAAGAAGTTATTGCGCAGGTATTCGAAGGCATCGCCATGCCACGTATTGCTGCCCGATTTCGTGGTGTACTCGACGAATGAGCCGCCGGAGCGGCCGAATTCAGCGTCATAGTTGCTGGTTGTAACCTTCATCTGGTCGAGCGAGTCAGGAGGTGGATTGACCACCTGGATGCCGAGCACCGCGTCCATATCATCGGCGCCGTCGATTTGCCGGTTGGTGAAGCCGAACAACAGGCCGTTGGTGTTGTTGGCCTGGCCGCCCTGCGGATTTTCCGCACCCGCTATGTCATAAGTGTTCCGAACGGTGCCCGGGGCCAGCAACTCGAGCTGAGTTACGTTCTGACTGAGAGTGGGCAATGTCGTGAGCTGCCTGGCGGGGAGGGTGGTGCTGATCTCAGCCCGATCGGTAACCAATACCGGCGACTCGTTAGCGACGACTACCACAGACTGCTGCACTTCGCCGGTCTGCAGAGGCACGGTGATGCGTGTCTCACGGTCGACGTTGACCGCGATACCGTTCTGCTGCGTGGTTTTAAAGCCTTGGGCGTCCACCTTGACTTCGTAAATTCCGTTCGCGAGTTGCGTGCGGGAGAACATGCCTTGCGGGTTGGTTGTCGTGGTGATGGAAGAACCACGCTGGGTGTCGGTTATCGTAACCGTGGCATTTGGCACGACCGCGCCGGTCGGGTCGGTTACGAGTCCCGTTAAAGTTCCGGAAGTGGCTTGCGCCAGAGCGTTTTGAGAAGCTGAAAAGATCAAGCCCATTGATAAAATGGCCGCTACAGTGGTCAGAAGCCATTTGCAACGTGATTCATGCTTGTGAAGTGCGCGTACCCAGTTCGTCATAACTCCTCTTGCTTGTTTGGTCCAGATAGCTCCAATTGCTCCCGTGAGGTAAGGTGACCTGCGCGAGTCAATCAGGGTTAAAGGTAGATGGCTTAGCAGCAGCCACAACAGGTAGCCACGGATGACTAACTGAACAGTCGAAACTTCGACAATAGCGAGAGGTGAAGTGATTGCCGCCGCGTCGAAACGCAACTAACACCCTATCGTAATCGAGTCTATTTACTTAGCAGTTAGCACCAGTGAAATTGTCGAAATGCAGCATTCTTCCGGTTCTTGCCTAACTCTAGAGTTGTTTTCTGTCGCATAAGTACGTAAAGATATTTGCAACTATGTAACCAAGTATTGCCCTGGATGCTGCTCTGCTAAGTCATGTACATGCGAGGTGTCGCGCAGGTGGGTATGGGAAACGAGAGCAGCACAATTCACAAACCTGAAGGCGTTCTACAAGGCAATGAATCCTGAGTTCCCGACCATCTACCCATACCACGGAACAAGCAAAGCTAAGGTGCTATGGATGGCTTTTTACTCGTGAAGCGTTGCATGCTGCTGCTGATAACTTGTCTCTGCCAGCTGTTGTAAGCTGTCGGGGATGAGATGGCCCGTTCTCCTGCTCGCGTTGCTAACCGCCTTCCTGAGTTCGTCGTTAACCCAGGATCTCTCTATGCAGTTTTCCGATCCGACGCGCTTTCTCGTAGCGCATGGCCGGCGCGCGTGGGCGAGCGGCTATGGCGATGGCGGCCTGGAGATCTGGGCCGGAGCCCTGCAAATCGCCAGTGATCTCCATCCGGAATTCCGCCGCGGTGGCGACGTGACCGCTATTCCGGGAGAAGGGATCGTCAGCAAAATCGAAGCTGAGCCGAGCCATGTCGTCCGCACCTACACGGGTCCCGACTTTGCGGTCGAGGAGCAGGTCTGGGTTCCTCTGGAAGAAACTGCTGTCCTGGTCCGCTACATTGTGCGCAGCGTGCGACCGGTGCAGGTCATTGCCAGGTTTCGTCCATCGCTGAATTTGATGTGGCCGGCGGCGTTGGGCGGTCAGGAGATACGCTGGGATCCCGCACAGTCCGGCTATCTGCTCACCGATTCGGGCAGGCAGTTCGCCGCGGCCGTGCTTGCACCGGGGGCGACGGAGCACGACGAACCGCTGAACAGCGCGCATCCACTGCCGCAAACGGATGAACTTGCCGTGGCGTTGGATCAGCACTCGCCCCAACTGCTCTTCACGCGGATCCCACCCGTTCGATCGGGAAAATTTGATCTGACCTCCGCACGAGCGCTTCTCCAGTTCTCGACATGGCAGCCCGCCTCGGAGAAGCATTACCAGCAGGTACTGGCCTCGCATGTGCGCATCGACACTCCGGATGCTGCCCTGAACCAGGCCCTCGCCTGGGCCGAAATCGCGCTGGATCAAGACTGGTTGTGCAATGATGACCTGGGCTGCGCGTACGTTGCGGGATTCGGCCCGTCACGCCGCAACCGGCGGCCGCAATATGCGTGGTTCTTCTCCGGCGATGGCATGATTGCATCGCACGCCGCCATGGCAGAAGGCGATCTGAACCGCGCTCGCGACGAGATTCGTTTTATTGCCAAGTATCAGGACCGCGGTAAGGGGATGATCTGGCATGAGTTATCGCAGAGCGCGCCGTACATCGATTGGCGAGGAAAGTATCCATACATGTTTGTGCACGCGGACCTCACCTATCCCTACATCTCGACTGTGGCGGACTATGTGCGTAACTCGAACGACCGAGCATTCCTGCGGGAAATCTGGCCGTCAGTGCAGCACGCGTTCGCTTACGGCCGTTCACTGGTGAGCGAGGGCGGCCTGCCGCGAATTCCGGAAGGCAAGGAGGGCGGAGACGAGCAGGATCCGCTCAGGGAAGAGCTGAGCCTTTCTGCCAGTTGGGTGGAAGCTTGCGCCGACTATGCACATCTGGCCGCTGTGATGGGAGACCCCGAAGCAGCCCGGCAAGCGCGAGATCTTGCGCAGCAAGCGCGTTCGTCATTTGCGCAGCGTTACTGGGACGCACAGCGCGGCTCTCCTATCGAAGCCTACCGCCGCAATGGCGAACCCATGCTGGATCGCGGTTTGGGCGCGATTGTCGGCATCAATCAGCGGCTGTTCAACGATCAGCAGAATGCGCGCGTGCTGGACGATATTGCCTCATGGCGCTTCCAGTCGGACTGGGGCACGCGCAACATCGCCATGGAAGAGCCCGGGTTCGATCCCACCGGCTACGCGCATGGCACGGTTTGGGCTCTCGCGACTGCCGATGTGGCCCTGGCGTATTGGACCGCGCATCGTCCGGAAACCGCATGGGAAGTCTGGCGCACTCTGATTCCATGGTCAACACTGGATTCGCCAGGCCACATGCACGAAGTGCTCGCGGGCGATACTTACCATCCGCAATTAGAGTCAGTGCCGGAACAGAGCTGGTCGTCGGCGTCATTTCTAACCTCGGCCGTACGCGGTCTGTTTGGGATCGATATCAATGCGGAGGACGGTATTCTCACCATCGCGCCGCACCTGCCTGCAGAGTGGGATCATGCCACTGTCAGCGGACTGCACTTGGGAGCGTCCACCCTAAATCTCAGATTCGAGCAGCAGAGCGATGAGCTCAGCCTGCGAATCCTCACCAGCGGGCCGCCGGTGCACATCAGGTATGACCCGGAGATTCCCTTGGGAGCACGAATCCAAAGCGCGAGAGGTTGCGGCCGCAGGATAGAGGCGAAACAGCAGCAGAAAAGCGCGGACCAGCACGTGATGGCTGATATCGTCGTGCCGCAAGGCACCTGCGAAATCTCTTTGCGCTACCGCGATGGCGTGTCCATCATCATGCCGGCGCCACAGCCGTCCCTCGGTGATCCCAGCACGGGTATGAAACTCACTACGCTCACCCTGGCCGGCAATATCCTGCACCTTGGCCTCGACGTGGTGCCTGTCCGCCAGAACAGAATTCAGCTACGGACTGACAGGACAGTGAACAGTGCGTCTGGGGCGGAAATCAGCAAAGTTGCCAGCGATAGTTATGAACTGTCGCTCCCCCGTACCTCGGGCGCGGATGCCTATCAGCACTTGCAGGTGAGTGTTAGCTTCTCGGACTGAGAAGTCGGAATCGCGCAGGCCTGCATCCGGCTGTTGCGCTTGCTTCCAGAGCGAGCCGTCCACTGCCGATGCGCGGAACACGAAGGTTTTCGCCGTGCGATGATGGAGTCACTGGAGCACGCGCAAAGGCTCCGCCCGCAATGGACCGCCAATCTCTGGTTAGTTACCTCGATGATTTTCAACGCCTGGGCAAGCAGGGCGCCTACGCGCAGTCGCGCGGCTATCGGACAGAGCACTGGAGCTACCAGCAGGTCGCTAATTTTGCTTTTCAGTTCGCGCGCGAAATCGATGGCAGGGGGATCGGCAAGGGTGATCATGTTCTCCTTTGGGGACATAATTGCGCGGAATGGATCGCAGTCTTCTTGGGTTGCATGTGGAGGGGTGCGATCGTGGTGCCTGTCGATCATGCGTCTGCGCCCGATTTTGCTCTCCGGGTTCAGCAGCAAGTTTCGGCCAAGGTGATCGTTTGCTCCCGAGAGCACGCGGCCCATTTTCCCGGGGAGGAAGCCCTGGTCCTTGAGGATCTCGCGTCCACATTGCGAGAACGTTCCAACGTAGCCTACCCACCGCAGGTGGTATCCGGGAATGATGCTCTGGAGATTGTGTTCACGTCGGGTACTACCGCGGAACCCAAAGGGGTAGTCATCACCCACGGCAACGTTCTGGCGAATGTTGCGCCGTTTGAAAGAGAGATTCGCAAGTTCCTCAAGTACGAAAAATTGTTTCATCCCATCCGATTTCTCAACTTGCTGCCGCTCAGTCATGTGTTCGGGCAATTCCTTGGAATATTTCTGCCGCCGCTCCTCGCCGGAACTGTGTGGTTTCAGGAGTCGCTCAACCCTTCTGAAGTAATCAGCGCAATCAAGAAGCGCCGTGTATCGGTACTAGTCGCGGTTCCGCGCCTATTGCAGTCCCTCAAAGACAAAGTTGAGCGAGACCTCGAGGCAAGCGGTCAGTCCGGCAGGTTTCGTGAGAGGTTCCAATCTGTGGCAGGACAGCACTTTCTTCGCCGCTGGTGGACGTTCCGCCGAATACGGCGGCGATTCGGATGGAAGTTTTGGGCATTCATTTGTGGCGGCGCTAGCCTCGACCGCGCGACTGAAGAATTCTGGGATCGGCTGGGGTACGCGGTGATTCAGGGTTATGGCCTTACCGAAACCACCTCATTGATCAGTGTGAATCATCCTTTCAAACTGGGGCGCGGTTCGATTGGAAAGGTGCTGCCCGGACGCGAGATCAAACTCGCGCCGGACGGAGAGATCCTGGTGCGCGGTGGTGGCGTTGCCGCCGGGTATTTTAGCCACAAGGCTCTTACCGCGGTTACTGGCGAGGACGGCTGGTATCACACGGGCGATGTCGGTGAACTCGACGCTGCAGGCCATCTTTATTTCAAGGGCCGCAAAAAAGACGTCATCGTGACTCCTGCGGGAATGAATATTTATCCCGAGGACCTCGAGTTCGCCCTGCGCCGGCAGCCTCAGGTGCGCGACTGCGTCGTAATTGGTTTAGAGCGCAATGGCAATCTTGAACCATGTGCAGTCGTTGTCTTGAGAAACAAGGAAACAAATCCAGAGGAGATTCTGTGCCGAGCGAATGAAAGCCTGGCCGAGTATCAGCGGATGCATTTGTTTTACAAGTGGCCCGACGAGGACTTTCCCAGGACCTCAACCCAGAAGCCACGAAGAAAGTTGATTCATGACACAGTCCGGGAGAATTTCGGCGCTGCTCAATCTGCCAGCCCGCGTAGCGCACTGGCAGAACTCATCGGCCGCTTTAGCCCCGGCGCAACCCCGAACCTGGACCCTGATGCCGATCTGCAGGCCAACCTGGGTCTGAGTTCTTTGGATCGGGTGGAATTGCTGGGCGCCCTTGAAGACCGTTATCAGATAGATCTTCGCGACACCAACTTGGCCGCGGCCAGCACGGTCGGCGATCTGGAAAGATTGCTGCGCGGCGCGCCCAGCGAAAGTGTCGAATTTCACTATCCGCGATGGGCACTCCGCTGGCCCGTAACCTGGATTCGCACCGCGGCATATTACATCGCAATACGTCCCGCGATTTCATTATTAGGGCGGCCGCACATCAGCGGGCTCGATAACTTGCGCAAACTCAACCCACCGGTGTTGATCGTCTCCAATCACATCGATGATGTCGATCCAGGATTCATCCTGGCTGCGCTTCCCGGCCGCTTCCGCCATCGACTGGTAGTGGCTACGGGGGGGGAGGCGCTCGAGCGCTTGCGCACTTCACCAGTTGAGCAAAATGCCCTATTGAAAATTTATAACCGCGCCAAGTGGATGCTGGGCGTTGCGCTTCTCAATCTCTTTCCGTTGCCGCGCGAGGCGGGATTTCGCAGGAGCTTTCAGTTCGCCGGCGAAGCCGTGGATCGGGGTTTCAGCGTGCTGGTTTTCCCGGAGGGACGCCATACGAAAGACGGCGAGTTGCTCCGTTTCCGCGCCGGAATCGGCCTGCTCGCAAACAATCTGCAGGTCCCTATCGTGCCGGTCCGGATTCGTGGACTCTTTGAACTCAAGCAGACAGGCCGCAGGATTGCACGTTCCGGAGAGATTCGCGTCCACATTGGTCAGCCGGTGCAATTCGCCCCAGACACTGATCCGGAGCGGATTGCGCAGCAGTTACGAGAAACAGTGAATCAATTGTGAGCACCCGACGACGTTCGCGGCGCGACCACTGCATTCGGCGCAAAAATCGGAAGCACGGACTTCCCGAGAACCTGAGTGTCTGACACGTCGGGCGCGCTTCACAGACGTTTTCCGTTTTCAAGTCTGTGGTCAACCCCAAAATACCCTCCGGCATCGAAGCTTGGTCATTACCGTTACTCGATCCATGGAGGATCTCGACCATGCAGCGCAATTTACAGCAGGTATCGCAGGCAGTGATTACCTGCATCCTTCTTCTCTTTACACTTTCCCCGAGCCTGATGGCACAAACGCACGTGGTCAGTCCTTCTGAACTGCAGAAGCAGATTTCGGAGGCGAGCCAGGCCAGGCAGCAGAACTTGGGAAAAGTGCAACAGTTCCTCTCAACCGAAACCGCACAGAAGGCGCTGCAGACAGCTCACATCGACAGCAGCGAGGTGAAGAACGCGGTGTCGACTCTGAGTGACAGCGAACTGGCGCAGTTGGCCGCGAAGGCGGATAAGGCGCAACACGATTTTGCCGCTGGTGCTTTGGACAACCGAGACATCATCTACATCATTCTGGGTGTCGCCGTTCTGATCCTGATTATTGTCGCAGTTCGTTAACCCGACATGAGCCGTTGCGCATTTTGCCTGCTCGCCTGTGTTCTGTGCCTCTGCAGTCTTGTTTTCGCTGCGGAGGCGCAGGATGTGTGGATTGACGTGCCTTTCGTGCAGCAGGAAAAGAACGCTTGCGGCGCGGCTGCTGTGTCAATGCTGATGCAGTACTGGACGCGACACGGCAGTCCATCTCACGGGGATGCCGCGGACCAGCTGCAGATTCAGCAGGCACTCTATTCCCCGGATGCGCGCGGCATCTACGCTTCCGCGATCGAAAATTATCTGCGCGAACACGGTTTCGAAACCTTTGTGCTCCGCGGATCCTGGGACGACCTGCACGACCATCTCGTTAAGGGACGTCCTTTGATGGTTGCGCTACAACCCTCCGGGCGCGATGTGCCTCTACATTATGTCGTGGTAGCTGGGATCGGCCCGGGCGAGGTTCTGCTGAACGATCCGGCGCGGCGCAAACTGCTGAAGCAAGATCAGGCAAGCTTCACAAGAGAATGGAAAGCCGCCGGCAATTGGACGTTGCTGGTTGTCCCCGGCGCGGGTGCACGCTGACCCTTTTCGTTTTGCTCTTGTTCATTGTTTTCGTCCAGCCCTTAGTCGGTCAAACCCTGAAACAGTTCAAAGAATTAAGCGAGCAGTCACGCTGGGCGGACATTGCCCGCCTTGCCGAACAGTCGCACGACCGTTCTCCCGATGTCGATTATTACTACGGAATCGCGCTGGCGCAGTTAGGCCGCTGGGAGCAGGCACGCTCCGTTCTGGAACAAGGAAGAGCGCTGCAGCCCAGCGACAAGCGTTTTCCGATTGAGCTCGCGGGCATCGCTTTCAAGCAAAAGAAATATGCACTTGCGGCTGAGCACCTGCGCCAGGGACTTGCCATCGATCCTGCGGATACTTACGCGAATGACTTCCTGGCCAGTGTTTACTTCCTCCAGGGCAACATTGAGGCGGCGCTGAAGTATTGGAACAGAGTCGATAAACCGAGAACGGCGAGCATCCGGGAGGAACCGCGATTGCGCACCGATCCGATTCTGCTCGATCACGCATTCGCCTTTGCACCTGCCAGTACTCTGCAAGTTAGCCAATGGAAGCTGACCCAGCAGCGAATCGAAAATCTCGGCGTTTTTCCTGCGTACCACTTCGACTTTGTGGCCACCCATAATGAAACTTTTGACGTTATATTCCGCGCCCAGGAGAGAAACGGCTTCGGCAGCAACAAGGTGCAGGCAATTGTCGGCGTGCTGCGCGGTCTTCCCTACCAGGAAATCACGCCGGAATACTTCAACATCCATCGCGAGGCAATCAACCTGACTTCGCTCGTGCGATGGGATCCCCAGAAACGGCGAGTTACTTGCAATCTGTCGGGACCGCTACATCGGGATCCAAGGTGGCGCTACGAACTCGGCGCCGACCTGCGCAATGAAAACTGGCGGATCGTGCCGTCCTTTGCTGGGCCTGCATCAGTGCTTGCAGCGCTTAACTTGCGGCGAGAGGCAGTGAGCGCTGCCGTTTCCGACATTCCTGGCAGTCAATGGCGCTGGTCCACTGGCGTGGAGTTGTCGCATCGTGACTATCGAAGCGTTTCGGCCGGCTCGACACTCACGCACGCCCTGCTGTCGCAGGGCTGGCAACTGAAATCATCTACTGGCCTAAACCGAGAGTTGCTGCGCTGGCCCGAACATCGGCTTGCCCTGGAAACTGGGGGCAGTGTGCAGGTCGGACGCCTTTGGTCCTCGCTCGCCTATTCGTTCGCAAAACTGCAGGGAACCGTGAGCGGGCACTGGTATCCGCAGGCCATGGGCGACGATTACGAGGTGCGGGCCAGCATCCGCGCCGGAAAAACTTTCGGAACGATTCCTTTCGATGAACTGTTCATGCTGGGGGCGGAACGCGATAACGACCTCTGGTTGCGTGGTCACATCGGAACGCGCGATGGCAAGAAAGGCAGTGCTCCACTGGGGCGCAACTACTTCCTGGCGAACTGGGAGATTGACAAGAACATTTATGAAAACGGCCTGGTGAGTTTTAAACTCGGGCCCTTTCTGGATACGGGCAGAATTACGGATGCCTCTCCAGGCCTTGGGTCGCGGAACTGGCTGTGGGATGTGGGAGCGCAGGCGCGAATATACGCGCTCGGGGTGGGAGTCGGCGTGTCGTACGGAAAAGATCTCCGCACCGGAAATAACGCGCTATACACCACGGTGTTCCGCCATGGAAAAGGTGGCTCCTCGGGATATAATGCGTCGCCATGACGAAATCTTTTCTGCACACATTCGCTATTTCCTGCCTGGCATGTCTGCTTGTGGTCTGCGCAGCCGCCAAAGAAAAGCCAAAAACTATCGAACTGAAGAATGCCCAGGGGGAAAGTGTCGGTACGGCCAAGATCCAGCCGGAGAAACAGGGGGTGAAAATTCGCCTCAACCTGAAGAATCTTCCTCCCGGGGAACACGCAGTCCATATTCATCAGAACGCCAAGTGCGATCCGCCGGATTTCAAGTCGGCCGGTCCGCATTTCAATCCGGAGAGCAAGAAGCATGGCCTGGACAATCCTGAGGGCCACCACGCCGGAGACATGGCGAACTTCACGGTGAATGCCAAGGGTTCCGCCAAGGCCGCGGTAATCAACAAAGACGTAACCTTTGGCGATGACAATCATTCGCTATTTAGCAACGGCGGTACGGCCATTGTGATTCATGCGAAAGCGGACGATATGAAGACGGATCCGGCAGGTAATGCCGGGGACCGCATTGCTTGTGGCGTTATCACGAAATAGCTGCACGACCTCGATCATCTTGTGTGAAAAGAGAAAGGCGGCCACTGAAGGCCGCCTTTTGCTGCCCGCTGTTCTGTGTTGTAGTTAGCGCGACCGTCCTGGCGCTGATGGATGAGAGGCTCCGCCGCTGCTCGGTGCGCTGTGGCTGGGCGCGCTATGCGTTGGTGCGCTGCCGCTTGGCGGCCCGCTACTGTGGCCCGGATTGGATCCCCCTCGTGACGGGCCCATCTCACCGCCGGGGGTGGCGCGGGGCGTCACGATCGGCTGTCTCAAATCCAGCGGCGGCCGCGAAATCCGCGGGCTCTCAAAGCCACCGCTGCTCGAATTGCGTGGACTATCCGCGACGGGGCCTGAGTCGCGCGGTGGGAAACGATTCCAGCCGCCGCTGGAGCGGTCTGGCTGAGGTGTATTGCCGCGCTCGGGAGAATTGCTCGAAGCGCCGCCGGCCTGAGGCGAGAAGCGGCGCCAGCCATCATTTCGGTCGGCAGGGGCGGCGGACTGCCCTGCATTGTTCGGCCCGGCATTGTTGGTCGTTGTGGGACGTACAGGTCCCATACTTTCAGTCTGAGTATTCCTGCCCGGCGCCGATGCAGGTGACGCATTCCCCGTGCTGTCAGAGAAGCGATGCCAACTCGACCTGTCGTTCGCCGGCTGCTGTGCAGTTTTCTGAGGAGCGCTCCCGGGCTGCGCGGGCGTTGATGGCTTCGTTTTAGGCACATTCTGCTGCGCGACCTGCGGAGGCCGGTTTTCCGCGATATCGGAGCCAAACCGGTGCCAACTATTGTTCTCGGCCGACGAGCTCACCGCTCCACGGTTCTCATTTCGATTGGCTTGAGATTGGCCCCGTGTATCGCCCGTGCTCTGAATAGACTTGCTTACAGGTTCCGATGGAGGCTGCGGAACCGCCGAGCTAGCCGTCTGCTCCGGAGCCCTTGCCGGCACATTGCTTGTTGTAGTGTTTGCTCCCGGGCGAAGCGGCGTGAACTGCCCGCTGCGCTCGATGCCCTGCTGCACACGCGCTGCCTGCTGTTCGAAGTTCTGCGGTGCAGAACCAGGAGCCGACTTCGTGAAGAAGCGCTCGGGCGTGCCGCTGTGAATGGTAGCCGGACTCGCCGGACGGTTAGTTGCAGTTAGCGTCTCCCGCGTAGGAACCACCGGCAGATTGCCCGTCATGACCTTGCCATTGCGAAACACTTCCCGGTCTACTGGCGAGGGCGCCGCCTGCCCCGTCCCAAATCGCTCCGCCGGCACAGTCGAGACTGCCCTCATGATGCGGGGGTTAGTCTGGGCGTACCGCAGGTTTGAGTACCCAGTTCCGCCGTGCAGAGGATTCACCGGCGCAACCCCGCTGCCGTTGTGAATATTGTTCACGTTGTTAATGTTCGTAATATTTGTGATGTTGGTCACATTGGTGATGTTGGTGACGTTGTAGCGCGATCCGTAACGTCCGTACCACGGATAGTAGGGATCGCACGGTCCCACCGGCAGCCAGCCAAAGGAGCCGAAGCCGACGCCGACGCCAAATCCACCGCCGAATCCGAAGAATGAGACGTAGGCCGGCGCCCACACTGGCCGATACACGGGATAGACCGGTCCCGGCCACCACGCCCAAGAGCCACCATAGAGGAACCACCGGCCGTAGTGATAAGGAGCCCATCCCCACGGTTCATATGAAACCCAGGTCCATCCCCAATATGGTTCCCAGACCCAGCGGCCCGCGCGATACGGAACCCAGTCGGGCCCAACCGCGGGTACCCAAACCTGGCCATAGTCGGGAACACTGGTCCAGCGCCCATACGAGTCGAGGTCTTCCGATCCAACGTAATAGCGGTTGGTCCGGGACCACGACTGCGCTCGTTGAATAACGCTGTTGCGGTCGTTGTTCCACGAATCCCAATTATCTTTAGAAGGTGCATCCGCCAGCCGGTATTCGGTATCGTTTTCCGTGCCGCGAATGATGGCTGACTGGCCCTTGCCGACACGCGTGCTGCCCTGAGGCGTGGAGATTTCCGCCTCGCCCTTGCGAACAATGACGCGCGTCTCCCCGCCTTGTACTTCGATGCGATACAGCCCGTCCCGCTGGGCAGGCCGTACCGCAACGTTCGGCGTGTCGATCTCGGCTTCGGCTTCCGTGCCCTTGAACACGCTGTAGAAAACCAGGCCTTGACCGATCTGAACCTGGATTTGGGACCGGGAGAGAGAAGCAATCGTGCCTTGCGAGTTGTCGGCGAGCCGCAGGATATTGGCATAGTCGAGTTGCACTTCGCCTCGGGAACTCGCTCCGGTAGAGACCTTGTCGCCACTTACCACGGGCTGATTCAGCGCCGCTGCGGCCCAATCACCCGAGTCGCCCCGCTGTGTCGAAACATCGCCATGGATCAGGCTGATGCGGCCCACGCCCTCCGACAGATCGGTCTGCGCGTTGGCTCGTATCCCGCTGAACAGCGAGATCAAGAGAATCGACAACCCTGCAAGAACTCGGTTTTTCATGGCCCCACCTCACGGTGAAAGCTGCTGCTCCGCTCTCACGCACGATGGATATTGCAGATGAGGTGCCAGAACGGGCGGAATAGTTACCTTAATAAAACATGGAGTTTCATAAGTTTATGGCAATGAGGCATGGTTACTTCGGGGTTACTTGCGCTTATCGGTGGCCGCCTTCGGCCAACCTGGTGGATTTCAGCCACCACCCCTCGAACCGTTACGAGTTGTTTTCCGAGTCCTCAGGATCGGCAATTCCGATTTTGGAAAGGCGATACCGGAAGGCATTGCGCGAGAGACCCAGCAGTCGCGCTGCCTGGCTCTTGTTGCCATCGGCCTTGCGCAAAGCTTCGCGGATCATGTCATCTTCCCACTGCTCCAGCGTCAGGCCTTCCGGCAGAACGCCCGCGTGATTCGATGCCTTGGCCCTGGCGGGATCGAAATGAATATCGGTGGCATCGATGAGCGGGCCTTTGGCAAGAACGGCCGCCCGCTCGACTATATTTTGTAATTCCCGCACGTTACCCGGCCAGGGGTGATCCATCAACATCTTGAGCGCGCCAGGGGTGATCCCAGTCAATTCCTTGCCCGATTCGGCGGCAGAACGCGCGAGAAACAATTTCACCATTTCTGGAATGTCTTCTTTATGCTCGCGTAATGGCGGCAGATCGATGGGGACGACATTCAACCGGTAATAGAGGTCCTCGCGGAAGGTGCCGTCTTCAAGCGCGGCGCGCAGATCGCGGTTGGTGGCTGCAATCAGCCGGACATCAACCTTCAGAGTGCGAGTGCCACCGAGCCGTTCAAATTCCCGCTCCTGCAGAACGCGAAGCAATTTTACTTGCGTTGCAGGGGGTACGTCTCCGATTTCGTCAAGAAACAAGCTCCCCTTGTCCGCTAATTCAAACTTGCCGGGCTTCGAATTAGTGGCCCCGGTGAACGCGCCCTTCTCATAGCCGAACAATTCGCTTTCCAGAAGATTCTCGGGGATTGCCGTGCTGTTGATCTTGATGAATGGGCCGGATGCCCTCCGCGATCGCTCGTGAATGATGCGCGCGATGAGATCTTTGCCGGCTCCGCTCTCGCCTCCCAACAGAACGGTTGAGTTGGCCGACGCGACGCGTTCTACCTTGTTCAACACCTCCTGCATGCGGGCGCTGCGCGCGACTACATCTGGATGTTCAATGCGCTTGTTGAGTTCTTCTCGCAACGACTGGTTTTCGGCGCGAAGCTTGCGTACGTCCAGCTCTTTGTGGACCACTATGCGCATCTCGTCAAGCGAGAACGGTTTTAGCACGTAGTCACTTGCCCCGGCTTTCATCGCATTGACGGCAGTTTCCACGGTTCCGAAGGCAGTCATGACGATTACCGGCAGGCCGGCATTCGTGCGCTTGATCGCGTGCAGAAATTCCAATCCGTCCATGGCGGGAAGCTTGAGATCTGTAATTACCAGGTCAACTGCGTGCGTCTGCAGCAGCTTCAGGCCGGTTTCCGCATCGGCGGCCGGAAGCGTGGCGAATCCGGCTTCGCCGAGGTTCAATTCGAGAATGCGGCGCATCTTGGCTTCGTCCTCGACGATTAGAATGCAGGGCTTCTCGCTCATGTTCCGGCAGTGACTCCTTCCGACTTGCTTAGGGCTTCCACGGGAAAGAAAAGAACAAAACTGGCGCCGCCGTGGGCGGTTTCCAGGCGAATGGATCCACGGTGCTCGTCCACGATTTTGGAAACTATGGAGAGTCCCAATCCAACGCCCGTTGTCTTTGTGGTGACGAAAGGATTGAATATCTGCTCGCGCAACTCCGGCGGTATGCCGGGGCCGGTGTCCTCCAGTCGCACCTGTACTCCGCCACGCGAGCCGACGAGGGAGCGCGAGACCTCGACCCGAAGCTTACCGCCTTTATCTCCCATGGCGTCGTATGCATTTTCCATCAGGTTCACAAAGGCCCGCCCCGCCAAATCTTCGTCAAGTAAAACTTGAGGCAAGTCCTTCTCATATTCCCGGGACACCTCGACTTGGCTGTTTTGCCGATGGGCGGCAACCTCGCGAAGCGCCCGATCGAGGAGCTCGGTAATGGATAACGGCTGTGTCTCAGCATGCAAAGGCCGGGCGAAATCCAGAAAGCGGCTGATTAAGGTGCTGAGCCGGTTGACCTCGGCGTTGATATACCCGGCGAGTTCGCTGGAAACTGGATCCGCTTTCTCCAGCTTTTCACTCAGTATTTCGGCGGAGCCCTTGATTACGCCCAGGGGATTGCGAATTTCATGCGCCAGTCCGGCCGAGAGCTGTCCCAGGGCCGCAAGCCGCTCCGAGCGGCGAGCCTCTTCCTGCGCCTGTTGCAGTTGACGGTTGGTTTGGGCCAGCTGCTCGGCCAATCTTTGATATTGCCTGGTCTGACGGCGGTTCTCGACGGCAAAGCGGTTCACGATCAGGGCCGCAAGAAAGAAAAACAAAGTACGGATCGCGAGTTCGGTTACTCCTGCAGCTGTCAATTCATACTGCTCCAGCGCTGGGAGCAGAAAGGAGCAGTAGAGGCCAGCTGCCAGGGTCGTCCAGAGTAGAGTGGCCCAGGCATCGAAGTAGACTGCTGCAGTGACTATTGGCAAATAGTAAATCGGGTAATAACTGCTGTTGATGCCGGGTCCGCCGGTGTGGGCAATCAGCAGGGTGGAGAGCAGCAGCTTGAGAAGGACAACGAAGAACGGCCCGCGGCGCGGCAGACCTGCGACGATCCTGCGCTCCAGGATCTGCACCACCCCAATAGCAACCAGGGTGAGCTGTTTCTGAATTTCCCTCACCGGCGGAGAGATCGCCAGTCCGACCAGAAACAGCACCCACACGAAGTCGAGCCAATCGAACCGGTATCGTCGGTTTTCCCCCAAGTCTCACTCCCAGCAGGCGCAGCGATGTTGGAAGTAGTCTATCGCGACGCGCAAGCCGATCCGCGGACGGGCAAGCGTCGGTGCAAAACGGACTTCACAACAACGGGATTCCCCAAACCGACCAACCGTTCCGTTCGCAAGGCATCCAAAGCTGCGGGAGGATGGGTGTCCGAACCGGATCTTACATCGATTCTCTTTGTATTGTTGCTGCTAGTGGCGCTTGCCCAATTGTTGGGCTATGTCTTCGTGCGCTTGCGGCAGCCCAAAGTGGTTGGCGAGATTCTGGCTGGGGTCATCCTCGGGCCACTTCTGCTTGGACGCGTGCCCTTTTTTCTCCAGGCGGTCACCGGGACACAGCAGCAGGCGAATATTCTGAATTTTGTCTATTCGCTCGGACTCCTCTTGCTGATGTTTCTGTCGGGTGCAGAAGCCCAGCAACTGTTCAGTCGCGAGGAGCGGCGCGCAGTAGGCTGGCTTGGCATTGTGGGAACCGGAACACCTTTTGTTCTGGCAATCGCGCTGGGCCCCTGGCTGATTAAGCCTGCACTGGCTGGACCTAACGCCAATTCGGCATCTCTGATCATTATTCTTGCGATCGCTGTTGCCGTAACTTCAGTCCCCGTAGTGGCCAAGATTTTTGCCGACTTGAAAATCCTGCACACCCGGTTCGCTCGCCTTGTGCTTGGGGTGGCCGTGCTTGAAGACATTGCGCTTTGGCTAGCGCTCGCCGTGGCAACAGCCATGGCAGGAAAGGCCGTACTCGAGCCACGCAAAATCGGCTACCACCTGGTATCTACGATCTTGTTCTTCGCACTCGGGCTGACAATTGTTCCCCGACTCGTCAAGCGTTTTAATAAATCCAGGTTCAACGTCTTCGCCCAACATGCGCCCGTCGCTTATGCGCTGGCCGTTTTGCTTGGTTATTGCGTGGTAGCTGGCGCGTTGCATGTCAGTCTTGTGTTTGCCGCGTTTCTCGCCGGTTTTGCGGTGGTCCACAAGAAGCGCAGACTATTTGCGGACGCACTCGATGCAATCGGTAAAGTTTCATTTGCGTTCTTCATTCCCGTGTACTTTGCGATCGTCGGGCTAAAGCTCGACTTGGTTCGGGGTGTCTCGTTATGGATGATCATCGCCTTCATGATCGGAAGCTGTTTCGTGAAGATAGTGCCGGTGTCGCTGGCGGGACGATTCGCTGGATTTCGCGGACTAGACCTCGTAAACCTGGCTGTCACTACGAACGCGCGCGGCGGCCCCGGCATTGTACTGGCCAGCGTCGCCTTTGACGCCGGGATCATCAGTCCTCAGTTCTATACGACGCTGGTGGTCGCAGCTGTCCTTACATCTCAAATGGCTGGCGCCTGGCTCGACCATGTCCTGCGCAAGGGGTGGCCCCTACTGAGCCCGATCGCGCCAGAGAATTCAGCAGCCTGCCCGACAGCAGAAGATCCCCTGACGCCCTGATACTCGGGCCGCGGCCGGAGCCGGTGGAAGGCTGCATCTATGCTGCCTTTGGCTCGGTTACCAGCTGCTGTTCGGCCAAATCACGGTAATGCTGGTAGGCATAGAGAAGCCGATTCTCCTCTGCAGAGCCAGCTTCGGCTTGGGCCGCCATCTTGCAATAGCCAAGCCGGAAAACAGTGTATGCCAGTAGAAAAATCGGCAACCGTCGCGAAGGCTCATCGCCCGAGAGCTGTGCGTAACGCTCGATTAGGCGATCCGCCGAGCTGGCGTTCATGTCCCACTCCACGATAGCACCCGCCAGGTCCCAGGCAATATCCGTGGGACCTGGAAGGAAATGATCATCCCCGTGGGTGCAGGCATCCACTTTTAAAATCTTGCCGTCTTCGCTTCGAATCCACTCCCAAGGCTGCATGCGTCCGTCGACCAGCACTGGATTCGTCGCATTCAAAAGCGGCAGGTCGTCTTGTAGCAAAAGCAGATCCTCGGCTTGGAAACCTCCCTGTGGGTTTCCAAACTCCTCGTTGAGATTGAACGGCAACACCTCTTCCAATTGCTGTCGAGGGTGACCGCTGATCCTGAATTCCTTGGCGCGAAAGGCGCAATATTCGGCGAGTCGCTCGAGAACGGCTGGTGAGAGATCGTCAGCGCTCATTGGTTTACCGGGGACGCACGAGTAGGCGATGATGCCGTCGGAATAGTCTTCTACAGGGCTGCTGTATCCCGCCCGGGCCAGGCACTGGGCACGTTCCTTTACCTCGTGTCCAAAGCGTCCGAATCCCTCAAACTTGTGGATTAGCCTTCGATCAGGAGAGAGGAATTTGAGGCGCTCCATTTGTGTCCAGCAGGCGGGCCACTCGGGGTTCGGTAGAAGAAGTCGCCGCCATGCTCCACCTCCGAGGTATGCGCCGCCGGAAAGTCGCCGAAAAGCGTCAGAGTGGGCGAGTGTCCAGTGAAATTGACGCCAGCGATTCGCACCATCGCGAGCGCAAAGGCGACCGGGATTCGGCTGCCGGCTTCCAACAAACGTGATTCGCTCGCGAGCAACACCTGCGGCAGCCAGGGCTTCTCCGACGGAAATAAAGGAAGAGCCGCTTAGGCCGGGGCCCTCGTCGACCACGACGAACTGCGCCCCGCTGGCTTGCCGAGCTCGAACCCAGATTTGCTGATCAGGAGAGAAGTTAGTTACGCGATCGAACGGATGGCCTGTAGGACGAACGGTAATGCGCTCTGCTTGTACCCCCTGGTTCAGCAATGCAGCCCTGACAACGGCGCTCAAAGTACTGCCGATGCTGCGAATGCCGATGACGGCGAAGGTTTCGCCGGGACGGGCAAGCTGCGAAGTCGCCTGAACAAAGTTTTCCGGATGCAGCGCGTAGTACGCGAAACCTTCTTGCGGAGAGATTGTAAGGTGAGATGGAAGACCCACACGCTCGACCGCAGTTAGTGCCCGTGAAAGCGGGGTTCCGTCCCGCCGGACGAAAGCGAAGGCAGCAGCGTCGGTGATATTGGTGAAGACCTGAGTGGAAGGCGAAGCTAAGTCGGCGGTAGCGGACTCCAGTTCGCCGGCGCGAATGAGCGCATCCAGTTGCCGCTCCTGAACTTGCGGCTGGGCACAAACCGCTCGAACAGCCGCTTGCAGGTCGCGCAACAGCCTGCGCGATTCAAATGTCTCTTTTCCATCGCGGAAAACCCACACTCGGATGGCGCCTCCAAGCAACTTTGAACGTTCGATGAAACGCTGGGTAGCGGAGTTGTGTGCGAATGTTCCGCCACACCAAATGAATTTGGAACTGACCCGCTGACGAGTTTTCCGGAACAAAATTTCCGGCCCTTGCAGTGGGACTCGTCAATTCTGCATGGCTTTCTCAACTTCCGCCCGCAGATCCGCATATGCCATGGCCCCCGGGTGATACATGGAAACATGCCCGCTACGGTTGATCAGCACAAGCGTGGGCGTCGTGCTGGCTCCGTAGGTTTTGAAATTCGCCTGGCTGACGGGGACCGAGACCTCCTGCAAACCGGGATAGTAATGCTGCCAGACTTGTTTGATGTACTGAAGTTCCTGTTGTGGGCTCGCGTCAGCGCCTCCCGCTGCATAGCCGTAGCGCTGCGTTGGCGCGACCACGGCCAGGCCCTTGGGGGCAAACTCGGATCGCAATTGCGTAATGATCGGACCTTCGGCTTTGCAGTCTATGCACCAGTGCGCCCAGAAAAAGAGCAGCACAGGGGAACCCTTCAACTGAGCCGGAGACGCAGGCGGCGGGCCGAAGTACTCTCCGCTCTTCAGCGGCGGCGCTGGCTTTCCCGCCAATATGAGCAGGTTCAGATTTTTCTGCAGCCGTGGAGCGATCGAGGTGTTGCCATACGTTTGCAGGGCAGACTTCAGCAACAAGACTGCTTTCGCATTCTGATTGCGGGCGGAGAGCACGTCTGCCTCTACTTCGTAGGCGGCGCCAAGCGCCATGGGCAAGTGCGGCTCCGCATCCAACTTTCGGCCCTTCATCTGCTGCAACGAGAGCAGATGCACCTGCCGTGCATTGGCGTACGCCTGGTCATAGTTTCGGGCCGCCAACTGGGCGCGGGCGAGCCAGGATAGCGCTTCGAGGTATTCGGGATCGACTCCGTGCTGTGACTTATAACTCTGCAACTGCGAGTCGGCGCCTGCCAAATTATCTTGCGCAAGCGCCGTGCGCGCGTCGTCGACAATGCCGGCCCAGGCAATGATAGACAGTAGTACGACAAGGAAAGCGGAACGAACCCACATGACTTGATGATGACGGAGAGCGTTGAAAGTTGCAATTCGCGACGAGCACAATTCTACCGGTTGTGAGTTTATCGACAAAAATTAAGGACGGCCATGAAGGCCGCCCTTACTCTGCGCTTCTTTCGAATTTTATAGTGGTTTACAGGCCCCGAACGTTCTCAGCTTGCCAGCCCTTCGGGCCCTTTACGACGTCGAACTGTACTTGTTGACCTTCCTGCAGGCTGCGGAATCCATTGGCCTGAATGGCCGAGAAGTGTACGAATACATCCTCACCATTCTGACGGCTAATAAATCCATAACCCTTGGCATCGTTAAACCACTTTACTGTTCCTGTTTCCATTGTGTTGCTTTGTTCCTTTTACTTTGAAATTGCGCTGAAACTCGCTGAGATGTGCAGGCAGGTCACGCTGGTGGAGCGGAGAAGCTGGCTACAACCGCAAAGATCAAACGCAGTTCCATTGTACCTTGGAGCCCGCAAAATTTCTACAGGTACGCTGGTAATGCTATGCACCACAGTAACTTAGACAGGAGTAGAAAAAGGGTCTCTGCGGGTACACTTTCTGGACGGGTTCACATCTGACTCATGAATCCGGGGGTACCCCTCCAATGAGCACCGAAACTCCTCCCGTTGAGAACGCTGGCACGCCCTGTGCATCGAACGTGAAGCTGGGGCGAATCCTCTGTTATGATTCAGCCATTGGGGCAGGACTCCACGGTAGCAAGATGATGGCTTTGGTCGAGGCACAACTTGCCTAGTCAGAAGCAGTTGAAGTGGGCACAACTGCGCGTGGGCCTAACGGTTGTATTCGCCATCATCACCCTGGCGGTCCTTATCCTGCTAATGTCGGGCACGGCCGGGCTCTTCACTCCCAAGCTCATCCTGAAATCCTACTTTGATAACGCCAGCGGCCTCCGTAATGGCGCCCCCGTCCGCCTCAACGGCGTGGACATCGGCAATGTTACCGGGATTCGCATTGTCTCCAGCAAACCGCTGACGCCAGTCGAAGTCACCATGAAGGTGAGTGCCAGGTACGATTTCGACCTGAAGAAAGACTCGGTAACGTCGCTCTCCACCGCGGGCGTCCTGGGCGAAACCTATATCGATATCGACAGCACGACCGCAAAAGGCCCAAAAGCCCAGGACGGAGACGTACTCGCTACGAGGGAACATCCTGATTTCAATGACGTAGTGCGATCGAGCCAGAGTACGTTGCAAAACATGGACGCCCTGCTGAAACGCACGGACCGCATCCTGGCTTTTGTCGAAAGCGGGCAGGGTTCGATCGGCAAGCTGATCTACGATCCCAACCTGTACGATCGTTTGGCCGGGACGGTCAACGATTTTCAGGGCATCGTCGATCAAGTCAAGAATGGAAAAGGCAGCATCGGGCAGCTGATCGCGAGCGACGAGGCGTATCGCAAGGCCGTAGCCGCGGTCGACAAGTTGAATGGAATCATCGATGAACTCCAGGCAGGGCAGGGTACGGCCGGAAAGTTCCTGAAAGATCCGGCTCTTTACAACAATGCGAATGCGACCATCGCCAACGTCAAGAAGCTTACCGATGACATCAACGCCGGCAAGGGCGCGATCGGCACCCTGGCGCGCGACCAGGAGTTCGCGGCAAAGTTGCAGAACACGATGAATAAGATTTCAACACTGACTGACCAGCTCGAAGCCGGACAGGGCACGGCCGGCATGTTGCTGAAGAATCCCTCGCTTTATAACAATAGCGACCAGATGCTCATCGAGACCCGCGAACTGATCAAGTCAATTCGAGAGAATCCCAAGAAATACCTGACCTTCCGCGTGCGCGTGTTCTGACCTGGCGCAGATTTCCCGGCAGCAAATGATTCCGAAGACGCACTGGGCCATCCGCGCTGAGCATCGGTTCAGATTCGCGGAATGGCGGTCGACTCGGCTTGCTCATGGGCGTGGTAGCTCGAGCGCACCAGCGGTCCTGATTCCACGTGGCGGAAGCCGAAACGCAAGGCGGCTTCTTTCAATTCCGCGAATTCGGCAGGAGTGTAGAAGCGAGCGATTGGAAGATGGTCACGCGAAGGCCTCAAGTACTGCCCCACGGTGAGGATGTCCACGCCTCGTTCTCCGAGGTCACGAAAAACGTCCACCAGTTCGTCCATCGCCTCGCCGATTCCCACCATGACTCCGCTCTTCGTGACCATACCGGGCGAGAACTTCTTGACGTTCGACAAGAGGTCGAGAGTGCGCCCGTAACGGGCACCCGAGCGGACCGCCCGATAGAGGCGCGGCACGGTCTCGGTATTGTGATTCAGGACGTCGGGCGCCGCATCGAGGACGATGCGCAGGGGTTCTTCAAGTCCCTGGAAGTCCGGAATCAAAACTTCAATGCGGCAGTCGGGCGTGACCTTTCGGATCTCACGAATAGTATCTGCAAAGACCTTTGCGCCGCCGATGTTGTCATCGTCGCGATTCACGCTTGTCACGACGGCATGCTTAAGTCCCAGCGTGGCCACTGCTTCGGCAACCCGCGCCGGTTCGTCCCAGTCGATGGGCTGCGGTTTACCCTTGGGAACGGCGCAAAATCCGCAGCGCCGAGTACACATGTCGCCCAGGAGCATGAACGTCGCGGTGCGATGATTCCAGCACTCTCCGATGTTTGGGCACTGGGCAGACTCGCACACCGTATGCAGACCCAGGCCGCGTGCAAGCTGCTTGAGCTTGTGGAAGTCGTCTCCCATGGGGGCGCGGGCGCGAAGCCAGGAGGGCTTCGGCTGCGGCGTCCGCGGGCTGGTCTGAATCTGGATGAGCTGGGAAGAGCTGGCCATCTAAGTATTTGATTTTACAGATAACCAAACGAATGCGCGAGTCATGCGATTTGCCCGGAGCGTGCGCCCAGTCACGCTGCGCAGTTACATCGGTGCACGTGCTAGATTCGAAAAAAGCCCGCGTTATTGGCCGCCCGCGCTACACTAATGCAACTCCAACCGACTAGGGATTCATTTCTTGTCAGAAACACAGAACACATTGGATGCGCTGCGCGCGGCTGAGCAACGGCTGCAAGCGACTCTGAATAACGCTCCATTGATCGTGTTTGCGCTCGACTGCAATGGCGTGTTCACGCTCTCGGAAGGCCGGGCGTTGCAGAAGCTCGCATTAAGGCCGGGCGAGGTCGTCGGGCGCTCGATCACCGAGCAATACGGGAATTATCCGGAGCTTCTCGAACAGGCGCGCCGTGCACTAAAGGGCGAAGAGTTCACAGCCATAACCGAGTTGCATGATCTTCAGGTCGTTTTTGAGACCCGCTGGGTTACCGCGCGTGACGAAGCGGGCAAGCAGGTCGGGGTGATTGGCATTTCCACCGACATCACCGCGCACCGGCAAGACGAGTTGGCTCGCAGAAATGCTGAGATTCGCTACCAGGCGATGATCGAACAGATCGCAGCCGTGACCTACATTGCCGAGTTGGGAATCAATGGCAAGTGGCTATACGTCAGCCCCCAAATCGAAACCATGCTGGGATTCCCGCCGCGACAGTGGCTCGCCGATTCCGGCAACTGGATTCGCTTTATTCATCCCGACGATCGCGCCGAGGTCATTGCCGCGGAGAATGCAACCATCGCGGGAAAGCCTTTCCGCGCTGAGTACCGGATGTACCGCGCGGACGGGAAGACGATCTGGATCAGCGACACCGGCACGCTGGTGCCGGACGATACCGGCAAGTATTTGCTGCTTCACGGCGTCTTGCTGGACGTGACCGAACGCAAGGAGATGGAAATCCGGCTCCTGCACGCGCAACGACTGGAGGCTATCGGGCAGTTGGCGTCCGGTGTGGCCCATGACTTCAACAACCTGGTCACGATTATCAAGGGATATTGCAGCCTGCTCGAGGAGCGGGTGAAAGAAGACACGGCTAATGCGCGGGCGGTGCGTGAAATTCACCAGGCAGCCGATCGAGCCGCATCCTTAACTCACCAACTATTAGCTTTCAGCCGCAAGCAGATTCTGCAGCCCAGGATTCTTGATCTGAATACCGTGGTGCGAGACGCGCAGAGGATGTTGCGCCGGCTGATTGGCGAGAACGTGGAAATCGAAGTGGTGACGGCTCCGAAGCTAGGCATGGTCAAAGCAGATCCCGTGCAGATTGAACAGGTAATTGTGAACCTGGCACTGAATGCCCGCGACGCCATGCCCAACGGCGGCAAACTCAGGCTCCAAACTTCCGAAGAAGATGTGATTCCAACTAATCGCGGAGAGGACTTGCCGGTTCGCCCCGGCAGATATGTGCAATTGGCGGTCTCAGACTCTGGACGCGGCATGGATCCGGAGACCCAGAAACATGTCTTTGAACCGTTTTTCACGACTAAGGCGACTGGCAGGGGTACCGGATTAGGTTTGGCAACCCTGTACGGAATCATCAAGCAGAGCGATGGTTATGTGGGCGTCGACAGTCAACCGGGGCACGGAACCACATTTCGCATCTATCTGCCCGTAGTGGATCAGCCAGCTAACGCTCCGGCAGCCCCTCAGACTTATGACGGCGCTGAAATCCCCCGTGAGACGATCCTGGTCGCCGAAGACGAATCGCAGCTCCGTGAACTGGCCAGGACCGTTCTGAGCCGCTGTGGCTATGAGGTCCTGGTGGGTTCGGACGCAAACGAGGTGGACTTCATTTGTGCGAATCACACAGGCAAGATTGATCTGTTTTTGACCGACGTTGTCATGCCCGGCCTGAGCGGTCCAGAATTAGCGAAGCGGGTCATGCAGCGGTATCCATCGATCAAGGTCCTCTTTATGTCGGGCTACGCTGACGCTGCCCTGATCCCCCAGGGCGTCTTCGATGGCGAGCTATCGTTCCTGCAAAAGCCGTTTACCCCCTCCGTGCTTAAAGAGCGTGTCCGGGCCGTGTTGGACCAGGAGATCGAGACCAAGCCGCGCGCGGTTTCCGGTCTCTCTTAATCTCGAGTTTTGTTGCAAACCGGACAGACACCTGGCCTGCCTGCTGCTACTCTCCCAAAGAAATTTATCCCCTCGGCGCATCATGGACACGCAATTCAGGAACTGGGTTGAACTGTATCAAGCTGCTCTGTTGGAAACCGATCAGGAGAGGTTTCTTCAGTTAGTACGACAGGCACACGATGTGCTTCAACGGCGTGAACAAGAACTCCTCGAGTGCAATGTCGCGAGCGGAGAGGAGATCAAAGCAATCACCGATGCATTGCGCAACATCCGTGTGTTGGTTGGAGATGCTGCTGAGTCTAGTGACCATTCGCCATGGTCTGCTCCCAACGCGCTTTGACCGGTTAACCAACTTCAACGAGACCATAACTTTGCTGCCATCGCGCTCGCATCTGCCGCAGGGCGCGATCGATTTCCTGCTGTGATATCTCTGAATTAGGGCCAGCCACCACGGCTGCCGCTTCCAGCTTGGCTGCTTCCAGGATCTGGCGATCACGGATGAGATTGGCGACGCGAAAGCTGGGCAGGCCGGCCTGACGCGTGCCGAAAAACTCACCCGGCCCGCGCAGTTCCAGATCCAGTTCCGCGATCTTGAAACCGTCGGATGTCTGCACCATGGCATCGAGGCGACGCTCGCCGTCTTCGGTTACCCGGCCGCCGGTCATGAGAATGCAATAGGATTTCACCACGCCGCGGCCGATGCGGCCACGTAACTGATGCAGCTGTGCCAGTCCGAAACGATCGGCGTGCTCGACGACCATCACGGTTGCGTTCGGCACATCGACGCCGACTTCGATGACCGTAGTGGCAACCAGAATGTCGACTTGGCGCCGCTGGAATTCCCGCATGACACGATCTTTGCTTTCGGGATCCAGCCGGCCATGAAGTAATGCGACGCGCCGTTCAGGAAATACCCGCTTGCTTAGCTGCGCGTGCATCTTGATCGCGGCTTTCAGCTCGTTTTCCTCGTTCTCCTCAATCACCGGGTACACCACATAGGCCTGGTATCCTGCCGCGACTTGCTTGCGAACGAAATCCCAAACGTCATCCGAGCGTTCGTCGGAGACGCGGCGCGTGACGATCGGAGTGCGGCCCGGCGGGAGTTCATCCAGGACACTGACATCGAGATCGCCGTATAGCGTGAGCGCCAGCGTGCGCGGAATCGGAGTCGCGGTCATGACCAGGACGTCCGGTTCTGCCTCGGACGTCTGGCTGTCCGTTTCGACCGCGCCTGGGTCAGCCGCTGAACTGGTAAGCATCGTGGTCGGTCGCCCACCCTTGCTGGCGGCGTCGCTCTTTTTCATCAGCCTGAGTCGCTGCATAACGCCAAATCGGTGTTGCTCGTCGACAATCACCATGCCCAGCCTGGCAAACTCCACCTTGTCCTCAATCAGCGCGTGGGTGCCGATCACCAGTTGCGCGTCGCCACGCGAAATATGGCTGCGGATGCTCTTTTTCTGCTCCTGCTCCAGCGAGCCAGTGAGGAGCACGATCCGGTACCCGGCACCTTCCAGAATGCGCCGTGCGGAAAAGTAATGTTGCTGGGCGAGAATTTCTGTCGGCGCCATGAGGGCGACTTGATAGCCATTTTCAATGGCGATAATCGCAGCTTCAAACGCAACTATGGTTTTGCCTGAGCCGACATCGCCCTGCAGGAGCCGGCGCATGGGATAAGGCTTCTCCATGTCCGAAGCGATTTCCTTGAGAACACGTTTTTGCGCGCCCGTAGGGTGAAACGGCAATATTTTCTTGATGGCGGCACGAGCCCGATCGTCGAGGGTAAAGGCGATGCCCGTCTGCGCCTTCTGTTGTCGCCGTTTCAGTTCGAGACCGAGTTCGATGAAAAAGAGTTCCTCGAAGATCAAGCGCACATGTGCCGGGCTGCGCGCAGCCTGCAAATCCTGGAAGCTTACGCCCGCATCGGGCCAATGAACCTTCCAAAGCGCTTCCCGGGCGTCGATTAACCCCATGCGGCCACGCACCACCGCGGGAATCGCGTCGGGAATGTCGGCGGTCAGGTTTTCGAGCGCGCTGTGGATGATGCGGCGAAACCAACGTGCGGTGAGACGGCCTTGTCCCGCCGATTCGTAGATAGGAACGATGCGGCCGATTTCGAGGGATGATGCCAGCTTCTGTTCGGCGGCATCGCTGCCGTCGTCGCCGCCTTCTCCCAGGATTTCAAACTGCGGCTGAACGATCTGCATTTCCCCGGATCGATCGTCAACCTCCACCTTGCCGTAGAGTGCGACCATCTGGCCGGGCTTGAACCGGTCTTTCAGGTAAGAACCGTTAAACCAGAGACATTTCACGCGGGCGCGGCCCTGCCCGGCAGTCATCTGGAATATCGACATGCGGCGGGTGCGGAAAAGACCGGAGGTTCGCACCTCGGCAATGACAGTTGCCATTTCTCCGGGACGAAGTTCGGCAACACCTCGTGGGTTCAGGCGGTCTTCATAACGGAACGGCTGGTAGCGCAACAGGTCGTCTACTGTGTGTACGCCCTTGCCTGCCAGGATCTCCGCGATGCGCGGGCCGATCCCCTTCACGTACTGCACGGACGTGTTGAGATCGAGCATCTGCAGGGATGTTAGCAGGTCTTTAAGGATGCCCTGGAACGCCCGGAAGCCTCGATCGAAAGTTACTTTGGGAACCTCGGTAACTGTTGGGATACCGCGTAGAATTTTGCTACCCATGCAGAAGATCGCCATTCTCTACGACGCCAGTCAGGCCGTTCTCTCGACGGTCGACCTCGACGAGGTCCTGCGCCGCATCCTGGTGATCGCGCGAGATTACTTTCATTTGCAGAATGTGGCGATTCTGCTGATCGAGAAGGATACACAGGAGTTATGCGTGCGCAGCCAGATCGGCTGGGATGATGGACTCGACGCGGTTCGTCTGCCCATCGGCAAGGGTCTCACCGGCACCGCCGCCAAGCTCAAGCGTCCCATCTATTCGCCCGATGTGACTAAAGATGAGCGCTATGTCTCTTCCGCAAAGATGACGCGCTCGGAACTCGCCATTCCTCTGATGGTTCGCGACGAAGTCGTGGGCGTGCTCGATTGCCAGAGTGAGAATCTGGATCATTTCGATAATGAGACGGCAGACTTGCTGACCCTGTTCTCGACGCAAGCCTCGATGGCGTTGCAGAACGCAAACCTATACGCGCTGGAACGAAAGAGAGCCAAGCAACTCGAAGCCATTAACGCCATTGCGCAGGAAGCCACGGCGGTTCTGGATATCAGCGAACTGCTGGACAAGGTCTGCTCGCTGGTCAAGAACGCATTTCAGGTTGACCACGTTTCCGTGTTGCTGCGGGAAGAAGACGAGATGGTATTGCGAGCGCACCAGGGGCAGATGACACCCAGGATTCCCGCGGGAGGCCGATTGGCCGCCTGTGAGGGGCTCTGGGGAGAAGCTTTAGCGGCGGGGAAAGCGGCCATCCAGGAAAACGTGCAGACCGCACCCGATCAACAGCGTTTCTACGCTGAGGGTGGCTCCCGGCTGTGCATACCACTGGTGTCTTTCGGCCAAACCCTTGGCGTGCTGCTCCTGGCCAGCCAGAAAACCGGGGCATTCCGGCTGACCGAAATGCAGCCGCTCGAGTCGGTGGCAGATATCTGTGCTACCGCCATCCAGAATGCCAACTACGTCGAGCGCGTGAAACAACTCGCCTACATCGATGGCCTGACCGGTATTTTCAATCGCCGCTTCTTTGAATTACGCATCTCCGAAGAGATCGAGCGGTCCCGCCGCTTTGGAAGCGGCATGGCCGTCATCATGGTTGACATCGACCACTTCAAGCGGCTGAACGATGAGTTTGGCCACCTGCTGGGAGATGAAGTCCTGCGCCAGGTTTCTTCCATGTTTCACCAGCAATTGCGGAAAATCGACGTGGTGTGCCGATACGGGGGAGAGGAATTCGCCATCTTGCTGGCCCAGACTAGCGCCCGGCACGCCTATTCGGTCGCCGAGAAATTGCGGCGCCTGGTGGAGAGCTGGCAATTTCCGGGGGTGCCGCGCGCAGTGACTATCAGCGTTGGTTCTGCCACCTACCCGGAAAACGGCGTAACTCGCGATGAGCTGGTCAAAGCGGCCGATGCCGGGCTTTATGCCGCAAAACAAATGGGACGGAATCGGGTTTGTGTCGGACCGGGTGTGAACGCGGCGGCGATTCTCTCCGACGCGGCGATTCCCAAGCAGTAGGCAAGATAAAGGGCAGCCCAAGAGCTGCCCTGACCATTCCCAATTTTCTTACCGCGACTGTGGCACTCCACCGTGCATACCGCGACGGTGTTCTCTGCCTTCCTGTTTCATCTCTTTGAATTTGCGTTTTTGCTCCGGAGTCAAGACGTTCGCAATTTGCGGACGATAGGTTTGGTGGATCTCTCTGATCTTCTCCTGCTTTTGTTCAGGCGACAGGGAAGTGTCATTTTTCACCGCCTCAATCCGTTCGGCTTCCTGTTTCACAATGGGCCTGATCTGATCCCGTTGTTGAGGCGTGAGATCCAGTTGGTTGGCAATGGCACGAACGCGATTCTCGGCTGGATCGTTCGCCATCCCGGTTCCCGAGGTGGCGTTTGACTGTCCGCTGGACGTAGAAGTAGTAGAATCCTGGGCGCATAGACTTGAAGCAGCGCTCAAAACCATCGCCAAAACCAGCGCAATGAATGTTTTGCAGAGTTTCATCGGTATTCCTCGCTTAGCAGCATGTCGTGAATTTTGCAGCGCACTGTGCGCATGATGCCTATAACCCGGTTCTGAGCAGATAGTCACGTGCGCCCAGTAAAATTCCTCAAATTCCCTGAAGTGCATGCCCATACGGGAGCATGCTTGAGGCATCATCCGACAGCTTCTCGGATTCTAAGTAGATGGGAGCCATCCGGGCGAGTAATCTTGTCCGCTGGTTCCTAAAGTAATGAAATAGCAAGCGTTGCTGGTTGACCCGAACTTTGGCCGAGAGTACGATTTCGATACGATTTCCAGTGGAGCAGGGGGTAGGCAGGTCGCGGTAATTCATAGAGGCATATGGAACTTAGGAAACTCTATGTGTTGATCGCGCCAGTCGCGGTCGCGGTTTTGACGACGACGTCTTGCCAGACTGCCCAGAAGCCCGCTGCTCTTCTTCCCCGAAGCCAAGCCATTGCCCCGGCCGCAAATCCGACCCCAGCGCCCGCTCCCAGCGCAGCAGACAGTCCGGAAAAGCAGATCGGCCAACTCGAGCCGAAGAGCCCAGCAGCCGATGCCGTTCCGGCGCTGATTGCCGAAGTCGAGAAAGAGTACCAGGCGGGGCAGGAGAGTTGCCGCGCCGGGCACCTGGAATCCGCCAAGCAGAGCTTCGATCGCGCCTTCAACCTGCTGTTGGGCAGCAACCTCGACGTACGCTCTGACGAGCGACTGCAACAGGAGTTCGACAAGCTTTTGGATGGAATCAATGGCCTGGAACTTATCGCGCTCCAGGAAGGCGACGGGTTTACCGAACAGAAATCTGAGCCCGCGCCGATTGACGAAGCCAATGAGGTGACTTTCCCCGTCGATCCCAGCATAAAAGCCAAGGCGGAAGCGGAAATCAAGTCGACACATTCCGATTTACCGCTAATGATGACGGATCCCGTCGCCAGCTACATCAATTACTTTTCTACCCGCGGCAAAGGTACCCTGGAACACTCGCTCGCACGCTCCGGCCGTTATCGGGACATGATTCAGAAGACCCTGGCGGAGGAGGGTGTACCTCAAGATTTGATCTACCTGGCGCTGGCTGAGTCCGGCTTCCATCCCCTCGCCCTCTCTCGCGCGGGAGCCCGGGGCATGTGGCAGTTTATGGGGAGCCGGGCCAAAGGATACGGCTTGGAACGCAACTGGTGGGTCGACGACCGCCAGAATCCCGAGAAAGCCACACGCGCCGCAGCCCGTCACTTGAAAGATCTCTACAACCAGTTCGGCGACTGGTATCTGGCTATGGCGGCCTACAACTCCGGTCCAGGAACCGTGCAGAACGCCGTAAAGCGCACCGGTTATGCGGATTATTGGGAACTCTATCGCCGCAACGTGCTGCCCAAGGAAACCCGGAATTACGTGCCGATTATTGTGGCCGTGACCATCATGGCCAAGAATCCGGCGCAGTACGGATTGGACGATGTTCAACCTGAAGACCCGGTTCCCTATGACACGGTTAAGATCAACTATCCGGTCGACCTTCGCTTGGTTGCCGAATGTGTGGATGCTTCCGCCGACGATCTGCAGGACCTGAATCCCAGCCTGCTGCGGATGACCACACCGCGGGACCAGGAATTCGAACTCCACCTGCCTCGCGGGACAAAAGATAAATTCCTCAGCACTATTGCCGCCGTGCCAGCCGATATGCGGGTCTGGTGGCGCTACCACAAAGTCCAGAATGGGGACACGCTGGCTTCAGTCGCGAGGGCGTACAAGACTTCTCCGAAGGCGATCGCGGAAGCCAATAACCTGGACGGCGACGCACTGGAGCCTCAAAGCAAGCTCATTATCCCGATTACGCCCTCTCGGCACGCCTCCAGCGAACAGACGGTCGCCTATTCGCGGCGAATTACACGCTACAGGGTTCGCAAAGGCGATACCGTACCGAAGGTGGCGGAAAACTTCGGAGTGCCCGCCGCGATGGTGCGCCGGTGGAATCATCTGAAAGGTGACAGCCTGCAGGGCCGCTCCGTCCTTTCCGTACACCTTCCAGTCACTCCGCGGGCGCGGGATGCCGAGCTAGCATCCGCCAAGAGTGCTCGCAGCCGTCATTCCACTGCGCATATCAGCGCCAGCGCTAAGGCGGTAAAGCACCATCGGGTGAAGCAGGGCGAAACACTCTACTCGATTGCCAGCTCCTACAACACTACGGTCGACGCACTGAAACGAGACAACCGAAATCTGGCAATTCTGCGCCCGGGCATGATACTCGTGATCCGCAATACTCCTTGATTTCCGCTCGTCTCCGCGCGACTCCACCCGCATCCAAGCGTCCAATACAAGCATTCGCCGCATTTTCGCCCGCGTTTTTTGCCGGTTGCGCGCGCCTTCTGTACGGTGTAGAAACAACTCGCATTTCGCGCGGAGATGCACGATACTGCAGGTGAAATCGCTGTGCTATAATCGCGCGCCGTTTGGTGATGCGAAGAAGTTTCTGTGCCAGCTGTCTTTCTATTTCTCTAAAGGCTCCCGCTCCGGCGTTTCGAGCAGGGGGCAGCCGCAACTTCAGGAGGAAAGATGAATTTCGACGAAGTGACCCTCTACGGACGTGACGACGAGATGGATGAATATGGCGATAGCGGCGGGTACGGCGAATCGCTCGAAGAAGATTACGAGGAAGAAGAAGAGGAAGAAGAATCCGGCACGCCCGAGATGAGCGAAGGCGAATCGGAACCCGCCACGCCTGCCCCGACTGCGCCTGCTTCCACCGGTGGAGGAGGGGGAGGAGGTTCACGCAGGTCTGCTCCCAGGAAAGCTGCCAAGAAGAAGGCCGCGAAAAAGAAAGCCGCCAAGAAGAGACCGGCTAAGAAAGCGGCGAAGAAATCGCCTGCTAAGAAGAAAGCCGCCTCGCGCCGCGGAGGCGGTAGTCGAGCCAAATCCAAATCCAAATCGAAGTCGCGCAAGTCCTCCAGCAGGAAAAAAGGGGGGCGCCGGCGCTAATCATATTTGTTTGCAAAATCCTCGGGCCGCGGCTCAGTGCCGCGGCTTTTTTCTTCTTATCCATAACTATCGTGCGTGTGGAGCGATGCTTCGGTAGCCACCACTCCAAATACCAACGCACCAGGTACATATGCGGCATCATCCTTGTCCGTCCACAGCGAAGAAGGCCTCGTCTTTCACTTAATCAAGAAAATCGCTCCGCTCCAGAAATTTTTGCTTGGCAAGACTGCCGTCGCAAAGATGGCAAGAAGATGGGTACGAGCGCCCGTCCACGCAATTCTAGTAAGCTAACCATTTGATCACTCGTGCGTATCATTGATGTGAAGGGGCCCGGGTTGATGCATACACGTTCACGCCAAACCACTCATGGATCGCAGCGCCATCCTGTAGTTCGCGGGCTGCTGCTAGTTTTTCTCGTTCTCGCTATTTCATCGCTGTTTGCTGCGTCACCGGGCCGCCAGGGCGGCAAACTATCCGCTCCTCCGACGACTCCCAAGCGTCCCGTGTTAGACGAGTACCACGGAGTGCGTGTTGAAGATAATTACCGCTGGCTGGAGGATTGGAGCGATCCCGCGGTAAAGCAGTGGAGCGCCGCAGAGAACCAGCGCACGCGCGCCTATCTCGACCAACTACCCGCGCGCGAGGAAACCAGGGATGAGCTCCGCGATTTCTATTCAGGTGCGTCGGTGCGGTACTACCAGGTGGAGTATCGGCCAGGAGCGATCTTTGCGCTGAAAATGCAGCCACCCAAACAGCAAGGCATGCTGGTGCGCCTGCAATCGCCCGATGATCTTTCCACCGAAAAAGTGGTCGTCGATCCCAACACTATGAGCAGCCAAGGATCGATTGCCATCGATTTCTACGCGCCCTCGTTGGACGGCAAGCTGGTAGCGGTCTCCCTTTCCAAGAACGGCTCGGAAGACGGCACCGGCTACGTGTTCGATGCGCAGACAGGAAAGGAGCTGAGCGATCGCGTGCCGCGTGTGAACTTTGCCACCGCCGGGGGAAGCATCGCGTGGAACGCCGACGCATCTGGCTTCTACTACACCCGCTACCCGCGAGGCAACGAGCGCCCCAAAGAAGACGGCAATTTTTACCAGCAAGTTTACTTTCACAAGCTGGGCACCGACAGCGCGCAGGACAGCTACGTGATCGGCAAGGAATTCCCGCGCATCGCGGAAATTCAGTTACGCACGGATCGCGCAGGAAAGTACCTGCTGGTCTCCGTGGCGAACGGAGACGGCGGCCAATTTGCCCATTGGCTCAAAGACCCTTCGGGAAACTGGAAACAGGTCACCGGTTTTGACGATCAGATCGTGTCCGCGAAGTTCGGACAGGATGGCTATCTGTACCTTCTTTCGCGAAAGGATGCGCCTCGCGGTGAGGTGTTTAGAGTCTCTCTCGCAAATCCAGAACTTTCCCGCGCCGACACGGTGGTGCAACAGAGCAGCGGGGACGCGAGCAAGAATGAAGACGCTAACCGCTCCTCGATTGAAGCCATTTTTCCGGCCAAGTCGAAGCTGTACGTTCTGGACATTGCCGGCGGTCCATCGCGTTTGCGCGTCATCGATACCGCAGGCAGCGGTGCGTCTGGAACGACAGAAGGCAGCCAACAGCTTGCGCCCACCTGTGCGCCCTATACGGCGATTCGTGAAGTCGTCCCGTTAACCGGCGACACCGTTCTTTACTACCAGTCTCGTTACCTGGAGCCGCCCGCGTGGTATGAACAGAACGGAGACGCGCCGCCAAATCGTACCGCGATGGTGAGTACGTCGCGCGTACACTTCGACGATGCCGAGGTGTTGCGCGAGTTCACAACTTCCAAAGATGGCACAAAGATTCCGCTCAACATTATTCGGCGCAAAGGCATTAAGCTGGACGGCGGCAATCCCACGCTGCTGGAAGGTTACGGCGGATACGGCGTGAGCTATAGCCCGGGCTTTATCGGGCCCTTCGGACGCATCTGGCTGGATTCGGGCGGCGTGCTCGTGATCGCTAACCTGCGCGGCGGGGGCGAGTATGGCGAAGAGTGGCACGCCGCCGGCAAGCTGAGGAAAAAGCAAAACGTGTTTGACGACTTTGCCGCGTGCGCGCAATACCTGATCGATCAGAAATACACGTCCCCGCGGCATCTTGCCATCCTCGGCGGCAGCAACGGCGGACTGCTCATGGGAGCGGAACTGACGCAGCATCCTGACATGTTCCGCGCTGTGATTTCGTACGTCGGGATTTATGACATGCTGCGCGTGGAGCTTGATCCGAACGGCACGTTCAATGTCACCGAATTCGGGACCGTCAAGGATGCACGGTCATTCCAGGCCTTGTACGCGTATTCGCCATACCATCACGTGACCGAGGGGACCAAATATCCGAGCATCTTGTTCCTGACGGGCGAGAACGATAGCCGCGTGAATCCCATGCAGTCACGGAAGATGGTTGCGCGGCTGCAGGCTGCGGATCCGTCCGGGACCATCCTGTTGCGCACCAGTTCCAGCAGCGGCCACGGGATTGGCACATCTCTCGATGAACAAATTCAACAGGACGCCGATGTGCTCAGCTTTTTATTCGCTCAGTTGGGAATGACGTTCCGACCAAGCCGAACCATGTAGACCCGAGACGGCAAACAGCTGAGCACTCACAGGCACAACCTGCACGGGATGCTCGAGCGTTGATGCTCTACTTTCTTCCCTGCACCGTGTCCAGGCACTTGCTATAGAGTTCGAGCAAGTGCGTGGCATACTCGTCGGGCTTGGAGGCCGCGCCGCTTCCCTGAAAGCCTACGCCACTCGACGTGGTACGACCGTAGCCGGTGGTCATTGCCACGAATTTCATTAAGTCCAGAGCAATGTCTTCATTGCGGCGCGAGCCGACCGTCAAACCGGACACTTCGGTCATGAATTCCTCCGATGAAACCACGATATTGGGTATGTCTGCGTCGGACATAAACAAGCTGCTGGCATCCGCCGTTCAGCTCTTCTAAATTACCAAATCTTCACGCACTGGTTCTGGCGCTGTCATTTATTCCGCCCGGCAGCGATTTGCTGCTGCACCCACTTGGCAAAGCTGCGGTCAGGATCGATGCGCAAAGCGTCCTGAATCTCAGTCAAGGCGTCGTCGTGCTTGCCCTCCGCCAGATAGACACGCGCGAGCCAGATGTGCGCACGGTCACATTGAGGATCGGTTTCAATCGCCTGGGTGAGCATCTCGGCGGCTTTATCTTTGCTCCCTCCAAAAGCGGAGGGGGTGAAGTAGTAGCCGATGGCCCGGCCGACATAAGCATTGGCGTTCTTCGGATCGAGCTGGACGGCTTTGTCCAGCTCCGAAGCGGCATGCTTGCCGTAGCGCATCCCGCCCATGGTCATGTGGGGAATGAGTTCACCGAGAAGATCTCCATAGAGGCGATGGCCTTCGGAAGAATTGGCGTCGAGGGACACAGCCTTTGCGCTCGCGGCAATGCCGTCTTCGGCCGCCTTCTTGATGAGCTTGTTCTCATTGTGGACATGGCCGGCCTCGCACAGCCAGAGATCGAGTTGCGCAACCCTCTGGTACGCAGCGGCCGTGTTCTGTCGCCTGGCATCAGCCGACGCCTCCTCGACCAGGCGGCTTAAGGCGGCGATATCGGCCTGGTCGCGGGCGCGGCGAGCAGACGCGAGCTCGGGAGCATTCTCGGACGCAGAAACGGCAACAAGTTGAACATTCAAGACCAAGCCGGCACAGACGGCAATCGAAAAGGTAACGCTACGTAGATTCATTCTCATTCCTGGAACAAGCAGCGATGAACGGCCGGGATTACCGTCCGACTTCGACGTGCAGAAGCTCGATGCCGATCGCTGATTGTCGCGGTCACTTCTCCCTTAGATGCGGCGCAGCCGGGCCGCCGGCTCGTTTTTCAGGTCGCTGCTTTTCGCTGTCAGTTGTGCGACAATGCCGGTCGCATTCAAAGCTCGAAATTGAAGGAGAGGCTATGCAGAAGCGATTTCTGGCAGTGTCCGTGTGCGTTCTCGCAGTCACCCTCGCAGCATTTGCACAGAACAAAAGCGCGGGCGGAGCGCCGGACAAGGCGTACATGCAGAAGATCTGGGATGGGTGGGCGCAGCTCGACACTTCGAACGTAGCGCCGTTCTACGCCAAAGGCCAGCACGTGTTCTTTGACATTGCTCCGCTGAAGTACAACAGTTGGGACGAATACCAGGCCGGCGTCACCAAGGAACTGGGAGACTACAAGTCCGCCGCCTTCCAGGTGAACGATGATGTGCAGACCCACCCGGCGGGCGAGTATGTCTGGGCCACGTCGACGGTGAAGTTCGATATGGTGCATAAATCCGATAAGCACGACATGGGCAATTTCCGGTGGACCGTCGTCTTCGGAAAACAAGAAGGCAAGTGGGTGATCGTGCACGAACACGTATCGGTGCCGATGGAGTAGAGGGACCAGCAACCCCCGAGCGGGAGAGCCGCGGTCGCTTGCATCGAGCATGCGCCGTCCGCTGACTTTCGCCTAGTAGGCTTTCAGGAAGAAGTAGATGCTCATCCCGGTGCCCACCACCATGACGAAGGTCCGGATCCAGGATGGCGGAAGTTTCTGCGCGTAATGGGCGGCGAAGTATCCGCCCAGGATCGCGCCCAGAATCATTACGATCCCTTGGCGCCAGGCCACTGCCTTAGCCACAATAAAAGTCACCACGGCGACCCCATTAATGACGGCGCCCAGCACAACTTTTAGCGCGTTCATGGCGTGAATGTCTGTCATGCCGAGGGCGGCAAGCATCGCGAGGTTCATGATCCCGACGCCTCCGCCGAAATATCCGCCGTAAACAGCAACCACAAGTTCGAAGAAGCAAGCCAGGAGCAACGCCATCGTCGTGGCATCATGCTGCAGTCCGGTAGAGCCGCTACGGGTCAGTCGCTGGCCAAACGCAAAGAGCAGGGTTGCGCCCAGCATGAGCCAGGGCAGAAGTTTCATGAATGTCGGCGCCGGGGTGTGCAGGAGCAGGAATGCGCCAATCAGTCCCCCGACGATGCTGGTAAAAACTAACGGGACTATCACCCGGCGCGAGATGTCGAGCCGATTACGGTAAGCGCCGCCGCTGGCGGTTACGCCGACCCACAAGGCAATCGTGTTGGTTGCGTTCGCCGGGATGGGCGGAACTCCGGTAAACAGGAGCGCCGGGAACGCGACAAAGCTGCCGCCGCCCGCGACCGCGTTCAACGCGCCGCCGAGTATGCCCGCGATGAAAAGGATGATCCCGGTATGCAGAGGCAAGAACAATGTTTATCACGAGTGCGCCGCCCGAGTCAGGCATTGCGGTCGCGATCGCATTCAAACGTTTTGCCGGCTCATACGTCTGTCGTGCATCGGAGCTGTTATGAAAAACATTGCAATCTGGACCTGTTTGTTTCTGTGCGTGAGTCTTTGCTCGATTGTGGTCGCGTCTGATACGAAACCGGCACCCGGCGCGCCAGCAGCTGCTAACCCTTGCTCGGTTCCGGAACAAAAGCAGCTTGATTTCTGGGTGGGCGACTGGGAGCTCAGCTGGCCTGATCCCCAGCACGGCTCCGTCGCCCGCGGCACGAACCAGATCACGCGTGTGCTTGATGGTTGCGTGGTGGAAGAGAATTTTCGAAGCGGCGATTCACAGGCGCTCCGGGGCCGCAGTTTCTCGCTGTTCGACGTCCGGGCCGGAAAATGGAAACAGACCTGGGTCGACAATCAGGGTGGATACCTGGATTTCGTCGGGGAGTTTAAGGATGGCCAAATGATCCTGTCGCGTGCCACAACCCGGCCGGATGGCAAAAAAGCGCTGCAGCGAATGGTTTTCAAGAACATTACAGGAGATCAATTCGACTGGAGCTGGGAGTCCTCGCTCGATGACGGTAAGACCTGGACCGTAGTCTGGCCAATTCACTACAAAAGAAAGAGTTCCTAAGTCCCCGGAGCTGCTCGCCAGCACTTCGGGCAATTCCGCCCATTGGCAAATTAGCCGCCAAATTGAGTTATTGGCACCGTGACATATGTCACATCCAGCTTGTGATAGGCCGTTTAGCCTTTTCTTGAGGAAAGGCCGATGGCGAGTCCAAGTCATAGCAAAATGGCTCCTGAAATTCCCCCTATTTTTCTGCCTCATATCGCGCTGCCAAACAGGCCGAAGCCGGTTGCAACGAAGCTGAAGAAGAAGCTGGTGCGACGGACCGATAAAGACTATTCGCAGGCACTGCGGCGGACTTACCAAGGTCTTTTCCTCCTGATGAACGTCTGGCTGGGCGGACTGTTTTACCTGTGGGTGAGGCACTTTGAGACGGCAGGCCTGACTCGCGCGGTCGGCCGTCCAGCCGGCGTTGAAGGTTGGCTTCCGATCGCGGGCATGATGAATTTCAAGTACTTGATGGTTACGGGTAATGTGCCCGCCATGCATCCGGCCGCCATGTTTCTGCTGGTCACATTTGTGGCCATGGCTTTTCTGCTGCGCAAGGCGTTTTGCAGTTGGCTGTGCCCGGTCGGAGCATTTTCGGAATACCTGTGGCGGGCGGGCCGGAAGCTGCTGGGAAGAAATTTTCACCTGCCCAGATATGTGGACCTCCCGCTGCGAAGTTTGAAATACGTTTTGCTGGGATTTTTCGTGTGGGCGGTTTCTTCCATGTCGGCGCATGCCATCGGGAATTTCATGCAGAGCCCTTATGGCGTTGTGGCCGATGTAAAAATGCTGAATTTCTTCCGATTTATCGGTGCCACGGGCTTGATTGTGTTGAGCGTCCTTGCGGTGGCGTCGTTGCTCGTACAGAACTTCTGGTGCCGCTACCTGTGTCCTTATGGGGCATTGCTAGGGCTGGCTGCGTTGTTCAGCCCGCTGCGCATTCGCCGGAACACTACGGCCTGTATCGATTGCGGGAAATGTGCAAAGGCCTGTCCGTCGGCGCTGCCCGTCGACAAACTGGTGAGCATCAAATCAGCAGAATGCACGGCGTGCCTGGAGTGCGTGGCGGTCTGTCCGGCGCAGGGCGCGCTGCAAATGGCGCTTCCCGCTCGACCAGGCGGCAGAGTTCGGGCGATGCCCACTTGGGCCATTGCCGCCGCAATTGCAGCTTTGTTATTCGGCATCACCGGGTTTGCCAAGGCTGGGGGATACTGGACCAGCAACATCCCCGATCAGGTCTATCGCGAATTGGTCCCGCATGCGAACGAAGCGTCACATCCCATGCCCGGTGATCCCGCGTTGACGAAGTAGCTCTGGTTTGACCCAGTTACGCAGCGCACGTTAGAATAATCCAGTTTGCCTGTACCTGCGGCCCCGTTCTGGGGACGTGAGCGCTGGCCGGCGGAAAGCGCCGGCGCGAGACACAGCAAGCAAAGCGAATTCAGGATTTTGCCCTAGCTGCGCCAGTGTGTGCGCGGCATTCTTTCACGGAGGCAGAGGCATGTACGCGGTCATCCGCAGCGGCGGCAAGCAGTACCGGGTGGCACCCGGAGACATCATTCAGGTGGAGAAGTCGGGCGAGGGCGATGGCACGGTGGAATTCGGCGACGTGATCGCGGTTTCCGGCGGCGAGGGCGAGATTTCCCGTCCGCAATCCGAAGCCCGCGTCGTGGGCGAAGTGGTGGAACAAGGCCGCGCCGACAAAATTCTGGTCTTTCATTACAAACGAAAGAAGCAATATAAAAAGTTGCGCGGCCATCGCCAGCCGTTCACGGCGGTAAGGATCACGGAGATCGCTTTTGATGGGCAATCCTTCAGAGCTCCCGAACTGCCGAAAAAAGAACCCAAGGTGAAGAAGCAAGCTCGCGCGAGCGAAGGTGAAGCCCTCGAGCGGAAGGCGGCTCCGGCCAGGAAAGCGGCAAAGAAGTCGGCTGCGAAGAAGGCCGCTCCAAAGAAAAAGAAATAGTTTTTACGACTACTCGGAACAGAGAACTGGAAAAGTCAAATGGCGCATAAAAAAGGATTAGGAAGTTCACGAAACGGACGCGACTCCAATTCCCAGCGGCTGGGATTCAAAGCATTCGGAGGGCAGGTGGTGCCCGGCGGAACTATCATCGTCCGCCAGCGTGGCACGCGGGTCAAGCCGGGTCTGAATGTGGGCCGCGGCAAGGACGACACCCTGTTTGCCAAGATCAGTGGACGCATCAAGTTCCTGGATAAGGGCTCGATGGGCAAGTTCGTGATGGTCGAGCCAGTGGAGACGGCGAAAGCGTAGCAATTATTGTCGCTGCGGTTCTAGCGCTCCGCTTTATTTTGGAAGCCTCGCATTCGGTGCGAGGCTTTTTCATCTAAGGCTAGGCAGTGGAGCGTTGCTTCGCTCGCCGCCCACAATCGCACGGCAGCAGGTTATCGCAAAACATCATGTTTATTGACGAAGCAAAAATCCGCGTGAAAGCTGGCGATGGCGGTAATGGCTGCCTGGCTTTCCGGCGCGAAAAGTTTGTGCCCCGCGGTGGCCCATCCGGAGGCGATGGCGGCAAGGGCGGCGACGTGCTGATGGAAGCCAGTGAGCGGCATAACACCCTGGTGCATTTCCGCTTTAATCCCGAATACAAGGCACAGCGCGGTCGTCACGGAGAAGGCGCCAAAAAGACCGGGCGAGACGGGGAAGATATCGTCCTTAAGGTGCCGGTGGGAACGATTCTCTATGACGATGACACAGGCGAAAAGGTGCACGACTTCGCGCGTCCTGACGAGCGTGTGGTCATCGCGCGCGGTGGACGCGGAGGGCGCGGAAACGCGCAGTTTGCCACCTCCACGCACCAGGCTCCTCGCGAGCATGAAGAAGGAAGGCCCGGTGAGGAACGCAACTATCGCCTGGAATTAAAGCTGTTGGCGGATGTGGGGCTGGTGGGATTCCCCAATGTCGGCAAGTCGACGCTGATCTCCCGCATCTCGGCAGCGCGGCCAAAAATCGCGGACTATCCTTTCACCACTCTTCAGCCGAATCTCGGTGTGGTTGTGGTCGGGGATGCCAGGGACGAGAAAAGCTTTGTGGTCGCCGATATCCCTGGGCTGATCGAAGGCGCCCACACCGGAGCGGGATTAGGTACACAATTTTTGCGGCATGTCGAGCGCACGCGCCTACTCGTGCACCTGGTCGACGTCTCCGATAGCAGCGGCCGCCTCGATGTAATCAACGACGTGGAAGTGATCAGGGGCGAGTTGGAGAGCTTCGGGGCGGGACTTGAAACCAAGCCAACCTTGATGGTCGCCTCGAAGATCGATGTCGTCAATAAGCAGAAGCTGGCGAAGCTAAAGGCCTATTGTAAGAAGAACGACCTGGATCTGTATGCGATTTCCGCCGTGACGGGCAAGGGGATCGAAGAATTGAAGTATGCAATGGCCGAGAAAGTTGAGCAAATCCGGCGGGAGGATCAGGCCGGAACTTTAGACCAGCCGATCGCCTCGAAAAACGTCGAGTAAAGCAATCCACTTTTATCTATCTACGGCGACACGGAGCCACGGAGAGTTTTCGCTCCGCGACTCTGCATCGCCGTAGCCGTCATTGGTATCGTTATGCTTCCGCAAGGTTGGAGCCGTGGTGAAAGCGGTATTGCAAGATCTTCGCCGCTAACGCGGGGCTCAAAGCCTCGTCTCCCGATTGCACCGTGCGCACTACTTCCCCGCGACAAACCACCTCGGTAGGCGCCAGTCCGGCAATTTCAGGCGGCAGAACCAGATTGATTTCCAGCTGCACGGTAGGCTGCAGAACCTCTTCACCCCGGAACAGCAGGCCCGAGCGGCTGATATTTTCGGTCGTACCTTTGCGCCAGCTCTGTTCTCCGAGCTTGCGATAACGTAATGGCAAATGCAGGTTGAACCGTTGGGCGCGGAACGGCGGAAGCTTTCTAGGCGTGCCAGGAGCTTGAAGTTCTTGCGTGCGAGCGGACATTACTGCCTCCTCGGGGGATGATTCGGTATCGAGCACCTCGCGCACTTTCGCTTTGAGCGCAGGCAGGGAAAAGGGCTTCTGCAGCAGGTTGACTCCTGCTTCCAGCATCCCGTTGTGGCCGATCACATTCTCCGTGTAGCCCGACATGTAAACGACTTTCGTGTCGGGCCGCAGCGTGAGGATGCTTTGGGCGAGTTCGCGCCCGTTCATTCCCGGCATGATGACGTCGGTCAGCAGCAGGTGAATGGGCCCGGAGTATTCGGTACAGACCTGGATGGCAGTGGCGCCGTTGGGAGCCTCTAGCACCGTGTAGCCCTGGGCTTGGAGATATTGGCGGGCAAGGTGACGCAGATTCTCTTCGTCTTCCACTACCAGTATCGTCTCAACATTCGGCCGAGGCGCGGTCGCGGTGATCGCGGCCTGCATTGCAGCCGGCTCTCCGACCTCGGTTGCCCGCGGCAAGTAGATCTGGAACGTGGTGCCCTTCCCTACATCGCTCTGCGCCCAGATGTACCCTCCGCTCTGCTTGATGATGCCGTAGACCATCGATAGTCCCAGCCCGGTTCCTTTGGGTCCCTTGGTGGTGAAGAAAGGTTCAAACATGTGGGATTGGGTCTCCGCGTCCATGCCCGTGCCGGTGTCGCTGAGAGTGAGCACCACGTATTCGCCCGGTTGAAGCGGCGCGTGCAGGCGAGTAAACGATTCGTCTAGCACCACGTTGCTGGTTTCGATGGTCAGCTTGCCGCCCTTCGGCATCGCATCCCGGGCATTCACGGCCAGGTTCATGATGACCTGCTCAATCTGGCCGGGATCAGCCTTGACGGCGTTGAGCTCAGAGCCGGGCTTCATCACCAGCTCAATGTCCTCACCGATCAAGCGCGTCAGCATCTTCAGATTTTCGGTAACGACTTCGTTGAGATCGAGCACCTTGGGAGCGAGCATCTGCTTGCGGCTGAACGCCAGCAGTTGACGGGTGAGAGAGGTGGCTCGCTCGGCGGCATTGGCAATCTCCTTCGCCGGTCCACGCACGTCCGGATCCGGTCCAAGACGTTCCAGCAGGAATTCCGAATATCCGGAAATCACCATGAGCAGGTTATTGAAATCGTGAGCCACGCCTCCGGCAAGGCGGCCGATGGCTTCCATTTTTTGCGATTGCCGCAGCTGCAGTTCCAACGCGCGACGCTCGGTCACGTCTTCGGTGAACAGTTCGTAATAGACGGTGTTATCGCGGTCGCGCATGGCCCGCCCGGAGATTCGAACCACAGTGGGGGTGCCATCGTTGCGCATCCATTCCGCGACCACCCCATTGAATTCGCGCAAAGAGCGAAAGACGTCGGCGAGTTCGAACCAGTGCTGCGTGTCGGAATAAAGCGTGCCCAGATGACGGCCGACTAGTTCCGAGGGGTCCGTATAACCCAACATCGCGACGAACGCGGGATTCACATCCAGGAGAATGCCTGAGCGATCGCAGCGGCAGATGCCGTACGGCGCGTTGGTGACCAGCGAGCGAAAATTGACTTCGGACCGGCTGAGGTCATCTTGCGCAGCGCGCAGCGCCGCGTTGAACCCGCAAATCAGAAGGGCAACCGCCACGAACAGCGAAAGTTGGATGATGTCCCGGCGGTACTCGGCGGGGTCCGGATGTCCGGTGAGCGTGAAATAAGCGCTCACCGTGAGTGCGAAAGAAGTTGCAACCAGGCCGGGTTTCCAACCGCCGTACCACGCGCTCACCATCACCGCGACGGCAAACACGACCAGGCGGCTTTCCACCACATCGGCGAGCAACAGGGCGGGAATAAGGGCAAGCGTGGTGCTCAGGACCGCCAGCCCATAACGCAAGATGGGCGCGCGAGACGGAGGGGCGTACCGTCTGCGAAGAAGGGGGAGGTTCCATCGCATGCGAATAAGATCCTAGGCCTTCAAACACGTAGCGGGCGAGTTACCCTGGTTCATCTTGATGCTGCCCGGTAGAGCTTCGGCCTAACGGCCAATCTCGCGGGCAACGCGGAGTGTACGGGACGACGTGGCGGTGTTAGCGGACGCGTGTGGCAACGTGGAAGGTATGATACCCGGAAAACTGAGCAACAAACACTTGCATGATGAGGGGGAAACCAAGAAACTAACGTCTGTTTCCCGAAAAACACCCATGAACGTCGGATTCTTCGGTGGAACCTTCGACCCTGTGCACCGCGGCCACGTTGCACTGGCGGACGCGGCGGCTCAGACATATCAGCTTGGGCGTGTACTCTTCGTGCCCGCCAATATTCCGCCGCACAAGGAAAAACAACCGCCGTGTTCCTACTTCCATCGCTACGCGATGCTGGTGCTGGCCACCGCCAGCGAGAAGAAATTCGTGCCATCGCTGCTGGAAGCGCCTGAGGTCGATCTCGCGCCGCTTCCCAAAAAGCGGGGAGATGGGGCGGCGAGCCTCAGGCCCAATTATTCGATCGACACTCTGCGGCGTTTTCGGCGGAGTTTGCGCAAAAGTGACCGCTTGTTTTTTTTGATCGGCATCGATGCTTTTCGCGATATTGCAAAGTGGCACGAGGCCGAGGCGCTGTTTGCGGAATGCGAATTCATTGTTGCCAGCCGTCCCGGGTATTCACTGGCGGACGTGGCCAACGCACTCCCGGAAAAGCTGCGTCCCGCGCCGGCGGTGACCAAGCCCTTCCAACGGCAAGCGGCGAAGGGTGACCTGATCCTGCCCGGTGCCTCGGTGCACCTGCTGGAAGGCGTGCATCAGGACATCTCGGCAACGACAATTCGCGAGCACGCGTCAAAGGGCAAGCCACTGGGGAGGTTTCTTGATCCCACGGTGGCTGAGTACATTCGAAAAACCGGGCTGTATAGAAGCGCTACATAGACCAGTGAAGCTCGGCATGCGTGCTGAGCAACGTTTACAATGGCATGGCCAAGCAGCCGTAGAGCACGCCGCGAAGGAGAAATTGACTAAGGCCGATTTTAAGGAATCAATGAAGAAGAATGATTTGAAGCGACAGGTGTCGGAGGCCATTCAGGCCTGCCAGGAGAAGAAAGCGGAAGAAATCACCATTCTGGAATTGGAAAAAGGGTCGGGAGCCTTCACCGACTACTTTGTGGTCTGCAGCGGGACCAATCCGCGGCAGATCCAGACCATTGCGGATGCTGTCGAGGAGCGCCTGAAGCAGTCGGGGCTGCGTCCCGCCCACAGCGAGGGGTACAAACAGGCGGAGTGGGTGCTGCTCGACTATGTCGATTTCGTGGTGCACATCTTTTCCGAGAAGTCGCGTAAGTATTACGATCTGGAGCGGCTCTGGAAATCGGCCAAGAAGCTCGAGCAATCGGAACTGGCAACTGCATTAAGGCGCAGCCGCGTGTCATCCGCCGGCGCACGTAAGAAGAGAGCGTAATTCGCCGCGCTCCTTCAGGATTTCACCACTCAACCATGTCTGCTTCCACAGAATCGAAACCGAGTTGGGGCGCTTCCTATCGCCTCATTGCCGCCGAAAAATGGAAAGCGAAATCGGCAGCCATGGGCCGTGCGGTTACGAAGGCCCTGGTTGAATACGCTCGCCCGCAAGCAGGGATGAGTGTACTCGACATGGCGACCGGCACGGGGGAGCCGGCAATCTCGATGGCGGAACGTGTCGGCCCCAACGGGCAGGTGATCGCGCTCGATCAAAGCGCCGAACTGCTGGAAATCGCGGCGGGGCGGGCGCGTTCCCGCAACCTGAGCAACTTCAGTACTCGGCAGGCGGACGTGCATGAGCTTCCGTTTCCGGACGAACACTTCGACCTGGTCACTTGCCGTTTCGGAGTGATGTTCTTTGCCGACGTGCGCAAGGCTTTGCAGGAAAGCTGTCGTGTACTGAAGCCCGGAAGCCGCGTCTGTTTTGTCGCTTGGGGGCCCTTCGACCAGCCGTACTGGTCCAGCACCATGGGCATCGTGCATAAGCATGTAGGGGGGCCGCTGCTCGCGGACAGCGCACGAAACATGTTCCTTTTCGCACCCCCCGGAACTTTATCGGCTGAACTGCGCGCCGCCGGCTTTCATCAGGCCGAAGATTTTCAGCAATCCTTGCCATGGCCTTGGCACGGTACGATCGAAGAAGTGTGGGAATATGCAAAGACTCTTTCTACGCCCTTTCAACCGCTTTTGAACCGAGTTCCGCCGGAGAAGTGGGACTTAATTGAGACAGAAGTCCATGCGGCGATTGCGAAATTCGTGCAAGGCGAGTCGGTGAACTTCAGCGCCACCGTGGTGCTGGCGTCCGGAACTAAACAGTAGTTCGGTTGCACAGTTCATTGTGAATCAGGTTTCCAGTTGCGCCGGTAAATCCCTTTCGTGAAAATCAAAGTCGCCTGGATCGGGAAAACCAAGGACTCAGCCATTCAGTCGCTGACGGACGAGTACTTGACACGCATTGCGCGTTACGCGGATGTTGAAGGCGTAGCCCTGGCGAATGAGTCTATGCTATTAAGCCTGCGCGAGCGCAGGGGGACGCGTCCTGCGCACCGTTTGATTCTGCTCGATTCCGCCGGTAAGCAAATGACGTCCGAGGAGATCGCAAGCTTTGTACGCCATCAGACGGAAAACCAGAGCCAACCTATTGTGTTCGCCATAGGTCCCGCCGACGGTTTCAGCGCCGGGGCCCGGCGCTCAGCAGCGGCGACGTTGTCTCTCGGCAAGTTGACTCTGCCGCACGAGTTGGCGCGGGTCGTGTTCCTGGAGCAGTTGTATCGCGCGTTTACCATCCTCAAGGGACACCCGTACCACACCGGTCACTGAGGCACAAAGTCTCTGGCAAGAAATCCACACTGCCCCTTCGTGATATGTTCGGCGGGTTGCCACGCGTTTAGATTTCTCAACGCTGGAATAATCGAGGTGTGTAGGCATGAAAAATCCGTACGAAATTCTGCGAGCCAAGGAACAGGAAATTGAGCGCGTCAAGCAGGAGGTGGAAGCCTTAAAGCTGGTCGCGCCGCTGCTGGGCGAAGAAGACGAGGAGAGGCTGGTTTCTTCTGAACTTAAGCAGCGCACCCTGGCACGCATGCCGTCGTAAGCAGCGTGCATTTCGAGATAAAGCAGTAGCGGGGCGGGCGATCCAGTGGCTGCGGAGAGCTTCCGCCATAACCACGGAGCCGTTAGCGAGTAACTGTCGCCTGGTAGCTGACCGCCAACCACTGCCCGTTTCGTCGGACCCATACCCGCGTGAAGCGATAGGGTCCACTGAACTCCTCGCCGAAGTCCCTGCCTTTGACGTCGGCGCGCGCCGTGACAACGGCGGTGCTCCCATAAACCCGCACCACTACATCGCTGATCTCGAGCGAATCGTAATGTAGTTGTCCGCTCTTACGGGCGGCTACCGTATCCGCCTTAGTAATTATCTGACCCAGCGGCGTGATGGCAACATAATCCTCGGCAAGCGTGCGCTGCACGAAGTCGGCGTCGCGATGGATGGCCGCGTCTTTGGACTCCCGTTCGAGTTCCAGGATCTGCCGCATGGTGTCCTGCCCGGAGTTTGCTGCGGTGGCGCCTCGAATGGGTGGTTTCATAACCTGGGTGCCCGATGCGGAGCGAATCGGGAGCAACATGAGCGGCAATAACAGCAACAACCGGAGCCTGTGGTGAGGCATGAAAACCTCCGCGTTGTATCGAGGCAGACTTCCCCTGAGTCTTTTACGACGCATGACGAAGGACGGTTCCATAATTGACGTGCGAGGTCAGTGAATGTTATTGGAGCGACCGCTACTAGCGCAAATCTTCGTTCGCGTCCCCATTTCCCTCGAATCTGGCTAAACGGGTACAATCGACCATTCTCCCGGACTATGCAGGACATTCGTCGCGGTCTCATCATCGTCAACACTGGACCTGGCAAAGGGAAAACAACCGCGGCGATGGGCACTGCCCTGCGTGCCGTGGGTCAGGGCTTGCGGGTTTTGATGCTCCAGTTTCTTAAGGGATCCTGGCACTACGGAGAACTGGATGCGGTCCAGGCGTTTGGCAACAAGTTCGTCATGAAGCAAATGGGCCGCGGCTTCGTCAAAGTCGGGACGGAGAAGCCCGATCCCGAGGACGTCCGCATGGTCGAGGAGGCCTGGGCGGAGGGAGCAAAAGCCATTCAGTCTGGCGAGTGGGACTTAGTCATCCTGGACGAGATTAATTACGCCATCAGCTACGGAATGCTCGATCCGACCAAGGTGGTCAACGCCATTCGCAAGAAACCAGAGCTGGTGCATGTAATATTGACTGGGCGCAATGCGCATCCCTCGATTGTGGAAGTGGCTGATACGGTTACCGAAATGCGCCAGGTGAAACACGCCTACGAGAAAGGTGTCATGGCGCAGAGGGGAATCGAGTACTAACTGGCAAATTGAAGGATTTTCGAGTTGACGGCGAGTAGCCTGACCCTGCTTAATGCGTCAGCGCCAAACTTGTGGATCCGAATGTCATGACCTGGTTTAAACGACAATCCGGTGAGTTGGACACTTCGGGCGAGAAGAAGGTACGCACCGAAGGACTCTGGGTGAAGTGTGACAACTGCCGGCAGATTATCTGGAAGAAGGACCTGGAAGATAATCTGAACGTCTGCCCCAAGTGCGATAAGCATTTCCGCATCGATGCGCGCACCCGGCTAGCGCAGTTGCTCGATGACAACCAGTACGAGATATTCGCCAGCAATCTCGCCTCCACTGATCCACTTCATTTTGTCGATCTCAAGGCCTACTCGTCGCGCCTGAAACAAGCGCAGCAGCAAACCGGATTAAAGGACGCGACTATCAATGCCGCCGGAAAACTCAACGGTCGACCCGTGATTGTCAGCGCGATGGAGTACGCGTTCATTGGCGGCAGCATGGGAGCGGCGGTTGGCGAGGCTATTACCCGGGCTATCGAAAAGGCGACCGACACCAAGACACCGCTCGTCATTATCTCTGCTTCTGGCGGTGCCCGCATGATGGAAGGAGTTATAAGCCTCATGCAGTTGGCCAAGATTTCGGCGGCGCTCGCTCGCCTCGATGACTCCAAAATTCCTTACATCTCTGTGCTCACCGACCCAACCACAGGCGGCGTGACTGCGTCATTCGCCATGCTGGGGGATCTCAACATCGCCGAGCCGGGAGCGTTGATCGGTTTCGCGGGGCCGCGCGTCATCGAGCAGACCATACGGCAAAAGCTGCCCCAGGGTTTTCAGCGCGCGGAGTTTCTGCTGGAACACGGCATGCTCGATGCCGTGGTGCAACGCAAGGAATTGAAAGCTTACATTTCCCGCGCCCTCGACTTCATGACGCAAAACGGAGCGTCCGGCGCCCCGCCCCGAGTTTCCGCTTAGACACTCTCGCCACCAGAAAGCCCTATTCGCGTCGCTCCCGGTGACGTTCGCTGCAGCCTTATGGAAAATCGCGGCAAACCATCTAAACTACAAGGTGCAGCGGAGGCCCCGGTTGCCGGGAGCGCGAAACGGAATCAGCCATGTCCTATCAAGCTGCTGTCGATCGCATGTATGCCTTGGGGCACGAACTGGCGAATACCCCTTCGCACAAGTTCGATCTGGCCCACATGCGCGTATTGCTGGCAGCACTTGAGCATCCGGAAACACGTTTTCCCGGTCTGCTGATCGCGGGCACGAACGGCAAAGGCTCGACTGCGGCGACGCTGGCTTCGATCCTTCACGCGTCCGGACTTGCCACTGGCCTGTACACCTCACCTCACCTGGTCAGCATCAACGAGCGCATACGGATCAACGGTATTCCGGTAAGCAATGACGACTTCGTCTTACTGCACGACCTGATTGACCGCACGGCAGAACGGCTGGTCCATGAAGGCGAGCTGCCCTGGCATCCCAGCTTCTTCGAAATGCTTACCGCCATGGCTTTTGAGCATTTTGCCCGCAAGAAGATCGACATTGCTGTCCTTGAGGTCGGGATGGGCGGACGCCTGGATGCCACGAATGTTATTGAGCCGGTGATCAGTGTTATTACCGACATTTCCCTCGATCACCAGAAATTTCTCGGCAACACGGTGGCCGAGATAGCGCGCGAGAAGGCAGGAATTATTCGCGCAGGCGGGACCGTGGTGCTGTTGCCGCAGCAGCCAGAGGCAAACGATGTGCTTGGCCACACGATTCTTCAACTTGGCGCGCAGGCGGTGAGCGCGGTGCCATACGTGCCACCGATTTCGCCCGCAGCCCCGGCAACGGTCTGCCGTCGTCAGGATTTACCTGTTTTCGTTTCGCGTTACCCTCTGCAGGTCATGGGCAACCAGATCATGGTGGAAACGCCACTCCTGGGGCGCCACCAGTTGCGCAACGTCGCCTTAGCCATTGCCGCCGCGGAGGAACTAAGCAAGAAAGGTTTTTACGGCATAACCCCGGAAGCTATCGAGCGCGGCATTCGCCAGACCAAGTGGCCGGGGCGTTTCCAGGTAATTCCCTCGGGTGATGGCGGCCCCGAAGTCGTGCTCGACGTGGCGCATAATCCCGCGGGCGCGTGGGCATTGCGATCAACCCTATCGACACTCTACGAGGATCGGCGGTTCATTTTTGTCTTTGGCGCCATGCGCGATAAAGCCATCCGAGAAATGGCAGAAATCCTTTTTCCTCTGGCAGATCGCGTCGTGGCCACGCCGGCAGATAATCCCCGTTCCGCGGCTCCGGACGAAATCCGCCAGGCCGCTTCGCGCATCTCAGTAGACGTGGAAGACGCGCCTAATGTGGCGTCCGCCCTGGACCGGGCACAAGCCGTGGCTCAGTCTGGGGACTTGGTCGTCGTCACCGGCTCGATTTACATTGTTGGGGAGGCTATGCGCCAGTTGGGCGCTCGCATTTAACGAAGTGCCGCTATTCCGCACGCAAACTGAACTCGAGAACGACGAGATCTCCGATTCCAGGTCGGAACTGATCGCGTCCGGCGAACTCCCGAAACCCATTCACATCCACACCTACGGCACTCTCAGCCGCCTGCGATCGTATTTCATTTTCGATCCGCTGATCTGGCTATACACGGTGATCCTGGGCCTGTTCGCCGTCCCCGTGTCGCTATTCGGGGACCGCGAACGGATCTTGCACGATTTTGCCCGGGCATGGTCCTGGCTGATTATGAAGACGATCGGCTCACCGGTGAGGGTTCACGGGCTGGAGAAGATCGATAGCCGGAAGACTCATGTCTATGCAGTGAACCACGCATCGGCGCTCGATATTCCGATCCTCTACGTCAATCTTCCATTTCAATTTCGCATCGCATTTAAGAGCGAACTGCTTTCGTACCCGATCGTAGGATGGCATTTGAAGCGTTCGGGACAAATCTGCATTAACCAGCAGAACCCGGCAGCATCGATCGGCAGCGTGCGCTCCGCTCTCAAAAGTCTGAAAGCAGGAATGCCACTGGTTATTTTTCCCGAAGGTGGCCGCACTCCAGACGGTCACATCAAGCCGTTTATGCCAGGTGCATTCTTTCTGGCGATCAAGGCGCAAGTGGATATCGTTCCAGTCGCGCTGGTGGGCACTTATGAACTGCTTCCCATGGACACCTACCACATAAAACCGCGGCCTCTGGAGATGCGGGTAGGCGAGCCGATTTCAACCGCGGGCTATAACGTCCGCGAGATGGACGCGCTCTCCATCAAGGTGCAAAAGGCGATCGAGGCCTTATACCAGAAGCGGACAGCCTAGGCCGAAAAACTCTTTGCGCGTTTGACCCTCTTCCAGCGCTTCAATAAACTGAAAAGATTCAGTGAAATACAAGGTTCTCTATGTCTGAAGGTGTGCAGGTTTCGGCTGAAAACAAAATTCAGGTTAAGCTTCCCGACGGCAGCGTGAAAGAAGTGCCCAAAGGTACGACTCCGCTCGAAGTCGCTAAGTCTATCAGCCCGCGGCTCGCCGATGCCGCCTTAGTAGCAAAGACCAACGGCGACCTCATCGATCTCACGCGCCCTCTGGAAAAAGATACCGGCCTGCGCATTTTGACCGAACGAGATCCCGAAGCGCTCGAGGTATTCCGCCATTCTTCCGCCCACTTGCTGGCGGCGGCCGTTCTGGAGTTGTTCCCCGAAACCAAGCTCGGACATGGCCCGGCTACCGAGAGCGGTTTTTTTTATGACTTCTACCGTCCGACGCCGTTTACTCCGGACGATCTCCAGAAGATCGAAAAAAAGATGGAAGAGCTGGTGCAGCAGAACATCCCTTACGCCCGCGAGTTCCTGCCCCGCGATCAGGGCCTGCAGGAGTTCAAAAAAGAGGGCGACTTCATGAAGTGCCACTTCATCGAGCAATTCACCAGGGCCGATGAAAAGATTTCCATTTACCGCACCGGCAAGTTCACCGATTTTTGCCGGGGTCCGCACATTCCGTCGACCGGGAAAATCAGGGCTTTCAAGCTGCTGAATATAGCCGGCGCCTACTGGCTGGGTGACGAGAAAAATCCCCAGTTACAGAGGATTTACGGGACGTCTTTCTATTCGAAAAAGGATCTCGACCAGTTCCTTCATCAGCAGGAAGAGGCGAAGAAGCGCGACCATCGCGTGCTCGGTCAGCAACTCGATTTGTTTTCCATCCAGGAACTCGCGGGACCGGGCCTGATCTTCTGGCATCCCAAGGGCGGGATCATCCGCAAGCAGATGGAAGACTGGATGCGCGACGAGTACATCAAGCGGGAATACTCGCTCGTCTACACCCCGCACGTGATGCGCAAGCAGTTGTGGCAGACCTCAGGCCACGAAGGTTATTACGCTCAGAACATGTTCGACGTGATGGAACTCGACGATGCCGAGTACCGATTGAAACCGATGAACTGCCCGGGGCATATCCTCATTTACCGCGATTCGCTGAAATCGTACCGCGACTTGCCGGTGCGTTTTGGCGAACTGGGAACGGTTTATCGCTACGAACGTTCGGGCGTAATGCACGGACTGATGCGGGTTCGCGGATTTACCCAGGACGATGCCCACATCTTCTGTACTCCTGAGCAGATCGAAGACGAGATTGCCGGGTGCCTGGATTTCGCGCTCGAAGTACTGAAGGATTTCGGTTTCGACCAGTTCCAGACAGAGCTTTCTACCTGGAGTCCGAATGACCGCCAGAATTTCGTCGGCAGCGAAGATCAGTGGAATTTGGCCACGCGCTCGCTGGAGAAGGTGCTCAAGAGCCGCAACATCGAATACAAAACGATTCCGGGCGAAGCCGCTTTTTATGGACCGAAGATTGACATCAAGCTGGTTGACGCCATCGGGCGCTTGTGGCAGCTCTCCACTGTACAGTTCGATTTCAATCTGCCCGCGCGCTTCGGTCTGGAATACGTGGCTGAAGACGGCAGCCGCAAGCAGCCTCTAATGGTGCACCGGGCCTTATTCGGTTCGGTCGAGCGTTTCTTCGGGGTGCTGATCGAGCACTATGCCGGCGCGTTTCCGGTGTGGCTTGCGCCGGTGCAGGTGGTGATGATTCCCATCGCCGAGCGCCACGCCGAGTATGCCAACAAAGTCGCGGCACAGCTGAAGGAAGCCGGTGTTCGCGTCCACGTGGATGCGCGCAATGAAAAGATGAACGCCAAGATCCGCGAACATGCCTTGCAGAAAGTCCCTTTTCTGCTCGTGGTCGGCGACAAGGAGGCCCAGGCCAACAAAGTGAATGTCCGCACTCGGGGCAAAGAGAAGACCGAAGACATGCCGACGCTGGATTTCGCGGAGAAGATCAAAGAGCTGATCGCAGAAAAAAAACCACATCTGGACTGAAGCGGCCGCGAACAACCGGCCACTCTCTCAATGGCACCAGCAGATAGGGACAGCGCTCCTCCCTGTCAGTACATCGTATGCAGCTGCCGCTGCCCTACATTCACACGCAGTTGTAGTATGTCCTCGTGCACCCGCTGACCCACAAGGTCCTGGAAAACGTTAGGCAGGATGAACTGCTTTGTGCGGGCGACCGTGTTGGTGTTGCCGTGTCGGGCGGCATCGATTCCGTGGCTCTGTTGCGCATTCTGCTCGAACTCCGGACAGAGCTGGGCATTGTCCTGTCGGTGGTTCACGTCAATCACAAGCTGCGAGCGGCTGAATCCGACGCTGACGAAGCATTCGTGGCATCACTTGCGCGGGAACATGATCTTGCCATTCACGTAACCCGGGCGGATGTGGCCCGGCACGCCTCAGAGCGGCATATTAGTTTAGAAACGGCTGCCCGGGAAACTCGCTACAAGTACTTCGCCGAACTGCTGCGGGCTGACAATCTCGACAAAATCGCCACCGGGCATACGCTGGACGATCAAGCCGAAACCGTCTTGATGCGTGTGATTCGCGGTACGGGCATGCGAGGTCTGGGGGCGATTCATCCGCACCTTCAATTAGAAGATCAGCCCGGGGAAATCGTCCGCCCGCTGCTTGCGACCCGTCGCTGTGCGCTGGAGCAGCAGTTGCGTGATCTGGGGCAGTTCTGGCGCGAGGATTCGAGCAACCAGGATCCTGCGTTCACAAGGAACCGTGTGCGGCACCGGCTGATGCCTCTGCTGGAGCACGAATTCAATCCGAGCATTGCCGAGAGACTCTCAGAATTGGCGCAGATCGCGCGGGCTGAGGAGGACTACTGGGACAGCGAGGCCGAGGGCTGGATGGGCACAGCAGTGCAGTGGTTCGATGCTCGACAGGCCAGCCCGGCGTCCAGCTCCTTGGTGCAAATAAAAGGGCTTCCGTCCGCAGGTAAGACAAGCGATCCGCAAATGGAGGAACCTGGTGGCAGTCGTGACGATGTGCCGCACAGCGCTGCCCTGAACCTGCATTGGCTACTCTCTGAACCCCTGGCGTTGCAGCGCAGAGTCATCAAAAGCATCGCGGAGGAAACCGGATTTCCCATCGAGTTCAGGCATGTGGAAGAGGTCCTGCGTTTTGCGGCTCACAGTGCGGCCCACGGCAAGGAAATCTCTCTGCCGCGCGGTTGGAAGGCGTTCCGCGAGGAGGATCTCCTCATTTTCCAGGCGCCCGAACCAGGGGAGCCGAAGCAAGCCGATTTCGAGTATCGGATCACAATCCCTGGGGAGCTTTACATTCCCGAGGCGGAGATCCGGTTGCAAACTCTGCAGATCATTTCCCGCGAAGCGGCAGCACGGTATAATCCCGATCAATTGCTCAATCCGGCGTTGCTGGAACATGAGTTGGTCGTGCGCAACTGGCGACCGGGAGACCGATTCTGGCCAGCGCACACGAAATCTGCAAAGAAGTTGAAAGAGCTCCTGCAGGATCGCCATGTGAGCGGTCCCGCAAAAAGGCACTGGCCGATCATCTTAAGCGGCAAACAGATCGTGTGGGTACCGGGATTCGCCGTAGCGACGGAATTCCGGGCGGTCGAGGGCGCGAAACAAGCAGTTCTGATTCGCGAAGTGGCCGAAGAAGGCATTTAGCACTTGGCACTCAGCATTGAGGCAGTCGAATTTGCGGACAGGCCCTGCACTCAACGCTGGTTGCTAAATGCTAACTGCTAAATCAGCCCTGAGCCCATCCGCCAACGCGCCGCAACTTCGCCCCGTGATTGCGTCCGAGCAGATCGATAAGCGAGTCAAGGAACTGGCCCGCCACATCTCCGACGATTATCGCGGGAAGACTCTGCACGTGTTGGCGGTGCTGGAGAACGGCTTCATGTTCGCCGCGGACCTGGTTCGCGCGCTCGAAGTCCCCGTCATTTGCCAGTTCATCAAGCCCCGCTACAGCCGCAAGCAGGACGGCGGCTACGAAGTGGTGGAGATTTTCTTCAGCCAGGAGGCCGATATCCACGACCAGCACGTGCTGGTCGTCGAGGGGCTCGTGCACTCCGGCGTGACAGGCGAGTTTCTCATCAACAACTTACGGGCGCGCGGCGCCGCGTCCGTAAAGCTGGCAGCTCTGCTCGACCGCCAGTCAGCCCGGCGCGTGGCCTTGCAACCCGACTATTTTGGCTTTCTGGTGGACGACACTTACCTGATCGGCTATGGTCTTGGGGAGCCCCAGCAAACGGGAAGGAATTTACCCTACTTGACGTCTGCCCGGCCCGTCGCCGTGACCTAAGTTACTGAAATAACGCCCACAGTTTTCTGTCTGGAACGGGTAGAATGAAAGTCTGCGGCAACTAGAGATCGAAATCCAATCGCCGGCATCTAAATACAGCAGCGGTGGAACCCGCGCCTATATACCTGTGAGCGCTGGTCTAATGGGAGTTTCTGAGTGAATTCAACAGTCAAAACGGTGGTGTTCTGGCTGGTCATCGTGCTTTCCGCCTTTCTGTTATGGCAGGTGGTCAAAGCGGGTGGCGCGGGGCAAAAAGAAAAGGAGATTAACTTCTCCCAATTCATGTCTGACGTGGATCACGGCAATGTCCGGGAAGTCACGATCACGGGGATGGAAGTCAAGGGCAAGTATGCCGACAACTCCGTGTTTCACACGACGGTTCCGGTCAATTACCCGGACATGATCAAGGCCCTCGAGAGCAAGAACGTCACTATCACGTTTCGCGATATCAGCAATGGGAGTTGGCCGACTTGGCTGCTGAACCTGGCGCCGCTTATTTTGCTCGCGGCCTTATGGTTCTTCATGATCCGGCAAATGCAGACCGGCGGGAACAAGGCATTGTCCTTCGGCAAGAGCCGGGCGCGTCTGCTGTCAATGCAGCAAAAGAAGGTCACGTTTAAAGATGTTGCTGGAGTCGACGAAGCCAAGGAAGAGCTGCGCGAGATCATTGAGTTCCTGCGCGAGGCGCAGAAGTTTCAAAAGTTAGGTGGACGCATCCCCAAGGGAGTTCTGCTGGTCGGACCTCCCGGAACCGGTAAGACCCTTCTGGCCAGGGCGGTCGCCGGCGAAGCGAATGTTCCGTTCTTTTCCATCTCGGGTTCGGATTTCGTAGAGATGTTCGTCGGCGTGGGCGCGAGCCGCGTCCGCGATTTGTTCGAGCAGGGCAAGAAGAATGCCCCCTGCATTATCTTCATTGACGAGATCGACGCAGTTGGCCGGCATCGTGGAGCTGGCTTGGGCGGCGGTCACGATGAGCGCGAGCAAACTCTGAACCAGTTGCTGGTGGAAATGGATGGCTTCGAATCCAATGAAGGCGTCATTTTGATGGCTGCGACCAACCGGCCTGACGTTCTCGACCCAGCATTGCTTCGTCCCGGACGTTTCGATCGCCGCGTGGTGGTGAATCGTCCCGACGTGCGCGGACGCGAAGAGATTCTGCGCGTGCACACCCGCAAGATTCCTCTCGCGGAAGATGTCGATCTTTCCGTTCTGGCTCGCGGCACCCCCGGTTTTTCTGGCGCCGATCTTGCCAACATGGTGAACGAAGCCGCTCTCGGCGCTGCAAGGCAAAACCGCAAGGCGGTTTTGCAGTACGACTTCGAGATCGCCAAAGATAAAGTGCTGATGGGAGTGGAGCGCAAATCCCTCATCCTTACGGAAGAGGAAAAGAAAGTCACCGCGTTTCACGAGGCCGGTCACGCACTGGTGGCTGCCAAGCTGCCCAACTCCGACCCGTTGCACAAGGTGACGATTATTCCCCGGGGCATGGCCTTGGGCGTGACCATGCAGTTGCCCATCGACGACAAGCACAACTACACCAAGGATTATCTCGAGACCACCATAGCTATCATGATGGGGGGCCGTTTGGCGGAAGAGATCTTCCTGAACCAGATGAGCACCGGCGCCGGGAACGACATCGAGCGTGCCACGGAAATGGCGCGCAAAATGGTTTGCGAATGGGGCATGAGCGAACTGGGGCCTCTGACGTTCGGCAAGAAAGAAGAGCAGATCTTCCTCGGACGCGAGATTAATCAACATCGCGATTACAGCGAGGCGACCGCCATTCAGATCGATGAGCAGGTCCGCGGGCTAGTCAACCAGGGCTATCAAACGGCTCGCTCGGTTCTGGAACAGAATCGTGAAGTTCTGCACCGCATTGCGGAAGCGCTGCTGGAGCGTGAAGTGCTGGATGCGAACGAGATCAAAATGCTGATCGAGGGAAAGCAACTGCCGCCGCTCAAACCGATCCCGCCGAAGAACGACGATGGCGTGCAGCAGGTGCTGAAGCCGGAGCCGGGCCGGTCGCCGGGAATCGCTAAGGGTGGCGAGTCTCCGGCGCGGGCGTAGAACACCTCTAAGCTAAAAGTTTTGAGCTTCTGGATCGGGCGGCTTTTAAAAAGGGCCGCCCATTTTTTACAACGCATCTGTCCACTTCTTTCAACCACACATCTCCGCCGGTATGCGTTTCTCGTATTCTCTCCCAGGCTTCTCGATAGACGCTTGGCGTCCTTACTGTTAGACTGGCGCGCTCCGCGAGGACACTATGCGCCATGCTTATGTTTTCCTCACGTTACTTGTCCTGATAAGTATCGGAATCGCACAAACGCCGGCTGCGCAACCCGCTGACACTCCGAAGCCGGTCGACCTGATCTGGGGCGCCAAGATACCCATGCGCGATGGCGTGAAATTGAATGCCAGCATCTATCGGCCACACGCTCAGAAAGATCCGCTGCCCGTTATCTTCGAACTCACGCCGTACATTAGCGACACCTACCACAACCGCGCCTACTACTTTTCCCAGCACGGCTATGTGTTCGCGCTGGTGGACGTGCGCGGGCGAGGCAATTCGGAGGGCAAATTCAATCCTTTTTTCCAGGAGCCGCAAGACGGGCATGACGTAGTCGAGTGGCTTGCCACGCAATCCTGGTGCAATGGCAAAGTCACGATGTGGGGCGGATCCTATGCCGGTTTCGACCAGTGGCTAACCCTTCGCGAAGAGCCGCCTCATTTGGCGACCGTCGTCCCGGTCGCTTCGGCACATGCCGGTGTCGATTTTCCGATGTTCCGCAACATTTTTGCGCCTTATGACATGCAGTGGTTAACCATGACCAGCGGGGTTACGGGTAATGACAACTTGTTCGGCGAGTCCTCGTTCTGGATTGAGAAATTTCGACAGCTGTACCTGGAGCATCGGGCCTTCAAAGATCTCGATGCCATCGTAGGCAATCCCTCGCCGATTTTTCAGCAATGGATTGCGCATCCCGCGAGCGACTCTTTATGGGGAACCCTGAGCCTTACCCCCGAACAGTACAAAGCCATACATATTCCGATTCTCACCATTACCGGGCACTATGATGGCGATCAGCCCGGCGCCATGACTTACTACCGCAATCACATGAAGTATGGAACGGAATCCGCAAAGGCAGAGCACTACCTGATCATTGGTCCCTGGGACCATGCCGGCACGCGCACTCCCAAGAAGGAAGTAGGTGGGCTGACCTTCGGGGAGGCCAGCATGCTCGACATGAACAAGCTTCACACAGACTGGTATGACTGGCGGTTGAAGAATGGTTCGAAACCCGACTTCCTGAAGAAGCGTGTTGCCTACTACGTGATGGGCGCGGACCAATGGAAGTATGCCGACAATCTGGAGAGCATTTCTAACTCCACGCTGACGTACTATCTCGATTCGAAGCAGGGCCAGGCCAATGATGTTACTAACTCCGGCAGTCTAGGCGAGCAAAAACCGGCAAACTCTACACCGGACCAATATGTGTACGATCCCCTGGATGCGCGGCCCTCGGATCTGGAGAAAGAAGAGGCGAAGAACTATCTCACCGACCAGCGGTACGCTCTCAACCTCTTCGGCAATGGCGTGGTGTATCACTCCGCGCCGTTTGCGCATGACACTGAAATCTCGGGATTTCCCAAACTTACAGTCTGGGTTGCCATGGATGTTCCCGACACCGACTTGCAAGTGAACCTTTACGAGATCCTTCCGGATGGAACCAGCATTCAACTTACGGGCGACCAGATGCGGGCTCGTTATCGCCAGTCACCGAGCCGCGAGCAACTGGTTAAGGCAGGAGAAGTAGACGAGTATGTTTTTGATGCCTTCACCTTCTTCTCGCGCCGCATCGCGAAGGGTAGTCGCCTGCGCCTGGTCCTGACCTCGCCTAATACCATTTACCTGGAGAAGAACTATAACAGCGGAGGCGTAGTCGCGAATGAAACCTCCAAGGATGCCCGCACTGCGCACCTCACTATCTACCACGACGCGGAACACCCGAGTCGCCTGGAACTGCCGGTTGTGAGGTAAGCGTTCGGGTAGCGACAAGCGCCTCCCATTCCAAGTGGGAGCATGCTTCTGAGGCCCTCTGCCGGATTTGTGAGAACCTTGCCCGGCAGGTATACCGTCTGTCGACTCTCCCGGAATGCAGGGTTCGAGCGGCTCTGAAAGCAAGTACGCGCACGCGCCCTAACCTCGGCTCCGCCTTTGAATCCGTCGCAACTCCCGCCGCATCAATCACTTGTTCCGCTCCCGACTTGACGCAAGAACCATGCCAAACCCTATAATCCTTGCTCACGGTTCTCATCCTGACACGTCCAAACTTTGCAAACCCGAATAAGGTAAGGCTCTGGAACGAGGGGTTGCAGAGGACAAAGAGACAATGCCGGCCGATGCGTGGGCAGTACCCTTTGCGGTTGGCGAGTGTTCTTACCCGAAGCCGAGGGTGGAACGGGACAATACAGCGCACGACCCCGCCAAAAGGGGCAAGATGGCTGGGCAGACGATAGGCCGCATTGATGACACGGCGCTAATCCGTGAGGCGCAGCGCGGGAACCGCGCCGCCTTCGAGGAACTGGTGCGGCACTACGATCAGGCTGTGCTGCGGTTGGCTCTCCACTTGACAGGGTCGGAACACGAAGCCCAGGACATCTACCAGGATGCCTTTCTCAAGGCATACAAAAATGTCGGGACTTTTCGCTTCGAGTGTTCTTTCTACACCTGGATCTACCGAATCGTCACCAATCTCTGCCTCGATCATCTGCGCAAGCGCCAAGTGCGGAAAGAAGACGCGCCGGTGGCTTACGATTCGTCAGGCGAGGAGTACGACGTTCTCGACCAGGTGCCGGACGCGCGTGCGGCCTTCAATCCCGAAAAGGACCTGATGACCCGCGAACTGGGCACCAGGATCGGGCTGGCGCTCAGCAAACTCACGCCGCGCGAACGCATGGTATTCGAGCTCAAGCATTACCACGGGCTGAAGTTGCGCACCGTGGGAGACATTTTGCACACAACGGAGGAAACGGCCAAGAATACTCTCTTCCGGGCCACGCAGAAATTGCGCGGGGCTTTGGCCGATATGCGATGAAAGCAGGAAATAAGTTGAAGTTAATAACAAATTCTTTCAAAACCCCCAATGGGGTGCACTCATGAAATGCGAATGGGTTAAGCAGAACCTTTTGCTTTACGTTTACAACGAGCTGGCCGATGACGCCCGCTACGAGCTCGAGCAGCACCTGGGCCGTTGCCCGGATTGCGCGTCAGAGCTCAAGGCAACGAGAAAGTTCCACGCCACGCTCTCCGAATTTCCGGTGCAGGAGCCGACGCCGAACCTGGTGACCGCTGCGCGAATGCGGTTGCAGGAGGCGCTGGAGGGCACCTCTCAAGGCGGTTTCTGGCAACGCCTGACGTTTGATCCCGGCAACTGGCTGCGCCAAGTCCGGTTCTCCCCCGCACTGGCTGCAGCCATTCTTATTTTGGGCTTCGCCGGCGGCGTGGGTGCGACTTACAAAATGGTCTCCAGCAGCGGGCCCGAAGTAGCTTCGGTCGGAAAGCAAAATCTCCCGCAACCCGCGGAATCGACCATTACCGGTATTCGCTCCATAACCCAGGAGCCCGGATCCAACCAGATCAGCATTCAATACGACACAGTTTCCACCCAACAAGCAGCTGGTTCCTTGAACGATCAGCGAATTCAGCAACTCCTCCTCTACGCCGCGCGCAACAATTACAACTCTGGTGTGCGCCTGGATTCCGTTGACCTGCTTACGCAAAAGCCAGACGACGTGCACGTGCGTGAGGCCTTGATGTATGCGCTGCGCTATGACTCGAATCCCGGAGTGCGGTTGAAGGCCCTCGAAGGCCTGGGACCGTACGTGAAAGACGACACCCGGGTGCGCGACGCCGTTCTGCAGGCGTTGATCAACGACGCCAATCCCGGCGTGCGGACACAGGCATTGCACCTGCTCGAACCGGTGAAGGCGGACAGCAGTGTACGCTCGGTGTTCCAGAAACTGGCCGAGAGCGATCAAAATCAATACATCCGGTCACAGGCCCGCACCGTAATGGCCCAATTGCCGGAGATTGACTAGAAATTATCTGCACAGGTTAAAAGCTTTACCCATGCTTTGGAAAGGTGAAGCTGGCCATTGTTGGCTGGAAAGAGTCCGCTCCGCTCGACGGGCGTGCGCCTCCCGCGGCGGCAGCATGAATCGAAGGTGAATTTTGAAGATAACACTCAAACTCGGAGCGACGCTCACGCTGCTGGCGTCGCTGGCTTCTCTGGCCATGGCTCAGCAGCAAAGCCGCGTACTCCAGGAGGGCGGCAACTGGTACCAGGAGGTTACGGGCTCGCTTGCGCCCAGCAAGAATCTCCGCATTAAGGTCGATGTAGGTTCGGTAAAGATCACGGGCAGCGGTCAGAAGGACATTACATACGTCATTCGCAATCGTGCATACGGTGCTTCGGAAGAGGCCGCCCGCCGTCTTTTTGAAACTTACAAGATCACTTCGTGGGTAAAAGGCGATACCGCCTGGATCACCGGAGATTGGCAGGGCAGCCGTCCGCGCAAGTTCTCCGGCGACTTCGTGATCAATGTTCCCCGCGAAATGGACTGGGTGAAAGTGGAGACTGAAGGCGGCAGCGTGGTGGCCACAAATCTCGCCGGACGTGTCGACTCCCAGAGCGGTGGCGGCAGTATTCGTCTGGACGACATTGGCGGCACCATTAACGCGGAAACCGGCGGCGGAACCATTGACGTGGGCAGCGTTGGGGGAGAGCTGAATCTGCGCACCGGCGGCGGGAGCATCGCCATCCATTCCGCCAAGGGCAAGATCAACGCCGAAAGTGGCGGGGGCAGCGTGGTGCTGACTTCCGGACTGCAGGGAGCAGTCCTGCAAACCGGTGGCGGCAGCATCAAGGTTAACCAGTGCACCGGGCGGGTTAAGGCCAGTACCGGTGGCGGCAGCATTGATCTAGGCGACATTGACGGCCCTGCCGAAATCGAAACCGGCGGTGGCAGCATTCACCTCAGTTCCGCCAAGGGTCCGGTGCGTGCCGAGACGGGCGGAGGCAGCATCGAGTTGTATGGCGTGTCCTCGGCGCGGGCGGAGACTGGCGCGGGCGGCATTGTCGCCAAGTTCGTTTCCTCCACTGGTGAACGAACCGATTCCGTCCTGGAAACTTCCGCGGGAGACATTACCGTCTATCTGGCCTCTGACCTGCCTATCAGCGTTCGGGCCACGGTAGACCTGGCGAACGGACACAGCATCCGCTCCGATTTTCCCGACATTCACATCAATTCAGAAGGTGGAGAATACGGGCCCAAGACCTTGACGGCTGAAGGCAGCCTGAACGGCGGAGGTCCAGTCTTAAAGGTTCGCACGACGACAGGTGACATTATCTTTCGTCGCGCAGGACACTAGAATCGTTTATCCCGGCGGAAGGGCGGAGCCGGGAAGTGAGGTGATCACCATGCGCAAAAGCATCCAGCTTGCGATGTTATTGCCGCTCCTGCTGACCGTTTCCTACGCAGGGGAATGCTCCTTCTTCGGACCGGGGGAGAGCTTCGGCTATTCCAGTGACGAGGTCGGAACGGGGTCGTACCTGGGCGTCGATATCAGCGATGTCACCTCTGACCGCGTCTCCGCGCTCAAACTCAAGGACGAGCACGGCGTAGAAGTCACCATGGTGGACCAGGATGCTCCCGCCGGCAAGGCCGGGCTGAAGGAGCACGACGTCATCATGACCATGAACGGAACGACGGTGGACAGCGGTGCTCAGTTGAGGCGGATGATTCGCGAGACCCCGCCCGGCAGGATCGTCACTCTCGGGCTCAGCCGGGATGGCCAGCCCCTTACCGTGAAAGTGCAGCTTGCCGATAGGAGAAAAGAGTTTGCGTCCAACGGCAAGGGCTTTAAATTCGAGATGCCGGCCATGCCCAGCATGCCTCCTATGCCCGATTTCCCCACGGTTGTCGTAGTGCACTCCTCGGCTCGCAGTGGACTGATGGTGGAGAACATTACTTCGCAGCTGGGCGAGTTCTTCGGCGTGAAGGATGGCAAAGGAGTGCTGGTCCGGTCTGTCGATAAGGACAGTCGGGCCGCAAAGGCGGGTTTCCGGGCGGGCGACGTCATTGTTCGGGTCAATGGACTGCAAGTGCATGACACCAGCGATTTCACTCACGCCCTTCGCTCCCGCAACACAACCGCGGTGAATGTCGGAATTATCCGTGACAAGAAAGAACAGACGCTCACCTTGAGCTTGCCGGAACATAAGGACACCGGCAGTATTTTTGAAGAGACCCTGGAAGTGCCGGAAATCGACGCCGACGCCCTCAACTTGAGCGAATTACATTCAGAGATAGCCCGCGTACGGCCGCAAATGGAAATGGCGATACAACAGTCGCGTCGTGAGCTCGAGAACATACAGCCGCAAATCGAACAAGCGCATAAGAAAGCAACGGAGCAAGCTCGCAAGGAGCTGTGCGTCCATCGCCAGGAATTGCAAGAGCAGCAGAAGGCATTGCGCGAGCATGCACGCGAGATGCGTAAGCAAGTCGAAGATCAGCAACGGGAGTTGCGTCGACAGCAGAGGAAGTGGCAACAGCAACTGCGGCACGAGCTAAGGGGCGAGTGGACTGAGATCTGACTGTTCAGGGAAAGGTAAATTCCAGCTCAGCCGGGCACGGCTGGGCTTTCTTTTGTTACGCGCGCGCCATCGCCGTCAGCAGGAAGATCAGCAGGCACAACAGCACAGGGCGGGGCAACCGCCGCATAATTTTCCAAGCCATGATGCTCATCGACTCCGTCCTCCGCGTGGGGGAATCACGAATGATCGTGGCCGGCCAAGTCTTCCAGCGGCTGGAACTTGGCACATCAAAGCTACTTAATGTAAGTTGACCTGAGCTGAATTTTACGGCAATCCCATATATTCAAGGCAAGTCCTTTTTTATGACGTGGATTAAAACGGTCCCAATCGTGGAAGCCGGCGAAAAACTGCTCAAGGCCCTGGAAGACGAAAAAGCCTTGTATCCCAAGGAGTATGCGAACCCGGTGCACCCCTCGCCCGACGGCGGGCCCTCGGGCATTGTGGCATCGCATACCCTGATTCCGGACGCGCTTTACCACGCGTTTGCCACCTTCGGCGTGCTCATGTCGCCGGACCTGCCCCTCCAGCGCCGGCAGCACGAGATGATTGCCACCATGGTGTCGGTCACGAACCGCTGCGTGTATTGAATCGAGTCTCACGCAGAGTTTCTGCGTCGCGTAACTTTGGACAAAGAACTGGTGCAGGCGCTCGAAAGGGACTACACCAGCGCGCCGATTACAGCGCAAGAGCGCGTCATGCTCGATTACGTGGTCAAGCTTACGAAGGATGCCACGAAGGTCTGGAAAAGTGACCACGACTGTCTGCGCGCCGCAGGTTTTGACGACAAGGCCATTCTGCAGATTACGCTGATCGCCTCATGGTTCAATTACATCAACCGCGTCGCGGATGCGCTGGGCGTGGGGCGGGAATAAGCAGCACACCGCCAGCTCGGATTGGTTCGCGGAAACCAGGGCGGGTGCGAGAGCTCAGTCGCCGACACCGGAGAGCGCAATCACCTGCGGCTTGGAAGGAGCGCTGTCCTGAAGCGTCACCGTACCGGAGTGCGTGCCTTTCGATTGCGGCGAGAAGGTTACGCTGATCTTACAGTTCCCTCCGGCCTGCACCTTCGCCCGGCAGGAAGTCTTCATCCTGAACTAGCCCGTCACCTTCATCGAACCTATGTTGAGGGTGGCCGTGCCCGTGTTCGTCAGGGTTACGAGCTGAGGCTGGCTGGTGGTGCCTACCTTCTGGGTCTTGAAAGTGAGGGGAGTGGAGGGGGAAAACTGACCACGCCGGTATTCAAATGAGTAACCACAGCATTCCCGGAATAGTTCGCAACCACTAAATCAATCAGGCCATCGCCATTCACGTCGGCGGGGAACGAGCCCGCGCTGCCTCCCGCCTGAAAATTGGTGAACGGGCGGAACGTTCCATCGCCATTGCCCAGGAATACGCTGGCAGTGTTTGAATAAAGCCCCGTGGTTATGACGAAGTCCGTGTTGCCGTCGTGGTTGAAATCTGCGGCCTGGACTAGGATCGGCGTTCGATATTCCTCGCTAGCGGCCTGTGATTCTATGAAGGCCATTGCCGGGCGGCAAGAGTTGCCGATTCTTCGTGGGTTGCGGGCCGGCCTATCCCGCTTGGAAACTGCGTGGCTAATGCTCCGCTCGGTTGGGCTCCCGCGATCCACTGCCACTTCGGCCTGCCGTGATCATTTACGATTCGCTCCGCTTCTCTATAACTGACAAGCCTTGTCAGAACGGTCGTAACCGATGCAACGGCATCTTTGTGGGCTTCGATAATCGCGGGAAACTTCGCGCGCATCCGCGCACAAATTTCTTTCGTGCTCAGCGGCTCGGTGGCCTCCATCAACACGTGCCGGCATGCCTGCGTGAATCCGCGGCCGCGGCGAGGCGCCTTGCGCCCCAGCCATTCCAGGACTTCAGCATCGAATATGTGGTCGCCAAACAGCGCGGCCAGTCCTGCGAGTGTCTGCTTAATAGTGCCAATCTGGCGGGTAATCTCGGCCCGCTGGGCGAGGAGTGCTTGCAACTCCTGCTTCGCGGACCGGACTACCTCGTCCACATGCCTGTCATCGGTTTTGCAGCCGAGTAATGCAAGCGCGTTGCTCATCATGAAACCTCAACTGGGAATTTGGGATTTCAGCATTACGGCCGAGCGCCACCGCTGCCCGGTATTGCCCCGGAAGACGATTTCTGCCTTGCCAGCATGGCATCCGAGTGCGGCAGCGGCAGTTCGTCTACGATCTGATCTTCTTGCCACCACACTTGCGAGAGGTAATAACGTCCATCGCGACGCACGAAGGTAAGCTTGGGAACGGTTGTTTGCTTACTGCTTTGAATATTCTTCGTCGTGAGCGTCGCCACCGATCTTCCGCGATCGTCGCGCAACGTCATCAGGTTCGGTCCAGTTTGAACGGCCGAGTATTGGCCCGCCGGAAAGTTTTTTGTGCCCACGGTGAATGCAAAAGGAACGTTGGCCTTTACCCGCTGCGTGGACTGCGCGCTTGCCAGCGCCGCAAAAAACAAGACAGTGAACATCAGTGAAGCGATCGTTCTGGCTCTCATAGCATCCTCCTGCCAGTAATCTGGCCGCAAGTTCGCACCTTAGCCGCACTAAGTGCAGCCGTTCTCCCCGAATCTTGCGTTTAAAGCAAACTTAGAGATCTTGAAACTAAGTCGCAAGTGCGGGAATCATAAGTGGTGTAATCCTGCTGCTGAATTAGACTCATCTAAATCGATATGAGAATTATTGTTTCTTTTCATCATGTGCATGACATGCGTTCATACTTGCGATGAGCACACAACTGGACATTCGCCATTTGAAGTTGTTGACAGCGGTGGCTGACACCGGCACTGTTACCGGAGCTGTCGATCAGTTGCATCTTTCGCAATCTGCGCTGAGCCATCAATTGCGAGACGCAGAGGAGCGGCTGGGAGTCGAACTGTTCCTGCGGCTGGGGAAAAAGATGGTGCTTACCCAGGCGGGAGAAAGACTGCTGCAGTCGGCGCGGCGCATTCTCCAGGAGTTACAATCGGCGGAAGCGCAGATTCGCTCGACAAACGGAAAAGTGGGCGGCATCATCCGCTTGAGCACGCAGTGCTACACCTTCTATCACTGGCTGCCACCACTGTTGAAAAAATTCCACCTGAAGTTTCCTCGCATGGACGTGTCCATTGATGCCGAGGCCACTCCTCAGCCCGACCAGTGGTTGATGAAGGGCAAACTGGACGTCGCTATCATGTACGAGCCGCCCCGAAACCGCTCTTGCGCCTGACTCCGATGTTCGAGGATGAATTAGTTTTGGTCATGGCGCCGGAACACCGGTTGGCGGGCCTTGCCCATGTACGACCGCGAGATCTTGCGGAGGAGACCATCCTCAACTACTCCCCCAAGGAAGAGAGCACACTCATTAATAAAGTGCTGCTTCCCGCAGGCGTATCTCCCAAACGGGTGCTCGAATTACCCCTGACGGAAGCCATCGTGGAGATGGCGGCGGCGGGAACAGGGGTCGCGTTACTGGCCCGTTGGGCGGTCGCGCCTGATGTAGAGCGAGGGCGGGTCGTCACGCGTCCTATCACTAGCCGCGGATTTCACCGCAAATGGTGGTGCGTGACGCTGAAGACGCAATCAGTTCCCTCGCATTTGGAAGAGTTCATCGAACTGCTGCAGAATTTTCGACCGAAGCAACTGAAATGCGCGTGAACGCAGGGATACACCTACGCCTGCGACGTGAGGGCTACTTCAGCTCTCGCTGCCAATGTTGTTCCATCATCTGGAACAAATGGGTTCGCGCGCTCGGTCCCGCGATGCCGTGCGTCTTGTTGGGATACAGCATGAGCCGGAACTGCTGGTCTGCCTGAATAAAAGCCTGGATCATCTGAATGCTGTTCTGAAAGTGCACGTTATCATCACTGGTGCCGTGCACCATGAGAAGCGATCCATGGAGCTTGCCCGCGGCCTTCAGGAGCGACGAATCGGTGTAGGCTTTCGCGTTCGACTTGGGCAAGCCCATTATCCGCTCGGTATAGATCGAGTCGTAGTTGTGCCAGTCGGTCACCGGTGCAACCGAGACTCCGGCTTTGAAAACATCCGAGTGGGTCATGCCATACAGAGTCATCGAACCGCCATTGCTCCAGCCCCACACGCCAACGCGGCTCCTATCCAACTGCGGATATTGGCCCAGCAAATCGTCCAGTGATCTCAGTTGGTCTTTGAGTTCAATCGCGCCAAATTGCCCCTTGATGGCCGCGCTGAACTTTTGCCCGCGATTGGGCGTTCCCCGGTTGTCGACAGAAAAAATGGCGAAGCCCTCGCGCGCCAGGATCTCGTAATAAAGTCCCGTCGGACCTGCCCACTCATTCTTCACCAGCTGCGCCGCCGGGCCACCATAGACGCTCACAATCAGCGGAATCTTGCTTCCCGGGGCTGCGTCCCGCGGCATCAGCAATTGCCCGTAAAGTGTGCTCCCGTCTTCGGCTTTGAATTCCATGTATTTCCATGGAGCCAAGTGATAATTCTCGACTCCGCGCGACTCCCAGATTGGCTTGCATCCAGCAATCCCGCACACCTCAACCTGGGGGGGATTCGCGGCATTGGAGTACGTCTCTACGTAGCGCTTGCCATTGCTGGAAAAATTCACGGCGTAGGTCCCGTCGTCGCGCGTTACGCGTGCCAGGTTTGAACCGTCCAGCTTCACCGCGTAAAGCTGAACCTGCCGCGGATCGCCTTTATTGCAAGTAAAGAAAACCGTGCCGCTGTCTTCATCCAGCCCTTCGACCTGCAGCACTTCGTAGTCGCCCCGCTCGAGCTGGCGGTCCAACTGGGCTTCGTCGCCCAGCGGATCCTGCTTGGAAAAGTGATACAGATACAAATGGGTATGGCCATCGCGCCAACTCGACCAGAGAAACTGATCACCCGATTTGAGAATGCGGAAGTCGTCGTTCACGTTCACCCACGCGTCGGGACTGCGTTCGGTCAGCACCCTGCGTGACTTTCCCGAGTGCGCATCGACAAAATACAAATCCATCTGATCCTGCGCGCGGTTGAGCACCTCCGCCCAGATAATCCCGTCACGAATCCATCCGAATCGCGGAATGTAGATATCGTTGTCTTGGGTCAACGAAAGCCACTTGAGTTTCCCGCCGTCGGCTCCCACCATGCCGAGGCGCACCGTCGGGTTGGGATCGCCCGCTTTTGGGTATTTCTCCTCGTCGACCTTGGGATGGGTTGGCATCCAGTCGGTGATTGGATAGGTAGGAACACGTGTTTCATCCATTTGCAGGAAAACGATCTCCTTGCTGTCCGGAGACCATGCGTAGTTGCTGCGAACATTGAGCTCTTCCGCGTACACCCAGTCCACTTCTCCGTTGAGCAGGTTTTCATCCTTATCGCGGGTCAGAGCGTGTTCACGACCATTGTCAGACAACGGATGCACGAACAGGTTATGTTTTCGCACGTAGGCCAGAAGTTTGCCGTCGGGAGAAAACTTGGGGTCCTGCGCGGGATCTGGAGCGGCACTGAACTGCACGGCTGTGCCGCTCGCCAAGTCGTAATACCATAGCTGCCCCTCGGGCATGAGCAGCAGGTGCTTGCTATCGGGAGCCCACATATATTCCGGAACGTGATATCGCGTGAGGCGTTCTTTTTCACGCTCGTCCGTAATCTTGTCGCGGGATGGCGCCAGTTGCGCCAGTTTTGACTCCGTGACCAGCGCCTTCCTTTCTCCAGTGCCGGCGTCGATGTACCAGAGCTCGCCGTGATCTCCCGAATCGTCGCGCAGCACGTATGATACCCGCGTGTCGTCCGGACTCCACTGCACCGCCTCCGGCGCACGCCCGGTTATGCCCCCTTCGGCGAAGACATTTTGAATGGTGAGAGCTTTCTGTTCGGCTGAGGTTTGCGCTACGGCGTGAGCGGAGAGAAGTACGTAAAAAAATAAGCTGAACGCGGGCAGAACTGCCAGAACTCGCTTAGCCATCTAAGCTCCCGTCGAAAATGGAACTGTTTTTCAGGGCTGAAAAGTGTACACCGCGCGGCCCCGACCTTGCACCGCCGTGCGGGCAGCGCCTAAATGACTAGATGCGCCGCGCCAGTACAATGTTATGTATCAGCCGGCGATCCGCAGTCCGATTCCAGCGACAACAGGGCTGCGTTTTCAGCTGGTAAAAGCCGGCACTTCAGCGAAATTGTATTTCCTTCGCAGAGGACTGGAGTGTCATCCGGCCAAGCGTCCGGGCGCGGATTCACGTGCTAAAATGATGATCAGCGCATTCCCACAATGGTTTCAGACATAGAAAAACTGCTACACCTGCAGCAAGCTGACCGTGAAATCCGCCGCCTGAATGACGAAGTAGCCGCGCTTCCCAAGCGGGTGCTCGCCATTGAGCAAAAGCTGGCCGGCACCCAAGCGATCCTGGAAAAGGCCAAGGCTTCGGTTAAAGCTGACGAGGCCGCCCGCCGGAAGTATGAAGCTGCAATCCAGGAACTGCAGACCAAGATATCCAAGTACCGCGACCAATCCCTCGACGTAAAAACCAATGAGCAATACAAGGCGCTGCTGGGCGAAATCCAATTTGCCGAGCAGGAAATTCGCGCCAATGAGGACAAGATCCTCGAGCTGATGGTGAACGCGGAAAGCCGCGAGAAGGAAGTCAAGGCCGCGGAAGCCGAACTGAAACAGGAAACGGCCGAGATCGAAAAAGAGAAGGCGGATGCGCGCCAGCGCACCGCTGAGGACGAAAAGCAACTTGCCGAATGGAATGCTAAGCGCGATCAACTACGCCAGGGCATCGCCCCTGACCTGCTGCGGCAATTCGAGCGCGTTTCCCACTTCCGGGGTAGCGGGATCGCGGAAGTTCGGGATCACAAATGCATGGGTTGTCAGGTCATGCTACGCCCGCAGACTTATAACGAAGTTCGCAGTGGCAAAGAGGTCGTCTCCTGCGACTCCTGCCAGCGTATTCTCTACTTCGATCCGGCGAACGAAAAGGAAGAAGAACGCGTAGTCACGCCCGCGAGACGACGCGCCCGTCCAAAATCCGACGCTCCTCAGGCCTGGTACTTCCGCGGAGACTTTGGCCAGCATGGCGAGGTTCTGATCGGCTTCATCAATGAAGGCTCTATGGCCAGCCGCCGTGTCTACGACTCGCATACCGGCCGCATGGTTGGCGACATTCTGATGCGCGAAGGCAACTATCGCCTGGCGTTCCCCGAGGACTTGACCGAGAGTTCGATCCGCCTGAACGGTCACTGGGACCTTGAAACCATAGAAGAGTGGGGCTCAGAGATGCCGAGCGACGTCCTCGATGCCTTGAACGCAGATCTGCGCGCTGCTCAGCACGATCTCCGCGCTACCCATAAGTCGAATGCCGCCAGCGCCGTCGCCAGTGAACATCCCGCGGCCAGCTAGTTCTGCAGTCAGTTCCCTGAACTGGCTCACCTCAGATATTCATCGCCGTTTGGTTTTGTACGGATTGGGATACCTCAGCACCGTCGAGAGATCCTTGCCGCGTATGATTCCCGCCGAGTAATAGAACAGTCCCCAGGAATCAATCGAAGACATATCCGGGAAGATGCACGCTTCCAGCGTTTGATCGACAGTCTGTTCGTTCACCCAGCCGCCGCCCGCCGCGTTAATGCCGCCGAACAGGTCGGAGCCGCCCAGTTGCGTGCAATAGCACGATGCCGGGTTTCCCTGGCATCCCGATTGCGGCGGAACTTGCGCGTAATAGGCCAGCGCTGCCAGGGTCGGCCTCTGCGTGTAGAGCGTGTCCACCAGGATGTGAATGCGTGAACCATCGGACGCGTGGAAACCGCAGAACATGCGAGCGCCCGACAGGGGCAACGGGTCCGAGCCGTTGGTGCCGTAAACCGGAATCCGGCGTACGGGCTCGCCGCCACTTTGTCCGCAATAGACTTCCGCCGCGCTGGCTGCCTGCACCGAACCGGTACTCGGCGCGATTCCTTTGCCCAGCGACACAATAATGAGCGCGACAGCGCAGAGCAAACCCGCCAACACCGCAATCCGAATCATGGAGCTTTTCATGCCGCGACCTCCGGAGATCAGGCGCGTTAAAAACCTGGCTGCCCTGAAATCGCGGAATGCTATCACAAAATGACGCGCTCACAGGCTGACCCGGCGTCACATTGCCCAGAGTGCGGCTATACTGCTCTGCTCATGCCAGTGCTCGTTTCCCTGCTGCGCGGGGTCAATCTCGCTGCGCATAAGCGGGTCAAGATGGACGCTCTGCGCGCGCTCTATGCCTCGCTGAAGCTGCGCAACCCGCAAACTTTCCTGCAAAGCGGCAATGTCATCTTTGCCACCGACGAAAAGGATCTTCGCCGGCTTGTTCAGCGCATCGAGAACGCAGTCCTGGAGACATTCGGATTTCACTCTGATGTTATTCTGCGCACCCCCGCCGAACTGCGCGCAGTGGTTGCGGCAAACCCGTTCGTTAAGCGCCGCAATCTCGATCCCAGCAAATTTCTCGTCACCTTTCTTGCCAGTCTTCCCGATCCAGCATGCTGCGACAAGCTTCGTCAGCTCACAATTGCCCCTGAGGAGTTGCATATACAAGGCCGAGAACTCTATGTGTATTGCGCGAACGGCTTGGCGCGTCCCAAGCTCTCCTGGCCGGCAGTAGAAAGGATTCTGAAGACCTCTGGAACTGCGCGGAATTGGAATACGGTTACAAACGTTCTGGCCTTGGCGGAAAAAGCGGAACACGAACACAAAAACTGTGACCATCCCTCTGCAACGAAGAAGCAGTCGTCGACCTTCAACTGACCTCCGCCGTTCCCGCCTCGGTGAAAGCCGTTTTTGCATTCGCACTCGTCGGCGAAGGAATTAGCCACCACGCAATAAAGCCGCTGGCCATCGCCAGCACCGCGCAAAACAGCATCAGCATCCTGAACGCGGAGACAAATGCTTGCGACACGGCGGACCGGACCGCCGCTGCCGTAGTTGAATCGATATTGGGGGGCAGTTTCAGTGCGGCGAGTTGTGCCTCATTAGACTGAATATAGTTCATCGCCTTGGGTGAAAGCGCTAACCCGTCCAGCCTGTGCTCCAATTGCAGGCTGAACCAACTCACCATTGCGACTCCCAGGACCGCCACTGCCAGCACTCCGGCAACACGCGACACGGCGTTGTTGATGCCGGAGGCCGTGCCCGCGCGATCCTGCTCAACGGAACTCATGACTACCGTCGTGAGAGGCGCGACCGTCACTGCCATGCCCAGTCCAAGCACCAGGAAAGCAGGAAACAGTACTGTCCAATAGCTTCCTTGAGCAGAGGCCAGCGCAAAAAGCAGGAACCCCCCCGCCGCGATCAGCGGGCCTGCAACGAGTGGAGTTCTGGCGCCGTACCGATTGATGAGTCCTCCCGACCAGCGGGATAGTGAAGACATCAACAAAATCATCGGCAACGATGCGGCGGCCGCCTTCGTCGCGGAATATCCCTGCACTTGAATCAGGCGCATCGGGAATAAGAAAAAGAATGCCGACAGGGCCGCATACAAAAATAACGTGAGCAGATTTGCACCGGTAAAGCTGCGTGACCTGAAAAGCGACAGCGGGACCATTGGCGATTTCTCGTGATCTTCCACCCACACGAAGATTGCCAGGCATGCGGTGCCCACGCCCAGGCTCGCGAGAACAACTGGATTCCGCCACCCACGATCGGCAGACCCGACCAGTCCGTTCACCAGTCCGCTTAGGCCAAGCACAGCCACCAGGGTTCCCAGCCAATCCAGCCGCTTTACGCTGTGGCTGCGGCTCTCGGGAACCCGCCACAGCGAGATCACGATCACGGCGGCCGCTAGCGGAACATTGATAAAGAACGCCCAGCGCCAGGAGGCATGCTCGATGAGCCATCCGCCTACAACCGGGCCGAGGGCAGTGGTGATGGCGGTGAACCCCGACCAGGTGCCGATCGCTTTCCCACGCGATCTTTCGTCGAACGACGCGCTAATAAGAGCCAGGCTGCCGGGCACCAGCAGCGCCGCCCCGACACCCTGAATGGCGCGCGCGATTACGAGCGCGCCGATACTGGCCGACAGACCACATGCGGCGGAAGCCGCCGCGAAGAGGGTGACTCCTGCCACAAAAACCTTACGTCGCCCGTACAGATCGCCCAAGGCCCCGCCCACCAGGATCAGCGCCGAAAGCAGCAGAGCATAGCTCTCTACCACCCACTGCACGTCAACAATGTCGGCGTGGAATGCTGCCTGCAAGGTGGGAATAGCAACGTTGACTATGGTCCCATCGATGAATGCCATGCTCGAGGCCAGAATGGTTGCAGCGAGAACCCAGCTTCCCTCGTCTCTCGAGCAGGAAGCCGCGGCCACTCCTGACCGCATTACCGCTTCATCGTAGGGCGTTCTCATCAGTGAATCGATGCTGCGAAATTTCCATTGATGCCGACAAAAAAAGCTTGGCGAATAAAAGGCGAATATGGTAGCATCTCTTACCGGCTGCGATACAGCCGAACCGGCCACGAGGTGGCCACCTATGATGTCCGGCAAACTAGTTCGATTTCCCATGCGCCATCCAGACATGTTTACTCCGGAAATCAACTGCGAGGTCTTGAGCCACAGCGAAATGCGGCGGGTCCTCTATGCAGCTATCCAGGCGCTTCCGCACGTGCAGGATCGCCTGCGCCAGGAAGAACTCAAGAGTGCTCTTTGCGATCTCCTGCTTAAAACCAATAACGCCGCCTGAGCGAGCTGGCGGCCTTTCCATTCGTCCACCGTGCACTCATGCCGTGTCTCAATTCACGTTTCGCGGCCTGCCGCGCGATAATTACCATAAGCACCTAAATGGTTGCGTATTTGCCGAAGCTGGCGTAACATGCAACCTGGAGGTTGCATAAAGTGGATGATCGTATTGAGAAGCGAATTGAGCTGAAGGCACCCGTTTCGCGGGTCTGGCGCGCCCTCACCGACTACCGCGAGTTCGGCGAATGGTTTCGGGTAAAGCTGGATGGCCCCTTCGTACACGGCCAGATCTCTCGCGGGCGCATCACTTATCCCGGTTACGAGCACGTGCTATGGGAAGTGATGGTCGAGAAGATGGAGCCGGAACGGCTGTTCTCGTTCACCTGGGGACATCCCAAGACCTTGGATCGCGCAGAGTACTCGAAGACCGACCATTCGAAGGACCCGACGACTCTGGTCCAATTCAGCCTGGAACCCAGCAAAACCGGCACACTTCTTCAACTCAGCGAGTCCGGCTTCGACCAAATCCCCGGCGACTTTCGTCTGGAGGCGTTCCGCAGAAATGACGGCGGCTGGACAGAGCAGATGAAGAACATCGAAACCTATGTCGCGCAAAAGCCGTAGCAGTAAGCCCCGGCCGCAGTCTCGGGCGCCAGTGTTCGCGGCGCTCGGGGACGATACCCGCCTTCAACTGCTGGCCAAGCTTGCCGCCGGGCAGCCGTATTCTATCTCACAACTCGCGCAAGGCTCCCGGCTCACGCGGCAAGCTATCACCAAGCACCTGCGGGTGCTGGAAAACGCCGGCGTTGTGCGCTGCGCGCGCGCGGGCCGGGAAAGCCGTTTCCAGCTCAACCCGCAGCCGATTGAAGACATGAAGCAGTATCTTGACTTCGTTTCCCGTCAGTGGGACGACGCTCTCGGCCGCTTGAAGTCGTTTGTTGAAGACTAACTCGATCCCGTCTGGGGGTGTATCAGCGTCTGCTCTGAGCCAGGGCGTTTTAAGATGGTGATCATGTCCAAGCCAGCGGCGCTTACCAGTCCGCGCCTGGTGGTCACAATGCGCGGCGCTGCTCGCCTCAAGAGCGGACACGTGTGGGTCTACCGGTCAGATGTTGTCTCCAGCGACAGCATTTCTCCAGGATCGCTGGTTTCGGTGGTGGACGAGCGCGCGCGCCCGCTCGGGACCGCTCTGTACAGCAGTTCGTCCCAGATCGCCCTGCGCTTGCTCTCTTCCGGCCCAGTCGAATCCCTGCCCAGCCTGATCAGCGGCCGGGTTCGCGACGCCATTGCTTACCGGGAGCAGGTTGTGCAAGACACTAATGCCTACCGCCTGGTCTTCAGTGAAGGAGATTTTCTGCCGGGCTTGATCGTCGACCGCTACCACGACGTAGTTTCACTTCAAATTCTCACTCAGGCGATGGACTCCGCCCTGGCGCGACAGGCGGTTCTTGCGGTGTTGACGGAGGCCCTGAGCCCTGCGGGCATTGTCGAACGCGTCGATCCCCACATCCGCACTCTGGAAAGCTTGGCTCAGAAGGCGTCGGAGCTCGTGTACGGAGAGAAAACCCAGACCGTGGTCACCATGAACGGAGTGAAGTTCCACTTCGATGGCCTGGAGGGGCAGAAAACAGGTGCCTTTCTCGATCAGCGCGAGAACTATGCCGCCGCCGCCCGCTATGCGCACGGAGAGGCACTGGATGTTTTCTGCTATCACGGAGGCTTCGCCCTTCATCTCGCCGGCAGCTGTTCCGCGGTGACCGGGGTGGACAGTTCGCGCCCTGCCCTCGAGATAGCTGACCGGAACGCCGCACTGAATGCGCGCGACATTGAGTGGATCGAGGCCAACGCTTTTGACCTCCTGAAAGACTATTCGGCTGCCGGCCGGCAATACGACACCATCGTTCTCGACCCACCCGCCTTCGCCAAGTCGCGGCGTACTCTCGAAACCGCGCTGCGCGGGTACAAAGAGCTGAACCTTCGAGCCCTGAAGATGCTGCGGCCGGGCGGCATCCTTGTGACCTGCTCCTGCTCCTACCACGTCAGCCCCGCCGCTTTCCTGGAAGTTCTTGCCGATGCCGCTCGCGATGTCCACAGAAACGTTCGGCTATTGGAAAACCGTGGTCAGGCGAAGGACCATCCGAGCTTGCTGACAATCCCTGAAACTGCTTATCTCAAATGCATGATGCTGAGCGTAAGTTGCTGATTTTCAATAAAATTATTGTGTTGACAATAACACACTAAGATTTTATGATTCTTTAACGCTAACGCAACATCCAATTGGGTGTGGGCATAGCCACCCAGAAAATTTCAGAAGGATATTGAGGAGGATTACAGCCATGACAGTTATTACCCGTTGGGATCCCTTCCGCGAATTCGCCACTCTGCAAGACCGCATGAATCGCCTCTTCCGTGACTCTTATGGGCCGGAAGGTCGTGAGGAATCCCTGACCACCAGCACGTTCGCGCCACCTGTCGATGTTTACGAAGACGAGCACAACGTAACCTTGAAGATCGAAGTCCCGGGCATCGACGAGAAGGATATCGATGTTCGCATCGAGAACAACGTCCTCACCGTGCACGGCGAGCGCAAGTTCGACAAGGAAGAGAAGGAAGAGAACTATCGCCGAGTAGAGCGGCAGTACGGAAGCTTTACCCGGACTTTCACACTTCCCAGCACTGTCGATTCGGATCAGGTCAGCGCGAACTATGATAAGGGCGTGCTGAAGATCAAGCTGGCGAAGAGAGCCGAAGCCAAGCCGAAGCAGATCAAGATCGGCGGAAGCAGCGAGCGCACTCTGGAAGGTAAGGAAAAGGGGGCCGGCCGCGCCGCCTGATCACGAAGTATGGTCATCTAATGACCTGGGCGAGTGTTTGCCCAAAGCCGGGCCAGGCTCGGCAGTGATGATGACGAGATAAGCAATCAACCACGGGAGGCCTCGCAGAGCGCCTCCCGTTTCATTTACGTTCGAGCATTTCTATTTATCTGGAATTCAGGAGTTACATAAGATGCCCATCCGTTGGGAAAAATTCACCGTGAAAGCGCAGGAAGCCGTCCAGCGCGGCAACGAGGTTGCCTCCGAACATGGCAACCCCGAACTGCTGCCGCTGCACCTGCTGGCCGCGCTACTCGAAGACAAAGAAGGCATTGTGCCCCCAATCCTGGAAAAGATCGGCATGGGCCCGCAGTCGCTTTTGGCTGACGTATATCGCGACATTGAGCGCCTGCCCAGAGTGTCGGGCGGGGCGCAACAGCCCGCCATGTCACAGCAACTCAATGAGTTGCTGGAGCGCGCCTTCAAAGAGGCTGACAATTTTAAGGACGAGTACGTCTCCACCGAACACTTGCTGCTCGCGATCACGCAGCAGAAGCGCGATGCCGCGCAGGAACTGCTGGCCCGCCATGGCGCTACTTACGACGCCATCCTGCACGCCTTGACCGCGGTCCGTGGATCGCAGCGCGTGACGGACCAGAATCCTGAAGCCAAGTACCAGGCGCTGGAACGTTATGCCCGCGACCTGACTGAGCAGGCGCGGCGCGGCAAACTCGATCCCGTGATTGGCCGCGACGAGGAAATCCGCCGTGTCGTGCAGGTGCTTTCCCGACGCACCAAGAACAACCCGGTACTAATCGGCGAGCCGGGCGTTGGCAAGACCGCGATCGTGGAGGGCCTGGCGCAGCGCATCGTCTCCGGCGATGTGCCCGAAGTCCTGAAGAACAAGCGCGTAGTCGCGCTCGATCTGGGTTCTATGCTGGCCGGGGCAAAGTATCGCGGCGAGTTTGAAGACCGCCTGAAAGCCGTGCTGAAGGAGATCGAAGACTCGCAAGGGAAAATCATCCTCTTCATCGACGAGCTTCATACGCTGGTGGGCGCCGGCGCAGCCGAAGGCGCCATTGACGCCTCCAACATGCTGAAGCCTGCTCTCGCTCGCGGCGAATTGCGCGCGATCGGCGCCACCACGCTCAATGAGTATCGCAAGTACATCGAGAAGGATGCCGCGCTCGAACGCCGTTTCCAGATCGTCTTCGTCGGCGAGCCCAACGTGGAAGACACCATTGCGATTCTGCGTGGGCTGAAGGAGCGTTACGAAGTGCATCATGGAGTGCGCATCAAGGACTCCGCTATAGTCGCGGCTGCCACGCTCTCGCACCGCTACATTTCGGATCGCTTCCTCCCCGACAAAGCTATCGATTTGATCGACGAAGCGGCGGCTTCGCTGCGCATCCAGATCGATTCGATGCCGACGGAGATCGACGAGCTCGAGCGCCGTGCCATGCAGTTGGAAATCGAGAAGCAGGCGCTCAAAAAGGAAGATGACCCGAACTCGAAAGAGCGCCTGGCTATGATCGAAAAAGAGCTGGCCGATATCCGCGAGCGCTCGAATGGCCTGAAGGCTACCTGGAAACAGGAAAAAGATCTGATCGCCCGCCAGCGCCAACTTAAGGAGAGGCTCGAGCAGTTAAAGATCGAAGAGCAGGCGGAAGAGCGCAAGGGCAACCTGCAGCGCGTCGCAGAAATCCGCTACAGCCTCATCCGCCAGGCCGAAGAGGAGCTGAAGAGGGTTACGGCGCAAATCGATGGCCAGGGCCACCGCATGCTGAAAGAGGAAGTGGACGAAGAAGACGTCGCCCGCATCGTCTCCAAGTGGACCGGCATTCCCGTCTCGAAGATGCTGGAAGGCGAGGTCAAAAAGCTCATCAATATGGAGGACCGGTTGCGCCTGCGAGTGGTGGGGCAGGAGGTCGCGCTGGAACGCGTGGCCAACGCCATCCGCCGTTCCCGTGCCGGCCTCAGTGATCCCAAGCGCCCCATCGGTTCTTTCATCTTTCTCGGCCCCACCGGGGTGGGAAAGACCGAGCTGGCAAGAGCCCTGGCCGAGTTTCTATTCGATGACGAGCACGCGATGGTACGAATCGACATGTCGGAGTACATGGAGAAGCACGCCGTGTCGCGCCTGATCGGAGCGCCTCCGGGATACGTAGGCTACGAAGAGGGCGGCCAGCTTACCGAGCAGGTGCGCAGGCGTCCTTACGCGGTCGTCTTGTTCGACGAAATCGAGAAAGCGCATCCCGACGTCTTCAACGTCCTGCTGCAGATCATGGACGACGGCCGTCTGACCGACGGCAAAGGCCGCACCGTGGACTTCCGCAACACGGTGATCATCATGACTTCGAACGTCGGCTCGACCTACCTGCAGGCCGAGAACATGCGTTCCGCGGAGGACTTTGCGCGCGCTTCGAAACTGGTCATGGATGCCCTGCACGGGCAATTCAAGCCGGAGTTCCTGAACCGAGTGGATGACATCATCGTATTCAATCCGCTGGGGAAGGAGCAACTGGTCAAGATCATCGACCTGCGGCTCGAAGATTTGCGCCGCCTATTGGCAGAGCGGAAGATCTCGCTCGAGCTGACCGACGCCGCGAAGGAACTTCTGTTTACCGAGGGTTTCGATCCGAACTTCGGCGCGCGTCCGTTGAAGCGGGCAATTCAGAAACTGGTGCAGGATCCGCTGGCGTTGAAGATTCTGGACGGCGAAGTTCTGCACGGCGATCACGTGATCGTGGACGCCGATCGCAAAGTCGGTAAGATGACGTTCAAGGTGAGCCACCGCGTGGGTCAACCGGAACCGGTTGCGCCCAAGCGCTGACGATACGAGATAACGTTTGCAACGGGGTCAGGAAACTGGCCCCGTTTTTTTGGTAGCAACGTTCCACGTGGAACACTCGGAGTCAACCAAGCGGTTTGCTTTGTTAGACTTTCCGTATCTCTCGATGCCAGAACGAGCGCCTCGATGAGAATACTCGTCGTGACCATAGTTCCATCCCTTCCGTGACCCGCGGGAATCTGCCCTTTGTACTCTGGAGTGCCTAGACTAGCGGCAGGAGAAGCCCGTCCCGTGACCATCGACGAGGAACTCAATCTGCTCGATTCGCAGCTGCGCCGCTTGAAAATCGAGTACGAGGTCTACTTCAACAATCCGACGAAGAAGCCGCCCACGGATGTCGAGTGGAAGGTGGTGGCTTTGGTGCGCAAATTCAGCGACGGCGCTCGGCTGAACTTCTCCCAGCGCTTCCGTTACAACGAAATGGCCCAGCGCTACGCCATCTACAGCGACTTGTGGCGCAAGAAAACGCGCATTCGTGAAGAAGGCTACCGGCGACCGCAGGACGCGATCCTTTCCGTGCAGGGAGTTCGCGAGGAGGAGCACGAGCCGCAGCACCATCAAGCCTACGGCGTGGGACAGGGCGCGGCCGCCGCGACATCACCCGATGCTGCAAGGCATCCGTTCACCGTGGCGTGCTCGGACGCGCGCGCCGAACGCGACCAGGTAGAGCGCCTCTACAACGTACTGACCGAAGCCAAGAAAAAAGCCGGCGAAAAGGTTTCAGGAAATCTCGACAGCTTCAGCAACTTCGTTCAGAAGAAGACCGACCAGCTGCGCAAGCAGTACGGATGCCAATCCGTGGAGTATTCGGTCGAGATGGAGAACGGCCATGTAAAGCTGAAGGCCAAGGCGAAAACGTAGAGGATTTCGGTCGCCCACTCATTGCTGTCGCCCACTCATTGTTGTCGATTAGCGCACCAGCGCGCTACACTTGCTCGCTCGTTTCAGCGGAAATTGAGAGTATCGCGGATCGCGTCAGCGGTTCCAGCGCCGCTTCACAGCGTCTTCTCATTCTGTAGTTGCGAGTATCTAGCTCCCGAGTTTCTTATGACCTTCTCGAGTAACCTCTACTCATTCGTGCTGATGCTGGTAATTCTTGTTTGCGCCGCTCGCACGCGAGCCCAGCAACCGGGATCGCTCGGAGCTTTCGATCGAGATAGCGAAGTGGGAGAGAATCCGCGCCACGGGACCGCGACCTACGACCCTGCAAAGGGAGAGTATCGCGTCATAGGTGGCGGAGCCAATATGTGGGCCCAGGTAGATGCCTTTCATTTCCTGTGGAAGCGGGTAACGGGAAATTTCAGCATCACGGCCAACGTGCAATTCGTGGGCAAAGGTGTCGAAGACCACCGCAAGGCCGTGCTCATGATCCGCCAAAGTCTCGAGCCAAACTCTGCTTATGCCGATGTTGCCCTTCATGGTGACGGCCTTACCTCGCTCCAGTTCCGTCCCGCGGCGGGTGCTGCGACTTCCGAAGTAAGGTCCGCGGTCTCCGGTCCGATACGCGTTCGTATTGAACGCCGAGGCGCCCAGTTCTACATGTATGCGGGGAAGTTGGGAGAACCGATGGTGCCGTCAATCCCAGCCACGGTGGGGCTTGAGGGGCCGGTGTATATCGGATTGGGAGTGTGCTCACATAATGCCAATGTGCTGGAGACCGCGTTATTCACTGATGTCGAGATCAAGGAGCTTCCCGCCACCGAGCCCAACCTGAATCCCACACGCGTGCGCAGCAAGATCTCCGTATACGACTTGGAGAGCAAATCCGTTCGCGTCGTTTATCAAGACGACAAGCTGTGGGAAGCGCCCAACTGGTCCGGCGACGGCAAGTATCTGCTGGCGAACTCAGGCGGCGCGATCTACAAGTTCACATTGAATGCGGCTGGCGCGACAGAACCGGAAAGAATAGCGCTCGATAGCAGCTACGATTGCAACAATGACAAGGGCCTCTCACCCGATGGCAAGCGGCTGGCATTCTCGGCGGAACACTCGCGGGCGAACGGGTCCCAGGTTTTTGTCGCAGAGGCGGACGGCACAAATCCGCGGCTCTTAACTACTAACGTCCCCAGTTATTTTCATGGCTGGTCGCCCGATGGAGAGTGGCTGGCCTTTGTCGCAGAGCGCAATAAGAACTTCGATATCTACCGGATTTCTTCGAATGGTGGCGACGAGCAGCGGCTCACTTCCAGTCCGGGATTCGATGATGGCCCTGACTATTCCGCCGATGGAAAATGGATTTACATCAACTCCAACCGCTCCGGTGGATGGGATATCTGGCGATTTCCCGCGGACGGAGCGGGAACAGACGATGCCAAGGCTGAGCGGGTCACGGCGGACGCGGAAGAAGACTGGTTCCCGCATCCGTCGCCAGACCGCCGGTGGCTCGTGTTTCTGTCCTTCCCCCCAGGCACAAAGAATCATGATGCCAAGACCGCGGTGAAGTTTCGCATGATGCGAATGCCCGACAGCAATGCGCCGGCGCGGCCGCCCGATGAAGAAGAGGACGAAGAAGCAATTCAGGTGTTGACGCAAGTCTTCGGCGGGCAGGGAACCATCAATGTGAATTCCTGGGCGCCCGACTCGAAGAAGTTCGCGTTCGTGAGCTACGAAGTATTGCCGTAGTGCGCTTCAGCGGACTTGCATCGACACGCCTCTGCGGCATGAGTGCAACCGTTTGCGTCCTCGTCCTCTCGATTAGATTCGCTTACTTGCCCGCGGCAAGAGCGCGAATGGCATCGGTGGTCATCGCCTGGCCCCCAATCCCCCATTCCCCGCTGCGAACCTCTTCAATCACTACCCAGGTTACCGGCCGCATGTGCTCTCCCTCGATGGAGACCATGGCATCTGTGAGCTTGGTAATGATGTCTTTTTTCTGGCTGGGCGTGAAAACTTCGTCGATTAACTTAACTTGTATGAAAGGCATGTAAGTTCTCCGTTTTGAATTTGTGTTATTGGTTCAAGAGCGCCAGCATTAATCGCGCAATTCGGCGGTAACCGTGCTGATCACGTCGCCAATTTCGCTGATCTTGGTGGCGGGAAAGCCGCTTAGTTCGGCATGACGGCGGATGATGTGCTCATCCTTGGCCAGGTACACACAGAATGTCTTGTCGGCGGTGACAAAAGACTCCAGCCACTGAATATCCGGTCCAAGCTGGCGCAGGGCCTGATTGGATTTGGCGGCGGCTTGCCGCAATTGCTCGGCTTTCAGCGTGCCGACTTTCGGAATTTCCCTCTCGATCATGTATTTCCTCATAATGTTTTCTCCTAATAGACACAACTGGATCTGATTTGCCCCCTGCCGCTGATTGGGCAAACCGATTTGCTAGGTTGACCAGGATTGCGAGGCAGAACAAAAGCCGCGGTCTGCCTCAGTATGCGACCGCACCGCGTCGCCGCTCGGGGAAGCTGACAGGCATAACTCTAGCGAGGGACAATCCGGCGCTTGTCATACATTTGTCAAAGGTAAGTTCTTTTTTGTAAGGGATCGTTTTGCCGTCGAGCATTCCGGTGGAACCGATGACGATGGCTGGTTTCTTAGCTATTCCGTTGTCACCCATGTCGCATTGCAGCGCATCCGCCGCAAAAGTGGCGGGAATTTGACGAGCTAGGGTCTTTCCACATTGAGCCTACTTTCTCTTTCCGGGCTGCGGGGCTGGTGCTATTCTGCTTGCCCTTTGGGAGGCCACGCGTGCGCCGTACACATCTCAATTTTGTGCTCTCCATTCTGGGTCTTTGTTTGGGAGCGATAGCCCTATCGTCTCAGCCTGCGGCCGCGCAGGCGCGATCCCTCCCGTTCACCTTCACTTCCTTTGACTATCCGGGCGCAATCGCTACGCAAGTATTGGGCATTAACAAGGCTGGCATTATTATCGGCTATTACCTGGATGCAGCCTTAGTCACTCATGGTTTCGCGCGCCTGCCGAACGGACATTTCAGCAGAATTGACTATCCGGGCGCCGTTGGTACTCTCGTTTTCGGCATCAACCAGGCTGACCAGGCGGTCGGGTTCTACACCGACACGAGCACGCTCGCACACGGTTTTCAGCTAAGTTCCAACAATCAGTTCGTTTCCATCAACTACCCCAGTGCTTCGTTTACCACGCCTTATGGGATCAACAACAATGGACAAATAGTCGGGGCTTGGAGCACAAACTCAGAGCAGGGGGGCTTTTCATATATAAACGGAACGTACACGAACCTGGTCTATCCAGACGCGCTACTCACCTACGCCTTCGGCGTAAATTCTGCGGGGCTGATCGCGGGTTCCTGGGTTAGCGCGTGCAATAACACCTGCCAATACCACGGATTCCTGCTCACCGTCGTGGACGGAACATACTCCGATGTGGAATTCCCCGGAGCGACGATGACTTATATCTACGGAGTCAATGACACGAACCAGGTTGTCGGGGCGTACACCGACAGCATTGGTAATATGCACGGTTGGGTGGGTTCCCCAACAAAAAATCAATTCGTCACCTTCGATTATCCGGGGTCGACACTCTGCCAGGCGACAGGCATTACCAATGCGGATGTGATCGCCGGATCATACAGCGACGCGAACCATGTGACTCATGGTTTTGTCGCGGTTCCCAAGTGAGCACGACTCGTTCGAGCTCGGACTACGAGCCGTTGTCCTATCCATCAACTCCCGTTTGGAGGCGCACGCCTGGAAATCGGAACTGACCTCGCTTCCGGCTTTCCTCCTGATAGAATTTTTAGTCCAACTTATCCTGCATACCTGAGGGGTTCATGGGGAAAATCCAGCGTGCGATTCTCAGCGTCACCGACAAAACCGGCCTGGTGGACTTTGCCCGCAAGCTCGCCGCCATGAATGTGGAACTGATCTCGACCGGCGGAACCGCCAAGCTCCTGCGTGATTCCGGCATTGCGGTAAAGGATATTTCCGAGCTGACCGGCTTTCCCGAAATGCTGGATGGGCGTGTGAAGACGCTGCATCCCAAGGTCCACGGGGGCATCCTGCACCGCCGTGAAAACGCGGCGCATCGCAGCGCGGTGGCGGAGCATGGCATTCAACCCATCGACATGGTCGTCGTCAATCTCTACGCGTTCGAGAAAACTGCGGCAAAGCCCGGCGTGCACTTTGAGGAAGTCGTCGAAAACATCGATATCGGCGGCCCCTCGATGATCCGGTCGGCCGCGAAAAACTTTCAGGACGTCGCGGTGGTCACCTCGCCGGAGGATTATGACGTGGTTGCGAAGGAGATGAAGCGCGGCAGCGGGGAACTCTCGCAGCCGACGCGCTGGAAGCTGGCGCAAAAAGCATTCGCGACGACGGCGGCTTACGATTCCGCGATTGCCTCAACCCTGGAGCGGGTAAGCGCGAACGGGCGCTTCCAACTGCACGATGCTGCGGAGTTTCCGCAGACGCTGCGGCTGGCGTTCCAAAAAGTTTTAGACCTGCGCTATGGCGAGAACCCGCACCAGAAAGCGGCCATGTACTCGGATGGCTCGGGGACGGGCGTGGCCAACGGCCGCCAGCTGCAGGGCAAGGAACTTTCATACAACAACATTGTCGATCTCCAGGCTGCTTGGGATCTGGCGCAGGAATTTGACGAACCAGTGGTCGCGATCATCAAGCATACGAATCCGTGCGGCACCGCGACCGGCAAGACCCTGGCGGAAGCCTACCGGCGGGCGCTGGAGTGCGATCCGGTATCGGCGTTCGGCGGCGTAATCGGCGTCAACCGGCCGATTGATGCTGCGGCGGCCGAGGACATGGCCAAGCTGTTTCTCGAAGTGATTGCGGCGCCGTCATTCGATGAAGGTGCGAAAGCGGTGTTCGCGGGCAAAAAAAATCTGCGGCTGGTGGGGGTTAAGCCGTCGACGCAGAAGTGGACGCTGAAGAATGTTTCGGGAGGCATGCTGGTCCAAGATGCCGATGTGCGGCGGCTTACAGAAAGCGATCTGAAGGTGGTCACCAAACGTCCACCAACTGCCGAGGAGAAGCGCGCCCTGTTATTTGCCTGGACGGTGTGCAAGCACGTGAAGTCGAACGCGATTGTCTACGCCCGGGATGGGCAAACGGTGGGCGTGGGAGCCGGGCAGATGAGCCGCGTGGACTCGTCGAAAATCGGCGCTATGAAGGCGCAGTTGCCGCTGAAGGGAACGGTTGCGGCCTCTGATGCCTTCTTCCCGTTTCCTGATGGCGTGGAAGAGATCGCAAAAGCGGGATCGACAGCCATAATCGAGCCGGGAGGCTCAGTGCGCGATGCCGAGGTCATTGAGGCGGCTGACCGGCTGGGACTGGCGATGATTTTTACGGGTGTACGGCATTTTCGCCATTAGAAAATTCGTCAATCCAGGGGCATCGAAACCGCAAGCTTCTTCCACTCTACAGATGCGCTCAGGGACGCAGCGCGTCGAGCTTGAGAGGGACAGAACGTAGTAGTCGTTATGTAGTACTCAACCAGGAACAATCAATCAAGAATCCCCCGTCCCTGTACTTCCGATCACGAATCTTTACAGTTTTCGGCGTATAAGCTTGAGCATTGCGGGCGCACGAGAGGGTACAATTAAGGCACCCACCCGCAGCGGTTCAGCATCCAACTGCTATGGTTTTGGGAATCCGAAGGTTCTCCATGACAAAATCAGTAAGTTCCTTGTGTGTGCTCGTGCTGGGAGCGTGTTTAGGGGCGGCTGCCCAGCAGAAACCGGCGTCCGCATCGGATTCCACGCAACCAGCAGCTTCGTCGCCAGCGCCTGCTCAGCCCGCCACAACGTCGCCTCATAAGACCGACAAGGCCGCAGCCTATTACCACTTCACCCTCGCTCACATGTACGAAGAGCAGATCGCGGTGTACGGGCGCAGCGACCTGGTGACAAAAGCCATCGACGAATACCGCGCGGCTATCGACGCCGATCCCACCTCGGAGTACCTGACAGCTGCGCTCGCTGAGCTTTATGCCAAGACGGGCCGCATTCGTGACGCAGTGCTGGAAGCGCAGGACATTATCAAGCGGGACCCCAACAACCTGGAAGCCCGCAAGCTGCTGGGCCGGATCTACCTGCGGTCGCTGGGGGACATGCAGTCGGGCAACGGCGCAGATAACGTTCTGAAACTCGCTATCGATCAGTACGAGCAGATCGTCAAGATCGAGCCGGACAATGTAGAAGATCACCTGCTGCTGGGCCGGCTTTATCGGCTGAATAATGATTTGCAGAAGGCGGAAAGCGAATTCAAGCTCGCGGTGAAGCTGCAGCCGGATTCCGAGGAAGCTGTCACAACCCTGGCATATCTTTACAACGAAGAAGGGGACAGCAACCGGGCGACGCAGGTGTTGAGCGCCATCCCGGAAACTTCGCGCTCGGCCAAACTGTATTCCGCGCTCGGCTACACCTACGAACAACAGAAGCAATACAAGAACGCGATCAGCGCTTATCGTAAGGCAGTCGAGCTCGACCGCGACAATCTCGACGCCATTCGCGGCCTGGCGCAGAACCTGCTGAACGATGGCCAGACCGACGCGGCGCTCGAGCAGTACAAGGTGATTGCTGACGCCAATCCCGAGGATGCGCAGACTTACGTTCACATAGCGGAGATTTACCGCAAGCAGGGCAAGTACGACCAGGCGCTGGAAAATCTGAAGAAGGCCGAGTCGATGGTGCAAGACTCGATCGAGGTGCCTTATAACATCGCCGCGGTCTACCAGGCGCAAGGGCGCTACGATGATGCGATCCAGATCATGCAGGACCTGCTGAAGAAGACGGAAAAGGCCGACGGCAATTACAGCACGGGAGAGAAGAATAACCGGGCTGTGTTCCTGGAACGGCTGGGCACGATTTATCGCGATGCCGGCAATCAGCCGCAGGCGCTCGCCACGTTCCGCCAGATGACCGCTCTGGGCGATGACAACGCGGTGCGCGGCTATCAGCAGATGATCGACACCTATCGCGACGCCAAGCAATGGCAGAAGGCAACCGAGGTCGCCAAGGAAGCGGTGCAGAAGATGCCGAATGACCGCAACCTGCGCATGGTGCTGGATGGCCAGTTGGCCGATTCCGGTGAGCCCGACAAGGCTTTGCAGGATGTCCGGTCGATGCTGAAGGGCACGCCCGAGGACCGCGAAGTGTATATCACTCTGGCGCAAATGAATACCCGCCTGAAGCGCTGGGATGACGCTGACGCAGCGCTCAACAAGGCCGAGGAGCTCTCGACCAAGCCGGAGGACAAGGAGTATGTCCAGTTCCTGCGCGGATCGACTTACGAGCGGCAAAAGAAGTTCGACCAAGCTGAAGACCAGTTCCGCAAGGTGCTGGCAAGCGATCCCCAGAATGCCATGACGCTGAACTATCTCGGCTACATGCTTGCGGACCGCGGAGTGAAACTGGACGAAGCGCTGACCTTGATCAAAAAGGCGGTTGACCTCGAACCCACCAACTACGCGTATCTCGATTCGCTCGGCTGGGCGTACTTCAAGATGGGCAAGTACGATCAGGCAGAGGAGAACCTGCTCAAGGCGTCGCAGCGCGAGAGTGCTGATGCCACCGTGCAGGATCACCTCGGCGATCTCTACCAGAAAACAGGACGCCTGAGACTGGCCGCGGCGCACTGGGAGCGTGCGATCGCCGAATGGAATAAGACCATTCCCGCCGAAGTCGACCAGAATGACGTGACGCGGGTCTCGAAGAAGCTGGAAACGGCGAAGGTCAAGTTGGCGAAGGAAGATACGGACAAGCGCTGAGTTCCGGAGCCCCTCAAAAAGTTTAGTTTCACTCTGACTTAGGGCGCCGGCCTCCCCTGTTTCCCGCCGCTCTGCGGTAAACTCGCCGCATGCTCGCTTATTGCGCGGTTCGCGTGGAAGATTCTCGCGGGCGCCGCTACCCTGAGGCTCAGCACCCTTATCGGAACGACTTCCAGCGCGATCGCGATCGAGTGATTCATGCCCGCGCTTTCCGCCGCCTCGAAGCCAAGACCCAGGTCTTTACCCGCCGTTATTCGGATCATTTCCGCAATCGCCTGACCCACACGCTGGAAGTCGCGCAGATCTCGCGCACCATTGCCGGGGCGCTCGGCTTGAATTCCGATTTGGTTGAAGCGCTGGCGCTGGTGCACGATTTAGGACATCCGCCATTTGGCCATGCCGGAGAAAAGGCGCTGGATGCAGCCATGCGCCGGTATGGCCTGCTGTTCGATCACAACCTGCACGCGCTCCGCATCGTGGAGGACTTCGAACTGCGCTATGCGGGATTCCGGGGATTAAATCTGACATTCGAAGTGCGAGAAGGGATCATCAAGCACTCGCGCGACTACAGTGCGGAAGAGTATCCCGAACTCGGAGAGTACCTGCTCGACGAGCGGCCGCCCCTGGAGGCGCAACTCATCGATTTGACGGACGAGATCGCATATAACTCGTCGGACCTCGATGATGGTTATGAGGCCCACCTCTTATCACTGGATCAGATCCGATCGGGGGTGCCGATCTTCGATCGTTTTTATGGCGAGGCAGAGAAGAAGTATCCGCAGGCCGCGGAAAAACTGAAGTTCAATGAAGCGCTCCGCGGAATGCTGAACTGCTTTGTCACCGACCTGATCTCGGGCACGCAACAGCGGGTACGCGAGTTGAAAGTCCGGTCGTTAAAGGACGTGCGTCATTGCCGCGATCGGGTCGCCAGCTTCAGTGCACAAGGCGAGCGGGAACGCCGCCAGGCCAAAGACTTTCTCTACGAGCATCTGTATTTCAGCAAGGCGTTGATGCCGGAGAAAGACGATGCCGAGCGGGTGATCAGCGAACTGTTTTCGTTCTGGATGTCGGAGCCGGAGGCGCTGCCGGCCAGCTACCAGGAGAAAGCCGAACAGGAGCCGCTGGCGCGGATTGTGTGTGATTACATCGCAGGAATGACCGACAACTACATATATGAGCAGTACGAGAGAAACATTGGGCAACGGAGCAGCTGAAACCTGGCGACAGCTTTACTTACTGACATCCACGTTCCTCGCTCCACGCATCCACCATCTGAGGGTGAATGACTCCGATCTGAAAAGTTCACCCGTAGCCTTCAATCCATCGTTTCGGTCGACTCCTATTTTTGTGTCGCCGTTACTAGCACGTCATAGAGAATCTTTGGAGCGCGACGTAGTTCTTCCACCCGGACCCGTTCATCGTTCCCGTGCTCGGTGTTTCCCTCGGCCTGGGTAGCGGTGAAGGGCGTAAACCCATAGGCGTTGATGCCCAGTGGCCGATAGCGTTGGTTCTCCGTGTATCCGCTGGTGATATGCGGCACGACCGGCGCGCCGGGAAAATACTGCTGTCCTACACTTCGGATTGCGTCGAACAGGGTGGTGTTCGTCGGGGAGTAGTTGGCCACGCGGAAATCCTTGCTGACCGGCCCCACCGTGACATTCGGATCGTTCACCACTTTGCGAATGGACTCGAGAAAAGCTTCGGGGTCTTCTCCCGGCAACAAACGAACGTCGAGATTGGCCCAAGCTTCCGGAGGAATCACGTTAGTTTGTTCCGAGCCGCCCAGCATGGTGAGCGAAATGGTATTGCGCAGAAGAAAATTCAGCGACTCATCGCGCTCCAGCTCCTGCTGAAAGTTCTTGTCCTGAATGGATTGCTGGATGTTGCGGAAACGCTCGGCACGCTCGGGACTCTCGTACGGAGCCATGTCGTGCAGAAACTCTTCGACAACGGGAAGCACTTTCAACGGGGTGCGGTATTGCACGACCCGGTTCAGTGCCGCGACGAGTCGGTTGGGGGCTGAATCCGGATTCGGCCGGGACGCGTGCCCAGGCCTGCCATGAGCGGCGAGGTGCAGCCAAAAGGGCGTCTTCTCTCCGACATCTACCCCGACGTACTTCACCTTGCCGTCATCCAGCAGATTCTCGCCGCCTTCGTTGATCAGAAATTCCGCGTTTTCCAGGAGATCACTTTGTTGCCGGATGAACCAGTCTGTGCCCGTGCCGCCCGCTTCCTCATCGCTTACCGCTAGAAAGATGACGTCACGATCGAGCGGCGTCTTCTCCCGCTTGAGCATGACAAACGCGACCAGTTGCGCCAGGCCTTCGTTCTTCATGTCCTGCGCTCCGCGGCCGTACATAGAACCATCTACGATGGCGCCACTGAACGGAGGCTGCGACCAATGAGATGCGTCGCTGGTTACGACGTCCATGTGGTTGAGCAGGATGATCGGCCGCCTGGGGTCAGAGCTGGTATAGGGGATCCGTGCCCAGAGGTCGGCACGATGCGGCGCATACTCGAAAACACGGTTCTCAATGCCTTCCTGATCGAGGATTTTCTTGAAGAATGCCGCCGCCCGAAGTTCATTGCCGGGAGGGTTGGTGGTATCGATCCGCAAATATTCCTGCATCCACTTTACTGCCAGGTCGGAGTACTGGCTCAACCGTGGCGGTGGAATCTTCGCCGACGGCAATGATGCCGGTTGCGGGGTTTCAGCCCAAGTTGGGAATGCCAGGCATGCAATCACAAGGAGCAGGAGAAATGCAGGATGAGAACGGCAGGGTGTGCCAAATATTGTCATCAGGAATTCGAAAGGAACGGGTTCAGATTTCACGCGCAGTTTTTATACCAGTTTTGCCAAAATTACTCTCGGACATGCACTAGTACGCGCAGGTACTTAGGAAACGGATTCGAATGCTATTGCATCGAAAGGGTTTAGATGGGCTAAAACAGGCCAGCTTTTGGCATGTGACCTGTACTACCAGAGCTGGAAGGCCGCGAGTAGCGGCCCCGGGTTCCTGATGATTTGCATGCGTCGCGTCAGCGCATGCCGGCAACGCCAGGGTAAAGCTTGCCTTATACGACCCGCGAGGGACGCAATTAAATCTAGTAACACGCCTATGAGGCGTGCCGGAGTGGAGCTCACGCTCCCCCGTTTCGGAGGAAGTCTTATGGATAACCGCGCATTTGCAGCGCTGCTTCTGGCCGGTGCGCTCGCTGTTCCGGCCGTTGCGCAGCAAGACAGTTCCAGCACACAAAATCAACCGGCCACAACACAGTCACAGCCGGCCACCACGCAGCCGGGCACTTCCACGCAGGCTGCTCCTGCCGATCAGACGCAGAACTCGTCATCCACCACGGCGCAAGGCGCCAGCGGCAAGGAGCCCTTGCAGCCACCCGCGCATGAAGGTTTCTGGGGACACCTTAATCCCTTCGCGCGCAAGAAATATGTGCAGCGCCAGACCACCCCGATCCGCGATCGAGTCAACGAGCTCGACGAACTGACCGCGGAGAATAGCAAGAACATCAAGGATGTGGATTCCCGCGCCCAGCAGGGTATTCAGATGGCCTCTGCCAAGGCCAATGAGGCCGACCAGCACGCGATCGACGCCGGCAACCGCGCCCAGGCAGCCCAGCAGACGGCGCAGCAAGCGACCACGCGCATTCAGAACGTTGAGCAAGTCGTGACCAACATTGATCAGTACCAGCCTTCAGCTCAGACGGAGATCCGGTTTCGCCCGGGGCAGACCGTGCTCAGCAAGAACGCCAAGGAAGCTTTGGATGAAATGGCTACACCGCTGAAAAGCCAGCGTGGCTACATTATCGAGGTGCAAGGCTTCTCGTCGGGACGCGGCCAGACCGCAATTGCCAACTCGCAGAAGATGGCGGAGTCGGTAGTTCGTTATCTCGTGCTCAATCACGATATCCCGGTTTACCGGATCTATCTTGTAGGCATGGGAAACGCGCCGGTGCAGGCCACCAATGCCAGCGAGACTAAGCCAAAGCGCACTACCGGTGGACGAGTGGAAATCAGCCTGATGAAGAACAATCTCGAGCAGCTGGCTTCTTCGTCGAACACCCAGGCTGCGCCCAACCACACGCAGCAGCAAGCACCGCCGAAATAAGCTGTCGAACGGCACATCCCACAAGCCTCCCGCTAAACGGGAGGCTTTGTTCTTTCTCGCGTGCGTGCGGCGGCGCACACGGAAGGGGGAACGCGTCCGTTTTCGTCCGTTAATCCCGTCAAAGTTGAATCGCGATCGCGGACAGGGTGGTATTCTCCTTCTCTCGGAGCCATGGAAACTCTCTACTATTCGCGCCTGCCATCCCCTGCTGGTCCACTACTGATTGCGGTTTCAGAAAAGGGCCTGGTGTTCCTGGAGTTTGATCGAGGAAAGCTCGCGCCCAAGTACCTGTGGACCGAGTCGGCGGAAAAGACGCAGGCTGTCCGCGATCAGATGCAGGAATACTTCGACGGCAAGCGCCGTGAATTCAGCTTCCCACTGGACATGCGCGGAACGCCCTTTCAACTGAAGTGCTGGGAGGCGTTGTTAAGGATTCCATACGGCGAGACCCGCACCTACGCGGATATTGCTCGCGCCGTCGGAAGTCCGCAGGGTTTTCGTGCTGTCGGTCTGGCCAACAACCGCAACCCGATAGCGATCATTGTTCCATGTCACCGCGTAATTGCATCGGACGGCAGCTTATGCGGTTACGGCGGCGGTCTGGATGTGAAACGCAAACTTCTGGAACTGGAAGGCGCATTGACGGGAATTCTCGCCGCCTGATCCCGCGCTTTGTGTAAACTGGCCGCACTATGGGCCGGTCGGTGATCGTCCTCGCTGCATTAGCATTGATGTTGCTAGTTGACGCGCGTTCTGCGTCGGCGCGCAAGATAGAGACCGGTTTCCTGGACCGCACAGTTTCGGCGCAAGCAACCACTTACCGGTACCAGGTTTTTGTTCCCGCCAATTTCGACCCCACAGGAAATGGCCCGTAATTCTGTTTCTGCACGGAGCGGGAGAGCGCGGCGATAACGGCCTGCTTCAGACGGACGTCGGGATCGCTCATGCGATCCGCATGACTTACGCGCAATTTCCTTTCGTAGTAGTTATGCCCCAGTGCCGCAACGAAAAGCTCTGGACCGATGCGGATATGCAGGCCCAGGCGCTCGCCGCCTTGGAAGAATCGATGAAGGAGTTCAACGGCGACCCCGAGCGGGTCTACTTAACCGGGCTCTCCATGGGTGGATACGGAACCTGGGACTTAGCGACGAAGCATCCCGGCAAGTTTGCGGCGTACATCATTATCTGCGGCGGCATCCGCGGTCCGGCGCAATTTCCTGCGCTTCATGTCGGCCTTGTGGATGATGCAAAAGTGACCGATCCGTACGCGGAAACGGCCCGGCATGTCAGCAAGACTCCGGTTTGGATATTTCACGGAGCCGACGATCCCACCGTGCCCGTTGAAGAATCACGGAAAATGACAGCGGCGCTTAACGCCGCGGGCGGAATCGTGCGTTACACCGAGTTCCCGGGGGTTGGACACGAATCGTGGGTCCCCGCCTATGCGGAGCCGGAACTCTTTCCCTGGCTCTTGCAGCAGAAACTCAGCCGTCGCTAGGCCAGCCTTGTGGCCACCGCCCAACCACAATTCGACAGGAAGAAAGCTATCCGCAAGGCCGGCCTGTTTTACTTCGTGTTCGTGATGTACGCCTACACCACGGCGGGCCCGTTCGGCCTGGAAGACCAGGTCACCACCTCGGGGCCCGGCATGACGTTGATCTACCACCTGGTTCTGCCCTTTTTCTGGTGCATCCCTATCTCGCTGGTCGCGGCAGAACTGACCACGGCCATGCCGGTGCAGGGTGGTTTTTACAGGTGGGTGCGCGCGGCGTTTGGAGACTTCTGGGGTTTTCTTGCGGGATGGTGGAACTGGTCGGCGTCCTTTCTTTTGGGGGGCGCCTACGCGGTGCTGTTCACCGATTATCTGGATTTTTATTTTCCCCAAATAACTGGCTGGAAACACTACCTGGCTTCGGTGGCGCTGATCGCGATCATTACCTGGATCAACGTGCGCGGCATCCAGATGGTGGGCCAGTTTGCGACCGCGCTGGAGTTGTTCATTCTTTTGCCGGTAATGGCGATGATCGTGATCGGTTTGGGCAAATGGCACCACAATCCATTTGTCCCGTTGATCCCGCCGCATAAGCCGCTTTTCCAGGTATTCGGGGTTGGCCTGGCGTTAGGTTTGTGGCTTTATTCGGGGTACGAGCAGCTTTCAACCGTCGCTGAAGAAGTGGAGAATCCGCAAAGAAATTACCCGATCGCGCTCGCACTCGTCGTGCCGTTCTCGATCGCAACCTACTTCTTGCCCACCCTGGTCGGACTTGCGGCCCTCGGCAACTGGCAGGATTGGCACACCCGGTATTTCTCCGATGCCGCACAACTGATCGGAGGCCCCTGGCTGGGCTTCTGGATGACCTTGGCTGCGATGGTCACCAATGTGTCTATCCTGAACGGCACCGTACTCGCCAGCACTCGCATGCCATTCGCGATGGCGGAGGACGGATACTTGCCTGCGACATTGACCAGGTTGCATCCGCGCTACGGCACGCCTTGGATTGCGATCATCGCGTCGGCTGTCGTCTATGCGCTGCTGGCATTTCATACGCTCACGCAATTGATCAGCATCTACATCTGGTTGCGCATTGCGACATCGCTCATGACGGTGCTGGCGGCATGGCAACTCCGCCGCAAGAATCCCGCGATGCCGCGCCCTTTCCGGATTCCAGGAGGTAAACGCGGCTTGTTATATGCGGTCGGGGCGCCAGTGATGATGAGCGCTGTGGCGCTGCTGGGAAGTGATCGGTTCGGATTGATCTGGGGACCCGTTGCGCTGGGACTGGGGCCGGTGGTCTACCTCATACTGCGGCGTCGACGCGAACCCGAAAGCACCTAGCGCCCGCTCTTCTCATTGTCATATATCTGTCGAACTAGGTTCAGCTTATCCAATCCAGGAACCGATACCACGCCCCCGCAAGGGGCAAGAACCACGGCTTTCCGTTGTACAGCCCCAGCGGCGCGCCTCGGAAGGGGATACCCACGAACGGATTCTCCGGGCGTCCTCCGGCAATCCACTCGGCCATTTTCTCTCCCTGGTATGTCGCCATCGCAACGCCATGACCGGCATAGCCCAGGGCGTAGTACATGCCGTCGATCTGCCCGGCGTGCGGCATGATGTCGAAGGCAAAATCAAGTGTGCCGCCCCAGACGAACTCCACTTCGACATCGCGCAGTTGGGGATACACGTCAATCATGCCGCGGCGCAGAATCTCCGCGCTTTCGCGGACAGTGGTTTCGGTTTCGGGGAAGAACGCGGCGCGTCCGCCGAACAACATACGGCGGTCGGGAGTCAATCGATAGTAGTAGAGGTAGTTTTTCGAGTCATAAATCATGCGCTTGCGCGGACTGAGTTCATGCGCCAGGGATTCCGGGAGAATTTGTGTGGCTAAGATGTAGGAGCCGATAGGGATGATTCTCTTTTGAAGCGCCGGCGTGACCGCGCTGGTGTACCCGCTGGTGCCGACAAACACGTCGCGCGCCCAGAGTTCTCCACGAGAGGTACTTACCCGCCAGCCGGAATTTCCGTTGTTGGTTGCGCGTTGCAGCCTGGTTACGCGGGTATTTTCCAGCAATGCGGCTCCGGCGCGCATGGCCGCGCCGCCTAATCCCGCTACATAGCGGGCCGGATTCAGCCCGGCGCTGACCTCATCGACCATTCCTCCGTGGTAAATATCCGACCCAATTTCGTTGCGCAATTGATTTCGGGGCACGACTCGCAACTGGTGGTTGAATTCGCGTTGGATGACCTCCGCCTGACGAGCGTAGTCGTCGAAGTGTTTCTGTTTGCATGCGACTTCCAGGTGTCCCGAACGGGCAAAGTCGCAGTTAATAGCGTCTTGCTGAACAATCCGCTCCACACAGTGAATGGACTCAAGAGACGCTGCATACATCTGTTGCACGCGCTCGCGTCCATACATCGAAATCAACTTGTTAACACCCAGTTTGAGCCCGGTCAGCACCATTCCGCCGTTGCGCGAACTGGCGCCCCATCCGAGAGTTTGCGCTTCGAGCACCGCAACTTGGGCACCGCGCTTGGCCAGCGTTCGCGCCGCTGATAAACCTGTAAACCCGGCTCCAATCACCGCTACTTCGACCCGTTCCGGCAAACTCTGAGCCGGATCTGGCTTTGGGATCTCGACTGTGGTCAACCAAAAGTTGTGTTCTCGTGGTGCCATTTGCTGTTTGATCAATCAGCGGAGAGTCACCGGTTTCACACTGCTAACGCGCGATCTAGAGCACCGCAGTCTCGTGAATCGTTCTTCCCTCCGCAAAGCGCGCCAGATCCAGCAACGACGTATCGACCAGGGTGCAATCCCCGGTGAGAATCAAGTCGGACAGAATCTTTCCTGTTGCCGGCGCGTGCATTACTCCGTGTCCGCTGAAGCCATTCGCCAGAAAAAAACCCGGCACCTCGGGAACGGCGCCCAGGATCGGATGATGATCAGGCGTCATTTCGTAAAGTCCCGCCCATGCGCGTTTAGGATTGACGGCGACGTTCTCGAAGATGGGCACGCGGTCCGCCGCCCGCGTCAGGATCTTTTCGACGAAGGATGGTTCGAATTCCAGCTTGTAGCCGGGGGTTTCCTCGGGATCATTCCATGCCATCAAAAAGCCTAGGCTTTCGGGGCGGAAATGAAAGCCATTGGACATGTCAATGATCATGGGCGCGGTGTGGGGGAACTGATCGAAGGGCTCGGTGGGCACCAGCATCCGCCGCAGCGGCTCGACGGGCAGTTGCACGCCCGCCATGGCTGCGATGGACGCCGCCCAGGCGCCGGCGCAGTTCACCACCACGCGCGTGCTCACGGAACCTCGGGAGGTGTCTACCCCGGAAATGCCGTTGCCGTTCCGTTGGATTGAGGTCACGGCGGTGTTCTTCCAAAGCTTCGCGCCGTGATCCGCCGCCCAGCTCATGAAGCCGACCATGGTGCTGTAGGGATCGACAAAACCGTCGGTTGAGCAGAAGCTTCCACCCAGAATGTCGTCGGCGCGAAGCTGCGGAAACATGCCCCGAATCTCGTCGGCCGAGACCATGCGAACATCTTTCAATCCCAGTGCGACTTGCTTCTTATAATTCGCGCGCAGGTAAATCATGTGTTTCTCATTGGTTGCGCAGAACAGGTATCCCTGGCCGCGATAGCCCGCAGGACAGCCGAGGCGTTCGTCGAAGCTCGCGTAAAAGGGGATCGAATACAATGACATCTGGATGTTCACGGGCGTGGAGAATTGCGCACGCACACCGCCCATGCTCTTCCCGGTCGAACCTTTGCCTTGGGCACTCTCCCGTTCAATGACGAGCACGTTCTTACATCCGGCGGCAGTCAGATGATAGGCGATGCTCGAGCCCACAATGCCGCCGCCGACAATAACCACATCTGCCGTTTGCATGAGTGTTGCGTTTCGCGTGAACCGAGCATTGTAGTGCAGGAGAAGGGGAACCTGAAACGGCTCGCTCGGTTGTGAATTAGCCTGCGGGTCCAATGCTGATATGACATGGACCTGCCGTACCTTGAAGGCCGCTCCGTCGCCTCGTAAACTTGAAGAGATGCACGTTCACAGCCATGGAGAGGGCAGCCCGGGCAAGGTGCTCAAAACGTCGCTGCTCGTGACGCTCGCCTACATTGTGCTGCTGGTCGCTGCAGGCATCCGTGCGCATTCCCTGGCGCTGTTGTCGGAAGCGGGCCACAACCTATCTGATTTTCTGGCATTGCTGCTCTCGCTGACCGCGGTTTACCTGCAAGCTCGGCCGCCAAGCGCCACCAAGACCTATGGCTATCATCGGGCTGGGGTCCTCGCCGCGCTGGTGAATTCGCTGTCACTGGTGGTGGTGTCATTCCTGATTTTTTACGAGGCTTTCCGCCGCTTGCAACATCCCGAGCACGTGCATGCCGGAACCATGATTTATGTCGCCGCCGCAGGGGTGGTGATGAATGGAGCGATCGCATTTCTGCTGTACCGTACCGGCCGCGATGTGAATATCCGCAGTGCGCTGGTGCACGAAATCGGAGACACGCTTTCCACCGCCGCGGTGATCGTGGGTGGCTGGGTGATCCTGACCACGGGACAGTACTGGATCGACTCGGCACTTTCTTTCGGCATTGGCGCGCTGATCCTTTGGTCAGGCTTCGGCATTGTGCGCGAGACGATGAACATTCTGCTGGAGGGCACGCCCCGCGGTATGAAGCTGGATGAAGTGGAAACTGCGATCCGGGCGGTGGAAGGAGTGAACGACGTGCACGATCTGCACGTATGGAGCATCGGCTCGGAAACGCACGCGCTCTCCTGCCACATTGCCATTGCCGATATCCCACCCTCAGCAAGTGAGCGTATTTTGCGGGACGTCAAGGAGTCCCTGCACACCGGCTTTCGCATTGACCACACCACAATTCAGTTCGAACATGCGGAGTGCGAGGTGGCGCACGGCTGCATCATTCCCGTAGCCGACGAAGGACATCAGCATTGAAGCGCCGTTCAGCTATCCACCGGCATTTGAGAGCTATTTGCCCGTGTTCGGCACGAGCTTGATTTCGAAGAGCTTTGGCCAAAGTTTCCCGGTCACGAACAGGCGCTTGTGCACGGCATCGTAGGCAATGCCGTTCAGCACTGCGTCCGAACCGCGGTTATAAATTGGGCTCAGCAGGCCCGCGAGGTCGATCCATCCCAGCACTTGGCCGGTCCGGGGAGAGATGCGGGCGATGCGGTCTGTCTCCCATACATTGGCGTAGATTTCACCATCTACCCATTCCAGTTCGTTGAGCCGGTCGACGGCCGTCGAGCCATCGTGGACGCTGATTCGGCGCTTCTCCTGCAGCGTCTGTGGATCGAGAACTCGAATGTCGGCGGTGCCATCGCTCATAAAGATTTCTGTAGCATTGTTGGTGAGGCCCCAACCTTCACCGGAGTAAGAAAACTGCCGCAGAACTCGGAAGTCTTCGAGGTTGTAGACGAAGCTTATTCCTGACCTCCATGTGAGCTCAAGCACCTTGTCTTTCACGACGGCGATGCCTTCGCCAAAGTACTCCGGCGACAAATCCACCTGCTTCAACACCTCGCCGGTCTCCAGGCGCACTTTTCGCAATGACGAGTGCCCATTCAGGCCAGTTCCCTCGTAGAGAAAACCGTCGTGATACACCAGGCCCTGGGTGAAAGCGTTCGCGTCGTGCGGATAACTGTGCACGACCTTGAAGGTGTACTCAGGGGTGCGCCTCGTGCCGGGGCGATGTGAGGCGTGCGCAAGGGAACTTTGCAAAAAGGCTGTGGACACTGAAAGGAGCACAATGCCGAAAAGTGTTTTCATGGACTGGGTTATTGTCGCATCCGGAACACCGGGATAAACAGATTTCAGGACTGTAACTTGCGATGGTTCTGGCTTTCGTAGATCTCTTTGACCCTCTCCAGCGTGTCAATTTGCTCGGCTGGTTTATCCGGACGCAGGCGCACGATCCTGGGAAAGCGCAGCGCGTACCCGCTATTGTGGCGATCGGAGCGCATCACGTTGTTGAAGGCGACTTCCAGTACGACGGATGGCTCAACCTCTCTGCGGAACCCCTGATCCTCGGTTGTGTGCTGCAGGAACCACTGAGTCATCTCCGCAATTTCGGCGTCAGTAAGTCCCGAATACGCCTTGCCGACATTCACCAGCCGTTCGCCATCGCGCACAGCGAACGTATAATCGCTGAGGACGCCAATGCGCTTGCCGTGACCGTACTCTGCAGCGGTGACCACGACGTCCAGGGTCGCGAGCTCGCGCTTCATTTTCAGCCACGACTTGCCACGACGTCCGGGGGTATAACGGGAGGCAGGGTCCTTGATCATGAGCCCTTCATTGCCGCGTTCCTGCGCCGCCGTGAACAATCGCTCCAGATGCGCTGGCGTGGACGCCTGGACAACAGGAGCGCGGATCACCTTTGCCGCCGGTGTAGATCCTGTATCGGGAGCAAAGCCCAAGGTTGATTGCCCGTCGCGTGGCTTTAGTTGAGCCGGAATCCTTACCGCGGTCAGGAGATCATTCAGCACGGCGCTCCGCTCTCGCAAAGGGTAGTCCAGCATGAGCTCTTCCCCGGCATAGAGCACGTCGAAAACGAGATAAGCCACGGGAACGCGGCGCATCATTTCGTGGCTGACCTTTTTGCGTCCCAATCTTTGTTGTAGGGCGCTGAAGGGAAGCGCGCGTCCTGGCTCACCCGCTTCCGCCTCCAGGTAGCTCCATGCGACGATTTCACCGTCCAGGATGGCGTCTTTCGGTAAGCCGGCCAGGGCCTCCGGCAGCTCTGGAAACGATTCGGTGATCTCATCGCGGGTACGGGAAAATATTCTGACGTCCTCTCCCGAGCAGTGCGCCTGGGCACGGATTCCGTCGTACTTGTCTTCTACCGCTGCTTCGGAGAAATAACTAAGCGCTTCGGCGGCGGATTCAGCAGGGCTCGCGAGCATGAAACCGATGGGATGGAACAGCCGCATTCGCGCCTCGGCCAACTTTCCGGCAGCGGCGAAGCGCAGCGTTTGCCCGATATCGCCCAGCAGCATGTTGGCGCGCTGCACTTCGGCGAGAGTTCCTCCGTAGGCTTTCGCGACGGCTTCCTCCACCAGGCTTTCTTTCAGCCCAATACGCAGGTCACCGGTCATGATCTTCAGGATGTACTTGGCTTCGAGCGGTGTCGCCTGGGCAAGCAGTTCGCGAACCAGTGCGGCCTTTGCGGCGGGGCCTCGCGCGAGCGCAATTTTCCGAAAGCTCTTCTCGACCTCGACTACGTTGAGTTGTGCTTCCCGGTTTTCCGGGGTACGCAGTACCTCGCCCGCTACCGATCCCAGATCACCCAGCTTTCGGTAACAGGCGGTGAGTTCTTCGCCGCTTGTCCCGGAAAGCTCCTCCACCACTCTCCACAGCAACCTTCCGCCTACCTGCAGCGTGGTCTCTTCGTACATGGGGAACGGCCGTCCTGAGAGGAACACGGCCGCTACGGCTGCCTCATCCACGGGCAGGGATTTCAAATATCCCGCCACCAACGCTGTTTTTTCCAGCTTCTTCGTGGTTCCCGCGATCGCTTCGCATGTTTCCGCTAATTGCCGCATCATTGGTTTCGATGTCAAATGTCTCTTGAATGTCACTAATGCTTTGCTTTTCAAGAGCTTGGGTGTGAGCCAGGCCCGCGAACCGCAGCATGCTGTGATAACCTTACTCGACGAGACTTCGCGGTTCAAAGGATCATCCAATAGACATGTTGTTCTTGCGTTCCATGTGGCGTTTCCTGGTGGCCCTGCAGCTGTTGCCGGCTTTGGAGAGCGGCGAGGAGACACTGGTTGGCGGGCAGGCTGTGCTCGAAGGGGTGATGATGCGATCGCCCCATGCGTGGGCTATTGCGGTGCGCAAGCCGTCGGGTGAAATCAGCCACTACAGCGAGCCTATGGAGCGTCCTTCGGAAAAGCACAAGTGGATGGGATGGCCGGTGGTCCGCGGCGTCATGACGCTAGGCTATGCAATGACGCTTGGCTTTCGCGCGCTGCGATTCTCGGCGAATGTTGCGCTAGACCAGATTCCTGCTGATGAGCAGGGCAAGAAGATGGAGATCAGCGGCTGGGTGGCGGCGGTGAACATCATTTTCTCCGTTGGCTTCTTCGTCTTCATGTACAAGTTCCTGCCGCTGCTCGCGGCCACGGAATTGAAGCGCGTGAACCCTGTCTTCGGCGAGCAGATCATTTTCAATCTGGTGGACGGCCTGATTCGGATTGCCTTGTTCCTGCTGTTCATTTGGGGTGTATCGCTGTGGCGGGACATTCGCCGGGTGTATGAATATCATGGCGCCGAACATAAGACGGTGTTTGCTTTCGAGAACGGCGACCCGCTACAGTCGGCGGCGGTGCAGAAGTACTCGACGTTTCACCCGCGCTGCGGCACCAGCTTCCTGATGACGGTGATGATCATTTCCATCCTGGTCTACACCGCAGTACCGGTAACCACCTTCTGGGCGCGTTTCGGAGTGCGCATTGCGCTGCTGCCCTTCATCGCCGGCGTTTCGTACGAGATCATTCGTTTTGCCGCCAAGCACCGGGGCTCGCTGTTCGCGCTGATGACGGCGCCGGGATTGTGGCTGCAGCGCATCACCACTCAGCCTCCATCGGACGATCAGGTCGAATGCGCCATCCTGGCGTTGGACGACGCCATGGTTCTCGAGCAGAAACTCGGCGGTGAACTGGTGATTGCCTAGCGGCGTCCGCCGCGAATGTCACAGAGTCAATGGTCGTTCGTCCCTGGTCGCATGTACCTCGGCGATGAAGCGGAAAAACTCCGGCGAACGACGATAATGATACATACCGGCAACTAGTTACCAGCCATCCCAAGATTGACGACAAACATGTTTGAACGACTTGAGCAAATCGAAGCCCGCTATGAAGAGCTGACGCAGGCGCTGGCCTCGCCGGAAATCATGAACGATTCCGGCAAATACCAGAAGACCGCGAAAGCCCATAGCGAAATCACGCCTGTTGTGGAGAAATACCGCGAGTACAAGGACCTGGCGCGCGGCATCGCCGAAAGCAAGGCAATGCTGGCCGACGAGAAGGACGCGGAAATGCGGACCTACGCGCAGGAGGAACTCGACAAGCTGGAAGCTCGCGTGGCCGGCGTGGAGCAGGAACTCAAGGTCCTGTTGCTGCCCAAAGATCCAAACGACGAAAAGAACGTCGTCTTGGAAATTCGCGCCGGGACCGGAGGCGACGAAGCTACTCTGTTCGCGGCGGAACTTTTCCGCATGTATTCGCGATATGCCGAGACCAAGCGCTGGAAGGTGGAGGTGCTTTCGACGTCGGAATCGGGCGTGGGCGGCCTGAAAGAAGTGATCGCCATGATCGATGGCGACCGCGTCTACTCGCAGATGAAATACGAAAGTGGCGTGCATCGCGTACAGCGCGTGCCGGAGACCGAGCAGCAGGGCCGCGTGCATACATCGGCGGTTACGGTGGCGGTGCTCCCCGAAGCCGAAGACGTTGACATCAAGATCGACGCTAAGGATCTACGCGTGGATACGTTCTGCTCTTCCGGACCGGGTGGACAGTCGGTGAATACAACTTACTCGGCGGTCCGCATCACTCATATTCCCACCAACACGGTGGTGAGCTGCCAGGACGAGAAATCGCAAATCAAGAACCGGGAAAAGGCCATGCGTGTCCTGCGCGCACGCTTGTATGAAGTGGAGATGCAGAAGCAGCAGGACGCACTCGCCAAGGAACGTCGTGCGATGGTGGGATCGGGCGACCGCAGCGAAAAGATCCGCACTTATAACTTCCCCCAGAACCGCGTCACCGACCATCGTATTGGTCTGACTATTCACCAACTGGAAGCCGTGATGGACGGCAGGCTTCAGCCCATGGTGGACGCGCTGGTCACCCACTATCAGGCGGAGAAACTGAAGGGCGAGACCGCGGCGGTCGTGTAATTCAGGCCCTGGATTCGGCCATTTCCTTGCTGCTGAAAGAGTCCCTCACTTCCGCTATTGAACGTATGACGGCAGCGCACGTCGGCTCGCCGCGGATGAATGCTGAAGTCCTGCTGATGTTTACCCTTGGATGCGATCGCGCCCACCTGTATGCGCACCCCGAGCGGGCCCTCACTCATGACGAATACCAGCGCTATGAAGATGCAGTCTCGCAGCGCATCAGCGGCGTGCCGGCGCAATACATTACCGGTCACCAGGAGTTCTGGGGCATGGACTTCATTGTCTCGCGCGCGGTGCTTATTCCCCGTCCGGAAACCGAGCACGTCATTGAGACCGCCCTGCTGGTCGCCGCGCGCCTGACCAACCCGCGCATCATTGATGTAGGCACGGGCTCGGGAGCGATCGCGCTGGCGCTGGCAAAAGAGCTGCCCCGAGCGGAAATTCATGCCTCGGACATCTCTGAAGCTGCCCTGGAGATCGCGCGAGCCAACGCCGCCCGCCATCAACTCGAAGAACGAATTCTGTTTCACCACGCCGACTTGCTTGCCGGCGTGCCTGCCGGCACATTCGACATCGTGGTTTCTAATCCGCCCTACGTTGGCTTGTCGGAAGAAGATCAGGTGCAAATCGAAGTGCGAAAGTTTGAGCCGAAGAGCGCCGTGTTCGCAGGCCAAACCGGCGTTGAAGTCATCAAGCGCCTGCTGCCGCAAGCGGAAGCGGCGCTCAAGCCGGAGGGCCGCCTGATCTTCGAGATCAGCGGTACCATTGCTGACGCCGTTCGTGAACTGCTGGTGGGGTGGAATGACTTCGAAGTCGTCGCTGATCTGCAGGGCATTCCTCGGGTGGTGTGCGCCAGAAAGCCGAGTTGACGATTTCCGTGACGTCTGTCGCGGTCGGCTTTCCATCAAAACAGACTGCTGCCGATCCTGATTGGCAACCTTAAGCTGGTTTGCGGCACAGAATTCTCTTCATGCCGGGAAACAAAATCACCGGGGGTAACCGCACGACGGCGAGCGGCAAGGGGAGCACGCAGACCTGGCGATTCCTGCTTCGAGCACTCGGTTATCGCAACTACCGCTTGTTTTTCAGCGGCCAAAGCATTTCGCTGATCGGCACCTGGATGACGCGCGTGGCTACCAGTTGGTTGGTGTACCGACTGACAGGCTCGGCGATGCTGCTCGGCATCGTGAGCTTCTCCGGACAGATTCCCACCTTCGTTCTCGGCCCTTTTGCCGGGGTATGGGTGGATCGCTGGAACCGCCACCGGACGCTGGTGGTCACGCAGGTCCTCTCCATGCTGCAATCGTTTGCGCTGGCCGCCCTCGCGCTAGCCAGTATGATTACGATCCACGAGATTGTTTTGCTGAGCCTTGTACAAGGCGCGATTAACGCATTTGACATGCCCGCGCGGCAGGCTTTCGTGGTGCAGATGGTGGAAAACCGCGAAGACCTGGGCAACGCGATCGCGCTGAATTCGTCGATGGTGAACCTGGCGCGCCTGCTCGGACCCTCCATCGCGGGAGTTGTCATCGCGGCTGTGGGCGAGGGATGGTGCTTTCTGGTGGATGGCATCAGTTATATAGCCGTGATCATCTCGCTTCTGCTGATGCTGATTGCGATTCCTCAACCGGTCAAACCGCGGCGCGCTATTCTTCAGGAACTGGCGGAGGGTTGGGGATATGCATTTCAGTCGGTTCCAATACGCTCAATTTTGCTGCTGCTGGCGCTGGTCAGCCTGGTTGGCATGCAATACACGGTGCTGATGCCGATCTTTGCCGCGAAGGTGTTGCATGGCGGACCACATACCCTGGGCTTCCTCATGGGCGCTTCGGGCGTGGGCGCGCTAGCAGGGGCGATGTCCTTGGCCGCGAGGAAGAATGTTCTGGGACTGGGACGCGTTGTCCCGACAGCGGCCGCTCTGTTTGGCGCGGGACTGATCGGCTTCGGTTTCTCTCATGCGCTTTGGCTCTCGTTGGTGGTGATCATGGTTGTGGGCGGAGCCATGATGCAGCAGATGGCCTCCAGCAATACGATTCTGCAAACCATTGTCGACGAGGACAAGCGCGGGCGAGTGATGAGCCTGTACTCGATGGCCTTCCTAGGCATGGCTCCATTTGGAAGTTTGCTGGCAGGAGGTCTCGCCGCGCGTATCGGGGCGCCGGACACGGTTATTGTCAGCGGTGCGCTCTGCATTGTAGCCGCCGGCGTGTTCAGCTTGTATCTGCCGGCCATCCGGGGTGCGGTGCGGCCGATTTACCGCAAGCTGGGCATTATTCCGGAGCTTGCGACAGGCGTGCAGGTTGCAAGCGCATTGAATACCCCTCCGGAAGAGTGACTTTGGGCTGGTTATCAGTGTCATGGTTACAAGTGGCTGCAGCAGGATGGGAGAAAAAGAAACTACTCAAAATTCCGGAGTGCCCGAACGGACAGAAATATTCGATACACGGACCGGAGAACCGCAGCGCACAGCAAGTTGGTGGGCTTGACTGCGGGAAGACTGTAGCGGATGTCGGGCGCGGGTTGATCTCTACTCCTGGCGCGAAGCCCCGTTTCATTGGGGATGGAATTTTTTGGAGGGCTCCTCCCCCAACAAAGCTTCTTCACACTTCTGAATCAGACCGCGCGAGTTTCGAACGTCGCTGAAATAGATTTAACGTCATGGCAGATTACTGCGCGCCTTCACGCTCCCGCTCTTCCCCTCAGCAGGTCTTCCACGTCGCCCATTTTTTCACCCAGCATGTTCAGCTTGCGTGCCAACCCCTGGATTTCTGCCTCCGCGCGGCGATTCACGTCGAAATCGAGTTCGCTGCGCAGGCGGTCCTTCGTGTCCTGCCGGTTCTGACTCATCATGATAATGGGTGCCTGGATCGCCGCCAGCATCGACAGAAAAAGGTTCAACAGGATAAAGGGATACGGGTCCCAGCCACGCGGCCCGAGTATCGAACTGATTGTTGTATAGATTACTAGCACCGTTAGGAAACTGATGATGAACGCCCACGACCCTCCAAAGCGCGCCACCGCATCGGCGATGCGCTCCCCTGAGGTCGCTTCTTGTTCGATCACGTCGTTCGGATTTCGGCTGGCGCGCAGCCGAACCAGATTTTGCGCGGCGTGGAACTGCCGCCCAATCACTGTCAGCATGTCCATGCCGGCTAGCGGCTTGCGTTGCAGCAGCACGGAAATGTCGTGCCGGTCTACCTCAACGCAAACGGTTTCCTCCAGAGCAATGGCCTCGGTCTGGTGCGGTGTCTGCTCCAGCATCGACGCAAAGCCGAAGAACTCGCCGTGTGACGGCTCGTCCACTACCACCTCCTGCTGGTCCTGGTCCACGGTGGTGACTCGCACCCGGCCCGATACCATCACGTAAGCGCGCCCGCTGGTGTCGCCCATTTTGTAGATGCGCTGGCGCGGCGCGAACGTTCTTACTTCTACCTGGCTTGAGAGCACCGCGGTTTCTTCGTCGTCAAGCAGCGCGAACAATGGGACATGTTTGAGGACTTCCGGATTGCACGCCATCGAGTAGCCTCTCAGAGTGTAAGTACAGAGAGGATGGCACAGCCGCCCATTTGAGGACAATATGGCTGCGAGCCAGGGCGCGCCGCTTGTGGACCGCGTGCCGTCGCACAGACTAGTTTTCCTCCGGGCTCAACCTCTTACTGTTGAATTCCACAGTTTCTCCACAGCAAATCGCTCTTGGGTATACTGATTTTCTCTGGCCGCTGCCTAGAATCCCTCTGGGCCCGTTCTCCTCCTGATTTCTTCATGTCTACGCCCCTTGAATTCGCCCAGACTCTGAAGCAGCAGGCCGACATCGTTCGCGTCGTCGGCGATTACGTCAAGCTTAAGAAGGCCGGGGCGCAAAACTATGCCGGGCTGTGTCCGTTTCATAGCGAGAAGACGGCATCTTTTTCCGTGCATGCCACGCGTCAGTTCTTTCACTGCTTTGGCTGCGGCGCGTCCGGCGATGTATTTACCTTCATTCAGAAAGTTGAAAACGTCACCTTCCCCGAGTCCGTCCGCCTGATTGCGCAGAAGCTTGGCGTGCCTCTGCCGAGGCTGACGTACTCCAGTCCCGCTGAGGCCCGCGATGCGGAGGTTCGCGGCAAGTTGCTCGATGTCCACGACCGCGCTTGCGAGTTTTTTCGCGCATATCTGGGGCGTCCTGAGGGCGCGCATGCGCGCGAGTATCTGAAGCGTCGCGGTCTGAACGACCAAACCGTTGCGGCATTTCGCATTGGATACGCGCCTGACTCCGGCTTTTTGCTGCGCGATGCCTTGCGCCGCGAGTTCGCCGAGGATCTGCTCAGAGAATCCGGCCTGTTTTCGTGGAAGGAGGACAACCGGGCGCCCGAGAGCGGCCAACCAGTGCCGGGTGGCGGAACCCGCACGCCGGACAGCTCCCTTGCCATCTACTCCAAGTTCCGCAATCGCGTCATGTTCCCCATCGCCAACGAGCAGGGGAAGATCATCGCGTTCACCGGACGAACCCTTTCCACGGACGAAAAGGCTGGCCCCAAGTACCTGAACTCGCCCGAGACGGCGATCTACTCGAAATCTCGGGTGCTGTTCAATCTGGATCACGCCAGGGAGGCGATCCGCAAGCTCGAGTATGCCATCCTCGTCGAAGGCCAGATGGATTGCATTTCGCTGTTTGCCGCCGGGTTTCATAATGTGATCGCCAGCTCAGGTACTGCTTTCACCGAATTGCAGGCTCGCCTGCTTGGACGCTTCAGCAAGAAGGTGGTGGTTAACTTCGATCCTGACACAGCCGGGGCCCGGGCTACCGAGCGCACCCTCGGACTGCTGGTCGAGGAGGAGTTCGAAATCCGGGTGCTTACTCTCGAGCCTGGCTTCGATCCCGACTTGTTCATCCGGCGAAAGGGTAAAGATGCCTATGCGCAGGCCCTGCGCGACTCGCAGCCCTACTTCACCTACCTCATCGATAGGGCGCGCGGGCAGTTCCCGGTACGTACGCCGGAGGGCAAGGTGAAGGCTTTGAACTTCCTGCTCCCGCATATTCAGCGCGTGCCCAGCCGGATCGTCCGCGACGAACTGGCCCAGGAGATTGCTCAAAAACTGGCGATTGACTCGGCCGTTCTGCGACAGGAACTGAAGCATGCGGCGGGCAAGCGCTCGGGCGCGGGCATCAAGGCTCCTCCCGAGGTGCAGGTCACCGATGCCGAGCGCTTGCTGGTGCGCGCTCTGGCATCCTCGTCGGAAATGCAGGCCGGAGAGCATTTTTCCGCCCGCGACGGCGCCGAGGAGGAGTTCGATCCCGCCCGCCAGGCTCGCTTCGCCCTAGAGAGCGAGCGGTTGCACGAAGGTTTGGCCTCGGAGGCGCTTTTGACAGCTTTGTTGCCGGCCGCGGGCGAGGTTGCCGATCCCATGTCCCTGCCCCTTTCCGAGGGTGACCAGAAACTCCTGGCGACGGTCCTGATGAAAGAGGACGAGCAACTTACCCCGGAGAGGGTTGAAGGCGCCTTGCGGGCGCTCCGGCGCATCCACTTGCGCCGCAAGTTGGAGCAGCTGCAGCGGGAACTGGAAGGCCCGGGGGTCCGGGAAACCAGCCGCACGCAGCAGCTTTTGCTGGAAAAAGTGAGGCTGAAGAGGGCCCTGATGGATCCTGCTCTGACAGGCGAGTCCACGCTCGACCGGTAGGCCAAGGCGTCTGATCACCGCCAAGACTATGGCGCCCAAGGAGATCATTCCAATGCCACCCTAAGTTGCAGCCGTCCGGGAAAAGCGCGAGTAGCTGAAACGTTAAGGGGAGCTGGACCATCTAAACTATTAACAGGCGAGGACTACGCGACGGACGGTTTACAGCATCAACTGAAATGCGGATGGGCGGCAAACCCTTTTCATGCTATACTCTGTGGGTTTGTGCCAGCACGCAGTTCCGCACTTGTAAAATCCCACCGCTGATTAGGTTCAACGTCCTGTCTGCAAGGACGAATCGGTATTGAGGAATTCTTTGGCTCTAGACGACAAGTACGACGACATTAAAAAGCTGATCGATGCAGGTAAGGAGAAGGGCTTCCTGACATATAGCGAGGTCAATGACCTGATTCCGCACGACGTGCATTCTCCGGAAGACCTGGATGATCTGCTAACCACGATCGGTACCCAGGGTATCGATGTACTGGAAGGCCCCAAACTGCCTTCCTCGGCACTGGACAAAAAGTTTGAAGAAGTGGAGGAGGGCGAGGACGTAGAACTCGACCTGACTCCGGGCGCCCTGGAAAAAACCAACGATCCCGTCCGCATGTACCTGCGCGAGATGGGAACGGTGCCGCTGCTCACGCGCGAAGGCGAAGTGGAAATCGCCAAGCGCATCGAGCGTGGGCAACTGCGCGTTCTGAAAGCCCTGTCGCGTTCTCCCATCGTCATCAACGAACTGCTGGCATTGGGCGAGGACCTCAAAAAGCAGGTTCGCTCAATCAAGGAAGTGGTGACGTTCGACGAAGAGGAGATCACGGAAGAGATCCTGGACAATCGGCTGAAAGAGTTCACCGGGAAGATCGACGAAATGGCACGCCTTTACAAGAAAGTGGGCGTGTGCCAGGAAAAATTCGAGGCAGTTTCTAAGACCAAGAAACCGAAAGAGTTTCGCCGCTATCGGCTGGCGCTGGCGCGAGCGATCGTGCGCGTCTCGCTGGCGGTCCGCAACCTGGGATTCACCAATGCGGAACGCAAGCGGCTGATCGACCGCGTCAACAAGGCGGTTGACGGAATGCGCTCGCTCGACCGGCAGGCGCAGAACCTGGAGCGTAAAGCCGACGCGACGCGCAACGAAGAGCAGAAGAAAGATTTTCGGCGGCAGAGCCGGGCGATTCGCAGCGAACTGGAGAAGCTCGAAGCGGAAGCAGGAGTTCCCTTCCTGGAACTCAAACGCACGCAGCGGGAAATTATCCAGGGCGACATGGACGCCGAGCAGGCGAAGCGCGAGTTAATCGAAGCTAACCTGCGACTGGTGGTCTCCATCGCCAAGAAATACACCAACCGCGGCTTGCAATTCCTGGACCTCATCCAGGAAGGCAACATCGGCTTGATGAAGGCGGTGGACAAGTTCGAATACCGCCGGGGTTACAAGTTTTCGACATACGCGACGTGGTGGATCCGGCAGGCGATTACCCGCGCCATTGCCGACCAGGCGCGCACGATTCGCATCCCGGTGCACATGATCGAAACCATCAACAAGCTAATCCGGACTTCGCGGCAGCTGGTGCAGGAACTGGGTCGCGAACCAACGTCGGAAGAGATCGCCAAGCGCATGGACATTCCCGTGGCCAAGGTGCGCAAGGTACTCAAGATCGCGCAGGAACCTATCTCGCTGGAAACTCCAATTGGCGAAGAAGAAGATTCGCACCTGGGCGACTTCATCGAGGACCGCGGGGTGGTTTCGCCGGCGGAGGCGGTGATCAATGTGAACCTGAAGGACCAGACGGCGCAGGTCCTGCGTACGCTGACGGCGCGCGAAGAGAAGGTGATCAAGATGCGCTTCGGACTGGAAGACGGCAGCGAGCATACCCTGGAGGAAGTCGGCCAGTCATTTGCGGTGACCCGGGAACGTATCCGGCAGATTGAAGCCAAGGCGCTGAGAAAGTTGCGGCATCCGTCCCGCTCGAGGAAGTTGCGAGCATTTATGGATGGAGTGCACGACTAGCTGTGGCGTGGAGCAGCGAAAAATCAGATGTTTGGGGCGCGAGCGATCGTGCCCTTTTTATTGCATGGCATAGTGGCGGGAATTGGAACAGGGACATGACGATAGTGCCGTCGGCTCCTGAATTAGCTCACAGTGACAAAACGATGTGATACCTGGCCGTACCGCTACCGACTCCTTGCAAAAGCCGCGAAGCCGGGGGGCCGCTGACGCGTTAGTTGTTCGGGACCTCCGTGGCAGAAGGAAGTACCCCGCAAAAGTTGTGCCCTTGGTGAAGAATCTACAACCTCTCCTGAGTTGTTGATGCCCTAGGCGGCGGTGTCCAGATTATTGGCAATATCGAAACCAACACACTTGTCGGTCACCGCGCAGTAGGTAAAGTCGTCTTCTACCCCGCTGGCCGGATCCTCGGCCCCAGAAGGTGAACGGCATCATTCAACCAGAAAACCTGAGCCCCCACGGATCCTCAACCCCGGGACCTGCAAAGGTTGAAATTGCAAACTGGAACTCGTCGCGAAACCAGCTTGAACCGCGAAGCATGTAGTTATCGCGAGCAGTAATCACAGGTGGACTTCATATGGGGCCTCTCTGAACAGAAATTTGGGCCCGAAAAACTCTAGCCCTGCCCACGACAAGTGAGCAAGTGGGCCTTTCTTCTCCAGTCGGCGCTCGTTGCTTATTTGAGCAGAGCACTGACAAGAGATTTTTCCCGAGTTTTCCAGCGGATTCCACAAAGAAGCGCATTCGTCCACAGTTTCTGCACAAGCAGGGCGGGATTTTCCGTTGCAAGCTACAGGACCCTCACGCAAAGTGCTTGCAGACAACGTGAGTTGTCCTCGGACGTTGGCGGGACACTGCGGTGGTGCGACGGTTTAATCCGGTAGTTCTCGAGGGTGAATTGCCGGAGGGGTTTTCAGGACGCAAGAGCGTGCTGGTGCCCGGGCGTTGCGGCCTCCTCAGAAGTTCCTCCGCAGGGTGGAACTGAACCGCTGGCCATTGCGGTGGCTGCGGTATAGAAAAACCGCAGAATGCCAGGTTGCGATCCCCGAGAGAGCAACTTGAAACACGTCCTTCTGGCCGCGATCCGCGGCGAGGAGAGCAGGACAAATCACGCAGCGTGCGGCCCGGGTGGCTGGCCTGGGCCGCATTCGCTTTTGGGCTAGGCCCTTGCTAGGGCACATTTTCTAGGTCGATGTAGCGGCCACCTTGCTGCCGGAATCCACAGCTCAGGCCGCCAACCGCCTCCGTGATCTTTCCATCTAAATGACAGGTAACCGTTTCTGGGGCCATAGGCAGGCCCGAAAGTACAGGTTTTCCTGTATTGACCGGGGGGCAAGCCGGACGGAGACTAACGCCAGTCTCCTCCGAGGGCCTCACGGCCTGTTGTGCTCGGTTTTCATTGTCTTAATTATCTGGTTTCATATGAGTTCTCTTACTTCGTCCTCAATCACTACATCCCTGGAACATGGAGGGGCACGTTGCAGCGGGCACGTCGTTCAGTTCTATACGGACGATAAATTTCTGACTCATGAATTGGCGGCGATGGTGGGGCATGCGCTTGCGGTCGGGCAGCCTGCCTTGATTGTCGCCACCGAGGCACACCGGCAAGCGGTAGAGGCGGTGTTGCAAGCGCGTGGCTTCGATATTCCGCAGGCGATTCGTAGCGGCCGCTATGTTGCGCTCGATGCGGCCGAGACTCTCTCCTGTTTCATGGAGAATGGATGGCCGAATGGCGCGGTCTTCGGTGAGTTCATAGGAAAGCTGGTTTCCGAAGCGGCGTCTCGTGGGGAAAATGGGCATAACGCGCCCGTCATTTACGGAGAAATGGTGGCGCTGCTGCTGGCAGCGGGCAACCCGGAGGCGGCGGTGCGGCTGGAACAGCTCTGGAACCAGCTTAGCCTCAATCACGCATTCCACTTGCGTTGCGGGTACCTGATACGTTCGTTTGACCGGAAGGAACATGCGGACCTGTTCAGCCGCATATGTTCGGAACATACGACGGTAATCCCGGAGGAAAGCTATACCACTCTAGGCAGCGACGATCTGCGGGCGCGCAGCGTAACTGACCTGCAACAGAAAGCGCAGGCGTTGGAAACTGAAATAACCGAGCATTTGCGGTTGCAGGAAGAGCTGGAAAGACGTGTGAAGGCCCGGACCTCGCAATTACAGAGAAAGAACCAGGAGCTGAAGGCCGAAATTGAGCGGCGGGAACGCGCGGAAGGTGGACTGCGGGCGCTCAGCAGCCGCCTGCTCGCGATCCGCGATGAAGAACGGCGTAGAATCGCGCGCGAGTTACACGACAGCACCGCTCAACTGCTGGCGGCATTGGCGATGAACCTGTCGATGATCATGCCGGACAAGGATGCGATGAGTCCAGTGGCGGCCGAGTTCCTTGTGCAAAGCGGCAACCTGGTGCAGGAACTTTTAAAAGAAGTTCGCAACTTATCTCAGTTACTGCACCCGCCAACGCTGGACGAGATGGGGTTGCCATCAGCTCTGGAGTGGTACATAGCCAAGTTTACCGAGCGCAGTCATATCGAGGTAACAAGCGACATCCCGCGGGACCTTGGCAGACTGACGCGAGATATCGAGCTTGCGGTGTTCCGGCTGGTCCAGGAGTCTCTGACCAACGTACAGCGGCATTCCGGGAGCGCAACCGCGCATGTGCGGGTGAGCCATTCCGATAATGAAATCAGGGTGGAAATAGAGGACCAAGGCGCAGGGATCGCGGCCGCGAAGAATGCCGGCGGAAGCACCGGGATCGGGATCAGTGGCATGAGGGAGCGTATTCGGCAGTTACAGGGCACCTTTACTGTTCAGTCGGACAGCAACGGGACGAAGATCTCTGCCACGATCCCATGCGCTAAATAGCAGGAGCTGTCAACACATCTCTCCAGCTTAGGCCGCTAACGGTAAGTCTGTTCCCCAATCATTCAGCCGTGTTCTTACCTCGCTGCGTTAGTCTCTGCGATTATCACCTTAGTAGCGAAACCTGTACTTGACCTGGATGGCAAATTCCCTGGGATTCGCGAAGTGTGATCCGCCAAAGCTGTTGCTGTTATCCAGCATGTAATGGTTGTTGCTGACGTTCAGCGCGGTGAGGCGAACGCTCCATGCCTCGGCGAAAGACTTTCCTACAGAGAAATCGTAGGTGGTGTGTGCAGGTAAGTGCGCCGGACCATCGCCGTCAAGGAACCCGGAGCCGTAGTTCACGTCAAAGGCGGTCCAACTGCTCCAGGGCAGAGACAGGTTAACGCCGGTGCTCAAGGTATGGCGCTGATCGTGATCCAGGAAGAAGTAAGAGTCGACGGGAGGGGAGAAATCAGTCAAGCCGCCGCTGATGCCGCCGAAACCTTCGACATATTGATGAGAGTAGGTGAGGTGCCATTGCGCACGCCCAGCGAGCAAGGGCGATCGGGCGGTGGCTTCCCATCCGTGGATGCGGGCACGGTCGATAGTTAAGGGAAAAAAGATGTTCGAGTTTCCCAGCACGTCGTGATCGAAGAAGTTGCTGGCTGCGGTGCGGAAATTATCACCATCAAGAGTCCAGCCGTGAATGGGGATGGTCAGTCCGAACTCCCGCTGCTCGTCGCGTTCGCCGCGGAGCGGCAGAAAGCCGAAGCCCTGCTGGGCAGCCACGTCGAGCAAAGGGCCGGAGACGGTGAGGAGCGGAGGGGCCTGGTAATAGCGTCCCCAGAACGCGCGGGCGACCCACTTCAGCTTGGGGATCTGTAGGGCAGCGCCGATGCGAGGATCGGCTGCATTTTCGCTGATGGTGCTGCCGAAATGGGTGAGGCGCACGCCGCCGTTGAAGGTGAGCCAACTCGTCGGCTTATATTGATCTTCCAGGAAAATCGCTTCCACATTGCCCCACAGCGTCTCGCGCTGGGCGAGCGGGGGATTGCTTCCGTCGGCGGTCACGATCCCGAACAATTGGTTATCACGCTGACCGAAAACCTGGAAACCAGCGCGAAGGGTGTGCTGCTTGCGAGTGACTGCCAGAGAGGCGACCCCGCCAATGTAGTTGGAACCGCGATCATCGTTGGGGATCACGGGAGTGTCGTTCGGTCCTCCGAGATAGTGGGCTCGGTTGAAATGATAGAAGGGCGAGATAGTGAGCATTGTCCCCGCGCCAATCGTGTGCAGCCAGGAGAAATTAACGAAAGTGTCACGTTCGTTCTCGACGTCGCGAATTCCGGAGGCTTGCTGCTCAGGAGTGTTGGGCACCTGAAAGTGATCGCCGCGAATGGAAGTGACCAGGCGCAACTGATCATTTGGAGTCTGGTTGAAGATGAGGGAGCCGAAGCCGCCCAATCCAGCAGCCTGGTCGTTCAAAATTTGCAGGCTGGGAGTCTCAAGGCCGAGATCGGTGCGGTAGCCGGAGAGGCTTCCGTAATAAGCGAAGCGCTCAGTGTGATCGCCGAAACTGATCTGATCGTTGGTGTTGTTGAAACTGCCATAGCTCGCGACCACTTCGGCCTGGCGGTTGCGCTCAAACCCTGAGCGGGTGACAACATTAAGGATGCCATAAGTGCGGTCGCCGTATTCGGCGTTGTAACCTCCGCGCTGGACTTCGAGATAGTCGATGTCCTTGGGATCAAACTGCGGGCCAACATTGGAGGCGATATTGGTATTGGGAACCGGGACGCCGTCAAGAAGCCATGAGATCTGGTGTCCACCGCGAATGTGCAACTGGTCGTGAACCATGTAGGCGCCAGGTACGTAGTTGGTGATCATGGCCATGCTGTTGGTCTGATCGGCGCCAGGGGTTTGATTGACTTGCTCACGACTGATCATGCTGGTGGTGGTGGAAGATTCCGGGTTGACTGTCGCCGCCTGTTCGGTGACTTCGACGACCTCCTTATTGCGGGCAACTGACAGGCCGAAATGCAGTTTCATTTGCCGCCCGGAAGTGATGGCCAGTTTTTGCTGTTCGGGATTGAAGCCGGGAACTTCGACCGAAACCCGGTACTCGCCGATGGGGACGGAGTCGAAATGGAATTCGCCAGCGCTGTCGGTAGCGGCGGACTTCGTCCAGTTGGAGTTCAACGCAATAATGGTAACTTGCGCGGTTTGCACTGGGCGGTGCTGCGGGTCATGCACAAGCCCCGTCACCGAACCGAATATCGTGGCAGAGGCACAGCCCGCAAGTACGAGCAGGCCCCCCAGCAATCGATGGATGAAAGCTTTCACAGATCCTCCACATCAGTAAACGGCAAAGCTGCTCATGCGCGCTTCGGCGAATTCAAGGGTCAACGCCGAGGCAATTTGAACAAACGGCTTTGCGGGTTCATGCGCAGCAAATCTCGGCTACGGAGAGCGCGATGCATGCGCGATGTTGACGCTAGATGATGGAGACTATGGGCGGGGCGCGGACTGACTGCGAAGCGAAAGATTCCAGCAGAGTCTGCCGGACTTGAACGGAGACGCAGAGGTAAGAGAGAGACAGCGCCACTTTCGAAAATGCAGGAGAGTTGAGTTGCGCGCGATGCACTACGGCAGCGACGCGGCAGCAGTCGTGACTCCGGCAATCGAGAGCGGAAAAAGAAGCGTCCGAAGCATCGCCGGCGGCCGAGACAGACCTCTCGTGCAACTTCTGGCGAATGCAACAGGCGTGTGGGGACTTCGCAGAGAGCGCCGCCGCCAGGGGCGCACAGGTCCCGGCGAGCGATACCAGCAGCAGCAATCTGGCGGTCAAGGAATACATGTTCAGCAAGGAGCCCCACGCTCCAACTAATAGACTGTCAATTACGAGAATAGGTTACGGCGAATTAAGGCGCAAGCGGGGAGGTACTTGAGTTGGCGCGTATGTAACCAGGAGCTACATCAAGAGAACGTAATGTCCACCGCCAGTGAGGAGAATGACCAGGCACATGATCAGATAGGTGAGGTCGTAGTGCCAGCCCCCGTTCTTCTCTCCCCAAAAGCCCGTGTGCCACGCGAAAATCTTCTTCTGAATCGCGCCCAACATGACAAGCATGAGGCCGATAGCCGCGGCCTGCGTCAGCACACCAAACATGAGACCGAGTGCGCCAGCCACTTCCGCCGCACCCAGGAAAATTGTGAAATTTCTGCTCATGCCGATGTCCTTGCTGCGGGCCCCGGGATCGGTGAGGTGTTTCCAACCGCTGGAGAGGAAGACAATGCCGGCCATCAACCGCAGTAGAAGCAGACCGAAGTTGGCAAAACGAAGCAGTTGCGGAAAGATCATGGGAATTCCAGAGCAGACATTTAAAGACTGGGATTGTAGACGGTATTTGAGAGCGGCGAAAGGCATGCTGCTTGCTGGTATCGCGGCGCGAGCTGGGGCGGTGTGTGCGAGTAGACGGCGGCCGGGAGGCACGGACGTGATCAAACCTGTCGTGCGGGCTTCCTTGAGCCTGAAAATCGCACTGTGTTAGCATCGAGGTTTTCGCAGGCGTTGTTGGGCTGGCCTGTACCCTGTCCTTATCCTCTTCCGGGCCGAACCATTCTCCTTAGCCTGCTGAAGGAGTGAATCCGTGAAAATTTACGAAGGCGCAAATATCCGCAACGTAGCCTTGATTGGGCACGGGCACGCGGGCAAAACTTCGCTGGTCTCGGCCATGCTTTATACGGCGGGGAGCACGCAGCGGTTGGGACGCGTGGACGACGGCAGCGCACCCACCGACTACGACGAGGAAGAGATTGCCCGGCAGATGTCGATCACGACCGGCGCGGCGTATGCGGAATGGGGAAAGACCAAGATCAACTTGCTGGACACGCCCGGCTTTAACATGTTCGTCCATGAGGCCAAGATGGTGCTGCCGGTGGTGGAGTCGGCGCTGGTGGTCGTGGATGGCGTGGCCGGCGTGGAGGTCGTGACTGAGCGGGTGTGGGGCTACTGCGAAGAAGTCAAGCTGCCACGCATGATCGTGGTCAGCCGCATGGATCGCGACCGGGCCGATGCTACCCGCGTGCTCGATTCGCTGACAAAGGCTTTCGGACGCACGGTCATGCCATTGCAGATGCCAATCGGAAGCGAAAAGAGTCTGACTGGCATCATCGACCTGGTGCGGATGAAGGCCTACACCTACGAGATGGGTGGAAACGGCAAGGGCAAGGAAGGCGAAATTCCCGCCAACTTGAAAGATGCTGCGCAGGAGCAGCATGAACGACTCGTCGAACTTGTGGCCGAGGGCAAGGACGCGCTGATGGAAGAATTTTTCGAAAAGGGGACGATTCCTGAAGAAGACCTGGTTCCCGCGCTGCATGAGGCGATTCGCGAAGACCGCATCTTCCCGGTGCTGTTCACGTCGGGGCTGGGAAATATCGGCGTCGATGAATTGATGGATTTTATTGTCGACTACACTCCGGCACCGACGGAGCGTGAGCCCATTCGGGGCCAGGTGACGACCGGGAATGGCGAGCCACCATCCCGCAAGGTGGAAGACAGCGCGCCACTATCGTTGTTTGTGTTTAAGACTGTTTCGGATCCCTTTGCCGGACGCATCTCGTACTTCAAAGTGTTTTCAGGGGTGCTCAAGAATGATGCGAGCGTGCAAAACTTCAACCGTGGCATCCAGGAGAAGCTTGCGCATATCTCGGTAACCCAGGGCAAGCAAGCTGTTCCCGTAACCGAGCTGCATGCCGGCGACATTGGAGCGGTAGCGAAGCTGAAAGACACGTTGACAGGAGACACGCTGGGCGACAAAGCGGGAGTCATCCAGTATCCGGCGGTCAAGTTGCCCGAGCCGGCCATCACATTTGCGATCGAGCCCAAGTCACGCGCGGATGAAGACAAACTGGGAGTCGGCATTCACAAGCTCATGGAAGAAGACGCGATGTTGCGGTTTTTCCGAGATGCCCAGACAAAGGAATTTTTGATCGCGGGCACCGGCCAGCAGCATATTGAAGTGATCGTCTCCAAGATGAAGAAGCGGTACCACACAGAAGTGAACCTGAAGGCGCCGAAGGTTCCATACCGGGAGACGATTCGCGGCAAGGCGGACGTGCAGGGACGGCACAAGAAGCAGACCGGCGGACACGGCCAGTATGGCGATTGCAAGATAAAGATGGAGCCGCTGCCGCGGGGCGGAGAGTTCGAGTTCGTAAACGATATCTTCGGAGGCGCCATTCCCCGGAATTTCATTCCGGCTGTGGAGAAGGGGATCAAAGATGCCGCTGCCCGAGGATACCTGGCGGGCTTTCCGGTGGTAGATTTCCGCGTGATTTTGTATGATGGATCGTATCACGATGTAGATTCAAACGATCTCTCGTTCCAGATGGCCGGCCGCATCGCGTTCAAGAAGGCGATGGAACAAGCCAAGCCAACGCTGCTGGAGCCGGTGATGTCGGTCGAAATCACGGTTCCGGATGAATTCGCAGGGTCCATCATGGGCGACTTGAACAGCCGCCGAGGGCGCATCCAGGGCATGGATAACAAGGGCGGCAACACGGTGGTCAAGGCCGAGGTGCCGATGTCAGAGATGCTGACCTATGGCGCCGACCTGACTTCAATGACCCAGGGCCGGGGCAGTTTCAACATGGAGATGCACCACTATGACGTTGTGCCGGCGCAACTGCAGGAAAAGATCATTGATAAGGCGAAAGCTGAGCGCGGCGAGGTGAAAGAAGAGGAGGAGTAGTGGTGGGTTGGCAGAGATTGAGAGATGCAGGGCGGCTTAAAGCCGCCCTTTCATTTTAGGAAGAACTGTTCAGCACTAGGTTCGGCACTGAGCACAGTTCGGAGGGCATGAGATGGTGAAACATACGGGCGATTTGCTGGTTTTATGTGTAGCTATGTTGGCGAGCATTGCGATTCTCAGCAAAGGCGCGATGGCAGAAGATCAATCAAAAGGCCCAATATTTCTGAATATCGACCATGCTTCGATATGCGGATCGAATCTCGATTCATTGCGGCAGGCATTTACAAGCGTGGGCCTCGGCAGCGACTACGGCGGTCCGCACGCGAATGGCGTGACTCACATGGCGCTGCTGGGATTTGAGAATGGTTCCTATCTTGAACTGATCGCACCGCAGAACGCCGGCAAAGTGGCAGGGTCGGGGTGGTCGAACTTGATGGCAGGCGATGCCGGTCCGTGCGCGTGGGCCATCTCGTCGCAGGATATTGGCGAGGACGTGGCACGACTGAAGGCCGCGGGCGTTCCCGTCAGCGGGCCGGAGGACGGCAGCAGGAAACGTCCGGATGGCATGTCGGTGGAGTGGCAAACCGCCAATTTAGGATCGGGAGCGCCGGGAACGACATTACCTTTTCTGATCCAGGACCGCACGCCGCGCGCGTGGCGTGTGCAGCCGACTGAGAGTCTCAAGGACTCTGGGTTGACCGGATTTGCCATGATCGTAGTCGGTGTACGCGACCTGAATGCTGCCAGCGCACTGTTCGAGAAAGCTTTCAACTGGCAGCCCCCCGTGATTGAGGAGCACGGCGACTTCGATGCGAAACTGGCCTATTTTCCTGGTATGCATGTGATCCTGGCCACACCATTGAGAGCCGGGCGCGGGTGGCTGGCGGAGCGGTTGCAAAAATTCGGCGACAGTCCGGCGGCTTTCCTGTTGAGCGCACGGGATTTCAGCGCAGTGAGCAAGAAGTTCCACCTGTCGGGGAATAAGACCTGGTTCCAGCAGCAAGTGTCGTGGTTTGACGAACACAAGCTGAATGGATGGAGAATTGGTGTGGTGGGGCAATGAGGCGAGCAGTGGAACAGGGCAACTGAATCTTTCGTGCACGAAGAACGGGATTGGCGCCTCCGGCGCCCTGCTGACGTCCACAACTGGGGTCTGGCGAGGGGCAACGGAGAACTGGTAACATCCGCCCAGTGGCTTCGATCAAAGAAAATGCCTCGCTGAAGGAGCGGCTGGTATCAGCCGCGCCGGTCGAGGACGATTCTTCGTTTGAACTGAAGCTCCGGCCACAAAGGCTGCGAGAGTTCATCGGCCAGCCAAAAGTCAAAGAAAACCTGGACGTCGCGATCCAGGCGGCTCGGTCACGGGGCGAAGCGCTGGATCACGTGCTGCTCTACGGGCCGCCAGGCCTGGGCAAGACCACGCTGGCAAACATCATCGCCAATGAGCTGGGAGCTGCGTTTCAGCAGACTTCCGGGCCCACGCTGCAAATCAAAGGGGATCTCACCGCGATCTTGACGAACGTGCGAGACAAGCAGGTGTTGTTCATTGACGAAGTGCACCGTCTGCAACCGGCGCTGGAGGAAATCCTTTACTCCGCGCTGGAGGATTACAAGCTGGACATCATGATCGGACAGGGGCCGTCGGCGCGAACGCACACCATGGACGTGAAGCCGTTCACCTTTGTGGGGGCGACCACGCGGGCGGGATTACTTTCCGCCCCCTTGCGATCGCGTTTTGGAATCATGCTGCGGCTGGAGTTCTATACGCATGAAGATCTGCAGGTGATCGTGGGGCGTTCGGCGGAAATTCTGGGGGTAGACGTCGATGGCGAAGGAGCGATGGAGATCGCGAGCCGGGCGCGGGGGACACCACGCATTGCCAACCGATTGCTGCGGCGCGTCCGCGATTTTGCGCAAGTGAGGGGGGCGGGGAAGATCGATTTGCCGACGGCGAAAGCGGCTCTCCAGATGCTCGAAGTCGACCGCCATGGCTTCGACGAGATCGACCGCAAGCTGCTGCTCACGATTATCGAGAAATACCAGGGCGGACCCGTGGGCGTGAACACGCTGGCGGCGGCACTGGCCGAAGAGCCGGATGCGATTGAAGAGATCTACGAGCCATTTCTCATCCAAATTGGTTTCTTAAACCGAACGCCGCGAGGACGGGTGGCGACGCAACTGGCGTACGAGCACTTCGGAATCACTCCAACCCGCAGACAAAGCATGCTGTTCTGAGCCGCGCTTCGTCCGCGCGCCAGCCAAGCTACGAGGCGAGCGCTACAATGTTCCGGAGATGATTGCGCACCTTCGGGGAAAGCTGCTCGGCAAGCGTCCTAACCAGGCGATTGTGGAAGTGGGCGGCGTGGGATACGACGTCACCATCACGGTGCCTACGTTCAGCGACCTGCCGGGGCTGGGCAGCGAGGTTTCACTCCACATCCATACACATGTGCGCGAGGACGTGATCGCGCTGTACGGCTTCCTGCGTCCGGCGGAGAAGCAGCTGTTTGAAAAGCTGATCACGGTGAGCGGGATCGGGCCAAAGCTGGCCATCACGATCCTAAGCGGAATGGGCGCAGATGAAATGGTCGGGGCGATCCGCGGCAACGATGTGCCGCGACTCACGCGAATTCCAGGAATCGGGAAAAAAACGGCGGAGCGCATGGTGCTCGAACTCCGGGATAAGCTGCCCGCTCCGAGCACACAGGAGATCGCCGCCGCGACTCCGGTGAGTGCAGTAGAGGAAGATGTGCTGTCGGCGCTGGTGAATCTTGGATACCAGCGAGGGGCCGCGGAACGAGCCCTCTCGACAATCATGAGCAATGGCAAAACGGCAGGCTCGTTCGACACCCTTTTCCGCGAGACCCTGGCGATCCTGTCTAAGTGACTCGTGCTCATGCCTATGCCAAGCGGAGTGCAAGCACGCATTCCGTGAATAATTTTATGTCCCGCATATGCAATCCAGCATTCGTGGCGCTGTCTTGAACCAGACTGGGCTACACGGGGGAAAACCCGTCGTCCAGGCCGGACATCAGAGTAGTCCGACACGGAGGTCTGACATGACAAAGATAAGGATAGCGTTGTTCGCAGTGCTGTTTCTATGCGCGGCGTGGGTAGTCGCGCAGGATACGTCGGGTAGCAGCACGCAGAGCAGTTCGGGAACATCGGCGGGAACTTCAAGCCAGCAGGGTGGCGGCGTGGGCTCACAGTCCGGAAACACGCAGCCGGGAAGCACGGGTTCGCCGAGTGGCAGCGCAGCCCAGACGGATAGCACGGGCTCACAGTCCACGACAGGGTCGCAAACCGGAACAAGCGGCGCCCAAAGCGGCACGACTGGATCGCAGAGCGGAGCATACGGTTCGCAGTCCGGCACAACGGGATCGCAGACGGGCAGCGACGCCAGTGGACAAAGCATGGGATCGCAGACTGGCACCACAGGCAGTCAAGCGGGAGAAACCTCAGGGAATACGATGCCAGGGCAGACCAAGATCAGAGGATGTTTAACTGAGACGAACGGAAACTACAAGCTGACGGACGAGCAGACCGGCACGAGTTACTCGTTAATCGGCAGTCAGCAGATTGGGGAGCATGTCGGGCACGAAGTAGAAGTGCAGGGCGTCTCCACCAGCACCGCTCAGAACGAGACCAGTTCACCAAAGGACAACAATGGCAGTGTTGGTCAAAACGCATCCAGCAATCCCTTCCAGGTGAAGAGCATCAAGCACATCTCCAGCCAGTGCAATGGTACGGGCAACGCGCAGTCAAAGTAGAGGTTGCGGAACTAAGTATGTATGGGAGCCGCTCAGTGAATTCACTAGGCGGCTTTTTGTAAATAGGCGCTGCGAATGCGGCGGTTGCCGGACGCAGCGAAGTCGACCGTGAGATTCTGGCCGGAGATCTCTACGACGTGTCCCGTGCCGAAACGGCGATGGCGAACGCGGTCGCCGATTTGAAAAACTGGTTTGGCTTCGGCCACCGTGTGCGCGACATTTTCGCCGCCCGCCAGCGTCGCTGCGGCCAGGGCAGCGGCATTTTTACTGGCCGGAGGAGTAACGCGGCTGGGTTCTGCCGCAGGTAGCGTGCCTTCAGTTTTAGCCCGGCAGTTGTCACAGTGGCCGCAGTCGGCGCCAGGTTCCTCTGCAAAATATTCCCGAAGAAAACGAGTCCGGCAAAGAGCCGTGGCGGCGTAGGCCATCATGGAGTCAAGACGTTCGCGATCGCTGGTATGTCTCTGCTCGTAGAAGCCGAGAAAATCCGACATCTCTTCCCCGGTCGAGAAGGTTCGGATGCAGCGGATCTGGCCAGCGCGCCGCTGTACGATTCCCGCGCTCTCCAATTGAGCCAAAATCACCTTGACCTTGCGCTGGGGCAGGCCCGCGGCTGCGATCAGGTCTGATGTGCTTATCGACGATTGTCTCGACGGGCCAGACGGGGCGCCAGCCACGAGTTCGTAGATCTTGTGCGACTGTTCGCGGCTGGGATACTTGCCGCCCAGAAAATAGCCCTGAATTCTTCGGTCTTCCAGACGAAACAGAAGCGGACAGCGGGCCGGACGGCCGTCGCGACCAGCGCGTCCGATTTCCTGGTAATAGCTTTCTAGCGAGTCGGGAAAATTATAATGAACGATGAATCGGATATCAGGCTTGTCGATCCCGAGTCCGAAAGCTTTGGTCGCGACGATGACGTGAAACCTGTCGCCCATGAATTCCTGCTGAATGCGTTCGCGGTCGCGGATTTTCATTTGTCCGTGATAACGCGCCGTGTTGATGCCGTGGTCGCAGAGCCATTGTTGAAGCTCGTTCGCGGTGCGCACGGTAGCCACGTAGATAATCCCTGTGCCTTCAATTCCAGCAAGGATAGTCAGAATCCGCTGACGCTTTGCTTCGCCGTTTACAGTACGGAACACTTCGAGAAACAGGTTAGGGCGCTCGATACCGGTGTCGACGATGACCGGATCTTTGAGAGCGAGCTGCTGCATGATGTCCTGCTGAACCTCGCGCGTGGCCGTGGCAGTGAGAGCGAGAACCGGGGGATGCCCCAGGTCGCGGATGGAATCGCGAAGGGAGAGATACGCCGGCCGAAAATCGTGACCCCATTGTGAAATGCAGTGCGCTTCATCGACGACGAACAGGGAGATGCCACCTTCACGAAGCAGATCGCGATACTGCGGGTTTTCCAGCCTCTCTGGCGTGACATAGATGAGCTTGTGATCCCCTTCGGCTATGCCGTCGAGAGTTTCGCGCTCTTCTGCAGACGTAAGCGTCGAATTCACGGTAGCGGCATCAATCTGGGCTTCCTCGGCTTTTTCGCTCTGATCCTGCATGAGAGAAATCAGCGGAGAAACGATAACGGTGGCTTTCGGCAGCAACAAAGCGGGGAGCTGAAAGGTGAGTGACTTGCCACTACCTGTGGGCATGACGCCCACAGCATCTCTGCCGCGGAGCACGGCTTGCATGATTTCACGCTGGCCCGGGCGGAAGCGCTTTACGCCAAAACGTTCGGCTTCCGAGCGCAGTCTTGACCAGTCAATGTCGGGATGAGAAACGGAGTGCGATGTAGTGGCGCGCTTACGTTGGCTGGATTTCATAGCTAGGCAGAGCCGCAGTTCTCCGGGTATTTACTTTCCAATGCAGAAGGAGCTGAAGATAAGGTTAAGGATGTCATCGGTAGTGGTGGCGCCCGTGATTTCGTCGAGCGGACGGAGAGCGCTATAGAGGTCGAGCAGTAACATCTCGTGAGGCACGCTGGTGTCAACTGCAACCTGGGCTGCCTGAAGTCCGGAGAGAGAATCATTCACCAGCTTTTGATGCCGGATACTGGTTAGGAAGCCAGATTCGCCTTCAGAGCCCGATTCGCCTCCGCCCTGGCGCAGAATCTCGGAGCGGAGTTCGCTAAGGCCCTCTCCCGTGCTGGCGGAGGTTCGCACCGCCGGCAATTGACAAGCGGGCATCGGAAATTGGGAGTTCAGATCGGTCTTGTTGGCGACAAGAACGGCTGGCCGTCCCGTGACCAGCTCGATCAACTGAAGGTCAACAGATTCAAGGGGCTGCGAAGCATCCAGCACGACCAGCACGATGTCGGCGTCAGCCAAGGCTTCCAGGGATCTCCGAATGCCAATACTTTCGGCTTCGTCCAGGGCTTCGCGAATGCCTGCGGTATCGACCAGCCTGACAGGAATGCCGCCGATGGCAATGGTTTCGCTCACCAGGTCGCGGGTAGTGCCGGGAGCGGCGGTAACGATGGCGCGCTCGCGTTCGACCAGGCGATTGAAGAGGCTGGATTTGCCCACGTTCGGCCGGCCGACGATCGCGAGAGTCAGTCCTTCATGCACGAGCTTGCCGAAGGCGAAGCTGCGGGCCAATTGCTCGAGAGGCAGGCGCAGGCCGGCGATGCGTTCGAGGATGGCGGCATTCGGCAGGACGGAAACGTCATCCTCGGCGAAATCGATGCCGGCTTCGAGAGTCGCGATCAGTTCCACCAGCTTGTGCTTGACGGGCTGAAGGCGGCGGGACAGAGCTCCTTCGAGTTGCTGGGCGGCTACCCGCGCCTGGTACAGGGTTTGGGAGTCGATAAGGTCGCGCACGGCCTCGGCCTGGGTGAGATCGATGCGGCCATTGAGGAAGGCGCGCATGGTGAACTCACCGGGCTCCGCCAGTCGAGCACCGCGTGCCTGGGCGAGTTCGACAATGTGGCGCAGGACGACGGGTGATCCGTGAGCGGAGATCTCGACAATGTCATCCGTTGTATAGGAGTGCGGCTTGCGGAAGTATGTGACTACGACTTCGTCGATGCGGCTGGGAGATCCGTCTTGCGCGAGAGCTTTGGTTCCGGTTTTTGTGCTTTGTCTCTCCTGGCAGCCAGGCTCGACCAGCTCACCGAAAACGGCCGAGCCGGGAGTGAGTTCATGCTTAAGCCGCAGCATAGGCCGAGCAATCGCGAGCGCTTCGGGTCCAGCGAAACGCACTACGCCAATGCCGCCACGGCCAGGCGGAGTTGCAATGGCGATGATTGTGTCATCGAGATTCATTGATTCCATTGTCGATTGCCGGGCTTCGATGCAGCAAGTGGACGAACTCAGGTTTGCCGCCTCTGTGGCGGGTCATTTATACTCTTCGTTTACTTCAATCAGATTTTTGCAATCAGGAGCGGCTAACTTTTCATGCCCAAGCGCACATTCCAACCTAACCGGCGTAAGCGCTCAAAGAAGCACGGATTCCGGACTCGCATGAAGACCAAGAGCGGAGCCAAGGTGCTGTCGCGGCGGCGCGCCAAAGGTCGCAAGCGGGTTTCGGTGAAGCCCGGCTTCCGTGAGTAGCAGTTCCCCCCGGCGTCATTCGGGTACTTGTAAGCTGAGTCTTAAAGCGTGATTTCCGTGGGCGATATCGCTCCCAAATCAGCCCCCAAACCAGCAGATGCAAGTGGGGGCAAGTTCCCTGGCAGTGCGCGCCTGTTGCGGCACGCGGACTTTGAGCGAGTTTACCAGCAGGGACGCCGGCAGTTTTCCCCGCACATGACCGTGTTTTACCTGCGGCGTGCAGAAGGCGAGGGTGCGCGCGTGGGTTTCACAGTGGGCCGGGTGCTGGGCGGCGCGGTCGACCGTAACCGAATCAAGCGGCGGTTGCGGGAAGCGGTTCGCTTGCAGGGGCACGTTACGCTGCCGGTGGATGTGGTGATCAATCCGAAGAAGTCCGTGCTCAACATGGAATTTGTGGAGTTGCAGTCGGAAGTGGCAAAGGCATTCGAAACGCTTGAGCATAAGTTGGCAAAGGCGCGATGACGCGCTGGTGAAGCAAGTGCCGAAAAATATCGTTCTATTGGTTTTACACGCATACAAGTGGGTGTTGTCGCCTTTGCTGCCGCCTGCCTGCCGATATATTCCGACGTGCTCCGAATATGCCATGGAATCGGTGGAACGATATGGAGCGTTGCGCGGTGGCGCGAGGGCGGCGTGGCGCCTGCTGAGATGCCATCCCTTCGTCAAAGGCGGTTACGATCCTGTCGTCAAATCTGTCTCCCGGCTCGAAAAAGAGGCGGGTTGAGCATGAGATTGATTCAGCAGTTGCATGAATTTTATTACCCGCTGGTGTTTACCAAGATGAACGGTACTGACTAATTTGGCTGACTTTCAAAATCCCCAGCAAGAACCCGGCATGGAGCGACGCCTGCTCCTGGTCTTCGCGCTCACCTTTCTGGTGATCATGCTGTTTCAGCCGATCCTGAAGAAATACGGACCACAAGCACCCGAATCAAAGCCCCAAAAGCAAAATCAGCCCGCGCGAAATCCGCAAGACCAAGGTGCCCAGAATCAGGGTCTACAGAACGAAGCAGCTCCGCCAGCAAACAGCGCGGTGGTAGAAAAAGGCGCAGCGACTCCGCCCGCGGCCGGTGTCAAACAGGCAAGTGCGGAAGCACAGACCATAATCGAGAATGACCTATATCGGATCACGTTCACCAACCGCGGCGCCCAAGTCACATCCTGGATCCTGAAGAAGTTCACGGATGACAAAGGAGGACCGCTGGAGCTGGTCAATTCGCTGGCGGCGGCGAAGTACGGATATCCGCTTTCGTTATGGTCCTACGATGATTCGCTGCGGAACAAGTTGAACTCAGCCCTGTTCGTGGCATCCAGTTCGGGCACTCTAGCCGCCCCGGCGGAGATTACCTTCGAATATTCCGGCCAGGGGATCTCAGTCCGCAAGACCTTCGGTTTCGATCACACCTACGTGTTGCGGGTTGAAACCTCGGTAGTTTCGCAGGGCAGCCCGGTTGCCGCGCTTCCCGCATGGCCCGCAGGATTTGGCGACGAGACGAGCCCGTCGTCTTATGCCAGCAGCCGCATTGAGTATCAGAACAACAGCACCATCGAACGGCTTGCCATCAAAAAAATCAGCGGCGGCAACACCGTCCGAGGGCCCTTCGCGTGGGCTGGTCCGGTCGATCAGTATTTCGGCGCGGTATTTCTTCCAGAAGACTCTCAGAACGCCACGCTGATCACGCTGCGCAACCCGGTCGAAGTGCCGCGCGATCCTAAGAACCCGAATAACAAGGAAACCATCAAGGAAGACGTTCTCGGCGCCGCGGTGGGCGATTCCAGAGGCGAGACGCGGGAGCGGATGTTCGTGGGGCCTAAATCTCTGCCTGTGCTCGAATCGGTCAAAGTGCCCACGATCGCGGGTACAGACCAGGATCTTCGCGGGCTAGTCAACTTCGGCTTCTTCGGAATTATTGCGCGGCCTTTGTTCCTGTGGCTGAAGTGGATGACGCAGTATGTCGGCAACTGGGGCTGGGCGATCATTCTGCAAACTTTGATCATCACCTTGGCGCTAATGCCGCTGCGCATCTCGCAGATGAAATCGATGCTCAAGATGCAGCGCGTGGCGCCCCAGATCAAGGCGATCCAGGAGAAGTACAAGAAGTATGGCATGCGCGATCCGCGCAAGCAGGCGATGAACGAGGAAATTTCGGCGCTTTACAAGAAAGAGGGGGTGAATCCGGCCGGCGGGTGCCTGCCGCTAGTAGTTCAACTTCCGTTCCTGTGGGCGTATTACGCGATGCTGGGCGTGGCCATCGATCTGCGCCACGCGCATTGGCTGTGGATACCGGATTTATCGTCGGCCGACCCGTGGCACATTCTGCCCATCGGAATTATCATCACCATGCTGCTCACCCAGCGCATGACGCCGCAGCAGGGCATGGATCCCGCGCAGCAAAAGATGATGAACCTGCTCATGCCGGTGATGCTGGGCGTGATCAGTTGGAACCTGGCAGCGGGCTTGACGTTGTACTGGTCGGTCAGCCAGTTGATCGGCATTGCACAACAGGCGATCATCAATCGGACCGCCTTGGGCCGCGAGATGCAGGAGATGATGGCAAAGCGGGCGCGCAAGAAGGAGAAGTAGTTCGTGGCTATTCCGGATAAAGTTGCAGCAGCAAACAAGATCAACGAGTTCCTGCAAGCGGTGGTGGCAAACGGCGGGCTGAAGTTGAAGTACCGTATCACAGTCGATCCGCCCTTGCCGGATGAAAGAGATTGGGAGCGCCCGGAAATCCTGGTGGAATTTGCCGGACCGGATTCGGCGCTGCTGCTGGAGCGCAACGCCGAGTTGCTGCGGTCCATTGAGTTGCTGGCCATCGAAATGCTGCGGCTTCCGGGAAACGAGCATGAGAAAGTAAGTTTCGACTGTAAGAATCACCGCTCCATGCGCCTGCAGGAATTGCGCGTGGCCGCGGACGTGGCCGCCGAAAAAGTGCGCAGAACAGGAACGCCTTATACTTTCGCTCCCATGTCATCACGGGAACGCCGCATCGTCCACCTTGCGATGCGCGATCATGCAGATCTCCGCACGGAAAGCCAGGGCGAAGCAGGCCGGCGTTGCGTGGTGGTGTATCCCAAGGACTACCAGGCGGTAGCGCGTCCGAGTTCGAGAACTCGATAAGCAATCATTGCAATGGCCCGATGCCCCATGCGGGCTCATAATCGGGTTCAAATCCGCCGCGCGGTTTGGCCAAAGTTCATCACGAAGAGTGACGAAGCTCACAGCACGAAAATGCAAATACCATGAAGCTATTAATGCTTGCGCGATGTGGCAAAAGCCGTGTGGGAGGCGATTTTGCACCAGGTACGTTGCATTGATGGAGTGAGTACTTGACAGAAGATCGGATTGGGGAGAGAAATTTTTGCGGTAAAAAAAACTGCCAAGAAGTTTTCCACAAATCGAAAAAAATTGTGCTAGTATGCCGCTCTGTTCCAACTTAATTTTTGTTTTCGATCAAGCAATCGACTCCGCCCGGAGCGGAGTCCATCTTCACGAAACAAAATTCTTGTCCTAGTAAGTGAAATCCCGGGTCCCGCCTCAGCGCGGACCAGCAACGAGCATTTATGTCTGTTTCCAGTGCCAGCGTAGTTCCTAATCCGTGGGTGCGCATTCTCGATGCGCTAGAAAAAAAGATCAACCGCACGTCTTACGACACGTGGCTGAAGCCTACGCGCTACAGTCATGCCAGTGGGGGCGTTCTTTTCGTGCGAGTGCCCACGGCCGAGTTCCAGCAGGTGGGCGACAAGTATGCCGATCTCATCCAGGAAGCAATCGACAATCTCGGGCTTGAGTACCAGGACGTCAAGTTTGTGACCCCGGAGGATGATCCAGCGTCCACGCCAGTCCGCCACGATGGCGGACTTTCAGCGATGCCGGCGGCAGTGGCAACAACGAGCTATGTCACCCAGTCGCGATTCGATTGGGACGGCGCCGCGCAACTGAATCCCCGTTACACCTTCGATGCGTTCGTGATTGGAAGTGGCAACCAGTTCGCGCATGCCGCGTGCCAGGCGGTGGCCGAGCGCCCATCTAAAGCCTATAACCCGCTGTTCCTGTATGGCGGAGTGGGGATGGGCAAGACCCACCTGATGCAGGCCATTGGACACGAGATCAGGAAGCGCCTGAACCAGGCGGCCATCTGCTATGTTTCCAGCGACAAGTTCACCAACGACATGATCAACTCGCTGCGCTACGACAAGATGACCAGCTTTCGCGATAAGTTTCGTGGCGTGGATGTGCTGCTGATCGACGATATCCAGTTCATTGCGCAGAAGGAACGAACGCAAGAGGAATTTTTCCACACCTTCAACGCGCTGCACGAGTCGATGAAGCAGATCGTGATTGCGAGCGACCGGCCTCCCAAGGAACTAGCGGAAATTGAGGATCGCTTGCGCAGCCGGTTTGAGTGGGGGTTGATAGCCGACATTCAACCGCCGGACCTTGAGACCAAGGTGGCCATCCTGCAGAAGAAGGCGGAGCAGGAGAAAGTTACCCTGCCAACGGATGTGGCGCTGTATATCGCGTCCAACATTCGCTCAAACGTGCGCGAACTGGAAGGCGCGTTGATTCGGCTGGTCGCGCATTCCTCGTTGATCGGGGCTGAGATTACGCTGCCATACGCGCAGCAGGTGTTAAAGAACTTTATCGACTCGCAAGCGCGCAAGGTCACGATCGAGTCGATTCAGAAAGCCGTGGCCGAGCAGTTCGGGCTGCGATTGGCGGAGATCAAGGCCAAGAACAACTCGCGCGCGATCGTCTATCCCCGGCAGATCGCGATGTACCTGGCCAAGCACCTGACGGAGGCTTCGTTGCCGGAAATCGGGCGGCAGTTCGGCGGAAAACACCACACAACGGTTCTGCACTCCGTGGAGAAGATTGAAGAGTCGCGCAAGAACGATAAAGATTTGAACCGGCTCATCAACAAGCTCACGGAGCAGTTGGGCGGCTAAACTTAGCCCGACCTGCCCAGGGCAACAGCTTCTGGTCATAGGTCGCGCACATGGGCGGCGGACCGCGTCGCGCCTCGCAGCAGCCTTTTAACAAGGGGGTGCCGATCTGGCTGGTTTTAGAGCTTTTCCTTTTGATATAAACGATTCATACAAGTAGCCGGACTAGGGATTCTCCCAGCCCACCCGATTCCGGTTTGCTGACGTGTCATAAGGGGAGACTGGTATGCCGGTAGAAGTGGCCACTGCGACGGGAACATCCACAATGGAGATCATGGTCAGCAAGTTCGAGCTCTTGCGCGAGCTTACCGCGACCCAAGGTGTGGTTGAACGGAAAACCACCATCCCTATTCTGTCGAATTATTTATTCGAGGCGGGCGGGGACAAGTTATCGCTGACCGCCACCGACCTGGATCTCAGCTTGCGGACATCCTGCACCGCGAAGGTGAAGAAGGAAGGCTCCTGCACGATTCCTGCCCGGAAGCTTCATGATTACGTAAAGCTTCTTCCCGACGCCGACATTACCATCAAGCTGCTGGAGAACCATTGGGTCAGCATTCGCTGCGGGCGATCGAACACCAAGATGGTGGGCATGGCCCGATCAAATTTTCCGACGCTGCCGGTTTTTCCGACAGCGGGGGTGGTCAAAATACCTGCCCAGGTGCTGCGATCGATGATCGCCAAGACGGGGTTTGCGATCGCGAATGAGGAGTCCCGCTACACGTTGAATGGCGCGCTTATGGTGCTGAAGCCGGAATCGATCACCATGGTGGCGACGGACGGTCATCGCCTGGCTCACATCGAGCGCCCGGGGGAGAAATTTGAAGGCGTATCGGGCGAGATGAAGACGCTCATCCCAAAGAAGGCCATGGACGAACTGAAGTCGCTGGTGGACTCGACGGACACGGAAGTGATCGAGTTTGCCAAAGACGAGTCGACGTTGTTCTTCCGTATCGGGCCACGGCTTCTGACCTCCCGGCAACTAACGGGACAGTTTCCCAACTACGAGGCGGTGCTGCCCAAGGACAACAATAAGCTGATTACGCTCCATGGCGATGATTTGAGCTCGGCGATCCAGCGCGTCGCACAGTTTGCCGATGAGCGGTCCCGGGCGGTGAGGCTGCGCCTCGAGAAGGGCGAATTGAAGATCTCGGCCTCTTCAACCGAGACTGGGGAATCGGAAGACTCGATCGAGACCGATTATGATGGCGATCCGTTGACAGTCGGTTTCAACGCGCAGTACCTGATCGACTTCCTTAAGGCCACGGGCTCGGGCGAAGTGCGGCTGGAGTTGAAAGATCCGCAGTCGGCAGGGCAGCTTCGGCCTGCTGACAGCGAGGAGTATAAGTACCGCTATATCGTAATGCCCATGCGTATCTGATGGGCTTGCCCTAGCGGCTGAGCGGAAAATTGGCAGTTTCTCAGCTACTTGCAAACGGTTCCACCCCGGAACCGGCAGCGTTCCAGTACCGCTGTAGCTTAGTTTTTGGCCTATCCTCCTGAGTTGTGCCCTTGACCTGCCGTACCCTACCGCCGTAGAGTTGCGCCCATATCTGGCCGGGAGCGTGTCTCATGCTGAAAGGCTTCAAGCAGTTTATCCTCCGCGGAAATGTCATCGACATGGCCGTGGGCGTAGTGGTGGGCGCTGCGTTCGCCACCGTGGTCGCGGCCTTTACGAAAGACCTGCTTACACCTTTGATTGCCGCGTTAGTGGGCAAACCCGATTTCTCAGCCATTAAATTCACCGTCAACAACAGCGTGTTCGCGATTGGTGATTTCATCAATGCCGCCATCGCGTTCCTGTTAGTTGCGGCGGCGGTGTACTTCTTCGTGGTGACCCCGGTGAATTCACTGGTGTCACGGATGAGGAAGGCTCCGGCACCAGCGGATCCGACGACCAAGAAGTGTCCAGAATGCCTGAGCGAAATTCCCATTGATGCGCGCCGCTGTGCGCACTGCGGGCAGCCGGTAGCGGCCACGGCGGTCGCTGCGGACTGAGGGCCTGATAGTTCCTACTCGGCGGCATTGAATGTTGTTTGGTAGCCGCAGGATCAGTGCGCTTTCAAGCTGGTTGGATCATGGACCGGCGCTCTCTTGTAGTATGACGCCATGAGTGGTTCCAACTTCCGCTTTGTCCTGGTACTGCTTTTGCCGACATTGCTGGGCATTAACCTGCGCGCGCAGGCGCCCTCGCCAGAGTCCTCCTCGAAGTCCCACGGATATACGAAGTCGCCCGGGCGCGTGCCTGACGCTGGGGTTCTCGCCGACAATGTGTATCGGAATCCAAGTTTCGGATTTTCTTATAAAGTTCCATATGGATGGGTGGACCGGTCGCCGCAAATGAAGGAGTCTGAGGAAGCCGGCAAATCGATGCTGCTGCTGGCCGTGTTTGAGCGTCCGCCGGAGGCCACAGGTGACACGGTCAATTCAGCGGTAGTGATTACAGCGGAAAAAATATCGCAGTTTTCGGGCTTGAAAAACGCCGCCGACTATTTTGGACCCATTACGGAACTGGCAACGGCAAAGGGCTTCAAAGTCATAAGCCAGCCCTACGATTTTCCGGTGAGCGGCCACACCCTGGTTCGAGGAGACTTCGCGAAAGAGCGGGGGAGAGTAACGATGCAACAGACCTCGCTGGTGACAGTGGAGAAGGGCTATGCCGTATCGTTCGCGTTTATTGGGGGCAGCGAGGATGAGGTGAACGAGCTTATCGATAACTTGCGTTTTGCGCCAGGTAAGGGCGCTCGCTGACGCGCTAGGATGAGAACGACGCGCCAGGCCGAACTTGACTTCATTATTGGCGTGAGGCGACTTGGGACGCGGTCAACTTATTCAAGGCGTCTCGCGCGTCAGTGTACTGGCTGGCCTCAGCAAGGGCTGCGCGGAACTCGTTAGCTGCGGCTTTGACGTCGGACTGCTTCTGATCAATTTCACCCAGCAGGTAATGGGCCTGAAAGCCAGGGGCGTCCTCGGCCATGTTCGAATCCAGGTAGCGGTGCAACAGCTCGAGGGCATGCGGGAGGTTGACGCCTGCCCTGTAGTAGAGATTGGCGGCGTCAAACAGTGTCGACGTGCCCGCCACATTTTCGCGCAAGGCATGCTGTACGGCATCGTCCATCTTGTCGGTCTGCTTTTGCTGCTGATAAAACGTCGCAAGGTCCAACCATGCTTCCGCCTTCTGCTTGCTCGCCGCGATTTCAGCCTTGTACTCATTTTCGGCGGCGCCGAAATCCTTGTTTTTCTGGGCAACGCGTGCCCGAATCCAATGTGCGACCGGAAGATCTATGGCTACGAGTTGATCAGCAACCTGGGCAGCTTTGTCTTTGCCGCCGCCTAGGAAACCAGGAGCATCGAGGTAGTACTCGACCAGGTCTTTAGCCGCTTGGATATTGCTTTTGTCGAGAGCAACGGCGCGCTCGAATTCCGCTCGTACCTTCTTAGCCAGGCTGTAGGCCGCTCGCGTTCCCGAGTGATCGGCCTTGAGCCCATAAGCTCGCCCCAGCCAGTCGTGGAACTCGCTGCTGCCTCCGTTAAGCGCTACGGCCTTCTCTCCAGCTTCGGCAGCCCGGTCGCCATCTTCCTCGGCAAAAAATACCCGCGAGAGCAGGTTATAGGCGTTCCCATCTTTAGGATCGACCTGGACGCGTGCCAAAAGCTGCTGGACGGCCTGGTCTGCGCGCCCAGAGATCATGAGCTGTAGCGGGTCGACCGAGGCCCAGAGGGATGGGCTCAGGCCAAGTAAAAGCAGCGGAATGAGAACGCATGTGACTTTTTTCATGAGAAATCCGGGCCAGCACGAGTTGGAACTCGACCCCTTTTCGATTCGCGGAACGGGCCTCAAGTCGCCTGATTTTGGCGCTTTACCGAGGCGGTTCCGGGCTCGAAAAATGGGCTCTGGCGTGGTATAATTCAAAGTAGTTTCGGTGCCAATAAGTACAAGTAGATTCAACAATTTGAGGTAGATTTCCGGCGCCACCGAGGAGCGATGGGTAAGCTTAGTCTGGTGGAGCTTGGGAGCACCGAAAATTGTGTCCAGCCGAAGTAAATCGGAACGCTGCACGGAGCTGAATGTCCACCAAAGAAGTCATTACAAACACGACCGTCGATACCAAAGCCAAGAATGGAAAGGCCGCAATTAACGGGAACGGTGACTACACTGCCGATTCCATCAAAGTACTCGGCGGGATGGAAGCGGTGCGCAAGCGTCCGGCTATGTATATCGGATCGACCGGCGAACTTGGCCTGCATCACCTGGTGTATGAAGTCGTAGACAACTCGGTAGACGAAGCGCTGGCCGGCTACGCCGATAAGATCGAAGTCACCATTCACATCGACAATTCGATCACGGTCGTGGACAACGGGCGCGGCATACCTGTCGACAACATGGACATTGACGGAGAGAAGATTCCTGCCGCCCAGGTAGTCATGACCACCCTGCATGCCGGGGGGAAGTTCGATTCATCCTCGTACAAGGTTTCAGGCGGATTGCACGGCGTCGGCGTTTCGTGTGTGAACGCCTTGAGTCACGAGCTGGATCTGGAAATCTGGCGCGATGGATTTACCTGGGAGCAAACCTATTCGGAAGGCGAACCTACCAGCAAGCTGAAAAAGATTGGCGCGACCAAGAAGCGCGGAACCAAGGTTCACTTCGTCCCTGACAAGAAAATCTTTACCGGTGCCACGGAGTACAACTACGACACGCTGGCACAACGGTTGCGCGAGCTCGCTTTCCTGAACAAGGGCCTGCTGATCACGCTGACGGACGAGCGCACCACCGACCCGAAAACCGGTGAAGCGAAGCATTCCGAATTCAAGTACAACGGCGGCATCGCAGAATTTATCAAGCACCTGAACCGCGGCAAGCAGGTCCTGCACGACAAGCCCATCTACATGGAAGCGGACCGCGACGGCGTGGTGATGGAAATCGGCCTGCAGTATAACGACGCTTACTCAGAAACGGTGTTCAGCTTCGCCAATAACATCAACACCGTGGATGGCGGCACGCATCTCTCCGGCTTCCGCACGGCGCTGACGCGCACTATCAACTACGCCGGGCAGCAGATGGGCTTGTTCAAGGACGTAAAAGAAAATCTGACCGGCGACGACGTACGGGAAGGCTTGGTGGCTGTCATCAGCGTGAAACTGCCGCAGCCGCAGTTTGAAGGACAGACGAAGGGCAAACTGAACTCCGACATCGCCGGCATCGTCCAGGCGTTCGTCAACGAACGATTGGGCGCGTATTTCGAGCAGAACACGACTGTCGCACGCAAGATTATCAACAAGGCGATAGAAGCGGCGCGCGCGCGTGAAGCTGCCCGAAAGGCTCGCGACTTGACGCGCCGCAAAGGCGCGCTGGATGGAGGAGGACTGCCGGGAAAACTGGCGGATTGCTCCGAGCGCCAGCCGGACCGCTGCGAATTGTTCCTGGTGGAGGGCGAGTCCGCAGGCGGAACGGCGAAGCAGGGACGCGACCGGCGGTTTCAGGCGATCCTGCCGCTCAAAGGAAAAATTCTGAACGTAGAGAAGGCCCGCTACGACAAGATGCTGGCTCACGAAGAAATTCGCGCCATGATCACGGCGCTGGGCACGGGAATCGCAAAAGAGGATTTTGATCCCACCAAGCTGCGTTACGGAAAAGTGATCTTGATGACCGACGCGGACGTGGACGGTAGCCACATCCGCACGCTGCTATTGACGTTCTTCTTTCGTCACATGCAGGAACTCATCAAGCGCAACAACGTCTACATTGCGCAGCCGCCGCTGTACTCAATCAAGAAAGGCAAATCGCAGCAGTACATCAAGGACGACCGCGATTTCGTGAAAGTGATGGTCAAGCGCGCGGCGGAGGGACTGGTGGTGCGTTACGGCGAGGGAGCAGCCAAGCTGGAAGGCGCAAGCCTGGCGCGCTTTATGACCGTGCTCAATGAGTTCATGGGTTTCTTCGACAAACTGGAAAAGCGCCTGCGTGACGAGAAGGTCACCGAGCTTTTGCCGAAGATCGATTTGTCGAAGCATGCGGATTTTGAGGGTGACAAGAAAACTCCGCCGAAGAAAATTGAGAAGCTGGAAAAAGAACTGAAGAAAATCCAGAAGGAACGCAGCTTTAAAGAAGTGGAGTCGCGCTTCGACGAAGAACATAACCTCTGGGAGGTACGGTACGTCAATTCGCAGGGTGCCGAGCACCTGATCAATTGGGAACTGGCGTCCACGCCGGAGTACCGGCAACTGCTCTCGAAATTCAAGCAGATCGAGCCTTATATGGAGCCGCCGTTCATTGTGGAGGAAATCGCCAAGCCGAGCGCGTCGAAGGCAGACGGCGACGGCGAAGAACTGAGCGATGCCGAGCGCGAGGACGTGGAAAAGGCGGCGAAGCGCACTTCGGCTGCTCCCAAAAAGAAAGCCGCCGTGCCAGAAGTTGTCGAGAAGAGCAACGCGCGCGATCTCTTCGACTACGTGCTTGCCCAGGGTAAAAAAGATTTTACTGTCCAGCGCTACAAAGGGTTGGGCGAAATGACCTCGCAACAGCTATGGGAGACGACGATGGATCCGGAGCGCCGCACGCTGCTCTCAGTAAAGCTCGAGGACATTGCCGAGTCGGAGACCATCTTTGCGACTTTGATGGGCGAGGACGTGGAAGCGCGGCGCAAGTTCATCGAGGACAATGCGCTCGACGTGAAGAACCTGGACATCTAGACAATGGCCCGGTGTTGCTCAGCGGAACTGACTCATGACCGGAGCAGCTGAAGCCACCGGCTCATTTGTATGCTTTTACGGCGCCGTTAAAGCGCTGACCGCCCGGATACAAGAAAGGTGTTCTAAAGCGGTGACCCCCCGCATGGAATACGCGGCCCTGGCAAAATTACCTGCCCAATAGCTCAGTACCATCATCTAAGGTATAGAGGCACGGGCCATGACTGCTCTTTTGGGCTATGATTTTCGTATGTTGCGGGTTTTGGGTTTGAGTCTGATCCTGGCGATCGCTCCTGCCGTGCACGCGCAAATCCACGGAGTGCCGCCGTCTGTGACTTCTTTTGGGCCGGGTCGCGGTCCAACCCCCGGGGTGCCGGCCAGCGTGACCTCACTTGGGCCATTCGGAGTCGTGCCGAATCCCGTGTTCTCAGGCTTTCATCATTGCTGCTTCAACGGGCAGGGGCGACATCATTCGCAGGCGGTATTTGTCCCTTATTACGCGGTACCGGTGTACCCGTACTATCCGGACTATTCGGTGGTCGAACCGGGAACGGACGACACGATGGAAGGTCAGTACGCCGCGGGTCCAACGATTTTCGACCGGAGAGGCCCTGCTCCCGCAATATCGGATGTTGAGAGACCGTCCACGCCGGCCTCAACAGAGCAGAACAATCAGCCAAGCGAAAGCGTGCAGGAGCAGGCAAGCTCGGCGGCCGCGGTTCCAGTAAGCGATCAGCCCTCCACGGTCCTGGTGTTCAAAGATGGTCATGAGACCGAGGTCAAGAATTACGCAATCCAAGGCAGCTTGCTCTACGATCTATCGTCAGGGCGGCCCAAGAAGATTGCGCTGGCCGATCTCGACCTTGCCGCCACGCAAAAAGAGAATGACGATCGCGGCGTCGATTTTGTGCTGCCGTCCGGAGGCGGCGGAAACTAACTTGCCATGCGGAATCTGCCCTACGTTGCGCCCCTGATCTTTCTAGTGGTGCTGACTGCACAGGCACAACGAGGCGGATTTGTTGTCCCCCCATTTGGCGCAGGTCCGGTAACCGGCGGGCCGCTGGGCGCCACGGTCACTATTGGTTCCGGACATTTTTTTCGCGGTGGACTGGGACGGCGCTTCTTCCCGGGCGAAATCTTTCTGGAAGACGGTTTTTGGGCGGGCGATTATAGTTACGAGAAGGCGCCGTCGCCTTCGGTAATCTTCGTTCAGGCGGCGCCTGCTGCGCCAAGCACTCCCGCCGTGGCTGAGGAATCCAGGCATGCCGCCCCAGCCCTACTCATCGAGTGGCAAGGTGATCGTTACGTGCGGTACAGCGCTGCGAGCATGAAGCCCGGACAAGACCGTCAGCTCGACTATGTTCAGCCCATGGCGCCTGCCCGTGCTGCGTCGACTCCGAGGAGTGCACAAGCCCGGGAGACTCTCAACGCCCCCGCCGCGGCATCAGCGGTGATCGTGTTTCGCGGCGGCCGCCAGCAGGAAGTGAGCAGTTACGCGATCATTGGGGGCATGATGTATGTCGGCTCCGATTACTGGACCAGCGGCGCGTGGCAACAGAAAATCCAGCTTGCCGAACTTGACCTGCCCGCAACTTTCCGCTTGAACCGCGACCGCGGCGTAAAGTTCATTCTTCCGTCAGGACCCAATGAGGTCGTCACTCGGCCGTAATGGCAGCGCAGGGCGCCGCCTGTCTCAGCAAAAAACTGCTCTTTGCCTCCTCGCAACGATAGTCGTTGCGTTCTGTCCCGGCAGCGCTTGGCCCGAAGATGCCAGGATCAGTCGACGGGACTTTCAGGTTTCGGGTGAGCCCGGCATACGTTTATTCGCCCGGGAAGTCAGAGAGCAGGAAGGGCCAGCAGGACGGCCTGTCGTCCTGATTCACGGCGCGCGCGTTCCCGGTCTGGCCTCGTTCGACCTGCCGGTTGCGGGAGGCTCGCCAGCGGCGGGTCTGGCGCTGCGCGGTTTCGATGTCTACATCATGGACGTTCGCGGCTATGGTCGCTCTACTCGGCCGAGGGAAATGGATGAGCCGGTTTCTGCCCACCCGGTGCTGGTGCGGAGCAACGAAGCGGCCCGTGACATCGGGTCGGTTGTCGATTGGATTCGACTACGTCGCAAGCTATCGCAAGTGGGCGCTGTTCGGCTGGGCGACGGGGGACAATGGGCGGGCTACTATGCCAGTCTGTATCCTGAAAAGATCAGTGCCTTGATCCTTCTCAACAGCCTCTACGGGGGAAGCTTCGCCCATTCCATGGTTGGACACGGTTCTGATCTCGAGGATCCCGCGCACCCGGGCCGATTCAATCGCGCTGCTTGCGGGGCTTACAATTTCAGCGACCAAAAACCTCTTTTCCGTGCGTGGGATCGCAGCATACCGGTTGAGGACAAGAGTTCGTGGCGCGATCCGGCTGTGACAAAGGCTTACGCGGAGGCAGCACTCGCCACCGACCCCAGTAGTCACACACGAACGCCGCCCAGTTTTAGGGCGCCCTGCGGTGCGCTGGAAGACAGCTTCTACCTGGCCACCGGACGCCAGTTGTGGGACGCTTCTTTGATCACTGCCCCAACCTTGATCCTGGCTGCAGAACGGGATTTCTGGTCCCGGCCAGACGATCGCGAGTTGTTGCAGCAGCAACTTGTGCACACGGTACGCGAAAAGGTTGTGGTGCTTCCAAATGCTACGCACTTCGTCCATTGAGACCGCCCACAGCATGGACGAAGCCAACTGCTGGACGAAATTGCAGAGTTCGTTCGCCCGCTTTCTGCGCGCTGACCGCCCCGAATTGTACCTTGCCTAACAACCCGAAATTGGCTCTGCCGTGGTATAATTTTGTATACTGAATCCGCAGATAACGTCCTGCAAATGCAATGACTTAGGTTGATCGGACGGGCGTGCAAAAAGCGCACACTTACGGGTTGTGTATTGCGGGAATCGACGATCGAACTGATTGCTGAAAGCTGAGACATGGCAGACGAGCAGAATCCTCAACTTCCTTTAAATCCGCCGGGCGGCGGCGACGGACAAGGTCCGGGCGCGCTCAACATTCAACCCGTCAACATTGAAGAGGAGATGCGGCGTTCGTATCTCGACTATTCGATGTCGGTCATCATCGGCCGGGCGCTGCCTGACGTGCGCGACGGATTAAAGCCCGTGCACCGTCGCATTCTTTACGCAATGCACGACATGGGCATCTTTCACAACCGCAAGTATGTGAAGTGCGCCAAGGTGGTCGGTGAATGTCTGGGTAAGTATCACCCGCATGGCGACACGGCCCTGTACGACGCGCTGGTCCGCATGGCACAGCCCTTTTCGTTGCGCTACCCGCTGGTGGATGGACAAGGAAATTTCGGCTCGGTGGACGGCGACCCTCCGGCAGCTTATCGATACACCGAATGCCGGATGACGCGGATCGCGGAAGACCTGATGGCGGACATAGACAAAGACACTGTCGACTTCGTGCCCAACTTCGATGAGTCGACAGTCGAGCCCACGATTCTTCCTACCCGAGTGCCCAACCTGCTGGTTAATGGTTCGAACGGGATCGCGGTGGGCATGGCGACCAACATTCCGCCCCACAACTTAACCGAGATTGTCGATGCGACCATCACGCTGGTGAACAATCCCAACGCGCAGCTCATCGACCTGCTCAAATTCGTTCAGGGACCCGACTTCCCGACGGCGGGAATCATCCACGGGAAAGCCGGAATTTTCGAAGCCTACAAGAACGGGCGTGGGCGCTTCATGATGCGCGCCAAGGCGGCGATCGAGACCTTCAATAAAGATCGCCAGGCAATCGTGGTCACGGAAATTCCTTACCAGGTGAACAAGGCACGGCTGATCGAGCGGATCGCCGACCTGGTGAACAACAAAGACATCGAAGACATTTCCGATATTCGCGACGAGAGCGACCGCGACGGAATGCGGATCGTGATCGAGCTCAAGCGCGGCGCCGAACCGCAGATCGTGCTCAACCAGTTATTCAAGCACACCGCCATGCAGGAGAGTTTCAGCATGATCCTGCTCGCGGTGGCCAATGGCCAGCCCAAGGAAATGGGCCTGGTGCAGGCGCTGAAGTACTTCATTGAGCATCGGGTTGACGTGGTCCGCCGCCGCACTGCCTTCCTGCTGATGAAGGCGAAAGAGCGCGAGCACATATTGGAAGGCTACAAGATCGCGCTCGATCACCTCGACAATGTGATTGTCATCATTCGCGGGAGCGCGAACCGAGGCGAAGCCCGCGAAAACCTTGTTGCTTATTTCGCCGGGAAGAAGATCGACATCAACACCACCGGGCGGGTGCCCAAGCTCGATCCTGAGAAGCCGTTCACCGCAATCCAGGCCGAGGCAATTCTCGAACTGCAATTGCACCGGTTGACGCGATTGTCGATCGACGAGATCACCAAAGAGCTGGGACAAGTGCGGGAGAACATTGCCGAGTACGAATCGATTCTCGCTTCCGAGAAGAAACTTCGCGGCGTGATCGTGAAGGAACTCGAAGAGGTGAAGAAGCAATACGGCGATGCCCGCCGAACCCTCATTGAAGACGAAGCAGCCGAGATCAAATTGGAAGACTTGATCGCCGATGAGCAGGTGGCGGTCACGGTAAGCCACTCGGGCTATATGAAGCGGACGCCCATCTCGACGTACCGCATGCAGCGCCGCGGTGGTACCGGACGCACCGGCATGAAGACGCGGGATGAAGATTTCGTCGAGCATCTGTTCATTGCGTCGACTCACGCCTACATCCTGATCTTCACCAACACTGGGCGCGTGTACTGGCTCAAGGTGTACGAGATTCCGGACATCGGCGCGGCCGGAAAGGGCAAGCACATCGGCAACCTTGTTTCCCTGCAGCCAGGGGAAAACGTTCGCACCATGCTGGCGGTACGCAACCTGGAAGAAGAGGGACGCTACATCTTCTTCGCCACGCGGAACGGCACAGTGAAGAAGACGGAGCTGAAGGAATTCGCCAACGTGCGTTCCATCGGCATCAACGCGATTGGCATCGATCAGGGCGACGAACTGGTTGGGGTTACGCTGACGGACGGCAGTCAGATCATCTTCCTGGCTTCGCATGATGGCCAGGCGATCCGGTTCGACGAGTCAGACGTCCGCTCGATGGGACGGCCCGCATACGGAGTTCGCGGCATGAACCTGGATAAGGGCGACTACATCGTGGGCATGGCGACCACGCCCAAAGATGTAAAGAAGGCGGAGGCTGACCTGCAGAACGCGAAAGCCAAGGCCGGGGTACCGGAGGCGACCGCGACAGACGAAACGATTCCGATCAAGGGCTCGCTCATCCTCTCGGTTACGGAAAACGGGTACGGCAAGCGCACACCCGCCGACGAGTACCGTCTACAAGGACGGGGTGGATCAGGCGTTATCAACGTGAGGACGACGGAACGCAATGGCAAAGTGACCGGCATCGCTCAGGTGACGGAAGAATCCGAGGTCATGCTGATCAGCCAGTACGGGAAAATCATCCGCATGGACTCGAGCACCATCCGCGAGTCAGGACGCGCCGCGCAAGGCGTACGCCTGCTGCACCTGGAGCCCGGAGATCGTGTCGCTGCCGCCGTGGTTATCCCAGCCGAAGAGGAGAACGGGAACGGGACCCTGCTGCAGTAGCGAGCTAAGTGTCAGGTGGCCAGGGGCAGGCTCTCGTCCTGGGGAGCGGGCCGCCAATTGACGGAATGGCGGTTCCCTCCTAATATGGCTGGCGCTCGCTTCCAGGTTCGAGGACGCCACTTATTCCTACTGAACAGATGATCGGCCAAACAATCTCCCACTACCGCATCCTGGAGATGCTCGGGGGAGGTGGCATGGGAGTGGTTTACAAAGCGGAGGACACTTCGCTTGGCCGGTTCGTTGCGCTTAAGTTTCTTCCCGACCAGGCTTCGCAAGACCCGCAAGCGCTGGAGCGTTTTCGCCGCGAAGCACGGGCCGCATCGGCACTCAACCATCCCAACATTTGCACCATCCACGAAATTGGCCAGCACGAAGGGCATCTCTTCATCGTCATGGAATGCCTGAGCGGCCAGACGCTGAAACACTTGATTCACGGAGCCCCGCTCGAGTTGGAGAAACTGCTCACCCTCGGGATCGAGGTGGCCGATGCGCTGGATGCGGCGCATGCGAAGGGCATTGTTCATCGCGATATCAAACCGGCGAATATTTTTGTCACTGACCGCGGGCACGCGAAGATTCTGGATTTCGGGCTGGCGAAGATTGCGCGCAAGGCCGCCAGTGATGATTCCCAGACGAGGGCTGATGATATTTCGTTGGACCTGACGAGCCCCGGCACGGCGGTGGGCACGGTCGCGTACATGTCTCCGGAGCAACTCCGCGGCAAGGAACTGGACGGCCGAACCGATCTGTTTTCATTCGGCATTGTGCTTTATGAAATGGCGACAGGGGTGTTGCCTTTTCGAGGAGAGACTTCGGCCGTCGTCACCGAGGCCATTCTTAACCGCGCGCCCAGCACGCCGACGCGTTTGAACCCGCATCTTCCTGCCAAGCTCGAAGACGTCATCAACAAGGCGCTGGAGAAAGACCGGGAGATGCGCTGCCAGAGCGCGGCGGAGTTGCGCGCCGATCTCAAGCGCCTGAAGCGCTCTCTGGATTCCTCGCGCACCTCGGTGGTGACTGACACATCCGACGCTTCAGGAAGTACTCTGCCGATTGCTCCCGCTCTCGCACCAGAGCTGAGGAAGTCGAGCCGCACGTGGTTAGTGCTGGCGGCCTCTGTGCTCGTGGCGCTGGCAGTGGGAGTGCTGGGCGGCAAGCGCTTGTTCTCCACGCCGGAGACAACTCCTCCGTTATACCGTCAGCTCACGTTCCGCCGCGGAAGCATCCGCTCCGCTCGCTTCGCTCCGGATGGACAGACCATTCTCTATAGCGCCGCATGGCAAGGCGGTCCTCCGGATGTCTTCACCGCTCGCCCGGAGGCGCCGGAGGCGCGCTCCATGGGATTGGGGCACACCCAACTGTTATCGGTTTCATCGACGGCGGAAATGGCAGTCCTGGTGAACAGCAAGGCAATCGGGACATGGGTCAGCATGGGGACGCTGGCGCGGGCGCCCCTGGTGGGCGGAGCGCCTCGTGAAGTGCTGGAGCAGGTGCAATGGGCTGACTGGTCGGCCGATGGAAACAATCTCGCCGTGGTGCGGGACTTTGGCGGTCGCAATCGCCTCGAGTTCCCTATCGGAAAGCCACTGTATGAGACAGGCGGGTGGATCGGCCATCCACGGTTCTCGCCCGACGGAAAGTACATCGCATTCGCTGACCATCCGGTGCAAGGCGACGATCGCGGATCGCTCGCTGTGGTTGACATGGCAGGCAAGCGAAAGACGCTTTCGGAAGAGTGGTACACCATCCAAGGGCTGGCGTGGTCGGCCGACGGCAGCGAAGTCTGGTTCACGGCGAGCAAGTCCGGCGTGGATCGCACGCTTTATGCCGTTACCATGGACGGCAAAGAGCGAATGGTGCTGCGGTTACCCGGTGCGCTGATGCTGTTCGACGTATTCCGCGACGGGCGGGTACTGTTGATGCGTGCAAGCTGGAGACGGGAGCTGGTTGGCATCACCGAAGGCGACGCCCGGCAACGCGATCTATCCTGGCTCGACTATTCGTATCCGGCGGAAATTTCCCTTGATGGCAAGACGCTGCTGTTCGATGAAGAAGGCGGCGGAGGCTCACTGGCCTATTCCAAGTCTGGGGGATTGACCTACGCGGTCTATATCCGAAAGACTGACGGCTCCCCCGCAGTTCTGTTGGGAGAAGGTGGTGCCGTAGCGTTATCGCCGGATGGAAAGTCGGTGATCGCGCAGACCCAGGATTCGCCATCACAACTAAAGCTGCTTACGACCGGAGCAGGCGAAGCCAAGGATCTAACCAAAGACAACATCAATCACGCGTGGGCACATTGGTTTCCCGACGGGGAACGCATCCTCTTTGCCGGCAATGAACCGGGAAAAGGCACCAGACTCTATCTTTACGATGCTCCCTCGGGAAAGAGCCAGGCGATCACGCCGGAGGGAGTGGGCGGCACGGCATTTGTGATTTCTCCCGATTCCCAGTTTGTCGCGGGGATCGGTCCGGATCAAAAGAGCTATCTATATCCAATCGCTGGCGGGGAGCCGAAGCTGATCGCCGGCATCAATCCGGGCGAACAGCCAATTACCTTTAGCGAGGACGGCCGCTCCCTCTACATTTATCAGCCCGGCGAATTGCCGGCGCGCGTAGACCGCCTGGAATTGCAAACGGGCAAGCGTACTTTGTGGAAGACGCTGATGCCTTCCGATCCGGCCGGAGTGGAAACCATCGGGCCCATTCTGATGACTCCCGATGCCAAAACCTGTGTCTTTGGCTATCACCGCATGCTGGCCGATCTCTACCTGGTTGAAGGTTTGCGGTAGCCGGTTAGTCTGAGTTCTCCTGTCGACCGCTCATATCTTCTCTTCCGGGAATTCGACTTCGAGTCCAAGTGGATCAGTGAAACGGTTGGTCAGGTTCGCCAGACCGACGAGCAGGTGCAGGTCGATGATTTGCTCGTCAGAGAAATGGCGCTTGAGAGCGGCGACATCGGGATCGGTGATCTCATCGGACTGCTTCGTCAGCTTTTCCGCATAGGAAAGCGCGGCCCGCTCGTTTTCCGCAAAGCGCCCATAGTTGCCGATTTTGAGAGCTTTCCAGTCATCTGGTGTCAGGACTCGCTTCGACGAAGCGAGATGGTGCTGTGTTCAATAGTTACAGTGGTTCAGGAGCGAGATGCGCAGATAGATGGCTTCATAGAGTTTGCGGTCGAGCGAACGACCGACGCTGCCGTAAAAACCGAGAAAGTTCTTAAGCGCTTCGGGACGTTGCGCCAGCGCTTTCTGCACATTGCCGGGCTTGCCGCGCAGAGTCTTTTCGTAAATTTCTTTTACCTCTGGACTCGCCTGCTCTGGCTCAACCAGTGAAATGCGTGCCATGGGTCCTCGCTTCCGCCGGGTCTTTATAATGAAATGAAAAGACCTCTTGGAGGTCTCACCCGGAGTACAGGCTGATGCTCTCAATTCGCGCCGCGACTGTCAACGACGCGGCACTGCTCCGCAACATGATCCTCGAGCTGTCCGAGTACGAACGCGAACTCGATCGGGTGGTGATTACGGAAGCCGACCTGGTGCGTGACGGTTTCGGCTCGCAGCCCCGATTTCGCGCCCTGATTGGCGAATGGGATGGCTCGCCTGCCGGCTACGCATTGTTCTTCGGCGTCTACTCGACGTGGGAAGGCAGGCCGGGATTGTTTCTGGAAGACTTGTTTGTGCGCCCACAATTCCGCCGCAAAGGTATCGGAAAAGCTTTACTCGCGCACGTCGCTGGCGTGGCGCAACGGGAAAATTGTTACGGCGTGCGATGGGAAGTCCTCGATTGGAACCAGAAGGCGATTGACATGTACAAGGGACTCGGAGCAATTTTTCTTGATCAGTGGCGTTCCGTTCTGCTGACGCACGAAGCATTGCAACGAATGGCGGGTATGGCATTGTGAGTGGGACAATTGCAATTATAGGAGCAGGACTGGCCGGGTCAGAGGCGGCATGGCAGTGTGCGCGCCGCGGCATGGCGGTTGAGCTTCATGAAATGCGGCCCATGCGATCTACACCTGCACATCAGACTGGCGAGTTCGCAGAGCTGGTGTGCTCGAATTCGCTTAAGTCTGAAAGCGAGAATACGGCGCCGTGGTTGCTGAAAGAGGAAATGCGGCGTGCCGGATCGTTGCTGCTGGGAATTGCCCGGGTGTGCGCTGTCCCCGCGGGGCATGCGCTGGCGGTGGATCGAATTGCTTTTGCGCGGAAAGTTACAGAGGCGATTTCGCACGACCCGTTCATCACGGTGGTGCCGGAGGAAGCCACCGCGATCGATGAGGCGCAGATCACGATCATCGCTACGGGACCGCTGACCTCGGATGCTTTGTCGCAGGAGATTGTACGGTTGATCCAGGCTGACCACCCGGAGCCAGACACGGCGGAACGAGACGCGCACCTGTATTTTTACGATTCGATCAGTCCCATCGTGGAAGCCGGTTCCATCGACATGAGCAAGGTGTATATGGCCGCACGTTACGAGAAGGGGTCGGCGGACTACATCAACTGCCCGATGTCGAAAGAAGAGTACGACCGTTTCTATGATGCGCTGGTCGCGGCGGAATCGGTCGCGGAACGCGATTGGGAAAAGCTGAATTATTTCGAGAGCTGCCTGCCAATCGAGGAGATTGCGCGTCGAGGCCGTGACACCTTGCGCTTCGGCCCAATGAAGCCAGTGGGGCTGAGAGATCCGCGTACCGGACACCAACCCTACGCGGTCGTGCAGTTGCGGCAAGAGAACCTGCGCGCCGATTCATACAATCTTGTTGGTTTTCAGAATCATTTGAAATACAGCGACCAGGCGCGCGTGTTACGGCTCATTCCCGGGCTGGAGAACGCACGATTCCTGCGCTATGGACAGATTCATCGCAATACTTACATCAATTCGCCCGCAGTGTTGCGCGATACCTTGCAACTGAAAGATCATCCAAAAGTATTCTTCGCGGGGCAAATCTGCGGCGTAGAAGGATATGTGGAGTCGATTGCGGCGGGGCTGCTCGCGGGAATACATGCATGCGCTCTTGTGTCGGGGACGGAACTGGAGCCGCCGCCGCGAGAGACAGCGCTGGGATCGCTTATGTATTACATCACGCATGCGAACCCACGAAATTTTCAACCAGCCAACATCACCTTCGACTTGCTACCTGCGCTTGAGAAGAAAATTCGAGACCGGCGGGAGAGGCATCGTTTGCAGTGCGAGCGGGCACTGCGCAGTTGCGATGCGTGGCTGGAGAGAATCGGCGTAACACAGCCCGCCGCGTGAGCAGGTCTCGTCCCGCAAAGTACGTGAGCACCGGCACCTTTCGAACCACCCGGTTTGCTCCGCTGTTGATAGTGTTCGTTCTAGACTCGAGTGAGAAGATCCGCTAATCCGGCCTTCCTGCCATGAACAAATCGCATCGCAAACACGTACATATGCCCGAAGGGCAAGGCTGACGCCGGCAACGGCGTGGTTACGTTGCGAGTCCATAGCCGTCCAAGAAACAGGGAGCTAAAGGCAGCCTTTTCTATTACATGGTTCTGAGTGATCTGATACGCGACGTGTTTCGCACCCTATGGGCGCACAAGCTGCGCACATTCCTAACCATGTTCGGAATCGGCTGGGGGATTGTTTCCATCGTGCTGATGGTGGCGGCCGGGGAAGGCCTGCGCAAAGGTCAGGAAGAGCAGGCAAAGACGCTGGGGAAAGACATCATGATCGTCTTTCATGGCCGGACCAGCTTGCAAGTGGGTGGCCAGCGCGCCGGCAGCGTGGTGCACTGGGTCGACACTGATTTGCCTTACCTGCAGGAGAACACTCCGGATTGCCAATACACCATTCCTGAGCTCGAGCAGGATACGGTGCGCACACACAGCGCGTACAACGCGGCGGCATTCCTAGTAACGGGTTCGTACCCGCCGTTTGGCGACATCCGCAGTCTCAATGTAGGCGAGGGCCGCTTTTACAACTGGGACGATCTCAAAGAACAACGAAGGGTTGCATTCCTCGGAACCGATGCCGCGCATCAGTTGTTCCCGGGCAAAGAAGCTGTTAACCAATTGATCTACCTTAACGATATCCCATACACCGTGATTGGTGTCATGGCGAAGAAGAAGCAGGATTCGAGTTATGACGGCTGGGACGTGAACAAGGTTTTTGTGCCGTTCTCCGCCATGCGCCGCGACTTTCCCGATAAGCCACCGGGCACGCCTTATACATTCGACCAATTGCTGGTGACGCCAAAGTCGGTGGAACAGCACGAAGCCTGCAAGTTTCAGATCCGGCGAGCGCTGGCAACGACGCACCATTTCGACCCGCACGATAAGGAGGCGTGTCCTATCTGGGACACGGTGCAGGAGGCGCAGGCTTTCCGCAAGATGACGGATGGAATGAAATATTTTCTTGGCGCAGTGGGGATTGTTACCTTGTTCCTGGGCGGCATCGGTGTGATGAATGTGATGCTGGTGGCAGTGCGCGAGCGCACTCGCGAAATCGGCGTTCGCAAGGCATTGGGAGCGCCCTCGCACACCATCCTTCGGCAGTTCTTCCTGGAAGCGCTGCTCATCGCCGTAATCAGCGGGGCGGGGGGGTTGGGCGTTGCCTATGGAATATGTGCGCTCGTCGATCTGCTGCCCATGCCAGACTTCTTTGCCGGACTGTTGCCTACCTGGAAGACGGGAGCAGTCGCAGTATTGCTCTTGGGAACGATCGCGATCTTTTCTGCGTTGTATCCGGCGCGGCGCGCCGCTTCCATCGACCCGATCGAGGCGCTCCGGTATGAGGCCGGAGGGTAGAGGATTTTTCGGATCTGTTTTTTATGATGACTGAGATCATCCGCGAGGCCTGGGTTGCCCTGAAGCGCAACACGACGCGCAGCTTTCTCACCATGCTCGGCATCGTGTGGGGGATCGCGACGGTCACGTTGCTGATCGCGTACGGAAGCAGCTTTCGCGCCATCCTGGTGAACGCATTCGTAGCCTTCGGAAAAAGTGCGGTAATTTGCTGGCCGCAGCAGACCAGCGAACAGCCTGGCGGACAACGCGCAGGCAAGAAAGTGGTTTTCGAGCAAGCCGACGTGGACCTGATCAAGGCTAACGTTCCACTGGTGAAACATGTCTGCCGCGAAACCGTAAAGCGACCAGGTGTTTCCTACGGCGACCGCATGGTGGGCACAGCCCCAGTTCGTGGAGTTTGCCCCGAGTACGGAGAAATGAGGAACGAGGTTCCCTCCGAAGGGCGCTGGATCAACGCCACCGACGAGATCGAGCGGCGCAGGGTGATTTTCCTGGGCGGACGGGTTCGCGAGCAGCTTTTCAGTGGACGCCCTGCCGTTGGGCAAACCGTGCAAGTAGGCGGCGTCGCTTTCACCGTAATCGGGGTCATGGAACGAAAGATTCAGATGAGCAACTACTTCTCCAGCGATGACGAGTCCACCTGGATTCCGTTCTCGACCGCGGGAGATTTATGGGACACGCGCTATGCCCAAGTGTTGCTCTTCGAACCAGTGGCTCCGCAATTCGAGGCGCGGGCCGAAGCGCAAGTGCTGGCCACAATCGCATCGCGTCAGCAATTCTCGCCGACGGACAAGAAAGCTATCCAGATGTTCGGACGCGAAGAATTCCGCCCCATCATTAATGCCATCACCATCGGATTGCAGGTACTGCTTACCTTCGTGGGTACTCTGACATTGGGAATTGGCGGGGTCGGCGTGATGAATATCATGCTGGTGTCGGTGGATGAGCGAATTCGCGAGATTGGATTGCGGCGCGCGCTGGGCGCGAAGAAATGGCACATCCAACTTCAGTTCCTGGCTGAGACGCTGCTCATCATGCTGCTCGGTGGCCTGATCGGAATTGTCATTTCGTACGCAGTAGCTGCCGCAGTCGGTACTTTGCCACTAATGGGCCCGCTGTTTGAGGACGAATCTGGCAAAGCCGACATTCATCTACAAATTTCGCTGTTCACGGTTCTGCTGTCGGCCGGCGTGCTCCTCCTGGTAGGAGTGGCAAGCGGATTAGTGCCGGCCATGCGGGCTTCAAAGCTGGATCCGGTGGAGGCTTTGAGGTACGAGTGAGCGAAAGTTTCAAGCCTTCCTCCAGTCCTGGGGCCGGAATACCATTGACCGCTGGTGCGCCGCGGTTTAAGTTTGCTCGCTAAGCATTTGCGGGGGCGTCCTTGCCAACATCTGCGGTTGACTGCATTCGGCCCGCCTTTGATCACGCGAAACAACAGTTGTTTCAACCTTTCCGCATGTCGCAATGGGTGCGTTTGGCGTTTGTGGGAGTACTTGCGGGAGAATTGACCTCGGGAGGATGCAGCGGATCCCGCTCTTTCCGTTCTTCGCAGTCCGGTGGACACGCCGCCAACTTGCCGCACATCGATCCCGGCAAGCTCGGGCAATACGTCGGCTTGATTGTGCTCGCGGTACTGGCTGCATTCGTGCTCTTTTTCGTGCTGCTGTACGTCAGCAGCGTGTTCCGCTTCATTCTGTTCGAATCAGTGGTGCGCAAGAAGTGCTCGATCGGGCAGGCATGGGATCGATGGCAGGCGCCAGGGCGAAGATACTTTCTCTGGCAAATCGTGTTTCAAATCGCCTTTGGCATCGTGTTCGCCATCATGCTTGGCGGTCCCGTGGGCTTCGCCGCGGCTGCCGGCTGGCTGCTGCATTGGCGGGAGCACCTCGTGTTGTTGGTGCTGGGCGGCATCGCATTGTTTTTCTGTGTCCTAAGCCTGGTCTTGGTGGCGGCTGTCATTCATGTGATGGCCAAAGATTTTCTGGTTCCTGTCATGGCGCTGGAGAACCTGGATTTCGCCGAGGGCTGGAACCGGGTGCTGGATATAGCCTCACGGGAAAAGGGCAGCTTTGCCATTTATATACTGCTGAAAGTCGGGCTGGCCCTCGCCGCTGCCGTGCTATTCGGAATCATTTCGGTCATCGTGTCCGTGATTGTTCTCATTCCCGCTGGCATTATCGGAGTGGCCGCCGTCATGATGGCGAAGTCCGCAGGAATGGGCTGGAATGTATTCACGATCACGGCAGCAATCGTGGCCGCTAGCATTGTGCTCGCTATCCTGCTTTACCTGATGTCGCTGGTGTCGGTTCCAGCGATTGTCTTCTTCCCCGCGTATTCGATTTATTTTTTCTCATCGCGTTACCCGGGACTGGCGCAGATGCTCTATTCGCCGGCGCCCATCGTTGAAGCTACCTAACGCCTGGTTGCGACATTGGGCCCTGGCGCTTCAATCTGTATGCCACACAAGTGCAGCGTATGTCTCTAACCGGCTCTGCAACAAGGGGACAGAGCCTCTAAGCTCAAGCGAGACTGCTTTGTGGCTGACGAAATGGTGCGAACTGGTTGCACTCTCGCAAAATTTTGACTAAGCTAGCCCGCAACTTGGTGCGCAGTTTTTTGTTCCTTTTCTGATATCGATCCGGATAAATGCTTTCAGGGCCCGGGCTCCAGATCACAGACTTGCGGGGAGGAGATTGCCATGAAATCGCTTATTTATGCTTGCATGGTTGTCCTTTTGTCTGGCGCAGGGATAGCGCAGGGTCACGCATCCCATGAGCAATCCAAACCAGTGACGTTGATGGACGGCTTGGGAGATCTGCACCATCCGGTCTCCACGCAGAATGCTGAAGCGCAGGAATTCTTTGATCAGGGACTGCGCTTGATTTACGCCTTCAACCATGATGAGGCCGCGCGCTCGTTCCAGCATGCGGCAGATATGGATCCCAAGTTGGCGATGGCTTATTGGGGCATCGCCGAGGCGGTTGGACCGAATTACAACGATCCTGCGGGAGAAGAGCGATTCCAGGCCGCGCACCAAGCCATCCAGAAGGCGGTGGACCTCTCCAGTACTGCGTCTGCGAGCGAGAAGGCTTACATCCAGGCAATGGCCAAGCGCTTTCCCGCGGGGGATCACGTCGATTGGCGAAAAGCGGCAGAAAATTATCACGACGCCATGCGCGAAGTGTCTAAGCGATTTCCCGACGATCTGGATGCCGCGACTTTGTTCGCGGAATCGGGGATGGATCTTCATCCCTGGGGTTTGTGGCACCCGGACGGCACACCGGAAGCCGGAACTGACGAGATCGTAGAAAAGCTGGAGTCGGTGATCAGGCGCGATCCGAATCATCTCGGCGCGGTCCACTATTACATCCATGCGGTTGAGGCGTCACGCAGTCCGGAGCGAGCGCTGGCCGGAGCAAACCGGCTGGCCACATTAGCGCCCGGTGCGGGACACATCGTGCACATGCCCGCGCACGTTTACATTCGCACCGGCGATTACGAGGCGGCGGTGAAGACGAACCAGGAAGCTGCCGCGGTTGATGAGGCTTACATCAAGGCAAGTGGGGCGCAGGGCATCTACCCCATGATGTACTACAGTCACAACCTGCACTTCATCGCCATGTGCGCCAGCATGAACGGCGATTACGGCGAAGCCAAGCGGCGAGCTGACATGCTTGCGGAACACGTCGGGCCGCACGTAAAGGACATGCCGCCGCTCGAAGGTTTCATGACAATCCCCATGGCGGTGGACGTCAGGTTCCATCGCTGGAATGATCTGCTTAACGTGCCGCAACCCGATCCGGCGATGAAAACGGCGACCGTTTTCTGGCACTTTGCGCGGGGCATGGCGCTGGCCGGCACAGGCCGGATGCAGGATGCGGAAGCGGAATACAAAATTGTATCCCAGGCCGAGCAGCAAACATCCCCAGACGTAATCTTCAGCATGCCCTTCAATAACCGCTCAAAAGACATCATGAAGATCGCGGAAGACGTGCTGGGAGCGAAGATTGCGGTGGCAAAAAAAGATAACCGGCAAGCCGAAGCCATGCTGCGAGACGGAGTGGCTATTCAGGATTCACTCAAATATGGCGAACCGCCGGATTGGTTTTTCCCGGTACGCGAGTCGTTGGGCGGAGTGCTGTTAATGTCCGGTAATGCGGCGGGCGCGGAAAAAGTGTTCCGCGAAGACCTTGAGCGCAACCCGCGAAACCCCCGGTCGCTGTTTGGGTTGCAGCAGGCGCTCAAGGCGCAGGGACGCGATTACGATGCAGGTTTCGTGGAGAAACAATTTCAGGGTTCATGGAAAGGTTCTGCATCGGCGCTGAAAATCGAAGATCTGGTGTAGCCCGCGAAGAACCGCAAAAAGTTGCATGCGCTTGATTGTGATTGCGCGCTGTGAGCACCAGCGCGCTAGCATCTGCACGCTGCAGATCTACGAGTGCTGGTAGTAGCCTGTTCTCCCGAATAAGCTTTTCCCCATCAGGCCTGCAGCATAGGTACGCCTCGGACCCAGCCGACGACCTTGCGTCTCCCGCAGCCCGCCACAAAAACATGACCTCAACCATGACAGAAATAGCAGCTACCAGAAACTTATCTCGCGCGGTAGGGCTTCTCGCCTTTTTTTTGGTTTTGAGCCTTGGCTTGCGTGCCCAAACCCCAACCGGAGCCCTGCGCGGAGTCGTGCAGGATCCCACAGGCGCGCGCATTTCATCGGCGAAAATCGTAGTGCAACAGGATCATTCGCCAGTACAGCGCGAGGCGACCTCCGACAGCCGCGGCGAGTTTCGGGTTGAAGGCCTGATGCCTGGCGAGTACGAGTTGACGGTTACGGCGCCGGGTTTTGGACAGGCAAAATCCGACGTTGTGGTAGCCGTCAGCCTGGTACGCGGCGCGACGGTGACCCTCAAGCCAGAGCGAACACAGGAAACCGTCAACGTGCAAGTAGAGGGGTCCTCGATTACGACTCAGCCGCTGGACACCGCGAGTGTGGTGCACCAGGGCGTAGTAACCAGCAGGGACCTGGAAGACATCCCCTTAGCGCATCGTAGCTTCGCAAATATCGCCTACTTAGTGCCGGGAACAGAGCCGGTGGAACCCTCGGATCCAACCAAGGCGCGTATTACCGCGGTCGCGTTTGGCGGCAGCTCGGGTTTGAATGTCGATCTCTCGGTGGATGGTGGGGATAATTCCGATGACTACATCGGCGGCTTTCTGCAGAATTTTTCACCGGACGCCATCCAGGAATTTGCGGTTCGCACCTCGCAAGAGGACGCCGATACTGGGCGCACGGTTGGCGGCTCGGTGGTTATCACGACCAAGCGTGGCAGTAATGACTGGCATGGTAGCGCGGCATTTTACGAGCGCGATGCAGCTATGAACGCCCGGTTCCCGCTGGATAATCCAGAACCCCAGCCGAAGCAGCCATTTTCGCGGCAGAACTACGTGGGAACCATTGGCGGACCGTTGAAGAAAGATCGGGTATGGCTGTTCGCATCGTTTGAGCATGTGCACGAAAATGCGAGCATCAATTACAGTCCCCAGAGCCTGGCTCAGTTCAACGCGCTAGCGTCGCTGGCGTCGCGGGGACTGATTCCGGGCGTGAGTTCAATTCCAGTAACCGGAAACACGCCAGTTCCTTTTCGTGACTACATGGGAACGCTGCGTTTTGATTGGGCACAATCCCCGCGATCGCAATGGTTTCTGCGCGGAGCAGTGGACAACTACACCACGAACAACGACCTGGTGCAACAGGCGACGATGGCTTCGACCGGCGCGACCTCAGGCTCGAATTACCTGAACCTGGTGATTGGCAATCAGTACACGTTTTCGCCCAACTGGCTGGGGGCGTTCACCTTCGACGCGAGCGGACTGCATCACACCGAATCGCGCAATTCGAATTTTGGCTTTGCGCTCGCATTTCCGTTCAGCGCGACTTTCAGGACGATTTCGGGTTTCGAGACTTTCGGCGACAACCAGTTTGCGACAGCTATCACTGCATTTCCGGTGCTGCGGGTCCAGCAGAAATACCACTTCCGCTACGATGTGAGCCATGGATCCGGCAGCCATGCGCCAAAGTTTGGAATCAGCTTCATTCACGAGCCCGTGCTGAGTGGAGCACTGTCGGGCACGGCGCAGGCGCTGATCCAGTATCCGAACAATCCAGACTTTTACGCGGCGAATCCGTCGCAGTTCTACCTTGATCCTACCTGCGCAACGCCGCCATCGGATCCCGCCATTGCCTGTTCCTTCACCCCCGCCGCCGATGGCAGGTTTTCACAGAATGTGCAGCGACTCGGCTTGTACGCGCAGGATTCATGGCGGGTGACTCCGCGGTTGACCCTCAACTACGGCCTGCGCTACGACACAACCTTTGGACTGCTTACCGCCTCAGGCCGCAACCAGCTTCAGAATCCGGCGTACCTGACGTTAAAGGCTCTGCAGATTCCGCTGATCAACGGAGCGCCGCACGATTATCGCGCTGGATTCGGCCCGCGACTTGGCATCGCGTACTCGCCGGGGCAAGGTGGCACTACGGTGATTCGGGCAGGAATTGGACTGTATTACAACGACCTCGCGCAGAACGGCTGGGTGGGCGCGTTTCAAGCGGTCAACACGCCGCCGGCATCGTGCGTCAATGTAGGAGATCCGGGTTGTATTCCGGGCGCTGCGGCGGGCGGGGCCGGCGCCATCATCGACCCGCATTACAAGACACCTTACGCTCTGCACGCGAGCGCCGGCGTTCAACACTCCTTCGGTGACCGCTGGTCGTTGAGCGCGGATTGGACGCATGAACAGGGGAATCACGCTTACCGAGGGTACAACTACACGGCGGGCTTCACGCTATTCTCACCCCTCTATCCGACTTCAGATATTGCCAGCCAGATGAACAACGTTCCCAACGTCACTGTCTATAAAGCCGACAATCGTTCCACATATGACGCTCTGTCCGTGCATTTGCAGGGCAACCTGACGCGACGTTTCAACCTGATCGCTAATTACACGCTGGCGCGGGCGAATACATGGGGTTGCGTAGTGGGCGAGTTGTTCGACTATGTGAACGGGGTGTGCAATCCGCTGAATGCGTTTGGACGGGGCGACTACGGACCCTCGGGAGAAGACGTGCGACACCGGTTTGTGCTGGCGGGAACGGCTTACGTGCCCGGTGGCTTCGAGGTGACAACGCTGACCCAACTGGAAAGCGCGCGGCCATTCACGATTGCCACTCCCGTGGACGTGAATAATACCGGCGATCCGGGCAATGTGCGCGCCGTGATTAATGGACGTCAGACCTCGCTGGACGAGTTCCGCGGAACCCCGTACATGCAGGTCGACTTGCGCGTAAGCCGTCCGATTCACGTGAACGAACACCTGTCGGTCATGCCATTCGTGGAATTTTTCAATTTGTTTAACCGCAACAATCCGGGCAATAACTACGTCGCCGACATTTCGGCCCTGCCCACACCGGTCAATGATCTGGCGAATGCCACGGCATTCTGCCTGAATGCCGATTGCACAAACACGCGGCCCATTACCAGCTTGAACCAGGTGAAGGTGCCTGCGGGCGCTCTCGGAGATTTCTTTGGACCGGGAACTACAGTGGGCATACCGTTCGCGGCCCAGGTGGGCGTCCGAGTTACCTTCTAACTATTTCGAAACTACTGGGCCGTTTGCGATATGGCGCGGTCATCGCGAACGAGCAGCGCCAGGCGCGGAAAGCGGAACTGTCCCGCGGCATCATCGATCACGTTTACCTGGCACGTGTAGAAGCCGGCTTTGAGCTGGGTCAACGGTACATCCAATTGGAAAATAGCGGCTTTGCGATCAGGAGAATTGAGCTCCTGAGTCTCGACCAGGGGAGTTTCATACGCCTTCACATTTCCGCGAAAGAAGACGACGTTCGTCAGGAGGCGAATTCCGGAACTCTCGGGAGCGGATTGCTTCCCAGCTGCCTTCGCAGGCGCAGCGCCCCGCACGGGATCGTATACCTCGTAATAAAAATAAAGGTGCTGTCCGGATGAAAAAACGTGAGTCACGCTGGGAATGAGCTCCGATCCATCACGCACCAGGGGATTGTCGCTGCGCTTCCTGGCGGCAGGCTGGATCTGGCTGGCGAGCACAATTGAGCTTAGTTTCAAGGGAACGCTCTTGAGGTCGGGAATGGTGAGGTCGGTCTCGAAAGAGCCAATCTGGCCTGTCTGATTCTCGCGCAGCACGAATTTCAAGTGATATTGACCGCTGGGCAGAACGAAGCTGGTGTCGTACTGCACATTTTTGTGCTGCACCAGTTGCGAAGTGTTCAGCGCGAGCTTGACGGTGTCCCGCACCTGGTTGACGGGGCGTTTGTTGGGATCGAACACAGCTCCGACAATATCGAGCGTGGCGCGATCTTGGTCGTTCTTCTGCATAAACGGAATCTGGGACCCGGGTACGACCAGAGACACAGGCACGTAAAACCCATTGTCGCTCATACGGAAGTACGCCGCCGAGAGGTAAACCTGCAGGTCCGTACTAGGCAGATCAGAAGCGAGTTCCTGTTCGAGTTGCTGTTCGCGATCTTCACGATTGGCATGCTGGAAGTCTGCGGGAGCGTAATATCCATGGCGGAATTCCAGCTTCAGACCGGGCCGGTTGATGCGAACAGTGATGCGACGAAATCGGCCATCCCGAGCCGTATTCGTGCTGCGATAGCCGAGCAAGTAGTAATAAGAGGTGTCCTGCTGCACGCGGCTAAACACGCGGCCGAAATCATTGGAGTCGAGAAAAGCGCGGCCTCCGGTGTCGCCCGCCAGTGTCACCAGGGTTTCCTGGTTGATGAAATTGGAGTCGTACTGGTTGAGGGTAGATTTTCCCGAATACGGGGAAGTGCCGCGCAAGCTGGCGCTCTGCGCCTCTCCTCCGGGAACCATGGCCTGCAACCCGCGCATGTCCATGGTGTAAATCGAGAGATTGGCGCGGACCGCGGCGTTGGTGGCCGCGCGAAGCTCCGACTCATTCTCGATGCCGGTACGGTCCATGCCGCTGGAAAAATAAATCAGCGATTTCTTCTGGTCGATGCGGGCGAGACGGTCAGCGATGGAACGCAGCGCCTCAAGCCGCCGGTCGGTGTTGAAAATGTTGTATTCAGTGTCGTCGACGGTAAACGATGCGCCGGTATCGGCGGTGCCTTCGGTGGCGCCGGTAGCACCTTCCTCGTAGCCTTGACCCGCGCCGAGATTGAAGGCCCGCAATGTTTTCTTCAGAGTGTCGCGATCGGAGGTGAAGTCCTGGTTCACCGTCAGCGTATTGTCGAGCGAGAGCACCGCAATGAGATCGGCGGGCGCCATCTGCTTGTCCACGTAGTTTTGCGCCGCAGTGACCGCGCGATCGATCTCCTCCGGCTGCATGGAAGAAAGATCAAAAAACAGGACGATCAGCCGGCGGTCTTTCAGCGTAGAAGAATCGATAAGGGCGGGCGCGGCTTGTGATTTCGCCGGCAAGTTGGCGAGAGGCTTGCTTTCCAGGGTAGCCGTGGAGACAGCGGCATCGCTGTTCTCAATGTCGAAGCTTGAGACTTGTTGTGGCTTGTTGTCCTCGAGGATGCTGAAATCATCTCGCTTGAGATCGTGAACGGGATTACCGTTGCGGTCGCGCACGGTGACATTCACAAGAACCAGTTCAGTTTTTGCGCGGAATGTGTACTCGCTCGTCTGTTGCGAGAACAGAGCGCCTGTGAGCAGTGTAAAGGCGAGCCCCAAGGCGTGTGCCTTCTGAAAACGCTTCCGGAGTTGCAAAAAAGTAAGCATCACAGCGGTTCCTTCAACGCCGATCCCTCACAGCATTGCCAGCAACCAATCGAATCAGAACCGTAAGCGAGCTGTCAGCAACATGGTTCGCATCGCGCTCACGGCAACCACACGCCCGTAGGTTGGGGAGTTCACCACCGTGTCGATGGATGCGTATTGCGGCGTGTTGAACACGTTTGAAAGCTGCGCACGAAACTCCAGCATTTTCGACTCGCGAAGCGGGAACACCTTGGTGAATGCCATGTCAAAAAGCCGGGAACCCGGTCCTTCAATGCTATTGCGGCGCGCATTTCCATACTGGCCGAACGCCGGTTCGATGAATGCCGCGGTATTGAACCATTGAGCAATCGAAGGATCCGCCAGCGAAATGGATTGTCCGGTGACATCCGGCCGTAATGTGCCATTGGTGCCGCGATTCACGTCAGCCACATTGCCAAGAATTCGCGGAGTGAAGGGATAGCCGCTGGCGATGGTCCAATCGCCACTCCATTGCCAATCGCCAAAGATGTCGCGCAAAATACCGGGATTGCTTAGCCAATATTCATCGTGACCGAAGGGAAGTTCCACCAGGTAATCGGCAGTAAAGCGATGGCGCTGATCGAAGCTGGACAGACCGCGCTCGGCGGCGATATCGAAAGCATTCTGCGCCACCTGCGATGTGACCGCGGCCCCGCCGATCGTCGAAGCATCGTCGATCGACTTGGAAAATGTATACGTGCCGCCGATCGACACCCCATGTTGAAGACGTTTGCGCAGGCGAACACTTCCGGCGTGAGCAGTAGAATCGGCGCCCGAAGTCTCCCATAAGAAAGGCTGCACGCCGGGAATGCGCAGACCGGTGGCGGTACGGTTCGGGGCTTCGATCACGTCGAGGTGCGTGCCCTTGGTGCCGGTGTAGTCAAGATTCAGGATCAGCGTCGGAGAAAGTTCCTGCTGAACGTCAGCATTCCAGATGTGCACATAGCCGAGGCGGTAGTTGGGATCGACCCCGTAGTTGTTGGTGACCGCTCCCGGCGGCACGGCTGGAAACCCAGCCTGCAACGTGAGAGGAATGCTCTCTGACTGGATGTTGGTCTGAGTTATCGAGAATGGCGGCTGAAACGCTAACTGTTGCACCATGGACGAGTAGGCCGTCGTGTTGTAATTCACCCCGTAACCGGCGCGCAGCACCGTTTTTGACAACGCCCTCCAGGCAATCCCCACGCGCGGAGCGAAATTGTTGCGGTCAGGGCGAACCAGTCCGACTGGGAAAGTTCCGTTGAAAGGGCCGGTCTGGCCGGGAAGGACGGGAACTACCGCAGTGAATCCCGGCGCGAAATCGAGGTTCACAATGCGGTTATCGATCTCACTGAAAGGCGAAACATATTCGTAGCGCAGGCCTAAATTGAGCGTCAGATTGCCGCGGATCTTCCAGTCGTCTTGTGCGAAGAGGTCCCAGGAATTGCCGCGGAAGTGGTAGTTGTTGTAGCCGTATTGCACCGAGGTTTGCTGTGGCAGTCCGAGCAGGAAATCGGCGAAGTCGTAACCAGTTCCGGCCACCTGAGAACGATTCACGACATTCGAAGTATTCAAGCCGGTAAAGATGAAGCTCCCCCGTGCATTGCTATCGGTTTCATTGTTGATTTGAATGGGTCGAAAATCACCGCCAAAACGCCAGGTATGCTTGCCATGATTCCAGATCATGAAGTCAGAAAAGGTCCAGGTCTGATCGCGGCGGAGCATGGGATTGTTGTCCTGAACACTGCCGAAATTGGTGAACGAAAGATTCGGCAATCCCCAGTCAAAGGGTTTGGAGGAGACTCCGGTGATGCCCAGATCCCCGGTGATGTTCCGCGCGAATGCATAAAGGTTTTGGGTTGCGATGCGGTTGCGGTTGTAATCCACACGAAAGATGTTGGTCAGCTTGCCGAAACTGCGAATGTATCCTAGCGGGACATCGAAGCTGCGTACCGAAGTGGCCCCGCCGATGGTCGGGTAAGGATCAGTCAGATCCGTGTTGGTGCTGTGATAATGAAAGCCGAAAGTCAGATTATTGCGCGGGCCACCCCGGCGGGGGCCGACGCTTGAGTTTCCCAGCGCGTGCATGAACCGCAAATTCAGATCATCCCGACTACTTCCGGCCGAGGTAATGAAATGAAAGTTCTGCGTGTTCCCGGGCAGATTAGGAAGAGGAATGTATTTAAGCAGGCCTGCCGCAGCCGAGTTGATCTGGGCTTGCGGAATTTTGTTTCCGGTAAATGGAAGATGAGTTGCCGGATCGAAAATCTGCACTGGCTGACCCGCGCCGGTTCCATTGCGCACCAAGGTTTGCGAAAAGTTCCCGCTGCGCTCAAGCAATGTGGGCACGGTGGAGTAAGCGTCGTACGGTGTGTTTCCACGCGCGCCGTTGTAATTGGAAAAAAAGAATGTCTTCGTCCCACCGTGAAACAGCTTCGGAATATTGAAAGGACCGCCAATGGCTGCGCCGAAGCTTTGCTGCAGGTATGGAGCCTTGGTCGCAGGAGTACCCGTTAGCGAGTACGGGGCCGCGTCGAATGACGAATCATTGGCGGAGTAATACACGGTTCCGTGAGGCCGGTTGATATCGAATCGGCCACGGCCGCCGAACACCATCATGCCGCCGCCACCGGGGGGACCTCCTCCCGGACCGGACCGCGAAAATCCCAAAGACCCGTTGCTCCGAACACCGGCCGCCCCTGCCTGCGTGCTGCCAGCGGGCGTACCGGGCGGGCCGCCAAACGGACTGCCGCGGTATCCGTCCTGCTGTTCGCGGGCTTCCTGAAAGCGCTGCTGGATTTCCGCAGTGCTCATGCCGAACATCGACGGAGACTGATTTCCTGACACGGCGATGGATTCGGTCGCCGAGCGGGAATCGACACCCGGGATTGGCATTCCCGACGGGACAACATCATTCCCAGTGCTGCCCCCTGAGTCTCCACCAAGCGCTTGTTGCATGAGCGCAAGACTTTGAAATCCACGCTTTCCCGCAGCCATGCCTTGCCGGGACTGACTGCCTGCCGCAAACTGGGTACTTGCAGCCTGCTGCACTCTGGAGGCTAACTGCATAACGACGTCGGCTTCTGCACCGGTGCTGTTCGTGGTCACTTCCCTGGTGCTTGGAGCGAAAGCGGGCATCTCGACTACAACTGTGTAGTGCCCCGGAGATGGAACTGCGATCGTGTACTGCCCATTCAGGTCCGTCCAGCCTACGAATTTTGTATGAGTGGCAGCATTGCTCGCAGTCACGGTTGCGCCCGGGATAGGAATGTTGCCCGAGTGTACAGTTCCACGGATGACGATATTCGAAGTTTGTGTCGCGTTCGCTGACGGAACAGGCGAAGCCGGTATATTTGGGGCGGGAGGCGGATTCTGCCCGATTGCAGAAGCGGCGAGCAGGACCAAGCTACTCAACCCAAGACACTCCATAAATGGGCGACAAACACTCCACGGTTGAGCAAGATGCAGTCCCGCGCGACAGGCTCGCATGTCGCCCATAGTCGTGGAATTCGCTCGACAATTCATTTTGAACGTAAGCTGACCGACCACGCATATGGCGAGAGCGGCTTGCCACTTTTGGCAAAATGGAGCTTCTATTACATTTCAACACTGGCAAGGGAAGTTACGGGGTAAAAATACAGTCAACCACAGTAAAGTTTCGTAAACTCACGCAGGGCGAAGCTCTTATGCCTGGTGGCAGGAAAAGCGTCGGGGGCGCGCGAAAAAGGCGTCCCGTAACCAAAAGCTCAGGACGCCCGCCCGGATGAGGATATAAGAGGTATGAAGCTGGCTATCGGATAAGATGCGCAGGGGAAGACAGGAAAGTAAAGTTTCCGTAAACCTGGCGTAAAGGTTCGTCAACTTCAGCTGTTCGACATCGAGGGATTGTCATGTTGAGGATGCTTCTTCACTGGCTACTGAGCGCGCTGGCCATCTGGATCGTATCCCGCCTGGTCCCCGGCTTTGTGGTGAGTGGTCCGGCGGCGGCATTGATTGCGGCGATCGTCATTGGGCTGGTGAATGCCACGCTCGGATTATTTTTGAAGGTGGTTACATTTCCCCTCACCATCCTCACGCTCGGACTGTTCTGGTTTGTCATCAATGCCGCAATGATCGAACTGGCGTCGGCGTTTGTGCCCGGGTTTCACATTTTGAGCTTCGGCGCGGCATTCTGGGGCGCGATCGTGCTCAGCCTCCTGAATATGCTCTTCAAATGGCTCGTGTTACCGCGACGCGAACGCGCGTCTTAAGGACAGGAGTAAGGAATTCGGGGCGGGCTGTTGCGATCGCCTCAACTGTTCTGCCAGTTGACTAGCCTGAACTCTTAGCGGGACGCATTGCAGCCCACTCGGCATCGGTCAGTTGACGTCCGAGTTCGGTGAACTCGCCCGCACCCTGCAGCCACTCGCCGCCATCCATGACCACAACTTCTCCGTTGATAAATCCAGCGCCATCACTGACCAGGAATGCAGCGAGGTTGGCAAACTCCTCCACGGTACCGAAACGCCCCAAAGGGTTCTTCATCATCGCTCGTTCCTCGAACTCGGAACGCGGCAACAGGCGAGAAAATGCGCCCTGCGTCGGTATGGGCCCAGGAGCTATGGCGTTCATGCGAATGCCGCGGTTGCCCCACTCCACGGCGAGACTCCGCGTCAGGGCCTCGACTCCCGCTTTCGATACGGCTGAGGGGACCACGTAAGCGGAGCCGGTGGGAGCGTACGTCGCGCTCACGTTGAGAACTACCGCTTTACGCCCTGCCGCCAGCCATCGCTTCCCACATGCCATGGTGACATTAATCGTGCCGGTAAGAACGATTCCGATGACCGCGTTGAAGGCCCGCGAGGAAAGCTCTTCGGTTCGGGCCAGAAAGTTGCCGGCGGCGTTGTTGATGACAATATCGAGCGGTCCCTCTTTCCAGAGCGATTCGATCAGTGTTTCCACGGCAGCGGCGTCGCGGACGTCGCACGGAAGTGTGTGGATTCTGCCGTGCGCGGCGCGTTCGAATTCTGCCTTGGTTTCCCGAAGCACCGCCTCGCGGCGGCCGCAGATGTACACGGTTGCACCGAGTTCGAGGAAGCGGCTTGCCGTAGCTTTGCCAAGTCCGGTGCCGCCTCCGGTGATGAGCGTGCGCTTGGATTGGAGAAGATTGGGTTGGAACATTAATGGGTCCTGGCGAGCGAAGAAATTGTAATCCAGATTGGTATTGCCGGGTCGGACTCTCGACCGCCTGGCGCGTGCAACGCAATCACGAATTAAGGCTCGCAGGCTACACGGAAACCGTAATCCGCATACTGAAATTCAGGTGGGATGCTGGAGCGCGCTGCGCAGCGCGACACCTTGACGTGGTGACGCCAGGAGCCTCCACGAGAAGCGCGGCGCTGTCCCGTTGCAGGCCCTTGCGGATTGCGATCGGGCGAGACCTCGTAATAATTCGCCGCATACCAGTCGCTGCACCATTCATGCACATTTTCGCAGATGTCGTACAGTCCGAATGGGTTGGTCGCGCCACTGCCGACGGGCTCGGGGCCATTCTGCCAGCGCCGCTGGTAGTTCGGCAGAGTGTGAGGCGGTTCATTCCCCCAGGGAAACAGCAGTCCCTCAGCACCTGCACGTGCCGCGCGTTCCCATTCCGCTTCAGTGGGAAGCCGATAATTGTGACCGGTCACAGCTGTGAGCCACTCGCAGTACTTGAAGGCATCAAACCACGACACACCTACAACCGGTTGTCTCGGATCGCTGAAGTTCGGATCACCCCAGAAGGGTGGGGGCGGCGCACCGGCCGCGGCAAGGAATTGCGCGTACTCGGCATTGCTTACCTGACACACGGCAAGGCGGAACGCATCGATGAAAACGCGGTGTACCGGACGCTCATTGTCCTGTCCGGACTCCGAGCCCATCATGTAAGAGCCTGCTGGAATAGTCACCAGCGCAGGCTCCATGGGCCGGAGGGCCGGATTGGGCGCAGCGCAGGACATCCTTAAGAGCATAGCGCAGAGACGTCAGGCGTGGAGAGAGCGCATGGTGTTGACCACGTCTGTGATGCTGTTTTCCTGGAACAGGCGAATACCCGCGATACCGCTGGCACCAGCTTCCACGCAGGATCGAGCGCTGGCGAGACTAACCCCGCCAAGGGCGAAGACCGGGATGTCCAGGCGACAAGCCTGACGAAGAGCGGCGAGCCCGGCAGGTTCGACATCTGGAGTGTTCTTTTTCTCGAAAATGGGCGCGAGAAGCGCAAAATCAGCGCCACTGGAAGCGGCATGAGCGACATCTTGCAGAGAGTGACAGGCCACAGAAATGACAGGCGTAAAAACCTCGTGCGTTAAGGCGCCAGCGCCGCAGAGTCGAGCCTTCTTCCAGATCGAGCGCACCTGCTCGACGCCTATGTCTTCGCACGGAAGGTGGACTCCATCAGCGCCGGCGGACAGCGCAACATCGGTACGGGAGTTGATGAGCAACCGAGTCTGGGACTTGGGAGTTTCGCGGCGGGTGTCGTGAACGATCTTCATGGCCTCGCGCGCGAGCGACTCCAAATCACGGGCTAACAGATCTTTTTCGCGAAGCTGGATGTAGTCGACACCGCACAGGGCGGCCTCGGCCACCTTGTCGAGAAGGCGATGACGGCGGGCAGATTCGTCCCCGGCGAACTGAGAGCGATCAGTGATATAGCAGAGGGCAGCCATGAATCGCAAGGTGGTCAATCGTTCGGTCGTCAGCCCCTGAGCCGCGTTGCCCCCGGAAAAGCACGCTGGCAAGGGCTCATAGAGTACATCTACGGATTAGTTTTTGCGATCTCGGGCATACGCTCGCCCACGTATTTTGGCTGGGGACCGAGGTGATGCTTGGTCAAACCATCGCGCAGGAACTCGAAGCCCTCTTCTGGTGAGTCAACGAGTTTGAAAAGATTCAGATCGTCGGGAGAGATTACGCCGGCATCCGCCATGGCCTCGAAATTAATGACTTTCTTCCAGTATTCGGTGCCATAGATGACAACCAGGATCTTCTTCGCGAGTTTCTCCGTTTGCGCAAGAGTAAGAATCTCAAAGAGTTCGTCCATCGTGCCGAACCCACCCGGAAAGATCACCAGGGCCTTGGCCAGGTAGGCAAACCAGAACTTCCGCATGAAAAAGTAATGGAATTCAAAGTTGAGTGAGGGCGTGATGTAGGGGTTTGGATACTGCTCAAAGGGCAAGTTGATATTCAGCCCGATGGTTTTGCCTCCGGCCTCATGCGCTCCCAGGTTGGCGGCTTCCATAATGCCGGGACCTCCGCCGGTGGTCACCACGAAACGGCGGCGCCGGGCTGGAATCTGAATCGACCACCCGGTGAGCAGGTGAGCGAGCCGGCGCGCATCCTCGTAATAGCGAGCCATGTTGACGCCAGCCAGGGCACGCTTCAGTTCTAGCTGTTGCTCGGCCGTAGCGTCAGGGCCTGCATTGGCTTCAATCCCAGTGAGATTCCGTTGCGCGTCCATACGGCTGTGGAAGCGCGCCGAGCCAAAGAACACAACTGTGTCCTGAATCTGTTCCCGCCGAAAGCGCGCGAGAGGCTCCGCATACTCCGCCATGATACGGAGAAGTCGGCCGTCTGGACTGTCTAGAAAGCGTTCGTTCTGATAGGCGAGCGGCGCGGGCTTATTGCGACTAGTTGTGCCCGGCGCGGGGCCTGAAGTGGAGTATGTCTCTTTGCCGTCGTCCATTGTGATTTTTTCCGGAACCAGAGCCGGGGATTACCGGCCCGCAGAGCGAGGACTTTCGTGGTAATGCACGGCTTCCCAGAAGCCAATCCAGATATCCAGAATCCCCAGCCCGCTGCAGACACCTCTCACGAAGTTGTTGGATATGAAAGAGCGCAAACCCGGATAAGCAAGGAGAAGACGGTTGTCGGTCCACTCCGGATGCCATGGCAGAATCACCAGGAGCACGCCCACCACGGCGCACAAGAACACAAAGAGTAAAACCAGAATCCGGCGCATCCAGAGCCGCGCGCGGCTGTAGGATGCGTGAGCGAACTGATCCGCGTTAGCAGACGCGCTCAGCCGGCTATCCGCTACTTCGCTTCCGATCGCTTCACGGGGATTGTTGGCCAAAGGAGCTTTCGATTCCCAACTCACAATGCGCTCCCTCGGCGGCTGATCCTGAAAGATTTAGAACCAGCCTCTTTGTGAAAAGAACTACCCATCTATGCATTTTACGACTTTAGGGCCTTGATCCGCTCGGCCACGTCTCGATAGTCGATGTTGCTCCCATACACCTCCATGAAATATTTAAGAGCCGAAGCCTTGTCGTCCGCAGCCTCATAGGAAGAAGCCAGTTCGTAGTGCAGAGCCATGCGAGTGTCGTCGTCCAGCGTCGTGAGCTTTAAGGCTTTCTCATACCAGCGGACCGCGGCTTCGGGTACTCCTTTATCGAGGAAGCACTGGGCGAGCCAGGTGTAGGTCTGCATGACGTTGGGGAAAGGGTGTCCGCGATCCACGGCCTGGCAAACTTTTTGCAGTTCGCCGATCGCTTCATCGAGCAAGCCCATCTCGCGGAAGGCGACGCCCAGGTTGTAATGTGTCTCCGGATCTTCGTCAGTGGCCGTTACTTCTTCTTCCAGATCCTGTTTCAACTCCCCGAACATCTCTGCGAGATCCACGCCAGCGGCGCTGAATTTGCCCGGCGCCGCGGCAGGAGCAACAGCGGAAGCGGCCGATGCAACCTTGCGCACTTTACCCGGCTGAAACGGAGGCGCCTCGAGAGGCTGGACAGCGGCTGCCGCGGCCACCGGAACGGGTGTTGAAGCAGGCGCCGCCACCGCCGCTGCTCGCGCCGCCATGGCGGGCATTGTTTTTGCGACGGCCGGCTCGGAGAATTCTGGTTCCGGTTCGTCGATACTTGGGGTAACCGGTGCGGGTCCGGGCTCGGGTTCAGGAGCAGGAGCTTCGGCAAGGAACCCTTCACCAAGTGAGGTCTCGAGGTCGGAGACGAATTCACCTAGAACGGAGGCACCTTGTTGCGCCTGTGACACAAGTTCGGCTTCCGCCACGGCAGGTTGTGCTTCAACCGGTGTGGGCGCTTCTTCCGCCGCTGTTTCGGGAAGGAAGCCGTCGCCCAGCGCGGATTCCAAGTCGGAGACAAACTCGTCGAGGGTACCCGAATCGGCGTGCGGAAGAACGGGCGCCGCGGAAACCGGTCCAGAGAAAACCGGCGCGGCAGCAGTTGGAACTTCCGCCTCTTCTGTTTGCTCCGGGGCAACCACGTCTTCTACAAGCTCAGGCTCAACTCTGGCGAGTTCCGGTTCTTGAGCTTGTGCTTCCGCCTCCGCCTCGGCGGCCTTGATTTCAGCCCGGATGTTCGCCAGCAATGCGGCGTTCTGGGTCATCTGCTCCAGTTTCGCCATCATGGTGCGGGCCTGGTCGGGCATGAAGTGCGCGAGGTAAAAGCGAATCTCCTCCACCGTTTCCTTGATGCTGCTGTCGGAAGCGGCAGGCTTGGACGCCAAACGGGAAGCTTTGCTTTCTGCAGCTACAGGCAGGGCTTCTTCGACGAGAGCGCCTTCCCATTCCTCCGAAAGGTCAATCTCAGCCGCATTTCCTTCTGCCGCGACTTCGGGCGCGCTGGAAACGAACTCAGGCTGGGCGGCAATAGCTTCGGGTGGGGCAGGCTCTACGCTGAAGGCAGGAATTTCATCCACTGGCTTACGAGCACGCGCGGGTACAGATGAGGCGCGTACCGGCTCTGCGGATGCTTCTTTTGTGCCGGGTGAAGTGCGCTCTTCGTATTTGGTGGCAAGTTCGCCGTAGCGCAATGCTTCTTCGGGATAACCCGCTTCCGAGTACACGCTTTGCAGCGTGCGGCAACAGCGCGCGGCCTCGGGGAAGCGCTCAGCCCGAGTGTGTAGCGCAGCCAGCCGTTGATTCAGGCGCACATCATGGGGCGCTTGCGGGAGCGCCGAGAGCAACGGCACCACCGCTTTGCCGGGCATGTTGTAGGAAACGAACAGATCCGCATCGGTGAGAGCGGCTCGAACCGCAACCGCAACCGCGTCCGGATAATGTTGATCGACGACCGGCGAAGTCGCTTCCAGCTCATCGATCATGACCGCGCCTTCTTCGGCGGTGATCAGGCGCGAACTGCTGCGGCCGCCCATCATGGCGACCACTTGTTCGAAATTCTGATGGTGCAACGGATTCCCGGGCTCGGCGGCAGCAAGACGCTGGTAAAGGTCGCGCGCTCGCGTCAGATCGCCCGACTGGACACTGGCGTGCGCCAGGAGCTCCATCACTTCATTGCAGTGGGTATTCTCGCCAGCCCGGTTGAATAGTTCCAGTATGGTATTGAGAGCCGCGATGTTGTCGCGCACATGGCCGATCATGCCGTGCAGCGAATCCAGGATCTTCGCGGAATTGGCAGACAGCAAGCGCTCCGCATGTTCCTGGTACAGGGCCAAAGCCTCCAGGAACTGGCCCGACTGCATCATGGCATCGCAAACCGAGAAGATGGCCTCGCAATCGTTGTGAACGGTGAGGAGCTTGTTCGCCAGGGTGACTGCATCGGGGATGCGCCCCGCCTGCAGGTAAACTTTCAGCAGGTCGCGCATGCCATCCGGATGCGAGTCGATGTCGGCTACTTTCTCCAGGTACTTGATGGCGGAATCGGTTTCACCGGATTCGAGCGCATTGCGGCCGCGCAGCAACAGGGCGTAGCTATTGCCTGGATCGAGGTTGGTCATGCGCTGCAGAATCTCTTCCGCCGCGTTCAGCTGGCCGCGCGTGCGCAGGCTCTCGGCGGCGCCGGAGAAGATTTGCCAGGCTTCGGTTTTTTTTCCCAAGCGGATGTAGACTTCCGCGAGGCGTACCCGCATAGGGACATTTTCCGGATCCATTTCGAGAATCTTCTGGAAAATGCGCACCGCCTGGTCCAGTTCGCCATTCTTGAGAAATTCTTCGGCTACCTGCAGGTATTGTGCGCGGGCATCGTTGAACAGGCCCTGCAGCGTGTAGAGTTCCGCGAGTTTGAGAACGCCCTCGAGCGAAGTCTTGATCTTGGTGATCTTCTTGTACATGGCGATCGCCTTGACCGTGAAGCCCTGCGTGGCATAGGCATCGCCCACACTTTTGAAACAATCGATGGCTTTTTCGTTTTCGCCGAGACGGGCGTAGAGATCGCCAACCGTATTGGCGACCGTTAAGTCCTTGGGATCGGCCTTGATGATCTTCTCGTACTCAGCGATAGCGTTTTGTAACTTGCCCTGCTGGACAAATTTTTCCGCGGCGCTGAGGACCTTCTGCTTGTTGAAGCCAAAACCGAACGCCATAATTGCGGACTCCAGCCCTTTTGCCATCGATGAACGACCCGAATCCGGGGAACTGTTCATGGACGGTTTAGCTTTTCGCCGGGTAATTCCGGCAGACCGCCGCCAAATTAGGGGAAATGTGGATGCGGTCAGGGCAATTGTAATCCGGTTACCGCCAGATGGATTGTTACCGAAGGTTACCGGAAGGGCGTGTACCACTGGTTACGGAAGGAACCAGGGATGAAAGGCTCGGCAACTGCGGTATGCGCAAGGCGCAAAGCCGTCAATTTCTTGTGGGACAGCTGGCCGACAGCCACCCGCCGCTTACCGATCCAATTTGGGAGTTTCGCGACGAATTCTCGCTCGGACACACTCCGCCAATCTCCAAAGACCCTCTGTTTCCATTACAATGCCCGCGAGCTTTCGGCGCCATTCCCCGCGCCCCGCTCGACGCTGAATTCGTGTTCACGGCCACTGCTGTCTTCCGGACGTCCGGAACGTCCACGACAAATACTATGGACAGGGCACTCGTTTGGGTTGACGAGAAACGCTTCCAGGGATGGACGTGTTCGCGGTGTGATTGGAACTATCCCGTCCCGTCACTCCTGACGGGCACGGAGGCCAGGAGCGCGTTCGACCGCCTCGCCAACACCAAGTTCCAGGAGCACGACTGCGGTAAATATCCCAAGGAGACCAGGTTTGCGGATGGGCAGACGTTTGCGGAGCGCGTGCGCAAACTGATCATGCGGGGTTTCAAGCCTAAGGATGCAGTCGAACTGACGCTGCAAGAGATCTCCTTCGAACATCAGCATGAGCCGAAAGTCATTCAGCAGGCACAAATTGAGGCTGAGGAATTCCTGTGGCGAGTGAGACAAGGACTGATCTGAAGGCTGCATGCTTTCCTGCTTCTTGGGGATTAACTCCCAGGCCGGTTCGCCCACAATGTTCTCAGCCGAAGATCCTGAACATTTTTTTGCAATGTTGAGTTGGTTGACGCCCTATATCCAGCGCTCCACACGTTCGCTGATGTAGGATTAATTTTGCTGTGTGTGATCGAGCCTCATCGCATTGTAACTCGAACTTCATCCTTCGTTGCTGCGCGTGGGTTACTCTTCTGCTGCTTATAACCCTTGGCGTGAGCTTGCTGGGCTGCAACAGTAGTTCTCCTGCCACATCGAACGGCGCGCCATCTCCGCCACCTCCCTCAGGTGTGGGGCCGGATGTCACGACCTATCACAACGACAATGCCCGCACCGGACAGAACCTGAGTGAAACCATCCTGACGCCTGCCAACGTCAACTCCTCAAATTTTGGAAAGCTGTTTGTCGTATCGACGGACGGAAAAGTCGATGCCCAGCCTCTCTATCTCGGTGGTCTGAGCATCGCCGGGGCCGTTCACAATGTGGTGTTCATTGTCACCGAACACGCAAGCGTATACGCGGTGGACGCCGACACCGGCTCATCGTTCTGGCAAGTTTCGACACTCAGTCCCGGCGAGACTCCCAGCGACGATCACAATTGCGGGCAGATCACGCCCGAGATTGGCATTACGTCCACGCCGGTTATCGACCGCAAGTCCGGACCTCACGGCACCATTTATGTGGTCGGCATTTCGAAAGATTCCTCCGGGAACTACCACCAGCGGCTGCATGCGCTGGATCTCACCACAGGCGCCGAGGAGTTTGGCGGCCCAACGGAGGTTCAGGCATCCTATCCCGGAACCGGCGACAACAGCACAAACGGAAACGTGATCTTCAGCCCTGGTCAATATGCGGAACGCGCAGGGCTGCTGCTTTTGAATGGCGTGATCTATACCACCTGGACGTCGCATTGCGATATTCGTCCGTACACGGGATGGATCATCAGCTATGACCAGAGCACGTTGCGGCAGGTATCGGTGCTCAACCTGACTCCGAACGGCAATGAGGGATCGATCTGGATGTCGGGAACCGCACCGGCCGCCGACGCGAATGGGAACATTTTCTTCCTGCAGGCGAATGGGACATTTGACAGCACGCTGGACGCGAATGGATTTCCCAGTCGCGGCGATTTTGGAAATGCCTTCATGAAGGTCTCAACCGCCAACCGCACGCTGGCGGCCGCCGACTATTTTGAGGTGTCAAATCAAGCCGCGGAGAACTCATCCGACGAGGATCTTGGTTCGGGCGGAGCGCTGGTGATGCCCGATCTCGTCGACAGTTCGGGAAAGACGCGGCATCTCGCCGTCGGCACAGGCAAGGACCAGAACATCTATGTCGTGGACCGCGACTCGATGGGGAGGTTCAATCCGAATGCGAACAACATCTACCAGGAAATTCAGGGTGCCTTGGCGGGCATGGTGTTTGGAATGCCGGCCTATTTCAACAATGTGATTTATTACGGCGCCGTCGGGGACGCGATTAAGGCCTTTCCCATAGCCCAGGCGAAGTTGGCGACCACACCGTCGTCTCAAAGTACCGACAAATTCGGCTATCCTGGAGCGACTCCGAGCCTTTCCGCGAATGGCACGAGCAGCGCAATTTTGTGGGCCGCCGAGAATGGCGGGACTGCGGTGCTGCACGCCTATGACGCCACAAATCTTAGCAAAGAGCTCTACAACAGCGCGCAGGCCGCATCGCGTGACCGGTTCGGCGCCGGGAACAAGTTCATTACCCCAATGATATCGAACGGCAAAGTGTATGTCGGAACCACCAATGGAGTAGGCGTTTTTGGCCTGTTGCACTGATGCGACCGTCTCCATCGCTACGATAAACTGGTGGTAAATCCCTGCTGGGTCGCTTCGTCGCGGGTGAATTCCCTTCCATGGTTTCAGAGCGTGCTGCCGTTTGTAGTCAGTGTTCGGAGGAAAGAATGCAATACATGCTTCTCATTTACCTCGATGAAAATGGTTTGAGTGAAGCTGAGCGCGCACAGTGCTACCGGGATTCCGCCGGCTACGCCAGGCAGCTTCATGCCAGCGGAAAATATATTGCGGCAGCGCCCCTGCAGCCGACCTCGACGGCCAGAAGTCTTCGCCTGAAGGGGGAGAAACGGGTCATCAGCGACGGCCCTTTCGCCGAAACGCGCGAACAACTCGGAGGCTTTTTCCTGATCGAAGCCAAGAGTCTCGAGGAAGCGGTTGAAGTCGCGGAGAAAATACCCGCGGCACGCTGGGGTACGGTCGAAATACGCCCGCTACTCGAGATCCAGGGACTGCCAACTCCGTAAATTCGTCCGACTTGACCTCTCTTCCTAGTCCTCCGCTTTTTCGCTGCTCGTCGTTGTTCCGCATTGCCGACTGGCAAAGTGAGATGGCACACGCCGAAGTTACTAACGTGCTCGGACCGGTTAAGTTCGCGTGGAGCTTATGACCGAGGTGACGGACAATCGTCTGGTCTGCAGAGGAGATACAACTGTGCCCAGGCAAGCGAGAGGTAATTCAAATTGGGGTAAAGCGATGGTCTTTACCGCCGAAGCGCCAACTCCGTCGGCTTTCGAGATGATGGTGAAAAGTCTGAGACTAGCTCCGAGCGGCTACATCAAGTCTGAACAGCTGCGGGAATGGGTGCGCGCCAACAAGGAACATCGGTATGTTCCACCCGAGTTGTTGAAGGCGTGGGGATTCGAAGTCAAAGGGGACGTCTAAGCTTCGTCCGGATGTCACCCTTGGTCTTCCGCTGTCACTTTTCTACGTAGAAACTCTCGAGCGAGCGCGGTTCAGCAGGTGGCTTACCACTGAAGTGCGATATGCGATCGTTATGCGCTGCCGGGAGATCCTGAATACCTTTGACTCCCGATAAATTACTGGCGGAGAGGGAGGGATTCGAACCCTCGGTACAGGTGTTAGCCCGTACAACGGTTTAGCAATTCTCTTCTCCTAGCTGCCCCAGCGCATTTTCAATCACTTACGTTCGTACTCAATTACCAAAACTGATGTGAAGTGACCCCATTCGGCAGTTTCGGGACACTGCTCGGGACACTAATCTGCGGCCACAGGGCATCAGCATGACCCTTTCTCCGTGATCGGGCTCGTGGCCAATTCGTTGAAGGTCAGCAAATGCGCGAGCATGTCAGTTGGCCGCAATTCTTTGTTACGAAATCAGAACACAATTGCATTTTTTTTGCGGTAATCCAGCAACATACCTTACACTGCCGCGCATTCGCCTATGAGACCGTACCGTCTCGAAAACGAGAGCAGTTCTCACCCGGCTTCCGTGAATCTGGCCGATATTGCTCCGGCTTCTTCGTCGTGCGTGCAGTTGAGACAGCTTGAAAGGAGCCTTCTCCGTGGCTCAGAAAAGTGCCGCCCTGGTTGTCCTGCTGGTTGCTGCCGTTTCAACCCTCATTGCTCAGACTGATCCCGCTTCGGGGATTCTGCCATTTTCTACTCAGGTCGGTGGGCAATACGATTCCGTAGACCTAGCCACGGGCAATATCCTGATAAGGATTCCCGTCCGCTCTAAGATGGGCAAGATACCATTTGCATTCGATCTCGTGATGAACTCCCATGCCTACATTTACCAGGTTCAAGGGTCTTCAACGGTCGGAATTAGTCGCGGAATGGTAGGGCAACCATTTTGCCGCCGATCTCGGGGCTACCTTCAGAGAATCTTCGACATCCGGCACTTGTGCGGGCCAGAGTGATGCTATTTTTTCTCACTTTCAAGTGGTAGACCCAACCGGAGCTGCCCATCCGTTACCCAACGTCACTATGGATGTTGATGGTTGTTACCTGACCAGCTGGACGGCCACTACCACCGATGGCTCTGGATACACACTTAACATCACCGCAACCAATCCTTCTTTGACCGGAGTCATTTACGACCGAGCAGGGAACAAGACATCCTGGAGTGGTAATACGGTCACGGTCACCGACCCGGATGGTGCCACAATCTCAAACACGTCCAACGCTGGCGTGTATACGTACACGGACAGCTTAGGGACGACCGCTCTTTCCACTACGTACACTGGCAGCACATCCGATACCTACTACTATCAGGATGCGAGCGGCCAGAACCAGACGTTTACAGTGCAATACTCTGAATTTACCCAGAGAACCAACTTTAACACCGGCTGCGGGTTAGTAGACATAACCGGCGCTGACGCGCATCTGCCCACGAGCATTACGACTCCGACCGGGGCCACGTTTTCAATTGGCTATGAACAAACTCCCGGATATTCCGGAAGTGGGCCTTATGGGCCCTACCGGACGGGACGAATTGCTTCGCTTACGCTTCCAAGCGGGGGAACAATTAGCTACCAGTATTCGGGTGGCACAAACGGCCTGAACTGCACCTCGGGTGTGGTGCCGACGCTAAAGCGCACAGTGAATGACAACAATGGAAACACTGGTACCTGGACATATGTCAACAGCAACAACAGCAGCACCGCTGGAAATTTCACAGTTACCGAAACGACACCGCCACGGCCCGGAAACTCAATTGGCGATACCATCACTCATTATTTTGCCGGAGAGTACGAGACGCAAAGGAAAGTGACAGACGCTAATTCCGGGCTTCTTAGCACTACAGTTACTTGCTACAACGGAAACTTTACGACTTGCCCAACGCCCACTTCAGTGCCGACGCTGCCAATCACACGGCAGGACGTATACACATCCTTCAATGGATCATCGACTGCATCGCTCGTAGAGTCTGTCTATGACTCTGTTTACGGAATGCCCCTCAGCGTCTCCTACTTCGATTCCGTCACCACGCCGCCAAGCGCACCTCCTGCTCAGGGTTCTTATGTGCTGCAACGTGCATTCTCGTATGGTAGCTGGACCGGCGCACCTCCATGTGCAGCGATAGGCAATTACATCACTGCTGCTCCATGCTATGAATTGGAGCAGACGAGCAGCGCCACATATAAGGCGACGTATTTCACGCGGGATGCTCATGGGCACGCGACAACAGTGGCAGACTGGCTGGCAAACAGCACGTATCTGACAACAGTCCTTGCTTATACGGGGGGAGTGCTGACGTCCATTACAGAGCCAAATGGCGCGCAGACTCAATACAGTAATTTCGCTTGCAACGGTCAATTGCCGCAGACCATAACGTATCCGCTGCCCAGCGTGGGATCGAGTTCACAGTCGTGGGATTGTAACGGGGGTGTGGTGACCTCCCAGACTGACGCAAACGGAGCCGTTACCAACTATTCCTATACTGATCCCCTTTGGAGACTCACGGGAGTGACTCCTCCAGCTGGGGGCAGCGCCCAAAGCATCACCTACAACACAGGATCCGCGCTGCCATGGACGGTCTCTTCTACTACGGTTATTGACGGGAGTAACACATTTTCAACAGAGCAGGTTTTGGACGGCATGGAAAGATCGGTAACATCGGAAATCAATTCCGATCCTGCTGGAACGGACTACAGAACTGTCACCTATGACAGCATGGGCCGAGTCTACTCGACTTCCCGTCCATACCGGGCAACGCCAGCCTATAACACGATCCTGAACTATGATGCGCTCGGCCGGGTAGTGAAGCGTACGAATCCTGACGGCACTGCAACAAATTGGACGTATAACAAACGAGCGAAGAAGATCGTAGATGAAAGCTCCAAGACCAAAGTCTTTCAATATGATGGCGAAGGTAATCTAGTGTCGGTGTGTGACGTGACCAGCATAAACCTTATGGCAGGCGGCATTCCCAGCGCCTGCGGTCAGGACATCGCGGCCACTGGATTTGGAACATTTTACACTTACGACCCTTTGGGGCGACTGACAATAGTCAATCAGCCCGGAGTAACGAATCGTATCTTTAGCTACGACGGCCTTTCCCGCTTGCTTCAAGAGGTAACTCCGGAGGCCGGAACAACAAATTACACCTACGATGCCACTGGCCAACAGGGCGATCTTCGGACAGTCGTGCACCCCGCAATGAACGGGGCCGGAGGCACCGTGACGGCGACCTACTCGTTTGACAAAATGCACCGTGTGACTGGCATCAGCTACTCCGATGGAATCACACCCTACAAGGGCTTTGTCTACGATTCAAGCGGTATTTGGGGTTTGACTCTGAGCAATGTCAAAGGACGAATGGCCGAACAGTACGTCGGCTCTCCCGGCGTAGCAACGAGCGGAGCTGTGTTCAGCTACGATACATTGGGGCGTACGATCGACACGGACCAATGCACGCCTCTGCTCAACTGCGGAAGCGCTTATTGGCATTTGCACTACGCCTACAACAATGCCGGAGACGTGACCTCGTTTACCAACTATGCCGATGGAAGTGGCATCACGTATCAATACAGCTATGACGCGGCGAATCATATGCTCGGAGTAACGAGCAGCTTGGTCAACTCAACTCATCCATCACCGCTATGGAGTACAAGCAGCAACAATTATGATGCTTCGGGTATGCTGACCCAAGCTACGCTCGGAAACGGTATCAGCCGCAGCCTGAGCTACGATCACTTGGGCCGCCTCACAGGAATTGTCGATGGCTCGGCATATAGTTTCGGGCTGAACTACAACGGAAACGGCACGATCTCGACCGCAAACGACATCCAAAACGGAAACTGGACATACACGTACGACGACTTCAATCGCCTGTCGTCTGCCAGTGAAACTGGGCAGGCATTCAATTACGCTTATGATCGTCAGGGAAATCGCTGGGGCACCGTGTCGGCATGCAATCCCAGCACCAC
>DASRFR010000051.1:0-9779 GCA_035651455.1 Terriglobales bacterium
CTATGACGGGCTGCGGAACCGCGTGAAGAACGCTCGCCTGTACTGGTTCAGCGGCGGACAGGTGCTCGCCGAGACCGATCTCACCGGCACCCTGCTGCGGGAGTTCGTCTACTTCGGGAGCACGCGCATTGCCCGCCGCGACTCCAGCGGCTCCGTCTTCTACTTTTTCTCCGACCACCTGCGCTCCGTCCGCCGCATGACCGACGCCACTGGCAACCTGCAGCAGGACTCGGATTACTATCCCTTCGGCGGCGAGGTGGTCGCCACTTCGGCTAACGCCTACAAATTCACCGGCAAGGAGCGGGACGGCGCCTTGGACTATTCCGTATTCCGCAGCTATACGGCGCAGTACGCCCGGTTCACCAGCCCTGACCCGGTGCATGGCGGCCCCGCCAATCCACAGAGCTGGAACCGCTATCCGTACGCGCTGAACCGTCCGACGGCGTTTCTGGATCCGCTCGGTCTGGAGCCCTGTCCTGCGAACACAGTCTGCACAACGGTCGATGGAGTGGCAACTCCGATACCAGCCGAAACAATCTTCAGCAACGGCTACGGCGCGATCCTGCTTGTCTCCTATGTTCCGTACTCTTACTGCTGGCTTACCGGCAACTGTGGCGGCTATACGGGGTCACCTTTCTTCACTGGCGGCTCCCAATCCCAACCTTCAAAGAATCCTCCCGGACCGAATGCCACAAACAAAGATACAGCTGTCGGCTTGAACATATTCAATTGCCCTGACGGAAAAGGGCACGATCCCTGTAAAGCAGCAGAGCAGCATGACGGCCAATCGCTTGGCGATCGCCACACCTTTTGTGCCTGTGTTCGCAGTTGGCACTGCAGAGCTGATTCCAGTTGCACCTGTGGCGATCGAGGTAGGACGGACCGCTGCGCGTAATCCCGCAGTCTGGACGTGCATAGGCGACTTCCTGCAGGGGCTGCCGGTGGGAACGCCGCCTGCTACACACTGTGGGCTAGCAGGTTCCGTGGCGAGTTGGGTGTTTAGCCAAGTTCACTAAGACTGGCTGTGACACGATCACAGCGATGTGATGAACAGATGAGATGGCCTACTCTCAAATGTCCGTTCTGTGGTGGAATTCTACCAAACACGGAAGTGTGGCCAAACCGGCCTTTGACCTGTCCGACTTGTTCAAGACAGTTGCAGCTCGAAAAGCGACAGGGCTATTTCTCTGCGTTGATCGCTCTAGGCCTCACGGTACTGCTCGCCTACTTCTCAGGCCTGCGGGGGTTTTGGCTTATCGGGGCAAGCGCCCTGCTGTGGTTTCCAGTTTTCCTCGTTTGGGAGTTCATCTTCGCACGAATAGTTCCGACTCGATTCGAGCCCTATGGCGGGAGGAATGCAGACCAGAACGATGCAGGCCACCGCCTGCTGGGAAAGTAAGCGGGCCAGAATGGTTCTCCGAGTCGAAAAGTTGGAAGCCGCAAACAACGGGAGTGCTGACCCAACACTTGATAACAGGGCAAATGCTCTAGCTCAAGCCATTAACAAGACCGGTACTCGAGCGGCTGAGGACGGCGGAGCCATGGGAAGCGCAGCCGTCCTCAGCCGCTCCATCTCCGTGGCAAACTCCTTCGGAGTTGGATACCCCAAACTGCTGTGCGGCCGCTCGTCGTTGTACTCTGCACGCCAGGCCGCTTGCGCCGCAGCGCCAGCCCGGCCGGGCAGCCGGCATGGGAGATGCTGGGGTACAGCAGTGCCGCCGAGATGCGCGCCGCCATTCGCGCAGCCTTGGCGGACGATGCCTTTTTTCCCGCATACAGAGGCAATCCTGCCTACGCGGCTGGGCTATGTGCGGCAACGCCGCCTCTCCAACTCCGACACTGTGGCGGTTGTTTCTACGACAACCCGTTTCGATTGGAGGATCCGTGGGGCTAAGCTTTCAGGCAATGCGATAGATAAAGCTTGTGGTCCCGGGCGATTCTGTCCGGCTCTCGTCGTCGTCGAAAAAGATCACCCCGGCACCATAGAGCCCGTCCGAATTCTCTCGTGTACCAACTAGGAGTCGGCACAATGGGAATTCTCGATAGAAAGGATGTGGGAGGTGTGCTGCCGCTATTGGTCCTTGTGAGCGGCTATGCGGCGATGGAGCGGGGCTCCGAGTGGGTCGAACCTGAGGACTTGATAAAGGCGATCTATGTAGTTGATCTCGAGCACGTTGTGAGCTTTTGGGATGCTGGGGAGAGCTTTGAAAAAGTCGTAACTGGAAGCTCCGGAGCGTACCTGAATCGTACTCAATACCTGCTCCAGGTGGAACTCATGCGCAGGTCAGGCAGCAATGATGATTCCGTGGCTTGGGAATTCGGCAAAGTTTCTAGAGCACTTCACGAAATAGTCTCCGCGGCTCGACGGCTTGCCGCTGCAAGAACGGGGAATCAAGCTCCTTCGTCGCGGGATCTTCTCTTCTCCGCATGTTCTCAAAACCAGGAGCTTTCAAGAACTCTTCAGGCAGCAGGTTTAAACCTTGCAAAGCTTGAAGCGAGCGTCCGAGAATCGAAATGAGCCAGAAATGCGGACGTACGATCGACGATCCGCCGCCTCGCGTGCCTCCCCCTGCCCCGGCGCCGGCTCCGGCACCTGCACCACCGCCCGTAGCCCACCCCCGAGTCCCAGCCCGGCCGGGCAGCCTGCATGGGAGATGCTGGGGTACAGCAGTGCCGCCGAGATGCGCGCGGCCATTCGCTCGGCCTTGGCGGACGATGCTGCCTTTGGCGCGTATGGCGCTGAGTATGACGACGTCTATCGGTACGGAGGATTCGGACCCGGGGCTGCCACTCCTAACATTACCTGTGAGAATTGCTCGAAGGTCTTGGGGACCACCAGATATCCCGGTTGCTCTTATATCTGCGACAACTGCAAAGGAAGCGACGGCCCGATCTTCTTTGCAATGAAGTGCGGGCGTAAGCAGCGAAATGCATCTTCACCGTGCTTAGAAAGCATTCGGTTCGTAGAGGTGGCGGGTGGGAAGACAGACGTTTTCGGGTTTCGAAAGGTGATCAGAACGGTTCCAAGTCTAAAGACCATCTGCGAGGGAGTCGGTATCTAAAGGGAGGAGGGAGAACCGGTAATCATGCATGGTATCGCCAAAGGAGCAGGCATAGCGTTTGCGACCGGCTTCGTACCCGTGCTGGTCTCGATGGTTTTTGTGCTCTGCGCTGTTTTATTGATCGGAGTTGTCAGGGAAAAAGGGGTGTTTGCCATCGATTTGCGAGTGTTTCTCAAGAATGTGGTAATTCCTGTGGCCGTGTTCGTCTTCGTCATAACTGCCACTTTCACGTTCCTTCGTTCCTATCACCGGTGAAGCGGGTGGCTCATCGATGAGAGCGAAGGCGCTGTCAAGGGTTCGTCCCGTCGATTGAGGTGAACTTAGTTAGAGATGAGCGGACAGATGCACCGAAAGTCTGGTTCTTCGATAGGCCGGGTAAGTCCGATTACAGGCCCCATTTTGGTCTGAGTGAATAGGAAATCAATGTGGTTGGCGGACGCGCCTTTCTGTCTTGCTCGGTGCAGCACGGTGGTGTATTGTGGTGCACGAACCTTCAGGAGGTTGGCCCCATGCCTACTGTGCGACGCGGGACGCAAAAACCCAAGGACCTCCGCTCACCTCGCACTTCCGTCACGTTTCCCGCAGACATTTACCAGACGCTTGCCGCTCTCGCCCGAAAAAAGAAGGTCTCGCTGGCTTGGATTGTTCGGGACGCGGCCGAGAAATACATCGCCGACGAGTGGCCGCTGTTTGCAAAGAGGGGTGCATGAGCGGAGCACCACAACAGATGACTTTGGTGACAGCGAAAGCCGGAGCTGCGCGTCCTCGCCCTGTGGCCACAAACGCCAAACCGGCGTCGGCGCCAGGCTTCAAAGAGGAAGATGCCGTAATCGTGTGCGAGGACAACCTCGTCTTCATGCGCACACTGCCCGAAGCCAGTATGAAGCTCATCGTCACGTCCCCGCCGTACAACGTGGGCAAGGAATACGAGACCAAGAGCTCTCTTGATGTTTATCTGGAAGAGCAGCGCGCTACGATAACGGAGGCGGTGCGTCTCCTCCATCCGAAGGGCTCCATCTGCTGGCAGATCGGCAATTACGTTGATGATGGCGAGGTCTACCCGCTCGACATTCTCCTGTACCCGATCTTCAAGAAGGCGGGTCTGCAACTGCGGAACCGCATCATCTGGACTTTCGGCCACGGACTCCACTGCCAGAAACGGCTCTCCGGGCGGTATGAGACCATCCTGTGGTTTACGAAGACAGACGATTACACCTTTAATCTCGACGACGTTCGGGTACCATCGAAATACCCCAACAAGAAGCACTTCAAAGGACCCAACAAAGGCAAGCTCTCCGGCAACCCCCTCGGTAAGAATCCGTCCGACGTTTGGGAAATCCCGAACGTCAAGGCCAATCATGTCGAAAAGACAGACCACCCCTGTCAGTTTCCGGTTGGTCTCGTCGAGCGCCTCGTTCTCGCTCTCACTGACAAGGGCGACGCCGTGCTCGATCCTTACTTGGGGGTGGGGTCAAGCGCAATCGCTGCACTCAAGAACGGCCGGAAGGCTTACGGCTGTGACAACCTTCAGCAGTATATCGATGTCGCTCGCGCACGCATCCGTGGTCTTCGCTTTGGTACCCTTCGCGTAAGGCCGATGAATAAACCCGTTTACGAGCCGCCGCCGAGGGAGTGCGAATGAACTTCGTCGAGGGGTATTCCCATCGGAATGGAAAGATCGAATGGGAGAAAAAGGAGCTTGACGAATGGATCACCGACGTCTTCAACGCTCCTGCCATCGCAATTGAATCTCATTCCACCGACGCCATCCGCGACCACGTGCGCAGCGAACTCACCCAGCAAGGCTGGTCCGGTGAAGTTCCGATTGCCCCGCATTTCACGGCGGTAACGGTTTTCAGCCTTAAAGACGACCTCGCCGTACAAATCCAGACGGGGAACGTCAGCCGCGCCTTCTACGACCTGCTCAAGCTCCAGTATCTCTTCAATCGCAACAGAATCGAGGCTGCCGCTCTTGCTGTGCCTAGCAAAACGGCGGCACAGCGTCTCGGGAGCAACATCGCGAACTTTGAGCGGATATGCGGCGAGCTTCAGCTCTACGACCGGATCATCACCGTGCCGATACTCGTCATTGCTTTTGAATGAGGTCTTAATGTACAAGATCAAGGTCACTCCGAAGCACGAACGCGAGACCCAGATTGAGCTCGCGTGCAAGACCCCCATCGAGTTGTCGGCCTTTCACGAATACCAGAACGCGACGCAACCCCTCCCCGTTATTCGGCTCCCGATTGAGCTTCCTATTTACCGCATGGCGAACGGGCGCACTCGAACCGAACAGCTCAAGTACATCCGCCAGCACAAGCTCCCAGCCGATTTTTTCCGCACTGGTCAAGAGAATCAGGAGACGCAGCAGGCCCAACACGACCTACTGGACCGCTTTTCCAAGGAAGGCACCGCATCCATCATTCCGATCGCTACGGTCCTGGCTGAAGGCCGCCAGACTGATGAACTCCTCATCACCAGCGCTGGTGTTGTCGTCAATGGGAATCGACGTCTCGCAGCAATGCGGGAGCTCTACGCAACCGGCGAGCCCGCCTACCAGGGATTTAGCCATGTTCGCTGCCGCGTTCTTCCCGCCGGAGTGACCGACAAAGAGATAAAGGAGATCGAGGTACGGCTGCAGATGCAGCCCGAGACCAAACTCCCATACACGTGGGTTAATGAGGCCCTCACAATCAAAGACCTGATGGCCAATGGCTTCACCAAAGAAGAAATCATGCGTGATATGCGCATGCAATCCGCGCAGGAGCTGGACATGGCGCTCCAGGCTCTCACCCACGCCGAAATTTACCTGAAAGAATGGCGAAAGGAGCCGGAGGAATATGATGCTGTCGAAAGCGCCAAGCAGCTCTTTGGCGACATGGCCCGGCTGCTGAAGAACAAAAGCGGCGAAGAACTCGAACTCAGCCGCCGTCTGGCTTTTCTCGTCCAGGACAGCTCCAAACGGATGGGCGATCGTGCATATGCCTTCAACTTCAGTTTCGGCAAGAAATCCGGCGAGGTTGCTGAAGCACTGGCTGCCCGTCTCGACATTGACCTCACGGCACCGGCTGCCACGGACGGCAATGGCGATGGGGCCCTTGATATCGACCTCGAAGATGAGAGCGACGGCACGAGTTACAAGCCACTCATTGACGCCCTTGACGACTCTACACGGCGCGACGAGATTGCCGACGAGCTTATTGAGGTGTGTGAGGCATCCGCTCGGCAGAGCAAGATCAAAAGCGTGGCCAAGCCGCGCTCAAAGCAGTCCGCGACGCAAATACAAAGCTGCTCGAAGTTGACATTGCCATTGCCGATCCGACGACTTATTCCGCGATCTCCGCTCAACTCGACAGCGTCATCGCGCGAGCTACCAAGCTAAAGGAAGAAGTTTCAGCCGCGAGCGCCAAGCCCAAGACGCCAGCGCCGGCCGAGAACTAGAATCCGATGACAGAGGCACCGGTTGACATCCAGATTTCCTACAATCCTGTCACCCTCCGCGGCGTTTTTGTCCTTCAGGGAGGCAGTCATACAGCGATCTGGGAGCGCCTCACTCAACGCGCTCTTGCGATTGAGTCCGATTACGAGCTCGGCCCGTTGAGGTTAGAGGTTCCCTGGACAACCGTTCTGTCTCTCATTCGCGAATTTGCCCCTCTTCAGCGCAAGCAGGGCTTCTACTTTCGGCCTGAAGGCCTGGCGAAAGAGCGCATCGACCAGTTCGTTCGCGAATGCAAGGCGGTAAAGGAATCCAAGGGAACACTCACGGCCGCACTGTCTGCCGTTGAGATCAAAAACAAGCTTCAGGCGGCCGGTTTTACAAAGCGTGACCTCAAACCCTTCCAGGAGCGCGACCTTTCGCGTTTGATGGCTCTTTCAAACGGCGCGAATTTTTCGGTACCCGGTGCTGGCAAGACGACCGTCACATTCGCCCTTCACCTCCTGTTGAAACAGGATGGGCAACATCTGCTCGTCGTCGCACCCAAGAACGCCTTCATGGCCTGGCAGGCTGTGGTACGCGACTGCATGCAAGATGGCGGCGGTACAAACTCCGAGCCGTTCACCGTTTTGACGGGCGGTGCAGACGCGATCGCGGAGCTTCTCGAATCCGGCGCGAGCCGTTTCTTGATCACGTACGAACAACTGATTCGCATTCCCACCATCATGATCTCCTACCTCTCCCGCAGGCCGGTCCATCTGGTGCTGGACGAATCCCATCGCATGAAGGCCGGATTTGGGTCACAGAGGGGCTCATTGCTTCTTAACCTCTCCTCACTCCCTGTACGCCGCGACATCCTCAGCGGCACACCGATGCCGCAATCTCCCACCGACCTTCAATCGCAGCTGGATTTCCTCTGGCCTGGCGCTGGCCTAGGGCTTCGCATCGCTCAGGGGTCCGCGCCGCGGCAGGTTCTCGGCAACCTCTATGTCCGAACGACGAAGACTGAGCTAGGGCTCGAAAAACCACACCGTCATTTCATTCACGTTGAAATGAATCCGGGCCAGCAGGCGCTCTATTCCATCGTGCGCAGCGAGGCACTCAAACAGCTCAGTTCGCTTAAGCACGAGCGCCGCATAGATGTGTACAGCGCACGCCGCTCGGTTATGACGCTGCTCCAGCTATCCGCAAACCCCGTCCTCGCTCTCCAGGCAATGGCCGAAACCCGCGACTTGGCCGCACTCGGATCAGGCATTGTCGATAAGGTCATTGAGGAAGGCCCTTCCCAAAAAATGCGGGATGTCGCTTCCCTCGCCCGCCAGCTTGCGCGCGACGGGCGCAAGAGCGTTATCTGGACGATCTTTACCGGCACGATTCTCGACATGGAGAAGATGCTGGCGGACCTTAATCCAGTCACCCTTTATGGAGACATTCCAACAGGAGAGGAAGAAGGAGCGGACACTCGCGAGAGCAGAATTAAACGCTTTCACGAAGATCCAGCATGCAGCGTCATCATTGCGAACCCTGCCGCTGCCGGCGAAGGCATCAGCCTTCACGAAGCGTGCCATGACGCGATTTACCTCGATCGCAGCTACAACACCACCCATTATCTACAGTCGATTGATCGCATTCACCGCCTCGGCCTAAAACCCGGCGTCGAAACGAATATTCACATTTTTCAGACGGTCGCTCCCAAGGGCATTGGCAGCATCGACCGTTCGGTCAATCATCGCCTTGCCATAAAACTCCGCAACCTTCAGCAACTTCTCGACGACCCCGACCTCCACGAGATTGCGCTTGACGAAGAAACAGCCGCCGATCCCACGAACTACGGCATCGAGCTTGACGACCTGATCGACCTCATCGAAGAGCTGGAAGGCCGAGAGCTGGCCTTTGACGACACAGAAGAGGGGCAGAGATGACAACGCCCCATTCGTTGTTCTCGATGAGTGCCTTCAGCGGCTTGATTGCCCTTCGCACATATTCGGCCGCCCACCCCGAATTGTTACCGCAAGACATCATTGCGGCCCTAAAACGGGTCTCCCCCGATGATGGATACCACGACTACGACGCCGCTCTTGTTCTCCATGGCTGGATCGGCCCGGCACTTACCCACGAGGATCTCCAGCTTTTCTTTCGATCTGCGATCTCAGTCCTCATACAACGGATCAATCCATGGTGGCGTCGTCTCTTTACCATCGGTAGAGATCGTGTGAGGGCTGCGCTGAACCCCAACGAACTCCAGTGCTTCGACGCCGCTGGTCTGTTTTCAGAGAATCCCGATACCGACATTCGCGCTTGGTGGGACGCGTTTCAGGAGTCAGCCCGTTCTGAAAGTGATGCGAGACGACTGGAGCAAGGTCGCGAAGCCGAGAGGCTCACGATCGAGTATGAAACGAAGCGCCTTTCGGAATTGGGAATTGCAAATCGGCCGCGATGGATCGCACTCGATGACAATACCGCGGGCTACGATGTCCAGTCATACGAGAAGGGACCTGTAGAACCCATCGCCCGGCTAATCGAGGTCAAATCCTGCGTTGGAACCGCACGAGAGGTTTTCTTAACGCGCAATGAATGGGAAACAGCAGTCGAAATGGCACCCTATTACCGCTTCCACATCTGGATACTGCCTGATGAGGAGCTGATTGAATTGACCCCGGCCGATCTGTCGCCCCACGTGCCAGCAGATCGGGGCAACGGGCTGTGGCAAATCACTCGAATCGAACTGGATTCCATGGTGCTTACATGACGTATCCTGAAGTCTGGTCGATGGAGAAAGTCGTCAGGTTCAGGCATTCGCTGCGAACCTCAATCGTCGCGGGATCTTTTCCTGCCCCTCACCTCTCGCTTTTTCTTGACCAGGACCCACCCGCCTGATGTATGTTGATAGTTTGCCTCTTCCGTCTTGCGTCTCATTATGCGAAGGGTATCGAAGGGTATTCCCTTCGTAAGTCGCTGATTCCACACAGGGGAGGGGGAGGGGGGTATCCTAAGCCCTCGTTCCCCTGGCCTGGGTAGCAGATGCCACCTGGCCCGGCCCACAGGTGTACCAGCTGCTGAATTCCCCTTCTCCTCGCTGCTGTGCTACGGTTTTCAGCAACTTAACTTGCGTGCATTTGAAAAAGCCCCGCCCGAAGTGAAGGAGATCCTGGGGAAGCCGATCCGCGACCTCGGCCTCAAGCTGGATGCCTCTCCGCTCCAGCGATTCGTGGACCAGCTCTACCGCGAGCTGGAGCGCAAGGGCCTGCGCAAGTTCCGGCCCGCTTGCTACCTCTCCGACG
>DASRFR010000052.1:0-122768 GCA_035651455.1 Terriglobales bacterium
TTTCCCGACCGCTCAAATTACAATCACCCTGCTTAAACTGGCCGCAACCTACCGGAATCGTGTGACTTAGATACAAGTTTGCCGAAAACTGCGTACCCCACCCTTGCCCCTGAAAGCGGGCCGGCACAAAAAGCGTACCCCTCCAGGATGTCCTTTTCCAGGGCGCCTCGCTTTGCGTACCCCCCGTCTGTGGCACTGCACCCACACGCATTCTATGTCTCTTCTCCCGTCGCACTGAAGAGCCGGGGGTAAGCACAGGCCCGACGCGAAAAAGACCGGCGAAACCGCTCCCCGGCGTCGCAAGTACGACCCAGAGAGAACGGATCACATTGTATTCAGAGCGGCGGTGTGGCACACAAGTGCGGAACCGAGCATGCCAGCTTTGACGAGAAGGCGAGCCGCAAGCACGTCGACTTCACCGCAGCCCATCCAAAAACTAATTTTATGGTTAATCAGGGTTGCGTTCTCGCCTGGGTACGCGCGCGCGCTGCGATGAAATCCTGTTGGCATGCAATGCCCGCGGCCCGCAGCCTGACAAACTCGGGCATATCCTTCATGCTGGCGAAGAATGGCCCTATGTCCATGGCGGGATAGGAGCAGTAATTCCCCTTGATGGCTCGCGCCAGGAGATCGAGTGCAGCGTCCGTCTGGCGACAGTATGCAAGGTCTGCGGAAAACCAGAAGTTTGATTCAGAATCGTCCTGAGGCTGCACGAGAGCCGACATGGCGGTGATTTCGGCCAACGGCTTCCGCGCGGCACAAGCCTGCGCCATCCTGAAGCTTGCCCACCACGACGTGTGCCCGGAAGGCACTTCCGCAGCTTCCTTCGGCTTGCCCTCATAAAGAAGCAAGTGAACAAGTTGAGCGCGGGCGTATTCGGACCCTGGATCGTCGAGGCGGATGTATTCCAAAGCGCGGTCATAGTCACCGCGCAGCGCGAACACGACATAGCAAGACCGCCAACCTCGATTATGAGGCTCGAGCGCCCGCGCCTTCTCGCATTCCGCCGCAGCCTCATCGGTCAGGCCTGCGAAACGGAGCACGGCACTCAAAGTGAAGTGGGCTTCAGCATTGTCCGGGCGCCTTCGGACGAGGTCTTCAGCCTCAACGTAGGCCTTCTTCAGTTCGCCGCCTTCCAGATGGATCGACACCAACTGCGTGTCGGCCAGTATGAAATTGGGATCCAGAGAGCGCGCGCGCTCGGCAGCCGCTTCAGAGCGCTTCAACATCGCCGACCCGCCCGCGCCATAGTGGGCATCGTAGTAATAGCGCAGCGAGAGGGCGCGCCAGGCCGGTGCGTGTTTGGGGTCGAGCGCAACGGCTTTCTCCAGCATCGCGATCGCGTCCTTATTAGGAACGGGATCAGCAGGCATGGCAATGCTGTGGAGATAAAGATTGTAACCCTCCTCGTTTTGCGGTCGTGCCGCCGTATCCGCATCAAAAGAGGAGGGCCCCAACGTCGAAGCGAGTCCCTCTCGCGTTGCTGCAATGATCTGCCGCTCCAGCGCAATCAGGTTCTCGGGAGGCGCTTCGAGCGTGTCGCGCCACAACAGGCGATTTTGTTCCACGTCCGTGGCTTCGAGCGTGACCTGAAGTTGATCCCGATTCTTCAGAAAATGCCCTGTCACGATCCTGGTCGCTCCCATTTCACGGCCCGCCTTGCGCAGATCGAGATTGGCATCCGTATATTTGCTCGTTGCTGAAAACGGCAGAAGCGAGAGGGAGCGCTTGTAGCTGAGCGTGCTTGCGACCTCGTCCGAGAGAGCGAGGCGGAGAAAGTCCAGTGAAGGATCGCCGGCGGCGTTTTGGAACGGAAGGACGGCGAGGATGACCGGCTGCGTATTTCGAGAGAAAAAGCGCGTGTATAAGCTGAAAGCGAGTACGAGGCTGGCCGCAAGCACAACGGTCACAGCCGCTATCCACGGACGGCGGGCATGCGCTTCCGTCCGACGGCGCTCTGCCAAGTGCGCGTCCTGGCGTGCGTCTTCACGCCGCCCATGTTCGATGCGGCGCTGTTCCAGAGTTCGGAGGCGTTGCGCGAGTTCCGACGCGCTGCCCGTGCGCCGAGCCGGATCGCCGGTCACCGCCGCCGCGATATCGTCCCGGAGCAGCGAATCATCAATCCCGCTCTCCCACCCGACCGCCAGCGGCTTGGAGAAATCGCCGATGATTGTTTGATAAAGAATGATACCCAGCGCATAGACGTCCGACAGCGCCGTCGGAGGCTTGCCGACGAGGACCTCGGGCGCTAGGTACATAAGCGTTCCGGTAAGCGAGGGGCTTGCGGCCACACCGGTTTGCGTGAAACCCAGGCCGGTAATCCCCAGGGCCTTTAACCGCGATGGCTCGACGAGCGACGCGCTGCCGAAATCGGCGAGTTTAATGCTCCGGCCACGATCAGGCGCGTTCGATACCAGAATATTGCCGGGTTTTAAATCCTTGTGCAGCACTCCAGCCTTGTGTGCGGCAGCCACTGTGTCTGCGATCGAGGCCACCATCCCCGCCCGGTCATCCGCGCACATCTTATTGAGACCGCCCTGCGCCGCCCACGAGGCGAGATCAAGACCACCGTACTCGCTTTCAATGAAATAAGGCTCTTTATCAAAGCTCCACTCGAAGATCCGCACGAAGTCGGGACGCTCGCCAAGGGACTCGCCAAGGAACCGGAAGACCGTGACTTCGCGCTTAAGGGCCTTCAGGTGATCGGGTTCAGCGAACTTGAACACCCGCTGCTCGCCCGTCTTGGGATGCTCGGCCAGCCATACTTCGTTTTTGGGAGAGGCACCGAGTCGGCGTGTCAGAAGCCAGTGTGGGCGACCTGGAGCGGCGTGGCCGACCGCTATGCTCAGGCTTTCGGCCGACAATAGCGAGGACACTGTAGCGCATGATACCGAGGCACCTTCGAGCCGATAGCCCACGCGGGGGACGGTCACAATAATCTGGGAATCCTCGTCGCCTAAAACCTTGCGAAGCTTATAGACCGCCGTAGAGAGAGACCCCTCGACCACCGATAGCCCCGGCCAGACTGCCTCGAGCAATTCGTCCTTGCTGAGGACCTCGCCCGCGCGGTGAAGGAGTTGGATCAGCACCTCCATTGGCTTGAGTTCGAGCTCGACAGGCTTGCCGTCGACCCGCAACTCCAGCCGGGATTCATCGAATTCGCGCCCGGCAAAACGCCAGACGCGACCCGCAGCCCCCCCGACCCCCGAAGCTGAGCCGTTGAAAAGCATGGACTTCGACTTCTTGAGAGATTCTTGAGAATTCCGTGAGGACTCGCAGGCGGGGATCTTGCAAACTGCCGGCCCAACGGAAGCTAGCGCCGAGCATTTTGCCACGGACTGCCACGGAGATGGAAGGGGTCCTCCGCGAAAAGCAGATAAATCGAACTCTGGAGGTGCTTCATGACAAACGAGCCGGGACCGCGCGCGAGTTCGGCAATACGTTATTGGGCCATTGGATTTTGCATCCTGATTGCCGGCGTCATTGTGGGTATTACCAGCGCGAGCCAAATGCGGCAAGGCGGTTCCACAAGGGAAACGGCAAGTTCCGGCGAGGCCACGGAAGCTTTCACGGTTTCTCCTGTGTCTGCGCCGAGAACGCAGCGCGACACCCCCTCCCAGACTGATAATGTTTCTCCAGCTCCTGATGCCCTGCCTGAGAGAACTTCAGCGGCGGCAGATCCACCGCCGCCGGCGGCGCAAGCGGCTGCGCCACAAAGCGCAGCACCATCAATCATCGGCCGGTGGAAGTTTTCGCAATTGGGTGGCGTCGGCGACATCTTCCTCAGCTTCGACGAAGACGGCCGGTACAGGCAGGACACTCACTTTTCCAGCGAGACCGGCCTCTACGTTTTCGATGAGTCAAGCGGAACCCTGCGGCTCCAGGCGGACGGGTTGTTCTCCAAGGATCAGAAGATATGGCATTGCCATGTCTCGCGGAGTGCCATGGCCGTGCTGGAGGACGATACAGGGGCGCACCTTATGTACTCCCGTATTGAGTAAACATCCACGTGCCCACGGAGGAGTTGCTTCATGTTGCGTTCTGCATGTGTTTGGCTGCTGATAGCTGTGATAAGTGGAAGTCCCTGCCTTGCGCAAATGACCCTGACGGCGGAGCAGGCAGCAAAGTACGCCGAAAGGGAACGTCAGGAGAGGCTCGGCTTTATCCAGGGTTACAAGGAGAAGCTTGCACGAGCACAGGCTGCCGGCAATTACAGAGCGGCTGCCGCATTCGCAACAGCGTTAGCGAACGAATATGAGCGACCTGGACATTACGACAAGAAACCGCTGGACGAAGCGGAAGCCCGAAAGTGGTACGCATACGCCGCGTCACAAGGGAACGACGGGGGAAGCGCGCATGCTGCTTACTACCTCGGCTTGATGTATTGGGATGGCAGGGGCGGCCCGCAGGACAAGGAAAGGGCGAAGTACATCTGGATGTGGGCGGCGGAGAACGGTGATCGTAATGCAATTGTGGAATTGGAGCAACGGGGCTACGACCTGCGCAAGGAGCGCGAACTTGCTTTCGGCAAAGCACAGTCGCTACCGGCACGCCAGCCAGCGCCGGACGCCTCAACCCAGCAGCAAAAGGCCGAGGAAGGCATGGCCATCGTCTTTGGCCTGTCGTTTGCGGCGGCGCTGGCGAAGAATTACACATGCCAGCAAGAGAGGCAGCAACAGCTTATGGCAGGCAGCGCGGTCTCAAGCGATTGCCGCTGATGCTCGATCTGAGATATTGCAGTTCGCATTCTGAATGATGCTTCGGCTTTCATTTTCATCAACAGCGGTACGGCGGGCATCGCGAAGATTGAAAGTCGAACTACTGTTTGATTGACATCCGTGTGGGAGTTTCACAGCCTTAAGAAACAACCTAAGCAAGCTAGAACAACATTGAGGTCGGAGTTCAATTACCTGAGCTGAAGGAGTTTCGCCATGAAGCACGCTGAAGGGCTCGCTGTATTAGTTCAACCTTTTGGAAACACAACTAGTATGCGCTTCTCCGTTCGACCGGCCAGCGACCGAGGCATGCGCAACGCAGATAGCGTGCGCAACTTTGGCTTTTTGAAGAGGACTGTCCTAATACTTGCCGTCTGTGCAGCCGCAGCGACTGCGTCATCTGCACAGACTTACAAAACCCTTGTGAGCTTCAACGGAACCAATGGCGCAAACCCTTATAGCTCTGTTGTCCAAGGCGTCGACGGGAAGCTTTACGGAACGACCTACGCTGGTGGCACCAGCCTGAACTGCGGAGGGGGCTGTGGCACGATCTTCAAAATCAATTCGAGTGGAACGTTAACTACCATCCACAACTTCGATTATTTTGCTGGCGATGGCGTCTATGCCGGACTGGTCTTAGCCACTAACGGGAACTTCTACGGCACAACGGACGGCGGTGGAACCGACAACTATGGCACGGTATTTAAGAGTACTTCCAGCGGTACCCTAACGACCCTGCACAGTTTCGACTTCACTGATGGGGAAATTCCTGCCGGCGGAGTAGTTCAAGCTACCAACAACAACTTCTACGGCACGACGGACTCAGGAGGCGCCTTCGGCTATGGTACCGTTTTCAAGATCACACCAACCGGGACGGTAACGACACTTTATAGCTTTTGTCCTAACTGCCCTGATGGCAGCACGCCTTACGCAGGCCTCATTCAAGCTACGGACGGCAATCTCTACGGGACAACGGACGCTAGCGGGATTAACAACGCGGGCACTGTGTTCAAAATAACTCCGAGTGGCACGTTGACCACGATACACCAGTTCTGTACCCAGACCTGCGCTGACGGTTCGAACCCGTACGCGCCGCTCGTTCAAGGCAGCGATGGAAACCTTTACGGGACAACCTACTCGGGCGGCGCTCACTTCCACGGCACGGTTTTCAAGATTACTCTGAGCGGCACCCTGACCACCTTGTACAGTTTTTGCGTCCAACTTAGCTGTGAGGACGGCTCTGGACCCACCGCCGGACTCATTCAAGCTACTGACGGTAACTTTTACGGCACGACACTAGGCGGGGGAACCAACTCTGGTGGCACGATTTTTAAAATCACTCCGACAGGAACACTTACCACGCTACACAACTTTTGCGGACAGACGAATTGCAGCGACGGAAACAGACCGCTGGCCGGACTTTTTCAAGCTACTGATGGCACGTTCTACGGGACTACTCAGTTCGGCGGCGTAAACGGGGACGGCACCGTCTTCAGGCTATCGACGAACCTTGGTGCATTCGTAGCGTTCGTGCGCCCGTCAGGCAGTGTTGGGCAGACGGCTGAAATTCTTGGCCAAGGATTCAGCGGAGCAAGTGCCGTCTCTTTCAATGGAGTCTCAGCCACCTTCACCGTGAAATCTAACACCTATCTGACTGCCACGGTGCCGACTGGAGCAACCAGTGGACAGGTGACCGTCACCACACCACATGGAACGCTGACCAGCAACACGGTGTTCCGAGTTCTGCATTAGTAAATTCAGAGCGTGATCAGCGTCGTGCACCCCGCCGCGACAGGGGGGCCTCCGCGTGCTGAAGGCGTAGGTCGCCGTCGATTTGATAGACTTCGTCAAGTTCTTCTCATGTGACGGTATTCACGTCTTTGTTGCCCGCTTGCCTGCCTGAGTGCCCGGGCTGAATCTGACTTTTCGGGTTAAGCCGCCGTGCATCGGTCTGTCTCAGAATGTCGCGGGAGCCTTTTGGTACACCCGGGTGCGGGGTATAAGGCGGGGAGGACCATTAGCCAATATTTACATTCAACTGAGTCATAGGAGAACAGCACCGAAGCCACGACTGGTTCACCCATCGGTGACCGATTCTCGCTTTCCCCAAAGAAAGCCACACACTCGCCACAGCCCGAAAAACTCAGGTTGCATTCAGTTACCGAGTCAACTTGAAAACTTGCGTGCTATTCGCGTGCCATTAAGAAGTTTAGGGTGGCTTTGCATGGCCAAAACTGTCATCCGCGGTCTTTTAAGTTGTTGAAACTACGTTAGCTTGTGCATTCGAGTCCTACCTGAGGAGCCATTTCTTCAATGGTTTACTCGAATCTGCAATCACCTGTGCAATCAGTTAAGCCTACCGGCTCAGGGCCAAGCCCACAACTTTCGAATGAGCTTGTCCCATTTCGTCAGTAATAACATCCCCGTAAATGTTCATCGTCGTTCTGATGTCGCTGTGGCGCATCAGCTTCTGTTGAACAGCTATGGAAGTGCCCACCGCATCCAGCCAGCTTCGGTACGTGTGCCGGAAGGCGTGCGTACCCAGATGGCTAATGCCAGCAAAGCTTTGTTGCCCTTTCAAGCTCGCGCCAGAACCCAGTATAGGAAATAGGACAGGCGACCCAGCTTCAAGGGTGAAGCGAATACTCAGTGACTTTCTGAACTGAACTCGGTCTTCTGCTCCCAGAGCTTCATCACTTCGAGAAGCTCCTTGTCGATGCTGAGTGACTTGCGTGACGAGTCGATCTTTACGTCATCCACGATCTGTCTCACGATGCCCGCGCTCGACGGTAAGCCTGCTGTTGAGCCAGTCAACGTCTCGCCACCGAAGGGCCAGCACCTCGCTAACCCGAAGCCCCAAGCACACCGACATGAGAGCCATCGTGTCGACACCTCGCTAACCCGAAGCCCCAAGCACACCGACATGAGAGCCATCGTGTCGAACGGCTCTTGGAGTTGTGCCTTCAGCTTCTGAAACTGCTCGACTGTTAGATTTCGTGGCTTGCGAATGCGACGTGTCGCACCCTTCACGACAACCAAGTCGACGGGGTTCCGATATTAATCTCCACCGATGCCGTGAGAAAAAGTTTGATCCTGTCACACCCGGCCTTCTTCGTTGTTGTTGCGTCGCAAAACCCTGCAAATTGACGCCTTGCTTGGAGCAGAGGAGAATGAGAGCACATTCCGAGGAGATCGCTGTGTCCAGGCTACGGCTGAGCTTCTTTCGAATGACCATGTTAATCTGCGCTTCCACTGGAATGACTTTGTCACCACGAATAACCGCGGCCCAGAGCGTCACGTCAAGCAACACGCTAAGAGGGCCTGCCATATTCAATTCTCCCCGAGACTACCAAGTTGGTAAAGAGCCGGGGCCACTTGTGGTAGCTGACTTCAATCGGGATGGAAAGCTCGACATAGCAACCGCGAATCAAGCGGCGGGAAACGTATCGGTCCTGTTGGGTAGCGGATCAGGACGATTCGGTAACGCAATCGCATCGCCTGTTGGCGGTGGCAGTTATCCGGTTGCGATGAAAGCTGGTGACCTCAATGGTGATCGAACACCCGACCTCGTTATGGCGAATGGATTCACAAACCTAACATTAATTTTAGGCAATGGAGATGGCACCTTTAAGCCACCTACAAAGCTCCAGTTGGAATCGAAGCCTTCATCGGTTGAGATTGCCGATTTAAATGATGACGGAAACACTGACATCATTACGACTCTGAGTGAGACTGATCACGTGGCAATCTTCTTCGGCAACGGCGATGGAAGTTTTCAAGAGCCAATCTACATTAACGTGGGTAGTAGCCCCCTCAGCGTGGCTGCAGCAGACTTCAACGGTGACGGGAACCTTGATTTAGAAATCGCAGAAAGTGGCTCTGACCAGGTCTGTTTACTCCTGGGTAACGGTGCTGGCGACTTCGGAACTCCTGTGCAATTTTCTTCTGGCGGCACGCTGCCCACCTTCCTGGCACTAGGCGATTTCAACAGTGACGGTGCAACAGACGTGGCCGTGCAGAATGGTACTTTCCCCTATGCCAGCTTTGCAGTTTTGTTGAATAACGGTAGCGGCTCACTACAACCGGCTATCGCGAATGCCACCAGTTACCTGGTTTTTACTCCGATTGTGCTCGCGGACGATATCAACAATGATGGGAAGATGGACATCCTGGTGGAGGGAACTGTAGGAAACAGTTTTGATGGGTTCCTTCTTTTTACGGGCAATGGGGATGGTACCTTTGGAGGACCGATCGGAATTCCACTCACGTCAGGTTCTGCCGGCATAGCAGTTGGAGACTTCAACGGAGATGGCAAATTGGACGTTGCCTCATCCGTGACTTTGTACGGAAACATGGTACAAGTGCGGATGACGTTGGCAACGGTCAGTTTCAGACGTCCCGAGACTATTCGACAACTGGCTGGGCAGCCTTTTATGTTGTCACGTCCGATTTCAACGAAGACGGCATTCTGGATTTAGCCGTGACAAATTCGTCCACCCCTGTTATCGACCTGCTCACAGGGAATGGCGACGGCACATTTCAATCCGCCCACTCGATAGTAAATGCAGGTCCCGCAACCTCATTGAGCGTTGGGGACTTTAACAACGACGGTGTACCAGATTTATTGGCGACCTTCCCAAGGCAGATCGGCCTATTTCTGGGTAACGGAGATGGAACATTCAAGAATCCCCAGTACCTGAGATACCGATTCGTTTCGCAACACACGACGACCGGTGATTTCAACGGAGACGGCAAATTGGACTTTGCCGCAAGCGACGCCAACTACGGCAATGTGTATGTGTTCCTGGGTAACGGAGACGGTACCTTTCAAGCGCCGGTTGTGTATCCGTTTTACGTAGCTGATTTTATGGTTACGGGGGATTTCAACGGCGATGGCACGCTTGACATTGTCGGAATTGCCTCGGAAGGTTCAGCGGGTATTCTGCTGGGCAACGGGGATGGGACGTTTAGACCTGTCAACTACCTATATGGTTGGGGCGTCAGGCCAGGGTGGATGATTGCTCAGGACATCAATGAAGACGGAAATCTCGATGTCTTGATATCCAATCTGAATTCTCTGTACGGCCAGAGTAGTCCGGGTCAAATCGTTATGTTTCCGGGAAACGGGGATGGGACATTTGGTGATGCCGTCTTGATTACAACTCCCAGCATTTCGTCGATTTTCGCCGTACTTGATGGCAACGGAGATGGCCACCTCGATCTCGCCTTCGCGGAAGGCGCATCGGATGATGTAGCAATCCTTCAAGGCGATGGCACAGGCAACTTTCGCCTTACCGGCAGTTTTGCTACGGGTCACGAACCCATTGGAATTGCCGCAGGCGACTTTAACCGAGACGGAAAGCCCGATTTGGCCGTAGCTGATGTCTCCTCATCGCGTGTAGGAGCAGTAACGATTCTAACCAATGTGACCAAGTGAAGCATCATTCGTTAACCCTCGTCGCATTACAAATCTCTTCACAATTGACTACGTCTCGCACAGCAAAGGAGAATGCATACTTCGTCCGGGGAGCTTGGCTATGCGAATGTTGCGCGTGATGTTCGCCGTGTTGCTGATGGTCGTCGCCGTGTCGTCACTGAGAGTGGCGCAAAGCAATTCGGCTTCTCAGGGCAAGTATGTTTATGTTCTGGACAGCGGATAGCCTTGGTCGCAACGGAAGAGAAACAGAACGGGCAGTCTCTCATTAAGGCAGGGGGCATCTTCTCTTCGCTCTTTAAGCGATTTACCTGGCGGATGAGCATGAATACCACAAAGGCGACAATCAGGAAATCGAACACTGCGTTCAAGAACACGCCATAATTGATCGTAGCCGCACCTGCAGCTTTCGCCTCGGCAAGGGTGGTATAGGCGTGTCCAGAGAGATTGATAAAATTGTTTGAAAAGTCCGAGTGACCTCTGAACAAGCCAATCGGGGGCATCAATATGTCGGAGACGAAGGAACTCACTACGCTTCCAAAGGCCGCGCCCACGATGATGCCCACCGCCATATCGAGCATGCTGCCGCGCATCGCGAAGTCTCTGAATTCGTCGAGCATCCGGCCGCCTTTTTTCCTCCGAAGCGCTTTCGGACTTCCGAGGTGAGCCATTCCGAGATTGTTGAGAATCGGATCGTTTTCTGGCGTCATGAACACACCTCCGTGCTGTGCAACATGCTGCTCGGCGCGGCAGAGCATGTCAAGCAAAGATGGGTCGCGCTCATTACACGCGTGCGGGATCTAGTTGACCAGATAACGTGCGACCGCCAGGTCAACCCCTTCGGTGGTAGTTGCCTGAAAGCCCACTGCCACGATTCTCCCATCGGGTTGCAGGGCAGTTGCGAAGGAGCCTCCATTCAGATTGCCGAAAGACGTAGTGACCTTTCCTCTGATTCCAAAACTGGGATCCAATTGCCCGGTAGGCAGAATACGCGAAACTAAGAAGTCGTCACTTGATCCCTCGCCTGAGGCAAATCCTACTGCAACAATCTTGCCATCGGGTTGGAGTGCCAGCCCACTATTGCCTACACTTTGCAGGACTCTTCCGAAATTAATAGTGACTATGCCGTTCCTGCCGAAGGTACGATCCACTTTGCCATTGCCGTTGTAGCGAATGAGAGTAAACGGATCTGTAGCATTAGCGGTCGTTGCGTGACCTCCCGCCACGATTTTGCCATCCGGCTGCAGCAGGACTGCACCAGCGTATTCACCGTCTTGCGTGTGCAAGTCTGTGAAAACTTTTCCTTGTTGTCCGAAGCTATTGTCGAGGGTGCCATTAGGAAGGTATCTCACCACAGCGAAATCAAAGAAACTGGCGGGGCCCTCGCTGGTGCCAACGACGACAATCTTTCCGTCCGGTTGTATACGAACAGCCCCGGCCGAATCGCTCAACTGAAAATAATCCGTTGTGGCCAGGCCACCAGTTCCGAAGCTGGAATCGAGAGAGCCGTCCGTGTTATAACGAGCAACCGCGAAATCGAGGTTTGAGCCATCCTCCCCGAAAATGAAGCTAACGGTTTGTTCACCCACAACGACGATCTTGCCATCGGCTTGCAAGGCCAAACCATTGGCCGCACAACCCAGGCCGCCAAAGAATGAGGTAACCATTCCTCTGTTACCGAAAGAAGAATCAAGCGAACCGTCGGGATTGTAGCGTGCCAGGGCGAACTCTCCGAAGACCGAAAAGAGACCGTAGGTTTGTCCTGCCACGACAATTTTTCCATCAGGCTGGATGACGACACCCTGAGCAATGTCGGTCAAGCCAAAATCCGTGGTCACTTCGCCCCCACGGCCGAAAGTGCTATCCAGGGTTCCGTCGGTGTTATAACGGACCACCAGCATATCGGCCCCTTCGGCGCTGTTGCCGAAGAAACGATAGCCTGCGGCCACGATCTTGCCATCGGATTGCGTGGCTACAGCGTAGGCAAACTCATTCGAGTCATTGCCATTTCCAAAGTCGGTAAGGACCTTGCCGCGGTTACCAAAAGTAGGATCCAAAGCACCCGCTGCGGCTCGCACCGACTGAGTGAGTCCGGCAACGGTCAAGGCAACTATCAGACCGCTGAATAGGCTGGTCTCGAAAAGAAAATGAAAACTGTTGCGAATGGATCGAAGAGGTTTCGAGGAAGCGAATTTGTATGGCTTCATGTGAGCACCCTAGCGAGTGTATAAACCATTCACCGCCTCTGGGATGTCATGACATTGTTACAAGATCGACGAAAATAGGAGACAACGAGCCGATGCCCAGCGGATGCCGCCTCCGCGAGTGCTAGAAATGGTGCGAAGGGACTCGAATCTGCAAGGAGCGCCGCCCGACGCGCCCGTTTGTGCCACCGTTTCGATTCTGCGGTCCTTCGCGGCATGCCTTACTTTCCGAGTTCCTTTTTCACGGCTACGCCTGACGTGCCCACTTTGTTAACCGCTTTCTTCAGTTCGGCTTGCGTCACGCCGAATTCTTCGACAATCTCCGGACCTCGTAATCTTCGTGAACATCGATGCGCTTCCGTTCCTGCCCGCCACGCTTGCTCTTGTGGTCTTGACCAATCGCCATCGCGCCTCGCCAACTGGCTGTATCGCGGATTCCGGATTTAGACCGAGGGCTACAGGTCTGCCTAATCAGAAAGGGACTGCGCTTGCGCTACGCCACGACAACCCTCAAGGTCAAGCCGCAGGCGCGCTCGAAAAGCGCGATCTCGTCGGCCTCAACATGGTTGACATAGAGCACCGGCCGGGGTCTCGCGCCGTTGGGCATCCGCCTCAGTTCAGCCCTTACGCTCAATGATCGCATTCAGTCTCAGATCCTGATGCTCGCGCAGGAGGAGATCGAAGCCCACGAAGACGGGCTGGCGCGGCGAAACAGAAGATGATGGAAGTCGGGCCGACGAGCGGAATCCAGCTCGCCGGCCAGGACCGCGTGCTATCGCAAGGTGCTTACCCCATCATTGGCACCCTGAATCGGGACAGCGGACAGCCATGAATCCGTGCTCGACTCCGGATGGCTCAACGAATCTGCCAACCATTCCCCCAGCGTCATTGATACCGAGTGCAACGGTTGAATCTGCTCCCGGCACATCGATCGAATAAAATTTGCCTTGTTCTTTTTTCAGTAAGCCGGTCACGACGAAACCGGGCATTGTTGACGACAAGACGGATACTGCGAGGTCGTTCTGGGGAATGTATGGAAGCGGGGTGCTGCGGGAACCTAACTCGCACATTGACCTCTACTACTTCGGTCTTCGACATTCAACTGCAAAGTTTCAGCAAGGCACGGCATTGGAGCAGAGGCAAATTCTGGGCACAAGGCTTTGGGGCGCAAGTCGATCATGGGACTACGACTTCGAAGCGCTCGCACAACTAGGCAGCTTCGGAGAGGGTTCTATTCGTGCGTGGGCTGTCGAGTCAGAGACTGGGCACACTCTGCGTCAAGTTCACTCTAGGCCACGCTTGGGCATTGGAGTGGCTGCCGATAGCGGAGATCAGGACCCTACACATCCTGATCTTCAGACTTTCAACCCTCTTTTTCCTCGCGGTCTATACCACGAACTAGTTAACCTGACCGGGCATGCGAATAGCCTCTCGCTGAATCCATCCGCTACGTTCCACCTTACGAAGCGTCTGACTCTAACCGACAACTGGGAGTTCATTTGGCGCGAGAGTCTCGGCGACGGCATTTACGGAGTCGGCGGCAATTTTCTGCGCGCTGGCCATCCAGGGGACGGAAGGTATGTTGGCAGCCAGCCTACATTACTTTTGAGCTGGACCATCCAGCGACACCTGGGCCTGATTTTTTTCTATACCCACTTTTTTCCCGGACCCTTCATTCAACACTCTGGTCCACACCGAGCAGTGGACCAACTATCGGGGTGGCTAGATTTCGAATTCTGAACCCGTGCCAGTCTCTCAGTCGCATTCAACACATGAGATTTCAGTGTGGGGCCCGCTCCCGTTCAGCAGCCGTGAACTATCACACTGGGTCATAGCCCGAGTCGCTCCTGGTGGGAAATTTCGATGAAAATGGCAAGCCACCTCACAGGATATAGAACTGTACATTGAAATGGAGTTTTGTTCCTATACATAAACTCAAAAAAAAAGGCTTTGCACGACTTGCGTCTGCAAATCCTCACCAAACCTTTACTCGACTAACCTCGCGTCCAGGAGTATGTCCGGCTAACCTACGCAGGAATCGTATGGCGTCACGGAATGTTCTTGAGCAGGTGACTGCAAAGGTCACATGTGAGAGCGAAATCGCTGCTGACAATGCGCAAGATCGGGAACGAATCAGTGAGCCTGACTGCGTTTCGCAGAACAAGGAGTTCCACACTTTACGACGCTGGTCGTTGCGACTCAAACCGTCAAGTGCGTTTCGCAAACCAGGATGTTCACAAAACGCTCTCGTCATACACCGAAGGCGCAGCCGAAGACGCGGCGATTTTTGTTCGAACACGATCTTGTTCGTTCTAGACCCCGTGTATTCTGCTTTTCAGAATGAAATCCGCATACAATCCATCTGCTGTTTTCGTCCGTACTCAAATGGGGGATGTTTATGAATCTTGAGCGCAACGCTGCCCAGGGGTTGCAAGCCATCCGGGAACGCTTCCGAACGTATTCTCTTTGCGATGCAATGGCTCGTCGTCGGTCGCGTCGCTTTGCACGTGGAATGAAGCTCAACGGAGGCCCCCTTGCCTACGAGAGTAGAGAAGCCCCAGCCCCCCTTTTGTTCGAAGAGGAAGCTGCTTTGGCTTTTGCCGCCTGCGGTGTGACCGGCTACGCAATGGCTGAGCTGCCCTACGAGTCTGGAGAGGTGCGAAACGCCGGTGGCGGAAACATTATGAAGCAATTCGCGGGACGGACGGTGCCCAGTGCTGACGCGCTGCACACCGTGATTGTTTTCCTAATCAACGACAACAGCACGTGGATGCTACGCCGGCCGCAAGACTTTCGCTCTTCAGAACTGGACGATCTCATAAAAGCCGCCCAGGAGCTGCGGCTAGAAGAGGTTTTCCTTCGTAGTCGAGTTCTCATTTCCGATAAACGCGTGGACGTGCCCAGAGAGCTTCCGTTTGTGCCCCCGTTCAATAAGTGGTCCGCCAACGTGGCAAGTTCTACTTACTTTATTGCGGTGAACGAACTGACTGCACTTTATATCAACATCCTGCTGTCTTGCTTCAGTGAGGATTTTAACTATTTCATCGTCGATGAACGCAGGGGCTTTCGGCCCGCGGGCATTGCCCGGTACGCAAAGTCAAAGGGAGGAACATTGCATGACGATCCCCGCGACGGGCGCTTCATGACTGTCGGATTCCTTGAGTCCTGGCTGTTTGAACTCGCGGCTGTAGAACAAGGAGCCGTCATGCAGAACCTTGGCCTAATGACTCAGGCTCTCGGCCTCGGAGGATTTCCTCACTTTGCCGCCCATCCCTATGGCTGGGCTGAAGCCCTCGGATTCCGCATGGAGCGGCCGAGATTTTCACGAACGATCGCCGCCTCCCCGTTACTCAAGGCTGCGCTCCGTTTTTCAGGGAAAGACATTCCACTTCCGACTGCGGTTGGCTTGGAACGAAATGGACAAACGCTCATTAAGCCGTTTTGTCCTCCCTATTACGCGACGATGAAGGAGGCGGTACTGGGATTTGTGGACAGCAAGTTTGCGCCTGGCAAGGGCTCATTCCGGGACGGGGGCTGTGCTACCGCGTGGCTCGAGCCAACAACTGTACAAGTGGGTATTCCCGAGTACTCCGATGCTGCGGTAGAGGCGACCATTGATTATTGCGAGTATATCCATACTCGTTACGGCCGGTTTCCCGCGGCATGCGGTCCATTTCGTACGGTACTGGCATATCAGGCCCATCGCCTGGACCCAAATTTCTACGCCCGGTTCTACCGGCCCGAATGCGTGTGACACTTGCAGCATAAGTAATTACTCGCCCTTTTTCACTTGCATTGAACGTTTCAGCTAGTATCCCCAATCCGTGTCACAGGAACCGACGAGCAGAAGCTGTTTCGGAATATCCTCAGCAACTCGAAGGGAGTTTTCTCTGGCCGGAGATTCGGGCGTCTCGGTTCAAAGTCTTGGAACAGCACATTTGTGACCGACATCTGGCACTCGCCGGAAAAACATCAACTTTTCAGACAACATTGAGCCAGCCGATTTGCAGCTGTGTCGACGTTCCGCAGATTAGAAAAAATCAGACATCTGCGGTGCACTGCTGCAGGAATTGGGAAAACTGGTCAGCCCTAACGCTTGCAAGACCAGTCTGCACGTGCTCTGATGCTGATAAAAGGTTGTTGACTTGTAATCCTTCTTCGCCTCGGGACTGATCACCAGCATTGCCACGTGTCCTCCGCCATGCTGACTGTCGCTCGAAGTAGACTCATCGAACACGATGATCAGCAGCCCGCTTTGTTGGAAGCTCGCATTTGAGATCAGCGGAGCGATATTGGTTTCCAGCCAATTGTCCGCCGTTGCCAGGCTGCCATCATGGCCGTCATCGAGCATGTTGGGCACAATGTAGCTAAACTGCGGTAAGTGGTTGTTCTTAAGATCAGAAGAAAACTGGCTGAACGGCACCAGATTATTTTTCTCACTGCTATTCACCACGTCCGAGAAATACGCAAATGGATTGTGGTGCTTCACATACGGATAAACATCCCAGCCCGTATAACCGACCGAAGGCAGGCTTTCCGCATACGCTTTCCATGTTTTTGCTTCGCTGATAAAGTGCCGGACCATGTTATCAACATTCACCGTTTTGTTGTACGAATCGTTGTTAGTAATGATCTGGCCGGTAGTGAGCATGAAGTAATTCCCAATCGATGGATGCGTATTGGCGTAGTACGCCGTTGCCAAACCATATTCACTGACAAGGGTGTTCAGATAAGGCATTGAAGAACTCCCAATAACGCTTGAGTAGCTGTGATTCTCCTCCAGCAGCAGGACCACGTGATCAAAGACCGGCACACCTGAGGCCGGCGTGACTGTTACCGTTGTCGAGCTCGTTGTGGTTCCTCCCGAGCCGCTAACAGTCGCCGTGTAATTCGTGGTGACGCTCGGAGTCACTGTCACGGAGCCATTCACTGCAAAAGTTCCGAGCCCCGCAATCTCGACCGAACTGCTGTTTGTCGTATTCCAGCTCAGCGCCGAGGAACCACCCTGCGCGATGGTGCTGGGATTCGCACTGAAGACAATCGTCGGCGCGGGCGTGCTTGGAGGAGAACTGGGCTGAGACACGCTGACCATGGCGGATGAGGTCGCGCTTCCATTCAGGCCAAACGCGGTGGCCGTGTAGGTTGTGGTCGCAGTTGGCTTTACAACCAGCGAACCCTTTGTGCCAAACGTTCCCACTCCCGCGATGCTGACCGAACTCGCGTTGCTCGCATTCCACGTCAATGTTGAAGAAGATCCGCTCACGATGCTGGCAGGCTGCGCACTAAAAACCATGCCTGGTTTTGCCTCAACCGGCTGCGGCTCTTCGGGACTAGATCCGCATTGCACATTCGCCAGCGTAAGTAACAAAGCAAAGACACTGAGGCAGCGACGAACAAAAAGTTTCATCGTAGACTCCAGGGAGTGCTTAGATGCGATGTGCCACCGTAATGTTACCGGTAATGGAATCTACTAACTGGTAAGTTGCTGAAGATACTCGATATAGCGCACTTCTCTCAATCAACCTTCGGCTGACCAAACCTGACGGACCGTTTCAGAGGACGGCCTCGACCGAGCTGATGAGAAAGATCACCGATTTCCCGTGAGATCTCCCGATTCCGCAACGGTCAGCCCGCGATGAAACGATGTCATTCCACCATCGACCGGGTACTCCAAGGTCCAGGTCTTCAGGTCGGGAGGAATTGCTTGTGTATGCGCACAGCTCAGAAGAGCTGTGAAACAAGTAAACACAAAGATGATTGCCCGAGCGGAGTTCACTTTCCCTCCTAGCTTTTCGCGATTACGAGCAGCCTCTCTTGCGAAGGACTTCGCATCACTCAGGCTTTCTGGGAGCAAAATCCAGGCGTGCAAGCTCACTCGGACCGGCAATTGATTCCGAGCTAAGGCTGGCAGAAACTTTGGCGTCGACGCGAGTAAATGTCGCTCCGAAACCGGAATCGGCGATATGCGAACCACAGACGGCGAACACATTTATGCTTTTTTGCGGCTTTCCGGGCGTCCAGGCACACTGCAGTATGCCGTATCGCATCGGCTTCCCATCATTTCTGACCTCTGCGGAGCGCAAGTCATTGGCGACAAGGATCGTCCACGACAAACTCCGGTCACGACACCCCATGGTTGCAAGGGGAATTAATTCGAGAGTCCATGCGCGCACGTCCAAACGCCGATCATCTTGCCATCGAATATCTTGCCACTCGGCCGCACTGAGCTCGCGTTGCTCATGAGAACGCGTTCTAATCAGCGTTAGGTCATTGAGAAGATCGCGCGTAACCATCACAGAGCCGTCAGCAGCGCTGTTTGAGTTGCCGCCACAATGGGTGGACACGGCGCTCTTTTGCAGGTGACCATCTGCAGAACTTCCACCTTGGTATCCGGTATGGGCTTTTTCGAAGATGCGTCGAGGAGCACCAGACGCACGCTTGTTGCTTTCTCGTCAAGAATCGACGAGTGCTGAGGTTGGACGGACGCACACGAAAGTAAAAGGATAAATAGTGCCAGGGTTCTCTTCACCGCTAAGTTCCTCATTGTCGCGACTGTCGAGCGCGCAACATCTCCTCCAGCTGCTTGAGCCGCGGATCATCATGTGTTAGCTGGCTCCAGTTGTTTAGGTTGCGGAATCGAGTCAGCGCGGCATTCGGGTCGGTAAATGCCTGCACAAGTGGAGACGCTCGGAAAAGCTTTCGGAGGCCGTGCGTCGCAGGAATGAATAGAAAACGCGATCACAGCACCCACGCCGTAAACAATGCAGACCAAGTAAGTAGCGGCCTGCCGGGCGTAATTCCGGGAGGCGCCGGCAATACGCGCTGAATCCGGATCACTCGCAGGGTATTGAATGGGAACACTCGAGCCATCACGCAACCCAGCTACGCTGTGCACATCGATGCGATCGAGGGCGTGGATTGGCTCGCTAGCTTCTTCCGGGGTAAATACCAGTTCTACCATTTGGAAGGGTTGACGAATGCTCTCTCCAGCCCCGCGACCGTAGGTCTCCCAAGTGTTGCTCCATAGCTCGTCGGCCACGCGGACCTGTTGCACTACAGCGCTGCCGTTGCGGATTGCGCCAAGGGGAAGAGGTGAAGACCGCGGAACGCGCCAATATGTGACTCCCACGCTCAAGGCAACACTGGCGAGCAGAGCCCAACCGTAGCCCTTACCGGGGTTGCGTCGAGAGGCCCAAAACAGTGCTGGGAAGAGAAGAAAACCACAAGCGGCGAGCAGCGTTGTGGGAAAACAAATACCTGCAATAACTGCGGCGATGACTGCCAAGGCCTTGTTCTTCGCCAGGTATGCGACGAGTCCGAAGATTACAGCAACTATCACCGCGGCGGCGAAGCCAATGTCGCTCCAATCAGGCGGGCCGTATTGCAGGCGCGACAGTAGGGGCGAGTCTTCAAGATAGATCCCCATGCCTGCGAATGATCGCAGCAGGCGCGAGGGACTGTAGCGAACGCGCACCGGTAAACCAGTGTGCACTGAGCGATAAAACCGTGAGTCAACCCGCTGGACGAGGGTTTCCGCGTAACGTGAGTCGGGCGTTGGGTACTCGTAGGTGATTTCGAATATGTGCTTCCAGCTGTCGCCGCCCGGCAGCAGGAAAGTTTCGCGTTTCTCTAGAACTCTGCCGGTAATAATAATGCCCGCAGAGTTCATATAAAGGTTCGTCGCAATCCAGGGTGCGATCGCAAGAACCAGAACCAATATAAAACCGGCAACGGCTCGCTTCATTAATTTCGCGCCTTCTCGCCGCTGGCTTTTTGATAACCCGCCGGAGGCTCGAACATGGATGGGGGAATCGGCTTCTTTTCCACTGACACTGCTGTCTCAGTCGCGTTCGCAGATCCGCCTGCGCTCATGCTGCGCCCCATCATGCTGGTCATGCTCCGCTTCAGTACCACGCCACGAGCTTCTGCTACCTTGCCGCTATCGCCCATCGGCCCCGCGATCCCCGAGAGCAGATTGAAATCCCGATAGTAGCCTGCGGGAAACTGCAGCGATTGCGTGATCCATAACTCGCCTTGCGCCATACCAGTCTTCAGAGCGTATTTGTCTGTTGGATACCCTGCAATGGTTTCGCCGGCGCCAATCTTGGTAAGTTGCGCGGGAGCATCCATGCCCATTTGGTGCAGCATGGCTTTCTTTTGCGGATCCATATTGGCGAAGGCGCCGGCAATTTTCTCGCGCGCCTCTGCAGCCGAGACTTCTTTGTAAACTTTGTTGCGATTATCGATGTAGATGATGACGCCTCGATCAATGCGATCGATAACATCGTTAGCGCCAGGCGTTGTTCGACGTATTGCGTTGTCGCTCACGTAGTATGTGGTTCCGTCAACGCCATCCCCCATCTTCATGTGAATGGTGAAATCCTGCGCCTGCAGGACAGATATCGAGGCGCTGAGGATCAGGACCGCAGTCAATGTCGGCCAAATCCATTTCAGTTTCATATTTATCTCCTTCAGGAAATCCTCATCAGTTCCACGCGTCGGTTGCGCGCGCGCCCTTCGATCGTTTCGTTGGTGTCTTTTGGTTGCGACTTGCCGTAGCCGGCAGTTGAAAGGCGATTCTCTCCGACCTTGAACTGCTTGACGAGAGCGTCCTTCACAGCCGCTGCGCGTCTTTGTGAGAGATCGAGGTTGAACATATCGTCGCCGATGCCGTCAGTGTGGCCGTTAACTTGAAGCTTCCACTCGGGATGGCGGCGCATTACCTCGGCGATATCTGTAAGCGTGGGCTTCGATTCGTCGCGGAGCTTGTCGCTGTTAAACGAAAAATAAATGCTGTAGATGTCGATCTTGCCGGTCTCAGAGAGCGCCTTTTCCAAACTGCTGGCACCGCTACCGGGATTGTTGGGGGGCACACTGTTTTCGCGCGCAAGTGGCGCTTCGCAACGAGTCGTTATCTTCATGACAGTCAGTACGTCGCGATCACCGCCTTCAGGAAGATCACAGCTAGGTGGATCGTCGCCGTTCAAGATCAGGTTCCCCTGCGTTTTGGCGAGTTCGCATTTTCTCTTCGTATCCTGATCCAGTGCCGGGCGCACCCCAATACCTAGACGGAACTTCAACGTCAGCGGATTCCGCTCATCGTCGAGGAAGAAGAACTCGCTCCGATCAGAATATTTGTTCGGACCATGCAGGCCTGAAGCCTGCACCGCCGCGAGGTCCACCGGAGCACCATCAACGATGACGCGAACATGCGCAGGTCCATTGCCGACGCGCTTCAAATCGATTGTGCTGAAGCCCTCGCAACCTGCCGGTGTCGGACGAAAACGTGTCGTGTTGCTTATGTTGTCGTGTTCCTCGACTCTCGCAATATCCTGGGCGGCAGTACACATGCTGAGTTGCGACTGACCATTTGTCTTTAGCTCACGCAACACAGCGGCCGAAGTGCCGATTGCCGTTGCCCCCGGAAGCAAGGTCGGCGCGTTCTTATCTGTGACGAAGATTTGATCATATTGGTGTGCCGATTCGACGTCGCTGGCGAGCACGGTGCGATGGGTAATGAAACTTGTAATCGCACAACCCGGCGATCCCGCTTCGCAATTGCGACGAGCCGCTGGCACTTCCCACCAGGGCTGGCTCGACTCGGATGAGTACCTCAGGCGCACTTGCTTGGAATCCACTGACTCGACGGTCTTGATGGATTCGTAATCTCCTGCGGAAGCAATTGCCGTGACTATGGTAAGCCCCGGGCAGAGCGAAATGCTCGGTCGCTCAGAAGTGGGCGGCTCAGACCACTGGCCCAGTACGTCAGTTGGCTGTCCGGATTGAGCATTCTGAGCGGACTGCGCTGCCAGGGACGCGTCAATGTTGAGGCTGTTGCCGACGATCCACCCTTCGCCTTTCATCTTAATCACATCATTGAATGCCGCGGTTCTTTCTTCCTGGCTCGCGACCGAGCCTGCAAGCGTCACGACGGGATATTTTCTCTTGTTGCCATTCAAGTTATGCGTGACACCGACATAAATGCGTGGCGACTTGATCCTCGGATCGAAGGCGATAGCTTCTTTTACTTTTCCGGCGAGAGCCACCTCTTCCGCATCCATGCATGGCTGACCATACATCGCATTCACATCGATAGGCTTTTCCTGCGGGCTGGGGACAGATTGGTCCGCAGATTGGGGCGTAACACTTCCAGCGTTGGGAAGAAACGGTGTTGAGTCGCCGGTGTTCGAGGAACTGGGGCTATGGCTCGAGCCTTTATTGGAGCATCCCACAAACGTTGCGACGGCACTGACTACCACGAGCAAGACGCGGCGATACTTCCGCCCACAGTTCGCTCCCTTGCCCTTATCGCTAGTTAACCTGTGCATCGCTGCTCCCTACAACAAGCCCTCACCACAGTGGGTTGTGAGGTACGTGCCGCCCCAGATTTGGCTGAGCCCTCGGTAACTATTCCGGGGGCGCGAATTTAAAGCTCGCGTTGTCAAGCGTTGGATTGGCGCGCGGGTCGTATAACGTGGTCTTCCGGTTGTGCTGTCCAGAAGGGGCTTTCGCTTCCTCGACCATTTTGCGAATCAAGAAGGAGGCGGTATCAATCCATACCGTCGCTTTCCGGATGTTCACTTCCTTGCCTGTCGCGGTGTACACATCGCTGAGGCGACCGACAATACGGTGGCAGTGATGGCCCTCGATGTCTTCTGTGCCGTCCATTGTGGGATCAGCTATCTTCAGCATCGCGGCACCGAAAGCCTTCGCGTACAGCAGTGTCGGAATCTTCAGGGCTGTGCCTTGCGAGTTGAGATCGGACAGACTGATTGCCGGAGCATTGTTGGGATTGGCATAGTCAGTTTGTTGTCCAGTTGTCTTCCACCAGGTATGAAAGGCGTCGGGATCAGCCCAGATCACGTACCGGTCCCCCCCTTGTTTGTGGAAATCAAGTAGAAGGTGGCGGGGGGAGCGGTTGAAGGCGGTGGAGAAGGTGTGTTTGTCCTCACTCGATGTCCCGTATTCGTAGAGCACCACGCCGGTGTCGGCATACGATTTCATTTGGCCGTAGGTATCACGAGCTTTCTGAAGGACACTGTCGGCGGTTTGACCATGAGCGGCAGATAGAAAGCCAAGGGAAGAAATTGCGAGTGCGCTAACGATCTTCTGAAACATCGATGCAGTTCTCATTTGTAATCTCCGTGCACGCTCTACATCGCCCTGGGACTTGATAGCGGAACATCAAACGCCCGCGGCCTGCGAGACTTCAGCTTTCTCGATTTCAAGAACACTCCGTATGACGTTCTTGTCTGGTCCTTCCTGTGCTCGCTGCTGACTGCGCTCCGCATATCCGGTGAAGATGAAATAGACAAGGACAGCCATGCCCAGCTTGGGAGTGTTCAATAGAAAATCGTATCTACCGTGGACAGTGCTTGCTAGCGCGATGCCGAGCGCCGACAGCAAGAACGGTCGCCGGCTCTTGCTGGCCAGCGCGATGAAGTAACCACTTATTCCGGTATATGCAGCGTGCAAAAACGGCAGGGCGGTACATCGCACCAGAGCGTCCATCAACACTCCGCCCATATCCGGCTTCACGATGTAGGTATAGCCCTCCCAAGCAGCGAACCCGAGCCCGGAGAGTGCTCCGTAAAAAACTCCGTCGGCGGGGCTCTTGAGTCGCTTGAAGACGAACGCGATGAGTAAGACTGGCAGTGCTTTCAACAACTCCTCGTTGAACCCATACGAACCCAGGATGCCAATGAATCGTACGATATCTGTCTGCGACGCATTTGCATGGTAAAACGGGCTCAGGATCGTGTATTTGAGAAGGTGGCCGAAACGCAGCCCAACGACACGCGTGAACAGAGCAGCAGCAACTCCTATCCAGAAGCTTGAGTGCCGCTTTGCCACAAAAACATAGAAATACACGGCCCATGCCAGGCTGAAATAAACCATGAGAAATACCAGAAGATCCTCCTGGCTCGGCACAGATTGGTTCAGCGGAAGCACCGCAAAGGCGAACCCCAGCATCAACCACGTTCGAGGGCTTTTCAAGATTTCAAGCGACTTTGTATCGCTATAGGGGGCAATCGACGCACGACCACCTATCTCTTGCCAGAGTCTGGCCAGCAAATGGCCTGCATTGGCTGCTTCTATCCTTGGGTTTTCCAAATTCATGGCAACCTCATAAGTTCCACCCGGCGATTACGCGCGCGGCCTTCCTCGGTTTCATTGGTGTCAACCGGATGTGATTTACCGAAGCCGTCGGTCGTTAAACGACTAGCATTTACGCCGTATCGCGCGACCAGCGCGTTTTTCACCGAGGCCGCACGGCGTTTTGAGAGATCGAGATTTGGCACATCGCCGCCGATCGCATCGGTGTGGCCGGCAACGCTTAGCTTCCAATCCGGATGGCGACGAAGGAGATCGGCGATTTCGCGCAGCGTGGGCTCCGACTCTTCCCGAAGTTCGTCGCTGTTGAAGCTGAAATAAATGCTGTATATATCAGCGTGCCCGCTTTCAGCCAGCATGCGCTCCAGCCAGCTCTGGCCTGCCAGTTCGGCGATGCACGTGTAGGCCACCTTGATGACCTGCAATCTGTCGCGGTCGCCTCCGGCTTTTACACCCGAGCCTGCGCCGATGCCGAGCCGCCACTTCAGCGCCAGAGGATTGTTTTCGTCATCGAGGAAGAAAAACTCGGCGTTGTAGCCGTAATCATCACTTCTGCCGGTGGCATGAATTGTCGCGACTTGGGTCTTTCTGTCGTTCACAATCAGCGGGAGCATCACCGGGGTGCTCTCTACACGGCGAAGCCTGTAAGTCTCTGCGTAGTCGAAGACATTGGGATGTTGCTTCGAATCCGCGGACATTTTGGAAGAGCCGGGCAGAGAAGGAATGTCGAACAGTGCAAGATCCGCTTCGCCCTTCGTCTTCAGCGCGAGAAGCACAGCGCGGGACACGCCGATTGCAGTTGTGCCCGGCATTTCTGCGGGAATATTCGTGCCGAAAATCTGCTCGTAGCTGTTCGCGGCAATGAGATCGTTGATGCGAATGGTCCGCAGAAGGTTCAGCTTGCGAAGTCTCAACCCGCCGCCATATTGCTCGGGCGGCTGTTCCGACGAGTATTTGAGTTGTACCTTGCCGCTATCAACCGACATGACTGTTTTGATGGACTCGTAATCGCCTTCCTTTTGCGTGATGGCGGTGACGATGGTCAGACCCGGGCAGAAGGGGATTTTCCCAGTCGCCGGAGCTGAGTCGGCGTCAGCCAAAAGAACGCCGCAAAGCAGAACGAAGATGAGTCTCGGCATCATCGTGTCCCCAGTGCATTCGCCACCGAAGATAGTCCGACCTCGGTTTTCGCGTATGGATCAACAGTGCCAGGGGGTCCCGTCCCCGGTGGGGGCCCGGCGGGCGAAAGGGCCATTGTCTGATTGCCCGCCGGCGATGTTGGCGGCGGACCGCCGGGAGAAAGGGGCTGAGTTTGACCGGGCCCTGATGGGGTAAAGTTGGGCGGAGAATTTCCGGGTGGCGCCCCGCTCGGCGATGGAGTGCCATTCACAGGCTGGGTCTGGCCCGATTGCGGAAGCTGATAAGGCTCACTGTAATCGGAAGCGGCCTGCCTCCAGTCGGAATAGTAGTCTTCAAAATCGCGGTATGCCGCGAGATATTTCTTACCTAGTGCACTGTCTGCCGTTTCCGGACCGAAGCACGAGTTTCCTGTTGCACTTTCATATTGATTGCGAGCCTCAATCATTCGGTTGAACTTATCTATCGCGCGCTGATTTACCGGTTTAAGGCGCTGCCACATAGCGTCCGAATTGCGGGCGTTCTCCAACTTGAAGTCAGCTTTCGCGGCTGCCCTTTCTGCGGCATCCAACTCTGCCCGAGCCTGCGCAAGGCGACCCGCTTCTCCATTAGTGGCCTGTACTTTTGACATGCTCCTGTCCATGAGAGCCTGGTAATCCTGGAAGGCTTGTGCAGTCGCCTTTGCGGCTGCGTCCAGCCGCGCCGCTGCTTGTTCGGCGGCTGCTTCCGCCTCCATTTTGTAGCCCACTGCTTCCGCAGCCTTGTATTCGACATAGCCTTGCTTGTACGGAAACCGTCCCCACTCCATGCCCGAATCGATTGCGCTTCCCGTATTTGGGTTTGTGTTCATTGGTTTGGGCGCGGGAAGCTCGGGGTCCCGGTCACCTGGGAGCCATTCTTCTCGGCCATAGGTATATGGAGATGAGCGCTGTCGCGGAGGCTGCGGTTTCGGCATCTGGGTACTCCCCGTTGGCTCGTCACAAGGTGGCTTCGTCTTCGGCGGTTCTGGCGGAGCTTTTGGTCTCCCGAGCCTTCTGGATGCCGGAGCTGCTGCGCCCAATCGCAGTATTCTCGTCGGAAGAAGGAGCGCCGTCACTCCGCCAACAAAGAGCGCATTTCCGCCACAGTCATGCCAGCTCGGTTTGACCGCGCCCTCCCAGATAGCGAGGCTCGCACCGAGAACGGGATTCGGGTTCCCATTCTGTGCGGATTTGATACCGCTTTCGGCGAGGTTGCCACGAACATCCTCTGTGTATTTGCCGATAAGGGGAACCACACACCACCCATAGTCCTGAGCCGCAGTGACTACAAACGTGACAGCGCGGCCCATCAAATTCCATCTCTTGGCGACCTCGGCTACCCGGGAATACCATGTGGACTCCTCTGACATATCCTGTCCCCACCCGCTTTCACCGAGGCCGACAGCATTGCCGATGGAGTCGATTCGCCACCAGCCCGCGAAAGGTTTTCGCTGCATCGGAACAGCAGCATCGGGTGCGACAACTGCATACCCGGCGGCCAAATCACTCTTGATTTGTTCCCGAACGTCTGCGGGGAGGTTCAATTTGCTCACTGTCGCTGCCGGATTCCGGTCGGGAGTGATTCCGGTCCAGCCTCGAACACTTGCGAATGCATCACCAGCATTACCAAATGTGACTGCAGGCCTTCGAAGCAAGGACTCGGCATTAGTGTCGAGTACCCCTTGCGAAAGCCGAGCGGCAAATCCGTCACTAACAGCCGAGCTCACCCCCACTTCATTGGCTACGATGTCAATTGCATCGCGCAGAGCAGCGCCATCGCTTGTCAGTACCCCGTACATGTGCCGGGTGAACAGATTGAGCCGATCAACGAAAACCTCGTCCTGCCGACCCCATTGCGTCCGCGCAAGTGCAATTGTGTAAAGTGGGCTCAGTGGCGGCAGGGACCGATTGAGTAAGTCAACACTCGCAATACCCCCTGGCATCTTTCCGCTCAGCAGAAAACTGAACAAATCACGGTTGGCGAGTAAAGTTTGTGAAACAAGGTGGGTGACGAACTCAGGTGCAAACCCACATACAATGGGCAGGAATTCGGTCTGCATAGTCAGCGCCAGACTTCTTGCTACTCTGTCGTTCTCACTTAGATCGAGCGGTGGTGACGATGTCGCGCGTAATGCAGGTCCGAGTAGATCAAAAACTGTCCTACGAACAATGCGGTGCTTTTCACCTGGAACGCGGATTTCATATTCGAGCCAAACCGCGCTGAGCGTCTTCTTCCCGGCTTGGGGTGTGAGATTAATCGAATTCGAGAACGAGGCAGCGAGGCCGCCGAAGTCACCTGCCTTTCGCTCAGCGGGATTTTCTCCGCACTCTGCCAGAAGCGTTGCCGTGGCTACTTTGCCGCCGATATAAAGAACCGCATCCCACTCCTTCAACTCGAGGATTTCCTTCTTCCAATCCGCCGTTGAGGCAGGTTTCGGGTTAACTGTCCATTCTGTCGGCCAGAACTGCAGCAAGATAGACTGACCGACTAAATCGGCCGGCCGTAATGACTGCTCGAGCGCTTTATACTCGCTCAACTTGCGCCCCTCCCACTTTTCCGCGATCACCCGCAACGTGATCTCGTGGTGCATTTCGGCGGGTAGGTCCTTAACTGCAATGGTCTGACTCGCTGGCACCAGCGCGGTACTCTCTTTGCTACGGTCAGCCAGGAGGTCGAGGTCCACCCAGTTCAGGCCATCCTGGCGCTGCGCCCACCAGTGGTCGGACAGTGCCGCGAGCGCAGCACTGTATGTCCGAGCCCACACCTCCATTTCATTCGGCCGGTCGATAGCTCTCAGCAATCGGTCAGTTTGATCGGTGACTCGCTCGTGGAGTTCGGCGGAAATCTGCGAAATCGTTTGCGATTGTGCTTGCAAAGTGTCGTTTACAGCAGCGCTGTCTACTTGATACTGGGCTGAGATCTGTTGAATCCCGGAATCCTGTGTTGCGGCCTGCTGCTGGGGAACGAAGGCTAACATCCGATCCGCCACGAGCCGTGGAAGCAGACCAAGAGCCTGCTGGTATTCCAAGTCGCCGTGCGCAAGTCTGACGGTGTACCCCGCTCTTTCCAAAAGCGTAGCGAGCAGAATGGACCGGTCGAGGCTGTTACCCTGTCGATCCATGAGCACCCCCATCGGTCCGCGCAACACGCCGCGATAAGGAATCCAATAGGTGTTCTGCTGGACCCACCGGAAGAGCCGCTGCGGATCGCGGCCGACCATGTTGACCACATAATCCGGATCCCAGGTATCGCGCGGCATCTCGCGGTCGCCATCAGCGAGCGCGCGCAGGCTGCGGTCGAGTTCGCTAATGCGCTGCGCCGGAGTTAACGGGCGCTGGTTCTGTACCGGCAGGTCCAGGGAGGTGAACAGCAAGGCGACACACAATGTCAGTGACACTGCTTCATATTTCAAGTTCGAGGTTGAGCCGGCGCGGAATCGTGGAATTCCCAGCCGGATGAAGCTGACAATCCAGCCTCCCGCCAGCACAATGATTCCGCTCACGATGGCTGCTTGCAGCAGGGGCGATGCAGTTTTAGGCGAAGCACCGCCCGCCAACGCTGTCCGCAAAGAGACTTTGAGCGCCGCCGTCCAACAGAAACCGGCTATGCCAAATGTGGCAAACGCAGCCACGACCCAGGCCGCCGCCCGCCATGAGCGTGATGACGAGGTAGAGCATAGCCGCCATACACTCACGGCGGCGACCATCACGCCGCCGGCGAGGAGAGCCTCGAGTGCTCGCTTGAGGAACATCATGGTTTACTCACTTGCGACGGGCTGCTTGCAGGACCCGGGAAATAGAGGAAATGGCATTCACTGCCGAATCTCTTTCCTTCCGCCTCGCTCAAAGAAGCATTGAAGTTGCCCATGCGCGCTTGGCGGTATTTCGCCTGGCTCGTTAGTGCCCTTAGGGCAGCCTCGCTGAATGCGCATTCCGCCGTGTAGCTGTTCGGTACCGCGAACCTGACTTGGCAGGCATCCCCGTTCCTTCCGCGGATCGTGCTCTCTGCAATCGAGTGCGCCAGCGGCTCGGGGTAGTTGTAGGTGTAGGCCGTGCAGCTTCGCAGGTGATCCAGATAGCGCACTGCCACAGCGACGCTCTGGCTCGGGTTCTGAGAATGGCCATACACGACCGCGCCCGCGGTGGCGAGCACCGCGCCCACGGCGATCGTTACCAGAGTACGCAAGCACATGACGGCCTCCGCCTCATTACTGAAGTCCTATGGCCCAAATCGATCACCACGATAAACACCGGCTCCTGAACGCGATGCCCCATAACACCGCTGATAAAGTCCCAGTTCACGGACCTTTCAGTTCTCCCATTCCAGTTCAAGCGTGTCCGGGTTCCAAAACCATCGACGTCCCCAACGCGCCCACACGATACGCTCGCGCCCAGACGGATCCCGCGCCACCACGCGATACACGTGCTGCGAACGGGAACTGTTCCACAGTGAGAACGGACCCAGGCGCAAGTAGCGGTAGTTGATCTTCACGACTCGGCCGCCCGAGAGCTCAATTCGCGATGTAATCTCCCGCCGTGCGCGTCTCCCCTGATCCCACGCCCAGAGCTGAAGTGCAACCAGAAACACGAACCAGAAGCTCAGTGCAGCGGCAATACCCAACTTAGTAAAAATCGCAACGAATCCAACCAGGACGGCGATCACAAACACTGGCATCAGCAGCACGGTGATGTTCTTGTTTGCAGTGCTGGCATTGATTCGTCTCTTGCGCGCTGAGTGAGCATTACTCACTTCTGCGATAGCTCCTTGCCCTCTCGAGAGAAATGACATGCCCGACCAGCCATGTCGTCACTGTCGGAAGAGAATGAGAATCTGTACTCGATCGAATGGCTCCCGCCGACCGGTCATCATGCCCGGCGCGCCCAGGTGTCGCATCCGAGCTGTGAGCATCGGTAACAAGCTTCTGAGCCACGATGTTTTCGGCGGCGTGCTCGACGACCGGTGTCAGTAAATCCTCGCCGTCCGCCTTGGCAGTCCGATGCTCCGTCCTTGGCCCAAACTGAATATGCCCGTCAGTCGATTGCAATCGATATTCGAAAGAGATTTCGTCTTTGGCTTTGGTGGACTGTGCCAGTGAGGACACAGTTTGTAGCCCGGCTGTAGTACCAGCTCGTGCTACCGTTGAAGCTGCTGAACCGCCGCCATACGGCAGATTCCATGAAGCGGTTCCGGCTGCCTGGCCAAAAGCCTTCATGAGACTGTGGCCGCCTGACTTCCGATGGACGCTGGTGATCAGCAGTGGCTCACAGTTTTTCTGCTTCGCTTCCTCAGCCGCCAGCGACGGAAGCTTCGCTTCAAGCACGACAGTCTTCAACGACGGGCCCTGCAGATAGCTGGCGATCAAGTCACTGACACCCTTTGCCGCATCCACAGCACTGCCCGGAACACCGTCCACTGTCGGTGTCATAATCGCAATGCATGCGACCGCCCTGGGTTGAGGGACCGGGTCGGATTGTGCCCATGTGCCGGGAATACCCGTGACAAGAATCGCAAGAGCGACTACGTAATTCGCGGAGACCGCGGTCACGTTGCAGCCCAAGTGGTTAGGTATGGCTAATCTCATGGAACGCTCCCCTAGCTGATTTGGGCACCCGCAATACCTCGAAGCGGGTGCCTAGTCTGTGCCCAATGGCGGGGCCGTTCCGGTCCATTGGTCGAGAAAACCGCCAGAGCCAGAACACTTCAGGACTACATCTTGGGCGGTTTCACGATTCCACGAGCAGCTGTCAAGCTGCCGGACTACCCCACATTCAATAACGCACGAAAATTAAGGAGAGTCCCTCAGCTTTGGTGGGTTTGATTGGCGTGGCGAGTGGTCTAGGGATGAGTTTCAACCAAGGATTCCCGGGAGGCAGAGCAGCCACACCGCGCGGCGCGGGCGAATGAGGCTCCGACCCGTCTTCAGGTCTAAGGAAAAGAATGACTTACCCTCACAAAGCCCACGACTCTACTGGCGTATTTGCCGCTAGACCGAGGCGCTGAATGAAGTCGCTGTCGCTACCGCAATGCTGCGTCGCATTCCGCGATGTTCCGCAAGACGGCGTCTTTCTTGCCTTGATCGGCGCGATTCAGAATGTTGCGCGTCTGCAGGTCTTGCCAGATTTCTAGACTACGTTGGTACAAGCTACGCGCTGATCGCCAGTGGAGACGCCCCTCATCTGCCCTCGTTGAGTTGTTCGCGGCAAGTGTTGCTTCGGCTTCCGCGAGGTCGGAGTATGTATCAGCGAAAAAGCTGCGAATGGCGGAGTTGCCCGGGTCAAGGGCCGTCGCCTGCATCAGCGAGAGCGCTCCTGAACAAGATTCCTGCGCCTCGCCACCTCGATGATCAGCCGCCAGGGTCTTACAGATTTTTGCCTTAGCTTCAATGAGTGAACTGCGTTTCCAAAGATTGGTCGGATCGGTCCTGACGTCGACAGAGCGTAAATCGTGCGATTTTCGGTAATTGGCCAGCGCTTCATCGTAACGAGCCAGTTTGAACAGCATGTCGCCGATACGGATCAGCCCGTATGCCACGTCCCCCCGATACTGTTCGTTGCTCGGATCGGTGCGAAGAAGCTTCTCACCAAGTGCTATCTCTTCACGATAACTTGCGAGGGCCGCAGGTATGCGCGCCATTCGCGCGAGGATTTCGCCTTGATTGTAATAACTGACCTGCAGAGTGCGCTTGTAGTCGGCATTGAGCGGAAAATCTTTGGAAAGCGCGGCACGGATGGCGAGTGCTCGGCTATTATTTTCGAGGGCGCCGGTCAGATCCGCCAGCTCCAGCAGAGCCGATCCAACATGTTCATATTCCACCGACATACTGCGCCTCGTACTCTCGCGGCTCTGTTCAGCTTTCGGAACTGAGTTGAGGATTTCGAGGCTCCTGCGGTAATCCGTAAGTGCCCCGCCCGCGTCTCCCTGGTCCAACACGAGCATCCCCAAGCGGTCGTACGCAGCGGATACTTCATATTGACGGGCCGCATCCGCGGGGTCGGCCCTGGCTAATTGTTCCCGAAGGCCAAGTGCATGCCGCAAATAGTCGGCGGCGCCTGACATATCGCCCGTTTCCCAAAGCAAGGTGCCGACTTTGAAGTAGCTGGATCCCAGTTCACGCTGCAGGCCCGCATTGCCCGGGTCGCTCGCCAACAGTGATGCGCGTATATTCAAGGCCTTCTTGCCGCTTTCGATAGCGCCGGCAGTGTTGCCGAGATTCGCGTCCATCGTTCCGCCCTGCACGTCCGCAACGCGTTCGTACGCGCTCGCCACTTCCCGCGAAAGAGAACGATCGCCCATTGCCTCTGCTGCTAGTCCGTCAAGGTATTGCAGGGAATCGCGCACTAGCCGTTCCCGAACCGGTGTGGCACCGGGCAGGTTCTTGATTGCATCGTGATACTCGAATAAAACGGTGTGGGCGAGCTTTCGCACTTCGTTAAAGCGACGTTCTGCTTTCGCTTGTGCTTCCTTCGCCAGCTGTTCCTGGACCCGTGCCCGATGGGCTTCGAAGCTGGTCGCAATGAAGCCGGCCATCATCATTATTGCAGCCAAGGAACCAGCTGCCACGCCAGTTCGATGCCGGTGTGTGAACTTGGCCACTCGGTACCCAATGCTGTCATCTCGAGCCAACACGGGTAGCGATTCCAGATGCCGGCGTATGTCCTCCGAAAATTGCTGCACAGATTGGTAACGTCGATTCGGTTCCTTTCGCAATGCCATCAATACAATGTTGTCAAGGTCACCCTGAAGGCGCTTTCGCAATCGCTCTTCGCTACCATCGGGACGTGCAATCCTTGACTCGCTAGTTGCACCATCCCTGGGCCGTAGCTCGACTGCAGCTGTGCTGGGCTTCTTCGGCTCCGCCCGGCAGATTACTTCGGCAATCTGCTGGGGGGAGCGGTTTCGCACTTCATAGGGATTCGTGCCTGTCAGTAATCGGTACAGCACCACGCCAAGTGAGTAGACGTCCGTGAGCGTGCTTGCAGGCTGCCCCAGAACCTGCTCTGGGCTCGCATATTCGGGAGTCATCAGTGGGAATGCGGTTACTGTGGTGGTGTTTGTGTCCGAAGCAGGCCGGAGTAAGCGCGCGATCCCGAAATCGAGAAGCTTCGGCTCGCCTTCCGCGGTAACCAGAATATTTGAGGGCTTGATGTCGCGATGGATCACAAGATGTTGGTGCGCATAGGCAACTGCGGCACAAACCTGCCTGAACAGCTGCAAACGCTCTGTTATCGAACAACTGCGCTCGTCACAAAAGCGGTCGATTGGCTGCCCTTCAATGTGCTCCATTACGAAGTAGGGCAATCCATCGCGCGAAGTGCCGCCGTCGAAAAGCCGGGCGATGTTGGGATGATCGAGTGAAGCAAGGATCTCGCGTTCGTTGCGAAAGTGGCGAATCACTGAATCGGTGTCCATGCCGGGCTTGATCAATTTGATTGCTACCTGGCGATGAAATTCCTCATCCACCCGCTCCGCCAGGAACACTCGGCCCATCCCGCCTTTGCCAATCTCGCGAACCACGCGATAGGGACCGAAGTCCTGGCCAACCGGCAGGCTACCCCCATCCTGCAAGACCTGCTGGACAACTTCACGCAAGGCGGCTGTTTGCATCGAGGCTTCTGCCGATTCGTGAGCGGCGATCAGCTTTTCGACTTCTCGACACAGATCGGCATCGTCCTGGCAGGCTTCTGCCAGGTACGCCTCCCGCCTCCGCCGCTCGACGGCAAGCGCGGCGTGGAAAAGATCGTTTACTTGCTGCCATCGGTCCGCGGTCATAGCCAAGTTACGGCGCAGCGTCCTGCGCTTTGAGCGCCTCGAAAAGCCAAGCGCGCGCAAACTTCCATTCCCGTTCGACAGTCGCGACAGAAATCCCGAGCACTGCGGCGATTTCATCCGTGGTGAGCCCAGTGAAAAACTTGTACTCGACGATCTGGGTCTTGCGGGGGTCCAACTCTGCGAGCTTCTCGAGGGCTTGATCCACAGCCATGATGTCAAGCTCCGGTTGCTCCAAACCCTCCGCGATACTGAGCGTCACCCGCGGCGCCCCCCCGCCGCGCTTCTCGGCCGCACGGTCGCGCGCGTGGTTCACCAACACACGGCGCATCATGTTCGCTGCCATTCCAAGGAACTGGGCCCGATTCTTCCAATCCACGCGGCGCTGATCAATCAAGCGGAGGTAAGCTTCATGGACGAGTGCGGTCGGCTGGAGGGTGTGATCGGACCGCTCGCGGCTCATGTATGATCCCGCCAGACGCCGGAGTTCCTGGTATATCTGGGGCAGAATCTGATTCAGCGCAGCATCATTCCCCTTCCCGACATCGATGAGTAGTTGTGTCAGGTTTTCGGAATCTGCACTCTGCATCGGCGGTATTCTACCCCCAGGATTCCCAAAGCGCATCCGTTGCACTTTTTCATTTTGGTAGACTGGGACTGCCCCTCAGGCCCCGACTCTGGCTACCTGGTACGCTCGATGCTCGCGTACCTAACAGCTTACGGAGGCCGCTAGCTGTTGTGCGTGCTGTTGGCAAGAACTAAGCTAAGAATCTTCTCCAAAGCGCTTCACGCATTGCTGAGAACGAATTTGCCTTCGAGTCCCTCGTATACTTCCTCGGCTCTTCGCAGGGCTTCCTGTACGTTCTCGCAGATGTTTTCTTTGCCGATCACCTCGGCGAACTCCGCCTGGTGAATGAGTTGCGAAGGTTGCTCGCGGGCTCCACAAAGAATCAGCGTGCGTTTGGCCGCGTGCAAATGCCTGGCGATCTCTTCGATGGCGAAAAGACCAGTGGCGTCCAGAGCCGTCATGTTTCGCAAACGCAAAATTATGACGGGGGGAAGAGTGTGCAGATTCTCCGTGACGGCGGCGATCTTGTCGGTAGCGCCAAACAGGAAAGGCCCGTGAATACGGAAAATGGTTGCGTAGTAGGGGATGTCCTTGTCCTGGAGGATGTGAACGCGGCCGTCTTCCACATAATCGTCCGTGACTTGGGAGACAGTGGTGGTCGCTGCCACCCGGCTGATGAATAGGAGTGCAGCCAAAATCATGCCAGCCTCAACGGCGACGGTGAGATCGGCAAACACGGTGAGCGCGAAGGTGACCAACCAGATACTGATGTCGGTCTTCGTGAGCTTAAGGAGTTGAGGGATCTCGCGCCACTCGCCCATGTGGTAGGCCACGATCATCAATATCCCCGCCAGAGTCGCCAGTGGAACATAGCTTACGAGAGGCGCGGCGAACAACAGGATGCAAAGCAAGGTGGCGGCGTGAATCATCCCGGCGATGGGCGACTGCGCGCCGGAGCGGATGCTGGTTGCCGTTCGTGCAATAGCACCGGTTGCGGGCAGACCTCCGAACATCGGGGAAAAGACATTCGCGACGCCTTGGCCGATGAGTTCAACGTTCGGATTGTGCCGATCGTTACTCATGCGGTCGGAAACTACCGCCGACATCAGCGATTCGATAGCTCCCAGCATGGCGACGGTGAACGCGGGTCCGAGTAATCCGTGAATCAGATCCGCCCGAAAGCTTGGAACATGCAAATGGGGCAGGCCGCCTGGGATTCCTCCGAATCTCGTCCCGATGGTTTCTGCGGGCAGCTTGAAAAAGTAGACGGCAGCTGTGGAGAGCAGGAGCGCGACGATTGGCCCAGGAATGCGCACCGAAACGCTGCGGCAGACGATCAGTACCAGCAACGTGAACACGGCCAGTGCCGTCGCGTGGAACGAGAGGGTGTCGAAGTTTCTGGTGAGTACTTCCATGCGCTGGGAGAACACGCTGGGTACGGTTTGGAGACGCAGCCCGAAGAAGTCCTTCACCTGGGTGCTGGCGATCAGAACTGCGATACCGTTGGTGAAACCGATCACAACCGGGCGCGGAATGAACTTCACGGCGGTGCCGAGACCGGTGACGCCCATGATCATGAGCAGCACGCCGGCCATCACGGTACACATGAACAGGCCATCGACTCCATGAGCCGCTACGATTCCAGCTACCACTACGACGAAGGCTCCAGTGGGGCCGCCGATCTGAGTTTTCGATCCGCCCAGCAGGGAAATCAAGAATCCAGTGACGATCGCGCAGTAAATGCCACTCTGCGGAGTGAGGCCGGAGGCAATTGCGAACGCCATTGCCAGGGGAAGCGCCACGAGACCTACAGTAAGGCCCGCGATTAAATCAAGCGAAAATTTGTGACGGTCGTACGTCCGCAGACAGAGGACAGATTTCGGAAGCCAATTTTCAGTAAGGAAAGCACTGGCCATTTTCCTATTATCGTCTTGTGAAGCGGAATCCCGTAGTGACGGGAGTGCTTGTTCGGGTACTGCCCTGAATTCCCGGCTGCTGAACGGTACCGTATTTCGTGTCGCCCGCCTTTGAATGTTGATGATTCCAAGCGCTTGCGCACCTACTTGTTTTTTCAAGACTTTATTTCAAAACTTGACCAGGATTGCCACGTTCACCCGGTTCTCAGTGTTACGCAGATCCGGCGCCCATCCACTCACCAGCGATCCTGGAGACCCCTGGTTTCCACCTGGTGGCGTGACACCGCCGGGTCCGGAAAAGTACGGAACGCTCGCGGCGCGATGGTTGTATTCCCAGCGGAACATCATGTATTGGCTCGGCATCCAGTCAAAGGTCCCCGATGTATCCCATGCCTTGTAGGGATCTCCAGGATTCTCTGTGAAGTAAGGCGTTCCGGAAGTTGCGGTCGCGCCGTTGATTGGCGGCAGCAACACCAGATAGCGGCCCGGATTGTTGATCTTTCCTCCGCCGATGGTTAAACCAAATAAGTCCTTGTGAAACCAGAGGCGGTTGTATGCCATGAATCCGAGAAAGCTCTGTTTAGGTGCGACATATGTTTTTCCGTTAATCACCTTCACAGAGTTGCCGGTACAACTCACGGCTGTTCCCGCCACAATGTCGCCTCCATGTTCGCACCCAGCGTCTCCGGTGAGAGAGAATGCTGCCTTGCTAATGAAAGTTGAGGGATTGTCGTAGTACTTGACCTGAATGCTGTCATCGGTGTGATAACGAATACGACTGGGAACGCCCAAAGCGCCGGCTCCCAGTGCATACTGATTGCCTAAGATGGAAAGCCAACCGGTGGGCCGCCACTGAATTTGTCCACCGATTCCCGGGCGATTATTGAATCTGCCATAGGCTTGCCATCCGTTCACAAACCACGGCTCGATCTTTAAGTGCTGGGTCGGGAAAAATTGAACGCGTACGCCGTTGAAGAACCATGGAGTGTTCGACGACACATACGAGGGCTGATACGCCCAGTTATCGAAGTTGTAATAACTGAACAGACCCACATACGACATGAAGATGCCTGCGTCCACATTGATTCCATGCATGGCGTCAAAGTGGTAGCCGCCGTAGGCCTCGGAAACGTAGCGATAGGCGTTGTCGAGATTCCACTGGCCACGCGAGGGGCTCGCGTCATTTCTGGGTGTCGTCTGCGAATACATACCAAATTGCGTCATGAATCGTGCTCGGACGCGGTCGTAATGGAAATCGCCGCCTATACCCAATTGGGTCAATTGAACTTCATTGGAGCGAAATACCTCGCTCGATCCAGCTATGGTGTCATCTTTGGGGTGCCTGAAATCGTAACTGTAGTCCACATCCGCTCTAATTTCGGGAGTGAAGAACTTGCTGTCGAAAGCCGGGGTTTTTGTTCGCGCATTGCCATTCAGCCAGGTGAAATCGGCAAACGCAAATGGCTCAGCCTTTGCGGATTTCGTCGCCGCAGTAGATTCCATTTGCACCGCTACCTGTGACGGTACCTCCGAGTCGTTTATAGACTGTCGACCGTCCGGCGTTGCGGAATTGCCATCGGTTGTGCTGGTACTGTGTCGGTGTCTGAGCTGAGCCTCAAGTTCCTGAATTCGGCCGCGCATCCTTTCGAGTTCTTGGACGATTTCGGCATCCTTATCGGAAGCAGAATCGGTGCTCGACTGCTGCTGCTGCGCCCACGAAGGCACTAAGCTGAGCAGCAGGACACTCGCGACCCAGACGAGAGAAATTTTCGGTGGTCGCATTAAACTGAAGGGTGCGGTTCTCTGCGATATTTGGACGCGAGCAGGTTGCCGCCTGCCGCGCAAAAAGCGGCGTGCTGCGCTGTTCGCGCGAGCCGTCTCGTTGGCAACAGAGGTTTTGATAGGCGCGGCAAGATGGACCATGATGCGGTCCGGCACAAGCCGCAGTTCTTTCTGAAGCGCAATCAGGAATCTGATCAAGAAGACCAATCCTCCGACGGGGGCTAGTGTTAACACTGCAAGATCCATCGCCGCCCTCAAACGCTCGCGTTTTAAAGCGAGGTGGTTTATTTTCCCTTCAATAACGACGTGCATAAATCGCGATAAAAGCTGGCATAACTCGGCCTCAACGTGACGCACGGCTGTCGAGGTCAAGATTCAGTTCAAGCACGTTGACGCGGGGCTCGCCGAGGAACCCGAACTGCCGTGGCTGAATGTGGGAGCGGACGAGGGCGGCCACCGCCTCTTCGCCCATGTGGCGCTCACGAGCGATTCGGCCCACCTGGAAGTAAGCGGCTGCAGGCGTCAAGTCGGGATCCAGGCCGGAAGCCGAAGTAGTAACGAGGTCCACAGGAACCAATGCATTCGGATTGTCGGCCTGAAGCGCAGCCGCGCCCCGGTTCACCCTGTCCATTAGTTTCCGATTTGTGGGCGCGAGATTAGTGCCGCCTGAATTCGCTGCGTCGTAGCCGGATCCCGCCGCCGACGGGCGCGAGTGAAAATATTCTGGGCCGGTAAATGGTTGGCCGATGATGCGCGAGCCAATCACCTTTCCGCCGCGCAGGATCAACTGCCCGTTCGCTTTATCGCGAAACAGCAACTGCGAAACGCCCGTCATCGCGAGCGGGTAAATGATGCCCAGCAAGACGGTCGTCACGGCCGTTATCCAAACCGAAATGACAAGATTCTTTTTCATCGATCGACCTCAGGCGAGTCGTGCTGCGGTTATCAACAAATCGATTAGTTTGATCCCGACGAATGGCACTGCGATCCCGCCGAGACCATAGATCAACAAATTGCGCCGTAGCAGCGCGTCGGCTCGCATCGGGCGGTACTTAATGCCGCGCAGAGCCAACGGAATTAACGCAATAATGATGAAGGCGTTGAAAATCACTGCCGACAGCACTGCGGATTGAGGCGTGCGGAGGCGCATCACGTTCAGCGCATTGAGCACCGGGAACGTGCCGGCGAACATGGCGGGGATGATCGCGAAATACTTGGCAACATCGTTTGCGATGGAGAACGTGGTTAGGGCACCGCGCGTCATCAGCAGTTGCTTGCCGATTTCCACGACTTCGATGAGCTTAGTGGGGTTGGAATCCAGATCGACCATGTTGCCGGCTTCTTTCGCCGCTTGAGTACCGGTATTCATGGCGACGCCGACATCAGCTTGTGCGAGAGCAGGTGCGTCGTTTGTGCCATCGCCGGTCATAGCGACCAGTTTGCCGTCGCTCTGCTCGCGACGTATCAGATCCATTTTGTCCTTCGGTGTCGCCTGGGCCAGGAAGTCATCGACGCCTGCCTCACGCGCGATCGCGGCGGCGGTCAGTGGATTGTCGCCGGTGATCATGACCGTGCGGATTCCCATCGCCCTTAGCTGGTCGAAACGTTCGCGCATGCCACCCTTGACAATGTCTTTGAGTTCGATCACGCCGAGAGCGCCGCGTCGCTGCTCTGCCACTACCAGTGGCGTCCCACCGGATCGCGCAATTTGATCTACGCTTGCCCGCACCTCCTCCGGTAACGACCGGCCTTTATTTCGGAGATACTGCTCGATTGCGTCTACCGCCCCCTTGCGGACCTCGAATCCGTTCATATTCACGCCTGACATGCGAGTGTGCGCCGAGAAAGGGACAAACTGCGCCTGATGGGAAGCAAGGTCGCGTCCCCGGAGCCCATAATTTTCCTTTGCCAGCACAACGATTGAGCGGCCCTCAGGGGTCTCATCTGCAAGAGAGGAAAGTTGAGCGGCATCGGCGAGCTCCGTGTCCTGAACGCCGGGTGCGGGGACAAATCGTGATGCCTGGCGGTTACCCAACGTGATGGTGCCCGTCTTGTCGAGCAAGAGAGTGTTCACGTCGCCCGCAGCCTCGACCGCACGGCCCGACATAGCTAAAACATTGTGTTGGACGAGCCGGTCCATTCCCGCGATCCCGATGGCGGAGAGAAGTCCCCCAATCGTGGTTGGGATCAAGCAGACCAGCAGCGCCACGAGAACGAAGACGCTTTGCGGCGATCCGGAGTAAATCGCGAATGGCTGCAGGGTGACGACTGCCAGTAAAAAGATGATCGTCAATCCAGCAAGCAGGATGCTGAGCGCTATTTCGTTCGGTGTTTTCTGGCGCTCCGCTCCCTCTACGAGCGCGATCATGCGGTCGAGAAAGGTCTCACCAGGGTTCGATGTGATCTTTACCTTGATCTGATCGGACAGCACGCGCGTGCCGCCGGTGACGGCGGAACGATCCCCGCCGGATTCACGAATCACCGGAGCCGACTCGCCGGTGATCGCCGATTCATCTACCGACGCGATTCCCTCGATGATTTCACCATCGCCGGGGATAAATTCCCCCGCCGCAACCAGTACGATGTCGCCCGCCCGGAGTCTTGAGCTCGGGATGGGCTGGATCGAGCCGTCTTCGTGCAGCCGGTTGGCGATGGTTTCCGAGCGGGTCTTCCGCAGGGCATCGGCTTGGGCCTTGCCCCGGCCTTCGGCCATGGCTTCTGCAAAATTGGCGAACACGACCGTAAACCAAAGCCACAATGTGATCTGCAGATTGAACTTGAACGTCTCGTGTGGATGAAGTATGAGCAGGACGGTGGTGACAATGCTTCCGACTTCCACGACAAACATGACCGGATTGCGCATCATGCTATGCGGGTTCAGCTTCACCAGCGCGTCCACAAGAGCGCGCCGGACAATCTTGCGGTCCCAAACGGATTTACGTGAGGGTTTGCTTGCCATGGATCCTTAAAAGGTCCTTCCGGCGTGCATAAGCAAATGCTCCAGGATCGGCCCCAGGCTGAGCGCGGGAAAGAACGTCAGCGCCCCAACGATCAAGATGACGCCGATCAACAGGATGCTGAACAGCGGCGTAGTGACGGGAAAGGTCCCGAGCGAAGCTGGAACGTATTTCTTACGGGCCAGATTACCGGCGATGGCGAGCATGGGGATGATCATCAGGAATCTGCCGGCCAGCATCGTGAGTCCAATCGTTGTGTCGTACCAGGGCGTGTTGACTGTTAATCCGGCGAAAGCCGAGCCGTTGTTTCCTGCTCCAGAAGTGAAGGCATACAAGATCTCGCTCAACCCATGCGGGCCTGGGTTCAGGATTCCCGAGGTCCCATACGGCTTGGCGGCGGAAATCGCCGAAAATCCCAATATCAGCAAGGGAAAGATCAGGGCGACCAGCATGGCCATTTTGATGTCGTATGCTTCGATCTTCTTGCCGAGATATTCTGGCGTCCGGCCCACCATCAGTCCGGCGATAAAAACCGCCAAAACGATATAAATCAAAATGCCGTACATGCCTGCCCCCACCCCGCCGAAGATCACTTCGCTGAGCATGATATTCACCAAGGGCACCATGCCTCCCAAGGGCGTGAAGGAGTCGTGCCAGCCGTTTATTGCGCCGCAACTCGCATCGGTGGTGATAGTGGCCCAAAGAGCGGTATTTGCGATTCCAAACCGGACTTCCTTGCCTTCCATGTTGCCGCCGGATTGCAGTGCACTCGCCCTCTGGTCGACCTCGTGGGTGAACAGTGGATTGCCGCGGGCTTCCGCGTAATAGACGGTGCTCACCCCAGCAAGGAAGAGAACGGCCATAGCTGACCATACTGCCCAGCCATGCCGTTGTGAGCCGGTCATACGTCCCAGCGTGTAAGTCAATCCCGACGACACTGCGAAGATCGCGAACATCTCGATGGCGTTCGACAGGGGCGTGGGATTTTCGAAAGGATGTGCACTATTCGCATTGAAGAAACCGCCACCGTTCGTCCCCCATTGCTTGATGAACTCCTGAGAGGCGACTGGCCCCTGCGCAATTGTCTGCTGCGTAACCCTCTGCATTAACGGCTTTCCCGCGACATCGACCATCGGCGTTCCGTCGGGACCGATCTTCTCGACTTGCTGTGGTTCGACCAGTTTGACCGTGTCATAGGGACGCAGGTTCTGCACCACGCCCTGCGATACCAACGCCAACGTGCCGACTGCGCAAAACGGCAACAGCACCCACAGAGAGGCGCGAACCAAGTCGACCCAGAAGTTGCCGATCGTATCCATTTGTGGGCGAGCGATTCCTCGGATGAATGCGATCGCCAGCGCGATTCCAACCGCGGCCGACATGAAGTTGTGGTATGCAAGGCCGGCCATCTGGGTGAAGTAGCTCATGGTCGTCTCACCCGAGTAAGCTTGCCAGTTGGTGTTCGTCACGAATGACGCGGCTGTATTAAAGGCAAGGTGCTGAGGCCATACGTCGCCGAACTTCTGTGGGTTAAAGGGCAAGTGCCCCTGCAATCGCAGCATCGCATACAGCAGGAGCATGGAGATGGCACTGAACAGAAGCATCGCAACGGCGTACTCGGTCCAGAGCATCTCGTGTTCCTCGTCCACTCCCGTGAGGCGATAAATCAGCTTTTCCACTGGCCGTAACAGGAGATCAAGAAAGGTGTGCTCCCGGCTGAACACACGCGCCATAAACACGCCCAGTGGTTTGGTTACCGCCAGAATGAGCGCCACGAACAAGGCGATTTGAAACCATCCGTTCGCCGTCATCTAGAGTTTCTCCGGGCGAAGCAGGGCATACAGCAGATACAGAGTCAGACACGTGCTGATCGCAAGAATGACGATTGAGTCAGTTGACATAGTCAGCGAAGCCAGTCGCAAAAACGAACGTACCCCATGGCCAGGGCAAAAAAGCAGAGCGTAAGGGCGACAAAGGCCAAATCTTGCATGCTCAGTTTTTCCTTCCTTTCACCGGCAAATTCCGCTTAAAAAGATCGCGGTGGCTCCGCGCCAGTAAGAATGAACACCAGCGCAGCCGAGAAGTCCGGCGCTAAGTACGCTTCAAAAAACCAAGTGCGCGCAGGCGCTCGCACTGCCGTGAGCGTTCCCATACACCTGATCTAAGAACGCCACGGCTAAAATGAGGATAGAAAGTGCGTTAAAAGTTCGTAAATGGGCTATTCGCCGGGCTCAAAGCGGTAGCCGACCCAAGGTTCATTGAGGATGTAGCGGGGATTCTCGGAGTCGACTTCGAGTTTCTTTCGCAGATGGTTAACACAAACTCGGATGTATTCAGGCTGTTCCGTGCTTTGGGCACCCCACACCGCCGCGAGTAATTTGCGCGTGGTGATAACCTTGCGTGGATGCTGTGCTAGATACACGAGCAGGTCGAACTCTTTCGGCGTCAGGCGGACTTCACGGCCCGATACTGTCACGCAGTGCGCATCGACATCGACCCGGAAGTCACCGTCTTCAATCAGCGTTTGCGCGGGAGAGACTTCCTTTAAACGTCGCAGATTCGCCCTTACCCGGGCCATGAGCTCATCAGCCGAAAAGGGCTTGGTTACGTAGTCGTCCGCGCCGGCATCAAGCGCTTCAATCTTGATCTTTTCCTGATCTCGCACCGATAGGACGATGATCGGAATCTCGGATGTCTGCCGTAAGCGGCGGCACAGCTCGACCCCGTCAACATTGGGCATGGCAAGGTCGGTAATGACAAGGTCGGCGCGCCAATCCTTCATCATTTCCAGGGCACTCTCGCCATCGTGGGCAATCCTTACGTCATAGCCATGTGCCGTCAGCGCTGTCCGCAGCACGCGCGTGATTTGCGGCTCGTCATCAACGGCTAGAATGCGATGGCGTTCGCTCATTTGGCCTGGGTCACTATGTGCACGTCGACGGCGGGCGCTTCGCGGAGGAACTTGTGGACTGCGGACATGTACAGATATCGTCTCCAGCCCGTCGTCGCCGAGTGCCCGAAAACAACTTGTGTCACATGCTTCTCGCGGACATACGACGCGACAGTCTCCGCGACAGTTTTACCCTTCAGCTTCACGACCTCTGCCCCAAGGTTTTTGGCAAATTCCACATTGCGTCCCAACGTGCGCTGGTCCTGCGGGTTATCGTCGACTCCGATATCCACGTACATAACCAGAAAGTCGGCACGGATGGCTTGCGCCATACGCCAGCCACGCGCAATCAAGTATTGGGCGGTCGGATTCGAACTGATACAGACCGCAACCCGCTCCCGCACGCCGGGCTGCTCAATGTGCTCCCGCTCGAGGTACGACTCTAAGCTGCGATCCAGCACTTGCGTAACCTGGCGCAATGCCAGTTCACGCAGCGCAATGAGATTGCCTGGGCGGAAAAAGTGTCCCAGCGCCCGTTCCGCGCGCTCGACCGGATAAATGTCTCCACGCTCCATTCGGTGTCGGAGCGCCTCGGGTGTCAGATCGGCAAGCACGATCTCGTTGACCCGTTGCATTACCCAATCGGGCACAGTCTCGCGCACCGTCACCCCGGTGATACTGCGCACCAGGGGCGTCATGCTTTCGATATGCTGAACGTTCATCGTCGAGAGCACGTCAATACCTGCATCGAGCAGCTCGATCACATCCTCATATCTCTTGCGGTGTTTGGAGCCTTCGACATTGGTGTGGGCGAGCTCATCGATAACCGCCACTGCCGGCCTGCAAGCCAGGATGGCATCGACATCCATTTCCTCAAACAGCGCACCTTTGTACTCGAGCTTTCGCCTGCGGACGGTCGTGAGCTTGGCCGCGAGTTCGACGATGGGCTTGCGTCCGTGCGTCTCCACCACACCGATGACCACATTTTCGCCGCGACTGTGCCGACGAATAGCCTCGCTCAGCATGTTATAGGTTTTTCCGACACCAGGAGCATACCCAAGAAACAGCTTCAGCAGCGCCTCTTTCTTGGGGGACGTTTCCTCCAGCCACTGCTCCGGCGTCTTTGTAGCCACGTGACTATTGTTGAACGAGGAGTGCGGAAATGCAGCAATCTTTATGCAGTTTTTATGACTTTCGTTGACGGCAAGGGAACTCCGCGCTTGAGTCCTCGCATACAATTCGAGAGTGCCGCGTTCTCCTCAGCGCATGCTGGTTCGCTTCGGCGTTTGCTCAGCGGTAATAGCCGCGATAACGGTGGGTTACACGCGTCTTATACACGTCAATCCCACGACGGTGGCGCTGACGTTCCTGCTTGCTGTTCTGGTCATCGCCGCGTCCTGGGGGCTGAAATACTCGGCGTACACATCAGTCGTTGCCACCGCCTGCTTCAACTTCTTCTTCCTTCCGCCACTGGGCACCTGGACCATTTCCGACGCACAAAACTGGGTTGCGCTCAGCGTTTTCCTGGTCACCGCCATGATTGCCAGCCATCTATCGGATAAAGCGAGGCACGAAGCCGATATATCCGCGAAGCGCCGGCAAGAAGTCGAACGGCTTTACGCTTTTAGCCAGCATCTGCTCGTTAAGGAGAATGTTCTTGAACTTCTGAACGAACTGCCCAAGGAGGTGGTGGACGAGTTTTCCGTTCCGGCTGCCGCGATTTTCCTGGCAGCTCGCCAAAAAGTGTACTACTCCGATGTTGCAGCGCACAGCCTGCTCTCGGCCGATGAACTCAAGATGATCAGCGCACGTGGCGAGCCCAGTGCGAATCCTGCGCGCGGTGTCTCATTCATTCCCCTCCGAATCGGGGTCAGGACCGTCGGCAGCCTCGGAGTGATAGGAAACATTTCATACGAAACACTGGAAGCCATAGCGAGCATGGTCGGCATAGCGACCGAACGAGCGGCGGCGGTAGAAAAACTCTCGCACGCGGAAGCCGCACGAGAAAGCGAGCGCCTCCGGTCGGCGCTGCTGGATGCGGTCACCCACGAGTTTCGTACACCGCTCACCAGCATCAAGGCGGCAGCTTCCACGCTCGCGTCGAATGTGCAGTTGGACAGTGCTGCGTGGCTCGACCTGGTCACCGTAATCGAGGAAGAAGCCGACCGCTTGAACCGGTTAGTCGGCGAAGCGGCGGAAATGGCACAACTCGATGCGCATCAGGTGCACCTTGAATTCGAGGTCCTGGACATTCGCAGTGCTATTGATGCCGCGCTGAAAGAGTTCGCAACCGTTCAAGGAGATCACAATATAGAGGTAACGGTTTCGTCCGACCTGCCCCGGGTTCGCATGGACAAATCGCGGATGAGCGAGGTGATGCGCCATCTTCTTGAAAATGCGGCAAAATACTCTCCCGCGGGCACTCCGATCCATGTGACGGCGGAATGTGCAGGTGCCTGTGTTCGCGTCAGTGTCGCCGATCACGGTCCGGGAATCGACGATTTCGAGCAGTCGCTGATTTTCGAGAAGTTCTATAGAGGCAGAGGCCAGCGGGGAATTCAGGGTACGGGAATGGGTTTACCCATCGCCAAGGCGATCATCGAGGCACACGGAGGCACAATCGGAGTAACCAGCCAGCTTGGTCGCGGATCAGTTTTTTATTTCACATTGCCGGCGCTGCCCAAAAGCTAGTGCAAGCCTCGCTCATTCGGAGTATGCAACTGAGACTACCGTGTTCCCGAACCTAGGCCACTCTGAAAAACCGGGCATCGCATATGTCTCGGCGCTTTACTTGCCCAGCAATCCATAAACTACCAACTGCCCAGAAAAGGTAGCCACGTACACTTTTCCATTCGCCACGGTAGGTGGACAAAACTTTGCGTACAGGCCAACCGCATCCCGTGTGGCGTTCTGTTGGCTGTTCCACAACTCCACTCCCAAATTCGTCGCGTCGAAAGCTCGCACTATTCCTTTGACGGTCTTCTGATTTGCATCGCCTGAGTACGGCCCCGCCGCCCAGACGATCCCCGTTCCCGTCTGGCTGTTGTTGGCGGAAAGCGACAGGGGCACACTGTTGGAATAGCCGATGACCCCGGCCGTAGTGCTTTGGGTTATCGGAGTCTCATTGAACAGCCCATTGGAAAACTGGTAGGCCTTCAAATAATCTCCAGATCCCCATATGTAGATGACGGGCCCAAAGTTGGGACTGTTCCAGTAGATAGGGGTCCCCATGAACGGTGCGAAGAACGGTGGCGTGGTGGCCAGGAACTCCTGCAGATCGCCGTTATACGACCCGTGATACTGACCCAGGTTGTTCGAGTCCATCAACCGCAAGCTCGCATCTTTACCGATGCCGACGATGAAGCTTGTCCCCGGTATGATCATGGGCGCGCCTGACCCCAGGTCGACGTCGTTATGATTGAGGAAAGATTGGTCAAAAGGCGTGAAATAGTCCACCGCCTTTAGACCAGACGATACATTGATCTTGACTACGCTATCGCCGTAGTCCGTCGGTACTGGCGCAGTCGCATCGAAGGTTCCGTTACCCGTCATTATGTAAATGTTGTCCGCATCGGCTGCCAGTCCCGTTCCAGCCCCCCAGATTCCTCCCGAGTAACCATTCGGCGTTGCGTTGAAGATGTTGGTCTGCGCGAGAGTCGCGGCGTCGTAACCAAAAACCCAGCCATGCCAGGGTTGCGTATCGCACGTGGATCCAAAGCCGACGTACACCACGCCGTTTAAAAGCAGCAGCCCGGGCCGGTTGTTGTGATACAGCGGACGGAACTGAACATAGCCGTTGTGACTGTCATACCCCGTACCTTTGACGCGTCCTGCTATCGTCACGGGACTGCCGCTCTTCTCGCGCCCAGAAATCAGATCGAGAGCATGCAGCATGAAGCGAAACGTGTTGGTGTTTACATCCTTTGACTTCGCCACAACATAGATCGTGTTCGTAACCGTGTCGATCACCGGTGTGCCCGTAATGCCAATCTGCGGATGAATGTCCACACAGTACGAAGCGATGTCCGTGTAGGGCACCGGCGTGCCCAGGTTCACAGACCACAACGGGGAGAAAGCATTAGCATCATCAGCGTCGAAGGCGTACACGTTATTTGCTTCGGTGACGACATACACCACATTGCGCTTGACCTTCCCAATGACGAGATTGGGCACGTACAAGGGTTGCGCATAGATCTGGCCATCCACATGCCTGGCAAAAAGTCTTCCGAACGAACTCACGTTCACATTTGACGTATTCAAAACTGTCTCGTTGAGATTCTGGCCGCTACGATTGTTGTCGTTGTGCTGGGTCGTCACCGCAACCTGGGCCACTGCCGGGAGGACCAGCGCGATTAGCACCACCACACTGACCCACAGGTTGGCATGATTGCTCCGCTGCGCCTTGAGTGATTTCATCGGTTTTTCCCTTTCCAAGAAGATTCAAACGAGGCCCGGGGACACCTGTGGCATGGGTAACGGCCGCACCGTAAAAGCTTCGGACTTTCTGCTTCTACCTGGGATCGGGTTACGCGGGGAAGTTCTAGATCGTCGGCCACCGATCTTCAAATTAGTGGCAAGATTGTGGGACCGTCTTGGGGAGAAGTCAACAAGTAATTCACATTCTTATAGCTTGGTTGCGGCCGCCGTGCCGTGCTCCAACAAGCCGGGAGTGTGTAGTCAGCTCTGCACATCAGGCGCGAATCTCCTCGCAATTTCCCACCGATGCTGAGCTTTGGGCTGTGCTTCCAATTTGCGCTCTCGATTTGCTTTGCTCCCGTTTGGACGTTCGCTGCTCGGTTGACGCACTTCATCCCGGCAAATACCATTTCTTCAACCCACCTGCATGATTGGCAATACACTCTCGCATTTTCACGTCATCGAGCGCATCGGCGCAGGCGGGATGGGCGTCGTCTATCGCGCGCATGATGAGCAGTTGGATCGGGATGTCGCGCTCAAGGTTTTGGCCCCGGGGATATTAAGCGATGAGGCGTCGCGCCGACGGTTCCGGCGGGAAGCTCTTGCCTTGGCTAAACTTAACCACCCCAACATTGAATCTATTTACGAATTTGACACCGAGCAGGGCATCGACTTCTTGGTGATGGAGTTGGTGAGCGGGATCACGCTGGCTGCCAAGCTATCGACGGGGCCGCTCGGGGAAAAGGATGTGCTCCGTTTCGGCGCACAACTGGCCGACGGTCTGCATGCAGCGCATGAGCAGGGAATTATTCACCGCGACCTCAAACCTGGCAATTTGCACATCACAAGGGAACAGCGGCTCAAAATTCTGGATTTTGGTCTGGCCCAGTGGATCCAGACAGGCGAAGAAAACAACCTGGCGATCACCCTGACGAAGTCGCAGGAGATTACCGGCACCTTGCCTTACATGGCTCCTGAACAACTGCGCGGGCACACCGCCGACCAGCGCACGGACATCTATGCTGCGGGCGCGGTGTTGTATGAGATGGCTAGCGGGAAACGGCCCCACCAGCAAACTTCAAGCCCATTGTTGATCTCGGCCATTCTGGAAGCTCCGCTTGAACCCCCGACCACGCACAATCGGCAGATCGCGCCCGTGCTCGAAAACATCATTCTCAAGGCGCTGGACAAGGATCCAAATCGCCGCTATCAGTCGGCTCGCGAACTGCACATCGATCTGGAACGCATGATGACCGGGTCGACGCCGATCGTCCCGCGACGACCGCCGCAACATTGGCGGTGGACGATCCCCGGCGCGATCGCTCTCATGCTGGCGGCGATCCTGGTTGTACTGTATTTGAGACACCTCCGCCACGGACAAGTTGCAGGTGTCCAGCAATCTCAGACTGCCCCCGCCATTATGGCGCGCCGATCCGTCGCGGTGCTCGGTTTTAAGAATCTCTCGGGCAAGCCGGAAACGGCATGGCTTTCTACCGCCCTGGCCGAAATGCTAAGCACGGAATTGGCCGCGGGAGAGCAGGTGCGCACGATTCCGGGCGAGAACATCGCGCGCATGAAGCATGACCTGGCACTGGAGGATGCGGACAGCTTCGGTCAAGAGACGCTGGAGAAGATCCGCAAACATCTGGGCACCGATCTGGTGGTGCTTGGCTCCTACTTGGTAATGGGCAATGCGGCAGGAGGCAAGTTACGCCTGGATTTTCGTTTGCAGGATGCGGTTGCGGGTGAAACGATCGCCTCGGTGTCGGAGACTGGTACGGAAGGCGAACTGCTTGATCTCGTCTCTCGAAGTGGGATTGAGATTCGACAGAAGCTCGGTATAGGCCAGGTTTCCGCCTCTGACAATTCCGATGTGCGCGCTTCTCTTCCCGCCACTCCGGAGGCGGCCCGGCTCTATTCAGAAGGCTTAGCAAAACTGCGGGTTCTGGATGCTCTCGCCGCGCGCGACCTCCTGATACGCGCTGTCCGGGCCGATGCTAAGCATGGACCCAGCCATGCCGCGCTGGCAGAAGCATGGGCGGCGCTGGGTTATGACAAAAACGCGGCGACACAGGGGAGGGAAGCAGTCCGCCTGGCGGCAAACTTGTCCCGCGAAGAGAGATTGTTCATCGAGGCGCGATCTCATGAGTTTTCTCACGAGTGGCCACGCGCCATTGATATTTATCGCACCCTGACAGGATTCTTCCCTGACAACCTCGAGTACGGTCTACGTCTGGCTTCCTGCCAAATCGCGGCGGGCTCCGGCCGCGATGCATTGGCAACCGTCGAGAGTCTCCGCCGTCTGCCAGCTCCCACCGCTGACGACGCACGAATTGATCTTGCCGAGGCACACGCGGCGTCGTCGGTGGGCGACTTCAAGCGGTCCGAAAAATCCGCCGCGCGAGCCGTCGAGAAGGGACGCGCGCAAGGAACCCAACTCGTCGTAGCTAAAGCGCGTTCGACCCAAGGCTCGGCCCTGGAGCGTCTTGGATTATCGAGTGAATCTGCTGCTGCAATCGCGGAGGCACAGACTCTCTTTACAGTAGCAGGAGACCGAGTCGGGGCCGCCACAACCATGCTCGTGGCGGGTCACCTGCTTTACGACAAGGGTGACTTTGCGGGCGCTCTAAAAAGTTACAAGGATTCTTTGGAAGTGTTCCGGATGCTGGGGAACCGATTACGCGCCGCCAATTCGCTCAACAACATTGGGAACGTATATTACGACCAGGGTGATCTCGTTCATGCAAAGGAGTACTACGAGCAGGCCATCTCGGCCTATCGCGAGATTGATGACAAAACCGGTTTTGCGGGCGGCCTTGGTAATCTCGCCAATGTGCTGGATAGCATGGGAGAACTCGGGCAGGCGCTGCAAATGCAATTGGCCGGCCTCGATGCATTCCGCGAGGTTGGCGATCAGCGTGGCGCAGGATCCACGTTGTCGAACTTAGGAAATTTACTCTTAGAGATGGGAGACTTGGATGGCGCCCAGGCGCGTTACACCGAGGCCTTACAGATCGACACCCAAACTGGATATCGGCGAGGTACAGCCTATAAGCTCTTCGGCCTGGCGGACCTGCTTACCCAGCGCGACGATCTCTCGCAAGCACGCCAGAAAGCGGAAGAAGCGGCAAACATCCGCCACGAACTTGGCGAAGAACTCAACAGCGCTCTGAGCCAGGCGCAACTCGCGAATATTTCCATGGAACAGGGGCGCAACGCTGAAGCCGAAGGGCTGATTCGTTCAGCGGTTACGCAGTTTGATAAAAACAAATTGCAGGACAACCAAGCCGCTGGCAACGCCCTGCTCGCGATGATCTTGTTGAAAGAGGGAAAGGTAAGCGAAGCACAGAAGACGGCTGAGCTTGCTATGGCTCTCTCGAAAAGAGCTTCGAGTCGTCTGCCGCGCTTTGACGCCGGACTGGCGCAAGCACGTACTCTCGCTGCTTCCGGGCGAACCGACGATGCACTGAAAAAACTGCAGATCATGCTGGACGAGCAGAAGAAATACGGCTACCTGGGCTACGAATATATGACGCGGCTTACGATCGGCGAACTGGAGATGAAGTCAGGCAAAGTCGCGGCCGGCCGCGCACGTCTGGAAAGTTTGGAGAAAGAAGCAGGGCAAAAAGGTTTTCGGCTGATCGCTCGCAAGGCGGCGAAGGTGCGAGCGGGCTAGCCTATCACAGGCCCCTTTCACCACAATCGCCTGGTCGACACGATTGCTTCGCGGCGTCCGCGCTCGCCATTGTTGATGTTATGCTTGAGCAGCAGCGCTTCCAAAAGGCCTTATCCGATATGCCCAATCCCGATATTCCAGGACCTTCCGCCAGCAGCGACGTTGAAGAATCTTTCGGCAACATCCTGTCACAATTCGAGCAAAGCCATGCCGGCAAGAAAGTCGAAGGCAGCCGGGAAGGCACAGTCGTTTCGCTATCCGGGGACTCCGTGTTCCTCGATATCGGGTTCAAGACAGAGGGCATTTTGCCGATTGCGGAGCTCGGGAGAAGTGCCGAAACCGTGAAGGTTGGCGACAAGTTGCTGGTCAACATCAAGGGTCGCGACCCCGAAGGCTATTACCAGCTCACCCGCAGAAAAGCAGCACGCCCGACCGATTGGGCAGCGCTCGAGCGTGCCTTCGCCGGGAAGATGACGATCGTGGGGACCGTGACAGCGGTGGTAAAAGGCGGTTTGAGTGTAGACGTGGGCGTGCGTGCTTTCATGCCGGCATCGCGGAGCGGAGCACGCGATGCGTCGGAGATGGACAAACTTGTCGAGCAGGAAATTCGCTGCCGCATCATCAAGCTGGACGCAGCGGACGAAGACATCGTTGTCGACAGGCGCGTGGTTGCAGAAGAGGAAGAGCAGGCGTTAAGAGATCACCGCTACTCTGAAATAAACGAGGGTGACGTCATAGTAGGCACGGTGAGAAGCTTGACGGACTATGGCGCGTTCGTGGACGTCGGCGGCATCGACGCGCTGCTGCATGTCAGCGACATTTCCTGGAGCCGGGTTAACAAGCCCGAGGACGTGCTAGCGCTCGGACAACAGGTTGAAGTGAAGGTTTTGAAAATTGACCCAGCCAAGCGGCGCGTATCCGTGGGCATGAAGCAACTGCTGCCGCATCCGTGGGACTCAGCTTCCGGCAAATACAAGACCGGCGAGCGCGTGCGCGGCACCATAACTCGGGTGACGGATTTCGGAGCCTTTGTGGAAGTTGAGCCGGGCATTGAGGGATTGATTCATGTGTCGGAAATGTCCTGGGTCAAGAAGGTGCGAAAACCCAGCGATCTCGTGAAGCCAGGCGAGACTGTGGAAGCCGTCATTCTGGGCGTGAACTTGGGTGAGCGACGGATGTCATTGGGACTGAAGCAGGCCCTCGGTGATCCTTGGGCGGACGCTGCACAAAAATTCCCAGCGGGTTCGGTGGTCGAGGGCACGGTAGTGAGTATCACGAAGTTTGGCGCGTTTGTGCAGGTTGCAGCGGGCATCGAGGGCATGGTTCACGTCAGCGATATAAGTGCGGAGAAGCGCATCAATCACCCCCAGGACGTGCTCAAGGTCGGCCAGAGTGTCAAAGCTCAGGTCCTGGAAATCGATAGCGAAAAACGAAGATTGAAGTTAGGGATAAAACAACTGGTTCCCACCAGCATTGACGAATATCTGGCCGAGCACCATCCCGGAGATCTGGTGAGCGGCCGCGTGGTTGACATCAGGGGTGAGCTGGCGCACGTGGAGCTCGGCGAAGGCGTCCAGGCCCAGTGCCGCATCCCGCTTGCAAAAGCACAACAGGATGCGCGGGTCAGTGCTCAGAGCGCGGGTAAGGCGGATTTGGCATCGCTCAGCTCGATGCTGTCCGCCCGCTGGAAAGGTAGGACAACAACGGCGGCAGAGCCAGACATTGCCAGCCCTGGTCAAATTCGCAGTTTTCGGATCACGAAGATCGATCCAGCAGCGAAGCAGATTCAGATCGAGCTGCCCTGACTGGCAGAGCCAGACAATGGTTGCCGGCGACAACGGGTCCAGCGCGCCCTCAATAGCATCAAACCCCCACTCTTATGCACCTGCTCCCTGTTCCGGATGCAGTCATTTTCTATTCCGAGGACTTCTTGAGTGAAGCCGAGGCGAGCGAGTTCTTCGAGGTGCTGTTCAGAAAATGCAAGTGGGAACGTCGGCCGGGCCCCTTTGGATCTCCCGTACCTCGCGATGAGGCGTACTACGGCGACCCGGGCACGCAATACACCTATTCGCGCCGCCAGTATCTTCCGCTGCCCTGGTTTCCAGAACTGCTCAGTCTTAAGCATCGCGCCGAGAGAGCCACTCCCGCTGAAGCCTACGGTAGTTCTCCCAATTCCGGCTACAATGCCGTGCTCTGCAACCTGTATCGCAACGGACTGGACAGCGTGGGTCTTCATGCCGATGCCGAGCCGGAGATGGGGCCACTGATTGCGTCGGTCAGCTTGGGTGCCGAGCGGATGTTTAAGCTGAGAAAAAATGGTGGAGCGGTGGTCTATTCCGAACGACTACGCCATGGAAGCCTCCTCATCATGACCGGAGACGTTCAGAAGAACTTCAAACACGAAGTGCCTAAAGAACCTGGGATCAGTGAGCCGCGCATTAATCTGACCTTTCGCCACGTGCAGCGCTCAAAAAGCCTGCCCGTAAAATAAATTACGACTTATGCATGAGCGCCGAGCGCCGTTTCCGACGTGACCTGTTCCAGCAATTCTGCGGATTCGATCTCACCGCTCAATCCCCAATTATTCAGCATGTACGAATGGCCATGTATTACGCCGAGACCAGTAGCGATCGCCATTTTGCGGTTGCGCACGTCTTCCCGCCAAGCCTGCTTGGCGGACTGTACCACGACATTGGCAATGGCGATGCGGAGGTCGGATTCGCTTGAGAGCCGCCCGAGTTCCGCGCGAATAGAAGCCAAGGCTTTTCTCTTAATTCCACCATTCTGCACATGGATATCGAAACAAAGCGCCTGTCCTGATTCGCTGCGAAGTCCCAACGCTCTAGCCGTCTGAATGGCCGGCTTCATGTAGTCTTGCTGCACGCACTCCCGTTGCTGCTGCTGGACTTCAGGAAACGATCCGAAAACTTCGAACATGCTCTTCCATGGCTCGGCCAGGGCGCCATGCCTGAGCGTGTGTTGTGCCGCCCAGCGTTTCTGGAATTCCAGCGGCGCCGTCATCAGGTCCAGCAACTCTGTGCTATGGACCTGGAACGCTTGCTCAACGCATTGCGGATTCCGTCGGTGGATTCTCAAGACGATTTCCTGCACTTTGCCTGCCGCCATGGTGAATCCGATGATGCCCCAGGTCAGAATTGCGCCGTCGAAGTCGCCCACGGCAAGGCCGTATCCGTGCCCCTCAATACTGGCGGTCAGTTGCAGACAGCGGGACGTAACAGAGGGCGGCGGACTCTGCATCAGAAGCTGCCAGGTACGCTCGTCGACGATGCCGTTACTCGAGAGCGACTGCGACATCTGAAACTGTTTCACTACGGCAAGAGTGTTTTGACCATAGCAACCGTCTACAGCTTTCGTGTCGAATCCGAGTGTCGTGAGCTTTTGCTGAACGTTACGGACACATTCTCCGATCGCACCTGGCCCGAAAAGCGTTCTCATCAAAACTCCTTCGGAAGCCAATTCACACCCGTAGCCGATTATTCGAAATGCAAGCACCGGTAGAGTGCAGTGACAGGGCTCACATCCAGGGTGGCCAACAAAACCTAATAATCGAGGACGTCTACTGCCAGCAGCGTTGCGGGTATTATGAAAGGGGAAGCTTCAGCGAAAAGCCTCCCCTGACTGCACAACACTGACGTGATTACGTTTCTGTCCATCATCGCCCTTGGATTCTTCCTGGGAATGCGGCACGCGACCGATCCCGATCACGTGATTGCGGTGACGACGATTGTCACCCGCCAGCGCAGTCTCATGCGTGCGGCGTGGACCGGCATTTTCTGGGGCATTGGTCACACCGTCACAATTTTCGTCGTGGGCACTGCAATTATTCTGTTTGACATCGTCATTCCGACCCGTATTGGTCTCAGCATGGAGTTGTCGGTCGGAATCATGCTGATCATCCTGGGGGTCGTCAACATCAATAGTTTCCTGCGCTCAGTGCCGGCGGCGCGCAGTGAGACAGATGACCAGGATTTCACCCATGACCACGAGCACCGGCATGGCGAGCATGTGCACACGCATCCGCACGCGCATGCCGTCGCTGGTCACACGCACACTCACACGTCCCTGACTTTCTTCGATCGAGTGCTCGGAAAATCTGGCGTGTACCAGCAACTTCGTCCGCTGCTGATCGGCATCGTTCATGGACTGGCCGGCTCGGCTGCTGTTGCCCTGCTTGTTCTCACCACCATCCGCAACTCGTATTGGGCCATTATGTATCTCTTGCTGTTTGGGGGCGGCACCATCGCGGGCATGATGGTAATTACGATGAGCATCGCTTCCACGCTGCATCTGGTAGGCGGACGCAGCGAGACTATTTCCCGAAAGCTGACTATGGCCTCCGGCCTCCTGAGCCTGGCCTTCGGCCTCGTCGTCGCTTATCAGATTTGTATCGTAAACGGTCTGTTCACGGTGCACCCGCATTGGACTCCCCGTTAGTCGTGTCGGACGGGCGGCCGGCATCACGACGAATTCTTCCTGACCGACACAACCTCAGGACAGAGTGGTTCCTCTAATTTGCAGGAGATTAAGGATGCCTGCGAAAAAAGGTTCACGTTCCAGTCGGAAGTCAAGTGGACGCAAGTCGAGTAGCCGGAAATCTGGCGGACGCAGATACTCGAAAGCTGCCAGCAAGAGCGTCGAAAGCGCGATGCGGCGTAAGAAAAGCGGGACCCTGCGTTCTGGAAAACGGGGCAAAGGCGGGAAGGTAAAGAGTCGAAAACAGGCAATAGCGATCGGACTTTCGGAAGCGCGTAAAAAAGGAGCGAAAGTACCGCCGAAGAAGAAGCATTGAAAGCCGGCGCTCGGCCGTACGGCTACATGCGGTTGCCGCTAAGTTGCCGTACGGCCGGGCAGCACCAATCGCTCTTTGAGGATTTCCTCCACGGTTTCGATGGCACGCTCGAGTTCCTGGTCGTTGTTGTAGAAGTGCGGCGACATGCGCACCCCGGCCTGTGGACGCCAATCCACCAGGACTTCACGACGGAGCAGCTCCTGGCAGATCGCCTGCGAATCGGGCATATCGATCGAAACAGTGCCGCCGCGCTTCTCGGGGTCACGCGGAGTATTCACCCGCCAACCGTGTTTGTCAGCCAGTTCGATCAAGCGCGCAGTCTGTCTTCTGGATTTTTCCCGAATCCGCTCAACCCCAACCTCCCTCACAATGGCCAATCCTGGCCGTGCCGCTTCCAGCGAGGGTACGTGCGGCGTGCCATTCATGAATCGATACGGCGGATCGGCATATTTGATGGGACCGATTTCGAAAGCGAAAGGATTCGCGTGCGCGATCCATCCCGTAAACTTTGGCTGAAGTTTCGTCGCCAGATCCGGCCGCACATACAAATACGCGACGCCGGGTCCGCCGCAAAGCCACTTCAATACGCCTCCACAAGCGAAATCGACGCTTAGCGCGCTAACATCCACAGGTACCGTGCCTAGTGACTGGAACGTGTCCAGCAGCACCCGCGCGCCGACCTTGTGCGCTTTGCCAACGATGGCTTTTGCGTCCTGGATGAAGGCGCTACGGAAGATCACGTGGGAAACCGGCACCAGCAGTGTTTCCTCGTCGATCGCGTCAAGCAGTCGTTCGGTAGGGACCGTGATCCCGTCGTCAGTCTTGACCATGTGCACACGAGCGCCATTGGCTTGCTGTGCCTGCCAGAAATACATGACAGACGGAAAGTTCATGTCGCTGTAGACGATTTTGTTTCGTTTTCCGGAGAAGTCGAAACACGATGCAACCACAGCCTGGCACGTGGTCACATTCTGGTGCGTGGATACCGATCCGCGGGGCGCGTTCATAAGTGCGCCCAGCTCATCTCCCACCTCGGACGCCAGCATCCACCATCGTTCTTCCCAGGCACGTACGCCGCGGGTAGCCCAAGTGTCGGCGTAACCCTTCATGGCGTCGTACACGCCCAGCGGCATCGCGCCCAGTGAGTTGCTGATCAGGTAGGTCGTGTGTTCCAGGATCGGAAACTGGGCACGGTAGCGCAGAAGCTCGTCTGTCATACCCAGACATTCTATCGCGCACGTGCCCGTGGCTGGCATGCGTTAATATCAAGTGCGGGCAGGCGCCGTCTTTTCTTCTGCTGCGAAGATCTGCACGGACCCACGCTCCCTTAGAACCATGCCACAATTTGATGTCACCGTTGCCGGTGAACTGAATCTTGACCTCATCCTCTATGGCCTTCCCGAGGAGCTTCCACCTGAACGCGAGTTAATCGCGGATCGCATGATGCTCACTTTAGGGGCTTCGTCGGCCATTGTGGCCCACAACCTTTCGGCTTTGGGAAGTCGCGTCGGGTTCGTGTCCAAGATCGGTGATGATGCGCTGGGCGAGATTGCGCTTGATCGCCTGAAAGCCGGCGGCGTTGACGTTTCCCGTTTGCAGCGCATAAGCGCGGGGCTCAAAACCGGGCTCACCGTGGTTTTACAGCGTGAAAAGTGGCGCAACATGGTCACCTATGCAGGCACGATCTTCGATTTGAAATACGAGGATCTGGATCTCGAGTACCTTTGTTCTGCGCGGCACTTCCATCTGTCGTCTTACTACTTGCAGCGCGGCCTGCGGCCGAGTGTGGGAAAGTTGTTTCGCAAGCTGAAAGCCGCCGGCTTGACTATTTCACTCGATACCAATGATGACCCCGACGATCTCTGGCAAGACGATCTCCACGATGTCCTCCAGTTCGTGGATGTGTTCCTGCCCAACGAGCGTGAAATCAGGCGAGTAGCCAGAACGGATGACCTTGAGAAGGCTATCTCTCAATTAGCCGACATGGTATCCATTGTGGTCGTCAAGATGGGACCGGCAGGTGCCATGGCCCAGCGGGGAAAGCAACGTGTCGTGTGCCCGCCGGTAAAAGTTGACCCAGTTGACGCGGTCGGAGCCGGGGACAGCTTCGATTCCGGCTTCGTTCACGAGTTCGTTCGGGGTGCGGACTTGGCCACCTGTCTCGCAAGCGGAAATCGGGCGGGAGCACTCTCCACCACGCGTCCGGGCGGGACCGAAGCCTTCCGCGATCGGGAGTACCGGGAAGCGTTCCTTCATCAGCACAGCCGGTGACGCGCGATTCGCTGATCTCGGCTGAGAAGTTCCGAATGCCGTGCTGAAACCCGGTCTTCCCGCATCTAACATCCCGAATACCCAAGCCAAAAAGGCGACTTTTGCCGCTATACAGTGTTAGTAGAATCGGGATATCCCAAACGTTCTCATGGAGATAATGTGAAGCCGACTCGTATTCCGCAACACTTTGCGCTGTCCCACAAATTGAGGAGCCACGGAAAGCTCTTTTCGGTCCTGTGCGTCTTGACGTTGCTGTCGTTTTCGATGGCCTGCGGGAACAGCAACAGTTCGGGAAATCCTCCCACCACGGGGAAATTCAGCAATGCAAGCTTGAAAGGAAGCTACGCTTACAACATGAGTGGCTCCTATTTCGGGCTGCAAAGCGGCAATGGGGATTTTCGTGAAGCCGGCGTCTTTACCGCGGATGGCAATGGCAACATCACCAGCGGTACGGATGATTTTGTACAAGGCTCCACTCCTGGGAGCTTTGGCTCGAACGGAACGTACTTCATTAATAACGACGGCACCGGCGGGATCACGCTCAACGTTGCCGGGGGACAGGTCAATTTTGCACTTACCATTGTTAACGATTCGCAGGCTTATTTGATCGAGTTTGATTCCTTTGCGAATGGGGCAGGCATTGCTGAACGCCAAGACACCACTGCTTTGTCCGCAACTCCGAGCGGCACCTTTGTTTTCCGGACCCATTCCACGAGCACGTCCCAGGGGTCTATTTCGACGGTCGGAGCGATAACCATCAGCGGAGGAGCGGTCAGCGGCGCGGCGGATACCCTGCAGGCGAGCGCCCTCACGTCGCCAATACTGACCGGATCGTTCTCAGCGCCAACCAGCGACGGCCGGGGCACGGCGAGCCTTTCGACCAACACCGGCACAACTTATAGTTACATTTATTACGTCGTCAACGCGAACACCCTCAATCTTCTTGAAGCGGATGCCGGGCCCCTGGGCATAGGACGTGCCGAAAAGCAGAGTGCGACTTCGTTCTCGAATGCTAGCTTGAAAGGGCCCTTCGCCTTTGGCAGCCGGGGCGACACTTCTGCGAATATTCTTGGCGTAAACAGCGCCGGATCCTTTACCAGCGATGGAAATGGAACAATTACCGCGGGCAGTTATGACTCAGTGCAGGACGGGAACGTTATCGCGAATGCTGCCCTCACTGGCACATACTCGATGACCTCGAACGGACGCGCGACGGTCACGTTGACACCCGCTGGTCAAAGCGCCACCTCCGAAATTTTCTGGATGGTCAGCAACTCGCGGGCGTTCTTCCTGGTCAACACTCCCAGCCGCGTGGAGGATGGCACTCTTGATCAGCAGCAGAGCACGTCTTTTGCAACCAGCAGTTTCAACGGCCAGTATGCATTCTTCATGGATGGCTTCGATTCACTGAACCCCCTCGTCGATCGCGTAGGCAATCTGCTCGGCGATGGGAAAGGCAACCTGACGCTGAATTATTCTGTGAATTCCGCCGGGTCGGGGAACAGTGTCGTTCTCACCGGGACCTATGCAGTCGGAGCGAACGGGCGGTTGGCGGGCACGGTTCCCAACCTGACGGGCGCCATGATCCTGTACCTGGTGTCGAATAACCAGGGATACATGATTCTGGGTGATACTGGCGCGCAAGTCTCGGGCAATGCCGCGTTGCAGACCTCCCCGTAGACAACGTTCTTCTTTCACTGGTCCTCTGCACAGAGCTTGCGCCGCCGATTTTTCGACGTCGCACGCTTCTGCTGCAGTCGCGCACACCCGCCCCTTGCGCGACTTGGTTTCCCCTTTCAGAACTTCTTTTGGCCCGGGCCGAACCACGGCAAGCCGGCTTGTGGTTTTGCGGGCGTCTTCTGTGGGAGAATGCTGGCTGTCGCTTCCAACTAATTCGTGCTTGGGAAATCTATGAATCGCTCGTCGAAATGGATGTACGCAGCGCTATCTACCTTCCTGTTCCTGATGATTGGCTGTTCACGGCCGCAGAAAGTGGCAGTCAAACAGCCGCCGTCGCAGCCATCCGATATCAAAGTTGATCTGAGTCCCGGCGGTCCCGTCACCATCACTACCAGGACTGCACAGTTTGAAGTTCTCCCTTCGGGCTACATTGATGCGCACCTGCTCAAAGATGGACAGAAGCTGAGCCTGGACGAGCCCAGAACCGGCAGTCCTTTCGACGGCGATTACGTAATCTCCCGTGGGAAGGAAGTGCATTTTACTCTCGATTTTGAGCAGGCGAAGGTCTTGGAAGCGACTGGGAAACTGGGCCGCGGCAAGCGTATCGAGATCGCCGGACATTCGCTTGCGCCTTCAGGGGAAGGCATGCAGAAGGTCCTCGCCATCGAAGCGTACGACGACCTTCCCAACGTGCTGCTCACGACTACCCAATACCGGAATACCGGCAACACCGAGTTACCGCTGGACAAGGCCATTGCGGAGCGCCATCGTTTCAATGCCAAGCTCGCCGATTCTAAAGCCCAGCCTTACGACATGTGGTCGTTTCAGGGTTCCAGTTACGACTGGGGAAAGGATGACGTGTTCCACCTCACGCGGACCTCTGCGCAGCCGAATGTAATGGGCGCGATGGTGAAAGGTGGTTACGGAGGCGGAATTCCGGTTGTTGCCTTCTGGACGGCGGCAGTGGGAGAAGCCATTGGGCACGTCGAAACCTTGCCCTTGTCCGTATCGTTGCCCGTCAAAGTCGAAGCGGATGGCAGGGTCAGTGCGCGCGAAGAAGTTCCCGCCGACGCGGTGCTCAAGCCGGGAGAAAGCTTTGCCACGCCTCGTTCTTTCGTGGCGGTGTACGCCGGCGACTTTTACGAGCCTTTGAGAATGTGGTCCAGTGTGCTGCAGAAAGAAGGTTGGCAAATTCCCAAGCCTTCGACCGAAGCCTACAACGTGAGCTGGTGCGGATGGGGGTACGAGTTCAATGTAACGCCTGAACAAATGCTGGGAACTGTCCCCAAGCTGAAGGAGATGGGCATCAAGTGGGCCACCCTGGACGACCGCTGGTTCGACGCCTACGGAGACTGGAATCCGCGGTCAGACACCTTTCCGGATGACTCGATCAAGAAGATGGTGAGTGATTTTCATAAGCAGGGCATCCTGGTTCAGATTTGGTGGCTGCCGCTGGGCGTGGAAGACCGCCAGGGTAAATGGGAATCGCACAAGTACGTTGTTTCGAAGGTCGCCCAGGAGCACCCTGACTGGCTGATTCTCGACAAAAACGGCAAACATGTGCACTTTATCCGCGATCTCGCCGCGATGTGTCCTGCTGTCCCCGAGGTGCGCGCGTATTACAAGCATCTGACCGAGAAATTTATTCGGGATTGGGATTTTGATGGCAGCAAGCTGGACAACATCTACACGGTTCCCGCGTGCTACAACCCGGCGCATCACCACAACTCTCCCGAGGACTCGGTGAACGCAATGGCAGATGTGTACAGGGAGATTTTTCAGACCACGCGCGCGATCAAGCCGCAGAGCGTGACCCAGAGTTGTCCGTGCGGCACGCCGCCGTCTTTGGCATGGCTGCCCTACATGGATCAGGCCGTCACGGCGGATCCGGTGGGAGCGGTGCAGGTACGGCGCCGAATCAAAATGTATAAAGCCTTGCTCGGGCCAGAGGCCGCCGTGTATGGCGATCATGTGGAGCTTTCGGCGATGACGCGTACGGGGCAAGGAAACTGGCTGGAGCATGGCGATGACTTTGCTTCAACTATCGGCACTGGTGGAGTGGTCGGAACGAAGTTCGTGTGGCCTGATCCCGGGCCGAAGTTCAAGAACGTCGTTTTGACTCAGCAGAAGGAAGAGCAGTGGAAGAAATGGATCGGACTTTACAATGAAAAAATGCTCTCCAGCGGCAAGTTCCTCGACCTTTACACGTACGGCTATGACGTTCCGGAAGGGTACGCTATTGAGAAGGATGCCGCCATGTATTACGCATTCTTCGCTCCAGACGAGAACGGTTCATGGAAGGGCGCACTTGAATTGCGCGGGCTCAAGCCGGGGAACTACCGTGTGATGGACTACACGGATGGCAAGGACCTGGGCAGCGTTGAAGTGAAACAGGGCCAACCCGGGAAGTTGGATGCGGAGTTCAGACAGCACTTGTTGCTGGAAGCAAAGGCGGTACAGTAAAAGAGCGCCGCAGCTTACAAAACGCAGAGTGCGACTGTCGTGCGCGTTAGATTGCATTTTGCCTTAGGCGACTTGCCAGATAGCGTCAAGCACGGTCCCGTCCACCCACTTCACAATCGCGCAGGGACGGTCGACTAACTGTGGCCGGGCTGGCTTTCCTCCGCAAATCTTTTCTACTTCTGCCTTGATGTCCTGAATCGGCCGGATCGGCAGGCTCGACCCTGTGGTCGCATCGATCAGGTCTTGCCTCCGCGGGTTGATCGCGATTCCACGTTCGGTCACGATAACGTCGATCAACTCGCCTGGCCCAGTCAGGGTCGTGACCTCATCCACGATTACGGGAATACGATCGCGGAATGACGGCAGCGCCAGAATCGTGCATCCGGAAAACAGGCAGTTCTGCCACCCGCCTATTCCGTGCAGCAGTCGGCCGTCAGAATGGGTGACGACATTGCCGTTGAAATTAACATCGACTTCGGTTGCGCCCAAAACCACGGCGTCTACCATCGAAGCGAAGTTTCCCTTACCGTGATAGTTGTAGGAGGTGAACGGGGAGGTGGCAACGTGACGAGGATCATTCGCCATCGACTTGACGCCATCCAGATCGAAGGTCTGGCCGTCGAGAATGTAGTCGGTCAAGCCTTCCTGCAGGAGCTCCACAAGGTATTTCGTCGAGCCGCCGCGCACGAAGCGCGCTTTGATCCCGTCCTCTTTCATCATCTTGCGTAGGAAATCAACGAACGCGAGCGCAATTCCTCCAGCCCCTGCTTGAAACGAGAAGCCGTTGCGCATGATGCCGGCGTCACGCAGAAAGCGGGCGACAAATTCCGCGATTCGCAGCCTGTCGGGCGAGCGCGTAATTTGTGTGGTGCCGGAGACGATTTTCGCAGGATCGCCTATGGAATCGACCTCCACCACGCGATCCACATTATTCCCCTGGATCTGCCAGGGGATACACGGGAAGGGAACCAGATTGTCGGTCACCACGATAACCGAGTCCGCATACATGGAATCGGCGAGCGCGAAGCCCAAAGAGCCGCATGCCGCCTTGCCGTGCGAGCCGTCGGCATTTCCGAAGGCGTCCGCCGTAGGGGCCGCAATCACGGCAATGTCAATGTGCACGTCGCCATCCTGTATCGCCTGCCAGCGTCCCCCGTGCGAACGCAAAACGCCCATGCCGCGCATCTTGCCTTGCGTGCAGTAATCGCCGAGTGGACCATTCATGCTTCCTTCTATGTGATGGACCACGCCTTTTTCCATCAAATCGATGGCGCCTTTTTGTGACGGGAATGACGCGCTAGGGAACCACATCATGTCCTTTACGCCGATGCGGGCTGCGGCCTCAAGAGCCATGAGGGCCACTTTGTCGCCATCGCGCAAATGATGATGGCTGGAGATTACCATTCCGTCGCGCAAGCCGCATTCCCGCAGCGCAGTCTCGAGATCCGGCACGCGCTTGTCGCCGGTCTCGGGATAATCTTTATTGGAGCGCACAACCGGTGCCGCTTTGCGTCCTCGCGGCTGATACTTGCCGACCCCGAGGAACGGAATCTGTGGCTTGTTGTTCACCATGGTCGGGACACGCCGTCCCGCGGCGTTGTGCGCCAGCTCAACTCTCTCGCTCATCTATTCCTATTCCTCGAAATCCTCACGGCAAGCGCTCGCCGCCGGAAGTCCCGTTAATGCGAGACCCCGATCGGCTAGGCCAGACCCATCGCTTTCGCCCGCTCCACTAGTCTCACAGCTCGCTGCACGACTGGAGGATCGATCATCTTCGATCCCAGGCTGACTACTCCGAGCCCTCGCCGTTGCGCGTCTTCAAACGCTGCCACGATTTTGTTGGCTTTCTCGATCTCCGCGGGAGTCGGTGCGAACGCGGTGTGAATCACCGGAATCTGCGATGGGTGAATACAACCCATCCCTTCAAATCCCAGGGCACGGGAAGATTCTCCCCATTTGCGCAAGCCGTCGAGGTCTCCCACGTCGCCAAAAACGGAGTCGATCGCCTGCACGCCCGCGGCACGCGCGGCATTCACCAATCGGCTCCGCGCATAGAGAGATTCGGCGCCGCTCGTGGTCTTCACAACCCCGAGGTCCGCCGTGTAGTCCTCAAGGCCAATGGTGAGCGCCGCCACATGTACACTCGCCGCGGCAATGCTCGGAGCATTTTCGATTCCTAACGCGGACTCCAGGATAGGCATGATCCAGATGGTGCGGCGGATTCCGTGGCGCAACTTGAGTTCCTCGATCATGCGATCGACTTGACTGACCTGTCCGGGATGCTCGACTTTGGGTATGAGAACGAGGTCTGGTTCTTCGGGCACCACCTCCGCGAGATCCTCGAGTCCGAGGGGGAGTTGGTTAATGCGCACCATGCGTTCGCATTTGCCGAAGTCGACCGCGCGCAGGGTATTGCGCACCAAAATGCGCGCCGCATCTTTCTCGCCGGAATGGACCGAATCCTCGAGATCGAGAATGATGGCGTCCGGCTCATGCAGTCCGGCGTTGATGAGATATTTCGGCTCGCTGCCCGGCAGATAAAGGCGCGAGCGTCGCAAGCGATCACGCGTGGAGGGCTCAGGAAGCGCACTCCGCTCCGGCAGCGCCTTGCCGGAATCAAAGCCGGCCCGTCTGGCTGCGGTCTCCATGCGCGCCGATATGACGAAGGGCAGCGCGCCCTCGTCATGGATCATGACCTTGCCGTGCCGCACTCCGACACTTTCGAGATCTTGGCGGGCTTGGGCCAGAATTGCCGGGCCATAATATGCGGCGACGCGCGATTCCAGCGCGATGTCGAGGCCTCCCGAGTCGCGCGGTTCTAGGGAGACGTGCAGGTCGGAGCGGACGTCTTTGCCGCAATGTCCCGCCTCAGCGGTGCGCCCCAGCTTTTCTTGGATAGGACTGCTCATAGCTCCTTCACTAAAAACTATCGTCCGGCGCCCACCGGTACATTGACTACGAGTTTTTCCAGGATGGCATCCGTCATGGCGATGGTTGATGCTGCTCCCTGGCTGATCGCCTTTGGACCTCCACTGAGGCGCATCATGTCGTAGGTGCGTGTTTTGCCGTCTTTCACCACGGCTGCAACCGCATTGCGGATGCGCTCCGCTTTTTGGGTTTCGCCGACATGCTCGGCCAACATCGCCGCCGAGAGAATCATGGCAATGGGATTCACAATGGGCGGATTCAACTCGGCATATTTCGGCGCAGATCCGTGTGTCGGTTCAAAGACCGCTACTTTGTCGCCGATGTTGCCCGACGCGGCGAATCCCAGTCCACCCACCAGTCCCGCGAAGGCGTCTGACAAAATATCCCCAAACAGGTTTGAAGCCACGATGACGTTATAGTCCTCGGGATTCTTGTTCAGCCACATGAGCTGTGCATCGATGTTGGTGGACCACAGCGCGATGCCGGGGTAGTTCTTGGCGACATCCTTGGCTGTTTCTTCCATCATGCCGGACGTTTCTCGGACGACGTTCGGCTTCTCGCAGATGGTGACGCCTTTGAAACCCTTGCGCTTCGCGTATTCGAAAGCCGCGGTCACGATGCGCCGGGCTGCCGCGCGCGTGATAATGCGCAAACTCACCGCGAGATCCGGACCAGGCACGTTGGCGAAAGCCTTGAAACGCGGATGGGTGGCGATCGCAGAGCGCACGTTATCGGGCGGATTGGTCCACTCGATGCCGGTGTACATGCCTTCGGTATTTTGGCGAAACACAGTAGTGTCAATCTGCGGCTCTTCGTAACCACCATCTACTTTTTTGCGAATAAAATTCAGCGGGTTGCCGATGAAGCCGATACACGGTCGCATGCATATATCGAGATTGAATTTCTGCCGCATCGTCACGATGGGGCTGTAGTAAACGTATCCTTTGCCCCTCAGCTTGGGATCGAGTTCTTCCTGCGCAGCTTTGTTCGGCTTGGATGTGATCGCCCCAAACAGGCCGAGCTCATGTTTCTCAAGCAGGGCGATGGTGCGGTCGGGCAAGGCATTGCCTTCACTCCGCCAGAATTCCCAGCCAATGTCGCCGTGCACATAATCTGCGTCGAATCCAACCTCTTTGAGCACGCGCAGAGCTTCTGGAAGAACCTGGTTCCCGATCCCGTCTCCCGGCATGGTTACGACCGTATATTTCGCCATAAATGCTCCAAATGAATTATTGATTCGCGATCCTGAACCTGCAACCTGTGTGGCTTACTAGAAGTCTTCAAAGAGAGCCCAGCTTCTTCGCCACCAGGTTTTCCACTCCATCAGCGATGACTAATGACTGGGGCACGCTGCCCAGGGCGGGGAAGGGAAACTTTTCTCCACGCCAGCTAATCACGCTGGAAGTGAAGTCGATCTCGATTTCATCACCCGGGATCAGCGTCTTCTCTCCCGCCTTGATCTCCTTCGCGTACTGCTCGCGCAGTCGCTTCACCAGTTCCGGCACCTCTACGCAAAGAAACCCGTTATTGTATGCATTGCGCAGATAGGTTTGCGAGAAGCTCGCAGCGATGATCAGCGGAATGCCTTTGGCCTTCAGACAGGTGACGGCTTGCTCGCGGCTCGATCCGGTGCCGAAGTTAAATCCTCCCACGATCACATCACCGGAATGTGTCTTGTCGGCGAACGTCGGATCGTAATTTTCCATCACGACCTTGGCCATCATCTCTTTCGTCATGTCGTCGCGGTAGGTGTAGTCTTTGCCGTAGATGGCGTCGGTATTTACGTTATCTTGCGGCATGAACACCAGGCGTCCTCTGAGATGGCCGGGGAAACCGGCTAGGATCTCGACTTTCTCGGCGCCGGAACCGCGGACCGGAAATTCCTTGTATTCTCGAGTCATTATGCGCATGGGGAATTCGTGGGGGCCCCGGATGTAGCCGGCGACTGCTGATGCCGCCACTACTTCAGGACTGGCAAGATAACATTGCGCGTCGCGCGATCCCATGCGGCCTTTAAAGTTGCGGTTAGTGGCTGAAATCCCAACCTCTCCTGCTTCCAGCAAGCCCACGCCGAGTCCAATGCACGGCCCGCAGCCTGCAGGCAAGGGCTGTGCCCCGGCGTCGAGCAGAATCTTCCAGGTGCCCTGAGCCTCGGCCTGTTGCTGAACCCATTTGCTCGCCGCCCCCAGGTAAAACTTCACGCCAGGAGCGACTTTCTTCCCCTTGAGAACCTTGGCCGCCGCTTCCAGGTCTTCCAGGCGCGAATTAACGCACGACAGTAGATACGCTTTCTGGATCGCGACTTTCTTTTGCTCCATTTCGGCAAGAGGCTGCATGACTTGCACTGTGTCTGGCCCGGACACATGCGGGGTCACCTGTGACAAATCAAGCGCAATGCGAGCCGCATAAACCCCATCGGGATCGGGGCGCGGCGGGGCTTTTTCCCAGCTCTCGATGTCCGCGATTGTGAAGCGCTCGACACCGCAGGCCTGCAAATGCGCATGCACCCGGCGCAGGTACTCGATGGTAATTCGGTCCACGGGGAACCAGCCGACGAGTGGCCCCCACTCTGTGCTCATGTTTGAAATCGAGAAACGTTGGTCCATCGAGAGCGAAGCCACGCCCGGTCCGCTGAACTCCACCGCCGCATTCAGGACTTCATCGTGGTTGTACAAACCGCAAAGTGTGATGATGACGTCCTTGCCGGTGGCTCCGCTGGGTAGCTTGCCCTCAAGCACAACTTGCACCGAGCGCGGGATCTGCCACCAGAATTCTCCGGTAGCCCAGACAGCGGCTGCGTCGGTGCGAACGATGGGAGTGCCAACCGCGCCAAGCGCACCATACATGTTGGAATGGGAGTCGGAGGCTATAACGAAGGAGCCGGGTATGACGTAACCGCGCTCCACCATTATTTGGTGGCCGATGCCCGATCCCGCGGGATAAAAGTCGACCCCATGCTCTTTGGCGAAAGCCTCAATAGCGCGGTATTTCTTCTGGTTGGCTTCGTCCTGGTTCTGAATGTCGTGGTCGAGCGCGAATACCAGCTGTTTGGGATCATGAACTTTTTTCGCGCCGATTCCCTTGAATTTGCCCATCACAGCGGAAGTGTTGTCGTGGGTCATCACGTGAAATGGGCGGATGGAAACGAAATCGCCGGTCCGCAACGGACGTTTCGGTCCTTCGGCCAAGTGCGTGCGCGCGATTTTTTCAACGATGGTTTCGCCCATAGTGACTCCGCGTTCGCCTACCTCTTCTTTTTAGTTTTCACTTTCTTTGCAGGCGCCGCAACGGCCGCTTTCTTCTCACGAATATCGGCCTTCATCAGCGTCATGAGACTTGATACCGATTCCAGCTTCTCCAATGCCCAGATCGCGTCCTTAAGTTTCTTCTGTGCGCCTCCGGTGAGGACTCCTTCGGCTAGCGCCGCAAATTTTTCTTCAATTTCCTGATCAGACAAAGGATTCCGCGGATCGCCCTTCGGATAGTCCAACTGTTTGGTGAAATTCTTGTCGCTACTTGTGCTGATGTTCACAATCACCCGTTGCAGCGCCGGGAAAACTTTCTCGATCTCTGGGTCCGCAACCACTTCGACCTTTTTCAATTGCGCGCGGATCGTGGGATCCATGATCTTCTTCATCTCGAACTGCGCCGGGGTCACCTGGCGGTCCACAATAGCGGCAGCAATCACGTAGGGCAGGGAATGATCTGCCGTCTCCTTGCTCCGTGGATCGTACTTGCTGGGATCTGAAAGGATATCCGCGGCGCGCGCCAGCGAGCGAATCTGGACTTTGTCGATCTGCTCTGGCCTGAAATCGTTTTCTTTGACCAGGTCGAGTACCGCGGAGATTGGTGCGTGGGTCAGGGCCTCGGTCGGGAAGAACTTCATTCCGCATTGCGTGATTCGCCATGACTCGCCCAGCCCGTCGGTAAGCAGGTTCAGCTTCCATTCAGGTCCGAAGCAGTGCGTGAGTCCTTCTTTTCCGTCTATGACGTGCTCGGGACCGGTGTACCCTTTTTCGGCCATCAGGGCTGCCAGCACGCCGCTCTGAGTTGCCAAAGGATCCACGGTGTTCTTCATCATGGTCAGTTTGCCGGCTGTAACCGCGCCCAGCGTGCAATGCCGACTGGCGGAGATTCCGATCGCATGTTGGATCTGCTCCCAGCGCATGCTCAGTGCGCGCCCCGCGACAATCGGGGAGACGAATGCCGTAAGGGTTGCGTGATGCCAGCCGCGCTCGCGGACTCCGGGGAACGCGGCCTCGCAGAGGCGCATTTCGAATTCGTGACCGAGAACCAGGCCTACCAGCAGTTCTTTGCCATTGCTCCTTTCTCGCTCACAGCACGCCATAGCGGCGGGGAAAATGTCAGAGGGATGCGACGGGTCTTGTTTCCAGTAAATATCGTTGTAATCCATGCAACGGATCATCAGGGCATTGGCCAGCGACGCTGAGACTGGATCGACCCGTTTTCCGGTGCCAATGACACTTGAGTTTCCAGGCCCTGCAATTTCGTCCAGAACCTCCAGCGCGATCTTTACGTCATGCTGCTTGTAGCCGCCCAGTGCGCAGCCAACGGAATCCAGCAGGAACCGCTTTGCCTGGTAAACGGCTTCCTCAGACAACTGCTTAAACGTGAGGTCTGCCGCCCAGCGTGCCATTTTGCCGCTGACCGTTTCTGTTGTCGCCACAGCTTCCTGAGCGGTCACAATTTTCTCCTAGTGTGTCACCTTCACGTTCTTGGGATTTTTAAAGGGCAGAAAGGCCATAAAGTCCGCATGATGGACAATGTAGGCCTCGGTCGTGCGCTTAACCAGGTCGCCTTCTGCGGCGTGTGCAGCAATGATATGGCAGACCTCATCCGGTATTCCGCATTCCAGCGCTAGCGCGACCCCGGTGAAGGGATGGCGCAACGCCTCGCCCCGCTCGCTCTGCCGACTATTGCCGTCCGGCCCAAGCTCATACTCCAGCAGCTTGCCAACGTCGGCTAGGATCGCACCTGCGATCACCGTGTCAACATCGATCGGCAAGGCGCGTCCCATAAACGCCTGCATCGCCTTCGCCGAATCGCGCGCAATGTGCACCACGCAGCGCTTGTGTTCCATGAATGTTGTAGGGCAGTTGGCAACCAGGAGGGTGAAAGGGATGCGGTTCAGATCGTCTGGTTTCAGCGGACTTCGCTCTAAGGCTTTGATCCAGGTTTGTGTCACTTTTTCCCGCAGGGCAGGGTCGCTGATCCACTCGATCTCGGGCCACAGTCTTGCCACGGCTTGTCGCACGGCGCCTCCCGTACAAAACCAAATAGCTTACTCTGCGAAGTGATATCCGTCGAGGGTGAGCGCCACACCTGCCTGTGACCTTCAATCACAGAAAAAAGAGGCTGCACTCGTTTTATCTTCGAATAGTGCGCGGGCAATCAAGGACCACCCGTGACGAGGGTTTCTCGCTGACCGCTATTTGCTCTTGCCCCTAGGGACCATTACGATGGGCGCCATGAAACCTCGTCTTTTCTGTGTCGGTTTGTTTGTTCTGTTCGGCTCGTTGATTTCCGCTCCGAGCTTCGCGCAAGGCAAGATTCCGCGAAGTTCTCGCTCGGCTTCCGCAAGTGTGTACTTCACGCAGGAAGGCTTTGTCGACGCGAACGGTGTCTTCATTTACTACCTCAGCTTTGGCCGCGGAGAGCCGTTCATGATTGTCCATGGCGGGCCGGGTGCATCTCACGATTATTTTCTGCCCTATCTGCTTCCGCTCGCGCGTCACCACCGGCTCATATTCATCGATGAGCGCGGCTCGGGCCGCTCGCAGAAACTGGAAGATCCCACGGGCTACACTGTCGAGAACATGGTGGAAGACGTTGAGATGGTGCGCAAAGCGCTGGGTCTCGGCAAGATGAGCCTGCTCGGGCACTCATATGGCGGAGTCCTCGCGGAAGCTTACGCTCTGAAATATCAGCAGAACCTTAGCCATCTGATTTTGGGCAGCACCTTTTGCAGCACGAAGGCGATGAACCAGGTTTTCCAGCGCATGAAAGAGAAGATGTCACCAGAGCTGCGGGAGCGGATCGACAAGATGGAATCAGAAGGCCTCTTCGGTCACGGCAAACCTTATGAGCAGAACCGTTACACCGATGACTACATGGTTGCTGCGTGGGGGGACGGGTATTTTCCGTACCTGTATCAGAGCCATCCTGATCCAAATTACGACCCCGTCGATAACGGCAAAATGTCGTGGGATCTGTACCGCGAGATGTGGGGTTCTCACGGTGAGTTCGTAATCGACGGCAATCTTAAGTCAGTGGAATATACCGACCGCCTGGCAACGATCAAGGTGCCCACCCTGATTATCGCAGGGGATCACGATGAATCTGACCCAAGCATGTCGCAGACCATGCACGCCAAAATTGCCGGATCGAAACTCGTAATTCTGCCGAAGTCCGGTCACATGACGTTTGTGGATCAACCGGGAATGTTCTTGAAGAGCGTGGATGATTTTTTGTCGGCCAGCAAACTGCGTTAAAAATGCCTTCGATGTGATAAGCACAAACGCGTTTGTGTGTGGACGAGTGCTCTCGACCCGAGCGGATGTCTAGGCGACGGCCGCCGTCGCCAGATTGGACGCTAGCGCGACGACCTTCCCGGAACCTTGCGCCAGGGCTTCATGCAGCGCTTGTTCCGCGCGATTGATCACTTCGGTGACGATGTCCACGGGATCGTATTGCTGCCGCATCACCGCTTCGGCCAGTCCCGCGCATAACGGAATAGCCTGATCTTTGCCCGGCAGGCGTACCTCTGAGAGGAGTTTGCGCAGCTTCTCGACCGCAAGCAGTCCCTCTTTTTCGGCCGTATCGCCGAGGATGATGGCGATCGTTGTGAGTTCGTAGCGGAAAGCTAAATCGTTAGTGCGGATATTGGTAGAGAATAGCTGTCCGATCCGCTCCATCATGGCTTCGACAGCCTCTTCGCCAAACTCCTTCAACATGGCGTTCCGTTTGCCGAATTGCAATAGCAGAATGCTCATCGACGTCCCCTGCTGCACCGCGCGGCGGGTCTCCGCGAGCAGGAGGTCGATATAAGAAGCGCGCTTCAGCAGGCCGGACTTCTCGTCCGTGACGGAGAGATTCTTTACCAATCGGCGCAGGCCGGCATTGTTAAGCGCAATAACAACCTGCTCTGCCAGAGCCTTAAGTACGACAATATCGGTGGCGTGCCAGCCGCGTGTCTTGGCCTGGATCAACACGACAATGCCCACGGATTCCTCGCCATCGTCGAGCGGCAGCGCCAGCACGGACGTAGCGGACAGATCCGCAAACGCTTGCCGCACGCCCTGCAGTTCTGGCATGGCCATCGCGTCCGCAATGGTCATGGCGCCCCGCTTGACGGCAAGATCATGCAGCGCAGACACGACTTGTACCAGTGCCGCGGCTTCGCCCGGCGCAAGGCCCTCCGCCTGGTATTCCTGGACTGTAGTCGGGGGCAAACCGGGTCGGCGCATGGCGGCAACGCAGCGCGAGGTTTTCCATTGCGCTCCGATCTCTTTTACTGCTGTCGAAAGCACCGAGTTCGGATTGCTTTGATGATTCAGTTTTCGCGTGATCTCGGCGACCTTAGTGAGGCTGCTGACGTCCGCCGCTTCGCCCGCGGGATGGGGAGGGGGCGGTGGTGTCGTCGCTGTTACCGCGGCTCGGGCCGCGGGAGCCGCTGCCGGCGCGGTTCCTGAATACGTGGGCGTCATGCCTGCGGAAAGATACAGACGCTGAAGATCCTCGTTCTTTTCTTCCTCGTGCGGAAACAGCTCCTGGATTCGCTGCAGCCGCTCAATCGCTTTGGAACGCATCCCGTACTGCACCAGGATTTCAGCCTGCAGCATCAAGTCCTGTAACGCCGCCGTTCCCAGGCTCACTTCTTCCGTCCGCATCGGTTCCTGCGCCGATTTGTTTAAAGTCGTGAAACGGGAGGCGATTACCTGGAACCGGTTCTCGTCGATTTTTCCGCGCAGCATTTCCAGTCGCTTCTGGTGGCCGTGTTCATAAGGATCCACTTCAGCGGCACGATCCAGGCATTCGCCTGCCTTGTCAAAATTTCCCGTGCTGCAATACAGGTCGAAGAGCTTCAGCAAGGTTTGGCAATAGTCGTTCTCGCGGTTCGATGCGTTGAACAGCTCGCTGAGGAATTCAAGCAGCTCGGGCGAGGTCCGGTGCGCCGCGATGACGTCCTGCATCATGGTGACGAATGCGCGCCGTTCGCCGCGGCGGCGCTGGAATGCTTCCAGTTTCCGCGCCAGGGCTACGGCCTCTGCGTCGCTTTCCGCATCGATCATCGCCCCTACGAGTGCTATGACCTGGTGGATACGCGTAGGGTTCTGCTCGAATAGCGCCCACACGAATGGTTCGGCTTCGCCCAACCGGTTTGCGGCGACCAGCGCGCGCGCGTAGAGGTCTCGCAGATCGAGCGAGGCTTCACCCGCCTGCACGTGCGGTTCGAAAATGAAAATAGCCGCGCCCACCTCTCCTTTGTCCAGCAGACTTTTGCCATAAGCCAGCGCAGTGCGCAATTCACTGGGATCTTCTGAATAAGCGCGCTCCAGCCACTGCGCACCATCACTGCCCGCTGCCTGCGCCAGTTCCGCAACTTGCAAGAAGGCTTCCGCAGCTGATTTCGCATCGCCCAGTTCCGCGCAGAGCTCGCCCAGCCTGAGGAAATTCTGCTGTGTCGGTTCCAGTGCGACCACCCGCTTGATCACTTCGAGAGACTCGGCTTTTCTGCCGCTACGGCTCAGTTCCTCAAGGGCGTTCTCGTAAGTGCCGATTGCCAGGCGCTTGTTCGACTGCTCCAGCAGCTGCCCGAATCGCACCTTCTGTTCCCAGGTCGGGTTGCCGTGTCGCGCCAGCTTTTTGTAGGTCAGGCTCGCCCGGGTAGCGTCCCCGGCGTTGACTTGCCGTTCGAAAAGTTCCCCCAGCAGCCTGGCTGAGTCTTGGGGCCGATTCAAAGAAAGGCACAAGTCGGCGGCCATTTGCCGCACATTGTCATTCTCTGGATCTTCCGCAAGCACAAGCAGATACCGGTCCAGAGCGTCCGGAGTTTTCCCTTTTTGCAGAAGCTTTTCGGCTTGCTCAATGAGCTTCGCGATTTCGGCACGATCCGGCATGGGTGGGTAACGCGGAGTAATCCTGCCTCTCGATTCTAGGATTAGGCCAAATCAGCGGCAATCGAGGAAGCCGCAGGACCGTTACGAAGGTCATAGGGGACAAGGCATTACCACGACTTTTTGCCATTTGGCCTCAACCTTGTCTTTCTGATATACGTCCGGGATGCCTGCCGGCGCAAAAACCAGTCCCGAGCCTGGCCCCATCCCGGACACCGCCGCCCAGCAGGAAAGAGGCCTGCGCCACCAGCTAAGCGCTGGACAGATGACCATGGTCGCGGTCGGGGGATCGATCGGAACGGGACTGCTCCTTGGGTCGGCTGCTGCCATACAACTCGCGGGACCTGCCGTCATCCTCAGCTTTCTGTTCGCCGCCTTCGTACAGTTCCTGGTGACTATGGCCCTAGGCGAACTTGCCAGCGCACATCCTGCTGCCGGATCTTTCGGAGTGTATGGCGACCTTTACCTCAATCAGTGGGCGGGTTTCGTCTCGCGGGCCGGCTATTGGGCTGCCATTGCCGTTTCGATCGGAGCCGAGATGGTCGCCTCCGCTACCTACATGGCACTCTGGTTTCCTCGCGTTCCCGCGCTCGTGTGGGTCGGCCTGTTTTCTTTGTTTTTACTGGCTGTGAACTTTCGCAGTGTTCGCGACTACGCCCGCTTCGAGTACTGGTTTGCGATGGTGAAAGTCGTCACTATCCTGGCATTCGTCATTCTGGGCGGCGGGCTGTTACTGACGCACCGGGTGCCCGCGCAATACACCTCTCAGGGCGGCTTCTTTCCCAGAGGTCCCTTCGCTCCCCTGCTTGCTATCACTTTCGCCATTTACACATTCGGCGGGATCGAGTTCGTTGCCGTGAGCTCCGGAGAATCGCGCTCCGCTCGCGAGGTGGCGCGCGCCGTTTGGATGACCTCTCTGACGCTCATGACTGTGTATCTGGGAGCAATCGTCGTGCTCGTCGGCGTGATGCCCTGGAACCGTGCCGGAGTGACGGAGAGTCCATTCGTAACCGTGTTTAGGTCGGCCAGCATTCCAGGTGCAGGACGCCTGATGAACTTCGTCGTGTTGACCGCCGCGCTCTCGGGCGCCAATGCTGCCCTCTACATCTCCTCGCGCATGCTGTTTTCGCTGGGACGCAGCGGATGGGCGCCTGCAATTCTGGGGCGGCTAAACGCAGCAGGTTCGCCGACTCTCGCGTTGCTGGTGTCATCCTATGGCATCGTCGTGGCCTTGGTGCTCGAGAAATGGGCTCCGCAAAACGCCTTCGTCTTTATCCTCCGAGGCGCATTTACTGGGATGATGCTCTCCTGGATCGTCTCCCTCGGCGCCCATGTCGCTTTTCGCCGTCAGACCAGACCCGAAGTTCTTGAGCGCCTGCCGTTTCGTTCACCTTTCGGGCTGTGGGGATCGGCACTGGGATTTGTCCTTGTCTGCGCTGCGGTGCTCAAAACCTGGTGGGATTCACCGGTAAATCTGGTCAGCGGGCTGCTCGGAATTGTTCTTCTCAGTGCCCTTTATCTGTTAATCCGTCGCCCTGCGCCCGCGCAAGTCGGTTCATGAGCTTCCAGGCAACATTTAGTCAATTCATGTGCAGATTTTTTTGTTTGCAGAACAACCAACTCGGTCGAGCTTCCATCAAAGCCGCGTTGTCACTGGAAATCCCAGCTGGGCGCATGGCCCGCTCGGCAAAGAGGTATTGCGCCTCGGGAGTCGTGCTCACTTATGTAAATGGTGCGTCATGAAGGTCTGCTGACTGCACCGCATGACAACTATCCAGCTCCTGGAACCGGCCGGCGATCTGGATAAGCTCAAGGACGAGGTGAAACTTAGAACTGCTTCGCTGTTCTCGCGCCCGCAGCGGAGTGACAGGCACGTGTCCCCATTCGTGTGTGCGCGACTACGCTGCCGGAACAGAAACCACACTTACCGTAACGAGGCAGGCTAATGGGCGGTTCTGGGGCTTTAGGTGAACTTGGCGGTAAACCTTCAAACTCGATTGACAGAATACTTTCTTTAGCAGCGAACCGTAAGGCGCGTCGCCTCGCGGCGTCCGTCGCCAAGGGTTGCGAGCGGGCTATACCCTCCTTTTTCATTATCGGGCCGCCGCGCACCGGCACTACCTGGCTCTATGAGATCCTCAATCCGCATGCGGTCTTACCCCGCAGCAGCAAGGAAACTCGCTTCTTCGACACCCATTTTCATCGTGGGCTCTCTTGGTATCTTGCGCACTACCCGCGGGTCGTTGATGACCGTCCGGTCGGCGAAATTGCTCCCACTTACTTTGCTTCGCCGCAGGCGCGCGAGCGTCTAGCCCAAACCGTGCCCGATGCGAAGGTTGTGTGCACCTTCCGCAATCCGGTGGACCGCGTACTCTCGCTATACCGCCTCAAAAGAGCCTACGGCCTGATTCCCTGGAGTTTCGAACATGCGCTGACGCGGGATGCCGAGCTAATCGAGTCAAGCCGATACGCTACACATTTGAAAGCCTGGCAGTCCACTTTCGGCGTCAGCCAAGTCCTAACCACGATTTATGACGATCTTTGCATCAACACGCAGGCATACCTCGATAAGCTGGTGGACTTTGTTGGTGTTCCGCGATTTACCCTGAATCCCACGCAGACCGTGGTCGTGCACACCTCGGAGAGCATGACTCACCCGCGTAGCTACTACCGCACTCGCAGCGCGATGTTCATGGTGGAGTGGTTCCGTGCTCGACGTTTGAACGGGCTGGTAAGGGCAGTCAAGAAATCGCCCATGTGCAGGTTCTTTCTGGGCGGCGGTCCCGCCTTTGCGGACCTGCCATTGGAGACGACGCTCAAGCTGTACGAGTTGTTCCGTCCCGAGGTCGAACAGCTGGAAGTGATGCTGAATCGCGACTTATCATCCTGGAAGTCGCTCAACGCACCTCTCGCAGCTTCCCAGGTGGCCAGCTAGAAACGCCCGAACGGACGCTTCCATTATTAGCGCGACATCTGCACGCTGACTGCATGCAATCCGGTAACGATCTCTGCTTAATTCTGCGGGACTTCCAAGCGCCGCCTGTCGCCTGCATTTGAGACGTCGTGTGCGGCTGTGGCCGAGACTGCTTGCAACTCCAATGTTTTGTACTTCGGCTCGCTCACATAGCCATGAATGTGGTTCTTGCTGATGCTATTGATAACTAGTTCGACCGGACGCGCATTGTCGCCGTTATAGAACGTTACCGGCTCGAAAATATTCACGTGCTTCTTCGATAGCTTGTAATCGTCGACCATCAGTTCCAAATCAGCGTATTCATGCTTGGTATTTGCCTTGCGCAGTCGCACGCCCATGGGCCCGTTGTGCTGGAATTGCCCGTTCTTGTCGACATCGAACTCGTAGTAATTGCGCTCGCCTTTCTTCTGCAGCATCACGAGTTCGTCGTGCGTATGAGCGATCGATCCCTGTAGCTCGGTCCGTGTGTTCGCGAGGTCCTGCTGGTTGGCTTCGATCTGTTTGCCCTGTTCGTCGATACGCCCTTGCAGCTGTTTCCAGCGTGGATCGTCGCGCCGAATGTGCGCTGACGGCTTTCCTCCACCCTCGTGCCCGGCCGCATGCTTCGCAGGTGGCTGATGCTTGCTGGTTTCCGCTTCCGCCAGCAAATTGAGTTTGGAATTGAGCGCGTCAATCTGGCCGCGGGTCGCGTTCAAGGATGCGCTAATGGCTTCGTTCTGGCTCTGCAGTTGTTTTGCAATGGTTCGTTCATGGAACGAATAGGCTACTGCGGCGGAGACCACGATGACCGCAATTATGGCGCCCGCGCTCACTGGGATCGCACCAACCGGGGCCGGGTACTGTGTAGTTTCCTCTGTGGACATGGCAGTCTCCTGGGTCAAGGACTAAGCCTGAATCAGCAACTCTGTTGCCACCGTAAGTTCCTGATTCTGCGTGCGCTGAAGTGTCGTAAAAGGAAGGTTTCTATTGAGGAAAGGAAAGGATTACCAAGAACCTCACGGTTGCGCCGGGCCATGAAGATCGGTGGCAGCCCCCAGGAGTAAAACGTGCACGGACGGGCAATGCACCCGCCCGTGCTCGGGAATCTACCGCGCCATGGCCGGCTCGTGGGCGGTCTTCAATGCTTCTAAACGCTTGTTGACCTCCTCCCAGTTCACCACATTCCACCAGGCCTGCAGATATTCGGGCCGCCGGTTGTTGTATTTCAAGTAGTAGGCATGTTCCCAAACGTCGTTGCCCATGATCGGCCACAACCCTTGCGACAACGGGTTGTCCTGGTTCGCTGAGGTGAGGATTTGAACTTCGCCGCTCGGCTTGCCCGCAAGCCACACCCAGCCGCTGCCGAATTGCTTGGTCCCGGCGTCGTTGAATTTCTCCTGGAAAGACTTGAAGTCGCCGAACGTTTTTTTGATCACGTCCGCGATTTTGCCAGTCGGCTCTCCGCCGCCTTTGGGCTTCATGATTTTCCAGAACATCGTGTGATTCACGTGTCCGCCGCCGTTGTTCCGGACCGCCGTGCGGATATCTTCAGGCACGGAATTCAGGTCGCGGAGCAGATCTTCCGCGCTCTTGCTTTGCAGGTTGGGATGTTTTTCCAGCGCGGCATTCAAGTTTTTCACGTACGCAGCATGATGCATATCGTGATGCAAGTGCATCGTTTTCTCGTCGATGTAAGGCTCCAGTGCCGTGTAGTCATACGGCAAAGCGGGTAATTCATGCGCCATTTTTTCCTCCAATAGGCTAGAGATGACGGGATTGGCGGCATCGATTCAGGCCGCCGGCATGCCACAGCATTGCGGCGTTCAATCAACCCCACAAGAAGACCCTTAAATTTTACACCCGCGCGCCGGGAGATTCAGGTTCCAGGCCACCGATTTGTCGCAGCATTCGCCGCGACATCAGCCGGTAACGCGCTTTCGTGCTTCGGCGAAACACTCCCCGCCGGGTCTCTCCGAACGCCGGCTAGAGGCGCCGAAAGGCGCATCTCTTATGGTTTTTAACCCGTTGGTCATACTTCGGGCGCAACCCTGATTTGAGTCCTGCTCATCTCAGAAGTCGATCTCGGGAGGAGATCTTGAATGTCACGCAGGCACCGCATACTTTCTGCGGCGCTGACCTCCGCTCTAGCGCTGTTTGCTTCGATCCCTGCTCTGTCTCAAAGCATCACCTGTACATACACATCGTTTGAGGGAAACCCACAGGCCAATTTAGGTTCAGGAGCGAACGGCCTTAACGATGTTGACGCCGCAGTCGGCACCTGGACTCATTTCTTCAACACAGATTCCTCGGTGACTCACGGCTTTTTGCGGGCACCAGCCGGAAAGATCACGGACATTTACCATCCCAAGTCTTATGTGACCTATCCCACCGGAATCAATGATAATGAAACGGTTGTTGGCTATTACCAGAATACCCAACACAATAGCGCGGCTGACGGATTCACATGGAAGAACGGTGTGTTTACGCCTCTTCAATATCCCAACTCGGTGTACACGGAACCCGAGGGCATCAACAGGAACGGGGAGATTGTGGGCTGGTATGCGGTAGGAGCCAATCCAGGAGTTGGCTTTCTCTACAGCGCCGGCCACTTCACAACCATTTCTTATCCGGGTGCTTTTGTGACCGTGGCCACCGGAGTCAACAACCTGGGCGAAATCGTCGGCTGGTGGAGCGATACGAACGGAACCCAGTCTGCTTTCATTTACAACAACGGAACATATCAGACAGTTTTCTATCCCGGAGGTACCGGCACCGAGTTCACTGCAGTCAACGATTCCGGAGAAATCGGCGGCTTTTACTTCGCGCCCGGACCGGACCAGAATCCCTACGGTTTCATTTACACCAATGGCACGTTCAAATTGCTCACGATCTCGAATACGAACGACAACATCGTCTTCGGCCTGAATGGCAAGGGCGACGTTTCCGGCGTTTACCAGACCGTGCAGTTCGGAACTACGACGGCATTCATCGGAACCAACTGCCACTGATTTCGGAGCGTGGCGCCCGGCGACCGTTGTGAGTCCGTCCCATGCTCCTTATCACTCAGGGCCGAGTTCAACATTAATCACTTTGAGACCCATGGGTTTGAGCGATTGAGCAGCGGAAAAACGGTACAGATCTCTATCCCCACCAGGTCTTTACGTTTCTGAACGGAATTAATGACGCTGGAACGATCGCGGGCTATTACCAGAACGATAATAGCTCTGCGAGCGGTTTCACGTGGGCGAGTGGCAAGTTCACAGCGCTTCGGTATCCCAACTCCGTCTATTCGGAGCCCTACGGTATCAACAAGAATGGTGACGTAGTTGGGTGGGAGCCCTGCGGGCAACCCCGGCACCGGCTTTCTTTACAGTGCTGGTAACTTCACCAGCATTGCCTATCCGGGGGCCTTCTCAACCGTCGCGAGAGCTATAAACAATTCCGGGGAGATTGTGGGCTGGTGGGAGGATTCGAACCTGAACAAGACTGCTTTCATTTAGTCGGCAGGGCAATTTCAGAGCGTGAACTACCCCGGCCAGAACCAGACAATCTTTACCGGCGTGAATGATTCCGGCGAGATCGTCGGTTACTACGTCGGTCCGGGTCCCCGGTACTTACCCCAGGGCTTCATTTACCAAAACGGAATCTTTAAGGTTGTGAAAACGCCCACCGGTTTTGCTAACCAGGTGCTTGGCGTCAACGACAACGGAGATATATCCGGCTATTATGCCATCAAGAACGACCATGCTAATCAGGCGTTCATCGGCAAGAACTGCCACTAGTGAAGAAGGCGGGAGTTTAAGTCAGTCCAGCGGTTCGGGGTGAAGTGCGATTTCTTTCTCCCCGGCCGCTTTTTTTTGCGCATACTTCTTGATCCAGGCTTCCCAACTCTTGCCGGCTGCGGTATCGCGTCCGCTGAACGCGATAGCCGCCACCTCCGAGTAAGGAATGCAGGCGCGTTGGTTGGAATCCTTGGGCAGCACTCGCACCAGGGAATCTGAGAGGCTGGAGCCTTTTTTACGGTCGAAAAGGTATCCTTCTACTTTTGTCCCGTCCTTGCGGGTGACCGTCACATCACCGCGGTAATCAAAGGCTTTTTCCAGGGCATCGAAAATTTCCTGTTCGCTCGCCAGTTGAGGAATCCAACCCTGCAGGTTTTCGCGGTGGCGTCCTTCGACGACTTCCAGCGCGTCAGGGTTGGCCTTCGCCTGCAGCGCATCCACATGAGTGATCTCGCTCACGCGTGCGTCTCCTGTACCGGTTGTTGCTCCTCTATTTGCACGAGCGGATGTAGCGGCTTCACTTCTTCTTCCAGCAGCTTCAGAGCACCCGCATCCGGATAGCGGTGGAACAGCGTCGCTTTTACCGTTGCCAGGAAGCCTCCCAGCGATCCGAATGTGTCGTTTACCGCGGAGGCTTCATAACCGCTGTGCACCATGCAGTTTGCGCACGCCGGATTGCCCGATTCTGTCCCGTATCGCTGCCACTCGGTTTCTTTCATGAGTTCTTCGAAGCTGTCGGCGTATCCGTCCTGCAGCAGGTAGCAGGGCTTCTGCCAGCCGAAGATGTTGTAGGTCGGCATTCCCCATGGAGTGCACGGGTATTGCCGCTTGCCCATCAGAAATTCAAGAAAGAGCGGAGACAGGTTGAACACCCACTTCGGATTCCGGTTCGACAGGATCGCGCGGAACAGACGGCGGGTACGCGCCCGCCCCAGAAAGTGTTGCTGATCGGGGGCCTTATCATACGAATAGCCCGGCGACAGCATCATGCCTTCGATGCCGAGCGTCATCATCTCATCGAAAAACGCGCGAACGCTCTTCGGATCGGCGCCGTCGAACAACGTGGTGTTCGTGGTCACACGAAATCCCCGGCGCAGTGCTTCGCGTATGCCCTCTACCGCCAGATCGTAACCGCCTTCCCGGCAGACTGCAAAATCGTGATGCTCGCGCTGGCCGTCCAGGTGGACGCTGAAGGTCAGGTACTTGCTCGGCTTGAAGAGATCGATTTTCTCCTTCAGCAAAAGCGCGTTGGTGCAAAGGTAAATGTACTTCTTGCGTGCGACCAGGCCCTCCACGATCTTGTCGATCTCGGGGTGCATCAGCGGCTCGCCGCCGGGAATGGACACTACCGGAGCGCCGCACTCCTCAACCGCATTGAAGCATTCTTCCGGGCTGAGCTGGCGCTTCAGCACGTGCGCTGGATACTGGATTTTGCCGCATCCGGCACATGCGAGGTTGCAGCGGAACAGCGGCTCAAGCATCAGCACCAGTGGATACTGCTTGCGCCCGGCAAGCTTCTGCCTCAGAACATAGGACGCCACTGTCCACATCTGCGAAACGGGTACGCTCATAAGTCTCTCAATCTAATGTAGCTGCTTGCCCCACACGCGAGCTTCTATTTTACATCGAGCGGACCCGGCGAGAGGGTGGAAGGGGTTAGTCCAAGGGTAACAGGGGACCGATTTGCTCGTCCGCTATGCTCATACAGGCTACATTTGGCCTCGAGCTTCGTTTCGCCAGCTGTATTGCGGATCCATGGTTTACGCGAAGCTGGTCCTGCGTTGGGCGGCGTACAATTCTTCTTCGCGTTTTTGCAGCGCGTAGTTCAGTTCATCGATCAGGGCCAGCAGCTTCTTGGAATCTTTCTCTCGGCTGGCTTCCGCAGAAATTTCTCTCCAGTCGCGGCATTTCAACTCCTGCATGGGCTCCTCCTGAATGCTCAGACCAAAGATGACTCTGTTCTGTGACGGACGATGCAGTTAGCATGCCAATTGCGGTAAGTAGTTGATATACCGCAATCTCCAGCAAAAACATAGCTGATCGCTGTGCCCACCTGCTTGTATTTATTGCACCGTCGGGGAAAGACTAACGTATCTACCGCTTGCCGAGCTTCGCGGCTGTGTGACTGCATTTCTACTGGCCGGATCACGGCTTACCGGACACACCTGCACATGCCGTTGATGCCAGCTACGCGCTCTGCGCCAGGCGCTGGTACTCAATTCCTCCTTCATCCGAGAGAAGCACCCAGAGCGTGTAGATGCCCAAGGCAGTTCCGAATGGCGGATGGAACAGAATAATGATTCCCAGGATAATCGCTACCATTCGCGCCCATGGCTGACGGTGCATGAGTCCCCAACCCACCAGGATCCCTCCCACACCGACCACCAGCAGACTTCCGCCCAGCAAGAACATGACAAACGGGCCAACGTTATGCGCCAGCGCTTCACTGCCCGGAATAACGAGTCGCGTGAGTCCGCCAAGAGTCATAAGACCGACCGATGGGACCAGCCATAAGGCTCCAACGATGATCCATAGAATTCCCAGGGTGCGAAGATGCCGCTGTAACCTGCCCTGTGCCAACCCGCCTTTAGGCCAAGACACGGCTCGTCCGCATTTTGGGCAATGATTGTATCCAGGCTGGAGTTCGTTTCCGCATTGATTGCAGAACATCAAAGCCCTCCTGACTGCTACGCTTTCTCAGGTCTAAACCTGGAATACGAGAGCAACACAGCGAAAGTTCACAGAAGCTGTTAACTCTGATCTGCCAGGCACGAAGCCTTCTAAGCCGCAAAATTTTTTACCCGCAAGGCCGCGGTTTACCCCGTTGCAACTGATGGTACATGGCCTTTCATACCGTTGAGCATTCCCTAAAGTTGCAGCACAATGCCAAAATCGCAGCGATCGGCGGGAGACTCATTTGCGTATTCAATACTGCCTATCCATATTTCTGCTGGGAAGCGCTCTCGTTCCCAGTGCATGGGCCAAGGACCTCGCCCTGGTGGCCAACAAGTCTACCCAGTCGGGTGCCCTGACCATGACCGATCTGGCCAAGATTTGCAAGGCTGAAACAAAGCGCTGGCCCGATAGCAAGCCGGTTACCTTTGTCACGCGCGATCCTGCATCCCCTGACATGAAATTGGTGGTTGAGAAGGTGTATGAAATGACGCCCGAGGCAGTCGGGAGCCTGATCTCCACCGTAAACCACGGCCGCACTAATCGGCCCGCAATCGTCGTGGTTGATTCGGATCAGGAGATTGTGCGCCGGGTGGAAGCTACGCCCGGGGCCATCGGCATAGTCGATGTCTATTCCATTACCGGGGGAGTGGCTGTAGTGAAAATCGGGGGCAAGCTCCCACTCGAGCCTGGCTATCCACTTCATGGAAACTAGCGGGGCCGCCGAAAACTCCTGGACCGTCGTTGCAGTTGAGCAACTCGCCACGCCATGAACGAACCCGGCCATAATTCCAAATCCCGCAATACTCGGCGCTATGCGCGTTATCCCCTTGACGTCCGCATCTCAGCCAGTGTCTTTCGCGCCGGCGATGTGGTTTGCCTCTGGGGACGCTCTACCGAGCTTGGCCTGGACGGCATTGGTGCTACCCTGACCGGCGAACTTGATAATGGCGAAGTAGTCTCCATGGAATTCCCCCTTCCGCTCTGCCCGTTTCCGCTCAAGCTGCGGGCCATAGTGCGTTATCGCGACGGACTTCGCTATGGATTCGAATTCCTCACGGTGAGCGCGGAGCAGCGCCAATCCTTAAAGCGTGTGTGCGAGATGCTGGCCGCTTCCGGTGTCACCGGCGCCAGCTTGCGATAAGCTCCTGTCGCTCATCATTACGGGACGACGGCATCCGCCGTGGCATACATGTGTTCAATTCGTTGGCGGTAGCGTTCTTCGACGATGCGACGTCGCAGTTTCATGGTAGGAGTCAGGCTGCCATCCTGTGGCGTGAACTCTTCGGCTACCACCAAAACTTTCTTGAGTTTCTCGAAACGCGCAAGGTTTTGATTCAGGTCGGCAACGATTCCGTCATACAACGCTTGTACTCGCGCGTTGCTCACCAATTCGTGTCGCGAAGAAAATGCAACGTGATTTGCCCGCGCCCAGTCTTCCAGAAGAGGGAAGTACGGCGCGATAATCACAGCAGGAAACTTGCGGCGATCTCCCAGCACCACCGCGGTTCCGACCAGCGCATTCAACTTCAGGGAATTCTCAATTGGCTGCGGCGCGATGAACTTTCCTCCCGAAGTCTTGATCAGGTCCTTCTTGCGATCAGTGACAGAAAGGAAGCCATCCGCATCAAGATTACCGATGTCGCCGGTTTTGAACCAACCGTCGATAAACGCGCTGCGAGTTTCTTCAGGACGGTTCCAGTAGCCGCCAAAGACCGAGGGGCCGCGCACCAGGATTTCCCCATCCTCGGCAATACGAACCTCGACGTTCGACAACGGCTTCCCCACGGTGCCCAACTTGTGCGCCCGGGGCGTGTTCACCGCGATCACCGGCGAAGTCTCGGTCAACCCGTAACCTTCGTGAATGCGAATGCCGATATCCGCGTACCATTCCGCCAGTTCGCGTCCCAGGGGCGCGCCGCCCGATATGAACATGCGTGCACGCTGGCCGAGTCCCGCTCGCACCTGTGAAAACACCAGTCGGTTGGCCAAATTCCATGCCGGCGAGCGCGGTACTTGACCGGCGAGGATTTCCGATCGGTGCGCCCGTCCCAGCGACATCGCCCAGCGGTAGATGCCGCGTTTGGGAAACTTCGCCGTCTTCTGCTGCACCTGCAGGTAGATTTTCTCGTACACGCGCGGGACCGCCACGATTATGCTGGGTCGAACCTCGAGGAGCGCTTGCGGAAGGTTTTCAATGAATGGGCAATAAGCCAGCGTGACCCCGTGATAGAGCAGGGCGAAGTCCACGTGGCGCGCGGTCACATGCGAGAGAGGCAGGAACGACACGCTGACATCTCCCGGCCGCACATCGAATCCCTGCAGAGAAGAGGCAATATTCGAAGCCATGTTGCCGTGCGTCAGCATGACACCCTTGGAGATCCCCGTCGTCCCCGACGTATAAATAATCGTCGCGAGATCGTGGGCAGCGATGGCGTGAGCCCGATCATCGAGTTGCGGATCGCGTGAAGTCGGGCCGTCGTGCATCAACCGCTGGAGGTGGTCGGCATGGGCGGTCTCGACCGCATCCATGACTGCTATGCGCTCGACCGGCGTTTGATCCTTGATGGCCAGGATCTTTTCCAGTTGCTTTTGAGTGGAGACGAAGACCACACGGCTGCCGGAATCGCGCAAAATGTCCGCGGTCTGTTGGTCTGTCAGGGTCGAGTAAACAGGAACCGTTACCGCGCCGATCAGCAGGGAAGCGAAGTCAGCGGCCGCCCACTCGGGACGGTTCTCGCTCAATATGGCCACCCGGTCACCTTTGCCGATGCCCCAGGTGAGTAATGCCCGCGCTACGCCGCCGATGTGCTGGTAAAACTCGCGCGCGCTGATCGCAACCCAATCAATGGCCTGCCGCCGAAGCAAGAGCCGTTCCTGGTTGCGCTCGAGGATCGAGAAGAAGACGTCGTTGAGGGTGCGCAGCGTCATCCGCCGTGCGCCTCAGCGAAACTATTTTGTTTTTCGGAACAAGGTGGCCAGGAAGCGCGAGCGGCTTGCACACTGCCGATACCTCGGGTGCCGCACGATTCATGGGAAGGTAGTGAGTGGCGGATTAGGGCAGAACTACAGCGTGCAACGATCATGCTGGAGTTTCTACCACGAAATGTAATGTTTATGCGCCACCTTTCGCAACCGCAAACGTCCATTGGTAATTGACCTTGCGGGCACCGCAGGGTAGGCTTTGACTACCTCACTTCGGGGTGAATGAATGCGAAAAGCTGTAAGCCTGTTTCTGCTTGCCTGCTTCGTCATGGCGGGAAGCGCGGGACGCAATGGCATGTTGCGCGCCGAGACGAAACCTGCGCCAAGCCTGAAGGTGGGTGATGTGGCGCCCGACTTCACACTGCAATACTTCACTGGCAGTGATCTGAAGAATGTCAAACTCAGCGACTACCGTGGAAAGAAGAACGTGGTGCTCGCCTTCTATATCTTTGCCTTCACCGGTGGTTGAACCGAGCAAATGAAAAACTTCCAGAAGAATTTGCAAAAACTGGAAGCCGCCGACACCCAGGTCCTGGGTGTGAGTATGGATAGCCCGTTTGCCAACAAAGCCTTTGCCGATCAGATCGGCGTCACTTTTCCGCTGCTGAGTGATTGGGGAGGCGATGTTACTCATCAATACGGTGTTTACGTCGACAAGTACAAGGCCGCGAGACGCGTCAATTTCCTCGTTGGCAAAGATGGAAAAATTCTTGAAGAGCAGCTGGACAGCGAGGCCATTGATCCGACCAAGATCGTGGATGCATGCCAGCGTAAGCCGCTCAAGGACTGAAGCAAAGATCAAAACAGAACTTCTGTTTCTCTGGAGGGCATTGACTTGCCCTCATGGCGATGGTGTGCACCCATGCCAAGGTGTGCGCTCATGCCCAAGCTTTGCACTCATGCCCGAGGTTTGCGCTCATTTCCATGGTTTGCAATCTTGGCTATCGTTTGTACTCGCACATGGTTTGCCGCCATTGTCATGACTCTCGCTCTTTGGCAGATATTCGCGGATGGGCATGTACACACACCCGTCGGTTGAATTCTTGAACGATTGGCCAAGTCAGGCTGTGAATAGTCGCGAGACTGCCTCTCCAAATGAGCACGATGTGAGTGCCAGAACAGGACAAACTAGAATTTGCGGAAGCAACGAGTTTGACGCTGGCGATTGACGGTTGTTATGATGCTTTCGCGGGGTGGAGCAGTCTGGTAGCTCGTTGGGCTCATAACCCAAAGGTCGGTGGTTCAAATCCACCCCCCGCAACCAACTTTAATCCATTTAGAATCAATCACATACAATCTGATCACGGAATTCTGTGCTAAGACTGTGCTAGCGTTCTCTTGTACCCGCCCCCTCGGGCGGGCGCGGAGGGAACGCATATGACAGAGATTCCTGGGATCGAAATCTTCGTTCGGCACTCGCCTGACTGCAAATATAACGGCGACGAAAGGTACAAGGGCTGCCGCTGCCGGAAACATCTCAGATGGTCCTACGGCGGCAAGCAATACCGGCAATCGGCCAAGACCAGATCCTGGTCGGGCGCGGAACGCGCAAGGCGAGAACTGGAACTCAAATACGAAGCTGCGCAGGGCGGCCAGCCGGTGACTGATAACAGGGCTGTGACTGTGGAACAGGCGGTCACGGCGTTTATGGCAGAGAAACGAGGCGGGCAGACGGCAGTCAACACGCTGGCGAAATACAAACTGACGCTGGCGCGTCTGCAGGAATTCTGCGATCGGCAGAACATCACTTTCGTCCGCGAGATCGGGCTGCAGCAGCTGTCGGCGTGGCGGGAGGAATGGGCGAAGTATTACAGCAGCGCATTCGCACTCCGGAACAACCAGAGCCGTATCCGGCATTTCTTCCGCTACTGCAAAAGGGCGAAGCTGACTGACGACAACCCGGCCGCCGATCTGTCGGCCATCAAGGTGACCGACGACGACTTCGAAGTTGATCCGTTCACGGAACAGGAATACAAGCGCATCCTGAAGGCGATCCCCGGCTGCGACGGCATCAGTGACAGGAACCAGGAGCGCGTCAGCGCGCTCATTCAGTTGCAGAGATGGGCGGGATTGTCGCTGGTCGATGCGGTGTGTCTGGGAAAAGATGAGCTGGTCAAGGTTTCCGGCAACAAGTTCCGCGTCGATACGAGCCGAAGGAAAACCGGGTCGAAGATCAGTAACCCGATCCCTGGCTGGCTGGGCAACCTGCTGCTGAAGGTCAAGAACGGCAACGAACAGTTCTTTTTCTGGAGTGGGGAATCGACGACGAAATCGGCGACGAGCGTATACGACAAGCTCTATAGAAAAGTCTTCGACCAGGCGGGCATAGTTAACGGCGGATCGCATCGGCTGCGTCACTTATTTGCTGTTCATCTTCTGGAGATCGGCATTGATATCAGGGTAGTCAGTCGAGCGCTCGGTCACAAGTCGCTGGCGATCACGGAGCGTTACTACGCCAAATGGTCGAGAAAGCAACAAGCTAGTCTTGAATCGGCTCTCACGAAGGGCTGGGCGGCGCACTAGATAGGCCTGCTGGTCGGCTGCGTCAGCTTTCTGTGGACCCTGCGCATTACGGACTCAGGCACGCGGAGCGTGCAATACGAGCGTTTGTGCAGGCCTTCGGGATGACTGAGGCGGATGACTCCCGGCTCGTTGGCAAAGGCGCGGCGCACAATGTCAGCGCTCAACGCCCAGAGCTGCGCGATCTCTTTCACTGAATAGTGGCGCTCAAACGGCGCCCCTGGCGGCAGCTGGACGGGCAAATCCAGATGATCCATCTTTCCCTCAAATTGTCTTGGAGTGCCCGCGTATTTATGTGCCGTCTTCGGGCGTTGACAGGCGAAAACTAAAATCCATCTTAGAACAGATCGGCGCTCGAGTGTCGTGACGTGCGTCACCGTTCTGCGTGATAATTCGGCGAAATGTTCCGTTCCCCTAAAGGGGAACGGAAAAGTGAGGCACCCTGCCGGGCAGGGAGCATTGGGAGCATTGGGGCGGGGATCAGGTTCCAAAGCGGGGAAACCAGGCCAGCTCGACCAGCCTAATGTGACCCTAGGTCACATGTGCGGCGTTCTACGCGGGATTTAGGCGTCGAAAAGGGCGGGGACGGACACCAGGTCCATCCGAGGGGCGATCGTCGCTCCTGGGCGATTCTGACGCAATTACGTGGTATTTTACTGCAAGTTTAGACCACTCTTGTTTGGTAGCTGCGAATAGTACCATGCTGGCAGCGGCGTGTCAATAGCTATTGTGCTTGTGTTTTCACGCAGTTAGAGAGATGAAATGGGAATGGTTGGTGTAGGGTGGGGATGTTTGGCAGGGCGGCGCGGAAGAATGGTGTTGATTTCCCGGTTTTGTATGGAGCATTGCTGCTGCTAGCAATAGCTCGTCCCTGGCTTCGCCATTGACGAGCTACGAGTATCACCACGAAGTTCGTGATGATGCTGAGGTCCATAAGTCAAAAGCAAAAGCACCAGGTAAAGCTGTAACTGACGCCTGCCGTCTTGCTGATCTCCCACAGCGTCAGGGGAGACGCGAAGCGTCAGCGAAGCGTCGTCATGCCTATGCTGAGGGTGATAATGGTTAGAGTTATATAAGTCTTTTAAGATCTTACTGTTTGTAAGTTTCTACAGAAGTTTATATAAAGTCTTTGTATTAGTAACTCCCTTCGGGAGTTACATATAAAGCTTGGGTATTATGACAAAAGCTAGTATTATATAAACTCTCTACCGCGCGTGCGCGCGTTCTCTTTATGCGCTGAGATTTCCTGCTCGACCTGGTCGGTCACTTCGAAATCTCTTCCCACCAGCGCCATGTAGCATGACCGCACTTCTTGCAATGGGCGACCGGAGCCTCGATCATTCGGAGGATCCCTATCCGTGTCAGCCAACCTGGGCGAGAGTACAAGTAAATGCCCATACGGCATCGCTGACACGTCGTGCCAAGTCTATCGAGCCGAGCTGGTCTGGACCGCGCTTCATGCCCGCAGTTTCCGCAGTAGACCCTACGAGAAATTCGGTCTGCCTCTTCACGCTCCATCCCAGGCCCAAGATACGGGTAGCCGTAATAACCGATGCCACATTGCCCGCAGCGTTTGCCGTACATGTACGGCCGAAAGCTAGGGATCGAAATGTGCGACCCGTAGTAGCGGGTGTGCGAACCGCTTGGCATGGCATTTGGGATTATTACGTTATGGGCGACTGCGGCTCTGTGATCCATGGCAGTCTCGCTGGTGACAGGATGGGAGTGCATTTCATTGTCCAACGAAAGCCGATGTTAACTAGAGAGGGATGGCCCACAACCGGATCTCGCGTTAAGGACAGGAGGCCCGCACTGCCGTGTGGCCCAAGCCCAAGTCCTCCGCCAAATCGGCACCGTTATGCAGAACTCTGCGATTCCGGGGACAACTGGCTCAACGCTGTTGTCCGTCGAGCGATAAGAATCGGGTCAGCAGGTATGAGAAAGCCAAAGCGATGTGCATAAGTCACAATCGATTGGTTTATGTTGTCTGCATTTATGTTAATACGCTCGCTTACGGCCAATAGTTTACACATAAGTCTACGGTCGGACGACTTAGGTCGAAGGCTAACTTGCCACCGTGCATAAGAGACCCCGACTGTCCTGCTCTGCCCAGAGCCGTGATGCCGGCGGATATGTTAGCATTATCGTGTACTTGACGTTTAAGAATACGCACGACATGGGGGCTGTACCCCAACGTGAACATAAGGCCCCTGCGACCAACTGTGCGCTCAAAACAGTCAGCATTAGATTTGCTGTAGGCACACGCTATACAAGATTAGCTTCCAGCTAATACGAGGCCAAGTATGACATTGTACGTGGCTAACAGAACGCCGGTATGTAAACCCGTCACTGTAAAAAATGTGGCGATACTGCTTATGTTCCATATAAGAGCTGCTCATCTTGAGCAGTTATGTTGACGACTACGCTACAAGCTATAGGACTCCGGACATACGACCTAAACTCCAATGACCGATCCCGTACAATCTGAAAACGTTCGGTGCTTGTCTGCAGCAAGCGCCTTACCTAGGCTAGATCACACAGAAACTAAGACGTATAATTATTTCATTTCCGCCTCTCGATTTATGTCTCTAATCAATTTCCTTTGATGATACTCACTAATCCCGCCAAAGTGGATGACATGGTGGCGCGCACGGGGTGATCAGATCATCCTCTTGGTCTAACTCTAACCTTCTGCCGCAACGCAAGCTGCTCCTCGCTCGAGCATTCCTCCAGGTGACCCGACTCCGGCCACATACGGAAGAATGTCGTACCTTTGAAACCGGAAATCTTGTTCTTATCGCAGCAAACTTCCAGAATCGGCTTTCTTTTGTTCACCGATACCTGTTCGCCGCCCGGCCCTTGTTCCTGTTCCTGGTCGTTCGGATCCTCCCAGTACAGTTCTGTCTGGTCCATGCGGTCGGCCATGTCGTTATGGATCACCCAATTGGCATTGATGTCATATGGGATCGCCGAAGACCCTTTGAGCGCCGCCATGACCGGCCGCTTGCCCGGCGCCAGATCCGCCTTGGTAATCTCCATCGAAGCGACCACGGTCACCTGGTAGTTAGTGCAAATGCGCTTGATGAAGTGCGAGCTGGCAGCTACTTTTGCCTCGCCGGCGTCATAGCCCGGCAGCTCCAGCAAATGAAAGTTGTCCTCCAGCACCAGAATGTTCTTGTCGGGAAAACGCTTACGCACGTCCGCCACCCAGCGTTCGAGCGCGGGAAACGTCGGCGCGATCAGGTTGATGTCGGCGACGATCAGCTTTTCCGCTTCCATCAAGTCGTAGAACCAGGCCTTGGCCCGGATATAGATCTCCTGAAAGTCCTGGATACCAAACTTCTGCTGAGCAATCTCCGGGTGCTCAAGATAAACCTTGGGCACCTCGAAAACCTCGCTGGGCACGCAGAACTTAGAGGCCATCAAGCGGCTGTGCCGCTCATAGAGAGAATCATCAGCGGTATGAAACAGCACCAGCGCGTTGCGGTTCAGCTCGGCCACGCGCCAGGCCAGGTTGTCGAAGATAGTCGACTTCCCTACGTTCGGCTTGCCGGGTACGGAAATAAACTTCTCGAACAAAGGAATGCCACGCATGCGGTCATCGAAGATAGGAAACCCGGTGGCAAAACCGATGCGCGAATCGTTCTTCTCCGCCCGCTCGTAGGTCTGCTCATAGGCCTGGGCCACGGCGTGAATGTCGTAACCCACGCGCTGCTTTTCAACCAGCTCCATCTGGGTAGAAGCCTGGGCAATCAGGTCGGCCGCGCGCTCAGGATGCTTCTGCAACTCCCGCATCATCCTGTTGGTAATGGCCGCTTTTTCCTGGTTGACCAAAGCCTTGTCAACATCGACGCGGCGCAGAACTTCATCCCAAATCACTTCTTCCGCCTGCACCGTCACCCGCGCCAGCTTGCGCGCCATCTCCCGGCGATACAGGACGTTGGTCTCGTTGATGATCAGGCCAATCGCATGATTAGCCACTTCAATGGGATCTTCTCCTCTTTCGACGGCCTGCTTCAGCCGCCAGCTGAACAAGTCTTCTTTCGGCAGGGCCCGGAAAGCCTTGATCCCCTGACTCCGGATAAACCGGTCAGGATCGTCCGAGCCCTCCGGCATAACCCGAATCTCCACCCGCAATCCCGGATGCCCGCCCAGCTTCTCTTCCAACAAGTTGACAAAACGGTTGGTACCCTTGGCCCCAGCCTCGTCGGCGTCGAGCGTAAAAACGATGTGCTTGATGGGCGGCTCGGAGTTGAGAATCAACTCCAGATGATCTTCGGTAAAAGCGGTCGAGCCGATCGCGCAAGTATTGCGCATGCCGGCCGCATATGCGGTCACACAATCGGGCTGGCCTTCAAAGACTTCGAGCGGCGGGGTGGCTTTCTTCGCCAGATCGAAGTTAAACAGGCGCGAGCCTTTCTTGAAGATGCGGTTCTTGGGCCGGGTCTCGCCATTGATTTCCCCCGACTCGGCGGAATTGTTGTACTTGCGGGGCTGGTAAAGCTCCGCAATCATCTTCTTCTGTTGCTTCTCGTCCTTGGTGCGGATCTCGAGAACCTTGGTATCGTACTCGCGCTTCTTCTCTTCGTAGAAGAGATCGCGGGCGGCAAAGCCCACAGGCGCTCCATGCTCGTCTTTGATGGTGTAGATCAGGTTGTTTTCGTTGAACAGGCCTTTACGGTCGAGATCGACTTCGCGCAGAAACTCGCGCTTGTGGCCGTAGGCATGAGTCATGCGGGAGAGGAAGTCGTCGTAGGAAGCGACGGAGCCGATACCGATGGCGGTCAGAACTTCCCGCGGCCAGCCACAGATTTTTTTTGAGTGTTGCGGTGATAGATCTTGGTGTCATACCGGTCGTGCACGCATATTGAGTTAGTATTTCATCAATTCAAGGAACCCCATTTTCAAAACCGCCCATTACCGCTGCTCTTGACCTCGCTAGGTGGGATACATACCTAGCGAGTGCGGCGATGACGATCGCACTCGTTCAAATCGCGCCGGGCATGTCGTAACCTTCCTCCGTAACCAAGAAGGTCGCAGAGAGGGGGAACCAGTGACGAACGTGAGCATCACCATCAAGTACGTCGAAGCTCCGCCGGAAGCGTACACACGACAAGATCTCGAAGACTTATTCCGAGTCTCCTGCGATGACGACAAACTGCTCTGGCGGTTTTTTCTTGGAACCGGCTTTCGCGAGAGTGAAGTCAGTGTTGCGGAGTATTCCGATGTGAATCCCGACAAGAAGATGGTCTATGTAAACGAGAAACCGTATTTCGACTTCAAGCCGAACAATTGCGAAAAACGTGCTGTGCCGATATCCGACGAACTCGTAGCACAGCTAATGGCACGAAAGAACGGCAGCAGCTTAGTTTTTGGCAAGGAAGGCAAGCTGGACGACATCTCCTTCGTAGGCTGAAGAACGTGGCATTCACGGGCGGCCTCAATTGCGGAAAGTGTACCCGCACCATCGCTGGTCAACCTGTGTCATGTGCCGATGCTCCCGTCTGTGAGCACTGGATTCTGCACCGATTCCGCGAAAACTTCGCTACCGACAGGCACGAGGCCGGCGCATCGGCTCGCAAAATTCAGAAGTGGCTTGGGCATGAGAGCTTGGAGACCACGCTGCGATACCTGGCTTCGTCGGAAGACACGAGCGAATCAGTACGCGAGATTTGCAATAGTGTGCATGCGGGTCTTCGATCGGCAGAAGTTCTGCGTATTGCGAGCCGCAGGCCCGGTGCAAACGTGACACTTCGAATGTGTCGTCACGCGATCTGACCTGGCATAAGGGAGGCGATGCAGACGAGTCTATCCTTGCTTATTCGTTAAACCACGCGACCAGGCTCTAAGCAGCTAATCTGCTTGGTACTTTGTCCGATCCGCGGATGATCGTCTTTCCCCTGATCCGCTCGGTCCGGTTGAAGGCCGCAACGGCCTCGTCGAGCGCAGCGACGTTGCCGATGTTTGTCCGCAGCGGGCCATCGCGGACCCGCTGGACGAGCTCACTCAATTGACCGCGATCGGGTACGACGACGAAGTCGACAGTCAGGCCGCCAGAGGGTGTCGCCTCAGTCGGGCCGGTGACGGTCACCAGCGTTCCTCCTGCGCGAATGACACGCGCAGACCGCTTCGCGATGTCGCCGCCGATGACATCGAAAACCAGATCGACTTTGCCGATGTCTTCCAAAGCATCGTTATCGAGGTCGACGAACTCCTGTGCGCCGAAGTCGAGAGCCGTCTGACGGCTAGCAGCGCGCCTGGTACCTATGACGTAGGCGCCGGCGTCGCGTGCGAGCTGGCTCACCATCGAGCCGACTACGCCGGCCACACCGTGGACGAGGACGCTCTGCCCCGCACGAAGGCGGGCGTGTTCGAACAGTCCCTGCCACGCGGTCAGTCCCGGCATCACCAGGGCCGCCCACCGTGAAGTCCACGTCGCCCGGCAGCGGTGCGAGGTTGCGTGCCTCGACGGCCACATACTCCGCCAGCGTGCCGTCGCGATACCAGTCCGTGAGGCCGAACACTCGCTGTCCAATCGACAGCCCCGTCGTGCCACAGCCGAGGGCGGTGACCACTCCGGCCAGTTCGTGTCCGGGGATGGAAGGCGTTCGGTCACGGCCGGCGCGATCGGTCCAGGTCGACGGCCACGTTAGCTCATCCCCGGTGAATCCGGACGCATGAACCTGAACAAGTACGTCGTTGATGGCCGGCTGCGGCTCGGGCCGCTCCACCAGTTTTACCCCGGCCCTTCCCGCAGCCTGATCCGTCACTACAATCGCCTTCATCCGTCACCTCCCTTGTCGAGTTGTTGCGTGTAACATAGCCGCTCCCGGTTAGCCGCCGTCTTGCATCGAGCCTGATGCTCGTCGGTGCCCCACGAGTACATTGAGCGCTTAAGAGGATAGTGCAAATCTGACACTCCTGGTACTGCGCCCGCGCTACTACGGACAGATTGCGACGAGGAGGATAAGTTATGTCGCGAGAACGGACATTGCAGGTCGTGTTGGTACTGGTCGGCCTATTCTTTTCTGCCGCTATTATTCCCCTGATTGGTGGGCTGCGAGACCCGTCCCACTCGGATACAGGCGATACGATGATGATGAGCCTTTATTTCGCGCTCGGCATTTTCCTGCTCATTGCGGTGCGAGAGCCATCGGCGCATCGCAGCGTGATTGCCTTCGCGGCGTGGTCTAGCTTCGCTCATGCGGTCACCATGTCGATTCAAGGACTCGAAATACCAAGCGAGGGCGTGGGATTTCTGGTCGGCTCCGGCGTGCTTGTTCTTATCGGCCTTGTGCTTCTGCTCTTGCTTCCAGGAAAGCCGGTTGGCGAACGCGTATCGGTAGCTGCTGTTCGTTAGCCGCACTTCGACCGATCGCTCAAAAGAGCTAACAGAACCCCTATCGGGACTTGCGGTCTCGGCAGTTGTTCAAGACTCAGGCGCGTACCCTTTGGGGTTTCTTTTTCATAGCAGTCTTACGCGCTGGCTTCTTGGGGGAATCGGGTTTGTTCGATTTAATCTGAGCTAAGCTCAACCGAATCTGCTCCATCAGGTCAGGGGCACCACTCGTCGGGGCTTGCGCTGCTGAATGCATCTCGATACGATGGTCCACCTGCGCCTCGATGATTTTTCGTATGCGTTCTTGGCATAGGTCTTTGAACTGCTCGGGGTCGAAATCTCCCTCATAACCCTTGACTAGCGCGGTCGCCATCGAGAGTTCTTTATTGGTGAATTCGGTTGCTAATTCCAATCGCGGCGCGGGGCGTACTTCGTTCACGTAGAACATCGTACAAGCGACGAGGTAGCCTTCGGAAGCTCGGAGAAACAGCATGTGCTCCCGACGGTGCATCCCGATTCGGGCAATCCCGACGCACTCCTCGTTGCGCATTGCTTTCAGCAGCAGTGCGTAAGCCTTTTCCGCGCCTGTGTCAGGAGCGACGTAGTACGACCGGTCGAAGTAAATCGGATCAACTTGTGTTGATTTCACGAAGTGAAACAGATCAATTGTGTCGGAAGTCTCAATCTCTGCTGCCTTGATTTCCTGAGGATCGATAACGGCGAATTCGTTTGGAGCGATCTCATATCCCTTTACCAATTCGTCCGGCCGGATTTCCTCGCCCGTCTCTTCGGAGTGGAGGACTTGCCGGACGGTGGAATATTCATGTCGTGCCGTAGGCGGAGCATTCATTTGCTCGGGCGTGGACCGCGTCTCTCCGACCCGCGCACTCACATCGCTACCGTGCTCTGCGAGATCGTGCGAAAAGGAAGGAAAAGAGGTGACGGTTGTTCCGTTGACGGGCTTGCGGTAAAAGCCGCCGAAAGCGGGTCGTCTTAGTTCGAGCAGCTACCAGGAGCCGGACGGGCATTACGACAAGCCCGAAATGAAGATGCCCACTCCAAACGGCAAATGGCATCGCTATGAAACCTCTTCGCAATGGGATGCGATTATGAATTCCGGCGCTGCTCAAGGGCGAGAAAACCTCCATTGAAAAAAAGAGTGGTCGATCAAATCGTTGAGTCTCCCCAGCGGAATTCAAACCCGTGTTACCGCGTGAAAGGGCATTTAGAGCTCCTTTGCCGGTGTTTGTGCTACTTCGTCGAAGTTAGGTAACCGAAGTACATAGGGGCATTTGGGGCCTTTTTCGTGGTTGCTGATGTTTGCCGCTCTTTCGTGCTGTTTTCCTGGTCTATCGTGACGCCATCGTGACTTGATTCCGAAGCCAGCGCGAGCGGTTTGAGTTGAAGGACGGACGTATACATCGGACATGCTCGATCGGCTGCGCAGCCTTCCCCAGTCTCGTTGATCTACCCGCCGCGGTAACTACCACGAGGTCCTGCGCAGAGCGCATCGCGCTTTGTACATGGCGAAGAACGGCGGCAGAAACCAAGCTGTAGGCATGCTTGCCACCTTGCACGAGTCGGATAGCACGAGTTGCTCACATTGCACCGCCCAGAACCTTGAGACACACACAATAGTGAATACTGGACCGACGGTTGAGATTCCCTCTCCTAGGCGCGGATAAGCCTCGCAAGGCTCCTGCACCTACGCTGCTGGAATCTTTAATTGCTGGCCTACTTGGATCTTGTTGGGGTCCGAAATGCTGTTTGCTTGTGCAATCTTGGTGTACTCGTTTGGGTTTCCATAAAAAGATTTGCTGATGTTGGACAGATTGTCTCCGGACTTAACCACGTACATGGTTCCCGACCCGACAGCGATATCGTGCTGCAAGTCCGAAAAAGTAGGATCTACTTTCTTTATCTCATCCCAAGCACGGTTTTTGAGATGTTCTGTGGGGGCCGTCGCGCTTAAAACAGCTTTGTTGTTCTCTACATGGAAATGTTGAATCTGAAACCCATATCGTGACATGAAATCCACTACTGGTTGATATTTGCTCTTCAGGTCTTCGCCAGTCATCTGATGCACTCCTTTGAGGCTATGATGACGCGCAGAGCAAAATCTGCTCTCGCGTCCACACGTTATTATTCGACGACGCACCCATATCGTAATAGCTTGCGAGTCGGCGATCAGCGCATGTAGGTAGGCCGCGGTATTCGACCCCGAAGCCTCCTGCTCACGTCCCGCATTTGTTTCATGCAGCTCGTTGCCGCTCCGCCACTTTGGCCAACGCAATTGACAACGCAGCTCCTCCCAAGGTCTTGACCAGGGTAGAGTGTTGGGCGTAGAAGGCGCCTGCGCGCTCCACGATGGACGGATCTGTCTTCTCTGCGTGGGCTGCCACTTGTTGAACCGTTTCCGACGAAATCTTCTGGGCTTGATCTGGAGTGATTTGGTTCCCCGCGCTTCCCAACAGTCCTGCAAGTGTCGCCCCGCCCGGCAACTGTGCGAGGGCTCCCGGTCCAATAGATGCAAGTAACTGATTCAGAATGCCCGCTTTTTGCTCACTGTTTGATTGGCTGAAAAGCTGACTGATTAAACTCCCGAAGGCAGGCGTTTTGTCCGAGCGAAAGGCAGCGGCGATTCCGTCCGCGAGTAGATCGTGTGGGGCCGCTTGCGCCACTTGATCGAAGTGTTCAGATGCGTCGGCCGTGTTTCGTGGCTCGCCACTATTGTAGTTCTTTAGCACATCACTTAATGAATCGAGGATTCCCATAGTTTCCTCGTCGGCAGTGATTCTGCCGTTCAGGGTCTAATCTTGAGAACGTAGGCAGGCTCTAAAATTATACCCCCCGCGCATCAGAGGAGCGAAAGAGACTGTGCCTTACTTGCTCTCCAGCATCGAGCAGTGGGTCGATGCTGATTTCCACGTTCCGGAATCGTTCACCCAGGTGTCGCTGCAGATGACCGTGCGGGCCCGATGCGCGCCACCGATGTCGGCGTCGTAGGTGAACTTGTAATGAGCCACAGCCGTGCTCGAGCCGAAGGTTGCCACGTGCACATCGCTGATTTCACCGCTTTTCCACTTATTATTCTTGTTTTGCAGGTCCTTGATGAACTCGTCTTTCGTCTGCCACTGTCCCCAGCTATGCCCGGCCACGAAGCCATCGGCCAAATGCTGCTGGGCCCACGACACATCATTGTTCATTTGGGCCTTCGTCGCCTCCTGCTGAAGCTGTTTGATCTGCGATTCAACGTCTCCGTTTCCTTGCGCACGAACATTGATCGACAGCGCCAGACAGCCTAGCACGGCGATTCTCATAAGATGAGTCTTTGTCACTTGTGTGTCTCCCTTCAAGAGCGCGGAGGATTGTACACCTCGGTGAGCCATTACGCACGGGCGCGCCCGGAGTCGCCATCGGTACAGCCCCGAGAACGCCAGTATGTAAGGGCCGGGACAGTTCTGATGGAAGTACCCCGCCAGCATACACCGTCCGTGGGGTTCGCCATCCTGATCAAGGATCATGACAAGGTAAACCCTGTTGGATCGCTTTGAAAAATCCGACTCGGAGCACGAAAAGGAAAAGACCATTGCGGAAGCGCTGACCCAACTTAAGATACATACCGCTATCGAGGAAAAATCTTGTACCCGGCCGTGCGCGAGCAGGTCGGCCGGGATCTTATGAACGCGCGACGGTGAACGGCAGACGGGATTCCGGCAGCACGCGTCCGCAACGCCGAGCGTGCCGCTCGAAGCACTACCCGCAACAAAGCAGCATCGCTGCCGCGGCGATCGCGCACGAAACGACATGCTGCTGCTCAAACCTCGTCAGCAACTTGATCTGGGGAAAAACGAAGGCTAGTCAAATGGCGTCCGCTGTAGCAAGCCGCCTTAAGCCGCGCTTAGCGATATGAGTCAGGGCGCGACTACGATCGCGAAGGTGAGCAGGTAGAAGAATCCTGCAACTGCTGCAGCTTTGCGTTGCGACTCATCCATAGGCAACGTGCTGGTCGTCATTTCCGCTCTTCGATGGAGTGGGACAAGCAGCGAAGCGCGAGAGTTCCATCCGATGTTGCGCCCGGCGGCCTCAGACCGGAAACGAAGCCACCGTAACGTATGGGTCCGCAGAGTACGTTGGATTTGTTACCGGAGGCATGCAAAGCTGGATATTGTTGGTGAACATAGACCCGCGTAGCGGCAAGCGGACCGTAGACAAGAAATTCGGGCGAAAAGGACGGCAATACCAAGCGTCCCCTCCGCGAATACTCCTGATTGCGGATGTTAGTCATCGCGCATGATCAGGGTTTGGCGGCCGTATTCACCAGTGTTTCCTGACCCGTCACGTGCTCCCATCTGCCATTTCGCTTCGCCCAGACATCTGTGAAACGATACGCGTGCTCATACGGTTCAGGGCAGTCCGATTGCTCGGCGAAGCGATTGGAGCAACGCCCTTTATGCGGAGGGGAGAGGGGGATGCGGGAATTGACGGTTTCATTGTGGAAAAGGACGCAATGCGCGGGGCGGCGGTTTTCGCGGGATCGAGGCATTTTCGTGCGCCGCCAGGTAAAAGGCACTGCCGGGGTGGCTTTGGGACAGAATGGCATCAATTCCCTGCCGGAGTTGCGTCATCGGTGCCGACGGGCCGTCACAAGACCAGGGACGGCCAATTCTGCTGCTGCGGGTACTTTGGTGCTTGAATCGCAATCACCAGCTTAGTTGCTCTCAGTTGAAGCGGGCCCTCCCCCTTTATTTTTGATCGCAGGCGGTGCAGTGTGGATGAGTCTGAGTGGGCGAAACTGGGCGTCGGCTGCTTGCTGGCGCACAACATGATGAACAGGCTTTCAGTGATATTAGGCGAATGTGAGATGGCGGCGGAGAAAGTGCAGGACGAGTGGCTGGCGAAGCCGCTGCAGCGTATCCAGCAGGCGGCGACAACGATGGCAAAGGAGCTCAAGGAGCATCAATGCCGGCTGGATAAGATGACGCGTGAGCGGGAGGCCCGCAACCTGGCGGAGGCGGAGAAGGCGAGCGCGCCGAAACTGGATCTTCGCTGCCGCTGGCGGGGGTGACTTTGAACGGCGAAAATTTTGCGGCCGATGGTCAGGACGGGCTCGACGTGATGCGTTGCTGCGCCGGCAGGTTGATGCAATCGTTGCATGACGAATAAACAATGAGAAACAATTCTTGCCTCTTCCTGCGCCATGATGGCAGGTCTATTGCCTATTTTGTGACTGGGGATACAAGGCGGACGGTTGTTTGTGAGGTCTTCGCAACAACGGCACTCGTCGGAGCACTCTTCACTGCAATCGCTGGAGTTCGATCTTTATATCAATGAGGACAAGAGCATTCTAGCGGAACACTTGCGGCGACCATCTCTGCCGCGATCCAAATTTTCGCACTCAAAGGGAGAGCTTATGGCGAGCACGACCCTGATCCCTGCGGCTCGATACCTGAGGATGTCCACAGATAATCAGCGGCTTTCGCTAGCTGCTCAAGCCGCACTGATCAAGCACTATGCAGACGCACACGGGTTCGACGTGGTGCAGACATATGAAGATGCCGGAAAAAGCGGTCTTACATTGAAGCGACGAGAGGGCCTCGCGCAATTACTCCACGACGTGGTGAAAGGTGATGCCGGGTACAAAGCAATTTTGGTCTACGACGTCAGTCGGTGGGGCCGTTTCCAAGATGCTGACGAAGCTGCCCACTACGAGTTTGTATGCAGGAGCGCAGGAGTTCCCGTCTATTACTGCGCCGAGAGTTTCGGGAATGACTGCAGTCCTCCGAATGTCATCATGAAGACCCTGAAGCGGGTAATGGCGGGCGAATACAGTCGTGAATTGTCAGGCCGGCTGCGTCGAACTAAAAAGATCAATGCTCAAGCCGGCTTTTGGAACGGGGGGCCACCTCCATATGGCTTTCGCCGCATGATCGTCAACTTTGACGGATCGCCGAAGCGGTTGTTGAAGGACGGTGAAGTCAAGAGCCTGGCGGGCGGTCGCGTGGTCTTAGTCCCCGGCACAGCAAAGGAAGTTTCGAGGGTAGTGGAGATCTTCCGACTTCGGCTCCAGGAGGGGTGGAGCACGAAAACCATTGCCGCCCAGTTTAATAGAAAACGGTTGAAATGCCGGGGCCGACCGTGGACATGCGGGCAGGTCTTGAACATTTTGAGACATCCAACTTATACGGGTTGCTTGACTTGGGGGCGTAGCACGGGACTCCTAGGTGGCAAGCGCATTCGGGTCTCCAAACAACGCTGGACTCTGAAGCCTAAAGCATTCCCAGAAATTATTGACCAAAATACGTTTGACACTGCGCAGGATACATTTGCCAGGCGCACCATCAACCGGTCCAACGACGAACTGCTAAACGGACTGCGCTCTGTCCTTGCGGCTCACGGCAGGCTTTCGTCGGACATATTAAATGCTTCTCGCGAGATACCGGGCGCCGCGACGTATTCCGATCGTTTCGGTACTCTCAGCCGAGCTTACCAGTTGATCGGATATGGCGTTGACGAAAACCGCGCTGCACTGTGGAAGACACGGCGACGGCTTGCACAGATCAAGGGGCGCGTCATGAAGCAAATTCTTAGAGCCTTGCCTGGCCAGGTATCTCTCATCCGCCAGCCGCCCGGTATTCGGAAGCTCTTGTCTTTTCAGGACGGAATCAAAGTTTCCGTATTAGCGTGCCAATGCGTTCGAACCCCATTAGGTGACTTGCGATGGATCGTACCGGTTATTGGTGCGGAGAAGCAGTACCCAGCATTGCTGTGCCGATGTGACGTCAAGAACAAGGCTGTTAAAGATTTGTATTTGGTCCCAAACACGGAGCGAGGCTCCAGGTTTCGCCTGAAGGATAATGATGAATGGCTTAAGACCGGCAAGCGCATCACGCATTTTGCAGAGCTGAGGGGTACGCTTGAGACCTTACGAGAGTGCCCGAAAGCGCCTAGACCCATCTAAGGTCGCTCTTAGTGGCACTCGTCGCATCAAGGGCCGACCTCCAAGATGCAATCGCGAGAGCCTGCATGCGGGACGCTACATTTTTAGCGCTGACTAGGCAAATCCTCTGCGCCCTGCTTATGCCTTCCGGCGCTCCTCCGCCCTCGGGGACAGCCGTCCGAACGCGAGGCAGCATAATTGCTGAACCCTTAGTCCTGCCGCTCGGCGCGGCCGCCGTCCCTCGTCGGCCGTGCTCCGCATCACCCTGGCGCGTGATCTCCCGCATATCGCGATTGCCCCACCGTCCCTACGCTGTACTCACTGCTCTGACGAGGCATCTCGATGATCAGCACTGAGGTAGGAATAACAAGCTGGAGGATGCTATACAGGCTTGCTATGGCTGAATCTAACCCGGCAAGAATCGCTGGCCGTATCGAAAGCGCGCGCCAGGCGATCAATCAACGTGATCTCGAACTCGTGCACCACCCGAACGTCGCTCGGCATGAGCGTCCAGAGCTAGATACCGCACTTCGCAACCTCTGGGTGCATGAACAGCAGCACTCGAACTAACCGCAAGAAGGATTTGCAGCAGAAACGATTTCCGTTCTTGCGCTAGACGCAGTGGCCACAATCGCCATGCCAACCTCGTGGAGAGAGAATTCATCGCAGGTGGCAAGGAGCGCTAATTGGCCGCGGCCGGAAACGTTCTGGCTACGATCGCGAGTACATCAATTATTTGCTGGAACCAGCACGCACGGAGAGTTACTCCGACCACGATGTAAGAGGCGAGCACTTGCAGCTGACGAATTCCCAGGTCATCGTGTCAAATCCGAATCGCCAAATCGGAGAGACGCCCGCAGGTTTGGTCACAAAGGATTGAACTTGTCTGCCAAAGCAAAACTGTTGCTGACGATCACATGGTTTGGACTGTGCACTTTGTCAACTTCGGTCGTAGACCCGCCTGCGTGTCCCCTGATTGCACCGTGAGTAAGGAAATCGTCGTCTTCTACGGACGAAACGCCTGCATGCTGCAGCCCTCAGCTACGTGTCGCGTCTAGGCGCGCAATGGCCTGCAACAAGTCAGAAATCTTTTCCATCGCTACTCCTTTTTGCAGCCAGGCACAGTGTTCTCGTAGACGCAGCGACTCGCCACGAAACTCGGGCATCGGCTGAACAGTGAGGCGCGAAACGGATGAATTGCGATCATCCAGTCGGGCAAGGACGATGACCTGATTGCCTTCCGAGGAAGGTTTGAAAACGATCCAGAACCTTGTAGCCCCTTGCAAGTAACATCTCGCCGTAACGACTGCGATCAACAGTCCTGTTTCGCATTGCCTCAATACTGATCGACATTTCTTTGACTGAGGTACCAGTTCGATCTGGTCGGGAAACTCGGCCAATATGCTGTCGATCAATGCGCGCCGTATGAATAGTAGATGCTGCCTACGCGATGCCATACCCGACACAGCCGCTTTGCTGTAACCGAGCCGAGCATAAGCATTCAGTAAGCTGCCAAAGCGCCTCCGGTATGTGGTGATCGCCGGGCATACACGCGACTTGTCGATAATTCTGCTCGTGAGTATTCCGCGAGCGTTTAAGATTTTCCTGAGTCGGCGCAGGAGTTCGTCATCTGGAAGGTTGTGGGTGAAGGCCTCGAACCTCTTTTGAGCCAGACGGAACAGCTCAGGATGGACGATCGGTTCAAATGCATTGCTATGCGTGACCCAGCGGTCACGAGGTACAGATCGCACAGGAGCGCCCAGAAACCCCGAAGTTCGGCCCCAGACTATAGTTCCAGTGTATTGAGGCTGCTTTAGCGTGCGCCGAACCGCGCTAAGACTCCAGCGCCCGTCTGTAACGTATGTCATCCCGTCATCGTTGAGCCGAGACGCAATCGAATGCATGCTGCGATGCTCTTCGGTGAACTCCTGAAAAATGCGCCGCACAATGGCAATTTCGTTGGCGGGGCCGGGCACCAAAATTACACGTTCCGTAGTCAGGCTCTTGCGCTGCCCGGCCGATAGCAGTTGCTTCGGCTTACCCTGCGTATCCAGCAACAATCGCCGCAGCCCATAAACCGGCATGCCTCCCAGCTTGTAACCCAACGTCGCCAAGCGCTCCTGACCTGCTCTGACTTTCACAGAAAGCTCCCGACTGTACTCGCCCGCCATTGTGCGCTTAAGCACCTTCATAATGACTGCTGGCATGCTGGTATCGTTGGCAAAGATCTCGGCGCAGTAATGGACAGGCACTCCGGATGACTTGCACAGATACTCGTAATGCGCGGACTCGTCTACATCCTGGAATCGTCCCCATCGGCTTACGTCATAAACCAGGATCACGCGAAAATTGGTGTCGCCTCGAACCACGTCCGCGAGCAGTTGTTTCAACGCACTTCGATTCCTCAGGCGAAGGCCACTCTTCGCGGCGTCGGCATACGTTTTCACGATTTCAAATCCGTGTTCTTTGGCATACCGGGAGATTGCGTCTGTTTGGTTGGTGAGAGAGTATTCCTGATGTTCGGTTGACATCCTTAAGTACTGCGCGGCGCGGACAAGAGATTGGGCCATAGTGCCTCCGAGCCAATCCTATGGAAAGACGAGGTGGGAGGGGGCGGCGCCGCAGACATCCTCGTCCATACCTTTAAGTATTCCACATCCTTCATCCGGCTATTGATCCCCTAACCGCTGAGTAACGACTTCCGCACCCATCCCGCACTTAACAGCGGACATTTTCTTGCTGACGGCCGGCACTTGCCCACTAGGGGCGGGGCACCCGTTTTGCCCGAAATGACCACCGCTGGAAGGCCCGCAACTCGACGACAAGGGTCGAGTTACGGCTCGCCGTAGTGCTCGGCACGGCAGCACTTGCTGCCGGTGGCAAAGTGGCCAAAACGGGCGGGGGACCAGGTTTCCCCTCCATTCCGCACTTAAGCGGGTTTTCTCAAGATCTTCATCCGTCCGACGGCCTGAAGAGGAAAGACCGAGCGCACGACAAAAGTCGCCTGCTGTTCCATGACCGTGTCGTCGATCGAGGTGCCGAAGCCTTCGTTCAAGATCTTGCAATAGGAGACCTTGGCGGAGGCGGCGGCGCCATACTCGTTGGCGGCGGCGATGGTGATGTCGAAGGGCATGACCTGGTCGGAGTACCAGGGCAGAGCCACTTCCTTGAAGCCCGGGACTTCAGACAGGGGAATGGAATCGAGATCCGCCACGGTGGCGTTGATCTTGCTTTAAATGGCAACACACCATTGGCGGCCGCGCCCTTCCGGCGCGCCCGGCTCAGAAAGCAGCTGATCCACATTGCTAAATCGACTATGAAGGGAGGGTACAAACAATGAGTCTCATCATCGACCCCGAATTCCACCGGGCCTTCAAGGCTGCCGTGGCCATGCGGGGGGAAGAGATCACCGAAGTGCTGTTGCATTTTATCCGTAGCTACGTCGAAAAATACGCACCGAAGGGGCTGAAACCGAAGTCGAAGGGGGGCTGCGTCCGACCTGCCTCAGGTTTGCCTGGCTGGCGCGACGGTTTAGCTGTGTCCCGTGCCCGCGTACTTTGCCTTTTTATCAGGCGAACTCTTGGAAGTAATTGTAGGATGCCGTGGCGGTCGCTCAAGGCAGAAACCCAGGGCGTGGGTGGGCTGCTCGGACTACATAGGGGAATGCTCGATGTCTTTAATGTGCCACTCGTGTGCCAAGTTCCGACGAAGAACGGCCGCTTCTCGCCGCCGTACTCGCCGTGGGCGACAAGACGTTTTTCAATCAGCTTGCGGTTTGCCGGTCTCCCGCCCAATGACTTGAGTCGCTATGCAGATGCATGAGCGTGAACGTTCTGTTCGGCTTAGCTACAATTCTGTGCTGAAGGACTTCCATCACGAACAGTCCCTTTCGGGGAATGCCCATGAACGCGGCGGACGTAACACGGGAGGCACTCGGGGGCCAGCTAGTGGATGTAATCCTCGGAACGATTTTCTTGTCCATTGGCGTAATCACCTGCGCAATCGCAGCCATCCGCTGGGGCAGAGGCGTTCGTACCCTTGTATGGCTGGGGGTCTGGAGCGGGTTGTACGGCCTTCAGGCACTCCTACAGACGCCGGTCGTGGTTTCGATTCTGCCCGCAGTTTTCAGATCTGCCATTTTGTACGTGAATACAGCGGTCATGTACCTACTCCTGGTTTCTGCCTTGTGCGCCTGGCGAGAGCTGAGCCTCGGCCAACTCAAGCTTCTCATCCAACTGGAAATCTTCATGGGCTTGGCGATCGCCGGGGCCGGCATCAGCACATTCGTCCTCGGGGGCCCAGCCGACAGATGGGTGGTCTACAACCACCTGCTTGCCGTGCTTGCGATGCTCGTCCTGTTAGCTGTCGTAATTGTTCCAAGATTTTCCACGTTGCTCGTGATAACCAATCACCGCATTCTCACCGTCGCGACCCTAATTTTCGCCCTCGAGGTCTTGTACACGAACCTATCAACCGTGTTTCACTACCGCGTCCTACCTCTGGTGGCCTCGTTAGGCTTTGCGGCTCTGCTGTTTTCGCTGGGGTACGTGGCTTTGGAAATACTGTCTATCAATGAGCGGCGTTTGCTATCCATTGAGACAGAACTGGAGACTGCTCGGCAGATACAGTTTTCAATTCTTCCGGCGAGCGTCCCCGAAGTTGAGCACCTCCGCATCGCTGCTTCTTATCTTCCCATGACCGCCGTCGCCGGCGACTTTTACCAGTTCGTGTTGCCAGACAACAATCATGTCGGCATCCTTGTGGCAGACGTGTCTGGACATGGCGTCCCGGCTGCGCTTATTTCTTCGATGATCAAAGTGGCCATGCATTCTGTTGCCGTTCACGCCGATGATCCCGCGCAAGTGCTTGGTGGCTTGAATCGTATCCTGTCGAGTGAGGCGCCCGGCCAGTATGTCTCGGCGGCTTACATTTGGATCGATGCGGGGAACGGCAAAGCGCTCTACTCTGCTGCTGGACATCCGCCGCTGCTGTGCTGGCGTAACGGTCCAGGGGAAATGCAGCGTGTTGAAAGTAACGGGCTTTTATTCGGAGTCCGACCCGACGCTGAGTACCCCGTCTGCGGGTTGCTGCTTGAACCATGCGATCGCTTTCTGCTCTACACCGACGGCGTGACCGAAACTGAGAACGCCGCCGGAGAGGCGTTCGGAGACCAGCAACTGGAATGGGTCGTACGCAATTGTCGATTGCAACCGGCCACCGAGCTATCGCGTAAAGTGCTTTCTAATCTCCAGCGGTGGCGACCGGTGACAGTCAACCAGAAGGATGACATTACTCTTGTTGTCGTCGATGTTCTTTGAGGACGCGGCAGCCCGCCAGTAAAGCATCAGTAGGTCTTGCATGTAGAGAAGACGGCTCGACTGTAAACTTGGTGGAAACCGAAGGCTGCTTTGTGCAGTCATCCGTACCGAAGCACGGTTCCCGGTAATCGGGATTCAGCTATCGACTTCAGCTTGGTAACGAGATTAGCAATTACCATGGCATTGACTTCGGTCAGCGTGCCACCCTAACATTACGGCCCATGATCGGCCAAACCATGTCGCATTACCGCATCCTCGGGCCGCTTGGCACCGGTGGCATGGGAGTGGTTTACAAGGCCGAAGATGCGCGCTTGCACCGCTTCGTCGCGTTGAAATTCCTGCCTGAGAATGTCGCCGGCGACTCGCAGGCACTGGTCCGCTTTAGACGTGAAGCGCAGGCTGCCTCTGCTTTAAACCATCCGAACATTTGCACTATTTACGACGTTGGCGAGCAGGATGGTCGCGCTTTCATTGCCATGGAGTACCTCGATGGCATGACGTTGAAGGACATGATCTACGGGCGACCGCTTGAGAGCGACACCTTGCTCTCGCTTGCTCTCGAGGTCGCTGACGCTTTGGATGCCGCTCACTCTCAGGGCATCATCCATCGCGACATTAAGCCCGCAAACATTTTTGTGACTAAGCAAGGGCACGCCAAAATTTTGGATTTCGGTCTCGCGAAAACGATCGGGAGACGCGCCGCAGCGTCGCCGCGCAACTCAAGTGGAACCACTGTGACATCGGACCGCGACCTCACTGAGCCGGGGGTGCAGATGGGTACGGTGGCCTATATGTCGCCCGAACAGATTGCGGGCAGGCCGCTGGATGGGCGAACCGACCTTTTCTCGTTCGGTGGTGTGCTCTACGAGATGGCGACTGGTCATCTGCCCTTCGAGCGTGAGACAGTTGGCACAATCTTCGGTGCAATTCTGCACGAAGCGCCAATTCCGCCGCAGCAATGGAACGGGCAAATACCTGGCAACCTGGCGGAAATTATTAACAAGGCACTGGAGAAGAAAGTCGAGCTGCGCTACCAGAGCGCGTCCGAGATGCGCAGTGATCTCAAACAGCTTAAGCGCCACGTCGAATCAGGCGGAGCCATTTCGCCGAGCCAAGCTGCTACTGCTGTGCAGATGACACGAGTTGGTCGTGGAGGTTCGCGTCATCGTGTGTGGAAGCTCATAGCCGCAGTGGCAGCAGTTGTGGGCATCGGCATCGCATTGTTTCTGTATTCTCGTCGAGCCCCCGCGGTGACAGAAAAAGACACAGTCCTGCTAGCAGACTTCGACAACCGGACCGGGGATGACATCTTCGACGACACTCTAAAGCAGGCGCTAAGCGTAGACCTCGAGCAATCTCCTTATGTAACCGTGCTCTCGGACCGCAAAGTGGCGCGGATACTTAAGTTAATGGGGCGAGATCCAGATCAGCGGGTTACCGGTGAGCTGGCGCGCGACGTCTGCCAGCGTGCCGGCAGCAAGGTAATGCTGGCCGGACTAATCGCGACTCTGGGAAACCAATACCTCATAGGACTTGACGCCCTGAATTGTGCCTCCGGAGACACCGTCGCGCAAGAACTCGTACAGGTCAGACGGAAAGAGGATGTTCTGGCTGCGGTAGGGTCCTCAGGCACGCGCCTGAGGAAGAAATTGGGAGAATCCGTCGGCACGATTCGCGAGTTCGATACTCCGCTAGTGCAAGCCACCACGCCGTCTCTCGACGCGTTGCGGGCGTTCAGCCTGGGAAGAAAAATGGCGACGGTACACGCGGATTTTGCCGGAGCCGTGCCGCAGTTCCAGCGAGCCATCCAGCTCGACCCGAATTTCGCTACCGCCTATGCTTCGCTGAGCGCATGTTACTTGGATCTTGGAGCGACGGAGCAGGCAGCCGACAGTATACGAAAAGCCTATGGACTGCGGCACCGGGTAAGCGAGCGCGAGCGGTTCTACATTGAATCCTTGTACTACCTGAACTTTACCGGCGAACTGGAAAAGGCGCGGCAGATCTATGAGCTGTGGGGACAAACGTATCCGCGCGACATTGTGCCTTCCAACAACCTAGCCATAATTTACGGACAGCTGGGGCAATACGACAAGGACCTGACCGAGGCGCTCAAACGCGTGGAACTCGACCCCGAAGGATCTCTAAGCCGAGCTAATCTTGTGTACGCATATCTTTACCTAAACCGTTTTCAGGAGGCGCGCGACGCCGCCCAAGACGCACTGGCAAAAGGATACGACTCTACCGACCTCCGCCTGAACCTATATACGCTTGCCTTCCTGCAAAATAATTCTGCAGACATGCAGCAGCAGGTTGCCTGGGCCCGAGGCAAACCCGGCGCAGAGGAAATGCTGCTGCTTAACGAGGCGGATACAGCCGGGTATTTCGGAAAGCTGCGCCGCGCTCGCGAACTCGAAGCGCAAGCTGTAGCGGTGGCGGAGCGCGCAGGTGAAAAAGAAACCGCCGCGAGCTTTGAAGCCGATGCCGGCTTTCGTGAGGGTCTGTTCGGAAATTCCGCTGAAGCTCGGCACTATGCGGACCGAGCGCTCGCCCTGTCAGCGGGGCGAGATGTGCGATTTGGGGCTGCTATGGCCCTGGCTTTGGGTGGCGATTATGCGCGGGCACGGACCGTAGAGGATGACATGAACAAGCGTTATCCCACCGACACAGTGGTGCAGTTCAACTTCCTGCCGAGCCTGCGTGCCCAGTTGGCCATTGCGAAAGGCGATGTCCCGGCCGCGCTGACGGCACTTCAGGCCGCCTCGCCTTACGAGCTCGGAATCGCCGGTTTCAGCCTGTGCCCCGTGTATCTGCGCGGCCGCGCCGATCTGCTGGCTCATGACGGTAAGGCTGCTAACGCTGAATTTCAAGAAATCATCGACCATCGTGGGATCGTGCAAAATGCCGCGATAGGCGCACTAGCGTATCTGCAACAAGCCCGGGCTTACTCCCTGGTGGGGGAGAAAGTCAGCAGCCGGAATGCTTACTACAAATTTCTTGAGCTTTGGAAGTATGCCGACCCCGATATTCCTATTTTAAAGCGCGCAAAAGCAGAGTACGCCAAGCTGCAATAGCAAACAATTCGGAAAATTGCTGCACATCCGATTTGTCACTCGGCTCTAGCAGCGATCTCCGGGGTTAAAACTAACCCCCCAAGCTAAGGATCGAGAACCCAGCCGCACAGCGGGTTGGGGACTGTTGAACATGTCTAGTCGCGACAGGGATTCTAGCAGTGTGATCCCCGAAGGAATAGCGCTGCTCCCCGAGATCCACCGTCCCCGCCAGGTGGAACTCCACGCCGCTCTAACTTCCCGCTTGATAATTTCTGGGTCAGCGATAAGATGACCGACCCAGCGGGAGGTTTCTCCATGAGTCGCCAATGGTACGAGGATTATTTCACCAAGCGCCTGGGCACGCCGGGCGGAATTCAGGCTAGACAGGATTGGGACGACCATTGGAAGTCTGTCTGGCCGCAAACAAAGCCGCAGCCAAGGCCGCGGCCCGCCCCAACTAACCCGACACAGACGGCGGCAGTCGAACAGAGGGCGGCGGCCCGGAGGCAGGCGGGCACGATCGATGTGGTCATTTCGCTCCTCGTCTTTATCGCCGCCACAATCGCAATGCGGCACTCAATGGGACTGGGCGGAGCACTTGCCGTCTCGGCGATCCCAGCTTTTATCTCGCTGCGATTCTGGCGTCAGCTTCTGGCATTGGGGGTCGTTGTCGGCGTCATCTACGCCATCGCTCACTCGAAATAGGGGAGTGGAGAGCGCGCCATAGTTCCTAAGCTTGCGTCTGCCGTGACCATGAACGTAGGAAATGCGTTTTGCCTTTACCCAACCGAAGTCGTCGGAGATTTCGGGCGCAATCGTCGTGTGCCGTCCGCATCCGCACTGACAGAATCCCTCTGGAGTCGGCGTGAATGGAACGGTGAGAATCAAAATGGCACGTCCCGAGTATCGTCCGGGACGAGACCGCTCCCCCTCAGCCTGCGGCTCTTCGCTTGCTCGACTGGCCTTGCCCATCGAACGTTGCCGATTTCGTAGTTACCGTTCACGTTCGCGGCTTTCGCGCGTTCCGAGGCCCAAGCAACGTAGGTGGACACGACTGCGAAGAGCATCGTAAGAGAGGGCACTGTGAAGAAACTTGATTTCAAGTGACCAATTTACGATGAACCCAGAATTTCTGGCGATGTGGGTGAGAATGGTGTGACGCGATGCTTAGCATCGGCAATCTGCTAGCGGTCTGGCTAATCTTCGTCTCCCCGGTGTGGGACTGGTGGGACACGCGGGCGCTCAAAGCGGCACCAACATCGAAAGCCAGACTCCGGTATTACGCTCAAACGATTGCGATACTCGCACTTTCCGCGACGACAGCGTGTGTCACCGTTGGTTTCAACGCACTGTTCACCGCGAAAGGTGTCGGAATTCATGAGCCGTTGCTCGAAGGGCGCTCGTGGCTGTGGTGGAGTCTGCTGATTTTATTTCTGCTTTTCGCAATATTTCAATGGCTGTTGCCGGTCACGCAGGTCATCGTTAAGTACAGAGAGCTGCGCTACATTGAGATGGCGCAATTGCGCCCGCTCAGATTTGTTCTTCCCGCATCTGCCATCGAAGGGCGTTGGTATGCGGCGCTTGCCCTAACCGCAGCGATTTCAGAAGAACTTTTGGTGCGAGGTTTCCTGATCCGGTATTTGCACACATTCCCATTTCACGTTCCTCTTCTGCCAGCAGTGATCTGCAGCGCTGTTATTTTCGGCCTTAACCACATCTATCAAGGTGGAAAGGGAGCCGTTGTCACTGGAATTACTGGGCTGATATTTACAAGCATTTTCCTCGTCACTGGAACGTTGGCCGCAGGGATGCTGTTCCACGCAGTCACAAATTTAAGCGTTCTGCTTTACTGGCGTCCGAAACCGGCAATCAGTTGGCGTGCCGAGCAAGCGTAACCGACTCTCCGTCTGGTTTCGAAGCCGTTGGTCAGCGGTTGATGGTTGTCAGGCTGCGTAGGTCTCGGATCGTTCGTATGCACGCGTGCACGGCGCAGCAATGGGCAACTGTTGCAACAGTGCGACGCATCGATGTGTACAAATGTACTTTATAATTGGGAACTGGGGGGCAGAGTATGGATGAGAAACCCACCCTTACAGAACTTCTTGCCGAAGCAGATCAATTGCAGCGGACAGCAGAAGAACTCAGAGAGCAGTCCATAAAATTGCGAGTAAAAATCCAAACAGCAAGCAAATCCCGGCAACCCCTCCCCACCAGCAAACGCAAACAGGTCGCATCCGAGAAGGCAGCAAGGGTAAAATAGTCACAGATTGTCTGCGAGCCCATTGTCTTCTTTGGGAAGGCTTGCCAATGTGCTTGCAGGTGAGGCCCTGGGAGCGCAGCCAGGGCCTTTTTAGTTCGGAAATCCAAGTCGTGACCGTGGTCACATCAGAGCGGGCATCGTCCACGCAATTGCATGTCTGCGAGCATTGTCCTTCCCCCAGAGCAGTTGACTGCTTGCAGATAAGGCCCTGGACCAGTCCCAGGGCCTTTATCACAAAAGCTTGCCCCGCCCTTTAGCTTCGTATCCGGACTAACGGAACGCCGCCCGACTCTCGTGCTAAATCCGCTGCCCTCAGCAAATGATGCCTACCAGAGAGAAGCCGCGTATCCTCTCGTCTCGTCCGACGCTGCCCTGCTGCACACGCGCCACATGCTTCTGAAAAAGGCTGGCTACGATGTCGAATCAGTGATCGCGGGAGATAGTGCCCTCAAGTTGTGCAAGGCAAACGGGTATCAGCTCCTTGTTCTAGGCCACTCTATTCCCATGCCCGAGCGTGAAAAGCTCATCGAGGAATTCCGCTGTTGCTGCCGTTACGCAACTGCCCCGGTCATCGCGCTGCGGAGCCACCCAGGTGACCCGCTGGTTCGCAACGCCGACTACCACATCGAAGCGGACCCCGAGCCGCTCCTGCAACCTCCCGCATAGTCGAGGGCAAAGGGCAGCCCGCCAACTAGCAAACTCCTTCCATCCTAATGAGGTTCGTTGGGGCCTCGATGATCCCACCGTACTTCTGTACCGAAGAGGACGTACCGCACGAGACTTCAGTCATGTGCTATCGGATGGACCATCGTGGCCAGTATTCTGGAACAGTTCCTTTACACGCAGGACAATCGCATTTTTCGCCGATGCGATACGGGCCGGCATATTTTCAGGTTCATGCTCAAGGATTGCCGCCCTGTATAGGTTTCGCCAATTTGCATTTTCCCACCGATCACAAGTGAGAGTTTTCATTGAATACTCTGCAGTCAAGCGCTCAGCCGTTCCTCTACACACGTGTTCCTTCGAACGGGAGTTTTCTCCTGAGCAGCGCTGGATCTGACCACTCTCGCGATTGCGGAAAGTAAAGCGTCGGGCCCGCTGTCCTTCGCCACTAGCGCGTCTGCGAACCACTTGAGAGACTCAGGGATCTCCTCAATAAATCCGCTGCAGATCACCACGGGCACCCTAGGTTGGCTCTTCATTATGGCTTCGGCGACCTGATCACCATCGATGCCAGGCATGTTGAAGTCGAGGACAACTGCGTCAAGGTGTTCTTTGCGGGCGATAGCAATGCCACTGGCACCGTTAAGCGCAATGAGAACTTTATGTCTGTTTTGTTCGAGGATGGCTTTGTGAAGTACGAGGATACTTTCGTTATCGTCGATGCAGAGAATGGTGGCCATGCCGGCCAAGGCCAACTCCAAATGCAAAAATTGTCTGGTCTGGAATTTTGATGGTATTGCTGAGCGCGATGACTGTCGGTACCTTGAGCAACTCGGGAACGTGCGCTATCGCACAAAACAGTCGAAGAGCTGGCTCAGTTGATCGTGGGATTTGGGCCGGATTCTCTCACAATATTCCCGTCGCAGACGGGACAATATGGAATCGGTATCCTCCACTGCGTATCTGTGCCATAGACAGAAAAGCGGCCTTCGATGAAGCGCAAGGCAGAACGACATTCTTTGCACCTTTGCTGTTTCTGGCGTGAACATTGCTTTGCAAAAAAAGCATTGATCGATCGCAGAACGCTTGCCTGAGCCTTCGATGTTCTGCCCGCCGGGGTTCGTCCTTTGGCCGAATGACGCTTTGCGCGCGAGTGATCCTCAGCGAAGCTCATGATGGGCGGAGTATGGGGCCACTCGGCGGGCGCCGGTCCAGGACGCCCATCGGTCAGCTCGGAAGCGCTGGACCCAGCATCTTTCCGAAACCAAGAATGTAATTCGTCTTTGAAGGCGAATACCCGGCCTCGCGGCCCTTTCCCGAGCCTGTGCACAGGTAGTCTGAGCGTTTGTTCCCAACGTTGTACCGTACGCACACCGCGATTCAGCTCTGAAGCTATTTCTTTCCAGCTCTGCAGAATATTCTGCAGCTGTCGAGGTGCCACCGAAGTTTGGTTATCAGAACTTGGAAGAAAACGCTCAGGTGAAGTTCGCATTTCGACCTCCAGAATGCGCTGGGACTCCTGAGCAGGCAAGATCGCCCGAGCGGACCGATTCTGTGCACTGTCCAAAAGGAGTCCGCTTTCTACGCGTATCCTAAGAAACCAAAACCGAGTTGTCAGTACGCCCACAAACTCACGAATGTTGGCTATCGCACAAAGAGACTAATCTGAGTGACGCTGCCAATGTTCGATCTGGCGTTGCATGATTCCATAACATTCGCAAGCGGCTTCTTCCAACTTTCGCCGGTCAATGATTGTCACCTCGCCCCGGCTGCAGGCGATGAGCCCAGCTTTCTGCAGAATCCCTGCTGCCACTGTCACGCTGGAACGCCGGGTGCCAAGCATCTGCGCCAGAAGTTCCTGTGTGAGTGGCAGTTCATTCGATTTCACCCGGTCAGCACACATTAGCAGCCATCGGGCCAGCCGTTCATTCACTTCATGCAACCGGTTGCAGGCGGCAATCTGGGCAATCTGCATAGCGGCGATCTGGGAATACTGTTGCAGTTTTTGCTCGAGCTTTGGGCACTGCTTGAGGAATGACGCCAGAATCTCACTGTTCACTCGGAAGGCAGTCCCATCAATTTGCGCTACCGCGCGACTGGAGGCCGTCTTGAATCCAGCTACCAGGGGCAGGCCGATGAACCCCTCTTTGCCAACCAATCCGACTTCTACGCTCTTTCCGTCTGGGAAAACGTTCAAAATCGAAACCATACCTGTATTACAGAAATAGGCAGACTTCAAAGAGTCGCCCGGTTCATGCAACACCTGGTGTACTTTCAGGCGGACCAACTCCAGTTCCGAGAGCAGCGAGTGGCACTCTTTGCCCGAAAGTTCCAGCAAGATCTCGTTATGAATCTGATTTCCGTCGCCATCGGTGGGAGGGAGGCTGGCAGAGGTTCTTGCTGAGGGACGTGGATTCTTGGCCATAGCTGCGCCCTGCGAGGCAAATTGCCAGTCTGGTTTCGCAGGAAACCGTCCGCCTTATCGGCGAGGCTGCGAGGCCTAGGTGACAGCTGTCGTAGGGAACTCCTGAATCGTAGGCCTGAGCTGAAAAACTTGTCGGTACTATGAACAACTCGGAAAGGTGCGCTATCGCACAGACTTAGTCGGAGTGACTTTTCCAATCTTCGATCTGCTGCTGCATGATTTCGTAGCATTCGCAAGCAACTTCTTCCAGCTTTCCACGGTCAACGATTTTCACGGCACCGCGATTGTGGGCTATGATTCCTGCGTTCTGCAGAATTCCAGCCGCCACCGTGACGCTGGACCGGCGAGTACCGAGCATTTGGGCAAGAAATTCCTGCGTCAGTGGCAGTTCGTTCGATCCGACCCGGTCAGCGCACATTAGTAGCCATCGCGCTAGCCGCTCATGTACCTCATGGAGCCGATTACAGGCGGCAATCTGGGAAATCTGCACCCCGCAAATTTGTGAATACTGGTTGTAAGCTACGCTCCAATTTTGGACATTTGGCCAAAAACGCCACTAGAGTCTTACCGTCAATTCGGAAGGCAGTACCCTCAATTTGTGCGATCGCTCTATTTGAGGCTGTTTTGAAGCCGGCTACCAGGGGCAGGCCGACAAATCCTTCTTTGCCGACCAGTCCAATCTCCACGCTCTTGCCATCGGGGAAGACACTGAGAATGGAAACCATGCCTGCATTACAGAAGTAAACGGACTTCAAGGCGTCCCCTTGCTCATGCAAGATCTGGTGTACCTTCAGCCGGACCATTTCCAGTTCCAAGAGCAGAGGCTCGCATTCCTTATCTGAGAGTCCGAGCAAGATTTCGTTGTGAACATGATTTCCGCCTCCATCAGTGCGAGGTTCTTTCGGAGGGGATGTTGCGGACGGGCGTATATTCTTGGCCATAGTGGCTCCTTGCGCAGCGAAAACGCTGTCTGATTTTTGCAAGGAACCGACGCCCGAAGGGCACGGCGGAAAGATGCTAGAAGAGACTCTTCCAGACTACTCCTTTTGAGAGTTGGCGCGGCATAGAAGCGATCCATGCAGAGAATATTTACTACGTACAGGGGCGTACCCGAAAATGCGCGCTATCGTACGGTCGTCAGGGTATTTACGCGGTCTATTGAAAGCGTACGGTTGAAGTAGCCCTCGCCTGTGAGCCGTCTGTTGTCTGGGATAAATAGACGCGCCAGCACTCTGCCAAGGACACGAGGAGGCTGTATGTCTCATTCCGTATTAATCGCAGACGACAACCTCGTGATTCGACAGGGTTTATGTGAGCTCTTTGAGAGCGAGCCTGATTTTGTCGTTTGCGGAGACGCTGAAAATGGGAAAGAGGCGGTCGAGAAAGCTCAGGACTTGCATCCCGACCTGATTGTGCTCGACCTCTCGATGCCCGTGATGAACGGCCTCGATGCCGCACGGGTCTTGACTGATCTACTGCCAGAGGTTCCCGTGATTATGTTCAGCGCTTTCAGTGAACCGTTTACCGAGCGAGCAGCGCGTTCCGCGGGTGCAAAAACTCTTGTGTCAAAATCTGAACACATCTCCATCTTGCTCGCCAAAGCGCGAAGCTTAATGCCTGAATCTCTAGTGAACGAAAGAAGCACAGATTTCACATCCAGGTAGCCGGAAGCGCGCCTCTGAATGATTCCCTAGACACCCAACAACCCGGAATTAAATAGTTTCTCGCTCTAGCGGTGGCAAGCTCTTGGGCGAGTGGAGGAAGTTGGTTGGGGCGACCAGTGGATAACCTGGGAAACGTAATATGGTGCCGACTGGTTCCAATCCTACAGCCGCTGGCGCCGGACGTAGCTCTCCCTCACGCGGTGGACCATGTGAACCACGTTCTCCGGCTAACCGACTTGTTTAACTCAGATTTTTTGCTTCGAGCTAGGCTGTGCCTATTTCCGACTGATTAGCCTTCCTTCCATACGCACTTTGAACGGGCCACTGGGGCTCTGTGCAGATTGGGGTCCTCAGTATCAGTTGGTACTGCTTACTTCACTTCGGCTTCGAGGGCCATCAAAAAACTCGCAGTCACCGACAACACGGTCTAGTCAAGCTGCTTTTGATCCTCCTTCGTGTTTTCTTGCAACTCGTGCTGGGCTGTTGCATGATTTGGGCAAGCTCGCGAGATACCATGCGTCAGGCTGTGTTTAGCGCCGAGGCGTTATATAGCGGGTGGTACTTGTCTCCAGTGATCCACAGCCGGTGTAGCAGACGGCAAGTTTTCTTGCGACGGCGACGATGGCACGTCTTTTTCCGTTTTTCCCGCCGCGGCTCGCGATCGCAGAGCCCCATCTTTTGAGATCCGAATCAGGGCCGAAACGGCCGAGTACGAATTGAGAGCATTGCACCAACAAAGAACGCAATCTGCGATTGCCGGCTTTGCTAATCCTCATTTGTTTGTCCACATCGCCCGACTGACGCTTTTTCGGAACCAGCCCAATATAAGGGCCAAGGTCGCGGGATTTGTGGAATCTCAAAGGATCTCCAACGGTAAGGACAAATTGCAGTGCAGTCACGGGCCCTGCACCATGAACTTGGCGCAGGCGAAGAGTTTCAGGGTATCGATCGCGTGCAATTCGCTCCAGGCGTTTATCGGAGTCACGAATTCGTAGTGTGACCTCACTGATTGTCTGGACCAAAGGCATGAGGGGAGATCGTAGCTGTTCGGGAATGAGCGGAGATGCCTTTGATGCGAAGGATTCTGGGCCGATTGACGGCGACCTGAAGCCTGCCGTTTTAATCATGCCGCGAACTGCATTGATCAGTTTTGTTCGAGTTCGGACTAGAAGGTCGCGCGAATTGAGCTCGGCGACATCTGGGTACGTGGCGCTATCACGATCTTGAATCGGAGAAAGAAGCTTAGGGTCAACGCGTGCGAGTCGGGCAAGGACCTCGGCGTCCATTTGATCGCTCTTGCGGTTCCCGGCTGTAATAAGTTGGACCGCTCGCGGATTCGCCACAATGACTTCGTGCCCCCATTCTGACAAAGCGCGACTGACCCACCATGAGTGGGTTCCCACTTCCATAGCGATTCGTGTTTGAGGAAGATCTTGGAAATGCTTGGCGAGTCCGTCGGCAGTGGTCCGCACTCGACCTTCGGTCAGCACCCGTCCGTCACCACGCAGAACACAACAGTAGCTGTAACGATCGCCGAGATCGATACCGATCGTGATCGACTCTCCTTCAACGTCGAAGCTTGCCTGCAGTTCGCTTGATTTTGACAACATCCCGCCTTTTGCCATCGGGGAATCCTCCTGGTCGGCGTCATAGCGCGGCGCCTTCTCATCCCATCTTCACTGTGGGCTTCCACACACAGTCGCGCTTCCCAGACAGGTCGAAAGAAGTTGACGCTCAGCGATGTGGTCCTGAACGATTCGAGCGGCGCGAGTGTGGAAGCCCGTGCGGACCGCCGCCCAGGAGTAGGAGCCGGTGGAGGAGCCATGGAGGAGCACAATGGGAAGCTCGTCGGTCATGGGAGATCTAAACCAGCATCGACTGCTGGGCGGAGATACCCGCCGTCGCGCCGTGCGATGATGCCAAAGTGAGCGAGGGCATGAGGGGATTGGCAAGGTCGCCCGCGGCGTAAATGCCGGGCATGCTGGTTTCGCGGCGCTCGTCGACCTTGAGGGCGATGCCGCCGGGCGTATCGACCGTGGCGAGGCCCAGTGATTCATGCAGGCTTGCGGACGGCTTGTTGCGCGGATGCGCGAACAGGATGTCGACCGCGACATTGGGGCCGGTATCGAGCTTGACGGCGGCGTTATGGCCCCCGTGATGGGCGATCCCGGTGATCCGGCCATCGACGACAGGTATGTTGCGGCGCGCCAGATCGGCCCGGATATCGGGCGGAATGTCGTGACCATCGGCGAAGAGCGTCAACGTGTCGGTCCAATCGTGGTACAGCCTGACATAATTGTGCGACTGC
>DASRFR010000053.1:0-10984 GCA_035651455.1 Terriglobales bacterium
CATCCAGAGCCACTTGCCCGAATCGCACCAAGCCCACTTCAGCCATAACCAGCAGCGAGTTTCGCCGGAGCTGGCCGCAGCATAACCCGGTTTCGTTGCTGTCAGCCTGGAGTGGAACTTAGGATGTCAACAGAGCCAAACACGCTCTACGCACCCTCTGACCCGCAATCGGTAAGGTTGAAAAGTGCCCTCGCACTTTACAGAATCTTTGATAAGGACGCCGCATGAACATGAAAGGAGTCGTTTTGGGCGGTGGTACCGGAAGCCGACTGCTGCCGCTGACCAAGGTGACCAACAAGCATCTGCTGCCAGTATTCGACAAACCGATGATCTACTACCCCATCCAGACGCTGGTGAATGCCGGCATCACGGAGATTTTAATCGTTACGGGTGGCAAGAATGCGGGCGATTTTTTACGGCTGCTGGGAAATGGGCGTGAGTTCGGGCTGCCGCACCTCAACTATACCTACCAGGAGGGTGAAGGAGGCATTGCTGAGGCACTTGCCTTGGCAGAGCACTTCGCCCACGGCGACCGTATTTGCGTGGTACTCGGCGACAACTTGATTGAGAACAATATTTGCGCTGCGGTGGAGAACTATAAACGGCAGCCTTCCGGGGCCAAGGTGCTACTGAAGCAGGTCCCAGACCCACAACGCTTCGGCGTGCCAGAAATTGTCGGCGACCGTATCGTGCGGATTGAGGAGAAGCCGAAGCGCCCTAGATCTCCATATGCTGTGACTGGAATCTATTTCTACGACGCCAGCGTTTTCGAGAAGATCCGCCGTTTGAGCCGCTCAGCTCGCGGGGAGCTGGAAATCACCGATGTCAACAATTTCTACATCGACGAGGGCACGCTCACCTACGACATCCTCGAGGGCTGGTGGACGGATGCCGGCACATTTGAGTCACTGCTACGTGCAAACAACCTGGTAGCCCGGACCGGCGCCAATCGCCTGAACGCCGTAGCCGCCGAAACGCATTTCGGAGAATAGACGCATGCAGATATTCGTCACCGGTGGCGCGGGATTCATCGGCTCCAACTTCATTCATCACACGCTCGCGCTCCACCGCAATACCACGATTGTCAATTATGACAAGCTGACGTACGCCGGCAACCTTGAAAACGTCGCGACGCTTGCCAATCATCCGAATTACCGGTTCATTCGCGGGGACATTTGTGATGGTGCGCGCGTGTTCGAGGCCATGCGCGGCTGCGACGTCGTCGTGCACTTCGCGGCCGAGTCCCATGTAGACCGCAGTATCTACGAACCCGGGCCGGTAATTGATACCAATATCACCGGCACGTTCACCTTGCTCAAGGTGGCGCGGGAGCTGCAAGTGAAGCGCTTCGTTCAAGTCTCTACCGACGAAGTGTATGGCGATCTCCCCCAAGGCGTGTGCTCAACTGAGGAGTTTCCACTGGCGCCCAGCAGTCCCTATGCAGCTAGCAAGGCGGCAGCCGATATGCTGGTACGCTCATTCGTTCGTACCTACCGATTCCCGGCGCTGATTACGCGGGCATCTAACAATTACGGTCCTTACCAATTTCCCGAAAAATTCCTGCCCTTGATTATTTCAAATGCTCTGGCCGACAAGCCGCTGCCCGTTTACGGCGACGGTAAGCAGCAGCGTGATTGGCTTCATGTGGAAGACCATTGCCGCGGCATATTAGCCGTGATTGAGCGGGGGCGCGTGGGGGAGACCTACAACCTCGGTGGCGGCTCTGTCGAGATGAACATAAGCATGGTCCGGCGCGTATTGCGCCTTTTGGGAAAAACCGAAGACCTGATCAGTTACGTAGCGGACCGTCCAGGTCACGACCGGCGCTACGCGCTCGATTGCACGAAAGCAAGAGAGGAACTGGAATGGGCTCCCACGATTGGACTCGAAGAGGGCTTGCAAAGCACCGTCACGTGGTATGAACGGAACTCCGCCTGGCTGGAACGCGTGCGCGGCGGGGAATACCGCGAGTACTATGAACGATATTACGTCCACCGTGACGCAAGCATTAGAGGCCTGGCGACTGCAACGCCGAGGACAGTTACCTGACTTTACCGCACTTTGTCGCGAGTAGCGCGGTGCCAAGGCTTTCTCAAATGCAGGATCGAAGCCGCACTTCTGGCGGGGTTTAGCGCGCATCGAAGCAGATTTATCAACACGCGCCTCCTCGTGTGCTCTTCCACTCGGCGAACCACCTTAGCATCGAGGAAATCCTCCAAGACCATCCAGCCGAATCCGCCGACCGGCGTAATCACGAGATCGACCTGCCCCGTGCCGTTGATAATTTTTCCTTTGTTCACCCATTCACCTTGACGGCCATACTTTTCCACCGTCATTTCACTCAAGGGCCCAAGTTCCCATTGCAGACTATATGCTGCCGCCCACCCTGCCGCCTTCAGGCGGCTCTTCCAATACGCCTTTGAACGAGAAAGCTCGAGGTTGTAACCAGACGGGTCGTTTTGGACTTGGATGTACCCTGTCAGCGCGCCCTGCAGCGGGTGCGCGATGTAATTATCGAGAAAGGGATCCCCGTCACCCCAACCGGTGCTTGCCCATACCCTGAGGGACTTCGCGTAATCGCTGAAGTAGTGATTAAAGAGACTGCCCTGGACCAGATGGTGGTCCATTTGAAAGAGGATCACGTACTGCAGCGTGAGCAGGGTGGCGGATTCCAGCAAGGCTCGCCGCCACGCGAACCCTCGTTTTGCCTGTCGCTTCCGAACCAGCGCGACCACCGCCGCGCTTGCGCCTCCTGCATCGGGTTCGGTCCGGAACAGAGGCGGGCTCCGTGCGCGTCTCGCTTACCGAAGGAGTGCTGGAACCTTCGCGGCAACGCCCGTCCGTGGGGTCACCGATCGACCTTTCATCAATCAAGCTGATTTTGACGGGGACCTGCAGGCAGGCAATGGGCGCTCGGGTACTCTCGAGGGTCCAGTTTTTGTGCTCGGTTTGCGTCGCCAACTGGGCAGCAGCAACAGCAATTAACCCTGATACCAGGACTCCGGCAATTCCGACCCGCATTGCTGATTCGAGACCCTTTGGCATGTCGCCGCGGGTTTGTTACTTGCTTGTTTGGATTCGACTTACAAGAGCCTTGCTGCCCGAACGGTAGCGCCTTGAGAGCTGCTCCCGCACAAAGCTGATTTGTGCTGGAAGCGGGATGTGGCTTGCGCCAGAGATGTTTGGAACGTTTCGAAACTGCCGGTGGAGAGGGCAAAGGCTTCTTGCCGCGATTGCCGCGCTCTTGATTGCCGGTCAATTCTGCCTCGCACAGGACTCGGCTCGACAAGCCGCGGCACCCTTGGCACGCTGCACCGATCTCAGCAGGACGATTGAGGTGCCATGTGTTCCTCCCGTTCCCGCCGCTACCCCCAGAACGGGCGAGACAACTGGTGAATCCTTACGGCTTTTTCCTCGGCATCTCGCTCGCGATCAGAAATTCCTCTGGACTTCGCCGCGGCGCATGCGCTTGCGCCATCTTGGAATCATGCTGCCCCTTGCCGGGGGGACGGCAGCATTGATAACTGCTGATCGCACAATCGCCAACAAGCTTCCCACTAGCCTCACTCTCCAGCATCGCAGTCAGACCTTCTCTGATTTCGGCGTTGCCGCGCTCGCTGGCACCGCGGGCGCTGCGTATCTGTGGGGGCATGTGACTGGTAACGATCACCTGCGCGACACTGGGATTCTAGGTACAGAAGCGGCGGCAACTACCTTCGCCATCACTTCCGCCGTGAAGTTTCTTGCCGGGCGCGAGCGTCCCTTGGCGGGCGGCCACAGTGGCTCGTTCCGCACCGGCGGCCGTTCCTTTCCTTCCGAGCATTCCAGTTTGGCATGGTCGTTGGCCACGGTGTTTGCCGGGCAGTATCCCGGGCCTGCTCCCAAACTCCTTGCTTATTCCGCTGCAGCGGCCGTTTCGGCCTCGCGAGTAATTAGCCGCGAACACTTTGCCTCTGATGTACTGGTCGGAAGCGCTCTGGGGTGGTTCATCGGCCGGGAGGTCCTGGCCTCGCATAACACGAACACCGAGGATGCGGAGAACTGGGGCACATTTGAGCGCGCGGCCGAAAATCGAGGACGCAATCCCGCCAATATGGGTTCGGCATATGTGCCCATGGACAGCTGGGTGTACGCGGCCTTTGACAGGCTGAGTGGCCTGGGATACCTGCCGTCCGCATTCGCCGGTTTGAAGCCTTGGACGCGCATGGAATGCGCGCGCCTCCTGGAGGAGGCGCGTGAGCGCATCCAGCCCGAAGGAGAGGACAGCGATTTGGAAGCCCGGCGGATCTATGACGCTCTGGCTGCCGAGTTCAGCTTTGAAACTTCGGCGAGGAACGGGGGCTCCAATTTCGAAGCGATGGTTGAGTCCGTGTACGTCCGCGCGACCGGCATTCAGGGTCAGCCGCTGAATGACGGCTTTCATTTCGGCCAGACGGTAATCAATGACCAGGGCCGACCTTACGAACAGGGTGCGAATCTTGTTAGCGGCTTTTCCAGTCGCGCCAGCGCCGGACCTCTCACCTTTTACGTCAGGGGCGAGTATCAGCATGCGCCAACCGGTCCGGGAACTTCAGCCGGCCTTCAGCAATTGATTGCACAGCTGGATCAGACTCCCGTCCTCCCCGCCGAGTCCGGAAAAGCTACTAACCGTCTGCGGTTGTTAGACAGCTATGTCGGGCTCACCATGCACAACATGCAATTCAGTTTTGGAAAGCAGAGTCTGTGGTGGGGACCTTCCCAGGGCGGGCCGCTGATGTTCAGCACGAACGCGGAACCGATCGTCATGTTTCGTGCAAGTTCCGTATCTCCATTCGAGCTGCCTGGCTTCCTGGCCTTGCTCGGTCCAATACGTACGGATTTTTTCGTCGGCAAACTTTCCGGTCATCGGTTTCCCACCCGACCCTACATCAACGGCCAGAAGATCTCGTTCAAGCCCACTCCCAATCTTGAATTGGGGTTCTCTAAAATGGCTGTGTTTGGCGGCGGCAACGTTCCATTCACTGCTCATTTGCTTTGGAAAAGCCTGACCGGTATTGGCCGTAGCAACGAAACCAATCTTCCGGGGGAAGATCCCGGCGATCGGCGCGGCGGGTTCGATTTCTCTTACCGTATTCCGAAGCTCCGGGACCGACTCGTACTGTACACTGATTCGCTGGTTGATGATGATCCGTCGCCGCTGGCGGCACCGCGTCGGGCGGCGTTTAACCCCGGCATCTATCTCACTCGCGTTCCTGGCGTCCACCGGCTGGATTTCCGGGCAGAAGCGGCTTACACGGACGTCCCTGCAGGCCGTAGCCTTCGCGGCGAGTTCATTTACTGGAATATCGTGTACCGAGATTCCCATACCAATAACGGCAATTTAATGGGGAGCTGGGTTGGCCGTGAGGGGCGAGGCATTCAGTTGTGGAGCACCTACCGGTTTTCCCCCAAGTGTTTTCTACGCATCGGTTACAGACACGGGAGGGTAGCGTCTGATTTCGTGCCTGCAGGAGGCAGGCTGGACGACTGGTCGGCAGAAGGACATTTACCTCTTCGGTCGGACTTGACGTTGACTGCATTCGCCCAGTTTGAGCGGTGGAGATTTCCAGTTCTCGCTGCTGCGAACCAGGAAAATTTTGTCGCCTCATTCCAATTAACATATTGGCCTAAGTGGCATGTACGCTAAGGTGTCGCCCTTTAATTGTGACGCGACTGGCACCAGTCGTGAGCCGGGAGGTAGCGGTTGTGAACAGGGTCGAAGTCCCTCCGACAGTAGACCGGCCTGAGAAATACGGAAACTCCACGCAATCGGCGTCGCTGGACTCGCTGCCTCTCGCTGACCGGCAGAGCCCTATTTGGCTAGTCTGGTACAACCGCGCCTCCGTGCTACGGTTGGCGATGTGGGCTATGCTGCTGCTCACCCTCGTAGTGATCTTCATTCCGAATCGTTACGAGGCGACAACTCGAGTCGTTCCTCCGGACAACAGTGGGAATGCCGCCATGCTGGCTGGGTTGGCGGCGCGAAATCTCGGCGCAATCGGGCCTCTGGCGGGAGATCTCTTGGGCAACAAGAATCAGGGCGCTTACTACATCTCCATCCTGCGCAGCCGAACCGTTCTAGATCGCCTGATTGAGCGCTTTCAGCTCCAGAAAGTGTACTGGGACCGCTACATGGAAACTGCGCGGCGGGACCTGGTGAAGTTCACGTCCGTGGAGGAGGATCGTAAGAGCGGCGTGATCACTATCAAGGTGAGAGACCGCAGCAGGCAACGCGCCCGCGATATCGCCAACGGGTACGTTGAGGAGCTAAACCGAGTCGCGGCAGAGCTAAACATGTCGGCCGCCCATCGCGAGCGCGTCTTCATAGAGCAGCGTCTGGCAACCGTGAAAAGTGAACTTGACGCCTCCTCGCGGCAATTTAGTGAATACGCTAGCAAGAACACCGCCATTGATATCAAGGAGCAGGCCCGAGCGATGGTCGAAGCCGCTGCTCTGTTGCAGGGCCAATTGATCGCGGCGCAATCGGAGTTGCAGGGGCTGGAGCAGATCTACACCGAAAATAACGTGCGTGTTCGCTCCCTCAAGAGCCGGATCAGCGAACTGGAACGCCAGCTGCAAAAATTGGGTGGCACGGAAAGCGATCTGGCGACGCCTGCCCCCAGCAAGGACATCTATCCCTCGATCCGTAAGCTGCCTCTGCTTGGTGTGCAGTGGGCCGACCTGTACCGGCGTGTGAAGATGCAGGAAACCGTCTTCGAACTTCTGACGCAGCAGTACGAGCTAGCCAAGGTTCAGGAAGCCAAGGAGTTGCCCACGGTACGCGTCCTGGATCCCGCGGATATCCCGGAGCGAAAGTCAAGCCCGAAGCGCATGCTGATTTTGGCGCTGGGCGCGATCATGTCTCTAGTCGTCAGTTCGGCATTCATACTGGTGAGGGAATACTGGAACCAATTGGATCCAGCCGACGAACGCAAAGCTTTTTTGAATGAAGTATCGGGCACGATCGCCAGGACCACTCGCCGCCTGCGCTTGAAGGCGCGCGCTCGAAAACTTCCGCCGACCTGGGGCGACAAACCTTGAGCCGTGCGGACAGAAAATCGATAACGAGCGCTGTGGTCGCTCGCCCCAGCGAGCTTTCACCATGCCCTGTTTGCGGATCTCGAGACTTCAGTCAGCGTTTTGGCCCCTTGATCTCTTGCCGCAAATGTTCGCTAGGGATGGTGAATCCGTTGCTGCCGTTCCGCGGCGAAAACGAAACCGAGGAGTATTTCCTTAACGAGTACCTGCCGCTATTTTTGGCCAACCGTGAAAATGCAGTGAGCGAGCGGCGCGCCCACCTAAAATTCATACAGCGCCACTTCCGGCTGCCCTCCAATCCTTGTTTACTGGATGTGGGGTGTGCATTGGGCGCCATGCTGAGTGTTGCCCGCGACCTCGGATGGCAAGCTGCGGGCGTGGAGACGTCAGCATTCGCGGCCCGCTATGCGGCAGAACAGACCGGATGTCCGGTGTTCATCGGCGCCTTGCAGCAGGCTTCGTTCTCCGGCGAGAGTTTTGACGTCATCACATTGATGGACGTAATTGAACACATTCCCGCACCGGCTGACATGATCTCTGAGATTTACCGTATCCTTCGGCCGGGCGGTGTGGTGTATCTCGTCACGCCGAATTTCAGCAGCCTGAGCGTTCGTTTGTATGGGCTGGAGGCATATGGCATCTGGCCGGATCAGCATGTTTTGTATTTCACACCGCCAAGCGTGCGGATGCTGCTGCGCCAGAACGGTTTTCGTCGCATTGTCGTCAAGACCAAGGACGTGTACGCTGGCAATCTCCAGCGCTTGCTGCGGCGGCCGCAGCCGTCGGTTGGGACCGAGATCAAAGCCGCCTTCGGGGAACGCTCCGCTCTGCGAAACGCACGTTCAGTCGCGAACTTTCTTTTCGCGCATGTGCTGGTGGGCGACAAACTGATCGCTGGAGCACAGAAATAGTCCTGCACTTTGCTGCGGGTGATTTTGGAGTGTCTCGGTTCCCAGTGACCGAATGGATCCGATGGTCCAACCTGCCGGCTCGTCGCCCCGTATTCGAGGGGACTGGCTCACACACAAGCTGTTGATCGCGGCCCTGATCTGCTCGGTATGCCTGGTCGTCCTGATCCAACCCTCATTGGGTCTGGCGGCAGCGGCGATGTTTGCAGCAGCAGCAAGCCTGCAGCGGCATATGCCGACCGCGCTACTGGTTTTGAGCTTCCTCATTCCTTTTGATGTCCAATTCCGGCTTGGCAGCGGTTCCCCGGTATATCTAGACCTGATCTTCGTCATAGTGACTATCCCTCTTGCCCGCGATTTCATGCTTCGCGAGGTACGGCTGAACTGGTCTTCGTTCGCCCTCGCACCATTTCTTGTCTTTGCGGTTTCCAGCACCTACTTCCGCTCCGAAAATCAATTTTGGTTACTTGTTTCGGCGTTGCGCTGGGCGATTGCCATATTTTTTATGGCTGCGATCGCGACCTACGCCGCTGGTGAAAAGATTGTGCTGGTGATTGGTTCCACGCTGGTGCCTTTAGTGCTGTATGGTCTCTACCAGCTCGCAATTGGAGACTTTGGACCGCTGTTTGGCATCATGAGCGGGTCAAGCTTGACGGTTACGGATGACAAGCCCTGGGTGGATCGCGCCTACTCCGTTTTCGCTCACCCGAACACGTTTGGGTCTTTCTGTGCCGTCGTGGTGGTGATGCTGCTGGCGCTGGCCACGCGGTCTCAAGGCCGCCGCGTGGTTGTCACCGCCACGCTGGCTGCCACAGGCCTCATTGGCCTGCTCGCATCCGGCAGTCGTGGTGCATGGATCGGAGCGGCGGCCGGAACGGCCGTCGTGCTTGTCTTTAGCCGTGTAAATGTCTTTCGCTTGGTGCTAGTGATACTTATAGTTATCATGTCTGTGGCGCTTGCCAGCATGATTGACGTCCTGCCGCTGTTCCGGGCCGAGCAGGTGGAAGAATTCATCAAGCAGACCCGGCTGGAGCTGTGGGGAGCTGCAATCTTAATGTTCCTGCGGAGCCCGATCGTGGGCGTAGGCTGGATGAGATTTCCCGATCTTATGCCTTCAGTTATCAATTGGGATTACGGGGAAGTGCACGCACATAACATGTATCTGCAGTTCCTGGCGGAAACCGGATTGGTCGGATTTATATTATTTTTTGGTCCGTTAATTTATTTGTTGATACGAAACCTGAGGCGTAGTCGGACAGTTACGACTGCGCTTGTCGCCGCGACGGGCATAGTGACACTTTTGGTCCATGGCTTGTTTGAAATGATGCTCTACAGTCCTCAAAATCTCCTGTTGTTTGCGGCGCTTCTGGGCCTGGCGGCGCAGGCCGAGTCTTTCGAACCACGCCCATCATGGAAAAAAGAAGTTGCTTCAGCCGCACAGGGCACTCTGCATTGAGCTTTCTTGCCAGAATCATTGAGGAGCGGCAAAGCACAGTTGCTGGCAAAATCATCCGTAACGTGCTTTCGGCCGGCCTGCGCGTCTTGATCATTGGCCCCGTCCCCTTTCTGCTGACACCGTACATCCTGAAGAAGCTGGGAACTGGGGAATACGGAACTTGGGCTGTGTTTTTGGCCGCCGTGAATTTAGGTTCGCTGGCAGACCTGGGACTGGTCGGAACCCTAAGCAAACATGTCTCGCAGTACAGTGCACGCGGTGACGAGGCGGCACTGAGCCGCTTGGTCAATACTGGCCTTGTTTTGTTCTGCGCGATTGCGGTTGGACTTGTCGCCGGTGGCGGGATGGCCGCGGACGCAGTTGCACGCTTTTTCTTTCGCGATTCTCCTATTCCCATAGAAGAACTTGTGTTTCTGCTAAGGTGCGGGTTGATTTTGGCTGCGACGAATATTGTGACTCTCTTGTTTTCGTCAATTCTCGCCGGCTTGCAACGAGTGGATCTGACGAGTATGGGGGCGTCCTTTAATGTCCTGCTGAGCGCTGTCCTGAGCGCAATTTTTCTGTCCCTATCGCTGGGAATTCGCGGACTGCTGTTTGCCAACCTGGCGGGGGCCGTCACCACGCTGCTCATGTACGCCGTTCTTGCACGCAAGTTGCTGCCTAGCGTGCACATTGGAGTGCGGTATTTTGAACTCGCGGAAATGCGGACGATGTTCTCATTCAGCCTGCAGTTCTATCTCACGCAGATGGCAGTGGCCGTTCACAATCAAGTTGAAAAGCTTTACCTGGGCCGATTAGTGGGGGTAGTGCCGGCTGGCTGGTACGAGATCAGCGCCGACGCTGCGCTGAAACTCCGCGCAGCCCCAGGACTGTTGTTGGGACCGTTGATTCCTGCTGCGTCCGAACTGGCTGCCCGGCGGGACCACAGGCGCGCTACTGAACTGTATTTTCGAGCCCACAAATACTTGGCACTGCTGGGGTTGCCCCTGATCGCCTATATGGTTTTGGTTGCAGATCGATTTATTCGGCTCTGGTTGGGACCTGGCTTTGAGATTTTAGTCACTCCCTTTCGCGTTTTACTGATCATGAATTACTTTAATCTGCTTACCGGTCCGGGTTACCTGATCCTAGTCGGCTCTGGTATTCTCCGGCCTGGTGTGTACTCAGCTTTTATTGGCATTGTGCTGAATGTGGTCGTCAGCTTTCTTCTGATTTATTGGTACGGTTTTCCAGGAGCAGTGGTGGGAACTTCTGTATCTCTATTCGTGGCTTCCGCGTTATTTGTCCATCTTTACCATCGGCAGACGGGCCACTCTTTCAGTCGACTGGTCCGCGAAGCCTATCTGAAACCATTAGCATGCGTGCTAGTGTTGGTCCTCCTTATGCGAGCGATCGTAGAGTGGCGCCAGGCGGGGTGGGCGACCCTTGCGGGTCACGGGCTGCTGTTCGCGGTCTTGTACTTCGTGGGTGTGAGCAGGATGAGGTTCTTTGACGAGTTCGATCTCGGAAAGCTGCAGGCGTATTTTCCCGCAGGTCGACTGCTGGCGAGGTTGATTCCGGTTGC
>DASRFR010000054.1:0-288697 GCA_035651455.1 Terriglobales bacterium
CACGATCGCCACCGACGATCACCATACTCTTCAGGAATTCCGTGCCTCAGTCGGAGCCCAGTGGACATTCCTTTCGGACCCTGACCGAAAAGTTCAGAAGGATCTCGACATCCAGGAGTACACCGACCCTGAGCACAACCCAATGATCCCGCATACGCTAGTACTCAAGCCGGGTCTCGTAATTTACAGCATCTACAACGGCTACTGGTTCTGGGGGCGTCCCTCGGTCATCGATCTCTGGCACGATTTGCGCGTGGTGACCAGCCAAATCCGACCAGACTGGGATCTTGGTCGCCCAGGACTGCGCGAGGCCTGGAACGCGCGTGACTTATCGCGTTTCCACGGGTGGAACAAAAGGACCAGTCTGGAAGATGCCTCGATCGCGCGAAAGAAATAGCGGTTCCGGGAGATGACGAATTTTACTGCGGGCTTGAAGAAGTAACCGAGAACTGGATGAATCTCGAATGATCGGCCCTTCTCAAGCCGGGGACCAGCCTTGCGGCTCAGTGACGGGCAACCCTGAAATAATCCCAAGGTAAGGCTTGCCGACGATGCTTGCCCTGGGGGGCCGTTACAACGCTGAGGCTGCAGCATTCGCCCACGAGCGGACAAATGAATTTCTACGTCAACAACTGCGGTGACCTTCGGTCGCTCCAGTTCACCGCGCGAACCTTGGGTTGTCCGAACGCGCTGTTTCGGAGATCAGTAATGGGAAGTCGTTTTGTATGAATCGATCTCAGAAATTCCTGGAGCACGGGCAAACCAGAAGTCAACTCCCCAATCGCCGCCAAATCGCGCACAATCGTCGCATCCTTTGCAACGTACTGCACGGGCTATAATTGCCCGCACCCATGCCTCTGACCTCCGGCACAAAACTTGGGCCTTATCAAATTCAGTCCCCGCTGGGCGCGGGCGGCATGGGCGAGGTTTATCGCGCTACAGACACGAAACTTGGCCGTGATGTCGCGCTCAAGGTACTGCCTGCCGAAATGGCCCATGATCCGGAACGATTGGCCCGTTTTCGTCGCGAGGCCAAGACTCTCGCCCAACTCGACCATCCGAACATCGTCACCATCCACTCGGTGGAGGAATCTGACGGCGTGCACTTCCTGACGATGCAACTCGTCGAAGGCCTGCCGCTGGACCGATTGATTTGCGCAAGCGGACTTCCAGTCCAGCAGATTATCGAAATCGCTGAAGCGCTTTCCGATGCACTCGCAGCAGCTCACGAAAAGGGTATCGTGCACCGTGACTTAAAGCCTGCCAATGTCATGATCTCGAACGAAGGCCGCGTCAAGGTGCTGGACTTCGGATTAGCAAAAGATGTGCGCGCGGCCAACCGTGGCGACGCCACGTTAACCTCAGATAGCCAGACGCAAGTGGGCGTCGTGATGGGGACGCCGGCCTACATGTCGCCGGAACAGACTTCAGGCCGACCGCTCGACCATCGCACCGACATTTTTTCGTTGGGCGTTCTACTACATGAGATGGCAACCGGGCGCCGCCCGTTCGAAGGAACTTCTCCGGCAGACCTGATCTCCGCGATCTTGCGCGATACTCCGCCATCGGTCACCGATGTGCGCCCCGAATTGCCTACCGACCTCGCCCGCATCATCCGCCGCTGCCTGGAAAAAGATCCGCGCCACCGTCTGCAGACGGCCCGCGATGTCAGCAACGAATTCCGCGACCTGGCGCGGGACAGCGCCCGCTCCGCCCCAGCCTCCAGTTCGAGTGCACGTCCTGGGCTCGTTGCGGAGTCGGTCAGCGCCAGAGCTGATGACGGCTTCTGGGTCGCGGTGCTGCCGTTCAAGTACACGGTCAACAATGAGGACTTGAAAGGGCTCGCCGAAGGATTATCGGAAGAGATCGTGACCGGGCTGTCACGTTTCTCTTATCTCAAGGTGATTGCCCGCAGTTCAACATTGCGCTACGCCGCGCAGTCCATCGATGTCCGCCAGGCCGGCAAGGTGTTGAACGCGCGCTACGTGATGGAGGGGACGCTTCGTCAAGCCGGCGGCAAGCTGCGTCTCGCGATCCAGTTAGTAGATACATCGTCCGGCGCGCATCTCTGGGCTGAAACCTATGAGCGCGCCTTCAGTCCAGAAGCAGTGTTCGAACTGCAAGACGATCTGGTCCCGCGAATCGTTTCCACCGTTGCCGATCAATACGGCGTCCTGCCCCGGAGCATGAGCGAGACACTGCGCAGCAAGAGTGAAGAGAGCTTAACTCCACATGAGGCGCTCCTTCGCTCCTTTAGTTTTCTCGAGCGCATCAGTCCCACGGAACACGCAACAGCACGGAGGATTCTAGAGCGCGCAGTCGAGCGGGACCCGGACCAGGCCGACGCCTGGGCCATGCTGGCCATTCTCTACGACACCGAGTTCGCCGACGAGTTCAATCCCCGGCCTGATCCTCTGGAGCGCGCCATTGCGGCCGCGCAACGCGCCGTGGATCTTGCTCCCACGCATGCTCTCGGGTACTACGCGCTGGCATTCACTTATTTTTTCCGGAAGGAAATGGCGTCTTTTCGCGCTGCGGCCGAGCGAGCGCTTGCACTTAATCCCATGGATGCGTCGGTCATGGGCATACTCGGGATATGTGTGCACCACGCCGGCGATCGGAAGCGAGGTGCGCAGATGGCCGCAGCTGCTATGCAGCTCAATCCGCACCATCCCCCGGTGCTGCACTCCCCAGCCTTTATCGACGCCTACTCCGAGGCCAAATACGCCGAGGCGCTGGACGTGGCGGCGCGGATGGATATGCCGGGATTTTTCCATGCCGTCGCTCTTCGAGCCGCAGCTCTCGGCCAACTGGGCCGCCATGCGGCGGCGCAGAAGGCTGTTCAGGAATTGCTCACTCTGCGTCCCGACTTTGCCAACTCGGTCCGCCGCGATTACGAGAAGTGGTGGGACTCAAAGACAATTGACCATCTGATCGACGGATTGCGCAAAGCGGGACTGGAGATTTCATTGAGCGGATAACGAGCGACTCGCCAGCTGCACGCATCGCAGCGACATACAACCGCGGCATCACGGGTTTAGCTCAGTTAGCGCCTCGCCACCCAACTCTGCAATCGCTCGAATTTGGTAAGCCGCAGATGTAGCGCATCAAAAAGCTTGCATCCTGTCCAACAAAAATGTGGTCGATCGCGAGTTGCCGGCGCATAATTTTGTTTGCGCCGCGTGCCTGCTTGCGGTAGATTTATAGCGTAAGCAGCTGCAAAACAAACACCGCAGTAAGACCTAGACCCGTCGTAAAACGTAGATCCAGTAGCAAGGTTCCTTAGTAGTTCCTTCAATAAACAATTTGCGCCGCTGTTGTCTCCGGGTGCGTTTACTCGGAAAAGCAAGCGACTGAGCTACATTGTGCAATTAGCACCGGAAGGAGGAACCATGATTCATCGGAAAAATAACTCATTCACTTCAGCAGGGACACCCGCCACCGCGACTTCGGATTCGTCCGTTATGCCCACAGCCGGATCGGTACTGGCGGATGGCACTTTTTGGAGGTGGTGCGACTTGGCACCGACCCACGCCCATGCGCCCTGCTGCACTGGAGAGCAGGCGAATCCAGTATTGCTCCGGAGATATCGGTCAAGGGGTGTTCTTATGTTCCCGCTGACTTCTCACATATGCCGATAGGTTATCTCCCCTCGAAGCCTGAAGCCTATCGGTCAGTGGAAAGCCTTTTTAGTGAAATTCGCTCACACCTCGCGGGGGCATCAAGTTCGCCTGAACAGGCCGATTTGCTAACTGCGTTCTGTTTTGCATCGTTCTTCAGTGACTGTTTGCAGGTTTCCCCCTGCTTACTCCTGTATGGTTCTTCCACCGTACCGGTGATGGCGCTGTTGCGGACTTTGGCGTGCTTCTGCAGGCACGCAATACTTTCCGCGAGCATTTACCCGATGACATTTGCCGGCGGTATGCGGCCCACATTGTTGGTCTGCCAGGCGGATGCCAAAGTAGAGAGATTGTTACCAAGCCTACAGTTCACAGACGTCGTAACCTCGCTGGACGGACGTCTCTGCCAACTCGGAGGGGCGACCGCTATCCACGTTGGAGAGCAGGAGTTGAACAGCAAGTTCACGGAAACGTGTCTGAAAATCCATGTAGATCCTTCCGACGGTGCCATCGCGTCCGGGCCAGACCCAGTGACCATCGACCAATCCAAAACCAACTGCTCATGTATCGGCTTTGCAATTATGACAGTGTAAAGGCCTCCGGCCACCGTGCGACCGACTTCTCAGCTGCTACACAGGTCGTCGCGCGAAGTCTTGTCCCGTCGCTGATGGATCCGGCACTTCAGGCACTTGTCACCAGGCAGCTGAAGCCGCAGGATGACGCTGCCCGATGCGAGCGAACCGTGCACTTATCAGCATTGGCCGTGGAAACGCTGCTGGTCTGCTGCCATGAAGGCAAGCGCGAGGTCCATGTAGACGAGGTAGCCAAGGGTATGGATGCTCTCCGTACGCGTCAGGGCGACATGCCGCCGCTGCAACCTCGAAGGGTGGGACATATTCTTAGAATGCTTGGATTCCCAACCATGCGGCTGGATATCTCCGGACGCGGTATTCACCTCTTTGAGCCTAACGCGAAGCGTATTCATGAGTTGGCCAGCAGATACGGCGTACCTTCGTCCAAAATTCCGTTAGCGGCCTGTCCTCACTGCCAGCCTCGTAAGGCTGCTGATTGAATGCACGTTATGCACGATGTGCACGTCTGCTGAGAAGGGTGGATATGAAAAAGATGAGATCATTTAACCTTGGTCTAGCTCGCGACATGATGGCAGTAGGTTTCCCTCTGCCTTCGAGTCGGTCCGAGCCTCTCCCCCACGTCCATGTCGAGCTCAATTCCGCTATCGAAGCAGCTGCTTACGTATATGCGTCTGGCACCGAATACGTCTTTCCGGTTCGGATCACGAACAACTCCTATGTAGATCTGCAACTTGAACGCCTACTCTCGCCACTGCCGTGGTCGCGCGCTAACTTCCGATGGCTGGAAGATCCCCGTGGCATTTGGCCCTCTCCGGCTACATATTGTTTTTGAGCGGGGGGGAATTTCTGCGCGAAGCCGTGCTTAACCATCGCATTGGCAACGAGAAGCTGGAAGCCCGTCAGTTATGGACGGGCTTACTGCTTGGTTACAGTCTTGGAGAGCTTCCCGCACGGTACCATCACGGTGAAACTTTCCAAGCAAGAATTGCGCTGCGCGATCAGCACCGCAGATTGCATTCCTCGCATTTTGAAGTGCGCGTCAACCGCGTGGAAGCCGTCGAGAAGGCGTTGCAATATCGTTCACAGTCAGGAGGCCTGTTCGAGGAAGAGCAATCATCCTCGGCGGCTGCCATGCAGCCTCCAGCGACCGATCCTGCCGATCGCCTGTTGTAAATGGAAAGTCAGGGATGCAACCGAACAACAAGTTTGTTTCGTGGTTCAGAAACGAAGTCGCCAATGTAACGTTACTTGTAGTAGCATTGCCGTGATTGATAGGAGATCATGAAAGAACGTCGTCTCTCCAAGTCCGAAACTCGCATCCTGGAACAGTACTGGAAGCTGGGGACCGCGTCGGTGCGCGAGATCCTGGAGAGCCTCCCTGAGGATGAGCGCGTGGCTTATACCACAGTGCAAACGCTCGTTTATCGGCTTGAGGAGAAGGGTGCATTGCGAAAGGTAAAGAAGATCGGCAATGCCCAGCTTTTTCAGCCCGCCCTGAATCAAAGCCAGTACCGCAGCCGATTGACACGGGATTTGCTCGATCTGTTCGGCGGTTCCCCACGGCTGCTTGTTTCAAACCTGCTCGAGAATGGGGCCCTTACCTTGCGGGACCTTAAGGCCCTGCAGAGCGCGGCGCGGAGTGACAAGAACGGCCACGCTCGTGGAGGCAAACGTGCATGAACATATCGCACGCGCGATGTACTATCTCAGCATCCACCTGCTGTTTGCCTCGACCGTAACCTTAGCGGCGTGGGCATTGACATCATTTCTGCGCGCGAGTGCCACCACGAAATACTGGATCTGGGTCGCCACCGCATTCAATTTCGTTCTGCCTTCAGGAGCACTTATCGATAAGCTTTGGGCGCCGCATTTGACTTGGGCCAGACCGCTCGGTGCCATTGGCGATCCGGTATGGGTCATGACACAGGGCCGGACGGCCGTCATCCTGGGTGTCATATGGATGACTGGCGGCCTTTGTATGCTCAGCAGATTAATTGCGCGTGTACGCAAAGAGCGGCGCGAGACGCTAACGCCAGCGTTTCCGGGCGGTCGGGATCCTCAGTCCAATTTTCTCGCCGGGGGCATTCCAGTGAGCATTGCCGACAGGCATCCGAGTCCCGCCGTTCGTGGGGTTCTTTGCCCTCGTATCCTCCTTCCCATCGGCATTGACCGGCTGCTCAGTCCCCGTGAATTCCGTGCTGTCCTGATTCACGAACTGGCTCATGCACGACGCCGCGATAACCTGATCCGTTTGCTGTACGAGACTTCACTGTGCGCGCTGTGGTTCCATCCGCTCATGTGGCTCGCTGGGGCGCGGATTGGTTTGTATCGTGAGCTCTCCTGCGATGAATCGGTCATCAGGCGTGCGCACGGGCAAGAGCTAGTTTCCGCCCTTGCCAAACTTGCAATTCCGAAGCAAGCGGGCCTTCTGCAGGCAACGGCTTCATCGCATTTGACGTATCGCTTGGCACTCCTCGCCGGGCCCGCGCCAACGACATCCCGCGTAGCAAGCCTGCTGTTGACCTCGCTGTTTGCCGCTGTGGCCGCTGCAGGCATCTTTCAAACCATCGCGCATACCGCCTGTTGTTTCCTCATAAAGCACTGACTACCCCCACATTTTGCTCACCCATACAGGCGTGCTACGTCTAATTGCATGTTCTACGTATAATGTAGTAGTATCTACGTGCTATGTAGTATACATCAGATAACACTCTGGAGTTTGGCAAGGGCCAAATCGGGGCATTGAACGCTCGGGCTTGCTCATCTCGCAGGGTTGCCGCAGATGCAAGTTGCGGAGGTTACGGAGTACGAGCGAGTGCGATTCGTAGTAAAAGTTGGCGAGTTGTTCGCAACGGTGTCGCCTCATTCGGACAAAAGCTGGACCCGAATTCACAGAATTTAAGGGAGGCCTTGTATGAGAAACGCACGACTGTCGTTGTTCCTAGCTGCGGTTGCGGCTGGCACTCTTACCACCAGCGCTGCTTTCGGCCCTTCCACAATGGGCGCTGTCGCTAGTGCCTCCGGGTCGCAACCGTCGCCGCCACCTGCGCCCACCATTGCTTCTGTCGTGGATCGCGACATCAGCGCGATCGAAAAGCAAGTCCTCGATGCCTCGGAGGCGATGCCCGAAGAAAAATTCAACTTTACTCCGGAGGCCTTGAACATCCCAGGCAGCGACTTCAAAGGTGTTCGCTCTTTCGCCATGCAGGTGAAGCATATCGCCGCTTCCAACTGGTTCATCTGGTCGCCTCTAACCGGGGACAAGCTCCCCGAGGGCTTGAAGGATGACGGAAACGGTCCTGCAAATTTCCGTAGCAAGGCGGAGATTATCAAGTTCCTCGAAGACTCTTTTGCTCTTGGTCACAGAGCAGCCGCTACCCTGACCGCGGAAAACATGTTGCAGTCACCCGCGAACAGCAAATCCACTCGTCTGCGTCTGGCTGAATTCGGCGTTGCTCACGCCTGCGATCATTATGGACAGCTCGTCGAATACCTGCGCATGAACGGAATCGTTCCGCCGGCCAGCCGCCCCAAATCGGAATGATTGCGATTGGCTGGCATGGAGTGCAGTCAAATCGAGGAGGCGCCACAATGAAGCACCTGCGGAACTGGTCGGCGTTTGCAATCTTCATCTTTGCCGTCTCGGCGAGCCTAGCTCGCGCGCAACAACCACAGCCCATGGCTCCCCACAGTGTTGACCTGAAGGCTGTTGACGGTACCCTGTTGAAGGCGACTTTTTTCCCCTCTGCGAAGCGTGGCCCCGGTGCGCTGCTCTTCCATCAGAGCAACCGCAGACGCACATCCTGGGACGACGTGGCCCAGCAGCTGGCAGGCTCTGGCATCAACACCCTCACAATCGATGAGCGCGGTTACGGCGAAAGCGGCGGCAAAAAGGCGGAAAGGGAGCAATATCACGACAGCGATCTAGATGTTGCTTTCGAAGGTCTGGTGTCACAGCCAGGCGTGCAGCGGGATGTAATTGGCGCTGGAGGGGCCGGATGGCTGGGCGTTGACGACTCCGTACAAACGGCGCGTCGTCATTCCGCCGAAGTCAAATCACTGGTGCTAATCTCGGGAGAAACGTTACTGCCCCAACTACGATTCCTACGGCAGGCGTCGCAATTGCCCGGGCTGTTCGTCGTGTCTGACGATGATGAATATCCACCGACGGTCGAAGCCATGGAATGGCTCTACGACTGTTCCGCGAGCCCCCAAAAACAGCTCATCCATTACATTGGACCGAAAGCGCCGTGGCTCTGGTATGAGACCTCTGACGCGAGCAGAGTCCCTCCGGCCGGGAGTCATGGAACTGATTTGTTCAAGCGCCATGCGGAGCTATCCGCCACCATTGTCCACTGGTTTGTCACCACGCTGATCAAAACACCGGGCCGCGCGGCCGCCGACACCGTGGCATCTGCGGCAATCCTCAACCAAATCGAAATGCCCGGCGGGGTCGCCCGGGCCAGAGGACAACTACTGGAAGCCCGGCGCAAGGACCCCAAAATGCAGTTGTGGCCAGAAGTTAACGTGGACATCATCGGCGAGGATCACATGCGCGAAGCTGATGCCGAGAAGAAAGCCGGCCATGTACGCACGGCCGAAAGGGAAATGAAAGTCGCGATTGAGGTGTTCAAGCTCAATCTCCTCGCTTATCCGGACTCAGCCGACGCGCACTACAATCTGGCCGATTCGTACTTACGAGTCGGAGAGAAGGCGCTGGCGCGCCAGTATGCCGAGAAGGCACTAGGCATGATCGATTCTCACATCACGCCATTGTCGTCGTGGTCCAACACCGAACCGCGTCGAGCTGAAATACGTAGTGCTGTGGAGGATCTGCTCAAGAAGCTCCATACGACTGCAGTAACTACTTCAAGGCGCGTCCGATGAGAATCAACTCGAGGCACGGCCGCCTGTAGCGTTATCCGCAAATCACCTGAGTGTCAGCGGCGCACGACGTGGCGGAGTGAACTTGCATTACAAAGACCTCAGATCACCCACCATCCAGGCAGCCCCCGCAATAAGGAAGGTCAGCACAAGTTCGGACCAGTTGAAATGCGCCTTTGGGTGAGCAATCAGGCGCGGCACCCAGACTAAAACGCCAAACAATATCAGCATGAGTGTCATCACGCGTATCGCAAGGCGCGCCTGACGATTGGTGAGGATGGCAAACCCCGCGAGTGAAAACGCGATGGTCGTGAATATTGCCCAAAACGTCTGGTTGGGTGCAATCCACCTTGGAACCAAGTCAGCCGTAAGACGAAGATAAAATATTTGAGCCAACGCAAATGAAATCGTGCACAGGCCGAATCCAATGCGCGCCACTTTGCCGACGGTTACGGCCGTTGCCGTATTCACCTCGGTCGCAGCGTACAGAGCGCTTGAGCCGCAGAGTAAAGAAACCTGTTCGAAGAAGCTCCCGTATGAGCCATAAGTGGCAGGCGCGGTGATTACGCCTGGGATGCAGGCCAGCGAGAAGCACAAATACACGACACACAGTGCGATGGAGGCCCAGTGCGCGGTCCGAGGGTACTGCATAGCGATGCCACCGGCGATTTGAGTCACCATTAAAAACGCGCCGGTGATCGTGCCGAATGGCAGGCTCCAGATGTGGTGTAAGCTTTGCCAAGTCTGAGCGTCGTACCACATCAGCGCAATGACGCCGAACAGCACCGCGGAGACGCCGAAAACGATTCGCCCGTACACAGCCATCTTCATATACAAGAGAGTAACGGATGGTCGGCTGCAAGACTATTCGCAGCTCTCCTTCACGAACGTATGGCACTGGCAATACCAATTACGTCAGCGACGACATCACGGAATGGCTACTCCGTCACGTCGCACATCTGCCGAGAAGTGGCGGAGCTGCTCAGGCTGCGGCTTTGGCTCTGGGTATTTGGCCGTACTGGAAGCTTCGTCTCATGCAAGCTCAGGAACATAGCAAGGATATTCCCGCTTGGCCGATGCAGGTATTTGGGAGTCCAATTCCAGCGTCTGCACGGGATTGTTCGCTGTTGTCTGCGCCAGTAGCTGCCCATGCGGCGCGTAGGCAAAACCGCCTCCGCCGAAGCGCGTACCCGCCTTGGCACGGCCGACTCGGTTCGAACTCACCACGTAAGCGCCGGAAACCAGCGACGCCATGGCACCCGCTAGTTTCCAGGACTCTATGTCCAGTCCTGATGCGCGCGGTATGACAACGAGCGCTGCCTGTTGTTTTCCGTAGGCCCGCGCGTGTTCGTTGAACATGGCGTCCGTGCACAAAAGCACACCGACTTTGATCCCCAGTATCTGCGCCATACGAAAGCCTGAACCATCGCCTGCGTACCAGTTGCTCTCAAACCATCCCGGCTCATTCGGAAAATACTGCTTTCGGTGCAGCGGACGGACGGCCCCGTTCTCCAGCACAAATGCTTCATTCGCGAGCCGTTTTCCATTCCACACCGGCCGTGAGGAGATGACAGCCGGAAGATCCAGATCGATCAGTCCCTCAAGTCCCTTTTCATGAGCACGCATACTGACGTGCGCTTCGTCTTCTGAAAAGACCTCATTCTCCGCAATCCAGGAGCCGAAAGGCAATTCATTGGTGATCAGGATATCGGGATCCGTGGCACTGACAGAGTCTTTCAATTCGACCCATTGTGGACTATCGGTCGACAGTGCCTCGGGCCATTCCACAAAAGCGATGCGCAACATTGTTAGCAGATTTTAATACTGATTTCGCGCCGCTGGTACCATATCGGATTGAATCCACGGACCATGGACGTTTGCGGACCTCTCACCCGGATCCTGATTAGCCGCGTATCCTTCCATGACCAGCAATTACTCTGGCGCGTTGCTGTAGATCACGTGCCCTTGGTGATCGCAGTCGTTCCTTTCTCCCGGCTGCACGGGCGTCGGTTTTCGGGCTACGACCCGCCCCATTCCAGACATGTCGCCTTTTAGAAACGTTTGCCTTCACTGAGGCGCAGCGCTTGGGAATGGGCTATCCAATCATCGGGTCCGACTTTTCCTTGGCTCAAAGGAGAATTCGCCGCCCACACGCGCAACTCTGCTTTGCGACGGACCGGTGGTGCTCTCTCACAGACCCGCGCCTCAACGACGAGGGTCGACTGCAGATAGGCGTTCCTGACGCACTCTTTTTTCCCGCTGCCAAGCAGAAATTGCGCGAGGGCTGCCGTTCAAGACCGTATGTTGAAGTCGAATCAGCGACAAGAACCGGCACTCCGCGTGCTACCAATTTGTGCATGAGATGGAAAAGGGGGCTCTCGACTTTGAGTGTTGCAGGATTGGCTCTGTGTGCATGCACTGCGGGTCAGCAGTCACCCCCAACATCGAATTTCCAGCCGCAGCTCAGTTTGATCGTCCAGCGTCTACAAGAGGCACAGCTGCAAAACAGAGCTGACAAGTGGTATCAAGTGACTCGGGAATACCGGCTACTCGACACGCGCAGCTCACGCGTGAGTTCCGACGTCATTGCGCAGGTCGAGTATCTTCCTCCGGGGCCTAAAACATACGTCATTCAGTCACGCAGCGGCAGTGGCCGGGGTGAGCAGGTCGTGAAACGAGTTCTGGACCAAGAGACAGAAATGAGCAGGCGCAACTCCCAATGGTCATCGGCTGCTCTAAACGATGCGAATTACAATTTCACATATCTTGGAGAAGCTGCGATAGATGGAAAAGCATGTCATGTCCTCGGACTCCAGCCGAAACGCCGGGAACGAGAGTTGATCATCGGACGAGCCTGGGTGGACAAGAACACGTTCCTGGTTCGGCGTATCGAAGGCGAAATGGCGAAGACACCATCCTGGCTCATAAAGAGCGTTCACCTGAGACTTGACTTTGCGGAGTTTTCCGGCATATGGCTGCAAACGGATTTGCAAGCGGTTGCCGACGTACGCTTCGTGGGCAGCCAAACTCTTGATTCGAAAACGCTCGATTATCAGATTACAAATGAAGTTGCAACCCACACCACGCCAGGGCATTTTCTGCCCCGCAAGCGAGCCGTACCCGCCGAATTACTCCTCGGGCCAGGCGCTGCACGACCGTGATCATCATCATAGGATAGAGGGCAGGAAATCGTTTTAAAGAGCACAGATGGCCCGCCTGCGCCGCCATCGGCAACCGTTTGGACTCGAGGTACATCTCACCCCCATCGCGTTTCGCCAGCTCCCCCTTGAAACTTGAGCCGCAGGATATTCTCCGAAAGTTGAGGAGTTAGGAATTATGTTACTGAAATATTGGTGCGTGCTCCGGATTGCGATTTTGACACTGATTGCGACTGCAATCCCTGCGTTCGCCTCGGTCCAGACGAGCTGCACTCCGGGTCCGATTAACCCATCTGTAACCGTTTGCTCGCCGACCACCAATAGCATTGTTCCGACACCTACTCACGTTACGGCGAGCACCACAGATTCAAATCAGGTCACCACCCTGCAGATTTACGTCGACAATGCACTCGTCTTTCAGACAAACGCTGCCACGCTCGATACCTACATAAATTTGTCTCGCGGTAGCCATTTGGTCACCGTGCAGGCCTGGGACAGCACGGGAGCTACTTTTAAAACTGATGTGCCCAACGTCTCCATGATGCCGCCTTGCAATCTGAATCAAAACAATCAATCCATAACCATCTGCACTCCGGGGACGTCCTCGGTCGTTAGTCTGCCAGTGCATTTCGTCGCCGGCACTACCGACTCTAGTCCTGTGCAAAGCATAACGATTCTTGAAAATGGCAAGCGGTTATATCAAACAAATTCCCAGACTCTGGACGCGTATCTGACCTCGCTCAGGTCGGGGAAGCATACCCTCACGCTAAGCGCAACTGACCAGAACGGCGCCTCTTTCAGTACGACACGATCCTTTACTGTGACCACAAATTCCGGACTCACTAATCTCCGCCACATCATTTTCATGGTCCAGGAGAACCGAAGTTTTGATAACTATTTCGGCCGGCTAGGCCAGTACCGCGTATCCAAAGGATTTCCCAATAGTATCGACGGCGTCCCTCTAAACGCCGCATTGCCAAATACGCTCGGGCAGTTGGTACACCCCTTCCACTTCAAGACAGTGTGCACGGAGAACCTGAGTCCAGCCTGGAATGAAACTCACACCGACGTCGATGGCGGCAAAATGGATGGATTTTTGCAGACCAGCACGTCGGTGCCCTCGACCATTGATCCCACCGGCACGCGTGCCATCGGCTACTACGATCAAACGGAGTTGCCTTACTACTACGAGTTGGCGACACAATTCGCTACCAGCGACAGGTTCTTCTCCTCCGTGCAGTCAAATACGAATCCCAATCGCATGTACCTGTTCGCTGCGACTTCGTTTGGACATATCTATGCTGACCCTCCTCCTGAAGGAGGCTGGACACAGCCGACAATCTTCGACAACATGGACGCGGCGGGAGTCTCCTGGCGTTATTACTATCAGGACAATGGATCGTATCTGCCACAGTGGTCCACATATTTAAGAGATGCAGATAAGATGTTCCCAATTTCCCAGTACTACACGGACCTGCAGAGCGAAGCCACTTTGCCTTCCGTGCTTTTCATTGAGCGCGCCGGACCCTCAGGATTGGACGAACACCCCGGCAACAACATTCAGCTTGGAGCAGCAGATGTGGCCGGAATCATTAACGCTTTGCTGACAAGTCCATCGTGGGGATCTTCGGCTTTTATCCTCACCTACGATGAAGCTGGCGGTTCTTACGACCACGTGATTCCGCCCAGTTTGATGAAGCCAGACAACATTGCGCCGATGCTGGGCTCTCAGGACAAGTATGGAGATTTTGCCCATGGTTCGTTTCGCATCCCCATCACTGTGGTTTCCCCATGGGTGCGCCCACACTACGTCTCTCACACCTGGCGTGACCTTACTTCGATCCTGCGCCTCATCGAGGTCCGGTTTACTGTGCCCGCGCTCTCGGCGCGAGATGCTGCGGCTGACGACATGATGGAGTTCTTCGACTTTTCAAATGCCTATTGGCTGACTCCGCCGCCGCTCCCCATTCAACCGACAAACGGGGTTTGTGATTACACCAAGGAGAAAGCGCCAGGGTTCTAGAGCGGCCTGCCCAGAATTCAGGGTTCAGCAGGGCTGTTCAGCGCGCGACGTTCACCCGCCCTTTGCAGTGACGGGCAACGTGCTTGCTGCTTGTCGCACCCGAAGCAGTTCTTTTCAACCTCGTGCAAGGATCTCCCGGAACTTGCTAAAACGGTGCGGTGATTTTTATGCGTTGAAACTGGTTCGTTGGGTGTATGCTTCGTCCAGATTAGAACCCATTATGGCAACGAGAGGGGCTGCCGTAGGGGCCTACAAAATTCATTTTTGGTGGCCTTCTCGTGTCGCAGTGGATGTTTATTATTGCTCTCGTCGTTCTGCTTGTCTTGCTAGTCAGCGTTGCCATCATGTTCGCGGGCCTGGATAAGCGTTGACTGTCTATCGCGTTTCGCGCCGTGAAGAGCCGGCCTCATCGCTTCGCAGATTTAGAAACTCACCAAATCCTGCACGGCTCCGGCCTTACCATGGCGTCGGCCTGCTTGCATCCATATGCCTTTTGGAAAGTTGGCATGTTGCTGACCACCCCGTTTACCCGCCATTTGCCTGGGGAATGCGGATCGTCGCGCGCCAGTTCTCGTGCTTTCTGCTCCGTGACGTTCATGCATCGCCACTGCGCCCAGCCGAGAAAGAAACGCTGATCTGCCGTGTAGCCGTCGGCCGCCTGCGATGAATGCGGCTCGGCGTCAAACGCCATGTGCGCAAGTTGGAGGCCACCGTTGTCAGCGATGTTTTCGCCCAGCGTCAGTTCCCCATTTACTTTCAATTCGTCGATGGCCGGATATGCCGAATATTGCCGCACGAAGCATGCTGCGCGTTCGTTGTAATGCCGCGCATCTTCCCTCGTCCACCAGTTGCGCATGTTGCCCTCGCCGTCAAATTGGTGGCCCTTGTCGTCGAAGGCGTGACTCATCTCATGGCCCATCACCGCTCCCGCCAATCCAAAATTCACGGCGTCATCCATGTGTGGATCAAAAAACGGCGGCTGCAGAATCCCTGCAGTGAAAACAATCACGTTCAACGGATTGTCGTGATATCCTTCCACCCCCTGAACCGACTCGTAGAATTCGCCTCGGTCCAGCGGTTTCCCGATTTTCGCGATCTGTCGTTGGAATTCAAATTCCTGTCCGCGTAACGCATTGCCCAGAGCATCCCCCCGTCGGATCTCCAGGTGCGAGTAGTCGCGCCAATGGTCGGGATATCCGATCATGGCCCGCAGCAGTTCCAGCTTGCGCAACCCTTCCCTCTTGGTCGACGCTTCCATCCAGGTGATTTGCTCCATGTCATCTCGAAATGCCTGCTTGATCCGATTTACCATGTCCAGCACCTGCCGTTTACTCGATGCCGGAAAGTAGCGCTGCGCGTACTCCTTTCCTACCGCCTCACCTAGATCGCGATTGGTCAGATCGGTGCACTGCTTGGTCCGCGATGCTTGCTCCCTCACGCCGCCCAGCGTGCGCTGATAAAAATCATATTCGGCATCGCGGAAGCGACTCGGCATTGCCGGTGTCGCCGCCCGTACGAGTTCCCATCGCAGATAGCTCTTCCATGCCGCAATAGGCATGGTCTTCATCAACTCACCAATCGCCTGCACGTATTTCGGAACGGCAACATTCATATCGGCGCTCGGCACAAATCCGATTGCGGAAAAGTATTGCTTCCATGGAAATTCGGGCGCCATTGTCGCCAAATCGCGCAACTGCATGAGGTGGTACCAGGCTTTTCTGTCGCGCCGTTCGACAGGACCGAGTTCAGCTCGCGCCAGTACAGTCTCAATCTTGATTACGTCCTCGGCTTCCGCCTTCGCCCGCTCGGTCGTTTCGCCTAGCAACCCGAATTCCCTTTCCAAATGTGCCCGGTACTCTGCGCGCATCTTGACCATGTCGGCGCTTTGGGACGTGTAGTGTTCCGGTGCAGGCAGGTTTAATCCGCTCTGGTCGAGATATGCGATGACCTTAGTGGCATCCTCCAGTTTCTGATCCGCGCCCATCGAGAACAAAGCCGAGGCGCCAATCTTGTGCAGCCGAGCAACTTCATTCGCCAGTTGTTCGGGATTTTTCATCGCATCAATCCTCGCCAGATCCCCCTCCAATGGCTGTAGCCCCTTTTCTTCAATCGTTTTCTCATCCAAGCAGGAGGCGAAATAATCCCCGATCTTCCGCTCCCTATTGGTTTGCGGTGCGCTGGCTGCCCGTGCCAGAATCTCGCCGACTCGCTTTTGGTTTATCTCTCGCATTTGCTGGAATACGGCGGAGTAGGAGCGGTCCGGGGCAATTGGATTCTTCTTGAGCCACCCGCCGCACGCATACCGATAGAAGTCCCCGCAGGGATCGGCGCTTTTGTCCACCGCGCCAATGTCGAATTTCAGCTTATCGCTGCTTTGTGCACAGCACGCAATGGATATTGATGTGACCGAGATCAGGAGCAGGACGATTGGAGCAATTCTCATTCGCCTAGTGTACCTACTGGACCCGCTTGCGGTTGTTCATCACGTTTTCCAGGCCGTCTCGCCGATTCGGGCCTGCGGCGCAGTTTCGTGGATGATCACCGCTCTTTCAATCCATTCCAAGCCAAGCGATGAAAAACCTCGTCCATTTCCGCGGGCTCTGGTTTCATGCCTTTATCGATCCACCATTCAAGCAGTGAAAACAAGCTCCCGGCTAGCGCGTGTGCCTGGGCCGCCCGCCGTGTCCCATCCATCTGCACCCCCGCCCCTCTTAAGCGCTCCTCAATCGATCGTGCGAAAAATCCTCGTCCCAGCGCCAGAACATCATTCACCTTACCTGAGGTCACCAAGGCCGTGTAAAAGTTACGAGCCTCGCGGACGTGCGCGAAGAACTCGCGTACCGGCGCCAGGCGCTGGGCGCTCGCACCATTCCGCTTCAGTAGGCTCGCGCACATCTCAAAAAAATCCTCCACATCGCTGACAAACAAATCATTCTTGTCTCGATAGTGTGCATAGAAGGTCGAGCGGCCCACGCCGGCGCGATCCAGCACCTCCTGAACGGTGATGTTCTCGAAATGCTTCTCATGCATCAGAGAGACGAGAGCATCGCCCAGCGCATCACGGGACCGGAGAACTCGCCGGTCCATCTTTGCACCCGACCGGGCAGGCGGCTTAACTGTTTTTTGGGATCTCTCCACGTTCACCGCGCCATGCTCCGGGACATATCCGGCCCTTTTGTTCCGTATCGCAAAGACTTTCGAGAACGTCGTATCCGCCGCGGCCGATTTCTCGCTAGAGTGTGCAATATGTCAGACGATCGCAAATCTGGAATTGCCCTTATCCTAGGTTCCCTGGGCGGAGTTGTCACTATGGCGATACATCCTGTCGCCGGGCCTTCGCTCACGGTCGACCAGGTGATGCGGTTGGCGATAGCTTCCGCAATCGCGCACTCTCTGGCTATGCTGAGCTTCGTCATGCTGTTTCTGGGAGCTTGCGGTCTCACAAGGCGTATTGCAGGCCCGGATCGGATCGCATTCGCTGCTCTCGTCACCTATGGGTTTGCCTGCATATCCGCCCTCATTGCCACGGCGGTCAGCGGGTTCGTCGTCCCAGGTATTATGCGCCACATGGCTCATGATGTTCCTGCCGACGCTCAACAGCGGAAAATCGTCATCGACGGAATCTTTCAGATCAATCAGGCTTTTGCCCGAATCTTTTCGGTCGCTGGTTCCCTGGCCATTCTCCTGTGGTCGGTTTCTGCATTGCGCAACGGGGGCCTCGACCGAAGGGTCGCCACCTATGGCTGCGTCGTTGGTCCGGTCATCATACTTGGCATTGTTATCGGCCATCTGCGGATGAATATTCACGGCATGGCTGTTGTTGTATTGGGCCAGGCTGTTTGGTTTGTTATCGCTGGGGCGCAGCTTTGCTCCCGTCCGCCGGGCGCACCCACCTCCGCCGCCTTGGCCTAAAGTGACCTCTGGTGATCATTGGTGAGTGTTGATCCTGCCGTGGAGTAGACTTCCACAGCCAGAGGCGCAGCGCCATTCGCGAACTAAAATCCATCCATTCGCGCAATCGCCAAATCTATAGCTTGAGGCAACTGCCCACGAGGTGCCATGATGCGACTCAAGGCTTTCCTGCTCGACACCTGGCTCGACCAGTACGAACATGGGATCGAGTTTAATCTCGCTGCCAGCACCGGTCCCACTTGGACGGTGAATGACATCCTCGCTCTTGCGGACGAAGAAACGCGCCATCGCTTTCTGCATCACAAACTCGTCTACAGCCGACCAGCGGGCGCGGACACCTTGCGCGAAGCAATCGCGGAAATGCAAGGCGTTCCGGTGGACTCGGTCCAGGTCGTGACGGGCGCATCGGAAGCGCTGGTGGCGATGATGTGGCTGGCGGACGAGCCCGGGGCCAACGTCATTCTGCCGCTTCCCGGATTCACCACGTTTTCGGCGCTGCCTGAATCGCTCGGCATCGAAACTCGCTTCTATCAGGTGCGACGCGAAAATGGATTCCGCATCGATGTCGATGAGATCAAGCGCCTGGCTGACTCGAACAGCAAGCTCATTCTCATCAACTGCCCCCACAATCCGACGGGAGCCACCATCAGCGATGCCGACATGGAAGCGCTACATACCTTCACGGCCGAGCGGGGAATTCAACTCGTAAGCGACGAGGTTTACCATCCCATTTATCACGGCCGCAAGACCACATCAGCTGCGCGCTTGCCGCGAGCCACAGTCATTCACGACCTCTCGAAAGCATTCTCCATACCCGGCGTGCGCACCGGTTGGATGATCGAGCACGACGACAAGCGGCGCCAGCAATACTGGACAGCCCGCGCCTACTTTTCAATCTGCAACGGTACGACTGGCGAGATGTTGGCCGAGATTGCCATCCGCCGCCGAGACGTTATTCTTGGCAAGGCGCAGGAAACAGCCACGCGCAACCTGCAGCTTCTCGATCAATTCATGTCGGAGCACGGCGATGTGTTGGGATGGATTCGGCCGCAGGGAGGTATGACCGCATTTCCATGGCTGGTGAGCGGAGAAGACGCGCGTCCCTTCTGCCAGGCAGCGGCGGACCAGGGCATTTTGCTCGCCCCGGGCGATTGCTTCGAAACACCTTCTCACTTCCGTCTGGGTTTTGCGGCCGCCGCAGAGAAATTTCCAAGGGCGCTGGAACGGCTCGGAGATCTGGTAAACAGGTGGTCGCCAAAGCTGGCGAGCGCATGAGCTTAGCTATTTGTTCGAAGTGGCGCGCTTCATCGGGCCCACGAGCGCTCTGCCCGGGAATACGTCGCGAACGACTGTGCCATCGTCGACGACCACAGTTCCTGCTACCAACAGGTAGTGCACTCCTATGCTCGGCTCCATAGGTTTCTCGAATGTGGCGCGATCGCTGGTAGTCGCCGCGTCAAAGACGACGATATCAGCGTCGGCACCCTCCTGTAGCCTGCCTTTCTGGTGAGCGGCAGGCGTGGAGCGCTCCAGCATCTCCGCCGCCATAAGACTCATCTTCCGTAGCGCGTCCATGAGCGTGATTGTTCCCTTTCCTCTTACGTATTGGGCTAGCACGCGCGAATAGGTCCCCGCGTTACGAGGATGGCCGGGGAAGCCGTCGCTGGCGATCATTATCAGTGGGTGAGGAATAACTTTGTCGATCACTGGCTGAGAATTGGAGAAGATCAGTACGGTCTGCGGAGTGGTTGAATTATGGAGTTCCTCGAAGCGTTCTTTGGTGAGGTGCTCGCCAGTGTTGGGGAGAACCAGGTCGCCGTAGCTGATGCCTCCTTCTTTTTCCTGCCAGCCCGGGTTAAAAAGCGCGGAGTTGATAAAGGTCATTCCTGCGATGTAGGGATAGGCTTCGGTGGTGACATCGAGCCCCCGCGCGCGTGCGCCTTCGACCATGGAGAGGCATTCCAGCGCGTCACGCAGGCAGGAGCTGTTGATATGTACGATGTGGAGCGAAGCACCGGTAATGGCAGACGCTCCGATCACTTCACTCACGGATTCGATCGAGGACCCGGGATCGACGCGGCTCGAGCTGCGCACGTGCGTGTACACCGGCACTCTCCGCTCGGCGGCTAGACGGAACATATCAATGACTTCCAGCCGGGTGGCTGCAGGCGTGTACTGAATTCCCATGCCGATCGCAAGTGCGCCCGCGTCGAGCTCAGAGCGAAGCCGCTCTTCAATGCGCACGATTTGGTCCGGACTCGCGGGCTGATCGGTGGCGGGCCCGTTCTTCGGCAGGATTTCTCCCGCGGGTAGCGGCGTTCCAAAGATCAAAGCCCGCGCCGCCGCATGGCTGGCCGAAGTGCCGTAGTGAATAAGGGACTTCCCCTCTTTCGCTTTTAGAAACTGGGCGACATCGGGCGCACCCACTTCCAGTTCCAGCGCGGTGGTTACGCCGTCGAGCGCCTTGACGCGCTGGCTTTCAATGTCCTGGCCGTGCTGGTGCAGATCAATGAATCCAGGAGCCACCACGAGGCCGCTGGCACGGATCACCCGGCGTCCGCTCAGTGGCTCGGACGAGATCCGGGCAATCTTTCCGTCGCGTACGCCAACATTGCGCGTGGCATCGAGGCCAGTTTCGGGATCCATCACGCGTCCGCCTTCGAGCACCAGGTCGTACTGTTGTGCGGAAGCGCTGGTCGTTAATAACCCCAGAAAGAGCAGAGATAAAAGCAGCTTGTGCATGATTGCTCCGGATTGCCCGGAGGATCATAGCAGGACCGGCTTGATTTGAAGCCGAATGCCAATACGGCGCTGATAGCCAGGCTTGCTGCGGCTTAGTGATCGCGGCCGATTACGTCTCTCGGCCGCCCGCTATGTATTCAGACCCTTAGCCAACCACGGAAGCCCCTCGCGGCATAGTACGATTCTGCACCGTTGTGATACACGAAAACAGTGTCGTAGCGGCGATCACAAAAGAGCGCTCCCCCGAGCTTCCTGATGTCCGAAGGAGTTTTCACCCAACTCGAGGTTTTCGTGTCGAAATTTCCAAGTTTCTGCAACTCTCGATATTGCTCTTCGGTCAAAAGCTCAATGCCCATCGCAGCTGTCATGCCAACGGCGTTATCTGCTGGTTTATGTTCTTTCCTTGATTCCAGCGCTTCACGGTCGTAGCAAAGACTTCTGCGGCCGTTAGGACTTTCCGCTGAACAATCATAAAAGATGTATTCGCCCGTCTTTTTATCATGACCAACAACGTCCGGTTCCCCGCCCGTTCGTTCCATTTCGCTGAGCGACCACAGTTTTTCATTGTTGGATTCCAGCTTGGCTCGGATTTTCGTCCATTGAAGACCTCTGTGGCGGTCCATGTTCTTCTCGAAACGGGCTTGTAACGCTTGAAGTAGTTTTTCACGTTGCTCTGGTGACAATGCTTTTTTGTCGCTGTTAATCTCTCGCGCTCTTGTTGCCGTCACAGTAATCCGCTCCTGCCTTTCTTTACCTCTTACTCTGCCGCGCTTTGGGGTGCTTTCGGCTTGTCTTCGCGTTCTTGTCGACTCGCAACTTCCACGCCGTCCGGATCGCACCCGTGAGTACATCCTCATTCGCCGCGGCCAGGCGAATATGCGTGTGTCCCATCTTCCCCCAACCGCCAGGAATTGGCAGGAATATATCGGGCGCCTCCTCACAAAATACGGCCTGCTGCTCTGGCGTAAGCATCAAATTTCCGTACCCCGCTGCTTGCGAGGACAGCGAAGCAAATTTCCTGCCTCCTACACGAAAGGCTGGCAATCCGGAATGGGAGTACTCTTCTACACCTTTCAGACTGAGCGCAATCCTGCGAAAATCTGCTGGGGTCATCGGGGGACTCCGCGCCTACGGAGTATATGAGCATCATCGGATATCAGATGTCTACTGCTGCGGCAGAACGATGCACATTGCCAGAGAAGCTTGAGCAGCGTCCAACTAACCCTGCTTGGAGCCTGACGGACGTTCAGAGTTGTTGCGCCTTTTGGCGCCTCGATGTGGTCGCCGGACCACTCTGATCTTGCCAGACGGTCCTCCTCCACAGAAGAACTGATCGCCGCCATCGGACTCGAGTCCTGAGACGTACACCCCAGTCGGCATCGTGAGCGTCTCCTGAACTTCTCCTGTTCGTGGATCAACCCGCCGTATCTCGCTTTGCTCGCCCTCCCATGTGGCATGCCAGAGCTCTCCATCGGCCCAGGTGACCCCGGTGACGAAGCGGTTGGATTCAATTGTGCGAATAATCGCGCCTGTTTCGGGATCGACCTGATAGATTTTTCGATTCCGGTAATTCCCGACCCAGAGTGCCCCTTCGGCCCATGCCAGCCCCGAATCGCCGCCGTTGCCTGGCGCGGGAATAGTGGCGAGCACTCGGCCGGTTTCTGGATCGATCTTCTGAATGCGATTGTCAGCGATCTGAAACAGGTGCCGCCCGTCGAAGGCTGTTCCCGCGTGCGCGGCGACAGCGATGGCATGCTGCACGTACCCACTCGAAGGATCCAAAGCGTTCAGCTTATCTCCCGAAGCGAACCAGACGTGCTGTCCGTCGCATGTAACTCCATGCACCCTGTCGGAGCCCGGAAAGGGACCGTATTCACGAACGATTTCCGCGTTTGATCGATTCATTCTTTCATCCTAGTCGCCCGGTGGCGTAGTGGGGAGCAACAAGATCGTCGTGAATCCCGGCACGGGCGCGGTTATCCAGCGACGAGAGCGCGCGCGACCAAACGATTGCACCTTCCCTTCCGCGGCAAGCGAGTCCAGCACCCGCTGAACCGTCCGCTGGCTACCCCCAAGCGCAAGCGCTAGGGCCGAGCTCGACCATGCCTCCCCATCGGTGAGGAACGCCAGCACATCGGCGTGTTCCTCTTCCACCGGCCTCGCCAGCACAACGATCCTACGGCCACGCTGCGGCACGAGTGCAAAGCCCCGCTTCGTTGCCCTGATATCGGCCACGGTGCGGATCATCCTGCGAAGCCGGCCTATCTCGACCCGCAAACGTGCGCGATGCGATTCGTCGACGAACCTTGCCCCGAACGCCCGCACCAGGAGCGCGTCTCGAGGGACATCTCCGGGCCACGCTTCTCCGAGTGCGCGTGCCAGGGCGAACAAAACCGGCCGCCTTGCAAGTGACACCGTGGAGTTGGGGTCGCAAACCGCATTACGGCAGGCATCCACGATAATGGCTTTCGACTTCAGCAACGTTTCTACGTCCTCCAGCAAGAGAAGCCGCTCGCCGTCGCGCGTTACGAGGCGCGCCGCCGGCGTATTCAGGGTGGACAATGCGCTTTCGACTTCCGCGGTCAACGCGGGGATGCGCGCTTGGCGCGCCGCCTGCTCGGCTCGGGCTAGCGCAGCGCGAGCATCTTTGGTACGGATGCGGCGCATTGCGATTCCGGCAACCACCAGTTCGTGGGCCGTCCTTAATGCAGGTGGGAAGACACCGGGATCGAGATCGGCGAGCATACGCTCGGCAGGGTCAAGGCGGCCGATCAGCACCAGGCGCCGAATTTCGAGATAGCGTGCGAACGCGGCGTTCAACCGGTCGCCATAATTTGCGAGCGTCGCCTGCGCGGCGTCGAGCGCTTTAGCGGACCAGCCCAGGTCGCGGCAGGCAAGCGCGATTTCCGCCTCAGCTACTACGCATCGGGCGCGGGCTACCGGTTCATTATGACCGAAGGCGCGCGCAGCACGTCGCAGGAGCTCCTTCGCTCGTCGGAAATCGCCCAGCTGCGCCATGGCAATGCCGCGAAGCGCGAGTGCCGGCGCATCGTCACGTAGCGCGATTCGTTTCAGTGCCCCTAGGGGATCGCCCACAGCAAGTGCACGTGCAGCGGCGGTGATCATCGAGTCCATAGGAATCCCGACACACTTGTCACTCCCACCCCTTCACCGTTCCGCGCTAAATATAGCGCATGGCAATCAACAACAGGTCACATCGAGAATGGAACAAAAAGGAGATAAGATCATGCCGGCGTACAAGACTGGAACACAAGAACAATGGCGAAAGGCTCGGCTGGAGCTGCTCAAAGCAGAAAAGGAACTCACACGCCGAAGTGACGAGCTCGCACGCCAGCGGCAAGAACTGCCGTGGGTGCCAATCAACAAGGGATATCGCTTCGAAACCGACGAAGGAAGCGCCTCGCTGGCAGACCTTTTCTGTGGCCGATCGCAGCTCGTCATCTACCACTTCATGTTCGGGCCCGACTTCACCGCTGGTTGTCCCTCTTGCTCGTCGATCGCAGACGGTTTCAACGGAATCGCCGTGCACCTGGCCAATCATGACGTGATGCTCTGGGCTGTCTCGCGCGCCCCGATCGCCAAGCTGCAGGCGTACAAGCGTCGCATGGGCTGGTCGTTCCCGTGGGCATCTTCCGTGGGCGGCGACTTTAATTTCGACTTTTATGCTTCCTACACGGAGGAGCAGCAGCGCGAGAGCGGTATCGAATACAACTACCGTCGCGAGGCGCCAGTGCAGACAAGCGGACGAGAAGGGGCCGAAATTTCGCGCGCGACGCCTGACGGGCCCGCGACGTTCGCGGCCATGTGCGGAACGGACGCCGCAACGTTCATTCGCGAGAGGCCGGGTATGAGCGCATTCGCGCTCGAAGATGGCATCGTCTACCACACCTATTCCACCTATGCGCGGGGCCTTGACGGGCTTTGGGGCATGTACCAGTGGCTGGACCGCGCACCGAAAGGGCGCAACGAGAACGGCCTCTGGTGGAAGCGCCACGACGAGTATACAAACCAAAACGAAAGTCGCGCGTGCTGCAGCAACCGCTAGCTAAAGCGCCACGTTCGCACTATGGAGGGAACGCTAGCTTAAAGGAGAAGCCTATGTGCCCAGCATGCATCGAAACCACCGTAGTCATGGTCGCCGGAGTTGCGTCGACCGGAGGGATTTTGGCGGTATCCATCGGCAAATTCAGAACATATTTGAGAGCGATTGGTCGCGACCTGTTTCTGAAAAGCAAAGGAGAAATAGCATGGGAACAAGCAAGGAGATGAAGACACCCCCGATCGTGTCAGCGCAGGAGTGGGAAGCTGCGCGGCAGCAGATGCTGGTGAAGGAGAAAGCCTTTACCCGTTCCCGCGATGCGTTGGCCGCCGAGCGGCGCCGGATGCCGTGGATGCCGGTGGAGAAGAAGTACGCATTCGAAGGACCCAATGGCACAGTTGGCCTGCTCGATCTGTTCGAGGGCCGCAGGCAGTTGGTCTTGTACCGCGCCTTCTTTGAACCCGGAGTCTTCGGCTGGCCCGAGCATGCCTGCCGTGGCTGCTCCCTGGGCGCAGATCAGGTTGGCCACTTGGCCCATCTGAACGCTCGCGATACGACTCTCGTCTATGCCTCACGGGCGCCGCAGGCGGACATCGCGCGCCTGAAAGCTCGGATGGGTTGGGAGATGCCGTGGTACACCATTACCGACAGCTTCGATAAGGACTTCGGCGTGGACGAGTGGCACGGCCACAACATCTTCATCCGCGATGGCGATAAGGTGTTCCGCACCTACTTCATCAACAACCGCGGCGACGAGGCGATGGGAACCGTCTGGAGCTATCTCGACATCACACCACTTGGCCGTCAGGAAACCTGGGAGGACTCGCCACAAGGCTACCCTCAGAGCCCGCCATACAAATGGTGGAATTGGCATGACAACTACAACGCTGAGCCCGAGCCTCACCCGAAGTGGATCGATATCTTAACCGACCCTCAAGAAGCGGCCGCCCGAAGGCGCGACGAAGACTCTAGAAAGAAGTAAAGAAGTGCGGCCACTTCGTCGACGTCTAGGCCCATACGCCGGCATTTTCTATGCCGGCCTAGGCGGGAGATCAACTGGCGTCGCTATAGGCCGGCTTCTATTCGGGAACGCGGGTCGAGGAAGTCACCCAGTGCGTCGCCAATGAAGTTGAAGGCGAGCACGGCCAGCATCACGGCGAGTGCTGGGAAAAACACTAAATGCGGAGAATCGAACAGGTGGGCGCGGGCGTCGTTGAGCATGGAGCCCCAGCTTGCGGTCGGCGGCGGGACGCCAAGACCCAGGAAGCTCATCGTGGCTTCCGCGAGGATGGCGCCGGCCATCCCGATTGCGGCTTGCACGATTACCGGCTGAATAATGTTCGGCAGAATGTGTCGAACGATCACCCGCCAATCGCTCGCGCCGACTGCACGCGCGGCCTCGATGAATTCGCGCTCCTTCGTGGCTAGCACCTGGGCGCGCACCAGGCGCGCATAGCCCACCCAGCCGCCCAGGGATAAGGCAAATACCAGGTTGAAAATCCCCGGCCCACGGAAGGCGACAAAAGCAATCGCAATCAAGATACCGGGGAATGACAGGAACGCATTCATCAGGACGACATTCACGAATCGGTCAACGCCCCCACCATAGTATCCGGCGATCGATCCAATGACGAGACCAAGAAATAAGGAAGCTGCGACCACGCACGTACCGACCAGCATGGAAATACGCGCGCCGTAAATGAGACGGGAGAGAATGTCGCGTCCCAGTTCGTCGGTGCCGCACAAGTGATGTGAACTCGGCGCCTCCAGGCGGTTGGGGAGGTCGATGTGCGCGGGATCTTGGGGGGCGATCCAGGGAGCGAACAACGCGAAGATCACAAAGACTACAACGAGGACGACGCCCGTAGCGGCCAGCGGGTTACTGCGGGCAACGCGCGGTAGCGAGATGGCTGCCGTGGACATCTAGACGTTCTTTCCCGAACCGTAAAAAAGTCGGCTGCCTCTTGAGGTCATTGACGGATTCTCGGGTTGACCACCGAGTACAGCAGGTCGGTCAGAAAATTGACCGCGACATAGGTCAAGCCGATAGCGAGTATGCAGCCTTGCACCAGGTAATAATCGCGATTGGAGATCGCTTGAATCGTCAGGCGACCGATGCCGGGCCAGGAAAAAATGGTTTCAGTCACGATCGCGCCCGCCAGCAACGCCCCGAACTGCAACCCGAGAACCGTGATAATCGGGATCATGGCATTGCGCAGCGCGTGCCTATAGACAACGGTTCGTTCCGGTAAGCCTTTGGCGCGCGCGGTACGGATGTAGTCCTGACCCAGTTCTTCAAGCATGGAAGTACGAACCATGCGCGTGAGGATCGCCGCCAGGGCGCTGCCCATCGTGATGGCGGGCAGCACGAGGTGAGCCACACCGCCCGCCCCCGACACCGGCAGCCAGCCGAGGGCAATCGCGAAGAAAAGAATTAGGATTGGACCTAATGCGAAGTTAGGAAACGAGAGGCCAAACAGGCTGATCACGCTCAACACGCGGTCATCCCAAAGATTGCGTCGCTGAGCAGAGCGGACGCCAGCGGGCACGGACAACAGAATCGCGACGACCAAGGCCGCGATGGTGAGTTGCAGGGTGTAAGGATAGCGCTGAGTAATCAGGCGGCTCACGTTCTCGTTGAATCGCAGCGAGGGACCCAGATCGCCATGCAAGACACCTTTCCAGTAATGCAGGTACTGTTCTCCTAAGGGGACATCGAGACCGTACAGGTGGCGTGTGGCTTGGATGTCGGTGGCAGGCGCGCCTTCCCCCAGCATCTGCAGGATGGGATCGCCGGGCACAAGGTGAATGAGCAGGAAAACAATGGAAACGACGAGCCAGATCACCGGCAGCGTGTATAGCAAGCGATGGAAGAGATAGCGGGCCAAGGCTTCGGTTCAGATCTTCGTTTGCACTTCTGAGGTCCAGTTCTTGCCCATCTTACGCGGCAGGAACAGGGATGCTGCTTAATCTCCTGCCTGACGAACCATCGTTGCAGGTTGCAGGTTATCAATTTTAACCTTCGCGATACGATGCCCTTCCATCTCCTCTACCGTGTAGCGGCGGCCTTCGAATTCAAAGAAGGCGCCGACCGTGGGAATTTTCTGCAAGCGAGCGAGAATGAAGCCGGCCAGCGTTTCAAAACCTTTGTCGCGCGGCAAAGTGAGCTGGTATTCGCTCTCCAAATCGCGAATATTGACTGAGCCATCCAGCACGAGAACATTGGTGTCTTCGAAGGCCGGCTGGTCTGGCGGAATCACATCGAACTCGTCTTCGATCTCCCCCACTAATTGTTCAAGGACGTCTTCGACGGTAATGACACCAGCCGTGGAACCATACTCGTCGACCACGACCGCCAGATGTCGTTTGCGTTCTTTGAACTCGGCAAGAAGATCCGTCAGGACCTTGGTCTCGGGCACGACCAGCACGTTGCGCATGATGCGGCTGATCTGCATGCGCGCAATGCGCTCGGAGATCGGGTGATTAGCATTCAGTGTCAGGCGCAAGCGGGTCCAGCGCATCAGATCTTTGGAATACAAAACACCGATAATGTGTTCAGGACCGCGCTGCGGGTCATAGACCGGGATACGTGAATGCTGCTCTTCCACGATGCGGGCCAGAGCGTCGTCGAGAGTCAGATCTCCGGGCAACGCGAAGATGTCGGGGCGCGGCACCATGACCTCGCGGACCGTGATGTTATCCATCTCCAGCGCGTTGTGAATCATTTCTTCCTGAACCGGGGGGATCTGCCCAAATTGGCGGCTGGCAGTCACGATGAGCTTTAGTTCGTCCGGCGAGTGCACGGCCCCACGGCGCACCTCGCGTGAACCGAACAGCCGCAGGACAAAGCCGCCCGACTTGCGCATGAAAGCCAGCAGAGGACGCGCAATGGTGAGGAAGACGTCCATGGGTGCGGCCACCGCAAGCGCTACCCGCTCCGCCCGTTGCAGAGCCAACGATTTCGGCACCAGCTCCCCAAGAATCACGTGCAGGTATGTAATCAGGGCAAAAGCAATAGGCACCGCGACGACGTGGGCGTAAACGCCAACGTGCGGCACCGGACCGATTGCGGCTTCCACCAGTTCCGCCAGGCGGGGTTCGCCCACCCAGCCAAGAGTCAGGCTGGTAAGGGTGATCCCGAGCTGAACCCCGTTGACGACCTCATCCAGATTTTGATGAAGACGGAGAACGGTGCGCGCACCGATGCGACGGGCTTCAATGAGCTGCTGAATGCGAGTATCGCGCACGCTGACCAGCGAAAACTCGGCCGCAGCGAAAAAGGCATTGGCGGCTACCAGGAGGAGGATCAGAAATCCTGGCAGCAGCACGGTAGCAACCATGGATGCGTAATTCTAACATTTGAAAGGTCGTAGTCGGGAGTCAGGAAAGCAGTTAGGACTCACCTGAGAGCTCGAAACAGGGGCCGCAGCAGCAACGACCCGAGAATGGCGTCGGAGGCCTGACAACTAGGATTTCTGCACCCTGTGACCTCAACTCTAACCCCAGTATGGCCTGTGCAGCTTGCGCAGGGCGTGGCAATCGGCGATCCTATATGTGTAAACCTTACCTGCTTCCATTTTTCCTATCTCACGGTCTAACCAGACGTGTGGCCACGGTTTCGTCTCCTTCACAGGCGAAGGCTAAAAGAGGTCTGGTTCCGAAATGGGAATGCTTGTTACGAATCAGGAACAAAAACAAGATAGTTTTCGTACTAGCAGGCGAGGGTACAAGATCAAGGTTTTAGCGGTCGCAGGAGGCAGATGTGAACGGCAATGGTAATGGCAAATCGAAGAAGCGTCGCAAAAGAATCATTTATGGATCAATCGCGGCCGCATGCGTCCTGCTGATCGCGGTGGGGCTGATCGCCGCCACCTCGGGCGGCACCAAAATCGATCCGTCGAAGCTGGCGAAAGTGGAGAAAGGCGACCTGGCGAAGAGCGTGGTGGCCACGGGCAAGGTAACGCCGATTACCAAGGTCGAGGTGAAGTCCAAAGCCAGCGGTATTGTTAAAAAGCTTTTCGTCGAAGCGGGTGACAAGGTCAAAAAAGGACAATTGCTGGCGCAGTTGGATAAAGACGAGATCCAGGCGCAGGTGGATCAGTCACGCGCCGCGTTGCAGTCCTCAGAAGCCAACCTGACCGCGGCGGAAGCCGATTACGAGCGCGCCAAGGTCGATGCCGAAGGACCGGATATTCCAACGCTTAAACGGGCTTATGAGCGTGCCCAGGGCATGGCCAAGGACGGCGTAGTCTCTCAGTCGGCCCTGGATGACGCCCAGAGGGCGTATGTGCTCGCGGTAAACAAGCAGGGCGTGGCGAGAGCCCAGATGATCGTGCTGAAGGCGAAGATCGCCCAGTCAAAGGCCGACATGGCCCACAATGCCGCGAATTTGAAACAGCTTGACGAGCAGCTGAGCTATACCGACATCGTTTCTCCCATTGATGGCGTGGTTCTCTCGCGCGACGTGGAAATGGGCGACGCGGTCAGCTCGATCCTGGTGCTGGGTTCAGGTGCGACCCTAGTAATGACGCTTGGCGATACCAGCGAAGTCTACGTTAAGGGCAAGGTCGACGAGAGCGACATCGGAAAGGTGTACCTGGGACAGCCGGCGCGTATCAAGGTCGAATCATTCAAGGACAAAACTTTCCAGGGCAAGGTCACGCGCATATCCCCCATGGGCGTTGAAAAAGACAATGTGACCACCTTCGAGGTGCGAGTCTCGATCAATAATCCGGGCGGAGAACTGAAAGCGGAAATGACCGCGAACGCGGAAATCATCCTGGAAGAGCACAAGAACGTGCTGCAGATTCCAGAAGGCGCAATCCTGTACGACAAGGACAAGAAAGCTTCGGTAGAGATTCCCGATACCAAGGCCAAAGATGGCAAGAGGAAAATTGCAGTCAATATCGGGATATCGAACGGCGCTAAGACCGAGTTGCTGAGCGGCCTCAAGGAAGGCGATCAAGTGGTATTGCAGTAAAGCCAGATCTCGGGCGCCATGCCGGACGGGGTGGCGCCCAATTTCCGCGTGCAGCTGCGACTCTGCCAAGCGTCTCGCCTGATATCGAAGATTCACCTATGCGACAACACCTCACCGTAACCGAATCCGACTACGCGTCCCAAAATCCCCGAGTCGTTCAAAAGGAGACCCCCATGAGTTCTCATCGCTGGTTCCATGTTGCTGTTCTTGCAGTACTCGCGCTGGCAGTAGCACCAGCCTCGTTTGCGTCTACGCCAGTCGGTAAATTTGAGCGCAGCTTCAATGTGAACGGTCCTGTGGATCTGGAGATCTACACGCATTCGGGGGATGTGAGCGTGCGCGCCGGGGAGACAGGAACCGTAACCGTGGTGGGCAAGATTTTCCTTTCGAACCAGTGGGAACGCTGGTTTAGTAACAGCGAGAGCAATCCCCGCGTGAAAGAGATCGAGAACAATCCACCCGTCCATCAAAATGCGAACGATGTTCGCGTCGACTATCTTTCCGAGCACGGCATTTACGTCGATTATGAGATCACCGTGCCCGTGGACACGCAGGTGCGCACGAAAAGCGGATCTGGCGATATCACGGTTGAGGGCACGAAGGGCAGGTTGGAACTGCAAACCGGATCCGGGGACGTAAAGCTGTCACGAATTACGGGAGACATGCAGTTCGAAACCGGGTCGGGAGATGTCCGCGGCACGGAATTGGTGGGATCGGTGCGTGCGCGCGCGGGCAGCGGAGACATAGAGCTCGAAGAGGTAGGCGCGGGCGACATGGAAGTACACACCGGGTCGGGCACCGTGGGACTTCGCGGCTTGAACGGTGGGCTGCAAGTCGAAACTGGTAGCGGCGACGTTAGCGCGGAAGGTACTCCAAAAAACGCATGGAACATTCATACAGGATCGGGCAACGCCAAGCTCCAACTACAGGGAAATGCCGGGTTCGACATCGAGGCGACGACGAGCTCCGGAAACATCAATGTCGGCCAGCCGGTGGTCACAACCGTGGTCGGCAGAGTGCAGGAATCGAGGCGCTCGATTAGCGGAAAAGTGCGGGGCGGCGGGCCCGCGGTGGCGGTGCATACTTCCTCAGGCGATATTGACATTGATTAAGGCGGGGATCTCGGCTGGAGTTTCGATCCTATTTGACCGCTATTCAGCCAAATCTGAGGCCTGCCAGGGTGGACACTGCGTCTGGGTTAACGCCGCGGCTGGCGAGCAAAACGTGGAAGCTTTCACCCATGCCAGCAGGCGTAACCAGGTGCTTCAGTTGCAGAGCCACCTTCGCCTGTTCCTGAGGAAGCCGGCATTCTTCGAAAGCGTCAGCAAACTGATTCGATTCGCCAATTCCCATTAACCATTGTGATTGGGTGCGAAGTTTTTGAACTTGCATGCCCGCTTGCGTCGCGGCAGCCGCAAGCGCAGTGAAGTTCACGTGCGCAGTGATGTCCTGCTCGCCTGGCGCCTCATAAGGGTTTGACCCCTCCGAATGGAGACGGAAGGTGGAAAGAGTGCCGCGATGGTGTCCCGCCAACTGCTCGTCGCGCGTGTAGCCGTAATCAATGATGGTGACAAAACCACGCGTCACCTCCGCCGCAATTCTCTTCATATAGCTTGGGGCGAGTAACGGTACTTCCAAGCGCTCCTGCGGTTCGGGCTGCACGCTGAAGCGGTCGAGAAATGCCTGTGCTTCAGGTGTGATCGAAAACCAGACTTCCACGAGGTGGTCTTCGCGAATATCCAAGTGCAACTCGCCTTTTTGACCGACGATTTCGACGGGCAGCGCGTCGAAAAACTCATTGGCAAAGACGATCGTTGGGATCTGCGCGGGCAGCGATCGGCTAATGCGCGGTATCGCAGAATGAGTTACCGGCTCGGGTACTGTCACCTGCGCCCGTCCGGTGCTGAGATGTTTGCTCAAGGTTTGCTGCAAGCGGGCGCGCAGCTCCGGAGAACGTTCTTCCACGCTGTAATGTAAAGCCTGAAAAAAATCGGGCCATTTCTTTTCCGACCAGTCGAGCACATCGCGTGCGAACAGACCTCGACCTGGACCGAGTTCAAGCAGTTCTATTTCCTTTGGCGAGCCGAGCACCCGCCACATCTCTTCAAATTGCCGGGCGAGCAGCCGTCCGAAAACGGCGTGCACGTCGCTGGAGGTGTAGAAATCTCCGGCCTTGCCGAACTGCTCCGCGTGCCGAGAGTAGTAGCCGAGTTCCGGGTCATAAAGACATAGCTCCATAAAGCGCGAGAACGGCATGGGCCCATGTTCGCGAATTTCTCGCTCGATCCTCTGCCGAAGCTTCACAGGCCTTCCCGCTGGCGCTCGATGCGATTCTGGGGCGTGCGGGTGAACATCTCGACCAGGTAATCGTGCAGGCAATCATAAAGCTGGCGCTGGAAGGTCCACTCGAATTGTGGGTGATCGAGATCGCGAGGGTGGAGGGTGAAATAGTACGTGTGAACGGGGACGGGAGACTGCTTGAAGTCAATGATTACTTCTACCGTCTCGCCGGCATCGCGAGCAGAGAAAGTCAGCAGCGGATGCTCGTACAGCTTGAGCTGATCTTCGACGCGGCGTAGGCGGGACTCAGGCACGGGGTGATTGTAAATTGAGCGTGCACGAAGGTGAAACCATGCACGCGAATCCAGGGCAGGGCTGGAGAGCTCCTAATCACCGCGTGGACGAAGCCGTGCTTTGATTGCTGCCCCGAAATTCATTCATAGCGCAGTGCCTCGATGGGGTCGAGTCGCGCCGCTTTGATGGCGGGCAGCATGCCGCTGACGATCCCTACGAAACTGAGAATAGCAGTCGACCAGAGCAGCGTAGCGGAGTCGATGATCAGGTGAATATCGCCTTCGCTGGCATCTTCAAGGAAAGCGCTCCACAAGGTTAACGATCCCACTGACCAGGAAACCAGGTAAGCGAGCACAACACCCGCCAGACCGCCCAGAAAGGTGATGGCTAGGGCCTCCGCGAGAAACTGGAACAGGATCTGCCAGCGGCACGCACCCAAGGCCTTCTCCACGCCGATTTCGCGAGTCCTTTGGGTCACTGATACCAACATGATGTTCATCAAGCCGACGCCTCCGATTCCCAGAGTTAGCAGGCCGATGAAGCCAAGCAGGATTTTGATGCCAACAGTGATGACGGTGAGGTCGGCAAGATCTTTCACCGCGTCGAAAATGAAGACGGCGCGCTCGTCTTTAGGATCATAACCATGGTGGAAAGCCATGGAGTTCCGCACCAGGCGGGTAACTTTCGCATGGTCGCCTTCATAATCGAAGGCAATTGCATCAAGGTAAAACGTATTCTTCAGATCGCTCATTGCGCTGAAGGGCACGTATACCATGCCATTCATGTTGTCGTCGCCATCCTGGATCATGTGCTTGAGAACGCCAATCACCTGGTACGAAATGCCGTCGATGCGAACGGTTTCCCCCACCGCATTCTGTCCGGAAAACAGTTTCTTTTTTACGTCATAGCCGAGAACGGCGACCCGGATATGGGTGGAGTCTTCTTTTTCTCCATAGAAGCTTCCTTCTGCGACTTCCACATTGCGAATTTTCTGGTAACTGGAGTAGGTGCCGCGGATGGTATAAGTGCCGTTGCGAGTTCCATACGCCACCAGGCTTTGCTTGTTTACCTCAGGAGACATGCGCTCAATCATGGGGATCTCGGCGCGAAGATAATCGAGGTCTTCGGTGTTGAGACGAATCTGTGTGCCGGCCTTACTGCCGCCCGCCTGCAGAGATGTGCGTCCGGGAAACATGGCAATCAGATTTCCGCCAAAAGTGCGGAACGCCACCATCAACCCGCGCTGGAAGCCTGAACCATAGGCGAGAAGCAGGACGACTGTGGCGATCCCCCACGCCATCCCCAGCATGGTCAGGAACGAGCGACGGCGATTGTAGCGCAGAGCGTGGTAGGCCTGTTTGCCAAGGTCGCGCACCATCGTTTACTCCTGCCGCAATGCTTCAACCGGAGGAAGCAATGCGGCCTTGCGCGCAGGATAGAGACCGGCGATGATTCCGGCGACGGCCAACGATGAAATCGCAGCCACCGCGGAACTGGGAACAATCCGTGGAGTGTCGAATCCTTCCGGCGACGGCAACTGGGCTAAGAGGGTCACAAACGCCACGGTGATAGCCAGGCCGATTCCGCCGCTGAAAGCAGTAAGAAATGCACCTTCCACAAAAAATTGGGTGAGTATATTGCGATGGGTAGCGCCCAGCGCTTTTCGCAAGCCGATCTCCTTTGTGCGCTCGGTCACCGAGACCAGCATGATATTGATGATTCCGATTGCGCCCAGGCCGAGCGTTACCAGGCCAACTACACCGAGGAAGTAGTCCATGGCATCGAAAATCTTCCCCACGCGCATAGCGTTCTCGATAGTGTCCCAGTCTTCAAATGCATCTTCGAGCTTGGGGTTGAAGCCGTGGCGGCGCGCAATGATCTGATGTACCTCCTGCTTGGCCGCGAGGTGCTCTTCCTTGAGGATGGGACGATAGTTTATGAAGGAGATTGCGTTCTCCGAACCTTCAGTTTTCAGCGGGAACAGCATGCGCATGGTTGCGATGGGAACGAATATGCGCATATTGGTTCCGTTATTGGCTTCTTTGCCGATCTTCTGAACGACACCAATCACGTCGAAATTGATGCCGTTGAGAAGGATAGTGCTCCCGACCCCAGGACGGCCGGGAAACATGTTCTTCAGCAGTTCCCAGCCGACAATCGCCACGCGGCGGTGATCGCTGTTGTCTTCGTCAGTGAACCAGCGGCCAGGGCTGACGGGAACGTTGCGGATCTGGTTGTACTCGGGAGCAACGCCGAAAACCTGCCCGTTGGTGCTGCCGTAATCGCTTACCGCCCGGATGTCCTCGCGGTTGAGCACGGGGGAAACCGCTTTGAGGAACTTCGCCTCCTCCCGGATGGCAAGGTAGTCATCGTAGGTGAAGCGGTAGGTTTGACCGGACTGTAGGCTGCCCTCCACCGCTGGAATACGCCCGGAAAACGTAAACATGATGTCCTGGCCCAGTTCCGCCAAATTCCTTTGCTGTCCGCTGCGAAATCCCTCCCCCAAGCCGACCAATAGCAGGAGCGACCCAACGCCCCACGCAATCCCAAACATCGTGAGAAAGGAACGAAGCTTATGTGCCCAGAGTGTGGCCAACGACTGGCGGACGATGTCGAGCAGAGAGCGCATGGAAGTCGAATTCGGGGGGACGGACCGGCGCACTGCACCGCACCCGTATAGAGATACGCGAGGAGGGACGGCGTGGTTCCCAGAAAATCCTTACACAGTTGGACGTCTTCAGTATGACGGGGTTAGCCTGCCGAGCGGGGGCATCTAGGGCTGGACACTACCGTCGCGCCCCAGCGGAAGGCAGGACGAAGTGGCGCGCACAGATTACTTCTTTTTTGGACTATTTTTGGCCTGAGTCGGTGCTTCTCCCGAGGTCTTAAAACTCATGACCTTCGAGCTGTCGACTTCAGCACCGCCGGTTCCCTGCGCCTGTCCGGTCTCGACATTGAAGTAGTACGTCGTGTTGGGTTTCAGATCGCGAATAGTAACTCGGTGCGTCAGCCCTCCCTGTCCCCAAGGCGCTTCGGCAAGCTGGGTCAGATTATTGGGATCCGTTCCATAGTCGACCCGCGTGCTGCCCTTCAGGTTGGTCGACCAGGCGACTGTCGCGGAGTGCGCGTCCACGTGCTCGAGGACCGGACCATGAGTAATTTTCACCTTCCCATTTTCTTCGTTGGCCAGGCCCTTTTCGGCAAGCACGGGCTTTTGGTTGTGCACCGCGGGAGCGCCCGCAGCCACGGTCTGAAAGCTCAAAACACCCTGGCTTTCCGCCTCGCTGCCGCCCTTTGCCTGTCCAGACTCCACTTCAAAATAGTAAGTGGTGCCTGGCTTCAGATTGGTCAGTTCAACGCGATGGGTATTGCCGCCGTATCTGGCTTCCCCAAGTCTGGTCAAATTATTCTTGTCTGTGCCATACCAGACGCGGCTGTTGGAGGATTCGTTCGTGGACCAGGCGATGACGGCCGAGTTGCTGGAGGCAGTCTCAATTACTGGACCGTGAGTGATGTGAACCGCTTGCGCGATCAGGCGGCCCGACAACACGAGGCCTGTCCCCAGGGTCAGCAAGCATACCAATGCGATTCTGATTTTCATAAATACCTCGCTATGGCTTTTTGAAGGTCGGGACCGCGCCAAAGTTGCATTGGAACTAAGGCCGGCCCTGCTCACCAGCAATCCCGCTGCACGTCTAAGTCAAAGTCTCGCATTGCGTCCGTGTCGCCTTACATTCATTGCTCTCGATTTCAGGAGGGAACCGATGAGAAAGCTCCGTTCGATTGGATTGGTCTGCCTTGCATCATGGCTTCTGGCGGGGACTCTGAGTTACGCACAATCGTTTGTCATGGACCTGCCGCGACCCAGCCAGCATGCCGTCGTCACCCAGAGAGTTGGGATTACTGACATCACGATTTCTTATCACCGGCCACTCGCAAATGGCAGGAAGATCTGGGATGGCCTGGTGCCCTATGGACAAGTGTGGCGCGCCGGCGCTAATGAGAACACCACGATTTCATTTAGCGATCCGGTCACGGTGGAAGGCAAGCCGCTGGATCGCGGAACTTACGGCCTGCACATGATCCCAACCGCGGATCAGTGGACGGTAATTTTCTCGAAGAACTACACGTCCTGGGGCAGTTTCACATACAACGAAAAGGAAGACGCGCTGCGGGTACAGGTGAAGCCGCAAGCGTCGGAGATGCATAACGCGTTGACGTATGAATTCGACGATCCGAAGGATGATTCGACGGTTGTTACGCTGCGATGGGAAAAAGTTGCGGTACCGTTCAACGTGAGTGTCGACGTCAAGGACACCGTGGCGGCCAGCTTGCATAATCAGCTACGCGGATTGCCGCAATACTCGTGGTTTGGCTGGGACGATGCCGCTAACTATTTGCTTACCAACAAAGTAGACCTTGAGGACGCGCTGAAATACAGCGATCGTTCGATCCAGACTGAAGAACGATTTGAAAACCTGTCTACCAAAGCCCGGGTGCTGCGTGCCATGAACAAGACCGACGATGCCAAGGCAATGGAAGCGAAGGCCCTGGCCAAAGCAACGCCATTGCAAGTGCACATGTTCGGACGGCAGTTGCAGGCCGACAAGCGGCAGGAAGAAGCCTTTGCGATCTTCCGAACCAATGCCAAGAATCATCCCAACGAATGGTTCGTACACTCCGGATTAGCCCGCGTGTATTGCTCGCAAGGCGACTTTGACAATGCTGCAAAAGAAATGAAGATCGCCATGCAGGGCGCGCCCGATGATGGAACCAAGGCTTACGTGGGTTCGTTGGTAAAGCGGCTGGAAGCCAAGGACGACATCAACAAGTAGTCAGGAAAGGCGGTCTCATTTAGTAGTTCACCGGCGTCAGGTGCTGCCTGGCACCCATAAATCTGACCTCTAAAGGCTCTGCTTACTTCTGCGTGGCCGCGTGCTGATCGGGGTAGTCGTAGACGCCGCGGCCTGATTTGCGGCCCAGCCGCCCGGCTTTCACATATTGCACCAGGAGCGGCGACGGACGAAACTTCTCACCGAGGGTTCGATGTAAGTATTCGAGAATGTGCAGGCGGGTATCGAGTCCTACGAGGTCCACTAATTCAAACGGTCCCATGGGATGATTCAGGCCGAGTTTCAGGGCTTTGTCGATATCGGACGCCGTGGCAACTCCCTCCTGGAGCATGTAAAAGGCTTCATTTCCGATCATGGCATTGATACGGCTGGTGATAAAGCCGGGCGCTTCTTTGATCACTACGACTTCCTTACCCATACGCCTGCCGACTTCGGCCACGGTGGCCAGAGTGTCGTCGTCGGTTTCAAGCGCACGCACGACCTCCAGCAATTTCATTTTGTGCACGGGGTTGAAAAAATGCATGCCCAGGCATTTTTTCGCACGATAGGTGACGCTGGCAATTTCCGTAATGCTGAGAGATGAAGTGTTGGAAGCCAGGATGGTCGTGGGGCGGCACACTTTGTCGAGCAAAGTGAAGATCTCGATCTTGGACTCCATCTCTTCGGGAACGGCCTCGATCACCAGGTCGGCATCACGCGCCGCGTGCTCGACCGATCCAGCGTATTCGAGACGGGCGAACGCAGCATCAGCATCCTGCGAACTGACTTTGCCGATCTCGACAGCCTTGTCGAGATTGCCGCGAATTTCGGTTTCCGCGCGGCGCAGGGCGTTGGGAAGTAAGTCCTCGAGAATGGTGCGGTAACCGCCGAGGGCCGCGGCGTGGGCGATTCCCCGCCCCATAATGCCGGCCCCGATGACCGCAACCATCTTCACCTCGGGCACTACTTGCCTCCCTTTTCGAGGGCCTGCAGGATGGAGTCGTAACTGGGGTCCGCCTTGCGCATGTATTCCGACAGGCGCTTCCGCTCCTCGTCAGTCATGGTGGGGATGGTGGCGCTGATCCGACGGAGGGTCGTAGCGATGTCGTCAACATAATTCATTAAACGTATGAGTTCCCCGGTAGCTTGCATGAATTCTCCCTTTTCGCGGCCGGTGAAAGATCGTCAGGTGATACGAGCTACTGACGAGCTTACCCGGTGCAGGCGAACCAACTATTGTCAATGTGGCGCGCGATTTAGTAAAGCGGCGGCGTGAATGCTTGAAATGCATGCCAAACATTTTTCCGACGGCCGAGGTTGCTTTGCAGGAGCAGCTGATAGCATCTTGTAACCTGCAGCAAACGTTGCATTTGCGCTGCTGATACGCGCTATTAAGTCTTTTTATTTGTCATTTACATGGCTGCGCTAATCTAATCGCTATATGAGTGAAAAGCCTTTGAAACGATATATTTTCGCCAGCGATTTCGACCAGACGCTGACGTTTAACGACTCCGGCTATGTGCTAAGCGAATTGCTCGGCATTTCAACCGAGGAGTTCGAGCGCAAAGCCAAAGGAATGGCGAAGTTGAACCTGGTCCAGCAAGGGGCGGAGCTTGCCTACTTGCTCCTGCACGATCCGGAGTTCAACTCCCGCGTGCGTCGACAAGACCTAGTGGAGGTGGGCAAGCGGATCCGGCTGAAAGAAAACATCGAACTGCTCTACCGCATTCTGGACAGCGGAATCAAAGGCTATCATTTCGATTTTTATGTGCTGTCGGCCGCTCCGGAAGAAGTGATTCAATCGGCGCTCGAGGGCGTGGTGCCGCGAAACCATATTTATGGCACGAAGCTCATCTACGATGCCGAGGGTCGGATCGGGCGGATTGAGCGCGCGACTGCAGGCTATGGCAAAGTGGCAGTACTGGACCAATTGCAGAGAGAGTTGCAGGTGGGCCCGGATCAGATTGTGTATGTGGGCGATGGCAGCTCCGATATTCACGTAATGCTGCACGTCAACACCCGCGACGGATATACCATCGCGGTATCCGAGGCTAAGCGTGTGGCCCAGATCGCGAAGCGAACGATTTTGAGCACCAACACCCTGGCGGTGCTGGCGCCCATGCTGGAAGAGATCGTGGGATGGCCGCGACTCCGCATTCGTGAATTGTTCGAAGCGCACGGCCTGCTCATCCAGGAGTGGGACAAAGTGCGGACAGACTGGCTTACGCTGCGGTCTTCCGCGGTGGAGAAGGCGGAATCGGTGAGCGCGTAAATTCCTGATGCTGCGAGACAAAAGCCTCATCCCCTTATCGCACCAGCACCAACATGCGCTGGCTTTGTGCGTGCGCATCGATCGCGCTGCGCAAGCAGGAGATGTCGATCTCGAACCGTGGCAGGCGGAGATCCAGCAGATTTACGAACAAGAGATTGCCACGCATTTTTCCGCCGAGGAGAAGCATCTTTTCCCTGCCGCGAGGCGAATCGAAGGATTACAAGAACTAGCTTCGGAACTCCTGCTGGAGCACGCTGCGCTTCGCGGACATTTCCTGGACGCGGCTGCGCGACTGATGGACAGGACTCAGTTGAAGGGTTTTGGCGAGATGCTGGCATTGCACATCCGCAAAGAAGAACGGCAGCTGTTTGAGGGAATGCAGAAAGCAATGAGTGCGGAGGAGTTGAGCACAATCGGGGCTGCGCTCGCCGATGAATTGAAGCACTCGTCAGATGCCTGCCTGCTGCCCAGCGCAGCAACCAGATTGAAATCGAAACGGGAAATAGAAGATTTCTGAGTGCAGCTTCAGGCGAAAAATTCCAGGTGCGAAGGATCATCGCAAGCTTGAGGAAGTCGATCGCAAACTTCCGCCAGTATTGCCAACTTCTCGGCCAACTCCGGAGTGAGTACTCCGGGACGATAGCGCCAGCGCCAGTTGCCGTCATTGCGGCTGGGCGTATTCATGCGAGCGTCGCTGCCCAGGCCAAGAATGTCCTGCAGGGGAATCACACAAAGGTTCGCGACAGAAGCCTGCGCAGCGCGAATAAATGCCCAGTTCACGTTTGCGTCGGAGCAGCCAAGATAAGCGGCGGCATTGCGGCGCTCGTGCTCGGCAGCAGCAGATTTCCACCAACCAACCACCGTGTCATTGTCGTGTGTGCCGGTATAGACCACGGTATCGGCCCGGAAGCGGTGTGGCAGGTACATGTGCGCACCACTGTCCCCAAAACCGAACTGTAATACGGCCATGCCGGGAATCTGCAGGCGGTCGCGGAGAGCGTGAACTTCGGGGGTGATGTAGCCAAGATCTTCCGCAAAAAATGGAAGTCCGCCCAGCGCTTCTCGGAGCTTGATAAAAATGTCGTCTTTGGGTCCGTCGACCCACCGGCCATGGATGGCCGTCTCTTCGCCGGCAGGAATTTCCCAGAATTGATCGAAGCCGCGGAAGTGATCGAGGCGAATGTAATCACAATTCTGCGTGGCCCAGCGCAGGCGGTGTGTCCACCACTGATAGCCGCGGGAACGCATGACATCCCAGCGATACAAGGGGTTGCCCCAGCGCTGACCGGTCTTGCTGAAGAAATCCGGCGGCACACCGGACACGACTTCAGGCTCCAGGTTTTCGTCGAGACGAAAGAGTTGCGGATGGGTCCAGACGTCAGCACTATCGAAATTCACAAAGATGGCAATATCGCCGACGACCCGAATGCACTTCTGCTTGCAATAGTGATGCAGAGCGCGCCACTGCTCGTAGAATGCAAATTGGATCACCCGGCCGACCTGCATTTCCCAAAGCAGCTCATTCGACGCGTTTTCTAATGCGGTGGGCTCGCGACGCGCCAGTTCGCGCGGCCACTTGATCCATGTCTCCTGGTTATAACGCTGCCGCAACGCGTCAAACAGGACGAAGTCATCGAGCCACCACTCGTTCTCGGCGCAGAAACTGTCGAAGCGACGATGGGCGTCGCTGGAGCCAGCTTTAACAAAGTTCTCGGCGGCTTCGACGATCAGCGGCATCTTGCGTTCAAAGACATCGGGATAATCGACGCTCCCGACGGAATCCGCAAGGTCATTCGTTCGTGAACGGTCGATCCAGCCACGTTCGGCCAGGCGTTCCAGGCTGATGAGGAGCGGGTTTCCGGCAAACGCGGAAGTTGAAGAGTAAGGAGAATAGCCGTAGCCCAGCGGTCCAAACGGGAGTACCTGCCAGAGCCCCTGCCCGCCGAGCGCGAGGAAATCTACGAATTCGTACGCAGCGGGACCAAAATCACCGATGCCGCCGCGGGACGGCAGCGAGGTCGGATGCAGGAGTATGCCAGTAGTGCGGGGAAAGAACATAGAACGATCTTGAGGTCCCGGTCATTGAGAACTGCAAGCTGTATGTGAAACGGCCCGTCGACGGCACATCGTAAAACTGTACCATGACGTTGTGGGCCCTGGTTGTTGAGCGGGCATGAACTTACATTCGGTGACGCGCGGTTCAGCTTTCTCGCTGCACAGCACGCCGCCTCAGAGCGCCAGAAACTTTATTCGCCTTCCTCGGTTGGAGAGCGCGAAAGATTCTTGAGTTCCTGCTGGTTGACTTTGATCTTACCCGCCTTCTCCATGTCCTTACGAAGGTTGTCGATGAACAGGCCGAAGAGTTCGTTCTGTTTGCTTTGCAGCAACTGGTCGCGAATCTGGTCCTTCTTTTGCGCGAAATCCTGATCCGTGGGTTGTTGCTTGTCGGTCAACGCGAGAACAATCCCGTGGCCATTCGCGTCAATCGGACCGCTGATATCGCCCGGCTTCATGGAAAACGCGACGCTCGCCGGTCCACCCATGGAACCTATGTCTGGCACCTGGCCTTCGGGAGTTACCAGGTCGCCGGTCTTAAGTGTCGCGCCAAGCTCCTTGGCAGCTTTCGCCAAATCGTGCGCAGATTTCGCGCGATCGGACAATTCCTGCGCCTTCTGGTGCAGCAGCGTGTTGGCGCGATCGTTCTTGAACTCTTCCTCTACCCGCGCTCGAATTTCCTGGAAGCTGGGAGTCGCCGGGGGTTTTACGGCTTCGACCTCATAGACGGCAAACCCCTGCGGCACCTGGACCATATCAGGCGGAGCTTTTTCGCGCGCTCCGAAAACGGCGTCCATAAATTGCGGAGAACTGCCGATCCCGGGCAGGGTTTCGGTACGGGCAAAAAAGTCACTGGTCACGGGCTGCAGCCCTTTGGCGGCCGCGGCCTTGTCGATACCGTCGGTGCGCGCCTGGTTGAGCAGTGAGTTGGCCTCATTTTCGGCGGCTTGCGCGGACTTTTGCTGCTTCAGCACGGGTTCAATCTGATCTTTCACCTCGGCCAGCGACTTCATGTGCGCATCCTGCTTGTCGTCAACCCGAATGATGTGGAACCCGTAACTACTCTGCACCACGTCGCTGATCTGGCCCTTGGGAAGCGAGAACGCAACTTTCTCAAACTCCGGGACCGTCCGACCCCGTCCAATCCAGCCGAGCGAGCCGTTTTCCTTGGCGCTGCCCGGATCCTCGGAATATTTCTTAGCGAGATCTTCAAACTTCGCACCAGCTTTGAGCTGCTTGAGAATGTCTTCCGCCTTCTTGCGAGCTTCCTCGACGCCCTTCTGATCCACCTTGCCGTCCGGCCCCGGCAAAGGAGTCTTGATGAGGATGTGACTGACTTTGACTTGTTCGGGAACCCTATACTCGTCGCGGTGCTGATCGTAGTAGTTCTGCAGTTCCGGCTGGCTGATCTGGGTTTGCGCCTGCAGCTTGGAGGTGTCGAACAGAACGTATTTGATCTTCCGCTTCTCGGGAATGGAGTTGTTGTAACTCGCCTTGTGCTGATCGTAATACGCCTTGAGTTCTTCCTCAGTCGGGTGCAGGCCTTTCTTGATGTCATCGACGTTGAGGACGGCGTACTGGAATTTGACCTTAGTGTTCTTCTGGTCGAATTCCTGGCGGATTTCGGACTCGGTGACAATCGCGCTTCCGGCAATGACCTGCCGCAACTTGCGCGCGAGAATGTTGTCCTTCTCCGCCTGCTCGAACTGCGGGATGGTCATTTCAAAATTACGGGACACAAAATCTTCATAGGCTTCGTCGCCAATGTAGTTGCCGCCCGGAAAAAGATACGTCCCAAGGCCGCCATGCTGCAGTTCGTCGCGGACTTCTTCATCGGAAGCATGCAAACCCATCCGCTGCGCTTCAGCCACGATGGCCTTTTCGTTGATCAGTTGTTCGGCCGCCCGGGAGGCGAAAAACGGAAGCAACATGCCCATCTGGGCGCCGCCCTTAGGGAACTGCTGGCGCAACATCTGCTTGGCTTGCTGCTGAACCTCGTTGACGGTCACGTTCTGGCCGGCCACTTTGGCCACGACGCCGGCTGGTGGACCACCGAACCCGAGATCGGAGCCGAGTCCGCCGGGCACGAGGGTGATCACCATCGCCGCGCAGATGAGAAGCAGGAGCCCACCAAGCACAATTTTCTTAGTAGGGCCAGGGGTTTGCAGGAAACGAATCATGTTCGTGATACTCCAGAGGTCTGGGGAGAATACTTCATTATAAACTACGCATTCGCTGGGACATGCCGCCAGAACCAACCAGCGCTGCGGCATCGTCACAGTGCGGGTCCGCCCAGCACAAAGATTGCTTAATACGCTTCGGGGCGCTGGCCGGTCGGCGGACGCTCAACAACGCTGGGATTTATTCCTTTATTGAAACGAATCAATAAATCGTGTTATCAACATGGGACGTCGTCACACCACATCGTGCCGCGGACGTGTAGAGTGGGTCGTTCCTGTCAGTTCGTAGCCAAGGGGGTTTCATGCCAACCCGCATAAAAGCGAATACCCGAGTTATTCTCTCTTCCTCTTTCATCGCGATAATTCTGGGGATATCACTTTTGTTGCCAGGCGCGGCGATCGCCCGGCAGCAACCCACGACGCCTTCGACCCGCGCGGCGGCTGTGCCTGCTCAACCAGCGAGCGACAGGCTCCCACTGGTGGACGGCTGGAATCTGCAGTCCTCGGCCAAGGTCAGCCAGGCTGGCGAAGAAATCTCGTCTCCACGCTTTGCGCCCGCTGGCTGGTACAAGGTTTCGGTGCCCACCACGGTAGTTGCGGCCATGGTCAAACAGAAGGTCTATCCCGATCCTTTTTACGGCATGAACCTGCGCCAATATCCGGGTATGAATTATGAGATCGGCAAGAATTTCTCCAACTTTCCCATGCAGCCCGACAGCCCGTTTGCCGTGCCGTGGTGGTATCGCAAGGAGTTCGTGCTGCCTGCCAACTACCGCGGCAGGACCGTGTGGCTCAATTTTCGCGGCATTAATTACCGGGCAAACATTTTCCTGAATGGCAAGCAGATCGCAAACCTTGAGCAAGTTGCTGGGGCCTGGCGAACCTACGAGTTCAATGTGACCGAAGCGGTGAAGCCGGGCGCGCTCAACGTGCTCGCGGTCGAAGTTTGGGCGCCGACCGATACCGACCTGGCGATTACTTTCGTGGACTGGAATCCCGCGCCGCCCGATAAGAACATGGGATTGTGGCGCGAGGTGTACTTGACCACCAGCGGTCCCGCGGCCATCCGCTATCCGACCGTGGTCAGTAAAGTGGACTCTCCGGAAAACAACGCCGCCCACCTGACCGTCACCGCTCAAGTAAAGAACGGCACAAACCAGCCGCTGAAAGGGACGCTCAAAGGAAAGATCCAGCAGATTGAATTCTCGCAGGATGTCCAGTTAGGACCGAATGAGTCGAAGGACGTGACCTTTGAGCCGGACAGAGTCTCGCAGTTGAATATTCAAACTCCGCGCCTGTGGTGGCCGGCTCAGATGGGCAAACCAAATCTTTACCCGCTCGAGATAGAGTTTGACGTCGATGGCAAGGCGTCGGACCGCACGACTTCGCAGTTTGGCATCCGGGAGGTCGATTCGGAGGTCACCGATGTAAACCGGCGGGTGTTCACGATCAACGGCAAGAAAATCCTGATTCGCGGGGGAGGCTGGTCGCCCGACCTGATGCTGCGCGAGAACTCGCAACGGCTGCAGGACGAATTGCGCTACGTTCGAGACATGGGCCTGAACACCATTCGCCTGGAAGGCAAGCTCGAAACGGAAGAGTTTTTCGAATCGGCTGACCGGCAGGGCATCCTGGTTATGGCCGGCTGGTGCTGCTGCGATCACTGGGAGCACTGGTCGAAATGGAGCAACCAGGATTACGACATCGCGAAGGAGTCGTTGCGCGACCAGATCTATCGCCTGCGCAGCCATCCGTCGTTGGTGATGTGGTTGAATGGCAGCGACAACCCGCCTCCTCCGGATGTGGAAGACATGTACCTTGGCGTGGAAAAGCAGTTGATGTGGCCAAACCCGGTGGTTTCGTCAGCCACCGCGAAGCTTGCGGCAAGCGGGTATAGCGGTGTAAAGATGACGGGGCCCTATGAATATGTAGCCCCATCCTACTGGATGGAAGACGCGAGCACCGGCGGTCATCATTGCAACGCGGGCGGATGCGGCGGAGCTTACGGCTTCAATACCGAAACAAGTCCCGGTCCCGCCGTGCCTACGATCGAGAGCCTGCAGAAGTTTATTCCCAAGGAACATCTCTGGCCCATCGACGAGTTCTGGAACTACCACGCGGGCGGGGGCGAGTTCCACACGATCCAGGTGTATACCGACGCCCAGAACGCACGCTACGGCAAGTCGGACAGCGCGGAAGAGTTTGCTTACAAGTCGCAGTTGATGAGCTATGAAGGCATTCGCGCCATGTATGAAGCGTACAGCAAGAATAAGTACAGCTCGACCGGCGTGATCCAGTGGATGTTGAACAATGCATGGCCATCCATCATCTGGCACCTCTATGACTACTACCTCCAACCGGGCGGCGGATACTTCGGCGCGAAGAAGGCGATGGAGCCTTTGCATCCGGTGTACGGATACGACGATCGCTCAGTATGGCTGGTGAGCAGTCAGTACGAGGACGCAAAGGACTTGAAGCTCACGGCGAAAATCTTCAACCAGGACATGAGCGAGAAATTTTCCAAAACCGTGCCGGTAGATGCCGCAGCCGATAGCACCACCAAGGTGCTGGAACTACCCGCATCCTTGGACTTCTCACCCGTGTACTTTCTGGCGCTCCGTCTGGAGGATACGAGCGGCAAAACCGTGGGATCGAACTTCTACTGGCTTTCCAGCAAGCAGGAGACGATCGATTGGGCGAATTCCACGTGGTGGATGACACCTACCGCGACCTTTGCTGACTACACGGCGCTCAGCCAATTGCCCAAGGTGAAGTTGAACGTCAGCAGCCGGACGGAGCGGAACGGCGAAGATTCCGTCACCCACGTGACAGTCGAAAATCCCGGTAAGAACCTGGCTTTCTTTGTACGAATGAAAGTGGACAAAGGGCCTGGCGGGGAGGAGATTCTGCCGGTGCTTTGGCAGGACAACTACGTTTCTCTTGTGCCCGGAGAGAAGCGAGAGTTGACAGCCACGTACCGTGCCACCGCGTTGGGGACCGCGAAGCCGACCGTGGAAGTGAAGGGCTGGAACGTGCAGGAATAGCAGCTGGCGATTGCATCGCATCAGGCATGTATCTAAGCCGATTTTGCACGAACGTGGTGTAGGCTAGACAAACTCATGGCAACTCCAACCACTACTGCTAGCCGCGCACCCGGCCTGAGGCGCACGCTTACCCTCTGGGACCTGATTCTCTATGGCGTGATCGTGATCCAGCCCGTGGCCCCGATGTCGGTCTTCGGGGTACTCAGCGCGCGTGGGCACGGCCACGTGGTCACGACCATCCTGATTGCCATGGTCGCGATGCTCCTCACTGCCATCAGCTATGGCCGCATGGCGCGGGCATACCCGAGCGCGGGCTCGGCATTCACCTACGTGGGGCAGGAGATCAATCCTGCGCTGGGATATGTCACGGGGTGGAGCATGGTGATGGACTACATGCTCAACCCGATGATCTGCACGATCTGGTGCAGCCAGCAGGCGCACGTCTTTGTGCCTGGCATCCCGTACGCGATCTGGGCGATCGTTTTCGCCTCGATCTTCACCGCGTTGAATATCCAGGGTGTCAAGACATCCGCGCGCGTGAATACCGCGCTGGCCGCCGCCATGGGCGTGGTGATCGCCATTTTCTTTGTAGCCGCGGCCCGCTATATTTTCGGCACCGGGCACGATGGAGTCAGCTTCTTTACCCGCCCATTTTATGATCCGCAATCGTGGGATACGAGGGCCGTGCTAGGCGGCACTTCGGTCGCAGTGCTCACTTACATCGGGTTCGATGGTATTTCCACTCTGTCGGAAGAAGCCGAAAATCCGCGCCGCAACATTTTATTAGCGACAGTGCTCACTTGCGTGGTGATCGGAATTCTTTCTGCCATGGAAGTCTACGCAGCGCAGTTGGTATGGCCGGCCTCCGAGCCGTACCCCAATCTGGATACCGCATTCACGTTCGTGGCCCAGCGCGCGTGGGCCCCACTGTTTGCCGTCGTGGGATTCACGCTGTTAGTGGCGAATTTCGGATCGGGCATGGGCGCGCAACTGGGCGCGGCTCGACTGCTGTATGGAATGGGTCGCAGCAACGCTATTCCCCAACGATTTTTTGGCGTTGTCGATCCTAAACGCCGCGTGCCGCGGAATAACGTCCTGTTCGTCGGCGTGCTTGCCGTGGCCGGTGCATTCCTGCTTCCCGCGATTGCGGGAGAGGCGACTGGCTTCGAACTGGGCGCGAACCTGCTCAACTTCGGTGCCCTGATCGCGTTCATGGGAGTGAACGCGGCAGCCTTCACGCGTTACTTTGTGCGCAGCGAAAGGAAGACTGTTTGGAATTTCGCGGCCCCGGCGCTTGGATTCCTGATTTGCGCGCTGCTCTGGTGGAACCTGAGCATGAAAGCACGAATTTTTGGCGCGATCTGGATGGCTGTGGGCATTGCCGTAGGGGCGTGGAAGACACGGGGATTCCGGGGAGATCTGGTCAATTTCGATTTGCCTCCGGAGGAGTGAGGCCCCACGACGGTCGGATATCAGCCCCCCGGCCAAGAGGTTTCAGCCGAATCTATTCAGTGCTGAGAGCTGACGGCTGAGAGTTCGGCGCTTTTTCCTGGCGCGGGTAGCGCGAACGAATCTTTGATTCCCTGCCCTTCGACGATCGAATAAATCCTGTCAGCCACCAGATTCTTGAACTGCTCGACCCCGCCGTTTGGCCATCGCACGTCGACAGATTGAATTGCGCTCGACGCTCCCAAGCCAAAATGCAGGCGCAAATCGTTCTGCGAGAGATAACTGCTTCCACCTTTCACCTCATTGAACTGCAACATGCCACCGGCGTGGATTGTCACCCGCGCACCGATGGCGGCGCGATTACTTTTGCTTCCCACCAATTTGAACATCACACGGTGATTGGAATTGTTTGCCGTGTTCAGCAGTAACGATGGCGGCTCGCCGACGTTCAGGACCACGCTATCGACATTGCCGTTGTTCGCGATATCGCCGAAGGCCGCGCCCCGGCGCGATTTCAAGGGCATGTCAGCGACACCGCTTTCTTTGGAGACCTCATCGAAGGTGGCATCTCCATTGTTGCGGAACAGCAGCATGGGTTCCGCGTAGGCGGCACTGCCGTGCACGTTGTCCATTTGCGGATAGACGTGACCCGCCGTGACGAACAGGTCAGGCCAGCTGTCGTTATCCATGTCGAAGAACGAAGTGCCCCACTTCACATAGGGAGTGCTGGGATGGCCCACACCTGAACGCAGGTTCACATCTTCGAATCCCTGCGCTCCCTGGTTGTGATACAGCACATCCGGTTGCTCTGCGAATTCCGTGACAAACAGGTCGAAGCGTCCGTCGTGATCGTAATCGCCCCAATCTACGCCCATCGATCCATAGGCCATCCCGTCGCCGCTAACAGCGGCGCCGGTCAGCATGCCGACATCGCTGAAGGTGCCGTTGTGATTATTGTGGTAAAGGTGATTCGGGGTGGTATCGTCAGCCACGAACAGGTCGGGCCAGCCGTCGTTGTCGTAATCTGCCCAGACCGCGCCCAGGCCGTAGTATTCGTCCGGATCGTTCACCCCGGCTTTTTTGGAAACCTCCTCAAAGGTGCCGTCACCTTTGTTGTGAAACAGTAAGTCGGTTTCTCCCTGCATGCCCCATGGCCCGCACTGTACCGGCACGCCCTTGAAGTTGCAGAAACGACCGCTGCCGAAAGCGGGAAGATTATTCATATCGACGTGCACGTAGCGAGACACGAACAGATCGACATTGCCGTCGCGATCGTAGTCACCCCAAGCTGCGCCCGTCGAAAAACCGCTGCCTCCGACTCCGGCTTTCTCCGTTACATCTTCAAAGGTGCAGTTGCCTTTATTCCGATAGAGTGCATTGCCGTTGTAGCCGGTGACATAAAGATCGAGAAGGCCGTCATTGTCGTAATCCGCGACAGCCACACCCATGCCCCATCCTTTGCGCGTCAGCCCTGCCTTCTGCGTGATATCGGCAAACTTGAGCCCCGGCTCTTGGTGCCAGAGTGTGACCATGAGATCGCCACCGGTCTGACGGTACCGGTCGACTGTGGAACCCATGGCCATCACGATGTCGAGTTTCCCGTCATTGTCGCAATCCAACAAACCAATGCCGCCGCTCATCGATTCAATGACGTAGTGCTTCTCCTTGGAAGCGATATGTGAAGTAACGAGCCCAGCTTCCTGGGCGACGTCTTTGAAGACGGGAACGGGAGTGGTAGCCGGCTTCTTAAGCCTGGCCGGAGCACGAGGGGATTTCCTGGGTAGAGCGCGCTTTGTGGGATCGGACATCTGCGCCAGCGCAACTCCAAATAACGCAAGCAGAACCGAAACCAGGACGATCCGCCAGGAAGCAAGCATGAATATTGATATTTTAGCGGAATGCGCCCCCTGCGCCCTTGCAGCCAGCTGAGCTGATTTCGAGAGGGGCTGCGATGGCGCGCTCGAGCTGTTACAGAAGGATGGTGAATAAACCGGTGATCACGAGGGCGGCTCCCCAGACCAGGTTGAAGTTGAACCAGGCTTTTCGCAGGAGCGCCAGGCCGAACTTACGATACACAACCCACGCCACCAGCCCGGTGACGCCAAGATACGAGGCGGTATGCACTGCGGTCGCGATCAACCCAGCCACGGGACTAGCGGCCATAGGCATATTATGGTGACCTGCGATTTGGCTCGCAGCCTCTACCTTGCTGCTGCCCAGCAACACCGGCAAAATCATCAATCCCGCGCCGTGCGCAGAAGCCATCAGAAACGACCAGATTGTCAGGTCGCGAAAGCCGACCTGCATGCGCACCCAGCGTGGGTGCCAATGTCGAACCAGGCAGAAGATGCCAAGCCCGACCAGCAGCACCGCGACCGCGTAGCGAATGGCGATGAGCGGCAACGCCATGCCGAGAAGGGCTGCGGCGACAACCACGCTCCCGATCGCCAGGCCATGACCGAGCGCAATCGGGAGCAGTGCTTTCGCGACAGCACTACCCTTGCCCTCCTGCATGCCCAGCGCTACCGCGAAGAGCCATCCCATGCCGGGATTGATTCCGTGGTAGGCGCCGAGCAGCAGCAGTAGCCAGAGTGCCGTCGATCCCACTTCGGCGTGCGTCATTTTGCCTCTGAATAGCAGTAGGAGTCGGACGAAGCGTCGCCTCCTTCCAGACGCACCTGGTGCGCGCGGAGCCCGTCGAACTCGACAAAGAAATTTTCATCCAACTTCATCCCGCCCTTCGGGTTCGCATCAATCTTCACCATCCAACTTCTCACACCCTCGGGATAGAACTGCTCGTCCCACGGAGAATAAAGCGAATTGGTGAAATAAATGCGCTTGCCGTCGCGACTGATCTCGACCATTTGCGGGCCTCCGTTGAGCGCCTGCTGCGGCTTGCTCGGGTGAGCCGCACGCCGCACGATGCCTCCGACATGGAGCGATCCCGTCTTCTTGGGGTTGGAGGGATCGGACACGTCGTACTGGATGAACTCTCCCGTTCCCCAGCACGAAACGTAGAGGAAGCGGTCGTCGAGCGACAGGTTGATGTCCGACACCAGCGGGGGCACAGCCTTAAAGCCCTTCAACAAAGGCGGTAGTTTTTCCGGATCGGCGGCCTCGGCGGGGATTTCAATCACCTTGCGGATGGCCCACTTGCCGTTCTTGCCGCCGTCTTCCCGATGCCACATCCAGACTGACGATGAAAGATCCTTGAGCGAAATCACCACCCCTACGAACCCGTACGTTTTCTTCGGATCATGCGAGGGCCGGAGCTCGAGCACCATCTGTTGTTCGGCGCCAAGATCTAGTTCCTGCACGTGGTGCCGCTTATCCAAATCCCAGATATGCATCTTGTGGCCATACTTGCCGCCCAGTAGCAACTCCGCGTTTAGTCCGTCTTTCACCATGTTGGGTGTACCCCACTCAGAGGTCATCATGGTGTCCTGTCCCAGGTGCCACCAGAAATCGTAGGCCAGTTGCTGCGGACCGCGGTCCTTTTCCCATGGACCCTTCAGCTCGAAGGTGTTGGCATCCATCAGGAAAATGCCGCCCGGGCCATCTCCACTAGCCGATCCTAGCGCGCTTCCATAAATCGCATCGGGACCGCAGTGAATCGTGTGGGGCGAGGTATAGCCCGTCTTCTTGATGAACTCCTCAGGCTCAATGACCTTAACGATTTTCGGCTGCTTTGGGTTGGGCTTCGTGTCGAGGATATAGATCCGCGACGAGCCGATGCCCGGCACGATCAAATAACGACGCTCCATGTGGGGATGCGGCGTTTGCGGGCAAAGACACGCGCTGCACGCATTCCAGCCGAAATGATGCAGCTCATTGTCGCCCCGGGGGAAATCCACCCGCCCCACCAGCCGCCCGTACTCGGATGAACTCGAATCGAGGTCGATCACGCCCATCGCGTCATGCTGTCCATTGTTCCCGACATTCAGGAGTGCGACATAGGCAAGGCGTTCCGGTGGCGCCTGCATCGCCATGCCCGGTGAAGGATAAAACGTTGGATCCGGCATCAAAGATTGATTCATATTCTCCTCTTACAAAGTGTCCGCCGACGATCTACCTCGGACGGCTAAATTTATTGTCCAATGAAGTAAGGGTCGCCCAGGGCAACGAACTGTCCTACAGTCAGGGGGAAACCAGGATCACAACGGCTGCCGAATATCCGTAATCCGGCCCGTAGCCGAGAGTCGTTGCAAGAATGTAGCGCGATTTGCTGCCAGGCTGCCGACCCTCTACAAAGCTAACGTACTCTGCCAGGAGCCGAGACGTGTCACGCTTTTGTAAGCAGTTTGCTCCCGATTAACAGAAAAATCAAAGGTGCTTGTGAAAAATGATCTCGCGATTTGTATGCGTCGCGGCCTTCGACTTTAATCTAATCCGGCGAACGCTGCGCCCCGCCACGCTTGAAGAAAGCCCGGCGCTGAAGCTTTTTACTGCGATTTCCGCGAAGGAACGGAATGCTGGTAATCGAACGCATATCCCCGTGCCTCATGTCCAGACATCTCCCGGGTGTTGTACTCCAGCAGGTATTGCATGTGGAAATCATCGAGCGGGAACGATTTCCCCGGATAGGGATACGTGCCCATGTCATGGAACGGGAGCGGGTCGACGTGATTGGGATCGTAGGCGTAGAAGTCCATGTCCTTTTCGTAGCCGTGAGCGGCGAAAAAGTAGTCACGCACCCAGCCATGCGGAACAGCCGGTAAATCGGTGGGATCGAAATCGAGCGCGACCTCGTCGCCCGAGCCGAACACCGCAAGGCAATCGTCTATCGCCGTCAGCAGCGGCAGCACATCTCCATAACGCGTGTAGCTTCCCGCGGGACGCGTATAGGGTCCCGTGGCGCTGACCTTTTCATAAATGTATTTCACATTCCCCGGCGGCTTGCCCTCGATCTTCAAAGGGAAGCCGTGAAAGCCAACATCGGCGCGGACCAAGGGGACTTCACTCAGGCGTGAATTCTGACGTTGTTCCGTGCGGTCGATGAGTATGTTGTCCCAGTAGATCTGCAGATTGGTGGTGAGACGCACGCGCCGGGTGCCCTGCGGCAATTTGCCGGTAAGGTCGGCGGTCATGGTGCGCGCCCCGCCCGCCGGGAAACCCAGGTCGTCAATCACACGCTTCCATTTGCCGCTCTCGTCCTGCGCTTCCACATACGGGGCGAACGGCTGAAGGTGCGCCTGGTCGGCCGCGTACATGCTGGTCGCGGTGAAGTATTCAATTTCCCCATGCATCAGCAGCCACAACGGGCCTCCACGATAGGGTTCACCCAGATCGAGTTCCAAGGTGTGCGGTGCGGTAAACCCGGGAAAGCTTAAAACTTGAAAATCGCCAAAGTAACGGTGCGCCATCAAGTCGGGCAGAACATTGTGGCCGTGTTCGTCCCAGGCGCCGGCTGGCGGACGCACATTCTTCGTCTCGCTGAACACCACTTTGAACGCTGGGTACGGCGGATTGCTGGCGAAATATTCGTTGGGATAAACATCGAGGCTGGCGGGATGATCGATCGCCAGCAGGTCAACTTTATCCAGATAGACCGCTTCTTCCAGCGGCTCCATAAAGCGGAAGCTCAGTTTGCCATTTTTCTCACGAACCGAATCGCGATTCAGCTTGATGTACTCCGTGGGGCGCGGGATGTTACGCTCATTCGGACCAACCCAATGTCCGACCACGCCCGCGCCCAGCATATCCCCGACAAGCTCATACTGCTTGCCGTTCCAGACGAATAACGTCGGACACGAACTGCCTCGGCGGTCGATCTCGAGATACGGCTGCTCACGGTTGGCGGCGACTTCGATTTCGTCCTGCAGAACGCCGGTGGGCCAGAGCATGCGCACAACATCGGCTTGCTTCGCACTTCCCAGACCAATGTTGAGATACGGCGAATTCTGGCCGAGATAGCCGGACGAGCCCGCGATCTCAAATTTTTGCCGATTAGCTCCGGCAAATACTTCGACCTTGGTGCCAATCGCGCTTTTGTTATCGTTCAAGCCTTTCAACACCAGGCGTAACCAGTTGTTTTTGTTGCCGCCTTCGTTGCGCAGCAGAACCGCAGGCCCACGATTTTGCGTGATGAGCAGGTCGGTGGCGCCATCGTCATCGTAATCGCCGACGATAATCGAACGCGGATCTTTCAGTTGGATCTTATCGAGCCCGACCTCGGCAGTAACATCTTCGAATCCATCCGGACTGAGATTACGGAAGAGTCGGATTTCGCCTTTGCCATCGGCGGTTTCGCCGACTGCCGCGACGTCAATCCATCCATCATTGTCGTAGTCGATCGCCGCGATCCCCCAGCCGCGGACCCAATTAGTTTTCGGAAGTGAGACTTCCTCGAAACTCTTCGCTTGCTTGTTGCGCCAGAACGTGACGCCAGGCGCGGCCCAGTGCGTGAAGGCAAAGTTCATCCAACCGTCGTGATCGGAGTCAAGAACCGCAACACCTGTATCGGCGGCAGGCATCGTCTGCGGCCAAGGTTCCCTGGCGGGAAATTTCCCTTCTCGGCTATTTTCAAAAATGACCGGCTGCTTCCCCGGACGCGTCACTACCATGTCAATGGCGCGATCGTTGTTGTAATCGGTGCCCACCGCAGCTACGCCTGCAGTCTCGCCTCCAAGTCCAGTCGCCTCGGTAACGTCGGTGAAAGTTCCGTTGCCGTTGTTTCTCCACATTGTGTTGGATATGGACCCGTTGGGTGTACAATCCTTTGCCGCTGGCGAGTTCGGGTTCGTTCTGGGATCCAAATCATTGCACGCCCCCGAACCATACGACGTCGCGTACAGATCCACATCGCCGTCGTGATCGTAATCGATAAAGGTCAGGCCGGAGTGAAAACCGTCGCTTTTAATGCCGGCTGTCTCAGTCACATCTTTGAAACTTGCATTCTTTTCGTTATGCAACAGGATCACGCGGCCATTGAGGCTCAACGCGAGATCGGTAAAACCATCATTGTCGTAATCACCCGCCGCGCATCCCAGCCCATGGAGCGTGGGATCGAGCCCAGCCTTCCTGGTCACATCTTCAAACTTGCCGCCACCGAGGTTGTGGTAAAGCGTCAGGCCACCTTGGGGACCGTTGTCGGCGAGCAACAGGTCCACCCTCCCATCCCCGTCATAATCGAGGAAGCAAGCGCCGGGACCAAGGAATGGCGCGACAATTTTACTGTTCGTCGCGATGGGCTTTGAAAGAATCCCCGCTTCCTTCGTTACATCTCGAAACCGTACCGGGATTGCCGTGGGCACCTTTTGCGCAACCGCCGGTGATTCTTCCGCGCGCGAATACTTGCCTTGCTCGCCGTAGGCCAGGCTCATGGTACCGCCGAGCTTGTTTTGTGTGATGTACTGAAAGCGCTTCAGGTGCTCGCGCGCGTGCGTAATATCTCCTGACTGCTGGTATGCGCGCGACAGTCCGAATTCTCCCGAGGCATGCAGCGGGTTGAGCTTGAGCGTGTGCTGGAAGGCATCAATCGCCTGGGGAAATTGCTTGGCCTGCGCGTAGGCAGTCCCGAGCATGTACCAGGCATCGGCGTCGTCGGGATCGGAGTCAGTCACCTTAGTAAAGGCGCTGATCGCAGCTGGCGTGTCATTGGTATTTTTGTAAAGCAGGCCGAGGTTGTACCACGCATGCGAATCCTTGGGCTCTCGCTCGACCGCTTGCTCGAGTACCTGCTTTGCTTCATCCACTTTTTGCAAATTAAGCAAAGCGATGCCACGATTCACGTGCGCAATCTCCAGCGTGGGATCGGCCGCGGCAGCCTGATCGAAGGCTTTCAGCCCCTTCTCAAAAAGCTGCTGGTTCATGTAGGCACACCCCAGATTATTGAGGCGCGCAGCTTCGGCGTACTTGTGAGAAGAATTGGTGTTGTCGCTCTTTTGAGGGATTCCGGCCATCAGCGAAAGCGTAATGGCAAGCAGTGCGACAACCACAAGTACACGAACCGGTTTCATCAATCGAAAAGCACCTCAGGCGCGCGCCGCGCTCATGTGACACTGCACTCCCCGAAGACCACCCTTCCCACACAAATACATTCGAATGGAAGTACGGCAAGTTTACATCTTCGCGGCTTTTAACGAGGTAGAAGCCGCTGAGCCGGTCTTGACCTTGCTGTAGGCGCGAGTGGAGAGAATTCCCTTCCCTTCCTGAATGGTCACCGTTTGGCTGCCCGGCACGTTGGTCAACTTGTCTATCTGCCCACTGGGCCAATTTACTTCGATTACGTCTGCCTTGCTTTTATCGCCGAGTCCGAACGTCAACACCAGTTCGCTCTGCGAAAGATAACTCGACCCGCTGCGCACCATTTTCCATTGCTTATCAGTTCCGCACGTGACCCGCACCACCGCGCCGATGCCGTCACGATTCGATTTGGTACCCACCAGCTTCACCCGGACGCTGTGATGAATGCCTCCCTCGTTGTGGAAGAGATACGCGCGCCCGGCATTGATGGTCATAAGAATGTCGAGCGCGCCATCGTTGTCGACATCCGCGTAGGCAGCCCCGCGCCCCACCTTCGGCGACGCGAATTGCACGCCCATATCTTGAGTGACTTCCTGAAATTTGCCGGAGCCAAGATTGCGAAACAGGTGCGGCGGCTCGGCGTAGCTGACGCGCTTCTGAACGCGCTCGATCTGATCTTCAATGTGACCGTCTGCGATGAAAATGTCCGGCCAGCCGTCATTATCGTAATCGAAGAAAAAGCAACCAAAGCCGAGAGTAACCAGGGTCGCCCGTCCCACATCGGAGCGCGGCGCTTCGTCGACAAACAGGCCGTTCCCCTCATTGTGATAAAGGGAGATCATCTGGTTGGCAAAGTTCGTGATCATCAGGCTGGGATGTCCGGAGCGGTCGTAGTCGGCCGCATCGACACCCATGCCCGCCCGTGCCACTCCGTCTTCGCTGAACGCCACGCCCGCCGCCACGGCCCGTTCCTCGAATGTCCCGTTCTCCTTGTTCAAATAAAGCTTGTTGGGCTGCGTGTCATTGGAGAGAAGAATGTCGGGCCAGCCGTCGGCGTTGTAGTCCAGAATCGCGATCCCCAGGCTTTTTGAGGTGGGTTCGTAAAAGCCCGCTTTCTGCGTAGCATCTTCGAACTTGCCATTGCCCAGGTTGTGCCACAGGCGAGCGCTTGCTCCGCGGTAGGATTCCGGAGTGCAGTAAGACTTGTGAGCACCGTCGAGAGTGCAGTAAAGATCGGTTTCCGGCGTCCACTGCACGTAATTTGCGACCACCAGGTCGAGTTTTCCGTCGCGATCGTAGTCCACCCAGGCCGCGCTGGTCGAGAACTCGCTTGGTCCCCACAGGCCCGCGGTGCGGGTTACGTCCGCGAACGTCCCGTTGCCGTTGTTACGGAAGAGATGACTCTGACCAAGCGCGGTGATGAACAGATCGTCAAAACCGTCGTTGTCGAAATCGCCCACGGCAACGCCCATGCCGAACGTGGAAATGGCAAGTCCGGCCTTGCGAGTGACGTCTGTAAAAGTCCCGTCGTGATTGTTGTGGTAGAGCTTCAATGTCGAGGAGGCGTGTGCATGGCCTGGAAAATCTGAGCCGTTGACGAGCACGATGTCGGGATAGCCGTCATTGTCGTAGTCGATGAAGGCGCAGCCCGGGCCCATGGTCTCCGGAAGCCATTTCTTGCCGAAAGCGCCGTTGTTGTGAGTGAAATGGATTCCGGCCTGGGCTGTGATGTCGCGAAAGGTGATGCGCTGGGCGTGAGCAGCGCACGGCGCCAACAACAAAGCCAGAAGTGAATACACTGAAGCAAATCTCTGCATTACCGATGAGTTCCAGTAGATGGGATAAAGTTCTCTGCCGAGCTGCCCTCGGCCTGAACGGCTTGAAAACGCGTACCCACGCGGCCCGCGACTTGTTGCGAAACCGCGGTGAGCGGAACCGTGATGTGTTCGTGAATTGCTTGACGTTCGTTGTTGTCCTCCGGATTCAGCAGCCGGTAATTACCTGTGATGGCCTGCGATGATTCATCTGCCTTGAAGCGCAGGTAGCGCTGCTCGTGCTCCTTAGCCTGCTTCTCGTCGCCAAGGCCGTTGTAGCAAAGCATGAGGTTGTAGTGTGCCTGCAGGTCTTCGGGATCGATGGCGAGCACTGACTCCAGAACGCTTACCGCGTCTTTGTATTTCCGCTGCAGGAACATAATGCGTCCCAGATCGTTGAGCGCTACTCGGTCGCGCGGGTACTGCTCAACGACTTTTCTCAAGTGCTCCGCGGCCCCGCTGTAATTGCCGTCATTGCGCAAAACCTTGGCATAAAAGAAGTGGGCGCGAGCCAGCTTCGGGCTAACCGCCAGCGCCTTCTCCAGCACGACGCGCGCGCGATCCATGTCGCCTTCTTGCACAGCGGCCCGACCGATATTGACCCAACCATCCGCATTGTTGGCGTCGATCTCGGTGACTTTCTGAAATGCCGCCTGGGCCGCTTTCAGGTCACCTTGTAAAAAAAGGCCGATGCCATAGTCGTTCCAGCGCTGCCAATCGGGGGCCGCAAGCATGACTTTCGCTGCAGAGGCCGTGGCGCTGTGGCCCTCGACCGGAAGCGTAACTTCATCTTCGGCCAACGCAACTATGGGCACGTCCGGAATTTGCTCACGCTTAGCCGAAACACCCTCGAGCGACGCCGAGAAGACCATTTTGCGGTCGTCGTAATCAGGAGTGACCCCATTTTCGTTGTCGCCCTGTGGAACACCCGCGAAAGAGAACTGCGTTCCCCACCAGGAGAACTTCCGATAACAAAGCCGGGCATGAAAGGTGATTTTGCTACCGGCGTTCTCGGGGATATGCACGCGGTAGTGCACTGTATCCGCGGCTCCCGGAGGAATCAGGTGAACGTAAACCACGGAGCGGGTCGCCCAGGCATTTCGCTTGTTAATGGGATTTCCATGACCGTCGATCTGCAGAGAGCGATAAAAATGTGCGCCCTTCTCCACCGGCCCCTTGCCGTTGTCTTCGACCATGCCGCTCCAGAAGATCGTCTGGCCCTTGTCGTCGGTGGCCTTCAGTTCCAGCCAGGTGTCGTAGGCGTCAACCGTGCCGCCCGGAAAGAAGTGACCGATTTTTTTCGTGCGGACGACTACATCGATCCGGTCTGTGTCGCCGCGATGAAGCACTGGTTGCACTCGATTCAGAGGCGCAGTGACGGGAACGGCTTCTCCGGTTTGCGCCGGATTAGTCTTTGCTTCTGCCTCTTCACCCACCGCAAAAGTCGTCGAGAGGTCATTTTGATTTATTGCGCCAGGCTTGAGTTCTGCCGGCGCCGGCGAGATAGCAAAGATGTCAACGCTGAGGATCTGGTTCTTCAGGAAATCTTCCGTAAGCTTCAGTTGCTCGGCATCTTCGTTGGCAGTAGGTACAGCCGTATTAGCGCCGGGAAAACGGTGCGAGTGCACGAAGCCATTGATGTTGCCCTGATCTTTCGATTTGGTTAGCGGCATGTGACAATCCGCGCATTGCGCTGGTTTGGCGGGGTAATAAAAGGAGCGCGCTCCCTGCCCTGAGACGCCGCTCGCCTGCCAGTTGTCATACTCGTTGAAGCCGCGAATCCAGCGGTAGTGATTCACTGGCACATCGAGGTGAACTTTGTGGCAGGCCGAGCAGAACTCGGCCGTCTGGGAGCGCATAAAAGGTTTGAGGAACACGCGGCGATGCGGCTCCGGATTCAGGTTGGTGATGAAATCATGCAGCGTCCGCACCACCGGGTTCTTGCTCGCAGCCAGTTCGTGCAGCTTGGGATATTCCAGGTAAAAGTCCGCTTGGCCCATCGTGCTTTTCACTTGCGCGATGGAATGGCACATCATGCAGCCCAGTCCCGCTTGCGATTCGGGAGCGTGCACAAACTCCTTAATGGGCCGATCCATTTTGCCGGCATAAAGAACGGCCGGGTCATGACATCCGCCGCACCACTTGGACGGGCGCGTGCCGATCGTGTCCTGCATGTACTCAATGCTCTTCCGATACCACTGGTTGTTGAAGGATGAGAAGTGGTGCACAGAGCTGAACCACTGGTTGTAGATGTCCTGGTGGCAGCGCTTGCACGAATCCGACTCCATGAAGAACTTGCTGGGAATTTTCTGGCCCCCATACACCTGGGCCGAACTGGGAAAGAAAGGCCCCTTCGGCCCGTCACCTTCATTGTCCATGGTAGCGGGCGAGTCAGGCGGATTCTCAATGCGAGCGTGCGATTGCCAGCGCGATTGGCGCTGGTAGTGAGCTCCCACGCCAAGAGCCATCAGCACGCCCAGACAGATACCGACTCGCACTGCGCTTTTGGCGATTCCGTTGCCCAGCCATCCCTGACGCCCTGCCCATTCCGCGAACAAAATGCCCACTGCGGCGAAGCTCACGACCATGTGCGCGTACATCCAGTTCCATTCCGCGCGCGGCGTTCCCGTGTAGATCAGCACACAGCCAAGAAGGGCGCCGATGGCCAGCACTAACCACCCGACTCGAGTAAGAAACGTGCCATTGCTCAGCAAACGGCGGAGTGATGCCATCATCCAGATCGTCGCAACGGCACCCAACCCGGCATGCAGCAACACGATTGCGGCGTAAAAGACATTGGGTTGCGGGAAAGCGTAGAGGTACGCGGCAGAGAACGTGAGGAAGATTACGACTCCGGCCAGCACATTGTGGCCGCGGGGAACTCTGGCATGCATTTTGACGCTTTCAGCGATCGAGCGCTGTAGGAACCGTCCTCACTCCGCAGGAAATATTGGCGTTAAGCTTATCGCTTTTCTGCATGGGAGTCGAGGGTCGGACGGCTCAGACAGCCGGCTGTCGCCACCCGCCGCAGGCTTTCTCGACCGCTGCCGCTACGGCAAGCACCAGCTCCTCGTCCCAAGGCCGCCCTACAACTTGCACCCCGATAGGCAATCCTTCGGCCGATTGTGCTACCGGAACCACCGCCGCGGGGTTGCCGATCAGGTTGAACCATTCGGTGTAGCTCCAGGCGTCAAGATACTGAACTGTTTGCCCATCGATCTGCCAGGCCCGCTCGCCGTGACAAAACGCGGGAATGGCCGCCGCCGGGCACAGCAGGATCGGAGTGTCCTGGGTTTCTTGCAGGAACTGGAGGCGAACTTCATCGCGTTGAATCCAGGTGTCGAGCAGGCTGGCTCCGGTGTGAGGCGGACTTGCGCAAGCCCATGCCAGATATTGGCGGAATACTGGGCTGAGGTCGTCCTCGCGCCCGCGCGTCATCGGACCGAGCAACATGCCGCCCGCGGTTCCGAAAAACTTCCACCAGAGCTGGCGGGCGCGTTCGAGGCCTGCGGGAAGAAATGGGACTACCTCCAATCCCGTGCTCTTCAAGGCTTCTGCAGCACTTCGAACAGCGGCCCGAATTTCTGATCTCACCGGGATGCGCCCGTCGTCCTCGAAGTATCCGATCCGCGTTTTCTCGAGTCGCCCCGGCTCAATCGGGCGAATGGGAACGGGAGCGGCATTGGGATCGCCATCGTCGGGTCCCGTCATTACCTGGAAAAGCAGCGTAAGGTCTGACACTGTACGCGCCATGGGGCCGACAACGCCGAGCAGAGCGAACGGCCCCACCGAAACCGGGAAATGGCCGCTGGCGGGAACCCGCCCGGGCGTGGGCTTCAGCCCGCAAATTCCACTGAAGTGCGCGGGAACGCGAATGGAGCCGCCGCCGTCGCTCCCCACACCTCCTGCGGAGCAGCCGGCAGCAATGGCTGCTGCTTCGCCGCCGCTCGAGCCGCCGGCGGTGCGGGTCAGATCCCAGGGATTATTGGTGCGGCCGTACAGAAGGTTGTCCGTTTCCCAGGCCATCAGGTATTCCGGCGTGTTCGTCGTGCCTAAAATAATTGCACCCGCATTGCGCAACCGCGAGACGAGTGGAGCGTCTTGGCTCGCCCTCAGGCCGGCCCGTAAACGGGTGCCCGATTCATTCAACATGCCTGCGACTTCGATTGAGCTCTTGATGCTGAGCGGCACGCCGTGAAGGGGGCCACGAACCTTCCCTCGCATGATCGCAGCCTCAGAATCTCTCGCGGACGCGATTGCGCGATCGGCATCGAGCTCGATAAACGCATTCAGCTTGGGGTTGACTTGCTCGATCCGCAAAAGGTGCGCCTGCATCAGGTCGACGGGCGAAAGTTTCTTGTTCCGAATCTGTTCCGCCATAGCTGTAGCGGACAGGAATACAAGCTCGTCCATTAACAATTGCGCTCCGGAAGAAAAGGGTGAGTCTAGCACGCCGATTCCGGCGGCAGGCGGAAGACCTCACTAAAGGCGAGAGGTTTATGGCTGGCGAACTCAGGCGCCGACCAGGTGCTCGAGTGCAGCCTTGTTGCGAATGAGCAATGTCGAGCCGCGAAGCTGGGCAAGGTTCTTATCGCGGAACTCGCCGAGCACCCGCGTGACGGTCTCGCGCGACGTGCCGATCAGTTGCGCGATTTCTTCGTGGGTGAGCGCGACCTTGATCCGTATTCCGTCTTTCGTCGGCTCGCCGTCCCCCGCCCATTCCAGGAGAAGGCGTGCCAGTTTCTCTGAAACCGAATGTGACAGGCCGAGCGAACGAATCATCTCGTAGGCACTCTGGCAGTTCTGACTCAAATGCTGTGCGGCATGCAGACAGGCGTCGGCATGATTCTGAAGAAATTTCAGGAAGTCATCTCGCCGAATGAAATCCAACTGGCTGGGTTGCAAAGCCTCGGCGGTCAGCTCGTACGGTTTACCGGAAACTGTGGCGTGTAATCCCAGAACTTCCCCGGCCTCCGCGATCCGCAAAATCAGAGTCTTGCCATCCCGCGACGTGGTCGAAAGCTTCACCCGGCCGCTGCAAACGATATACACACCCCGGGCGGCCTGCCCCTCAACGAAAAGCACGGCCGACTGGGGGAAGGAACTGGCGTATTTCACTTTTTCGAGATCCTCGAGAGATCGCTTCGGCAAGTCGCAAAAAAATCCGCTGTGCCTTAATTTGCAGATCACACACTCCTCCGTGATCTGCAACCCATAAGGTGAGCTCATGTCCGCCTCCGGCCTTCACCGCCAAAATGACATCGTCTTTTAAGATAAGAACATTGTAATCGTTCGTCGCCTGGCGCTTTTCGCTATTGTGCGTCTCAGGACCCGGAAAGGTGAACGCTTGCAAAGATCCACTACCAAGGTCTTAACGCTAGTTTGTTGCAATCATTGGAAGGCTGTCGCGACTAAGAGAACATAAGCCTGCCCCACGACGAATTAAGGGCAGCGCGGAAAAAGAGCGGGATCGGAACGCCGGCACGAAAAGCAACTACCCGGCGGAAGCATTTGAAAAAGGAAGAAAAACCGAAAAACAAGTGCCCGATCGATTTGGATTGGTGCTGCTGCGGAAGCGGAGCTTGCCTCCGTGTTTTTGGACAATGCCGCGCGAAACCCACAGCCCGATGCCAGTTCCACTTTCTCCTTTGGTCGTATAGAAAGGCTCGAACAGCCGGGAACGATGTTCCGGGCCGATACCTGGTCCGTTATCGACGATCACGGTGCGCACGCCTCGGCGTAACGGGTCTGTCCAATCGACTGAATCGAAGATGTGAATCATGAGCTTGTTCCCGGTCTTGCCCAGCGCTTCAATGGCGTTGACGATCAGGTTGGAAAAAACCTGGCGCAGTTCGCCAAAATCGCCAAGAACCCAGGATGTCCCTTCATACTTTTTCTGCACCGAAACCTGCAGTGAGCCGACTTTGCGCTGGTACAGGGTCAGCACATTTTCGATAAGATCCGGGATCTGCACCTTGGTTCGCTTGTTGTCTGCCGTGCGGTAGAAGCCCAGCGTCAGGCGGCTGATCTGGCTGATGCGCCGCAGTTCGTCCTGGGCGGCTTGCACCAGCTTGCGCGAAGACGCGTCCAGTTCCGCGGTCTGCTCCAGGATATAAAGGATGTTGGTCACCGCTTCCAGTGGATTGTTGATCTCGTGCGCCACGGTGGCGGCCATTCGCCCGGCGATGGCCAGCTTTTCGGAATTGCGCAGCGCTTCCTCAGCCATTCGGATTCGCGTGATGTCGCGCGCCACCGTGGATGCTCCAACGATGTTGCCCCGATCGTCCTGAATAGGCGAAATCGTGAGCGCGACGTCCAGTACTCTGCCGTCCTTGGTTACCCTGGTTGTCTGGAAATGCTGGAGTCGTTCCCCACGGCGCAATTTCTCCAGAATGTCGCGCACCTCGTTGGGTCGATCAGGCGGAAGCAGAATGGAGACCGGCTTCCCGATCATCTCCTCTGATGTGTATCCATACATGCGCTCTGCAGCCCGGTTCCAACTCATGATGGTGCCATTTAATGTCTTGCTGAAAATGGCGTCGTCTGATCCTTCAACAATGGCGGCCAGCAGCTTCTGCAACGCGCCACTCTCGCTGGTAAATATCTGGTCCTCTTTGAGGTGAGCCTCGTGACCGTGACGTCCGCCCTTTTCGATCAACGCAGCCACCTGGTCCAGCATGCGTTGAGGGCCTTCTGTCTTGCTCAGAAACACGTCCGCGTGTTCCATGCCTTCGGGTATGTCGCTGGTTCCGGAAAGAAGAACAATAGGAATCCCCGGGTTGAGCCTGCGGATCTCAGCCGCCATTTGGGTTCCGGTGTCGCGGCCCAGCAGGTGATCCGTAACAACGAGATCGACGTGGTGTTTGCGAAAAGCGGTGAGGCCTTCCTCGGCCGAGGTGGCGGTCAACACCGTGTAGCCCTGGCGCTCCAGGATCAGTTTGCGAAAGTACAAAGCGCCGGGTTCATCGTCTACACAGAGGATCGTCGCTTTGGATACTGACTCAACCATTACGGAGAAAGGCGTGTAAGGCCTGGATCTAGCTTAATTCATTCTTGCGTGCCGAGGTGTGGAGCCCATATCAAGTCAATTTTTACCGCCAGAACGGCGGCCAACTCGCAGTGCGTCAGTATACACATTTTCTTGGATGACGAAAGTGCCTTCGGTCACGAATCACCGTGGTGAAAATTGTTGCATCACGTAAGTACCAACCGCATACTGCATGCGATAGCTCCAAATTTCACCGTTCCTTTTGGCGTAGCCCCCGTTGCCAAAGCAGACGGCCGTGTGTCGGTTCAAAGTGCAACGTACAGAGGTCATGAAGGGTTCGGTGATAGGGCAGTTGCTGGCGCGACTAATCCGCTGCTGGCTGCATTTATCGGGAATCACCGCGCTGAGCCTGCTCACCCTGCCGCTCACGCTGCTTTATCCGCTCCCGCTTAAGATCGTGATGGACAGCGTGTTGGGGCACCAGCCCATGCCTGACTTCCTTTCCAGGCTAGTACCTTTCGCTCACACCTCCCAAACCGCGCTTGGAATGGCGATTGCCATCACTCTCGCTCTAGCCCTGGTGAATAGCCTTCAAGGACTCGCAGGTTGGTGGTTGCAGACGTATACGGGGGAGAAGCTGGTCTGGGACTTCCGGGCGGAGTTGCTCGACCACGTGCAACGGCTTCCGTTGGCTTTCCACGACCGCTATGGCACCCACGATGCGGTATATAGGATCCAGCATGACACGCCGGCCATTCAATATGTGGTGATCCAGGGCATCGTGCCGCTGTTAACCGCCATGCTGACTTTGTTTGGCATGATTTATGTGAGCGCGCGTATTGACCTCCAGCTCGCGCTCGTGGCCCTGGTCATCACTCCCATTCTGTTCCTGCTCTCGCTCGCGTGCAGTCGCCTGGTGAGGAAGCGCTCCCGCAGGATTAAAGAACTGGACAGTTCAGCCATGTCGGTGATCCAGGAAGTTCTCGGCGCCGTGCGGGTGATCAAAGCATTCGGACAGGAGGACCGGGAACACGAACGCTTCGTCCGCAGATCGGGCGAGCGCATGTGGGGTCAGATTTCACTCGCTATGCAGCAGGCGATGTTCAATCTCCTGATTGGACTCACGATCGCGGGCGGTTCCGCGGCGGTGTTGTATGTCGGCGTGCTGCACGTACGCTCCGGCGTTCTCACCATCGGTTCGTTGCTCGTTGTTATCGCGTATCTCGCGCAGATGTACCAGCCCCTGCAATTGTTGAGCACAAAGACCACGGATCTTCAGACCTGGATTGCGAGCCTGGAGCGGGCTTTCGCCTTGCTGGAGCAGCAACCCGAGATCGCTGAAAGCCCGTTCGCGCGTACTTTGACGCGTGCGCAGGGCACATTCGAGTTCCGTAATGTCTCCTTCCTATACGACTCGAGCGGCAGGGGAGTGCGCAATTTGTCATTCACGATTCCGGCGGGTACCCGGGTGGGCATCGTAGGCACAACTGGGTCGGGAAAAACCACGCTGCTCAACCTGCTCATGCGATTCTACGATCCTACGCAGGGCCAGGTGCTCCTGGATGGCGTGGACCTGCGCGAGTATCGAGTGTCCGATTTGCGTCGGCAGTTCGCGGTGGTGTTGCAGGAACCAGTGCTTTTCGCGGCCAGCATTTCGGAAAATATCGCTTACGGCAAACCCGACGCCTCTGATCAGGAAATCATCGACGCGGCGAAAGCGGCCAGCTCTCATGACTTCATCATGCGCCTGCCCAACGGTTACGAAACTCGCACCGGGGAGCGTGGCGCGTTGCTTTCCGGCGGCGAGCGCCAGCGCATTTCGCTCGCGCGAGCATTCTTGCGAGACAGTCCAGTTTTAATCCTCGATGAGCCTACGAGTTCAGTGGACGTGCAGACAGAAGCATCGATCATGCAGGCGACGGAGGAACTGATGCGCGGACGCACCACTTTCATGATCGCTCATCGCCTGAGCACGCTTAAAAGCTGCGAGATCATGCTGGTCCTGAAAGGCGGCGAACTCCTGGAGGTGAGGCAGACCGTACCCGAGGCCATGGCAACTACCGCGAGTGCATAGCGCTTTTATTTATTTCGGTTTGACACTGAAATGACTGGCGGCGCATTGCCAGTGACCGTTGGAATAAATCCACATATCAGTGAAACGCCCCTGCCGCGACCACGGCCTGCCCTTCTCAGTTCCCTTCTCGCGATAGTCGCCGGTCACAATGGCGGTATTTGAATACATGTGTACCGCCATATTCTCCGATTGCAAAACATCGGGATTATAAGACTTGTCGCGCACCGAAGCCAGCACCTGCGACTTGTTCAAGGTCGTGCCCTCGGCCACCGTCATCACGAAGTCGTCCGTGAGGAGCAACTCCACCGCGGCGGCATCGTTGTGGAGCTCGGCCTGGTTCCATGCATTCTCCATGGCGATAACCTTGGAGGGATCCTGGGCAAAGCTTATGACGGGCACGGACAACAGCAATGCGGTAAACAGCAGCCGGCAGTTCTTCATCCCCACCTCCCAAGCCAAATCGATGCGACCATGATCCTTGCCGGGGAGCTGAGGTGGTCGTCTCAAGCGCTGGCGCGAACGGCGATGGTCACACCGCTGACGCCATGCGCCCTTACCTCGATGTTGGTTAGAATAGGGCGGCTGCGGGAAGCGGGACACAACAGTTTCGTGCCCGTACCCAAGTCGTCACTCCAATCAAGGTACGAGGGCTCTTATGGCTCACCAACATACTCCGCGATTTCTGAAGATTGTGGATGAAGCGCGCAAGCGCGTCCGCGAAACCAATGTAGACGACGTGAAGCAGAGACTGGACCGTGGCGAAAAGTTCCTGCTGGTGGACGTGCGCGAGGAAAGCGAGTTCGCTAAAGATCACTTGCCGGGTGCGCTTCATCTCGGAAAGGGCGTCATCGAACGCGATGTGGAGCAGAAGGTTCCCGACGTGAACACGCAAATGATCTTATATTGCGGTGGGGGATTTCGCTCTGCCTTGGCGGCCGACAATCTTCAGAAGATGGGATATACCAACGTGATCTCGATGGACGGCGGAATTCGCGAGTGGAGAGAGAAAGGTTATCCTCTGCAGAAATAGCAAAGGAATCGCAATCGCTGTCTTTCCTGCGAATCCCAATCGGCATCTTCACTGCCGTGCAATATCAGTTACGACGGGTTGACTTGTTGCCGGGTTGATCGTTCAGGTAAGCGTCGACCTGTTGCTTCTCAGCAGCAGTGAGGTTGCGGGATTTGCCTTTCGGAAGGTCTCCCAAGGTAAGCGCTCCCACCGCGACGCGAACCAAGCGGAGTACCTCGACCTCCACATGCTCGAACATGCGTCGGATGTGGCGGTTCTTGCCCTCCTCCAGCACCACCTCCAGCCAACTGTTTCGTTTCCCATGTCGTAGAAGGCGAACCTCTTTCATCTGCAACCAATCCGTACCAACACGAAATCCGTGGAGCATGGTGTTGATCAACTGCGAATCGGCTACTGTGCCGATTTGTACGTGATACGTCTTGGGAACGTGCCCCCGAGGGTCGGTGATACGGCTTGCCCATTCGGAATCATTGGTCAACAGAAGAAGTCCTTCACTCGCCTTGTCGAGCCTCCCTACTGGAGCAACCCAGTGCGTCTCCGTGCCTAGAAGGCCGTACACCGTTTTACGTCCCTTCTCGTCAGACGCGGTTGTGATAACGCCTCGGGGCTTGTTGAGCATTATGTAACGCTTCCCTGCCGATTCCAGACGGCTGCCACTCAGCTCGATTCGATCTCGTCCCAGCACAACCGGGAACTCTGGATTCCGCCGTACCGTGCCGTTCAATTGCACCTTGCCGCTTCGGACCAATTCAGCTGCTCTGGATCGAGAGCAGTACCCGAGCTTCGATAAAGCGCGGGCCAGGCCTGTGCGCCGCGACGATCGATCGTCAGCTTGCATCCTGCTCATCCTAAAGAGGCAGCGGAACGCGGGGCGAGGAAAAAATTCCGCTCCGCAGGAAAAATATGCGTACCGTAACCCTCACGAAAGAATAGGGCTTCTACCGGATAGCACGTGCGCACACGGACGACGACACTTACGGAGTCAGTAATGCCCGGGAGGGATGATATGAAAGCTAAGTTGATGTTGAGCACACTGTTGCTCCTCTGCGCTACATGGGTTTTCGCGCAGACGTCGCCGAGCAGCACCTCGCAAAGTTCCAGCACCACGAATCAGGCAGGATCCAGTACCTCTTCCACCAGCAACGCAAACACCTCGACCAGTTCGCAAACCGACAATTCCAATCCACAGGTTCCGAGTACCGGAGCGACGGCTGGTTCCAACTCCGGCCAGAACGGCACGGCCAACTCGACCAGCGGACAAGCGACGGCTCCCAGTTCGGCCGCGGGACAGACCGGGACTTCGGCCACCTCGACCTCGACCACGCAAACCGGAACCACTCAAGCGAATTCACCCACCGGCTCGGTAACCCAGGGTGGATCGTCATCGGCACAGAATCAAATTACCGGTTGTCTCGGCGGTTCAGCCTCTACGGGCAACTTTACGCTGACCGATAGCCACACGGGCATGGTCTACAAGCTTCAGGGTGGAAACGATCAGCTCCGCACTCATGTTGGAGAAGAAGTTCAGGTTACGGGCACCCCCTCGAACGGCAATGCTGCGGGCACGACCTCGCCGAACATGGTGAACAACGATCAGACCCCCACTTCGGCAACCAGTCCGACGATGAGTGGCAATAGCGTTCCCAGCGGCGCCAGCGATGCGACCGCCAGCACTCCGAGCAATCAAAACGGCGCTTCGGGCGCGGCCAATGCGTTTGTAGTTTCGAGCGTCAACAAGGTTTCCGATCACTGCAGCAACCCGGGTGCAGCTCCTGGCCCAACCTCTTCTTTGCGTCATCCTGCTGGAGTTGAAATGGCAGCACTGATGCCGCAGGCAGGTGGATCGGCCGGATCTGCGAGTGGAGCTACGGGATCAACCGGTGCAGCCAGCGGAAGTGCCGGACAGGCCTCGGGAACCGCGGGTCAGACTGGTAGCATGAGCGGTCAAACTGGGACTCCAGCGACACCTTCAACCCAGACCACGCCGGGCACCGCAACCCCGGGTACAGGAACCACGGGCACTGGTTCGACAACCCCGGGAACCACTTCCCCCAGTGGCGTAAATAATCAGATTCCCCAGGGAACGGTCACTCCGGATACTGGCACTACAACTCCGGGTGCGGCAACAACACCTGGCACAACAACGACTCCGGGAACTACGACTCCCGGAACGACCACAACCCCGGGAGCAACAACTCCGGGTACCGTGAGTCCCAACGGTACGACGCCGGGCAGCACCACTCCGGGAACCGTGCCGCCGTCTTCTTCGCCGACGGGCTCGACTCCGGGAACGACTTCACCCAATAACACTCAACCTCCGCCGCAAGGCTGAGACAGACTATTTATTTGTAAAAGCTCCAGGAGCTGTCCACTCATCCGCTCGCTTTCTCTCCTTGCGATAGGGCAACCGGACCGCTCCTGGAATTTCTTTTGCACCTTCGCCCACCCACCAACGGATGCTATGTGCTCCTTTAAAACATTCGCTTGTAAAATTCCCCTGATATGAACCGGAGTAAGATGAAACAGGAACCTTCCTCGATTCTTGGGGTCTGTTCTACAGGGCAACCAAACCGGGAACTCCGGAATCTGGTCAACCAGAAACACCTAAAGAAACACCTAGAGAATATTGAATGCGGCCCGCCTTGCTCTGTCGCATAAGTCTTTCAGCGCTCGCCTGCGCGCTGCTGTTTGTCACCCTGAACTCCAGCCCTTCGAACGCGCAGGAAAGTGCGGGTGATAGCGCGTCCTCAGCCAACCCCAATTCGAAATTCAGCCTGTCGGGAACCGTGGTCAACTCCGTCACTGGCGAAGGGGTGCGGCGGGCATTGGTCCAGTTAACCGGCTCCTCAGCCGCGTCGACGCTCACCGACTCAGAAGGTCACTTTGTGCTGGATGGCTTGCCCGCGGGACAAGTCAATGTGATGACCAGAAAGCCTGGTTTCTTCTCGGAGCAGGATTTAAGCGCCGACCCGGTGAGTCCCGCCCTGATTCAGATCGGTCCCAAAACACCTGTGATCACGCTGAAGCTGTTGCCGGAGGCCGTCATCCTCGGCCGCGTGACCTCGGTCGACGGTCAGCCTGTTGAAGATATCCCTGTCATTGTTTATGAACAGAAGATTGTGGATGGCCGCAAGAGTTGGCAGCAGCGGGGACGGGTCACCGCGGACGGAGATGGCCAATTTCGCGTCGGCAGCCTTCCTCCCGGCAACTATTACCTTGCCGCTGGCCCGGGCTTGAGCTACAGAATTCGACCCGCTACCAGGAATGGCCGCAACGAAGGTTATCCATTTGTCTTCTACCCCGGCGCTCCCGACATTTCTTCCGCCACGCCCATAGCGCTCAACGCTGGACAGCAGGTAGAAGCCGACTTTTTGCTGAAGCCGGAAGCCATGTACAAAATTTCCGGAGTTGTTGGAGGTTATTCCCCTGGCATGGGTGTAGGCCTGCAATTCATGAACAACTCAGGAGAGGCGGTCACAGCCCCCCGACGCTTTAATCCCATGACGGGACAGTTTCAGGCGGAAATGCTCGCGGGCAACTACATTCTGCGCGCGCAGGCGCAGAGTACCGACGGCTCGGAAGACCTGGTCGCCGAAATTCCGGTTGTGGTGAATTCTGATCTGACCGGGATTTCGATCATCCTTGGTCCGGGAACATCCATTCCCGTCAATGTTCATTTGGAAGGCGACGCTGAGGAAAGTGCTCCGAACTTCGGCATTGCCGGCACACGCCCCGGCCGCGGAAGGCTGCAACGAGTTTTCTTTGGGCCCGTAAACGTTCAGCTTACTTCCACCCAAAACTCATTTCGTCCTAAACAGTTCTGGGCCACGCCCGCACCGGGCGCGAACGAGCAGGAACACAATCTCTTCATTCACAACATAGAACCGGGGACATATACGGTCGAGATCAATGCCAGCGGGCCCTGGTACGTTCAGTCCGCCACCTGTGGGAATGTCGACTTACTGCGGGAAGATCTCCGGGTGGCTGCAGGAGCGCAAATGGCGCCCATCAACATCGTGTTGCGCGGCGATGGCGCCAGCTTATCCGGGACCATTGAATCCGACGGGCATGCCGGCAGAGGCAGCGTTCTCCTCGTGCCTGATCGCGCATCCGTCAGCCGTGTGCAGACCACTTTCGTGATGTCAGGTGGTCAGTTCCAGTTTGATCGACTGGCTCCCGGCGACTATCGCGTGCTGGCCGTAGATCACGCCGACAAAATCGAGTTCCGCAACCCCGAAGTCCTGAGCGCTTATCTGTCACGTGCATCTAGGGTGACGCTGCAATCCGGCGCACAAGCGAAAACGACAGTCGAACTGATAGAAGTGGGGCAGCAATAGCTATGCGATGGCGAATTGCGCCGGTGCTCCTTCTCGCCGGGCTGGCAGGCGCGCAGCAGGCACCTACGCGCTCACCCCTCCCACGCGGCGAGTACAAAATCACCGGCCAAGTGATCAACTCGGTGGGAGGACAGCCCTTGCCCTCACTGGATGTCTCCATCACTTCGGCCCAGCAGCGCGATCAGGTGCAGCACACCGTCAGCGACGACAGCGGTCATTTTGCGTTCCTGAACGTCGCGCCCGGCAAATACGCGCTGGAAGCTCGCGGTCATGGATTCGTAAACCAGGCCTTCAAACAACACGAGGGATTCTCGACCGCGATCGCCGTAGGACCGGGCCTGGTCTCTGAAGGACTGGTGTTCCCGGTAAATCCTGACGCCTCCATCAGCGGCAACCTGACCGACGAACAGGACGAAGCGGTACGCGAAGGCCAAGTGCTGCTGTTCGTCAATGGGCTGGAGAACGGCAAGCAGGGCATTCAATTGGCAGCGCAGGCCACGCCTGACGATACCGGTCACTATCGGTTCTCTCACTTGGCCCCCGGGAAGTACTACATAGCAGTGTTGGCGCAACCGTGGTACGCGCAGCATCAACCCGGCATCACCAGCGTTTCTGCGGACGAATCCGGTCAAGCTGAAGCGCCGAGATCGGATCTGGATGTCGCGTACCCTACCACGTACTACGCGGGTGCCACGGACGAGAGCGCAGCCACGGTCATCACTCTCAAAGCGGGCGACCGCTTTACCGCCGATGTTCAGCTTAGGGCCACGCCCGCGCTGCATTTGCTGATCAACAGTTCAGCGCAGAAGAGTCCACCCTCGGCGGGGCTGCCCCAAGTTACGGTCACTCCTAACCTGCAACAAAGGTTATTCGGCAGCTATGAAACCTATGTAGCGGGGGCGACCACTTCTTATTCGAGCGGCGGCATGACACATCTCGAACTCACCGGCGTTCCACCGGGTCACTACGTGGTGAGTTTCCCCTCGAGCGATGGTAAGGAAGCCCGCGAGCAGGAGATGGACATTGCAAGCGACATGGAACTTGACCCGGCAGGGGTCTCGAATGCGTCCGTCACGATAACCGGAACTGTGCACATTGAGGGCTCGACTACATTCCCCCAGGTGCGCTACATCCGTTTCGAAAATCACGAAAATGGTGACGTTTTCGGAACCAATGTCGACCAACATGGTGAATTTGAACTGCAACATCCGGTGGCGAAGCCCGGGCTCTACGAAATTTCCTCGTTCAACATGGGTGGTTATTACGTAAGCAGTGTGACAGCAACCGGCGGCAAGGTGTCTGGGCACACGCTTCAACTTGCCCCCGGATCGTCCGTGAAGTTGAGTATCGGCATGTCGAAGGGGCTGGGAACGGTGGACGGGACAGTGCTTCGGGACAATAAACCTGTAGCCGAAGCGATGGTCGTGCTGGTCCCGCAAGAGCCAGGTAGAAATCTGGCGCGTGTGCGGCGAGATCAGAGCGACAGCGACGGCACCTTCACTCTCGCCTCGATAGTGCCGGGCAAATATACGGTGGTCGCCATTCAGAATGGCTGGGACCTGGAGTGGTCTAACCCGGAGGTCCTAAAACCATTTTTAGCCAATGGGGAACCGGTCGAGGTCAGGCCCGAGGGGAAGTATCAGATCAAGGCTAAAGCCCAGGGCAAGTAGTTAATACGGGCACCAAACAGTAACGACGCGCAGACATTCCAATCCCGGCAAGGTATGATGGCGTCCCAGAGCTCTTGTGGGGAGGGCAACATGTATTTTGAACAGTTCTACCTGGGATGTTTGGCGCATGCCTCGTACATGCTTGGGTCGGATGGCGAAGCGGTGGTGGTCGATCCGCAGCGCGATGTGGACATCTACATCCAGGCGGCGGCGGAACATCAGCTCAAAATAACCCACATTTTCGAGACTCATTTGCACGCGGACTTCGTCTCCGGCCACAAGGAACTGGCGGAGCGTACGGCGGCGAAGATTTGCATCGGCGCCAGGGCCAATGCCACATTTCCTCACATCGCTTTGAATGACGGGTTCGAACTGCGAGTGGGCAAAATCCGTATTCAGGCTTTGGAGACGCCGGGGCACACCTGCGAAAGCACATGCCTCCTCATCACCGACGAAGAAAAGTCTGCTCGCCCCTGGGCGGTGTTGACCGGAGACACCCTGTTTATAGGTGATGTGGGCCGGCCCGATCTGTCGAAAACCCATTCCCCGGAGGAACTTGCCGGCCTGCTTTACGACAGCCTGCACGAGAAGCTTCTGACATTGCCCGATGACGTGATTGTGTATCCCGCGCACGGGGCCGGATCGCTGTGCGGAAGGAACATGCGGTCGGAGAAGTCCTCGACTATAGGGACGGAGCGCCTCACCAATTACGCGCTACAGATCAAGAGCCGGCAAGAATTCATCCGCGAGTTGACTACCAACCTGCCGGCGCGTCCCGAATACTTCTTGCAGGACGCCGAAATGAATCGCGAAGGCGCGGCTGCTTTGAGCGCCCTTCAGCCCTTGCGCCGGCTGGCTCCTGCGGCCGTGAAGTTGGAGCTGGAGCGAGGCGCGGTTGCGCTGGACGTACGCGCCGGAGATCGATTTGCTGAGGCCCACGTGCCGGGCTCAGTCAATATCGCTCTCTCAGGACAGTTCGCAACCTGGGCTGGCACGGTGCTGGGACTGGCCTCGCAGCCAATTCTCGTCGCGGATACGCCGGAGCAGATTGAGGAGGCCCGGTTGCGGCTGGCAAGAGTAGGCATCGAAAACCTGCGTGGCTACCTGGCCGGCGGTCTGCAAGCATGGCGAGAAGCCGGGCTCGCGGTCGCCACCGTCTCACAGATCACCGTGAACGAACTTCAGCAGCGTGTGTCACAGGATCGCACGCTTGTTCTCGACGTTCGGCGACAGGGGGAGTGGGACGCTGGTCACATCGCAGGAGCGGAATTCTGGCCGCTCGACCGGTTTAGTTCGTCGCTTCCAAAAATCGAGAAGCGGGCGCCACTCGCAGTTCATTGCAAGAGCGGATACCGCAGCATGATCGCCTGCTCCCTGCTGCAACGAGCCGGGTACTCGAATGTGGTAAACGTGGTCGGCGGTTTCGACGCGTGGCAAGAGGCACACCTGGCGGTGACCAAAGAAGCCGTCGCGCAATGAGGTGGTACGTCCCGAGCCTTGCGGGCGCCACCTGGTTGAAATTAGCTCCTAGAATGTCGTGCGGTACTTCCCGTCGAATGCATACCCGCCCCACTGGTCGCGGGTGGCGCTGACAGCCCAGTGTTTACTGACCTGGTAGTCGCCTTGCACGACCTCACCCTGCGGATTGGTGACATCGGTCGAAAAAGTAAAGATGAAATTGCGGGTGACACGCTGCTGAATCGCGATGCGCGCGCTGGGATCGGTACCATTGCCGCCGATCGTGGGATCAATCTGCAGGCTGGAGATGCCGGCAAACTTCTGCAAGCGGCTGCTCACCTGGCTGGCAAGACCGGAAGCCAGCACCGAGTTCGCGCTCAGGCTTCCAGGTGTGCTCTCTTCGGTGGTCTGTCCCCGTGCGATCAGGTTGATTACGTCCACGGTGGCCAATGGGGGGTCGGAACTATAACTCGTGCGCAGGCGGTCAATTGGTCCCAGCATGGTGAGCGTCAGGTTGTACTGCTGCACCACCGTGGTAATAACCACGTTCAGGACAGGCTGGGTCTCGTTAGGATTCACGAAGTCGATGATGCCACGCTGCAAAGTGTAGCGATTGTTTTGAAAGAAGAGATCGCCGCCCGTGAAATCCGTCCTGCCGACTATCACCGGGTTGGCGGCAGTGCCCACCACACGCAGGTTCATGCCTCCCTGCAAACTTAGCTGTGAACTCACCAGCCTCAACTGCGATGTCGACTGGAGCGCCACGTTGAGCTTAAGGTTTTGCGTAAATCCCTGGCCGGTAGGGGGCACGTTGGGACCGCCCCCTAGTTGACCCATGAACTCCATCAGGTCGAAATCTGGCGTGAAACCCAGGCTATCGATGAGAACGCGTCCATTCAGCGTGGATGCATCCGTACTCCCTAGCAGGGTGAGATTGCTGTCGAGAACCGCTCGCATGCCTTCGGGATAACGCAAGCGAACCGCTTTCGTATTCAGCGAGACGTTGAACTTCACAGCAGGCTTGTACGCCACCGTACCCGCCGCGGAGATATCGCCGCCACCGGATTTGCCCTTCAGTTCCGTGATTCGCACCTGGTTGTCGTCGATATCAAAAACGCCGTTCACGTTCTGAACGCCGAGCGGTGCGGTAGCCGTTGCCAGGCTCACGTTCTCAAGTCGCACCTGGCCTTGTACTCCGACTTTGGAACTCGCGCTCTTGGTCGCCTGCACATTCAAATTTACTTTTCCGCCGCTCTGAATGGTCGGATCGAACAATTGCGCAAGTTGCATATCCACGGCTCCCGTAACTTGCAGGCGCGGAGGCGCAGAACCCTGCAGGGGAATCTCTCCATGGAACTTCAAATCGCTGTCAGTGCCGCGAATCTCTCCCGCGGGCAGCGTCAAAACACCATTCACGTAATCCGCTTTGATCACACCCACGTTGCCGATCTGCACCTGGTTGTAAGCCACCCTCAGGGTGGGCACGGTGAGATGGGCTTCCATTTTGGATTTGTTTTTCGCCGGCCCCTTGACGGACGCGTGAAACTCTAATTCACCCTGAACCTGCTGTGGTACGGGCTTATACAGCGCGATCAGTGGGCCTAGAGGCAAGCCCTTCGTATCCAGCGTAGCTGTCGTGTAATAGTCGCCCTCCAGGTTCATGGTGCCACGCGCCCGAATACCCGAATCAAGTAGCTGCGAATCCAGCGCGAGATCGGCTCGATGATTGGCGACATTCATTTGCGCCTTGATTCCCTGCACGTTCGCTTGCCGGAGTTGCAATTGCGGAATTTGGATGGTGGCCACCAGTTGTGGATTATCGAATGTGCCCTTTCCGCTCGCCGAAGCCGTCAGAGTGCCGGAAACGGGGATATTCTTTTCCTGAACCGTATCGAGCTGCGCGAGATTCAGGCCGGGCACATGGAGTTGCAACTCGTAACCCTTGTTCTTGGGGTACAAAACCAGGTTTGCATTCGCGCCGCCGGCAGGGGTGTTCAATGCCAGCGTAGAGTGGACCGCGCTGCCGGCGGCATTGAACTTGAGTGCCAAATTCTGAATCGTTTGGCCGTAGACCTTTGCCTGCGTAATCTGGGCTGAGCCTTGTCCGACGGGATTGAGCTGCGACCCTTGCAGTTGAACGTCCGCTGACAAGTTGCCGGTAACCGGGTAATTCGCGTGTGCGAACTGCTGCAGTTGTCTCAGGGGCATCTGTCGCACGGAAATGTTGGCCGCAATGGGATTGGAATCGGCATACTTCCAATTCTTCAGGCTGACATTTGCGCTGAAAACTGCCTCCCCTTTCGGATCCGCGACCAGCGATCCACGCTGAATCGCAACCCCGGATGGGCTGGCTTGGATGGCGAACTGCAGTGTGCGAAACCGGCCGCCCTCGACGGCCAGATCGTTGGCGTTTACCTGTCCGGCAATGCGCGGGTTTTTCATGGTTCCCGTGACTTGCGCGTTCAGCGTGCCGGAGCCGGATATGTTCATCGTTGACGGACCGGTCGCTGGGCTGGTTGCACCGCTCGGAGCTTTTAGGGCGGATGCCAGCTGGCTGAGTTCCTGCAAGTCTCCCGTGCGCGCCTGAACCCGCAGATCCGAGTGATTGCTTACCGTGCCACGGATGTCGATCAGGGTCTGCGGGGTGCGCAGGAAGCTGTCGCGGAATGCGATTTCGTCCTTTGGGCCGTCATACTTCACGTGCAAAGAACCGTCGATCGGCATCAGGTTGGGATTCCCCGAGGAATCCTGGTGAATGGCGCCCTTGATCCCGAGGTCGGCTTTGGCGCGCAGGGTTTTCAGGCTGCCGGTCCAATCAGCGATGGCCGCGCCATCAACCCGGCCGCTCACCGGGATTTGCTGGTCCTGGGCAGAGCGCAACGAAGATCGCGCACTGGTTAGCGATAACGATTGCAAACGGGCGCTGAGGTGCGACACCGGAGTGGTATCCATGTGAAGCATCGTCAGCGCTGCGCTGAGATGACCTCCCAGCAGGTCGGCCGCGATATCTTTCGCGTTCAGATTTCCGTCCGCCAGATCGTAGCGCGCGTGCAGCGCACGAATCGCGGTGCGCACTTGCGGGGTGACCACGCTCAATTCCTTGCTGTCGAGATCCCCATGCAGGACGACGTCGCGTAAAAATGGGCGATTCGGCTGGCTGCGGTAGGTCAGCGATCCTGAGAGACTCACATCTCCAACCGGCACTGGCGACCCCGCCATGAGGGATTCGAAATCCGGGGTGTGCAGCAGTATTTGATAAGAGCCGTCCATCGCGGGATTGCTGTAGTCATTCACGGTCGCCTGGATGCGCACGGTGGAGTTCGCTACCTGCAGCACCGCCGGCTTAAGTTCGAACTGCGACGGAGTCGCGGTAAAATTCGCGTTCAGATCGTGAGCAAGGGGGCGAGCTTTGCCCACCTGCAGCCGGCCGTCCCGGTACGACATCGATCCCTTGTAACGCGACTGTATCCCGGAATAGCCGACCTCGGTCCGTAGATCGTGCAGGTCTGCGTTGATGGGCGTCTTCTCCTGGTTGTAGTAAATCTCGCCGTTGGCGAGCAGGAAATGTTGAATGCCGAGATCGAACACGTTCACGGGCTTACTTTGCTTCTTGGGTGCGCTGGGGTGTGGCAGGTTGGTCTGCCCGTTGTCGTAAGCAATCAGGTGAACGACCGGGTGCTGGATGAGGATTTGAGAAAGATCGATGCGGCGATGCAGCAGCGACACGATTTTCAAAGTCAGGCTGAGTTGGTCAACCGACAGCAGTGGCGCCGTGTTGCTGCCCTCGCTGCCGTGAACGACGATCCCGTAAGCAGTGGCGGACAGCTTCGGCACGCTGATGTCGAGTTTCTGGAGGCTCAGGGTCGCCCCGGTGGATTCGTTCGCGGTCTGCTCGATCTTCGCTATAACGTAACGATGAAAGGCGCCGCTCTTCAGTGTGAAGTATCCGCCCACCACCACGATCAGAAGCAGGACTCCGATCCCAACGAAAACCCAACCGATGATTTTGCGTGCGCTCATAACCGCCCCTTTGCTGGACCTCAGCTTTCAGAAGGCCTGACCAATGCTGAAATAAAACTGCGTCGCCCGGAATCCGGGCACTGGATTCAAATTGCGGCCAATGTCGAAGCGCACCGGCCCGATGGGAGTGTTGTAGCGGATGCCGACTCCCACGGTATTCGAGTAGTCGTCCACCAAATGCGCCAGGCTGATAGCCGACGAGACGTTGCCGCCATCGTAGAAGCCCACCACGCCAAGGTTGTGGTCCACAAACGGAAGGTCGGGAAGCGGCACACGAAACTCAGAATTAAGAACAAAAACCTGCGGCCCGCCGACTGGAATAGTGATGTTTGTACAAGTGGAAGGATTGGTCGGATTGCCGCAGAAAGGCGTCACCCTCTGCGGCCCCGCTCCTTGCACGGGGAAGCCACGCAAGGTCGTGCTTCCGCCGGTGAAAAACCGTTCACTGGTGGGAATCGTCGCGTTCCCATACGGTTTTTCCAGCCCCAGCTGGATGCGGTTGGCCCAGACAATGCCGTGGCCGATTTCCTGGTACCGCGCGACTTGGCCAAACAATCGTCCGAAATTTGTGCTGGCCCCAATGGCCTTGCCCACAATCCCGAGGTCAACGGTGTTGTACCAGCCCCGGTGGGCGTCCAGTGGCTTATCCCGCGTGTCGTGGATCAGCGTCCCCGAAAACATCGAGATCTGCACGTTGCGATCCCCCGGCAACACCAGCGCCGGCACCAGGATCTGGCTGAGATTGGTCTGCTGAAACGAGTAGCGGAGCTGCAGTGTCGTCGTGCGCGGCTGGTTCAGCGACCGTTCCAGTTGAAACGAGACGTTCTCCAGTTGCGCGGCAAAGAGCGGGTTCTCCGTCGTCCGCTCAGCCGATCCGCTGAACAGCGACGACCAGTTCGTCCAGCGAAAGTTAGGATCGGAATACGTTGCAATTACCCGATTGTCCAGTCGCGAGACCAGAAGCGAGATGGAGCCGGTTTCTGCCAATCCCCGCAAATTCCGGCGCGTGAACTCAAACGATCCGCGGGGACTCACGAAAGTCGCTTCGCTCGGAGCCACAGTTGCGCCGTTAGTGCTGATGGTCGGCAGGCCCGGGACCGCGATGGTGCCTCCCGGAACGTTGCCGCCCCGTCGCGAGATCTCCAGTCCGAACCCGTAGCTCATCGTGTTCCGCTTGGCTTCGTGCACTTTGACCACGGCTTCTTCGTCGGTTTGATTGGTAATCGGACGCCGCGGTCCGACGCTCGCCCAATCGAAAATGCCCAGATTGTAAAGTTCGCTTTCAGACGCCAGCAGCTTGCCCTGGCTGAGCGGAGTTTCAGTGCGAAGCTGCGCGGTGCGCGCAATGATCCGTGGCTGCGTACGCTTGTGCCCGATCATAGCCACCTGGTCGATGCGAACCTGCTGTCCTTCTTCGATCTGATAGACGACATTCACGCGAGTGGGATCGTTGCCGACTCGCTGTACCTGGGTCTTCACATTTGCAGTCAGATAACCATGATCCAGATAGACGGCAAGAATTTTGCCCCGGTCTTTTGCCACCCGTCCCGGCGAGTAGGGCGCCCCACTCCGAATCAGGAACCCGCCGCTGGGGGACAGGGCGGCCTTCGAGAAGGCATTGTTGCCCTCGAGTTGTAAGTTCGTAACCAGCGTCTGGGGGCCTTCTGCGATCTGGAACGTAACGTAAATTTTGGGCTCCTTGTCGACGACCTCAGGTGTAATTGACACTTGCTCGAAGCCCTGGTCCTGGTAGAACGCCTTAAGGTTCTTCACGCTCTCCTGCAGCAGCTTGTTGCTGAATTTGCCGTGAGAGAGGAAACTACCTTTTTTAACCGCGACGGTCTCTTCCAGCTTGTCTTCGTCAGCGTGACGATTGCCTTTGAAAGCAATCTCCGCCACTTTGTGCTTTCGACCTTTGTCGACGTTGTAGACCAGCGATATTTGACCGTCTTTCTTCTGGAAGTCGGTTTTTACCTTAGTGTCGAAATAGCCCTTCCCCTGGAAGTAGTTGATGATGTTTCTTTCGCCTTCCGCCACCAGGTCAGGATCCACCGAGCCCTCCTGATAAATCGGGATAATCTTCTTCTGCTGCCGCCCTGAGACCAGCGGGAACCATGAGAGCCGGGCGCCGTTGATGCGGACTGCGACTCTTGGGCCTTCGTCTACCTTGATCTTGAAATCTGCGCGGTTCGTCTCCGCACGATATTGCGGCGGCTCGGCTTCCACCTTGCTGGCCAATCGATCATGCTTGATGAGGTAGCGTTTGATTAATTCTGTCCCTGCATTCACCCGTTTCGGGCTATACGGCTTTCCCGAACTCAGGGCTGCGCCGACAAACTTCGCTCGAAAAGTTCGCGTGGTCGCCAGCAATCGCTGTGCTTCTGCGGGTGCGGGCCCTTCTACCACTACGTTCCCGATCTTGGCGCGTTTACGCAACTGCACGTTATAGACGACATTGGCCAGGCCGAATTGCTTGTCAAACTCGATCGTCGGTTCCACCGTCGCTTGGAAAAAGCCTTGCTTACGAAAAAAATCGAGCAAAGCCTTCTTGCCGTTCTCCACCCCGTCGGCTTCGTAAGGATCCTGGTCGGGAAGATTCACTATTTGCAGCAGCCGGGTGTACACAAACTGTTTCGTCGCGCCGGGAAATTTGACGACGCCATAGTAGTAAGCAGGTTCCAGGACAAAGATGACGTGCAGTCCGGCAGCTTCGGGCTTTACCTCCAGGTTCACCCCTTTGAACATGCCGGTTCTCTCCAGCGCCTGGATGCTTGCTTGGACTTTCTGATTGGAGTAGGGTTGGCCGGCTTGTTGTGTTATGAGATGACGGAATCCGGTGACAGGGCGGTTAGGATCCGTGATCAAGTCGACCGCGACAACTGGCTGTCCCTCGTAATTCACTGCTGGATTGGCTTCCTGGGCCCGGGCGAGCACCTGCAAGCAAAGCAGGATGACAACAATGGTGAAGCTGGGCCGCTGCATAGAATCGATAAACCGCGCCAACGACATCATTCGTGTGATACATGTGTCAGCAGCAACAACGTGCGCCTAAAGACACTCCAATCCCCCGGTTGGGACCGACGAAACTCTGATGCCCTGCTTTTCACATAGGATGTCCATTTCAGCTCACCTGTGAGTTGCTCCGCATGAGAATACCTTCCCTCTGTGTGCTGCTGCTCTGCTGCTCCTGCTGCGCGCAGGAAATTACCATTCAAGCCAGCGATACTATTGAAGATCTGCGAGGTGTCAGCGCCTTGAAGTCCGGAGTGATCTGGGCCAGTGGATCGCATGGCACCTATTTGCGTTCCGGGAATAGCGGCAAGAACTGGACAGTCGCGCATGTGCCCGGTGCAGAGACACTGGATTTCCGCGACGTGGAAGCGATTAGCTCTGACACCGCTTACTTGTTGAGCGCGGGATCCGGTGAGCAGTCGCGTATCTACAAGACCGTGGATGGCGGCAGGAAGTGGAAACTGCAATTCACCAATACCGACCCGCAAGGATTTCTGGATTGCATGGCCTTCTGGGATCAGAAGGATGGGATTGTTCTGGGCGATCCCGTTGCTGGGCGTTTTGTTCTGCTTCGCACCGAAGATGGCGGTGAGACTTGGAGCCGCATGGCTAACTCAGCGCTCATGGCCAGTGACGGCGAAGGCGCCTTTGCGGCAAGCGGCACTTGCATTACAACCCGGCCAAACGGCGATGTCTGGTTCGCCACTGGCGGATCAGTTGCGCGGGTGTTCCATTCGCGCGATGCGGGCAAAAGCTGGCAGGTGGCAAAAACGCCGATCACTCAAGGGCAGAACTCTTCGGGAATTTTCTCCATCGCCTTCCGCGACGCTCGGAACGGAATGATCGCGGGTGGTGATTACAAGTCGCCGCAGCGTGATGGGGCGAACCTGGCATTCACGACCGATGGTGGCATGACCTGGACCGTGGGACCGGTATCGCCTCAGTGGTATTTCTCCGCGGCGGCGTGGAATCCCGGCTCTGATTCGTTTGTGGCGGTGGGAACGACTGCCGCGGCATTCGCGAGAAGCGAGCACAGCAAAGGGTGGCAGAAGACTTGGAACGGTCCCGTCAACGCCGTCAGCTTTTACGCAGCCGGCAAAGGGGTTGCGGTCGGACCCAAGGGTTTGATTGAGACGATCAGCGCCACGCCTTAGTCTTCGGACTCGCCGTTGCCCCGATCCTCGGCAATTTCTTCGTCAGGAAACGGCTCGTAATGTTCGAACTTGATCGCCACCTGGAAGCGGCCGGGCTGATGTTGATTCTTGCGAAGAACTTTTCCCAGGCACCAGGCGCGCACATCACGGGTGCGCGTCAATTCACTCGGCAAGATTAAGAACATGCCCAGTTGTGCGTCTGTATCGACGCAGTGCCCTGCCTCGAGGAAAGCGCCTCCTAGAGATAGGTTGCGCGCGATCGCGCTGGCATCCTCCGGGCAATGCGGGGAACGGATGTTGACGATCTCGTCGACCGAAACTCGCGGATATTGGCGCCGTTCGTGGATGACCATGGCTAAGTGTTCGATGAGACCGACGGGATGAGAGTTGGTCTGAGTTCCCCTGCAATCCGGCCGGGAATTTGGGCCAAAAAACGGTCGCGCCCCAGATGCACTTGCAACTGAGGCGCTTCCGAAGCAGCCCTCCCCCAGGTCTGCTCAATTCCTAGCCTAAGATTGCTCTCCGTACATGGGAATGGCACGCGAGTGTTAAGGCATAGCCCGGTCGTGTAGGAAGCTGTGGAAAGCCCGCAGCACTGCCTGAAAGCGGAGACTTACTCCATTTCAAACGACACGAATTCGAAATGTCCCTCGCGCTCGATCTGCATGGCAACTGAATCTCCGGATTTGATGGCCTTCACAGATGCGCGTAACGCATCGACCGACGCTATGGGTGCTCCATTAACCGAATGAATAATGTCTCCGGTCGTCAAGCCCGTATCGGGACCAGCCAGGTCTGCGGCTCGTCCCACAACCACGACTCCGTTGGGATTGCGCAGATCAGGAAGCATGGAGCGGAGCCGGTCGTCGAGCGTAACCGCGAGAATCGCGAGCTGCGACACCAGGCTAGTTTGCGCGTTGCTGAGATCTGCGATCTGGTCCTCTTTGTCTTTCTGCTCAGTCACGGGTATATACAGGGTTTTCTTTTCTGTCCCGCGCAGGACATCCAGCTTGAGGACCTGGTCGACCGGATGCAGGTACAGAATACCGACGAAAACGGGAAGGGTCTCGACATGCCGATCGTCGGCAGCCAAAACGATGTCTCCAATTTTTAATCCCGCCGCTTCCGCCGGACCATCCGGCTTAACGTCCGAGATGATTAAGCCCCAGTTGCGCGGCAATGACAATCCTTGCGCCAGTGCCGGAGTGATCGTCTGAGCCTGCGCCCCGATGATAGATCTGTGCAAATGGCCGTACTTACGGAAGCTATGGTAGGCAAAGTTGACCACACGCGCCGGTATGGCGAATCCCAGCCCTTCGCTGCCCCCGGCTTGGGTGAGAATGAAAGTGTTGATGCCCACCACATACCCTTCCATATCGACGAGCGGTCCTCCGCTATTGCCGGGATTGATTGGCGCGTCGGTCTGAATGTAGACCATCGGCTTGTCAGGATCGATTTGTCGCGCCACCGCACTGACCACTCCCATGGTCGCCGTACTCTGAAGACCTTCAGGGCTACCCACTGCGAATACCAGTTGGCCCTGGTGGATCCTGCGGCCATTCCCCAAGGGCAGGGTCGGGAGGTTGTTGCCGTTGATCTTGATCAGCGCCAGGTCGATGTCTTTGTCAAGGCCGATCAGCTTGCCTTCGAAGACCTGGTTCTTCCCTATGGGAGCGAGATCCATGGGCATGTCGATTGAGGGAACGGGAAGAACAACGCGAATGCGCTGTGCTCCCCCCACCACGTGGGCGTTGGTCATGATGTAGCCGGACGGATCCAGGATCACCCCCGACCCTAACGCGCTTTGCCGCGCAATCAGCGCCGTGTTGTCCTGACTTTTGTTTTCCACCTGGCTGTAACCGGTCACCTGGATCTGAACGACCGCTGGGGAAACTTTCGCGACCATTCCCTCTAACGCCGCGTTGAGCTGCTGGAGTACTTGAGGAGGTTCACTGGGAGGAATTACGCCCGAGGCAGACGGACCAGGTTGCAATGCTGGCTTTTGCGGCGGCGCCTCTTGTTGCGCGGGTGCCTGTTTTTGCGCGGAGCTCGTGCTGGGGCTCGCGGTTTGAGCCCACGCTGTCACCGTCGCCAACAGCAAGATCAAAGCCGCGGGGAAAAATGCGTGTAATTTTCGATTGCTAACAATCATGGGCATGCCCCCTCGTGCGGGCAGTCATCCCCGCTACTCATTTCCAAAACCCTCTGCTGAACAGGGAGATGTATTGTGCCAGAAAACCTGCGGCGCCGGGGGACCGAACGCCCGGCTCGCAAGATAGTCGCGGTCTGAACACTACATCGACGCTTTTGGCCGAGACTCGCGGATACGCGACACCACCTGCTTCATCTTCTGAAATTGCCCCGTCTGGTATGTGTACGAGCGTTGTGGCAAACGCGCGGCCTCTTGCTCGATGGCGCGCTCACGGTTGTCGGGGTTCGGGTGGTCGGAAAGGAATTGCGGAGCGCGTTGTGCTCCTTGCGCGTTCAACTTCTCGAAAAATCGCGCCATTTCCATCGGGTTATAACCCGACTCGGCCATCAGATGCGATCCCATCAAATCGGCCTGGCTTTCTGCCGTGCGCGAAAACTTCAGAAGCACACTATTCGCGCCGAGCCCGATGCCGACCTGCGCAAGCTGTCCCATCATCGATCCTCCACCCATTTGCGAAGCCAGCATGGCGGGCAGTTCGATCAGGTTTCGCTTCGATGCCTGGTTGGTTCCGTGGCGCAGAATCACGTGTGACATCTCGTGACCCATGACTCCCGCCAATTGCGCTTCGCTGTCTACGGCCTTGAGCAGTCCCGTATTGATGAACATAGGACCACCGGGAAGTGCGAATGCATTGATGGTCGGATCCGAAACCACTTCGAAGCTGAACGGAAACCCGCTGGCGCTCGCTTCCTGAGAGCTTGCCAGGCGTTTCCCGATCACATTTACGTAATTGGTCAGCACCGGGTCGTTCATTACCTTCATCTGCTTGCGCACTTGCGCCGCCGATTCCTGGCCGAGCTGAACGTCTTGCTGCTTGGAAAATAGGTTGAATCCCGGCTGGAAACGAGTGGGACCTTGCGCTGTCAGCGCGCTTGCGAAGACCAGCAGCACGAGCCAAGCCGTAGGTATCCATCTGCGCATAACGACCTCCACAGCCAGAGGGGTTTTTAGAAAATTGAGAATACCACGGGCAAGTTTTTAGTTTCGGCTTAGGAAGTGACGCCGGATGTGTGCTTCTCAAGAATTGCATCCAGCTTTGTTTTCAGTTCTGCTGGGATATTTGGCAGTTCATAGGACGCCACCAGTTCATTCGCTCTCTGCCGTGCTCGCTGGAACTCGTCGTGCGGACAGCCTTGATTTGCGAACCCTCGCTCGACAATCGAAGAGGGAAAATGCTGCTCAGTGCGGAATAAGGACCGCGTCTCTTTAAGCTTGAGGAACTCCCCGCTGAATCCGGTCTGCCGGAAGGTATCTGTGGCTAACGATTCCGCGCCCATTCGAATGCCCTCCACTAGTCTTTGTGCGGAAGCAATGGCCTCGGCATCGATTACCAACTTTTCTACGCTGTGGCACGCGAGTGAATCCAGCATTCCGGCCCCGGAGATCATGTTGATACCCGCCAGCGCGCCAAGCACGGCAGAGGTCCCGCTCTCCATGCCGGCTTGTGCATCCACCGAGTTTGAATCGCTTGCCACCAGGTAACCGTGTGTGGGCAGGCCAAGGTGCTTTCCGACTTGCGTGCAACCCAGGTTCAGCATGGCCGTTTCGATCGCCCCCATCGGAGTGCCGCCCGTGCTCATGTCGAAGATGGCCGGCGCACCTCCCCACACGATCGGAGCCCCTGGGTACGCGAGTTGGTGAATCGTAATGCCGCTCAGGCATTCGGCTGCGTGTTGCACCATGGAACCCGCGAGCGTAACTGGTGCGGTGGCTCCCGCCAGCGGCATGGATACCATCTCGACCGGCACGCCTGCACGCGCGAGTTGTACCAGGTTATCGGCCGCGAACTCCGACCAGTTCAGCGGAGGCGAGGGGCAGACGTCGAACACCGCTCGCGGCTTTCGTTTCAGTTCCGCTGCGCTTCCCGCGTCGGCAACCAGCAAGTCGAGCATCGTCCCCAGCGTGCGCCCGCTGAAAGCGCCCGTCACCACTGGCTTGTTCGAATGTTTCAGAACTACGAACAAGCGGTAAAAGTCGCCGATCTCGTGCGGGACATCGTTGCACACCACGGCCGTCGACTGCGCCGCGAACTGCGGCAGCATTTCTGTAACCTGCACCAGTCGTACCAGGTCTTCGGTCCGCGCTGGACGCGGTTTCCTGGTCTCCGGATCGAGAATATTGAGGCAGGACGAACCGGGATCGAATTGCACACGGTTGCCTCCGTACTGCACCACGGGAGCACCGGAGCGGTCGTGCAGAAAAAACTCGCGAGGCACGCATTCCAGGCAGCGGCGCACCAACCCCTCCGGGATATGCGCGACAACACTTTCAATGCGAGCGCCGGCGGCCGCCAGCAGTTGCCGCGCCGTATCTGTACCCACTCGCACACCCGGGCTGATCAACAATTGAAATGCTTCGTCCAGAATGCGGCCGACGGCATGATCATCAAGCAAAGGTAGCTGAGGCGTGACCTGTGCAGGAACATCGCTCGTGGGTGTGACCATAATTTTGCCTCTTTGCTCTGCGCCTGTGGCCTCAACCAGAGCCGTCGAGGTTCTGCCGGCATCTCACTCATCAGCAGATGCGTGCGAACCACTCTGCCAATTGCGCTATCTCGCACTGGCGCAGCCCACCAACTCCTTCACCAGGGTGACTGCGCTCACCGCATCCTTTGCATAACCATCGGCGCCAATCTCACCGGCCCACTGGCGCGTAACCGGTGCGCCGCCTACGATGATCTTCAGCTGTGCACGCAAGCCCTGCCGTTGGATCTCCTCGACCACCCCTCGTTGACCTTTCATGGTCGTCGTCAGGAGCGCCGAAATGCCGACCACGTCGGCCGCCAATTCTCGGGCTCGCGTGGCAAATACATCGCTGCCCACATCAACGCCGAGATCATGCACTTTGAATCCATTGGCCGTGAGCAGCGTCCCCACCAGTGTTTTTCCAATTTCGTGAATGTCTCCCTTGGTCGTGCCCAGAACTATCGTGCCTGCAGTCGGGCGCTCTCGTCCTTGCTTTTTCAATTCCGGCTCGATGACCGACATAGCGGCCTGCATCGCTTCGGCCGATGCCATCATGTCGGGCAGAAACATAGTGCGCCGCGCGAACTGCTCGCCCACGAATGTCATCGCCGGCAAGAAACCTTCATCAATCAAAGACAAGGGCGGAACTCCCGCTTCGAGACCCGCGCGAGCCAGCTCCCGCGCGCTTTCTGGTGCCCCGTCAACAATGCTTTTCTGCATGGCCCCAAAATCGGCATTCCCCAAGACGGCACCTCTCGCGCTTGATTTCACCTGTTAAGGAACATGGTGTCTGTGACATACATCACCGGCCCGGAGCTTGCGCCAAACCACCGCGGCCAGCAGCCTCTCGTTCGTTAAAACGGCCATTGGGCACGCCCTACGCCTGTTTCCTACCGTTATCCGTGTGGTAAATCAGACTTTGCGGACGCTGTATAACGTGATATAACCGCCCGTAAGCAGCTATTCTGAACTCCCCCAAGGAGCGGCCATATGGCGCTGGCTTCTTTGAGAGAAGACCAGGACCGAGGAGGCATTGTGTCCGAAGCGCGGACGGGGAAAAGATTTCCCCTTGAACTGCCGATCAAGATTCATAAAGAGAACTCATCCGGAGAGGCCAGCGGCGTCACTGGCAATTTAAGCGCTGCCGGTGTTTATATTCGTGCCGATGCCTCTCTGGACATCGGTTCGCCGGTCGAGTTCGAGATCACCCTGCCTCCAGAAGTCACGGGCGGTAAGGAAAACGTGAGGATCCAATGCCGCGGACGGGTGGTTCGTACCGACGATCCCCCGCAAGGCAGCGAGCCCGCGGAAGGTCGCGGTGTGGCTTGCGTCATCGATTCTTACGAGTTCGTTCGTAACTCATAGCGTGCAACGCGGAGTAGGAACAAGATGCTTAAGCTAATTCTGGCCGACAATCAGGCAATTTTTCGCGCGGGCATCGCCAAGGTCCTGGCGGTGGAAGACGAAATGCGCATCGTGGCGCAGGCCCAAACCCCGGAACAGATGTTTATGGCGCTGGATAAGTTCCGCGCCGCTGTATTGATCGTAGCCGGCGGTTTTCATTCCGATTTCAACGCCATCGCGCAATCGGCAAGTCGGAACAAGACCCGCGTGGTCATTCTCGCCGACACCGGCGAGAGCGCGCAGCGCTACATGGCGAATGGCGCCCATGGCGTCGTCTATCGCAATGTGACCAGCGCCGCGCTGGTTGACTGCGTCCGCAAGGTCGCTCGCGGCGAGAACTGGGTCCAGGACATCGCCGTCCCCAGCGAGTTGACTGAGAACGATATGGTCGGCCTGCGGGTGCGCGACCGGCTCACCGCCAAGGAGCTGCGCATCGTGGCCTTGATCGTGCAGGGCTACAAGAACAAGGAGATCGCGTCGCAACTCGGCACCACCGAGCAGGTCATCAAGAATTACCTGCGCAACGTCTACGACAAGATTGGCGTTTCCGATCGTCTGGAGCTGGCGCTATTCACCATCCATCATCGGATCCTGAACGAGGCTGCCGCGGCCACAGCGGCGTCCAGTTCTCCGCAGCCGGCCCCGGGAGCAGGCGTTACCTCCTGACCGGTTCCCATCAAGCTAAGAAGCCGCCTCTCATCAGGCGGCTTTTTTATTCCAGGGATTCTGGGACGCAATCTGAAGGTTCCAGCGAAGTGGAAGTCGCGCTCCACGATTACGGTTTTATCTGTGCGCTCTTTAACTTGTCCTGGGCGGATGGCGGCAGCTTGTTGGCATTCGCCAGCAGCAGGCTGACTTGCCACAACTGGGGCTCACCCAGCGATCCCTTGAATCCTGGCATTCCGGTCATGCGAATGCCGTTCTGCACCTTCCAGAACGTCTCCTGTGGCGGATCGTCGGTAACGCCCTTGCCCTTGAATAATTGAGGAGGGTAGGGAAACATCCCGTGCGCCACGTTACTCTCATGCTGGCCCGGGAGACCATGGCACACGGCGCAATTGTCCGCATATACCTGCACGCCACCCAGCAAATTGTTCTCGTCCGGCTGCATGGGAACTGACTTCGGCATCTCTTTTTCGATTTTGGCGCGCAGTGCCTTTTTCGCCAGCATCGTTTCAAACGGCATCGGGTGGGCTGAAGTCGCTACCGGTGCTTGTCCTGTAGCGAAGTAGAAGTAGACGGCGACCGGCACTATGAGCAGGCCAATCACCAAGCCAAGCACGAATTTCCCCACTATCTTTCTCCTTGCCGCTGACAGTTCTCATGCTCGCCCCGGCATCTGTCTCAGTGGGCATTTTGAATGATTCTTACGACGTTCAACATTACAACACAGTATCGCTCTGATGCATCCTGCCGTTCGCAGGCTGCAAGGCTGCATTCACTTACCGGCGACACGATCATGTGTCGCGGATCAGAGCTCTTCATTCGCTGGCTCGGCTCTTGATCCAGATTGGCGTTCCCATGAAGCCGAAGGCGCGGCGAATCTGGTTCTCGATGAAACGCTGGTACGAAAAGTGCAATTTCACTGGCCGATCGGTAAACAGAATGAAAGTCGGAGGTGCGACCGCGGCCTGTGTCATGTAATAGATCTTCACGCGCTGCCGCATGGGCACGGACGCACGGTCGAAGTCGATCACCTTCAGAAAACGATTCATCTCGCTGGTTGAGATCCGCTTGCGCCGCTCGGCTGCCACCTCCTCAATCAGCGGCAGGATTCGTTCTGTTCCTTTGCCCGTCGCCGCGGAAACAAATACCACCGGCGCGTAGGCAAGAAATTTTAGAGAGTAACGCAACCGTTGCTCGTAAGCTTCCCTGTCAGCGGGACGGCGGGTCTCCTGCATTCGCGCGGCTTTGGACTGGCTTACCGCGCGTTTCCGGCCGCTCGTCACCAGGTCCCACTTGTTGACCACGATGATCAGCGAGCGCCCGCTCTCGTGCGCATAACCCGCGATGGTTGCGTCCAGCGCGCTGACACCCTCGGTCGCATCAATCACCAGGAGCGCAATGTCCGCCGCCTCCAGGTGTTTGCGCGCCATCACCACCGAAAGCTTCTCCGCCATCAGTTCGGTCTTTCCCTTGCGGCGAATCCCTGCGGTATCGATGAAACGCACCCGGCGTCCGTTGTGTTCGATTACTTCATCGACGGCGTCGCGGGTCGTTCCTGGAATCGGAGAGACAATCGCGCGCGAGGTACCGGTCAGGCAATTCAGCAAGGTTGATTTGCCCACGTTGGGGTGGCCGATGATCGCAACCTTGATCTCGCGATCAGGTGCTTCGGTTTCGGATGCGTCGCCCGATCGAGCACCTTCGGCTATCTCTGCAGTATCGAAATTCCGCGATTCCCCACGGCCTTGAGCCTCCTCGGCCAGCGTGTCCTCGACGGGAAGCATCGCAAAAATCCCGTCCAGTAAATCGTCGATTCCTGCCCCGTGCTCGGCAGAAACCGGGAATACGCTCTGAATCCCGAGACGATGAAACTCGCCGAGCAGATTCTGTTGTTTGTCGGTATCGATCTTGTTCACAGCAAGGAAAAGCGGCTTGCCCACTTTACGCAGCAGGCGCGCAAGTTCAAGGTCTGGCGCTGACAACTCGCTGCGCCCGTCCACCACCATGACGAGAGCCGCGGCCTGCTCCAGTGCCACGCGCGCTTGGCGAAAAATCTCGGAGGGAATCAGGTCTTTTTCTTCCGGGATGATGCCCCCCGTATCAACCACCCGCACCTGTCGTCCACGCCACTCCATATCCCCATAAAGACGGTCCCGCGTAATGCCCGGCTCGTCGCCCACAATCGCGCGCCGTGAACCGATCAGGCGGTTGAACAGCGTTGATTTCCCCACGTTCGGACGGCCAACGATGGCGACGAGAGGAAGCGTCCCTCCGCCGCCTGGCTGCGAATTGAATTGCGCACGTGGCACGTTTTAGGCTAGGAAATCATCCCGGAAAAGTTACTTTTGGCGTGCTTCGAAGGTCGGCCAACCACATAGTGTAACAACATGCGCGTTCCCAACTCTCCAATGCGAACCGCGCCTCGTGCAAGCACTCGCCCCCCGTCAAGCATCGACATTACATTTTTGACTCTTCGCCGCTACCCGATCGCTTCCCGCGAAGTATGATGGAGGTTCCGTGGCCTCCACTTCGCAGCCCGCATCCTCGTCCCGGTCCGCAGCCGGCAACGAGATTTCCCTCTACAACTTCTTTTCTCCCGGCGGACTGCTTTCTAAGACGCATCCCGCATACGAATTCCGCCGCGGACAGTTGCAGATGGCGCAGGCCGTGGAAGAAGCGCTCGAGCAAAAACGCCACCTTATCGTGGAAGCAGGTACCGGCACTGGCAAGACTCTCGCCTACCTCGTTCCCGTGATTCGCTCGGGCAAACGGGTGATCATTTCGACCGGGACCAAGAACCTCCAGGAACAGCTGTTCTACAAGGATATCCCCTTCCTCGAGCAGGCCCTGTTCCCCAATGGCGAAGGCAAGCTCAATGTCTGTTACATGAAAGGCAGAAACAATTACCTGTGCCGCAAGAAGCTGTACGACCTCACCGACCAACCGGTGCTCAGCGGATTGCAGGAAATTGAACAGTACCGCGCGATCGCGGCCTGGGAGAAGACCACGCAAACCGGGGATCGCGCCGAACTCGCCGAACTGCCCGAGGCCAGCGCTCTCTGGCACAAGCTGGACGCGCGTTCTGATACCTGCCTCGGCCAGAAATGCAATTCGTGGGAAAAGTGCTTCATTACCGAGATGCATCGGCGGGCCATGGAGAGCGACATCATCATCGTGAACCATCACCTGTTCTTTGCCGATCTCGCCATCAAACAGGCTTCGGAATATGCACCGGATGCCGGCATCCTGCCCGAAGCTGGCGCCGTAATCTTCGACGAAGCGCATGAACTGGAAGACGTGGCCGGCAGCTATTTTGGCATTTCCGTCAGCAACTCACGGGTGGAAGACTTGTGCCGCGATATCGAGATCGCGATGCAGCGCAACAAGCAACTTTCCAGCTCGGTTTCCGGTGCGCTGAAGAGTTTGCGCGAGCGCTCCCAATTCTTTTTCGCCCTCTTGCCCCAGGGAGATGGGCGGTTTGCCTTTGAGAATCGCCGCGAGTTTCTGGAAGAAAATGGAGAAGAGTATCTAGGCTTGCAGCAGGCCTTGCGGCGGCTGCTTGGCGAACTGGAAAACCTCCAGCCCAAGCCGGAGGAAATCTTTGCCTTCGCACGTCGTGTACAGGAACTTCAGGTACAGCTCGGCTTTGTGATGGAGTCGGAGGACCAGAACACCGTGTTCTGGTTCGAACGTCGGAGCTATCGCGGGAACGCGGCAGGATCATCGCGCCAAAATGTCTTCTTGCAGGCCACGCCCATTGACGTCGCTCCCATTTTGAAAACATGCCTGTTCGACACCCTGGAATGCGTGGTGCTGACTAGCGCCACCTTGGCTGTGGGTGGCAGCTTCGAATACATACGTCGACGCCTCGGCCTGGAGCACGCAAGGGAGAGCGTATTGCCTTCGCACTTCGACTACGCCACTCAGGCCATGCTTTATGTTCCGCCGGACCTGCCTGATCCCCGCACCTCGCAATTCGCTGCCAAGGCCGCAGACCGCATCCGTCGTCTGCTGGAGATTACCCGCGGGCGCGCTTTTGTCCTCTTCACCAGCTATAGCCAGATGAACGACGTCTACCAACGCCTGCTCGGGGAACTGGAATATCCCATGCTGCTGCAGGGCGATGCTCCCAAGAGCGCGCTGCTCGAGGAATTCCGCCTCACTCCCCACGCGGTCCTCTTCGCTACGTCTTCGTTCTGGCAGGGAGTTGACGTGCAGGGCGAGCAACTCAGCTGCGTCATCATTGACCGGCTTCCCTTTGCCGTGCCCAGCGATCCCGTGGTCGCCGCCCGCGTTCGCGCCATCGACGCCGACGGTGGAAATGCGTTCTTCCAGTACCAGGTGCCCGCCGCGGTGATCACATTGAAGCAGGGATTCGGACGCCTGATCCGCTCCTTGAACGATCGTGGGCTTGTGGCTCTACTGGATAACCGGATTTTGAAAAAGCAGTACGGGCGCACATTTATCGAGAGTCTCCCGCCATACCGTCGGACCACGGATATCCAGCACGTCGAAGCCTTCTTCGGCGTCAGCCAGGATTGATACCGCCACGTCGCCCCCGGCGCCCTCTGGCCCGTAGGACCGCAATTTTAGCGGTAAAATGAAGAGTTGGCAGGGTAACGCCGCTTACCCCATATTGGCGAGAAGAGGGTCAATGTACGAGGTCACCGTCGAAGACACATTTGCTGCCGGCCATTACCTGCGCAATTACAAGGGGAAATGCGAGAATCCGCACGGCCACAATTACAAGGTGCGGGTCACGTTGGCGGGCAAAGACTTGGATAAGGCTGGCTTGCTCCTGGACTTTAAGGATGTGCGGGATGTAATGAAGCATGTCATCGAGCGTCTTGATCACCAGATGATCAATGACTTGGAACCGTTCACGATTGTCAATCCCTCGGCTGAGAACCTGGCCCGGTACTTCTTCGATGAAACTAACGGAAGACTCCGGGGTGCCACGCAGGGGCGGGTCTTTGTGAAAGACGTAACGATTTATGAGACAGACACGACTACGGCAAAGTATTCCGAATGAATTTTTGGCTTCCGTCTGCTGAGCGCTGAAAGCGGATAGCGGCAATCCATGCAAATTACCGAGATCTTCAAATCGATCCAGGGCGAATCGACTTACGCCGGACTGCCGTGCGTGTTCGTCCGGCTGACCGGTTGCAACCTGCGCTGCCTGTGGTGCGACAGCGAGTACACGTTCAGCGGCGGCCATCGCATGAGCATCGAGGAGGTCGAGAGCGAAGTAGAAATCCTGAGCTCCCAGCCCGGCCTGGTCGAGATCACGGGTGGCGAGCCCATGCTGCAGGAGCGCGAGGTCGTGCCGTTGATGGAACGCTTGCTCGCGTCTGGGCATACGGTCTTTCTGGAGACCAGCGGAGAACGGCCCCTGGCACGGGTTCCAAAACCCGTGATCAAGATCATCGACGTCAAGTGTCCGAACTCCGGCGAGGGCGAGTCTTTCGATCTGGAAAATTTGGAGGCACTGGCTCCCCATGACGAAATCAAGTTCGTGATCAGCGACCGTTGCGATTACGAGTTTGCTCGCGACTTTGTGCGCCGCCTCCATTTGGCATCGCGAGTCAACGCGCTGCTGTTCTCACCCGCTTTCAGCAAAGACGCCACTGGCGCGCGGGACAGCACCAACTGCCTGCTCGATCCCCGCGAGCTTGCCGAATGGATGCTGGCCGACGATGTGCCTGCCCGCCTGAGCATGCAAATCCACAAGTTCATCTGGGACCCGGCGCTGAAGGGAGTCTAGAGGCGAACGCAGGTTGCCTGAAAGCATGGCGCCACAATCCAAATCTCGCAGCGTGGTACTCCTCAGCGGGGGCATGGACTCCTGCGTCTGTACCGCACTGGCGCTTCGCGACGGCGATGCTGCCGCGGTGCATGTCAGCTATGGGCAGCGCACAGAAGACCGTGAACAGCGCGCCTTTCACGCCATTTGCGACCGCCTGCGCATTCGCGATCGCCTGCTCGTGCGCAACGAGGCCCTGCGCGCAATTGGGGGCTCTGCCCTAACCGACGATGCCATTGCCCTACCTGTGTCTCCAACTATTGGACACGGAGTTCCCGTCACCTACGTGCCGTTTCGCAATGCGCATTTTCTTGCTGTGGCCGTGAGTTGGGCGGAAGTTCTGGGTGCAAACAAGGTCTACATCGGCGCCGTCGAGCCGGACAGCTCGGGTTATCCCGATTGCCGTCCCGCATATTACGAGGCTTTTAACAACGTGGTGCGGCAAGGCACCAGGGAGGGGTCCATCGAAATTCTCACTCCGCTGATCGCCATGCATAAGGCTGAAATTGTGAGGCTTGGCCTTGAACTTGGCGCGCCGTTGGATTTAACGTGGTCATGCTATAGCCGGGAGGATCGGGCTTGTGGTTTCTGCGATAGTTGCGTGCTGCGGTTGCGCGCCTTTCACGCAGCAGGTGCGGAAGATCCGATACCCTATTGCAAGCCGGCATAGCGCTTGTGAGGTTTCCAATTTTCAATGGCTGATTCGCAGCGATCATCTTTTCTTCGCCGACGATCAGTGATCGGCAATTGAAAATCGGAAATCGTAAATTTGTCATATGAGCCGGGAGGCCAAGATGAAGAAGCATATTGCAATCGTCGCCCTGCTGGCGCTGGTTGCATCTTTGAGCATTGTGCCAGCGTTCGGACAGGCTGCAGGCAGTGTGAAGGGCGTCTGCAAGGATCAGCAGGGAAGTCCCATCGCCAATGCCAACGTGGAGTGGTTCAGTACGGATACCGGGCGCAAGTACCAGTTAAAAACCAACAATAAGGGGGAATATTTTTCCCTCGGCATCTCGCCGGGAAAATATACCGTCACTCTCAGCAAGGACGGTAAAGAGATTTACCACTTCAACAATGTCACCGTAACGCTTGACGAGACCACCCTCGATTTCGACCTGAAAAAAGAATTCGCCAATGCCGCGGCCGGAAAAGGCGCCAACTCTGAGCAGATCAAACAAGCTCAGGAGCAGCAGGCCAAGGTTCAAAAAGAGAACCTGACCATCAAAGCGCTTAATGAACATCTGGCGCAGTCGAATGAAGCCATTCAGGCCGGTAACTACGACCAGGCGGTCACCATCCTTGCCGAAGCTACCCAGATGGATCCCAGCCGCGACCTGCTGTGGTTCAAGTTAGGCGATGCCAATCGCCTGGCCGCCAACAAGCAAACCGATCCGGCGGAAAAACAGAAGCGTTACGACGAGGCGATTCAGGACTATCAGAAAGCCATTCAGCTTAAGGGCGGACAGGCCGGAACAGCAGCACCGGCCCAGGCTCCCCCGGCACAGGGCCAGGCAGCTCCCGCGCAAGGCCAACCTGCACCCGCACAAGGTCAGACCGCCCCGGGGCAGTCTGCTGGCGCTGTCGACCCGAAAAATGCCCAGACTCTCGGCGCTTATTACAACAATCTGGCTGAGGTCTACGCGAAATCGGGAAAAGTCGACGACGCCGTGAAGTCCTACCAGCAAGCCGCCCAGCTCAATCCCAGCGGTGCCGCGCAATACACGTTTAACGAGGGCGCAGTCCTCACCAACGCCGGCAAGGTAGACGACGCCATCCAGGCATTCGACAAAGTCATTGCCGCCGATCCCAACAAGGCCGATGCGTATTACTGGAAGGGCGTCAACATGATCGGCAAAGCCACCCTGAAGGGCGACAAGATGGTAGCGCCCGAGGGCACCGCCGAAGCCTTCAACAAGTACCTGGAACTGGATCCCACTGGCAAGTACGCCGATCCGGCAAAGCAGATGCTCGCCAGCATCGGTGCCAGTGTCCAGACCAGTTTCGGCAACAAAAAGAAGAGCACCACCAAGAAATAGCGAACCACACTACGTCCCCGGAGCATTCTGGCTTCGGGCAATCTGCCAAAAAGGGGCGGCCCCAGCCGCCCCTTTTCAGTGAGCCCCTAATTCCTCGCAGCGCCCGGTCGCCCTATTTGGAGCAGTGAAGACCGCGATCGCAACGCTCCGTTACCAAGGGACAGCTACCAACAGTCCTTCATCAAACCTCCACAGCACGCTACAGTTAAGGGCTCGGGACAAGTAGTTGTGTGTCCTCCCCCGCTCATTTACTCCCCGACATGTGAGGCTTTGCATGGCAGCGCCAGGACATGCTCCGATCGCGGTTTCCCTCGAGGGCTTTTCGGGGACGGGCGCGGTTCCCACCGAACCGTTGCTCGGCGCGATGCTGCGCGCTTCTGACAGGGTCAGCGACCTGATCTTCTCGCCCGGCCGGCCTCCGCAAGTGGAAGTGCACGGGCAACTCGTTGCCGTCGACGTGCCCGGTCTAAAAACCCTTTCTGCGGACGATACTCGCCGCATTGCCGCTGATCTCATCGGCACCAATAAACAGGCGATTACCACGCTCCGGGAACAAGGTTCTTGCGACGTCTCGTACGGGATCCGCGGCCTGGCGCGATTTCGCGTGAACGTCTTTATCCAGCGCGGCAGCTGTGCCGTGGTCATGCGCGTGATTCCCACCGTCATTCCCGACTTCGCTTCTCTTCATCTGCCGCCGCACCTTGCCGACATCGCCAAGGTTCGCACCGGAATCGTACTGGTGACCGGACCCACTGCGTCCGGCAAGTCCTCGACGCTCGCCGCCCTGTTGGACCGTATCAACACCGAATTTTGTTATCACATCATCACTGTCGAAGATCCTATCGAGTTTCTTCACAATCACAAGAAGTCGACCATCCATCAGCGCGAGTTGCACAGCGACACGCCCGATTTTGCCATGGCCCTGCGAGCCGCCCTGCGGCAATCGCCGAAAGTAATCCTGGTCGGCGAAATGCGCGATCGCGATACCATCGAGACCGTGCTGGAAGCGGCTGAAACCGGGCATTTAGTCATGTCCAGCCTCAACACTGTGGACGCCGCCAAGACCGTCGAGCGCATCGTGAGCTCGTTCAGCCCCGCTGAACAGCAATCCGTCCGCGAGCGCCTGGCCAAGAATTTCCGCTACATCGTTTCTCAGCGCCTGCTGCCGCGCGCTGATCGCAGCGGCCGCATTGCCGCCATGGAGATTCTCAAGTCCAACGCTCGCACTCGTGAGTGCATTGAGAAGGGCGAGCAGCCTGGCAAAACTATTCTGGACGCAATGAAGTCGGGCGAGGCCGAAGGCATGCAACACTTCGACGGCGAGATTGCCAAGCTGGTGCGCGCTGGATTGGTGGATCTTGAGAATGGCCTGGCGTTCGCTAGCAACGCTACCGTACTGGGGCAGGAACTCGCGCGCTCCCCAGTAGGGACTCTCTAAACTCTCTTCTTCGCGCCCTTCCGCCTAAAAATAATTCCACCTACACCGGCTGCGACACCTTACGCGCCGTTTCTCCGTCCGCGATTCCGAGATAGCGCAACACCTCGGCCGCCGCATTCATCCCCGAGCGCACGCAATCCGGCACGCCGATCCCTCGATACCCATTGCCGGCGAGTGCCAGTCCGGGTAGCCGTTGCCGCAGACTCTCGATCCGCTCCAGGCGTTCCAGGTGACCGACTCCATATTGCGCCATCGCGCCCTGCCACTTGTAAACGCGCTCGAATAGCGGCTCGGCGCTGACACCAATGATCTCGCGAAGCTCACCGGCTACGATCTGCAGAACCCTGGCGTCGGGAACATTCAGAATTTCTTCATCCCGCGATCCACCAAGGAAACACCGAATGATGGCGCGGTTCTCGGGAGCTCGATGCGGGAATTTATTGTGCACGAACGTGGCCGCCAGCATGCGCTTCCCTTCACTGCGCGGCACCAGAAATCCAAAGCCCGGCGGCAGCGACTCCCGCACCTTGCGGTCGAACACCATGGTAACGGTCACCGATGAACTGTACTGAACCGAAGCCAGTTCATTGGCCAGCTTACCGTCGGTCGCGCGCAGAACTTGTGCCGCGGCCGGGGACGGTACCGCAACCACAATGGCGTCGAAGCTTTGCGGGTTGTGATCCGCCGTCAGCCACCAACTGCGGTCTGGCTGCAGCTGCGCCCCTTGCACGATCGAATTCGTAAACAGCGACTCGGCGTGCAAACGGGAGAGAAGGGCGTCGACCATCTGCTGCATGCCGTCTTTCAAGGACGTAAACAGCGGACGCGCTGAGCCCTTCGCCGCTTTCGGCATCTTGGCTCGCGCGGCAAGCATGGCCCGGCCCAAACTCCCGTGCTTGGCTTCCATCTCGGCAAAACGTGGCAAAACCGCGCGAACACTCAGTTGCGAGGCTTCGCCTCCGTACACGCCGGACAGCAGCGGATCGGCCAGGCGGTCAACCATCTCACTGCCGTAATGTCGTTCCACCATCGCAGCTACCGTCTCGTCGTGGTCCGACTTCCGCGGCGGGTGAAACCACTCCCTCGCCATACGCAGTTTGGTTCCGACGGAGAACAGTGGCGAGAGCACCGTGGGCATGATCCTGGTGGGCACCATGAACATCAGACCGTCCGGCATCTCCACCAGCTTGCCTTTGACCAGAATGTACGTCTTCCGATCCGCATCATTGGAGCCGATCAACTGGTCCCCAAGCCCGATCTGTTTACACAGATCGATCGCCCACGGTTTTTCAGTCAGGAAAGAATCGGGACCGGCCTCCATCAGGCATCCGTCGGCATGGTCGGTCACCATGACTCCGCCCATGCGAGGGCCGCTCTCAAATACGATGTACTCAATGGGCGCGCCCGCCCGGCGCTGCTGCTCGAGCAAGTAAGCCGCAGCCAGGCCGGAAATCCCTCCACCCACGATCGCAATTCGCTTCATTAACTCGTTCCCGTGTTCGGCCAGGGTGGGCAGCATTCTGAACGCCGCGGGGCCCTCTGCCTGTCTAAAATCTCCCGCAACTCGAGCCAATCTATCAGCGACACCTGAAACGCACGAACTGTAAACGAACTGCAAATATTACGGAGGTGACCTGCCGTCACGGTACTCTAGGCAGTGTCGGCTGATTTCCTCGGATTCACCACCAGGTGGTAGCGCGCCTCGAGAATGCTGCGATGATGATCCACGTGGCCGGCCAGGATCCAGGCTAGCGCGCGCACACTCACTTCTTTCTTGTTTGCTACCCCGCGCCGCAGCCACTCATCTTCATCGAGGTTGCGCAGCAAGGACAGGCTGGCCGCGCGAACCGTGCGGAATTCATCTACCAGCGCAGTCCATGAGCAATGGCGAAAGGGGCCGCCTCGCACATAGTCGTCCTGCTCAAACCCTTCCATGGGGGTTTCATCACCGCGCGAAATTCGCAGCGCGCGGTAGGCGAATATGCGCTCTGTGTCGCAAACGTGCCCTAGCACTTCTTTGACGCTCCACTTGCCGGAAGCGTAGCGGAAGTTGCTTTCGGAATCGCTCAGGCGCGACAGGCCATCGGCAAATTCCCTTCCCTGCTGCTCCAGGTATTTGAGAATGTCGTCGGTCGAGACCTGCGATATATACCGGCTGTAGTAAGGGTCATGCTCGCTGGCTTCGGGCTTGGCGGCGAACGTTTGCGTCGGCATGTGCGCTCCAGATCACCAATACAAAGTCATCCTGCATCTAGATTCTATGCCATGCTCTGGCAATGCGCGCGCCGGGCCTCGGATCTTCGCGAGCTTTGACGTGAGAAGAACCGGCAGTTCTACTTGACCCATACCAGCCATGCCCATCCAACCAGCAGAGTCAGTGCGGTGATAGGCACGCCGACTCGAAGGTAGTCCTGGAATCTGATCTCCACTTCCGGGCGCGCCGACTCGACGACAATGATGTTCGCCACTGAACCGGTGATCGTCAGATTGCCCGCCAAAGTGGAAGCCATGGCCAGCACCAGCCAGGCGGTGTGCGGATCCGCAAATCCGGGCGCCAGCGACTTCAGTAGCATCACTGCGGGAACATTGCTGACCACGTTGCTCAGTACTGCGGTCGCAACGGTGAATACCGCCATGTGCTGCAAATTCCAGTGTCGTGCGATGTCGAGCAACCGGCTCACAATGCCGGCATTCTCCGCGCCACCCACGATCAGGAACAAACCAACAAAAAATACCAGCAGACCCCAGTCGACCTCTTGGTACAAGCGCTGTGGCTCCAGCGTGCGCGTGATTAGAAGGACTGCTGCGCCCAAGGCCGCCATGGTGGCGGGAGGTGCGCCGGCGAAGAATCCCGCCACCACCAAAGACGCTACAATGACTGGCTTCGTCAAGCGGGACAGGTCCAGCGCGGGCAGCGGAATGCGCTCGGTTTCGTTCAGCGGGAAAAACATTTCCCGCATGTATGTCCAGTGCAACACGCCCCAGTTGATCAGCAATCCGAGCAGCGCCACCGGGCCCAGGTGCCACAGAAAATCACGGTACTTGATCGCTGAAAATGATCCGATCAGCATGTTCTGCGGATTGCCGGTGATCGTCGCAACGCTGCCAATATTCGAAGCCGTGGCGACTGCCAACAGGTATGGCATGGGGGAAAGCCGTATACGTCGCGTGATGCTGAGAACGAAGGGCACCATCACCAGGCACACGATATCGTTGACGAAGAATGCCGATAGAAAACCGCAGGTGAAAATCACGGCGGGTAGCAGGTAAGCTGGCTTTAGCCGGTGCAGCACCGCTTCCGCATTCCATTCGAAAAAACCCACCAGGTGAAGATTGCCGACGATCAGCATCATCGAGAAGAGCAGCACGACCGTGCCGAAATCGATGAACTGCAGTGCCTCCCCCGGTCTTACGACGCGAAAGGCCACCATGGCCACGGCGCCGATAATCGCAGCCCCCGTGCGGTCCACCTTGAGCCCGGGAAATTTTCCGATCGCGAACACAACATAACTCGCGAGGAAAATGGCATAAGCGGCAATGAGCCGCGCATCCGAGAGGGCAGCCGGCGAAATCCTGTGCATAGGAGAGTCGAGCAGAATAGCAGGGGCCGCGCCGGACTACAAAAGTTGTACCCAACGTCCGGATTGAGAGCATCACGGTTTTCCTGGGCTTCGGATGGGCTCTGCCTCGGGATCTTTCCCATGCGCCTCGAGAGCGGCCGCTCGGCAAGGCAACTGGCTTTCTGCCGTGGGCAACCAACGTCCATGTCCTGGCTGCATTATCCGGTGGCGATTGTCGGCACGATCTCGGTCATCGTGCTCGCCCTCATCGCCCACTTTGTGGCCCGATCGTATATTAACCGTCACACCAGGGATCCTAAGGAGCATTACCGTAAGCGCCAGTTTTTTAACACGCTGCTTACGCTCGCGGCGATTGTGACGCTCGCCATTTTGTGGGCTCGTCCCATGCGGCACGGAGGCACCTTTCTTGGATTGATCGGTGCGGGCATTGCCGTGGCATTGCGCGATCCGCTGCTCAGCGTCGCCGGACGCATCGCGATTTTCGCCGGGCATATGTACACCGTAGGTGATCGTATCCAGCTGAAAGACATGAGCGGTGATGTCATCGACGTCGGCTTCTTCTATACCCGCATGATGGAAATCGGAAACTGGATTGGCGGTGACCAGGTCAGCGGGCGCATCGTCCAGATCCCTAATTCCCAGGTCTTCGGCACCGCGATCTTCAACTACACGCAAAATTTCAACTACATTTGGGATGAAGTCATGCTGCCCATCACCTTCTCCAGTAATCTGGAAGAGGCATCGAAGATTTTGACGAGTGTGGGCGGCCAATACACCAAGGAATTCCTCAAGGGCGCACAAGAGCAGATGGAGCGTATGCGGCAGTACTTCTTAGTGCCCGAGTTTGAGCTGAAGCCTAATATTTACGTGGTAGTGACCTCTAATTGGCTGCAGCTCACCATGCGCTATGTCGTCGAACCCAAGCAGCGCCGCTCTGCCAGCAGCTTCATCTATACCGAGGTCTTCAAGCGCGTGCAGGAAAGAGAAGACATCCAGATCGCTTCCGAAACCATGGACCTGACCATCCAGCAAAAAAATACCCAGCAGAAAAAAATCGCCTGACCGATTCTCGGGTTTCGAAACAAGACCCCCGAGGGAATCGTCCCCCCGGGGGGATGAAGAGGTGGATGGATCAGGAGGTCACGCTTCCGCGGCAGCGCCTTGCGTCATCCACCTCCGCTGCGGAGTGTTCTTCGGTACAACGTCCAAGTAAATCACGGCGTATCGAAATGCCAGTATTACCATGGTCAGCACCATCAGGCTGCTGGCAAACTCCGTCCACTTGGGAACGTAATAAATCCCTGCACTGGCCTGCAGCCCCGTGATGGAGACATTCAGCCGGTTAGCCATAAAGCCGGCCACCACCAGGGAGCAGGTCCAGTACAGGTATTGCGGGTTGTTCCGCACCTTTTCCATGCTCAGGAGGATCAACGGCGCGACAATCAACAACCCGATTTCCAGCCAGAAGCAGAACGTCTCTTCGCGCCAGCGAAACAGGTACGGCAACGCGTTTCGTGTAGAGAGATCAACTGCGCGGAAAATCGCGTAGAGCGCCAGCAGCGGCGCAATCACGCGGCTTACTTCTGCCAGAATGCCGAGATCGATCCTGGCATTCAGAGACCGCACGCACAGATAAAGGGCCATTACAGTCACAGCCAGACCCGCCGGTATCGCTGAAAGATAGAACATGGTGGTGAGATAAGGGCTGTACCACAGCGGATCCAGCTTGCCTTTGGTGATCAGGTAAAGGCCGCCAAGGAACGACTGGTGCAGCGAAGACAGCACCACGCCGATCAGAACCACGCCAATAAGGATTTCGTGCTGCCACCTGAGATACCAGCTCCTTACTCCTACCCACGGTATCTTTTCCACCAGCAAGGGGGAGAACTCCAGTGCCAGCACGGTGGTGTACAGCATCACGCACCAGGAGACTTCAAACAGCACCGAGTGACGGTTCCACATCACGATCGGGTGCCAAATGCGCCAGGGCAGGCCCAATTCGTACATCATCCCGGCAATTACGCTTAAATAACCCAGAAAGGAAACCAATACTGCTACCCGTACCACCGGGCGATAACGCTCAAATCCCAGCAAGTACACCGCGGCCGCTATCGCGAAACCGCCCGCCGAGAGCCCCACTCCGCACAGCGTGCCCAGCCCGACCCAGAGTCCCCAGGGCTGCGGGTCGCTCAAGTTTGTCGCCTCGCTGAATCCCAGGAAGAATCGCGCGTAAGTCGCATACAGCCCAGCCGCGAAGATTGCCGCAACGATGGTGCGCCACAACGTGAACTTGGGAAACCCGATCCTTAACATGACGCCGCTCCTTCCGCTTCGCTTGTACCAGTCACATAACAACGTCGGTTGCTATTTGTTCGCTGTCTTCTCCTGCGCTTCGGCCAGCAATACTTTTTCCCTTCGCTGCGTAATCCAATACAAGCCCGACAGCAATGCCCCGCCGACCATCACGACCGTCGGCACATCGCCCAGGGCATTCGCCGTAAGCACCGGTAGTGGCTGCGTCGGGGGCGTTACAAATCCCAGTTTCTCGAACGGCACATCGGAGATGAAGAAAACCGAGGTGCCGCCTCCTTCTTCACTGCCGTAGATGTGCTTTACATAACCGCCCCCCAGGATGCGGCGCTCGGCTTCATCGAGCAGATCGTCGCGCCATCCCGAAATGGATGCTCCCGTAGGACAGGCCTCCACGCACGCCGGTAATCCGCCATTCGCTTGTCGCTCGGCGCACATGTCGCACTTTTTCACGAAGGGCGCGAGTTTCGACCACTCATAGCGTGGAACATTGAACGGGCATGCGACCAGGCAGTAGCGGCAACCAATGCATTTGGATGCTTCGTAGGTCACCGGGCCCAGTACGGATTTCTTCAGCGCGCCGACCAGGCAGGCTGATGCGCACGCCGGGTCCTGGCAGTGCATGCACATGCGGCGTACAAACTTATCGCCATGATCTTCAATGACGGTCAGGGCCGTGGGAGAAAGTTTGTATTCCGTGTCCTTGGGGAATCCGTGGCTCTCCTTGCAGGCCTGCTCGCAACTGCGGCAGCCCACGCACTTGGTGATGTCTACCAGAATGGCTCTCGTCCTTTGCATACGCCCTCTCCTCGCCTCACTCCCTGCTAAGCTGCACATTCGTTATGCGCTGCGCTGTCACAGAAAAAACTCTTTCGCAATCTTCTGGCGCACGCTCGGATCAACCCGCGCCAGCAATCCCGCGATCGGCAACCCGCCGTCGGCAGCCATGGTGGGAGCCAGTTGCGCCACCATGCCGTTCAGACGCGTCACGCTGTTTTGCATCCACGGCGCTACCATCGGTCCTTGCACCAGATTGCGTTGGTTGATCGTTAGCTCGGGAGACTTGATCATGACGATCCATCCCTGCTCGTAGGGATCGCGGGCCACCATGTGTAAGTCCTGTAAGGCGTCTTTGTTGAGAGCGGTTACGACGCCCTCGACCGGAGACAAAAGCTCCACAGATGTGTCGCCACTGACGACAGTCATCAGCTTTTGTCCTTGACGAACCCAACGGTTCTCGCCGACCACGTCAATGCGGTCGATCTTGCCGATCAGATTCGTTGCAAAACGGTCGATTCCTACCCGCGCCAATTCAGGGCCTTCCTTCGAAACCCACGTGTGACCAGGATGGAAGCAGTAGCCTTGCGGAATCTGGAAACCGTTCTCTCGCTCTATCCGCGGCGCCCGGGGGCTAGCGATAGCGCGTGCCGGCAAGTCTTGACGAGTGCGGAAATAGCTGATGGACATGATCAGCAGGAACATCAGCAGAACAAACAGGATTGACATAGCGCGCCTCCTGCCGGCTGGCCTTATTCATCCACCGAGTGGGCTCCGGCTGCACCTTTTGCTCATGCACGTGCATGACAAACTCGCCAGAAAGCGGAGTGATGCTTTTCAACTCTGTTTTCAAGAGGTTGCAGCCAGTGAAACCGGACGCGAACCACGACGGGCCCGCTGCATTTTGCAGTCGCTACTGCGTTTTGCAGCGGAAGGTGAGTCTAGAATTTGATCAGGTAAGAGTTAGGAGAGAGGGCGGTACGAGCTTTCAGCGAGTCCGCGACAGAGTGCGTGGCTATCACAAATGCCATCACCTAAGTTCAATCAAGTTCAAACACAGTTTCGTAGTGCGCTGAGCGCTCATCGAAATGCGACAGGAGTTTGTGCGCTTCCGGCAAGATGACCGCCAGCTCGTAGTCTTCTCCGGCAAAGGCGCGCACGTCGTCGAGACAGGCGAATTTCGTTATGGTGATGAACTCGACTTCCTTTCCAACATCTCTACGTAACAGCGACGCTCCGCGATAACCCTTCACGCGATGAATCCCGGGGAGAATTTCACTGCGCAGCAGTTGCTCGTAACTGTCGGCGTTCTCGCGAGTGGTCCAGCCATGCCAAATGCGGCTGATCATGCATTGCTCTCCTGCATTGCTAAATGGAGTTAATTTTACGAATCCACGACCGCAGGGCCAAGAATCTCTGGAGGTTAGCAATTCTCCCCGGTTTGGAGCATTTGGTTTCCGACCCTCATCCTTTCCTCTTGTGAAGTTGGGCTTCGCCTTCGTCCCCGATTCACCAGTGCGACTCCCGACAGGATGATCGGCATCGCGACCAGAGTCCTCCACCCGATGGGCTCGCCCGCGAAAACCCAACCCAGCAGGACGGCCACTACCGGATTGACATATGCGTAGGTGGAAACGCGCGTCGGCGTGCTCGCGCGGTTCAACCAGGTGAACGCCGTGAACGCTACCAGCGAGCCAAATACGATCAGGTAGGCGAGTGAAAGCATTGACTTCATGGTCATGGCAGTCACATGAAAACGCGCGATCTCGCCGCTCAGGCCCCCGGCCGCAAGTAAGGTCGCTCCGCCAAAGACCATCTGCATAGCAGAGGACAACACCGAATCGCCGGGTAAAGGAACTCGATGTACGTACATAGTTCCGGCAGCCCACAAGAATGTAGCCAGCAATACTGCGCCCGCGCTCAGCCATTCGAGAGTCGAACCAGAACCGAACCCAGACCAGCCGGTCAGCAGAGCGACGCCTGCAAACCCAAGCAACACACCCGTAATCACTTGCCAATGCAGCCTTTGTTCGCTGCCGACCATCCGACCGAGCACCACAACCCACAGCGGCAAGGTGGCGGAAAGAAGCGCGGCCAGGCCCGACGGCACACGCTGTTCCGCCCACGCGAGACTGCCGTGTCCACCAAGGAAGAGCAGCACACCTGCGACAGCAGCGTAACCCCAATGCTTTACAGTAGGCGCGGCGGCGCCGCGCGCTCTCACCCATGCGTAGAGAACCACTCCGGCGGTGAGGTGGCGAATGCCCATCATGCACAGCGGCGGGATCGTCTCCACCGCGTAACGTATGCCCAAGTAAGTGGAGCCCCAGATCAGGTATATGGCAGCAAAGGCGAGCAGCAACTTCAGCCGCGGCTCTCTGCGGACAGGGGCTAGGTCCGGCGAGAGGGACGATCTGATCACGACGGGGTGACCAGCAACATTCGCGAGTTTGCTGCTCCTGAGTAGTGCCAAGATGCGAGAAGCGTCATCGATCAACATGATCAACCTAACCACTTAACGTCGATTTACTGGTTATACTACCGGCATCTCTAACCTGTCAACAGCAGTTTGCAGGTTATAATGAATTGAGGCCCTGGCTCAGCCGTTCGGCGCAGCTGCAAGCTGCCGTTCGGGCTCGTGCGCTCCAGGCTGGCCCATTATCGATGACGCAAACGCAAGCACCAAAATTCGAATTTACCGGCGGACGGCTTTGCCTAGACTTCGTGAACACGGTGGACAATCGCAATTCGCCGAGTCGAGTAGATCAGATCGGGACGTATGACAACCTGCTCGCCTGGGCGCAGCAGGCGGCAATCGTTTCGACCGAGCAGGCGCAGGCTCTGAGAAAAGCGGCGCACAACAATCCCCGCGATGAACAGACTGCCACAATGCACGCGGTTGCGCTGCGCGAGTGCATGTTCGCGATCTTCGCGGCCATCGCGCGCGGCCAGCCGGCATCTTCGTCGTACCTGGAGCGATTCAACCGCACGCTTCGGGACGCGGGAGGATCACGCGGTCTGGTGTCTGAAGGGGGACGGTTCCGGTGGAAATGGATAACCCCACCCGGTCATCTGGAGTGGATTCTATGGCCCATAGTGCTGGATGCGGCAGAATTACTTTTAAGCCAGGATCTCTCCCTGATGCGCGAGTGTGCCGCGCAGACCTGCGGATGGTTATTTGTCGATCACAGTAAGAATCACAGGCGGCGCTGGTGTGATATGAAAGTGTGCGGAAACCGCGACAAGGCCCGGCGCTACTACGCCCGTGCCCGCGCCGACTGAACGGTGCGAGCTTCCTGCGCACTGTCCTAAACATTGACATTTGCGGGATGGCAGGCGCTTCCGCGTGCCTCGCACGAAGCATCAGTTCTCATCCGGCGCAACATCCAAGTAAGCGCCCGTAGTTCCTTCCCAGAGGTTTGTCATGTCTGACCGTCTCCTTGCGATTTTTCTCTTCTTCTGGTTTCTAGTGTCCGGGGTGATCAGCGCAGCCCAAACTCAGGCCAAGTGCACATTCAGCACGTTCTCTCCTCCGAGCGGTTATTACTTCACGAGTGTTTCGGGAATCGATTCGCAGGGAAACATCGTGGGACAACTGGAAACAGCTGATACCTTGCACACGGTGGCGTTTACGCGTTCTGCGGCGGGCGTTTACGGCCTCTATAACGCGCCAAATTCGTACACGACGTTTTTCACCGATCGCAACAGCAGCGGAGTGACCGTGGGATTCTTTCAGGATACGAACTACCACACCCATATCCATGGACTGGTGCGGCACGGCAGCAGCACCGTCATCGTGAACTATCCGGGGGCCCCGAGCACATGGCTCAGCGGCATCAACAACCTGGGAACGATCGTGGGCAACTATACGGCTTCCTCAATCAACATCAACGGATTTGAACTGCAGAACGGCAAGTACACGGTCCTGCAGTTTCCGGGAGCGGTAGGCACGACACCATACGGAATCAGCGACAAGGGCATTGTGGTAGGCACATGGAACGATCTATTCAATTACCACGGCTTCACCCTAGCAAATGGCGTATACAAGACGCTCGATCATCCGCAAGGCACCCTGGGAACAATTCTGAGAAATGTCAACCGCTCGGGCGTAATCGTCGGCAATTACGAGAACGCCGACATCACGTTCTTCGCATTCCTTTATAAAAATGGCAAGTTTGAGAACGTGGTGTATCCCGGATCAAAAAACACGGTCGCTGGCGGTATCAATAACAACGGAGTCATCGCGGGCCAGATCTATTTCGAGAATGCCACCAGTCTCGGGTATACCGCTATCTGCCAATAGCGAAGACGCAGTCATGGAGCTATGGCAAAGCCTGGTGTCGTCTAGTTATCGCTGTTGAAATCTTTTTTCAGGCGGCGCAACAGAGACGTAGGATGGATGCCAAGCACGCGCGCAGCCTGGGTTTTGTTATTGCCGGTTGCGGCCAAAACTTCCTGGATGTACTTGTCTTCCAGTTCACGCAAGCTAACCAACTTGTGACCGTTGCCTGGATTTTCAGCCTCGAATTGCAGATCTGACATGCCGGGTTCGGGTGAAGGGGTGCGAATTTCCTCCGGCAAGTATGCAGAGTGGATGTCTCCCTCGGCAGCAAGAATCATAGTGCGTTCGATGACATTCTTGAGCTCACGAATATTTCCGGGCCAAGCATAGTTTTGCAGAAGCGCCGCCGCCGCGGGAGTGAAGCCGGTGAATTTCTTGTTCAGCTCTCGATTGAAATGCTGCAACAGTTCGAGCGCGAGGGGCAGAATGTCTTCCCTGCGCTCCCGCAACGGGGGGATGTACAAGGGAACGACATTGAGCCGGTAATAGAGGTCCTCGCGAAATTTTCCTTCGGCGATTAATTTCTTCAGGTCCGCGTTGGTCGCCGCAATGAGGCGAACATCGATTTTGATAACCCGGGTGCCGCCCAAACGCATGAAGTTGTTTTCCTCGAGAACACGAAGCAACTTGGCCTGAACGCTGGCGGACATGTTTCCGATTTCATCGAGGAAAACAGTGCCAGCGTTGGCACGCTCCAGCAATCCTTCCTTACGGCGGCGGGCGTCAGTAAAAGCCCCGGGCTCGAATCCGAACAGCTCACTTTCCAACAGGTTGTCGGGTAAGGAGGCACAGTTCAGTTCCAGCAAGGGCATTTGCGCGCGCGGACTAGCGTAGTGGATGGCCCTGGCAAGAACGCCTTTACCGGTGCCGCTTTCGCCTTGAATGAGAATGGTGGTGCGATCGGCCTCAGCGGCCTTGCGGGCCATTTCCAACATCCGGCGCATGGCAGGATCGACGGTGACTACGCGGCCAAAATCGTAGCGCCCTTTCGCGCTCTCGACGGTGTCCCGCAAACGCACACGAAGCGCGAGCATTTCGCAGGCGCGGTGAAGGGTGGCGATCATATCGGCCAGGTGGAATGGCTTGATGAGGTAGTCGAAGGCGCCCAACTTCATGGCTTCCACCGCGCGGTCGACCATGTGGTACGCGCTCATCACCAGGACAATCGAGCCGGGGTCAGACTGCTTCACGCGCCGGAGAACTTCAACACCGTCGATACCGGGGAGAACGATATCGACGAGGGTGAGATCCGGCTTTTCGTCAGTGAAGACCTGGAGAGCTTCCTCGCCCGAGGCCGCAGTGAGGACCTCAAAACCTTCTTCGCGCAAACCGCGCGAGATGGTGCGGAGCGTGAGTTGTTCGTCGTCGATCACCAGGACTGAATAGGGCATAAATGGCTTCCGTTTTCCGCTATCGGGCTGCTTGCGTCCGACGGGCGATCCGTTTTCGGGGCGCCCTGTTCACGCCGCTAAGCTTCAGACTACGACTTCAGATTCCTCCTGTATGACGGTGGCCGATTGCTGCTGCCGAAGCGGCAGGGTTAATGTCACCGTGGTGCCGTGATGCAACACACTGTCGACGCGAATATCGCCTTCATGGCTGCGAACGTATGCCTGGCAGATGCTAAGGCCCAGGCCGGTCCCCTTACCACGCTTGGTAGTGAAGAAAGGCTCGAAGACGTGGGGCAGGATGTCGGGGGGAATGCCGCACCCGGTGTCACTGACGCGAATCTCGATTTTCTCCACATAGGTCAGCTTATTGGCTGAGATGGTGATGCGACCGCCTTCGGGAGTAGCCTGCACCGCATTGAGCAGCAGGTTCATCAGCAGTTGCGACAACTGATTCGCATCGGCGCGAATATGCGGCAGGTCCGGAGCAACCAGGTTTTCCAGAGTTTTGCCGCGGACCATGGGCTGATTTTCCAGGAACGCCAGAGTGTCCGCTACGAGCAGCTGCAGAGTCAACTTGCTGAGAAGAAGCGGACCAGGGCGCGCATAGTTCACCAGGCCCCGCAGAGTCGAGGAGATGCGCTTGGCGCCCGCGATGCACTGCTCGATTTCAGAGCGCTGCTCAGAATCCGCGCAGGCTTTATGCTCCAACTCCAAGTGAGAGAGAATGCCGAGCAAGGGATTGTTGATCTCGTGTGCGGCCCCCAGGGCCAGTTGGGCCAGGGCCGCGTATTTTTCGTATTCGGCCAATTGCGACTTAAACTGGATTTTCTCCTTGTTCAGCTCCCGCTCTTCGTAGAGACGGCGGAATAATTCCTCCTGGGCGAGGTCGCGCTCGCGCTCGCGCACTTGGGCGAGATCGCTGGCGCGTAGTAGTTCCGCGTGCATCCGGCCCAAGTCATCGCGATGAATGCGCCACACGACCAGCACCACTACGACGCTGCCCAGCAGCAGGGGCAGGGCATAGAGGGAGAACCATAGGTCGGTGGGATGGGCGCCCAAAGGAAGGGGCGACAAGAGGCCAAGGCCAACGAGGGAGCCCCCCTTCGCGAGACATAGCGATGCGCACAAAAGCCTGAGCATGGCTGATACCACGATGAATCGGCTTGTCTCAGAAAGCTGTGATGGGGGTCACGAAGAGGAGTGCGCGAAAGGGGAGAGGTCCCGTGGCGGCAGAGTTGACGGAAAATGCGCGAAAGCGATCAGGGTTGCTGGTTATCTTCCCGCGTGCGCAGCCAATCAATGAACATCTGTTCCAGGGGCTTATCGTACGACATAAGGACGTGGCGAACGGTGTGGCCGCTGACAACATGGCAGATTTCTTCGGCGAGATTCTTGGCGTGGTCACCGGCGCGCTCGAGAGATTGCGTCATGAAGATAACCTGCAGGCTGGCTTGACGGACGATGTTCTCCGGATTTTCGATGTGGCGCATGAACACGAGATTGCGAAGCCGGTCCATTTCCGCGTCGGCGCGCAGCACATCGACAGCTTTTTTCATGTCGCGCGAGGAAAAGGCTTCGCCGCAGTCGGTGAGCATCTTCTCGAGGACGGTAGCCATGTGGGTGAGGTCGCGAGTGTCCTGGGGATCGAGACGCCCGCCGGCAGCTTGCGCGCTGTTGACGAAGCTGAGCAGGAGATCGCCAATGCGCTCGAGGCCGATCATGAATTTCATGCAGGCCAGCAATTCGCGGGCTTCCGGCTCCGCGACCCGGGTAATGGCAGTAGTAACGCCATCGTCGATTTCCATGTCGATGGTGTCCAGCTCTTTTTCACGCTGGCGAATGGAGTTGAGCAGGGTGGCGGAACCGGTGGCAATTCCCTCCGCAGCAGCGCCGGCAGCTTCCTTGGCCACGCGGCAGGCTTCGACAGTGCGGCGAACCAGCGTGGTGTGGACGGGCTCGGGACTAGGTTGCTTGATGGCAGTGCTCATGGGCACTTTCCTTCCGCGCACAGAAGTGGTTCTGGCCAGGGTTTGAACGGACTGCTTGCTGCTGCGCAAGTGTTGGGAGATCGGCAACAACTTAGCATAATTCCCAGTGCACCACAGAGGGTTAAAGAATTGTTAATTCTATCGACCGATCTTCGATTGAGGTACGGACCACGTCTGGCGCAATGGGCATGCCAGAAGACCCTAGTTTGCGGTCGAGCCGTTGGTTGTGACAGGCGGCAAGGGCAGGCGGAACAAGAACGTGGAACCGTGGTTCAGTTCGCTTTCGGCCCGGATCTTGCCGGAGTGCGCAAGCACGACATGCTTGGCGATGGCCAAGCCGAGCCCGGTTCCGCCGGATTCGCGGGAGCGCGCCTTATCGACCCGGTAGAATCTTTCAAACAGGCGGGGAAGGTGCTCGGAGGGGATCCCCGGGCCGAAGTCGCGGACGTAAAACTCAACGGCGTCGGGCACGGTGCGTGCGCCCAGGACAATTCGCTTACCAGTTCCCGCATACTTCATCGCGTTATCGATCAAGTTGGAAAAAACCTGATGAATGGCCTCACGATCGGCTTCCACCGGTTGTGATGCCGATTCTTCAACGACCAGCTCGATTCCCTGTCCGCGCGCAAGTTCCCGGAAGCTCTCAACCGCGTCCTGCAGGAGTTCCAGCGGCGCAACCGGTTGCGGATCAAAACGCTGCTCGCCAGATTCCACGCGCGCCAAGGTTAAAAGATCTTCAGTGAGGCGCGACATACGGACCGCATTCTTGCGAATGATTTCCAGGAACTCACGAACATGGCCATTTTCGCCAGTGCCGTCGAGAAGAGTCTCGGTATAGCCCTGGATCGAAGTGAGAGGCGTGCGCAGTTCGTGAGACACGTTGGCGATGAAATCGCGGCGGGTCTTTTCGACGCGCTCGGTTTCAGTGAGGTCATGCAAAACAGCAACGGCGCCGCCTCCTGGAAGTGGAGCCGCAGTCACGTCAAAAGAGCGTCCGGGCAGAATGGAAGCGGCACGGGCGCTGACCACCGTGCGGGCGTCGGCGGCGCTGCGCACCGCGCCCAGAAAATCGGGATCGCGAACGCTTTCCACCACCGGCATGTTCAGCCGGGTGCGACGGACCAGTCGATCCATGCCGCGATTGGCCCACTGAACACGGCCGTCCGGGCCCACCGCGATGACCGCATCTTGCATGCTATTGAGCAAAGTCTCAAGTTGCCGCTGGCTGGTCTGGAGAGCGGCGAAACTCTCCTCGAGTTGGCGGGCAGTTCTGTCGAGCGCGGCTCCGACCTGGCCAATTTCGTCGGGCGAGGACTCAGCAATCCTGGCGCTCAAGTCTCCCGCGGAAATCTGAGAAGCGAAGGCGAGAATGCGCTGCAGACGACGCGCTGTTAGTTGCGCAGCCACGGCAGCAACGATCAGGCCAACGGCGAACGCCAGTCCAGAGCTCAGCAGCACCTTGCGCTGCAGTTGACGAACGGCTGCTTCAAGGTCACTCAGAGGATAAGCCAGGCGAACGGCACCGTTCGCGATGGGGGCAGCCACATAGAGGAACGGGATGGACAGGGTGTGGCTGGTGCGCTGGTCCATACCGACGGACCCGGCGAGCGCGGCCACAAACTCCTTTCGCCGGGAATGATTCTCCATGGTGGACGGGTCAGCTTCAGAGTCTGCCAATACCTTACCGCTCGAATCGATAATGGTGGCGCGGGCACCCGCGGCGCCCCCTTCCTCGGCGGCAATCGCGGGCAGTGAGTGGTAGTGGTCCGCTTCCACGCGTTGCGCGAACATCCTGGTCTTCTCGGTCAGATTGCGCTGCATCCGATCACTCAGGAAATGGCGTAGCGTCTTTTCGAGCGAGAAATCAAGAACGACAGTTGCGACAGCGATCACCACCGCGAACAGAAGCAGCAGCTTCAGGAATATGCGGTTCCTCATTTAGGAACCTCGAAGCGATAGCCGGCGCCGCGCACGGTTTTCAGATAGCGAGGATTCTCAGGGTCGGGCTCGATTTTTTCGCGAATGCGGCGGACATAGACATCGACGGAGCGCGGGGTTACGTACGAGGTGTCGCGCCAGACGGAATCGAGCAACTGGTCGCGGGTGAAGACGCGCCCAATATGGCGGGCGAAGTGATCCAGGAGACGAAATTCGGTGGCGGTGGTCGTGACCGATTTGCCGCGGACAACCAGGGTCATGGCGCTGGGATCAATGTCGAGCTCTCCGGCGCGTACCGGACCAGGGGAGAGCGGGCGCTCGAAACGGCGGAGCACGGCTTTAACACGGGCGACCAGTTCGCGCGGGCTGAAGGGCTTGGGAATGTAATCGTCAGCGCCAAGTTCCAAGCCAAGCACGCGGTCCGCCTCTGTGCCCTTGGCAGTCAGGAAAATAACCGGAATCATGGCTAGCGATTGGGTCTGGCGAATCTGACGGCAGAGTTCCAGACCATCCTTGCCGGGCACCATGATATCGAGGATGAATAGCGCGGGGCGCTGGCGCTCGGCTTCGGAGATCACAGTGGTTCCGGTGGGCAAAAGGCGAACGGAGAATCCGGCGCCATCTAGGTGATGGCGCACAAGCCGGGAAATATCGGGATCGTCTTCAACCACTAGTATGCTGGGTTTCACGAGCATATTGTAGCTGGAAGCTGCAATCGGCCGTGGGAGAGGCGGCGAAAGCAGGATGGCGGGGGTGGGATGGAGCGGCGGGCGGGCTATGTGCGAGGAAGGTGCGAGCGGTGATTCTCGTGAGGGCGGGAGCCTTCTGCAGGGTTGCTGGATTCATCGCGGACCAGCCGCAATGTTCCATACAGGGGTGAGCAACGTTGCCTGCTCGGCCATGATGGAGTCGGTCCTGGAACCACGCGGGGCGCGGCGCGATACGCATCAACGCTTTCCCGGCGTGAGGCGGCACGGGGCCGATCCACCTTCACGATGAGGCTCCCGCCTAATCGCGACAGAACACTTCCGTCTGTCCGCAACGCTAATGCGCCGAGGCCGGAATATCTGTGATTTCGATCACCGACGCATGTGAGAAAGCACTATGACGAGATTGCGCGCCTGATCCTTCCAAAATGTGGTTCGGGCGGGAATGACCGTAGTCGCGCTGTACTCGGTCACGATGGTGGGACCCTGGTATTTTCGAGCCACTTCCAGGGAATCGCGGTCGTAGACGGCTGTGGATGACCGGGTGCCGTCGAACCAGACAGGGGATCGCTCCATGGGAACCGCCTTGTGCGGCGCGGGAAGAGAGGCATTGGCGGCAGCAGACGGGGATTTCATCGTGGTGCGAAGACGGAGGGTCACCAGTTCAAGTTCGCGATCGCGAAAATCGTATCCATAGCGGCGGCTATGCTCACGATGAAACACTTCGATCAGATGGTTGGTGAAGGGGACATTGAGCTCATAGCCCTGGCCGCAGTAGCGGACGTCAATACTGGGGAAATGCTGCAAGCTCCCACGCCAACCTTCATCGTGAAATTGGCGCTCGGCCACACGACGAAGTTGGGCAAAGGCGTTCTTGAGTTGCTGTGCGGGCAAGGAAGTTCGAGCGCGCCAAAGCACGGTGCGCGAATAGTCTTTTACGACGTCGCTGACGAGGATGCCGAAAGCCGAGAGCGCCCCCGGCATGGCGGGTATCAGGGCGCGAGGTATGCCGAGGGATTGGGCAAGAGCACATGCATGCAATCCGCCCGCGCCGCCAAACGCGACCAGCGTGAAATTACGAGGATCGTAGCCGCGCTCGATGGATACGACGCGAATGGCCTTCTCCATCGTGACATTCACAACGCGGACGACTCCGGCGGCAAATTGCTCGATGGTGAGCCTGGAACCTTGGCCCCTAAGCCAATCGCGGACAATCCGGCGGGTGCGGTCGATGTCGAGCGCGAACTCGCCGCCGAGAAAGCGGTGAGGCTGAAGACGTCCGAGCAGGAGATTGGCGTCGGTCACCGTAGGTTGTGTGCCGCGCCCATAACAAATGGGGCCAGGATCGGCGCCGGCTGATTCAGGACCGACACGCAGGGCCCCAGCGGCGTCGAAGCGAGCCAGCGAGCCTCCGCCAGCACCGACGGTGTAGATGTCGAGCATGGGCACGCTGAGCGGCAAACCCGCAATCTCCGAGTGGCTGCTGGGACGAGGCTCGCGGTCGATGAGCGCGACGTCGGTCGATGTTCCCCCCATGTCGAAAGAGATGATGCGATCGAGGCCGCTGCGGCGCGCCGAGGCGCTAGCCCCCACGACTCCGCCGGCAGGTCCAGAAAGCACAGTACGGACCGGTTCGCGGGCAGCCGATGCGAGTGCAGTGATGCCGCCGCTGGATTGCATGACGAAGATACGCGGCCTGAGTTTTGGGTTTACTTTTGGTCTTTCAGCTGGGGAACCGGACTCTGCGGAGCCGAGACTGCGTTGCTCCAAATTGCGTAAATAACACTGCATCACGGGCTGCAGGTAGGCGTTGACGACGACAGTGCTGGTGCGCTCGTACTCGCGGAACTCGGGAATGATCTGGTGGGACAGGGACAGCGGCAGGTCTAACTTCCTGAGTGCATCCGCAACCGCCTGTTCGTTGCGCGAATTCGCAAATGAGAACAGGAAGGAAATGGCTATAGCCTCAGCACCGGAAACGCGCACGGCCCGGGCAAGCTGATCGAGATCTGCGGGAGGGCGTGTCAGAATGCGGCCTTCGCAATCGGTGCGCTCTTCCACACCGAACCTGAGGTTCGCAGGAACCAGGGGTGGTACGCGATCGAAGAAAAAGTCGTACAGCCTAGGCCGCGCCTGGCGACCGATTTCAATAACATCCTCGAAACCACTGGTCGTAACCAGGGCGACACGAGCGCCTTTGCGTTGCAGCAAAGTGTTGGTGCCAACAGTGGTGCCATGGAGAAGGATGGGAGTAGCGGAGATGCCGATTTTGCCAAGAGCTTCGATGATCGCCTGCGAGGGATCGCCGGGAGTAGAAAACACCTTGAGCATGCGCAGGGACCGGTTTTCGATCCAGACGCAGTCCGTGAAAGTGCCGCCGGTATCGATGGCGATGCGGAGATCGGGCGTGGTGCGGCGCGGCATCGAACGAGTGCAGGCGGAGAGCTACCCCGCCGGGAAGAACGGTTAGAGTAACACGCGGGTGTAGCCGCGGGGCCGCTGGAATGTGTTGGGCCGCATATCCTATCCGGAGTACCAAGCGCGAGCGCCATGCGAGCACCGGCCATCAAACTATTTCCGGAAACGCGGCAACACGGCGTCTCCAAACAACTTGGCCTGCCCAGTGCGATCTTCCCCCCAGATTTCGAGCATGATATGCGTGCATCCAGCGGCACGATATTCCTCGATTTTTGCGATGCATTCGTCGGGGGTGCCGGCAATAGGGCACACTTTGCGGAGAAGTTCGTCTGTGACTGCCTTGGCGGCGGCCTTGCGACCACCCCGTTCCATAGCGTCGGCAACGGGTTGCAGTTCGGCGAAAGTCAATCCGGCGCAGTCCAAAAGGACGTCGGCCGAACCCTTGATGTTCTGCACCTTATTGGCGAGATACATGGCCGCCTGTTCGCGGGCTCCTTCCTTCCCCTGGGTGGAGTCGCGGCCGATGCTCCCGACAATCACGGAACCAAGTGCGAGATTAGACGCGTCTTTGCCAGCCTTGGCCGCGCCCTCGTCCATATTCTTTTTTGAATAGCGCACAAATGACGGCGTGGTGATGCTCGCAGTCAGCAATCCGTCGGAAATGGAACCCGCCATTTTTTGCATCACAGGGCCCGTGCCCGCCACGTAAATGGGCGGAATGCCACGCGGGCTATGGGCGTCGGCTTTCAGCGGCGGCACATCGGCGGCGAATACTTTTCCCTGGTAACGGAACGCGTCCCCCTGCAAAACGCCGCGCACGATCTCGATGCTTTCCCGCATTACCGTTGCGGGCCCGACTTTTTCGCCTTCTCCTTCGCCGATTTCCTTCATGAAAATCTTGGAAGCGCCCAACCCCAGGAGAAAGCGATCGCCGGCCAAGTCCTGCATGACGCGAGCTTCCATGGCGATCTGGACGGGATGGCGCGTGTAAGGAGAGATGATTCCCCAACCGAGCTGAATGCGGCGAGTCTGCGCGGCAATGACCGCGAGAACAGCGGTGGATGAGCGGGCTTCGAAGGAATGCTTTCGCCACCACGGGTAGGCTTCGGCGATCCAGAATGCGTCAAAACCCGCCTCCTCGCACGCTTTGGCCATAGCCAGGGTCTCGCGGACGGGTTCCATACTGAGCTGCAACACACCGATGTTGAACGGGATCGACATTGATTTATTTTCCTCAGGAAGTTTTCGAGGGCGTGAGACTTAATCGGGATCGGTCCACGAATGCTCAAGACCCTTGATCAACGCCCATAATGCCTTGTTCAATGGCGTGGGCACTCCGACTTTCTCTCCCCACTGCACGATTGCGCCATTCATAAAATCGACTTCGGTCGGCCGCTTTGCCAAAACGTCCTGCAACATGCTGGCGCGGTGCTTGCCGGGCGCATTCGCGCCCTTCTGTACCAGAACACGGGGATCACCATGCAGATCGATACCGAGCTTTCTGACTACGGATTCGCCTTCGGCGATCAGGTCATTGAATAACTGGCCGGTTGGACCGAAGCGGGTGGCGGCGCCGTGATGGAGCAGGGTTAGGGCCCCGACGGGATTGGTCGAAGCATTGAAAATCAGCTTCGTCCATTGCGCACCGCGGGCATCTTTCAGGGCAATCGTATTCATGCCCGAGCGCGTGAGCAGCCCAGCAAGCTCCTCGACCGTGGTCATGGGCGTGGCCGTGGGCTCGAACGGGCCGATCCAGGTATCGCCCTTGATGTCGAAGCCAATGTGGCCGGGGGCAATGGAATGGCCTGCGGGAAACGTAGTCCCGCGAATCACGAACGGCACTTTTTCGGCGATGATCTCTTCATTGCCCACACCGTTCTGCACGGAACAAACCGCGCTGCCCTGGTCGAAGATGTGCGCTGTCTGAGCGATGGCGTGGCGCGTGTGAATGGCTTTCGTAGCCACGATGCCGTAATCGCAGCGTGGAAGCTGGCGGGCGTCGCTGGTTGCATTCAGCCGGGCGGTAAAGTCGGCGGCACCGGAAAGGCGGAGGCCGCGGTCGCGAATGGCGTCGGTGTGCTCTTTCCACACGTCATACGCCCAGATTTCCGCCTCGCCAGCGTTCGCCAGGTGTGCGGCAAACAGACTGCCCACGGCGCCGCAGCCGATCACGCAGATTCTCATCGGGAGAGACCTCTTTCAGCAACGGATCTGGAATTTGTCGCAAACGGTGTTCATCTTGGCGGTGCAGGACTGAAAAGCTATTGTCAGTCTGCGGCTCTCTGCTTGACTTCCTCTCCGGTAAAGAAATGCCAGGGCACATCGGCAAGACACTCCCCTTCCGTCTTACCGACGCGGTACGTGTCTTGCGTGTAGAGGCAGACTTTGCCGTCCTGATCGACTACCTGCGGGTGCAGGGAAAAGACCATATTTTCTTCCAACGGAACATCGCTTTTCGCGCCGATCGAAGGATGTTCGATCATGGTGGTACCGATCGAGTGTCCGGAGAGATGCCCGAGAGAAAATCCGCTGCGTGCAAAGTTTTCGGCAACGGCGCGGTGAACATTGCTGGCGAGTTCCCCAGCCCGCATAAGCTTGCGCGCGGCTTCCAGGGCCGAGGGGTACGCGTCCGCCATCCTTTGAGTGGTAGCGCTCGGCTTTCCGCGCAACAAAGGACGTGAAAACTCCACCCAGTAGCCACCGGCGCCGGCAATCTCGAGTGAATAGAGCATGAGATCGTCGGCCGCGACCACGCGATGGCCGGGAACCTTAAAGTGAGCTTCGGCCTCGCCATGAGAACCGGAGAGCAAGATGTTCATCATGCGCGGACCGGCGCCGCGAGCAAAGAAGCGCTCGACCGCGGGCGCCATGATCTGGGCTTCCGTTCTTCCCGGTTCGTACGCCGCGAGCAACGCCCAGAATCCATCGAGAATGATGTCCATGGCATCGCGCACTTCAATCAGTTCTTCCTCGCTCTTGACGGCACGCGCCATGTCGAAAGGGACATCGAACGGGACCAGTTCGAAGGGGCCAGAGGCCAACTCACGATAGTCACGAACAGCCATCACAAAATTCATACCGTAGACGCCAATGCGCTTCCACTTGCGCTCGAGGGCATGCTCCCGAAGCCAGCGGCCGGGAATGTCGGGCCAGACCTGATCCTTGACCCAAGGTTTCGCCTTGTCGCCGATCCAGCGCGCTTCGCGCGGGAAGACGAGGGTTGGATCCCCGTCCAGAGGAAGCAGTGCGTAGACGTAGCGATGGACGATTTCGAACCCAGTTACATAGAAGACGGCTCCCTCGAATCCGGCATACTGGTTACCGCAGACAATGAGCGCGTCCAAGTTCTCAGAGGCCATGCGCGCGCGAATGTTTTTGTAGCGGCGTTCGATCTCGGCTTGACTAGGCAAATCGGAACCTCGTACTCACTCAACTGCGTTGGTGTTTCAGGAGCTAAAGCCCAGACTTCATTGCGTGAAAAGCGTGCAACAGCGCGTCCGCGTTGCCGATCATAGCAACGGCCGCCGACAAGTACATCAGGCCACACGGCAGATCTGGGCGGCAGTCAGCGCATAGACACGGGTAATGTCCACGAGCGTCTTAATGGAAACCTTTTCACCTTCCTTGTCACGCGGTCCACTGGACGGGCCGTAGTTAACGGTCTCAATTCCGTAACGCGTGAGCACGCTTGCGTCCGAGCACCACGTCACCACTTCGCGTTGCGGGGGTTGACCCATCACCCAGGAGTGGTTTGCGTCGATGGCGCGAATCAGTTCATGCTCGGGGCTGATGCGCGCACCGGGAACGGATACGTAAGTCTCGAATTCGAGACCCCAATCGGGATGCCTGTCGCGCAAGCGGAGGAAAACCTCTTGTACTTCGCGACGAGCATCGTGCATCGCGATGGAGGGAGGGACGCGCACGTCCAGGAACAGGTCTGTTTTCTCCGGCGTGCGGCTGGCACGCCATCCGTGACCGCCGCGGATGCCGCCAAGATTGACGATGGCCTTCTTGCCGCCGTACGCGGCCTTTGTCTCCCATGAAGCGATCCACGGCATGATCTCGCTGAGCAGTTCATGCATGCGCCGGATGGAATTCATCTCTTCCCGTCCTTCGCAGAACGCGGTGTGAACATAAATTCCGGTGCAGGAGATGCGAACCCACATAGAACCGAAATGTTCGAGAACCAGGTGCGTGTCAGTGGGTTCGCCGAGGATGCACATATCGGGCAGAATGCCGTGATTCACGAGGTAGTGCGTGCCGAAACCGTATCCGCGATATTCTTTACCCTTGAATTCGCCCCACTGCGTCTTCTCGATTTCGCCGGCCACCGCGGCGACGATCACATCTCCTCTCAAGCGGACACCGGCGCGCTGCAGCGCTTTGACCGCGTGCGTGTAGCAGACGAGCGCGCCTTTCATGTTGTAAATGCCCAGACCGTAAATCATGCCGTTCTTGACGACGGCATTCGGCTTGTAGCCTATCCCGGTAAGGAATTCTTCGCGGCCGGTGTTGGACGTATCCATGTGGCCGTTGAACATCAGGTTCTTGCCGCCGCCCACGCCCGTCCAGCGTCCAACCACGTTGGCGCGCGCGTCTTCGACCTCTTGCCACGTAATGTCCAAGCCGATTTTCTGCAGGGCGACGCGCATGTATTCCGCCATTTGCAACTCTTCGCCCGTCGGGCTGGGAATGTTGATCACGTCGCAGCACATAGAGACGATCTCGTCCTCGCGCACTTCGTTGAGAATTCGCTCTGCGAGGCCTGGGTCGAGATCTAGCGCCGGTTTGGGCCTGGTCGCTTCCATGGTCAGTAGCTTCTTGCTCCCACCCTGTAGTCACTGCGGGAGGCAAGCCGAAAATCATCGGGATAGATGCACAGCTTTTCGTTGCCGGAGCCGGTGATCCAGAAATTGTCTTCTAGCCGCAAGCCACCGCCGCCGGGCCAGTAAATGCCGGGCTCAATGGCCAGCACCATGCCTTTGCGCACGGTGCCGGTGCCGGCCTGATGCGCGTAGGGAGGCTCGTGCGCCCGGGCCCCGACGCCGTGACAGATGGGATGCGATGGCTGGCCGGGATATCCGCCTTCGGCAATGCGCGCACGCACCATACGATCCAGTTCCGGAAAGCTCGCGCCATCTTGCGCGTAGGAGACGGCTTCTGCGAAGACGCGCAACAGCAGGTCCAACAGCTTGTGGTAGTCGGGACTCAGATCACCAGGACAGGCGTTCTTGGTGAGGTCGGTCCAGTAGCCATCGACGCAGACCCAGATTTCGAACAGGGTTGGCTCGTTCTCCTGGATAGGGCGATCGCCGGTAGCGGTAAAGGTGGCAATGCCCTTACCCGACCAGACCAAGGTAAAGGCACGGGCCATTTCGACTTTGCCCTTATATCCGACGCCCACGCCGTGCACGTAGCTCTCGTACATGCCGCCGACTTGGCTTTCCTTCATGCCGGGGCGCATGTGCTCGCGCGTGTAGTCCATGGCAAGCGCGGCCAGTTCATTGGCCAGGCGCATGCGCTCGATCTCCTGCGCCGTTTTGATGGTGCGGGCGTCATTGAGCAAGGGAGTGGCGTCGACGACCTCGTCGGACACTTTGCGGAAAGCATCGAAGAAATTTTGCGTCGGCGTGGTTGGCTCTCCGACCATGCGATCGGCGCTCTGGGTGCCCATGTTCAACTCCAGGGCAACTTTGTCGGTGAGACCGCGCTGCTTGAGCACCTCGACCGCAATGTCCATGGCGCGATACTGCGGCGGGCGCGGATCGCCGGGGTGATAGCCCTTGAAAAAACGGATGTCGGGCGTCCAGGAGTTGCGGTGCGCATCCGCTTCTTGCGGCTCAAGCGCGATCAACGTGGGCTGGCCTTCACGAGGAAACACCACGGCGTCATAGCCCTTCATGCACCAGTAGTTGGTGAGATAAACAACGTTGTCAGGCGCGCGCACGACGAGCGCGGAGATATCGGCATCTTTCATCAGCGTCCGCACGCGCTCGAGTTTTACTTCGTCAATTGGCCAGGCCATGTGTTGTCGACAACGACTTCAAATTCTTAGCGCGCTGATTTGCTTTCCATTGCGACCGCGCGATTCTCGTCGGCAAACGTCCACGATGCTTCTTTCCCCTTGATAAGCCGGTAGACGGCTGTATGCAGCGGCGCTGGAACACCGAAACGCGCGGCTTCGCGCGCAATGGCGCCACTGAGAAAGTCCACCTCGGTTCGAACCTGGTTGCGCACGTCAGAAAGCATCGAGGGCGGATGATTGGTCATAGCGCCAATCTTGTTCATCGCCCAAGGATCTTCATGAAGCTTTACGCCGGCAGCGGCAGCCACCAGCTTGCCTTCCTCGATCAACGCATGCAAGAAGTGACCCAAATCGTCAAAGCTTTGCTCCGCGGCAAAGTGCGGCGAGTGCGGCAGGCCAGTGAGTGCCGAGACACCGTTAACGGAGGCATTGAAGATCAGCTTGGACCATTGCGCGGGGCGAGCATCCTCGAGCGGGTCGGCCTTGAGACCGCTGGCATTGATCAGCGCGGCGGCTTCCTTTACCACGACAAACGGCGTGCCGCGGGGCTCGAATGGGCCCAGCCAGGTCGCGGTGTCAAGCTCGTACTGCACGTGCGTGTCGCTGTGGCGCGTGCCGCTCATGAAAGTGGTTCCACGAATGACTTGCCCTCGCGTGTGGCCGGCGATGATTTCTTCGCTGCCCAAGCCGTTCTGCGCGGAAATGACCGCCCCACGATCGAAGTGGCTGCCGCACTCCGCGATCGCTTCTGCGAGTTGTGTAGCCTTGGTGGCGACAATTCCAAGGTCAAATTCCGGCATGTCTTCAGGCCTGGTTGTAGCTTTCAGCGAAACGGTAAAGTTATGCTTGCCAGAAACGCGCAACCCTTCGCCGTTCAGGGCCCGCGCGTGATCCTCGCGACGAACCAGCGTCCAGACTTCGGCCACTCTTGCCAGGTGCGCGGCGAACAAGCTTCCAATCGCGCCACATCCGATGATACAAACGCGTTTCACAATTGATCGTCAGTGGGGCGAAGCAGCCCGTTGCTCCACCTTTACCAGTTTGCCGGACTGATAAATCTCTTTCGCCACCAGCGCACGGAACAATGTATCGGCATTGTTGAACGAATCCTCAATGATGATGCCTTCAGAGAACAGCGCGTCCTGCAACGCCGCGGAAATCGTGTGAATCGGAGCGGCGCCGCCCTCGCCCATGCCCTTTGCGCCACTGTAGCTGTGGGGCGAAGGAGTTTCGATGTGCCCGTATTTTATGGCGGGCATGTTCATGGCGGTGATCGGAGTGTAATCGCTGAAGGTGCTGGTCAGCATGTTGCCCACCGCGTCGTAAACACAGGTCTCCATGAGCGCGGCGCCGATGCCGTGCGCGGTTGCACCATATACCTGACCTTCGACGATGGGCGGATTGATGACTTTGCCGCAGTCGTCGATGGCAACGTAGTCGAGAATCTTGGGGACGAAGGTTTCACGGTCAACTTCGACAACCGCGATATGCAATTGCGACGCATAAGTGAGCGTGAGATTGCCGTATTTCTTCTGCTTGTCGGGAACTTTGAACGGGGCCCGCCAGATGTAACGGCAGTTCAGCGTGATTTCATGCATGTCGGTCGGCAATACCGCGCTGTTCACGTTGACAATATTGGCGAGTCCCCAGTAGTTGATCGACTTGCCTGTGCTCCTGGCGCGCACTTCGGGTCCCTGCGCCCCAACACCGAAGTCCAAATCTTCTTCGTTGGTTCCGAGAACAAAGGCAGCCAGCCGCTTCATCTCGGCTTTGAGCTTCTGGGCTGCGCCATGCACCGCCGAGAGGCCGGAAACGGCAAACTGGCTGGCGTAGGTTCCGGAAAATCCCGTGTGCACATTGCGCTCGGTGTCGAAGCCGGTACGCACGGAGATCAGGTCGGGGGAAATGTTCAGAACATCGGCGACAACTTGCGCGGCCGTGGTCTCGTGTCCCTGGCCTTGGGGGCAGGAACCGACGGCAACCACCACCTCTCCGTAGATATCGAGCTTGCAGTTTGCGCCCTGGGAGTTTCCAGAAAATGGAGCGCCAGGATTGACGATCTGCGACTGGCCAAAGTTGTTGGTGCCGGAATCGAGAGTCGTGCCGATGCCAATACCCAGCCAGCGGCCTTCCCTGCGGGCGGCCGCCTGCTTCTTCTTCCACTCGTCCCATCCGATGAGGGCTTTCGCCTTTTCCAGCATCTTTGGGTAATTGCCGGAATCGTAAACACAACCGTTCGGCGTAGTGTAGGGAAATTCTTCGGGGAGGATGTAGTTGCGAAGCCGCATCTCGTCGGCGGGAAGGCCTAATTCATGGGCGCAGATATCTACAACGCGCTCCAGGAACCACAAATGCTGCATGCGTGAGTAGCCCCGGTTCGGACCGACCGGGCACTTGTTGGTCACGGCCTGGGTGAAATCGATTCGCGCATTCTTGAAGCGATAAACACCGGGAAAGACCTGCGACCAGATGACGCAGCCGAGCGGCTCGTAACGAGGGTAAGCGCCGCAATCGTCAATGTGGCGGGAATCGATGGCAGTGATTACACCGTTGTTATCCAGCGCGACGCGAGTGTCGCGAAAGGTGCGCTCATTCCCATGAGCGCTGGAAGTCATGTGCTCGGAACGGGTCTCGATCCACTTGATAGGCCGTCCACCGCTCTTCCTGGAGGCGAGGGCGCACACCGCCATTTGCGGGTAGCTGGTGATCTTGATGCCAAAGCTGCCGCCAATATCGAAAGTCTGGACGCGAATGCGATCGATGTGCACGTTCAGGTGAGCGGCAAGAAACTGGATGGCGAATGAAGGAAACGAATTGTTGCACCAGTAGTAGATGTGATCGTCCTTGGGATCCCACTGGCCGATCACGACGTTGTTTTCCAGCGGCGTGCTGGTGAAACGATGGAAATGGAGGTGGTCGATATGAATAACGTGCGCGGCATTGTCAAATGCTTGCTTCACGTCTCCATATTCGAAAACACCGTTCCAAATCTTGTTGGTACCCGCCTCTTCGTGGAGGACACTCAGGTCAGTCAGCGCGTCTTCCGCGTCCACTACCACGTCCAGCGGCTCGTATTCGACCTGCACCAGTTCCGCCGCGTCATCTGCGAGGCTGGGCGACTCGGCGACGACCGCCGCAACCGGTTCTCCCTGGTACCGCACCTTGCGCGCCGCCAAAGGATAATCGCGAATCTTCCCCGCGGGATCAGGAGCGATTTCGATGAAAGGCTGAGTTTGAGACAAAACTTCATCTCCGGTGATCGTGCAAACGACGCCCGGCAGGCGCTTGGCGGCCGACGTCTCCACGCTCAGGATGCGCGCGTGTGCATAAGGCGAGCGCACAAACCGGAGGTAGAGCATTTCGCGCAGTTTTATGTCGTCGGCGAACTTGCCCCGGCCCCGCAGAAGCCGGCCTTCCTCTTTGCGGGGAAACGGCTTTCCAACCCATCCCTTGTTGCTTTCCGAACCCACGATCAGACTCCCCCAGCATGCGCGCCACGCGGATGCGAACTACGTCAACGCTTTCTGTAAACCATCGATCAATTTCTGCACATTCTTTTTTCCCAGCGGTTCGAGCAATCCGCCGGCGACGGAGGTGAGACGCCCGAAGACTTGGGCCTCGCCTTTCCACATGACCTTGGTGCCATCGGCGGTGGGCGAGAGATCAAAACCGGCGGTCACGGAAACATTGCCCCCGGCCACACTTCCCTGCCCCTTGTAAAGCGCGTGGCTGGGCCGTGCGGCTTCGGCGAGTTCCATCTTCACTTCCGCGGTACCTTTTATGTATGAAATGCCTACATTGACCTTCACCGTGAAATGGGTCGGGTCCTGCACCGTGACGCCTTTGAAGTCAGGGAGCAACGGGGCGAACCGGTTGGGGTCAGTGAGGAAATCGTAGACCTCATCCGCGCTGCGCTTGACTTCGAAATCCCCCGCGAACTTAATCGCCATCCATTAACCTTTCATATTGCGGGCAGCCAGTTGGATCGCTTTGAAGATGTTCTGGTAGCCAGTGCAGCGGCAGGTATTACCGGCGATGGCCTTGCGCATATCCCTGTCGCTGGGCTGCTGATTGCGCGAAAGCAACTGGTATACCGAGAGCATCAGCCCCGGCGTGCAGTAGCCGCACTGCAAACCATAGGAATCGCCGAACGCCTTCTGAATAGGATGCAACTCGCCGTTGCCTGCCAAACCCTCGACAGTGAGGATATCGGCGCCATCGGCTTGAACCGCGAAGATAGTGCAAGACTTCACGGCCGCGCCATTCATCAGCACGGTGCATGCGCCGCAATAGGTGGTATCACAACCCACGTGCGTACCGGTCAGATCAAGCTGCTCGCGCAGGAGTTCAACCAGCAACGTGCGGGGCTCGACGTCCGCGGCCACAGACTTGCCGTTGACCTTTAGCTGGATCGCGACCTTTTCGATGGTCTCAGGCATAGACATGAGTCACCTCAACCTGTTCTCCGCGAGCGCGGCGCACCGCCACCTCAATGGCGCGTTTGACCAGAGCGGCGACCAGGGTACGCTTGTAATCGGCCGAACCGCGCATATCGGGCTGAGGATCGGACGCGCCCAGCGCCGCTTCCATAGCCTGGGCGACCGTGGTGTCGTTTACTTCCCGACCACGCAACGCGTTTTCTGCATCTGCGACCCTGATTGCCTTCAGTCCGACGCAACCCAGCGCCACAGCGGCTTCACGGCACGCGTTCCCTTCCATGGTCAATTGAACCGCGGCACTGGCGGTCGGATAAACCGGAGCTGAGCGTTTGAAGGCGAGATAGGCGCCGCCGCTTTTCGGGGGCGGGAACTTCACCGTTATTTCGCTTACGAGTTCGTCGCTGGCGAGCACGGTCGTGTAGGCGTCTTGAATGAAATCAGGCAGCGGAACGGTTCGCTCGCCATGGGGGCCGAGACAACGGACTTCGGCCTCCTGAGTAAGCAGCACCGTGGCCCAATCGCCGCTGGGATCGGCTTCGGCGATCGATCCACCGATGGTGCCGCGATTACGGACCTGCACGTCAGCAATGCCTGCAGCACAGTCGTGGAGAATCGGATTCTTAGCAGCCGCAGGCGAATTTTCTATCTCCGCGTGGCGGGTGAGCGGACCCAACCGCAGCGCGCCGTTCTCTTCCTTGATGTAGGACGTGCGCGGGATAAAGTTGAGGTCGATCAAGTTGGTGGGATTGGCGAACCGCAATTTCATGAGTGGAATCAGGCTCTGCCCGCCGGCCAGCAATTTCGCACCTTCACCCAACTGCGCAAGCATGGAGGCAGCCTCGTGAAGCGAGTTCGCCCGGTGATAGTGGAAGGATCGTGGGTACATCGCAAAGCCTTCGTTTCAACTTTTATTTAACTGGCGCGCTCCTGCACCAGCGACAACCAATCAGATTATCAGAAGCTTGAATAGCGGCTCACGGCCGATGCGGCGAAAGTACAGCCGCTCTCAGCCTAGTGCTGAAACAGGAGAGCACATTCCCGGCTCAGCGAGCTTTCGCCAGGCCCCACGCGATGCCGGTCATAGACGCAATGACCAGCCCGGCTCCTGCGATCGCAAGCGCGAACGGGAGCCGGCCGTGATCGACCGTCTGTAACACGACGCCAAGCGGGAACAGAAACGAACCGGCCAGCAATGCCGCCGCCAGCCAAAAGCGAACGGCCTCAGGGAATTGCACTCGTCCGAAAACGACGCCAAGCACAACCATGATCATCGCAAGGCCAACCCAATGCGAGTGAACATCGACCTGGCGAACATAATCGTGCTTTGTATGACCGTAGGCCGCGAGCGCCATTGCTGATGCAGCGCTATTTCGCTCGGCGGCATGCACGAAGGCTGCGGTAAGCGAACCGCCCATTCGGTCCAATGTCTGGTGCTCCACGAAAACCGCGTAATGCAAACCGTAAAGCATGCCGAGTACGGCCAGACAGATGCCCCCGTAAATGAGCAATTTCGCGGACCCATTCATGCTGCCGACCGAGGACGATCCAGACTGCCGCTGTAGCGCAATAAACCGACGAGCATGGCGATCAGAGCAACGACGACCATCAGGCCCCCGAGGTCGGCAATGCCGCCCGCCAACAAACCGAGCTTCAGTTCTAGCAACACAAAAAGGGGCAGGATGAGCGACCCCGCCAGCAGCACGCCGATCCAACGCCGTTTCCATCTTTCACTCAGGAAAACATAGGGCTCGACAAAAGCGAGCAGCATGGCGAGAAACCCGAATTCGATGATGTGAGAGTGGGCCGCAATTTCGACGGCGCGCGCTCCCGCCAGATTTCCAAAGTTGGCGACTTCGACTCTCGCAGCGGACAGGCTGGCTGGAGAAGCCGCATCCTGCAAGATATTCTGGAGAATAGACGTTTCCTGCTCCTCATGCCTGTAAAGATCGACCGCCGAGCACCAGGCGCCGTGTAGAAATCCCAGCAGCACAAGCAGCGTCCCACCGCTTAATAGCACACGCTGCGACCAACCACTCTCCTGCGTGACCTCCAGAGCCCCACTTGCGGCACGTTGGCCATGAAGATACTTCCAAACTCCCCAGCCTTCGGCAATGAGCACCCCGATGAGGAGTGCGCCCGCAGAATCGGCCAGAACGCTTGCCCATCCGATAACCGCAAATGGACTGTACGCGACACCGACATAATGAATAAGAAAAATGCCGACCGGGAGCAAAACGCCCCCGGCCAGGAAGAGCGCCGCCAACAACCTTGCCGTGCGATGGGGGAAGGCGATATAAGGCTGCAGCAACGCTAACAACACCGCTAGATAACCTGCATCCGTCATGTGGACGTGGGCGTCCACTTTGGTTCCGCGGTCTTCGAGCAGACCGCCAAGGCCGGAAAAAACCTGTTGGGCAGCCGATGGATTTGCAGCCGCAACCGCCTGCGCCGCCGCCATCAGGGCTTCTCCCTGGCGCCCGGCATTCTGGTGCAGCACAAAAACCGCGAACACGTCGCCAAATAGCATCCCACCTGCGATCAGTGCGATGCCGCCGAAAAGCAATAGACGGCGCGCGCTCGCGGGCGCGAAGGTCAGTCTTACCGCCGGAATAGCTTGGCTTGCCATGAGCAGTTTTCAGTTCGGCACGTTCCTAGTCCGCCGCAGCGCTGACCCGTTCCTTACGAAACGCAGGCATGACATGCTTGGCGAACATGTGCTGAGTCTTGATGCTCTTCCAGTGTTCGAGGCCACCAAAATTGGAAACAATGGCCAATTCTCCGATGCCGCCCTTCTCCTGCAGAGCTCGAATCTGTTGGGTCACCTTGTCGGGAGTGCCAATAAAGCCGATCTCCTGGCTGACAATCTCCTCGTAGGTGAGCCTGGTCAGGGATTCCAGCGCACCACTGGCATAAAACCCGTAGCCCTTGGCGCGCAGCTCAGCCTTCTTTTCTTCTCCCTGGAGCGATTCGACCGGTGAAGCATTGAACGCCAGAAAATTGTGCAAGGCCTCTTCGACCTCGCGGCGGATCGTTTTTTCGTCCGTGTCGATGTAGACAGGGCGGATATAAACGATGTCGGGGGTGTGACCGTGCTCGGCGCAAGCAGCCTTGTACAGATTCAGCGGAGCTTCCAACACTTTCCAAGGCAGCAGGGGCGGAACGAAAATTCCCCAGCCTTTCGCGCCCGCCATCTGGTAAGTGATATCGCTCGTGCCTCCGGTGTAGAACTTGGGATGTGGCTTCTGTACCGGCCTGGGCGCGACGCTGACATCCTTCACGTTGTAGAACTTGCCTTGATAGGAGAATTTGTCGCGGGTGAGCGCCAACTCGAGGATGTCGATGGCTTCATTGTAACGCGGACGGCTTTCTTCGAGCGGCACGGCGGAGGGGCCGAATAACCAGGCATGGCCACGTCCCAGGCCGCACTCCAGGCGGCCATGGGTGAGAATGTCGGTTTCGGCAATCATGCCCGCGAGGCGCATGGGATTTTCCAGAGGCAACGTATGCAGGGCGGTACGAAACCGAATCCGCTTCGTGCGCTGGGCAGCGGCCGCGAACATGGCCAGGGGATTCGCGGATATCGAGAATTTCTGAAAAAAATGATGGTCGATGACGGAGAAAACGTCGAAACCGGAGTCGTCGGCATGTTCGATCTGCCGCATGATCTCCCAAGTCATGTCGTAATGCGACTTACCGGGCGGTGTCTGGATCTCGCAATAAATGCCGAATCGCATGGGTTAACCTTTTCGTGTGCCCGAACTCTGCGCCTGACGCCGGAGCTCGCGATCGAGGGACTTCTGCTGCGTCGAATTTTGTTCTATCTCGCCGTCGACGCGGCGATATTTACCGCGGAAGAAAAGCAGCGGTTCACCTTCGCGCACCACAACATCTTCAACCTCGGCGATGAAGATGGTGTGATCACCCGCGTCTTGCGCGGTATGCAGCTTGCACTCGAGGTAAGCCAGGGCGCCGCGCAACACCGGCGTACCGTGTTGAGTACGGTCAAAGCGCGCTCCCACTTCTTCGGCGTGCTGACTTTCGATGGCGCGCGCATAGTACTCGGAGATCGCCCGCTGTTCTTCCGAGAGCACGTTGATGCCGAAGCGCTTTCGAGCGTGCAAGTGAGCGTGTGTCCGCGCCCGGTGATCCACACACACCAGCACCAGCATGGGATCGAGCGATACGGATGCAAACGCATTAGCCGTCATGCCGTGTACCGCGCCTCCATCGTCCACTGTCACCACGGTTACACCGGTGGCAAATGCTCCCATGGCTCTGCGAAAATCAGCCTGACTGATGCTCATCGAAAAGGGCCAAGCCCGTCACTGCGATGCTCTGACCCATCCCTAACCTACCACGTCAAACGCAACGCTAATTGGATCTGACGCGGATTGAACAGAGAGCGCGGGGTGCCGTACGAGGGGTTTGGTGAACCCTCGCGGAAGAACGGCCCCGTGCCACAGTAAGTAGCGCCGCCGGCGGGACAAAAATCCGACGCGCCGTAAGCCGTATTGAAGAAGCGAACGTTCAGAGTGTTCAGCAAGTTAAAACCTTCGGCCATAGCCTCCAGGCGCATTTTTTCGGTGAAAACAAACGTGCGTGACAGCCGCATGTCTACGCTCTTGTAACTATCGCCCTGGAAGGTATTCCTGGGCTCGATGCCCACGCGATCGTTGTTGCCAAAAATATCGCCGTTCGCATCGAAGCCGGCGAACTTGGTGAAGTAGTGAGGCGATTCCAAGGTGACAATGGAAGACAGTTGCCAGTCATTGAGGACGGCGTTCAGGTGGGTGGGACCGGCCAAAATGAAGTTCAGGACGAAGCGGTTGCGCACATCATCGGAGGAAACCGCGCGCTCCTTGTTGAAGCAGCAGGTGTCCTGCGGGATGAGTACAAAGCTAGGATTAGGACCATTGTCGATACCTTTCGACCAGGTATAACTAACGCCCCAGCCGACGTGGTTGCCCATGCGCTTGTTGAAGTTGACAAGCAGACCGTCCCATTGCGAGTCCCACTTGGAGTCGGCCTCAAAATCAACCGCGAACCCCGCAAAGCCGGGCGGAACCGGGCACCCGGTGAAAAAGGCGCATCGCACACCTGGGGCGATCACAGGTGGGGTGCAGGGGAAGTTGCTGCAATACAGATTTTTCATTCCAACATCCCCACGGGAATCGTGAAACGGTAACTGGCCGCTCGGATCGGGTTGGTTCACGTTGTAAAAACTGCCCAGGTGCACGCCGCGAACGTGCATGCCGGTGATATCGACGACAGCGTCTTTGAAGGGCTGGAACTCCACACCCAGGCTCGCCTGCGCGCCATAAGGTGGCTGGTGATCTTTGGCGAAGCGAACGATCACGGCGTCCAAAGCATTCGCCGGGTAAGTCGCAGTCGCGAGATTAGGGCCCAGCAATGCGGGAGCGCCAGGCGTAGCAGGCGTCAAGAGGTTGGCCATGGTGAACGGATCCGATCCGAAAGCCGACAGGCGAGTCTTGGCGTTCAGATCATCCTGCTTGTTCTCGCGGCCGGGGAATTTACCAATAACTCCGCCGCAGGACGGGATCTGGCACATGAGCAGCGGAGAAGGAATGGTGCCGTGAAAGAGTCCTGCGCCGCCACGAAAGATGATGTTGTGTTGGGAGCCGAAGGCGTAGGAGAAGCCCGCCCGGGGATCGAACTGATGCAGGGGATTGTTGATTGCGGCCGCAGGCCAGGTCTCGCCCTGCCAGCGCAGGCCATAGTTTAGCGTCAGGTTCGTGGTGGCCCGCCACTTATCCTGCACGAACAGGCCTTCATAGGTGTGCCCGAGAGTTCCCTTGGCTTGATTGCGAACCGCGGAGGAAATGGCGCCGCCCTGATAAACAGACGTGCTCAGTGTGGGCTCATTAAATCCAGAAGCCGTGTCGAACCGCTCAAAAAAGATCACGAAGGGATCCGGAGCGACGCGACCAAGCACCTGGCTCACGAAATCCGTGCCGAGGAAAGCGCTCAAGCTGCCGAAATCAGCCTCGAAGGGATAGAACAACGGGAAAGACTCCGTCGTATTGACGTGATTGAAATCGCCACCGAAATCGATGGTGTGCTTGCCAAAGGTTTTGGTAACGGTATCCACGAACTCCCAGCGCCCTTCTTCGTAAAAGTCTGGGTTACCGCGATTGACGCCCATTGTAAAAACGTTCGAGACTTCGAGGTGAGGCTGCGTGCTCACCGTCGGAAAATCAAAAAACCGATGGGAATACTGGAGCCGAGCTTCATTGACGAGCGAACTGGAAAGGACGCTGGAAAGATTTCCGACGATGGACTGGTCGCGGAAGTAGTTGTTTTTGAAACCTGAAGGCAGGTCGAAGCCGTCATTCAAAGGGGAAAGGTTAGTGCCACGCTGGTCGTTGATGAAATATCGAACGTACATCGACTCTTTAACGTTGAAGGAATGATCGAGCTTCATCAGGCCGTTGTCGTAGTTGATAAGGCGGTTCACGCGCAGGTTCTCGGCCGGGAGTCCGAAAATCGTCTGCTTCACATTGTTGATGGCGGTTATGTTCGCCAGCACCGCGGAGTTGTAGTACGGCGACTCGCTATGGCGCTGCCCCTCGTAATTGGCAAAGAAGAAGGTCTTGTCCTTGACGATGGGTGCACCGAGGGTGCCGCCGAACTGGTTCTGGCGCAGCTTGTTGAAACCGCCGGGCGCCGCCAGTGCATTCTTGGCGTCCATGGCGTCGTTTCGGAAGTACTCGTAAGCCGACCCATGCAAGGTATTCGTGCCGCTCTTGGTGATGATGTTGACGATTCCGCCAACGGCCCGGCCGAATTCCGTGCTGTAAGCGCTGTTGATAACGCGGAACTCCTGCACGCCTTCCTGCGAGGGAGTCGTCTTCTGAATGCCCGACGCGGTCGACATGTTGTCAGCGCCGTCGATGGCGACGAAGTTGTAATGAATATTCTGCCCCGCAAATGAAAGCTTGGTGACCGGCTCGATGATGACGTCAGTGCTGCCCGAGGTGGTGTCGCCGACGGTGACAGCCGGAGCCAGCAAGGCGAAATCGATGAACTGACGTCCGTTTACCGGCAAATTCTCGATCTTGTTTTCATCAATAACCGAACTGACCATGGTGCGGGTCGGTTCGGCCACTTCGCCGACGTCCTGCACCGTGACTTCCTGAAGCAATTGTCCGACGGGCAGATTGAAATCCACGTTGCCGATGGCGCCGATGTCGAGATGGATCTTCTTGGCAGCTTTCTGAAAACCACTCTTCTCCGCGGTGATGGTGTAATCGCCGGGCGGCAGCGAGGAGATCTGGTAATCACCCGTGGGAGTAGCGGTCACAGTGCGGGAGAGCCCCGTGGCTGTGTTGGCAGCGGTAACGTTGGCATCCGAAATCGCCGCACCGCTGGTATCGAAGACGCGACCCTGCACCGTCACATTGACCAATTGCGCGCGCAGGGACGGCGACGGGTATAGCAGAAGTAGTAAGAACGCCAACGCGGGGAGGCAACGCCGGTCGCGTAGCCTCGACCATGACAAAGCCGCCGAGTAAACCATCGGCGATTGTGGAATTCTGCCGCTCGCACCGGGCTTGGCCACTGCTCTGGAGCTGAACTGGGGGCTCATATGGTCTCCTGTTTGCCGAATGACGTTATCTCATCCTGTCAGACGCACGCACTCCGACTTTGTTCGCGGGTTCTGCCCGCTTACTTCGTTTGCGTACCGCCGTCGGTACCTGGCCGTCTACCAGCGAACTAAGGCGCGACTCGGAATCCCCGAGATGACGCTCCAGTGCCTCGGCACAATCGGTCAGCCGCCTGGCGACGAGAAGCTGATAAAGCTTGCGATGAATGGGAACCAGGACGCTGGGATCGTCATGACGACGGTCCACCAAAACCATACCCATCCGTAGTTCCCCGAGAACTTTGCGATAGAAACTCTCGAGGCGCTTGCTACGGTGAAACCGGATCAGCAATGTATGGAACTGGAAGTCAAAATGCACCGCCTGCATCCAGTCGCGGGTGCGGACGGCAGCTTCGTACTGCTCCAAAGCCGCCAGCAAATCATTGACAATATCGGCATCGTCGGAGGTCGCGGCCATGATGGCCGGGATTTCCAGCATTCGGCGCAGGTGATAAATCTCCTGCACATCTTTACGAGTGAGCTGGGAGACGGCAACTCCGCGGTAAGGGCTACGCGTTAGCAGGCCTTCCAGCGAGAGAATACGCATAGCTTCGCGCATTGTGTTGCGCGAGACACCAAGCGAAGTCGCAAGCCGCAGCTCTTGAAGCTGCGTTCCGGGGCGGAGTTCACCATCCAGGATTCGCTGGCGCAGTATGGCGGCGACCTGGTCCGCGACACTTAGGCGATGAATTTCTGTACGTTCCATTGTTAAAACTCAGACTGGAACGGCTGGGGATTGGGACGGGATATTAGCCCAACTGTTGAATTTGTCAAGTGTTGAAACATTCAACACCGCCTCGGTGCCTAGGCGGGGTTATACAGAGGGTTCACGAGGATGAGCATGGCAATCGACAAACGTGTTCAGACCTTGAGTCCGCCAACGTTTTCGGCGCCTTATCATCTGACACCCACCTGATCACAAACAACGGGCTGGCGATCGGGACCGCATATGCTTCAGGTATGATTTTGTCGTTACAGTTCCCAGCGATGGACAGAATGCGATGAGTTGCACGGTTGAACGGGGCTCCAAAGAAGAAGCTCTACGCACGGGGCTGAAAGAAGCCTTGACGGGTAGGCCCCCCTTTCGGGAACTTGCTTATGAATTGATCGACTGCTCCGATGAACTGCTGCCCGATCTTGTTGCGACGGCGCGCAAATTAAAGGAACAATTCAAACCCGGCATCGTCAGCTATTCGCGCAAGGTTTTCATCCCGCTGACGAATCTGTGTCGCGATTACTGCGGGTACTGCACGTTTCGCCGGGATCCCGGTCAACCCGGGGCGCACACCATGACGCCTAATGAAGTTATGGAGGTAGTGCGTGCCGGTGAAAGACTTGGGTGCACGGAGGCACTTTTCAGCCTGGGCGATAAGCCGGAGCTTGCGTTTCCGGAGATGCGCGAAACCTTGCATCACCTCGGGCACAACTCGACGCTGCAGTACCTGGAGGCGATGTGTGAACTGGTGCTGCGAGAGTCGAACCTGCTGCCGCATCCTAATCCCGGCCTGCTCAGCGCCGAGTGGCTGCACCGGCTCGCAGCCGTGACCCCCAGCATAGGCCTGATGCTCGAGACCACGAATGAAAGTTTGTTGGCTCGCGGCGCGGCACATGACAATGCTCCAGACAAGCTTCCGGCGAGGCGCTTGCGGGTGATTGAGGAAGCGGGCAAGCAGAAGATTCCGTTTACGACCGGCTTGCTGATTGGCATTGGCGAGAGCATGCAAGATCGCGTAGACACGCTGCTCGCGATTCGCGATTTGCACGCCCGCTACGGACACATTCAAGAGGTGATTGTGCAGAACTTCCGCGCCAAGCCCGATATTGCGATGCGCGATCATGCGGAGCCCACGCACGGAGAGATGCTGCGCACAATCGCGGTCGCCCGGCTGCTGCTGCCAGAGGTGAACATACAGGCGCCGCCCAATCTATCCGCGTCCAATTATGAGGAATTCATTGACGCGGGCATCAATGACTGGGGCGGAGTATCGCCGCTCACGCCGGACTTTATCAATCCCGAAAAGCCCTGGCCACATCTGAGACAATTGCAAATGCGAAGCGAACGGAAGGGGTCTCGATTGTTGCAACGGCTACCGGTTTATCCTGAATTCAGGTCAATGGCTGCGGCGCGCGGCGGTTTGCTTGAAACAAAGCTGCTTGCCTGCAGCGATGATCGCGGTTATGCGCGGGTTGCGGCATGATCACCGTTCTTACCGGCGGCACTGGCGGGGCAAAGTTCGTGGATGGGCTCCGCCAGGTAGTGCCCCCGCATGAACTCTCCCTGATCGTCAACACCGGGGATGACCTGATCTGGTGGGGTCTGTACATGTCGCCCGACCTGGATTCGATCACTTATGTACTTGCGGGACTCCTCAGCAAAGAGCGCGGCTGGGGCGTGAAGGGCGACACATTTTACTGCCTGCAAGCAATGGGACAGCTGGGCCAGCCGATCTGGTTTCACGTGGGGGACCGCGATCTTGCGGTTCACCTGTTGCGTTCGAAATTGATGAACGAAGGCAAGACGCTGTCTCAAGCGACAGCGGAAATTGCCAATAGCCTCGGGGTAACGGCGCAGATTTTTCCCATGTCGGATTCACGGGTAGAGACCCGCGTCGGCACGCCCAATGGAGAACTGAGTTTCGAAGAGTACTTCGTACAGCGCTGGTACCAGGATCCGGTCGAATCCGTGCGATTCGACGCCATTGAAAAGGCACAGCCGGCACCCGGCGTCATTAATGCAATCAAAATGGCGGACGTCGTCTTACTTGCGCCTAGTAATCCCATCACCAGCATTGGGCCAATTCTTGCGGTGCCAGGAATTCGCGACGCGCTGCGCGAAACCCGCGCCAAGATCGCCGCCGTCAGTCCCATCGTGGGCGGCGCAGCAGTTGCGGGGCCGGCGGGCATTCTGATGCAAGCGCAGGGGCTTCCCGTTTCCATTGCGGGAGTCGCCGAGGCTTATCATGACTTCCTGGATCTGCTGGTGGTTGATTCATCCGATGCCTCGACCGCGGAAGATCTGAACAAGAAAGGCTTTCATGTACGGTGCACGAATACCATCATGAAGAGCGCGCAGGATAAGGCAGATTTGGCAAGCGCAGTGATCGGCTTTGTTCGCGGCGGAAGCGCTGCTCATGCCGGCACGGACTCGAAATGATTCTCGTCCCCGTCAAAATCCTGAAAAATGCGAAGCAGCGGCTCTCGCCGGTGCTCGATCAGCATTGCCGCTTCGCATTGGCGCAAGCCATGCTGCAGGACGTGGCCGAGGCGTTGGCGAACTGGCCATCGCGGCCGGAGGTTGCATTCGTCACGTCTGATCCCTTCGCGCTCGAGCTTGCACAAGAGTTTGACTTCGAAGTCATTGCCGACGATTTCAACCGCAGCGAAACTGACGCAATCGAGATGGCAAGCAGTATTTGCGTGGACCGCGGAATCGAAAGCACTCTGGTGATTCCGGGCGACATTCCCCTGGTGTCTGGATTTGAGTTGCAGCAGGTCATGGATGCGGCCCCGAAGGAAGGATCGGTGCTGGTGCCGGCATCGGATGGGCGGGGTACGAATGCGGCTTACCGCAATCCGGCAGCCCTTTTTCCATTGCGATTTGGCAATGACAGTTTCAAGCCGCATCGGGCGGCGGCCCAAGCCACTGGCAAGCCCTGTGTAATTCTCTCGCTGCCTGGTATTGGCTTGGATATCGACAATCCCGCCGACTTGCAAGCGTTGATCACTGCCGCCGGAGAAGGCCACGCGCAGCGACTGGCGCGAAACTGGAGCCTCTCCGATTACCCGGTGGCCGCCAACGAATAATGGCTACAGGTCGCAGGCACGAGGATCGAGCACAGCGGGCATCGGAGACGGGATGTGCTGAGATCCGCGTCATCCCAATCCGGGCTACTGAGGAAGTGCGGCCCGGAGATTCAGTTTCAGAGTTGCTGCTGAAGTCCATTCGCAAGGAAAAACTGTGGCTTAATCCAGGCGACATTCTGATCGTAAAACATAAGATCGTGTCGAAGGCCGAGGGTCGCCTGGTTCCCCTGGACCGCGTAAAAACCTCGGCCGCTGCGCGGGCGTGGGCGCGCAGATACAAGCTCGATGCGCGGGTAACCGAATTGGGCCTGCGGGAATCTAAGCGAACCGTTCGCCGAAAAAATGGGGTTCTGATCACAGAGACTAAGCATGGCTTTGTCTGCGCCAACAGCGGAGTTGACGTTTCCAATGTAGATGGCGGCGGCCATGCTTTGCTGCTTCCGGAGGATCCGGACGAATCCGCCGCTAAGATTCATGGCGATCTGAAAAGGAAACTGAAGCTCACGATTCCCGTGATCATCACAGATACTTTTGGAAGGCCGTGGCGCGAAGGTCTTACCGAGGTGGCCATTGGCATCGCCGGGATGAAGGCAATCCACGATTATCGCGCGTTTCGTGATCCGAACGGTTACCGATTGCGCGTGAGCCTGGAAGCGGTCGCGGATGAATTGGCTTGCGCGGCTGGCCTTGTATGCGGCAAGCTTAGTCGCGTTCCGGCTTGCATCGTGCGCGGCTTCCGTTATCAACCGGCAAAGGGCAGCGCGCGTGAACTGATTCGGCCTGCGCGCCACGACCTGTTTCGCTAAGGAGGATGTGGTGGTTAGAAAGCTGGCACCCGCCGAACTCGAAACTTTTTCGACACTCGAATGGGATGACATCGCGGAGGACCTCACGGGTGCTTGCCGCGCCGTGTTAGAAAAAATCCTGACGACGCAAAACGGCGAAAGCCTCTCGCGTGAAGAGTGCCTGTTGCTGGCAACATCCGAAGGCGACGACCTCCTGGGTTTGCTGGTCGCGGCCGACTCGCTTCGCCGGGAACTCGCCGGCAATTTAGTGACGTACGTGGTCAACCGCAATATCAATTTCACCAATGTGTGTTTCGTTGGCTGCAAGTTCTGTGCCTTCAGTCGCGGACCGCGCGAAGGTGACGCATATTTCCTGACCCTTGAAGAAGTGGCCCGCAAAGCCAAAGAGGCGTGGGAGCTAGGCGCGACGGAAGTCTGCATACAGGGCGGCCTGCCCCATGGACTGCCGCCGTTCTACTATCGCGACATCCTGCGGGCGGTAAAAGCTGCAACGCCGCGCATGCATGTTCACGCGTTTTCACCCATGGAGATCCTGTACGGGCTGGAACTGACGGGAATGCCGGTGGGCGACTACCTTTCCATGCTGCGCGACAATGGCTTAGACACGCTGCCCGGCACGGCTGCGGAAATTCTGGATGATGATGTCCGCCACGTGCTCTCGCGCAATAAACTTTCAACCGAGCAGTGGAAAGAGATCATCCGAACCGCGCACAAACGCGGAATCCGCAGCACATCGACCTTGATGTATGGTCACATGGAAAGGCCAGAGCACTGGGTCAACCAGTTGCTGCTGTTCCGCGAGATACAAAGTGAGACTGGCGGCTTTACCGAGTTCGTGCCGCTGGGATTCGTTCATCAGAACACTCTGCTGTTCCAGCAAGGATTGGCACGTTCGGGGCCCTCGCTGGCGGAGCATTTGAAGGTTCACGCACTGGCTCGGGTGATGCTGGCGGCGTCGATTCACAACATCCAGGTATCGTGGGTAAAGTTGAACCGGCGGCTTTCGCAGCTTTGCCTGCATGCTGGCGCGAACGATTACGGGGGCACGCTGATGGAGGAGAATATTTCCCGGGAGGCGGGCGCCACGGCGGGCCAGTACACGAGTCCCGGCGAATTTCAGAACTTAATTATGGAGATTGGCAGGATTCCCGCGGAGCGTAACACGACCTATTCACGTATTCGCATTCAGCATACGCCCTGGGAAGCGGTGACCGAAGAATCGCGGTTGCCGGAGTTTGCATGAGCCGTGTGATCGGGGTGCTGGGCGGCACCGGTCCCGCAGGTCTGGGCTTAGCCCTTCGCTGGGCACGGGCTGGAGAGATTTTGATCCTGGGCTCGCGCGATGCTAACCGGGCAAGCGAAGCGGCAGAAAAGATTAAAGTGCGAGTTGGGTCGGCGCAGGTGTCAGGTGCGGAAAATTCTGTTGTATGCGCGGCAACCAACTTGCTAGTCCTGACAGTACCTTTTGAGGGCCAAGCTACACTGCTCAAGCAACTGAAGCCAAGCATCCGTCCGGGCAGCACACTGATTGACGCCACCGTGCCGTTGGCGGCTGGCGTCGGAGGACGGGCAACGCGGACGTTGGGCATCTGGCAGGGTTCGGCGGCCCAGCAGGCGGCGGAACTGGTTCCCAGCGGAGTGTCCGTAGCCGCCGCCTTCCACAACATGTCAGCGGAACTGATGAACGGTGATGAGCCAATCGATTGCGATGTCATCATCTGCAGTGACGATCCGAATGCAATGCAAATTGCGGCCGAGCTCGCAGCGAAAATCCCCGGGGTGCGGGCTATCGACGGTGGAAAGCTGGAGAATGCACGAATCGTGGAACAGATTACGGCGCTGCTCATTGGCCTGAACATACGTCACAAGGGACACTCCGGAATTCGCATCACTGGCCTGCCGCAGTCTTCCTACAAGGGGTAAGCGGGTTAACCGCACATGAAATCCGGCCACAACTCCGCCGCCATTCATTTCCAACACGTATTTTTTCGCGTGGCGAGCGGACAAGAACTTGTTCGCGACCTCGAATTGCAGGTACACAGGGGCGAAACCCTGGTGCTGCTGGGACGCAGCGGCTCGGGCAAGACCACCACGCTTAAGCTGATCAACCGGCTGCTCACGCCCAGTTCCGGCGAAGTTCAAGTCCAGGGCCGGTCCACGATCGCATGGGATGTGATCTTGCTCAGGCGCAGCATCGGTTACGTTATTCAGGATGTCGGTCTTTTCCCCCACTTCACGGTGGAACGGAATATCGCGCTGGTCCCGAAAATCGAAAAATGGCCGGAGGAGCGTATCCAGCACCGAGTGAGCGAATTGTTGCAACTGACCGGCCTGGATGCGAAGCTTGCGTCGCGTTATCCGCATGAACTCTCAGGCGGGCAACGGCAACGAGTCGGAGTGGCACGGGCGCTGGCGGCTGACCCGCCGATCCTCCTCATGGACGAGCCGTTTGGAGCCCTCGATCCGCTGACACGAGTCGAATTGCAGCGCGAATTCCGGGCGCTACAACAACGGCTGCAGAAGACGGTGGTGTTTGTGACTCACGATATGCGCGAGGCTTTGATGCTGGGGACGCGGATCGCGCTGATGGAATCGGGCCGGATGGTGGCCATGCATACGGCGGATGATTTCCTGGAATCGAGAGAGCCGCTGGTCAGGGCGTACGTGGAAGCGTTCCGCTCGACGCCAAACCTGGCTGGCGACGAGTGCGCCTGAAAGGCAAGACCAGCGTGAGCTGGCTGCGCATAGCGGACGGCACATCATGAATCAGACCTTCTGGACATTTCTTTCGCAAAATCGCACGCAGGTAATGCAGCTAACCTGGGAACACATTTGGCTGGTGGGATTTTCGATCCTGTTCGCCGTCCTGATTGGAATTCCGCTGGGGATTCTGATTACTCGCTGGCCCCGACTGAACCATCCCATTCTCGGAAGCGCGAACATCATTCAAACGATTCCGAGCCTGGCGCTGTTTGGATTCCTGTTGCCGGCGCCGTGGATTGGCGAGCGCGCCGACCGGTTAGCGATCCTGGCGCTCACGCTGTATGCGTTGTTGCCATTGATCCGCAATACGTACGTGGGCATCACCGGAGTGGATCCTGCGATTGTGGAAGCGGGACGCGGCATGGGCATGACTGACCGCCAGCTGCTGATTCAGGTGCAGTTGCCGCTGGCACTGGGCGTGATCATTGCCGGGATCCGGGTAGCGACAGTCATTTGCGTCGGACTAGCCACGATCGCGGCTGCTATCGGAGCGGGCGGACTGGGAGAATTTATCTTCCGCGGCCTGGCCATGGTGAGCAACTCCGTGATCCTGGCGGGAGCAGTTCCCGCGGCCATGCTGGCCATACTTGCGGATCTAGGCCTCGGTTGGCTAGAGAGGCGACTGCAACCACGCGTAGTGGCCTCGGCTCGCGCCTAAGATCATGGGACGAAGGACGCGCGGTGCTCAAGAAGCGATATTGCGCGGCTCCAGCAGCAACATACCTGTTGTTGCGAAGGCGGGCAGACAGTCGAGTTTGGACTCCGCGCTTGAAAAGTTCACGCGATTCACAGGATTGGCGTGTGTGCTTTTCGCGTGCTTGGTGCTCGGCGGATGCGGACCGTCCCGAGCGCAACGAATCGTTGTCGGATCGAAAAACTTCAGCGAGCAACTTGTGCTGGGAGAATTGCTGGCCCAGCAAGTCGAGTCTAAAACTCATTTGCCAGTGGACCGCCGATTTTACCTTTCAGGGACTTTCATTTGTCAGCAAGCCATGCTTGCGGGACGCATCGATCTTTATCCGGAATACACCGGCACCGCCCTCACCGCGGTGCTCAAACACACGCCCCAGGGAAGCGCGCGAGACGTGTACGACCGCGTCAAATCCGAGTACGCTGAGCGCTTTCGCCTGGAGGTCGGGCCACCGCTGGGTTTTGACGACACCTTTGCGATCGAAATTCGCGGAGAGGACGCGCGCCGCCTGCACCTGCAAAGTATTTCGCAAGCCGCTGCGTACACTTCAGAGTGGCGTCCCGGTTTTGGATATGAGTTCATGGAGCGCCCGGACGGCTACAAAGGTCTGGTCGCGACCTATGGGCTACGCTTCGCGGCGCCGCCCCGCATTATGGATCTGGGGCTGCTGAATCGCGCTTTGAAAGACAGGCAGGTGGACTTGATTGCGGGCAACACAACGGATGGGATTATCGACGCGTTCGACTTTTTTGTGCTGGCTGATGATCGCCATTATTTTCCGCCGTACCAGGCGGTGCCCATTGTGCGCGAAGAGACGTTACGCTTGCACCCCGAGCTTCGCGCCGCGTTAAGTGAGTTGAAGAACAGAATTTCTGAAGACGAGATGAGAAAACTGAATTATGCGGTGGACGGAGAGCATCGCGATCCCGCAGTGGTGATTCGCGAGTTCCGGAGACGCAAAGGTTTGTGACGGACTGAGCCAAAACATGACTGGCAACCAGCGTGTCGCGCCTCCTCAAATTTTGCTGGTTCGATATAAGATTTCCTAAGGATGCCCAATTACGACACCGATGCAGCCTGGAAGTATCACAACGGGACCAAGCACTCATACCTGAGTGTCCGGGCTCACGGCCACGCTCTTGATTGGCAGAATCAGCCGCTTCTCTTCAAAATTTATCCGACGCTCGAGATCATGCGCCTGCCTAAGGATTTCCAACAGACGGGCGTAGCGGCACTGTCAGCGATTGTCACGACCGGCGCCGCTAAACACGAAGGGCTGCCCAATCTCGAGCAGCTTGCCCAGATCCTTTTCTTCGCGGCCGGAGTCACGAAGAGCCGAAAATATCCCGGCGGCGAGACGTTCTTTCGTGCGGCTGCTTGTACCGGAGCGTTGTACGAGATTGAGTTGTACGTGGTCTGCGGTGATCTTCCCGGACTTGACGCAGGCGTTTATCACTTCAGTGTGGCGGAATTCGGGCTTCGTCAATTGCGGGCGGGCGACTTCCGGACGGCGCTGGTAAAGGCCACTGGCGAGCACCCCGCTATTGTGCATGCGCCAGTAATCATGATTTCCACGGGTACTTACTGGCGCAATGCCTGGAAATACCGCTCGCGGACTTACCGCCACTTTGGGTGGGACAATGGCACGATCCTCGCGAACCTGCTCGCGATGAGTGAGGCACTACACTTACCAGCCGAGATCGTTACCGGCTTCGCAGATTCAGAAGTCAATCGCCTGGTCGATCTAGATACGCAGCGTGAAGTTTCTCTGTCACTTACTCCGGTTGGCTACACCGCGGCAGCAGCTAACACTGAAGCTCGCGAGATCACAAAATTAGGCTTACCGATCGTGGCCTACTCAAAGGAGGAGGTCGAGTATCCGGCGATGCGCCAGATGCATGAAGCCTCGACGCTTACGAATGCTGCGGAGGTGATCGATTGGCGCAAGAGGGTTTCGGCAGACCCACAGAAAACGGCTGCACCCGCCACCGACTCCATTCCTTTGCGTTCCTTGCCTGACTCTGGCATGCTCCCCGACACCGTCGAACAGGTGATCATGCGCCGGGGATCCACCCGCAAATTCGCTCTTGAGCCGATCCCTTACGAACAACTCTCTACGATCCTGGATCGTGCCACGCGGGGATTGCCGGCCGATTTTCTGCCACGGCGAGGCGCGCAGTTAAACGATCTGTACCTGGTGGCTAATCGTGTCGAGGGGCTAGCTGCCGGCGCATATTTCTATGATCGGACACACCATTGCCTGCAACTGCTGAAGGACGGGAGTTTCGATAATAAAGTGAGATACCTTGGCCTAGAGCAAACGTTGCCCGGGGATGCGAGTGTCGCCATATTTTTTCTCGCCGACTTACACCGAGCTCTGAAAGTGTTGGGTAACCGCGGATACCGCGCAGCTCAGCTCGAAGCCGGCATGATCGGTGGAAGGATATATCTGGCGGCATACGCCCTCCACTTAGGAGCCACCGGCCTGACCTTCTATGATGACGAAGTAGTTCACTTCTTCTCGCCTCACGCAAAGGGAAAGAGCGCCATCTTTCTGGTAGCCGTTGGAAAGAGCCACAAGCCAACGACCACGGCTTCCATCTTGGCAACCTGATTCCGCAATTACGTAGCTTTACAATCGATTCTTTCAAATATCGAAGAGTGCCGCAGTAACTCCGTTCTTTCAGCAAACCAACTGTCCTAGTATCATCAGCCACGCTCGTCGACAACATTGGTGCCCGATTTGCAATGGCAAAAGTGTAGGTTATGTTGCTGTTGCAAGCGTTCCAACGGGTCTGCTCAGATTTTCCCACGGCGTTTTGTAAGTTCGCCACTTCGCGACTTTTTCTGTTGCACGACTGCTACAGCAACTACCTGGCATTTCTACAGTGCATTCCCAACCAGGCAATGACCCGCTCAGCGGCAAGGCGCACGGAGGCGGCCACTGAATCCGGACTTGTAGTTCGGAAGCCGAACCTTGAAACCTTAATCGCGGACAAGGTGAGCTGCATTGGATCACGTTGTCTCTACCCGAATCATGGAAAGGAAAGTTCGATGCGGTTATCACGAAGATTTCTCCACTTACTCCTGGCATTGGTTGCTATGTCGCTCTTCGCGTTATTCGCTGCCGGACAGTCGCTTACCTCCGGGGATATCACTGGAGTAGTAACTGACCCCACCGGCGCGATAGTTCCGAACGTAGCAGTGACCATCAAAAATACGACGACGGGATCTACTCAGACACATAACACTAATAACCAGGGTGTGTATCGTTTCTCTCTCCTTCCCCCTGGCCCGTACACGGTCACAGTTAACCAGCAAGGCTTTCAGCCTGCGCAGCAGAACGCCACTGTCGTGGTCGGTCAAGCCACGACAACGAATGTTCAGCTTGCGGTTTCGACCGCGGCTACCACGGTGGAAGTCACGGCAGAAGGAGGTGTCGTACAAGCGGAGAACGGGAATATCTCGACATCCTTCACGCCTGAGCAGATCGCCAACGCTCCCAACCCGGGTAACGATTTGAGTTACATCGTGCAGACGGCTCCGGGCGCAGTGATGAATACGCAGAGCGGCTACGGCAACAGCGCCACGTTCGGGATCTCGGCGACCTCTAACCTTTACACGGTCGATGGCATGAACGAGAACGACCCGTTCTTTAACCTTAACAATTCTGGCGCGACCAACCTCCTGTTGGGCCAGAACGACATTCAGCAGGCCACCGTCGTGAACAACGGCTACTCGGGACAGTACGGCGGGCTTGCCGGCGCGAACGTAAATTATGTGACGAAGTCCGGGACCAACGGTTTTCACGGGAATGCGCAGTATTGGTGGAACGGCCGCATCATGAACGCCAATAATTTCTTCAACAATCGGAATGCCGCTCCACGGCCGTTCGATAATGCTAACCAATGGGCGGCATCGCTGGGCGGACCCATGGTCAAAAACAAGACGTTCTTCTTCGTCAACACGGAAGGATTGCGGCTACTGATTCCTACCAGCACGCCGGTCAACATTCCGAGTCCCCAGTTCCAGGCTGCGACTTTGGGCAATCTTGCCGCGAATCCTGGTACCGCGGGAGAGATATCCTTCTATAACAACATTTTTAATTTGTTCAACAGGGCGCCGGGCGCGAACCGCGCGGCGAACATTCTGCAGCCCGGGGTTTCGGCAACCGGCGCCGCGACCGGTAACGGTTGTGGAACGTTCTCCGGGCTGGCGGGTGGCGCGCCATGCGCTTTGCAGTTCCAGTCAACAGCCGGAAACCAGACCAATGAATGGCTGCTGACCGCACGGGTCGATCAAAACATCGGTAACAACGATCGCGCGTTCATTCATTTCCGCACGGATCACGGGCTTCAAGCGAGCTATACCGATCCCCTCAGCCCGGTTCTGAATGCTCAGAGCACGCAACCGCAATACGAGGGACAGTTCCAGGAGAACCATACCATCGGCGCCAGCGCGGTGAATCAATTCATCCTGGCGGGATCGTGGTACAGCGCGGTCTTCGGGCCACCGAATATGGCTGCCGCAAAGGCATTGCTGCCGTTTCAGATGAACTTCAGCAACCTTTTCTACACCATGGGGGGAGGAGCTCTGCAGCTCTACAGCACGTGGCCGCAGGGACGCAATGTGACGCAGTATCAGATTGAGGATGACTACTCGTTGCAGAAGAGCCGTCATTCCCTCCGCTTTGGCGTGAACTTCAGACGAAATGACGTGACCGACTACACTCCAGGCGGCTTCAACGCCACCTTCCCCAACGCGACATTCGCGTCGCTGGGAAGCTTCTTTAGCGGCACGGTGGATGCATTTACGCAGGCATTCAGCACGCGCCCGACAGAACCGCTGGCGCTGTACAGCCTTGGTCTGTATGGCCAGGATGAAATTGCGGTTACGCCGAAATTGAAAATAACCCTGGCGCTACGGGCAGAACACAATTCCAACCCCGTGTGCCAGACGAACTGTTTTGCGCGTCTGAGCGACTCGTTCCTCAACATTTCTCACGACGTCAATCAGCCGTATAACCAAGCTATCCGCACGGGCTTACATGAGGCGCTGCCCAATTACGAAAGCATCGCGTGGGAGCCGCGCTTTGGCTTCGCCTGGCAGCCACATGGGAATGGCAATACGGTCATTCGTGGAGGGTTCGGCTTGTTCGCCGACATCTTCCCGGCAACCGTGGCTACCAGCTTTGACACAAATTCGCCTTTGAAAAACACATTCACCACGTTGCCAGGCGCACTGCTGGCGCCGAACGTGCCGGGCAGCGCAGCATCACTGACGGCGGCTTCCAATGCGTCATTTGTAGGGGGGTTCAACTCGGGCGCTACCCTGGGGTCGATTCTTGCGAGCCCCGCGGGGGCGTTATTTACGCCGCCCAATTTCTTCAACTCGGCGCACACCGTTCATTATCCCCGTTACCAGGAATGGAACCTGGAAGTGGAGCAGGCGCTCGGAAGCAAAACATCTCTGCAGTTGAACTACGCGGGCAATCACGGCATCTACGAAACCACGCAGAATCCCGGCCTGAATGCCTACTGTAACGTGACCCCGCTACTCACCTCTCCGACACCCTGCGCGACCGCACTGGGCACGGGAACCGCGTTTGCGGGATTGCCGACGGCTCCAATGGATCCCCGTTTCGGCACGGTTACAGAAGTATCGAATCCGGCGGTCTCCAACTACAACGGCTTAACTGTTGCGGTAACACGGCGTTTTTCGCAACTGCAACTGCAAGCGAACTATACGTGGAGCCATGCGCTCGACGAAATCTCCAACGGAGGATTCCTGCAGTACAACTTCAAGACTAATGTCAGCGTGCTCGCTCCGCAGGATCCGTTTGACCTGAAAGCTTTTAACTATGGCAATGCTGACTATGACACGCGCCACTATTTCAGCCTGAACTACGTCTGGGATACGCCCTGGACGAAAGGCTGGAAAGGCCTGGTGGGCGGATGGACGGTCGCCGGAACCGTGTTTGCCCGCACCGGCTTGCCGTTCACGGTCACCGACGTAGCCGACACTGCAGCATTATCGAGCTACAACTACGGCGGGCCGCTGGCCGATATCGGTGCTTTCCTGTTTGGCAACCAGGTAGGAGCAGCGCCAACCCAGTGCGGCACGTCCGCGGTCGATCGGCCATGCCTCTCGGCAGCTATGTTTACTCCGTCGCCCACGGGTTTCGGACGGCAACGCCGGAACCAGGTCTACGGCCCAAATTTCATTAACACCGACCTTACCCTTATGAAGAACTTCGGGATTCCTCACTGGGAGAGCGCGAAACTCCAGTTGGGCGCGCAGTTCTTCAACATCCTGAACCATGCCAACTTCGACCAGCCAGTGGGGGACGTTACCAGCAGCCAGTTCGGCACCATCATCAATACGGTAAACACGCCGACCAGCTTGTTGGGTTCTTTTCTGGGAGGCGACTCCTCCCCACGAATGATCCAGTTGAAAGCTGCGTTGAACTTCTAGCGCAGCTTCTGTTCACCAGATCGGCGGTCCGTGAGGGCCGCCTTTTTTTATCGCGCGCGTGCGGTCGGGCATTTCGCGAAGCCGTTTTATCCCGTGGCCAAGCTCACAACGATTAGTGATGTCGATCACACCCTGGTGCGACGAGCTCCTTCGATAATGAAAGAGTTCAGGAGCGGCAAACCGTTCCGGCGCATGTGGGGTGCACGTGGCAAAAGGGCGCGTTTCCATCATCGTTGAGCGCTGCAAATCCTGCGGCTTCTGCGTGGAGTTCTGTCCTACCAGGGTGCTGGCGCTGTCGTCCGCTTTCAACTCCAAGGGGTACCATCCGCCACACGTGGTGGCACCGGAGAAGTGCAGCGGCTGTGATCTGTGCGGCATGTACTGCCCGGACTTCGCAATTTATGCCACCAAAACCGCCGCGGTAAAGGAAGGCGCGGGCCATGCAAGCTGATCCGCGCGGCGTGCTTACCGGCACGCACTTCATCGACGGCGACCATGCCTGCTGCGAAGGAGCTCTGGCGGCAGGAGCCCGATTCGCAGCGGGGTATCCCATAACACCGTCCACCGAAGTGGTGGAACGATTTGCGGCCCGCGGGCCCACCGTGGGGGGGACGTTCATCCAGATGGAAGATGAACTGGCGGCCTCGATCACTCTGCAAGGGGCGGTATGGGGTGGGGCGAAGGCTTTCACCGTCACCTCAGGCCCGGGATTCTCACTGATGATGGAGCACATCGGCTATGCGGCGATGACCGAAACACCCTGCGTCTTCATCGACGTGCAGCGTGGCGGACCTTCGACGGGGTTGCCGACACTTCCCGCGCAAGCCGATATGATGCAGGCCCGCTGGGGCTCGCACGGGGACTACGAAATCATCGCGCTCTCGCCCAATTCGCCGCAGGAATGCTTCGACCTGACCATCCGCGCATTCAACTTAGCCGAGGAGTTTCGCGTCCCGGTCATGCTGATGATGGACGAAGTGGTGGGGCACATGACGGAAAAGGTGGTGATTCCGGCGGCCGAGCATATCGAGGTCACGCCACGCAAATTAACCCGGAAGTCCGCCGACGCATACCTACCATACGCGACTAACGGGGACATGGTGCCGGAGATCGCACAGGCGGGTGAAGGTTACAACTTTCACGTGACGGGCTTGACCCATGATGAGCGCGGCTATCCGAACATGACACCGCAAGTGCAGGACAAGCTCGTACGCCGTTTACAAAACAAGATCCGGTCCGCTCAAGGCCGGCTCGCGCTGCTGGACGAAGCGCGCATTGAAGACGCAGATGTCATCGTTGTTTCCTACGGAATCACCTCCAGAGTGGCGCAACGCGCGATTGATCTCGCCCGTGCACAGGGAGTGAAAGCCGGGAAATGCCGGTTGATTACAGTATGGCCATTCCCCGAAGAGCGCATACGTGAACTAGCCGCGACGGCTAAAGCATTCGTCGTCCCCGAGCTTAACCTGGGACAAATGGTTCGCGAGGTGGAACGCGCTGTAGCCGGGAAAGCGAAGACGCTTCTGGTGCCTCATGCGGGGGGCGGCGTGCATCGGCCCGAAGATATCGCCAAAGCCATCGTGGAGGCGAGTCGATGACAAACATCCTCAGCCCCGTCGAACGGTTCCTGCGATCGGACCGCATGCCCCACATCTGGTGTCCCGGCTGCGGAATCGGAACGACAGTAAATAGCTTTGCGCGCGCTCTCATCGACTCGAAGATCGATTTGAAGTCCCTGGCGCTGGTATCGGGAATCGGTTGCACGGGGCGGGTCGCGGGTTATGTAAAGCTTGATTCTTTCCATACCACGCATGGCCGCGCGATCCCTTTCGCCACGGGCCTGAAGCTTGCGAATCCCAAGCTGAACGTGGTCGTCTACTCGGGAGACGGTGATCTATCAGCGATCGGGGGAAACCACCTGATACATGCGGCACGCCGCAATATCGATCTGAAAGTGATCTGTGTGAACAACCTGATTTATGCGATGACCGGCGGCCAAACTGCACCCACGACACCCGGCCACGCGGTCACGTCGACCGCGCCGTACGGCACTTTCGAGCCATCATTCAATCTTCCTCATCTCGTAGAGGCTGCCGGCGCGGTCTACGTTGCCCGTTGGACGACGTTTCACGTCCGCCAACTGGCGCGGTCAATTGGCGAAGCTTTCCAGAAGAAGGGTTTCAGTTTTATCGAAGTCATCTCGCCCTGCCCGACTTTGTATCAGAGAAGAAACGGCATGGGGGACGGACTCGAGACCATGAAGTATTACAAGGAGAAGAGCAAGATCCGACATGGAGCCGCGACCAGTGAAGTCGGGCTGACGCTGAATGGCGAGATCGTCGTGGGCAATTTCGTGGACCGTGACCGGCCGGATTACCAGGCGCTGCTGAACGCACAGATGACCGAATCGCTGGGCGAGCGTTACATCTCGTGCGAAGCAACGGTGGGGGGAAATGCCTGCGCCGAGGAGAATTCATGCAGCTGACCGAAATAAGGCTCGCCGGTTTTGGAGGCCAGGGAGTTATCCTATCGGCCATCATCCTGGGTAAGGCAGCCTCCATTTTCCAGGGCGAGTTCGCCACCATGACTCAAAATTTTGGTCCGGAGGCGCGCGGCGGAGCTTGTAGTGCACAGTTGGTGCTGTCGGGCACTCCGATCCTGTATCCGTATGTCACCCGGCCCGACATCCTGGTTACATTGTCGCAAGAAGCATATTCCCGCTTTCAACCTGAGCTGAAGGAAAATGGCATTCTCATCGTCGAGCAAGATTTAGTGCGGGTGAGCGATATCCCGTCCGGCACGAGAGTCTTCAGTATTCCCGCGACGCGGCTCGCCGAAGAACTTGGGAAACGAATGGTGTTGAATTCAGTGATGGTGGGATTTTCCACGGCAGTGACCGGGCTGCTCAATCCCGATGCCGTGCGCCAAGCGGTGGCAGATTCTGTGCCCGCGCGATTCTGCGATCTGAACCTGAAAGCGTTCGAAAAAGGTTACGAATACGGGCTTCACACAACGCCCACCACAGCAGAGACGGCTCCTGAACTCAGCGTGAAGTACTTCGATGGAGTGGCCTAGCGGCCGTTGTCACGCGAGAGCGGGCGCAGCGCCTCAAAACGGTTATCGCCGAAATTAATCTTCGATGACGCTGGTAGTGATCTCCTCAGCGGGTTCGCCGGCCAGCACCGACTGCGCAACAATCAAGCGGTGTGCCTCAATGCGGATCTTCGGAAGTTGCAGGTAGAACCAGAGTGCGCCGAGAACGGACGCAATCGCTCCTGTCGCGACCGTGAGAGGCGCTCCAAGGCGGTCAGCCATGGCGCCTCCAAAGAACGCACCGAAGGGAGCCATGCCCATGAACATCATCGAATAAAACGCCATCACGCGGCCTCGCAGCGCATCCGGGACCATGGTTTGAATCAGCGTGTTCGAGCAGGCCATCTGCAGCATCATGCAATAACCCACAGGCACGAGAAGAACGGTAGAAGCAACGAAATTCCTGGAAGAAGCAAACACGGCAAGGCTCACGCCAAAGCCGGCGCACGAGTAAGCGGCCAGTCGCCCGAGGCCTTTCACCCCGGACTTTGCCGCTAGTGTTAAAGCGCCGAGCAAAGCGCCGACGCCGGTGGCCCCCATCAGGATGCCGAGCCCGCGCGCTCCGCCGTGCAGGATGCGATCGGCGAAAACCGGCATCAGCACCGTGTACGGCATGCCCACCAGGCTCACCAGGCCGAGCAGGAGAAGCAGGGCCCGAATGGGCGCGGTATTCCGGACGAAGGTGAACCCTTCTTTAATGTCTTCGAGCTGGGAGTTCGTCTTGCCCGCGCGCGTGGGGCAATGAACGTCCATCATCATCAGCCCAATAATGACAGCGATGTAGCTGACGGCGTTGGCGAAAAAGCACCAGCCTTCGCCGATCCTGGCGACCAGAACGCCAGCGACCGCCGGGCCAATGATGCGCGCGCCATTGAACATGGAGGAGTTCAAGGCAATCGCATTCATCAGGTCGTCCTTGCCGACCATGTCGACCAGAAAGGCCTGCCGCCCAGGAATATCAAAAGCATTGACCACGCCGAGCAGGCCGGCGAGCACGAAAATGTGCCACACCTGGATCCGGTGGCTTAGAGTCAAAGCGGCAAGAATAAATGCCAAAACCATGGATGCGGTCTGAGTGGCAATCACCACTTTCTGACGGTCCGCCCGGTCGGCCAAGGTCCCGCCAAATGGGGCCACGATGAATACCGGAATCTGGCTGGCAAAACCAACCGAGCCCAGAAGGAGGGAGGAGCCGGTGATCCGGTAAACCAGCCAGGACTGCGCCACGGTTTGCATCCAGGTGCCGATGAGAGAAATGAGTTGGCCACTGAAGAAGAGCTGGAAATTTCGATGGCGAAGCGCGCGCAGCGTCACCTGCAGGCGCGAACCAGGCCCTTTACCAGGGTTGGAAGTGGCTTCATCGTGCTTTTGGGCTTGTGTTGATGGAACAGATCTCGCCACGCGGTTCGTGCGCCTCAGGAGGATCAAGATCTAAGGTAAATCAAATTTCCGCAGCCGGCAGCCGATGTCAGCAATACGGTTCGTCTTCAGATGGGATTTGCGGGTTCGTCGTGGATGTAACGTAACGGCTTGACGCAGGCACTCGATTGCGCACGTGTGGCGCGGATACCGTCACCAAGTTGCAACTTCCCGGTGGCCAGCTATTGGGGTAGAGTTTAGTCTGCGTCTTTTGTCTGACATAGCGCCAGGACCTTCGACTTCTCTGTAGGCGTATTCGCTGGGGCAACTATGGGCGATAGTTCTCTTCAACTAGAACGGCGCGCCGCGCAGCGTTTTGATTTCCAGCAGCGCCTCTGGGTTCGCCAGCTTACATCTGGCCGCCAGGAACTGGGTTTCACGCAGAACCTCAGTGCTCGCGGCCTGTTTCTCTACACCGATTTCCCGCTCGAGAGCGGCACGGCAGTCGAGGTCACGCTTTCGATGCCGGCGGAGATTACGCTGTCCGAGAGCATGCATGTGCGTTGTCGGGGACGTGTGTTGCGGGTTCAGGAGCCCGTGTGCGGAAGCAAATTTGGGGTAGCGGTACACCTGGAAAGCTACGAGTATTTGAATCAGGATACGGAGCGCCAATTGGTCGCGATTTCGAGTGAACGCGACACGCCCCTGACTCCTAATCCGCTCACATAGCCGCGCTTAGGCGTGTTCAGTCCCGGTCTCAATTGGACCTCTAGCGGCGCCTCACTCAGCATGATTTTTTCTGAAAAAGAATTTTTTGCCCTCCGCAGCCTTTTCAAGCATGTTCACTTGTCTTAGAATACGAACAGATTAAAGAGAGTCTCAGGATCCACTGAGATTCCCCAGTTTCAGTGATGTCTCCCGGCTTCACCTTGTGTTTAGCTCCGCTCTGGCCAGAAGGTGCCCTGGGAATTATGGCCCTGCCGATGGCTGCACGTTACCAAGGTCATTTGGTAGTAGGTACTTCTCCCTCATACCATGCAATTTAATCGAGATAATTTCGAGAACCCAGCCATGCATGGCATTGCCGTCGCTGTCCTGAGCGAGGATCGGGAGCAGTTGAATGTTCTCCAAAACCGAGTGGAGAGCACTAACCTGGGCAGGACGGTATACACGAATCTCGGTTTCCCGCTGGGCCCGACCGACCCGGTATTGCGCCAGATTCAAGACTTGCAGGCAGAAGTAGCCTTAATCGATATCGATCCCAGGAATCCGCAGCGGGCGATCAGCGCCATCGAACTGATTCACGCGACGACCAGCGAAATTACGATTTTTGCCGCGGGCGAGATCCAGGATCCGATGATTATTGTTTCTGCCATGCGGGCGGGAGCACGTGAGTTCCTGGATCGGCATGCCAGCCGCGAGACTCTGCTTGAATGCCTGACCCGCCACACCACTGCGCGAAACAAGAACCGAACGCGCGTAGGCAAGGGGAAGGTGTTCAGCTTTATCAACGCGAAGGGTGGCTGCGGAGCCACAACGGCCGCCGTGAATACGGCGATTGCCCTGCAGGAAGCTGAAGGCAAGGTCGTCCTTGTCGATTTCGCGCCGGTAGGCCACGCGGCGCTGCACCTCAATCTGCGGCCGCAATTTGGAACCGCGGATGCGCTGCAGAATCTGCACCGCATGGATGGATCGCTGCTCGAGGGCTTGATGACGCAATTCAGAAACGGCCTGCATCTGCTGGCCGGCCCTCAGCAACCCTACCCGGTGACCCCCACTGCGGCAGAACTTGCGCGCCTTTTCGATCTTCTGGTCAGCAATTACAGCTACGTGCTGGTGGACTGTTCCAGCCGTCTTGATCAAACGGCGCGCCTGGTGTGCGACCTCTCCAATGCGGTTTTACTGGTCACCCAGGCAGATGTGGTCTCATTGTGGAGCGCCGGCCGCATGCAAGGCTTCCTTGAAGAAGGCGGCGGGCGCGAGCACGTGCGCATCCTGCTGAACCGCTACAAGAAAATTCCGGGCTTCGGCGATGCTGACGTGGAAAAAGCGACCAACTGCAAGATCCTTTGGAAAATCCCGAACAACTACCAGTTGATAGGTCCGGCGATCGACAAAGGCAGCCCGGTGGTACTCCAGGCAAACCAGGAAGTCAGCCGCTCATACTCCGGGCTTGCAGCCACGCTCGCACAGGCTTCGACCACGGTCGATGGTGGACTGGATGTTGTGTACCAGACGGAGAAATCCGATTCCAAGAAGAAAGCGACTGGCCGCCTGATCATCTCCCCTCTGCGCGCCGGGCAGTAGCCGATCCAGTTCTATTTCTTTTCACCCTGCTTGAAAATGATTTGCTCGCGCAGTCGCCGGGACAGATTTACGGCCAGAGAGCGGTAAAAACGCGAGCCCAAATGGGGGAAGAGCTCAAATACATCGGAGAGTGCATCCCATTCCACCATCAGCGCCTGTAATGGTTGTTCTGCAGTGACGGTCGCGCTGGGCAAGCTCTTCTCGAGAAATGCCATTTCGCCGCAGATCTCGCCCGCCCCAATTTGAGCGATCCTGGTGGCATAAACCTGTATAGTAGCCGCCCCGCTCAGCAGAAGAAAAACGGAGCTGGTTTTTTCACCCTGTCGAATCAAACACTCGCCCTGCTTGAAATGCGCGGGCATTCCTTTGTCGACCAGCAATGACCAGTCATTGGGAGTTAAGTACTCTAGGCGGTTCTTGGCCGCGCGAAGAATCGACAGTGCTTGTTCCCGATCGAATGTCGTAGATGCGTGCATGGGCATGAACTGACGTTCTTTTCCGATCCGCTTCTTTGTTCTCGCGACACGCCAGAGTGGCTCATGAGCATAGCAGAAAGAGCACCTGCAAACAGTGGCATCTGAGTTTCTGGCTGCCTGTTCCCAGAACTTTTTCATTCAGTGAAAAAGAACCAGCGGTGTTCATGAGCTTATAGTTCAACGAGGAAGAGCCATTGACGTTTGACTGTGGAGGCGCTCAGGTAAAAGCCGCAAGCACCGGAGCGAGACCGCCGACTGGAGGCTTGGGCGTCGCTCCGCTTTGGCTCGCAACCCAGGCGCCGAGGCGGTTCGCAGTTTCATTCATTTCATGCAAGGTCGAATGCCGCAAGTATTCGTGCACCAGCCCGGCGGTAAACGCATCACCCGCGCCGACCGTATCGACGACCTTGACCTGGAAACCTGGATGGTCATCCATCTCATCAGGCGAAACCAGCAGGCTACCCGCGCTGGCACGCGTAACGCAGAGCAGGTCAAGATCGTATTCCGCCCGCAGCAGGGCGGCGGCATGCTGGTCGCTCTCGTAGCCCAATCCAAACGCCCGGGCGACTCTCGGCAATTCTTCGTGATTCAGCTTGACAATGTCTGCCAATTCAAAGGAGCGCCGCAATATTTCGCCACTAAAGAAACTCTGCCGCAAGTTCACGTCGAAGATACGAACAGCGGCGGCGCGCGTTGTCTTTAGAAAGTTCTGAATGGTATTTCGGGAGGCCGATGACCGTTGTGCCAGTGACCCGAAGCACACGGCGTCACAAGCAAGGGCAAGCTGCTGCCACTCCACCGTCCACTGCAGAAAATCCCAGGCAACATAGGGCAGGATTTCAAACTCCGCCTGACCGTTCTCATCCAATCGCACCTGAACTGTTCCGGTCGGATGCTGGGGATGTGATTGAAGATGAGAAGTGACGACACCTAAGTTCTGGAGTGTTGTAGTCGCCTTGCTACCCAGCCCATCGGCACCGACGCAGCTGGCGACGAACGCGCGATGTCCGAGCAGGCTGCTGATGTAAGCGAAATTGGCGGGAGCACCTCCCAGCTGTGGGCCAGCAGGCAATATGTCCCACAGCACTTCTCCGAGGCCGACAACGCTGAAGCTGTTCATGGCGATGGTGGTGCAGCTTGGTTCAGAATAATACGCGCAGACAACCCAGCCTGGGTTTCTAGCCTAAGTTCTTCGCTATTAGCCGCAAAGCGTTGGTATGGTTGCTGATGCGGCGGCAACTCACAAACAACGCACCTGGCCCCGGTGACATCAGATAAGCCTACGCCACGCGCCGGTTCTGTAACGTTGAGGAGTTACTGATGCCAAATGCAGCACTGAGCAAGAAATTAAGACCTTCGGCAAAACTTGCGGAAGTACTGGGCAATAACACTCCGATCAGTCGCGCTGAGGCGGTCAAGGGCCTCTGGGACTACTTCAAGCAGCACGATCTGCAGAATCCCAGCAATCGCCGGGAGATCCTCGCCGACGAAAAGCTGCAGCCGCTATTCGGCAAAAAGAAAATCACCATGTTTGAAGTGGGCAGGATCGTCAACGAGAATCTTGCATAGACAGCGGCGCCCTACTTAAAGGTGAATTTCAGCCGTCCCGCGATTAGGCGCGGATAGCCAAAGTGTGTTCCCGAGAATGGATTGCCGAAGTTGTAGACAAAGGAGCGGTCAGCAAGGTTCTGCACGTCGAATTGTCCGGTGGCGGTGAAATGTTCGCGCTGAAGCAGGTCTATACCCGCGGACCAGCCGAATACCGTCCAAGGCTTGACCCGTTCAGTTGTGAAATTTACCAAGTCAGCGCCAGGAAGCGTGCTCAGCGGCAGCAGACCTGAATCGGGCACTTCGATCGGCACACCACTTTCATAGCGACCAGTGAACGAACTCCATAGGCCGCGCCAGTGCGCGGCGTAGGTGACCGCGAAGGTCCCGGCGTTTCTCTGATCGTGATCGGGAGTGAACTCGGTGCCGGGTCCAATTTCTATAAAGTCGTTGGTGAGAAATAAGCCACCGTTCAAAGGACCAATCTCGGTGATGCGCCCGTTGGTGTAGCTCAGGTAACCAGACCATCCTTTGCGTTCCGGAACATCCAGGCGGACATCCAGCCCTTTTGCCCTGGCGCGCGCGACGGTGTTGGGAAAAATGATATTGGTGCTGAACAGAACATTGGGATCATCGATGTTACGGAAAGTTCGCCACCAGTATGCCAAATTCAGCCGTAGCGATTTTCCCAGTGCTTGCGCAATTCCCGCTTCCCAGGCCGACACCGACTCGGGATAGATCGTCGATCCGCCACCGCCGGCCTGAGGCGTCGCGAAGGGAGAGAGCTGCCGAGCCTGTTCGGAACTCGCCAGCAGCAAGTTCTCCACTTGCGGAGGCATAAACAACCGGTTGAAGGAGAAGCGCAAAGCAGTGCCGGTACGGCCTATGTAGTAAACGGCGCCCAGCCTGGGGCTGAACTGCTGATCAGAAATGAGCAGTTCGGAGTGATCGTAGCGGAGACCTGCATTAACCGTGAGCCCTTTCAGCGGAGAAAAATCGTCTTGCCCATAGACCGACTGCAGCCACCGTGTGGCATGGCCGCGGAACAGGAACGGCGCCGCCGGCGTGAAAGCCATGGCGGCCTCGCTGATGTCAGCTTCCATGGCGGCGTGCGGATCGGTGATGCCGAAAGTGAAGAACTCGTTGATGGAAACCCGGTAGGTCTCAATGCCAGTCTTGATGGAATGCCCGTGAGCAACGTGGGTGAGACTACCGAGAATTCCCTGCCGAACGTGATGGCGGTCCTGGGTAGCCGTCAATGGGGTGTCGAAAACACTTGGCGTCAGGTGAGCGCTGAAGAAGTCGCGGAAATAAGCCACATCGCTCAAGGTGTTGGCTGACCAGGTGTGCTGCCACAGAATGGATTCGCGATTGTTGCGAAGCTCTTGCCGCTGCCGTTGTCCCGCAAGTTCCTGCGCCAGGTTGTTAGGAACGTGGAAATCGGCGCCATGGGTGGATCCGTTCAGCCGGATCATATCTGCTTCTGTAACGTGCCAGTCGGCACGCAAGCCCAGCGATGCGGCTCCTCCACGATTGTTGAAGTTGCGCGGATCCACAGGATCCAAGTAGCGATCGGAACGACGCGCACCCGCACCCAGGAAAAATCCCCATTTTTTCGTTCCCCCGGTGAGCGTGGTTGACAGCTCGCCGGAGTGAAAGCTTCCTGCGCCGGCGGAAAACGTGCCGGTCAGAGGCGTGCTAAGGCCTGATTTCGGTTGAACGATGACGACAGCTCCGGAACGATCGCCGAATTCCGCCGGGATGTTGCCGGTGATCACATTGAGCGAGCTGATGCTTTCGGTATTGAAGGATGCCGCGAACAGAGTGTCCATGCGATCCGGGACCGGCACTCCATCCATGACATAAAGGGCACCGTCGTCTACGCCACGAATGTGCATTAACCCGTCATTTTCAGTGTTCCAGCCTGGTCCGGTCGCGACCAGCGACTGCACGGCGTCCTGGCGAACCACGGTTGGAGCGATCTGAATCGTCTTTTCATCGATCACAGTTTCAGTACGCGCGCTGTCTTCCTGCAACAGATCGGGAGTTCCCTGGACGGTGACGGATTCCTGTTTACCCACGACGGAGAGATTTAACGCGAGCTGGGTGGGTACATTCGACTTTACTGCGACTGTGCGCCTGGCGGCTTCGAAGCCACGCGCGTCAATGTGAAGCTCGTAGGTTCCGTACGGCACATTGTCAAAGGCAAACTGCCCCTGGCTGTCGGTAACCGCCTGGCTTTGTCGTCCGCTCAGTGGATTATCGAGAGTAACGCGGGCACCCGCGACCCGGGCATTGCTGCTGTCGGACACGGTGCCGGTAACCGCGCCAATGTCCATCTGGGCGTCAGCGGGACTTGAGAGCAAGGTGAAAAACGCAAGCAGGAAGATCGGCAGAAGCGAAGACGGCAAATGGCACCCGCCGCGCGGGACAAGACAGGCGGTCGACCTTCTCTGGGATAGGAATAGCACTCGCTGCGGCGTCGACTTTTTCTGGATGTCTACTCAGTCTGCCACAATCGGAGTAAGCGGTCGAGCATTGCGGTGCCGGGGAGCGCAAAGTGTTGGTTACTCCCCCGTTCCAGCCGATGTGCGCCGTTGTGGCGAGAGGCCTCGGCGGTGAAGCAATCGGCGCAAGGCGGCCGTGAGTTCGTCGATTTCGACCGGCTTCAGGGCGAGGTAATCCACTCCCATGTTGAGTGCCACGCGGGAGTTGACTTTGTTGGCGTAGCCCGTGCAAACGACGATCACCGGTCTAGACTTCAATCTCTGGGCTTCACGAACGACCTCGAAGCCAATGTCTTCCTTCTCCATGCTAAGGTCGGTGATGACCACGTCGAAATGCGCAGTTTTCAGCAAAGACAGGGCTTCAGCACAACTCTGGGCCGTAGTGACGCTGTACTCGGCTCGTTTCAGGATCATGCCCAGCGTCTGAAGGATGGTTAATTCGTCATCGACTACGAGGATGGAGAGCGGTTCGGGCATGGGGCAATGGGCCTTGTTGTGGTACGTCCATTCCCTCGCCACGCAGTCATCAGCCCGAACGAAATAGGTCATCAACAGCTGACAGTGGAGCTCCGCAGGCGCGCTGGACCGACGAAACGCCCAAAAGAGTAGGCTGAGAAATGTGTCCGGTACAATACATTATTTCCTGTATTGGACGGGAAATTGCCGGTGGCGTGTGGGTAATCAGCTCACTACTCGGCGATGAACAAATTTTCCGCGAAAGGCCATTCGCGATCAATCCACTGCGCGTCACAGTGAAAGCCGGCCTGTTGAGCAAGCTGGAATGGCTCCTTCGGAGCATACTTGTGGCTGCTTTCGGTCCAGATGGTCTCGCCTGGTTCGAGAGTGAGAGAGAGATCGGCGGCAGGAATAGTGATGGTTTGAAGGCGACGCGAACGGATGTGCATCTCCATGCTTCGTGCTTCTGAATTGTAACGAGCCACGTGCTCGAAGTGGGGCAAAGAGAAGTCAGCGTCCAATTCCCGGTTCAATCGCGCCAGCAGGTTGAGATTGAAGGCTGCCGTCACACCCAGGGGATCAGCGTAGGCCTGCATCATCTGGTGGACCGGCTTTTCTAAATCGGTGCCGAGCAGAAGAGCGTCTCCGGGGCGGAGAATTCTTCGCACTTTCTGCAGAAACTTGTGTCCAGCCTCGCGATCGAAGTTGCCGATGGTGCTGCCCAGGAACAATACCAGCAGGTGCTGATGCTCTTTGCGGCGGGCCGCGACTTCCAGCAATCCGTCAAGGTACTCGCGTTCGAATCCCACAATACTCATCGACTCGATATCGCCCAACTCGCGTTCGCACATGGCTAATGCAGTGCGCGAAATTTCGATGGGGCAATAGGAGGTGTGCTGCCTGCGACACAGCGCCTCCAGAATCCAGCGTGTCTTCTTGCCGCTGCCGCTGCCGAGTTCTGCGACAACCACGGGAGATGGAAGCCGGTCGACGATTTCGCTCGCGTAGGTTCGCAGAAGACGTTCATCGGCGCGGGTCAATCCGTATTCCGGGAGCACGCTGATGACTTCAAACAGGCTCGATCCGACCGTATCGTAGAGGTACTTGGACGGCAATTCCTTCTGTCCTGGTTTCGTCAGGCCGGCGCGCACGTCTGAGGCAAACTCCAGAACCGGATCAGCAGTGACCGCCTCGGTAACCATGAAATGCCGGCTTCGTTTCATTTCGACCTCACGCAGCGAAATCCCGCATAGACATACTGATAGTGCGGCTGAAACCAGTTGCGGAAGGACCGCCGCAACATGCAAGTGGCAGTACGGGCGGAGCCGCCCTTCATGACGTAATGCTTGCCGTCGAAAAAATCGGCAGAGTAGCCGGGATAAAACGGAAATCGCTGGAACCCGGGGAATGGTCCGAAGACGGTCGAAGTCCACTCCCAGCCGTTGCCGAGCATGTCAGCGACACCGAATGCGCTATTTCCCTGCGCAGATGCATTGACTGCCACTGGATCCCAGGAACGAAAGTCGAAATTGCCGCGTTCATTGGTGGGCGGCTCGTCGCCCCAGGGGTACATTCGCTCGCTACCTTGCGGAGTTCCGTAGGCGGCGCGATGCCATTGTGCTTCGGTGGGAAGAGACTTGCCGGCCCACTTGGCGTACGCCTCCGCTTCTGCGTGGCTTACATACACCGGCCAGTGGTGCGGCAGCGGCACTTCGTCAAACATCGTGCGACAAAGCCACTCGTTGCCCTCCAGCTTCCAGAATGCAGGATGGGAAATCTGGTGTGCTTCTTTCCACTCCCAGGCAGAGCTGCCCCAGAGCGAGCGATTCGCGTAACCACCGCTCGACAAGAATTCGAGCCAGTCACCGTTCGTAACTTTGTATCTGTCGATCAGGAATTCAGAAACGTGAACCGCATTTTCTTCGAACTCATTGTCCCAACCGAACGAGCCCTTAGCTGTCGGCTGGCCGAGAGTAGCGGTCCCTGCAGCTATCTCGATCAGAGCGTGGGACGGAGCCGCGCCGCCCGCAGCAGCGAGACGCAATCCACTTACCTTCTTGTCCAATGGCAGTCGGTGCAACATGTATGCCAAAGTCTCCGCATGCATGAGCCGATGCTCGATAGCAACATTCAACAAGAGGCTCAGCGAAAACTCTCCATCATCTCGTCCCGACGAGACGGCCGAATCCAGGCCCTCGTCGAGAACGTCGCGTATTCGTTTGCGATACGCAAGCACGTCTTCGAGGCGCGGCCAATCCTGCGGCTCATCGGTGGGCAGACCACCGCCTACGGGATCGATTCCGAACGCGAACAGGCGATCGAACGCAGGGCTGAAGGGAGTGAGCTTCAATGCCCTCTCCCGCAAGAGGTTCCAGTCGAAGGCTTCCAGGTGCCCGATGTAAAAAACCATACGATGCCGCTCGGGAATGGGGCGATCGTAAAGCGCGTCCGGCTTTACTACCTGAAACAGCTCATCGGTCAGCGCACGAGCGTGCGCGATTCGCGTTAACAGGTCGTTTTGAACTGCAACCGTCCGTTCGGCAGCAAGCACCGTGGTACCTCCGACTTGCAATGGCATTGATCGACGATAGCGGAAAAGACCCTAGAACGAGCCCATGAGTCGGTAATGTGGCATTGTCTCGTCCGCACCCAGCATCAGATGCACGGGATTAGGGCAAAGCCGCAATTCTGGATCAGAAAATTGCAATGACGGAAGTGGCGGTTCTTCCAAGTGGCGGAAAATAAACACTGAGCGGCCAAGAAAAATCGCCCGGCTGTGGCACAGCCGGGCGATGCTTGCAGCATGGGTTCACGCGGGGATACTCGAACCCTTGCCTGACTACTGGGGCGTGGCTTCGAAACCGTCGGTGTTGCCCTGGGCGTCAACGTAGAACCCGACCAACTGTCCGAGATCGTTGATCCCATTGATAAGGCTGGTGCCCAAACCATCCGGATCGTCCACGGTGGCAAACTGCTTAGTATTGCCAACATTGTAGGTCCAGCCGTGGCTGGCGCCACCCGCGTCCATCCAAAAGCCGACTACATTACCCTTGTTGTTCAGGCCCAAAGCCTGGGTGAAAGCCGCACCGGGAAAGTCGAGTTTCGTGAAGGTGCCCGCGTTCAACATGAAGCCATGGTTTACGCCCGCGGCATCGATGTAGAAACCGGTAATGACTCCCGTATTGTTAATTCCCGTGGCTTGCGCGCTCACCGCTCCCGGGATGGTCAATACTTCGAAAATCCCGCCATTCTTTGCATAAACGTAGGCGTGGTCATTACCGTCGGCATCGGCATAGTACCCGGCCGCCTGATTGTGATCGTTCAATCCCAGCAGTTGGTTGAACGTAGTGCCGGGAAAATCAACGGTGGTGAACTTGCCGTTGTAATCGAGAAACCCGTGGGTCACGCCGGATTTATCAACATAGAATCCCGCGGTGCCGGTCGTGTTGTTGATGCCGATCACCTGGGTCTGCGCTGATTGCGGGAAGTTCTCATTGGTAAAGCTATTGGGCGGAATCAAGGTAAAACCTTTGTTGATGTTCGCGCCGTGATAGCCAGCGATCTTTCCGGCATTGTTGATGCCGAGGGTCTGAGTGAAAGTGTCGCCCGGATAGATAAAGGTCTGGAAGCTGTAGTTAGCCGGCTCCTGAGCCCAGGCAGGCATGCCGAGCAGGAGGGCTGCGGCAAAGGCCAACATCGCCTTTGCGAGTTTGACGGACAGGGTATTGCTTTTCATTGATCTCTCTCCTTGTTTCTTTGACCCGAAGGCCGAGTTTGGGACCTGATGTATGGCGCCACACCTGGGGAGGGGCTAGCGGCCTGTGATCTGACGTGAGCGAAAGTAGCGGAAGAGGGCTTTTCTTGTCCTTGGGAAGGAACTGGGAATTGCTAGGGATTGTGTGTCACCGGAAAGCCGGCCTGTTTCTGTAACAAGCGGGGGAGCCGTTTCAGCGGATCTCTCAATTTCAGTTACAATGTTGCGAGCTGTTAACCGGATGTAAGCCGCTACGGGCGAGCGTTGCCAACCTTCCGGCCCATACTCGGGGATTAAGTCACAACTGTCTGTTTCCTATCCTTTGAAACACATTAAGGACTTGTTGGGAGATTCTTGGGACTCCCAGCGAAGGTTTTCATGGCTCTGAAAACGAAGCACTTTCGCTTTGGCGCCTTTCGCCTCTACCCGGAGGAGAACCTTCTGCTGCGCAACGGCACGCCTGTCCCCTTACAACCCAAGACCTTCGACATTCTTGTTTACCTGGTGGCAAACGCAGGTCACTTGATTACCCGAGACGAGTTGATGAAAGCGGTTTGGCCGGACAGCTTTGTTGAAGAGACAAACCTCACGGTCAATATTTCGTTGCTGAGGAAGGCTCTTGGTAATGCCGAGGACCGGCAGCCCTATATCGAGACGGTCCCGCGAAAGGGCTACCGCTTTCATGGGGCCGTGACGGAATGCGATGAGAGCCCTGAAAACGAAGCACCCAGCACAGCGTTCACTTCCGCCGTAAGTACGCCCGCAACGGACAGCCCCGACATCGCTACTCCCGCCGGTGGTATTCCCGGAGTAGGGTCCAGGGAGGAAGACCGGACCGGGATAACTTCACTCCCAAGTCGCACTGCGGGCGCGACCAGCACATCTTCGTATCGGCGGATCGCTTGGGTAACGGCGACAATAGTTCTGCTGGCGGGCGCAGTCATCTATCTCTGGTCACACGTCGGCCCAAGGTCGACGGCAGTTCGCGCATCCGCCAGATCAGTTGCCATCCTTCCATTTCAAGCTCTTGACCCCGCCCCGGATGACGAATACCTCGGCTTGGGGTTGGCGGACGCGCTCATCACAAGGCTGGGGAATTTGCATCAACTCGTGGTACGTCCGGTGGGTGCCGTGCGCAAATATGCGACCGCGGAGGACCCTATTGCCGCGGGCCGGCAACTGGGAGTGGAATCGGTGATGGAGGGCAGTGTTCAGCGCATCGGAGAGCGCACGCGCGTAACCGCCCGTTTGCTAAGGGTATCGGATGGCGAGGTAATCTGGGCGGGAAAGTTCGACGAAAACTTCGTCGATATGTTCCAGGTGGAAGATTCAATCTCCCAGGAACTTGCCAACGCGCTCACTGTCAGATCGACAGACGACGAAAGGCGGCGATTCACCCGAGCGGCGACCGGCAGCGGAGAGGCCTATCAGCTGTACCTACACGGTCGGTTCTTTTGGAATAAGCGGAGCGCGGATGGAGTGAAGAAAAGCCTTCACTATTTTGAGCAGGCCATTCAGAACGATCCCAATTACGCACTCGCATATGCGGGCCTGGCGGATTCTTACCTTCTCGCGGGATCGTACGGGTACAGCATTCTGCCTCCACGGGAGGCAATGCCGAAGGCGCGCGCTGCTGCCCAGCAGGCGCTGGCTATTGATGACACGCTGGCCGAGGCACATACTTCGCTCGCCTACATTCACTTCACCTACGATTGGGATTGGGCGGGGGCCGAAGAGGAGTTCAAGACCGCGATCAATTTGAATCCCGGATACGATACGGCACACCACTGGTACTCCCACGAACTCACGGCCCTTGGGCGAACACAGGAGTCGCTGGCGGAGGCCAAGCGCGCTTTGGAACTTGCTCCAACTGATACCGTCATGAACGAGCATATGGGCTGGCATTACATGATGGCCCGTGATTACGAGCATGCAATACCAAACTGCCGCCGCGCACTCGAGCTGGACCCCAACTTTCTTCTGGCACACCGGGTCCTTGGGTTGGCATATCAGTACGAAAAACGTTACCCAGAGGCACTGCAGGAATTTCAGAAAGGCGTAGAGCTCTCGCAAGCCGACCCGGTTGCCGAAGCCTATCTGGCGCGAGCTGATGCCGCGGCGGGCCAGAAGGAGCAGGCATCCCAGATTCTGAACCACCTTCTCGAACTGTCGCGGCAGGAATATGTTTCGCCGCTTGAAATCGCCGGAGTGTATGCGAGCGTGGGCGACAAAGACGAGGCCTTCCGCTGGCTCAACAAGGCATACGATGAGCGTACCAGCTCCCTGATTTACCTGAAGGTGGATCGTGCCTACGATGTGTTGCGCTCCGACCCGCGCTTTACGGAGATTATGCGGCGCATGAAGCTTGAGCCGTAAGAGCTGAGTGAAATCCCGCTGAAATAGTTTGCGGCTACCGGTAGCGACGAATCAACAAAGTATGCCGGTCCGATCGGTAGAGCCCAAGGACATACACTGTCGCTTTGCCGGTCTTGGAATAAATCACCTGGCGGATCCTCAGCACTGGCTGGCCACGAGCGATGGCGAGCAAGCGAGCTGTCCGCGGATCAGCCACCGTAGCATCCACTTCTTCATCGGCGTGCGACAACTCGACTCCGTAGTCGTTCTCCAGAGCAGAAAACAACGACCCACGCTGCAGTGCGGCGGAATGGAGATCGGGGAAATCTTCCGCCGATAAATAGCAGGTCTCAATAGCAAAGGGCTCCCCTCCACCTTCGCGCAGGCGCTCAAGCTTTAAGAGAGGACGAGCAGGTTCCAGGGAGAGTCTGGCCGCGAGTTCGGGTTCCTTGATTGAACTAAAGCACAAAATCTTGGAGCAAGCCGAGAGGTTGCGAACCGCCATCTGGTTGCTGAAACTGACGAGCTTGTTGAAATGAATCCTTGGAGGCGCCACAAATGTGCCGACCCCCTGCCGCCTTTCCACCACCCCTTCCTGTTCCAGCGCGGCCAGTGCGTGGCGCGCGGTCATCAGGCTGACGCGATGAATTCTGGCCAGTTCCCGTTCAGAATCAACCGGATCCCCAGGCTTAAGGCTTCCTGACTCTACGCGCTTCAGAATGGCGCTTTGAATCCTGCGATAAGCCGGAATCCCGTTCCCGTTGTTCTTGCCCATGCCTACTCCGACGCCCTTTCAATATATCTTGCGGGCCTTCCGCTATAGAGCTGTGTTCGCCTGCAATGCTTGGGGTTCCATGGCCCCGCTCGCCGACCTCTGTCTCCGCTATGACTTCCACCCATATATAGCGGCCTACTGCCGTTCTGCAAAATCGTTATTGCAGTTAGCAACCCACTGACTGGGGCAGAAGCGCATAAACACGCTGTCTGCCCTTTCTCATAAAACGGAGATCCCGGCAACCGATATAGAGCACATGACGCTGCTATAGCGCAGGCCCGGGACAATCAATTGTCAAATTTTTCCCGTTTTGAACATTTTCTGCTTGACCCACAGCCGTCATCTGCTATATAGCATTGCGACCAAGAGTTCACAACAGTTTTTTTAGTGTGAATGCTCAGGAGGTCTGTGATGCGAAGGAGCCTTTTCTTGCGAGTGGGGTTTCCCATACTGCTCTGCCTGGTCTTATCAGGCCTGCTCAGCAGCGCGATGGGGCAAGAGATTACTGCCGCGATCGTGGGGACTGTCACCGACCCCAGCGGGGCACCCATTTCGGGCGCCACCGTAACCGCCACCGACAGCCAGCGCGGGACCGTCTGGTCGGCCAAAACCAATGACTCTGGCAGCTACAACCTGAATCGTGTGCCGGTGGGAAGCTATGAAGTAAAGGTAAATGCGCCTGGCTTTCAGACGGTCGTCCATCCCCCATTTACGGTAGTGCTGAACCAGACGGCGCGCATTGACGTGCAGATGAAAGTCGGTCAGGTGACCGAGACGGTGGAAGTCGCGGCGGCAGCCCCGGTTCTAAAAACGGAAACCACCGAAGTCGACACAATTATCGACTCCCGTACGAACGATAATTTGCCGCTCGCGACTCGCAATCCTGTCCAACTGACATTGCTGGCTCCGGGGGCAGTCACGGTGGATGCCGCCAGCCTGAACCTTGGCTCCAACACTGCCGAAGGCGGCGGGCGTCCCTACATCAACGGCAATCGCGAACAGGCAAACAACTTCCTGCTCGACGGAATCGACAATAACCAGGTTTCGGAGAACCGGCTTGGACTGACACCTTCCCCGGATGCAATTCAGGAATTCAACCTCATCACGCAGAACGCTTCCGCGGAATTTGGAAACTTCCAGGGAGGCATCGTCAATACGACGCTGAAATCCGGGACCAATAGCTATCATGGCGACGTCTTCGAATTCTTCCGCAATGACGTGTTCAACGCGAACCGGTGGGAAAATGGGCTCACACGCGGCACCACAGGAGTGCTCCCCAAGCCAGAACTGCGTTGGAACATGTTCGGCGGCACATTCGGCGGACCCATCATCAAGAACAAGATTTTCTTTTTCGCCGACTACCAGGGTGGGCGGCTTGATCATCCACCTGCTGCTTCAACGATTACAGTTCTGACTCCCGCGCAAATCGGGGGAAATTTCAGTTCCCTGCTGGCCACAGGAGTGCAACTTTACAATCCCTGCGCTCCCAATACCGGGGTAAACGGAACTCCCTGTTCACTGGTCGCACCCTCGGCAAGAACACCTTTTGCCGGAAACATCATTCCAACCAACATGCTCAACCCGGCCTTCACCAAGTTGGGCACTTCTTCGCTCTATCCCCGGGCCAGCGCAACATTGCCGAATGGTTTCGGGCAAGCTGTGAATTTGATCGGGCAGCAGTTCAATAGCGATCAGGGAGACGTCAAGCTTGACTTCAACCTGTCGGAGAAGGACCGCATCTTCCTGCGCTACTCGGAAGGATATCAACACGATCCGAACACCAACTCGGTAGCACTGCTGGGTGAGCAGGTGTCGGTCGCGCGGCTATACAACACAGCCGCCGGATGGACGCACACCATCAGTCCCAACCTGCTGAACGATGCGCGTTTCGGTGTCAACTACGTTTACTTCGTCAACAACAATTTCACATTCCCCTCTGAAGTTGGAGCACTGGCCTCGGGGCTGGGAATATCGGGCGTCACTTCAGCCGGGTTGCCTCTGTTCAGCTTTGGTGGTGGCACCATTACCAACCAACCCGGCGGCACTCTGAACAATCTGGGGCAAGCGATCACGCTGGAGAATTTTGCGTCCACCGTAATTCAATTCAACGACAACCTGATCTACACCCATGGCCGGCACGTAATCAAGGCTGGCTTCCAGATGAACCGCTACCGAGTCAATGTGTTCTACGCGGGAAACGGCGGCGAACTGGGCATGCTGCTTTATAACGGACAATACTCGGCACCGGTGGGGGCGAGCGGCGACGTCTTGAATGCAGCCGCGGGCGCGGACTTCGCTCTTGGCTTGCCGAACCTCGTGGGCCACGGTGTAACTTCTGGCGGGGGTGGATGGCACCAGCGGAACTGGCTTTACGCGGGTTATGTCCAGGACAACTGGCGCGTGACAAATTCTCTAACGCTGAACCTGGGACTTCGCTATGAAGCCGTCACACCGTGGACGGAAACTGACAATCGCCAGGTGAACATCAACATACTGACCGGAGCGCTTCAATATCCCGGCAATACGCCCGTAGTAGGCGTCGGGAGCAACGGATTCAGTTCCGGGCTCTACAGCAGCGACTACGGTCTGCCGGCGTTCCAACCTCGCATCGGCTTCGCGTGGACGCCCGCGGCATTCGGCGGCAAAACCGTAATTCGGGGCGCGTACACGATTTCCTCTTATCTTGAGGGTACTGGGACCAACCTGCGGCTGACCCAGAATCCACCAAACACTCCACCGCAGAGCCAGGCTATCAACACTCTTACAACCGGCGGCGCGCCCTTCACTACTGAGGCGGGTCCAGTCGCGGGCTCCGTGGTGGGTGGAAACCCATTCATCGGAGCCACCATGCTGGCGTGGAACTCGACGGTGCGGCCGGCCATGGCACAACAGTGGAATCTGACATTCCAACATCAGATTGCGAATGACACAACTTTTCAACTCGGCTACGTCGGCCAGCATGGAACCCACCTGATGGTTCCCCAGTGGTTGACACAGGGACAATTGCACTCGGATGGAACAGTGACACCGAGCCCATTCGTTGGCGGTCAAAACCCGGTAGGAGTGAACGGCTCGACGGCAACTTCCCCCACCTTCGGCCCCAACGGGTTTGGCGCCGTGAAGCTGACAAACTCAAACGGAAACATGCGCTACAACGCTCTGCAGACCGTCCTGCAGAAGCGCTTCAGTCACGGTCTGGAAACCCAGGTTTCCTACACCTTCTCCAAGTGCATGACGGACAACAGCGGATATTTTGGGACTTGGAGCAACACCACCCAAACCACGCCGTCGTCACCTTATTTCCAAAACTTCTATGACCCGCGTGCGGAATGGGCGCAGTGCTACTGGGATTCCAAGCACGTATTAAGCGCCTACGCGGTCTACGAATTGCCCATCGGCCGCGGTAAGCAATTTGGCAGAGACTTGCCCGCGGTGGCAAACGCCGTGGTAGGCAACTGGTCGATTAACCCGATCCTTTCCTGGCACACCGGGTTCCCGCTGGCCATGTATGGACCGGACAACTCTGGGACCGGCTCCCCGGGTCCGCGCTTCAACTGCAATGATGCATTGCTGCGCTACCCGAAAACCACAAGTGCCAACGGCTTGTTATGGTTCGATCCATCATTCGCGACGGCACCCGCGCCCGGAACTTTTGGCAACTGTCCCGCGCAGGGTCCGGTCATTGGGCCCGGCTATACCGACCTGGATGTAAGCTTGCAGAAGAACTTTCCGCTTAGCGAATCGATGCGGTTTCAGTTCCGCGCAGATTTCCTAAACTCACTCAATCACCCCAACTTCGCACACCCCAACACAAGTAACGGCTTGATTACCGCGAGCCAGGATCCGAGAGAGATCCAGTTCGCTGTGAAGTTCTACTTCTGATTGCCCGTTGCTCACCCCGCAAGGACGGCAGGCGCCCAAAACGCCCGCCGTCCTTGTAAGATTGTTGTCTCGCTATGTACCCGTACCCAGGTCTCACAGTAGCTCTAGTGATCCTTCTCGCCGCTGCTTCTCCCGCACAGGTAGATGGGAAACCCCAGGCACAGCAGAAAGCTACCGCGCGCGCCAACAGCGTAGATCTCGCTGAAACCGGTCATTGTGCCGAGGCCCTTCCGGGGCTCAAGGCCTCTCTCCGGCAGCCCACCACGGAAAATCAACTCAAACGGCGCATCGGTTTGGATGGGGTGCACTGCGCCATGACCCTGAACCGTCCCGCGGACGCGGTCACGTTCCTGCAGACGCTGACCCACGATTTCCCGCACGATCCCGAAGTTCTGTATGTAGCCGTCCACGCTTATTCGGATCTTTCCACGCTGGCGGCCCAAGAACTGGCGCAGAACGCGCCACAGTCGTACCAGGCACATGAACTGAATGCAGAAGCACTGGAGATGCAAGGCAAGTGGGAGGAAGCGGCCAAAGAGTACCGCTGGATTCTGCAACAAGATCCGAAGCTGCCTGGTATCCACTTCCGCCTGGGCAGATTACTGCTGTCGAAGCCGGATGCTTCGGCAGCGGCAGCCGAGGAAGCGAAACGCGAGATGGAGCAGGAACTCAAGGTCGATCCGTCTAATGCGGGGGCGGAATATGTATTAGGCGAACTGGCCCGGCAATCCCAGCAGTGGGAAGAGGCCAGCGCACATTTCTCCCGGGCGTCCCAGTTGGATCCCGGGTTTGGCGACGCATTCCTGGGCTGGGGAGACAGCCTGATTTCGGCTCGCAAGTTCTCCGACGCCATCGCGCCCCTGCAAAGCGCCGCCAAGCTTGAGCCCGGAAATCCCGCGATTCATTACAGCCTGGCGACCGCGTACAGCCGCAGCGGACGCAAGCAGGATGCCGACCGCGAATTCGCTATTCACCGGCAAATGACCAAGGAATCGGAGACGCCCCGCCCACCGGCTCAAGAGGGCCAGGCGACGCCAGCACCGCAGTAGGAGAATGCCGTTCCACTCGTGCGTGATGAGAACTTCAGGTTAGGGTCGCCACGAAATCATCCACACAATTCGGTTCCCTGCTGACCGCATCTCGCCGGCAATTCATCTCGGGACTGCTGGGAACGATGGCGGTGCGACCATTTGCCGCGCTGGCCCGCGCACTTCCCAGCCCCGCCTACGCTTTTGAAGTAGTGCCGGCCGCTGCGAGTGGAATTACATGGACTCACGTCAGCGGCAGATCACCCGAGCGCTACTTGCCGGAAACTACCGGTCCGGGATGCGCGTTTCTGGATTACGACAATGACGGATGGATGGATATCTACTTGGTGAACAGCGGTAAGTGCGACTTCTTCAACCCTGCTGTACCGCTGCGGAATGCGCTGTACCGGAACAATCGCGACGGTACCTTCACGGATGTCACGGAAGCGGCAGGGGTCGCGGGAGGCGGCTATGGGCAGGGTGTCGCAGTCGGTGATTACGACAACGATGGCCTACCCGATTTGTATGTCACGCAATACGGCCGCAGCATTCTTTATCACAACAATGGTAACGGAACGTTTTCTGACATGACCGAGAAGGCGGGCGTCGCGGCGCCGGGGTGGTCATCGAGCGCGGTATGGTTCGACTATGACAACGACGGCAAGCTCGATCTTTTTGTGTGCCAATTCGTGAAGTTTTCGAAGGCGGAAAACAAGGCGTGCGGTGGCGGCGAAGATGCGCAGCGCGGGTATTGCATTCCCCACTTGTACGCGCCGACTTCCAGTTGGTTGTTCCACAACAATGGCGACGGAACCTTCACAGATGTGAGCAAGTCGTCCGGGATTGCTGGGCAATCAGGAAAGGCTTGGGGCGTGGTCGCGACCGATCTGAACAATGACGGACGCATGGACCTGTTCGTGGCCAACGACACAGTGCGAAACTTCCTGTTCATGAATCGGGGCGGAGGCCGCTTCGATGAGATTGGGGAACAGGCAGGCGTCGCCTATAGCGCCGATGGCCGCCCCCGATCCGGCATGGGCGTGGATTCCGCGGATTACAACCAGGACGGCTGGATGGACCTGTTCGTCGCGAATATCGATCGCGAGATGTACTCGCTCTATCAGAACAATCATGACGAGACCTTCGATGACCAGGCGGGAGCCACAGGCATCGCAATGGCCACGAGGCTGCTGAGCGGTTGGGGACTGAAGTTCCTGGACTATGACAACGATGGCAACCTGGACATTTTCCTTGCCAACGGCAATCCCGACGACCTGATCGAGCGCGTCCACAGCCAGGTGAAGTACAAGGAACCTCCGCTCTTGTTTCGAAACACCGGCCGGGGATTTGAAAATGTCAGCGCACAAAGCGGTCCCATCTTTTCTCAGCCGCTATCCGCCCGTGGCATGGCGGCGGGCGACTTCGACAATGACGGCGGACTCGACCTGCTGCTGTCTATTAATGACGGCTCACCTGTGCTGTTGCGCAACAACGCAGGCCGTCAGAATAACTGGCTGGGGCTGAGCCTGATTGGAAAAAAATCCAACCGGGATGCGGTGGGTGCTCGCATTACTTACCAGACGGGCGATCTGAAACGACGCAGAATGAAAAGCGGGGGGGGCAGCTTTCTCTCATCGTGCGACCCGCGCCTGGTGCTGGGCATCGGCAAGAGAAGGAAAATTGACTGGGTGGAAGTAAAATGGCCCGCCCCCAGCAGCGCGGTCGACCGCTACACGGATCTCCCCCTGAACCGCTACGTCACTCTGATCGAAGGCGAAGCTAAGTGGCATTAGCCGCTTCCGTCGGTACGATTTTGCCGGGAATAGACCTGATCACGATCGGCCGGTTGGCGCTAAGATCACAGCACGAGGCCTATCGGATTTCCTTTATCTCGCACTTGCAACGGGTGGCATGGCATAATCGTTTTTCCACAACGAACGGCAGCACGGCCATCGGCAGAAACTGCAATTTCACTTTTCCTCAAGGAGCTCTCATTTGATGCGTCCCAGTGACCTAACTCGCCGGCAGTTCATCCGGATAGGTACTGCGACCGCCGCAGCGGGCGCGATCGCGAAAGTTACGATGCTGGAGCCGGCCTCCCTTCTGGCGTCTCCCATGCCATTTGCACCCAGTGACACGGTGCGCTTCGCATCCATCGGCACCGGCGTGCGCGGCTGTGAACTGCTGAAGGCGTCGCTCCTGGTGCCGGGCATTGAATGCGTGGCAGTTTGCGACCTGTATGACTCGCGTCACCAGGCGGCGCAAGAGTCGGTAAAGAAGATTGTCCCCGCCACCCGCAACTACAAGGAGATTCTGGACCGCAAGGATGTTGACGCGGTCATCGTCGCCGTTACGGATCATCAGCACCGCAAGGTAGTAGAGGATGCCTGCGCGGCCGGCAAGGACGTGTATTGCGAGAAGCCGATGTCTCACACTGTCGAGGATGGCTTCGCCATCATGGCAGCTGCGCAGAAGAACAGCCGCATCATACAGGTGGGGAGTCAACGCGTGAGTTCGATTCTCTACGCGAAGGCAAAAGAAATATACGATTCCGGAAAACTGGGAAAGGTATTCAACATCGTTGCCTATTGGGACCGCAATTCGGCCAGTGGCGCCTGGGTTTATCCCGTCCCGCCGAACGCCAGTGAGCAGACGATCGACTGGAATGCATTCCTGGATGGCGCGCCGAAGCGGCCGTTCGATCCCATTCGATTCTTCCGCTGGCGCTGCTTTAGCGATTATGGAGAAGGGCTGGCCGGTGACTTGTTCGTGCATCTGATCTCTGGCATTCATTTCATCACCGGCACGAACACGGTCGCGTCCCGAGCCCAGTCGGCGGGCGGGCTGTTCCGCTGGAAGGATGGTCGCGACTTCCCGGATCTCATCGAAACGTTCTACGACTATCCTGACTTCCGCACCTATATTCGTTGCAACCTGAATAATGAAGGTGGAGAGTTCATCGCGTTCTACGGGACGGAGGGAACTCTTGTCATTAAAGACTCCACGCTCACCTACACGCCCCAGGACACGCGCCCACAGCCCGAAGGATATTCGATTTTCGGGTGGCCAGAAGCCATGCGCCAGCAATACCTGGATGAATGGGAAAAGCAGCACCCGCTTCCCGCACCGCTGACCTACAAGGTGGATGAAGAGGGCGAGGTCTTTACCGTGCCCAAAAGCTACAGCGATCTCGTCGATCACGAGACCAATTTCTTTAATGCCGTGCGGAGCCGCAAGCCGGTAGTGGAAAACGAGGTATTCGGGAATAATGCCGCCATTGGCTGTCATTTGGCCAATTTCGCATACTTCAACAAGAGCATTGCGGTGTGGGATCCAGGCGCAAAAAAGATTGTGAAGGGGTAGCGGTTCCAGCGCACTGAACTCGGGCCAGAACCGATACGTCCGGCTGTCGGCAGCGGCATCTGTCCTGAACATCTCGTCTCAACTGGTTTCAACTCCTCTGAAGGGGTCAGCCTGTGCACATTGCGGTTCTTCGATGGACTGCCGTCGTAGTGTGGCTTGCTCTCCTAGCTAATCCGGTTGTCGCACACAGCCAGACCAAAGCAAGCGTGGACCTCATGGTGGTCGGGGGCACTGTGATCACCATGAATGGCAACCGTGCGATTTACAACGACGGCGCTGTCGTCGTGAAAGGCGACTCCATTGTCGCGGTCGGTCCGCGTGTCGACCTTTTGGCCAAGTATTCGCCGATGCAAAGGATTGATGCAGCCGGCAAGCTGGTTTTGCCGGGATTCGTCAACGGCCACACGCACGTCCCCATGACGCTATTCCGCGGATTGCATGATGACGTCACGCTCGACGATTGGCTTCATAAATACATTTTTCCTGCGGAGGCCAAGAACGTTAACCAGGAGTTCGTGCGCTGGGGGACGCGACTGGCCGCCGCCGAGCAGATTCGTTCCGGCGTCACCACCTTCGCGGATATGTACTACTTCGAGGATGCCGTGGCGGAAGAGACCAAAGCGGCGGGGATGCGCGGTGTACTGGGAGAAACCTGGATCGACTTCCCTGCACCGGACAACAAGAACGAAGCGGAAATGCAGAGCTACACGGAGGAGTTTCTGGATCGATGGCGAGGCGACCCACTGATCCATGCGGCGGTTGCGCCTCATTCTATTTACACCTGCTCGCGTAAAACCCTCCAGGATTCTGCCGCGCTTGCTAGGAAGCATCACGCGCCCATCCTGATTCATGTTGCCGAAATGAAGAAAGAATGGGACGACAGCGAACGCCAGAACGGCGCTTCGCCGGTGCAATACCTGCAAAGAATTGGAGTGCTCGGACCCGATATAGTCGCGGCGCACTGCATTTTTGTTGATGCCGCGGACCAGAAGACGCTGGCTCAGCGGCAAGCGGGTTGCGTGCACAACCCATCCAGCAACATGATGCTGGCGAGCGGCGTTTCGCCAGTGCCGGACATGAGAGCTGCCGGTGTCGCGGTTGGCCTTGGAACGGACGGTCCCGCGGGCAGCAACAACGATCTCGACATCATGGAGGAAATGGATCTCGCGGCGAAACTAGCGAAGATCACCCGCATGAACCCGCTGGCGCTGAACGCGAAAGCAGTGGTCGCGATGGCGACTATTGAAGGCGCCCGCGCCCTCCACATGGACAAGGAGATCGGATCGCTGGAGCCCGGGAAGAAGGCAGATCTGCTGCTAATTAATTTGGACGTGCCCAACGCCGTGCCCATGTACGACGTTTATGCGCAATTGGCTTACGCGCTAAAGGCCAGCGACGTGGAGACGGTAGTCATTGGAGGCCGGTTCGTAATGCGCGATCGAAAGCTGTTGACTGTTGATGAGCAACAGGCGATCGGGAAAGCGCGCGAATACAAAAACAAGATTGCCGCGTCGCTGGGCCTCCCGCAAACACCATAGGCCAGCGGCGTGCGACGTCCAAAAGCTGAACGTCAGGCAATAGCCCTAGCCTATTCTTCGTCGCCCTCCGACTCACCGGCTTGGGGTTTCATTTCAAGTCGGACCGGCGGAAGGCCCGCATCCTGCAGTTGGCGGTTCATCGCCGGAAGACGAATCTTCCTGAATTGATCCCATCCATTCATCACCACAGAGAGGTCGTGTTCGGTATCTTTGACGGCCTGCATTTGCGCGGATGTAGGCGCGGCATCGCTCTGCCCCACCATTCCGTACAGAGTGCTTATGTTTTGCGTGATGGCGCTCAAGCCAGGCACCGGTTTCCCTGAGGCTGGAGCCGCCAGGCCGTCGAGAATGAGCCCTAGATCCGCCTGGAATTTCTTGACGGCCTCCGCGACCGCGCCGCTCGCCTTGCTCGATGATTGCTGAATCTGGTCGCGCAGCGAACGGACCTGGAGCAGTGCTATCGAGCTGTGCGTTAAGGCGTTGGCCAGACGCAATTCCAGGTTGAATTCCTGCTGAATGCCTTCCGCGGGCGTGTGCACCCGGGGATCGATCCGGACGGTCAAGGGCACAGTAAGAGTCTGGCCTGCGGCGGTGAGCCTGACCGTGTATTGACCGGGGACAGCTAGTGGTCCGAGCGGAAGCCGCGGCGTGTCATGCGGCACGGCGGCGATGGGGAATTCATGCCGGCTCGAGAGCGGTGTGGTGTAGTGCAGGTCCCAAACCCAGCGGTGCACTCCGGCATCGCCGGGGAGAGTTTTCGACATGCGAATCCAGTACAGCGGGATGACCTGTTTTCGCAGCTCTTCTTCGGTGACCTCCGGCTTGTCCGCGCTGGAATATCGGCGAACTACTTTTCCTTGGGGATCCGCAATCTCCAGCGTGACGGGACCGCTGACAGTTTGAGGAAGGTAGTAATCGATGGCCGCGCCATCAGGTGGATTTTGCCCCGCCGGTTCGTCAAGCGGAAGAGGGGTGTCGGTATTGGTGCTGCGGCGAACGCGGTAAGCCGTGGCTGGCTCGAACAGGTGGACTGCATTCGCCGTTGAACCGTTGAGCTGACGCAAAGGGCTAATGTCATCCAGGATCCAAAACGAGCGTCCATGGGTGGCGAGAATAAGATCGCCGTCGTGGATCCAAAGGTCGCGCATTGAGGTATGGGGCAAGTTCAATTGCAACGACTGCCAGTGGTCACCATCGTCAAATGAAATCCAAACAGCGGATTCCGTGCCCGCGAACAGCATTCCTTTGCGCTCGGGATCTTCACGAACCGTGTTGACGGGAGCGTCTTCAGGCAAGCCAGTGGTGATTAACTGCCAACTCTTTCCGCCATCGTGGGTGCGAAAGATATAAGGCCGGAGATCGTCGATACGGAAACGGCTGACCGATGCGTAAGCAGTTTGATCGTCGAAGTGCGAGGCATCAATTTGACTCACCTTGCTCCAGGGCGTCAACTCTTTCGGCGTGATGTTGGTCCAATTCTTGCCACTGTCCCGGGTAATCCAAATCAGACCGTCATCCGTGCCGGCCCAAATCGTGTTGGGACTTTTGTGCGATGGGGCCAGCGAGTAAATCGTGCCGCGCTGTTTCGCGGCATTAGGATTCAACGACAGCACATCGCTCACACTGGGCGGCGCTCCGGGATTCTCCCGCGTCAGATCTGGACTAATGGTCTGCCAGGTACTCCCGCCGTCACTCGTCTTGAAGAGCACGTTAGCGGCGTAGAAGAGCGTGTGCGGATCCAGCGGCGAGAACATAATCGGCTCAGTGCGGTCGGCGCGGTAATCGCCTTTAATCGGGATGGGCGTGATGTTCTGGACTTGACCCGTTGACCAGTGAAACTTGGAAACCTCGGTACGGCCCGCGCCGTAGACAACATCAGGATCGAGCGGGTCGGGCGCAACGTAGCCGTACTCGATCACGCCCACAGGGTGCCAGTCGCGAAACGTGATTTCTCCGTCATTCCCGCGGCTGAGAGTACACACGGACCCGCTCTCCTGTTGCCCTCCACAGACCCGGTACGGAAATGTATTCGTCGCAATCGCGTGGTAAAGCTGAGCCGTGGGCTGGTTGTACCACGAGCTCCACGTCTGGCCACCGTTGGTGGTGACAAGCGCTCCCTGGTCGGCGACGAGCAGAATAATCTTGGGATCGTTGGGATTGATCCAAAGGTTTTGGTAGTCGTCGCCGCCGGGCGCTCCGCGCAAGCTTGTCCACGTCTTCCCGCCATCCGTCGACTTCATGGTCACCAGGCTCGCGGTATAGACCACATCCGGATTCTTGGGATCAACGCGGGGGATCGGAAGGTCGCCGCCGCCGATCTTGTATGCCGGCCGCGGATCGCCCGTGGGGTTGTACCAGGTCTCCCCGCCATCGTCAGAGCGATAGAAGCCGAGACCCTTGCCGGAAGCGTATTCTGTGGGGCTGGTGGTCGAAAACGTTGCGTATAGCCGGTTGGGTTGGCTTGGCGCCACGGTTACATTAATCTGGACCAGATTTTTAGGCAGCCCCTGGTTCAACTGTTTCCAGGTGTTGCCTCCATCGCTAGATTTGAACAAGCCACCCGCGGTGCCACTAAAGCCATTCTTGTCTTCCCATGGGCCCAGGCGCTCCTCCCATAACGATGCATAAATCACATTGGGATTGGAGGGATCGATTTCGACATCAGAGCCTCCGGTGTTTTGATCTTTGTAAAGAACCTTCTGCCAGCTCTCGCCGCCGTCCGTTGAGCGGAAAATACCGCGTTGATCACTGGCGCCGTAAGGTCGGCCGAGCACTGCAGCGAACAGCCGTTTAGGATTCCCGGGATCAACCACGAGGGCTGGAATCTGTTGCCCCTGCTCAAGCCCCAAGTGCGTCCAGGTCTTGCCCGCATCAGTCGATCTGTAGATTCCGTTCCCCACCGAAAGATCGGGGCGATGCAGTCCCTCGCCGCTGGCGACGTAGATGGTATTGGGATCGGATGGGGCAACCGCGATGGCACCGATGGACTGGGTTGGCTGGTTATCGAAAATCGGGTTCCATGTGCGGCCATAGTCATCCGACTTCCACACACCGCCATCCACCGCACCGATGTAAAACACGTTAGGCTGGCTGGGCACGCCGGAGACAGCCCGGGTTCGTCCTCCACGAAACGGACCGATCATCCGCCATTGCAGCTGCTGGTACAGGCTGTCGGAGATTTGTTCGCCAGTGAGCAGGGCAGGTACAGATAGGAAAGCGACGATCGCGAGGAGAACAACACGACTTTTCAGTCGAATCAATGCGAGCCTCCATGGAATTGCTGGGCAGAAAAGAATAAACGAACTGGAGATTTATTGCTGCCCGTTTATCAAGCACGCGAGAGATCGCGTCGGCAGCGTGCCGCGACTCAGTCCGGTACAATATAGATTAGACATAATGGCGACTGTCCCCAATACTGATCCCATTGCCGACCTGCTCAGACGCTGCAAAATTATTGCGGTCGTTGGACTCTCTGATAGCCCGCTGCGCCCTAGTTTTGGCGTTTCTGCATACATGCAAAGCCAGGGATACCGGATTATCCCCGTGAACCCGCACATCGAGGAAGCGTTGGGCGAGCGCTCTTACGCTTCCCTGCTGCAAGTCCCGGAGAAGGTCGACATCGTGAATGTGTTTCGCCGTCCGGAGTTCGTCGAAGAAGTGATTGACGAGGCGATTCAGTTGAAAGTGCCTGCCATCTGGATGCAGGAGGATGTCGTCAACGAAGGTGCCGCTGAGAAGGCCCGGAAAGCCGGCATTTTCGTTGTCATGGACAGATGCATTCTTAAGGAGCACCGGGCGAGGGTGGCGGGGATGGCGACTTAGACCTTTTCCGTCAGTGTCCTCCTCCCAACTCCCTCACAATATTCCCCACAAATCCTTTTGCGTCTCCAAACAGCATGAGCGTTTTGTCCATGTAATAAAGCGGATTGTCGATACCCGCGAAGCCAGGGCTCATGCCGCGCTTGATCACCATCACGGTGCGGGCCTTGTCGATATCGAGAATGGGCATGCCATAGATCGGGCTAGAGGCATCGGTGCGCGCCGCGGGATTGGTCACGTCATTCGCTCCGATCACCAGGGCGACATCGGTCTGGGGAAAGTCACCGTTGATCTCGTCCATTTCCATCAACCGGTCGTACGGGATGTCCGCTTCAGCGAGGAGGACGTTCATGTGTCCGGGCATTCGCCCCGCCACCGGATGAATGGCAAAACGGACATCCACGCCGCGCTTGCTGAGAGCGTCAAATAGCTCTCGCACCTTGTGCTGGGCTTGCGCCACGGCCATTCCATAGCCGGGGACAACCACCACTTTGTTCGCAGCGGAGAGAATTGCCGCCGCCTCCTCAGCGGTGGCGCTGCGGACAGGCCTGGCTTCCTGGGCCGCGCCAGCAGAAGCTTGCACCTGGCCAAAAGCCCCGAACACCACGTTAGTGAAGGACCGGTTCATTGCCTTCGACATGATTACAGAGAGGATGAAGCCGGAAGATCCGTCGAGGGCGCCCGCGATGATCAGCAGTTTGCTGTCAAGGACAAAGCCCATGGCTGCCGCCGAGAGTCCCGCGTACGAGTTCAACAGCGAAATCACGGTCGGCATGTCCGCGCCACCAATGGGGATGATCATCAGTACGCCGGCCGCCAACCCAATCCCGAGAATGAAGGGAAAGAACTGCCGGTCGCCCGGATGCAAAACCAAGTAAATCGCGAGCACCACGGCAATGGCCAGTAGCGTCAGATTGACGACATTTTGTCCCCGGTATGTGATTGGGCGCTGGGGAAGGACTTCTTGAAGTTTGCCCGCCGCCATCAGGCTGCCCGTGAATGTCAAAGAACCGAGAATAACCTCGATCGATAAAACGGCCATCATGAATCGGGGAACATTGGGGCTGCGCAGGTAGAACTCAGCGGTGCCAACCAAGGTCACGCAGAATGCGCCAAAAGCGTGACTCAGGGCCGTCCGCTGTGGCACAGCGGTCATCTGTACCAAGCCGAGTGGCACCCCGATAATAGAACCGATCACCAGCGCGATCGCGATCCATGTGTAATCGACGATTCCCCGGTGTAACAGCGTGCCGACGATTGCCAGCACCATGCCGACTTCGCCCGCCCACACTCCGTGACGGGCGGTACCGGGCGAACTCATCCACTTCAGTGAAAGAATAAAGAGGATGCTTGCGATCAGGTATAAGACTTCAATGATGTGCTGATTGCCCGCGAATTCCGTCATGGCTTTGTCGGACGGCTGGTCTTGAACATTTTGAGCATGCGGTCGGTGATCAGGAATCCGCCCACCACATTGCTGGTGGCGGCGATCACCGCGAGGGTGCCGAGCACCGTGGAAAATGTGCTTTTGTGCTCCCCCACCAGCACGATCGCGCCCACGACCGCTATGGCATCGAGCGCGTTGGTCAGTGACATCAGCGGCGTGTGCAGCAGAGGCGACACCCGCCTGATTACTTCAAACCCAATGAAACCCGCCAGCACGAAAATATAAAGCGCATTGATCAGGTTCGATCCCATCTTGCCTCCGGCAATCATTTAGATGAAAACTGAGGAATCCGCGAACACCGCCGTTTAGCTTTCCCCCGCGGCAACCAACGCCGGCATCGAGAAGAATTCCCGAACTCGAGCATTGACCACCTCGCCCTCGTGCGTCACCAGTGTGTCGCGGACAATTTCGTCGTCGCGGTTGAGTTGAAGCTGTCCGTCTTTGATCAGGTACAGGAGAAAGGCGGTAATATTCCGCGCATACATCTGGCTGGCATGGTAAGGCACACCACTGGCCAGGTTGATGGTGCCGACAATCGTCACGTTGTGTTCGACTACAATCTTTCCGGTTTGGCTCAGTTCACAGTTGCCGCCGCGTTCTGAAGCGAGATCAACGATTACGGATCCAGGAGCCATGGACCGCACCATGTCTCCCGTGACCAGCACCGGAGACTTCTTGCCGGGAATGACCGCCGTGGTAATGACTACCTCGCTGTCGCGCACAACCTGGCCCAGAAGCTCGCGCTGTTTCTGGTAGAAGCTGTCGTCCTGCGCGCGAGCGTAACCGCGCTCGTCCTGCGCGTCTTTCGCCGTGATGGGGAGTTCGACAAAACGTCCTCCCAGACTTTGTACCTGCTCTTTGGCAACCGGCCTAAGATCGTAGGCGGATGTAACCGCACCCAGCCGCCGTGCGGTGGCGATGGCTTGCAGTCCTGCGACTCCCGCGCCAATCACAAATACGCGCGTCGGAGTGATCGTACCCGCTGCTGTCGTGAGCATGGGGAATATGCGTGGCAGTTTCTCTGCCGCAATCAAGACCGATTTGTAGCCGCAGATCGTTGCCATCGAGGACAGCGCGTCCATGCTCTGAGCACGCGTGGTGCGCGGCACCAATTCCACGGAGAACGCGGTCACCCCAGTCTGCGCGATTTCGCGGATCACCTCCGCGGAGCCGAAAGGCCTCAGGAACCCGACCAGCAGTTGCCCCGGGCGCAGCAGCGGCAGGTCCGCTTTTCCGGTTACGTCATTTGATCCGTAGCAGAGAACCTGAACCAGAATATCGGCTGCCTGGAATACCTCGGCGCGGCTGGATACGACTCTGGCGCCTTTGGCGGAGTACTCGGCATCGGGATAGCCTGCCGCAAGGCCGGCTCCGGCTTCTACTACGACTTCGAAGCCCGACTTGGAAAGTGCCGGGATGACCAGCGGCACTAGTCCAACCCGCCGTTCGCCGGGATAACTCTCTTTCGGAACACCAATGACCACAAGCTTCCTTTTCCTTGCTGCCGCAGATGAATGGAGTGAAACAGAAGATTGTAACAATTCACGCGCGGATGTATGTGACACGAAACGGTGGACGAGTCCGGAGATGGACAAAAGTGCAGAGATCTTTGACTGCTATGTTTTTTGTACGACACCGGCCGGGATCCCGTGGCTCATGTAGCGTCCCATGGCGAGATTGACAATCTCCCCGATCAATTCCGTGTACGAACGTCCGGCAGCCTTCGCCGCCATCGCAAACTCCTGGCCGCTGGCCAACCAGGGGTTGGGATTGGCCTCGATAACGTAGATTTCGCCCTTCGAAGAGAGCCTCATGTCGATGCGACCATAGTCGCGCAACTTGACCGCCTGATAGGCGGCCAGCGCCGTTTCCGAAAGCTTGGCCTTGGTCTCCTCATCAAGATCAGTGGCCAGGCTTGACTTCGTGAGCCTGTGTACTTCCGTAGACTCCTCAAACTTCACGTCCCAACTGGCAATTTTGGGTGTGCCCTTGGGGAGCCGCGAAAGATCGAGTTCAACCAGCGGCAGCACTTCGGAATGTTCATAGCTCCCGAGTATGCCTGCATAGATCTCGCGGCCTTCGATAAATTCCTCGATCAGTGCGGGAGAGTCGAACTCCTCCTGGATGTATTCCACCCGCTCCATGAGTTCCTTGATGCTCTGCACGACCGCACCCTCGTCTATGCCGATCGAGCCATCTTCAGAGACCGGCTTTACGATCAGGGGAAATGAGACATCGTGCGCGTGTTCGATGCGGCCGCGGTAAGCGGTGGCGAAAAACGGGGTCTTGATGCCGTGAAAGGCGAACATCTTTTTGGCAACTGCTTTATCTTGCGCCAGAAAACTGGCGTGCGGCCCGGCCCCGGTATAGCGCAGGCCCAGCAAATCAAGATAGGCCGCGACATTCATTTCCTTGGTGTCATCGCCGGCATAGGACTCGGTCAGGTTGAAGACGAGGTCTGCCCCGCACTTTGCCAGCGCATGCAGGGATTGCGCACGGCCGTCGAGCACCTGGTAGAAGGGCTCATGCCCGAGCTCGGCTAATGCTTCAAAAATCTCCTCGCGATCTTCCTTCTTCTCTTTTTTCTTGCGGGACTTTTTGCGCGTCTTGGGCTTCTCCTCCGCGGCTTGGACCGCGGCCGGGTCGTCTTCCCAAACGTCGTAGAGCACCGCGACTTTCAGCTTAGCGCCAAACATTGCGCCTCCCATAATCTGGCCCCAACTCGCTTTCTTTTTCGAATCGTCGATCCGAACTTGTAATAGCCCATTCAGGGCTGGACAAATTTCCCTCTCGTCAAATAGTTCATGGCCAGAGTGGTCGCATACGCGGTGACCTCGGCGACATGCTCCGCCTCGCGATGCGGATCAGCGCGCAACCCAAGTTCCCCGATGCGCTTCTCTATGGCCTCGACCAGGTTCTTGACGGTGGGGCGCTGTACGCCGGTCCAGTACGCGATCTTGTCGACCACCGGCTTGCGATGCTGATGCAGCAACTCTTGCGCCGAACGGCTTCCGTTCCGACGCTTTGAAACATTGAAAATGTCGCGCAAGTCGGCATCGAGCGTGAGTTCTGATATCGGGAGTTGCTCGGGAGCGCTCTGGCGATAGAAGTCGCCGACCGTACTTTCCATCTCATCAACCGTGATGTCCGTACGCCCGCGCCGTCGAACTGGATCGACTTTCGACAGTTCCTTCGCAATCCGATCCATGTAGCGCAATTTCGACATCGCTCCCCAGCCCCGATAACGCTTCCGCCAACCAGAACGTGGGGTCAGCCACACCGCGAACGTTTCCGCAAAATCTTCGTCGGGGTGCTTCTGCGCATACCAGCCCGCCAGGTGCCGGACAAAATTGCGCGAGAACGGGACCGGCCGGTAATTGTCGCGATACGGCCGCCGAAAGGACCCGAACAACTGTTTCCATTCTGGCGTCCGATAGAGGCGGTACGCATAGTTGAAGGCATGCCCCGCCTCGTGACGCAGGTACATCATGATCTCGCGGGCGTCCTCGAGATCGTTCATCTCCTTCTCGAGGGCGGCCAAATCCGCATGTGCCAGGTAAAACGGAATTCCGATGACCGGCTCGCCCGATGGACAGCCCCATTCGTCGGTTAGATAGCAGAGCGGCCGAAATTTCGTGAGGTGTTTCTGGTCCAATTCGGCATATAGCTGGGCTACGAGACGTTCGACAGGGGAACCCTCCAACTTGAGACCCAACTCGCGAATGGGCTTATCAAGGATCTCCTTGAACTCAGGCCGGGTTTTGTCAGCTAGATGCACGCGTTGATAGGCGGCCATGCCCTGCCGCGGCATACACGGGGAGGAAAGCGGGCGTTCCGCTCCATCATTGACAATAACAGAGGGAAGCCCGCCACAGCAGATCACCAGAGATCAGGCACCAAAGATCGTCTTCCCGGCAGAAACCCAATCGGAAGGTGTCACGCGGTTGAACACGGCAAATGAACGGGTAAAAAGCGGAATCACAGTGAAACGGATAGAAAACTTCTAATGTTAGCGGTCAGTGGCGCCTGGAAAGTGCCAGTGCCGTGTCCTAGTTGAAGGTCGTCGTAGCCCAACTTCACTAAGCTGTTCGCCCGATTGACGATACAGAATACCTTGTATACCGTGGAACGCAACTCTCCGCGTTCGCACCTGGAAATTCACAAAAATCAGAGGAGCGCCCCACATGAAATCCGTGTGCCTCTTGCTCGCCCTCGCGTGTTTTGGCAGTGTTTTTTCCTTCTCGCAAACCGAGACTTGCCCCGCCGGTACAGAAGATATGCTTAACTACTTCGTCATGGGTTATCCCAACCGCCTCAGCAACTACATGGGACCGGGCAACGCAAATCCCATTTACAGCGCCATCGTTCCTGAAGACGGGAGCCAATTTGCGACGACGGGCTACTTCGTGTGGAGTAAGAGTGCGAGCGGATACCCCTGGGACGTGAAAAGCTTTGACAGCAAGTACGTGTATGACCGCACCACCGAACTGTCCTGGACTGATCCCACCAGCTTCCGGCGCTTCACGCGGGATCTGCCCATGACGGTACGCTGCGTCACCATCGGCAAGGCCGGACGTGCGATTAAAGTGGATGCCAGCAATACGTCGTACAGCTTCTATACGAATTGCCAGGCGTACCAGACCTCGCCGCTGAACTATGTACTCAATGAGCTTTCTGCTCCCTCCACGGTCACTACCGGGAATCTCGGCACGATCACCGCTCGTTATTTCCGCTATCACTATGGCTGTGATCAGAATTACGCCAACTGCACCGATATGGAAGTCTTCAGTCTCGGCTACGGCGTAGGACTGTACGACTGGAAGCATTATGTTGCGCAGAACGGAAAGTGGCAGTCCGTGCAGGATTCGATCATCAATAATCAGCAACCGGGACAGACAGTTCCGTACCTGCCGTGCAGCAATAGCTATCAGTGAGTTCTAGCGACGAATTGCAGGCCGACTTCAATGCGCCATGACGGCCCCGCCGCGCTTTGCTCTCCTCAGTAGCAGGACAAACGGGAACATCAGCGCGAACATGATCGCGAGGAAGAAGAAAGTGTCGTTGTAGGCGAGCATGGCCGCCTGACGTTGCACCAGCATCCACACAGCGCCGTACGCTCGACGTAAGGCGTCCGCGGGATCGCTGCCTTGCGCAATGAAATGGGATTGCAGTCCCTGAACCATATTGCGCGCCTGGCCGCTGGTAGCGGTCACATTCGTCGCCAGGTAGTTGATGTGCATCTGGGTGCGTCGAATCTGGATGGTTTCCACCATCGAGATCCCGATACTGGCGCCGATGTTTCGCATCAGGTTAAAAATGCTGGTCGCATTTCCCAGGCGCTCTTTAGGCACGGGATCGTGGGTCACGGTGGTGAGTGGCACGAAAATCAAGCCCAAAGCGGCGCCCTGCAAGATCAATGCCCACCAGAAATTCCAGAATCCGATTTCGAGGCTGAACCGCGACAGCAAAAACATGGCTGTAGCGGATAGAAGTACGCCCGCGCCCAGCAGTTTCCGGGTGTCTACTTTGCTGGTGAGAATGCCGATGAACGGCATCGCAATAAAGGACGCAAAACCGCGTGGGAAGTTCGTGACCCCGGCGTGGGTAGCGGTGTAACCCAACACTTCCTGCATCAGCAGCGGTAGAAGTACCGTGCTGCCGTATAGGACGAACCCAACGCCGGTCATCAGGAACGTGCCTATAGCAAAGGAACGATATTCGAAGATCCGCAGGTCAATGATGGGATGATCAGTTTTGAGCTCGCGAATCACCAGGCCCGCCAGCCCGATGAACGCAAGGATGGCAAGGACCGTGATGAATTGAGATCCAAACCAGTCGTCCTCCTGCCCTTTGTCGAGCATCACCTGCAGGCAGCCGATTCCCAGCACCAACAAACCGATTCCCCAATAATCGATGCCCTTCGATGCCTTGCGCAAATAAGGCGGATCGAAGATAAAGAGCTGCGTCAGGATGATGGCCGCAATTCCGATCGGAACATTGATGTAGAAGACCCAGCGCCAACTGTAGTTGTCGGTCAGCCAACCGCCCGCGACAGGACCGAGCATCGGGGCTACCACGATGCCCAGTGCCCAAAAGGCCATCGCTTGGCCACGTTTTTCCGGCGGAAACGCCTCGAGCAACACGGCTTGCGATAGCGGCTGCAGACCTCCTCCACATGCGCCCTGGATGATCCGGAAAATGATGAGGAATGGCAGCGATGGAGCCAGTCCGCAGAAGAAGGAGGCAGTCGTAAAACCAATCACCGATCCCAGCAACAACCGTTTGCGGCCAAAGGTGCTCGCCAACCAGCCCGTCATCGGCAAAACAATCGCATTCGCCACCAAGTAAGAAGTGAGCGTCCAGGTAGCTTCGTCGGTGCTGGCGGACAGATTGCCCGCAATATGCGGTAGCGAGACGTTCACTACCGTCGTATCCAGCACCTCCATGAAGGTGCTCGACATCACGGCGATGGCGATCAACCAGGGGTTGATCTCGCGGGGGGCAGCTTGGGCGCCTGACGCCATCTCGATCTTTTAGTCTTGCCTTTCCGCCGATTCTGGCACAGAAACTCTTCTAGACCCGCTGCTGACGCAATCTCCCTTCGAGACATCTCGCACGGCAAGGGTTGCTCGAAGCGATCATCACAGGGGAAATCGCAACTATCCACAGATGCTTCAGCCGTCGAATATGATTCCGTTTTCACAGCATCCATTGCCTGTGATAAACCAGCAAGCGACCGGAGACTTCCGTGGCCAATTGTGTAGGCGCGATCGATCAGGGCACAACCAGCACCAGGTTCGCAATCTTCGACCGTGCCGGAAGTCTGATGACCATCGCCCAGAAGGAGCACCGGCAGATTTACTCGCAGCCTGGATGGGTGGAACACGATCCGGAAGAAATATGGCAAGCAACACAGGCCGTCATTTCCGAGGCCATGCAGCGGGCCGGGATACAAGCCGCCGATCTTGCCGCCATCGGGATCACCAACCAGCGCGAGACGACGATTCTGTGGAATCGCAAGACCGGCAAAGCGGTGGCCAACGCAGTGGTGTGGCAGGATACTCGCGTCTCGGGCTATGTTTCCGAGCTGATCGGGGATGGCGGGCCCGATCGATTTCGCGGCCAGACCGGCCTTCCCCTTAGCACCTACTTCAGCGCGCTGAAAATCCGTTGGCTGCTCGATCACGTGCCCGATCTGCGTACGCAAGCGAACTCGGGAGAAATTCTCTTCGGCACAGTGGATAGCTTCCTACTATGGCATCTTACCGGCGGTGGGGAGGAGGGCGTGCACCTCACCGACGTCACCAACGCCAGCCGGACGCAACTCATGAACTTGTCGACGCTGGCGTGGGATCCGGCGCTGCTCAACGCCTTTCAGGTTACGCCCACTATTTTGCCGGGAATCGTCTCCAGCAGCGAGGTCTATGGCGAAGCGAAGCTGCGGCCCATTCGAGGTGTTCCCATCAGCGGAATCCTGGGCGACCAGCACGCCGCGCTTGTCGGGCAAACCTGCTTTAGACCTGGCCAGACGAAGAACACCTACGGAACGGGATGCTTTCTGCTCATGAATACTGGCGCAAAGTCAGTTGGCTCGGCTCACGGCTTGTTGACAACCGTGGCGTACAAGATCGGGGCGCAGCCTGCGGTCTATGCCCTGGAGGGCAGCATCGCCATTACCGGCGCTCTCGTGCAATGGTTGCGCGACAATCTCGGGATAATCAGCAGCAGCGGTGAGGTTGAGCAACTTGCGCGCAGCGTCAACGACAACGCTGGCGTCTATTTCGTTCCTGCGTTTTCCGGGCTTTATGCTCCACACTGGAATCACAATGCCCGTGGGCTGATCATAGGGCTCACGCGCTATGCGACGAAGGCGCATGTTGCCCGCGCTGTACTTGAGGCTACCGCCTTTCAGACGCGGGAGATCGTCGAGGCCATGGAGAAGGATTCGGGTATTTCTCTGGACGTGCTGCGCAGTGACGGTGGCATGGTCGAGAATGATCTGCTAATGCAATTTCAGGCTGACATCCTTAACCGGCCGGTGGTTCGGCCTGTCGTCAAAGAAACCACTGCTCTGGGAGCTGCGTATGTGGCGGGCCTGGCGGTCGGCTTTTTTGCGAGTCCCGACGAGTTGTGTGATCACTGGGCAGTGGAGCGAACCTGGAAACCGTCGCTTGATCCCGTATCTCGCGAAGAGAGTTATCGTCTCTGGAAAAAGGCTGTAAGCCGCTCATTCGACTGGGCGGATTAGCGGTCCATCACGGACACACGCGCGTCACCGGAACGGCGCTCCCATGAAAATGCATTGAAGTTCGCAAAGGACGTTGCTGATTTCGTGCCAAAGTTCGGGGTATAGGTTCTCGCGTACAGGTACTTCGGTAACGGCCACACACTCCCGGAGCGTCGGTCCACGCGCCATGGGAACGTACAATTTATGAAGCCATCAGTGTCTGGCATTGCGCCGAACAGGGCGCCACGGGGCCACTTTGCGAGTCAAACTACCGATGCCCGCGCGCATTCCAGTGCTGTACCTGATCCTGAGCGTTCTCGTCCTGATAAGCGTGGTGCCGATGTATTTCTATTCGGCACAGGTTGAGTCCATAAACCGCGATCGCCTGAAGACCAACGAGATGTTGCTGCAGAATACGGTCACGCGCTCGCTGGCCGACGACATCTCGCAGCATGAAGAATCCCTGCGCATGATGCTGGCCAACTTGTCGTCCGCCGTGCAGATAGCCAGCGGCGGCGACATCGGGTCCCAGAACATCGAGGCGCCGGAACTGCGCGCGCTGCTTGAAAACTTCGTTTCTTCCTCCACGGACATCGCGTATGCCACACTCTTGAATTCCGACGCGAAAGGTATTTCAGCGGGACGAATCGCTCCCGACGCATTCCTGCAGCGCGAACTCGAGCGGGCGTACAATGCGGCCCGCGAAGGCCGCATGTATAACGGCCAGGCGCTGGTAGTCGGCAGCGGCAAGGCTGCCAGAACAGTTGTTCTCGTCAGTGCTCCAGTTATGTATGGGGGCCGCTTCCTGGGGATGATTGCTTCGGTAGTCGATCTGGAATTCCTCATTCGCCGCCTGGCGGAAGTCAGTCGCGGTGGCCTCATTCCGTACGTGGTCGATGCCCAGGGTCGTCTGGTGGCCTCCGCCACCCCGGAATTTGCCACCGGCCAGGACATGAAGAACCTGGAAATTGTCCGTACCTTTGTCGAAGAAGGCAACAAGGCGCAACTCGCAGCGACCAAGGAATTCGCTCTCAACGACAGCGCACGGACCGCCATGCTCGGGACCTACAGCCCGGTTACTGCTTTGGATTGGGCGGTCGTTGTGCAGAAACCTCGACACGAAGCCTATCGCGGCGTCTACGAAATGCAGCGCACCGCTCGGCTCCTGGCTCTGTTGGCCATACTGGTCAGCATGGGCTTGAGTATTTACGCGGCGCGGCGCATTACCAACCCGTTGGAAATCCTGACGGAATCGAGCCGCGCCATCGCTCGTGGAGATTTTTCCCAGCGCGTCCACCTGAAGAGCCGCACCGAGATCGGCGAACTGGCGAATACTTTCAACACCATGTCGGAGGAACTCGAGCAATTCGTGCTCGACTTGAAGCGCGCCGCGGAGGAAAACCGGGCGCTATTCATGGGTTCTATCCAGATGCTGGCTGGCGCCGTCGACGAAAAGGATCCCTACACCCGCGGCCACTCCGACCGGGTCACGCGCTATTCGCTGATGATCGCCCGCGAGATGAACCTTCCTGAGGATTTTTTGGAGACTCTGCGGATTTCGGCACAATTGCACGACGTCGGCAAAATCGGAATCGAAGATCGCATTTTGAAGAAGCCGGGCGCGCTCACGCCTGAAGAATTTGAGGTCATGAAGACGCACACCACCAAAGGCGCTAACATCCTGCGCCCAGTGAAGCAACTGGCGGACATGCTACCGGGAATCGAATTGCATCACGAGTCGCTGGATGGACGCGGATACCCCTACGGCTTGAAAGACCAGCAAATTCCCATGCTGGCGAGAGTCATTGCAGTGGCCGACACTTTCGACGCCTTGACTACCAATCGCCCATACCAGAAGGCGCATGATTCCTCGGATGCCTTGAAAATTGTCCACAATCTTGCCGGCAAGCGCCTGGATCCGACTGCCGTAGCTGCATTGACGGCGGTGTATGAGCGCGGTGAAATCAAGATCCAACGGATTGTGGTCTCTTCCCCATCGGCTGCAGCGGCTGCGGGATCGCCCCTGCCTGGCCCCGCCTCCATGGCCGCGGCCGCCGAGACTCCAGGGCTTTGACGACTCGCCATAGACTCCTTTTTTCTCTTGTTCCGCACTCTTCCATTCAGCATTTCTCGCGATCTCGGCCAGTTCTGCGGCCTGGGCCGTCGTCCGCGCTAGTGTCGCCCACCGCTATAATGAAGTGACGTTATGATTCAGACTCTATTCGGCAGCCTCGAAGAACAGCAGAAACCCAGTTTTCTCGACCGCATGAAGGAAGCGGTTACGCGCACTCGGGAAAACCTTACCGAGCGCATCGAGGCGGCGGTAGCTTTCACTAAGGAAATCGATCGCTCTACCCTCGACGATTTGGAAGCTACTCTGATTGGCGCCGATCTCGGCACCACCACGACCCAGGAGATTCTTGACAAGCTCCGCGAAAGGGCCGATCGCAAGCAGATTAAAGACGTCGACGAACTGAAACGCCTTATCAAAGAAGAATTATTGGCCATCCTCACGGCCGCCAACACGCGGCCTGTGCAGAAAGTCGACGGCACGCCGGAAGTGATTCTCGTCGTCGGGGTCAACGGCACCGGCAAGACCACCAGCATCGGCAAGCTGGCACAGGTCTTTCGTTCCCAGGGAAAAACCGTCCTGATGTGTGCCGCCGATACTTTCCGCGCCGCTGCCATCGAGCAACTCGAAATCTGGGGCCAGCGCACCGGCACGGAAGTGATCAAGACAAAACCCGGCGGCGATCCCTCAGCCGTGCTTTTCGACGCGCTTCAGGCGGCTACCGCCCGTCGCACCGATTATGTGATCGTCGACACCGCCGGCCGCCTGCACACTAAGACCAGCCTCATGGCGGAGCTGGAAAAAATGCGGCGAACCGCCCAGCGCATTATCCCCAACGCCCCGCACGAAACTCTCCTGGTCATGGACGCGACCACCGGCCAGAATGGGCTGCAGCAGGCGCGGCTGTTTACGCAGTCCGCGGGCGTCACGGGAATCGTGTTGACCAAACTGGATGGAACCGCAAAGGGCGGTGTGGTGGTTGCAATCTGCCGCGAACTCGGATTACCCGTGCGCTTCGTGGGAGTAGGAGAGAAGGCGGGAGATCTGCTCCCCTTCGATCCCAATGAGTTTGTAGAATCGCTGTTCTCTTGAGACATCCCCAACCGGCCGCGGCGCAGGGCACGCGAGGGGGGTTTATCGTACAACTACACGAAGACGAGGACACGTTGTATCCGCCGCAAAAGCAATCATGATCGTCTCTTCCCTGCTGGTCACAATCTATCCTCCGGATCGGGTTATTCCGTACAACACTACCAGGAAAGAACCGACTCCTTTACCGGCTTCTAGTGAGTTTTGAAAATGCCCGACCGCGAACAAGACGAAATTCACCTGCGCCGCGCCCTCGACCTGGCGCGGCAAGGCATAGGCGTGACCTCTCCGAATCCTAACGTCGGGGCGGTGATCGTAAGGGGGCGTGGCGAGATCGTTGGCTCGGCTTTTCATACTTACGATGGTATAAAGCACGCCGAGGTGCTTGCCCTGGAGCAGGCAGCAAAGAAAGCCCAGGGCGCCACGCTCTATATCAACCTCGAACCCTGCTGCCATCGCGGCCGAACCGGTCCTTGCGTGGACGCCGTGATCGCTAGCGGCATTCGGCGGGTAGTGGCCAGCATGGAAGATCCCAATCCCGCCGTGCGCGGTCAAGGATTCGAGCGCCTGCGTAAGGCCGGGATTCAGGTCGAAGTCGGCCTGCTGGAAGAGGAAGCTAGGCTCGTGAACGAAGCTTTTGCCAAGTACATCCGCCTGCAGATGCCGCTAATAACTCTTAAGGCGGGCATGACACTCGACGGCAAAATTGCTCCCCCGCCGGTGGAATCTACCAGACCCAATGCGCCGGGTGCGGGTGGCGCAACCGGTGGCTGGATTACCAGCGAAGCGGCACGCCGGCACGTGCAAGTGCTTCGTCACCAGCACGACGCTATCATGGTGGGCGTGGGCACTATTATCGCTGACGACCCCCTGCTCACCGACCGCTCGGGCCTGCCTCGCCGACGCCCTCTGCTGCGGCTGATTGTCGACTCGCACCTGCGGTTGCCTCATGAATCGCGCGTCGTGAAGACCGCCAATGGCGACGTGCTGGTGCTCTGCTCCCTTGCTGAGGAGAAAAAGAAACAGGCTCTGCAAGCCCTGGGCATTCGCGTCGAACAAGTTTCTCCACCCATGCTTGACGGCCGTCCAGACATGGCCGCCGTTGCTCGACGCTTGGGTGAGATGGAGATTACAAGCCTGATTATCGAGGGTGGCGCCATGGTGAACTGGGCCGCGCTGGCCGCGGGTGTCGTCGACAAAGTTTTCCTGTATTACGCGCCTAAGATTCTCGCCGGGGAAGGTTCGATACCTTTTGCTGCCGGCCCTGGCTTCCGCCGCATCAGCGACGCAGCCTACGTTCAATCAATTCGCTTGCACCGGTTCGGGGAGGATTTTGCGGTGGAAGGATACTTGAAAGACCCATACGCAGGTTGACCGCGGGAAAGCCGAGGCCGAGATGCGTACTGGTTCATGGCTCAACTCATTACTGCGCTTGCGACTTTGTGAAAACTGCCCAGGTACAGCAACAACCCGAAGATCTGATTTCTTCCGCCAACGACTGCAAATATTCTTACCGGCAATGATGTTTGCAAGATAATGTGGAAAGGTACTCAGACCCCGAGGTCCTGATCATGTTTACCGGAATTATCGAAGAAGTGGGCACTATCAGCCGGCTCATCGAACGCGATGGCACGCGGCGCATGACTGTGTCGTCAACCGAACTCGTCAAACAACTCAAGCAAGGTGGCAGCATTGCGGTAAGCGGCGTCTGCCTGACCGCCGTTGAGATTTCCTCCAGCTCCTTCCGCACTGATCTGGCGACGGAAACCTGGAATCGCACTTCGTTCTCACGCATTCACGAAGGCGCGCTGGTAAATCTGGAGCTCCCCATGCGAGCCGACGGCCGATTCGATGGCCATATTGTGCAGGGCCACGTGGACGGCACTGGAAAATTTCTAGGCCTCGAGCGCATCCCCGGAGCCGATGACTACTGGATGCATATCGAACTTCCCGCCGAACTGCAGCGCTACACCATCTTCAAGGGCTCGCTGGCTGTCGAGGGCATCAGCCTGACCGTGGCGAACATTGAATCGAGCAAAGTGACCATTGCCCTCATCCCCCACACTTGGGAAATGACGAATCTCAAGTCGCTCAAGCCTGGAGATCTCATCAACCTCGAGGTTGATATGGTGGCTAAGTACGTGGAAAAAATGCTGGGGCTGCGCGGCGAGAGCGCTCGCGCCGGGACGTCGAACACCGAGCTCACAATCAAAGAGTTGGTGAAACAGGGTTTCTAGAACAACTTACCGCGCCATGGCAACCAGCCGCTGTGCCCGCGCGCGTACTACGTTAATGACCGCAGGGTCAGCCGCAATCTTGTCCAGGATGGGTTCGACTGCGCGCATTTCCAGCAAACTGTTCGACTTGGCTTCGGCTTCCATGCGCTTGAGTTCTTCGTCCAAAGCCAGCTTCTGGTAGCGATAGTCGTATTGCAGCCGGCGTCCGAACTCGAGGGTCGCTTCCATGTTCTGGAAAATAGTAGTCAGCTCCTGGATCACCGGAATGATCGAGTAGTTGTATGTCTGAGAGCCTGTACGCTGGCCATCTTTGTAACTCAGCACCTTGGTTCCAGTTGAGGCGATGTGCTTATTCTTCGAGTCGATCGGGTGCTCGAAATAGCCGGCACGAGATGCCAGATCAAAGATTTTCGCCCGCATGGCGTCCGACATTGTAAACGCCTGTCGGTAAGAGTCCTTGTCGTCGGACTGCGGAGAGAGCTTAGCGGTTGATTCATAGCTGGCGTGACCGTCCGACGTTACCTCGAACGAGTAGTGGTCCGGATCGGAGCCGGGAAAATCCAGCGTGAAAGTAATGACTGGAAGATTTTTTACCGGCACTGGAGCGGCCGGCGGCTCCTGTGCCAAAACAAATCCAGTGATTGCCAGCAGACTTACGATCTGAACGGTGCCCCTCATAAGAAGTCAATTGTCGCGACTGCAACTTGCACGCGTCAACCGCAGTCGCTCATAGGGCTGCGCGTTGCCGCTCTAGAGTCGCCGCAGTATGCAGGTGACAAATGGCGATGGCGAGCGCGTCTGCGGCGTCCGCCGGCTCCGGTATCTCGGGAAGCTTCAACAGCTGTGTCACCATATGCTGCACCTGGTGTTTCTCAGCGCGCCCGTAACCGACGACTGCCGACTTAATGGACAGGGGCGCATACTCCATAACCGGAAGGCCGGCAGTGGCCGCAGCCAGCATCGCCACTCCACGCACCTGTCCCAGCTTCAGCGCCGACTTTACATTGACAGCGTAAAAAACATCTTCAATGGCTACGTTATCAGGATGATGGCAGGCAATCAGATCGCAAAGCGATTGGAAGACCTTCGAAAGCCGTGCGGCCATGGGGTCACGGGGCGAAAGCTTTACTGCGCCGACCGCCACACAGGTCAACTGTCCAGATAGGGCCAGTTCGACAATACCGTAGCCGGTGTACTCGGTTCCGCAATCGATTCCCAGGACTCGCATCAGGGATGAGTGTACCGCTTGACTCAGTTCGGGGCTATTGACGCGCGGCATTCAACCTTCGCCGCGACCGCTCGTCAAGCAAATCCCAAGGCATTGAGGCTCGTGTCAGCAGCATTTGGGACGCCGCTGCTTCACCGCGTCATGCTCCCGAACAAACGCATTATAGGACTCACGCGAGCGCGGCAGGCGATGGCGCGCGAGAAAGCGAGCGTAAGCCGCTTCGTCGAAAACCTCACTCAAGACGGTCTCGATTAGAGCCAGTACTTTTCGTAGCTGCTTCATTGGCGAAATGAACCCGGAGACGGCTCCCAGTTTGCCGCGTTACACATCATTCTCGCAAGCGACCACCCCTTGGCGATCTCCTTTTCCGATCGACTCGTCTGCACATAAACGATTTTGTACACTCCGCCCAAGAGTTCCTCGTTAGTGATAATCTTGATTTTCCAACGTGAGGGGGCAATCCCGGAGTGTATACCACGGCGTACACGTACATCTGCTCCACGTGACGAGAATACTGATGGCTAAAGCGAGGGACTGGCGATGAAAGTAGGGGTATTGACGGGGGGAGGCGATTGCCCGGGCCTGAATGCCGTCATCCGGGCCGCGGTTCGTAAAGGCGTGTTCCACCACGACGATGAGTTCATCGGCTTTCTTGAGGGCTGGCGCGGGCTGTTGGAAGACAAGAGCATGCCGCTCGATCTGGAGAGCGTGAGCGGCATATTACCTCGCGGTGGCACCATCCTCCGCACCTCCCGGACCAATCCCGCCAAGCGCGATGATGGGTTGCAGCGTTGCATTGACACTTTGAAAAAGCATAATGTCGACGCTCTCATTGCCATTGGCGGCGATGACACTCTCTCGGTCGCACAAAAACTGTTTCAAAAGGGCTGCAAGGTCGTCGGCGTCCCTAAGACGATCGACAATGATCTTGCGGGCACGGATTTCACCTTTGGCTTCGACACTGCTGTCAACATCGCAACCGGGGCGATTGATCGCGTACACACCACGGCAGAAGCCCATAACCGCGTGATCGTGGTCGAGGTGATGGGGCGCGACTCCGGCTGGATTGCGCTTTATAGCGGCATCGCCGGCGGTGCCGACGTCATTCTCATCCCGGAAAGACCATTCGACATTGATGCTGTCGCGGAACTGATCAAAGTGCGCCATGCCCGCGGTCGCTATTTCAGCATCGTGGTGGCGGCCGAAGGCGCCAAGTTCGCTTCCCACGTTGAACTGCACGAGGGCGCGCCGATCGTTCAAGACATCGGGCAGGACGAGTTCGGCCACTTGCGGCTGGGAGGAATCGGCAACGTGTTGGCCCGCGAGTTGGAAAAGCGTACTGGGTTCGAGACGCGCTCGGTCGTCCTCGGACACATCCAGCGCGGAGGCTCGCCAAGCGCTTTCGACCGCGTGCTCGCAACCCGGTACGGAATTGGCGCGATCGACATGGTGCATCGCAGCGAGTTCGGTCAAATGGCAGCCTTGCGCGGCAACAAGATCGTTTCTGTTCCGCTGGCCGAAGCCATTGCAAGCAATCGCAAGGCCGACCAGGACATTATCGACGTGGCGAACGGGATTATGGATAGACTTACCAGGGACAAACACACTGCCGTGGGCGACTAAACCCTCACAGTCACCGCGTAACACCCATTCGCTTTACTTTTGAACATCGCTCTTCGGGGCGCTAAAATTACTTCCCAGATGTCCAACGTGCGTGCCGAACTGGCAACCTGGCTCATTCAGATTCTTGAGTTGGCTATGGTGCTTGGCACCGCTCTGCTCATCTCCAGCAAGGTTCGCCATGGCCGGCTCCATTCTCCCGGGCTTGCGAAATGCGAAAGTTTCCTCACCAGAATTGCCCGTCGCCGGGCGCTGGCCGTTATTATTCCCGCGGTGTTCGTCGTGGTCACTCGCTTTGTGCTGATCCCAAGCATTGGAGTCCCTGCGCCTCATTGGAACGACGAATTCAGCTATCTACTCGCCGCTGATACCTTCGCTCACGGGCGCTTGACGAACCCGACGCACCCGATGTGGCGACATCTTGAGACTTTCCAGATCATCGAACAGCCGACTTACATGTCAGAGTACCCTCCCGCTCAAGGCATGAGCCTTGCCCTGGGTGAATTCTTGGACCATCCATGGATCGGGCAGGTGTTGAACACTGCGCTTCTCTGCTCCGCAATCACTTGGATGCTGCAGGGCTGGGTGCCTCCCGGCTGGGCTTTTTATGGAGGCATGCTTGCGGCTTTGCGCATCGGAATCCTCAGTTACTGGATTAACAGTTACTTTGTTGGCGCGCTGCCCGCGTTAGCGGGTGCGCTGTTGCTGGGCGCCTGGCCGCGACTGAAGAAATTCGGCCGTACACGAGACGCAATCATTCTCGGCGTGGCGCTGGTTGTTCTGGCCAACACTCGGCCATACGAAGGCTTGATCTTCAGCGTGCCGTTCGCTGTCGCCATGGCGGTGTGGCTGTTTGCGGAAGAGCGGCGCGGATTGATTTTCCGCCGTGTGATTGCGCCGCTGGTTCTCATCCTGGTTACCGGCGCGTTGGCGACTGGCTATTACTATTATCGTGTGACCGGGTCGCCGGTCCGCATGACTTATGAAGTTAACCGCGGTACCTATGCCACCGCGCCTTATTTTCTTTGGGGCAAACCCCGGCCTGAGCCCGTTTACCGGCACGCTGTTATCCGCGATTTTTATCGCTGGGAGCTGAGACAATTTCAATCTGGCCGCAGTTTTTCCGGGTTCTTGGCGCATCTGTCGGAGAAGGTCGGACTCTCTTACCGCTTCTTCCTAGGCCCGCTGCTCACGATTCCGCTGCTGGCATTCGTTCTTCTTCGCCGCTCGCCGCGAATGAGATTTCCGCTCTTACTTGCGGCTTTTTTCCTGCTGGGCCTGGTGGTCCAAACGTGGACGATGCCGCATTATGCGTCCCCAGCTACCGCACTTGTATATCTCTTTGTAATCGAGGGAGCTCGTTCTTTGCGCCAGTGGCGCTGTCGCTCGCAGCCTGTCGGAACTGCCGTGGTGCGCGCAATCCCTATCATCGCCGCCGCCATGATCATCTTACGTATCGGCGCTGTTCTGCTACACGCCCAAGTGGAACCTGCGTGGCCGCGCGGCAACCAGGATCGTGTTCGCATCACCCGCGAGTTGGAGCAGAAGCCCGGCAAGCATCTCGTTCTCGTGCGGTATCACATCTATCCCCCCGGGCATCACCCATCGCATGAGTGGGGAGACCACGATCCCGACCATGAGTTCGTGCACAACGCAGCGGACATTGACGGGTCCAGGATTGTTTGGGCGCGCGACATGGGTGACGCCGAAAACCAGGAACTCCTCAATTATTTTCATCTCCGCCGCGTTTGGTTGCTGGACGGCGACGCTGCCAATCCCGAGCCTGTCCCCTATACCCCTTCCGGCGCAGCCCAAGTCGCCGCCTCCAGGTTATCCGCCCGGCATAGCAGTTCTGATGACCCGCCCGATCCTCGCACCACCGGTGCTCATTAGCGATGGCGAGCGCAAATAAACGCGCGCTCTCACTCCTTGGTCTTTTCCTGTTGGGCATGGCGCTATGCAATGGGGTCCTCTTCTTCGGCGCCCGCCATGTAATTGCCAGTGGTTCCACCGATTTCATGCACCTTTACGTCTCGGGCAAACTGGTTCGCACAGGGCAAGGCGCGAAACTCTACGACGGGCCAACTCAACTGGCCGCCCAGTTGCCAGTTTCTGCTTGGGTTCGCTTCAGCAACTCGCCTTATGTTTATCTCAGACCCGCTTTCGAGGCGTTCTTATTTGTACCCTTTTCATATTTGCCGTTGCGCGCCGCTTTTATTCTCTGGGATGGCATCAACATCGTCATTCTTCTCTGCATACCCTGGATACTTCGCGCGGAACTTCCGTCCTTCACAAGATTGCCGTACATCTATTGGGCTGTCATTCTCTTCGCCTTTTTTCCTGTCACTTCTGTTCTGATACAGGGCCAGGACGACATTCTTCTGCTCTTGTTGCTGGCTTTGGCTTACCTTGCGATTGCGCGGGAGAAAATGTTCGCGGCTGGATGTTGGCTTGGGCTTAGCGCGTTTCGTCCTCAGTTCGTGCTACCGCTTCTCTTCATCTTGCTGTTTGCAGGCGATAGCAGCGTATTGTGGGGCTTTCTCACGGTGACGCTGTTGTTTGCTGCGTTGACCGCAATCCTGATCGGTTGGAGTGTGCTGATTGAGTACCCAAAATATCTTTGGTGGTTCGCCAACGTGGGCCACAATCATCATTCCGGCGACCAGGTTTTTGGCAATGCACCCAACATTCGCGGCTTGTGGTCTGGATACCTGAGCACTTATCTCTCGGAGAACGCCATCACCGTGGGACTTGTTCTGCTTTCGATGGTCACCGTCGGCATTGCGGCGGTGATGATGAAGAAATGGGGTCGAACAAGACCCGAGTTGTCCTTCAGCATCGCGTTAATCGCAGCGATTCTGGTCAGCTACCATGCATTCGCGCACGATTTAGTGCTGCTCCTCTTGCCGCTTTTCCTGCAACTCGAATGGACTACGGTGCACAACCCTTCTGCACGAATGATGCTCGGTCTTTGGTCCGCCCCAGCCATTCTTTTTATAACGCCGGTCTGCTATCTCCTGGTTCGCCATGCTGCATTCAACCTGTACTCAGTCGCGTTGCTGGTCTGGGTGGTCAGTGCTAGTCTCGCTGTCGGGATGGAAAAGGCTGCGCAGGGCGCGCGCAAAAGCGGGGCTACTGTTTGACTCTATAGGCCTCGTGGACCGAGCGGAGACAACCTGAATGTAGCCCGCAGGGCGGTTGATGTCAGCCTCGGGCACTCTGTCGCAATTCTTCGACGATATCCCGCGCGGCTTTCCGCGCAGCTTCGCTCTGCGACACCTCAAAGGAAATTGCGCCGACCCGCGCATGTCCGCCGCCGCCGTAGCGTTCGCAGATTTTAGCCAGGTTCACCAGGCGGTCGCCCTGAGTCCACGGATTGGAGCCAACCGAAACCTTGACCCGGAAACTGCTCTTGCTCAAACCTACGCTGTACACCGACTCCGGATGCAGGTAGTAAGGAATGAACTTGTTGTATCCCTCAAGATCCTGGTCAGTGATATCGAAGAAAATGGTTCCCTGCTTCGACTCGATTCTCTGCTTCAAGACGTCCAGCGACCGTTCATGGCGCTCCATCAACGGGGGCAGCACCGCGGCGACAAATGGTTCTTTGAGAATGTCCTCAAGCGGCTTTTCCGCCAGTAAGGGGATGAGGCGTTTCACGAAATCCGGTTCGGTAGCCGCTTCAATGGCCATCGTCAACTTCATGGCCGGAGCCTTCATTTCCACCGCCGATTGGGCGTCGGGATACATCGCTCCATCCACGATGTCGGTCCACTTCACCAGGTCCGCCACGGGCCTTGGATCAAAACCAAATCGCTCGTGCGCGATCATGGCGATAAAACTGGTGCACGATTTGAAATCGGGATCGTAAAACTTGCGATTGCTCTGGTCCTGCTCGAAATGCTCGGCGTCACCGGGCGTCAGGAATGCGCTCTCGTGATGATCGAACCACCAGGTAATCTGGGGTGAACTGGAGTACTTGAAATCGACGATGGCGTTTTCGTCACCGTCAAACTGGCGTTCGTCAAACAACGCTCCGGCACGGTGCAGCAGCCCGGTGTAAATGAAATCTACATCGCCGCGAATGCGCTCGCGATAAAAGCGGGAGAACAGCGCGGCGGACGAAGCTCCATCAAAGCACTTGTCATGATAGAAAACCCGGACTCGCAATGACTCCCTTTCCCTAGGCCACCCGCGACGATTTGCGCACCCCGCTGACCGGGACTGCGCCACGGACCAAAAGCTAATAGGAATGCCATCCCCGGAGACTTCTGTCAAGGCTTGTTGGGGATCTTATTTGCGAAGCGGCGGGCTCTCTCGACATTATATTGTCGCGCGGTTCGCGAAGCTCGTACCCAAAGCGCCTGCCGGAAAACGGCTGAACGCAAGCTACGGTGCATTCGCCCAGCGTTCCGCCCAGTCGCCCACCATCGGCAATTTGAACATCTCGCCCTGAAATGCCTTGATCAGAAGTACGGCCCAGATGATGAAGCAAGCTACGGGCAGGATCATCCAAATCAATAGCGAAATAAAGCGGCCAAAGAACGGAATCAGCGTCAGCATCAGGGAAAACACGCGCAATACCGCGCTGATGACGACCACCGCAACACAGAAGAACAGGCTCTGAAATGAATGGAAACGAATGAAGCGATTTGTTTTGAATGGTTCGATGCTCAAGAAAATGATCGCGGGAATGATGGTCACGTACGCCAAAGCGCCGGCAAGATGATCAGGAATGCCTCGCGTCGTTCCAAGCGCCGCCGGCGCAGATGCGCCCCGTCCGCAGGCCGGGCAGAAAGCAGAGTAATCGGGCATTTCAGCACCACACTCGCCGCATGCAATCAAAGATGAGCTCCCTAAACCAGCCGGTTGCGCTTTCGACAATCCTCGCAGATGCCGTAAATCTGGAACGTATGGCGGGTAGTCACGTAATTGTATTTGCGGCCTATCTCCTGCTCCAACTGGCCAACTTCCGAGGAGAAGAACTCGACTGAACTGCCGCAATGAGTGCAGACCATATGATGATGGCTGCGGCGATTGTATTGGTGCTCGTAGCGGGCGATCCCATCGTGGAAAGCCACTTCGCTGGCCAGTCCGCACTCGGCCAGCAGCTTCAGCGTGCGGTACACGGTTGTAAAGCCGATCCTGGCATCCTTTTTCTTCACCAGGCGGTGGAGTTCGTCGGTTGACAAGTGCTCGCGGGTTTCCAAAAACGTGCGCAGGATGGTGTCGCGCTGTTCCGTATGCTTCAGGCCCACACGTTTGAGGTGCTGGTGGAGAATGCCCTCGGCCTCGCGGATCATCTCTCTCGAGATGGTGGGCTGATCATCGATGCGTTTTTGCAGCATGAGGTTGATAAGGAATGAGCTGACCAGCAGCTACGCTGAATTCGACTCCCGCGTGGGGCGCAATCCTGTAGATAATACCGGGCTTCTCGCTAACAATCAAAATGCCCGCGAGCGCCGGCGGATTGCCCAATTGCGAGTTATCCATCAACACTGCGCTCCTTGTCTCCGGCCACAGCGCCCAATACAATCAAAGTTCCGCATGGCCACTTCCACCCTTCAGATTGGCTCCCCGGGCAAAACCCGCTGGGTGCTGCGCAGTGTCCTGCTTGCTGCGGCGCTGGTTATTGTCGCACTGGCCGCTGTAGTTGGCTGGCTGTACCTCGGGGCGCGTTCCGCGCTGCCGCAACTCGATGGGACGATCACTCTTCCCGGGCTTTCTGCTGCGGTTACCGTTACTCGCGATACGCATGGCGTCCCCACTATCGACGCTTCTTCGCTTCATGATTTGTTCTTCGCGCAAGGTTACGTGACAGCGCAGGACCGGCTGTGGCAAATGGACGTGATGCGTCGTTATGCCGGCGGCGAGATTTCCGAGATTCTGGGCCCCAAGTTCATCGCGCACGATCGCGAGCAGCGGATTTTGGGCTTGCGCGCAGCGGCGCGTCATGCGTTGCAGGGTGTTTCCCCGCGGGATCGGGAATTCTTCGAGGACTACGCGCGGGGTGTGAATGCCTATATTGACTCTCACTTAGGTGACTTGCCCCTTGAATTTCGCATTCTTCGCTATTCTCCGAAAATCTGGACTATGGAAGATTCGATCCTCATGGGCGCGCGCATGGTGCAGGATCTGAATCACTATTCCTATAGACGCGCGCTTGAGCGGGAAAAAATTCTTGCCAAGTTGGGCCCGGAACTCACGGCCGATCTTTACGTAAATTCCTCGTGGCGCGACCATCCCCCCTCGGCTAAATCGGCCCGCATCGACCAGCAGCAGGAGCGCGATGGCGATGATTCCGATACAGACAGTTCTGTCGCCCAGGCGGACACCGATCGTAAGCTCCGGGCCATTCTGCCGATCACCGGCTTCGCGGCAACTGCACCGGTCTTGTCGTCGCGCTTGTCTGATGACCAGACACAGGATCCTGTGCTGGTTCCCGGTTCCAACAACTGGGTAGTATCGGGCGAGCATACCGTAACAGGGAAGCCATTGCTTTCGAATGACATGCATCTGGGGCACCAGATGCCGAACTTGTGGTATGAGGCGCATTTACGCTCCGGGAATTTCGACGTGATCGGCGTCACTCTTCCCGGTACTCCGTTCGTCATTGTCGGACACAACCAGCGGATCGCGTGGGGTTTCACCAATGTCGGCCCGACTGTGGAAGACGTCTACATCGAAAACTTTAACGACGCAGGACAGTACCAGGCTCCTTCGGGCTGGATCCAACCGGAACACCGCCACGAAGTCATTCACGTCAAAGGCGCTGCCGACGTGAGTTTGGATGTGATCTCTACTCGCCATGGTCCTGTGATGACGGAACTGCTACCCGGGGAAAAACGAAAGATCGCATTGCGCTGGACGCTCTACGATTCTCTGCAGGATCCCTTCTTCGATGTCGACTCCGCGCAAAATTGGCAGCAGTTCCGCCGCGCCGTGTCCATGTGGGATTCGCCGTCGCAAAATGCCGTTTTCGCCGATATAGATGGCCACATCGGCTACCAGACTACGGGCCATATCCCGATTCGCGCCGCTGGGGACGGCACCCTGCCTGTGAGCGGCAATGATAACGCGCACGAGTGGACCGGATACATTCCCTTTGACGATCTGCCGCATGTCTATGACCCGCCGACCGGCATACTTGCAACCGCAAACGGCCGCATTACGCCGGACGGGTACAAATTCAGCATCAGTACGGAGTGGGGATCGCCGTGGCGCACCGACCGCATTTACCGCGTGCTGGAATCCGGGAAGAAATTTGCGGGCTCCGACATGCTGGAGCTGCAGACCGACATCTACTCCGCCTTCGACCGCTTCTGCGCCGAAAGATTCGTTTACGCGCTGGATCATTCGCGCAATCTTTCTGCCCGCGTGATCCGCGCACGCGAACTTCTCCGCGATTGGGACGGTCGCATGAGCACAGAATCCGCCGCAGCTACCATCTCTGTAGTTTCGCGCCAAAAACTTACGCAATTGCTGCTTGAGCCCAAACTTGGACCCGCGACGAAGCCGCTTGCGGGCGATGGTGATTCCGAGGAGGGATCGGTTTCCTGGAAGAACTACGAGTGGTTCATGTCTTCGGTGTGGCTTGAGAACGTGCTGCTGAAACAGCCGAAGCGCTGGTTACCAGAGCAATATTCGAGCTATGAGGCTCTGCTGCAAGCCGCAGTGGAAGCCGCCGTCGATACCCCCGGCGCTCCCGCGGATATCGATCGCTGGAACTGGGGCAAGTACTCGCCCATCGACATCGAACATCCCGTTTTCAGCCAGGTACCGTTCCTGGCGCGCTGGACCGGGCCCGAGGTTCACGAGCAATCGGGCGGCGGCTACACCGTGAAACAGGTTGGACGAAGCTTTGGTCCTTCTGAGCGCATGACCGTCGATCTTGCCCATCTCGATCAGACTACTCTGAACACAGTTACCGGACAGGGTGGCAACCTGCTCAGTCCTTATTACATGGATCAGTGGACCGCATGGTATACGGGTTCGACCTTTCCGCTTCCCTTTTCAGATGACGCGCTCAAGAAAGCGACAGCGCATCAACTGCGGTTGATGCCGGGAAGATAGGCGTGCGCTGGATGCGAATCCGCTTGCAGTGAGAGCTGATATCGATTCTAGAAGTCGATGAGCTTCACATCGATCATCTGGCCGGTAAGGACCAACTGCTCCGCATTGAGCTCAGTACTGGGCTTGTCGGTGGTCGTGTCATAAATGCGCAGTAACCCGCCCTGCACCACGTAAGCCACGTTGCGTCCCCTGATCGTCGCCACCCCCGTGGCATCTCCGGACTCGGGCGGCACGATGACTGTCCTCGCAATTGAGTTGAAAATTGCCAGGCAGCCACGGACCTCACCATTCGCGTTCACGCCCGTGCAGTTTCGCGCTCCTATGAACAACTGCCCGTTGTCGCTGATGTCCAGGCGGTCGTGATAACCATCCACGATCACATACGAGGCGGTCACCCGCGCGGCGCTCAAATCCACCACATCCAGGCGGCCGCAGATCGTGGCCGCGGTGTTCGCCCCTGCGCAACTATTCGCAGGGGCAGTCTTCGGAGTGCCGGCCACGTACAGCGTGTTTCCGCTGAGCAGCCCAACCGTGGCAGCATCCAGCGGAATAGGCGTGCCCACTAGCGTGTTGGTAGTCATATCGAGCCGTTGCAGGCTCGCTGCCCGTCCCCCGCATTCGGGCCCGCAATTGAGCACGTAAGCCGTGGAATCGTCGGCGCTGAACGTCGCCCAGACTGGTGTGTCAAATCCCGCGATGCTCGAAAAAGGCGAGGTGGCGGTGCCGATGTCGCCGGTGTTTATGATCGTAGCTGTGTCGGAGTTGTCGCTGAAAACCAATAGCCGGTTTCCGCTATTACTGCTGAATACGTAATGCGCGCCCGGAACCGACAAAGTGTTTGTAATCGCGCTGCCACCCACGCTTACTACCTCGATCGCTCCGGGCGCTTGTCCCAGCACTGTGGCGTTAGGTACGGCCGCATAGGCAAAGGAGCCATTGGGTGCAAGCGCGACACTTTCCGAGCGATTAGGAAGTACAATCCTTCCGGTTGATGTCTCGGACGTGTTGTTTACGATCGAGAGCGTATTGTCGTCCGTCCCAATTACGACCGATATGCTCTTGTTGGCCGCCTCCACGATGCGTCCCGCCGCGTTGTTCGTGTTGACAAAAGACCCCGACCGCAGATCCTTTGTGGCGTCAATGACGTACATTCCGGCGCTAACACCCGCCGGGAAGGTAGTGGATGGCGGCAAGTTCAGGTCTTGCGACGCGAACACCCGGAAGGTCAGCCCGCTGGTAGTTGCCTGGGTAGACTTGGACGAACCGCAGGAGAGAAGTACCCAAGAGCCTAAAAGAAGCACACTGATGACTGCCGTTCGTTTCAAACTTGCAACTCCAAGCACATGGTGAATAAAGATTTAGATGCGAAAATCGCGATTATAACAGAGCCGATTTCGTAACCCTCGAGCCCAACTTCCGTCACTCCGCGCGGGATGCAAAAGCAGCTTTCATCTTGTATCCTCAAACACAATGGCCGCTGACCTGATCGAACGCCTGAAGAAAGCTCCTGTCCTTTGCGACGGCGCAATGGGTACGTTGCTATACGGCAAGGGCATTTTCCTCAATCGCTGCTATGACGAGTTGAATCTTTCGCAACCGGACCTGATCCGAGCCATTCATCATGAATACCTGCAGGCGGGAGCGGAAATCATTGAGACCAATACCTTTGGCGGGAATTCTTTTCGTCTCGCCCGGCATTCGCTAGCTGACAAGACACACGAAATTAATCTTACCGGCGCCAGACTGGCGCGCGATGCCGCCAAGAGTTTCGACGTCTGGGTGGCTGGCGCTGTGGGGCCGCTCGGCGTCCGCATCGAGCCGCTGGGGAAGACTTCGTTCGAGGAAGCGCGCCAAAGTTTCCGCCAACAAATTGCAGCTCTCGTCGAGGGCGGAGTCGATCTGATCATCCTCGAGACCTTCGGCTATCTAGAGGAACTGCATCAGGCCATGTTGGCAGCCCGCGAGGTGGCTCCGAAAGTTCCAGTGGTTGCGCAGGTCACGATCGACGAAGACGCAAACTGCCTGGATGGCTCCGACCCTGAGACATTTGTTCCACGACTTGAGGAGTGGGGCGCCAACGTAATCGGATGTAATTGCAGCGTTGGACCGGTCGCCATGCTGGAAGCTATGGAGCGGGTGCGTGCCGCTACCTCCCTGCCCTTGTCGGCTCAGCCCAACGCCGGTATTCCGCGTTCCGTGGAAGGCCGCAGCATTTACCTCTGTTCGCCGGAGTACATGGCCAGCTACGCGCGCAAGTTTGTCGCTGCGGGGGTGCGGCTGGTCGGCGGCTGCTGCGGAACTACGCCGGAGCATATCCGTTCTATGAAATCTGCGCTGCGCGTGGGGGAAGCCCGCGCTCGCACCGCCACTGTGCATGTTGTAACCCCGCATGCCACACCCACCGCAGCTCCGGCGTTCCCATTGAAAGATCGTTCGCAATTGGGCGCAAAGCTGGCCAATGGCGAGTTCGTCACCATGGTCGAGATCGTGCCTCCAAAGGGCACGGACGTTTCCAAGGAACTGGATGGCGGCCGTTTTCTGAAATCGGTCGGCGTAGACGCCATCAATATTCCTGACAGCCCGCGCGCTTCGGCACGCATGAGTAACCAGGCCCTGTGCCTTCTCATGAAGGAACAAGTGGGCATTGAGCCTGTCCTGCACTACACTTGCCGCGATCGGAACGTTTTGTGCATTCAATCCGACCTCCTGGGCGCGGCGGCCACAGGCGTTCGCAACCTGATCTGCATCACCGGCGATCCGCCAAAAATGGGCAACTACCCCGACGCTACGGCTGTCTTCGACGTGGACTCCATCGGGTTGGTCAACATCGTCCACAACTTGAACCGGGGCCTGGATATAGGGGGAAATCCCATCGGCACCGGAACCGCTTTCGTGATCGGGGTGGGCGCGAATCCCGGTCTGCCCACCATAGACGAGGAGATCCGCCGTTTCGAATTCAAGGTGGAAGCCGGTGCCGAGTACGTTGTTACCCAGCCGGTTTTCGATCTCACGTTGCTGGAAAAGTTCCTCCGGCGGATTGACCACTGCCGCATCCCGGTGGTCGCCGGTATCTGGCCCCTGGTCAGCGTTCGTAATGCCGAGTTCATGAAGAACGAACTGCGCGTATCTGTACCCGACTCAATTCTCGAGCGCATGAGCCGCGCCGCTTCTCCCGAACTAGCCCGCTCCGAGGGCGTTGCTATTGCCCGGGAGATGCTGCTGGCCGCTCGCGACCTTTGCCAGGGCGCGCAAATCAGTGCTCCCATGGGACGGTACGCTTCGGCCGTGGACGTGCTTGAAGTCCTGGGAACCCGCTCGACCGCCTCCGTATAAATAAGCTGGTCCAGACCGTCTGTGCTCGGATTGCCCAGACGCGCAATCAGGTGACGTCCTTTCGGCATGGTAACGTCGCTCGATTTACACAGATTTAACTGGACATGCAACGCAAGAAATTGCATACAATAGGAGCGGAGCTATCCGTTGCCAAAGTTTGAGGAATGCCTCCAGCGCCTGGAAAAAATAGTTCAGGAGCTGGAAAAAGGGGAAATCCCCCTGGAGAAGTCGCTTACCTTGTTCGAAGAGGGTATGCAGCTTTCTTCGGCTTGCCGCAAGGAACTGGAAGAAGCGGAAGGCAAGGTGGAAATCCTCCTCAAGCAGAACGGTAAACTCCATCCGGAGCCATTCGAGCCCCTGAGCGACAAGGCGCAACCCGGAAGGCGCTGAGTCGGATCGTCTCGCTCGTGGTAAGAACGCTGTGACGGCGTTGATCAGGTGTCACAGCCCAGCCGTAATACGCGAAAGCAGGGGATGTATGCAGTCACTGAACGTGGTTCTCTTCCAGAGCGATACGCGGGTCGCTCAAGCCGTGGCGTCTAGCCTGAGTGCTCACTTCGCCTCGGTTCACGTCGTCACCTCTCCCCAGGAATTGCATAGCACGATTGCCAAATTTCGCGCGAGGCTTGTGATTGTCGATCTCGAGCTTTCCCGACTTTCTATAGTTGAGAGGCTCCATAAGGAATTTCCCGCCATCTCCATCGTATGCACGCACCGCATTGCGGATGAAGAAATGTGGGCGGCGGTGCTGGCCGCGGGCGGGGATGACATCCTGCCTGCCCACGATACTCACGGCATTCTTCAGTCTGCCTTGCGCAATGCCGCAATGGCCCGCTCAGCGGCAGCCTGAATCGCAGATATTTTCGGTTTCGACAGACGCCGTAATTGGCGTCTTTTTCATTTGCCACGTTAAGTGATTGCGGATAGGCCGCCGCGCTTTCTTCTGGTGCCACGCGCGAGCTTAGAAGCGGAAGCTCTCTTGTTATACTCACCTCGCATGCTCGACGTGACGCTCGATCAAGGCCGCGTTGCTGCCGATTCCGCGCTGGAGCGCTTGTTACCCGCCGAAACCGAATATCCGTTTTCGATTCACAAAGCGATGCGGCACAGCGTGTTTGCCGGCGGAAAGCGCCTGCGTCCGATTCTGTGCATGGAAGCCGGACGCATGATCGCCGCCAAGCTTCCGGAAGGAATTGAAGACGTCGGCGCCGCGCTTGAGATGCTGCACACTTACTCTCTGATCCATGATGATCTTCCCGCTCTGGACAACGACGATCTGCGTCGCGGACGGCCCACCTGCCACAAAGTTTTCGGCGAGGCCATCGCCATCCTTGCCGGAGATGCGTTGCAGACGCAGGCTTACGAAACCCTGTCGCGCTTGCGATGTCCTCCCGATGTCCGGGTCAGAATCATTGAAGAAATCGCGCGTGCCACGAGTACAGTCAATGGCATGATTGGCGGTCAGGTCGCGGATCTCGAAGCGGAGCATAGCAGGCCGGACGCAGAGATGCTGGACTACATCCATCGCGCGAAAACCGCGGCTCTCATCACCGCGAGTGTGGTCAGCGGCGGCTTGCACGCTGGGGCGGATGAAACAGCGGTCAGGAAGCTGCGTTGCTTCGGTCAAAACATCGGGCTGGCATTCCAGATTGTCGATGACGTTCTTGATGTCACGCAGACTTCGGAACAACTGGGCAAAACTGCGGGCAAAGATACCGCGGCTGAGAAAGTCACGTATCCCGCCCTCTTCGGCATAGACGAATCGCTGAAAAAAGCTGACGCCCTGGTGGACGCTGCTTGTGGACAACTTGACAGCTTCGGCGCGCGTGCCGAGGTCTTGAAGTCACTGGCGCGCTTTCTGGTCGAGCGGAAAAAGTAACGTAACGCAACGCACGTTACCGCAGCAGCCAGTTACGAGACGTCACCATCCGGATATACGATGAATCTGCTGGTCTGCTCTTAACGTAATCGCAATGCCAAGCTGCGTTAGAAAGCCAATCTCGCTCGCCGGAGAATGCCCGGATCATGAGATCTTCTGTTCTTTGCCTCCTCCTGATTCTGATCTTTTCGTGCCTCACAGCGGCACGCTCGCGACCGCAGGACGATAATCCACCACCCGATGCTCGCTATAAGGCGGACATTCTCGCCATCTTCGGTCACCCTGACGATGAGGTCGAAGTCGCCGCGTTCCTGGCGCAGCAAATCGAACTGCAGCACAAGCGTGTGGCCGTCGTCTACATGACACGTGGCAACTCCGGTGGGAACGCCGCCGGCCTGGAACAGGCCACCGCGCTGGGCGACATTCGCGAGATGGAGGCGCGCCACTCCCTCGCTTCGTATGGCATCACCAACGCCTGGTTCCTGCATGGCGCGGATACGCCGGGCGCCGACGTTCTGCACTCGCTCGAAGCTTGGGGCCATGGACGAGCCTTGGACGAAATCGTCCGGCTGGTCCGGATCACTCGTCCCGGCGTGATCATCACCTGGCTTCCGGCCTACGTGGTGGGAGAAAATCATGAGGATCACCAAGGCTCGGGGGTCCTGGCCACCGAAGCATTCGACCTCGCGGCCAATCCGCTTGCCTTCCCCGAGCAGCTCGAAACCCCGCGCAACCGCGCTGCGATCAACAATTACGGGGAAGGCCTTCGTCCCTGGCAGCCGAAAAAGATCTACTACGTCTCGGATGCCGACCACTTTGACTTTTACAAGGGGAATGGTCCCGAGTATGCCACCGGTCAGTTGTCGCCTTCCAAAAAGGTGCCGTACTCGCGTATCGCGGCGAACGCCTGGACCTTTTACCTCACCCAAAACGATTTCAGCGATGCACAGCTAAAAGAATTCACTGAAGCGCCGGTGCGCTTCATCTTTGGGAAGTCGCTGGTAGGAGGCACGCCGACAGGCGACGTCTTTGAGGGAATCATCAGCGAGCCGATCGCCTACGCCCCCCCTCGTGGTTATGAGCCGCCCGCTCCCGGGTTGAGGTTCGATCTGGGGGGTCCGTGGGCCTTTTATCGTGAATTTTGGCCTGCCCATGATATCGGGCACTTGAAGGAACTCTTCTCTCCAGAAGCGCAGGTCGGGCCTGGGGAGTCGCTCTGGGTACCCTTGTTAATTCGTAACAACACCGAGTCACCGCGAGACATCACCCTGCGCGTCACACTACCGCCCAATTGGACCTCGAAGCCCGAGCCATCCTCCCTCACTATCCCGGCTCACGAGTCGGCTTCTGTGCAACTCACGGTGACCTCTTCAGTCGCGGATAAGAACGCGTGGAAGACGCTCGCATTCGAAGCCGACAGCAAAGGCCAGAAAATTGGCGCCGCCAGCCTGCGGGTCAAGGTTGCCGGCAATGGGTTGCCCCAGTAAACACTTTCGAGCTTGCTGGAATGGTTGCTGATTGACAACTGGGCGCGGTGGGTCAGCGGCAACAGTGACCCGACAAGTGTTGATTCAGAACTCGCATCATGTACAGATGAAAAAACTCATCTGGCTTCGAATTCAGGCACACCTGCGCATTCGCCGCTCCCGCAATCGGCCGCGTGTACCCCTTATCATCGACTTCGATTCGCAGCGGCTTGGTGGGACAGATCTCCGGCTGTATGGCGTTCGCCACCGCGACTGGATCGTACAACGTCGGCGTCTGCCCGCCCCATAAGTGGTAAAGAAGCGTAAGCGCATCGGTGAGCGGAGTGCTGCGCTGAAAAATGAGTTCCCGTTTGACTTCATCCAATTTCAGTTGCGTCGAATCGAGCGGCATCATGAAGATGGGTACTCCGGAAGCAAACAGCCTCTTCGCAGCCGCCACATCCGAGACAATGTTGTACTCGGGATCCGGTCCATGGTCCGGCAAATAACCAAGATCGTTGTAGCCGCGATAAACGGATCCTCCCATCATCACCACTCGTTTGAGCTTTCGAAAGGTGTCCGGATCGCGCTCAATCAACGGGCCGACATTGCTGAGGGGGGCGATTTCCAGCAATGTGATTTGATCCGGATAGCGCCGTATTTGTTCGAGGATGAAATCCAGCGCCGACCCGTATTCTCTGACCGGCTTCCAGAACGAGCGCGCATACGGCGCATGATCCATCATCAGCTTGCTGACTGTGGAGATGCCCGCAAAAATCGGAATGCTTTCCTTCCCTGTCTCGCAGAGCATACGATCGACCACTCGGGCGCGCAGTTGGGTATCACCCCAGGCGGTTGTCACGCCAAGGACTTCGAACTCAGGGCTGGACAGCACCAGTGCCAGCGCGAAAGCATCGTCAATGTCATCACCAATATCGGTGTCGAGGATGATCTTCTCGCGGCTGGGGCTCGCGGCAACTCCGTGTGCATAAGTCGAACCTTTGAGAAACGACGCTACTAACACTAAGCAGAGGAAGGCCAGTGCACGACTTCTCATCAAATCACCCGAAACCATCGCTGAAGCTTGATCTGCTGGCGCAGAGCTCTATACGTCTGCGGACCACTCGCAGTGCTCCGACTTTAGCATGACCCCAAACAGAGGCCGCTGGATTGCGTTTTCATTTTCGACATCAGGAACTTTTTTAGGCACCCTAGTGACTTTCGCCTGCAACAAGGAGTAGCCTTTTGGGCTACTCGCTCATGATTCTCCTGATCAGGGAAAGAATACCTAAGCGCCAGCTGGCCCATGCTCTTCACCAGCATGCGGCTGGAAGAAAGTTCTGGCCGGGCGACACCGTTCTCGTAGCAGCGGCGACGCATCGCTTGATTCGGCCCAGCTTTGATTTCATGTGAGAGGAAAAATGCAGACTCGATTTCTGTTCTCCTGTTGTTGCGCGCTGATGCTTCTCTTACCGTTCGCACTGCATGCCGAGTCCGGAGACTGGCAACAGCTTTTCAACGGTAAAGACCTGACCGGCTGGAAGCATGTTGGACCCGGGGGCGACACCGTCGAGGATGGCCTGATTCGCACCCAGGGTGGCATGGGCCTGCTGTACTGGACCGGAGGCAAGCTGGGCAACTGCGTGATCCGCGTGACTTACCGAATGCGCGACGAGAATGACAACTCCGGCGTCTTCATCCGCATTCCCATCGAACCCCGCGAGGAATGGATGCCGGTCCACTACGGATACGAGGTGCAGATCGATAATCACCCAGAGACCTCCAATGAAGACGACTATCACATTACCGGCACGCTCTACTCGCTCACCAGGCCCCTTGCCAAGCCAGGTAAACCCGGCCCCGAGTGGAACACTATGGAGATCACCTTGGATGGTCCTCACACGGTCGTCGTGCTGAATGGCGTGAAGGTGACGGACTATACGGAAGGCGACCCGGTGCCTGAACGCAAATTCAATTTCGAGCCTCAACGCGGACCCAGGCCTCTCGAAGGCTACATCGGCTTGCAAAACCACAGTGACAAGGACGTCGTGTTCTTCAAAGAGGTCGCTATCAGGAAACTCGGAAAGTGAACGCACGCCCACACCAGCCTTGAGGAGGCAATCATGAACAAGTTTTCACGACGCGAATTCCTGGGCGTCAGCGCGGCGGTTGCAGGAGCATCCCTGGCTGCTAAATCGATCCTGCTCGATCCCGAACCACTTATGGCGTGGCAGACTCCGGTGGCTCCCAGCGATCGCGTGCGTTTCGGCATCATTGGCATTGGTATGCAGGGCTCGGGCTTGCTGGCAAATGCCATCCAGTTGCCGGGCGTGGAGTGTGTTGCCGCCTGCGATCTTTATGACGGTCGCCACACGCTGGCGCGCGAGATCACCGCCAAATCGGAGCTTCCAGTGACCCGGCGCTATCAGGAATTACTTGCGAGCAAAGACATCGATTGCATTGTCGCGGCCGTCCCCGACCACTGGCATCGGCAACTCGTCATGGACACCGTGAGTGCGGGCAAAGACATCTACTGTGAAAAGCCGATGTCGCACAGTGCTGCGGATGGGGTCGCGATGGTAAATGCCGCGAAGAAGTCCGGGCGCATCGTCCAGATCGGCTCCCAGCGCGTCAGTTCTCAGATCTGCAAGAAAGCGAGGCAAATGGTCGCGGAGGGCCAGCTCGGTCAATTGATGCTAGTCGAAGGTTGGCTTGGACGTAACGATCCGACCGGCTGCTGGGAATATCCTCCTCCCACCGACCTCTCGCCCCAAACTCTCGATTGGGATACCTGGCAGGGCGACGTGCCCAAGCGCGCCTTTGATCCGCTGATTTTTGCGCGCTGGCGTTGCTGGAAGGAATACGGCACCGGCGTGGCAGGCGATCTGCTGGTGCACCTGGTCAGCGGCATGATGTTCATCCTCGACGTGAACACGCCTCCGAAGCGCGCCATGGCCATGGGAGGCATTCTGCGCTGGAAAGATGGCCGCAACATGCCCGACGTGCACGCGACGTTATTCCAGTACGGCGATATCCCCGTCTACATGCGGCTCAATCTCGGCACCGAGATGCCCGAGACTTACCGCTTCCAGGGCTCGAAGGGAATTCTTGAAGTTACAGAGTTTGGTCTTAGCTTCGCGCCGCAAACTGGCGAGGACTCCGCTCCCAGCTATTATGCCAATGGCTTCCCTCGCGCCATGCGGGAGGCTTACGAGAAAAAATGGCATGAGGAGAACGATCCGAAAATCGGTCAGGCGCCTATGGCGGAGACTGTGGTCATCAAGGGACCTGATTTCGACGACCTCAAGCCCCACCTCTGGGCGTTCTTCGAAGGGGTACGCTCACGTAAGCCCGTGGTCGAAGACGTCGTGTTTGGCCACCATGCGGCCTTGGCGTGCCACATGGCGAACGAATCCTACTTCCGGCAGAAGACCGTGTACTGGGATGAGAGTTCCAGCACCATAAAGAACGCATGAGCCTCAACGCATTGCTCGCGAACCGGCCCGGCTCTGTAGGAGAGAAAGCAATCACCAGACATGGTCAAGCGCGCACCACCTCGCAAGCGTCCCCGCAAGGCTAAGCCTGGGACTAAGGGCCTTGGTCCAGCTGAATGCCGCCTGGCTCAACCCACCGGGGCGTCGTCGGAAGCGGCGCAAGCTGTCGAGAAGGCCGGCGGCTGCATTGTCGGATCCTACAAGGAACCGCTCGGCGGTCACCCGGTGTTGCTCTGCATTCTGCCCATCAATGCCGTGGAGCCGACCCCGTTCCAGCGCGACCTTTCCGATGCTCACCACAAGCGGCTGGCAGACGTCATCAACAAGACTGGGCGCTTCCTTGATCCCATCATCGCGGTGGTTGCGCCTGACATCGGCTTCTGGACCCCCAATGGGCGCCATCGTCTGGCGGCCATGCGCCGCCTTGGCGCTCGGTCAATTGCTGCCCTGGTTGTCGCCGACCGCGAAGTCGCCTGGCAGATTCTCGCGCTCAACACCGAGAAGGCGCACAATCTCAAAGAACGATCCTTGGAGGTGATTCGCATTTATCGCGGATTGGTTGAAGAAGACGCTTCGCGCCCGGAGTCTCAGTTCGCCTTCTACCTGGACGAACCCGCGCTCGTGACGCTGGGAGTTTGCTACGAGCGTACCACCCGCTTCGGCGGAGGCGCATATCACTCAATTCTCCGCCGCCTGGAATCGTTTACAGATCAGCCGTTGCGAAGCGCGATAAAGATCCACGAGAAACGTGCCGGGATGGTGCTTGACCTGGAAGAGAGCGTGGCCGCCGTTGTGAAACAACTGAAAGAGCGCGGGCTGGTCAGCCCCTACCTGCGGTCCTTCGTGGTCGCGCGCATTAACCCTTTGCGTTGGATTCAGGGCGAACCGCCGCCGCTTGAAGAAGTGCTGAAGACCATGCGCCAGCGCGCCGCCAAATTTAACGTTGGCAAGATACGTCCCCAGGACCTCGCGGGCGCCGCCGGGCCGCCGGATGAAGAACCCTGAGCAAAACCTGCTTGCCGCTCTTGTCTCGTCTCACCGCACACACGTAGAGTTTCACCGCAAAGATCTTACGCCGCTTTTCGCGTCCGGCTGGCCCTTCTCGCGCTCTGGCTGCGAGCAGATGGCTTACGCCGTCGTGCCGCGCTCCGCGCCTGTTTGGAAAGCGCTTTGTGTGACGCGGTGTTCCGCGGTTCCCGCTCTAAAACTTCCTCGCGGGTGCGTGACGCTTTCCGCCGTGGCCTTTTCGTCTTTGCTTTGGATTGTCCTTTTCGGTAGTCGCGCTCCGCGCTCTTCCGCGTCGTCTCTTTGGCCTTGCCGCGAGCCGGCGGCTTTAATGGGATTCCGGCACGCCGCGCCTTGCTCAGTCCGATAGCGATGGCCTGCTGCGGAGATCGTGCCCCGTGCTTGCCTTCCCGCACGTGCTCGATTTCTTCGCGCACGAATTCTCCCGCCGCGGTGCTGGGCGCCTTCCCTTCCCGAAGGTCTTCCTTGGCGCGCTCGACAGTTTGTTTTTCCGGCATGGGTTCTCCTTCACGAATTGGATGTATTACCGATGCGAGGATTGTCACAAGGGATGTCACTGCCCAGAGCGCGATCAGTGACACGTTATGCCGCTCCCGTCCTGCTTCCGCACCCGTAGGAATGGCGGGCATTGCTAATTTGAATTGGACTTGGTCCCGCCCAGCCGCTAGAGTAGATGGGAACCCCCAGCCCCTCGAACCGGGGTTATTCTCGACGGGCCTATGAAAATGTAACCTTCCCCCGTGTGGTGATTCTCCCCTTTTGCTGGCGTGCATCTTACGTTTAACATTGGAACTCACTTCATACCTATTTACTGAGAACTGTCATTGCTGCCGTCAAAGTCAATGCGGCAGGTGAACAGCTCACGACAAAGGATCAAGCTCTGATGGAACCTGCTGGTGTTGAGTTTCATGAGAATGTTGAAACGGCCTCGGAAGCGAAGCAAGAGCTAACAAGTGAAAGCAGCCAAACGGCGAATCCGGCCGATGCCGCCAACCAGACCATAGCCGCCCTTCCGCCCGCCGAAAGCCTTAACAACATTGTCAAGGTGACCGCAAGGCGCCTTAACGCCGAGGTCTGTTCCGCTTATCTCCTGGAGCCCGACCGCGACAATCTGGTGTTGGCGGCAACTGTTGGACTCCGCCAGGAGTGCGTCGGCAAGCTGCGCATGGGCCTGCATGAAGGATTGGCCGGGCTGGTGGCCGAACAAGTGCGCCCGGTGGCGGTCGACGATGTAAAGCATCATCCCCGCTTTAAATATTTCCGCGAGGCGGGAGAAGACGCGTACCAGTCGTTCCTCGGCGTGCCCGTGATTGACCGCGGCGTATTGCAGGGCGTGCTCGTAATCCAGACGGTTCAACCCCGGGTCTTCCAGGATGAAGACATCCGCGTGCTCACCGAGGCCGCTGCCCAGTTCGCCCCCGTGGTCAGCGAAGCTCGCACCCTTGACCGTTTCGTCACTCCGGTTCAGAAGCGCCTCTGGGAACTGGCGCGGAACTTGTGGTGGAGCTGGGATCATGACACCGGAAGTCTCTTTCGTGACCTCGATCCCGTCCTTTGGCGCCGGCTCAACCAGAACCCGGTCGCGCTGTTGAACGAACTCCCGCTTCACAAGCTGGAAAGTCGTGCATCAGAAATGGTGCTCCATAGCCGCATTACTTACGCTTATCGCCGGATGCGGGAGTATCTTGAGGCTGGCCGCACCTGGGGCGCGCGGCACGCCGGAGTCCTGCGCCCTCGGCCAGTGGCATATTTCTCGGCTGAGTTCGGGCTCCACGAGTCGCTTCCCATTTACTCCGGCGGATTAGGCGTGTTGGCCGGCGATCACATCAAGAGCGCATCCGATCTCGATATTCCGCTCATCGGTGTGGGCTTGTTTTATGGGCAGGGGTATTTTCGCCAATGGTTGGACCGCAATGGCTGGCAGCAGGAGGAATACCTCGAGACTGACGTCAATCAACTGCCCATGGAGCCGGCCATTGATGATGCCGCCCGTCCGCTTGAGGTGCAGATCGAGACTCGCGGTGGCATTATCCGGGCCAAGGTGTGGCGGGTCCGCGTGGGACGTTGTGATTTGCTTCTGCTCGATTCCGACGTGGAAGGCAATGCTCCCGAGGATCGTGAACTGACCTCGCGCTTGTACGGTGGCGACCGCCGCACCCGCATCCGCCAGGAACTGCTTCTCGGGGTAGGCGGCTTCCGCGCCTTGAAAGCGCTGGGGGTCACACCGGGCGTTCTCCATCTCAACGAGGGCCACAGCGCTTTCGTTCTCCTGGAAGCCATTCGCACCCGCATGCAGGAGGAAGGTATCACTTTTGATCGGGCTGTCCCCCGCGTGTCGCGGGAGGTCGTCTTCACTACCCACACGCCCGTACCTGCCGGCCATGACCGCTTTCATGCCGATCTCATCGAGGAACACCTGGGACCTCTGCGTGACGCCCTCGGCCTTTCGCAAGAGGGCCTGATGACCCTTGGACGCGAGAACCCGACCGATCCCAACGAGACGTTTTGCATGACTGTCCTGGGCCTGAAGATGTCGCGACGCGCTAACGCGGTTTCGGCCTTGCACGGTGAAGTGTCACGCGCTATGTGGGTAGGGTTGTCTCCGGGGAGCTCGGAAGATGAAGTTCCCATCGGCCACGTCACCAACGGCGTGCATGTTCACTCCTGGTTGGCTCCGCAGATGGTCCGCCTTTACGACCGCCATCTCGGGACAGGCTGGCACTTGCAGAGCAGCGAGGCTCGTACCTGGGAGGGCATTGAAAACGTCGACGATGGCGAGTTGTGGGAGACCCACATTCACCTTAAGTCTCGCCTGCTGGAGTTCGTGCGCCGCCGCGCCGCCGAACAGGCGGAGTATCGCGGCGAATCCCGCGAGGTGATAAAGAGGTTCACCAGCATCTTCAGCCCTGACGCGCTCACCATCGGCTTCGCCCGCCGCTTCGCGACCTATAAGCGGGCTAACCTGGTGCTGGCCGATTTGGAATATCTTGCCTCAATGGTCAACGATCCCAAGCGTCCCGTGCAATTCGTCTTTGCCGGAAAAGCTCATCCCCATGACGAGCCCGGCAAGCGCATCCTGCAACAGATTGCCCAACTGATGCGCGACCCTCTGTTCGCGGACAAATTCATCTTTGTTGAGGATTACGACATCAACGTCGGACGCCACTTTGTGCAGGGCGTCGACGTTTGGTTGAACAACCCGCGTCGCCCCCAGGAGGCGTCCGGCACCAGCGGTCAGAAAGTCGTCCTGAATGGAGGCTTGAACCTGTCAGTTCTCGACGGCTGGTGGGCGGAGGCCTATGACGGCCTGAATGGCTTCGCCATCGGAACTGGCCGTACCCATTCCGATATGAGCGTGCATGATCGTCGCGACGCCGAGGATCTACGGCGCACTTTGCGCGACGAAGTTATACCGTTGTACTACCAGCGCGACAGCGACGGGCTTCCGCGCGGTTGGATCAAGCGCATGAAGCGCACCATCCGCACTCTGGGCTGGCGATTCAATGCCGATCGTATGGTTATGGACTACACGTTAAAAGGTTATGTCCCCGCCGCCGGCGGACGATCCAGCGACATGCGGCCGAGTTGGTGATCGCCGCGCCGCGATCTCAGCGGGCGTGATCTCGACGCGAGTGATGTCAGCGCGGTGATCCCGACGCGATATATCTCGCGATTGCTGAATGTCAGCGTGGCCCGCCTCAGTACAAACTGATCTGGCGGACCTTACGCCGACAGCAACTCTCAGGAATGCTGCCCCTGGGGACGAAGCCAAAATATCGAAGGGCCTTACCCGCCGTTGATCAGCGCCGTAGCGGATGGTTATGTTAGATTTAAGTGGGCCACTCACGTGGGGCGCGTAGCTCAGTTGGTAGAGCAATGCCCTTTTAAGGCATGGGTCGCAGGTTCGAATCCTGCCGCGCTCACCAGAAGTCCTCTGTATTCACGCCTCTTTTGTGCGATTTTCCTCTCCGGCTGCAAAACACCCGATTTCCCATTGTGCCCATTTTTGTGCCTACCCGGAGTTGCTACCGATTGCTGTACTCCTGTACCCAAGGCAGCGAAGGCACGGTCAATAGTATCGGGGTGCGGGTGTACGTATCGGCTAGAGATAGCGATTGATGAGTGTCCGGCTATCCGCATTAGCGTCCAGACGTCGCAACCGCTCGCGCCGAGCCGGGTGAGGAAAGTATGTCGAAGGCTGTACAGAACGAACGGTTCCAGCTTGGCAACCTTGAGGGCCATACGATGTTGCTTCTTCAGCGTGCTGTGACTTATATGTGCGGTCTTCGTGGGAGCGGGCCATACCCAACCGCTTGTAGGACTTCCCTGCGATTGCCATCGAGTCGCAAGCACTGAGAGGACACGGGCGGTCACCGGTATGAATCTCCGAGCGGCCGATGTCTTGCCTTTGAGCACAATAACTGTGCCGCGTTTCCTGGCATCGGGCACATGATTTCCTGCCATTGCATTCGGTGCAGTTCATCTAAGGTGTTGCCTCTGAATCGTCAGGTGCCCGTGCCCGCTACGGCAACTGTTTGAGGACTGCCGCCGCCGTTATCGAAAATTTCCAGCGTAGAAGTCCGGAATCCGGTGCGAGTCGGCGTGAATTGGATGGATACTGTGCAACTGGCACCTGCGGGGAGTTGGGTCCCGCAGTTGTTGGTTTCAGAGAAATCCCGCCACTCGGTCACAATGCTGAAATCGATTTGGCTGATCGTGATCGCCGTATTGCCGTGATTGGTCACTTGGACTGTCTGCGGCGCACTTTTACTTCCAACTTTTTGATCTCCGAATTTCAATGCGTTTGGAGACACTGCAACCACCGTGCCAGAACCCATGAGTTCCACAACCTGAGGCTTACTGGAGGCGCTGTCTTCAATGGTGATGAGGCCCACCTTCGGTCCGATCGACATTGGTTGAAAATTGGCTTGAATCGCACAAGTGCCGCCGGGTGGCAACTGCCGCGCGCAGCTCGTTTCGTGAATTTTGAACTGTCCCTCTACCTTGATCGATGAGATTGAAAGCGTGTTAGTGCCGCTATTGCTGAGATTCACAGTGAGAGGCGCGCTGGTTGTACCCACTAACTGCGTTAGAAAATTCAGCGGCGTACTCGGGGAAAATGTCATCGAACCCGTGTTCAGCACGGTGATGACTTGGCCGAAGTAATCCGGCACAACGATGTCCAATTTGCCATCGTTGTTAAAGTCGCCGACGGTTACGAAGCGGTCCTGCTTCCCGTCGCCATAATACGCGCTCGGCTCAATAAACGTGCCGTCTCCCCTTCCCTGCAGTATGCTGAACCCGCCGTCGATCGAAGCCACGACAAGGTCAAGCTTGCCTTCTCCATTGAAGTCGCCGCTCGCGAGCCAATCGCCGCCGTTGTTGTGCGTCAGATAGGCGGAGGCGCCTTGAAACGTGCCGTTACCATTTCCCAAGAGCACGTTTACAGCGCCAGATAAAGTCACTATGGCGAGGTCCTGACGTTTGTCGCCATTGAAATCCGCAGCGACAACCACTTCTGGACCCTGCAATATGGAATAACTCGGGCCAGTTTCAAACGTGCCATCTCCATTTCCCAGAAAAATACCGACCAGACTGTACCCTCCCAAGGACTCTCCAGCGGCAAAGTCCACCTTTCCATCTCCATTGAAATCTCCGATACCCACTCCCGAGAGTCCGGAGACGAATGTGTTGATCGCCGCCTGAAAGGTGCCATCGCCATTGCCGAGCAGTACACTCACATACGGGAAGCTTGTTAACGATAAATCCGGCAGACCATCTCCGTTTACATCTGCGGTCCAGACCAAGAGTGTACCGGGAGCAACGTTGGTGGTCTTTGCTGGTTGAAACGTTCCATCACCGTTGCCCAGCAATACGCTTACGGTGTTGGTGAGGACATTCACAACCGCCAAATCCAGGTTGCCATCGCGATTGAAGTCGGCAGCTACAACAGAATCCGGCCCATTTCCCACCGAATAGTTCACAGCAGGCTGGAACGTTCCGCCCCCTTTGCCCAGAAATACCGAGACCACATTTGAGTTGAGCTCCGACGCAACCGCGATATCTAATTTTCCATCGTGATCAAAGTCTCCAACCGCCACCGAATTTGGTCCCGGCAAAGTAGGGGAGCTTCCGCGCGTCTCGAACTGGGCCCACAGCATCGAGGGGACAAGCATCAAGGCAACGACCAGCAACCGAACGATAACAGTTAAAAGCCCCATCCCTTCATACGACCCCCGCCTAATAACCAACCACATCCCCCGGTCAGGTGCGATATGTGCCGTCGCATTATCCCACACCCGTTTTGAGCCTGCTACCGTTTTTCCGCGTAGACGGCGCAATGTACAAAAATCGATCCTTTGTTCCGATTTCGTAACAAAAAAAATAGGATTGTATTTCTTGTGTCGACTCTGGCTGTATGTTTGACGGTACATCTGGAACAAGGAGTAGGTTTGCGCATGCGATGTCATTGCGTGTTGTGCTCAGTTGTCCTGCTTGTAGTTCAAGTCTGGGGTTCGCTTTCCGCATACGGCCAGACCGCACCCCTTCCACTCGGATCAATATCAACACCAGTACTCCAGCAGCAAGGCTGCCCAAGCAGTTTTTCGACCAGCACGTGTTATAACGCCACCATCACATGCCAAGGTACGGCACCGATTACGGTCATTTTCGGGTATGCGCTGCCACAGCAGCCAACACCATTCGGGACCATCGTGTTCTTCGGGGGCGGTGGAGGAGAGAGCCCGTTTTCACAGCCGGCCGTCGAGCAGAGCTACGCCAACGACTATCTGGCAGCTGGCTATGAAATTGTGGAGGCAGCATGGGCATCTGACTGGGAGCAGACAAGCGCTCTGGGGCAGCCATATACAGCCAACATCATGACAGCCGCGTGTCGCCCAGCGACCTTCCTTAACTTTGTTAGGTTCGGGACGAATCCGCAGCTTTATCAAAGCGGAGGAATGTGCGCCCTGAATCGCACAAGTGCGACCCGGTGGCAACTGCCGCGCGCAGCTCGTTTCGTGGCACCCGGATGTTGTACTTGCTCTTTAGTTGAATGGCTTGATTGATAGCATCGATTACGGAGGCATCGGTGCCTCGCCCATTCTTATCCAGAGCATGAAAACTGATCAGCGAAGCGCCCGGCGCGATTCCCCGGAACTGCACCGTACAAGTCGCACAAGAGGAGGCTGTGGCATTGCTGGCGATGATGCCGGCGACGTGAGTGCCGTGACCGTACTGATCATCCGTTCCGCCGCCAATCGTATTGTAGCTTGCGACAACATGCGAACCCGGTCCGATCAGGGTAGCGACGGAGCCGGAGGCATTCAGGTCATTGTCAACGTGAATACCGCTGTCGATAATGGCGACGCCGACTCCCTTGCCGCTCAAACCGATGCTCCACGCATAATTCGCGAGCACTGCCGCGGCAGCATTGTTTAATAGGTTATTCAGCGGGCGATTTGGCGAGATGTATGACACCTCGCGATCCGCGGCCAGTTCGGAGAGCTTTGATGCCGGCACAGAAGCGCGCAACGATTTCACGAGCGGCAATTCAGCGCTGACTGAGCCCCCGTGCGCGACAATTTTGGCACGATGAGCTGCGCCCGGCGACGAACGAAACTGGACGGTCACGTCAACGCTGGCACGATCGTGGCGATTTTCCAGCTCGCCTGAGACCTTCCGCGGGCTCGCAAAGGCTGCCGCCGCCAGCATGAGGTAGGCAGCTAACGTCGGGTAGCGCTTCATAATCGACTCCTACCGGACACATTGCAGGGGTTGGTCCACCTCCTCAATCAGCTATTTGCCCAGTCACCAACTGTTTACGGGAATCCCGGTTACAGTAGGGGACAATCTGTCCGCTTTTAGGCCAAACCTCGCGGGCAACTTGTCCACATCAGAACGCGTTTGACGCGTGAAACGGGAGTTCGCTCTTCGCTTACGTAACATTGCCGGGCATCAATGTTCAGCTTTGCACAAAACAACGTAACCGGAAGGTGGCGCCTGGCTCACCGCGATCCTTGCGCGGACCGGGGGGTCCGGAGGGCAATGCCGGAGAACCTGATCATTAGCGAACAGCTAGGCTGCCAGACGTTGCCGCATCACAGCAGCCAGGGCGGCGTGGTCGGGGGAGTGAACCACGCGGGCATGCGCGCGTGGCGGATGAGGTTCAGCTTCGTGAGCCACAATCGCGACAATATAAGGATCCGGGCATTTCGCATGGAAGAAATCCGTCAAACTCGCCCGGACCGCTGCGGGCAGCAGATGGCAGAGTAGCAGGATTCCGCAGCGGCCGAGGCTGATCTCCAAGAGAGCGGCGCCTTCGTTATGGACCCAGACAACATCGCAACCCAGCGCCGTGAGGACTCGCCGGCGCGATCCGGCCAGGGTGCGATCCGGACAAACGTGCAGCACGGTACACGTGGACTCTGCCACGAAACCTTTGATGTCATCTGAAGCCCCGGCGTTGATTAGCTTTTCGGTTTCCAACCCGGGGCGGCCAATGCATCCTTTCTGCCGTATTCCGAAACTAAGTGCCTGCGGGAGGTGGCCTAGCGCCGGGGCTCCCTTAAGGGTGCGGACAAGAGGAGAACTCATGCTGGAAAAGCTGCTTCTACCGGACAATCACGCCATTTCGATTTTGATGAAGGATCATGACCGGGTTAAGAACTTGTTCGACCGTTTCGAGAAGTCCGAATCGCCGGCGGAGAAGGAGAAGATCATCGGCGAAGCCGTGACCGAGCTCAAAATTCATGCCACCATCGAGGAGGAGATCTTCTACCCGGCTGTGCGCAAGCTGGTCGACAAGGACCTCATGAACGAGGCCGACGAGGAGCATCACGTCGCCCGCGTGCTGGTCGCCGAGCTCGACCGCAACGGCCGGCGCGACGATCACCGCGATGCGAAGTTCACCGTTCTCGCCGAGAGCGTGCGGCACCATATTAAGGAAGAGGAAGGCGAGATGCTGCCCAAGGCGAAGGGGCTGGAGATTGACTTTGAAGCTCTCGGTCAGCAGATGCTCGCGCGCAAGAAGGATCTGCAGAGGAACGGCATACCTCCCGACGCCGAACACGCGATGGTGGCCGTGGTGAACGGCAAGGACGATACCCCCGCAAACGCGTCCCGCCGGACCACAAGAGCAGGTAGGTTGGGGACGGGAGGTTCCACAACCGCCAAATCGACCCGGCCGGCAAAATCGTCCTCGTCCCATCCTTCGCGACAGCGGTCAAAGGGCAGACGGGCTGGGCAGAAGTGAACTGGATCTTTCAGTTCGATTCAGAGACTTAATGGCGACCGAGAGCAACGCTTACAGCAGATCTGCTCGGATTGCAGCCATCACGAGGAGCTAAGGGTCATTGTTTCCTCCTGATCGGAAACCTGCGAGTGATGTGCAGGCGCGCTCGCTTTGTGCGTGGCGAGTTAATGCGCTGCTCGAAAGCAGCTCTGCTTACCCGCCAGGAGCGTTCGACAGCGTACGTTTTCTACTCTGGATTTAGCATTACTCCCGACTATCTGTCCCACTCACTTTGACATCGAACCAGCTGCGTCCAAGGAGGCGAACTGATGAACAAAGTATTTCCGCTGGCAATGCTCGTGTTTCTGTTACTCAGCGGCTTATGTCTCGGGCAGGACAATTCTCAGCAGGTGCCCGCCGACAACACGAAGGTCAATCAACGGGATCGCAGCCAGAACGAACCAACGGCAGATCAGCAGAAAGAAAACTCCAGCGACCGGGAGCTCGCACGGCAAGTCCGACGCGCAATTGTGAAGGATAAGTCATTATCCACGGACGCTCACAATGTAAAAATCATCGCGCAGAACGGCTCAGTGACTTTGAAAGGCCCCGTGAAGTCGGAAGAGGAGAAGCAAGCTCTCGAATCGAAGGCGGCGGAGATCGCAGGAGCTGGCAAGGTTAACAGCGAGCTTCAAGTCGCGCCCAGCAAGTGACGCTTGTTTTAGCCCAGCACATCACACAATATTCAAGGAGACTTTCAAAATGGCAGGAAAGAACACAGCAGTGTTTGGAATTTACCGCAACCGTCTGGACGTCGAAACCGCAGTCGATACCTTGCGAACCGAAGGCTTTCGTAGCACTGACATATCGGTGTTGTTTCCGGAGAACGAGGGAACAAAAGATTTCGCTCATGAGAAGTCGACCAAAGCGCCAGAGGGAACCGCTACGGGAGCAGGGACGGGAGCAGTGATCGGTGGAACGCTGGGATGGCTGGCGGGAATCGGCGCGCTCGCCATACCTGGGGTTGGTCCCCTTATTGCGGCGGGACCGATTGTGGCTGCACTGACGGGAGTAGGTGTCGGCGGCGCAATCGGCGGTATCAGCGGTGCTTTGATTGGAATGGGCATTCCGGAGTATGAAGCGAAACGTTACGAGGGTCGGGTGAAGGATGGAGGAATTCTTCTGTCCGTACACTCCGACAATTCGGACTGGACACGTAAGGCAAAGGACATTTTGGAACGCACCGGAGCTGACGACGTGTCTTCTAGTGGAGAAGCCAAGGCTGACTTCTCGAAAACCGACAAGCCTATGCCGCGCGCAAGCTAAAGAGCATTACCAAACCACATAACAGCCTCAGGCTATCCTGGGGCTGTTATCTCTCCCGTGTAATTTGAGAGACTCATCAGCGAAATTTCGAGTCAAGACTCTCGGGGGCAAACAACGCGAACTGGCGATGCGGGAGCTGCACGCGCTCGCTTGCAACACGTTGTCAGCCTGCCTCTATTTATACTTCGAGTGCCTGCGCGTCGACGTCGCAGCTCTTCCCGTGTTCGCGGCGGCTTGGCGCACATCTTCGTTTGTGAACACCGCAAAAAGGAACGGCTGTGATTCGAGGACACGAGCGAGGTCCCGCAACGTGAGGCCAAGATACGACAGCCGGTCCTCATCGATGTAGATCTGGCCGTTTTCCGGTTCGAAGGCCGTAACCAACTGCTTCGCCTCTCGATCAAACTTCTCGTGCAACAGGTCTACGATCGCTGCTGCAGAGTGCCGGCGATCGGGCGACGATGGTTCCGATGGCATGCCATGATCCGCAGTCACCGCCAGCAGATAATCACTACCCACCTTTGTTTCTAATACGCTCAGAAGCCTCTTCAACTGGTGATCCATCTCGCCCAGCGTGGCACGCAGTTCTTCCGAATCCGGACCGTACTTGTGGCCAACGAAATCCGCACCTTTGTAATTCATTAGAATGAGATCGGGAACTTTGTCTTCGCCCAGCGGCTCTCGCTCAATCATCGCCGCCATGGCATCGGCTTCGAATGCTGGAAACAGAGCCGAATAGCGCACCGCCTGGGTGGAGTTGATTTTGTGTCCCATCCACTCTCCACTCGCTGGCCACAGTGTTTTGGCGTCGCGATCCTTCAGGTATGCAGGCAGCCGGAAACAGTTGGGATTTGTGGTCCAGTTGCCCGTCTCCTGATCGTAGCTTGCGAGAACGACGTGCGCTCCATTCACCTGGCACGCTCCATGGCCCGCAAGCGGCGTCGCCGCTCGGTCGATGCTGCCCTGTGCCAATATGATCGCGCGACCGGCCGTCTCGAGTTGCCAGACGTCAGCCAGCGTCAATGCCATCAGGTCTTGCGGCGTTCCTCCCGCGAAAGAGTCGTGGCGCCGGTGCTGCGTGCGCTCGTACACGCTGACCCCTGTGATTCCGTGCAAGCGGGGATCGGCTCCCGTCGAGAGCGTCGAGTGCCCGACGGCTGTGTTGGTGGGAAGAAAGTTCACCTGCGCTTGAGTGAACCAGGCACTACGCTGGCGCAGGCCGGTGAGCGTTGGCATGAACGCGGCGTAGCGATCGAAGTAATCCCGGCGCATGCCATCCAGCACGAGCAGCATGACGACTCGTGGTCGAGCGAAACCCCGGCGTAAAATCGGTAATACACGGCCTGTCGCCGAGGAAGGCATCTCCACGCCAAGCGCAGCCGCTAAGGTTGGCGCAACGTCCTGCTGCACGGCCGCAATTGAGTACTTTCCAGCTCTTACCGCGGGGCCCGCGAACATCAGCGGAATCGCCACGTCATACGTCCATGGCGAACCGTGCATATACGCCACGTCAGCCCGCGTAATGATGTCCCCTTCGCGCGGCACAATCAGGAGTTGGCCGGTTCGTCCTGGGAAGTATGCCCGGGCAAACATTTCCAAGAAGCGTTGTCGCGTCGCCAGGGTCGTTTCATGGCCTTGTGCTACATGCTGGATCCCGGGGGCGTCCCTCCCAACAGATCGCTTGACCTGCTGGCCCGATACCGTCCAAGTCATGGTGACCAGGGTCAGCGTGGTAGCGATGCGCGATCCTACTTTGCGCATGCGAGCACTTTTGACTGATGACAAAATGTTCAACTCCGCGCTGATCTTAGTTCCGTGAACAAGGACCTTGCAAGCGAGATGTCACGGGCTGGTACGGAGACACTGCCATTGCCGCCGGCGTATTTCGGGACCGTGGTTGGCGGTAAACCAATCAAGTCAACTTCCGCAGGATCGACCGAGTCGAAGGTTGTCCTCGCCGAGCCCTACCAAAAGCACTCAGATCTCGGGGCAGCAATATGCTTGACACTCCTGCTCAAGAAGCGGAGACTCTCACGCTACCACCCTCCACACGGTGGACCCGAGCTTCATCAAAGGCTTGAACAGTCATGCTGAAGGGGTCGCGCCCGCTCACAACCAAGAACGTCCCTCATCTCCTGCAGTGGACCATTCTTTGGCTCGAAGTTGCACTTCTATTGGCTGTACCGCGTTTGCTTGCCGCACAGAACAAACCGCATGACCGCGCGAGCACACCCACGTCGAGTGTTGAGACGGGGCTTACCGCCACGAGAAACGATTTTCGTGTGAGGACCCGTGTAACGGGACCCAGCCCATTTCCTGCGGGTTGCGATCAGGGTAATCCCGGAGCGGCACAGAATATCAATTACGAGAATGCTGAGGTTGAATCCTGGTTGGTCGTCGATCCCAACGATGCCGCACACCTGATTGGCATATGGCAGCAGGATCGCTGGCACAGCGGGGGTGCACACGGATTGATGACAGGAGTTTCCCGCGATGCCGGTTTGACGTGGAAGCGCGACTATGCACATTTCTCGCGCTGTGCTGGCGGAAACAGCTTCAATGGTGGCGACTATGAGCGCGCCAGCGACCCGTGGATAACGGTGTCTCCCGACGGCACCCTTTATGAGAGTGCCCTCGCTTTTGACTTTGCAGATTCCAGGCAGGCCATTCTCGTCAGTCGCTCGCGTGACGGAGGAGACACATGGAGCGATCCTGCAACACTGATGTTCGATAACAATCCCGTGATCATGCAGGACAAAGAGTCAATTACAGCGGATCCGCACCATTCTAGTCTGGTGTACGCGGCGTGGGACCGCGACGTGTTTACCGACAGTTCGCAAAGTGTTTTACTCACTGGACCCACATGGTTTTCCCGCAGCACTGACGCAGGCGCAAGCTGGGAGGCACCTCGCATCATTTACCAGCCTCCACTGGGAATTGGTTCAATAGGAAGCGAAATTGCGGTGCTTCCGGATGACACATTGGTAGACTTCCTCTCCGTGTACAGCGAGACTGAGCAGGCATTGGTGACGATCAGGTCCACGGATCAGGGAATCACATGGTCAGCTCCCGCTCTTATCGACTACGCGAACGATATCGGGATTACGGACGTCAAAACCGGAGAGTCGGTGCGCGGTGGCGCGGTAAACCTGACGGCTGACCCGCGCACGGGAGCTTTGTACTGTGTGTGGATGGATGCGCGGTTCAGTGGAGGCTTGCGCGATGGAATCGCATTTTCGAAATCTTTTGATCAGGGCTTAACCTGGTCGACGCCTGTTCAAATTAATCAAGCGACTAACGTTCAAGCGTTTGCGCCGGGTGTTGTTGTGGGCACGGATGGTGTCATTGCCGTGACTTACTACGATTTTCGTAAGGACACCAGCGATCCCACGACGCTTTGGACAAACTACTGGCGAATCACTTCCGATGATGGAGGCCAAACCTGGCGCGAGGTTGGCTTGGGTAGGGCTTTTGACATGCGGACGGCTCCGCAGACCGGGCTCGGGTATATGGTTACTGATTACGAGGGACTCGCGCCAGTTGGATCGTCGTTCAATTCGCTTTTCGTGATGACTAACTCGGGGTTCACGCTTAATCCAACCGATGCTGTGGATCTCTTTTCCAGCCCGCCCGACACTACCATTGATACTGACCGAGTTGAAGTGAATGTCTTTCCGCGAACGATAGGAGAGATGATGAGAGCGCAGTACGAGAACCGACCCTCAGCACGCCGTGACTGACGTCGACCGCAAAGTGTGCTACGTAACCTATTCGAGCTATGTTGTGGTTTGTGGAAGAATGCTGGCTCACATCCAATTTAGTTCACAACGAGAGGACGCCAGCCAAGCCGCTTGCTGGAATTGTTGTCCAAGACGCCCTTGATCACGGAGCATTACAACAACGTAAGATCAGTACCAGTCACTCCGACGTTCGTATGCTCCGACGCCGCGGCCGCAAGTTTTCCCTATCGACCGTTGGGATGCCCGCTCTCATCAGTTTTGAAGCAGACGACCTTGTGCTGTCAGTGCAGCCGGCGGGATTTCCCGCGTCAAGACAGGCCTGCGGAGAACCTCTTCGAAGCGTCGCGTGCGTCGAGCCCGCCCGCGAAACCCAAAGGCGGACGCCAGGTCACAAAAATGGTGCCACCAACGATATCGGCGCCCCTGGATGCAAATAGCCGCTTTTGCTGCTAATTCTCGTGCTTACTTGTAGGTTGCAGTCGTGCGGGCCAGATCATCACTGTGCTCGTTAAAATCCACCATCGAACCGAAAGCGGGGGCTGCCAACGGATTGCTTTTCAGCATGTCTTTCAATGCTGCATCCACTTTGTCCAAACCCTCCGCATTCGCCGCGATGTACACGATGGTAAACCAGTTCGGCGAGTCGGTATGAATAGCCTCAGTATCCACTTCATACTCGTGAATCGCGCCATCCGCAAACTGCGCTTCAGCTCACGAACCCCCGTCCTGCTCTGTGCTGTGCTGGTTGCGCGGCATCGGGGTGCCCGCGGTCGTGGATCCGGCACAGGGATTTGACTGCCTGGTTCCGGTGTGCTCGTTATCCGGAGACGACCGCAGCGGTATCGATCAATCGCGAAGTGTGGTGGATTCCGAAAACCGACGCGTCTTCACGTCGCGCATCGGAGGTTGGCCGAAGAAGCGTTTGTATTCGCGATTGAACTGACTCGGGCTCTCGTAGCCTACTTCAAATGCAGCGCTAGCGGCATCCAGTCCCTCGATGAGCATGCGTTCCCGGGCGGCCACCAATCGAAGCTGCTTTTGATACTGAAGCGGACTCATGGCTGTCAGCGCACGGAAATGATGATGGAGAGTTGACACGCCCATGCGCGCAACTTCCGCCAATTCCTCTAGTCGCAGAGGTTCTCTGTAGTTGTCTCTGAGCCAGGCGATCGCCTTCGTCGTTCTATGGCTCTGGTCGCCGAGTGTAGCGATCGCGCGCAGACGCGCCCCTTGCGGCCCCCGAAGCAGGCGATAAACAATTTCGCGTTGAATGAGGCTGCTGAGGAACGGAATGTCTTCGGGAGCATCAAGCAGATCCAGCAGCCGAGAACACGGCTTCAGGAGATCGGCGGTCGTCGTCCCGATCGCGAGCCCCCGGGCCTCGGATGAACCATTCTGCGGTCGAAACTCCACACCATTCAGAATCTCTCTGACCGACAACATATCAAGTTTGAGCAGCATGGAGAGCAATGGCACTGCCTCGCTTGCCTGCACGATTTGACTGACCACGGGGAGATCGAGAGAGCTGAGCAGGAATGTTGATCCATCGCAGAGGTACGTCGTGCTCCCGAGTGTGATGCGCTTTTGGCCTTGCAGGAAAACGTTCAAACTTGGTTCGTACGTGGCGGGATAACACGGGGTGGTATCGCTTCGCCGATAGAGCGTCAGGCCCGGTATGGGGGTTGCATGTTCTCCTGCGGTTCGAGCGTGAGCGGCAATCTTCCGGGCGAGTTCAGCCCGCAATGCAACCACCCCGCGTGCCTCTTCATCGGTCGCAACTTGGCGCTTCATTGACCTGACCACCGACTGCTTCATGACCGCATCTTACTCCCGGCACGGTTTCCGGCCTTCACAAAATTCCTTGTAGCAACAGGATCAGGCAATCAATCGGCAGGATTGTGTTATCCGATTGGGAGGTTCGCGGTCTCTAATGCTTAGGTTCGGAGGACTGAGATGAAGGCAGTGTTCGTGTTCAGCCTTATGCTGCTCAGCGCAGGAGTTGCGGCGCAGTCTGCGCCCGGCACTTCGCACCGAAACACCGAGATTAGCAACCGTTTGCTGGGCGCTTGGAAATTGATTTCGCTCGAGGAGCCGAGCCCAGACGGGCAAGTTCGTCGGCCGGATTGTTCCGGCATCTTTGTCTTCACTCGTGAAGGCAAGGCATCGGTCCAGGTGATGTACCGAACTGCGCAGACTGGCAGCACCTATGCGCAACGTGGTTACGAAGCGTCCTACGGAAGCTACTTCGTCGACAACTCTTCAACTTTCACGTTCCACGTCGAGGGCGCATTGGTGCGAACACTTATCGGCAAAGACCTGAAGCGGGACTATGAAATCTCAAACAATCGCTTGATTGTGAAACCTGCCGACCCAAACGAACACTGGAAAGTGGTTTGGCAACGCTACTAGAGGACGCGGAGATCAGAAATGAAAGAACGCAAACTTGGAAAAAGCAATGTTGAGGTCTCGGCTATCGGCCTCGGCTGCATGGGAATGAGCTGGTCCTATGGGCCCGCGAAAGACAGGCAGGAAATGATTTCGCTGCTTCGCGCTGCCGTCGAGAGCGGTGTCACATTCTTTGATACAGCCGAAGCCTACGGACCCTTAACGAACGAGGAGCTTGTAGGGGAAGCCCTGGCTCCCTTCCGTGGGCGCGTAGTGATCGCAACCAAGTTCGGCTGGGCGCCTGCTCCGGGCGATCGGGAACGCTGGACCACTTTGAATAGCCGCCCCGAGCACATCAAGCGGGTTGTTGAAGGATCGCTCAAGCGGCTGAAAGTTGATGTGATAGACCTCTATTACCAGCACCGCGTCGATCCCAACGTGCCGATCGAGGAAGTTGCAGGTGCAGTGAAAGACTTGATTGAGCAGGGGAAAGTGAAGCACTTCGGACTTTCCGAAGCGGGTGAACAGACGATTCGGCACGCCCATGCGGTTCAGCCTGTAACCGCGTTACAAAGTGAATACTCGCTGTGGTTCAGGCGGCCGGAACTGGAGATCTTGCCCACTCTCGAGGAACTCGGCATTGGCTTCGTTCCCTACAGTCCGTTGGGGAAGGGATTTCTGACGGGAAAGATCAGCGCAGATACGAAGTTCGACAGCACTGACTTTCGCAGCACGCTTCCGCGCTTTCGCCCGGACAACATGGATGCGAACCAGGCAATGGTAGATCTGCTCACCAGATTTGCGGAACAAAAGAAGGCGACGCCAGCGCAGATCGCGCTCGCCTGGCTGCTGATGAAAAAGCCGTGGATCGTCCCTATTCCCGGCACTACCAAGCTGCATCGCCTGGAAGAAAACATTGGAGCCGCTGCAGTCGAACTTACACCCAACGAGGTTAGGGAAATTGAAACCGCCGCCTCAAACATAGACGTGCACGGGGCGCGATATCCTGAGCAAATAGAGCAAATGAGTTATCGCTGAGAGAGGAGAAAGCGATGCAAGCAACTGTTTTATACGGGCCTCGCGACATTCGGTTCGAGGAACGCGATGATCCCAAGATCTTAAAACCGACAGATGCCATCATCAGAACCGCAGTGACTTGCATCTGTGGGTCCGACTTGTGGCCCTACCGAGGAATTAACCCGATCATGGAACCCAGCCCCATGGGCCACGAGTACTGCGGAATTGTTGAGGAAGTTGGGAGTGCCGTGAAGTCAATCAAGCCGGGTCAGTTTGTCATCGGATCCTTCGCGACATCGGACAATACTTGCCCCAATTGCCGCTACGGGTATCAATCGTCGTGTCTCCAACGCGAGTTCATGAGCACTGCGCAGGCGCCTTTCGTCCGTGTTCCGCTCGCGGACGGCACATTGGTTCCTACCCCGGGTCATCCAGCTGACGATCTACTCCCAAGCCTGCTGGCGCTGTCCGACGTCATGGGTACAGGATGGTTCGCCGCCGACGCCGCGAATGTAAAGCCCGGCAAGACGGTTGCAGTTGTGGGTGATGGCGCGGTCGGTCTACTAGCAGTACTTTCGGCAAAGCAGATGGGTGCGGAACGGATCATCGCCATGAGCCGTCATCAATCGCGGCAGAAGCTCGCACGGGACTTCGGCGCTACTGAAATCGTCCAAGAGCGAGGCCAAGCCGCCATCGACCGCATTAAGGAGATGACAGACGGTATCGGCGCTGACTCAGTTCTGGAGTGCGTAGGGACGAAAGAATCTATGATGCAGGCAATCGGTTCCACGCGTCCCGGCGGGTATATGAGCTATGTCGGCGTACCGCATGATGTCCAGCTGAACGGCCAGGATCTGTTCTTCTCGCATGTTCACTTGCATGGTGGGCCTGCTCCGGTTCGCCGCTACTTGCCCCAACTCATCGAGCTCGTATGGAGTCACAAGATCAATCCATGCAAGGTTTTCGACCTAACTCTGCCACTCGAGCAGGTTGCAGAAGGCTACCGTGCAATGGACGAACGCCGCGCGATTAAAACCTTACTGCGCCCGGATGTATCAAGTAATCAGCTTGCGGACGCCGCATAACATAACATAATAGGAGCGGCCAGAGATGCCCAAACCATCAGATGGAGCTAAGAAACTGATTGGCGATTTTTCCCCGAAGCTGGTTGAACTCACCGATCAAGTGCTGTTTGACGATGTCTGGGAGCGCAAGGAATTATCTAAGCGCGATCGCAGCCTCATCACCGTGGCGGCGCTGATCGCGCTGAACCGGCCCGAGCAATTGAAATTTCATCTCGGCAAAGCCGTGGAGAATGGAGTGAAAAAAGAACAGTTGATCGAGGCTATCACTCATCTGGCATTCTACTCTGGGTGGCCGAACGCAATGACTGCCATTCTGCTTGCCAAAGAGCTTTTCGAAAAAACCAACAGCTAATGACCCAGAGCCCCCATTCATCGGACACGTCAGCACGCGTGGCATTAGTGACCGGAGCTAACCGCGGTATCGGATTTGAAGTCTGTCGGCAACTGGCCGAAAGAGACTTCGTCGTGCTACTCACGGCACGAGACGCTGCCAGGGCGAACAGTGCAGCGAAGAAGCTCGCCAAACTTGGTACAGTCGAGCCTCTGGTGTTGGATGTCTCGAATGCGTCCAGCATCAAGAAAGCCGCAGCCGAAGTAGCGAGCGCATACAGCTACCTCGACGTGCTCGTGAACAACGCTGGGATCAATTACGACACGTGGGAAACGGTTGAGAACGCAGATGTCAGCGGCACGGTAATGGAGACGATCACAACAAACCTGTTAGGCCCGTGGCGTGTCTGCCAGGTATTCCTGCCGCTACTGCGAAAAAGTCAAGCGGGCCGCATTGTGAACGTTTCATCAGAATCAGGATCGCTCGCGAACATGGGTGGCGCTGCGCCTGCCTATCAGGTCACGAAGGCTGCCCTGAATGCCTTGACGCGCACGCTTGCCGATGAACTGCGTGGCTCGGGCATCCTCGTGAACGCAGTATGTCCAGGCTGGGTGGCGACTGATATGGGCGGAGCTGGTGCTCCTCGTTCCGTTCGCGAGGGGGCTGCGGGAATCCTATGGGCGGCGACCCTGCCGGACAAGGGTCCGACCGGTGGATTCTTCCGCGACGGCAAACCACTACCCTGGTGACACCCGCGTTTCGCCGCAAACTGTTTGTTCAAACTCCCGAATTGTCTGCAATCCGGAAACCATGATGCCTGCTCGCCAGCTTCCGGATTGCCCTTCATCCGCTCGCAGCAGTGCGATAAGCATCCCGCTAATGCTCCGGCCCGATATGTACGCTGATCCAAAGTGTTCGCCGTGCAGGCCTCGCGCGCGATAGCTAGTGCCAACGTGCGCCCGGCTTCCGCAGGTAATGCCGGAAGACGTATCCCCACGGGATAATCGGGATCAAGATAACGCCCAACGCGATCGCCTTGAAGTCCTCTGTGAATTGCGTCGTGTGCACGCCCGCCCTCCATTGCGGTAGCCCGTAATCGATGAGCCAGATTGTCTTCCACCCCAGCTCGAAAAGAAGTATCGGAAGCATTTGCAGCGGGTAGCGGAGGCCGAAGCACGCAAGCAAGCACAGTGCGCCGAGCATGCTCGGGATTACCCCGCGGGCCGTCGGTTCATGGCCCATCAACTGCGGCAGAAACACGATGGCGCCGCCGATAAACAGCAGCAGGTACATCGCGCGCAGTACGTATAGTCGGGCGAGAGAGACTTCGCTCTCTGCGGGGAACGCGGCCGACGGTGAAACACTGGCGACGCTCAAAGTCATTTCAAATCTCCAATCTCTTCAAGTGAGGCAAACGGGCGCTCTCCGGCAACGGAATCTTGTCGAAATTCCAGAAGGTCGCCCGGCTGGCAGGCGAGCACTTCGCAGATTGCCTCAAGCGTCGAGAAGCGGACAGCCCGCGCCTTGCCGGTCTTCAGGATCGAGAGGTTAGCGAGAGTGATGTCGACACGTTCGGCGAGCTCTGTCAGCGTCATGCGCCGCTCGTGCAGCAGGTCGTCGAGCTTGACGAGAATAGCCATTCAGACCGTGCCCTCCAGATCCTCGCGCATGCGCGTCCCCTCCAGGAACACCTGGGCGAGCACGAACAGCAGCATGATCGCAAGCCAATCGGTGAGATCGAAATTGCCGTTGATGCGCAACGGCACTTCTCTGGTCGAGACCGCCGAGGCAATCGCGACGACGCAGACGTGAAGCAGTTCGAGGCCGAGCAGCGCCCCGGCGATGGTCCGCAGCCGCCCGGCATTCTCCATGGTGAATGACTCACCTGTGCGCACCGATTCGACCATCCTAAGTAGCCGGCTGAACATCACGTAAGCGATGGGTGTGCCTGCGATACCGATCATCATGATTGCGTGCATTCCGGCAATCACGCTGTCGTGACCGGCGACCGTGCCGACGCCCAGCGCTCGCCAGGTCCATTGCTCAGCCTGAAAGCTGGTCACCAGCAGCGCGAGAATCAGCACTCCAACAGTCCAGTTGAGGACGATGAGGATGCGCAAACTGACCCAAGTCATGCGTAGCGCCGTGGAATGTTTTATAGTGGGTTCCGACATAGATATTATCGATAAACGATAAATTATTTATCGTTCTTCGGCAAGTACCAAAACTTGGAAAAATGCGCCAGTGCGGGGTAGAGGCACGGCGGGGCCTTCGGTGGCGGCTTACTTCTTATCAAGACATGGTCGGCAGGTTCGATCCTGTCGCGCTCACGAAACGATTTGAAGCGGCTGGCCAGACGCTGTGATCTTCAGCGAAGGTACGCCAGTAAATCCTCCGCGGCAGATCCGCCGGCCGAAGTGGCACCGCACACTCCTATGAGTAGTGCAAGCGCAGACCGCAAGCTAGAGACGGCCCTGAACGTCAGCGCCGTGACCCCGGTTGGAATGTTGTCGCTGAGTCTTGCCATCGGGAAACACGGATCCTGACAAACACTGGTCCTAGTCCTGCTTACGAAGAAAGTTTTCGTTTAGAATAGATTCCGAACTGGTCCTGCCTCGTCGTGATCTCGCCCATCCTGCTCCAATCCTCCGATACCGCCCATCGTATTGAGCTTGAATACGGTTGGGAAATTCTTGTTGACGTGTCCGGCCGGATGCAGCGGCAGGAGGCGGAAGGGTCTTCCCGATGGCGCAGCGTTCGCGTCGGGCTCTCGTGGAATGTGCAATTTGACGATCTGCGCGACTACATGGGTGCGGCCTGGTACCGGGTCAGGTTTGAACTTCCGGCCTTTCGCGACACCCGTCACGTGCTGCTCAAATTCGGTGCGGTCGATTATTTCTGCGAGACCTATTTGAACGGCTCGCTCGTGGGGACGCACGAAGGAGGGTACACGCCCTTCAGCTTCGAGGTGACCAGCGCGATCCATGCTGGCGGGAACGAACTCATGATGCGAGTTATCGATCCCCCGATGGATGAGGCCCAGAACCGGGCCTTGTTCCCGGAAATGATGTACAACGAGATTCCCCATGGTAAGCAGAACTGGTACGTGCAGAACTCGGGCATATGGCAGGGCGTGCGCCTGGAATTGTGTCCCAGCATTTACATTGAACGGCTCGACATCATTCCCAGGGTGGATGGCGAATTCCAGATTATCATGCCTCTGGCCGGCGTAGGTTTGGTCGCCGGCAGCGGGTCGCTTGCGTCACAGACAGAGTTGCAGGTCGACATCTTCGATGACAGCGGGCGCCGCGTATTCCAGACGAAGCAGCCCCTGGATCCCTCGTCGAATACGCAACATGTAAAAGGCGCCATTCCCAACCCGCGGCGCTGGTCGCACGAGTATCCGGCGCTATATGCCGTGCAAGCTTCTCTGCAAGGGCCTGTGCAGTACTGCCGGCGCACTCGCTTTGGGTTCCGCTCGTTTGAGGCCCGGGATGGAAAGCTGTTTCTGAATGGCAAGCCGTTTTACATGATGGCCGCCCTGGACCAGGATTTCTATCCGGAAACCGTTCATACTCCCACCTCGGAAGCTTTCGTTCGCGACATGATGGTCAAGGCGAAGCGGTTAGGGGTCAACGTGCTTCGATGCCATCTCAAGGTGGCGCACCCGGTGTACCTCGACGTTGCCGATGAAGTCGGAATGCTGATCTGGACCGAATTGCCATCCTGGAGCGACTGCTGGTTCCCCTGCGATCACTTCTCTTCGATGGCGGCAATCCGCGCGGAAAAGATGTTCCGTGAAATCTTGATACGCGATTGGAACCACCCCTGCATCGTGCTGCAAACCATCATTAACGAATCCTGGGGTATCAACCTGAAGGATGCAACGCAACGGGCTTGGTTGCGTGCGACCTTCGACCAGATTAAAGGTTTGCTCGCGCCGCTAGGCAGGCTGGTCGTGGACAACAGCCCCTGCGAGGGCAATTTTCACGTCAAGACGGATATCGAGGACTTTCACCAGTACTACTCCATGCCGGACCAGGTAAGACACTGGGATAAGTGGCTGGATGATTTTTCCAATCGCCCTGACTGGAGCTTTAGTCCCTTCGGAGACGCGGAGCGCACCCGCCATGAACCCCTGCTGGTTTCTGAGTTCGGCAACTGGGGTCTTCCGCGGCTGCCTGAAGAACTCCCGTGGTGGTTTCACGTCGCTTTTGGCGATCGCGAGGTGACCAGGCCGGCCGGAGTTCTCGAGCGTTTCCGTGAGTATGGACTCGAGAAACTCTTCGGCACCTTCAACCAGATGGCGGAAGAAACTCAGTGGCACCAGTTCTCGTCTCTTAAACATGAGATTGAGAGCATTCGGTCGTACCCGTCAATCCAGGGATACGTGGTGACCGGTATCACCGATGTGCATTGGGAGGTCAACGGCCTTCTCGACATGTGGCGCAACGTTAAGAGCTTTGCCGACGAGCTCAGTGCATTGCAGCACCCGGATCTCATCATGTGCAAGCTTCCGCGGTACTCCTTCTGGGAGAAGGAGCGCATCGAGATCCCGGTCTTGCTCTCTCACTACAGCAGCGCAGATCTCACGGGAGCGCACGTGCGCTGGTCGACCGAGGCCGGAAAGGGAGGGCATTTTACGCTGCCGAGCGGAATCGCGTCCGGAACTGTTGTGGCTCTCCCAGGTATTTTGCTCGAAATGCCTGAAGTAGTCAGCGGGCCCGCTACGGTGCGACTCGAAATCGAGATTCGCTTGCGCAGCGGTCATCGTGCTACGGAGAACTCGTATGAGGTATTCGTCTTCCCGGCTGCGGAGAAGCCAAAACCAATAATTGCCATTTCAGACCCTCGGATCGAGTCCCTTCGCCATGACCTCCTGCAAGCTGGTTACGAACTGGCAGGCGAGCCTCACGGCCCCTCGCTGATGATTGCGAGCGCATACGACACGGCAGTCGCTTCCCATCTCAGGAACCGAGGTAACGTCCTGATCATCGCCGATTCCGGCGATGCAGTTCCTGCCGAATGGCCGTTGCGGGTAATGCAACGTGCTGGCACGGAACTCGATGGACGCTGGTTCTCCAACTTCAACTGGATCCGTACGGACCGGCGCCCATTCTCCGCCGTGGCATTTACACGCATCCTCGGCTTCGAATCCGCCGAAGTAGTGCCAGCTTACGTCATCCAGAACATCGCGCCTGCGGATTTCGATGACGTGTTATCCGGGGCCACGTTCGGTTGGTTGAACAAGAATTCTGCGCTAGCGGTGCAAATGCAGGTCGGGGCAGGAAAGCTTCTTCTCACCACCTATCGTTTCAATAAATACCTGTCCGATCCATATGCGCGCGAACTGCTGGACAGCCTGGTTCAATATTCGTCAGGTAGCGATTGGCAACCCAAGTTGCGCATGCCCATCACCCAGGATTCCTGCGAGCCCGTGCGAGGCTGAGTGCAAGCCCTCATCAATTCTGCTGAGACGGCACTGCTGCGCCAGTTGCGATCAGATTTCCTGTCAATGTTCGGACAGGACTGCCGGATATTCCGTGCCCCGGGACGCGTGAATCTGATCGGGGAGCACACCGACTACAACGATGGCCTCGTCATGCCGGCCGCCATCGATTTTGCGACGTTTGTTGCTGCCGCGCCGTCGCCACGACCCGAACTGACAGCAAATTCCCGGCAACAGCAAAAAACTGCCGCATTTATTCTCGATGCGGCGGCGCCTGCGCCATCCCGCGACTGGACGGACTATGTGCGAGGGGTTTCTTTGCAGTTGCAACTATCCGGGTTCGTTCTTACCGGCGCCAATCTCCTGGTGGACAGCCGTGTTCCGATCGGCGCCGGCCTGAGTTCATCAGCTGCGCTCGAAGTGGGGACCGCGTTGGCGCTCATCGACCTCGCCAAAGCTGACATCGAACCGAACGCCCTCGCCAGGTTATGCCAGCGCGCGGAAAACGAATTCGTGGGAGCCCGTTGCGGCATCATGGACCAGTTCGCCTCGGTTCACGGTCGCGCTGGGCATGCCATGTTGCTCGATTGTCGATCACTTGAAATGCGCTACGTGCCGCTCCCGGATAGTCTGCGGCTGGTCATTTGCAACACCACGGTCAAGCATGCGCTTTCGGCCGGTGAATACAATACCCGGCGCGCTGAATGCGAGAGCGCAGTCCAGTACTTCGCCCGATTTCGACCTGGCATTCGCGCTCTGCGCGACGTCAACGACGACGATCTGCGGCGCTACGGGCCAGATTTGCCACAGGTCCTGTTCCGGCGCGCGCGCCATGTCGTGACTGAAAATGCGCGAGTCCTGAAAACGGCTGAAGCCCTGGAGCACGGCAACCTCCGGGAAGTCGGCAGGCTCATGTACGACTCGCACATCAGCTTGCGCGATGACTACGAGGTCAGTTGCCCGGAACTGGACATAATGGTCGAAATAGCCCGACAGATTCCCGGCGTCATCGGGGCGCGCATGACCGGCGGCGGCTTCGGCGGTTGTACAGTCAATCTCATCGAGTTAGAGGCAATTCCCGAGCTTACCCGCCGCGTTCGAAATGAATACCACTCCGCAACTCAGATTAAGCCCGAGATCTATGTAACTTCGGCTGCAAGCGGCGCCGGGCGTGTCATCTAACCGGGCGGGCAAACTGGCCTTTGCCAGTCTGAATCTAACGCTGCCGGTTGATCACGAATATTTGGGGCGGCGCCGGATAGAACGGGCGCACATTCCGGCCTTGCAGGCTTCACAACGAAGTTCGCGGCTTATTGGTAACCTGCGCAATGGATGCGGCTTTTTTCCGGGAAGCTTCTTAGGAAGCGCGAAAAGTCACCCGACTTGAACCCTGTTAAAGAGGCCTCTCGCAGGCCGGGGACCCTGCTACTCTGGTAGGCAGTTCGAGCAAGATACGTCGGGAACTGGGGTGGGTTTGGAAGTACTCGGCTCTGGCATGTCATCGTCTCCAGCAGCTGGGAATTAGTTCGAAATCACCTCGGAGGTTACAACAACGTGCCGGCACAAAAATGCGCATAGCCGACTCTCCGCACCGGCGATTGAACCCTCTTACAGGCGAGTGGGTGCTGGTTTCTCCGCATCGCACACAGCGCCCCTGGCAGGGCGAAGTGAGCACCGGCGCAATGCCACAACCTGCGTACGATCCCGGCTGTTACCTTTGCCCTGGAAATGAGCGCGCGGGCGGCGCCCGGAATCCCCAGTACACCTCCACGTTTGTGTTCGACAACGATTACCCCGCCCTGCTGCCGGAGGTTGCTGATAACGAGATCAACCGCGAAGACTTAATCGTGGCCCGGCGAGAACGCGGCATCTGCCGGGTAGCCTGCTTCTCGCCTCAACACAACCTGACGCTCTCACAAATGGGCCAGGCGGAAGTCGCCGCGGTCGTGTGCCTTTGGGCGGAACAATACGCCCAGTTGGGATTGCGTGATTTTCTCCGCTATGTCCAGATTTTCGAGAACCGGGGCGCCATGATGGGTGCCAGCAATCCACATCCCCACTGCCAGATCTGGGCGACAGAGACCATCCCGAACGAGCCTGCCAAAGAACAGGCTTCGCTGCGTCAATATGTTTCCGACCACCGCAAATGCCTGCTCTGCCAGTACACACGCCTCGAAACGGCAGACGCGCAGCGGGTTGTGCTCAGCAACCCTTCTTTCCTTGTCGTTGTGCCGTTTTGGGCGATCTGGCCCTTTGAAACCCTGGTCATTTCGAAGCGCCACGTCCCGGACCTCACCTTGTTTACTGATGAGGAAATACAGGATCTTGCCCGCGCCCTCCGTCTTTTGACTGCCGGCTACGATCGCCTCTTTCAGGCGCCATTCCCTTACTCCATGGGCTTCCACCAGCAGCCTACTGATGGCGAACAGCATTCCGAATGGCACCTGCATGCGCATTTTTATCCACCTCTTCTGCGTTCGGCAGGCATCCGCAAATTCATGGTTGGCTTCGAATTGCTCTGCGGTCCGCAGCGCGATGTCACGCCAGAGTCCGCAGCCGAACGACTGCGGCAATGTTGTGCCTCGCCGGCATGAAAAGGGGATGATTGAACGATCAAGAACACCGCTATCGCCACCCCGGCCTGCAGATCTGGGGCGGCGTCGAATGCACCGTTAATCGGGTTGGCGATGACTACTTTGAACAGATCGGACGCAGTGGGCACAGCCGCAGGCTCTCCGACCTCAACTTGTTCGCGCAACTCGGAATCACGAGCCTTCGTCAGCCCGTGCTTTGGGAGTGCACCGCGCCCGCTGCTCTCGCCGATGCCGATTGGCAGTGGCCGGATGTGGCCCTTTCTCGTCTCCGCGAGCTCGTCATCAATCCCATTGTTGGATTGGTTCACCACGGCAGCGGACCTCGACATACCAGCCTCGAAGACCCGGAATTCGCAAATAAGCTGGCCGTCTACGCCGCCGCAGTTGCCGAACGCTACCCGTGGGTACGGGACTACACGCCTGTCAATGAGCCGCTGACTACGGCCCGTTTCAGCGGACTTTACGGGCACTGGTACCCGCACGGTCGTAGCGATCAGTCCTTTGTACGCGCGCTCCTGAACCAGTGCCGGGCCGTGGTGCTCTCCATGCGCGCAATCCGCCGGATCAATCCATCCGCGCGCCTCGTTCAAACAGAAGATCTCGCAAAAATATTCAGCACTCCCCGGCTTGGCTATCAGGCGGAATTCGAGAACCATCGGCGCTGGATCAGTTTTGACCTCCTCTGCGGACGCGTGGACCGTAGTCACGCCTTATGGCAATACCTGCGTTCGTCGGGCGTGCACGAAGACGAATTGGCGTGGTTCCTCGATAATTCCTGTCCACCTGACATCGTGGGTCTCAACCACTATCTCAGCGGGGTACGCTACTTGGACGAGCACCTTGAGCGCTATCCCGCGTACACTCATGGCGGAAATGGGCATGAAGCCTATGCTGACGTGCTTGCTGTGCGCGTGCTGCGCTCGGGCCTCTCCGGTCCCGGCCTGTTGCTGCAGGAAGCGTGGGAACGTTACCACTTGCCGCTTGCCATCACGGAATGCCACAACGGGTGTACGCGAGAAGAGCAACTGCGCTGGTTTTCTGAAGTGTGGAAGTCAGCCGAAAGCGCTCGCGATGCCGGCATTAACCTGGTCGCAGTGGGAGCCTGGGCGTTACTGGGGTCTTTTGATTGGGATAGGCTTTTAACCTGCGAGAGAGGTCACTACGAGCCCGGGGTCTTTGACATCCGTGGCCCGCAGCCGCGGCGGACGGCCTTGTCTGAATTGATTCGCGCATTGGCGGCGGGAGAAAACCTGGAACATCCGCTGCTTGAGGTGCCGGGGTGGTGGCATCGCCCGCAGCGCTTGGTGTACGGGATCTCGCTGGATAATGAGGGTGAGCCTCGCCCTGAAGCATGGCGATCCTTCAGCGCTGAGTATCGCCGTGTACAGCCACTGCTGATCACGGGCGCGCACGGTACTCTTGGTCGCGCATTCGCCCGCATCTGCGAAGTACGCGGTATACCACACCGTCTTCTCAGCCGCGCTGAGATGGACATCGCCAATCCGGATTCCATTCGCACGGCCCTCTTCCGGTTCCGCCCCTGGGCACTCGTCAATACTGCGGGTTACGTACGAGTAGATGAAGCGGAAATCCAGGGCGAATTGTGCCGTCGCGAGAACACTTGCGGCCCTGCCCTGCTGGCGGATGCGTGTGCTGACCGCCACATTCAGTTGCTCACTTTTTCCAGCGATCTGGTATTTGACGGCAACTCACCCGAGCCGTATGTTGAAAGCGACAAAGTTGGTCCCTTCAACCAGTATGGGAGGACCAAGGCGGAAGCGGAGCGGCTCGTCCTGGCGCGCATGCCGCAGGCATTAGTGGTGCGCACCAGCGCGTTTTTCGGCCCTTGGGACGAGTACAACTTCGCCGTACAGGTGTTGCGATCTTTAGCAGCCGGCCAGAAATTTCACGTGGGCGACGATACCAGGATTTCACCGACCTACGTTCCCGACCTGGTGAATGCCAGCCTGGACTTACTGATCGATCGCGAGCATGGCATTTGGCACCTGGCAAATGTTGGCGACGTCTCTTGGTTCGAATTTGCGGAGAGGCTTGCACTCGGTGCAGGTCTCCCTACCGAGCGAATCATTCCCTGCACGTCCAGCGAACTTCGCTTCCGCGCGCCCCGCCCAGCTTATACCGTTCTGAGCAGTGAACGTGGGCTCCTCATGCCTTCCATCGACGACGCGATGCTTCGGTTTCTCGCGGACTGTGAAGTCGCGTGGCAATCCGAACCTGCACAAGCCGAGCCTTTGGCCGCGTAGCATCTCACGCGAACACGGGATCCGCACAAGCAGCTTGGATCCAATCAACGCCCGCGCCGGACTGCTTCGTTCCCTACGCTGCGTCAAGCTCCTGGTTGCTGGCGATCATCTGTGGAGCCTGCGTGCTGGATGTATCGGTCAAAGCGGGGTAGAGCATGGAGCGACGCTTGCCATTCCTGCTCACTCGTTCTCCGCTGTTCATCTGTTTGAAAGTCGTCAGCGCCTGCGCAGTCACCTGGTCCATGTTGTAGTACTTATAAGTGGCCAGGCGGCCCACAAAGTGGACTCCCGGCGTGGCATCCGCCAGTGCCTTGTACCTCTTGTAGGTCGCATTGTTCTCGGGACGGGGCACAGGATAATAAGGATCTCCCTCGGCTCGGGGAAACTCGTAAACAATGCTTGTCTTCGAGTGCTCCTGCCCCGTGAGGTACTTGAACTCCGTGATCCGCGTGTACGGATGCTCGTTAGGGTAGTTCACTACTGCTTCCGGCTGGTACACGGGCTTGTTGATCGTCTCGTGCTTGAATTCCAGCGAACGGTACGGCAGCTTGCCATAGCGAAAGTCGAAAAATTCATCGATTGGCCCGGTATAGACCAGGTGCTTGTACGGTATGAACTTTTCCATCTCGCGGTAGTTTGCATTCAGCAGGATCTTAATATTCGGATGATCGAGCATGTTTTCAAACATGCGCGTATAGCCGTGCAGGGGCATGGCTTGGTACGTGTCGGTGAAGTAGCGGCTGTCGCGATTTGTCCGCACAGGCACGCGCGCAGTTACCGCCATGTCAAGCTCCGACGGATCCATGTCCCATTGTTTGCGCGTGTAGTTGCGAAAAAACTTTTCGTACAGTTCGCGACCCACCCTGCCGACTACCACATCTTCCGATGTTTTCGCCGGTTCCCTCTTCTCGGCCACTGACGACAGGAACTTCTCCGCTTCGAACGCGCTCATTTTCAGGCCGTACAGTCGATTCAAGGTATCCAGGTTGATTGGGATAGGCAGTAACTGGCCGTCTACGCTGGCCAGCACGTGATGTTCGTACGGCCGCCATTCCGTGAATTGCGAGAGGTACTCGAATACTTCTCGGGAGTTAGTGTGAAATATGTGCGGCCCGTACTTGTGTACAAGAATCCCGTGCTCGTTGTAATGGTCAAAGGCATTACCTCCAATGTGCGGTCGCCGGTCGATAAGCAGCACATTCTTGTCGCTCACGCGCGCAAGCCGTTCTGCAATGACACTTCCTGCGAAACCTGCTCCTACAATTAAATAATCAAACACGAGAATTCCCCTAGTCCGCGCCTGCCATGGTGCCCAGGCCAGTTGATTGGTTCATGGTGGTTCTGCGTTTAGGGGTCGCAACTTGATCAACCAAGCGGCTCATTCTGCCCCACGTGAGATCCCAGGAGATCCGACTTAAGTATTGGTCCGTCCGCCTCAGCCTGGTTTGGTCGTTGCGGAGCGGGATAAGGCGCTCGACCGCGCCGAGGAAATCCGTCGCACTGCCGGCGACTTCAACCAACCGCTTCGTTCCGTATGGTTCAACAACATCGGCAATCGGAGTCGAGACAACCGGGAGTCCCGCGGCCAGGTATTCAGGAGTCTTCGTCGGGCTGATAAACCGCGTTGACTCGTTCAGGGCAAACGGGAGCAGGCCGACATCCCAACCGGCCATATATGAGGGCAGCGCACGGTATTCCTTGGCGCCAAGGTAATGGATATTCCGCCGTCGCGGCAGGTCCGCTGGATCAATTTTCACCACGGGCCCGAGCATCACAATGTGCCAGTCGGGGCGTGCTTCCGCGATAGCGTCCACTAAATTCACGTCCATGCGCTCGTCGATCACGCCGCAATATCCAAGCCGAGGGTGAGGGATTTCCGCCTGCTCCTCGACATCCGTGCTGATGTGACGGGCGGCTTGGAAGAAATCGCGATCGATGCTGCTCGGGAAACAATGGATCGACGGATGCTGTCGTTTTTTGCTTTGATAGAGGCTGTTGCCGCCTGTGAACACCAGGTCGGCGCGCGAGAATAGTTCCCTCTCCGCGGCTTGTAGACCCGGTGGGGCTCCGCGAAAAGCCGAAAGTTCATCCATGCAGTCGTACACCACGGCCAACGCTCGTTGCCTCCGGCTGAACTGACACGCCATAGGGGTGTAGTACCAAAGGACGGGATCCTTAATTGCGTTTTCTTCTGTCAACTTTGCCAACAGCCATTCCTGCACGGTGCAGATCTCCTCGGCACTGAGGCGTTCCGGCAGGTGCGGCACAGCCACGTGCAGGTGAGGTTCGACGGTACGCAGATCGAGAAAAGCGGTATCAGTGTCGAATATCGGTTCTTCCCAGAAGAATACGCGGTTGCTCTTTGCGCACCGCGTCATGAGATGTTGAGGTCGCTGGAACACGAAGTTCCAGCGCAAGTGGCACAGGACAAGAAAATCCATGGCCTTAAGATGCTGCTGGACGCGAACGCGTCCACGGAGCGCATCTTGAATCGTTTGAAGCTGGCATTTTTCGCGGAGTTTCTTAGTTACAGCTCAGTTAACCCGGTTAATTTTTTAGTTATGGACGCCTCCTTTGTCGTGTGGATGACAGTTGCGTCCCCGCGGCACCGCTGGCGCAGTCTGTCGCTGATCTGGCGCTCTTATCGCGCAAGATTGGCGGGCGTCGATGCGTCCTCAGCTACGGAAACGCACGGAGCGAAATACATGAGTTTGCCCCTACAAGGCGCCGCCCATTGCCTGTAAAAAAGGACATGTGCCCAGCAATTTGAATATCACAGTCGTCCAAAGCTTCACGGACGTTCGCGGCAGCAAGATGGAAGTGCCGACTCCGTCCCCAGCTCTTGAAGTGCAGACCCCCGTGCCGAAAGCCGATGCGGGATTTTCCGAGTCGCAAAAAGTACTATCCACTTCCGTGGCAAGTCGACGACGAGTTCTGAGCCGATTCATCTGCAACCGGAAATAAGGAGTTTATTCCCCTAGCGCAGACTCGGGATTCGGCAGCCTCAGCGCCGTATATCGAAAGTGCTCCAGCCAGTGCTTACAGGAAACTTGGCGCGAGGCTTTTGCCCGTCGCAGCCCTGGCGCGCGTCGCGTCTAAACGAATTTATCTTGTCGGCACATCCAGCAGCATCAAGTCGCTCTGTAATCTCTCAACTTGGGGAAAGAGAAGCCAGCGCCCGTCCGGTGAAATCGAGAGCCCATCCGACCAGGAATGGACGCTGTCGATAGTGCGGATTGGCGTCCGACGGCGGCTTTGGATGTCGAAAAACTCGACGGCGCTGGGGCGCACCCCCGCGTTGAGGAAATAGATACCGGAAGAAAATAGCGTCCAATCAGCATAGAAGTGCGGTTCCAATTCGGCGATGACCAGTTCCTCAGCGCCACCTTGCACGGGAACCCGCCAAATTCCAGGCGCCCCGTTTCCTTTCGCGTAGTAGATCCAGCGATTGTCGCTTGAGACGATCGGGCCGTAGCCTCCGTCTTGCGTGATCTGCTGCGCGGGCCCGCCGCCGCGCGGCACTTTCCAGATCTGCCAGCTCTTCTCCCGCTTGGCCGCCAGATAGATCCAGTTTCCGTCGGGAGAGAAACTGGGCACTTCCGCATCCATATCTTCGGTGTCAATTGGCTCCGGCCTGCCTCCCTCGGCGTTGATCACGAAAACCGACGAGTGTCCTGCGCGCCTGCTGTCGTAAACGATGTACTGGCTGTCAGGTGACCACCTTGGGTAGATCGAATTGCCTTGTTCGGTCTGGGTCAGCTGAAGAGGGTTTTCTCCATTACGATCGCAGGCCCACACCTCCCAGGTACCGGACCGGATCGATTGAAAAGCTATTTTGCTTCCATCTGGCGAATACTGCGGGAATTCTTCCCCTCGGCTGGACGCGATGAATCGCGTCGCCGTTTGCGTTTGTTTGCCACCGCGAGACAGTTCGGCGCGCCATATATTTTCGACATAGTGCACCGCTGGAAAGACAAGCTGTTTGCCGGTAGGGGAGATCGCGGCATAGAGAATGTGATCTACCGGAGATGAGTAAAGCAGTCTGGGCTCGCCCGATGGCACGGGAAAGCTCCACAGTTCGTGCGCATTGTTGCGCCGTATGGCGGCAACGATCGACTTCCCGCCCGGCATCCAGGCGAGTCCCCCGTCAATAACTTCCGGCCGCGAAAAAAGTGCCTTAGGCTCGCTCCCGCTTACCTCGACAGTATGGATTCGGCAATCGGCATGAACACAACGATAGAACGCCACGGTGCGGCCATCGGGAGAAAAGATGGGAAATACGTCCTGGAAACCTGGCGGGGGCGAGCTCAAGACTTGACGATGCCCCGTCTTCAAAGAGAACAGGATGACTCGATACGAATCTCCACCACGAAACTTTTCGTTATAGACCAGGAACTCTCCGCTCGAGGACCACGCCAGGTTCTGCCACTGGTAATCGGCATCGCATTCCGTCTCAAACAGGACATTTTCCGGTCCCCCTGTGAGCGGAATGAGCCCGATCACGCCCTTGCCCGATTCAGAGCAACGTAGAAATGACAGTTCGCGGCCGTCCGGCGACCATGCCGGCATCACGGCTCTCGACGGTTGGGTAGTAACCTGACGCAGTTCTTGGGAATCGATGCTCCTCGTGTACAGGTCAAATCCATTTCCGTCAGGTCCGTTCCAGGCGAAGGCGACTTGCTTGCCATCAGGGGAAAAGGAAGGGGCCATTTCCGCGCCCGGGAGAGTCGTCAAGGCGCGAACGTTAAGCGAATGGTCCTGAGGAGGGCTCCCGGGCCTGCGGTAGACAAAGAATCCGGTTGCGGCGACCGCTAAGCCTAAAACGGCAGCCAGGAAAATTCTCTCCGTGCGACGTCCAGGGTGAGCAAGATTTGACATGGCTGGAGATTCGTCTTCCTCCGGCCCGCCATCCTGCTCAATACCCTGTAATCTTGTCCCATTCTTCCACCAGTCATCCAGTTCCGCTTTGTAGGCATAGACGCTTCCGAGCTTGCCGTGCACGTGGCGGTGGACCGGAAGTCTTTCGCGTTTCTCCCATCGTTGTACGGTGCGAACATCCCTCTTCAGGTATGCTGCAACCTCTTTCCAGGATTCTAGGCGGCCAGTGTCTTCCTCGGCCGGGCTAAGCGGGAGTGGAGGTCTTCCATTGTCGGCCATATAGGGGGGTCCCCCCGTGGCTTGATTTCGAAGAGTCTATGCCAAAAAGTCTTGCGCTTCAAACCATCGGGCGGCAAAGAACGACATCCCTGGCGTGTCGCACTTTGTCGGTTGCTCATTGTGCTGGATCTCTCAACAATCCGTAGCCAATGACCGCGTTCTCGGGAAAGTCTCCCGTCGGACGTTGTGGATGTCTTCCCCTTTTCAAGGAATGCGCTATGCGGTTTGGGGTGCACCGGTGTGTTCCTGCGGGAACAGATTCATAGCCAAGTTCCACTGACTATGCCGGATGGCATGTGGAGGTTAAGTAATGATCTGCGGGAAGCTTAAAAACTGGAGCGCGAGACTAAAGAGCGCGGTAGGCTGGTCGGAGCCGGCCCTCCGCGGGCAGAAACCTGCAAACGAATCCCGCCGCCATAGCGTGCTGGTTAACCGCGGCATTGGAAGCTTCGCCCTCGCTCTGATCATCACGCAAACGATGCCGCGCAGTTGCCCGGTCCCCAAGTTTCCACAGATTGCGTTCTCGCCCACCAGCCTGGTGTTTCCCGCACAAGTCGTGAACCCGACCGGACCGGCAAGTCAAGCGCAAATGGTGACTTTGACCAATTCTGGAACAGCGGACCTGAGCACAACCGGGCTCACGGCAAGTGGCGATTTTTCGCAGACCAACGACTGCCCGGCGGACCTTGCTCCCAATGCCAGCTGCAACATTCAGGTGACCTTTTCAGCCAATGCTGTCGGAGGCATCAACGGAGCTATTACGTTGACCGAATCGTCGTTCGTCAGTCTCACCGGCACGGGATTGTCACCGGTAGGATTTTCGCCGGCTAACCTCGATTTTGGAACCATTGCCCCAGGTACAACCAGTGCGGCTCAGGCGGTAACCCTGACCAATAATCAGGACACCGCATTGACGATCACCAATATTTCCACGAGCGGCAACTACTCGAAGACCGACAACTGCCCTGCTTCGCTCGCCCAGGGGCAAACTTGCACTATCAATGTAACGTTCTCGCCCACAATATCGGGATCAATCCCCGGAGCTTTGACGGTAGTGACCGATGCCGCGCTCGGTACTCAGCCAGTCGGCCTTAGCGGTGTCGGCGACGGTTCCGTTATACCCAACCTGTCTTTCTCTCCGGCCACCCTGCAATTCGGCAATCTGGAAGCAGGAACCACAAGCGCCAGTCAGACTGTCACCCTGACCAATACGAGCGCAAGCGCCAGCCTGACCGTTAATACTGTTGGCATTTCAAGCGGAAATTACAACGAAACCGACACCTGCGCCGGCCAGATCATTCCCGCGGGCGGCAGTTGCACCATCAATGTAAGCTTTAAGCCGACCGCGAATTTGGCTCCAATCTCTTATCCGGCGGCCATCACTGTCAGCGATAGCGACGCTACTAGCCCGCACGTCGTGGGAATATCGGGAACGGCGGTTGCCTCGATCAGCGCGTCCGCCGACACTGTCAGTTTCGGCACCGTGTACAACGGCAGCGACAGCACTGCCCAAACCGTTACACTCACCAACAATGACTCATCCGCCGAGGATCTCTCGATTGCCATTGGCGGCGGATACCTGCTTTCCAGCAACAACTGCCCGAGCAGTTTATCTCCCGGGGCAACCTGCGACCTGGGAATCCAGAAGACATCCGGCGGCTCCGGCGTTGCCAATAGCGCGGTGACACTCACGCCCGGAAGCGGCGGCTTCCTCAGTCCGCATGTGGTCAGCCTCTCCGCATGCAGCACCAGTGTCCTGATCGCCCCTCAGTCGCTCAATTTTGGCGGAGTAGGAGTAGGCTCGACCAGCGACGCCCAGGTTGCAACCCTGATTAACGGCGGATCTGCGCTGAACATTTCCGACATTTCAATCGCCGGCACCGACGCCGCGCAGTTCGCCATTTCCAGGAACACCTGCGGGACAGTGCTGCCCAGCAACCAGGCTTGTATTCTCGAAACTACTTTCACACCCGCCAGCTCCGGGACAAAGACTGCCTCGCTCAGCATTACCGACGACGCGTCCTGCAGCCCGCAACAAATTGCGCTTTCCGGTGGCTCATCATCGGGTCCGTTCACTCTTACATTGGCCAGCCAGGGCAATGGTACGGTGACAAGTTCCCCGGCGGGCATCGATTGCAACCTGGACAGCAGCAACTTGGATTGCACCGCGAGTTTTGCCAGCGGGACCTCCGTCACTCTCACAGCTGCACCCGGCGACGATCAAAATCCCTTCGTAGGCTGGTTCGGGGCGTGCACGGGAATTGCCTCATGTGTGCTCGACATGGCGTCTGACAAGCAAGTCACCGCCGTTTTCGGGGCAAAGCCGTCTCTCAGTGTCAGCTTCCAGGACAACGGTAGCGGTCGTGTCACCAGCACACCGGCGGGTATCGATTGCGGCAGCACATGTGCTGTAAGCGTCGACCCGGGCACCGTAGTTTCTCTGAGTGCCGCTGCAGCGGCGGGCTCGAGCTTTGGCGGCTGGAGTGGCGCCTGCCAGGGAACGGGCGATTGTTCTGTGACCGTTCTCAGCAGTCAGTCGGCTGTGGCCTCGTTTACAAAACCTGATTTTTCTTTCGACGCCAGCAGCGCGCTAACGCCGGACACAGTGGCACCCGGGCAGTTCGCCACTTCTACCCTTACCATTGGCTCACTGCATGGATTTAGCGACACCGTCACTCTTAGCTGCTCGGTGGATCCCTCGCCCAACCTGGGTCCAGCTTGCTCGTTGAACCCGAGTTCGACGGCGCCCGCCGCCGACGGCAGCGTCGCATCGACGCTCACCGTCACTACCGTGCCACAAAGCTCCGCCGTCGTACCGCACGGGATGGCCTCGCCGGGCATGTGGTATTCGGTTTGGCTTCCCCTGGCGGCCCTGGCGTGGGTGGGAGTCGGAGTTCGCCGCAAATCAGGACGTAACTCTGGCGGCAAGCTTTCATTAATTCTTCTCTGCGTGCTGCTCCTGGAGGGAGCGATTTCACAAACTGCGTGTGGCGGAGGAAGCCAAACGCACGCGCCCACGGGCGGAACTCCCGCAGGTACTTATAACGTCACCGTCACCGCTAAGTCGGGATCACTATCTCCGAAGACAGTGGTCTTACCTTTGACCGTTAACTGAACGCAGACAACGGTGTAGTAGCGAAAGCACGGCTTTCGAGAAAAGCTCGCGTATCCGGGAGGAATAATGAAGCGCTTCGCAACAATCTTCTTGGGCTTAGTTCTGCTCGCATTGCCGACGACGGTAATCGCGCAGATCTCGTTCACCTTTACGACAATTGATGTCCCTCGCAGCACCTTGAACCGTCCTCATGGGATCAACGATTCCGGGGATATCGTGGGACTTTACCGAGATAAAGGCAACGTTGGCCACGGCTATCTGCTCAGAAAGGGCCACTACACCAGGATCGATGTCGTAGGTGCTTCCTTCACCAGCGCGCGTGATATCAATAATTCGGAAGTAATCGTTGGTGGATGGACAGATCAGTCGGGCTTGATTGATCACGGTTTCGTGGACGTCGCTGGAACCATCACGTCTTTCGACGTTCCGGGCGCCACTACAACCGACGCGTTCGGCCTGAACGATGGTGGAGACATCGTCGGCGACTACATCGACGCGGAAGGTGTGCAGCATGGATTCATTATGTCCGGAACATCCTTGAGGACTGTTGATCTTCCGGATCGGGTCGCTAACACAGTTACTGGCATCAATAATGCTCACGTCGCCGTGGGTTCAGGTACGGATGCGAATGGCATCGACACCGGTTTTCGCTTCCGCCAGCGCACTCTGGCTCAGCTACATTTTCCTGGCGCTACCAGCACCGACGCCGATGGAGTCAACGACAATGGTGTGATCGTTGGCTATTACCTGGATGCCTCCGGAGTAACACACGGATTCATTCGAACCTCAACCACGTGGCAGACGGTCGATTTCCCCGGTGCTTCATCCACTCTCGCTCTTGGACTCAACAACGCCGACGATATTGTGGGAGAGTACTACGACAGCAATGGCGTCCAGCATGGGTTCCTGGCGGTCCCGGTCCCATAGAGTTGACTCCGCCTACACCGCTACCGTCAACTACGTTCGATGAGGTGCTTTCCCTGCGTAAGGCTTGCTGGACGTCCTTTGTGAGGTTAATTGTGAAACATAGCTTTGTGTGTGCCTGCCTGCTCATCATGAGTTTTGTTCCGTTGTCTGCTCTCCATGCTTCTGCCAGTTCCATCTGGTATGTGGATGGTGTGAACGGGAATGACACAAACGACTGCAAGTCCCTTGCAACCGCGTGCAAGACGATTAATCACTCCATTCAATTAGCCTCTTCGGGCGATTCCATTAGAGTGGCCGCCGCGACCTATTCAGAGAATCTCGTCATAAACATTTCTCTGAGTATCGGCGGCGTTGGCGAGAATACTACGACCATCAAGGGTGGGGAATCTGATACGGTCGTAGTTGCCGCGGGTGCCCAAATGGCACTTTCGGGGCTCACCATCAGCCATAGCCCGCCCGCCGGTTCGGGTAGGGGGATTTTCAATTCTGGCGTGCTTACGGTCACTAACAGCATTATCAGCGGTAACGGCTTATCGGAGACCTGCGAGGTTTGCGCGGAGGAGGACGGCGGTGGCATTTTCAACCAGGGCGTGCTAACACTAACCAGAACTACGATAAGCAATAACTTCGTTTCGGCGGGTTGTACGTCGGCTGTCTGCGGTAAGCATGTGACATCTGGGGGCGGAATTTACAACTTCGGCACCCTGACAATGAGGGGCAGTACCGTTAGTGGAAATTCTTCTGAGGACGACAACACGCACTGCTCCGGGTGTTACGCCTATGGTGGGGGAATCTCGAATCAAGGCACCCTTACCCTGACGACCAGCACTATCATCGGGAACAGCGCCTCTGGAAACACGAATGAAGGAGGCGGAATCTATAGTGTTTCGATTAGGCGGACCAGGCTGACTATTGTGAACAGCACCATCACTCAGAATACTTCAACCTTTGGGGGCGGGATCGCTAGCGATCCCGCGACCGTCAGCAACAGCACAATCGCCGGTAACGATTATGGCAACGTCCTCGGGCCTGTGGTGCTTCAGAACAGCATTCTGGAGGACTCCGGGTTTCGTGATAACTGCATAGGAACTGAAGTTTCATCCAATGGTTTCAACATAAGTAGCGACGGTACATGCAATTTCGCTGGCCCGGGCGATTTGAACAACACCGATCCCAAGGTTGGCACCTTAGGGAATCACGGGGGACCAACTCAGACTATTCCGTTGATGCCCCGAAGCCCTGCGATCGACGCGGGAAATCCCGCCGGCTGCACCGACAGCACAGGTCATTTGCTCAAAACTGATCAACGCGGCGCACCGCGCCCAGACAGAGAGGACTCAGGCGGCTGCGACATCGGAGCATACGAACGTCAGAGCGACTGACGTGGATCTTATTCATTTACTGCTGTTCCGGACTTCGGCATTCGCCGGAACCTCTATTTCCCGGTAGACCGACCTTCGACGCCCAAATTACCGCCTGCGCCTACCTCATCCTCCCACTCGCAGACCCATTCGCTTGAGCAAGTCAGCGTACCGCGGATCGGACCGCAGCTTATCCATGCTCCGCACCGCCTTGATCAGTTGCAGGCCTTCGGACTTCTGGGTAAACGCTTTCTCCAGCCATTGGAACGTTTGGTCCTTTTCTCCTACGGCTGCATAGTCATAAGCAATAAAGCTGTAATCGACATAGCGGCGGGATGCCAACTGCTTCAGCAGCTCGGCCTCGCGCAGCACGGCTGCCCGGTATCCTGACTGCGCGTAAACCCGGCCCACGTCCTCCGCGATCGCTAACTGTTCAGGGTCATTATTCAAAGTCGCGCCCTTTTTCCGTTCTGCTATCCAGCCATCGTATTGGCCCATATCGAAGTACGCCGCGGCCAAGTTGTCATGTGCACTGGCGTAGTTCGGATCCATCTCGATGGTTTTCTTGAATTGATCCACGGCCACATCGTATTGCCGCGCGCCTGCATACGCGGTTGCCAGATTTGTGTTGAAGGTCAGGTTCAACGGATCAATTTCCAGCGCCTTCTTAAACTGAGCCAGGGCTTCGTCGTTGCGCGCAAGATAGCTCAAAAACAAGCCATACCACTGGTGAGCCGTGCCGTTATTGGGATCCAACTCGATCGCCCGCTGGAATTCCCGCTCCGCGTCGTCCCATTCCCATAAATTCTGGTGGACACCCGCCAGCACCGCATGCGCTTCGGCCAGGGTATTGTCGATGGCTAATGCTTTTTCCGCCGCCGCTCGCGATTTAGGAGCGGCTTCGGCCGCCGACACTGGGGCATAATCCGACACGACGTAGTAGTAATCGGCCAGCCCCAGGTACGCCAGCGCATAATTGGGATCACGCGCAATCGCCCGGTTGAAGTAATCTTGCGCTTTTTCCAGCGAATCCTTGGTCCGTTTCGCCCAATAAAAGCGCCCTTTCAAGTAGAGGTCGTATGCTTGGGGATCAGTCGTTCCCCCCTTGGCTACCGGCGCCTTCGTTTCACCAGACAGCCGTTCCCGCAATTTGGATGAGATGGAATTGGTGATGTCCTGCTGCACCGCCAGCACATCGGCGAGTTTGCGGTCGTACTGGTCGCCCCACAGGTTGTGGTTCGTGCGGGCATCGATCAGTTCGGCGCTGATGATCACCTGGTCCCCACGTTGCACAATCCGTCCCGTCACCACGCCTTCCACTTTCAAATCTCGCGCGATTACCTGCGGATCGATATCCCGCCCTTTGTAGCGAAACACCGACGAACGCGACATCACCGCAAGATTCGGGATCTGCGAAAGATTGTTGATCAGGCTTTCCGTGAGTCCGTCGCTTAGATACTCGCTGTTCGGGTCGTTGCTCGCATTGACAAACGGCAGGACAGCCACCGAAGAAATTTCGTGCGAAGTGGCTCGCCCTCGAAACCACCAGCCGGTCGCCACCAGCGCCGCCAGTATCACCACCGCACCCGCGCCGGCTATCCAATGTTTATTAGCGCTCCCCGACGCCGCCGCAGAACCGCTCACTGGGGTCTGGTGACTGGTTGAGCTTCCCGCCGCTGCGATCGGCATGCTTGATGGGGCCGGCGAAGCCCCTGCTCCTGCCGAACTTGCCTCCGATGCTGCCGCGGCCATTGTTCGGCCGGAACCGCTGTCCCTCTTCAGCCGTTGCAACTCCGCCCGCATGTCGGACGCGTGCTGATAGCGTAATTCGCGGTCTTTCTCCAGCGCGCGGTTGATGATGCGCTCCAGTTCTGCCGGCAAGTCCGGATTCAATCTCACCGGGGACGCCGGAGCGCGGTTCAGAATCGCGTCGAAGATCATTGCGGTGCTTTCGCCGCGAAACGGCAAAGTGCCCGCACACATTTCGTAGAGAACCGCGCCAAATGAAAACAAGTCCGAGCGCGCATCCACTTCTTTCGCGCGCACCTGCTCTGGCGACATGTACGCGACCGTTCCCACCGCCGTGCCCGGACTGGTGAGATGCTCTTCCCCAGTATCCGTTCGGGTCGCCTCGTGTCCTCCCTTGGTGCCCCCCACCGTAACTTTGGCCAAGCCAAAATCGAGCACTTTGGCATGCCCGCGCTTGGTCACGAAAATATTGGCCGGCTTGATGTCGCGGTGTACGATCCCTTCCGAATGCGCCGCATCCAGCGCATCTGCAATTTCAATTCCCAGCGACAACACTGTATCCAGCTCCAATGGGCGCACTCCGATCAAATGCTTGAGCGTTTGCCCATCGAGAAACTCCATCGCGATGAAAGCCCGGCCTTCCTCCTCGCCGATATCGTGGATCGTGCAGATATTGGGATGGTTAAGCGCGGATGCCGCCTTCGCCTCGCGTCGAAAGCGCTCCAGCGCCTGCGGGTCTCTGGCTAGATCTTCCGGCAGGAACTTCAGTGCCACGAAGCGGTCGAGGCGCGTGTCCTGGGCCTTGTAAACCACGCCCATTCCGCCGCCGCCCAGCTTCTCGATAATGCGGTAGTGAGAGACGGTTCGACCGATCATAGAATCGCGGTATGTTAGGCGGAATACAGGGTCAAGTCAATGAAAGCCTCGTGTTTGAAACGGAGAACGGATCGATCAACATGGGATCCAACACAGCTTTCGACACGTGCAAGGCCTTGCACCAAGCGGACGTTGATACCATGTACTCGGGCACGAAACGCTTGGATCTCCCAGCTTCAGTTCTTCGGAGCTGGAACGACTCGCCGGCGACTCCATCATGAGGAAATTTCGAGGTACGCGTGGTCACCGCTCAGGTCAGCCCCATCGTCACGCTCAACGCTCCCCCCGTGAGTTCGCCATCCTCTACGAAGACGATTCCATCGTTGCGGTCGACAAGCCTGCGGGTATGCTGGCAGTTCCGGTCGAAGGCTCCGCAATTCCATCTGCCCTCTCCCTTCTCTCTGCGGAACTGAAATTGAAGCGCCAACGCGCCTACGTGGTTCATCGAATCGATCGCTACACGTCGGGAATTCTGCTGTTTGCCAAGACCGCATTCGACCGCAACCAACTAGTTCGACAGTTTCTCAGCCACACGCCAGTCAGGCAGTATCTGGCCATCGTTCGCGGACACTTGGCGGCAAAACAGGGACAGCTTGTCCACTATCTTCGGAAAGAAGGCATGTTTCAACGACTGACCCATGAGCGCGATCGTGGAGCAGCCCGCGCCGAACTCGAATACTCCGTCCCACGGCCTCTTCGAGGCGCGTCCCTGGTTCAGGTCAGGTTGCTCACAGGATTACAGAATCAGATCCGCGTTCAGTTTTCCGCCATCGGCCACCCGGTTATCGGCGACCGGAAGTATTCTCCCAGGGAGGCCTCAGAGACTCGCATTACTCGCGTCGCGCTACATGCCTCTGATCTGCAGTTGATTCATCCCCGCTCAGGACGGAGCATCTCCATACACTCCGATCCTCCATCCGATTTTCAGTCCCTTCTCAAGTCACTGTCACCGCCGGCACGTACGAAATGAATGTTGCAAGAAAACCTCAATCAGGCGGCTTGGTTGACACCAGCTTCGCGTCATCAGCATTCTAGACACCAGTGAAATATGAGTTTGATGTCATCGTCCTGGGTGGCGGGGCGGCCGGAGTCATGTGTGCCATGGAAGCCGGCAAGCGCCGCAGGCGCGTGGCAGTGCTGGAGCGCGCCCGCCGTATCGGCAAGAAAATACTCATCTCGGGTGGCGGTCGCTGCAACTTTACTAACTTGTACTGCCAGCCGGAAAACTTCATCTCCGCCAATCCGCATTTTGCCAAGTCTGCACTCGCCGCGTACACGCCTTCAGATTTCATCCGCTTGGTCCAGAAACACCAGATTCCTTACCACGAGAAGACCCTGGGCCAGCTTTTCTGCGATCGCTCCGCTCACGACATCGTGAACATGCTCCAGGCCGAATGCGATCGTGCCGCGGTTCAAATCCTCACCGGAATCGCCGTACAAACCGTGGCACACAGGAACCGGTTTGAACTCTGCGCAGAAAACGATGTTTTCAGCGCACCCGCGCTGGTCGTCGCGACTGGCGGGCTCTCCATCCCGAAGATCGGCGCAACTTCATTCGGCTACGACTTGGCACGCCAATTCGGATTGAACATCATCGAACCCCGGCCCGCCCTGGTTCCGCTGCTCCTCAATGCCGAAGACCGGAGACATTACTCAGACTTGAGCGGGATCTCGCTCGAGGTCACGGCCGCCATTGGTAGCCAAAGTTTTCGCGAAAAAATGCTGTTCACCCACTTGGGGCTAAGCGGCCCCGCCATTTTGCAGATCTCTTCATACTGGCGGCCCTCCACGCTCCTCACCATTGATCTTGCGCCGGACCGCGACCTGACCGGGCCTGTTCGCAATGGTGCACGGCGTACTCTGCCCGCCCTCAAGATGGCATTTCGCGCCGCCCTGCCCCACCGTTTTGCCGACCTCTGGGTCGACCTCCACCCGCCCACTGCATGGAACAACCACGCTCTCGCTGAATTGGAACGCGTGGCGCACCGTTGGGTAGTGGCTCCGCAAGGTACCGAAGGCTATACGAAGGCCGAAGTCACGGCCGGCGGCGTGGACACGCGCGAGCTTGACGCCAGGACCATGGAGTGCCGTAGCACGCCCGGCTTATACTTCATCGGCGAAGTCGTGGATGTGACCGGGCATTTGGGCGGCTTCAACTTCCAATGGGCGTGGGCCTCGGGATTCTCCGCCGGCCAAGCCGTCTGAACTACGTGTGCAAACCGATGGATCTCTTCTTTGCGTCGCAAGCGACCCCAGCCGCATCTCTCGCACTTGACCTCCTATCGCATGTTCGCCTCTCCGCAACTCCTACCCGCTTTATGCAAAGAGCCGGAGATGCCTGTATGCGAATATAGGACACGGCTTAAGAGAATATAGACACGGAGCTCATGGAGACTTCCTCGTTTCACCGGGTATTCAAGGCCTTTCACTATCGAGATTTCCGTCTCATGTGGATTGGCGCCTGCACCTCCAGTATCGGAACCTGGATGCAGATCGTGGCCCAGGGCTGGCTGATCTATCGTTTGAGCCATTCGGCATTTTTGCTCGCTCTGGACCAGTTTCTCGGCGGGATTCCTATTTTTCTGTTTTCGCTGATCGGCGGTGTGGTGGCCGACCGCATCGAGCGGCGAAAAATTCTTCTGGTGTCCCAATACGTTCAGATGGGAAGCGCGACCCTCCTGACTTTCCTCGTCGCGACTGGAACCGTACACGTCTGGCACATACTTTGCCTCTCCTTTGTCTCCGGTCTCGCCCAGGCGTTTGGCGGGCCCGCCTACCAGGCGCTGATCCCCACCCTCGTCGATCGGGACGACATGCCCAATGCGATCGCCCTCAATTCAATCCAGTTCAACATGGCGGTCACCGTTGGGCCGGCGCTTGCGGGTCAGGCTCTCGCCAAGCTGGGAGAGAAGTGGTGCTTCGGGTTGAATGCGCTCTCCTTCCTCGCTCCCATTGCTTCGCTGTCCATCATTTCTGCGCGCTTTTTGCCCCAGAACACTACTGAGTCGATCTTCAGCAGCTTGAAGCAAGGCATCAAGTTCGTCCGCCAGCAGACTTCGATGGAGGCGCTCACCATACTCGCATTCTTCATGACTACCTTGAGCATGCCTCTCCGCACCTATATCCCCGTTTTCGTGAAAGACATCTTTCACCGTGGTCCGGAAACCTACGGCAACCTGCTTTCCTTGATGGGATTCGGTTCGATCTGCGGCTCGCTCATCGTTGCCAGTATGGGCAATATGCGGAGCAAAGGACGATTCGCCTTGACCATGCTGGTCTGTCTGGGCGTCGGCATTTCATGCTTCTCGTTTTCCCACTCCTTGCCTTTGAGCTACACAATGTTGATGTTCGTGGGCGCTTGCATGATGGCCGTCTTTGCCACCGTGACCTCTCTCGTGCAGTTGATCACTACCAATGAAATGCGTGGACGCGTAATGAGCGTCTACAACTGCGCCTTCCGCGGCGGAATGCCCATGGGAAATCTGGTCTCGGGATGGTTGGTTCCGATGTTTACCGCCCCAGTCGTTTTAGGCGTAAACGGATTCCTGCTGGTTCTTGTGGCCTTTTACTTTTTGCTGGTGCACCGGCGGATAGCCGCGCTTTAAACGCGCCCGCATCCATCTATTCGGACGCAAAGACCTGGTACTGCTCGATCTTTCCATCCGGCATGGCCCGCACCGTGACGTTCAGCGTCTTGTCCGGGAACTTCACCCGATACTCCCGGAAGCTCATGCCCCCGCGCTCCCGATGCTGGATTTCGCTGAACTCCTCGGGTGCTCCCAGTTGCCCCAGGCTCAACGAGAAATCGTTTAAAGCCTGTTCGCTGAAGTAGCTATTGCAATTTGAGGTAAACAGCGAGCGATCGATTTTGCCCTGCTGCAAGGCTTCAAATATTTTCCGCGCCTCTGCCCGGGCCGACACCGATTCGTCATCTCTCGCCTGGAACATCACCCCAATAACTTTCCTCGCAATCATTGCAGATGCGGCCGTGGAATCCTGGTTCGTTAACACAACGACCGCCGCGCGATCATCGGGAAAGACCATGTTCTCCGCCGTAAAGCCGGAAACTTCTCCTCCATGAGAGATCGCCCGATGGCCCGACTCGCTGGTCACATCCACTCCCAATCCGTATTGCGTGCCCAGGCCGTTCTTCAGTACCACTTCTGTTTCCATTTGCTGGTACGATTCAGGTTTCATGGCGCACTGCTGAATCATGCAGACGTCCCACTTCGCCACTTCTTCGGCCGGCATCGCCAGTTCGCCTGCGGCAAACAACCAGCCTTTGCCCTCCTTCGGAGCCACTCGCGGCGGCCCCAGCGCGTAACGCATGTACCCCACCGGGTCAGTCTCCATTAGCCGGTTCTGGTCGATATTGATCACGCTCTTCATCCCAAGCGGTTCGAAAATTTTCTTGCTGAGAAAGTCCAAAAGCGGCATCCCGCTCGCCTTCTCGACGATCAACCCGGCGATCACGAAATTTGTATTGCTGTACTGCCACTTTGTTCCGGGCTCGAAATCGAGCGGCTTGCGCGCCCAGGTATCGAGAATCTTGCCCGCGTCGATCGGCTGAAGCATGAAAGGCGGAACGTAGTCCTGCGGCCAATAGTCCTGGTAGCCCGAGGTGTGCGACAACACCTCGCGAATTTTCACTTCTCCGCCCCGCGTCAAGTTGGGCACAAACCGCAAGACGGGATCCTCCAGCGAAAGCTTCCCTTCTTCCGCCAGCATAAGGACGGCAGCCGCGGTGAACTGCTTGCTGATCGACCCTAAGCTGTAACGCATCTCCGGCCGTGCCGGGATAGGAGGACTGAGCTTGGCGTCGCCGTACGCCTGTACATACGTGATTTTCCCATCCGTCACGACGGCAATGGACGCGCTCGGGACGCCCGTCTGCGTCAGCACCGCTCTCGCGGCCTGGTCGATGGACGCCGTTACCTCCGCGGAGAGCGCCGCATGTTTTTCTGCTTCCGCCGGACCATGCAAGCCCACTACAAGACAGAACACTCCGAACGCAACCCCCAAATTTCGTAAGCTATGACCTACGCGCATGTGCCGCTCGCTCCTGACGAGCGCGAGTGTAGCACGCGATAGATTGCACGCACTATGCTCCGGCGTGCGCGATCATTGCCGGAGTCGCTCTCCCACGTTTGTTTTGGCAGGATTCTACGCGGCGCGAGCCGTCTTCCCATGCGCCTGAATAGGTGGGAAATTGGGGAGGAGCGGGCTCGTGAGAACCCGCTCCCTTGGGAGGGCCACCAACACGTGGCCAATTATTCTTACCGCTCTACTGGACCGTAGTCTGCGCGGTCGAGCTGTTGTTGCTCTGGTTCGGATCAAACGTAGCTGACGTCACATTAGCCGTATCCGTAATCGTCGCCCCAGGTTGGGCAGTGACGTTGACTACCATCGTGACTACGATGTGCCCGCCTTTGGGTTGAGTAGGCACTGTACAGGTCACGGTTCCGGTCCCGCCCGGTGGCGGCGCGGTGCAGGTACCACCCGTCGTGCTTACGCTATTAAACGTTGTGCCGGTCGGAGTCGCATCCGTCAACGAAACCGACGAAGCCGGATCTGACCCGTTGTCTTTCTCCGTAATGGTATACGTCAGCGTTCCTCCGCTCGTCACGGTAGTGGGAGCGGTTACCGTCACCGAGAGATCCGCCGAGAACGCAACTTTCGCGAGCCACGCGTCAAACAGCCCGCCGTTGCAGTTGCCATCGGTGCCGCACTTGGTCTGGTATGCGCCCTTGGTCGCTGGGAAGTTGGTCGACAGCGTTCCTCCTACCACCCATACGTTGCCCGCCGAATCGAGGGCCGTGCGATATCCGTAGTCCTGGCCATTGCCGCCCAAATAGCTGCTGTACCCGAAGCTTCCGTTGGGATTAATCTTCGCGACAAAAGCATCGCTGGGACCGCCGCCATATTGCGACTGAAATGGACTGACCAGCGGGAAGTTCGGCGAATTCGTCTGTCCGGTCAGGTATCCGTTCCCCGAGCCGTCCACCGCCATCGAAATCCCCGGATACTCATCCCCGCTTCCGCCCAGGTACGTCGAATACAGCAAGGCTCCATTGCGGCTGAACTTGCTGACGGTCACATCGCCGCAGACCGCGCCCGAAAGGGGGTTACATCCGGCCGATGCCCCGCCATATGTTTTCTGTCCCGCATTCGCCGTGACGGGAAAATCGCTCGACAGCGTGTTGCCCGAGACGTACACGCCGCCTAACGCGTCCACCGCAATCCCGCTCGTGTAGTCGTACGCGCTTCCGCCCAGAAACGTCGAATACAGAAGTGCGCTCCCGGTCGGATTCAGTTTTGCCATGAATCCGTCATAGTTCCCGTTGCACAGCCCGTCCGTTCCGCATTTCTTGTCATAGCCGGTCGCCGTCACCGGAAAATTCGGTGACCCGGTGATTCCGGAAATGTAAGCGTTATTGCTTGAATCCAAAGCTAAGCCGTAGGCCGAGTCTCCCAATCCGTTCGAGCCCCCAAGGAACGTCGAGTACACCAGGCCGTTGCCCTTCGCGTTCACTTCCGTGACAAATCCGGTCGAACATGTCCCGGCCGCGGTTTGCGGACACGTAGTTCGCAATGCCCCCGCGGTCGTCGGAAAATCGTCTGACGCCGTGTATCCCGAAACATACGCGTTGAATGTGGAGTCTACTGCCAGTCCCCAGACCTTGTCATCGCCGGTTCCACCCAGGTAAGTCGAATACGCGAGAAACGCTCCCCGCGACGCAAATTCCACCACAAACCCGTCGCCGGTGACTGTGCCGCCCTTAAACTGCCGCTGAAATGCGGAACCCGTCACCGGGAAGTCTGTAGACAGCGTGTATCCCGCCAGGAACATGTCTCCCAGCGAATCCTGCGTGACCACCAATGGCACGTCGTCGTTGGTGCCGCCCAAAAAAGTCGAATACATCAGCGACGTACCGAAGCTGTTGAACTTTGACAGGAAAATGTCGCGGCAAGGTTCCGATCCGCAGGTTCCGCCCGCGAACGTCTGGAACGGAGTGACCGCCGGAAAGTCCGCTGACCGCGTGCTGCCGGTAATGATCACGTTCCCAAAGCGCACGCCGATAGTGACCCCCATGCCTGAATCTTTGTTGCTGCCGCCAATATAGCTGGCGTAGGACAGCGTAGGATCGATCACCAGCTTGCGGTCGTGATCGTAAGGTCCCACTTCGAAGCCGACCTTGCCGTTCGCTTGCAGCACATACCGCCCATCGACGAACGTTTTGCGGTCTTGCCCACTGGTTTGATAGACGACCGGCTTATGAAAGCGCACCGCGCCACTTTCCAATTGCGCCACCAGGTCGCCGTTACTCTCAACGCGCATCGGCAGTTTGCCTTTGCCATCTGCCCCCTTCGAGAAATCCACCGCAATCCTGTCGACATTCGCGCCCGGTGATACGACAAAGTCGTATTCCAACTGTTGCTGGTTGCCGTAGTAAACCAGGTCGATTCCCGGATAGATCCCGGTGTACTGAACCTTCTCGTAGCTCGGCACTTCTGTGAGCCATTTGGAAGGATCGCTTCCCTTGTAGTAGTTCGTCTTGGCCTCGAGTTCCTTCACACCCACGAGAGCGGCCTTCGCGTTCCCGCCCACCACGCGCATGTTCAGGATGGCTTCTTCGCGCGCTGCCTTCGGCGCATTCGCGATTTGTGTTCCCCCTGCATTTTTCCGCTTAGCCAATTCCTGCATCGCCAGCGGGCTCAGGAATTTGCCCTCCGGTACGGTTTCGCTGCTCGCGGCTCCGGCGCTGTTCGTGCGCTCCAGGGCCATGACAGCCCCATTGCCCGTCAGGAACAACGTGTAGCCCAGGCCACGCGACAGGAATTTCACTCGCGGATCAGTCTGTCCTCGGTTCACTTCGAAGCTCATCGGCGTCTTCGCAATCATGCTCAGTGCTTTCGCTGTATCCACACTCGACGATTGCGAGTTATTGTCCTGCGAAGTTTTCGCGTCTTGCGCCCAAACCAGGGAAGCAAAAAAAACCGCCGAAACCAGAATGCTTGCCGGCAGCCACTTCATCATCATGAGACTCTCCAAGGGAATTCGACGGATTCGCCCACGCTTGTCCGCCGCTAGTCAGTGTTGTTTGTAGTGCAATGAACCAATCGGGGATAGGACTGGGGGTTGGCTTTGCCTGAGGAAACTCTGCCCCAGCGCACGACCACTGTCAAGATGAAGATTCTTGCAAGCTACTGAAGACTATGGAAGAAGGACTCCAAACCCTGCCTGCCTCCGGGCCGCCACAACTATTAAACCGCGATCTTGCGCGTGCCCGCTTCCTTCTCCTTTTGCGCCACATAGCGCAGCAGAAGGTCGCGCAGCGACAGCAAGCCTTTCACCTGCTTGCCCTCGCAGATCGGCACATGCCGAAACCCAAACTCCCGCATCAGGAACAACACATTTTCCACGCTCTCGTCCGGGTCGACAAAGCGCGGATTGGCCGTCATCACTTCCGCGATCCGCGTGGTTCCGGGATTTCTTCCCACCGCCACTACGCGGTTCATTATGTCGCGTTCAGAAAAGATCCCCACCAGTTCGCCGTTGCGCACGACCGGAAGCGCGCCGATATTGTGCTCCATCATGAAGCGCGCCGCTTCCACTACCGAGCTGTCCGCATCAATGCTGTACACGCGCCGGTCTTTTACCAGATCTTGGACCTGTGTCATGGCTAGCTCCCTTCGGGGTGTGCGGCGGCAAGCACCTGCTTGCTCTCTGCACGACCGATCAGGCCAGAGAGGCACTAATTTATCACAGTGAGCAGAACCGGGCACAGCTGGGCGGGCGACCGAAATAAGTAGGCGGCAGCCATGCGTTCGACTGCCGCCCCCGAGACATCTACGGCTAAAACCGGAATTGCGGTCCCAGCGTTACCTTCAGGTTATTGCGCGCGCCGTTGTCGAAGTAAATCTCGTCTCCGACTTCCAGACGTATCCCAATGGGCCCAGCAAAAGCTTCAATTCCGCCTCCGGGATACAGCGCGAACTGCGTCCCGCCCTGCGTAATCGAGCTGACTTGATTCGTAAAAGCCGTGCCGTTCAGCGTGTTCGACGTGCCGAAGTTCACAAAGCCCAGCTTACCGGTGATGAATGCACGGAACGGTCCTGAGGTTCCCGCCTGGAACTTCGGACCAAACAGTCCCGTCAAGGGGCGCACCCGGGTGGTCTGGAACGATGTCACCAATCCGTTGTTGAACGAATTCGTGAAGTTCCGCTTGAAGTCATACGACATCTCCGCTTCCAATTGCACGTTCGGATGGACATTGACTGCCGCGCGCCCACCGATTCCGATGAAATTGATGGCCGGATTCGGTTGCGACAGTCTCATATAGTCTGCAAAAACTCCAACTTCCACGTGATCGTTGGTGTAATCCGTCTGCGCCATCATGAACGATGGAATCGATAGGCAAAAGGCCAGACCAGCAAACAGCAAAATACGTTTCATGGTTCCCCACTCCTCCTAAGAGTCGACTTCCTCGCCGCCTCCTCAAACCACCGGCCTGTGCCCGAGTGAAGGATGGTGGCGGCAAAGTTAGGATGCCCCTCCTGCGGCCAGGGTTGGGCCGCCGCTCGCCCGTAAGATGACCGGCTAAGTAGCTTCTGTTTCAGCCAATTAGAGACGGGGGAACTCCCCGATGAAGCGCTGGATTTTCGTGTAGAAAGAGCGTGGAGATTGGCGTCGGTGCTCGCCCAGGTACCCGGATTAACGGCTTACGACTTCGTCCAGGGTCGTGTAAAAAGCTGGATTTGAAATGGTAGCGGCTTCAGCTCCGCGAATCTGCGTCTCGCCCTCCGCACGCAGCGCGGCCACCGCGAAGGCCATAGCGATTCGGTGGTCTCCGAACGACTCAATTTCAGTTCCGTGCAGTGTCTGATTACCTGGAATTCTTAACCCGTCCTCGCGTTCTTCCACCTCCGCCCCCATGGCACGAAGGTTCGTCGCAATCGCAGAGATACGGTCGGATTCTTTCACCCGCAATTCGTTTGCCTCCCGAATTGCCGTCCCTCCGTCCGCATATGGTGCGATGGCCGCCAGTACCGGGATCTCATCAATCAATGCTGCCGTGTCTGCGCCGGAAATAATTGTGCCCCTTAGGCCTCCGCCGCGCACCTCGATCGTTCCCATCAATTCGCCATGCTTCTCCTCGAGATTCGTCACCGACATCCCTAATCCCATTTGTGCCAGGATATCCAGCAGCCGCGCACGCGTCGGATTCATGAGCAGATCGATAACCGTCAGATGTGATTCTGGAAACAATGACGCTGCGCATAGAAAGAATGCCGCGCTCGACATATCCCCCGGGATCTTCGCTGCGATTCCGTGCAGCTTTTGTCCTCCAGTAATCCTGTTTACCTTCCCCGAGCGCTCCACGTGCGCCCCAAAAGCTTGCAACGCAATCTCGCCGTGATCCCGCGTGATAACTGGCTCCTCGACGATTGTCTCTCCCTGCGCCAACAGTCCCGCGAATAACACCGCGGACTTCACTTGCGCGCTCGCCACCGGCATCTTGTAATGGATGCCCGTCAGACGTTCGCCCGTGATCTTCAGCGGTGGCCGGTCTTCCTCCGCCCCGTGGATATGCGCTCCCATCTCGGAAAGCGGTTTGATGATCCGTGCCATGGGTCGCCGAGAGAGTGATTCATCGCCCACCAGCTCGCTGGTAAATGACTGCCCCGCCAGAATCCCGCTGAGCATGCGCATGGTCGATCCTGAGTTGCCGCAGTCCAGCGGTGACTCCGGACCCTGCAACTGCTGGCCCTTGCCCTCTATTTCGATCGAGCCATCATCCAACCGGCTCCAGGGGCAGCCCAGCGATCGCAAACAGGCCAGCGTGCTGGCACAGTCCGCGCCCGTCGAGTAATTTTCCAGCCGCGACTTTCCTTCCGCGATCGCGCTCAGCATGGCATAGCGGTGCGAAATGGATTTGTCGCCCGGCAGCCGCACGCTCCCGAGAACATTGCGGGCGGGCCGAATGACGGTTGTAGATTGGGACTTCATCAGAGATGGGCAACGAAGCTAGTGATCCGCCTCTCCCATTCGCAACGGCTACCCCGCATGGCCTAGCGCCCTGGCTTCCGCTGTGGCCTGTTGCAACACGTCGGCAGGCACTTCTTTCATGGTGAGGTAAAACTCAAACATGGGTGTCTCTGTCCCGCGTCCCCATCGGTTAACTTCCCAATGCGCGCGGACTTGTTTCACCTCCGCATGCCCACTGAGATCCAACAGGAGGGGATGCTGCCCGCGGTAGAACTTCTGCGGGAATGTAACCAGCGGCTTCGCCCCCCAGGTCGCCCCGTCGGACGAACCATACACGGAGATATCCAGTGCTTCCTGTTCAATAATGTTGGTGATGTGCAGCGTGAGCAGAAATACGCGGTTCGCCGTTCCGCTCACATCCACAGCCGAACCATCGCCTTTCGCCTGCACAATGGTCCTCTCTGGGACTAAGTACGTATCAATCATGGCGAACTGAATTGTAGCAAAGCGTTCGCCCGCCGCTAACCTCAGTTCCGTTGTTATTCATGATTCTCCGACCCAAAGCTTTGTGTGTTGCGTCACATTCCGCTCCATCTTTCTTGACTACACTTGCAGACGTCCAGGTTCCTCTGCGCGCATCCGGCACATTGACCAACCGTCCCCTCCTGGAAGGCATTGTGCTATGCGCTGTCGTGTGTCTGGATCCTGGTTCTCCGTTTTGCGGACGTCGCTGCTTACACTGTGCATCTCGATACTCGCCTTCGGGCAGACATTGATCCTGCCATCCGGCGCACAGCCAACCCAGAAACAGATCTCCAGTAGGCGCTCCGAGTGGTTTGCCAAAGGACGCACATCGCGCGGCCCTTCCCCGGCCGAACTACGTCGCCGGGCGCACCAGGAACGCATGCGCTTGCGAGCTCAGTCGGCGCTGCGGCCCCATGCTGTCGGTCGGCTCTCATCCATCCCCGGCACCGCCTGGACACCTCTCGGACCCGCTCCTCTCGTCTCCGATGCCAGCGGCAGTGGCATTCAGGACTACAACTACGTTTCCGGGCGCGCAACTGCCATCGCCATCGACCCCAATGACCTCAGCGGAAATACCGTGTACCTGGGCGGCGCTTTCGGAGGATTGTGGAAGTCGACCAATGCTGGATCGCTCAGCCCCAATGCCTCGCAGGTGAGCTGGACGCCTGTTCTGGATGATCAGCCGACACTCGCCGTCGGCGCCATTGCCATCCAGCAGCAGACCGGCAATCCCGATCTCGCGAAAAGCCTGCTCTTGGTCGGCACCGGCGAAACCGATAGCTCCTCTGATTCCTATTATGGTCTGGGAATTCTGCGCTCCACCGATGCCGGCAAGACTTGGAACCTGGTTCGCTCCGCTAATTCCGGCACGCGCTCTTTCGCCGGGCTCGGCTTCAGCAAAATAGCTTTCAGTACGGCGAATCCCAACCTCGCCGTAGCCGCCGCCGGAGCCACCGCGCGCGGCATTACCGAGGGTTATGAAGATCCCATCGACCTCAATCGCGGACTTTACGTCTCCACCGATTCCGGCGTGAACTGGAATTACGCGACGGTGCGCGACGCCGGCGTGACTATCGCGCCCAACTCGGCAAGCTCGGTGGCTCATAACGCCGTTGCTGGCAAGTTCTATGCCGCGATCCGCAATCACGGGTTCTATTCCTCGATAGACGGCGTTACCTGGACGCGACTCGCCAACCAGCCCGGTTCGGGATTGACGGCTCAGGCATGCCCCCCCAATCCCGCTTCCTCCTTTTGCCCGATCTATCGCGGCGAGTTGGCTGTGGTCAGCGGCAGAAACGAAATGTATGCCTGGTATGTGGACGCCAATGATCTAGACCAAGGCATATACCGCAGCTTGGATGCTGGCAGCACCTGGACGGCTATCGACGAATCCGGGTTGACCGCTTGCGGCGACGGCTCCGGCTGTGGAACCGAACAGGCCTCCTACAATCTGGCACTCGCCGCGGTGCCGGACGGTACCACCACCGACCTTTTTGCCGGCGCTATGAACATTTACAAATGCCGGGCTCTCGTTTCGAACCAGGTTTCCTGCGCTGACAGCGGCTGGCTTAACCTGACCCACGTGTATGGCTGCACCGATATTGCGAAAGTACATCCGGCTCAGCACGCGATCGCCATCAATAATCCCAGCGGCACTGGCAAAGAGCTGGCATTCTTCGCGAACGACGGCGGCATCTATCGCGCGCTCGACGGCTTCACTGGCCTGCTGACGGGCACCTGCGGCAGTAGAAATCAATTCGACAGCTTGAACCAGACCCTTGGGTCGATAACGCAATTCGCCTCGCTTTCCATGCACCCCACGGACTATCGCACTATGCTTGGCGGCTCGCAGGGGAATGGCTCCCCGGCCACGGCTTCCGCCGTCTCGAGTGCCGCCTGGATCAACGTCATGGCCGGCGATGGCGCCTCCACGGCCATGGATCCATCTACGCCCGGCAACTGGTTCGCTTCCAATCCGGATCCTGGCTGGGGATTGCTCAGCATCAAGCGCTGCGCCAACGGAATTTCCTGCCATACCCAGGATTTCGACGAAGTCGCCAACAGCGTCGACCTGGGCGGCGATGACGGTGGTTTTATCTTCCCCTACATTCTCGATCCGCAGTCCGCGACCGCCATGCTGGTCGGAACTTGTCGCGTCTGGCGCGGCCCGCGGCTGGGTGGAAGCTTTGCCCAGGTCAGCAACAACTTCGATACCGGCGTTGGCCCCTGCACCGGAAGCGAGGTCAACGTGATTCGATCGCTTGCGACCGGCGGACCTACCGACAGCAACGGCTCTAAAGTCATATACGCCGTCACTGATGGTCCCGGTCCCTTGCAGACTGCCCCTATTGCCGGTGGTCGCGTCTTCGTGACCACGAATGCCACGCTCGGCCCTGCTGGATGGGATGACAGAACTCAGAACATCAATCCAGATCAATATGTGATCTCTGCCGTCGCGCTCGACACTTCCGATGCTACCGGGAACACCGCATTCGTCACTATCATGGGATTCGGCGTCTCCCATGTCTGGAAGACCATCAATGCCGGCGCCAGCTGGATTGACTTCACCTCCAACCTGCCCGACGCGCCTGCGAATGCGATCGTCATCGATTCTGCTGTAAGCACCGTGTACGTCGGCACCGATGAGGGCGTGTACTCTAGCAGCACCACTACGCCATCGTGGACCGAGATCGGCCCCGCGCCTGGCTCAGGCATAAGCGGTTTTCTCCCCAATGTTCCCGTGACCGCGCTCGCCATTTTCAGCAAGCCCCCCGTCAACCCGCGTATGAAAAAACTTCGCGCGGCCACTTACGGACGCGGTATCTGGGAATTCGATCTGCTCGTCATGCCCGACTACGACATCAACGTAAGCAATTCGCCGCTCACTGTTGGTATCGGCAAGGCACCGACAATAACGGGCAACCTGACCTCAACCGCCGGTTACGCCAGCTCAGTCGCCCTCACTTGCACTACGGGAATCACTGCTCCACCACCTGGCTGCGCCGTATCGCCCGCGCATGTGACCCCTACGCCAGGCGGCGCGGCCATCTCCGTCAGCGCCAGTCCACTGAACTCCGTCGCGGATTTCACTTTCAATATTCACGGCTTGGGCAGCGACGTCGATGCCCTGGAGCACGACGCTCCCGTGACCCTCCACGTCGCCGATTTCAGCCTCACCGCTCCTACACCCTCATCCACAACCGCCAATCGTCCTAACAGCTCCGCCCCCGTGAGCTTCACTGTCACGGCCTCCGCTTCTGTCCCTCTCGATGTGACATTGTCCTGCGCATCCCTCCCTGCGGGAGCAGCATGCAGCTTCCTACCCCAAGGCGCGACCCAGCCCACTACTCTGATTTCCGTGGGCCCATCCTCGCCCGTCTCCGTCCAGCTCACGATCCTCACCAGCACGACCACTCCCAGCGGATCCTACTCAGTGAACATCACCGCCGCCGCACTCGGCTTGAGCAGGCAACAAATCCTGGCCTTCACCGTGACCGCAATCCCCGACTTCAATCTCACTCTGGATTCCAGTTCACTCACGCTGTTGGCGGGACAGTCCGGCCAGTTGACTGGAACCATCCAGTCGATCAACGGGTACCAGAGCACCGTCAACCTGGCCTGTGCCTCCGGTGTCACTGCTCCGCCGTCCACCTGCACGGTTTCACCCGCCGCTGTGACTCCGAGTAGTAGTGGCTCTCCGCTGCGCGTCACCATTGGCGCGAACACCGGTGGCAATTATTCTTTCAATGTAAAAGCTAGCGGCACCGACGCAAGCAAACTCACGCATTCCGCCGCGGCCTCGCTCATTGCCAGTGGTTTTCAGATCGGTGGCAATCCCGGATCTCCAACGACGGTGACTGTCCACGCCGGAGAGCTCGCCACCTTTCTTCTGCAATTCGCTCCCAGCGGCACTTCTACGTTTCCTGATGCCGTTACGCTTGCTTGTTCCGGAGTGCCGGCGCACAGCACCTCTGCTTTCACTCCCACCCAAATCGGCGCGGGAAGCGGCAAGACGCAGGTCACTCTCACCATTGCGACGGCCGCGGCCCACGCCCGTCTGCGCACAGCGAGCCTCTTCTACGCGAGTTGGCTGACGCTCTTTGCAATGGCTCTTTTCGTCCCCGCCATTGACGCATGTCGCAGCGGCAGGCTTGCGCGCGCGTTCTCTATTGCGGCGATCACGCTCTGTGTTGCGGTAATGGTTTCCTGCGGCGGCGGTCTCAGCGGAGGTGACAGCGGTGGAGAGACTTCGCCGGGAACGGGAACACCTCCCGGCGCGTATACGTTGACGGTGACCGCATCTTCGGGAGGCCTCTCCCAGAGTTCGACTCTTACCTTAATTGTGAACTAGGACGGCGCTCTTTGGTCTAAGCTGTCGATCCACCGGTGGCGCGCAGGTCGAGTTCTGCCCCAACCGAAACTGCGCTGTCCGCGCTCACCATGCTTTGTCGCGGGCACACCAGTTCCAGCAGCGGCGTCGTCATGAACGTCGTCACTAGCGCCATCAGCACCATCATGGAAAACAGCGCCGGGGAGATCACCTTGATATCCAGTCCAATATTCAGGATGACTAGTTCCATCAGCCCGCGCGTGTTCATCAGAATTCCCAGCCCGCCCGCTTCGCGCAGCGGCATGCCCGTGAGCCACGCCGCCAGCATCGAGCCGCCCAATTTCCCCAGCGTGGCCACCATCACGATGAGCACAACGTAAAACCACATATGCGAGCCCTTCACCAGCCCGATGTTGGTCCGCAGGCCGGTGAAGGCGAAGAACAATGGCAGGAGCATGGTGATGGTGATGACCTCGAACCGGTCCAGCACGTAGCGCACAAAGCGCGGTTCCTTGGGCATAATGGCGCCCATCAGGAAAGCGCCGAATAGCAGGTGAATCCCCAGGTATTCCGTGCACAGCGCGGACGCCAGGACCAGCAACACCATGACCGCCATGAGGTTTTCGCTCAGTCCCCCACGTTTCGCATAAGCGCTCTCAAACTTCTTGAGCAAGTGCCGCACGCCGTGAATCATGAGTAGCGCGAATGCCAGGATTCCGAACAACGTCACCCAAATGGATTTCGTCCCATGCGCGGCGCGAATCAGGATCACGATGTAGGCCAGGATGCACCATCCCGTCACATCGTCCACCGCCGCGCACGCGATCGCGACTGTCCCCAGGCGGCTGCCCAGCATGTCGCGTTCCGTGAGAATGCGCGCCAGCACCGGGAACGCGGTAATGCTCATTGCCGCGCCCATGAACAGCGCGAAGTTCGTGAATGTCACACTCTCGTCGGAGAGTCGCGGATATAGATACAGCGCCAGGAATGACGCCAGCACGAATGGCGCCGTGATGCTCACGTGACTGGTCAGCACCGCCGCGTGCCCCTGGTGCTTCAGTTCTTTAGGATTGATTCCCAGCCCTACCAGGAACATGAAGATGATCACGCCCACCTGGCTGAGCGCGTTCAGTGCCCCCAGGCTCGCGGCCGGAAATACGTACGCCGAGAAAGACGGAGCCAGCCATCCCACCAGCGAGGGGCCCAGCAGAATGCCCGCGAACATCTCGCCCACCACTCGTGGCTGCCGGATTTTTCGAAACAGTGTGCCCGCTAAGCGGCAAATCCCTAGAATGACGGCAATCTGCAGCAAGAGGACAAACATGTTTGTCATCGACGCGCCCCTTTGCTGTTCCCGCCCTGCCGGACGGCACGAAACCGCAACGCCGCACAATTCGCACAGCCGTCCACGGTAAACGTGCCCATTAGCGATCGCGGGTCTGCATTTGCATCGACATTCGCTGCCAGGATCAACGTGCCGCTGCCGCCACAACTCCCGTTGCTGCTCGGTGCGCGCAAAGTCCCGCTGATGCTGGTTCCCTCTATATTTCCAGAGCTGGTGGAACTCGTGCCGCCGTTCAACGCCAGCGTCAGGCCCTTGCCGGATTGCGAGATAGATAGTGTGTCGGCGCTTTCCAGGGCCTTCAGACAGGCGGAATTGGCTGCTTCGTCAAGCGGCTCTGCTTGTACTTTCCAGGTGCCGTCTACGGAGAGCGGAGCTGCAATCGTCCTTCCGACCTTGAGCACCAGGAGTAATGCCACGATCGGAACGCCTACCAGGAGGATGTAGGCGATCACAAAATTTTGCTTGCTTTGGCCCAAGCTTTCACCCCAGACTGCCGACTTCTGCGCCACGGCTTGAAAATGAGACTCTCCGCCGAGGGACGCGTTCCACAGAGCCTACCACGTTGCTGCTTTCGCAATGTAGCCTAAAGTGCCGCCGGGAGACGGAGCGCAAGTCCCCGCGCACCATCCATGCTTGACTAGTTTTCGCTATCGACGCCAGCGCCCAGCGTTTATCCTGTCCCCAGGACTTCCCATGACCGATGCCCGCTACGACGTCGTTGTGATCGGAGGGGGGATCGTCGGCCTCTCCGTTGCCATGGAGACCACCCGCCGCTTCCCCGACCTGCGCGTGCTAGTCGCCGAAAAGGAGCCAGCCGTAGCCCGCCACCAGAGCGGACACAACAGCGGCGTGATCCACTCCGGCGTCTATTACAAGCCCGGCTCCATCAAGGCGCGTACCTGCGTAGAAGGCGCCGCAGCAATGGTCGCATTCTGCCGGCAGCACGACATTCCTCACCAGATTTGCGGCAAGCTTATCGTCGCTACTTCCGAGGACGAACTCCCGCGCCTGGACGAGCTGCACCGCCGCGGCACTGCGAATGGTTTGCAAGGCCTGCGCATGATCGGTCCCGAGCAGATGCGCGAGTACGAACCGCACTGCACCGGCATGCGCGCCCTGGTTGTACCCAGCACTGGCATTACCGATTACGCCACCGTGAGCGGCAAGTACGCGGAAATCATCGCCGCGCAGGGCGGAACCGTCAGCCTGAACACCAAGGTGACCGGCTTCGCTCGCCGCGCCGACTCCATTACGGTTGAAACCACTCGCGGCGCCTTCGCCACTCGCTATGTGATCAATTGCGCCGGGCTGCACAGCGACCACATAAGCCGTCTGGCTGGCGAGCCGCCCAAGGTGCGCATCATTCCCTTCCGCGGCGAGTACTACGACCTCACCCCCCAGCGCGAAAGCTTGGTCAAGGCTCTGATCTACCCTGTACCCGATCCTCGCTTTCCTTTCCTCGGCGTACACTTCACGCGCCGCGTGCGCGGCGGTGTCGACGCCGGCCCCAACGCGGTTCTGGCCTTCCGCCGCGAGGGATACTCCCGCACCAGCTTCAGCCTCGGCGATACCATCGAAACCCTCTCCTATTCAGGCTTTTGGAAGATGGCGTCGAAGTATTGGCGTATGAGCGTGGACGAATTCCATCGCTCATTCAGCAAGAGCGCATTCGTCGCCGCCCTGCAGCGCCTGGTTCCGGAAGTGCGTTCTGAAGACCTGGTGCCCGGAGGTGCCGGCGTGCGCGCGCAGGCCTTGAATCCTGACGGCACGCTGGTCGATGACTTCCAGTTCGTCGCCTCCGATCGAATGCTGCATGTCTACAACGTCCCATCCCCGGCGGCGACCGCATCGCTGATGATCGGCCGCGCGATCGTGCAGATGGCCCAGGACGCTTTCCAACTGCAGCCCACGGTTACTGCACAATCAACGTAAGCGTCAGCGTGTCGGTCGTTGCCTGGGGCGCCTGCGCTCGAACAGAAATCGTGTAGGTGCCCGACGGAGTGCTCTCACCCGATCCGCCTCCATTGCCGCCACTGCTATTGCTACTGCTTCCCCCGCCGCAACCACACATCCCCAACAAGAGTAGTAGCCCCAATACTCCTGCGCGGCGCTTACGTCTTTTTCGTCTGATGTTCGGCAGCATCACTACGCCAAAGACTCCGATGGCCCACATCCATGTCGAATCGCGGAACAGCTGTACGGTGCCAGTCGCGCCACCAGTCGTGGTTACGCTGACGCTCACGGTGGAAGTCGAGGTAGCGCTCACCGTCACGCTCGCCGGCACATTACACGTCGCCCCCTGAGGTGCGCCAATACAAGTGATGGCCGCCGTCCCGGAAAAGCCCTGTCCTCCAATCGTCATCGTGAAGTCAGCCGTTTGTCCCGCCTTCACGCTCTTCGACGACGGTCCGGAAACTTTGAACGCCAGTGGATCGGTGATTGACAGGCCGGTGCCGCTCAAAGCTACGCTTTGCAGTCCTCCCGCCGCGTTGTCCTCGATCGTGAGGGTGCCGCTGCGCCCGCCGGCGTTCTGCGGTTCGAAGTTGACCGTAATTGTGCAACTGGACCCGGCGTTCAGCGGGCCACCGCACCCGTTCTGCGTGATCGCAAAATCATCGCTATTCGTCAACGTCGCATTCCCGATCTGAGCGGGAACGCTCCCCGTATTGCTCACGGTTATGTTTTGCGCCGTCGCCTGGCTGCCTACCGCCACCGTGCCAAACGACAACGAACTCGGCGACGCGGTCACGATCGGCAGCACCCCGGTGCCAGTCAGGGTGACTATGTTGGTTGACTCGGAAACTTTGTTGAACAGCGTCATGGTTGCATTCAGTGAGCCGGCAACCGTCGGCTGGAATTGAACGGTGAACGTGCAACTCGCTCCTGGATCCAAAGTCGTTGGGCAGGTGTTGCTCTGGGCGTAGTTGACGTTGTCCGATAATTGCGCGAAGCCAAATCCGAACGCGATGGTCCCCGTGTTCGTTAATGTGACGGACTGCGGTGCGCTCGGCCCGCCATTCACCGCGACATTGCCGAATGCTAACATCGTGGGCGCGACCGTCAACGATGCTCCCGCTCCAGTTACCACAACCTTCTGCGGAGAATCAAACGCGCTGTCCACGATCTGAATTGCGGCTGTCTGCGTGCCTCCCGTCGACGGTGTGAAGTTGACCGTGATCGTGCAGTTGGCGCCTGCCAGGATCGTGCTGTTAGCGCAATTGTTGGTTTGGCCGAAATCGGAAGAACCCGACACCGTGATCGCGTTCACGGTTAGGTCGCTCAGTCCGCCGTTGCTCAGAACCACGTTCAGCGGGGCCGCCGCTTGCCCCACCTGCACATCTCCAAACGCCACCAGCGATGGCGTGACCGTGGCCGCTGCCCCGCTGGTGTGGTTGAGAAGGACCGAAACCGTAGTCACTCCTGCCGACGCCGGCAAGCCATCGATCACCGCTAGGTCAGGCGCACCATCCACGTTGTAGTCGGCCGCGATTAACTTGCCGCTGCCGCCCGTCCCGAACAGCGCTGACGCTGTGTAACTGGTCCCGTTGCCGGCATTCAACAGCAGCACGATATCGTTCCATCCGGAATTCAGTACCGCAACGTCGGGCGACCTGTCCAGGTTGTAATCGGCGACCGCCACGTACGACGGCGCATTGAATTTTGTCGCGTTAATCGGAACAGCCGTGTTGAACGTTCCGTCTCCGTTTCCCAGCAATACTGAAACTGAGTTCGTCGCGCTGTTCGCGATCACGAGATCCACTTTGCCATCGTTGTTGAGATCGGCTGCCGCGACGAAAGTCGATGCCGTGCTCGGCAGGTTTACCGCGGCCTGGAAACTCCCGTCGCCATTCCCCAGCAGCACCCAGACGCCCGCCGTTGTCGTGACTGCCAGGTCCAACTTGCCGTCATTGTTCAAATCACCTAGCGCCATTGAAGTGACAGCGCTGCCCAATGACGAGATCAGGGCAGTTTGGAAAGCGCCGTCGCCGTTGCCCAGCAGCACCGCGACATCGTTCGTACCCGACTCGACCGCCACCAGGTCCAGTTTGCCGTCGCCGTTGAAATCTCCGGACACAATGGGCCCATCGAGGTTCGAGCCCGCGTCAATCTCGGTCAGGAACGTACCAGATCCATGTCCATCGATATCCGGCGCTCCGGGCAGAACCGCAATGGATCCGGTGCCATCGACGCTCAACGCGACATCCGGCAGCCCGTCGCCGTTGAAATCTCCAGAAGCTTCCCAGGTGCTTCCCGTAGAGGTCGACGCGACGCCAGTCGTGATCGGCTGTCCGAACCCGAACCCCGGAATAGAGAACAACACGCCCACGCCGTCGGGATTGCCTGCAGTCGCCGGACTGAACCCGGCCGCCAGGTCTGGACGTCCATCGTTGTTGAAGTCCGCGGTCGCCAGCGAACTGACCGCATTCGTCGGATCCGCCGTCGTTGTGAACGGTGGCGCCACGGCGAATGTGCCGTCGCCATACCCCGAAACAATCGAAACTATGTCGGGCACGGTTGCGGACGAACTCGTTCCTTGATTTGCGATTGCCAGTCCGGGAACGCTGTCTCCGTTGTACGCGCCAACTGCTACCCCCGAGGGTGTGCCCGCTGTGACAAAACTCTGCCCCAGGGTGAAGGTGCCGTCTCCGTTGGAAAGGAAGATCCAGACTGCGCCGTTGCTGCCGGTGACGACAAGGTCCGCCTTGCCGGGAGGCGGCGCCGCGGTCAGATTGCCCCAGGCCGCAACCTGCGCGCCCGCAGGACCGGAAAATGCGGGTTGCACGCTGAAGGTGCCATCCCCGTTGCCTGGCAACAGATAAACCAGGCCGGTCGCCGGATCAGCCACTGCCACGTCAGGTTTACCGTCTCCATTGAAATCCGCAATCACCGACGACCCTAGAGTCGAAGCAATCTTCGTCGTGAGCACAGCACTGCGAAAAAATCCGTTTCCGCTGCCCAGCAGCACCGACACGCTGCCGTCGCTGTTGGTCGTCAGCAGATCCATGTCGCCGTCATTGTTCAGATCGTAGCTTTGAATCGAAGTGGCTGCTGCTATCGTGCCCGTGCTATTCGTCTGACTTTGCAGGGCAAACGTTCCGTCGCCATTGCCCAGCATGAGTTGCGCGTTGTACACATTGATCGACGGATTCGTGATGACGGCGATGTCGAGTTTGCCATCTTTGTTGAAATCGCCCACCGCATACCCGATAGGCAGCGTTCCGGTCGGAAGGCTGGTCGCCTTCGCGGGCTTGCTGAAGGTTCCGTCGCCGTTCCCGAGAAGCACCGAAACGTTCGCCGCCGCCCCCACATTCATGGTCACGATGTCGCTGTTGTGATCGTTGTTGGTATTAAAAGCCCCAACTTGCACCGCGATCGGCGAAACCCCATTCACGTCGTAGGGCACCGACGGCTGGAAGGTCCCATCGCCATTGCCCAGCAGCACTGAGACGGTGTTCGATCCCTTATTGCTGACAGCCACAGCTGGGGCAAGCGAGCTGTTGTCAAAAACTCCCGCGGCAATGGAGGAAGCGGATTCCTGAACCGGGTAGTCCGTGCGCGCGGGCGAGAACGTCACGCCTGGCACTTGCGCTTGCGAAATCGCGGCCCACGTCAGCAAAAATACAACCGGGAGGAATGCCCATCGCGAACGCAGTACTTCTTGCGAACGGCCGAATGTCATTGACAACCGCCTTACCTGAGCGACTCAGGCTTCTTAAGCGCCTGGATTTTCAAAAGGGGGAGGGGCGACAAATCCTGTTCTCGAACTGATCAGGACGTCGTGCAGTGTGCAGCAAATTACCGTATTTGCCTCGACTCGTCAACGAAAGCCCGTTTACGAATCAAAATGCGCCTGAAAATGTCCTGGGAAAGCTCAAGCGTGCCGAACCAGCCTTGGGGTGGCTGGGAATTTTCCAAATACCTGCGCGGCGCATCACGCGCCCCGCTTTACCCTCTATAACCAGAATATCACAAAGCATAGGTATAACCGGATATGTTTGCTAAAAATATATTTCCGTTCGATTGAGAGACTTGGGCCGAAATGGCGCGAAATAGGGGCTTGACAAGAATTCCGCCACTCTCTCAAGCCGCCCGGTCTTGGTCGCGCTATCTCTTTATCGCGGGCTGCCGCCCACGATTCTCGCAGTGTCCTCCAGGGCTTTTTGATAGTCGCCGTGGACCGACTTGAAATTGGGATCGTCTTTGTCGGACGCGGCCAGCCAGTCCTGCAAGTACAACTCGAAAATTTGCGCGTGCATTTGCACACCGAAAGCCAGCAAATCCACCAGCGATCCTGTTCCCTCGCCGCTGGCCTCGGTTCTGGCGAAAGTTTGCAATTCGAGCGGCACTTTCCCGTGATACTTCTCAAACAGCCTGCACCAGTCTCCATTGCAGGTCCCGCCCGACCGA
>DASRFR010000055.1:0-5521 GCA_035651455.1 Terriglobales bacterium
AATCGTTTCTTTCGGAGTTCTTGCCTCCAGCATCGCATCCGCTATTAAATATGCGCCTGCAGCGATGAAGCGGACTGAGCCATTTGGCTTGGCAATTAGTTGTCCAATAGGTCACTACGCCTTGATGGGATACCTTTCCGAGCTGAAGAATCACATCAAACTCTTCTTTGTCTTGAAGAACAGGGACTGACGTCATCGGGCGATTGGTTTTGGGGTTCTGGACCGCACCGCGACACTTTAAGGGGTTCTCAGGCGATGCGTGATTTCGTTTCCACATAGGGAGTAATGGCGGCCGTTCCAGCTGTAGATCGCCTCTGCTTTTGCTTTGAGGGCGCAATAGGCGAGCATTGCGTCATAGATTGTGCCGCCGACGATGCCGTAAGCAGAAGCAGATTCGAGTGCGTCCGCATATTCATCCCCATCCAAAGCGATGACGGAGAGGCGCTCGCGTATGCTGCCAACAAAGAGCATCGCCTGCTCACCGCTGATGCGGTGCTTGCCGGGCATTCGAGTGAGGGTTGAGTACACCTCAACCAGGCTATGCGCCCCACAGCAGCCTGTCGTTTTGTCCAGGCTGACGAACAATTCGAGGCTTGTCCTGTGATGCACATGGTCCCCATAAAACACGGGGACCAGCACGGAGGTATCGAGAAACCCCTTCATTGCCCTTCGCCGAGGTTTGCAAGATCGCGTTCCCGGCGCACCTGCTCCAGCGCTTCATCGGTTTCGGCAGCGGAAAGCGGCTGCCCCGAATGAAAGACCCAAACCCCGTGTTCCTTCCGAAGGGGACCGGTGCCCCGCAAAGGGCGAAGTGTAATCTGCTCCCCGCTCGTTTCTATTTCAAGAGAGTCACCTGGTTCCAGATGCAGATCTTCTCTGAAAGACTTCGGAATCACAACACGACCGGCTCGATCAATAGTAACTTGAATTGCCACAATGACATTATATGGTGGGTCCACCCAATGATCAATGCCATAGCATGAGAGGGCGAAAAGATTAAGAACTCATAAGTCTGGCGCTTATCGTCCTGCGGTCTACATCAAGCGCTTTGGCCACCCGTTAGCAGATCGGTGACTAGACGGCAGAAGGAAGGCTGACCTTCAAGCAAGAAGTAAAACGGCGTCCGAGGTACTGACTTGCCTTCCTCGTCCTCTCCTGATTGCCACCGCTCCACGGCTGCTGAGCATAGGCGAACGAAGGTAGCGAGATGCTCACTCGGTAATTGCAACAGGGATTCCGCATTCTTGAGAAGCACGATATAACCAGAAGCCGGATTCCAACTCAGGTCTGTGACCATATCAAGGAATGCGTCCCAGTTTTTACCGAAGTAGCTGGGGAAGCCCAAGGCCCTGGCCAGTCTATCCATCAGGTCTTCACGGGTGTGGATGTTGGCAAGGTCCACCACTGCAAAACAATAGCTCCGATGAGCAGCTTCTTCCTTCAGAGACTCTTCTTCGTCCTGTGAGAGAAGAACACAACGCACGAATTGTCGATCATCGAGAAGCGTTTGCGCCGAAACTGGAGAAGTCATCGAATCCTCGTAAATGTCGTGTAGTGATCAGCCCTGTAGTAGGCTTCGCCATTGGCACCGGTTACGATACGTGAAGCACCCCGCCCGCTCTGTCCAGCAATCTGAGCACCAAAAACCGCAGCTCCCAGACTGCCGGGATCAAAACCGCCATTTAGATTTGGCCCTTGGATAGTTCCTACACCGATGTTTGCGCCACTATCTGGCGTATAGGTAAAAGTGGAACTGTTGTTGCTCGCGTTGTACTGGAACGAATTCACATCGACAGTGCCATTGACGTAAATACCGCTGTCCGTGTCGCTCGCGCAGTCGCCGCGCAAGACATAGCCCGTTCCGTCGCCATTGTTGTAAATGCAATCGTGCCCGTCGTCATCCGAATTCGCCACCGGGTTATTCCCTGCGTAGCTGTACAGGTTGAAACTCTGCGGATTGCTCGTATCACCATAGGGAATCGCAGATGGATCTTCAGTCCAGTCTGGGCTCAAGAACCGCCCCATCGACGAACCGTAGTAGCGAGCGCCGAAGTAATCGAGTCCAGATTCTATATCCCGTTCTTTGCCGGTGAAGTGAATCGGGTCATTGTCCGATCCACGGAATACAGACAGACCATCTCCGAAAGGAAGATAAGTCAATTTCGTTACGATATTCTGACCAGCATCAAATCTAGCCAGCTCTGTGCCTAACCAATCAACAGAAGAATAAACAACATGATTCAGCGATGCATCTGAATTAGCGTACAAATACCCAAAGTGCCGTCGATTGAAATAAATCTCCTGAGGAACATTGCTAACCGTAGTTCGTCCATAACAGCTTTCCGTCTGAATCATATCCATATTTAGTAACCACTCCTCCGACATTCATTGAGGTGCTGGTCTGCCCCCTAATTCCGCACGAGAAACCATACTAAGTTAAAGCAGCCGCAGCCACCGGAGTTGTGGGAAAGTGCGAAAACGCGCCAGCGTTTTCCAAGCAGACGAAGTCTGCCTCTTTTCCATAACTCTGCACTCCGCAGGCTTGCGCAAACTCTGCCGGCGTGCGATAACCCAGGCTGCTGTGGGGACGTTCTTCGTTGTACTCCTTTCGCCAACTAGTAATTTTTCTCCTCGCATCGAACAGGTTGATGAACCAGTTCGTGCGCAAACTCTCTTCTCGCAGACGTGCATGGAAGCTCTCCACATGCGCGTTCTGCGTGGGCTTGCCCGGTTGAATATGCCGCAAGTCGATCTTCCTGGGCCATGACTGGCCGAAGGTCTCTTAAGTTGAAGGTATGCCAACTTTCACCTTAGGAGTCGAGCCAGCCATGCCCATTGTTCAGAGTACGCAACCGCCCACCGTTCTGGTAGCCATTGATATTGCCAAGCTGCGCCACGAGGTTCTCATCGACGCACCCGGCTGGAAGAGCCGCAAGCGTCTGGTTTTGTTGAACACCGCCGTGGAGTTTCGCCGTTTTGCCGATTACCTGCATGAGCTGAAGTACCCAGTCCGGATCGGCTTTGAAGCCACTGGCAACTACCATCGTCCACTGGCGCATTTCCTGAAGACCGAGGGCTTTGAACTGGAGCTTATCCCTTCTCTGGCCGTAGCTCGAACACGGGAAGCGATGCATAACTCCTGGGACAAGAACGATCCGAAGGATGCCCAGGTGCTGCTGCATCTGCTCAAGACCGGCGTCATCCAGCACTACCACGATCCGCTGGCCAACCATGTCCATGATCTGCAGGAGTTGTCATTGACTTATGCGCAGGTATCGCTCGAGAAGACACGCATGCAACACCGCCTTCTGACTCACTACCTGCCGCTTTATTTCCCGGAGATCGAGCGCTACTACCATGCTTCGCGCTCCCAGTGGCTGCTGGAGTTACTGCGTGCCTTTCCAACGCCAGATCTCATCACCAGCCTCTCGATCGAGGATTTTGTTCAACAGGCCTGGCCGATTGCCGGACGCAAGATCAGCAAACGACGCTTGCTCGAAGATATCTATCGCACCCGCGCAGTCGTCGATCGGACTGCCTGTTGAAGAGGATTCCGAAGCTGTCGCGATGTTCCGCACCGTGCTGGATGAGATGGTCCATCTCTGCCAGCTGCGTCAGCAACTGGAACAGCGGGCCGAGCTGCATCTCAAGGACAACGCCGACTTTCTGTGCCTACAGAAGATACCTGGCATCGGTCCTATTCTTGCGCTCACCATCCTGGCGGAGGCCGGCGACCTGCGTCGCTTCGGCCATCATCGCCAGTTCCTGAAGTTCTGCGGCCTGGATCTTTCCACGCAGCAGTCAGGCCAGTTCCGCGGCACGACCAAGCTCTCGAAGTATGGCAACGCGCGGCTGCGCTGTGCCTTCTGGATGGCGGCCACCATCGCCGTGCGTCAGACAGAGAACAGCTTTCGAGACAAGTTCGAACGATATCTCCGGCGTGATCCAACCAGTGCCGATCGTAAGCGCATGGCCTATGTGGCTGTCGCGGCCAAGATGGCGCGTGTCACATACGGGATCATCAAGTCCGGAACCGACTACCGCTGCTTCCATGAAGTGGCGGCACCAAGTGGAAGAGCCGATTCTGCACGGGCCGTCGAGGCCGCGAGGACCTCGTAGATAATGTTCCGGCCTTCCACTTGGTTGAGATCTTGTTTTAAGTACAGTCGAGACTGCTGCCGCAGATCTCGTGTAGCTATGGTCGAGTGCTCAGCCCTTGCGCGTGGAAGCCACTTGGGCTTATAGTCTTGTCATCAACAACGTCCCATGCGGGACGCTAAGAGATCGTCGCTTCTCTGCGAGCATACCTTCCCGAGTTAGTACGTTATCACAGCGTATCGCCACAGGCTTGCCACGCTGTGCGATCACTTCATTCAGCACGCGTGTCACACGGCGGCTGGCAAAACCTGTGTCCACCTCCAGCGCCAGGCACTCGCGCGTGTAAGCATCCACTACGCTGAACACACGGACTGTGCCCCCTGCCGCAATCACATCGTGCGCAAAATCGACCGCCCATTCCTGGTTCAACGCTGTCAGTTGTGGCCTTGGCAGTCCACTGCGCACACAGTGCTTGCGCTTCTTTCGCTTTAGGCACAACCCGGCCTCGCGATACACACGATACAGCCGCTTGTGATTCACTCGTTCTCCTTCGCGTTCCACCAGCACCTGCAACCTCCGGTAACCGTATCGTGGCTTCTCTCTCGCCAAACGCACCAGACGTTCTCGCAAAGGTTCGTCACATCGTCTTGACTGATAACGAAAGCTGCTCATTGCAATCGACATCAGCCCGCACACCCGGCGCTCGCTGGCTGCGAAATGTTCCTTCAGCCAACTAGCGTCTGTCCTTCGGTCTACGAGCTCAGGCCGTTTTTTGCAATCACCGCCTTGAGCATCTCTCGGTCCAGACTTAAATCGGCCACCAACCGCTTGAGCCGCGCGTTCTCGTCCTCCAAACTCCGCAACCGTTGGGCTTCATTCACTTCCATGCCGCCTTACCTGGCCTTCCAGGCATAGATCGTGTGCTTCGACACTCCATGCTCTCGCGCTACATCCGCGGCTGTACGTCCGGCTTCAATTTGCTTCAGCGCACCAATGATCTGTGCCTCGCTATGCTTGCTGACCGTCATCTCTGCTCCTTTCCTCAATCCGAAATCATATCCCTCGATTTGCGGATCCAGGGGAGCAGACCAACGCCGCAGCAACCCAAGGTTACCGCGCGGTAACCGCGCACACGCCCATTTTCCTCTTAGCCGCTCATTCCACGCGTGTTGACGCACGTAAACACGAAAACCCCAGTGTTTATGCGGTCGCGCGCTGTATCGCGTTGGCGCGGCTCACGTTGACCGCAGAGGAACCGAAGGTTGCTCTACAGCAACCCGCCGGGGGTGAACCTATGAAAGCGCGACTGCGCTTCCTAGGAGAGCCATGCGATCCATAATCGGCTGCGACGCCCACAAGCAGTTCTCAGTCTTTGTTGCCATCGATAAGACAGGCAAAACATCCTCGCCCATTTGTGTCGGCC
>DASRFR010000056.1:0-5359 GCA_035651455.1 Terriglobales bacterium
GGCGTAAACAGCACCGTCGCCAAACTGGGTGGCGATCTCAAGGAGAAGCGTGGTCTTGCCCACCTGGCGGGGGCCGGTAAGGAGCTGAATCCGGCCCGGAGCCGGCTCCTCGAGCCGCTGGAGGAGCGTCTTCCGGCAGGTCGTATAGCCGTTCGGGAACTCTGTCATAGTCGAATAATTATTCGACTATATCCGCGACGTTGTCAAGCCAACAGAATCGGCCGACTGGCACCTGGTGTTGTTCGTACTGTCCTCATCCCCAGTGCCTTTGCGCGCTGGATCAAACCTGGCCAGAGGATTGCGAGCTCCGAGTCCTCAAGGTGTGTCGCGAACCGTCAGCGAAGTAGCCGTGACAAACCTACTGGCCTTCGGCGGGGCCACGAGAGTCAGCGAAGGAGAAACTGCGTCAAACTCCGCGGCTGACTCTGCAGTGGACAGTGATCAGGACGGAATTCCGTTCTGAGCCGACTCGCGGGAGTTCAGAGAGAAAGAGACGGGCTGCCAAAGAGTTCCAATCGAAGATTTGATGAATAAGCGTCAGGGCAGGACCCGCTGGTCGGAAAACCAACCGTCCGTGTCCCCAGGGCCGCTTTCCGGGCCCGAAATCCTACCGTAACAGCATCTCCGGTCTGTGAGGTGAGATTATGCGCGTGTTGAAGCTCGGGACTCTCAGGCTTTGGATGACGAAGAAACGGCTCGAGGAGAGTCAGGTCCATCTCCAGATAAAATCATGCAAGACGACTCTGACAGCAAGCAAATTCAGGGATCTGCATGAATGGTTCGAAGAAGAAGAAACCCGGCTCGTGCGCAAATCGGTTGTGTGGGCCCGTAAGCATGCGCCGGTCTTTGCCTTGGGGCAGATATGCGCCATCTGTGGCGAGGACCTGGACATGGACACCTTCGGCACCAAAGAGATATACGTCAGAGTTGTCGGCCTTCGGCCTTTGGGAGTCGAGGACCCACAGGGGAAGATTTGGAATGGTGGCCTGGGATTCAGGCTTCGGAAGTTGACGGTCAAGGAAGAAGACAAACTGGGCCAGAAGTACCGTTCAGTGTGAGCCGAACTCCCCCTGTCAAACGAACCTCCGAATCCTTCAATCGGAGGCCGCCGCAGCCTCGGAGTAGTCGAGAACTTCGCCAAGGCGGGCTTTCAATTCTTTCAGCCATGCTCGTGGGTTTGCGCCGTGAATGAGCCGGCCCAAGAAGCCCAGCTTCTCAGCAACGTTGTCGCGGTTCTGTCGGATGTCCTCTTTGGTGACACTCGCGTAGACAGCGAGGAATAGGCTCATGTCTGCTGGCTTCGTGAACAGGTAGGTGGCGTGTCCGAGCTGCGGCGTTTCGACGACGGTCACGTTCTCCAAGTCGAAGATGTATTCAGATCGGAAGAGGTAGAGTCGGCGGGATCGCTGGCGAAGCTGGCGGTAAAAGAAGGCGTCGTAGTCCGGCCGCCAGGTGATCTCGGCGACGTCGAAATCTCCGGGGATGCCGAAGTCACCGCACATCTTCTGCAGCGTGGCTCTCTCGACTGGCCCGGCTTCAATGCGTGTGCGGACGCATTCGAGCGCATCGGCGAACTGGCCAAAACGATGATGGTCGTTTCGCGCCTTTCTGAATTGGTCGGCAATGTCCGCAGGGAGCGTGACTTCGATGCGGCTGGGAAGCGCCGTTTCCCACTGAACAAGCTCCCACTCGTCCCCTCGACGACGGTATTTGCCGCTCTGGATAAATGTGGCTCGACCAGCGATTTTCGCTCCTACGAGATGCTTCCACTGGTTCCACGTGGCATCCCAGGTCAGAGGCAGCAAGGCTGAGTCGAAAAACACCTCCAGCTTGCGGCGAGCATCTCGATAGATTGCACGGTCGCTGTAGAAGGTTAGTCTGCGCAGGGGCAACCGAAAGTGTCGGTGCCTGCGCTCGGGCAGGAAAGAAAGTATCCGGGTCGCGTAGAACGTGGCGCCGTCGCGCGCAAGGTTGCCGGCAACGAGGAGTGAGCCAAAGCCGCCATGGGGAAACGGCGCAGGGGCGGCGGGATCAGCCATGAGTACGTCGTAAGAGGCGCGCAATTCGGGCTGGGCAAGTATGTTGAATGCCCGCTCGAGTGTGGAGAGGTCCTTGGGGGACGCACGCGCGGCGCGGAGTTCAAGTGTCCGGAGTTTGAAAGCAACCCTGATCTCGGCTGGGGACGCAGTGGGGCTGATTCGCAGTAGCTCATAGAAGGTGGGTTGCTGGTTCCAGGCACGCCGACGATGGCTCGCGTAGAAGTAATCCCGCAGCGTCTGGCAGCGAATGTGAATCGCAGAGATGCGCAGGTGCTGGCTCAAGACTTGTGCGGAGACGAAGAGATTCCCGCGCTTGTCCTTCTTGGGCTGCGCTGCGTAGCCGATCGGGGCCTGATAGATGTCTCGCCTTCCTTGTTGTGACCTTGTATTGCTGATGTAAATCTCGGTCCCGGCATCCGCGCTTCCGAGGGCCAGCGGAAAACGAACCTCATCTCCAGGACTGGCGAAAGAAGCGAGGAAGCTGGAGAGCAAAATCGAGCTCCCGTCGCCGAACACACACTCCACCTTCTCGCCCACTTTGGCGGTCCTAACTACCGTGCGCTGACAGACTTCTGAGCGCGCGCTCTCGGCGATGACTGTTCCCGTTGCCATGTGGAAGCAAAACGTAGCACCGGAGTATGCGCTCGCCAAATAAGTAGCCCCTGCAGCCCGTAACCGTCAGTTCCGCAAGGGCTTACGTTGCTGCTGCTTTCACCTGTTTGGACGAGGAGGGTACCGTGCGTCTTGCTGGGCGTGAGCGGTTGGGCTTCTATCCACTTCCAGTCGGAGAAGCCAAGCGCATCCGGGGAGTCCTGAGCTTTTCGAGCGGCCCGTGTGCAGCAATTGATCCCTGCATCGGGGACGGTGTTGCGTTCCAGGTCGTGACCTCTGACGCGCAGGCGCGTCGTTACGGAATCGAGCTGGACGCCTATCGGGCCGAGCAGGCCAGCACGACAGTAGACGAACTGATTCACGGGAACTGTTTCGATGTGCAGTGTTCGGTCGAGTCCTTCTCGTTGATCTACCTGAACCCTCCGTATGATTTCGAGGTTGGCGAGGGAAAGTCGCAGCGGATGGAGCGGCTCTTCTTGGAGCACGTGCACCGCTGGCTGAAGCCCGGAGGCATACTCGCGTTCGTCATTCCAGGACCGCGCATCGAGGAATGCAATGCCGCGCTCTCGGTCCACTTCAAGGACGTGCGCGTCTACCGGCTCACCGAGCCCGAGAGCGTGCGCTACAAGCAGATCGTTCTGTTCGGGGTTCGCCGCACGCGGAACGAGAGGGAGCGGCTCCAGGACTCCGACATCACCCGTGCCCGGCAATGGTACGGCTCACTGTCGAGAAATCCTGAGCGACTTTCGCCGCTCCCATCGGAACCCGATCACCAGTACGTTGTGCCGCCGGCGGAGCCGGTACGCATGGTTTACCGTGGGCTGCCGTTGGACCAGATTGAGGACTTGCTGCCGAAGTCTTCCGCATATCGTCAAGCCGCGCCCATTCTGTTCGCACAAGAAGCAGACATCAGCGGTCGGCCGCTAACGCCGCTGCACGGAGGACATGTTGGTCTGCTCTGCACTGCGGGAATGCTGAACGGGATCTTCGGCGAGGGAGAGGTCCGTCACATCGCGCACTGGCAGTCGATCAAACTGGTGGACAAGTCAGAGGAAGAAGAAGACGGGAAGACAATCATTCGAGAGAAGGAGCGGTTCTCGAATGAACTGACATTGGTCTTTTGCACAGGAGAGATTACCAGCCTGAAGTAACTCGTCCGCCAGGGAAAGGAGACAAAAGCATGGGTGATCGATGTTACTCAACGCTTGTTTGCGCCGAGCGAGACAGAGATGTTTTCGAGAAGATGGGCTACAGACTTGAAGAGTCGCTTTCAGCGGACGGGAATGAAATCCCCGGTGCGGTCGTAATGGTGGATGAGGAGGCCGCCAACGGAAACTATGACGAGCTGACCGCATTGACGGGGATTCCTTTTTTGGTGTGCAACGGCTCCTGCCCGGGTGTTTACGGCGACCACCTCATTGTTTCGGATGGCAAGGAATGGCACTACTCCGAAGCGCTGCATGAGAGCAATTACCCCGCTGTCCGAGTCGAATTTGGCGGGGTGATCCGGGGTTCAGAGGTGGAAGACGCAAGGAAATACTGGATGGTGTATTCAACGGCTGTGGCCGCGATGGCTGGAGGAGACGAAAATGGAAAACGCGCACGAGCGCTTTGGAACCCTTGAGTTCACGAAGCACGTGAAAGACACAACCACGCGAATTCGCGTGTACATGGATCGGCTGATTGCAGAACCGGCGAAGGGAGACCGCGGGTCGGCCCCTGCTCATCTTTTCTCCGTGTTGGGGAGCGATGCGGAAATTGCCGCCTTGTGGGCGGCAGTGACCGAGGGGGCGTACTTTCAGGTTCAGCTTCCAGGACGTGCTGCATTCGCAGCTTCTCTTGGGCCCGAAGCCCAGTCTTTTCGCGGGAGTGTGATCATCCAGGGGCGCAATCGTCCAGTCCGCCATTTGGTGGCCCTATCAGCGGAGTTGCTGAAAACGCGGCCGGGAGCCGACCGCGAGGGGAAGCGTACCATTCTGTACGACAACGACCCGGCATTTGTGCTCTATCGCGTGTCGCGCCGCTTCGGCTTGCCCGTCGTTCCCGAGTGGGCGTCGTGGTTCATGCGAGAGCTTGAGCGGCGGAAGGCCCTCCAGCCATTACTGGGGCTGGGATGCTCGCCTGTGCTGGTGAAAGGAAACAAGGAACGGTTTCTTCGTTGGATTGGCAAGGCTCTCAAGGAGCGCACGATCTCCATACCTGAGGATGGCAATGGGACAGTTTCGTGGAAGTTGCCGCAAAGCCTCCGTGAGGGAGCCGACGCCGCCGACCACATGTTGACGGCCGACGGCACGAGGAGCATGTTGTCGCATTTTTGTTCGCAATCTCTTGCGCTTTTCCGCGACTCTTGCTGCATCCTCACGACTGCTCAGGAGGTGTTACTAGCGCGTTCTCTTTTCTGCCAGATGCTTCGCAACGTTTTCCGCTTTCCACAACAACATCGCAGGATGATGGCGCACACGCCCTGAGGTCTCCGCTTGGTCGGGAAAGAGCAGCGCCGGCTCGTATCGGCCCGCAGCTATTGCTTCGAGGTAAGCGACTTCGGTTTTGGGATTCAGGATCGCAGTAAGAATAGGCCGAACCAGTTCCAACATCTCATCGGCACTCGGACGGTCGTCGGCCCGCAGCCGGGGGTATAACCTCAGATTTCCGATTCTAAAGTCGGCAATAATGCTGTTCAAGATATTCATCGCTTGTCTTCATACGCA
>DASRFR010000057.1:0-62429 GCA_035651455.1 Terriglobales bacterium
CCAAATCCCCAGTTCATGGACGGTGTGGCCGAGCACCTCGGCGCGGCTGTAGCCATACCTACGCTCAAAAGCAGCATTCACGTCTACGAACCGACCTTCCTTGAAGGTTGTGATTGAGAAAGGGATTGGACTCGAACGAAACACTTTCTGAAATTTGTCTTCCGTCGATCTGCGGCTGTCTTCCGATTGGGCTAAGGCTGTTTCGGCCTTCTTGAGACTGTTGAGTCGCGACTCGAGCGCTTCTCCGTAGATTCGTGCCGTTTCATAGAGCTTGGCGTTTTGGATGGCGGCCGCGGCGGGAATCGCCAGTAATTCGGCGCGACGGAGGTGTTCCTGGGTATAAAGATTGGGCTGAGCATGGCCGACGGAGAGACATCCGAGATACTCACCCGCTGCGACCAGAGGGACTGAAAGCCACGACCGAAGCTGCTTGTGTCCCTTGAAGGTATGCCACTTCTCTTCCTTGTTTGTGTCTGCGATCAGGATGCTCTTCTGCTCGGTGAGGATGCGATGGAAGAACGACGATTCATCGGCCATGAATGCGAGCGGAAATCTAGAGGACTTCTTTTCGGGTTCCGGACAATTTCTTTCCCCTAGAGCAAGCACATGTGGACCGCCCTCGGGGATCAAAACCCGCGCGCAGGTGTACGGAACCAGGTCTTCGAGCGATTTCAGCAGCGCATCCATCACGAAATTCATGCGGAGATCCTGGGTCAGCGAGAGCGTCGCTTTGCGGAGCGCTTCGGCTTCGGCCCAGGCTGATTTTGCGAGCGCGAGATTGGCGGCAACCTGTTCCTCAGCTTCCTTCTGCGCTGTGATTTCAAGAGCCGTCCCGACCAGTCGAAGGATTTTTCCGTCGGAGTCCCGCACTGGAAACCCTCGCACCCATACCCAACGGATTGCTCCCTGGGCACACAGAATTCGGAACTTCTCATTGAAATTGCCCGTCCGAGTGGCCTCGTCAAGTTTGGCGAGCACGTGAACACGATCTTCAGGATGGATCAGGTCCTCGTAAGAAATCGGGTCATCTTGGAGTGATTGGCAGGAGCGGCCGGTGATGGTCTCGTAGGCCGGGTTCACGAAGAGCGCTTTCTTGGTTTCGGCGTCAATCATCCAGAAGATCTCCTGGATGTTCCGGGCCATCTGTTGAAAGCGTTCTTCGCTTTCGAGAAGCGACAGCTGTGCGCGACGGCGTTCGGTGACGTCGCGGAGAATCATGACGTGCTGGCCGGGCAGGCAATCAGCTTTGGCAGTGAACTCGACAAAGACTGGTGAGCCGTCGTTCTTCAAGAACTCCGCGTCTCCCTGATGGAACTTTTGGACGAGCAGAAGCTTCCAGATTTCGTGGAACCGGCCAGAGTCCCTACAAAAGCGATCCAAGGATTCGCCAATCAATTCCCGCCGTCGTGCTCCAAAGAGTTGTTCAGCCGCGGGATTGGCCTCGCGACAGATTCCCTGATCGTCCAGGATCAAGATGGTGTCGAGGGCATTCTCGAAGACGGACTGGAATTCGCGTTCGGTGGTTTTGTACGCGCCCTGGAACTCGCCCTCTTCTCTCTGCGCCCAGAATAAGAACTTGGAGAGGAGCACTACGACAGTCGCGAACGTGAGAAGCAGGGCCAGAAGAAGGGCTGGGGGGAGTTCGGCGCCACGGAACCGGTATCCAAGAGTCAGAGCGATGAGAGCGACCGACAGAATGCTTACCGTGACCGAGGCTATTCGCCATCCGAACTGATTGCCCTGAACGGGAAACAGGGCGCGGCGAAGGCGCTCGGCGGGCTCCAGGGGAAGACCACGCATGGGAGCTCTCAGTGACAGGTAGGGGAAGAGGCTTTATCAAACGAATCGCACTCTGACCTATCTCTGGCAGATGGTAGGCGGGTCGTCTAGGGTGGTCAAGTTTCTATTTCTTCTTCTTCGGATGTGCGGCTTTCCATTTTGCCCAACGGGTCCGTTGTGCGGCAGCGATGCGCTTCCGCGCCGCGGCGGACATCGTCCTGCGCTTTCCGATGGCTGTCCGCCTACCCCGAGAGTTTCCTCTGATAGACCCAAGACCACTCAGAACTTTCAGAGCAGTGTCCAGTTGATCCAAGCTTCTCGCAGCCTGTTCACGTTCTTGCTTCAATAATCCGATTGCTTTCGCCAGGTCAAGCATGAGTCCTCTCGCCCGGCATTGTAGCAGCGAGAAGGTCGGTAACAGAGCACTCGCAACCCTCCCCGGCGCACTGGGCGGTTTCGGCTGATCAAGTCGGAGGACCTGTAGGCTTTCCTGTAATTAGAACCTCGTGATTCTCACCGATCACACTTTTGCTGTCGCGGTTGACTTGCTTGTGAATCGCGCTTGGCTCCACTATGCCGATTGGTCCCAACCCGTCAAGCGGGGCCACCAACGCCTGACATTCCGGCAATAGGCCTCGTACTCAATTCCAAATTTGTGTCGGAGAGTCGGCTCTTCATAGAAGAGAACAAACAAATGAACGCCGAGGGCAACCCCTGCGACGGCAGCAATCGCTAGCAAAGTAGCGTGTCCGAAAACTACCCACAGTCCGATCCAGCCTACGGCAAAGCCCACGTACATGGGATTGCGCACGTAGCGATAGAAACCCACTACCACCAAACGTTTTGGCGGAGCAATCGGGGCAGGCGTGCCATGTCCCGTCCAGCCGAAATCCCAGACGCACCGCAAAGCAACGGCGAAACCGAGAATCGAAGGAAGCGCGGCTATCCATCGCCAATGGGCGATGCCCGCCATTTCGACTCGGAAGCCGAGCCACTGCGGCAAGAGCCAAAACCATAGCGAGAAGAACGCAGTGCCTACCATGAGCGCGGCGACCGTTGTCGGCCAGTGTTGCTCATGCGAGACTGCAGGCACCTCTTGAGAATGCAGGGTTGTCATAAGAACCTCCGAATCATCACAGTCTTCGTTAATCGGCGATACCTGCAACCTGATTGAAGAACCCGATAAGGTACTTCCAAACGAGGTAATAGACGATCAGCGCGACGGGAAAGACCATGGCGAGGAACGTGTAGTGGATTTCCACCACGCCGAAATACATGAGGCTGTTGTGTGTGGTGTCCAGGAAGCCAAGGCAGCGGCCAAGAAGGAACCCGGCCGGGGCGATGATGAAAGGGAGGATCGCGCCGTGAATTCCGAGCGGCAGATGTGTGCGGGCGCGCGAGGCCAAGTACAGCATGTTCCAAACCCCAAACAGGTTCGGGATGATGGCCATGGGGAAGATGATTACGCGCTCGATCGGAACTGGGATGTTGTAGACAAAACGTGCCATGAAAAAAAGCGTGAGCGCGACAAGCAAAAGTGGCGTCGGCGCCGAGATTCCCGCCATGTATGCCCGGAGATAAGGATGCATGCTCATAACGGCTCCTTCCTAAAGGTGGTACGCGAACACAAAGATTAGTCTCGGGAACCCAAGGAACATCGCGGCGCTCAAGCCGGCCAATGCCCAGTCATACCACGGGACTCGAACCGGACGATCATCCAATTTGCGCAGGAGCTGCGGCCACAGATCCCTTTCCAGTTCGGTGTGGACTGGGTGAAAAGACCGCTTCAAGGCGTCGCCGATTTGGCGGTCGTCGTATTTCGTCATGTGCTTTGTCCTCACTTTTGTTCAGGTCCGATTCCGGCTTGATTCAAACGTTTGCGCAGGATACGAACCGCGCGGAACACGCGGAGTTTGACCGCGCCTGCTGACGTCCCTAAAGCGTCGGCAATTTCTTCGTAGGGTTGCTCTTCGATCAACGCGAGGGTTGCCGCCACTTGTAACTTGGCTGGCAGGCGGCGAAATGCCTGCCGGATCTTGTCCCGGGTTTCTCGCTGCACCAAACGATCAGGTTGCGGCACTCCCACGGGCTCTGTCGTGAGACTCTCTTCACGTGGCTTGAGCCGGAGATGGTCGATCGCCAAGTTGGTGGCGATCCGCCGAGCCCAGGCACCGAAGTTTCCGTCCGGTCGAAACCGCTGTCTGGCCCGGTAAATTCTCCAAAGCGTTTCCACAGTCAGATCCTCGGCGGTCCCCGGATCGCGTACGATGCGCACCGTCCAGGCGTAAATCTCGCCCTGAAACTGATGAACCAGCGTCTCGAAAGCATCGATTTCGCCAAGCGCGAACCGTTGGAGCAGGTCCATGAGGTTCTCTACTCTCTATTACGAGGCTCGAACCGGCAGGTTACAAGTTTCTTTTGAGAGGGGTGCCGAACGAGGGAAGGCGTCAAAACAGGGTTGGCGCAGAGGTCGAGATCGGGACTTCCTGCGCGCATTCCTGGTCGTCATTCTCGGGACGGTTCACGCGATTGCCGACCGGATATTTCTTCATCAGTTTCGAGTCAAATGGTCTGAGGCAATCAGCAACTCGTTCAGGATCAGTGATTCCGGGATCAAGCCAGCGATCGTAGTCTTCTTCTTTGAGTATGGCCGGCATGCGGTCGTGCACTTCGGCCACCAGTGAATTCGGCGGTGTGGTCAGGATCGCGCAGCTTTCGATAAAAGTGTTGTCCGGCTGGCGCCAATGGTCCCATAGTCCCGCAAAGGCAAAGACTGAGCCATCCAGCGTGCCAAAGTTGTAGGGCTGCTTTTGCTTAGGTCCGATTTTCGCCCACTCGTAAAATCCATCCGCCGGGACCAGGCAACGCCGGTACCTGAAGGCATCGCGAAATGCAGGTTTTACAGGAGCGGTCTCCGACATCGCGTTGATGGTCTTCAGTCCGATCGCCGGGTCTTTTGCCCAATACGGGATCAGCCCCCAGCGCATGAGGCTGAAAATACGCGTCGGCTCTTTGGGGTGTTGCCTGATGGTGGGGATCATTTGCGTGGGCGCAATGTTCCAACGCGGCGACCATTGGACTCCGACATCCAGACCAAAATGATCGCGTAAATAGCGCTCCTTCGCCGTCAGCCGGTATCGTCCACACATCGGAATCTGAGTTTAACAAAGTGTAGCATCTTCTCCTTTTCTTCGCCTATACTGTCGCCATGATTGGGTTTTCCAGCGCACTTCCCCAGGCCTGGGTTGTGAAGTGCCAGAAGTGCGGCTGCACCATCAACTGCCGTGCCATCGACCCGCAAACCGAACACGCGCATCCAGAGCAAGCGGACCCAGCTCCTAAAGATCACCTCATCGTGACTTGTTCCTGTTGCTGGAGTGCGTTTCGCTACCGGCCGTCTGACATCTTCAAAGGATCGCCATCGCCGAGCAATACCTGTCCAGAGAGGCGGAAGGTGGAAAGCTCTCGGAACGATAGCGCCGAGAAGAAGCCGAATACGGCGGTACTGGTTGCTGCTTCCTTCATCGCTGCGGTGCGTCTGAACCGGGAGGAGATCAAGCCCTCTCCGTCAGTGACCGCAAAGATTGCCGACAGCATTCGGTTGGCCGAGATGATTCAGGAGAGATTACAGAGACGGTGAGAGACAGGGAACTAATTGGACAAATTGGCGGTGAACCAAGAATGAAGGGCAAAGCAGCTGGCCTGCGGTATGAGCTGTGCGCGCGCAACGCATCGTATGCTGCCGAATCCCAATTGCCTCATGTCCTCAGCTCGGGCCATCAAGCGGTTGTCGTTTATCAGTCCAGCGATGACCGTCGCCATCATGGAAACTTCATTGACGCAAGCTATCGAGCAATTCTCAAACGGTCGGAATGGCGCCGCCGCTTGCTGAAAGTCCATAGCCATGGAAATCAATCGCTCCCAAAGAGCGAGTGGGTTTGGCGGGAGTTGGATTCCTCGATGAGTTCGGATGCCTTGTTGATGAATATCTTTTGCCATCCAGGAGTGACAAAACGGCGGGAGGTCAGCCAGCTTTTGGGAACAGAGATTGGGAGAGATTCCGCAGTTCGGATTCATGCCGCGCGTGCCGCTGGTCAGCGGTTTTGTAGAGAGGATGGAAGTGGACATGAAGCTCGGAGAGGTGCTCTTCGAGGCAAAACTGACCGAAGGCGACTTTCAGGTCCAGGACGCAAGAATCGTGCAGCAGTACCGGGATCTGAGCGAGCGGCTGCGCTCTATCACTATGCCCGTGGGACAGTTCCAAAGCGATTGGTCTGGGTGCCGATAAAGGGCGGACGCTGGCGGATTGACTGGCAGCGCACCAATCGCGGTTAGAGGGAGAATAGGATTGATCTGTGATGGCCGGGCGAAAGATCATTCACGCCGACATGGATGCCTTTTACGCTTCGGTCGAACAGCGGGACAATCCAGAACTGCGCGGAAAGCCCGTCATCGTTGCCTGGAAGGCGAAACGTTCCGTTGTCTGCGCGGCTTCTTATGAGGCGAGGGCTTTCGGCGTGCGCTCCGCCATGCCTGCTATTCGGGCCGAGCGACTGTGTCCCGCCGCAATCTTTCTCGCGCCGGATTTCACGCGGTACCGGGCGGTGTCGAAGAGTGTGCGCGAGATCTTCAACCGCCATACCGACCTGATCGAGCCGCTGTCCCTCGACGAAGCCTACCTCGACGTCACGGAAAACAAGACTGGATTGCCCACGGCTACGCTTGTGGCTCGCACGATCCGGGAGCAGATCCGACAAGAACTGAATCTGACTGCCTCGGCCGGTGTGGCGCCGAACAAGTTCCTGGCAAAGCTGGCCTCGGACTGGCGGAAGCCCAATGGACTTTTCGTAATCCAGCCAGAAGAGGTAGACGCGTTTCTGCTACCACTCCCTGTTGGACGACTGCCAGGAGTCGGGAAAGTCACGGAAGAAAAGCTGGCGAAACTCGGAATCAAGACCGTCGGTGAATTGAAAGAACTAGAGGTGGCCAAGCTTGAAGATGAATTTGGCCGGTTCGGCGTGCGCCTCTACGAGCTTGCGCGTGGCGTCGACGAGAACCAAGTCGTACCTGACCGGCCCACAAAGTCCATCTCGGTAGAGGACACCTTTCAAGCAGACGTTCTGCTGGCAGAAACTGAGCCGATGATTCGGCGCTTGGCAGAAAAGCTGTGGTCGGCTTCGCGCAATGAGACACGAGTTGCGCATACCGTGGTTCTCAAACTGAAGACCAGCGAGTTCAAGATTCTTACCCGCAGCCACACGCCGGATTCTTCGCCGTCTTCCTGCGAGGAACTGACCGACATCGCGTTGAAACTCAGGGAAAGAGTGGACCTAAGCCCACAGCAACGGTATCGGCTTGTGGGCGTTGGTCTAAGCAATTTTCGTGAGGCTGAAGAGCCCGCCGGCCAGCCAGCGCTGTTCGAGTGATGCTACCCTCAGTCGGCGGCAGCGGCGCTAGGCGGCTGCTTCATCATCGCCTCCATTCCTTTCTTCATTTCTTTGGCTGTCGGTTCCGCTTTGTGCGTACCGACCATCCACGTGTAGCCGTCGGGATCGACGACGTTGCCACAGCGGTCACCCCAGAACATGTCCATGACAGGTCCTTGTGGTGTTGCGCCGAGCTTGGTCGCTTTTTCGACGACCTTATCCACGTTCTCCACGTAGATGTAGAGGGTAGCCGGAGAGGCCCCGATGCTCTTAGCGGTGCGCCTGCCCATAGCTGCACTCTCGGGGCCGAGCATGAGCACTGTGCCGCGCAAGGTGAGTTCCGCATGCATCGGCCTGCCATCGGGGCCATTCATGATGGCGCGCTTCGCGAGGCCAAACGCCTTCTGGTAAAAGCTGACAGCAACAGGAATATCCGCAACGGTGAGCGCAGCCGAGACCGCGCCGTACGCTTTCTTGTTTAGTGGATCAATCTTCTTCTTTGCCATAGTGCTCCTTTCGTGCGGCTGCCATTTTAACGAAGAGAGAGGAATGTCGCACCCAGACAAATGAAAGGCGTGGTCAGTGTTTGGCAGCCGGTACGAGCTTTAGAACGAGCGTTCGAATAGCCGAAAGCTCGTGCTCACCAGCGGTAGCCGAGAGAGTATATGACCGTTCAAATCCATTGGGTCCCTCCACTTTCAATTCCCAGTTCTCGGCCGCTCGTGATCCTGCAATCGACACCCGCCACTCGCCCTGTCGCCCACTAAGTGCGTGCTCCAGGTAAGCCGTAATGTCGCGACACAGTTGAGCGTCGCCGAGATTCTGCAGCTCGATCGTGATTCCCATCCCATCGCAATTCTATCGAAGACAACCTACCCAGCTGCTGACGTTTGTGCTGTTCATGCTCGCCTGACGGGCGCACCACGCTGAACCCCTTCGCAAGTTACGCCAATACCTATAGGAGACCTGCTATGAGACTCCGTCTCAACGAATTCTGCCCAATTCACAAATCGCTTTCCTGCTGTGGCCGGGAGAGTCTTCCCAAGCCCCGGCTCGTAAGGCTAGGGGTTCAGCGCGTCGAAGATCCACACCATCCGCGAGGATATCGGGAACTGCGATCACCGGCAGAGATGCGGAAACTTCTGAACCGAAAGATTCTCCAACAGGGCGGAATATGCGCCATCTGCCACGAGGACTTCACGGATTACAACGACGTCGTACCAGACCACAAGAATCCGAAAGGAATGGGAGGAGCCTGGAGAGACGATCACCCAGACAATATCCAGGCAACACACTGGTGGTGCAATGGAGAAAAAGGATCGATAAGAATGGAGAACTGACGGCCGATCAGTCGGATGCTCTCTCGTCCGCACGTGAAATCTGATCATTCAACTTGGCTGTGCGCTAGTTGTGTGCGGGATTTCAGGTTCAGGCATTCCTAAGGCGGTACTCAGGCCCGTCTGGATCACGAATGATATCGGACGCTCTCTCGCCCGCACGTGCAATCTGATCATTCAAGTTGGCTGTGCGCTAGTTGTATGCGGGATTTCAGGTTCAGGCATTCCTAAGGCGGTACTCGGGCCCGTCTGGATCACGAATGATAAAGGACGTTATCATTCCTGATTGGGGGTCTCAGTGTCTTAAAGAGCCGACTTCGATATAGTTGCCTGCACGTTATGGCCGAAGAATCCAAGGAGCGGCAGATCCCCGCCATCATCAGCGACTGAAAGAACATCGTGGTCCTCCGGCTGGTACTGCTCGTCCTCGCCCTACTTCAGCCGCAACGGGTGGACGCAGCGCTTCAGCGCCGGGCACCAGCTCAGCGACTTCAGGATCAACGTCTCGTCCTTACGTTGTGTTCGTTGAGCCGCTGGTGCACAAGCCCCATTTCCGCCAATGGCAGACAAAGGGAAAAGCGCATGACTTCATTTACCAGGATACTTAACCTCACATCCTTCACTCGAAAGAGCCGAAGCCATAATACGTCTTACGAAAAGTGTTTCGTATTAGCGCAGCACGAGCGCTAATCAAAGCGATCCCAAGTTCGGATCATTCGTCCGGAAGCTTTGACGCGGGCGTGGGCGGGACCTTGGCATTCGTTACGGCCTTAGAGAAGTAGGCTTCAACGCCGCCACCGGCCTGTCCGAACGCGGGCGCCACCGTGCCGAAATCCACCACAGTTCCCACTGGCGCCTCGATTTCGTAGTGGTGTGAGGCCGGCAGGTTATTCGGCAATGCGAACCGCCCCACCGCGACGAGTCCCGTCGGCACAAAAGGAACTTCGGATGCAGGAGCCGCATACGTACCGGGAAGGAAACTGCCGGTGACCGGATCGACGCGGCGATCAGGGTTGTACGCGGAGAACCTGTGGAACACGCGGTTCGCGGAGAGGATGACATGCTTCACAAGGCTGCTCGGCAGCGCAGCCTGCGGAGCGGGCGTCACGGCAGCACTGGCGGAAACAGGCGTTTCGCCGATCCGCGCGTTCAGAAGCCGGAACGAGTGCGGTTGTGGTGCCGCAAGGACCGTCTCCACAATGTCCGATTTCATGGCGTCCACGATGCGCAGGCCGTTTCTCAGGATCGTGACGGGATCATCGCCAGGCGTCAGTTCAACGTGGGACAGATCAATGGCGTGCTCGGAATTGAGCACGAGCAGAGGGGTTTTATTTCCCCACACCACGGCCTCTATCAGCTGAAATCCCATGCCGGTTTCAGGAAGTTCGGTAAGCGACTTGATCGCCGGCTCACTGAGGTTCCACATTCGCATTCTTGGCCACTAGGTTCCGCGAGTAATGTACTTCTTTATGCAGTGAACCACTCCCTGTCTGGCCGCGAATTGGTTGAAGTCACCCAGCATTTGGGGTTTGAAGCCGAGGTTCTCCCAGAGTGACTTCATCTCCGAATCGATCGCTTTCAGGTCGGAATTTGCGCCGTAACCAAATGTCGGAAGGTAGACGTTCCGTCCGCTCTTGACGCTGTTTTCCACCAAACAATTGTTCCACGTGATGTGGTGCCAGTCGCGGATTCGTATATCCGTGTTGTCCGTTGCACCAGTCACGGCTAGCTCCTTTACGGCCGCGGCCAGGGCTTCGTAGCCTTGCTGGCCAGACAACTCCTTCAACTTCGAGAGCTTGAATGTTTTCCCCAACGTCCGCCGATGCACCAGGGGATTGCGCTTGACCGTAAATCCCTGTGCTTCGAGATCTTGCGCTATCCCGTCATAAATTTCAGAAAGAGAAAATGGTGAGGAAGTACCAAGAGTCTTGTCCGCAAGGGCTGGGCTGCCTACCAAAACGCAAAACTTGCCGTCGTCCCCCGGTCCGACGAGCGAGATGAACATATCTATGTGGAATATGGGCTGGAAGGTTCCCGCACCACCGGCGGCTACGTCCAAGAAATAGTCACTGCCAGATTTTGTTCCCACATACTCTCGGATCGCGATCGGCTTCTTCGTGCCGATAAGGATCAATTGTCGCGCCGTATCCACGTATTGCGAAAACAACTGTCTGGCGAAAGCGTCGGCGCTCTCACCCTCGGGAACCACTACCGGAGCGCGGTCTCGCTTCAACAGGGCAAGTGTGTCGGCGAAATAGTCTTTCCCCAGGAACCAAAAATCTGTGCCGATAAGGCAGTTTCCGCCCTGAAAGATCAGAGGCGCTTGGGACGCCTTGACATCAGTGTGATCTTCCACAGCATCCGCAATCAGCGCATCGCCTGCACGCTTGAACTCCCAAGGCTCCATAAGATATCCCGAGCCGTCATTCTCATCTGTCAGGGAGACGTACGCATCTTCAGCCCAATCAGTGAGGCTCACATAGTCGGGCATTGAAATTAACTCCACGTTGTCCGCGCTATGGCCTGCGTCAGCGAACCACTGTGCCACCCGCTCTCTGACCGACGCATGATGTATGACAATGAAACCTGTTCCATGTCTCAGCGCTTTTATGACGGATTGATAGGCCGGTGCCAAGTCTCCCTCGATCGCCCAGCTCGGGAAAGAAAAAAGAACACGGTCGATGGAACCCTGGAATGAGGAAATAAGTTTTGGGCGCTGAAGACCTGGTTTGACCACGGTTTCCAAAAGAATACTGGTTGATCGCAGGCGATCAAGATACTCAAAGGTCGTTCTGTACTCGTCGCCTTCGGTGCGGCGATGGAGTGGAGCGTCGGGCACCAACGCTCTGTATAGCGCATTGGAAGACATGATAAAGCCTCCGTTTCATTCATTCACTTCTTTTCATCCGCCCCTTTTGAACCCTTTGCTTTCGGCAGCTTGATTGATCCGCTGACACTAATGCTGTCGTCGTCCGATTCTTTCTTCGCCGCTCCCACATCTTCGACAATTAAGTCGTAGGGACCGCTTTCCGTCCGTTGCGCCGCCGTTGCTGTGCAAGGGGGAGCAAGGTCCTTAATTCGATATCGCCGCGTGAATTTGACACCCTTTTCTTCGATCGCTAGTTCGATAATCACCGTCCCGGCAGCGTCAAACCCGACGATGCCGGCAGCACCTTTAATCAACTCCTTGATTGGAAACAACTCCGATATCGTCTTGTCTTCCTTTTCTGCCGAAGCCTCTGTCAGCGTGCCATCGTCAGCGAGCTTGACGTCTGCCTTGGCTGACCCGATCAAGGGCGTGCGCACGTTCAGGGTGTACGGAACGCCATAGTCGACATAGACATCAGGCGTGACTGTATCCGACGTGATAAACCAATCGTCTGGGGCAACCTGGCTTTCAGCCCGGTGCGGTTCGTAATGCAAAGCCCGGACTGCATCCCAGAGAGCGCGTATGTCTCCTCCTTGTTCTGGCGTTGCAGACGCGAGCGCCGACCGCAAATCCAAAACCGTCTTCGAATTGAATTGCGTCCTGGACAACGTAGTCGTTTCGGCGGATTGCACTTTGTCGCCCATTTTCGTCGTCAGCGTCATCACAAAATAGGGCTCAAGACGGGCGACTTCGTGCTTACACGCGGCGGCCTTTACGAAGAAAGGCACGCCGGTGTGATCGCCCTGAGGGGTTGATTTGTGGATGACATACATTCCGCAGCCACTCAGCAATAAGCAAAGAGTCGTGATGAAGGAAAGCCGCACGTATCGCACCTGAAGCCTCCTGAGAAAGAAGATATGATCTGACGCCTTTTACTGCGCGCTTGCGTTTCTCGCGGCCGCAACAGTTCACGCCGCGCTATCGCACGGGCACCTGCTTCTGTACTACGAACGTGACTACAACCGTTGCATGGCCGCCTCCCGGACAGTTCCCCAACATATCCTTGTCTTTGCCATTGAAGCCATAGGTCACAGGCACCGTATTTCCGCTGACGGCTCCCAGCGTCGGGCCTGTTACACCCTGGATATTGTCTGCACCCTCAAGTGAGGCAGACGCCGAAATCACCTTCTCTTCATGCTGCGGATCGAGAGTGATCGAGGCTGTGAGAGTCTGTGAGTTCGTCCTGTTGCAGTCAACTTGTTGATAAGCGCTCCACTTGCGGTTCTCCGTGACCGTTGTCGTCGGAATCTTCTCGGGCGCAATCGGATTGTCTTTCACCGCGTTGCGTAACGCAATGTATGAATCGACATTCCGGTCGCAGGGTTTCACGATGGTCGAGTGGTTTTCATTGATAGCGACAACCCTCTCGCAGCTTCTTGTGCCGCTTAAACGATCCACAACTAGGACGCCGCTCAGAGGCTGCTTTTCGTATGCGCAATATCTGTGAATCGCGAATCCGGCGTTCCGCCACTCGCTTTCGAGGTTCAACAGGTAGTCGTTGGAATTCCCTGGAAACATTTCCTTAAGCAAGGGATCTTGGCTGAACAAATGCCCAAGCTGCGCAATCTGCGCTCCGGTCTCTGGAGTCGAAAAGAAGTAAATGAATGGCACCTGCCTGGCGAGCTCTCTGTGTGTGAGAAGAAATCGTTGGACGATTAGACCGCCTAGGCTATGAGCGACAAATACGACTTCTCTGTGCTTTGTGAATACCTCATCGCTGTCAAGCCGGCTTTTGAGGTTGGAGACAACCTCGTCGATCGTCATCTTGTTGCCGAGATAGGGAGTGTCGTACCCGGCGATGTAAATATCCGAATCCTTGAATGCATCGTCATCTCTCAGCAGTTTTGGCCACGAGATTTTGGGCGAACAGTTCCAGGTATCGAATGAACTGCCGAAAATCCCGTGCACGAAGACGATCACTCGTGCCGCATTGTCCCGTCTCTCATAGAAACTCTTGGGCTGTTGTGCGGCACCCTGATCGTGGTTCTTATTTCCGTCACACGCGTTACATCCGCTGTAAATCACTAACGACGACAAAATGAGAACCCAGGTTGGCGCTCGACCGATGCTTGGGAGCATAGACACACTACCTCATTTGATAAACGGAACCAGGCCGCGAGGATGTCAAATACAGGGGCCCAGGAGGAAGGCGGCAATCTTAACCGTTGCCAAGACTATTTTCAAGTCGAGTCCCAGATTTACTCTTGGTTCGCCCTGATAGAGCGTCATCTCTCTCCTAAGAGAAGAACAGTGGTGGCTTTGGGGCTGTGATGTTTTGTTTCAGGCAAGGACCCCGGCGCCTTCCATCAAGGATAGAGACAAGCGCAGTCCTCGGGAGCCCGGCGGTTAGACTTCGGTGGCCTTATGCGATTCTTCTCACCGTGCTTGTTTCACTGAATCACGGATCGTTCTAGCCTCGTGGAGTTCCAACCCGCAATCGAGCGCAAGCTTGAAGAACTCCTCCCCCGCATCGCCGGTATCGAGCTTATTCGCTCTTGTCAGTTGCCGGGCGAATTCGCCGAGCGGGATGATATCCGACGAGGTGACGAACCCAATATCGGCGACCTTCTTGCGGAACGCCGCGATGACCTGATCCGGCAGATCCGGCCCGTAAAGAAAGTAGCGAAGGTATTTCAAGAAGTGCACATGCCGGAAGATGGCGTCGCCCCGCGTGCCGTTTTTTTCGAACCGCTGAGCACGCGAACGCCCTCTCCCCCCGATGTTGAAGTCGGGATCGCTAAAGTACCTCGTCCTGACCTCAGGAATGCCCTTGCGCGCGATCAATGACTTCATCAGCCGGAGCGAAGTCTCGCCAACTGCTTTCCAATAGGCCGCGTCATATTTTCCGGGCGCAGGATCGAAGTCGATTCGGCCGAGCAGTTCTTTCTCTTCCATTGTCAGATCGATGCAATTCATTACTTACTCCAGTGAATATTGCGCGCCGATGCCACCGTGGCAGCGACATTCTTGGCTATGGGAGATCGTCAGCGGATGTAATCACGCGATAGTCAACGTCGAGTGCCCCGAAGAAATGTTGTTCTCCGCAATGGTTTTTTTGCGTCTCTGTCCCTCTAAGCTCACTTGCGACAGTCGTGCTCTTCGTTTCGCGAACGAGATAAAGCAACGGCCCCGTGTCTCCAAAGGCGTCAACTTTCTCCATTACCAGGGCCCAGTCAGGATTGTATCGGCCTACCGGTGTAGGCACCTTGAACCATGCCGGCAGCTTCACGAACAACCGGACGTCGTTTCGCTTTTTCAGCTTTTCGACGAAGCGCTTTTCCGTGTCAGACTGGACGACGATGTGGTCGTAAATTGAGTTGTCGACGGGAATGAGCCGGTCGGAAACCGTTTCTTCCTCCTCTACCCATTCAGTCATGTCATACCATGTACCATCTCTGAAATACTGGATTCCGTGGACCAATTGCTGAATCGCTTCTTCGCGGATGATTTTGGCCGCCTGAAATGCGAACTCCTGAGGATTGTCCAGCGCCGCTTTGCGATTCTTAGTCCGAACAACGAGAGCGAACAAGGTTTTCCGCGTCAGTTTGATCGGCGGCGTAATGTGCCCGATCAAGTCCTCGATCATCCCGACGATATTCGGCGCTCCCTGCCGGGCCGCCACGATCGAAAGAACGCCCTGCCCAAACAGCCGGTAGTCAAGCAGATCTTTATTCTGGTCGACGGTCACTTCGGCTTTCGAGGCGACAATTCGGGGCGCATCAATCTTCAGGCGGTCAAGCCGGTCTACCACGTCCGTGATCAGCTTTTCTGTGTCTACGGTGACCTGGTACCGCGTTTTCGGTTTGATCTTTTCCCATAGGACCGCAAACTCTTCGGGAAGTTGATCCAGCGGCTTGCGCTTCGCCAGGTGCTTTTCTCTCGCGTTGACCGGTCTGGGAGCGGTTCCCGTTTCGCCGAAGGCTTCGACCATTTCCGCCTGCAGCGTGGACACGAACTGTTCGTAGCTTTCGTTAGCCACTACGGTCAGAATATTCACCTTCTCTTCAGAACTTCTCTGGCCTTGCTGATTCACAACCAGTCGCATCCCACGCCCGACCTCCTGGCGCTTTTTTACCTCGGACGCAGTTTGATTGAGCGTGCAAATCTGGCAGACATTCGGATTGTCCCAGCCTTCCCGCAGCGCGCTATGCGAGAAGATGAAGGCGACGGGCTCGTCGAGGGACAGCAGGCGCTCCTTGTCTTTCATGATCAAGTTGTAGGCAGCACGATCCTCCGCGTTTTGGCCGCTTGTCGAATCGACCGCGTCTTCCTCCCCGCCACGGCGTTTTTTCTTGGCAAAATAGCTTCCCTGGACGTCCGAAGCTTTTTTGTCGGCGAAATCCGGAAATTTCAGCTTGAGTTCCTCAAACGCACCGTCAAACAGCTGGCGGATGATGCCGGGATAGAGGCCGTCCACGCCGACCGCCGTCTTGTCCGCCGGCGGGTGGCCAACAAAATTATCCACCCGGTCAATGAAGAACAACGACAAGACCTTGATTCCCGCCGCTTTGAGGCGACTCTGCTTTCGCAGATGTTCTTCCACGGTGTAGCGTATCTGCTCCCGGAATAGCGCCGCCTGGTCCGCCCCTTGCGACTGCCCGACGGCGATCTCGACCCCGTTCTTGAACTTCACAAGCTGGTCGCCCGCGTTGATCTCGTCAATCACGAAACTGGCGTATTCAGGCCTTTCGGCCTTGTCTTCCAGGCAATCCCCAGGCTTGAAGAGAAACGCCTTCTCCTTTATCGTGGCCCCTGCCATTCGCTTGTGCAGGGCAATCTTGGCCTGCACCGTTTTGGCAGCCGTCCGAATCTCCTCGAGGCGGACGAACACCTGGTTGAAGTCATCTTCCTTGACGACAGATGCCACCTGAATCTTCTTCACCAGCGATTGACGGTAAGCCTCGAACGGCGTCAGACGGTAAACGACATTGTAGGGATTGCGATGTGTGGCCGAATAGCGCAGAGCGAAGAGAGGATCGAGCGAAGCCAGAGCGCGGATGCGGCCTTCGCTTTCCATGTTCTGTGGCTCATCCAAAATCAACACAGGCCTTGACGACTGCACCAGGAACAGCGGCGTCGCACCCTGCAAGCGGTCGGTGCTCTGGCGAATGACGTTATCCTCCTTGTTAAAGGAATCGATGGTCATCACCAGCAGCTCGACACAGTCGCTCTGCGCGAACTGGCGCACCTTGGCAATACTCTTCGAGTCGTAAACCGTGAAGCGATACGGCACGTTATCGTAAAGCCCCCGGAGATGTTCCTGGGTAATCTTCAGCGTCTTGATGACCCCTTCCCGCACCGCGACGGACGGGACCACGACGATGAATTTCCGCAGGCCATAGCGACGGTTGAGCTCCAAGGCGGTCCGCAGATAGACATAGGTTTTGCCTGTCCCGGTCTCCATCTCGACGGAGAAATTGGCGAAGCGGACTTGCTGATCGCCGGCGACGGTTCGAATCGCCTCCTCGATCCATTGCAGCCCTTGATCGAGCGGAATGCCATTGCTTTGCTGAACCAGGTGAAGATTGTGAAGCAGCTCCTCTTCGCTTAGGTCCAGCCGGTTCGTGACAGATCCGAACATCGGGCCAAGCTCCACTTCGGAAAAATCCACCAACCGGCGTGTCTGTCCCTGCAACAGTTCGGCTACCGATTCAATCGCGCGTAGCTGGTGAGGCTGATTGCCCTCAAACTGTATTCGCACTTATACGGCATCCCTTCAAATGGTTTTCAGCCGGCATTGGAGTGCCAGATTGGCGGCCGCGGAATCATCGAGGGCCATATCGCGGCAGACGAACAAGGTTTCAGATGTCAGCTCGCAGTTCTTGCTTAGGTCCGCCCGAATTTGATCGTCCAGGCAGATAATGAATTTCTGGCCGCTGTCAGAATCCTCGACGTCATAAACCCTGTTGCCGTTCGCGAGGTCCCGCGCTGCAAAACGCGTGTTGAGGCCGAAGCCTTCCCGCAAGGCAACCTCCCAAATGACGTTTTCCGGCTTCCAGCCGGGGATCAACGGATCATTGAAGAGCTCCAATCTCTGCGCGTAGAGCTCCTCATCATGATCCAACTCCGGTTGCCATTGCTGGATATTCGGACTTCCCAACTTGAAGACCTTCATTCCGAGGTCTTCGGTGATTTTAGAATCGGTCAAATTCAGTCTCTCGGCTGCCTGGTGCCTCAATTCAGCAATGACATTGGTCATGCGCTGCTCGGCGACATCGGTTAGGTCCTTGAGCTTCGACTCGGGATTCGGCAATCGCTCGGGTAGTTGAACACAGATAAACCGCCGGTTGCCGCCATCCTCTCGATTTTGTGCAAGAACAGCGTGGGCGGTGGAGCAAGATCCCGCGAAGAAATCGACGACGAGGTTGCGCTCCGCGGGAACTGTGGCTATCTGAAGCATTCGCTTGAGCAGTCGCGTGGGTTTGACGGTATCCAGAACATTGTCGGTGCTTTCGTACTGCACGTATTTCAAGAGTTCCTTCTTCGCCTCTTGCGTATGTCCGACATCATCGAACTTCCAGAGGGTTTGGGGAACAACGCCTTGTTTCACTTCAGACAGAAACCTCTTAAGGCGTGGCATGCTATTCCGGTCGGCGCCCCACCAGATTCGATTGTCCGCGTCCAGTTCTGCAAACTTTACGTGATTGACTCGCCAGTAATTCCCCCGTGAAGGCGTGTATATTTTGCCACCAGGAGCTTTCACCTCATATTGAGCATCCGCATAGTAGTTTCTTGCGGTCATGTCGCTTGAAGACCATACATCGCGCGGATCGTTGTCCGGATTTTCGTATCGTGCCAAGGCCTCCTCGTCCCGCGGAAGAAGGGAGGGCCGCCAGGTCTCAGCGTCGCGGGCATAAATGAGGACGTAGTCGTGGTCCTCGGAGAAGTGCATCGCCGTATTTTTGGGCCCGAATACTTTTTGCCAGATGACGGCGGCAATAAAATTCTCTTCTCCAAAAATCTCATTCATCAAAATTCGGAGATGATGTACTTCATGGTCATCGATGCTCACGAAGATAGCACCGTGTTCACTTAGGAGTTGCCTTGCAAGGAACAAACGCGGATACATCATCGACAACCACGTCGAATGATATCGGCCGCTCGTTTCGGGGTTACTTGTAAGTAGGTTACCCTCGGAATCCACTTGTCCGGTCAGCTGAAGGTAGGTCTTGAGCGGGTCCGCATAGTCATCCGGGTAAACGAAATCTTGGCCCGTGTTGTAGGGTGGATCGATGTAAATCAGCCTAACGCGTCCGAAATACGGTTTAAACAAAAGCTTGAGAACTTCAAGGTTGTCGCCTTCAATGAAGATATTGCCAGTCGTGTCGAAATTGATTGACTCTTCTGGACACGGGATCAGAGTTGCCCGACTGGGCGTTTGGAGCAAACTGACAGCGTCGCTCTTACCAGCCCAGCTAAAATGAAAACGACCCGGTCCGGGCTCCGCTGCCGCGCCCAGTGTGGCGCGCAGTTTGTCGAAGTCGATCGCGCCTTCAACAAATACTTCTGGGAACTGCTCCCGCAACTTCGCGATCTGCGTCTCAACGACATCGCCGGAAGTCGCCGTAACATGCTCCCTTGCGAACTTCGCCTGCCCGCCCGTTCCTTCAGCCTCAGGCATGGGTTCCGACGCGACGACTCGTGCGCCCTTCGCTTCCTTTTGTGAATTCATAAAACGCGAATTATCGCACACCGGCTTTCTGTAAACCGAAAGAACCCTTTCTTGTGCTGAACTGAGCTACGTCGCTTCTCTGATCTTCGTTATGAAGGGCGATTCGTTAGATTCGTACATCAGGTGCACCAGGCTCTTGGCTCTGGTCACGCCGACATAAAACAACCGCGAAGCGTCCTCTATTTGCTCTTCGGTGCGATCGAAGGTGCTGGGGAAAACGCCCTCCTCCAGCCCTACCATTATTACGGACTGGAACTCCAGTCCTTTGGAGCTATGCAAGGTCATGAGGTTGATCTGATCCGGGCTTTTTCCCTGGTTTCCGAAAATTGCTACAGAGTATGCCTCTAGCGCACCGCCCTTGTCGCTGACGCGCAGTAGACCATCGAAATTGTCTTTCTCATCCGACAGCCCGGGCTCTTCCGCGAATGCCTCGTTCAGTACTTCTTTGCCAAGGACCTGCAGCCACTTGCGCAGAGGGATTGAACCGTCGCGATGGGCAAAAAGGGCGGTGATTAACTTGGCTCTCGCCGTGAGCGCATCTGATTCGCGGATCAGGGACCGTCGCATCAGACGCCAGGACCGCAAAAGATCGCTGAGATTTACCGATCCGGATTTCCAGCCGGCGGAGCACCACTTTGCGGCATCAACCAGCCATTCAGTAAGGCGCGAGCGCTTGATCGGCGAGCCGTTATCCAGCCGGAAATACTGAAGGCCCAGGGCATCCGCCGCCTCGGCAATAGACTTCCCCTCGTTGAGAGTGCGATAGAGCAGGGCAATATCGCCCGGTTTCCACGTCGGATTTTGTTCGAGCATCGCGGGAACGATGGTTCCCAGCGCATAGTCCGCCTGTCCCCTGACGTCCAGCTCGGTTTCATAAATGCGAATCTCGCCCTGGCGTCCATCGTGGGACTGGAAATCACCCGGTTCGGGCAGCAAGGTCTGCGATGCTGCGATAATCTGATCCGCGCAGCGGTAATTCAACTTCAGCCGAATAGCCTCGACATTGGGCAGGGTTTGGAGCGTCCTCAGCAGGGCCGGTTTCGCGCCGGTGAATCCGTAGATCGACTGGTCGGGATCACCGACCGCGATGATGCGCAGACCTGCTTTGTTCATCAAGGCCAGAACCATCCGATGGAGGGGCAAACCAAGATCTTGGTATTCGTCGATGACGATGATGGGATACTTGGCCTTGATGCATGTACGAACCCATTCATGTTTTTCCACTAATTGCAGACCCGCCAGGATAAGGCCATCGAAGTCAATCAGGCCATTTTCTAGAAGCAACTTCTCGTAAGCCTCGACCACAGCGGTTTCGCGCCGAACCCACGTTTTCCATTCCATGCTCTCCTTGTCGACAATCGTACGGCGAAGCTTGTCGCACTCCATGCGAAACCAGTTGGGAGCCTGTGCACCCAACGTGTCGCGGTATGCCCGCTGAAAGAGCGTTCGTGATTCAGCGGGAGAAGCCACCGCTACAGGATCTGGCACGTTCATGCCCGCGATGCGCGCGTACGGCAAAACCAATTCGCTCAGGCAAAACGAATGCACGGTCGACAACGAAAGCCGTTTGTCATCGACAATGCCGAGCTTTCGAAGTCTTGTGAGGAGTTCGCCGACGCAGGCATTGCTGTATGTAATACAGGCCAGGCGGCGCGGCCGTCGGATTTCTTCATCCAGGAGCCTGGCGATCTTGACTGTGATTGTCTTGGTTTTTCCGGCCCCCGGACCGGCCAGAACAACGCAATTGCCCTCCGACTCATACGCGTCCCACTGCTCCTTGTTGGCGCGCAACTCATTAGCGGTTTCGACATACGCAAGTGGGTTCATGCGAGTTGTTCCTTCATGTAATCCAGCGCCGCCTTTATATACGCGGGACAGACATCGGCCCCGGAAGCGAGCAGGATCGAAGCCAGGCGTTGCGCAAATCGACCTTTGCCCACCGAATTTATGTCCTTCAGCAACTGTCCGGGATCGAGTTGTGTTGGATCTTCGGCCCATTCCTCAAAGCGGTCACGCATGTTCGTGTTGTCGGTCAGCCCGTTAATCGCCTGCGCGAACTCGTCCTCGGCACCGGCTTTGAAAAGATCGATCTCAAACGTGTAATCGTTCAAGAACACTCCGTTCTCTTCGGCGCGCTCCAGAACATCCTTGAACGACAGTTTTTTCCATTCATCGTCGTCAAGGAGGCGTTGCATGATCTGGTTTACAACACGATTCTGACCGTAGCTCTTGCGCACTTTGTCGTCCGGATCGGAATCTTCCTGACTCGCAGCTTCTCCCTTTGGATCGTAGTCCGTCAGCACGACGAATGGGATGTCCAACCCCGAGGGCCCCAACAACTCAACATAAGGCCCGAAATTCGTGCCGCCGATGGAGCAAACGGAGATACCGACTGCGTCGAAATCCAAGTCGGGATCGTAGAGCTTTGCCAGAGTCGGCAGCAGAAATTTCTCGGCATCGCCTTCCACCAGGATGACCGCCTTGGCAAAGAATATTTCGCCGCGTGTTACGTCAATGTAGCGTTCCAGGTCCTCGCGCTCGGTATCATCCAGATCGACCTTGCGAAGGGATCTGCCGATGGTGTGGTTCTCGCCGGGAATGGATCGTAACAGGACAATATTCGTCAGCGGGGCGACACTGGCCACATTCGGCGAATGAGTCGTGAGCAGGATACTGCGCGCCTCGGGCGCCGCCTCGCCTTCCTCGCGCGTCCGCAAGTAATTGCGATAAATAAGACGCTGAAGGTGCGGATGAAGATGCGCTTCCGGTTCTTCTATCGCCAGGAAGGTATGCTGCCGTTCGCCTTCGTCGACCAAATATTGATGTTCAAGCTGCTTGAGGGCCAGATACAGCACATTTGCCGACCCAAGGCTTGCTTCGGCGATACCCCGTTTTCCGCCGTCGATCATCAGTTGGAGCGCCCGCAGCAACCGGTCTGGATCGGTCGGCGCGAACCCCAGTGCGGTCTCGACTGCGTGCTTGCTGCCGACCATCGTCGTCAGCTGGTCGTTTACTTCGTCCACCACGGCGCTAAGTTCCGGAACAGCGGCCATCTTCAAGGTCGTCTTATGGACATCCTTGGCAATCGCTTCGAGTGTCTTTTCGTCAACCGTGCGTGCAGCGCGATCGAGCAGTGGGCGCAAGGGCGAGCGCGTCCACCGCGCCAGATCGGATTCAGCGTCGCGCAGCGCGGAGAACAAATCCAGCGGCATCCAGCGCCGGAGATCGTAGCCGATGAGGTTATCCGGGCGGTTGCCGCCAAATATGACAAACTCATAATCAGCCTCGCTCTTGGGAGCCTCCTTCAAGCCCCCGACCGGCTGATACCGATAGGTGATCCGCGCCGCCATGGGATCGGGCTTGATGAGGTGGTCTGCGAGCACCGCCAACAGATTTTCACTTTTCTCAAAGCCGCGAAAATCAACAGAGATTTCGATTACGTCCTCAACCGTCAGCGGTCGGTTCAAACCGTCCCAAAAATCATCGAGCCGTAACCGCCGCATCGAATCGGGCAATGACGGATCGAGAATGAGCCGCAGAGCGAAAAGTAAATTCGTTTTGCCGACCTTGTTTTCGCCAAAAAAAACGGCATGCTCGCCGAGCTTCACATCGAGCGACTTGAAGTTCCGAAAATTCTTGATGATGATCCGGCTGAGCCGCATATCTATCCTTTTTCGTTCACTTTCGCAGCGCCGTTTGCGGCAGGCGTGACTGCCTGCTGCGCCTTGCGGGCGGTGCGGGGCAGGCTGGGGCATCCCTCCGCCCGTTCCGGCCCAATCAAATCAAGCACCCACCGGGTGTGCCGCTGAAAAACCCTCATACGGCCCTCGCGCAGAGCCTTGTAAACCGCGTCCGCGAGGCGCTCGCGGCCGAGTGCCTGTAGCACCGCGCTATGCGCAAGAATGTCGACGGTGCAGCCTACCGGCAGGGACGGGTAAATGCGCGCGCACAGCCGCGTGGCCTTGGTTTCATCGATGACCGCCAGCCCCTGATGAGTAACCGCGTAAGCGATCGTCGCCGCTTCGCCGTCATCCAGGGTCATCGCGGCCGGGCCGACCACGAGCCTTTCAAAATGCGCTCCCGAATCGTCATCAAGCTCTACCATTTCAACGGCGCGGTCTTTCACGAGAGCCGCCAGCATCTCGGCGTCCTGGCGGCCCCGGCGCCGGCCTTCTTCCAGTTCATCGACGACATCAGCCGGCACGACGAACTTGTTAGGAAGCGCCCGGATAATGTCGCGCGCGCAGCCGCTCGCGTTCAGATTGATGACCGCGCTCGCGTCCGCAACAATCGTCATCTGTCCGTCAATCAAGGAAGTTGGCGACCCCATCGGCCTCGCTCCCTTCCGGCTCCATTCCCGCGAGAATCTCCCGCAACTCCAAGCGGTCCAGATTCAAGAGCCGCGCGAGCTGGCCTTCGCTCAGCAAACCGCGCCGATAAACTTCCTCCGCAAGCAAATTGAGCCGCAGCGTCGTGGGCCGGTCCGCATCGGCTTTCTGGGCGTCGGCAACAGATAAATCACCTAACACTTGCCGCGCCTGTTCGTCGGTGATGCCGCCGTTCGACTGAAACCAGTCCCAGGTGCCGGCCTTGATCAAAGCCAATTCCTCAAGCCGCCGCACCATCGCCTCGCGGGACACCCCGAAGAAATGCGCCAGAACGATGACATGACGCCGCGTCAGCCTGTCCGAACCCGCCGTCACTTCCCCGAATTTCTGCGCTACGCCGCGTGCCGGTGTCAGAAAGGCCCGCGCGAACGCGTTGGCATAACGTTCCTCGCGTGAATTCTCCACTTCGTGACCATGCAGAACTTCCGGCTCCCGCCGCGTCGAAACCAGATGCCCTGCCTCGTGCGCCGCCGATTGCGTGCGCCGTTCGCGGGGATGGTTGGCGTTCAGCAGGATGCACGGGCCCAGCGCTTCGTCGTACGCGAAGAGCCCGGAGATGTCGCCGTCAAGCCTGCGCACATAGACCCGAACGCCCAGTTCCAGTTCGAGCAACGTCACGATGTCGGAAACGGGACTGACCCCAAGGCCAAGACGCTGCCGCAATTCCATGGCGTCCTGTTCGGCCTGCGCCCGCACGTCGCCGCGCAGGATGGGACGCTCGGGCGGATAGTTTGGCGTGCGCTTAACGCCCAGCAGGTTTTCCAGTTCTACTTCAGCCTTCGCGAGATCGCCGAGAAGCTTCGCTGCCGCATCCACGGAAGAGTCGCTGCTGCCGGCCAGCTTGCGGAAAAGTGGTGCCAGATCGACCTGTATAGCCTCCCGGCGCAACAGCGCGTTCACCGACGTGCCGTAGAATTTCGCAAGCTGCTGCAGCTCGCTCCGGCGCACGCGCCGCTGCCCTTGCTCGATTGCAACGATAGTGGTTCGGGCGACGTTGATGGATGTCGCGGCCGTGGCCTGGCTGATACCGGCGGCTTCGCGCGCGATCCGTAGGCGTTCACCGATTTCAACCGGATTGATTTCTTCAAGAGGCATCATTAGCTCGCGTGAATCGCCCAATCAGCGATGAATGAGTTGCGTCCAAGACCAAGGGTGAAATTCTTCCATTCATGCCCGTGTTGCGTGAGCATCCGGACGAGTTTCTGGCCGACGTCAGCTTGCGGCAGATTCAGCGACTTGCCGAGCTGGTAGGCCGTGAGATTAAGTGTGTGCTTGTTCGCGGGCGAAGACGGTAGACCCGCAAGATGATCCAGGTGCAGCGCGCCCGCGATGGCGTACTGCCGGAGCTTCCCGGTTATTTTCTTCCGGGGGAATGACGGGGCCGCGCCATCATTGAAGCTCGCGGACGCGAGATTCTCCCACACGTAGGTGTGCGTCGGTTCCGTCAGCCCGACGGCGTGCACACTCATGCGGCGCAACATGCACGCGGCGCAGATTCCGCACTGGCGTTTCTTCTTGTCGACGCTGACTTGCCGGGTCTGCTGCCAGCAGGACCAGGTATCCTGCCAGCCGGAGGCACCATCGCATTCTTTTATGAATTTGGCCAGAGTCTCGCCCTTGGTATGCCAAAGGCGGGGAAACTGAAACCTGACTTGATGCCCGAGAAGCGCAGCCAGAAACACCTCCATACGATCCGTATATAAAGGATGGCTCCGGTAGTCCTCATATGCTTGACCCACCGTGACGAGCGCGGGCCCGAGCGCGCCCTGCCCGCTTTCGGGGACGACGATCAGTCCCGCCTTCGCGAGGTATGCAGCGATGCCGCTCAGCAGTGCAAACTTGAAGCCGCGCGATCTGGCACTCGACTCGACAAAGTCCCGCGCACCGGGCCGCACGCGGTAGGGCACCGAAGTAAAGGGATGCCGTCGTGGCAGCCTCCGCGCATCGGCGGTTTTCGAGCCGAGTCGCACGCGGATCAGCTTGTCGCCCAATTCGCGTGCCATCAGTCCGGCAACGATGCGCGAATCAAGCCCATCGCTGAACGGAATGACTGCCGTCAGCCCCTCCGGAAGACTTAGCTGGCCTTGAACAGGAGGCTCGACCGGTTTGCGCCGTTTGCGGAAAGCAATCTGCCACCGATCGCCGGTCAGGAAATCCAGTGCGCTGTGGAGTGCATTCGTAACGTTTTTGTCGCTCCACCGTTCGGGGTCGTGCACGGGAACGGTCAGCTCGATATTCCGCTCCCATTTCATCGCGGGGCGCCGCAGCGTCCTGTCGCCAATCTCTACCGCCGCCGCCACCAGCAAGGCGTCGTAGACGATCGGCTCCCATTCTGCAAAGCAATAGGTTTCGAGGCGCGCGGTCGAAAACTCGATTTGCTCGCCGATCTCGCAACGCAGCGATCCTTTTTTGGTGGCCCCGCCCTTCTCAGCCACGTCAATGCCGATGGCGGGCGGTGGCAACGGCGCTTTCTGCAGCTCGATCATCGGATCTTCACCCCATCGTCGAGACCCTTTTGTCTGACCGTCCGGGAGGAAGACTCGCGCGGTTCAAGTTTCAATAACCGGCGCGCAAGCGTGTTCGTCTCCGCCTGTCCGATTCCTTCCTCAATACGCGTCCGCACTTTCTGCGCGCGCGGCGCCGTCGATTTCCGCAGGTAGTGCTCTTCAACCTGCCGGGCTCCCCGCGCACCGCGATCAGTGAGCCCGTTCTGCGTCGCTTTCACGAGATCGTCCAGACGATTTTCCCCGGACGCATTTAACTGGATGGCATGTTCCAAGATCAGACGACCCATTCCAGGGCCAGCCACATCGCGGAGGGCTTCGAGCTTCGGCGTCAGTTGGCTTTTGAAAAGAGAGGATTCCTGGTCTTCAAAAACATTGCGGATGGAATTGAGAAAAGCCGGGGCGATTTCACTATTGCAGTCTTGCTCAAGAGCGAGAATCATCGCCCGGCCGATTTCTTCGGCCGTGAACGCCAAGTTATCGCCACACTCGGCGACGCGTTTCCAGCCTCGCCGCATGTCGAGGCTCTTATGTGGGCCGTCGCTCATGATCACTCCTGTGTCAGAACAATAGTTAAATATTGCTGACAATGTCAATATGTTTATTGACAGATGGAATGCTGATACGTTTAGTTGTATCAGTATTCCTTTATGATCTGTTTAAGCATATCAATTGACGCAAGTGATGATATGTTGTATTATATAAATTGTGAAACATGATCTAAGAAAACGTATCAAGCCTCTCCGGCCTAAAGGACTGCCGGAGGACCTGCGCACAAGGATAAAGGAGGCGCGGGTTAAGCGCGGCTGGGGCCAGCGGGAGCTCGGCGCCCATGTCGGCCTCCCTCAGCCACATATTTCCGCTATCGAGTCCGGAGAGATCGTGCCGCGCTTCGACACCCTGCTCGACCTCGTCCGCGTTCTTGACCAGGACATCCTGCTGGTTCCGCGCGAACTGGTTCCAGCAGTGCAGTCCCTCATCCGCGCCCAGAAGGCGCCGGCCGGGTCCGAAGAACGCCCGCTCTATGCCACGGACGATGAAGAACCCGAACCGAAGGACAAGCGCCGTGATGAAATTTGATCCCAAAACCCTGAACGCGCTTGCCGTGAAGCTGCATGGCCGCCAGATCGGCGTCATCAACCGCCTGAGCGGGGACCGCCATCTTTTTTCGTTCGAGCAGGCCTACATTGACGATCCCAACAGACCAACCCTGAGCCTTTCTTTCAAGGGACAGGAAGGCGGACTTGTCGCGCCAACACGTCCCGTTACCGCCCGCCTGCCGTCTTTTTTTTCCAACCTCTTGCCCGAGGGCCATCTGCGGGATTATCTTGCCGCGCGCGCGGACGTCAAGCCGCAACGCGAATTCTTTCTCCTCGCCGTTCTCGGCGCTGATCTTCCCGGCGCACTCACGGTGATGCCCATCGACCGGGAGCATGAAGATGCTTCTCACGACGGTCATGATAGCGATCATGATGATCGCGTACCCGAGGCCGCACTTCGATTTTCACTGGCGGGTGTGCAGCTCAAGTTTTCCGCCGTGATGGAAGCATCCGGCGGACTGACGATTCCTGCCGGCGGCATGGGAGGTTCCTGGATCGTCAAACTGCCGTCAGGCCGGTTCGCGGCTGTTCCTGAAAACGAGTACACAATGATGGCGCTCGCGCGCGCCGTCGGCATTGAGGTGCCGCGCACGGAACTGATCGACATCCGCGACATCCAGGGCCTGCCCCGCGATGCCGGCGCGATGGAAGGCAAGGCGCTCGCCGTAAAGCGCTTCGACCGCGGCGACCGTGACACGGCCATTCATATGGAGGACTTCGCGCAAGTGTTCGGTCTGTTTCCCGAGGACAAATATCGTCAGCGCAGCTATGCCAACATCGCGGCAGTGCTTTGGGCCGAAACCGGCGAAGCAGGCACTTACGAATTCCTTCGAAGACTCGTGTTTTCCGTGCTGATCGGCAATGCCGACATGCATCTCAAGAACTGGTCGCTGCTCTATCCCGACACCCGCACGCCCGTGTTGTCTCCAGCCTATGATTTCGTCGCCACCCTCCCCTATATTCCAGGCGATTCGCTTGCCCTGAGTTTTGGCGGCAGCCGCAGCTTGAGCGAAATCACGACCGACCAGGTGCGCCGTTTCGCGGACACGGCACGCCTGCCGGCCACTCCTCTCTGGCCGATCGTCACCGAAACCGTCGACCGCACCGTCGCGGCCTGGGAGCGGCTTGCGGAAAAAGACCTGCTGCCGGAGAAGATGCGCGCCGGTATCGGCGAACAGATACGTTCTGTGGCCGCAAGTATCGGTCAAGCTGTGCGCAAATAGTTCTACCGTCTTCCCGCCGTTTCGCAATCGAAGCCCGTCGCCGGCCCCCGCCCGGTCGGACGTGCAGCCCCGCACACTGTGGAGATTGCCTTATTACTCTTGCCGCCAGTCCTCCGCCTCCTCCGCCACCGCCACCTTCGCTCTTCTATTTACCTTTGACGGCCTGCCGGCAGGCAGGCCATCGCGTGAAAGAACGCGAGCTCCGCAGCGGCTAATCGATCCGGTTTATCATCAATTCCAGTCGCCTCGCCGCGCTGACTTGCCGCTATGGCCTTTCATGTCAATGCCGACTATGCGCCGCCGAAAAACTGGCAGCAATTCGAGGAATTGTGTGCAGACACCTTCGCGGCCCACTGGTCCGATCCCGCGCTCCAGCGCCACGGCCGTGCCGGCCAGGCCCAGCACGGGGTTGATATCGTCGCCCGGCACGGCAATCAGTGGCCCATCGGTCTTCAATGCAGGAAGAAGTCCCCGTGGCCTGTTGCATCCCTGACCATCGAGGAAGTTGATGAGGCGGTCAAGGAAGCGCGCGGGTTCATCCCGCCGCTGCGGTCGTTCTACATCCTGTCCACCGCGCCCGATGACGCGAAGGTCCAGGAGCATGCGCGGCTGGTTACGGCCCGGCATCAGGCCGAGGGACTGTTCGATGTCAATGTCATGGGCTGGTCCGAGATCCTTCGCCGGGCCACGCTCTACACGGACGTGGCCGACAAACACTTCGGATCCGGCGGCGCTGCGCCGCGCGCGCCCTTGCTGGCGACGTGGTTTGCATCGAAGGGGCGCCTTGAACTCGCCGGCGAAGAACTGTCCGTGACGTGCCGCGAACTTGTCCACGACCTGCGCGATTTTCCCGCCGGGCGGATTGTTCTGCGCCAGCGCGAGTCGGACGAGCTCGTGGCCCAGCTCGCCGCCTATGACGGGCGTCAGCTGACGATCACCGAGCGCCAGGCCCGTCTTGAATTACGCGACAGGCTTGCCGTCAAGGAGCAGAAGGAAGTCCGAATTTCCCGGGGGTTGGGTCTTCTCCTCGGCGATCCGACCGTCTTGCCGTGGGATTCGGGCGATGCCGCCACCGCCGTGACCGGCCTCGTCAACCACGAACTCAAAGACAATCCGTTTATCGATCCCGAGACGATCAAGATGCGGGTCACCTGTCCACATGACAAGGAGATTTACAGAAACAGGTACCTGACGAGGGCCGACGTCGCTTCTATCACCGCGCTGCAGCAGAAGCGCGACAAGAAGCTGGGCCATGGCCGCCACACCAACACCGTGATGGAGCTGCCCGACGAAGTCCGCGGCGCGGAGGCCATCCCTGCCGCGATAGCCGCAATACTGCACCAGCTCGATGAAGGGCGATCTTTAGAGGAAATGCGAAAACAGGGCATTCTCTACCTCGGCGACTGGCGAATCGACATCCTTTATTAAGCTGCCCGAATTTGGGCTTGTCCGGCTCGGCCGGCCGGACTCTATTCACCCGCCTTGCGGGACTTACCGAGCCGCTGTGCGTCTCGGCCTTCCGGTAACGATCCCTCACGCGGGTTTTGCCAACGCCTGGCAACAGCATGCTAGATTGCTCCTATGAATGAGGGCCGACAGATTGACGAAAAGAAGATCCAGGCAATGCAGGCCTGTGTGGATCATGGTCGTGCCTTGCTTGAATCGGCGCGCGCCGTTCGCACCGCTGGTCATCACAACATTGCCTACCACCTTGCGACCCTTGTTCTCGAGGAAATCGGCCGCCGGGAATTAATCGCCGTCCAGTCCCTCGCCTCCAAACAGCCCGTTGCGCCCGCATGGCCCGAGCGCCATAGCCAGGACCACATAAAGAAACTGTTCTGGTGTTTTTTCGGCGGGAGTTTTGTTCATGAGGAAGTTTCGGGAAAACGATTGGAGGAATTCAGTGCGCTCGCTGAAACAATCCACATGACCCGGCTTGCAGGCCTCTACGTCGATTTGGGTGAAGATGGTCTCAGCATCCCGCAGGAGGCCATAACGCCCGAAGAGTGCGACCGCCTGATCGATCTGGCGACCGCAAGGCTCGGAATGGTGGAAAGCGAAAAACCCCGCACGCACGTTACAGACGAAGAGGTCGAGCTGCAGAGATGGTTCCTGGCAGCGGCAGAAGATGCTGAAAAAACGCGTCTGATTTTTTCGAAAGCCTCGATGTCCAAGCTGGGAGAACTCAAGGACGCAAAGGCCTGGGCGTTGTGGCTGAAAAACGAGTTCGACACGGCGGATGCCGCAGCCCGCGCGGCCGTGGAAGAGGAACTGAAGCGCAGCCGAGACCTTCCCGGAAAGGGCACGAAGAATAAATGGAAGATGCGCATCCGGATTCTCAGCGCCTCACATAGCATCCGGCCGAAGGCACTCACGGCATGGAACAAGCAAGTCGAATGGGTAAAACTCGTATCTGCCACGAAGAAAGAACTCATCTTCGAACTCACCCTCAAGAACAACGTTCCCGTTGAAGGCCTATGGTGGTTCGGATGGGGTCTGGCGCGCCACTTCGTGGTCGCTCTGAACATCGGCACCATGGGCTTCTGGTGGTGGCGCCTACCCGAGCAAATCAGCCGTTTCTACGAGAGCATCGAAGACCTAGAAAAGAAGATGAAGATCTTTGTTGAGCGTAGCCCTGCCCTCAAAATTGATTGGGGGCCCAACCGTGTTCTCACCGAAGAAGACCTTCATCGGGTTGCGTTGTGCATGGCGGTGCTTCCTGGTCCGCATCAGCGCGAGCAGCACAAGGCCTACAACTACTACATCGGCGGACTCACTTTTCTGTCGCTGAACGACATTCATTGGCAGTGTGAATCGACCGTCTTTGGCAATTTCATGGAATGCCTCAAGGCCATGATGGAAGAGTCTGGCGACTGGAAATCGGACACCAGTTTCAAGGAAGCTGTTTCTCGGTTTCTCGACGACATGTTTCCCGGAATGGATGAGCGTGAGCATATTGCAGAACTGTGTGCGCGCTTTGAAGCGAAGAATCTCGACGGCCTTGTTGTTACGCTCCGGGATGCAACCTTCATGAAACTGTTCTGCGATGCCTATTTCTTGAGTGCAGCAAAGCAGAAAGCGGAACGCCGACAGATCCGGCCTGTGGCTGTCCCGCAAACATCCGAAGCGTCCTGATCCCGCGCCGACTTCGGGCACACTGTCTCAATATACGGGTCTTCCTCGCAATGAGCTTGCCGTCAGCTTGATCCGCGTCTAGCCGCCCAGGCGGCAAGGTCAACGGCGCCGCCCGCTCCAAGACTCCGTGTTGGCCGTTTACCTTCGGTGACCTCGCCGCCTAACGGGCGGCTATTGTCTTCCGCGTTCTAACGAAAACCCTAACGACAGGAGACAAACATGATTCCCACATCACGAAATCAAGGGAGTCGGAACTGGGTGTTTTCAGACATATGCGGTTTTCACTAGGGCGATTTGGGCCTTCTGCTGACCACGCGATGAAAAAGTTCGGCGTATCTTGCGCGCTACTCATTTCGTCGACCGACATTCCCACGCATGTTCGCTTTCCATTCACTCCGACTGACTGTTTGAATGCTAAGTCTGCGAGGAGCACGTGGTGTAGAAAAAGCTGAACTCAACGGAAACGTTGATTCAGACAACAACCACGGAGGCTCCTCAGGGACATATGTATTACATCGGACTGGATGTTCACAAGAAGTCGATCAGCTACTGCGTCAAGGATGCGAGCGGCCACGTGCACCAGGAAGGCAAAGTTGGAACGACGCGCTGGGAACTAGACGCCTGGATGGAGGCTCTTCCGCAACCATGGACTGTGGCGATGGAAGCAACTGTTTTTACCGGCTGGATCTACGACCATGTCCGCCCGCATGCGAAAGAGGTGAAGGTTGCGCATCCGCTGATGCTGCGTGCCATCGCAGCGGCCAAGAAGAAGAACGATCAGGTCGATGCCAGCAAGATTGCAGACTGCTTGCGCTGTGACTTCTTGCCAGAGTGCTACATGGCCTCCACCGAGATTCGCGACAGGCGCCGAACGTTACGCTACCGACATCTGCTGGTGCGCCAGATGGTGCAGATGAAGAACCGTGTGTCCGGCCTGCTGATGGAAACGGGAGTGAGCCACAACAAGCGGCAGCTCCACAGAGTAGGTTATTTTCGCGATTTGATGGCGAGCAACGAGAACATCGAAGACAGTATCCGGCCGCTTCTTCAACTAAGCCGGGATTCGATCACACGACTGCAGAAGACCGAATCTGCTCTGGTGCGTTCCCTGCAGCGCGATCCTCTACTGACGGCGAGAGTCCAACGGCTCAAGACTGTTCCGGGGGTTGGGCCGATCACCGCCCTGACGTGGGCGCTGGAGATGGGAGATATTTCGCGGTTCCGGTCGATCCGGCAGGCCATCAGTTACTGCGGGCTTTGCGGTGACGAAAAGAGATCAGCGGAGAAGGTGATGCGCACACCACTTTCTCGACAACGCAACAAGCATATCCAGAGCTGCCTGGTGGAAGCAGCAAAGCTGGCGCCCAGATACGACCACGATTTGGCCCACGTGTATGCGACAGAAAAGGAGAAGGGGAATGCCAATCGAGCAACCCTCGCGGTAGCTCGCAAGATGGTTGCATACTTGATGGCGGTGGATCGAGAGCAACGGGATTTTGTACCTGCGGAACAGTGCAGCGGGGCCGCGGCCTAAAAACCGCGCCAACGAAGGGAAAAACCATCAAGATCACGGAGCGCGCAGGCTGCCAGGTCCTGCACCTGACCGAGTAAGCGAAGGAGATCAAACTCCCGAGGCTTCCTTCTGACTGTTTCAGGACTGGCAGAGAACACAGACTCAATCTTCTGTGACGGCCCGCGAGGGCCCGAGACAGTTAATGGATGTCCGGTTCTGCGAAGGCAGGGACCACCGCCGAGAGGCACACGTGCGAGCTGCGGGATTCAAAAGCAAATGGTGCGCGCTCTCAGGAGCGCGCCTTAGGAGCACTACGTTTCTTCTTGACGAAAGACTTACATGGATGTCGGCGAGCGGTAATCAGACGATGGCTAGGCATCCAGCCCCGATTTGTGTGCTAGATGTGTGCAGCGTTAAATTATCGCTTCGCTACTGTCAATTACGGTTCAGTGACGACTTTGATGATCCGGTGTGCCAGCTCAAGTTGCTGTGGAGTACAGGTAGTGAGGAGTGTATCGATACGCTTTCGAATGTCACGTGGGTCTTCTTCCCGCTCCAGGAGCAGGAGGATATTTGGCTGAACGCCCAACCCCTTTGCCATCGCTACAATGGTATCGAGGCTCGGTACTTTCTTCCCCCGTTCTACATCACCCCAGAAGTTGCCAGTTATGTTGCCACGTTCTGCGGCCTCCTCAAGACTGAGTTTCGCGGCTTTTCGCAACCGTCTGATGCGTTGAGCAAATAAGGTTCGGTGTTTCACAAGAGGCCTGCGCACAACCATAGCGGGCATCCTGCGCATGCAAAACAATCTATTGAGTTTATCTTTTGTGAATATTGACAGCTATCGTGTTTGTTGACCTGCTTTTTAACGTCCAAAGCGTGTGTCGGAATGGTGTCGAAAAATCACCGCTGGGTTTCGATTGATCCAGTTCGTGGAGCCGCTTTGTAGTTGTAAACCGACCGTAAGAGGTCGAGCGCGAGACGCAATTGGTCGGGAGTGTATAGGTCAAGAAGGTTATTGAGTTCCTTTCGTACCTCGTCATCAATATTCTCGTGCTCGAATGTGACTAATGTGCGCGCTGAGACTCCTACCCCCTTGGCGAAACCGAAAATGATATTCAGACAGGGTTCCTGGTCAGCGCGTTCGACGCTTCCCCAGAAAGTTGGAGAAACACCACCCTGCTCACTGGTCCGCTCAATGCTGAGGTTTGCAGCTTCTCTGAGAGAGCGGACGCGGTTCCCGAACTTTACGCGATAGTCAGGAAGTTCAATCACCTGCCCAACAATAGGGTGGAATTATGGGCGATACCACACTCGATGGAGTTCAATTTTCTTGAAAAACACCATCTATCGAGTTATATATGGGGCATTATGACCTCTAAAGAGGTTCGACCTCCCGGTGGAAGCCGAGTTTGACCGGGGCCACACTGCGGAAATTTTGGATATGAGTCTGCCCGCCACAGTGCGACTCTCAAGCCTTCGCGGCGCCACCGACCATGGCGCGACACGAGTCGCACCTCCCCGCAGTTCCACGGCCCTTGAGCTTTCAGATGAAGCCTTGATGGACCAAGTCTGTGATGGAGACAACGAGGCATTGGCCTCACTCTTTCGTCGCTACGCCCGCGTTGTGCGCGGCGTTGCCTACCGGGTTCTGCGGGACGCGTCAGAGGCGGACGATCTTCTCCAGGACATCTTCCTATTAGTCCACCGCCTCTGCGGAACCTTCGACAGAGCGAGAGGCTCGGCACGGTTCTGGATTCTTCAAATGACATACCGCCGAGCGATCTCCCGTCGGCGTTATCTGACCTCCAGACACTTCTACACACATCTGGATCTGGACCAAGCGGCAGACCGGCTCGAGGACGTGCCTTCGAAATCCGCTAATGGCAATTCCTTGGATGGACGCCTCGAAAGAAAACAGGCCTGGGAAACCTGGTTGGCGGAACTCTCGGAAAACCAGCGGCAGACTCTGCATCTTTTCTTCTTCGAGGGCTACACATTCGAAGACATTGCTTCCAAGACGGGCCAGACCGTTGGGAATGCTCGAAATCACTATTACCGCGGACTTCAGAAGTTGAGAAAGCAGATTTCTGCTGGCAAATTGCCGGGTAAGGAAGCAGTATGATAAAAGACCTTAGCCGTAGGAGCGGGTGCGTTGTTGCCAAGCGGACCCCATGACGAATTCCTGGAGCTCTGTGCCGTCTCAACCTCAGGCCAGCTCAGCGAGGCGGAGCAGAAACGGCTCCGGGAACATCTGTCCATTTGCTCCGAATGCCGCGATGCCCTCCGCGACTTCGAGTCTGTAGTTCACGACAACATCCCTGCCATTGGCGCAGAGCAGGCAGCAGAACAGTCGTCGCGCATTGACCCCGGCCCAGGTTGGTCCCAGTCCAAGGCAGAAAAGGCCTTCTTCGAGCGTTTGGCACGAGAAGAAGGGGGACAGTCGTCCGGAGCCGAGAAGAAGAACGGCGTGCCGGCAGGCTTTAGGCGAATTCTTCCAATCGCCCCCGAATCAACCTGGCGCCACGTTTGGATGCTTTATGCCGCTGGGATCCTGCTTTTCGTCACCCTCTGTTTCTCCGCATATTGGGTTGGCGTGCGCCATGGGACCGAGGAGGCAAAATCGACCCAACCGGCTGCCACTGCCCAGCCCCAGGTAGCGGCACAGGCCATCCCTTCTTTGGAAGAGCAGCTTAGCGATGCTGCCCACGAACGCGAGGTCGCCCGTGCCCAGATCGCGGAGCGTGACAAGGCGCTTGCAGACCTTCGTCAGCGACTACAACAGCAGTCAGCCGAGATTAACCGGCTGAAAGAAGCTGAGAACCGCTTGGAAGCCAACCTTCAGAGTGACCAAGTCGACAAGCAGGACCTCAATCAACAACGAATTGAACTGGGGCAGAAGCTGCAAGCGGCGCAAGTGGAATCTCAGGCACTTCAGCAGCAGGTCGCTTCGCTCGCGCAGCAATCGACCTACGAGACGGCGCAGGCCAAAGCCCTTGGCGCGAAAGTCGATGATCTCTCCCGCCTGCTTCAGGACCGTAACGCCTCTCTGAGTCAGCAGGAAGAACTTCTGGCTCACGACCGTGACATTCGGGAACTCATGGGAGCGCGTAATCTCTATATCGCGGAAGTGTATGACACCGACGAGAAAGGGGCGACTCGCAAGCCCTACGGTCGCGTGTTCTACACGAAGGAAAAGTCCCTGATCTTTTACGCCTACGACCTCGATCAGCAGGGCATCAAACCTGCCCGGACTTTCCAAGCATGGGGTCGGCGCGGGCCCGACTGGAAGCAGGCGGTCAACTTAGGCATCTTCTACGAAGATAATGCTTCCAAGAAAAGATGGGTTTTGAAGTCCGAGGATTCCAAAACCCTCGCACAGATAGATGCAGTTTTCGTAACCGTAGAACCGCAAGGCGGAAGCGATAAGCCAAGCGGGAAACCCCTTCTTTTCGCCTACCTCAGAGTGAATCCCAACCACCCCTAAGTTCCGGTTGTATGTTCGTAAATTCGTTCTAAACTTGCTCTCACCTGATAAAAACGGCGGGGTTCCCTGCGAACAATTGAGGAGTGGCTGCGAACTCGTTGCTCGCTGGAGAAATCAGTATGCGCTTTCCCCGGACTATCCTTCCCTTCGCTTGTGTCGCGTGTGTTGTGCTGTTTGCCGTTTTCGCCGCTGCACAGTCGCCTAACGGCAACATAAATGGCTTGGTTCTCGATCCGACCAGTAGAGTCATCGTAGGGGCTGACATCATTGCGGTGAACGACCTCACCAATCTGCAGTTCGGCACCAAGACGAACAACGAAGGGGTTTACGTGCTCCCCAACCTTCCTCCCGGCCCGTACCGCCTTCAGGTGTCGAAGGTCGGGTTTAAGACGATCATCAGGCCTGACATTGTTCTCAATGTCCAAGACGCCCTGTCTATCAATTTCACTCTTCCGATCGGCGCAACGCTTGAAACCGTGACCGTGCAGGGCGGTGTGCCCCTGATAAACACGGAGAACGCGTCCGTCAGCACCGTTGTCGACCGGCAGTTCGCCGAGAACGTGCCGATGAACGGGAGAAGCTTCCAAACCCTGATTGAACTGACTCCAGGCGTAACTGCCGTCAGCACGAATTCAGCCGACTCCGGGCAATTCAGTATCAATGGCCAGCGTGCCTCGTCGAACTATTGGATGGTGGATGGCGTCAGCGCCAACGTGGGGATCAGCGCTTCTCCCGGCGGTTTTGGTCCCGGCAACGGACTGGGTGGAACGCTCGGCTCTTTCAGTGTTCTTGGAGGAACGAACAGCCTCGTTTCCGTGGATGCCATGCAGGAATTTCGCATTCAGACGTCTACGTATGCCCCGGAGTTCGGCCGGACACCCGGAGGTCAGATTTCCATCGTGACCCGCTCGGGCACAAACCAGTTCCATGGCACGGCTTTTGACTATTTTCGCAATGACGTTTTGGACGCGAGCAACTGGTTTAACGGTTATCTGAACAACCCGCCGCTGCCCAAAGCCGAGGAGCGGCAGAACGACTTCGGCGGAACTTTCAGTGGCCCGATCTACAAAAACAAGACATTTTTCTTCTTCTCATACGAAGGTCTACGTTTGCGACTTCCGCAGACAACTCTGACGACCGTCCCCGATACGAATCCCGATGATCCTTTCTCGCGTCAATTCGCTACGCCAGCTATGCAGCCGTTCCTTGCTGCCTTTCCCCTTCCGAACGGTCCCGAGGTTTTGGATCCGAACGGCAATCACCAGGGCATCGCCCAGTTCAACAAAAGCTACTCGAATGCGGCTTCGCTCGACGCCTACAGTATCCGCGTCGATCACAGACTGTTCGATAAAGTGACACTCTTCGCCAGATACAATTCCTCGCCCTCGAGCCTCTCCCAGCGGGGAGCAGATGCGCTGAGCGTGATCAACCATGAGCGCATTACCACTAAGACCGCGACGGTGGGCGCCACATGGTCCTTCTCGCCGATAATTGCCAACGACTTTCGCGTGAACTACAGCCGGACGAACGGTTCGAGCAGCTATCAATTGGACAACTTCGGAGGAGCTGTGCCACTGGACACTTTGCCGTTCCCTGATCCCTTCAATTCCAAGAATGGAGAGCTGCTTTTTAGCATTACTCCGTTGCAGAACGGAGTCCTACAGGTAGGCAAGAGCGAACAAAATCTTCAGCGGCAGTTTAACGTCGTGGATAACGTGGTGACCCAGATTGGCTCACATGGTCTGAAATTTGGGGTTGATTTCCGGCGTTTGACACCGTTCGTTTCTCCCGAGTTGTATCAGCAGTTTGTATTTCTATTCAGCCTTTCCGGTGCTCAAATCGGGGACGGGCTGGGACTCATACAGCCGAACACGAATGAGACGCTCTTGTTTCACAACTTAGGTCTGTTCGCGCAAGACACATGGCGAGCGACACCACATCTCACGTTAACGTACGGTCTGCGATGGGATGTCGATTTCGCCCCGTCGTCTTCGAGCGGTCCAAGCCTTCCAGCAGTTACGGGATATAATCTCGCCGATTTTTCGCAGTTGACCGTTGCTCCCGCCGGCACACCAGCATTCCGAACGCCTTACGCCAATTTGGCGCCTCGCTTCGGGATCGCGTATGAATTCGTTCAGAATCAGAAATGGCAGGGTGTGCTGCGCGGCGGATTCGGCGTCTTCTATGATCTCGTAAGCTCGGAAACCGGACAAGCGCTCGGCGTGGGAACAGGAACTCCACCATTTGGAGCGCAGGGGCTCGTTCTCGGCCCTTCGTTTGGAGGAACGGCCCTGTTTCCGTACACCGCCGACGATGCGGCTCCGCCGCCTATTCCTGCAACTGGCAGCATCTCTCAGCTCTTTGCATTTAATCCAAAGTTGAGACTGCCGTATACCTTGGAATGGAACGCGTCCTGGCAGCAGGCTCTCGGAAAAGAGCAATCTCTAACCGTCTCTTACGTTGGCGCTGCGGGACGCCGGTTGTTGCAGACGTCGCACTTCGTTTCCCCGCCGTCCAACCCAAACGTAAACGCCTACTTCGTCGACAATACCGGCTCGTCGGACTACGACGCCCTACAGCTTAGCTTTCAGCGGCGCCTGTCCGGCGGTCTGCAGATGCTAGCTTCGTATTCCTGGGCACACTCGATCGATACGGGTTCGGCTGGGTCGTATTTGGGCACTGCGTCCAATGCAGGCATTGGAAGCAACTCCAACGCCAATCGCGGCCCCTCCGGCTTCGATATCCGGCATGCGTTTTCCGCCGGCATCACTTATGACATCCCAACACCGAAGACCCATAGACTCGCTAAGCTTCTACTGGGTGGCTGGTCAACCGAGAATTTTCTCCTGGCGCGTTCGGCTCCGCCGGTCGATCTGACGGACTTCCATATCTACGGAAATACGTTGTCGACGGGCGCCCTTGCCAACGTTCGACCTGATCTGGTGCCCAACGAGCCTCTTTATTTGTATGGCCCGCAGTTCCCCGGTGGGAAGGCCTTCAATTCCTCGGCCTTTACAGATCCGCCCGTGGACCCGATTACCCAACAACCACTTCGCCAGGGAAATGTGCCTCGCAACCTACTGCGTGGCTTTGGGGCGGTGCAGTGGGATTTCGCTGTGCATCGCGACTTTGTCCTTCATGAAGCAGCACGGCTGGAGTTTCGAGCTGAGCTGTTCAACGTGTTGAATCATCCAAATTTTGGGCAGCCAAATGGTTTCTTCGGAACCGGACAATTCGGCCTTTCCACGCAAATGCTCGGGCAGGATCTGAACGGGGGCAGCTTAGGTGGCGGAGGTCTTAGCTCTCTTTATCAGTTCGGGGGCCCGCGCTCAATCCAACTTGCGCTCAAGTTGTTCTTCTAAAAATTGCGCTGGAACGACATCCCAATGGAAACAGTTCATTCCGATTTTCGAGTAGAACTCTGCACGCTCATCTTGGTGATCTTCGCGGCCAACCTTCCGCTCCTGCGAGCCGCTGACATTCATCTGATTTCTAAGACGAAAATCGCAACAGGATGGCACCCGTGGTACGAAATCAAGGGTGACCCGGAGGATCCGCAAAACCTGCTCCTCTGCGGTACGAAGTGGGACCCTCGAACGAATGCGCCTTTCGGTTTTGTGTACGTCTCCTCGGATCAGGGAAGATCTTGGGCGAACGTTGTCGAAGATCGGAACACCGCCTGGGTCACAGAACATTCGTGCGCCTTTGGAACTGAGCACAGGGCCTACTTCATATCAGAAGCATCCAAGGTCATCGACGGAGCCGCGCATCACGAGCTTGGGACAACGCGTTTGTATGTCTCTCGCGATGCCGGCCACACCTGGAAAGAGTCTTTGCGGACTGGATGGGCTGACTGGTCAACGTCGGCAGTCAGCGTGACGTCCGGTCGGGTCTTCACGTTCTTCAATGCCTACACGGGAGCTGATGCAGCGAGAAACCGCGGCAGCAACGTGGGACTGTTGACATTCTCGCCGGACGGAAGCACCGTGTCCGGCCCCTTTTTCATTCCCTCGATCGCGAAGCGAAACTACCAAGGTGCGTATCCATCCGATGCTGTCGCTCTGAGGACCGGCACGATCGTGGCCCTCTGGTTTGGCACCAGGCTCAGTGGGTCTGGAATCCAGGCGGATCTCAATATTGTTCGAGCGAGCGCAGCGCAGCCGCCGACGCTCGAAAATGTAGCTATTTTGCGCTCGAAAGACGCCAACGACTGTGTGACGTTCAACCAAGCTTCTCTCGCCTACGATCCCCGTCCCGGTCGCCTGTTCGTGGTCTATATCGCCGGATGCAAAGAAAAGCGGGTCTTGTTGGTTTCTTCAGATGACGAGGGTGGAACCTGGTCACAAAGCAGCGTGATTGCAGAAGCGAAGGGATCGTTCGCAGGATTCTCCCATCCTTCACTTGTCGCAGATGGAGATCGCCTGGCGGTTCTTTGGGAAGCGGGAGACGGTTCGGGCGACTGGTTTCTTTCGACCCTTCAGGACCGGACGCTGGTCTCTAGCACACAACTCTCAAGCGGCGAGGATGTGCAGAGCGTTCGCAGTAATTCGCTACTGACATCGATCCAAAACTCATCTTCGTTCTCGCAGGCATCAGATCACGATTCGATTCGGGTGAGTGTTAGAAATGAAGGTGAAGCTGTATGGAGGGCGAGTGCCTTGTTGCGCACCCATGACGGGATTATTGCCGTGTGGCCCTGCGATGTCGGCAACGGAGCGGAACTGTGGGTTGCGACCGCCTCCCGCGCAACTGCAATTCAGAAGGCAGATCCCAACAACGTTCCGCCGATCCGCGACGTCACCGAGGACAGCATTCTTCTTTATGGAGGAACCCAGGTTTTCGACGCAAGGAACTCGGAGCTAACAGCCTGCCTGACCCTCAAGAATGCGGGTCCTCATTCTCTGACCGCCCCCATTGAGCTCAGGGCCGAGAGCATCTCGTCTGGCACGGGTCCAATAGCCGCCACGAACGCAAGTAACGGCGTACCTGGAGCGGGCGCGGTCTGGAATATCAGCAGTTCCATCACCGGCGATCGAATCCCCCCACATGCCACCAGCAATCCATTCTGCCTTACATTTCATCTGAGTCCTGATTTGGCTGGTCATCATTCGGCCGAACCGAAGAACCTTTTGGACATGGTGCTCCGGGTCTTCGCCTCTGGCGACGAGGCCACCGCTCGGGAAACGTCAGGGAGAACCGGCCGCAACTAATAAGACTTCAATCAATCGAATCTTGGCCGGAGCGCCTGGTACCGGGCACTCCGGTCAATTCCCCTTACTCGTCGGCTTCGTACGCGATCACCGTGAAATACGCATTCGGACTTCCGTCCGCGCGACTCAGGTGCGGCTTCACTGTCTGTTGCATTTGGATTGCATCGACAGCGGAGCCCGTGAGCTTCAACTCAGGCTTCTGATATTTCATCGCAGTGCCCTCCTTTCCTTGGTATTTACTTTACCCATCAGCTAGCTGATCCTTCATGCTGAGGTGAGCTTCTCTCTGTGAGAAGCAGCCGGCGAGATGCACGATCGTCTTCAGCAGCGTTGACATCGGATTCGCTCAAGACACCAGCTTCACAAATGCTCCTCAGCCAAAATTCGATATTCAAAGTCCGGAGCAGCGCGACCAAGGGGAACTTCGGATCGTTCGGCGCACGTTCTATGGCTAGGCGAAAAGTTGCGACATTGACGATGCCGAAGGAACCACTCACCATTCGGTCACATACGGATATTAGGCGATTCCGCTGACTCACAATTGCATCGAGATAAGCCCGGACCACGAACGCTTTCCGTCTTCGATTCAAGATTTCTGCCGGGACCAAGCCTGACATCGCACGCCGCATGAGAGAGCGCCTTTGCCCGGGGCGCACGACCTGTTCTCGCGGAATTGCGAACATAAACTCCATCAAACACCGGTCCAGATATGGGTAGCGCTTTTCATAAGGAGGAGACTGGGCTAAAACCTCGCACCCCAGTTGTCTCTGCAGCACATTCAGTGCCGAGATATTTTCTTGGAAACTGGGTAATGGACCGAAGACCTGCAATCGCTCAAGGTAGCCGTGAAGCGCGACTCTGTTTCGTTCCTCGAAATCGCGGTTCAGCCACTCAATCCCATGCGAGCACCTTGCGGCATGCGTCCAGTTCACAGGTAGAAAACCGTTGGCGGACTGAGCCAACAATCGTACCCATGGCACTCTTCGATACAGGGCCCACACCTTTAGTCGATGAGCGAGCATTCGGAATTGAACAGTGGCGAGGAGGTCCTCTAGTTCTGGAATTGGCGTTGGAACACCGCCCATGATTTCATCGCCGCCAGTCCCGCTGACTACGACATGACTGCCTTCCTCGCGGAGGTATGCAGCGAATTGTCGCGCTGTGGCCGAAGCATGACCACCCGAGCCAGGGGTTGCGCGGAAGAATCTTTCATCTGCTGGGAAGAGTTCGTGATTGCTTGCGTCAATATGGCAGCCGACTCTACCCCGCTTCTCTTCTATTCTCGAAAAATAGGCCCTCTCATCCCATGCAGGTTCGGAGTCGTCGTAATACGAGACTGTAGAGAGTCGAGGCGTTTCCGCGGCACCATCGGCGAGCAACTTGTCTGCCGTACACACAACGGTGGAAGAATCCATCCCGCCGCTCAGTTCTGCGACCACAGGAACGTCAGAACGAAGGCGCCGGCGAACTGCGGTTCGAAACACCGATCGGAAATGCTCCTCGTATTCGGAATCTCTTCGGTAACGAATTCGCTTCGCGGGGTCGAAACGCCAGTATTGGACCGTCGCCTGCTGTGTTTCCGTGAAACGCACAAAACAAGAAGGCGGGACGGAGTGAATTCCGACGTAAGGCGTCAGGTGAGGTGCCGGGAAAAACGTCAGCCATCCAGCGATGTACTCCTGGTTCAACCGGAAGGGTCGATCGCCGAACAGCACCAGTGGATCGAGGATCGTACACCATCTCGCCTCGTTCTTCTCGAACGTGTAGTAAAGGTGACGCGCGCCGATGAAGTCCCGGGCAAGGAGAAGCAAACGATCTTTCGGGTCCCAGATGGAAAGCGCCCAATCGCCTATCAGCTTGGCGAACGTCTTGGTCCCCCAACGTTCATAGGCTGTCGCGACGATTTCAAGATCGGTTGACTCGGGAAGAGCCGGGCCGCTGATTGCCGCGATGAGTTCCTCACGGTTGTCGAGCCGACCATCCCAGCAAAGAACAATCCCGAATGGCGAAACATATGGCTGGATCTCGCGGCGTGATTCTCTTGTGGTGTGGAAGGCGCGATGGAGGGCGCCAAAATTGTCCTTGCAGATGTAGCCCTCTCCGTCTGGTCCGTACGGCGCAAGTACCGGGCGAACTTCTTCGAGGTCCTGAGGATCGATAGGCTTGCCGTCGAAATTGCACTTGCCAAACTGAACGCTCATACCTCTGACCTTTCGAGTTCAGCGCTGACACCATCGAGCACGGCATACATCTCCCGCAAGTACGGCTTGTCATTTACCACACGGCCATCGACTTCGACCCAGGCATGCGCCTTGAAGGGCATCTGCTGTGCCCCAAGTATCATTTGTGCAGCCACCCCGTGGCGTTTCAGCAAGCACGCGGTTGCGGCTGATCGCTGAAGGCAGAGCACTTCCTTCCAGTACCAAATGCACGCCACATCCACTGCCGCACAGATCCGTTCAACTGCATTCGCCGGAACTGGGCGCTGTCCGAGCGGATATGTCCGTACCTTCTCGTACAGTGCTCTGAAATCTCCACGGACCAGATACCGGTCGAACTGGACCAGCCTCAAAAATGCTCGGAGCACGAGAAATGGCATAGCACGAACTCCTACTTCAGACGGTCAAATGCAGTTGGTCGCATAGAAACGCCATTCGGTCTGTGAGCGCTTCTACCCGCTCGCTCAAGGGCAGTACCGGGGAATGCCCGCGGTAGTGGCTGTAGTCGAGAAGTATTGGGTGGTTGGACACGTTTGCTGCCTGCAGTCGCGCCGCCATCTTTCTAGCGTGAAGTGGATTGCAGTTCTGATCCGCATCCCCGGAAATGATCATCGCCGCCGGATACTCGGTGTTGTCCCGCACGTTGTGATACGGGGAGTAGCCCAACAGGGCGGTGAAATCCGCGGGATCCTCGGCGGTCCCGAATTCGTCTTTCCAGACGTGCGCGTTGTCAAAGAGGTGGTAGCGCAACATGTCGAGCATGGGCACTAGACATACGACGGCCCGAAATAGATCAGGCCTTTGAGTCATGGCAGCGCCGACCAAGAGCCCCGAGTTTGAGCCGCCAAAAATGGCGAGTTTATGGGGGGCCGTCCGGCCGTTGTTGATCAGCCATTCGGCGGCCGCGACGAAGTCATCAAATGCCACTTGGCGCCTGTGCCGTTTCGCCGCTTGGTGCCAACCATCGCCGAACTCCGAGCCACCACGAATATTTGGCAGCGCAAACGTGCATCCCTGCTCGATGAGAAAGGCCACGAAGACGCTGAATTGCGGGGTTACCGGGATTCCGTATCCGCCATAGGAAGTCATGATGGTGGGGTGTGCGCCTGACTCAAGAGCTTCCGGCCGGCCAACGAGGAACATGGGAATCTGGGTGCCATCTCTCGAGGGGAAGCGAACCTGGATATGATGAAACCCATCAGGATCGAAGGGGGCTTTCCGTTCCACAAACAGCCTCATTTCGGAACCGCGAGGGCGATAACTGTAGATCCGAACGGGCCTGGTGAAAGACTCTTGCTCGACCAACACTTCATCGCCGGTATCGGAAACTCCGATGAGTCGCACAGTGCCATGTTGGTCGAGCGGCACCTGACCAAGCTGTTTGCCTGCGAGGTCGAAAATGCGGATCTCCGTTCGTAGGTCTCGGAGGTAAGAGACAAAAATCTTGCCCCCATTTACCATCCAGTTCTGAATACGTGTCTCGCGGCACGGAATGACATCCCGGAATTCCGGTTCGAGGCCCTTCCGGGGGCGTATCTCTACAATTCTGAGGTTCGGAGCCTCATGATCAGTGACAGCCAAGACACGGCCGCCTGTTAGTAACAAAGGCCCAAATTTGTAGTGGGCATCTCGAATCACCAACTCCGGCTTATCTGCGCTCTCGAACTGCCACAGATAGAAGTTGGTGGTGAGTTCGTCGTCAATCCGAACTACCAAGAAACCAATGTGATCCGGTCCGGGAACGATATGGAGTTGTAGTTTGTCGTCGCCAGCGGCGAAGACCTCCTTGTCGTCAGCAAAGGCGGTGCCCAACACATGCTTGTAGGCGGCGTGTGCACGTGATTCTGTGGGCTCGAGGGTTTCGTGAACGTAATAGAAGGCTTTCGAATCGGGCGCAAATGCGAAACCACGCAGGTAGCCTCTTGGAAGTACGTCAGGCAGAGTATCGAGCCTTTCGATATCCAGGAGTTCGAAAGTTCCCACTCGCTCTCCGCCTTGCTTTACTTCATAGAGCAGCAACCGGCCATCAGAGGAGATGCGTAAAGGCTTGACTGCTGTGTGCGATCCCGTGCCTCGCAGCGACGGATCGACGAGGATCTGATCTGACCCGTCTATACCCTCGCGCATGCATATCGACGGTTGTTCCTGCCTCGGCAACCGCTTGCGAAAGAAATATCGATTGCCTACCTTCTGAAGCAAGTCATAGGTCTCAACATCGAGCAGTTCCCGAATTCGCTCCCGAATGCGTCCTCGTCCTGGGATGGAGTCGAGATATGACCGCGCATACCGCGTTTGTGTAGCGATCCACTCCCGAGTGCGCGGTGACTCTTGGTCTTCAAGCCAGCGATAGGGATCAGTCACTGGCACTCCGTGCAGGACTTCGGTCACCGGATCCACTGGCGAGTATGGCGGAGGCTCCATCAGTGCAGGCATAAGGATCTCCGTTCGCCGAGTGTGTTCGCTTCACGATGCATACGTCGCGCTAGACTGCGGAGATACCCAGCAGTCGCAGGGTCTTGCATCCTCTCTTGGTAGCGCCATGCGTCGCTACCAGCTGCGTATGCGAAGGTTGCCAGGAGCGGTGCAAGGCTCAAGGCGCCATCAATCGCAGTGCTTCCAACCATTCGTTTCCATTGTTCGCGGTAGGAGGAGACCAGGCTCATTTCGAGTGCGGAATCTCCAGCGGCGCTGCGGCGAAGATGTTCGAGGAGGTATTGAAACGTAAAGAAGGGATTTCCGACGTAGGCTTCCGCCCAATCCAGAAACACGCAGCGATCAGGCGAAGCAACAATATTGCCTGGATTCAGGTCGAGGTGACCTAAGGTTTCAGGAATCTCCAATGCTTCCAGTGCCTCAAGTGCAGTCTGAAGGCGGTCTCCCAAAAAAAGGAGTTCCTTGTGGCTAAGAGGAGCGGGCGGAATTTTGGTCTGCCGCTCCATCAACTGCGTCATGGTCTCGATGAACGGGCCAACCATCTTGGACAGCACATTCACACCCAGATCACGCGCTCCAGCAGCCAGGATCTGAGTGCCGCGCTCAATGGAATCAATTTGCAATTCCGCCAGAGATGAAGCGGATTGTTCCGACAGGGCATCCTCTTGTGCCTCTGAAAGTGGTTTCCCGACAGCCTCGCGAGTGAGCCAGCCATTCCACTCTGAGCGTGTGGCCAGTACGATCGGCACATAACGTGGGAAGAGCCTCGACAGCTCACAGGTGATTGGGAACTCTCTTTGGTTCGGTTCGCCTACAGCCTTGAACCACAGAGCGGGGCCATCGGTATCGAAGCGAATCAGGCTGAAAGATGGACTGGCGTTCAGTTGGCGGAATCGGCCGTTAAGCTGGAACCCCAAAGGTCCAATCACTTCTTCGATCCATTCACGCAGCTCGTCGAACCAGCCAAGGCATGTGAAAGGGCCGGTAGGAGACGTTTTTCCGTCTGCGCCACATTGCGCAATCGACTGCTGAATTGCCGAATAATCAGTGACGTCAGTCGGGGAATCCTTGGATAAGGCCGCAACCGAAAACCATTTGGTGGGTACTTTCGGGCCGTCCACAGTACGCCAATGTCGTGCAACCTGATAGTGAATTCCGGCGCCGTATGTTCCTGCCAATTCGCTGAGTTCAGATAAACAAACGATCTCTTCTCCCCAGGCGCTCTTGACCGCCTTACCGAGGTTCTCTGCGACCCGTTGCCACTGAGGAATCTCTACGGAGGGAAGTGCGAACCGGCCGACGTCCGGAACCACAAGGATGTCCTTCCCATCCGGACTCAAGACGATGACTCGGTAAGTCTCGCGCTCGCACTCTATGACAGGCACCACTTCCTGCTCTCCCTTCGACCAGGCGTCAGCTAGCGCTCGGCGACCAATTTGTGTTCCTTAAGGGATCCGATGAATTCACGCACGTCGCTTTCGACAATCTCCCGACTTGCGCCAAACTCCCGGCTGATTGTGTCCACGATGTCCGTTTCCGCAAGCCCACTCTCAAGAAGTTCCAGAATCCTCGACCCGACGGGATTCAGGTTGAACATCTGACCTTGATGTATGTCGAGCACAATCGCTCCATCCTGGCCATGTGTGCTTCGAACTCCATCCGAGACTCTGTACAAGGGCTGCCCCACAACTGCGGTTCACTGTTGGAATCGCGTGTGGCACACCTTGCCACTTGCAGCGGTGGAAACGCCACTCATTTGTGAATTCGTTCGGGAAAGAATCAGAGATTTTGAGACTAGGTTTTGGCGTCAACAACATGCATCAGTTGCATCCGGCTTCACTGAAATCGAATATGTTCGCGTTTCCGATGTAGTTGCTGCTTGTGCTGGAAGGGTTAGTCGAGGCCGGTACTGCAGGAGGGCATTTCCCAAAGCCCGTTTATGGTGAGCCCCCGGATTGCCGACACATTCGACCCATCTCGATCGTGCGGACGAAAGTTCAGCGATAAGCTCTTCGTATCTGGACATCAACGCCTGTCATGCGCAGTCGCCAAGCGCACAGCGCTTCGCTGACGCCATAGCAACTTGCGATGTCCGCGGCGGAACGCCCTGCGGAACGCAACTGAACGAGCACATCTCGCGGCAGGAGAAGCGAAGCAGCTAGCCAATCGGCTTCCTGTTCCTGCTCGTCCGAATAATCGCTCAACAGCAGCAATCCGGTCTCTGAGACTTCAACACGCGCTGGAGTGTGGCTTAACTCTATGTGGGCGAGTTCATGCATCAGATCATTGCGCTGCCGAGTGATGGCATGTGCCGGATTAAGAACGATTGCGAATGTACTATCGATCTGCAGAGTCATTGCGGACCAGCTGTCACCGTCGACGACAGTAAGTTGGGAGACGGCTCGCGTGGGAAGTCCAAGCTGGCTGAAATCGAGAACGCGGACGTTCAGGTGGGCGGCGTAAGACCAAGGGTCAATCGGTGCATTCGGTCGCAGTCCCAGAGCATTCCGGGCTGCGGCGGCGGTTCGTTCCGCCTGCGCTTTGAACCCACGGCGCACGTTTACCGACCAACCAAATCTTCGGCAGCGATGATCGCTCTCTGGGCCGCAAGAATTAGTTCGCCGAGTGCCTTTGCGGTCTCCACTTGTACGGTTTTCTTCTTCTTGAAGTGAACAATAGCTCGGGGTTTCTTAGTACTTTGGTTCGTTTCCATACCCAAGAATTCGCGCGGATCGCGTCCGAGCCACTTGCATAGACTTGCGAAAGTCTGCAGGTCCGGCATGTGCCCGTTCTCCACTCTTGAATAAGTGGCTGGAGTCACACCTGCATCCAGCGCTGCGGCACGAACGCCGCGAATACCTCTCTTCTTTGCCAGCAAACGACCGAAATCGTCGATCGTCAGAGCCATCGGACCTCCCGAGAAAAAGGTTATGAGCCCCTTGACGGGGGCAAACGAACATGTTCCACTGTCTTATGTATAGGACATAACGTATCACGCATGATACGTCCTATGCATGATACAAACGCAAATCATAACGCAGATTTGGATGCACGCCAGCAAAAAGAGGTGCGAAGGTTCCGCCTGGGCACACATATCGGAGCGAGTGCCTAACCGTGTACCTGTTGGGAAATGACGCGGATCTATACGAGACGAGAGTTCCGCGCAAGGAGAGGAAATGGCTTTGAACGAATTAGCGGTTCGAGCGGATGCGTTGGACCTCATGCTGTTCGATGTCTGCGACAACTTGCAGCTTTCTCCGACCCAGCACCAGAAAGCGGAGGACCGCTACCACGCAATAGCTAACGTGATTAGTGCGGCAAACAGCCCGTTCTCCTGTTGGGACTCGAGTCTCTACCCGCAAGGCTCCATGCGCCTTCGGACCACTGTGAAGCCGATCGACACACCACATGATCTGGACCTGGTATGCGAGTTCGATGTGTCCCACGAACTCGTCAATCCGGTGGCGCTCCTGGACGACATGTTCAAGCTCTTCAGTGACCATGGCGTGTATGGCGGTATGGTCGAGAGGAAAAACCGATGTGTGCGAATCGAGTATAAGGACGAATTCTGGTTGGACATTCTTCCAGCGTGCCGCGATGACTACAACGGTGGAACGTGCGTTCAGGTCCCCGATCGTGACCGTCACAGCTGGAAACCCAGCAATCCAGTCGCGTATGCGGATTGGTTCAAGAATGCATCGCGCCGCATCATCGTAAAATTTAGCGATTCCCGCCGTGAATTGATCATCGCCGAAGCTACTGTTGAACCGCTGCCCGCGTTGCAGGCAACGGAAGAGAAGACAATGCTGCAACTCGTCGTTCAATTGCTTAAGCGGTGGCGTGATGTTCACTACGCAAATTCTGAATACCCGCCGATCTCAATTGTCCTCACGACGTTAGCTGCGGACTTGTACAGCGGAGAGCAGTCGATTTCGACAGCTCTGCTTGAGGTATTGAATGGAATCGTGGCGCGACTGGACGCGGCCCATGCCCAGGGGAGGAGACTGCAGGTACCGAATCCGGTTCACCCCGTGGAGGATTTCAGTGAACGGTGGGACGCGTGTCCAGGAGCATACCTTGCGTTCAATGATGGCATCCGCAAATTCGCGACAGCATGGCGAGAAGTTTGTTTGACGCGCGGCAATCCGGGGAGGCTCGCGAAGGGTGTGTTTGGCGACGTGATTGATGAGGCCATTTTGCGGGAGGCCAGGAGCATGCAGGCAGATCGCAGCGCCTCCCTGCTTGGAGTTGCGTCGATGGGATGTATTGTCCCTGCAGCGGCAGCGGTGGTCCCCATGCTTCGCAATACGAACCATGGCTCGATCTAGTCTTCGCCAGCGACCCGCCCAACTCACGGCGGCGCAGCAAATTGGTCGGATGCGTACGAAGTTTCCCGGCTTGGCTGTCGCATTCAAGCGAAGCCGTATCATTTGGACCGGAGATTGGTGGCCGCATCCGTTGAGCGACACATACCATATCCAGATCTCCTATACACTCGGGAGCCGTCCGCGCATCGCCATTTTGAGTCCCAAGCTTAAGCTTGCGCCAGGTAAGACTCTTCTGCCACATGTTTATCCCGATGGGCAGATGGATATCTGTGTACACCGGCCCGAAGAGTGGATGCCAAGCAGTTTGATTGCGGATACGATCATGCCGTGGATATCACAGTGGCTGAGGTTCTATGAAGTCTGGCAACAAACCGGAAGCTGGGAAGGTGAAGGTACGCATCCCGAAGCGGAATCGCATCGGCAAGGCCCAGCCTGACGCGACCAAGAGTCCGCGCTACTACGACCCGCAGACACTTAAGCTCCTATGGGGACGAGCTGCTGGACGATGCGCGATGCCCGATTGCCGCGTCGAGCTGTTCGTAACGGAAGACAATTATGATCCGGTTTGCGTAATAGGAGAGATGGGCCACATAGCTGCATCGAGCAATGCTGGACCACGAGCGAACGTGGAGATCGATCTGCGTATTCGCGACAAGTACGAAAACCTCATTCTCCTCTGCCGCAACTGCCATCGGAAGGTAGATACCTTGAAACTAAGCTACCCGCATGAGCGCCTGTTCGAAATCAAGGCGAGCCATGAGGCTTGGGTTCGCACGGCCCTTCCTGAGCGAGGATTCACTCATCTCCGCTGGCAAGTGCTGAAATTACAGGGCGACTTTCCATTCGATCCGACGACGATCGCCGAAGCATTGTCGCCGGATCAAGAAGCAAGCGTAGAACAGATCAGCGTTTCGGCAACGCACGAATCCTGGGCCTCGATTCAAGAGAACCTCCGGACGCAAGTTCATACCATGATCGCGAACAGCGACTCGGTCGCATCCCGCATTGCGGTCTTTCCGCTCGCACCCGTTTCGGCTTGCATTTATTCAGGATACCTGCTCACAAATCGCTTAAACGTCCGAGGATTTCAATATCACCGAGATCAAGCGACATGGGCCTGGCCGAAGAATCCGGAAGTATTGACGACACCAACGGTCGCAGGGCCTGTTGACTCCACATCGTCATCCGCGGAAGTGTTCTTCTTGTTTGAGTTGACGGCGCCGATCAATGCCTCAGAGCTTCTGGAATCGACCGGCGGAGACCGAGCTGTGTATCAGTGTTCCGTTCCAGATTTGTCGACGGGCTGGCTGAAGAGTAAGACCCAGCTCGATGAATTGGCGCGAAAAGCAAGAGAGGTGTTCGAAGCAGCTGCGATTCGCTATCCAACTTCGCCGCGCTGGCACATTCTCTACGCGGGCCCTGCTCCGGGTGGAGTGGTGGTCGGGCAACAGCTCAACCCGACCATGATTCCTAAGGTGCAGCTTTATGAATTCCAACGCCCGCGTCACATACCGAGCATCGCGATCACTCCGCACGATTCTTCGCTCACTCGTTGGACTGAGCGAAATACTGATGCATCTGCGTGACAAGGTGCCGCTGAATCCGAACGACGCAAATCAAGATGATTTGTGAAAGTCATGAAACAACCGCTGACCCGAGAGCCATGGGGTCGCGTTCGGTATCCGCTTGGATCCGGCCGGCGGCAAGAACGAGAACTCTGCCGAGTCCCGATAGGGTGGACGCTCGATGGGAAACAACGATTACGGTAGAAGTCGAAAGGCGGTCAGACACATTCCGAAGAATCAATGCTTCCGCCGTCGGATCCAGGCACGAAGTGGCTTCATCGAGAATCAGGATATGCGGTCTTTGCAGAAGTGCACGTGCAATCGCCAGACGCTGCCGCTGACCTCCTGATAGCTGGCAGGCATCAGGCCCAAGGCGTTGATGGAGACCATCTGGAAATGCCGCGACCATATCCGCGAGGTGAACCAATTGGATTGCTTCGCGCAACTCGAGATCGGATGCTCCTGGTCTAACGAAACGCAGATTCGACGCGAGCGATCCCTCGAACAAGACTGGGTCTCTCGGCAGGTAGCAGACGCCACCTCGCAGATCTTTCAACCCCATCTCTCTGACGTCAACTCCGCCAATCTTGATAGCCCCCGACTTGACGTCATAGAGCCGCGTAACCAGTCTTGCTAAAGTGCTCTTGCCGGCACCGTTCTCCCCGACAATAGCAACCCTTTCCCCAGCAGCAATCCGGAGAGATGGAATATGAAGTGTCCGTGCCTGCCGTTCATACCCGAATTCAACGGCCGCGAATTCCAATCCCCAATCGTGAGAGGGGAACGGAATGCACACGGGCGGACCAGTAACGCTTGGTTGCAACGCGAACACTCCCTTCAATTGCCGGATGCTGGCAAACGTCCTCTGCGCTCGCGAGTAGAGCTCTGCCGCCCCACTTAAAGGATCAAAGAGTTGGGTAACGAAGCTGTAAAAGGCAACAAGACTGCCCAGACTGAGAGTTCCAGCAATGACACTCCAACCTCCGTAACCGACGACCGCAGACATCGCGAGTACAACTGCCAGGGAAGTGCAGACGGTGAACCACATCCCGGTTCTGAACAACGCCATATAAGCTCGGGTCGTCCTCGCCAAGAGTCGAAACGCTCTTCTCTCCTGATGGGCTTCTTGCCCGAGCAATTGGATCGAAAGAACCGAGGAAATGTGCTCCTCAAGAAAACCGTTCCATTCCACCAAGTTCGTTTGAACCGTGTCCGAATCGGTGGAGAGTTTGGAGCGAAAGTGATGCCGCGCGATGAGGAAAAGGGGAATGAGAGGAACGACGGCAAGAGTCAGTAGCGGACTCAGTACAAGCATTGTTACGACAGTAAAACCCGTTGTCAGGCACAAGCGCAGGATGGCGGGAAGGAGATCGGAGCCGAAGTATGCCACTTCCTCGATGGGTTCCTTGAGTGGATACATGACTGCTCCAGGCGGAGTGCTCTCGTAGTATTCGGCCGAAAGTTTATCTAAGTGCCGCAATACGTCTATCCGCAGCCGAAGTGCGATTCTCTGCGCTGCATTTAGATTCAGGTAGCTTCCCAGGCTTGTCAGTGCAGTACGTCCCTGGTAGCTGAGAAAAACCAGCACAGAGGCAAGAAAGAGCAGTCCGGTTTGTCGCTGGGGCAGAACTTGGTCGATAAGCCACTTGAGAACGAGTGGCGTGAGCAGGGCCAGGAGACTGCCAGCAGTCATGCACAGGAAACTGGCAACGTGCCAGGGCACGAACGGGCGAATTTGCTTTGTGAGCCAACGAAGTTCTGCCGGCACCCTTGGGCGGAGAAACGCTTCGCGTTTTGTGAACCAAGATCGTAGAGACACTTCGGAACTGGAGCATAGGCATCGCTATTCGCGGTCGTCCAGAAAAAGCGTACGCTGTTCGCGTTTCGCTCAATTTCGACGGATTTGATTGGGAATACAGACCGGTGAGTGAAGCGGCGCCGTGTTCGCCCGTTCGCAGATCCGACGTTCATCGCATGTCCAGTGCTGCCCGTCGTTTGCTTGATTCAGGTGAGGACTAGACAGATAATGAACGCTCACTGAAGGGGGAGCCATGCAGAATGCTCTCTATTTCCCACACATTCACGTCCGAACTGACCGCCTCATGAAATCTGCACTCCTACTCTGGGATCAGATTGAGTTCATTACTCCATGGAATCAGTACGAGATTTCATACAGCGAGTTTGGCTATAACGCCGAAGACACCAAGAACCTGGAGCACGCCCATAAGCTGCTAAGTCTTGAGCATGTGCCGACCGAAGAGGAGAAACTCGCTGCACACGACCGCATTCTCGACTTCGCAACAACGCCAGGACTACCAGAGTCGTTTGTAAAGAGCACCACAGGCGAGGCAGCTTTTGCTATTCACTTTGAGAAGCTCTTCGATCAAACCTGGAGGGAACTGTCCAATTTGGGCATCGCCACGAAAATAAGAGCCGACAATGATGTGATGGTTCCCAATCTCTTCGGGCGAGCAACGATGACCATTCTCGCCCAGTGCTGCGCGGGCAACGATACGCAATTGGTCACCGACTCGGCGCGCGCGACCGACGACGTGCGTCAGACGACCGAAATCGAAGGCCGAAAGGTCAATAAGATGAAAATGGGACCCGAAGGAGAAGAGAAGTGTTTCTCGGCCGTTGACGCCCTCAATATTGTGGATGTTGACAGTTTTACGTTGCCGCAATTGATCGAATTTCGAGAAAGGGAGTTGCGGGAGACCGCGCCCCATCAAAGGGTCTTTCGGCAGAACTACTGGGCCAAGCTTGACACCGCGTCCCAGGAATACAGGTCGGCGAAAAATGAGGCGGAAAGAAAACGAGTTCGTGGAAGATTCCAGTCCGAACTGACCGCCGAGTTTGAGTTCCTAAAGGAAGAGTTGGGTTTGAGCGCAGCGGAGACGCTCTTCACCGTTGACGCCGCGACGCTAGTGACTCTCGGCGCTGCCATTGCAGTTGGAGGGCCACTGGGGATAAGCGCCGCCGGAGTTTCTGCCACTCGGAGTATTCTCGGAAAGCTTACAGGTGCGAAATCGAAGAAAAATGCAGCGATGGAAAAGCGTGCTCGAGCTGCATACATGTACGTCTTCAAGAACGCGGTGAATGCTGGACAGCCACTAACGACAGTTGCGTGATAAACCGCTGTGAGCGGGCGGATAGGGTCCACCATTACACAGATTGCGTCTAGGCCTTGTGCCTGCAAGCTCGCGGAGACTATCTCTCTGTAGATTAGTGGAATCCCGGGCATAGGCGCAGGCAGACACTCATGTCATCTCGGTTCCATGATGGAACTATATTGACACTACCTCACAACGCGAAAGTCTATTTCATTTCTAGGCCAGGTATTGAAACAAGAGCGTTGCATATCTCAGAAGCGCACTCGTGTGATCCCGCGAAGAGACCACATTCCTCCTGTTATGAATGACTTGCGGGGCTTCGCCCAAGTCCTTCTTGCCTCGTCTCCCAATATAATCTAATATTTAGATGGTAAATGTACTGGTATGCAGACTACATCTTTGAAACTGAAGCAAGCGAGCGCGGTCCTCGGTATGCCTCCGAAGGAGTTGCAGAACTTTGTCCAGTTCGGAGTGGTTAAGCCCAAAAGGCGCGAGGGCTTGTACTGGTTCGACCAGAACGTGTTGCTTCAGGCAAAGATCGGTTGGTACTTGAGGGTGTCACTTGGTGTCTCGACCAGCTATCTGGCGCGCCTCGTGCAATTGACCTACAAGGCAGCAAATGCGGGAAGAGAACAGCAGTTCATCTGTGTGAGGTCCCGCCCGTTCGCTGGCTCGGAGGCCATTGAGATTAAGATTCCCGTGCGGTCCCTCGCAGAGGAGATCGAAGAGAGGCTTCCGTTGGCCAACGTATACAAAGATCTTCCGAGAGGTAGAAAACGCCCTGGATGGAAAGCGGAATTCGCCGACACGCTGCGCGAAGCCGCCGTTGATCTCGGGGACCTTAGCGAAGAGGATATTCTCCAGGCGGTAAGGAACCAGCGTCAGAGCAAAAGATCCGTACCGGAGATGACAGTTGCCTCGGAAGCAACAACCACAAGCGCGTAGAGGAGTCATCGACACCTCTGTGCTTGTGGCTGGCGTTTCCGGTTTCAAACCAGATGTCCAAGCCATAAATCCTAGTGCGCAGTTGATTCGAACTTGGATCGAGGAAGGTCACTTCACCTGGCTCATCAGCGCCGACATCATCGCTGAATACAAGGCCGTTCTTGCACGTCTTCGCGTGCGTCCTCCACTCATTGGCCTAATCATCAATCTCCTGCGCGAAGAAGCAGAGGAGATCGATGTGCCGACTGTTCAAGAGGTGTCCCCTGATCCCGGAGACGATCCCGTCTGCGCTTGCGCAGAGCACGGTCGAGCCGACTTTATTGCCACGCTAAACAAAAAAGACTTTCCTCAACGTAGGCTACGGGCAAAGGTCATCACGCCCGAACAAACACTGCCTACACGGCGAAGCCGAAAGAGATCCCCATGAGCCTTGAATGGCGGGGGTTATCAGAGCTTTCGAACAACCGCGGCAATCTTTCCAACGACCTCGGCATCGCGATTTCGGAACTGATCGCGCCGATGCACTCCGCCCGGGTAGGTATGAACAACCAGGCTGTTGTTCTCGCGGCTGCAGCATCCGCACAAGTAGGTCCCATCTCGCTTGAGGACGATGTAAAGCGGCTGTTGCCACATAGGTTTCGAGCCGCAATCGTTTGGCTTTTTCTTTTGCCGATTCACAAGCGCCAGCAGCGCGCCAGCCAGATATGGGTGAGATCCTCGCGCGCCGGCGATCCGGAAACAATCCTTCAGTGAAGGACGTCGCAAACCAGAAAGTATTTGAAACGATTTTCGTAGAAAAAACGGAACCTCTCCGAACTCATCAAGGAGATTCCCCAGGAAACCAGCTTGCTCAGGTTCATTCGCCGTCGAGCCCGTTTCAGATGGAATAGACACCGGCTCTCCGGTCAGCACTTGTGGAATTGGTTCTTGACCAGCATCTTGCGGACTCATTCCCAGACTCGAGAGGATGGTCGGGAAATTGAGGGAATATACCACGCAAAACATAATTACCTTGTGGACATGCCGCGGCGTATCACCCCTCTCATAGTCGGACAACGATCCGGGAGCCGTGAAATAACTTGGGTTGCCCAACTGATTGGCGATCTCTCGGCTGATTGCCGACGCCTCTCGAAATGAGAGCCCCATTCGCACGCGGGCCTGTCGAAGGAGTGAGCCAAGTTCGGATGGCGGCCCCGGCAATGTTTCCGACCTCCAGCGCTTCGCGAATTCCCTCGGAACCACAGGCTGTTCCGGCCGTAGCAGGCTGCGGATCTCAAGATCTGCGGTTCCAATGATCCGAGCCTCTTGGGGAACATTTAATTCGACCTGTGCGTACGGCATCTGAGTAGCGACCATCGCGATCCGCCGGGCATCGACTACGCGGACATGGCAGCAGCACAGCCCCATTACGTGCTCCACCAACACCAATCCCTTAAACTGTTGGCCTCGTGGCCGTTGCAGGAGATCATCCATTGATATGGGACGCACACGCACGATGCTGCCCGGGAGTAGTTCAGGAAAACTCCAATCGTCCTGGTATCCGATCTTCGCGTATAAGAACCCTCTGTCCGTAAATGTCGCCAAAGAATCCAAGGGGCGGGGACTCGTCCACTCAAGGAATTGTGACAGCGGAACCACGTCCTGCGAGGGAGTTTTGCCGCCGAGATTCTGAAGCCAAGGCACGCGAGTGTGCGGATACTCCGATGAATCAAGAAGAGCCGTGCGCTTTGATGAGAACTGAATCTGAAGGCGAGGGATCGCATCGACATCGAAGCCGAAGACCCGCAACCAGTCGTCAAGCCTATATCCGGAGATCCTGCTCAAGGCAAACAGTTGAAATAGGCTGGGACTGAAGCCTGCGTGGCGCAGGTCGTAGTAGAGGTTATGAGGCAAGTAATGGGGCGAGGATCGCCCATAAAGAGCGGCCGATCTTTCAGAAACCTGATAGAGCGTGAGGTCCCGATTTGCCAGGATAATCCTGACACGCTCGGCAAGCTCGCCATTCAATATACGTGCTGGTTGGGAAGGCACTCTCGAGCCTTTCGTACCGCCTTTGCTCGCGAGAAGTGCCCCCCTCGGCACCGATGCGAAGACCGGGTACTACCGAAAAAGTAGTCCCGGAGGATTGTCTTCGACGGTCTCTCAATCCACTCGCAAAGACATCGCCTCCGTTTACCAATTACTCCTGGTTTTGTCACAGATTTCTCGAAGCTGTCCGGTAATTCGGGCAGGTGATCGATTTGTGCGGGTAAATTGAGGGTTTACTTCTGGCGAGAGGATGCGTTGAAGGTGCCATACTGGTCGAAAGTGCGACCACTTCCGCTGGAATTATGTAAGTAGTAGGTCAGTGACCTATGTCGGATTTGCGAACGAAATGGAATCTCTGTGGACAAACGGTCCGAATTGCGCCTACCATACCGCATTGCCAACCTGAGCCGTTCCGATGTTGGCCCAGCCGTCAAGTTTCGAATCGGGTGAGCGCCTCCGAGCCAAACGGGAGAGACGCCATTTATCCATCCGCGACGTAGAGAAATTCAGCCGAAAGATCGTAGAAGAAAAGAACAATCCGGCGTACTTCGTGTCTCACAATTGGGTTAGCGACCTTGAGACCGGAAGATCCAAACCACGTCTGGCGAAGTTCCATAGCCTGAGCCTGATCTACGATTGCGACATCAATGAGATCTTGGCGCTGTTCGGTCTGAACATCGCTGATCTTGGCAAGGAACGGGGACTCGTGGCTCTCCCATACACACATCTGAGCGGTCTGTCGCTTGACCCGTTGAAACCGCTTGTCGTCACAGCCCCGAACGTGCAGCCTAAGGTTCCCGTGGAAGAAACGACTCTCGTGCGTGGCATGTTCCAGGGCCTTGGGGAAATGCCCTTTTTCCTGCTTCAACAAGCCGACGCGCAAGCTGTCCTCTATGGATATGTCGGTACCGACGATTACACCCTTGATCCTCTGATACGTCCTGGTGCATTCGTACAGATTGATCCACAACAAAACAAAGTGATCAGAGGAGTTTGGCCAAACGAGCACGAACGTCCCGTTTATTTTGTTGAATTGCGCGACAATCATTACGCGTGCAGTTGGTGCGCGGTTGAGGGGAACTACCTGCAGTTGGTCCCGTCACCCAAATCGCCTGTACCCATACGGCATCTGCGGTACCCGCAGGACGCCGACATCGTAGGACGCGTGATTGGCTTCGCGCACCGGATTGCTCAGCTGCAACCGAAGAGCGTGACCATTCCTTCGCCGGGGACGGGCTTGCTTTGATCCATCGTCAATGTCAACGGACCCCGAGGGGAGACAAAGAGGCGAACCGCGGATGCCGGTTCTGAAGATGGCTGGATCTATCGTAATCGTTCCGGGTTTTTGTGGGGACCTCTCACCACAGCTAAGAAAGTGGACATGAACGTGGTATACAACCTCACCATTGTGCCGGACGATTGTCTTATGCAACCTAGCAGTAAAAGACCCCGAGAGCACTTCAAAGCCACCCAGCCGGACACAAGGCTCGACCTGGAACGCATTCTGCAAGCGAGGCAAGAGATTTCGCGAGTGTTTCGTGACACGCCACAATTCGAGTGTCCCGCTCTTGGAACCTTGCTGGGCTGCCAACTCGTCGTCAAGCTCGAGACCGCGAACCCGATCGGATGCTTCAAGGGCCGTGGGACCGAGGTCGTGATGTCAAGTCTCGCAAGGGGCCGGGGTCCCAAAGTTGCGGTCTGCGCCAGCGCTGGCAATCTCGGGCAGGCGCTCGCTTATAGCGGCCGGACACGCGGTATCGCCGTCACAGTGATCGCCGGCACAAGCGCCAATGCCGCGAAGATCACAGTTCTGCGTGAGCTCCAGAAACCAGAGCTCAACGGTGCAGCACAATTACTTGGTCGCGGTATGGCGCATTCGGGCGATACAAATCACCGCCTCTCGCGCGAACAATAGGAAAGGCCTCGGAGACCCCGTGCTTACAATCCCCCGCGGCACGGGTGGCTGAGGGTGTCCCGGGGTCTTTTGTGGGAAGGAAACCCGTGGAACCAGCAACCCGGGACCGTCCGGAAATACTGTTGTGGTGCCTCCAGCCAAATTGCAATCGGTATCCGCTCGGTTGCTCAACTGCTCCAGCCCAACCGGCGCGTAACGCGCGCGCGTTCTCGAAGACCACCGTCTCTTGTTCTCAAAGTCAACTGGTAGCCACACTTCTATTAAGTCCGCCTCCGCTTCTTTGCTGAAATTCGCGGTCTGAATCGCCGTGAAAGCAGGCGAGCATATCGCCGCGGATTTCGGCTTCTCTCCTAGCGTGCGTTTTTGACACAAGGAGCAATCCCGCTTATGAAGAGCACCATGAGTTCCCATCGAGTCCAGCCGAACGCTGCAACGAACGACCTGAGTCCAGAGTTGCCGTTTTTTCGTGAGGAATGCACTATGAGTCAATTTCCCTTACCTCGCACAAGGTCCATTAGCCAACCCACTCGGAGCGCAGCCGTGATGATCACTTCAAAGTGGCTTACTGCGTCCGAAGCGGCGGAACTGCTACGCGTCAAGCATCGCACGGTTCTAAAGTGGGCCAAGACCGGCCAGATTCCCGCGCACCGGCTATCCGGTTCGAAGCGCGTCACCTGGCGATTCCTGAAGGCCGAACTGGATGCTATGCTTTCCGTGCCATCTGCTGCCGAACCTGGGAGGGTTCAATGCGCAGCAGGATAAAAACTGGAAGTGTAGTAAGGGACAAGCGGGACAAGGTTTGGCGGTTTTACTTCTGGGAGAACGGCAAGCGGAAATCAAGACTGCTTGGCCGGTTTCCTACCAAAGCCGGAGCGTGGGAAGCTTCGAAGCCCCTACGCGACCGCCTGGAAGCGAAACCGCAGAACACACCGAGTGTGCCCACGGTGAGCACATTGGTGGAGGAATACACAGCCGAGAAAATGCCTGATCGGAAAGACACCCACCGAACCTATAAATCGTGGATTCACGTCCACGTCCTGCCGAAGTGGGGTCAGAGTCGAATCACGGATCTGCAGGCGCGGCCTGTAGAGAAGTGGTTGGAATCTCTGCACCTCGCACCCAAGAGCCGAGTTCACATCCGCGGAATTCTCAGTTCGCTGTGGAACTTCGCCATGTGGACGCAAGCCATTCCGATGCAGGTCAATCCCATCAGTCTGGTCAAGATTAAGGGTGCGTCCAAGCGGGTGAAACAACCGCGGAGTCTGACGGTAGAGGAGTTCCAAAAGCTATGCGCAGAGTTGCACGAGCCACACCGCACGATTGCCCTGGTGTGCGTTTGTTTCGGCCTACGCATTTCCGAGTGCCTGGCGCTGCGTTGGTCGGACGTCGATTGGCTCAACGGCCGGCTCCGCGTAGAGCGAGGCATTGTGGAGCGGAACGTGGATGATGTGAAAACCGATGAGTCCAGAAAATCTCTGGCGATTGCCGAAGAACTGCTTGAACAGCTCAAGGCGTGGAAGCAGTCGACAGAGTTTCCGGAGGACAGCGATTGGATTTTTGCCAGTCCTGTAAAAATCGGCAGACTGCCCTACTCCTACACCGGCGTATGGCGGGAACTGGACCGGGCGAGCGAAGCGGCGGGCTTGGGTCACATGGGAACGCACACGTTTCGGCACTCGTACCGCATGTGGATTGACGCGATCGGGACGCCCGTTGGAGTGCAACAAAAACTGATGCGGCATTCCGACATCCGCACCACGATGAACATTTACGGGGATGCGGCAACCGAGGACATGCGCGAAGCACACGGCAAAATCGTGCGTTTGGCGCTGCAGACGGTGTAACGGCACGGAAACGGCACGGAAGAGCTTCTAACCTATTGAAAGAATGGCTCCTCAGGTAGGACTCGAACCTACAACCCTCCGGTTAACAGAACCGGGTTCGCTCGCCAATTCAGCTACTTTGCGGCGCAGATGACAACGCTCGGAGCTGTTGAAAATCAGAGGGTTACAAGCGGAGCATGAATCCGTGACCCTTACTTGACCCGGATGAATTTGGGTCAAATAAGGGTCACGAAAAGTGAATCGCGCGACGAATCAACAACTGACGGTGTATGCGCGATTCCGCGCGGAGTTAGTTCCGGATTGCCTACAAAGCAAGAGCTACCATTCCTGACTAGC
>DASRFR010000058.1:0-715846 GCA_035651455.1 Terriglobales bacterium
TTTCCCGACCGCTCAAATTACAATCACCCTGCTTAAACTGGCCGCAACCTACCGGAATCGTGTGACTTAGATACAAGTTTGCCGAAAACTGCGTACCCCACCCTTGCCCCTGAAAGCGGGCCGGCACAAAAAGCGTACCCCCTGGGGCCCTCAAAGTGAGAGTGTACACAAATGCGTAGCGCCTCCAGAACCGCCTTCCAGCACGGCTCGTTTTGCGTCCCCCTCCCGCGTGTGACACTGCACTCACTGTGATCGGGTTCACACTGGCACTGCGGCCCACTGTCTTCCCAGCACTTTGATCACAACCCGGACTGCCTGGACGGGCCCGTCACACCATGCTGCACGACCGGCATGGTTCCTTCCACTGACCATTTCTCATGAAGTGCCACACGCCTGCAAAGCAATCCCGATAGTGTCCTCTAGCTGGCGTGAGCTGCGAGCTTTTCGGAGCAATGGTCAACCGAAAGTCACCTATTGATGAGCGACAAAGCTCGGGATCCGGATGCTTGCTGAAGGGCCAGTTCCAGTGGATGCGGCCGAATGGCAAACCTAGCGATAACTCTGCATTGGAAAGCCTTTACCGTTCATATGCACTTCGCGTCATTCGCAACTACCAAGTTAAAAAAGAGGGGAAGTGAGAAAGCAAATGAGGCGAGGATTCAGTGCGCTTTTCGCTTTTGCGGCGTTGACTTTATTCACCGGGCCGGCAAGGGCCCAAACACCACAACTCAAGGAAAAGCCACCGATGTATACCTACGTCGCGAACTGGGTCGTGCCCCGTGCCAATGGGCTGATTCTGGGAAGAATCAGCACAGTGATGATCTGGCCCGCACGACTGCAACATACAAGGGAGCACCGGAACACCGGTAAATGGAGCGCCACATTAACTAGGGCCGCCTATGGTATCGGCAGCCTTGTTTGTAATGTAGCGGGCGCTGTCTTGAAGACCCGGGAGGGCCCCCGCTGCTCACGCTCCCTGTTCGATTCGGGGTGGTGGGAGATCACAACGTAGCCTTGACAGGGTATGAGTTTCTAAGCGGGGGTGACGGGCCACTCCGAAGCAATAGCCCTCGGCTGAGCAATAGACTTTATGCTGGTTACATGCCTTCATCCTCGGTGCTCACACCTTGCAGCGTTTACGAAAGCAATTCGCGCGTAATTCTCATCTCTCCTGGACAATACGCTGTGTTGTCATGGAAGACCTCCGTTGTTTTAAATGTGTTCCTTTTTGATCAGATGGGCAGCTTATCTGGGCGTACTGTCGTTTTTAGCGGCGTCAAGATGCAGCCGGGCAGGCAGGAACTAATAGCGAGTTTTGACGAACAAGCTCTGATTACGTGGGTAGCCTGGATTCCCGCTAAGCTGACTTGAAATCAACAATGCGCTTTCACTTTAAAGGAGGCAAATCATGGTGTCGATACCAGTAAACATACCACTCGCCGAGAAACAGATAATTGGTACTAGCGAAACGGGCGCGGGAATTGTTGGCAGCAGCGGAAGCGACTCCGGCGTACATGGTGATAGTAGGAAAGGCGCTGGAGTACAGGGGTTCGGAATTCCCGGCGTAAAGGGAGAATCCTCCATGGGCGATGGTGTATTGGGGCAGGCCGGCACTGGCGCAGGTGTGTCTGGACTCGCGGGGGGTGGTACGGGTGTATTAGGCAAGAGCACCAGTGGTAGAGGTGTATGGGGCGTTAGCGATGGTTTTATCGCGACGGTAGGGGATAGCACGACTGGAACTGGTGTATGGGGCCACAGCATAACTGGCACCGGTGTATACGGCTGGAGCGAGCGTGGGATTGCAGGACATTTTGAAGGTGATGTCGAGGTCACCGGAGACATCCGCCTACAAAACGGCGACTGTGCTGAAGAGTTCGAGACCGCAGATGCATTGGCTCTTGAACCAGGAACAGTGGTGGTTATAGACCAAAGTGGCTCGATGGTACAAAGCCATCAAGCATATGACAGGAAAGTCGCCGGCGTGATCTCTGGCGCTGGGGACCTGAAACCCGGCATCGTCTTAGGCAGAAAACAATCCAGGGATAACCGAATCCCGATTGCGTTGCTTGGACAGGTTAACTGCAAAGTCGACGCCCAGTACGGTGCCATCGAGATTGGTGATCTATTAACCACCTCTTCAACGCCAGGGCATGCCATGAAGGTTGACGATCCAATCAAAGCTTTTGGAACGGTTATTGGGAAGGCCCTTCGGACGCTAGAGTCGGGCAGAGGGTTTATTCCAATCTTGGTTGCGTTGCAGTAAAGAAAGATCACGCTGCTCTCAGCAATGATGATTCGTGAGGCCTCGAACTATTGGACAAATATGCCGTCTTGCGACCCTTGACGGCACCCGCCTGCGAAAGGAGCTGGGAATATGAAAGTGTCGCCAACCGCTCAGTCATCAAGCTCAATCAGCGTAACCTGGACCTACGACAGTGGTGACGAAATACCAGAGTTCGTCACAATAAACGAGTACGGACCAGATGGTAGGCTTCTTGCTTCGCAACCTAACCTCCCCGCACTTGGAGGAGTGGCACTGTTCACCCGCCTTAGTCCAAACACTCCTTACCGGTATCAATGGCGTGGTGCCTTCCCATCAAATTCTCGTGGTGCAGCGAACTTTGTCTGCCAAGATCCCGCGGATGCTGCCCAAGTACTGACGCTTGCTCAAAAGCCTGCGCCGCCGCCACCTCCACCTACGCCATCTCCCGGCAAGGACGCAAGTCCCGTGACCAACATACAAGCCCGAGCACTGCCTTTCGGGAAGATAAAGGTCTCTTGGGATCCTGCCGTCATAACTACTCGGGGTTGTTTGTACATCGGTTCAAAGCCAATATCGATCAGTTCGCTGCACAGGTTTTGAACGCAAATGACTTTATGCATATCGGACCTTTTGTGAACTACGCTACATACGGATATTCCATTTGGACGACCTTTGACAGCGTCGTTTTTCAGGTGTCTTCTTCGAGCGACGTGGTTTATCCAGGATGGTTTGTTCTGAAAGACTTCCTCCCGGCCACTTTTGATCCCAGTGGAGGGATCAAGCACTTGTTACCCAATGACCATCCATCCGTGAGTATGCGGAAAATAATAAGTGACCAGTAGTCGCAAGTTCCACAATTAGGACTTTCATGCTAAGTCTCCGCGACAACCGGCTACGTGTACGGGCGAATGCAAAAACATTGACGACTCATGGTCGAGGCCATCGCCTAAAAACTGAGTGTGTGAACCGAATGATCCACCGTAGTTGTCACGACTTATGTGAGCAGTAAGCATGGTCCTGTGGGAGGCCACGTGAGTATATCTGAGAACACACGACACAACGTCCAACGGTCAAAAGAGGTTAACAAGAAAGCAGCCCGCTTGACTCCGGATGCGGTAGCGCTGCGCGCTAGCGAGACAACGACCAAACCAGTTTCGTGGGAGGTTAACCTTGAATTAGCGAACACGGGCGTGACGGTCAAGCTTCCACCTGGTGCACGGACGTTTAAACAACAGAGGCAAAGTGGTGCACAGAAGTCAGAAAGCAATAAAACTCTAAGCCCGACCACTTGGAAACCGGACATACTGGTACGCCCCAAGCAAAAGTGCCCAGTCGACTTAAATCAGCTCATCGGTATTCTTGTTTTGGGGGTTTTTATCTGTGTTCCTTCTGTTGCGCAGGATGTTCTTACACAGCATAACGACAACTTTCGGACAGGTGCCATGCTGGATGAATCCGTGCTTAATACGTCTAACGTAAATAGCACATCCTTTGGCAAGTTATATACGCGATACGTTGATGGGGATATCTATGCACAACCGCTGTACGTCACGGACGTTGATATTCCGGGAAAAGGAAAACGAAACGTTTTATACGTCGTCACCGTAAAGAACAATGTTTATGCCTTCGACGCGGACAACTACGATCCGAATCCGGCGGCTGGGGTTTTATGGGGTCCTTATCATCTCGGCGAACCCGAGCAAGGGAGACGGAACACGAACGGCGACTGGCCGTCGTACCAAACATGCGCGAGCGCAAGTTACTACGGGATTACCAGTACTCCGGTCATCGACGTGGCCAACGGTTGGCTCTATCTCGTCGCCAAAACTATCGACCCGCAGAAGCAATTCCACCAGATGCTCCATCGGCTTGATATCCGTACAGGCTCGGGAGCAAACCCCACGCCAAACAATGTGCCGCGCGAGATCGTATATCCAGATCCAACAAACCCGCAGATTGTCGCTGACTACGGAAGCTTCAATCCCGGACAGTTGAACCGTGCAGGCTTACTTCTTTCACAGGGCGTGTTGTACATCGCGTTTGCGGGGCATTGCGATTTTACCGTGGGCGGAGATACGCACGGTTGGGTCATGGGCTACGATGCGCGCACACTCACGCAAGTAGGCGCATTTAATACGACCCCCCACGACAAGCGCGGCGGTATCTGGCAATCGGGCAATGGTCTGGCAGCAGATCGCCACGGCAATGTGTATTTTGCAACGGGCAACATGGGGAATTTGGGCGAGAATAGGCCAATGCCTCATAGCTTAACTGATTTTAGTCAAAGCATTGTGAGAATGGGTCCCAGTCTGGCTGGGCCCCCCGTTGTGTTTCCGCCGCGTACGGAGCCCGCGCCATGGTATCTCGATTATCACCGGCTAGATTCGCAGGATCTCGACCTGACGTCCAGTGGGCCATTGCTCATGCCGGAAGTCGAAAATGGTGATTTGGTCGGAGGCGGTAAGACAGGGCGTCTCTACCTGCTGGATCGGGCATCGATGGCACTAAAGCAAACTTTTCGGAGCACCGTTAACAATTCCGCTGTGGCAGCAGACTCGCCTGAAACGCCGGAGAATTGTACTTACGGCCCCGATCACTATGGAAACGGAACCCAAGATCCAAATAGTCATGGTGAGACGCTGTGTCCACATATACATTCGGGGCTGGTGTACTGGCATGGCCCTGAAGGTAATATCGCACGTGTCTACGTGTCCGGTGAGCGAGACTACCTGCGAGCATATCGCTATGATGTTACGAGGGCAGCATTTGTAAACGCGACAGGCAAGCCATTCGGTTCCGCCGATGACCTGACCGGGCCTGACCTTGCAACCCGCGACAACATACTCATGCCGCTGCGAGATCCGAACGATGGCTCGCGGATTATGCCCGGAGCAACGCTTTCGCTGTCAGCTGACGGTAACCGCGCCGGTTCTGGGATCCTGTGGGCTACGATGGTATTGCGCGACAATGCTGAATACAAGAATGTATATGGTATTCTCCGCGCATTTGACGCTCTCACTCTTCGGGAGCTCTGGAATAGCGGCGCAGATCAATTCGGCGCTGAATTCCTTGGCAAACACGCAAAGTACGCGCCGCCGACAATCGCCGGTGGCAAGGTTTTCGTACCGACATTCTCCAATCGCTTGGTGGTATATGGGCCTCTTTCGCGGCGGCGAGGATTTGTCGCTCCGTGGCAAGAGTGGGCTGACATTGGAGCACCAAATTTGAATCCTCCGATCATTCCCGCGCAAGCTCCAATCACACCGGTCGCTCGCGATGCCAACCATATGGACTTGTATCTTGCCGACGTGAACGGCGCTGTTCTCAATGGTGGCTCGTGGACAGCAGGAGACCAGTGGCACGATGGTTATTCGGTCACATCGACATCTTTTGTTTCGCCCGGTGCACCTGTGGCTGCGCTCTCACGGGAGCCAAGCACAGTAGATCTGTACGTGGTTCGCAATGACGGGTCAGTCTGGAACGCGGCGTGGTGGTCCTCTCAATCGAACGATGGTCAATGGAACGCTGGGTACCCAATTCCCGGAGCGGGAGCTGGATTCGCAATCTCTGGGGCACCGATCACCGCCGTCGCCCGCACTTCGGATGTCGTCGACCTCTATGTGGTACGGTCGGATGGGTCAGTATGGAACGCGGGCTGGTGGAGTGGTCAACCCAGCAACCAGTGGCACTCCGGCTACCAGATACCAGGTGCGGGGCCAAACTTTGCACGACCGGGGACTCGGGTAGCTGTGGTCAACCGTACTCCTAACATGACAGACCTCTATGTCGTGCGTACCGACGGATCGATTTGGAATGCAGGATGGTGGTCCTCTCAATCGAACAATGGTCAATGGAATCAGGGCTACAGGGTCGGTTTGTCGATGCACGTCGATCCAGGTGCCGAGATTAGCGTTTTGACGCGAAACGCTGATCATGTTGACCTTTTCGTATCGGGAAAGAACGGACAGATCTTCAGTCCGTGGTGGGACGCCACCGTGCGATGACTGGCTGAAACCGCCTCTAAAGTGCGCAACAATTTGGCGCAGAGTCATAAGGAGGGATTAAATGCGAATACGCAATGCCATTTCGTTCATGCTATGGCTGGTTCGCATCTAGTCCGACCAACCTCTGGCGCCGCTCAAACACTAACCGTTAATCCAGCTGCTTAATTCTCAGGACCGAAGGGGGCCGGTCACCTCATGAAAGCGACGAACAGAGAAGCCCCGTTTGGCAAGGTGATCGGAAGAGCGCTGCGCCCTCTAGCAAGTGGCGTTCGCCCTAATACCTATTCTCATCTCGTGGCAATGAATCGATGTGGCGTGAGTCCCGCGCCCGCAGGGAGCCGTAATGTCGAGTCTACGGTCTACTAACTATGTAACCTATGTTCGTACGCAGCCTAGAACTGTTCGCGCAATGGCAAGCGCTGCCGGGCTCCCAGATCCGCGGAATCCGTTGCAGACTTCAATAGGCGAACTTGAAAGCCTTTTAGGTCCTGCAGAATACAAGCCCAGTCCGTTCTACGCCATTGCTCACAATACGAATTCGATCGAAGACGTAAGGACCGCCCTAGACGCCGGGTACGCGAACGCCATCGAGGTGGATGTCACTGCCTACGAGGGTCGGCTGAACGAGCTGTGCATCGGTCACGAAGGACCTGTGGGAGATGGGACCGGGGATTTCGATGACCCGCGATTGAGTGACTTCCTGACCGATCTTGCCGATTTGGCAAAGTTGCGCAATGAACTGGCCCTAGTCGTTTTTGATTGCAAGCCACCCGCGGCAACGCGGGAGAATGGCCTGACCTTGCGCGACACGATCCGGACGCACCTAACCGCGGTCGTTCCTGTCAACGTGATTATCTCCGTCGGAAACATAACTGACGTCACTCCCTATCGGTTGAAGGGCACCACAATGTTCGATGAGATTACAAGCAATCTGGGCCCAAGAGAAGGCTTGATGATAGACGCACAGGATCAGCCGATCGAAGTGTCATCCTTTTTTGCGCTTAGAGGCGTTGATCGCCGCTGTTATGGTTACGGAACGTCGTTCGGTGAGGAAGGAACCGCGGATTACCGCACTCCGCTCCAGGCAGCATGTTGGATGCGAGCAGCACGCGGCGAGTTCCGGTTCATCTATGCGTGGACGGTGAACGACGTTGAAGACCAGAAAGAGTACATGCGAATTGGAGTGGACGGCATCATCTCAGATCAAAACTACCTAACTCAACTATATCTTGAGACAGGAAGCGCTGGACTAGCGCGACGAACCGACAACCCGTTCATGCCGGCAATGGCTTCTTATGGCCTCATGGTTCACACCGGCAACGTGCATAACGGAGGCACTGACGCCAATATCACGTTCACACTCCACGGCAGAGATGGAAATGCGAGCATGACTGTCGACACATCTCTCTCCGGACGCATGGAGCGCGACGGCATAAACCTCCTAGTTCTCAACAGCCGGGATCTTGGAGAACTCCACGCCATGTCGGTGCAACGGGATGACAGTGGGAATGCACCAGATTGGTACCTAGACACCGTGACGATCGAGAGCTTTCGATACCAAGTGAAAAAACACGTCGTCTTTAACTGCTGGATCGACAGCACTGCCGTGTTCACAGGCCAGGTAAGCGCATAGGTCCAGCGGACACCTTTGAATCAGCTTACGTGTATGGTACGACTGGGCGTTGCGAACCCAGAAATCAGACAGTCGTCTAGCAACTTTTGGAGTGAGATATTATGCGAATCCCCCTTCGACTCTTCTCGATCGCCAGCCGTCTAGTTGTGGCGCTCATGAGCACAAGCATGTTAATACAACCGGGAGTCGCACATGCTCAGGATCCACCAGAGACACCCAACGATTTCGCGATTCGAATGCCTTGGATTATTCCTCACAACCCCTTGGACGCTTCTTACACATTCGACACGCGAGCATCCGCTCTCTTAAGATTTGCGGGGTGTCGCGCCAATGATTCAACGTACAGGGGGGTGTTTAATTCCGACTTTTCCGACAATCTTGAGGGATGGGGGCGGGACGCCCTCGCGAAGCTGGCATATGCAGGCCTGTGCACGGGAAGTCCGTCGGAAGTGACCGAACGATATAGAGCCGTCGACTTACGACTATCCCAGCTTAGTATTCCGTCCGATTTGCGCTTGGGCACTAGCATCGGCAAAACAACTTACGGACCTGTTGCAGTGGAGCGCAAGGGTGAGCTTGATACAGGACTTAAAGAACTGATCCCGATCGCGTACCTGTACAAAGACAAACTTCCAATGTCCTATGCCCATCTCCTCGACGTCTTGGCGCGTGCAGTGGCTGACAACGGACTTATAATAGGCTCGCCTCCGACCTTCATTGTGGATGTAGGGAAAGTCGATACCGGCATCGGAGTGGTAGGGCATGTGAACACTCCTGAAACAGAAAATCACACGCTGCTGGAATTATCCGAGCAATATCTTGTCAACCAATTGTTGAATCGGGAATATGCCCAATCTTGTAATTCTACCGTCGCTGGATGCCTGTACCCTCCCGGAACAAGCAAATTGTGGACGAATATGCAGGTTCACGATTATCTGATGAAGGATCTCAGAGGCATACTGACCAGCGATTTTTTCGAGTATAACTCAAAACCCTACCAACATTATGCCCTGTACGCAATGGAAAATCTGGCCGACTTCGCAGAGGACGCCGACGTGGCTACTGCTTCGCGTATGGTGCTGGACTTCGAGGCAGCAAAGTTCGCGGCCTCCAGTAGCCTTCTCCGGCGAAGTTCTCCGTACCGACGTAGAGGGTCGCACGAGGGCCACTTCCTCACGGGCAGCTACGAGGACGAACAGACTTGTCGATTCTATCTCTACTCAGGCCAGTTACAAGCTGCTTACTCGAATGGCACGTACAACGCAAATGGCGGTTGTATCTCAGCTTTGCGTGAAGCGATCGGAACATATCGTGTCCCAACCCCGATTCTCAGCATCGCAATTGACAAAAGCATGCCGTACTTACAAACGTTCTCAGGGGGTCCAAGCTACTTCGCGGGCTTGTTTCGAAGGGAAGACGTTAACTTCGGCCACCCCGTTTATGGACCTGTGGAAATTTACGACAACGAGGGGCCCTTTCTTATCGCCGCTGGCGGCATTCCCCAGGCCAATGGGCTCCCGGCGTATTTGTCGGGGTCACTCGTGGACATTGGGGCGTGGGCGCAATCCGCGTGGCCGTATACAAGCCCCGACAAGACAAGTGGGCCTTCCCCAACCATCCGATACAGCGTAGACGAAGAGGATACAGGCATCTCGCTGCCGACAATACTTATTCCATATGATGCTTCCGGTAACCCTACTGCAATGCAGCCCGCGGTTGATCGAGCTCAATTCATACAGATTCGGGGCATTGGTCATCACGATCTTAATCTCTGTGTGGCTCCAAACTTTGCATGCGGGAAGAATCCAACAATGCCCAAAGGTCTCGCCGGCAATTTTATTGCCGGATCATGGAAGTTTGGCATTCTCCCGAGCCAACCTGTTAAAACTTACGTGGCGATGCTCACGATATCACCGAACCTTGTTTATCACCGAGACGGGATTCTAGCATTTTCTCAAGCCGGGCCGCTGCTCGCCGTCGCCGCCCCCTATCAAATAGGGTTGTTCGAAGCCGAACCGGAAAACAAGTTTCCGAATTACACCGCCTTCCGGCAAAGCGTGATGAGAAGCAATCCGCGAGGCGCCGACTTGATATTAGAACAGCGTTACTCGGTGGTTGCCCAACCCGATAACTCCTACGCTAGTGAGTTTGCTCATGAGCTCTGTATTCCTTGGCGTCAAAAGGGAACGTGCGACGTCGTAATGGGTTGGGCCGGTGACTACACCACCACAGACGGAGCGGTTCTACACTTCAATATTCCAGCCTCAACCGAGGGTTTCACTCCCGTTCTCTACCCCATTTCGGGGTCGGACACTCGTCTCCCGAATACTTATTTTGGGACATGGAACCTTGCAGATGGTCCTATTCAGTCCAACCATACGGGACTGACCGTCATTACGAGCCCAGTAGATGGGACTTCTTGCCGACTAGATATCACAGATATACACAATCCCCAGCGATCCTGCGGCGGTCCAAAGTATTCCCCTACGCACAGCGGCTTCATGATCCAGAGCACTTACGGTAAGCAGGGGAATTTCGAAATAGTGATTCCCAAGGGCGAGCGTCTGGTGCATTACTGGCGGGACAACGACGCAGCAGGTTTTCCAGATTGGCGGGACAACGACGCAGCAGGTTTCCCATGGCATGCAGGAAGTGAGATTAAGGGCGTGTCCAACAAAAGTGGGATAACTGCAGAGACGGTCAAGGGCGCCACTCTGCTGCAAAGCACCTTCGGTGGCAATCTCGAAGTCTTGGCTTGGCTCCATACGACACGCAGCGAAGTCATGGGTACGGATGGATCGAAGGTTGCATCAGACTATCTGGTTCATTATGTCAGAGATGCAACTACCATGAAGTGGTCCGGACCGGGCCTAGTCGTAGCTGATGGCAAGCTTATTGAAGGAGTGACAGCTACACCCGCATTCATCCAGAGCACGGTAGGTAGACAAGGAAATTTTGAAATGGTTGTTCCGCAAGGCGAGCGCCTGGTCCATTACTGGCGGGACAACGACGCAGCAGGTTTCCCATGGCATGCAGGAAGTGAGATTAAGGGCGCGTCCAACAAAAGTGGGACAACTGCAGAGACGGTCAAGGGCGCCACACTGCTGCAAAGCACCTTCGGTGGCAATCTCGAAGTCTTGGCTTGGCTCCATACGACACGCAGCGAAGTCATGGGTACGGATGGATCGAAGGTTCCATTAGACTATCTGGTTCATTACGTTTTCGACAGAGGGATTAACAGGTGGAAGGGGCCCGATGTGCTGACGCCCGAAGGTAAAATTGCCACAGGCGTTTCTGGGCCGCTTTGATCCCGGATATGCGAACTTGAGGTTCGGGATGTACCACTGGAGAGCGGATACATGGAGCCCTGCGCCATCGTGGAGACTGCGCGCAGCAGCGCTCCGAGAAAGGGGGAATGCTCCACAAGAGGCTGAACTTAGCAACGGAGAGGGCCATACTGACCTCGAGCAGTGCGAGAAGAATGGGCTGGCGAGGGATTGGCGTATCAGGACCTGCTTCTACTGACCGAGTAGCAGCCAATTGTCCACCTCGCACAGGCTGGACTGGTGCACTGAGGTGTTGGGGTATGGCCTGTAGTCTCCTAATTGAAAAAGCTAGGTTACGGATCCTTTGTTCAGTCAGATACAACACAATCGGGATACTTGGGCTGATTTGGGGCCATTGTGCAGTGAACTGTGCAGTACCGAGCAGTGGTTTTAGGCGAGCTTGACACCATCCACTCTTGCTCTGAACTACTTTAGTCCCTAGTACAAACGGCCTCTGGAAGTGCCACACCCCACGGGTGTTTGAGAGTAACTCGAGTCAGTGCTCCCCGGTCAGTGGTCGAGCAGGCGGTACTGATCTGATTTGCCAATTTAGATCGGTACAGAGGCAGTATGGGTTCACCAGACCCACCATTCCTCCCCCAGGTTTGCGGTGGACTTTCTCTGCCGGGCTCGAACCAAGTTGGGGATTCCGTTCTAGTAACCCAAATTGAGACAATTTGAATTGAAACGCCCGCTCTGGCTCTCCCTAAGAAAACGGTTGCCCATATAATGCCCTGTCCACCTCGCCCAGTTGCGTCAACAGATCAGTGGGCTCATGGGGCGGGATAGATAGCGGATATGAAACAAGGCAAGCTGCGAGAAATCTACTGTGTCGTTTGTGAGACGCTTGACGTCAGCGCAGCCATGCAGCAAAGATCGAGCCGCCGCTCCTAGGAGGACCGTTCCCAATCAATGCCGTGCTCTCTCTGCGTACGACGAGGAGCACTGCCGCCGTTCTTTTTGTAATTGCTACGTTGCAAACTATCCCGCTTGTGTTTGCAATTCGTGGCATAGATCGGATCTTCAGGCAGCCTCAATCGTCGCTTGCGGTTCTCGTCGGCATTTGTGCTCGCCGGCTCGTGCGTCGCCTACTCAGTCCGCCACCCTGGGATTCGGAAGCACATCGGCAACGTTTCGTGGTTGCGCATTCCAGCGATTCTCGTGGCGGTGATAGCCAGCATCGTGGAAGAATTTTACCTGCGTTACGTCCTAATGAAAGTGCTCCAACACCACAGGGTTGGCATAGTATGGCAGGTACTCGTCTCTGGCTTCGCTTTTGGGTTGTTTCACGCGATGTGGGGTGTATGGGGCGACTGGCATGTTGTCCGGGCGCAACCACCGCAACCAGCTCTTTGGGCATTGGGCTGGCGTTGCTGTACGTCCTTTCGGGTCGGCACTTGGCCGCCCCGATCGAAGCGCGCATTTCCTTATCGATTGGATTCTTGTGCCTGCTCTTGTGATATTCGCCGTCGAGATCCGAGACCTACGCAGCCTCACAACCATCAACTGCTGACCAACGGCTTCGAAACCAGAGGAGAGTCGGCTACGATTGCTCGGCACAACTGATTGCCGGTTTTGGACGCCAGTAAAGCAGGACGCTTAAATTTGTGACTGCATGGAACAGCATCCCTGTCGCCAACGTTCCAGTGACGAGAAAAATGCTTGTAAATATCAGCCCAGTAATTCCAGTAACAACGGCCCCCTTTCCACCTTGATAGATGTGGTGAAGGCCGAAAATGACAGCGCTGCAGATTACTGCTGGCAGAAGAGGAACGTGAAATGGGAATGTGTGCAGGTATCGGATTACGAAGCCTCGCACCAAAAGTTCTTCTGAAATCGCTGCGGTCACGGCAAGCGCCGCATACCAGCGGCGTTCGATGGCAGATGCGGGAAGAACAAATCTCAGCGGGCGCAACTGCGCCATCTCAATGTAGCGTAGCTTCCTGTACTTAACGGTGACCTGCGTGACCGGCAACAGCCATTGCAATATTGCGAAAAGCAGAAATACAACCAGCAGAGTCCACCACAACCACGAGCGCCGTTCGAGCAACGGCTCATGAATTCCGACACCTTTCGCGGTGAACAGTGCGTTAAAACCAACGGTGGCACACGCTATGGTCGCGGACAGTGCGAGTATCGCAATCGTCTGAGCGTAATACCGGAGTCTCGCTTTCGATGTTGATGCCGCTTTGAGCGCCCGCGTGTCCCACCAGTCCCACACCGGGGAGACGACGATTAGCAAGACCGCTAGCAGATTGTCGATGCTAAGCATTGCGTCACACCATTCTCACGCGCATCGCCGAAATTCCGGGTTCATCGCGAATCGGTCGGAGTTTATCACTAATCTTCAAACATAGTGGGTGAGCAAACGCTTCTCACGGGCGAGCTCACCCGCCACGATTTGTGAGACGTGGAAAGACGAACCAGTCGAATTTTTTACATGCTATGTGAGACAAGCGGGGCGAAAAGTAGATTCGCCGAGCCGAGCCTCCTATTTCACACACGACTATTCGGCCGACTGGCCTTTGCTTTGGGCGATGCGGGAGATGAGCTGGAGCAGGCGCTCGGAACCGCTTCCATGTAGCAGGTCGGCCTCCTGGACCAGCTCATCGACAGAGCCGCGACGCAAAGAAATAATGGCGCCGCGCTGCAATGTTTTTCGGAACTCTTGCGCGAGTTGCCGTCGATCGGCGCTGGGGATGGAGCGGCCGAGCACGAAGATTTCGACGTTCCCTTCACGAAATGATCCAGAGCTGCAATGCCGATTACGGAGGCCACGTAATAGCCCTCGCGTTCCAGCAACATGTGGCGGGTGCGCAGCAGAATCTTACTCGGACGCGCAAAGGATTCTTGTCTTGGGCTCTCGAGACGCGAACGCGGGGTTGAGAAGAGGAAGGAAGACACGGGTGATAGTTAACATGATTATTTACTTGACCAAAGTTAGTAGAGGGCTGCATAATACCGTCCATGGAAGTCAAGCCTCACTTCTTCTTGGGTTTGGGCGGATTCGAAGCCCGCATCTGCCGTCGCAAATCCTTCTTGATTGAGGCAATCAGTCTGCGCGTCGGAACCCGCTTTAGCTGCTCTCTCTTCTCTTTTTCGTCCATGGGGGTGCCCTGTGACCATCCTAGATATTCAGAACGTTTTCGATACGGATACCAAGTGCCGCGAACTGCTCTGCCGTTTGCGTTGGCCGCATGGCGCTGAGTGTCCACGGTGCCACGGTAAAGCTGTCGAACTGGAAACCGCGAAACAACTGTTCTACTGCAAGGACTGTGATTATCAATTCACGGTTACTGCTGGCACGATCTTTAATGATTCCCATCTCCCTCTTAATACTTGGTTCGTTGCTGTGCTGTTGCTCGTTGAAGCGCGTAAGGGTTTCTCTGCTAACCAGATGAAGCGAACCTTGGGAGTAAGTTACAAAACCGCGTGGTATCTCTGTCATCGTATCCGCGCTGCCATGGCTAGCGCAGAACGTACCATGCTTAGCGGTGTTGTCGAGATGGACGAAACCTATATCGGCGGTCGCAAACGCGGGATGGGTCGTGGGCCGCACGGCAAGGGAAAACAGATCGTGGTTGCCATTAGGGAACGCGGCGGTGAGGTTCGTTTCTTCCGGGCGGAGGACGCCAAGAGCGGTACTCTGGCGAAGTATATTGCCGATAACATCAGCAAAGATGTGGAGTGCATCGTAACGGATGACTTCAAAGCTTACCCCGCTGCCCTTGCGGAGAACGATTTCACCGAGAACCATTTCACCATCAACCATAGCCGGGAAGCGTACGTTAACGGGCCGATTCACACGAACACAGTTGAAAATGCATTCTCCCTGTTGAAGCGCGGCGTCATCGGCACGTGGCACAAGATTAGCGCGAAGCATCTTCCCGCCTATCTTGCGGAGATGGAATTTCGCTTCAACCGTCGCAAGCGTCACGATTTATTCCTCGATACTTTGCGCCACATGGTTACTGCAGACCCTCTGACTTTTGAACGTCTGACGGCTTAACCTCCTGCTGCTGCGCCGCTTTTGTGCGTTCTTGTACAACCTTATCTACATACTTGCCAACTTCTCTCTGAGTCTTCGCAAGAATGCGCTTGTTCGATTTAGTAATCCTCTGGTACACGGTTTCGAGGTAAGCAATATGTTGGTCTTCGATCTTTGCGAACGAACCAAGTCCGGGGCCTATCGTAACCATGTCGGTTTCTTTCCCTACACCGGGAGCCACTTCCGCGCGCTTCTTCGCTGTGTAGACAAGCAGAGCAGTATCCGATTCATTATTCATTGGGGAATGACCCGCTAACATGATTTGCGATTCGGCATGCGACTTACCAATTCCCACGGCTGCAAACCCCGCCGTCGTAAGTAGTGCTGGCTTGTCGCCATCTAGGGCGTACAGTTGCGGATAGATGAGCTTTTCTCCGGTCTTGATGTTCGATGGGCCATCCTGATCTATTCCCATGATTATCGCTTCCAGTTGGCTATCGAACTGAAAAGAACTCAGCCTTCCAGCAAGGTCGGCAACCACTTCCGGAGACATGCTGGCCTGAGTAGCTAGAAACGTTTGTAAATCTAATCCGTGCGGGCTTAATACCTGGGCCTCAGCCCGCTCGCGCAACAAAGCACGAAATTCCTTCCCGTAGATAGAAACGACATCCCGAACGTTGACCCATGTTTTCGGATCGGCAACGATCCAATCAATGACCTGTTTGTGAACGCGCTTAAAAATCTCGGCTTGAATTCCAGCATCGCCAGCTATTAAAGCGCATATAGACGGTGTTAGCAGCCAGACCTTTGCTTGCGCTGGTTCAAACTCGATATCTCCCGCAGTCAACATTCGGTCTGAAGCGCCAATCAGAATTGACTTCTTGGCTACAGCAGCCACGCATACTGTCAATGGTCGTCTCCTGCGCAGTGCGGGTTTTACGGGTACCCGCACCCGCTTAACCCTCAATTGGCACCACCCTTCCGATGCCTAGAGGCACACTGCTCCGCTATGAGACTTTTGTCAAGTGAATAATCATGATAGTTAACCGGCTTAACCAGGTACGCGTCGATGCGGGCGCGAATGCCCTCGACCGCCGGTTCCACCGCAGAATATCTAGTGATAACGAAAATGTCGGATCTCGGGTTGGCATTCCGCATCGCATGAACGATCGTATGACGTTTACTCGTCACTCACCCTGGCTAATAATGGTCCTTGAAGAAGCGCTCACCGATTTTGGTTCCATCGGGGAATCTTCCTTCTTTTTGTTCCTTTCGTAGCTGTTCGCGAACCAAGAGAAGAGTCGAGCGGGCAACGGACGTGATTGGGGCGCATCGCGAATACCACGACGCGAGCCACTGGCGATGGTATGCGAAAATAGCGTAGTCCTGACCCTGTGGCTCGGGTGGGGGGACTGGGCGAGTGCTTTCAATGATCTTCAGCCAATCACCCTCAACCTCAATCTGCCACCAGGCTGTTATATGACGGCGGTATTCTGACATGGCAGCAGGCACTTCGAACAGTTCCCAGAAGAATGCGTCCCATTTATCGATTGCAAGGTTTTCGTGAAACCATGTCCGCAGGGTAGCGGCTAACTTCGCACGCAAACCTGCCCCCGAGCGGCCGTTATAGAGTTTCCTTGCTCTGTCGAGGGCCTTGCGGCGAGCCCTGATCAGCGCAACAGCTTTCTTCAATCCCATTCCATCGAACTGATCCTGCGCCCCAACGGGCACCTTGGCAAATAAGAGAAAATCTCTGAACCGCTTTCCTGACATGCTTAGACACCGCGCCAACTGTAATTCTGTGTAGCGCGGCAGCAATGCGTCGCCTCTTCTGCCGCGCTGAAACCGGTTGAGTGCTGGCCACTCGTGAATCAGCGCCTGGACTTCAGGGTCCGCTTTGACCTGCTCAACGGGAACTTTCCCTCTTCCTGAGTTGCGACCTGGATGCTGTTTTCTTTTTCTGGAGCGAGACATTGCGACGGGGTCCTCTCTCCCCCTGGGAACTGCCCCTGAGAGCGTTTTCGATCCGGCATTCGTGCAAACTCCATCACAACCGACTCACGATTGTGGAAACAGCATCGACAGCACCAGCGATTTCGGGTGCGAAGGAATTTGGTTCATCGGTGTCTCTGCGGCCACCTGTATGTCAGGTTGATGCTGTTGTTGCTGACACAGGGAGAGATATCAGGGTCTTAATGTCATCGCAAGTAGTAGTCGCTGGGAGCTGCGCGGCATCGCTAAGCGGCCGTCCCAATCTGGGAGTTTGATCGTTTGCTGAGCATTCTTCTGGTTGACATTGCCATTCGGAAGTGGAACTCTATAATTTAAAGATAAGCCGGCTTGGGAGAGACAACCCAATTAGTTGTAGATGTATGCGCGGCCACCCGAAGGTCCAAACCCTACTTGGAGCGGTTTGGAGCCCACTCTTAGACCCCCACCAAGCGACATAGTCGTGTATCTCTACCCAAAAATTAGGAGAAACTGGGATGATCTTGTCCCCGTGGTTAACTGCTGCGGAGGCCAGCGCTTATTTGAAGATCCCCCGCCGCACGTTGCTTGAGTGGGTCCGTCGTGGTCAGATCCAAGCTTTCAAGTTGTCCGGAACCAAGCGGCACATCTGGCGGTTCAAGCAGGAGGATCTCGATTCCGCCTTGGTCACAACCGCGCCGCAAACGATTAAGGTGCTACAATCCCGCACGTCATCCGCGGTCCACTAGGAGGAATATGAAAAGGACCGCAAAGCACGGGCGTGGTTCGCTAGTGTACGACACACGCAGGAACGTATGGCAGTATTTCTGGTACGAAGCTGGGAAGAGGCACTCGAAAGTCCTCGGTACCAGACTCGATTACCCAACCAAAGCAAGCTGTTGGCGAACCATTGAGGCCGAACATCCACCTCTCGTCACAACGACGGAGCAACCCACGCTGAGAGAAGTGGCTGAGCGTTTTAAGGCGGAAAGAATGTCGAACCGGCATTCGCACCGGCGCGTCAGCTGCAGCTTTCTCAAGAATCATGTACTTCCACGCTGGGGTGCAACGCCGATTGACCGGGTTCAGGCACGGGAGGTGGAGCTTTGGCTGAAAGCCACCAGCCTTCAACCGAAAACGAAAGCTCACCTGCGCAGCATACTGTCTTCTCTGATTGACTTCGCTATGTGGTCGAACCTAATTCCGGCGAAACTCAATCCGATGAGCTTGGTGCGGATCCAGGGCGTCAGTAAACGGGCTCGGAAGCCACGCATTCTAACCGTCGATGAGTTCCATCAGCTCGTTGATCAAATGCGCGAGCCGTCTCGAACGATTGCTCTCGTCTGTGTTTGCCTCGGCTTGAGAATCAGTGAAGCCTTAGCTCTGCGCTGGGAGGATGTTGATTGGCTTGGCTCAAAGCTCAGCGTTCGGCGAGCTATCGTCGAACAACATGTGGATGAGCCGAAGACTGCCGGCTCGACTGCAACGTTTCCATTGTCGGCTGAGCTGTTGTCCAAGCTGCAGCTCTGGCGGCGGTCGACGGAGTTTTCTGCTGACAGCGACTGGATGTTTGCTTCCCCGGTGAAGATCGGCCGCTTGCCGTACTCCTACACGGGCGTGTGGCGAGTGCTGCAGGAGGCCGCGCGAAAAGCAAATCTGGGCAAGCTGGGTACGCACTCGTTTCGGCACACCTACCGCAGCTGGCTGGGGTCAGTCGGGACACCACTCGAGGTGCAACAAAAGGCGATGCGCCACACCGACCTGCGCACGACCATGATTTACGGGAGTGTGGAGGATGGGAGAATCGACGAGGCTTTGGAGAAGGTTTCGAGCTTGGTTTTCGCCAACAGCACGCAAACAGCACGCAGGAGCTCGTAACCTGTTGAAAATATGGCTCCTCAGGTAGGAATCTAAGCTACTGGAGCCTCTGTACGACAGTCCAGCCTGTGTTTTACAGCCTGAAATCAGCATTTGCACCTCTCTCCTTCGTTCCGAATGTTTGCCCGGCCTGACGGATTTCGCCCGAAATTCCGTCTTTTCCGTCTTTCAGATTCTGCCTCACGAGAGGGTGTTTGACACGATTTCCTTTCTGGAAATAAAAAGGCTTCCACTCGAACAGCCTCAGCCACACCAACGTAACGTTGGTCTATATGGCAATGTGGGCCACACTAGGAGGTTCGGAGAAGGCCATCGGTGAACAGGAGAAGTAACAATGCCACTACCTAGGTGGTTCATCCTTCTAATTGGGTTAGTGCTGCTTGTCTGCTTCGCCTGGAGTGCTGGATTCATCGCGACGTTCCATCTCATTCTCGGGATCGCAGTGTTCATGGCTCTCGTCGTTCTTACTGTTTCGCTTGTCGCTCTGGTATTCCGGACTTTGTTGAAAGTGCTATCCAAACTCGCAGTTAATCGAACGTAGAAGGTGCGAAGCTCCTGTAAGGAAGCACACCTGGTCCATGGAGTTCTGTTGTACGAACAGGTTGGAGAAATAGATTATGAAACGCATTCTGGTGTTACTCGCCTTGGTGGGCTGCGTCGGCTGCACGAAGTACACGCCATTCGCGAACAGTCCGCAGGCGCATTTGGATATGGGCGGACATCTCCCGTTGAATGTTCAAAATCACCTCAGGCCGATGTACCGCTCGTGCACGCCTGACGAGCTTGTGGACTTGAAGACGGTTGATCAAATAGAGCAGCGTGAGTTCAAGTGCTCGGCCATAATCATCCAGCACGAGGACTGGGTTCATCTTATCAACTGGGAAGCACCAGCCGATCGCGTGGGACAGGCGCAGGGTGCTCTTGCCGCTGGATTAGCCGCGCTCCGTGCCGCACAGAAGTACAAGATTGCGACGGGGACACTCGAAGGGGCGGGTCGGAGCGAGGCGACGTGGCAGACGAATGCTTTCCAATTCTGCGAAGTCCACCCAACGGACGCGGACGCGATGAACTGGGAGAAGGGCAAGTGCTGGAATACACCCAAGTCTGTGGCAGAGGTCAAGCCACCGAAACAGCAGCTAACTCCTCCTCCTCCGGACACGAACGAAGCGCACGATGACGAGTGGGAATACTCTTATTTCCTCGCGCACGGTAACGAACTCTACGCAACTCCGGGTACGAATCAGCCCAGGTTGTTTAGAAACAAGGACGACGCTACCAAGGTACTTGCCGGGTTGGGTAATGATTGGACACTCCAGTCTTGCGACATGCACTGCCAAAACCTAGATTCGCGCTTTTCTAATGCGGATTGGCGTTGACGGAAACCGCGCCCGAAAATTTCGTCTCTTCACGCAAGAGTCAAACCGCCGACGCCAGCCTTTTCAGGGGAACCCGAAGCTGTACTTGCAGTGACTTACAAGGACGTGGAAGGCTGCGAAACCCCTGTAAGGACGCGCAAGAATAAAGGATAAGGGGCTAGAACGACGGGCTAGAAACCGCACGGTCATATCGAAGCCATTGCACTCTTCGGATCACTTCGTGGAACTCGCAACGGAAGAACGGGATAAAGGGAGTTTGAAGTTGTCTAGTGGTTCATTCTGTCCGTTGTTTAACCGGATTGCCACTCCGCCTGAAGCAGTCGGGTAAAGCAGAATGTGAAAATGAGCGTCGTCTTCCCGCTCTGTGACGTTGAGATACCCGATACGGGAATGTATCCACTGATACGGCAGTACGTACGCCTCGTCTCGCCCGATGCAGCCAAGAACATATAAGCCCTGATTCGCATCACCTAAAAACTCATCCCAGTCGGAGTGGTAAGCGTACCAATACCCACCATCCCCATACTGTTTTGAGATGGTGACAGCAACGCGCAGAGCCTTGTCCGCACTCCAATACAACGCTCGGCTCTTTTTCACTAGAGGTGAGTACGCCGAACTAAGTGACTGTACAATATTGCCTCGAAGGAGCGTAATCGCTTCAGGCGATGTATGATGCTGCTTGACCTCAGCCTCCGTTTCGCCCTGTGGCGGTTCGGAGCCTCCAGCCTGTTCCTCCTTGAGCGCAGACGTCGCATCTTCTGCTACCGTGAATGCAATCTCGATGATTTTGTCCAGCTTTGTGTACTCGAAGGGGATGAGTAATTCATGGATCTTTGCAACCGAATCTAGCTCGCTGTTCTCTTTTAGGGTGACGAGCTTGGCTAAAGCGTCGGCACTAATCATTCGCACAGTCCACGCATGTTTTGAGCCGCGAACCTGTGCTTCGAGGTCGCCAGTATCCTGCCTACCAACAACAATCAGAATTGACGATTCAATGGTGATCTTCTGAGTAGCGATGAGTGTGTCTCGATATCTCGATATTGTGTCCAGATTTATGCGATAAGCATCTGACGTCTTAACTTCAACAACAACGTGATAGCCCCCGCACTCATTCCAAAGGCCATCGAACCCAACTGCGTTGCTCTTTCCCTGATAAAGCCCATTTTCTACTGTATAGTCGAGCCGCTTGCCAAACTCGTTAACGATATCCTGCAAAACGAACCCGCTGCGATCGAATGAGCTTTGGAGGCAGGTCTGCAAGTATTTCTGCAAGTTCTCGCTCTTCGCAATCTGAAGATATTCGCGTAGATCGCGTGAGCACTCGGAATTGTCCGAGAGTTTGCCATTTCCACAGAGGGCGACAATTTGCTCAACAGAGAGCGAATCGACTTGTGCGGGATCGTTCTTGAGGAGTGTAAGCAGTGGTTTCATTTCTCTCACTCTTCATTGAGTTCGAATTCTGCTGCGACTGGAGGCACGGAATGATTCGGGGGAGCCTTTGATCAGTTCGATTTGGTAGAGTCGACGATCCAGAACTCCGAGAAAATCCATAATGGAACTCTCTTCGACTGTGAGCTTACCCTTGACGTCCTCCACTTTGACTCCCGTACTCGCGCAGAGTTTCTTTAGAGAATTCTTGTCAATGTCCTTGGTTTCCTTTTGCACGCGAATTGATGCCAAATAGCGTGCAGCGCGTGGGTGAGCAGAGGCATACGTCTCGATCGAACTGAAATCGACGTATGGCAAATCGGCCTGTATAAGCTTCACATTCCCTGGTACCGCTCCCAGAATGGCATCCTGAAGTTCGCCCACGAATTCGAACCCGCTGGGTCTCAGGATGTAGACATCGGTATTGTCAATCAGCATGTCGAAGTCATTATCCAGTTTAAACACCTTGTCTTCGACGATCCGTAGCGCATCAGTTGCTAGCCTGATTAGGCGGCTCCTCAAAATGCCCTTGAACGTTGTGGCCCTTCGAACACCTGTGAGTCGTCGCCCTTTGCCAAACGTCAGGCGCGTAAAGTAGCAGAAGACTTCGGACGGATCTTCAAGTACACGCCCATCCATGGGCAAATTGTCGGCTTCGTGAATTGCACGCAGCTGTGACGCTAATTCGTCAGTCAAAAGAAGGTGCAAGTGCTCAGTCGAGCCATATTTCTCGGAAGGCTCATATTCTGAGGGCTTCTCAGTTATTGCACTCATCTCGTCTCTTGTTGCCGTGACCATTTCACGAAGGGCCTCCTGGACGTTCGCATCAACCGGCACCATCACGAAACGTTGGCCTTTGCCATTTTCCAGTCCGACTCCAAACTCGGTGGTAGCAGCGTTTTCAGGATCGAGTCTAGGTGTCATCCCTCGACCTCGAAATAAACTGAGTCGCTCAATCGATACGCGATGATGTGCTCGTCCGCTAACAAGGAGACTCTAGAGGTGATTAACACTTGGCTTGTTCTGCCACTGTAAGCATTCTCGTCCTTGGGCGGCGAGATTGTAAACACGCGATAACCCCGCACGGCGAAAATCAGGTTCATATAATGGAGGTTGAGATGCCAGAACAGAAAGACCACGAAGCCAAGTGCAGAAATGAGAGCTGCGAAATCTCTCCATGTTCCCGTATCGATTGGATAGAAAGGCAACAGCATCGCAAACAGGTACACAAGAAGGTGGTCTCGGTGATCCTCTGCTGAGCCGACAACAAGTTCCCTTTTTTCTTGTAGCCGTCTTGCAGTTCTGATTCGTAGCCACAGAAACAAATTTGGAAGTATTACCATGGCGACGCAAAAGCTAATGAGGTAGCGATCAGGGATCAACTTGCTGCCACGGATAGCCCAGAGCAGGAACAAAGGGGAGATACTACTCAGTACCATCAGCAGCCGCGCTGTTTTCAAGCCTTCGCTCTGCACGCTTTTTGTCACCTGAATGCCACGGTTCAGGGTATCAAGAACAGCATCCGCGCAGATGCAAGGATACGCCTCTGGCGAATAAAAAGCGAATATGCTACGCTTGGAGAAATGGACGAGGGGCGTAAACGCGTAATACTGATTGCGGCTGCAATTCTCGTCGCTCGCCATCTGAAGAATCCCGAAGACCTGCACAATTCAAGACCGAGTCCGCGGACAGAATCGCTCATCGCTAGTGCTGTTCAATGGGCCGAACGCATCATGCGTCGGATTGATGGTGTGTTTCCAAAGTAAATCGCTTACGGCTGGGTGCCTCCTGCAAGTGGCTTTCGCGATCTGAGCCATTCAAAAACGGCCCATGTGGCTGCGAGGTCTTCCTCGTTGTAGGTGAGGATCTCACCCATCAGATCATCCCTCTTCTTTTTGTCTTCGGTTTCGGTGGCTTCAATGAATGTAGCCATCGCCCAGTCCCCACCGTACTCATCCTGCGTGCGCTTGAAACCCACGTGACTTTCCACAACTTTCAAGCTGTAGCTCGGTAATGGGAGTACAACAGATGCCTTAGTCAAAGGAAACAGGTCGCACAAGTTAGCCAGCACTCGGTCTGCTATCCCGTCTGGATCTCCGTAGCGTTTCTTGTACTTCGATACGTAGGTTTTCTCATAGCTCGCCCAGTGGACGAATGGAAGGTCACCGTATTCATCAAAAAGACCCTTCGCAATCTTGAGAAATGAGTCCCAGCTTTCCCGATCACCATCAACACCAAAGCCAGACACCGCAGCCTTGAACTTGCTTGGCTTCTCTCCGAAGACCTGCATGCCCCATAAATACACCTTGTCGATTTCGTTCAGATGAGGTGGCATTCCTTCCAAGTCGAACATCACGTAATTCGGGGAAGAAGGAATTGCAGGAGAACTCAGGATCAGCTCCTGCCCTCGTTCAAGAACCTCGGCTTCACGCAAGATGCGCTCCGCTGCCTTTCCAACTCGCACCATCTTGCCTGCGCGTGGACGCTTGTATTCGCTCAGCGTCGGGACGTCGAAACGATTAATGAGGTCTCTTCGACTGACGACTCCGTCAGCATGGAGCGTTCGTGCGAGTGACTGATCGACATCTGGTATGAGGGCGATGTCCGTCACATCTACAGCTGCTTTCCAGCAAGGTTCGTAATACCCACAGCCACCGCATTTACTCCATCCGACAGGCTCATATGGTTGGGCTGCTAAAAGTTTTAATGCCAAGATTTTCCGCAGTTCCTGCAAGGCTGCTGCACCGCCATCGTATCGCACCCCAACAATCGCACCCGTGCCAGCGTGAACCTCCAGTGCCTTCGGCCGCAGGCCGCAAGTTTTCTCGTACAGCCACCCATATGCCTGCACTTGTAGAAGGATTTCCGGATGCTGCTCCTCATCTATGTGAAGGGACAGCTTCGAATCCCGAATCCGGTAATCGTTTCCATCCAAAATCAGATAATCTGGTGTTCCGACGATTGCGACATCGACTCCGTCGATCTGACAAGCATGGACGAACGCGGGCTGGTATATAACAGCTGCCTTCGTTGCGATTGCCTTCAGAGTCTCTTTTACCCGATCCTGCTCGGGAACCCGGCTCAAGTCCACGTACGCGCCGAGTGTCTTCAGGTGCTGCGCCTCGTGTCGCATTCCCAGCCTACGCAGCACCTCGTCAAATGGGCCGGGTTCCGCTTCGGGAGCGTCCTTGTAGCGCAAATGGACTCGCAATTCACAAGGGGTGGGCCGATGTAAGGTAATGATCTCGGACGCAATAAGGCGCATAGAACTCCTCCGAGTAACTGCGTGGCGTCGATGATAAGCGAGTGCGTGGCGTCGAGACTGTGACCTGGATCACGGTCGAAAGTCGCGGGAACCGTATGGCGTCTTCTTGATTCCCTTGAGCTCATGGATTACGCTGGGACGTATTCCGCCATATGGCACTTTTTGGCAACACACCTAGCGAAAATGTAACAGACCTAACTGTCGAGGTCTTTCGGCTAATTCGCAAGACTTTCTGGAATGACGCCGGGCAGTCCATCGCATGCACGCTCCGCATCAAGGGAATCAATCAGGACGACCCTTTGGATGAGTACATTGTGAAGGTAGCCCAAGAGAATCTCCCGAAGAATGCAACCGCCGTTCGCAGCTTGACACGTGGGAAGCAAAATACCGGTTCCCTAACATGCCCAGATTTCGTTGTTTACCGTCCAGAGTTATGTGCTGGGCAATCTCAGGCAGTTCTTGCAATCGATTTGACCCGAATCGTCGGAATCGAAGTCAAAAAGCTTGATTTTGTCGCTGGTAAACAGAACCGTGATAAAGCCATGGACTTCAATTCAACTCCTCCGTGTGGCACGATTCGCGTTTACAGCAACAATGACGAACCGATTGACATCCGCGGGTTCTACTTGTTTGTTCAGCAGGAGGCACTACCGAACGGCCAAGTTCGTTTTCCAGCAATGACACTTTGTGACGGAAACCTCCTCAACAAAGATCGTGTTCTATATCTGAAAACGATCGGAGCAGTAGAGGGAGCACGGAAGAAAGAAATTGGCCTAGGCACTTTCGCCGACGGAGCAAACCGAAACAGACCGATGATCGTATTCCCGAATCCGCTCAGCGCGGAAGTATTGAAAGGAAAATTCACTCTGGTTCACTCAAGCAGCGAACTGGCGAACGCATATCCTGACCTTTTCAGAGTGGGGCGAATCACTCGAACTGAGACGACTACTCCTCAACCGGGCACGGAAAAACAAACCGTGCTACATGAGTTTCATTGCTATCAGTCCAAGCGAGATACCCGAGCGGGGGTCGCTCCGTTTGACGTGCATGATCCCATAAAGCACCCAGAAGGTAGAACCGAAAGAGTGCAAGGGAGAGGCCACTTTCGCATCGCAATCAAGCCGACAGACTAGATCGCCTTCAGGAGACCATCGAGAATTGGTTGAACGCTAGACTCTCCTACGACGGCTGTGGCGGTTGGCTGCGTATGACCGGCATCTTGAGTAGACGACTGCCCTTTGTACAAAGACTCAATTTGCGCCGCAAGCAAACTGGTGAAGTCCTCGCATGTAGACTGCTGGAGCGTTCGAATATGACTGTGAACCTTCAGGAATTCACCCATGAGGATCACTCTTATATCGCCCCGAGAAAGTCTCGTCCCGATGCGGTTGTATCGCAAGACGAAAGAACTCGCTTCTGCCACACACGAATTAAGGAAATCCCTTGTCACACCCTGATCGTTCGCAGAAAGATGCCTGCAAACTACGATCAAATCTATGTCGATCGGCTCTTTGGCTTGGTTTTTCGGGGTCGCACCAGACATTTCGGCTTTCACGGGATGGGTTACTACAACTTCCAAACCGGCACTTTCTATTGCTTTTGCTAGCGCGAGCCAAGCCTCATTGCGAGAATGATGAAACGTAAAAGCTAGTCTGCCTCCCCGCTTCAACACGCGAGCACATTCGACAAAAACATCTCCTAGCCGTTTACCGAACTCAACCGAGTTCTTGTCCTGTACTTCTGAAGAATGCCGAGTCGTTTCAGCATCGAACGCTTGATCGTTCCCCTGCATCCCAATTCTTAGCCAGCAGTAAAAGAAATCGGCCAACTCAGAATAATGCACGTTGTCGAAGTATGGCGGGTCTGTAATAACCAAATCGACGCTCGCGTTAGGGATCATGGGCAATTTGCTTGAATCCCCCTGTAATAGCAAGACCTCGGCATCTTGCTTCACAAGCTCGCTGAAGTTACGTGCGAAGCGGGGTTGGATCGGCTTGTTGATTTTGAAAACCTTTTTGCCCACGACCTTCCCTGCTGTGTTGCTTGCTAGCTGTAGCTCAAATGGATCCGAGCAGTAGCGTATGGCACTAATCAAACGACGCTCGAAAAGAGTTGAGAACGAACCGCTGCTCTTTGCTGTGCCCCATGGATTTGCTTCGAGCGGAACACGTTCGGGTTTCAGGATGTGATGATGAAAAAGATGACGAACTGCTCCCGTTCCCTCTCCTTTGAAGGAACAGAACATATTATTGAACTCCAGAAGTCCCGAAAAAAGCAGCAAAAACATCTCTCTGACTGCGCTATTCGGCTCTCGCAGGATTCCGGACAGCAGTATGCCTAGGGCATACAACTGACGCGCATTGAACATCTGACTCCAATGATGATAGTTGTACGCTCTCGCCTGATCCGTATTGTGACCAGGCGGGATTGATGTGTTTGGAATGGGAAATGTCCCCTCTCGAAGTCTACGTTCGGCTTCGGCGTATAAGGCGTGATCGTCGCTGTCCGGTTTCTTGTACACCTTTGTTCCATCAGGCAACAACAGCATCAGCGCGTACATGTCATGTTGCGGGATCGAACCCGATGCGCGACAGACGGACAAAATTGAGGATTCCTTTTCACAACTTTCGCAGCGGAAGTTTTGTCCTCGTACAGGCCCACTTTGCGGATCAAAAACCCACGAGCACTCTTTGCAGCGTGCTTCGCTGTCTGAGTACGCAATTTTGTTCACTTCGCCACACTTTGGGCATAATGCCTGAGACTCTGGCTTGCGCGTTGGATATGCGTTACTAGCGAAAATCCAGCTATCAAACAGCCTTGTTTTGGCATTGCACGACGGACACCTTAAGGTCTTTACCCAGAAGGTGTACAAGACATCAGCAGAAACAGCATCATACGTAGACTTGTACACCTCGCGGATCTTGGGTGCCACGTCAGATCGAAGACGATCGTAGGCCAGTCGGAGCAACGATTCGTCGCACCCTTCAAGTGCTTTGCGTACTTGAAAATACGCAACTGGGTTGATGTCACATCCAACAGCGCGGCAGCCGAGTTTTAGTGCTTCGCCAATGGTTGTGCCACTTCCCATGAAGCAGTCCAAAACAACGCAGTCCGAGAAGTCATGCTCCCGGTAGAACTCCGCCCATAGATCAGCCTCGGGTGGCAGATTACCCGCTAAAATCATGGCTCGAAATACAGAACCGAGCCGCGTGGCCCACCACTTGTGAACGTGATAGAGGGGACGATTGACTTCTTTACGCCAACTCTCCAATTCGGCGATTGGGTTCAATTGCTCGAACGGCAGAGGAACATCGAGTGCAGTTCTCCCAGAAGGGTCTTCAGACACGTCTCCAGACCTCTCTCTTTCAGAATGCTTAAATATCATTTATTGCTTTCAATCGGTCGAGTGAGTGTAGCATGTTCGCTATTTGTTCGCCTGCGCCCAACGTTGCAGATCGGTGCTGTGTCCTGGATTCTATCAACATTCTGCCTGTGAAAAGGCTTTTGGACACGTGTAAAAACTGACATCGCCATTCAGCCAGCGAGTGTCGATTGATGTGGCTCAACCTGTTTGTCCATAGTGGTCGGCTTTGGGGCCTTCCATTTTAGTACTCCCCCGGAAGGAGGATGCACGTCGACGAACGATCAGCCTCAGTGATGATCCAAATCTTCACGCCGCTGTGGAGGGTGTAGGCTGACAGGAGCCGGAAGCCGTGCTTCAGGCTAAGCTCGTTCTCGTGCCTGTCGTGCTCGTCCACTGTTCCCCAATCGCCATGAATGTGTCGGTCGAGGTACGCGAATAGTAGTTCGCCAGATTCCTGCAACGCGGAGATTGCGCCAGGAGCCGCTACGATTCTGCCGGGAAGAAACTTTTCAGGTTCACTCACAGCAAAGAGTTATGCCTTAGACGAGAACCGCTTGACACGAACAAAGGTCATCAGGTCTCACTGCATAACTGAAAGCAGCTAGGGCAGACCCATTTCTTCTGGTCGAACTTCCCGAGAAGAAAACGGACAGCTGGCCTTCCGCACCCACATTCCCTGCCGGTACCGAGTGACTTTGGCTGAATCCAACCGGAAATGTTCCCTGCGCGTGGCCGCTTCACTCTCTCCTTGCGAAGTTTCCATCTCAGCGCAGAGTCAGCCGCACGCTGCTGAGCCGCAATCTTTGCCCATCTGCGTTTGCGTGCATGATAAGCGAGGAGCTCACTGCCACCGTGGATGGCGACCTCGAATTCCCAGTCAGCCATGGCCAGCCGATAGGCAAATATGACTTGAGCATCAACCACGCGAAGCTAATACGAGACTATGACTTGTCACAGCGACAATCTTCGGTGAGTTTCTTGCAGACAACACAGCGACGACCGACAGCGATTTCCCACTCACGGTCTGTGATCCGACGCTTGGAGTTGGCAGGCAGAGTGAACTTTTCGTCGAGGTATTTCATTCAATCAATTACTTGACCAGAGTCGGCGTGTGCGGGAACAAGAACCTGAACGCCATTACGATGCCGGCACCGATGGAACCCGCTAGTCCAGTCTTGATATAGTCCACCTTGCGTTTGAACGACGCATCACTCACCAGTGGCGCAACCTGCGTCTCGATCTTCGCGAGTCGCTCGCCATGCTCCTTGAAACCATTGTTGACGGTCTTCGTTAGCTCCGTCTGTCCATCAAGCAATTGCTGAAGAAGCATCTGGGTTGCATCGTCCATGGTTCTCCCTCAAGACTATGATTCGGTAGTCAGCTTTACGAAAGCGTGACACCAACCGGAGTCCCGACCACCCACCAGTTTCCTTGGTATGCGCGGATGGTGATGTTCTCGCCGACGACAGAGCCTGCAAAATTCAGCACAGTGTACGTCGCGTTGAACGGAGTGACCGGAGGAGACTCCAGATCAATTGTCACCGTGTGCGCAGCCGCGTGGGTCGAGTGGATCTCAACCACCTTGCCGTCATCGGTTCCGCTCACCGGAGCAGGGATGTGGTACGCGCCAGCCGTGGCCTTGACCAGAAAGGCAACGTGAGTGGACGTTGCAAGCTCAGGCGTCGGCGGAGAAGCTGTGTCATCGTATGCCAAGCAGGAGACGCGTGGATCGGGAAACTCGGAGAACTTCAGCTTCGCGCTGCTATCCAAGCCAGCGTAGCCATTTGCCACGTCCTTGTTCGCTGCCAGTTCCTGAATGGACTCAGCCGCAACGATGTCGGTGCCATTGCAGAACACGAGCCGATAGTCGCCAGGATTGAGCGTGACGCCAGTCTGGCCTGTGACCTTCACCGTGACCGTGTGAGCGGTTCCCGCGTGGTGCAGGCGATAGAACTTCTTGCCATTGGGCACGACGAAGGTGACTGCGCTCGCCAAGGTTCCCGTGAACTTCAGGTTGAAGGCGAAGGTCACCGTGCTCGCGGTTGGCGTGATGGTGCCACCAGCCGAGACGTCAGTGGACAGCGTGTCTGTCATCGCACGATCCAGTTGGTCGAACGCGGTGTTCGCGGTGACTTCCTTCTGCGTCTGGTTCGATGCGATTTCTTGGATACCTAGGTTGGTCGTAGTCCCACTCATAATGTGCCTCTCAATTTAGTCCGGGAAGATTTGTCCTGCTTGCGTTCCCTTTGCGGCTCCCGTCGGGAAAATCTGACCGGAGTAAGGAGTGCTCAGTGCCGAATCCCAGTAGTCGCGCACCATGGTGTAAACACTTCTGGCGAACAGCTTAGGGAGCCAACCAGCAGCCGTCGCTGGAAGAGCGGCAGACGTGCCAGCGTTCATCGTGGTGGCCTGCAACAGAATGCCCTTCTTGCCGTTTGCAGCCGTGGCATCACCGATGATTGGGAAATGTCCTCCCACCGTGTCGCTGCTGCTCGTTTGTCCGTAGCCCAGAATCGTGGACATCAGTTACTCCCAAAGAATCGCGCCAGCACCCAGGTTGCTGGCACCGAAAGAAGTGGATGACGGCGCAGGATCAAGACTCGTCGAGCCAGCACCTTTGCTGACCAAGTAGGTGTGCGAGGCTCCGTACAGAACGACGTTCACCAACTGACCATCGACCGTTTCACCAGACTTGAGCGTGAGACAACCCATTTGAGGATTCGCCACATAGCCCATTGTGTTCTGGATCGGCAAGGCCACGATGCTGCCGTTGAAGGCTGTGGTTGAGTTATTGTCCGTCATCATGGTCGTCCAGCCTCTCGTGATGAGTGCGCCAGTACCACCTGCTCCATTTTTGTAGATGAACTGTCTGCCGTTTTGCGTGCCGGAGTTGCTGGCACCACAGCACCACGCCACCATGACCCAAGTGTCGAGGACGGCTCCCGCGTTGTCGCGAGCGTAGTCAATCACGAACACGCTTGGCCCTTGCACGGCATCGACTACTGACGTGCGCCACATGACCATGCGGAAGTTGAGGCTGTCACCGGAGAAGTCACACTCATACAGCTTGCTGTTGCAAGCGAACGCACCACCCAAGTTCAGGACGTTGGCTGTGCCGAACGTACACTGATTGCCACCAATGAGGCCAGTGGAGGTTCCCGACGTGCCGTAAGCCGTGCCCACGCTGAGCTGAAAGCAAGGTGCAGCAGTGAGGTTCTGATAGCAGTACACGATCTTGAGATAGATCGGGTTGGTGGTGCTGGCGTTCTTCCAAGTTTCGTATGGGTAGAGATACCAGAAGCCACCGTTTGTGCCACCGTTCCAGAGCGACGTGGACGGCTGATCATTGCTGGTTGCAAAGGCAGTCGCAGCCGAGTGGTTCACGCCACTGGAGTTGGTGAATGCCAAGTGTGTCGTGTCTGACGCGATGCAAGTCAGCGTCGTCTGATCGTTGCCATCACCGAAGCCGGAAATCTTGAACGTCTTACCAGCGAAGGCTCCATTCGGCGAAGGGTTCGTGGAGTTCGATGCTCCGTTCGTGATGGTGCCAACATAGCTGGTGGTGTTCGCGCTGCTGGTTCCGGTCGGAGTTCCCGAAGGAGTCTCGTTGGTGCCGCTCGGGTTGTTCAGCGTCAGTGAGGTTGCCGTGGACGCAGAGCAGATCCAGGAGCCATTGTTGTTGGCGTTGTTCATACCAGCGAGCGTGAACATCCAGCCAACGTAGGTGTTCGTGCCACCTGCTCCGATGGTCGTGGCACAGTTGACAATCATGGTGCTCGCACCAGCCGACGTGATGCTGGAGGGAGTGAAGCTGATGGCCGTCTGGCGGATGGCCTGCGTCAACGCAAGGTTGGTGCTTTGCGCAGCCATGTAGGTATTGTTGTCCGAGCCGTTCACCAGATCGTTCGTACTGTTGTCAGTTGTGGTTCCAGCATATGCTGAGCCAGCCACAAAGTTTCCTTGCCAGCGATAAGTGGCAGGATGTGGAGGCACGTTGTTATTGGAGGCTGGTTGGATAGCGACGACGTTCGACCAGTTCACTTCGCCGTTTCCACTCTGCGCAGTCCAACCGAACGCGCTGAGAGCCGCACCGATGCCCGACTGAGCCATCGCCTTGAAGCTTGTAACATCAAAACCGTACGTGAGAAATGATTGCCTGATTGCCATGAATTACTCCCACCTAATCGCGAAGGTCAGTGCCGAGTTTGAACCCAAGGAGCCTCGATTGCTGGCGCACTGATAAGACCAGCCACCTACCGTGTTGCTCTTCACTGCCAAGTAGGTGTGCGTCGCGCCATAGCTTGTGATGGTGAAGGACGTGCCGTCTGCGATGTCAAGGTTGTTCACGCAGACGATCATCAACATCGCCGTCCACCAACCGAGGTTGGCGAAACACGGAGCAGCCGGGATGTTGTTGCCTACCTGCCAACTGTTCGTCGTGGAGCCGGGAGCCGCAGCATCGCTGCTGTGTAAGTCGCTGATCGTGTTCAGATGGAAGTCGCGTCTGCCGATGCCGGGAGACGAGCCTGCTCCAGCGTTTAGCAGGAGCGAGCACTGCTTGAAGGTTGCCGTGCCGCTGCTCTGTGCTCCTCCGCCAACCACGTAAGTGACAGCCGTCGCCGTGTTCGCTCCAGTGTTGTCCTTGCTGCGTTCGAAGCCGAACACCCACGAGTTGAAGGTCGAGGTTGCCGTGCGGAACATGACGCAGATGAAGCCTGAGCCATCACCATTGCCACAGAAGTCGCACTCGAAGAGCGTCGTGGAGGCAGTCGCAGAGTTCAGGCCACCGACAAACTCACGAGTCGTGCAGTTGCCAGTGGCAGCGACCGAGCCAGCGTACAAGTCAGCCGTGCCAGTGACGGCATTGCTCATCTGAAACGCCATCTGTGGGACGCCAGCCGACACCGTGCCATACTCGAGCCGCATGTACGCGGCTTGCAGACCGTCGTTGGTGTGCCACATTTCGTAGTTCCAAACCTTCCACTTGGTTCCACCAGAGGAGTTACCAGTGGAGCCGACGGTGGCCGCGTTCGGAATGTTGTTCAGGTTCGCGGCTGAGACCGAGATGTAGGTTCCATAGTGGCTGGAGCCGTCGTTGTACCAGATCACATCGCCCACGGCATAGGTCGTGGATGCGCTCCAGATGATGTCGGAGTGAACCTTGGAAGTCAGTCCGGAGGACAAGACACCGTTCAAGGTCAGCGCGTTCGCTGGCAGGAAGTCGCCAGTGTAGCTGTACGCGTTGATGGCAGCGGTGAAGGTGCCTGTGTCGGTCACACCACTCTGCGTGGACTTGGTGATGGTGAACGTGGTGGTCGTCGGCGTGGACGCGATAGCGAAGTCGCCATTGAAGTGCGTCGTGCCAGTGATCGAAACCACCTGTCCAGTACGGAAGCCGTGAGCCGTGGAAGTCGTCCCTGTCCAGATCGTACCGTTGCCTGTGATGCTGGAGAGCGTCTTGGTGATCGTGCTCCACACAGCCTGAATCTTGTCGTTGGTCTGCACCAGCTTCGTCTTGCTGGTGTCTGCCAGCGACGAGTTGATGAAGCTGGCCCACAGCACGTAGTTTGCATTGCTAGCGCAGTCAGGAGCCTTCGACGCTGAGATTGTGTTTGCCATTATGAAGCCTCTGTACCGATAAAGCTGAAAGTTACCTGCACCGAATGAGCCGAGCCGCTCAGGTTGGTGATGGCATACTGAATGCTGGAGTTCGGGATGCTCTCGTTGTTATTACCCACGATGGGAGGACTGCAACGCCACACCGTGTACTTGTCGGACGTGTCGAGATACAAGTCGCAGATCACGCCATGCTGCGTTCCCGGAACCGGAGGAATGTCCTTCGAACGATCAACCGTCGGCGTGCCGCTCGAGGACAGGCCAGTGTCAGCCAGTCGTGCAGCAGCCGTTTCGTAAAGCCGAATCCTGCACGCTCTGTCAGCCTGTACCTTCGTCAATAGGAAACTGCGGTTCAATCCCACAGTGCCAAGTGCCAGACTCAAGCTGTCGCCTGCGATGCTCGCTGTGGTGAGCACGACGTTGGTGCGTACGCCTGCCGTGGAGCCACCTGCTCCAGTGCCGAACGGAGCCTGCCATTCCACCTTGCCGTCAGCCGACACATAGACTGGCGTAGTGCCGTCCGTGGTAGGAGCGTCGAACAGCACACCGTGCAAGCCAATTACCGTCAAGGCCTTCGCAACGTTCGAGACGTCGCCAGTGAAGGTCGCATCACTGATGTCGTTCCACACCAGCGTGTGCGGTGTCCAACTGCCTCCAATGATCTGGAGAAACTGCCCAGAGCCAGGAGCCGAGTTCGCAACCGGAGTTCCCTGCAAGCCTGTGATCTTCGGAGTCGAATACGTGCCACCGATGTCGCCAGTGATCTTGAGCAAGCCAGCGACACTGCCTGTGGCGAACGGAGTCTCGCACGAGACGTGCGGATTGTTCGGGTCAGTGTTGTCCACTTGGAAGTGGTTGTTCTGATAGCCCGACTCCGCAGCCGGAGTAATTTTCGAGTACGTGATGTTGATCGATGCCATTACTCCACTCCCACTGTGACCGTGTCGCCAGAGCCACCAGTTGTGACCGTCGTGCCTGAGCCGAGAGTCGGGATGTCCGTCATCGCGGGAGCCGTGTCAACATCCGGGAGCGTCTTGCTCTCGGTGATCACTGCGCTGCCTTTGAAGCCGAGTCCAACAGTCGCTGAAATCTGGTACACGTTCACGTAGATCGTCGTCTGTGCGCCACCGAAGTCGGTCGTCTGATCAGCAGCCGCGTAGGTGAACCGATTGCTCGTCACCGTGCTGGAACGCTTGACCACGCCAGTCGAGTCTGTGATCTCGACAAAGTACGCTTGACCGTCCTCGTTCAGCGGAACAGCCATGCCTGTGTAAGTCGGTGAGCCGGAACCGTCGCCATTCTGCCAGTCGCCTCCGAGCCGCGTGCGACGACGCCAGCCAATCGTCCACGTGCCACCACTCAGCGAGCCAGTGATGTCCACCGGGAAGTAAGGCTTCAGATCGGTACCCTTCAGCGCGTATGTGGTCAGAGGCAGCGGTGAGTTCACATCCGAACCCAACGTCACAGCCTTCCAGTAGCGCGTCTGGCCAATCAGCGAAGTGCCAGCGACTGAGCGATGCAAGCCTCCAGCCGTCAATGGGAACAGAACCTTCTCGCCAGCCGCAGCGGTACCGCAACTCAACTCGGTTCCCCTGCGTCCACGAAGCAGGTGGCTCAGGGTGTAGGAGCCGTCGCTGTTCAGCGTGGCAGTTCCCCACTGGATGACCTCACCACTCGGTACGAGGATGGCCGCGTTCGCTCCGTTCAGGACGTTCAAGTCGGACGTGCTCGACGGAGCCGTGCCGTTCAACATCTTCACAGTGAGCGTGTTCACTTCATCCCAACGCCACGGTGAGGCAGGAGCCGCGAGTGCGTTTGTGGCGATGCCATACGACATTGCCTCCACGCTGGCTCCCTGCTGGTTGAACGTCGCGTTATCACTCGAGTTGTACAGCGCGAAGCCTCGCCACGATCCACCAGTTGCGAAAGGATCACCAGCGAAGTAGTAGCCTGTGTTGCCATCTCCGCTCGCGTCACTGTCAGTGAGCAAAGGCAGATCGAGCAGCCACCAGAGCGTCGGAGACAGGCCACTCAAGGTCTGGCCCACGAAGCCTGTGTCGGTCACTGCGCTCTGCGACGAGATGTAGTTGTTGGAATCCTCGCTGGTCAACTCCCATGCGCTGGCGAAGTTCTGACCCATCTGAGCCTGTGTGATGCGAGCGGTGAGCGTCAGCCCATCGTCGGTCACGAGGTTGATCACGTCGCAAGGATCGAACAGTAAGTTGTAGGCCTTGTGCGTTGAAGTCTTGAAGGTGCGAGCCTCTGCCTCAGCCGTCCACAGAATCTTGTCTGCGGTTCCCGCTGCCTCGAAAGCCGTCATCACGATAGGCGTCGAGATGGACGTGACGTTCTTGCTCTTCATCGTCTTCGAGTGGCGCACACGGTTCTGTTTGTCCTGCTGGTAGTCGAGATCAGGATTGGTGAACATGACCTCCACGATCTTCGGTCTGTCCTGCTCCTGAGCCAGCGACTCGGTCAGGTGGCCTTTGTCGCTTTCCATTCCAAGGTCGTCGCTCGCGATGGTTTCGATGGCATCCTGGCCACGCGGGATGAACTCCATCTTGAAGTCGCGCTCACGTCCTTCGAAGAACTTGATCTGCGCGAGGACGTTGATCATGTCCTTGCCAGCTTGAATCTGCGCCACAGGGTATCCCTGCACGCTGAGCGATGCGATCTGGCTCCCGTCGATGTTGGCGTCCACGATGCCAGCCATGTTGCAGATGTCCTTCACGATCTGGTCGCAGCCGTAGCCTGCGGTGGACACTCGGTCGAGGTACAGACGGTAAACTGCGTAGCGATTCGAGAAGGTGCCTCCGGAGCCGTACGGTGAATCCGGAACGTACCAGCCGTACGTGTTTAGCAGGATCGAGTTGCCCACTGGATCAAAGGTCAGCGTTCCCTGCGACAGATTCTGGCTAGTTGCAGGCAGATGTGGGAACGAGCGTGGATCGTAGTAGTTGAACACCGTGAGGTCGCTGGCGTTGAAGCAAACCAGCTTCTCACCGTTGCCTGTTCCATATCGGCCAGCGAAGAACACTCCGTTGGCGCACACACCCTTCTGCGCACGAACCATGTAGTCGATGGCGAAGGAGCCGTTGCTGTAGTTGAACTGGTTGGGAGCCGTGGTCTGAAGCACAGTGCCATCGCTCGCGTCGATCTTGTAAATCACGCCTGTGGTGGTGAAGGCAATGAGCGTGTCGTCGTCACCGTCATACATGATGTTGGTGATCATGCCGTTAGTGGCGTTGCCGTCAATCCTCCAACGCTTCACGTCGGTGTAGGCAGGCGAAGCTGCTGCCACGAAGTTCGACACTCCTCCGGGCATGTAGACTTTCGCGATGTACGCGTCGTAGGTCGTGTAATGGTTGCTGTGAACGTCGTCGTGGAAACCTTGCCACGTGTAGAAGAAGTTGCCCTTTTGATCGACCACAGGCAGATACTGCGTCACCTGCGGAACCGTGAAGGTGTCGGTCGGGTCGAGCACATCCGGCTGCGCGTAAGGATACTGGCCCACGAGCGAGCAGTCAGACAGGCGGAAGACGGCCACCACGTAGCCATTCGCGAAGAAGCCAGAGTAAGTCGAGTAGTAGGCCGACAGCAGGATGTAATCGGTGCTGTCCGTGTGGTACACAACCATCGAGTCGAAACCGTCAGGGTTGTACAAAGCCGTGCGAACTTGGGTGGCGTTGATGTACTTCTTCGCCTTCAACGTCCATCCGTCGAAACACACGATGGCTGGCTGGCCATTGTGATCCACGCACGATGCCCAGACGTCATAGTTGCTGTCCACGCAGAACGTGCCACCGAATCCGGTGTACCCAGGATCGATGGTGGTGAAGCCACTGAGGTCGCTGATAGGTTCAATCGGCGTGGTGTCAGCCAGACCTTGCGCCACGACCGTGTTGTTGCTCAGGTCAAGGCGAGCGAAGTATGGCAAGCCGACGACAGGGCCATTCAGGTTGCAGGTGAAACCCACCAGTCCGTCCGGTGACGTCTTGGTGACGAAGGGTGGATAGTTCGTGCTGTTCGTTCCCGAGAAGTCAACGCCCATGCGGACTTCTGGAGTGGCAGCGGTGTCGGTCGATGTGACCTCAGCGCGAATGTTAGGCAGACGGTTGCCGAAATCTGCCAGAGGGAACTTGTTCCAGACTGCGTAGCAGATGCCACGGTAGCCGGGAGTGAGGTTCGCTCCGTTCATCGACACGAGCGTAGGATCAGCCGTCTGTGTCGTGGTGCCCTTGTACAAAGTGGGACGCACGTTCACGTTCTTGGCGATCTGGCTGACGCTGGTCTTAGGCTTGGTGGTCGGTGACCAGAAAAGCTGAGCCTCGAGGTAGCCGAAAATGTCGCGAGCCGCTGGATTGTGGTTCGTGTTGTCCTGCTTCGCGACGTAGTAGGTCGAGCCAGCCTGCACGACGTCGCCAGTCAGGTAGTTCACACTGCTGTCCCACGTGCCCTTGTTTGTGTTCGGCCCACTGTTGTCGTAAATGAGTTTGCTGTCACCCCAGATGCGAGTGATGGTCGCTGGCCCTTTGCAAAACGCGGCAGCGAACGAGCAGAAGTAGGTGTACGTGGTGTTGGTGACCGACGGGCCACCTTTGGCTGACTGCTTGGTCGTGGTGGTGACTTCGCTGATGCCGTTTCCTGCGATGATCTGACCACCGTAGCGCATGCTTCCCCACAACATTGGGATCACGGAGCCGGGAGCCGACGAGGACACTTGCAGATCATTCACACGTGGGCCATAGATGTGCGTGCCCTTACCGGGAAAAATCAGTGCGCCAGCGATGCCACCAACCATTTCACCGAGCGAGATTCCCAAGCCAACTGAGACTCCGCCTGTCGGCAAGGCCAGAAGGCCACCGATGATGCCACCAGCGATTGTGAGTGCTAAGCGTGCCATTTATTCCTCTACCTCTGGAAACTCGAAGACGCCGACAATGCGGTTGCGCCACTCATCGTTGAGCAAGTGCTCCACACAGGCTTCGCCTTCACCCGAGTAAGCGTGAATGAGCGTGAGTCCCTCGGGACTGTCGCCGATAATGCCAGCGTGCGACGTTGCTCCAGCGAACCTCATTGTGACCACGTCGCCTGCCTTCATGTCCGGCTTTGCCTTGCGGTTGATGTAGTGGCCCACGGTTTCGTGCACGAGGTTCCCTTGTGGCTGGTGCGAATACTTTTCACCGATGCGCGAGTGGAGCGGCTCACCACGCTTGTCCTTCAGACCGAGTTCCTCCGCCACCATGAGCGGTAGCCCAACGCAGTCGATTCCAACACCCTTGACTCTGCCCTGATGGACAAAGGGAGTGCCGACGTACGTCCGAGCGCATTCCACAATCACGTTGCGTTTCATACTCTGTGTCCTTGCTCGATCATTGCCATCAGCCAGCGGTACAACTGCTCGCGTCTCTCGTCTATAACCGCGTGCTGCATCTGAATCTCGCGAATCTGTTTCAGCACGTCCGTTGGGATCGGCTGCTGTCGCTTTGTGAGCCGGGAGATCATTGCACCTGCTCCGAGTGACGCTTGTATTCCTCGAAGGTGGTCACCGCTCCATTTCGGAAGCGAACCATCGAAACCACAGGATGCTTAAGACAGCCGCGACGAGGAGCACTTTCCTGCCACGTCCCATCGGCTTGTTCGATGGCATCAGTAACCTCCGTCGCAGCCAGTTCACACTTGCACTGGTCACACCAGCGCGAGTCGCTTCCATCCGTCTTGAGAATTCGCTCGTTCATTAGCCTGTCGCATCTGGGTATTGCAGGATCGTGTCCTGTCCCGGCATCGTCGGGAACCCTTGGTAGTTGACGAAATTTCCAAACTTCACTCGGCAATCAGTCGGGTCATGCTTGCAGCCGGGACTGATCGTGAACGTGTCGCCAGCACTGGGAGCCGAGAACTGTTGCAGCTTCAACGTGAGCGTGGTGCCGTCCCAGTGGTCGATCTGGTTCGACAGACCGTTGTTGACGCCACTGGTGTAGGTCATCACACCGTCGTCGTAGTAGCCGTCCGTCAGGTTCAACGTTCCACCGCTCGCTGTGATCTCGTGCGAGCTAACCGAAGTCGCGATCACGCCAGTGTGAGTGGGTACGGTCGCTTGGCAGCGCGAGTCACCCAACTCCGCGTCACACGGTGCGCCGTAGCTCCTGCCAAGGTTCTGCTGGAGCATGTTGCCCAATCCAAGTAGCTCAGCCGTGAGCAAAGCCGACTTCCAAGAAAGGTTCCCAAGCGTGCCCTTGCGCAGCTTGACTTCACCCATCGTGAGGTCGTTGTAGTTCACGAGCCGGATTTCTACGTCGCAGCCGTCCCAGATTCCAAAGCGAAGGTCACTGTTCTTGATCGTCTCCGAGTCAATGAAGCAGGTGACTTCTTGGTTGTCGGACGACAGATCAGACTTGTTCTCGATGGCCGTCGGGCTGATGCCAATCGCAGCTTCATAAACGTAGCCGCTGAGTGGGCTCAGGGAGCCGTCACTGATTCCGGTCAGGCCTGCTGGATCTTGGTTCGCTGACGTGTCGATGTCGGTGGAGCAAGTGGTGAAAGTGAACACCTGCCCATCCTTCTTGCGCGTCAGCTTGAATAGCAAGGCCAGCGTGGTGACATCACCAGCGAGATGCGCCTTCATTCTTGATGATGCTGTTTTCATTAGCCTGCGCTCGATCCAAGTTTGATACGTACTTCTTGCAGCGAAATTCCAGTGACGGTCAACATTGGCGTCTGATCGTTCGGGAGTTCGTTCGAGACTTTCATCTGGTCGAGGTTGAAACGCACAGGCCAGTGAAACTGGAAGTCTGCCGTGATGATGTGTCCGTTCGTGACCGGACTGGCGAACGTGATAATCCCGGTCGTGTAGTCGAGCGTGTAATCCGAGTTCGGTGGGGAGCCGTGGCCGTAGCCAGTGTTGTGTGGCTTCTCCACACCGTTGTCGTAAACCTTCACCGTGTCCGTCAGCGCGTTGCCTTCGAAGTCAAGCACGAGGCTCGTGATCGGCTTCTGGATCGGACGCGTCATCTGGTACTGGCTCACCGGGAACGTGTAAATCTTCTGAAGCTGGAACTGAGTCTTCACTCCGTTGCCAGTCCCGATGTAGCCTCCGGTCACCTTGTAATCGGTTGGGTCGAACAGCCTGAAGCCATTCGCAGAACCTTGAGCCGCGTGGAACATCGCGAGCAGAGCGTCATACTCCGCTGCCGTCTTGTGCTCGAAGCTGACGTCCCAGCTTGCACGCGAGAGTGGCCAGTTGGCGTTGCGCTGCTCGTAGCCGGAGAAGGCAGGGTTGATGGTCGTGTTGTAAGCTGGCCCACCAGTTGCCATCAGGGCTAGCTCGTCGGGAAATTGAACCTCAATGAATGCCATTACCTTGTCCTTGCGTGCGCTGATGCCGCACTGCGATACATGCTGGCCTTCAACTGCGACTCGCTACGCTTGAAGCTGTCGTAGTCTTGAACACCTTGCAGGATGATCGTCTGGTGGATGGTCTGTTGCTGGCCACCGACCTTGTCAGCCGGGATGACCGTGCCAGCCGTCTTCGGTACGATCCACTCGTCTTGGTGGACGCGGTACGATTTGCCAGCATCGATGTCGCCACCGATTGCCTTACCGCCACCGAACAGGCCACCGATTCCGCTCACGATGGAGCCGAGGATGCCTCCACCGCCACCACTTCCATTACTCGGGAACAGGAGCGACGCCAGCTTTGCTTCCGTAGCCTTCAGTGCCATCTGGAGCAGCATGTTTTCGAAGTCGGCTGCGATGCTTCCGAAGTCAGCCTTGCCAGTTGTGACCAGCTTGCCGAGTTCGTCGTTCACCGAGTTCAGTCCGGACGTCAAGGCCTTCGAGAACTGCTGAGCCGTGGTCTCCGACTGGTGCGCGATCTGGTTCAGTGCGATCTTTGCGCCATTCGCAAAGCTGTCCGTCTTGCCGAGCAGCGTGTCGTAGTCGTCGATCATTTGCAGGTTGGCGTCGTGGATGGCCGCGTCCACTCCGGTCGTGTCCTGACCGTTCTTCACCAACTCCGCACGAATCTTCTGGAGTTGCAGGATTTCTACTTGGTCGTCCTTGTATTTCAACTGCGCGTGCACGTGCTCAGCGGCAGCGAGTTGCTGTTGCAAGGCAGTCTGCTTCTGGAGGTCAGCTTCCAGCTTCGCCATGTCCGCGTCGGATGCGAGTGGGTTGGCTTCCTTGAACGCAGCCAGTTGCTTCTGGATGTTGAATTGGCGCAGAGCCTCGACGCCACCCATAGTGGCGGTGATCTGCTTCTGAAGTTGGACGTTCTCGAGTCCGAGTTGACGATCCCACTTGGCAGACGCTACGGCTTCCTTCGCGATGGAGTCAGCGTGGACGGCAGCGGTTTCCTGCGTCAGCTTGGACTTCGCCTGATCCAGTGCGTTGCCGAGTTGCGCGAGTTGAGCAGCAGTAAACTGCCCACTCTTCCCCATGTCGTTGTAGGCTTCCTGAAGCTGGTCAACCTCACGGATGTACGGAGCCAGTTGAGCCTTCTCCTCAGCCGCGATGATGGCTTCAGCGGACGTGGAGTAAGCCGTGGCCAGTTCGTGCTGAGCGTCGATCTGTTGCTCAGTCTGGATGATGACCTTCTGGATTTGCTTGTTGACGTCGAGCGCATCCTTGTAAGCCAGCAGCCGGAGAGTGGCGTTCTTCACCGTCTCGATTTGCTTCTCGGTGAGTTCGATGCCCTTCTTTTTGCCTTCAGCAATCAGGGTGTCGATGGTCTTCTGTGCCTCGGCAGCAGCCGTAGCCTTGATGGTTTCCGACGTTGACTCGGAGATGGCGTTCGCCAGCTTGCCTTCGGCATCAGCCTCAGCCACGAGCCTGTCAATGCGCTCCTGGATGCGAGCGGCTCCGTTGTCCTTCTCAGCGTTCGGTGGAGCAGGAGCGGCACCTGTCGGCTTGGGTTTCGCCGTCTGTGCGTTCGTCGCGTTCCAGAAGTCGGCTACGGACTGACCGTAGTCCTTCCACAGCTTGAGTTGCTTCTCGCGTGACGCCTGATCGTTCGCGAGGATGAGTGAGTTGGCATCCTTCAGCGTCTGGACAGCCTGCATGCCGTGACCGTGGATTGCTTGGTCAGCAGCGCGAGCGAATCCCACGATGCGGAAGGTGGCATCCTGCGACCAGTTTGAAATTTCCTCACCGAGCGAATCGAAGAAGGTCTGGATGGCAGAGAAGCCAACGATGAAGGCCTTCGAGACGAAGCCAGCGAAGTTCAGGACGGCTTGGAACCTTCCCTGTGACTCAGCGGCTCCTTCGGTGATGTTGTCCACGATGATCTGAAGCGAAGGGAGAGTTTCCTTCATCAGCTTGTTGCCGAGTCCGTCGGCAGCAGCCTTCAGTTTGTTCATGGACTCTTCGAAATGCTTGGCAGCAGCAGCCGTGTCGTCGTCGATGACGATGCCCAGCTTCTTTGCCTCTTCCATCAGGTCGGTGATGCCAGCCTTGCCGCGATTCAGCAGGGGAACCATCTCGGCTCCCGACTTGCCGAATAACTGCATGGCCAGCGCAGTCTTCATCGGCCCATCCTTCATGACAGCGAACTTCTCAGCGAGGTCAGTCAGGACTTGTTCGGTCGGACGGAGTTTGCCTGCGGCATCGGTGACGCTGATGCCCAGGGTTTTGTATGCGTTGGATGCGGTCTTGGGTGCGTCAGCAGCCGCGAGCATGCTCTTGGACATTTTCTCCAAGGCCTTCGCCAGCGATTCCTGTGACACACCCGACTGCTTGGCTGCGTAATCCAGTGCTGAGAGAGCAGCTACTGAAATGCCCGCCGATTGAGCGACATCTTCAAGCTTTGCGGCTGCGGTGATGGCGTGTTCCACCATCGCAACGAGAGCGGCTTCTGCACCAGCCAGCGCGGAGACGACGCCAGTGCCGATAGCATTGAAAGCACGCTTGATGTTGTTGGCGTTGGTCAGTGCAATCTGGCCAGCCTTGTCCATTCCTTCAACGAACGATGCTGTGCGAGCAACAAGGTCAACCGTGATTGTCTTGACTGTGATCATTTCTTTTCCTTCAGTTTCCTAGCCCATGCTGGGAAGACTTCATCCACAATCGCCTCAGCATCTTCGTGCCCGGACTTCTTCAAGTTCTCGATGACTCGGAGCCGAATCTTCTCAGCGGTCTCGTCGTCCACGTCACGCAGCGTGGTGAAATACGTCCGCACGTTGCGCTGAGCCTCATCCCGTTTGCTCAGTTCCTTTGGCTGGTAGCCGGGAAGGAACGAGAACGGTGTCCTTGGCTCCTCGTTCTCTTCACGATGGCTGTTGTACTTCTGAGCCAGCACCATCGCGGTCGGGAAGCAGTCACGCCTGAACTCTTGCCACCTGCGATCCAGCAATGCGTTCCATTCAGGCCACGTCAGCTTCCAGAATTCTTGCCGCGTCATCCCGAAGTCGTAACGCGCAATTGCCCAACGCTCCAGCCACGTCTTCGGTGGCTCCTCTAGGCTTTCGCCTCGGCTGGAGCCTCCACGTTTGGGAGTGCACCGTCAGCCTTGTTCAGGTTGTCGAGCGTGCTCTGAATCACTCCCGGAAAGAACTGCTCGAACATCCCGGCTTTCAACACCAGCTTGTTGCGGCTGTTCACCATGGCCTGAACCTGTTTCAGTTCGACGTCAGGGTGATGAGTGGCCAACCCACACCACATAATCGTGACGATGTCTGCGATCTTCAACTTCGACCACACGCGTGGGTCGTTCAGGTTGAGATCCAGCTTGTCCTCGGCTCGCTTGGTTGCTTCGAAATCGAACACGAGTGTGAATTCTTGGTCGCCGTTCTTCACCTTCATAGGTGCAGCAACTGCGAGGTCAATCGAGTCAAATGCTGACATGTGGAATTCTCCTGAGATGTATTACCGGAACAGCGGGAGCGGAGAACTCCCAGACGGAACGAGCCGTGGCTCTTCACCAGTGGCTCGTCCCGTCCATCAATCGAGGAAGGAAACTACTGTTTACGCGAAGGTTTCTGTGATCGGGCCAGTGACCTTCAGCTTGCAAGAAAGCTTGGCTTCCTTGTCGAACGGAGTCGTCGCGTCCAGAGACACGATGATCGCGCTGAAAGAACGGGTTCCGAGCGTGCTCGGCAGCGTGTGCACGACGGTGACAGGAGCAGCCGCATCCATCAGGGTGCGAAGTGCTGCCTGCGAGCTATCGCTGGGGATGAAGTTCGCCGTGAAGGAAACCTCACCGGAGTCGATCAGGGTCGCTTTGTACTCACGACGCCGATTCGGAGACTTCGAGTGGGTGACGTCGGCCAGATCGACCTTCGATCCGCTGTAATCGACGCTCTGAACTTCAGAGATGACTCCGCCAACTGGCGGTGAGCCACCATCGGAAATGGAAATCTGCTGGCCATAGCCAGTGAATGCGTTTGATGCGCTCATGTGGGGCTCCTGTGGTGCTATTTCAGTTACAAGTTCACTTGCGTGAAGCTGCTCTCTGATATGAGTTTCTTAGTCAGGATTTACGAGTCGATGTACTGGAACTCGATCTCGAGCAGTCGGCGATATAGGACGGATTCCTTCGCTGCAAGTTCCACAGGCATGGACTGGTCGCGCTGAACGATAGAGCCTGTCACTACGGTTCCGTCCGGCAGCGTGCCCTTGTAACTCTTGAACAGGTTCCGTACCGCGTCCGAGACGGCGATTGCCGTGAGCGCATCCACGTCGCTGTACGAGTCGAACTGGATTCGCTTGAACCGAAGGTTGTTGGCTCCGTCGGAGGAGTAAACCTCGCTGGTGTAGGACGTTTGCATCACGACCGATGGCTTCTTGGTGCCCTTGATCTGGAAGTCGATGAACAGGCAAGGCTCGCCATTAGGCTGTGTGTTCAGCCGCGTGGTGATGTCCGACGTCGCGTACAGCTTTTCGTAAATCCCCTGCTCAAGCATTTTTCAAATCCTCTAGGCCGAAGTCCAACTCGCCCACGAACGTATCTAGAACCTCGTTCTCCACACGCTCGGCAGCGTGCTCCATGCGATGTTGTCCCGCACGACCGTTTGCTCCGAACTCGTCGAAAACCTCGTAGAAAGCCTCTGGCTCAGGGCCAATGTGCACCGTGATGCTGCCTTCGTCGCCTTTGTTCACGACCGTCTGAATCCCGATGTGCTCAGAAAGGAAGCCAGTGTCCACCGCCATGTTGTCAGCGATGGATTCCTTCATGATCTTCGCGGCTTTCTTGCCAGCCGAGCGCACGTACTTCACCGCCATCTTGCGTGGAGCATCACGCAGAGCGGCTTCAACACCTTCGAGTCCTTCAATGGTGCAGCTAATTTCATCTGCCATCGTTCACCAACGAGCACAACAGGTGCAGTTCCACGCGCTGACCGTCTGGGTCGCCAATGTCCTCGATGCGGAAGGTCTGGTCACGATTGACCACGGTCATCGCGGAGTTGACGCCAGCGCGATAGCGAATCACGATCTTGTACGACATCGTGGCTGTTAGCTCAGGGCCACGCAGTTGTTCCTTGCCACGCAGCACGGTGATGTTGGCTGGAACGTCAGCCTTGAAAACGGTTGGAGCAACCTTGGAGCCGCTCGAGCCGATTCCCTCAGGGTTCATCAGCGTGATCTTGCTGTTGTATGCGCTGGCTCCGAGATAGCGAAAGCCAGTGCTCAGCTTTTTAGGCAGTGACATCGATTACCTCGCCACGCGATACAGCTTGAAGCCGTACAGCAGGTGCGTCAGGGTCATGTAAACTTCGCTCGTCGGCTCGATAGCAACCACTGCTCGGTTGTCCCAGTAGTGGTTCGCCACGAACTTGACGGCTTGCTTCAGGCGAGCGTCAACGGCATCAGCCGTGTCACCGTATCCTGCGCTGTACTCGATGCGTACCGCGTTGTCCATGCGTGCCGCGTTCGGCCAAAACTTACCGGGAAGCAAGGTGATCTTGTCGCCGAACACCGTGTAGTTCGAGGAGTCGAACGTTTGCAGTGTGCCGCTCAAGTCGTAGTAGGTCACCACGACAGACTCCGGTGGTGAGCCAGCTTCATTCACCGGACGACGCAGCAACTCGACGGAGTGCTTCGCAGGGTGCAGATACCAGAACGGTGGCAAACTGTAGATCGGGTCGTACTGGAAATACTGCCTGCGATCCACATCCGGGAAGCAGTCGTAAGCGAGGAGCCAACGCTGGTTGACCATCGCGATCATTGCGATCTGCTCGATGTACGCACGAGCAGCCGAGATGAAAACTTCCTTCTCCAGCCACTCAGTCGTGGTCGATGGTGGTGAACCAGCCATCTCCTCTGGCACGTCCTGATGAGCGAACAGTGCCAGTTCAGGGACGGTGACTGGTTCGACTGCTGGTGGTGTGATGATCCGCTCGAACATTTATGCTCTCGCTTTCAGAAGTTCCAGACGCAGACGCGTCAGCGTGATGCTCGGATCTTCAACGTACTCAGGTTCCGCAGCAGGTGGCTCGGGAGCCGTGGCTTCTGCCTTCACCTTGAGTGCGTCAGGCACGTTGTTATAGATCGACAGATCAAACTTGTTCGTGATCTCGTCGCCGTCGTTGTCGTCACTCGACATTCCGGTCGCCATGCCGCAGTCCATGCACTCTTTCGCACCCATCCACGTCTCAGCGTCCATCATTTTCTGAACTTGCTTCTTGTCCAGTCCGGTCGCTGCCACATAGACTTCGGCTGCGCTCGCGGAAACCGTGTCCAGAAGGTCGCCCATATCGCGCATGTCCTTGGAGTTGCCAGCGCAAACGGCCATGGCGTTGTGAATCATCACCATCGATCCCTGACCCATCTGGCGTTTGTCACCAGCCATCAAGATGAGCGAAGCAGCGGAAGCCGCGAGTCCGTCCACGATGCAGGTCACTGGCTTGCCTTGGGACTTCAACAGGTTGTAGATAGCGACACCTTGGAACAAATCGCCACCGGGACTGTTGATGCGGCAGGTGATCGACGCATAGCCAGGATTCTGCTGGAGAGCGTCAGACACGGAGTTCACCGTGATGCCTTCACCGAAGAAGTCGGCTCCGATGATGTCGTACATTTCCAGTACGAGTTCGCCAGCGTTGGCCTGAGCCTTGAAGCTGGTGACCTTGGTTCCCTTGCGCAGCAGGGTGGTCATCTTGATTTGAATCTGCGGCATTTCGGCCATGGTTAGTCTCCTTGTGTTGCTAACGCGATCAATTCAGCCTTCATCGTCTCTGCCTTCAAACCTTTCGAGCAGAACTCGGTGGCCTTCTCCAGTGAAATACTCATGACTTCAGCGAGGAACTTTGGCTCCACGCTGCCAGCTTTCTCGAACTTCCGGACAACACGGTCAGCGGCTGCTTCAGCCAGTGCTTGGAACCGTGCAGAAGGCTTCGGAGGAGCCTGTGCATCAGGTGGCTGACTGTTCGGAGTCAGCTTGGGTGGTGCGCCTGAGTCAGGTTCGTCCTGTGTACCCACTCCGCGGACACCGACCGTGATCAGTTCACCGTCGCGCAGAATGCAATTCTGGTTGACGTGGAAGTAATCCAGACCTTCCTGTGGGTCGAGATCGTCCGAAATGCGGCACTCGTTCGGTGTCTTCTTGCCTGAATCAATGTTGATCTTGTCGAGTTCGGCACGTTCCTTCAGCGATCCACGCAGAATGACGTTGGCGTCATGCTTTGCGAACAGCGAACCACGCTCCGTTACATCGATCAGGTCACGGATGATCGTCTGCTCGATGTTCATCGTGATCGGGAGCAAGGTCGTGTTGAAATACTCGTCCAAGAAAGCCGATGACGATGCATACGTGCTGTTCTTGTCGCCGTAGCCCAGTTTCACGACCAGTGGTGCACCACCGAGGAGCCTCGCGACTTCCTCAGCGTTCCACTTACGTGATTCGAGCAACTGTGCCTCAACTGCGGTGAATCCCATCTTGACGAACTGCATTCCACCGGGAAGGAAGCCAAACTTGCCAGCGTTCACGCTGCTGGCCATGTCCTTCTTCAGTTCATCGACGACTTTCTGTGCTTGGGTTTCGTCGATGTCAGCCTCAGGTGGTGAGGTCAAGAAACCAGATGTGTGTAGGCCGTTTGCGAAGAAGCGACCAGCAACTTCATCGCTGGCCATCATGATGCTCAAGGCTTCCTTCGCCAGTGCCAGAACGGAGGCACCTTCGTAGCCGTTGATGTTCAACAGGGAGCCGTGCCAGATTTCGCTCTGCTTGAACACGCGAGCGTTGCCGCGTCCGTCGTCATACTTGAATTCGAGGACAGGCAGCGCAGGGTTCGAGAAATCCCAACGCTCTTGCATGAACCAAGCGTTGAGCGGGATCAGGTGTAGCAATCCCACGCGGCTGCGAACGATCTGGGTATAAAAGTTTCCGTGCGTCAGAAGCTGGAACACTTGGTGCCAGCGCAATTGGAACGACGTCTGCCATGGGTTCGGCACGTCCTTCAGCAAGCTGTAGCGTGGATCTTTGATGGCCTTCGAGGTACGCGGCACACCCTTGACGATTTTCTGGTCGTGAAGGATCAGTGGCATCTTCGCCACGTCGTTGCACAGCATCTTCACCGCTGACAGGAATGAAGCAACGCGGACAGCGGTGTCCCTCGTGACTGGCTTGCCTGCTGAGGCAGGAACACCCATCAAAGCTTGAAGGAGTCCGGGCGATGGGTTGTTGAGTTGCGAAATATCGGCGACATCACCCGACATTTTGATGTTTGCTTTTGCTTCTGACAGATCAAGTAAGGTGAGTGATGGCATGTTACCTCGAGCTCACGTAGAAGAATTTCTGTTTCGGCTTCACGATGTTCTCCGGATCGGTTGCGCGTCCCAAAGCCATGATCATCGCGACGCAGCCGTCATTTTTCTCACGCTTCTTGTCCTTATCCGGCTTGATAAATCCGGTGGCCTTCTGCGTGTTCCAGCGCAAGTTACCAACCTGCCAGCGCAGCACAGGATCGTTGTCGTGCGCTAGCTCCTGCCGGAGGATTTTGCGCATCCACTCGTTGCAAGGGCCATTCATCTTCACGTGCGACTGCGGAAACTGAACGAACTTCTGCATCGGGAAGCCAGCTTCACCGAGCATGCGAATCAGTTCTTCCGAGTAGGCCGCGTCGTACGCCAGTTCCTTCAGGTCGAACTTCTGATTGATCTCGATGATTGCTTGCGCAATGCTGCGAGGATCAGTGATGTCGCCTTCGGTCGCTGTGAGGAATCCTTCCTCGTGCCACCTGTCGTAGTGCACACGGTCACGTTTGGAACGAGCCTCTATATTGGCGTTGGGAATCCAGAAGAACGGTATGATCCGCCACTTCTCGCCTTTGGTCAGTGGTGGGAACACCAGTACGAGTGCAGAGGTATCGTTCTTGGGAGCCAAGTCAGCGGCTGCGAAGCAGATGCGACCAGCTAGTTCCTTGAGCGACTCCTCCCGCAGACGCTTTGGACTCGGGTACGAGGACAGCGGAACGCGGCAGCACTCGTCCCATTTCGCCAGTTCGATGGCTGGATCGGCTGCTTCATCAGTCCAGATGTTCAGGCAGTAGCGTTTGAACTCGCCGAGTGACGTGGGTTTGCCCTGAGCCTCGGTGTATTCCTTGCGAATCGTCTCGAGATCGAACAGGTGACCGAGCGATGGGTTCGCTTTCACCCAGTTCGCTTCGTCTTTCCAGTCATCCTTCGGGTCGAGCGAGAAAATGAATGGCATGAACTCGTCGTCGGTGACGATTCCGTCCAACACGCGCTGACCGTACTCGTGTTCAGCCCAGCACAGTGAGGTCTGGCCTGCTGAGGAGCCTGCGGTCGTGATAGCCACGAGGAGTGGCTGCTTTCGCGTTCTGCCACCGTAGCGCAACACAGACCACAGGTTGGCTCCTGTCTTCCACCTGTGTAACTCGTCGAGGATGGCTGCGGAGACGACTGCACCGTCTTCCGAGTCGCTTCCACGAGCCATAGGCGACAACCGGGAGCCATTTTCAGCCACGTATAGGGCCAAAACAGGCTCATTTCCAGCCTGTGCGATGGCTTCTTTTAGCTCGGCATTCCGGTTGCGCATCGCCACGGCTTCCTTGAAGCACGTGCGAGCCTGCTTGAGAGCGGTTGCTGCGATGAAAACTCGCGCTGATTGCTCCCCATCTGCGATCAAAAAGTACAGTGCTAGTGCTGCTGCGAGTCCCGTTTTGCCATTTTTCTTGGCGATTTCGAGGTAGAGTCGGCGGAATCTGCGGTAGCCATCCGGTCGCTTCCAGCCGAACAGGATGTACAGGCAGGCTTGCTGCCACGGCATCAACTTCATCGGCTCGGTTTCGTTCGGAGGATTGCAGAAGGTCTGGATGAAGTCGATGACACGCTCACCAGCTTCCGCGTCGAACCAGATGTCGGTACGCGTCAGGTCTTTCTGGTGGCGGAGACAGGCTTTTCGAATCCACTGCCCAGCTAGAACTTTTCCGCTGAGCACGTCATCGATATAGGCTTGCGCTACTGACATATGAGATTTATTACGCAAAGCAAATGGAGCCACCCCGAGGGATGGCTCCAATCTGTTTCAGGCAGACGCGGCTGGTTAGCCGTTGACCGTCCAAACCTGAGCCGCTTCGGGCAGACGCACACGCGAGTCTGTACGGCGGTAGCCGTAGACGCGGATGATGCCGTTTTCCAAGCGGGTGATGTTGTCGGTGACGATCTGCAACGCTGGGCCACCACGATCACCGATGACCATTGCAGCCTTGTAGTCACCGAAGACCACTGCGCCGTCCACAAGCGGTGAAGCCTGATATGCGGGCATGTAGTGGCTGTAGTTCACCTTGAAGCCGTGGAGGTAATCCACGCCGTTCACGCTGACCCACCATGGGTTGTACTGGTTGGCATCCAACTGCTTTTTGCGCAGCGCGATACCAGTCAGACGGTTCATGATGAACTCGGCGTTCGCGTAGTAATACGGGTTCAACGACCCAGTGAGGTCGAGTGCCGCATCACCAGACAGAGCAGCCGTTTGCGCAGCGGTTCCGCCAGCCAGAATTCCTTCTGCTTCGCCACTGCCGCTGCCATTAATAAAAATGTTTTCCTCAAAATTGTTCACCGCACGCGCAAGATCCTGAGGCAGGAAGATGCTAACGGCAGGTACGTCCTGCGCCAGTTCGAGTGTTACCTCGACGAACGCACCGGACATGTGCGCTCCCAAGGTCTTCTGCGCGAACGCAGGAGAACTCTCGGTGAACGGATGGTCGGTGCCACGCGACTCTGCTTTCGCAGCAGCCGTGGTCTTCGAGGACTGCGCAGCGAACTTGATGTCGTTCGTGGTCGGGATGACCAGAGCGAGTTTGCGCATGGTGGCTTCGAACGGAGCCAGAGCGGTGATTGCACCGTCCGGGCCGATGGTGGGAACCAGGTTTCCACCGTCTGTCGTTCCACCTTCTCCCAACGCGGAGTTGGAAGTGTTGGAGAACTTCTTGTTGCCGATGAGCGAATAGAATGCATCGCTGTACTCGGCGGTCAGAACCTGCTTGCCCTTCAGGGCTTTCTTGTCGTTCTTGGGAACGAAAGGCTCGGTGATGGCAGCGTTCAGAGCAGCCTTGCCCTTTTCGCACGCCTCATACAGCTTGATCGACTTTTCGTTCTCAGCGATCTCAGCCGTCATCTTGTCCATCTGCTCTTTTTCAGAGGCAGTGGGAACTCGCTTCGATTCCGTGCACGAGTTCAGAACTTGCTCAACAGCAGCGAACAACTCGTTGTTGCGTTTCGCCAGTTGGTTCTTCATGACTAAAATTCCTTGGTTGCTTGGCTTGACACGGACTCGATGGAGCCGGATGGAAACCAGCACGTCATGCCGTCCGGACTCGATGGAGCCTTCGGGCACAACACCAATCAGGAGGCTTTCGCCTCTCGATCTAGGTGCGAGGAAGTCAGGAAGTTTTCTTGCGTGGTGTTATCAAGCAGGCAGAGTGTTACCGGGAGCCGGGAGCGGCTCGTGAGCGGCAGGCTTGGGTTTCGTCATGAACTTGGACAGCGCAGACTGCTTGGGTTTCTCGACGTGAACCTTCACACGGTCGGAAGGCGTCAGCGCGAAGCGTCCATATAGCGTGATGAGTTGGCCACGCTCGGCTCCAGTGATGCGGCCACTGCGCTCCTTAACCTTAAGCCGAACGAGAGATTCCACTGCATATATATCCGTGGATTTTCCGACTTCGGGAGCGAGCATCTGTACAACTTCACGCCAGATGTCCTTCATTTTTGGCGTGAGTCGCATACTGGCAGGTGGCTCAATAGGAAGTTCACCTTCCGGCTGCGGTGCATTCTCCGGCTTGCGATCTGGGTGCGCTATATAGGCACCTTTTGCATCTTGGATTTCCATCGGCAGCGGAGGACGGCTCATATTTCCACTCTACAATGCATTTCTGAAATTGAAATTTTGGCTACACACGCGGAAATGGGGCGCGGCCCTAGACGATGTGTGCGCTAGAGAATCAGCCTCCGCTCCCCTCCAGTGCTGTGTACTGCACACCAGACTGTGTCGGCTTTGCTTGCTCGTCCGTCACTCTCGCCAGCACCTGCTCTGCAATGCCCAGCACCTCAGTCGAAGCCAGATCATCCGGCACGATGATGGTCACGCTCGGCTTCTCTCCGTCCTTGACTGCTGGATACAGTACCTCGACCTCAACGTGTCTCATGCTTACCAATCACTCGCCTCTCGCAGTCTTCGCGGAGTGACACGACCGACAGAGAGCCTGCAAGTTCTCGCGATCATAAAAGCTGTTGATGCGGTTATTGTGAGCGGCCACCCAATCGCGTGCTTTGATCTTGTGGTCAACATCCTTGCTCGCTCGGAAGCCACAAGCAGCGCACAGTGGTTGCTCTCGCCTTACATGAGCAGCCAACGCGATCCAGCGCAGTCCGTCATACAGCTTGCGGAAAGGATCGTTAGCGTTGCGATGGCGATCGTATGCTCGCGCGGCTTCAACGCTGTGGTTCTCGAGCTGGTGCTCTATGCAGAATCGGCCGGCAGTGAGCTTCCCACAGGCTGGCTGGCTGCAAATCTTCAGGGGTGCGATCGGCATTCACTTTAGGTGTCCTAAAGTCCGGGACTTAGTTCGCTATGCCGCAATTCGGCATCAAAGCAGTTCGAAGTCTGCTGAGGAGGTTGTGAAAATGGCCGCTGCTGCTCCAGCAATGAAACGATTGGCAGTTGACCTGAAGTGCGGTGCAGAAACCGTCGAAACTATGCACGCGCTAGGTGTTCCAATTTGCACGACAGCACCAGGGCTGGGAGCGCAGGTCTGTTCGTTCGTTTCCAAGCTTTGGTCTTGGTGCTTCTGCACTTCGCCTTGGGTAAGTTGGCTCGTCGGACTGGGAACACTGGCGGTTGTTGGCGAGCTTATACTCATGCTCGTCCGAAAGTGACTCCATCAGGGCTGTCCAAGGGACGATCTTCTGTGCACTTCGGAAGGCGTAAAATTGCGTGTTTCGAAGGGGAAGTGCCGATGGACGTACCCGAGATCAAGCCGATTCACTTGACTCCAGAGGAAGTCGAGCTTCAACGACAAATGAGGGACGAGTTCGAGCACACTCGTCCTTACACAGGGCAGTACGCACGACGATTGCTGGAATCGCTCAAGAACCGCAATGCAATACCGCAAGCGAGAATTGACTATTTCACGAAGCCTTTTCCAGGTGGCAATGGCAAGTCACATCTCGATGTCTTCAAGAAGAATGATCGTTCGGGCAAGTCCACAGTCGAGCATGGGGGATTCATTAAATACCTCAGCTATTTCATCAATGGGCCTGCTTTACCAGCGAGCACGATAGAGGGTTTCCGCAAGATCATGATCGACGATCTTGGCACGTCTGGTATGGTCATGGATCAACTCTGCAAATTCGTCAGGGCGGAGACGAGGAACCTACGACTGGATCGAGGCACCGCACGAGATGAGTTCTGGAAGCTCGCTATTGAAGCTGGCTATGACCACGCTGAAACCATACGCGAAGCAGCAGCCAGTGCTGGCAAGTAGGCTTACTAGCTTCACCTGACTTCCACCTGTTGCACACACTCGCAGGTCACGGACGACTGGTAAAGCCCGTCTTCTACGATGACATCGCCCGTACCTTTGCATTTGGAACACGTCTGATCAGGTTTGCTTTCGTACTTTGGCTCTAGATGCTTCGGTGGAGTTTCTTCCACTAGCTTCCGAGCATTGCGCCGGACATAGGCCACGTTCATGTTCTCGCGGAGCCACCAGTCTTTCTTGATATCGAGCGTGTAACGGATGGCACGGCGAATGGTGTCAGCCGGGATACCATCGATACTTTCATCCCAATCGCGGAGTGGATCGATACGTCTTGTCGGAGGCGATGCTTGACCGTTCGACTTCCCGGAGTGGGGACACCCCGGATAGTGACCGGGAGTTTTGCGACCCTTGCAAGTGCAATCGGCAGGGCGAGCCGAGCGCGGTGGCGCGGTGACCTCTGTCGTTTTTTCTGTCTCATCCGGAGAAGGCTGGCTGGTAGGCTCTACTACCTCCTTCTTCTTCCTCTTATCTACTACTTCTAAGAAGCGAAGCCGCTCATTCGAAAGCGTTACTAGATTTCGTGATACCAGCGTACGTATGGCGTGAGTTACGTGTGGTCGATCCGTAGGTAAGGCGCACATGCCTCGTGAGACCACCGTGGGATTGTTGCGAGGCCAGTTTGCGTGTAATCCGGTGAGCCTTCTCAGGGCACTCAAGACCTCCCGCTGGAGCAGTGTCAGTCTCTGATAGTCCGGGTCGGAATCCAATCGCGTGGCCTGCTTGATCCACAATCGGGAGCCGTCCGCCAGTTTGCCTTCTTTATCCCTCTGGAAATCTTCGTAACCGTGGATCGCGAGGTACTTGAACTTCTCCTCGTTGCCCACGAACTCTGGATTCTGGTTCTCTTCCATCACAACTCCTGACTCAGGTCATACTTCGTCGTCGATAGCACAATACTGGACTCGACGGCTTTGGCAATCCTCCCGGCATCCCTGATGTACTTCGAGTTCTTATCCATCTGGAATCGGAAACAGGGGAACTGCACCGTCGGTCTGAATTTCATGCAGCAGATCAGGCCTTGGTTCTTCTTCTTCAACTCGTTGCCGCTCCACACACCGATGCAATAATCGGCTCCCTGCGGGAGAGCCTGGATCTGGTCAGCCTTCACCGCAGCAATATCATCATAAGGTGCAATGAATCCTGAGTTCTTGCTGATGTCGTCCACATACTCGGCAGCATAGGCATCGCGCAGATTCTTCTTCACCTGCACCGGAGCTACCAGCAGGATGTTGTTTTCCTGGGCGAAGTTGATCGCGTCTCCCGCTGCGGCATTGATTTCCTTGTCGCGCCAGCGAGGATCACCCAAGGTCTCCATGCGCTCGCCGAAGTAGTCCACGGCCATCACGCTGTATTTGTTTTCAGCCATCTTCGCCTGCGTGTAGGCTTTCATTTTGCTCCACTCGCCGAGTGCCTGCACATCGATCAGGCCGGGAACCTTGTCGCGGTTTCTAATTGAGCAGATGACATCACGCATGTTGGCCTTCTCTTCTGGGGTGAGCCACTGGCTCTTGTGAGTGCCAGCGTCTTCCCATGCCATGCGTTGCTCCCATTCAAACAACGACGGCAACTGGAATTCATCCTTGAAACGACTGGTGTGTATGAAGGCCAGCTTCACCCAGACATCAAGCTGTGGATCTTCAAGCGTGAACAGGACGACGTTATGGCCCTGCAACGCGAAGTTGTAGAGCAATGTGAGTGTCAGAGTGGTCTTTCCATCTCCGGACGTCCCGGCTACCAGCAGGGTCTTGCCGAGTTTGAGGTTCCACTCATCATCCATCCCACGAAGGCCAGTATTGATAATGGCACCCGGCGCCCTCTCGTTCAGCGTCTCCACGATGGCATCAGTGTTCTCGTGCCACAGGCCATTAGCAGACTCGAGATTGCCCACCAGCTTTGAGCAGCCGCGTCGGAAGTACTCCTGCGCAGGCTCCAGTCCAAGTTCATCGCGCTTCATGGCAAGACCCTGCTGGGGCCAGCCATGCTTTGAAGCGATGAGGCAGGCATTCTGGCAGATGGCTTCCAACGCCACAACGTTCACCTGGTTGATCACGTCGCTGATCAGTGCAGCGACATCGGTCTCCTCGAAGGTTTCGACATCCTCGAGATTCTTGTCCAGTTCGAGGGATGTGTTCACTGCCTTTTGGTAGAAGGGACTCCAACCGCGCAGTATGTAGTCGATCAAACCCTTGGTGTCTGGTGTCTTGCCATGCTTCTCAGTGTATTCAACGATGGCTTGTAGATAAATTTCCCAGTTGCCCTCGACCACATCAAATAGGACGGCCAGATTCACCATTGCTTTCAATGGTCCGGCATGGTGCTTCACAATGTCGCTGTGCTCTCCGGTCAAGAGCATCTTGACAAGCTGGTCGATGTCGATAGTGGGAGCCTTCATTGCTTCTCCAGCACAACCATGATGCGACCACCGGGACAGCCATCTTCGTAGCAACCCTGCAAGCCACAGCGTGCGCCTGTGCGTAGTTCGTCAACGGTGAACGAATCTTCCTTGTTCGGCTTTCCGCATAATGGACAGTTAAATGTGGTGAAAAGCTGACGGTTCTGGCTACCAACTACGGTCGCAGAAACTTCAAATGGTTGCATACTGTTCTCCCAACTCTCATGCTTATGGTTTTAGAGCGGGGATGGCCAGCATGAAACCATCCCCTTAATCTGTCCGCGCCTTGTGGAGACGCCGACCCACAGAGATCTATACTCAAAAGCGCGTCCGGTGTATCAAATTCTTTCTGCCCAGATTTCATCTTCTTTGCGGACGACCTTCCAGTTAGGCACGAACCGCCTCTGAACCTCGAGCTTCGTGCTGAATACGAAGCTGCCGTTCTCCCAATCGAAAGAGTCCACTTGATACAACGTGTTCTCTTCCTCTTCGTCTTCCGCCCACAGGTCGGCCCACTCCTCATCGTTTTCACCCCACGAAATCGCGAAGTGATCTCTGCCGTTCGATTGCCAACGCACGAGATATGGCTGTCGTGGAGGTTGGTATTCGAACGGCGGATCGTAGTGGTCACTGTTCATCAGTCAGCCTCCGGTAGTTCGTAATTTCCAGGTGTGTTCGCGAAGAGTTTTCGTTCCGCGTTGGCGAGCGCCATAACTGCGCGGACAATGTCACCGTTGGTGGCACCGTCATAGGCGATTGCATCATTAATGGTTTCTTGTAGCGCATGCAGCAGGCGCACGGCTTTCGTTCTTTCGATAACTTGGTGCATGTGTCTCTCCAGTGTTTTATCCGGTAATAGAGAGGTGAGGACAGGTGCTGCAACACCCGTCCTCGCTCTTGCTATGTGCGCTTGCGCCGGTACCGGCTGCTTGGGAGCGGATTACGAGCGAATAGCTCAAGCCCTAAGCTGCCGGCTGGCAGTCGATCCAGTTCCGCACGTGACATCCTTACGATAGGTAGCTGCGGAATCAGAAGCCTATCCGAAAGGTGCAGTTGGTAGAGTGCAGTACATTCTCTTGATGTCACGCACTCACCTTCCTTTCCGCATCGTACTTATCAAGCTCGCGACGCAGCTCGTCGTGGTGGCATTCGGGGCACATCTCATCAGCCCAGAAGACTTCACTGTGCTCCTTGCAGAAGGATGCACCGTTCTCAACAGCCTCTACCTGCTCCGGAGTCATCTTGATCTTCCGGATATCATCAGCAGGATCGAGACCACGCTTGCCCATCTCGGTAATGATCATGCACAGTGGCAAACCCATCGGGATATCGTCCGCTGCCGCGAACAAATCGATGTCAGACAGGGTTCCCGGCCAGTTGCGGTACCACAGCACCTTTTCAACTACCTTCAGAAAATGCTCATCCACGTCGTGTGCTTCGACGTGGGTTTCAGCAGCCAAGACAGCCAGCAACATTGGCGTAGAGAGACACTTCAGTGTCGATGCGAAGGACATACACATCTCCCACAATTTGAATTTTTTGTACTTCCGCCTAAGACCTGGGCAGCGCAGAGAACGCGCTGATTAAGGCGTCGTGGTAGGTTCGTGCGGGCTTCGACGATTGCCGCGTAAACATTGGATGAGACGAGGTTCTACTCTGGATTCATGTTTCGATTCATGCTTCGCAAGTAGCTGACATCTGGGAAGTTAGACGTTGACCCTGAGTTGCTTGCGGCATCTAGGGCATAGAGGTTTGTAACGCTTCACCGCAATCATGGACTGTTCCATTGCGGCTCGGTACTTCTTCCCGCTGAACTTGGGATCAACCTGAAAAGGAATCTCATGCTGCCGACCACAGCGTCGGCAAACAACCGTGATCGTCGTAACAGCCTCACTCACGTCGTTTCATTCACCTTCCAGATCCACGGCGGGATCATAATCCGGAAGATTGAAGATGCGCTCTCGCTCCTTCCTATGTGCCGCAGCCTCCTCTGCCCTCCTCTTGTTGTATTGGACAAGCTCCTCGGCGTCTTCCGCGCAGTTGGGATTGGCACAGTCGCGACTTCCCGGTTTGCTTCTCCATTTCCCACTGTTCAGGATGGTGCCCTCTATCAAACGATAGCGGCCACAGGATGGGCACAGGACAACGCGATGAGTATCATCCGTTTTTCCTACGATACGGCAGCGAACTGGCATAAGGGCCAGTGTGCCACCACAAGCCAACGCAACGCGATGTCACTGAAGTAATGCTTGAAAACTTCGTATCACAAGAGTGTGGACACCCTTTCACCGGGTTTTGTCTCCGCCTTGAGCGGCGAGTGAGGGGAAGGCGTTCGCGCCACCGAGCGCAATGAACGACCGATAGAAACCTCACTCGCTTCCTTTCTAATTCATGGAGCGGTTGCGTGAGCGGCCTTCCATGCTCCGGTCTTGCCCAAATCGGCGGTTTGGAGTGGAGCGAGATAACGCAACGTCGAGTTGAGCGAACGATGGCCTAGCAGTTTTTGCACCGTCCGCACATCTATACCTGCACGCAGCCAATTCGTCGCTGCTGTCGCACGGAACTTGTGCAGCCAGAACTGCTCTGGATCTTGCCCTGCACGCTTCGCGAGCCGCACCAGCGCGAGGCGGTGCTTCCCGTTCGGCTTGTTATTCCATGTGGGGAAGACAAGGCCGTCGCCCTTCACGTTCTTCTTGCGAGCCTCTAGGCGTCGCAACAGACCTTCTTCGAGAGGAATGCTGCGTTCATGCCATCGCTTCGGAATAAAGTCATATTCAGGCTTCGCCTTCACGCGAACTGTCTCAGTCTCGAAGTTGATGTCCGACCACTTCAGGAACATCACTTCTTTCATGCGAAATGCTGTTCGCAAATAGAACGTGAACAGCAGGTGGTACTCCGGCTTGCAAATTTTGAACAGCGCGTCCAGTTCAGCCTGTGTGTAGGCTACCGCTTCCTCTTCCACGTACTGCGGAGTGTCACCACGCTTCGTAAGGCCACGAATCCCGTGGTGCTTGAGCACGGTCATTAGGGCCGTCCAGCGCGTGTGGACAGTCCGGTCGGACAACTTCTCCACACTACGAAGGTATTCTGCGTACCGGAGCAGATCGCGTCTGGTGACCTGATCGAGAAACGCGTGGTGGCAGGATTTCAGGAACGTGTTCTTGACGGCTCGGTAGGCATCCACAGTCTTGTCGGCTCGCCTGAGCAGTTCCTGATCCTCTATGAAGTCATCGAAGGCAACTTCCAGCCGGAGCCGGGAAGGATCATCTACCTTGATCTCGATGCCAGCAGCAATGGCGTGGAGTTCCGCCTGTTTTTTGATCTGAAGAGTGATGGCTTCGGTCATGTTCCGAGCCGACTGCCAGCGTGGACGGCTGCCATCCTCCCATCGGATCAGCCAACGACCCTCCGATGCGGGCACCTTGTACTTCTTGCCCTTGAACAACACCCACTCACTGGAGACCTGTCCCTTGCCCGTGATCTCCGGCTTGCAGTAGATGGTTTTGCCGCTACCGTTCACCACGCAACAGCGGACGAGGCGGACGCGCTTATTTGCCATGGGAGAATCCTCCCTCTGGAATACCGCGTCCGACCACGGTACGAACGTGTGTTTCCGTCTTACTTCCGTCTTGCGTCTTTCGTGTGGGGTGGAACCGGCTTTCGAATGTGTGCGCTACAAAAGAATGGCTCCTCAGGTAGGACTCGAACCTACAACCCTCCGGTTAACAGCCGCTCTATTTGTTTCTGCGTACGTGCGCTTTCATCAACATAGCTAGAACGCAAAGTACATTTTGGAGCACATTTGGCGCTCGTTGCGGCGAAGTCTGCGGCGAAGTTTTGGAACCCCCTCGACGTGGCAACTTCGCTTGCGCCCGTACGGGGGTTGGACTCCTTCCCCCCCCAGACGAGCCGGGGTCCCCCCTCCACAAAACTTGCCACGTCCGCCTTGGGAGTCGGTTCGCATTCGGCACCCTCCGGGCAAGTGCGAACCGCATACACGGAAAATCTAAGACAAGGAGTTATTTCCGGCGAGCTCCGCTACCGCGAATACGACAAAGAAGTCGCCGAGGGTAAAGACACCGTCAAGATGCTCGTCGCTGAGAATCCACGCGGGCGAGATCCCGCGGCTTGATCCGAAACCCGCCAAGAATGCCGCGGAGCCTTTTGAGTAGGCGCACCAGACGACCGTGATCGGCGGGCCGTCAGGCCCTCCTCTTCTATGGTGCTCCCTGACCTTGCACCGGAAGGCACTCCCAAGAATTGCATTTAGCTAGGGCAGGCTACACAACTGTGGACCGCAGGAGGACGCTACTTCAGCGCGTGTCGCGCGATGTCTGACGTCGAAAGGACTCTAATCGTCGCGGTCAGATATTATTTCCCATATCTTTTTGATTGATCCGCAATCAGAGCGGTGCTCAAGAAGTCGTAAGCCTGCTGGCGAGAGGGGCATGGGAAATCGTGCTCGTATGGGAAGTCTTTGTTAGGGATGTTTATGGGATCACCGTTCTTCTCTTTAGGCCATTGAACACGGGGTGGTGCGCCGAAAGCTTGCCGATACACGATGTTCGCCTGATTAAACGAATCAACACATTTCTTGGCTAAATCGTTTGTCAGTGCGTAAAACACTGGTCTTGGAGCTAATCCGTCCCACGGGCCAAAGCCAGGCCCACTGCAAACAACAGCTCGAACCCTGGGATCAATAAATGCAAGTTCGTAAGAGTATCCTCCACCCACTGAATGTCCTATGCACCCAATGTTTCGAGTGTATCTATGCAAGGCATCCACACAATTCATCAGCACTCGAAGGGCACGCAGTCTTCCATTCAAATTTGGAAGCCGAGCCTTAGACTTATCCGGAGTCAGAGCTGTTTTGTCGAAGCAATGATTCCAATTGATCTCCTCTTTCGCAAGGCAGTCATCAGCACTCCACTGGCTCTCTACAGGCAAGGTATCCACTTTGCGATTCGATTTCGAGCACCAATACTTGTTCCAGTAAGGGAAACGAAAGCTGTAGTCTACATTCTCTTTTAAACCATCAAACGCCATCGAAGGATCGGGCGCTCCCTCAGGTACATCGACAAGGTTACAGCTGGGCCCATTCGGACCACTGCCGTATGCAGGTGAAAGCGTCATATACCCCAACCTTGCCAACTCCAGGCGATAGTGCAGGTTAGGGCTGCACTCAAGAGGTTGCCGCTCTTTTGGGCAATACACGACATTATTCGTGCCATGAGTGATGCCGGCCGGCTCGAACATGCCACGGTTTGCCAGATTCGGACTTTGATGCAAGCAAAGGACTGCCGCGCCGTTCCAGTGATCTGGGTTTATCAAGATCCCTCTTATCGGGTCGTAGAAATTCGGCGTTGCATCAGGTCCCGGTATCAGTACAAATGTCCTAAGCTCTTCACCATCGCCGCTGCCGCCTCCGCGCCTCTGCGCGACAGAGATCATCGGCGATGTGGCAGGCACCCTGTCTCTGCGTGGGTCCCCGTGCCATTCTGTCTTTACATACGAATCGAGTTGCTTTTGGTAGCGTCTATGCCACTCTTGATTGGCGGCAGACTTGGTACCTTCTGCATTAAGGAACTTGAACGGAACCAGAGGGAGAGCGGCTAGCGAAAGTCCCTTCTCCAAAAACTCTCGACGGCTTAGTGGACTAGGTAACATAACGTGGATGATACAACGACTCCGAACTTCTCGAAACCCCCGACCCGTGCATCCGTGCATGGAATCGCTCACCGTGGTTTACGTAAGAGCGAAGCGTTTTCGATTGCACGACCCCACAATTCGCTGAGCTTGTACGATTTGCAGTGCCAACTGACGTCCGCCGCAGTCGACCGAAACCCGTATTTGTGACTGACTTACCCGACAATTGCCGAGGCGACCCTACAGAACTCGGATCTTCTTAGGCTGCCCCCTGTAGATTTAAGGACCTCACGAATAGGGACAGCTTGAGCACGCTGATGGAACCGAAGTAATCTTTGTTTTTCCTAGACATCTAGACATTTAAGGACCGCACCCACGTGGGTGCTCGCCATCCAGCCACGCCTTCCCCGAACCCGGGGGCTCGGTTCGGTAATGCCCTGTCGCTCGTGCGATGTAGGTTCCACCGAGTTTGACGAGTGAACTTCCGGTGCATTGCCGCGCCGGACGCCTGTTCCTTAGGTTCCTAATGCTAATTGCTTGCGTCCGACGAGAAGCCGGTTGGCGTAATCACTCCCAGCGGTGACACCTGTCACGGATGTCGCGAAGCACTAAGTTTAGCCTCCTGTGAGTCGCCGCTTTTCCTCCAGACGCGACGCCCTCAAACAGCACTGCGAAGACAAGCCCATCCGTTCGAGGACGGACCACCATCTTGGGAGGAAGTTAAGAACAGTCGGTCCAGGAGGATCTTCCGATGAAAAGGATTGGTTCATATCTACTCATATCGTGCTTTGTCTTCTTCTTGATCTCAGGGAGTTGCTTCGCACAGATTTACACCATCACCAATCTCGGCACTTCGAGCTCTCCAAAAGCTATCAATTCCACAGGGGAAGTGACGGGCAACGTTAACGGACATGCATTTCTTTGGTCGAGTTCGAGTGACTTGCAGGATTTGGGAACGCTAGTCGGCGGTACATTCAGCGGTGCTACGGCAATTAACGATCTAGGGCACGTTTCCGGGACCGCCGATGGCCCCGCAACTACATTCGATGAGTGGGGGAACGAAGTTCAATGCAGTAATTTCATCCAACCTTTCGTTTGGACGCAAGCGGGCGCTATGCAGGGTTTGGGGGCACCCCAATCGTTGCCTCCATACCTTTACGTCTACTTACGAGGGTGTGCCGGTCCGTACTACTATGGCACCGGTATCAACATTTTGGATCAAGTAGTTGGATACAGCGATCTGTATGCCACGTTTCAATGGGGTGTTGTAGGAACGCAGGCCGATGGCATAACTCTGTTCGGAGGGAATTGGCCGCCCACCTACATCAATGGAATCAGTAATGCCGGACAAATCGTCGGCCAAAATGCCACTTATCCAAAGAGTCTTTTTCTCGGCCATGCGACATCTTGGCAGAATGGGGCTCAGACAGATCTGGGAACATTGGGCGGTGCGGATGATCTAGGCTACCCTGTGGGCTATAGCAGTTCCGCTACCGGCATTAATGACATCGGGCAGGTAGTTGGCTGGTCCACTACTGTTCCGGTGTACGAAAATTGGTACGGCTGGTACGGGCAAGCACCCATACACGCGGTGCTCTGGACAAACGGTGCAATGCGCGATTTGGGGACTCTTTCCGGCGATACGTTTAGTGCTGCGGCGAAAATCAATTCTTATGGGCAGGTTGTAGGTGCCTCAGGGAACAGCGCAGGGCCGGAAGACCGTTATCGAGTGCTTGGAAGGCCATTCATCTGGTCAGACTCGAGCGGGATGACGGATCTGAACAATCTGATCCCCTTTGATTCTGGTTGGGTGCTCACGTCCGCAACGGACATCAATGCTAGTGGAAAAATTGTGGGGGAGGGGACACTGAACGGACAATCAAGTGGATTTTTGCTCACTCCCATTTACCAGGCATTCGTGCAGCAGCCTATCAATGCCGACGGCAGCAGCGTCTTTAAGGGTAAAAGAGGGGCACTCCCCGTAAAGTTCACGCTTACTCAGAACAATCTTCCCACCTGCGCCTTACCCGCCGCAACCATCGCAGTAACCAGAACTGCCGGTGCCATGGTTGGGTCTATCGACGTAAGCGTCTATTCGACAAATGCGGACGATGGCTCGAATTTCAGAATCGATCCTTCCACTTGCCAGTACACCTATAATGTCGGAGCGGCCGCGCTAGGTGTTGGGACCTATCGGGCCGACATCAGTATCAGCGGAATAATGGTCGGTCACGCGGTGTTCGGACTCAAGTAGAAGAGAGTCAAGAACAGCCCAGTTGTGCTATTCGCGGGAGGCACAACGGTGCGGTCCTGCCATGGCACAAGTGCGACTAACCATGTCCCTCTGTGCGGTTGCGGGCGAAGTAGATCCAAGAACCTCGACTACTGGCGAAGAGGGCATCTGGCGAAATGCAACTCAGTTCTGCTGGAATTGACTACGGAAGCCCGTCTGGCACATGCCGCGGTGACCAGTGTCACAGAGCGAAGAGGCTCTGCATAAATAAGTTGTTACAATGCGCTTATTATACCTGTTTCTTCTTGTTCTTCCTGTTGAGATCGGATGTCAGCAGCAGCCCACATTTCTCAGCTACATGAATTAGGGCTTCACAAAAGGGACCGCTGTCTCCTTCAACGGAACTACTGCAAACGTTGCCATAAAGTCCGCCACCTACCTGACCGCTACCGTTCCCGACGGAGCAACCACAGGTTCTGTGTTCGTGACAACGGCTACCGGCACCCTGACCAGCGACAAGCAATTCCGGGTGACGCCTGAGATCTCAAGCTTCCGGCCAAGCAGTGGGCCTGTGGGAACGCCCGTGGTCATTACCGGAAACAGCCTTACTCAGACGACGAAAGTCACGTTCGGCGGTGTCAGTGTGAAGGCCACTGCCGGCACCGTGACCAACGATAAGGGAGTGACCGCAAGCGTGCCTACAGGCGCAGTCACGGGGAAGATCGCCGTAACAACCGCGGGCGGGACGGCTACGAGTTCAACAGTTTTCACGGTGACGCGTTAATTCCTTGAACCTTTGGAAGCGTAAGGAGCCGCCTCCAGTCTGCTGGGGATGGCTCTAGATTCTGTTGTGGGGCCGAAGCGGCCCCCATAACACTCAAAATCCACCAAGAAACGATACGCGTTTGTGAATGCTGGTGTTTGTATTCATGGGACCCGAGATCGCGGAGGGCCTGTTCCATGACGCGGACCTTTCTTCGTAGTCGGCGGGGTGGCGACAGGATCGGTGGCGAGTTCCAGGGTACGCAGGTGGATGGCCTGGCTTCGACGCCTCCGGGGATTTTGAGAGGATCGCGTTCGGCCAGCACATCTGCAACGAGCGTTACCAGGTGCGTGATTTGTTGGAGCGACCCATGCGAGTGCTCCCCGGACAACTCGCTTGCTTGAAGCACACGCGCGGCGGCGGATTCGTGGTTTGAGGTCCGTCACTGGCTCTGGTGATGGTCGCGCTGAGGAGGTGGACAGGGCCGGGACTCAGGTGCGTGGTGTGCGCGCGAGACTTCGCGGGTTGCTAGCGAAGCTTGGCGGCGCAGGGCTTTTTGGTGTCGTGGCGAAAACTGGCGGGCGCGTAAGAGACGTGTAGCGATTCGGTAAAGCCAACAGGGCTTGGAAGCACTCGTGGTAATCACATCTTAGCTGAGACTAGCAATGACTCGATAAGTTTCAGAAGGCAATCTTAAACAGGACTCCACAGCCGTAAGGAGCGTTGCAGGCAGCATTGCCGCCTATAAACGTGGCACCGTAGAGATTGCCTCCCCTGTCTCGGAACAAAGCCCCATACGACTCCGCGCCGTCTGTCCCCCCGGTGAAGCTGTGCAGAATCGTCTCATGGCCAGACCTGTCCAACTTGAACACCACTCCGCAACCTCCCTGCAGGCATGTCGTGTCTCCCCCTAGCTGGGTCGTGCCAAAGAGATTGCCCGCTCCATCTCGCACCAGACCAGCTCGTGGATTTGCGCCATCTGGACCTCCGGTGAATCGGTGCAGTACAGCCTCATTACCCGAGGGATCCAGCTTGAAGACTACGCCACAATTGCAAGCCTTGTTCCCACCGCCGAGCGTCGTGCCGTATAGGTTGCCGGCAGCATCTCGGATCAAGCTTGCGTCCGGAAATGAGCCGTCGGCCGCTCCTCTAAACGTGTATAGGACAGTCAAATTGCTGGACGGATCGAGCTTGAAAACCACACCACAGCCAAACCCCTGGCACAGTTTTGGCTTGCCTCCAGTAGAAGTCGTTCCATACAGATTGCCATCTGAATCCCTAACGAGGCCACCTGACGGGTAAGAGCCATCGGCATTATCTGTAAAACTGTGTAGAACCATGACGTTCGCAGCACGATCCAATTTGAACACGGTCCCGTAGCCGTAGGAGCCTCCGCAGTTCGTAGTGCCGTATAGATTGTTGCCTTCATCCCGAGTCAAAGCAGCAACCGGGTGGCATCCGTCAATTCCACTAAAGCTATGTGGGGGCGCATACTTGCCCTGAGGAGTCAGCCAGAATACCGTTCCTAAAGCAAAAGTCCCGCCGGTGTAGGTTGTGCTGACGAGATGACCCGCGCCGTCGAGCGTCAGAGGCGCAGATGGGCCGATGCCGTCATTCGTAACTGACCCGAAGGCATGTAACACAGTCAGTGCTCCGCTTGGGTCCAGCTTGAATACAGTTCCAGAACCGTACGCGCCGCCAGTCGCTGCTGTGCCGTAGAGGGTGCCTGCTGAATCCCTGATCACAGCTTGTGGACTTGCCCCATCTGAACCAGTGAAAGCGTGGAGCACTGTGTAGGTTTGGGCTCGTGCTGAATCACCCAACAGAAGCAGCACTATGAATATCAATGCATTGAATGGGACACGCCGCGTGCAGGGTGTCTTTTGCAAAACGTTCGGTTGTTCTCTGCTCATGATGCTCACTTCTCCTTCAATGAAGTCGCGATGCGGCACATTAAATGTTCTGCATCAGCAGGCAGAACCTCGTCTCGGGCGCAATGGGAAACGCGCTCTTTGTTGCTCAGAAAAAAGCCAAGCGCAACTGACTCTTGACAAATTAGCCGTACCGTAGAGAGCGCGATAACAAATGAAGCCTGCTATTACTCTTCTTTTCTTCGCCATAGGGCCAGACTTTGTGAACCGAGTGCCAACATCCCTAGGGTTGCTGGTTTCGCCCTAGCTTCTATCTCGTGTCCCATGGCTCCGGCCACAATTGGTTTGCCCGATATGGTTCCGTACGCATAGCCGCTGATTCCCGCAGTGCAACCTATGCAACCGCTGGTAATGCGAACTGTCAATCGTGCCCATCCAAAGTGCTGCTTTCCATCGATTTGAAACACAAGACCCAGAAAGCGCCCCGTTGCGTTTGCCCACGGGCCTCCGTAGCCACTACCCCACCAAGCCATATTCCTCGCCTGTACAAGAAATGGCATCCCAGCCCCAATTACGGCTCCCCCCTTCAACGCCGCAGCGTAGGGCACCCCCCAACTTTCTGCAGCAGCGATACGATTCCCGCTAACCGAAGGCGATTACCCACACACTAGCGTAAGGAAACGAGAAGGGTGAACAAAAGCTGCCGATATGAAAATCGTTAACACCATCGTGATTGAGGTCCAGATCGAAACTACCGTGTATGTTGCTGTGGATAGGCGTGAATACAACCTCGGCCTCAACCTGAGAGGTGCAAGTACTTATCCCTGCAATAGCGGCCGCTGTGTACGCTAACAGGGTTTTGGACATTCGCACATTGGGTACTTCTTGGTTTTTACCGGTGTTCCGATTAGCCATTGCCGATGTTGTGCCGTTTTGTCTCGAGTGCCTAATCATTCGCTCACTCCTTTCCTGGCTTGCGTTGGTGGCCTCCACTTACTTTCTCAGAATGCAACGACACCCTCCTCTTTTCCATAATTTGCAGTCAAGGCATCAAACCAGAGATCTATCTCACGCCAAAGGCGTAGAGATTCCCATCTGAAGAGCCTACGTACAGGATGCCATTGGCCACCACGGGCGAAGAAGAGATGCTGGCTCCGGTCGTGTATTCCCAGAGGAACGCGCCATTTTTAGCGTTCAGAGCCAAAATGTCGCCATTCTCGGTACCTACGTAAAGCACACCATTGGCAAGCGCTGGCGACGACGACACGTAGGTACCTCCAGTCGGATATTTCCAGAGCAACGTTCCTGTCCTAGCGTTCAGGGCTAAGACATTGCCCTGCGGGTCCCCGATGTACACCGCTCCGTTTGCCACAGCTGGCGAAGACAAAATCTCACTCCCACCAGTCGTGTACTTCCAGAGCAGGATTCCGGTGCTCGCATCGACGGCGTGCAGGATGCCCGACGACCCTGATCCCACATAGACCACACCATTTGCTACTGCAGGCGAAGAGTTGATGTATTCGCCAGCCGTGTATTTCCAGAGCAAAGCTCCCGTGGTGGCGTCCAAAGCATAAAGTGAGCCATCGTAATAGGAACCGATATACAGAACACCATTTGCTTCTGCAGGCGAAGACTGCCATGAGTTGGCTCCATACGACCAGAACATGGCTCCAGTCGTAGCATTCAATGCATAAAGCGCTCCATTGTCGTAGGACCCAACATAAACCACGGCATTTGCGACTGTTGTTGAATAAATGTCGCCCCCTGTATAAAACGTCCAGAGCATCGCTCCACTGCTGGCACTCAAGGCATAAACATAGTCGTAGTAATCCGCCCCTGCTCCCAGGTAAACCATATCCCTTTTGACCGCTGGCGAGGAGGCAATATGGCCGTAAGGCAGGAATGCCCAAACCTGCGCTCCGGTATTGGCGTTCAAGGCCTGGAGACCGCCGGTTACTAAACCCGCGTAGACCACGCCGTTTGCCACAACTGGAGAAGACAAGATATTGCCCCCGCCAACCTTCCAGCGCAGCTGGAGTCCTCGGACGCTGTCTAAGCTGAGAATGTTCTCATAGGGGTTGTATCCACTCTGCCGCGCATCGAAACGGAACTGCGCCCAGTTAGTGCGTACCGCAAACCTTGCCCGCGCAGAAGCTCGATTGTCAACTTCGGCAGCGCTTACAGGGTGCTCTCCCGGGAGAGCCCATCGTGGCACTCGGATCGGAATATTTGTGAAAGATCCAGTGGAGTCGGCATACACGGCCTGGAGTTTTGTGCGATCGAAGAAAATAAAGATTCGCGCATAGCGCGTGAACCCGCTGCCAGAAACGAAGGTTTCGGTTGTGGGAGGACCTACGTTCGGCGCGAGAGAAATGCTTTGACCGAAAGACAGGTTAATGAACAGCAGGAATGCGAATGGTATTCCACATTTGAAAACGTTTCTCCTTCGCAATGTATTCATAGTCTTATGGTCCCTTCGAAGAGAGTCTGTTACGTTGACAAAACGATATGCGAACAGTGTTCGAGCCTCGGGAAGGACAGCCTTGGTTGCCGCTATTGAAAGGTATGGACCACGCGACTACAGAAAGGCCGCACTGCCTTAAGGCAGGAAATGGGCCCGGTAGAACACCTTGAAATTACTGCGACGTGATTGGACTTGCCGTGAGAAATGTCACCATTCATTGTGATGCTGACGTTCCGTTCAAGAAACGACAATCCGAGAGACGCTCGAGCGTCGCGCGAAAGCTTTCACACGCAACGATGAGCCTCCTGGTATACCAGTCGAACCCGAGTTTTTAAAACGCCGCTTGCGAATCTCCAGACTGCTTCTATCCACTCAACAGCCGCTCTCTTCTTCCCTATGTGCGTGTAGTTTCATCAACATAGCTGGAGCAGAAAGTATCGTTTGGACAGCATTCGGCGCTTATTGCGGCGAAGTTTGCGGTGAAGTTTTTGCCCCCTCCTGCTGTCTCCGATTCGGCAAACTCCTCACGTTTGGGGAGGCCCGAATTGCTAACCTGAGCGGCCGGATCCGGGTAGACCGCCCTGGATAATTTGAACGGGAATTCGTGTTCGTTTTCGTGGTCGCCTTTCCGCCCCAGGCGTTACCAACAAACTCCACTCATGTGCTACAACTCACAGTTCTCGTCACGCTGGGTGGGGGCGAGTACCACCGCGAGCTCTATTTATCGGCAGGGTCTAACAGATGACGTAGAAGCCACCGTTTGCCTCTTCCTCGGCTACTCGGCTACACTTTGCTGCCCAGAGCTCCTAGCGTTAATGGGCCCAGCAGGAGACTCCGAAGCCTATCGAAACCGACAGGCCAAGCTGCACTCGCTTCGCAGTCAAACGCGCGACTTGGGGCCATCAGGCTAAGTCCGCTGCGAACAACCCGGCCATCGACAAAGTCCCTTTCCGGCCCAAAGATGTGCCTTAGGATGCCCGCTCTATCCACCATTCATTATGGTACGGCTCTAGAATGTCCGAGACGACACCATGTACCAATGTTTGCCTCTTTTTACGGTCGCACAGTAACCAAGAGAACCCTTTTTGTTGCGATAACGACCCTCATCGGCAATCTGGCGTGTGCCACACACCAGGGCTGCGGCGATAGATTGGCGCGTTGGCATCTCCTCAATATGCGAGACCGAGATCATATGGTGGTGACCGGCATGCCAGGCGGTTAGGCAGAATCCCCATGCTCCCTTGATGTTCTGGTAAGGTTAGCAATGGTCTTCAATTAAGCGAGCCGAAGGTGAGCGGAGCGCATTGGCAACAAGTTCCAGCATAGCTTTTAGATCATCAGAAATATCTACCCAGGATTTGATGAAACATCATGTCCAAAAGCATCTAAATCGGTTGTCGACGTAACCGTCCCCCTCGTTCCCAACCCCGAGATCGAACACCCGCATACGAAGCGATCAGGCTACCTAGAGTTGTCGGATAGCAACTAGATGACGGAGTGACACAGTATCTTGCTCCGTAGTTGGCAACCCTCAGAATCAACTGATAGGCTCGGATTATGTTGAACCTTACGTGCTTGCCATCTTTCTGCAAAAAAGCGGACTAGCCACGCATGAGACACTTGAAACAAGAGATTTTGTGATTCTCGGCTGCGCCGCTCTCCAGAGCTTCTTTTGACAACACTTGATCAGGCATAAGTCTGAGGTACGGTTTTCATGGATCTCGCACAAGCCGCCCAGCAACGAAAGCACTTGACTGATTAATACGAGCAGCGCAGAATTTGTCGTTCTCAGGTTCGGCGCACTCCACTTACCCCCAGCCGTCCCTGGACAACGACCATTAGCGACCACTGTACATTGGAAGGGTTGTGTGAATAGCCGAATCCATCTAGCCACTCTCCTGATGCTCCCACTGATACTCGGAGTAGGGGAATCTGTTGCTGCCGTTCAAATGCTGGGTGCGGTGTTGGACACACAGCTAACCAGAGCTACGAATGTACGGCAGATACGACGGAGCTCTCAAGTCCTCCAATTTGGCAAGAGGGGAATGAAGTCGGCTTCCCGCACGTCACGAACGTCAACAACGGAGGCCTTGGATTTCGCCAATGCCGTTTTGTACGACTCCGGCGGTGATGAGGCTTCTTCTGTGGCCGTTGCTGATATTAATCGCGACGGGGTGGTCGACGTTGTGCTAGCCAATTACAGCAGTGATTCCGCAAATCGAGCGAATGGTTCAGTAGCAGTGTTGCTCGGCAATGGTGATGGCACTTTCAGGCCAGCTGTCACGTACGATTCTGGAGGCTACGGTGCTGCTTCTGTTCTAATAGCCGATGTCAATGGAGACGGCCAACCGGACGTCATCGTAGCCAATATTGCAACAAGCTACATCAACTGTTGCAATGGAACTGACGGCGTTGTAGGGGTATTGTTAGGAAATGGGGATGGGACATTCCAGACTGCTGTGACCTTCGACACGGGCGGGATTGGACCCAGTTCGGTAACAGCTGCAGACATTAATAGTGACGGTAGGCCGGACCTGCTGGTAGCGAATAATTGTGCAAACGCTAACTGCGGGAACGGCGTTGGCGGGTGGAAGAATTTCGACAGCATGCAGCAGTATGTTGAGTTACAACGGGGCACGGTTCGCCGCGAGTATCAGCAGGCGATAAGGAAGGCGGAAGAGATGGCACACGAGGAGACAGCCGTAACGCAGTCGCTCGAAGAATTTGCCCGAAGGGACGCACTTCCGCCGGCATCAAGCAGCCATTCAGTTAGTTAGAAGAAATGGCGCATAAGAGCGCTTATGTGCAATTCTCCTAACTGCCACCGACTGGAGCACTAACTCATGCTGATCAAGGAGTTTGTTGAGTATCTTACCGCGCGTGGGTGCAGCGGAAATACTGTAAGCGCCTACCGCACAGACCTGCAGCAGTTCGAAATGTTCTTGCGGGACCACCGTGTGCGGTGCACGGCGGTGCAGCCGAGACACATCCAAGAGTTTAGTCAATACTTGATCGAGGCCCGTGGCGGACACCCGTTGGCCCCCGCTACCATTTGGCGCAAGTTGGCCAGTGTGTCAAGCTATTATGAATTCATTCGCTATCGATCGAATGGCAAAATCAACAACCCGGTACCGGGGGTACCCCGCCCGCGTCGTCGGCGAAGCCAACCTAATGCCATCGACGAAGCAGCAATCCAGCAAGTTCTCGCCGGAATCTCAAACGTGCGCGACCGCGCTATGGTGTGCGTCTTTCTTGCATCTGGCCTAAGACTTGCCGAGCTCCATGGTCTCAATCGCGATTCGATCTCCGTAGAGCGCAAGCCTATGCCAGATGGATCGATCCGTGTGCTTGGAGTCGGCAGCGTCATTGGAAAAGGAAATAAACAGCGCTTATTCCTGGTGGACCTGGGTGCGCTTGACGTGCTTACCCAGTACCTGCGCACCCGCCACGACGCATGCCCAGCACTCTTTATTTCCAATCGCGGCCAGCGCATCAGTCGCAGGGAGATTCAACATATCTTTTCCATGGCCTGTGAGCACGTCGGCTTGCCGAGGCATCACGTCCATCAGCTTCGCCATGCCTATGCGGAACGGCTAGCCAATGCCGGTATTCCCGCTATTGTCTTGAAAGACTTGATGGGACACGCATCCTTTAACACAACTCAGGGCTATTTTCGGATCAAACGGCAACGGCTGACATCCGAATACTTTGCGGCTATGGAACTAGTTCCACATGCCGGTTAGAAGTCAGGTTTCTCGACATCGATCGAGGCGGAAGCACGAACAAACAGGAGGGGGGCGATATATGACGCATTCTTGACAGTACGTTGTTCAGGTCGTTCTAAGTTAACCCAACCCATTCGACTCACTTTTAATGGAGGTTATAACACATGATTTCATCCTTCGTTTTGTCCGAAACTGATTGTCACCGCCTAACTGCCAACTTGCCCGAACCGGACGTTCGGGACATTTTTCTGCTGCTCTTGCACACGGGAATGCGCCGCTCGGAGATTTCGGTCCTCCGCTGGAGCGATGTCAGCTTCACTGCACGCGGCCTGAATGTCCGCAGTCTTAAAGCGCGCCGCTTCATTACCATGAACTGGACCGTTCACGAGATTCTGACCCGGCGTTTCCGGGGACAGAACTCAGCGGATTACGTATTGGGAGCGAATTCGCACTGCCTGATTGGTAAGTCCGTTGCCATTATCAAGCGGGTGGCAACGACTCTCGGAATCCGGTTTTCCCTTAACTGTTTGCGGCGCTCGGCTGCGGTCCGCCTGTTCGAGAAAGGAGTGAGTTCCTGAACCGTCGCAAACCTTTCCGGATGGACGCCTACCTTTTCACAAACCGAAAAGCAGATAGTGTAAATCAGTGCCCAGCGCTCATCAGCCTTTTAGCATTACCGAAGGCTATCTCTGAATCAATCGGTAGCAACTCACCGCTGAAAGCTTTGTAGCCGCGGAACTGGTTTCACACGCTGTGCAGTTTCGCCACTTCTTTTTCTCGACTGACCCCTATACTAACCAGTCATGTAAAGAGCGAGATTTTCTCTTCGGAATCTTCGCATCTTTCTATCTTGTACCCCGCCCGGAAATGCCGTCCATCCCTGCTTCCAGTCCATCCTCCAGGCCCTCGGCCTGCATCGTTTCGCAAAGGAGTAGCACAATGGCTTCCATTCTCAAGACCAGTGCCCGCAATGCGGGCCAGGTCGCTCTGGATAAATTCTGTCCTCGTTGTTGCTGGTATCTTCTCCGCATCAAAAAGTGGCCTTTCCAAATGGCCATGCCCGGAATTATGTTTTTCCTCGAGCAGGTCGAAAAGGCCACCATCCTGGCTCACCTCAAACAGGCCAATAAGCTTCCGGACTACTTCGGTCCATTCGCCGGTTGCACGGCGCCAGTGGATTTCCCATTCCGCATGGAGCATATGCACCCGGAATCGAACGTGCTGCTTACCGCACAGGTCGATATGATTTTGCGCACGAGCAGCAAGAATCTTGCTGTGCTTGATCTGAAGACGTCCCGCATCGGTGGCGGCGGAAGCGTGTTTCTCCCGCAATACGAGATTCAGGTCATTGGGTATTCCTGGGTGACCCAGGCGTGCAAGATCGGAAAGGTGGAAACCGGTGGGCTGATTTACTGCCAAATTCAGCACGAAGAGTTCAAGCAGGACCCACTTAGCTATGCAGACGAGAATGGCATTCTGGTGCCCTTCCACTTTACGCCACATGTCGTGGAACTTGACTACGACAAACTTACAGAATGCCTGGTCGAACTGAACGGGCTCTGGAACACCCCCCATCCCCCCCGGGGACGCGAAAACTGTGCGGACTGCGCACTTTTGAGCAGGGTTCTTGATTTCGAGGATCACCTTCGTCGTACCGATGCCGTCCAGGCTCGCTGGTCTCCGTTTCTCCTGAACGAGGCGATCAGGCATGACTACGATCGCGCACTCGCTCGCGGAACGCCCCAACTCCTTGCTGACGAGCATACGGACGAGCACCGCTGGGATGACGACGGGATGTGGGCAAACTGGGACTTCTCGTAACATTCACTTCTTACGGGCGAGCCACTTCGATGGCCTTCCTTGTCCTTCCTCAAGTTTTGACCCTGCAGTTACGCGTGAGAAGTTGACTTAGGAGGCCGTAGATGAATCCAGAACTCGAACCTAAACCTTCTAATCCTGCTCAGCTCTTGAACGCCCAGGAAGTCGCGGAACGGCTGGGAGTTTCGGACCGATGGGTTCGCGACCATGCAACTCGCCGCTTCCCAAAACTGCCGGTCATTAAACTCGGCTCGCTGCTGCGTTTTGATCCAGAGGATGTATCAGCTTTCATCGAGGCGCAGCGTGACAACCATTCGGGAACAAAGCGTAGGCAGTAATCGCTTGACCCGAAAGCCTCAAGATGTTGTCCACCAGTTGGGTTTTGGGAGCACCAGCACCGGCGGGTAGTCTCGATCGCGCCCCTTAAGTCCAAGAAGATGAACTCCTAACACCTTTCCAATGGGCGGCCGGAGCGCCGCCCGGATTCGACAGCAACATTATGCCACTTGAATATCAACACGGGTCCGTGTATCTGCAAGGTAAACGGCGAAAAATGTGGTATGGCAAGTACCGCATTTGGAAGCACGACCCTCAAACGGACACCGATGCGGTAAAGCATAAAACCGTAAAGCTCGGGCCTAAGGCCGAGATGACGAGGTTTGAAGCCGAGCAGAAGCTGCGCAATCTCATAGCGCAACAGACCGGTCCGAATAATCCTGACGACGCAGTCAATGCTCAAAACGTCCCTACACTGAAGTGGTTGGTTGAAGAGCGCTACTTTCCGATGATGACGTGCGGCGAGCCTACTAAGAAGAAAACTCAATACGAAATTCGTCGCTACATACTAGAAGGGCTCGGAGCCCGGAACTTGTCGTCCATTAACCTGTTTGATCTTCAAACGCACTTAAACCGTCTGGCGAAGCACTTTTCAGAATCCGTAGTCCGCCACACGTACGTCAACTTAAGATCGATCTTTAACGCGGCTGTTGACCTCGACGTGATTGCGAAGAGTCCGAGCCGAAAATTGCGGATGCCGCCGACGCGTGAGCGCAACAAGGCAGTGCTGAGCCCTGACATGATCATGAAACTTCTCCATGCCATTCATGATCCGAGGGACCGTTGCATACTTGCGATCGGGATATTCTGTGGTCTGCGTACCTCGGAAGTGTTCGGCTTGACTTGGGATTGCTTAAGAGGCGACACGCTGCTCGTGAAAAATACTGCTTTTGAGGGCAATCTACGGGTAAACACTGTTAAAACTGTTGAGAGCCGCGCCCTTGTACCAATCCCTGACCTTGCGCAGCCTTTCATCGAGGCCTGGAAAGCTCTCTGCAGCGACACGGGAGAAGGGGCACTGATGTTTTGGACATCTGGAAAAGGGCGCCGCCGGGGTCGGCGTGTTCCGTTCGATTCGACCAATTTTATGGAACGGCGGATACATCCCACAGCAGATCAGCTGGGCATCCCTCGTCACCTCGTAACGTTTCAAGTCATGCGGCGCACGGTCGCGACCGATCTTCAGCATCACGGTACGCTGAAGGATGCCCAAGCGGCGCTGCGCCACAAGAGTGCGGCTACAACAGCAAATATTTACATACAGCCGGTATCTACAAGCGTAAGAGCAGCTCTGAATGCTCGTACTGAGTCCGTCTTCACTGACGGAAACTCTCCTGTAACCGAACCAGGTAAGCGCAGTTAGCATTCCCGCGTCGAATATGTGAACCCATGAGCGTCGTGTTTGCCGACGCGCCCTCTTCATCGGATCGTGATAACGAAGCCGCTAGATGGGGAAACGGAACCGTCGTAGCCGGAGCGGTGAGGTGTTGTACGACCCGGAGGTTGCGCCCGTCGCGCCCGATACTATGGCCGTCCGCTCGGAAACCGAGGATAACGCCGATGCATATGCGTCAGAGCTTCGGCGTCTAAATAGCGTCACAGAGAGCTTTGAAAACCAGAAAATGTGGGAACCAAAGTCGCTGACCGTGTACGCTGGGATTCGTCTATATGTTGGGGGCGATACTACTGTCAACCCCAATATGCTGGGTGTTGTCAAGATAGCAGGAAACGGCCGGGAGATGAGCTGCATCACAGTCTAAGGTTGCTATAATCAAGTATCTGGATGAGAATAACGAGAATACGCGCCAGGTTCCAAGTGGTTTCGTTCTCCTCCGCGATATATCCAGCAGCGGCGCGACGGACTCGCGATGAGCGACATTAAATTCGAATTCAATCTCGACAAGCTGATACACGCGATAGCCTTTTTCAGTTCCAAGGATGTTCCTCACCTCACGAAGTTGAAAATCGCGAAGTTGCTCTATTTCGCCGATAAAAGGCATTTGCTCGAACACGGCAGGCCCATACTCGGGGACGTGTACTGGTGCATGGAATTCGGACCGGTTCCTTCATTTGCCTTGAATGAGATGAGTGAAGCGATTGAGCATTCGGAAGTGGTTGCGGGAAGTGGTTCTTCGGACTACAGCAAAATGAATGAGATGTTGCGTGTCAAGAAACCGCTGTTCGGAGGTTATCCCCACTTCGAGGCGAAGCACCCATTCGACGCGAACATCTTTTCGGATTCTGAACTCTCCGTGCTCACCGCTGTGGCGCGTGAATTCGGCTCTAAAACTGCGCACGACCTTGTTACAATGACCCACGCTGAGCCGACCTACCGGATAGCAAACGAATCTCGTGAGCCGAAAGGGAGAGCGCCGATTCCTTATGAACTATTTTTTGTCGGCGCTCCATCGGCGTCGATGAAGTATCTTGCCAAACTAAAGGCAGATTTCGATGGAGAGATAATTCCGCTCGAGGGGGACGAAGAGTATTCGCAGTTTGCTTCAGACCTACGGTCTTACAGCTTCGGTCCTGAGTTCGACCTCGATCCAGACCACGTGCGCGAAAGGACGGCTCGGTCTGTCCGTTAGAATTGATTACTGCAGAACGCTGGTACGATAAGGACCCGGACCTTACCGCATATTATCAAGGGGATGTCATCGCTGACATCCCTTATCCTTTTTTCCCGCCCATTGAACCCGCCAGCCGTGAGGAGTCGTGGCCGCTTCTACGACCGTTCGACCAGAAAAATCGCGACATCCGCGACGCCATGAGAACTCTTCCGACAAAGTTGTATGGGAGGGCGGCAAAAGATGTCCCAGACAGGTGGACAATGCCAGAGGGAGAATTTGTGGTCGCGGGCTGCCGCAAAATGAACGTGATGGTGGCGTCTCGCAGTTGCGCTCTAGATAACCCCAAACGGAAACATTTCTCAGTAGCGCCAGTTGTCGCTGTTGATGAATTGCCGCCAGAGCAGCGCAGCGATGAAAAACTGGCAGACTTGCGACTGAATAACATTCCGCAAGCTTTTTATTTACCTGAGAAAGATGGGCTGAGGGAGTCCTATGCTGACTTGCTGAGGCTCGTTCCCGTCCACCGGTCATTCTTCCCCGTGGAGGAGAACCTCGGTGGGATGCTTTTGGCGAGACTGTCTTCGACAGCAATGGATGCTTTACAGCGAGCGTTTTCCAACCATTTTGGGAAGCAGTTCGGGTTTGACCACGAAAACATCTGTCCGCAACGCGGACAGTATTCGTGCTCAAATTGCTTCCACTCGGGTATGAAGCTCCAGACCAGAATGTTTGAAGCTGGAAAGCCGTTCGGCATCTGCCCCGCATGCGGCGAGGAAGCCGCGTGGATCAAGTTATCTTAAGGCCGGTCGGATGGTCCGATAGGCCTGGGTCGCTTTTACTCCCTTAGATGGTGATGTTTCTACATGTCCCGTTCGACAGCCTCACAATCACAGTTCAGCAGCGCGAATACCTACCAGAGCAAATCGACCCTTTCGCTAGACGGCAATTTTGACCCACACAAATACGTCTTTTATTAGGCAATGGTCGGCTGCACTCCGCTGACGAATAGAAAGCGAATTTGTCAGGCTCTCCCTGTAGACGAAGGTCGCAAGCGCCGTACTGTTGATAGCGCAAGTATTCTTGCTGCTCGCAGGCTCGCTCAATGAAGGGGCGAAGAGAGTTCCGGCCACAATCAGCGCGGTTGCGGACGCGGTACGGTGGGCTGAGGAAATCATGAGGGAGATTGACAACCGCTGGCCCGCCGGTGCGAAGGCCGGGACCTCGTGAGCCTCGGTGTTTGCCAGGAAAGATGATCAACGGAGCAATTTTGGCTCGCCAAAAATACACACGATCAGCTGGCGAATATAGGCGGGCAAGACTTGACTACCTACGCAAGTGGCGGACTATGGATGAGTACCTGTATCAGCTGTGCCGGGAGAATCCAAAGCATGATTCTCTTCTTGCTACCAACGCCAAGGTCTTTATCATCGGCTTGACGTTTGAGACTGGCATCAAGAGGCAAGTGCGCTCGCAGCGCACGCAAGGTAGCTCAATCGCTCAAGTCGTGAACCTGATTCACACGCATCATCAGCTTTTAGATCACCAGTTCCATCGCCTTTCAGCAATCTCGGAACCATTAACCCCTTCTAAAGTTGCGGATATTTTGGAGATTTACGGGATATTGGTGAAGCTCCTGCGATCGGCGACCAGGGACCAGCACAACGTTCGCTCCTTTGTGTCAAAGTACATGCACTTCCACAATCCGGCTGTACCCCTATGTGACGTTAACGCCAATACAGTTCTGACGAGCCTTGTACCCTGGCCCTCCGGGTTATGCGACATACGGAAACCGATTTTTCAGCCTGTATAACGCAATGAGGTCCGAAGGGTGGAAGTTCACCGTTCGGGACATTGATAACTGTTTGCTGTGGAAGTTCGAAAAGGGGAAGTCCTGATTGGTAGCCTATGTCATCGCGACGGAGCAACCCCGGAGTGTGCTTGACCAAGGCCTTGTCAGCGATGCCTGTTAAAACCAGCATCGCTCCGCGTCTCAGATGCCCAGAGAGGCACGACCATACCGCCGGAGACGCAGTACGCAGTGGTCAGCGGCTGATAGTTTGCGGAGAAGAAGATTTGGCCTATGATTCGCTAGTTGGCCGACACGACTCGTGAGGGCCACCTGACGCCCGGATTCCCGAACTAGTGTCGCGCCATCTACCGTCGTGGGGCGCGGCCACCAAAAATGTAGAACGCCCTCAATGCGACAATGAGACAATCCACGAAAAGAAAGGAACCCTTGGCATCCGCGATTCCTGTTAACGAGCGGCTTACGGCTAAATAAGTGAAGGAAGGTGGCGTCCTCTACACGCCTCCAGATAGGAGAGACGATAGAAAAGGTTTCTCTAGTCGCTCACCATCGAACGGAAAGGCTCCTGAATCGCGTCCAAAGTAGCATGAAGGTCTCATACTCTCAGCGGTTCGTCAGCATCTCTTGTGCGCCTCTGAGTTCGTTCGCACGGTTTTGAGCGTAATGGCCATATTTCAACAGCTAGGGTTTGCGGATCGGGCGGAAGAAGCTCACGACACGCCATCTGTGCCGCGATCAGTACAGCCCAAATTTCCGCCATGTCAAAAGGTGCATACCAGATCAACGGAATCCGCTCGACTCTAGAGATTGCGAGCCATCCGATAATTCCGTGCAGCAGAATAAGGCCACCAATAACCATCCAGAGCTTAGGTTTGTTCCACCTTGGGCGAAGAACTTTGAGTGTGTAGCCGAATACGAAAACTGTATTGACCGCAAATGCGATCCACTTCGCCTCAATGGGTGATTTCTTCGGCCTGTAGGCTGCGAAGATCACGATGGCAACCACCAGCGCGACGCTGATGGCGATGTACGCCAGCCAGTCTCTTAACACTGCAATGCGGGAAGCGGGCGATTTCTTTCTAAGCCTCTGGATCCACCAGCAAACAAGGATCAGGGCGACAATTCCGAACCATAGCAACGGCGATGTCAGCCGCGTCATACGAGACTAAAGCGGATTGTACCCGACCATGATTGTCGAACAGGCGATAGCGCTCAAAACCCCCTTCTAAGGGGTCCACACTATCGCATTCCATTCTCGTCCGGTCTTCTTCCGCCACGCGTTCAGTCGGCCGGTCTCCATCGCACCTTCTAAGGTAATTCGGAAGCTCGTCCTATGTACCCAACGGTCTCCCGGACGGCTCCAGTCCCTCGCGAACACGCCGTCGAACTCTACCGCGCCGCGCTTGTCGTAAGCGCTCATCGTCAACTCTGCGATCTTCCCTCCTGACGTATCGGATTGGGTTCCCGCTCAACCATTGATTGGTAGGGCGCTGCGGGCCAAGACGCTGAAAACAAAATCAAGCATTAACAAACTTAGAGGTGCGGTCGACGCGCAGGCCGAGAAAGCCGAAAGACCAAAGAGCTAAGGTGTTGAAAGGATTTTGTGCGTTAGCTGAGGCTCTCGATAAAAAGGCTCAAGCTCCGGACGAAACTCTTTAGCGGCTGGTCACCCGAATCGTGGGAAGCCACTATGAGTGCTATTGACTTTCCCATCTGACGCAATCAGACTTCCCTGTGCACGATTTCCTCCGTGCCAACTGTTCGACAATGAAATGAGAAAGCTACTCACGCTCAACAAAGAGGGTAAGTTGTCCCTTAGAGCGGCTGGTGGGGACGAAATCGAAGTACGAACCTCGCCACGCAACGTCTTGCTCCTCATTGATACGTCGGGGAGCATGGCTGGAGCGAAGATTGAGGAAGCAAGGAATGGCGCAATCGACTTCGCTCGTTCGGCAATCGCAAGGTCGTACGCGACAGCACTCGCTGTTTTCGCTGATCGTGCCGCGATGGTGTGTGACCCCACAGCAGATGCCGACCATTTCGCGAAAAAGATTGGGCGCGTGGCTGTGGGTCTCGTCGGCGGGACCACCGACCTCGCTGCGGGTCTCACATTAGCCGGAAAGTTCCGAGAGCTTGGGGCAGTTGTCGTAGTGACCGATGGCCAGAGCAATGACAACGATGCCGCTCTTGAGGTCGCCGCTACGTTGAAAAACAGGGGCATCGACATCATCTGCATCGGGACCGATGATGCAGATAAAAACTTCCTTAAACGATTGGCAACTCGTTCTGCACTCGCGACTTACGTTTCGTCGAAAAACTTGCGGGCTGCGATCACAGACGCGAGTCGATTCCTGCCGCAGAGCGGAAAATGAGTGACGAGACGTACTACACAGTCCTAAACGTCAAAGAGACGGCGTCGGCATCGGAAATCAAAACTGCGTATCGAGACCTCATCAAGCAGGTCCACCCCGACACAATCACCAACTTGGCACCCTTTCTCAGGCGCATCGCCGAGGATAAGGCCAAAGAAATTATCGAAGCATACAGCGTACTCTCAAGTTCCACCAATCGGCGGGACTACGACAGACAGTTAGCTGAATACAGACGGCAGACAATGCCGCAAGCGCCTCCCCCTCGTCAACCGACTCCACCGCAGGCGGCTTCGACGACTACGTTCGGTTACTGCAACAAGTGCGGAACATCGCTCTACGCCAGCGGGTATTGTCCGAAATGTAGCAAGTTCGCCCGTCCCGCTCCGGCTCCCGCAACGAATCCTTCTCGACCTCAAGCAGTCCGCGCGCTTGGATACAATTGGGCACCGCTCATGCGGTGGTCGCGTGAGCATCCTTTTATTGTTGTGTTCACCGTTGTCTTCTCGGTTCTATTCATCGCATCGCTTTTCCCTGATGGGAGCACCTCTCAGCCTCCAGCAAATAAGTCGCAATCCGCCGACAGCGAACCAGCGTCACCTATGAACAACGCAGCAGCAGCCTCAACGGGGCCGTATTCAAACTACCCCTGCGATTTTCGGGATAAAATTTCCCCTATTGACCGCAAGCCATGCAGCGAAGGCCAAGACCAGTCGGTGCCCGCACCGTCATCGGGAATTACAGTTGACGAGAAGACAATCGACAGGGAGTCGCCGGTCTCCAGTGCATACGTCGGCACTGTTCACAACCGACAACCCGACCTGTCCGGCTTGACAGATTCCGAGCGGCAATCCATAGAGGCGGCGTGCTCTATTGCCAAGTACAACCAAGGACCGGCAGCGTACGACCGCTGTCTAGGAATACAATTTCAGGCGTGGGTGGCAGGTCCCCAGCAACCCGACCTGTCCGGCTTGACAGATTCCGAGCGGCAATCCATAGAGGCGGCGTGCTCTATTGCCAAGTACAACCAAGGACCGGCAGCGTACGACCGTTGTCTGGTCCGACAACTTGAGGCACTCGCTAATTACCGGCAACGATAAAGTAAGGAGCTGTTCACCACAATTGGTGACTCTCGTTGACCCGGATGAGTTTGCAACCAGCCTCGATGTAAGCATCTTCTCCGTATCCCGGTTGCAGTGGAGGATACAGGCCGGAGCTCGTTGTCACGGGCTGTGCGTCTCCTCCCGGATAACAGATCACTGTCAACGACTTCAATGTAATTGGCGTTCCGTTGTGAACGTGTGACTGATACCTGTCTTTGGGAGTGATTTGAACTCCCGCGAGTATAGCGGGGTCGGCGCTTCCAGAATCGTAGTGAACCAGCAGATAACCAAGAACGAAGACCACCGGGACTGCAATGACAGCCGCCCATATCTTCGCGATACTGCGAGGCGGCACTCCTAAGTGGCGCAACTCCTTCGTGACGAGCCGTGCCTCGCGAACGGCAAGTCGTGCTCCACTAGTCCTCGACCTACCCATGCAGGCAAACCTCCAAGAAGCGACGAAGCAAGCTGATATTACAAGAACCCAAGGTCGATGGGCGAACCCGGATGGAACGTTTCCTCCTGTCCGAGCGAGCAAAGAGCGCAAGAGCCGAGAAGTGACTAGCGGTGCGTCTGCCGCTGATGTTCCAATTGGCCGAGCACGAATTCTCTTAACCTCGATTGCAATTTAAGTTTGTGTTCCTCGGAAGGTCCTGTTGTCAGTTCCTGATTTGTGTTCAGTTCCTGATTTGCATTCTCGATTAGTTGCCGCCAATACTCGCAATCGTGGCAGGCGTACCGCTTGGTGCTTTCTTCTTCTTCTTCTTTTGGTTCGTATTCGTATTCCATTAACGAAGGGTACAAGGGCGGTCGGTGGATTTCATCGTCTTTTTTTCCCGCCTTGACCTTGAAACGAAAATCGGAGGATAGGCGGCTTCCGGTTTCACCAAGAGTTCCACCATTGTGGCTGGATTTCTTCGGAATTCCTCGGAAGTCCTCGGAGGATTTTCAATAACTTACGAGGATTGGCACCGGCATATTGCGATTGAGAATCTTGTTGCGCACCCTTTAATATCAGCAACTTAGATGCCAATGCGCAGAATTTGTGCCTCAAACTGCGCCCTTTTCCGCAGTTTTCGTGCTTTCAGAGCGCTTCCAACTTCGCGAGCCACTCCCCGAAGTGTGGGCATTCTCTCCTGAGGATTTCGATTCCGATGCGGCTTACGATCAGGGGGCCAAAGGCGACCCTTGTCGTACACGCCTCCGTAGATCCTTAGAATTCTTTTCGAAGGTGCGGTGGCCTCTCCGTCATTGATAAGCTCGGGACTCGCGAAGGCATCGTTGATTGCACTCAGTTCGTGCAGGCGTGAAGACGATGTTAAAGCCATAACGGCTAGATCCACCTGGACGACCCGCTAAAGAGCAAGGATTCGAACTCGTGCAGCTGGAGAGCGCGCGGGTGCGCCGACCGCACGATGCACCATCCGGGGACTGCGCCCTGCACCCGTTACCCGGACCAGCAACACATCACTCTATCCGCCTCTCCGCAGGTGTAGAATCGCCCGCATGACCGAACCCTACAAGTTAGAAGTCACTCCGCTGAGTCCGGTCGCGATAAGGGAAGGTCAGACCGAGGTTCACGCGCCGGGACACGATACATGGGACCAGATTGCCTGCCCGCAGTGTTCCGATATCTTTCTGCTGGGACCCAACCGCATCTTCGGAAGCCGGATTACGAAGCAGGAAGCCACCAAGCATTTACTTCAGCGTCTCGTCGACGACCACACCCAGCATCGAAACCATGAGAACAGCTACGAACTGCCGGACTGAAGTGGTTTCACCAAGAGTTTCACCATTGAGGTCAAATCTGGTGGAATTTCGTGGAACGTGGAATCACGAAGAATGACTTACGAAAGTCACGCGGACCAAATTGGCATTGAGAATCTTCGGTTCTCAATCACGAAACCATTTGGGAAGCTGGAGACTTTCGGCGAGAAATGCGGTGAAATGCGGTGAGGTTTTGTTTTGGGAAATCGTAAACTACTGAAAAGAATGGCTCCTCAGGTAGGACTCGAACCTACAACCCTCCGGTTAACAGCCGGATGCTCTGCCATTGAGCTACTGAGGAGTGTACGGGGCGTTTTCGCGCCGCTCGGTTGTGAACTCATCATAGCATCCGTGCGCTCCCCGTGAAAACTCCCGGAGCATAGCTGGCCCGGACGCAATCCAGGTAAGCCTCGTACTATTCCTTTTTCTTGTTGGCATCGGTCTTTTGTTTGAACATTTTGATAGCCAGTTTTCTCACGGTTTCTGAGACTTCCTTGTTGCCGGACAGATGCCGGAGATCCTGTACCAGCAAATGCTTCATCAGGCCCAGGCCAACGTCGAGCGGCGTGCGCGGATTGAAAACCAGGTTGCGCAACACAGCGTAGTTCTTGGCGAAACGCCGCTTCATCGGAATCGCACGCAGAACCGCCTCGAGCACATTCTTCTGACTGGCGAAATGTTCTACCTCCGAGTCGGTAATCTTTCCCGATTCCAACACCGCCACAGCAACAAGCTTCGTTCCGTCGCGAATTAAAATTGAGCGCTCTTCCTTGTTGCCTTTCATGGCGAGCTGAATGCGCCCCTTCACGTCGAGTTTGTTGATTTTTTGCAGAGTGTTGTCGCGCTTACCGTCGTCCTGCGCATGCCTCTTTTGAGGATGGGAGGTGGGAAGAGCAGGAGCGGCAACCGCAGCGGAAGGGGAAGCGGCCGCATCGGACACTGCGGTTGACGAATGCACCGCCTCGGGCTCCGATAACGGCGCTGCCGCCTCGCTGTCATTCGGCCGCTCTTGCAAGAAATCCAAGCCAAACTCTTCGCGGTCGAAAATACCGCCAATTGCCTGGAAAGGCTTGTTTCCCTCAGCAGCAATTTCGGCAGCGTTCTCCGTCAGGTAAGCCATGACGGTGTCGTCCAGATCGACGTCGCCTTGCAAAGCCTGAAGCGGATCCTCGGAAAACCCAATCTGCAGATTTGCAAAATCGGAAGGAGCGAGTGCAGCAGCCTCGTCGTGGAGATCGGCGGACATTAGCTCTTCCAAAGGTTCCGTCGACGCTGCGGAGACGCCTGCACTTTCTTCATCCTGGCCTGGAGGAGGTTTAACGGCAACCGCATTCTTGAAGTTCGGGTTGGATGCGAGTGCTCGCTGCACTGCGGTGGAGGCACTACATCGCGCACTCTTGGAAATTACTTCTGCGATCTGGCTACTCGCTGCGCCTGCTAATTCGATGATGGTATCCATGCTCACTGAGGGGTTTTCGAGCAACGACGAGAGCAGCGCGGGACGCAGGTTTTGCGCCGAAATCATGTATTGCAAAACTTCCTTAGGAGCGTTCGGATCTTTGGCGACGGCAATCGACGATGCCTCATCGTATCCGGCCAGCGTCATCCTGGCCTGCTGGCCGAATATCTTGTTGTGATTCGCTAGGTGCACGAGGATTTCGATCATTTCCGCTGGAGGAACGGTCAGCGCACCTCGAGCAGCCGAGTGCATTCGATGCGATGGCAATGCGGAGGCGCGGATTAAATCGATCATGCGCGGCATGAACTTAAGCCCCTAATGCTGTCATTACAACCTGAGAAACTCCTACCTTCTATTCGACGCTGTTTGCGTCAGGCGCTCCACATCCAGAACTACGCGTTCAAATTCACTGGTCAAGCCATTAGGCGTGCCTTGCTTGAACTCATCGAGCAATGCGCGATAATACCAAAGAGTGCCCTCTCGTCCGCCGTGAAACCGCTGCCAGAGCGATTCCCCGATCTGGCGATAGTCCAGGAGAATGGAACGGCCGTTGTGCAGTTTGTCGGCCGTCGATACGAGCCGGACGTCATTGTCCGCCTGAGAAAGCCTGCGCAGATATTGTTCTTTTCGTTCTCGCCAGGGCGGCTTGAAATCGGTGTAGGCATCGGTGCAACCGTCGACAATGTGGGCCACTCGTTCTCCAAAGCGCCGCGCGAGGTCGACAAGCACAGGAGCACCGCCGCAATCCTCCACCACATCGTGCAACAGGGCTGCGATTGCCAGATCTTCATCGCCGCCGGCCTCCAGCACCAATCCTGCAACCGCCATGAGATGCGAAATGTATGGAATGTCGCCACCCTTCTTTGTCTGGCCGCCATGCATTTTGCAGGCGAAAAGAAAAGCTTCTTCGAACCGTCGACTCAGCATGGGATAAGCGCGGTTAAAGTCCTCACGTGGAAGCGAATGCCTCGACGCTTCACTGATCACGATGGCTGCTTTCCCGAGCGACGCATCTGAAGATATCCGCGAATAAAGGGCTGCAGGTCGCCGTCAAGAACGCGGTCGACGTCCCCCACCTCGACTTTGGTGCGGTGGTCCTTGATCAACCGATAGGGCTGCAGAACGTAAGAGCGAATCTGGGAACCGAAGTCGATATCCAGCTTGGAATCCTCGATCTTCTTCGTTAATTCCCGTTTCTTCTCCAATTCAAATTCGTAGAGTTTCGAACGTAGCATACTCATGGCACGTTCCCGGTTCTTGTGTTGCGAGCGCTCGTTCTGGCAAGCTACTACGAGACCTGTGGGAATGTGCGTGATACGAACCGCGGAATCAGTTGTATTTACGTGCTGACCGCCTTTGCCACTGGAGCGGTAGGTGTCGACCCGTAGGTCTTCGGGCTTAATATCTACGTGGATGCTCTCATCGATTTCCGGCGAAACGAACACGCTGGCAAAAGAAGTGTGTCGCCGCTTTGCCTGATCGAACGGAGAAATACGAACCAGGCGGTGAACGCCGATTTCGCTGGTCAGAAGGCCGTAAGCATATTCGCCGTTGACCGAAAACGTCGCCGACTTGATGCCTGCTTCTTCCCCGGCCTGGTAGTCGTTGAGAACGGTCTGGAAACCCTGGCGTTCCGCCCAGCGCAGGTACATTCGCAGCAACATCTCGGCCCAATCCTGCGATTCCGTGCCGCCTGAGCCGGGATGGATTGTAACAATGGCATTGCGGGGATCGTGTTCACCGGATAGCAGGGTTTCGGTCTCGAGCCTATCGACGAGCGTTCGCAGAGAATTAATTTCCCGGCGCAGGTCGGTGTCTACCTTTTCACCTTCGCGGGCGAGTTCGAAATAGGCTGTAATGTCCTCGCCGTGGCGCACCAGTTCAGCCTCAGTCGACAACATCTCCTCAAGGCGCTTGCGCTCGCGCATGACTTGCTGCGACTTTTCGGGATTGGACCAGAGATTCGGGTCGGCAGCCTGCTTTTCAATCTCGGTCAGTTGCTGGCGGACATTGCCCGCGTCAAAGATACTCCCTTAGGTCGCGGACCTTGTCCTTGAGTGCGGCGTATTCCTGTTCTAATTCTTCGACCATGACTAACGCTCTTTTTCCGGGCGGGATGTGAAGCGCATGACCAGCGCTCCCAGTGAAATTATCGCACAGGCGTAAGCGAACCAGTCCCCGTGCCGGGTGTAAAAGGTGATTACTGAAGTGAGTGCATAGGGGGCCACCAAGGTCGTACGAATCTTCCGCTCGGCGCGCGCAATGATCCGGCCATAGGGGTCAATCGACGCGGTCACCCCAGTGTTGGTCGTGCTCAGGAGCCAGCGCTCGTTTTCGATGGCACGCATCCGGGTTTGCGCGAGGTGCTGCGCATATGCCCCGCTGTCGCCATACCAGCCGTCGTTCGAAATATTCACCAGGAGTTCCGCGCCGTTCTTTGCGAAATCCCGGACCTCGTCGGGAAAGATCGATTCGTAGCAGATAAAGACACCAAGTTTCTCTCCATCTGCCGACAGAGGCTCGCGCGACGTGCCACGGGCGAAATCCCCTACCGCGGCGGTCAGTCCTCCCGCAAAATTGAAAATCTTAGGAAAAGGGACGTACTCACCGAAGGGGACGAGATGAACCTTGTCGTAGCGCGCCGTCCACTCGCCCGTGGGACGGACCAAGGCAGCAGAGTTGTAGATTTCGGTTTTTTGGCCGGGGGCTTGCATCGCATTGCGCACCCCGATGCTTCCGACTAAAACGGATGCATTCGTCTGCCTCGCGATATTGCTGATCATGTCGCGAAAGGCCGAATCGCCGGTATAAAACGGGGCCGGCGACTCAGGCCAAACGATCAGCTGGAGATTTCGTGGGCTTTGCGCGGCGGAGTGAACGCTCAAATTGGCCAGTTCGCGCAAGGTGCTGTCGAAGTAGTCTTTTGTCCAGTCTTCCGAAACCAGAATCGGGACATTCTCCTGAACGAGCAGGGCGGTATTGCTTGTGGGGAGCGACGGTGGACTGATCCAGCGCCCGGCTTGCAAAACAACGCCGGCGGCCAGCGCCGCGATCAGCAGCGTGTTTCGCTTGTCGCGCTTAACCAGGAATGCAGCCGCGAAAGCGGTGTTCACCAGCATGATCTCGAAGGAAACGCCGTATACACCCGTACAAGTCGCTATACGCGCAAGAGGAATATTGTCGACCTGCGAGATGCCGAGCAGATCCCAGGGGAAGCCGGTGATCCGCGTCCGCGCCAACTCCACGAACACCCAGATAAACGGCACAGCAACCAGAGCGCGCCGCTGCACGCGTTCACGGTTGGCCACGAGGCAAACCAGGAATCCGAAGAAGCCGTGATACAGGCCCAGATAGAGGCAGAAGAGAATGAGCACGAGAAATGCGACTGGGCGAGCCAGGCCACCATATTGGTGCATGGTGGAGTAAATCCAATAACACGTCCCTGCGTACCAGAAGATTCCGCAGATGTATGCGAGCAGGAATCCCTGTAACGGAGATGCCGGCAACAGCATCGGTGATTCCCGCAGTTGCAGGGTGTCAGGCGGCCGCGTGCGGAGAAGAGCGATCACAAGCGGAGCCACCGCAACCCAAGCAAGAACATACAAGTTGGGCAGGGGAAAGATAAGGATCTGCAGCCCAGCTGAAACAAAGACGAGCAGCCAGGCTGTTTTGTGGATCTGTCGCACAGGTCAGAATAACAAATGGATGCGATGCGTCATGCCGTCCTCTGCGCAGGCCAGATTGCCGCAGCAGCCATAAAGCCGTGCTTCGCCGACCGCTACCCCGTACAATGCACGCCATGAAACGAATGCTGCTCCTCATCGTTATCAGCCTCGGGTTTTCGACGCCGAATATCTTTGCCACGCCTGCCACGATGCGACTGGATTACTACCACTCGGGAAAAGTCGGGCAAGAGACCTTCAGCCTCGATCGGATTGTCGTCGAACCCCTGCCCTGGCCTGGAGATCCGGGAAAAAATGTCGATGATAGCAATCTGGGCAATTACTTCTTCGAGGTCGATGATACGGCGAGCGGACGCACGCTCTACTCGCGCGCTTTCAATTCCATCTATGGCGAGTGGATCACCACAGACGAAGCGAAAAGCATGGATAGGACCTTCTCCGAGTCGCTGCGCTTCCCTGCCCCGACGGTACCAGTCCATGTTCTGCTTAAGAGTCGCAGTGCAGGCGAGTCTGGCTTTCACGAGGTCTGGAGTGTGGACATAAATCCGCACGACAAGTTCATCGACACGTCGCGGCCGCCGTCGCCCGGTCCGTTGCTGAAGATTCAGCAATCGGGCGACTCCATAACCAAAGTCGATCTGCTGGTACTCGGTGATGGTTATACCGCAGCCGAAAGAGCGAAGTTCGAGCAGGATGCACACCGCTTTGCCGACATGCTTTTTTCCACCTCTCCGTTTCGCGAACACCGCAACGATTTCAATGTGTGGGGATTGTGTCCACCGGCTGACGAGAGCGGAATCTCAAGGCCTTCCACGGGAGTTCACCGCCGCAACCCGCTGGGAACCACCTATGATACATTCGATACAGAACGCTACATTCTGACGACGAATAATCGTGCCCTGCGGGACGTTGCGTCATACGCGCCGTACGAGTTCATTGAAATCCTTGTAAACGACCAGACGTACGGAGGCGGCGGAATTTTCAACCTCTATGCCACGGTTGCTATTGACAGCGAGTGGGCCGGATACGTGGGAGTACACGAATTCGGACACCACTTTGCCGCGCTCGCGGATGAGTACTACACGTCGCCCGTCGCCTATACCCCAGCAAGTCAGAAAAGCGAACCGTGGGAACCCAACGTTACTGCCCTTCTGAATCCCGGCAAGCTGAAATGGAGAGACTTGGTGGCCCCAGGCACGCCGCTGCCCACCCCGTGGCGCAAAGACGAGTTCGAATCGTATGAGCGGGACATTCAGAAACAGCGGCGGCAACTTCGGGCTGCTAATCGTCCCGAGTCCGAGATGAATAATTTGTTCCGGCATGAGGCACAGCGGGAAGAAACGCTTTTAAAGTCTGACCAGTATTCCGGCACGGTGGGCGCCTTCGAGGGTGCCGACTATGAGGCGCACGGGTATTATCGTCCGGAGGAGAACTGCATAATGTTTACTCGTTATGCGCAGTTCTGTGCGGTTTGCCGCCGAGCGATTGAGCGAATTATCGCGATGTACGCGTCTTGATTTACGCGTGAGGAAGACGCTCCCGGACGAATTGCACGATCTCTGGTGTGACGTAATGCGGCGGTCGAATATGGAACGTCGGACGGTCCGCAAGCGACTTCATAGACACACGTTTCCACGTAGCCGAACCCGGGATTTCTGTATCCCGATGATGCAGCACAACCGCGTGGGCGAGGTCCAAGAACTCCTGCGCAGAGATTTTGAAGTCCGCAGTGCCAGGGTCGAGTACTGTCAAATACAGGTCGGGCCGCAAGAACTTCACGATGCTATTCGACTCGATAATTACGTTCTCCGCCGCCGAGATCTTTTGCCGGATAACCGGCATTGCCTCGGCGAGTCGGCCCTGCTCCGTACGAACCCACCATGCTCGAACAGAGCCTGCCTGCAGGAATCGGGAGGTATCCGATTTACCCGACCGGTCTCTCTCTTCCGATACCGCCCAGCTGTGATCAGTGGTCGCGCAGTCACAGAGTTCACCATTTGCCGAGCAGATGCCGTGTCCGTATTGTGTGATTTTGAAGGCGGTCCAGTGGAACTCCGGCAAAGCGGAAATCAGGCCAGCTACGACGCTTGTCTTTCCAACGCTTCGAGAGTGTCCGCCGACAACGATAATTGACATGAGAGTCGGCCTTCAGGCCTCATAGCCGCAATTCGAATCGTTCCCAACAGATGCAGCGCGCCATTGCAGCACGTATGCTGATGAGATCATCCTTTCACGCTAACCTTTGGCCATCTTAGCCAAGAGTGCCAACTCTTTCAGATATTCCCGGATGGGCCGGGCTGGGGTCCCCCAGAAAACCACTCCCTTGCCGCGGATCACCTTCTTGGAAGGTATTCCGCTCTGCGCGCCGAGAATAGTGCCCGACTCAATGCGCACGTGATCCGCGATGCCGACCTGTCCGCCGATGACGACGCCGTCCTCAACCACCGCGCTTCCAGACAAACCGGTTTGGGCCGCGATGACAACATCCTCACCGATTTGGACGTTATGGGCGACGTGAACCAGGTTGTCGATCTTTGTACCGCGCCGGATGCGTGTTGTGTCGAGCGCGCCGCGATCGATCGTGGCATTAGCGCCGATTTCTACATCGTCTTCAATCTCAAGAGTTCCAATCTGGGGGAACTTGGAATAGTGGCCAGTGTTTCGGTCACGAACGTAACCAAAACCATCGCTGCCAAGGACGGCGCCGGCGTGAACGATGACTCGATTACCGAGGCGAGTGTTTTTGTAAATCGTCACCTGAGGATATATCTGGCAGTTGCATCCAATGCTTACATTTTCGCCCATAACGCACCCGGCACCGATACGGGAGCCATCGCCGATGTTGACGCCTTCGCGGATCACGGCCCTCTCCTCCACGATAATGTCCCGTCCCATTCTGACGGACGGGTGCACGATGGCAGTGGCATGTACGCCAACACTGACGACCTGAGGTGACGCAAACAATGTAGCCGCGCGGGCAAAAGCTAAACGTGGCTGATCGGAGATCAGAAGCGGCTTGGATGCTGGAGCACCCTCGGCGAAGTTTCCTGCGATCACAGCGGCCGCGTGCGATTGCAATGCCTTCGGAAGGTGCACCTCATCCTCCACAAATACGAGGTCGCCTGGTTTCGCGGATGCAAGACTTGCGATTCCCATAACCTGCACCGCACGGTCGCCAACAACACGTGCATTTACGTGGCCGGCCACTGCTTCCAAGGAATGTCTCATGCGTGTGTTTTATCAGCATGTTGTGCCTAAGAAAAGCGGGAGGCCGTCAGCGCAGGATCATGTTCCTGCGGGTAACGTCCATACACCTACGAGCGATCTGCTGCTAAACTTTTGATTCGAACCTTCGGAACCATCCATGCGAATCCTACTTCTCTTTGCTATCGTCATTGCCATGAGCGTGTTTGCAGCAACTCAAAGCCTGCCCGCACCGCAGGCCATCACCGATCCTAAACAGATTTCGAGCAAACCTAACGCCCAAGTCGATAAAGATCTCTCGATCGAAAAGCTCTATATGACGCGAGCCGTCGGCGGTACTACCTGGTCCCCGCATGGCAAGACCATCGCGTTCGTTACCAATATCACTGGCCGTAACAATCTCTGGCTGGTTCCGTCTGAGGGTGGATGGCCGATGCAGTTGACCATCAGCGATCAGCGGCAGAGTGCCCCGGCGTGGTCGCCCGACGGAAAGTGGATCGCTTATCAATCCGATTACGACGGCGACGAACAATGGGACATCTTTCTGGTTTCGCCGAAGACGGGACAGATCGTCAATGTGACGCATACACGCGACGTGGCCGAGATGCATCCCACGTGGTCGCCGGATGCCCGATATCTCGCGTACATGGTGAAACCCAAAACGTCGTCTGTATTTGAGATTGACGTATATGACACGCTCATGCGGGAGGTGAAGCATCTGACGAGCGGCACTCCCAAGGACCGGCTGAACGCAGGGCCGATTTGGTCCAAGGACGGCAAGAATGTGGTGTACACCCAAACACAGGCGAAGGGCACAGACTCAAATGTGTTCATCGCCGAACTGGAGAGCGGGAAAAGCACGTTATTGACGCCACATGATGGCGAGAAACTGTACGAGGCGAATGCCGTCTCACCCGACGGCAAGAAGGTCCTGATAACATCGAACGCCGGCAATGGCTATGACAACGTCGGCCTGCTCGACGTCGCCTCCAAGAAAATTACATGGCTGACGCAAGACAAATGGGAGATTACTGCGGGCGATTTTTCGCCCGATGGCCACGCGCTCACCTGGACCGCCAACATCGACGGCAACACCGATATTTATGTGCATCACCTCGGGAGCGGGCACACTACCGCCCTGCCGCTACCGAAGGGAGTGAACCAATTAGGCGGCTCAGATACCGCCTTCAGCAAGGATGGATCGCGGCTGATCTATTACCACAACGGGCCGAATGCTCCGAATGATGCTTGGGTACACGAACTGAGCAGTGGCAACTCGCACCAGGTCACGAATTCGCTGGTGGCGGGAATACGTTCGCAGGACATGGTAGAGCCTTACCTGGTGCATTATCCCAGCAAAGATGGCAAATGGACCATCTCGGCTTTCGTCTATATGCCGTATAACCTCCCGCGAAATGGGCAGCATCCATCGATTGTGTATGTGCATGGCGGGCCCACTTCACAGACGGTAAATTCCTTCAACCGGCTAGTCCAGTACGTTGCTAACCAGGGATACATTGTGATTGCTCCCAACTACCGCGGCTCGACCGGCTATGGCAAAGACTTTCAACAGGCTAATCTTTTCGACATGGGCGGCGGCGACCTGCAGGATGTACTCGCCGCGGCAGATTGGATCAAGCAGACGGGATATGTCGACCCCAAAAAGCTGATCCTGATGGGCGGCAGTTACGGTGGATACATGACAATGATGGGAGTAACCAAAGCGCCCGACGTTTGGGCTGCCGGGGTTCCGATTGTGCCGTTCGTGAACTGGTTCACTGAAATCGAAAATGAAGATCCTGTTTTGCAGCAATCTGATTTGGCGACCATGGGTGACCCTGTCAAAAATAAGGCATTGTTCGAAGAGCGGTCGCCGATCAACTACATCGACCAGGTGAAGGCACCCTTGTTGTTGCTGGCCGGCGGACACGACCCTCGCTGTCCTAAAACCGAGTCACAGCAGGTGGCCGATGCCATCAAAAAACGCGGCGGAGTGGTGGAGTACAAAGTTTATGAAAATGAAGGCCACGGCTTTGCCCGAGTCGAGAATCAGATCGACGCTTACAAGCGCGTGGCCGAGTTCCTGAAGGCGCATGTTCCACCAGGGGATTGCGGATGCTCGCTGAATGATTAGTGGATTGCGCTCAATAGGGGCTAGCTACACTTTCGCCAACTCCTGGCTCAGCGCACTTTCGACCTCGCGATATTCGCTGTCGCTCAGACGGAAATCAGCAGCTCCGATGATTCCATCTACTTGCTCGGCGCTGCGAACCCCGACAATGGCTCCAGTCACCGCCGCATTGTGTAAGGTCCATGCCACTGCCACTTCTCCCGGCCTGCGCCCATGCCGGTTTGCGATCTCACGCAGGAGTTCAACCAGCCGCAAATTGCGGGACAGCAGCGGTTCCTGAAAATTCGGATCTCTACGTCTCCAGTCCTCGGCGGACAGATCCGATACGCGTTGGCGAGTCATGGCCCCGGTCAGCAATCCAGAGTACATCGGCGAGTACACGATCACGCCGATTCCCTGCTGCCTGGCGAAGGGCAGGATTTCATCTTCGACTTCGCGCGCCAGCATAGAATACGGGGGCTGCAACGAGGTGATCGGAGCGATCTTCTGTGCACGCTTCATCTGCTGGACGCTGAAGTTGGAAACCCCGATCCAGCGCACTTTGCCTGCTTCTTTCAGGCGAGCCATCTCGGTCCAGCCCTCTTCGATGTCAGCGTCGGGATCGGGCCAGTGGATCTGGTAGAGGTCAATGACGTCGCTGTTGAGCCGGCGTAGGCTGTTTTCGCATTCCCGCCGAATTGACTCTGCCTTCAGTGATCCCCCGACTTCACCCTTTTCGTTCCAGACCCGCTCGCACTTGGTAAACACGTAAGGGCGCTGACTGCGGGCCTGCAAGGCGCGGGCAACTACCTCTTCCGAGTGCCCGAGGCCGTAGACGCCAGCGGTATCAATCCAGTTAATCCCATACTCTAGTACTTTGTGAATGGCGGCAATCGACTTGTCGTCGTCCTGTGGACCCCAACTGAAAGCCCAGCCGGAGCCACCCATGGCCCATGCGCCGACTCCTATTGGAGTAATTTGCAGATCGCTGTTCCCCAACTGCTTTGTTTCCATCTCTTCCCTCCCATGAATGCGTCATTATGGTTGTTGCCGATTCACTTGAAGATGCAACTGCATCGCCAACCGGTCTCCTATGGTGCAGCCGATATTTGAATCAACTGTTTGCGGAGACGGAATGCGCAAGGGACTTCGTTCGCGACCCTTGGGATAGGGCTAAAAGTCAAATTTTAGACACCGGGAGCGAATCAGCGTCATCTAAGACAGGTGTCCAGCTCCAGAGTGAAGCAGGCAGAGCGATAAATGGCGACAGCTTTTAGTAATCAACTGCATGGACCGACGGATAACCGCTACATCGCTGTGCTCGAAGTCTCCAAAGCAATCGCCTCCCACCACAGCTTGGAAGAACTGTTCCGGGACCTCGCGCGGCGCCTCCACTCGGTGCTCAATTTCACTTACCTGAGCTTGCTACTGCACCATCCCGAGCGGAACGTGATGAGCATGCATACTATCGATACACGAGAGCCTCGTCTGATCCATCCCGGGATGGAGTTTTCCATGGAAGAATCGCCTTCCGCCTGGGTGTGGCAAGCGCAACAACCTCTCATATTTCGAGACGTGCGAAATGAGACTCGTTCCCCCCGAGTCATGAAGCTGCTCCTGGACCAGGGAGTCCGTTCGTTTTGTGGTTTGCCTCTGACAACACCCCGAAGGCGGCTCGGCGCCTTTAATATCGGCAACTCCGAGCCTTCCACCTACGACGAAAATGATCTCGAGATTCCGAAGATGGTGGCTGCCCAGGTCGCTATCGCGGTGGAAAACGCGCTCAACTACCAGGAGGCACGGGCTTATCAGGAACAACTCCTACGCGAGCGGGACCACCTGCAACTGCTGCTTGACGTGAACAACGCGGTAGTCTCCAATCTGGCATTTTCCGAACTGATCCGGGCCGTTCCGACCAGTGTTCGGAGAGCAATGCAATGTGACGCAGCCTTTCTTTCCGTACCTGACTCAGACAAAACGCAATTGCGCATTTATGGTCTGGACTTTCCAGATACTCGCGGCTTCATGTATGAGGAGATGATCATTCCGATTGCGGGATCTAGCCCGGGCACAGCCTTCCGTGAAAACAAGCCCGTAGTTTTCGGGACTGCGCCCACTGCTCTGGACCCGATGGCCCTCGAAATCAACAAGGGGGAAGGCTTTCAGTCGGGATGTTTTCTCCCGCTAGTGCGCGGGGACCGTCCGCTAGGCGTGCTGCACTTGCTCGACCGACGATCTCATCGATTCAGTGATGATGATGTGGACTTTCTCAGTCAGGTCGCGGGCCAGATCGCGATCGCCCTGCAAAACGCCCTGGAATACCGGCAGGTGAGTGAATCGCGCGAACGATTGGCGGAGGAGAGCAGTTATCTCCGCAGCGAGATTCGTAACGAGCACCATTTTGAAGAGATCCTGGGCGATAGCGCCGGTCTGAAGAACGTTCTTAAGCAGGTTGAGACTGTAGCGCCAATCGACGCCACCGTTTTCATCTATGGGGAAACAGGGACGGGGAAAGAATTGGTCGCGAGGGCCATTCATAACCTGAGCAGCCGTCGTGAAAATATCTTCGTCAAGCTGAACTGCGCAGCCATCCCCCTGGGACTGCTGGAAAGTGAACTGTTTGGACACGAGAAGGGCGCATTCACCGGGGCGATCGCCCGAAAAATCGGGCGCTTCGAACTCGCACACGAAGGCACTCTATTTCTCGACGAAGTTGGAGATATCCCGCTGGAACTCCAGCCAAAGCTGCTGCGGGTTCTCCAGGAACAGGAATTTGAGAGGCTCGGCAGCAATCGCTCAATCAAGACCGATGTGCGCCTGATCGCCGCAACCAATCGCGATCTCGGCAAGATGGTGGAAGAAAGGGAGTTCCGGGCGGACTTATATTACAGACTTAATGTGTTCCCCATCGTGATCCCTCCTTTGCGCGAGCGCGCGGAAGACGTGCCCCTGCTGGTGAACTACTTCGCCAGGAAATACGGGCGCACCATGAACACAAAAATATCAACTATCCCTAAACGAGCAATCGAGGTCCTCCAGCGCTATCCCTGGCCTGGCAATATTAGGGAATTACAGAATTTCATTGAGCGCGCGGTAATTTTGTCGACGGGCCCTGTTCTCGAGCTTCCCATTAGTGAGTTGAAGCAGCCAAGCGGCGAAGTGCTCGGGAATTCGTCTCGGCCGAAAACCCTGCGTGAAGCTGAACGCGAACACGTGCTCCAGGTTTTGGAACAGTGCCACTGGGTGTTGGGCGGACCAGATGGCGCTGCCGCCCGGCTTGGTCTGCCGAGGACCACGTTGATTTACAGAATGCGGCGGTTAGGGATTTCCCGACGCCCGGAATGAGTCGAGATTCTGTCGAATATTCGACACAAGCTACTACCATCATCTACTCGGCTATGGGCGTTCTAAGCGTAAAATGATCAAAATAAACGGTAATACTTGGGCCGTCGATATTCCCGATTTGGAACATGCATTGCTTGCGACTATTGCTTGCTTCCAGCAGGGCGCTCTGTCAACTGACATCGTCCTAACGGTTTCGTAGGGTCTGATCATGTGGATTGTCGCTTTAGCGCTTCGCCGTCCGTACACCTTTGTGGTGCTCGCTCTTCTTCTGCTCATCCTGGGCCCAATCGTCATCTTCCGTACGCCGACGGATATTTTTCCGAATATCAACATTCCCGTCGTCAGTGTCTTATGGAACTACACCGGGCTCGACCCGCAGCAAATGAGCGACCGCATAGTGTCCATCACCGAGCGCGCGCTCACCACGACGGTGGACAATATTGAACACAGCGAATCACAATCGCTGAACGGCATCGCGGTCGTTAAGGTTTTTTTTCAGCCAAATGTGCGGATCGAACGAGCAATTGCGCAGATCACGGCGATTTCACAGACGCAATTGCGGCAGCTTCCAGCCGGAACGACGCCACCGCTGATCATCACTTACAACGCTTCCACAGTACCGATTCTGCAACTTGCATTGTCCGGTCAGAGGCTTTCCGAGCAGCAACTGTTTGACCTTGGGGTCAACTTTATTCGCACGCGCCTGGTTACCATTCCTGGAGCTGCGATTCCGTGGCCTTACGGTGGAAAGCAGCGGCAGATCCAGGTAGACCTGAACACAGCTGAGCTTCAGTCAAAAGGGCTTTCTGCCCTGGATGTGGTCAACGCCGTGAGTGCGCAGAACCTGATTCTGCCGTCCGGCACATCGAAGATCGGCCAGTTCGAATATCAAGTAGCTTTGAACGGAAGTCCGCAGACTGTGACCGAGCTCAACAATCTGCCCGTCAAAACGGTCGGCAATACCACTATTTACATCAAGGACGTCGCCTACGTTCGCGACGGGTTTCCGCCACAAACAAATATCGTTCGCGTGGACGGCAACCGTGCATCGTTACTGACGGTGCAAAAGACCGGGGATGCATCCACCCTGGACATCATTTCGGGCATCAAGTCGCTGTTGCCGCAGATCGAGGCCGGTCTTCCGCCCGAGTTGCACATTCAGCCCCTAGCGGATCAATCACTGTTTGTGCGGGCATCTATCAACGGAGTGCTGCGTGAAGCGATCATTGCGGCATGCCTTACCGGTTTTATGATCCTGGTATTCCTGGGTAGTTGGCGGAGTACCGTCATCATTGCGGTTTCGATTCCATTGTCGATTTTGACTTCGATCATAGTGCTCAGCGCCCTGGGTGAAACTATCAACATCATGACGCTGGGCGGGTTAGCGCTAGCCGTAGGAATCCTGGTTGACGATGCGACGGTAGAAATCGAGAACATCAATCGAAACATCGCACTCGGCAAAGAGATCGAACACGCCATTCTGGACGGCGCTCAGCAGATTGCCGTTCCTGCATTTGTTTCCACTCTGGCCATCTGCATCGTGTTTGTGCCGATGTTCTTCCTCTCAGGGGTGGCACGCTACTTGTTTGTGCCGCTCGGCGAAGCGGTAGTGTTTGCAATGCTGGCATCGTACTTGCTTTCGCGAACGCTGGTGCCGACCATGGCAAAGTACCTGCTGCGCGGTCACGAGCAGGAGGCCGGGCACGCCCCTAGGGGCAGCCGAAATCCCTTCGTGCGTATGCAGATCAAGTTCGAAGAGGGTTTCGAGCGCTTCCGGGAGAGCTACCATCGGCTGCTTAATCTGTGTCTCATTCACGCGAAAGGGTTTCTCGTCGCCTTCGTAGTTATCTGCATCGCTTCTCTCGTGCTACTTGTGCCATGGTTGGGGCAAGACTTCTTCCCCTCGGTAGATAGCGGTCAGTTTAGGCTTCACTTGCGTGGACGCACCGGCACGCGAATCGAGGAGACTGCACGGCTCTGCGATCTGGTCGAGCAGTTTATTCGCGAGCAGATTCCGCCCGAGCAGGTTGGCAGCATCATCGACAACATCGGAATCCCTTACAGCAGTATTAACTTGTCTTACAGCAACTCCGCCCCAATCGGTACGTCGGATGCCGACATCCTGGTTTCGCTGTCGGCGAAGCATCGCCCAACCGCGGAGTACATCCATGACTTGCGCCTGAAACTGTCCCGGCAGTTTCCAGGCGTGACCTTTGCGTTCCTGCCCGCGGACATCGTAAGTCAGATCCTGAACTTTGGCCTGCCAGCCCCGATCGATGTTCAGATCGTCGGCTACAACGTCAGGGACAATCGTCAATTTGCGGACAAGCTCTTGCAGGAACTGAAATACGTTCCGGGGACTGTAGATCTCCGCATTCAGCAGCCATTCGATTTGCCTTACCTGAACATAAATGTGGATCGCACTAAGGCTCAGCTTGTCGGATACAGTCAACGCGACATTGCCAACAACCTGCTGATCTCGCTGAGCGGCAGTTTCCAGACTAGCCCCACCTTCTGGCTCGACCCGAAGAACGGAGTCAGCTACAGCATCGCAACCCAAACTCCGCAATACCGCTTGGATAGCTTGCAGGATTTGGAGAATATTCCGGTCACTAATGCCAGCACGGCCCACCCGCAGATCTTAGGAAGCCTGGCGTCGATCTCACGGGGATCCGGGATGGCGGTGGTCTCACACTACGATATTCAGCCGGTCATTGACATCTTCGGATCCGTTGAGGGACGCGATCTCGGTGGTGTATCGCGTGAGATCAATACCATTGTGAATGAAAAGCAGAAGGAACTTCCCCGTGGATCACGCGTCGTGGTGCGGGGCCAGATTCAAACCATGCGCGCCTCTTACGTGGGATTGCTGGCTGGACTGGCATTCTCGATTTTGCTGGTTTATCTGTTGATCGTGGTTAACTTTCAATCGTGGCTCGATCCTTTCATCATCATTTCGGCTTTGCCAGCTGCACTGGCTGGAATTGTGTGGTTTTTATTTGTCACCCACACAACTCTCAGTGTTCCCGCGCTTACCGGTTCCATTATGTGCATGGGCGTGGCGACTGCGAACAGCATCCTGGTAGTGAGTTTCGCCAAAGAGCAGATGGAAGAAGGCAAGAATGCGGCCACAGCGGCGTTGCAGGCGGAATTCACCCGTTTCCGGCCCGTCCTGATGACGGCATTGGCCATGATCATTGGAATGGTTCCCATGGCCATTGGATTAGGAGAAGGCGGCGAGCAAAATGCGCCCCTGGGCCGAGCTGTGATCGGCGGATTGCTGCTTGCGACAGCGGCCACCTTGTTCTTCGTCCCTGTGTTCTTCAGTTTTCTGCACGGTCGACGGGCCGCGGACGAATCCGGTCAATAGCTTTGCTCATCACTTGGAGAGGATCTCGGGAGAGACTATGAAGGTCGAAGAGGAAGACACGGTGGAGAGACCACCGGTGGTAACGCAGGAACGACCAGTGATCCAGCAGCCACCTCAACATTCCAGGCGCAACTGGCTGGTGGCGCTCCTGGCTTTCGCGCTGATCGCCGGCATCGTGATTTCCGGCATACTGCCGCGAGTAAAAGCGCGGACGGCCCTCTGCAAAGATACCTCTGAAATGGCGGTTCCGAGTGTTCTCATCGTGCACCCGAAACGCACCGCGGCCTCCGATGAAATTGTGCTCCCGGCCAATGTCCAGCCGTATATCAGCGCCCCGATTTATGCTCGAACCAACGGTTATTTAAGACGGTGGTACACGGATATAGGCGCTCACGTCAAGAAAGGACAATTGCTGGCCGAAATCGAGACTCCCGAGCTGGATCAGCAACTGCAGCAAGCGCGCGCCAATCTCTCGACCGCCGAAGCAAACCTTAACCTGGCGCAGATCACTGCTCAGCGATATGAGGGCCTGCTAAAAAGCGATTCGGTGTCGAAACAGGAGACAGATAACGCTGTAGGAGCCTATGCCGCGAACAAGGCCGTAGTGGACGCCGATCGCGCCAATGTGAGGCAACTCGAAGCATTGCAATCGTTCGAGAAGATTTACGCGCCCTTCGATGGCATAATCACCGCCCGCAATACTGACATCGGCGCTCTAATCAGCGCTGGCAGTACCGGCGGGGCTTCCACCGAGCTGTTTCAGATCGCACAACCCTCCAAGCTGCGAGTATACGTGAGCGTTCCAGAAGCATACTCCCAAGGCGCGAAGCCCGGCTTATCCGCTGATCTCGTGCTATCGGAATTTCCAGGTCGCCGTTTTCCCGGGAAATTGGTGCGAACCGCATCCGCAATCGATCAAACTACGCGCACGTTGCTGGTCGAGATCGCCGTGGAGAATCCAACTGCTACGCTTCTCAGCGGGGCGTATGCCGAAGTTCACATGAAGATCCCCGGTGCATCGTCGTCCTACACCATCCCGGTCAACACATTGCTGTTTCGTTCCGAAGGGCTTCGCGTGGCCTCCGTTGTAGGAGAGAAGGCGGCTCTTCTGCCGATCAGTATCGGGCATGATTATGGCGCGGAGGTGGAGGTGGTTGCTGGCTTAACGGGAGATGAATCCCTGATCGTGAATCCGCCCGACTCTTTACTACCGGGCCAAGCGGTGAGAGTCGCGCAACAAAGCTCTCCCGATCAGGCGAACGGGGGCAAGTAACGTTGAATCCGTTCCGGGCGTTGCCACAGTTCCTGCGCAGGCCGGCTGTTTTCGGAGCGGCAACTTTCTCCCTGTTGCTTAGCTCGTGCGCTGTAGGTCCGCGATATTCCCGCCCCACCGCACCGGTTCCGCCCTCCTTTAAAGAAGAGCCTCAGGACTGGAAAACTGTTCAACCCAGCGATCAGCTTGCGAAAGGAAAATGGTGGGAGATCTACCAGGACCCGCAACTCAATGCGCTTGAAGAAAAAGTCACAGTGTCGAACCAGTCTTTGAAAGCGACCATAGCGGCTTTCGACCAGGCGCGCGCGCTTGTACATTTTTACCGGGCCGATTATTTTCCGACGGTCACCGCTGGAGCGGCGGGTTCGCAGAATCGGGCTTCACAAAATCGAGCACTCGCGACGAGCCTCTCCGCCGTAAATTACGGCGACATCCAGATGCCGGTGGTGGGAGTTTCGTACGAGCCTGATCTGTTTGGACGCATTCGGCGAACGGTGGAAGAGTTTCGCGCCAACGCCCAAGCAAGCGCAGGAGATGTGGAAAACGTTAGCCTGAGCGTGCACGCGGCGCTAGCTGTCGACTACTTTGAAGCGCGCACTCTGGACGCAGAAGAGCAATTGCTCAATTCGACAGTGAGCACCTACGAGAAAGCCCTGGAATTAACACAAAACCGGTATCAGGGCGGCTTGGCCTCGGGTGTAGACGTAGCGCAAGCGCAAACCCAGTTGGAAACCACGCGCGCCCAGGCTATCGACGTTCAAGTGGCGCGCGCGCAATTTGAGCACGCGATTGCGGTACTGATAGGCGTCCCCGCGTCGAGCTTTACACTGAATTTTGAACCATGGACTAAAGTGCCCCCTATCATTCCTCCGGGGTTGCCTTCAGATCTGCTGGAGCGACGGCCCGACATTGCCGCGGCAGAAAGAAGGGTGGCAGCGGCTAATGCGCAGATGGGTGTCGCCCGCGCGGGATATTTCCCGGTCTTGAGCTTGTCTGGCAGCGGAGGTTTTGAGAGCAGCACCCTGACTAATCTTTTGTCGGGTCCAAGCGGATTTTTCTCGATTGGTGCTTCGACCCTGGTGACCGCGTTCGATGCTGGTCGCCGGCGTGCCGTCTCGCAAGAAGCTCAAGCGGCATACGCTCAGAGCGCCGCCAATTATCAGCAAACGCTACTGACGGCTTTCCAGGAAGTGGAGGACAACCTGGCTGCCTTGAGGATTCTGGCTGCAGAAGCGACCGTTGAGGAAGCCGCAGTGGCAGCAGCCGAGCGGTCGCTGGCTCTTTCGATCAACCGATACAAGGGTGGTGTTACAAATTACTTGGAAGTCACTACTGCTCAAGGTATCGCCCTTAGTGATGAACGAGTTGCCGTACAAATTCTAGCAAGGCGCATGAACGCCAGCGTGCAACTGATTCAAGCCCTAGGCGGAGGTTGGAACGTCTCGCAACTGCCCTCGATGACTCGCAATGAAGTGGATAGCTCGCCGAAATCATACACTCAGATGCCATCCCTAACCGGGCAGTAAGACTTCGAGCGCATTGTTATGGACTCTGGATAGCCTCAGTGCCCTTTTGTCCTCGATTGCTAAACGAGGGTGTCACACAACCGGTTTGGCTTCATGCTGAATGCGATCTCGCCAGCGGGCGAAAGTCGGCCAAGTACGGTGTTCTCGCACTACATTAAGATCTCCGTGCATGCTCTCGATTTCATATTCAGTCTCCTCGTTCTTATTTCGAGAAAACCGTAATGTGACCCGTGCATTGCCGAGCTGCAGGTTTCGCAAGCTGATTTCGGGTAGCCATTCTGGGAGATTAGGGTTGATGAAGAGCGTCTTCGAGGGTGCATCCGGCTCTAACCCTAGCAGCGCCTGTAAAACGGCAACTGGGGCAGTCGCTGACCAGGCCTGGGGTGAATCAGCCTTCTCATAAAGTCCCGGGAACGGGTGCAGCGTATCTCGCTGATGGCCCCCAAAGGTCTCGGGAAGGCGTAGATTTTGAAACAGGGCAGCGGATTCAAAAATGGCCTTGCCCAAGGTCCACATCTGTTCCTGTAAGCCACAGCGCCCAAATGCCAATACAAACGCCGCATTCTCGACTGGCCACACAGTGCCGCGATGATATGCAAACGGATTGTACGCGGGATGGGCCGATGAGAGGGTACGGATGCCCCATCCAGAGAACATGTCGGGTTGCAGCAGACGCTGCGCTATGCGTTCGACACGGGAGGGCTCCACAATGCCGGAAAGCAAGCAGTGGCCCGGTTCAGACGCAATGGTTTCGACAAGATGGTTTTCATTGTCCAATGCCATGGCCAGAAATTCTTCTTTTTCCATCCAGAAGGTCTGGTTGAATTGAGCCCGCAACTGCTGCGCTTCCCGATCCAGCTTTTCCGCCTCCTCGAGGCGGCCGAACTGGCTCAGGACTTCTGCCAGGGACAGCTTGGCGGCATACGCCAAGCCCTGCATTTCGCACGTTCCGACCGGCGTCTGCACCTGCGAGCCGTCGGGATACACCATACAGTCGAAGGAATCTTTCCAACCCTGGTTCTTGAGTCCCTGCTCCGAACGCGTCTGGTACTTGTAAAAGCCACTCTGATCGCGGCTAAACTCATCAGCCCAGGCCAGCGCCCTAATCGCGGGGCCAAGAAATGGACGCACCAGTTCGCGATCTCCCGTCCAATGCCAAAGCTCATCCAGCAAAATCGGATACAACACTGACGGGGTAAATGCTCCGAAGTACAAAGCGTGCGGCGTGTAATTCAGAACGGATACAGGGTCAGTGTGATGCTCGTGGAGCATGCGCCCGGGTTGGGCATCACGCCAGTCGTTAACGGCGAATGCCTGAGTGGCCGCGAGGATACTGAGCGCTCCCGTCATCAGGCTGGTAGTCAGTATGGACGCTTGCCGGGCCGCCGTCAGACTGTCGCGCCCGAAAAATGCGACGTAGGTGGGGACACCCGCAGCAATCTTCCAATTGCGCTCGCCCTCGTCCAGGTCGAACAACCGAAGCGCAGAGAGGTCTTTTTTCGCCCGCCATAACACGCCACGCGCGGTAGACGTTAAGGTGTTTTCCAGAGGCGTGTGGATGCTCGCGGACTCTGAGTCAAATTGATCTTCGCGCCGTGACCAGTCATCCGAGCCGTCAAAGAGTGCGTTGCATTCTGCCATGAGTGGCAAAGGATTTCCGCCGACTTCCGCAGTCCAGTGCAGACACGCATGCCAGCTTGCATGCGGCTCGAGGGTAATCTTGAAACTGATCCGGCGGCCGAGATACCTCGGTTCTCCATCGGCTTCGAGGTGGAGCGTGATGCCCCTATGAATGCGGGCCACGCCACGGTTGCCCTGATGCCGATAAGCGTGTCTCGCCTCGTACTGAAAGACCAAGTCCGCAGTATTTGCGGTACAGCTCCATTTGCGCGTTAAACGCCCCCGCTGTAAGCGCGTGCGCGTAATCTCAGAACGTGCCGCGAAATCGGCATTGAACTCAAGTTCCAGTGTCACCGTGGTCGCGATACGCGTGTGATTCGTAAGCTCTACATCCTCGTGCATCCCTTCCCCGACAACCCGCACCACCCGCAATTCCAAGGTCTGTTGGAGAGGTTCGCAATCGTGAGTATCCGTGTCTCGGCAATTCGGAGGCGCCTGGTAATAGTAAGCCAACCAGCTATGCTGTTTTACAGCCGAGGCAACCGAAAGCTGCGGCTCTTTGCGCTCGATCAACCAACGATAGCGCGACAGCATTCGCGTTCCATAGACATACAGGCCCTCACGGGCGCTCTCCTCCCGGATAGTGCCCTCTCGACCCATGCAAAGCGCCGTGCGGCCGCGGCTCACATGTATGGTGTCTTGCCGCGGTCGTATTTGAATTAAGGAGGGCTCGGGCGAACTATTCATGCGGTGTTCTTTCGATGGCTTGCACTGAAGTTTTGTTTGCCTGCTGAGCGGCGTGCGCCGAATTGCCAGACATTCCGAGCAGTCTGAGTCGACACTCTACGGCGCGCGTCATGTGGGCCAGATACTTAATGCTGTACCAGAGAGGATCTGGTTTTGCATGTCGGCGGCCAGAGGTAGGGCTAGAAAATCATCGAGATTTCGCTTGATATCCGGGACGCCCGGGCCCGGCCAGTCGGTACCGAACAGGGTCTTGTGAGCAATCTCATGCAGGCGCGGGAAATACTTGAGCAGCGTTTTTGGAGGAATACCGCTGATGTCGAGGTAAACGTTGGGATGCCGCCGGATCAGAAAGAAGGCTGTGTTCATCCACAACGGACGTCCACCATGCGCGAGGATAATCTTGAGCTTCGGGAAATCTACGGCCACATCATCGATGTAAATCGGATCGCCGTATTTGTTCCGCGCTCCGGGAAAAATAGACGTTCCGGTGTGAAACATGACTGGAACTCCATTAGCCTCAGCGGCTCGATAGATGATCTCCAGTTCCTTCACGCCGTGCAGGTAGTCGTTGGGAAAGAGCAGTTGATGAGGCGGATGAATCTTAATCATGCGGATTCCCAGCCGCAGCAACTGGTCAACATCGGCAAGCACGTTCGAGGTGTGTCGCGGATGCAGGCTACCGCACGAAAGCAGGCGCTCCGGGTTCTCGCGAGTGTATTCTGCAATGAACTGATTCACCCCCGAGGTAAACCCGATCACTTCCGGTGCGACATAATTTATGAGGACGGCACGATCAATGTCCGACTCGTCCAGGTACCCGAGGAAAGCCTTGGGAGACCTGCAAAATTCAGCGATCTGATCGAAGTTAGCCCGCTTCCTTTTCATCAGCTCCAGCGCGTGTGGCTTGAACATCTCCAACGGCTGAATGTGAATGTGGCAGTCAGTTATCAAGCAGTTGTGAATTGCGCGTTCCGAAGTCAGTTTCCTGCGGCGGCGAGCAAGGCTCGTTTCGTAAACACCCGTATCATCTCACGCCGGTACTCCGGTGTCAGCGCAGATGTGGTGAGAGGCTTCGCAGTCCGAACGGCCAGGTCGCCCACAGCCTCGGCCAAGGACTCGTTGAGAACTTTATTATTGAGCAACTGCGGAGCCCCTTTTACCAGCAGCGGGGCTGGACTGACGGCAGTCACAGCTACCCGCGCATCTTCAACATAACCGTTTTTCCGCCGCAATGCGACAGCAACCCCAGCCAGGGGGTAATCGATTGACCCGCGAATTCTTAATTTTCGATACGCGCCTCCCATACCGGCCGACGCTGCCGGGAGGAAAATGCGCGTCAGAAGTTCGTCCGGCTGCAGCTTACGGTACGAATCGCCTATGCCCGTGTAAAACTCGTTCAACGGCATGCGCCGCCGTCCGAAAGGTGACACCAGTTCGATCTCTGCATTCAGGCACAGTAACGATGGGGGGGTATCGCCGGAAAAGGTGGCCCAACATTTACTTCCACCCGGCGCCACGTGGCATAGATCACCGTCTTTTTTGATGCAAAAACCGCAAGCTTTACGCCAGCTGAGCGATTGGTTGTACCACAGGCAACGGGTGTCGAGACAAATATTTCCCCCCAACGTGCCCATATTCCGGAGCACAGGCGACGCCACCGTTACCGCAGCCTCAGTCAGGACGGGGTACTGTTGCCGCAGCCACTGTGAGCGCTCGATCGCCGCCAGACTGGTAAGGGCGCCGATTTCCGTGCCTCGCTCTGTGGTACGAACGCCCTTCAACTCGGCAACGTGACGCAGGTCGAGCACGTAACGTGGCTCAAACAGCTTTTGTCGCAATGACGGGACGAGGTCGGTTCCCCCGGCAAGTACACGAATATCACCGCCATGCTTGGCCAGGAATGCAATCGCTTCGTCCAGGGTCCGCGGCAGAAACAACTTGAACTCGGGGAGACTCAATCCGCACCACCGATTGCCGCGTCATTTCCGCGGCGCGCAGGATCCAGCGGATGTCGTTCCGGCCCTTTGCCGCGAAACCACAGAGCGCCACCGTGCTCTCGAAAGCGTGACGGAGCAGTGGGGTCGACGCCTTCGGTCAGATCAATCGCTTTCGCGTTTCTCTTGCTACGCAGGGCAGCGAGAACGCGCTCAGGAGTAAAGGGAGCCTCGCGCATGCGAACTCCCACTGCGTCATAAATAGCATTGGCGATTGCTGGAATGGTAGCGGCCAAAGATCCCTCGCTGCACTCTTTTGCGCCGAAAGGCCCTTCCGGATCCACGCTTTCAACAATGATGGGCTCGACTTCAGGAGACTCGATCGCGGACGGGCTGCGATATTCCAGCAGTCCGGGATTCATCAGCAAGCCGTCTTTCCAGATCATTTCTTCTTCGAGCGCCTGGCCCATTCCCATCCAGACGGAGCCTATAATTTGACCTTCCACAGACACCGGGTTCAAAGCGCGGCCGCAATCATGCGAGGCCCACACCTTGTGTACGGTAACTTCACCGGTATCTGCATCCACGCTGACTTCAGCGACCTGCGCCGAATACGAGTACGCGGGCGATGGACCCACTCCCGCACCTTTGTGTTTGCCGCCGCGCGCTTCAATGGGAGGAGCGTACGAGCCGGTGCCGCTCAGAGCGCCGTGAAAGTCAATGGCCGCCACGACCGCCTCTTCGAAGGTCATACGATCTTTGGGTCCTTCGTCTTTGCGCTTCTGTTGCAGAGAGCCCCGAAGAATCTGGCCTTCTACGCGACCGCTGACAGTCGCGCCCAAGGCGAGTTCGGACGACGTATCCGTGACCGAAACCGTTTTACCGTCACTCCTGGTTACCACATCGTCGCGGAAGACAAGATCCTCAGCTGCACAGTTCATCTTCCGCGCAGCCGCGGAGGCAATCTGTTTCTTCACGTCCTCGGCGGCGCGGAGAGTCGCGTTGCCGTTCATGAAGGTGACCCGGCTCGAATAGGAGCCGATATCGATGGGAGTCAGGTCAGTATCGGCGGCAATGACCTTCACCCGCGATAACGAACAGCCCAGCACCTCGGCAGCAATTTGCGCCACCATAGTGTCGGAACCTTGCCCGATATCGGACGCACCCGTATAGATTACGACCCCACCATCACGGTCAATTTTGATATTCACGGTCGAGTGCGGCATGTCAGAACGAATGATGGAGTTGGCAGCTCCGCTTACGTAATGACTACACGCAATCCCCAACCCCCGTCCCTTGGAAAGCCTGCCTTTGCGCTGGTTCCAATGCGAGCGAGTCACTACCTGTTCAATACATTCCGGCAGTCCATAGCTCTGCACTCGCAGGCCATTTACGGTTATGCAGGGCGATTTGAGTAGATTGCGCTGACGGATCTGGGCGGGATCCATACCAATCGCGATTGCAATCTCGTCTAGTTGCGACTCGAAGGCGAAACGTACGTTAACCGTACCATGACCGCGCATGGCGCCGCAGGCGGGCTTATTGGTCAGAACTCGATAACCGTCGTACGAGATGTTGGGAATGTCGTAAAGCGCACCGAGCAACGCGCCGGAATACAGAATCGTGACCACGCCATAAGAGCAGTATGCGCCGCCGTCCTGCACCACACGCGCTTTCACCGCCATAATGCTGCCGTCTCTTTTGACACCTGTCTTCAAGTCGATGATGGTCCGCGGGCGCCCGCGGTGTGCCCAGAAAACCTCCTCGCGCGTGTAGGTAATCTTCACCGGAGCCTTTGCTGCCCGCGCCGCGATGGCGGCAATCAGTTCCAGAGGAATGACTTCGCTCTTGCCGCCGAACCCGCCACCCACCAAGGGCTTGATCACACGGATCTGCGACATGGGCGTAGCTAGGACCAATGAAAGCTTGTGCTGCAGGTAGTAGGGGACCTGCGTGGATGACCACACTGTCAAGCGGCCCAACGTGCCCGAATGCGGATCGATCTCGAACGAAGCCAGGGTAGAATGCGGCTCCATTGCCGCGTGAGTTACTTCGTTGGCAATAAACCGCGCCTCGGCAACGTAGTCGGCTTCCGCCAGTGCTTTGTCGGGATCTCCGAATACGTGATGGTAATCCTTCTCCAAATTGTGCGGCTTATTTTCGTGAATCAGGTCTTTTTCCGCCTTCATCGATTCTTCAGGATCGAAATAGGCGGGCAAAACTTCGTATTCCACATGGATGAGTTCCAGGGCTTTTTCCGCGATGGCCTCGGAAATGGCGGCTACACAGGCCACGTTATCGCCAACATAACGAACCTTGTCGAGCGCCAGAGCGTGCTCGTCATGACCAACTGGAAGGATGCCGAACGGCGTTGGAGCATCATTGCCTGTCACGACAGCGACCACGCCATCCAGAGCGAGCGCTCGGCTTGTATCGATGTGCTTGATGCGGGCGTGAGGGAAGGGCGAATGCAGGATCTTTCCCACCAGCATCCCGGGCAAGCTGAGATCGTCAGCGTATTTGCCGATCCCGGTGGTCTTCTCCGCCGCGTCGACCATCGCGATCGGCTTGCCGATTATAGAAAAGTTTTCGCTCATAGCTGGGGTAAAGACCTGGTTGAACTGACCTTTCGTTCTACTTGAATTCAGCGCTGGAAGGCTGATGCTTGGTACGCCCCTTCCGCTCCGCATCGATAGCTGACTTAATTGCTGTGTACATCTGGTTGTAGCCGGTACACCGGCAAAGGTTTCCACTCAGAGCCGCACGGATGTCCTGCTCTGTGGGATCCGGATTGCTTGCCAGCAGCGACTTGACTGTCATGATGAAGCCGGGTGTGCAGTAACCGCACTGAGCACCACCCCAATCACCATAAGCTTTCTGAATTACCGCCAGGCTGCCGTGCTCGCTGACGCCTTCGATCGTGGTGATGTCCTGTCCGGCGCAGCTAGCGGCAAGCAGCGTACAGGAAAGCATGGCCGTACCATCCACCAGCACGGTGCACGCGCCACACGAAGAGTCGTCGCAACCACGCTTGGAGCCTGTCAGCTGCAGGTCCTGCCGCAAGGTATCAAGCAACAATTTGCTTGGCTCGATGGCTACCTCGTGGGTTCGACCGTTGACTCGTAATTCGATCAGTTCTTTCTTCATTTGTTGATTCAGCTCTTCGCCTGAACTGATATCGCGTTCGCGGCATCGATCTGCCGGATCAATACAATGGCGTCTTGGGATCGACGGTGCGCGCCCAGGCATCAATGCCGCCGCGCATGGATTGCACCCTCTCGAATCCTTGCTGTCGCATCCAATTGGTCACGCTGAGCGAGCGCACGCCATGATGGCACAACACAACAATGTGCTCCTCCGGATCTAACTCCTGGTGTGCGCGGCTGGGAACCTCCCCCATGGGAATGTTTTTTACGCCGTCAATCCTAGCTTTCTCCAGTTCCCATGGCTCGCGTACGTCGAGCAGCGTAAACTTATCGCCACGTTTCAGCATGGATTTCACTTGTCCCGCGCTGATTTCAAAGTCCATAGGCACCAAAGCTGCCACTGCTTTCGACAAAGCCTCAATAGCCAAAATCCGTTTGCGCTGCATAGGCGTGCGCTCTCACGCCGAGTTGCTCTAGCCGGCACGAGCCCAGTTGGTTCATGTATTCGCGGCGGTCCGGTATCCCGAGCACCCAGCGCTGCAGCCACGCATCGCTATCTGCTGTGGTCTTTGTTTGCTCGTGATACTGGCGAAAGAAGCTGTCGTCGCGCTTGTAATAACCTTGCACGGGCGACGGGTGAGCTCCGTAGGGACATTCCACGACTGCATTCACCAGAAATCCGGGGATGATCGTCCGGTTAGGATCGCTGGCAATGACATCGGCTGCAACAACCTCCTCGGCCACGACGAGGACCCGCTTAGCAGCGCGAACCGCTTCGATCATGACCCCGAAGTTACCCCAACAGTGTGCGTTGCCGTCCTTATCCGCACGTTGGACATGCACGATCGCAACATCAGGCACGAGAGCTTTCACCGCATGCAGCTTCTTCAGCGTATTTCGGGACGGCTGCCCATCACCGCTCGCCCCGGTCGACCGGCTCGGCGTGTCCTCTGCGAACGGAGATTCGATGTGGGCAAAAAACGGATTCTCGCGGGCTGTATCGCTGCCCAATGCCGTCCATGTTGGCAGGAACGGCACACCCATGGCTGCAGCCTGCAGAGCGAGGCCAATCCCGAAATTCGTCAGGTTCGTAACCGGAAGATGATCCTGCTCCACTGCCCGTCGAAAGTTGTAAGCCGAACCCATCATGACGTTGCCGACCCACGCGGCAATCACATGCCGGACACATCCCGCCCCGATTAGCTGGTCGAACAGTATGTCAGAAATTGGCCCAATAACCGTCAAATCGCGCTTGTTCTGACGAATGAGTTCGTGCCCGGCAGCGAACGGAATCATCTGCTCAAGTTGCAAGCCGAGAGCGATACTTGCGCCATTCGGTACCAGGTCTGCAATCGCCTCGCGCATAGTCAACTGCTTCGACATTTCGCTATCTGCCTTTCCACCGCGGCTCACGTTTTTCCAAAAACGCCTTGATACCTTCATGCGCGTCGTCAGTAGCCATAAGCTCTTCGTGGTAGATGTTTTCAGCCCTTGCCAAACCTTTATCAAAGTGAATGGCATCCCAGGCGTAGACAGACTTCTTGGCTATTCCCAAGGCAGCAGGACTCAAGCGCGATAGTTGAGCGAGTGTCTCGTTGACCAGCCCAGAGACTTCTTCGGACCGAGCCGATTTATTGGCTAAGCCGATCGCCACTGACTCCTCTCCGCTGATCTGGCGGCCAGTGAGAATCAATTCCTCCGCTTTTTTCTGGCCGACGACCGCGGGCAAAGCCACGGCCGCTACAGGCGGATAACAGCCGAGCCTGATTTCCGGGAAACCCCATGAGGCATCACGAGCGGTGTACACCATGTCGCAAACCAGAGCGATTTCAGCACCGCCGCCCAGGCATGCACCCCGAACCGCGCAAATGGTCACCTTGCGCGTGGCAACAAGAGCGCGGATCACCGAATGAAATTCGCGCAACATCTCGTCAACTTTGTCGGGAGTATGTGCTTTTATATCGACGCCTGCTGAAAAAGCGCTTCCGACTCCTTCGATCACAATCGTCGAGATATCCGGCCGTGCATCAACTTCCGAAAGAACTTGCTGCAACTCGCGCATCATCGGCACGTCAATGACGTTGAGAGGCGGATTATGCAACATAATGCGGACAGCGGGAGCTGAGATCTCGACCGCCAGTCGCGAGAATGTCGATGTGGCTTGCGTCGCCATACCTGCCGTTACCTTGTCCAGAAGCCCTCTTTGTCGTACTCGCGAATGGCGCGGAGCTCTGCGGCTGTCGGGTGCGCGGTTTGAACAAGATCTTTGGCGCAACGCAGCTTCCACCCAGTGCTTTCCAGCACCTGATCAGAATCGATACCGGGGTGAACCGAGTGCAGGTACGCTTCGCCATCCTCTCCGAACCGTAGTACAGCCTTAGTGGTAATCACCGCGGCGGGACCTCCACGCGGCAGGCCCGCCCGCAAACGACCTCCGCGACCATCCAGATGGCCCGGGCTCGTTATATAAGAAACACGTTCGGGTAGGCGCTGCTTCTCGTGATCAAGCAGGACAGCAAAGCGTTGCGCCAAGGATGCGATATCGCATGCTCCTCCCGATCCGGGCAGCCGAACAATACCCTTGCCCGTCTGCACCTGCGTGGAATTCAGGTTTCCAAACCGGTCCACCTCCGCCGCTCCGAGGAAGCCCAGGTGTGCCCGCCCCGATTGCAGCAGGCTCATGACCCCCATCATGTCAAGGCACTGCGTTGCTCCGAGAATGTTCGGCGGATCGGCCATGGTGTAAATCAGTTCCGATGCTGGCGTGGTGCGAATTACGCCATTTTCGAAGAGGCCGATAGCATTTGGAGCGTGCGTCTTCTTCGCCACAACAAATGCTATCAATGGCAGGCGCATGCCAACGAAAACAACTTCACCATCAAGGATCTCGCGAGCGGCACACGCCACCATCAGCTCGCCCATGCTATATCCGAGCGAGCCGGCGGTCTGTGGTTGAGAAGTGCGTGTTGTCGCGCTCACCATGTCGAAGTGCATTCCGAGCCGCGGCACCCTTTTAGAGTTCCTGGAATTCTTTTTCGAGCCCGCGTTGTGAATAACTCTTACAAGTTGATGGCTGACTTTCTCGGCTCAGCAATGGTTTCGAACGGATCGCGCGCACCTTCCTTGGGCACGATCCAATTCTTCTCGTTAGCAATGATCTCGAGCAGAAGCTTCTTATCCTCGGCGCTGGGCATGGAGTCCAGCAGGTGCTGCTCGTAGGCCTTATCGTCGAGAGGTTCCCCGCTTTGGGCATGGAACTTCTGTCCCGCCCAACGTCCGATCTGGCGATTGAACTTGATGTGCGGCGCGTAGAGTTTCGGCTCTCCTGCTTTCAGAACCGAGTTAAAGCGCTCGATGAGGTCTGACACTTCCTTGTGATAGAGGTAACGATTGTGGTCGTTCAAGTCGTCGAGTTTGGCCGGCTCCTGATTTTTAGGTTCATCATAACGGCCCTTGATTCCCCAAACGTAGGCCCAATGCGCGGATGACGAGTTGTCGGTACCGAACAGGTCGTAGGAACTCGAAATCCATTTGTTCAGATACTTCTGGATCAGCCACGCGGGAATTACGCCTGCCTGTACGATGCGCCGAAGGCCGTCATTGCCGGTGCCCATGTGGAACGCTTCCTCGCGCAACATGTAGGACATGGAGCGGCCGAGAGGGGCGAACGCCGAATATTTCAGCATTTGCAGCTGAAACTTTCCGTCGCGGTCGACGAAGTCGGTGTAGGTGAAGAAGTCCATCCAGTTGTCGACGTCGACATTAAACGCGCCTAGAAGTCGCTTGTTCTCGAACGCCCGGCGCTCCAGCATCTTCTGCGCCTCTACCTTGCCGGAGTATCCGAAAAAGTCGATCAGGAGCGCACACATCTGCCACCCATGGCGCATTTCCTCGATCATCACGCGGCTCAGCGCCCTTCGGTCCCAATCCGTGGGCGCGGTCTCAAACAAATAGCGCTGCTGTTCGACACTGGCAAACTCAGTGTCACCCTGGTAGACAATGAGATTCATGAGAGCGTCGCGCATCTGCTGAGTTGGAACCTGGCGCAGGTTCTCCCATTTTCGACGGCCTTTAAAGGACCCGAACTGAATATCATCCGTCTCGATGGCTCCGTAGAGCGTGTCGAACTTGAAGCTGGCAATCTCGTCGCGATTAACTCCTACATCCTCGCGCCAATCTTCAAACAAACCTACCCAGTCACTGAATGTTCCGATTTTCGCTACTTTTCCCGGCATAAGACCTCTTTGCTATGATCCTGTACATCATGTATGCGTCTTTGCTTTACTGCATGTTCAACCACACGCTTTTCAGTTCCGTGTAGTGCTCGATCGCGTGCATGCCCAGTTCGCGGCCGAAACCTGAATTCTTGAACCCGCCGAATGGCATGGCCGCGTCCATCATTCCGTAGGTATTGATCCAGACGAGTCCCGCGCGAAGCTGGCGAGATATCCGATGCGCCTTCCCCAAGTCGCGCGTCCACACCGCTGCGGCCAAACCGTACGGGTTCTGGTTCGCCAGGTCAACGACCTGGTCAACATCGTCGAAAGTTAAGGTCGCCAGCACGGGACCAAATATTTCCTCGCGGGCGATTGTCATATCGTTGCGCACACCGGTGAAGATCGTGGGTTCTACGAAAAATCCCTTGCCCCCATTTACGGAAACCCGGGCCCCTCCAGTTACGAGTTTCGCGCCCTCGTTTTTGCCCGCGGCGATGTAGCCAAGCACACGCTGCATCTGCTCCTGGCTGACAAGTGCGCCAAGCTTGGTTTTTGGATCAAGAGGATCGGCGGGCTGCAGCTTCTTCGCGCGCGCAATCAATTTCTCCACGAACTCGTCGTGGACCTTACTTTCGACGAAAAGACGCGAACCGGCGTTACAGCATTCGCCTTTTCCGTAGAAGATGCCATTCAAGGCTCCTTTCACCGCACTGTCCATGTCGGAGTCGGCAAAGACGATGTTCGGCGATTTGCCACCGAGTTCGAGCGTTACACGCTTTACAGTGTCGGCGGCGCCGCGCATGATTTCTTTCCCGACGGCGGTCGATCCTGTAAATGCGACTTTGTCGACGGCCGGATGCTGCACAATCGCCTTACCGGTTGCAGGTCCACCGGTGACGATGTTGAGCACGCCTTCCGGAACGCCTGCCTCGACCGCGAGCTGTCCGAAGCGCAGCGTCGTCAGTGGAGTCTGTTCCGCGGGCTTGAGTACCACCGTATTGCCACAGGCCAGCGCCGGTCCGAGTTTCCATGACGCCAGTAACAGCGGGAAGTTCCAGGGCACGATCAGCCCGACTACGCCTACCGGCTCGCGAACCGTGTAGTTGAACGAGCTCTCGAACATGTTCACGGTTTCGCCGTGAATCTTCGTGGCCCATCCCGCGTAGTAGCGCAGAACATCGACGGTCATTGGCATGTCGACATAACGCGACTCGGTGATCGGCTTGCCATTATTCAGGGTTTCCAATTCGGCAAGTTCGTCCAGGTTCTTCTCGACGAGATCAGCCAGTTTCCAGATCACGCGGCCCCGCTCGCTGGCCGACATCTTTCGCCATCGGCTGTTGCGGTCGTCGAACGCGGTCCGGGCAGCTCCCACTGCTCGGTCGACGTCCGCGGGCGAGGCTTCGACACCCTGCGTCAAGACCTCGCCCGTCGCGGGATTCATGACATCGAACGGCTTGCCGCCTTCCACCCACTGTCCGCCGATCAGCAGGCGCCCGGGTTCGATCCTTGCCTTTGTAGCTGCAATCATCGTGCTGTTCCATTCCATGCGCCCGTTCGAGGCGCTTTTCAGCTTGAGGTTATGTTGCGGTGCCGAACTCCAAGCGGGAGCTCAGCACCTCGTCTGTAACCGTGCGGTTCCCTATTTCGCAGTAAAGGTTGCCGGCCGCTTGTCGACGTAAGCGGCGAGACCTTCCTTCGCATCTTCACTCTGGAACAGAAGCTGCTGATTTTCCCGCTCCACCGCCAATGCGGATTCCATGGGAATCTCCCAGCCGGTCTGCACCGCCCGCTTGATACGGCCCACCGCCTTCGCCGCTTTGTTAGGCGGACAGAACTGGCGAGCGTACTCCATGATGTTCTCCATGAAGCCCTCGCGCTCGAAGATGTCGTTCACGATTCCCAACTCGTGGGCTTCTTCAAACGAAAATGTGTTGCCTGTCACCATCAGCTCGATGGCTTTGCTCTTCCCTACAAGCCGCGAGAGCCGTTGGGTTCCACCGGTCCCGGGAAGCACCCCAAGATTGACTTCAGGCAGGCCGATCTTCCCAGCATCGCGCCGGGCAATGCGGATGTCAGCCGCCATCGCGATTTCCAGTCCCCCGCCGACGCAGTGACCATTGATAGCTGCAATCACCAACTTCGGCGTGTGCTCAAGCCGAAGCAGTGTCTCGTTTGCGTGCAAGCAGAAATAATATTTGAAAGTGGGATCGACGCTGGCCAGCATGCGGATGTTCGCCCCCGCGGAGAAAAACTTGTCTCCATTTCCGGTAAGCACCATGACGTAGACGTTGTTATCCATGCGTGCTTTCAGGATTGCATCGTCAAGCTGGCGATTCATCTCGTAGGTGTAGGTGTTTGCCGGGGGATCGTTCATTTCGATCACGGCAATCCCTGCGTCAGTGCGGTAGTTGATCAACTGCTTAGTGGATTCGCCGGTAACCGGCTGCGTAGTCGTGGCCATGGCAGAAGACTCCTTATGCGTCCTTTTAGATCGATTGAATCACGTACCCCAGACCTGCTAGTTCAGAACCGCAGACTTCTTCCGGGAACCCGCCTTCCTAGTAGCCGTTCCCACCCCGTTTAAAAACAGATCGCCCATTTCTGTAGCCATTCCATGCGCATCAGCATCAATCCGGGGGTTATACCATGTGTAAATCCAGTTCATCATGCCGAAGAGGCTGAGTACGGCCATTCGGCTATTGAATTGTAGCCCCTTTGCCTGCTTGTATTCGTCCAGCAAAGCCATGCAGGTCCGATAGTATTCCCGCTTGATGGTTGCTACTTCCTGCCCATATTCGCCAGTCAGGACATCGTCCTCATGAGAAAGCACCTTCATCGCGCGTTGGTTGCTCAGGAAATATTCCAGGTGATTCTGGATGAGAATTCGCACGCGTTGCTCAGGGTCGTAAACCCCATTCAGGCGCGCCTTCAGACGGTCCACGATAGTGCGGAACGTATGCTTCTGAATCAGGTAAAGAAGCCGGTCCTTGGTTTCGAAGTAGTAGTACATTCCGGCCAGTGACATGCCGCTGGCGCGCGACAAGTCACGCATCGACGCGCCTTCATAACCCTTTTCGTAAAAGACATCCGTGGCATGCTGCAGGATTTTCGCAAGCCGGCGCTCAAAGCGGCTCTCCTTCGCAACTTTCCCCAGCCGCCCGGAAGTGGCACGGCGGTCCAGAGGAACCTGGGAATTCGCGGGGGTGACCGTGGTTGACATTTTCTAGTTCGAACGTTCGTTCTAATTATAAGCGCACCCCTGCCGTACTGACAAGGGCGTAAGGTGGGAACGGCTAGTTCCGGATATCGGCCATGAATGCTTGGATTTCGCTTTTCACTTCCGCGGTGATTGGCAACAGCGGCAATCGAGGTGGTCCGCCAAAGTATCCATTCAGGTCCATCGCGTATTTAAGGCCGGGAATGCTGAGCTCGCTGACCAGGCGCTGTGCCGCTCGGGCAATCCGATCTTGTTTGATCCGCGCCAGCTCGTGATCGCCTTCTTTCCATGCAGCATAGATCTCGTAGCACGCGGTCGGAGCCGCGTCAGCAAAAGCGAGGATCGCGCCCACAGCTCCGGCTTGCAGCGAAGGTTCAAGCTTGTGCGCAGCACCAACAAGGACCTGGAAACCAACTTCCTTTTGTCGCGTCTTTAATCCCGAAGCCACGCTAACGGCGGCCGACGAAGATCCCGCCTGCATCGATTGTCCCGCCAGTGCGTCTACTGGAATGAGACTCCCCCCACCATTGCCGGGCACTGAAGTGTTCAGCATGCGAGGAGTTACAGCATCGAAGGTCGAGGTCACCATCGCGGTCCGCTTTACATGGCGCGTGCTCTCCACCATCCTGCGCACCTTCTCTACATCTCCGCTTGATTCCTTGATTCCCACCAGATTCGGATGTTCCGCTAGTTCGATGACCACCTCCGCAGGTATGTCGTAGCCGGTTGCCTGCGGGAAGTTATAAATGATGACTGGCAGCGGTGAGCGGTCCGCTATCGTGCGGTAGAACGCCAGCACGTTTGCCGGCTTCATCTGTCCCTTGTAATAGTGGGGCGTGCGCACCATGGCAATGTCATAATCGAGGCCTGCTGCGTAACCGGTTAAACGAAGTGTATCGATCGCTGACTCGGCACCCGTCCCGGCGATAAGCACCTTCTCATTTCCCGTGGCCTGGCGCGCCGTCTTCAACACTTCGCGTCGTTCTTCATCGGACAGCAGAATCGCCTCGCCAGTCGAGCCAAGCACGACAATGCCTGCCACCGGGGTTTTCGAATAGCGTTCGACATTGTGCTCGAGCTTTTTGTGATAGACAGTGCCATCGGAATAAAACGGCGTCGTAACGGGTGGGAAAATTCCGTGCAGCAACATGCAGTAACTCCGAGTTTATGCTGATCAGTTCCCTATCAGGATACATCCCCGGCGCGGCCAAGGATGAGTGTAGCAATGAGAGCAGTGCTGATCGAACGCAATAAATGCAGCGATGGGAAGCCGGGGGGCTGAAGCGGTCAACTAGCCTTTCGCAGCCAGCCTTTCGGCATGCAATGACTGCAGCGCCTGGACCTTCACTTCGCCAGTTTGCAGAGCCGCAATTCCTTCCGCAGCAGCCTTGGCAGCCGCCAACGTGGTAATGGTGGGAATGCGCGCGGTAATGGCAGCACGGCGAATCGCCTTCTCGTCGAACCAGGGGTCCTGCCCATGCGGTGTGTTCACGATAAGCTGGATTCGTTCTCCCTTGATCAGATCTACTACGTTGGGCCGGCCTTCTTTGACCTTGTAAACACGGTCGACGGCTAATCCTGCCTCCTCCAGCACGTCTGCGGTGCCGGCGGTGGCCACTAGTTTGAACCCCATATCTACGAAGCGGCGTGCCAGCTCAACAACCTGGGGCTTGTCGTGATCCGTCACTGAGATGAACAGAGTGCCTTCGGTGGGCAGCTTCTGGCCGGCGCTGAGCTGGGCTTTAGCGAATGCCTCGCCGAAATTGTCGGCCACGCCCATCACTTCACCGGTCGATTTCATTTCCGGACCAAGCACGGTGTCAACGCCGGCAAACTTGCTCCACGGAAAAACCGGCGACTTCACGTAATAACAGCGGCCCGTGTCAAGATCGGCTCGCCGCTCAATCGCCTCCGGGAGGAATTCGCGCAGCTTGCGCCCAGTCATTAGCCGGGCCGCAATCTTCGCCATGGGAACACCCGTGGCTTTTGAGACGTAGGGCACGGTACGCGAGGCGCGCGGGTTCACCTCCAGCACGTAAACCTTCCCCGGCTCCCCGCCATTCCCGCGAACCATGCCGTTTTGCGTGCGCGGAATGGCGAACTGAATATTCATCAGCCCGACCACCTTCAGGGCGCGCGCCAACTTAAATGTGTAATCGCGCATGCGGTCCATCAAATGCTCGGGAATATCTACTGCCGGGAGCACACACGAAGAATCGCCGGAGTGAATACCAGCTTCCTCGATGTGCTGCATGATTCCCCCGATGACAACATCCTCTCCATCAGAGAGCGCATCGACGTCCACCTCAATCGCGTCTTCCAGGAACTTGTCGATCAGCACCGGCCGATCTTGTGAATATTCGACGGCTTCTTTCATATAACGAAGAATCGTTTCCTCGTCATATGCAATGACCATGGCGCGGCCTCCCAGCACATATGAAGGCCGAACCAGCACGGGGAATTCGATCCGCTTTGCGGCTTCAATTGCCTCTTCCACCGACGTGACCATCGCGCCAGGGGCCTGCGGAATCTCTAAGTCTTCGAGGAGCTTGCCGAAGCGCTTCCGATCTTCAGCAAGGTCGATCGATTCGGGAGAGGTCCCAATGATCGGCACGCCTGCCGCTTTCAACGGCAAGGCCAGATTCAGCGGCGTCTGTCCACCAAACTGCACGATCAGCCCGACGGAGGCGTTCGATGAAGCTTCATGTTCAAAAACGGCGAACACGTCTTCCATGGTGAGGGGCTCGAAGTACAGGCGGTCGCTGGTGTCATAGTCGGTGGACACCGTCTCCGGATTGCAGTTGATCATCACGGTTTCATAACCGTCCTCGCGCAGAGCAAAAGAGGCGTGACAGCAGCAATAATCGAACTCAATGCCCTGGCCGATACGGTTTGGCCCGCTTCCCAGGATGATCACCTTCTTTTTTGGTGTGGGTGCCGCCTCGTCTTCCTCTTCGTACGTCGAGTACAAGTATGGCGTATAGCTCTCAAACTCGGCCGCGCAAGTGTCCACACGTTTATAAACTGGCTTAATCTTGTGTTTTTTGCGCAAGTGGCGGATCTTCTCGGATGCTCCCTTCCCGTTTTGCAGGCGCCAAATGACCGCGAGCCGGTCGTCGGATAGGCCCATGCGCTTCGCTTCCCGCAGTAGCTCCGGCGCAGTCGACTCCATGGGATGCTTCTCCAATTCCATCTGCATGTCGTTGATCTCTTTGAGCTGATACAAGAACCATGGATCGATGGATGTCATTTTCGCCAGTTGCTTGACCGTGTAGCCCTGGCGCAGCGCGTAGCGGACATATTGCAATCGCTCAGGATGCGGCGTGACCAATCTCTGGGTCAGGATTTTCGGTTCCACCTTCTCCGATCCGGCCTTTTTACCGGTGTCGAGTGCGCGCACTCCTTTCAAGAGCGCCTCTTTGAAGGTTCGCCCGATCGCCATCACTTCGCCAACCGATTTCATCTGCGGACCGAGGCTTTCGTCAGCACCCGGAAATTTTTCGAACTGCCACTTGGGAATTTTTACGACCACGTAATCCAGGGTTGGTTCGAAGCAGGCTGGAGTCTTGCGGGTAATGTCATTAGGGATCTCGTCCAGCGTGTAGCCCACAGCGAGTCGCGCCGCAATCTTGGCAATCGGGAAGCCTGTAGCCTTCGAGGCCAACGCCGACGATCGCGAAACACGTGGGTTCATCTCGATAACGGTCATGCGGCCTGTGTTGGGATTAATTGCGAACTGGATATTCGATCCGCCGGTCTCGACACCGATTTCACGGATCACTGCAATCGCCGCGTCGCGCATTGCCTGGTATTCGCGATCGGTCAGCGTTTGTGCCGGCGCGACGGTGATGGAATCGCCGGTGTGCACACCCATGGGATCGAAATTCTCAATCGAGCAGATGATGATGACGTTGTCCCGGATGTCGCGCATCACCTCCAGTTCGAATTCCTTCCATCCCAGCACCGACTCCTCGATCAGTACTTCGTGCACCGGGGAAAGATCCAACCCGCGCGCCAGGACTTCCATCAGTTCTTCGCGGTTGTAGGCAATACCGCCGCCGGTTCCGCCTAGCGTGAAGGACGGGCGCACGATAACGGGAAAGCCGATTTTGCCGGCAAACTCTGTTCCGTCTTTCAGGTTGTTCACCAACGCCGACTTAGGCACATCCAAGCCAATCTTCTGCATGGCGTCCTTGAAGAAGAGCCGGTCTTCGGCTTTCTTGATGGCCGCGATGTTGGCGCCGATCAACTGCACGTTGTACTTGTCGAGAACGCCTCCGTCCGAAAGCTCAACAGCAAGATTCAGCGCCGTCTGGCCGCCGACTGTCGGCAAGACCGCGAATCCTGCCGAAGGCGCCATTTCGCGCTCGGTACGGATAATCTCTTCCAGGTACTCGCGGGTCAAAGGCTCGATGTACGTGCGGTCCGCCATGTTGGGATCGGTCATGATGGTGGCGGGATTGGAATTCGCCAGCACCACTTCGAATCCGTCCGACTTAAGCGCTTTGCAGGCCTGCGCGCCGGAGTAGTCGAACTCCGCCGATTGCCCGATGACAATCGGCCCGGAACCAATGATCAGGATTTTTGATATATCAGTGCGTCGTGGCATGAAGATTGTCGTTTAGCGCTCGATCACAGCCTTGCCCCAGGCGTATGCACACATCGCTGCTCACCTACAGTGCGATAGCTCTGGAGATCCGTCGTCCAGCAAAAATCGGCAGTCCCAAGCGAAGGAATGAACCCGGCTGCAAATGGCTTGGCGGACTCCATCGCCGGCCTACCTGCCTCCATTCCATTCGTCCATCATTTTTGTGAAATCTTTGAACAAATAATGCGAATCATGCGGACCCGGTGACGCCTCGGGGTGGTACTGCACCGAGAAAAGGGGCACATTCCGGTGGCGCAGACCCTCCAAGGTCGAGTCGTTAAGGTCCATGTGGGTCAACTCGACCTCACTCTCCGGGACGGAGTCGGGATCCACCGCGAAATTGTGATTATGCGCGGTGATTTCCACCTTGCCGGTTTTCAACTGCTTTACCGGATGATTTCCACCATGGTGGCCGAATTTCAGTTTGTAGGTTTTTCCGCCCAGCGCGATTCCCGTCAGTTGATGGCCAAGGCAGATGCCGAAGATGGGCTGCCGGCCCAGCAAGCGGCGGATGTTATCCACGGCGTAGGTACACGGCTCCGGGTCACCGGGCCCATTCGACAGGAATACGCCGTCGGGCTTGAGCGCGAGAACGTCTTCCGCGGCAGTCTGCGCCGGAACAACCGTCACCTTGCAGCCTTCGCCGCGCAACTTTCGAAGGATGTTCTGCTTGATGCCAAAATCGTAGGCGACGACGTGGAACCGTGCCGGCTCGTCCTTCACTCCGACCACCGACACTGGCTCGTGCGAGCGCTCACCCACGTCCCACACATACGGGTGCTTGGTCGTGACGACTTTCGCGAGATCGGTTCCATCCATTTTCGGGATCGAACGCGCCTTTGCGACAAGCTTGTCAGAGTCGCTCTCGATGCTGGATATCACGCCCCGCATGACGCCATTATCGCGAAGATGACGAACCAGCGCACGCGTATCGACATCCGCCAGTACCGGAATCTTGAACTGCTCCAAGTACTGTTCGGCGACTTGTTGCGATCGCCAGTTCGAGCTGACCTTGGAGAACTCGCGGACGACCAGACCTTCGATGTAAGGGCGAACCGCTTCGTTATCTTCTGGGTTGGTTCCGTAATTGCCGATTTCAGGGTTGGTGAGAACGACTATCTGGCCGGCATAGGAAGGATCGGTGAAGATTTCCTGGTAACCGGTAATGCAAGTATTAAAAACGACTTCGCCGTAGCATTCACCTTTTGCGCCGTAGCCTTTACCGCGGAAGATGCGCCCATCTTCCAGCGCAAGGATTGCCTGCATTCTCGCTCCGAAGAGTGGATTTTGTGGATTCTATCAGGGAAGAAGACATCGCGGAAGAACGTTCCGCAAAACAGGCCAGCAATTTTTTGCATTACCGCAAGCGTCCCAACTTCTCCATGGGCCAGTAGCCAAAAACGGCTTTGCCGTAAATATAGGCCTGGTTCACGGGGCCGAAGTCGCGGCTGTCGTTTGACATGGTGCGATGGTCGCCAAGTACGAAATAGGAGTTCTGCGGGACGACGATTTCCGGGTACGACCTCATATCGGCATACTCAGACGGGACGTAATTTTCGGCCAGCGCATTGCCGTTCACGAAGACTTGCCCGGCAACGATTCTTATGTGGTCCCCCGCCAGCCCGATGACCCGCTTGATGTAGCTCTTGGAGGGATCCCGTGGATATCGAAACACCACGATGTCGCCCCGCTCGATGGGCTCTAAGCGATAGACAAACTTATTTACGAAGATGCGCTCCTGGTCGTCGAGGGAAGGCATCATGCTGGTTCCTTCGACTTTAACCGGCTGGTACAGGAAGATGATGATAAAAGCGGAGATTGCCAGCGAGATGATTAGATCGCGAAGCCAGACAGCCAAGACGGGCGCCGCCCGGTGTGGTCGAAATGTGCCGGTACCGGCCTCAACGGGGAAGCTCTCATCGGCAATTCCGGGTTCCAGCATCGCCTTCATTGTATACGGACTGACTGGTTCTCTGCCGGGGCGCTTTTTGTCCCGAAGCTCCCCTTGTATATCCGTTCCGGGGCTGGATATGCGATTCTCACGCGTCGGGTTACAATAGCGAAATTGAGGATTCCAGCATGCTGAAACGTGGCTTGCTTTTGTCGCTGGTGCTTGTTCTGACTATGACTTCGCAATGGTCGTCGTCGCAGGAAGAGGAGGGCGAGAACCGGGTACCGGCCTACAACGCTGGGCCCCCAGGTAAGGGAACCACGCTCCCTGCCATCCTTACGAAGGATCAGCTGTGGGGCGAGAACGCGCAATATCCCTATCAGACGCACGCCTACGAACTTGCGGCCAAGATCCAAGGTGTCATTCACCAGCAGCCCTGTTATTGCTACTGCGACCGCATGGGTCACAACAGCCTTCATAGCTGCTTCGAAGGAACGCATGGCGCGCAATGCGGCACGTGCCTGAAGGAGCTCTACTACAGCTATGTCGAGCACAAGAAAGGCAAGACGGCCGCGCAGATTCGCAACGGCATCATCAAAGGTGATTGGCGCCAGGTAGACCTGAAAACGGCGGATTCGATCAACTGATCAGGGGTTGGAAACGGCTGTGGAAGTTGACGGCTTTACCGCGAAACGGGTATAACCGCCTCGCGATGGTGCAAGAGAAATCCAGTGGAAATGGCGGTCGCGAGCCTTTGGCATTTATACCTAATGTTTTAGTTGAACTAGTGTCTAGTAACTTATTGAGAGGTTAAGCTAAACTTCACACGAGGAAATTCTACGAAGAGTTCTGGAAGAGTATTGCAGATGGCACAGAAACCCGGCGCAAAGAAAACCGTTGTCGAAGATCCGCGCTTCGCACAGGCAGTTCAGAACTATGAGGCAGGCCTGCGCGCAATGCAGGAACATAAGTTTGAGAAGGCAAAGGGCTACCTGCAAAAAGTCGCAAGCGGGCCTATGAAGGAGTTATGTGATCGCGCCTCGGTGCATCTCAACACCTGCAATCAGCATATGGAGCGCGCTGCCACCCAGTTCAAAACGCCAGAAGAGCACTATGATTACGCTGTCTCGCTCATGAATCTAGGGGATTATGTAACTGCCCGCGAACATCTGGATAAGCTGCTGAAGCAATCTCCCACTTCGGATTACGTCCTCTACGGACTGGCGGCGCTAAACTGCCTCACAGGCCACGTGGAAGAATCACTCAAGAATTTGGATCAGGCGATCCGGGCGAACCCGGCCCTGCGCTTCCAAGCCAGAAATGACTCCGATTTTCAGAACCTCGCCGAAGACCCCCGGTTTACGGAATTGCTTTATCCCGATCCGGGCGCAGAATTGTCGGCTTCCGAACCTAATTTCGATTCCGAGCAGTGAAGTATGGCGCCACATGGCTCACCTGACCCGAGCACGGTGGAGAACCGGCTTGTCGGGTTGCGGGTGGTCGCCATCGGGGGCGGTACCGGCCTTTCTACCCTCCTGAAGGGACTTAAGCGGTACGTTGCATCTCCGCGCGCACTGTATAGTCGGCGTCCTGATACTCTGCCCATTCGCGAGCTGTGCGCGGTCGTGACCGTAAGCGATGACGGCGGATCCAGCGGGCGTCTGCGCAAAGAATTCAACATGCTGCCTCCGGGAGACATCCGCAACTGCGTGGTGGCTCTGTCCCAGGATGAAGATCTGCTCTCGCAGCTCTTTCAGCATCGGTTCCAAAAAGGCTCGGGGCTGGAAGGTCACAGCTTCGGCAATCTCTTTCTAGCGGCTCTCACATCCATAACGGGGGACTTCGCGGAAGCGGTCCGCTTGTCATCGGAGATCTTGCTGACTCGCGGCCGCATCTATCCCGCGACCACCTCCAACGTTGAGCTGGAAGCGCTGATGGAGGATGGCTCCCGCGTCCGCGGCGAAACCAAGATTACTGCCAGCAAGGTGCGCATCAAGGAGTTATTTCTGGATCCTCCAGATGTGAAACCGATGCCCCAGACATTGGACGCCATAGCCCGTGCTGACCTGATCACCATCGGTCCTGGTTCGCTTTTCACCAGCCTGATTCCCAATCTGCTGGTGCATGGGATTTCTCATGCCATTGCCGAATCCAAGGCTGTCAAAGTATTTGTCTGCAACCTTATGACGCAGGCGAATGAAAGCTTGGGATTAACCGCTGCTGACCATATTCGCGCTCTGATCGCGCATGCTGCACAACAGGAAATTTTCGACTATGCGCTGATCAACCGTACCCCCGCTTCTGACGAGATGAAAGCCAAGTACGCGTTGGAAGGGGCGAGCCAGATTGTGGCGGATTTGGACGCAATCGAGAAATTGGGCGTCTGCCCCGTACTGGGAGACTACTTGGAGGAGGCTGGCGTCGCACGCCACGCCACCGATCGGGTTGCCGCCGACCTACTGCTGCTAGCGCTCAAACATCGCGAGCAGGTTCGGAAGCCCGAGCGCGTGTCCTGAGATGTCCCTCTCACCAACTTACCAATAACGGAAGTTCAGCTTGTCCAGGTAAACAGCGTAGGATTGCTGCGTGTAATTGCCGTCCATCTGATAATTGATCGTGACCCCATACCAGTCACTGGTGGTGGATGGCTCCGAGTAGTTGAGAATGTTGGTAGTACCGTTGAGCGTGATGCTCTGGAACAGCAATTGGTCGGAGGACGTGCGCTGGACCTGAATAACGAGATGATTCCACGCTTTGCTGGCTGGATTACAGGCAATGCCAGTGGCGTGCCATTTCTGAGCTACGTTGTCCCAAATGTCCCATTCGTGGCCGCCGCCAATCCGGCACTCATGTCCCCAGATCAAAGATCGGCCATTCACAAATTGATTGACGTCAAACTCCAACGCTTGCGAGGTCTCAAGATTATCGCCATAGAAGTTCACGTCGTAGGTGAAATTGTGCAGGCTGGGATTCAACGACCGACCGGCGTCGGGCAAGCCCTGGGAGGAGAGGTCACCGATCAAGTGCTGGTTCCAAAGAACGTCGGAGTAAGGCGTAGTTCCACCAATTTCGAACTTTGCGGAGTTGCCGGTCTGGCTAGGAACGCGGACATTTTGTGTCATCGACCAGGTATCTTCCGGACCCGTTGAAACGCACGATACACAGATCGCATAAGACGGCGGCAGGAGGGCATATCCAGTCCATCCATCTTGGGAATGCAAGTTGTTAAAAGTGCTGTGGCTAGAGCCGCCGGAACCCGATCCCCCGCTTGAGCCACCCGAACTGGAATCGCCGGAAGTCCCGCTACTTGTTCCCGAATTGTCCGTCGAGGCGGTCGGGCTGCTTACACCCGCACAAGCAATGCAGATGAGTAGCGCCCCACAAACCAGAATCGCGGAGAAGATGTTTTTTTTCATCTGGTAGTCGCGAAGGAAACGCAACATTTGTTTGTTTGTGCAGTTATCCTCCGGAACTTACCTTGCGACTAGATATCGGAAGTTCAAGGGGTACTCGGGCAATCACCTGAGCAAAGGAGCGCCTGATAGCCGTTACAATGGGCCGGTGAGGGTCCTGATCTCCGCGGGGGAAGCTTCCGGTGAAATGTACGGCGGGCAGTTGATTGAGGCCGTGCATCGGCGCGATGCTTCCCTAGACTTCTTTGGAGTTGGCGGCGAACGGATGCGTGCCGCCGGCTGTGACACCGTCGTGGACGCGAAGGACCTGGCGGTGGTCGGGATCACCGAGATTCTGGGACAATTGCCGAAAATCTATCGCCTGTTCCAGGCTCTCATGGCTGAGACACACCGACGTAAACCGGCGCTCGCCATTGTGATCGATTCGCCGGCTTTCAATTGGCGGGTAGCCCGCCAGATGCACAAGGCCGGCGTTCCGGTTTTGTATTATGTGGCGCCGCAGTTCTGGGCTTGGCGGCAAGGGCGCGTGCGTCTGCTCAAGAAATACATCAGCAAAGCGCTCGTCATTTTTCCCTTTGAAGAGCAGTTCTATCGTGAACGCGGGGTGGATGCCACGTTCGTCGGCCATCCGCTAGCTGATCTGCCTCATCCCCAAATCGAACGAGGCGATTACGCGGCGAAATACAAGCTTGATGCCGAAAAACACTGGATCACGCTGATGCCGGGCAGCCGGATCAAAGAAGTCAGGATGAATCTTCCCACCATGCTCGAGGCTGTGGCGCAATTTGGGCGGGCATTCGAGTTTGTCCTACCGGTTGCCCCTACGCTGGACCCGGCATTCTTGCGAACTCACACAAAGGGATGCTCGGTAACGTTGATACCGGAATCGCTGCCGGGGTTGTGGCACTCCCGTGCGGCCATCGTAGCCAGCGGGACCGCGACAGTGGAAGCAGCAATGATGTCCACGCCCTTTGTCATGGTCTACCGCGTATCCCGGCTGACGTACGTGTTGGGGAAGCCCCGCATCAAGGTTCCGCATTTCGCGATGGTCAATGTCATCGCTGGGGAGGAGGTCGTGCCCGAGCTGGTTCAGGCGGACTTCACCACTGAGAATGTCATCAAGAGATTGAACGAGATCATTCCAGAAGGCACCCCACGCGATGAAATGCTGGAAGGACTGGCGCGGGTAAAAGCCAAGATGCGTTCACCGGATAGCCGACATCCGGCCGATCAAGCGGCCGACGTAGTGCTGCAAGAGCTAAACCGAAACCGCTCCTAAGCTCTTGCGCTTGAATTCGGCGCAGTACCGGCGCGACAAATGTCGCCTAAGCCTTGTGCCCACAGCATCTTTTGCGTGACAATCTACATCATACGGAATAAGGCCTGAATTTCAGGAGATCTTCTTACATGCTTTCGAAAAGCTGGCGCGCCGGCCGGGCCCTGCGGCTGTGCGTTGTCCTTCTGGTCCTTATAGTGGGCCTTCCCGGATGGGCGGCGGAAAAGACACGCCTCCATGTCGATGACTATCAGATCGATGCGGAGTTGATTCCGCATGCCCACAAATTAAGCGCTCAATCGAAGGTGAAGTTCACTGCAATCGAGGACCTGAACATGGCGGTCTTCGAACTCAACAACGGCCTTCGCATCACAAAGGTTCTGGACGCCAATAACAAGCCCCTGGATGCCGAGCGGGTTACCCAGGACTCTACCGTACGGGTACAGCTTCCAAATGGATTGCCTAAAGGTTCCAGCACAACATTGACCTTCAACTACGAAGGCGCATTGGAAAATGGCGATGACAGCCCCGTGCAGGGTCTTAAACTGGCCAATGTAGGCGAAGATACCTCTTATTTGCTCTACGCGGCGCGCTGGTTCCCCGTCAATGCCTATGGCATTAATCGTTTTACCGCAAATATCAGTGTGACGGTTCCGGCGCACATGTTGGTTATCGGCAGCGGCAGCCCATCCCCAGGAACGATGGGCCAGGTTAAGAAGACTGCGTCATCTGCAGGCACAAAGACCTATACGTTTAGCTGGGACAAACCCAGCTTTCCCGGTACCATCATTGCCGGCCAGTTCCAGGAATTTAAGAGCGACGAAGCGGGCGTTAATCTCCACGTCTTTTTCAAGCCCGTGCATCAAAACCTCGGCGCTGAATATGCGTCCACTGCAATAAAAGAGTTCACGTATTTCATCACCCTGTACGGCGTAGCTCCTTCCAATCGGCTGAACCTTGTAGAGATACCGGACGACACAGTTCCCTCCTATTGGGCACCCGAGATCGCGACGCTTGCCAGCCGAGGCATCACTGACAAGGTGAACTATCGTTTGCTCGCGAACAATATTGCACATCAATGGTGGGGCGTCTCCGTCAGTCCGGCGAGCAAGGACGACTGGTGGCTGGATGACGGCTTTGCGCGTTATTCGGAGGCCCGATACGTAGAGAATGCCGCCGGCGAGGCGGGGCTCGATGAAGTGGTAAAAGACATGTCGGTCGGAGCTCTCGCCTACGACACCGTGCCCCTTTCCAGCATCGGCAAGCTGGATATGTTCTCGCCTGAGTTCCAGTCGTTAACCACTGACAAGGGAGCCATGATCCTGCACATGTTGCGCTGGGTCGTGGGCGATCAGAAATTCGATCAGATCATGCGCGGCTTTGCCAGCCAGTACGCCGGGAAACCCGCGACGATGGATGATTTCCGGGCGCTCGCGGAAAAAGATTACGGGGACAAGCTGACCTGGTTCTTTTCGCAATGGCTGGACTCCACTGGCGCGCCCGAGTTCAAGACGAAGTACACGATCTATCGCTTGGGAAGCAACAAAGGGTTCCGTGTGGTCGGGGAGATTTCGCAGGACTTGGATCTGTTCCGCATGCCCGTGGATCTGAAAATCGATACGGACGGAAAGACCGAGAACAAGCGCGTGGAGGTCGTAGGCACGAATTCACCATTCACGGTGGAAACTTTCGGCAGACCGCGGCGAATTTCTATCGATCCAGAAGACCGCGTTTTGAAGAACTCAAGTGAAATTAAGTTGCGTGCTTCGATTATGCGCGGTCAAGCGTTAGTGCAGCAGGGCGATCTGGCCGGCGCACTCTCGGAGTTCAACAAGGCGCTCGATGCGAATAAAAACAGCTCACTAGCTCATTACCGAATCGCCGACGTATTTTTCCTGCAGAAGAACTACCAGGCCGCAGCTAACGCGTATCGCGAAGCGCTGAACGGTGATGGCGAGCCGAAGTGGGTGGAAGTCTGGAGCCACATTTCTTTGGGAAAGATCTTCGACCTCACGGGACAACGTGAGCGCGCCACGAATGAGTATCGGCAAGCGATCCAGACCAATGACAATACCCAAGGCGCCATGGAAGAGGCCCGCAAGTATTTGCAAAAGCCATATGAGGTCGCGAAGAATACCGCCCCAGTCAATAATTAAGATGCACCGGTTGCGAATGCTGGGCCAAGGCCGTTGCGAACGCTGAAATTGCGTGATCGATCTGCGCTTGGGTGATGACCAGCGGCGGTTGAAAGCGAATCACGTTTCCGTATACGCCTCCCACCCCAACCAGTACGCCCTCTCTGAACAGCGACTCCCGAATCGCGTCCGCTTCGGCCGTGGCCGGCGTGAGTTTGTCGTCTCTCACCAGTTCAACGCCTATCATGAGCCCAAGCCCACGGACGTCCCCGATCAACGGATTCTCCTTCTGCAATTGGCGCAACTTTGACATCGCGTACTCGCCCATGTCCGCGGCACGTGCCGGTAGGTTTTCATTCTCCATGAACTCAATATTTGCGAGTGCGGCAGCACAGGACACTGGATTACCTCCGAATGTAGACAGGTGGTCGCCAGGTTTGAAGGCATCGGCAATCTCCGGACGCGTAGTGAAGGCGCTGAGTGGGAATCCGTCGGCAATGCCTTTGGCCGTAACCAGGATGTCGGAATCGACTCTATAATGCTCGATGGCGAACATCTTGCCAGTGCGCCCGAAACCGGATTGGACCTCGTCGGCTATAAACAGAATGCCGTAGCGGTCGAGAACTTCTTTCACCTCTCGGAAGTAGTTGGCGGGGGGCACGATGATGCCGCCCTCGCCCATCACCGGCTCCGCGATGAATGCGGCCACGTCGTTTGACGTAGCAAAGCGGACCACCTCGTCAATGGCTTGTGCACAGTGGCGCGCGCACTCTTCGGGATCATGAGGCCATTGTGAGCGGTACGCGTAGGGTGCGGGCGCAAACGCCACGCCCGGAGCATAAGGACCACCCCGTTTCTTGCGCCCGTAATTCCCGGTAATTGACAACGTCCCCCAGGTCCGCCCATGAAAGCTGGCATGCAAGGAAATGAACTCATGCTTACCGGTGTATAAACGTGCCAGTTTCAGAGCGCCTTCGATCGCTTCCGCGCCGCCATTGCCGAAGAAAGTCTTCGTCAGACCGCGGGGCGCGACATGCGCGATTTTCTCCGCCAGGTCCGCGACGGGCTGGGCGTGATAGATGTACGAAGCACAGTGAACCAGTTTGTCCATTTGCTTCTTCGCGGCGCCTATGACCTGGGGATTGTTGTGCCCCGCGTTCACGACCGAAATCCCGGAAAAACAATCCAGGTACTCGCGACCATTTACGTCGGTTACGGTTGCGCCGCTCGCTTTCTCGACTACCAGGGGCAGAACCGATTTCATGAAACCAGTGATGACGTAATTCTTATATTTTTCAATCGTGTCCATGGATTTCTCGTCCGCTGAAAGCGCCTATCACACAGGGCATTCATTACACAAACAAATTGAGCCCCGTCAGAATTTTCGCGAGTGCTCTTTTGCCCAACGCTCGATAACTACTTTCTTCTCGGTGTAAAACTCGATCGCGTCTCGCCCCTGCCCGTGCATCACGCCGAAAAAGCTGTCCTTCCAGCCGCTGAATGGGAAATACGCCATGGGTGCGGCTACGCCGATGTTGATGCCGATATTGCCGGCCGGCGCTTCATAACGGAACTTGCGCGCAGCCGAGCCACTGGAGGTAAACAAGGACGCCTGATTGCCAAATGGGCTGCGGGAGAGGAAGTCGATCGCCTCGTCGATATCGTTAGCGTGCACCAGGCTGAGCACCGGGCCGAAAATTTCAGTGTCGGTGAGTTCGTTGTTTGCGGGCACATCATCAAGAACGGTGGGCTTGACGAAGTTTCCCGCTTCGTATCGGCTGATTTTGGCGTTTCGCCCGTCGAGGAGGACCTTCGCACCCTGCCGCTCCCCGGTCGCGATGAGCGACTCGATACGCGACTTGCTCTCGCGAGTGATGACCGGACCCATCTGGATCCCTTCATCCAGCCCGTTGCCGACTTTTAAGTTCGCGGCAGCGCCAGTAATGGAATCGCGAAATGTTTTCTGCGCTTCTGCGACCGTGATCGCGACCGATACCGCAAGGCATCGCTGGCCCGCGCAACCAAATGCGCTGTCGCTGATGATTTCCGTCGCTCTGTCCATGTCGGCGTCGGGCAGAATGATGACATGGTTCTTGGCTCCTCCCTGGCACTGCGCCCGTTTGCCGTTTGTTCCCGCACGGCCGTAAATATACCTGGCCACCGGAGTCGAGCCGACAAAGCTGATGGCCCGCACTTTCGGATGATCGAGCAGCGCATCGACAACACTCTTCCCGCCGTTGACCAGACTGAGCACGCCCCGGGGAACGCCACACTGTTCCAGCAACTCGAAGGCAAAGCGCATGGTGAGCGGCACGCGCTCGGATGGCTTCAGGATGAAGGTGTTGCCCGTCGCGATCGCATACGGCAGGAACCAGAAAGGAATCATGCCGGGGAAATTGAAAGGTGTAATCGCAGCCACGACGCCGAGGGGCTGGCGAATCATGGTTTCGTCGATTCCGCGAGCAACATCTTCCAGGTTGTAGCCCTGCATCATCATAGGGATGCCGCAGGCTACTTCGACATTCTCGATGGCACGGCGCATCTCCGCCTTCGCTTCGGCGAATGTCTTTCCGTTTTCCCGGCTGATAATGCGGCCTAGCTCATCGAGATGCTCTTCCAGCAGTTGCTTGAGTTTAAACAGCGGCTGAATGCGGTCTTCCGGCGGCGTTCTTCGCCATTGGGGATAAGCAGCCGCAGCAGCTTCGACTGCAGTATTCACTTCAGTGGCGGTGGATAAAGGTACTCGCGCGAGAGTCTCTCCGGTCGCCGGGTTAACCACATCTTGCCAATCGCTAGTTGTGGACTCCGTCCACCGTCCTCCAATGTAATTGGGAAGATTCGTCTGCGTGAGAATGCCAGTACTCATGATTCCTCATTTGTGAATTCGGGCGAGGGCGACAGCGGGTCCTTAAGCAATCATAAGAGCAAAGTTCCGTTCAGACCGGCTGTGCCATGGCTTCACGGCTGGATTCGCAAACTGCCTGTAATGCCGACTCCAGGATGTCTAAGCCTTCGTCCATCTGATCATCCGTCACAACCAATGGAACGAGAAGCCGAATAACGTTCGAATACGAGCCGGCCGTCAGCGTTATCAAACCGTGCTCGTAGCAGTATTGCACGACCTGCTTGGCGGCATCCGAAGCAGGGTCCCGCTTTTCACGCGACTTGACCAATTCGATCGCCTGCATTCCACCAAGGCCGCGCACGTCGCCAATCATTGGCCAACGCTTCTGCCAGCTTTTGGCACGACTTTGAAATCGATCTCCGATGCGCATCGCGCGAGTGGTCAACGACTCACGGTCGAACAGCTCGATGACGGCCAGGGCTGCCTCGCATGACAATGGATTTCCGGCAAACGTCCCGCCGAGCCCACCCGGACCAGGCGCATCCATCACCTCCGCGCGGCCCGTGATCCCTGCCAACGGCAAGCCTCCGCCGAGCGACTTGGCGGTGACCAGGATGTCAGGCTCGATGCCGTAATGTTCACACGCAAATAGCGCACCGGTTCGGCCGAATCCCGATTGCACTTCATCGGCTATGAACAGCACGTTGTGTTTTCGGCAAACCTCCAGCAGGACCTTGAAATAATCCGGCGGGGGTACCACGAATCCGCCCTCGCCCAGCACCGGCTCGGCAACCACTGCGGCTACTTCCTCGCTCGCCACTACGCGCTTGAAAGTGTCTTCCAGGTGGCGTGCGCAGTAGAGATCGCATTGCGGATACGTCAGCGAATACGAGCAGCGATAACAGTAGGCATAGGGAATGCGGTACACGTCGCCGGGAAACGGAGCAAAACCCGCTTTATAGGGATGCGTCTTGCTGGTAAGAGCCAGCGTCATCATCGTGCGTCCGTGGAACGCGTCTTCGAACGCAATGACCGAGGAGCGCTTGGTGTAAGCGCGTGCGATTTTGACCGCGTTTTCTACCGCTTCCGCTCCGCTGTTTACAAATAGCGTTTTCTTGGGAAATTTACCGGGCGTGATTTCGTTCATGCGCTCGGCAAGTTTGACGTAGCTTTCGTAGGGCGTGACTTGTATGCAGGTATGCAGAAAGCGATCGAGCTGCCTCCGCACGGCACTGACCACCTGCTCCCGGCGGTGGCCAACATTAATGCAACCGATGCCTCCCGCGAAATCGATAAACCGGTTGCCGTCCACGTCCTCAAGCCATGCGTCTTCCGCTTTCGCAACGTAGACCGGCGTCCCATGAGAAAGGCCCCGTGGCACGGCTTTCACACGCCGCTCCCCGAGCATTTTCGACTTGGGACCGGGAATTGCAGTGCGCAATTGAATAGTCGCCATCTTCAGTACCACCCGATTGGGGCTTCGTTCAAATTAATGTGCACCTGCTTGGTTTCCAGGTACTCTTCAATTCCCCAAGGGCCGAGTTCGCGCCCAAAACCCGACTGCTTGTAACCGCCCCAGGGCGCTTCCACATAGGTCGGCTGCATATGATTGACCCAGACAATTCCTGCGCGCAGCGATTTCACCACCCTGAACGCCTTGAAGATGTCTCGAGTCCAGACCGCAGCTGCGAGGCCATACGGCGAGTCGTTGGCAATCTTCAGAGCATGCTTCTCATCTTCGAATGCAATGACGGCTGCGACCGGGCCGAAGATTTCCTCACGAGCAATACGAGCGTCGTTGTCGACATCGTAGAAGATGGTGGGTTCTACATAGTAGCCCTTGGAGAACTTCTCCGCGCGACCGCCCCCGAAGGCTAGCTTGGCCTCTTTCTTTCCGACTTCCTGATACGATCGGACGCGGTCGTATTGTTCTTTGCTAACTACCGGACCCATCTTGGTCTCGCGGTCGAGCGGCGCACCCAGAGTTATTTTTTTCGCCTTCTCGCACATGGCATCGACAAACTTCTTGTAAATCGGCTTCTGCACCAGGATGCGGCTGCCCGCAGAGCAGACTTCTCCCTGGTTAACAAACACTCCGAACAGCGCCCCGTCGATCGCGGCTTCGAAATCAGCATCAGCAAAGAAAATGTTGGGCGACTTCCCTCCAAGCTCGAGGGTCACGCGCTTCACGGTATCGGCGGCCTCCTTGACGATAATTTTGCCAACCGCGGCACTGCCGGTGAAAGCGATCTTGTTCACATCAGGATGCTTGACCAGCGGCGAACCAGCACTCTCACCGAAGCCGGTAATCACGTTGACTACTCCGGGTGGCAGCCCAACCTCCGAAAACGATCTAGCAAGTTCCAAAAGCGTCAGAGGCGTTTGCTCGGCAGGCTTGATGACGCAGGTGCAGCCCGCGGCGAGTGCGGGCGCTAGCTTCCAGGCTGCCATCAGGAGCGGATAGTTCCACGGGATGATCTGTCCGGCAACCCCGACTGCTTCTTTCAACGTGAGACTCATGGCGTTGTCGGGCACCGGATTTACGTAGCCGAGAATTTTAGTGGCGAGGCCGCCATAATATTCGAAGCAAGTTGCCGTGTCGTTGATGTCATATTCGGCCTCTACAATGGGCTTGCCGCAATTACGCGCTTCCATTTCCGCCAGCATGGCGGCGTTCTGACGAATTTTGTCGGCAAGGCGGAAAAGAACACGCCCTCGCTCCTGGGCTGTTGCGGTGCCCCAAGGTCCGTCATCGAATGCCGCACGAGCGAAGCGGACTGCGCTATCAACGTCTGCCTGGTTGGCGTCGGGAACATGCGCAATCACTTCTTCCGTAGCGGGATCGTAAACCTCAAATGTTTTCTTTGACTGGCTTTCCACCCAGTCGCCATTCACGTACATCTGATAAGTGCGAATGTCGGTTTTGACTCCGGCTGGCATAAATCCTCCTGCATTGCTCCAGGCGAGTGGTCGCCTTGCTTTTGCGAAACTCCTACGCGGTAATCATTTATCTCTTGCAGACAAGAGTGTCCCTCCTACGTTGCTGGCTGCTAAAGTCTGAGGCGCCTTGTGACGGCCGTAGATGAAGAAGAAGAACGCAGCCAAACCTACGAAGAACAGCGTCCCTCCCACCATCCACAATTCATACAGCCACACCGATGTGATCTGCTGCGCGGGAAAGAAGACTAATAGAATCCCGAGAGTAGTTGTGACCAGGCCTGCCACACCCGCCACCAGTAGTTTCCCCCGGCTATAACGGCCCTGAGGGCTCGATTCCCTGGCTCCAAACTTGATCAGTGCGGCGAACATGTAGAGGAACGGCACCAGTTGTAAAACGACAGCGAGTGACAGTAGTTTCTGGAACGTCTCCTGCACGCCGGCGCCCCCAACAAAGTTCAAGACGACCAGTAGTGATGAGACGACCAGTTGCACAATCAGTGCCGCGTATGGGGTGGCATACTCGCGGTGCACCTTTCCCAACCACGCGGGCATGTAGGAATCCAGGCCAGCTACGAAGGGGATGCGCGCCGATCCGCCCATCCACGCGGAGCCAATTCCGGCAATAGAAAGGCTTAGCATCAGGGCAAAAGGAGTAATGATCCAGGACAGCCCGACTTTCGACGCCATGTGCCCCACCGCTTGCACAATTCCCTGCAGTACGCTGATGTCATTTTTACCGATGGCGACCAGCAGCGTGAGCGTAGCACCGATGTACAAGGCACCAGAAATCAGGCCGCCCCAGGCTACGGCCCCTGGCAAAGTACGAGCGGGATCCCTGATTTCGTCTCCCATTACTGATGCGAGTTCGAGCCCAACTAGACCAAAGCAAATTACGCCGAAGGAGTTCAGCACGAAGCGCGGATTTGCCGGAATGCGAAAGTCGGCAGCTGTGATCGTCGTGCCGAAGCGCGAGCAAATGAGCACACCCAAGCCAATCAGGACAGCTGCTGCGATCCCGGTACCGATTGCGCCAAGATTGTTCAGCCACTTCCCTACACCAAGTCCCACGATGTTCAGAACGGTCAACAACGTGAGGAGCGCAAGAGATGTTGCCAGCGCGAAAGTCTTGTTGTCCGCCAGCGAGTGATGCCCGTTCCCGAGCGCATAAACCGAAACGCCCACGAAATACAGCATCACCGTCGGCACGTAGAGCATGTTATTGGTCCAGTAACACCACCCGGAGAGAAAGCCATGAAAGTCACCGAAAACTTCCTTTGCCCATAAATACACGCCCCCTTCTCCGGGATAGCGCTGCGCAAGTTCGATGACAGCAATTCCCTGCGGCCAGAAGAAAAGTAACAGGGAGATGATCCACAGCCAGATGGTCACGCCACCGTTAGCGGAGATCGAGGGCACAACGTTCAGATTGAAAACCGCGACCACGAAAAGAAGGACCAGGTCCCAACGTCCGAGGACGCGTTTCAGATGAACCTGGCCGGTCTCGTCATGTTTCGACAGCATGTTTTCTTTCGCTTGCTTGGGACCCGATGCGCGATCAGTTTTTATGCGGATCCGTCAAAGCTTGGGCTCTGTAGTGCCATTCCAAGCTTTCGCTCTGGATAACACCCCGTTTGCAAGACGGCGCAAGGACGGGTCACTGCATTCCCTGGTCGGACCCAGGCGAGGGAATATAGTGCCTGCGGTGCTCAGCGCCTGACACTTCCGAACCCTAGTGGGCCGCCACTACTCCCATGCGCTCCTGTTGAGCGGTCGCAAGCGAACCGGCAATGTCGTCGAACGCTGACAGATGCTTATCGATATCGGCGTCTGTATGCTGAACCGAGATCGTCCACTGCTCGTCCCACCAATAGGGCTGGGCCATGACACCCCGGTTGACCATGCCGAACCAGTAGTGACGCCACAGATCGGTGTCGATACTCAGCCAATCGCGGTAGTTGCGGATCTCCTGCGGATAAAACATGAGAGCTCCGTTCGCTCCCGCACTGGCAATGTAGGCCTGCAAGCCGACTCTCGCGACCGTCTTCTTGTAGCCCTCGACCAGTTTCTTGCTCAGCTTGTCGACATGCGCGTAGTTCTCGCGCGTCAACACCTCACGGAAGGTGGCGAGACCGGCGGCCATCGACACAGGATTGGTGTTGTAGGTGCCGCCATGGAACACTTTGTGTTGCGAGATCAAATCCATGACCGATTTGTGAGCGCCGAATGCCGCCAGAGGCAAGCCGCCTCCAATGGACTTAGCGAGGCAAATCATGTCAGGAATTACGCTGAAATATTCCGATGCTCCGCCCCAGCCCAGTTTTGCACCGGTTTTTACCTCATCGAAGATGAGGAGCGCGCCATTTTTGGTAGCGATCTCCCGCAAGCCCTCAAGAAAGCCTTTGCGGGGAATACACAAGCCCACATTCATCATGATGGGCTCAAGAATGATCGCGGCAATCTGGCCCGGGTTTTCGCGAAAGCGGCGCTCCACGCTGGCAAGATCGTTGAAGGTCGCGACTGGCACATTGGCGATGCTAGCCTTGGGTACCCCCAGGCCGCCCGGCACGGAAACCGGATCGTCCACGTTGCCGAACTCGGGCGCATGCGGTTTCACGCTGACCAGCGCAGTGTCATGTAGTCCGTGGTAGCCCCCTTCGAATTTCAGAATCTTGTCGCGTCCGATAGCGGCGCGCGCGAGTCGGCAGGCGTGCATGGTCGCTTCTGTACCACTATTGCCAAAGCGAACCATCTCCACAGGAAAGCGCTGGCAAATTTCTTCGGCCAGTTCCCATTCCATGTCGTGGGGCATTCCGAACATGGTTCCCGCAGAAAGCCGTTTTTCGACAGCCTTCATGACCGCGGGATGGCAATGCCCAGCCATCATGGCACCGAAACACAGATTGTGATCGATGTAGTCGTTGCCATCGAGATCGCGAAAATGAGAACCCTGCCCTTCCTTTACGAAGATCGGATATGGGTCGTAAGCGCGGTAATTGCTGGCGACGCCGAGCGGGATGCGTTTAAGGTTCTTCTTATGCGCTTCGGCGGACTTCGGCGTGCGGCGCTCAAACGTGTCGACTTCTTTCTGCAGTGCGGGATACATCTTGTCTCCAGGAAGCTCAGGCCGTTTCGGCCATTAGAATGGCCCGGGTAGCGCGTAACTGCCCGGGCTTTGCAGGACTAAAAATACAATTTCAGGGCCGCTTGCATCAGGCGCGGGTCGCCTGCACGTTTTACACGGCCAAAATCGGAGCCATCTGTGACGTTGCCATCCGGGTTGAAGAATCGGGTGTGATTAGCCAGATTGAAAATGTCCCAACGAAATTCCACCCGCATTCTCTCATTGATAGGTGTGCTCTTCTGAAACGACACATCCCAGTTGTTGAGGCCGGGCCCGCAACAAATTGTACGCGGTGCAGTGCCATACCGGCCAAACAACGAGGGCTGGTAGCAATTGAACACTGCGGCTGTCGAACAAGCCGGCTGGGTGGAATCGGACGCATTACTGGTAAAGCTGTTCTGATCGAACGCGTAATTGTTGGGATTGCTGCGGGGATCCACCTTGTGAAAGGGCGCGATCAGATCGGGCACTCCAGCCGAAGCGAAGTCAATGCTGCTGGTAAGTTCGTTGTCGTCGTACGACTGCAGGTGAATCGGAAAACCTGATTGGAACTGGGTAATTCCGGAAACCGCCCAGCCGTTCAGGATCTTCCCAGTGATTCCGGAAAATTTGGGGATCGGTAGCTCATAAAAGTAGCTGAGCACAAATCTGTGCCGGGCATCGAATAACGAGAGCGAACGTGTTCTGCGGGGATTAAACGGATTCAGGATATCCTCAAAACTGGACGCCTGATCGATTGACTTGCCGAAGGTATATGCGGCCTGCAACTGCAAGCCCTTCGAGAATCGTTTTTCCAGGTTGGCTTGGAAGGAGTTATAGGCCGAGTTAGCGATCGTATCCTGGGCAAAGATATTGGAGAACACAGGCACCTGGTCCGGTGGACAATTCGTGCCGTTTGTCTGGCAATTCGGTGAAGAAAAAGGCCGGATCCCTACGAAGTTCAGGGTTTGTCCGCTTCCAGTGACGGACTTCCCGTTGGGCATGTGGAAATTGAAGCCGTTGGGAATCGTGACGCTGAACTGATTGTCCTCGGCGAACTGATTGCATGTTCCGGGGTCACCGTAAGAGGTCACTGCGTTCGGATTGAGATTGGCAATGGAAGCAATGTCAAGGCAGGTCTGCGGAGTGGCACGGTTGAGATCGTTGGATACCAGCAACCGATGTCCCTGAGATCCCACGTATCCGACTTGTAGGACTAAATCCTTCGCCAATTCTCGTTGTATCGTGAAATTGTACTGGTCCGAGTATTGCGAGCGCATATGGGGCTGGAATTCCCCGAACAGCAGAATCGGCCGGAAGACTGACCAATCCACCGGCTGCCCTCGCGGCGGGTTAAGAATTCCATTAAACGGATTGGGATTCTGGAACCCGGCTTGGGCATAGAAGGGAGTGTTGAAGAAGGTCTCCACCAGAAACGTGCTGCCACCAAACGGCGGCTCCGCGCTAAACTGCTCCAAAACCAGCTGCTCGATCGGGTTGTAGAACATGCCCCATCCTGCGCGAATACTCGTTTTACCCGAGTGCCCAGGACTCCAGGCAAGACCGATTCTCGGTGCGAAAGCTTTGTAATACGTCTGTGTCATTCCTGGAGGCACGCCCCTGTCGCCGGGAACTACGAGGCCAGTAGGGAACACTCCAGAACAGTCGGTGGTTCCGATGAGAGATGCTCCGTAAGGAGAGATCTGGCAGGGATATATCTGAGTGACTTGGCCCGGCCGGAAGGTTTGTACGTGATGGCCAATGTCTGTAAGCGGTGTGTTCAATTCCCAACGAAGACCATAGTTCAAAGTGAGATTCGGACGTATCTTCCAGCTGTCCTGGGCAAACAGGTACACAGCCGTGGTACGGACATTTTCATTCTGAGCGGCGCCCTGCTGGTACGTGTCCGGCAATCCCAGCAGGTAGTTTGGATACAGGTCCGCATAACCGGCGTCGTTGGTGCCTCCTCCGAAGTAGTTGTAGTAGCCGCTGACCTCGAAGAAAAGGGTTTGATCAAAACGCATACGGCGCACATCCGCGCCCACTTTGATCGTGTGATTGCCTTTGACCTTGGTTAAATTATCCGACCACTGGAATGAGTTGCCAACCTGTGGTAATTCGCCCTCGAAATTGTTGCCAATCGTGAAGCCTCCAGAGATCGCGACATCGGGTACACCTTCCCGTCCTGCGCCAAGACCGGGCGTAATGCCAAGTTTTTGCAGCCCCAGACTGCTGATTGCGCTGGAATCGGACACTCCCGTGAAACAGAACGGCTTGGCCGCCGCCGAGGCGCAAGAATCGGTGACGAGATTCGTGTGCTGCGAATGATTGAATGTCCGCTGGGCCTCGCGCATATAAGTGAATCGAGCTTCGTTCACCAGGGTGTTGCTGATGGACCAGGTGTGGCTTATGTTCCACTGTTGGAAGCGTTGCTTACTGTTCGAGCCAAATCCTGGCACATTGGCGCCGGCAGCTTGAAAATTATTAAACGGGTTGAAAGTGCCCTCGTCGGTGAAGTAGTAGTACGCGCTTAAACTCTGCTTGTCGTTGATGTGGTGATCGAATCGGAAAGTGGTTTGATCCTGCCGATCGCTGCCGGTAAGGACTGCCTGAAAAAAGCCGTTCCCGGTGTTGGCGGCGGGTACAAAGCGGAGCAGGTCGACCGCCACGGGATCCTGGCAAGGCCCCGGAATGACGTTGCCGGGAAAAATGGACGCATAAGTGGCGCCAGCGACAGGAGTCGCTCCACCTGCCGCCGTAATGGCAGCCTGGCAGCCGGGGCGGGTATTGAGTACGTCGGCGACGGTTTGATCGCCAATCACTCCGGTAAAGGGTGATCCCTCGGAGAAATTGCCAACTCGCTCCAGCGCGTCCGGCACTGCGACGGTGTCGCCTGATTTACCCTGGCGCAAGCGGCGTCCCTCGTAAGATGCAAAAAAGAACGTACGGTCTTTCTTGATCGGTCCCCCGATCGTCCCACCAAACTGATTCATAATGAAGTCAGGCTTACTCGTATCGAAGTAGCCCCGGGCATTCAGCACCTTATTCCGGAGGAACTCATATACGTTGCCGTGAAACTGATTAGTGCCCGACTTGGTCACGACGTTGACAACCGCGCCCGAGTTGCGGCCGTATTCCGCGTCAAACGTATTCGTCAGAATTCGAAACTCTTCCACGCTGTCGGGGCTCGGCTGAACGGTAGGTAAGTTGACGAACATGTCATTCGCGTCGCCGCCATTCACGCTGAAGTTATTGGCACGACCGCGACCGCCATTCACCGAAACGCTGCCGACGTTGCTGCTCCCGTAATAAAGGTCGGAACCAACTTGCGACGAGACTCCGGGCTGGAGAGAGAGAAACTGGTATGTATCGCGCTCGTTAAGGGGTAACTGCACAATGGCGCGCTCGTTCACGACCGTGCCTAATTGGGTGCTGGTGGTGTCGACGAGCGGCGCTTCCGATGTGACTTCCACCACTTCTTGAGTTTCGCCGATCTGCATCGCCATGTTTAGCGTCACAACCTGATTCAGATCGACAGTGACACCCCGTCGGATATTTTTCTTGAAACCGCTTAGATCAAAGGTCAGGCTATAAGTCCCGACTGGAACTTCCGGGAACACATAGTCGCCGGTGGAATTGGTCTCGCTCGTTCGGGCAACTCCAGTCGCTTCGTTGGTCAGGATGACTTTAACATTGGCCAGGACGGCACCCGAAGGATCTGCAACGCGGCCGAGAATTCTACCCCCAGTGCTTTGGGCAGAAGCAAAAATAGAACTCAACAGGCACAGCACGAGAACGAACCCGCGACTGGTGCAGCGAGCTTTTGACGACGACATGTGGGCCTCCGAGCATCCGAGGGGAATTTTGCGAACGCGTAATCGCTTGCGCCGGAAACAAACCTTGCTATAATCGCGCAAGGTTAGAGAAGGTTGTGCCACTCTGTCAAGTGGCAAAAGCAGTTTTCCCAAACTAGAACAAAACACCCTGATGTGACTGCCGTTCATGAATGGCACGGATAGCAAAGCTTACTTGAAGATCGGAGACGTGGCCCGCCTCGTCGGGGTGTCCCCCTCGGTCATTCGGTCCTGGGAGAGCCTAGGACTGACGCGTCCGCGGCGTACGCAAAGCAAGTACCGTCTCTATACCAGCGAAGACGTCAAACTGCTCAAACGGGCATGGTTCCTGAGACGCGTGCGTGGCTTAAATGCCCCGGCCATCATTGAATTATTGAAACGCGATGGCACTGTGAAGCCGTCCTCCAATGGGGCCAGCAGGGCGGTTGGCTCGCACTTGCGTGCGTTGCGCCTAAAACGCGGGCTGTCGCTGGCGCAGGTAGCCGAAGCCGTGGGGGTTTCCACAGGATTTATCAGTGCGGTGGAGCGTTCGCAGATGAGCGCATCCGTCGCCACACTGCGCCGCCTCGCAAGGTTTTACAAATCCAACATCCTCGATTTCTTTGATCCCTCCGAGTCAAACGGTCGCGTGGTGCGTCCTAGCAGGCGCAAAGTGCTTGAGGCGGGACCTGGTGTGCGCATGGAGCTGTTGGCATGGGGTAACAAGGTGATGGAACCGCACCTGTTCCGTATTGCTCCTCACGCGGGTAGTGGTGAATCCTACACTCACGAGGGCGAAGAGTTTCTGTATATCCTGCGGGGCGAGTTGCAAATCGCTCTGGAAGATGACCAGTACCGCCTGAGGCCGGGCGACAGCTTCTATTTCGAGAGCGCAACCCCACATCGCTGGAAAAATCCCGGTAAACGCGAGACTTGGGTATTGTGGGTTAACACGCCGCCAACCTTCTGACGGACGACGCGCGGTTTTGAGGAGCAAATGGGAGATTCACCTTCGGGCAACGCCGTGATTCGCAGATCAGCGTTCCTCCTGCTGTTTTCCATTGCGACACTCTTGAGGATCACTCCTGTCATTGCCCAGACCCATGGCACCATGGCGCCCGCGGATATCGTCGTGACAAACGCGCGAGTTTACACGGTTAACTCGAGACAGCCTTGGGCGGATTCGCTCGCGATTCGTGGGAACAAAATCACGGCCGTCGGCAGCGAAAAGGACATCGCCCCATATCGCGGTCGATCGACGAAAATCATAGATGCTGAACAGCATCTGGTGCTTCCCGGGTTTGTCGACTGTCATGTCCATTTCCTGGACGGCTCACTCAGCCTACGGCATGTGAATTTGGAAGGGTTGAAAACGGTCCCGGAGATCCAGGCAAAGGTGAAGGAGTATGCAGCCGCACATCCGGCTGACCCTTGGGTCTTAGGACGAGGATGGTCGTACCCGGTATTCGGGGCTGTGGCACTGCCAGACAAGAAGTATTTGGATGAGATTCTGCCCGACAGGCCGGCTTACCTCGAAGGCTTTGACGGCCACACCTGGTGGGCAAACAGCAAAGCTCTGCAACTCGCGGGGATTACCCGGCAAACCAAAGATCCTCCGGGCGGATCGTTCGTGCGCGATCCTAAGACGGGGGAGGCGACTGGAGCGGTGAAAGAGGACGCGGCTGATGCGGTGATCAGGCGCGCGATTCCGGAACCATCGAATGAAGAGAAGCTCGCTGCATTGCGCGACGGCTTGAAAGAAGCCAACCGTGATGGCCTGGTGCGTGTCCATAGCGCGGGCGGAGTAGGAATTGCCAGTGGTGATCTCCAGAACGTGGACCTGTACGAACAGTTGCGCCAATCCGGAGATCTGACGCTGCGCATGTATCTGGCTTACCGGCTCGATCCCCCCAACGTCACCCACGAACAAATGCAGGAGATCGCCGAGCTTCAGCGGCGTTATCACGATGACTGGATTGCGGCAGGATCGGCGAAATTTTTCCTTGATGGCGTCATCGAGACCCACACAGCCGCGATGCTCGCACCTTACTCCGATGATCCGTCGCAGTCTGGTCACCTGTTATGGGACGAAGCTGTATACAGGAAAGCAGTCGCTGATCTGGACAGGCAGGGGGTGCAGATATTCACGCATGCGATTGGGGACCGCGCGGTCCGACTTGCGCTGGACGCCTATGAACGCGCGCAGCATGAGAACCATAGCCTCGATTCGCGGCATCGCATAGAACATATCGAGACAATCTCTGCGGCAGACATACCTCGATTCGGACAACTCGGCGTGATTGCCAGCTTTCAGCCATTGCACGCGTATCCGGATGACGACACGTTGAATGTGTGGGCGCGAAATACAGGCGCTGAGCGGGCCTCGCGCGCCTGGGCGTGGGGCAGCATTGAGCGCTCCGGAGGACACCTGGCGTTCGGCAGCGATTGGCCAATCGTCACCCTGAGTCCATGGCCCGGTCTGCAGAACGCAGTCACCCGGCAGACCAATGAAGGTGAACCGGCTGGCGGTTTCGTCCCGCGGGAACGCATTACGGTGGAAGACGCCATTCGCGGTTACACGTTGGGTGCCGCGTATGCGGGGAAGCGGGAAAAAAACGAGGGTTCGCTCGAGCCGGGCAAAGTCGCCGATCTGATCATTATTTCGCAGGACCCGTTCAAGATCGAACCGAATGATATCGGCAAAACTGAGGTGCTGCTCACAATGGTAGGGGGCAAAGTTGTCTATCAATCGCCAGCCTGGACGGGAGCGAAGGCGAGCGCTCAGCCGGAGGCCAAATAATTTGAATAGAAGAATAATGCTGCTTGCGATGTTCTTCGCCCTGTCACTGGTAACCTCCTGCAGCAAGAAAACTCCCGCTCTGAACCTTCTCGTTTGGGAAGGCTATGCGGACCCGTCTTTCGTACACGCTTTCGAGGAGCAGAATCACTGCAAAATTTCGGCTTCCTACATGGGGTCTAGCGATGAGTTGGTCGCCAAGCTTCGTGGCGGCAGCGCGGGCAATTACGACGTGATCTCGCCATCGAGCGATGTCGCTACGATGATAGCGAAGGCGGGTCTGGCGGCCCCACTCGACCTGGGAAAACTTCCCAGCTACACTCAGCTTTCCGCCAAACTGACTTCCCTTCCCCTGGTGAAAGTAGCCGGCAACACTTATGGCGTGCCTTTCATGTGGGGACCCGATCCCCTGATCTACGACACCAGCGTCTTCCCCCAGGCGCCTGACAGCTGGAGCATGTTCTGGGAACCGAAGTATCGCGGGAAAATCTCTGTCTGGGACGATCTCTCGACGGTCTACATGGCGGCGCAGGTGCTCGGATATGACAGGCCTGATCCTGGTCAGCTCTATAACCTCAACGACGAGCAACTCCAGGCCGTGAAAAAGAAATTGCTGGAACTGAAGCCCAATATTCGCAAGATGTGGTCCACTGGCGGCGAATTGACCAACCTTTTCCAGAATCACGAGATCGTGGCGGCAATGGGTTGGCCTCTCATGACGAATCAACTGCGAAAAGCAAGCTTCCCGGTTGGCGAGACCATTCCCCGGGAGAACACGACTGGATGGATGGATCACCTGATGATCACCTCCGCGAGTGACAACAAGGAACTCGCATACAGGTTCCTCGAATACATGATCGAGGCGCAGACTCAGAAAAAGATCACCGATGTCACTGGCTATGTGCCAGCCAATCCACAGGCGGCGCAGTTCATGCGCGCAGAGGAAAAGAAAAGTTTGCATCTCGATGACGTCGATGAATACCAGAAACGAATCTACTTCTGGCAAGATGTTCCCATGCGGGCCAAATACAACGAGATCTGGAATGAAGTAAAGGCCGCACAGTAATTCTTGTGTCCACCGTCATCACTCCCGAGCAGCAACGCAGCATAACCGCCGCCTCTGCCGGCGAAAGCGCGCTGCTCAGCATTCGCAATGTCGCCAAGACTTTCGGAAGCACTGTGGTGCTGCGCGACATTTCCCTGCAAATTGCCGAGGGAGAATTCCTGACAATTTTGGGGGAGAGTGGTTCCGGTAAAACTACGCTCCTGCGTATCATTGCAGGTTTCGAGGCCGCTAACGCGGGCGAGATCTGGATGGCCGGAGAGCGCCTGGATGCGCTGCCCCCCTACAAACGGCGTATCAACACTGTGTTTCAGCACTACGCATTATTCCCTCACCTGACCGTCGAACGGAATGTGGGATACGGATTACGCATTGCCAAGGTGCCGCGCGCCGAAATCGCAGCGCGGGTAGAGCAGGCATTGACGATGGTAAAGATGACTGCATTCGCCAGCGCAAAACCCTCAAAAATCTCCGGCGGACAACAGCAACGAATTGCCCTCGCCCGCGCGCTCGTAAATCGTCCCCGGCTGCTCCTTCTCGATGAGCCACTCTCGGCGCTGGACGCGAACTTGCGACGTCAGATGCAGTTGGAACTGAAATCACTACAGCGTGAGGTCGGTATCGCATTCGTCTTCGTCACTCATGACCAGGAGGAGGCCATGGTGATGTCGGATCGCATCGCTCTGCTGCGCGCCGGAGAACTGGAACAAGTAGCAACACCACGAAAAATCTATAGTCGTCCAGCCACGGCGTATACCGCACAGTTTATCGGCCACACTAACCTGCTGCGCGCCCACGTCAGCGGCGGAATGGCGACTTGCAAGCCTCTATCGTGGCCGGCGGCAGTGCCCAACGGGCCCGCATTGTTTTCGTTGCGCCCAGAATGCATTCGTGTGGCAGTCGCAGATGGTGCATCCGGGCCTGCGATTCGCTTTCGCGGCAGAGTCCGAGAACAGTCATTTCACGGCGCGACGCAACTCCTGCGGGTAGGCTGCGGTGAGGGCTTGGTCCTTTTGGTCAGAATGCCCAGCCGGCATCCAGTCAGTGAAGAACTCGAACTGGAATTCTCGCCAACCGACGCGGTACCCGTGCGCGACTCGGCGGAGCGAGGCTGATGTTCTCACGCGCTTACCGGGCCGCGGTCACAATCCCGCCCTTGCTCTGGGTGGCGATTTTCTTATTATTGCCATACGGATTGATGTTCTGCTACAGCTTCTGGTCGGTTTCCGCGTCGCAGAACGTGGTCCACGCCTGGACTAAGGACAACTACCGCGAATTGTGGCGCATCGATGTGTATCGCCAAACTCTATTCCGTTCCATGTGGATTGCCGCCAGGGTGATGATCTTCTCCCTGTTGTTGGGTTATCCGCTCGCGTACTTCGTATCCTTTCACGCCGGCCTCCGCAAGGATCTCCTCTACCAGTTGGTCATCATTCCGCTCTGGGTTAGTTACCTGGTCCGGGCGTACGCGTGGAAGACGATCCTGGGCAGCGACGGCGTTCTTAACACGTTGTTCCAATATCTTCACTTAACCCATCGTCCGCTCGGTTTCCTGCTCTACAGCCCGTTTGCTGTGGTGCTGACACTGACCCACATTTACACGCCGTTCACTTTTCTCCCCATTTACGCCTCTCTGGAGCATGTCCCGCGCCCGCTGGTGGAAGCATCGAATGACCTTGGCGCGACGCCGTGGCAGACTTTCTGCCGAATCATCGTACCGTTGTCCATTCCCGGTGTGTTGGCCGGTGCCACGTTCTCATTCGTGCTTAGCCTGGGAGACTTCCTCGCGCCCCTGCTCATCGGCGGCCCGAGCGGCGTTATGATCTCGAACATCGTAGTCAGCCTATTTGGCGCTGCCTATAACTGGCCGCTAGGCGCCGCGATCTCGCTCTGCATGCTAGTGCTCGTCATTGCCCTGCTCTTTATCTCAGAAAACTTGGAAAAGAAATGGAGCTTGTCGTGAGCTCTGGGGATTCGGCGCGCGCAGGGGCGCCCTGGCTGACGATTCACGCAGTATTGGTATTCGGATTCCTATATCTGCCCATAGTGGTCTTGATCGTCTATTCCTTTAACGGCCAAGGTGTGGGTGGGTTTCCTCCGCGTCATTTCACCCTTGAGTGGTATCGCACTCTCTTGGCTGACGGCGCGATTTGGGACGCCGTCCTGAACAGCCTGCTGGTGGCGTTCGCGGCAGTATTCATTGCCCTGGCTTTCGGAATCCCGGCGGCGCTTGCCTTGGATCGCGCAAAATTTCCTGGCAAAAAGCTGTTTCGCCGACTCGTGCTCCTGCCTCTGATTTTGCCTGGCATCATCACCGGACTGTCGTTGCTGATGCTCTTTCGCCAGGCCGATGTGAGGCTTAGCTTGCTCACCGTTGTCCTCGGCCACGGCACAGCGCTGATTTCCATTGCTACTACGGAGGTGTTTGCCGGATTGCAGAAGTTGGACCGCGCCCAGGAGGAAGCTTCGCTCGACCTCGGAGCCAATTACTGGCAGACGTTCTGGCACGTGACCATTCCCAATATTCGCCTCTCTATCATCGGCGCTGCCCTTTTGATCTTCACTCTATCGATGGACGAGATTGCCGTAAGCTTTTTCCTGATCGGCCGGGACAATACGCTTCCACTCGAAATCTGGGGACGCCTGCGGCGTGGTATAACGCCGGAAATTAACGCCATTTCCACCATCATCTTTGCGTTCTCTCTGATAGCCATCGTGATCTGGTATCGATTGCGCGCACGCAGCCAAGGTCAACCGGAGACTGCAACGGAATTAGTGGAGACGGCCCCCGTGGAAAGCTAAGCGCTGCAAATCACCTGTGTCCAATTGGGCAGGTTTGCAGCGCCGCCTCCGTTGTCACGTCAGCGCGTTACAGCGACCGACATAGTAAAGTGTCTATAAGGCGTAGCTGTCAGCGGGAAGTCCTGATCCGCAGCCGGGGCCTGACCTGTGGGCCAGAGACCCTGACAGGAAACTAGAAAGGACGTAGAAGTGAATTCTGGGATTCGCAATATTGCCATCATTGCGCACGTTGACCACGGCAAGACCACGCTGGTCGATGCCATGCTGCGTCAGAGCGGCACCTTCCGGGCCAACGAAACCGTGATTGAGCGCGTGATGGATTCGAACGAGTTGGAACGCGAACGCGGCATCACCATCCTGGCCAAGAATACCGCCGTCTTGTATCACGGGATGAAGATCAACATTGTGGATACGCCGGGGCACAGCGATTTCGGCGGCGAAGTCGAGCGCGCCCTGAAGATGGTCGACGGCGTCATGCTGCTGGTGGACGCCAGCGAAGGTCCTTTGCCCCAGACTCGCTACGTGCTGGGCAAGGCGCTCGAGGCGAAACTTCCTCCCATCCTCGTCATCAACAAGATCGACCGCTCCGATGCCCGTCCCCAGGAAGTCCTTAATGAGATCTACGACCTCTTCATCGATCTCGACGCGCAGGAAGATCAACTGGAGTTTCCCGTTCTCTACACCAATGCGAAGGCGGGAACCGCGTCCATCGACGCCAAAGGCGGGGGCGAAAACCTGCAGCCGCTGTTCGAGGCTATCTTGGAGACAATCCCCGCTCCAAAGGGCGATGCCGTTGGGCCATTGCAGATCCTGGTCGCCAATCTCGATTACAGCGACTACCTGGGACGTTTGGCGATTGCTCGGGTGTTCAACGGAACCCTGCGGACCGGAGAAGAAGTAAGCATCGCCAAGCTGAATGGCACCCTTCAGACCACCAAAATCACGAAACTGTTCTCCTTCTCGGGCCTCAAGCGCACCGACATCACGGAAACCGTGCTGGGCGACATTGTCGCGGTTGCCGGCGTCGAAGGCATCACTATTGGCGAGACAATCACAGGCGCCGAAAATCCAGTTCCGCTGCCGCACATCATCATCGACGAACCTACTATCGCCATGCTGTTCACGGTGAACACATCGCCATTTGCCGGCAAAGATGGCAGCTACGTTACCTCGCGCAACTTGCGCGAGCGCCTGGATAAGGAGCTTCTGACCAATGTTTCCTTGCGGGTGGAGGACACCGACAGCACCGATTCTTTCAAGGTTATGGGGCGCGGCGAACTGCAGCTTTCGATCCTTATTGAAATGATGCGCCGTGAAGGCTATGAACTGATGGTCGGCAAGCCGGAGATCGTCACCAAGAGAATCGACGGCAAGCTGATGGAGCCGGTCGAAAGGCTTACTGTCGATGTTCCGGAAGAATTCATTGGCGTGGTCATGGAGCAACTGGGCCAGCGCAAGAGCGAAGTTGTAAATATGCATAATCACGGATACGGGCGAGTACGCATCGAATTTCGGGTTCCCAGCCGCGGCCTCATCGGCTTGCGCAGCCAATTGCTTACCGACACGCGCGGCACCATCGTGATGAACTCGCTCTTTGACGGTTACACGGAGTGGCAAGGTGAAATTCCCCACCGCCTGACCGGTGCGCTGGTCGCCGATCGCCCCGGCGTAACCACTTCGTATGCGCTATACAACCTGCAGGAACGGGGTGAGCTTTTCGTCGGTCCTGGCGTGGACGTCTATGAGGGCATGATCATCGGAGAAAACGCGAAAGACACTGATCTGGATGTCAATGTCGTTCGCGAAAAGAAGCTCACCAACATGCGGGCTTCCACCGCGGACGAGGCCATCCGCCTAGTCCCTTTTCGCCAACTCAACCTGGAACAGGCGATTGAATTCATTGCCGACGACGAATTCGTGGAAGTCACCCCCAAGACTTTGCGCCTCCGGAAGAAAGTACTGCAGAGCAACAAGCGAAAAAAGAGTGCTCAGGCAGTGATGCAGGAAAGCGAGTGATGCCCCGCAAAAAGATATCGGCAAAGATCGATCCCACTGCATCGACCCATACCGATCTTCGGTTTTGTATATTTCAGGTTCCTTGTAGTTGCGGTATGACCTTCTCTGTAAGTGCGGATTACGATCGGGGCGGCGGACGCTGGACTCGCTATCTCACCTGTCCGAAGTGCGGCAAGAAGCACGATCCGCGTAACCGATTGCTACGGTTGAGTTTTCAACGTGAAGGCTACTGGCGGGTGGACGGCTGCTAAGACTCGACACTGCTCTGCCGTTTTCCGTGAATGGGAAGCGCCAAAATGCGTCACGCCAGAATTGACAGGTGTATGTTGGCTTACCTGCTATACTTGGCCCGCGTTTGACTGTTCGCCTGATCCGGCATCGAGTTCGATGATAGCCTGTCCGGCTGTCTGCTTGCCTCTAAATCAGCCCACACTCAAATAGCTCAAGTGAGGGGTACTCCGATGAAGAATATCTTCGTTGGCAACCTAAACTTCAACACGAGTGAAGATGAATTGCGCCGGATGTTCGAGGCTTACGGTCAAGTTGATCGCGTGAGTATTCTGACTGATCGCGACACCGGCCGGTCGCGCGGCTTCGCTTTCGTAGAAATGAGTAATGCGGAAGAAGGAGACAAGGCGATTGCAGGTCTCAACGGTAGCCAACTTGGTGGGCGCACTCTGAACGTGAACGAAGCGCGTCCCAAGCAGGAGCGCACCGGCGGTTTCGGCGGCGGTCGGGGTGGTGGACGTCACGATCGCGGAGAGCGCAGAGAACGCTGGTAGCTAACCCGTCACCTCTTTTTCACTTCGACTGAGCATCTCAGAGCGCGCAGGGAGATTGCTGGGTCCAGCGACCCCGATGTAAACTGAAGCGGCAGCGCGCCCGTAGCTCAGCTGGATAGAGCGATTGCCTCCGGAGCAATAGGTCGGGAGTTCGAATCTCTCCGGGCGCGCCAGACTCAAAAGCACTTCGCGTTTCGGCATTCGCCGAACCGCTGTACCTCCCATAACCCCCATAAAACGAATTATCCATTTCTTGCCGTCGATGCGCGCCTCGCGCTCAGTGCCCCGCTCTCATTCCCACGTTTACGCTGCTTGGGAACCTGGTTGGCTCGTGCTGGTCGGCTTCAGAGAGTCGGCCTCCAGGAATATGCGGACGACTGTCGGCTCGTCTCGGCGAATGCGGTTCTCGATTCGGTCGATCGCCGACTCCAGTTGTTGAACATCCAGGTTGCGCCGAAAACGAATCGCGACAGTTAGCAGCACCTCCTCTGGGCCAAGTTGCATGGTGAGCAGGTCGCCCACTGCATCCACTGAAGGGTCTCGCAGGATGATTTCTCGCAGTCGCCTGAGCCTGCTCCGGTTTGTCCGTTCTCCCACCAGCAACGCTGCGCTTTCGCGGACCAGCAAAACGGAGACGCAGACGAGCAACAGTCCGATCGAAACTGAAGCGCTTGCATCCAGGTACGGCTCATGCAAGATTTGTCCGAACAGGATACCGACGAAGGCGAGAAATGTGCCTGCCAATGCGGCCGAGTCCTCGAGAAAAACAGTAAAGACCGTAGGATCCTTGCTTCCAATAATTTCATCCCACACCGTCTCGCCCGGATCTTTGCGAGACAGCAGTTCGCGATAGGAAATTCTCCACGAATACGAATCAAATCCAGCCGCCACCGCGAGTACGGCGTAGTTCCAAATCACGTGACTCGAGGGTTGTGGGTGGAGCAGGCGAAAGACACCTTCTCCTATGCTGAGCAACCCGCCGACTGCGAATATGTAGATGGAGACGAGCAGTGAATAGAAATAAAGGGCTTTGCCATGACCGTAAGGATGTTCGGCGTCGGGAGGACGCGCGCTGCGTTTCATGCCGAAAAGGAGCAGCAACTCGTTCCCAATGTCCGAGGTGGAGTGAATCGCCTCGGCCAGCATGGCCGAACTCCGGGTAAAGGCCGCAGCTACGTATTTGCAGACTGCGATTCCAATGTTCGCGGCGATAGCCGCGTACACCACTTTCCTGGAAGGACTTGATGCCACGCGTCTCGGATGCAGTCTTCTTGCGAACGGATCACTCGCCGCCTTCCATAGTTTTTTAGCTGCACGGCGAGACTGACCGGGTTGGAACCGGAAAGCGCTTTCACACCGTAAAATATGATTATGCCTGTCCAAATCGCAGCGGCCACGCACAGCTTTTCTGATCCCACTGGATTGTTGATGGATTGCCACCGTCGCATTGAGAGCTTTATCACGACTTTGGAGCGAGTGGCCGCCGTGATCGATCGTCCTCCCAGCGAGGAAGTTCGGCAAGCACTGGAGACCTCCCTTCGCTATTTTCGCGATGCGGCCCCGAAGCACACTGCGGACGAGGAGGTCTCGTTGTTTCCACGCATGCGTAGACTTTCCGATCCGGACGCGAGGGCTGTGATGGCGGAACTCGAGAAACTGGAGGAAGAACATCGCTGCGCAGAGCCACTGCATGCGCGAGTGGACTGGCTTGGAAACCAATACTTGCTGAATGGAGTCTTGAACGATATTCAGATCGAGGAGTTTCGCAGTTCAGTTGCCCGACTGAATTCCATGTATCGGAAGCATATTCACGTGGAAGATACGCTGGTTTTTCCTCTCGCGACGCGCACATTGTCGCCGCACGACAAGTCCGCCATTGCTTCGGAGATGGAAGAGCGTAGAGGCAAGATTGCGGGCACCGCTCGGCAGCAATAACTAAATAATTCAACAACACTCTTTTCCTTGTGGTTTGCTCTCGCCAGGCGTCACTCTGGCCCGGCCTCGCCGGTTCGTAGCTTCCAAGCAATCTGCCTTAACATGCCAAGCCACAGTTCAGCATCGTCACTCGACAACTTCTGGCGGCGAAGCAGCCGTCGCAATTTCTCCTCGGTCGCGCCAGTCGCACCTTTCTTGATGTACCCGCTCATCTTCAGCGAATCCAGCAGCACGTCGGAGAAGCGATCCAGCTCACGGCCGCTGGCAAGATGCAGTCGGTCAGCACGCCGCGCGCTGTTTTTCGACCGCGACATCTCGTACAGGCAGACGGCGACTGCCTGGCCCAGGTTCATCGATGGATGCTCATCCCCGGTGGGTATGCGCAGCAGCCAATGACAATAGCTCATATCGTCGTTGGAGAGCCCATACTTCTCCGAGCCGAACAGGAGGGCCACTTTCTCCGATGGAAGCCGCTGCCGAATTATTCTGGCTGCAATCGGCAAGGGCCGCAGGGGATGCTGCAAGTCGCGATCGCGCGCGGCCGTCGTCCCCACAACCAGGTTGCAATCGGCTACAGCACTCGCGACACTCTTGTACTCCACTGCATCCTCCAACAATCGCGACGCTCCCATGGCCGAGCGAGCTTCCCGAAAAGCGACGTCGTACGGGTTTACAACCCGCAGCTGGAAGAAACCAAAGTTGCTCATGGCGCGAGCCGCCGCCCCAATGTTCAAGGGATTGCGGCTCGAAACCAGAACGACGCAGAGATGATCGAACTTCGCAGGACTAGACAAACCAATATTGTAGGGCAAAGACGTGCCACGGGATAACGCGGGCTAAGTGCCCGATCCGATCACGTAAATGCTTTGCGACGTTAACGCGCTGTCCGTGATCAATACGAAAGCAAACCGTGGACCGGTGGCTGTGGGCTTGAAGTTTATCGTGATTGTGCAGCTCGCGCCGGGCGCAAGAGGCGACATACACGTGCTGCTGCGAGTGAAATCACCTGGGTTGGACCCCGCCAACTTGATACTGCTGAAGTTGAGGTTCGCGCTCCCAACATTTTTCAGCGTAACCTTTTGAGCCGTACCGGTGGAACCCACCGGCACCGAACCAAAAGTCGCGCATGGTACGGAGAGGCTGACCGGGTAGGCAGGCAGCGGCTGCCCCAAGAGCCCATAGATATCCACTTCATTTTCGGTGCCTACGTAAACCTTACCGTTCGCAATCGTCGGCACTTGGAACTTCGTGGCGCAACCCAATTGGTCGCGGGTTCCGTATTGAAGGCTCTGCGCGCTGCTGTAGAGCTGCGAAGCCACATTGGTTGCGTCGTACGCATAAAGAACACCCGGCTTTACGCCTGGGCGCGTGTCGAGGTAGTCATTGCGCGCGACGATCCACACAATTCCCGAAGTTTTGTTATTCGCGGAAACAGACGGGGTCGCACCCACCAGGAAGGTGTTGGAACTCTGCGCGACGGGAGTTTTCGAAATCTGGCCATTGCTGACGCTGTACGCCTTTAAATAGTCCCCCACGGCATGGTTCCTGGTTTGCCCAGCGTAATAGACATAAGCCGAACTGGCGCCCTGCCAGTATGCAGGACTACTCCAGTACCCAATGGTCGCACCCGATATTTCCTCGACAACCTGATCCTGATTGGGATTGTATCCGCCCATCTGGTCGCGATTTACCAGATAGATCGGACTGGTAGCGCTCGCGTCGCAAGGAGAGCCGCCTTTGCCGGCGATCAGGATTTCATTAGGGAACGATCCTCCCTGCGTAGGCAGCGCCAGAGGTCCGCCAGAGGCAAGATCCTTATCCTGCTGAAAGCGACAGGCCTGATCCATGGGCGTGAAATAATCAGTTACGACCAGGTTGGAATTCAGTTGCATCAAGGTATCCCCGTAATCAGTTCCGCCGGTCGAAGCGTCAAAGGTCCCGTCGCCAGTGGCAGCGTAAATATCCCCCTGGTTGTCGCCTACGAGACCTCCTCCGCTATGCCAGATTCCTCCCAGCGTGCCGTTCGGAGTACTGGCAAACGCGGCGGTCTGCGTTAGTGTTTGCGCGTTGTAAGCGAGAATCCAGCCATGACTCTGCGTATCCTGCGCGATGTATAGGATGCCGTTCAATAACAGCAATGCGGGACGGGCGAGATGATGCTGCGTATCCATCGAAATCTTGCCGTTTACACTTCCCGCGCCTGTACCATTCACGGTGGCATGCAGCGCGACCGGGCCTCCAAACTTCTCAGCACCGGCGGTGATGTCGAGCGCATGCAGACGCACAAAATATGTGCCCTTTTCAAGCGTGTGCGAGACCAGATACATCGTGTTAGTGGTTGGATCAATGACCGGCGTTCCGGTAATCCCGTCAACGGGGTACACGTTGCAGCTTAGACCCGACTTCACACAGTTAACCGGGGAAATACCATTTGGAAAATTGCTGAAGCTCACATGCCATAGCGGATTCGAGTTGAGCCCGTCGGCATCAAAGGCATAAACGCTGTCGTTTTCGGTTGCGACGTAGACCACGTTCCGCGTGCCGACGTTCGGAATCGACACGTTCGGCACGTATAGCGGCTGGGCATAGATCTGCCCGTCCACCGGATATGACAGCACCTTGCCGAAGCTCGCAGCCTCTACATTTTGCGGCGTCAGCACGGTCTCGCTGAGGTTTTGTCCGGTGCGCGCGTTGTCATTCTGTCCTGTGAGCACGCCGGCGAATCCCTGTCCAAAGGCACCCGCGAGGCTAAAGAAGAACAAAAAGAAAGTTAAGCGGAGCCGAACAGCAGGGAACAAAGTCGCTGACATACATACACCTTTCACTCAGCCCGGACGAATGGAGTTTCACGAGGTGGGGCAAACCGAGGCCTGCTTGCAGCAAGGGATTTTAGCACCGAATTGATGGGGGGCGGAGAACTAGTTCAAAAGGGGGAGGAGCAAACCAGCTACGAACCCGGAGTACGAGCACCAGGAACTGGCTCGCAGTGGTGTTCTTCAAACAATTCGCTCATTCGATCTTCGGCAATATCCAGGGGAAGATCATCAGCCTGCCCGAATCATTGGCAATTGTTACAGCGTACCGCCATCGGCACCCCCCGCGAGACGGCGACAATCTCCATTTTGCGACAAGACATTTATCGAGCCTGACAGAACCGGATTCTCCACTGAAGCGCCAAGAAATGCCAGGAATTGATAACAATCAGGGCGACTCGCAAGTGCGAGGAGTGATCTCTAATATGCCGGCGGGGATTCCCACTCAAACAGGCAAGGTGAAATCGCGCTTTATTTAACTCCACGCAAGGCGGTTGGGGACAGGTTGGCGTGCTCGAGAGTACGCATGTTGTGAAGGATCGTGGAAATCACATTCTCATCGCCCATCGCGGTATTAATCATCAGGTGATAGAGCGAGCGAGTCGGCCAATCGGCATTGAAATAATGTTTAACGTAGGCGATCCGCTCCCGGTCCACTGTGTCCACCAGATCTTCGGCCTCCTCCTGGCTTCGACCGAACTGGACAAGGCGGCGAATTTTCTCGTCGCGAGGTGCATAGGTGAAAACTCGGAATGTATCCTGGCGCTCGCGCAAGAAATACGGGGAACCGCGCCCGACTACGATCGCATTGCCCTCATTCACGATCCGCTGCATGATGCGTTTCACCATGGAGACCATGCAATCCGTATCGAAGATCTGGGAATCATCTAGCGGGATGCGCCGTTCGAAGCTGCCGCGCCAGAATGCGCGCGTCACCCGCCGCAGGGTGCTGTCCACTCTTTCATCGAACTGCTCGACCGTGGCGCAGTCTACATTTGCGATTTTGGCGATCTCCTCGGTCAACGCATGGTCCCACAGCTTCCAGCCAAGGCGGCTGGCAAGTTTCTCGGCGATAGCTCCGGCTCCGCTGCCGAACTCGCGCTCGATGGTGATGACACGAAACATAAAGCTTTGCCAAACAAACCGACTGCCCTACGGCGCTACCATCGTGTGATGCCCGCTACGGGCACAATGCAAATGCCAGAAACACCCGTCAACTCGTTCCGCTATCGAATCCAGACTTTAGGTTCAACCGACATACCGGGCCGGAGTCGGTGCTCCGCATCCTGGCCTGGCTCAAAAACGATCTTCACCGGAATGCGCTGTACCACCTTCACATAGTTTCCCGTGGCGTTCTCGGGCGGCAGAAGACTGAATCGCGCGCCACTCGCCCCCGCCAGGCTGTCCACATGGCCCTTGTAGTCTTTGCCAGTGGCGTCGACTGAAATCGTCGCCTTCTGGCCCACATGCATATCCGCAAGTTGCGTTTCCTTGAAATTGGCTGTGACCCACAAATCGTTTAAAGGGATAAGCATCATCAACGCCTGGCCGGGCTGAACATTTTGTCCGACTTCCACGGTCCGATTGCTCACCACCCCGGCAACCGGGGCAACCACCTTCGTATATTGCAGATCAAGTTTGGCCTGCTCCAAATCGGCTTTTCTTTGATCAGCGATGGCTGCAGCCGCTTGGGCCCTGGATCTTGTGGCGGACATTTGCTGAGGAAAAGTTTTTGCACTGCGTACTTCCGCTTCGGCTTGGGCCAGCCTGGCCTGATATTGAGTGATTTGCTGCTGTGCAGCCTCGGCTGCCGCTTGCGCCGCTGTAACGGTTGCCGCACCGGCTCGTGCCGCTGCCACGGCTTGATCGTACTGCTGGGCGGAAATCTCCTGTTTTTGAATCAACTGCTTATAGCGCTCGAGATCACTTTGGGCTTTCGCATTGTTGGCCTCAGCCTGTACTTGTTGGGCCTTGGCGGCTGCGTACTGCTGCTTTGCCGCCGCAATTCCCGCCCGCGCATTTTCTACGTTTGCCTGAGCCGTGGTCAGCTGACTCGTAGTGCTGACGGAGGTAATGGGCACATTTACTTGCGCCGCGTTCGCCGTAGCTACAGCGTCGTCATAGGTCGCCTGTGCCTTGTTAAGCGCCACCTGGTAGTCCGTAGGATCGATTTCGACCAGCACGGTTCCGGCTTCGACGTACTGGTTGTCATTTACATTCAGCTTCTGCACGTGGCCGGAAATTCGCGCGCTGATCGGATTGATGTGGCCGTCAATTTGAGCGTCGTCCGTACTCTCATAACTGCTGAAGTAACGCCATAGCAGGATGCCGGCGACGACGATCACAACTCCTACGATCAGAAGCCCAAGCTTTACCCGTGGATTGCGCAGGGCGGAACGACGAGATCGAAAGCGGCCTTCCGGCGGAGGTGATTGCTCATGCTGCTGAGTTTCCGTCCTCTCTTCGGGCAGCGTGTTCGTGGTCGGCTCCATGCTCACTTACCTTTCAAATATTGCTTCACGCCTTGCTCCGCGTAACCGATTGCACGAGCATATTCGACCTTGGCAATGTTGTGGGCGTAAAGGCTGGAAATGTAATTCTCGTTGGCGCTGGCCACTGACTCCTGCGCCTGCACCACTTCAAGGTTGTCGGTCACTCCGGCAGCAAACCTATCCTGCGCCTGCACTAAGGTCTGTTGCGCTAACTGCACCGTGCTTCGAGCGACCTCCACCTGATCGGCGGCGGACTGCAGATCGAGTAGCGCGGTGCGTACATCGCTATCGATCTGCCCCTGCAGGTTCTCCAATTGCGATTCCGCCTGGCGCAGTGTAGCTTCGGCCTGCAGCACCTCTCCATGGGTTCGGCCCCCCGCAAAAATGGGGATGTTCAACGTGCCGGCTACGTGAAAAGTTCCGTTTGAAGTCCAGGGAGTTGTGCCGATATCGCCGTAGTCGCCTTCGAAGTCGAGCGTCGGGTAGTGCTCGGCAGTCGCGGCCTTGCGTGAAAGCCGGGCCGCACGGACCTGCGCCAGAGCCGCCTGGTAGTCCTCGCGAGAGGCGAAGGCCCGCCGTAGAGATTCCTCAAGTGGAGGGACGGTTAGAGGGGCGTAGGGGACCTTGTCAGCCAGCGTGAAACGTTGTCCCAAGGGCAAGCCGATCACGCGCCCAAGCGTGAGCTCTTGTTTCGCGAAATCGTTGCGCGCGGCGATGAGCTGCTGCTGACGCGCCTGAAATTCCACCTGGGCGCGAAGTGCGTCAATGGCCGGAGTCACACCAGCTTTTAGCTGGTCTTGTGCCTTCGTAAACAACGCCTGGGCAGTCGTGACTTGGGCTTCGGCGGTGTCCACCCTCGCCGCACCCGCAATCGCCTGGAGATAAGCATTGCCGACAGCGAGCACAACCAATTCCCTGGCGTCCTTGAAGCTGTGTTGCGCTGCCTGTTCGTTCTGCTTTGCAGCACGTTCCCGTTCGATATCCGAGTAGTTGAACAGAGACTGCGTCAATGATGCTCGCAGATCGAGGTAATGGAACGGTCCGATCACTCTGGGTAAGCCCGGCAGCGTGAATCCCAACGCAGCAAGCGATTCCTGCATAGCCGTCTCATTCGCACCAGCGCTGACATTCGGCAGGAGATTACTCAATTCCTTCCACTTTTGACCGCGAGCAGCGAGGGTATTCTCGCTGGCGAGCAACACGCCCAGGTTCTGCCGTAGTCCCCGATCGATGGCATCGGCAAAGGTCAGCGGAATCACGTCGCTGGTCGCTTTTCCAGAGGGCACGCTTCCCGAAAACGTGCTCAATGCAGGGGTGGATGTAAACATCACACCAGATTGTGTACTCGATCGTCCGCGCGCCCCGCTCGTGGAATTGCCTGATTCGCTGCCTGTTTGCGAGCCAGTTGCGCCGGATTGTTGCCCCTGTACGGCGGTCACGGAGATCAATCCAAGACATGTCGAGAATGCAAAAGAAAACAGACGCCCGCGGAGAAAATATCTTGCTATCTTCATCATTCCGTGAACTTTCGGGCCGCCTCCATCTCACCCGCCCGACTCAACAACGGTATGTTGATTCGTCCCTCGTGCAGGAAGATGCAAACGATTTAAATCAAGGCACTTGGATGCAGGATCCGGGTTCAAAGTTGGGAGGACGACGGATATCTGCCGCGCTCCTCAACTACAAATCCGGTCCCCGATTTCTACAAAGACACCGCCAGGGATCGAGAAGTGACATCGGACGCAGCGTTCGCGACTGGTAACAGAGATTTGGTTACTTACGGTGGTAACGCAGGTCATCTTGTCAGTCCCGGGGAACTCGTTCAAGCTTACAGTAGCAAAAAAGTCGCCAATCACGCTGTGCTACGGGAGTTATGAGCCAACAGAAATCAGAAACCACCAGCACGGACTGGACAAAACTTCTTACCGATCCAGATCTCGTGAAAAATCTTGGCAAGTTACTCCAGGTCTATCGTGAGGCGCCGGCAGAGCGCCGCGAACAGGCCTTGCTCGATGCCATGCGCGAAATCAAGAGCAAGACCCCGCAAACCACTGCGACTGCTTCAGCGAGCTTTCGGGATACTGAGAATGTTCCCGTGCATTCGATGACGTCGCCGCCGTTTGAACCGGATATTTTCACTCCCTCATGGGGGCAGGATCGCAGGCGTTTTCCGCGGATTAAATGTTTCGTGGCGGTTGAACTTAAAATCGACGGCGCTGAGTCCCCGGTCTGGGGAAATCTCTCGAACGCCAGTGGTGGCGGCTGTTTCGTCGAGACGGTCAGCCCGGTAAAGCCGGGCGCCGACGTCCAGATTGGACTCTGGGTAGCGAATGGAAAGCTGTGGGTGAAAGGCATGGTGCTTACCGGGACCGTCACTCAAAGCAATCCCACCTTTGGCGTGCGAGTGAAATTTTCAGATCTCCCCTCTCCAGAACGCGAAAATCTTAAAGAGTTTCTGCGCTTTGTGGAAGGAACCACCAAGAGCTATCGCGTGGAAAACGGGTATTTGGCGCAACTCAAGCGCTAGACGAATTGATCACTCGGCGTTCTCAAACTTGAATACCCCCGTTTCCTCTTTGGGCCTCGTGAAGCCGCTCGCACTCACCATCCGACGAGCTCGCTGTTCCAGCTTCCTCTCGATGTCTTCTTCTCTATTCGTCATCACGATGACTAGTTCGTATTCACGCTAGCTGCGGCAACGCGCAACTCTCAGAAGTTGTAAACTTTTTGCAGTGGGTGATAGTGTGAAGCTCTCAGCTTGTGCGCTCATCTAACATGACAGGTCTGCCATAGCCGGTTGCAGGCGTGGCGCTCCATGAATACCGGGCCAAACTCCCAGGAGGATGCTGTGGCCGTTAGCGAACAACCTCTCGTCGCCAACCAGAAGATCGACACCTTGGCCATCAACACCATTCGTACTCTGTCGATGGATGCGGTGCAGAAGGCCAACTCCGGGCACCCCGGCGCGCCCATGGCGTTAGCCCCGGTCGCGTATACGCTTTGGCAAAACTTCCTGCGCTTTGATCCCCAGGACCCAATCTGGCCTGACCGCGACCGCTTCATCCTGTCGAACGGGCATGCTTCTATGCTGCTGTATTCCCTGCTCTATCTGGCGGGTGTGCGGGCAGTCAATGCCAAGTATGAACGGTTAAATGAGCCCGCCGTCTCTCTCGACGACATCAAGAGTTTTCGTCAAATAAACAGCAAAACGCCGGGCCATCCTGAATACCGCCTGACCTCGGGTGTGGAAACTACAACCGGGCCATTGGGACAAGGGGTGGGCAACAGTGTGGGAATGGCCGCAGCCGGCAAATGGCTGGCCGCACACTTCAACCGGCCTGAGTTCGAGATGTTTAACTACAATGTGTATGCCATTTGCGGCGATGGCGACATGATGGAAGGAATCTCAAGCGAGGCTGCCTCCCTTGCTGGCCACCTGAAACTTGGCAACCTGTGCTGGATCTATGACAACAACCGGATCACCATTGAAGGACACACGGATTTAGCATTTAGCGAAGACGTAGCTGCACGATTCAGCGCATATGGCTGGAACACAACCCACGTCAATGACGCGAATGACGTAGAGAGCGTAGCCAGGGCCCTGGAACTGTTCCAATCTGCCAACGATCGCCCCACACTCATAGTTGTAGATAGCCATATCGCATTCGGGGCGCCCAACAAACAGGACACCGCAGCGGCGCATGGCGAGCCCTTAGGGGAGGACGAAATTCGCCTTGCCAAGAAGGCGTACGGCTGGCCCGAGGATGCTAAATTTCTCGTTCCTGACGGGGTAGAAGAACATTTTCGCCAAGGCATCGGTCGACGGGGCCATGAGCTTCGCGACAAATGGTATTCCAAATTCGAGCAGTACAAGCGGAAGTATCCCGACATGGCCGACCAGTGGGAGCGCATGCAGCGTCGCGAGCTCCCGGACGGCTGGGACAAAAACCTTCCCACCTTTCCGGCCGATGCCAAGGGCCTCGCTACCCGCGAATCGTCCGGCAAGGTACTGAACGTGCTGGCGCAGAATGTGCCATGGCTTGTCGGCGGGGCGGCGGATTTGTTTCCGTCGACGAAAACTCGCCTCACATTTCAGGGAGCAGGCGATTTCGAGGCTGACCACTACGACGGCCGCAATTTTCACTTTGGCATTCGCGAGCACGCGATGGGCGCATTCGTGAACGGCATGTCGCTGGCCAAGATACGGCCTTATGCTTCCACCTTTCTTATTTTCAGTGATTACATGAAGCCGCCAATCCGTCTGGCCGCGATCATGGAAGTGCCGGTAATTTTTGTGTACACCCATGACTCCATCGGCCTCGGCGAGGACGGTCCTACGCATCAGCCGATCGAGCAACTCGCTTCACTCCGCGCAATCCCGGGACTGAACCTTTTGCGTCCAGCCGATGCCAATGAAGTGGTAGAAGCCTGGAAGGTCATCATGCAGTCGCGGCACGAGCCCGCCGCGCTGGTCTTAACCCGACAAGCTGTGCCCACATTCGATCGCTCGAAGTATGCGCCGGCATCGGGTGTTGCCAAAGGCGCTTATATTCTGGCCGATTCCGAGGATGGCAAACCGGAGGTTATTCTGATGGCGACCGGCAGTGAAGTTTTTCTGTGTGTCGACGCATACGAAAAACTGAAAGCTGAAGGCGTTAAGGCCCGCGTTGTCAGCTTGCCTTCCTGGCACATTTTTGAGCATCAGGACCAGGGCTATCGTGAAATGGTGTTGCCGCCGCAAGTGAAAGCCCGCGTGGCGGTGGAGCAGGCCTCGACTTTCGGGTGGTCACAATATGTCGGTTCCGAGGGCAGAATTATTGGAATGCACACGTTCGGTGCGTCGGCTCCATTGAAGGAATTGCAAAAGAAATTCGGATTTACCCCGGACGCAGTTATTGCCGCTGCTCGCGACCTGGTGCGCGGCTCGAAGTAATTGACGCCGGCCATTCGGTAAAGGCGTGTACAACGGAACACAATGCCCGGCCTGCCGTCCGAGGTGGACCGGTATCTCGTCAAAGCGCGACAGACATCAGTAAGGAGAGTCTCATGCAGCCAGTTGGAGTCATCGATACCGCCAAGGCCACTAATCCATTAAAGGATCTCCACAAATTTGGCCAGTCCGTCTGGCTGGACTACATTCGTCGCAACCTGATCACTACAGGTGATCTGAAGCGCATGATCGAGGAAGACGGCATCACCGGCATTACTTCGAATCCATCGATTTTCGAGAAAGCCATCACCGGCAGCACCGACTACACCGACATTCTCACGTCCTTGCAATCAAAAAGCGATCTGGATGCGAAGGCCCGCTTTGAGCAACTGGCGATTCGCGATATCCAGGATGCTGCCGACATTCTGCGGCCCATTTATCAGGACACCCAACGGTACGACGGATATGTCAGCCTTGAGGTCTCTCCCTATCTCGCCCACGACACACAGGGCACGATCGAAGAGGCCCGTCGCTTATGGAAATCCGTTGCACGCGAAAACGTCATGATCAAGGTGCCGGGAACAACCGAAGGAGTTCCTGCCTTTCAACAGTTGATCAGCGAAGGACTCAATATCAATGTCACCCTGCTGTTTGCGCAAGAGGTCTACGAAAAGGTCGCGGAAGCTTATATCGCGGGCTTGGAGCGGTTGGACGCCAACGGTGGTGATGTCAGCAAAGTAGCGAGTGTCGCAAGTTTCTTCATCAGCCGAATCGATACCCTCGTCGATTCTATGGTCGCCGACAAGCTGAAGTCGGAGACAGATGCCACAAAAAAGGAACTGCTCAATAGTGTCGTCGGAAAAGTTGCGATCGCGAATGGCAAGCTAACCTATCAGGCCTACGAACGCATTTTTAGCGGTCCGCGATGGGACAGGTTGAAAGCCAAAGGCGCTCGCGCTCAGCGCGTGCTCTGGGCCAGCACCAGCACCAAAAATCCCAAGTATCGCGATGTCATCTATGTCGAAGAGCTGATAGGCCGCGATACCGTCAATACCATGCCGCCCGCGACCATTGATGGTTTTCGCGACCACGGCCAGCTTCGCAACAGCCTCGTGGAAGACGTGGAAGATGCCAGGCGGATTATGGAGACTCTGCCCAAGCTGAGCATTTCTATGAAGGCTGTCACCGATAAGCTCACCGACGACGGGGTACGCCTTTTTTCTGAGGCTTTCGACAAGCTGTTAGAAGGCGTAGAAAAAACCAGCAAGTGCGAGATAAGGGCTCATGTTAATCGCCAGTCCTACACTCTGCCCCAGCCCCTCGTGACCGCAGTCAAGACCGCTGTCGACGATTGGCGTGCCGGTGGCAAGGTGCGCCGCCTGTGGCAGCGCGACTCTTCTTTGTGGACGGCAACCGACGAATCCAACTGGCTCGGATGGCTCAATATTACCGACGACCAGATCATGAACAGCCAGAATCTCCGCAAAGTAGCCGATGACATCAAAGCGCAGGGTTTCAAGCACGTGCTATTGCTGGGAATGGGCGGATCCAGTCTGGCGCCCGAGGTGCTCACCAAAACTTTCGGCCACATCCAGGGCTTCCCTGAATTACTGGTGCTCGACTCCACCGATCCTGCACAAGTCAAAAGTTTCGAGGAGAAAATCGACGTCGCCAATACCCTCTTCATTGTCTCCAGCAAGTCGGGTAGCACGCTCGAGCCGAACATTTTCAAGCAGTATTTTTTCGAGCGTGTGAAGCAAGCCGTGGGACCCGACAAAGCGGGCAGTCACTTCATCGCCATCACTGATCCTGGTTCGAAGATGCAGCAGGTCGCCGAGCAAGATAAGTTCCGCCACATCTTTCACGGGCTGCCTAGCATTGGAGGCCGCTACTCCGCGCTTTCCAACTTCGGCATGGTTCCCGGAGCCGTTATGGGCCTGGATGCGCGTAAATTCCTTGACCGTACCGATGAAATGGTCCAGGCTTGCGCTTCCTGTGTGCCGGTTGACCAGAATCCTGGCGTCATTCTTGGAATTATTCTCGGCACAGCGGCCAAGAACGGTCGCGACAAAATCACGATCATTGCCTCGCCTGCCATTTACGATCTCGGCGCGTGGCTCGAGCAGCTGCTTGCGGAATCCACAGGAAAGGATGGGAAGGGCCTGATTCCTGTAGATCGCGAGGCGCTCGGCTCTACCGAGGTTTACGGCAACGATCGCGTCTTCGCTTATGTCCGGCTCGAAAGCGCCCCAGATGCAGACCAGGATGCCAAAGTGTCAGCTCTGGAAGACGCTGGCCAGGTAGTGATTCGAATTTCGTTGGCCGATACCTACGACCTCGGGCAGGAGTTTTTCCGTTGGGAGATCGCGACCGCAGTCGCGGGTTCAATCATTGGGATTAATGCGTTCAACCAACCCGATGTCGAAGCGAGTAAAGTGGCAACTCGCAAACTGACCGGCGAATACGAGAAGACCGGCTCTTTGCCACCGGAAACGCCCATCTTCGAGGAAAAGGGACTCAAGCTTTTTACCGATGACCAAAATGCCGCGGAACTGTCCAAGTCGAGCGCCAGTAACAAATCACTAGTCGGTTATCTGAGAGCGCATCTCGATCGCTTGCATGCACACGATTACTTTGCGCTGCTCGCATACGTAGAGATGAATGAAGAGGACGAGCGCGCGCTGCAGGGTATCCGTCACGCTGTGAGGGATGGAAAGCCGGTCGCGACATGCCTGGGATTCGGTCCACGGTTCCTGCATTCAACCGGCCAGGCCTACAAAGGCGGACCTAACAGCGGCGTGTTTTTACAAATCACCACCGACGATGCTAATGACCTCCCGATTCCCGGCCAGAAGTACACATTCGGGATTGTCAAAGCTGCACAAGCGCGCGGTGATTTCGAGGTTCTGGCGCAACGAAACCGTCGAGCCCTGCGCGTTCACTTGGGATCTGATCTGCAATCAGGACTCGCCACTCTTCAGGCTGCAGTAAAACAGGCGTTGGCCAGCTGAAGAAGCACATCGCGATAGCGATCACGGCATACCCTTGTAGTGCCGCCGTATAGGGTTGCGCAAGATCCGTTGTTCCTCAGGCTTTAGGGTAGAAATCTATCCAGGTCACGTTTCGCTATTACGTTGTGAATCGTAGAAACCAGGAGCTACAGAGAGCAAGGAGCGCACGATGCAATTGGGAATGGTCGGTTTAGGCAGGATGGGCGCAAATATGACGCGCCGCCTGATGCGCGCTAATCACCAACTTGTAGTCTCGGACTTGAGTGCCGAGGCAGTGAAAGCCCTTGTCGGAGAAGGAGCAACCGGCTCAAGTTCCATCGCCGATCTCGTCGCCAAGCTGAAGGCGCCGCGAGCCGTCTGGATCATGGTGCCTGCCGGCAATGCCACGGAGCAGACCGTTGAAAATCTGTTGCAGAAGCTCGAAGCGGGCGACACCATCATCGACGGCGGCAATTCCTACTTCAAAGATGACGTCCGCCGCGCACAATATTGCAAAGCCAAAGGCGTGCACTACGTTGATGTCGGTACGAGTGGCGGCGTCTGGGGTTTGGAGCGCGGTTACTGCATGATGATCGGGGGACCCAAAGAAGCGGTGCAATACCTGGACCCGATTTTTAAGTCGCTCGCACCGGGCCGGGGCGACATACCTCGTACGCCGGGTCGGGAGAAGCTGGGCGGTACAGCTGAAGAGGGCTACATTCACTGCGGTCCCTCCGGGTCTGGGCACTTCGTGAAGATGGTGCACAATGGCATTGAGTACGGCATCATGCAGGCTTACGCGGAAGGCTTTGACATCTTCAGAAACGCCACCAGCAAGGAGATTCCTGCGGAACTCCGTTACGACCTTAACCTGCCCGACATCGCTGAAGTCTGGCGCCGTGGTAGTGTAATCAGTTCGTGGCTTCTGGACCTCACCGCGATGGCTTTAGCTGAAAATCCCACGCTTTCTGAGTACACCGGCTTCGTGCAAGATTCCGGCGAGGGTCGTTGGACGATCCAGGCGGCCATCGATGAGGCAGTCCCGGTTGAAGTGCTCTCTGCGGCTTTGTACGCCCGCTTTCGCTCCCGGCAAGAACATACCTTCGCGGAGAAGATGCTCTCTGCCATGCGCCAGAAATTCGGTGGTCACGTGGAGCCTGCAATCGTGGCTAAGACCGCCTGACCATCCGTCGTTCAGCCATTCGCTTCAGGGAGAACGCGATGCTCGATACCGCTGTAATGCCGACCGCATCCTCGCCGCGTATTGGACGCCCCGGCGATCCCTGCGTGATGGTGATCTTCGGCGCGGCAGGGGACCTCACCCGCCGCAAGTTGATTCCCGCGCTCTACAATCTGGCTCGCTTGCAGCTACTTTCGCAGGAGTTCGCGGTCGTCGGCCTGGCCCGCAGCCAAATGTCCACGGACGAATTCCGGCAGAAGATGTCCGACGACATGAAACAGTTCGCCAGTGAAACGGTCGATCCCGAATTATGGGAATGGTTCGTACGGCGCATGTATTACGTGTCCGCTGATTTCAATGATAAGAATGCTTATCAGCAACTGAAGGACACGTTGCAGAAGGTTGATAAAGACCACGGGACGCACGGCAACTACTTTTTCTACCTCGCAACGGCTCCCGACTACTTTGGCGGTATCGTGGAAAGTCTGGCGGAAGTAGGCCTGATCGCGGAGGACAATCAGCACTGGCGCCGCGTCATCATCGAGAAGCCATTTGGCCGGGATCTAGAAACCGCGAAGGCGCTCAATCACCAATTGCTCAAGGTTGCGGCGGAACATCAGATCTACCGCATCGATCACTACCTGGGAAAAGAGACCGTCCAGAACATTTTGGCCTTTCGTTTTGCCAACGGGATCTTTGAACCCATATGGAATCGACGGTATATCGATCACGTGCAGATCTCCGTTGCCGAAACAGTAGGCGTGGAAAAGCGTGGCGGGTATTACGATCAAGCTGGTGCATTGCGTGACATGGTGCCGAACCACATCATGCAACTGATCAGTCTGACGGCCATGGAACCTCCGATTTCATTTGAGGCAAACGCGGTTCGCGATGAGCAAGCCAAAATCCTGCACGCCATTCAGCCTCTGAGTGCCGAAGAGGTTTTGCGCAAGACCGTACGCGGACAATACGGCGAAGGCGCCATGGAAGGGCAGCGCGTGCCGGCGTACCGCTCCGAAGATGGTGTGCCGCCCGACTCTCGAACCGAAACGTTCGTCGCGATGAAGTTGCAGATCGATAACTGGCGCTGGGCCGATGTCCCGTTCTATCTGCGAACGGGTAAACGGCTGCCTGCCCGGAACACCCATATTGTCATCCAATTCCGCAGAGCGCCGTTCGTTCTGTTCCGGGACACACCAGTCGAAAACTTGATGCCGAACCAGTTAGTCCTGCACATCCAGCCGGAAGAGGGCATATCGTTGAGGTTCGCCGCGAAAGTGCCCGGTCCCATCATGCGTTTGGGCGGCGTCGACATGAATTTCGAGTATGCAGACTATTTTGGCCAGCAACCCAGCACGGGATACGAGCGTTTGCTGCATGATTGCATGATTGGCGATCCCACGCTCTTCCAGCGTGCCGATATGGTGGAAGCCGGTTGGACCGTAGTCAGTCCGCTGCTGGATGTCTGGAAGGCGCTCCCCCCGCGTAATTTCCCTAACTACGCTTCCGGAACATGGGGTCCCAAGGAGGCGGACGAACTGCTCGAGCGCGATGGCCGACGCTGGAGGAATTTCGAGAAATGATTCTTGCCGGCGATATAGGCGGCACCAATGCGCGGCTCGCTTATTTTCAAATGCAGAACGGGAGTCCGAAGATGCTTTCGGAATCCGTGTTCCCCAGCCGCGAGCATCGCGGCTTGGACGAAATTGTCGTCAAGTTTGTCGAACTGCAGGGCATTCAGCCGGATGCCGCCTGCTTCGGCGTGGCCGGGCCGGTCCGCAACGGTAGAGTGGAGACATCCAACCTGCCGTGGATCATTGAAGCTGACAGATTATCCGCTGAACTAAAGATTCGCTCTACTTTTCTCATCAACGACCTCGAAGCCAATGCCTGGGGGATTAGCGCTCTCTCCGAGAGTGACATGGTGAGCTTGAATCAGGTGAAAGGTATACCGGTCGGTAACAAGGCCGTGATTGCCGCGGGAACGGGGTTGGGCCAGGCTGGCATGTACTGGGACGGCACAAAGCATCACGTGTTTGCTTGCGAAGGCGGCCACAGTGATTTCGCTCCCCGCAACGAAGTGGAAATTGATCTGTTCCGTTATCTGAACAAACACTTTGGCCATGTCAGCTACGAACGCATTATTTCGGGTCCTGGGCTGGTCAATGTCTATCGTTTTCTGCGCGACACGCGCCATGAAGACGAGCCGGAGTGGCTCACGCAGGAAATGGCTCATGGCGACGCGGCAGCTGCAATCTCGCACGCGGCGCTCAACGGCAAGTTTGCTGTCGCCGAGCAGGCATTAGACCTCTGGGTCTCAATCTATGGCGCGGAGGCGGGTAACCTCGCCTTGAAAATTCTCGCGACGGGCGGCGTTTTCCTCGGTGGCGGTATCGCTCCCAAAATCCTCCCCAAGCTTTCCGGACCGCTCTTCATGCAAGCCTTTGTAAGCAAGGGGCGCATGCAGCCGCTGCTTGAGTCAATTCCCGTGAAAGTCGTCACAAATGACCGAGCTGCTTTGCTTGGAGCTGCTCTTTGCGCAGCCGTTAAGGCGCGGTAAAAATTCAGGAGTTTTGAACGTGAGTGCCTCGCAAGAAATCCACGTCTTTCCCACCCTTGAGCAACTGTTTCAATCCGCAGCCGACGAGTTCGTGAAGCAGGTAAAAGACGCAGTGCGAAAGAACGGGCGCTTCACAGTTGCGCTGTCCGGGGGATCCACGCCAAAAGGCCTCTTTGCGTTGCTCGCTTCCGAGTACAAAGACTTGCTTCCCTGGGACAAGATGTATTTCTTTTGGGGCGACGAGCGCCACGTGCCCCCAGATCATCCTGAAAGCAATTACCGGATGGCTGACGAAGCCATGCTTTCCAAGCTGCCTCACCTTGCTAAGAACATTTTTCGTGTTCCCGCGGAGAAACTTGATGCTGCTGCCGCGGCCCGGGAATACGAACAAACCTTGCGGCAATTCTTCCGTCTCCAGGCGGATGAACTTCCCAACTTTAATCTGATCATGCTCGGCATGGGTCCGGATGGCCACACAGCTTCCCTCTTTCCTTATAGTGCGGCACTGCAAGAAAAACACAGGCTGGTTACAGAAAACTGGGTGGAAAAGTTTGACACTTTTCGCATCACGGCGACCGTGCCGGTTTTGAATAACGCGGACGAGATCATGTTTCTGATTAGCGGCGCTGATAAGGCGATGGCTCTACGCGAGGTGTTGGAAGGAAGCGGGACCGAACAACAATACCCCGCAAAACTGGTTCAGCCCACGCATGGAACAGTATTGTGGTTTATCGAGCAGTCCGCAGCCGGCGAACTCAGTAATGCAGCCTCCAAGGTCAAACGTAACTGACATCCAGCAGAATATTCCGGCCGCCTTCGTCTTTGCAGGCGATAGCCACTTTCTTGCCGACCGGCAAAGCGTTGCGCACGTCGCCTTCGAGCACAAGCATGCGCGAAGCCGATTCCCCATCGGATAAGGTCACAATCGATTTATTCGGCTGACCCACCGCCGACTCAAAAAAACTGACGTTTTCCACCCTGCCTTGCTCCACTCTACTTGAGCCTGTCGCCCGCACCGCAACGGGCACGGTTCTACCGGACGTTCCGGCTCCTTTGCCGGTGCCCTTCTTGACTTGCTTCAATTCGAACAGTGCAGTGGCTGCGAAAATGCCCGATATCGTCAGGCAGATCAGTGAAAGGAAAAGACCGTCAACCGTCAAAATCAATCCCTGCATAACTATAAGCACGATGCCAAGAAGCGGAATCAGACTTAGCAGGGCATAAATGATCAGAAGCATCTGGGTACCTGAGAAATTGAAGTGCCACAGGTAAGGAGCCGTACACAACGGCTATCCTGCAGTCGGCATTAGCTTAGCAAATCCATGCCGCGCAGTGTAGGCACGTCAGAGGTGCAAGACACGGTTCCTCGCACTAGCCTCGCCAGTTGGCGATCTCTTTCAAACCGTCTCCGCGAGTGTGCTCGAAGAGGCGTACCCGGTGCCGGGAGTGCTCGAATTCGTGAATGTCAGCCCAAACTTCCGCTTGCCAGGAAATCTGATGAACGGCTGACTCTCCACAGGTGGCGCAACGAGTATGCAGGTTGATAGGCGGCTTTTCCCGCAATACGGATTCGGGCAATTCGACGAAAATGCAACGTACTTCCTGAATTTCTTCATTTTCGTCGATGATGTGCTCGTAGCGTAGCAGGTAGCCGAAGGTGAGTTTTCGTGCTTCCCGTTCTGCTTCCTCGCGGGTGTGGAAAGGGCCATATTCCGCCCGCAGTTGCTCGGTGGAGTCGCAGGCCATCCAGAAGATCTCTTTGTAAGCCATACCTACCCTCAACAGACCTGGTCCTGACAGTCGGCCGAGCCTGATTCTGCCTCTCCAAAATTGCAATTCGCGTACCGCCTCGCAACCCGCAAACAGGCACCTCCTCGAGGGCTCGCTGCGCCCTCATAAAACCCCGAAGTAGCTTATGAATACAATGACTTCCAGAGTTCTACCTGCTCTGCAACTTGAGGTGATGGCTTCAGCAGGTGCGAGAAACGCGAAAGGGGATAACGGTCGACTGTGCAGTGTGTTGCAGTTTGCGGGCAGGAGTGAGGCATCGTTCCAGAGCTGCTGTGAGATAAAGGTGGCGTACAGGCTTCACCAGATACGCCTCAGCGCCTAAAGCAAGCGCCCGGTGTGCATACCACGGATCTGCCTGCCCCGAACACATAATCACCTTCTGTTCGGGGCGAATCATCCGGATTCGCTCGAGCGTTGCCAGTCCGTCCAACTCCGGCATATCGATATCAAGCAACACTATCTCGGGTGTGAAGCCTTGCAGCAATAACTCCAGCGCTTCCATGCCATCATTGGCGGTCTTGACCGTGTAAGAATTCAATTCCAACAAGGTCTGGAAGTATTTGCGGATCTCCGGAGAGTCATCGACTACTAGAACCGCGCCTTTGTGTCGCATGAAAGCCATGATGAAGTGATTGGCTCAGCTGTAGCTGTTATCGCTACCGCCCGGCGGCGATGTTTTTCAGCAAATGAGCATTAGGGGAACCGACTGCAGCAATAGAACGTCGGACGCCGCGCACTGGCTGGTTCAATGGATTTCTGACTTCCCACCTGTGCGCCCGTGATGGTTTACCAAACAGTGACAACTAGGTCAATCGAATTCAGCGGAGAGTAATCCTATGACTCTCAATAGGATGCACATTGTACACAGCCCCATGCACCACATTTGCTGCAGATTCGGCCAGGCACCGGTCGCAGAAAATCCGAAAGCCTACCTGTTGCGGTTCACAACAGCTCAACTAGGAATTAGTTCGGCCCCGACCTGTTTACGAGCTGTGCAAAACCGGGCAGAAATCTGGCACACCGCAACATGCTTTTCGACAATTGCACAAGCAATAAGATCCCCAGCACAACCAAGCAGGTTTGTACGCAGTGCGCTTCTCCTTCACTGATGATAGGGAACGATCAGCTGCTAGCAAGCGATCCCCCATACGGCCGCAGATGCTCGTAAGTGTTTACTGGGCCTTACCTAATCACGGTTACTGATCTGAGCGAAACTCTTGTGTCCAGCGCGAACCACCATGGCTCGCCACATAAATTGCCAACTCCAACCGGCTCCAGACTCCCAACTTGTCAAATGTAGTGCGCAGATAATTCTTGACGACCTGTTCCGTGGTGCCAACGAGTTTGGCAATTTCCCGGTTCGTGAGCCCTTCCCAGACCAGCGTGGCTACTTGCATCTCCTTGTTGGTCAGCTGATAACGTGGTTGCATAAATTGGTCTGCTCCTTGATGAAAACGGCAGTGGCAAGCTTCACACGCTTGCGGCCGTCGGTAATACCGGCGCGCAAGAACAATGTGCGCAAGTGTTGCTTGACCGTCCGCGGACTGATTTTCAGCTGGCTGGCGATCTCCTTGTTGCTGCAGCCCTGCACGAGCAGTTGCAAGACCTGCGCATCGCGTGGCGTGATCTTGATTGTGTCCAGATCGAGCATCGGCTACCTCATCAATGTGCAACTCGGGCTGGTTTGGGAGCGCAGCATACAATGCAAGATGTTCGCCAAAGTTTCGCCTAGTCTACTCCCAACGTAATATCAGTAAGTTGGAATCCAGCTGTGCGTGTCGCCCCGGGTTTCGTGACCCAATTAGTGCTACTCGTGCCGCTTTCGGGAGCGAAGCTTGGGAAATTCAGACAGAAACGGGAATCACCGCCCTGACATTAAGGCGTTATTAAGCTTCCGTCCTCTAGAGACAAAACTAGACATGAACGGCGGCGGGCTGATCTATTCTTCTATTGGAATTCTAACTGACTGACGAGGCGATTCCTTTGAGAGTTCTGGTGGTCGAGGACGAGCGTCGTTTGGCAGATAACATCGCGCAGAGCCTGCGGGAAAGCACTGGGTACGCTGTCGATGTCGCCCGCGAAGGTGAAGACGGCCTTTTTATGGCCCAAAGCAATTCGTACGACCTGATCGTGCTCGACCTCATGCTGCCGCGGGTGCCGGGGCTGCAACTACTTACGACTATCCGGAATGAAGGACAGGACACACCCGTGCTCGTCCTCACTGCGCGCGACGAAAAGGAATCGATTGTGGGCCTGCTCAATGCAGGCGCCGATGATTATTTGACCAAACCGTTTGATCTGGGAGAGTTGCTGGCCCGGTGCAAGGCGCTCGTCAGACGCGGTAAAGGTAAAGGATCGCCGACCTTAAGAATCGGCGACCTGGAGATCAATACCCTGGACCGCAGGATCAACAGGAATGGCCGTGAGATCAATCTCACCGCGATGGAGTACCGCGTCCTCGAATACTTGGCGCACCGCCCACGAGCCGTGGTCTCAAAGACCGAACTCCTCGAACATTTGTACGACTACAACTGGGAAAAATTCAGCAATGTAATTGAAGTGTATATCTCGGGTCTGCGTCGCAAACTCGACCAAGCATCGGGACCGCCATTGATTCACACGGTCCGCGGGCAAGGCTACATTCTGAAGGGCTGAATTTTGTTTAGGCACTCTATCCAGCGCCGATTGATTGCCGCCGTCGTTCTGTCGCAATCCATGTTGGCAACCGGATTATTGCTGGCAGGTGTGTACTTCACGCACCGCCAACTCATGGCGACGCTACAGAACAATATCCAGGCTCGTGCGACCAGCCTGACGGCCTTAGTGCGATACACGGAGCAAGACCCGCCGCACCTGATTTTCGATGGCAGCATGCTTCCGCCGCCGCTGGACGCCAAACATCCAGATCTTTACCTGGTGACAACCGATCAAGGCACAATCCTAGCGCGATCTCCCAACTGGTTCGAGGCCGCACGCCACCCCGGAGATGGCTTTTGGACCATCCATTACAATGGCACTGCCTACCGCGTAGTACGTCTCTCCCACATGCCGGTGTTAGACAGCGAGCCTGGACAACCGCCCGCGTTTCTGAACGTGATCTATGCATCACCAACCGAGGGTGTCGATCTCGAGGTTAGGATCACAGGCCTTTACATCGCGCTGGCAGGCGCAGTCCTGCTGGCGATCACAGTGCCACTTGCTCTATGGGGCATTCGCCGCGGCTTGTTGCCGATGCAGCGCCTGGCTGGGCAGGCGGCTTTGGTTTCCGCGCAGAACTGGCAATTCCAAGCTCCCGAGGAAATACGCGAGATTGCGGAATTGGAACCGCTTACCCACGCCATGAGCACCATGGTCGATCGCCTGCACCGCTCCTTTCTGCAGCAACGGGAATTTCTCGGTAATGCGGCACACGAATTGAAGACTCCCGTGGCCATACTCAAATCGACGTTGCAGGCAATCACACAGAAGCCCCGCAGTTCGGAGGAGTACCGCCAGGGCATTGCGCTGGCTCTTGAAGACATGGAGCGCCTGGAAAACCTGTTGCACTGGATGCTACGCCTGGCCCGCGCGGAACAATGGGCACACGGGGCCCTTCGCCGCGACCTGCCAACCATCGATATCGCAGAAACGTGCGCGGAAGCGATTGAGCGGTTGCGACCACTCACGGCCGAACACCACATCGCAATTCACTTTGTCAATCACACTGGCGCCTTCTTGCGTGCTGATCCGGAAGATTTGCAACTCATCTGGGTTAATCTGCTCGAGAATGCTATTCGCTACAGCCCGGAAGGATCATCGGTGGATGTAGCTGTGAGTCGACAAAACGGCGGTCCTGCGCGAATTCTTTTCGAAGATCACGGGGTAGGAGTTCCACCCGATCAACTGCCGCACATCTTCGAGCGATTTCATCGCGGGGATCCATCGCGCACCCGCGCCACCGGGGGATTCGGGCTGGGGTTGGCGATCGCAAAAGCGCTGGTCGAAGCTTACGGAGGCCACATCACCGCCAGCAGTACGGTCGGTAAGGGCACACGGATTACGGTCGAACTGCCCATCCTAAATGCAGAAGAGATGGCCCACACTGCGCCGACTTAAGGTTTGCTTAATCCAACCCTTTGCATTCTGAGTACCATCAGGAGGCATATGCGCGTGTGCATGCCCATCGTGTATCGAACCCTCATAGCCCTGGCAACTACGATCGCATGGCTCGCCTGTGCTCAAACGATGCCCAACCAGCTTGCAGGCACATTCGACAGCAACGGCCAGAGTTCAGGCACGAACATGAATTCCGGAAGCAACCCTGCGAATCCCCAAAACACCGCTGCGCCGCAGACGATCACCCTTAGGGACGCGCTGCAAATGGCAAAGAAAAATAGCCCGGACTTCCAGGCTGCGCTGACGGGATTCGGATTAGCGCGAGAAGATCGCGTCCAAGCGCGCGCAGCGTTGTTGCCGAGCGTCGGTTACAACGGCCAGTTTCTCTACACACAGGGGAATGGTTCAGCCAGCGGACGCTTCATTGCGAACAATGGCGTCCATGAGTACATCAGCCAGGGAAATGCCCACCAGGTGTTCTCGTACTCCAGCGTCTCTGACTTTCGTCGCGCGCGCGCGGCGGAGGCGGTGGCCAAAGCGAAAGCCGAGATTGCCGCGCGCGGTTTAGTCGTAGCGGTCACCCGGACGTATTACACCCTGGTGACCGCGGAACATAAGTATTCCACCGCGCAGTTGGCTGATGCCGAAGCGCAGCATTTTCTAAACATCAGCGAGAAGCTGGAACATGGCGGCGAGGTGGCGCACTCAGACGTCATCAAAGCACAAATTCAGTATCAACAACAACACCGCGACCTGCAGGAATCGCAACTGGCAATGGAGAGAGCGCGTCTAGACCTGGCCGTGCTTCTCTTTCCTGACTTCAACCAGAATTTCACGGTAGTCGATGATTTGCAGAGTCCACAACCCGTGCCTACCTTCGGCGAAGTCGCGAACCTTGCGGCTAACAAGAATCCGGACTTGCGCGCAGCCCTGTCGTCCTTGCAAGCGGCTCAGCATGAGGTTGGCGTAGCCTTTGGAGGTCTTCTGCCAACGCTGACCCTGGACTACTTTTATGGCATCGATGCGAATCGCTTTGCGGTGAATACGTTTGATCCAATTACCAATTCCACGTTTCGTAATCTTGGGTATTCGGCAAGCGCAACTCTCCAGTTCCCAGTCTGGACCTGGGGCGCAGGATGGAGCAAGGTGAAACAAGCCAAGCTGCAGCGCGGGCAGGCGCAGGTTGAACTCAGCTTTGCGCAGCGTCAACTGCTGGCCAACCTGCGGGCCTTCTACGCCGAAACCGAGACTTCTCGCTCCGAACTGGAATCGCTCCGCTCGTCTGCGGAACTGGCGGCCGAAAGCCTGCGGCTTACGAATATGCGCTACCAGGCTGGCGAAGCCACTGTCCTGGAAGTGGTCGACGCGCAGAACACGTTTACGCAGGCACGCAATGCATACAGCGATGGGCAGGCACGCTTCAGCACCGCAATAGCGACCCTACAAACGCTCACGGGCAGTTTCTAAACTCATGCAATCCCTTTTACCCTACGACATTGGCAGCAGACGCAGAAGGTTGAAGATCTGGGCTGCTCTTTGCGTGCTGATCTTTCTTGTGGGGTTGGGGGCGTGCTCTCACGAATCCGGCAACCAGGAACCAGTCGTGTCGGTACAGGTCGTTCCCGTGCAGGAGACCACGCTGCAGCAGACTGTCACGTCTGAGGCGGTATTGTTCCCTTTGGCCCAGGCCGCAATAACGCCAAAAATCAGCGCTCCGGTTCGCAAGTTTTATGTTAAGCGCGGCTCGAAGGTCCATGCCGGCGAACTGTTGGCCGTACTTGAAAACCGCGATCTCTCGGCCGCTGCTGAAGACAACCGCGGTGCCCTCGAGCAAGCGCAAGCCAGTTACGAGACCACTACAGCGGCAAGCCTTCCAGAAGAAATGCAGAAGGCCTCACTCGACGTGGAGGCAGCCCAAAAAATGCTCGACGCACAACAAAAGGTGTACACGAGCCGCCAGGAACTCTATGCGCAAGGGGCGATGCCTCGAAAGGAACTGGACCAATCAGCCGTCGATCTCCAGCAAGCAAAAAACCAATACGATATAGCTCAGAAGCACCTGAACTCGTTACTTGCCGTTGGGCGGCAAAACACGATGAAGTCTGCCGCCGGCCAACTGCAGTCTGCAAAAGGCAAGTACATGGGCGCCGAGGCGCAGCTAAATTATTCCGAGATTCACAGTCCGATCAACGGCGTAGTCACTGATCGGCCGCTATACCCGGGGGAGATGGCGGCTGCCGGAGCGCCCTTGATCACCGTCATGGACACCTCTAAGGTAATCGCTCGGGCTCACATTCCGGAGATGCAAGCCGCATTACTGAAAGTCGGCGACAGAGCAACCATCGCTGCTCCCGGGATTGACGAGGCCATGCAAGGCACGGTGAGCGTCGTCAGTCCTGCACTCGACCCCAATAGCACAACAGTCGAAGTTTGGGTCCAGGCTGTGAATCCGAAGGGGACTCTGCGGCCTGGCGGCAGCGTACAAGTCTCCATGGTGGCGCGCACCGTCCCTAATGCACTTGCGATCGCTTCCACGGCGGTTCTTACTGCGTCCGATGGCGGCACATCGGTGATGCTCGCCGGCCCTGACGGGCGCGCACACCAGCAGAATGTAAAACTCGGTGTAAGACAGGGCGAGCTGGTACAGATCACAGACGGGTTGCAAGCAGGACAGCAAGTGATCACCGCGGGCGTCTACGGTTTACCAGACAACACCAGAATCAAGATCGAAGCTCCGGCGCCTGCCAACGAAAAACCGAGTCCCGAAAAGTCAGGGAGTAAATCTGAGGATAACGAAAAGGAATAGGGCTACCGCTTGGGGCGACTCAAGTCGGCGGCGCTGCTGCGGCTGGCGTTTTCACAAAGGTAACCGGCCACACGGTTACCGGAAAGCTTCCATCTTTAACATGTGCAAAGAGTTGCAGTTCTGCTTGCGTACTGCTCAGTTCGCCCTGCGGGTTCCATAAGCTCAACTTGTCATGAGGGTTAGTAGCCCGAATGGGCCGTGCCTTTGGATTGCGAATTGCACTACAATTGCGCACGTGAGCCGATGTCAGCCGAAAACCTGTTAATCAGTGAAGTGAAAGACGTGCCGAAACCCGATCGGAAGCCGCGCCTGGACATCGAAACTTTTCAGCATTTACTACAGGCGGCGTATGTTCTTCAGGAACATAACGATTCTTTGCATTCCGCGGAGCAGGCGGAAGCCCAAGCCACAGCTACAATCGTCTCCGCGGCCGCTGACTCGGTGCATGCACGACCTCCGGCTGGGGTGGAGGGACACGGGTCGCCGGCGGCCAAAAAGAGCAATGTCGTAGAAATTACCACGGGGACTCAGGTCGGCGTGGGGCAAGCGCAAGGGGGAAACGCGTCCAGCTCGGATGCGACCTCACAAGCCTTGGCCGAAATTGTAGCCACCCAGCACCAGATTCAGACATCCCACCTGGAATTTCAGGAAGCCATTGAACTGATTTGTGAGCGGGCCCAGCGTATCGTCCATGCGGATGGCGCCCTCATCGGAATGCTGAGTGAGTCTCGGTTGGTGTATTCCGCCGGAAGCGGAAATGCGATGCGCTTGGTAGGCCATGTTGTTCCCGCAGACGCATGCCTTACCACGGAATGCCTGACCAACGGCGCAACTTTACACTCGCCCGACGTAGAGAGCGACTATCTACTCGATGCGGCATTGTGCGGGAAATTGGGTATCCGCTCGCTAATAGCGGTTCCAATTTATTACGAGGGCAGCGTAGTAGGCTCACTGCAGCTTCACTTCGAGCAGGTCGATGCCTTTCAGGAACCGGACATTCGCAGTTGCCAGCTTCTCGCGGGATTGGTGACCGAAGCGAAAGCCCGATCTGAGGAGAAGCAATGGAAGCAAGCGCTCGCCGCGGAGCGCGAAACCATGTTGCAGGCATTGGAAGCACTGAAGCCCCAACTGGAAAAGCTTGCCACTGACACAAGTGTTCCAAGCCCGCCGAAGAATCAGGAACCTGAACTTTTGCCTGCCGTGCCAACGCAATTTCAGCGTCAAAGCCAGGCATCAGCACCCAGCATTTGCACGGTCTGCAGTAACGAAATTGAACCGGCGCAGCTATTCTGTGGAGTATGTGGCAGCGAAAAATCAGGCCATTCGGCGCACGTGGATCAGACGGATGCGGATTCGTTGATTGCCGACTTGGGCCGCCTTAATGAATCGGAACATGGTGACGTTCTGCCATCCGTGCCTGCCGCTTTGCCCGATTTGTCTGCGAAAGAGGAAATTGCGCGGGAACTGCCGATGGAAACATTGGCAGAACTGGAGAAGTCGATCGCGGCAACGTATCCCGATCTCACCTTCCCTGAACCTCGACCGGCGCAGCCCGAGAAGGAATTAGTACCCAATATTGTTTCGCAGAACACAACTCAGCCTGCTTCGCCGCCCACAGTGGCTCCCGATTCCTCTACCTGGCAATCGGCGTCGAAAGCAAAGGCCTGGCTGGACACGCTTCGCGCGAACGAAATCGCAGTTGCGAATTTCTGGAACACTAAGCGTGCCGATCTTTATCTCGGCATCGCGCTGCTGCTGGTCGCGACGGCAGTTGCCTGGATGCTGCGTAGCGGCCCGGCCACAGCCAGCAGTAATGCCCTTGGTCGTCCGCCAGTCGTAACAGCTAAGAAAAAGCAAGCGCCGCAACCGTCGCAGCTTTCGCTGAGCGAACAACTTCTAGTCGATCTGGGACTGGCCGATCCGCCGCAAGCGCCGGCCGACAACGGCAATCCAGATCTAAAGGTCTGGGTGGATTTGCAAACCGCGTTGTACTACTGCCCGGGCGCCGATTTGTACGGAAGGACCAGCAAGGGAAAATACACAAGCCAGCGAGACGCACAGATGGACCAGTTCGAGCCCGCCGCCCGCAAAGCTTGCGACTAGCTCGAACCATCTCTATTCTCGCCAGTATTCGCTCCCTAATCCCCTGCGTAAGCAACCGAGGCTGCCAGGTTCTTTTCGAAGCGCCGCGCCTCGTACCAGAGCGCCAGTTCCACGCGATTCCACAGACCTAATTTGTCGTAGATGACGCGCAGATAGTTCTTGACCACATGTTCCGTGGTACCGATGGCATCCGCGACTTCTCTATTCTTGAGTCCTTGCGCGACGAGTTCAATGACGCGAAACTCTCGTTCGCTGGGAGTGCGTGTTCCGTACCGCCCCTCTCCGACCATAGCTGTCTCCGAAATAAGAATGTAGCGAGTTTTACCCGCTTGATGCCGCCGCTGATCCCGAATCGCAGGAAAAGCCGGTTGAAGTGAGCTTTCACAGTGCGTTGTGCAATGTTCAGCTCTTTGGCGATGTCCTCGTTTTCGTAGCCCTGCAGCAGCAGGGTAACGATTTGTTGTTCTCTCGGACCTAAGCGAATTTCGCCATCTATCATTTTTCCTCCCCGTTCACCAACAGTCTTTCCTACGAGGCGGCGCGCAAACATTCGACTGAAGGGCAACCGTAACACTCGGACGTTACAACACTAAGAATGGAGATGTAATTGTTTCTCCTTGCAGTCAAGGTGCCATAGAAGAAAGTTTTGATATGTGACGGAGAGAATTCTCTCTTTGTGACAACCGAACATTGTTCAACCGCGATACACGCGGGGCTGCGGGTATGAAACCCTCGGTTGGGAAAAAGTTTCGCAGCCGTTTCCTCGACGTTAAGAGAAACACCCTAGGACAAATTTCCTTTTTTCTACAGGGTAGAATGGAACTTTTACACGACGCGACGCAACCGCATTTTCTTTCTAAGCCCTTACAGGACTGGCAATTGAATAAAAAGTCTTGCTGAATTTTCTGACCATCAAAAACCGATTCCTCAGTGTCGCGAAGGGCTCCCGTCACGAAGCGTATTTTCTACTCCGCCGAGGGTCCCGTGCGGGAGCGCATCGCTTTGCTTTAAGGTCCTGGGTACCTTCACGGAATATTTGAGAAGACACCAAAGCGCGCGCAGACCGTCTCGCCAACCGATTTTCTTGCCTTCTTCGTAGGTTCGGCCCCAATAACTGATGCCAACCTCGTAAATCCGCAGGCGACGTTTCGCAACTTTGACCGTGATCTCCGGCTCGAAGCCGAATCGATCCTCTTCGATGGGAATGGATTGGATCACTTCACGGCGGAACACCTTGTAGCAAGTCTCCATGTCGGTCAGGTTGATGTCGGTGAGGGCATTTGAGATCAGGGTCAGAATTTTATTTCCTACCGAGTGCCAGAAATACAGCACGCGATGGGGGCGTCCGCCGAGGAAGCGGGAACCATACACCACATCTGCCTTGCCCTCCAGCAGCGGCTCGAGCATGAGCGGGTATTCAGCCGGGTCGTATTCCAGATCTGCGTCCTGAATAATCACAAATTCGCCGCGTGCTTCCTCGATACCTCGCCGCAAAGCCGCTCCCTTGCCCATGTTCTTGGAATGAAGGAAAAGACGAACCTGGGGATATTCGCGTTGCAACTCGGTCAGGAGTTCGCGAGAACCATCTTGTGAACCGTCATCCACACAGATCAATTCCAGGTCTGTCGCCACCCCGAGCACGTTGGCCACCACCTGCCGCAGGGTGGCGCGCTCGTTGTATACCGGCATGATTACTGAGAGTTGCATAGTTCAAAAAATGGGATGCTTTGGATATAGGATACCTCGTAGAGTCCGATTATTCGACTACCTGACCGTTACAATGTCGGGCACCCCGGGCAGACGAGAGGGAACGTTTTCTGGAATCTCAGAACAATTTGCTTACTTCAATGCCGCTTTCCTTGCAGCATGACTCCGTTGACATCTGGACGGTCGCACTCAATGCAACCGCGCCAACCGGGGATGAACTGCAAGAAATCTTATCTGCCGATGAACAGGCCCGGGCTGCACGATTTCATTTCGAACCCGACCAGCGCCGTTACATCGTGACTCGCGCACACCTCCGCCGCCTGGTATCGGGCTACACGACTTGCCCGGCCGAGCGAATCCGCTTTCGCTACTCGGCTCGCGGTAAGCCCGCACTCGAGCAACCTGCTGGAGATCTGCGCATTAACGTATCTCATTCCGATGAACATGCGCTGCTCGCATTTACTCGGGGCAGAGAAATCGGAGTGGATATCGAGAAGATGAAGCCCGAAATCGAGGCCCTTACGCTGGCCGTGCGTTTCTTTTCGCCTGGCGAGAGTGAAACACTTAAATGCTTACCCGAGGACAAGCGAGGGAGCGCATTCTATCGTGGCTGGACATGCAAAGAAGCGCTTCTGAAAGCCTGGGGCACGGGGCTGTATCTGCCTCTCGATTGTTTCGATGTCGAGATCGATCCCACGAGGCCAGCTGGACTGTTGGCCACCCGGCCTGACGCATCACTAGCCTGCCGCTGGTCGGTGCAGGACCTGCGCGCTCCCGACGGCTACGCCGCAGCATTAGCTGTGGAAGGCAACATTTCGAAGCCAAAAATCAGGACATTCGAGATTCCAGCTTGAACTTACATGCCGCCAAATGTCGGTGCAGCTAATGGTGCAGAACCGGCACGCCGCGAGCCGAGTTAGAGAGCGAATGCGGTATGAAGCGAATCCTGTCCAGAAAAGTTGCAATCATTTACACATTCGTCGGAAAAGGGTGGGTTAAGGAAAACCGCCCTGCAGGATTGCTATTCTATTGAAGTACATAGATTTAGTGGGGTTTCGATCGAAGGCAGGGCACTTGCTCCGCTGAACAGGCAACGAGATGTCAGGGGTGTCGGGGTTTCCTCCTCCGCCTTAGCGCTGCACGATAATAGTTCTGTACTTGCAATTCCCGGTCAGCAAATGCGTTCGACAACAGGCGGGAATCGCCAAGCAAAGGAATTAATCTAACCACATCACCTAATCCGAACCTGGAGGCTCACAGCTTGACCGTCGCAACCACCACCAGTCACTTGATCGCACCGCACGGCGGTGAACTCATCGACCTGATCGCGAGTGCCGAGAGGTCCCGCGAATTGAAATCGCATTCCCGCGAGTGGCCCTCATGGGACCTTACCGCACGCCAGCTCTGTGATCTCGAACTGCTGCTGAGTGGCGGATTTTCTCCTCTTACTGGATTCATGAATCGCGCCGACTATGAAGGGGTTTGTCACAACATGCGCCTGTCGTCCGGCGTTCTGTGGCCCATGCCCATCACCCTCGACGTTACGGAGGAGTTTGCCAAGAAATTAACTCCGGGCAGCAGCAAGATTGCTTTGCGCGATCCCGAAGGCGTAATGCTCGCGGTTCTCAACGTCCAAGAAGTGTGGCAGCCTGATCGCAAGGCCGAAGCTAAGGCGGTGTTCAATAGCACCAGTCCAGCTCACCCGGGAGCCGATTACGTCATCAACAAGGCGAATTCCTGGTACGTCGGCGGCACGGTGGAAGGCATGCAGTTGCCCTCGCATTACGACTTCCGCTCCATTCGCCTCACGCCGGCCGAGCTGCGCGCCGAGTTTTCGCGCCTGGGATGGCGTCGGGTGGTGGCATTCCAGACTCGCAACCCCATGCACCGCGCGCACCAGGAGCTGACTTTCCGTGCCGCCAAGCAGGTAGAAGCTAATCTTCTCATCCATCCCTCGGTGGGAATGACCAAGCCGGGCGATGTTGATTACTTCACGCGAGTGCGTTGCTATCAACTATTGCTTTCGAAATATCCGCAAGGGACAGTAAAGCTATCCCTGCTTCCGCTGGCCATGCGCATGGGGGGCCCGCGAGAAGCGATTTGGCACGGCATCATCCGAAAAAATCACGGCTGCACGCACTTCATCGTCGGCCGCGATCATGCCGGTCCCGGCAAAGACACCGACGGGAAACCTTTCTACGGTCCCTATGAAGCGCAGGAATTGTTCAAGAAGCATGAGCGCGATCTTGAAGTGACAATGGTGCCCTTCAATATGATGGTCTACCTCGAAGACCAGGACAAATACGTCCCCGATAACGAGGTGCCAAACGGGTCGCGCGTGCTCAACATATCCGGGACCGATCTTCGCCAACGCTTGAACGAAGGACGAGACATTCCCGGATGGTTCACTTATCCCGAGGTGGTGCACGAACTCCGCCGCAGTTATCCTCCACGACATCTTCAGGGCGTGACGATTTTCTTCACCGGGCTTTCGGGTTCAGGCAAATCAACAATTGCCAATGTGCTCCTGACGAAGTTTCTGGAAGTGGGCGGACGGCCAGTGACGATCCTCGATGGCGATCTCGTTCGCAAACACTTGTCCTCCGAACTGGGATTTTCCAAGGAACATCGCGACATCAACATCCGACGGATTGGCTATGTGGCGTCGGAGATCACCAAGAACGGCGGCATCGCCATCTGCGCTCCCATTGCGCCGTACGATTCGGTTCGTAAACAAGTACGGGAGATGATTGAGCCTTACGGTGGTTTTGTGCTGGTTCACGTCGCAACTCCGGTGGAAACCTGCGAGCAACGCGACCGGAAGGGCCTGTATGCCAAGGCACGGGCAGGCATCATCAAGGAGTTCACCGGCATCTCTGATCCCTACGAAGCTCCAAACGACGCCGAGGTAGTGATCAATACCGCCAATTTATCGCCCGAGGAGGCTGCTCAGGAAGTTATTCTCCATCTTGAGCAGCAGGGCTTCATCGGAGTGAGTGGGGCGGCGGCTTAGCGCCTCGCGTACTGTCTGAGGGCCTTATGACGTTGTTGGCAGTCAAAATCGTAATCGGCTTGGTGGTGGGCACGCTTATTGGCCTGACGGGCCTTGGCGGCGGGGTTCTCTTGCTCCCTCTGCTGATCTTTGGCCTGAAGGTGCCCGCCATTACGGCCGTCGGTTCCGATGCGCTCTTCAACTTCGTAACCAAGATCCCGGCCGGTTTCCTTCATTTCAGGAAAGGTACGGTGAAGCGCAATGTAGTGCTGGCGCTCGCGTCCGGTAGCGTGCCGGGTTCGATCCTGGGCATCGCGTTTCTCACCTATCTCCGGAGCGTGTACGGAACCGGCGTGAACGACTTCATCAAGTCTGCGGTGGGCGTGCTTCTGATCTGCATTCCGACCCTGCTGCTGTTCCAGGCCCGAATCGAAGACAGCGTCGTTCATCGCCCGCCGACGATGAAGTCGTTTGCAGGCATGACGCTGATCGGCCTGGTCGCCGGATTTCTCGTCGGCATGACATCGGTGGGTTCGGGCAGCATTATCATGATGCTGCTGTTGCTTTTTTACAGCTTCTCCCCGAAAGTGAATGTTGGCACCGACATTGTTCACGCCATTTTGCTGACGGGCGTCACTAGTTTCCTGCATTTCCGGCTTGGCAACGTGGATCCCGTGCTGGTTGGCTCGCTTTTGATAGGGTCTATTCCCGGCGGCCTGATCGGTTCTCACCTGAGCACAAAAGTACCCGTGCTATGGTTGAGGAGAATTCTGTGCACGGTGCTGCTCGCTACCGGCGCCAGAATGCTCCTGGCCTGATCTCCAAGCTCAAAGGACTTGATGATTCACTCTTCGTCACAAGGAACGATCGAGCGCATACACGCTGCGCTCGAAGCCGCTCGTAACGTCCTCAGCCGTTTTACGCCCGGCGAGATCGAAGCCGAGTACAAGGCGGGGCATGACCCCGTGACCGAAGCCGACACGGCGGTGGATGCTGTGCTGCGCCAAAACCTCCTGCGCGGAGACGAAGGTTGGCTCTCAGAAGAAAGTGTGGACGACCTCTCACGCCTCCAAAAGCGCCGCGTATGGGTTGTCGATCCGCTCGACGGAACGCGCGAATTCGTAGCCGGCATACCGGAATTCTGCGTTTCCATTGCCATGGTGGAGGATGGACGCCCCGTCGCCGGCGGCATTTGTAATCCTGCGACAAAAGAAAGTTTCGTAGGATCGCTCGACACCGGCGTGACCTACAACGGTAAGCCGGCCGGGCCCAGCGCCCGCAAAAACCTCGAAGGAGCGACGGTTCTCGCCAGCCGCAGCGAAGTGAAACGGGGCGAGTGGAAGTTTTTTGAGGATTCAGGACTACGGATCTTGCCTATGGGCTCGGTAGCGTACAAGCTGGCGCGCGTTTCCGCGGGATTGGCCGACATCACTTTTACACTGACGCCCAAGCATGAGTGGGATGTGGCCGCGGGCGCGGCCCTCGTCATGAGTGCAGGAGGGTTTGTAGGGACGCTGGCGAATACTCCGCTTCACTGCAATAACCGCAAGCCATGGTTGCCCGGCCTGATTGCCTCCGGTCCCAACTTGCGCGAACCGCTGATGTCTTTACTCGAGGACCATGTGAAAGCCGAACAGAAAGGCGCCGCGCAGTAGCTTTCGCCCAATTCGTATAAGAGGCTCAGCAGTTCTCGCCAGCGAGTTGCGATTCCGCCTCGTTACTTAGCTCCCGCCTTCATCGTGGTCCTTGTGCCCACGGAGGCGCCCACTGGAACCGGCCCGAGCCTCCGCCGTAATAGGCCGCAATAGCGTGCCGTTCCGAGCCCGTCAGCGCGCTCGCGATGCTCCGCATGGGCTCATTGATGTCATTGGCGCGATCGCCGCTGGCAAAGCCTTCCAATTGCTGCAGGAGGTAATCCGCGTTCTGGCTCGCCAAGGAAGGAGCGCCCTTCACGTACGCTACCGGCCCATGGCACGCCTGGCACGGCGGAATACCGCGCGTCCCGTCGCCCAGGCTTATCAGGCGCACGGCTACAGCAGCATCGGCAGGTGAGGCCGGAGCTCCGGGAAAACTTCGATTATCCTGCGGATCGGATGAACTCGGCAGCATCGCGTAATAAGCGGCAAGGTCGGCCACATCTTTCGATGTGAGCGGAACGGCAATCATGCGCATCATGGGCGAGTTACGATGGCCTGTCTGGAAATCAGCCATTTGCTTCCACATGACCAGCCGATCCATGGCGGCAAGATTAGGAATGCTTGCAGTCGAACTGAAGCCTTCGCCACCGTGGCAATGGTCGCATTTCTTCGCAATGAGGAGACCGCGGAGAGCATCTCCGTCGTACGCCGCAGCGATAGTGGCGTCGGTCCAGGCTACATTCGACGGAATGCGCGCCAGAGCTTCAGCGCTACTCGCTTGGACCAGGTACACGCTCATGCCCAGTGCAAAAAGTAGCGAGAAGCCAGCGAGAATTTTCCCTCGACGCCAACTCCTCGGGTTGCCATTTGCATTTGGGTTATCGTGAAGCACAGTTGACCCTTTCGTCTGGGCCTAAAGCCCGGAAGTGTTCGCGCGGAACGACCAGCATCTCACTCCTCATGGCGTAGTGCCCTGCCCCGCAGAACTCGCGGCACGGCATCTTGTAGTCTCCTGGCGTCTCGAACTGAAAATGGGCTTCGCTCACGCGCCCCGGCACAACCTTCATGGCGTCGTGGGAACCGGATATGGAGAGCAGATGCACGACGTCCGCGCTGGTAACCCGAAACTGTATAGGGACACCGGCCGGCACCAGCACGCAGCGCGGTACAAACACGTATTGCTGGGCGATCATACGCACGGTCACAGAGCCGTCGCGTTCCTGGGCCGACCCGAGGTTGGCTTCCATGAACTCGCCTTGCAGGTGCAATGTGACCGGATCAACTCGGCCACGGCGAAGAAATCTGAGCACGGGGACATCAAACTGATTGAATCGCATGGCAGCCATGGCGCAGGCGACTAGACCAATGGCCAGAATGAATTGCAGGGATCTTGCTTTCATACCGAGGCTTAAAAAAGCATACTCAGATGCGGCGCAAACCACAAACTGCATCGTGACTGTTGTAACTTTCGCGTGCCATTGGGCCGCGGATACCTTAAGCTTGTAGTGATCTCCCCTAATTAGCAGCGCTTGGCGCACCTCCGGAGAACTCCCGAATGAGGTCTTTATCCGTACTTCGTCTTCTCATCTCCCTTGCACTTATGGCAGCTCTTCTGACGGGCTGCTCACGTGACCCTAACGTGCGCAAGCAAAAATTTTTCCAGAGTGGCCAGAGCTACTTTGCGCAAGGTAAGTATCGCGAAGCCGCGATTCAGTTCGGCAATGCAGCCCAAGTGGATCCCCGGTTCGCGGAGGCTCACTATCAGCTTGGGTTGACGTACATGAAGCTGCAGGATTGGGGCCGGGCCTACCAGTCATTTGGGCGGGCGGTAGAGGTCAACCCCGAGCATTACGAAGCCCGCATCAATATGGCGAAGCTGCTCATTGCGGGACGTGACCTGAAGCAGGCGGAGCAGCAGATCGATGAATTAATCTCGGCCCAACCCAACAACCCTGAAGTGCACATGCTGCTGGCGAACCTGAACGCCGCACAGAACGATTTGACCGCGGCAGTCCAGGAGCTAGAGAAAGCAATTCAGCTTGACCCGAACCGCTGGGAAGCCTACCTGAATCTCGCCATGTTGCAGGTGCGATCCAACCAGGCGGAGGCTGCGGAGAACAACTTCAAAAAAGCTTCCGAACTCGATACCAGCGATCCCACGGCCCTGCTCGCGCTCGGCGCCTACTACCAGCAACACAATCGCTTTCAAGAGGCAGAGCAGGCCTTTCGACGTGCAATAGAGGTTGATCCCAAAACTCCCGAGACTCGGGCGGGCCTGGCCCGCCTTTATCTTTCGGAGGGCAAGAAACAGCAAGCTGAGGATTTCCTCCGGCAAGCCAGCCGCGACTTCCCCGACAACTCCAGCGGATACCGCATGCTGGGAGACTTTTACTTTGCCAATGGCGATCTCGACAAGGCGGTCGACGAATATGCGTCCGTCTACCACGACCATCCAAAAGATTTGCAGGTCAAGAAAAACTACATTCAGCTGCTAATCGTAAAGAATCGACTGGACGACGCAACTCGGCTGAACGGGGAGATATTGAAGGCCAGCCCCTCGGATGGCGAAGCTCTCCTTTACAAAGCGCAAATTCTGAATCGACAGGGACAGCCCGACCAAGCGGCGAATGTTCTACAGACGGTCATCAAAAACGATCCCGACAATGCCACCGCGCATTACCATCTGGGGGCCGCCTTAGATCAGATGGGCAATCCAGTTCGTGCTGAAAGTGAGTGGCGGGACGCCGTACGTTTACGCCCAGACCTGGTGGACGCACAGCGAGCGCTGGCGAATATTGCCATGCGGCGCGGAGATATGGTGCAGCTGGCCGACATAGCAACCCAGATTGTCAACGCGCAACCTACGGCGCCCGACGGTTATCTCCTGCGCGCAATCTCAGAGATGAACCGAAAAGACGCCGACGCTGCCGAGACCGACATTCGCACCGCCATCTCGCTCGCGCCGCAGGATTCTGGTGGATACATTCAGCTGGGCAATTTGCGTCAATTACAAAAGAGATTCGCAGAAAGCGAAAAATTTTATCAGGACGCGCTGACCCGGGATCCCGCATCGGGTGAAGCGCTAAGCGGACTGATGAACTTGTATGTCTCCCAAAAGCAGGTCGACAAGGCTTTGGCGGCTGGCAATGCGCAAGTTGCCAGGGTTCCCAACAACAGCGTTTTCCACGACCTGCTGGGTACCGTGCTGTTCGACAGCAAAAAAGACTTCAAAGCTGCCGAAGCTGAATTCAACACAGCCATTCAACTGGACAAGAAGAACGCAGACGCCCAACTCAAACTGGGGCAGCTGATGGTTGCGGAAGGCGCTCCCGAGCGGGCCATCGCGACATACCAGCAGGCGCTTCAGGACAACTCGCGGGATGTCCGTTTTTATGTCCTGATCGGAGAACTTTGCGAATCGCGAAAGGATTGGACCAACGCTAAGTTGTACTATCAAAAAGCGCTGGAAATTCAACCGGAAAATCCCATCGTTTCCAACAATCTGGCGTACGTGTTGCTAGAAGAAGGGGGAAACATCGACCTCGCGTTATCCATGGCGCAGACTGCGCGACGTGGCATGCCGGATAACCCGAGCACCGCCGATACTTTGGGCTGGGCCTACTACCAGAAAGGCGTGTATGGATCGGCGATCGATCTCTTCAAGGATGCCCTGAAGAAGAGCCCGGCAAATCCTACTTACCATTATCATCTGGGGCTCGCTTACCAAAAATCAGATCAACCGGGCTTGGCGCGGGAGCACCTGCAACGTGTGCTGAAGATAAAACCCGATTATCCGAATGCTGATGAAGTGAAGAAAGCCTTGGCAGATCTGCAGGGTTGAGTCGGGATCGTGACAAATGCTCTGATCTCGTGACACGATGCTGACATTTAGTACATTTCTTTGCATGCGACGAGGAATTGGAACGTCTATTTGACAGGCAAATCGGCCCCGCACCACCTCCACTGCCGATTTACCTGCCATCTTCGTCTGTGTTACTGAAGTCCAAGGCCAGCCCCGCTGTTCTGGTAGCCTGCGCGATATCCAGCGGCAAAGGATGCGCGGTCGTTCTCGCGACTCCAGCGTCCGCTGCTGACGTGTGCGTCCCTACCCGTGCTGGCGTCCATCCGGCCAACGTACAAGCCATCGCGAAACGCGCCGTTCGTGGCCTGTTCCGCAATGCTTGCGCCGCTTGGCGCTACACGGTTGGCAGCCCGGATGTGCAGCGTCGTGGTGGCGCTCAATGCAGCCGCCAGGGCAATGGTAAGCAAAAATGGTCTCTTCATACTTGCTGCTCCTCGCTCAAGTTTTTCAGTTCTTACGAAGTGGTCTTGACTGATTAGACACAGCGCGCGAGGCTGACGAAGTAAAAGTGCTGTAAAGTCTAGGTAAAGTGATTTGTCAAGATTTGTCGAAATGTCATGAAACGTTCACGAAGGCGCGCAAGTCATGAATAGAGGTTCATGAATATGAAGCTGCAGCTTCATTTAGTTCAGATTCGCTACGCGCGAGTTGAGCAGTGGAAGAACGCGTGAAGTCTCTGGAGAACGTGGTCAACAGTATGGAAGGACGACCAATCGTGGGGGACTAGCCGGCAAACTTGTAGCCCATTCCCTTGACAGTCAAGATGAGCTCCGGCTGCTGTGGATCTTTCTCCAGCTTCTGTCGCAAGCTGGCGACGTGCACGTCGACGGTGCGGGTGAACGTAGTCCCACCATATCCCCACACCGTTTGCAGAAGCTGGTCACGCGATAACGTGGTTCCGCGATTCTCCAGGAAATAGCGAAGAAGTTGAAATTCACGGGCGGAGAGGTTCACCACCCGTCCATCGCGGGTCACTTCGGTTCCGCGCAAATCGACGCGAATGGGGCCCGCATGCAGCACATCGCGGGAATCGGCAGTCTTGCTTGGCAACCTTCGTAACAAGGCTTCTACGCGGGCGACGACTTCCGCCATTTCGAATGGCTTAGTGACGTAATCATCGGCACCCAGCTTAAGTCCCACGATCTTGTCCACAGTCTCGGATCTGGCCGTGAGCATGAGAATGGGAATGTTTTTTCCGCTGTGGCGAATTTCGCGACACACGTCGAAGCCATTTCTGCGCGGCAGCATGAGATCGAGAATAATAAGGTCGAATGGCAGGCGTTGGGCCATGTCAACTGCTTCAATGCCGTCGTGGGCACAATTCACCACGTAACCCTCGCGCTGCAGCCGGTCGCTGAGAGTCATCCGAAGCCCTTCTTCATCCTCGACGAGCAGGATTCTTTCGTTCATGTTCGTTTCGTGTGTCCAATCGCAGCTGGTGAATTCTTCAAAATGGACAGATCGGTGTCCGTTTGCTCTACGCATGGCAAGTGCAACGTGAAAGAACTGCCCGCGCCCGGACGGCTCACGATGCTCAAGCGTCCTCCCATATCCTCGGCAATTCGCTTGGCGAGTGGCAGACCGAGGCCGGTTCCGTGGATCTGTGCAGCAGCGACCGACGGAGAGCGATAGAAGGGCTCAAAAATATGCTGCACTTCCTCATCGGAAATGCCGATTCCGCGATCTTGCACCGTGATCTGAACTTCGTGCTGGCGATTGCCCGTTTCGACGACCGCGGCCCGAACCGCGACCCAGCGGCTGTCGCCACTATACTTGATCGCGTTGATAATCAGATTTTGCAGAACCGTGGATATTGCGCCAAGGTCTCCACGAACCATGGGGAGATCGGGCTGAACAGACTCTTCCAGCACGAAGCCCGACTGCTGCACCAGGCCGGCGATATTGCCAAGCGCACGACCAAGAATCTCCGGAACCTTCAAGATGCTCAGCTGGTAATGATATTGGCCGTCTCGCGTAGCGGCAAACAGCAGAATCTGCTCGACCAATGCAGTAAGCTGACGACTTTGATCCCGGATGACCGACCCGTATTGCTGTAGCTGCTGTTCTCCGCGCACGATACCATCGACGAGGTTGTCCGAAGCCGAGGAAATTACCGACAACGGCGTGCGTAACTCGTGAGAAACCGAAGCCACGAAGTCCATTTGCAGCTTAGCTAATCGTTGGGCCCGCTGCGTGGCTACCATCACCATGGCCATGGCTAAAGCCAACAGGAGGAGTATGCCGAAGCCGGTTTCCAGGTTCCGCCGTTGAATTCCCGACGCAATTTGCTCAAGTGAACCGTTACGATGGATCATCAGCAGCTTCCATCCCGTGTCATTGGAGTCCTGTCGGATGATAGGAAACCAGACCGGGGCAGGAAATTTCCGCCATCGCTGCGCGTTCCGCGAGGCAATACCGTTCTTGATGGTCTGCCAGAGGTGCCCTTCGACACTCCACGGCGGCGGTCCGAAGATAGTCATGCTGGCATCCGGGTTCACTGCTGGGTTCAGCTTGAACGCAGGATCGGATGCATATATCACCGCCTGATGATCTCCACCCGAGACTACGGCCACCTCGTATTCTGAATTATCCGAGCCGCCAAAGTGCCGCTCTGATAAGCGGGGCAGAAGGCGCTCGCGAATGGTGTCGAAGTCCAGCAGCACGACGATCCAGTCCACGGCGCCAGGTTTGGATCGGACCTCATCCCCGGATATGGGATGGTGAATGATTGGGTGCACCAACGCCGGCAAACCAGGGTCAAACTGCCAGCCAGTGAGAGGGTCCGTTCTTTGCGGCTGGTCAGATGGCGATTTGGTTCCGCTCACGTGCGCTGCTTCAGTAGCAGAAAGCCACGCCCGCAAAGCCTGAGCGAGGCTCGACGAATTCGCCTGCAAATGCTGCAGCAGAGGCATTAGGTCCGGACTGATATCTGCTTCTGTTGTGACCGCATGGGCATCCAGGCGCGCCAATCGAGGCGCAACCGGCTGGCTGGTTTCCCATATGGAGACGCTGCGTACCAGCCCAGGATCACTGTCGGTTTGTCGCCATTCCTGATAGCGTTGTGCATAATCCTGCCAGCCATCGTGAGCGCCGGCATCAGGTCCGACTTGGAGCGATATGCAGATTCCCGCGAAGTTGCGGAAAAACTCGGTATGCCAATCCATCATGAGCGACTGTAAGCTGGCACCCAATTGCGCTTCATAGGCTTCGCTGATCTGTGTGCTCCAGCGATACTGCAGCCAACCCAGCAGTCCCAGGATGGTCACCATCACAGCCGAGACGATGATCCAGGGGATTCCGTGTTTGGCTGTAAGTTTCATGAGCAATGCTTATGGTGCTCGAGGAAGTGGGCTCGTTCACTCTTTATTGTCGCTCGAACCGGGCGGTCGGTCACTAACGAGTACGTGAACTTTTTGTCATCGCGCGCAGCCAGGCTGTTCAACACCGCAAGGTCGCCCGCTGATTGGCGAATGAATTAGTAAGCGCGACGGGGAGAGATGAAAGCTGGAGCGCTTTAGTCTACGACTCGGCTATTTCCAACTTTGCCGGATCGTAGACAATCGCGACATGGCTGCGACCATCATGCTGGAGAGAAGCTGCATGGTGGCGATGTCGTGGTGATCGAAGGCGTAAGGTGCGGCGGACAGGACCTCGAATACGCCTAGTGTCTGGCGAAAGTGCCGCAGTGGGGCTACCAGGATCGATCTGGCGCCCAAGCGTCGACAACTCGCAATGTCAACCTGCGGATTCGACTCGGCGTCGTGGCAGAGCAAAACTTCTCCTTTGCGAACGCATTCTGCCGATAGGCCAAAACTCTTCTGCAAACGCACCCCGAGATCGGGCGCGGTGCGGCCGGTTCGCGCACGACACACGATGTCACTACCATTCCGTAAAGCGATTGCGGCCCCGGTGGCGCCCGTTAACGTCTGCGCGCGTTCGGCAATGATACTGATGCCCGGCTCGAGATCCATCTCCTCGGGACATATTTCCGGCGCTTGACATACCGTAGTTCCCGCCGTGGCATGAGTCGGTGACGGCACCGCACTTGCGTCCCGCTGCTCAAAAGATCCGCCGAGTGCGGGACGCCGACTCTGGAATGGCTCGGTCGTCGCCGCTCGAGGGACGGTACGCAACAACTCACGCACAAGCCGGTCCAGTTCGGCATCCGCGATGAGATGCGCGGTCTGCTGGTTTTTTAGAGACCCGCCCAGCACGCGTGAGAGGCTCAAAACAGCTTGGCTGCCGCAAGCCAGACAATACGGGGTCGTATTCTGGCTGATCAATTCACATTGCGCGCAAAAAACTGCCGACTGCAAAGAAAGAAAGTTGACATCGCTAAGGGCGGCACAACCTGCCATCTTGCTCTGGCTCCTCCGGTCAGCTTTTTGGAACGAGAAAGATAAACGCGGCATATCGAGAACAGAAGTGGCCAAGCAGGTACATAGCTGTGGATAACTTTTGGAGGTCACCGGACCGGCTTGCAAACCTACGAAATACGCGCCTGGAGGGGTTTTTAGCGGCTGGAGACTTTCGTTTACCATCCAAAAGTGCTATGGCGTCGAATTGCCTCTCTTGCTATACTCTTCAAGGATTTTGGAAGGAGATTTTTCTATGGAATGGACCGCACCCAAGTTTGAAGAGATTTGCTTAAACTGCGAAATCAACTCCTACGCGTCCGCGAAGCTCTAATCTAATCCCCTCGTCGGCTCCCCGTCCCGATTGAGCTTGGCCTTCTTCCACGCGATGTAATGCCTCGCGCTGCCGCGTAGGTTGGCTCCCCGAGCCTCGCTTGTATGATCCCGATTTCCGCACTCTTCTCCCTAATGCTCCTGCAGAGGTGTCCGTTATACTTGCGCACCAACCAATAAAAAAGCACGGCACAAGGCCGTGCTTTGTCGCGTTTTTGACTCACCTTAGAAGGCGCGCGGAGGATATACACCGAGCGACAACAGTCCTTGACTATTGGCATCGTTGACATACGATTTGGCGGACTCGCTCAGTGTGCATTGACCTTTACTGTTCACCGAAACATTCACTACGCCGATGGATGACGGCTGTCCCCACTCGGCAACGTAGATAGTCTTGCCATTGCCAGTAGCTTGGGCGGTCGCCAACCCGGATGTGTAGAACCAGGTAAAGAAGTACCCGCTGAGGGTGTTCGATACGCAATTGGTGCTGGTAACAGCACCGGTAGAAGCGTTGAACCCAACTGCCGTCACCTGGCCGCTAGAGTTGTTACTGATGTAAATCCATTTTTCGTCGGGACTCAGCCGAACATTATTGGAGTTGATCGCGGTTCCCAAGCTGCCATCGCCGCCGTAAACCGTAGTCGGCTTCAGCTTGCCTGTCGAAATGTCAGACACTTCAACCGTTGTGAATCCGACAAGGGTCGGAATATCACCAAAAATAGCGTAGTGACCATCCTGGGTGATATCCACGCCGCCGGGATCGTTGCCATTGGGGTAGCCGCTGGAGAACTGTAAGTCATTGTTGGAAACCGGCACGCCGGAAGAGATATCGAAGGATTCGATCGAGCCGTCGCCATAAGCTACGACCATAATCTTGTTCCTGTATACCGAAATCCCATCGACTGGATTCCCGTTCAACCCGACTGCGGTGATGGAGCTCAGGTATTGCAGTTTGCAGCCGGGCAGAATGCCGTAGGTGGCGATCGTGTTGGAGGCAGTGTACGCAGCGTACAGGTGGAATGCGTTCATGGCCAAACCGATTCCGTACAGATCACCGCTGTCGCCAGGACCCGCAGGGAAAGTTCCCGTCTTTTTCAGCGTATTGATGTTGATCCCGGCCACGTCATTGCTGACCGCGTCCGACACATACACGCAATTACCGTCCGCACTATGAACAACGTTGACACGTGGGGTAGCGAAGAAACCGCCTCCCAAGCCTTGACCACCTGTGGAAATTGTCTTCGCCGTGAACAACCCGCCCCCGGGGGCGATTGCATAAAAAGTCGCCGTGTTGGGGGAGTTGTCGTCATTTGTGATCACGTAACGAGCCTGGGCGAATGCACTGACAGTGCACAACGCCGCAAACGCAACCACTACGGCTGCTGTTAGCAGTCTAGAGGGTCGGTTCATTACTTTTCTCTCCTAGTGTTAGTCGTAGTTATTGTTGGTTGTAGTGGGGCCCTGAGTTTTACCGCTAAGGTTTGCACCAAACTTGGCGGGGACGGAAAGTAACACGAAATCGCATTTGAGTACAACCAAAATAGAAGTGCTGTGCCCTTTTTTTTAACATGCAAGAAATTGCAACCGTTGCGGCGAAACTCCGCGCGCCGTGCGGCCTCTCAGCGCATCGTGTGGTGACATACTCGGGGCAAAGTTGCAACATCCTGCAACTTTTCCTGGGTGTCGATTTAAGACGAGGTGATCGATGTCGGGCTGATCACGAGCAGCAAAAGAGATGCGATGATCGGACTCGGCTTTCTGAGAGAAGACGGTGCGAGGGCAGGTCTGCGCCCGCTGTGTGCGAACCAAAAAAATGTGCGATTAGTTGTTTTGGCAGGTGCTGAGGATTTCCAACTTGCGCAGCAAGGCCTCAATGCGGACTTCTCTGGCCTTGTATGGTCCCCAATCGAGGCGGGGCAAAGCAGCCACGCCGGAATCGGAGAGCGTCTTGATCTGCATGTCAATCAAGGTCCGAACCTCGTCAGCAATGCCAGCACTGTGGCTCATGACTGCCCCCCAGTTCGTAATTAAATCCGCACACAAAGAAAATTCGACCAAGTTTCGCCAGCTTTGGCTTGTTCCTCAACGGAATGCGTCACGCGACCTCGTGATTTAGATCACCTGAAAAGTCACGGGCGGCTGCTTCAGCGCAATCACGGCCTCAACTGCAACTGAACCAACGCGGGGACGTAAGTGTTGGAGTGTCCCGATGGAAAGGCGAGGCGGATAGCCATGCTCTGGTCGTAATTCCTGATTTCGGCGCCGCGGATGGAGGCAATCTCGCCACCATTCCAGAGAGGGAGCTCGTAGGTCGATCCTGCAATCCCTGCGAGATGAATGGTGAGAGCATCGTGTCGGGAATTCCAGGTTGTCGAGATGATTCGCAGACCCTGGCTGTCGCTCCCCAGCGGCGGCAACCCAGGGTTGAAGGCAATTCCAAAATCTTTGCGGGTGCGAACACGGAGAGATGTCGAGGCTTTCACCGGGATCGTAATGGTGACATGTTGGTCCTCGCTGTTCGGCTCGATCTTCGGTTGCAGGTGATGACCATTCTCGTCGACGCTTACCACTTCAGCGTGCAGGCTGAGAGCGGGAGAAAACGTCAGATTGCATTCCCCGGAACCGCTTCGTTGCACGCGAAGTGTGATGCCATCGAGGTCCCTTTCATAAGTGAGATCGAGGATCACCGTGCCGACATGGATGTTGTGGACAGCGACGGTTCTCCAGTCGACCGGAAGCTCGGGCGCGAAGGTAAGCGAGTGCGAAATAGCATCTGACTGAAGTCCCATCATGCCGCGCAGCAAAGGGCTCACCACCATGGCCGCGGACCATATTTGGTGCGGCGATGCGGTCGAGAGGCCCTGATAGTAATCACCGGAGAGTACCTCGGTGACGTGCCCGAGTGAGTCATCAAAGACCTGCAGCGCATTGGCGCGCAGGTTCAGAAACGCGGGAAGCGCGCGGTGATAGCGATACTCGCCCACCGAAGCCCACCCGGTAAACAGCGGCCACACCGAACCAAAATGGTATCCACCCGGATTGTAATGTGGATCCCGGTTCGAGATGATGCGCATGCCCCAGTCGGCCTGGTGATCGTCGTCCGCCAGCTGATTCAGAGTGGCTTCAGCGTGATCATGTTCCAGGAGCCCGAACCACATTGGGACGGTAGTCAGAACACTGGTAATGTCGATCCGCTTGCCCTGGAGATCGACGGCATATGCGTAAGCATTCTTTTCTGGCGACCAGAACATCTTGTTGAGCAAATCCCGCTGCGTCGCAAAATCCTTCTCGAGACCTGACTCCAACTCCGATTTACTGGTCAGCCGCGCCAGGTTCGCAAGGGCATGCAGGGCCTGTGCTCCCAAGCCAACCTGATACGCCTCCGCTTTTACCGGTAGCAGCGGGCCACCTTCGATCCAGCCGTGCCCAACGCCGTAGTTCTGCGGATACCCCTCAGAACCGTACGTGGAACGTAAAAACTGATATGCCCGCCAGATGCTCTCCCATTTCTGTTGAACGAATTCGACATCACCGCTTCCCGTAATGTAATCGTTCATGGCGATGATGTAGAGCGGAGTGGCATCGGCGGAAGCGTAGGCGTATGGGTAACCTTTGAACCAGTCCACCAGATGCGCGGCCTGTGCGATCTCGTGCTCTATTTTCCCGTCGTTGCGCTGAAATTTACTGAGGAAATCGAGTGCCGTGCGCGTGGTTGCAAAGTCCCCGCTGGCATTTAGAGCAAACGAGGTCCACAGGGAGTCGCGGCCGAAGAACCACGCAAAGCCGGGCCGCTCGTAGTCGCCAGAGGTGCGATAGCCCGCGACAAGCCCGGTTCCGAGCGAGGGGTTTTGTACCAGTCCCTGGATCATACTTACGCGCGACCAGTCATAGGCCTGCTGGAGTTGCGCGTCCGGGAGATCGAGGCTGACCGTCCGGTTCAAATAATCGCGGTAAAAGTCGGCAGAATCAATAAGTAGCACAGCAGCATCTGCCAAGAGATGTTTGTAGGTTTTTTCCGCATCGGGCGCTCCCTGCACGGATGCCGCAAACGCGATAACGCGTGATTCCCTGCCCTTATTGATCACCCCGAGGCGAAACGAACTCTGGCGCGAAGCGGAGTAGTTAGTGAAGTACTCAACACTGGCATCGGTCGACGTTGGGGACCCAAGAAATGCCGCGTACTTCTTGCTCTCTTCTCCAAAATAGAACGCCCGACGATCGACGTCCCAGTTAATGTAGGTGCCGCCAATCGCGGCCGGCCACTCAAGTTCAAAATCTCGCTCGAAGCCGGCTTCGAGTTCGAGTGGCTGCACGGTTTGAACATCGAACAGCATCAGCGCGCCCGGCTCGTGCACAGGGACGAAAAGCGTTTCGCGGATGGAGAATGTATCGCCGGAATAGGTGATAACTGCGCACTCGGGGCGCACCGTGACAGTGCGGGCCAATGTCTCGGCCGGTAGCACGCGACCTTCGGTCAGCACATTGAGGTGAAAATCTCGAAATATCTTTAGGGGATAAACCCAGCCTTCCAGGCTGCCGGTCTCCTGGCCGAACAGCGCTGCACGCTGGCCGACAACGGGTAAGAACTCGGAAGCTCGAGCTGGACGAGAAAGCTCGAGTGGTTTCGGCTGATTCTGCGCGTTCGTACGTATCGGACTGGCAGACAAGCAAATTAAAACGATCGCGAGCAGGCATAGAAATGCAAGGGAAAGTTTAGGCATGGCGGCGTGCTCGAAGATTATCCGAATACTTTGGCGAAGATTGCCGGAAAAAGACTTGTGGTCGGGACATTGCGACGTCGCGTTCTGACCGCGACCTCTTGCTTCGCTTGCCAATCTTCAAGTTTCTACTATACAAACGTAAAGGGTGAATTCTAGCAATAGGTACAGCTGGCGGGAAAAGTTCTGTTGTCCTCTTCTTCACGGCGCGATTTCTTAAAGTCTCTGAGTCGAACCGCACTGGTGCTGCCACTCGAGGGCGTGTTGTCGCTTGCCCTTCCGCAACCCCCGTTACTGACCTCCGCGCTCACGCAAAACGCAAATACCGGGCAAAGCCGGCCCAGCGCAACAGAAGTTGACCTCGGCATCAGCTTCGTGGATGTGGGCCGCGAATCGGGTCTGAATGTAAAGACGATTTTTGGCGGCGAGCACAAGAACAAATATCTACTGGAAACGACCGGGTGTGGCGTCGCGTTCTACGACTACGATAACGATGGCTGGCTCGACATATTCCTGGTAAACGGCCGGCGCCTGGAAGATGTCCCCGCGTCTCAGCAGCCCATGTCGCATTTGTTCAAAAACAATCGCGACGGCACATTCACCGACGTTACGGTCAAGGCGGGAGTTGGGCGGTACGGCTGGGGACAGGGTTGTTGTGTTGGCGACTACAACAACGATGGTTTTGACGACCTCTACGTCACCTATTACGGAAAGAACATTCTTTATCACAACAACGGGGATGGCACCTTTACCGACGTGAGCGAGAAAGCTGGAGTGGCGGGGAAAGGGACTCGTTGGAACACGGGCTGCGCGTTCGTGGATTACGATCGCGACGGTCGCCTCGACCTCTTCGTGGCGAATTATATCGATCTGGATCTGGCGACGGCTCCGGTGCCCGAGTCGGGACCTTGTCTTTACAAGGGTGTGATGGTCGCCTGCGGGCCTCCAGGGCTGAACGGCGGACGCAACATCCTGTATCACAACAATGGCGATGGCACATTTACCGATGTCTCGGAGACTTCAGGAATTCTGCAGGCCAACGGAACGTACGGCCTGGGCGTCCTGACGGCAGACTTCGACAACGATGGCTGGCCCGACATTTACGTTGCCGACGATTCCACGGCGAGTGCAATGTACCAGAACAAGCACAACGGCAAGTTCGTCGACGTGGGCCTGGAGTCGGGATGCGTGCTGAGCCCGGATGGTAAACCGCAGGCGGGCATGGGAGTTGCAGCGGCGGACTACGATCTGGACGGCAATCTCGATATTGCCAAGACCAATTTTGCCGGAGACACGCCTTCTCTCTATCACAATCGTGGAAACTGGAACTTTGAAGACGCGACATTCACCGGTGGACTCGGGGCCCACACGCAATTTCTTGGCTGGGGATGCGGTTTCATCGACATGGACAACGATGGCTGGCCCGACATCCTGATCTGCAACGGACACGTGTATCCGGAGGTTGAGCAGCTAAAGACGGAGTCGGGATATGCGCAGCGTAAGCTGCTCTACAAGAACCAGCGCAACGGACACTTTGAGGACGTGTCCTTCCAGGCTGGCGCGGGTATTTCGACTCCTGCTCCAGCGCGAGGTTGTGCGTTCGGCGACTTCGACAACGACGGCGACATCGACGTTGTTGTCAACACGGTCAATGATTTCCCGCAATTGTTGCGCTGCGACACGCGACTGCCAAACAACTGGATAAAGGTCAAAACGATCGGAACCAAATCGAACCGCAGCGGCATCGGGGCGCGGATCCGGTGCGTTACCCATCCGCCGGACGAAAAGGCTCCGCACTCACAGATCGACGAAGTGCGCAGCGGGGGCAGCTACATCTCGCAAAATGATCTGCGAGTCCACTTTGGTTTAGGAAAAGCGGAAAAAATTGAACTGCTTGAGATCCGCTGGCCCAGCGGACAGGTGGACACGCTCAAAGACCTTAGGCCAAACCAGGTTGTTTTTGTGGAAGAAGGCAAAGGTGTAATCCGAACCATGCAGTTTGAGAAAACGGCACGAACAAAAGCGACGAGGTAGCCAAGCAATGTTGAACCGGCGAGTGGGGATTACCGTCAACTGGCCCTAAGACTTTTTTGTCGGGCTGGCCGTTGAAGCAGTGCTGCCCGCCGAGCCGGAGCCTTCCCTGACTGTGTGGATGTGATCGACTGGCAGAGATTCGAAGTGCTCCACCAGACCGCTCGGCCAGCGGATCTCAACAGAATCAACCTTGGTAGCCGTACCCAGTCCGAAGTGCACGCGCATGTCGCTGTTGGAGTCATAGCTCGATCCGCTGCGTACCTCATCCACCAGAATGCGCTTTCCCAGTCTTATCGTGATCTTTGCGCCTATGCCGTCGCGATTGGACTTGGTTCCAACGGTTTTGATGGCCATCCAGTGATTCGCAGTACGGACCTGGTTGACCAGCAGGCTCGGCCGGTCGTTCATGTTGCTGATCACTGCTGATAGTTTTCCATCATTCCACAGATCGCCGATGGCGAGCCCTCGCGACGACGCTGCAGTGGTTATACCCTGGCCACTCGATTCGGAGATATCAGTGAAGGTGCCGTTTCCGTTGTTGTGATAGAGAATACGAGGTTCTACGAAATTGCTGCCCAGCTTGAACCGGTCCACCTCCGGGTAGACGTGGCCGTTGACCAGCAGCAGGTCGGGCCAGCCGTCGTTATCAAAGTCGAAAAACATTGTGCCCCAACCCAGATATTTTGTGTGCAGGCCCAAGCCGGCAGAAAATGTGGCATCTGTGAACGTACCGTCGCCGTTGTTGCGATAGAGAGTGGAAGTATCGTCAGAGAAGTTGGTTTTGAAAATATCGAGGCGTCCGTCGCCATCGTAGTCGCCGATCGTGGTACCCATGCCGGCTTGCTCGCGGCCGTCTTCGTTAAAAGCAGCACCCGCCGTAACCGCAACATCGGTAAAGGTACCGTCACGATTGTTGCGGTAAAGAATGCTCGGTGTGCTATCGCAGGCAATGTAAATGTCGGGCCAGCCGTCGTCGTCGAAGTCAAGCGTAGAAATACTGAGTGAATAATGGCCATCCGCCCGGTCGATGTGTGCCTTCGTCGTGACATCATCGAATGCGCCATCGCCGCGACTGTGATACAGGATGTTCTTAGCCCCAGGCAGCCCGCGCGGGCCGCACATCACGGCAACGCCTTTCCACATGCAGGAAGCGCGTTGACCCGGCCCGGGCGCCGTAGTCACGTCGAAGTCGACGTAGTTTGCAACCATTAAATCGAGATGTCCGTCGCGGTCGTAGTCGAGGAACGCGCATCCCGAGCCCCACGATTTGCCCGATCCGGCCACTCCGGCGTTCTCCGAAACGTCAGTGAATATCCCCTGTTGATTGTGGTAGAGACGATTCTTGCCGTAATAAGTGACGTAGAGGTCTTCCCAGCCATCATTGTCGTAATCGCCGACGCAGACGCCCTGCCCCCAGCCGCTCGCAGCTAGTCCGGCGCGCACCGTGACGTCGGTAAAAGTGCCGTCATGATTGTTACGGTAGAGGTGGTTTGTGGGACCCTTGCCGGTCGGAAACCCATCGAGCGTGGTGCCGTTGACAACGAAAATGTCGGGCCAGCCATCATTGTCATAATCGAAGATTGCGACTCCGGTGCCCGTGGTCTCAATAATGTATTTCTTAGTATTCACACCACCGAACACGACACGAGCAGTAAGGCCGGCCTTCTCTGCAATATCTGTAAAATTCGCAATTTGCTGGTTTGAATTTGCCTGGGCGAAAAGGCTGGCTGGAAGCAGTACGACAACGACCACCAGGCGGGCGAAAAGTCCGGCGCGAGAGTTACAACGATGCCATCCTGTACCGGAGATCATGAGCCCAAACAGCATCGTAGGAGCTGACCGCGGCGGGGTCAAGCTGGCGAGGCCTGACCCAAAGACGCGGGTCAGGCTCTCTACCCGGAGTCGCCGCTTATGAACCCGCCCAGTGCTTTCTCAAGTTCGTTCAGACGCTCACAGGCAAGGTCAAGCGAGGTATAACGTTTTCCAAACTGCGATTGGAATGCGTTGTAGGCCGATTCCGAGGTCCAGCGGTCGATGGTGACATATCGCCTTGGCCTCGCAGAGTCGAGCAGCAGTTCTGTTCCCTCGTATCCCTCTGCTTCACGGAACAACTTCACCCAATCTCCGGCGGATCCGTAGATGCGCTCGAATTCAGCTTCGCAGCCGGGTTTAACCAGAAACTCGTGCAGACGGAGGTATTGGGGCATGTGTCTCGTTTGAGAGTGCGACACCTCAGGGATGCCGCGGTGGAGAAACAACGTTACCTTTGGGCGGTCGCGCCGCTTCCCGGTGAAGCCTTTAATCGCTCAATGGATTTCTGCGCTTCTTCTGCCAAAGGACCGTGAGGCAGGATCTTCAAGTATCCTTCGTAGCTGATTACCGCCTCTTGCAGTTGACCGAGCTTTTCCTGGCACTGCGCCAGGTGAAAAGTGGCCAACGCATCATTGGGCTTGTAGAGCAGCGCCTCCTGGTAGCGGTCCATGGCGGCCCGATAATTCTTCTTTTTGAAATAGAAATCTCCGACTTCGGTGTCCTTCAGAGCCTTGTGCGGATTCCAGGGATGCAATTCCTGGATCTCGCTCTTGCCCTCCGCGGCATCCTCGGCGTCGGCAACCGCCGCGGCACTGTTGGGATGCTTCTTCGCGTCATCCTTCGGCGGACTCAAATCGATGCGCGTATCGCGACTGGAGCTCTCGCCTGCTTCGGTGTCGCGAGCCGAACCAGAAGCTGCGCGTGTGCTCCATGGCTCCTTATCGCCGGTTGATTCTTGCTGCGACTGAGGCTCGGCAGCAGACTGGGAGGCTGTCCCCTGATCAGCAGGAGAATCAGAACGCGGGGGCGTATTCGAATTCTCCTGCGCACGTACCTGCGACATAAGGAGACCCAATGCGAGGACACAGGCAAGGACAAAGCGAAACATACTGCTGACTATTTTAGCGGAGATGCGCGTCAAGAGCGATGGTTCCGTGCACTTGCCCGATAGCGTTACTCATAACGGAGCGCCTCGATGGGATCCAGATTCGCCGCACGCATAGCAGGAAACATACCGCTGATCACGCCTACGACGCCAAGGATCATGGTCGCAATCAGCAACACTTTGGGAGCGACCAGCAGCCGAATGTCACCCATCTCGCCATGCTTAGCAAAGGCACTGTATAAGGTCAGGGACCCTACAGAGATGGAAACGATGTAAGACAAAACGATGCCCAAGACACCGCCGACCGCGGTGATGACCATCGCCTCGGCGAGGAATTGAAACAAAATATTGTGGCGCGTGGCCCCAAGAGCCTTCTCGACGCCGATCTCACGAGTGCGTTGCGTCACGGAGACCAGCATGATGTTCATTAAGCCCACCCCGCCAATTCCGAGCGTAATAGTTCCCACGAATGCCAGCAGGACTTTCAATCCGATGCTGATGATATTGAACTGATCGAGCTGCTTCATGGCGTCGAAGATGAACAAGGCCCGTTGATCGTCGGGCTTGAAATTGTGAGCAGATCCCAAAGCCTCCCGCAGGGATTTTGTGACTTTGTTGTGGTCCATGCCTTCAAAATCGAACCAGATCCCGCTGAGATAGTGAATATCAGCCAGCGTATCCATGGAGTAGAACGGCAGGTAACAGGTTCGATTCTCGTCACTGTCACCTTCCTGGGGGCGCGGCTCAAGAACGCCGATCACCTGGAAGGTACTGCCGCCTATGCGCACGTACTGGTCGAGTGCAGGCATGCCTGAAAATAATTTCTCGCGCGCTTCGGATCCGAGCACGACGACGTGCGCGTGCTCCAGATTGTCCTGCTCGTTGAGAAAGCGCCCTTCCTGAAGATGAAGGTTCCAGATGTCCTGTATCGAGGAGTCGGCGCCATGGATGGGGAAGGTGAAGGAGCGCGAGCCATTCTGGACGGTTGCGTCCTTATCCACGATTCGGGACACGTGTCGTACTAAAGGTGCTACGTTGCGCACCAACTCGACGTCTTCCTGGGTGAAGCGAATCTGTACTCCTGCCTTGTTACCTCCGGCCTGTTGGGAGGTGCGTCCGGGATAAATGCCCACAGCCTTGGCGCCGAAGGTTTCAAAGATATTGTGGATGGCGCGGCCGAATCCCTCGCCATATGCGAGCAGCAAGACGACGGTTGCGATACCCCATGCCATCCCCAGCATGGTGAGTACCGTCTTCTGCAAATCGTGCCGCATGGCGCTGTACGCCTGATGGAGGAGGTCGCGCTTCATGCTTATTCCTTACGAAGCGCTTCCACGGGTTGCAGCAGGGCTGCGCGCCGGGCTGGGTACAGGCCCGCAGCTACACCGGCGACCGCCAGCGAAACGATCGCGAGCACCGCGGTGGAGAGGACAAGCTTAGGCGGGTCCCATCCGGGAGGAGACGGCAAATTCGACAGAGCTGCCATCAGCGCGGCTGCGCAGCCCATCCCGATCGCACCACTCAGCAGCGTCAGGAACGCCCCTTCGGCAAAGAATTGAAACATGATGCTGGCGTTGGTAGCGCCAATCGCCTTGCGCAGTCCGATCTCTCTTGTCCGGTCTGCTACCGCAACCAGCATGATGTTGATGATTCCGATGGCGCCCAACGCGAGCGTGACCATACCCACGCTGCCGAGAAACATGTTCATGGCGTCGAAGATCTTGCCGATCTGGTCGGCAGTGCGAATCGTGTCCCATTCATCGAATGCGTCCAGGTTACGGTAGTCGAAACCGTGATTTCGGGCGATGACCTTGTGCACCTCCTCCCGTGCGACTTCGTGAAGCGCGCGGGTGCGGGGCTGATAGTTAATGAAAGAGATTGCGTCGAGAGTTTCGCCGACGTTCGTCAGAGGGAAGTACCGCTGCATGGTGGCGAACGGCACGAAGATGCGCAAGTTCATATTGTTGTTGTCGCCGTGTCCAATGCGCTGAAGCAGCCCGATCACCTCGAATTCCACGCCGTTCAGCAGAATGGTGCTGCCCAGCGACGGCCGGCCGGGGAACAGAATCCGCCGCGCTTCGTCGCCAAGAACGACGACCGCACGCTTCTGGCTGTCGTCCATGTCATTCATCCAGCGCCCTTGGGCGATGGGCATATAGCGCAGTTTGCCAAAATTCGCTTTCACACCCATCAGTTGGCCACTGGTCTGATAGAAATCGCTGACTGCGCGGACGTCGCCACGCGAGATCACCGGCGTAGCATCGTTTATGCTGGGGCAGTCACGCTTCACGTCGCCGTAATCCGCATACGTGAGGTAGTACTGCTTGAGGGCGGTGAAGCTGCCCTGCACAGCCGGTGCCCGGCCCGACCAGATGAACATAACGTTTTCGCCCAGCGAATCGAACTGCTTGCGATTCCCGGAACGGAAGCCCTCACCCAAGCCGACGAGCAAAAGCAGCGACCCTACGCCCCACGCGATGCCAAACATGGTGAGAAACGAGCGCAGCTTGTGCGCCCACAGGGTTTGCAGGGTTTGGGCGAAGATATCCAGAAGAAGACGCACAGGAATTAGATAACTCCTTTAAGCATAATACGGACGCTCACATCGAAGAAGCCGATAATGAAAAACGAATCAGATATATGGTTGGGATGACGCGGGAAGCCTGCACCACGAACTACATGGGAGCGATCATGCTGAGCTGTATCGGTGCTATTGTTCAGGCGAGAACGGCACTACATCCTTGAAAGCTGGTTGTGTGCGCAGTCGGTTCGGGAAGTTGGCTTCGTACGACGGTAATCCGAAGCAAATCAGGTGATGAAAGCTCGTGAAACCGAAGGCCTTCATCTCAGCCAACGCTTCCCTGGAATTCCAACCGTCGTCCGCCATGCGGTAAGCGGCGATCATCATTCCGGTGCGGTCATCCCCCAAGCGGCAATGAACGAAGATCTTCTTACCCTGATTGTCGCGTAACAACTTCAGAAAGCGCGCGAATGGTTCATCGGTGGGATGCGGACAATGCCATGGAATCGCAACATACTGCATGCCAAGCCGGGTCACCAGGTCGCGTTCGCTTTTGCGAGAGCCGCGATTGTCAACGACAATATCGATTCCCATCCGGGCGAGCGCCTCAAAACCTTCGATTGACGGTTGTCCGCCACGATAAAGTGTGGGACTGACCTGGCCGAAGTTGGGTACACCTGCGAGCTTTGGTTTGCGCCCTGTCGAGCGCTCATGCGACGGAAATGCAGGCTCAGCCTGAGAATCGCTCCGTCTCGCCGCTGCTGGAACGAGAATTGCCGAAAGCACAAGGAAGCAAGCGAAGTACCGACACCTCAGTTTTGACGAGGGAGAGCGCAACGTTATGATTGGATGCCGATATACTGCAGCGGAATGCCTGGGGGACTTTGTTCAGATCTCAAAGACAGTCTCGGCGGGATCGAGTACTTGGGTGCGGCGTTGCTTACGTAGCTCTGCGAGAAAGGCTTGCGCCGGTAGAATGGCTTTGTGCTGAAACAGATCCAGAAGAGGGTCTTCGCTCTGCTCCGAACCGGGTTTTGGGGCGGCCGGCGACGTGTCCGTCTCCAGACCTTCCGGTTCAACCAGCAGATCGGGACGTGCGCCCTGATTCGTCATTAATGCCTGAATGAATTTTTCCACGTGACTGCGCTGGTCTGCAGTGGAAAGGATGAATTCAACGCCCATGCCGATCTCCGGATGCATGACCCGAACCACACCCTCAGCACGAACCTGCAAATCGGCGACCCTCATCGAAAGCACGACCTGGGTGCCAATGGGAAACGGCGAGCTGACTTCGAGATAACATGCATTCAGGCTAAGATCGGTCAAATGACAACGGACGGGCGGATCATCTTTTTCGGGTTCAGATGCATTCTCATTCAGCCAGGATTTGAGGTGATGGCGCGCATCGGCGCACACTTCCGTGAAGCGTATTCCGATGTGGCCACCGGGGCTTTCCCACGCGACCTCGCCTAGACCTTCAATTTCCAGTGTTGAGCCCGGCAACATGAGAGCGAATCGCACTCTCCCCGCCTCGAGAGTCCGCCGCGGCAGGCGTATGGAGAACCCACCTTCGCTGAGATCAACAGTCAAAGCGCGGTGGGTGGCCGTGCCGCCCAGGAACGACACCGGGACCTGCATCGGAAGTCGGAAGTTGCGACGCCTCTCTCGCTTCATAAGCGCCCGGGCTGCGCGAAAGCTGCCCTTGGCTCGCTCTGCCGAAAGAGGTTTGTAAAGCACGAAATGAGCTCCCATGTCGAAAGCCGCGCGGAGATTGGTACTCGATGAGGCAATCGCAACTGCGATGGCGCGCTTATTAGCCGGGGATGTTCGTACCGCTTTCAACAGTCCAGCAGCCGCTTCCCGCTCGTCACAGTCCACGATCACAGCCTCGAACCGCTCACGGGTGAGTTTGCGGATGGCGTCATCGCGGCGCTCACAGAACTCAATAGCAATTTCCAAGTCGCTGAGCACGCGGCGCAGCAAGCGCACGACCTTCTCATCGGACGAAAGAACCAGCGACTTCAAGCCCATCATGTAACGCCTTTGCTGTGAAGGATTTTAGGAGCGAGCGGACGATTCCTTCTCTTCATCTTCTGAGTCCAGGAGGTGAGCTACGTTGCGCAGTTCTTCAGCAGCATGCTGAAGCGCCTCGATCTGCTTGCCGAGTTGAACTTGCTGAGTTTGCTTTTTGCGGAGAACCTCGTAAATGTCTTTCACGCCTTACCTCCTGTAAGGACTTTACGAATGTGCCGCCCCCGAATCAACGATACGAAGAGACCCCGAATTACGCTCGTAACCTTCCGTAATTTGAACATTGGGTTGCTTACGCGGGAGCTGTCACGCAGCATTTGAGCGTGTCTGTACATCCATCGCCTTTTGCGTCAATTACTTGCAAATTCTCACGGAAGCTACACCTGAACACTAGCTGCGTAATATCGCTGGGCCACTTGTCAGCGTAAAGTTATGTCAATTCGAGACTTACGTCAAAAATACGGAAAAGGGAAGTCCACGTTTTGATTGACATAGCTGTAATTCTTGCCTAGAATCTCTGGTTTCCAATCAGTCATTAGTGACCTGCTATAGGGCTCACGGGTTTCTCGGAGACTTCGTTTTCTGCGTGAATCCCCGGCGCCGCTGAAAGAATCTAAAGTATTTAGGTCCCAACACTTTAAGTTGTGGAATTCATCCCAGGCTGAAAGAGGCATACTTTTCATGGCAAAGCGACGTGGAAATCCTAATTGGGGCAAGCCGGAACCGATTGGACCGATTGTCCCCACTGTCACTGAATTCGAGCAAGTCGTCCGTGAGTACAAGCTGTCTCCGGACCAGTACTTGCGCTCGACCCGTCTGCGTGAATGGGCGCGGCGTAACAAGAATTCGAAGTACATTCCGGAGCCGTTGCTGGAAGCATGGGGCTTCGAAATCGAATCCACCCTGTAATTCGGACGAATTTGCAGGCATGAAGGGGTCGCCGATCCGGCGGCCCTTTTGCTTTGGCAGCCTGTTCCTCTGACCAGGCTTCCAACGGTTGCAACTCCAGGAATTTTAAACTTGGGGCGTCGGACATGCTGAACACGATCAAACTGCCGGGCAATGAATTGGTAGCCTTGCTGATCGCGATCAGTTTCGCAGCCGGCCTGAATCTTTATGCCACGGTAGCCACTTTGGGTTTGCTGGCTCGCGCTGGCGCCCTCCCTCTTCCTCCGCCGCTACAGCTCCTGCAGAACTGGTATGTGATCGCTGCCGCAGCGGTATTGTTCCTGGTGGAATTCTTCGCCGACAAAGTACCCGCTTTCGATCTGGTTTGGAACGCGCTTCATACTTTCATTCGTGTGCCTGTGGCGGCCCTGCTCGCCTATCGAGCGACAGGTCAACTTTCCCCCACTGAGCAGATGCTGGCAGCCTTCGCGGGTGGATTAATCGCCTTGGCTGCCCATGGCGGCAAAACAGCTGTGCGCGCCGCCGTGACGCCCTCCCCTGAGCCCCTGTCGAACTTCACGCTCAGCATGGGTGAAGATGCACTAGCCATCTTCCTGACATGGTTTGCCAGCAAACATCCCTTTTTGGCCGCGGCAGTTGTTGCCTGGCTGCTGATCGTGACCATTACCGTGACCCGCTGGATCATACGCGCCATGCGTGCTCTTTTTCGTGGCGCTGAGCAGGCCGTCGCCAAATGAATTGCTTGGTACGCTTTGCTAGACTCTAGCCATGCACTCTCATTCGCCATTTACGGATGTGCCCACCGCCATCGAAGAGTTCCGGGCTGGACGCATGATCGTGGTGGTGGACGATGAGGATCGTGAAAACGAAGGCGACCTGACACTCGCGGCGGAGAAGGTCACGCCCGACGCCATCAACTTCATGGCGAAGTATGGTCGCGGGCTGGTTTGCCTGGCGATGACGGAAGAGCGCCTGGAACATCTACGGATTGGTCCTATGACCGCTGAGAACACATCCCAGTACGGCACTGCGTTCTGTGAGGCAATCGACGCACGGGATGGAGTGACCACGGGAATCTCCGCATACGATCGCGCGCGGACCATCCGAATGGCCATTGACCCGGCAACCCGGCCATCGGACCTGGCGAGGCCCGGGCACGTGTTCCCTCTCCGAGCCCGCAAAGGAGGGGTACTGGTTCGCGCCGGCCAGACCGAGGCGTCGGTGGATTTGGCGAGGCTGGCGGGAATGGTCCCCGCCGGAATCATCTGCGAGATCATGAAAGATGACGGGACGATGGCGCGCGTCCCCGACCTGATTGAGTTCTGCAAAATGCACAAATTGAAAATGCTGACGGTCGCGGAACTCATACGCTACCGGATGGCGCATGAGCGATACGTTCACCGGTTGGGCGAAGCCCTGGTGCAAACGTCCTACGGTGAATTCCGCCTGATTGCGTACGAGAGCGAGGTGGATGGCGGAGAGTCACATATGGCTCTGGTGCGCGGCGATATCGGCAGCGGAACCGACCCTGTCCTGGTGCGCATGCATGCCCATTGCGTGATGGGTGATGTCTTCGGGGCAACGACTTGCGATTGCAGAGCGGCGATCGAAGGTTCAATGCGGGCAATCGCGAACGAGGGCCGAGGAGCCCTGATTTACCTGCACCAGAGTTCGAAAGGGTTTTCCGTCGAACGTATGGGGGAGCGTACCCTGCTGGCGTTCCATCGCGACCGCCGACTGCCGGCTCTTCCGGAGAGCGAGCGCAAAACACAACGTGAGATTGGAATTGGCGCACAAATCTTGTCGGATCTGGGCTTGCGTAGAATTCGGCTCCTGACCAATCACCCGCGACGGGTAGCGGGACTCGAGGGATTCGGGATCGAAATCGTGGAGCAAGTACCGGTTTCCCAGCAGAAATTGCAAGCTGAGAATGTATAGGCAGGCGGACAGCAAATGCCGCACCCGATCAGTCTAGAATGGCTTGCGGGGAACGATATTGCTGTCGTTGATGAAGAATTGAGCGGAGCATTTTTCGGAGCCACAAATAACCGGGAGCAGCCCGGCAATCTGCTTGCGCGTGATCAGACCCAGGGTGCCGCAGGAGGGGCAGGAAAGCACTGCCCAGTAAGGATCGTCCTTTTCGCCGACCTGGCCGGCGTTTTCGAGCACGAAAACAGTGCCCGGCATCATCTGCTCGGGAATCCACTCACTGAGGATGTTCAGTTCTCCGATCATCATGGTTCGCCTCCGGCGGAACTCTGGCCTGCGCTCTAGGAAACCTTTCTCACTGCAGACAGAGGTTTGACTACACTGGAAATTGCTGCTTTGCGCGTGCCCGACGCGCGAATTTCAGCTCTAACCCGGCGCACCGCATCGCTGAGACATATCGCGAGCATCGGCTGCCGCGAGTTCTTCAGGATGTCCACAATCTGCTGCGCTGAAGTTTCCAGATAGAGATTTTCTCCGTCGGTAAGCAGGTGGTAATCAGACCCACCCGTGACCGTGTCGGCAAGCGTTCTGCCGAATTCCCGCTGCAGGAAACGAATCACCTTACGCATCCGCTGGAGCGAGAAGCCGCGACTGCGCAATTCGCAGATCACAGCGACTTCGGCCAGATGCTCCATCGAGTACATCCGGCGATGACCTGCGCGCTCCGGAACCACGATGCCCCGCTCGTCCCACCACTGCAACTGGCGGGGAGTGATCCCGGTCAGGGCCACCAATTCCCGAGATGTGAAGCGTTCCCGCATTCAGTAAAATGTTTAAAACAAAAGCTGCTGAAAATGTTTGCATCATTGTAGGCACGAGTCGCATGAAGTCAAGGAGAGAATCTGTGGAGCAGGTATTGACTAGGTGGGCTCATGCCATGGGCCCTTTACTTTCCTGTTGGGCTGGTCCCGGGTGGGGCTCCGATTAAGTCCGGGCCTTCACGACTCGGCGCTTCAGCAACCGCCGCCAACGAAGTGTACGATCTCCAGGCGATCACCTTCGGCGAGTTGGGTGTGCGGCCAACGATCGCGAGGCACGACATCACGGTTCAGTTCAATCGCTACACGGTCCTGCTTCATGCCAAGCTTCTCGATCAGAGTCGCCAGTGCGAGAGGTCCTTCGAAATTGCGCGGCTCGCCGTTGATCTGGATGGTCATTGCATCCATTGTCGCAAGCTGAAACGGGACCAGCAAGGGTGTCGGAGACAGGTGCCTACTATGCGGACGCAAGCGAGCACGGAGCCAGACGGCGGAGATCAATCTACTTTGCGTAGCTGGAACTTTCTGGTGGCCGTGCGATCACCATAGCGTGCTTGAATCAGGACCGAGGAATCAGGTAAGGCAGCTTCCTCCAGATCCAACTTCATTTCCGCCTGCCCTCCATCGTCGGTGACCACTTGTGTATAGAAGGGGGCGGCGTCGGGTCGCGCGAAGCGGAAGGTAAGACGCGCGCCCTTGACAGCGGATCCGCCTTCGGTTACGCGCAGCCGCATAATCAGATTGCGGTCGGCATGGACGGAATTGGCATTGAGCCATTCGAGGTCGAGTTCCTTCACCGCGGCTAAGACTTCTGGAGTGTCGCGCCGGTCCAGGATGCTCTCGACTTTGCCGTCGCGAATGGAATCCAGTACGGAGCGGTGCTGATCGCGCAGCATCTGCTCTTTTTGCTGATCGCTGAACCCGCCCTGAGATAGCTTCTCGGCGTAGGAGACGGCACGCTTACCGATGCAGCGCCCGCGAACAAAGACCTGCGTCTGTAGCAGCAACTCGTTTTCGCGCGCTTCACTCTGCACGTGATAAATCGTGTCACCATGTTTCACGTCGGTGTTGAAACCAAAAATCATGCGTACTCGATTCGTGACCGAGGCAGTTGCGCTCACACCAGCATGGTTGCAACGAGCGGCGTCGCTTGACACTACCCGAAGGCGAACTCTAATCTAGAACGTTTAAGCATTGCTTGGCGCGAATTATATATAGCCTCTACTATGCCGGACAATTACTTCGCCCGTTACCTGCCGTTATTGATTCATTTCCTGCTCGTGAGCGCGGTAGCGACCGGCATCGTGCTGATTTCCTGGATTGTGGGCTATCGGCGGCCGACCCGCGCCAAGCTCTCTCCTTATGAATGCGGCATGGCTCCCGTGGGCAACGCGCGGGAACGCTTTTCGGTCAAATTCTATCTTGTAGCCATGCTCTTCATCCTCTTCGATGTGGAAGCCGTGTTCCTGTATCCCTGGGCAGTCATTCTGAGGCAACTCAAAATGTTCGGCTTTTGGGAAATGCTCGTGTACGTCGGCATCGTGCTGGTGGGATTTTTCTACATCTGGAAAAAGGGAGTCCTGGATTGGGGAGCGGCTTCGCCGCGTCGGGGTCAAGTCTGATGCCGTTATCTGCCCCGATCACTGATCTGGAACAGCTCAAAAGCCATCCCGCAGTGGGTTTGTTGCTCTCCTGGAATCCTGCCGCCGTATCCGGGGTGAAGTTTGACCGGGACGAGATGAGCATCCAGATCGAGCGTTCCTACATTCGCGAAGCTTGCGCGCTCCTGCGAGACGATCCCGCCTGTCCCTTTAACTTTCTCTCGGACGTGACCTGCGTCGACTGGTATCCATCAGAACCGCGCTTCGAAGTCATTTATCACCTGCTTTCGATTCCAAAGAAGGAGCGCGTTCGATTGAAAGTGCGCCTGGACGGCAGCAGCCCCGTCGTGGATTCAATTACTCCGTTGTGGCCTGCCGCCAACTATTTCGAGCGCGAAGTATTCGATTTGTTCGGAGTGCGCTTCTCTGGACACCCGTATTTACGCCGCATCATGATGCCGGAGGACTGGGAAGGTCATCCATTAAGGAAGGACTTTCCAGTCGAGGGATACCGATAACGTGGCGCACTTGACCAGCATGCCGGAAATTGACCGAGGGCAGGATCGCACCATGATCCTGAACATGGGGCCGCAGCACCCATCCACCCATGGCGTGCTGAGGGTCATCCTTGAAATCGATGGCGAGAACGTCGTACGTATCATGCCGGATATCGGCTATCTTCACACCGGCATCGAGAAAACCTGCGAAGCCAAGTTCTACCAGCAGGTAGTACCGCTGACGGATCGCATCGACTACCTTTGTCCCCTGACGAATAACCTCTGCTATGTACTGGCGGTAGAAAAGCTGCTCGGTCTGGAAATTCCGCCCAAGGCGCAGTGGATGCGGGTGATGCTGAATGAGCTCACCCGGATCAACTCTCACCTGGTATGGCTGGGTACTCACGCGCTCGATATTGGGGCGATGACCGTCTTCCTTTACTGCTTCCGCGAGCGCGAAGACATTTTGCGGCTATTCGAGATGGTCAGTGGACAGCGGATGATGACCTCTTACTTCCGGGTTGGAGGTCTGGCTCTCGCGCCGCCGCTCGGTTTTTTCGAGCGGGTACGCCACTTTGCGGATCGCTTCCCCGCGCGTGTGGATGAGTATGAAGACCTGCTGACCGCTAACCCGATCTGGATGATGCGCACCAAGGGAGTAGCTCGGATCACTGCAGAGGACGCCATTGCCTTGGGGGCAAGCGGTCCTACGCTTCGCGGCAGTGGCGTGGATATCGACCTGCGGCGGGATATGCCGTACTCGGGATACGAGAACTTCAAATTCAAGGTGCCGGTCTTGCAGGACGGCGACGTTTTCGCGCGATATCTCTGCCGGGTGCAGGAGTTGCGCGAGTCAATCAGCATTGTGAAGCAAGCGCTGGACGGCATGCCGGACGGTCCTATCAAGGCTGATGCTCCCAAGGTGGTGTTGCCGGACCGCGAAAAGATGAAGACGCAAATGGAAGCGCTCATCTACCACTTCAAGATCATCACGGAAGGTTTCACAGTTCCGGCGGGCGAGGTCTACCAGCCAGTCGAGTCCCCACGCGGCGAAATGGGCTATTACGTGGTCAGTGACGGCACGGCGAAGGCGTATCGCGTCCACATGCGGTCGGCGTGCTTGGCGAACCTCCAATTGCTGCCCAAGATGTGCGAAGGACGGTTGATCGCCGATGTTGTGGCGGCAATCGGAAGCATCGACATTGTTCTGGGAGAGATCGACCGGTGAGGTTTTCCGACCAATTCGAGTCGCGCTTTGCCGAGATGCTGAAGCACTATCCGACGAAGCGGTCGGTGCTGGTTCCAACGCTCCTTTACGCGCAGGACGAAGTCGGCTACTTGAGCGACGAAGCGATTGGCGAAATCGCCAGCCGGCTGGAGCTGACGCAACTCGATGTGCGTAACGTGATCAGCTACTACTCGATGCTGACTACCCGGCCGCGAGGCAAGTACAACGTGCAGGTATGCACGAACATTTCGTGCATGGTGCGAGGCGCAGAGGAGTTGTTCGAAGAATGTAAAAAGAAGCTTGGAGTCGGCAATAAGGGCACCACTCCAGATGGGCTTTTCAGCCTTGAGGAGGTCGAGTGCATTGGCGCCTGCAGTTGGGCCCCGGCCGCACAAGTGAACTACGATTTTCACGAGAACCTGACGCCGGAAAAGATGGCTCGCGTTTTAGAGGCATATGAAAAGAAAGGAACGCAGTGACCTGTGCGTTGTTTAGTAATTCGTAATTGAAGTTTTGCAACAATGCGTGGCTGCTCTGAGCCAGCGCTCCGAATTGCAATTACAAATTTCTAAATCACGAATTTTGCATGGCTGACTTGGTTTCTCATCCCGACGAAGTAAAGGTTGTGTCGAAACGCTTTGGTCAAGGTGCGACCGATATCGACCGCTACCTTGCACTGGACGGCTACAAGGCCGTGCAGAAGGCGCTCGCGATGCAGCCGGACGCCATCATCAACGAGGTCAAGAACTCCGGGCTCCGCGGCCGCGGCGGGGCTGGCTTCAATACCGGGATGAAGTGGTCATTTGTGCCCAAGCAGGCGCCCAAACCGAAGTACGTATTATGCAATGGCGATGAAAGCGAGCCCGGCACTTGTAAAGATCGCCTGATTTTCGAGCATGACCCCCACGCCGTGATCGAAGGTGTGATGATTGCGGCGCTTGCGGTGGGTTCGCATACTGGGTACATCTACATACGCGGCGAGTATCGTTATTTGTCCAACATCATGCAGAAGGCGATTGCCGACGCCTATGCGCGGGGGTTCCTGGGCAAGAACATTTTCGGCAGTGGCTACGATCTCGATATTTACTGGCATGGCGGCGCCGGGGCGTACGAAGTCGGCGAAGAGTCAGCCCTAATGGAATCGCTCGAAGGCAAGCGCGGCATTCCGCGAATCCGGCCGCCCTTCCCTGCCGTGGTTGGATTATGGGGAGGCCCCACAGTCATCAACAATGCCGAGACGCTCGCCAGTGTGCCTCACATTATGCTCAGCGGCGCGGAATGGTACGCGAATCTTGGCACCCCGAAGAATGGCGGCACACGCCTCTTCTGCCTCAGCGGCAACCTGGAGCGCCCCGGCGTTTACGAATTGCCCATGGGCTACAACCTCAAGAAGATGATTTACGAGGTGGGTGGCGGGATCCCGAACGGACGCAAGCTGAAAGCCGTTGTGCCAGGCGGCTCCTCAACTCCGTGTCTTCTGCCGGAAGAGATCGATATTCCAATGGATTTCGACGCGCTCATGAAGGCCGGCAGCATGCTGGGCTCGGGCGGCGTGGTCGTGCTGGATGACACGGTTTGCATCGTGAAATTCGCGCTGCGTACGATGAAGTTTTACCAGCACGAGAGCTGCGGGTGGTGCATCCCGTGCCGCGAAGGTACCGATTGGCTGAAAAAGACGTTGATTCGCTTCCATGCCGGCGGCGGCGTAAGAAAGGACATCGACAACATTCAGTATTTATCGGAAAACATGCTGGGGCGAACATTTTGCCCACTGGGCGATGCAGCCGCCATGCCAACGATCGCGTTCGTAAAGAAGTTCAGGAAAGAGTTTGAGGATCACCTGGAGGGCAGGCTCTGCCCCTTCGAAAAGCAAGGCGCGATTGAACAACTGCCGGTAATGGCCTGATATGGACAGCGACATAAAACAGCAGAACCAGGAATTGCTTGCGAAATTGCGAGAAGGACGGGAAGTCTACCTCCGCATTGTGAGGGGAATCCCGGAAGAGGCATCCCGGCTGCGTAACTCGGAAGATAGTTGGTCAATTCTCGAATGCGCCGAGCATGTGGCGCTTGCTGAACGAGGCATGATGTTCGCGCTTCAGCATCGTCGGCCGACGGATGCCGCACCCGATTTTGCAAGGGACCAGATGGTTGAGCAGATCATTTCGGATCGCACGCGCAAAGCCACCGCACCGGAGCCCTCCCGGCCGACAGGCCGCTTTGCCAATCTGGCTGTGGCCATCAGGGAGTTCGAGGCTGCTCGCGCGGAGACTTTGGCTTTCATTCAAAACAATAACGAAGACCTGAGGAAGTGTACGGTGAAGCATCCTTTCGGGATTTTCGACGCTTACCAGGTGCTGACGATTATGGCGCTACATCCGCAAAGACATGCGTTGCAGATCGAGGAAATCAGGCGGAAGCATGGGGCCGGCATGAAGGCCGAAGTGCGAGCTAGCGTTTAACCCGGATCACAGGATTTCATGGCGGACGTAAACATCACGGTAGACGGAAAGAAGGTGACGGCGCCTGCCGGCACGCTTCTGATCGAGGCTTGCAAGAGCGTCGGCATCGAAGTGCCTTCATTCTGTTATTACCCGAATTTGTCGCTGCAAGGCGCATGCCGCATGTGCCTGGTCAAGATTGAGAAGATGCCCAAGCTGCAAACCGCATGCACCACCGTCATAAGCGAGGGCATGACTGTTTCTACGAACACACCGGAGATCCACCAGGCTCGCAAGTCAATGGTCGAGATGCTGCTCGGCAATCATCCGCTGGATTGCCCGGTGTGCGATGCCGGCGGAGAGTGCGAACTGCAGGACATGACGTTCTCTTACGGCGCCGCGGAATCGAAGTTCATGGAAGCGAAGAACCATCGCGAGGAGCAGCAGTGGTCCCCGGTAGTGTACTTCGATCGCCCGCGCTGCATTCTCTGCTACCGCTGCGTTCGCGTCTGCGGCGAGGGTATGGACGTGTGGGCCCTGGGCGTGCAAAACCGCGGTGTCGTATCGATCATCGCCCCCAACAAGGAAGATCATCTGGAGTGCGAAGAGTGCGGCATGTGTATTGATATCTGTCCTGTGGGAGCACTCACATCCGGCGCTTACAGGTACAAGACTCGCCCCTGGGAGATGAATCACATCAGCACGACGTGCACACACTGCGGCGACGGCTGCAAGACTACCTTGGGGGTGCGCGGCGCCGACAACGGCATGCAGATCGTGCGGGGTGATAATCGCGATAAGAGCGGTATTAACGGCGACTTCCTGTGCATCAAGGGCCGCTACGGGTTCGATTTTGTCGATCACCCGGAGCGCATCAAGCAGCCGCTGATCCGGAAGAATGGCCGGCTAACCCCGAGCACATGGGAAACAGCGTTCGAATTGATCGGCAGGCGTTTCAATGAGGTGCGGGATGCCGATGGCGGCGAGGCCATTGGTGTCGTGGGATCGACGCGGACTACGAACGAAGAATCGTATCTGCTGTCGAAATTTACGCGAGTGGTGCTGCAGACTAATAACATTGATCACCACCGCACCGCCGATTTCCCAGCGTTTGCTGCGGCATTGCGCGGTAAGCCCGACATGACCGGTAGCATGCGCGACGTGTTCAATGCACCGGCCATTTTGCTGATCGGAAACGATCCGACGAACCAACATCCGCTCTTGGCGTGGCAAATTCGCAACAATGTGAGGCTGCACCGTTCCCGCTTTTACCTGATCCACTCGCAGTCGATAAAGCTGCGCCGGCAAGCTACTAGCTTCACACAGATTCCTACGGCTTCGGAACCAAGTCTCGCTGCCTTTCTCGCCGGGGATGATGCGATGGCTAACGTACTGTCCCCGGCCGGAAGCGCCGGGGAATCCTGGATTGCTCTGCGCGACAAGCTTCGCGCGGAACAAGGATTAGTGATTATTTTTGGTTCAGAGATTCGCGGCAAGCATATCGCGGAAATGGTCAAGTTCGGCGGGCAGGTGCCGGGTGCGAAGCTGGTTTGCCTGGGTGATTATGCTAACTCGCGGGGAGCCGCTGACATGGGTCTCTATCCCGATCTGCTGCCTGGCTACTACGGTGTGGCGGAGGGGACAGAGTTCCATGAGGAATGGGGCCAACTGCCGACCGTTCCAGGGTTAACTCTTCCACAGATGGTTGAGGCCGCAAGCGCGGGCAAGCTGAAAGCGCTGTACGTGGTCGGCGCCAATCCGATCGGCCGGCTGAAGATCGATCCATTCGCGTTTTCAAAGGCCTTTGTGGTGGTGCAGGACATGTTCCTGACAGAGACGGCGCAGATGGCGGATGTCGTTTTGCCCGCCGCAAACGCCTACGAGAAATCTGGAACTTATACGAACACCTGCGGCGATTTGCAATCGCTCAAAAAGGCCGGAGACGTGAGCGAGACCAAAGCGGATTTCGAAATGATCGTCCGTATCGCGGACGCCATGGGATTCGATGTTCGCAAGCTGGTTCCTTTTGGCCGCGGCAGTCGCGCCGACATGGGGCAGACGCGCGGCGCTCAATCGGGCGAGGCAGACCGTCACGCGGTTTGGCTGGAAGCACACGGCCTGGAGCCTAAAATGAGTCCGTTTGATCCAATGGCCATTCTCGACGAGATCCAGCGACTGGTACCTGGCTACGAGGTCTCGCGCATGAACCTGCTGGCGGGTAATGACCAGCATACAATCCTGGCGAACAGCGGTCCGGGTGCACTTCACAATCCGGACCTAATCGCGCCGTCTAACAACAATCTGTTTACCTCCGGAACGCTGGGCCGATACTCCCACACCCTGAACTCGGTCATCGAAAACCCGCATGCCGAGCTGTCACAAGCGGAAGTCGCGGCCGACTGATATTTCTTTTCATCGCAGCTTTACCATGGGTCATTCGTAGGATCAGGAAACGGCATTGGACGTTACTACCTTCGTTATCGTGTCAGTAATCAAGTCGGTGATCGCGATCATCGTGCTGCTGACGGCAGTGGCGTACAGCGTCTGGCTGGAGCGTAAAGTTGTGGGTCACATGCAAAATCGCTGGGGACCTACGCGTGTCGGTCCATTCGGGCTGCTGCAACCGCTGGCGGACGGCATTAAGTTTTTGTTGAAGGAAGATTTAACACCGCCTTACGTTTACAAGCCTTTGTACATCGCCGCGCCGATGATCGCCGTGATCTTCGCGCTGACATCCATTTCGGTGATTCCAATCGGGAACTGGATCTACATTGGAGACCTGCACATCCCTCTGCAGATCACCGACGTCAATATTGGGCTGCTGATTATTCTCGGAATCACCTCGATGGGTGTTTACGGCGTGGCACTGGCCGGGTGGTCGTCGAATAGTAAGTATTCGCTCCTGGGTGGATTGCGAGCCAGCGCGCAAATGGTGAGTTACGAGATTTCGCTCGGCTTGTCGCTTATCGGCGTGCTGATCATGTCTGGGAGTTTTAGCCTGCGCACGATCGTTGAGTCACAGCAAGGGCACTTCTGGGGTTTCATCCCCAAGTGGAATATTTTTCATGGGCAGGAAATTGCTTTCTTTGTATACCTGATGTCCGCGTATGCGGAGACGAATCGCGTTCCGTTTGACTTGCCGGAGGCTGAAACCGAACTGGTCGCCGGCTACCACACGGAATATAGCGCGATGAAATTCGCCATGTTCTTCATGGCCGAATATGCCAACATGATAACCGTGGCCTGCCTGGCCACACTGCTCTTCCTCGGAGGCTGGAACGGCCCTTTATTCGGACCGTATTGGCTGCAAGCAGTTCTCCCGGTGCTCTGGTTTGTCGCGAAAGTCTTCTGTTTCATTTTTCTTTACATCTGGGTGCGCGGGACATTGCCGCGCTTCCGTTACGACCAACTGATGAACTTTGCCTGGAAATTCTTGTTCCCGTTAGCAATAGCGAACTTGATCATTACCGGTTTGATCGTGGCGCTTAGGTCTTAGTGTCAGGTTGATAAGTGTCAAGTTTTCGGGTTTCAGCGACGAATCGAAATCCGTGACCGCAACGCTGAGCTGTGACCGCTTTTACAAAATACAATGCTGCATTTTTTATTGTTTAGCATCTTTGGAGCGATTGCCGTAGCGGGCGCAATCAACCTGCTCATGCAGCGGCATCCGATCAATAGCGCGCTATCGCTGATCGCCGTCATGGCATCGCTTGCTGTCGAATACCTGCTACTTGGTGCTGAATTCGTCGCTGCAGTGCAGGTGATCGTATACGCCGGCGCCATTATGGTGCTCTTCGTCTTTGTCATTATGCTGCTCAATGCTGGCGAGGAAGAACGAACCGACGGCAGCCGGGTAGCGGCCCTTTTTGGGATTCCAGCCATGTTGGTGGGCGCGGTGCTGGTCGCGTGGACCCTGCTGAAGCATTCAGGAACCGGTGAAGTAGCCCTTGGAGCTCTGCCAGGCGCCCCCACCACGATCGGCTGGCTGCTTTTTCACGATTACCTGCTGCCGTTTGAAGTCACTTCTATTCTTGTTCTCATCGCGATTATGGGCGCGGTGGTGCTGGCTGCGCGGCCGGAAGCCACTGCCCAGCGACCGCGGAAGGAGGGCGCGTAGTGGTGCCTCTTTCTTATTACCTGATTCTCAGTGGCATCCTGTTCTCGTGCGGCGTGGTCGGGTTTCTCATCAAGCGCAACCTGATCACAATCTTCATGTGCATCGAGTTAATGCTCAATGGAGTGAATTTGTCGTTTGTGGCCTTTGCGGCGCACTGGCACGCGTTAAGCGGACAGGTCTTCGTTTTCTTTGTCATGGTGGTGGCGGCGGCGGAAACAGCGGTTGGACTGGCCATCATTATTGCCGTCTTCCGCACCCGTGAAACCCTCAATGTGGACCAGGTGAATCTGCTCAAACTATGACGCCAAACTTGCATCTCTGGCTGATTCCGGTGCTGCCGCTTATCGGCGCCGCCATCAATGGCTTTTGGGGAAGGCGTTTCTCCCTGAAGACGGTGACCATCGTGGCTTGGGCGTTTTGCGGCGCGGCGTTTGCGTGGGCCTTATATGTAGCTGCGCGATTTCCGTCTCTTTCTACTCCTCATGTTGAGTACCTTGCCCGGTGGATTCACGCCGGCAGTTTTCAGGTGGATTACTCGTTTTATCTCGATCAGCTTTCGTTGGTGATGCTACTGGTAGTGACCGGCGTCGGCTTTCTTATCCATATCTATTCCGCCGGTTACATGTCAGAGGACCCCGGTTATTCGAGGTTCTTTTGCTACCTCAACCTGTTCATGTTCTTCATGCTCACGCTGGTGCTGGCCAGCAATTACCTGATCATGTTCATTGGCTGGGAAGGTGTAGGCCTGGCGTCTTATTTGCTGATCGGCTTTTGGTTCACCAAGGATTCTGCGGCTTCCGCCGGAAAGAAAGCATTCATCGTTAATCGTATCGGCGATTTCGGCTTTCTGATCGCGTTGTTTCTGTTGATCAAGCACTTTGGAACGCTGAACTTTGATGGCGTATTCCAGGCGATTTCGGGCATGGGCGTGGAGAAGAGTGGCGCCGGATTGCTGACAGCGGTCGGCATTTTGCTCATGGTTGGGGCGTGTGGCAAATCGGCGCAAATCCCGTTATACGTTTGGCTGCCCGACGCGATGGAAGGGCCCACTCCCGTCTCAGCGCTGATTCATGCCGCGACCATGGTCACGGCGGGAGTCTACATGGTCTCGCGTTCACACATGATTTTTGAACGCGCGCCCATCGCGCTGATGGTCGTAGCTATCATCGGCACTCTCACCGCGCTCTTCGCGGCTACGATTGGCGTGGCACAGACGGACATCAAGAAAGTTCTCGCCTACTCCACTGTCTCGCAGCTTGGCTATATGTTCATGGCCTGCGGAGTGGCTGCGTTCTCGGCTGCGATTTTCCACTTGATGACACATGCCTTCTTCAAGGGACTGCTCTTCCTGGCGGCGGGTTCCGTTATTCACGGGCTCGGCGGTGAGCAAGATATGCGACGCATGGGCGGCCTCCGACAAAAGCTTCCCTGGACCTTCTGGACCATGACGGCCGCGACGTTTGCGATTGCGGGGTTCCCGCCTTTCGCCGGCTTCTTCAGTAAGGACGAAATTCTGTGGCGGGCTTCGCGCGTGAGTCTGGCTTATTGGGGAATCGGCGTCTTCACCGCGTTTCTGACTTCCTTCTACATGTTCAGGCTGTGGTTCTTGACTTTCTTTGGCGACTACCGGGGTGAAAGGGCGATGACGGTAGAGACGGTCCAAACGAGCCCCGTGGCGCATTCTACAAACCCGCATAGGCTGGATGCGCACGTACCTGCTGAACATGGCGGTCACGGCGCGATTCACGAGAGCCCGCCAGTCATGTTGATCCCGCTGATCATCCTGGCCGTACTCTCGGTCATTGGTGGATGGGTTGGTGTTCCCGGATCGCTTGGCGGCCGGGACCGGTTGGACCAATTCCTGGCTCCCGTGTTCCATAGCACTATCCCGGCGGGTGAGAGCCAAGGGATGCCCCCTGAGCAGCGTACGGAAGGGGCAGAGCCTGGCGCAGGACATAGCCAGGAACTGATTTACACCGGCATTTCCGTGGGGGCAGCTTCTCTTGGCCTGTTCCTGGCCTGGTTGCTTTACGTGCGTCGCCCGAAACTGCCGCAGGAAATTGCCCAGGGGCTCGGCCGCTTCTATGAGGCGGTGCTAAACAAGTATTACGTGGACGAACTGTATGCGGTTGTGTTCGTGAAGCCGCTCATAGACGGTTCCACGCGCATTCTCTGGCAGGGCTTCGACCAGGGGGTGATTGATGCGGCGGTCAACGACAGTGCCGATGGCGCGCGCCACATATCCGACACCGTGCGGCACATGCAGTCGGGCAATATCCGCTCCTATGCAGCCTGGGTAGCGCTCGGGGCGGGCGCAGTGATTGTTTACATGATCTGGATGGGAGTGCGATGAGCTCCGAAGTACTCAACAGCTGGATTCTGACGCTGGTCACCTTCATCCCGCTCGCGGGCGGGCTCTTGCTGATGCTAGTACCGCGGCGGCATCGTGACATTCGGGTGTTCTCGCTTGTGGTTACGCTTCTCACGTTCGCGCTCTCGCTACATCTCCCCGTACATCTTCATCGCTTTCAGCAGGGGTTCCAGTACGAAGTCAATGCGCAGTGGATCACCAGTCCCAACATTCACTACCACATGGGCGTCGACGGTTTCTCCATGTGGCTGGTGGTGCTCACGACGTTCCTCACGCCTCTTTGTGTATTGATTTCGTGGAATTCGATCCAGGAGCGAGTGAAGGAGTTTTTCATACTGCTGCTGATCCTGGAGAGTTCTCTGATCGGCGTATTTACCTCCCTTGACCTGTTCCTGTTCTACTTCTTCTGGGAAGCGACGCTGATCCCCATGGCGTTACTGATCGGAATGTACGGGCACGGGCGCAAGGTGTATGCCGCGGTAAAGTTCTTCCTGTACACGATGGTCGCATCTGTATTTATGCTTGCAGCCATTCTTTGGCTGTATGCGAAAGTTGGCAGCTTCGATTTCGTAACCATCCAGAACGCAATTCGCAATGGACAGGTAGAGAACTTCGGCGCAGCGGCAACATGGCTGTTTCTGGGGTTTTTTGTCGCATTCGCGGTAAAAGTTCCGCTCTTCCCGGTACACACCTGGTTGCCCGACGCCCACGTAGAGGCCCCGACTGCAGGCTCGGTTCTACTCGCGGGAGTTCTCCTGAAGATGGGAACCTATGGCATGCTGCGTTTTAATGTGGGACTGTTCCCCCAGCAAGCACGACAGAACGCTCCCTGGATCGCAGTGCTGGCACTGATCGGTATTGTTTACGGTGCGCTCGTGGCCATGGTGCAGCCCAACATGAAGAAGTTGATCGCGTATTCGTCGATCAGCCACCTGGGCTTTGTAGTGCTGGGGATCTTCAGTTTCACCGCGTCTGGGCTAGACGGGGCCGAGTTCGTCATGCTGGCACACGGTGTTTCCACAGGCGCTTTATTCATGCTGGCGGGCATCCTCTATGAACGGCGGCATACGTACGAAATCAGTGAGTTTGGTGGTCTCGCCACTCCAATGCCCATCTATGCCGCCTTATTCCTCTTCATTGTGCTGTCATCGGTCGGTCTTCCGCTGCTCAACGGGTTCATCGGCGAATTTCTGGTGCTGAGCGGGGCATTCATGGCGAAGGCATGGTGGGGAATATTGGGAGCCACAGGCGTGATTTGGAGCGCTGGGTACCTGCTCTGGATGTACCAACGTGTGTTCTACGGCAAGCTCACACACGAAGCGAATATGCGTCTGCCGGATCTCAGCGGCCGTGAAAAAGCCGCGCTGTGGCCCGCCGCCGTCGCGGCTCTTGCGATGGGGGTGATGCCCCTGATTTGGCTGAATGGCATCGATCCAGCCGCACAGGTCGCGCTCGCTCCGTTTGCACAGCTGGCCAGCAAGGTGGTAGGCCGTTGAACTTCACACCCCAGGCGATTCCCCAGGCAATCGATTATGTCCGCTTCCTGCCGGAAATCGTTTTATCGCTGTTCGGATTGGCGATTATGTTGCTCGACCCGGTACTGGATGAAGATAGTAGCCAGAAAATATTAGGCGGCTTGGCGCTCATCGGCACCATCGCCGGACTCGCCGCTACGCTCTACATGGCGCAGTACCCGGGACTGGCATTCTGGAACATGATTCGGGTGGAGGGGTTCAGTGTCTTTTTTCATTTCCTGATTCTCACCATCGCGGCTGTCGTAATTCTCACTTCTTACGAGTACATGGTTGTGCAACGTATTCGGGGCGGTGAATACTACGCGCTCATTTTGTTCGGTGTCGTCGGCATGATGTTGATGTCGTCGGCGGTGGAACTGGTCTTGATCTTTATCGCTCTGGAAATTTCTTCGATTTCCACCTACATTCTTGCGGGATTCCGCTTGCGTGAAGCGTCCAGTTCCGAGTCGTCGATCAAGTATTTTCTACTGGGCTCGTTCGCGACCGCATTTTTCCTATACGGCGTAGCATTGATGTTTGGCGCGACAGGATCTACGAATATCCTGGTGATCAGCCAAGCGCTCCAATCCCGCGCGTCAGTCCTTGCGTACCTCGCCGTGGCGCTGATGTTCGTGGGACTGGGATTCAAGGTAGCGTCCGCGCCCTTTCACGTGTGGACTCCTGACGTTTACGAAGGCGCGCCGGCGCCGATCGTAGGTCTGATGTCCACAGGCCCCAAGGCGGCGGTCTTCGCGGTCTTGCTGCGAATTATTTTTGAAGCCAATGCACCCGGACGGTTCTGGTTGATCTGGGTGTCGGCAGCGTTGTCGATGTCCATCGGCAACGTTTCCGCCCTGGTGCAGAACAATGTCAAGCGCCTTCTAGCCTATTCCTCGATCGCGCATGCGGGATATTTGTTGATGGCCTTCGCGGCGTCCCCCGTGATGGGGACTTCAGCAGCCATGTTCTATACGGCGGCCTACGCTGCGATGAATGTCGGCGCCTTTGCCGTGGTTACCCACTTTGCCAGTTACGGGGAACGCTACGTCACGCTTGAAGACTATTCCGGGCTCGGGCGCCGCTCTCCACTGCTTGCAGCGACGCTGACCGTCTTTTTGCTTTCGCTAATCGGAATACCCATGACCGGCGGCTTCTTCGCCAAATTCTATGTGTTCAGCGCAGCCCTGAAAGCAGGACTGGTAGGGCTTACCATTATTGGCGTGATCAACAGCGCGGTCGGGGCATACTACTATCTTCGGATCATCGTCGTGATGTACATGAGGGAGCCACGAGAAGAGACTCCCGTCGCACCAGTTCCGGCAGCACTCGGAGCAGCATTGGCGATCAGCTTGATCGCAACCATTTATCTCGGTGTGTTGCCGGGGCGAGTTCTAACCTACGCGCAACGTTCTGCTGATGAACTTGTGCAACGGTCGGTCGCACCCAATTTGACTTTGTCACCTACACCCGCGCAGGCCGTGAGCACCCCCCTGAAAGCCTGGCGTTAGGATTCCCAACTCAGGGTTTGCTGCTTCTGCTCATCAGCAAAATATTTGACAAGTTGCCGATCCCCCGGCATTATTGAATGCCAACCAAGCCTTACCCCGTTCAAACGAGTCCCCCCGGAGGAAGCATGGCAGAGTTTATTTACAGGATCTGGTCGGACGAACAAGGACAGGACATTGCTGAGTACGCGGTGATGCTCGCGGTCATCCTGGTCCTGGTCGTAGGCACCATTCGTCTGATTGGAACGAACGCCAACACCGTATTTTCCAATGTCGCCAGCTCGATCCAGTAATCGTGCTGAGCAGGATTACCTGTCAGGTATGACTCGATTTACCTATTACGCCCGGTCGTTTGACCGCTACTCCTATTTTCGGATGGCGGCGCCGGCGGACGTTCTGGGTCGATCTACAGATAAGATCTGAAAAGATCGAAAAGAACGAAAGTCAGGAGCCGCGATTCTCGGAATCGCGGCTTTTGATTTTTAACCACAAAGGGAGCATTTCCATGATCGTCAACATGAGGGAAGGAGCGACCGAGCAACAGATCGCTCACGTGATCGAGCGGGTTCAAGAAGCCGGATATCGGCCGCACGTCACGCGCGGCACCGAGCGCACAATTGTGGCGGCAGTAGGCAGTGGGCGCCGCCACGAACTGGAAGCGCTACAGGTCGCAGCAGGGGTCGAAGACGTAGTTCCCATTGCTCAGCCATTCAAACTGGTGAGCCGACAAGTTAAGCCCCATCGCACCGTGGTGGACGTCTCGGGAGTAGGCGTCGGCGGAGACGAGGTGGTCGTAATCGCGGGGCCGTGCTCGGTCGAGTCGCGGGAGCAACTCATGGCTACGGCCAGAGCAGTCAAGCAGGCAGGCGCCACTATGCTGCGAGGAGGCGCCTACAAACCCAGGACATCTCCTTACGACTTTCAAGGTCTAGGCATCGAGGCGCTTAAGCTTCTCGCAGAGGCTCGCGCTGAGACTGATCTGCCAATCGTCACGGAAGTCATGTCTACTGAGGACATTGATCTGATTTGCGAATACGCCGATATGCTTCAGGTTGGCGCCCGCAACATGCAGAATTTTGCTCTTCTACGCCGCCTTGCCTCGATTGACAAACCTGTGCTCTTGAAGCGCGGCCCGTCGGCCACGGTGAAGGAATGGCTACTCGCGGCGGAGTACCTGCTTTCCGGAGGCAACCATCGCGTGGTGCTTTGCGAGCGCGGCATCAAAACTTTCGAGACCGAGATGCGCAACACGATGGACCTCGCGGCAGTGGCCCTGGCGAGAGAACTCTCACATTTACCCGTTATCGCCGACCCTTCCCACGGCACGGGAAGGCAGAGCCTGATTGCAGCAGTATCACGCGCGGCCGTCGCGATTGGAGCTGATGGGTTAATCGTCGAAGTACATCCCTGCCCCGAGCGCGCGTTGTCCGACGGACCCCAGTCGCTGGATTTCGCGGGCTTTGAGCAATTGATGAAACATCTGACCGCACCCATGAGACATGTTGCAGGAACCCTGGTTGCGCATGCCCAAGCCGGAAGCGCTTGAGTGGACACAAACCGGCAGCAGCCCAGTTAAGCAGCATTAGCTCGTCATTCGCCCCGTTGAGAGCCGCATGTAGACGCGCCATGCGGCGGCTGCGCCTTGGCCTGCTGAGCCGGACCGGGTTGATAATAAAGCTTGAAGCCCGCGCGATCCATGCCCCTGGTCGCCTCAAGGTTCTTCATGAAGTACTGCCACACGAACCCTGTCCGGGCGTTCTCTGCCATCAGCATGGTGATGCCCGTGTCGATTCCAATCACGTCAGTGTCGTACCAGTTTTTCAGAGGATTGAATGCGTTCACGAATCCGTATTGGCTCCAGGCAACGCCATAGTTGTTACGGATGTTATGCAGGACGCGCATCACCGGCTGCGGCATAAAGGGCAGCGAACCCGCTGCCGCGCTCGGCACGATTGAACCATCGATCGGACCAATTTGTGGCGGCCCGCCCCATACCACGTACCCTTTCTGCGAATCGGAAGCCGTGATACCCCACAAGTCGTCGTTGTAGTTCGGAAATTCTTTGGAGAGCTCCACACAGAAGCGCCGGTGAACCTCCGTCGCAATCACTGAATTATGAAAATAGTCGGCGTACTGGTCTCGCTTGTGCCGGAAATCAAACCATGCCTGGGAATACTGGTGAATGAAAAGCGGGGCAAAGGAACCGATATAGCGCAAGCCATCGTACTCGAACGTAGTCCGTTTCCACGCATGCCAGGTTTGGCCGTTTAAGGGATGTGCCAGCGAGCCCAGACCGAGAAGGTACATCATCATCAGCTCGCTGTAGTAATCCCAGCGATACGGCAGGAAGCCCTGCTCTGGCGCCCAGCCATGGGGCAGCAGAGATGTATCCTCCGAAAGCCAGGTCCAGTCCACGCGGTTGAAGATTTCATAAGACAGCAAACTGATTTCGGAGTGCGGCGGGAAATATTGCCTGCAGGTTAGAAGTCCGCAGAGCAGGATTGCGGTGTCGACGGAGGAAATCTCGGAATCCCATACCCGCTCGCCAGTATTGATATTGGCAAAATGAAAAAAGAACCCGCGATGGGTGGGAAGTTTCTTCCACAGGAAACGTAGCGTTTTGACTACTCGATCCTGGATCGCCGAGGACGGCATGAATCCGCGCTTGTCAGCAATGCAAAGCGCCGTCAGTCCGAACCCAGTCGCCGCAATACTGGCGACGGTTCCATTGTCGGCAACGCGAACGTTCGAACGATCCTTCACCAGCCCTGTCTGTGGACTTGCCTGTTCCCAGAAATAGCAGAAACAGGCCTCTTCAATCTGATCCAGCAGCGGGTCGTCGGCCGCAGTTAATGCACTCGGTGCCGGCAGCGGCAGGTTGCAATCCGTCGAGGCATTCTGTTGCGCCAAGGCAATTGGCTGCAACGATTTCAATAGCGGCAACGAGAGGCCGGCCCCTGCCAGGCGCTGCAGTAGCTGACGCCGGGAAATTGTATCGGTGCGGTCGTCCTTAACACTCACGCGTCTACTTTAAAACGAATGACCCACGAGCGTGAAGCATCGTCTACCTTGATTTTCCAGAGCCTTGAGCGCTAACGTGGAATGCAGGTTCGGAAGGTTGACGAAAATTCCCCAAAAAGCTTTTATGAAGTTTCGGCCTTCGCACGGAAACTTTCCGCAGTCTGGACGTGACGATTGACGCCTCCAGTTGCAACTGATGAGCTCAAGCACCGCCTGCCGGTCGGACCTCGCATCGCTATCATCCTTAGCATCCTCCTGGGTCTAACCGCGATTGGCCTGGCAGTCCTGACGGTTGCCCGCATACGCGCGGCACGCCGAAAACCGATCGAATTGCTGGGGACAGTCCTGCGTCAGGACACTGATCCCCGCAAGCAGCGCCCGATCTCGGAAGTACAGATCACGGCCAGTAACGGCGTTCCTCTCAGCGGAACCAAATCGAATGCCGTAGGGTTTTTCAATCTCACTCTGCCCAAGAGCGTGCCGCGAGGACAAACCATCACCCTGGTTTTCCGCCACCCGGACTATCGGCCCCTCACGTTACAGGAACATGCAGGCGAGGAGATAGTGGTGGCGCGTATGATTCCCGAGAAGCCCGACGTTCAACCTCGCGTCAGTGGCCCGGAAACAACGATCTCAAACGTCCTGGTGAGATATTCGATGAAAACCAGCAGCGCAGTGACCGTGGGCAGCGCAGTGAAAACGTTCGAGGTTACGAATCAAGGCAACATACCGTGCAACGGCCGAGTTCCCTGTTCACCCGGGGGAAAATGGAAGGCTTCGGTCACTTCCGCATCGCTGGACGCCGGTGATGGCAATGAGTTTCGGAATGCACGTGTCACCTGTATCGCCGGTCCTTGTCCATTCACCGAGATTGTAAGGGATGGCTTCTCTCGTGGAGGCCGCGTGATTGAAGTCTCAGTACGCAATTGGTCTGATACGGCAACCTACCTCATGGAAGCCGAAGTGGTGCATCCGCAGGTAGCTGACGCCAGCCGCCACTCTTACCCCGTAATCTTTGGGCAGGCGCTTAATTTCAATCTTCCGCCGGCAGCGGAAGGGCCCAGCATAGAGGCGGAGCTGAATGGCGAGACTGTTGTCTACCCGCTCGGTCCCAAGCTGTGCCTGAGTTGGGCTGACTGCAGCGTGAGAGTAGGAAGGGACCAGACGAAAGGATTTCGCTGCGAGCTGAAACCGGGTTTTCGCTTTAAGTAATGCGCTGTACATTGCTTAGGCAGCACTTCCTCACTCTGGCGAGAATGCCGGGTTTGGGTGTAAACTGGGCCCAATCTCTTCGGGGCGCAACATGGCTGCACGAATCCTGATTGTCGATGATCACGAGTCAGTGCGAAAAGGGCTCCGCTTTATGCTGGAGGAGTCGCCGGAGTGGCAAGTTTGCGGCGAGGCCAGCGACGGGCGGGAAGCCGTCGAAAAAGCCAAGACTCTCAAGCCCGATCTGATCCTAATGGACTTCCTGATGCCGAACATGAACGGCCTGGAAGCGGCGCGCGAAATTGCCAAACTCTCGCCTCGTCCCCCGATTCTCATGCTCACCATGTACATGTCGAAACAACTGGTGGAAGAAGCGCAGAAGGCTGGTGTACGAGGCGCGCTTCACAAGAGCGAGACCAGCCGGGTAGTAAATGCACTACAAGCGCTGCTGAGGCGTGAAACCTATTTCCTGCCCGCGAACTGAACCAGGCTCTCGCGGTATCCTTCTGAAACCCTATCGGTTCCTGTGCTAAGGAAGCACCATGCAAGCCTCACTACGCCCACGTGTAAAGATTTGCTGTATCGCGACGTTGCAGGAAGCGGTTATGGCAATTCGCCATGGCGCCTCCGCCATAGGACTTGTCTCCCAAATGCCCAGCGGCCCGGGTGTCATTTCTGAAAACTCAATCGCGGAGATCGCCGCGCGCGTTCCTCCGCCCATCGCTTCATTTCTTCTCACCTGCAAGCAGGACGTGGGTTCCATCGTGGCACAGCAGCGCCGATGCGGCACTAGCACAGTCCAGATCTGCGACAGCTTGATTCAGGGCAACTATGCCGAGCTGCGAAGAGCAATGCCCGGAATCGGCATTGTCCAAGTCATTCATGTGGTTGGGCCCTCATCGGTGGACGAAGCGAGGGCGGTTGCCCCTGAAGTAGATGCCATTCTGCTCGATTCCGGTAATCCGTCTGTTGCAATCAAAGAACTCGGAGGGACAGGGAGGCGTCACGACTGGAAGCTCAGCCGTAAAATCCGTGAATCCATTGATGTACCGCTCTTCCTTGCTGGAGGAATAAAGCCGGAGAATGTACGCGAAGCGATTGATGAGGTACGGCCTTTCGCATTGGATATTTGCAGCGGGGTGCGATCCAACGGAACATTGGACGAAAGAAAGTTGGAAGCGCTGTTCGCGGCGCTTGAATGCGCATGATCCGTGACGGAAATGCGCGCTCTACCTTGACTCGGTCGTCTGATCCGCGATATCTCTCAAGCATTGCACTTCATATTCTCACCGACACCGAAACACGGTGTTCCACGCCTTTTCCTTGGAAGCGTCGCTTTGCTGGCAGCGATCGTGTCGTGCGCGTTGTTCGGACAGCAAGTGAATCCCGCCCTACAAGCTGAGTCGAAGTCTCTTTCCGGCAGGGCTTCCGCCGTGCAATTCGTAGACATCACCTCCAGGATTGGCGTGAACTTTCGCCACCAGGCTTCTCCTACGTCCCAGAAGTACTTGCTTGAGACCATGGGTTCCGGAGTTGCACTGTTCGATTGTGATGGCGATGGCCGTCTCGATCTTTTCTTCGTCAACGGCGCCCACATTTTGGATCCCATGCCAAAAGCATCCCTTCCCGCCAAGACTGATCCGCAGTACTGGAACCGTCTCTATCACCAGAAATCTGACGGAACGTTCGAGGACATCACCCAGACGTCCGGACTCCCTGGGCAGGACTACGGCATGGGGGTGGCAGTAGGGGATTACGACAATGATGGCCGAGAAGACTTATACGTGTCGGCTTTCCCGCGTAACAAGCTGTATCACAATGAGGGCAACTGCAAGTTTGCGGACGTGACCGATGCGGCCGGCGTGGGTGGTTCCGGTTGGTCAACTAGCGCTGCCTTTGTTGATACCGATAACGACGGCCGCCTTGACCTGGTGGTGGGACGCTACATGGACTGGACATTCGACCAGAACCCCTATTGCGGCGAGCACACACCGGGCCATCGGGCGTACTGCAATCCGGATGCATTCGGCGCAGTCCCACTTCTCCTTTTTCACAACGATGGCGGTGGCAAATTCAGCAACGTTTCCGAGAAATCCGGCGTGAGTAAGCTCCTAGGCAAGGTTTTGGGCATTGCGATCGCGGATTTCGATCACGATGGCTATATGGATATTGCCGTGACCAATGACGGTATGCGCGAGTTCTTGCTGCGCAACAAAGGGGATGGAAGATTCGAGGATGTTGCGATCCAGGCGGGAACCGCTGTCGACGAAGATGGCCGTACCTACGCTGGCATGGGCATAGATTTCGCGGACTACAATAACGACGGCGCGCCTGACATCATCATTACAAACCTTTCAGACCAGAAGTACGCGCTTTACCGTAACTCAGCAGATGGGACCTTTAGCTACGAAACCGGCTCGACCGGTCTCGGCATGATTTCCCGTCCTTACGGAGGTTGGGGTGTTCGCTTCATGGATTACGATAACGACGGCTGGAAAGACCTGTTCATCGCCCAGGGGCATGTCCTCGATACAGTTCAACTGACATTTCCACATCTGCGTTATCTCCAGCCTTTGCTTTTGCTACATAACGAGCATGGAAAGAGGTTTGTGGACGTTTCCGCCCAATCAGGGGAAATCTTCCGGCATAAGTGGGCGGCGCGTGGGCTGGCAGTAGGGGATATCGACAACGACGGTGCACTGGATGCAGTCGTGACGACCAATAATGGGCCGGCTTATGTTCTGCACAACCAAGGTGGAACCGCAAACCATCGGTTGACGCTGCAACTCGTGGGTACGAAGAGCAATCGGGATGGAATTGGCGCTGCTGTGAAGCTGTCATCCGATTCCGGTTCTCAGGATGCAACCGTAACCACCACCAGCAGCTATTTATCTGCCGCAGACAAACGGGTGCACTTCGGGCTTGGAGCTGACACGAGCGCGACCACTATCCAAATTCGCTGGCCGAGCGGAAACGTCCAGATATTGAGGCACGTAGCCGCAGACCAGATTCTCACCGTAACTGAATCTTCGTCGACAAATGCCCAGCCTCACGGCGCTACAACTGGTCGCTAATGTCGTTGACATCGCCTCTACGCTTACGCTAGCCTCACCCGCTTGCGCTTGGCTTTCATATGCAACAAAAAAAGGTACCGATGACACCTTTCCGGCTTTTCGCCTTTCTCCTGACATTTCCATTGCTGATGTCCACGCTTTTCGCTGAGCGGCGCGTGATTATCGACACTGATCCCGGAACTGACGATGCGTTTGCCATCTTGCTTGCGCTCAACTCGCCCGAGTTCAAGGTTGAGGCGCTCACCGTAGTTCCTGGCAACGTAGTGGCGAAACAAGGACTGGAAAATGCCTTAAAGATCGTATCTCTGGCGGGACGTTGCGATGTGCTGGTCGCCGGCGGCGCGCAGCATCCTTTGAACCAGAAATTAATCACCGCCGAGTTCTGGCACGGCAAGAATGGTCTTGCCGATATTGAGCTCCCCGCCGCGACGTGTAGGGCTGATCCGCGCTTTGGCTCGGACCTCATCATCGAGCTCGTCCACAAATATCCTCATGAAATCACGCTGATCCCGATCGGCCCCTTAACAAACATTGCCCTTGCCGTCTCAAAAGATCCGTCCATCGCCGGGCTGGTCAAAGAGGTGGTGATCATGGGCGGGTCCATCAGCGGAGGCAATGTGAATGCCGCGGCTGAAGCCAATATCTATAACGATCCTGAGGCCGCCTCGATTGTCTTCAGCGCGGGCTGGCCCTCACTGACAATGGTGGGTTCCGACGTGGGCGAGCGCACTATGTTCACTCGTAAGCAATTGCAAGAACTGGAGTCTGAGCATGGCCCGCAGAGCCATTTCGCGGCGGGCATCGCTCGCTTCCTGATCGGCCTGTCAGAGAAGTATGGCGACATTGGCACGGCCATGTACGATCCGCTGGCGGTGGGAGCCGCCATTGATCCGACCGTGATCACAACCAAGCCGATGCACGTAGACGTTGAACTGCGTGGCGAGTTCACTCGCGGAGAGACCGTAGCTAACCGGCGCAATGCGGTGGAACGCAACGTTCTCCACGGGGACCGGTACATGATCGAGGGCCTTGATTCTGTGCAACCCAACGCCAAGGTCGCTGTAGATTCAAACGCCGACAAATTCCTGAACATGTTTGTGAGCCGGATCAAAGGAAAATGACACTTTTAGAATTTGCATCAGCGGCACCGCGCCTGCTTTTTGAAAGCACTTGACTTCTTTGTGCGGTAATCGTCTAATTCTGCAACTTTGATTCCAGAAGTATGAATCCACATCCCGTGCGCCGCTCAGCGGAGCGCACGTAACCAGCCAAATGGGGCTGTGGATGAGGCGTGTTACAACACAGCAATCGAGATCCGGTGGGGGCAAGCATGCGTGTTCTTCGACTTGTGTGCGTGTGGTGCATCGCAACTCTGGCCATATCCGCCTCAGCTCAAACTCTGGAACGAGGCGACATCCATGGAGTAATTTACGACCCCGCAAAAGCAGTGGTCGCGAATGCTACGGTTACTTTGAGCAGCGCGTTCACAGGCTTTCAGCGCGCCGTGAAGAGCGACGCGTCCGGCGTCTATCAGTTTGTCCAGGTGCCCCCGGGAGAATATCAACTGCGCGCGGAAGCACCGGGGTTCAGCGCTGCCAAATACGAGAAAATTGACCTGCACGTCGGCTCAAGCTTGAGTCTCGACGTGACGCTTGCGCTGGCAGGCAGCAGCGAGAAGGTCGAGGTGACGGCGAATGTCGCGGCGGTCGACACGACAACCGCTGGCGTGAGCCAGTTGATCAATTCGGAAGCCGTGTCCAATCTCCCCCTTTCTGGCCGCGACTATCGCGATCTCGCCCAGTTGAGTCCTTCTGCCCAGGTGGTGCCCGGACTGCGGGGCGGCATCCGTCTGGGTGGCCAGCAAAGTGACTACACCGGCTTGTCGATTGACGGCGGAGACGCGACCAACAACTATTACGGCGAATTTTTCGGCTCGCTCGAAACCAAGAACTTCACAGTGCCGCTGGATTCCGTGCAGGAATTCCAGGTCGTCACCAACGGATTCGCTCCGGAGTTTGGCCACTCTACCGGCGGGCTACTCAACGTGGTCACCAAGTCCGGAACCAACGACGTACATGGGACTGCTCACTATTACATGCGGCAGAAGAACCTCACCGCGAATGATGCGCTGGGCTTCGCGCCCAACATCGATTGGCAACACCAGTTCGGAGGCGCAATCGGTTTCCCCATTCGCAAAGATAAGCAATTTATGTTTCTGGCAGTTGATACCCAGCGGCAGAACGGTCCGCTGATCACCAAGTTCAATCGCGACGTGAGTGGAGTCGTAGTGGGCGCTCCGTATAATTTTTCTTTATCGTCACTGGAAGGTCCGCACACTCAATCTCAGGACCTGTTCTCGGTGTTAGGCCATTACGACTGGCAAATCAATAATGCCAATCATTTCAGCATCCGAGGCTTCTTTACCCGAAACAACACGGACGGGTTCACCGGCGGCCAGGGGCAAAACGAAACTGTGCTGGCCTTCAACAACAGCGAGCATTTCCAGAACCAGGGACCAAATGCAGTCTTTACTCTAAATACTGTGCTCGGCGCCAATAAAGTAAACGAGCTCAAGTTATTGTTAGCGTATGAAACTCGCAAACGCCATGCGAACAGCGACCTACCCGAGGTTCTGATCGACGATACCGGCGCGTTCGGCCAGCGGTTTTACCTTCCCAGCAACGACGACAACGGCAAGTTGCAGTTGCAGGACAATTTCGACTACGTATTCGGCAAGCATGACATGAAGTTCGGCGGCGAACTCAATTCGTTTCTGGACAACAAGGACACATTTGCCGGTTGGTCAAAAGGGCATTACGAGTTTCCGACTCTCGAGGCGTTCGAGGCGAACCAGCCGTCGTTTTATATTCAGGGCTTCGGCTTGAACGGTCAGGACATTTTCAAGGCGAACACTCTTGCCGCCAACTACCAGACCAGCGTTGGCTTGTTCTGGCAGGACAAGTGGCAAGTGACGCCGAAATTTACCCTTACCTATGGTCTGCGGTGGGACGGCACCAAAAACCCGCAGCCCCAAAGCCATATTCCCGGACAGCAGGTGTATGTCGGCGAGGGGCCAATCGGCCCCCATGGCAGTCATCTCGTGCCGGTTCCACAAAAAGCTCCCAATGATTACGAGCAATGGGGACCGCGAGTGGGGTTTGCATACACATTCGGCTCCCAGGAGCACGCGACGATTTTGCGCGGCGCCTGGGGACTTTACTATGCCGTGACTCCGCTCATTTTCTTCCCCACCTTGGGCGGCTCCAGGGCAACAACGCTTTTCTGTCCCACAGCATTCGGGTGCGCACCTCCAGGCGGGTTTCCCAACATTTACCCGAGTGCATTGAATCTTTCGGTCGACCAGTTGTGCACGGCGGCCATCGGAATTGGCTGCCCGTCTATCAGTTATGTCGATCCAGATTTCAAAAATCCGAGAGTTTCGAACCTGACTGCGGGCATCGAGCAGGGGGTCGGTAAGGGTTGGACGCTGAACGCGACGTACGCCTACGTGCACTCGAGCCGCCTCCGCACCGGTGGCTTCAGCACGACGCAGTGGGCCAGAAACGTCGTGCCCTGCACAACCGCTACACCTGGATGCCCGACGTCAGGCATAAACGCGCAAGGAGTGGATCAATTCGGACGCACTATCGTAGTGCCATTCACTGGCGAGGACCCGACGATCGCGCCCGTGGGCTTCGGTACCAGCGAACTCGGAAGCTTCAGTCGCGGCAATTACAACGAAGTTGTGATGGGAGCCAAAAAGAGCTTCTCACGAGTGCAGTTCTTTGGCAGCTATACGCTGTCGTACAACAGCGACAATGCATCGACGGAGCGTGACACGGATTCCTTTTTCGGTCCGCAAGATCCGTTTAATGTGAACCTCGATTACGGCCGGAGCGGGATTGATATTCGTCACCAATTCAAGAGCGCGGTGGTGGTCAGCTTGCCCCACGGATTCACGCTTAGCGATTCCATAATCGTTCACAGCGGGCTTCCCTACCCCGCCTATGACGTCGTCGACGCCAATGGCGACTCCGTTGTCAACCAATTCTCGAATAATGACCGGCCGGTCGTGAATTCAGGCGGCAAGTCCTTCCTGTTGCCCCGTTTCCCCGCCCGGCAGCCTGGCTTCTTTCAGACCGACTTCCGCGTGAATAAAAACTTCCGCTTGAACGAACGCTTTGGGCTGGAAGCGGTCGCTGACCTATTCAATTTGACGAACCGGGGGAACCTCTTTTCTGATCCCAATGTGGCTGCCTTCGTCAACGATCAATTGACTGGCGTTCCCCGACCCGGCCAGTTGTTGGACCTCTCGAATGGCGCCACGGAGGTCTACCGCAAGCCCAATCAGATCTCTCCAGGTAGTGTTCCCTTTGCAGCCCAACTGGGAGTGCGTCTGAACTTCTAAGGGACCCTGCGTTGTCGAGCTCTGATACCAGCTGCAACTCGAATCTCGCCCGTCGTGGCTTCCTGAAGTGCTTGGGAGCCACTGCGGTACTGCCTCTGGCACGTGACCTGAAATTCTTCCAAGCCGTCCAAGATACGGCTTCCTCCGCTCCTGTTTTGCGCTTGCCGCAACCGATCGGCAGCCCCGTGCTCGACAGTCTCCCACCTGTAATCAAGGCTTCTCGCCACGTTCGCACGAATGTCGATCGCATCGTGGAAGTCGCGTCATGGATGGCGTACGAGGAATTGCCGCTTCCCGAGTTCGCTTTGCCCTTCGGACTTGGCGCGGGAGATCAGGATCAGACTATCGATTTCCTGATGGTCGCTGACACCATCGATTTCGCATTCACCGATTTCAGCAGCAATGTCAAATTCCAGGTTGATTATGCGGGTGAGCACTGGTCCGACTCCAATGCGATGTTTGCCTGCCTCAAACGCGGACTGGACGAGGGACGCCCCCTGCTCGATGGGAATTACCTGCAACGGATTCGCAAGGCCGATCTGGAGCAGATCTTCCGCGGCAACATCGAAATGCCGATGCTGGAAGAGCGTGTAGCCATTTTCCACGAAGTGGGAAGCGTATTGCAGAATCGCTATAACGGACGCTTCCACAATTTCGTCAAGTCAGCATCCCCGAGGCTCTATGACGACGGACGCGGCCTGGTGGAGAAGCTGGTTTCCGAGTTCCCTCGGTTTCGTGACGTGAGCACCTACAATGGCCATGAAATCAAGCTTTATAAACTGGCCCAGCTATCTCTCTGGATGATGTACAGCGCGCTCAGGCCGAGCGGCACATTCCGCCTCGACGATGCGGAGAAGATGTCGGCCTTCGCTGATTACATCGTCCCCGCGGCTCTTCGCGTCATGGGCATCATCAGTTACTCGCCTCGGCTGGAAAACGCTATCCAGACGCACCAAATCATTGGGCGCGACAGCCAGGAAGAGATTGAAATTCGCGCACACACGCTGTATGCGACAGCATTGCTGCGGGAAGAGATTAACAGGCTTCGTCCGCCGGAGATGCACATCATCATTCCGCAGGTCGATGCTCGACTCTGGACGCATTATCACACTACTTTTTGGCCTCATCACCTCACGCGCACCATCATGTATTGAGGGAGACGCTACTTGACGCGAAAATTATGCCGGCTTTGTCTGGCGGTGCTGTGGATAACCAATGGCCTGCTGCTGTTCAGTCAGGAGCGACGCAAAATCATCATTGACCAGGACTGCCGCGGTCCCGCCACCACCGACCTGCAGGCTGTTCTCGTGCTCTTGCAGTCGCCACACGTGCAGCCACTGGGAATCACGGTTGTCAGCGGGGACTCCTGGCGCGATGAGGAAGTGGCGCATACCGTGCGTCTGCTCGAGATTGCCGGCCGTACCGATATTCCTGTCGTTCCCGGGGCCGTGTTTCCCCTGGTGAACAACAAGGCCGAGATCGAGCGCTGGGAGAAGGTCTACGGCAAGGTCCCGTACAAGGGCGCGTGGAATGAAATCCTGCCGGGCGAAAACGCTCCATGGAAACTTCCCTATCACGATCCTTTCATCGTCCCGCCCTTGCGCGAAGGAACTCCGAGTCTTAGAGCACTGGATGAAGATGCCGCCCATTTCCTGGTCCGCATGGTGCACAAATACCCGCACGAGGTCACGATCTATGCGGGCGGCCCGCTGACCGATCTAGCCCTGGCGCTTGCCATCGACTCTCAGTTCGCCGAACTCACGCACGAGTTGGTGGTGATGGGAGGCAGCCTCAACCCGGGCGAGAGTGATCCTGAGTTCGCCATGAACCCGCGACGCGAATTCAACTTCTGGTGGGATCCGGAGGCCACGCACATCGTCCTCCATGCCCGCTGGCCGAAGATTACCATCACGACGGTCGATATCTCGATTAAGACTCGTCTGACCAAGGCTATGATCGTTGACATCTCGAAAGCAGACACTCCGGTTGCGCAATACCTCGCGAAGTATGCGGATGAGGAATACATGTGGGACGAACTGGCTGCAGCGGCATGGCTCGAGCCGGGCATTATAACTAAAGAACAAGTCTCGTATCTGGATATCGACATCAGCCACGGTGCGGGCTACGGAAATACAATCAGCTGGACAGATACTGACCGGCCCGGCCTCGGCGAACAACCGGCGCACGTTCCGGTCGACCTTGATAGCCGGCGGTTCTACGACTTATTCGTGCAGTTGATGAAGAGCCCAACTCCACGCCCCAAATCGACAGGGCATTAGAAATCAGGAGATCCAGGATGAAAAATCAGACAGAAGTGGTGGGACTGGGCAGCTGCGGGGTAGATTTTTTTGCCATCGTGCCGAAGCTGATTGGCGCGGACGAAAAGGTCAACGCCACACACCTGGAAATCCATGCCGGCGGTGTAACCGGCAACAACCTGACCCAAATCGCGCGCCTGGGGGCGACAGCCGGATGGATCGGTTTCATCGGTAACGACGATAACGGCCGAATCATCCAGCACGAGTTCGAAGCCGACGGAATGGACCTTTCAGGAATTGAAGTTTGCCCAGGTGAACTCTCGACCATGACCTGGATACCCGTGGATGCGCAGGGCGAGCGCTGCATCTACATGTTTCCTAACGTGACCGCGAAGATCACCCCGAAGGACATTCGCAGCCGCTTCGCTCGGCATATCCAGCAAGCGAAACACTTCCACACCGAGGCCTCGCAACTGCCGCTGCCTCCCGTGCTCGAGGCAATCAAGGTGGCCAGGGAATCGAATGTCAAAGTGATCTTCGATCTCGACGTCGATCCTGCCTATTTCGTGCGCGCGGGCCTGGGAACCGAGGAGGGATTGAAAGAAACCTTACGCCTGACCGATGTCCTGAAGCCGTGCAAAGCGGCCGCCAAGGAACTTACGGGCGAAAGCGATTACGAAAGGATCGCGCGAAAGCTGCTGGATATGGGGCCCAAGCTCGTCGCCATCACCATGGGTTCAGAGGGCTGCTTGATCGCGACCGCCGAGAACATAACCCATGTGCCATCCTTCCTGGTGAAGGTTGTGGACACGACTGGCGCAGGCGACGCCTTCATGGGGGGTCTCTCGTATGGCCTGCTCCAAGGCTGGGACCACGGACGTGTGGGCGTATTTGCCAATGCATGCGCGGCCCTGTGCTGCACTCGAGTAGGGGCACGTGCCATGTCGAATTTGGCGCAGGTGAACGAACTGATTAGCCAGCAGCAGAGCACGCAAGCCAAGGGGGTTTAAGCATGTTTATACCGCCAAGTTTCGCCGTCGCATTGCTGATGGTGATCGTTAGCGCAGTCTGCTGGGGCTCATGGGCGAATACTTACAAGGGGACGAAAAACTATCGTTTTGAACTCTTCTATTGGGATTATGCGGTCGGAATCCTCTTGATCTCGTTGATCCTGGCCTTCACGATGGGAAGCCTGCACCACGATTCCACCAGCTTCCTCCCAAATGTGCAGGCAGCTGATCGCATCAATATCGTCTACGCGCTGATTGGCGGCGCCATTTTTAATGTCGCGAATTTGCTCTTGGTGGCAGGCATCGACATGGCTGGACTCGCGGTGGCCTTTCCGGTCTCCATCGGCATCGCACTGGTGGTCGGTGTTGTCCTGAGTTACGTTGTCCAACCAAAGGGCAGCGGTGTGCTGCTCGCGATCGGCGTGCTCCTCGCCATCGTCGCTGTGATTATGGACGGGAAAGCTTACGGCGCGCTCGGCTCCGGCGGCCGCGTCGTGACCCGCAAGAGCATCGTCGTGTGCATCATCTCGGGCATCCTAATGGGCATGTTCGCCCCGTTTGTGACCCGCGCACTTACTACGGGATCCCCTCTGGGTCCGTATAGCATTGCCGTGTTCTTTACTCTGGGAGCACTGCTCTGTTGTTTTGTAGTGAATGTCTACTTCATGAAGAAACCACTGGTGGGCCAACCCGCCAGGTTCGAGGACTTCTTCAAGGCAAGCCCGCGCGATCACCTGCTCGGTATTTTGGGTGGCTTCATCTGGGGCACGGGTACGGTGTTCAACTTCGTGGCCGCCAGCTTCACGGGTGTGGCAATATCATATGCAATAGGTCAATCTGCGCCCATGGTAGCTGCGTTATGGGGACTATTCGTTTGGAAAGAGTTTGCGGGATCGAGTGGAAAAGCCACCAAGTATCTCGTGCTGATGTTCTTCTGCTACATTCTGGCAATCATCCTCGTGGCGCAGGCTTACACTACGGGCAGCTCCTGACGACACACGAGGATCGGCAAGGTATCCTGGCTGAGCCGGCAACCACAGTCGTCGCTGGACTCGGGAGCCCGGCCCGCCGCTTTTGTCTCGTCAGCGCCTTGAGCCTCCTATTGCTTCCTGTAACTGCTTTTCCTCAGTCTCCAAAGCCCGGTGTTCACAGACTCGAAAAACAGGCTCAAGAAGCGCTCGATAAGGGTGACTTAGCGCACGCCCTCGAAAAATTTCAGCAGGCCTCGGCCGTTTGTCCGACTTCCGCGGCATTGCATTTGGCCATTGCCGAGCTTCTCTCCCGCTCGAAGCAATATCCCGAGGCCATTAACTCTTATCACCAAGCTCTGCGGCTCGACCCTTCCAATGAGCCGGCCGCCATAGGCCTGGCGCGCGCTTATCGTGAAGTTTTCAATTATGACGAGGCGCGACGTCTGCTTCGCACAGCCAGCAGCCGGCACCCGAAAAGCGGCGCCTCATTACTCGAACTCGGCAAACTGGATATTCACTTGCGCCAGTATGATGCGGCGATTGCCGAATTGCAGAACGCGGTACGGCGGCAGCCATCTTTGATCGAAGCGCACGTTGACCTCGGTATTGCATATCAGGCCAAAGGTGACGCAAGAGAAGCTCTCAACCATTTCAATCAGGCTCTGAGATTAAATGCCAACTCGGCTTCCGCCCATTACTTCCGCGGCGTTCTGTACTCGGATTCCGATGACAATCAAAACGCTTACGAGGATGCTCGAAAAGCCTACGATCTCGATGGCAGCGCCGAGCCGAGCAGGGTGCTGTTGGCGAAAGTAGCTACTCGGCTGGGCAAGTGCACAGAGGCCGTGGAAATTCTGAAGCCTCTCACGGGATCTCCCGATGCGGAGACTGAAAATATTTTTCTTTTGGCGCGCGCTTACCAGTGTGCGAAACAGCCTGAGTTGGCGAAGCGGACTCAGGAAGAGTTTGAGCGACGCTCCAAGCTGGACGAAACGGCGCGCACGCAGAAAATGGACGCCGATCACCTCGCGGCACGTGCGGGGGAGTTGGCGCGAGCAAACCAACTCGCTCCGGCCGTGGACTTGCTCCAGCAGGCGCTCGCCAAAGATCCGGACAATGGTCCGTCCCACGCTCTTTTGGCCAAAATAAATTTTTCCCGGGGCGACATTGCGCAGTCTCGCGGCGACATCGAGGCAGCGTTACGGTCTAATCCTTTTAATCCCGAGTATCTGTACGTGTTGGGTAAAGTTCTTAAAGAACAGGGTGACCGCACCGAGGCATTGGCCGTTTTTCAAAAGACAGTGCTGATCGACCCCCGGGAATCAGACGCGTACTACGAAATCGCGCAGGTTTACGCACAAAACGGGCAGCACCAGCGAGCCATGGACGCGCTGCAGACGGCGATAAAGCTATCGCCGAATGATCCAGACTACAGGAAAGCTCTAACTCAACTGGAAGCCCAAAAGAAATAGAGTTGCTATCGGCTACATGCCGAGCGAGCCTAGGATTCAGATTGTTCACGCCATTCGCGAACGATGGTCACGCCGCTGCTGGTACCGAGCCGGTTAGCCCCGGCCTCAATCATTTTTCGCGCGTCCTCCGCACTGCGGATTCCTCCCGAGGCCTTCACCCCGAGCTTGGTTCCAACGGTGCGGCGCATCAGTTCGACATCAGCCACTGTCGCTCCTCCGCCTAAAAAGCCGGTGGACGTCTTCACAAAGTCCGCTCCTGCCCTCGCGCTGAGCCGACATGCGGTGACCTTCTCTTCCTCGGTCAGAAGGACTGTTTCAAGAATGACTTTCAGCAGTGCCTTCTTCCCGTGTACGACCTCGGCAACCGCTCGAATGTCCTCGGCTACGAACCTTTGATCGGCCGACTTCAAGCCGCCGACGTTCAGCACCATATCAATCTCGCGCGCGCCCAAGCGCAACGCTTGTTTTGCCTCGTACACTTTGACGCTGGTCAGGGTGGCACCCAGCGGAAATCCGATGACGGCGCCCACCTTGGCATCTGCACCATTGAGTTTGGAACAGGCAAGCTCGACGTAACACGCATTCACCATCACAGCCCCGAATCCGTACTGCTTCGCTTCGTCGCACAGAGAGGCAATCTGCTCGCGGGTAGCATCAGGACGCAGGTGGGTGTGATCAATGATTTTTGCCAGCGCTTTCGACGTGAGAGAATTCTCTGCGTGAGGCGATTGCGAGTGCCGCGTGCTCATAGAGGTTGAATATTACAACCTACGCCGGCTTCTTTTCAGAAATCGACAGATGCCAGCGATGACGTGCGGCAGCGCAATAATGACTAGCTGGGGCTACCACGACGGTTTACAATCGCAGCGCAATCTTCCGCCTTAAACATATGTCTCCAAGTGGTTCTTCGGGAGCCAATCGCGACGAATTGCTGCGCGCCGCTGAAGGTGCAATGAAGAACGCCTATGCGCCATACTCTAATTTCCAGGTGGGCGCTGCGATTCTGACGGCTAAAGGCGACGTCTTCGTTGGCTGTAACGTAGAAAATGCTTCGTACGGCATGACGAATTGCGCCGAGCGTACCGCCATCTTCTCGGCGATTGCAGAGTCCGGACCTGATCTCGATATTCGCGCGGTTGCCGTAGTCAACCACAAGGGTGTTCCCTGCTCTCCATGCGGCGCATGCCGCCAGGTAATCTACGAATTCGGCCCCGAGGCTACCGTGTACTTCCAAGGCAAGGAGGGGTGGAAGGAAGCCTTGATCACCGAACTCCTGCCGGAAGGATTCCGCCTGAAGTGACCTCCTCGCTCGAGCGCTCCGCCCAAGACGTGCCCCCAGCAGCGCCAGATCAAGGCCCAGGCGGTGCCATCCGAACTATGGACGTCATACGTAAAAAGCGCGACGGAAGAGAACTAACCTCCGCGGAAATCGAGCACCTCGTTTCAAGCTACACGCGCGGGGACACGCCCGACTACCAGGTTTCCGCGTGGCTGATGGCAGCGGTGATCCGTGGCATGTCTCGCGCGGAAACCGCCGCGCTCACTCAGGCGATGTTGTACTCGGGCGAGGTTCTCGATCTCTCATCTTTAGCCGGAGCAAAAATCGACAAGCACTCAACTGGCGGCGTCGGTGACAAAACTTCGCTGGTTCTCGCACCGCTGGCTGCGGCCGGCGGACTCATCGTGCCGATGATCAGCGGGCGTGGCCTGGGCCATACCGGCGGCACATTGGACAAGCTCGAATCCATTTCCGGATTCAATGTGAACCTGCCGGTCAGCGAATTTCGCCGGATCCTGCGAGCCTGCGGCTGCTGCATGATCGGACAGACAGCTGAGATCGCCCCCGCCGATCGCAAACTCTACGCGCTTCGTGATGTCACTGGGACCGTCGAAAGCCCGAACTTGATTTGCGCCTCCATCATGAGCAAGAAGCTGGCCGAGGGGATCGACGGGCTGGTGCTCGACGTCAAGACCGGCTCGGGTGCATTCATGAAAAGCCAGGACGATGCGGCTTACCTGGCGCAGCTAATGGTGGAGACCGGCGAGCGCATGGGTAAGAAGATGCTCGCTCTGATCACCGATATGGACCAGCCTCTGGGCACCAACGTCGGCAATGCTTCGGAGGTGGAGGAGGTCATCGAGGTTTTGCGCGGCCGAGGGCCCGCTGACCTGATCGACCTTTGCCTGGAACTGGCGGCATGGATGTTTGTCTTGGGCTCGGTTTCGGGAACGGTGAGCGAGGGACGTAAACTTGCGGAAAAGCTCATCTCCAGCGGCCACGCTCTCAACAAGTTCCGCGAGATGATCAACCTTCAAGGTGGTGACTCAAGCGTTATCAATGATCCCAGTCGCCTGCCAAAAGCAGCACACAGCCTGCAGGTGGTTAGCCCAGCATCAGGCTATGTCGATGCGATTCAGTGTGAACACTTGGGAACCGCGTGCGTGCTACTCGGCGGTGGACGTGAGAAGAAGGAAGACTGCGTCGATCCTGCAGTGGGCCTGGCGGTACATAAAAAAGTGGGCGATCAGGTTTCCCGTGGTGAACCCCTCTGCACCGTCTACTACAACCAGGAAACGCGGGCCGTGCGGGCAAAAGCCCGGATTGAGGAGAGCTATCGAATCACTCCTGATCGCCCTGGTGACCGTAGGCCGCTGATCCATCGCGTGATTGGCAGTTCAGGAGAAAAAAACTAAATGGGCCGATTCACCGGAATTCTTGGTCTGCTGACCATGCTTGGGCTAGCGGCCGCGTTCTCTACCAACCGCCGCGCCATTCGCATCAAGACGGTCGCGTGGGGTTTGGGACTGCAGATTGTATTCGCCATATTCGTGCTGAAAGTCGAATATGGTCGGCTCATCTTTCAGAAAGCGGGCGATGCCGTCAATCGCCTTCTGAGCTACGCATTCGCAGGCTCCAGTTTCGTCTTTGGCGATCTCGGGGTGCAGCACTCGAAGATGGGCTTCTTTTTCGCATTTCAAGTTTTGCCTACCGTCATCTTCATTGCGGCATTTTTTGCGGTGCTCTATCACTATGGCATCATGCAGATCATCATTCGAGCCACCGCGAAGGTGATGACGCGCTTCATGGGCGCGAGTGGCGCTGAGTCCCTGAACGTCGCGGCAAGCATCTTCATGGGCCAGACCGAAGCGCCGCTTACTATTCGACCATTCTTGCCAGACCTCACCCGCTCTGAACTGATGACGGTCATGACCAGCGGCATGGCTCATGTTTCCGGCGGCATCATGGCAGCTTATATCGCGTTCGGCATCGAGCCCAAGCACCTGCTGAGTGCCGTCATCATGACTGCTCCCGGCACAATTCTGATGGCAAAAATGCTGGTGCCGGAAACCGAGGTTCCCCGGACCGCAGGTCGGGTGGTGATGAGCGGGGACGAGGTCGAGGCCGAAAAACGGGAAAATTTGCTGGGCGCGGTTGCGCGAGGCACCATCGACGGGCTCAACCTCGCCTTGAATATTGCCGCCATGCTGATCTCATTCCTGGCGCTGATTGCCCTCAGCAACGGCATTCTTGGAGGCATCCACAACGGCCTCGCCCATCTGGGCTTTAACTGGTTCCCCACCAGTCTTCAGTCCATCTTCGGCACGCTGTTCGCGCCGATTGCCTGGATCATTGGTATACCTTGGCGAGATTGCCCGATCATCGGAAACCTGCTGGGCACGCGTATGGTGCTGAACGAAGTGATCGCTTTCTCTATGCTCGGACCGCAAAGGGCCCTGCTCGATCCGCGCTCTTTCACCATTGCGACGTTCGCATTGTGTGGCTTCGCAAACTTGAGTTCCATCGGCATCCAGATTGGCGGCATCGGTGCCCTGGCTCCCAACAAGCGGGGTGAACTGGCACGTCTCGGCTTCCGTGCCATGCTGGCTGGAACTATGGCCAATCTGATGTCGGCATCGATCGCAGGCATGTTGCTTTAACCGTCGTATCGCCCGAATCTCCGTTTAGCGCGGCCCTTTATCGCGGGCCCTTTATCGCGGGCCCTTTATTTTGAATGCGGCATGACGACCCGTTTGACATCCACCAGCCCTGCTTTTTACCATAGGAACACCTTCAATTCGTTCAAAGGTTAGGACTCGTTGTCAGTAGGTGTGCACTTCACTTCCTGCAAGAACTTTCTATGATTCAAGTCAAAGAGCTCACCAAGAGCTACGCGCGAACCATTGCTGTCGACCACATTTCCTTCGAGGTACGGAAGGGTCAGATCGTCGGCTTTCTGGGGCCGAACGGCGCGGGCAAAACGACCACCATGCGTGTACTGACGTGCTTTCTTCCGCCGTCCTCGGGCACCGCGACCGTCGCTGGATTCGATGTCCTGGAACAGCCGCTCGAGGTCAAGAAGCGTATCGGCTACCTGCCCGAGACCCCTCCTATCTACCCGGAGATGGACACGTCGGACTACCTGACCTTTGTGGGCAAGCTAAAAGGACTGTCTGGCGCCGAAGTCCGCAAGCGCGTGGATTACGTTTGTGACCGCTGCGCCATTGCGGATGTCAAAAAGAAACAGTTGGGAAAACTCTCGAAGGGCTATCGCCAGCGCGTGGGATTGGCTCAGGCCATCATCCACAACCCGGACGTGCTGATCCTCGACGAACCGACGGCCGGTCTCGATCCCAAGCAGATCAACGAAACGCGCGACCTGATCAAGAGCTTGGCGGGCGATCACACGATTATTCTCAGCACGCATATCCTGCCAGAGGTCGAGCAGACGTGCGAGCAGGTCATCATCATCAACAAGGGCAAACTGGTCGCTACTGACTCGGTGCAGAATCTGCAGCATCGCGCGGGGGGCGGCGAATCAGTGCTGGTCGAAATCGCGAGCCGCAATGGGACCTTGGAGGCGGCCGGTGTGGCGCGGCGGTTGCAGCAGGTCTCGGGCGTAAGCCGGGTTGTCGCTCGATCAAGCAATGCCAGCCGCCACACCTTTGAGATTGAGAGTGCGAAGAACAACTACATTCGCGGTGACCTGGCCCGCGCAGTTGTGGAATCAGGCTGGGAGTTGAACGAGCTACGTCCGGCAGCCATGAGCCTGGAAGAAATCTTCCTGCAACTGACCAAGTCGGATGCTGCGCCGCCCGCTGAGGAAAAGGAAGTTGCAGCCAAGGGGGTGCAATCGTGAGAAATGTCTGGATCATCTGCCGCAAGGAACTGAGCAGCTATTTCGTATCTCCGGTAGCGTACTTGCTGCTACTCATGTTTGCGCTCATCTTCGGCTTTTTCTTCTGGAATGCCCTCGGTTATTTTGTGATTTACGGAATGGAGTCACAGCTCCGCGGCCAGATGGCCCCCATGAATGTCAATGAGCAGGTGATCCGTCCGTTGCTGTCCAACGTCAGCGTGATCGGATTATTCTTCATTCCGCTCATCACCATGCGGTTATTTGCCGAAGAGAAGCGCACGGGCACGATTGAACTGCTGGCAACTTCTCCGGTTCGGGATAGTGAAGTGATCGTCGGCAAGTGGCTGGCAGCCTTGGCTCTGTACACGCTCCTTCTGCTCGTAACCGCGGTAAACTTCGCATTCCTGTTTCGTTACGGCAATCCCGATTGGAAACCGCTGGCCATCGGCTATCTGGGCCTGCTACTCCAGGCAGGAGCGCTGCTGGCCATTGGAACATTTATTTCCACCCTGACGAAGAATCAGATCATCGCTGGCGCCGCGACGTTCGGCATCTGCCTTCTGCTGTGGGTATTTGCCTGGGCCGGTGGATACGAGACGGCGCTATGGGCACGTGTGCTCTCTTACATGTCGATCGTCACCCACATCGAGTCGTTCTCAAAGGGTGTGCTTGATTCGAAAGATGCCATTTACTACGTAACGCTGATATTCCTGGGGCTGTTCTTCACGGCGCGCTCCATGGAATCCTTGCGCTGGAGGTCGTAAGTGAGTAGCCAGTGGATTAAAGCCAGACAGACCAAGTACGCCGCGTACGCCACGCTGTATATCCTCGTGGTGCTCTGCGGCGTGGTCATCGCGAATGTCCTCGCGGACCGATACAACAAGTCGTATGACGGAACGGCGACCAAGCGATACAGCCTGTCGGAGCAAACGGCCAAGATCGTTAAGGGTCTCAAGACGAATGCGACCATCACTTATTACGACCAATCCACGCGCTTTGAACACGCGAAAGACTTGCTCGATCAGTACGCCAATCTCTCACCGAAGGTGAAGGTGGCCTACGTCGATCCGGAGAAGAACCCGCAAGAGGCGCGCGCGGCCGGCATCCGCAACTTCGGCACCGCAGTGGTGCAAGTTGGTGCTAAAACGGAAGAAGCCAAGTCGATGACCGAAGAAGGCATAACTGGCGCCTTCATTCGCGACCTGAAAAACAACACCCGCACCGTTTGTTTCCTGACCGGCAGCGGTGAGCACCAGATCGATGAATCAGATCGCAATGGTTATTCGCGATTCAAAGACATGTTGGCAAAGGACGGGTACGAAGCCAAATCGATTGACCTGCTGCAAAAGGCCGAAGTCCCCAGCGATTGCACCGCTCTGGTTGTCGGCGGCCCCACGCGGGATTACCAGCAACCCGAAGTCGATGCTATCAAGAAATATGTCCACGACGGCGGCCGTGCGATGTTCCTGCTGGATCCGCCATTGAAGCTGGGCCGTGACGAAGTTGCCGACAATGACGCTCTTACCGGTCTTCTCCAGGCTTGGGGCGTAACTCTCGATAAAGATCTGATTCTTGATCTCAATCCCATCGGCCAGATGGTTGGTCTTGGTCCTCAGGTGGCACTCGTCACCAGCTACAGTCCGCAGCCCATTGTGAACGAGATGAAGGGCACGGCAACCGGGTTCCCCCTGTCTCGTTCCATGGAAGTTAAGAACTCCGATAAGACCACCGTTCAAAAACTCTTCGATTCATCGCAGAGCAGCCTGGCGACGGACCAACTGAATTCACCGAAGATCGACCCGAATAGCCCCAAGAACCGCAAAGGACCATTCACCATCGCGGCCGCCGGTACCTACAACACGGGTAAGGAGAATTCGCAAGGCCGCTTTGTCGTGGTCGGCAGTTCGTCGTGGGCGACAAACTCCTTCATCACGTTTAACGGAAATAGCGATCTGGCGTTGAACGCCGTGAACTGGCTCTCTTCCGACGAGGACCTGATCTCGATTCGGCCGAAGGAACAGGAAGACCGGCGCGTCACCATGACCCGTGCACAACTTAGCGTTGTGCGGGCGACGAGTCAGTTCCTGCTGCCGTTGGTGGTCGTTGTGGCGGGCGTCGCGGTCTGGTGGCGGCGGCGGTAACGAATGCTTGCGTTGTAGGCGTGCACTGCCACGTTATTGGGCAAGCAACATCACTGGAAACTTAGCAAGGGATACGCTCGTGAGTAATTGGCGACTTTGAATTGCAAACAACCCTGACGCTTAGTGTTCCTACGATTCTTGACGCATGAAAATTCGTGGCCTACTCATCGCAGCAGTCATCCTGGGGGCGCTCTCAGGGCTCCTTTACTGGTCGGACCATCACAAGCCCAAGGACGCCCAGGCCTCCACAGACACGCAGCCTAAAATCTGGTCCCTGAACGAAGGCGACATCACCAAGCTCGATGTCAAAAAGAAGTCGGCGCCTGACCTGGTGCTCACGAAAGACAGCGCGGGCAAATGGCAGATGGATGCTCCCGAGCGTTACAGCGTCGACCAGTCTGCTGTATCCGGCATGCTCACGAATCTAACGTCTCTCAATGCCGAACGAGTGGTTGAAGACAAGGCGACGAACCTTTCCACTTATGGCCTGAGCGACCCCTCGCTGCAGCTCGATGTCACGGAAAAGAACAACCAGTCGCGGACGCTTCTTCTCGGAGACGAGACGCCGACCGGCAGCGCCATGTATGCCAAGCTCTCTGGCGATCCGCGCGTGTTTACCGTGGGCACCTGGACGAAGAACACGGTCGATAAAAGTCCAAATGACCTGCGCGATAAACGATTGATTACGCTCGACGCCGACAAGGTCAGCCGGGTTGAGTTAAACCAGAAAAATGACGATCTGGAGTTTGGACGCGACAAGAACCAGTGGCAGATTTTAAAGCCTAAGCCGATGCGCGCCAACAGTACCGAAGTAGACGATCTCGTCCGCAAGCTCGCCGACGCCAAGATGGACCTGAGCGGCTCCGCCGATGACCTGAAAAAGAGTCCGGCGGCCTTCAACTCGGGCACTCCTGTTGCCACCGCCAAGATTACCGGCGACGCGGGCGCGCAGGAACTCCAGGTTCGCAAGAACAAGAATGACTATTATGCGAAATCCAGCGTAGTAGCCGGTGTTTACAAGGTTCCGGTCGATGTGGGTCAGGAGCTGAGCAAGAAACTCGAGGACTTCAGGAACAAGAAACTATTCGACTTCGGTTTTGAAGATCCCAACCAGATCGAAATCCACGATGGAGCAAATGCCTATTACCTGATGCACAACAACGAAGGCTGGTGGTCGAACGGCAAAACGATGGACCCTGGGGGAGTTGGTAATCTGGTCGACAAACTGCGTGACCTGTCCGCCAGCAAGTTCGTCGATTCCGGTTTCACTCAGCCGGCGATCACGCTGGTTGTCAAATCGGATGACAACAAGCGCGTAGAAAAAGTGCTGATCGCAAAGAACGGCGATACTTACGTAGCAAAACGCGAGACCGAGCCGGCACTGTACCAGCTGGATTCGAGCGCCGTACAAGATCTGCAAAAAGCAGCCGCGGACATTAAGCCAGAAGCCGGAAAGAAGTAGCTGCTGGTCTTACTGGATCGTCACATTCCCACTCACGGTTCCTGCTGAGTTGGCAGTGGAAGTCGCCGTAATCGTAACCGTGCTTCCAAATGGCACGCTCGAAGGCGCGGTGTACACCGTCGCCCCACTGCTGGCCGTGTGAGCGGGATTCACAGACCCGCAACTTCCCGGAGTTCCACACGTCACCGTCCAATCCACACCTGCATCGGTATTGTCGTTGGCGACATTCGCGCTCACGGTGACGGAACTGTTCACCCCAAGAGTTGCCGGGGGCGGCGTTGCAAAAGACACGGTGATGTTCCCTGCCGCAATGAAAATAGTGGCATTGACCGTGGCGGCTGGATCCGCGGTCGAAGCCGCTGTGATTGTCACCGTGTTGCCGGAAGGAATTGTCGACGGCGCGGTATAGCTGGCGAAGGCACTGCCGGTAGTATGGGTCGGTGTGATGCTTCCGCATGCCCCCGTGCTGGCACAAGAAACAGTCCAGTCGACGCCCGCACTTGTGGTGTCATTTGTTACGATCGCCGTTAATGCCGTGCTCTGGCTGACCGGCAAATACTGAGGCGGCGCAACGGCGAAAGACACCGAAATAGTCGTCACTCCTGTTGCAATTGTGGTATTGGCTTGCGCAAACGCTGAATGCTGAGCCGTCGACGTAGCGGTGATGGTCACCGTATTACCCGCAGGAATCGTCGAGGGAGCGGTGTATACAGTTGGCGAACCGCTATTCGTATGGGTCGGGTTGAAAGAGCCGCAAACCGAGCCGCTCCCGCATGTGGCCGACCAGTCGACCCCCGCGTTTGAAGAGTCATTGGAGACCGTCGCAGTCACGTTAGCTACTGCATCTACGCCCATAGTGGTCGGTGGTGCAGCGGTGATGGTGACGGTAACCGAATGGGAATTAGAACACGCGGCCCACACCAGCAAAGGAAAAAGTATGGCCGATAACTGGCTAATGCGCAGCTTCCAAACCATCGCCGCCCTGCCTGCGTGCACCTGGGTTCGCGTCCCCAGTTCAGTTGAATTAAGCTTCGTACACCCCAATACTTCACAATTCTCGTGCAAACTGGCCTTCTCCTTTAACCCTTGCGTAACGTTTGAAGCTGGCGAGCAGACTGGTACGTGCAATGAATTCGGGTGAAACGCAAGCTTATCACGTGAGTTGCAGGGAAAGGGATGGCCTGGGCCAGCTAGACGCCACTGCTGCTATCTCTGATGCTCTTGGGCGGTGGATCCGTGCTTAGGCACGGGCGTGCACCGCCTTGACTCGGCGATAGGTCCGGGTTGGTGGTCTGCGTCCTGCCTTAGGCGCTGGCGGATTCGGCGCTCACGTTCGCCATAGGCGAGCTTCCAATCACCTTCGCAACTTCGATCAACTGCTGCAGATCGTCGCGGGTAAAATCCGGGCCTGCCAGTTTGGGGTCGCAACCTTTGCGCGAAACCTGCACAATTCCCCAAACGGTTCCTTCCTCGTTGATGATTGGCGCCGACATGAGCTTCTGAATGAGGTGCGGACCGACGGCTTCGTGGTCCCCATCTTTGAAACGAATGCTCTCAAAAATGCCTACATGGCGGACCTTCACGAAGTTGTTGAAGAACTCCGGCTTGCGGGTCAGCGCAGTGCGCGCGGCAATGGCGGAGCCAGAGATGGGAATGCTTCCCGCCTGCTTCAGTTCGGCCGGGAATACGAATTTCAGCACGGTGCCGTGTGCGCAGAGTAGCGCGATTTCTGTTTCGCGTACATGAAATGCACGCGCCAACTCGCGGCAGATTTCATCAAACACCGGGTGTTGAGTGGCCATTAGCTGTCGCAAGCCGTCCAATTGCGTGATTTGCGCCTCGCCGACCGTCATGACAGAACCTTCACTCATGTGGCACCTGCGCCCTCGAAATGTCTGGCCGCCGCTTGCGATACTAGAAGCGCGCCAGCATCCATCATTCGCACGTCGGTGACCAGAGCGACACACACGACAGTAACCAGTCTGTGGACGGCAAGTGCTTGGGAATCAATACGGGAGGGCCAGCGTCTGCCCTGCGGGAGGGTGTTCTACCACCTCAAGGCCGCTGAGTTGACAATTTTTGTCGACAGCGTGTGCTCGCGGGTGCGATCAAAGCTCGAAAAACTGGCGTTGGGCTTCTAGACTTCGTCCTCTTTCAGCTTGGCGATCACGCTGAAATCTTCCAGAGTGGTGGTATCGCCCTTCACATCTCCACTGGTGGCGAGTTCCCGAAGCAGCCGCCGCATGATCTTCCCGCTGCGTGTTTTAGGCAGCATGTCAGTAAAGCGGATGTCGTCGGGCTTAGCCAGAGCGCCGATCTCTTTGGCTACCCACTGGCGCAGTTCCTCTTTGAGTTCAGGGCTGGGCTGGTTTCCCTGCTCCAGTGTCACGAAGGCGGATATTGCTTGTCCCTTCAAGTCGTCAGGACGGCCGACCACGGCGGCCTCCGCCACCTTCTCGTGCGCCACCAGCGCGGATTCCACCTCCATAGTGCTCAAGCGGTGTCCACTGACGTTAATGACGTCGTCTACCCGGCCCATAATCCAGAAATATCCGTCTTTGTCTTTGCGAGCGCCGTCGCCGGTGAAATACACACCGGGAATTTGCGACCAGTATTGGCGCACGTACCTGTCAGGATCGCCATAAATGGTTCGCAGCATGCCTGGCCATGGTTTGCTAATAATGAGAAACCCGCCCGAGCCTTCCGGAACCGGCTTGCCGTCGATGGTGACGACTTCAGGAACTACACCGGGAAATGGACGAGTGGCCGAGCCCGGTTTAGCCGCAATGGCGCCTGGCAGTGGCGTGATCATGATCTGCCCGGTTTCCGTCTGCCACCAGGTATCGACGATGGGGCAACGTTCTCGTCCAATCACTTCCCGATACCACATCCATGCCTCAGGGTTGATGGGCTCCCCCACGGTGCCCAGCAGCCGCAGGCTGTTGAGCCGATGTTTGCGCGGCCATTGCTCGCCCCATTTAATGAAGGTTCTGATCGCCGTCGGCGCGGTATAAAACACGCTCACCGCATGGCGATCGATCATGCTCCAGAAGCGATCTGCCTCGGGATAGTTCGGCGACCCTTCATACATCAGACTGGTCGCGCCATTCTGCAGCGGGCCATACACGATGTAGCTATGTCCGGTAACCCAGCCGATATCGGCAGTGCACCAGTATGTGTCCTCCTCTTTCAGATCGAAGACCCACTTGGTGGTGATGTAGGTCGCAACAGAGTAGCCGCCCGTCGTGTGTACCACGCCTTTCGGTTTGCCGGTCGTGCCGGACGTGTAAAGAATATAAAGTGGGTGCTCGGCATCCAGCGGCTCGGCCGGACATTCGTCAGGAACCGATTGCATCAGTTCGTGCCACCAGTGATCGCGGCCTGGCTGCAGGTTGATGTGCGAGCCTGTGCGCTGGTAAACGACCACATGCTTCACCGACGGGCAGGATTTCAGTGCCTCCTCGACTGCGGGAAACAGCTTTACTTCCACGCCCCGGCGATAAGAACCATCTTGCGTGATTACCGCAGCCGCCTGCGAATCGTGAATACGATCGACAAGTGCATTCGAGGAGAATCCACCAAACACCACGGAATGAGGTGAGCCAATGCGTGCACAAGCCAACATCGCGATGGGCAATTCCGGTGTCATCCCCATATAGATGGCTACCCGGTCACCTTTGCGAATACCCAGCGATTTCAGTACATTGGCGAACTTCTGCACCTCCCGGTGCAATTGCTGGTAAGTCAAGATGCGAACTTCGCCGGGCTCGCTCTCCCAGATCAGAGCCGCTTTGTTCTTACGCCAGGTCTGCACGTGGCGGTCGAGGCAGTTGTAGGAAAGGTTGATCTGCCCGCCTAGGTACCACTTCGCCCACGGGACGTTCCATTCCAGCACTCTGTCCCACTTCTTGAACCAGTGCAGCTCTTCGGCGATGCGTCCCCAGAACTTCTCAGGTTGTTCCACCGACTCGCGGTAGATCCGTTCATATTCAGCCAAATTCTTGATGTGCGCATGTTGGGCGAACCCTGGTGGACACTCAAATTTTCTCTGTTCCTGCAGAACAGAATCGATGTTTTCGACCGCGGACACCGCAACCTTTTCTGCCATGTTCAGCCTCGACTTAAAGTTGCCCCTGCTATCTTTAGCGCAAATCTAAACGCTGAGTCGTAGGAATGTCTGCCCGGAAGAACCAACTGACGGGTCGACCGGAGTTTGGACTATCCAGCCGGCAGACTGAGGGCCTTATGCGCTTTTCCGGCGCTTCTCCAGACTACGAACCGCGCGCGCTTGCGATAATGCTAACAGAGGACGCGTTCATGGAAACTCCTGATGGCGAATTGAATCAAATTCGCGCCATCATCACCGATCTCCTCAAGCGGGTTGAGCGACTAGAAGAAAGGGTCGAAGTACAGCCGACGAGCGGTGCGGGGGCAGAGCCCTCGCAGGTCCCCGCGGCTTCCCGACTCCATGGCGCCCGTACGATTGGGCCACGCTCAATTGCGATTAATTCAAGCTCGGAAGGTCGTCAACCGAATCTCGAGACGCGCATCGGCTCGCAATGGCTTAACCGCATCGGCATCATCGCCGTGTTGATTGGAGTCTCATATTTTCTGAAGTATGCGTTCGAGAACTACCTTGTGCCGCCATTAGCGCGCGTGGGTCTGGGATTGCTGGGTGGAATCGTCGTGATGGGCTTCGCCGAATGGGTGCGGCGTCGCAACTACCGCATATTTTCTTACTCGCTTAATGCTCTTGGCCTCGGAATTTTATACCTGTCCGTGTGGGCCGCCTCTGAGCTTTACGGGCTTATTTCCCTGCAACTGGCACTGGGAGCGATGCTGGTCATCACCGCGGCGAGCGCTGTCCTTGCCCTGCGACAGGATGCCGAGATTTTGGGGATGTTCGCTCTGATCGGGGGATTTGCAACTCCAGTTTTGCTGTCAAGCGGCCGCGGAGGCGAGGTGGAACTCTTTACGTACGTACTCATCCTCGATTTGGCAACGCTCGTCTTGGTTTCCCTGCAACCATGGCGGCGCCTGCTGCTGCTGAGCGTCACTGGCGCGGCTATTGTTTATTTCGCCTGGTATGACGAGTACTACTCAACAGCGCAGTTCGAAATAACCTTGGCATTTGCCTCGTTGTTTTTCCTGATCTTCGCAGTCGCGCCGGTTGTCGCCTGGCGCAAGGCCAAATTTGAGGATTCAGGTGTGCTGGTTGCGGCAGTTCTACTGAATGCACTGGTCTCCTTGTGTTCGTTCGCGCTGTTACTCAACCACATCTCAGCCATCGAGACGAGCTGGGGCATGTTGGGACTTGCGTTGTTCTATGCCGCTGTCGCGTGGTGGGTTCGCCGGCAACCACTTGGGAATTGCAGGTACATTTTCCGCTCGCATGTTGCCCTGGTGACTGGATTCATTGCGATCGCAATTGCTTTTGGATTTGAATCGGGATGGATTACGTTGTTCTGGTTCCTGGAGGCGGCTGTGCTCATCACTCTCGGCTTCACCAGGCATTCCGCCTTCGTTCGATGGCTGGGGCTGGCGGTCATCGCCATTACGATTGCGAAGGTCTTCGGTTTAGATGTGTGGCGGCTTGAGCGCGGCTTTCGCATCGTGAGTTTCATCGCGCTTGGCATTCTGTTACTCACCATTTCCTTCGTATACCAGCAGAACTGGTTGCCTTTAACTTCAACTCGTGCCACTCGCGATTCCAGTCACAGTTAGGAAGAAACGAGCATCAGGAGAGCGATTATCCGCTCACCCACGCTCCGCCGCCAACCTCTACCAAGCGTCGCTTCAAGTATTCCTGTTCCACTTCGTTAGTCGCGAGACGAATAGCGCTTCGGTAGGCCGAGCATGCTTCCTGCTGGCGTCCCATGCGCCGCAGCAAGTCGGCACGCGCCGCATGGAACAGATAGTAATGGTCTAGATCGCCGGATTTGTCCAATTCGTCGATCAACGAAAGTCCCCGCTCGATTCCTTCGCTCATGGCTACCGCAACAGCATGGTTCAACGCCACGACCGGGGTTGGCGCGACACTCATCAGCTCACGATAGAGTGCCGCAATCTCGGTCCAGTCGGTCTCGGCACTCGATGCCGCATTCGCGTGGACTGCCGCAATGGCCGCCTGCAATTGATATGGCCCAACACGACGCTGCCGTAATGCCGTTTCAACCAAGCGCGTGCCTTCCCTAATTTCATTTCGATCCCAGCGCGAGCGGTCTTGTTCCTCTAAAGTGACCAGAACTCCTTTTTCCGTGACCCGTGTTTCCCGTCGCGAATCCTGCAACAGCATGAGTGCCAGCAGACCCTTCAACTCGGGCTCTGAGGGCAACAGTTGCTCCAGGATTCTGGCGAGCCGAATCGCTTCCTGGCAAAGTTCGCGCCGGATCAGTAGCGAACCGGAGGTCGCCGAGTATCCTTCGTTGAACACGAGGTAGACAACTGTCATCACTGCATCCAGCCGTTCCGGCATCTTTTCGGGCGGAGGGACTTCGTAGGGAATGCGAGCTTCCTGGATTTTGCGCTTTGCCCGAACCAAACGTTGCGCCATCGTAGGCTCGGGCACCAGGAACGCCCGCGCAATCTCCGGGGTGGCAAGCCCTCCCAGCGTGCGCAGTGTAAGCGCAACCTGCGCGTCTAAATTCAGCGCGGGGTGGCAGCAGGTAAACATCAGACGCAAGCGGTCGTCGGGGTACTGCATGGAAGTATCCTCATCCGCGGCGGGGTTCCGGCGCTGAGACAGCTCAGTTTCGTATAGGAGAGCGTCCTCTTTTTCAGTGCGGATGCTCTCCTTGCGTACCGAATCGATCAGCTTGCGGTGCGCGACGGCGGTAATCCATGCGCCCGGATTGTTGGGAATGCCCTTTTCCGGCCACGTGCCCAGGGCGGAGATGAGTGCTTCCTGCATTGCTTCTTCGGCTTTGTCGAAAGAGCCCGAGAGCCGGATCAAAGTTGCAATGATCCGGCCGGACTCCTCCCGAAAGACCGACTCGACCAGTGCTCTGGGGTCAGCCATTTAGCGCGCTTGCATACGGCGGCTGGCTGGCTTCGTCCGAGGGAAGACTCATGGAGCGGATCGGGCGTATCTCGACGCAGCCCTCTCCACCGCCGCACCTGAGTGGCAGTCTCGAGGCCCAGCCGATCGCCTCGTCCAGGTCCTTGCAATCGAGAATGTAGTAGCCCGCCAGTTGCTCTTTCGTTTCCGCAAACGGTCCGTCGAGGATCACGCGCTTTCCCTCGCGGGTCCGCAAGGTTGTGGCCGTGCTGGTCGGCTGCAACGGCTCTGCGCCGCCGAAAATGCCTAGCTTCTTCGCCTCCTCCATGAGCACCCTATGGGCCGCCATGGATTGCTCGGCCACCTCGGGCGGCGGAGGCCCTTCATTTTCCTTTTGATAAATCAACAACATGTAACGCATTCCGCTCTCCTGATCGAGATTTAAGTCCCTGCCATGTGTCTGCCGGTATTCGGTGCGTCGACTAATCATCCACGCCAAACCGGCCAGAATTATTTGGAACTCGCCGCAGCCATTCTCTCTTCCATTTCTGCTGGCGAGACGTCTTCCACGTGGGTGGCCAGCATCCAGGGATGGCCAAACGGGTCGACGAGGCGTCCGAAACGATCTCCCCAGAACATATTCTGCAACGGCACAGTCTCCTTCGCACCGGCTTTCAGAGCCTGGGCAAACGCGGAATCCACGTCTTCTACGTAGAGGAAGATGCCGCTGGTCGAACCCTTCAAAGATTCCGGCGATCTCGAGGACTCACCCCCGGTCCCACATTCGTCGGCCAACATGATATGCGAGTTCCCGATCAGGATCTCCGCGTGCGCCACTTTGCCGTCCGGCCCGGGCATGCGGAACAACTCCTTTGCGCCGAACGCCCGTTTGTAAAAGTCGAGGGCTTTTGCTGCGCCGTTCACGGTAAGGTACGGGGTGGCCGTGTGATAGCCTTCGGGAATTGGCTTTACATTCTTCTTCATTGTGATCTCCTGTCGTGTCAAGTTTCAGCCCTTTATGAGCGGGCGGGCACCAGTACGACGTCTGAAAGTCCCGAAATCGACAACAGAAAAAGATTTTTTGGAGTGTAGCAACTTCGGCCGTGTCAGCACGATCGGGCAATTATTCTTCCGGTCTTTGTCGATTTTGGGGGCCTTGTGCGTCGTACTGTCGAAGCGGGAAACGAAACCTGCGAATCTGAAGGAGCCCGGCCATGAAACTCCCTATCGCGCTTGTAACATTGCTGCTAATTTGCAGTAGCAGCGCCGTCGCACCCGCGGCCGATCTCTACCCCAGTGCAGACAGGCTCGCATTCACGCGTTTGAAATCGCTCGTCGGGCACTGGGACGGCGACACAGCCTTCGGGCAGATTCGCCTGAGCTACGAACTCGCCTCGGACGGAAACGTGCTCCTGGAGCACGAGAGAATCGACGCCAGGCACGAGAACATGGTCACCGCGTACTACCTGGAGAATGGGAAACTCGCCCTCACTCACTACTGCGAAATTGGAAATCAGTCGCGGATGACGGCAAAGCGGATTGATCTAAGTAAAGGCGAGATTGATTTCGAATTCGCCGGCGCCGGGCACTCGGCAAGCGATCACATCAGCCATATGCAGTCCGTCATCGTCCGCCTGATTGACGCGGACCATTTTTCGAGTGACTGGACCATCTTCCAAAATGCGAAGCCTAGCCTCAGCGTGCGGGGCAGGTATGATCGAGTGATCGATTCCTCACTTCGCATGGAACTGACGCTTCTCAAATTGTGGTGGAAGCTCCAGAACTCAACCGGGTGGGGTTCACAGGCGTTACGCTAAGGCAACTGATTCAACGGAAATTAAAAGGAGACGCCGTGCCGCAATTCTTGTTTTTACTTTACGACGACCCGAGCAAGTGGCGGGAAATGTCACCCCAGGAACTGCAAACCGCCAACAAGAAATACATGGGGTGGGGCGAAAAAGCTCGCCAGGCCGGCTTTGTGCGAGCGGGACAAAAACTAGTGGACGATGCTGGAAAGGTGCTGCGCGGACCGCAGCGCGCCGCTACCGATGGTCCTTACAGCGAAACCAAGGAACTGGCGGGTGGCTACTACGTAATTGAAGCCGCAAACTATGACGAAGCGGTCCGCGGCGCGCTCGATCACCCTCACTTGCAGTACGGAGGCACCATCGAGATACGGCAGGTTGAGGAATTACCCTCTCAGCCCACCTAGGCTCCAGACGGCGGTGTGCATCGGCATCGAGATCGCGAACAAAAAGGAGGGACGTCCCGAATGGAACGCCCCATTAACAAAGAAAATCTTCTCAGAAGCGAAACACAATGCCGGCGGATGGTTGCGCAACGTGAGTGACGGTATCGGTATTCAAAGCGCGGAAACCGAAGTCTGGAGTGCTATAGACCAGCCCGCGGTACTCCGCCCGCAACGAGACATGCCGAACGATAGGAAAATCGGCGCCGCCTCCGTAAACAAAAACACCGGTCGTTTGTTGTTGTGCACCGGCAACCGTACCGAACAGATTATTAGTGGGATCAAAGACCAGGGCCCCGCCCTCGGCAAGAACGTAGGGACTGATCCTGAACCGGCGAGGTGTGGGCAAGCTTACTACTAGCCCGCCGGTGGCCTGGTGAACATTGGCCTGAATCCTGGACAGCCCGGCGGGAGCAAAGAACTGCTGGGTGTTGCGGTCGTAGCCATAGACGCCCTCGGCCGCGAGCCAGCGGTTGAAATGGTAGCGGTAGCCGACGAGAAAACCGCCGGTCTCCGAACCGCGCTGGGTAATCCCATTTCCGCTGGAGTCCTTGGTAAAGAAACCCGTGCCTTGCAAGCTGATTTCGGAACGATTTTCCTGGGCCGCGGCAACGGTAGTCGCCAACAGAATCGCACCGACTATGATGAGTAATTTTGTTTTCAAATTTCCCTCCTACCCGGATTTGCGCAGCGATCTTGCGTTGCTTGTCACTGCTCAGGATGGCAAGTTGCATCGGCGTTGCCAAAGTAGGTGGGTTGCTAGGGGATTCAGAACTCTCTGATACTCAGCAAGCTACCGTAACTCTCACTTTCTATGTCATGCGCAATTATCATCGGTTGTCGAAAGGCGTTCGACAAATGTCGATGAATTGCGACATCTTTATCGCATCGTTTGACGGCGTGTTTCATCAGATTAGGAAAGCCGCCGTCACTCATTGCGCATTGGGGCGCAGTGTCGTTCGCGCGATTCCACGAATGTTAGCGATTGATCAACTAATGAGATCATCTTCATGAGCGCCATCGCACAAGTCCCATCAGAAATGGAAAGCGTCCGCTACGAGGGACTGCTGCGGGCAGCCAACGCTATTGCTGCGTGTAATGATTGCGATTCCGCAGCCGAACGCCTGACTCGCGAACTGCATAAGGTCATATCTTTCGATTTTCTCCAGGTAACTGCCTTTGAGAGCGACACGACTCGGGTTGTTTGGCAACTTACCGATTTTCGCGGCAAAACCGAAAATGGACGGCCATGTGAAGCGTCCGCTCCCTCTCAAAATAGCCCCGTTCTTTGGGTTTACGAGAATGGTGAACCTGTCATAGTTGGGGATTGGAGCCGCAGCGCGCATTTCCTGGAATACGCGTCGCAAATGACGGATCTTGGAATTCGATCCACTTGCCTGCTGGCTTTGACACGCGGCGAACGGCGCATCGGCGTCTTAACTCTTGGCAGCGGGATCGAGAACTCTTATCCGGCGGAGGATATCCGCTTTCTGTGCCTGGTCGCGGATCAAATTGCCCTGGCGCTGGATGCCACGGTCAATTTCTATGCGTCTCAACGCGCCCAACATCGGCTCAAGCTCATCCTCGACCTGACCAACCAGGTTGTATCGAACTTGGCCTTTGATGACCTGCTGCATGCTATCTCTGCCAGCGTGCGACAGACTATGCAGTGCGACGCCGCGGCCATTATGTTGCCCGAGGCAGACGGCAAAATGTTGCGCGTTCATGCGCTCGATTTTCCCGATAGCAAGGGCTTCTTCACCGAAGGTGGTGTGATGCCGATCGAGGGCACCATGCCGGGCGAGACTCTGCGGACGGGTAAGCCGGCGGTGATGAATCGGCTAGACCCCTCCGTGGTTCCACCCGAGATGTACGCAAAGGCATCGGGGGAAGGCATGAATTCTTTTTGCGATGTAGCGCTCATCAGCCGTAATCGAATGCTGGGGGTGCTGGCTGTGGCCAGCCGGGAAGAAAATGCGTTCGATGAGGATGAGGTTGGCTTCCTGTCTCAAGTCGCCAGTCAGGTTGCCATCGCCATCGAAAACGCGCTCGCGTACGGCGAGATTGCCGAACTCAAAGACAAATTGGCCCAGGAAAAGCTGTACCTTGAAGACGAAATCCGCGGCGAGATGGATTTCGAAGGCATTGTCGGACAAAGTTCCGCCTTACGCCATGTCCTGAGCTTGGTCGAGACCGTCGCTCCCAGTGACTCGACGGTATTGCTGCTGGGCGAAACCGGCACCGGGAAGGAGTTGATCGCGCGCGCCATCCACGATCGCAGCCGGCGCAAAGACCGCACTTTCGTAAAGCTAAACTGCGCGGCGATTCCCACCGGTCTGCTCGAAAGTGAGCTCTTCGGACACGAACGAGGCGCTTTTACCGGAGCCATCTCCCAGAAGATCGGGCGTCTTGAGCTCGCAGACGGTGGCTCGCTTTTTCTCGACGAGGTTGGCGATATTCCGCTTGAGATTCAGCCAAAGCTGCTGCGCGCACTGCAAGAAAGAGAATTCGAGCGTTTGGGCAGCACTCGCACTAAGAGAGTGGACGTCCGGCTGGTGGCCGCTACCAATCGCGACCTTGAGAAAATGATCGAGAGCCGCGAGTTCCGCAGCGATCTCTATTACCGGCTGAACGTGTTTCCCATACGCATCCCACCCCTGCGCGAGCGTCCTGAAGACATTCCGCTGCTGGTTCGTTACTTCGCACAGAAGTATGGGCGGCGCATGGAAAAGCAGATCGAGTCCATTCCCGCGGCTGCGATGAAGAAGCTGACTCACTGGCACTGGCCTGGCAACATTCGTGAGCTTGAGAACTTTATTGAACGTTCTGTGATTCTGACCCACGGCCCGGCGCTCCAGGTGCCGACCGGCGAGCTGACGAATCACGCAACACAGGTTGCACCGACAACAACCCGCGACATCGCGGAACGCGAACAGATCCTGCGCATACTGAAAGAGACGAACGGACGAGTTGCCGGCCCGGACGGCGCCGCCGCACGCATGGGATTGAAGCGCACGACGCTGATTTCGCGTATGAAAAAGCTCGGCATCGATCCACGGCGTGTCTCCTGACTACCGCGTCCCCGTCTTCGATCTGAGTCTTCACATAAAAAAAGTAGGCGCCCGTAGTTTGGCACTCCTTGTGCACTGACACCTGCCATGATCATTCAGGTCGTCGTCGGAAGTATTTCCACTGCGGCAATCTTGTTCTATGGCTTTTTTCTAACCGCTCTGATGTTTGACGGCAAGCGCGTAAACCAAGGCGATGCCGTGAGGCCGGACAATGTCCGCGCGTTCCCCAAGAAAGCAGATTGTCCTCAAATCCCTTGTTCTGACAGCCCAACTTTACGCGCGGCGTAAATACATCGCGCCGCCGATCACCACTTAAGACTCAATATAGCTTCGTAATCGTCCAGCCCCCACGAGATGTGTCGACAGTGACTTCGACACTTTTCGACAGTTGCTGTCGAAGCTCAACAAAATTTCGCAATTCAGGCGTTTCCAACCGTGTCTGAGAGCCTGCGTTTGGCCAGACGATTGCCTGCTCCTGGTTGGGCAGGCGCGGAATGCTGAGAATCTCGACAATCGACACATCAACCGAGTGTCGCCTCGTTCTGGAAGGAAAGATGGTTGAGCCCTGGGTTGCCGAATTCACGAGAAACAGCAATAAGGTTTTGGAATCTATTGCGGGGCGGCGGCTCGTCATCGATCTCGAAAATGTGACCGTCATCAGCCGCGAAGCAGAGAGTGCCCTTTTGGAAGTTATGAAGCGGGGAGCAAAGTTCTGTTGCAACGGTGTTCTGACGCGGCACGTGCTGAAGCAGTTGGAGCATCAGTGCCCTTGTCGGGTTTCTGCCAGGTCGCGGTCCATAAGAGCCCGCGGCCAGCGAGCGAAATAAAGGGGAGGGAGAATGTCTCAGGTTCAAAATACTAAGAAGCCCTTGACCTACGCAACCAGCCAGGACTTCTGTCGGATCTTCCATGAAAATATGAATAGCCTCTACCTTTTAAGCCTGTTGTTGACCGCCGACGAGGGTAAGGCAGAGCGTTGCTACGTCCACGGCTTGGAAGACTGCAACGACGGCGGTCCAGTGTTTAAAGAATGGGCCCACTCCTGGGCGCGGCGCACTATCGTGCAAAATGCAATTCGGATGATCGCACCGCGTGCTGATACCCGCGAAATTGGCAATAACGGACCTGCGCGGAACGTGGCAGCCAGTTTCGCCTTGGCGTCCCTCCTCGAGCTGAAAGCATTCGATCGCTTCGCCTATGTATTGTCTGTGCTGGAGAAGTACTCCGACCACGATTGCTCGCTGCTGCTGGGCTGCTCTCACCAGGACGTCGTAAATGGCCGTTCACGCGCTTCACAGCATCTGGCAAGCACAGGCAACGTTGATCCCCTACCTGGCCGGAGCCTTCAGGCTGGCGCCGCTGCCGCACACTAATAGCTTTGCTCAATTCATTTCTGAGAAAGCACACACATCCGAAGGCAGAACCGACGGTCGCGAACATGCGAAAGTGATAAATATAGCGTCGATAAAGTCCGGACGGTTCGATCGGCGGCTATGAACTCAGAGTACCCAAATGTTGCTACTGACGTCGGCACACAACGCCGACTCCGCTCTTCTGCGGGACGCAGATCGCTCTCCCGTATGGTCACGTTCGTCGCTCTCGTTCAATCGATCCTTTCCCTGGCGCACTGGTTCGTCTACCAGACATGGAGCTTTTTCATCCCGCGAGCGGCAACTCCTGACGCCAATGCACTGCGACTCGCACTAGGCTTACTGTCGGTCTCTTTCATCACCGCCTCCCTTCTCGCGCATCGCTATGACAATTCCTTGGTGCGGGCGTATTACACCATCGCCGCGGTCTGGTTAGGGACTCTGAACTTCCTCTTTCTGGGGGCGATCTCCTGCTGGATTTTCTATGTTGCTGCGCTTCTGCTTCGAGTCCATCTGAATCTCCCGGTACTTGCAGCCGTTATCTTGGGCGCAACAGCTTTAGCCAGCATCTATGGGTTGCTCAACGCACGTCGCATTCGGGTCAAACGGATCGCGGTAAATTTGCCGGGCTTGCCGCCATCATGGCGGGGACGTATTGCCGCGCACGTCACCGATACACATCTGGGACATGTGAATGGGGCCGCCTTTCTCCGGCGGATCGTTGCCATGTTGCGCCAATATCAACCAGACATCGTATTCGTGACCGGCGATATGTACGACGGAACGCGCGCCGATGTGGCGGCTCTCGCTGCGCCCTGGCTCGACCTCGCGCCGCCGTTCGGCGCCTACTTTGTAACCGGGAACCACGAGGAGTTTTCGGATCCAAAGAAGTATCTGGACGCCATTCGCGGTGCGGGCGTCTCTGTGTTAGCGAACGACAAGGTAGTCGTGGACGGATTGCAAGTTGTGGGCGTGTATTACCACGACACAGTTAATTCCGCCCGCCTCCGATCCATCCTGCAGCGCGCCTTATTGGATCGCGAGCGGGCCAGTATTTTCCTGTCTCACGCCCCTTATGGGTTGGCAATTGCGGACGAACTTGGCGTCTCTCTCCAACTCTCCGGCCATACCCACGGGGGTCAACTTTTCCCCTTTACCTGGTTTACTCGCCGCGTTTTTGGCGAGTACACGTATGGTCTCAAGCGCTTTCGCGACCTGCTCGTCTACACGTCGACTGGCGCCGGCACCTGGGGTCCGCCCATGCGGATAGGGACCTCGCCTGAGATCGTGCTCATCGAATTCGCGTAGCCAACTTCGCGAGATAAGCCGGCGCGTCGCTGCCGTACACATTCTCAAGCCGCGCAAACCGGCGGTGTTCCCTGGCGTTTCCAGAACATTACCTAGACGGGTAAACAGCCAACGACCGTAGTCCCTGACTCTGAGAATCCGGCGCATGGGAATGCGAAGTCTCGGTCAACTCGCATGAATCTCCATTGACCTGCAACTGCAAAACGCCAATCGCCGATAGCAGGCCGTCCTCAGCCACATAGACATAGCCGCCATTACCGGTGTTGCTGGCGGTCGCCAAGCCCGCCCCATAAAACCAGCCCACTCCAAAGCCCTTCAGTACGGGTGAGGTGCATCCTGCGGAAACGACGCCAATGGTCTTGTCGAAGAAGGCGGCTGTAACCGTGCCACTTTTGTTGTTATCGACGAAAAGCATGCTCTCGTCGGGGCTGAGCAACACGTTGTTCGCGTCCACGCCGCCCCCGACGGTGTATACGACTGTGGCTGCCAGTTTTCCTGAGGAGATGTCGGAAACCTCCACGGTGGTAGTTCCCGAAATATCGCCGAAGATGGCATAATACCCGTCCTGCGTCAGCACGACTCCACTTGGATTGTTTCCAGTTTTCGAGCCGCTTGAGAACTGCTCGTCACCATTGGGCACCGGCACTCCATTGGAGATGTCGAAGGATTCGATGGAACCATCACCGTACGTGACCACCAGGACATTCCCATTCGCCGCCATCGGGCCAGCCATCCCCAGATCTTTCCCGATCGCATCAACATCTTTTATGAACTGCAGCTTGCAACCTGGCTGGATCTTGTAGGTTGCGATGGTATAGGTTCCGCTATAGCTCGCATAGACAAAGCGGTCGTTAGCCGCCAACGTGACACCATTCAGGCCGCCATTATCCAAGCTGGAGCCTGGGAAGTCGCCGGTGACCTTTTGGGTGCTCAGCACAATTCCTGCAACATCGCTGGAAGCTGAATCCGCAGCAAAGACACACTGCTGGACGCCGTCACTGGCCAGCAGCACGCCAACTCCAGCAAAGTAACCGCCGTCCAGGCCCTGTCCGCCGGTCGGGATCACCTTCTTGCCTACAAACTTTGGGCCATCGGGGCTGGCCTCCACTGAATAAATGGTCACTGTGTTTGGGCCGAAGACGTCGTCGTTGGTAATGAGATACCGCGGGTGGGTGGCTGCGAATCCGCTGGTAGAAATGAGCGCAATAAGCAGAGAGGTACAAGCGATGGTCGAAATTTTTTTACCGAACCGATTCATTTGACTCCTTGGGACCCCTAAACCGACAAGCGAAGCAAAATAACATAGGTTCTGACCAGTACTCAACCAGGGTGCCCCCCAAACAGAGCCAGCAGCGCCAGCTTTGGCGCTGATGAGTGCGCGGCCAGATCCCGATCGAGCAGCCCTCTTCGGAGAAGCTGCATCCCAAAAGCACTTCCAAGAAGAGGGAAGCAGGCATGCAAGCTTTTCAGTTCCGCCTATCCTGCGCGATGGTCGTTGCCGTCGCGTTGCTGCTCACAACTATCTCCGTGGCTCAACCCAACAGCTCGCCCAGCGCTTCGACCATTCAATGCAATATCACTCCGTTTCAGATTCCTGGTCCGACATCTTCTCCAGGCGCAGCTGGCATCAACGATTTCGACACCATCGTTGGGTCAGTGACCTACGATCTCACGAAGGCCGAGGGCTTCATTCGCCTTCGCAATGGACATATCACTACTTTTCTTGCGCCCGGCGTCTCCGACACTTGGCTGACCGGGATCAATGACAGCAATGCTCTCGCAGGTGACGCGACCACCGGTTTTGTCTACCAGAACGGGACCTACACTTATCCCAGCTATCCCGGTGCGGTATATACCGGGGTCAATGGCATCAACAACAACGGGGACGTAGTCGGGCAATGGCAGGACAGCAGCAATCAGTTTCAGGGCTATCTGCTGGTGAAGGGCCAATACACGAACCTACAATTTCCTGGTGGCAACAACACAAATCCGACGGGTGTGAACGATAGCGATGTCGTGGTCGGCAACTTCCTAGACGCCTCGTTTACGCAGCACGGCTTTGTTTATGCGGTGGGCAAATATCAGCAAATCGATTTTCCCGGCGCTTCGAGCACGGTCGTTGCTGACATAAACGACAATAATGAAATGGTGGGCTGGTATTGGCCGGCTTTAGGACAGATCAGCGGGTTCGTTTACTTGAATGGGCAATTTAAGACCCTGGTGATCCCTAATGCCAACGACGGAGTTTCCATCAGTGCAGTAAACAAGGCAGGACACATCGCAGGCGTAATGGGTGTTACCAACCGAACCGACGTCGTATTCCTGGGAGTGAACTGCCACTGATTCTCTAGTGTGAATGGATAGGGCCGGGCGTCAATCTTTGGCGCCCGAGCATATCCGCTCAGTGAGTGGCTTCTAAACGGGCGATTTCCTGAGCGAACAAGGGATTGGCAGGAAATTCGGTATGCAGGGATTCCAGCAATTCTCGCGCGCGCACTATATCTTTTTCGCGCACATATGCGATAGCCAGCAGAATACGCGCAAACGGCGCAAGGTAATGCCCCTTTGCTGCTGTTAACTGCAACTCGGCCATGCCCGCCTGCTTATCAGCAGAGACGCCACCCAGCCGCAAAAACCAGCGAACCGGCGCCGCCATGGTGCCCGTGATGTATTTGCTGATACCGGCGCCGAGATGCGCGTCATAACAGGACGGATCCACCGCCAGCAGTTGGTTAGCCCAGTTGCTGGCATCGCGCGTGTAGTGCAAAGATGCCAGGTTTCGCTTTTCGATGAGGGCGGCATAGTCGGCGCGAAGTCCTGAGGCGAGGGTCATGGCAAACAATGCGTCACGATCCTTAGGATCATGCCCGAGACGGACGCGCGAAAGGCTTTCGGATCTATCGAGAGTTGCGTAGATCTCATCGCGGACTGATGTGTCGGGCGTTAGCTTTTTCCGGGAGGCAAAGGCCGTGTCGCTCGCATAAAACTGTGCCTGCAGGATTCCCAGCCGGTTGAATTCTGAAAAAAGCAAGCCGGCACCCTCGCTAACCGGTCCGAGAGGATTATCGGGATGGCCTTTACCCCAGGCCGAGAACTCACTCTGGGCACCGGCGAAATCCAGCTCGTAGAGGTCGCGATATCCAAGATCGAGCGACGCAGCTTTGCCGTTGTCCGCGGCAGCAGGTAATTCGAGAGTGCACAAGGTCAGCAGCACCACAAGCAATTGCAGTACACTGACGCATTTGAAAAATCGCTGGTTCATGAAATTCTTGGGCTCACAATTTGCGTCCGACAACCCACAGACCGAAATCCTCTGGGCCTGATCTGTTAGATGCTTTATAGCTCGATGCTCCTGGATTTTCGGTCACTCAATCGGTAAAACTTTGTAAAAAGATTGTCACCCGATGCGATGCATAGCGCCTCCCAAAGTTATGAGGGGATAAGAAGTGAGTAATGATTTCGAAGTATACGCACCGGGCTGGCCCGGAATCCCGCCCCGCTGGACCTCGAGCGCCAAAGCCGGCGTGGGTACGGCGCTGACCCTCCATAGCCGCGTGTGGTTCACAATGAGCCACGGAATTCTCAATGAGGTTTACTTCCCGCGCGTTGACCAGGCCTGCACGCGCGACATGGGCCTCCTGATCACCGATAATTCAGGCTATTTTTCCGAAGAAAAACGGCATTGCAGCTTCGAGAATATCCCGCTCGAGCCGGGAGTTCCTGTTTATGAATTGACTAACACGTCACTCGATGGCCGATACCGGATCGAGAAGGAAATCTTCAGTGATCCGTACCGCAATGTAATCCTGCAGAAGGTCCGGTTTCATGTGCTGAAGGGCCAGTTGAAGGACTATCGAGTGTACGTTCTGCTGGCGCCGCATCTTGAAAATTTTGGGAATGGCAATACGGGATGGCTTGGCGATTACAAAGGCGTTCCAATGCTATTTGCGGAGCGGGGAGCGACTGCCTTGGGTCTGGCGTGCTCTTCGCCGTGGCGGAAGCGGTCAGTGGGCTTTGTCGGGGTTTCGGATGGATGGCAGGACATCTCGCAACATGGCGAAATGCAATGGGAATACACGCGGGCGGAAAACGGAAACATCGCCCTTGCTGGGGAAATAGACATTCAAGCCTCAAACGGAGAATTCGTGCTCGGGCTGGGTCTTGGAGGCATTTGGGCGGAAGCTGGACAGCAGGTGCTCTCCACGTTGCTTGAGGACTATGAAGATGTGCGGTCCCAGTATGTCTCGCATTGGAAAATCTGGCAGAAATCATTGCTGAATCTCGACGCGAGCCAGCGGGAGTGCGATCTTTACCGCGCGAGTATGGCGGTCTTGCGAGCTCATGAATCAAAAGATTTCCTGGGCGGCACCATTGCCAGCCTGTCTATTCCCTGGGGCTTCAATAAGGGAGATGAGGACCTCGGCGGCTATCACCTTGTCTGGCCGCGCGATCTGGTGGAAACAGCAATTGGATTTCTCGCCGGGGGCGCGGTTATCGACGCTCTTCGTGTTCTGCGATATTTGGAGGTAACCCAGGAAAGCGACGGCCACTGGCCGCAGAACATGTGGCTCGATGGCCGTGCGTACTGGAGTGGACTGCAGATGGATGAGACGGCCTTCCCCATTCTGCTGGTCGATATCCTGCGGCGCAAGGCTCCAAAGGAACTAGGCTCGCTCGCCCGCTGGTGGCCAATGGTGAAAAAGGCGGCTGGGTTCCTTGTTCGCAATGGACCGGTAACCCAACAGGACCGGTGGGAGGAGGATGGCGGGTATTCTCCCTTTACGTTGGCCGTTGAAATCGCCGCGCTCCTGGCAGCAGCGGATATAGCTGACTCGGTCGGGCGGTCCGCGACTGCGGGCTACCTGCGGGACGCCGCCGACAACTGGAACGACAACGTTGAACGCTGGACCTACGCCACGGATACACTCCTGGCCAAGCAGGTCGGCGTTGATGGTTACTATGTGCGGATCACGCCGCCCGAACTGGACGGTGCGGACTCCCCCCTGCATGGATTCGTGCCGATCAAGAACCGTCCACTGGATCAAGCCAACGATGAAGCGGTCCATGTGATCAGTCCCGACAGTCTGGCCCTCGTTCGGTTCGGCTTACGTGCGCCCAGCGATCCGCGAATTCTGAACACCATCAAAGTCATCGATGCGCTGCTGCGGGTGAAGCTGCCACAGGGGCCGTGCTGGTATCGGTATAACGGGGATGGTTATGGCGAACATGAGGACGGCTCCGCTTTCGACGGAACGGGGATAGGCAGACCCTGGCCGTTGCTGGCCGGTGAGCGCGCTCATTACGAATTGGCGGCGGGCAGGCCAGACACTGCGGAGGCGCTTTTGCGTGTCATGGAAGGATCGACCGAGGGCAGCCGGCTAATCCCTGAACAGGTTTGGGACGGCAAAGACATTCCTGAGCGGGAGCTGTTTCTCGGGAAACCTTCGGGGTCGGCATGTCCCCTGGTGTGGGCCCACGCTGAATACATTAAACTGCGCCGATCCTTGCTCGACGGCGAAGTCTTCGATCAGCCCCCACAACCAGTACAGCGGTACCAGCGCGAGAAGAAGACCTCGGCTTATTTCGGCTGGCGCTATAACAACAAGCCTCGCTCTATGCCTTGTGGGAAGATCTTGCGATTCGTGCTGCTCTCGCCGGCTATGGTGCATTGGAGCTTCGATCAGTGGCATACAACCAAGGATACAAACAGCATCGCTACCGGGCTGGGCGTTCACGTTGCTGACGTGCCTTCTGACAAGCTGAGATGCGGCCAGGAGATTTGGTTTACATTTTACTGGCGTGAATCTGAGCGATGGGAAGGAGCAGATTTTGCAGTGAAGGTAGAGTGAAGTAGAGACGCCGGTCACAAGCCGCAGCCGCTGGAGTTTGCCGGGCATGTTGAAGCGCTGGCCCGCAAACGAAACTTTCAGCAGCAGCTTCCAAATTTAAGATGCGACGTGGTTAATGACCCATTCGGAAGCTTGCCACCTGCGCTGGTTCGGCGGCGTCAGGTTCGCCGCCCCAGCCTTGACGAGAAATATTCACGTAGAGCAACGCCGCGCAAACAGCGGAGCCAAGAAGCAAACCGATCCCCAGCCCTAATGGACCCATGAGCACATGCCCGAGGCCAAATAGTGCCAGGTAGACCATCGCGCACCCGAGTATCCACGCGATGAGGTTGCTTCCCAGGTCGCGCGTGGCGGGCACTTCTGGAGTCAACTGCGCGATGGGCTGCCATCCGCGGACGTCAGGCCGGGCCTTGCGATAGAAGTCGACGAGAATGCGCTCGCTCTCAGGACTCGTCAAAAAGGTCACAGAAACCCAGACCACTGTGGTCACAACGGTGGTCAATAGAGCTCGCGCCGCTGAATCGACGGCCGAGCCGCCCGGGTAAAAATTGGCTACCCTCAATCCCACGCTCACCAGCAGCGCAGTCGCCATAGCCGAGATCTCGCTCCAGGCGTTAATTCGCCACCAATACCAGCGCAGAAGATACACGCCTCCCGTGCCGGCGCCCGCTTCAAGAACGACCCGCCAGCCTTCGCCTACCGACGTCAGCAACGCGGAAACCAGCGCCGAGCAGATCACCAGCAATACGGTTACGAGTCGGGATGCAACCACGTAATGGTTTTCAGTGGCATGCTGCTTCACAAAGCGACGATAGAAGTCCGCGACCAGGTACGAAGCGCCCCAGTTCAATTGCGTCGCAATGGTCGACATAAAAGCCGCCATGAATCCGGCGATCACAATCCCTCGTAGCGCCGGCGGAACATAGTGAGAGACAACCAGCATGTAACCGGTTTCCGGGTGATCGAGATGGGGATAAAGAACGATAGCCGCAAGCCCGGTAAGTATCCAGGGCCAGGGGCGGAGCGCGTAGTGTGCAACGTTGAACCATAGTACGGAAAGTAATCCGTTCTTCTCATCTCGAGAACTGAAGATGCGTTGCGCGATATAACCGCCGCCCCCCGGTTCAGCCCCCGGATACCAGAAGGCCCACCATTGCACTCCGATATTGACCAGGAAGGATAGGCCACTGAGTACCCAGAGCGCTTCTTCGCGAATAGGCCGCGAAAAGTCCGGGAAGAATGCCGTCGGATCTCCGGTCCCGGGGCCAGCAGCTACACGCATTGCCGCTAATTTATCGAGCAGCGCTGTCATCCCGCCCGCCGCATGGATCGCGTACCAGGCCACTCCGATCACGATCGCCATCTTGAGGGCAAACTGGAAAAGGTCGGTCCACAAAACGCCCCAAAGTCCTCCTAATGCCACATAGAGACCGGTGAAGGGGATCAGGAAGAACACGCAGATCGCAAGAGCATTTCGGTCAGTGACTCCCAGCGTAGTGGCGACAATGCTGGTCATCGCCTTAGTAACCCAGCCGAGTATCAGGCAATTCATCAGCAGGCCGAGATAGATGGCGCGAAAACCGCGCAGAAACGCAGCCGGCTTTCCGGAGTAACGCATCTCTGCAAACTGCACGTCCGTGAGCAAGCCGGAACGGCGCCACAGCCGGGCAAACAGAAACACCGTCATCATGCCCGAAAGAAGAAAAGCCCACCACAGCCAGTTCCCTGCTATGCCTTGCGTATACACGAGTCCCGTAACGACCAGAGGCGTATCCGCCGCAAAGGTCGTGGCCACCATCGACGTGCCGGCTAGCCACCAACTTACATTGCGTCCGGAAACAAAATAATCGTCAACGCTTTTACCGGAACGGCCGCGGAAATAGAGTCCCAGGAACAGCGTGATCAGCAGGTAGCCGACAATGGCCGACCAGTCGAGGAGGGTGAAGTTCATGGCGGATAAGAATACTGCAGTGGCAAAAGAATGTCGTGATGTTTTGCGGGATTAAAAGGTTTTTGTCGAGTTGTTGACCGCATCGGGAAACAGCTTTAAACGCGGGTGCACGCACTTACGGGTTGGGCGACGTTCACCCCGTGTATACCAATTCCACCACCGTGCAGTCGTCTCCGAGGGGGGTGCCTGCGCAAAAGCCAGAGACCGCTGAAAAGATATCTTCCAGGTTGGAGCTCCTGGCGGCAACGTCCTCGAGACGCTCGTTATCGAAGAACTCTCCGCTCGCGTTTTCTGCTTCGGTAACGCCATCAGTTACCAGCACCAGGCGGTCACCCGGTCTGAGCTGGCAGTGATCGCTGGCATAAGTCGCATCCGAAAGCAGGCCTACGGGAAGGTTCCCATGTTCGGGTCGCGCCACTTTGTGATCGGAGACAAGCAGCGGGGGAATGTGCCCACAGTTTACGTATTCCAATTTGCCGTCTTTGTTCACCCGCGCAATTAACACAGTCGCGTACTTTTCTCCGAGGTGCTTCTGGGTGAAAAAGCGATTGACTGCGGCGACGATCTCGGGGAGCGGCATTCCCGCAATAAGGTGCGAGTAAACCATGCCCTGGAGCGTGGACGCGAGAAGCGCCGCGGAGACACCTTTACCACTGACGTCCGCTAGTACGACGGCAAGCCCGTCGTCCGTGTTCACTGCATCGAAGAAGTCTCCACCGATTTCTTTACATGAAAGATTCCTGCCGCGCAGCGTTGCGAACGGCACTTCCGGGATGGTCACCGCCATAAGCCGCTGCTGAATGGATGCGGCGATCGACAATTCCTGCTGGTAACGCCTTGCGGATTCTTCCGCCTGCACCAGTCGGGCATTTTCGATCAGCGAGGCGGCCTCACGGGCGATCGCGCGAAGGATGTCATTACTGACGCTGGAAATGTCGCGCGAGGCGAAGCGGGAATCCACATACAGTGCTCCCGTTACTTCACTTCCAGGTGCCGGCGACTCGCCCAATTCCCGGCGAATGGTCTGCACTTGCGGCTTGCGCAGCGGCATGCAGATCACCGTCCGCAAGTCGTAAGCGACAATGCTTTTCCGGCCTGCCAGATCAAGCGACTGGCTTGTATCTGTAATCAGAAATTCGGAATTTGAATTCAGCGCCTCGTCCAGAATCGAGTGCGAAATCGTCTTATCGTCGAGCAGCGGCTCGCCTTTGTGATTGCGCCCTGCAGCCAAACGTAAACTGCCCTGCTCATCTTTCAGGAAAATGTAGCCCCGCTCAGCGCGCGTAAGCTTTAGCGTGGCATCGATAAGCGTGACCAGGATTTCGTCGAGGACGCCAATAGTGTTCAGCTTGCGAGCAGCTTCCAGGAACAGCGTCAGCTTTTCCAGGTCCGTGGCTTCCGTCGAAATCTGGATGCCCGAGATTTGGCTCAGGAACTCGCGCGCTGTGTTGGACGTGGAGTGCATGGGGTTGAAGATGACGTAGGCAACGTCTCGCACCCCGAACTCCAGGCGGTCATTGCGCTGCAGCTTTTGCCGCTGCACGCGCTCTCCGTTGACGAAAGTTCCGTGCTTGCTGCCCTGGTCGACTACAAAGAATTCTCCGTTCTCTGACACGATCACCGCATGATCACGCGAGACGCGCGGGTCAGGTATGACCAGGTCTTTGTCCACCTTCCTGCCCACCGTAAATGGTGTGTGATTGAGGATGAGCGAGCGCTGCTCGTTGCCCTGGACGCAGATCAGCGAAGGAAATATGCCTGAACCTGGATCGGAAACGGGCCCGGTGATGGGTTGAAAAGCCATGCGACGAAGTATCGCTCAACAATGCCAGCAACGCAGACTATCAGCTTGCCATGCTCTGCGCTACATCATGACACTATCGGCGGCCGGATGAAAGGTTTGCTTGCTCTGGCGCGAGTGCTGGGATTCACGCCTCCCGATCAGACCGTCTTGCTCTTCGACACTGAATTTTGAAATGCAGCAATCGCCTGTTGCTGGTTGTCATAGACCTCAAAAACCGTAACCAGTTTGGTGACTTGTAATGTGTCCCGCAGCCGTGCGCTCAGGCCGCACAGCTTGATATCGGCGCCGGCGCCCCGCGCAGACGAATACACTCCCACCAGGGTTCCCAGCCCACCACTGTCGATATAAGTGACTTGTGACAAGTCGAGCACCACGTTCTTGGTGGAACTCAGTACGCTTTTCAAGGCTTCACGCAGGCTCGTAGCCTCTTCGCCGAAGGCGATCCGTCCGTGACAGGAAACCACCGTAACCCCGTCCGAGACGCGAGTTTCCAGCTTCAGATTCATTCTTCCTCCGTCTTGCGGCGAAGCGATAAGGGTCTGAGAAGACTAGCGCGGGCGATGACAAGATGCAAGCTGCGCTACTCGATTCGTTCGATGCGGCGAAGCGCTAGGGCTTGGTCGTGCGATTCGCGAACTCGAAAGCAAGTATCGTCAGTATTGAAAGCACTGCCAGAGGAATCGGCACGGTGGTCAAGAGCGGAAGCTGCCACCCCTGTTGCACAGCATGCGGCGACATGACGACCGACGCAGCAGTCAAGCTTATGGCCGCGAACCACTGCCAGAGAATTAGAAAAGTGCCCATGCTTACCAATAATCTGGCCAAGGCACCTCTACGCCATAACGCTGTCGTGTACTGCACGGTGAGGAAAATGCCGGGTAGTAGCAAGAGCTGGTTGTAAGGCGCGAAGGTTGGGATGACTACAACCGTCACCGCCAGAACCAAAGCCAGTATCAGGCGAAAATTTCTTGTCTCGGCAGAGGCTCTACCGAAGCGCCGATAAACCGGAATGAGCATTGCAAAGGTTAGCGCGGTGAAGACCCGGCCGAGTGGCGCGGGTAGCAGGACATCGAGCAGCGATCTGCCACCCGTGTAATGCGAATAATTGGACACGGCAATCCGAAATTCGGTTATCCAGCCTGGCAGTAACAGTTCGGCGCCGACGATAAGAACTGTTATGGTCGAGAGAAAACCCCAAAGGAAATTCTGCCGGGACCGCCATCCGGACAGTGCCCACAAGGCCAGCCATGCGAACAGCAAGAAGACCAATTGTGGCTTGACCGTGGCGACCGCTAACAGCACACCAGCAAGAAATAGCTGTCCGGAGACGAGCAACGCAAGACTCGCGGCGATAAGAGACGAGATCAACAAGCTGAGTTGCTGAAGCTTTATGCCCTGCACTGCGGGAAAGCTGCCAAGCGTCAGAACCGTGCACACGAAAACCAGGCACCTCGATTGCCAGCGCAATGCCTTCAGCCATAGCCACACGCCACCCGCAGTCAGGACAGCCAGCAGCCAGCCAAAGCCTATTCGGAGCGCCTCAAAAGGCGCACTCACAAATGGAGCTAATAGAAAAACGACATACAACGGATAAGCAAATGCCTGCTGGTCCTTGGGATCATTTTGCCGCGACGCATCCAATCGCCGCCCGTAGTAACCCGCCTGGATCTCCCGCGTCACTTCTTCGCTGTAGGGATCGCGATGGTGCAGAAGCAGTTCGCGGGCGCCCAACCAACGTGGATAAAGGTCGGAGAGATTACCCCGGGGTCGATCGTGGGCTGCCGCATCCGCCACCTGATACGGAATCAATATGCGCTGCACATAAAACCACGTGCTCGCGGCCAAGATGAGCGAGACGGTAATTTCAAGTTGGCAGCGTTTGCGCAATGATCGTCAGCAGGACGAGCTGGGAGACGCCCTATGTTACAACTTATGCGACAAATGTACCCATGCGCATGCGCATCGCAGTCGCGATCGTAATCGGAGTCTGCACCGGTTCTTTCTGCTGGTTTCTGCTAACCCGCCTTCATCAAGGCAGCGCGGATTTCACGTGGGCAATCCGTGCCGCGCAACACATCCTTGAGCGCCAGAACCCATACGACACTCCACTCGAACAGTATCCGCTCACAGCGGCATTCTTTGCCTTGCCGTTTGTGCGAATGCCGGCCGAATTGGCTGCGGGCCTGTTCTTCGGGATCAGTTCGGGACTCTTGGCATTCGGACTGACCCGGAAAGGCTACCATCGGCTGTTGATATTTCTTGCATATCCGTACTGGGCCGCCCTATTAACTGCGCAATGGTCTCCGCTCATAGCAGCTGGCGCTTTCTTCCCGCTTTTGTTGCCGGCCACCATGGCGAAGCCACAGATAGGCATCCCAGTATTTCTGACCCATGTCAGTCGGCGCGGCCTTCTCGCCTGCCTGGTGGTCGCGGTTCTGACCTTGCTAGCGATGCCTTCGTGGCCATGGATGTGGGTAAAACAGTTCGGCTATTACGAGCACTTCATTCCCATTGCGGTAGTGCCCGGTTTCGTGTTGCTGCTTGCCATTGCTCGTTACCGCGACCGGGATGCGCTGCTGCTCCTGTTGGCTGCCCTGGTCCCTCAGCGATGGTTTTTCGATGCCTTCGTCTTATGGATCATTCCGAAGACGCGCCGCGAGATTGTGGCCACTGCCGCAGCAAGCTGGGGAGCGGGTATATGGCGCTGGTACCACATCCCGCACAGTTTTCAGCAGGTGGGCCGCTGGGCGGTAATCTTCATTTATTTGCCAATGCTCGCGGTAGTCCTCCTTCGCCGCCGCCGTGATCAGGACGGAGCGCCTTGGACCACCGCGACTTCCCGGCGCGACGCCTGGCTGCGGAACATCAGGCTCAGCAGGCTTATAAAGAAGAACAGCAGCAGCCATGTGATGGCGGAGAGTTGACCGAAGGCCAGTACCAGCACCAGGTAAATTGGAGCGCAGAAAAGGAGCGCACCCGACACTAGCAACGCCTTGCGTTGCCACTCGCCAAGCTTAGGATTCCTGAACAGGACGTTAAAAACCAAAAGAATCGCCATGAACAGCAGGCTCATGTCCTGCGCGAAGGTGTGATAGCTGACCAGCAAAGTGCCCAGCAAGTTCAAAGCGAACCTTAGATCGACACAAACCGAATTCTCCGGGTTGGCGCGAACCCATGCATAATCTACGACTGACAGGACGCACATCGACAATGCGATCACCACGATCAATACCGCCCGCGAATGCAGTTGCCAGCGGAACGGCAGCAAGCTCAAGAGCAGGCCGCGCAGATTCGTCGTATTCCCATGAAAGTTGTTCCACCTGTATCGCATGCTGTGTTCTGACATCCAGGCGAACTGAGGATAACTGCGCAGCCCTTGCCAGCCGATCGCAACAAACGACACGATACCGAGGACAACAACCACAAGCAGGAATCCTGCAATTACTTTTTTGCGCCGTTCCATCAGGAACGCCAGCATGAAAGGCAGCAGCAGATGGTATTTGCAGAGTCCGAAGCCCAGCCAGGCGCCTGCCTGCAGATCGGAACTGCGGCGCAGCGAAACGTACGCCATTGCGTAACAGAACAAGAGGAAGATGGAGTCCTGCCCCTGCATCAGCGCAATGAAAATCGGGGTGAATCCAAGTGCAGTAAGGATCCACAACCAGAGAGGCAAGGAACTGAAAATCAGAAGCTGCTTGCGCAAGATCAAACAAGTTGAGATGACAAACGCCAGGTTGAGAGCGGCGAAAATGAGATATGCGGCCAGGTAGGGTACGAACGTAAATGGAACAAAAAATACGGCCTCGAAAGGCGGGTGGAAGTACGGCAAAATCGACCCGCGGTTCGCTATTCCCTCAGCCGCAAAGGAGCCTTGAACAGCTTCCTGTAACTGCTGGTCGTATAGCTCGTTGCCGTGGCCCTCGCGCAGAATCGTGCCGGCCGTATAGAAAATACTGAAATCAGGAAATCCGATCGGTATTGCCCACCATTCCTGCCGTAGCACAATGACGTGCAGCAGCGTCATCGCCCCGAAAAACAGCGCGATACGATTTTGAGTGCGTTTACTCACTTGTTGTGGCAGCCGATTCAGTGTACTCGATGGCCATCTCGGCCCTTGGCGGCAATGTTAGCCGCTGATGGTCTGGGAGCGGACGCTCCGCAGGCCGCGGCTATTCCGCGGAAATCTAGCTAAATGTGCAACAATTTGTCACTTTTTTGGCCAAGGCGAGGTATTATCTTGCAAAGAATCTCGCTTGCTGGTTCATCTCCCCTTAAATCGTTGAAAACAGCAATTGGGCACCTCTGCGCGCTGGAGATTAGCTGCTTCGCACACTTGATCAAGGCGGAGCTAGTGAGTACTAAGGCATACACGGTCTGCAATTGTCACTGGAAGCAGGCGCAAGTTGTCGTAAGATAAGCAGCAATCGGAGAGAAATATCAGGATTCGCGTCCCGGCGAATGCACAGAAATTTAGCGGATCAGCCGGATGCCCCTAAGGATTTGTGATGAACAGAACTCGTTTGATGATCATCGGCCTTTTGGCCTTGGCTCTGGGTGCGTTCGTTAGCTTCAGCGTCTATCGCACCTTGCAGGCCAGAACCACGGGAAGCAACGAGCCGGGCATGGATGTTGTGGTCGCTGCCAACGACATAGCGGTCGGTAACAAACTGCAAGAGAAAGATTTGAAGGTCGTCAGATTTCCTGCCGGGAATGTGCCCGCCGGCGCTTCGTCCCGTGTATCTCAGGTCGTTGGGAGAGGCGTGGTGACACCCATTGCCCGGGGGGAGTTCATCCTGCCCAGCAAGCTCGCTGCAGAAAATGCGGGAGCTGGCTTGCCCGGCCTGATTCCACCCGGCATGCGCGCTGTATCCGTTCGCGTCAATGAGGTTGTCGCGGTCGCAGGTTTCGTCGTGCCAGGGACCCGCGTCGATGTCTTGCTGACTGGTAATCCCGGAGGCGCCGATCAGCAGACGACCACGGTGTTGGAAAACGTGGCAGTCATCGCAGCCGGGCAGAAGCTGGAGCGAAACTCGGCTGGCGAACCACAGTCGGTTCCGGTCATCACTCTGCTGGTCTCGCCGGAAGATGCTCAACGGCTTACGCTGGCAAGCACCGAAGGCCGCATCCAGTTGAGTCTGCGTAATCCACTCGACACGAAAGCCGCGGATCTCTCGCCTGTGAGAACTCCGACGCTTTACAAAAGCGGGGTCCCTATTTCTCTGCCGGTGACGCGCACGGCAGTGAAGAAGGTAAAGGCGGTGGTTACGCCACCGGCGCCCAGCGTTTACACCATCGAAACCATTCGCGGCAATGAGAAAAAAGAAGTAAAGCTGGACAGCGAGTAAATGGGAGAGGTTGCGGGCGAACCGACGCTTCCTCTGGAGACAACCTTAGCGATGAGACTTCGCCAGATTGCTTGGTGGCCGAGAGTTGTTGTGGTGGTTGTATTCGCAAGTAGCTTGATGTTCGCTGGGAAACAGGCGGCCGCTCCGACGCAGCCGGCTGCTGGGCAGGCACAGGCGCCGGCCGAAGCACCTGTCCAGACTGCGCCTGCACAATCGAATCCAAGCGCCACGGCCAACCTGCCGCCACAAAACGAGACGGCAGGATCGGCGCCTCTGCGGGTCATGGTTGGCAAATCGCTTCTGATCAACACCACCGAACGTCTGAAGCGAGTCTCGGTGACTGATCCGGAGGTGGCGGACGCTATCGTGGTCACTCCTACCCAAATTCTCGTCCAGGGCAAAGCGCCAGGCGAGGTGTCGCTTCTCATTTGGGATGAACTGGAGCGCTCCCGCAGCTTTGATCTGCGCGTCGATGTCGACGTAAGCGCGGCCGCCGAAGAGGAACGGCACATCTTTCCCGACGAAGATATCCAGTTGTCCGCTTCGCGCTCCGCTATTGTCCTTTCCGGTCACGTATCGACCGAGGACGTCGCCAAGCGCGCGGGAATGATTGCGCAAGCCTATACCCGGAACGTCATCAACGTCCTGACTTTCGGCCCGGTAGGTTCGCAGGAAGTGCTGCTCGAGGTAAAGTTTGCCGAAGTTGACCGCTCCGCAATCCTGCAGCTCGGAGCCAACTTTTTTACGCCGGGAACTGGAAACACCATCGGAACGGTCACCACGGGACAGTTCGGCGGATTATCCGCTACCACAGGTTCGAGTTCAGGAAGCACCACGGGTACAACAGCCCCTGCCAAAATCACTTTTTCCGACGCGCTGAACCTGTTTCTATTCCGTACTGACATCAACTTTGGCGCCGTGGTGCGCGCGTTGCAAACGAAGAATTTATTGCAGATCCTGGCCGAGCCGAACTTGATTGCGGTGAACGGAAAAGAAGCGAGCTTTCTTGCGGGAGGCGAGTTCCCTTTCCCTATCGTGCAGCCCGGCGCGGGGTTCACCGCCGTGACCATCTCTTTCAAGGAATTTGGCGTCCGCCTGCGCTTTACACCCGTGATCATGCCCAACGGCAACATTCATTTGCGGGTGGTGCCTGAGGTCAGCCAGTTGGACTTTACCAACGCTTTGACGATCTCCGGATTCACAGTGCCCGCCCTGACCACACGGCGCGCCGATACCGAGTTCGAAGTACAGGACGGACAGAGTTTTGTCATCGCCGGGCTGATGAATAATCAGGTTTCCGACATTGTGAACAAAATCCCAGGGCTGGGCGATATTCCCATTATCGGGAATCTGTTCAAGAGCAAGAGTCAGACTAAGAGCAATGCGGAATTGATGGTCCTGGTCACAGCGCACAAGGTGATGCCGAGCACTAAGGTACCGGAACCTCCGAAGAATCCCGAGCCTTTCCTGGACAAAGATAAGTTCGACAAGAAACCTTCGGGTGGAAGCAAATGATTCGCCATCTCGCACGTGCGCGATGGCCGGAGAGATAAGGGCTAGCGAAGTGGGAGTCAGCATGCCAGAGCTTTCAGTTGCAATCGTGTGCGCAGATAGCGAGCAGAGGGCAGTTTTACACGTCTTGGTGGATGGAACGAGCGTAGCGCGCGCGGTTCACAGTTCTCCAACTTTACCCATGGCGGCAACCGATCCCGTGGTACTGAGGATCCATAACACCAATCCTGACGTTATCATCGTGGATATTCCCTCTGATCATTCCACGGCAGCACTGCGCAGCATTGAGTTGTTGCATCAGGAATTGCCGGACTGCGCCATCTTCGCGATCGGCAGCATGTCGCAAGCCCAAGTGATCGTGAACGCCATGCGGGCGGGCGCGCGGGAATTCATTGAACGCCCTACCACGACCACGGATCTGCTGGAAGCTTTCGTTCGCCTTTCCGCCGCGCAACGCAAGACTCGTCACGAAGGGGCGCGCGGAAAGGTCTTCACAGTGGTCAACGCGAAGGGCGGCAGCGGCGCGACCACGATCGCTGTTAACCTCGCATTGGCGCTGCAGAAGGCACATCAGAACACTGCGTTGATCGACTTGGCCCCTCTCGGACATTCCGCCCTTCACCTCAATTTAAAACCGCTGTTCGGCATCTCGGACGCGATCCGTAACTTGCACCGGCTGGACAGTTCTCTGCTCGAGAGCTTCATGACCCGGCACGAAAACGGGATGCAACTGCTGGCAGGAACCAGCGTACCCGCTCCGGTCGAGCCATCCACGGCAGAGTTCGCCCGCCTCTTCGATATGCTGGTTGGGCATTACCGCTATGTGGTTGTAGACGCCTCCACCCGCCTTGATCCGGCCACGCGATTAGTTTGCAATCTGTCGGAAACCGTTCTCTTGGTCGCGCATACCGACGTTGCTTCTCTTTGGAGCGCTGCCCGCGTGCTGCAGTACCTGGGAGAGACGGGAGGACGCGACCGGGTGGGATTGGTCTTGAACCGGTTTCGAAGGATTGCGGGGTTCAGCGAAGCTGATGCAGAAGCGGCTGCAGGTACAAAACTGCTTTGGAAGGTTCCCAACCAGTATTTCGCGGTCTCGACCGCCATCGACCGCGGGGTTCCGCTTATGCAGCATGGTCAATCGGAAATTGCGCGTTCTTTCGCCGACTTGGCGGCGAAACTGACGCAAGACGATCTGGAAGTAAAGCGTAGCGCGTGGTCTTTGTTCAAGACGGTCTAGAGAACTCATGGCAAATCTGCAAACTTTTGAGCGCAGCGAGTATCAGCAGGTCAAAGCCGACCTGCATCGCAAAATCCTTGATCGCCTTGACCTGGAGAAGCTGGGTCGCACGGCGGGCGATGCAGCGCGGGAAGAAGTATTGGTCGTCATCCGAACCGCGATCAACACCGAAGCGGTGCCGCTGAGCTTCGCTGAACGCGAGCGGCTGGCAAGAGAGATCCTGGATGAGATTTTCGGACTGGGGCCTCTCGAGCCATTGCTTCGCGATCCCACCGTCTCCGACATCCTTGTGAACCGTTTCAATCGGGTTTACATCGAGCGTGCCGGCAAACTCGAAGTCACGGGACTTTCGTTCAAAGATGACGCCCACCTGATGCAAATTATCGACCGCATCGTTTCCCGCGTCGGGCGTAGAGTTGACGAATCTTCTCCCATGGTGGATGCACGTCTGGCCGACGGCTCTCGTGTAAACGCGATCATTCCTCCGCTGGCGATCGACGGTCCGTGCCTCTCGATCCGCCGTTTCGGGCGCGATCCCTTGACCGCGCGAAACATGATCGAGAATAAAACCCTGACCGAACCTATGCTGGAGTTGCTGTCCTCGATGGTGAAGGGACGGCTGAACCTGCTGATTTCAGGGGGGACGGGCGCAGGGAAAACTACGCTGCTGAATGTTCTCTCCGGCTATATCCCGAACACCGAAAGAATTGTGACCATCGAGGACGCAGCCGAACTGCAATTGAAGCAGGAACACATCGTGCGGCTGGAAACGAGGCCGCCGAACATCGAAGGCAAAGGGGCGGTACGTCAAAGGCAGCTCGTCATTAACAGCTTGCGTATGCGGCCGGACCGAATCGTGGTTGGCGAGGTACGCGGCGAGGAAGCCTTTGACATGCTGCAGGCCATGAATACCGGTCACGAGGGCTCCATGACCACGGTCCACGCGAACTCACCGCGGGATGCGCTGGCTCGGGTGGAGAACATGGTTTCCATGGCGAACCTCAACATTCCGGAACGTGCCATCCGTCACCAGATTGCATCGGCAATACATGCTGTCTGCCAAATCGCGCGTTTGTCCGATGGTACGCGCAAAGTAATTTCCATTTCAGAAATTACTGGCATGGAAGGCGACATCGTTACCATGCAGGACATTTTTGTTTTCGAACGTCACGGTATCGACGAAAGCGGCAAAGTGCGAGGCGCCTTCCGCGCCAGCGGGATTCGCCCGCGGTTCGCAGACCGACTGGCTCTCTCTGGATGCAGGCTGCGGCCGGCTTTGTTCGACGCGATGCTGGAGGTTTAGTAGAGGAACCGTATGTTGGTAGTGATCACCATCCTGGTCTTCCTGGTCGTCGCCATTGGCGTTTTCGTGGTGATTTCTCTTATCGACGAGCGGAATGCCCGCGCACGCCTGATGAGAGAACGCCTCACCGCGGTGGAAAAGCCGACGGCAGGCGAGCCCAGCGAAGAACTCGCACTTCTACGCGATGAAACCCTGAGTGAAATCCCGGCATTGGATAACCTGCTGCGGCGATCCGAACGGGTAACTCACCTGCAGGACCGTATTGCCCAGGCCGATATGCAGTTCAGGGCAGGCAACTTCATCGGGCTTTGTCTTGCTTGCGGAATTGCCCTGGCGTTGCTGCTCCTGCTGTGGAACCGCGGCACACAATATGCCGCGATCCTTGGATGGGTCGGGCTGATCTTGGGATTTTTCATTCCTTACGGCTATGTTTCCTACAAGCGGAGCAAACGCTTCGAAAAGTTCGAGGAGCTTTTTCCTGAGGCTATCGACACCTTGTCGCGAGCGGTTCGCGCGGGGCATGCGTTTACTACTGCCCTGGAGTTGATTGGCAGCGAAGTCTCGGAACCGGTTGCCGGCGAATTCCGCAAGTTGTACGAAGAGCAGAAGTTTGGATTGCCGGTTCGTGACGCCCTGTTGAATCTGGTGGACCGTGTGCCTCTGGTCGACGTCAAGTTTTTTGTCACCGCCGTCATGTTGCAGCGTGAAACCGGCGGCAATCTGGCGGAAATTCTCGACAACCTCTCTTATGTAATCCGTGAACGGTTTAAAATCATGCGCCAAGTGCGGGTCTACACCGCGCAAGGCAGGCTGACCATGATGCTCCTCATGGCGATGCCGCCCCTGATCGTGGCCGTGATGTGGGTCATGAATCCCTTATTCATTCGACCGCTATTTGATGATCCTATCGGGCATACCTTGGTGGTGGCCGGAATTACGCTTCAGACCATTGGGTATTTCGTGATCAAGAAGGTTATCCGCATTCAGGTTTGAGAGTATGGCAACTGTACTGGCCGTTATCATTTTCGTGACTGTCGCGCTTGTCGTCTTCTCTTTCGGCGCGGCTGCGGTTGCGCCATCATCGGTGCTGGGCTCTCGACTGCGGTCTTTGGGTTGGCAACAACAGCGCGTACAAGCGCCTCCCAAACCAGCAATCAGGGAGCGGCTGGAGCAGGCCCTCGATCCCCTCAGCAAGGCCCTGCCGTTGTCCCCGGCCGACGTGTCACGAACCCGCGCATGGCTGATCCAGGCTGGCTACCGTGACGCTGCGCATGTGACCTACTACTTCGGCGCCCGGGTCTTGCTGGCCCTGGTCGGACTGGCGATTGCGCTGGCTATCGGGGTCCACGACCCCATGCTGATTATAGGAATCCCGGCGCTGGGGTTCCTGCTGCCGCGTTTCGTGTTGAAGCGCATGATCCGCGCGCGCCAGCGCAGGATCACCCTTGGCCTGCCGGACGCCCTTGATCTCACCGTGATTTGCGTGGAGGCCGGCTTGGCCCTGGATCAAGCCGTTATGCGGGTCGGGGAAGACTTGCGGCATGCACACCCCGACCTGAGCGACGAATTCCACTTGGTGACCCTGGAAATGCGCGCCGGCAAGCCGCGCGCCGAGGCGTTGCGAAACTTATGGGCTCGCACCGGAGTTGACGACATACGCGGGCTGGTCGCCACCCTGGTGCAAACGGACCGATTTGGCACAAGCATTGTCCAGGCTTTGCGTGTACACTCAGACTCACTGCGGACCGAACGCCGCCAGCGGGCTGAGGAACAGGCCGCCAAGACCACGATTAAGATGGTCCCTCCCCTGGTCGTATTCGTACTACCGTCCATCATCTTCGTCACCCTGGGGCCAGCCGTGATTCAGCTGATTCGCATGCTTATGCCTCAACACTGAGCTGCGGGAGGGTTGACGATCGGAGTAGTTGATGTCCAGCGCTGTTCCCAAGGGGTTTGCTTTCAATCGCACTCGATCTGTCTACCTGGCAAAAAACTTGCAGGTAGCGGACACACATTGGACGCGTCTGCGCGGGCTGATGGCGAGGGACCCCGATGACTTTCCCGAAGGACAAGGCTTGTGGATTGTGCCCTGCCGGGGTGTTCACACGATGGGCATGCGATTCCCTATCGATGTCGTGTACCTCGATGGAGAAGAAACGGTGGTCCATGTGGAGGAAGACCTGAGACCATGGCGTTTCGCTCCAATCCGGATCGAAGCCCGTTCCGTGCTGGAACTCCCAAGAACCACGGTGAGTTTCACGCGCACCGTGGTCGGCGACAAGATTGAGATTGATAGACACGAGCGGTTATGAGTGATGCTCCCAATTTTGATGCACCGAAGCTCCTGGTGGAATGGTCATCTCGCTGGGAGGAGTTCGTCTCCTCGATTCGCCCCGCTTTAGCGCACTCCGATAAAAGACTAGCCGGAGAAGCACGGACCGACTTATTTCCTCTCCGCGGAATGGTTACCTCGTGGATAGTAGAAATCGCGCTGCTGATCGCGGTAGTCGTGCTACCGGCCAAGCTCGCCAGCATGCGGCCCTACACGCCGCCGACTCCTCCGAAGTACGACGTAATCTATTTCTCCGGTGATGAACTCCCGCGCATGGAAGACAATGGCGGAGCGGAATCCGGGCGTACCGGGCGTGGAGGCGGGCAGGAAGCACACCATCGCACGCAAACCATTCGTGTCGCACGGGAGAATTTGCTGACCGAGAAGATTGTCGACGCTCCCAAACTCAATCTGCCGCGCTCGCGCGATGCCGTGGCAAATCTCCTCGCCGTGAACCGAGTTCCTGGACCTGCCCCGGCCGAAGGGCTAAAGTCGTCTATACCGGCGGCAGCATTTCCCAAGCTTGGGGCGGTTGCGCCAGCACCAGATCCTATAAAAACGGCGCTGCCGTCTCCTTCGTTGCCCAGCTTGAATGCTGTCGCTCCGAGTCCCCAGGTCACCCGCGACAGGCTCCGCGGTGCTCCAGCGCTCGCTGCGGCCGTGATCCCTCCTATTCCATCTGGTTTGCAGCATGACTTGACCGCCACCCGCCCGCCGTCCGTCGGCAACGTGCAGGTGGTGCCTCCGCCGGTGTCCGCGCCCGAACGCGAGACTGCGAATCTGAATCCCAAGTTGGTCTTGCCCACCGACAACGTCGTTGCGCCGGCACCCGTCCACGTCACTCACGAATTGGGTACCTTGGGCGCCTCGGGATTAGCCGAACTGGGCCGGGAGGCAGTTCCTCCTCCCGTACAGGTTGGGACACCGTCGTTAGAGCGCCGCTCGGTAGGAGCGCTGAATGGAACCAACAGCGTGGTGCCTCCGCCGGTGCAAGCCGGATCTGGAGCACTTGGCCCTGCCCGGATGTCTGCCGGAAATTTTGGAAATACGGCAGTCGTGCCACCACCAGTCCCCGTGAAGATGGGGTCCGCCCTTGGCTCCGGGACGGGAGTAGCTGGATTGGTCGGAGGCAAAGACGTGGTACCTCCACCAGTACAGGCAGATACAGGCTTGTTCTCGAGCTTGCGCAGTGCAGTTTCAGGATTATTGGGAGGCAGCGACACTTCGGGAGCAGGCGGCGTGGTTCCACCACCTCCCAACGTTTCTGGAACGGGTTCCCCGGACGGGCGAGGCTTCGGAAGCAAAGGCGGCGGACTCGGCGGCCCCATGGATGTTGGGTCTAATGTAGCTCCTCCCAGCGGGGGCGGCGGTAGCGCCAGCGGAAATGGTCTCGTGGTCTCGACTCATCCAGGATCGGGCGTCGGTAACCCGGGAGGCGGAAGCGGCTCGCTGGCCATGTCTCCCCTGGGCGGCGACAAGCCAGGTCAGGGCGGATCTGGCGGCGGAGCGGGTATCGGTCACGGAAATGGTCCCGGCAGTTGGAGTTCCGGTGAAGGCCCCGGGGCGGGGCAGTCCGGCGCTGGGCGAGGCTCGCAAGAGATCGCCAAGGGTGGAATTTCGCCGTATCCCGGTACTGGAGGTGCTGGCCGTGGAACCAGAGGAACGCCTCCTATGCCCGGGGTTGCCGTCAGCGGCGGAAGTGTGAATCTTCCCAGCTTTGGAAGTAATGGCGGAGATCCCTCGAGCATGGCGCATTCCTCTACTGGACTGGATCGCCACGGCCTCGATATCACCGTCGTCGGCACTTCCCGATCCGGAGGCGCTTTTGCCTACTACGGCGCGCTGAAAGGCGATAAGGTTTACACCATCTACATCCCCACCGCGGCGGGAACCGCGGTGATGCAGTACGCCGACCCAACTTCAGCGTCTCATCCTTATGCCGAGGATCTGGTCGCTCCCGAAGCGATGCGCGCCGACTTCCCTGCCGCATTGAGCAAATCACGGCTTGTGATTTCATGCGTACTGGACCGCTCGGGATTGATCCGTGACGTGCGCTTCCTGGAGCCACCCGGCGACATGGCTAACAAGGTTCTGGCATCTTTGTCAGGATGGAAGTTCCGCCCGGTGCTGCGCAATGATCAGCCTGTAGAAGTGAATGCCATTCTGGGATTCAATATTGACACGCGTTAGTACCCCTACTGGCGACGAAAGACAATCGAGACTCCATCGTCGTGCACAATTCTCCAGCGCGCGTCCTCTCTCAAGACGCTGGCGAGGGGTGATTTCACCGGAAGCAGAATAACTTTGACATCCCAGCGATCGAGTGGAGCGTCCCATCCAGGTTCTGCGTGAATGCTTTTTAGATATTCCTTTAGGAAACCTTCCCCATAAAGATCATGACGATCATCCACAACAACCCTGGTCTGCGGGTACAAGCGGTAAATCAGGTATCCGCCCCACGAATCAACGCTGAACACAGGGTCGTGTAAAGAATCATGCGCGAGTAAGTCCACGGCTTCTACGGGAAAGCGCTTCGCGTTAAAATGGGCGTTCATCGCCGTGCGCCAACCCAGACGTCCGCCGTTGAGGCATACGCTGATGCTCAAGGCTATCGCCATAATTGGCCAGAGATGCCCCCGAAGGGCGTTCTCCATCGTGGTCACACGATCAGCGAAAGTGTGCATTCGCAGACAAACTCTCTGCGCTGATTCGCTAACGCCGATCCCTTGTGAACAGCCGACAATCCAGGAGGTCAGTAATGGTGCAACCACGATGATGAGAAAGATGGATGCGAGGGGAATGTTTCGAGCGGCATACAATCCCGAATCCGTGGCAAACGCGATCAAGAGGAGGTGGCTGATCCGCAGTTTCCTTCGGCGGACTGCGACTGCGAATACTGTGATCAGCAATAGTGCCGCGAAGCATCTTTGAGCCGCGCCGTGGAAATTCGGCGACTGGAACTCATCGATGCGACTCATCAGGAAGCCGTTTGTCAGATAGCTATAAACATGAGCATGAAGATGGTACCCATAGGGGTTGAAGAAGCTTGCTATTACGCTGAGGAGCGTGCTCAGGCAAAGCGGTTTGAGTCGGGCTCTTGCGTCTATGCGCGCCGCAGCATCTCCCGCATAGACTTGCAGAACACTGGCCAGCACATATATTCCTGATAGCAGGAATGCAAGAATGAAGCCCCCGTGCAGGTTAACCCAGAGGATCATCAGCACGGGTAAAAGGTAGAGACTTTGCGCTTTTGCAATACCCGCTTCGTAGCGATCCAGAATCCAAAACCACAGCAAAGCGAATAACCACGTAATTACATGCGGACGGGCCAGGAAGTGAATGCTCGACGCAGAGATCGCGAGCAGTACTAGCAACACGGCGAGCAAAACGCTAACGCCTTCTGCCAACATCCAGCGAAAAGCTGCGGTAAACGTGACCGCAATCCACAGCGCGGTTAATAGCACGACCCCGTTTAAACCCGCACCCTGGTAAATGATTCCCAGGCCCAGGTCATAAAGCCACTCCCACGCGAACCAAGCCTTGCCGTTCATCGTGGATGAAAACGGATCAGTACGCAGCAATGTGTGAGTACTCAGGATTTGCTGTCCTGTTCGGATATGCCAGCCAACGTCCGCATCGCCCAGCAGCCGCTGAGAGAGCGGTCCGAATGTAAATGAAAGCAGAAGAGCAACGAAAACCAGGTCCGTAACCGAAGGAAATGCCAGCCGGAACCAAAGGGGGGGCGTTGTCCGCGTGACGCTTGGCTGGGCGATATTCGAGGCGGGATCCCCGCTTCTCGCGCCGGCGGTTTCTGAGGTTCTGGCTTGCAAGCGTTTAACCCGCAGGACGCTATGTTATCTGAAGCAGAGTGCGCCGGCGTTGCTTTCGGAACTACCCACGCGAGCCTGAACTGAAGCGAGGGTCAGTGAAAATTCAGATATCCAATCCCTACCCTCATGTGGTGAAGCAGAGAGTTGGGGACCGTGAGCGCGACGGCGATGCCCAACACCGCATGAGCCAAGCCAAGCGGATAGATGCTGCGACATCGCCGGAATGCCTCGCAGAAATAAAGCCCGCCCGGGAACGTCGCGAGTGTCAGCACCGGGCTGGGCAGATGCGCCGCCGAAAATAGCAGCGCTGTGAGAAGGACTGCCTTGCGCGGCCCAACCAGCGACTCTAAGCGCACAAAGAAGAACGACTGCAATATGAATTGCTGCACGAGTGACCAGATCGTGTAATCGAGCAGGTCGTGCACGGGCGGCCATGCAGGATTCGCTGCAACTGACAAGCCCACTGAGAGGCCAATCATGGGAATAGCAGCCGCAATGCACAAACCGGCTGCGAGCGCCCACAAAGCGCCGTGAAGACGGGCAACGCCGAAGCCAAGCTGTTGACGTGAGACTTGCGACGAAAGGCTAAAGTAAAGGATGAGAGCCGTCGCTAATCCCATCCAGAGTAACTGCACCCAATGAGAACTGGTCCAGAGGGCTGCCAGGATGGCGCTATAGGCCAAAGCGATTTCTCCAGGCGCGGTGGTCCAGGTGCGAGCGACTCCGCCCCGCTCTTTCCCAAATCTCCCGGAGACATCTCCCGGAAAAAGCGGGATTAAAGTTTTGGAACCCTCTGCCACTGTGGGAAATCTTAAAGGTGGGTGCACATGGACAGCAAGCCGGCAACACGGGTCGTCATTGTGGGAGCAGGTTTTGGCGGATTAACTGCCGCTCGCGCGTTGGCCAGGCATGATTTTGCCGTCACCGTGATTGACAAGAAGAATCACCATACCTTTCAACCTCTGCTGTACCAGGTTGCCACGGCAGGCCTCTCCCCCGGTGAGATTGCGGCCCCCATCCGGTGGATCCTCAGCCGGTCAAGAAATGTTGAGGTCCTGATGGAGGAGGTCACGGATTTCGATCTGCAACGCAAAATTGTAAGCGCCGGCAAACAGGAGATCCCCTACGACTATCTGATCGTGGCCGCGGGGGCCAGCCATGCCTATTTCGGTCACGAGCAATGGGAGCCGCTCGCCCCAGGTCTCAAAACCATTGAAGACGCTCTCGAAATCAGGCGGCGCGTGCTGCTGTCCTTTGAACTAGCGGAAAAGCGAGCTGTCGAGACTGGCAAACAAATGGCGTTGAACTTCGTAGTCGTGGGAGGCGGACCTACCGGCGTGGAACTGGCCGGGACCCTGGCCGAAATCTCCAGGCACGCCTTAACGCACGAATTCCGCAAGATCGATCCATCCACCACGCATATCATTCTTCTTGAAGGCGGTCCGCGCGTATTGCCGACCTACCCCGAAGACCTTTCCTGCAGCGCGCAGGAACAGTTGCAGGGCCTTGGCGTTGAGGTTCACACCGCCACTATGGTCACGTCAGTTGAGCCCGGCATGGTTCGCGCCGGAGATCTGCATTTCAGCTCGGCCGTAACACTCTGGGCGGCGGGGGTGGCCGCCTCGCCCCTTGGCAAGAAGCTGGGCGTCCCTGTTGATCGTGCCGGGCGTGTGATAGTGAATCCCGATCTGAGCATTGACGGACATCGCGACGTGTTCGTAATCGGCGACCTGGCGGCCGCTAAGGATGAGCAGGGTAAAATGCTTCCCGGGGTCGCGCCGGTCGCAATCCAGGAAGGAAAATACGTCGCGCGCACGCTGGTCCGCGGTCTGAAGGGCCAATCACGAAGGCGATTTCACTATTTCGACAAAGGCAGTTTAGCCACCATCGGCCGTAATGCCGCCGTCGCCCAGATCGGAAAATTCCACATTTCCGGATTGATCGCCTGGCTGACCTGGCTGTTTGTGCACATTATGTACCTGATCGGATTCCGCAACCGCGTTATTGTGATGATCCAGTGGGCATGGTCGTATTTCACATACGAGCGAGGGGCGCGCCTGATCACAGGGAGCACGAAACTGCCGGGTTGGAGCGATGCCAGGACCCCAGATCAATAGGATCCCGCGGTTCAGCAAACTAGTCGGATTGCTGCCGACTAGTCGCTTCCTACCACTGAAGTGCGATTGCCCGTCCTGCAACTCTCGTATAATTATTTTGTTTTGAAATCCATTTGTTTCAGGCTTGTCTGGCTGGGCGTAATACTTTGTCTCGCCTCGCCGGAATTTGCGCAAAACACCCCCACCTCCGGTCATACCCTGCTTATTTTCCCGTTCGAAAATACCTCGGGCGCGCCTGGGCTGGAGTGGATTGGGGAATCATTTCCGGAACTTCTGGGATCACGCCTGGCATCGGCATCTCTCTACGTGCTCTCTCGCGAGGAACGGTTGCGCGCCTACGATCGTGCCAATATTCCTCCGTCCGTTCGACCTTCTCGGGCTACTCTCTACCGCATCGCAGAGCAAATGGACGTCGACTATGCAGTCATGGGCCAGTTTGGTTATGACGGCAAAACTTTCTCCAGCAGCGCGCAGTTGCTGGATATGCGCGCGCTCAAGTTACTGCCGGCTACCACTGTATCCGGAGCCTTGGTCGACTTGATCAATATCCAGACTGGCTTGGCGTGGGATTTGCTGCACGGCTTGCGCCCGGAGCTTTCGATAACTCGGGACTCGTTTGTGGCTTCCGGCCCCGCTATCCGGCTGGACGCGTTCGAGAATTACATCCGGGGAGTAATCGCGGGCAATGCCGTAGAAAAGATTGCTCATCTTCGAGAGGCGGTGCGTCTTAAGCCCGATTACAACGATGCCTGGCTGCAACTCGGCAAGACCTATTTCGACGAGCGGCGGTATGAGCTGGCATCGGCAGCGCTCGCTCACATACCCCAGACGATACCTTCCGCACAGGAAGCGAATTTCTTTCTCGGGCTGGCGTCGTACTATCAGGGTGAGTTTGCAAAAGCCGAATCGGCATTCAGCCAGGTGGCGTCGCGGATGCCATTACCGGAGGTCTACAACAACCTGGGCGTCGCCCTCGCCCGTTTAGGTAAGAAAGATGCCGCACGTTACTTTCAACGCGCCCTGCAGGATGATCCGAACGATGCGGATTATCACTTCAACCTGGCCATTGAACTCTATCGCGCGGGAGACCTGAGCGGCTCACTTCGCCAATTAAGCCAATCTCTTGCGCTACGTCGTGGGGACACTGAGGCCAAAGCGTTTTCCGATCGCGTAACCGAGGAGCAGGTAGTCTCGGGCCAAATCACGACTCCGAGAACCGGCGCGTTCAAGCCTCCCCTGGAACGTATTAAGCGTAACTATGATGAAAATTTATTTCGCCTGATGGCCTTGCAAATCCAGGCGCTTGCGGAGCAGCGCTGGGCAAAAAACGATCCTCGTACCCACGCCAGCTTTCACGTGGGTCGGGGCGACGAACTTCTGTCCCAGGGGTTTGTATCCGAAGCCGAACGCGAATACCGCGAGGCGGTCTCGCTGGATTCAGGTAACGCCCAGGCGCATGCCGGGTTGGCCAGAGTGCTTGAGAACAACGCCGACGCGAATGGGGCCCGCATGGAGGCCGAACAGGCGCTTCGGCTAAAACAGTTCGCGGAGCCACTTTTGGTGATGGCACGCCTCGATTTGCGAGACAATAAGCCAGAAGAGGCGGCGGAGACGGTGAACCGTGCATTGCAACTGGAACCCGCTAACGCCTCGGCCCAGGCGCTCAAGCGCGCTGTAGCAGCCAAGCTCGCGGAAAAGGCGCAGCCGCTGCCATCCCAATGAAGAAGCTCGCTCTTTCCATGTTTTCCCTCGCATTCTTTTTGCTGGTTGGGTTAGCTACCGTGTGCCAGGTCGCTTCGGCAGACGTCGTGAAAGTTGTAATTCATGACACCATTCAACCAATCACCGCGGAGTACATCGGGCGGGCGCTCCAAGCGGCGGAAAGAAACAAGGATCAGGCGGTTCTCATCGAACTGAATACTCCCGGCGGCCTGGTCGATTCGACGCGCGAAATCATAGAGAAGATCGTTGCGTCTCCCGTTCCTGTCATCATTTACGTCACGCCGAGTGGCAGTCGGGCGGCATCCGCGGGGTTCTTCATTCTGGAATCAGCCGATATTGCGGCTATGGCACCCGGCACCAATACCGGCGCGGCACATCCAGTCACTCTGGGCGGCGGCAAGATGGACGATGTCATGAAGCAAAAAATGGAGAACGATGCAGCCGCCCTGATGCGCTCCGTGGCGTCGAAGCGCGGCCGCAATGTGGAAGTGGCTGAAAGTGCTGTACGCGAATCGAAGTCATTTACGGATCAGGAGGCAATTTCACAAAAGCTCATCGATTACATCGCTCCCACCGAACAGGACTTGTTCAAACAGATCGAGGGGAAGCCGATAAGGCATTTCAATGGCCAGACCATCATGTTGCAACTCACTCATCAGCCCGTGCGCCCCTTCGATATGACACTGAAGCAGCGGATTCTCGACTTCCTCATGGATCCGAACATTGCCTTTATTCTTCTGGCTATTGGGGCGCTGGCTCTCTACGCCGAGTTCAACCACCCTGGCGCCGTCGTGCCGGGCACCGTGGGTGTTGTTTTCATTCTGCTTGCCGCATTCGCGTTGAACCTGCTTCCCGTCCGTTTTGCCGCTTTGGCCTTGATTCTCGGCGCGTTCGCGTTATTTGCATTGGAGGCCAAGTTCGCCAGTCACGGAGTACTGACCATCGGCGGCATCGTTCTGCTCACCCTCGGCGGTCTGTTGCTGGTGGATGCTCCGATTCCCGAAATGCGCGTGCATCTGCCCACCGCGCTCGCGGTCAGCATTCCTTTAGGCGCCATTACTGCTTTTTTGATGAGCATCGCCGTTAAGGCACGCCGCAATAAAGTGGTCACCGGAGCGCAAGGATTGGTGGGCGAAACCGGCGTGGCGCAAACGGATCTAGCGCCCCAGGGTAAAGTCTTTGTGCATGGAGAGCTTTGGGATGCTATTTCGACACAGAACTTACCCGCCGGAACTCGCGTCGTCGTACGCAATATTGATGGCTTGCAGTTGCGGGTGGACACAGCCACGGTGGCGACGTCCGAGCACACTCCAAGCACCGTCTGATACCGCCAGGCCGCTGGACCGTACCCGCGGAAGCACCGCCTTTCCAGCTCCAGTTGATATACAATCCGCGACAGGAACACTCCCGACAAGTTAGGTGGAGGCGCGTGTGGAGTTGCCTTTTTCATTTACCGCCATTGTTATTGTTGTCCTCGTCATCTATGTCTTGAGTTCCATCAAGATTCTGACCGAGTACGAACGCGGCGTGATCTTCCGCCTGGGTAGACTTCTTCCACACGAAAAGGGTCCGGGAGTTATCCTGGTGTTCGCACCTGTCGATCGTATTGTGCGCATCTCGCTGCGCCAGGAAGCGCTGGAAGTGCCGCCACAGGACATCATCACGCGCGACAACGTGACCCTTAAGGTGAACGCGGTTATCTTTCTGCGCGTGATTGACCCACGCCGTGCCGTGGTGGAAGTCTCCAATTACGTTTACCAGACCTCCCAATTTGCCCAGACCACGCTCCGCTCGGTGCTGGGAGAATTGGAACTGGATGAGCTGCTGGCCCACCGCGACAAGATCAATGCCCGCCTGCAAAGCATTCTCGATACGCATACCGCTCCCTGGGGCGTCAAGGTCGTGAATGTAGAGGTGAAGCAGGTCGATATGCCGGAATCCATGCTGCGCGCCATGGCAAAGCAAGCAGAAGCGGAGCGCGAGAAGAGGTCAAAGATCATTCACGCGGAAGGCGAATTCTCAGCCGCCCAGCGCCTGGTGGATGCCGCCCGGCTGCTGGCGCAGGAGCCAGTCAGCGTACAACTCCGCTACCTGCAAACGTTGACTGAGATCGGCGTCGAGAAGAACACGACCGTCGTTTTCCCGGTCCCAGTAGACTTCTTCTCCGGCATTCAGAAAATTCTCGGTAAGCCTGACATTAGTGCCACACCTTCGCAGGCAGCCGGATGAGTTGCTTTGACAAAGTACCCGAAGCTTTAGGAGCGATATGGCGAAGTCTGAAGACACTGAGATAACTCTGGGCACCGGCAAGATGCTGGTGTTGTTTTTCGGATTGGTAGTCGTGTGTGCCGCATTCTTCGGCGTTGGTTTTTCCCTCGGACGTAACTCGGCAAAACCTATGCTCACGACGCAAGTGGGAACCGTTCAGCCGGCGAACGCTACGATCGCTCATCCCGCCGATAAGCCGGCCTCCGGGACAACTTCACCGGACATGAGTTTTTACAAAGCCGTGCAGGCCAGCGACGCTCCCGCAGAACTTAAGCCCGAAGAAAAGGCAACACCGGAAACCGCAACCCCACCCCCCAGTAAACCGGTCATCCAGGAAGTCTCCGCGCCAACTACGCCGGTTCTGAACGGCTACTCCGTGCAGGTCGCGGCAGTCAGCAAACAGGAAGATGCTGAGGCTCTGGTCGGCGCTTTGAAGAAGAAACAATACCAGGCCTTTATCGCGAACAGTTCAGGCAATGACAAGCTTTTCCACGTGCAGGTGGGCCCGTTTGCCGAAGTGAAAGATGCGGAATCCATACGCGTCAAACTGATAAGCGACGGATACAATCCCATTCTGAAAAAGTAGTCTGAGGAACCGGGGCACAACTACAGCCAAAAGCGCGACCTACGAGTTATTGAATCTCTGTTCTTTCCACGGGTTGCCATACATGTGATACCCGTTCTTCTCCCAAAACCCTGGAGCATCCATCGCAAGGAATTCGAGTGCGCGCACCCACTTCACTGACTTCCACGCATATAAATGGGGCACGATCAGCCGCAGAGGATAACCGTGTTCAGGCGTTAATGGTTGTCCATCATGATGAGTCGCCAGTAACGGTTCGGCGCGGTCCAAGTCTGCCAGGGGGATGTTCGCCGTAAAACCCTGTTCAGCATGGACCAGAACGTACGCAGCCCCCGGCTTCAAAACAACATGCTTCAGCAATTCGCGAAAAGCCACACCTTCCCAGGTGTTATTGAAGCGGCTCCAACGCGTGACGCAGTGAAAATCGCTTGTAAGTTGCGTCTTGGGCATCGCATTGAATTCCCCCCACGTAAGCCGCAAGGATGCTTCCACAAGCCCATACGCACGCAGATCCCATCGATCCGGGTCAAACCGTGGAATCGAACCGTAATGCAGCACGGGCCATTTCAATGTCAGCGATTGCCCGGGAGGTAGACGTCCTTCCAGCTTCATCTTGTTCTCGAGCGCGCGACGCTCATTACCCTCAAACACGTCCGCCCCTCCTTCCCGCAGTTTACGACTTTACAATTCTTTACGGTCCTGTGTATTGACAACCATGAATTGCAGATTTATTGCTTGCTGATGGCTTCGTCCGATCACTCTGTGAAGCGTGTCTTACAGGCGGTTGCCGATCCCACCAGGCGCCGCATCCTCCAAGTCCTCAAAGAACGTGGCTCGAACTCCAATGACCGGAGCAGCGGGTTGTGTGCTTCTGATATCGAGCAAAAGGTTAAGGTCGCTCAACCCACGGTATCACACCACATGCGCGTGCTTAAGAACGCGGGCCTCATCGAGGCAAAGAAGCAGGGACAGTGGATTTGGTACCGGCGGAATGAGCGGGCTATTGCGGAGTTTGCCCGCAATTTGAGGGACGTTCTCTAAAACCTGTCATTACGACCTATTGTGAAGCGCAGGCCCGATTAAGCGCCGGCGGCGGCCACCTGCACCTTCTGCAGCAGTTTTCGCGCGTGGGCGATTAGATCGGCAACTTCAAACGGCTTCACCAGGTAGGGAACGTTGTTAGCCTGCAGGAAAGCGCGTAATTCCGGCTCGGCGATGCTGGAAAAGGTGAACAACAACTTCTTTTCCATGCCCGACTGATTTTCTGCGAGCCAGTTATATATGTCCTTCGCCGACCACCCTCCCGGCATTTTTCCATTGATGATAATGGCGTCGAAAGACTCGGCGTTAAGACGGGCCTTTGTCTCCTCAGTGGTCATCAACGTGACTACCTGGGCTCCGGCGCCAACCAGCACATCGCGCTCGAATTCCAGTACGGCTTCTTCGTCCTCGACTAGCAGCAAACGGCCTTCGATGGCAGACTCGCGCGGCGCCGCGGGCGCAGTTGCCTCAGCAAGGATTCGACCCGAAGAAGGCAGCCGCACCTCGACAGTAGCGCCGCCCTCTGCGCGGTTGTGCGCTGTTATGTCCCCACCGTGTTCCTTCACAATCCCGTAGCAGATGCTCAATCCCAGGCCGGTTCCCTTGCCCACAGTCTTGGTCGTATAGAACGGGTCAAAGATTCGCTTTGGGTCCTTGATCCCTGGGCCTGTATCCAGGAACGCGGAGCGGACATGTCCGTTCTCGCTGCTGACATTCACTTTTAGCGTGCCCCCGTTGCCGCCCTCCAGCATGGCGTCAACCGCGTTGTTGATGATGTTCAGGAACACTTGCTCAAGCTGATGCGGATCGGCAGTGACGGCGGGAAGATCGTCCTGCATAGTGCGCTCAAGCACGATGTTGTTTACCTTCAAATCGTAGTCTCGTAGGGCAAGAGTTTCGTCCACGATCTTGCGCACATCCACTTCCTGCTTTTGTGGCTTGCGTTGCCGGGCAAACGACAGCAAGTTCTGCACCACGCGATGGGTGCGCTGTGCCTGCTTGAACAGCTTGCGAACGAAGTCGGCAGCGCGCTCATCCAGGCCTTCGCTCTCCAGCAACTGCGCGTAGCCCAGGATTGCGGTCAACGGATTGTTCAGCTCGTGAGCCACGCCCGCAATCAGTTGCCCCACAGCTGACATCTTTTCGCTTTGCAGCAACTGCTCCTGGGTGCGACGCAGGTCCTCATAGGCCCGGCAGGTTTCCTCGTAAAGCCATACCTTTTCGACTGTGGTCGCCAGCTGCCGGCCAATCGCTACCATCAGCGACTCGTCGTTGCTGCTGTATTCCCGAGCTTTGCGGCTGCCGATGCCCATGATGCCGATCGGGCGGTCCTTGCTCCACAACAAAACCCATATCCAGGATTCCAGATCATCTGCTTGTATAAAGTCAACTACGTAGGGCGGCAGGTGTGGCAGGAATTCCTGGGTGAGGACTTCTGTCCGCGAGCGCGTCACCAGTTCGCCAAAGCCCTCCGTAAACGCCATTTCGTTCAATTGAGTACGGCGCTGGCTACGCTGGCCCCAGCCGGCGCGGCGGCGGAAAATAGCATCTTCTGCGTCAGACAAATAGATTGAACCAGTTTCTGCGCCAAACAAGGACACCACTTGCCGCAAGGTGAGGTTCAGAATTTCGTCAAGATCGAACGATTGCGTCGCGATGACCGCCATCGCATTGAGCGCGTTGAGTTCGCGGTTGCGTCGCCGCATCTCATCTTCAGCGCGCTTCTTCTCGGTCATGTCAAGGACAAAACCTTGATAACGGTCAATGCCGCCAATGGCATTACGGGTAGCAAAACTGCTCTCGGCAGCGGTGAGCAGGCTGCCATCTTTACAGCGTAGCGTGACTTCGAAATTGCGGACGTAATTGTGCTGTTCAATCTCGCGCCGAAAACTGTCTCGCTGCTCGTGGGACGCGTAGATGTCGGTCTCCATGTTCAGCGCCGCCAGTTCTTCGCGGTTGGCGTAACCGAGCATCTTGACCATGGCATCGTTGCAGTCCAGCAACTTGCCATCGGGAGTCGCGACAAAGACACCTTCCTGCACCTGCTCGAACAGCAGCCGGTACTTCTCTTCCACCGCGCGACGGTCGCTGGTGTCGCGGATAACGTGAATCGTGCCCTTCTGCTTGCTTGTTTGATCGGTGTAGGACGACGTGGATACGGTGGAGTAGCCTCCAAAACACGGATCCGCCCCTTCCGCAAAGTCTACGTCACCGCGCGAGCAGTACGGACAACCCGTCCATTCGCCGAGGTTGCGGGGCAGGATAGCCTCGCAAGGCTGACCCACTACATCGAAGGGCGACTGCTCCAGGCGTTGTAGCAAGGCTTGGTTGGCCTTCATGATGCGGAATTCCGCGTCATGGGCGATGATCAGGTCCTGAATGGAGTCGAAAGTGTTCATCCACTGGCGCTGGGAACGCAGCACTTGTTCGACGAGCCGCAGATTTTCTACGGCCATGCCGAGTTGATGCGCAGTGTTGGTCAGAAACTCCAGATCTTCAGCGGTGTAGGAGCGAGCGCTCGAACCGCCCAGCACCAGCAAGCCGATTGGAGATTTCCTCCCCAGTACAGGCGTCATCACGACGTGATGGAAGCCTTCTGCCTTCAGTTGATCCCGCACCTCGGGTTGTGAAGAGGATGCACGCAGGACCGTTGGCTTGCCATCCTGAAACACACTTTTCTGGGTTTCATCCAGCTGCAGGGTGCTCATGGCCTTCAAGAATTCGGGAGAGACGCCAATGTGCTGCGAGATGACCATCCGCTCTCCCTCCAGCACACGGAACCAGGCAGCCCTGACCCGCATCAGCGACTTCAGTTGCTCGAGCGCAGCCTGCATCATGGGTGCGTGTTGCTGGGCCCGTGCGATGCTGGCGGTGAGCGCGTTGATAACGTTCAGGCGCTCTGTCCGTAGCCTTGAATCGTCAAATACGATCAGCAACATGCTGAGGCCGAGTACGATGTCAATAATCAGCGTGGATCCGGCAGGCAGGTAGGCCTGCACCGGCTCCCAGGGCAGATGTAGAAGAATCAGGCTCAGGCTCAAAAGCCACGTCGCGATTCCACGCCCCCAGCGGAAACGGATTAATTGCACGGCTGCGGTAATGGTAATCAGCCGATAAGAGAGCTCCAGGGCTACTCGCAGGGTCAACGAATCTGGCCAATAGAGGGCACGTGCCGCCGCATACCCCATCACGGCGATCGCGATGATGATCAGCGGCAGGATTAATTTCTTGGATTGCGTGTAGACGAAGATCGCGCCGGTGAAAAGGGCGATCGCCAGCACGAATTCTGCCTGCGATATCGCCATGAGTTCACGGCCGGCAGAATTGCCCGTCTCATGGAGCGTCCAACGTGACGTTACCCACGCTAACCAAGCCAGCACCCAGATCAGGAGGTGGCGCTCACGGAAAGTTCGAAAAATGAGCACGGTCGCCCCCAGCATGATGAGGGCGGCCGACTCCTGTGGCGTGAACTTGGGAACGGCAATGTCCCCGACCGCGTACCAGACAGACGTGGGTATGGTCATGGCTAGGAGCGCAATCCTGCAGTTTCTTAATTACCACGCTCCCGCTAGTAACTGCGGGTTTTCCCCCGTGTTTTGATTACTAAAGGAACCTGAGAAGTGGGATAGAATTGCCCTTACCAACCCTCACTCCTATGCATACTGAACGGGCTGCGGAACGCATTCTGGTTGTCGACGACGAGGAACCCATCCGCGAGGTCGTGTCCTCTCTCCTCATGTCCGCTAATTTCGAGTGCCGGCAGGCAGCTTCGGGATTGGAAGCTTTGGCGCTGCTGAACTCCGGCGAGGAGTTCGAACTGATGTTGTCGGACTTGATGATGGAAGACATGGATGGAATTGGACTGCTGGAAAGAACCAAGGAACGATACCCAGATATGCCGGTTGTGATGGTTACCGCCGTGCACGACATCTCAGTGGCCCTGGCTGCCATCCGCAATGGCGCCTATGACTATCTCCTGAAGCCGTTCGAGCGCGAGCAACTTCTGGCTACGGTCCGCCGCGCCCTGGAAAACCGCAAGCTGAAGCTGGAAAACCGTCAGTATCAGACGAATTTGGAAGCCCTGGTCCTAAAGAAAACTGATGACCTGCGCAAAGCCATGGCCAACCTCGAGCGCTCTTACGACATTACTCTCGAGGCATTGGGTGATGCGCTTGACTTGAAAGACGCCGAAACCGAGGGGCACTCCAAGCGCGTAACCGCATTCACTATCGCAATTGCGCGCGCCATGGGATTACCGAAAGAGAAAATCAGCGTGATTGCCCGCGGTGCTTTCCTGCACGACATCGGCAAGATGGCAATACCTGACTCAATTTTGCGAAAGCCCGGGGCCCTTGACCCCGATGAGATTGACGTCATGCGCGAGCACTGCTATCGCGGCTATCAACTGGTAAAGAACATCCCCTTTCTCAAGGAAGCCGCTGAGATCGTCTACTCGCATCAGGAGCGTTTCGATGGCACAGGCTACCCGCGGGGGCTCAAGGCGGAGGAAATTCCGCTCGGGGCCCGCATCTTTGCGGTTGCCGACACCCTGGACGCTATTACCTCAGATCGCCCTTACCGGCCCGCCCAGTCTCTAGGCGCCGCGAAGGAAGAGATCGCTCGCTGGTCAGGCCGACAATTTGACCCTGAAATTGTGCATATTTTTCTCTCGATGCCGGATAATATCTGGGCGGATTTGCGCAAAGAGATTGAGGCACAGATCTATCGTTTTGCCTATCCTAGTTAGGCGGTACCCTGCGCGCATGCACATCGCAGGCAGCATTTCCACAGCGGCTCACATCCAACCCACATAGCCACTAACATCAGGATCCCCGGAGGTGAGCGTGGTCACTCGTATCCTCAGGCGTTGGCTTTTGCTCGCGACAATAGCCCTGGCCGCTCTGCCAGTTCTGGCTCAGGGAACAGCGAATAGTTCCCCCAGCGGTCCCAGGGCTGTTCCCGAAGGAACTACGTTCCTGGTTCAACTGCGGGATAAGCTAGATACAACTAAGTTAAAGCAAGGAAAGCACTTTGAAGCCAAACTGGCGGAAGATTTAGTAGCGCCCAACGGGGCCACGATTCCACGCGGCAAGACCGTCAAGGGCCACGTCAGCTCGGTGGAACAGGGCTTGCACGCCCGCATGTTGCTAAGCTTTGATCAGATCCAGACTGACCATGGCTGGATGCCGCTTATCGCCACTGTAACCGGCGTACCCGGCGAGCATGCGGCAAAGCAACCGGATGAGGAAGGCACCATCGAACGCAAGGGCGTCAGCAAGGAACGTGTAATTGAAGCAACCGCCGTTGGCGCTGGCATAGGCGCCGTCGCTGGAGCCGCTGCCGGCGGGGGACACGGAGCAGCCATTGGCGCCGGGGCGGGTGGAGGCTTAGGCGCCTTGGGCGGCTTCCTGACGCAGCATGACCTGAAACTCGATAAAGGCACAACCCTCGAACTTCGCCTGGATCGCGATCTGCAGATACCTACACACTAAGCTTTCGTACGGACTTTAAGAGCCCATAAAGCATGAGTTACCGCTCATGCTTTTTTCTTGTGCAAAGTTGCGCCGTTTCGCGTCACTCTCATACGGGCTGCTACCGGTTCGCAAGGTCGGCTTTTCACAACGTTCTCTGATTAGGAAGCGGCGCACCTGTGTACAATCTGACCGCGTCCCATGGAGAATACTGATGAGAATTGCCACCGCTGTTCTCGTATTGTTTGCCGCGTCGCTGGCCAGCAGCCAGGATCGATCCAATGCGCTTCCAAACACGGTCGTAGCCGGCGCGGACGGGAAGTATGAAAGCGCTCCTGATACTGCGCTCATGCGTTTCGATATTGCCGCACAGGCTGATACTGCGAAAGCAGCATACGACCTCGCGGGCAAGCAGGCCGAGCAAACCCGGCAGATCCTTCGCAACAACGGCATCGATCCGAAAGTTGCTCAAATCGGCTTTTACTCAATTCAGCCCCAGTACGACTGGCGCAATCCTAAGCGCAAGCTCATCGGATATCTGGTGAGTACCGACGTCACTCTGAAATTGAAAGACTTCAACAAGATTGGGCCGATTACAGAGCAATTGGCCGATGCCAATATCACCACCAGCCAGTCTCTAAGTTACACGTTGGAAAATATGGACGAGGCCAAAAGCAAGGCTGTGGAAGACGCTTACCGCCACGCGCGCATGTCGGCGGAGGCGCTGGCACGCGCAAGTGGAAGGACAGTAGGCGAACTATCTTATGGATCGGTTGACGTGTTCGAGAATATCCATCCTGTACCGATGAGAGCCCGTGCAATGTCAGCAGGAGCGGAGAAAGCAACTGCCGCCACCGAGGAATTTACGCCGCAAACTGTCAATGTGACCGCACGGGTCAACGCGATGTTCACGCTGAAATAGGGGGAAGTCTGACGGCTTTCTTATTTGGGAACGGGTAACCGACTGGCTTCCAGCACAACCGGGCGCTGGATGATCATCTCTAGCGACGTTCCGTTGTCCAGCTTAACGTCATTACCTCGCGTGAGCAGCGCGATCGCAGTGCCCACGGCGCCGCCCGTTGCCGCGCCCGCCAGGGCTCCCTTGCCGCCTCCCGTCACGCCTCCGATCATGGCCCCGGTAGCTCCGGTTTCCGCAATTTGCGCCGCGTCCTGCCCTTTCTGGCCATCCTGACGGATCGTCCCCTCTGTACCCTTCATCGAGGTTTTGTCCGCCCCGGGAATGTTATCCACCGAGGCGGGCAACATGACCGTGTAACCGTTGGGATAAATCAACGTCGTGAAGTGCATGAGAACTTCGGCTCGTCCTTTGACGCGACCCGCTCGTTGCACATGAGTGATCTTGCCTTGTACGTAGGTGCCGGCCGGAATCAGCATGCGCCCATCCTGCACGACCGGAAAGGTCGTTTCGCAGTACACGGCATCCCCCTCCTTCGCGCTTTTAGTGGAAATGGCCTGCTTCAGTGAGAGCGGCACCTTCGTGCCCGAAGGGATCACGGTTTCCACCGGCCGAGCTGCAGCACTCGCCACAGGAGTACTCGCGCCGTCGCGTGTGGCAGGCGCAGCCTGGGCAAACATCAGCGTCGAAAGTAACAGAAGAGTGAATACGCAGCGCACATTAGCCTCCCCACACAACCCGGCCAGAACCCGCCATTTAGACGCTTTCATCCGGCCATTAAAGTCGGATGCGCCCGACGTCCAAAAAAGTTACTCGCCATCTTTCCTAGAACGCAAGGCGGCTATTTCCTTGAGAGACTTTGCAACAGGTTTCCCAGAAATTGGGACTGCAACTTCTGCGCACACTGTTCGCCGCAAACGTGCAGCGTTCCCTCTTTGGTGGCGATCTCCTCGCTCCAAGGGCATAGATAGAGCACCGGCACACCATAATCGCCGTAAGACGTCCACATGAGCCACCAGTGGTCGGTGCTGCCTTTCAGAACTCCGCAATTGGGTCCGGCACAACGGTAGAAAGGATTCGGCGCAGTCGCAGACTTAGAATGATTTCCACTCATGCGAAGCTTAGGTTCTCCCGCGGTCACGTTCTCTGGATCTATTCTATCGAATCGTTGCGGTAAACGTCGGCAAAGAGAACACCAATTCTCCCCGGACGCAGTCCGCAATCGGGCGCAGCAGCTTCCAGCACATCGCTGTGCAGCGACTCACTTATAGAGCAGGTACTTTTGCCGGATTTCCTGAAAGCTTGCGAGGCTTTCTTGCCAAGCTTGCGCGATGCGGCGCGGATCTTGGCCCTCAAGAATCGCGTTGAAGACTGATTGATTAGCGAGAATCTCGATCATGCGGTCGGGCTTATAGTCCTGCGGATAAAGCTTACGTAAGGCGGATGCCAGTTCAATTCCAAGCTCTGGCGCGTCCAGACGATTTCGCGCGACTAGAAGAATATTGACCCCTTCACATTTCTGTTTCGCGTAGTTGCTGGACTCGGGCGTGAACGTCACCGGAACAAAACGCACGCCGGAAATCTCGCGTTGGTTCAGGTATTGCGCGAGTTCGCGGCCTTTGATCCAGGGGGCGCCCAGCAGTTCAAACGGAGTGTCTGTCCCGCGTCCCACGGATACGTTCGTGCCCTCCACCAGGCCAACGCCCGGATAGAGAGTTGCTTCCGTCAAGCTGCGCAGGTTGGGTGAAGGATCGATCCAGGGAACGCCGGTCGAGTCGAACCAGTCTCCGCGCATCCAGCCTTCCATAGCAACGACTTCCAATTTCGCGTGGATGCCGCGTTCTGCATTGAACATCTTGGCCAACTCGCCCATGGTCATGCCGTGCCGAGGAGGAACCTGGTGGTAGGTGACGAAACTCTCTCGGCCTGGCTCGGAGACGGGTCCCTGGACGAACGCGCCGGTTATTGGGTTTGGACGGTCCAGCACGATAATGCGAATGCCCGCCTGTGCCGCCGCCTCCAGGAAGTACCCCAGCGTGGTCTCGTAAGTGTAAAAGCGCACGCCGGCATCCTGGATGTCGATGACGACGGCATCGAGCGTCTTTAATAATTCCGGCTTCGGCCGGCGAGCGGCGTCGGTAGCTCCGTAGACGCTGTACACCGGCACCCCGGTAGCAGCATCCACCGCGTCCCCGAGCTTCGTTGTGTCCTGAGTGCCGGTCACGCCGTGCTCCGGACTGAAAATCGCGTCCAGGGAAACCGCCGGCGCATGTGCCAGAACGTCAATGGTGCGCTGGCCCTGGGCATCCATGCCCGTCTGGTTCGTCAGCAGCCCAATCTTGAGCTTCGCTGACTTTGGGACCAGGCCGGCGCCGTCCGGCCCGGGATGAAGCAGAGCCTGGAAATTGCGCTCTTCAAGCACGTCTATTCCCGTCTTAACCACTGCATTGCGCACAGCAACGTGGCGAGCCGCCACTTCCGCTTCGTTATAACCGGTAATGCTTTTCCAGCGTACGTTTTCTGCTTCCCCTGGTGATACAGGCAGCGCGTTCGCAACTGCAGTCGCCAGTTTGGTGCGAAGTGCAACGGCAGTCCCCTTCCCGCGCGGGTGCACGGCATTGCTTAGCAGAATGATAAAAGTGCGGGTCGTCGGGTCGACCCACAGCGATGTGCCTGTGAAACCAGTATGGCCATACGATCCCACCGGCAATAGCTCTCCCCGATTCGTGGAGAATGGCGAATCGATATCCCAGCCAAAGCCGCGTACAGACGTAGCTGTCGGGGGCTGTTCCGGCGTGCTCATCTTTTGGATGGCAAGGCGCGATAAAACTCCTCCCCCGTCGCTCAATAGAGCTTGGGCGAATCTCGCGAGATCGTCGGCAGTGGAGAACAGTCCCGCGTGCCCGGCAACGCCGCCCATGCGGCGGGCGGTTGGATCGTGCACAACTCCGCGAAGCATCACGTTATTTTCGTCGTATTGTGTAGGCGCAATTCTCGCTCGCCAGGATGCGGGAGCGTTATACCGTGTGTGCAGCATCTTCAATGGACTAAAAATGTGCGCCTGGGTATACACATCGAGAGGCTGCCCGGAAACACGCTCCACCAGCGCTCCCAGGGTTATGAAATTGATATCGCTGTAAAGAAAACCGGATCCCGGTGGTTCCTGGGGCGCTTCGGCAAACGCCATCTCAAACGCCGTCTTCTTCCCTTCCCAATGGGTCTGCAAATCCAGGTCCGGCGGCAGGCCTGAATAGTGCGTCAAAAGCTGGCGGACGGTAACGTCTTCTTTCCCCTTCTGCGCAAACTCGGGTAGGTATTTCGAAACGGGATCGTTAAAGCGAATCTTTCCGACTTCAAACAATTGCATTACCGCCGTGGTGGTGGCAACGACCTTGGTCAACGATGCAATGTCGAAGATCGTGTCCAGGGTCATGGGCTCGCGACGAGGCTCCAGCGCGCGGTTGCCGAATGCTTTGCGGTACACGACGGCATCGTCGTGCCCGATCAGAACCACTGCGCCAGGAATCTCGTGATTCTCGATGGCTTGTTCGACTACGTTGTCGATGACCGAGAATCGCGCCGCCACGGAGCCGTTTTTCGAGGTCGCAGCCCCCGCAAGGGAGCAAAACAACATCAGGCTGGAAACGACCCGGATTCGCTTCAAGCGCGCAATGTCTTTTATTGGGTGGATGTTCAAAATCTACCAACCCGTAAGCCGGTGCTCAAGAAAATCGGCCGGACGAGTGCCCTTTGTGCCAATGCGCAGAATAGAGCGAGCACGAGTCCGAGCAGCAGGAACGCCTGAATTGTAGAGCGGACTTCAAGCTAATGCCTAGGTTACCTTTACCCGGAGAAGGAGTTTTGCTATAAGGCAGGGTGGTACTAATTTTGCAATCGACGGAAGACCTGTTCTGACCCGCTCCACCCAGCCCACAGGGAATTTCCCTGCTCTCGAATATCAGGATCAGGATTCGCAATTCGTGCGCGCTTTTCAAATCTTGCGAAACGCGATCTCTGAGCAGGTATTTCCCGGCTGTTGCGTCGCCATAACCCATTGCGGCAAGCTGGTTGCGTCAAAAGGATTGGGCCGTTTTACATATCATCCCGACTCTCCGGAAGTCGGGCCTGACAGCATCTTCGACCTTGCATCCGTCAGCAAAGTTGCCGCCACCACCCCAATGGCAATGATCCTGTACGAACGCGGGTTGCTCGACCTTGATTTGCCTGTATCCTCGGTATTTCCCGAGTTCACGGGCGAAGATGCGCGACGGGAGGAAGTCACGGTCAGCATGCTGCTGCAACACTGTTCTGGCCTGCCCGCGTACGCAAAACTCTTCCTCAATTGCAGTACTCGCGAGGAACTTTTGGGGGCCGCTTTAACCACCCCCTTGGAGGGTGACCCAGGAACCCGGGCTGTTTACAGCGATATCGGCTTCATCATCTTGGGAGTTTTGTTGGAGCGCATTGCCGAAAGCACCCTCGCCAACTTCTGCCAGACTGAGATATTCGGCCCACTAGGGATGGCGCACACTGCTTTTTGCCCTCCCTCGCCATGGATTGCTCTGAGCGTTCCCACCGCGGATGACCGCACGTTTCGCCAGCGCATTATCCAAGGAGAAGTCCAGGACGAAAACGCCTTCGTGCTGGGGGGCGTGGCCGGACACGCGGGGCTTTTCTCGACCGCCAATGATGTCGCGATATTCGCGCACGCCATGCTCCATAGAGGCCTGCCCATATTGCGCCGCGAGACCGTCGCGATATTCACGCGCAGGGCTGAGACTCCGGAGGGAACGAGTCGCGCTCTGGGGTGGGACACTCCATCTGCTCCCTCACAGTCCGGCAAATATTTTTCGCGTGCTTCTTTCGGCCATTTGGGATACACGGGAACATCGCTGTGGATCGATCCCGAAACAGAACTCTCAGTGACTCTCCTGAGCAACCGAACCTGGCCGGACTGTAAGAATCAAGCCATCAAACAAGTGCGCCCGCGATTTCATGACGCCGTCTACGAGGCGCTGGAGCGCTCCCATTGACCAGCGGCACGAATGGATCAGAGCTCAAAAGGCTCCCTACAGAGAAAATCAACAAATTCTCCTCTGAACTCGACTTGAAATCCGCGATGCAGATCGCGCGACTGATCAATTCTGAGGATGCGAAGGTCGCCGCCGCCGTCAAGCATGCGCTGCCATCGATCGGGCGTGCCGTCGAGCTCATTGCCAATGGTTTCCGCCATGGCGGGCGGCTTATTTATGTTGGAACGGGGACCAGCGGTAGAATCGCGGCGCTCGATGCCGCAGAATGTCCTCCCACTTTCAACAGCAATCCGAAGATGGTTCAGTTCATTATCGCGGGCGGCCCGAAAGCGCTGGCCACAGCGGTTGAGGCGGATGAGGATTCGCGAGAATTGGGCTGGCGTGAAATAAAGCGGAAAAGCCCTGGCAAACACGACGTAGTAGTCGGTATTGCCGCCAGTGGACGGACGCCATTCACGCTCGCCGCTATTGAGTACGCCCGCAGCAAAGGCGCAACCACCATCGCGCTCACCTGCACTCGGAACTCTCCGTTGGAGCGCGCCGCTGACTTGGCCATCGTGACAGAGGTAGGGCCGGAAGTGCTGGCGGGATCCAGTCGCATGAAAGCTGGGACCGCGCAGAAGATGGTGTTGAATATGCTCTCGACCGGGGCCATGGCCCGGATCGGCTACGTCTATGGCAATCTCATGGTCAACTTGCACTTGAAGAACTCTAAGCTGCGGGAGCGCGGGATTGGCATTCTGCAAGAGGCGGCAGGCGTCGACCGCTCGACCGCAGCACGAGCTCTCGCCGCAGCCGGCAATAAGGTCGCGGTGGCACTGGTGATGTTGCAGACAGGAGTTAGCCGGCGCGCAGCGGCTCTGGCACTCGGTTCCACCAACGGTCATGTACGGAAGGCCATTGCTCTCGCCTCCGGAAAAAGACTAAATAAAAAGTAAGCCTCGCCGCTTCCGGGCGCCGCATCTCGGGTTTCCGGTCTAGAATGAGAGGACGCCACGGATCGGAAGGTCCACTTGGGGCATACTTAAGGGATTACCTCGACATGGACAAATTCGTAATTCGCGGCGGCAATCCGCTGCTGGGGACCATCCGCGTCAGCGGTGCCAAGAACGCCGCTCTGCCCGCCATGGCAGCGGCCCTCCTTACTGAACAACCTGTCATCCTTGAAAACATTCCCCAGGTTCGCGACATCGAGACCACGCGCAAGCTGCTTTTCGGCATGGGAGCGGAGGTCGAACTGGGCTACGGGCGTGCACAGCACCGCACCACCATTTGCTGCCGCAATCTCAGTACGCCTGAGGTTTCCTATGACGTTGTAAAGACCATGCGCGCGTCATCCCTGGTTCTGGGACCTTTGCTTGCCCGATGCGGTCGAGCGCGCGTCTCGCTGCCGGGAGGATGCGCGATTGGGGCGCGTCCCATCGATCTTCACATCAGAGGCCTGGAACGGCTTGGCGCGAAAATCACCCAGGACCACGGCTACATCGAAGCCGCAGCGGATCGCCTGCGGGGTACCGAAGTCGTCTTCGACAAAATCACCGTCACCGGCACGGAAGACCTGCTCATGGCCGCTACGCTGGCCGAGGGAGAGACCGTGCTGCAAAACTGTGCCCGCGAACCAGAGGTCGTCGATCTCGCTAACCTGCTTAACAAAATGGGGGCAAATATCCAGGGAGCGGGGACTGCCTGCATTCACGTGAAGGGTGTCGCCAGGTTAAACGGCGCCAGGCATCGAATCATTCCAGATCGCATCGAAGCCGGGACTTTCATCATCGCCGGTGCACTCACCGGAGGCGATTTGAACGTGGCCGGCTGTGAGCCTCGCCACCTTAACGCCTTGCTGCACAAGATCGAGGAAGCCGGGGTCCGGACGTCCGCCAGCATCGATTCCGTCCGTGTGATGGGCGATGGTCCGCTGAAGTCTGCCGATATGGACACGGAGGAATATCCCGGATTCCCCACTGATATGCAGGCGCAGTACATGGCCCTGGCCACTCAAGCGGATGGAACCTCCATTATTACCGAGAACATCTTTGAGAACCGTTTCATGCACGCCTTGGAATTAATGCGCATGGGAGCGAACATCAAAATTGAGGGCCGGAGGGCAGTGGTGCGTGGCAAGACGCCGCTGAGCGCCGCGGCCGTGCTGGCTTCAGATCTCCGCGCATCAGCTTCACTGGTTCTGGCCGCCCTGGTAGCCGATGGTGAGTCGATTATCGACCGCGTGTATCACATCGATCGCGGCTACGAGCACATTGAAGAAAAACTGCGCGCGGTAGGAGCGCAAATTCGCCGCATCGGCGAGATGTTTCCCCGGAAAGTCGCCGCCCCGCTCATCGGAGCGTAAGCTCGCCTGCGCTTCCTGTGCCTTACAATGAAGCCATGATCCACGAGATTCTCCCGGTCGGTCCTCTGCAGTGCAATTGTTCCGTGATTGGCGACGAGACCACTCGCGACGGTATTGTTATCGACCCTGGCGACGATATTAGCGATGTCCTCGCGCTCGTGCGCAAACACAACTTGCGGGTCAAGCAGATCGTGATCACCCATGCCCACATCGATCATGTAGGCGGGGCCATGAAGTTGAGGGCTGCAACCGGCGCTCCGATTCTCCTGAACCAGAGCGATTACGCGCTGCTGAAGATGATCGACGTCCAGGCCGCCTGGATTGGAATGCCGGATCCGGGGAAGATAGAAGTCGATCACGACCTGGCGAATGGCGACACTATAAAGACCGGCGCTCTAAGCGCTAACGTCATTCACACACCCGGTCACACGCAGGGAAGCGTCTGCCTTTATTTCCCTCTCGAGAAGAAGCTGATTGCCGGGGATACTCTGTTTGCCGGGAGCATCGGACGAACCGACTTGCCGGGTGGTTCCTTCGACATGATCATCGACTCCCTGCACGAGCGAGTGCTCGCCTTGCCTGACGATACCCTTGTCGTCCCAGGTCATGGGCCAATGACAACCATTGGTAAGGAAAGGGAGACCAATCCATTCCTGATCGAGAGCAGTCGTTAGCGTCGATCTGAAATCACGGATTCAGCATTTCCAATACCCTCCTTGTTCCCTCGCGAAAGTCTTGCTGTGGAGTAAGCAGGCTCACGACAAGATAGCCATCCTGCGGGAAATCAAAAAAGTGCCCCGGGTGCACAGCGACAGAACACTTTTGCAGCAGTTCAATGGCTAAATCTTCGTCCGATCGGGTTACCGGAACACGCAGCACCGCATACCATCCGCCATCAATTGCCAGCCGCCCACAACTCTGTTGCTTCGCCAACGCCGAGTCAAGTTCCTCGCGATTGCTTCGCACCCGGTCCAGGATCAGGGGCTGAATGTTCTTGCGTTGCTGAAGCAGCGCTGGCGTGGCTAGCTGCGATGGCGCATTCATCGAGAGAAACGTGTCGGCAATGACTTCCAGCCGCTCCGTGGCTGCCGTTACAATATCCAGGGGTCCGCTTGCTCCCAGCCAGGCAACTTTCATCTGCGGCAGGCCGGAGATTTTCGACAATCCGCTGAGCGTAAAAGTGAGCACCTCCTGGTTCCCCATAAAGCTGGGCCTCGGCGCACCATCATGCGCGTAATCCAGGAAAACCTCGTCCGCGATAATCGCCAGACTGTACTCACGACAGAAAGCGTTCAGGGCCGCTATCTCCTTTGCGCTGACGAAGGAACCCGTCGGATTATTGGGATGGACCACCACGACCGCCCTGGTTCTATGATTGACTGATTGATAGAGTGACGGCAGATCGATTTGCCATCCGTGATCGTAGATGAGCGGATACGGAACCAGTTTCACATCCTGCAAATCGGCCAGAAACTCAAATAGCGGATAGCTCGGCTTGGGAACCAGGATTTCATCTTCCACATTGCACAGCAGGCGAAAAATGTAAGCGTACGCTTCGCTCGTGCTCGTAGTCAGAATCAAAGATTCAGGACTCAAATCGAAAACCTCATGCTGCTCGCGATAATATTCACAAACAGCTTTTCGCGCGCTGAGCAGCCCTTTCGCTTGTGGATCGTAGTCGAGTGCCTCGGGAGCCGCCAGCGAGGCTAAGATACTCTCGTCGTCGAAAAACAGGGCTGCTCGAGTAGGGTTTGATAGAGTGAGGTCGATTATCGGTCTGCCGCTTGAGGCCAGCTCCCGTTGCACCTGGGTAAAGCGATTGGGCGCCAGCCGCCACTCCGTTCGTCGTGCAAACATTATGGGATTACCCTCGCGAACATGATATCGAACGTGTGTTTAAACACCGCGACCAAACGCGAGCGTTCTCGATAGTTTTGAAAGGCGGTGGCTATGTCGAGAAATTCGTTCAGAACCCGGTTTGCCCCTGCAGCGTGAACTGCATCCTACAGTTGCTACAATGGCTCACTCGTGGGCCAACCCAACCAGACTGTGAATGCTAACGGAGGCCGTTTGTGCTTAAGGAACTGCTTTCTGAGTGGCCGTTACTGAAGCAGATCAAAACCGGTGCCGACGGAACCGGGCCCGAGGCGATGAGCGCCCGGACGCGGAATCTCGTCCCGAAAACTCACGGCGCGCAGGTGGCCCGCTCCATTTGCCCGTATTGCGGAGTGGGATGCGGTCAGCTCATATACCACAGGAACGGCAAGCTGATCTCCATTGAGGGTGACCCGCAATCGCCGATTTCGCGCGGCCACCTCTGTCCCAAGGGCGCTGACACCCACGAACTGCATACCCATGCTGGCCGCCTCCAGAAGGTGAAGTATCGCCGCCCCTACTCGCGCAACTGGGAAGAGATTGATCTCGAGACGGCGATGGACATGGTCGCCGACCGAGTCTGGGCAACGCGCGAACGAACCTTCCGGGAGACAGAAAACGGCGAGACCCTGATGCAGACGACGGCCATTGCCCATCTCGGTGGCGCCACGCTCGATGTGGAAGAAAACTTCCTCATTAAGAAGCTGTTTACCGCGGGCCTGGGCATGGTCTGCATCAGTAACCAGGCTCGTATATGACACAGCTCCACGGTGCCCGGTCTGGGCACCTCTTTCGGACGGGGCGGCGCCACCACCGCACAGCAGGATCTTAGCAATGCAGACGCCATCTTGATCATGGGATCGTCGATGGCAGAGAATCACCCGGTTGGCTTTCAGTGGGTGGTAGAAGCTCGCGAGCGAGGAGCCAAGATCATCCACGTCGATCCGCGATTTACCCGCACTTCAGCCATGGCGGACATTTGGGTGCCTCTGCGCGCCGGAACCGACATTATTTTTCTCGGCGGCCTGGTCAACTATGTCTTGGAAAATGGCAAGGAGTTCCGCGACTATGTCGTGAACTACACCAACGCGGCCACCCTCGTCCGCGACGACTTCCGCGATACCGAGGACCTGGACGGCTTCTTTTCCGGCTGGGATGCGGAAAAGAAAAAATATGATCCCGAGAGCTGGCTCTACCGCGGATCACCGGTCAAAAAGCGTCAAGGAGAAAACGCTCCCGGCCACGCGTCGGTAGGCGGCGGGCATGGCAAGGATCGCGGCGGCGAAGCACAGGATGCCGGCAAGTTTGAAGCCGATCTCACGCTCCAGGATCCACGCTGTATTTTTCAAGTCCTGAAACGGCATTTCTCGCGTTACACCCCGGAGATGGTGGAGCAGAGTTGTGGAGTTCCTCAAGAAGTATTCCGGAAGGCCGCGGAAAGCTTCTGCTCGGCCTCCGGTCCGGACAAGACAGCAGCGATCTGCTATGCGGTGGGCTGGACGCAGCATTCCAAGGGCGTGCAGATTATTCGCACAGCAGCAATCCTCCAGTTACTGTTAGGGAATATTGGCAGGCCGGGCGGTGGCATCCTGGCCTTGCGGGGACATGCCTCCATCCAGGGCTCCACGGATGTGCCTACCCTGTATGACATCCTTCCCGGCTATCTGCCGATGCCCTTCTTCGAAAAAGACTCTAACGATCTCCAGGGCTATATCAAGAAACACAAGGCTCGTACCGGGCTATGGGCAAGTTTCGATAAGTACATCATCAGTTTGTTGAAAGCCTATTATGGGGATGCCGCTACCAAGGAGAATGACTTCGGCTTTAACTGGCTTCCTCGCGTTACCGGGGATCACTCCGAGTACGGGTACTGGCTCGACATGGCGGATGGCAAGTTGGAAGGCTTGTTCGTCATGGGACAGAATCCTGCGGTCGGGTCTGCTAACGGGCGCCTCGAACGTAAAGCCCTGGCCAAGCTGAAATGGCTGGTCGTCCGCGACATGGTGGAGACGGAGACCGCTTCTTTCTGGTACGACTCCCCCGAGACTCGCCGCGGGGAGCTGTCACCCGACACTATTGCAACCGAGATATTCATGTTCCCGGCAGCGGGCACCGCTGAAAAGCCTGGAACCTTCACCAACACCCAACGGCTTTTGCAGTATCGCAACAAGGCGGTCGATCCTCCTGGCGATGCGCGCAGTGAAACCTGGTTCATGTACCACCTGGGACGGCGCCTCAAGGAAAGAGTGAAGCAGGATACCCATCCGCGCAATGCCGGTCTCCGCGCGCTTACTTGGGATTATCCGACTCACGGCAAACATGCGGAGCCGCATGCGGAGACCGTGCTTAAAGAAATTAACGGCTATACAGTAGATGACCGGAATCAGCTTCCGAATATCAAGAGCCTGAAGGGCGATGGCTCCACTGCTTGTGGGGCTTGGATTTATTGCGGAGTCTACCCCGAAGAGGGTGTGAATCGGGCAAACCAGCGCGAACCCAAGGATCTGCTCGGTCATGGCTGGGGTTTCGCTTGGCCTAACGATTGCCGCATCATCTACAATCGCGCGTCCGCCAGGCCTGACGGTAAGCCCTGGAGCGAGCGCAAGAAATTGGTGTGGTGGGACGACGCCAAGAAGGAATGGACTGGCCTCGACAACGCCGATTACGATAAGCACACTCCACCGGACGCCCCCGCCAACATTCATGATGGCGAAGGTGTGGAGGCACTGGGTGGCGCACGGCCTTTCACACTTCATCCCGACGGCGTCGGCTGGCTATATGTTGCGAGCGGCCTTAAGGACGGGCCCTTGCCGGCGCACTATGAAGCGCTCGAGTCGCTGTTTGCGAATCCCTTGTATCAGCAGCAGGACAATCCCGCGGCAGACAAGAAAGAGCGTCCAGACAATCACTACGCGAACTCTCCCGGCGATCCGCGTTATCCCTATGCGCTCACCACGTATCGCCTCACAGAGCACCACACTGCGGGCGGCATGTCGCGCTACTTGCCGCATCTAGCGGAGCTCCAGCCCGAACTGTTCACCGAAGTCTCACCTGAACTCGCCGCCGAAGTAGGTTTGCAGCATGGAGGCTGGGCCACTATCACTACGCCGCGCGCGGTGGTGCAGGCCAAGGTGCTGGTCACGCGGCGCATGCGCCCATTGTGGGTCAATGGCCAGCGCTTGCACCAGGTCGGGTTGCCCTACCACTGGGGATTTCGCGGCCTGGTAAAGGGCGACGTAGTAAATGACCTCCTGGCCATCAGCGAGGAGCCGAACGTCCGCATCATGGAAACCAAGGCGCTCATCTGCAATATCGTGCCGGGACAAAGAGCGTCCGACCGCAACGGTGTGCTTGAGCAGATTGCTGCCATCAAGGAGGCAGTATGAGTACCACTGCGTTTCTTACGGATTCCACGCTCTGCATCGGTTGCAAGGCATGCGAAGTTGCCTGCAAGGAGTGGAATGGTCTCTCAGAAGATGGTTTCGACTGGAGCGGCTACTCTTACGACAATACAGGTGCTGTGGGTGCTTCTACCTGGCGCCATGTAAAGTTCGTGGAGCAGGCGCCGGAGCCTGGCTTTGGGGGCAACGCGGCCGAACTGAATTCCTGGAATTTCTCCTCCGACGTCTGTAAGCACTGCGCAGAAGCGGGCTGCTTGGAAGCGTGTCCCACCGGCGCCATTGTTCGCACCGAGTTTGGCGGAGTGTTCATACAGCCCGACGTGTGTAACGGCTGCGCCTATTGCATCGTGGCGTGTCCTTTTGGTGTGGTTCAGAAAAACCGAAAAGACGGACGCGCATTCAAATGCACCTTCTGTTATGACCGGCAAAAAGTCGGTCTGCAACCTGCGTGCGCACAGGCTTGTCCCACTGAATCGATCAAGTTTGGGCAACTCGATGAACTTCGCCAGAGGGCGGAGGACCGTGTGCGCGAGCTGCATGGTCGCGGTATGAAGGACGTCCGCCTTTACAATCCTCTTGATACCAGCGTGAAGGGCATCCACGCTTTCTTTGTCGTACGCGGTGACCCGCGTAGCTACAACTTGCCGCCCCGGCCGGAGGTTCCAACCATCTATGCCAAAAAAGGCTGGCAGGCATCGGCGATCGCGGCCGGTATGCTCCTGGGCGGAAGCATTCTCGCATTTCTCAGCGATGGCAATCGCAAACATCGGAGGCTTCCGCGATGAGCATTCCCGAATTTATGTCCGGTACGCGCGTTCCGGATGCCGAGAGCGAGCGGCGGCTCGTCGAAATTCGCCGCGAGGCTGAACGACGAGGCGAACTCCGCGTTGTGGGAGTGCGTCCGGCAGGCGCCCCATTTCCGCAAGCATCTCCCGAGACCGGCTACTACGGGATTCCTTTGCTGAAGGAACCGCAGTGGACCCATGAGATTCCTCTGTACTTCTTTGTAGGTGGCGCCGCGGGTGCCGCCGCTGTGATGGGAGCAATTGCGCACTACACGGGCGCAGACCGTCGACTGGTTCGCGATGCTCGCTGGATCGCCGCTGCGGGTGCCATCATTTCCCCTGCCCTGCTAATCTCCGATCTGGGCCGACCGGAGCGGTTCTTAGCCATGCTGCGCGTCTTCAAGCCTCAGAGTCCAATGTCGGTCGGTGTATGGACCCTGATGGGATTCTCCGGAGGTGCTGCTGCTGCCGCTTTCGCAGAGTTCATGCAGAATCGCTACGGACCGACTCTACCCTTACGCATCATTGAAAATGCGGGAGCAGCCGCGTCCCTGGCCTTCGGCCTGCCATTCTCTAACTACACTGGAGTTCTGATTGGCGTGAGTGCCATTCCCGTCTGGAATCAGAACGTCGGCGATCTCCCCATCCACTTTGCCGCTTCCGGAACAAGCGCAGCTGTCGGGCTACTGGAGTTAATGGGACACCGCGACAGCCATGCTCTTCAGGCCCTTGGCCTGGGAGCGGCCATATTTGAACTTTGGGAAGGACTGCGCATTGAGGGGCGCTCCCATTCACATCTCGATCCGTTGAAGCACGGACGAAGCGGCTGGCTGACAAGGGCCGGCGGGGCCCTCTCTGGTCCTTTGCCATTTGCTTTGCGGGCAATCAGCGCTTTCAGCGGACGCAAGCGCTGCAGCCGTCTGCGTAAATGGGCAGCCATGTCGGCCATTGCCGGCTCGTTGATTACCCGCATCGCGTGGATCCACGCTGGCCACGCATCCGCCCGCAACTGGCGTGAGCCCCTTGAGATCCCCGAGCCGCGTAGCTCATGACTCTTAAGGGCCGTCGGAAGGCAAGTATGGACGGGAGCCCTCTCGGATCAGAGGCGGCATTACTTCACGCGAATGCTTCCTTGTTCACAACGTATGGCATTTTTGTGATATCGCCACCGTAGTTGCCTTCGAGCACGTCTATCAGCCCTTGTACACACCTTCCCGCCATGCCTCTGTCCGGATCCCTCGATAAGCGGGTAATGCGCGCCGCGCTTGCGAAATGTGGATACAAACGGCACCGGTCCTCGATCGCGGGATCACGCAGCGCCGAGTTCGTCGGCAGAGGTTCTTGCTCGTATACATCCAGCGCCGCTCCCGCTATCCAATTTTCCTTAAGTGCACGCGCCAGTGCATTTTCGTCCACCACCGGTCCCCGCGACGTGTTTACCAGGAAAGCTGTGGGTTTCATCATCCGCAAGGTCTTTTCATTGAACAGGTGATAGGTCGGGGTCGGCGTCTCACCTTCCCTCAGCAGTGGCACATGCACACTCACGAAATCCGCCTGCGTGAGCGCATCGTGAAAATTGCAGTACCGAATCCAGGTCTTCTCCCGAGACATACCGCGGGCGTAACGCAAATCCTTGATCTCCTGAATTCCACGAATGTAATCGCGGTTCTCGAACGCCGGGTCGTAGCACAGCATGTTCATGTCGAACCCAGTGCACTTTTTGATCATCGCCAGGCCGATCCGGCCCGTACCCACAACCGCAATCGTCTTGCCCGTGACTTCATCGCCGAGAAACGGCAGGTATGGATGCCAGTAATCCCACTTGTTTTCCCGCGTGAGGTGTTCGGCTGTCCACATCCGCCGTGCCAGAGCACCCAGCATGAAGAACGCGAATTCCGCGGTAGCCTCCGTAAGCACGTCGGCAGTGTGGGTGAAGGGAATTTTGTACTGATTTGCGTCGGCGCGATTGATGTTGTCGAAACCAACGGCAATCTGGGCAACGACCTTCAAGGTTCCGCGGCCTGCGGCGAACACTTCGGCATCTATCTTGTCACGCAGCGTGGTGATCAGACCGTCAATCCCTGATTTTACCTTCTCAACAATCAGTTCTTTCGGCGGCGCCACAGGCTCCGGATACACCTCGACCTCGTATCCCTTTTCCCGCAGCGCGTCAATGGCATCTCCGATATCGCAGGTAGCAAACACACGAAATTTCTTGCTCATCGCTCTCCCATGCTGCTCTTTTGCGGCAAGGCTCAACCGCAGGTGGACATCACGGCGCTCCCCACGTCCAGATCGCGGGTAACGAACCGATCATATTACCGCACGCGGCACGATGGCTGCCGAGGCTGCGGAAACATTGGCGAAGCGGGGATACGGTTGGTCTAGCAGATTGTCCATACTAGCTTGCATCTTGACGTTGTAAGATTCGGGCGCGGATCATCCGCCACGCCAAAGTTCACCAGGCTGATAACCGCCGGCTATCTCCGTTTAAGTGAGTACCCAACTCAGGAAAAGCTATGGAAAATGCTAACAGCGTTCGTACTCGATTCGAAAACAGCCAGCCTATCCTGCGCGTGGAGGATATGAGAGTTGCCCTCGCTTTTTATGTGGATGCTCTGGGCTTCAAAAATGTGAGTTGGGGAAGCGACGAATTCACCAGCGTCTCGCGCGATGGTGCCGCACTCTACTTATGCCGACAGGGGCAAGGTCGCGGCGGTGCCTGGGTGTGGATCGGCGTCGACAATGTCGAGAAGCTCCACCAGGAGTTGCAGGCGAAAGGTGTCGAGATTCGCCTCGCCCCTACAAATTTTCCCTGGGCTCTCGAAATGCAAGTCGAAGACCTTGACGGCAACGTGCTGAGACTGGGGTCAGAACCAAAGCCGTAGCGGCTATTCGGCAAATTTTTTAGGGCGCGTCAGTTCCCCATGCTGGGCACATAAAAAAACGATTCTTCCTGCTGACTGCGCGCTCTCTTTACTTCCATCAATTCGGCAGCCTTTTGTGCGATGTGCTCGGCACTGACTTCGAATTCCTTAATCAGTTCCCATGGCGCCCCGGAGTCTCCGAAGCGGTCTTTGACGCCGATCGCGCCGGTGATGATCGGAATTCCATACAGCAGAGGGGTCTCCGTAACAATCCCGCTCACGCGCCACGCCAAGGCGCCAATCTGGTGCTCCTCGGCGGTGACGATGACCCCGGTTTCGCGCGCCGCACGCAGAATTGCCGCCTCGTCGATTGGCTTCAACGTATGCATGTTGATCACGCGCGTCTCGTAGCCGAACTCCGCCTTCAGGATCCACGCGGCGCGTATCGCCTCCGGCACCATCGGACCGCATGCCACGATGGTGAGGTCTTCATTCTCATTTTTGTAGTTGCCGGCAAGCCGGGTTTCGAAGGCATCTATGAAATTCGCGCTCTCCTCCCGCAAGCGGATCACGTTTGCCTTACCAAATACAAAGGGAGTGATCTCGCTTGTTACTACTGGTGTGGCCTCCCGAGCAAAGCGAATGTATTTCGGCCCTACGTGTTTCAGAAGCAGGTAGTCGGTGGCTTTCCTGGTCTCCAGGGCGTCACAGGGCACCACCACGGACATGTTGGGCAGGCCGCAGACAGCAAACAGATCTTCGAGCGCCTGGTGAGTAGCGCCGTCCGGCCCGACAGAAACGCCTCCGTGAGCCCCCGCGATCAACACATTGAAATTGCCGTAGCAAACTGAAGTGCGGATCTGGTCCAGGTTGCGGGCCGCCGCGAACGTGGCATAGGTTCCGAACACCGGCAGCTTGCCTTCTTTGGCCAGTCCTACCGCCGCCGATGTAGCCGATTGTTCCGCAATGCCCATGCTGATCCAGCGATTCTTCCGCCGCGGATACTTGCTGTAAAACTCGCTGATGGTGATGGAACTGGAGATATCCAGACCCAGGCAGACAATGCGCTCGTCGTCTCCATTGGCAGCCAGGGATTCCCCAAATCCCATTCGCGTCGGCTTCATTTGAGCCTTCATCGATGTCGCGGTGTTCCACCAGTAGTCCGCCTTGAACTTCGGCATCTTGGCTTGCAGCTTGCGATCGACTTCTGACTGGTAATCCTTTGCCTTCTGCAGCAGTGCCGTAACCGGGATTTCTTCTCCCAATTGCAATTCCACTAAGCCTTTCGCCATTTCCTCCTGAGTGGGCGCTCTCCCATGCCAACCGGCGACGTTCTCGATAAAGCTCACGCCTTTGCCTTTGACTGTTTCCGCGATAATCATGACCGGCTTACCGAAGCCGCGCTTCGCCTGTTCCAAAGATTCGACCACTTCCTTCATATCGTGCCCGTTGATGCGCAGTACTTCCCAGCCGAAGCTTCGATATTTGTCCTCGAGCGGATCGATGTTCATGACCTCGCACACCGCGCCGTCAATCTGCAGACGGTTCTTGTCGACAATGCCGATGAGGTTATCGAGTTGGTGATGGCCGGCTTCCATCGCGGCTTCCCAGACCTGGCCTTCCTGTTGCTCACCATCGCCCATGATGCAGAACGTGCGATAGCTCTGCTGGTTGAGCTTACCCGCGAGAGCAATCCCGACGGCAATACTCAAGCCTTGCCCCAATGATCCGGTCGACACTTCTACGCCCGGCAGTTTGAGCCTGTGCGGGTGGCCTTGAAAAGGAGAAGACAGCTTGCGCAGGAGCACGACATCGTCCTTCGCGCAAAACCCCGCGAATGCGAGCCCGAGATACAGGCTCGGCGCTTTGTGGCCGGTGGACCAGATAATGCGGTCGCGGTCACGCCAGGAAGGATTGCGCGGATCGTGATCGGCCACCCTTAAGTAAAGCGCGGCAGTGATGTCCATGATGGACAGCGTTCCGCCCGCATGTCCTGAGCCCGCCGCGCACAATGCAACCAGGTTGTAGCCACGCATCAGGTTCGCCGACCGCTTGAGTTCTTCAATGTCGTATTTCCGGATAGTCTCCCCGGTTTCGGAGTTCTTGATTGCCATGGTTCTCTCCTCGACGGGTGGCGAACGAAGATCCACCCCGGGCGCAGTAGGCCCTGCTGCGAGACTAGGCGGGTATGTACATCGGGTCTGTGAGGGAGGTCACAACAGAAAGTGATCTAGCTGTAGTGAAACTGGGCGAATTTCGGCGGGGCACGGACCACTCCGGGTTCAAAAGCGACGCAAAATTTCAACTAAAGGTTCTTGCCCGTCCACTCCTCCAGTTGCCCCAGTGCCTGCCTGAGATTATCCAGCGAATTCGCCACGCTGAAGCGAAGATAGCCCTCGCCAAAGTCTCCAAACGCTGTACCCGACAGGCAGGCGATGCCGGCCTCTTCCAGTAAGGCATCAGCCAATTTTTTGGACTTCCAGCCCGTGCCGGTAATGTTCGGAAACACGTAGAACGCGCCCTTGGGCAGGCGGCAAGAGAAACCTTTAATGCGATTTAGCCCTGCGACAAATACATCCCGGCGGCTGCGGAATTCTTCGCGCATGTGGTCCACTGAGGACTGGTCGCCTCGGATCGCCTCAATGCCCGCCACTTGCGTGAAACTCGCGGTGCAGGAATTCGAGTTCGTCATCAATCTCGTGATGTGCGTTGCCAGGTCGGCGCGCATCACTCCGTAACCCATGCGCCAGCCGGTCATCGCATAAGTCTTGGAAAAACCGTCGAGCAGAATGGTGCGATCCTTGAAGCCGGGCACCGACATGATGGAATAATGCTCGCCTTCGAAAATCAGCCGGCTGTAGATTTCGTCCGAAAGCACCAGGATGTTACGGTCGCCTATCGCCTCGGCTATGTCCTGAACGTCGCGACGCGTGAGCACACCACCGGTAGGGTTCTGCGGTGAATTCAGAATCATCAGCTTCGTGCGGTCGCTGATCAGGCCCGCCAATTCGTGGATGTCAAGACCGAAGTCCCGCTCCTCCCGCAACTGGATCGGAACCGCTCTCCCCCCTACATAGTTGATCATTGATTCATAGATGGGAAAGCCGGGATTCGGATAGATCACCTCGTCACCATCCTCGATCAATGACAGGATGGTGAAAAAGATGATCGGCTTTCCTCCGGGAACGACCACCACTTCGTCGCTGCTGACCTCGACGGCTCGCGTGCGGCTCACATACTCGGCGATGGTCTGCCGCAGCTCCGGTAAGCCGGCCGAAGGACCGTAGTGTGTCCAACCCTTGTGCAGGGCGCCCACCGCAGCCTCCACCACGTTTCCGGGGGTATCGAAATCGGGCTCGCCGATTTCGAGGTGAATAATCTTTCTACCCTGCCGCTCCAGCGCACGCGCCTTGTTTAGAACCTCAAAAGCAGTTTCGGTTCCCAGCCGCGACATCCGGTTGGACAGACGAAGTTCGTACTGCGTCGCTCGTTCCATAGTCGCAAAACTAGGCATTATACCCCCGCTCGGCTGCTTGGCCGACTATAGGATTGTTCGTCCCGGCATGTCGGTTGTCAGGGACTGGTGTCACAGGAGTGTGTGACAGCAACAGCGGGCGTGAACATCTTAAAATCGGCGCCGATACGCAGCACATCCCTCACCACGCCAGGAACGGTAACCGGATGCTTCACTCCGAGATCGTGGATTCTTCGCTCTGCGCGCGCAGAACGCGCTCCACTGAATAGGGGGCGCGCCGAGAAGGCTCGTGATAGTGCCGTACCTGCATTTCTCCCAGAAGCCCGACTGCCAGCATGTTCATGCCGGCCAGCAGCAGCACTGCCGCAAATATCATCATCGGGCCATGCTTGCTCATCAGGTCGGTGTGGTACAGGAATTTTTCCAGTACCAGCCATCCGGCCACCCCTAAGCTACCCAGAATGCCGGCCATGCCCACCGTGCCGAAAAAGTGCAGCGGGCGGGAAAGGTAGCGCAGCAGAAACCGAATCGTGATCAGGTCAAAGAAGACCCGGAACGTCCGCGAAATGCCATAGTGAGACACGCCTCGCTCACGATTGACATTGCGGATCGGCACCTCGACAATCGACGCCCCATGCCACGACGCCAGGGCCGGAATAAAGCGGTGAAGTTCACCGTAGAGCGGCACCTGGTCGAGAATCTCACGGCGGTAAGCTTTGAAAGTCGTGCCAAAATCGTGAATATCGACGCCGCTAAGCTTCGCCATGACCCAATTGGCGCAGCGGGACGGAATGCGGCGCAGCCAGAGATTGTCGATGCGGCGCTTCCGCCAGCCGCTGACAATGTCGTAGCCCTCGGCTATCTTTTCGAGAAAAATCGGTATGTCGGCGGGATCATGCTGCAGATCGCCGTCCATGGCGATAATGTATTCGCCGCGGGCATGGTCGAAACCGGCAGCCAGCCCTGCAGTCTGACCGAAATTCCGCCGCAGCTTCACCACTGTGACTCGGCTGTCCACGGCGGCAATTTCCCGCAGCAGGTTAAAAGTTCCGTCGCCTGACCCATCATCGACCAGGACGATCTCAAAGCTCTCGCCATTGGTCTCCATGACGGCTTTTAAGCGGTCGTAGAGGTCGGTTACATTCTCCTGTTCGTTGTGCAGGGGAACTACGATTGAGTACTTGGGCACAGGCTTTTATTATACTTCACGCCCCTGGCGCTCTCAGCGGAGGGAACCAGAACATCCAACCGCCAGACTCGCTCGGGGCCCGTATAATGTCGTCCACGAAGGCACCGACCTTATGTTATTGCTGTAAATGGAAGAATGCCTGGCACCCCGCGCACTGAGGAGAAGAGCCACGAATGGACAACATTCTGCTGATCATGTTCGGCAGTTTGATTTGTGTGACCACCGCCCTCACCTTTATGGAAGTCCATCGCATTCGCAAGAAACTTGACGTAAAGGAAAAGGCGGTAATCAAACCTTCGGTTTAAGCCGGCCGCGGTCCGTCCTCCGCGGAAGGGGCCGCTACTTCTGTGCTGCCCCTTGTTTGACATCACATCCCAGGCCCCTCGGGATACGGCGGCAGATCGGGAGGCCGTGCCGGCAATTTCTTGGGATTCGCCTGAATCTCCTGCATAACTAATTCAATCGCCTTCTCCAACTGCGGGTCTTGTCCCTTGACGACGAGATCGGGCCGGTTCTCCACCACAATGTCAGGCTGCACCCCGTGGTTCTCGATCAACCACTTGCTGTCCAGGCCATAAAGCGCAAATTCCGGGCGAGTGATGTACCCGCCATCGATCAGCGGAATATTACCGCGGATGCCCCGCACCCCTCCCCAGGTGCGCTCACCAATGAGAGGACCCAATTTGTAATATTTGAAGTAGTAGCTGAATAAATCGCCATCCGATGCAGCCATGCGGTTGGTTATACCCACCAACGCGCCGTGAAACACAACGTCCGGCACAGTGCTGGAAGTCCAATTCCTCGCCGAGTCCATGCCCGCCAGAATGCGGCGAAGTCGTTCGAAAATCAGCTGGTCGACGAAGCCGCCGCCGTTGTAGCGCACATCGATGATCAATCCCTGCTTGCGAATTTGCGGGAAGAATTGCTTTACGAACTGATTCAGCCCGTCTCCTCCCATATCGGGCAAGTAGACATATCCCACCTGGCCTTTGCTCGCCGCATCCACTTTCTTCCGATTTGCCTCAATCCAGCCCAGTTCTCTGAGGCCGAACTCATCGGGAATTGGTTTGACTTGCACATTCCGCGCTCCATCCTCAGTCGGTCTTGAGTTCACCGACAAGGTGACGTTCTCGTTCGCCGTATTGACGAAGAGCTCGTAAGGATTCTGCGGAACCTGTAATGCTCGCCCATTCACGGCCAGGATGTAATCGCCCTGCTTCACATTCACGCCCGGCTCGGTAAGCGGGGAACGCATCTTGGAATCCCAGTTTTCCCCGGAATAAATCTTCTTGATTCGATAGCGGCCGCTCGCCGCATCCGCTTCGAAATCGACGCCCAAAAGCCCCATGTTCACGGGATGCAGGTCAGGATAATCACCGCCGCCCACGTATGTGTGCGAGTTCGAAAGCTCGCCAATCATGTCTCCCATGATGAGCGTCAGATCGTACCTGCTCGCGGCATAGGGCACCAGCGCAGCGTACTTGTCATGAATCTGCTGCCAATCCACGCCGTTCATGGCAGCCTCGTAGAAGAAATCGCGCTCTTGCCGCCAGACTTCGTTGAAGATCTGTTTCCATTCTTGCGGCGGATCAATCTCCGCACGCATGCCGTCCAGTTTCAACCCCCCTTCGCCCACCTTCTTCGGATTGTCGGCCGGCTTTGCATCGATAATGCCGTAGGGCTTGGCTCCGGGCGCGCCTTCCCCTTCATAGAGCAACTTCGAGCCGTCATACGACACTGTGAACTTCTCTACGTTTTCGATGACGGCCTTCTGTTTGCGTTCCTTGAGGTCGTACGCTTGCACCGCGGCAGTTTCACCCGGAAGCGGACCCGAGAGGCCTTGAATGGGAACCGTAGAGTAGTAAAGAAAATCTTTCGACACCGCAAATGACCGAATCACTCCGGGCCCGGTGGGCAGAGCTACAACTCTTTGCTGAATCCCATCCAGGTCGATGCGGAACGGCTTCTTTTCTTTTGCCTTCTCTTTCTCGTCTTCTTTAGTGGCCTCTTTGCTTGCGCTTTTTCCCTTGGCTTCCGACTTCGTGGACGGCTTGTCTTCCTGGTTTTCCACGACGCCATTGGCGCTAAAAGACGACGGCGGGTTTTCCGCTTTCAAGGTGGTCTCATCGCTCAAGGGCGGAAATGGCGAGGGTTCGTCCGCGCGCAGCGTAACGATGTAGACGCGAGTGGTTTTCGGGTTGGCAAACTCGAAGTCGATGTTTCCCAGAACTTCGTTAAAATCGCGATCCGAGAGGAAGTACAGATATCGTCCCTCGGGATCGAATAACGGCGAGTGGCTGTTGCTGAAGTCAGTCGTAACCGGCGTGTTTTTGCTGTCGGCGAGCGAGTACAGATACACCACCGAGTTCTGGTTCTCGGCGTTCTTGTCATAGCTGACCCACTTGCTGTCCGGCGACCACGCGTAATTCGTAATTTCGCCATACGTCGCCTTGTCGATCTTTACCGGCTTCTTCTCTGCAATGTCGATATACCAGAGTTGAAGGTCCTTGTCGGCCCACGCCAGCTTCTTGCTGTCGGGCGACCACGCGGGTGCAAACTTGAAACCTTTGTAGCCGCTCGTTATCTCCTGTTCTTTCCCCAGTCCGTCCTGAGGAGCGAGGAAAATCTCGTCTTCGCCGGTGCGGTCCGATATATAGGCGACCCAGTGTCCATCGGGGGACCATGACACGCTCTTCTCGCGAATAGCGGGAGTGCGCGTCAGGTTGCGAATGCTGCCTTCCTTGGCAGGAACTGTAAACACATCGCCGCGCGCTGCAAAGACGGCACGTCTGCCGTCCGGCGAGAGATCGAAGTCGGTGATCCACTTGCCGACCGACGTCCAGCGCTTCATGGTCATGTCTTTCTCGCCGGGAAGATCGATGGTGAGCTTCTTCGGCTGTTTGCTGGCGAGGTCAAAGAGGTAGAGATACCCGCCATTGTCGAACACGATGGAGTCGGAGCCGAGGCTCGGCCATGACACATCGAAATCCGTGAACTTCGTCAATTGTTCGATCTGCTTGCTGCCCAGATCATAGCTATACAGATTCAGGCGGTGTTCGGGACCGCGATCCGACGCGAAGTAAATCGTGTTGCCGTGCCACATGGGAAAAGTATCGGTCCAATCGGTGTGTGGCACCTGCTCGACAGTGTTGTTCTTCAAGTCGTAAAGAGAAATCCATTGCGCCATGCCACCGGTATATCTCTTCCAGGTGCGAAAGTTGCGGAAGATGACGTTGTATGCGACCTTGGTGCCACCCGGCGAAAATGACGCAAGTCCGCCCTGGTCCATAGGTAATGGCTCAGGCAAGCCACCATCGACGCTGACGGTATACATGCGCCGCGTCCAGCCATTCGTCGCGTCGCGCTTCGAAAGAAACACAATTTTCTTGCTGTCTGGCGTCCATGTGACTACCTCATTATGGATACCCATTCGATCGCTGAGCGGTGCGCCACCTTGGTAGAACGTAAGTTGCTTCGGCTGGCCACCATCGGCTGGCATAAGGTAGACGTTGAAGTTGCCGTCGTACTGCCCGGTGAACGCGATCCACTTGCCATCAGGAGAAAATTTCGGAAACAACTCGCGTCCGGGATGGGTCGTCACGCGCCTCGCGACTCCGCCATTGCTCGACACGATCCAGATGTCCCCGCCATACACGAACGCAATTCTGTCTCCGTGAATATCCGGAAAGCGCATCAGGCGCCCCTCGGACGTGTCTTGTGCAACCGCCAGGCAGGCGGTTGTGATGAGTGCGATAAAAATCCATTTGCGGATAAGTGACATCAGGCAATTCCTCCTGGAAATTACGGAAGATGAGCAGTGAGAAGCTGTGATCGAAGCCATGGACGGAAACTGGCGATTGTAGCAGCTTTGTGCAGCAACGGCGGTGTCGCGGGCACTTTCGCTGCGCGCGGCAGTGACATCCGCACCCGGCATGCAGAGGAGCTAACAATTGTTGGGCGTTTGTTAGATCTTGGGAAAGCACGGCCCCTGGGCAGCGTCGGGTCGCAAACGAGAATTTGGCAGTTCACCGCTCCGACGGGAGTTGCGAAGAGTTCAAATCTGCCGGCGCATCGAGAGGAACAAAAAAAAACAGGCCGCGCACTCGCGTGCATCGGCCTGGTTGGCGAAGTCCTCCGGGGAGGAGGGGAACTTTACATGGAAGGCGGAGTCGCCGTGCTCGCAGACGGCGGATTCGCGCTGGGATTGCTCGGGGCTTGCGCCGGATTATTCGACTGGCCCTGAATGTTCGTCATCAGATGCACGTCGACACGACGGTTCTTGGCCCGTCCCGCAGCGGTTTTGTTCGAGTCCGCCGGTTTATCCTTCCCTAATCCGATCAAGTAAATCTTGTGAGCCGGAACGTTATACTTGGACGCCAGGTATTGAATGACCGAATCGGCGCGGCGTTGGCTCAGACCGTAGTTGTAGTCCTCGCTGCCCACCGAATCTGTGCCGCCTTCGACCGTGATGATGTAGTTCTTGGTGTTCGGAATGTCACTCGCCAACTGGTCAAGTGCTTCCTTAGCCTTGTTGGTCAGATTGTCGCGGTTGAACCCGAAGTGGACTGAGGTATCAGCTACAGGCCGGTAATTGTCAAGATTGGCGACCGTATTGGTCAAACTGTCCACTCGCTGGACTGCGTTGCTGGCCAGAGTTTGCGCCTGGTCCGCCGACTGGCCCGCCGCTACAGCTTTCTTGTCCACGTCCGAAGCCTTTGCCTGCACCTGCTGAATACCCGCTTGGGCGCGTTGATCCACGTCCTTGATGGCATTGCTGTTCTTGGCGGTCAGGTCGTCGAGTTCATTGGTCTTGTTGATCAATGGGGTGGTCTCGTTGCGTACATACTTTTTGCTGGCGCAACCCACCGTGGAAGTGATCGCCAGTGCCAGTAGAACGGCTAACGAAGTGCGATTCATGGTAAGAGAGGCTCCTTCTGCTCGATCTCAAATAACTCCGTCGTAGTAACCGAGAGGTCAGGTCCGAATTCGTGGCCCGCACTGTACTTGAGCAACACAGATGCCAATCGCACAACTCAGGCTTACAAACGCATCTCCCTGTTTCTGCAAGAGTTACACGTGCTGAGATGATCCTTTTTGGGAAAGAGATGGCAAACGCCGCGCCCGGCGTGGAAAATTTATATGGTACCGCCGCGTCTGGCTCTGCCGATGCGATTTACCTTTTTGTACCTCAGTCCGCAACCCGGCTCGCTGTGGGATTGGCTGGGCTTAGGTCGAGAGCACATCTTGCAGCATCTACAATAGAGCGGTAATTCCACCGCAAACCCCTGGTTTATGGATCTTCAGGCAAAAATTCGTGCTCTGCCCACCTCTGCCGGCGTTTACCTCTATAAGAACGCCGAGGGAAAGGTTATCTATGTGGGCAAGGCCAAGAACCTCCGTAGCCGGGTCAGTTCTTACTTTCATGAAGGCCGTGTTGCTGACGCAAAGACCGGAACCCTGGTCCGAGAGGCCGTAGACGTCGACTATATCGTTGTTGCCAACAACAAAGAAGCTCTTGCCCTCGAAAACCACCTCATTAAGCAGCGGCAACCCCGCTTCAACATTCTGCTGCGTGACGACAAGACGTACCCGTACGTGAAGCTCACGTTGGGAGAGCGCTTCCCTCGCGTCTACGTCACCCGCCGCCTGAGAAAGGATGGCAGCGCGTATTATGGGCCGTACTTCCCTGCCAATCTGGCCTACCGCATCGTGGATCTAATTCACCGCCACTTTTGCATCCCCTCCTGCAAAGTGGACCTGAGCCGATTCCATCCTCGGCCCTGTTTGCAGTACTACATTCGCCGCTGCCTGGGACCATGTGTCCAGGGTTTGACAACGCCCGACGCTTATCTCGAGGCTGTGCGTGATGTGAAGCTTTTTCTCGAAGGACGCCAGACCGACCTGGTGCGCTCGTTGCGGCAGCGCATCTCCGAGGCCGCGCAGGCCCAGGAATATGAACGGGCAGCCAAATATCGGGACTTGGTCTCGACTGTCGAACAGCTACAGGAAAAACAACGCATTGCTTCCGTGGAGGGAGACGACGCTGACGTCTTCGGTTATCACTATGAAAGGGGCATGCTGGCCGTAAATCTGTTCCATATGCGCGGCGGACGTGTGCTCGACCGGCGTGAGTTCTTTTGGGAAGACTTGCCCGAGCTTGAACTTCAAACGGACGTGGAGGAAACTTCTGAACCGGCGCTCGAAGCTGCCCCAAGCGGAGCAGCGCCAGGCACTCCGACCGAATTCCACCCCGATTCGTTCTTCTCTGCGCTTCTGAAACAACTCTACATCGGCCAGCCGTACGTTCCCCGGAACATTTACTTGCCTGTCGACTTTAAGGAACGGCCAATGCTCGAGGAGCTCCTCTCCGAGCAAATGGTGAATTCTGGGGCACGCGCCACTCGTGTGCAGATACTCGTTCCGCAGCGGGGTGAGAAGCGCTCTCTTATCGACCTTGCCGGGAATAATGCCAAGCAGTCATACGATCAGCGCTTTCGGGTGATGAAGCCGAATACCCGCGCGATTCAGGAGGCGCTGCAGGATGCGCTCGGCATGCCCGAGCTTCCGCGTCGTATTGAGTGCTTCGACATCTCGCACATCCAGGGAGCCGAAACCGTGGCTTCCATGGTTGTCTGGGAAGATGGTCAGATGAAGAAGTCTGACTACCGCAAGTTCATCATCCGCACGGTGGAGGGGGTGGATGACTTCGCCTCGATGCGTGAGGTCATTGCGCGCCGCTACAAGCGCCTTCAGGACGAAAATAGACCTATGCCGAGCCTCGTGCTGATTGATGGAGGCCTGGGGCAATTGCACGCGGCCGCTGAGGCGCTCGAATCTCTGGAGATTATCAATCAGCCGCTGGCCTCCATTGCCAAGCGGGAGGAGATCATCTACGTGTACGGTCAGGAGGATGAGCCAGTCGTCCTCGATCATCACTCCCCAGTCCTGCACCTGGTTCAGCTGATCCGCGACGAGGCGCACCGCTTCGCTGTGACCTTTCACCGCAAGCGACGCCAGATTCGAGACCGCTCTACCGAACTTTTGCAGATTCGCGGGGTTGGCGCGCGTACCACTCGTCGCCTCCTCGAACATTTCGGCAGCTTGCAAGCTGTGCAGCAGGCGGACGTAGCAGCCCTTTCCGCGGTAGTCACGCGCTCCCAGGCGGAAGCCATTCTCAGCCACTTCGAAAGCAAAAAGTAGACCGCGGACCCAAGCCGCTGCGGTAACCGTCCAGTGGCCGGGTGAGGACCCCAGCGGGCCATGAACCGCGGTTCTTTGTCATAGTGCCGGATTGCACTCTGGGCACTGGAAAACCGCACCGAAAAAAAGTAATCTCCTGTCTACCCATGCCCAAGGCTCGCCAATGGTTCTTCAGTGCGGGACTGCTCATACTCGTCGTGGCAGCCGCGCTCGGACTGCTGTTCACCAGTAATTCGGCGCTCGAACCTTCGGCCAAAAACGCAATTACTGGAGCCAGCGGACAGTCCTTGGTCGACCAGCGTCCGCTGGAGACTGCCCGCGCAGTCGCAGCTTTGCCTGCCACTTCCGACGAACAACGCTTTGCGGCCGAAGTGCTGCGCCTCGCTGATCATGAAGTCGACCTTGCTTTTGCCGACGCTTTGCGCGATGCCGCGCAGCACCCGACCACGCCCTCGCCCGAGGCTCGAGACCTGCAGGCTCGAGTCGTCAAAGCGACTGACGTTCTCAAGACCCACCAGGCCGCGATCGACCGCCTGTCGAAGCAGCTGTCCACCGCAAAGGAACAGGATCGCGATTCGTTACAGCAGCAAATTGACGTTTCCAAGGCCGAGCTCGAACTGGATCAGGATGAACTGGACGATGCTAAGGCTGACTTGGCCCGGGCTGGAGGTGACAGCCGTGACCGCATTCAGCGTCTCATGGAGCAACACGAATCCACACAGCACCAAGGCGATAGTACGCGAGCAGAGGCAAGCACGGGCTCCGATCGCGCATCGGGACCCAATCTGCTAGCCGAAGTGCGCGCGCTCTTCATTTTGCGTGACAAGCAACAGCGGCTGAAGTCGGCGCAACAGGATGCGCTGGCAGCGGCGGCCGACCTGAGTCGGACTCACGATGCACTCGAATCCCGGCTACGGGCAGCAAAAAGCGATTACTCAAGCCAGAATAATTCTCAGAACACGCCAACTCAGACGGCGGCAGCCGTTTCCTCCCTGCGCCGGCTCTCGAACGACCAGAAAAACCTCTCCGATCTCGACAAGCGTATACAGGACAACCAGGAACTGGCGGAAAATTACGCGGGCTGGTCAGGCCTGGTGAGAAAGTATGAGCTCGGATCTTTGCATTCAATCATTCAGTCGGCAATGTGGATCCTGCTGATTGCCCTGCTGGTTTACCTCGCGGGCAATCTGGTTGACCGCTTCTTCAGCGATCCCACCTCGCAGCGCCGGCGGCTGGTCACTCTGCGCGCGGTCTTGCGCTTCTCACTGCAAGCACTCGGAGTAATGTTTGTGCTCTTCGTGTTGTTTGGAATGCCGAGTCAGATGCCCACCATTCTCGGGCTAGCAGGCGCCGGGCTCACCGTCGCACTCAAAGACTTTATTGTGGCTTTCTTCGGCTGGTTCGTTCTCATGGGGCGCAATGGCATTCGCGTGGGCGACTGGGTAGAAATCAACGGAGTGGGCGGCGAGGTCGTTGAAATCGGGTTGCTTCGGACGGTGCTGCTCGAAACCGGGAATTGGACCGACTCGGGGCACCCCACTGGACGTAAAGTTGCTTTCGTTAACAGCTTTGCCATCGAAGGCCACTTCTTCAATTTCTCCACCACCGGCCAGTGGCTTTGGGACGAGCTGCAAGTGCTCATTCCCGCCACTCAAGATCCTTATCCCGTGCTGGACGCAATCCGCTCTCTCATTGCCCGCGAAACAGCGGAGAACGCGCGCACCGCCGAAGACGAGTGGCAACACGCTGCCGGGCCTAATCGAGTACGCTCGTTCTCAGCCAGACCGGCCATCAATCTTCGTCCAACCAGCGCCGGGATCGAGGTTCACGTTCGCTACATTGCTCGCGCCCATGAGCGCTATGCTCTCCGCACCCGGCTCTACCAGGCCGTCGTCGACATGCTGCACCACAAGCCTGCTGACCACGCGAAATTTTCCGTGGCCGCCAGGGCGGACGGGCCGTAGTTCGCGACTTGCGTAGTGGAATGGAGCGTTCATGTTCAGTTCCAGCAAGATCGTAGCTTTCGTGCCAACTCGCGACGCCGCGAAAGCTCGCGCCTTCTACGAGGGTGTGCTTGGTCTCACCTTCGTGAAAGATGATGGGTTTGCCACTGTTATGGAGGCAAACGGCACCAAGATTCGCGTCGCCAAGGTTCCGGATTTCCGGCCCGCGCAGTTCACTATTCTCGGATGGGAAGTGCCCGCTATTGAAGACGCCGTGTCGGAGCTCCAGCAGCGAGGCGTTCAGTTTGAAAAGTTCGGATTCTTCAAGCAGGACGAACTGGGAATCTGGACTGCTCCCACCGGCGACAAAGTCGCCTGGTTTAAAGATCCCGATGGCAACATTCTGTCGCTTTCACAGCATGTCTAGTGTGCAAGGTCGTGTCCTCAGTCTGCTTGCTTGCGAGCGATCAGGCCTTCAAACTCGTCCAGGCTTCTCGGCCAATCCGCCCGCAGCAAACGCGACAGTGCCCGATCCGCCAGCAGCTTCCCTCCCGTCTGGCAAGTCGGGCAATAGTTCGTTTCATTGTCCGCATAACGAATACGCTGAATCTTGGTCGCGCAGCGCGGACAGGGCTGTTTGTAGCGGCCGTGAACTGCCATACCTTCGCGAAAAGCTGTGACCTTTTCTGGAAATTTGTTGCCCGACGCTTCTCGCAAACGGTGGGTCCATTCCAGCAACTGATTACGAGAAGCGATGAACAAGCGTTCAATTTCTTCGGGCGATAGTTTCTTTGTCAATGCCAGGGGAGAGAGCTGGGCGTGAAAAAGAATCTCGTCCGAATAGGCATTTCCGATCCCGCTGAATAGCCGTGGATCAGTCAGCGCGCGCTTGAGCGTGTGATTGGCCGATTGCAGCCTCTCCGCGAAGGACTCTAGCGTTGCCTCCAGCACTTCCAGGCCACCAGGATCCATGGTCGCCAGGGCCGCGTCGCCGGATTGCATGTGCAAGGATGCTCGCCTCCGCGCACCCGCTTCGGTCAAGTACAGCGTCCCATTCGTGAACTCGAAATCAGCAAGCCCGCGGATTTTCACGCCGGGCTTCCCTTCGCGCCAATGCAGGCGGCCGGCAATCATCAGGTGAAATACCAGCCAGACGTCATTTTCGAATCTGATCGCAATTCGCTTCCCCACCCGGCGGATGGCAACTGCTTGTTGTCCTTCAATGCCGGAGGGCGGAGGGCTTACCGTGCGTAGCAGGAACGGGGCGGCAATGCGCACTCGCAGAAGCTTCTGGCCTAGGATTCGCTTCTCGAGAGCTTCGATGTAAACGATGATGTCCGGCAATTCGGGCACAAGTCAAAGTGACACATCCGGAGACACACAGGCAAATGACCCTGCACATCGGGATCCGGCCCAACGCGTAAGAGAGGCTCCCGACTGAAGATCAGCTGAGCTATGACTAGTCGAACGACGAACTGTCGGTATGGAATGCCGCCGATCAGGCTCTCGCGGCGTCAGCGTTCATTGACACCAGAGAGCCTGAAGGCCGGTAGCTTAAACCAGTTCTCGTACTTTGTCCGAAATAGCAGTGAGCGCAATTTTGCTGCGGTTCGGTTCACCGCGCGCGAGGGACTCGGCAAACTTCAGCGCCTGGTCGGCTGTAACCTTGCCAGGGAGCGGCGGTTCGAGCGGATCGACCACAGCTTGCAGGACTGCGGGTCCGGGCACGCTGAGGAATTCTTCCACAACCTTGCCGCACTCGCCCGGATCTTCCACAGTGAACCCGGCTCCTCCGCAGGCGTGGGCCACCGCCGCGAAATCAATCGGCTGTAACTCGACTCCGTACTCAGGATTTCCCAAAAACACCATCTGCTCCCACTTGATCTGCCCCAAGGTGTTGTTTTTGACGATAACCACCTTGATCGGGAGCTGATATTTAACAGCGGTTGCGAAATCCGCCATCAGCATGGAAAATCCGCCGTCGCCGACAAAAGCAACACATTGGCGGTTCGGGTAAGCGACTTGGGCGGCGATCGTGTACGGAAGGCCGTTAGCCATGGTGGCCAGGTTGCCGGAAAGCGTGTGGATTTGTCCGCGCTTCACCGGAATATGGCGGGCCCACCAGGTTGCAATGGTTCCGCTGTCGGCGCAAACAATCGCGTCGTCACGCAGGCGCTTCCCGAGTTCATGCGCAATCACCTGGGGCTTCATCGGCATGTCGCGCCGGGTGCCGCGCTCCTCCATCACCTTCTTCCAGTCTTCCATTCCCTTCTGCGCTTTCTCCAGGAAGCGTCGGTTTTCTTTTCGCTTCAAATGGGGTATCAATTCGCGCAGCACGCGCCGGCTGTCGCCAAGCAGTCCGACATCGACGGGGAATCGCAGGCCGACACGCTTTGGATCAACTTCGATCTGCACCCCCTTGGCCTGGTCTGGTTTCGGCAAGTATTCGATGTAAGGAAAGGACGACCCTACCATCAGCAACGTGTCGCACGTTTCCATCGCCTCTTGCGAAGGTTTCGTCCCCAGCAGCCCGATGGGTCCAGTAGTATATGGGCTGTCATCCGGCACGGCGGCTTTTCCGAGCAGGGCCTTGACGATCGGAGCACCCAGAATTTCCGCGGCTTGTTCCAACTCTGCGCTGGCTCCCAGGCTTCCGCGTCCCGCCAGAATCGCCACGTTCTTCCCCGCATTTAAAATTTCGGCTGCTCTCTGAATCTCGGCCGGATCCGCTAGCATGATCCCGTCTGCTTCCGCCCGCGACGTGTGATGCGGAATGTTGCGCCGCGACCGTTGCCGGTTTTTTACCTCCATGTCCTGGAAGTCCACAGGAAACGTGATATGGCACACGGTCTTGTAAGCGGTGGCCGTACGCACCGCCAGATCGACAACGTTCTCCACGTGTGTGGGACCCATGATCCGCTCGTTATAAGTCGCAACGTCCAGGTACAACTTGTCGAGCGCCACATCTTGTTGCGTGTAGGTTCCAATCAGATCGTGAAATTGAAGGCCGGTGATCGCGAGTACTGGCTGACCATCCAACTTGGCGTCATAAAGCCCGTTAAGCAAATGGATGCCGCCCGGGCCTGAGGTCGCCAGGCATACTCCTAAGCGACCGGTGACCTTTGCGTAGCCACATGCCATAAATGCAGCCGCTTCTTCGTGCCGTACCTGGATGAATCGAATCTTGTCTTGATGGGTGCGCAGCGCCTCCATGATCCCGTTGATGCCATCGCCGGGAATACCGAAGACCGTATCCACCCCCCAATCGATCAAATTCTCGATAAGAACATCTGCAGCGGTCATTTACCGCCTCCATGACTTGGAATAGGAGGAGGGCATCTCCTCTGATTAGTCGGCTCACTCTGGATCAAGTGGCTTCGCAGTGTGCGAGATGATCTCTCGCCCTTGAAGTGGTTTAGCGATGATTTGTTTGTGCGCGTCGTATCTTCTTCTATTCATAGACCTCCACGGCCACTGACAACATCGGGCTCCGACTGTAAGCGCTGGGGAGAAAATCCTGTACGGTTTCCCGAGTCCCGAGTCACACATTCATTAAAGTTGCAGCTGGGTAGGACTAATGCACCGCATCAATGGAGCGCGTGCGCAGGCCGCTCTTGCCTGCCGGTTCTGCCGCCTGGCACCGCCGAAGTCTTTGCCAGGAAGAGCGTGGCAATGAAGATCAGGCCGGTGCCGGCGGCAGACATCCACAGCGTGGTACCGGGACCATACTTCTGGGCTGCCGCCCCGCCAACAAGTGGCGCGACAGTCGCTCCAAACACTTCCCCGGTCAGTGTCGCCAGACCGATTGATGTGGCAGCAAACCGCTGGGGAACGCTTTCCGTCGGCACCAGCACCATGATCAGCGACGCGAGTGCCTGCCCGCCATTGGTGAGAAACAGGATCGTGGCAAGTACCCAAATGTGCGAATAGAGGGAGGAGACCAGCAGGATCAGGGGCACGGTGGCCGACATCGCCGAAAGCAGAAGCAGCACTGGTTTTCGGCCGAACCGGTCGGAGAGGGCCGGAAAAATAAACGCCTGTACAAAGCTTCCCAGTCCGCCCGCGCCCAGCAGAAATCCCGCCGTGGTTGGCGCCTGGTGAGCCACTTCCGTTATGTAAATCGGAGCGAAAACGTTGTGCAGAAAAAGCCAGGAAACGAAGCCACTCGACCCCACGCAGCAGAGCCACATGTTGCGATATCGCAGGACGGAGAGGTAGTCTCTGAACAACGGCTTCTCCTCGGCTTTGATTCGGAGATCCCGGTAAGGTTCTCTGACGAATTTCCAGATGAGAACCCCCATCGCAATCCCTGGCACTCCTGCCACAAAAAACGCCCACCTCCATCCCCATCGTGCTGCCACCTGGGTGCTGAGAACCGGCGCAATGGCAAGACCAACTAGTGCGGCTGCGCTGACCACGATGCCAACGTTCCGGCCGCGACGTTCGGGCGGTGAAGATTCTTCACTCAGCGCAGTGATGATGGACCAGGTCGGCCCTTCCGCCAGGCCCATTAGTGCGCGAACCAGCAAAAGTTGGTTGAAGCTGTGAACCACACCTGACACCCAGGAAAGGAGCGAGAACGCAAACACGGCAGGAATCAGAATCGGGCGGCGGCCGATGTGGTCGGAGAGCGCGCCGAATATCAGCGTCGATATGGCCCAGGTGATGGCGAGAACTGAAGCCAGCAGCCCGATCTGCTCGTGATTCAGGCGAAATTCGCTCGCGAGATAAGGAGCGAGGTAAAGCTGCGACATTCGGTCAAGAAAGACTGTGCCCCAGGAAAGGAACAGGATCGCAACCAGAATTTTTTCGTAGCGGGAGGCATTTTCCATGAAGGTGGACGAGAACCGCTGCGCTCGCTTTCAGCCCCTGCTCAGGCTGCTGCCGCGCGTTCGCCGAGCACTAAGCGCACCGCTTCCACAATTTTCGCTTCGCTCGGCAATACGGCTCTCTCCAATGGCTCGCTGTACGGGATTGATGTATCGAGCGCCGTGACCATCCGAACAGGAGCGCGCAGATACTCAAAGCCATGCTCCGCCACCTCCGCGGCAATGGTGGCAGCTGCCGAAGAGTGGCGTGGCGCCTGGTCCACGAGGACCAATCTTCCTGTCTTCTTCACGGACGCGACAATCGTTTCGACATCGAGCGGAGCCAGCGTCCGCGGATCTACCACTTCCACCTGGATTCCCTCGTGCGCAAGTTGTTCCGCGGCCGCAAGTGATTTGTTCACCATCCACCCAGTCGCGACCACTGTAATGTCGCTACCCGCGCGCTTCACGTCTGCAACACCAAACGGCACAAGATACTCGCCGTCGGGAACCTCGCCGGTATCGAGGGTGAGCATGTAATGGTGCAGGTAGACCACGGGATTATCGTCGCGAATCGCGGCTGCCATTAGCCCCTTCGCATCCGCAGGAGTTGAAGGCAGAGCGATTTTCAGCCCCGGAATACCCATCATGATGTGATACATGCAATTCGAGTGTTGTCCGGCCCAGCCTGCGGCGAATCCGTAGCCTGCTTTCAGGACCAGCGGCACCTTAACCTGGCCTCCCGACATGTAACGCAGGCGCGGCGCCTCGTTGATGATCTGATCCATCGCCACCAGCATGAATTCGTTCATCCATAGCTCGACGATAGGCCGCAACCCGGTCATGGCTGCCCCAACCGCAATTCCAATTTCCGCGGTCTCGGAGATCGGTGCAATGCGCACCCGCTTTGCGCCGAATTCCTTGAGCATGGGATCGCGCTCCGTCATCGCCATGTTCTGGCCATAGAACACGACGTCAGGATCACGCCGCATTTCTTCCACGATAGCTGCGGCCATGGCTTCGCCATACATCATGGGTCGGGGCATGGGATCTCCTAGGCGTATACGTAGCTGGCGGCCTCAGAAGGGTCCGGCAGCGGACTCGAGAGTGCGAACTCCACGGCGTCGTCCATCTCGGTACAGGCCGCGGCTTTGATTCGCTCGGCATCCTCCGCGGAAAGCACTTTCTCTTCCACCAGTTCGCGGCGGAACCGGGTAATCGGATCATTCGTCCGGGCTGACTCGTACTCTGATCTTCTCCCGTACACGCCAACCGCTTCGTGCTCCGGAAACTGCGTAGGAGCCGGGGGCACCGTGATGGCATTGCCGTGCGCGCTTAAGCGATAGAACCTGGATTCGATCAGGCTCGGACCGCCTCCCGCGCGAGCGCGATCGACCGCATTGCCGACGGTTTCGTAGACCCTACGCGGGTCATTTCCGTCCACCGTCACGCCCGGAATGCTGAAGGCCCGCGCCTTCTGCGAGAGCGGATCCCCGGCAATGTAGTTCGCGTCCTCCAGGCTGATGTGCGTGTACGCCTGGTATTCATTGTTTTCCAGGATGTACACGATGGGAAGCTTCCAGACTGCCGCCATGTTCAACGATTCGAAAAAGGCTCCCTGCTTGCTCGATCCATCGCCGAAGAAGCAGTAGACCACCTGGCCGCTCTCCTTTACTTGGGCCGTTAAAGCGGCCCCTGTCGCATGTGCGATGCTCTGCCCAATGATGCCGGAGGTGCCGGGAAAATGGTGCTCTGGATCAGAGAGATGCATGGAACCGCCGAATCCTTTGCACAGGCCATCGCGACGCCCATACAGTTCCGCCATCATTTTGCGTGCAGAAGTGCCGAGCACCAGCGGGTATCCATGACATCGATAGCTGGGCATCGCAGGATCATTCTCCTCACGCGTAGACAGCGAACCGACAATGCTGGCTTCAGCGCCATCGCCTAAATGCGTGTGACCCCGCATGACTCCCGGACGCTCGAGAAATGTCCGCTTCACGCGTTCTTCGAATTCGCGGATGCGCACCATCTGGGTGTACATCCATATCAGGCGGTCGTTGCCGAGTTCTGCCGCATTCCTCATAGCGCCCCTCGTACTCACAACGGAACCGTGTCGTCCGGTTCCCCGATGTGGCCCAACACCTGCCCTACAGGAACCTGGGTGTCCGATTTCGCGACGATCTTGAGCAACACGCCGGCTGCCGGAGACTCCAACTCGTAGCTCACTTTTTCCGTCTCAAGTTCGACGACCGGGTCGCCAAGCTGCACCATCTCGCCTTCGCGCTTTAGCCAACGGACGACATTGGCCTTAGTCGTGGGAATTCCACCAGTCTTGGGGACTTTGAGAGTGGTGATGATACGCGCCTCCCGGAAAACCGCGCACCCAGGCTTCCAACCAACCGGCAAATTTTAGTGGACTGCCCGATCAAACCCCGCCCAGTACGGCTTGCGAATGGCTCTACGATCCAGTTTGCCTGCTGCCGTTTTGGGCACGTCGGGCCAGAATTCAACAGATTTGGGCGATTTAACACCTCCAAGCACATTTTTGCAATGAGCAATTACGTCCGCTTCGGCCAGGTTTTCTCCAGCGCGCAGCACCACGATAGCTTTCACCGCCTCACCCCAGTGATCGTCAGGAACGCCGACCACGGCGCATTCTTGCACCTGCGGAAGCGACATGATTCCCGCCTCTACTTCCCCGCAATAAACATTGAAACCCCCGCTGATAATCATGTCTTTCTTGCGATCCACCACATAGACGTACCCTGCTTCGTCCATGTAGCCGATGTCGCCCGTGTGATGCCAGCCGTGCGCGCGGATCTCGGCAGTAGCTTCCGGCATCTTGTAATACCCTCCGCTCACCAGCGTGCCCCGAGCCACGATCTCGCCGCGCTCGTTTGCTGGCAGGACGTGCCCAGCATCATCCACAATGGCTAGGCGAATTGCGGAGGTGGGCCGGCCACAACTGCGCAAGCGCTCTGGATGATCGCCAGCCGCGGCAGCCGCAATGGTCCGCTGGTCGAGCCAGGTCATCAGCATCGGCGCTTCTGTTTGCCCGTAACTCTGGCACATGCACGGTCCAAATACCTCCACCGCCCTTTTCAGCTTGTCCGGGGAAACCGGTGAGCCCGCCAGCAAAAATACCCGCAAGCTCGAATAATTAAAATTCTGTACTTCCGGATGTGCCAGTAGTGCGTACAACGCTGTCGGCGGCAGAAACAGGTGCGTGACTCGATAACTCTCGATGTTGCGCAGGACCTGCAGGGCGTCGAATCCCGCCATGATGACGTTTGTTCCGCCGAGGGCAAACTGGGTAAAGGCGACGACTCCGGCGGCGTGGGAGAGAGGAGCGCTGCAAAGGCAAACGGAGTCGCTGTCGCACTTCCAGTATTCGATCGCCATCTGTGTCATGGTGCCCCAGGCCAGATTCGTGACTCGCACGCCTTTCGCGGGACCGGTTGTCCCACCGGTCGGAACCAGTCCCATCAGGCGATCGACATTACCGTATTCGTCCGCCCAGTCACGATCAGGCGTCCCACTCCCTTTCTCCATGAACTCCGCGAGACGTGGATTGGTAATACCTGGGGAATCCAGGCAAACCACGCCTTTCAATTTCGACACCCGCGCCTGGATGGCCAGCGCATTTTCTTCGAAACGGCTGTGGTAAAAGAGCCAGGCAGTTTCCGAATAGTTCAGGTACTCGATGTTCGCCTCGGAGGCGTTCCGGTAATTAATGGGAACCCACACGGCGCCCGCTCGCAAAATGCCCAGCATGCAGAACAATACTTCGGCACGATTATCAGAATAGATGGCGGCCGGCGCCTCGCCCTCTAGACCACTTGCCCACAGGGCGCGCGCAATCGCCTCGCTTATGGCGCGTGTTTCTGCATACGTGTATCTGCGCTCGCCGTCGATGATGGCAATGCGGTTTGGTGCGGCGTCGGCGCTTTTGTCGAAGTAGTCGATGGCACGCATGGAATGTATTCGGCTATGGCTACATCGCTGTGATCGGACTCCCTGCTATTCCCGGAATCACAACCTTTGTCACCGCGTAATTGCTGTCGGCCTCAAACTTCGTTATCGCCCCAGCGGCGCACCTTCGCTTTAGCGAGCCCATGACTCTCGAGGGTGCGCAGCAGTTCGCGATGTCCAAATGCCTCGCTGGCCGAGGCAAAGCCCACTTTGCGGGGCGCTCCGTGAATCAGATTCTGCGCGGCGAAAGCCTGGATCAGCCCGGTTTGGCGATATGCGCAAGTGCCGAACACCGTGCACTCGACGCAATCCACTGTACCGCGTCCGACTACCACGTCGATGGTCCGCTGCTCGCGCGTATTCTCGCGCGGCGGAGTTCCCGCTTGCACCGCATTGGCCATTTCCGCTAACCGCTTTTGGCGTTCTTCCTTTGGCAAGGGACGAACCTCATCTTCAAAGAATTTCTCCGTTGCCGCGACGTTTTCCATGATCTGGCGATCGAGCAATCCCCCCATGGACCGAAGATTTGCAACCTGCGGGTGGTGCTCGAACCATACTGGCTGGGGAAATCCGCCCCAGGCCAGCGCCAGTTGCGTGCGCACCGAGCCGGGAATCACTACTTCGTATCGCGTTGCCCTCGGCCACGGCTTATATCGATTCTGCTCAAGGTAATAAGCATCCGTCTGAATGACCGCAAAAATCGTCTGCGTGGAACCGAACGTGGGAATTCCGTTAAACATGGTCAGGGTTTCGATCGTGTCGATCGTGGAGCTTTCCAGACACAGCCGGATGGCTGCATCGCTGACCGATGACATGAACGCGGTACCTGGCGCCACAAGTAATCCGCGCTGCGCAAATTTCTCGCTCCAGGTCGCGGAAACTTCCCGAGACCATGCCTGCTCTCCCCCGATATCGATGTAATGACAGCCAGCGCGCCAACTGGCTTCCACCACTCGCGGGCCGTTGTAGATAAAGGGCCCGACGGTGTTGCAGACCACCTTGGCTCCGCGGAAAAGTTCCGCTAGCTCTTCCATGGAGGCCCCAACCTCAGTAATTTCGTAGTCGGCCGTCTCGATCCCTGGCACGTGCTCCATTACTTCCTTGAGCTTGGCCCGATTTCGGCCTGCGGCGACAAACGGAACGTTATACTCCCGTAGGAATTCGGCGATCAATCGTCCCGAAAAACCGCTTGCGCCATAGATGATTACGGGTTTGTTGCCATTCATGTTGCCTCATTCTGACCAGCTATTTTTTTACCGCTGCGAGCAATGCACTTTGAGGTATCCTTTGGATTCGAGGGGTACATTTTAGGCAAAAGTATCCTTTTCGCTAGTAGGTACATTTTCGTAACCTGGAACACTGGAGTCTTTGGATGGAAACGTTCTACTGCCCGGTGAAGCTGACGACCGACATTATTGGCGGCAAGTGGAAACCGCTTATTCTGTTTTACCTCGAAGGTGGCCGGCGGCGCTTCAGCGAGTTGCAGCGCTTGATCCCGGGAATGACCAAGAAGATGCTCACCCAGCACCTTCGGGAACTGGAACATGATGGCATCGTCCACCGCAAGGTTTACGCGGAGGTTCCCCCGCGAGTCGAATACTCGCTGACCAAACATGGCGAGAGCCTCAAGCCCATTCTGAAGCTGATGTCATCCTGGGGCAGCAAACATCGTGCGCGATATGGTCTGACCAGGAGCAGCAAGCCTCGGTCGCACGCCGCACTCGCCTCACACGCCTTCAGTGCCAGTGAAAATCTGCAGGGCTGATTGCGCAGGACGGCGTCAGGCGATGTGAGTCGCAGTTATTTCCGGAGCATCCAAATACTGACATGGCAACTGATCGCAAAGCCCTGCTTTCGCAGTATGAAGACATCTGGCTCGTCGACGGCGTTCGCACCCCCTTCGTCGACTACAACGGCCCGCTCGGGCTGGTTTCGCCCACCGATCTAGGCATCAAAGCGGCGCGAGAGATGTTTCGCCGTAGCAAAGTTTCGCCCGAGGATGTGGACACCGTCATTGCCGGAAACATGGCCCAAACGTCGTTCGACGCTTATGTGCTCCCGCGTCACATCGGCACATATTCAGGTGTGCCGTTCGAGGTGCCGGCTCAACTGGTGCAGCGGGTCTGCGGCACAGGCATGGAAGCAATTTTGCAGGCCGCCGATAGCATCAAACTCGGAAAGGCTCGTGTCGGTTTGGTTGTGGGCACCGAGTCGATGTCTCGTAATCCAATTGCCTCCTACACCCATCGCGGTGGTTTTCGCCTCGGGCAGGTGGAATTTAAAGATTTTTTGTGGGAGGCATTGCTCGATCCCTGCCCTAATCTCACCATGGGTGGGACGGCCGAGAACCTCGCCAAACAATATGACATCACCCGCGAGGACGCGGACCAATTTGCCGCCGACAGCTTCGCTCGCGCGATTGCCGCCCAGAAAACTTGTTTTCTTAGCGGCGAAATTGTCCCTGTGACAACCGAGACATTTGAACTGCGCGGATATGCGTCTCGCGGAATTCGCTTGCCTCGGGGCGTCGATGTGCTGAAAGAGGACACTCACGTTCGCCCTTCTCCGCTGGAAGTTCTGGCTAAAATCCCTCCCGCCTTCGGTGGCGTGCAAACCGGTGGAAACAGTTCCAGTATCGTGGACGGAGCCGCAGCTACGCTGGTTGCATCGGGCGAGTTCGTGCGCAACAACGGCAAGCCGCCGTTGGCGAGAGTTGTGGCTGGGGCGGTGGTAGGCGTTCCCCCTGAAATTATGGGCATCGGCCCGGTGCCCGCGATTCGGGCGGTTCTGGATGTTGCGAACCTGAATCTGCAGCACATCGATCGTTTCGAGATTAATGAAGCGTTCGCGGCGCAGACCCTCGCATGCGAGCGCGAACTTGGATTGGACCATGCCAAGCTCAACGTGAACGGCGGCGCCATAGCTATCGGCCATCCGCTGGGCGCGACTGGCGTGCGCTTGGCCGTCACGGTTGCGCGCGAGCTGAAGCGTTCCGGCGGACGTTACGGTATTGCTTCCGCCTGCATTGGCGGCGGACAAGGGATCGCACTACTGGTCCAGAATGCTTCTTTGCCTGCCCCCAGCTAGCTGCTTCTAGATCGGCCAGATCGTCAGCGCCGTCTTCCACAGGATCTGCTGCTTCACCTCGGCGGACAGCGGCAAGGCTTGGAAATCCTCGATATTTTTCCTGATCTCCGGCACCCCTGGTCCCGGCCAGTCGGTTCCGAACAGGGTCTGCTGCGAGATTTCCTCCAGCCTGGGAAAGTATTTCAGCAGCGCCTTGGGAGGAATACCGCTGATATCGAGAAACAAGTTGCGGTGCCTTCTCACCAGAAAAAATGCGGTGTGCATCCACAGCGGCCGCCCGCCATGCGCCATCAGGATCTTCAGCTTTGGAAAATCGACCGCGACGTCATCAAGGAAAATGGGATCGCCGTAGCGGTTCCGGGCGCCGTGAAATATGGACGTGCCCGTGTGGAACATGACCGGTATGCCATTCTCTTCCGCGGCCCGGTAGGTAATCTCCAGCTCCTTCACCCCGTTCAGATAGTCGTTGGGAAAAAGCAACTGGTGTGGAGGGTGGATCTTGATGGTACGGATGCCGAGACGCAGAAATTCATCGACCTCGGCCATAATGTTGTTCGCGTGCCGTGGGTGCAAGCCGCCACAGGAAATCAGCCGTTTTGGATTGTATTTGGTGTAATCGGCAACGTATTGATTCACCGCCGGAGTGAAGCCGATGAAATCGGGCGCAACATAATTAATAAGTACCGCGCGCTCCAGGCCGGCCTTGTCCATGTAGTTGAGGAATGCCTTTGGAGAATGGCCATATTCCACGATCTGATCGAAGTTGGGCCGCTTCTTTTTGACGAGTTCCAGCGCCGACGGGCGGAACATTTCTACCGGGTGAATGTGAACATGGCAGTCAGTGATCAAGCGATGCGTTCCGCCTCAGACTTCCCCACATGCGGGCAACCACCAGCAATCAACAACTCACTTTCTAGTGAAACGAAGACATCAGCCAGAGTAAGAAAGCAACGATTTCAATCGCGGGATGACGAGGCGTAAATGCCCCGCAAGAAGACTTCGCCAATTTCAGCTGCCAACCGGGCCGCGTCGCCATCCACCCGCGAGTTGTACCATGTATAGATCCAGTTCATGCTGCCAAACAGGCTGAGAACGGCAACCCGTGAATTGAACTCAAGATTCTTCTCCCGCTTGAGGGCGTCTACCAGGTCGGCGCAGCAGCGGTAATACTGGCGCTTCAACGCTGCGATCTCAGAACCCAATTCTCCCTGCAGTACATCGTCTTCATGCGAAAGAACTTTCATCGACTTTGGCTTTGCCAGGAAATACTCGAGGTGCGTCCAGATAAACATTTGCACGCGCTTTTCCGGATCCGACTCCTGTTTCAACCGCTCGCGTAAGACCTCCATCACCGACGTGAACAGGTGTTTCTGGATCATGTACAGGAGCTCGTCCTTTGACTGAAAGTAGTAGTACAGTCCTGCCAGTGAGAGCCCGCTGGCGCGCGACAAGTCGCGCATGGAAGCGCCCTCGTAGCCCTTCTCATAGAAGATGTCCGTGGCATGGTCGATGATCTTGGCGAGCTGCCGGTCGAAGCGAGTGTCGGAACTAGCTGCTGTGAGCGTAGGCATAGAAGAAGAGGAGACTAATACCTATCGAACGTTCGTCCTAATGGCGCGCCTATGTTAAGCGCAACCGCCTCAGAGAGCAAGGGTCAACATCAATACAATCCCGCTGTTTTCAGACTCGCGCACTGGCCCACGCGGCTTCCCGCACTTTCCCCAGCCAGGTTGCAAGAACCTTTACATCCGCGTCGGCATCCACATCCTCCTGGGTAGTCAAAACTAGCGGCGCTTCACGTCCAAGAAGCTCTGTAATCCTGGTTTCTATGTCCACACCGGCGGCGCGTTGCTTGAGTTCCGCGTCCATGGCAAGAGATGGTCTAACTCCGTGTAAGGCCCACGCCGCCCACCGATCTGAATCATCCGCTATTACCGGCGACCAGGTTCCACTCCAGCTTTCAGTCAGCACAGATGCAAGCGTATGCTCCGTGGAACCCGGGGCCCCAGAGCGTATGAGCGGCAGCGCTTCATAAAACTGGACAAGGTTGATGACCGGCGCCACCAAAGATGCCCACCACCCGTAGCGCGCTTGGGGGATGCGAAACAGTTCCGGCTCAACCACCTGAACGACGTTTGCTCCCGCCTCCAGTAAAGCTCTGGTGACAGCAGAGGTGACTTCCACCGCGCATTCGGCAGCCTCTTCCGATGCCGCTTCAGATCCTACGAGCTGCGTTGCCAGACTCACCGGGCCCGTAATCCGGACCAGGAACGCAGCCTCTTTGTTGAGCATCGTCTTCAGCCGTTGCAGGACGTCGCAAGCCGTGGCCAAAGGTTTCCTATTCGAGATATCGCTAATCTCCGCAATTTTCTCCCGCAGTTCACCAACGTTTGAGAGGAATGGACCGACGGGATCACACGACCTTTCGTCTCTCCATTCCCGACCGCATCCCAGGATTTCCGCTTCGAGTAATGGATCAAAATAGACCGCGACACCATCCAGCATGAACTTCGCGAGAATCTGACGAAGAGCATTGGCGATCTTGGTAGGATTCAACAAATATTCGCGAAAAGACACATTCTCCAGTCGGGATCCTAGCGCGAAGATTACCGGTACCAGCAGAGGCCGCGCTGCAGGTTCGCCGCGAATTACCTGCCGGATAGTCGCCCTGGGTGTGCTCGGCTCTGACATGGTTAAGGCCTGAAAATTGGCGCGGTGGCCTTTGCGTCGGGCCAGGAGCCGTACCACTGCAGGATGTCTTTCGGCGGCGACTGCTGGTTCCACTCCTTCATGAACGCCTCATAGGTTTTTCCCCGTGCCAGCCGACCTTTGCGTTCCTTGGCCCGCATCTCCTCGGTGCGCCGCGCGTCTACTCTGCGGGTCTCAGAATCCTGCGCAACGCGGTACACATTTTCTGCGGTCCACTCGGAAATGATGTTCTTTTTCAGGTCCTCCACAACCGCCTCCGGCGGGCGTTCCAGAGGATCCCCATATCCCGGGCCTCCTCCGCTGAATCCGAATAGCAGGTCCCCTTCGCTGTACACGCTGGGAGTTCGCGCAATCAGTTCAAATGTCCAATCGCCCTTGATGTCGCGCTTTTCCAAAATCGAGCGGTGATCCAAAGTTACCCCCGGATCTCCCGCTTGCATGCGCGCCAGCAGATCGGCTTTTCTCACGCTGATTCCAGGAATGGGCGCTGACGCGTAGCCCCCGAACAAGGGCTGGCCCAGGGGCACCTTGCTGCCATTTCCCATGCACAGCGAGAGCATGGCGGGAACTTTATGGATCATCCACTGCTGCACTGCGCCCGAGCCGCCACGGTTCAGCCCCGGGCCGGAAGAGTCTTTCCAGTGCTGTGAAAGGGTAACAGTTAACGGGAGCTCGCCTTCCACCTGCTCGCAGTCGGGTGCACGGCCGAACGCGCACCACGCGAAACCGTACGCGTCCATTCCGTCGCTGGCGGCCCGTCCCCCCTGGCCCTGCGTGTTCAACGAGAACGACAGCACATCGGAAACGGCGAGATTCCATTGCGAATGCCCGCTGCAGATCTGTGCGGTGTGCTGGCTGCCTGGTGCGGAGGCAACCTGTCCCCACTGCGCGGTCGAAAACATCATCTTGGCGAAGCAATTGTGAGTGGCACAGCGGCACTGCATGCCGATGTAGACGCAACAACTCGTGGCCGCCAGTTTGTCGGGGTTGAGAATGATATTTTCCGGGAACACGAAGTCGATGGGAGCAAATGTCGAACTGCAGATAGGCAAATCGTGGAAAAAGTATTCGTACATGAAGTTCGCAAGGTGACCGACCACTGCTTGCGTGTGCACGTTGTACGACGAAGGATTTTCTGGAGAGGTGCCGGTGAAGTCGAATGTAAGCCGGTCTCCGCTCTTGATCAGGGTCAGGTAGCACGAACGAACCAGGGCCGGCGTCCAGCCAATCGCGTCATTAAAAACAACGCTGCGGAATTTGCCGTCGGGCAGGCTTTTGACCTTCTGAAATGCTCCAGCCTGCGCCACATCGAGCATTCTTCTCATCAGGCCGACAATGAACTCTACCCCTCGCTTCTCTACCTGTTCAAGCAGGCGTACGCGGACGCGATCCGCGGTGGTGCAGCGGGCGCGCAGGTCCGAGATAAACATGGCAGGGGCGCGCAACCCGTAGACTGAGTAGAACTCCAAAAAATCGTTTCGCAGTTTGAAATTTTCGCCAATCTTGATGGGCGGCAGATTCATCCCCTCTTCGAACCGCGATTTTGCACTGACCGGCATGCCGCCGGGCTCGATTGCACCGGTTTCCGTGGTGTGCAGTGCGGCCGTCGCCCATGCGATCAGGCGGCTGCCATGAAACACCGGCATGATCGCGACTTGATCGGGATTGTGAATACCTCCATATAGCGCGTCATTGGTATAAAAAATATCGCCGTCGTGAATGCCCGGATTTTCTTTGTAGTACTTCAGGATGAACTTGATGATGATCGGCTGAATGATGGCGTGCAGGTATGTTCCGCAGGAAGCGTTGATCAGGTCGCCCTCCGCGGTAAAGATCGCCACCATCGAATCGCCGGACACCCCGAAGTAGCTGCGGGACGAGCGCACGAATATCTCCATGGCCTCGTCGAGAATGTCATTGGTGATCTGAACCCCGATCTCATAGTCTCCCGCCCGAATGCCGTTCGCGCACTCCTGCTCAAAATCGGTGGCTGGCGCGGGTTTGAGCCATTCGAGCTTCTCGGCGAGCGTAGGGATGGGCAAGTGAGATCTCCTATTCCAGAATTCCTAAACCATGTTCGTCAATGGAGAAGCGCAAGGGAAACGGCACGACTAGCGTGGTGTATTGGCTCTCCACCACCGCTGGACCTTGGAGCACGTTTCCGGGACGGAGCTTTTCCATGGCATAGATATTCGTATTGCTGAAATCTTTTTTGTCGGGCCAATACACCGGCCGCATGCCCTTCAAGGCTGCATCAGGCTTCGGTTTCTCCAAAGGCATCTTGGAGAGACTCACTTTCTTGGTCGGCACAATCGCTTTCAGCACAAAGCTGTCGACAAATACGCCGCCCTCCGGATTCACCACGAAGGGGCTAAAGGCTTCGCTGAATTCTTTTTCGAAGGCATCGCAAATCGATTTCACATCATTTTCATTCCTGACAAACAGCAACGGTGAGAGGGTGCGCTTCACGTGAAATTGTCCGCCGTACAGCATGTCGAGTTCGAGCACGAACGTGGCGCCAGCGGGATCGAGACCTTCTCCGGCTAGGTCGCGTTTCGCATTGTCGATCAGCATCTCGACCGTGTGATTGAACTTGTCGAACTCCGGAACCAGCTTGTGGCTGACCGGCTCCATGAGCGTCAGCTTTCGTGAGTGCTCGTATACGTGCATGATGTCCATGGTCGACGAACCGTAGGCGCAAAATACGGGCGAGAACGGAAAGATCACCGCCTTCGGAATGTCCGCACGGAAGCCTTCCACGTGCGTAGCGCCGGCGCCCCCGGCGGCGAACAGGATGAACTCCTCGGGAGAGTAGCCGCGCAGGTGCACTTCTTTCATAATCGCCGACGACATATTGCTATCCACAATTTTGCGAATGATAGCCGCAGCTTCCTCCACCTCCATGCCGAGCGGCTTGGCGATTTTGTCGCGAATGGAAGTTGTCGCTTTCTGCTTGTTCAAAATCAGCTTGCCGCCATAGTAGTACTCGGGGTTGATGTAGCCGAGCACAACGTCGGCGTCGGTGACCGTCGGTTCCGTGCCTCCGCGATTGAAGCACACTGGACCGGGAAGCGATCCCGCGCTGCGCGGTCCTACTTGCAATTGCTTATGCAGCAGCTTGTTCAGCCACGCGATCGACCCACCGCCCGCCCCGATCGACAGCGTCTTGATCATGGTGATGCCCACCATCCAGCGGTCGATCACCGGTCGGAAATCGTAGCTCCGCACGCTGTCCTTCACCACCAGGCCGACATCGAAACTGGTTCCTCCCATATCCGCCATCACCACGTTATGAATGCCCAGCGCGGTCGCCACGTGGTGCGCGCCCATTAAGCCGGAAACCGGGCCGCTGTTGAAAGTGCGGCTGGCCGCGGTTTTGAAAACTTCGGCTATGCCTCCTGAACTCTGGATCATGGAGAGCGATCGCTTGTAGCCGCGCTCCCGCAGCTTGTCCCAGCAGGTGGAGAGTTCGATCTGCATCGAACGTTGCAGGTAGGCGTCGAGTATGGCGGACATGCTGCGCTCGTACTCGCCCAGTTTTCCCACCACCTGTCCCGCGAGCACCACGGGCATGTAGCCAATATGAAATTCCTGGTATTCGCTGCGAATGATTTCCTTGATTTTCTTTTCGTGCACTGGGTTAAGGAAGCCCCACAGCAGTGAGACCACAAATGCCCGGGCGCCCTTGCCTACCAGGTACCGCACCTTCTCGCGCACGTCATTCTCGTCCAGCGGCCGAAGCACGTGGCCCGCGGAATCTACGCGCTCTTTGACCCCGACAATCATTTCGCGAGGGATCAGGGGATCGGGCTTTTTCTGGATGCTGAGATTGCGTCGTTCCTGCACGCGCGTGCCGTCGATCCATTGCGCGCCCCGGCCCAGCAGGGTGGTATCCTCGTGCCCCTCGGTTGTAATCAGGCCCAGGCGCGGGCCTTTCCTCTCCAGCAGGCGATTCAAGGCAATCGTCGTGGAGTAGCGGATCATATCTATGTTGGGCAGCATGTTTTCCATCTGCAAGCCCAACGCCTGCGCGCCTTCCTCTATCACGTTCGAGAAGCACACCGACAGATCGTAGGGAGTGGTGGGCACTTTTCGGATCACTGTCTGGTCCTGGTAGTTCAGCACCAGGTCGGTAAACGTCCCGCCCACGTCGATATCGATCGAGTTCATGACGCGGCCTCGAGTCGTTTCCCCTTCACCACAAGCTCGCCGCGTGCCAGCCTGCTCTTCAGAGTGTCTACATCGATTTCGATATCCCACGTGATGGGATGACCAGGGGGCAGATATTCGGTTTCAATCTGCGTGCCGCACTGGGAACAGTAGAACTCGACAATCCGCACCCACAGCGGGTCCGGCGAAAAGCTGAAGTCGCCCTTCACGACGGGCGTATGTACTTCGCGCGGATCACGATCGTAAAGCAGGCAGCCCTTTTTGTAATTCTCACGCGCGCTTCCGAGCGTGTGGCCGCATCGGTTGCAGATCCATAGCTCTTGATCGAGTTCCAGATCCAGGTATTCGGTGATGCGAATGCGACGATCGGTCGCCATCGGCTCTCCTGACAAATTTTCTATCGTGTGTGCGTCAGCTGCGCATTTCCGTATTGGTCTATTTGGAGCTGCCAATCTTCGGGCACAAAGTACGTGCTGTTCTGCGATTGCAGCACTGCACAGCCGCTCAGTCTGTTGCCCGGCTTTAAAGACTCCCATTTGTACAGCGCCGCTTCGCCAGTCGCACTGCCATACGCCACCTTGCGCGTCCCGGTTAACGCGTCGGAAGGATCTTCCCCGCCCATCTCCCTCAGGCTCAGGGCAGGTTTGGCGATCACTTTCTTCACCCGCAGGTGCACCAATTCCACGCTCGCTGCCTCTGGAAGATCGGATCCCAATTTCCTTCGCAAGTCCGCCACACTGCCGAAATGCGTTTGCGGACATCGCACCTGCAGATTGGGTCCACCAGGTTGAGAAAACTCCAGTTCCACCGAGCATTCTGCGTTGTCCGGCTGAATGCCTTCGCCGAGAAGATCGCGGATGGCGGTAACCCGCAGATCTTCAATGAGACGATTTAGCGCGCTCACATCTGCGCCGTCCCGAAGCATGAAATGAAAAAAACGTTCGTAGTCATGCGAGATGTCCGACACTGACGATCCAAAGGCGCTGAATACCGGTCCCAGGTCGAACAGGAACACGTCCCGAATTCCGGCCCGCTGCGCAATTCCGCAGGCGAACAGACCGCCATTCCCTCCGTAGGCAAAGAGCGCGTAATCGGACATATCCTGCTGCAATTGCTTGCCCGCAAAAGTGATCATGCCGGCGACCATGTCATACGCCCGGTCGACGATGGCGTTACACGCTTCGCTCAGCGACAGCCCGAGCGGCTTGGCAACTTGATTTTCAACCGACTCGCGCGCTTGTTCGGCATCCAGGCGCTTGCTGCCACCAAGAAAGAAGTCCGGATCGATCAGCCCAGCGCAGACAAAGGCATCGGTCAGGGTGAGCTTGTCGCCGCCCAGGGCATAACACACCGGTCCGGGAAACGAGCCCATGCTTTCCGGGCCAAGGCGCACGGCGTGGTTCGAGACGCTCACGACGCTTCCGCCGCCCAGCGCGATAGACCGCAGGTAGGGCAAACGGACGCGCAGCGGAATGCCGAACAGGTCGCTCACTTGCGAATACACGGGCTCGCCATTCTGAATGACACCAGCCTTTGCCGTCGTGCCGCCTACGTCCAGTGCGATCACTTTTTTCAACCCGTACGTCTTGGCCAGGTAACTTGTCCCGTACACGCCCAAGATTGGACCCGACTCCATGGTGTCGATGGCCCGCGTCTTGGAGACGCCGGCGACCCCGCCATTGATATGGCTGATTAAGAATGCGCGCGAATAACCCTGCGTGTAACGAAGCTCGTCCTCTGCCTTGAACAGGGTCGCAGCCAGCGCGCTGTGCGTATAAGCATTGATCAGCGCATAGTAAGTGCGGGTCATGTCGTCGGTGTTCTGGCATATATCACTGCCGGTCAGCACCGGAACCGAACCGAGAAAGTGGTCCGGATACTGTTCGTCGACCACTCGCTTGATCTGCTGCTCCTGTTCGGGATTCTGCAACGCACCCTTCAAGCTGATGCAGATGCGCCGCACCCCATTTTCGAGCAGTGAGCGCACCGCGCCCAGAATTGCTGCATCGTGGCAGCCGTCAATCCCAACTACGTTCTGGCTATCGAGAACCTTGTTCAGGATGGGACTGCTTTTTTCTTTGCCATAGAGATCTTGTTCGTGCCCCTTGCTGACGATCAGTCCAATGCGCGGCCCGCGCAACTCGGCAAGAACGTTCGACGTGATGGTGGTGGACCATCGCAGCAGCTCCACGTGCTCCAGGAAACTTTGCAGATCGCCAAACCCTAGCTGATTGGCCCCCTGCGTCAGGCAATCGAACAGGCACAGCGTCAGATCGTGGGGCGTCGAGTCGACCTTCGCGAAGACAAACTTCTCCCCATTACTAAAAATGCCGTCGGTCAACGTGCCCCCGACGTCGATATCCACGCTATACACGGGCCCCTCGAAGCATGTGTTGGTTCACCGTCTCCATGAATTCAGACGAGCTCAGGGTCCAGCCCAAAGCCAGCTCCACGTTGCGAATGGTGGCTTCCTGCAGCAATGGCGGGCCCGCCTGCATCGTGGCATCACGCAGCAGAACCGGCCAATAATCCAGGAAGAATGCGTCCCGCAGCGTCGATTCCACGCAGATGTTGGTGGCGATTCCTGTGAAGAACAGGGTCTTGATGCCCCGGGTGCGCAACAGCGAATCCAGCGGCGTGCCGCAAAAACCGCTATAGCGCGTTTTGTTCACGACCAGGTCGCCGCTGTGCGGCTTCAGCTCATCGACTACTTGCCAGTCCCATGTGCCCTCGGTCAGCACTTTGCCTTTTAGCTCCGGACGCTGCTTTATGAGACGGAGCGCCAGCTCTTTATACGCGTTGGGAGACTCCGGGCCGCCGCTCGTCGTAAGTTGCGCGTCATACCCCATTTGCAGGTAGACGACCAGGATGCCGGCTTCCCACGCGGTTCGCAGGACATCCTTGCAAACACTGATCACGCTGCATGCGCCGCTGATATCCAAGCCCGCAAGCTCGAACATGCCTCCCTGGCTGGCGAATGCATTTTGCATGTCGACAACCATGACCGCACATCGCGTCCTGTCAACTTCGATCGCGTCCGGCTTTGTGGGAAAAGTGCACATGGTCAACTCTGCCCTCTCGAAATCAATGCCCCCCGTTCCCCGACGTGTCGTAAGCCTTGCGAATCAACTGCCCCTTCATTTCAAATCGCGGCAACGTACCTGCCGGCACGAGTTGCACCTCAGCGGGGACCGTCAAAACCGACTTTATCTTGTGCTCAATGGCCGCCTTCAGCCCTGTCATTTCGCCTGTAGCTTCAGCACGTTCCGCTACTACTTTTAGCGGTGGCGAGACCCGGGGTCCCGGCGCATCCAGGATGATCTGCATTTCTCCCGTGGTTTTCGGATGAAAGCTGGAGACCACGTCCTTCACCGCCGAGGGAAACACATTGACGCCGAGAACAATCAGCATGTCGTCGGTCCGGCCGACGCAACGCAGCTTGAACCCGGTGCGGCCGCAAGCACACGCCGTATCTAACACCGTTACCCGGTCCCGGGTTCGAAAGCGCAACAAGGGCACACACTCGCGCTCTAAGCTCGTGTAAACCAGTTCGCCCGTCACGCCTCTCTCAATCGGCAGACTTTCGCTAGTGTCAGGATCGATGATCTCCGGCAGCACATAGTCAGGCCCGTTGAAGTGCATGCCTGATTGTTCCCGGCATTCGCTGAAGATGATGGGCGCCATGTCCGCATTGCCCAAGCCTTCGGTCACGCGCGCTTCATAGTCTTGTTCGAGCTTCGCGCGCACCGCTGGAATCCCCGCTCCTGGTTCAGCCCCGCAAAACAGTTTCTTCAAGCCCAGCTCTTTAGGATCGAGTTGCGCCTCGCGCCGCACGAAGTCAGCAAAGTAGGTCGCGTATGAAGGCGTGCAGTGCATGGCGTTCGCTCGCAGACACTGAATTGCTCGGACCGCCTTCTCCGAAGCGCCGGTCCCGATGGGCACGAACGTCGTACCCACATGCTCAATCGCGTCTTTTGACGACAGTCCCGCCACAAACATCGTGAGTCCAGCCGCGTGAATGACCACGTCCGTCTTGCGCAGGCCTTGCGTGTAGAAAGATCGGGCCGTGAGCCTCGTCCACGTCTTCGCGTCTCTTTGTGTCAACCCGACATAGCTGGGCTTTCCAGTGGTCCCCGTCGAACTATGGATCCGGATCACGTCTTCCCACTGGGCTGCCATGTGCTTTCCCAGGGGCGGGCAATCTGCCTGGCTCTGCCGCAACTCCTCCTTCGTGGTGAAAGGAAAGCGGCGCAAGTCACTCAAGCCATGAAAATCTTTTCGCCGTATTCCAGCAGCGCGAAATTTGTCCCGGTAGAAACTGGATCTTGCGAACAGGTAGTCCAATTGCCCTGCGAGTTTCTGCTGCTGAAATTCGGCCGTCTTCTTCGCGCTGGCCGTCTCAATTTCCGGATCGAGATATTCGCCGCTCCCCATAAGGCCGCTTGCTCGGCAATGCTTGCCGCTACCTATCGAACGTCCGTTATAATCTCGGCGCCATTAAAAAGCGCAAAACTGGGAACTTTGCGCGCACCTATTCTCCACGGCTGTTAGAGCGTGTCAAGGCAAATGAAGCGCGTTCGCGACCGCTGCTTACGGTGCGCAACCTGACCATTGCGGCCCGTGCTACTGTCGAACCCGCTGCGAGGACGCCATGCAAAGGACCATGATGAACTACCCGTTGACGCTCACCCACATACTCGAGCGTGCGGGGAAGGTCTTCCCCGAGCGTGAAGTCGTCTCGCGATTACCCGACCGTTCGCTCCTGCGTTACACCTACGGCGATTTCTATCGTCGCGCTCGGAGTCTAGCCGCGGCTTTACAGAAAGCTGGTCTGCGGCGCGGTGATCGTGTCGCCACTCTCATGTGGAACCACTACGCCCATCTGGAAGCTTACTTTGGCATCCCCGCCGCAGGCGGAGTGCTGCAGACTCTCAACCTGCGCCTTGCGCCACACGAGATCGCGTACATCGCCAACCATGCCGGGGATCGCTTTCTCATTGTCGATGACATCCTCCTCCCCACCTTTGAAAAAATCAAAGATCAGGTCCAGTTCGCACGAATTTTTGTCGTCCCGCTCACCGGAAAACCTATATCCGCGCAGTATGAAGATTATGAGGACTTCCTGAAAAGCGCTCCCGCCGACTTTCGATATCCTGAGCTCGACGAAAACGAAGGTGCCTCGTTGTGTTACACGTCCGGCACAACTGGAATGCCCAAGGGTGTTCTTTACACCCATCGTTCCGTTGTTTTGCACACCTGGCTCTCCACGATGATCGACAATTTCGCCATTTGCCACGGCGACGTTGTCCTGCCCGTAGTTTCTATGTTCCATGTCAACGGCTGGGGCCTGCCATTTGCCAGCCCGTTCGTCGGCGCTAAGCTCGTGCTCCCGGGACCGTATCTGGATTCCGAGAGCCTGCTCGAGCTCTTTGAAAAGGAACGAGTGACCGTCGCCGCCGGCGTGCCGACGATTTGGTTGAGCTTGATTGAATGCCTCGACAAACATCCCGAATTGCGACAGCACTTGCCTGGCCGCGTGCTGGTCGGCGGAGCGGCGCCACCCGTGGCCTTGATTCGCAAGCTCGACGCCTTGGGCATCAAGCTCACTCAAGGGTGGGGGCTCACCGAGAGCAGCCCGCAAGCCACTACCAATCAGTTGAAACAGCACATGCTGAATTGGCCCGCAGACGATAGGTACGAGCTAACCAGCATGGCTGGCATCCCAGTGCCATTTGTAGAGCGGCGGGTCGTGAGCGATCAGGGCGAGGTCCCATGGGATGGTCAGACCATCGGCGAAATCCAGCTACGCGGCCCCTGGGTGGCCGCCAGTTACTTCAACTTGCCGGAAGAAACGAGCAAGTGGTCCGACGATGGCTGGTTTCGCACCGGAGATGTGGGCAGCGTCGATCAGAACGGATATTTGAAAATCGTCGATCGCACAAAGGACCTGATTAAATCCGGCGGAGAGTGGATTAGCTCGGTGGATCTGGAAAACGCTCTGGTTGCCCATCCTGGCGTGCGCGAAGCCGCGGTCATCGCGGTTCCTCATCCCAAATGGCAGGAGCGGCCGCTCGCCGTCATCGTTGCCAAAGATGATGCTAAGCCCTCAGCTGACGAACTGCGCAGTTTCCTTCAAGACAGATTTGCAAAATGGCAATTGCCGGATGCGTTCGTATTCGTCGATGAATTACCTCATACTTCCACCGGCAAGCTCCTGAAGTTGGAGCTGCGCCGAAGATACCGGGATTGGCGCTGGAGTTAAATCTGCGCCATGCAAACGGGCCACGCCCCGAAAACGCCTGAAACGCGCACCGACGCGATCTGCGACTCTCTGCTTTATTCCTTGCGCTAGAACGAAAACTTCGCCGCGAACTGGAACTGCCGCGGGTTCAGCATGGTTCTAGGTGTCCCGAAACCGGGGCTGGCAAACGGCGGACCGCCTGCGGGGCAATTGCCGATTGTGGGGCCCTGGATTTGCCGGGTTATGCTGTCGTTGTAACTCACCGGGACCTGCCCGTTGCAGAAATTCCAGGTGCCATACACCGAGTTTACTTCGTCCACATTTTGCCGATTGAAAACGTTGAAAACATCGACCATCAAATCCATCTGCAGGCTTTCGCGAAGGTGGATCACGCGCGATACCCGCGTATCCCAGGCGCGCAGGTTGTCGCCCCAATAGGTATTTCTGCCCTGTAAGCCCACCCGGTCCGTCACCGGGTTGGTATCGCCGTTCGCGTCAAATCCCACGAACATGGTGAAAGGCCGTGCCGACTGGATGGTCACGATGTTGCTTAACTGGAAATTCCGCAAAAAGGTGTTCTGTGGAGCATCCAGCACGAAGTTGGCAACGAAGCGATGCCGTACGTCCTGGTTCGAGTTCGCCCGCTCCAGGTTCCGGCGGTAGAGGTCCTGCGGAGTGCTCACGAAGGTCGTGAACGTGCCATCGTCCAGGGTATGTGAGAACGTGTAGTTTGCATTGAATCGGGCATACTTGCCCGCATTCTTCGCCGCCTGCAGAGTCAAGCCGTGATACACCGAACTGCCGCTGTTGTCGGTGAAATAGAGCAGGCCCGAGTTGGTGTACAACGAGTTGCCAACCGCGCCTGCTATCGGAATGGGTGAGAAGTAATCCTTTCCTGCCGGCCAGTCTGCCGGAGTAATGGGTGAGGCAGGTGGGCAGAACGTGGCTGTGTTATTGACCCCGGTCGTCGGACATACGTTCAAATTCTCAGCCCGCACCAGGTGATGCGCGGCCACGAACATATAGCCCGCGCTTACGGTCAGGCCATTCGAGATCTCCCGATCGATTTCCAGGTTGCTTTGTAGCGAATATGGAATTGGGCTCCGGTGGTCGACCATGCCTGCGCCTGCCGTAACCGCGGTGCCCTTTGGACCGGTAATGAAGTTGGGCGGCACCTGTCCCGTTGTGATTAACGTTGCGGCTGCCTGCGCCGGTGTGGGCCATGCGTTCCCGTTCGGGTCCGTGATTCCAGGTGCGTACGGCGTCAACTGGTTCAGCACCCAGGTTGCAGTATCTGCGCCTTTTCGAATTCCCGGCAGATTCACGTTGGGAATGATCACCGGCCGCTGCGGTTGGGTGATGAAGAAAAATGACAAATTGTACCGGTCGTCGAATTTCCCGAACCCTGCGCGAATCACCGTCTTGCTATCGGGCGAGTATGCCAGTCCCACGCGCGGCTGGAACCCATCGTAATGCGGATCCACCTGCTTCGAGAGGCCGCTCTCAAAGTCGTACCGCATCCCGTAGTTGAAGGTCAGCTTGGGAGTGATGCGCCACTGATCCTGCGCATAAAATCCCCAGTACCCGTGGTTAAGTGTTTCCGAGAAATCCTGCGGAACTACGTAAGCCTGCTGCCAGGTCGTCGGAACCACTGGCGGCAAACTGCCCGGGACGATCGGACCGGATCCAACTGGGGCGCCCCAGAACACGATCGGCGTGCCGTCGAGGAACGGCGGAAGCGGACATGGGCCGTCCGCCGGAACTTCCTGGATGTTTGCCGTCGGGTTAACGAAATCGGCAAATTGCACCAGGCAGTTCACGCCCGGCAAAACAATGCGCATCGGCGTAAAGCCAGGCCAGATTACGAAGTCTTTCAGATAATTCGTGTCAAAGCCGAATTTCGCGCCGTGATTTCCCTTCACCCAGGACAAGGAGTCGGAGAACTGGAAGCGGCTCTCGAAGATTGCATCCAGCACGCCGAAGTTATGTCCCGTCATGAACAGGTTGGGAATATCGAGGTTGGGCTGCCCGCTCACGCCCGGGAAATCGTAGTGACGGCGGGCATACTGAACCAGTGCCACATTGACCAGGTCGGGCTTTATGACTGTCGCAAGGGTTCCGGCAAGAGACTGGTCGCGGATGAACGCGTTATGTCCGCTGCTGGGCGCGCCAATCCCGCCACCGTCCAGAGTGTTGCCGACCAGCAAATTCAAGTCGCGGCCGTCTTCGATGTTGTAACGCAGCGAAAGGCGGTTCGGGGCGTTGATCTGGTGGTCGATTTTGACGATGCCGTAATCGTTGTCCTTCGTCTTCAGAATGTTCAGGTTTTCCGGCGCGATACCCAGCGCCGCTTTCGCCTGGTTCAGCACCGCCAGGTTACCCGTGAGAAAACCGGGATACGTAGGCGATTCCCCTCGTCGCTGCCCTTCGTAGTTCAGGAAAAAGAACGTCTGGTCCTTGCGGATCGGGCCCCCAAGCGTGCCGCCAAACTGATTTTGCCGCAGCGCGAAGGGTTGCGGACGGGGTTGCAGCAGCGAGCGCGAATCCGTAGCGCTGTTTTGAAAGTAGTCATACACCGAGCCGTGCAAAGAATTGGTTCCCGACTTCGTCACGATGTTGACGATGCCCCCCAGCGCGCGTCCATATTCGGCGCCAAACCCGTTGTTCACCACGCGAAACTCGCTCACTGACTCCTGCGGTGGAGTCGCGCGTTGCGACCCCGTGACCGTATTGATCGTGTCCGCCCCGTCGACCGTAACAATGTTGCTGAGGTCGCGCATACCTCCAAATGACACCCGCGTTACTTCAAACTCGGTAATGGTTGACTGCAAGCTGGTGCGTCCCGTCGCCACCCCGGGTGTGAGCAGCGCGAAGTCGGTAAACAGGCGTCCGCTGATCGGCAATGACTCGATTTGCTTGGTGTCGATGACCTGGCTGATTTCTGTCCGCGTCGGCTCAACCGGTGGCACTTCTGTGCTGACCGTCACCGTTTCGCCCACACTGGCGACTTTCAACGTGACATTTACGGTCGCGGTCTGTCCCACGCTCAAACGGATTCCGGTTTCTGTGAACTTGGCAAATCCGGAGGAGAGCACTGTCAATTCGTATTGTCCGGGAGGCAAATTGGGAACCAAATAGTAACCCACATCGTTGGTCGTCGTCGTGAACGCCTGGTTGCGGTCGGTTTGGCGAAGAGAAAGTTGTGCCTTCACGATGGCTCGCCCACTCTCGTCGAGGACTGTGCCGTTCAATTGTGCGAAGCTCACCGTAGCTTGGGGAAAAGCCTGGGGTACCAGCAGGGCCGCCAGAATCGGGAACAGCAGAACGACCAACAACGAGCGTGATCGCATAATCTACCCCCTTTGCAATCTCTTCGAGCGAACGTCCGTTCTACTCAGCCTGCCGACAAGAGAACACACATACTTTTCGCCTTGGGGCTAAGGAGACTTGATTGTGAAATATTTCGAGAATCGGAGACGACGCATATAGCCTGTCATCGACGTGCTAACGGCACGCGACGGAAAACTCCTGCTTTCCTATCGAACGTCCGTTCGCTGAGCACCTGAGTCGCACTATTGTGCACAAGTCCATACTGCTGTCAAGACAAATGCGAGTTGTCGCAGACTCTGTACATAACACCGGAACTGCCGGCCTAACCCGATCATGCCGCCGAATGCGCGATGGGCGCCTCTTTACCCCACACCTCGCGAGCCGTTTCAGCTACCAGGCGAAGCTTTGCCTCTTGCTCCTGCGCGCTTAGTAAATTGCCTTCCAGCGTAGACGCGAAGCCGCATTGCGGGCTCAGCGCCAAATGTTGCAACGGCATGTAAGCGGATGCCTCCTCGATGCGCCGTTTGAGCTCGTCCTTGCTTTCGAGCGCCGCTTTTTTTGAACTGACCAGTCCTAGCACGACCGTTCGATCTTCCGGAACTTCGCGCAGAGGTTCGAAGCCGCCGGAACGCTGGTCATCGTATTCAAGCAAAAACCTGTTGAACGTGGTCTTTCGAAAAACACTGGTGATCGGACCGTAATCCCCGGCGGCATAAAACTTGCTCTGATTGTTTCCCCGGCATAGATGCAGGCCAAAAATGATTCCGGGGTGATGCCCGATGACCGCGTTGTCCATCTCGATGGAAAGATCCAGCAGGCGGTCAGGATCGTTGCCGCGCTGCCGGTAGCCTTCGCGCAATTGTGGATCGAGTAGTGCCGTATATTGCGGTGAATCGATTTGAATGTACGTGCAACCGAGGCGAATCAATTCACTGACTTCATCGCGCAGGATGTCGACCAGGTCAGCCAGGTAGGCATCCACGCTTGCGTACGCTCCCGCCGATTTCTTCGCATCGTAGTAGGCCGCCGCCTGCTGCGCGCTGATCATGCTCGTCTTGGCGGGATGGCTTGTCTTGGCACGCAAATACGTGTATTCCTCCGCGCAAAGCGGGCGCTTGCGGCGTAGTTTCGAAACCACCACCGGCCGCGCCAGCACCAACTCCTCCCCTTTTTCGTTCCGAAACGGAATTGCCCAGCCCCCGGTTTTGTCATAACCCTCGACGGCATCGATCAGGTGTCCGTAGAAAGCGTACCGGCGCATCTCCCCGTCGGTAATCATTTCCAGGCCGGCGCGGAGTTGCGTCTCCACGGCTTCGTCCACGGCGCGATCTTCAATTCTTTTGAAATCGGCGTCGCTCAGCTGATTGGACGCAAATTGGTCGCGCGCCTCTTTCAGGTAAGCTGGTCGCAACAGGCTTCCCACCACGTCGCTGCGATACACGTTAGTCCTCCTGGGTTCGGTCCCACATGCGCTTCCCCACACGTTTCGACGCCGCAAAATCGCCCACAGCGCGCATCAATTTACCCCGAGATGAGTTCTCGTCACAAGCGCAATTTCTTTTTGGATTTCGAACGAACTGTTCGAATTTCAAGCCAATTCGCTGGTCCTGAGCTTGCATCCGCGCTCGTCTTGTCTCTCGAAACCGCGGTGTGGTCGGCTCTTCTAAGCATGACTTGACAGAGAAGGAGAGCAGGATAAGAATGCCGACCTCATGGCTGAGAAACAAACCATGTTTCTCGAGAACTTCTGGTATGCCGTGGCTTGGGACCACGAAATCAAACGCGCTCCGTTTGGGAGAACTATTTGCGGTCAGCAACTCTTGCTCTACCGGCAGACCAATGGCAGTATTTCGGCCTTCGAGGATTGCTGCCCCCACCGCTTACTGCCGCTTTCTAAGGGATTTCTGCAGGGCGACCAGCTCGTTTGCAAGTATCACGGACTCAAATTCAACGAAAGCGGTCAATGCGTATGGATGCCTGGCCAGGAAGGTATACATAAGGATACCCACTTACGCACCTATCCCGTCGCCGAGAAGCACAGGTTCGTATGGGTATGGATCGGAAATCCCGAACTCGCGAACGAGAACAGCATTCCCAACCTGCCATGGTGTTCCGATCCCGCATGGGTTTTCGAAGGAAGCACCTATCGCATCAACTGCAACTACCAACTTCTCGTCGACAACCTGATGGATCTGTCACACGAAACTTTCGTGCACCCTTCCAGCATTGGTCAGCATGAAATTTTGGAAGCGCCCATCAAGGTCACTTCCGACGAGCGTTCCGTCACTGTCACTCGCTGGATGTTCAATATCGATCCGCCGCCATTCTGGGCGGCTAACCTGCGCTCTTATTCCAAGTGCGATCGCTGGCAGATCTGCAACTTCAGCCTGCCCGCGAACGTCATGATTGATGTAGGCGTGGCACCTGCCGGAACGGGCGCTCCTCAAGGCGATCGATCCCAGGGCGTGACCGGGATTGTGGTGAACGCCATGACGCCGGAAACCGCAACCAGCACCTGGTATCACTGGGGCATGGCTCGTAATTTCCAGACCGATGACCGCGGTTTGACGTTTCGCATCCGGGATGGCCAGGCCGCCGTGTTTGCCGAAGATCTGGAGATTCTTGAAGCCCAACAGCAGAACATTCTTCGTCGTACCGATCGCCAGCTTCTCAACTTAAAAATTGACGCCGGCGGCGTTCACGCTCGCCGCTTGATTGATCGTGAACTGCAAAAGCACAGCGCGGCCGGGGCCCTGAAGTAGTGGTAGGACCTGCAGAATGCTCCAACAGTTCCGGTCCGTCAGTTCGGTTTTGATCCAGAACTCAATGAGCCGCTCGCCTTAAGGCTCTGGTTGGCTCGGAAAATAACGTATTCGCGAATGGCTGCGGCATCTGCTTGCGACAATTCCTTAGCGAACGACACCATGCCGTTCGACTGCAATAGGCCGCCGCGCACGATGTAAAACCACTGATCGTTGCTTAAAGCGCTCGAGTAGCGCAGGTCAGGGAGCACTCCTCCGCTGACCGCAACATCTCCGTGGCACCCGGCGCAGTAGCGCTGGAACAACTGCTTGCCTCGGTTGATTTCGGTCGCGCTTGCGCTCGAAGGCGGAGGGTTCAGCTTCGGCTGCTCTCCTTCCGGCAAAGGTGGCAATTTCGCGCTTCCCCCGATTTTGAAAGCCAGCAGTCGGCTCACATTCCGTACGCGTCCAGATGCGAATGATACTTCCCCCGTAGCCAGGGGAAAAACGCCGCCCCAACCGGCGAGTACCGCCACATACTGCTCGCCTTTCACCGTGAAACTTACAGGCCCCGCCATCACGCCGGTCTGGGCGTCGAACATCCACACTCGTTTCCCGTCCTCGGCCCGATAGGCTTCGAAGTGTCCGTCGGCCGTGCCCTCGAATACCAGATTTCCCGCCGTACTCAACGTCCCGCCATTCCATGGGCCGGGCCGCGGCACTGACCACGCTTTTTTCTGCTGCACCGGATCCCAGGCGAGCAACTGCCCCTTAACAGTTTCGAGAATCGCCTTCTTGACATTTGGATCTTGCGGCATCCCGGCGGCGACCACGTCTATGCCATAATTCGCCGCAAGCTTCTTCGCCTCGAAACTCTCGGGAGACTTGTACTTGAATCCCACGTCGTTCACTGGAAGATATACCAGTCCGGTCACCGGACTGTACGACATCGGTTGCCAGCTATGAGCCCCAAGAGGGCCGGGCACGATGGGCGCCGGATCTTTGCCCGGATAGCGTGCGATCGCCGTCTCCATCGGCCGCCCGGTTTTCATATCGATGCCGGTCGCCCAATTTACGAATGTGAACGGCTTAGCCGAGATCAGGCTGCCCGTCGCCCGATCGAGAACATAAAAAAAGCCGTTCTTCGGCGCATGCAACAGTACCTTTCGTGATTGCCCGCCGATCTGGATATCCGCCAGAATCATTTGCTGGCTGGCCGTGTAATCCCACATTTCGCCTGGCGTTTCCTGGAAATGCCACACGTATTCGCCGTTCTCTGGACGAATTGCCACGATCGACGAAAGAAACAGGTTGTCGCCGCCTCCCGGGCTGCGGATCCGCTGGTTCCAGGGCGAGCCGTTACCTACCCCCAGGTAGAGCAGGTCGAGATCGGGATCGTACACAATGGAATCCCAAACAGTCCCTCCGCCCCCGAACTTCCACCACTGCCCGTGCCATGTCTTAACCGCTTTTTCCAGGATGGCGGATTCGAACGGCTTCGATGGATCTCCGGGAACCGTGTAGAAGCGCCAGTCAAGATTCCCGGTCTCCGCGTTATAAGCGGAAACATATCCTCGAACCCCCATCTCGGCGCCGCCGTTGCCGATGATGACTCTTCCCTTCACCACTCGCGGCGCGCCTGTGATCGTGTAGCGGCTTCGCGGATCGATCGTCAGTTTCTCCCACAGAGGTTTGCCCGACGTGGCATCGAGCGCGATCAATCGGCCGTCGAGCGTCCCGAAAAAAACCTTGCCCTTCCACAACGCCACCCCGCGATTGACGACATCGCAGCAAGCGTTAACGGCCCATTCAGCAGGAACCTTCGGATCGAACGACCAGAGCAGTGTTCCGCTCGCGGCGTTCAACGCGAACACTTTGCTCCACGCTGACGTGAAATACATCACCCCTTCTGCGACAAGCGGTGTGGCTTCCTGCCCGCGATGAGTGTCGAGGTCGGAGAACCATGCCAATCCGAGTTGGCTTATGTTCTGCTGGTTGATTTGCGTCAGTGGGCTGAAGCGCTGCTCGTCGTAGGTACGGCCGTGAGTTATCCAGTCTCCCGGATGATCTTCTCCGCTGGCGATCTTCGCGCCATCGATCTGCGAAACCCGAAGCGGCTGCGAGTCGCCGCCCGCTTTCGTCTTCTGGCATCCTGCAGCGAATGCCAGGGACAAGGCCATCACGCTTACAAAATCGCGCCCAGGAAACATAGTTCCGGTTCTGATTTATTTCGGTGTCGCCGATGCGCTGCTCTTCTGCATTTCCTCGTTGGCGATGTGAAACGCGGTATTCGCTGCCGGCACACCCGCATAGATCGCCGTCTGCAGCAGCGTTTCCTTCAGATCGCAAGCTTCGAGGTCGCTCTGCAGGCCGGCGCGAAGGTGCAGTGTGAACTCCTCCCAGCGGCCCAGAGACGCCGCAATGGCCAACACCAGCAACCGGCGCACACGTCGGCTGAGACCCGGCCGCGTCCAGATTCCTCCCCACGCATAGCGCGTAATAAACTCCTGAAAATCACGCGTGAAGTCATTGGCGCGCGCAATTGAGCTGTCTACGTGAGCGTCCCCAAGGATCGCACGTCGCACCCCATAGCCGGCATCAATTGAATCGTTGGGTTTTTCTCCGCTGGGACGCACGAACTCCAACACTGCCATGCTGAACGATCGTGGCTTCTCGATGTTCGAAAGGTGCGCTGTAGGTAAACGCACTACTTTCGCCCCCGCAATGTCGCGGGCCAGCACATCGCCGTGCCCTTCCCAGGGAGTGGACGCATCCTGGTCCCCGACGATGACGAGGGTTGGCATTCGCAGTTTGCCCAGCAGGGGACGGTTGTCCATGTCGCGCACCGCCGCGCAACACCCCGCGTAGCCGGTCGGGTCGGTTCCCAGGATCACTCGTCGAATCGATTCGGCGCGAGGATTGTGCTCGGCTAGTGTTCTTGCCGAGAAGAACCTCTGCATGGCCATATCGACGATCGCTGCCATGCCCTTCTCCAGAACCGTCCGCCTGCGTGTCTCCCAATTCGACGCCGGTGGATGATACGGAGTCGTATTCGCGAGGATCAGGGCCGTGATCCTATCCGGATAATCTGCGGCGAGTCGTTGCCCGAGCATTCCTCCCAGCGAGAGCCCGCAGTACGCAAACTTTTCCACGCCCGCAGCATCCGCCACGGCTATAACGTCGCGCGCCAGCAACTCCATCGAATACTCGCCCGCAGGGCCGTCGGATGCGCCATGGCCTCGCGTGTCGTAGCGCAAGATTTGGAAATATGGGAGAAGAATTTCGACCTGCTCGTCCCACATGTTGTTATCGGTCCCAATCGAATGCGACAACACCAGCACAGGCCGGCCGGGTGTGCCCTCTAGCCGATAGAACAGTCGTGTGTTGTCGACCTTTGCATAAGGCACGCTATCGCTCCTTTTTCGACGTTCCCGCCCTCAGCCGTTCTCGAAACTGCTCCGCAACTCCGAGGTACTGGTCGGGCTCTTCCAGTGCGCGAATCGCCGCGGGGTCCAGATGCTGGTTCACTTCCGGCATTTCCGCCAATACTTCCGCTAAATGCCGTTCGTCTTCAATACTTTTGCTGGTCGCTTCCTGCAAAACTTTGTGAGCTCTATCTCGTCCCAGCTTAGGCGCCAGCATCATCATCGCGCGCTCAGCAAAGATCACGCCATGAGTTGCCTCGATATTTGCTTGCATGCGCTCACGCCCGATTGAAAGCCCTTCTGCCACTTCTGTCATCGATGCCAATGCCACGCCCGTGGCTTGGATGATCGTGGCGACAATAGGCCACTCCGCTTGCCATCCGCCCACCGCCCGCTCGTGTTCTTGCACCATCGCCGATAAAAACGCCGCGACTTCGCCGGGAACTCGATGACTCGCAGCTAGCGTGAGTGCGCAGCCAATCGGATTGCGCTTGTGCGGCATGGTCGACGAACCGCCCCGGTCGTCGCCACCCGGTTCTGCGGCTTCGCCAATCTCACCCTGCATCATCAAGCTGATGTCCCGTGCCATTTTCCCCAGGCTCGCCGTGAGAACGCCGCACGCGCACATCAATTCTGCCAACCGGTCGCGATGAGTATGCCACGGCGCTTCCGGCAAACTGAGATCAAGCTCGCGGGCAAGTTCCTGGCTGACTGCGAGCCCCTGCTCGCCAAGGGACGCCAGTGTCCCACTCGCACCGCCAAATTGCAGCACCAGAGCGTCGTCGAAAGCCGCTTCCAGTCGTCGCTTTCCCCGTGCTACCGATCCCAGCCACCCCGCAGCCTTGAGCCCCAAAGTCACCGGCGGTGCTGGTTGCATCAGAGTGCGGCCCAGTAGCGTAGTTCCGGAATAGGCTTCGGAAAGATGAAGCAGCGCGTCTTCGAGCCGCGTCAAGCCGGCACACAACGCTTCGCGTGCCCGTTTCAGGATCAGCATCAATGCGCTATCGGCGACATCCTGGCTGGTGGCCCCCCAATGCACATACCCGGCGGCGCTCGGATCCGACGCCCGCACTTTCTCCGTGAGCGCCTTCACCAGCGGAATACTTAGGGTGCCAGCGCGGAAAGCGCCGTGTACGAGATCTGCCGTATCGAAACTATCGGCGGTCGCCGCTGCTGCAATCGCGTCCGCTCGGGAAGCAGGTATCACGCCGACGTTCGCTTCCGCTCGCGCTAACGCTTTTTCGAAATCCAGCATGGCTTGCAAAACGGAGGCGTCCGAGAACAACTCGCTGACCGGCTCCGTCGTGGCAAGGCTTTCGATGAGCCGTCCGCTCATGCGTGCCTCTCCCGCGCAGGCACCTGCTCCACTTTCTGAGAGCTGACCATGAAAAGTTTTTCCAGGAAATTGCCCGACGTTAGCAGTCACCTTCCTCGCGCTGCCACTGACGCCCAACGCGCACGACAGCAAAATCGCATCCCGGCTTCAGACAAACAACTTCTGGTTGATTTCGATTCCGTGCTCCCGGCAGTAGCTCACGTAGTGATCGATAAACCAGAAAACATCGAGCGTCTCCAGAAGATTGTCACCCTCATCGAAAAATTCGATGGAACCGTTGAGCCAGAAAATTGTTTTCATGCCATTCGGATCATCGGAGACCAGCGTATGAATGGCGCCGGGACTCTCTTGCACGTAGCTGCCGGCTCGCGCCACCCAGTCGTATTCCAGGTACCGCCAGCTTCCTTCTAACGTGCAGGCAAACACCTTCCCGCGGTGGCGATGGCGGCCCAGTATCCCGCCCTTCTTCACCCACAGAATGTTCGCGTACATGTTGTTGCGGACGTCAAAGGCGAGGTGGCGGATGTAAACATTCTCTTTGAACGGCACATACGGGGACTCGTCTTCGCCCGCCCCGATGTGAATGTCGGGAAATGCGTATTGTTTGACAATGCTGTCCAAACTGCTTTTCGCTTCCACAGTGCTTTTCGACTCCACGACCGGCATGGTCCCTCCTCTTTTCTGAACAGTCCAATGCCTCGCGCGCGGCAGTATCATACACCGAACATCTTGCCCAGCGATCTCTTCCTCCATCCAAGCTGGTCATCCTGAACGCAGCCCGGCAATACGGCTTGCATCACCGAAGGACAGGGGCAGTTGCCAAGGACCTGCTCCCGTTGTCGACGGCAGAGCTGTTTCGTATTTCGTCAGGAATTACGGCGTGCGCGGAAAAGAACGTCTGCTTAGCCGGCAGTAGTAACTGCCGGGGTTGCGTCTGACCACCATATGGCGGGACTTCCAGCATTCTCATTCAGGTGGTGCGGGATTCGGAGACGGTCGAGTTCACGTATCACTTCGCGGATCGCAGCTTCGACCGATGCTTTCACAGGCGCACTCAGATCACAACCAGCCTCGTACGACCCTCCCGAAATGCCGATCAGGAGCACCTCGCGCGGACCGGTCCCGATTAGATCGGCTGCCATAATTGATTCGGACATTGCAGGAGAATGCGGATCCATGCGTACGCCGGGCGCGTGGCGGACTAGATGCGGCTTGCGATAGAGCGTAACGCTCCCCGCCGGCTTACCGTTTTCGACAGAATCGACAACGATGAGCGCGTCGAGTCCCAGAAGATTGTCGATAAAGTCCAGCGCGGGGGTGCCGAGGTCCTCAATCTCCACCCCGCTCTCGAATTCGTAGCGGGACGCAAGCAGCCGCGTGACAAACGGACCGACTCCGTCATCCCCAAGCAAAACGTTCCCTACTCCCGCAATCAGGACTTTTTTCATCTTCTGTCTCACCACTCACAGCACCTTCACCTTCGCGATCTGCTTGCCTTCCACATCGAATGTATGACAAGCGCAAGCCATGCACGGGTCGAACGAGTGCACCGTGCGCAAAACCTCCAACGGCTGTTCGGAATTCGCAATCGGCGTGTGCAACAACGACGCTTCATAGGGTCCATGCGCGCCGGCATTGTCCCGCGGACTAGCATTCCATGTGGATGGGACCACCGCCTGGTAGTTCTTGATCGTTCCGCCCTTCACAACTACCCAGTGCGACAGCGTTCCGCGTGGCGCTTCGTGCGTGCCCACTCCTTCGATTTCACCGCTGGGAAAGCTCGGCGGGTTGTGAATGGCCACGTCACCCTTGGCAATGTTGTCGACCAGCATCTGCCAGTGGCGGTCGCCTAAATCGGCCAGCATGGCACACCGGATCGCGCGCGCCAGATGGCGTCCCATCGTCGAATGCATGTCGTTGATGGTGATCTTCTTGCCCGAGACTGCTGACACCGTTTGCAGCGCCGCGTCCGTCCACTTGCGGGTTAGCGGATGTCCCTGCACATAACCAACCAGTACCTGCGCCAGCGGACCGACCTGTGCCGGCTTGTTCTCGTAACGCGGGGCCTTCACCCATGTGTATTTCTTGTCCGCCTGCCAGTTGGTGAACTCGGGAACAGTCTCGCCTTTCCAGGGGTGCAGGCGCGTATCGCCGCGGTAGTACGAATGCGTCACGTCCTCCAGAACCGCGGGGCGGAACTGCGCGTCCGCGGCGGCTTTGAACGTCCGCACAGACGACAGATCGCCATTGGCAATGTACCCGCCTGGCAAATCGAATTGCGTCGCTCGCGCGTCCAGCGGCAGATCCGGGACCGCAAGATAATTTTTTACGCCACCGCCGATTCCGAACCAATCCGTATAGAACGCAGCCACCGCGCAGGCGTCCACGAAGTAGACCTGGTGCACGAATTTCGCCACTTCATCCATCAACACCTTCATTGATTCCAAACGCTCCATGCCGAGCGTGGCTTGGCTGTCCAGGTTAATCGCATTCGCCACTCCCCCCACCGTCAGATTCTGGATATGCGGCGTCTTGCCTCCCAGCATGCCGACCACCTGGTTCGCCTTGCGCTGGTATTCAAGCGCCTGCAGGTAGTGGGAGAAAGCCAAAAGGTTCACGTCGGGGCTGAGCCGCATCTGCGGATGTCCCCAATAACCATTGGTAAAAATTCCCAACTGGCCGCTGCCCGCCACCGCTTTGACCTTGTCCTGCGCTGCTTTCATCTGCAGCTTCGAATTGCCCGTCCACGGCGAGATGCTTTCCGCCAGCGCCGCCGTCTTCGCCGGATCAGCCTTCGGAATCTGCAACACATCGACCCAGTCGAGCGCCGACAAGTGATAGAAGTGAACGATGTGATCGTGCAACCCATGGTTGATCAGGATCAGGTTGCGGATATATTGCGCGTTGGCGGGGATCTCCAGGTTCAGTGCGTCTTCAACTGAGCGCACGCTCGCGATCGCATGCACCGTGGTGCACACGCCGCAGAAGCGCTGCGTGAAAAGCCACGCTTCCCGCGGATCACGGCCCTCGAGAATTTTCTCGATGCCCCTCCACATAGTGCAGGATGCCCATGCGTCGGATACCGCTCCGTTATCCACCTCGACATCAATACGCAAGTGGCCTTCAATTCGGGTAATCGGATCAACCGTGATTCGTTTGCTCATAAGTGCATACCTGCCGCGCGAAGTTTAGAAAGATGGCCCTTCAATCCGCCGCCACAAAGCTGGCCCCCACTTCTCTGTCTTGCGTCCACTTGTGTTCTTTTTCCATGCGATACCACAGTCCTGTGGGAGCCGGCAGAATCGGCAGCACTTTCACGACATACATGAAAGCGGCGATCGCGATGGAGACGAAACCCACGGAGATCAGAAGTTCCACCGGCGTCGGAAAGTAAAACGCTCCTGCCCGCGGTTGGAACGCCAGCGTCGTCGGATCGAAGCGATAGAGCATGCCCCCAACCGCCGCCACCAGGTGTCCGTGGAACATAAGGCGGGCGTCGCGCTTCTTCGCCGAATCCAACAACATCAAAATCGCGACGCCCAGGAAGATCACTTCCACCCAGAAAAGTCCTGCAAAGATGTTGAAAGCGAAAGCCAGACCGAGTTTGCCGCTGAAGAGAAGATCTGCCACTCGGAACGCCAGCCACGAACCGATGAGGCCGGCCGTGATCCGGTTCATCTCGGTGAGCACATCAAGATCGATGGGACGCTTCCATGCCAGGGAGCAGAACAGGATCGTTCCCGCCACACAGGAAAATCCCATGAATCCCGCCGCCCACACGTACAGCAGTGGCAGCCAAGGCGTCTGCCACAGTGGATGAACCCGGTCGCCCCCCAGCAACATCAGCGCGCCCAGCGAAGACTGGTGCATGGCGGGTAACAAGTAAGCGAGTCCCACGATGAACGGATAAAAGCGCACCATAATGCGCTCCGCCGTTTCCACCACCGGGCGGTACTGCGGGCGATGCGCATGCACCCAGTCCAGCACCGGGGGGACGTTCTCCAGCAGCAGCGGAATCATCGCGTAAGCCGGCATGCACACCGCGACTTCCAGCAGCGGAGAGTGAAGATTCCAGCGCCAGGGAGTGAATACCCAGTAGAAGTTCCAGGGGCGGCCCACGTCCACGCCCAGTAACATCAGTCCGGAGAAGTACGCCAGAAAACTGGTAAGCAAAGCCGTGCGCATGACCACGTGCAGACGGCTGCGCTTGAACAACCAGGCCGCGATACCGATCGAGAATGCGCCGGAGCCCAGTCCGGTTAGAACCATGGTGTTGAAGGTTTTCCAGATTCCCCACGCATAAGCGTCGTTCATGCCGCTGGCCGGGCCAAGACCAGCCAACTCGCGATAGGTGACCAGTCCGAGCGCGACCACGGACAGCCCGCAGAGCACGGCGAACGGGCGCGTCCATATGGGGACGTCGTAGACAGGAACGTCTCTCTCCCAGGTGTCGATCATAGCTGCGGCCTCAATCCCGTCTGTTTTTCTTCCTCGGCCATTTCTTCCTGGTGCTGTTTCCAGGTGTTACGAATCACTCCAACCACCGACGCGTACAGAACTGCGGGTACCGCCAGGTAGCTATACACGCGCTTCTGCCACTTCAAGTACTTCTCTGGAACGGACTCATCGGGAAGTTCCGGAAGCCCGAGGTTCGCAAAAGGCACCTTCGACAGATACAGCACCTGCGTGCCCCCGCCTTCGCGCTCGCCATACACCCGATCCTGGTAATACTTCCCCGGGCTTTCCTGGATGCGGCGCTTGGCTTCCGCCAGCATTTCCTCGCGGCTTCCGAAGATGACCGCGTGCGTCGGGCAAACCGATGTGCAGGCGGGCTGCAAGCCTTGCGCCAGGCGCTCCTTGCAGAATTCACACTTCACGATGTTGGGATTGAAGCCCTCCCATTGGAATTTGGGAATGTGATAGGGGCAGGCAATCTCGCAATATCGGCAGCCGACGCACACCTTGGCATTCCATGTGACCACGCCCGTCTTTACATCTTTGCGCAGGCCCTTGAACATGCAACCCGCGACGCACGCCGGATCGATGCAGTGCATGCACTGTTGCTTCACATAGGAGTAAGATTTTCCATCCGCTGGCTTATACAGCTTGATGATGTTCTTGGTGGTCCAATTCAGGTCGCGGTTGGTTCGATAGAGCGCATCCACCTTGCGGTTGGGACCGAGCTTATTTGCATCGGCGCAAGCGGCGACACAGGTCTGGCAGCCAACGCACTTGGTGTTGTCGTACAGCATGGCAACTGCATTAATCGGTGGCGCGGGTCTCTCCTCCGCCTGCGCGGAATGCGACAACACCGCGGTCGATGCCGCGCCTGTTGCCACCGCGCCTGCGGTTCCTGCCGTCAGCCGAATCAGGGCATCACGTCGCGTCAGTGCCATGGTCAGTTACCTCCGGATTTTCCGGTCAAGTCCGGCCTGCCATCCTGCGATCCGCTTTCTGCCTTCTCTGTCTCCTTGCCGGTCGGAAGCCGTTTCGACGCCATCAGTGCGGCGCCGCCAATTCCCCCGGCAATAATTCCGGCCATGGCCGCGGCCGCGGTTCCAATCGTGCCCACAGGCGTATTGATTAGCGGCAAGGCCTCGGGTGGCGTGACTGCGTGAATGTCAACCGTTTGGAAAATCGGGACGCGGAACGCGGTAGCTTTCTCTGTGCAGCCCACGCATGGCGCGCCAATGCCGATCGGCCATACATCGGGAACTTCGTTGAAGTGACGCGTCGAACAGGCGGCGTGGGTCACGGGGCCTTTGCAGCCCATCTTGTACAAGCACCACCCCTGGCGGTGCCCTTCGTCGCCGAATTCTTTTACGAAGCGGCCAGCATCAAAGTGCGCCCGCCGCGGACAGTGATCGTGCACCAGCCGGTCAAACGCGAACTTCGGCCGATTGTATTGATCCAGCGCCGGCAGCCTTCCCATGGTGGCGTACTCCAGCACCACCGCCAGCAGGTTGTAAGGATTGGTCGGACACCCCGGAATATTCACCACCGGTTTTTCCGTGATGATCGAATCCACTCCCTGCGCACCGGTCGGGTTAGGATCCGCGGCTGGCACGCCGCCCCATGACGCGCAAGAGCCCATGGCCACGATGGCCGCGGCTTTCGAACCGACTTCGCGCAGAACTTGCAGCGCCGGCTTGCCTGCCAGCAGCATGTACTGGCCGTTGTCCTTGGTCGGAATGGAACCTTCCACCACCAGCACGAACTTCCCGAAGTTCTCTTCCACCGCTTGCTTCAGCGCCGCTTCCGCCTGGTACCCGGAAGCGGCCATCAGGGTCTCGTGGTAATCGAGCGAGATGACGTTTAGGATCAGGTCGGCGATATCGGGACGCGAAGTGCGCAGCAGCGTCTCCGAACAGCCGGTGCAATCCTGAAAGTGCAGCCAGATCACCGAAGGCCGTCTTGCCTTACCCACAGCTTTTGCCACGTCGAATGCGTTGGCCTTGGACGTCAGCGTCAATCCCACCGGCGCTGTGACCATGAGTGCGGTGCAGAGTTGAATAAAGCTGCGGCGGGAGACACCGCTCTTTTCCAGGTGTTCCGCGATGGTTAGCTTTTCCACGCGTAGGTCATTCGGCATAGTCGCTTCCTGGCAACTCAGGGTCACGCGAGCACCGACTCTCTCGAGTTTTGGCTGAATTCATCGAACCTCGGTTCGAGATCCAGTCCCTGCAACATTGCCTTCGCGGCCGCCGTCGAACGACCAGCCTGTGACGCCTATCACGGATGCCTGCGAGATGGTGCCTTCAGCGAGGACTTCGCCCCAAACTTCTTAACTGGTTGCATCAGGGCCTTGATCACTATCCTTCGGCGCTCCTCGCATTTGCACCTTGTGTCCTGCGCCCAAACAGCAGGTGCCGACTGCGGCGCGAATGTCACGTTTATCGCCGCTCCGGGTACATTGAAGCAGTGATTCAGATCACCGCTCACGGTGATTCGAGACCCCGGAACAGCTACAAGGGGGCGTCGATGCGACAAAACCCGTTCAGCAGTCGTAGGTGATCCAACACTGGCGCTGTGATCAAAACCGGGGCCATCCGCGTCCACTACACGGCAAGTTCGCCCAAAAATGACCGGGCATTTTCGAGCCTTTCGCAAGCCCGCAATGCCGATGGCGTTTTATATGGGAAGGATTACGCGGTCGACTTCGAGAGTGGCAGTCGTACTTGGAAGCGGGTATTTCCGGGTACAGAACGTGCTGTGACTATCCCATTGTGGCGGCGAATAATGCGCTGCACTGTATCCAGTCCCAGGCCGGTGCCCTGCCCCACTCCTTTGGTAGTGAAGAACGGCTCGAATATGCGCGACTGGATTTCCGCGGGAATACCCGGGCCGTTATCTGCGATTTCAATCACCGCCCAACCATCCTCCAGGCAAGTGCTCACGCGCAGTTCGCCTTGTCCATTCATCGCGTCAATGGCGTTGTCGATCAGGTTGGTCCACACCTGGTTCAACTCGCTGCCAAATGAATCCACCAGCAATGGTTCTGGCGCATAGTCGCGGTGGATCGTGACTCCCTTTTTCAGGCGATGATTCAGGATGGTTAGCGTGGTTTCCAGGCTCTTCACGATGTCAACGTTTTGAACCGGCGCCTGGTCCATGTACGTGTATTCTTTGATTGCTTTCACCAGATCGGAAATTCGCGCCGTGCTGCTCTCCATCTGATCGAGTAGATTAGCAATCTCCATGGATGCCGCGATGCGCACCAGCGCGGCCCGCGCGGTTTGGGCTTCAAATTCCTGGAACAGCGGTTCGACCGCCTGCGTCGATATTCCCTTGTGCCCCAGGTCTGCCGCGAGTTGCCACAGGTCATTCAATCCATGCGAACGGAAGCTGGCATCAAGCTCTTCTTCCAGATCGCTCGCCTTCATGGCATCCGGAGGTGTCCCATCGCGGCGCGTCAGCTCGAGTTCCAAACTCTCGATGCGGCGTTTCTGCGTGGGATTTAAATCCCGCGATCCTAATTCGTGACTGGCATCCCGGATGCGCTTCAGCGCGTCGCGCAATTGACTCGCCGCTCTGCGCGCAGCGGACGCAGGATTATTCAGCTCGTGTGCCAGTCCCGCGGACAATTTGCCAAGCGCCGCCAGCTTGTCCCGCTGCTCCTCCATCCGGGTCGTCTCACGAATGCGGTCGGACATCACCGAAACCAGGCGCTGTGTGAGTTCAGGCATTCGCTGCATGAGCTCGGGGAAACGGCTCGCTGGAAAACGCAGCATGTGCGCGTCTGCCACCGCCCTGCCTGTCAGTGAGTACCGGGTCAGCCGCGAAAAGGGCAGTCGTCCGGTGACTTGCTTCGCGCCTGCGCTGAACACCACCATGCGCCCTTGTATCTCTCCTCGCGCCTGGATTTCCCCTTCCAGAATCACGTACATCCAGTCGGCAGAATCTCCTTCGCGAACGTAAATCTCGCCCGCCTTCAACCTGACCTCTTCCGATTGGCTGATGAACCAGTCCAACTGATCGTCAGGTAGCCCCTGGAAAGCGGGGACCTTCACCAATTCTGTGCGGTCGATCGTCGCCATCGCAGTTATGCTACCTTGCTCAGGTACTGATGAATAAACTGCACTGCTACCGAGCCCTCGCCCACCCCCGAAGCCACGCGCTTCACCGACCCGTGGCGCACGTCGCCGACTGCGAAGATGCCGGGAACGCTGGTCTCCAGCAGGAATGGGTCGCGTTCTAACGTCCAGGTCTTGGGAAGCTTCCCATCGCGGATGAGATCCGGGCCGGTAAGGATAAATCCCCGTTCGTCGCGTAATACCAAGTCACCCAGCCAGTCGGTTTGCGGCAACGCCCCGATGTAGATGTAAACCGAGGTGGCAGGCACGCGTTCGGTTTTCCCGGTATCGCTGCACAGCACAGAAATCTCCTCCAGGTGTGACGACCCGTGAACTTCGCGAAGTGAAGCGTGCGTCCAGAGTTGGATGTTCGGCCGCTCTTTGATCTGATCGATCAGGTACTGCGACATGGTGCTAGACAGCGAGCTGCCGCGCAGCAGCATGATGACTTTGTCCGCGTAGCGCGAGAAATTCATGGCTGCCTGGCCGGCCGAATTCGCACCGCCTACGACGTAAACGGTTTCGTTCTTGCACGACAGCGCTTCTGCCGCGCTTCCGCCGTAGTAGACGCCAGCCCCCTGGAGCCGCTCCATCCCCGGTACCTCCAGCCGACGCCATTGCACGCCGGTCGCAATCATCATGGTGTGGCAAGATAACTCGGCTCCATCCCCAAGTCTCAAAATTCTGTAAGGACCCTCCACCCGCATTGCTGTGGCTTCCTGCGGCGACAGCAGCTCGACTCCGAAACGTTCCGCCTGCGCGAGCGCCCGGCGCGCCAGATCGTTGCCGCTCAACCCGCTGGGAAACCCGAGATAGTTTTCGATTTTCGAACTCAACCCCGCCTGTCCTCCCGGAGCCTCTCGCTCCAGCATGACGGTTTTCAGTCCTTCCGAGGCGCCATACACGGCAGCCGCCAGACCTGCCGGCCCGGCCCCCACAATGGCAAGATCGTAGAAATTAGTCTGTGCCTGCGTCCGGCGTCCAATCTTGGTCGCGACTTCCGAGGGAGGAGGCTCCAGCAGGCGCGTCCCATCTGGAAACAGCAGGATCGGCAACTCGCTCGCTTCATCCCCCAGCAGATCGAGCAACCGCTTAGTTTCGGGATCGTTGGCTGTGAGTTCGACATCGAGCCACTGGTACGGCACGTGATTGCGCGCCAGAAAATCGCGTAGCTCGTAGGAGCGGGGCGACCAGCGCGTCCCCAGCAACCGGATACCCTCGAACGGCGGGTGATAATTCTGTTGCCAATCTTCCAGCAAATCGTCCAGCGCCGGATACAAATGTTCGCTGGGCGGGTCCCACGGCTTCATAAAGAAGTAATCGATGTTCGCCTTGTTGATCGCGCCGATGGCCGCATTGGTGTCGGCATACGCTGTCAACAGCGCGCGCTTGGCGTTCGGATAAAGGTTCATCGCCTGCGTCAGGAAATCCACGCCATCCATCTTCGGCATGCGTTGGTCCGCTAGAAGCAGCGCCACGGCATTGTTGCGCAGGCTCAATTGTTTCAGCGTTTCCAGCCCGGTAACCGGCGACTCCTCGCTCATGATGCGGAATCGATCTCCATAATGCGATCGCAGGTCGCGCTCAATGGCACCCAGAACATCTCTATCATCGTCAACACTCATTAAAACCGGTTTTGGCATATTTGATCCGATCAATCCCTTGGGGCGCGAGAGTAAAGTTTAGTGAATGATTGGACTAGGAGTGAAACTAAAGCCCATTAGATATATGTGGCTGCCCTTTGGTCGCTGAGATTTGCGGCGCACCTCTTGTCAGGCAATCCTTTGTGCCAATCGAGCATCCGATACAAAACCTGGCCCTTGCTGTAACAGCACGGGGCTGCAAAAGTGAGGTCATGAGATGCCGGATCGAACTCTCAGTGGTATGCGCATTGCAATACTTGCCACCGATGGAGTGGAACAGCCCGAACTTACGGAACCGCGCAAGGCATTGGACGATGCCGGCGCACGCACAACGCTTATAAGTCCGAAAAGCGGGCAGTTGCAAGCGTTCCAACATCACGACAAAGGCGACAAGTTCGACATTGACATGGTCTTGGACGACGCCGACCCGAACGATTTCGATGCCGTGCTTCTTCCCGGCGGCGCGCTCAATGCCGACGCGATCCGCGTCGTCCCGGCAGCCCAGAAGTTTGTCCGCGCTATCCAGGAGAGCGGCAAGCCGGTGGCGGTCATTTGTCACGCTCCCTGGTTGCTCGTCTCAGCCAACCTGGTCAAAGGCAGAAAAATGACGAGCTATCACACCATTCAGGACGATTTGCGCAATGCTGGCGCGGACTGGGCCGACAAAGAAGTTATTGTGGATGATAACTGGGTGAGCAGCCGCCAGCCTTCCGACATTCCGGCTTTCAATCGCGAGATGATCACGCTTTTTGCCGAGCGGCAGACGCGCGGCAAACGGGCGGCGTAAACGGGAGTCCCAGGCGGGGCGGCACTTGTTCGCAGTCGCTGCCCTGCCTTTAAATCATGGCCGCAAATCACGCGCGGAACAGCTTAAAATAAGCGAATGAAGCGCTCCGGCATGGCCGACTTGCCGCTCCATGGCGGCCGTGTGCCGCCCTGGCTGGCTGAGCGCATGACCAGACTTGGCACCGCGATCAGTGAAAGTGTGGTGTACCACTCCGGTGCCGGCGAACTGCTGTCCCGCCTCAGCGATCCTTTCTGGTTCCAGGCCCTGGGCTGTGTGATGGGCATGGATTGGCACTCCTCGGGTATCACCACTTCGGTGTTGGGTGCGCTTAAGCGCGGCCTGAACCCGCGCGCGCATGAACTCGGAATCTACGTCTGTGGCGGCCGGGGACGGCATTCGCGGCGCACTCCTGACGAATTACGCGACGTAGCGGAAAAGCAGAACCTGGACGGAGACTCGCTGGCGCGCACCAGTCGCCTGACTGCCCGCATCGACAACAACGCTATCGCCGACGGTTTCCAGCTCTACTTGCACAGTTTCATCGTGAGCAAAGCCGGAGAGTGGGCCGTAGTGCAGCAAGGCATGAATGAATCGACCGGCCTGGCGCGCCGCTATCATTGGCACTCGGCGACCGTGCGCGACTTCATCTCGGAGCCACATGCCGCCATTGTCGGTGATCATCAGGGAACGATCATGAACCTGGTCGACCGCGACGCCAAAGCGGCGCAGACGGCCATGCTCGCGATTGTCAACCAGGAACCTGCGCGGACTTTGGCGGAACTGCCCCATCTGCGCATGCCGTCTCATCACGACGTCCACCCAGCCGATGTAGACGAAAAGCGGCTGGGAGCTGTGCTCGCGCTCGCCCACGAACGCGATTTGAGAGATTTCGCTTCTCTTCTCTTGCTGGAGAAACTCGGTCCACGCACATTGCAATCTTTGGCGCTGATTGCGGAAGTTGTACATGGCGCTCCCGTCCGCTTCTCGGATCCCGCGCGCTTCTCATTTGCGCACGGCGGCAAGGATGGCCATCCCTTCCCCGTTCCCCTCAAGACCTACGACGCATCCCTCGGTGTGCTGCGGCGGTCCCTGCATTCGGCAAAGCTCGGTGACCCCGATAAGATGGATGGCCTTGCCCGCCTCGATCGTTTCACCCGCAGTATCGAACGCTTCTACGGTCCCGCCGCGAACGTGAGCGCGGCTATAGCGCACGAAAAACGAATTTCCCCGACACTCGGCGGACGCACGGTGTTTGACGATCGCCCGAAGCCCTCTCGGGACGGCAAACAATTATCGCTGTTCTCAAAATAACTTCCGGATGCTTACGTGCGCATGATTGGGCCATGCGGCCGCGAGTTTTCGCAGGTGAGCTATTGCCGCGGTTTCGGCGGGTTCGGTGCCGTTGACGATCCCGATGCATTCTTTGCCGTCGCCGATTCTGAAGATGCCGCTTTCGCTCCGGTGCTGAGCTTCACCGAGTTGTTCTTGCTGCTCTTCTTCGTATCCACTTGCACTGACGGAGTGCTCTGCACATTCGCGGTATCAACCCACACCACATCCATTCTCCCGCTCGGAGCACGCGATTGAATCGTTCGGCTCTCCGTCTTCGTGTTATCCACTCCCGGACGCACGATGTCGATCACTTTCTGGGTGGTCGTGAGCCCTGCCCCGGGATCCGCCGGTACTGGCTGCTGCACTTCCTGCTCGGTGGTCTGCACTCCGCCTGCGCCGCTTCGCTGCACTGTGGTGGCGCGCTGCGTGAGTTGCAATCGTCCGTCGGGCGCCGCGCCCGGCAGGTTGGTCGAGTAGCTCTCCACCGTTTGCTTCTTTTCGCCGGGTTCATTCTGCGATTGCTTCGTGACCGTGCGGTCTGTGACCGCAAAGCTCCCGTTCAAGTCGGGACGAAGCACCGTCTCGTCGACACTGCGATCTTTACCTTCTCCTGTGATCTTGCCCTGCCGGATCTCGCTCACCTGCCAGCCGCCGTTGCCATCCGGCAGTGAGGTGCTTTTTTTGTACTCGACTGTGTGCTCTCCTGTGCGCGCCTCGCGTTGCTCGCTCTTGCTCACCGCCGAAAAACCGCCATTCGAGTCGGGCGCAAGCAGGGTGGTGCTGATATTGCGGATTCCCGGAGCAACCTGGATCGAATCCTCCACCTCACGGCTGATGACCTGAAGATTGCCATTTGCGTCCGGATTTGACGTGCTCCGGGTAATTTTTTGCTCGCCGTTCGCGGAGCCGCGCTTCTCCTCTTCCGTTACCTGGGTAAGTGTGCGCTGCCCGTCCGGGTTTCTTGCATAGCTTCGCCGCACCGTCTTCACCGTCTCCGCGTCTACGCGCACTGACTCAGTTTCAACATCCAGGTAAGGCTGGTAGCGGCCGTCGCTCAGGCCCTGTACGCTTTGCTTGTCGATCGTTCGCCCGTCCGATTCGACGTGTGATGCCGTGATTCGCGTCGGGTTCTGAGTCCCACTCGGGTCGCTCTGTTGCGTGCTCGAACTCCAGGACTGGTTTGCCGCCCCGCTGTTGTCGGATGTGGTTTGCGCGACCGAGGTCACGGGGCAAAGCGCACCCGCCAGCAGGCAGACAAGAACAGCAGTTGCGTAACCGGAAACTCTGAATTCCACGACGCACCCCCAATCGCCCCTATTCTAGCCTCGCAGAATGAATGTGGTGGGAAATCCGGCATTGAGCGGTTCCCCGCTTACCTCCCAGCCTGACGCTGAGTTCATGAACAGATTGTCATTGTGCGTACAACGAGGTGTCAGTTGAGTCCAGTAGCCTGAAAACAATATACCGACTCGCCCTGTTTTGATACTTCCGGAGAGAGAAATGGCCAACGCAGTTTCCCTTCGTTCTGCTTACGAGGAGCACGTCAATCCTCAATGGGTACGGCTGCTCGATCTGCTCGAAATGAATGTGGCCTACACGCATTGTCGCGGCGCAGAGCTAAACACTGCGGACGGCAAGACTTTCCTTGATTTCCTCTCCGGCTATTGTGTCCACAACGTCGGCCATAACCATCCTGACGTCATTGCGGCGCTCAAATCAGAACTCGACCTGAGCGGCCCGGCGATGCTTCAAAGCCACGTTCCAGAACTGGCTGGCGAACTTGCCGAAACCCTGTGCCGGCTCGCCGGGGGATGTCTGGAAAAAGTCTTTTTTGCGAGTTCCGGCAGCGAGGGCGTCGAGAGTGCGATTAAGTTTTCCCGCGCGCACACCGGGCGCACCGGCCTGCTGTACGCGGAAGGCGCCTTTCACGGCTTGACCTGCGGCGCGCTTTCCTTGATGGGCAACTCTTTCTGGCGCGAAGGTTTCGGTCCCTTGTTGCCGGGCACGGATTCAGTGCCATTCGGAAATCTCGACTTCCTGTCCACGAAGCTGGCTACTCGTCAATTTGCTGCCTTCATCGTCGAACCGCTACAGGCCGAGGCCGGCATCCAGATTCCTGATCCGAATTACCTGCAAGCCGCTCAGGCGCTGTGCAAACGCTACGGCACCCTGTTCGTGCTGGATGAGGTTCAGACCGGGATGTTCCGCACCGGGCCGTTCTTGGCAGCGCAGCACTTTGGCGTCGAGCCCGACATGGTGATCCTTGCCAAGGCGCTCAGTGGCGGACTGGTGCCGGTCGGCGCCGTTCTGATGAGCAATGACGTGTATGAGTCCGTCTATAGCTCCCTGAAGCGCGCGATTGTGCACACTTCCACTTACAGTGAAAACGCTCTCGCCATGCGCGCCGGCCTCGCCACCATCCAGGTCCTGCAGAACGACAAGCTTGGAAAACGGGCTGCTGCCCTCGGCGAGGAGCTTCGCATTCGATTGCGTCAGGCGCTATCCGGCTTCGAGATGGTCAAGGATGTCCGCGGCCTGGGTCTTCTTTCCGGAATCCAATTCACGGCGCCATCCAAACTGAGCCTGCGCATTCCTTTTGAAGCTTTCCTGCAGATTCATCGCGGCATGTTCGGACAGATGCTAGTGATGCGCCTCTTCCGGCAGCACCGCATACTGACCCAGATCTGCGGCAATAATTTCATGGTGCTGAAGGCGGCGCCACCATTGGTGGTCGAATCCGGCATGATCGAAACCTTTGTGACCGCGTTGCGCGGTGTAGTTGAAGAGGTCCATGCTTCGAAGGCTTTCTGGACCGATGCGCTAGGCCTGGCGCGAAGGGCGGCAAACATTTGAAACTGGAGGAGCATCTTACAATGGGCAGTATCGCCGACTACAATAGGCCGACCGCTCCCATGCGATTACTTCTTGTCGAAGATGACCCGGCGATTCAAGGTTTTTTGAAGCGTTCGCTATCCGAGGCCGGGTACCAGGTTGATGCTGCCGCAAATGCCAAATCCGGCGAGCAGTTGGCCTTGGAAGGCATTCATGACGCCTTCATCATCGACCTCGGTCTGCCTGATTCAGACGGTCTCGATTTGATTGCCCGCTGCCGCGCTCAAGGAAGTTCGGCGCCTGTACTTATACTTTCCGCGCGCCGCTCGGTCGACGAGCGCGTGCGTGGTCTGGAGCAGGGTGGCGACGACTATCTCACCAAGCCCTTTGCCCTGGCGGAACTGCTGGCCCGGCTGCGCAATCTGCTGCGCCGCCGCGCGCCGGCCGCTCAGGATTCCGCTCGCCTACAGGTCGCGGATTTGCGTCTGGATCTTATCCGCCGCGAAGCTTGGCGTGGCGATCAGCAGCTTCAACTCACGCCTCAGGAATTCTCCCTGCTGGAGTATCTTGTCCGCAATGAAGGGCGGGTCGTGACTCGCACCATGATCCTCGATCATGTCTGGAAAATGAGAATCGATCCCGCAACTAATGTTGTCGACGTGCATATTTACCGGCTGCGGAACAAGGTCGATCCTGCCAATGTTCGGCCGCTGATTCACACCATCCGTGGAGTCGGGTATGTTCTCAAAGGCTCCTGAGCGTTGTACCGCCGCCTGGCGCATTGCGATTTGGACGACGCTGGCTTTCGCCTTCGGCACCGCCCTAGCCTTCTTCATCGTCTATTTTGTCGTCGAACAGGGATTTCGTCAGCGCAGTGATGCCTGGCTGAGCGGCGAAGCGGAGGTGCTCGCCCAGGTCGCCGAAACCACGCCTCGCGACAGCCTGTACGATCGCATTGTCGAGGAAGTGGCCGAACTCGCTACTCAGGAAGTTCCTGGCGAGCGTAACGCTCGTGGGCAGCGCCTGAATTCCGTTTTCTTCCTGCAGATGAATCCCAACGGCGGCGAGCCCTTGTGGGTAGGCCCCGGTCCCAAAGAGCCCGTTCTTGACGCCATTCGCAGCGCGCAATTCTCCTCTGGAATTCCCCAATCCCTCTACGTCAGCGGATGGAAATCCTCGTATCGCGTGGTCGCGCGCATGTCGAGTCGTGGCGGCACTCTCTACCTCGGTCTTTCCGATCGCGATGCCCGGCATATGCTCCACCGCATGATGTACCGCTTCATTTGGGTGTGGTGCGGTATGGTGTTGTTCGGGTTCTTGATTTCTTATCTCAGTGCTCGCCGCACCCTGCGGCGCGTGGAGCGCATTTCCGAGACCGTGTCCAAGATTGGCAGCGACGACTTGAGCACGCGCTTGCCGGAAGGCCACACGCCCGATGAGATCTCCCGCCTGGCGCATACCTTCAATCGCATGCTGGAAAGAATTCGCACCTCGGTGAATCAGTTGCGAACCGTCACCGACTCTGTGGCCCACGACCTCAAAAGTCCGGTGACCTCCATTCGGGGCAAATTGGAAGTCGCACTCTCCAGCCCCCATGGTGCCTGGCGTGAATCTGTGGCCGACGCCATCGAAGAACTCGACAAGATGTCGCAACTCCTCAACACCACGCTTGATCTGGCCGAAGCCGAGGCGGGCGCGCTGCGCTTGAATCGATCTGTGGTGGATTTCTCGCAGGTGCTCGGCCACTTGCTTGACCTTTATCAGCCCGCCATGGCGGAACGGCATCATACCTTGCATGCCTCTCTCGAATCCGGCGTCGCCATCGACGCTGACTTACCGCTTTTGAACAGGGCGCTCGGCAATCTCTTCGATAACGAACTCACCCATCTTCCCGAGGGCTGCCAGATCGAGGTTCAGCTGCGCTCTCGCGACGGATCGGCCGAACTCGCGATCGCGGATAACGGCCCCGGTTTTCCTCCTGACATGGCCGCGCGTGCATTCGAACGCTTCGTCAAAGGCGAGCACTCTCCCGGGCACGGGCTCGGCCTGGCTTTTGTGGATGCCGTCGTCCAGGCTCACGGGGGCAAAGCGCAGGTTGCGGATCGCCGCGGCGGCGGAGCCATAATCACTTTGTCTCTGCCGGTAGCCGTACTGCAGAACGTTTAGGGAACCAGCCCATGAATCTAAATTGCCGCGTCACCCGTGTGCTGCGAGGCTGTGTCGCGGCCTGGCTCTTGTTCCCAACTCTTTCCTGGTGCGCCTCCACCCCGCTGCCCTCCCTCGAGAGCGGCTACCGTGCCATGTACAATTTGGACTTCTCCTCCGCTCACGGCATTTTTCAGCAGTGGCAGGCCGATCATCCTCAAGACCCCCTGGGCCCCGTTTCCGATGCCGCGGCCTACCTTTTTTCTGAATTCGAGCGATTGCATATTCTGGAAGTCGAGCTCTTCACCGACAACCACAAATTTGAAAAGCGCGAGAAACCTGTGCCCGATCCTGCCGCGCGCAGCGCCTTCGAAGCTGACTTGAACAAGGGAGATCAGCTCGCCGTACACGTGCTTTCGCAATCACCCCAGAATTCGAACGCCCTCTTTGCCAGGATTCTGGAAAATGGGTTGCGCGGTGACTACCTGGCACTCATTGAAAAACGAAACCTGGCCGGCTTGAGTTACATGAAGACTGGGCGAGCCCTCGCGCAGCAATTGCTTTCCTTCAATCCGTCGTACTATGACGCCTACCTCGCGGTGGGAATCGAGAACTACCTGCTTGGCATCAATCCCGCGCCGGTGCGCTGGCTTTTGCGAATGACCGGAGCCCAAACCGACAAAACGGAAGGTATCTCCAAGCTGCACCTCACCGCTGAAAAAGGTCGCTTGCTTGCGCCGTTTGCCCGCCTTCTGCTGGCAGTCGCGGCGTTGCGGGATAACGACCGCGGCACCGCAAAGAACATTCTCGTTTCGCTCTCCCAGGAATTTCCCCAGAACAGCTTGTATCGCAAGGAACTCAGTCGCCTTCAGCCCTGAGCAGCGCCGCTGGTGCCTTTCGTCGCGGAATGCCGAAAATTGGTGGAAAGATTACTTGCTTGCGGTGCGGTCCTGCTGCGAACCGGAGAGTTGGCCCGCAGCGTCGATATCGATCGCCACTTTGTCACTGACGCGCAGAATGAAGGTGCTGGGATTTTTCAATCCCCATGCCACGTAGGGAATTACAAAATGCAGTTTCGCGGATAAATTGTTCCCGCTTACCTCGACTGGCACTGACAACGTCATGGGATGCTCGGCCCCATGCAGGCGGAAAATTCCTTCCATCTGTACAGTACCTTCGCCTTGGGTCGGGACCGGGCCTACGATTCGCGTGGGAGAAAAGCTGATTTCGGGATACTTCTGGCTCTGCAGAATCTCTTTGTGCATCTTGCGATCGCGGCCGTCATTTCCACTCTCGCCACTCGTGGCGTCAATGACAAAAGCTCCACTGGATGTGCCGGTGGCGGAGTCGAAATTCACGCTCCCGCCTTTTGCCTGGAATCTACCGTGAACCGTGTGCAGCACATCACCCAACGTGAAGCGCACAGTCGTTTTCGCCGGATCGAGTTGAAAAGTCTCCTGCTGAGCAAACGAAGTACCGCTCAGCAGCAGCGCCAATCCTGCGCAAACGCACAAGCTCGTTCCAGCCTTGCGAATTTTGTTTCTGCTCCTAAACAATTTGCTCTCTCTCACGCTCTGATGAACTGCCATCCCAGTGCCGCTGCCGCACTCACTCCCACCCCAAGCGGCGAGGTTGCGCCCGTGTGGACTGCCAGCAACCGGTCGAACAATGTCGGATCCGCCGACAGTGCCCTCAGCGACCGCCGCCTCAGTGCGTGCCAACGGTCCATCACCAGCATCACCGCCGACATTGCTCGCGGCATGCGCATCAACCGGCGGTGCGCGGATTCATACTGCCCCAGGTCATTGTTCCGAATCGCCGACGCCATAGCTACCGCTTGCTGGAAGGCGATCGACAGACCTTGCCCCGTCACGGCATCCACCGAGCCCGATGCTTCTCCAATCAACACGCATCTGCGGTTCGAAACCGACGCAAGCCTCCGTGTCGCCGAAACCGCCCCTTGCTCGCGCGTATAACTCAGCTGCTCTCTCAACTCCGCCGGCAGTGACCTGCACTCCCTCAACACATCAGTTAGACGATGCTCGCGACGCCGCGTGACGAGAGCCACGCAAATTTCTTTGGGCCCTACCGGCGTTACGTACACCTGGCCGTACTGAGTCCAGAAGACCTCCACGAAATCGGACCACGGCGCGATCGCAAAATGCTTGCGGAAGCCAAAGCGCCATGCTGATCCCGATCCCGCATCGAGGCCGGCCCAACTCCGCACCCGCGAATTTTGTCCGTCCGCGCCGACAATCCAGCGGCAACGGACCTCGCGGCGGTTCACCAGAACGCCCTTCTCGGTGAGGCCATTCACTTGTGCGCGCCAAAGCATCTGCGCGCCCAGTTCCCCGGCTTTGTCCACCATTCTCTGGTGCAGCACGGTGCGCCGGATTCCCATACCCCGCCCCTGGGGAAAATTTGCGTGAACCCCGGCCTGCTCATCGGAAAATCGGATTCCGCGAAATGTGTAACCATCTTCCGCCGGTATTACGATGCCAAGCCCGGATAGTGCGGCAAGGCCGTCCGGCATTATGCCTTCGCCACACGCCTTGTCAATGGGCGGACGCGCCGCATCCGCCAGCATGACTTCGAAACCCTGCTGCCGTAACGCGATTGCTGCCGCCAGTCCGGCCGGACCGCCGCCTGCGACGAATACTTCCGTGTCATACAAACTTGAATGCATTCGCGGTTACCACTCCAATAGCACCAGCTCGGAACAGAAGCCCGGCCCCATTGCCGCCAGGATACTCAGGCCGCCGGCCTCGGGCCTGCGGCGCATCATGTACTCTTCTAGAACGGTGAGCACCGAGGCTGAGGACAAGTTCCCCAACTTGTTCAGCGATCCCCACGAGGCATCCAGCGCGCCTTCAGGAAGGGCCAGCGCTTCTTCTGTGGCCTGCAACACCTTGGGACCGCCAGTGTGCATGATCCAACTGCCAATGTCGGATCGGTTCAAGCCGTGGTCTGCCAGGAAATCGTCCACGTCTGGCGCAAGGTGCTGGTGCACCATGTCCGGAACGCTGCGCGACAGCACGATTTCGAAACCTCTTTCCGAAATGGCCCAGCCCATCACGTCTTCAGTGTTGGGATAGAAATTCGATCGGCTCGCCACTACCTTCGGACCATGCTCGACTTTCTCCGATCCGCCCACGATCACCGCCGCAGCGCCATCGCCGAACAACCCGGTCGAGATCAGGTTTGGCATCGAGAGGTCATCGCGTTGCCAGGTCAGCGAACACAACTCCACCGTAACCAGCGCCGCGGCCTGCTTTGGATAGGCGCGCACGTAGTCTGCCGCGCGAGCCACGCCCGCAGCGCCTGCAACGCAGCCCAGTCCAAATATCGGAATCCGCTTGATGTTGGGCGACAGGCCCATCAGGTTGATGAGGCGAGCGTCAATCGACGGGCTGGCGACTCCGGTGACCGAGATGAAGAAAATGGCGCTCAATTCCGCAGCCGCCATCCCCGCCTGGTTCAGAGCTCGGCAAAGAGCCTGTTTCCCGAGGTCCTGCGCGGCCTCGATCCACGCATCGTTTGCTCGCCCGAAGCTGTCGATATCGGTATACGCTTCGATCGGCAGGGCCAGGTGCCGTCCGGCCACCCGGCAATGCGTGTGCAGATGGTCCACCACCCGCGGGTTTTCCAGCTTGTCCGCCCAGTTTCGTTTGAGTGCTTCCAGGATGACTTCCTGCCGGTAGTAGTACCTGGGAAACGCACTCGCAACCCCAGCGATTCTCATGAAATCCTTGGCTTCGACCCTACCATCAATTTTTGAAAGGTGTACTTGTCTCAGAGTACCGTTTGCGCATAAACGTGCTATTGCCCCGGCATGACAATTCATTCATTTCCATGGATTTACACAACTTTACATAAGCACGCCTGCAACCCTCGGCAAACGCTCGCCCAACGGTACTTTTCGGAAATCGATCTAAAATCCCAGCAGGCTGTAGCAAAGAATGGCCAATACTACGGACGTAAACGCCACGTACATCCAGTCGCGCTCCAGGGCGAAGGCGACGATTGAAAATGCCACTCGGGCAATCGGAGTCGCGATCAGGAGAAGAAGGCCGAGCTGGATGATTCCGCGTCCCCTCCCCGTGAATGCATATTGCACAATCCCGCCCAGAGCGACCAGGTTTTTGGGCTCGCCATGAAAGTAACGGTAATCAGCCTTTTGCAACCCGTGCCGTGCCAGGTACAGGATCGCGCCCAATACCACGATGGCGGCGGAGATCAGCACTCCCGCCCTTAGCAGGTTGCCGACAATATCTTCAGTCTTCTGATCGCTCCATCGCGTCGTCGCCATTCTCTAGATATGCCCCGTAAGTCCCTGGTAGATCATCTGCACTCCCAGGAACAGGATCACAAGGCTGAATATTACCCGCAGCCATTTCGTCTCTGCGGTCACCAGGATCCGGCTGCCTACCAGCGAGCCCGCCAATACACCCAACATCACCGGCATGGCAATGCCGGGGTCGATGTAACCTCTCGTCAGGTATATCCCTGCGCTTGCCGCTGCCGTTACCCCGATCATGAAGTTGCTGGTGGTGGTCGACACTTTGAAAGGAATTTTCATCGCCTGGTCCATGGCCAGGACCTTCACCGCTCCCGACCCGATGCCCAACAATCCGGAGAGAGCGCCCGCTCCGAACATCAGGCTGAATCCCGTGGGAACTCGGCGCACGCAATAGAATCTCTCGCCTTCCGGAGTGGGAAAGCTGCCGTTCATTTTCAGCAGGGTACCGAGCTTATCCGGAACCTGTTCTTCCGGAGAAGGCCCTCGAGGACGGCGGGAGAGGAACGCGGAATAAATCAGTACCGCGCCAAAAATCGTAGCGATCGCCGAGGGTGAAATCTTGGCCGCCAGGAACGCGCCTAGCAGAGCGCCGGCTGTAGTCGCAATTTCCAGAAACATGCCGATTCGGATATTGGAGAAACCCTCCTTTACATACGCGGCGGCCGCTCCCGACGACGTCGCTATTACCGAAACCAGCGAAGCGCCGATGGCGTAACGAATGTCCACCTTGAAGAGCAGCGTCAGCAAAGGTACCAGTACCACTCCACCGCCCAGTCCGGTGAGTGCGCCCAAAAACCCGGCAACCAGCGACCCGCTAAACACCAGGACAGTAAACTCCAGGATGTTCATTCCATCTCCATTATCCAGTGTGCACGACCGGGAAGAACAATCGCGAGTGCGCAAGTAATTGTTTGTTTATAACTTAGCTACTCTCCCCATACCCGAACTCCCGCGCCTGCCATGCGTTGGCCGTCTGCACCATGCAACAACACGCGCGCACTAACCTTAGCAAAGATCCCATTCCATTTCCCTACCGGCACAGGGTCGACCGGCACTCGACAAACCGTCTTTCGGGCCGCCGCATCTTATCGGCGTCTGCAGGGGCAACGGGCGTCACGGCCTCAATTCTTCATGAACAATCGGGGCTGTTGTGCTGCAAGTACGGCAGCGAGGTGTACCTGAATGACGACTGATTCACAACTCCGAAAGCCGCTGGTGGACAACCTTCCACCCAACGGCTCTGCCCCGGAAAATGGGCAACAAGATCCCTCGCCTGGATCGCGCAAAAAACGCCGTAGCCGGCACACCTTGACCGATATCGCGCGGGCCTTTCGTGAAAACGAGAAAGTCACGTCCGTGATCGGATCCTCTTTTCGGGCGCTGCAGCGCGCGGGTATCAGCGTAACCCCGAATCATTTTTACTGGCCGGTTCCGGATTTGGCTGAGTTGGAACGGCGTCCCTGGCCCGACCCCTCTGCGCTGGTGGGTGTCGATCTGCGATTGCCGGAACAGTTGCGCTTTCTTCAGGACATTGTCCCACGGTATTCCAGCGAGCTTATGTTCAGCAACGCTCCCAATCTCGATAGCGAGTACCACTACAATAACGGCTATTTCGAAAGCGTGGATGCGGAAATCGCCTACTGTTTCGTAAGACACTATCGCCCCTCCCGCATCATTGAGGTGGGCGGCGGAATGAGTACCCGTTTGCTGGCAACCGCGCTGAAGATGAATCGGGATCAGGACCAGGTGCAAGGTGAACTGATCACCATCGATCCCTTTCCCGATCCGCGCCTTGGCCGTCACTGGGGCGATTTGCGCCGTCTAATCGCCAAGCCGGTGCAGGATGTCGGTCTCGAGTTGTTTCTCACGCTCCAGGCCGGCGACATGCTATTCCTCGATTCCAGCCATGTGGTGAGTGTGGGCAGCGACGTCGTACGCGAATATCTGGAAATCCTGCCTCGCCTGAATAGAGGAGTCCTGGTTCATGCGCACGACATCTTCCTCCCCGACGAGTACCCGCGCGATTCTGTACTGAAACTTCTATCTTTCTGGTCCGAACAGTACCTGATGCAGGCTTTTCTGGCTTTCAATTCTGCATTCGAAGTTCTCTGGGGAAGTAGCGCGATGCAGGCGTATCACGCCGATGAGCTGGGGTTGGCTTTTCCCAACTGGAAAGAGAGCCATATCAGGATGCCGAAAAACCTGCGCAGCCAGATTCCCACCCGGGATAATCGTCGCGTGTGGCCGTCGAGCTTCTGGATCCGCCGCACGCAGTAGCTTTCGTTGCGCTCATTGCGCGCTGAACGGCATGCTCGGCACACTGCCCTGAACTGGGTGACAGGCGGCAGATGTCAGCCGAACAGCCGCATAAAGCCCAGTGCCGGAAGATCCGCGACCACGAAATTCGTTCTGTCCGCACCTGCCACTCGGGCCAGCGCTTCCGCCGCCTGGTAACCTCCGCGTACCGCGCCTTCCATCGTGGCCGGCCATCCCGTAGCCGTCCAGTCCCCCGCCAGAAAAACTCTTGGCCACGCTGTCTCAGGCCGTGGACGAAATGCGTCCACGCCGGGCACGGGGGAATAGGTGGCGTGCACTTCCTTGATCACCGTCGATTTCACCAGCTTCGCTTCACGCGCGGCCGGGAAGAACTCTTGTAATTCCCGCACCGCTAGTTCTTCAATTTCTGCCCGCGATTTCTCCACCAGGCTTTTGCTGGAACTCACGACCAGTTCCACGTAGCTCCCCGTGCCGCGGTGTCGAATGTTGAACCGTGATTTGTGGAACATCCACTGAATCGTCCGATCTAGAAGCACGGCGTGATCGAGTTCGCTGATCTCGCGGTCAAACCACAAGTGGACGCCGGTGATCGGAGAACCTTCGAAGTGTTCCAGCATTTCCCGCAAAGGTTGCGCCGCTGCACTGTCAGGCAACATCCGCGGCAAGATGTCAAACGACACTGCCATCACCAGGTAATCAAGCTGTTGATTGCCATCCGGAATCTGGAGTTGCACTCCCGACGGCTCCGCCCGAAACGACTGAACCGCCGCCCTCAGCCGCACTTCTCCGCCATGTTTCTCGATGTATGCGCCGGCCGCGTTATAAAGCTCGGTCAGCGGAATCGTGGGAACGCCCATGCGTCCGGCATCCGCGGACTTCAAGAATGACTCGCGGATCACTTGCGCCGCGTAGGGCACAGACATCCGGTCAAGATCCTCATTCAGAGCGCTGACTAGGATGGTTTTCCAGAACCGTTCAATGGCGCGCTCCGTTTGCCCATGGCGCTTGAGCCAGTTCAGGAAACTCTCTCCATGCTCCCGGGGAACTGTGGGCGCGAGTGCCATCATTGCGCGCGCGATCCCTAACTTATCGGCGAAGTCGAGGCAATGTGCGCGAAGAAATGCCGGGGCCGTGTGCATCGGCGCCGGCAATGCCGATGGTGCGATCACCGAGGCGCGGCCCCCTGGTTCCAGAAAAGTGAGGCGGTCGTACCAGCGAATGCGGTCCTGCACTCCAATGCGCTGGTAGAAGTCGATCAGGTTCGTGCAGCAGCCCAGCAGAACGTGCTGGCAGTTGTCGATGACTTCGCCGCTGCCGGGATGTTGGTAGGAAGAGGCGCGTCCGCCCAGGTACGGACGCCGTTCAAACAAGCTCACGCGGAATCCGGCTTCGCAGAGAACGCAGGCGGCTCCCAGCCCCGCAAGCCCGCCGCCAACCACGCCCACCTTGGGAGCTTCTCTCCAGCGCTGGTTCATCACGCCAGCCGTTTTACGAAGCCTTTCGCCAGGATGCTCAGCTTCTCCCGCGTGGTCAGCCGAACTTTGCCATGGAACACGTCGTATTGCCGTTCCGCGATCTTGTCGAGCAGCCGGCGATAGATGGTAATCAGCACCCACAGCGCAGGCTGGCTGTCTTCGTCCACCAGCGGAATCAGTTCGTCACCCGAACGGTAAAATTCGCGGGCTCGCTCCGCTTCCATCGACAGCAACGACTGAAACCGTGCGCCATCACTGGCGTCGCGCAACTCGGAAGCCGCGATTCCGAATCCCGCCAGGTCATTCGCCGGCAGGTATACCCGCCCCATCTGCGCGTCTTCTTGCACGTCTCGGATGATGTTGGTCAGTTGAAACGCCAGTCCGCACCGTTCCGCCAGCGCCTCCGCCGCGGGATCCTTGTAGCCGAAGACGCGAATGCATACCAGGCCCACCACCGCCGCTACCCGGTAGCAGTACTGATACAGCTCCTGGAAGTTTCGATATTGAACCACGATTCCCGATTGCGCCGCCTCCTGCGCCGGCCGCGCTCCCCCAGGTTCTTCGTGGGCTTCCTCGGGAACATCCATCATCGTGCCGAACGCAAGCTGGTCCAGCAATTCTGGCGCGATGTTGTAGCGTCGTTGCGTGTGGATCAATGCCAGCAACACTGGATCGTCGGTGGGCTGCCCGGCTTGCGCCCGATGCAAGTTGTCGAGCGTCTCGGAAAGCTTGGCTCTCCGCTCGCGCATTCCCAGCTGCCCGTCATCGGCAATATCATCGCAACGCCGCATGAATGCATACACCGCGCACAGCGCTTGTCGCTTGTGGCGTGGCAATACCAGGAACGCATAATAGAAATTCTTGGCCGAGGAACGCGTAATGTGTCGGCATACCGAGTACGCAACGGCCAGTTGGGACGGGGTGGGAGAGAAGGGCACAGTAGCTGGCTGCACGGCAGTGCTCATCGCAACTTGCCTAGCGCTGCCCGTGCCACCAGCGCCAGCTTGCGTGATTTTGAAATTGACGGACGTTGGCCTAGCACCGCGAATCCCTGCCGCTCGATCGCATTGAGAATTTCCTGGCCTCCGCGACTGAACAGTTCCAGATCGATCGCCAGTTCCCGGTCCACCATGCTGACCAGCGGAAGCCCGCGCCCAAACCATTCGCGCGCACGCTCTACTTCGCTTCTCATCATTTCCCGGAACTCGGGCGTGTTTCTCTCAGATGCAATGTCCTCCTCTGATACGCCGTGCCCGCGAAGGCTCTCCAGCGGAAGGTAAATCCTGCCTTTCGCGTAATCGACGCTCACATCCTGCCAGAAGTTCGCCAACTGCAGCGCGGTGCAGGTGTAATCCGAAAGTTTCTGCCGCTCCTCATCCCGGTATCCACAAACATAAAGCACCAGGTGCCCCACGGGATTAGCGGAATTCCTGCAATAGCCAAGCAGGTCTTCGAAGCCTTCGTAGCGGAGAATAGTCTGGTCCTGGCGGAACGCGGTCAACAAGTCAGAGAATTCGTGCTGCGGAATGTCGAACGCCCGAACCGTTTCTGCCAGCGCCACGAACACCGGATGTCGCGGCTGCCCCGAGTAGCACGCCTCAAGTTCTTCTTCCCACTGGTCCAGTAGTGCGAGTGATGCTGCTGGATCTCCAACCTCATCGCCCAGATCGTCGGATATTCGGCAGTACGCGTAGACATTGAAAAAGTGTTGCTGCAGCCGCTTGGGTAGAAACCAGCTGGCGACCGAGAAATTTTCATAATGGCTACGCGCCAGCTTACGGCAATACTCTCTCGCTTCTTGCTGTGAAGGCGCCCGCTCGGGAATCGCGTACGCAGGCGGAAGCTTGCTCCACCCCGTGGAAGATACAGGGACCGGCAGCGGGTTGGTGCTCGAAGACATGCCTTTTGGATATGATCCTGCTGCCCTCCGCATCGACACGTCGGAAAGCCGCTAGTGTCCGGGAATGATAGCGGTCTTGATATCGCCGTTTCGGTTCAGCATGTGCCGCAGCACTTGCTGCAGCCGTGACAGCGGCGCTTCCCCCGTGATGTAGTCGGTGGAGCGGATTTTCTTCTCCGCGATCAATCCAAAGGCGCGCCGCACCGTGTCGGGCGTGTGATGGAACGTGGCTTTCAGCGTGATCTCGGAGTAGTGCAGCCGATTGGTGTCGAGCTGAACCTTGGTTCCCGCGGCGCATCCGCCAAAGAAGTTGACCGTGCCTCCCTTGCGAACCATCTCCGTCGACCATTCCCACGCCTCCGGGCGGCCCACGGCTTCGATCACCACATCTCCGCCCCGGCGTTCTGACGTCATCGCCCGGACCGCTTCGATGGGATCTTTCACGTTGGTGATTTGCACGACATCGTGCGCGCCCATGCGCTTCGCGGCTGCTACTTGTGAGTCACGCTTGACCACCGAGACAACGTTGCAGCCGATCGCCTTCGCCACTTGGACAAACATCAGCCCGATCGGACCACCCCCGATCACGATGACCGTGTCCCCGATCTCGACGCCGGTTTCATGCAGGCCTCGCAGGACGCAAGCCAGCGGCTCCACCATTGCGGCCTCTTCATAACTCACATCGGGCGGCACCGCCAGCATATTGCTCTCGACAATGCGCTTGGGAATGCGAATGTACTCCGCATACGCGCCATTGTTGAACAGCAGGTCCTCGCAGAGATTCTCCTGGTGTTTCGAGCAATAGAAGCACATGCCGCAGGGCGCCGAGTTCAGCGCCACCACCCGCATCCCCTTCTTGAAGCCGCGTACGTTTGGCCCCACTTCCTCGACCACCCCGGCCAATTCGTGCCCGAACAGCGCCGGAGGCACAATCATCCGTGCATGGTAGCCTCGCTGGTAAACCTTTAAATCCGTACCGCAGGTCAGTGCGACCTGCACTTTCACCAGTACTTCACCTTGTCCTACGCGGGGAATGGGAACTTTTTCAATCTTGACGTCCTCTTTGCCGTATAGGACGGCGGCCGTCATTTTTCCGTTCACTATGTGCTTCCTTCCAGTACGCTGCCCCGATGAATCATGATCTTCATCGAACCGGGTTGGGGGTGGGCAGCGAGATCGAGCGCTTCGACACTGCGCGACAGGGTAAAACGGTGGCTGATCAGACCCTCCAAATTCATTTCGCGGTTCATCACAAACCGAACCGATTCCTCCTGTAAATCTACGGAAGCGCTGTAAGAGCCCAGCAAAGATTTTTCCTCCACGCAGATAGCCGCGGGATCGACCGTGGCTTCTCCGTGGACCGTCTGGGCGAACAGTAAGATACGTCCACCAGGACGTGCCCCGTCCATGGCAGTGCGAATCAGGGCATTGCCGCCCACCGCAAGTATCACGGCATCGGCCCCACGCCCCTCCGTCAGCTCGCGAGTCCGCCGCACTACGTCGGACTGCGAAGCGTCAATGGATGTCCCTAAACCGAAGCTTTTAGATATTGTAAGCCTCTGAGGATACAAATCGGAAGTAATGATCGTAGCCCCCGAACGCTTGGCCAACACGCCGAGAATGATTCCGATCGGACCCTGGCCAATGACCAGCACCGTTTCGTCTGCCCTGAGACGTAGCGTCTCGATACCCTTCATGCAGGTGTTCACTGGCTCCACAAAACAAGCCTGATCGAAAGAGACACCGTCGGCAATTCGGACCGTGCCTCGTTTCACGATCCAATCCATTACCCGAACATATTCGGCAAATCCGCCACCGCTGGGCTCGAACCCGGCCGTGCAGCCGACGCGCTTGTAGGTTGCGCACTGGGCAAACGTTTTGTGACGGCAGTAATAGCACTCGCCGCAGGGAACATGATGAAACACAACCACCCGTTCGCCTTCGCGAAAGTCGCGAACGCCCGCGCCCGTCGCGACTACTACGCCTGCCGTTTCGTGCCCGAAGATCCGCGGCGCGGAATGCGAGCCCGTCGCGATCTTTTTCAGGTCAGTGCCGCAGATCCCGCAAGTCTCAACTCTCACCAGCAGTTCGCCCGGCCCGATCTTCGGGACAGCGACTGTCTCCATCCGCACGTCGTTGATGCCGCGGTACACAGCCGCCTGCATCAGGGCGGGAGGTGCTTCTGGCTTTGTCTCAATCGTGATTTCTTTGGTCGTCGCCATGTTTCTAACGCGATGGAACCGCGTTGGTCGTGAGTTCTACGATCCTCGGGATCAGCGCCTTGGACAATGCCCGTGCCGCTCGCCTGCTGTTCAGCCCCAATCTCAACGCGCTCGGCCACCACCAGGGCCGCACCGCCAAATAGAAGATCAGTCCCATGACGTGAAGTTGTCCTTGGTGATCGACAAATTTCTGCACCGGCGGCATGGCAAAGTCCCTCTCATCTGAAATTACTTTCACGCATGCAAAGGAAACCGAGCGTGCCTGCGCCCCTTGTGCCACCGCCGCGCCTTCCATGTCGACCGCCATCGCCCCGTATGCCTCGCCTAACCTTGCCTTCTGTTCTGGACCCGCCACCTGCGCGGAGCTGACCACCACACCGTGGCCCTCTCCCGTGTCCGTCGAACTGCCGTCGCGTCCGTCGATCACCTTTCGCGGCGTGATCACATCCCCGACTTTCAAACCAGGATTGATTGCCCCGGCAAATCCCACCGATCGAATCGAAGCTGGCCGATATAGCACGATCGCCGCTTCTGCCGCCCGTCTTCCTGCTTCCGCGCCAATGCCGCTACAAATGAGCACGGCGTTCTCCTGCTCAAAAACCTTGAAGCGCCGGCCTTCATATTCTTGTTCCACCCTGCGCCAATTCTTCACCAGCGGCTTGATCTCGTGTTCGAGGGCCGCGACCAGCGCGACGGACTTCCTGCTGCTCGACATCTTGTCTTCACGCAACGGGACCCCTGCCGGAGGATCACCTTCTTCGACAGCTGGGGTCCCTTCATACATAGCCATTGGCTCGAAACCACTCCACCGCGCGACGCAGTGCGTCATCCACGGGTCCTGTCTGCCACCCCAACTCGCGCTCTGCCTTCGACGAACTCACAAACATCTTTTTCCGGCTCATGCGAACCGCGTCCACGGTCGCGCGCGGCTCTCGACCGAAAATCCGTCCGTTGACGACTTCATCCACAGCACCGGCTGCCAAAGCCACTACGTACGGAACTCTTACCCGGGGAGACGGCAAGCCGGTGATCGCGGCGAGCTTGTCAAGAATCTGCTTGAGCGTGAGGTTTTCTCCGCCCAGGATATAGCGCTCTCCGCTTCGCCCTTTCTCCCATGCCGCCACGTGCCCCTGGGCGCATTGCCGGACATCCACCAGGTTCAATCCCGTATCCACGTAGGCCGGAAACTTCTTCTTCAAGAAATCGACAACGATTCGGCCGGTCGGCGTAGGTTTGATGTCGCGCTCCCCGACTGGGGTGGTTGGATTCACCACCACCACTTCAGTTCCCTTCCCGGTCGCCGCTTCCCGCCCCTGCCGCAGGGCGAGTTCTTCGGCCATGAACTTCGAACGTTTGTAGTCGCCGATCATCTCCTTGAGCGACACTGGCGAATTCTCATCCGCCGAAGAGCCACTGCCGGTGAACCCCATCGTCGCCACGCTCGACGTGTACACCACACGCCTCACGCCGTTTCTCTGCGCAGCTTCCAGCAGCCCACGGGTGCCGTCCACATTGGATCGGTACATCTGCTCCGGATCGCGAATCCACAACCGGTAATCGGCCGCGACGTGGAAAACCGCGTCACATCCCTGCAGCGCTTTTTCATACGAATCCGGGATGCGTAAATCGCCGACGACTCGTTCCGCGCTTAATGCCTGCAGGTTGCGGAGATCGCTGGTCGAGCGTACCAGCAGCCGCAGATCGGCTCGCTGCTCGTTAAGAACTTGTGCCACGTGACTGCCAACAAATCCGCTCGCGCCTGTTACGAACGCTCTCACTCGCAGTTCTCAGTTCCCGTTTTCAACGCCGCCATGGAACTCTTGAACCCCGCCGCACGGCTTTCAGCGCAGGCTGAAACGGCGAGCCAGGATCCGAAGCCCCTAGGCCTTACTCTCTTCTGCCATCACTTTGGCGTACGTCGTGAGCGCAATCAGCGGGAAGTATTGGCGGTACATGTGATACTTCAGGTAGAACACGCGCGGAAACCCAGTTCCGGTGTAGAAAGGCTCATCCCACGATCCATCTTTTTTCTGCGTGCGCAGCAGGTATGCGATGCCTCGCGCGACCGAATCACTGCGCGTATCGCTCGCGGCCAGCAGGCCCATGATCGCCCACGCGGCCTGCGACGGAGTACTGGGCCCAACCCCGCGCGTCGTCGGATCGTCGTATGAACCGCAGGTTTCACCCCAGCCGCCGTCCGCATTCTGCACCATCCGCAGCCACTCCGCGCCTTGCTGCACGTAGGGTTCGTGGTGGTCAATGCCGATAGCTTCCAGCCCGCGCAACACCAGCATGGTGCCGTAAACGTAGTTCACGCCCCAGCGGCCGAACCAGGAGCCGTCCGCCTCCTGCTCCTCACGAATGAATTTCAGCGCCTTCTTCACCGCGCGGTGGTTCTTGTCGTAACCGTACGCCGCCAGCATCTCGAGAATCCGGCCGGTGATGTCGACCGTCGGCGGATCCAGCATGGCATTGTGATCGGCAAAGGGAATGTGTTCGAACACCATTCTGTCGTTGTTCTTGTCGAATGAGGCCCAGCCGCCGTTCTTACATTGCATCGAGAAGATCCAGTCAATGGCGCGCTGCACTGATTCGCGTTGATAGCGCCCATTGGGATGTTCCGCGTGCGTCAGTCCCAGGCAGACCATCGCGCTATCATCGACGTCGGGATAAAACTCGTTATTGAATTCGAAATACCAGCCGCCCGGCCGCCCCTCCCGGTTTTTTACCGTCCAGTCCCCCGCGGTACGCACTTGTTTTTGCAGGATCCAGTCGGCGGACTTCACTATGCGTGGATCGGTCGCCGGAACCCCGGCTTCGCCCAGGGCAAACATCGCATACGCCGTGTCCCATACCGGCGACATGCAGGGCTGCATCCGGAAGGTGTCGCCTTCTTCGATCCCGAGCTTTTCGAATTCATCCATCGCGCGGATCACCTGTGGGTCGTCCAGCGAGTACCCCAGGCAACGCAGGGCGATGATCGCGTTCAGCATCGACGGGTAGATCGCCCCCAGGCCGTCGCTCATCTCGAAATGTTCCAGCATCCACTTTTCGGCTTGCTTCAGCGCTATGGAACGCAGCGGCCGAATATGAACCGCTTCCAGCCAGTGTGTCAGACGATCAAGACAGAGGAAGAAATTTCGCCACGAAATCAGCTTTTTCGACCAGTGCAGACGCATCCGAGACTTGTTGCGTCCGCCCACAAACAACTCGTCGATTCCCATCTCCGCCGGAATCTTGCGGAACGGTTTCTTCGCATAGCAAATCGACAGCGGAACCAGAATGGCCCGCGACCATGAAGAGATTTCGTAAATGTTGAACCAGAACCAGTTGGGAAACAGCACGATCTCCGGCGGAATCGCCGGAACTGCGTCGTAATCGTACTGTCCAAGAAAGCAGAGATAAATCTTGGTGAAGGTATTAACTTCTGTCACGCCGCCCATTTCCAGGATCTTCTTACGGGCGCGCTCCAGGACCGGGTGATCGGGAGAATAGCCGGTCAGTTTCAGCGCGAAATATGCCTTCACGCACGCGCTGATATTCGCCGGGCCTCCTGCATAAATGGCCCAGCCCCCGTCCTCGTTCTGATGTTGAATGATGTAGTTCGCGCACTTTTCGAAGCGCGCTTGGTTACCCGTGCCAAGCAACGTGTGCAAGAGGATGTAATCCGATTCCAGCGTGCTGTCGGCTTCCAACTCGCCACACCAGTAGCCCTCGTCGGACTGTTGCGAGAAGAGGAATTTGCGGGCCGCATCGACGCTCACGGCCACTCGGCTGGAGAGATCATCAATCTTGCCAAAGCGCAGTTGCGGCGCGGATGGCGCTGCGGGGGAGGGGGAGTGTTCTTCCATGCTTTTTTTCGTTACTCGGCGGCTGCGCTCGCGGGAGCGGCCGCAATAGCCTCCACAATTTCCGGTGGTAGACCGAAGCGCACGTTCTCTGGCATTACTTCCAGTTCCTTCACGTTGCCGAAGCCTTGCGACATCAGGAACTTCACTACTTCTTCCACCAGGCACTCCGGAGCCGATGCCCCAGCAGTCAGGGCAATCGTTCGCACGCTGGCTAACCAATCCGCCTTGATGTTTTTGTAGCTGTCGATTAGATGCGCATTGGTTCCCAAGTTCCTCGCTACTTCTACCAACCGGTTCGAATTAGAACTGTTATCCGAACCCACCACAAGTACCAAATCTGCTTCTGAGGCCACCTGCTTCACCGCAACTTGCCTGTTTTCTGTCGCATAGCAGATGTCCTGCGCCGCCGGCCCCTTGATATTGGGGAATTTTTCTTGTAACGCCGCGATGATGTCCTTGGTTTCGTCCAGGCTTAGGGTGGTCTGGGTCAGGTAAGCGATTCGGTCGGGATCGGGGACCGTCAGTGCCGCAACGTCTTCTGGAGAACCAACCACCTGCGTGACCGCCGGCGCTTCCCCCAGGGTCCCGATCACCTCATCGTGATCATGATGCCCAATCAGAATTAACGAATAGCCTTCCTTGGCGAACTTGACCGCTTCCACGTGAACCTTGGTGACCAGCGGGCAAGTGGCGTCAATCACCCGCAATTTGCGCAACTTACTCCCGTCGCGGACCTCCGGGGAGACGCCGTGGGCACTGTAAATGACCCGTTCGCCCTCTGGAACCTCATCCACGCTGTCGACAAAAATTGCACCTTTCGCCTGCAGTTCTTCCACGACAAAACGATTGTGGACGATCTCCTTGCGGACGTAGATGGGCGGTCCGAAAGCCTCCAAGGCAATGCGGACAATATCAATGGCGCGGACCACGCCCGCGCAGAAGCCACGCGGCTTCAATAAAAGCAGAGTCTTGCTTTCAGAGTTAGACACAATAAGCCCCACTCCCATAAGGTTACACTTTTCCTGATGGCAGAACTATACCGTAAGTTACTGAAAAAGCTCGCGTCGGTCAATGTAAGCGACAGAAACTGCAAGGATTAGCAGCCATTGGCGCATATTGGCACCCGAACGGGGAAGGGCTGCCTTTACCGGATCCGTCTTACGTCGTATTGGCCCGCGGAGACAAGTATCACGTTTGTTTTGACTGCCCACGTTGAAGAAGCCCTGACACTCAGCTTTGCTGGATCAGCAAACCACCGGATCACAAACGTTGGCCAGCAACACCGTCCTTCGGGTCTTCACCGAAGCCGAGCTGAACTGTGTACTGCACTTAGCTGGGCATATTAGCTAAACAGGGCAGGACTCCAACCCGGGCAACGCCTCGCTAAGCATTCGCCTTGATCATCTGCTCGGCATGCTTGCGGGACGTGTCGGTCAACTTGGCGCCACTAATCATGCGCGCTACTTCCTCGGTGCGTTCGTCTCCAGCGATATGGCGCACCGTGGTGACGGTTTTTCCCGATGACACTTTCTTCTCAATCACGTAGTGACGGTCGGCGAAGGTGGCGATTTGAGGCAAGTGGGTTACACAAAGTACCTGGCTGGTGCGTGCCAATGCCTTCAACTTCCTGCCGACCGCTTCCGCTGCCCGCCCGCCAATCCCGGTGTCGATTTCGTCGAACACCAGCGTGCGCTGGGTGGAGTTCTTCTTTCCTCCCTTGGAAGCTCCTGCCTCTACGCTGGCCTTCAGCGCCAGCATGACGCGCGAAAGTTCGCCTCCCGAAGCAATGTGTTCGAGTTGCCGCAGCGGCTCCCCGGGATTGGTGGAGATCATGTAAACCACCTCATCGATGCCGCTGGCGGACCAGTTCCCTTCTTCTTCGGAACTCGAAATCTGAATCCGGAATGTCGACTTCATAGCCAGGTCGTTGATTTCGCCTTCCACCGTCTTTTCCAATCTCCGCGCCGCCTCTTTCCTCTTGGCCGACACCGCTCTCGCTGCTTTCAGATATTCCTGCGCCGCCCGCGCCAGGTCCTCTCGCAGTTCACCCAGGACTTCGTCCTTGTTCTCCATCTCCGAAAGCTTGCGGCTGATCTCCTCGCCAAAGTTGATCACCTGTTCCAGGCTCGGCCCATACTTTCGTTTCAGGCGGTCAATCGTGGCAAGCCTGTCCTCTACCTCGGCCAGGTGTTCCGGCGACGCCTGAATGCCTCCCGCGTAGTCGCGCAAAGTCGCACCCACATCCTCGACGCTAATACGCGCCGACTCCAACGCCGCAAGCGCCTCCTCGAATTTCGGTTCATATCGCGACAGTTCTTCGATCTGCTTCTGCGCCGCCCGCAATGACGAGGATGCCGACCCGTTCCCCTCGTATAGCAGGTCGAACGCATTCATGACCGCGTTGTAGATCTTCTCGGCATTCGCCAGCACCCGTTTCTCGCTTTCCAGGCGCTCGTTCTCGCCGGGCTGCAGTTTTGCCTGCTCGATCTCGCGGTTCTGAAATGTCCATAGGTCCAGCAGCCGCAAGCGGTCCTGTTCACCCCGCTCCAGTTCCTTAATCTGGCTTCGAATTGCCTTCCAGCCATCAAATGCCTGCACCCCTGTCTCGCTGTTGACTCCTGCATACGCGTCGAGCAGGGCCAGCCGCGTCGGGCCGTCAAATGACAGGATGGACTCATTCTGCGCGTGGACTACCGCCAGGTGCGGCGCCAATTGCCGAAGCACACTCACCGTCGCCGGTTGATTATTCAGAAAAACCCTGCCCTTGCCCCCAGCCGCAATCTCCCGCCGCACAATGATCGACTCATCTTCTGTGTCGATGCCATTAGCCTCCAGTACTTTTCGGATGGCTTTCTCCACGCCCGCTTCGGCTTCAAATACCGCCGAGATGACCGCCCGCTCTGCGCCTGTCCGGACAACTTCGGACGAGGCCTTGTCGCCCAGGAGTAGCGCGAGCGCGTCAATGAGGATGGATTTTCCGGCGCCGGTCTCGCCGGTAAGAAGATTAAGTCCCGCCCCGAATTCGACCGCGGCGTTGTCGATGACGGCGTAATTCTCGAGACGCAGTTCGAGCAGCAAGGGCTTCCTTGGGATGAACTTGAGCGCAGCATAACATGAAAACAATGCCGGCGACTGACCCTGATTCTTGCATCTCACTACCCGAGTTCTCGGAGCAAGGTCACGTCATTGCAAACGGCAGGAGCTCATCCTCGTCAACCCGTAATATTTGTGACCGGACTTGCCTTGAAACTTTTGTGCCGCTCAACACTCTAAGTGAACGGGCCGCCATTCATGGTTCGGAGGCATTTATGTCGCGTTCATCCCTGCTCCTTGGCATCGTACTCGCGCTTGCAGCCGTGGGAATCACCTCTAGCGCTGCCGGGGCCAGCAACTCGTTCCCTGCTGCAGCCAGCGACGCTGCACTTGAGCCGAATCATGGAAGCGAAACCGCGGTACTTTCCGGTGGATGCTTCTGGGGAGTGCAGGCGGTCTTTCAGCACGTGAAGGGCGTTCTCAAGGCCACCTCCGGATACGCGGGAGGCACCGCAAATAATCCCAATTACGAGCAGGTTTCGACGGGCAGCACCGGCCACGCCGAGTCGGTCGAGATCACTTTTGATCCATCCCAGGTCACCTATGGCCAGTTGCTCCGCGTCTTCTTCTCCGTGGCTCACGATCCCACGGAATTGAACCGTCAGGGTCCTGACGAGGGAACTCAGTATCGCTCGGCGATCTTGTATACCAGCGACGAGCAGAAGCGTATTGCCGAGGCTTACATCGCTCAGCTCACCGCCGCAAAAGTATTTCCCCGTCCTATCGTGACCCAGGTCGCTCCCCTGAAGGCGTTTTATCCGGCCGAGGCCTACCATCAGGACTACGCGACACTTCACCCCCACGACCCTTACATCATGTTCAACGATGCGCCCAAGGTAGCGCATCTGCGTCAACAGTTTCCGGAAATGTACGTGGGGAAATAAAAGCTCAGCGGGAGCCGCGGCAGACAAATTCAGTCAAACAAAGAAGTGACATCCCTTCGCTGGCGGCTGCCAGCATGAAACAAGCCGATGGCTATTGCTCTCTGGCGGCCGAAGGCTTAGCCGCCGTGGTACTCACTCCCAAACGACGCAACTGCTCTTTTGCCTGCAGCGCTTCGTTGGTTCGCGGATAGCGCTGCACGACGTGCCGCAGTTCGCGGATGCCGTCGTCTTTCTGCCCCAGCTGCACCAGCGCCATTCCTTTCTTCAATTGCGCGGATGCCGCTTTGTTCCCCGTCGGAAAGTTCTGCAGAACCTGGTCGTAGTTCTGCAGCGCAGTCTGGAAGTTCCCCTGTTTGTATTGCAGCTCGGCGAGATAGAAATAGGCGTTCCCGGTGAGATCGGTATTGGGATAGTACTTGATGTAGTCGGTGAATTCCTGCGCCGCCAGGTCGGTTTTTCCGCCATTGTAATCGCGGAGCCCATTGTTATAGAGCACGTCCGGTGGCGGAGCTTGCGGGGGAGGCGTCTGCGCGGCGCCGGCCGGCTGCTGGTTCAGGTTCTGTTGCGCGGCCTGCATATCTTCCAGTTGTTTGCCCACCTTCGCCAGGCGCGCCTTGAGCTCGTCCATGGTGTCGTTCAGCGACTGAATTTGCCCGGAGATCTGGTCGACTTTGCCTCCGGAATCAGCCTGCTGCTTTTCCAGCGACGATTGCAGCGTGCCCAGGCCCGCCGAGACTTTATTGACGTTATCCGTGCTCTGTTCGATCAGGTGCTGCATCACGCCCATGCGCTCATCGAAGGACTGCTGCATGCGCGCCATCTGGTCCTGCAGCTGCTGCACCTGGGTTTGCAACTGGATGATTTCTTTGCTCGCGCCAAAAGCCGGGAGCGTGCACAACACCAAGGTCGCCAGCAGGCTGGAGGTTGCGGAAAGTCGCTGAATGTTCATGTTGCTTCCCATTTTCAGGCCAAGAATCCGCCTGTGTCCAGCGGATGCACACGGACCGCCACTGGCAAGAAATCAAGGGCGACGGCTTTTGCCGTCCCGCCGTCGCCCCCGCTCCTTAGTGGCTGTAGACGAAGTGCCCGCGGCGGTTCTGCTGCCAGCACGATTCGTTGGACTCCGAGCAGAACGGCTTTTCTTTGCCGTAGCTGATGGTCTTGATGCGGCCGGCATTCACGCCCGCCTGGACCAAGGCATTTTTCACGGACTCCGCGCGGCTGGTGCCTAGCGCCAGGTTGTACTCCGTCGATCCGCGTTCGTCGCAGTGTCCCTCAACCGTGAACTGAATATTGGGATGTTGCGCCAGGAACTGGGCATCGCTCTGCAATGCCGATTGCTGGTCCGCGCGAATGTCGGACTTGTCGTAATCGAAGTAGATGTCCTTCACATTCTGTGCGAAGAGCTCTTCTTCGGTTGCCGATGGCGGCGGTGGTGGCGGCGGCGGCGGCAGCGTGACCGTCACCCGCGCGGTGGCGTCCTGCGTGCCCCCGGCTCCTTTGGCCGTCAGGTGATAGGTGGCCGATTCGGTTGGGGTCACCGACCGTGAACCGTTCGGATCCACCGGGCCAATGCCGTCGATGCTGACGTCCGTGGCATTCGTCGTCTGCCAGGAAATCGTGGTCGACTGCCCCTTCTCAATGGTGTTCGGGTTTGCGGAAATCGAGGCGGTCGGCGCCGGCGGCGGCGGTGGGGGCGGCGGGGGCGGTGGTGCCGCCTTCTTCTTGCAGGCGCCCAGCATCATGATGGCGCCCAAAGCCAATATTAGAGTAATCCACTTTATCCTCTGCTGCTTCACCTTCTCCTCCCTGCGGTATGGCGCACTTTTCGGCGCACGGTTGATGTGGGCGGCGGCGTGGACTGCCAACTCCGTCCACGTCCGCCAGTGGCATTACTTATGAGTTCTCAAGCAAAAAAAACTTCTACTTCCACGTCCAATTCGGTTGTGAATTCTTTCCCGTAAACGTCAACTGCTGCAGCTTCGTGCCGTCCGCCAGCATGGTCCAGATCTGCTCACTGCCGGAGCGGTTCGACTGAAATACAATGTGCCGGTTATCCGGCGACCACGAGGGAAAATCGTTGCGGCTACCGTCATGCGTCAACTGCACCCACTGCTTGCTGGCGATGTCCATCAGGTACAGGTCGTTCGAGCCCGGCATGCCGGGACCGTATTTCCGCATCCATGAAAACGCCAGGAATTGTCCATTGGGCGACCACTGCGGAGACACGGCGTATCCCTGGTCCGTCATCTTCTGCACGTTGGTGCCGTCGGCTTCCATGGTGTAAATCTGGGGCAGCCCGGTCCGTCCGCTGACAAAAGCGATCTGCGCGCCCGTCTTCTTATTCCAGCTCGGAGAAACGTCCGGCCCCCGCCCGTTGGTAAGCCGGCGCAGGTTGCCGCCGGAAGCGTCAGCGATATAGATCTGCGAATCGCCGCTGCGTGATCCGGAGAATGCCAGCTTCGTACCGTCCGGCGACCATGCCGGTGACAGATTCGTTCCGCCGAAGTGAGGAAACGCCACCATCCGCCCCAAATCGATGGAGTACATCAAAATTTCCCAACCTGTCTTGGTGAGCGAACTGAATGCCAGGCGCGAGCCGTCGGGCGAAATCCTCGGTGAGAGCGAAATCGATCCGAGATGCGTGACTGCGTGCTGATTTGCCCCGTCGTAGTCCATGACCCAGATCTCTTTGTGGCCGCCGCGCTCGCTGACAAAATAAATTTTGGTTTCGGCGACACCCTGCACTCCGCCACCCATGCGGAAAATGATTTCGTCCGCGAACTTATGGGCAATGAGGCGGGCCGCGTCCGTGGTCGCCGCATCCGTGTACTGCTTGCCCAGGACCTGGGGTGACGTGATGTTCTTGACGTCGTACAGCCAGCCTTGCACCGCGACCTGGGTGCCGGTGATGCCGAGATTGCCAAACGCCACCATCGAGGCGTTGGGCGGCGGCGCATTCCACGCTTCGAATTTCATTTCCGCGGGCGCGCCGGGAAAATCGGTGGGATAAAAGCTCTTCGAGACCAGGTCAAAAATGCCGGCCGTGTCCAGGTCGTTCCACAATGTGTCGTTGAAGACCTTGAGCAGTTCGGCGTTTTTCGAATCCTGCGTGGATGGCTTGAAGTCGGGCACGGCCAGGCGCACTTTTTCCACGCCCAGGCCGGTGCCGGTGCGGATCCAGTCCTGTGCGAATGCCGGCAAAACCAGGGCCAGTAAAACTGCGCAAACGGCTGAGAACCCTACCGTGCAAAGCCGGGCAATCTTCCCTTTTTTCATTCGGCCAGCACTGCCCACCGCTGGTGAATGTATCGTAATGCGACGCTTGATGCTCAACAAGTTACTCCTAGGCATACCCATGTCCGGAAAAGTTCAACTCAACGCTTGTAATCGAACCAGAACTCCACCGATACCTTGCTCCCCGGGTAATCCGCCGGCAACGGACCGAAAGTGTCGATGCGCTGTAAAGCCCGCACCGCCGACTGGTCCAGCGACGGCACGCCGCTCGATTGCTCAATCTGCACGTTGGTCGGCTGACCTGACCGGTTGATATCGAAGAAGACATACACCCGTCGTGCTTCGCTTACCCGCGGATCGACTTCATATTTAAGCCAATTCTCCGAAACCTTCTGCTGCACCACCCGCACATACCATGCGTACCGGTTGCCGAAATCTCCGCCGCCTCCGGTGAAACCAAAGCCGCCCTTCGCCCCTCCCGCGCTGAACGTCCCGTACGGACCGCTGACCGGTCCCCCCTCGCCGAACGGAATCACATTGCTGGGCTCTTCCGGTTGAGGAGCAGGTTGCACCGGCTTTCGCCGCGTCGCGGTGGTTTCCGGCTTGGTCTTCTTCGCATTCTTGTCAGGAATCGGGATGACATCCGGCTCTTTCACGTCCGGCAGCGGCATGTTGGGAATGGAATGACTGAGGCCCTTGGACTCGTTCGCCAGCACGTTCTGTGCATCCGGAGCGGCCGGCAGTGGAACCGTGCTGACCAGGGTCGCCCCGATCGCGTCCCCTCCGCCCCCTGCGCCCCAGTTCGAACCCGTGCCCTTCGGGACAAGAATCGCGTAGCCGGTAATCAGAAGCGAGAACGCAACATGCAGCGCCACCGACCAGGCCAGCGGACGGCCCCAACTCTCGTGCTCGAGAAAGATGTCAGCGTTGGCTGCCATGAGGATTGATGGGCTGGGTGACGATGCTCACGTTGCTGATGCCCGACGACTTGACTGCGTCCATCACGGTCGCGAACGCGCCGAAGGGAACATCTTCATCGGCCCGCACATAAATGGACTGGTGCTGCGGGTCGCGAATTTTCTGCCGCAGAATGTTGCCGATGTCGTTGATATTGACCGCGTCATTCCCCAGAAAAACCCGCTGCTGCTTGTTGATGGAAATCACCAGCCGCTCTTCGGTGACTTCCTTTACGGTCCGGGTTCTCGGCACATTCACTTCAATGCCCGACTGCAACACCGGCGCGGTCACCATGAAGATAATCAGCAGGACCAGCACCACGTCGACCAGGGGAGTGATGTTGATGTCGGCGAGGGAAGTTTGCGTGCGGCCATTCGGCGCGGTGAAAGCCATTAACGCCGCACCTCCGGCACTTCGACCGCGGTACGCACGGTTTGCGTTTGCGGACGCTCGACCGCGTTCAGCATCTCCAGCGCGAAATCATCTCCCCGCGCGCCGAACTCGCGAATCGATCCGCCAATCAGGTTGTAGGCGATGACGGCGGGAATCGCGGCCGCCAGGCCTGCCGCGGTGGTGATCAAGGCTTCCGAAATGCCGGGAGCCACGGCCCGCAGAGTGGCTGCGCCGGCAGTACCCAGGCCATGGAAGGCATCGATGATGCCCCAAACCGTCCCGAATAAACCGATGAACGGTGTGACCGCGCCCGTGATCGCCAGCCAGGGCATGTTGCGCTCCAGGCGGGTCAACTCTTCCGACGCGGAAATCTGCATAGCGCGCTGGACGGCGACGGTACTATTCACGTGCCCGGTCGACATGGCGCCTTGACGGCGGTATTCCTCAAAGCCACCTTCGAAAACGCCCACCAGCGGGCTGGGACGGAACTGCTCCGCCACTGCCGCCACGTCCTGCAAGCGCTGCGCCTTGCGGAATGCGCGAATGAAACGCCCGCTTTGCACGCGCGCCCGGCGTAGTAAGCTCCACTTCGAAAGGATTACCGCCCACGATACCAGGCTGAAGATCAAAAGGATCAGCAGAACGCCCTTGGCTACGACTCCGGTCTCGTTCACCAGATCGAGAACTTCGCCGCCCATCACTGTTGCCAGTAAGGAATCTATATACATTTTGAGTAGGAAAGTACCTGCTCTTGATTATAGACCAACCATACCTGCGGAAATCCCGCACAAATCAAGGCAGCAACTTACCGGTACAACACTAGTCAGCAGCCAGTTTCAAATCGCAGACATCATGATTTTCAGCTTGTGCAGATCGAAATTTTTCTCGCGCTCGCCGATAATTTTGTGAGCCCACAAGACACCTGGGGTCACATTCTTGAATACGAAAAGCACGACGACTTTTTCCACAGTGTGCGGGGCCGCCGCTGTCGACAAAGTCTCAGGCTTTGCACCCCGACTAGCTGAAAGCGGTTTTGCAGGTGCCGTACCTCCGCGTCACTGAATCTGGCATCCAAAGAGCGCTGAACCAAAGGGTGCAAGAGAAAGCAAATCTATTCTACGGAGGCAGCATGGCGCACTACGGAACCTTACGCGATTACCGCTTCTCGGACACGGAAGCGGCCGAGGACATACGCGGGTCAAGTGTGTACGGAACCAATGACGACAAACTGGGCAAGATCAGCGACGTGATCTTTGATCACAGCACGGGAGCCATTCGCTACGTGGTGATCGATACCGGCGGCTGGTTGCGAACCAAGAAATTCGTGGTTCCGGTGGATCGCGTACGTCCTTCCACCAAGCATAAAGACGACTACCAGGTGGAATTGACCAAGGAGCAGGTGGAGAACTTCCCTCCTTACCAGGAGGAGGATGTTTCATCCGAGGAGCGCTGGGGTGATTACGAGAAGCGCTACCAGAAAGCCTGGAGTGACGGTCCCGTGCAGCACAAACAGGGCAGCGATCGCAATATCACGCCCGAGGCGACTGAAATCCCCATCGAGCCGGGAACGTCACGCGAACCGGTAAACGTGGACACCAGCCGCATCGTGCCGGCCGGAGCCGATGAAGTGGTGATTTCCAACAGCGCGTCGGGAATTGGTCCACGCTGGTCAACGTTCGAGTCGCGTCTGCGGCAACGCCGCCGCGATATCACCCACAGCTGCACGACCTGCAGCGTGGGCCCGGCGACCGATCGCTTCGATGAGAGCGCGGAAGACGAACGCAAGGCTGTATAGAGGCCGTGATCGCCGTCATATACGAGGGCCGAATCGAGAGGTAGTTTGAAATCACTACAGGAATACAACTAGGCGAGTTGGGCGGCATTTCATGGAAATGTCGCCCTTCTTTTTTGCGCTACATCCAGAGGGATGGAGTCCAGACTGAAGTGTCGAGTAGATTCACTTTTCACGTATTGAAGCGGCGGCGCTTATGGGCGATCTTCTTCACTGGGGGGCTGGTGAACCGAGCGATCGTAGTCCTGCGCAGTAGTCTGGTAACAGGGTAAACGCGCGTGCCGTCTCTCCGGATTCAGCTCGGGGGAATCCAGCGAATATTTCCATGACTGGTCAGCCCGCGGCCACTCCGGCACATATCGCGGGTAGCTCATGTCCTTGAGGGTCTCATCGCAACTAGGGTCGCGCTCCGCCCGAATCTCGTGAAGTAGTGAGTAATCCATGCCGTAATCGGAAAGCGGCGGTTGATAGGGCAAAAATTCATAGACCAGCTTGATTAGCCGCGACTCGTCCTTGGTCACTTCCAGCGCCGCTACAAACACCTCCTGGTTGGGGAAAAAGGACGAACGCGGCGGCGCCAATGCCAGCGCGATCAGCCGAACCCTGAGTTCCTGCTTTTTAGGAGATTGCCAGTGCAGTTCGCCATGCGCAGTTTCGCGCGCCACCAGTCCGAAGCCGGCGGCTATGGCAAAGAGAGCGGCGGTGCAGGAAAGACCAGATCGAAACGACTTCATCTCTCTCCTTGACGAGAACGGGACCGCTGAGTGGCGCGAAGGAACGATCAGAGTGGAACGGGGCAGCCCGCTTCATCTCTGTGACCAAATTGAGATGCAGCATCTTTCCCCACTTTTACCTTTATTTTACCCGGATGTTCGGCAGGGCGTGGAGACAGTCAGACGTCTTCCGGGCAGCTTTAACAAACCTCAAAGATAATGGGAGACGAAACGGAGAAGCGCAAGTGCTGCCTTGGCGACATAACACGGGGTGTCAGAAATGGCTGACAGTGGAAAATCTGGTCACTTCAAAGCGGTGTCTCCGTCCTGTAGGCCCCGTCATTTGCAGGTTTGAATCGTGGCTGCGATGGGCGTTGCTTTCGCCAGGTTAGCTTGAGAACGGCGAACTGCCTCTCACCAACCCCAAACTCAATCTCGATTCACGCGATAGCTCTGAGGCTATCATAACGCAAATGCGTTAACTGATGGCTAATCGGCACTTGGCCCGGTTGCAGTGTCAAAACCGGAAAGCTTCCAGCCTTCCGTGGCGATAAGCCTGGCCACTTCCCACCGAATCTGGTCTCTAATCTGGCGCACGCGAGCAATGTCTTGGCCCCTGGGATCGGCGAGCGCCCAATCCTCGCGTCGGAGTCCGGGAATTACAGGACAGCTCTCGCCGCAACCCATGGTGACAAGAAGCGAGGCGCCGGCAGCCAGTTCTTCAGTCAAACGCCTGGGCTTAATTGAGGTCAGGTCCAACCCGACCTCATTCATAGCGCCGATCACTTCCGGATGAATACGTTGCGCGGGGCGCGTGCCGGCGGAGACGGCCCGTGCTTTCGCCGGGTCAGCAAGGAGATTAAAGAAAGCCGCTGCCATCTGCGAGCGTCCGGCGTTGTGCACGCAGGCAAAGAGCACGGTTTGAATTTGCTGGGCCACGCCCTAGTTGCGGCCGTGCAATTTGATCGAAGCCAGCGCTTCGGAGGCCTGCCGCACCAGCTCATCCGGGTTCTTCAGAGAGGTAATCGAAACCGTTGAGCCGCAGCATGAGCTTCCCTTGGGGCTGGTGAATCCCTCCGGCGCAAGTATCTGCACCAGATCGCCCCCATGCGCGATGCGCGGAATTTGCAGATCGTGAAGTCCGGCCTGGAGCGCGAAGCCGAGGTATTCCGTCAGCAGGCTCGCGCCCGCAATACATCCCACGTAAGCGCCGATGTCGCGAGCCAGCGCCTGGGGCAGCGGCTTGAGGAGCACGATGTCACTTACGGCAAAGCGACCTCCCGGCTTGAGGACGCGGGCAATCTCCCGGAACACCGCGGGCTTGTCCGCCGAAAGATTAATGACGCAGTTGCTGATCACGTAATCGATGGAAGCGCTCTCGACGGGCAATTTCTCGATCAATCCTTTGCGAAACTCGACGCTGGCGGCTCCACGCTTCTGCGCATTCTGACGGGACAACTGGAGCATGTCATCGGTCATGTCCACGCCGATCACGTGCCCGCTCGGGCCGACCCGGTTCCATGCGAGAAAGGCGTCGAATCCCGCCCCGGAGCCGAGGTCGAGCACGGTCATGCCGGGAGCGATTTCGGTCAGCGCCAGCGGGTTTCCGCAGCCGAGCCCCAGGTTCGCGTCGCCGGCGATGGCGAGCTCTTCGGCGCTGTACCCGATGGCACGGGCGACATCCTGCACCGGACCGCAACAGGCCGAGGCCTCGCCGCGAGCGACCGCACCATAGTGTTCCGCAACCGCGGTGGTGATGCCTTCATTGCTCATTTCTGTTTCCTTTCTTTTGTCGAATCGATATGGACCAGACGCGAAACCGGAGCATTCAGCGCGCAACAGCCCGCGGTCTCGATGGCGTCATTGAGCGCCTTCAGCGAACTCAGGATCGAAGCGCGCCGCGCTCTTGGCAGCGAGCGGATAATTTGCTCTATCCGTTCGCGCATGAGATTGTCCAGAAGTTCCCTCGTCTTGCGACCCGCGGCGGTGATCCGCACCGACGACGCCCGTCCATCCGCCTGGGCGCCGCGAACACGTTCCACCAGCCCGCGCGCCTCCAGTTTCTCCAGCACCCGAGTCATGGCGCTCGGCGTGATGCCGGAAAGCGCCGCGAGATCGCTGAGGCGGGCTCCTTCGCTGCGCACCAGGATGCGCAAGATCGCCGTCTGGCGCTGGCTGAGCCCGTCACAGCAGACCTCGTCGGGACCTACCTGGCCGAGAATGCCGGAGAGGCGCTCCAGTTCGTCCCACCATTGCTGGATCAAGCCGTCCTGGCGTGGCATTGTCATCTGGCGCCAGTATCGCTGATTTAGTTGCATGCGTCAAGCAATTATTCAGCGCGACCGCGTGCAGGCTTCCCATTCTGAACATCCTCTGCCGCGGCGCGCGGCTCTGCCGGCAACGCACAGCACGAGTTCCGGCTTCACGGCATAATGAAACCAGGCAGGACGCGAGGTGCGACATTAGTTTTCTCTATCTTCCCCGGCGGGTGGTTAGCCTGCAACCGAGCGCAACCTCTATTCTCGCCAGCCTGGGAGAACTCGGCCGCCTGGTGGCCTGCACGAAATATTGCGCGGACATTTGCCCGGGAGTCGCTTCTGGACGGCTTATCCTTGCCGATTCCTGGACAGCTCAAGCGCATGAAATCGCTTCGGTGAATCCCGATCTCGTGATCGCCGCCGTTCCCTACCAGGAGAAGGCGGTAGCTGAAATTATGAAGGCGGGCGCCCGTTTCCTCGGCCTCGCCCCGCGCTCTCTGGCAGATATTTATGCGGACATCGCCGTGATCGCGGGGGCTATTGGCGTTCCTGAACGAGGTTCAGAGCTGATCGCCAGCATGCAGCGGGAGATTGAACACGTGCGCGCGAAGACGGTTGCGCTTGCGCCCGACAACCGGCCATGGGTGTTTTGCGAAGAATGGGGCAATCCCGTGATCGCGTCGCAACCCTGGGTGGCCGAGTTGGTGGAAGCGGCTGGAGGCAAGTTCGTGGGCGAAGCGGGCAAGCGGACCACCCGCGAAGACGTGCGCCAGCGCGATCCCCAAGTCGTCATCGCTGCGTGGTGTGGCGCCGGGGATCGTGTACCATTGCAGAAGATCATCGATGGCCGTCAATGGGGTGAATTGAGCGCGGTCCGGAACGGGCGGGTGTATTGCATCCGCGACGAATTCCTGAACACGCCGGGACCATCGCTGATCCAGGGCTTGCACGCGCTGGCAGCCGCGATTCACCCGGAGCACTTTCCCCGGCCCCATGGATTACGCTGCATTACCGACGTGCACGCGCCGTACTCGCAAACAATGGCGCGCTGATAACATATGCCTATGGCCGTCGCCTCCAAGAATCAGGAATTGAAAAGAGAGCTCGATCAGCTCGCCGCCAAGCCCGGCTCCGCCGAACAACTCATGCGCGACATCGTCACCTTCCTGCACGAGCGCATGCTCAAGTACAACTGGGTCGGCTTCTACATGCTGGAAAAAAGCAAGCCCGCGGTGTTGGCCCTGGGACCCTTTGAAGGCGCCATGACGCCGCACACCCGCATTCCACTGAATCAAGGCATCTGCGGCGCGGCGGCGTCCACCGGCAAAACCATCGTTGTCGATGACGTCAACAACGACCCCCGCTATCTTGCCTGCTCCATCGAAACCAAATCGGAGATCGTGGTTCCGGTCTTCGTGAAGAATGAAGTCGTCGGCGAACTGGACATCGATAGTCACTTTCCCGCCGCCTTCAGTCCTGAGGACCGCGACCTGGTGGAATACTGCGCTGCACTGGCGGGGAAGCGCCTGGAAAAATCCGCGGTATGAGAGTCGAAAAAGCAAAGGTACGCGCGCCGGAAATCGGGCGTATATGGCTCAACTCGCCTGCCTTAACCTTGCGCCAGCTTCGCGGGCAGGCAGTCCTCATCGACTTCTGGGATTACACCTGCGTGAATTGCATCCGCACGCTGCCCTACGTGCAGGGCTGGCACGAGCGTTACGGCAACAAGGGCCTGGCCGTGATCGGCGTACACACCCCGGAATTCACCTTCGCGCAGTATGAAAGCAACGTGGAGCGCGGCATCCGCGAGTTCGGCCTTACTTACCCGATCGTCATCGACAACAATTACGAACTCTGGAAGGCATTCGCCAATCGTTGCTGGCCCACCAAGTACCTGCTGGATGGCGAAGGCTACTTGCGGTTCGCCCAGTTTGGCGAAGGCGCGTACGCCGAGTTCGAAGAAGCCATCCAGGAATTGTTGCGTGAAATCGCTCCCGGGGTAGCCTTGCCGCCGATCATGCAGCCAGTTCGCGCCGAAGATCGACCCGGAGCCACGTGCTATCCACCCTCTCCCGAGCTGTACCTGGGCCACAAGCGGGGTCGCATCGGCAATCATGGTGGTTTCCGCGAGGACTCAGTTTTCGAATACCAGTTTTCCGGATCTCCCGAAGAGAATGTTGCGTACATTCACGGACACTGGGGCTCAACGGCTGAATACCTGGAGTCGGTGGGAGATGCCGGACACAGCCTGCGGTTGAAGTACTCTGCGGCGGCGGTGAATCTGGTGATGGCTGCTCCCCGCGAGGGCAGCCGCGAGGTACAAATCCGGCAGGATGGAAAGCCGCTCTCTCGCGAGCAGGCCACACCTGATATTCGTTTTCGCACGTCGAATGAACAGCAAGAAAGCTTTGTAGTCGTGCAACAGCCGCGCATGTACTCACTGGTTGACAATCATGACTTTGGAAACCACGAACTGGAACTTCTCTGCCCCGGCGGCGTCGCGGTCTTTGCCTTCACATTCACCAGCTGCATAAATCCCGCTTTAGTTCCCGACGGAGCCAGGCAACCGGTATGAAGCGGGTTGTAGCCGCCTTGATCCTGAAGGAAAGGGAAATCCTAGCCTGCCAGCGCACACGGCATCAGCCCATGCCGCTGAAGTGGGAGTTTCCCGGCGGCAAGATCGAAGAAGGCGAGCAGCCGCGTGATGCGCTGCGCCGGGAGTTGGAAGAAGAACTCGGCATCGAGGCACAAATCGGCGAGGAAGTCGCCCGCATCAAGCACGAATACAAAAGTGGCGGAGCGGTAGAGCTGCGCTTCTACGCGGTCGAATCGTACAAGGGCGAAATCGAAAACCGCATTTTCCGCGAAGTGCGCTGGGTGCCGCGCGAAGAGCTGCCGTCGCTCGACTTTCTGGATGCCGACCGGGAACTGATCAAGGATTTAGCTGCCGGCAAGATTTTGTGAGACTCTGAGTTGTCCTTCACGCGCCTTGGATAGTTCTATCCGCCGGCGATTGCTCCCACCACCAGGAACGGTTCCTTGCCGGAAGCGACCTCCGCAGGCAGGGGCGCGTCCGGGGACTCGTGCGACAGATCCTCTTCGCAGGCAAAGAAGCGCAAGAACGCCCGGCGCTGCTTGGTTACGTGATCGCGGATAGTTCCCTGCAACATGGGATACTGCGCTTCCAGCGCATCCAGAACAGAGCGCTGCGTCACCTGGCCATCGACGGCAAGCGTGACCTCGGCGCCGACGTGCGCCAGGTTTCGCAGATGGAACGGTAGAACAACTCGAACCATAATCAACCTGCCTTGCAGACTGGACCGGAGCGCGCCGCTGGCGAACACTCCGGACCGGGAGTGACTGAATTTACGGGAGAGTCTGCGCCTCGACGGAGAGCACTGCCGGCAGATCCCGCACGATCGCATACCAGCTGTCTCCAGCATCGGCGGACGCATACACCTGGCCCCCGGTGGTTCCGAAGTAAATGCCGCATTTGTCGAGCGAGTCCACCGACATGCCATCACGCAAAACGTTCACGTAACAATCTTTTTGCGGCAGACCCTTCGTCAGCGGCTCCCACTCGTTTCCGCCCGTCTTGCTGCGGTAGACCCGCAGCTTGGCGTCTTCGACGTAATGCAGCGAGTCGCTCTTAATGGGCACCACGTAAATGGTTTCCGGCTCATGCGCGTGCACATCAATGACGAAGCCGAAGTCGGTCGGCAAGTTGCCGCTGACCTCTTTCCAGTTGTCGCCGGCGTCATCGCTCCGCATCACATCCCAGTGTTTTTGCATGAACAGCACGTTGGGACGCGACTTGTGCATGGCGACGTGGTGAACGCAGTGGCCAACCTCCGCGTTGGGATCCGGAATGTATTGCGATCGCAGCCCGCGATTGATTGGCTTCCACGTAGTGCCACCATCATCGGTACGAAAAGCGCCGGCCGCGGAGATCGCGATGTACATCCTTTTAGGATTACTGGGGTCGAGAATGATGGTGTGCAGGCACATCCCGCCGGCTCCCGGCTGCCACTTGGGACCCGAACCGTGGCCGCGTAACCCGGGCAACTCCTGCCAATTCTGGCCGCCATCGGTGGAGCGAAAGAGCGCGGCGTCCTCGATCCCGGCATAAACCGTGTCCGGATCGTTCAAGGATGGCTCGAGATGCCAAACCCGTTTAAACTCCCAGGGATGCGGCGTGCCGTCGTACCACTGGTGCGTGCCTGGGACGCCGTCGTAAGCAAACTTGTTTCCCACGGTTTCCCAGGTCTTGCCGCCATCGTTCGATCGCTGCATGGTTTGTCCGAACCATCCGCTGGTTTGCGAAGCATATATGCGGTTGGGATCCACGGGCGATCCTTTCATGTGATAAATCTCCCAGCCCCCAAAATGCGGACCACTCACATCCCACTTCTCGCGTTTACCGTCGGATTCCAGGATGAATGCGCCTTTGCGGGTGCCAACCAGTACTCGTACCTTGCTCATGCATGCTCCTTGTTAGTGCTGATTCGTCAGGGTAGAAATGTTTCGTGTCACATGTCGAGGCGATTCCTTGTTGCGAGCCAGCGCAGCTCGCTGTTGTCTCTCTTTTTCCCTCAGCTCTGGGGTGAACTCCGGTCCGAGATCTTCGGGCTCGAATACCTGGCGTATTTCGACTTCCGACTCGCCCCCGGGAAAGGGGTTGGGACAGCGCTTCACCCAGTCGATGGCCTCTTGCTTAGAATTGACCTTCCAGATCCAGAAGCCGGCGACCAGTTCCTTGGTCTCGGGGAACGGCCCGTCGGTGACTATCCGCTGGGCACCTGAAAATTTCACACGCGCGCCCTTGGAGCTGGGCTGAAGGCCATCTCCGGCGAGCATCACTCCCGCCTTGATGAGCTGCTCGTTGAACTCGCCCATGTCTCTCAGCAGCTTCTCGTCCGGCAGTTGACCTGCTTCAGACTCCCTGGTCGCCTTAATCAAAATCATGAATCGCATGGCATTATTCCCTTCTGCTGTTGGATTCAAGCTGGATTCAGGAGCACCGAGGCCGTCCGAATCGCCCGCTCTACTGGTACGTCGAACGAAGTGCGGAAAATCGACAATGCCGGCTAAGAATTTCTCCGCCTCCGAGGCAGCCTCGTAAGGCATCATTTCCGGCCCGAGGAGCGTCCCGGCTTGCCTTCGGCAAATCGCGGCAGAATGGGAGTGTAATCGCGCTCTTTCCACTGCCGCCGGACCTTAGCGAGCACTTGCTCGCCATTTTTATCCATTTCATCGATCAGCGCGCAGGGCGCGGCGCTCTCTTCATGCCTCGCGCCCCAGATCAATAATTCCAACAGCACTGGAGCCAGATCGATGCCTTTCTCAGTCAGGCGATAATTCGTCCTCCTGCGGTCTAATGTTTCCCGCTCCGCCGAAATAATGCCGCAGGCTTGTAACGTACGAAGACGGCGCGCCAGGATGTTCGATGCAATGCCTTCCCCCGCCTGCTGAAAGTCCTTGAAAGTCCGGTATCCGCGCACCATCAGGTCGCGGACGATGAGCAAGGACCAGCGGTCGCCAACGAGCTCCAGGGAGATGCTCACGGGACACGCGGACCTGTGTTTTACCTTGGCTTGCGCCACCGCGATGCGAAATTAGCAAAGCTCACTTGCATAATGCAAGCGACAAGCTGTGGATTTCCTGACACCAACTGCGGGCAGGTTCGCGAAGTTCTTCACTGCCGACGCCGAACAGGAAGCAACTCAGCACCCGCGAACAGTCTCTTAACGCTTCCCAACCAGAGTCGTGATACAACACACGCAGGACAAATCGGATACTGGAAAGTGTGCATGAACCTTTGCAACCGGCGTGTGCCGGTCGGTTTGGTCTCGATTGCAATCTGGGCGCTCGCCGCGGCGACGCCTGCACTCTTCGCGGACGACAAGGCGGACGCCTCGCTCCGAAGCGGCGAGCAAATCTATAAATCTGGCTGTGTTGCCTGCCACGGAAGCGACGGAAAAGGCGCGCCGACGTCGACCCGCGCATTTGCTTTGCCCGATTCATTTCCCGATTTCACGCGGTGCGACCAAACCACAGCCGAAATGAATACCGATTGGAAGGCCGTGATCGTTCACGGCGGTCAGTACCGCGGCTTCTCGCAGATCATGCCGGCATTTGGAGAGGCGCTCGCGGACCGCCAGATTAATGATGTCATCCGCTACCTTCGCGCGTTCTGCCGCAATCCTGCCACATGGCCGCGAGGCGAGTTGAATCTGCCCAGGGCGCTAGTCACGGAAAAGGCGTATCCCGAGGATGAAGTCGTCCTATCGACGGCGGTGAATGCCCAAGGCGCTCCCGGAAACGAGAGCCACATCATTCATGAACAGCGATTCGGAGCGAAGAACCAGCTAGAAGTCGATGTTCCGGTGAATTTCCAGAACCAAGACCACGTGTGGTACGGCGGGATTGGCGACGTGACGCTCGGCATCAAGCGGACCGTGTTCTCCAGCCTGCGCACCGGATCCATCTTCGCGTTGCAGGGCAGCATTCTGCTGCCGACCGGCAGCCCGACGCGCGGGTTCGGCAGCGGCACGACTACGTTTGAAACTTTTGCCTCGTTCGGCCAGCTTTTCCGGACGAATACCTTCATTCAAGCCCAACTCGGGGCCGACCTGCCGCGCCATACCAACATCTCGCCACAATCCCTCTTCTTCTATAGCGCCATTGGACAGAGCATTGGCGTCGACCACAGGTTAGGGCGCTGGTGGTCGCCCATGGTGGAATTCCTGGCCAACCGCGATCTGGTCGACAGGGCCAAGACCGATTGGGATGCACTGCCGCAGATACAAGTAACGATCAGCCGTAGACAGCACATTCGCGGCGACCTCGGCGTGCGTGTACCGTTCACAAATACCACCGGCCGCCCCGTGCAAATCATGTTGTACCTGCTTTGGGACTGGCAGGATGGCAAGCTGAACGAGGGTTGGTGATGAAACGCGCTGCTGGTCTTGTGCTGCTGTGTTTCCTGCTCGGATTGCCGCGTGCGCTGATGAGCGGCAGTGCGCCGGAGGAATTGAAACCGAGTTTTCACACTTCCGACCGGTGCCTGGCCTGTCACAACGGCTTGACCACTCCTTCTGGTGAAGACGTGTCGATTGGTTTCGACTGGCGCTCCAGCATCATGGCCAATTCCGCGCGCGATCCTTACTGGCAGGCCAGCGTCCGGCGCGAAGACATCGACCATCCGGAAAAGAAGGCTGCAATCGAAGATGGCTGCGCCGACTGCCACATGCCGATCACGCGCTACCAGGAAAAGCTGCAGGGCAGGCTGGGCCAGGTGTTCGCGCACTTACCGTTCGCCAGCGATCCGAGAAACAACGCTCCCGCAGAGGACGGCGTTTCCTGCTCGGTCTGCCACCAGATCGGAAGGGACAAGCTTGGCAGCAAAGAGAGTTTCAATGGCGGCTTTGCCATCGACTCTCCCCGCTCCAAGGATGACCATCCCGAATACGGTCCGTTTGCCATCGCCAACGGGCAGGCGCACATCATGCAGACTTCGACGGGCGGTTTTCGTCCCACCGAAGCGGCGCATATCCGCGACTCCGCGCTGTGCGCCACCTGTCACACGCTCTACACGAAGACGATCGCGCCGGGCGGCAAAGTGCTGGGAACATTTCCGGAACAGATGCCCTTCCTTGAATGGCAACACAGCGACTATCCGGAAAAATACAGTTGCCAGTCGTGCCATATGCCGGAGGTCGGGGTCGACGTGCCGATCACCGCCGTGCTGGGCCCGCTCCATGCCGGAGTTCGGCAGCACACGTTTGTGGGCGGAAATTTTTTCGTGTTACGAGTACTCAACCGTTACCGCGATGACCTGAGCGTGGCGGCTCTACCGCAGGAACTAACCGTCGAGGCACAGCGCACGGCAAACTTCCTGCAATCGCAGGCCGCGCGAGTTGAGATTCGCAGCGTCAACATCGCTGCGGGAAAACTGGATGTTGAAGTTTTCGTGCAGAACCTGACCGGGCATAAACTTCCAACCGCCTTTCCCTCGCGACGCGCGTGGCTGCACGTGAAGGTGAAAGATCGCAACGGTCACAACGTGTTCGAGTCCGGGGCGCTGAATGCCGACGGTTCGATCCAGGGCAATGACAACGACGCGGACCCCGCCCGTTTCGAGCCGCACTATCGAGAGATCACTAGCGCCGACGAGGTGCAGATCTACGAGCCCATCCTCAAAGATTCCGCCGGCCACGTGACCACCGGCCTGTCGGCAGCGGCAGGCTATTTGAAGGACAACCGCCTTCTGCCTTCCGGATTTCAGAAAGAGAATGCCGATCACGACATCGCTGTCATCGGGGATGCCGCCGACGATCCGAATTTCACCGCATCGGGAGACCTGCTGCGCTATTCCGTAGCGGTGGGTGACGCCCAGCCACCATTTCACATCCAAGTTGAACTCTGGTACCAGCCAATCGGGTTTCGTTGGGCGCACAACCTCGAACCGTATGACGCATTCGAGCCCCACCGTTTTCTTAAATATTACGATTCCATGCCGGCGGAAACCGCCATTGTCCTGGCGCACGCGGAAGCCAATCCATAGAACGTCTCCGCTTCACGCTGAAGCGGGCGAGCGCATGAGGATCGGTTGCCACATCGTCTGGCAAGAACTTGAGTACGACGAAACGGTGCAGGCGCGTGTCCTCGGGCTTTAGACCACGCCCATCCCGCCACCTATGTTTTCGAGGATGTGGTAGTGCGAAATGGTCTGGGCGGTCTTGGGCTGAATCTTAGGTCTAGAGGTAGGGCCAGTCAATGAAAACAACAGAGTGATGGCGTCGAAGCAAGATATTCGGCGAAACATCCACAGATTGCTCATTGCCGCTGCGGCAGGGACTTGAGCGTGCGAGTAGTCTGCCAAAGTTCGTACAGGTAACCGTCAGGACCGCGAAAATACGTCCAGGCCTCTGATTGGTCACCTTCAACATCTGTCTCGAACTGAACACCTCGCGCTGCCAGTTCCGTTCTTGCTTGTCTCACGTCGTCAACTTGAAAGCCCAGAACTGGGCAGGCGTGAAGGCGATAGTAGCGGTTTTCCGGACCGAAGATTTCGAACAACTGTCCCGAGGGCATCTCGAACTGTACCAGGTCCTTGCCCTCATGAACGACCGGCAGGCACAAAGTATCGGCAAAGAATCGTGCCGTTGATTTCAGGTCGGAAGTCCGCACTCCTGCCCAGGTATAGCCAAGGACGCGCATTGCATCTCCCTTCGACGGAAACTTGTTTTCAAAGTGTACGTCGTCGGGGGATTGCTGTTGCAAGATCCGGGTTACGCTCATTGGCGCGCCGACCGGGTGATTCTGAGCACTATCGCCTGCTTCCTTAGTTATCGCGTATCTCGACTCAGTTATCGGGTATCTCGACTCGCTCCGTGGTACTTCAAAATTGGGCTATTTGCGGTCGATTCGAACTAGAGAATCAGGTTCTGGAGCAAGATTCACCCTTGCATGTTTCGCCGCAAATTCCTTGACCGTGGATCGGGTGAGTTCAAGTCTTCTAATGCACTCTTACAAGTGGCAGTCGCCGTCGGTGTTTGGGAAAAGTGACATTGAAGCGGCGGAGCGTCCGTGAACGCCATATGCTCATTCCCGGCAATCACCACGTAGTAGGTATTACCTTCGCTACCGACGAATTCTTTCCCATGCGTCTCAGGATCGGAGGCGTGCTCTTCCGTTTCCATGAAAAGCAGCGGCTTACGCAAAGCCATGGGTCTGATGTCAGCGTTCATGCCTGGATACGTGGACCCATCCAGATTCACCCCCGCCCGGATGCGCCCGTCTTCCTGCAACGCGAGGGCGGCGATCGTCCCGCCTATCGAGTGGCCCACAAAAAGATCAAGGGAACCGGTTACCGCCAGCTGCGGCCACTTCCGCTATTGTCCAAGCGACCCTTTGTGCCGTCATGAAATAGAGGCGTGTGACGTCGGTTAATGGGAGCAAAATTTTCGCTCCTTCGTGTTGGTCAGAGCCGTGATGTTGGTGATTTTCGATCCGGACGATGGAGAACGAAGCCAGATTGCAATTCCAGTAATTCCTACGAGGATGAGTGTGCCGGCGAAAACGAGCCATGGCCAGACTGGGTGACATTCCGATGAAGCCGGTGGTATTCCGGATTGCCCTTACACGCAGAACCCCAACGCGAGAGGAAGTCGGGCTCTACTTACTTAGCACATGGCAGATTTATCCAAGATGCTGGTCGACGTATCGGAAATGGCAAGGAAATTTGGAGGTGCCTGCTTATTCGCCAGTCAGGAATTTGTATTGAGCCGCCGTGAGCGGCACGACGCTCAATCTTCCCTGCCGAACCAGCGGTGAATCGGCAAACGTCTTGCTCGCTTTTACGTCCGCCAGCGTGACCGGCTTGGCGATGGAAGTTCCCGCCTTAATCTTCACCTGGGGATTTTTTGGATCGGAGGTGTCGACGGAGACGACCGATGCGGTGCCTACCGTCCTCTTTTCGTCGCCTGTGTGATAGATGACGAGGCGCTCTCCGGGCTTCATCTCCCGCAAATGGCGCAGAGCCACGGGATTGGAGACTCCATCCCAAACCGTGATCTTCTCACGCTGCAGATCGGCAAACGAGTAGGTGGACGGCTCAGTTTTTAGTAGGTAGTCCATAAATTGCGAATCAGAACGAGAGTACAGAGCGATTGCGAGAACCGGATGCGCGTCAGTTTTTCTGGGGCGGCGGCTCTTCTTTCTTATCGTCTTTTTTGTCGTCCTTCTTAGTGTTTTGCTGGTCGCTGTAAATCGAGTACTGTCCCTGGGGACGTTTCATGCGAATCGTGATCTGCATATCCGGCTGATCGATGTTGTAATCGTCGCCGAAGGTCTGGTACCCGGTGGCAAGCACCTGGATGCGCAGCTTGCCATACGGCACGCCATCAAACCCGGTCTTGCCGTCGACATCGGTTTTGACTTCGTAGCCGCCCCTTTCCTGGTTGCCTTTCGGATCGACGGGGTGCAATACGACGCTGGCATTGCGGATCGGCTTGCCGTTGTAATCCTTGACCACCAGGAACTTAAGATTGGCGGTATCGTCCTGCGCGCGGCCAATGGTCGCGCCAGCCGTCACAAACAGGATGACCATGAGAAAGAGGAAAAAAAATTTCATGCTGCAGCCCCGGGAACCCTCCTTACAATTGTATGAAAAGAATGTGGCTACCGTCACCACGCCAGTCGTGACTTCCGAACTGCCTCGTAGCGCTATCCTGTCCAGCGACTCCCCTGCTCTGAGCGGAGAAGATTACTTGCCGAGCATAGTGGGATGCCGCGGCTCATATAAGCCGATCGCTCCACCACTCGGCAGCCGGATACTCGTGCTGCTTCCCCAATCTGCTTGCTGCACCGCGGAACAAGTCACGCCCTTCTGCTGCAGAGTGCGCATGGTGTCGGCCAGGTCGTCGCAAATCAGGTAGAGGACAATCCCCAGCATCGAATGGTCGGCATGTGACTGCACGAAGCTGCCATCCCCGGGGTGCACCGCCATTTCCGACGGCGGCAACGAGAATAATAACCAGTTCCCGCCAAGATCGATGTTCTTGAAGCACAACACGTCGCGTATGAACTGACGGTCGGCGTCGGCATCCGTACTATAAAGAAGAAAATGTGCGCCGCTGATCATGGGCGAAGTCTAGCACGGTCTTGAGCAAGCCCGTGCGCAGCCCGCTATTTGTGCGCCCCGACTACTTTTTTATCCATTGATCCACCCAGTCATCGACGGTTTTGTACCAGAGCCGGCTGTTTTGCGGCTTCAGCACCCAGTGGCCCTCATCGGGAAAATAGAGCATCTTCGAGGGGATTCCCAGCCGCTGCAGGGTGGTGAAGAGCTGATAACCTTCGGAGACGTCGAGGCGGTAATCGAGCTGCCCGTGGACCACCAGCGTAGGCGTCTTGAAGCTGGTTGCATACTCGTGCGGGGACCATTTTCGGTACGACTCCCGGTTAGTGTAGGGCGTGCCCTTGAACTCCCACTCGTTAAACCACAACTCTTCCGTGGTGCCCCAGGACGAGGTCGCATTGAACATGCCGTCGTGCGAAACCAGGCACTTGAAGCGGTTGGTGTGGCCGAGGATCCAGTTAATGGCATAGCCGCCGTAGCTCGCGCCGAGCGCGCATTCGCGATCCTTGTCGATGAACGGGTACTGCTGCTCGGCGTAGTCCAGGCCCTTCATCAGATCTTCGAAGGGCGCGCCGCCCCAGTCGCCGTTGATATCATCGATGAACTTCTGCCCGTATCCGGTCGAACCGTGGAAGTTGATCATGACCACGGCGTAACCGTTGGCGGCGAAAAGTTCCGGATTCCAGCGATAGGACCAGTCATCTCCCCAGGCCCCTTGCGGCCCGCCGTGGATGAGAAACTTCACCGGATATTTCCTGCTGCTGTCGAAGTCAGGCGGCTTGACCAGGAAGCCCTCGACCTTGTCGCCATGCGCTCCTGTGAACCAGAAGGATTCGAGAGGCGACATAGCGGTTTGGGACAGGAGATCGTCGTTTACATGCGTAAGAGGCCGCGCCGGCGTGTCTCCGCCCAGCGTCCGAAGATAAATCTCATTCGGAGCTGCGAGCGACATGTGGGTGAACAGCAAACTGCTCCCGTCCCCCGTTACCGCGAGATCATCGTTGTATCCATTCGCAACGATCGGACGAGGATCGGGATGATCGAGATGGAGCACGAATATTGGCTGTACTCCCTTTGATTCTGAGCTGAATGCAATCGCCGAGCTTGCTGGAGATTGACTCTTAAACCAGGTGAATGAGCCTACCCAGGCGTCATAGTTTTCGGTCAGAGTCTTCTTCTCGCCCGACTTGCGGTCGTAGAGCATCAGGCGCACGCGGTCGCTTTCATAGCCGGGACGGAACTGCGCGCGGTAAGCAATGTATTTACCATCGGGCGAGTAGAGCGGAGTGACATCGGCTCCGTGATTATCCGCGGTGATGTTTTTCGCCGGGCCGCCACTCACCGGGACAATCCACAAATCATTGTTGGTGCTGGTTGCTTCGACCTTACCGTGGTTCGAGGTGTAACAGAGTTCCTGTCCATCCGGGGAAAACGCGTAATCGTCCTGCCCGCCGAGCGTGAAGGGCGGGGCGTCGTAGTCGCCCGGCGTGAGATCGCGAGGCGAGCTGCTTCCATCGACGGCGACCACGAAGATATGGCTACGCTTGCCTGCCTGGAAGGCATTCCAGTGGCGATAGAGCAGGCGGTCGAAGATCAATGCCTTCACTTTCGAGCCCGCCACCTCCTCCATCCTCTTTTTGTTGCAGGCTTCCTGCTCGACGGGCGAACCGCTGCACTCCGGATACACGCGCGAAGTGAAGGCGATCGACTTGCCATCCGGCGACCACAGTTCTCCCGCCGCCTCGGTGGCAATCGAGGTCAGCTTGTGGGTACCGGTCACGGAACCACTGGCGCTGTCGAAATCCGCGATCCAGATCTGAGAGCCGCCCTCTTTATTCGAGATGAAAGCGAAATGCTTGCCGTCGGGCGACCAGCGCGGCCGGTCGCCATCCTGCTCGGCGATGAGCTTCCGTTCCGCGCCGCCGTTCAGGGGCACGATCCACAGATGCGGTGTTTTGGTGTTCGCTTCCAGGTTTACATCCTGCGCGCTGAACAGAACCCATTTGCCATCCGGCGACGGCAGCGGTTCGCCCACTCGCTTTAGAGCCATCATGTCTTCAAAGGTGAACGGATGTTTAGTCTGCGAGAACGAAGCAGCGCAGAGCAGCAACACGATAGGAATTAAATAGCGGCGCATCATGCCTCCGGTTGGAAACGGGCTAGTGTAGCAGGGTGGCAAAGAGTTAACAGCGGCGCCGATCACAACGAGCGTGCGGCAAACCGGCACGCTCCGCAGCTAAGTCGGCGGCCGTGCGTCGGGTGCGCAGCTCCGCTTTTTCTTACAACTCGGGCCCGCACGCCGCATCTAATTTCAGTAGGCAGAACTGCAGCTTTCCCATTCTCTGTCTCTTTTGCACGGAGGGACGCTAAAGAGGGTGGGAAGGCTGCGTTCACTGCAACTCAGCCCATCTCTCCGCTACACTGTCATTATGAAATCGGTTACATGCGCGGCTGCGGTTCTGGTCCTACTGTTTTCCCCTGGCTTTCTCGCCTTGCACGCGCGGGCGCAGGAAGGGCCGCTCGATCCGGCGCAGCCGAAGGGTATAACGCCCGAAGAAATCATTCAGCGCTTCGCCGCCAAGGAAAAGGAATTCAAGGCAGCGCGCGATCAGTACACTTACCGGCAAGAGGTGAAAGTCCAAACCATTGACGGGGACACGGTCACTGGCGAATACCAGGAAGTCTTTGACGTCCTTTTTGACGACAAGGGAAAGCGCCTGGAAAACGTGGTGTTCGCGCCCCAGTCGAGCATCGAGAACGGCGGCATTTCCATCACCAAGGAAGACCTCAGCGACATCCGCAACCGCCTGCCATTTGTGCTCACCAGTGATGAAATCCCGGAGTACAGCATCCTCTACGCCGGACAGCAGCAGGAAGACGAGTTGCACTGCTACGTTTTCGACATCGCCCCCAAGACCATCGAAAAAGATAAGCGCTACTTCCAGGGCCGAGTGTGGGTGGACGACCACGACTTCCAGATTGTGAAGACCTTCGGTAAAACCGTTCCCGATATTCGCAGCAAGAAAGGGGAAAACCTGTTCCCCAAGTTCACCACCTGGCGGGAGCAGATCGACGGCCGCTATTGGTTTCCAACCTACACGCGGGCCGATGACACACTGCATTTTTCCATGCAGTCGGTGCACATCCGGGAGATCGTGAAGTACACGAATTACAAGAAATTCGGCTCCAACGTCAAAATCACGTATGACGGCAAGGAGCTACCGAAAGATCAGAAGCCGAACGACCAGAAACCTCCGGATCAGCAACCGCCGCAAAAATAGCGGTGGCAGCAGCCGTGAGGAGCCAGGAATTCAGTTGGGGTGCGCGGATGCGGAATGCCGGGCTACGCCTCCTGAGCCTGGCTCCCTGTTTTTCCATCCTTCTTCCCTCTTTTCCCATCTATTTACGGTAATCTTGAACTGACCTGGCATGGCCTCGATCCACGAAGAAGAAGTACTGGGAAAAGCGTATGACAGCCGGCTGATGAAGCGCCTGCTGGGTTACCTGCGACCTTACAAGTGGCAGGTCGCGCTGGCCCTGGGTGCGATCGTTCTCAAGGCGGGAGCCGACGTCCTGGGACCTTATCTCACCAAGGTGGCGGTCGACCGCTACCTGGCGCGCGCGCCTGGCGCCCACTCATTTCTGAACAAATGGCTGAGTCCGACGCCGCTGGTGGGCATTGCCCAGATCGCCGCCATCTACGTGGGACTGCTTGTGTTCAGCTTCTTCCTGGAATTCCTCCAGACCTATTACATGCAGTGGACCGGACAGAAAGTGATGTTCGACCTGCGCAGCCAGATCTTTCGCCACCTGCAGCGCATGCACATCAGCTTTTACGACAAGAACCCAGTGGGACGGCTGGTCACACGGGTGACAACTGACGTCGACGCACTGAACGACATGTTCACCGCCGGGGTGGTGGCCATTTTCGAGGACATATTCGTCCTCGCCGGCATCATCGCGGTCATGATGCGGATGCAGTGGAAGCTGGCGCTGATTACGTTCGCCGTTCTGCCGCTCATCTTCTGGGCGACGATGGTGTTCCGCAAGAGCGTACGCGAGTCGTACCGCCGCATTCGCGTCGCGATCGCCCGCATCAACGCATTCCTGCAGGAGCACGTCTCCGGCATGCTGGTGCTGCAGCTGTTCAACCGTGAGCAGCGGGCCTTCCGCCAGTTTTCCGATGTCAACAAATCGCACATGGAGGCGTTCAAGGACGCCATCCTCGCATATGCAATCTACTACCCGGTGATCGAAATCCTGTCGTCGGTAGCGATAGCCAGCGTGATCTGGTTCGGCGGACTTGACGTTCTGCGCGGAGTTGCGACACTCGGCGTGCTGGTCGCGTTCATGCAATACGCACAGCGCTTCTTCCGGCCGATCCAGGACCTGAGCGACAAGTACAACATCCTGCAGGGCGCGATGGCCTCGAGCGAGCGCATCTTCAAACTGCTGGATACGCCTGTGGACATCGCGTCGCCGGCGAAGCCAGCTACGGCCGAAGGTCCGGGTCGGATCGAATTCGATCACGTGTGGTTCGCCTACCGTAACGTTCCGGTCGACGACAAGAGCACAGCCGATCCCCGGGCAATGGGCAAGAAGTCTCAAGGCGCTGAGCCGGGCACTCCCGACTGGGTACTGCAAGATGTCTCCTTCGCCATCGAACCGGGAGAAACTGCCGCGATTGTCGGTCACACGGGAGCGGGAAAGACCACGATCATCTCTCTGCTCTTACGCTTCTATGACGTGCAGAAAGGCGCGGTGAAGATCGATGGGGTTGACGTTCGAGATATGGATGTCGCGGATCTGCGACGGCGCTTCGGCGTGGTCCTGCAAGATCCGTTCTTATTCACGGGCACTATAGCGGGGAACATCCGCCTGGGTACGAAGTGGATCGGCGACGAAGATGTCGAGCGCGCTGCGCAGGATGTAAACCTGGCGGATTTTGTGCGCACCTTGCCCAAAGGTTTCGAGGAAGAAGTTCAGGAGCGCGGCAGCACGCTCTCCACCGGACAGAAGCAACTGATCTCATTCGCGCGGGCGCTGGCGCACAATCCCAGGATCCTGATCCTCGACGAAGCTACTTCCAGTGTGGACACCGAAACCGAATACCGGGTGCGTGATGCTCTCAGCCGCATGGTGGAAGGGCGCACGTCGGTAATCATCGCGCACCGCCTATCGACGATTCAGCGGGCCGACAAGATCATCGTTATGCACAAGGGACAGGTGCGCGAAATGGGCACGCACCAACAGCTTCTCGCCAAGCGCGGCATCTACTACAAGCTCTACCAGTTGCAATACAAGGATCAGGAAGTACCTGCAGTGTCGGCCAGCTCCGAGGTGACGGCCCGGGGAGACGACTAGCGCGACTTGTGGGGTGCGACTATCTGCGGCGCTTGCTCTTCGACACCGGCTTTCCCGGCTTTTTGGATTTCGCTTCGGGCTTGGCTTTCGGCTTGTGATTCTTCCCGGAAGCGGCGGGATGAGCCTTTGCTGGCGGGGGCGGAGCCTTGGCGACCACGGCGGCAGGGTGGGACTTTGCCGTACCTGGTGATTTTTGCGGCTGGGCTGCCGGCGCTTTACCAGGCTGCGATTGGGCGACAGTGGCCACGACAGGCGCATTTTCGGTCTTGCCCTTCTTCTTACCTTTTACCAGGGCTGCCGCGGCGGCGGCTCCATTTCCCCCGCCTCCTGCTTTAGCCGCACGCCCTCGCTTTGTCGGGGGAGGAGGCGGAGGCGGAGGGGGAGGCGCGAACGGCTTTAGAAATTTTAGAATTTCGTTGCGTGACCGCAACTTGCCGTCCAGCAACAGCATGAAAACATCATGCGCGATCTTGGGATATGACAGCAATTGCGGTGTGATCAGCAACTCCGTCATCTCTGGAAGCGGAATCCTCTGCTGTACCTGCCGCCACTTGGTAAAAAAGTTCTTGATCTTTTGCTGCACCGCCTGTTGCCGCGAAGTCACGGAGAGAAACAGCACCATCTCCGGCCGCGCTTCCGATAAAACTTTCCACGTTCGGGATGGCGTAGCCGCTTCCTTACCGGTCAACTTCTTCGCCAGCTCTTTGGCGTTGTTGTCGAGGTCCCGCCATGACTCGATGAGATCTTTGCGCGGAATCAACTTGCGTATGTCGGCAACATCTTTATCCCCGAGCCGGTCAGTCAGGAAGTACAACACCGCCGGGGCGGGGTCGGGAGAATATCCCAATTCGTTCATCTGCTGGCGCGATTTCATCAGAGCCGACAAACCCGCGGCATCCACCTTCGCGGTGGTCCAGTGGGGATGGAGAACTTTCAGCCACTCTTCCTTTTCCAGGGCGCGCACAATATGGAGAGGGTCGTCCTCGTAGGCGATCTGTTCGATCTCGTATCCAATGGCGCGATTGGTGATGTACTCGATGTAATTGTTTTCTTTGGCGGAATTGAAGCGGGCCTGGGTGCGCTCTTCGAGGGGCCAATGAAACCGCGCGACAAAACGGGTGGCGCGAATCAGCCGCGATGGGTCCTCGACAAAGGCATAATTATGCAAAATGCGCAGCAGCTTGGCTTCAATATCGGCGACGCCGTTGAAGGGATCCATCAGCAGCCCGCGGGAGCCGGGGTTCAACGACAGTGCCATGGCGTTGACGGTAAAATCGCGGCGCCGCAGGTCCTCAACCATGCTCGCCGGAGCGATGACCGGAGGTTTGCCGGTTTTTTCATAGCGCTCAGTGCGCGCCATGCTGATCTCCGCCCGCACATTTCCCGGTAGGATGAGGTAAAGCGAATTGAAATCGTCATCGGCATCGCTGATCGCCGCCCCAGCCCGCTCCAGTTCTTTCTGCAAGCGCAGGGGATTGCCTTGCACGGTGAAATCCAGGTCGCGAATGGTGTAGCCGCTAATAATGTCGCGGATGGTCCCGCCGGTCAGGTAGACGTTCATACCGGCGGCGCGGGCGATATCCTGAACCAGGGTCACTCCCTTTTGCTGATCCGGCGTAAGCCGGATTTCCATGGTGTAGATGTAATCTGCCATTCGTTCTAGCGCTGATCAGGAGCCGGGCGGTCCACAATCATCCACAGGATTTGCACAGGCAAGCGAAAGGCTGCTGCCGTGGCTCCGCCACTTGCGCGTAAGTGACACGATACAGAAGACTTACCTTAACAGATACGCTTTGCGGCAAGCTAAAGAAAATAACACACCGTTTACAATTTGGCTACTGAGAAGGTGCTTTTAGTGTTATCTCCCAGGAAAAGTGCGAGAATCCCGATAGGATCGAGTGCGCATCCCGCCGCGCGTCCTGCCTAATTCATGCCTTCGACTCACAAAAAAGTGATCGTGAGAAAGATGGACCGCGACTCCATTTCCGGCTTCGTGTCGCCCACCAACTTTGTGCATGAAGGCAAGCTGGAACTGCTGAACCAGGCGGGCAACGTGGTGGCGATCGATCTCACCGACATTAAGGGCGTTTACTTTGTGCGCGAGTTCGGCGACTCCGAGTCGCTGTTGCGCAAGACTTTTACCAGCCGGCCACGCACCGAGGGACTGTGGGTGAGGCTGCGCTTCAAAGACAACGAAACCGTCGAAGGCATGATGCCCAACGACCTTCTGCAACCCAGCAGCGAAGGGTATTTGATCAGCCCTCCTGACCTGCGCTCCAATACCCAGCGCATCTTTGTGCCTCGCAGCGCGTTGTCATCGCTGACCGTGCTGGCGGTAATCGGGGGAACCCACCGCCGCCGCAAAGTTGCGCCCGAAGATGTGCGCCAGGTTCCCATGTTCGGCGAGTAATCACTCACACGCAGTTGCCGGATCCGCTTACTCGAGCAGGATCTCCGACCAGAAACACGGGACAGGGTGAACCGTTCGAAGTAAGGTCCAGTCTAACTACACGCAACCACGGACCCTCGGCTGTCCCGGCAGCCTCATTGGCCTGGCGTCCACCGAAGTATGTGTTCTAGTTATGGCCAGAGTTGTGGTCTTCTAGTTAATGATCAAGACCAACGTGGCTGAGTTTCCGCCGTTCGGACACCCCAAAACCGCATTAGTGGGCACAGACCTTACTGAGATCTGCACACTGCCGCCTGGGAAGCTGCCAAGCGAGTCAAGTGTCTGCTGGGTAATTGTGGTGCTCAGGTGCTGTGAGTCGAGGAACGTGGTCTGAAGTGCGGTTCCGTTCCACAAGATCTGCGACTGGGGAACGAAGGCGCTTCCCGTCACTACCAACACGGTTGATCCTGCGCCGCTTGCAATTACGTTCGGCGAGAGAGAACTAATTTGCGGCAGCGGGACTGACGATTGACAGCCGGTGAAAAGAAACAGCCCGTTGCACGTCCAGCCCGAGAGCAGAACGGTGACGATTACAAGCAGACCTATGCGAGCAAGAAAAGGGGGCGAGCAGGGATGGACAAGGCAAGAACGCATCCTGGCTTCCCTACGGCGAGCTTCTTAATTATAGGCCGAATTTGAGCATGGCAGGGCCAGACGGCGTGGGCGAGGCCCACCCAAGCGGGCTTACCTGGGTGGGATCTATGGAGGTGAAACAGCGGCTTTCGCCTGTCCACCGACGATTTGGCTACTGCTTGTCGTAGACCGCGACGATGTGCGCCTTCTTGGCCCCGGCCTGGTCCGTAGTCACGGTGCGGGTCTTGCCGTCGGCAGCCACAACGATACGACTGGTAGCCGTCACTTTTCCGTCCTTCTTGGTGACCCCTTTGGTGGTGCGCTCGTTCACCGTCGTATAGGCCCGCATGTCACCGCTGGGATCGCCAGTAAGTGGATAGTCCTTGCCGTCGAATTTTCCAGTCCACTCGATGTGCGTTGGCTTACCATCCGCGTCGACCCCGTCGATCGTGCACTTGATGTTGTCTCCCGCGGCCTCGTAGACAACTGTGTTATTTTTTCCGCCGGCACCAAGCTTCGACTTGGCTTCGTCGAGTTTCCACGTACCCATCAGCGAGCTTTCGGCGAAACAAACTGTCAGGCCGAGAAAGCACATCACGAGCGTAAGCACAATATTTCTTGTTTTCATCCAAACTCCTGTGTGTGGGAATAGACGTCGATAAATTTCCGCCGCCTTGGGGCGAGCCATGTTGCTGGTTGGCAGCAGTTATGTCAAGCGTGAAGTCGCTCCCGGCTTGCTACTTTGGCTTGTTTGATGTTTTCAACAGCGTATAAAGCTTCGTGTGGCTTACGAGCTCGAGAAGGTAGTCAAAGGAGTGGTTTTGTTGTGCAGTTTTAGGGTTCGGCTACTGAGGTACTAAGTGGCTCGTGCTGATGTGTCGTCCTGCTGGGCAGATGCGAGTACATCCGCGACTTTCTTGACCAGATCCTCTGGCTCAATCGGTTTGGCTAGCAGCTCGAATTCATGGCCTTGCCGACGCGCCTCGTCGAGCATATCGGCGCTCCCAGCTTGTCCTGAAAAAAGCAGGATTCGGCAGCGTGGGCACGCAATACTGGCATTGATGGCAAGCTCGATGCCATTGATACCAGGCATCAGAACATCACTAATAATCAGATCGGGTGTTTGCTCGCGGGTGATGGCGAGTGCAGATGATCCGTCATAAACAGGTCTGGCTATGTACCCCGCCGCCTGCAGTATCCAGGCGACAGTGTCTGCAATGTTCTTCTCATCGTCGACGACGAGAATGGAATGCTTCTCTTTCATGTTGCCGTGCTCAGGGTCTCTTCGGCAGCCAATGATTGCGAACTCAAGGGTAAGAACACCGTGAATGCTGTCCAGCTCCTCCCGGGAGCGGTACTGGTCTTAACCCGAATCCGACCATGATGTTTTTCAACGATATTCCGGCAAATCCAAAGACCCAGGCCCGTGCCGACGTCTCTTTTGGTTGTGAAGAACGGCTCGAACAACTTCGATCGAGCTTGCGGCGGGATGCCCGGGCCCGAGTCCGCGATCGTCAGCCTGACACCCTCTTTGTTACTGCCATTCCAACTAGTAGCAGCAGAGACGCGAATCCGAATCTTTCCCACCGCACCAACCGCATCGATGCTGTTGCTCAAGAGATTCGCGACAAGTTGGCGAATCTCACCCGGCACCGCATAGATCTCCGGGTCCTGCCTGATTTCGGAATGAATCCTTATTGCCTTGTCTCGTGTTTTGTAAGAAAAAACAGAGATAAGGGGATCCAGTGTCGATCCCAAGGTCATGCAACTTGCGCCTTGAGTTTCCCGGTAGAACCCGAGCGTCTGCTTTGTCAGGTGAGAAATGCGCTTTAATTCTTCCTGCGCGCCACTCAGGAATTGGCGAACATCATTCCTCTCAGCCCTCTGCTTGCCAAGGTAGACAAAATTGATTACCGCGGCGAGGGGGTTGTTAATCTCGTGTGCCACTGTCGCCGCCAGGCGACCAACGGCAGCAAGTCTTTCGGTGGTACGCAGGGCGCGCTCAGTCTTCTTTTGGTGGGTAATGTCGCGAGCGATTTTGGCAGCGCCAATAATCTGGCCGGCGCCGTCCCGGACAGGGGAGATGGTAAGCGAGACATCAAGGCGTTCGCCGCCCTTTCTCACACGCACGGTTTCGAAATGCTCGATTCGTTCTCCGCGCGCAATGGTGGCCAGAATTCGTGTTTCGTCGTCCAGCAACTCTGGAGGAATAATCGTGGTGATCGGGCGCCCAATCATTTCCTGCGCTGTGTACCCGAATATTCTCTCCGCAGCGGGATTCCAACTGGTCACGATCCCATTCAGGTCTTTGCTGACAATGGCGTCCTCGGACGATTCGACAATGGCCGCCAGGCGCTGCGAGGCGATGAGCGCGTTCTGCAGTTTCTCTTGAGCGTGGATCTCAATGCTGACATCGGTATTCGTGCCAAACCAGCGTGTAATCTGCCCGGAGGCATCGCGGACAGGTATTACCCGGGTTAGAAACGGCCGGAAGATACCATCTGCTCCTCGCAACGGGAAGGTCATTTCAAAGTGCTCGCCCGTGTTGATCGAGTGTTTCCAACTCTCCAACACGCGAGGAAGAACGGCTGGATCGTGAACCGATTGCCAGCCCCAACCTTCCATCTGGTCTGGCATGGTTCCCGTGTACTCATACCAGCGGCTGTTGTACCAGAAAATCCATCCCTCCGGATTGGCCATCCAGACTAGCTGGGGTACTGCATCTGCAAGGGTGCGAAACTCTTCCTCCCTGCGTCGTTCCTCCTCTTGCGCCCGCTTCCTCTCCGTAACATCACGTGTCACGGCGAGCTGAACTATAGTGCCGCTGGGTTCGCGAAGAGGCGCGGCATGGGTTTCCATATGCCGGCGCACGCCTTGGAATCCGACAATGTCGAATTCAAGGGAGCCTCGTTCGCCTCGGCAGACGTGTTCGTTGAATTCGCGGAAACGTTCACGATATTCCGGCGCAACGACTTCGTAGATGTTTTTTCCGATGGCCGCTTCGGCACACTCGCTGCCAATCATGGAAAGTCCGGCAGCATTCATGTGCAGCAAGGTACCGTCCGGAGCAACGACCTTCACACATTCGGGCGTTGTGTCGACGATCGCACGGAAACGCTCCTCACTCTGTTGAATTGCCAATCGAGCGGTTATCTTGTCAGTGACTTCGACAGCGTGAACGAGAATACCGTCAACCACTCCCTCCGCATTGCGAACGGGCTGATAAACAAAGTCGAAGTAGCCCTCTTCCGGCTGACCGCTATGAGCACGGTTCAGTTGTGTCTTCATTTCACGCCCCACGTAAGGCTGTCCGGTGCGAAAAACCTCGTCGAGGATCTGAATAAACGGCTGGGTCTCGATCTCGGGCAAGCTCTCACGCAATGTCTTGCCGACAAAGTCGGCGGCGCTATTCCGGCCTGTTACGCGAACGTAGTTATCATTGACATAAACCCAGCGATGCTCCGGACCCGCTACCAGTCCAATGGCTGCCGGTGCCTGTGCCAGCACGTCCCGCAGACGATGACGCTCCAAATCTGCTTCCATTCGCAGGCGAGCAGACTGGAGTGCGACAGCAGTTTGGTTGGCCGCTACCGACAGCAATAAAGTCTCTGCTTCGTTCGGGAACTCAGAATCTGGACAGGCGACGGCGATAAACCCGTCATCAGCGGAAACGCCAATCGGGTGGATTGCGACCTTCAGGGTATTCGGCCACTTGGGCGAGGTAATGGTATCAACGTACAGGCTACTCGTGGCAGCTTGCCGCCACATTCGCCTGACCTGATCGCTGAACCCAGGATGACGAGGACTACGAACCGCCTCCGCTTTATTTGGCGACGAAAGGCAAACGTATACCGCGTCAGATCGCAAGGTATGCAGGAGTACATCAGCTACACCTTCGGCGATCTGCGCTCGATCGCGCCCAACCCACACGGCAGGCGTTGTGGCTAAAGCCACCAGATCGCGAAGGAGACGCCGGAGTTCCCGGATTTCCTTCTCATTGTTTCCCATTTTCTCCTACGCTGCTGTTGGGCGCGAGCCGTATGCCCCACGTTCCCGAAGTTCCGCCAGAAACTCGGCTGGAGGCACGAAGAATGGGTTCTTCTGCAATACGCCTCCGAGGATCACCATCGGATGTGTCCTAAGAATGTCCATTGCGATGCCAGCGCCAAACTTGGCGCAGTCGTACGTTCATATCACCGGGTCTTTGTACTTGGGCAAGATGAAATTCAACCGCGTTTCGTATTCAACCAGGTCATTAACCCCGGGAAAGTCTTCCAGCGCCCAGTCCATATGGGCCACAAGCCGAGTGAGCGGAAAGCCCTCCTTTGGTCCCACGGACAGAACTTCCTCGATGAGGGACAACATGCGGTCTTGGTTAAAGTGACCATCGCGCAAGTAAGCGTCCTGCCAGCGTTTCACGACCAATTGTCCCCGCTGGGCCGCCGCGTTAGTATCGATTCCCGCATCTCGCAAGCGGCGAAGATGGTCTTCCATGGTACGCGGATCAACGATATGAAAGGCCTTTTCCCCGCGTTCGATTCCTTCGCGGATAAAGGGCAGGAGTACCCGATATTCTTCGTCGGGGGAGTGAAAGAACGCGCAAATATGGCGTTCACTCCCGAGTGTCGCGGTAGCAAAGTGAATCGGCTGTTCGCTAGAAGCCATTACGCACCTCCTGCTATTCTGCCGACGTGGAACGTCCTCCAGGCAACACCGTTCGCCAACTGTTTGGGGATAGACGGACCGCGCTGAGGTAACAGCGCAGCGCAAATCAGCACGTTCCATGATGACGGAATTCCGGATGCCGGGGAATACAGGGTTAACTGTATTGACGGCCTGCGCTCTGCAGGCAATTGCCATGTGGAAAGATGGTCAATTTCTCGACGCTGTGTAGCTGGATGTCATGAAGGCGGCAGTGACAGCTCGGCCGCTATTTCGAGCATGAGCCATGCCGACTGGCACTACCCTTCCATGGCGGAACTAAGGCTAAGCGGAAGTTACCCGTCGCGGAATTCTCCGAATCGGGTGGGAACGCTGGCTCCCAATCACCGTCATTGCTTTCTTGCTGTATATTTACCAACCGGAGTTCCTCGTCAGTGAGGCATGGTTCTCGAATTTGCTGTGTTCTGCTTATTTCATTGTTCGCCGCTGGGCAGTCCACGCCATCGATGATCCCGCAGGAGATCGAGTTCCCGAGTGGAAAGCTCCAGCTGAAGGGGTATCTCTGGAAACCAGCTGGCGCGGGCCCTTTTCCTGCTGTCCTGTTCAATCACGGATCGGGGGGCGCCGACGCTGACCACACTGCGGGAATGCCGATCACCCAGGCAGCCAACTCATTGGCACCATTTTTCGTTACGCACGGGTACGCGTTTCTTTATCCCTTTCGCCGGGGTCATGGTCCATCGGCTAGCCAGGCACCATTCATGCAGGACGTGTTGCGCCGCGAAGAGGAATCGAAGGGAAAAGACGCTCGTCAACGCTTGCAGTTTGTGTTGCTCACGACCGAGCAACTCGATGATGTGATGGCAGCCTTGGCATTCCTGAAGACGGTGCCGGGGATTGATTCTCGGCGGATCGCCATTGCCGGACATTCGTTCGGTGGCAACCTGACATTACTCGCGGCGGAACGCGACAAGACAGTACGCGCGGCAGTCACATTTGCCGCAGCTGCGAATTCCTGGGATCGTTCACCGGAGTTGCAGCAACGATTAACAACGGCTATCCGCAATACGAACGCAGCCGTCATGCTGACACATGCCGAGAACGACTTCAGCACGAGCCCGGGCAAGGCCTTGGCGGCAGAACTTCAGCGCCTGCACAAACCCTACGTTTTGAAAATCTACCCACCGGTTGGCTTAACTTCGGAAGACGGACATGGCATGTTGTATGAGAATATTCCCGCCTGGGAGTCAGACGTATTTGAATTTCTGGATCAACATGTCAAGAAGTATTGACCTTCATCGAGCGGCGCTTCGAACATCCAGGCGCTCGCCAGGATTGATACTCTCTCTGCTGCTGCTGGTGGCGATCTCTGCATCCAGCGAGTCATTGCCTCCAATAACTGCTAACCAGAACCATGTGCCAGCGGGGAACCTTCGCAGCGGCATTCTGACAATTCATCTCGAAATCGCGAAGGGAGTGTGGCATCCGGAAGCTGCGGACGGCGTCGCTCTGGTCGTGTATGCCTTTGGTGAGAGCGGGAAAGCCTTGCAGAATCCTGGCCCACTCATCAGGGTGCCACAGGGCACGGAGATTCAGGCCTGGTTGCACAATGCGCTCCCAGTCTCAGTCGCGGTGCATGGCCTTGGAGAGCGCAAGAGCGATAGCGATGCGGCCGTGCGGGTCGCTCCGGGAGCTGTGGAGCGAGTCACTTTCACGGCGAAAACACCCGGCCTGTATTTCTACTGGGCGGCTACGGATGTGAACGATCTTAAATTGCGCAATGGCGTCGACGCGGAGTTGACAGGCGCGCTCGTTGTCGATCCACCCGGTGCGAGTGCAAACGATGAGATTTTTGTGATGGAGATGATATCGGAAGTTGCCGGCCTAAACGCGAGGCAGACGCTGGCGACGATCAATGGCAAGTCCTGGCCATACACACAAAGATTTCAATACGCTGTTGGCCAGGAGGTTCATTGGCGCTGGGTCAACGCCACCAACGAGCCGCATGCTCTCCATTTACATGGCTTCTACTACAGGGTGGATGCCGTCAATCATGGGGGAAGAGTCGAAACTTATCACAACGACTCTCGGCCTCTTGTTGTCACCCAGCGCATCGCGCAAGGCGATAGCTTTGACATGAGTTGGTCCCCATCGAGGTCCGGAAACTGGCTCTTCCACTGCCACATGCTGCAACACATGATTCCTCCGGTCATTCCCAAGCTCGCAGGGCTCACCGTCACACCTGCGGTTCGGGGGAACAAAGATGGCCATACTGGCATGAGCGACACGGCCGGCATGGGACAGCTTGTACTGGGCATCACGGTACCGGAGTCCGCGCAGTCGGCGCCAGCGGCTTCCTGGCAAGCAGACCGTAGGCTACGACTCGAGATCAGTGAGCGCTCCGGCGCCCCAAGGTACGCAATACAGTTGGATCCGCAGGCCTCAGGCGCAATGGCTAAACCGGGGCTGATTGGTCCTCCGATCGTACTCACGCGTGGGCAACCGGTGGAGATCGAGGTTGTAAACAAGTTGAAAGACCCTACCGCGATCCATTGGCACGGGATTGAATTGGAGAGCTATTACGACGGAGTGGCCGGTTGGAGCGGGGCTGGTACGCAGATCACTCCACCAATCCTTCCAGGCACATCATTCATTGCGCGGATCGTGCCTCCACGCGCAGGAACTTTCATTTATCACACGCATTGGCACGATTCTTCGCAGCTTACTAATGGCTTGTATGGGCCGCTGATCGTGCTGCCTCAAGGTGAGGCGTTCGATCCGAAATCGGATTTGACCTTCGTCTTCAGTCTTGGAGATTTCGGTACTCTTCAGGAGCTGGCATTGATCAACGGCACCCCCCAAAGCAAGACTCTGCGATTGCAAACAAACAAGGAATATCGCTTCCGTTTCATCAATATCTCTACTAATAACCAGGCTATGCAGGTATCGCTCCAAAATCCAAGCGGACCGCTCGAGTGGGTCAAAGTTGCGAAGGATGGCGCCGATCTTCCGACGCACAACTCTACAAGGGCGCAAGAGACGATTACTGTGGGCGAAACTTTTGATGTGGAGTTTTCGACTGCCACTGCACAGGATCTGCTACTTGATTTATTTTTGCCAGGTCAGAAGATCCACACAACCCAGACGCTTTCGTTTCAGCCACTTTCTCCCAACGCTCCTTAAGCGTCGATCTTCAGTTTGGGATAGTCCCTTCGCCTCCGGTCTAAGTGGTTGCGACTGCGAGTGAGGGAATTGTGAGGGTTCAACATAACGAACATTGGAGAGGACCGCATGTTGGTGGATCGACGCAAGCTCCTTAATTTGGTCACAGCTACTACAGTCGCAAGCGCCATTCATCCGTTCGGGCCCGGGAAAAGTAAGGAACAACGGCTGCCAAAGGACGCGACTGAGTTCGCTTTTCAGCAGGTGGACGTATTCTCGTCCAAACCGTTGCTTGGTAATCCTGTAGCTGTGGTCATTGGCGCTGACGCATTAAGCAATCAGCAAATGGCGGCGTTTGCAAGCTGGACGAATCTCAGCGAAACCACCTTTCTTTTGAAATCGAAATCTCCTGGTGCTGACTATCGTGTTCGCATCTTTACACGACAGCGCGAGGTACCTTTTGCTGGTCACCCTACCCTGGGAACCTGTCACGTCTGGTTGGCCGCAGGCGGCGTAGCAAAAGGACCTGAGATTGTGCAGGAATGCGGTCTGGGTCTAATTCACATCCGAACTTCGCCTGGCGGGCTTTGGTTTGTGGCGCCCAAATTAGTCCGCAAGGGACCGATCGAGCCTGAGATCCTCGCACGGGTCGTCAGGGGACTGGACCTGACGAGTGACGCAATCGTCGCGTCAAATTGGGTGGACAACGGCTCGGGCTGGCTGGCGATCATGCTGCATTCGCGAGACGCGGTTCTGGCGCTGCGGCCGAACTACTCGACGTTAGCAGGGCTGAAGGTCGGGGTCTTCGCCGCATGCGATCCGTTGAAAGATGGAACCTCGGCTCAATTCGAGGTACGCGCTTTTAGTGTAGAGGATGTGGGTCATGAAGACCCGGTTACGGGCAGTTTGAATGCCGGCCTTGCACAATGGCTTATTGCAAGCCGCATCGCGGGCCCGGAATATGTTGTCAGCCAAGGCACAGTCTTGAAGCGTTCGGGCCGTGTTCATGTAAAACAGAATGGATCGCGGATATGGGTGGGCGGGATGGTCCGGACTTGTGTCATCGGTAAGCTGATTCTCTAGAGTGCTCGGCCAGGGACTGCCGGATTCCGGGGTTGTAAGCCACATAGAGTTATTCCAGCAACGACACTACACTGGCCGCGGCGGAATTACAGCGTCTCAAAGTCGGCCTCGCTTACCCAATTCAAGTGCACGTACACATCGGCTTCCTGTACGAAACTTCGGGGAAACTCCCGGAAATAGGCCAGAGTCTCGGTTGCCGCGCGAGCGACGAGTGCATCCCAGGTTTCACCCTCTCTGCGGTCCACGCGTTGGAAATAAGGCAAGCTTTGTATCGACCCATGTTTCGGAAGCCAAAGCTCCGTTCCAAGCACAGCATATCCGTGTGCCCCCAACCATTCGACTGATGCGGCGGCCAGCGAAGGCCGCCAGGCTACTTCATTGGAATGCACCAAGGCTGCACTAGCCAATTGAGATGGGAAACCTGAAGGGAATAATTCGGGCGAGGCACTCTGACTCATGTCAAGCACTGTACCCGAAGAGGGCAAGTGTCGCCATCGATGACGCAAGCAGGCGATACCGCTCAAGATCGGGACTGGGTGATTCGGGGATTCTGCGCGGATGATGTTTTACGATAGAGAGACATCCGTTCGCTGGCGTCATTGCTTGAAGGAGACAACACGAGCGGGCTGCGGTGACAGCTCTGATCCCACGATCCGTAACCGCAGGGATTATTTCTGCGAAATCATCCTCCGTGCCTGCGCGATTTCCGCCCTTTCTGGCTTGTCAGCGTCTCCGCAAATTTTCAACAGCTGGTCAAAATACCTGTGACTCGCCTTGGAATTTCCGCTGAGCTGGGCAGCACGTGCTGCCCCGTAGAGTGCTCGGAAGCGTCCTGGCTCCTTCACCAAGGTTGTTTCGAATTGCTCCAAAGCCTGCGCAGGCTCATTCATCTCCAGCAACATCTCTCCCAATAATTCACGCGATGGGGCCAGCGGCCCAGGCGTCACCGCGCTCTTCTCTGTCCCGTCCTCCAGTTCCACTGCCGACTTCATCTGGCGCAGCGCCGCTTCCTTATTGCCCTCCGCCAGCGCAGACCATGCGCGGACGGCCACCTCCTGGATTTGTACTTGCAGTGCCCAATAGTTTTCGCCGGCACTCGAGAGCCGCGCTCGAATCTGTTGCAGCGCTGCCGCTGCCTCATGGGCTGCGGGTGCTTGCCCGAGTCGTGCCGCACCTAATCCCCGAGCGAACCAGGTCAGCGCGTCCGTATGAGGAAAAGGCGTCTCCCGCACTGCGAGATTCGTGGCCTGCTGCCAGTCCTGGCGTTCCAGTGCATAACGTGCCGGGATCGCCGCTAGAGCAAAATATCCGGTCGAGGGGCCTCCGGCGCCGCTCAACACTGCTTTAGGATCGAAGCGCGAAGAGATCTCCGGCAAGGAATCAACTATCCGACGGGCGGCCCGGTCTCGGCCGGTCTGCAGGTAGGCGTAAATCTCATAATCGCTAGCATGCAACTCTTCTGCCGTCTGGCCTTCGCGCCGCGCCGCCGCTGCCGCAGCTACATTGCTATCGATAGACTCCTGCCAGTACCCTGTGCGCGTGAAGGTGTGGGATGGCATATGCAGCGCATGCGGTGCGTCCGGCGCAATCACCGAGTAGCGCCTGGCCGCTGCCAACGCTCGAGTTGCTAGCGGCGGCACGTCGTAGGTATGGATGATGTAGTGCGCCAACCCAGGATGCTCCGGTTCTTGCGCAAACAACTTTTCGAGGATCAACCCTGCCTTGAGGCGTCCAGCATAGGTCTTGTCCGAGGGATCTTCCGCAGCGGTGATTGCCAGCGCGTAAAAGATTTGCGCCTCGGTATCATCGGGATACTTCGCCACGACCTCCTGCATGGCGTCGCGATACGCGATCAGGCGCGTTTGCTGCGGCGTGTTCTGGAAGTCCCTGTACAACTTGCCAACGGCAGCGAGATACGCCTCTTCACGCTCGGTCTTTTCGCCAACTCTCTGGCCACGTTCCACACTCTCACGCCCTGCCTGCAACTGACTCTGGTCTTTAATTCCTGGCGCAAAAGGATTACTCCAATCGCTCAGCGCGATTCCCCAGTACGCGATTCCACAGCCCGCGTCCTCTTTTAATGCAGCATTAAAGCCTTCAATTGCACGGCTGAACTGGAACGAGTGTAGGAGCGCTACGGCCGAGTCGAATTCGTTCTGTGCCTTCGCATTGCACGACGTAGCAAAGTGCACCACGCCCAACTTCTCGTCCTTCGCATGCTGATGGTCTTGCGCAATGCAGCTCGCAACCATCGTGAGTAAGATTGCCGCAACGATGCCTGCCATTCCCATTTCGCGTCCCCAATCCTCACATTATAAAAAGCTTTCAGGTCTTTCCAGAACACGTATTCGCAAAGGACCGACTGAGGGGGAGGCGGAGATCATCCCAGGGATTGCGACGTGATTGCTTGAAAGAGACAACGCGGCCGGCGACACTGACAGCGCGGCCGCTACTCTGAGCATGAGCCACGCCGACTGCACTGCTCTTATATGGCGAAATCAGGGGCTAAGCGGAAGTTGGCAGTCGCGGTAGTTTCCGAATCGCCGACCAGCCTCGAAGTGGATTCGGTTGTGATCACGACGGCAGTTATCGCAACTCGGCTGCCACCCACCCACGCTGCTCAGCGGGGTACTTCTCGCCGATGAATCGCGCGATGCCCGGGCGAGCACCAAATTCGATCTTGGCCAAGCCGAGTAGACTGGTTGGCGCTGACGTTCGAGGAATCATCGAAGTGGTGCTCGGCCAACCACTCCTTCAATCGCGTGTAGAATGGGCGACTGGCGGCCGCTCGCGGACGCCTTTTCCCATGGGCATGTGCAAAGTGTAGTGCACGAGATCGAGATCGATCCTGTCGATCCTTACACCCGGACGGGAGGATGTCATGCCAATCACGCTCACGCAGCAAACCGCTCTGATCACAGGGGCATCACGCGGTATTGGCCGCGGAATCGCGCTGAAGCTCGCTGAGCAGGGGGTGAAAAGAATTGCAATCAACTATAAGGAGAACGATGCAGCCGCCGAAGAGACCGCTCGCCTCCTCAAAGAGCGCGGTGCGGCTCCTCTGGTGATCAAGGCGGATGTCGGCAAGATTGCGGACATCCAGCGGATGTTCGAGACCATCAAGTCCCAATTCGGCGGCCTTGACATCTTCGTTTCTAACGCCAGGGCAACGATCGCCACAGGCTTCTACGCGGAACCCATGGAGATTCCGCTGCAGGCGTGGCAGGCGACCTTTGACACCCAGGCGACGGAGTTCCTGGTTGCGGTCCGCGCGGCCGTGCCGATGATGGGCAAGAATGGTCGGATCATCGCCATTACCTATGCGCCCGGCGGGCAAACCGGCAGCTGGCAGCCTTGGGTCGCCATGGGCTCAGCGAAGGCCGCGAAGGAGGCGCTGGCTCGTTATTTCGCGGTCGCTCTCGCCCCGAAGGGCATCACGGTGAACATCATCAGTCCGGGCGCCTGCGACGACAGCGTGCTCAGTGGACTGCCGACGCACGTGTTCCAGATGATCAAAGACTGGCACGAGAGTGGCTGGACTCCCATGAGGCGGCTTGGTGTGCCAGCCGATGTCGGCAACGCCGTGGTTCTCCTCTGCACTGACCAGGCGAGCTTCATCACCGGCCAGCTGCTGTACGTTGATGGCGGTGCTTCCGCCATGGAGCCGGTCTTCCCGCTGGCCATCCAAGGCATCAAGTAGTCATCGATGCGTTGCGCTGTTGGTGCTGGGGCGAGGGGAGAGGCGTGGCATCTCTCGGGCGTTGAACTCCAAAACGTGCAGGCTAGCCGAACAGCGACTGCGTGGCGTGCGCCCAAGCCGGGCTGCCGAGCAGAGCGACGCGCGCGGCGACGCCGAGCACGAGCAGGGCCAGCCCCCACCAGTACACCGGGTGCACGCGCCCGCGTGACCACCGGTCGTACACCGCGCCGGCGATAGGGAACACTAGCATAAGACCGTAGGAGACCAGTGCTCCAAGGGCCAGGACGCCGGGCCAGCGCACCAGCGCCGCGGCCATCAGGCAGGTGGAGGCGAGGATCATCAGGCGCTTGTGCTTGTCCTTGTCGTTGCGCCAGACGACGGCGGCGAGGAAAAAGATGGCGAAGCTCGTGATGTCACCGAAGGGGATGGCGATGAAGTTCCACGGCTTCGCGCCGGGAGGGACCGCGCCGAGACGTGCCGCTTCGACCGCGGTGCGGACGCCGACCACGATCATTGCCGCCGCCAGAGCCACTCCGAAGTAGCCGAGCTTGCGATGTACTTTCACGCGGTGCGTCGCGACCAAGTTCGTCTGCACAATGAACAGGAGCAGCCACGACATGAACAGCAGCGCGTGCAAGTGCACGGTTGCGTTCGGAACGCGGCCGGTGATAGTTGTCGCATGCCCGGAGATCAGGCCGAGAAAGTACGTCCGCGAGAAGCCGACCAGAGCGGTCAACAGCATCACGATGGCCATGCCGGTGTAGAACTTGCGGTCGGTGGCCGCGGGGGAGACGAGCAAACGAGGGAAAGGAGCGGTAGCCATGTCGGCTAAGGATATTAGCACTGCTCGGCGGCCGGCGACACGTGGGTACCCGATGCCAACGCAAGTTTCAGCGGGACACTCCATTTTACCCACGCTTACGTCAGGCAAATGGCAAATGGAGGACGGCGGCGTTGCACAATTAACATGCCCTGCCCAGCTGCTCAAAGTAACTATTGCGAAATAGTTCGACAAGAAATGTCTCGGCGGTCTTTAGAGGCTCTGCGGACCGATTACGGGAATCCTTATCTAATGTTCTCCTCTTGTCTGCAAGCGGCCGAGAAGCAAGAGTTGGGGAATGGGATGTTTTACGATAGAGAGACATCCGTCCGCTGGGGTGATTGCTTGAAATGCACAACGCGAGCGGCTCGTGGTGACAGCAAAAGGAGAGTCTGTAGATGAAAGCGAAAAACACGATCTGCCTTTGGTTCGACAAGGACGCCCTTGACGCGGCGCGCTTCTACGCCGCTACGTTTCCCAATAGTGAAGTGACCGCCGTCCACAAAGCGCCGGCCGATTACCCCAGCGGCAAGGCAGGCGACGTATTGACAGTGGAGTTCACCGTCATCGGCATTCCCTGCCTCGGTCTTAATGGCGGCCCGGCGTTCAAGCATAGCGAGGCATTCTCGTTCCAGATCGCAACCGACAATCAGGAAGAGACGGACCGCTACTGGAATGCGATCATAAGCAACGGCGGCCAGGAAAGCGCGTGCGGCTGGTGCAAGGACCGATGGGGCCTGTCTTGGCAGATCACTCCACGTGCGCTGACCGATGCGCTCGGGGCTGGTGGCGCAGAGGCTAAACGCGCGTTTGAAGCGATGATGTCGATGAAGAAGATCGATGTCGCCAGCATTGAAGCGGCGCGACGCGGCTGAGTGCGGAAGAAGTGAACACGACGTTGCTCGCCTGTGATTGACTTGCGCGCGTAGAAATCAGGCGCGGCGCACGGGTCAACAACTCAGACACCACTTGCTATCATCGATCAATGCGCCTGCGCGATTACCCACCCCGGCCCGCCCACCTGAAATGGCTGCTCGATTCTGACCCGGCGATTCATTGGCAGGTGATGAAAGACCTCACCGGCGAAGCCCCCAAGGCGATTGCAGCCGAGCGGTCTCGGGTGGCAACCGAGGGCTGGGGAGCGCAGCTTCTCGCCCGCCAAAATCCTGCAGGCCACTGGGGCGGGCCGAAGCAGGACCTGGGTCTGCTGATTACGCTCTATGCCTTGGTCGTGTTGAAGGACCTCGGCCTGGACCCTGCCAGCAAGCAGGCGCGCAAGATGATCGAGCGGGTGGACAGGCGGCTCGTGTTTAAGCCGCTCAATAACCGGCCATTCCTTGACGGCGAAACCGAGCCCTGCATCAATGGCAGAATCCTCGGCATCGGCGCGTATTTCAAGGAACCCAACCACGCGCTCGCCCATCGACTGCTGGGCGAGCAACTCGAAGATGGCGGCTGGAACTGCGAAGCGGTACTGGAAAGCCCGAAGCGTCCCAAGAGCCGGCGCTCCTCATTCCATACGACCATCTGCGTGCTCGAAGGGCTGCTTGATTACGAACGAGCGGGAGGCGAATCGGCGGCCATCACCAAGGCGCGCCACAGAGGCGAAGAGTATCTGCTCGAGCGTGGCATGTTCCGCGGGCTGCGCACCGGCGAAGTGATCGATGAACGCTGGCTGCGCTTCTCGTTCCCGACGTTCTGGCACTATGACGTTTTGCGTGGACTCGATTATCTGCGGAATGCGGGAATCAAGCCCGACTGCCGCGTGCGCGATGCGATCGAAATTGTGATTCAACGCCTGCACCAGACCGGGCGGTGGCCGCTCGACTTGCTTCATGCCGAACGTATTCCACTGCAGATGGAGACCGAGGTTGGAAGCGCCAGCCGCTGGAATACACTGCGCGCTCTCCGAGTGCTGCGCTGGTATGACAACTCAATGTGCTGAGACATCGCTTGTGCCGGGTGAATGAGTGCGAGATATGTGTTCGCAATCGTCGCGGCTGTAGAATTCTGGGATTTTATTGGCTTCCGGGAGCGCCAATGCGTTTCGCTAAGATTGTGTTTTGGATTGCGGGCATCTGGGGCGTGCTGGTCATTACGCCGCTCTACTTCATGTTTGGCCTGATCAGCCGGACTGATCCCCCGCCGATCACTCATCCGGGATTCTTTTACGGATTTGCCGGAGCGGCGCTGGCCTGGCAAATCGTGTTTTTCATTATCGCGACAGCTCCCTCGCGCTATCGGCCGTTGATGATCGCATCGATCATCGAAAAGCTCAGTTACAGTACTGCCGTGGTGGTGCTCGTGCTGCAACAGCGAATGCATACGTCGGACCTGCTCTTCGCCGGAACCGATCTGTTGCTGGGCATGCTTTTTGCGATTGCATACTTCAAGACGCCATCGAGGATCGCGTAATGCTGTCAGTAGCCGTTGTGAGCATCGGATTACACGCAAGAACCAGCTTATGGCTCTGGTGATTTCATAACAACGCAGGGGTTTTCACCCGCGCCATGCTGCGGAATGTTCCCTCCACCAGGCGAGCCTGCTAAGAGCTGACCCGTGGGGGTATCGCAATCTGGGCTCGCACCGTGCTTGGGAACTTTGGGAATGCGCAGAATCATCAACCCTGCAACGACCACCGCCGCCATGACAAACCTCAATCCCAAAGAGAATGACGGACCGATGCGGGTGTACAGGTATCCGAAGATGTAAGGCCCGGCAAAGCCGGCTACGCTGCCAACCGAGTTGATGATTCCCACCGCTGTGGCTGCTTCTGCATTGCTCAAGAGCTCTGTGGGCATGGCCCAGAAAGTGGAGATATACGCGATCAGAGTGCCCGCGACCATGAACCAAGCCACGGTGAGCCCCGCCGAGTGACCCGGACTGGACAGGAAGAAATAGCCGATGCCGGCTATGAACAGCGGCACCGCAGCATGCCAGCGGCGCTCCGCGTGCTTGTCGGAATGCCAGCCATTGATCTGCATGGTCACGAAACCGGCCAGGAAGGGCAGAGCGCCCAACATTCCCACGCGCATATCGGCGAAGCCGGTCAGCCGCTTCAACATGGTGGGAAACCAGAATACGAATGTGTACTGGCCGATGTAGGCGAAGAAGGTGAGCGACGCCATCCAGACAATCAGGGGCGATCGCATGGCCTGCCATACCGTGATGGCGGTAGTGGAGCGCGGAGTCTCCTCTTTAAGCTTCTGCTCGAGCCATTGCCGCTGCCCGGCGCTGAGCCAGGCGGCTTCCCGGGGCCAATCCGTAAGAAAGAAGAAACCAACTACTCCCAGCAAGATCGCCGGCGCCCCCTCGACAACAAACAGCCAACGCCATCCCGGGAAGCTCAGCCAACTGCGGCCGAGAATCCAGCCCGCAAGGGGCGATCCCAGCACCGCAGAGAGCGGAATCGCGCCCATAAAGTTGCTGGTGGCTTTGGCGCGGTCTTCGAAAATAAACCTGTGGCTCAAGTAGACGATTACGCCGGGGAAGAAGCCCGCCTCCGCTGCGCCCAACACGAAGCGGGCCAGGTACAGTTGGGAAGGGGGTACAGTTGGGAAGGGGTGTGCACCAGCGCCGTGAGCACGGTCAGGGAGCCCCACGCTATCATGCTGGCCGATATCATGCGGCCTGCGCTCCAGCGCTCTACCAGCAACGCGCTCGGAATCTGCATGCCAGGTAACTGACGAAGAAAACACCCGCGCCCAGGCCAAACACGTGATCGCTGAATCCCAGGTCGCGCGACATGCCCAGCGCCGCGTAGGCCAGGTTCGTGCGATCTACGTAATTCACGATGTACAGGATGAAGAGGAAAGGCAGCAGGCGTAAGCCGACGATGCGGCGAGTGCGTTCACCTATTTGTGTCGCGTTTGGCGCCAGCGTCGTAGAGGCTGCCAGGGTTTCTCAGTACTTCCCCATCGTGCGAGCTGGATTGTGCGACCGCGGGATAGCGCAGAAGATGGTATGCGCCAGTAGAGAAACCGTTCGCGTGGGTTTCATAGGTGATCTCCTTGCGATCGGGAAACTGGATTATTTCTTTCGGCTTAGCGGGAGAACAGGAGCCGGCCGGGAGCGCCGGAATTGCGCGAGTTCTAGTCCAAATTTCCGCAATGTCAAGGTCAACCAATTTGACAGATAAGAGGGAAACGCGCCGGGTGAGTGAGGGCAGCTGCGCTCGATCAATTTTCTAGGCTGGCTTGCCTGCGAGCACGCGCAGCGCTTTGTCCGCCGCGGTCACTCCGCGATACTGGGCCTCTTCGAAAATGGAGAAGCCGCTGAGGTCGGAGTTGGCGAACAAGAGCGTCCCATCGAGCTTTCGCAGGCGCTCGCGCGCCGCGGAGAAAATCGCGCCCGGCTTAGGACGAACCATTGCGTGTCCCATGCGCATGATGTCGATGCGCGAAATGCAGTCGCGAATGTCGGGATGCACGCGCTCCAGATCGTGCAAAATCGCTTCCTTCCAGTAGCTCCAGTCCTCGGCGAGCAGTAGGTTCCGGTTCTGCGCTGCCGAGCCTGCGGCCAGCGCCCAGTAAAACGTCCATACTGTGCGTTCGATGTGGGTGCGTAAACTCTGGTGCGTGGCGTCAACATAGCCGAGCGTGGGCGAATCCATTACAACGTTGTCCCACGTGGGATCGCCACCGTACGACTCAGGCAAACGATCGAGTGTCAGGTTGGCAGTAAGCCATGGCGAATACTCGAAGTCCTGCAATGGCGCGAATCCTTCAATGAGGTACGGCGCGAGAAACGTGGGCGCGGCAAAGATGACGAAGTCAGCGCGGTACTCGGTGTCGGCGGCGAAAACCCGCCACTGCTTCGCTTCCCACGCGATGTGGTGCACCATTTGTCCGCTGCGCACAAACCGGCCGACACGCTCGAGCAACCGGCGCACGATCCAGCCGTTGCCTTCCGGCCAGGTGAGCGGACCTTTCTCCTCCGGCTCACGCGAAGCGAAATAGTGAATGCCGGCCCAGGCCGAGGTTTCAGCGGCCAGCGCCCCATAGTCGTCGCGGCAGCAGTAATTCATGTACCAGGTGAGGACGCGGGAGTCGATGCCCTGGGCGCGCAGCCAGTCCGCGAATGAAATCTGGTCGAGCTGCCTGGACTGTGGAGACAACCCGAGCTGCATGGGAATGGTGAATGCGCCAGTGGCGCGGTAGCTCTTGACCTGGTCCTCGAGGCGGCGAAACTGGTCGCGGTCTTTGGCGCTCAGAGCGACCCCGGGCTCAATGCCCTCCTGCCAGCGGCCATACATGAACAGGCGTTCCTGCGGCGAGAAGCATAGATAGCGCTCTTCCCACCGGCCGTTGTTGAAAACGCCGAGTTCTTCGAAAAGCTCGCGGACGTAAACCGCGTTCGGTCCAGGGACGGGAACGTAGTGCGCGGCCCAAGGATAGGCGGTGATTTCGTTTTCGCCCCAGCGCGAGTTGCCGCCCGGTTGATCGTTCATCTCGAGCAGGACGAAGTTGTGAAAGCCGCTCTTGCTGAGGCGCCACGCGGCGCTCAGGCCGGCAATGCCGCCGCCGACAATCACGACGGGATGCTTCTCGGTCCGGGCAGGCGCGGCAAATTGGCGGCGGTCGCGCAACTGGTGACCTAGTTGGAAATTGTCATTGACGAAGGACCCGGCTATCGGGCGGCCGCCCTTGAGCGAAAGGCCAATAAGGGCGGCGCTTCCCGCCTGCAGAAATTCGCGCCGCGACAGCTTCAATGGCTGATGTCCTTCCAGTCCTGGTCGTAGGCGCGCACCAGCACCTGATCGTTGAGATGATTGGCGGGCATCGGTAGGGGCGCCATGTCCGGGGGGAACTGGAAGAGCGCGGGAAGGCCTTCCGCGCTGATAAACCGTAGGCCTCGCGGAAGCGAAGACGGAATCTCGTATTCGCGAAAACCGGCGAGCACGAATCCCCACTCTCCGAATGATGGCACGTAAACGTGGTAAGGATATGTGCGCAGACCCGCCTGCTTCACCGTTTCGGCGATGCACCAGAACGAATCGCGCGCGAACATGGGCGAGGTGCTTTGCACCACCATCAGTCCCTGCGCGCTCAGGTGATGCGCGGCCGCCTTGTAGAACGCAGTGGTGTACAGCTTCCCCAACGAATAGTTCGTGGGATCAGGAAAATCGATGACGATGAAATCGAAGCTGTCGGGGCTCGCGTCGACCCAGGGAAATGCGTCAGCGTTGATGATATGAACGCGGGGGGAAAGAAATGATTTCTGGTTCAGCGCCGTAAGCATGGGGTTGGTGGAGAAGAGCCGGGTCATCTCCGGATCGAGGTCCACCAGCATGACGCTTTCGACCTGGGGATACTTCAGGATCTCGCGGACAGCGAGGCCGTCCCCGCCGCCCAGGACGAGCACGCGGCGCGGCGCCGGAATCGCGGAGAGGCCGGGATGGACCAGGGCTTCGTGATAACGGTACTCGTCGCGCGAGCTGAACTGTAAATGGCTGCTCAGGAAGAGGCGGATGTCGTCTTTGAAGCGCGTCAGCACAATGTGCTGGTACCGGGTGTCGCGCGAGAAGATGATCTCGTCGGCATAGATGTTGTCTTCGGCGGCGGAGTTGATTTTCTTCGCATACATGAGCCCTGTGGCCAGGCCGCAGAGTACGACGACACAGGCAATGCGAAGCGCGCGAGCGGCGGCGAGCTGGCTGGCGAAAAGAAAGGTGCTCCACAACGCGACGATCACATTGATGACGCCGAACAGGAGAGCCGAGCGCACCAGCCCGAGACGCGGCACCAGCAGGATAGGAAACAGCAGGGACGCACCCAATGCGCCCAGGTAGTCGAACGTCAACACATGCGCGATCACGTCGCGGAACTGGTAACGTCCGCGGATAACCCGCATGAGGAGAGGAATCTCGAGTCCGACCAGCACGCCGATGACGATCACCAGCACGTACATGATCAGCTGAAATCCCTGGGTATATGCGAAGGCCAGAAACAGCAGGGCGGACGAGAAGCCGCCGATGATGCCGAGCAAAAGCTCGATCCAGACGAAACGATAGGCAAGCCCGCGGTCGATGTAGCGGGAAATAGCGCTCCCGATCCCCATGGCAAACAGGTAGCTGCCGATGATGGTCGAGAACTGAAGCACACTATCGCCGAGCAGATAGCTGGCGAGCGTGCCCGCTATCAGTTCGTAGATGAGCCCGCAGGCGGCGATCAGCAGGACCGAAATGAAGAGAAGAATGCCCACTTGACTGCTTTCGAGTTAGTGCACGGCCGCGGCAATAATGATACAGATGCCGATGGACATGGCTCCGACCAGCACCGCCAAGGCAGTGTTGTGCTCCTGCACCACCTCCTTCCACAGGTGATAAGGCGTGACTTTGTCGATGACGACGAAGGCAATCACAAAGACCACGATGCCAAGCGCCGCGAAGATTACCGCATTCACCACGTTGCTGACGACTGGGGCCATCTTATTTGCCTCCGGTGTAATGATGGTAGTAGCCGTAGACGGAACGGTAAGAGCCGGGATTGTCGCGCACCGAGCGGGGAACGTTTTTGACTTCGTTGATCGATGCCAGGCTCCATCCGTTGTACTCGGCGGTAGCGAGCACCCCAAGCACAAGCATCCCGTAGAGCACGTACAAGATGCGGATCATGAACCGCCTCCCATCAGCGGGGCGTAGTCACTTTCGGCCCAGCGCAAGTGCTCGAAGCTCAAGGAACGCCAGGTGATCAGCACCGCGGGAACCAGCAGGGCGAGAAAAGCCAGGCCGTAGAAGGTGTAGTTGGGCACATCGCGACGCACGGTGATGCTGTAGCGGATAAAGCCCATCCCCGGATCGGATTCAGGTTCAACGCGCAAGTAATAGTGACCGGGAGGCACCTGGGGGATGATCACGGAATCCTTCGACTTCCCTTCTGTCCACGAGCCGTCGGAGTCGTAGCCGTGGTAATAGCTGACCTCGCGGCCGAAGTCGAAAGCATGGCCTGTGTCCTGGTCGATGAGCGCGTAGTTGAGAAAGATCCAACTGTTGTTGACATTGGTGTCGGTTACGACTTCGACATTCGAGGTATGCCCCTTCAGTTCGAAAACGTCGGTAACGAACGAGGGCTCTCCGCGGGCCCCATTCGCATTGAAAGCGTAATCACCAACAAAAGCCTGTTCATCGCGTTGCATTGCCGAGCAGCCAATGAGAATCACGACCAAAGCCAGCATCAATGCGGAAAACGCTAACCAGATCGAAGTGGTCATGCCACTGACTGGCGATGGCTGGTTCTCGTAGACTCCGACCGGCTGGGGCGCGCTGCCGGGGAGATTGAAAGCCTTCCACACGTCGCGGCCGGCCATATACTCGCCCATCGACCAAGTGATCTCATTGCCGCTCTGCTCGGAAGAGATCACGCGCGGGGGAGAGATGTAATCAGAGACTTTGGCGATTTCTCCAACCCGGACCTGCCAGGGGAATTCGCCAAGCACGAAAGTTGTGCTCGCTTCGGCGGTCTGGAAGTGACGATATCGTTCTCCCAGGTAAGTCGCGCTGGGAACAATGCCGGGACGTATGGTGGGCAAACCACGCAGCGTGCTGGTGTCATTCCAATGCCCGTTATATTCGGTGAAATAGCGGAATCCCTGGTAAGGGTTGAACAGCAGGTATTCATGCCAACTATAAGGAACGCCTTCGACATAGATAGTGCGGCGCTGGTATCCGATCACTTCGTACTGCACGCCGCGAATTTTCCCGCGAGTGCCCAGCGGAATGAGAGGGCGGTCGGTTTCGACGGTCTTTTCGAAGGTCTGGAGGATCTTCAGGTTGGGATCTTTGGCGTCGAGAATCGAGTGGCAACTGCTGCAGACGATGGTGACGGCGTTATTGAAGGAGCGCAAGGTAAGCGAAGCGCCACAGTGTGGGCAGTTCAGCGCCTTTGCCTGTGCCGGCGCAGCGGAGGACTGCGGCGGGCCCGCGTTCATGACCAGCCCTCGAACGTACGCAGGTTTTTCAGGTGCAGGTCGTCGAATGCGACACTTTCGCCCAAGTACAGGATAGGAGTCGCGTCGCTGTAGTCCACGGTAGCGAACTTGCCGGTGCTGGAGCGCAGGTCGACGAACACGGCGTTATCTTTGTCCCAGGTCTGGAATGGCATTTCGCCCTGCACACCGCGATAGTGTGCGTAGGTCACGACACTCACGGTGTAGAGCACGTTGTCCCATGTACACTGCTGGCCGGCGCGCAGCGGCTCGGCGGGAATTTTACGGCCGGGGGCAGCGAAGGAGATGGCGTATTCATCCTGGGCGTCTGAAAGCCATCCGCTATTGCCATCGTTCATCACAACGTGCCATTCATTCCAAGTGCCCTGGTCGTACTGATAGACAATGCGGCCGACGGCGACGAACGGGCGGTGATTGTAGGAGCCCTCCGAACCAATCTGAATAGGAGAGCTGTCGGGCGGCAGATCGGCGACGTCGCCGACTTTTTTCAGGTCCACGTCCGTGCGAACCAGGATGGATTTGCAGAAGTCGCAGACGGTTTGCACGCTGCTCGACCAGCGGAAGACAACCTTGGCTCCGCAATTGGGGCAAGTCGCGACGGGCTGCGTCATCCGCGTGGTTCCTCTTGGGCGAGAGCGGCCGCGAGAGCAGGACCATCAGCACGCCGTCGCGTATCCAACGACATATAGGGCCGGACCAGCTGGCGCACCGACACGGCGGAAGCTCCAAACATCTGCTTCAGATTCGTCTCAAATTCCCAGGCCGCGCGTGGAACACAGCAGAATACATTCAGGCAGAGCGACTGGAATTCCGGGAAGCTGTGACAGGCGAGATGAGATTCGGAAAGAAGGCAGAGACCGGTTATTCCTGAGGTCTGCGGGAACTGATGCCATTGGACGGGAGCCACAGGGCGAAGCTTAAGGTCATGGATGAGCCGGTCGAACAACTGCCGCAGGAGTGCAGGATCACGCAGGGCTGCCGCGGAGCAGCCATGGGCTTCGACGATCCACTCAACTCCGTTCATGTTCGGGTCTACTGCTGCGCGTGACCGCATTCAGGACAGAAGCGGCTCACCTTTGGAATCGCTTTCCCGCAGTTAAGACAAAACTTTGTGTCCGCGCCGGCTGACGTACCTGCAGCGGTGGGAGCCGGAGGCGTGCCGCCCGCGGAAGGTGCCGCGCTCTGTTTCAGGGCTTCCATCATGGCCTGTCCCATGGCGACGCCCGCGCCTAAGCCCGCCCCGATACCCGCAGCGCCACCTCCACCTTCATTGGCAGCGGCAGTCGGAATGGATTGGGCAACCTCGAACTGGGTAAAGCGGCCCATGTCGCCGACCATATTCATGCCGATGCGCTGGTCGAGAATTTTTTGCAGTTCGTCGGGTAGCGACAAGTTTTCAACTACGAACTGATCGAGCACCAGCCCAAGAGCCGCAAAGGACGGCTTCAATTGTTCAGCCAGCTTGTCCGACAGTGCCACTTGATTCGCTGCCATGTCGAGGAACGGCACCGCGCTGTTCGCAAAAGTATCGGTCATGCGGCCGATGACGGTGTTGCGCAGCTGACCGTCGAGATCTTCGACCCGGTAAGTGTCGCGGGTGCCGCTCACCTTGCTATAGAACGTCTTCGGATCAGCGATGTGGTAGGTGTAAATTCCGAAACCGCGCAGGCGGATAGCGCCGAATTCTTTATCGCGGATGGTGATCGGGTTGGGTGTTCCCCAGTGCTGGTTGACTTGCAGACGAGTGGTGAAAAAGTAAACGTCAGACTTGAAGGGAGACTTGAAGGCCTTATCCCAGTTCATCAGGTACGTGAGAATGGGCAGAGTATTCGTGTTCAAGGTGTAGAGGCCGGGTCCGAACACGTCGGCCACACGGCCGTCATTCACAAAGACAGCCATCTGTGAATCACGGACGGTGAGTTTGCCGCCATTCTGGATTTCGCGATCCTGCATCGGAAAGCGGAAGCCCAGGATCCCGTCTTCGGGTTCCACCCATTCGATGACATCGATGAATTGCTTGGAGAGAAAATCGCGCAGCGTCATGAGACCGACCTATATCCGGTATTCCGGACGTGGAATGCTGGTTCCCAGTGGGATGGGCAGGATGCTACGGTGGGATTTTAATAAAGTCAACGCGGAAGTTGGCAACGGAAAGCTGCGCCGGACGTCGACTTTCGCGGATTGCAATATAGCAAGAAAAGATGTAAGAACGGCGAGGGTGTGAGGTTCCGGACGTTTTCGCGGCTCACTCGCACGGGGTGAGCCGACTGGAGCGCGGCAGAAGGTCAGTCCGACCAACGGGCGATTTTCCTGTCCCAGCGATGAGGCCTCAGCTTTTGCACGAGAGCGGCATCCAGAGGTCCGGCATCGCTGGTAGTGAAGTTTTCCTTCACGTGTTCGGGCTTGCGCATACCGATGATCGTAGTGCTCACATCCGCATTCGACAGGATGAAACGCAAGGCCATCTGAGGGAGTGACATGGAAGCGGGAACGACTTTCTTCAATTTTTCGACCCGCTCTATGGTAGGCCCGAGGTTTTCCGGGCCGAAATATTTTGATCGCCAATCGTCCGCAGGAAAACGTGTCTCGATCGTCATCTTGCCTCCGAGGCTGCCCTCATCCAGAGGCACGCGCGCGATCACGCCCACGTTGAGGCGGCGGCAGACGGGAAACAACTTGTCCTCGGGCGACTGGTCAAAGATGTTGTAAATAACCTGAACGGAATCGACCAGGCCGGTATGCAGGGCCTGGATTCCGTTTTCCGGTTCCCAGCGATTCAGGCTCAGACCAAAGAAGCGGATGAGTCCATCTTTCTTGAGCTTCTCTACGGTGTGCGCAAATTCGGGGTCAGCGGTCCAGCTATCGTCCCAAACATGATATTGAAGAAGGTCGATGGAATCAGTGCGGAGCCTTTCGCGAATGAGCCGCGCGTACTTGAGCACGTGGTCGGCGGGAAAGACATCCTGGAGTTTGTCATCGGGAGAAGCGGGCCATTTATCGTTTTTAGGCGGAATTTTGGAGGCGGCATACAAGCGCTTTCCCGGGTTGCGTGCCATAATTTCACCGAGCAGGCCATCGCTCTTGCCGTCGCCATAAGCCCATGCGCTATCAAAAAAAGTGCAGCCGGAATCGACTGCCAGTTGCAGCGACTGGAGAGATTCGCGGTCGTCAGAACCGCTCCAGCCGCTCATGCCCCAAAGCCCGTAAGCAATTTCACTGACTTCGAAACCCGTGCGACCCAGCCGGCGATATTTCATGAACGCTCCCGTCGACCCGGCGAGGACAAGTATCGCCGGGGATCAATCAGGATAAATCATCGTTATCGCAAGTGGACGCAGCTGCTGAAGAAGAGGCGCGGCTGCACTCGGTCAGGCGTTCTAGAGAGTGATCGCCGGAGCGTGGGTAAATGGCGGCAATGAAAAAACCGGGCTACATTGAGCTGTGCCCGGCCTGATAATCCAGCACCTGCGCTATTACGCCGCGGGCAATTCCTCAAATAGAGATGCGGTGCTCTCCACAATGTAGGTCTTGGTGGTGATATCGGTCATCGCCAGTGGCTTCAAGATTCTCTGCACCAGGGGATTGGTTTCCTGCTCGTATTGCTCCGCATCGCGCTTCTCTGCCCATAGACTGATCACGATAATTTTTTCCAACCTACCGTATTGAATTGCCGTTTCCGGGAAGAAGGGCAGGAGCTTGCGAAATCCCTTCTGCCGCTTGAGAATCGGCAGCACTTCTGTTTCGATTTTGTTGAACACGACTTCCTGGGGTACCGCGCTCGGAATGAATTCGATTCGTGCGTACATGGGGAGGTCTCCTTATTCCGTAACAAATTACGTGAGACTTCGGGGCACCTCGTCCCGAGGAGAAGTTGCGGTATTACCTTTCTACGGTTGGACTTGGGGCAATACTGTGATTTAAGACCGTGTTCCTTGTGATAGTTCCCATTTCGGAACGGACAACCAAGGGAAGATCAGATTTCACTGGTCATGATGAACAGCGGCTTTGTACCGAAGCGCTTGTAATGAGGGCGAAGGCGGTCGGTGTTGTAGTGCTCGGCCACCTTCACGACTTTCTTGGAAGCGACAACGGTGTTGATGGGCACATCGTCATAGCGACCATTCTTTAGAACCACCAGCCGCCCATGAATGCCGTCGAGCAAGAGATCAAGCGCCAGATTTCCGTAGGCCATGGGAACAATGGAGTCGAGTGCGTCGGGATCACCGCAACGCACCAGGTATCCCAGTTTTTGATTGATTACTTCAACGGCTTTGCCGCGATTGTACTTGGGAGACAACTCTTTGAGTTTTTCGGAGACCAGATCGCCGATTCCGCCGAGCTTTTTGTGACCGAAAGCGTCGGTGCTGTCACGTTCAAAGACCATTTCCCCGCCATCGAACATCGCACCTTCCGAGACGAGGACGACGGAGTAACGACTGGGATTCTTACCGCGATCGGCCAGGAGCAACTGGGTCAACTGATCGATGTCGAATTTGTGTTCGGGAATGACACAACGGTCCGCCGCTCCTGCCATGGTGGGAAGCATAGCAGTGAACCCTGCGTAGCGGCCAAAAACCTCGAGCACCAGGAAACGCTCGTGCGATCCCGCGGAGGTGCGAAGATCGTTGGTCATCTGGATGGTTCGCGTGACGCAGGTGCTGAAGCCGATACAGTAGTCGGTTCCAGGGACGTCGTTGTCCATGGTCTTAGGAACGGCGACGACTTTCACGCCTTCCTTGTACAGGCGCACGGCGTAGCTCAGGGTGTCGTCGCCGCCGATGGGGATGAGGTACTCGATGCCGAGGTATTCCAGATTTTTGAGCACTTCGGGAGTCAGATCATTCTTGTCAGCGCCGAAAGCTTCACGCAGATGGGATGGCACGCTGGATTTGCTGACCCGTCCCGGGTTGGTGCGCGAACTGTGGAGGAAAGTACCACCGGTGCGGCCGGCGCGATTCACCAACTCTTCGGAGAGCACTTGAAAGTTTTCACTATTGTCGGCAGCCTTGTCGCGGATCATGTCGACCAAGCCGCCCCATCCGCGACGAAGCCCTACGACCTGATAACCTTCCCGCAAGGCACGAATGGTGACGGCGCGAATGGCCGGATTCAATCCGGGAACGTCGCCTCCGCCGGTGAGTATGCCGATGACGCCTTTCTTGCCTGTGCTCGCTGCCATGAGTTCTGTCTCCTCTCTCCACTGTAAACGAGGGCCGAGGTGCCGGTTAACCGTGAGCGTCACGCGTAACAGTGAAGTGGATCACATTGCGGTCGCCGGGTGGAGGCGGAGAATGATGGTGATTCATGCGGGTGCACAGGAAGAGCATCATTGGAGGGCCCATGTCGGAAATCCCTCTCTGCATCTACTGCTCGAAAGTGGTCACCGGGGACCAGGATTACGTCATTCTGAACAAACATCTGGCCGACACGGCGAATTGGGAGTACGCTCATGCCTCATGCCATGCGGCCCGTCAGGGTGCGCATTCGGATGCTCCTGAGGACTTCGCGGTGGCCATATAGCGCCGCACCTTGCAACCCAGTCCAGCTTTGAATTCGCATATGCCGGCTGAAAGCCAAACCATTCCCGGAAACATTCTTGCGGCGACGGATTTCTCACCCGCATCGCAGAACGCGGTTCTGTGCGCCAGTTCTTTCGCGCGGCGCTGGGGAACCAAGATGTTTCTGGCGAATGTTGTGAGCTCGCGAAACGAGAACACGGTGATGGACGCATGGCGCGCGGGCCAAGCCGAGGTAACCCGGCACCTGATCGCCGACCATCTGGACGGCGTTCAATATGAATTGGCGGTGCGGCAAGGAGAGATCTGGGATGCTTTGTCGGGATTGATTGCGGCGAAAGACGTAACCCTGGTGGTAGTGGGAACGCGTGGCCGCACCGGCGTCCGCAAACTCGTGCTGGGATCGGTAGCGGAAAGCATATTCCGCAAAGCGCCGTGCCCGGTTATTTCAGTTGGCCCGAATGTTTCCAGCGAGCATGCCGCGCGAACTGCAGACCGAATCCTGGTTGCGACCGGGCTGGCAGCCCATTCCACGCATGCTGTTCCTTTCGGCGTGAAGCTGGCGACAACACTGCACTCTACCATCGCACTGGTAAACGTGGTGACTCGGGTTGACCCGAAGGACTCGCACGAGACAGTAGAGCGCGATCGCCAGCGCATCCTTGAAGGCTTGCTACCATCCGAGGCTCGACCGGATTCCGCTCCCGCCTTCTTCGTCGAGTTCGGCCCGGCAGCGGAACAGATTGTGAGGGCGGCAGCCAGATGGAAGGCGAGCCTTATCGTACTGGGGTTGCGCGAAGTGGAAGAGACCTCGCGAAAGGAAACCACGTGGGCGACAGCCTACGAAATTATCAGCCGGGCCGGCTGCCCGGTGCTGACCCTGCGCAGCTTTGACTGAACGGGTGTCCGCTTAGGTTGTTTCCAATCTTGCGCGAACGCAGCCGCATCAATCCGATTACACGGAACGCTAGAAAACAGGTCGACACTCGCACCAATTCGGGAATGAGATCGAAGCACGCGACGGTGGGGAGGGGTTGTCGAGAGGGCCAGGTTGTGTTGTAATGCGGTGCAGCAAGAGTTGCGCTGCACTGCAACATAGGTGCGCAGCGGCAAAGGGGCAACATTGGAACGGTCAATGCACGCCGTGCAGGAGATGACTTATGGCTTTCACCCTCGAAGGTAAGACAGCGCTGGTGAGCGGCGCCGGACGCGGCATCGGACGGGCTATTGCCACTAAACTTAAAGCTTGTGGCGCTTCCGTCATGATCAACGACCTGGACGAAAGCGCGGTGCGCGAAACCAAGTGCCAGCTGGATTGCGGCGGAGAGCGAGTGGATTACCTGGCCGGCGATCTGACCGACCCATCGTTTCCAGAGAAGTTGGTCAAAGCCACGATCGAGAAGTTCGGCTCCGTCGACATCATTGTCAATAACGCCGGCTACAGTTGGGACAACGTTATTCAGAAGACTACCGACGAGCAGTTCCAGGCCATGCTCGATATTCACCTGGTCGTGCCATTTCGCTTACTGCGGGCCGCCTCCGGCTTTATTCGCGACGCGGCGAAGAAAGAGGCAGCCGCAGGTGTACGCATCATGCGCAAGGTAGTGAATATCACGTCCATCGCCGGAACCGAGGGTAATGCGGGACAGGCCGGCTATTCATCCGGGAAAGCGGGTGTGCTGGGCTTGACGCGAACCATGGCAAAAGAATGGGGACGCTACAACGTGAACGTCAATGCCGTGGGTTTTGGGCTGATTGAAACCCGGCTGGTGCAGCCTCTCACGGCCGAGGGAGCCAATATACAGATGCACGGGCACCAGATTCGCATCGGGGTGCAGCAGAGCATGCTGGACTCCGTGAAGCAGGCGTGTCCGCTGGGGAGACTAGGGACTCCGGAAGAAGCTGCCAGCGCAGTGCTCTTCTTCTGTTCACCGCTTTCCGACTACGTAACCGGGGAAGTCCTTATTTGCGGCGGCGGGTACCACTTCTAAGCACCCGTACCTAGGACGCAACACCCAAGGCCTGCATCCATGCAGGCAGATCACCGGGTTCATCGGCCGCATCTTCCACCAGACGCCGAAGCTCGAGCAGGTGTTCCACGCTGTGCTCGAACCCTGTGTCATAAGAAGTCAATACCGGACGCGACGGGAGTGTTGGTTCATTGATGGGTATCAGCACTGCTTCGGAAGCCATGGGAGACGCCTTTCTACGCCGGATCACGCTGCCCTGCCGGACACCGGCGTGCAGTCATCGGGACCCCTGTGTAGTTGACATGCTAGCGCGCGCAAGCGGGTTGTGTTGTGACTTAACTCACCGAATCGTGTGATAGGAATGGTCGCCCACGGCACGCGCCCGAAGTAGACTTCCAGTGGATTCGCGTTCGAGCGGTGGCTGAATAGGATTTTCAATGACGCTTCCGCGACTTACTGCTGCGCTTGCCCAATGCCCGTGGCGCCCCCAGCCGCGAAACCATGGTTTCCAGTTCTTCGATGCGGCGCTTCAACTCATCGACGTCTGCAGGCTTGTCCGGGGCGGAGGAGTAGGTAGGGGGGATGTCGGCGGATACCGTGGTGCCGGCGGAAGCGCCGGAACGCGCGCGGGTAAAGAAATCGAAGGGCGTAACCGCCGGCGACATGGCTCGAAAGGCATTTTGATACATGTCAAATACCGCCTTCATGTACTTCAAAGTGCTTTCCTGCGTCACTTTTCCGGAGGCGACCACCATCTGGCGCAGCACGTCGAGAGGGAAAGCGGAATTGGGCTCCTTGGCGTGCTCCACGATGATCTGGGTGAGCACCAGGCGCGTGAGATCCTCTCCGGTAGCGGCATCCATGACCTGCACATCGAAACCCTCCTTGACCATTTGCGCCACTTCGTCGAGGTTGACATAGCGGCTGTTGGTGGTGTCGTAAAGGCGCCGGTTTTCGTATTTTTTGATGATTACCATTCTGGGAATCGAATTTTTCATTTGTGTGGCCGCTGCCTTGACAGGCTGCTTTGCCGGAGTCATATTCTACTCATGCTGCAGTGCAGCATACTTCAGAATTCTTGAACCGGCGAGCAGATGAAAGGAGCAGAACATGACTGCGACTCACAAGTCAAATAAAACTGCGACTGCGGCGGAAAAGAATGAAATGCTGGAAAGCTTCTTCCCGCTGTACATCAAGAGCGTGGAACGCATGGCGGAGATGCAGAAAAAGACCCTGGACATGGCCGCGCAGCAGAACGCGGACTGGCTCGAGATATGGAAAAAAGCGGCGCGCATGGTACCACAAGCGCCGGGCATGTTCCTGTTCGACCTGTATGCCCAGATGTTCGAGAGGTTCGTGGAAACGGAAAAGGGAGCCATCGACCTGGTGGTGGAACAGACGCACCAGGCAACAGGCCTCGTGAAAGAGCGCGGTACTTCGTATGGCAAGGCTACCGACGGCTTCACCGGGCTGTTTCAGCATGCGCTGGACCACACTATTGCAGCGCAAAAGAAGGGCCTGGACTTTTTCGCAGAGCAGCAAAAGACAGCCTACGATGCGGTGAAGCGGCAGTTCCGTTTCGTCAACAATCCGGCGGCCGACGCATTCCAGAGCGGCCTGGATACATTGATCGAGACGCAAAAGGCGATGCTCGACATTGCCACCAAGCCATTACACAAAACCGCGGTGATGTAGACGCACTGGCTCGGCGGCTGCGTCGTCGAGGGCGCAGGCAGGGTTCATGAGGGGCGCTATACGAGAGCGCCCCCCGCTTTCTGCGCGAGTAATCCGGTGAAGGAGGCTCTCCAATGGCGGAACAAGCAAGTAACGGTACGCACTACGATCCACTCGAATCCTGGAGGCAATTGCGGGACAACTACCTGGACTCCTGGGCCAAGGCCATGATCGACGTCGTCAACACCGATGCATATGCCAAGGCAACGGGAGCCATGCTCGACACTTATCTTTCGGTTTCCACTCCGTTCCGAGAAAATCTCGAAAAAACCATGCTGCAGGCATTGGCGCAGCTAAGCATGCCATCCCGCGCGGACGTGATTTCCCTGGCGGAGCGCCTCACGCACGTGGAATTGCGCATCGATGACATGGACGCAAAGCTTGACCGCATTGAGAAGGCATTGATCAAGCCGGAGCCAAAGAGGCGAATCCGCCGTGCCCCGAGGACAGCGAGGAAGGGGGGGACATAGTCATGGCAGATGCTTGCGGTGTCATAGACCCGGTGACGGGGTACCCGGAAAAAGCGGTGTCGTTCACCAAGGCGATAACGACAAAGATCAAAATCGATCAAACGCCCAAGCAGTTGATCTGGGCCGTGAACAAGACCAAGCTATACCGCTATTGTCCAGTATTGCCGCGGGAGGAGCGGCATCGACTTCCGTTACTGCTGGTTTTCGCCCTGATGAACCGGCCATCCATCCTGGACCTGCGCCCGGAAAACAGCTACGTGCAGTACATGCTGCGGCAAGGCTACGACCTTTACCTGCTGGATTGGGGAATCCCGGGGCCGGAAGACAAGAACCACAAATTTGACGACTACACACTGGAATACCTGCCGCGCGCGATTCGCAAGATGAAATCCTTCGCCGGCGTCGAGGAGTTCAGCATGCTGGGCTGGTGTATTGGAGCGATCCTGGCCACGTCGTACGCAGCGCTGCGCCCGGATGACGGATTGCGCAACCTGATCCTGCTGACTGCTCCCCTCGACTTCTCCAACCGGGAGATGACGTTCGCCCGCTGGACAGCGGAGGAAAACTTCAATGTCGAAGCCGTGCTGGAGGCATTCGGTAACATGCCGGGGGAAATGATGGACGCCGGAGCCCGCATGCTCAAGCCAGTGGAGAACCTCGTAGGAAACTACCTGCGACTGTGGGACAACATGGAAAATCCCAACGTGGTGAAGGGCTGGCAGGCGATGAATACATGGGTGACCGACAACATCCCGTTGGCGGGAGGGGCGTTCCGTCAATTGGTGGTCGACCTTTACCGAAACAACCGCTTGCTGAAAGGCGAGTGGTACCTGCGCGGAGAGCGCGTAGACGTGCGAAAAATAAAGGCTAATCTTCTGACGGTGATCGCCGAAGCCGACCACATCACGCCTCCGTGCATGTCGCGCACCATCGTTGACATGGTGGGCAGCAAAGACAAAGAACTGTACTCGATTCCCGCGGGGCACATCGGCATCATGGTGGGCAGCGGCGCTAACAAGGTGACGTGGCCGCACATGGATAACTGGCTGGCCAAGCGGTCGGCATAACCGGCTTCGATCAGAGCACGTAGGCTGCCCCGTTCAATGCGGGGCAGTTTTTTTGGTGGTCGAAAACAAAAGCGGGAACCGGCAATTAATCCTCACAACTTCCGGTTCCCGCAAGCGATCCGCCTTCCGCAGTATCGCCTACATGTAGGCGCCGCCATTCACGGCCAGCACCTGGCCGGTAATGTAGTCGCCGTCCGTAATAAGGAACGCGACGGCCTTGGCAATCTCTTCCGGTAGAGCCAGGCGGCTGATGGGGATCTTACTTTTTACTTGCGCCAGGATCTCCGGAGGAATGCTCGCCAGCATATCGGTCGCGGTGTAACCGGGGGCCACCACGTTTGCAGTGATGTTGAAGCGTGCCATTTCCAGTGCGATCACCTTGGTGAAGCCGATGACGCCAGCCTTGGCGGCGGCGTAATTGGCTTGCCCAAAGTTTGGCGTTTGCCCAGTCATCGAGCTGATGTTGACGATGCGTCCGAACTTGCGCTCGATCATACCGGGCAGCGCCGCGCTCACCGTGTAGAACGCGCTATTCAGGTTGTTGCCGATCACCTCCAACCAATCGGCGTCTGCCATTTTGCGCAACGACTTGTCCCGTGTAATGGAGGCGTTGTTCACCAGGATGTCGAGGTGCTGGTAGAAGTCAATTACATCCTTGACTACCCGGTGTGCTTCTTCGCTGTGCGACAGATCGCCCTGGTAGATGGTGGCCTGCGCCCCAGTCGCCTTCAGCTCTTCGCGCAGAGCCTCGGCGCCGCTGAGGCTGGAACGGAAGTTAATGGCAATTGACGCGCCGCGGCTGGCGAGTTCAACGGCGATAGCGCGGCCGATGCCGCGAGCCGCGCCAGTGACTAAGGCAACTTTGCCCAGCAGCGGTTTCGCGGTCGAAATCTCTCTTTGGACGAGTACTTCGGTGGCCATGGTGCCACTCCTTTCTGCTTAGTTGAGATTTTCGAAAATAGCGGCAATGCCCTGCCCGCCGCCGATGCACAGAGTCGCGATGCCGTAACGGCCTCCTTTGCGGCGCAACTCATGGATCAGTTTCACGGCGATGATGGCACCAGTCGCCCCCACGGGGTGCCCGAGGGAGATGCCGCTGCCGTTGGGATTCGTCTTGTCAGGCGGCAGGCCGAGCTCACGCGCGACGGCGAGGGCCTGTACCGCGAAAGCCTCGTTGACTTCAAAGACATCAAAGTCTTCGATCTTCATGCCCGTCTGCTGCAGCACCTTCTGCACTGCGGGAACCGGACCGATCCCCATGAACTTGGGGTCCACACCGACGACGGCATAGTCAATGAGGCGCGCTATCGGCTTCAGGCCTCGCTCCTGGGCGGTTTTCTTTTCCATGAGGACGACGGATGCAGCGCCATCATTCACGGTGGAGGCATTACCGGCTGTGACCGTGCCATTCTTATCGAAGGCGGGTTTGAGCTTCGCCAGGTTCTCCAACGTGGTGTCAGCGCGCGGCCCTTCATCCTTCTCGAAGATTGTGGTGCCGCCTTTGACTTTCAGCTCAATGGGGACGATCTGGCTCTGGAAGAAACAGCTTTTTACCGCATTCGACGCCCGCCGGTGACTTTCGACGGCGAGGCAGTCCTGCTGCTCGCGGGTGATACCCCATTTTTTCGCGATGTTTTCTACCGAGACCCCCATGTGGACATTCTCGAAGGGATCGGTAAGAGCATTCACCATGATGTCCATGGCGGTGGTGTCGTTCATGCGCTGTCCCCAGCGCAGGCCAGTGAGCCAATAGGGAGCGCGGCTCATGCTCTCCGCCCCGCCCGCAACCGCGACCTTGGCATCGCCCATCCAGATAAACTGCGCGGCCGACACGATGGCCTGCAGTCCGCTGCCGCAGAGGCGATTCAAGGTGAGGGCTGGAGTTTCGACGGGAATACCTGCCCGAATGGCTGCCACCCTGGAGAGGTACATATCTTTGGGTTCAGTGTGGATCACGTTGCCGAAAACAACGTGTTCCACATCGCTGGGTGCGATACCGGCACGGCTGATTGCTTCGCGCACGGTGATCGCGCCGAGTTCTGACATCGAGGTGTCCTTCAGAGAGCCGCCGTATCTCCCGATCGGAGTGCGGACAGCGCTGAGGACCACTACTTGATGATCGCTTTGCACGCGTGACCTCCTGGCTGGTGAGTTGCCGGGAACGAGGCTTTCGGAAAGGAACCGCATTAGATTGCCTGGTTCAGTTGCGGACGTTTAGATCAGAGCACGAAGCTTTGCGAATTCCTGGTCCTGAGAGTTCCTGCCCGTGCCAGAATTCCCGGTAGGGCTTCCACTGTTGCACCGGCGAGCCGATTGTTCCGTGACTATCGTCACCTGGCGGGAGTGCATGGATCACCAGAGGAAGCGACGAAGGGCTGCGGGCGCCGCCATAGCTGGCTTCGGGAGGCGGTGTGGAGTTAGCCGGCGCGGCAGGTACAATATTCGGGTCACCGAGGAACGTCCATGTCAGCCACTCGCACCTTGCATACGGAAACGGCATCGACCGAGCTACCCGCGGTCCCACTGACGATAGAAGGCTACAGCGTGCTGCATCAGATGATGCGCTTCCGGCGATCAGGCTGGAGAGATCTTGCTGCTGCGTCGCAAAACGAGCTTGCCGTAGAAGCGGCTGCGCTGCTCAGCAGAATGGAACAGAATCCGGGCGGACAATCGGCGGTGTTTTCGCTGCTGGGACACAAAGGCGATCTCATGTTCGTGCATTTCCGCGAGTCTTTCGAAGAGCTGAAACGCGCGGAGCTGGCGTTGGCAGGATTGGGGCTGAGCGATTATCTCGAGCCTGTCAGCTCTTACCTTTCGATCATTGAGCTGGGGCTTTATGAATCGACGCTGAAGACTTACAAATCCCTCGCGGAGCGCGGAATTGCGCCGCACTCCGAGGAATGGAATCGCGAGATCGGTGACGTGTTGAAGCGGCAGAAAGAGGCGATGCACTCGCGCCTGTTCCCCGCCATTCCTCCCAGCCGCTATCTGTGCTTTTATCCCATGGACCGGCGGCGGGGCGAAGACAAGAACTGGTACACGCTCCCGATGGAAGAGCGCCAGCGGCAGATGAACGAACACGGGCTGGTGGGACGCCGTTACGCCGGCACGGTCAAACAGATCATCACCGGGTCGATTGGTTTCGACGACTGGGAGTGGGGTGTCGACCTGTTCGCGGATGAACCACTGGTTTTCAAGAAGCTCATCTACGAAATGCGGTTCGACGAAGTCAGCGCCGTGTATGCATTGTTTGGGCACTTCTACGTCGGGGTGCGCTGTCCAGCGGCACAGATCGGCGAACTGCTGAACGGCACCTTACCGGATGCGCGCTAGCGATCCACGTCCGAGCGCGCCGGCGGCATCTGGCGTTAGATTTTTTTTTGAAATTGGAGCACTCAATGTCTATCTTAGGCCTGATTGAATACAAAGATGCGAGCCCGGAAGTAAAAGCGGTTTACGACGACATCATGGCTACCCGCAAGACGGACTGGATAAACAATTTCTGGAAAGCGATTGCGCACGATCCCGCCACCTTGAAGCGGACGTGGCAGGACATCAAGCAGATCATGGGACCGGGAGGAGCGCTCGATCCGTTGACCAAGGAGATGGTCTATCTCGCCGTGAGCGTCAGCAACCAATGCGGGTACTGCATCGCGTCGCATACCGCGGGGGCTCGGGGAAAAGGCATGAACGACGCCATGTTTCAGGAACTCATGGCGGTGGTGGGAATGGCGAATGAGACCAATCGGCTGGTGGCCGGCTACCAGGTTGAAATTGACGAACAGTTTAAAACGCCGTTGAGCAGTGCTCCAGCCCCAGCCATTCGCGACGTAGGCCGATAGCTGGCAGCTGGCGGAACTTCTAGAATTTTGTCTTTTTTTTTGTCTTTGTCGTAGCCCGTTTCCGGCGGGTCGGAGTGCGGCGCCTGGCCTGGCGAGGAAATTGGAATTCGTGCTGCTTCATGTCGGCCTTGCGGCCGCGGAAGCGCACGCCTTCGGCTTCCAAGCGAAGCCTCTGCTCGATAGCCGAATCGCCACGCAGCTTGATTTCGCCGCCCGCGCCCAGCACCCGCTGCCAAGGTAAACCCACCGAAGTATGCAGAGTACGTGCGACCAGCCGGGCCGCGCCAGGCAATCCTGCGCCCCGGGCCACTCCGCCGTATGTCGAAATCTTGCCGCGCGGAATTAAGCGGATGGCGGCAAGAATACGGCTTCTCATGTCTGCGGCTCGTGATTCGGGCTGGCGCCTGGGCATTGGAATCAAAAACAAAGGCGCGGCAATCCCGCGCCTGATACCTGATTTTGCGCTCTACCGCGAAGGGCTAAGCCGCTGCACCTTTGCGAAATGACTGGACGGCCTGCTCTTCGCTTTCGAACACCTCGAAGATGGTGACAAGTTTCGTGACCTGCAGCAGATCACCCACACGCTGGGTCAAGTTGGCCAACTTGATGGCTCCCCCGGAATTGCGCGCAGTGGTGTAGAGCGCCACTAAAGTACCCAGCCCGCCTGAATCGATGTAGTTGACTCCGCCCAGGTTGAGCACAATCTTGTTGTTCTCGTTGATAAGCTTCTTCAAGGTATCCCGCAGGCTGGCCGATTCCTCGCCGAACACGATGCGGCCATGACAATCCACGACCATCACACCCTCGATGGTACGATTGCTGATTCTTAGTTGCATGAGACCTCCTCGCCAAACGCCTTTCTGGCGGCCCTTTTTAAGCCAGCCCAGCGTACCGCTGCGGGGCGATTTCCGCAAGGATTTCATAGTTCCGGGCCACGATTTCGGGAGGGCACGATCACGTATAATCGAACTTCAGCCCATGAGCTATCAGGTCCTGGCGCGTAAGTACCGTCCCCAGAAGTTCTCCGAAGTCATCGGACAGGACCACGTCACCCGAACCCTGAAGAATGCCCTGGAGCAGGGGCGCACGGCCCACGGCTATATCTTCAGCGGACACCGGGGAATCGGGAAAACGACGGTGGCGCGCATCCTGGCAATGGCCCTGAATTGCCGGTCCACAGACCACCCGGTTGCGGAGCCGTGCGGGGTATGCGATTCGTGTACCGAGATTCGAGCCGGTAATTCCGTTGACGTGATTGAAATAGACGCCGCGACCAACCGGGGGATCGACGAAATCCGGGAGCTACGGGAGGCCGCCCGCTATCGTCCGGCGCGTGACCGGTTCAAAATCTACATTCTCGACGAAGCTCACCAGATCACGGACGCGGCGTTCAATGCGTTGCTGAAGACGCTTGAGGAGCCGCCGGGGCACGTCGTATTCATGCTGGCCACCACGCAGCCAGAGGACATTCCGCAGACGATTCGCTCGCGCTGCCAGCACTTCAGTTTTCGCGCCGTACGGTTTGAACAGATCCTCGAGCAACTGCGCGATCTCGCGGGCCGGGAGCAGATCAAGGCCGATGAGGATGCCCTGGCGCTGCTTGCCGAGGCGGGCGATGGTTCGATGCGGGACGCGCTGTCAATTCTCGACCAGGCGATCGCTTCCTGTGGCGACCGGATTACGGTGGAGAGCGTGCGCCAGCTCGTGGGGGCTGCGCCTTCCGGGCTACTCGAAGACGTAATGCAGGCGGTGGCCCGTACTTCCAGCGAAGAGGTCCTGCGGCTGGCTGACCGCCTGATGGGAGAAGGACACAATCCCACGCATTTCGCGCGGCAGTTGGTGCGCTTCCTACGCAACGCCATTGTGGCCAAAGTGGCGGGAAAAGACTCGGGACTGCTGCAGATTTCAAGCGATGAAAGAGAGCGGGTCTGGCGCGTTGCCAGTCTCTTCAGCGAGGAAGACTTGGCCCGCCATCTACAAATCATGCTGCGCACTCACAGTGACCTGGGCTACCGGCAGGAGCAGCGCTTTCACCTGGAACTTGCGCTGCTGAAGATGACGCACGCGCAGCGACTGCTTCCTATCGAGCAGTTGCTCAGCAAGCTGGGCGCAAGTGCGCTGCCGATGCCAGCACCGCGCCCGGTCTCGCGGCCAACCGCTATTACGTCCGGCGACAGCCGACGGGCGAGTGACATTTCAGCCGCGACGCGTCCCGGCCATGTTTCCCCTTTCGCGGCCGACTCGGCCCGCAAAGCGGGCGGCAAGCCGGAAATGTCCGCCGATGCCGGATCGGATTCGAATGCGCGCTCTGTGGCCGCGGCCGGCGTGGTCATGGGATCAGCGGCGCCGGCGGCTGTGGCCGTGCAGACTGCCGAAGAATGTCAACAGGAGCAGGCCATCCCGCGTGTTTCTGCCCCAGAGCCGGTCGATGTACGAGAAGTCGTGTTGCAGGCGGTGAGCGCCGCAGGTCAGCCGATGCTGGTCTCGATGCTTGAAAGTGGCGAGTGGATCGTAGAAGGCAACGAGCTGGTGATCAAAGTAGCGGCGTCAGCCACAATCGTTGACATGTCGTTGGGGCAGGACACCAGGCGGGTGATGATCGCAACCGCCAGCGGCGCGCTTGGGCGCCCTATGAAACTGAAAATCGTATCTGGGTCGAATCCGCAACCCGGTCCTACCGCGGTGCGCAGTTCTTCAAATGGAGCAGGTGGCCGCGGCCGGGCGGAACAGGATCCAATCGTCCGCCGCATGCGTGAAAAATTCGGCGCGGAGATCAGGACAGTGATCGACTATCGGGAAAAGAAATAGCCGGGAATCGGTGGGATGGCAGGGGGCGCGCGGCGTTTTCGTGGCGCAGAATTCTTTTGAGGGTGGTTTCAGCACCAAGGCAGGCAAGCAATGGGCGGATTCAATCTACAGGACTTGATGTCGCAGGCTAAACGTCAATATGACGTTCTGCAGAAGAAGATGGAGGAAACCGTCGTCGAAGCTACCTCGGGAGGCGGCAGTGTCACGGTGAAAATGGACGGCCGCAAGCAGGTGTTGAGCATGAAGATCGATCCGGAGGTGGTGAAGTCCGGCGATGTTGAAATGCTGCAGGATCTTGTGACTGCTGCCGTGAACGAAGCGGGCCGCCAGATCGATGCGGCGATGCAGTCGACCATGGGCGGTATGCTGAGCGGACTTCAAGGCATGTTGTGACAGCAGATTGATCCAGGTTGAAGTAACAGAGTACGAAGCACTATTAACAACTCTCCATGTCAAAATTTGCCGAGCCCATGACGCGGCTCATCGACGAACTGAAGAAGCTGCCGGGCATCGGCAGCAAGAGCGCGCAGCGGCTCGCGTTTCACATCTTGCGCTCGTCAGACGAGGATGCCGAAGCGCTGGCGATGGCAGTACGCGATGTAAAGGCAAGCCTTCGCCTGTGCTCGATTTGCAACAACATCACAGACGTCGACCCCTGCACATATTGCAGCAGCCCGACTCGAAACCAGCGGCAGGTGTGCGTGGTGGAGGAACCCACGAACATCGCGTCGGTCGAGAAAACCCGGCACTTTAATGGCACGTACCACGTGCTGCATGGGTCGATTTCTCCACTGCATGGCATCGGGCCGGAGCAGCTCCGGATTTCTAATTTAGTCCGCCGAGTGGACGCCGGTGACATTGAAGAGATCATCATCGCCACCAACCCCACCGTGGAAGGAGAGGCCACCGCAACTTACCTGTCGCAGCAACTCAAACGTCCCGGCCTCAAGGTCACGCGCATCGCCATGGGAATTCCCGTAGGCAGCGACATCGAGTACGCTGACGAGATCACGATGCTGAAGGCTATGGAGGGCAGGCGGGAGTTGTAGGAGATAAGCCTCCAAGTGAACTGTGCAAGCAGAGGCAGTTGCCTATTCCGTTAGGCCCTGTTGTGCAACAATTTTTCCTAGTTCGTAGTGGCGTTCACCATGCCGGTTGCACAGCATCCGCGGCAAGTACATGCGGCTTAATAACTTCCGAGTAAACGCCCGCCGCCTTTCTTAGCAACTCGCGTGGCATGCCGATTGCACCAGCACACGCCGGTCCTCGCTCCTTTTTAAGTTTTGGGCTGACGCGAGGCGGTGCAGATCGGGTGACCGAGCCGCGCCACAACCAGGCCGGCACCGCACCAATTCGAGGCCAGTCTGCGCCGAGCTGAGATGTAACCGCATCCAACCCGACGCTAATGAGAAACCGGGCTGATCGGCCCGGTTTTCTTTTGTGCAGCGCAGCGAGACACAGAGCGCTACTGCGCTACGTCAGACGGATCAGGTTCCAGCTCTAGATAGGTGTTGGCTTCCGCGTCTAGCGGGGTAATGCCGGCGGGCTCCCAGCCGCCGTTGTACTCGGCCATGCGGTTCTTCCATTTCAGAAAGTCGGTGATGCTCTGCGGTTCAATGCGAATCTCTACCCGCCGTAGGCTGGCGAGCAGCAGATTCATTTCATAGCGGAAGCCGATGCCTGTTCGCATTTTCGTGTCGGAGGGCACGGAGATTGCGACTTTACGATTGCGGCACTCGAGCAGTCCCCAGCCGGCAGGCAATTCGCGGGCATCGACCAGCCCTGCGGGCGTGAGATAGAAGCGCTCGCAGCCCAGGCCGAGGGCAGTTTTTTTGCGGAACGGTTTCTCTCGATCAGCCAGGAAATCAGCGCGCGAGATTTTGCACTCCACCAGCACCGAGTGACAGGCGCGCTTCCATCCGATGGCGTCGGGCATCTCGCCGCTGGCGCAAGCCTGTTCGGAAAGGATCACGCCACACCCGTAGCCTCGCAACCACGCGATCGCGGCTTTTATTAATTGAGGGTGAGTCATGGCTCCAGATTCTTTGTAGCGACAGAAGAGAAGCAAGAGAAGTGCCTGAATGGTTTCCAGCAGCCGACCGGCTAGGCTGGCGTTTGACGCCTGGCCGAGGCGATTTGATTCTGCGATCGGGTAGAGGATGTCGATTTTTTCGACACCGGCCGGCGTGTTCTCTGGACCAAGCGCTTTACGACGATGGGCGATCCAAGGCTTCGCTCTAACAAAAAGCGCGACGCGGCGATCGTTTCCGCGCTCGCGGAGTAGGGGGAATACGCCTGCGCGTACACAGCCAAGGTCCCGTCCTGATTGGTGACTTTTAGCTGACGGGTTCGTCCGTCCCGCTCTGTATCGAACGCATTCGCGAGGCGGACAATGCCCGCCAGCTTGAGCGCAGTTGCTTGCTGGTCCGCAGGCAACGTGCTGAACTCTTTATGTCGCGGCTCTGGCAGCGCACCGCGGTGATAGCGAGCGATCATCGCCACAAGCTTCAGATCCTGTTGCGTCCAGCCCAAGGGCGGGTTCAGCGCTTCGATAAGGCGGCGGGAAACTTTGTGGTGGTTCCTGGCAGTGCGCGAGAGTCCCACGTCATGCAGCAGTGCGGACGCAAGGAGAATGGAGCGTAAATCCTGGGCCTCGCTATTGGTTTGCTTGTCCGCGTCAAGAGCATCGTATATTTGCACGGCGAGTCTGGCCACCAGTTGGGAATGCCGGAAGTCTGGATCGAGAAAGGCCGCCCAGATCTTCAGCCGCTCCAGTCCGGCCGCGCGGATTTCCGCGCCTTTGGGCAATTCCGATCGCCATATCTTCCATAACGAGTCAGGACCAAGCATCCTCTGGCGGTACTTGTCGATTCGATGTTTTCTTTGTTCCGCGACGATCGAGCGCCAACGGGCCCGGGTCTCAATATCAGAAAGCGCCTTAATCTCGAAAGCCGTCGCCCAGAGCACGTCGAGATCGTGGACATCGCCGAGCCAGTCCTGTAGTTGCTTCAGGTCATCGCTCCACTTGTCGTGCTGCTCAGGCAGGAAATTCTCCACTGTGTAGCGGAAATGCTTGATGCCGATCCTTAACTGGTGCAGAGCTGTCTGGCTGCGGTTACGGAGCGCCTGTCGTTGCAGTTCGCGCGCTCCTGACCATCGCTCGAGGGCCAGGTGGCGAAAAACATCGCTTCCGAGGGGAATGCGCGCCGCACGCCGCGGTAATTCATCGGCCCAACGCTGCCATTGCTTGCGATCGAAACCCTGCAGAGCCATCTGGGCGTGCTTCTTCAACTGAAGTTCCTGATTATCAAGGTGAGCCCTCAGTTGCTGGCTGACCGGATCAGCGGGCACGCCAAGCTTATCGAGCCATTCCTTCAACACCTGGACGTCGCGCAGGGATCCGAGGCTTTGAAAAACCGGCTTTGCCGCCTTCTTCATTCTCTTCCAGGATTTGTCTGGATCGATTGCCATCAAGCCGTCGGCCATGGAACGACAGCGCCGAAAAGCGACGCGGAGATCGTGTACCGGGTCGGAGGCAAATTCTTCTTCCGCCTTTTCACACTCCTTCAATACGCGTTCCATCCAGTGCGCCAAGCCGGTTTTTTGCTTGGCGTTTCCGTTCTTTGAGACTATTCGCGGATCCACGTGGTGATTGCCTGCTCCGAAGGGACTTTCAACTGAATTAAGATAACACTGCCCAAGCGATGGAATTGCTTGAACGGCAAACACTTGGACAGCCCTGGAGTACAGGTTCACACGCCGGCAAAAGCCGACCCAGGGCCTGCTTGGCCGGCCTCTTCGAGTTACTTGCGTAATGTGCGCCGCTTACCTTTTAGCCTTAGGCTTACTGAGTCAGGGTATAGGAGCGGCATCTCTTGCCTTCGCCGACAGTCAAGGACGGCCGTAGCGCCTCGGCTAGTGCCTTTGTGCACAGCCTTAATATTCTTGTAAAGTACGTCCGCCTCTACGGCTTTGATCACAAGCGAACCGAAGGGCAGTTCGAAACTACCTGGAACGAACTGCAGCAGGCATTACCCAAATCAGGAGACGGCGGTTTCCTCCTCGGTGTTTCGGGTCACCAGCTTCTGCTTGATGGCATTCCCCTGGACACAGGACAGGCTGAAAAAAGTTTCGCGCAATTACTTACCACCGCCGGACTCGCCAGCATAAATTTTTCCAACAAAGTGACGGTTGACGATTTTGCCCGCCTGGTACGGGCATTCGCCGTGGGCGGCTCGAAGGCGCAAGACGTTGCCAAGCAGATCAAAGAGACGCTAAGCGAAATCAAGAGTTCCACGATCAAGATCAACGAAGTGAAATTCGTGGCCGCCGACCCGGCGACCGGAGACGTGATGGTGGCGTCGCAGATTGCGGCGCAGACCCTGGGTCCTGAGTTCAAGCAGTGGCTGAATGATCCGCAAAAACTCTTGCAGTTGATTGCTGCAGCGGAAGGCGCGCGCGGTGGTGTTCCGAGCGACGGCGTGCCTATGGTGCCCCTGGGAAGCGTACCGATGGGAGCTGGCGGTGGGAGCGGAGCCGGTACCGCGGGTACTGGAGGTGGCGCTGCGGGCGGCGCCATTGCTTACAGCGGTGGGACTGTTGCGCTGCAGGAAGAAGAGGTCATCCAGGCTATCCGGCTGCTGACCCGCTTCGGCGAAGTGGGGCACGATGAATCGAAGATTCCCGTTCTTCAGCAAGAGCTGAACCAGGCGAATGCGACTACCAAGCTGAATCTGCAGCAACTGTTGGAGTCTCTGGCCGCGACCATTCCTGGAGAAGGCGCCGATACGCCGTTGCTGATGAAAGCCGCTGAGCATATGGCGATCCGCTTCGCTCTCGAGCGTTATCAGAAGGGCGAGGTTCGGGTTAACGCGGTGCATCAGATGATGGAGCACATGAGCCGCCAGATGGACACGCTGCGGCAAATCTTAAAAATTCAAGAAGAGAAGATGAGCAAGGCCGGCCTGCTGGTGGAATCGCACGCCGACATCCTGGACCGCATGTTCTGGGCAGAAGTTCCCGAAGCGGGCAAACGCAGCGTGCTGTTGTCGAACGAAGCGGCCTGCGTGCCTCCGCGCAACGTGCGCCAGTTCGTCGAGTTGTTGTTGGAACGGGGTGACAAGGAAACAGCGGGCGGCATCCTGTTGAACTACATAAGCTGCCTGGATGCGAAGGAGAACGAGCCACGTCGAAAGACGGCCATTGGACTAAGCCAGCTCGCCGATCTTTACGCGGGCCCAGGCGGCGGGCTGATGGTCGCAGCCATTCGCAAAGTGGGGGACCATCTCGCTAAGGATGGGGATCCAGAGCTGCAAAGCCTATTGGGAGCTGCGTTCGTGCGGCTAAACCAGGAAGCCAGCGGGCGCAAGGAATACACCGCCGTCGCTGAAGTCTGCCTGGCGATGGAAGAGATCGCGAAGAAGCGTCCCGTGCTGGTAAACGATCTGCGGCCGCGTGTGGGAGTGGAGAATCGGCTGCCTGAATTCATCGACGAAGCCCTGCGCTTGCCGGAGATCCCTCCGGACCTGATCCGGGTTTTGCAGCGCACGTCGCAGGCCGCGGTTGAACATCTCTCGGACCGGTTCTTCCGCTGCATGCGGCGCGATGAATGTGACCGCATGGTGGAAGTGGTTCGTGAGCTGGGGCCGCCGGGTCTGTCGCAATTGCGGGAAATGCTCCGTACCGGGCAGGCGCGGCAGGCGTCATCCGCCGTCGGACTGTTGAGCCGGCTCGACGTTGCCACCCTGCTGGAACTGCTGCCCACGAGATTGAAAGAGTTCAACCGCTTTTACCACGACATTATCGTTCGCCAGATTGCTTATGGCGCGGCACCCGACCGAGGCCGCACGCTGCTGGAATTGCTTGAAATCATTGATCCCCTGGTGCTGCCGCAAGCGATCGACGAAATCGGCATGAGCGGCGACCATTCCGCTGCCGCTGCCCTGATTGTCATGGCTCGCGCCGGCGAATCGGATACGCGCTCTCCGTTCGTTCAACTTAAAGCAATCGAATCGCTCGGACGGTTGCGCGACGCCGAGGCAGTTCCGGTACTGCGTGAAATTCTCGAAGCCAAGAAGATGTGGAAATGGGCGCATCCGCGGGAACTGCGCGTAGCGGCGGCGCAGGCACTGGCCAAGATCGATCCGCGCTATGGCAGCCAGGTGCTGGCCGACAGCGGCCTGGGCCCGGGTGAACTTGCGATTGCGCCGCTGGACGCTGCACCCGCCTGTCCATGGGTAAGGCAACGACGCTATGAGCGCATCGTGCTGTCGCGTGCGTTATCGGCGACGATTGGAAGTTCGTGGGGAAAATCCAATATCGTGATTCGCGAACTCAGCCTGGGTGGCGGCATGGGCACCAAGGAAGACAATCTGCGCATTGGATCTGAGGCTAATCTTGATATCTCTATGGGCGTGCGCCACATTCGCGCCCAGGTGCTATTACGCCGCGCACGTGTGAATGAAATCGGCTTTGAAATCGTAAACACTGATCTCGAGAGCCGCTATCGCATCCGCCATCTGCTGGTGAACGGCCTGGAACGCACGCCCGAGGTCAAAGAGCAAGACTGGGACGGCAGCCGCAAGGTCTAGAGCCCCTTTCCAGTTTCCGCTTACCGTTTCGCGCTATCCGACGTTCGCTTACCGCTAAAACAAAAAGCCCCTGCCAGGCAGAGGCTTGTTCCGAAAAAACGATCTGTTCGACTACACGACCTTCACGAAAATGATAACCAGCGTGTAAAGCGCGAGCGATTCGATCAGCGCCAGGCCGAGAATCAGCGCTAATTGAATGCCGGGGCGTGCCGCAGGGTTGCGTGCCAGGCCCTCGGCGGCTGCCGCAGTCGCCTTGGCCTGTGCCAGGCCGCAGACAGCGGAGGCAATTGCCATAGAAAATCCGGCCGAAATGGCCACCCAATTTACCCCGCCTGCGGCCGCACCGCCCTGGGCGAAGACCGGCATGGCCAGGAACAGGAAGGCCAACGCCATGAAGATGTAGCTCAGTTTACGCATCGTGATTCTCCTTGCTGCTATGAATTGGCCGCCAGTGGGTGGTTGACGCCATACCGTGCAGACGCCCTCACGCTCGCAGCCCGTCAATACCGAGTCCCGAACTTCGAGTACTCAGTACCCAGTTCCCAGTGGGCATCGCTTGATAAGCGTGACTGGGTACTTGGTACCGGGCACTCTAATGCTCTTCTGCCACGGCGCCCTGCAGGTAAACGGTGGTCAACAGCACGAAAATATAGGCCTGCAGGAAAGACACGAAAATGTGTAATCCCAGGAAAATGATCGGTACGCCAATCGGAACGAGCGAGATAAAAACCAGCGTCACCATGTCGCCGGCGAACATATTGGCGAAAAGACGAATGGTGAGGGAAAGCACGCGGGCCAAGTGACTGATTAGTTCGATGGGAACCATCAAAGGCGCCAGCAGCGGCATGGGGCCGGCAAAATGTTTCAGATAGCCGATTCCCGCGTGTTTGAATCCCTGCGCCTGGTAATAGACGAATGCGCATATCGCGCATCCCAGGGGAACATATTTCACCGCGGTCGGCGATTCAAATCCGGGTATGAGCCCAATTAGGTTTCCGATCAGGATGTATAAGCCCAATGCCATCAGAAAAGCTGTGTATCCCTCGCTGTGCGGACCAATAATTTCGCGACTCTGGCCTTCAATGAAGCCGTGCGCGCCCTCGAAGATGTGCTGCAACGCTCCCGGGCGATCGACCGAGAGGCGTGAACGGACAAGAAAAAACACACTCACCAGGAACAAGAACACCAGAATCTGCATGGCCACGGAATTGGTGATCGGCGCCTGGGGATGGTGTGGCGGAAGATGCAGCGCGTTCAGCACTGCGGTAACAGGGCCGGCAAAGATTCGATTCAGGAGCGCCGTAAACCAGAGTTGTTCCATAGACGAGTTCTCAGCGTTCTCGCTTGAGTGTGCTCAGTTTTCTGCCATCCACCGGGATCTAAATACCACGCGCCAAGGCTACGTAAGCTTCGTAGGCGGCTTCGCACGCGATGGCGCCCACGGGCAGGAACAGGCCCGCCAAAAGTCCGTGGAGGCTCGCGGGAGAAACAGTCAATATAACATAGGCGGCTAAGCCCATCAAAACATAGCGGAAGACGAAACGCAGGATAATTCCCTTCCCAGATGACTGCCGGCCGCCTCGTGTGATGCGTTCGGCCAGCGCCGTGACTACGCGCTTAAGCCAGTGGAAATTCAGGTACGCGACGGCGCTGCCACAAGCAAAACCTAGCGCCGGGCGCCAGCCATATCGAATAGCGGCGGCGATGGTCAGCGCGACCCAGAGCACCAGCATGAACTGGGAAATCCGCGCCAAGGCACCGGAGTAGAACTGCTCACCGGTTTCGGGGATATCCGGATTGCGAATTTCTGGTTGCAAGATGCGCCATTCATCTCAGGGTTGCGCTGAACAAGCGGGTGAGCTTTTCAAAAGCGCGCTCTGCCTGTGGGCGGTTGTAAACAGGACTGTCGGGCACCGTCCAGCCGTGATATGCGCCTTCGTAGGTTTGGCTCTCGTACTCTCCGCCCCAGAATCTCAACGCGGCTTCGAAATTCTTTATAGCATCGGCGGACATGCCGCGATCCTTAACCGCATGTCCGAAGTATAAGCGCGCCTTTATTTTCGGAAGAAGGATGTGCGGGCTGGTGGGGGCGTCAGTATAGAGATGGCCGCCGTGGAAGGAGGCAGCTGCGCCAATGTTGTCCGGCCTCGCCGCAGCCGCTCGCAAAGCCATACCGCCGGTATAGCAGTGCCCCACAACGCCCATAGCCCGGCTCTTCACCGTCGGGACAGTGTCGAGAAAATCGACATAGGCAGACGCGTCGCGCGCCATCGCGTCGGGCGTTAAAGGTGAGGAAAGTTCTTTTATGCGTTGCGCGGTTCGGTCTTCACCGAACTTCAGCGGAAATTTGAACACGGGCAGGTCGCTGGTGCGATAGAAGACGTTGGGAACCAACACGACGTATCCTTGCTCCGCTAAGCGCTTCGCCATTGCAAGCGGGGCCGCACGGATTCCGCCGATATCCGTGTAATGAATAACCGCGGGCCACGCGCCTTCTCCCGTTGGCTCGTACAGGTACGCCTCAGTTTTGCCATCGCCTGCTGAAATTTCGATTTTTTGCTCGGCCACTTGCATGATCACTTCTCCGTGCTTTGACTGATTCTTTCAGTCGCGTGATTACGAAGCTACACGCCTGCTGGAACGATTGCGTACTTCTCCTCCAGAAATTCCTGCAGCTGCAGGGGAAGCACGTAGGCCAGTTCTTGCCAGGTCAGCACCTTGCAACGCACACGCAAATCGGCAGCGCGAACGCCGCGCATCACCAAGTACCAGGCTTCCCTCAGGTCGGGGCGGCGCGCGTCCAGCATCACACAAAACGAACACTGGCTAGCGTACGCGGCCAGCACATTGCGAATGAGCTGATATGACGAGTACGCGCCACTTCTTCGCGGCAGCACACGGCAGTCAAACACTTCCTTGAAATCGCGGTATGCTTCCACATATTCGGCATCTTTACTCTGGAAGTCGCTTTCCGTCAGCTTGGCTTCGACCAGCAGGTTTCCTATTTGCATATCGACTTCGGTACGGTCGGCGCGACCATTCGCCAGGGGCACTCGGGCCTTCACTCCAAAGCGAAGATCCGCCGGCCATTCGACCCCCAAGAGTCGCGGCGCTGCAGGACACCGAAGAGTACGGGGATGGCAGAAGATGTTCATCAGCAGGGCGTCGGAACTGTTGCTCGAGTCGAGTTCCCTCCACCGTCGATCGTCACCCGGCAACGCCCTGCGCTGGCTGGTGTGAACTTTTACAAGACGCTCTCGCCAGTTGTCGGTATTCAGAATCGCGCGGTAGCTTTCACGCAAGAAGTTTCCGTGCGTCAGCCCATCTTCTGAGGGTTGGTAACAGATGACTTTCGCTTCTCCATAGCTCTCGCAGATCTTCAGCCCGTGCCGCTGCGCGTACTGCCAGTTGCGTTCCCTCAGTTCAATTCGCAGGCTGCTGGCGTAAGGCAGCGCGGGAATCTGTAGTGACTGCGACACGTCTAGCAGGATACAACGGAGCAGAGTTCGCTCCCGGCTTGGGTTAAGACGTGACGCGGAGATGGGCGATGGCTACTTGGACTCCGAAGACATGACAGTCCGGATCAGTTCGACGAAGCCGCCGATGATGCCCAGCAGCAAGCCCACGAGGTACAGCCACTTCGTGTGCAACCAGCGGTCAAGAAGGGCGCCTATAAGCCAGCCCACGAACGTCGCGGCAGGCAGAGTAAACGCCAGTTGGCTGTAACGCGCCGCCTGTACCAGAAAGTTTCGCTTATCCTCGGAATTGTCCGGATCGGGCACAGTTGAGTTCAGCCTCGCGCGTCAGCCACGTCCTGGAGACGCTTCGAATGTCCCTTCGGAATGCCAAATCGCAAGCTTACGGGCTACCTCAGCATGGCTACCGGAGCGGCCTGCGTCAGCCCAAGCGACCAATTCACGAGAGTGATGAACGGCTCAGGATAAATTCCGATTGCCACGGTACCCAGCGTGGTCAGCGCCAATGCGGTTTTCATGCCCCAACTGACGGGCAGCGGCTCGGCTTCCATGGGTTGGCGCATCAGCATGGCGTTGGCCACGCGCATGTAGTAGTAGAGGCCAAAAACCGCGTACAGCACGGCCACCGAGGCTAGAACATAGTGCCCACTCTCAATAAGGCTCAGGAAGATGAAATATTTTCCGTAAAAGCCTGCGAGTGGTGGAATCCCGGCGAGCGAGAGCAGGAAAATCAGCATCATGATGGCCTCAACCGGAGCGCGGAAGTAGAGCCCGGCAATATCGTCGATCTCGTCCCCGATGATCCCGCGCTGGCGCAGGGATGTGACCACCGCGAAGGCGCCGAGGTTCATAAAGGTGTAGACCAGCAGGTAAAGCAGAATGCCCTTATAGCCATCCGTGAAGGCCGGCGAGGGATATTCCACGGAGCACAGGGCTATGAGGCCCAGCAACATGTAGCCGACGTGGGCAATCGAGGAATAGGCCAGCAATCTTTTCAGGTTGGTCTGTGTGAGAGCGGACAGATTACCGCCAGTCATGGTGACGACGGAAACAAAAATCAGAAGCGGTAAATAGATCGTGCGCAGGGGATAGAGTCCCCAAAGAAAAATTCTGAGCAACATGGCCCAGGCAGCCGCCTTTACCGCGACGGACATAAAGCCGGTCATGCTGGTCGGCGCGCCTTCGTAAGCATCCGGCGCCCACTGATGAAATGGAACCGCGGCGATCTTGAAGAACAGTCCAGTGGCGGTGGCCAGCAGGGCGACGACCGCAATGGGCCCCGGGCGTCCGCCTCCGCGCATCATGAGACCTTGCATGTGGCTGCCAATCACGCGCAGATTCGTGCTGCCGGAAAGACCGTAAAAGAGCGACAGCCCGTAGGCGAAAATGCCGGACGAAAACGCTCCCAACAGGAGGTATTTCAGTGCGGCTTCGTTGGAACGGCGATCGCGCCGTAAAAACCCGACCAGCACATATGTCGAGATGGCCATCAACTCCAGGCCGATGAAGATCAGTACTACATCGAAACCGGAAGCCATGCACATCATGCCAACCACGGCGAACAGCATGAGCGCGTAGAACTCGCCGTGGTGCTCGTTCTCAATTTCCAGGTAGCGCACCGACATCAGGATGGCGATCGCGGTTCCCGCCAGGAACAAGTAGAAGAAATAGATGGCGAAGCGATCGACCACCATGGAGTTCATGAAGGCGGCCTGGCCGGTGAAGTTGGTGCCGGCCCGAGCGTACGCCGCCTGGATCCTCCACACCCCGGCCGCCGAGAAGACCACGCCCAGCAGCGCTGTAACGGCGTTTGCCCATTTCCACTCGCGCGGAAGCATAAGATCGATGAGCAGAATTCCCAGCGCAAACAGGGTGAGCAGCAAGATGGGCAACGCCAGCAGGTAATCGGTGCGCGTGAAGTATTGTCCAATGCCGGGCACTATTTCGTCCTCTTTGCGGGATCGTTGACGAGGATAGCAGCGGCCTGAGCCGGGGCGGCGGGTCTTTTCTGCGCGGGCCGGGTGGATGCATTCACGGTGCCTGTGCCGATCGGGTAATCGGGCCGCACCTTCAGCACTAATTGATTTACAGGCTGTTCAAGAATCTGGAAGAACGGCTTGGGATAAAGTCCGATCCACAGCGCCGCAGCAATCAGCGGCACAAAAATGAAGACTTCCCGGGGCGTCAGGTCACGCAATTTCTCATTCTTCGCATTGGTGACATTCCCAAAGAACACGCGCTGGTAAAGCCAGAGCAGGTACGCAGCGGCCAGGATTACGCCCGGAACAGCCCAGGCCACCCACCGCCAGTTCTCCATAAAAGTGCCCTGCAGAATGGTGAATTCGCCCACAAAGCCATTCAGCAGCGGCAGTCCCATCGACGACAGGAACATGATCATGGTGATCGTGGCATACACCGGCATGATGTTCGAAATGCCGCCGTATTCAGAAATCTCGCGGGTGTGCCGACGCTCGTATAAAACGCCCACGATCAAGAAGAGCGCGCCGGTCGAAATGCCGTGGTTGATCTGCTGCAAAACCGAACCGCTCAAAGCGACGGGGTTGAGCGCAAAAATTCCCAGGGTGCAGAAGCCCAAATGGCTTACCGAAGAATAAGCGACCAGCTTCTTCATGTCCTTCTGCATGAGCGAAACCAGCGCGCCATAGAGGATTCCGATAATCGATAACGCGATCATCCACCCGCGTACGACGCCATTCATGGCTACGGCGGGGAAGAACGGCAGCGAGAATCGGATGAATCCGTACGTCCCCATTTTCAGCAGAACGCCGGCCAGGATCACCGAGCCGGCAGTAGGCGCTTCAACGTGGGCATCCGGCAGCCAGGTGTGAAATGGGAACATTGGCACCTTGATGGCGAATGCCAGGAAAAAGGCGAAGAACAGCCAGATCGCGTAGTGATATTCGATTTGCGGAGAGGTCTGGTACAGCTCGGGAATAGCGAATGTGAATACGCCGGTCGCGGTGTGATGGTGGAAGTAGAGGAACAGGACGCCCAGTAGCATCAGTACGGAGCCGAACAGGGTGTACAGAAAGAACTTGATGGCCGCGTAGAGCTTGCGCGGTCCGCCCCAGATGCCGATCAGCAGGTACATCGGCACCAGCATGGCTTCCCAGAAAACGAAAAAGAGGAAGAAATCCAGGGCCATGAAGACGCCCAGCATGCCGGTCTGCAGCACCAGGAACCAGACATAGTATTCTTTGACGCGATTCTCGATCGCCGTCCATGAGGAGAGAATCGAGATCCACCCCAGCAGGGTGGTGAGCATGATCAAGAGGAAGGAAATGCCGTCAATCCCCAGGTAGTAACCGGCCCCGATAGAAGGTATCCAGTTGTTGGCGGCACCCTCGATGAACTTGAACCCGGGCTCGAAGCGCTGCGCCCAGAACCATGGCACCAGCGGCAGAGAGACGAGAAATCCGGCAACGGCAAAAATGTTCGCGATGCAGCGGATGGCGTCCTTGTTCTCCCGGGGAACGAACAGGAGAAGGATCGCGCCCACCAGCGGCGTGAAAAGAATAATTGAGAGAATATGGCTCTGCATGTATCTCGCTTTTTGAGCTTCGGCTTTGGGCCGGTAGCTACTGAGCTTTCGCGAACGCGGCCACCGACATCAGACTCGCGTCCCCGAAAACCGATCGCTTTATCTATACGCGTAGTACGCGACGAACCCTAAAAGTCCAATCACCATCACCAGTGCATACCACTGCACTAATCCCCACTGCAGCAAGCGCGTGGGATAGGACAGCATCCGGGCCAGGATGGCGGGGCCATTCACGAACAGGCCATCGATAATCCACTTGTCCCACCAACTGGACAGTGTGCCGCTCGCGCGGGTCAGCCAGCCCGCGGCATTCACCGTGCCGTCGATAATATGCGTATCGTTCCAGGCCATCGCTTCGCCAAGTCCGAGGACGCCGAACCGAACCGGTCCCGCCTTACGTCTCCCGGTGAAGGCATAGTCGTACGCCTCGTCGACATACCACTTGTTGTAAAGCGTGTTGTAGACCGGCGGAGCTGTCGCCGCGATCGGTTCCTTGTAGCCTTTGTCGGCGTGGCGGTAGAAGTGCCACGCCAAGCCCCAACCTGCCACCGCGGCGCCCACGGACAAGAACATTAGTAAATATTCTGTGCCGCTGGTGTGCTCTTCTTCCCTTTCACCGGCCGCGAGCTGACCGGGGCGCGCTTCCTCAGCGAGCACCGGGGCCTCCTTGGAAAAGACTGGCTTGAGGAATGCTCCGAAATGATCCGAGCCCTTCAAACTATGCGGCCACCCAAGCCACCCGGCGGTAACCGCGCACAGCGCCAGCACTACCAGCGGGCCGGTCATGGACTTGGGCGACTCGTGGATATGGTGCTCCACCTCATGGCTCATGCGAGGCTGCCCATGAAATGTCAAATACATGAGCCGGAACATGTAGAACGCGGTCATCAATGCTGTGCCATAGCCGATCACCCACAGCCAGATATATGCACCATGCTCTGACGTCCATGTCTGCCAGAGAATCTCGTCCTTGGAAAAAAACCCGGCGAAAGGCGGAATGCCCGCGATTGCTAAGGTTGCAACGAACATCGTCCAGTGCGTAATCGGAATGCGCCGGTGCAGGTCGCCCATGTTGCGCATGTCCTGCTCGCCGCTCATGGCGTGAATCACCGAGCCGGCGCCAAGGAACAGCAGCGCTTTGAAGAATGCGTGAGTGAACACGTGAAACACTCCCGCCGCGAATGCGCCCACGCCCAGCGCCAGGAACATGTATCCGAGTTGCGAGACTGTGGAATACGCCAGCACGCGCTTGATGTCGTTCTGGACCAGGCCAATGGAGGCCGCAAATATGGCGGTGAGCGCTCCGACGATGGCGACAGTCTTCATAGCTTGCGGCGCCAGAACGAAGAGCGCATTGGAGCGCGCCACCATGTACACGCCCGCCGTGACCATGGTCGCGGCGTGGATCAAAGCGGAAACGGGGGTAGGACCTTCCATGGCATCGGGCAGCCAGATATAGAGCGGAAGCTGCGCCGACTTACCCGTGGCGCCCACGAACAACAACAGCGCCGCCGCTGTAATCACCGGGTCCCCGATTGCGAAATGCCCGCTACGTGCGAGTTGCGCGACCTCGGTGAAGCGAAATGATCCGAGATACCACGCAATGGTAAACATCCCCAGGAGGAATCCGGCGTCCCCGATGCGATTTACGATAAAAGCTTTGTTAGCCGCATCACTCGCCGACTTGCGATGGAAATAGAAGCCGATCAAAAGGTACGAGCACAACCCGACGCCCTCCCAGCCCACGAACAACAGGGCGTAGTTGTTCGCCAGGATCAGCGTGAGCATGGAGAACATGAAAAGATTCAGGTATCCGAAGAAGCGGTAATACCCGCCTTCGTGCGCCATGTAGCCGACCGAATAGATATGGATCAGCATGCCGACGCCGGTCACGAAGAGCAGCCAGATGCCGGAGAGCGGGTCAAGCAGGAAGCCGGCGTCGGCGCGGAACTCCGAAGGGTTTCCATCGCGCGTTGGAAAGCTGAGGTGACCGGTATCGGTGCCGAGCCAGGTATATAGGACCTTTTCGAAGGGTTTGCCGGTTCCGTGCGCGTAATCGGTGTATTGCCAGAAAGCCGCGACGGACCATAGAAATGCCACCACGACGGCTCCGACGCACACCGCGCTCAGGGTGGATTTCTGCAGCTTGCGGCCGAAGAAAAACATCATCACCGCCCCAAATGCGGGGAGTAGTGGTATGACCCAGATATAGTTTAAGAAGAACATTCAACTTTCAGTTCTTGGTTCTTAGTTCCTATTTTTCGCTCTCGCTAAATACTCTAGCTTTTCACCACTTCAGCAAGTCCACTTCATCCACATTGACAGTTTCCTTATTGCGGAAGAAAGCGATCAGAATGCCCAATCCGACGGCGGCTTCGGCGGCGGCGTCAGTAATTACGAAAATTGCGAATATCTGACCGTGCAGGCCGTACAAGCGGGAAAACGCCACCAGGTTCAGGTTCACAGCATTCAAAATAAGTTCAATCGACATCAAGATTATGACCACATTGCGGCGGGTGAGCACGCCGACCACGCCCAGCACGAAGAGGCAAGCCGCGACCACCAGGTAGTGCAGTGTAGTGATTGGAACCATAACTTCCGCTCTCACCTGTCAGCGTTAGACAGGTACTTGGAACGCGTAAGGAACTCAGTCAATCCGCTTCTTCGCCATTACCACAGCTCCAATAATGGCAACCAGTAGCAGCAATGACGCGATTTCGAATGAAAACATGTAGTCCCGGTACAAAAGAACGGCGACCTGTTGTGTATTCTGGGCTTCGGGCAATTGTGCCAGCCGTTCCGGGAAGAGTGCCTGCCCCTTGGCGTAGACGATCACGAACAAGGTTCCCAGCGCGACGGCAGCAACCAGCCCAACCAGCCATGTCTTATTGAACTGCTCTTCCTTCTGATTGCGCTCCAGGTTCACCAGCATGATGACGAACAGGAACAACACCATGATCCCGCCCGCGTACAAAATGATCTGCACGCCGGCTACGAACGGCGCATACAACATCAGGTAAAGTCCCGCCAGCGCCAGCAGCGTAAGAATCAACGAAAGCGCGGAGTGAACGGGATTACGGCGGGTGATCACCAGCACGCCGCCCACAACCGCCAAAGCCGACAAGAGATAAAAGAAGAACGGGGTCGCCACAGGTTCCACTACAGCACCCCCACAATGGCAGTCACCAGGAGCACCCCGATGCCCATGGGCAAGAGCACCTTCCAGCCGACTTTCATGAGCTGATCGAAGCGGTAGCGGGGGAACGTGGCGCGGTACCAGATGTACAGGTACATGAAGATCGCGACCTTGGCGATAAACCAGTAGATGTCCTGGATGCGGTCGCGCACCGGTGGAATAAACAGTATGAGCCCAATCAGTGCCAGCACTGCTGCGAAGCCCGCCAGTCCCAGTGTCTGCAGGCGGAAGTACGCGTGCTTAGGCATGCGAATAACACCGAGGAAAGCGATCAGCGCCAAGCCGAGGAAGGTCAATCCGGGGAACAAGGAGAACACGAGATCCCAGGTATCGCCGGTCAGGGTATTCGGGAATGGACGCAACCAGCCGCCCAACCACAGCGTTGCGGCAATCGAGGAGACGGCAATCATGGCCGCATACTCGCCTAGCATGAAAAGCGACCACCGCAAGCCGCTGTACTCGGTGTGAAATCCGGCGGTCAGCTCGGATTCTGCTTCCGGCAAGTCGAAGGGCGCACGGTTGGTCTCCGCCACCATGGCGACGGCGAAGATGAAGAACGAGATCAATCCCAACGGAAAGAACTTGAAGACAAACCAAGTTTGCTGCGCCAATTGAGCTTTCACAATCTCGATCATGCTCAGCGTGCCGGTTCCCGCAGCACCGGCACCGGTGCCGTAAATGCCGAGTCCATGCAAGCTCGTCATGAGGATGACCGTGACCACCGCGAGGCCCATGGCAATTTCGTAGGAGACCATCTGCGCGCTCGAGCGCAGGGCCCCGATCAGTGGATAGTGAGAATTCGACGCCCAGCCGGCCATCACGATCCCGAGCACGCTCAGAGACGAAACCCCGAGCATAAAGAGGATGCCGATGTTCATATCGGTCACGGCATGGGTGGGACCAAACGGCACCACAACGTACGCACTGAACGCGGTCATCAGGATCATGACGGGGGCGATCCAAAACACCGGCTTGTCCGCTTCGGAAGGAATAATGTCTTCCTTGGTCAGCAGCTTGATAGCGTCGGCTATAGGCTGCAACAGGCCATGCGGCCCCACGCGCATGGGGCCGAGACGAATCTGGAAATGGGCCAGCAGCTTACGCTCCAGCCAATTCATGGCGACTACCGCGAGCGACACGCCGCCAAAGATAATGAGGATGTAGACGAGCGCCCACAGCACGTTCCCTGCCTGTCCAGGCGTCGTATTCGAGCGCAGGTAATCGGTGATGTAGTTGAGCATCAGCGATCGACCTCGCCGAGAACGATATCCAGAGTGCCAATCACAGCGATGACATCTGCCACGAGTTGCCCGCGCACCATGATGTCGAGCGCCTGCAGGTTTACAAAAGAAGGAGGCCGCACGCGCAGGCGATAGGGCTGAGTGGAGCCATCGCTCACGATGAAGTATCCCAGCTCGCCCTTTGGCGCTTCAATGGAGTGGTAGATTTCACCGGCGGGCGGCTTAATCACCTTGGGCACTTTGGCCATAATGGGGCCGGACGGAATCTTGCCGACGGCCTGCTCGACGATGCGCAGCGACTGCCGCATCTCCGCCATGCGCACCAGGTACCGGTCGTAGGTGTCGCCTTTCTCGCCGATGGGAATCTCAAAATCGAACTCCGAATAGGCGGCATAAGGCTGGGCTTTGCGGATATCCCACTTCACCCCGCTGGCGCGCAGCACCGGTCCGGTCACGCCCAAGGCGATGCAGTCCTTCGCGGAAATCTTGCCGACTTCCCTGGTGCGTTCCAGCCAGATCCTGTTAGAAGTCAGCAGCGCTTCGTACTCGTCAATCTTTGGGCGCACGAAGGTGACGAAGTTCTGCACATCTTTCTCGAATCCGTCATAAGTCTCGTATTGGCACCCGCCGATACGGAAAGCATGGGTGGTGAGGCGCGCCCCGCAGTACTTTTCGAAAATCTTCAGGATTTCTTCCCGGTCGCGGAAGGTGTAGAACAAGGGCGTCATCGCGCCAATATCAAGCGCATGCGTGCCCAGCCAGAGCTGATGACTGGCAATGCGGTTGAGCTCAGTCAGTATGACGCGGATATAATTCGCCCGCGGCGGAGCCTGAATATTCATCAGCTTCTCCACCGCTTCGCAATATCCCAGGCCGTTGGAGACCGCGGCCACATAGTCCATGCGGTCGACGTAGGGATTAAACATCGTATAGGTACGGTTTTCGGCGATCTTCTCCACTCCCCGGTGGAGATAACCGATCACGCACTCGGTGCCAAGCACCTTTTCGCCATCGAGCTTGAGGATGACGCGCAAAACACCGTGCGTCGCGGGATGCTGCGGGCCCATATTGATGATGAGCTCGTTGGAATCGAGGAAGGTTTCGTCCCGTTCTCCCAATTCCAAATGCGACATGTACTTGGTCGCGTCGGTCATTGCCCGCTCTCAATCCCCAGGTTGATTTTGACCCACTCGGTGTCCTGCTGAATGATCCCGTAATCCTTGCGCAGCGGAAATCCCTTCCAGTCTTCCGGCAAAAGAATTCGCTTCATGTCCGGATGTCGATCGAAGCGAATGCCGAACATGTCAAACACTTCCCTCTCCAGCCAGTTCGCCGTTGGCCAGATATCAACGCAGGTGGGCAGAGTCTCACCATCGGCAATCTGGGTCTTGACGCGAATGCGCTCATTCAGGGGGAACGAGTACAGAATCCACAGAACGTCGAACTGCCTTTGACGCTCCGGATAATGAACCGCGGTGACGTCCACGCAATAGTCGAACTGCTCCTGATCGTGCAGGATCTGCAGGATTTCCGGGATAAGTGAGCGGTCAACCTCCATGTAGTTCTGCCCCAGGTAGGTCACCGGATTGAGCCCCGACCCAAACTGCCGCTTCAGGCGCTGAACCATCGGGCAGTCCCAAGCGACGGGAGCCGGGCCAGCCGGTTTTGCGGGAGCCGCAGGAGTATGGCCCTCCCCGGCTGGCTTGGCAGCAGCTTTTTCAGCACCCGGCGCAGTCGCTGGACTCTTGGGTGTTGTCTGCGGGGCGCTTGGTGCAGCAGGACCGGCCGTTTTCTCGGGGGATACTGCCGAGGGATTCGTTTCGGGAGATAAAGAAGATTGAGTGCTCTGGGAAGGCTCACTCGCCGCCGGTTTTTTCCCGCTATCCGGCTGCGTCGGCATCTTGGACTTATTTTCCTCGGGCATACTTACAAAAGCTCGGTCCCTTCGCCGCCGCACTCTGTTTGGAAGAACGTTAACTTCTAACAGCTTGGCTCTAGGCTGTCAACGACATCCAACCGTGAAACACGCGTTGTGAAGCGCTCAGCGCCGAGCCGATTGAAACTGCTCCACCAGGTCACGAATGCGTTGAGCATCATGCTTGCGGTGACCGTGGCTAAGGATCGGATTCGTGCCGCCGGCAGAGTCAATGCGAATGTCCGACCACAGCAACCCGGTCGAGATTCTCACCGAAGCCACCGCACCGATCGCGATGCTTTCCTGGTCAGTGCCAAAGAATCGCGGCTTTATGCGCAATACATGTTCTGGACTGACCACGATTCGTGTGGGAAACCAAAGATTGCCTTTGGTCCAGCGGCTGGCGACAAAGGTTTCTGCCTGTCCCGCTGGAACTGGCGGCACTGGCCCGGTTACACCCACTCCAGAGCGCCCTTCTTCCATATCCAGACGTAGCCCACAATCAGGATCGCCAGGAAAATCAGCATTTCGACCAGGCCAAACACGCCAAACGCCTTGAACTGCACGGCCCAGGGAAACAGAAAGATAGTCTCCACATCGAAGACCACGAACAGGATGGCCACAATATAAAAGCGTACCGTGTAGCGCCCACGCGCGCTGTCCAGGGGATCAATGCCGCATTCATACGGCATCAGTTTGGTGCGATTCGGATTACTCGGACGGACCAGCTTGGCGGCAATGAGCGTGATCGGTATCAATACAGCGATGATCCCGATGAATAAGAATATGGGTACGTAGTTCTGCGGCATCGGCGCCCCTTTGGGACACTGTTCTCGTTTGCTTGCTACAATCCGGAGACGATCATAGTACCGCCGAAGCCTTGTCGCTTCAAGAAGGAAGCGTCACCAAGTCAATCCTCATGTGAGGAAAAATCGAAGCAGGTGGATACAGGCTTTCCAATTAAAGCGGGGTGCGCGAGCGAGGCCCGCAAGACCGGGTTTCGGCAAATGGGTCTCCATTTATAATCTCCGTTCATCCCAGGACACTAAGGACGCCATTGGCACTCGACGAAGACATTTATGCACTGCGCCGTGACAAGCTGAAACAGATCGAAGCTCTCGGCCAACAGACTTATCCCACGCGCTACGATTTCACGCACACGATTCCCCAAGTGCTCGCGAGTTATTCCGACAAAACCGCCGAGCAACTTGAAAATCCGCGGGTGAAGGTGCGAGTCGCGGGCCGGATCATGGCTATTCGCCTTATGGGAAAGGCCGGCTTTGCACACCTGCAACAGGGCGGCGCCAAGCTGCAGATCTATATCAAGAAAGATGCCGTCGGGGAGAAAGGTTTTGAGCTTTACAAGCTGCTCGACCTTGGCGATCACATCGGAGTCAGCGGATACCTTTTTCGAACGCGTACAGGGGAGTTGACTGTCCACGTGGAAGAAATCACATTTTTATCCAAAGATCTTCTGCCTCTACCGGAGAAATGGCACGGCCTGACCGACGTTGAGCTTCGTTATCGGCGCCGCTATGTCGACCTGGTCATGAACCCTGAGGTCCGCCAGGTCTTTTTAAAGCGCAGCCAGCTGGTGCAATCGCTGCGCAGGTTCTTCGACTCGCACGGGTTTATCGAAGTGGAAACCCCGATGATGCACCCCATCGCGGGTGGGGCCGTCGCCAAGCCTTTCAAGACGTACCACAACACGCTCGATATGGACCTGTTCCTGCGCATCGCGCCAGAACTCTACCTGAAGCGACTTGTGGTAGGCGGCCTAGACCGCGTGTACGAGATCAATCGTAATTTCCGCAACGAGGGCCTGGGCTGGCGTTGGAATCCGGAGTTCACCATGCTCGAAGCCTACATGGCCTATTCGGACTACCGCGGCATCATGGACCTGACCCAGGCGTCGATTATCCAGGGCGTCAAAGACGTGATTGGGGGCGCCATGACGCAATGGGGTGACGAGCAGATCGACTGGTCTGAATCGAACTGGCGCCGCATGACGATGCGCGAAGCGATTGGCGAGTTCTGGCCTGAATCCGCGGGCGCCAAACCACAGCTCAGCGACTTCGTGTCGCACGATTCCGTGCGCGCCCTGGTGCAGCGGTTCAATACCGGCCACTCGCACATGGCATACGATCCCAATGATCCCGCAGGCAAGACCATTGCGAACTTGTTCGAGGCGGTTGCCGAAGAGCACCTGATGCAGCCGACGATTATTTACGAGTTTCCCACTGCCGTGTCGCCGCTCTCCAAGAAAAAAGCCGACGAGCCGGACTGGACAGAGCGCTTCGAAATGTTTGCCGGGCAGATGGAAATATCCAATGGGTTCAGCGAGCTGAACGATCCCGAGGACCAGCGGCAGCGCTTCGAGCAACAGCTCACGGAACGGGAACGCGGGGACGAAGAAGCTCACCAGATGGACGAAGACTACATACGCGCACTTTCGTACGGCATGCCGCCGGTTGGCGGCGTCGGTATCGGCATCGACCGTCTCTGCATGCTGATCACAGATTCACACACCATCCGGGACGTAATCCTGTTCCCCCTGCTAAGAGCGGAGAGTAAGCAGGAAGGCAAAGGCGAAGTATCCGCGGGCTCAATGGAGCCGAACGAAAGGGCAGACCGGAAGAAAGAGGCGTAAGGGACGAGCTTTGGTTCCATTCGCTACCGGCGAGCATAGCCAGAGCACGGCGGATATGAGACATACACGCCGAGGGTATTTGACCGCAGTCTCCAGATATTCCGCGTCTTCCCCCGTCCTCTAAAATCTAAGCATCATGCGTTTCGATCTTGATTCTGAGACCAGGCGCCGACTGGGTCACAAGCTCATCGACCAGGTTGACGCATACTTCTCGTCGCTTCCTGATCGGCCTGTACAACTCCCATCCGACCGGCGCACCTACGGTGCATTGCACGATAGCTTGCCCGAGCTGGGGGCCGATCCCGCCGCAGTCCTAGACAACCTCTGCCGGGAACTCGTCGACCAGGGTTTCCACGTGCCCAGCGCCAACTACTTCGGCCTGATGAACCCGACCCCCACCTACATGGGCTTTGTGGCGGAGGCCCTGGTGGCGGCTCTCAACCCGCAACTGGCGACACTCGCGCGCTCGCAGCTTGCATCAAAGATTGAACTGGAGACGGTTCGCTGGATTGGGGAGCGCGTCGGCTGGCCGGGCGAATTTAACGGCACTTTCACCAGTGGAGGCAACGAGGCCAATTTCAGCGGCATGGCGCTGGCTCTCGCGCATAACTTCCCCGATGCGGTAGAGATAGGCGTGGGCAGCCTCGGCGCACAGCCCGCGGCTTACGCGTCTGCCGAATCGCACCATTCTCTGGATAAGTCTGCCGGACTTCTCGGTTTCGGGCGCCGGGGACTGCGCCGCATTCCGGTGAACGAACGCGCGCAGATGGATCCCGCCCCGCTCGAAGCAGCCATCCAGCGGGACCTTGCTGCGGGGAAGAAACCATTCTGCGTAGTAGCTACTGCAGGAACCACGAACTCGGGCTCTGTCGACGATCTTCGGGCGATCTCCGAAATCTGCCGCCGGCACGATCTCTGGCTTCACGTCGACGGCGCTTATGGCGCGGCGGTAATTTTTTCCGACCAGCATCGGCACCTGGTGCGCGGGCTTGAACTCGCGGATTCCATCACCATCGATCCACACAAATGGCTGGCGATGCCTTTTGCGGCTGGAGTGATCCTCACCTCTCATCCCGAAGCACTCATGCAGGCCTTCTCAGTGACTGCTCCCTACATGCCGAAGGCAGGCGGCGCTATCTTGCCCGATAATGCGCGGATCAGCACCCAATGGACGCGGCGCATGAATTCCTTAAAGCTCTGGTTGACATTGCGCGTGCACGGCCGACTCGCCTACGAAGAGCACATTCACAGGCAGCTATCACTGGCTCATTCCTTCGCTGACTGGGTGAGGGGATCGGAACACTTCGAGTTGGCAGTGGAACCAGTCCTGCCGATCATAACCTTTCGCTTGAAGTCAGCCAGCCTAAGCGCCGAGGAACGCAAGTCGGCTCATGAGGCAATCGTCGAAGAGGTTACTCGCGACGGCACGCGCTGGATTTCCGAAACTGTATTGCGCGGCGAAAGCGTGCTCCGCATGATGGTGATCAGCTACCTGACCGAGGAGCGCCACTTGAAAGATCTGCAGGAGAGTTTAAGTTCGGCCGTCAAAAGTAGTGGCGGCGGGTCGAACCGCGTGAACGTTTGTTGGCATCCGTAAGAAAACAAAGAGTGCACGCAAGCGGAATCTGGCGAATCACTAGCCTGCGTTCAACTGATACTTTAACTTTGAAAAAGCAAGCTCGGGCTCATGCAGGAAAGCGGCGCTACCGTAGCGTACCTCTGGCCACATTGAGACGCTGGGTCGGTAGCGCTTTGCCGTCACTCTCAGTTCGATCTAGTTCGCCATCTTCGCCGTTTTTGCCGGCTTCGCTTTTACCTCAGGCTTGGCCGAAGGAATCAAACCGTTGTCGTACATCGCACCGTATGCCAGATACTGCTGCGTGGGATCCGGCGGATAGCTCAAGTCGACGCTGGCAATTTTTCCGTTCTCGCCAAAGTGGGCGGTGAGTGTTGAATTGATACCTGCCCAGTAGGTTGGCAAATTCAACTTCTTGTATCGGGCGATAACCTGATCGCGAAGGGCGGGGTCGAAATGCACCCCGTATTGGTCGATCAACGCTTTGATCGCTTCATAGTCCCCTTCCGCTTTGATGCGCATCAGCTCCGCCAAAAGCATCCCGACACCCTGGTGCATTTTGTGATAGTCCTGTACCTGGATGTAGGTTTTCCCCTCGCGATCAAACTGCTCGATGGAGCCCAACACTTTATCGCGAATGTAATTCACGATCAGCTGCCGATCGCGCTCGTGGTCCTCCTCGATAGTATTTCCCTTGGGAATGCGCCGAAGCTGGGTAAGGGGCGCAAGCACTGCCGAATCGTACATGGTCTTGGCAACCGCATCCTGATCGGAGACGAGCCCCAGTTCTTTCAGCTTCGGATCCCAGGCGTTCCATAACGCCATCAGGTCGGCCCGTGCCTCCTCCAACGTCGAGAAGTATTCTTTCAGGTAGGTTTGTGCCCCGCCTTTCAAGCGCTCACTCAGCTTCCCGGAACCGTGACCAATTACCTCGTGCAAAGCCGTATTCAAATCTTCCGCTTCAAAGCCATATTTTGCCGCGCGGGCGGCAACTTCGGGGTTCGCGGAGAACTCCTGCGCTGCGGAGTGCCCAGTCGCGCCGTAGAGAGCCCGCGTGCTGCTGGTGAAAAGGAAGTTCTTGGTGCCGTACTTCTCGTGAATTTCGTTTTCGTTCGGCAGATTATCGCCGATGGTGGTTACGCTGAAATCACCGGTTTCGACGAGAGTGTCGATCGCCTTTACAACTGGGGGCTTAAAGGTCTGTCGTTTGTACTGATCGTCCCAGGGAGCCTTTTGTTCGAAGTACTCAGCATTTTGCGCGAGCTTTTCCATGGTTGCCGTGACCGGTTTGTCAGTCACGCAAACGAAGCTCTGGGCACTTCCTTTTGCTCCCCGGGCATCCCGGTATACTTCGACAAAACCGTTGTCGAAATCGACGGTCGAATTGTCCTGCACCCACTCTGTTCCGAACTGCAGCCACGCCTGGGGATCTCCCGTCTGGAAGTAGCGAATGAGGGCAGTAATTGCCTTTGCCTGTCCTGGATTCGCCACGTCCCGCGCCTTCTCCAGATACTGGTTGGCTCGTCTCAAGTACGTGGCGTAGAGTCCGGGAGGCACTTTACCATCGGGCGTACCGGATCGGTAGACCTCTTCGCGAAGCTTGCCATCCTTTCCCTTCACCACGCGCGAGTTCAGCGGATATTTTTCCTGAAAATTCTTGAGATCTGCGAGCGTGATGCCCTGGTAAAAAGTATTTGAGCTTGCCTGGATAATGTCTAAACCGCCTTCGGGACTCTTGGCAGTCACCATTGGTTCGAAATTGGGGTCAAACAGTGAAGGGCGAAGATCCTCCAATTCCTTCTGCAATTGCGCGGCCGTCGGGATCGCCGGCAAATCGGCGTACCGTGTCTTGAAGGCGCCGTTTTTCTGCGCCATAGAGGCAGCCTGCTGCAACTCTTCGAAAGTGAATGTCGGAAGAAATTTTTGCGAGGTGATCTCGTTGTGGTTACCGCGATTGGCCCAGAACAGTTTGGCAAACGCAGTAATTTTCGGTTTCACCGCAGGATCAAGGCCTTCGCCATGGGCGACGACCTCTTCCAGTAAGCGCTTCTGCCGTACGCCAAACCGTGAAAACTGATCGTACGCAATAGGGTCGATGGCAATGGCAGCTTGGGTAAGCCAATAGGCTAATTGTTGCTGACGAGGGTCGAGCGATTTAAAGCTCTCGACGTCGACGCGCACAAATCCAGTGTCGCCGACGCGCTCGATTAGCGAATTACTCGCTGCCGCAGGCTGATCCTGCGCGAAGCTAAAGGGGATGAGCAGGACAGCAGCGCAGATCATGAAAAAGTGAGAAGAACAAATGTTTCTGTGCAATGATCCTCCAGAGTGCGATCCAGGCAGACGCAGGCGCCCGTGGGCGACACCCGCTGTCGAAGCAAAGAACGCCATAAAAACTCTTTATCTTAAATAAAAGACGGGTAAGCTGCAGGAAAGTCTCAAGCAAGCTCTCGAATGCACCGCAATCGGGCTCCTGAAGCGCGGCGAATCCGCGGGAGCGGCGAAGGGAGAGTGGCTGGTCGCTATTGCTGGTCCGCGGCCTTACAGCGCGAGGCAATGTCGCGAACACTTTTGGCGTCTTTTACCTGGAACGGCACGCCATCAACTCCATGCACAGTATCGGATGGATTGCTGCCGGACTTTTCCGGACGAATTCCTGCCTTGATGGTTCCCGGGCGCACTCGCCCCGTCGCTTCCACCTGGTGATTGCGCAGCTGATCGAGCTTGGTTCCGACACCTTTCAAAACGTAAACCATACCCGTGTTGGTATCCACTACGATGTAATTGCCGCGATCTCCCCGAAGACATCCACGCACGACTGTCTCTCCCGACGGGGGCTCACTTCCGGTGGGCGCCTGGGCATTTGACGATTGTGGCGCGAATGCACCTACCCACAGCAGCGATAAACACAAAAGAATTCTGCAAATCAAATTCATGGAATTTCTCCTTGTGGTCCGTGCGCTAAGCAAATCGTGTAACCATGCGCGAATTTCTGCAGCCCGGCATTCGGCAGGTCTGAGGAAGCGAGCTTACCCCTGCACCTCTGAAGAAAGCGCCGGCGCATTCACCTGCCGCCTAGAACGAGTAGATGAGGTCGAACTGAATGCGGTTCAGATACGGCTCAGACTGACCTGCCTTTGAGATGGTTTTCGTGCTGCTCCAGTTGTTGAACAGCGCGGCGTTGTTCTCCAGGTTGGTATTGAGCACGCGCCCATGCCACCAGCTGACACTGGCCACGGTGTTGCTCCGCACTCGCCACAGACCGTAGACGCGATTCTGCAGGATGTTCGTGGGCGCGCGCTGGTCGCTTTCTACGAATGACGCAATCGCCGCATCCTGTTCTTCGCGGTACCAGGCGTAGCCCACCTGGACGTCATTCTTATTGCGCTGCTGTCCCACGCTGAAGTCGAATCCGTATTCTTTGTTTTGGCTGCCCAGGCCGGGGATGACCTTCCCTTTTGAATCCAGCGGATGCGCGGCCGCACCGAGGTTGGTTTCAAGCTCTGCCAGTATGTTGACAGGCAAGCGCTCGATACCCGTGGTGATCTGGTTGTTGACGATCAGGTCGGCGTAGTTGAACTCTGAATAAAAGTGAGGCACGCCTTTGCTGTCCACATAGGTGGAGTTCGTCATGCCATTGGGTGAAAATTCGCACGGCGCAAAAGCAGGCGCATTGAGTCCTTTCGCGCAGCCCTGGCCCTCGCCGGGGACAGGAAAGGGCCCGGCTCCCGCTGTCGTCGTAGTTGCCGTCGCGCCGGTGGTGGTCGCCTGCACGGTGAAGGCGCTTTGCGACAGGATGGAGTCCGGTCGATTCCACTTCAAACTGAGAAAGGACGGTGTCGTAGTCCAGGGACCGATCTTCAGCCTGGCTGAGACCTGCGCGCCCAGGGCGTAGGAATCCTGGCCACCACTCACTTCGTTATAGAGCAACTGCAGCGCCTGCACGGTGAAGTTCCTCACCACCGGAGTGTTCAAGTCGAACGAGAATTTCTGGTTGAAACCCTCGGGGTTGAGGTCCGGATCGAAGGTTGCGGATGTTCGTTGCCAAGTGTAGGCAAATTTTCCCCCCGTCAACGACAACCAGTGATGTGCCACCGGGTTGTAGGTGATGTAGCCGCGATCGAGCGCAATGGTCTTGCGATCGAAGACATTGGTGAGCGTCTCGTTTGTAGTGGTGGGATCGCCGAGCGAGCCGGTCGCCAGCGCGAATCCGCCGACAAAATCTTCATTCAATTTACCGTCGACACCGAAGCGCACGCGGACACGCGCACGATTGCGATCTTGCACGCCCAGTTGGTCGTAATGCTCACCTCGGATGCGCACGTCCCCGCCGAAACGAAATCGTCCTAGAAGACTTTCCAGCCCGGCAATTCGCGCACGCTCGGCAACACTGGCATTGGCGGTTTTGCTGACATTGGTCTTCAGATCGCCGACGTCAGTGTTCAGCTTTGCCACGGTGTCGCGTTGCGCATTCGCTTCGCCCTCGGCAGCCGACGCTTTCTGCTGCGCCTCGGACGCCGCCGCTTGTGCCTGCTGCAACTGCTGCTGCGTTCGCTGCCAGTTTTGGCTGAGCTGTTGTTGCTGCTGTTGAGTGGCTTGCTGCGCCTGAAGCTGCTGCATCAATTGCTGAATCTGCTGCTGCTGCGCGGCGACGGCTTCCCTCAATTCCTTCACCTGGGTCGAGAGGCTCGGCGTTGTCCTGCTTCCTGATTTCCTTTTAGCTGTAGAGGAGGAAGTAGATTGGGCAAACAACGTCACAGTCAAGGTAAAAATCATGACCGCTGCAGTCAGTGGCTGGGACTTCGCTTGCATGTTTAAGATCTCCCTGTTTGCGATTGCGACCGGCAACGAGGCCACGATGAGTGCGGCCGGGCTACACGTGGTCAAAGCTCACATCCTGTCGCTTTCAATACACGACTAACTCGATTGCATAACTAGCCTTTTGTGTCAGACACGCTTTTGTGTCACACAGAAGCTATTTATTCCTTGCACCTAAGCTGGAGAACAACGAGAACCTGGTTGCAGTGAACGCAACAAATTTTTGTTAATTAACCCAATAACTGTGATCTTACTGCTCCCAGTACAGCATCAGGCCACTAGTTTTGTTCACCACCCGATAACTTTGCTGCACGACAAATACTTAAGTCGTCGGCGCCAAGCCCCACTTGTTTTGTAGCCGGCGCTCAACCGTTTTAAATACGATGCCGTCGACCAGATATCCAATGGCGATGATGAGGATCATGACCGCGATCACCTGGCTCATATCATTTAAATCGCGTCCCATCATCAAAAGCTGACCCAGGCCGAGGCTGACAAAAATCATTTCGCCTGAGATCAGCGAGCGCCATGCGAATGCCCAGCCCTGCTTCAGTCCGGAAACAATGTAGGGCAAGCTGGCTGGCAGCAGCACGTGCCAGAACAGCCTCAATCCTCCGGCGCCGAGGTTCCGTCCCGCCATTCCGTAAATTTTCGGCATCTGGTGGCGGCCATCTTCCATGGCGATAGTTACCGATAGGAGCGATCCCATCACAACCACGAACAAGATCGCCTTCTCCGTCAGGCCAAACCACAGGACGGCGAGCGGCAGCCAGCAGATGCTGGGAAGACTTTGCAGGCTCACCAGCAAGCCGCCCAGGGTTTCCTCAAGAAAGCGGTTGCTGGCCACGCCGAGGCCGAGCACCATTCCCAGGACCACGGAAATTCCATAGCCCAGCAGCATGCGTCTCATGCTGACGGCAATGGCGATCCAGAAACTGTGGTCCCGGAAACCGGCGATCAGCGACTCCGCTACTCCCCTAGGCGTGGGAAAAACATAGGGGGGCCAGATCTTCAATTTCGCGAGCGCGAACCAAACGATAATCAACCCGGTATAGAAGATGGCTTGCTTACCCACGTGCTTCATAGTCATACTCCGCTTCCAGGGACTTATTGATTTCCTCGCGGAGGTTGTCGAGGATATCGCGGGCCGCGCGCGCGACGTCGACATCTTCCAGGTGACGCGGACGCTGCAGATCCACAGAGAATTCGCGCTTCACGCGCCCGGGCCGGAAGGTGAGCAGCACTACACGATCTCCCAACCGAACCGCCTCTCTCACGTTATGGGTGACGAAAATGATGGTGCGGCCGGTCTCGGCCCAGATGCGTTCGAGTTCATCGTGCAGAAGGTCACGAGTCTGTGCGTCCAGCGCGGCAAAGGGCTCATCCATGAGCAGGACGTCAGGATTTGTCGCCAAGGCACGCGCCAGGGCGACGCGTTGTTTCATACCCCCTGAAAGCTGGTGCGTGTAGCTGTCTTTAAACTGCGCCAGGTGGACCAGGCGCAAGTAGTGCCGGACTCTCTCCGCCCGCTCCGCCTTGTCTACGCCCTTCATCTTCATGCCAAATTCCACGTTCTGAGCGACTGTGAGCCAGGGAAAGAGCCCGAGTTCCTGGAAGATCAGGATGCGGTCGGTGCCGGGCCCATCCACTTCCTTGTTGTCGACCAGTACGCGGCCTGAGCTCTGCTTGTGCAGACCGGCGATGAGGTGCAGCAGCGTGGATTTCCCACAGCCGGAAGGCCCAACAATACAAAGAAACTCGCCGGGATTAACCGTCAGATCGATGCGATCCAGAGCAAGGAATTTCCTGCCGTCGGCAGTGTTGTACTCGAGAGAAATGCCGTCCAGGGAAACCTTAGGATTGTCAGCGACAGGGCGCGCCATTACCGCGGGGCGCTTGAACTCACGGCGTGCAAATACGGTGTGGTCATGAGCGTGCGCGCTGTGCGCGGGTACGGTGTTCAAGTTCGGTGTCATTGAATTCCCTTTTTCCCTTGGCTGGCCAAGACCTGGTTCAACAGGGTGAGATCGTAGAGACCGCTTAGATCAGGCATCTGGCGACCGAGGAAGCCTGCATCGAACGCCGACTTTGCCGCCGCCAGCAGCGCTGGCTTGAGCGGGTCCCAGGTCGCTTGCAGGCGGCCAAAAGCCTCGTCCATGACTTCCGGAGGAACGGCTTTTCCGGTTTCTTTCTGAATCTGCTGATTGAGCAATTTCTTTGATTGCGGCAGATTGCTGTTAATCCAGTCGGTAAGTTCGACGTGAGCTTTCAACCACTGGCGCACCAGGTCGCCATGGTCGTGAAGGAATTTGGTGCTGACGATCAGATTGGCGGTAACGAATTTTCCACCGGGCCACAGCGTGCGCTCGTCCAGGAACAGATGTCCATTGCCTTCACGGATGAGGCGAGTGGCCCATGGTTCCGGCGCCCAAGCGGCATCCAGCTGCTTCTTGAGAAAAAGCGTGAGCTGATCCGGATTGGCCAGCGGGACCACCTGCACATCTCCGCCCTTATCGATCGTCTTCAGTCCATGATCTCGTAACCAGGCGCGCAGAGCGACGTCTTGGGTGTTGCCCACCTGCGGGGAGGCAATCTTTTTACCGTGGAAGTCTTCCGGCTTCTGAATGCCGGAGTCATTGCGCACGATGAGTGCGGCCCCGCCGCTGGTCGCTCCGGCGATCACCCTCAAGGCTTCGCCGTTGGAATGCACGTAGCCGTTGATCGTCGGGTTGGGCCCGACGTACGCCATGTCGATCGCGCCGCTGTAAAGAGCTTCTATCGCCGACGGTCCCGCGTTAAAGCTCTTCCAATCGATGTTTACTTGCGGCCCCATGGCTTTCTCGAACCAGCCATTTGCCTTGCCGACCATGGCCTGGGGGTGAGTGATGTTGGGGAACGCGCCCACCCGAATTACGGCAACCCCCTGCGCGCTTCCCTGGAAGCAGAGGCCGAATAACAGGGCAATGACCGCAAGAACTCTACTCGTCATCCCGACCCCTGGGCCCATTCACAATCATGGGCAGCAGCGCGCTCTGGTGTTTTTTATTGCGCTGACGCTTTCCACGCCTCGGCTCAGCTCCCACGATATCGGCCAACGTCGTATTTTCAAGGATTCGCGCAGCTGCATTACGAACATCGAGAAATACCTGATAAAGCGCCCGATGCTCGGCATCGCGATCGATCAATTCACGCAATTGCTCGGCGTCCCCAAACGGCGCTAGCGGGCCATCAATCAGGCGAATGATTTCACTGAGTTTGATCTCCGCTGGAGGCCGGCGGAGCTGATACCCGCCCTTGGCGCCGCGTACGCTCTCGACGATGCGAGCATTCTTGAGCTCGAGGAGAATCAACTCCAGGAATTTTTCCGGAAGGTTTTCTTCGTAAGCAACATCCCGAATACGGATCGCCCCCTGCTGATAGTGGCGTCCCAGCATCATCATTGCTTGAAGCGCGTACAAACCTTTTTGTGAAATCTTCATGGCCCGGCTATCTTGCCATAAAGTCTATCGGAATACTAGAGTTAAATTAAAAGCGGGTCGAAATAAATTGGTTCGCGCACATGCAATTTGTTGCGCGTCCTGATTATGCAAAATGCTTCACATTGAGCGTGGTAAATACGCTGGGAGAGCCGCTAATTGCGACCGTTGCGGGTGAGGCGAATAATCTGCAAGGTAATGTTGTCGGGGCCGCCGCGGTCCTTCGCCAGCTGCACCAGCTCGCGGCAGGCCTCAGCCGGGCTATGGGATTGAACGGCCTTTTGCAACTCATCTTCGGTCAGCATGCTCCACAGTCCATCCGTGCATAGCAGGACGCTGTCGCCGACCTCGATGTGCACTGGGTGTTCCGGAAAGTCGGGTAAAACGTCAGTACCAGCGCCCAACGCGGCGGTGAGGATATGGCGCTGCGGGTGCCCCTCGGCCTCTTGCGCGCTCAGCACCCCCGACTCCACAAGCCGTCCCACGTAAGAGTGATCTTTGGTGAGGCGGTCGAGATGATCGCCGCGTACCAGATAAAGGCGGCTGTCGCCGACATGAGCATAGTAGAGGGCGTCCTGGCTCAAGGCCATCGCAGTACAGGTCGTTCCCATTCCGTAAAGTTGGGGATGGCTTTCGGCATATTCGCGGATTCGCTCGTGAGCCGTTTTCAGACTCGCGATCAGGGCAGTCTGGGGATCGCCATCCGGGGCTTGCTGGTAGGTCTCGAGAACGGTGTCCACAGCCAGGCGGCTCGCTTCCTGGCCACCTTCATAGCCGCCCATGCCGTCGGCGATAACAGCCAGCCTTCCCTTGCGTAGGAACTGGTCATCGCTCTCGGGCTCCCAATAGGTAAACGCGTCCTCGTTATTTTCCCGTTGGCAACCCACGTCAGTGAGGCTGCCTAATTCAATTCCGGGCCGGATACGCATCTCTCCCCGCGGTTGGTTGATGTTGAGGCAAGCGTGTTCCTGTCGTGCAGCGAACAGAGCGTCTGATTATAACTGACGCCCCAAAGTCAAACCTGGTTACCAAATCTTTGTTCGGCTTTCGTAACAAAGAGCTGATCAACCATTTGTCGTGGTATTTCAGGCAATGAAAACCGCGATCGGAGTACATTGTGAGTAACAGGTTGGCGAGTTACGCCGATGAGTTTCAAAGTAGTGATGCGCGAATCCGTGGCGGCACTTCGGCGCAATTGGATTCGCAGTCTCCTGACCATCCTCGGAATCGCGGTCGGCACCGGGGCCTTCATTTGTGTGGTGGCCATTGGCAATGCGGGCACCAGCAAAATTCAGGATCAATTACAGAGCCTCGGCGACAACTTCATATGGATCGAAGCAGGTAGCCGGTCCCGCAGTGGGGTTCGTTACGGTTCCCGGGGTAGCCGGTCGCTAATCACGGCCGATGCAGAGGCGATCCGCGAACAAGTCCCTCTGATCAAAAGTATTTCCCCGAACGTTGACGGTCACATCCAGGTTGTGTACGCCGGACAGAACTGGGCAACTTTTTATCGCGGCGTTACACCCGAGTTCTTGCAGATACGGCGCTGGGCAATCGAGCGCGGCACCTTCTTCACTTCCAGTGACGTAGAACTTTCGGCGACCGTATGCGTACTGGGCCATACCGTAGTCGACAATCTTTTCGGAACCGAAGATCCGATTGGCAAAGACATCCTTTTCCAGAATATCCCGTGCCGGGTTCTCGGGATGTTTCAGCGCAAAGGCTTTTCCGCGACCGGCCAGGATCAGGACGACTTCGTGGTGATGCCGTACACCACCGCACAAAAGCGGGTTACGGGACAATTCTGGCTGGATGACATCTTCTGCTCTGCAGTATCTCGCGAGGCGATGCCGGAGGCCACGCGCCAGATCGTGGGCCTGCTTCGCGAGCGTCATCACCTGAATGCGGCAGAAGATGATGACTTCAATATTCGCCGTCCAGAAGATGTGGTCCAGGCGCAGCTCGCAACCAGCAAGATCATGACCCTGCTGCTGGCCAGTATTGCATCCCTGTCGCTGCTGGTGGGCGGAATCGGAATTATGAACATCATGCTGGTCTCGGTAACGCAGCGCACGCGCGAAATCGGTGTGCGACTTGCGGTCGGAGCAACCGAGAGCGACATACAAATGCAGTTCCTCACCGAAGCGCTCGCACTGAGCTTAGTGGGCGGAGTATTGGGATTAGTGGCAGGAGTGATCTCCTCGGTCGTGGTCGAGCACTTCTTTCAGTTCCCTACCAAGCTAACGCCCGAGATCATCGCCGTGGGCTGCCTGTTCTCGAGTTGCATCGGCATGCTGTTCGGATATTATCCAGCGCGGAAGGCTTCGCGGCTCGACCCTATCCAGGGACTGCGGTACGAGTAGCTAGTCGAGAGCGACAATCGGAATTCTTCGTAAACTCACGTCAGGGTGGAGTGCATGATCAAGGTCGTGTATTGCATCACGAAGAAGCAAGGGTTAACGGATCAGGACTTTTTCAATTACTGGAAGAATATTCATGGACCGGTTGGGGCGCGCATTCCCGGCCTGCGCAGGCTCGTACAAAACCACCGAATTGCTATAGCTGAAGACCAACGCCAGCCCGATTACGATGGCGTCGCAGAGCTCTGGTTCGACGATATTTCTGCACTGCTCGCAGCCCGGCGATCGCCCGAATGGAAAGCCTCCACGCTTGACGAATCTAATTTCATCGATCACCAGAAAGTCGCGTATCTCATTACTTATGAGGAGATCATTCTCGACACGCCCCGATGATGTGCTGTGCAGCCCTGCCTCGCGGGCGATTCGCACATAGTGAAAACATGCAGCGCCCTCGGCCAGGGTAGCCTCATTGGCCTCTCACTCATACAGGAAACGGGGTATGGGATTCTTCGATCTCAAGTGTCAATCTGTAATCACGCAAAGGACAATTCACACCCATAACCCGGCACAAAACCAGCACATGAGGTGAAAACGATGAAATTCTTTTCTGCAAACCTTGAAAGCCTTCGCGAGCTTTACATTAATGAACTCCGGGAACTCCATTCCGCAGAAACCCAGATTACTGACGCTCTACCCAAAATGATCGATGCTGCCACAGAGCCACAGCTGAAGCAGGCATTGCAGACGCACTTACGCGAGACCCAGGGCCATGTCTCGCGCCTGGAACAGATACTCAATCAAGCAAGGGGCAAGGTCGACAGCAGGAAGTGCAAAGGCATCGCGGCCCTGATCACCGAAGGCGAAGACATCATCAAAGATGCCAGTGATAACTCCGTCCGTGATGCGGGCATCATCGCAGCAGCCCAGAAAGTCGAGCACTATGAAATGGCGGCATACGGAACTGTGAGGACCTGGGCCCAGATTCTTGGCGAGAACAGCCAGGCTCAGCTACTGGAGCAGACGCTGAACGAAGAGAAACACGCTGATTCCGTCCTCACCAGTATTTCGGATACGGCGAATACACGTGCCGACAGAGCCGCCTAAGTTAAGGCTATGCAGAGACGAAAACACAATTAAAAAGGTGTTCAACGAAAGCTGAAACAACTCGCCCCGAATCCGGGGCGAGTTTCGTCTGCAGCCCTTTGCGGCGCGAGCGCGTCAACGGGGAGCCGATTTTCAGCATCAGAGTCCTGCGTGCGCGCGGGAGGTGGGCATTGAGCAAGAAGGCGATGGCTAATCCAGTCCGGCTGCAGCCGTTTGCCGATGCCAAGAACAACGTGGTTCACGTGGTGGTTGAAACGGCCCGGGGAAGCCGTAACAAGTTTGCTTATGATGATGAACTGAATATCTTCCGGTTAAAAAGAGTACTGCCCGAAGGGATGAGCTTTCCTTACGACTTTGGATTTATTCCGTCGACTCTTGCCGAAGATGGGGACCCGCTGGACATTCTGATTCTCATGGATGAGCCGGGCTGTACCGGGTGTCTGATTGACTGCAAAGTCATAGGTGCGATCTGCGGAGAGCAGTCAGAGAATGGCAAGAAAATCCGCAATGATCGACTGCTCGGGGTAGCCGTCCCCAACCATACGCACTCAGACCTAGACGATATTGAGGATCTGAACCCCAATCTCTTGAACGAAATCGAGAGATTCTTCGTCAACTATCACCAGCAGTACGGGACGAAGTTCAAGGTGCTCGGCCACGCCGGACCGCAAAAAGCGGCGAAAATGATTGAACGCTCGGTAAAGCGGCGTAAAGCCGCGTAATACCAGGGCAAACCAATCAAACAATTTGGAGCTGAATCCTGCACACGGGAATCGCGATCGTGCTCACCGCCCTCGGCGTGCTGCTGGTAGCAACGGCCCTGTTCGACCTCTTTCATACTTTGTTTCACCCGGCGGCGCGGGGCAAGATCAGCGACTTTTTCGCCTTGATGGTATGGCGTGCTTCGCGACGCTTTTGGCCGCGCAGTCTGAGCGTAGCCGGCCCACTTGCATTCGTGCTCATTGTCGTTTACTGGGCGGCATCGATCGTTTTGGGATTCGCGCTCATCTATCTTCCTCATCTGCCACGCAGTTTTACTTTCTCTCCGGGGCTCAACCCGCAGGTTTATTCTTCGTTCGGAGGCGCTTTAACGGTTTCACTATGCTGCCTGATCACATTGTCGAGCGGGGTATATTCGACCCAAATCTGGATAGAGTTTCTGATGGCGGTCGAATCGGTATTCGGATTCGCCATTGTGACCGCAAGCATCTCCTGGATTCTGTCGATTTATCCGGTGCTCGAGCATCGACGCTCCCTGGCCCACGAAGCCACGTTGCTCCATTTCTCCGAGCACAGCGGATTACGCGACCTGCGAGATGTGAGCGATTCAGAAGTTCAGGAAATCCTGTTGGGCCTGGCTTCTCAACTCACCACGCACAGAAATGAACTGACGCAATTTCCCATCACCTACTATTTTTATGAAAATGAAAGCGAGACGGCCCTGGCCGGAATCCTGCCTTACATGGCGGATATTGCGGACGAGAACAAGAGCAGGAAGGGCGGGGCCGCGATTGCGGCGATCACGCTGGGCGGAGCCATTGAGGACTATCTGAAAATAGTCGCGAAATTCTTCCTGGAGCGGCCTTACACCGACCGCGAACAGATCATGCGGGCCTACGCGGCGGATCATAATCGCGAGGTGGTCCGCGCGCCCCGGCACCGGCCACGGGCTGCATAAACATCTACCCTGCAATCGGTTAACTCGTATTACGATGTATTATGGAAGACTTGTGTACTTTTCTGTTAACAGTTCCTAACTATCTTCAAACCACCCTCTGAAGCAAGTCTGCATCTTACGCAGGTCAAAAAATGGGTCGCGAAGGCAGAATCGATTTGCGGCAAGATTCCAAGCAAAGTATCTCCCGTCACGGGCGACGCGGCTTCGTCCTCCTCCCGGCAATTGTGGCCGTTGTTTGCGCGAGCTTCGCCATGCCGCTGCTCGCAGATTCCAAGAGCAACACCTCGTCCATGCTGATGCCGGAGACGGAATCCAATTACCAGCCGTATGCCTATCCCGGCAAATTGGCCGACGATGATGGTCAATGGGTTCGCCCCGCTAAGGACTACGCCAGCACGCGGTATAGCACGCTCGACCAGATCAACACCGGCAATGTAAGCAGTCTGAAAGTGGCGTTCACATTCTCCACCGGCTTGGCCCGCGGGCACGAGGCCGCGCCACTGGTCGTGAACAACACGATGTACATCGTTACGCCGTGGCCAAATAACCTCTACGCCCTGGATCTGACAAAACCGGGCGCGTCCATGAAGTGGGTGTACCAGCCGATGCCCACACCTGCATCGAAAGGCGTTGCCTGCTGCGATGTAGTGAACCGCGGCGCTTCCTACGACAACGGCAAAATCTACTACAACACGCTCGACGATCAGACCGTTTGCGTGGACGCCAACAGCGGTAAGGAAATCTGGAAGACACGGGTGGGCGACATCAACAAAGGCGAGAGCATGACCATGGCTCCGCTGGTCGCCAAGGGAAAGGTTCTGGTCGGAAACAGCGGCGGGGAGTTCGGCGTTCGCGGCTGGCTGAAGGCGTTGGACGCAAAAACCGGCAAGGTCGATTGGACTGCTTACACGGCCGGTCCTGATAAAGATGTTCTGATCGGACCGCGCTTCAAGCCGTTTTACGCTCAGGATCGCGGCCAGGATCTGGGGGTGAAGTCATGGCCGCCGGATGCATGGAAGATCGGCGGCGGCGGAGTGTGGGGATGGATATCGTACGATCCTGAGCTCAACCTCGTGTACTACGGAACCGCAAATCCCGGGCCGTGGGATGCAGACTCCCGGCCCGGTGACAATAAGTTTACTTCCGGAATTTTTGCGCGCGATGTCGATACCGGCGAAGCTGTCTGGTATTACCAAATGAGCCCTCACGATCTGTTCGATTATGACGGGGTTAATGAAAATATACTTCTCGACCTTCCCATTCACGGTCAGACGCGCAAAGTTCTGGTTCATCCCGATCGCAACGGCTACGTGTACGTTATCGACCGGACCAGTGGCGAAGTCTTAAGCGCGAATCCCTTCGCTCCCATCACCACCAGCCGCGGCGTGGATTTGAAGAGCGGCCTGCTGCAATACGTGGAAGAGAAACACCCCAGCCGGGGAAAGGTGTCGCGTAACCTCTGCCCCACCGCTCCCGGAGCGAAAGACTGGCAACCCTCAGCGTTCTCGCCCAAGACCGGATTGCTCTATATCCCGCACAACCATCTCTGCATGGACGAAGAAGATGTTTCCGTGAATTACATTGCGGGCACGCCCTACGTAGGCGCGAACGTCGTGATGTACGACGCGCCGGGAGGCTACGGCGGGGTGTTCACGGCATGGGATCCGGTCAATGGCAAGGCTGTGTGGAGGATTCCCGATCACTTTCCGGTTTGGAGTGGCGCGCTGGTCACGGCTGGCAACGTGGTTTTCTACGGCACCATGGATGGCTGGTTTCATGCCGTCGATGCCATGAGTGGCAAGCCATTGTGGCAGTTCAAAACAGGCTCCGGGATCATTGGCCAGCCGGTCACCTACAAAGGTCCGGACGGCAAGCAATACGTGGCGGTGCTCTCGGGCGTGGGCGGCTGGGCGGGAGCAATTGTCGCCGGCGGGCTTGATCCCCGCGATAAGTCGGCCGCGCTCGGCTTTGTTGGCGCCATGCAGGATCTGCCGAAATACACTACGGCGGGAGGCATGTTGTATGTTTTCCAGCTTCCCTAAAGTCGCGCTCGCATTAATCGCCTGCGCGTTGGCGCTCCCCGCAATGGGGCGCACGCTGCGGGTCTGCGCCGATCCGGACAATCTACCGTTTTCCAACTCGCACCAGCAGGGCTACGAAAACAAAATCGCCACTCTGGTGGCGGCAGAGCTTCACGCAGAACTCACTTACGAGTGGCAGCGCATGGGACGCGGTTTTGTCCGCGAGTATCTGAACCGCGGCGCATGCGACCTTCTCATCGGCGTTCCCGCAAACTTCAAGCCGGTGCTGACCACCACGCCGTATTACCGCTCCACATACGTTTTCGTCACTCGTCGCGATCATCATCTACAGCTCAGTTCTTTGAACGATCCGGCGATGCACTCCATAAAGATTGGTGTGCAGGTCATGGACGAAGACTACACGCCACCGGCGTCCGCACTCGCCCGGCGCGGCCTGCAGGATGAGATTGTCGGTTTCGAGAGCACTGGCGACCAGGCCGATTCCATTGTGCGTGCCGTCGCCGACGGGAAAGTCGATACCGCCATGGTCTGGGGACCGCTGGCAGGATACTTCGCGCAGAAGTTTAAAAGCGCTCTCGAACTCACACCGGTCACGCCGGAAGTGGATCCTCCGGGGCTGCCCTTTACCTTCGCCATTTCCATGGGCGTTCAAAAAGGAAACTCACGGTTACGCGATGAACTGGAAGGCGTGCTGTCCCGTCGCAGAACCGAGATTCAGAAAATTCTTCGCAGCTACGGCGTTCCACTGCTTGAAACGGCGCCGTCGACTCCGGGAGAGTGATGCGCATCTTGAAACCCATCTCGCTCGCGGTTTTGATCACATGCTTGATTGCGCTGTTGAGCTGCCAGCGCGAGGAACGGATTTTGCGCCCCTCGCCTCCCGCATCCGAAATTCTCAACAGCGTCCAGGTAAGTGGCCTGAATCCGGGCGCGAACTCGGTTGCGAGCCCTCCACCGCCCAAGTACTACGAGGAAAGCGCGTACTCGGTTTCCGAGGGGCAGCGGTTATTCAACCAGTACAACTGCGTAGGATGTCACGCCAACGGCGGGGGCGGCATCGGTCCTCCGCTCATGGACAACAACTGGATTTACGGCAGCGAGCCGGGAAACATTTTCGCGACCATCGTGCAAGGTCGGCCGAACGGGATGCCGTCGTTCCGCAACCGCATTCCCGAATACCAGGTCTGGGAGATCGTCTCTTATGTTCGCTCGCTAAGCGGCTTGCTGCCCAAGGATGTGGCGCCGGCACGCAGCGATCAGCTTTACGTCAAGCCGCCTGAGCAGTCCATGCCAAACCAGACGCCAACGGGAATCACCGGGCAGCCGGAGGCCAAGCAGTGATGGCTTCAGCTGCACCGCAGGTTCTGACCTCGTGGATCTATGCGATTTGGGCATTGCAGGGCAGACACTCGGCCCTGCATGCGGCGGGTCCCGACGCCAGCAATATCGAATGGCTGTTCTGGGTGATTTTTTTCATCATCCTTGCGGCTTTCATCCTGGTCATTCTCGGTTTCGCGCGCGCCGCGGCCAGGACCTACACTTCGGCTCGCGAAATGCTCCCCATTGTTCACGATAAGGAGGGGGACCGCCGCGCCGTTTGGGCGGTGGGCTCCGCGATCACCGTCACCGTTCTTGCCTTGTTTGCGGTTCTGGTGCTGAGTGTGATCACCGGGAAAAAAGTGGAAGGTCTTACTTCGAAGAACCCGGTCACAATACAAGTCACAGGTCACCAATGGTGGTGGGAAGTGATCTACCCGAATGCGCAGGCGGATCAGACCGTGACCACCGCCAACGAAATCCACGTTCCCGTGGGTAAGCCGGTCGTCATACTCACGAATTCAGCAGATGTTATTCACAGTTTCTGGGCGCCGAGCGTTCACGGCAAACGGGATCTGCTTCCCGGGTACTCGTCGGCATTCTGGATTCAGATCGATCAGCCGGGAAGGTATCGCGGGCAGTGCGCGGAATTCTGCGGAATGCAGCACGCCCACATGGGTTTTTCGGTGATCGCGGAAAGCGACAGTGAATTCGCAGCGTGGAAAGCGCAGCAGCTGAAGCCTGCCCCTGAGCCGACCAATGCCGACGCGGCACGCGGCCGCGAGGTCTTTCTGACGCACGCATGCGTGATGTGCCACACCATTCGCGGGACCGACGCGGGTTCGCGCATAGGACCAGACCTGACGCACCTCGCAAGCCGGCAGATGATCGCCGCGGAAACGTTGCCGAATACCCGCGGGGCATTGGCGGGGTGGATTATCGATCCGCAGAGAATCAAGCCCGGCAATCACATGGCGCCGAATCCGCTGCAGCCGGATGATCTGCAGGCACTGCTGACGTATCTGCAAACCTTGCAATGAGGAAATTACTTGGCCATTAGCGAGCCCATTGTCGTTCCTCGAACCGGCACGCCCGAGCAACTGGCTCGAGCCTGGGCGCAGCCGCCTGGATTCTGGGGATGGTTCAAGAACGTGCACCACACCGCCATTGGCGTTCGCTACATAGTCACGTCCTTCATCTTTTTCCTGCTGGGCGGCGTGCTCGCCGGCATCATGCGCTTCCAACTTGCCCGGCCTGAACACGGCGCAGTCGGCCCCGACCTGTACAACCAGGTGTTCACGGTTCACGGCAGCACCATGATCTTCCTGTTTGCCGTTCCCATGATGTTCCAGGGATTCGGCGTGTACCTGGTACCGCTGATCTGCGGAACCCGCAACATCGCGTTTCCCCGGCTGAACGCATTCAGCTACTACATCTACCTGGGCGGTGGTTTGCTCCTCTGGATCGGGCTGCTGATCAAGACGGGCGCGGATGCCGGCTGGTTTGCCTATGTCCCGCTGTCGGGCCCGCAATTCACTCCGGGCAAGCGATCCGACTTCTGGGCGCAGATGATCACCTTCACCGAAGTCTCCGCGCTGGCGGTCGCGATCTGTATTGCGACGACCATCCTCCGTCACCGCGCGCCGGGCATGACACTGAATCGCATGCCCATCATTCTCTGGGAAAAGCTCACGATTTCCATCGCGGTAATCTTCGCCATGCCGGCGGTAATGGTTGTCAGTTCCATGCTGCTCATGGACCGCACGATCAACACGCAATTTTTTAATCCGTCCAGTGGCGGAGACGTGCTGCTGTATCAGCACCTGTTCTGGTTCTTTGGCCATCCCGAGGTGTACATCATCTTCTTGCCCGGCACAGCCGTCATCTCGACCCTGGTCCCGGTGTTCTCCCGGCGCCACATATTCGGGTATCTGGCGATTGTCACATCGGTGGTTGCCACCGGCTTTCTGGGGTTCAGCGTTTGGGTTCACCACATGTTTGCGACCGGCCTGCCGCAGATGAGTGAGAGCTTTTTTACCGCGGCGACGCTCATGATCGTGATCCCCACAGCCGTGCAGTTCTATTGCTGGATGGCAACAATCTGGCACGGGCGGTTGCAACTCAAACTCCCTATGCTGTGGGTGTTTGGCTTCTTTTTCACTTTCCTGATCGGAGGGCTCACGGGCCTGATGCTCGCGGCGGTGCCTGTGGATTGGCAGGTGCACGACACGTTTTTTGTTGTTGCCCATTTCCATTACGTTCTGATTGGTGGCGCGTTATTTCCCATGTTCGCCGGCTTGTACTACTGGGTTCCGAAAATTACCGGGCGGATGATGAATGATCTGCTGGGGAAAATACATTTCTGGTTGTTCTTCATCGGCTTCAACATGACTTTCTTCACCATGCACTTCCTGGGACTGCGGGGAATGCCACGCCGCGTGTACACCTATCTGCCGGAGATGCACTGGGGCACGCTGAATTTAGTTTCATCGATCGGGGTGCTCTTCATGACGGCTGGCCTGATCGTATTCCTGGTGAATTTCTTTCAGAGCAAAGCAATCGGAGAACTCGCAGGGCCGGATCCATGGCGCGCGGGCACACTGGAATGGGCGACGCCATCTCCGCCGCCTCATTACAACTTTCTCGAGTTGCCAACTGTCAATGGTCGCGAGGCGTTGTGGGACGCGACTCCCAACCAACCGGTCGTGGCCGGAGTTCGCGAAGACATTCCCGAAGTCCTGGTTACCAACAGCCTTGATTCGGAGCCGCAGTATCGAGAGGAATCACCCGGCCCCAGCATCTGGCCATTTCTCACGGCCATTACTGTGTCTATCGCTTTCGTGTGGTCCATCTTCAGCGCGCGGGGAGTTGCGTACGGCGCCATCCCGGTCGTGATCACGCTGATTGGGTGGTTATGGCCCCGCGGTCACTCTCCCACGCCGATGCCAGTGGACAGCCGCCTCGAGGAGCGCCGATGGATTCGTTAAGAGAACGCCCGGTGCTCGATGTGTCCGGACTGCCCAGTGTCGCGTTCGGCCGCAGCAACACGACCTGGCTGGCGAACGTGTTCTACATGACGATCGAGGGCACGATGTTCGCCCTTGTGATCGCCAGCTATTTCTATTTGCGCACGAGAACCGAGAGTTGGCCGCCGGTTCAGCTTCCGCCTTACCTGTGGTACGGAGTGGCGAATGGCGTGCTGTTTCTGTTGAGTATTGTCCCTGCACGTTACGCGCAGAGAGTCGCACCCACCGTGGATCGGGGAAAGATTCGCCTGGCGCTGGCTGCCCTTGCGGCATTTGCGGTGGTGAACATGGTTCTGCGCGGGTTCGAATTGGCGAACCTGAATTGCCGGTGGTACGAGAACGCGTACGGCTCGGTCGTTTGGACGCTTATTGGCCTTCACACGGGCCACCTGATCACGGAATTCATTGAAACCGTCACGATTCTAGGCATCAGCTTCACCGACAAGATGGAAGGGACGCGTTTAGCGGATGTCGCTATCAATTCCGATTACTGGTATTTCGTCGTGGTGACCGCGGTGATCGTGGATTTCGTTGTGTACGGAGCAACCAGGCTTTTGTAGGAGGCAAATGGCAGAGGGGGAACGAATCGCGCCGCAGGGACGAGCCTCGGCATTGGTGTGGTGGTCGATGTGCGCGGGACCATTAGCCTGGGGCGTGGACCTGGGTTTCAGCTACTCGTTGACTCAGCACTCCTGCTCGACCGGGCATCACTACGTTCTGCACGTGATCAGCGTCATTTGCTTCCTCATTGCTCTCACCGGATTCGCGGTAGGGCTCTCGGAATACCTCAAGTTGCCGCCTGACGCGGAAGATCATGGCCGCCGACCGATCGACCGCGCGCACTTCCAAGTGCTGTTTGGGATTGTCTTTAGCTTGTCCTTTGCGGTAGTGGTGATTGCTGGAGCGGTTCCGCGATGGATCTTTACTCCCTGTGATTAGCATGCGTGCGCTCTACAAACTCGCGTTCGGCTCGATCGCGCTCGCATCGCTGAGCCGTCCGTGTGCTGCGCTCGAAACTTCTGGCTCGCCAGCCGAAACGGGCTGGACTTGGTCGCTCTACATTGTCCTGCCGCTCATTGGTTGCGCCCTGCTCTACGCGATCGGAAGGATGAAAGCGTGGCGCCGAAGCTCGCGGCTGCCCGTGTTGACAATCGCCTGCTTCGCCGCGGGCTGGCTGTCTTTGCTGCTGGCCCTCGACTCTCCCATACACGAGATCAGCGAACAGTTGTTCTGGGTCCACATGACGCAGCACGAGATACTGATGCTGGTTTCCGCGCCTCTTTTGGTGCTGGCACGGCCGCTGGTTCCTTTCATGTGGGCGCTTCCCGAGAATTGGCGGAACGGAGTCGCACGCGTTGGCCGATGGCGTCTCTTCAAACGTGCGTGGCTCTTGCTCTCTGCGCCGCTCACTGCCTGGATTCTGCACGCGCTTGCGCTGTGGCTGTGGCACGCCCCGGCATTGTTCGTGGCCGCACTCGAAAGTGAAGCATGGCATGCGGCGCAGCACATCAGCTTCCTGGGCAGTGCTCTTCTTTTCTGGTGGGCATTGCTTGAGAACCATGGTGGACGGCTGGGCTACGGGGGCGCCGTGCTGTACGTTTTCACCACTGCCATTCACACCAGCGTGCTGGGCGCATGGCTTACGTTTTCGCCGCGGATCTGGTACGCGCCCTACGCACAAACAGCGGGCCTGTGGAACCTGACTCCGCTCGAGGATCAGCAACTCGGCGGTCTCATCATGTGGATTCCCGCCGGTACGTTGCTGACTTTCATCGGCCTAGCCCTCTTGCTGAAGTGGCTGAGTGAATCGCAGCGGCGTTGGGAATACACGCGAACCGCGGCCTTGATCCGCGCCTCGGCGGGAGTCGGGAATGAGCGTTAGATGCCGCATGACGTTGGTATTGGCATTTTGCGCTCCCCTCTTCGGTTGTGCGCATTTGCAATCGGATGACGCGCGGACCGCGTACATTCTGACCGCGGGAGGAAATGCCCGCGTGGGTCGCGACGATATTCGAAAGTACGGTTGTAATGCCTGCCATACCATCCCGGGCGTTCCGGGCGCCAACGGCCTGGTGGGTCCGCCTTTGGATGGAATAGCGAATCGCCAATACATTGCCGGCGAGATGCCAAACAATCCCGAAAACATGATGCGTTGGATTGAACACCCGCACCAGGTTGAACCGCACACGCTGATGCCGGAGATGAATGTGAGCGAGCAGGACAGCCGCGACATTGCAGCATATCTGTACACCCTGCGGCGTCAGCCCTGACGCCGATCGATACAGGAGATGATCGTGAAAGCCAAACTCGTAGTTGTCATTGGTTGCATGTTTCTCGTGTTCAGCGTGAGCGCGGTCGCGCAAAAGTCGAATGCCAATCCGAACCCACTGGATTGTTCCAAGGTGCCCGACTACGGCAAGTTGAAAGCGGCGCTGACGGCGGCTGTGAAAGAAGGCAAGGATGCAAATGGCGGACTGGGAAATCAGGAATGGGGAACGGTGGTAAACCGCGATGGCATCGTCTGCGCGGTCGTGTTCACCGGTCCGAATCGCGCGGCCGAGTGGCCCGGCAGCCGGCTGATTTCCGCCGAAAAGGCCAACACAGTAAATGCATTCAGCACTAACGATTTTGCGCTCTCCAGTGGAAACGTTTACTCCGCCGCCCAGCCTGGACAGTCTTTGTACGGCATCGTGACCCCGCCAAATCCTAACGTCGCTTTCGCGGGAAATCCGCAGGATTTCGGCCAGCAGAACGATCCCATGGTGGGCAAGCCGATCGGCGGCGTGATCGTTTTCGGCGGCGGCTTACCGCTCTACAGCAAGAAAGGGGAGCTGGTGGGTGGTTTGGGCGTGAGTGGTGATACCGCCTGCGCGGATCACGTGGTCGCCTGGAAGACGCGGCATGCGCTCGGTCTCGATGCAGTGCCCATGGGAGTCGCCCCCGGTCCAAGCGACAACCTGATCTTCGATATCCAGAATGGCGTCAGCATGAGCGGTTTTGGGCATCCTACCTGCAAGGGGGGCAAGCCAAACGAGGACATCATTCAGAAGCTGAATCAGACTTTGCCGGTCGGACCGAAGTAAACTTCGCGTGCTTTCGATGACACCCGTGCTTCGTCCAACATAGCGAGAGATCCATCCGAGGACCAGACGCTATGAAGCACTACACCGCAGTCTTTCTGCTCTTCTCCACTGGCTGCCTTGGTTGGGGTGCGCCACGGGCCGGAGGAAATTCGAACATCACAGGGTCAACGGCATCCCGTCTTCAACCATCTCCCGAAATGCAAAAGGTGCTGAAAGCGTTCGTGGGGAACTGGCGAGTAAACGAGACGTTTGAGATCAGCGAATCGCGGAAGGGCGAAACCCGGCAAGGAACGGCTGCCCTGCGCTCAGGCCCCGGTTTTTCACTGCTTGAAGATTACAACTCCAATGGATCGGCGGGCGAACTGCATTTCCTGGGCATTTTGTGGTGGGACTCGGGCTCGCAGCTCTATCGATTTTTCTCTTGTGCGAATACTAGCGGCTGCGAATCGCGGGGCGTCGCACGCTGGGAGGGCGAAAGCCTGGTCAACCGATGGGACGAGGATATCAAGGGAACGAAGACTTCGTTTCGTGATTCCTTCACTGATATCACGCCATCTTCGTTTCGACTGGTATCCGAGGGTCTCGCCGATGGGAAGGTAGTCTGGCGCGTTGTCACTCTCTATGAGAGGACTCCAGAGCAGCGGATTTCGCATTAGCTCAGAATCTCGCCCGACCGTCGTGTTCTGCAGAGTTCCTCATCAAACTTTCCTTGCTGGTTTGGCATCTCTACACTTAATTGTGCTGTATTCCGGTTATTGCTTACGGGGCACAGGCTTTGACCTGTCCGTGCCGGAGCCCAGGTGGAACATAGCCCGCACAGCAGCGCCTCTCGTCCAGGATGCCAGCTAAAACCCGCAGTGACCAGTTGTAAGGGCATTCGGGAACTCTCATGGAGAGAGATATGAAGAAAATTTTGTTATTGAAGTTTGTTTACCCTGGGGTGGGAACCGTCGCCGCGATGCTCCTTTTCTGTTTGCCTGCGCTGGCTGTGCTCGGAGGAGACCAGGTTTCGATCCGTAACGATGAAGCCAAGATGCGGGCGTCCACGCGGGTTGTCGCTGTGAAGGGTTACAACGTCCACGAGATTCAAATTCCTTCCGGCACCACGGTGCGGGAATTCGTTTCCCCGGCGGGAAAAGTTTTTGGCGTGACATGGCACGGGCCGCTTCTGCCCGACCTGCGTCAGCTACTCGGGGATAATTTCAGCAAACTTGAAGCGGCTCAAAGGAACCGGCGTGGTCATGGTCCGCTGGTGATCAACGAGCCCGGTTTCGTGTATGTCTCGAGCGGCCACATGCGCGCCTTCACCGGACGAGCGTACATCCCGCAACTCGTACCCCAAGGAGTTCTCACCGATGCGATCCAGTAAGCGCGCGTATTCAGTCATCTTTAGCGTGCCTGCGCTTCTTACAGCGTGTCTCTTTGTGACTGGTTGCGGTGGAAGCAGCTCTACGCCGCCGCAAACCGTCGCCACTTCGGGACAAAACGTCATGCCGCTGACGGTGGATGCTGGGCCCGACAACAATTATGTGAATGGAGCTTTTGCCAGTGTGACCGTGTGTGTGCCGGGCAGTTCGACTTGTCAGACAATCGATGGCGTGCTGGTCGATACGGGGTCCTACGGACTACGCATTCTGAACAGTGTACTTACCATCTCATTGCCCGGACAAAAATCCGGCGGCAGCCAGGTGGGTGAATGCGCCGGCTTCGCCGATGGCATTACTTGGGGAGGGGTGCATACCGCCGACATTCAACTCGGGGGCGAAACTGCACAGTCGGTACCCATCCAGGTGATCGGGGACAGCGCTGTGCCCGCTACCGCGCCCAGCGATTGCAGTTCGATGGGAACGCCGGAAGACACGCTGCAAACCCTGCTCGCGAACGGAATCCTGGGAGTTGGCCAGTTTCCGCAAGACTGCGGTCTCGGCTGCACCACCCAAGGCAATCCGACGCCTCCCGCGGGGACCTACTACACCTGCAGCACCTCCAGCTGCAGCAATTCATTCGAAAGCCTCAGCCAGCAAGTTCAAAATCCGGTGTCGCTATTCGCGACGGACAACAACGGCGTGATTGTCGAATTGCCATCAATCGGGCCATCCGGTGCGCCAAGCGTCAGCGGCTCGCTGGTATTCGGTATCGGCACCCAATCGAATAACGGGCTCGGCAGCGCCAGCGTTTTCACCTTGGATCCGACGACAGGTAATCTCACAACCCAATACAAGGGCCAGTCTTACAGTTCCAGTTTTATCGACAGCGGTTCCAACGGTATCTTCTTTCTCAATCATGATCTGACCCAGATTCCGGTTTGTGGAAGCAATACCAATGCTCCCGGCTTTTACTGTCCTGACTCGACCGAGGATCTCAGCGCGACTAACGTGGGAGCGAACGGCACGACTGGTAATGTCGACTTCAGCGTCGCCAATGCGAATACGCTGGTAAGTTCGGGAAATGTCGCATACAACGACTTGGCTGGGGAGAACACGCCTCCGCCATCGCAGCCTTCGAGTTCCACCGGTTTCGATTGGGGCTTGCCGTTCTTCTTTGGACGCAACGTCTACACAGCGATCGCGGGCGCCAGCACTCCGGCAGGTGCGGGACCGTATTACGCGTACTGACGGGATATTTTGTTTACTACATAACTCTCACGCCGAGTTCGTCGAGGTGGTTCAGCAAATCAAGTGGATCAAGGTAAACGCGGAATGCTCCAGCCCGTTCGAGCTCATCCTCGCCGTAGCCTCCCGACAGCAACCCTATCCCGAGCGTTCGCGCGCGCTGCGCAGCCAGCAAGTCCCAAACGCTGTCCCCTACGACGAAGGAGTTCCGGATATCGATTTTCAGCCGCGCCGCGGCGGCAACGAACAGGTCCGGGTTCGGTTTAGCGTGCTGCACATCATCGCGGGTGACGAGCGGAATATTCGGATCTATTCCCAGGAGAGCCGTTGATCGGCGCGCCATCTCGCCACGTCCGCTGGTTGCAATTGCCCACGGGATTCCAGCCGCGGTCAGAAATTTCAGCAACTCGCGCGCACCGGGAAGCGGATGCACCTGCCCGACTTGCCGCGCGTATGCTTCCGCGTGGTAGTGCTGCAATTCCTCCGCTTGTTCGGCAGTCACCGGGCGCCCAGTCTCCCGCAACAGTGCGCTCGCAAACAGACCGCCGCTCATCCCAATGCGGCGATGAATTCGCCAGACTGCCAGTTCGATGCCACAACGCTCCAAGGCTTCTCGCCATGCGAGCACATGCTGATAGACGCTGTCGACCAGGGTGCCATCAAGATCGAAGAGGAAAGCGGGAGAGTCGGTGGAATCCGCCATGCAGCATTATCCGTCGGCGGTTTGCAGCAGTTCAACTTGGCCCTGTCACAAGCCCGCTCTTGCAAATTGACGAAGCCGGTGCCGATCGAATAAGTTCACTGCTAGCGGTGGAAAATGTTTGATCTGGGCAGGATACTCATCTTTCTTGGCGTGATTCTGCTGGTGATCGGTTTGCTGTTCGTGCTTCTCGGCCGCACCAGTCTTCCTATCGGGCGTCTGCCGGGAGACATTTTCTATCGTGGTAAGCACACTACCTTCTACTTCCCCCTGACCACCTCAATCATTCTGAGCATCGTGCTTTCGGTAGTTCTGTACATCATCACTCGTATGAAACGGTAGCCAGACGGAGAAGCTTAGTGACGACCGAGGGCCACGTCTTCGGTAAAACAGGAACGCGGAAGCGCAGCAATGGCCACCTTCCGATTTCCAGCTTGCGTTGTACGGCACTTCCCACGATGGGCGGCATCTGAAGCCTGAACGGTTCGATCCATTTCAAAACGACAAAGGAGCAGTCATGGCAGTCGATGCAGGCACTCGGGACATCCATGCGACAGAACAGCGGGTCATCGCATTTTTCCACAACAGGGAAGACGCTTACCGGGCCATTACCGAATTGAGGAACGCCGGCTTCACCTCCGACGAGATCGGGCTGATGACACGTAGCGAGGAAGAAGCGAGTGGCACAGGGAGAGACTTCGAAGCTGAGCGGAACGCCGGCTTCTGGGACAAGCTCAAACAGTTTTTCACAGGAGATTCATCCGAGGACGTAGCGTATGGCGATTCTCGTGCTGCGATGGATTGGGATCAGGACCGCGCCGAGTACTATTACCGGGGCATCGGAGAAGGTGGCGCGTTGGTCAGTGTCACCGGATCGCGCAGCAATGAAGCCCGCAGCATCCTCCAGAACACTGGTGGCGATCTAAGGGAACGCGGCTTCGACGCGACCGCGGCAAGCGGGACGGGACTGAGCAACGCTGGGCAGGATTACCGAATCCAGCTCAGGGGTGAGGTGCTGCGCACCTACAGGGAACGAGTTCAACGCGGTGAAGTGCGGCTGCGCAAAGAAGTTGTTACCGAGAATCGTACCGTGGACGTTCCGGTCACCCGGGAAGAATTGGTAATCGAGCGTGTCGCCGGCAGCGGAGCGCCGGTGGAGGATACCGGCGAGATAGGAAGCGGCCAGGAAATTCGCGTGCCGCTCACCGAGGAGCGGGCGCGAGTAGAGAAGCAACCTGTGGTTAACGAAGAAGTGCGCGTGGCAAAACGTGCGGTGCAAAACACGCAGCGCGTTTCCGATGATGTAAAACACGAGGAGTTGCGAGTAGACAAGGACGGGGACGTCGAAGTTGACACCCGCACGGGCAAGAAGGGCAAAAAGCCGGCAGCGTAGGTCTCGAAGTTCGAATCTAGCTGGCACGCGCCTCGGCCCCACGGGACGCGTGTCAGCCTTACCCACATTACCGCGGTGACTTTCTAACGATTTTGAGCTCTTGAGCGCTTTCTGGTTGATCGCCGTCCCGATTGTTTGGAAAATCGCTTTGTGGGTTCATCCAACATCCCCAGCGTCCTGGTGACTGGCGCATCCGGTCACATTGGACAGGAAGTCTGTCGCCAGCTCGAAGCCTCCGGCCATCAGGTATTACCGGTCGATATTGCCGCCGAGCCCCACACGATTGCGTGCGACCTGACCCGGCAAGACCAGCTGTCCGAAGTCTTTCGCGAAAGACCGATTTCCTGCGTCATCCACCTCGCCGCAACTCTTCCGACTGCTTTTGCCGCAAATCCGCTGGCCGGAGCTGATCTCAACTTAACCGGATCCTTTCAATTGCTGCGCGAAGCCGTGGCCGCAGGAGTGAAGCGGTTCATTTTCGCCAGTTCGATCAGTGTCTACGGGCTGGGACGCGCTGGTCGGGTCACGGAGGAGGACCCGGCTATTCCGGATGAGCCTTACGGCGGATCGAAGCGCTGTGTCGAACTCGTGGCTGAGTCGCTCGCCAACACGGGAGCAATCGAATTTGTTTCTTTGCGGGTGTCCAGGGTGATTGGTGCCGGCATAAAAAAGACGTCATCGTCGCCATGGCGTTCACAGATCTTCGATTCATCGACACAGGTAAAAACGATCACTCTGCCCTTCGGCCCCGAGGCATCAATTTCTCTACTGCACGTGGAAGATGCCGCGCAGATGTTTCTGAAGCTGATGGAAGCGCCCAGCACGGAACATCGGATCTACAACACTCCCGCTGAAATATGCCAGATCGCCGGACTGAAAAAGCTTATCGAAGAAGCACGAGGGATTCCGGTGGAGCTAGGACCGACCGGCGCACATGGAGGCCCCGTTTGCGAGGGACGAAGATTCGCGCAGGAATTTCATTTTCGGCTGATTGGGGTGCGGGAGAGGATCAGCAAACTTCAGCGACGTGCTTCTGCCGATCAATAATTCGATGCTGCCTCGAATAAGTCGCTAAACAATGCCATGCTATGCTGTTGAGCGTTTTTGTCAGGCGGGAAGAACTATGTCGGTATCGCGCCGCAATTTCCTCACGACCGCTGTCCTCGGGTCTCTCTCTCTCGGTCTCAAAAGTGAAAACCAGCAACCGGCTTCTAAGTCCGCAGCCACTCCCCCGGGTTACACACGCCCGATCATCGTCTGCGCTAATAACGGATTTAATTATCTGGACGACGCGTTTGCCTTTCTAAGCCGGGGAGGAGACACGCTCGAGGCTGCTCTGCGCGTGGTGAAAGGACCGGAAGACGATCCTAACGACGACAGCGTCGGACTAGGCGGACTGCCCAATGAGGAAGGAGTAGTCGAACTGGACTCGTGCTGCATGCACGGCCCCACGCGGCGAGCGGGTTCCGTGGGCGGTGTGCGCAATATCAAGAATGTTTCTCTCGCGGCCAAAGCGGTCATGGAGCATACCGGACACGTGATGCTGGTGGGCGAAGGCGCAGAGCGCTTCGCGGTGGCTGCGGGTTTGCCGCGTGAGAATCTGCTCACCGAGCGGTCACGCAAGATCTGGTTCTTGTGGAAACAATTTCATTCAACCGACGACTGGTGGGGCCCCGGGCTCTCTGATCCGCACTGGAAGGCGCCGGAGAACCAGCCGGGGACGCGCCCACGTTCCCAGCTGTTGCAGGAGCGCTGGCGAAAGCTGGAAGAAATGGCGGCGGATATCGGGATTGAACCGGAGTTCCGCGCAGCGGCGATTCGGCGGGTTTTGTTTCCACCTACAGGAACGATTCACTGCTCGGCCGCGAACGAAAAGGGTGAGATCTCGGGCTGCACCACGACCAGCGGCTTGGCTTTCAAATTGCCGGGACGGGTGGGAGATTCGCCGATCATTGGCGCGGGCTGTTACACCGATCAGGACGTAGGCTCGGCGGGCGCTACGGGCAGCGGCGAGGAGAACATCAAGATCGCAGGGGCCCACACAATCGTCGAAAACATGCGCCATGGCATGTCTCCTCAGGAGGCCGGCATAGATGCTCTCAGACGTATTGCGCGCAATTACAACAACGAGATGAGCAAGCTGAAGTACATGGACATGACGTACTACATCTTGCGCAAAGACGGGGCGTATGCGGGCGTGTCGCTATGGGAGGGCTACACGCCGGACAACCCGCACAAAATCGCAGTGCACGACGGAATGAAGCGGTCCGAGAAGACGGTCGCATTGTTCCATGGGTCATCGCAGGATTTTCCGCCATTCCCGCAAATTCCACCGGATTTGAGCAAGGACTCCGAGTACCTGAAGTAGGGCCACACCAAGCGACTATGCGAATCGAATCTTCACGTCCGGACCTTTCTCCAGGTGAATGCTGTCAATGAAACGAACCTTGCCGGTGCGCAGGGTCATGATCACCGAAGAGGTTCGCGTGCCTTCACCAAAAAAGCGCACTCCCTTGAGCAACGCGCCCTCTGTAACCCCGGTCGCCGCAAAAATAATCTGTTTGCCCGGAGCAAGGTCCTGCGCCTCGTAAATTCGGTTCTTGTCTTTAATCCCCATGCGTGCGATGCGCTCCTCCAATTCCGGTTTGTCGACCACCAGTCGCCCGAGCATGTAGCCGTTAAGGCAGCGCATGGCGGCCGCTGTGATGACGCCTTCCGGGGCGCCGCCTGAGCCCATGACCGCGTGTACACCAGTCCCAATGACCGCGGCGGCAATGCCGGCGGAGAGATCGCCGTCCCCGATCAACCGGATACGCGCCCCGGCCGCGCGAATCGCGGAAATCAGCTTCTCGTGACGTGGCCGGTCGAGCACCATGACGACCAGGTCTTCCACATCGCGTTCCAGGCGCCGAGCGATATTTTTCAGATTGTCGGCCACGGGTGCATCCATCTCCACCGCGCCTTTACACGATGGGCCGACCACAATTTTCTCCATGTAGCAGTCGGGCGCATTGAGCAAGCCACCTTTTTCCGATGCGGCCAGAACCGTGATGGCACCCGGAGCGCCAGTGGCGCACAAGTTTGTGCCTTCCAGAGGATCGACCGCGATGTCGACCTCGGGAACTTCGCTGCCATCCGGGGAGGAAGTGCCGAGCTTTTCCCCGATATACAGCATGGGGGCTTCGTCGCGCTCGCCTTCGCCTATGACAATGGTGCCGCGCATCGGCACCGTGTCCATGACTTCGCGCATCGCCTCGGTCGCGACCTGGTCCGACAGCTTGCGGTCGCCCTGGCCCATGGTATGAGCGGAGGCAATGGCCGCCGTCTCCACCACCTTGACGAACTTATGAGAGAGATCGCTCTCAATATTTTCACCAGACTGCTTATTTTTAATTTCTGGACGAGTGTTCGTAGCCATAAAGAGTCTCCGTGGAACCGGCTAGAGACTATAGCGGAAATCGGGGTCATTGGGGAACTGCGCAGAGCCGCGGACAGAAACTTGGTCGGGCGACAGCCACCCGCGGAGGAGAACCTTGCCTGCCACTTTATCCCCCGGGCCACGCATGCCGATACTAGAGATTGTGTCACTTGTTCCTAATCGGCGGGTTGTCGCTTCATTTCTTGAGTACCTGCAGGTCGAAAAAGGACTAGCGCGTCTGACCGTCAGTGCGTACCGGACTGACATTCTCCAATTCGCGGAGTTCCTCGAAAAACGTAAGCGGGTGCTGTCAACTGCCCGGCGTGAGGACGTCCGCGACTTCATCCAGCAGCTATTCTCGAACCAGGTGGACGGCCGATCAGTAGCGCGCAAGCTGTCCGCCTTGCGCCATTTGTACCGTTACCTTTTGGTGGACAAAATCGTCAATCACGATCCAACCCTCAACATCGATTCGCCAAAGCAATGGAAGGTACTGCCTAAATCACTTGCCCAGGACGAGGTGGAACGGACCTTGGCTGCGCCGGGGCCGGCGAATAACACCAAGACGGCGGCGGCCATGGCGCAACGCGATCGCGCCATTCTCGAGATGCTATACGCGGCGGGGCTGCGGGTTTCGGAAGTTGTGAGTACGCGGCTGGAAGACGTGAAACTCGATGCCGGTTACGTGCTGGTGCGCGGCAAAGGAGATAAGGAACGGATTGCGCCACTGGGCCGCCCATCGCTCGAAGCCATTACCGAATACATCCGAAGTGCCCGCCCCGTCCTGGCGAACGGTCGCAACGTGCCGACGTTATTTCTTGGCCGGGGAGCGCGAAGACTCACTCGGCAGCGCGTCTGGCAGATGGTACGGACAGCGACAGCCGCGGGCGGGCGCAAATCTTCGCCGCATACTCTGCGCCACTCCTGCGCTACTCACATGGTGGAGAATGGCGCCGACCTGCGCACGGTGCAAATAATTCTGGGTCACGCCGACATCTCGACTACCCAGGTGTACACACATTTGGCGCTCGACCGGCTAAAAACCGTCTATCAGAAGCACCACCCACGGGCAAAAGTCAGAACATGAACAAAACGCCAGAACAAAGTTCCAAGCGCACCATCGTCGAAAAGGCCATTGACCAGTTCCTGCGATCCTTGCGCGAGCGGAATGCATCGCCGCACACGATCAAGGCATATGCGGGCGATCTCGACAACTTCGCTGCTTATGTCGGGCCTCGCGCCTGGAAACAAATTGATCACCTCTTACTCCGAGGGTTCCTGTCTTTTCTGTATGAAAAAAGTTTGAGCAAGACTTCTGTGGCGCGTTCGCTGGCGGCCGTGCGATCTCTGTATCGCTGGCTGGCGCAGGAAGGAATAGTTGAACAGAATCCAGCCGCGCTGGTATCCACCCCCCGCCTGGCCAAGAAACTGCCTCGCGTGCCCACGATTGAAGAAATGAACGGTGTGCTCGACGGCCAAATGCCGGAAGTGGCTTCTTTCGCCGAGCGCGACCGGGTGATGCTGGAACTGCTTTACGGTTGTGGAATCCGCAATTCTGAACTCGTCGGTATCAATCTCGAAGACATTCGCTGGAGCAATCAAGCCATCCTCATTCGCGGTAAGGGTAAAAAAGAACGATATGTCCCCTTCGGTGATTCGGTGACTGCAGCGCTGGCCGCCTATCTGCCGGAACGGCAAAAGCTCCTGGAGCGGGCAAGAAAGCCCAGTCCCGCGCTGCTCGTCAACCTGCGAGGCGGCAGACTGGTCACACGCAGCGTGGGCAGGATTGTAAAGCGAATCGCGGTGGCCAAGGGTCTGTCTCCCGAAGTTCATCCCCACACTCTGCGTCACGCCTTCGGAACGCATCTGCTGGAAGAGGGCGCAGACCTCCGCGCAATCCAGGAAATGCTTGGCCACGAACGGCTCTCCACTACGCAGCGATACACGCAGCTTTCTATGAAACATGTTTTGCAGGTGTACGACTCAACACACCCTCGTGCCAAGTAGCGCCCCTCAATAGAGCCCAGCTTTTACATTAAAATCAAGACATGGCCGTCCTGCACAACCTGCGGATCACGCTGGAGATGATCAAGTGGGAGCACTCGGTGTTCGCACTGCCATTTGCGTTGTGCGGTGCAATGTTGGCCGCCGGTGGTCTACCATCGTTCGGTCAACTGGCGTGGATCATCGTCGCCATGGTTTCGGCGCGCTCCGCGGCGATGGCATTCAATCGGCTCGCCGACGCGTCGATTGACGCGGCAAATCCGCGCACGCAAGCGCGCGCCCTGCCGGCAGGAGTTCTGACCCCGGGTTTTGTGGCCACATTCGTTGTCGTCTCCTGCGCCGTGTTCGTGCTGGCGGCTTCCCAGTTGAATCGCCTCGCATTGCTGCTCTCGCCAGTCGCTCTGGCAATTTTGCTTGCCTATTCCTACACCAAGCGCTTCACGCGCTGGTCGCACCTGGTGCTCGGCTTCGCGCTGGGGATTGCTCCCGCCGCGGCCTGGATTGCCATTCGTGGTTCACTGGATGCGCGCATTCTCCTTCTCACCGCGGCGGTTACGTTCTGGGTGGGCGGCTTCGACATTCTCTATGCCTGCCAGGATTATGAATTTGACTGCTCCGCGGGCCTACACTCGTTACCTCGGTATTTCGGCATTCCCCGCGCGCTGATCATCGCGCGCACTCTGCACGGACTAATGCTGCTGCTGTTGATCGCGCTCGTGATCGTCTTCGGCCTGGGCATTCCGGCCTGTCTAGGAGTGCTTTCAGTTGCCTTTCTGCTGGCCTATGAGCATTCCCTTGTCAATGCCGAGGACCTTTCAAAGTTGAACGCCGCTTTCTTCACTATGAACGGAGTAATCTCGGTCGTATTTTTCGTCTTTGTAGCAGCGGATTTACTACTCAGGAAATAGCGAGCGGCGGCGTGTCAAAGCAGAATACCGCCGCAAAATGCGTTCAAAATCTTCCGCGCCGAACAATTTCTGCTGGCTAGAACCTGAAGCCTTCCCTGCGCTATTATCAAGGCAATGTCCAAAGCGCACGTATTTCAGACTGACGACATTCGCCTGCATCCGATTCACGACAAGGTGATGCAGGGGCAGCGCCTGTCAGCGGAGGACGCGCTCACCCTCTATGCCTCGCCTGACATCCTCGCTGTCGGCTGGCTAGCCAATCACGTGCGCGAGCGGATGCATGGCGATGTAACCTACTTTAACGTCAACCGCCACATCAATCCCACGAACGTATGCGTCGCCGCCTGCCGCCTCTGCGCTTTTGGACGCAAAAAGGACACGCCGGGCGCCTATACCATGGCGCTGGAGGAAGCTCTTCAGACCGCGGCTTCGGGTTACAGTGAAGCGGTAACTGAGTTTCACATCGTGGGCGGACTGCACCCGGACTTGCCGTTTCAGTATTTTCTGGACCTGGTGGCCGGTCTGAAAGAACGCTTTCCGCAGGTCCACCTGAAGGCGTTCACCATGGTTGAGGTTGCGTACCTGGCGCGCAGGGCGAAACTTTCGATTGGTGAGACTCTGGAGCAATTGAAAGCTGCAGGTGTCGATTCCCTGCCTGGCGGCGGCGCGGAAATCTTTGCCGACCGCGTGCGGCATATCATTTGCGATCACAAGATTGACGGCGATCAATGGTTGGAAACCGCGCGCCTGGCTCACCGCATTGGGCTGAAGTCGAACGCAACCATGCTTTATGGCCACGTCGAGAACGACGAGGACCGGGTGGATCACCTCCTGAAGTTGCGTGCCCTGCAAGACGAGACCGGCGGCTTCCAGACCTTCATCCCGCTGGCATTCCATCCCGATAACACGCCGCTGCAACACCTTCCGAAAACCACCGGCATGCTCGATATCCGGCAGATTGCAGTCAGCCGCCTAGTGCTCGATAACTTTCCCCACATCAAAGCGTACTGGCAAATGCTAACACCGAAAATCGCGCAGATTTCCCTGCGCTTCGGGGCGGACGATCTCGACGGGACTGTCATCGAAGAAAAGATTTACCACGATGCCGGGGCAACGACTCCACAGGGCATGCGGCGCGAGGAACTCGTCCGCCTGATTCGCGAAGCGGGACGCGAGCCGCTGGAACGCGACACCCTCTATCGTGCGGTCACCCGGACCGAGACTTCGGTGACCGTCGCAGTCTAGAACACTCTTCCTCTGACCCTGCCGCCTTGTTTCTCCTGTATCGAAGGCGCAATGTTGTCCGCTCCCAGCACCTCGTCCGTCCACAGGTAATGGAGACTTTCGAAGAATCAGTGGCCCGCAACCGCGATCTGTTGCAGCCTCTCGCCAAATAAACGTCGGAATACCTGACCGTCGGCGAGGTCTACCGGATGCAGCATTGATTGATCGAGATTTTCGGTGGCAGGCATGGCGATCGAAATAACACTGCAGTCGAGGCTGCCGTGTTCCGTCCGCAAATGAGGTACTACAACTCTTTCGAAGAGGAAGCGGCTGCGCCCATGGAGTCGCTTGGCGACAACCACGGGTTCGTCAAGCGGCGATAAGCGGATCGCCTTCACCGCCACGGATGCTTTCCTGCGACGAAACGGCTTTTACATCGAGGTTTGAACGGAGGAGTGATACGAGTTCATCTACGGCTCCATCGACCGGCACGAATTCCGCTTCCGGAAATCCTCGACTCGGATTTGCCGGCACATCAAGCCTCCGGTTTAACTCCGCTCGTAGTAGGAATCGCAGAGCTCTTCAGGATCAAAACATCGTAGCCGATTAGCACGACGGCTGCCGTCGCGCGCGGCTTCGGAAGAGAAGGTAAAACTCCATTTTTCCATGCAGGCATCCCCGACACCAGTGCATGCGTCACAGGGGGGCTGTACAAGGAGCGGGAGCACCCCGATTTGCACTCGCCTTCCGCCGCGCGGGTGTAGAATCAGGCCAGAAGGACCAAAAAGGCTTCCCGGGATCTGCTCCCGTCTTCTGAGGCTATGCATGAACGTTCATATCAGTTATAAGGTCCAAAAAACTCCTGACATCGAAAAAGAAACCAACCACCAGATCGAAAAATTGAGCAAACGCCTGCAGGTGTTCCGGCCCGAGCTGATTCATTTGAAAGGCATCATGGAGGAGAATTCCGCGCGGGAAGGCTTTGTAGTGTCTCTGAACCTGCGTCTCCCTTCGGGGCAGATGGCGGTGCAGAAGGCCAGTCCCAACCCCACGGCGGCTATCAAGGCAAGTTTTGATGATCTCCTGCAGCAGATCACGAAGCACAAAGACCTGCTGCGCGCCTCTCACAAATGGAAAGGGCGCCGCCGGACGATGGACGGGCGTCCCGCGAAAACCGTTCCCTTCGAGGAGACGGTAGCCGCGGTACAGCCCACACTCATCTCCTCAGAAGACGTACGGTCCTACGTGAACGCAAATCTTAAGCGCCTCGAATTGTTTGTCGAACGGGAACTCTATTTTCGCCAGGCGTCAGACCAGTTGCCTGAAGACAGCGTGACCAAGGAAGAAGTCATTGACGAAGTCATCCTGCGCGCCCTCAGCGATGGAGACAAGCCCGAACGCCTCGCGCTGGAGCCGTGGCTGTATCGGCTGGCGATCCGCTCCATGAATGACCTGGCAAACAATAGCCGCGAGTTCTCATCCCAGGTAAACCTGGACGCATCCACGCGCCGGCAGAACGTGCGCGGCAGCGACGAATCCGAGTTGCAATACCACCAGCCTGACGAAACTTTGAACCAGGAAAGCACCATCCCCGATACCCGCGTCTCCACCCCGGAACAGGTCGCTTATACCGACGAGATGATTACCATGTTCGAAGCGTCGATGAGCGGTATGCCCGCGGAGCAACGTGAGGCCTTCATTCTGTACGGGATTGAGGGGTTTTCCATTCCGGAAATTGCCGCGATCGTAGACCGCGACCCCGAGAAGGTGCGCGCCTCCATTATCTCGGCCCGTGAATATGTTCGAAAATCTGCTTTCGTTACCAACGAATTCCGGGATAAAGTTCTGCAGAAAACCGGCTCTCTCTAATTCCAAATCAGCACTCAGGAGAAATCGTGATGATCACCCGCGAAGAAATCCGTGAGCTGGCGCAGTTTCAGCCAAAACAGAAAGATGCTTGTTTTCTGAGCTTCTATTTCCAGCCTCGCACGCCGCAGAACAAATCGCACCGCGAAGAGGCGATCCTGGCTAAGGACCTGGTCCGGCAAGCGCTGCGGCAGGCGGAAAAAGAAGGTAAGAACAACTGTGCGCGAGCGGATCTCGAGCGCATTCAGGAAATCGCGGCCAACCTTCACGGCAATCAGGCGCGGGCTAAGGCAATTTTTGCGTGTGGCGCGGATAATTTTTGGCGCGAGTTTGACCTGCCGCCGCTGTTAGCGGCGACGCAGATGTTCGTAAACCGCAGGTTTCATCTCAAACCGTTGGCAGCGCTTCTGGGAGCTCAGCCGACAGTGTGCGTCGTGCTGGTGGATCGCCAACGCGCCCGCTTTTTCGAACTCCGCCTCGACGAACTGCAGGAACGTGATGGGCTTTTTCGGGCATTGCCCCGGCGGCGCAGCGATGGATTCGGCGGCTACGATGCCGGACATACCGAACGTCACGTGGCCAACGAGACCATGCAACATTTTAAGGCAATCGCAGAGCGGCTCAAGGACCAGGTTGACATGGGCCTTTGGGAGAAACTCGTGATCGGTTGCCACGAGACGAACTGGTCCGAGTTTGAGGCACAGCTGCATCCCTACGCCAAGCAGCGCCTGGTCGGGCGCTTCACTGCTGACGTAGGCACAATCCGCGAGGATGATATCCGGCAACAAGCGCAGGACCTCCTGCGCTCGTGGCAGGATAACCGCCGCGGTACTCTGCTGCAGGAAGCCTTGAACCATGCGCGCAGCAACGGGCGGGGTGCGACCGGGCTACGGCGAGTCCTGCGGTCGATGGAACTGAGCGAGGTGCAAACCCTATTCCTGGGAGAGAATTATTCCGCTCGGGCTGTCGAGTGCACTAACTGCGGACATCTGGACGCTCACATGGTCCCCTTTTGCGCGGTTTGCGGGCGCCCAACACGCGACCTTGAGGACGTCTGCGACGCGCTGATCCCCGGTGCCATTCGCCAGGATGTTGAACTCTTCTATGTAAAAGACATGCCCGCATTCGACAGCGTGGGCAATATAGCGGCTCTGCTCCGCTTCCGTGCAGATCAGAACCGATCCAACCAGATCGCGGTTGCGAGCTAGTCATCCTCGCATTCGGCTTCAGGAGGCCCGCACTGTGCGGGCCTTTTGTGTCCGCGTCGCTACGACTCCTCCGTTCCGTGATCGCCCCCTATTCCCCGCTCAGACCGCGTCCATGACACCGGTCGTGTGGGGCATACAATGAAACACATCCAGTGTGCCCCCAAACTCCTATCGCCCCCGGCAGGCAGGTGATCCGCGCATGATTCCCATTCAGGAAAGCTCTTCGGGCGTGACGTTTAGCGTCCGGGTGCACCCACGGGCCCGGAGAAATGCCATTACCGGGACCTACGGCGATGCGCTGAAGCTTTCTCTTACAGCTCCGCCCATCGAAGGTCGGGCCAATGATGCCTGCATCGCTTTCCTGGCCGAAATTTTGAATGTCCCCCGGTCGTCCGTTACTATTGCTGCCGGCCAGAGCGCCAGGAATAAAGTGATCCAGGTTTCGGGGCTGACAGCCGAAGATGCACGAAAGAGATTGCCGTTTCAGTCTCAGCTTTCTTGAGACGAAATACCTGTCCACGTGAGTCGTGGCATTTCCGCCCAAGGACCACGTCCCTCCGCCTCTGAGGGCCTCGGGTTGCAATGAAAAACACTACCCAGACGCACGGAGAAAGCGACCAACCGCAGGAGATGTGAGCGTGAGCTTTTCCCAACGCGTCCACGAAATTCGTACCGGCTTCGAGCTGCCTTTCTGGGTCGCGAACGTCAGCGAACTATTTGAGCGGCTGTCGTACTACGCCGCCTTCGCCTCCCTCGCGCGCTACCTGCACGAGACATTGCGTTTTCCAGTGGAGCAATCCAGCAGCCTCACCGGTCTGTTCGGCGGGCTTGTCTGGTTCCTGGCGGCTTTTGGAGGCACGCTGGCGGACCGCCTGGGATTCCGACGATCCCTTTCCTTGGCCTACCTGATCCTGAGTTGCGCTTATTTCCTAATTGGCTCGGTGGGGGCTCCCTGGCTCGCTCCCGTTCGCACTGCGATGCCGCTGGGCGTGCTGGTTACCGTTCTTCTAATGCTCCCCGCTCTCGGCATCGCGCTGGTCAAGCCTTGCGTGGTCGGCACCACCGCGCGCGCCTCCAAGGAAAATGTCCGCTCCATCGGCTATTCGATTTACTACACGCTGGTCAATATCGGCGGTGCTGCTGGGCCTTACGTCGCCTCATGGGTGCACCAGCACATCAGCGTGGAAAATGTTTTTCGCGTGGCAGCGCTTAGCGTCTTTGCCATGTTTTTTGCGGTGCTGATTTTCTTTAAGGAGCCGCGCCGCTCCGGCGAAGTGCAGACTGCGACTTTCGGTCAGGCAGCCAGGAACTTTGCCACCGTGCTTTCGAACCCGCGTTTCATGCTGTTTCTAGTGATCTTCTCTGGATATTGGATTGTCTACTGGCAGGAGTTCATCATTCTGCCGCTGTACGTGCATGACTACATCAACCCGAAAACGGATACTGAACTGCTGCTCGTCACCGGCCCGTTGACCGTCATCTCGCTGCAGATGGTCGTCAGCCTGGTCACGCAGCGCATTCCGGCGTTTCGCGCGATTACCCTCGGGACTCTGATTTCCGCCCTGGCATGGATCATTCTCATCGTGCATCCCTCCGTGCCCATGGTTGTGCTAACCCTGTTCGCGGTTTCGCTGGGCGAGATTACCCAGTCTCCCCGTTACTACGAATATATTTCGAGGCTCGCACCGCCGGGACAGCAGGGCACGTACATGGGATTCGCTTTCTTGCCAATCGGCATTGGATCACTGATCGGCGGCTGGTTTGGCGGGCTGTTAGTGCACCACTACGGAGAGGTGGCGCACTCCCCGGCGCTCATCTGGTGGTCCGTCGTGGGTGTCGGCGTGACGACGGCAGCACTGCTCTGGATTTACGACAAAACTCTTCGCACGGCTCCTGAACCTGTGGGGGAACGCGTAGCGGCCTCCTGAGCGCCTAGCACTAATTCGTGTTCCTCATTTGCCGCTCTAAAAAGTTCTTCATCACAGCGCCACGCATCTGCTTTCGGCTATGATGTGCCGCTCAAGAGCCGAATTATGCCCAGACGCACCATCAGCCCTGCATATATTGCTGCCCAGATTCGACGAGTCCTGAAGGATGGCGGTTCCGCTCCGCACGCCGAAGGTGTGCAATGGTTCTTCAAGGAAGTGGTTAAGTCCCGCGGCTGGTATACGGGCGAGTTGCGCAAGGTGGCCCACCGATTTCAGCGCACCATCTACCGCGAAAAAGGCCAGGATTTCCTACTACAAATCTGCGGACGCCTCTTCTCCGGACGCGTACTGGAGGAAAAAATTATGGCTGTGTTGATGCTGGAAAAGCTGGTCGACAGCTTCGGAGATAGTGAATTTCGCTTGTTCGAATCCTGGCTGTCGCGAATACGCACCTGGGCGGACCATGATGCCCTCGTCCACTACTTGATTTCGCCCATGATCTCGGCAAAACCGGCACGCATGAAGAAGGCCTGTGGTTGGGCGAAGTCCCGCAACCGCTGGCATCGGCGCGCCGCATGCGTTGCATTGATCCGAAATGCGCGCTCAAAAACCGGGTTCAAAGAGATCACAACGCTCTCCGACTCACTGCTGTCTGATCAGGATGACATGGTGCAGAAAGGGCTGGGCTGGCTGTTGCGCGAAACCGCAAAAGCAGACCCGGAACGAACCGTGGCTTACCTGTTGAAGATCAGGGATAAGGCCCCGCGGCTCGTGATGCGCACGGCATGCGAACCTCTGGGTGCGGAGTTGAGGCGAACAGTATTGGAGACGCGCAGCGCGAGAGCCAAATCTAGCGTTTAGGGGCTGGTTTACTTGCCGCCTGTTCGACAGCCTTCCGGAGGTCCGTGACTAGGGGTGTCTCGCCTTTCTGCAATCCACCTTGCGCCGTAACCCGCCACAAATAAGTGGACCATGGCCAGCCACGACCATCGTAGACCGCCAGCACATCTTCTGACGGGCGCGACATCACCATGAGCACCATGTCAGCCTGCGCGGGATTATAGACGAGCGTATAACGGCCCCACTTCTGAATTGCATCCTGCACGCTCGCGATTGCCTGGCGGTCTTCCGGTAAGAGACGGGAATCGTATTGGTCGCCGTCGTAGCTGGTCACATACACATAGCGGGCATTCATGAGTATTTTGGGAAACGGAGGTACTTTGCGGTCTGCTTCCGCGGCGACGGCCAGTAACAGGATGAGTAGCACGCCCACAACCTGCTTCATTCGCAACTCCTGCCTGCAAGTCTTCCTCTTTCAGGCCAAGCTTCTACTCGGTTGGATGCCGAAGGTGAGCAGCGCGAGCGACGAATTCTGACGGCAAACGTCTCGGGCAAATTCAAATCCTACATCACTGGTGGCACAGTAATCCCCATCACGGCAAGCGCGCGGATGAGTTCGCGGCGGACCACGGCGACTGTCTGGAACAGAAAACTCTTTCGTGACTGGTCGGCTTCCGCAAGGATTGGGTGCCGGTGGTAAAAGTAATTAAACATCTGCGCCAGCTGAAAAGCGTGCTTTGCAAGGTACGCGGGCTCTGTGGTATCTATGCATTGATCCACGATGTACGCCGTCTTTGAGGCAGCCAGCCAGAGTTCCCAGAACTCATCGCCGCCTTCGCCCGTCCAATAGCGTGTGTAGTCGACGCCATCCGCCCGAAAGTCATCTGGATCCAGCCCGCCTTTACGAAAGATGTTGGTGGCCCGCACCACGGCATATTGGCAGTACGGACCAGTTTCTCCTTCGAAACTCAGCGCATCCTTGAAGTCGAAGGCAATCACAGACTGCTTCGTATACTTCAGCATGAAATAACGAAGGGCTCCGATGGCGATCTGGGTGGCGATGGCGGCGCGCTCCGAATCGGCGAGCTGCGCATGACGGGCGTCGACTTCCTTTTTTGCCGAGTCGATCAGCGTTTCCAGCAGATCGTCGGCTTTTACCCCGAAACCTTTACGCCCCGAGACCTCGATGTATGCCTTCGTCTTGTCTTCTTCCGAGAGTCGATAGCCAAGCTCAGCGGCACAACGCGGGGTAAGCGCCACCATCTCGTACGAAAAGTGCGTGTAATGATCGGCTTGCTGGTTGTAGCCAAGTTCGCGGAGCGCTTCGATGACCGTGTTCTGAGCTTCTGATTGCCGCGCATCGATCACGTTGTAGATTTCGGCGACATCACCGAAATGCGGGTGATCGGGCTCGCCGTCCACGGAGGAAATCCAGCACTGGTGCTGATTGGCGTAGCGGTAGAACCTGCGGTAGCCGAAGTCTTTCCCGAGGAGGCCGAATTTCCAGAGGTGGTAGGCGATGTCTTTGCCGACGTAACCTACGGTGCCGTTGGAGCGGACGATTACTTTCTGATCCTCTTCAGCGACTTCCGTCTGGGAATCTGTGGCCCGCTCGGTGACTTGTGCTTTTGCGATTCCTGCCCGCCGCATTACCCAGCAGCCCTTGTTCTTCCCCTCAGCTTCATAGAAGAGCACGCGGCCATCTTTGAGCTTCTGGAAAGCGGCATCCCAGAAATGCAGGTGCAGAATCTCGCTTTCGCGCGGAAGGAAGTCGTATTCGATATCCAGCCGTGCCATCGTCTCCAGGTGACGGCGTAATACCGTCGTGGAAATCAGGTCAGCAATCGCCGCGGTCTCGTTGTTCCCTTCTTCTATGGCGTGCAGAGTCTCGGTCCGCGCCTTCAGATTTTGCTTGTCTTGTTCGTACCACTGCGACACGCGGGCGTATAGGTCCCAGCAGTAGTAGTCGAATTGCTGATTCCTTGTAAGCTGCTCGATATCCGCGCGGGAATTCTTTTCCAAATAGAGAAATCCGACGATGACATCGGCCACCTGAACGCCAGTATTGTCGATATAGTTTTGGACATCCACGGTCCTGCCCGCATGACGCAGCAGGCGGACGAAGGTGTCACCAAGGATCGCATTTCGCAAGTGGCCGATATGCGCGGCCTTATTCGGATTGATACTCGAGTGCTCGACTAGAACCTTTCCCTCCGGAATCTCGACCGCGGGCTTTTGATCGCGCGCCAGGGCCCTCGCCACGGCGGCGCGGTCCACTCGAGCGTTGATGTAGCCGGCTCCCGCGACCTCGAGGTTCTGGAATCCCTCGATGCTGCCGATCCCGCTGACGATCTCTTCAGCAATCTTGCGCGGCGCCTTTCGCAACTTCTTCGCTAATTCGAATGCTAACGGCAACGCGTATTCGCCGAATTCAACTTTTGGCGGTTGTTCGACGACAATTCGCGAGAGCTCGATATCGTAGGTTCGGCGCAGAAACTCGCGTATCTGATGGGCAAGGCGGCGTTCCAGGTGTCGGTACAAGAAGTTCCTCTAAGCTGTTGAAGGAAATAGTGATTTTAACAAACCGGGTTGGATCTCGACGTTTGACGGCTGTGGATGCGCTTCCCTATGATGAAAATTCGGTTTTGCCTGGGCCTGCTGCTGATGAATACGCGACGGCCCTGTAATGAGAGCTGACCCGCGACCATGCGCATTGCGTACCTCGATTGTTTCTCCGGCATCAGTGGCGACATGTTTCTGGGCGCCCTTATCGACACCGGGGTGTCATCGCAGCTTTTCGAGGATACTGTGGCTGCGCTCAAAATCGAGGCACGCGTCGAGATCTCGCGCGTGCAGCGTAGCGGGATCGCCGCCACCAAGGTGGATGTCTACGCTCACGGCGAGAAGGAATTACCTCGCGAGGTCTATTGGGAGCAGCAGGCCCATAAGCATGCTGTGGAGCATCCGGACTCGCCTCGCGAGCATGCACGCACTCACAGCCACAGCCATCACCCGCGCGCCGCTCTTGGTGAAAAGCACGCAACCGCCCCGACAGCAGTGTTCGAGGTAGTCGAGCACACGCCACATGCACATGTGCACGGGCGGGGACTGAAGGAAATCCAGCAAATTATTAATCGCGCGCCGATCAGTGAAGGCGCCAGGCACAAAGCTGTCGCGATCTTTCAAGCTCTGGGCGAGGCGGAAGCGAAAGTTCACAACACCAATATTGAATTAATTCACTTTCACGAAGTCGGTGCAGTCGACGCTATGGTTGATATCGTGTGCGCGGCCGTGGGAGCGGAAGCGCTGGGGGTGGACGAGATCGTCTGCTCGCCACTGAACGTGGGCGGTGGAATCGTGAAATGTGCCCATGGAACTCTTCCCGTACCCGCTCCGGCAACCCTTGAACTGTTGAAGGGCGCGCCGGTGTTCTCATCGGGCATGCAGGTCGAACTGGTCACTCCGACCGGCGCGGCGATCGTCAAGGTGCTGGCACAGCGATTTTCGTCTTTTCCCGCGATGAGCATAAGCCGCATTGGCTATGGAGCGGGGTCACGTGACTTCCCCGCTCATGCAAACGTGGCACGCCTTACCGTGGGAGCGAGCCTGGCTGCATCCCTGGAGCACAAAGAGCATCCAATCACCTCCCAACAAGTGATATGCGTGCTTGAGACCAACCTCGACGATCTGAATCCGCAACTGTTCGGCTATGTGATGGATCGCCTTTTCCAGGAGGGCGCATTGGATGTTTTTGCCGTCCCCGTGCAGATGAAGAAAAATCGTCCCGGGGCGCTACTCACGGTTTTGTGTGATCCTTCGCTTGCGGGGACACTTACGAACCTGATCTTTACTGAGACCACAACTCTTGGTGTGCGCCGGCGCGTCGAAGATCGTCAATCCCTGGCACGCCGTCAGGTGACGGTCGCCACGCAATGGGGCGAGGTCCGAATGAAGCTTGCGAGCATGAATGGCACGGTGACAAATTATGCCCCGGAGTATGAAGACTGCCGCCGCATTGCCGCCGAGCACCGTGTGCCCTTGAAGACGGTCATGCATGAAGCGGTGCAGAAATACCTAGCTGCTGACGCTCCTGACCGCGAGGCGCGCGGCCAATAGCCAAACGCAACAGCTAAGCGCGCCAAGAACAAAAATGCCACGTATGCGCAAGTTCTACATCACGACGCCGATCTATTACGTGAATGCGCGACCTCACATCGGTCACGCTTACACGACCATTGCCTGCGACACGATTGCGCGCCGCCATCGCATGCTGGGGGATGACACCTTCTTCCTCACTGGCACGGATGAGCACGGTCAGAAAATAGAGCGCGCCGCCCAGGCCGCCGGAATCCCTCCGCAGCAGCTCACGGATGACGTTTCGGCAGCATTCCGCGCGCTGTGGGACCGGATGGAGATCAGTTACGACGATTACATCCGCACTACCTCTGAACGTCATAAGCACGGCGTGCAGCAACTGTTCCGCAAGATCCGCGACAACGGCTATATCTATAAAGGCACCTACACCGGCCAGTACTGCGTTTTCGACGAGCTATATGTCGATGCCGTTGGACCAGGAGCGCCCTGTCCCGAGTGCGGTCGTCCCACGGAAACGGTTCACGAGGAAAACTACTTTTTCAAGCTTTCGGCGTTTCAAGACAAGCTTCTGGCCCTTTATACCGGCCAGCCGGATTTCATTCGTCCAGAGACGCGGCGTAATGAGGTGATCTCGTTTGTGCGTTCGGGCCTGCGCGATCTTTCCATAAGCCGCAGCACGTTTTCCTGGGGGATTCCCGTGCCCGACGATCCTAAGCACGTGATCTACGTGTGGCTGGACGCATTGGCGAATTACATCACCGCGATAGGCTATGGATCGCAGGAAAAGCAGGATGAAGGGAGCTTTCACAGATATTGGCCTGCCGATCTGCAGATGATCGGCAAGGAAATTGTTCGATTTCACTGCGTCTACTGGCCGGCATTCCTGATGGCGGCCGGCCTTCCCCTGCCCAAAGGCATTCTGGCGCATGGCTGGCTGCTGTTTGAAGAGAACAAGATGTCGAAATCGCGGGGCAACATTGTCCGCGCGGAAACCATTCTCGATGCGCTGGGGACCGACGCATTGCGTTATTTTCTGCTTCGCGAAATTGTCTTCGGGCAGGACGGCTCGTTCTCATTCGACGCGCTGGTGCAGCGCTACAATTCCGATCTGGCGAATGGCTTGGGTAATCTTGCCAGCCGAACTCTGACAATGATTACGCGCTATTTTCGCGGAGAGGTCCCGTATCCGTCGGCTGCCGCGGCGCACCGTCCCGCTGATGACGCGATCGCACAACTCGCGGCCAAAACCATTTCGGAATGCGGCAGCCTTTTCGATCAGTATCAGTTCTCGCGTGCACTGGAGAGTGCATGGGCGCTGCTCGCCGCAGTCGACAAGTACATCGTCGAGAATGAGCCCTGGGCGTTGGGGGAAAAGCAGGACGAGGAGAGCCGCTCCCGCCTCGCCACCGTGTTGTATACCAGCGCCGAAGCGTTGCGGATTGTGACCGCTCTTGCTCATCCCGTCATGCCGGAAGCGACGTCGAAGATTTGGCAACAGCTTGGGCTTGGCGAGATCAAGAAATTCCCGCTGACTGGCCTAAAGTGGGGCCAACTCAAGCTCGGCACCAGGCTGGGCAGCGTACAAGCCGTGTTTCCGCGGGCTGATAAGGGCGTCATCGAAAGGATGCAGAAGGTGGAAGATCAGCAACGAAGCGAACCCGCGGCAGCAGCCACCGAGGCGCAACCCGCGCAGAAAGCCGGGAGCAGCGGAGTCGGAGCAACGCAAGCGGTGGCACCAGGCGTGCCCGCGTCTGCCGGAACTTCGACCCCTGCAGCTAATGTGCCGGACGGCAAGATAACCATTGACGATTTCGCCAAGGTTGAACTGCGCGTGGGCCAGGTGAAGGTTGCCGAGCGCGTGAAGAATGCCGACAAGCTGTTGCGCTTGGAAGTTGATCTGGGTAGCGAGGTGCGGCAGGTGGTGGCGGGGATCGCCGAAGCGTACGCGCCTGAGACGCTGATAGGCCGCAAAGTCGTCATTGTCGCAAACCTTGCGCCACGCAAGCTGCGGGGCCTGGAATCAAATGGGATGATCGTTGCCGCCTCGCCGGAAGGTGGCAAGGCGGTACTGGCGTCGTTTCTGGAAGATGTGCCGGTGGGGACCAGGCTGAAGTAGGCGCACAACCCGCGTTTGCATAGCACAGCGACCAACAACTCACGACCGTGTTCATCGATTCCCACGCCCATCTCGAAGGTAAGCGCTTCGACCCCGACCGCACGCAAGTGCTGGAACGCGCTGCGCAAGCAGGCATTGAGACGGTGCTTGCCATCGGTATTGGCGAAGGACCGGGAACACTCGATTGCGCGATCCGCCTGACCGAACAACAGGAGAGACAGTCTCTGCCAGGTCACCCGCAGCTATATGCCACCATTGGCATTCATCCCCACGAAGCAGCATTGGCGAAGGACAAAGATTTTTCCGAACTGGAACAACTGGCAAAAAGTCCGAAGGTCATTGCATGGGGGGAGATTGGGCTGGACTACTACTACGATCACTCGCCGCGCGACATTCAGAAGAACGTCTTCATCAGGCAAATGGAACTTGCGCGCACTGCCAAGCTGCCGATCGTGATTCACTGCCGCCCGTCGGACAACAGCGAGAATGCCTGGGACGACTGCCTCGACCTGATCGGCGAACACTGGGGTCCGGGCGCGATCGGCGGAATTCTCCACTGTTTCACCGGTACCTGGGAGCATGCCAAGCGCGCATTGCGGATGGGTTTCATGATTTCCTTCGCCGGAAACATCACTTTTCCCAAGGCGCAGCAGCTTCGCGATGCTGCCCTCCAGGTTCCACTTGACCGCATGCTGATCGAAACCGACTCGCCCTTTCTCGCGCCAGTTCCCTACCGCGGCAAGCGGAACGAACCAGCTTTCGTCAAGCAAGTAGCGCGTCAACTTGCTGAACTCCGGGGGCTCTCGACCGAAGAAATCGGTCAGCAAACTACGCAAAACTTCCACCGGTTCTTTTCGCTTCCCGAAAAGCCCAACTCCGTTTAGCTTGTTAGGAGCGCATCTTTGTACCGTTCAAGCTAATCTAAATACATAAGACTCAACGATATGCCCGAAAACACCTTCGACATTGTCAGCAAGATCGACCTGCAGGAAGTGACGAACGCCATCCAACAGGCGCTGAAAGAAATTCACACGCGCTTCGACCTGAAGGACTCAAAATCGAATATCGAGCTCGAAGGGAAAGACGCCATCAACCTGCACTCCATCGACGAGTTCAAGCTCAAAGCGGTGAATGACGTGTTCCAGCAGAAACTGGTCAAGCGCGGAGTACCCCTCAAGGGCTTGACCTATGGTCCGGTGGAAACAGCCGCAGGCGGAACCGCCAAGCAGCGCATCACCATGCAGCAAGGCATCCCCATTGAGAAGGCGCGCGATATCGTAAAGTTAATCAAGACTTCAAAGAAAAAAGTGCAGGCATCCATCCAGGGAGACCTGGTTCGCGTGAGCGGCAAGGACCGCGACACCCTGCAGGAAATTATTGCTTTGCTGCGACAGCAGGACTTCGGCATCGATATGCAGTTCACGAATTACAGGACGAATTAGATCCTGTTTTCGAACCTGCATTTTGCGTTCAAACTGCTGGAACTCGAGCTGAGCCTCGAAGTCTTGCTGAGCAAGAGCCCGAAACACCTGAAGGCGCGTTTCGAAAATTGAGCACCCAGGCTGCCATCAACGGTAAAGAAGTATTTGAGCTGTTACGCGACGATCTCGCGGCCATTGAGCGTGAGTTCGGGCGTGACACGGTCTCGAACGTAACGGCCATCACCGAGATCGGCGAATACCTGCGGGCGGGTGGTGGTAAGCGCCTGCGCCCTGCCCTGCTGCTGCTTTCCTCCAAGCTTTTCCAATACGAAGGTCGAGGGGCGATCCGTTTAGGTGCTGTCGTGGAAATCATCCATACCGCGACGCTGGTCCACGACGACATTATCGACGAAGCGCAAATCCGTCGCGGACGCCCTGCCGCCAATACCCAGTGGGGAAATTCCAAGTGTGTGCTGGCGGGCGACTGGCTCTACATGCAGGCGTTTAAGGTCGCAGTCCAGGAACGCAATTTCCGGGTTCTAGACGTGCTGATCGAATTAACCCAGCAGATGGTAGAAGGCGAATTGTTGCAGATGGAGAAACTCGGAAAGCTGATTACGCTGGACGAGCACTGCGACCTCATCTATCGCAAGACTGCCTGCCTCTTTTCCGTTTGCATGCGCATGGGCGGTATTCTTGGCGGCGCCAGTCCACAGCAGGAAGAAAGCCTGGGCCAGTACGGGAGATCATTGGGCATGGCCTTTCAGATCGTCGACGATGTGCTGGATCTCACGGCCTCCGAAAGTGTGCTGGGCAAGCCTGTCGCCAGCGATCTGCGCGAGGGAAAGGTCACCATGGCGGTTATTCATGCGCTGGAGAATTGCACGGCAGCCGAGAAATCGCGCATTGAGACTGTGCTGCGCGACCGCGCCTTCAACGGCGTCACTCACAGCGAGATCCTTGATATTTTGAACCGTTACGGCTCGATCGATTTCGCCAACACGCAGGCTTCGCTATACGCTGACACCGCTCGCCGCGCCATTTGCTCGTTCCCCGACTCTGAGTACAAGCGCGCACTTCTGTGGGCGCCGGAATTTGTGGTAGCTCGCGAGAAGTAGTTCTATCCTCAGGGAATCGTTCTCTCAATTCCTTCATCTATACTGTTTCGACTTCTCAGGCGAGAACACATGGATCTTTTGCACCTGATAACGCGCCACGGCTATAGCGTGCTCGCGCTGGTGGTATTTCTCGAGGCCGTCGGTTTGCCCATGCCGGCCGCTCTGGCGTTGCTCACCGCGGGAGCGGTCAGTGCCTACGGCAAGCTCAATCCATGGCTCGCATTCGGCGTTTCCCTCGTCCCCATCCTGGTGGGCGACTTGCTGCTCTTTATGCTTGGACGCTACACCGGCTGGGCCTTGCTGGGAACGCTATGCCGGCTCTCCGCGAATCCTGAGAGTTGCATTTTGCGATCCGCCGAATCGTTCTATAAACGCGGCAAAATCACCTTACTCTTCGCCAAGTTCATTCCCGGCATCAACACCATGGCTCCTCCGTTGGCTGGGAGCATGAAAATGCGCCCCGAGCAGTTCTTGCGATTGGATCTCGCGGGCGCCGCGCTTTACGTGCTCGCCTACGGTGGAGCAGGGTTCCTTTTTAGCGACTTTCTGCGCACCATCGGCGACGGCCTGCGCTCGGCAAGCCATGCGGCGGAAATCGTACTCGGGATTGGCATCGTCGCATACGTGGCCTATCGCATCTGGCTGTATCGCAAATATCGACTCTATAACGGGGTCCCTCGCATGCCAGTAGAAGAGGTCGCACGGCGCCTGATGAGCGGCGATAGCGCGAAAATCCTGCTGGTGGATGTGCGCAGCCACGGATACTACGATGCCGGCGCGTCGCGCATCGCCGGCTCGGTGCGCATTGAACCGAACAATCTCGCCGAGGAACTCAAGCATTTATCCAAGGACAAAGAGATTTATCTCTACTGCACTTGAGCGCGCGAAGCCACGAGCGCCCGGGTGGCGCACCTCTTGCGGGAACAAGGATTCAATGCCTTCGTCATAGCTGGTGGTCTACGCGCGTGGCGCCAGGCCGGCAATGCCCTGGAACCTGTCCCCCACGACGATCTTGTGAAGCTGCCAACCTTCGGCTGACCCTGAGCCTCGGATACTGGAACTGCCACCTTATACTGGGTCTGTCATGGCTTCGAACCAGGAAATTGAGATTAAATTTCGCGTGCACAATCGTCACGATCTGGAGCGCCGCCTGCGTACCTCCAACCTGAAACCCGTGACCAAAAGCACGCACGAAGTGAATACCTTATACGACTTGCCCGGAGGAAAACTGCGCAAGCGTGGCGAACTTTTGCGCCTGCGTGAGTACGGCCGAAAATGGATCTTAACCCACAAAGCCAAGGGGAAAACCGGCGCGCATAAAACCCGTACTGAGCTGGAAACCTCTGTGGATGACGGGCAGCAAATCGATCAGATCTTGCGTGCCCTCGGATTTACCCCGTCATTTCGCTATGAAAAATTCCGTGCGGAGTGGAGCGACGGAAAAGGTCACGTTGTGGTGGATCACACGCCCATCGGCGATTTCGGCGAGATCGAGGGCCCCGCGCCTTGGATCGACCGAACGGCCAAGGGCCTGGGCATTGAACGCGAGGCTTATATTACCCAGACCTATTCAGACCTGTTCTTCGCATGGAAGAAGCGAACTGGAAGCCTTGCGCGGGAAATGACATTCCAGGCAATTCGCTCAAATAAATAATTTGCTGCACCCACTGGAAAAGCCCAGCGCTCCAGACTGATTTTCAATCATCCTAAAATGCTGTCGTCGAGTTTCTTCTTGCCCCAGTCCGCCGCGGCTTGCACAAAGGCGATGACCAGGGGATGCGGATGTTTCGGCTTCGAACTGAGCTGCGGCTGAAACAGCGTAGCAATAAAGAAGCGGTGTGTCGGCGATTCAATTGCGCGCACTTCGCCACGTTCCCCGCGCGCCGCAATAGGGAATCCGGCTTCGATCGAAGCCCACTCGAATTCGGGATTCACCTCGAAGTTACAGAAAAATTCTTCTTCGATGACGTCCGATCCATAGAAAGTCTGCAGGTAGGAACCCGGCCGCAGCCGAATTTCCGGGATTACGCCCGACAATTTAGGAGCGTTCTTGCCGCGGTTTGGCACCGCGCATGCCACCGGATAGATCACAATGTTCTTCGATCCCGAGTTATTCTCCGCCGTATCCGCGTCCTTGATCCCCAGCACATTGCGCGCGGACTCGATCAACGTGTACTGAAATCCGCCGCAAGTGCCCAGGAAAGGCCAGTCCCGCCGGCGCGCGAACTCGATGCCCTTGAGCATCCCTTCCATGCTCTGGTACGGACTTCCAGGCGCCGCCCATAGCCCGTCGAAACTTTCCAGCTTTTTTGTCGCGGCGCCATCGAGCAACGAAGTGGTGGGCAGCCACTCGGATTCTACCCGGAATTCCAGCTTGGCAGCCGCGTGTTCCAGCGCTTTCCCGATAGCCGGTAGATTGGGACTCTTGGGGTCAAAATCGCCCAGAATCCCTATGCGGACCGTGTCTCCCACTCTGACATTCTACTGGACGAGAGAAGCCGCCCGCGAAGGATGGCCTCGTGGTGGGGTTTAGCAGCTTGATGCACGCCCGCGGCTTGGCAGCGCAGGAGTTCATTACCGATTCTGACAAAAACGCTAGAGCGTGGGCCGTATGGTTAGCGAACTCTGCGCCTTCACAGCCGGCACCACCAGAGCTTGCTCCAGGGTGGGCAGATATGTTCCTCGCAGGCGAACCTCGACCTCATGCTCTTTGTCGGTGGCCCCGATCTGCTGGTATGCGCGCATCAGCAACTGCAGCGACTCGGGTTCGTCCCGGTCTTCTTCGAGCTCGGAAACCGCGCCCAGATAATTCTCGGCCTGCATCAACGCTGCCCCTGCAGCTCCGTGGTAAGAGCTCTGGATGACCAGATTACGCGCTCCGGTGGCCATGGTTTGTAGCTCGAATAGGGCTTGGCCGGCCAGTTCCTGTTTTCCCGCGTGTCCCGCGCGTACTACCCGGTAACGCAGTATGCGCGACATCTCTTCGTCACGTTCAGCCTGAGACAGCGTCGCGTTATGGAACAATGCCGCTTCAGCGGAGTCCAGGCTATTGAGCGCCTTCAGGTCGTCCGGCTGGTATTCCGCCATGCGACGAAAGCCCTGTGCTTCCTGCAGGCTGAGCTCCTGGTTGTGTGCGGTATTGGTTACCTCAAGAAATAGTTTGTCGGCCTCATCGAAATTCTTCTCCCGCACCCAGGTGAGCGCCGTTTGCATGATGTAGTCAAGGCGGTCCGCAGGATTGTGTGCCGCTGCGATGGCTTTGTCGTATTCAGCCCGCGCCCGGTTCTCATCTCCCATCAGTGCATATGTGTCCGCAATGCCAAGCTGCGATGTGATGAAATCCGGATCCACCTTCAGCGACGCGCGGTAGTGTTCCAGTGCGCTATCGAAATTTCCCGCCATTCGCAGGATTTCGGCATAGGAGTCATGCGGATTGGGTTCGCCGGGCAGCGCCGCGATATAGCGCTCCATGGTGGCGAATGCCTGATCGAATTGCCGGTTTTTCGCGTAGGAATAGCCCAGGTCGTTCAAGGCGGCGGGATAGTCTTTGTCAATCGCCAGAGACTGCTCCAGTAGCCGTTGTGCCTGCTGGTATCCGTTTTCCCCCATCAACCAATTCGCCGCCAGAAAATAGAGGCGCTTATCCTTCGGATACATGTCGAGCAAATCGTTCATGGCGGCGATGCCATTGATGTAATTACCTTCCTGTACATTGGCGATCCAGTTGATCATCAGGCGTTCGCCGGGGCTGACTTTTGCCGCCAGGCTCTTGGCCTTCTCTCGTGCGGCAGAAGCTTCCTGCGGATCTCGACTGTTGAACGCCACCCAGGCTTCGGCCAGCGCAAAGTCAGGATCTTCCTTCGCTGCGGCTCGCCAGCCGATATTTGCCCGCTCCATTTTCATGTTTTCGTAATCCACCATGCCCCGCTCAAACAGGTCTCGCGCCTTTGCCGATGAGGTGGTGACCGGCATATTCAGGGTGGCAACTTTGTTGCGAGTCCCGGGCGTGTGATGTGCTTCAACGGCCGGAACCGCGGCCAGCGAGAGAGCGACTAAGATCAGGAAACGGCGCATGTATTGTTCTCGGAAATTCTGGATTTTCTTGCTTCCGCCGGAGCGTAGCACGCGCCATTTTTGGTTACCAAGTTACCCAATACCTACGACCAATGGTGTCCCCTCGTGCCTGCCGGAAATGACCAATGAGTGATTCGATAATCCCGGCCCACTAAGCCAACACTTACAGCTAGCTCTTCGGTGCTTCCGCGAGCACGCTCGTGCCATTTACCCGGCTAGCACACTTGGTTACTTTGTTCGCACCATTTTCTGAGGGAGAATGTCTCTAGCCTTCGATGCCTGCGCGTGCAGGTGCGCGACTGATCTTACCGGGGCCCGACAGATCCGCATTTTCGCTACACGGGGACGTGGAATACATGTTCAAGGAACGCCGTCGAGCCCAGCGCTTCCCTTCATCACAGGCGATCGTCGTCAGTGTGGGGAACCAGGACGAGCCCTGGGTCGGCATCTTGGAAAACCTTTCCATCACCGGCGCATGTCTTTCTACGGATCGTCCCATCAAACTCCACTCCGGAGTGAGCCTGATCCTCGTACTGCCGCCCGAAATCACGCACGGCCAGGGCCTTCGCGTCTGGTGCGTGGGAACAGTGGTGCGAGTCGTCTCCGAGCCAAAAGAGGGGAAGTCACAAATTGCGGTCGATTTTCAGAAGTATCATGTCGTGCCCGAAGCTTGAACTGCCCCGCTGCAGTCGCAGATTTCCACTACGCCGCCTGCACCACGACAGGATTCCCGTACCCAAATATTGTCGGCCGTGCTAACCTGCCATTCCGGAATATGCGAGATTCCAAATCTGATCGCCGGGCTAAACCGCGCGTGCACGCAAGTGTGCCGGTCACGCTGAAACTCGACAACGGCTCCGGCCAGCACCGGGGAATGACTCGCGACCTCAGCCACAACGGAGTCTTCTTCTACGCGGACTCCCAAATCAGCGAGGGCAGCACGCTTGAAATGGTGTTGATCCTTCCCTCCGAACTCACGGCCGGCGAGCGGAAGTGGGTTTGCTGCCAAGCTTCTGTGGTTCGGGTGGAGCAAGGCGCGGAGAATGGCTTCGGCATCGCGGCATCCATCCAGCGCCTCGACATCCTGCCTGAAATTCCTGACTAGGCGGCCCAAGCCGCACGGACATATTTACAGGAGAAAAGGATTATTTTCTTCTGGAATTTCAGGCGCTCTGTCCTGAGTTCCTTGTAGCGATTTCAGCTCACAATCCGCCGCTAGGCCACGATGACATGCACCTTTAACTACATAGATGCATGGCAAGTCGCTGACTTAATGCCGCTTAAGCGTACTAACAAATTGCGGCCCATCAATCCCGCGCCGGCCAGGCTTCTCTCTGCCAATGGGCCTGGCAAAGCTTGCCGCAGCCCTCGAAGGCGATGATTGCCACGATGCCGGAAAAGAAACGCTTCCCATGCCCCACGCGCGGTGCAATAATTGCGGCCCTTGAAATGCTCTGGCTTTAACAAGAACAACAATGAAGATTGGTGAGTCCGGTCATGTGGATGGATAAGCTGTCCGGCGGGGTGTTGCGGTTACTCACGCCTATTGGTCCGCGCTACGTGCAACTTTCATTCTGGCAGCGGGTGTATACGCTCTGGATTTTCCGCCACTTTCATTCCCTGCCACAGCAGGTGCTTAGCCGCCGTCAACAAGAGTTCCTTCAGCGTCTTTGCGCCGACCCAAGCCTCATCACCTGGTCCCGTGACCACCTGGCCACTGACATGCCCGTGATCGGCACCATCGAGCAACGTTTGCCGGTTGCGTCTGAGAGCGATCGTGTGGCTTCGCGCAAGTCAACAGAGCGTGGAACGACAGCCATCGATCGTTGGCTGGACTCCCATCAACAGCCGTAAACTGCGGTCCCGAAGCGGGAGCGAAACTCCAGTTCGGGAAGTCACGGCCAGTTTTCCCCATAACGAGTTCGTGCCCAACTCGTCAGTCGTGTGCCCCTGTTTGCGGCGTGCCCGGAATCGGCCGTCCATTTCCGGATGTCGCACCCGGCATCTCCCCGCACGGCCCCATCCCGTGATGCGCGCCACCTCTCATGCCGCGGTGTCCGCCTTCACCGCGCTGCGCACGGCACGATTTCAGCGCCTGATGCTGTTGAGGCGTAATGATTCCCTCCACCTGCCGGCGAGTCTGCTCTTCGATGGCGCGGATCTGCTCATGTTTCTGCTGCGCCGTCAGGGATGAATTAGCGCAGACCGACTCGATCTGTCCGCGCGCGCTCTCCTGGATCGTTCGCTCCTGCTGCATGGCTGACTGAGAAATGCCGGCCACTTGCCAGCAGGGCTCCTGGCGTCCGCGGCGGTTGGGCGTTTGCGTCGTTCCCGGCACTCCTCCGGTCGGATACTGCACGGGTCGCAACTGAGCCAGCGCTGATCCTGTCAGGAGCGCCGCCCACATCGCGGCGCCGACAATAAGCGTGTTCCTTCTCATGAGGCTCTCCTCCGCCACATGCAAACCCAGAATCGTGGCAAAAGTTTTCCGAGTACCTGTTGAATGCGGATCGGGAGAGCCGGAAATTTCCGGGTATCTCGTCGAGAATGTGGGCTGGAGAACTCGTGAAATCACGTTTCGTTCTGAAATGTGAGACGCGCCCAACTGGGCGAAATCGCTGCGCGAGTCCCTTCACCCGAAGATCAACGTAGTGCGAGCGGCACACCGCATCCGTGCAAGTTTCAGAACTGTCTCAGGTTGCAGGGTAATGCGGGGCTAGGTTACTATGAACCGATCGTCGGAATTAGTGGCGATTGCTGTCCCGACGACTTCTCCCGTCAGCACCTGTTGGCAAGATCAATCCTGAGCCCAGCAGTCCGGCCGGGCGCGTAGCTCAATTGGCAGAGCAACTGACTCTTAATCAGTAGGTTGAAGGTTCGATTCCTTCCGCGCTCACCATCTTTTCAATCACTTGCCGAGGTTGATGTTTTGGGTGTGCCGTAAAGTGTGCCGTAACTCCATCCGGTTACGTCCGTTTCTCTACTGCTGTGTCACGATCGAGCGCTGCGCGCACGATTTCTAATTCGGGATGCTGATACTGCATTGCCGTCTTCACATCCTTGTGGCCCATGGTTCTCATGACGGCAGCCAGGTTTCCGGTTCTCTTCAGAATCCGGGTGCCGAAATCATGACGCCCACAATAGAGGACAAGATCCTCCGAAAGCCCAGCTTTTCGCCTTGCCTCGCGGAACCTCTTCGCCATTGTCGTGAGATGGGCGCATTCCGCTCGTTTAGAAGGAAAGACCCACCCGTCTCGTCTTCCAGTGCACCGCCTTGCTAGAACATCATGTGCTCGATTGCTCATTGGCACGCGTCTCCGCCCCTCGGACGTCTTACTGTCCGGCACGAAGATAACGCCATTTTCCCAATCGATGTTTTCGATGCGCATCCGGTAGAGTTCTCTTTCGTTTCGCATTCCGGTGTCACGCATCAAAATGACGATATCCTGGAAAAGTTCAAGGCTGCGCTTTCGCCACTTGCACGCAACCGCACCCGCAAGTAGTTTCCTCTCCGCCTCATCATCAAGCCTTAGCGAACGTCCGTATTCTTTCAGCAGCTTTAGTTTCGGAGCGTTGCGGATCAGCTTCCATTCTTCTGCTTTATGGAGCATTCGCCTTAGAGTTCGTAAAGCACAATTGGCGTTAGACGACGAACCAGAGAATTTCAGGACCTCTGCAGCATCGCGCGTGATCTGCTCTAAATGCATTCCCGAGATGGAGGTAGTCTTCAGAAGCCGCCAACCATCCCGATAGTAAGTTTTGGTTTTGTCTTCCAGAGGGACATTTTTCAGCCACTCCAGGAAGCGCACCGAAAAATCAGACAGCGTCGGAGCCTTCTTTGGAAGCGGGTCCGCATGCTCCACGAAATGAGCGAGCTTCAGACCAGCAATTTTCGACGCTCTCGCCACCTTGGTTTCATTCGTCGACCCACGATAACGCTGGCCGCGTACCGTGAAATCGTACCAGTAATACTTCGACTTCGGTTTCTTAAACAGCTTCACGAGCTTCCTCCATTGCAGCCCGCACGGAAGCAACTCGCGTGTTCTTCTGGATATATTCGAGAAGAACGTTCACATCATAGCTGACGCGGCCTTGGAGTTCTATCCAGTTCGGGCCAATACCCTCGGCTCGCCAACGTTTCAAAGTCGCGGGAGAGCGGCCAAGAAGTTCAGCTGCTTTGTGAGTGTTAACCAGATGAGGCAGGGAAGGTTTTTTAATGCTGATCGGCTCGGGCACGGTAATCGACTCCTGGCTGGTATTGCGCTTGACAATAACGCATATGTACCAATACAGTCAACGTGTAACGTTACAAATAGGAGAAGAGTTTTGATCGCCACGGACCTCACGACCGAGAAGTCAACAATCGGACAGCAGCCCGTCATCTCCATTCGCATCTCCGATGCACTGCGCAGAAGACTTGAAACCTTGAAGGTTCTCATGTCCATGAAGAGCGGGGAATCCGTCTCGACATCGGAGGCGGCAAAGCAGCTTCTTGAATCCTCCAAAGAGGAGCGACTGGAGCTAGTGAATCTTCTCTCCGACCCGACAAATTCTCTGCTGAGCATCCGGCGAAAAGCAGACTCAAAGCTTCCGCTTTCGCAAGCGGAATGGACCCTCGTGGCCTATTACTGCCTGCACGGGGCCGAGATGTTTGCAAATACGGCGCAGACGGAGATTTCATTCGAGTCTCTGGCTGGAATTTTGGAAGCTTTCCAAGCGGTATATGGACTGCTTCGCAAGAAGAATAAGACGCATTTGGACTCCTTTTTCATTGCGCATTTGCCGTCGGATCGCCAAGCGGAAGGGAAGAACTCGGGCGAGATCGGAAGCGAAGATGTGCGGCGGGCTGTGACACACACCCTTCGGCTGCTGAAGAATCCGGCTGAGGACCGGCAGCGACCGATATTTGTGGCAAGGAACCTCTACTTTCTCCTCGACGAACTGGAGGTTCCGGACGTGGAGAAGCTGAACCTGACGCTTTGGCCCTATTGGCCAATCTTGTGGCGAGTGTGCGCGCGTGGGCACTATTTTCTCCACGTCCAGCCCCTGCAAGATCCGAACTCTCCCGCAGGGGAATTAGATGCTCCCTTGAATCCTCCATTACCGAAATTTGAGGAAGGCGAATACCGTCTCGAATTTGTGCGCTCGCCCAGGGAAGGGTTCTCTGCCTGGCTGTATTTTCCGGGAAGGCTATCTCCACGCTATCCAGTAAACGGATATCCACAGATTTCCGAGTTCCGAACGATTCTGGAAAGACTCGACACAAAGCGGGAGATGATCTTCCGGGAAGGGCGTTATTTCCTCGCGTACACGGGGTGCTACGAAGAGGACGTTATTGGGGTCAATTTTCAGGCTCGCGAGAACGGGATTACATTCAACTTTCGTGGTGATGATTGGCAGGCGATCAGGAAGCTGTTTCGCAGGGCATGGCAGGCACCGCAGGTGCGACGCTTGTGGGATGCTCTGGTACTTGAGTATGGGGAACTGTAAAAGCACGGTGCTACGCACCGGAAGAATTGCGGACACGTCACCCCCAATTTGGGAACTGCAGAGCGCCCAGAGCGCCGAAATGTTTACAAACGTTAACGTGTTTTGGATGAGCACCTTTATTTCGCGATACAGTTCGTGCGCGGCTGGATGTTAACGTTCGCTAGCGGAAAAAGCGTACGTCAGCGCGTGTGCGTAAACGTGTTGAATTGCAAACGCTTCATGCGAGTGCGGTGATTCCGGCGCTCGGGTGTGTGTAGCGCAACGACGGTAGGTCTTGCCATGAATAACCCGCATCTGCCTTTCCCAATACTAAGTCACGCACCGGCAGGAGATCAGGTAAAACCTGGGTTCCGCCCTAAGACCGTCGCCACACGCCTAACTCCGGGAGAACTAGCCGAGGTCGAAGCGGCCGCAGAAAACGCAGGTCAATCCCTGGCCGAATGGCTAAGGGAAACTGCACTCCGCGCAGCGCGACAGCGAGCCGCCGATCCCATCGAGCTGCTACTGGCGGAGATTTGGGCCCTACGTTACACGCTATTGAACTTGTTCCACGAACACGCGAAGACGGCGTCAGACGGCATACGATTGTTGCCCGATTCGATCGCCAAAATACGGGATCACGCCGACGGGTTGAAGCTCCAGAGGGCTCGCAGAATCCTGGAAGACTTCCTCTCCCGGAACAGCAGCTGGAGAAGCCAGAAGTAACGATCACGTGCCATGCTTACCATCTCGAAACCGTTGTCCGCCAGCCAAGCGCGAACCTATCACGAGCGCGAGTTTGCCTCAGAGAAACAAAATTACTGGAGCCGCGATCAGCAAGGCCATAGCGAGTGGCAGGGTAGGCTCGCGCAGAAGTGGAATCTCAAGGGCGCAGTTGGGCCCGAGCATTTCGCGCGACTGAGTGAAGGTCAGCATCCGCACACCGAAGAGCAACTTGTCAGGCATCAAGTTTCGCGAACCTATGAGGGTAAATTCGGAAGGCAAGTGACCAGCGCGGAGCATCGCGCCGGATGGGACGCCACATTTTCCGCGCCCAAGTCAGTATCGCTCACTGCGCTGGTGGGAGGCGATGATCGGGTCCGGGAAGCCCACCGCGAGAGTGTTCGAGTGGCTCTTAAGGAACTCGAGCGATACACGCAGGCCAGGATTGGAAATGTACACGCGCTGGAGACTACCGGGAGATTCATCGCCGCAGCGTTTGAGCACGACACTGCCCGGCCAGTCGATGGGTATGCTGCGCCACAGCTTCATACCCACGCCGTAATCTTCAATGTAACTGAGTGCCAAGACGGCCGAACCCGTAGTCTCCAGCCACACGAATTGTTTGTGTCGCAGCGATTTGCCACCGCAGTGTATCGGTCCGAATTGGCGTTGCGCTTGCAACAACTCGGCTATGAATTGGAACGCGGCAAGCATGGGCAGCCCGAAATCCGTGGTTATACAAAGGAATATCTCGAAGCCTCTAGTCCGCGACGCTAACAGATCAAAAATCATTTGCGGGAGCAAGGAATTGACGGAGCCGCGGCGGCGCAGATCGCCGCCCACCATACACGCGACCGCAAGGAACTCCTATCACGTAAACAAGTGTTACAGCGGCACCGGGAACTGGCCACCCAGTATGGGCACCAGGCCGACCGCGTCGTGGCCCTTGCCCGCGAACACGGTACATATCGGACGCAGGAAGCAGGAATCAATGCCCAACGTGCTGTGACGTGGGCACGCGATCATATCTTCGAGCGATCGGCTGTTCACGACTGCCGGGCAATTCTAGAAACAGCACTAACGCGTGGTATGGGTGAAACCACTTTCGCCAGAATTCGGCAGGAGTTCGATCGCCGGATTGAGGCCGGAGAGTTCCGCGAAGTGTCGCACGTCAGCTCCGGCAGGCAGTACACTACCGCAGCGATGATAGGCCTGGAGCGCGAAATCGTTGCTCAGATGCTGGAGGGCAACCAACGCGGTTACGCCGATCCGATGCTGGTTTCGCCCCAGGTTCGAATTGCCGCCGAAGACCGTCACCCGGAACTGAATCGCTCGCAACTCCAAGCGGTAGACGACATTCTCCTCGCGCGGGAAAAGATTGTCGCACTCGATGGTGTGGCCGGCGCCGGCAAGACCACGACTCTGGCTGTGATTCGCGAAGGGGCAGAGATCGATGGGTATCGAGTGGTAGGGTTGGCGCCAACATCCAGGGCGGCGCAGAAGCTCGGGGAAGCTGGTATCGAGACATCGACGCTGCAGAAGCATCTGGCACGCGGGGAGCAGCCCGACACAGGCGAGAAACGACTCTATGTGCTCGACGAATCCTCACTCACCTCGACCCGGCAGATGCATGAGTTTGTCGAGCGGCTTCGTCCGACTGATCGCGTCTTGTTGGTCGGAGATCGGCGGCAGCACGAAGCAGTCGAGGCTGGGCGCCCGTTTGCACAACTGCAGGATGCTGGCATGAAGACGGTAAAGCTTGAAGAAATCGCCCGCCAGAAAGACCCCGAACTCAAGAGAGTGGTCGAACAGCTTGCGCAGGGCAAGGTACAGGACGCCATTCAGAATCTTGACCAGCAAGGACGAGTCCACGAGATTCGCGGACATGTTGAGCGTATCAAAGCTATTGCCATGGAATATGCGAAGGAGCCTGGCAACACCCTAGTTGTCTCCCCGGACAACCGCTCTCGCACCGAGATCAATGAACACATTCACGCCGAGTTACAAGAAAGAGGCATCGTCAGCAGTAAAGAGCACGACATCCGAGCGCTCGTGCCGCGTCAGGATCTCACCGGAGCGGACCGCACATGGGCCGCCCGCTATGACATTGGAGATGTGCTGCGCTACTCGCGCGCATCGAAAGAGACCGGCATTGCGAAGGGTACGTACGCGCACGTCAAGAGCATCGATATCGCTACCAACCGGCTCACCGTAACGCTACAGGATGGGAGTGAACGTACCTACGATCCCCGCCGACAGCGGGGCGTGTCTGTGTTCCGAGAGGAAATGCGGAGATTTTCCGTCGGCGACCGCATCCAATTTACCGCGCCCACCAACGAATTGAAAATCGCAAACCGCGAACTAGGCGCGATCGACGCTATCAGCCGTGCTGGGCGACTTAATCTTAAGATGGATTCTGGGCGCTCGCTTGAACTTGATCCAAACAAGCACCCGCATCTTGATTACGGCTATGCCATGACCAGCCATTCCAGCCAAGGACAAACTGCGGATCGGGTGCTTATTCATGTAGATACGGAGTTGGCCGCCAAGGACCTCCTCAATAACCGCATGGCTTATGTGTCCGTTTCACGTGGAGCATTCGATTCACAACTCTTCACCAATGATCGCGAGAAGTTGCCCAGGGCTCTCAGCCACAATCTTTCAAAGCACAGCGCGCATGTGCCCGAGATTAATGCCCATCAGTCGATTCCCGCGCAGCAGGAACTCTCCACGGGGCAGCAGCAGGACCACGGAATGGATCTTGAAATCGGCCTTTAGAACCCCTGCCTGCCCCGGATGATGGCAGCGTAGCGCGGGCGCAAACTCCGTCAAGGCCGACCGATGGTCGCCGCTAACGCGGGCACGCGCCTTGACAGCGTTCGCTCGATCCGCGCTCGATCTTCCGCCATTCCGGGGTCAGCATGTTACGATCACTCCAGAATGATTGGTCTTGTCGTTTCCGCCTGTGGGCTACGTCACCTATGCTGTCGCAACGGGTCGTCTCGCGCGAGCCGCCTACAAACGAGCGCAATTCACGTACGGTGTCGTTCTCATTCGACAGAAAAATGTAAGTGCTAGCTCCGGGCAGAGTAACTATCCGAGCTTTTGGGTTCCCGGTTTGAAGGTCCTGGACCGTCCGCTTTGTGAAGGCTTCGCCCACAGCGTATTTCTGTTCCATTGCCGCTCGTTCATCCTCCGTTCTTGGTCGGTACTTCGTGAACTGCTCATCCATCGCGAGTGGAACGGCAAGGATGGCAAGAATCGGGGCGTGGATGTTCGAGTATTTCGGTTTTTGAATCCCTGCGAATATCGCGTCCCGCACCCACTTCGGAGTGGAATCTTCTCCGATACTCCCGTCTGAGTTGACGGGATAACGCTGGCGTAGTTCCGCTTCTGGCATCATGACCCCATGCGCCTTCGCTTGCGATTCCCTGAAGGCTTGAAATGAAGAATTGTCGGGCTGCGGTTCCGGCGTCGTCATGGAGGCCGGAAGTCTCTTGGTATCAACCTCCGCTACCCCGTAAGCAGAGGATGGCAGCGTGGGGTCATCTCCCGAATCGAGAAAAACTAAGCCCGCGGCAAGCGTAGGACGTTGTGCCCCGATTGTGAGAAGGTCTAGTCCGCCGAATGAATGTCCAGCCAGCACAGGATGGTCCAGTTTCAGCGCGTTGACAATCTGCAAAACGTCTTCGGCTGACCGCTGCGCGGAGTAGCCTGAATCTGGCCGGCTGGAAGCGCCGAATCCCCGTCTCGTGATTCCATAAACGTGACAGAAGGCCGTGAGTTTTGGAGCAAAGTCATCGTATTCGTGCGCTGTTTGGTATCCAGCCAGCAACACAACCGCACGCCCGTATCCTCCCCAATCGAGTACTTCCAACGTAACGCCATTATCCACTGTTACAAATGTTATGGCGTGGGGGGACGAGTCTTGCCAAGTTCGACCGTGCATCGCAATCGGGTGTCGCGCAGAAGTCGTGAGAATACAAGACACCGCTATCGCACTTACCCGCATGAAGGAACTCGTGTGAAAGCCGCCCTTACTCTCGCACCTTGGTGGCAAATACACCTCCATGGAATTCACAACAGTTACGTCTATTGCCGAGCGACTCAAGTGTGGAAGGCACGAACGATTCCCTAATGCTCCGGATCCTCGTGCGGGATCCTACGTCACAGTTCCAGGATTATCCCATCAAGCAAATGTCGGGGTATGTGCACAATTGCTCACTGAAGATTGAGGGAGGATTGAACTGGAGCAATTTCTAAGCTGCTTGTGCTTAGTGAAGAGTCTTATTTGCGTTCAGCTCTTCCGAGTAGGCGTGATGGCTCTTCTCATCACTATGGACTGTTTGCGCATCCCGCCGGCGAGCTTAGTCATTTCTTGGGCGCATTCCTCTTGAGCTTGCAGGTGGGGAGCATTTGAATTCTATTGAGGAGCGGCAAGACCTTGACCTTCCGCTCGTTAGGCACTCCAAAATCCATGCCATAGGCATTTCAGAAAATGACAGACGAGCGATGCGCCGGCGCCCATTCGCGAAATTTGGCCGTCGCAGATTGAGAGCCGTTAAGACCCTTCAGCGGACATAGATGGCCGTACGGTGAAAGAAAATTGTCGCAAACGACGAACGGAGAAGATGAGCGCCAACAACTCGCGTCCGAATCGTCAATGCCTACGAATCGCAATCAATGCCGTCATTGGCGTTTGCCAGCGGAGTCAGCGCTGCCAAGAAATCTGGTATGCGCATTCCCGAGTCGAGCAGTTGAATAAAATCAGCGGGAGTGATGCCTTGCCGTTGAGCTATCTCCAACAATTCAACGATAGCGCATTGCACCAGCTCCACTTTGGGTTCCGCGGGCTGTCGAATATCATTCATTTTGTCACCCCTTTTAAGCGTCACGTATTTTGCAAAGCAAAACGTACCTTCATCGTTCTGAGATTTTCGCCCGGATCGTCTACTGCTGTCTGTCCAAAACTGCACTCGCGCTAAGTGGGGACAATGTTCCTCAATTCGCCTTTTGTTCGTTCGCCTGCCGCGCTAGCTTCGCCCTGTCCGAAATTGGTCAGCTTCCAGGACCGGCAAGTGGCAGCATCGTTACTGCCTTCACTGGCTTCCGTTTGTTCAGGCAACAATCTCGCTCGGGGCGGTGTGATCATGACCTACGTTTGGTACGAGTCGTATGAGGCCGTTGCTCTGGAAGCCGATTGGATGAAGATGCACGAACGAATTCAGCTGGCAGAGTCCAAAATAAATATGCGTAAGCGCGTGCTTTCACAGGATCACGGAGGTACGTGGGAAGAAAGGCAGGCCATCGCTAACGCCTTGAATGCTCTCGGTACGCTACAAACAGAAGTAGATGACTGGCAGAGTCGGCAGAGTGCCGAAGCTGAGCGATGCAAGAGATGACCTCTGAAATTGCGTCCCGAACCTCTGCGATTCGGGTCTGATGTGCTTGGCCAATTGTGAGCGTTACAGACCAGTTTAAATCTGTCACTTTCTCCATAATTGACACTGACTGCACTTCCGTCAGGACGGCCTCTCGTGTCAAACAAAATCGCGACCGCAAAGAAAAACGATTTCAATCCGCGAACCTTTTTGTCAACCATTGGCAACGGAAGAGAAATGGTGTCATTTGGAAAGAAGAGCACGATCTTCGCTCAAGGCGACGCGACGGATGGACTGTTTTTCATCCAAGAGGGAAAGGTACAACTCAGCGTTGTCTCGGAAGCTGGGAAGGAAGCAACTCTGGGCATCTTGAGCGAAGGCGACTTCTTTGGAGAAGGTGGCTTGGGTGGCCAGTTCACACGCCCGTCATCTGCGATAGCGCTAACCGACTGCATCCTGCTGCATGTTGAGAAGAAGGCAATGATGCACGCAATGAGCATGGAGCCAAAATTGTCGGCTATGTTCACGAAGCTTTTGGTGAAGCGGAATATTCGGTACCAGGACGATTTGGTCGATCAACTTTTCAACTCTAGCGAAAGGCGACTGGCGCGAGTTCTTCTACTGATGGCGCACTTCGGAAACGAGGGCGTATCAGAAATGTCCATCCCGAGACTGAGTCAGGAGACCCTGGCAGAGATGGTCGGGACTACGCGTTCGCGAGTCTGTTTCTTCATGAACCGATTCAGAAAGCTCGGCTTCATTCATTACGACGTTGGAGACAACTTGCATGTTCGCAGTTCATTGCTGAACGTCGTTCTTCAGGATGAGGACGGAGAATCCACAGCTTTGGCAGCGAGGAATCCCACTTCATCCACAAAGAAGGTTTCAGAACCGCCTCCAGAACACGGTAGGTTGCTCGACCGTGATCGTGCCAGGCGACCCACCCTGCCCGGAGCCGAAGGCCGCCGTAAATAAAGTGCTCTTTTCTATCACGCCCGTAAGGCCGTTACGGAGGGGATTAGCCTTGCAGAAGACCGGCTGGAATCTGTCACTAGTGTTGAGCGATCCCTGTTACGAGCCGTACAGCAGGCCCTCACAAATATGCAGCTCCACGCTGGAGGTTCAAATGTGGATGACCAGGCTGACGGAGCGGAAGTTCGACTTAAGATCGCCGGAACTGCGCGCTAACATCCTGCAGTCTTGCTCCGACCTCTCAGTGATGGAGATGAAGAAGGACCAGGTTCGCTGGCAAGTGGTGCTAAACGGACTAGACCAGCTAAAGGCTGTCGGGCAGACCGTCGCGACCGCCCCCGCTCAATGATCTCCCGTGCGATTACTCCATTTCAAGAAGGCCGCGATCAAGGTGATTCATGGCATGGAAAAGAACCACACCATGGCGTTTGCCGCGGCGCTAGCCTACTACTTCGTTTTGGCTTTGTTCCCGTTTCTGATCTTTCTTTCCGTGGTTGTTGCCCGCCTTCCTCTTCCGGACTTTTTTAGCCAGGTCATGGGTTTGATTGCGCGCGTGGTCCCGCCTTCCAGTATGGGCCCGCTCAAGAATTTGATCAGGGATACGATTTTGTCTACTCACAGCCGCGTGCTGACTTTCGGCATTCTATTAACTCTCTGGTCGGCCTCGAGTGGGTTTACGGCTCTCATTGATGCCCTCAACGCTCCCTATCACGTATCTGAAACCAGGCGATATTGGAAGACGCGGAGTCTGGCTATCGGCCTGACGTTTTCGGTTGGATGTCTCCTTGTCGTCGCCCTCGCGCTACTACTTGTGGGACCTATCCTCACCGCAAGTCTGACCGAAGCATTCGGAATGAGAGCTTTCTGGCCGGGGCTTCGATGGGCGTTAGCCATTGCGTGCATGGTTGTCGCTGTTGAACTTCTTTATTTCGTTGCGCCGAATGTGAAGTGCAGATTTGTGAGCACGCTGCCCGGAGCTTTGATCGCGGTCGGTGGCTGGATTGGGCTGTCGGACCTGCTCGGAATCTATTTCCGGTACTTTTCCAGCTACAGCCGCGGCTACGGCAGCCTGGGAGTGGCGCTCGCATTTAGTATCTGGCTTTACTGGACGGGATTCCTAGTTTTGGTCGGGGCCCAATTCAACGCAGAACTGCTGCAGCAAGCCAAGGGAGGATCGGCCGCTGAAGCCAGACGATTCGCGAAGCCTGACTTGGCCGCGTAAAGGGAGGGAATGGGGAAATATGGAGGCTCAAGAGTGGACAGTGAGACAGCTAATAGAGACATTGAAAAAGTTTCCACCAGAGGCAAAGGTTTTCTACGAGATGGGGCCAAATGGCGCGGGAACAATTGGAAAGGCGCAATACGTGAAAGCCCGCGGCGATGACGATGAGTTGGGAGTACTGCTAGACCGATAGGTTTGCCCGATGGAATCGGCAAACTCAGTTTGTCGTTTGCCGAGTTTCGTTTCCACGGCCTCAGCCCGACAGTTTCCGGCCTCGGTGTGGCTCGGTGCGATGGGCACCTGTGAACCGGGCCGTCGTAGAATGCTGAGCAATATTGACCATCGTCATCGCCCGTCGGGTGGTCAAATTGATTCGACCAAGGGTCGTAGGCCAATGGCCAAGCAAAGACGCCCTTTCAACCCGAAAAGCTTCCTCTCGACCGTCGGCACCGGCCGAACCTTGGTCTCCTTCCGTAAGGGACAAACGATCTTTGCTCAGGGTGATCCGGCTGATTCTTTATTTGTCATTCAAAAGGGACAGGTGAAAGTCAGCGTGAGGTCACAATCCGGAAAAGAAGCAATCCTCGACATCTTGAGTGACGCTGATTTTATTGGCAAAGATTCAGTAGCCGGTCAGTCTGCACGTACGGGATCCGCCAGCGCAATAACAGATTGTAGTCTCCTCCGAATCTCAAAGAAAAACATGATGCTCGCCCTGGCAGGGCAGGTGAAGCTGGCAAACGTGTTTTGGGCATACGTGCTGGCCAAAAATATTCGATACCAGCAGGATTTAGTTGACCAACATTGCAACTCCAGCGAGAAAAGGCTGGCGCATATCCTGTTGCAGCTCGCCCACTATGATGGACATGGAGGACCTGAAACCACAGTTCCGACAATCAGCCATGAGACGCTGGCAGAAATGGTGGGAACCACACGATCGCGTGTTTGCTTTTTCATGAAGAGGTTCAAGGAATCGGGATTCATCTATTACGAGCACAAAAGTAAGCTGTTACGAGTTCATCGAACCCTTCTGGCTTTCTGTGCTCAATAGCTTTCCGCTGCTTGGAACCGAGCGTTACGAGTGCACACCAGGCACGGCAATATCTTTTTTCAGGCCGCTGCGGACGCACAGACTACCCCATGAGTTTCCAACGGAATGGATCGAGTCCGCCCATCGAGCGGAACGGTTGCGCGCATGCTGGTCCCGCGAGCATCGGATTCTATCTCCAGCTTCCCGTTTAGTTCCCGCAATCGCTCGCGCATCCCGGCTAGACCGACCCCCGATTTCGGGCTGATTCCTTGAAGCAACCGCAGGAGCTCCTTTGGTATGCCGTTGCCGAAATCGCGGACCTCGAGAATCACGGCGTCGCCCTGATGTAGAAGATGGATGATCGCCTCCGACGCGCCGGAGTGACGGTGTACATTAGTCAAGCTCTCCTGCAGCACACGGAACAGAGTGATCTCCACGCTCTTTGGCAAACGCTCATGCGGAGTCACAATATCCGCTCTTACGTTAATTCCGCTTCGCTTGGCGAACCCTTCGATATACCACTCGGCCGCGCAAGCAAATCCCACCTCGTCCAACAATGGAGGATGCAGCAGATACGACATGGTTCGAATTTCTTCGATGGCCTGATCAGCCAGTTGCACGACGTCGGACACCATTGCCAGTGCAGCCGGAACTTCCCTGCAGGTCTCCTGCAATAGCGACGCACTTATTTTCAGCGCAGTCAGTGTCTGGCCGGTGCTATCGTGTAAATCGCGGGCTAATTTTCGCCTCTCCTCATCCTGCACTTTAAGCAGACGCTGACTGAGTGTCTGCAGTTCTGCCGTACGTTCCGCAGTCAGTGCTTCAAGTTCTGTGTAGGCATGTGACAACCTAAAATGCTTGGCAATCCACATAAGTCCTCCTGGGAGCGGCAAGGGGAAATGCGAATAATCCCTTCTGTCTAGTGTCCTCATTCTGCCACTTTGGGAATCATGACGCTGCTCACAATTGCACATGTCACAACTCTAGGCTGTCGCTCGGAGATCAATGCACAAGTGGGGATGAAATTGGGACGAACCCACACTTTCGCAACCGAATGGCTACTGCGGCTGCGCGTTTATTTGCAGAGTGTACAAAAGTGAGCAGCACGGAAGGTTTCGCCAGACCTGGTCACAATTGAACTGTTTAGCGGCGACGTTTTATAGCATGCTGTTGGAAACCGGTTTGTACTTCTAAGGCTCGACATGATCATCCGTCGTAGGACAACTCTAATCGTTGCGGGCATCACCGCGACACTCTTCCTTGCGCTGACTTTGGCGGTCCCCGCTCTCATTAACATGGATCTCTACCGGCCCCAATTAATCTCCTATCTCCAAGCGAAAACTGGAAAGAAAGTTGAACTCGCAGGGCTGGCGCTTACATTTTTTCCTGTAACGATTCACGTTGACCATATCGGCATTAGGAACCCTCCGATATTTCCAGCTGGCTATGTTCTCCAGGTGGCGCGGATCGATGCCGAACTTAGCCTCGGAGCGCTCCTGCACCGGCGCGTGGTTATTAAGTCCCTCGTAGTCGAAGACGCAGTCTTGAACCTCACTTCGGATCCCGACGGCCCGTGGAACTTTGAAAATCCTCAATCAAGAGTTGAGGTGAATGATGTTCCTCTCGCTCCTATTTCGATTCTGAACATTAAACGCGCAACCGTGATTGCGTCGAATCTCCTGCCCTCCGATTCGGCCGGTCCCATTTTCTTCGAAGCTCACGAGATCTCCTGCGAACTGGAACAAGTGAACCTGGCGGGGATTATCAATCCTTCTTCTGCCTCGATGGACGGCCAGGGCAGGCTAAAGGCAGATCTTCTGCGCTTCGGCGCTATCGAGGCAAGAAATCTCAATTCCAAACTACGGTTGGAGTCGCGGCATGTTCTCTTCACGGATGTCAAAGCGGAAGAAGTGTATGGCGGGAGTGCCGCGGGTGACCTCTCCTTCGATTTGTCGGGGAAGAACGCAAAGTTCAAGATCAATGCCCGATTGAGCGGAATCAATGTGGCCCAACTTCTGGCAGCCTTCCCGAGCGGCGGTGGAAAGATGACCGGGAAGATGGAAGGAGACGTAAAACTAACGGGAGAGATCGCGCACTCGCTCCGCCCCTTGGCGGGAATGTATGGAACTGGACACCTGACAGTGCGCAACGGACAGCTGCCCAGTCTAAAGCTGAACGCGAATTTGATGAAACTGGCGCACTTCAACGATCTTGGGCCGGCGAAAGATGATCCGTCCTCGTTTAAGCTGATCACCACCGACCTGGAACTGGAGAATCAGCGGATTTCGAGCAGGCTGATTGACCTTGACGGCTACGGAGTCGACGTCGATGGCTCGGGCAGCGTGAGCGTTTCAGGCTCTGACGATTTGAATTACCGCGGTTTGGCGGAGATTACAAGTAAGGAAAGCTTCTTCACCAACACCATGGCTCGGCTGGCCGGAGCGAGTTTAAAAGACGGTAAGTTGCAGTTTCCTTTTCGGATCGGCGGAACGATTGATAGCCCCCTATTCTCCAAGGTTAAGGGAGATAAGGAGGTAGACGCTCGGTGAGTGCCAGAGAGAACCGTTCTCTGGGCGTGCAATCCTCGTTCAAGCCTATAGACACCACCAACATCATTCTTCAAATTCTTGGGCTGGCTTAGTAAAGCCTCCGCCAGCCTGCGCAGCAGAGGTGGCCCGCCGCGGGAGCGATCTTTCTTCTCCGCGCGGATGCGAAGGACGGATTACTGCAGAAGGGGACGAGGCAACCGCATTCCTGCTTACCCGACATGTTCAGCAGCAAGGCCGCGCCTCCCGAGCATTGCCTAGCACCCCCATTGACACACTCCGTTCATGGCTCTTCTTGGTGAAATATCGCACTGCACTCTCTGTCCCCTTATCCGAAGCAAAACAAAACGTCCCAGAATCAAAAGAGTTCTGGGACGTAAGTTTGAACAGGCCCTCCCCCGAAGGCTGCTCATAATCAGTATGCCGACATTGGCAATGAGCGTCTGTTCAAAGTTGCACAGCTATTGAAAGGTTTTCATTGCTCGCCTCTGGACTTAGCGGCCCGCCCGTTTTGCGGCGGCCTGAACTATTCCTTGCGCGTCTCTGGGATGATTAGCAGCTAAGTGCTACGTTGTGCTGTGTCTTTAGCAACGCGAGAATCGTGGGTGGAAATCGTGGGTTCAAATCCGGTACTGTGTGCTGATGCCAACTGGCCGGATTTGACCGAAAACTAGTCGATAAGCTTCCAAGCCCTTTCGAGCCTCTACGTGGGCACACTAGGGCAATGCCGCGCTCGCAGTGGCGGGCTTGGCACGCTTGCTGTCACGGATCTGCTCAGTACTAAACTCGCGACCGCAAACGCTGCAGCGCCAAGCGGAGGATACGGCTCGAGCGATACCTGGTACTGATTGCTGACCCGTGCGCCTGGCTCTCACCAGTTCGCTACTGCAATGGGGACACTGTCGTTGAGTCATAAGGTCAATGGGAAGAAATTCCGCCCACCCTCTCAGAAGGAGCTAATTGTGGGTGGATCGTATGAGTCTCCTGAAGTGTGAGTCGGGAAGGATCGCAATAGCCGTCCCCAGTCAGACAAGCTGTGTAATTCCGCTTGTGTTCGGCATCAGCCAGCGTCTTAGCTTCCGCTGGAGACAGCTTTGCATAGTTACAAGTTTCCTGGCCGTCCTGGCAGGACGCGAAGTTGCGATGTTCTTCAGCGGACGCAGTTTGTTTCGCTTCCTCGGGAGTCAGTTTGGAAGGATCGCATTGGTCCCAGCCATGTCCGCAATTCTGTGCGTTGCGCCTGTGTTCCGAAGCATACGCATCCCTGGCTTGCGTAGGAGTTAGCTGCGCCTGATCGCAAGTGCCAGAGCCGTTTTCACAGTCGGACGCATTAAGTTGTTGATTGGCGATATTCACGTCCGCGGTTTCCGCCGCTGTTAGTTTAGATCGATCGCAGGTGCCCGATCCATCTTTGCAGGCAGCCAGATTGCTTTGGCGCTGGGATGCGTCTATTTTGCGAATCTCAAGCAGAGTCAGTTTTGAGCGGTCACAGGATTGCATCCCGTCATTGCAGTCGGACACATTCTTCTGGTGATTGGCTAGAGCCAACGCGATAGTCTCCAGTTCAGTCAGCTTGGCAAGATCACAGGAAGAATAGCCATTCCTGCAATTCACAACATTGCGCCGGTGAGCGGCGAAAGCCACGTCGTCCAACTGCGCCGCACTCAACTTGGATCGGTCACATGACTCGCTGCCGGATTTGCAGGCATCCAGATTTCCCGAGAGGTCAAAGGCCTGACCGAATCCCAAGAGCGGCCAAAGACCTAACCACAAGGCTTGGCTCCAAACACATTTACGCAGATTACGTATCATAATGTTTTGCACCTTCAAACAGGTATTCGGCCGCCGACAAGGTCCCTTTTCTAAACGTAGTATTGCGCTGGCCGGAGCCCATGCAGGTTCCGGCCAGCCAAACGCTCTAGTTGTTAGGTCCTGACGCAACTATTTCTTGTCGTCTTTTATTTCAGCGATCTTTGCTTGCTGGCCTGCTTCTGACACGGCTTTCAAGAACGCATCTGCGCTGCGCGGAGTCGCCGCTTTGCCCGAAAGGATGTTGCGAAACATCATGTGCTTGCCGTATATCGCGCGAGTGGAATCGTTATCCTGCTCCACGACTGCACCTTCTAGTGTCAGTCCGGCGAAGACGCCTTTCGAGCGCGAATAAGTCAGTACTTGAGTGTTCATCTTCCAGTCTGTTCCTGCGGAAGCATGACGTCCAACTGGGCCCGCCGCGACCGAACCTTCTCCCGTGAGTTCAAATTTGCTGGAAAGCAGGTGCTGGAAACCCTGATCGTTCATGATCAGCATGACTAGGTCCACGCCTTCCAGGCCGATCTGAAATCCCGCACTCCCGCCGCCGATCGAAACGAAAGCCGGTGCGCTCCAGCCTTCGGCCGTGCGGCACGTAGCCACTCCGCGTCCGTGCTTGCCTCCAAAAATGAAGCCGCCTTTGATCATATTGGGCACTACGAGCATGCACTTTGCGTTGCTCAATACCTCTTCCGGGATCCCTTTGTCCGGAGTCGCCATAATCGCGTGTAAAACGTCGACGGAGGAATCCAGCCGGGCGACTGAATCTTCCCGCGCTGAGCTCGCCCACGCGAGGGTTCCAACCATTCCCATCGCACTCATCAACAACACTGCCAGTGTTTTCTTCATGGAAAGTTTTCCTTTAGGTTTGTACGGAACTAAGAGGAGAAAACTTCAGATATGCTGACTTAGCTCAGAGGACCTGAAAGAGAGAGGAAGTGCTTGTCTCAGGAACCATCATAAGCGCGCAATACCGGGATAGATGGTCTGAATTGCTCACTTTGCGGGCTTGAAAAGTCGCTCGTATCAATTCTGGCTGGAAATCACAATCTCCTTAAATTGAGCAATCTTGCACAGAATCGGTGGGATGAGATGTGCCATGGTGGACATTGCAGAATCACTACGCTGGAGTTTCAACCGTGTCCTTCGCGCGCCATCCGTTTCTTGCTGGTCTCCGTAGTCTGCTTGCTTTCTTAGCAGCATCCCTCCGGAAGTTCCTCAAGATCGAACGCCATGTCGGCGACTTCGCCTCACAGCGGATCTGCCCGTTCTGTGGACTCATTACGCCTCGTCACGAAGCATGTTGTCTGGAATGCGGAGCGGCCTTCAAAGCAGCCTGAAGGCAAGGAGTAGTACAGAATCTACGCACAGGCTTCGAATCTACTTTCAACGGATGGTGCTATGACGTATTTGTTCCTAACTGGACAGAACCGGCATGGCACTTCAACAACTTGCAAAATGGTCTCCTCAGCTACTACCAATTGAAACGATCGAAGGCACTCCTCACAGGTCACCGTCACATAGGGAATACCATTCGAGTCGTTGCCATTGCGCGGAATCCAGGCTGGAACGATCTCTTGCCGATGTGCTCCGCTGGGTGCAGGAGTTGAAATGATTAACTGCTCGATTTTTCGAAGCAGGTTCTTGGGTCCGCCTCCTTTGGCGTAGAACCCGTCCGCGGCTATCCAGGAGGGCAAGCCGTCTTCCGAGTACGCGCCGCTCATGGCAACGGTCAATATCTGCGGGAAACGTCGGCGCACAACAGAGAGCAACTCAAAACCCGACATGTGAGGCATCTCCAAATCGGAGATAACTACATCGGGCATTGTTTTTCTCAGCTCAGACAGCGCCGCAAAGCCATCCTCAGCAACGGCCACGTCGTAACCCGCACACATCAGCAACATTGCCAGGGTCTCGCGAACACCTGGATTGTCATCAACCACGAGAATGTGGCGTCTTGAAACCTTCGACATCGTCAACTCCTCAAACGGGAACGACGTTGGAGTTTTAACTCGCGCACAGAACCACTGGCTTTGCTCGCCAAAAGGAAATGGACAGCAGCCCATAGAAAGTGCGCCCCAGCAGATTTGTCTACTAAGGTGTCCACCGACTTTAAAGCCTTGTGCGGTAGTTCCACGGGATCGGCAACCATGATGATGGGAACTTTCGGTTTTGCGCGCCGGATTTCGTCCGCCACAATTTGCCCGTCCAATATTTCTAGATAGTATTCGAGAACGACTGCATCCACCGGACGTGACATTAAGAGCCGCAAGCCTTCTCTGCCATTCGTCGCCGTGACCAGTCCATATCCTTTTTCCCGCAACAGGGTCAACTGTCCAGGATCGTGGTGGATGCACAGAACTGTGGCAGTTGCAGCCATACTCTTAAGTATGTATAGGTGAAACACATTCGCCCGTCTGTTCACAATTGATCATGAACAAGAAGGTACTGGAACTGATCAACTCTGAACGGAAAGGTACAACGTCAAACGCGTAGCCTATTCTTCAACGTTGTTCTTGAGGGCTTGCAATGAAGAAACATTATCTGCACCTCGCGGTTTATCGCTGTGACAAGTGCCAGGGGCCGGTCGTCACCGCTTCGCTTGCCGTGCGCGAAAACGAAATATCGAAGGAGACCGAGAAACAACAGATTGGCGCCAGCTGTCTCGCGTGCGGCTCTCGGCAAAGGGCAGCGCCGGAAGGGACGCCCGCCCGTCAGTTTCCGCCGGTAGATTGGCCGCCAATCGGCGGAGTCACCCCTTCGAGTGTGACCAGCGCTTTCGTGGAAGCACTCAATCGTGCAGAACTGCATTGATGGTTCATGAGCAGTAACAATCGGGAACTGAGCTTTCTTGCTCAGAATTCACCCACTCGCACGTGAGAAGGTGTCTACCAGATCATCTCTGCGAACGCGACCAGATCTCCACAACGTCTCGTTCGGAAGTTGTTGCCTCTACTCGCGCAGTCTGCAGCAGCAAGGCCTTACCGGGCACGCGAATTATGTCGAGATAAGAAGGAATCACAATGAGTATCACTCGCTCCGTTCGCTCGCCGCTGTTCGCGCTCATACTACTCGCCATGTCGGCGGCAGCTTACGCGCAATTCAGCATCTCTGTCTCATTTGCCCCTCCGGAATTACCGGTCTATGAGCAGCCGATGGTCCCTGGTGAGGGCTACATCTGGACACCCGGATACTGGGCATACGCCGGCGACGATGACGGCTACTACTGGGTGCCGGGCACGTGGGTCATGGCTCCTGAACCTGGTCTGCTGTGGACTCCGGCATATTGGAGTTGGGGCGGCAACGGATATGTTTTCAATAACGGCTATTGGGGCCAGCAAGTAGGGTTTTATGGCGGCGTCAGTTACGGCTATGGATATTACGGCGACGGCTACCAAGGCGGACGGTGGCAGAACGGACAGTTCTACTACAACCGTTCCGTGAGCAACGTGAATGTCACTAACATTCACAACGTCTACAACACGACGGTGATCAACAACACCACTACTATCAACCGCGTCAGCTACAACGGTGGCAACGGTGGCATCAGCGCGCGTCCCACATCGCGACAGGAGTCCGTCGCACGCGAGAGGCATATTCCACCCGTGGCCGCGCAGACACAACATGAGCGCGCTGCCCGCATTAACCCGGAGCAACGGGCATCCTTGAACCATGGCACACCAGAAGTGGCTGCTACTCCAAGGCCGGGGGCGTTCACCGACCGCGACATTGTGCGCGCAAGACAAACTGGCACGCCCTACAACGCTCCGATGAATCGTGCGGCAATTCAGCCAGTAGCCAATTCGCCGTCCGCGCATCCAGAGAACAATGCCGCTCGCCCAGAGCGGCCTGTGTCGAATCATCAGCCGGAGCCGGACCGTGCTCCGTCAGTACGCCCAAACCACCCGGAGCCGAATCGTGTGCCCGCAGACCAGCCGAATAGCCGACACCAACCCAATCGGAACGAGCCGCAACAGCGGCCTCTGAATTCGACGCCCGTTGAGCGTTCGCAACCAGAACGCACGACTCCGTCCGAAGCACGGCCTCCACGCCAACCACAGCCGCCACCAGCCAACAATCCGGGAGAGAAGAAAGGGCATGATGAGAAGCCGCAGTAACACAATGTTCCAGGCTGAAGCTTCAGAGGACCAACTATGACGGAAAATCCGAGCACCACTATGGGTGGAACGGTTCAAAAGGTGATCAAATCCCATGTTCCGACCCAACCGGATAAGGCCCAGATTTCAGTTGCGGGCGCCGACGACCTCTACAAGGAACTCCGCATCGAAAACACGCTAACCGATGCAGACGGGAATGAGGTCCGCCTGAAGGTGGGGGCCAAAGTAGAACTGACGGTCGAGGCCGAACCGCAGGACGTGACTAGTAGCGATTCTAAAGGCTGAAGACGGCGTTTTCATACTCGGGCATCCTGATTTTTCACGAATGCCTTTTTTGGCAGGACTCTAATCGTGGAGAACGACATTCAGCAGCGAGCTATGGACCTGGAGAGCGCCTTCCGAGCCGCCGGCGTAGTGAATGAATCCCAGCTTCCGGAATCGATTCATGAAGAAGCTGACGCGCGAACGAGTCGTGCCGACCATTTCCGCCAGGGTTTCCTGGCTGATCTTGGGAACCACTGTTTCTGGAATGCCTTCCTTGCCAAAACGAGCGAGCAGGAGCAAAACGCGAGCCAGGCGTTTCTCGCTGGAGTTGAACAACTGGTCGACCAGATCCTCTTCGTAGCGGATGTTGCGCGCCAGCAAATATGCCACAAACATTTCGGAAAGCGCAGGTTCCCGATGAAGCGCCTCCATCATTGTCTTCTTCTCCACGCGAAGAATCTCGCAATCCGTCATCGCCGCCGCGGAGCCCATTCGTAATAGCTGACCCGCCAGCGAACCTTCCCCAAAAAAGTTTCCCTGGTTTACGATCGCGATCGTTGCCTCTTTGCCGATCTTGGAGACGACGGTGAGCCTCACTTTGCCTTTCTGCACGTAGAAGACAGCGTCCGCGTCGTCGCCCTGCGCAAATATCGCCTGATTTTTCGCGACCGTCAGGATCTTCCTGCCATCGCCGATGGTGGCGAGGAAAGTGTCGGGATTAAACCCGCCGTTCTTCTTGACTGCTGTAGAAGGAGGCATGTGTCGCAAGTATAGTCCCAGGATCAACTGAAGCCGCATAAATCGGCCTCACAGTGACTTTACACTGCAAACACGCGACTTGTGACACTGAGAGTGGTCATTTTTGAGCAGTTTTTGTTCTCTCCTCGGTCCAACATTGTTAGAGCAGATAGGAAACCACCACGGATGCCACCAATGGTTCAAGTCGGCGCAATTCTCATGAAAAACTGGCCCGAGATGAAGAAGCTGATCGGGCTGGAAAGTGAACCCTATTCAGGACAATGGACTTTGCTCAAAACCTTGGATGCCTCTGCTCTAGATCGCAAAATCCATGCTGCCGGGTGGAACTTCTTTTTTATGGCGACCGAAGTCAAGGTGATGTTCTTTGGCTCGCTTGGAGCAGCAAAGGTACAAAATGCATTAAAGCGGATTCTAGAGAAGGTAAAGCGGCAGCACTTCAATGCTCTTGAAGTTACCGCAATCGCTACCCGACATTTCCTCGGAGTGCCGTACGTGACTGTGTCCGCGCATTCTCGCCATATGCAACAGAGTTGCTCCCTGGATACGGCGGTCGCGCGGCAATCGTTCCAACGCGATGCGGAATGGGCGCGAGCATGAGCTCAGCTCTACTACGGAGAATCGACCTATGAACCCTGATCCGACACAAAGTCTCGACCAAACGCTGGAGAGTGCAATTGTTGTATCGTGGCCAGATCTGACGCATGGCGCCCAAACTGGCTTGATTCACGTCGAATACGGCTTTGCTCCCGCTGGCATGCTGGACTACTTGAAGGTCTGGTCATCCATAGCACGAGGTCATTGGCTTTTGGCTTGTGAGTATTGGACCTCAGCGAACAACTCTCACAGCACCGGCGTGCGGTTCGATAACGAATACGAATCCGAAGGACTGGCTCACATTTTGGAATTTGTGATGCAACACCAGAATTCGTTCGTGCTTCCCCCGAACCTCGGTCGGCAGGGGCTGCTCCAGATTTCGACGCCGACGGTGGAAGAGAGCGTAGCAGCTGCGGCGCTGATCAATGAAGTCTTGGACCGTCTCACTTCGAAGGTTGCAGAGCGGACCGTGGCTTGAAAGCCTTCCCGGCCCTCATTTTTCTGCGCCCGCTAAACGGCGTTCGCGATGCGGCTCCGTTCGGGGCAGTCCCGTACTAAGCTCGCATTTTTCTCCCGGCTTTGCGCCACACGTCGGGCAACGAACCGATAAAGCTTGTTTCTTCTTGGCCTTCATGGCTACACAATGAACGGTTCCTCATCAATAAGATGGTCAATTGTGACCATCTCGCAATCCTCTGCGAGGCGCATCATTATCTTTAGAGCAGGTGCACGGCAAGGCAGGATGTGGCTAGGTGGCCGCGTTCTGCCTCGTTAAACCTTTGCTCAGAAGAGATGCCATGTTCAATCCTTCAGCTACCAATGCAAGTAAATCCTCCGAGCCGTGACGGGCCCACCCCGGTGAAGCTGCAGACTCCGATGGCGCCAAAGAGCCACCGGTACCTGGAACTCCATATAGGCCATACTCCGAGAAGCCTGCGCTCCCTGAGCCTCCTTACAAGCCGTACACCGAGCAGCCTGCACATGAGGCTCCATACGAGCCTTACAAAGGCATTTAGTCGCGGGACTATTACCCATTAATCCGGTGCAGGAAATGAGAAAAGGCTTTCTACGCCTTCATCTTGCTTCTCACCAGAGCAAACAGGAGAATGTATGACTAACACGAAGTTTGTTGTAAGAGTGAGCCATGGCGGCACGCGTGCCCCGGCATACGTGCAGCGGTTCGATCGGCTGCCTGCCCAGATGACAACCAACCGCAAGCTGGCCCTGATTATGGGAAAACTGACGGCTGAAGACGCGGCTAAAGCCATCGGAAATTCTCGCTGTGTTCCCGAGTTAGTGCCCGTACACATCAATGCCTAGAAGCCGCCGACACCGCGCCGCGGGCAGAAGCAGTTTTTGCAGAAGCAGTCTTGTGTCCGCAACACATTGGAGCAACTGGTCAATTTTGACCAGTTCGCCAGTCCATCGGCATTGAATACTGAAAGCAGAAGAATCCACCGATGGACGCACCACTAAATTACAGCTGAACGCACCTGGACTAGCCGGCTCCCGACCAGTTGCCGGTTCTACGCGCGAGCGGGAGATCTACTGTTTCGGTGCCGTTTCTCATCACGTTTTAGGAGCACATTTGTCGTTAAACACCCTTCCGCAGCAGGCTCTTCTGAAAGTCGTCGAGCCGCGCCGTCCCCTGATTCACGGAGAGTCTGCAGGGACTCGTGCCCCATTGCCCTCGAAGCTATCCCTGCCGAGTCGTGTCGCGGTCATCGGGAATTATCTTCCACGACATTGCGGAATCGCGACGTTTACCACCGATTTGTGTAGCGCCATCTCCGCGGAGTACGGAACTGCTCGACTGTTGGCTCTCCCTGTCAACGATACCGATGAAGGTTACGACTATCCCGCCCGGGTCCGATGGACACTCGTTCAGGACGATGTGAGGTCATATCAGGACGCCGCCGCATTCCTGAACTTCAACAATATCGACATGGTATGCCTGCAGCACGAGTATGGAATCTTCGGCGGTCCAGCCGGGAGCCATATCTTGCATTTGCTGCGCGGCCTGAAAATGCCAGTGGTCACCACGCTGCACACGGTTTTGCGCGAGCCGAATCCTGACCAGTTGCTGGTCATGGAAGAGATTGCCGAGCTCTCTGACCGGCTCATTGTGATGAGCCAACTGTCATCCCAGTTCCTGCAGGAAGTCTTTAAAGTGCCGGGCAGCAAGATTGACATGGTCCCGCACGGCGTTCCGGACCTGCCTTTTCTTGACCCTAATTTCTACAAGGACCGCTTTGGCGTAGAAGGGAAAGCGGTTTTGTTGACGTTCGGCTTGCTCTCCCCGAATAAGGGAATTGAAAACGTAATTCAGGCATTGCCGCAGATTTTGTCCAAGCACAAGAACGTTGTCTACATCGTTGCAGGCGCGACTCACCCTCACATCCTGCGCCGCGAGGGTGACAACTATCGCGTTAGTTTGCAGTCCTTGGTGAAGGAAATAGGAGTGGAACCGCATGTGATCTTCCACAACCGCTTTGTCAGTCCCGAGGAAATGGTTGAGTTCATTGGCGCGGCTGACATTTATATAACTCCTTACCGCCATGAAGCGCAGGTCGTTTCCGGAACACTTGCCTATGCCTTAGGTGCCGGAAAAGCGATCATCTCTACTCCCTACTGGCATGCAATCGAGTTGTTGGATGATCGCCGAGGCGCGCTTGTTCCATTCCAGAACCCCAATGCAATTGCGAATAAGACGATCGAGCTCCTAAACACTCCTGCCATTCGCCACTCTATGCGCAAACGCGGTTACCTTTTCGCGCGGGAGATGGTATGGAAGCGGGTGGCGCAAGGTTATATGCAGAGTTTTTCGCGCGTGCGAACCGATCGAATGGAGAGTCCAAAAGTTCAGTTCTCCGCGCGCCTGACTGAAAAGTCGCCGGGCCGCTTGCCGGAGTTGAAACTGAATCAACTGCACCGGATGACCGATGACACTGGGATGCTTCAGCACGCAATCTTCACGATCCCGAATCGGAGAGAGGGCTATACCACGGATGACAATGCGCGGGCTCTGATTTTGGCACTGCTGCTGGAGCAAACGAAAGCGGAGAATGGCGATTCATCTGCCTCAAATTCCGCAGGGCTGTATCTCGCGTTTCTGGAACATGCGTTCAATTCCGCGAAGGGAAGGTTCAAGAACTTTCTCCGCTACGATCGCCGGTGGAATGAGCCTGTCGGATCCGAAGATTGTCATGGACGGGCGTTGTGGGCGCTTGGAACGGTTCTGGGGCGATCGCAGAATCAGGGACTCAGGGGCGCTGCCGGGCGACTCTTTGAATTCGCTCTTCCTGCCGCGATGGAATTCAGCAGCCCGCGTGCTTGGGCGTATGCCTTGCTCGGCATTCAGGAGTATCTCACTTCGTACCCCGGAGATCGCGATGCACAGAAAGTACAATGTGCCCTCAGTGGCCGTCTTCTCAAAATGTATGATTCCATCCGACAACCCAATTGGAAATGGTTCGAGAACGTTCTAGCCTACGGCAACTCCAGACTATCCCAAGCCATGTTGCTGGTTGGCGAAGATCGCTCGGATGAGCGCATGATTTCCGCTGGACTGGAATCTCTGGAGTGGCTGATGGAAATGCAGCGGTGCGAAGCCAACGGCCACTTTGTCCCGATTGGTTCGCAAGGGTTTTATCGCCAGCATGGCGAGAAGGCCCGCTTCGATCAGCAGCCACTTGAAGCCGCCGGCGCGGTCTCGGCTTGTTTGCAAGCATACCGCGTAACCGGGAACAGCCGCTGGCGCGGCGAAGCCTGGTCAGCTTTCAACTGGTTTGTTGGCGACAACGATCTGCAACTTCCTCTTTATGATTCCGCGACGGGCGGTTGTCGCGATGGCCTGCATCCCGACCGCGCGAACGAAAACCAGGGAGCAGAATCAACGCTGTCATTCTTGATGGCACTTCTCGAGATGCGTGCTCTGCCAGGGCCTGAACAAAAGGAAATCCTTTCATGACCGTACCCGTAGAAAAGCAGGCTAGTCTGTTGAGCACACGCTTCGAGCCAGTACTTCATCGCCATCCCGCAAACCCGATTCTAACGAGTAACGAATGGCCGTATCCCATCAACAGCGTCTTCAACGCGGGCGCAACGCTGCTGGCGGATGGCACGACGCTGTTGCTCTGCCGCGTGGAAGATCGCCGTGGGTTGTCCCATTTCTGTGCCGCGCGCTCTCGCAACGGCGTCGATGGATGGCAGGTCGACCCAGAGCCCACGTTGATGGCGGATGCCAAGAATTTCCCGGAAGAGATCTGGGGTATTGAGGATCCTCGCATCACCTTCGTCCCCGAACTACAGCAATACGTTGTCACCTACACTTCCTATTCGCGCGGCGGACCTGGCGTGTCGCTTGCCCTTACCAAAGATTTCCGCACCTTCGAACGATATGGTGTGATTATGCCGCCGGACGATAAAGACTCCGCTCTCCTGCCCCGGAGAATCGACGGATGCTGGGCCCTTATTCATCGTCCGATGACAACGCTCGGATCCCACATGTGGATTTCTTACTCTCCCGACCTACGCTATTGGGGCCGGCACAGGCTCATGCTGGAAGCTCGCCGCGGTGCCTGGTGGGATGCTAACAAGATCGGGCTGTCTCCGCCCCCCATCGAGACTGCTCGCGGATGGCTCGTGTTCTATCATGGAGTTCGGCATACGCCCTCTGGCTGTCTGTACCGATTGGGCTTGGCACTTTTCGATCTCGAAAACCCGGAGAAGTGCTTGTTACGAGGGGATTCGTGGATCTTTGGACCAGAGGCGGACTACGAACGTCATGGCGATGTCGATGATGTCGTGTTTCCCTGTGGCTATACAATGGATGCCGATGGTGACACGCTCAACATCTACTACGGAGCCGCGGATTGCGCGATCGCCCTGGCTCGTGCCAGTGTAAAATCGTTACTCGATTGGCTCGACGTTAACGGAAGTTGCGAACGCCGCCAGCGCGCGCAGGATTTATGAAATCTCTTGTTTGGATTCTCCAGTTTCTCTTTGGCTGCCGACATCGTCATCAAAGTCGGGTCTTCACCATCAAACACCGTACCTACAAGGTCTGCTTCGACTGTGGACGGGAATTCGACTTGCCAGACGCACGCGTGCCCGTGCAATCCACCTCTCGGGCTGCTGCTTAGGAACGGACTCCGAGCCTGGAAACTAAAGCTTTGTGCGTCGATCCACTTCTTGGGGTGGCAACCTTGATTTCACATGTGAGCTATCTTGCTCAGACGCTCAATGCCATCTCTGTCATTCTTAATCATCTTCTGAGTGTGTAGACGGAACCGCGAAGCTGAATCGCAGCTCCTACCTTAGGTCGCCCGGCACGTGTCCTGATCAGGTCACGCCGGCTACCACATCCAGCGAATCAGCACTCTTCATCCGTGTACCGCGCCGCTAAGCCTTAGGGAGGAACACGATTCGGCCCAAACGACTCTCGGACGCCGCTGCAAGCACCTTCTTCAGGCGGATCGAGGGGTTATCTCGCGCAACAAGGAAGGTAAAAAGATCATGCCTCTACTCCAAATTCTCGAAGTTCTGGTCGTTGTAGGCGTTCTCCTGTGGGCGGTAAACCGCTTCATCCCAATGCAGGGATCCATCAAATCCATTCTGAATGGCGTCGTGGTCATCGCAGTGGTTCTGTGGCTGCTGAATATTTTTGGATTGTTCCATTCGCTGGCCAGGGTTCATGTCGGCGTACTCCTGAACTCGTAGAGGAACCTGCAACATGCACCACTAACATTCGCATTCCGCAATACGGCAGACATGCTGCCTCAAGGAGATACTTTGAAAACGAAGCTGTTTCTGGTAGCTGGAATTATCCTCAGTCTGAGCGCATGGGCGCAGACTAACTCGCAAACCAACCCGGCACTCGAACCGTTGAGCCCGATGCCTGTCTTTCACGTGACTGTCACTAGCAGGAGTGTGCAGGCAGTCAACTACAAACACCGCAGCGGAGCCTCAAAACTCGATTTTGCGGGTACGGACCTTATGCCTGCGGCGACTGGTCAAGCGAAAGTGGAAAGCAAAAAGGGCTACACCGAAATCGAAGTCGAATTTGGAAATCTGCAAAAGCCTACAACTTTCGGCAATGAGTATCTGACCTACATCTTGTGGGCAATATCCCCAGAAGGCCGCGCCGTCAATCTGGGCGAGGTTCTGGTCGGCGACAATCATCGCAGCAAACTGGACGTAACCACGGATCTCCAGGCTTTCGCGCTGATCGTTACCGCGGAGCCTTACTACGCCGTGCGCCAACCCAGCAACGTAGTTGTGATCGAGAATGTGGTTCGTGAAGACACCAAGGGAACGACGGAAACGGTGAATGCCAAGTATGAATTGATGGAGCGCGGCGGCTACATTCCCACCGGCTACAAGTTCGATCCAGTGGTCCTGAATGCGAAGTTGCCCCTGGAATTCTTCGAGGCCCGCAATGCACTGCGTATCGCTCAATCCGAGGGAGCCGAGCAGTACGCCGGCGACAGCTACAAACACGCAGTCCAGTTGATGGACAAAGCAGATGCCGATGCCACCAGCAAGCATATCGATAAAAAGTCGCTGATCGCGACCTCCCGCGAGGCAGTGCAGACCGCGGAAGATGCTCGCGCGATCGCCGTCGCAAAGATGGACGACGTCCGTTTGGAAAACGAGCGACAGGCCTCCAGGGATGCGCAGGCCAAAACGCAAGGTGAGGCAGATGCGGCGATGCGACAGAAGGAACAAGCTGAGTCTGACACCACCAGAGCCCAAAGCGCGAACGCCCAGGCTCAGTCCGATATGGCACAAGCACAAGCCGCGAAAATGCAGGCGGAATCCGACACCGTGAATGCGCAGGCTGCCAAGGCTCAGGCTGAAGCAGATTCGGCGAAGGCACGGACTGACGAAGCGGACGCGCAGGCTGCAACTGCAAAAGCTCAATCAGATATGGCGGCTAACCAGGCTTCCTCCGCAACCGCACTCTCGGCAGCGCAGGCGGATGCCGACCAATCCCGGGCCGCTTCGCTGAAGGCGCAGCAATCCCTGGAGCAAGCCGATGCTGAAAAGATGGAAATGCGTAAGCGGCTGTCTCAACAGTTGAACTCGATCCTTCAAACTCGCGAGAGTGCGCGCGGCCTGATTGTCAGCATGTCCGACGTCCTGTTTGACAGCGGAAAGTATTCGCTGAAACCAGGAGCACGCGAGAAGCTGGCGAAAGTCGCCGGAATCTTGCTGTCATACCCGGGGCTCAACATCGAAGTTGGCGGCTATACCGACAATGTCGGCGGCGATGCTATGAATCAAACGTTGTCCGAGAATCGTGCCGGTTCCGTGCGCGACTACCTGGTACAGCAGGGCGTATCGACGAATGCGGTCTCATCCCGAGGTTACGGCAATAGCCTGCCAGTAGCTTCCAACGATAACTCCGCCGGCCGGCAGCAGAACCGCAGGGTCGAACTACTGGTCTCCGGCGAAGCTATCGGCAACCCGGCCAATCCAACTACAGGAAGCTTACGCTAGAGCGAACTGGCAAATGAGCCGAGGCGGTGCAATCTCGGAGGTTGCCCCGCTTCTTGAACAGAAAGGGAGAAAGACATGCTGGGAACCATCTTGATTGTGGTCTTGATTCTGGCACTTCTCGGCGCGTTACCGCGCTGGTCGCACAGCAAGGATTGGGGTTATGCCCCGACCGGTGGTGTAGGCATCGTGCTTTTAATCGTCGTGGTTCTACTGGTGCTGGGACGCATCTAGTGACCAACCGCATCACGATCTCACTTCGAGCGAGCGCCCGCGGCGGGCGCCGCTTCTTTATTGCTGCTTCGGCAATTGTTCTGGCGGTCCTCATCTTCAGCGACGCCTCGTCCGCATACTCCGTGCTCACTCACGAGGAAATCATAGATCTGTTGTGGGCTGCCGAGATCCGGCCCCTGCTCCTGCAACGTTATCCCGGACTGTCCGAGGAGCAGATCACCGAAGCCCATGCCTACGCCTATGGGGGCGCGGTCATCCAGGACCTGGGGTATTACCCTTTCGGCAGCACAGAGTTCAGCGACCTGGTGCATTACGTCCGCAGCGGAGACTTTGTTAGCGAGTTGTTGCTCGAAAGTCAGGATGTCGACGAGTACGCCTTCGCGCTGGGCGCACTGTCGCACTATGCCTCGGATATCGCCGGCCATCCGGCAGTCAACCAGGCCGTTGCCATCGAATATCCCAAGCTACGAGCGAAATACGGCAAGTCGGTCCGTTACGCGCAGGATCGGACCGCTCACCTTAAGACCGAGTTCGGATTTGATACCGTGCAGGTTGCGAAGAACCGTTATGCCTCGCAGCAGTATCACGATTTCATCGGCTTCCTTGTATCTAAGGCTTTACTCGAACGCGTGTTTCCTGTGGTCTATGGAATGCAGTTGAAAGACGTGCTGACCCATGAAGACTTGGCGGTGGGCTCATATCGCTTCGCAGTAAGCCGGATGATTCCTGAGATGACCCAGGTCGCGCTGCAAACACATAAGAAGGAACTCGTGCGCGAGACTCCAAATTTCACCAAACGGAAGTTCCTCTATCGTTTGTCGCGCTCCGATTACGAAAAGCGATGGGGAAAAGACTACAAAAAGCCCGGCGTTCGCACGCGCATCTTATCGACGCTGTTACGGTACATGCCGAAGATCGGTCCCTTCAAAGGCTTGGCTTTCAATAATCCGACCCCGCAAACTGAAGATCTCTACTTCAAAAGCATCAATACCACCGTCGACCAGTACCGCGCTCTTCTCGAGCAAGTGCGGAACGACAAACTTGTGCTTTCCAACTGCGATCTCGATACCGGGCGGCCTACCAAAGGGGCGGAATACTCGCTCACTGACGATACGTACGCAAAGTTGCTGGTTCAACTCTCGGACCGGAAGTTCGATCTGACATCACCCGAACTGCGCGAGAATATCCTGCAGTTCTATTCAGACGTCGGAGCCGCGATCGAAACGAAAAAAGACCCTGGCCGTTGGCATAGTGTGCAGACGTCCCTGGAGCAACTGGAATCGGCAGTGTTGATACAAACGGGCGTCAGTGATTCTAGCCAATGAAATCTCAGGCCAAACTTCGCCGGCACTCTCAAAAAGACCGCATTAGGCTAAAGTCGAGGTCCGCCTCAAAGCTCAGCGTCAATCAACGCCTTGGGGTCAACGGCAGTCAGTTTGATAAGCACAACTCGCTTGCCGTCCTTGGTGAGCCGAGAGGTTGCGCTGGTCACGAGTAGCTTTTTATCTTGCTTTCATCGCCGTCAGATTGGATTGATTGCACCCATCCCCAATAGTCGCAATTTTGCGCATTGTACCGATGTTGCGCAGTGGTTCGGCAAACTGAAGTGACATTGTTCGATGCAAGGCGAATTCCGGGTACTCAAAGGGCCCCTGACCAATCTCCTGTTTGCATCTCCTTGAATTGCTGTGGCGCGCATGGAGCAATCTGGACGTGCAAGTTGTTGTTTAAGGCATGGATCGCGCGTTGGTTTGATCATCCTGCCGAGCTCAAGCATCATCTCACGAGGTGTGCCGTAAGTGTGCCGTACGCTTCGATCCGCTATACGCCAATTCAAGCTTTTTCGCTACCCAGCAGTGCTGCTTCCGTGCGGGCTAAATTGTTCGGAAGTGATTGAACAATAAAGCGATCGCAAGCATGGAATCGGTTCTGACCGAACTACTCTTAATCAGTAGGTTGTAGGTTCGATTCCTACCGCGCTCACCATCTTTAGAATCAATAGCATACAAGATAATCACGAGCACTGCGATGGTGCGTTTCGGCATTTCCGCTTCCACTCTTGACCTTTCTTCTCAATGGTTTACCTGCTTCCAGACCAACTGACAAGATGGTCAGTTGGCCACTAAATCACGTAAGTAGAAAACCTTCGTACTCAATGAGATACGGATGGCTCAAGAACAATCGTGTCCTTCTTGCGTCCTTAATATTTCGGGCTTTTCTCTCCGGTTAGGATCGGCAGTCGGCATTCCGCGCCGGAAGTGCTCCGCAGGGGCGATGGAAATTTCACCAAATTACTCGGGTGGGCTTCGTGGATTGACCTTTATCTCCCTTGTTGCTGGAATGGCAAGCAGCGGAACGGAGGGTTATAGTGATTCCAAGACAGCGCACGGTGGTTTAATTAGGTGTCCGTGGTGTCCATGAGTCGGGGAATCTGGTTCTATGGGGTTGAAACGGAGACACGGGCGAAACGATTGAATCTGAGGAAAGATAGCAAGTACGCGGATTCGCACTAGTGGGGAGAAAACAAGTTGGGGAGGTAGTTCAGTTGATTAGAACGCTCCTCTCTAACGCAGGATTGATGTAAGCAATTTAAAAAAGCAACTTAAGACGCATAATATCTGATCGCCTGTTACGGTACCTCCTACCTTCCCAGCATTTCGAGAAGCTGGTGTCCACGCGAACATTCGACTTGCGACTAGAGGGGTCTTCTTCCAAGATCGGAACTGCGTAGCCCATGCTCGATAAAGAGAACTAAGATGATGCAGGAACTCGAAGTCTATTCCATGATTGGCGCGGAAGGTTTCACGCGGTTGGTCGCTGCCTTCTATCGGCAGGTGCCGCAAGATAACCTTTTGGGACCCATGTACCCGGCGCAGGATCTCTCAGGTGCTGAGCAGCGCCTCCGAGATTTCCTGATCGGTCGGTTCGGGGGGCCGCAGAGTTACATCGAACACAGAGGCCACCCACGCCTGCGCGCGCGGCATTCTCCGTTCCATATAAATCAGGCCGCCCGCGATCGATGGATGCGCTTGATGAATAGTGCTTTTGGAGAAGCTGCACTGCCGGAAGAGGCCGAGCAAGTTCTTCGGAAATTCCTCGATGGGATGTCGACGTTCATGATCAATCAGGCTGAGCCTGGAATGCGCTAGCGCAGCGCACAACGAGGCCCTGATGCCCGTTCATGTCGCTGAATTCCGGACGGAGCAAGGGACTGAGCAATCTTGACCGGTATTGCCGAGGCATATCGTCGATCATCGTCTTCTCGGGTCTCGCTAGGTTTGAGAGATGGGCTGCGCCTGCTTAGTTGTAGCTGGGTGGTCAGCGCGTAATCACGACCGAGATGCGCAGACTCGCAAGGGAGAAGGTATTCATCATGGCTACGGATCGAAGCATTTGCCATCCCGGCGAGGGCATTGAGGAATTGAATCGATTGCCCGGGTTAGCGGAACCTCTGCTTCAAATCGACTTGGACCAAGAGTTGCAGCAACTGCGGCGAGAAGAGTCCTGGCGGCGGGAGACTGGGCGAAGCTCCAAAACCCTCGCGAAATATCCTGACTTTCGAATCGTTCTAATTCTGATGAAGAGCGGCACGAGAATGCGGCAGCATAAAGCAGAGGGGAGAATTTCCATCCAGCAATTGAAGGGGAAGGTCTGTATCCACCTGGCCGAACGAAAGGTGACTATGTCGGCCGGTCATCTGTTGGTGCTGGACTGCGGCGTGTTGCACGACGTCGAAGCGCTGGAAGAGAGCGCCCTATTGCTGACCATTTCTTGGCGAAGAGAGAAGAGTGACACAACAGAATCGTTTTCGTCCGCTCAGCGGCACCTCGATGAACAAGCTGTGTCACGAATGGATGATGAAGGTGGCACCCACGGCGCCACCGATAGCCCCGCTGCTGCGGAACAGAAAGCCGGCCCCGGCAACTAGACACTTGTTAAGAAGCTTCCCGCAACCCTGCGGCAAGAGTGGCTGTAACCGCACACGATTTATCGACTCTATTCTATAAAGGAGGTAGCCATGGTGACCGAGGCGGTCCTGACTGCAGTTCGAATGGCAAGTCAAACGTCCAAGCTGTTGCGTCGCGAGGAAGTTGCGGAAGGCACGATGGCCTTCCACTTCGAGAAGCCGTCCGGATTCAAGTTTAAAGCAGGGCAGTTCGTGGATGTGACACTCATCGAGCCGACAGAAACTGATGCCGAGGGAAACACCCGCACTTTTTCCATCGCAAGTCCTCCGTTCGAAAACCAGTTAGTGTTCACTACCCGCATGCGGGATACTGCTTTCAAGCGCTCATTGAAGAAAGTGCCGCTGGCAACGGAAGTGAAAATAGGCTCAGCCGCAGGCTCCTTCACCCTGCACAAGAATCGTGCCAAGCCGGCCGTGTTTCTCGCAGGCGGAATCGGAATCACGCCTTTTCTCAGCATCGTACGGCAAGCGCATCACGACCGCCTGCCGCAAGAGTTGTATCTTTTCTATTCCAATCGGCGGCCCGAAGACGCACCGTTCCTGGACACTCTGCAGAACCTGGAGAAGACGAATCCCAACTTCCACTTGATCTGCACAATGACAGAAATGTCGAAATCCAAGAAGGAATGGAATGGCGAGGTAGTTCCGATAGACCGAGAGATGCTGTCCAGGCATCTGACGACACTGCAAGGCCCCATCTATTACAGTGCCGGACCGCCCGTCATGGTAGCTGGCATGAAAGACATGCTTGAGAGTGCGTGCATTAACGAAGACGACATTCGAACGGAAGATTTTGCGGGATACTGAACCTTGTCCGCGCTGCGGACGTCTGCACTCGGGCCGAACAAGTCGAACCGTCTAATGGAGGTGCACAGCATGGTAACAAATAGGCCTAAGACAAAACTTCTTGTAGACGGTGGCGATCCCGAAGAAACGCTCCGGATTAAGACCTTGATCGGGTTTGTTGATGGGCAGACCACCAATCCCTCTCTGATCGCAAAAAATCCCGAGATTCAAAGGCGCCTCACAGCCGGTCGTCAGTTGAGTGAGCAAGAAGAAAAGGACGCATACAAGGATATTGTGCAAAGCATCTCGCAACTCGTCGGAGACGCAGGCGTGTCCATTGAGGTATTCGCAGATCTTGATAGCCGTGCCGAGGAGATGCTCGCCCAGGGCCAGGAAATGTTTACCTGGATTCCCAATGCCTATGTGAAATATCCGTGCACCCACGAGGGTTTGCGAGCCGCAGAGACGTCGGTGCAAAAGAGCATTCGGGTCAATATGACTCTGTGCTTTTCGCAGGCACAAGCCGCTGCCGTATATGCTGCAACACGGGGATCCAAGGAGCCGGTGTACGTATCACCATTTGTCGGACGGCTCGATGATCAAGGCGAAGACGGCATGGACCTTGTCCGAAATATCAAGAAAATGTACGAACGCAGCGATGGCCATGTGCATGTGCTGGCCGCAAGCATACGCACCATCAACCATTTGCTTTGTTCCTTCTTTCTAGGTGCTGAGCTGGCAACCGTGCCAAGCAAGGTTTTACAGGAATGGGCAGCAGCCGGGTTTCCTATGCCGGACCAGGATTTCAAGTACAAAGCGGTCGACGCGAAGGGCAAGGCCGTGAAACCGATCCCGTACCAAGAACTGGATTTGGACCAGCCGTGGGAGAGCTTCGACCTTGCACACGAACTCACAACCAAGGGCATTCAGAAATTTGTGGCTGATTATAGGAGCACTCTGAAACGGTCGGCATAGTAGTCTACAGACGCTCGTAGCTATCGCTGTTTGCGACGACGAATTGAGTGCGCTGTCTTACGCGGTCTGCAATCATGGGCTGAGCTCTCTTTATCTTCTTCGCGATTGTGCCAGCCGCCCACGTCCAGAGCCAAGCGGTACGCTTCTTTAAGTTTAATCGGGCAGTTCGCGGAGGGAATATTGATCTCGTTCGATCCGGCACACAGAGCGGTCCACTACCCGCCTGATCGCCGATTTCGTATCCGGATTCGACCGTCCATCCTGATCGGAATCGGTATCGCGATCCTCTCTGTAATCGCGGCGTCTTGGATAGAAGTCGCTGTGGCCGGGCTGCCTCATGTTCCAGCCGTTCCTCAGATATATCCCGACAACTTCGCAGGGCCGCACGGGTTTCCAGTTTGGGTTCGTTACTGCCACTTCTTCAATTTCCTTTTTGTGATGATGCTGATTCGCAGCGGTCTGTCCATCCTGATGGATCATCCTCGTTTGTATTTCAACGATGGCTGCACGCCGGGCAGCGAATGGATTAGGCTTACACCGATAAAAGTCCCACGCGATCGCATCTGGACCGCGAAAGACGACGCCCGTTATATTTCGCCGATGGTGGGGACGCCGGGCTACCGACACACAATTGGTATTGCGCGGGTTTGGCACTTCATCGACGTTCACGGCTTCATCGTCACCGGCATTCTCTTCGTCATCATGCTCTTCGATACTGAGCAGTGGCGGCGTATTGTGCCAACTTCGCCCCTCGTCCTCGTACAGGCCTGGAACACGTGGGTGCACTACGCAACGTTTCACCTGCCGCCGGAGCCAAATGGGTTTTATGGGTACAACGCACTGCAGCAGATTGCCTATTTCACCGTCGTCTTTGTCTTCGGCCCTATGGCGATTCTTACAGGGATCGCCATGTCGCCGGCCGTGGTGAATCGATTCCCCTGGTACGCACGGATCTTTGGTGGGAGGCAATCGGCCCGGTCGATTCACTTCCTTACCATGTTCAGCTTCCTTGCATTCCTTGTCGTGCACGTCACTTTGATCGTGATGACCGGATTTGCGCGGAATATGAACCACATTGTGTTGGGCACAGATGATCAGACGCTTCTGGGGATGTATCTCGGGTTTGTGGGCATAGGCGCAGTTGTCCTTTCGTGGATCGTGGCACACTACATCTCATGGAACCACCCGCGCGGACTGCAGCATGCGCTCAAGTCGGTGACTTATCCGATGCAGCTTCTTACGTTGAATCGATTGACGCCGCAGCAGAGGTATGCCGAACAGGAAATCTCGCCCTATTTCTGGCCCAACGGCAAAATGCCAATCCGGGATGATTGGAAGCTCCTGGCTGAAACCGGCTTCGAGCATTTCCGGCTCAAGGTGGGAGGCCTTGTCGAGAAGCCCGTCGAGCTTTCTCTTGCTGACCTGCAGAAGTTGGGTGAGACCGAACACATCACCATGCATCATTGCATCCAGGGATGGAGCGGAATCGCCAAGTGGAGCGGCATTCCCATGAAGGCGCTCATCGAATTAGTGCAGCCTAAACCGGAAGCCAGGGTTGTCGCCTTTTTTTCCTTCGGCGAAGCGCTCTACGGTGGCCCCTATTACGACACCCAAACGCTGGAGAATGTGCTCAAGCCGCAATGTCTCCTCGCATCGCGAATGAACGGACTACCGCTTCAGCAGGTATATGGAGCGCCCCTGCGACTGCGAGTGGAGAACCAACTTGGCTACAAGATGGTCAAATGGATCGAGCGTATTGAGTTTATCGAGTCGGAGAAAACGCTTGGCAAAGGAGAGGGCGGCAAAAACGAGGACGACGAATATTTCGACCTGCTGCCCAACATCTGATGCGCGTCGAACAACTACCATCGATGGAGCCGTCCAGCGCCTGTCACGGGCTTCCCTTCAGCCAGTCCTGTGTTGGAGTGCTTGGTGCAGGTAAACCATAACCACACCGGTCCCGACTGCGATCCCTAAGAGTGCAATGTACCCTACCCAGAGGGCCACGCCGAAGTTGTATCCCAGCCCTCACTCAAGGAGGAGCCCGCCAGACCTGGCGTAGAGTGTCGGGAAGAATCAGGAGCGGCCTCAGTGGCAGACTTAAGAACGATGCAGAGAGGCGATAAGATAACAAGAAAAACGGTGGCAGGATGATCTCCAACCGCTCTTTGGCACAGTGCACGTAGGCGGACGGACCACGCTGCCGTAACACAGGGGTCGCCAAGTCCCCATCGATACGCGATTTCGTTATTCAACCCAGCGCTTTCGGTCTAATAACAATCGCGGAGCGCAAGTTGTCACTCCGCCGGCGCGTAAACCGATCGGCTATGCGCATTTTCTTTCCGCATTACCTTTGGCAACTCGACGGTTTTGATCTGCTTGGCGAGGCCGAGCATTTTGAGAGCCCAGATTGCGTACCAATTCATGTCGACTTCGTACCACTTCAAGCCGTGACGGGACGAAGTGGGATTCGCATGGTGATTGTTGTGCCAGCCTTCGCCGAATGTCAGTAGCGCCACGAGCCAATTGTTAGTGGACATGTCACGGGTTGAGAAACGCCGGGAGCCCCACTTGTGCGTAGCCGAATTCACGAGCCAGGTTGCATGCAAGCCGAACACCGTGCGGGCAAAAATTCCCCACATCAGGAACGGCAGACCACCGATCGCAAGCAGTACGATCCCGAGCACGACCAGCGGCACGTAGTGGTACTTCGTGATCCACACGTGGAATTTGTCTTTTGCAAGATCGGGCACGTAGTGCACGAGGGTCGTAGTATCGTGATGCATGGACTTTCCCGTCAGGATCCAGCCCATATGCGCCCACCACGTACCATTCTGCGGGGAATGTGGATCGCCTTCTCTGTCAGAGTACTTGTGATGGATACGATGCGTGGCTACCCAAAAAATCGGCCCGCCCTGAAGCGTCAGAGTCGCGCAGAGGGTGAGAAGGTATTCCACCCATTTGGGTGTCTTGTAGCCACGATGCGTGAGCAGGCGATGATAACCCATGCCGATGCCCAGGCTTCCGGAGACCCACCACAAGAAAGCCGCAACCAACAGTGCCTTCCAAGTAAAGAAGAACAAGGCCGCGATTGCCCCTATGTGGAAAACAGCCATAAAGAAAGCTGTAACCCAGTTGACTTGGTTGTCGTTTGACAGCTCTTTGGCGATCGTCTCGATCTTCATGATGTCTTTCACTACTTCATTAGATTGGCGCGACGATTGGAGTGACGGGCCCTGCTGTGTAATAGTTCGGTAATCGCGGAGTAGGGTTTGGAAATGACGTACAGAAGCCCGAGGCACCGACGAACTCACTCAGCACCTGAGGATTTGCGAGGAGCGGCAAAGCTATATTTGCTGCCCATACCTCTCGGCCATGATGCCGGAGCCGGTGACGCCCGTCTCCGAACTTGGGGTTTCCGCATGCAGAGCTCCGCCACGTCCAATGAGCCTGCACACCGGTTCAGAAGTTATAGCCGATAATCACGCGCAGTTTCGGCGCAGGCCCTGAGTACAAGCTGGTTTTCAGTTCCACAAAGGTGCCTTTACGGGATTGCACTCCTGCTAATACATTCAGGCCGGTTTCGTAATCGAAGTTGCCAAAGTCAATTTGTCGCCCTGACTGGAAATTCTGGTGGATGAAAATCATGGCCGGTCCGGCGCCGACGTAGGGAGTCCAATTCCCCGTTCGATTCGCAGCCGAGAATCGATATACACCCTCGAAGTTCAAAGCTATTAGGTCAGTGACTTCTCCGAATGCGAACTCCGCATTGGGCCGGAACAATACTCTTGGATGCAAAATTGGCCCTATCTGCGATTGAACGCCAAAGGAAAAGAGTTCGGGGTCAAATGCGGCACCCGCGCGAACGCCTATGCGCCAGCGCCGGCTTTCGCGCTTGATGTCGCTCTCAATCTCGCGAACCTTCTCGGGCACGGGAGCAGCCTGAGCGCCCTTGTCGACTGACGCACCGGAGAGTGCTGGCGCCGACACCAAGGTGACGTTGCTGGCGACCCGGGTGCCGTTTTCGTCCGCAGGCCCGGCCGTAACCCGGGCGCGCGCGCCGGGCGCGAGCGATGCGGGCCGTCCTGCGTTACGGTCGTATGTGAATAACTGATATAGGTTGTCGTCGGTGCGCACGACTAAAGTATTTCGCGTCGAGGACACGATAGTGCCCTCTACGGCGTTGTTATTGGCAGGCTGAGAAGATGAAGTATTTTCCTGGCATTCAGCTGAAACCGCGACGAAGGTTGAGACGAAAAGCAGGGAGCAGGCCAGAATCAGCACGCGCATGTTTATCCTCTCACCGCTGGCCGCTCGGTAAGGATCAATCCTGGCGGACTTGCGATGACAAAAGACTAGTGGGTGCCCGCGTTTTGAGTCGATACGGTACCCACCGGATTTTTGCAAAATTCCAAGGGTAAACTGGCCATCGGGTGAAGAAGCAGAGGCGCAGGCGGGGTCGGTGCTGCGAGCCTCTATTTATGCTGTGCTCGTCATGCTGTGCTCGTCCTGGTTATTTATCACGCCGTGAGAGGCCGACGAGCGCGAGAGTAGAAACAGGCGGAACGAGTCTCCGGAGTCATCCCTGCCCCGACTACGCTGCCCGGACTTGGGCTCGCACCAGGGTCTTTTGACTGTTCACTCCGTCGCAGCGCGGATATCTGTCCCGGGGGCCTATTCTGCGCGGGCTGCTGTTCTTGTTTTGTTCTAGCATCGCCAAATTCGGTTGTTGTCAGAAGAATGATCATTTCTTCTTCGGTACACGCTGGTTTCGCAATAAGTTGCCAAAGTCCATCTGTCGCCTTGACTGGAAACTCCGGGGGTTGAAAACCGCAAGAACATTCGCTTCGGCCGGTCAAGACGGACGATCAGCTAGACCTGCAGGGGTAGGTCCCTCCCATTGGTTTCCGTGCTTTAGTGCTTCCCGGTCTGCTCGATCTTGGATAAGAGTGCCTGTATTTCTGAAAGTGCAGCGGCGTCTCCCTTTGCCAGATCCGCCGTGATCTGATCGCGGGTTGCCAAAGTGTCACGAAGCAAGTTGCGAAGCGCGGGATCTGCCGTGCTGCTCTGAATTCGCTGCGCCTGATCGAAGAACTCTTTCGAGTCCTCCCCTGCTTTTCCGTAGTTCTTTTGCACGGCCTCCAGAAACATTGCTGTCGCTGTGTCACGAAGCTGCGACAATTGTTCTCCGGCCTGACAGAAGCCCAATTGTTTTGTCGAGGCAGACAATTCATGCTGTGCCTGCTGCAGTCTGGCATATTGCAGGATGAATCCAGCAAGAAATCCAACAATCAACAACACAAACCAAAGAACGAGTCTACGTTGCATTGCTCTTCCCTCCACGCCCTTCAATCTCAGCCAGGTCACTTTGTGCGACTAGCTTTATCCCGGGCTGCTTCTTATGTTTTGCCCTTCGCTTTCGGTTTATGTGAGTGCTCTTCATTATTGCCGGATCGGCTCAAATGCTCAGGAATTCCGGTGATAAGGCCTTGATAATCCGTGAGGCGGGCACCCATGATGACCACACCCTTGGAAGTGATTTCATATTCGCGGATATCTTTGCTATGGTTGCCACCGCGCATCTTGATAACGACCATGATCTTGCGAAGCTGGCCGTCGATGCATACGTACCGAAGCCGGATAATGTCATCGGTAAGAAAGGAAATCGAATAGGTACTGAACGGGAATTCCGTGAAAGACTCGTTCACCTCAACCGTGCTTAGAATCGTCACTCCGACGCCCGTCAAGGCGGTTATCATCCGGTAGAGCGATTCGCGAAAGTCCGCGCGGAAGCCGGGTGCCAGCGCCATCTCAAAGCCCGCCAGCGAATCAATCACCAAGCGTTTGGCGCCAATCTTCTGGACCGCTTCGAGAATCTCCTGCATGGTTTCATCCACCGAGAGGTCCAGCGGACGGAGGTAGAGGATTTCGAGTTTCTTCTCTTTTCGCGGCGTCTTCAAATCCAGACCAAAACTGCTGGCCCGCTCCGCATACTCTTGCGGTCGTTCTTCAAAGACCACCACAATCCCCGGATCGCCCTGGCGTATGCCCTCAGCAATGAATTGGGTCGCCAAGACTGATTTTCCCGTTCCCGAAGCGCCCGCTACCAAGACACTATCCCCTTCGGGAATTCCCCCGCCGAGCATCTTGTCCAATTCCGGAATACCGATGGAAAGGCGCCGTGGACTGGGTATCTTCCTTGCCAGTCCGGTCAGCCCAAGAGTGCGCGAAAAGGCTTGCAGACCAGCATGGGTAATGCGAAAGGTGTGCAGTCCGGGCACGGACGCCTGCCCGCGCTGTTTCACGATCTGGAGCTTGCGCACAATGGAATTTCGCTCCGCAGCCTGGTAAAGCCAAAAGAGGCCATCGGAGACCGTGAAAACGGGATTGTCACGGATCTCACCCTCGACATATTCGCCGACCAGAAAAGTCGTGGCTTGCCAACTCGTCAGGAGCAGGGCTAGTCGCTGAATGAAAGATTGCAGCTCCACTTCCGTTGTGCCGCCCTGCGCTTTCCGCACCACGGTGCGAAAGGAGTCCACCACCACGACGCCGGGGCTCGCTTTCTCAACCTCCTTCGTAATCTCCTCTAAGACTGCGTCGAGATCCTTCTCCAACACAACCTCGCTCAAGTTGATAAAGCGAACGGCGTTGTTTAACTTGGCCTGGTCGAAAAACGTGTACTGTTGCTGGTATCGCAGCATTTTGATGGCGGGTTCACCGAGGATAGTGAAATACAACGCGGGACGCTCTGGCGTCGCGTTGGCGAATACGATTTGGTGGGCCAGCGTGGTCTTGCCGCTTCCCGGCGCGCCCGCGATGATATTAAAGGAAAATTCCGGGAGACCGCCGCCCAGGATTTCATCGAGGCCCGGGACCCCGGTCGGCAGTTTGTTTATCATCACTCTATCGTGTGCGCTCAAGCTTTCCACTCCTTCTCGGAAACGCGGCCGTCGAAGGCGGCCTGCGGCCACACATCCTGAACCAGTCGCAACGTTAAACCCTCGCCAATGAAAGTGAGGAGCAGCCCGATTAACTGAGCAATGAGAACGGCTCCTCCGTCCCTGGCCTGTTGCTTGTCAATCTGCGACTCCAGTTCGTCTAGACCCTTTAAGGAGCCATCCGCCGCCACCTGTACCCCGCTAAGGCTGGGAGCTTCCGCCGTGGCCAGCGTCAGAGCACGAGAAAGCAGCGAGCGAAAACCGACAACTCCCGCGAGTGTAATAAGGGGACGACGCAGCTTCGCACAAACGCGAAAAGCCGGAGACTCCGCTGGCTCGGAGTTCTCGCCCGCAACGGTTTCGTAAGTAAGAAGGCGTTGGGCCAAATGTCGCGACTCTGGAAGACTCACAAATTCCTTTTCCGTGCAGGGCGCGAACGCTGTACTCAGTTCGGCTTGGGGCTCTTAACAGCCGCCACTACCGCCAATACCGTCGCCGTGTTTAGGACGTTTCCCGAGATAGTCATCAGCGCTTCCGTGACCGGCGGATATTGCTCCGCCAGTCCTTGCAGACGCGCGCTGACGCCTTGGAGATCATCGACTTCGTTGAGAATCGCTTCAAAGCCGATAGGTATGCCGCTCTTCGAGTGGAACCTAAATTCTGGGAGAATTTCAGATGTCACCAGCTGCAACGTCATAGCTTCGCCAACAACTCGGACAAGCAGCCCCAGTAGATGGGTAATGAGAATGACTCCTGCCTCCCTGGCCTGTTCCGCGTCAGTTTCGGGAGGAAGCTCGTCCAGACCCTGCAATGAGCCATCCGCCGCGACCTGCACCGCGATAAGACTGGGAGCTTCCGCCCGGGCCAGCGTCAGAGCACGAGAAAGGAGCGAGCGAAAACCGGCAACTCCCGCGAGCGCACATAGAGGCTGGCGCAAAGTCTCGCAGACGCGAAAGGCCGCGAATTCCGTCGGCTCAGATGTGTTGCCCGCAGCGTTTTGGTGAGCAAGAAGGCGCTGGGCCAAATCTCGCGTCTGTGAAGGAAGCATCATTTCCTTTCCGTCGCCGTGCAAAATGCGGATGACACCCAGACGTGAAGAGTTCACGTTAATGTTACCCGCTTCGGGACTTGCTTGGATAGAGCCTGTACCTGCTTCATCGCGCGGTGCGTACGCCTTCGCTGTACAGCCAGTCGGGATGATACGGCGCGCTAGTCGTGGAGAACGATGTTGAGAAGTGAACTGTGAACCTGTAACCCGCCTTCTGCACCCCCGGCGTAGTCAATGAAGCCTAACTTCCTGAACCTGTTCATGAAAAAGCTAACCCGCGAGCGAGTTGTGCCCACCATCTCTGCCAGCGTCTCCTGACTGATCTTGGGGATCACGGATTCAGGCTTTCCTTCCTTGCCGAAATGAGCGAGCATGAGAAGGACACGAGCTAACCTTTTCTCGCTGGAGTTGAAAAGCTGGTCAACCAGATCCTCTTCGTATTTGATGTTCCGCGTCAACAAATATGCGACGAACAGATCGGAAAGGGTGTGTTCCTGGTGAAGCGTTTCCAGCATGGCCTGTTTCTCAATTCTCAGAACAGCGCAATCTGTCATTGCGGTTGCAGCGCCCATGCGGAGAGGTTGACCTGCAAGCGAACCTTCGCCGAAGAAACTCCCATCACTCAATAAGCCGATCGTGGCTTCCTTGCCGGTTTTGGAAACAACGGTGAGTCTCACCTTGCCGGTCTGCAGATAAAACACTGAGTCCGCGGGATCCCCTTGCGCGAAGATGGTTTGCTTTTTCGGAAAGAGCAAGGCCTTCCTGCCCTCGCCGATGGTGGCAAGGAATGCCTGAGGGTCGAACTCCCGGTTCCTCTTGGAATCTAGACGTGGACGCGAAGAATTCCGCGTTCTTTGGGATTTACGATCACTCGGCGTTTGGCGGGCGTTTTTCGTTCCACCCCTAACGATGTGTGGCGGAGACATGGATCCTCCTCTCCCTCCACATCAATGGACAGATCACTGGTTTCCACCATTATAGCCCCTCTCGCAGAGCGCCATGAATGGCGCTGTTCAAGATTCCTTCGGGCTGGGTTTCGCTCGGCCGTCAGAATCCGCCCCGGTTCTCAGCTGAACCGAATTTTCAGAATTCAATTTCTCATCCTCGAGTGACTCGCATTTTTCACTCTCGGGCCGCGGTGAATTGGACAGTCAGACAATTCCCGTCGCACGGAGAGGCCGAACTGCTTCGGATCAGAGCCGCGTTACGGTAGAGTCATCGGACCCTCGGCGAACGCGCGTTGGCGGCCACTTGCCCAAGGCCTGTTGCGGCTGCGGCTCCTTCGTTCAAATTGCTACGTGAGAGGCTTTGTTCCACGCGATTTACGCCGCGGCGTCCATGCCATTGATTTCGCTACGCGCGAGTGTGGATGGGCGCAAGGTTCGACGATTTCGCAGTTCGCCACGCAGAAAGTTAATTTCTCCCCCGAGCAGAATGGCAAAACCGGAAAGATAAAACCACAGGTACAATCCGATTGCGGCGCCGAGCGGTCCGTAGGTCTTGCTAAGACTTTCAAAGTGTCGAAAGTAGACCCCAAGCAGGTACGACAATCCAACCCAGGTCACGACTGCAACGATCGCACCAATCAGGCTGTCCCGAAAGCGCTGCTTAACATTCGGCCCGAAATGGTAGAGCAGTTGTACTGCTAGCCCCGCAAAAGTCAGAGCGATGCTGAAACGGAAGTACCGCCAAGTTGTAAGCAGGGTGGGATTCAGGTCGAATTTCTCAGTAAATAAAGTCCCAAGAGAGGTTCCCTCAACCATCAATCCCACAGCTACGAGCAGCAGAGATCCCGCGACCAACGTTAGTCCCAGCGCAATCGGTCGCGTTTTCCACACCGGGCGGGTTTCGCGGACCCGATGAACCAGATTGAGCCCGTCGATGGCGGCTGCAAATCCACTCGACGCTGTCCAGATTGTGAAGAGTAACCCCAGAGTAAGGAAGTGCGTGTGTTCATTACTGACGTCGGACAGGATGTTGCGCACTAAGCTCATCCCATCTCCGGGAACAAGCTTGGCCATCAGGCTTAAAAGACCCTCGAATAAATGAGGGATGGGCACATACCCGAGTAGCGATGCCATTGAAACCAGCAGCGGAAATAATGAGAGCACGAAATAGTACGAGAGCCCGGCGGCGAACACGAAGAGGTGCTCGTCGTAAATGTCACTGTAGATCGTTATTAGCGATTGTTTGATCGTCAGCCAGGCTGCTTTTTTGCGTACACCCACGATGACCTCAGAGTTTCCTTTCCGCGCTGCTTTCGCAATCTTAACGCCGGTGAGGCTTGCCGGATGTGGAATTTGTTCTCGGACATTTACTCGTAGTGAGAACGTTTAATTAGCGGCAGCTCCGAATAGGGCGCCCCCCCGATACAAGGGGGCTTCGTGACCGTGGCGCACTTCAAGGGGTGAAGGACCGGAGCAGTACCATCAATTCCCATTGCGAGATTGCAGTCCCCGGTTAGTGCCCGCGGGCGAAGCAGGCGGCGCTGGTGTCAGCCCGGTGTGCCAGGCTGGAGCAAAAACTGAACTGACAAATTCTGCGGTAAGCGGCGCAGCCAGCGGAATGGTGGCCCGCAGTCTAGTACCAGGATCCGCCGATTCTATTTCCAAGGTCCCCCTCAGTTCATGCAACCGCTGCCGCATTCCGGCCAACCCTACGCCCGAATGTGCTGCCAGTGGCGCGATGCTACTCAGGACTTCCAGGGGCATGCCACGTCCGTAGTCCCTGACTTCAAGAATCACAGCGTGGACTTCTCGGCGAAATCGAACGTCCACGTTGGATGCTCCGGAGTGCCGATGTACATTGGTTAGACTCTCTTGTAGCACTCGGAATAACGCAATCTCAATCGTGTCCGGCAGTCGCTCGACCTGTGCCACCGTAAAATCGGTGTGCAGCTTCATCCCGCTGCGCTTGGCGAAACCATCCACAAACCACTGTGCTGCTCTCGTGAAACCCGCTTCGTCCAGCAAGGGTGGGTGGAGCAAGTAAGAAGTTGTACGAATTTCTTGAAGTGCCTGATCCGCCAGTTTCGCGATTTCGGAGAGTTCGTCGCATGCGCCCTCATTGTTACCCAGTTTGTGCTGCAAGGCAGCAATGGACAGTTTCAATGCGCAGAGCGTTTGCCCCGTGCTGTCGTGCAAATCACGAGCTACCTTTCGCCTTTCATCGTCCTGCACTCTTAGAAGGCGTTGCGAAAAGGTCTGGAGTGCTAGGGTGCGTTCTAGCACTAACGATTCAACTTGAGCGTTCAATTCCCCGATCGTACGTCTCGTCTTAAGTCTTGAAGGAGTCCACATCCGTCCACCTCGGCAGCTTGCAATGGGCGCGACAGGTCCTGCAAACTATCTCATTTCTGAGTTCCTCAATACTGAGCACAATTGCACATGTGCCGAGTTGATCTGCGGTATAACGAATTCCTGCGCCAATGGCGGTCATCTTGGACACGTTTCAACCACGAACATAAACTTGTTTCTTCTTGGTCGCTGCGGCGGGACGACTAAAACGAAAGTGACGAGCGACGAGTATCGCGACTTGACTCCTTCCGTAGCCAAAGGTTTGAATAATAAAAGAGTTCATTCGTAGAATCGCCTTGCGCGAAGATCCCCTTTTTTCTTTGAAAACAAACCGACTTCCTGCCACCCCGATAGTTGAAAGAAAGCGGCGAGGATGGAATTGAAGTTTCATCGTGCTACTCATCCGTTTGCTCAACTGCCCTACCCTGACTGCAGACTCGTCAATGTCAATCATGCGAGAAGGGAGATCGTCGCCTCTGGTCAGTTGTGCTCGCCAGGTAACTTTGAACTCTAGCCAGGACTCCGTGTTGGGTTGAGCGGCTGCACATCGCTTGGACGATCGCTTCAAGTCTGCCGTTCTGCTTTCGCCTAGCCGTCTTCGAAGTAAATTTACCTATGAACCATAGTTGGCAGGGAACGCTCTGGGCCACCAACACGATCCGTCATCCTTCTCCCGCCCGCATGCGGTTCGAAAACGCGGGGGTCCCCGGGTTTCCCTTCTTGCGGGGTACCAATCGTTCAATAAACTCAAGCACGCAGAAATGCATCGAAGGACCCGAAGGGCTAATAGAAATGACGAGCAGATTCTAAGCGTGGCAAATGAATGATTTTGTAGCGGAGGCTGCGTGGTGACACATCCACGTCCTCTCAAGGAGAAGCAAACAGCGTGCGCGTTCACCTCATCAATCCAAGTGAAGTCTCCTTCGGTACCGCCGTCATTACTCCTCGCTGGTTGTATGTTCTTGCGGCGGCGACACCCCGGAGTTTTGGCGACCCCTGCCTTGTCGACGAGACGCTGGAGACCACAGACCCAAACCAAATAAAAGCAGGGGATGTGGTGGGCATTGGCATCCATACCGCAAATGCTCTTCGCGGGTACGAAATAGGGAAAATAGCGCGTGCGCGAGGCGCTTATGTGGTATTCGGTGGGATTCACGCAACGCTCTACCCGACGGAAGCTCACGACCTCGGTGGCGCCCACGCGGTAGTGAAGGGCGATGGAGATGTGGTGTGGTCACAGGTGCTCGAAGATTGCTCCCGCGGAACCCCCTCGCTGGTCTATGACGGTGGACGGATCGAAGCTGGCGAGTTCCTCGCCGCTCGTTGGGACCTGCTGCCGCGAAAACGCTACATGTGGGCATCGGTCCAAACCGTACGCGGGTGTCCCAAGCATTGCTCGTTTTGCTCTGTGTGGCGAACTGATGGGCAGCGCCCTCGGCAACGTTCTTCGGACGTTGTGATCGATGAAATCGTTCAACTGAGGAGGTTGGGATTCCGTTTCATCGCACTCGCCGACGACAATTTTTATCCGGTAACGCTGACGGATATGCGGCTGGCTGAGCAGCAGCACAACACGGCTCGGTTGAATGAACTGAAGTTGATCCGGGCAGAGCGTTTTTCTCTCATGAGGCGCCTGGCACAACTCCCCCCGGACACAATTTTCTTCACTCAGATCACTATGGAAGCTGCAGAAGACCCGGAGTTCCTCAATGCTATGCAGGCGGCTCACATCAAAGGGGCGCTCGTCGGGGTCGAGTCCGTTACCCCGGAAGGATTGAAGGACGTTTACAAAGAATTCAACTGCGCAGGCCAGAACCTGGTGGAACGGCTGAAAACCTTCCGAAAGCACGGCATTTACGTGCTCGGCTCTTTCATTTTTGGCCTACCCAGCGATCGTCCGGCAACGTTCGATGCCACCGCAGCGGCTGCCTCTCAGGCGGAAATTGCCTTTGCGCAGTTCGTCATGCTGACCCCTTATCCTGGAACCGTCGATTTCATCAGGTGGGAAAAGCAAATGGAAGCTGCTCCGGTGTATATTGGCGGCGTTCCTCTCACCCGCCGCTGGCTGATCCCGCAAGCGCTGCGCCCCAAACTCTATTGGCCCCATCCCACCATGTCGGCCGAGGAAATTCGCTTGCGCACGCAATCCGTCTGGGACACGTTTTATGGCTTAAAGTCAATCTGGGTGCGGTCGCAATTCATAAAGTCGTTACGCGCCCGCCTCGCCTTCCTTTTAATCTCGAAGATATACAGGCAGATGTATGCGGATACCGGAATTGCTACCGACAGCGCACGAGTATCTAGATCTGTGAGGTGGGCGCGCTTGCTGGCAAAACCTTGCCAGCGACTATTTGCGGGCGTACCCATGCCTGACCTTGAAATTCCAACTCTAGGGCCAGCCCTGGACCAGAGCACTGTGGTTAGAGAATAGGTGGCAGCATTTTTGAGGACGGACTCCAATATTCGTCACAACAAACTGATTAAACTAGCTAGCGACATCGGCCCGGGGTCAATACATGGAATTCCGGTCCGAAGTCGGGATCGCCTCGATAATGCCCGCCCCACTCTCCACGCGAGCGGTTTTTCAGCGAAAATCAAGAGATTTTACAGCGGTCGAATTCTTCTTTAGGGATGACAAGAAGGAATCGCTGCGCGTGTGAGAAGGAGTAACGCTGGTTCGCGGAACCGGTTTTCAAGTGCGGGGAAATCAGATCAGCCGATACCAATTAGATGGTGCTCAGACAAGAAAGGACTCCCGAGCAGACTCCGAGCCGAAATTCCACAGTTGCCAAGTCGCGCCAGAGTTAGACTGGACATATGCGCAAGAGGCTTATTACCCCAACTCCAGAGACGGTTCGGTCTCGCGGTGAAGGCTGGCTCGATGTCGAGCGGGCGGCCATGGTGGAGATCACCTCGGAGGACAAAGATTATCCTGTCGAGTCTGCTTTTGCTGCGGGAGAGGCGCAGGGCTGGCGCGCTGCAGAAGCGGGGACGCAAACGATCCGGCTCGTGTTTGACCAGCCGCAAAGGCTGAAACGGATATCAGTCGTCTTTGAAGAAAAAGAGAGAGAGCGGACCCAAGAGTTCGTCCTGCGCTGGTCTGCCGATGGCGGGAACTCATTCCGGGAAATTGTCCGCCAGCAGTGGAACTTCAGTCCACCCAACTCGATACGCGAGGTCGAGGAATATCAGGTTGAGCTCGCAAGCGTCACCATCCTCGAATTGATTGTCGTTCCCAGCGTGGGTGGCGGAAGCGCTCGCGCATCGCTCAAGAGTCTGCACCTGTCTTGAGTCCTGAGCACGATTTTCTCGTACTTCAAAAAACTGCCCGGCCGCAGGTTCTCGCGCCGGGCAGTTTTTGACTTGGATTAGACAGGTCGAACGTTTTCCGCCTGGAAGCCTTTGGGCCCCTTGGTGACGTCGAATTCGACAGTCTGGCCTTCCTGCAGGCTGCGAAAGCCGCCCGCCTGGATAGCCGAAAAATGCACGAAAACGTCGTCGCCAGATTGCCGGCTGATGAAACCGAAGCCTTTGGCGTCGTTAAACCATTTCACTGTTCCTTGTTCCATGTTGTTACCTGTTTCTATTGTTTTTGAATTTCTGCTGAGAAGAATCGCTGCGGGTGATAAGGGTGTCGCTGGTTGGCGGAACCGACCTTCAACTGCGGGTCAATCAAACTTAGCTGATAATTATTGGATGCGCCATCCATGAGAACGATTCATGTCAATAGCGGGGACGGCAAACGAATCCGCTAGGCGGAACTTCATGACGATTACCGGGTGAATCTGAGAACGGCTAGAATCCGACCGGAGTCGCCAGTTCGATCCGCCCAATCGGGCCGCCTTCGTAGATTGGACCCTCGAATTTAACGAAGGCCGGAGCATTGCCCGTAAGCACCCACACGTGTGTGTCGGGAGGCTGTTTCCCCAAGAGCGGTGCCACCAGGCCCGCCACACCTCCGATTTTTACTTTGACGACGTAGCGTACGGTTTCGTGTTTGGTGTTACCACTGGCGATCGCTTTCTCGCCTTCTGGGAGGATCTCAAGTTTCACCAACCGCGCGGGAATCATGCGATCATCGGAGCATGCTGCGCCCAACCCGGCCAGATGCCCATAATACTTTCGCGCATACGCCAGGCTTCCCACCTGCGGCCTGGAAGATGTAGTTCCGGCACCTGACACACGCGAACGGGCGCCACTCGGGGTTCGGCACGTCAACTCCGACATGCTTTCAGGTGTTAAGAAACGGAACGAACTGCGTCGTTGGAGTTTGCGATGGGCGAGTTATCGAGGATTGCACGCGGTCATGGGCAATGCATGGCGTACCATCGGGCATGCCCAGAATGAATCCAGGACACCTTGACCCTGACCCATCTGATCGCTCGGCGGCCGCCGATATTCTCCTGAGGGAAGAGCCAGATGATGAGGAAGACGACGAAGAGAAGCATGATAGGGACGAAGAAAATGACGACCCAGACGAGGGCTATTCGGAGTAAGCGTAAACATGTCCCGACCACTAACAGCGAAACGGCAGTCGAAGAAAACCAAGCGTTCGTGCCAGTGAGACTCTGGATCGAGTAGGTTCGGAAAGAATGGCTCCGCTGATCCAAACTGCACAGTCGTGACGACTAATTTGGCAACTTGACAGATCGCAGACGCAAACAGTGCGGGACCTTGGGTCTCTGCGCAGAAGCTAGTCGTGGAGAACGATATTCAGGAGTGAACTGTGAACTTGCAAGCCGCCATTGTAGTGAATGAATCCCAGCTTCCTAAACCTGTTCATGAAGAAACTCACTCGCGAACGGGTAGTGCCGATCATCTCTGCCAGCGTCTCTTGACTGATCTTCGGTACTACGGTTTCGGGGACCCCGTCCTTGCCAAAATGAGCGAGCAAAAGAAGCACGCGGGCTAGCCTCTTCTCACTGGAATTGAACAGTTGATCAACCAGATCTTCTTCATAACAGATATTGCGCGCCAGCAAATAGGCCACGAAAAGATCGGAAAGCGTGTGCTCCCGCTGGAGCGTTTGCACCATTGCCGTTTTGTCAATTCTCAGCACGGAACAATCTGTCATTGCGGTTGCGGAGCACATCCGCAGAGGTTGTCCTGCAAGAGAGCCTTCGCCGAAGAAGCTCCGCTCACCCAATATGCCGGTCGTCGCTTCCTTGCCAGTCTCAGAGACAACGGTAAGCTTTACCTTGCCAGTCTGCAGATAGAAAATTGTGTCAGCGGGATCCCCTTGTACGAAAATGGCTTCTTTCTTCGGAAAGAGCATAGCTTTCCTACCCTCGCCGATGGTGGCGAGGAACGCGTGGACGTCGAACTCGCGGGTGTTCTTGAAGGTTCGACGCAGACGTGTTGAATTCCGCGTGGTTCGGGGCGTTGATGAAAGGGGGTTTTGCGGGCGATTTTCGTTGCACCTCTAAAGTTGCGGGGCGGAGACATGGAACCTCCTCTACTCCACATCAATGCGCAAATCACTGTTTCGACTATTATAGTCGCTCTCGCAGAGCGGCATGAATGGCGCGGTGGCGGCGCTTCAATCACGAACCGAGAAACTGTTTCTGCTTTGATTGATCCCGGGAGGGATTGATCCAACCAGCGCTACTCAAGCGCTGTTGCCTTCAATCAGTGGCTCGACCTCATGATCGATTTCAAATTGCAGCGCCATTCCACATGACTGGCATATCGTTTGGTGTAATCCGCCGTTCAACGTCGTCGCTAGTAGTCTGGTGGGACGCAGACATGTGGAGCAGGGTATTTTGAGATATCCGCCCTGATCTCTCGGCACGAACAGTCGGGCAATCTCCGTTTTCTTTCTCTCTGAGCGAAGCGGAGAAGCAGCCACAAGCATGGCGACTTGTTGGGAAAGCTGTTTGATTGTGTAGTTTCCTTTTTGTAGAAAACCGTCCGCTAAAACGCCCACGGGGATTTCACCCGTGCTGTAACCTCCACTCATTGGAATTGTGGCGATGTGGGGAAAGCGCTGTCGTACGATCCCGAGGAATTCACAACCCGACATTCTGGGCATGTTCAAATCGGAGATAATTACGTCAGGCAAGGACTTGCTGAGGGCGTGCAGGCCATCCAGTCCGTCCCGTGCTGCGAGAACTTCATAGCCCACACTTTCCAAAATTTGCGTTGCAGTTTCCCGTATCGTTGGTTCGTCCTCCACGATAAGAACGCGGTATCGAAATTGGGGAACCTCGGCGTCTGCACCCAATGCAGTTAAATACGCAGGCAGCGCTTTCTCGACCACAACAGTCCGTTCAGGCAGTTTTTGAATATCTGATTCCGGCGAGACAATTTGGTTCCCAATCTTCCGTTTGGCTGTTTGGCATTCTGGGGCATTACCTCCTCAACGAGAATTCCTTTACACAATATGTTTCAACATCCCCGCCGCGCTGTTCAGAATTGCTCACCACTCGAGAGTATCGGCAGCGACCAATGTTTGTGAGTTGCCGCGTAAATACGGGTGAAATTCGGGCCTTGGGGCGCGTGAAACGTTTCTCAGGGCCATGGAGTCGGAGACCATCGAGGGTTCGTGTTTCACCTACGTCCTATCGGGACAGTGTGGAGCGGTGGCTTCTTTGCGCGGTCCTGGTCCGGCGATCCGCCGCGTCTTGCAGGCGGTTGCAGGGCTTTCTTGGTATGGGCCGCTGGGGTGACGCCCGTTCTGTCGTCGTCGTATAGAACGACGTTTAGCAGTGAACTGTGGACTTGCAAAGTATCTCCACCTTCATTCTTGATGAAGCCCAGCTTTCTGAAGCGTTTCATAAAGAAGCTGATCCGAGAAGGACTCGTCCCCACCATTTCTGCCATGGTCATCTGGCTTAGTCTTGGGACCGTCATTTCGGAAAGTTCTTTCTTGCCGAATTGGGCCATCAACAGAAGAACTCGCGCCAGACGCTTTTCGCTGGAGTTGAAAAGCTGATCGATCAAGTCTTCCTGATATCGGTGGTTTCGCTTCAGCAAATATTTGACAAACAGTGCCGACAATCTTGGTTCAAGACTCAGAGTTTGCAGCATCACGTGTTTCTCGATATGCAGAAGCACGCAGTTCGTTACCGCCATCGCTGAAGACGTGCGCAAAGGCTGACCCGCAAGCCCACCTTCTCCGACGAAATCGCCTTCGCTCAAAATACCGAGAGTCGCTTCTTTTCCCTCATTCGATATAACACTGAGCAGCACCCTTCCGCTTCGAATGAAGAAAAGTCCATTCGTAGAATCGCCTTGGGTGAAGATCCTCTTGTTTCTTTGAAAACAAACCCGTTTCCTGCCTCCACCGATAGTTGAAAGGAAACAGTGAGGATTGAATTGAAAGTTCCTCGCGCTACTCATTCGTTTGATCAAGGGCAATGCCTATTCCGACTGAAGACTGTCAATGTCAATTATGAGAGAAACAACATCGCCGCCGCTGGTCAGTTGTGCTCACCACGGCACTCGGTGAACTCTAACCCAGGCGTCCAGTTGTTGAATTGTGCAGGCTACCGATGTCGCTTGGACGAATCGCTTCAAGTGTATGTTGGCGGCATTCCTCTCACCCGCCGCTGGTTGATCCCGCAAGCGCTGCGGCCCAGACTGTATTGGCCGCATCCAACCATGTCGGCGGAAGAAACTCGCTTGCGCACGCAATCCGTCTGGGACACGTTTTATGGATTAAAGTCAATCTGGGTGCGGTCGCAATTCATAAAGTCTTTACGCGCCCGCCTCGCCTTCCTTTTAATTTCGAAGATATACAGGCAGATGTATGCAGACACCGGGATTGCTACCGACAGCGCACGAGTTTCTAGATCTGTGAGGTGGGCGCGCTTGCAGGCAAAACCTTGCCAGCGACTATTTGCGGGCGTACCCATGCCTGACCTTGAAATTCCAACCCCGAGCGCCGGCCCTGAACCAGAGCACTATGTTTAGGAATGGGCGGTAGCCTTTGAAGGACGGACTCGAATGTTCTTTACAACAACGGGGATGCTGCGCGGTCCAGCTAGCCATCAGGCAAATCAGAGGTTTCCGCTAGATTTCAAGCCAACTGGCATTTCCAACAAAAGCTGCGGCATGGCGGACGATTCCCGGACACCGGTAGGAGTGAGTGCGTCTGAAACGGCGGGATATCTCCGCTAGTAAGTTTAGACGGTCACTCAAGATGACAGCCCAAGAAATGGGCGGAGGCAATCGTCGCCTCCGAGAGGCCACGTTTACAGCTACGCAATAAATCGAGCATGCGGTCTTGATTCATGCCCAGCCCGAATCAGCGATTGGCAAAAGGTGTGCATTTTTGAACAGACAGGTTTAGAACGATCCGACAAACTCCGAATACTGGTCCTTGACCAAGTTCGAATACTGGTCGTTGACCAAGAATGATGAATAGGTTTGTAAGGAGTGCAATGAATAATCTTCGACAGCCCGCAGAGCCCAAGCCGGAACTGGTGGAGTGCGCTATCGTTGAATTGCTCGACATAGCCGAGCGTCAAGGCATCACCCCAGCTGATTTTATTCACTTGCTGGACTCCGGAATGCAAATATCTGATTTCTTGGCCGCGATGAACCCGCTTGAAAACTGCAAGCGCACCCTCGATTGCGATTCTTAGTGCATGATTCCTCAGCACGACCCCTTAGCAGAACTGCACGAGACAAATCCCGCACCCAGATCGGATCGCTCCTGTCCACCTTGCGAGCCGGAACGGGGGGCAAAATGGACCCCAGTGTATTGATTTGAGCTAGAGAATCTGCCACTCGAGTTCGCCACCTATACCGGCCTGCAGCAAGCAGCAGTCATCGTGGGCTCGAAGGCGATGGGATGTGCAGTGGTCAATCTTGATCAGTTTCGTGTCACCACGAGGGCCATACTGGCTAAAGAACATTTCGGGTCGGTTTAGTTCGTTCCCGTCCTCGAAGGCCACCATGAATGAAGTTTGAAGCGAAGACACCGCTTCACTCAGAACGACTCGCGTATTCACTTCCGCGGTGGGTCCCATGTCTCGATTACAAATGAATAAACAAGGAGTCAGCAACTATGACAACGAAATTTACTCCGCTCCATGACCGCATCCTGGTGCGCCGCGTAGAAGAAGCGGGAACCACGCGAGGAGGCCTCATCATCCCCGATTCTGCCAAAGATAAACCACAGGAGGGCACTGTCATATCTGTGGGCAAGGGCAAGACCAACGATGAAGGCAAGTTGTTCTCACTGGCGGTGAAGGAAGGCGACAGCATTCTGTTCGGCAAGTACTCCGGTACCGAGATCAAACTCGATGGAGATGATTTCCTCATTATGAAAGAGGAAGAAGTTCTTGGCATCGTTACGGGTACGGCCAAGAAAGAGAGTGTCAGCGCTCGCGAGACCGCCGGTGCTCGCAAGTAGGTCGCTGCCCCTGTTCTCTTGCGATGGTGCAGTCTCGATGGGCGTAGTCACGAATGCCGATGCCTGCCCTTAACGCAAACGCGAAGCCTCAGGCAACAGATTTTCACGACATTTATCTTTTAAGGAGAAACAATTATGGCAAAGCAAATCGTACACGGGGAAGAGTCGCGGCAGGCGATCTTGCGCGGCGTAAACTTGTTAGCGGACGCCGTGAAGGTAACTCTCGGCCCCAAGGGTCGCAACGTCGTCATCGAGAAGAAATTCGGATCTCCTACGATCACCAAGGACGGCGTCACCGTTGCGAAAGAGATCGAACTCCAGGACGGCCTCGAGAACATGGGCGCCCAGATGGTTCGCGAAGTCGCTAGCAAAACGTCCGACGTTGCCGGTGACGGTACGACAACCGCGACTGTTCTGGCCCAGGCCATCTACCGTGAAGGCGTCAGGACCGTCGCGGCCGGCGCTAATCCTATGGCCATGAAACGCGGTATTGAGAAAGCTGTTGACGCGATTTGTGGCAACATCGATCCGAAGACCGGCGAGCGCAAGAATGGCGAACTGGACAAGTTCTCCAAGCCCGTCACCGGTGACATGATCGCACAGGTCGGCAGTATCTCCGCCAACAACGACGAAACCATTGGCCACATCATCGCGGATGCCATGAAGAAGGTCGGCAAGGACGGTGTCATTACCGTGGAAGAGTCGAAGACTCTCGAGACTCAGCTCGAAGTTGTCGAAGGCATGCAGTTTGACCGAGGCTATCTCTCTCCCTATTTCGTCACCGATCCCGAGCGTATGGAGGTTGCATTCGAGAACGCCTACGTCCTCATCAACGAAAAGAAGATCAGCTCGATGAAGGACATCCTCCCGCTGCTTGAGCAGATCTCCAAGAGTGGCAGACCGCTGGTCATCATCGCCGAAGACATAGAGGGAGAGGCACTGGCGACTCTAGTCGTCAACAAGCTGCGTGGAACACTCCAAGTCGCAGCCGTGAAGGCTCCCGGCTTCGGTGACCGCCGCAAAGCCATGTTGCAGGACATAGCAACCCTCACCGGCGGGAAGGCTATCACTGAAGATCTCGGCATCAAGCTGGAAAACGTGAAGATCGAGGATCTCGGACAGGCCAAAAAGATCACCATCGACAAGGACAACACCACCATCATCGAGGGCAAAGGCAAGAAGGGCGACGTCGAGGGCCGCGTTAAGGAAATTCGCAGCCAGATTGAAAAGACGACGAGTGACTACGACCGCGAGAAACTGCAGGAGCGATTAGCGAAGCTTGTGGGTGGCGTGGCTGTGATCAAGGTGGGCGCGGCCACCGAGACTGAAATGAAAGAGACGAAAGCTCGCGTCGAAGACGCCATGCACGCGACTCGCGCTGCGGTCGAGGAAGGTATTGTCCCCGGCGGCGGAGTTGCTCTGGCGCGGTGTGCGACGGCCCTCAACAAGTTGAAGGTGGAGGGCGACGAGCAGGTCGGCGTCAACATTGTGAAGCGCGCCCTGCAGGAACCGCTCCGCCAGATTGCCGAAAACGCCGGCGAAGAAGGCGCCATCGTGCTAGGCAAAGTTCTCGAATCGAAGGACCAGAACTTCGGCTACAACGCATTGACGGCAGAGTATGAAGATCTAGTCAAAGCTGGGGTACTCGATCCGACCAAAGTCGTGCGCACCGCTCTCACCAATGCCGGATCCATTGCGGCGCTCATGCTCACCACCGAAGCTCTGGTCGCCGACATCAAGGAAGAAACAATAGGCTCCGCAGCCGGTGGGCGTGGCGGCATGGGAGATGGGTACTAGGAAATCGAACCCGACATCCACAAGGGCGGGCAAGGCTATACTCATTCTCCCCGTTGGATTCTTCAAGTCGGTTCGAAGCAACCGAACGACTCCGGGGTGTGCCAGGCAGGACTCGGAAGAAGGTTCGCGTTGAAAATGATTGCGGGCTTCCGGGCTCGTGTCTCCGGATTAACCAATCCATGATCACCGCCTCCTCAATTCGCGTCCAGCGCACGTCCACGATCCTCCGCCCTGACCAATCCCGAGTTCTTCTCCGTCCGTTCAGACACGAGGATCCCGAGCGATCTCGCAGAATTATCGACAGGATCGTGTCTCTTCCGGAAGATGAAGTCGGTCCGCTTTTGAATGAGGTAGTCGCTGAATTCTCCCGGCGTCACCAGCAAATCCGCGAATCCTTTCTAGAGCGGTTCGAACAGCTCCGCGACTTTCTATTGACCGATAAGGAAATTTCCGAACAGAGACAGCTGTTGATCGGTTCTTATTTCGTTTGCGAATACTCCTTAGAATCTGCAGCACTGTTCAATCCTTCCATCGTCCCGCACCCTGACCAGGCTGACCTTCCTCCTGGCGTTCTGCGTTTTATTCTCAGCCTGCGCGCCACGGGGGAGGGACATATTTCTTCTATTACTTTTCGCACCGGCATCATCCATGCCGATCATCGGATCGAGGTCCTACCCCCAGCAGGCTTCCTTACCGAGCCGCGTCAAATTCCGAACCTCAGTTACGATAAGGCGCAATTCGAGCGAAAACTCTTCGAGTTGGGCTTGGCCAACGAATTCACGCGCCGAACGATGGATAAGTTTGGAGAGTCGTTTGCCTTGGAAGAATTGCGCGCCAGTCTCGAAGTCGAAATGAATCAGTCGCGCGTGTCGGACCAGAACGCGATTCGAGGGATGTTGGCTTTGGCCCGGTCCAACTATGAGGTTCAGTTTCAGCCTCAGCAGCAACTGTCGGAACGGGTTCTTTTTCCAGCCACGCCGTCACAACGCAACGGCATCGAAGACGCCCGGTTCGTCTGTTTCCAAAAGGATGACGGATCCTACATCTACTACGCCACGTTCACGGCGTTCGATGGCAAGTTGATTTTGCCCGAATTGGTGGAGACTTCCGACTTCCTCCGTTTTCGGTTTATCACGCTGAACGGTCCGGCAGCCGAAAACAAAGGCATGGCTCTGTTCCCCCGGAAAGTCAATGGACTTTATGCCATGCTTTCCCGTCAGGACAACGAAAACATCTATCTCATGTTTTCTGACGATGTGCACTTCTGGAGTGAACGCAAGGTACTGCTTAAACCGATTTTCCCGTGGGAACTCGTCCAGCTTGGAAACTGCGGGTCCCCTATTGAAACTCAAGCAGGCTGGCTAGTCCTCAGCCACGGTGTCGGCCCCCTGCGAACGTACTGCATCGGCGCCTTTCTCCTCGATCTCGACGAGCCCGGCAAAGTGATCGGTCGCCTGCGTGAACCCTTGCTCAAGCCGAATCAAAGCGAGCGTCAGGGGTACGTCCCGAATGTCGTTTATACCTGCGGTGCTCTCGTGCACAACGGCGAGCTGATCATTCCCTATGCCATGGCCGACCACGCCACCGGTTTCGCTACGGTTCCCCTCGATGAAGTGCTGGCCGCCATGGAGTAGGAATTGACCGTCGAACAGCATGAGTGACCCCAACAAGAGAGTGGCGATCCTGTCGCCGATAGCATGGCGAACGCCTCCTCGGCAATATGGCGCTTGGGAGACGGTGGCTAGCAATGTCACCGAGGGGCTCGTCTCGCGTGGCTGGAACGTGACCTTGTTCGCTACCGGAGATTCTGTCACCAGCGCTCACTTGCATGCCATCGTGGAACAAGGGTATGAAGAGGACTCCGCCGTCGACTCCAAAGTAGCCGAATACCTGCACATCTCCGAAGTGTTCGAGCTCGCAGCTGAATTCGACCTCATCCACAGCCACTACGACTTCATGCCATTGAGCTACACGCGGCTGATCAAAACACCGGTCCTAACCACCATCCATGGATTCTCGTCGGCCAAAATCATGCCCATCTATCAGAAGTATCGTGACGGATACTTCGTTTCTGTCAGCGACTCCGACCGAGCACCAGGGCTGAATTACTTGGCGACCGTCTATAACGGCATCGATCTTTCCTTGTATCCGCTTCAGGACTCGGCCGGCAATGACTTGGTTTTCCTTGGTCGGATCCACCCAGATAAAGGTGTTCACCTCGCAATTGAGGTGGCTCGTCTGAGCGGAAAGCGTTTGATCATCGCTGGTATTGTTCAGGACAAGACCTATTTTCGGGAGCAAATCCAACCCCATCTCGACGATCAGAATATTCTCTATATCGGGCCAGTAGACGTGGAGGGCAAGAACAATCTGTTTGCTCGGGCTCGTGTTCTCCTGCACTTGAACACCATCCCGGAACGATTCGGACTTGTGCTGGTCGAAGCCAATGCCGCTGGCGTGCCTGTGATCGCCATGGACCTCGGTTCTTGCAGTGAGGTGATCAAAGACGGAGAGACCGGTTTTCTAGTTTCCAACGTCGCTGAAGCGGTTCGGGCAGTTGAGCGAATTTCTGAACTCGACCGACGTGCTTGCCGCAGCCGAGTCCAACAACACTTTTCGATCGAAACAATGGTAGAGGGATACGAGCGAGTTTACTCGACGATTTTTGATCTGGAGGCGAAAAGACGATCATGAAGGCGGACATTGTCAGGCGGTACGGCCACAACCCCATCCTCACTAAGGCCGAAATCCCCTATCCTGTGGAAACCGTTCACAACGCAGCGGTCGTGAAGCACGGGAACGAATACATCATGCTCTTCCGTTCTCACCTCCGCACCGGACGATCCATCATTGGCTTGGCACGCAGTCCCGACGGGTTCCGCTTCACCGCCGATCCACGGCCCTTTCTGACTCCCGATCCTGACGGACCTTTTGCTGCCTATGAAGAATTCGGCGTGGAAGACCCACGCGTGACCCGGATCGATGGGGAGTACATCATTACCTACAGCGCATATTCGCGAAATGGAGTGCGGATTGCTTTGGCCAAGACGAAGGACTTCAGTCGGGTAGAAAGGATTTCTCTAATCACAGAGGCGGATTATCGGAATGTCGTAATCTTTCCCGAGAAATTTGATGGCCTTTATGCCCGACTTGACCGTCCTCATTCAGAAATCGCTCCCTGGTCAATCTGGATTTCCTATTCTCCGGATCTATGCTATTGGGGCCAATCACAGCTCATCATGAGGCCTGTCCAATATCATTGGGACGAAATGAAGATCGGTCCTGGCGCTCCACCCATCAAAACGGACCAGGGATGGCTGTCTATCTATCACGGAGTCTTCCGGACTATGGATGGATCGGTCTATCGGTTGGGGGTTGCTCTTCACGACCTCTGGGACCCGGCGAAGATCATTGGAGTCGGCGACTCCTGGATATTGCAACCGGAGGATCCTTGGGAGATAACTGGATATGTTCACAACGTAGTCTTCAGCTGTGGTGCCGTTCCGGAGCCTGATGGAACGGTGAAAATCTACTGGGGAGGCGCAGACACCGTCATGTGCGTGGGAGAAGCGCATGTCTCCGAACTAGTTGCACTGTGCCTCGATCATGGCAGACCGGCAAAGTGAGCAAAGCAACTCAGCCATGGACCAGATCTGCCCGGAAGAGATCTCCGACGGCGATAACGCCAAGACCTCAGGGAATGCGGCTATTCTGTTCAACGTCGGTTAGGGCTCGCCACTTCAATTCGCCTTCGAGCTCAACGAGAACCTACGCTTCCAAATCTGGTCCGATTCGGGGCCAATTAAACCGAGTCCAAGAATTCGTTAGAGGATGAAGAGGGTGCAAGTCGTTGTATTTCCTTATCGTCGTTGTTCTTTCACAGCGATGCCAACTGGCGAAAAAGATCGTTCGCCGTATTGAACGTAATTGTGAGCCTTGTTCGCTGTGTCCTTTTTGTGTCCTTCGCAATTAGATTCCGTTCGATTTCACCAACTTTTCCAACGTTTTCGGGTACCGTCCATGCGGGTCTTGTGATCCTTAAGTTATTGTCAAGGCTGCAGTTGTGAATACTACAGCCGAATCGGGGAACATAACTCTTAATCAGTAGGTTGAAGGTTCGATTCCTTCCGCGCTCACCAACTCCTTTCAACGACTAGCGAGCCCGAAAATTCGCGTACCAACGTCTGGTCAATGCGTTAAAAATTAGTTGATTTCAGAATTATTCACTCCAGTGGCGTGGCTTGCAGCCTGTGCTCTCTCATCTGTTCCCCAACCGCTGCCAAGGGTTTCCTCGCGGGAATCTCCCGCAATTCTCTGTGGAATAACCACCGTTGCTTACTTCGCTCGGTGATCGGCTTCACGCGCGCGAAAGCTTGCCGGGATTCTACGCCGCCGGCTATGGCAACAGCTTCGACCGGTTCAGAGAAGAGCACTTCAGCCGCGCGCTGGCGCCGAACTGCTGATCGACGCAGGTGTGGTTGTGCTGCCCTCGGTGTTCGATGGCCTTCTCTCAGCTCGGGCCAAGGGTCTTGCGCAGCTGTTTCCGCGGCAAGCCTGACTCACGCACACTCCAAGACCTGACTTCCGTACACGCAATGTTTCGCTGCGCATGGCGAACTCGACGCCGTCCGCACACCCGGGAACGAGATGGTGAGCGCCTATAAACAATGAGCCGCGGCAAGTGCAGGGCTTCAAGGTTGCAACGACGCTGGCGTTAAGCCTGTGTCAACGGGTTCTACTTTGACGATGACCGACGTGATGTCATCTTTCTGCGGCTCGTTGCAGGCGAAGCGCTGGGCCTGGCGGTAGAGGCCCTCGGCGAGTTGGCTCGCGCTTTGGTGGCTGTGAGCGACCAGGTAATCGAGGGCACCGTGGGCGCCCCACTCCGCGCCGTCGGGAGACACGGATTCCGTGATGCCGTCTGTGAGCAGGACCAGAAGATGCCCGGGATGCAGGGTGATAGGAGCGTTGCGCGGGAATCTCACATTCGGAAACAACCCAAGCGGTGGTCCGGTGCTCTCCAACGTATGCTCCGTGGAACCCGAGGCATTGAGCACGTATCCGGGGATATGACCCGCGCCGGCATAAACCATGGACCGGGCATCCACATCCAAGGACGCGAGCATGAGCGTGACGAAGCAGCCGTCTCCCAAATCGTCGACGAGCATGCGATTGACCTGCGTCAATATCTGATCCACCTCCAGACCCATGGCGACAAATGAGTGAATGTAGGCGCGGGTCAGGGCCATCACCAGGGCGGAGCCAAATCCATGGCCCTCGACATCGCCCACGGCTATGCCCAGGCGGCGGTGCGGCAAGGAAATGAAATCGAAATAGTCGCCGCTGGTCTCATAGGCCGGATAAGCTGCTGCGGCAAGGTCGAAGCCGGGAATAACTGGCGCAGGCCGATAAAACTTCTGCTGGATTTGTCTCGCCAGACGCAGCTGGACTTCGCGCTCCTGGATTTTCAAGTCCTCGCTGATATCCTGTGTCACGGCGACAAAGTGCGAAACGTTACCGGCTTCATCCATCATGGGGGTAATCGTTTCCTTCGCGGTATAGATTTCCCCGTTTTTTCTTCGATTGTTAATAGTTCCCTGAAAGGACCTTCCCGCCATCAGTTCAGCCCACAAGCCTTCGTAGAAGGCGGGATCCTGCAACCCCGACTTCAGAACTCGCGGAGTCTTGCCGCGCACGTCGTCCGCACTGAATCCGGTCATCGTCTCGAACGCCGGATTGACGTATTCGATGAAGCCATTTCGGTCCGTGAGCAGGACGCCGTCTGCAATCTGTTCCACCACCTGTAACAGCAGCGTATTCGTTTGCTGGGACACGGCTTGCATGAATCTCCTCCGCAGTACGAACTACCGGGCAAATAGCACTTGGGTTGCCCGCATGGGTTGTCGATAGGGGATACGCAAAGTTGCACGGCGCAGGCCGATCAGTGGAGTCATCGGTACTGCCATGACATTTCTTGAGAGGACGAAGGTGCTGGATCTTTTGTCAACGCCCGCACAGTTGCTCCAATGGACAGGTCCGAACGGCCAATGTCACCGGCGACGAAGGACACGGCGACGAATGTCCTTTGGGAGCCAAACCACTGTTTTGCACTCAAGGCCAGCAGGCGAAGGCCGATGTCCCAAGTTAGACGAATCGTTGGAGGCGTACCCGTGTCGGGATACCGGTGGCGTGGCGATGCGGGCAATGGGAGGCCAGCGTGAATCGCAGTTCCGCCGCTCAAGGCTCAGTTTTAGCAGCTGGCGGCATGGATGAGCGCGACGTCCTGCTTCTGCCTGATGAAACCGGGCACGATAGGGTCGAAGCCAGCGGAGTGCACGATTACCAGGCCACGGCGGGCAGCAGGCTGAAGCTGAGAGCCCTGATCGTGGAGGACGAAGCGGCGGACGCGGAACTAGCGCTGCGAAGCCTACGGCAGGCCGGGTTGGAAGCAATCGGGGATGTCGCCCAGACAGCCGAGGAATTCACTGAGTTGTTGCGCAAGAACTTGTACGACGTGATCCTCGCGGATTACAAGTTGCCGGATTGGAATGGCTTGGAAACCATCGAGATCCTGCGCCGCGAAGCATTGGATGTTCCGGTCATTCTGGTGTCGGGCGCGCTGGGCGAGTTAACCGCGGTGGAGTGCATCAAGCAGGGCGCCGCCGACTACGTCCTGAAAGATCATTTGGCTCGCTTGCCGGGATCGGTGCGACGAGCCATCCGGGAGACCAAACTGCGCCAGGACCACCGGCGGATGCAGGATGACTTGGCCCGCTCAAACCGTGACCTGGAGCAGTTCGCCTACGTAGCCTCGCATGATCTACAGGAGCCTCTTCGCATGGTTGCGACCTATACCCAGCTCCTGGCAGAGCGCTATCGGGGCAAACTCGACTCTGACGCGGACAAATACATTCACTATGCCCTCGACGGCGCCCTGCGCATGCAGAAACTGGTGCAGGATCTGCTGGCTTTTTCGCGGGTCGGGCGCAACGGCCTGGCTGCCGTCAGGACCGACTGCAATCTGGCCCTGCAGGCGGCACTAAATAATTTGCAGGCGGCGATCCAGGAAAGCGGGGCGGTCGTCGAGTGCACGCAACTTCCCGTGCTGGTCGCGGATAATTCCCAGCTGGTGCAGGTATTTCAAAACCTGATCGGAAACGCCATCAAGTTTCGCGGTTCCGAACCACCCCGCATTCGAGTAAAAGCGAAGTTATCGGGGAAGGAATGGGCTTTCTCGGTGGCCGACAACGGCATCGGCATCGCTCCCGAGCAAAGGGAGAACGTATTTGTCATCTTCCGCCGCTTGCATACCCGCGCCGAATATCCCGGAAACGGTATCGGGCTCTCGATCTGCAAGAAGATTGTCGAACAACATGGCGGACGGATCTGGGTCGAATCCCAGCCTGGCCGCGGATCCATCTTCCACTTTACGCTACCCCTCAAGTTCACCCCGCGGGGAGATAACGGTCAGAGCAATGAAAACTCCTGAAATTCTGATGGTCGACGACAATCCCGCCGACATCGACCTGACTAGACAGGTGCTGGCTCAGAGTCAGCGCCATTTTCACGTGAACGCAGTCAACGACGGAGCGGAAGCAATTTCCTTTCTCCGGCATGAGGGGAAATATGCCGAGGCGCCGGTGCCGGACCTGGTCGTGCTCGACTTGAACCTTCCGCGCAAGAATGGGTGCGAAGTGCTTTCGAATATCAAATCTGACCCGTCCTTGGCGAAGATTCCGGTCGTCATTTTTACCACCTCGCAATCTGGTTCCGATATCGCGCGCAGCTACAAACTGGGAGCGAACTGCTATCTGAAGAAGCCCGGCAATCTTCCGGAGTTCGTTGCTGTGGTCCAATCCATGGCGGAATTTTGGCTGCGCTTTGCCAGCCTGCCGCAGAGGGAGAAACAATGAAGGATGAATCGACTCACGTCCTACTGATCGAAGACAATCCGGGAGATGCGGATCTTGTGCGATTGCGGCTGGTGGAAAGCAAGTCGGCGGTTGACGTCAGTTGCGTGAATCGTTTGTCCGACGGGCTCGAGTCCATCAAGGAACATTCTCCTTCCCTCATCTTGCTGGACTTGAATCTTCCCGACAGCCAGGGAGCGGAAACCTATCGCAAGGTGCTGGCGAAGGCTCCGAACGTGCCCGTCGTAATCCTGTCGGGACAGGACGATGAAGCGCTGGCGATGAGGGCCTTGCATCAGGGTGTACAGGATTATCTGGTAAAAGGCGCGATTTCCAGCAGCGGCCTGCACCGCGCCATGCGCTACGCCGTGGAGCGGCAGGCTCTTCTGCGTTCGCTGGAGATGAGCCGCAAGCAACAGCTCGAATTCAAAAATCAATTCCTCTCTCATGTATCGCACGAGCTGCGAACTCCCCTGACCTGCATTCATCAGTTCACCACCATTCTGCTCGATGGGCTGGCAGGAGACGTCACTCCGGAGCAGCGCGATCATCTCAGAACGATTTTGAAAAGTGTGAATCAGCTGGGAGCCATGGTTCGCGATCTGCTGGAGGCCAGCCGGGCGGAGTCGGGGAAGCTTCGCATTGAACCGCGCTGCGTTGCAATTGGGGAACTGATCCGGCAGGCCGTCGCCATGATGCAGCCGCTTGCGCACGAAAAGAGGGTAGGGCTGGAAATGGGCGTCGATACCAGAATCCCCTTCGTTCACGGAGATCCCGGGCGCATTCTCGAAGTGCTGATCAATCTCCTCGAGAATGGAATCAAGTTCACGCCCCCGGGTGGAGCGGTCACGGTGCAAGCCTCGCTCGTGGAGACCGACCCCGACTTTGTGTTTGTCGCAGTTACGGATACAGGATGCGGCATCGCGCCCGAAGCCAGAGCCCTGGTGTTTGAACGCCTTTACCAGGATCCGAATTCGGTCGATAACAACCGCAAGGGATTGGGGCTCGGGTTATTCATTGCCAAGGAATTGGTCAATCTCCACGGCGGACGGATCTGGGTGGCCAGTGAACCCGGGCATGGCAGCACGTTTTCTTTTACCGTGCCCTTGTACTCCCTCGCCAAGCTGCTCTTCCCCGTTATCACCTATCAGGAAAAGCTGCGAGAGGCCATAGTGCTGGTAAAGGTCTCACTACGAGCGCTCACCAAGCCGCCCCGGGCCAGTTGGAAGGAAACCTGCCAGCGCTGCCTGGAAATTTTGCAGCGCTGCGTGTACCTCGACAAGGACCTGGTCCTGCCGCCTATGGCCCCGAACGGGCTGGACGAGACTTTTTTAGTAGTGGCGTCGACTGACCTGGAACGCGCCAACATCATGATGACGCGCATTCGCGAGCAACTTGCGAAATTGCCCGAACTGGGCAATTCGGGAGAACTCCAGGTATCTGCCCAGGGGGTGCCACTTCCCGATCGCAGCGCTGGACACTCACTGCAAGAGCAAGTGCGCGAAGTTTCCGTGACCGTAGGCGAAATGGCTCGTCAAGTTATGGCAGGCCAATCGGCCTCTGCTACATCCAACTAAAACTCGAACGACATGCTGATAAAAATGTGAAGACTGAAATGGAGGAATACACAGTGGCAAACTCAAAGATCATGATCGTCGACGATGACCCCGACCTGAGGCAGGCGCTGCGGCTGCGTTTGCGCGCAAGCCACTACGATACGGTGAATGCGATGGATGGCTACTCTGCCATCGCCCTGGCCTATAAGGAGCATCCCGACCTGATCATCCTGGATCTCGGCCTGCCAGCCGGAGACGGTTTCGTCGTACTCGACCGACTGCAAAAGGATGACAAGCTCTCGACCATCCCCGTAATTGTTCTGACCGCCCGCGACCCGCAGAGCAGCGAGAAGCGTGCGATGCAGGCGGGAGCGACCGCCTTCTTCCAGAAGCCGGCGGATAACACGGAACTGCTGGATGTGATTCGGGCCAGCCTGTCCCAGGCCGGAAACCAGTCCGCCCTGCCGTCGTAACGTCTCGGAAGAGTGGTATTTCGTTGCGGCACTGAGGGTCTAGTGCGTGCCCGACCCGAGCCATCAATGGTCAGGGCGGGCAGCTTGGACGTTTGCCCGGGGTTCGGGCGCGGAACAAGCGCGAGGAGGATACTGCCATGTCAGTCGGAACCCACTCTGGAGTCAAGTCTCATGGAATGTATGAATTCTTCCGCCACCATCCCCGAATTCTGTTCACCATTCCCATCACGGTCTGTCATTTGCGCCGCGGTGGCGTGTGCACTACACGCGGCATCAGCCTTGATTTGGGCCAGGGCGGTATGGGTGCCATTGTGGAGGGAGATGTAGAGGTTGGAGAAACCGTTGAGATTGAGTTCCGGTTGCAGGGGCAGCCGATGACAACCGTTGCCATCGTGCGCCACACTTCCGCCTCCCGCTCCGGGTTCGAATTTGTCGGCCTGACCCCCGAAGAGCGCCTGCAAATCGCGACCACCGTCGGCCAGGCGTAAGCGAGACCTCAGTTCGCGATCTCTGCTGGCCAAGCGGCGCACGTCATAACTCCTACGCAACACGGCGGTCGATTGCGCTAACCGAAGACTGTCCACTCGGCGTTTGAAAATACATATCGCGCAGCCTACCATTTCGGGAAGCCTCCGCCTTTGGTGTGCGCACCATCACCATCTTTCACCATCGCACCACCTCATACTAGTTACGTCCCTTAGCCGATAATCAGGAGTTTGTTTCCGCTCGACAAATCTCAATTTCTAGTTTCCGCATGGAATGTCCGGTCGCCGAACGATGGAGGTTTTGTTGATGCCGAGAACTCGACAGGTTAAGCCCGCTCTCAAGAATGGGATCGCAAAATGTCCAACCGGTATTTTCGGATTAGATCAAATCACCGAGGGTGGCTTGCCCAAGGGCCGTCCCACGCTTATCTGCGGCACCGCGGGGTGCGGCAAAACTATCCTGGGCATGGAGTTCCTGGTTCGTGGCGCCACCGAGTTCGGCGAGCCAGGCGTATTCATGGCTTTCGAGGAAACGGCTAAAGAGTTGAGCAAGAACGTGGCCTCGATGGGCTTCGATCTTCCCGCGCTAGTAGCGCGCAAGAAGTTGATGCTCGATCACGTGCGCATCGAACGGAGCGAAATCGCAGAGAGCGGGGAATACGATCTGGAAGGCTTATTCATCCGCCTGGGGAACGCGATCGATGCTATCGGCGCGAAACGCGTCGTCCTCGACACCATCGAATCTTTGTTCTCGGGCTTCACTAATACGAACATTCTGCGCGCGGAACTTCGCCGCCTGTTCGGATGGTTGAAGGCGAAGGGGGTCAGTGCCGTCGTCACCGCCGAAACGGGCGACGGAACCATCACCCGTAACGGGATTGAAGAGTACGTCGCCGATTGCGTGATTCTGCTCGATCATCGAGTCGAAGACCAGAGTTCGATTCGTCGCTTGCGGGTATTGAAGTATCGCGGCACGATGCACGGCACCCACGAGTATCCCTTTCTGATCGGGCAATCCGGCCTTTCGGTGCTCCCTCTCAGTTCCTTGAAGCTGGACCATAAGGCTCCGACACAAAGAATTTCGTCGGGTGTTCCGCGTCTGGACACAATGCTGGGCGGAAAAGGCTTTTACCGCGGCACCAGCATCCTCATTTCCGGCACCGCCGGCACGGGAAAGAGCAGCCTGGCTGCGCATTTTGTGCAGGCGGCCTGCGCCCGGGGCGAACGCGCCCTCTACATGGCTTCTGAACAATCTACAAACGAAGTAATGCGCAACATGCGCTCGATCGGGGTTGACTTGGAACCCTGGGTTAAACGAGGTCTACTGCAATTCTATGCCGCCCGGCCCGGCACCTTCGGCCTGGAGAAGCATCTGGTCACCATTCACGATCTGACTATGAACTTCGATCCGCAAGTTGTGGTTATCGATCCCATTACGAATTTTGGCTCGGTGGGAACCTACTCGGAAGTGAAGTCGATGGTGACCCGCCTCATCGACATGTTCAAGTCGCGTCAGGTTACCACGCTGTTTACCAGCCTTACCTCGGGCGACAGCAATCCCGAACAGAGCGAGGTGGGTGTTTCCTCGCAGATGGATGCCTGGCTGTTGTTGCGCAACCTGGAGTCAAACGGAGAGCGCAATCGCGGCCTCTACGTGCTGAAGTCGCGCGGCATGGCGCACTCCAACCAGATTCGCGAATTCCTGCTGACCGACCACGGCGTGCAATTGCGCGATGTCTACATAGGACCCTCGGGGCTGCTCACCGGCTCGGCGCGAGAAGCACAGGAAGCCAAAGAGCGGGCGCAAGCCACCGAGCGCCGGCAGCAGGTGGAGCGTGAAGCTTTCGAACTTAAACAGAAAGGCCAGCAACTGGAGGCAGAGATTGCGCAAATGCGCGCCGATTTTGCGCTTCTGGAACAGAGGTCGTTGCGCGAATCCCGCGACCTAGAGTCACAGGCAAAGCAAATCGCGATCGAGCGGGTGGAGATGGGGCGCATTCGCAAGGCGGACGCGATTCACGCGCACCGGAATGGCCGGGCTACATACGAGAAACGGGTCTGACATGACAAAAGCAAAAGTGCACAACACTACTCGCGCAAGAAAAGGTAGGACGCGGAGGGCTTGGAACCTGCGCCTCTATATAGCGGGCAATACATCAAGGTCAATTGCGGCCCTTACCAATCTGCAAAGGATCTGCGACGAATACATGCCGGGGCAGTATCACGTGGAAGTGGTCGATCTACTGAAAAATCCGCAACTGGCGGCAGGTGACCAAATCGTCGCCGTACCTACCCTGGTGCGGCGTTTACCACCGCCGCTGAAAAGGATTATTGGGGATTTGTCGAACTCCGAGCAGGTGCTCGTCGGGCTCGATTTGCGCCCGGGAAAGGTTTAGCCAATGAAAGCGCCGTCCCTGAAGAAGGCCCTCGCCACGGCCACCGCTTCGGCAAACCGCAACAGGAAGTACGTCCTTCGCCTGTATGTAACGGGCGCAACATCTTCATCCCGGCGCGCCATTCTCAATATCAACTCCATCTGCTCCGAGCACCTGAAGGGAAAATACGACCTGGAAGTGATCGACATTCACCAGAAGCCGGCGCTGGCCAAGGACGAGCAGATTATCGCGGCGCCCACCCTGATCAAGCACTTGCCTCTGGCTTTGCGGCGGATCATTGGCGACTTGTCTGATCGGGAGAGCGTGTTGTTTGGACTGGACTTGAAAGCAAAGACCTAGGAGCGACATGCCATCCACAAAAAGTCGGAGCGCGCGCCAGCTGCAAGCGGAATTGAAACGGCTGCAGGTCCGCCTGGCCGAGTCGGAAGCGACCATGAAGGCGATCCGCTCCGGCGATGTGGACGCCATCGTAGTGGAGGGCTCGAAGGGCAGCCGCATCTTCACCCTGCAGAGCCCGGAAGAACCGTACCGCCTGCTGGCCGAGCGCATGAACGAGGGCGCCGCTACCCTGACCAGCGAAGGCACCATTCTTTTCTGCAATCAACGCTTGTCCGACATGGTGGGAGTGCCGTCAGAACGGCTGTTGGGCTCGGCTCTGGCCCGTATCCTGCACGCGGAGGAACGTCCGGGCGTTCCGGAGTTACTTCGCACTGCGCTGAATCGGGATGTGCGAGGTGAACGGAGATTCTTGCGTAGCGACGGCACGATACTCCCGGTGCAGCTCTCGCTCGGGCCAATACCCATTGAAGAATCGGGGCGTGGAGTCTGCATGGTGGCAACTGACCTGACCGTGCAGAAACAGGCCCAGGAAGAAGTGCGCCGTCTCAATGCCGACTTGGAACAACAGGTCATCCGCCGCACTGCGGAGCTGGAGGCGGCCAACCGTGATCTGGAGGCATTTACCTATGCGGTAGCCCACGACCTGCGCGCTCCCTTGCGCCACATTCTCGGTTTTTCGGACCTGTTGCAGCATGACTCCGACTCGGGGTTGAGCGCAGGTGCGCGCCACTCCCTCGATCGCATTTGCACCGGAAGCCTTCGCATGCAGAAGTTGCTTGAGGCCCTGCTGAATCTCAGCCGCTTCGGTCGCCAGTCAGTGCAGCGGCGCGACGTGGACCTGAAAAAGTTGGTGCGCGAAGTAATCGATGATCTTGCTCCTGACCTCAAGAATCGGACGATCGACTGGAAAATTCGTGACTTGCCGGTGGCCCATTGCGACCTGTCGCTGATGAAGATTGTCTTTGCCAACCTGTTGTCGAACGCGGCCAAGTTTACTCGGCTGCGAGCCGTAGCCACGGTCGAGATCGGCCAGACGACTGTTGACGGCGCCCCCGTGCTCTTTGTCCGAGACAACGGAACGGGATTCGACATGCGCTATGCCGACAAGCTGTTCGGCGTGTTTCAACGCCTGCACCGGGTAGAAGACTTTGAGGGGACCGGTGTCGGGCTGGCGACCGTACAACGAATTCTGCAGAAGCACGGCGGAAGAATATGGGCCGACGCCGACCCGGGTAAAGGAGCAATTTTTTATTTCACCTGCGGCGCAGCCGGTACAACAAAATCAACTATCGCTGCAGCGGAGGTCGTGTGAGCCGATCACCGCGCCTCCAACAAAACTCCAAGCGTGAGTTCGACCCCCGTGTTCTGCGGAGATTGGATCAGTTTGCCGCCGGTTGCAGCGTGCTCGCGGGGGGCTTTGGGCTGTGGGTACTGACGGGCTGGACGCTGCATCGGCAGTGGATGAAAAGTATTTTGCCAGGTCAGGTCGCGGTCAAGGCCAATACCGCCGTATGTTTTCTTTTAATTGGCATCGCACTGTGGATTTTGCGACGCGAAGATTCGCCCATCGCTATTGCCGGGAAGCGGCTGGCAAAGACGGCGGCGGTCGTCGCCAGTATGATCGGACTGATTTCGTTCCTGGAATTTGTAATGGGCTGGGAACTGGGCATCGATCAGCTGTTGTTCACGGCTGGAGTAGAGGACTTCCCGGGCAGCGCGCGTGTCGGCCTGATGTCCCCCTTAGCGGGGTTGGGTTTCTTCGGGCTGGGGCTCGCGCTTTTAATGCTGGGCTCCAAATCGAAGACCACACGTTGGTGGGCACAAGTATTACTCGTCGGCGTGTCGATCAGCGGCATGTTTGGCATTCTCGACTTTGTGCTTACGCCGCAGACGACCCATACCTACATTTCCCCGGTGACTGCGTTGGTCCTGTTTCTGCTTGCGTTCGGAATATTGTTCGCGCGCACAGGTTGGGGACTTGCGGCACTGGTCGCCAGCGAGGGCAGCGGGGGAACAGCAACACGCCGGCTGCTGCCGGCCGCGACCCTCGTTCCCCTCGTCATTGCATGGCTGCGCTGGGAGGGCCAAGGTATTGGCCTGTATTCGGATTGGACGGGCGTAGCCTTGATGACCGTGAGCTGCAGTGTGCTGTTGTCCGGTCTTACGATCTGGACCGGGTTCACGATTGATTCCAGCGAGCGGGAACGCCTCCTGAGTCAGGAAAATGTCGACCGCTTGGCATCCATCGTGGAGTGTTCCAACGACGCCATCATCGGGAAGACCACCGAGGGTGTAATTACCAGTTGGAATCCTGGTGCGGAGGCGATTTACGGCTACTCGGCCGAGGAGATCATCGGTAAGTCGATCTCAATCGTCATTCCGCCGGATCGCCAGGAAGAGTTCGCAACCATCCTCGAGAAAATCCGGCAAGGGCAGCGAATCAGCCACTATGACACGGAACGGTTGCGCAAAGGGGGACAGATCGTTTTTGTATCCCTTTCAGTAAGCCCGTTAAAAAACAAAGCCGGCAGACTGGTCGGAGTCTCGACCATTGCTCGCGACGTTACCGAGCGCAAGCGTGCGGAGGCAGCACTGCAAGAGAGTGAGGCGAAGTTTCGAGCTCTGTCTGACTTGGTGCCGCAGTTTGTCTGGATGTGCACTCCCGACGGCCTGAATGTGTATTTCAATCAGCGCTGGGTGGAATATACCGGACTCAGTCTTGAAGAGAGTTATGGTCGTGGATGGAACACACCGTTTCACCCCAATGACAAGCAGACCGCCTGGGATGCGTGGAACCGCGCGGTCAACACTGGCGATGCTTACCGCGTCGAGAGCCGCCTGCGAGCCAGGGACGGCAGCTATCGCTGGTTTCTCATCCGGGGCGTGCCTCTGCGAGAAGTGACGGGCAACATTACCAAGTGGTTCGGCACCTGCACCGACATCGACGACCTGAAGCGGGCGGAAGAGGCGTTGCGTAGGGCCTCTCTCTATACCCGCAGCCTCATCGAAGCTAGTTTGGATCCCCTGGTGACCATCAGCCGGGATGGCAAGATCACCGATGTGAACCAGGCGACGGAATTCGTGACCGGCATTTCTCGAGACCGGCTGATCGGCAGTGATTTTTCCGACTACTTCACCGATCCGGAAAGTGCTCGCCTGGGATACAAGGAGGTATTCGCGCAGGGCAAGGTGCAAGACTACCCACTGGCCATTCGGCATGCGAATGGGCGGGTTACCGATGTACTCTACAACGCCAGCGTGTTTAAGAACGAGGCGGGTGAGATTGAGGGCGTTTTTGCAGCGGCCCGCGACGTCACACGTCGCAAGCAAATCGAAGACGAACTACGGCTCAGCCGCGAGCGCCTGGCCTTGGCTCAACGGGCAGCACATTCAGGCACGTTCGATTGGGATATCCAGAACAATATCAATCGCTGGTCCGCCGAGGTCGAGGAAGTCCATGGCATTGCGCCGGGTGAATTCGGAGGTACTTTCGAACACTGGGAGGCGCTGGTCGTGCCGCAAGACCTGGCGACCGCGAAAAAGGCGCTGGAAGAATCGCTCAGGACGGGCGAATTCGCTTCAGAGTGGAGAATCCGGCGCCGTAACGACGGCGAAATCCGCTGGATCACCGCCCGCGCCAAGGTGCTTTTCGACGACAGCGGAAAGCCTGAGCGCATGCTCGGCCTCAACATGGATGTCACCGAGCGCAAGCGCGCGGAGGAGGAAGTTCGCCGCCTTAACGAGGAACTGGAACAGCGCGTCATTCAGCGCACCGCGCAACTGGAAGCCGCTAATAAAGAACTGGAAGCCTTCACCTACTCGGTGTCCCACGACCTGCGCGCTCCGTTGCGCCATATCAGCGGTTTCGCCAACCTTTTGAGCGAAGAATATGGTTCCATCCTGGCGCCCGAGGCTCAACACCATCTCGAGAGGATTCAGGAAGGCACGCGCCGAATGGGCGTCTTAGTAGACGACCTGTTGAATCTGGGCCGCATCGGCCGCCACGAAGTGCGCCTGCAGGTCACCGGCCTGAATTCCGTCGCCAACGAGAGCGTAGCCGACCTGAAACCGGAGTGTGAGGGACGGCAAGTCGAATGGAAGATTGGCCTGCTTCCCTTCGTGGAGTGCGATCCCGCCCTGATGAAGCAAGTCTTCCAGAATCTGCTCTCGAACGCGGTCAAGTTCACTCGCCCCCGCACTCAGGCGGTGATTGAAGTCGGACAGAAGGAGGAGGGCGGGACCCCGGTCGTATTTGTGCGCGATAACGGTGTCGGCTTCAACATGAAGTACGCGGATAAGCTTTTCGGCGTGTTTCAACGCCTACACCGCGTCGAGGACTTCGAAGGCACCGGTGTGGGGCTGGCCACGGTCCAACGTATCGTTCAGAAACATGGCGGACGCATCTGGGCGGAAGCCGAATTGGACAAGGGAGCTACTTTCTTTTTCACGCTCGGAACGTCCCAGAAAACCGAACTCAAAAGCAATGCCGCAACGGAAGGAGATAAAGCATGACCCAACGACCGATCGAAATTCTTCTCGTGGAAGACAATCCGGATGATGTCGAGCTCACCCTGCACGCTCTGCGCAAAGAAAAACTGGCCAACAGCATTCAGGTGGCGCGCGATGGCGAAGAGGCCCTGGACTTCCTGTTTTGTACCGGCAACTATTCGGACCGTTCGTTCGAGCAGCCTCCGAGGCTGGTACTGCTGGATTTGAAGCTGCCCAAGGTGGACGGCATGGAAGTGTTAAAGCGGCTTAAGGCAGACGCGCGCACCAAGACGATACCGGTGGTCATCCTTACATCCTCCAAAGAAGAGCGCGACTTGATCAATGGCTACGGGCTTGGAGCTAACAGTTATATCCAGAAGCCAGTGGACTTTGATCAGTTTCGGGAAACTATCAAAAATGTCGGCCTCTACTGGCTGGTGATCAATGAGTTCCCGGTGGTGAATGATCTCGCGCAGGCGGCGTCAACCAGTAGCAAGTGACATACCGGCGGTTCGCGGCCAGGCATTCCGATCCGTGCTGCACGTGATGAGTGTGTTCAATGACTAATCCAGAGGATCTGCCATCCGTCAGGCAGCCCCTGCACGCATTGCTTGTCGAGGACAGTCCCGAGGATGCGGAGCTCATGCTGCACGAGCTGCGCCAGGCCGGCTTCGACCTAACTTCGAATCGGGTTGACACCGAAGCTGCCTACCTGGACGGGCTGGAAAAATCGCCGGCGATTATCCTGGCCGATTATTCCTTGCCGCAGTTCAGCGGGCTCCGCGCTCTCGAATTGCTGCAGGAGCGTGGGCTGAATATTCCCTTCATCGTGGTATCCGGCACGATCGGCGAGGAAGCCGCTGCTGCCGTGGTTAAACAAGGAGCCGCAGACTACGTCCTGAAGAGCCGGCTCAGCCGCCTGGGTTCTGCAGTGAGGCGCGCTCTGCAGGGAGAACGCAGAATTGCATACTTCTCCATGGAAATCGCCCTGGAGTCGGCCATGCCGACATACAGCGGGGGCCTGGGCGTGCTCGCGGGAGATACCATTCGCTCCGCCTCCGATCTGCAACTTCCGATGGTAGCGGTCTCGCTGCTGCATCGGGCCGGGCACTTTCACCAGGGCTTCGCTGCTGATGGCTGGCAGACGGAAGAGCCGGTCGGTTGGAAAGTGGAGCAGTTTCTTACCGAGATGCCGGCGAGAGCAAGCATCATCATTGAGAGCCGGAGGGTCTCGCTGCGCTGCTGGAAATATCCAGTGCAGGGGATTGGCGGTTACTTCGTCCCGGTCTATCTGCTCGACACCGACCTTCCTGAAAACAGCGATTGGGACCGGAAACTGACGTCGGTGCTTTATGGTGGCGATTCCCACTACCGCCTCTGTCAGGAAGTGGTGTTGGGAATCGGTGGAGTGCGCATGTTGCGCGCACTCGGCTATGAAAAGATCGATCGTTTCCACATGAATGAGGGCCATGCGAGCCTGCTCACGCTGGAACTGCTGCTGGAAGAGGTAAGCAAGGCGCAAAGGCGTCATATTTCGGTCGGCGATCTCGCCTCTGTCCGCCAGCGATGCATCTTCACCACCCATACGCCGGTCCCAGCCGGGCACGATCAGTTTGCGCTGTCGACTCTGGGCACCACACTGGCAATGCGCGAAGACCTTTCGGATGTGCTCGACAAGAACATGGCGCTCCGCGTGTTTGGTCGCCACGAACCTCCGGGAGAGAAGAAGTCATCACCTAACGGCCAGGCCATGCTCAACATGACGTGCCTGGGCCTGAACATGAGCCGGTATGTGAACGGGGTCGCCAAGAAGCACGGAGAAGTATCACGTATGATGTTCGCGGGCTACCACATCGACGCGATCACTAATGGCGTGCACGCCGCGACTTGGACTTCACCGCACTTTCAGGCGCTCTATGATCGCCACATTCCCGACTGGCGACAGGACAATTTCAGTTTGCGTCATGCGGAGAGTATTCCCACGGCCGAGATCTGTGCGGCGCACCATAGGGCAAAGACCGAACTCCTGGCACTGGTCAATGAACGTCACCAACTCGCCATGCACCCCGAGGTTTTCACCATTGGCTTTGCACGCCGTGTCACGGCCTATAAGCGCGCCGACCTTCTATTCACTGACTTGCAGCGCCTCAAGAAGGTGGCCGCTCAAGCTGGCGGCCTGCAAGTGATCTATGCCGGCAAGGCCCATCCCAGCGACCAGGAAGGCAAGCGGCTTATCCGCCGCATTCTCGAACTGAAGGATGTGCTGAAAGACAGCATCACGATCTCCTTCCTGCGTAACTATGACATGGCTGTGGCCAAGCTGATCACTTCTGGAGTGGATCTCTGGCTGAATACGCCCCAGCCTCCGCTGGAGGCATCCGGTACGAGCGGAATGAAAGCTGCGTTGAATGGCGTCCCTAGCCTGAGCATTGTGGATGGATGGTGGATGGAAGGACTCATTGAGGGTGTGACCGGATGGGCCGTCGGCGATGAGAAGCGTCAACGGGAAGACGAGACGAGTAGTGCCCGCGACGCCGCTTCACTTTACGACAAGCTGGAGCGCGTGATCCTTCCTATGTTTCAGAATGATCGTGGCGGCTATAACGAAGTTATGCGGCACGCCATAGCGGTGAACGGCTCGTTCTTCAACACTCAAAGAATGGTGCAGCAATATGTGTTGAGTGCGTATTTTCGCTGAAGCCAACCATCCGGACGTCCTCACATTCGGAGTCAAATCCTGAATGGCTTCCCGTAAAGCATGGCTTGGTGTAACCTCCTGATCTTCAATCAGGCCGTAAATGGGCCACTCTCCGGGACAGACTGAGCAGCACCGTCAGCTGTTCGCAACAGAATGTACCCAGTTCTGCCTGACATAACATCGAGCATCGCGTGCACCCACATACCAGGGAGGATAGATCGTGTGAGCACCGCGCGACCCTGCAGCGCGGCGCCCGCCAGAATGGGTCGCACCACATCCTTACCCTGGTAAGCGTGTCCGGCTCCGAATACAATCACGCTGACCGCGGCAGCCTACCCGTCATCGGTATAGTGGGGCGATTTAGGTACCTATAACTATTTTTTTTGACGTAAGCCGTTCGTTCTCGTTTCTGCTCGACATGGGATGGCACTTTTTTGATGGGCTATGGTGTTTCTTATTGCCGGACACTCTCCGCGCGCCATCCCGATAGTTTCTGTCCACTGCGGCCTCGATGGCTGCAGCCCCTGACCTCCACACTCTCAAGACAGTGATGGAAAAGCCCCGATCGGTCCGGCTAGTCGACGTGGCAGTTGCATAATCCGTTCCCATTGCCGCCAACAGTACTCGCCAGCCAGTGCATCGGGTCCAAAAAGTTCGGCTGCGTTGCGCCACTGCAGGGCGGCAGTGTACTCAAACGAATTGGATTCATCGCGCCGCGCAGCACGCTCGTAGTGCAAAGCCCGGGCCAGGACCGTCTGTATGGCGACGCACCACGCTTCGGCTGCTGCAATAGCAAGGTGACGATGCTGGAGCGTTGCGATCATTTGAGTTCCCCTTCCGTTCAGCCCCACGAAATGTCATGCGCAACTGTGATGCCAAAAACCGCGCACATCCCCGCGCACATCCCCGCGCCTTCCGCTCGCAACCAGCGCACCCTTTGTTTGCAGGGCGAACCACAGCGACTCCTTCGCCCGTAGGCGAATTATCACTTTCGATAATGATTAACCATTGGGTTAGCGCTCCGGGCTGCGCTTCGATCCGGAAGGCTCCAGTGAGGATGGTTCCCTTCGTCGGTCAGGACATCGTTGCTCCCAAGCCAACCATGTCAAAATCTGGCCGGTGCTTTCTGCAGTCGCCCACACCGGGACCTTCACCGCTCCTACCCCTAAGTCAGACCACGCTTTCCATTCAACCGAGGCCAACCGTACCTAAGTTCGATCCCTTCTCTCTCTACACACCAGGTCCGCCAACAACCGAGATGTCCAGCAAAGAACGTTGGCAAAGCGATTGCTCTTTCACGATCGCCCGCGCTGTTCTGCTAGTTGCGAATGGGGTGGCGCAAGGACAACTCGAAGGTGGCTGGAACAAGTCGTTGTACGCCTCCCTCTAGCCGAGCTGTCGCATTCAAGCGCCACTGAAGCAAGAGACGAATGCAATGACAACTAATTTTTGATCGATACAGCGAGACCGAATTTCCACTCAGAAAAACTTTAAGGAGAATCTTTGTGAAGCAGCGTAAAGGTGTGTCCCACAGCGTCAGTACCCATATCCTCTACAGTGTCGCGTGCTTCTTATTTGTTACGAGCACCATGCTGAATGCTCAACCAGCACAGAACAAGTTTGTGCCATTTAATGACTTTATCGCTGCCACGCGCGCTGCGAATAGCGGCGACTACCTGGGCAAGCCAAGCGCCCAGGTGAGCGATGAGCCGGCCTTCGAAGAAATGCGCCAGCATATTCTCAAGCTGTACGACGGCGTCCAAATCAGCCATAGCTTTACTCTCGACGGCGACAACTTCGACTGCATACCGGAAATGCAACAACCTGGAGTGCGCTTGCGGGGTCTGAAGAGCATTGCCTCTCCACCTCCATCCTCACTTGCCAGAAAAGCCGGCGATGGCGGCGAATCCTCGAAAAAGCCGATCGGCATTTCTTCGCAGCTCGGTCCCGATCAGCTGATGGATGAGTTTGGCAACTCGCGCGTTTGCGAGGACCACACGATTCCCATGCGGCGAGTCACCCTGGAAGAGACGAGTCGCTTCCCTACCTTGAAGAGCTACTTCGCCAAGGGACCCGATGGCGCCGGCCAACCGCCGAGCACCCGCCAGGTGGACTCTCCAAGCGCGGTGGCGCACAAGTATTCCTATACCTACCAATACGTCAACAATCTTGGGGATACCACTACCCTCAACCTGTGGAGCCCTTACGTCAATACCGGCTTGGGAGAGGTCTTTTCCCTCTCACAGTCGTGGACTATGGCAACCTCTCCGAGTCTGCAAACGGCAGAAGTCGGGTGGCAGAACTATCCCTCCTTTTACGGAGGACAGAACTCTCGCCTGTTCATCTACTGGACCGCCGACGGGTACAGCCGGACTGGTTGCTACAACCTGACCTGCGCAGGATTCGTTCAGTACAACGGCGGCAATGGGTGGTATTTCGGCGCCGGATTCAGTCATTACAGCACGTTTGGTGGAACGCAATATGAATTCCGGGCTGAGTATTACTACTATCAAGGCAACTGGTGGCTGGGCCTGGGCGACGCAAACACCATCACCTGGGTGGGTTACTATCCCGGATCGCTGTACGGCAGCGGAACCATGCGAACCAACTCCCAGCTCATCGAATTCGGTAGCGAAAGTGTCGGATCCAATCCATATCCGCCGGAGGGCAGCGGTGACTGGGCAAGCTGGGGATTTGGCTACGCGGCTTACCAGCGTGAGCTGTATTACTGGAGCTATCCATCTGATATCGCGACCTGGGACAGCTTGACCGCATCCCAGCCGTCCTCCAACTGCTACACCATTGCGGGGCCCTATTGGGGTGGCTATACTCCGCCGTCAAACGACTGGGGATTCTACTTCTACGAGGGAGGTCCCGGCGGATACAACTGCTACTGAATGCGGTTAGTGCTGCGACCGGTGGCGTTCACAATTTTCCGGCTCAGCGTGAAGCAGGACAGATGAAATATGGCTCGCTCGAAGTTGAGCGAGCCTTTTTTGTTGGCGTGTCACTTGAATGTGCGCGATGGCTGCCATACAGTCCACGAAATGCCCACTTTCGCGCTGTAACTATGGGTGAACAGGTGATCCGGCGTCGCCAGGGTATATTCGGCGGGAGTGATTTGAAGCGAGATCCGCTGACTCAGCTTAACCTGTACTCCACCGCCAATCTGCAGGTTGAAAGCATGATCGACGCTGCCGCTCGAGGCTGAGCGCTGGTCTCCGGCTTGTGCATAAATGAAGGGCCGGAGCTTGGCCTGGTCTCCGCCAAATGTGAACTGCGGGCCGATCACGAAATTTTGCTGCGTCATGCCGACCCCTCCAAGCGAGCCGTAGTAATTATCAGCCTCGATGCCGATCGAAACTGTATTGTTCAAATCGAACTGTGCGGAAGCAAACCAGCCGTTCAGATTTACACGGACACCACGGCCTTGATCGCTGTTCTGGTAGTTGAAGCCGCCCGCTACAGACACCTGGTGCGATTGAGCCAACAGGCGTAGGCAGCTGATGAGAACAATCAGTGTTGTTCGTGCCATCATTATGGTTGACCCGAATGTGTGACGATCATCAGTGGAATTGCCGCTAGCGCCGCCGCGGTGATGAGAACGAGGAACACAGTTCCGATGATCGTGTCGAACTTGCTATTTACGTGATTCCCCATCACATTCTTGTCGGCAGCAATACGAAGAATCGGATAGTACGTCAGCGGCATGATGACCATCCCGAAAACAATGGAAATATTGACGAGTTGCAGCGGGCGCACCCCCGTAAGGGCAATGATGAGCGCGAACAGAAACATCGCTAGCCACGTTGCCGTAAAGACGGGGACTGACTTGATTGGCTGGTTCTTACCCCATTTCAGATTGAAAAACTGGCATACGTTGTAAGCGCCGGAGAGAGCGGTCTCTACCGCAGCGCCTGAAATGCACGCCAAAGTTCCCAGCAAAGCCATGATCAACGCTTTTTCGGCAAATGGAAAAGCTCCCGCCATGGTTGTGGTGCTGAGAATCTGTGGAAAGATTCCGCGAGGCCGGAAAACTAATGCGCCTAGAACGAGCAGGCCGACGGTCAGTAAAGAACCCAACACTGAGCCAAGGGAGGCCACCATGAAATTCTCCCCGAGGTCCTTGGTCGTCCAATCTTCCTCAATCGCTCCCGAGGAATAGAAATGGACTTCGTACTCCATTAGCATGGCGCTGAAGATTCCGACAGCAAAGTAGCCGTAGAGCAGCACGTGTTTCGCGTCCGGCTGGGATACGGAGGGCAGTAATCCGCGTGCGAGCTGGCCCCAGTCGGGATGAAGCACAACGGCCGACACCGCAAACACGATCATCATCAGTCCCGACAATCCGAGCGTTCTTTCGATCCATTGAAAGCGGAAGAGAAGGACCATGGCCGAGAAAGTCACGGTTGCCCCGATCAGGACCAGCTTTTCGGGCCACCCAGTAAGCAAATGCAGCACAATAGCGACGCCGCCGATTTCGGCGGCGCAGGTGATCAAATTCAGCAGATTGGACGCGATCAATGTTGCCAGTCCCAGCGAGAAGCCCAGGCGCGTGCGCACCACCGCGAAGACCGGCTCTTTCGCAACCACCGCAACTCTGCCGCACATCTCCATGTACACGATGATCGCGACAGCTCCCAGCAGGATCGCCCACATCAGTTCATAGCTGAACAGTGCGCCCGCTTGCGTTGTGAAAACAATCTGGCCGAGGTCAACGAAGCCTCCGAGAGCGGTCATGATTCCCAGCGTAATGCCGAGTATCTTCTTCATAACGACGAGACCGCCTGCTGGAGTGTGTCCCGGATGCCGGCAATCTGCTCTTGATCGTGAGCCAGTTCATCGCGCCGCTGGATGCGGCCGCGCAGCTGGTTGAGCTCAGCGGCCAGAGCGTCCACTTGTGAAAGACCTTTCCGATACTGCGGCTCAGCATCGGCGGGCGGATGCGCTTCGTGTAACTCTTTCGCAATGCGGCCAATTTCCAACGACAGGTATTCGATATGTCCGTTTGAATAAGGATCGGTTGCGCGTCCTTGCCGAACGAACTGAAGGAAGGTGTTCGTTTCCGACGCAAGCGATTCGGCGGATATCAGTTTGGACTGCAGTTCATCGCGGGAAAGGGGTCGGTCGTGTGAGCAGGAGGCCAGCGCGGCGAGTGCGAGACACACAAGCAAGGTGGTCTTGTGCACGTACCATAGATGCAGCAACCTACAAGAATGTTTGCTGCTGAATTTTGTCAGTCATCGTACATTTTACCGTCAGGCACAAGCGCAATTTCCCAAAGCCAGCTTATTAGCCGACCTTGCTTCGGCGGTCTGCTTTCGAGCGCAGGCCAAAAGCCTTCATGTCCAAGTCCACAAGCTTGTTACGCCGTGCCCTTTTGCAAATCTTTTACAAGTTGCTGACATTTTCCTTCCCGCCTTTGGCACAATGCAATTGCCACCCTTAGGAGTTGTCTTCTCCGGAAAGGAACTCACGTGCATCTGCTCTCCAAGATATCTGCTGCTCGGTTAGTGGTTCTCGCCTTGTCACTCAGCTTCGGCTTGCAGGCGAGGGGACAGACTCTGAACGTTCTGCGTAACTGGGGCGTTGCACGGGGCGACGGCAACATTCCGTATTCCGACCTCATTAAGGACGCTTCTGGGAACCTGTACGGCACAACCTTGTCAGGCGGCGCTCATAACTTGGGGACCGTGTATCGCCTTACGCCCACAAGCAATGGTGGCTGGAACGAGACCTTGCTCTACAGTTTCAGCGGCGGCGCCGATGGTGGCAGCCCCCACTCTCCTCTCTTTCGTGACTCTGCGGGAAATTTGTACGGCACAACAGTGACGGGCGGTATTGACGCGAAAAACTGCACCAGCACCGTTCAAGGCAGCGGTTGTGGCGTCGTGTTCAAACTTTCTCCGACGCAGAACCCACCTTGGACCGAGACTGTCGTGTACACCTTCACCGGTGGACAGGACGGCGGGAATCCCTACGCTGGTCTCGTGCGCGATCAATCCGGTAACCTCTATGGAACCGCTGTGACCGGAGGATCGGGCGGTCACGGGACGGTGTACCGCCTGACTCCCACTGCCAATGGATGGCAGCAAAAAACTTTGCACAGCTTCGCCGGAAGTTCCGACGGAAACGAACCGTATGCGCCCGTAGTCCTTGACGCTCGCGGAAACCTGTACGGCACGACCTACGTTGGCGGCGCCGCGGGTTACGGCGTTGTTTACCGACTCTCGCGGCGGCAGTCTGGTTTCTGGGTTGAAAAGATCCTGCACACATTTGAAGGGCAGAGCGCCAACGATGGAGCACAGACTTTCTCGGGTGTCGTGCTTGACAAGAACGGAAACATCTTTGGTACGACGCTTGGGGGTGGGAAGTTCGCTTATGGCACTGTCTTCGAACTGACGGCGGCAAACAATTTTGCCAGCACGATCCTGCATAGCTTCAACCTGAATGGCAGAGACGGAACTCTTCCCAACGGCGTGATCTTCGACCAAAGCGGAAACCTATGGGGCACCACGCAGGGAGCCGGCGAGAATGATGGCAATGGCACCATTTTCAAGCTCACGCCAGGCAGCAATGGATGGACAGAGACCGTGATGTTCACCTTCCAGGGATCTAAGGACGGCACCTATCCAAACGACACACTGCTCATGGATGCTGCGGGGAATTTCTATGGTACGACGATATGGGGCGGAACTTTAGGGCCGACCAATGGAGGCGTTACATTCGAGTTCATCCCCTGAGCGCTGACTCGGGATGCTCGGTCCTCACGTGTGGACATCTCCAGAGTAAGGAGCGGGTTCATTCTAACTTCCAGCACGTGGCAGGCGATCAATTTTCCCGGCGCTTCATCCACTCTCGCGCTGCGACTTTACAATGCTGAGGATGCTGGAGACTATTATGACAGCAACGGCGTATAGCATGGCGTTTCTAACCGTCCAGAGCTGAATGCCGCCTATGCCGCATGGCGATGTTATTCGTCCCTTGACAGCACGGCGACACCACGCCAGCCCCAATACACCTTGTGGTATTGGATTAAGCCGTCGTCATTCAACTCGATGACTTCCACAAAATCCATTTGTTCACGCCAAGCGCGGATACTCGAACATCATCTTCTTCTTGCCATCGCTCAGATACCCGGTTCTGTGGTACTGACGAAGGGTTGGTTTGCGTTTCGCGACCATCTAGAAAAACGGCCGCATTTCCCCGTGCCCGCGACAGATGCCCTCCTCTTTGGCCATGAGATGGGGCATCAAAGGGCTCTCAATTACACCATCGCTGGCATAAAGCTGAAGCAATGCTTCCGCGTCATTCTCCGACAAAGCCTTGTCCCAGTCGTGGTAAATCCGCTCCATATTCGCTTTCAGCTTCTCAGTTGACGGACCGACGCTCATGCTCCCTCCTCTTCTTGTCGAGTCATTTCTTCGATGCTTATGCACGTCGCGGGGTCAATTGAAAGTTTGGCTGGATGCAACGGACTCGAACTGTGCTCGCTCACGCTACGCTCTAAGCGGACTTGGCATGGCATCGCTCGACCGCTTCGACCAGCGCGGCAAAGTTATGTTCGAGCAAATGCTCTGATTTCTCAAAATACCGCGCTGCTCCGGCACTGAGGAGTTTGTCCTCATTTTTCTGTGAGAGTCCGCTAAGCACAAAGATTGGAATCTGTTTTGTCGATGCGTCTTTTTTCAGCGCCGAAAGCACCTCCGTTCCCGGCATGACAGGCAGCATCATGTCCAGCAAGATCAAGTCGGGCAGATTTTGACGGGCAACGCTCAGACCTTCCTTCCCGTCTGCCGCGAGCAGCACCTCATGGCCTGCATGAACCAGGGCTCTCTTCATGCCCGCCTGCAACATTCTGCTGTCCTCGACAATAAGGATTTTCATCGCTCCCGCTCCCGAGAGAGATTTGGCTGTCACTCCGAAACTGATGCTGGGACAATGCGCCTGCAGGTTTGGTGATAGGCATGTCGCCGTCCCCTCCGCCTGAATTCGGGAGAACACGGAGCACACATCCAACCAACAGCACACCCTGGTAGGACTATCGGCGCGAGGGGTGATTGGAATTAGGAATTTAGGACTTCGGTAACATAGCAGCGCTGCCCGCTTTCGGTCAGGCTCGCGCATTGCACGTGGCGCCAGGGGCAACGCACAACCGCGCATTCACCTCATAGCGGAATGCCAAATTGCTTCGATCGCAGTCACCTGCTGAGCGCGAACGCGGAGGATCCTGGTGCATTTCCAATTCCTGCATAACGGGATCTTTGTCGCCATCATTGCCCACTCGTTGATTGGTATATCCCTGGTCTGGGACAAGGTTCTCCTTAAGCGCCCTGAAACCAGGAATTTATTGTCGTATGTATTTTGGCTCGGCTTCATCAGTATCTTCGGACTGGCGCTGATTCCCTTCGGCTTTCACATGCCCAGTTGGGGCCTAGCCGCCTTGGCGTTCTGGACGGGCGTCATTCACCTTGCTGCTAACTATTTTTACTACGCTGCATTGAAGGCCGGTGAAGCATCGCAAACGCTGGCAATTATGGGCGGATTCTCCCCTATCGCGACCGCACTGATTGCCATTCCGCTGCTCAAAAACCCGCTCGGAGCCGGCATGTTGCCGGGCTTCATTCTGCTCGTGCTCGGCGGCTTCGTAATGTTCGGCTCTGAGCGGCTCGATTTGCGCCGGGTTTTGCCATACGTGCTGCTGGCTTCGGGAACTTTCGGCTTAGTCAATGTTCTTCAGAAGGTCGTGTTTGATCGCACCAACTTCGTCAGCGGCTACGTGTTCTTCACCCTTGGCACATTCGCCGGCGCAGTGGGACTCTTGCTGCGGAAGTCATGGCGGGAGCAAATCTTTGAAAACTCTGAGAAGGCGGAGCCTAGCAGCCGCTTTTGGTATTTCGTTAACCGCTTTATGTCAGGGGTTGGCTCTTTCCTGCTCTTTTATGCCATTAGCCGCACGAGCCCGGCGATCGTGGAAGGAATTACGGGGCTCCGCTACGTCTTCATTTTTCTCGGTGCGTATGGGATCACTAAAATCCGGCCTGCGTGGCTGCAGGAGAACTTTCGCGGAGTGGTGCTGGCGGGCAAAGCCATCGCAACCATCATGGTTGTGCTGGGATTGATCTTGGTCGGCATCAAAAGTGGCGGGCAGACAGGAGGGCCCGGCTAATCGGCCCTGCCCTGCGCTCACTGCCCACTTTGTCATCCTGAGCGCAGCGCGTGTCACTCCTCAATTTCACCACCGCAGAAGCAATACCCCGCAGGCTACCAGGCTGGCCGCAGCCCAGCGCCGCCCGCGAACGTCCTCCCGCAGAACATATTTCGCAAGCAGCGTTTCCAGCAGGTAGCTGACCGCCGTAGCCGGAACCGCAAAACTCACGCTCGCGATCGACAGCAGCGAGAGCATCGCCAGGAAACCCACAATCAGGGCGGCAATCCCTCCCAGCACGAATGGGTTGCGCAGGACCGTGGGCAGCAACATCAGCAGCGACCAGGGACGGAGGTCCCGCACCGGGCCCATCCGCTTCATGCCCGCAGTATTCAGAACATCGCCGACGGTGTTGCAGGCGGCAATGATTGCAACCAGAATCCATTTCATTCTAAGTTCTCCGTCAACTCCCCGGTTGTGCGAGGTGGCGTTTCTTCCGCAAGCACTACGCCCAACGTGATAACACTGATCCCCAGCCAGCGTTCCCATGAAATGTGATCTCCCAACAGAAAGTGTCCGGCCAGGGCGATGAGTACATTGGAACTGGCGGTCACGGGCAAGACGAAGCTGAGGTCGGCGAGACTAAGCAGAGCCAGTTCGCTGGCCATCCAGATTGCCAGAACGCAAATCCCGACGATCACCCACACGTTTGCCAGAGCATGCAGATAGTCGAGCATGGATACAGAAGAAATCCTGCCCACTTGATGCATGCCTTCACTTAAGGAAATATTGCCGACCACATTGCTGAGTACGACGATCAGTGTCAGCAATTGCGTTCTGAAAGTAAATTTGGGTGCCTTCTGTCGACTAGGCACCAATAAAGACCCGCTCAAGGTGTGGTGCCCGTGACTGTTGTGATCTTCAGCCCTGGAACTTCCTTATTCCAACCCGCTGGATAGTGCTCAAAGTAGATTCGAAACATCCTGGATTGATTCGGCTTGATGGGCGCCTTGGTCAAATCCTGCGGAGTCGGATCGTTGGGATTCGCCAATCCCTCCACCGGGCGAGTCTGCGTATCTAGAACCTGGCCGTTGTTTCCCAGAAATGTGGCTTGCAGCTGAACTCCAGTGATATCGGTGCTGCCATTATTATGGATGTTCCCCGTCAGGTACAAGGAATTGCCCACTGGAGCGTGCTCCACTGCCAGATTCGTAAGCTGAATCTGGTTGCCCGTAGGCTGTTGCGGTACCTGGGCAGCGCTGGGCGGCGGCAGTCGATGCGGGGTCCGCGGCAGCCAGTAGATCAGTGCAGCCAGAATCGCTGCCGCGGCCACAATCGCGAGCACGGGCCACGGAAATTCCCGCCGCGGCGAACCCGGAGAATCAGTACGGATGTCGCGTACATTGTCGCGACCTTGAAAACGTTGTGAAGGCCTCCTCGGATCTGGGTATTGGGGATTGGTCGCCATGTTGATGTCCCTTTCCTTCGCCGCTGGTCACCATTGAAGCTAATGAGCGGCCGCTACAAAGAATTCATACTCCTGCATACACATACACGGTGTTTTGAAGATTCCATGTTCGGAGGGGTTTTCCGCAATTGAAAAAGAACGGCGATCGTGGATGCTGGACAAGGAAGCGAAAGTATGAAAACGAGTCTTTGAATCCATAGCTTGCGTACTCTGTTTCTTATCGTCCTTACTCTGCATCCAAAACAGTACGCCTGGCAGAGGGAGGTTTCTGTGCGCTCGCAGATCAAACTCGGCCGTATCGGCGGCATCGAAATCGGCCTGCACTACAGCTGGTTTCTGATCGCTGTGCTCATTGCGCTCTCCCTTTCCGATCACTTTCACAGCGTCAGTCCCGGATGGAACCAGGTGCTGGTCTGGACTGCGGCCATTATCACGGCTGTGCTGTTTTTCGTAGCCCTCCTGTTGCATGAGCTGGCACACTCGCTCGTAGCCAAATCGCGAGGTCTGCGCGTACGCGCCATAACCCTGTTCGCGCTCGGTGGTGTTTCGCAAATTGAATCCGAGGCCTCGGATGCCAAGTCCGAATTTTGGATCGCCATCGTGGGGCCGCTCACCAGCGTGATCATCGGGATCGCGTGCATGCTGCTCGTCCGCGCTGCCGGATGGCACGCCGGCACCGAGCCCTCCACTCCCTGGAGCGCCGTCCTGCTCTGGCTCGGATACATCAATGTCGCGCTTGCCGGCTTCAACATGGTTCCCGGCTATCCGCTGGATGGCGGTCGGGTACTACGCGCAATCATCTGGTGGGTTACGGGAAATGCTGAACGTTCCACACGCGCCGCGGCCAGGGTCGGACAGGTGGTCGCGTTGCTGTTCATCCTTCTTGGTCTGTTCCGTTTCTTTGTGGGCGCGAATTTTGGCGGCCTATGGCTCGCCTTTATCGGCTGGTTCCTGCTGGATGCCGCCCGCAGCAGTCAGATCCAGGTTGGACTGCTCTCTAGTCTTCGCGATCGCCGTGTCGCCGATATCATGCAACGCGATTGCACCCGCGTGCAGGGCTACCTGAGTATCCGCGATTTTGTGGACCAATATGTTGTGCACAGCGGCAGCCGCTGCTTTCTGGTCATGCAAGGCGACCAGGTAGTCGGCGTCGTCACTCCCAATGAGACTAGAACGGTGAACCGTGAGGACTGGGAGCAGACCAGCCTGCAAAGCATCATGCGGCCTCTTCAGGATTTTCCCGCGGTTACACCGGATATGCCGGCCGTCAAAGCCCTGGAGATGCTGAGCCGCGAAAACATCAGCCAGTTGCTGGTGGTGTCCGAGGGAAAAGTGCAAGGCATTTTTTCTCGTGGACAGGTACTTCGTTTCTTGCAGATTCACGCAGGAATCGGAGGGGAGCCGCGGGATTTGGCTGCCTAGGCGCCCCTTAACACCAGAAACTCTCATCGCAGGCCAACCCATAAGAAAGCCCGCGAATCTACTTCTGGTCTGCAGCAGCGGCGGTTCCGCTGCGTAAGGCTCTGCCGCTCAGGAGATCTCGCAATGAAGCTTTCTTGCCTGTCGTTATCGCTCGTCTTTTTGGTCGCGCCCTTGCTTCTTGCTCAGGAGCAGCAACCGCCCAACCCGACTACCGCGCCCGCGGTCACGCACAAGATGTCTTCCAAGGAAAAGCGGAACACTGCGACGGCGCATGGCGCAACTGTCGATCTGAATACAGCCAGCAAAGAAGATATCGCGGCCCTGCCGGGGGTTGGCCCCGATTACGCGCAGAAGATCATCGACGGGCGTCCTTACAGTTCAAAGCAGGACCTGATGAAGAAGAAGATCCTTCCGCAGTGGACCTACGACAATATTGAAAACAACATCACTGCCAGCGCTCCCGGCAGATAGGCAGCTACAAAGCGGCGGGGTCTACGTCGCCGACGCGGCTGTCTTCTCCTGTGAACAACTGTGTTATAGGTCCCATGAGTACGGCGCAGGCCGGCGCCTCTCTTTTCTAGACTTCCGCATTTCCGCCTGCTGATGAGTCAAGAGTTTCAACGGAGAGCGTGCTTTGCCCGTGCATGGCAGGACAAATCCGGCTTCGCGGTCTTCCGGAAAATACACCAGTGAGTCGGATTGATCCACTTCCCCGTCGCCTATCAGTTTGGCGGCACAGGTCAGGCAGTAGCCCTGGTGGCACATGGCGGGAAGAACAATGCCCTCGGCGAACGCGGCGTCCCAGATGTGCTCTTCCCTGCTCACCTGGATCACTCGTTCTCCCTCCGGCATGATCAACTCGACCGGGAATGCCTGGGGTTCTTGGGACATAAAGGCCACGCTAGTCCTGCCTGGCGTGAAAGCCAAGCAGGACGACTCGTGAACTAGTTTCCTACGGATTGTAGAACCCGGCGTTCTTGCTGTAGGGTGCGTGTCCAGGCTCGCCCCGACGGAAGTGTCCGGACGGAATGCTCTTGCCGTCGCGTTCGTGCGCCAGCAGTTCGATGAACCACGCCTCGTGCTCGATTTCCTCGTTGAGGATGCGCGACGCCATGTCATAGGTACGCGGGTCCTTGCCGAAAGTCATGTCGCAGATTTCAATCCAGCTGCGGATGGCGCAACGTTCCGATTCTAGAAGCAAGGTGAGGATGTTGACCGCTGTCGGTGGGTCGGGCAACTTGGCGGCACGGCATCCCGCCTGATCGTGAAAAGCGGGCAGATCGTTCGGCAATTCACCGCCCAGTTCGTAAATTCGGGGCACGATCAGCTCCCAGTGAGCCCGATCTTCAAGCCGTGCATCCTCGCAGATCTCTTTGTAATCTTCGTGTCCCGCCAGGTGCATGCGGAGAATCGTGTAGTAGTAATAGGTGCTGGCAAATTCCGCGGCTGCATTGGCGATGAGCATCTTGATCAGCTTCTCGACATCGACGCCTCGAGCGCGAATCACTTCCACTCCCACCCGCTGGGTCACATCGCCAGCCTTCACAACCGGGACATTTATCTTGTCAGGCATGAAACCTCCTCTTTGGACTCTCAATATAGCGTCCACGATCGGTATAGGTCTAAGATATAGTTTCTATCGCAAGCATAGGATTTTCCTCTGAGAACGTTCGCACGGCTTGGTTCACCGCAGCGTGCTGGGGGACAGCAATTCTGATATGCAGATTCATCAACTTCGATATTTCTATGCCGTAGCCCGGACCGGCAGTTTCACGAAAGCCGCACGGCAGGAGCATTTAGCGCAACCGTCGTTGTCGCTGCAGATAAGGAAACTGGAAGACGAGCTGGGGACAAGGCTGTTTGACCGCTTAGGGCGGACCGTCCGCCTTACCAGGCTGGGCGAAATCTTTCTCCCCCGAGCTGAGGCGATTCTGCAGCAGGTCGATGCCGCCAAGATCGAAGTGCAGGAGATGGCCGGCGCTGAGCAAGGCAAGCTGGTCATCGGGGCAATCCCCACTATCGCGCCCTACTTCTTGCCGGCCCGCTTGGCGAGCTTCGCGCGCAAATTCCCGCGAGCACGGGTCAGCGTGGTCGAAGACGTCACCCATGAACTCCTGAGCCGAATCCAGGACGGTGCCATCGATCTCGCGCTCCTCGCTCTTCCCGTGCCGTCAAGCCACTGCCTTAGCAGGCAATTATTTCGCGAACGTCTTTGTGCGGTGGTGCCTCGCGGACACCGCCTTGCGGCATCGTCGCGGATTCATCTGAAGCAGATTGAAAACGATCCTTTTCTTCTGCTGAAAGAGGGTCACTGCTTTCGGGAAAATACCCTCGCCGCTTGCGGACGCGCCCGCATGCAGCCAAACGTAGTTTTCGAAAGCGGGCAGTTCACCACTATTCTTGCCATGGTGTCTGCCGGCGCAGGCGTCTCGGTCGTTCCTGAGATGGCCGTGGAGCCTCGTGACGGCTGCCGTTTCCTCCCCCTTGCGGATGAGAGCGCGTATCGTCGCATCGGATTGGTGCAGTTAAAACAGCACTTCCGCAGCCGCGTCCACCGCGCTTTCCTGAGTCATCTGCAGGAAACTCAGGAAGACAATACTTCCTGGCGTTTCGCGTCGATCGCGGTTTGACACCTGGCTACAGTTCGGCGTTGGCGTACGAGTTGATTTCGCAGTTCACGCAGATCTCGTGAAATTCCGGTGTGCTCCACTGCATGGCTTTATTCTCCTTCTGAATTGAATTTACTTCCCTGCTTCGATACCTCCAGCTCACCGACGCCGGTCATGACTTCGCCTTCGCTCCTCCTTGCCTATAACCAACCCCAATTGTTGGATGAAGATCGCGCATTTCGCGGCTACTGTGCTGGATTGTTAACGATGGGATGCAGCGGTCGAAAAGGAAACCGAGTGCTCGAGCAGTTGAAGGCTTGTTATGAGAGAGCGGCCGAGAGACGGCCTTGATCCTGAAGGGATAACATGCGCGGCGACGGCAGGCGACGGCACGCTGCCATCGCTATGCAATATCAACAATGAGATTGCCGACTAGATCTTGACGGCTAAATCCTGCACAAGCTTGAAACTCAGCGCAGACTCGGCCGGCAGAACAATTTCCTTATTTCCCGTGTAAGCGGCTCCCGCAGTTCCCGCACCTGCCCCCAGGGCAGCTCCGATCAATGCGCCTTTGCCTCCACCCGCGAGGCCTCCAATCAAGGCTCCTGCGCCCGCGCCTCCCCCAACCATTACAGCCGTGCGCTTGCCTTTGCCCTGGACGCTCCGAGTCACGGACCCGGTCTGCAAATCATAATCGGTGCCATTGATGTTCACGGAATCCAGCACTACCCGCAGCCGTCCAGCGCCTTTAAATCGACCCTCAGGCACGGCATCCATCACGTGCCCGGTGACTGCCGAACCCTCCGGGATAATGACTTTGCCATCGTTTTCTACAGCTTCGGCAACGCTGGCGTGAAAGCTTTGCCCGTTGTGGCTGATCTTGGACCCCAGACTTTCGCCCAATCGCACCGTGATCACCGTTCCCGCAGGTAAAATCGCCTGCTTACTGCCAAAAAAGCTGGGTACGGAGCCGTTCGCGTCCGCTTCCTGGCTCGGTGCCTTGGAACATCCCGCCAATGCCAGCAAGAACACGCTTGCCACCACAAGAGCGCGAGCACGCATAATAACCCCCATTGGTGAGGCCTATCTTAGGCTCGCATTCAGGTAAGCAGAAGGTGCGGAAAGTCCACCGCACACCTGGTCGCAGGGTACTGTTCGAAAGTAATCAAAATTGAGACTTCCAGGCTGAAAATGCTGGCGGACGGTCTGGCCTCAAGCCTGAGCGGCTGGCAGGCCAGTTGCCCTCCGTTGTTTCCGCAAATCCTCCCACATGCTCATGACGCGGGATTTCAGCTCAGCGGTAAGTGCTTCGTACGCCTTCTCAGACGCCTCGAGTTCCGGCGTGGGGTAGATTGGCTTGCCGAATGCCAGACGCAAGGGAGCCCACTTTTGGAATGATCTGCCCCGTGGCCATGCATCGTGAAAGCCCTCAATCGCTACCGGGACAATCGGAACTTGAAGATGGATGGCCAGTATGGCGGCGCCTTTTTTGAATGCCTTCGGTGGGCCATCGATGCTGCGCTCGCCTTCCGGGTAGAGCATCAGGATGCGACCGTGCCGCAGGCCGAACGCTCCGGCACGCATTGCCGGAATAAGGTTCGCGTCGGGGTCTACGACGATGACTCGAAGTTGCCGCGCCAGCCAACGCAGAAATCCTGAACCGAAGATTTCGCTCGTGCCCACCTCGAACAATTCGCGAAACACCCGCCACGGCAGCACGCTTCCCAGAATAATCGGGTCGAGAAAACTCTGGTGATTCGAAGAGAGGATGCAAGCTCCTTGGCTGGGCAGGTTCTCCAGTCCGCTCACATGCAAGTCAAAGCGGTCGAGAGCAATGACCTGAACCAGCCGTGACAGCAGAAACCACAACCCCTCTCTGAAGCGCTGGGGTTCGGCCAAGGCCTGCACCTCGGGATCGTTGGAAGGCTCTTCTAAAACCGCTTTCCACCCTCTACCTTGGCTGTGTGACGGATGTGCGGAGGCGCCTGCAGTGGCGCTTTGCCCCACGGCATCTACCAACTGCCGGACGGTGTAGATCTCTGCCAGCCGGGATTCGTCGATGTTGCCCCCTAACCGTTCTTCGAGTGCAGCAAGAAGTTCCACTCGCTGCATGGAGTCGAGCCCAAGATCCAGTTCCAAGTTGTGATCAGGACGAATCGTGTCCACCTTGCGTCGCGCTCTTTCCTTGATCACGGCGAGCGCCTCTGGCACTGGTGGACGCTCCATCCAGGCCTGATCTTCCTCAGTCAATGGGCGTTCTGGTGACAGTTCCCCACTGCCGTCCTGCGACCGCCGATTCGCGCGTACCCGCTTTTCTATCTCGAACCGCTTCAACTTCCGCGTGGTCGTACGCGGCAGGTCCTCCTGCCAGAATTCGTAACTGCCGAGTCGCTTCGTCGACGCCAACTTCGCCGATAAGCTTTCGATATCGAAGCGAATGACCTCTTTCGCGTTCACGATTTTGCGCTGCTTGAGGACGTCAAAGTTGGGGACAATCACGGCATGCAGCCGTTCGGACGTGGCATCGCCGGGCCGTGCTTCCAATCCCATAACGCAGATTTCTTTAATGAACGGCGACTTCGCATATTGTTCTTCGATCTCTTCCGGATAAATATTCTTTCCATTGCTGAGGACAATCACATCCTTCTCGCGGCCCGTGAGGAAGAGGTTGCCATCGTCATCGAAATAGCCTAGATCGCCCGTGTGCAGCCAACCATCTCGCAAAACAGCTTGCGTCGCATCGGGACGGTTCCAATACCCTTTCATGACGATCGCTCCCCGGATCGCGACTTCGCCCGATGCTGGCGCTCCATTCTCTTTCACTTGTGCGTTAATAATTCGTCCTTCCACGCCGGAAAGTGGTTTGCCAACCGAACCGATCACATTGTCACCGGGCCGGGTAACGAATGCGCCTCCGGTCGTTTCGGTCAATCCATACGCTTGCAGCACGTCAATTCCCAGATCGTAAAACGCCTGCCCGATCGAGGGCTCAAAGCGCGAGCCTCCGGTCACCAGGAAGCGCATCCTCGGGCCGAATGTCCGATGGATTGCAGGAAAGAAAGTTCGGCCGGCGTTGATGCCCAGCTTTCGCAGCTTGCGGTTCACGCCCATCAACCATGGAAGGAGCCGCTGGGCGAGTGCGCCTCGCTTCGCGACCTCTTGCAGGATGCGTTCGTGGATCAGGTAAAAGAACTGCGGAACCACCGCGAAAGCCGTGATATTGCGCTCACGCAATGCGCGGAGCAATTCGGTTGTGTTTAGCGTCTCCAGGTACACCACCCGCGATCCGGCCACCAGCGGAAGAAACAGATTCGCCATCTGCGCCAGCACGTGGAAGAGCGGAAGTACGCCAAGCAGCGCGTCGGTGGGGCCAATATGAAAAAGGCCAAACACGGCTGATGCTTCCCCGATCAGGTTGGCATGGGTCAGCATCACCCCTTTTGGATCTGCCGTGGTTCCGGACGTGTACACCAGGGAAGCAATCGATTCGGCATCTCCTGGGCTCGCGCGGAAGTCGCCAGGGCCCTCGGCGAAAATGCGATCCAGCTTTCCCATCAAATGGGCGGACCGTCCCTCCTCCGTTGTGTTCGCCACATCCCAATTCGTGCGCTGACCTTCGGCAATGTTCCCGTTCGCCAGCACAAGCCCAACTTTTATGGAACGAGCAGCGTCGCGCGCGATCTCCAGATGTTTGTCATCGACCACCATTACAGAACTGCCGCTGTCTTTCAGCAGCTTGACAACCTGCTCCGCATGCAGGGCAGTATCGAGCGGAACGACCGTACATCCAGCGGCAATGGTGCCCAGGTATACAGCCACCCAGCGTGGGCTGTTGTCGGCTAGAATTGCGACCCGGCTTCCCGGCTCTATGCGTTGTTCATGCAGCCACCGTCCGAACGACTCTGCCATTTTCCGCAGTTCCGAGTAGGTATGGCTCTCAACCCGTTCACCGCGCTGGATTTCGACGGCGACGTTCTCTGGCCAGCGTTCTCCACACTCCAGGAAACGATCGTAGAAAGTAGACATGAAAGGGACGGCGGAACTATAGCGGAAGCCACCTTGCTGCGACAAATAACACGCATGGGTGCAGACAGCGCCGCTTCATCCATGACCTTCACTCCCTGCGCTCAGGCATAATCAGGTTCTTCCGCGTCGCTTCGGAGGTGTACGTTCTGATCCAACTCTCACGTCGTCGGCATCTAATATGTTAGGCTTCTAAATACCTGTATATTGCAGGCTTAACGGCGCCCACCAAAGGAATTTTGTCTTGATTAACGCATTACTTGGCAAGGTTTTCGGCACCCGCAACGAGCGTGAAATCAAACGCTTGACGCCCAACGTTGAGGCGATCAATGCGCTGGAACCTGAGATGCAGAAACTCTCGGACGCCGAAGTTCGCGCCAAGACCGACGAGTTCCGCCGTCGTATTCAGGAGCACCTGGGCCGTATCGCCGATGAGCCCGATGCCGATCCTGACCGCCAGAAACAACTGGATGATCAGCGCTACCAGGCCCTGCAGGAAGTTTTGAGCGACATCCTGGTTGAGGCTTTTGCCGTGGTTCGCGAAGCTGGCCGCCGCGTGCTCAACATGCGGCACTTCGACGTGCAACTGATCGGCGGCATGGTGCTGCACGAAGGCAAAATCTCTGAAATGAAGACCGGCGAAGGCAAAACGCTGGTCGCAACTCTTCCCGTCTATCTGAACGCGCTCAGCGGACGCGGCGTGCACGTAGTCACGGTCAACGACTACCTGGCCAAGCGCGACTCGGAGTGGATGGGCAAGCTCTATCGCTTCCTCGGCCTCACCGTTGGCGTCATCGTTCACGAACTGGACGATGAGGAGCGCCGCGAAGCCTACGCCGCGGATGTCACTTACGGAACCAACAACGAGTTCGGGTTCGACTACCTCCGCGACAACATGAAGTTCGACGTGAAAGAATGTGTGCAGCGCGGGCACAACTTCGGCATTGTCGACGAAGTGGACTCCATCCTGATCGACGAGGCCCGCACTCCTCTCATCATTTCCGGCGCCAGCGAAGAGTCTACTGACAAGTACTACCGCGTCAACCGCATCATTCCCAAGCTCGAAAAGGGTGAGGAGATCGAGGGTCCTCCAGGCGAAGCCGCGGTCCTGACCGGTGACTTCGTCATGGACGAAAAGCACAAGACCATCACCGTGTCCGATTCGGGTTGGGAAAAAGTTGAGCAACTGCTGGGCATTGGCAATATCGCCGATCCGGAGAACTGGGATCTCAAGCACCACGTCGAGACGGCAATCAAGGCACACACGCTGTACCGCAAAGATGTTGAATACGTAGTCAAGGATGGTGAGGTCATCATCGTTGACGAGTTCACCGGACGTCTCATGCCCGGCCGCCGCTGGTCTGATGGTTTGCACCAGGCCGTGGAAGCCAAAGAAGGGGTCAAGATCGAGCGCGAGAACCAGACTCTCGCCACGATCACCTTCCAGAACTACTTCCGCATGTACAAGAAGCTTGCCGGGATGACCGGAACCGCGGAAACCGAGGCGGAAGAATTCGAGAAGATTTACAAGCTCGAAGTCGATGTCATTCCCACCAACCGCCCCCTGCTGCGGAAAGAGAATGCTGACATCGTTTTCCGCACGGAGAAGGAAAAGTATTTTGCAGTAGCCGATGAAATCCAGAAGCTGAACGCCTCGCAGCAGCCGGTACTCGTGGGCACCACCTCCATCGAAAAGTCTGAGCGCTTATCGGAATTGCTGAAGAAGAAAGGCGTGAAGCACGTCGTCTTGAACGCCAAGTATCACGAGCGCGAAGCCGAGATTGTTTCGCAAGCCGGCCGCAAGGGAATGGTGACCATCGCCACGAATATGGCCGGTCGCGGTACCGACATCCTTCTCGGCGGCAACCCTGAGTTCATGGCAAAAAGGGAATGCGTCAAGAAAGGCCTAGCCCTGCCGTTGCGCGCCGCCCAGGGTCAGATTCAGGCGGATGTCGACGATACCAACAAGACCGTCTGGTACTACGAAGGAAACGAATTCGTGGTTCCAACCGATCAGTGGGAAGAAATTTTTCATCGCTACAAGGCGGAAACCGACAAGGAACACGACGAGGTCATCGCGGTCGGCGGCCTGCACATTCTTGGCACGGAACGCCACGAAGCCCGTCGTATCGATAATCAATTGCGTGGCCGCGCCGGTCGCCAGGGCGATCCCGGTTCCTCTCGCTTCTATCTATCTCTCGAAGACGACCTCATGCGCATCTTCGCCAAGGAGTGGGTTTCGAAACTCCTCGAGAGGTTAGGCATGGAAGAGGGCGTTCCCATCGAGTCGCGCCTGATTACCAAGCGAATCGAAGCCGCTCAGAAGGCCGTGGAAGCACAAAACTTCGAGGCACGCAAACACCTGCTCGAGTACGACGACGTCATGAACAAGCAGCGCGAGGCCGTCTACGGCTTGCGCCGCCAACTGCTCGAGGGTGTCGATCAAAAAGAACTGATCCTGGAAGAATACGTGGCTGGCATTCTCAGCGAGCTGATGGATCAGTACTGCCCGCCTAAGGCGCACGTTGACGACTGGGACATCAAGGGCCTTAAGGACGCAATTTTCACTCGCTTCGGCGTGGATGTTCTCGCCGAAGGGGTGAAGCCGGAAGTTTTGAATCGTCAGGAACTTGGCGATGCTATCTTCGACAAGCTCAAGCAGCGTTACGATGCGAAGGAAAACCTGATTGGCCCGGACGCGATGCGCTATCACGAGCGCATGATCATGCTCAGCGTCCTCGATGCGCAGTGGAAAGACCACCTCCTCAGTATGGATCACCTGAAGGAAGGCATCGGGTTACGTGGCTACGGGCAGCACGATCCCCTGGTCGAGTACAAGCGCGAGTCCTTCGACATGTTCGAAGCCATGATGCAGCGCTTTCAGGAAGAAACTACCCGTTATCTCTACCTTATGCAGGTGCTGGAGCGGCAGAGTGGTGATTTCGTCGCCGCGGCTCCCCAGGAGCAAGATGGTAACGGCGGCTCCGAAGGCGCTGTGGTCGTGGCGCGTGGCGACGGCGACGGTCGTAGGCGGCGTGCAGTAGCGACCTCGGTAGACGAGTTGGAAGAGGCCTTTCAGCGCAAGAAGCGCCGCGAATTAGAACAGGCTCGCATGGCAGGAACCGGCGAGTACAAACCTGTCCAACAGGTGGTGCGTGCTGGTAGCAAGGTCGGACGCAACGATCTATGCCCCTGCGGCTCCGGCAAGAAATATAAGAAGTGCTGCGGCGCGGGCGCTTGAGCTGGTTTTGCGGCTACCCCACTCGCTATCTTGTTCTCAGCTACTCTGCTCGAGCCCAAAGAGGTTGACACACGGACTAGTTCGTGAGTTTAAGCTCGCTCTGAATCGCATCCCGTTTTCCAGAGCCGTCCTCAGTTTTTCCACAAGGTGATCCCCTGAAACCCTTGCTGGACGCGCTTTTCCCGGGCCTTTCACCTGATCAGATTTTTGCCGCGCGTACTCAGCTAGCGGCTGATTTTTCCCGTGAGTTCCTCATTGACAAAAAATTATGGCGGGCTAGAATACGGCAGTTTTTTTGCCTATAAAATCTAAATATGAGCTCCCAACTTCTCGATTCCGTCCTCCTGCAAACTGATTTCCCCGAATTGGAACTTTACGCAAGCGGCAAAGTGCGAGACGTATACCGCTTGGATAACGAACACCTGCTCTTCGTAGCCACTGACCGGATTTCGGCATTCGATTACGTCCTCGCCACCGGTATTCCTAACAAAGGAAGCGTTCTCACCCAGATTTCTCTTTTCTGGTTTGACTATCTCAAAGACATCGTTCCCAATCACCTGGTCACCGCCGACGTCAGCCGCTATCCCTCATCGGTGATGAAGTACGTCGACCAGCTCCGCGGCCGCTCCATGATGGTCATGCGCGGCGAGATGTTCCCCGTAGAGTGCGTGGTGCGCGGCTACCTCTCCGGTTCGGGATGGAAAGAGTACAACACGAGCGGCAAAGTTTGCGGCATTGAACTCCCTAGTGGCCTCAAGGAATCCGACCGGTTACCGGAGCCAATTTTCACCCCGGCTACCAAGGCGACCACGGGCCACGACATCAATATTTCCTTCGAAGAGATGTGCAAGATTGTGGATCCCGAAGCCAGCCGACAGTTGCGCGACATCAGCCTGAGACTTTATAAGCAGGCGGCCGACTATGCGCGCCAGCACGGGATCATCATTGCGGATACCAAGTTTGAATTTGGCCGCACTTCGCTAGGCATCACGCTTGCCGACGAGGTGCTAACGCCCGATTCTTCCCGCTTCTGGCCGGCAGACACCTATCAGCCCGGCCGGGCGCAGGAATCGTTCGACAAACAGTATGTGCGAGATTACCTGGAAGAAATTCACTGGAACAAGCAACCGCCCGCTCCGGCATTGCCGGTCGAGGTCGCGCGCCGTACCAGCGAAAAGTATCTTGAAGCCTATCGCCAACTCACAGGGCGCGAGTTGGTCGTGTGATCCATGTCGCTGACGGTTCCCGTCAGGTTCGTATCTCGTGTTCGGGCCTGATCACCAGGAGGGGAACTCCTTGAGCGGCACGGATTGGGCAATCCTTTTAGCCATTGTCCTGTCCGCCGCAGGCGCAGCTGCCGAAGGCTTCTTTCACGAAGCTTTTGGCGTGGCTGGCCTGATCGTCGGGTATTTGCTGGCTGCCTGGCAGTACCGGCGTCTGGCGAATTGGTTTGCGCCGAACTTGAAGTCGCCGTGGTTAGGCGAGATTTCCGCATTCCTGCTCATTTTTTTTGGCGTGCTCTTGCTGGCGGGGATCATCGGCCGTATCGCGCGATGGGCGGTAAAAGAAGCTGGCCTCAGCTGGTTGGACCGGATTTTCGGCGCTGCTTTAGGTGTGGTGAAAGGCGCCTTGCTCGTTTCGGTCGTACTGCTGGGAATGGCCGCCTTTACTCCCACGTCACGGTGGCTGCAAGGTTCGCAACTCGCGCCGTACTTCCTGGTAGCGGGGCGCGCTGCAATTTGGGTGGCGCCCTCGGAATTGCGCGCACGGTTTTATCAAGGGCTGGATCTGTTGCGGCAACCCGCTAAGGCCCCCGACGCAGGCAATTCGGCTTCGACGCCCCAGGCGGGCACGCAGCAACATTAGCGCTATTTATCGAACCCTATTCATCTGAAGCGGTACGACGCCAGTGAAGAAAGAGAGCCCCTGTGAAAGATCAGCTCGAAGCGCTTATCCTGCAGATGTACAAGAGCAACATCCTCTACTCGGAAGCGGTTCGCGAATTCAAGAAGCGTTTCATCCTCACCGTGCTTCAGGAAAACAAGGGCAACCAGTGCCGCGCGGCCCGACAACTTGGTATGCACCGCAACACCCTCAGCCGCACCATCAATGAACTGAAAATCGATGTTCGGCAACTAAGGGATGGTGTAAGACGTCCTCCCCGCAGCGCCCGGCCCATGGCGCTCGAAAAGAAAGCCGCCCGCTAGCAGCGATTCCGGTATTTGGACCAAAAAGATAAGGCAGCCAGAACGGCTGCCTTCCAGGGACATCATAGATCTTACTGTGGCTGTGCAGACGGGCGATGATGCACGGGCCGCCGTGGCGTTGTTTTCGGAGCTGCCTTGGTCAACAGCGCTCCCTTGTTCATCTGCATAATAAAGGGGCTGGGCGTGTACGACTCCGGCGTTCCTTCAAAATCCAGGCTCTGACCTTCCTTCGGCATCAGCCGGGCGGGAATTGGCCCCGTCATTTCCAGAACGATGTCGGTGCGTTTCTGATCGATGTCATCCACGCTGCCCGCTAGTTCCAATTTGTCCGGGCTGACTTTGATTACCTGGGCTTGCATCTGCAAAGGCACGCCTTTGATAGCGCTCCAGACCTTGTCGGCATCTTCCTGCTTACCAGCGGACAGCACCAGTTCCCACTCACCAAAGCTCATATCTTTCGGCTGCTTGGTCTTTACCAGGTCAGCAGCCTGTTCGGCCGGGGTCGGAGGAGGAGGAGCGGCAGCAATGGTGAAGCCTGCCGGCGGGAGCGGCGTAGTCTTTGCCTGCGCCAGCAGGTCGGTCCAGCCTTGATCGTTTCCGTGATATTTCGTGTACTGCTTCTGCCCGTAACTGGTAATCTGCGCTTGCGCCGGAGACCCGGCAGCTAAATTCGCCGCCCTCGCGATAAAAAATAGGCCGTTGATGTAATCCGGAGGAGTTGATGTCAGGTAAGCCAATGCCAGCGGATAAACATCGCGCAAGTTGTTTGGATCACCTTCCACCGAGGCCCGCAGGTATTCCTGCGCCTTCTTGGAATCCTTGTTTTGCAGGGCAGCAATGCCCGCCGCTCCATTGAAGATGACACCCGTCTGTTTTTTCAGCTTGTCCCAATCGGCATCACTGATGCCATCCGGCTTTGAGGCCGTCTTAATGGCCTGCAGTCCCTGTTCTCCGTACTTCGCCGCGTCGGCCAGGTTTTGTTGAGGATTCTGGTTGGCTTCTGCCGCGGCGCGCTTGGTGTAGGCAAGCAGGGCCAGCGCGCGCAGGTTATTCGGATTCGCCTGCAGCACCCGCTGGGCCGTCTCATCCATCTTGGCGGCATTGCCAGTCTGCTGATAGGCGCCCATCAATGCTTCCAATGCGTCTTCCTTCATGACGCTGTTGGGGTACTGGTTGACGAATGCCTCTAACCCGCTGATCTTGGCATTGGGATCTTGCTGCTGAATGGCGCCCACGTAAGCGTTGTATTCGGCCGGATCTTTAATTTCCTTCTTCTGTTGTGCCGGCTGCGTGCCAGGCTGTTGCCCCGCGGGCGCGGAAGCAGCCGGTTGCTGTGCGGCGGCCCCTCCCGCCATCGTCACAGCCAAAGCAAGCACAATTCTGAGTCGGATTCTCTTCATCAGTCTAGCTCCTTGAACTCTCGGGAAAATTGCGACGGTCCTGCCCCGGGCTCATCCAAGCGCTTGGCCCGGTTCTGCGAACGAGCACGGCTCACGCCAGTGCGAAAGGCCCCGGAGAAAGTTCAGAACATCATGCAACTTCCTCGAACTGAAACGTTTTTCCGGTGAGCGGATTATAAGGATGTGGTCCGTCATCTGGCAAGCAAGTTGCGGACGCAAGCCCCTTGTTACGTAAGATGCACAAAAACTCTCAAGTGATGGATTCGCCATTGCCAGCCTTCTCATCTAAGTTCACTTGCTATGGATAATCAAACGCTTTCTGGACAGGTTTCGCTGGTTACCGGTGCCGGACAGGGCATTGGCGCTGCGATTGCCAAAAAACTGGCTTCCCTGGCTGCTTCCGTGGTTTTGTGTGGAAGACATCGCGAACCACTCGAGAATACTGCCCGACAGTTCACTAGAGCTGCGAAAACCGAAGTGCTGATTTGCGATGTGACCGACAGGCATTCTGTCGAATCCCTCGCGCACTCGGTGGAACAACGATTTGGCCGCATAGATATCCTGGTAAACAACGCCGGAATTGGCGGCGCGGGTGGGCCGCTTCATGAACTTGCGCCCGAGGTGTGGGACCAGGTGATTAACACCAATTTACGTGGCGTTTACTACTGTATTCGCGCATTCGCCCCCTTGATGATTCGGTCCGGAGGCGGGCATATAGTGAACATTTCTTCTCTCGCCGGCAAGAATCCTCTTCCCAATGGCGCTGCGTATGCGGCTTCTAAATGGGGATTGAATGGCCTGAGCTATTCAGTGGCAGAGGAGCTGCGAAACCATAAAATCCGCGTCTCCGTCGTGTGTCCCGGTTCCGTTCATACCGACTTCAGCCCATTCAGCAAGAAAGATGCTTCAAAGATGCTGCAACCGGAAGATGTGGCACACGCGGTCGAAATGTTGGTTACGCAGGCGCCGCAATCGTTCGCCAGTGAGATCCTGCTTCGGCCAACCTTGAAGCCCTAGATTCGGTGCCGTAGATGTGGAACAACGCGGCTGAAGGTCTTCCCCACATTGTCCGTCAAACCTATTTTTTAAACAGATTTTCGAAGGCGGTCCGCGCGTCATTGACCCGTGCGGCGCCCGCTGAGGTTTCTTTCTCCATGGTTATCCGGATGGAATATGCGGGGCAGTTGTTGCGCACGTCCTTGCGTGGAATTCGCTCCAGGATTGGCTGGTTGCATTCAAACCGGCTCGAGGGATCGAAATGAGTGCACTGTTTACAGGAGTGCAGTTCAAATGCACATTTCGGACATTGCCCCACCGGCTCCGCCAAACTTTGCAGCACCGTGCCACACTGTGAGCAACGCGACACGGTTCGTGTCCCCGGCATCTGGATGGCCCGTGGCCCAAAGGTTTCCTGTTTTTTCGGCCGCTCGGCGGCCTTTTGCGGCTCGGGGCCGCTGTCCTGATACCCGCGCTGACGATATTTTCGATCGGACACAGGCATGCCTCCTGACTTCACTTTCGTTAGTTTCTCGTGGGAAGCCCAATCATGCGGAACCGGCGGGGACGGTCGCACTGTATCGAGCCATTATCTCGCACTCGCAGCCCGCAGTCAGTACTCATAACACAGCTATTCCATGGGAATCGATGCGCGGCAATGTGCGGTATCCGGCGGACGCGTGCTCTTCTCCACGTTCGGCAAGTAGCGGATCACGTTATCCGACATTGAACAAAAGACTCGTACCCCGCTCTTGTTGTAAATCTGGGGAGCGGCCGCGGCCGTGTAATCGATCGCGATTCCATTCCTCGACCAGCTGTTCGCCAGTGCTGTGAAGCTGTAGCCGTCCTCCTCACCTGTGGCCAACTGCGGATTGACCAGGCAAGCCGACGAAGGCGTCGGATGACACGGCTTTGCCCCTCCAAGATCCGCCAGTTTAGCGGCAAAGCCCAGTGTAGGGTATGTGACCTGGTACGAGGTTTCCGCCTGGTTGATCTCGCGGATCGATGAGATCGCCGCGGCTTCATTTGCGGCAATTCGCGAACGCAGAATACGTGGGAACATCAGTGCCGCGATCACTACCAGCAGCGCAACTGTGATCAGCAATTCCACCAGCGTGTAGCCAGATGCGGACTTCATCCATGCCTTTCGCGACAACCCAGCATACCGCGTTCCCTGCCGCCCGCCGTGCGGATTTGCTACAGTACTGCCGAGGTTAGTGGTCGGAGCGTTTATCTGGAGCAGCCTTTGATTCCTTTGCATTCGCATGGTGACTGTCGCTTGATGCACTCGGCAGCTTTCCTGTTTCTGCTCCTGAGTGCTGCGATGCTGGGCTGCGGCGGCGGTTCTACCCAGACCATACCTGCGCCGACCCCGGCCCCCGTCCCGCAACCGCTCGCCGGGCTCACCCGCCTGAGCAGCGATACCTTCACCAATGCCTCGAGCCAGCACGCCACGGAAGTCGAGCCCGGCGCATCCTCCGCAGGTCCCTCTATCGTAGCGGCGTTTCAGGTGGGCCGGATCTTCAATGGCGGCGGCGCTGATATCGGCTTCGCCACATCCACGGACAGCGGCGCCACTTGGACCAGCGGCTTTCTTCCCGGGATCACCGTCTTCCAGGCAGGCGCCTTCACGGCAGTGAGCGATTCCGCCGTAGCCTTCGATCCAGCCCACAACGTTTGGTTAATCGCTTCTCTCGCGATCGGTGTCGAAAGTCAGATTGTCGTCAGCCGCTCCAGCGATGCATTGCACTGGGACAACCCCGTCATCATCAGCCCGGTGCTGAATTCTGACAAGCCATGGATCGCATGCGATACGAGGGCAATCAGCCCGTATTTTGGAAGCTGCTACGCAGAGTGGGACGACCCGGATACTTCCGGCGGCCTCATTTGGATGGCTACATCCAGGGATGGCGGCCAAACCTGGAGCGCCCCGGTGAACACGGCCGATCATGCCGCTGGTGTCGGGGGCGAACCCGTGATCCAACCTGACGGCACCCTCGTCGTTCCCATAGAGAACGCGGACGGCACCGCTCTTGTCGCGTTCCGTTCTAACGATGGCGGAACTAGCTGGAGTGGCACATCTACGATATCCGGCATCACCGATCACCTGGTCGCTGGGAACCTCCGCACTTCCCCGCTACCCACCGCTGCAACTGACGCATCGGGGACTGTCTACGTGGCTTGGCAAGACTGCCGCTTTCGTTTGGGCTGCGTATCCAATGACATCGTGCTTGCGACCTCAGGCGATGGGATCACCTGGAGTTCGCCCTCCCGCATTCCTCTCGACCCCCTAACCAGCGCCGCGGATCACTTCATTCCCGCCCTCGCGGTCGATCCCACGACCAGCGGCACCACCGCCCACCTGGCCCTTACGTACTACGAGTACGGCTCGGCCAATTGCACACAGACGACCTGTGCCCTGAGCACGGCCATCACAACCTCTGACGACGGCGGAAGCACCTGGAGTAGCCCCAAGACCCTCGCCGGCCCCATGTCGCTAACCTGGCTACCTGATACTTTTGCCGGCTTAATGGTCGGGGATTACGCCGCCAGCGTCTATTCCGGCGGAACGGCGTTCGGCATCGTCGCCGTTGCCCAGGCAAACTCGGGAGCCGAGTTCGACGAAGCCATCTTCGCAACCAGTTCTGGAGTCTCCCATGAGCAGGGTGCCGCCCGACTTCTTTCGGAAGGAGAGTATCCGGTTCCGAATGCAGTCTCCGACCATACCCCGCACAGGTTTTACGACGTCGAACCCGAGCGCCCAAAGCCTTAGTTGTCGTTTTAAACGCTCCTTGGGGCGCGACTTTTTAGCTCTTGCAGCCCCGCTGCCCTGGGAGCCCGCCGAATTGTATTTCACATTATCGGGTGCTACCATCCGTTACAGGTCATAGTCACGACTGAGCAGGAGGCAAGCCTTATGTCGGATCGCGATGGCAATAGTTTCCTATGGTTTCTGGCGGGGTTAGGAGTGGGTGCTGTGGTCGGCATTCTCTATGCTCCACGCTCCGGAACCGAGACGCGCGAAGCCATTCTCTCCAAGGCCGAAGAAGGCCGTGAGTACGTGCGCAACCAGGCACAACGCGCCCGCGAACAGGCCAACCAGTGGGTCGAAAAAGGACGCGACGCTGTGACTCAGCAAAAAGAGCAGTTCCGTGCCGCTTACGAAGCTGGCCGCCAGGCTTACCAGGAGGCAACTACTCCGGAAGGTTCGGCCCCTAACAAGATGTAAAAGTGCAAGCCATGCGGCAAGCCCGGCTTGCTTGATCTTCTTTAATCTTCTTTATGGAAAATCAAACGCTGCTGACGCTTTTCATCGCCCTCACCGCCGCTGCGGTCGTGATCCAGGCCTGTATTCTCATTGCCCTGTATTTGTCGGTCCGCAAGACCAGCTCGCGCATGGAAGCCCTGGCTAACGACGTGCGTAGCAAGGCGCTGCCAACCATTGAGAGCGCGCACGCCCTGCTGATCGACCTGCGTCCCAAGATCGAGTCGGTGGCGGAAAACGTCAGCCACTCCACTTCCCTGCTGCGCGCACAACTGGAGCGCGTCGACGCCACTGTTAACGATGTCATCGATCGCACTCGCCTGCAGGTAATCCGCGCTGACGAGCTGATCAACCGCACCATGGACAAAGTGGAAGAAACCACGGACGTGGTTCATCGCACCGTGGTTTCCCCATTTCGCCAGATCTCCGGCCTCATGCACGGCGTCACTGCGGGCTTCGAGTACTTCGTCCACCGCAGACGCCGAGCCCCGGGGAATGGCATGGGCGTCCCTCAAGACGAGTTATTCATCTAGCTGATTTCGCAAAGAAAAGCCACCAGCAACGGTCACTTACGCTCCGAGGTCCTGGTGGCTTGTGCCCTGCTCTGGTTTCGGCCTTACTGTTGTTGCTTGCTGACCCGCAGGATCATCTCCGTCCCGCTGTCCAGCTTCACGTTCTTGTTGTGAACCGTAATGACCGTGCCACCGTTTGGCCCCGGGCTCAGCGTCATTCCTGAATATCCAATCGCCCCCTCGGTATTCGGCGAAATGTCCGTACGGTTCGCGGTGCCCGGACTCGCAGCTCCATTGGCCTGATCCGTTCCCATGTTGCCGATGCCGCCGCTGGACGGGGGTACTGCTCCTGTCCCTTGAGCCACGCCGCCCATTGTTCCCGTATTTCCAGCGCGCGACGTCAGCGGACCAGAGTTATTGCCGGGAGTCACCATGGAGCTGTCGGCGCCCACATTGTTCGGGTGCGGCGCGCTCAAGCCCTGGATCGTGGCCGTAATGGGCATGGGCTGACCGTTCTTGGTCATGACCTGGTCGAAGACAATAGTCAACGTTGAGTCCTGATCTTTGTCCTTCGGCTTCGCATCCGTGATATGCCCCGTGATTTTGGATCCCGCCGGGATAATGGTCTGCCCGCTGGAGTTGTTGATGTCCTGCATGGTTTTCGCGGTCACTTGATCGCCCGACTTCGCTTTTTTCGCGTCAACCGATTTGTCGAGCACTGCCGCAATCGGCACCGCGTTCGCTTGAGTGGTTGTACTGGTCGCCGGAGCCGCTGATGTCCCCTGGGCGGAGCCGTTCATCGTGGATCCGCTCTGCATGCTTCCGCTTTGTGCAACAGAAAAGCCAATGAGCACCAGAACCGCCGATGCGTGTATCAGAATGTGTTTCATATGCCCCTTCTCGACGAAAAATGTCGCTAGTTGGTTGCGAAATCGGGGCTGGAGGTTGATTCCGGAAGGGCTTTTTTGCTGGGGTAATATGCCAGATCTGTTGCAAATACAACCGGTTGCAATTGCTAAAGGATCCACCCTCCCCCCACCACCACATCCTCTCGATAAAAGACCGCCGCTTGGCCCGGCGTGATGGCACGCTGCGGCTGTTCAAATGTCACCAGGGTCTCGCCCGGACTACCTGCTTCAATGATTGCCGGTGCGGGTTCGTGGCGGTGGCGAATCTTCACGCAAACCTTCATGGGTTCGCTCAAATCTGCAATAGATATCAGATTTGTCCGATGTACCCGAAGCGTATTCGAGTAGAGCTGGTCGCTGTTGCCGACCACCACCTGACGCGCATCACCCTTGATCTGGATGACATAGAGCGGATTCCCAGTGGCCACGCCAAGTCCCTTGCGCTGTCCGACCGTGAAGTTGTGAATGCCGGCATGCTCGCCAATGACGTCACCGTCCGTCGTCACCAGTTCTCCCGAAGTGTCGGGAAGAGACTCGCCGATTTCGGCAAGATAGGCATCAAGGAACCGCTTGTAGTCTCCTCCGGGCACAAAGCAGATTTCCTGCGAGTCGGGCTTCTCGGCGATTGCCAGGTTGTACTGGTGAGCCAATCCGCGGACTTCCGGCTTTGTCATCCCGCCGAGCGGGAAGATGGTGTGCGCGAGCTGCTCTTGTGTGAGCCCAAACAGAAAATAAGTCTGGTCCTTGGCATGATCCGCCGGGCGCTTCAACAACCAGCGCCCAGTGTCGCCGTCGAATTCCAGTCGCGCGTAGTGGCCGGTCGCGAGCAGGTCCGCGCCAATCTGACGCGCGACGACCAGGAGTTGATCGAACTTCAAGTGATTATTGCAGAGACCGCACGGAATTGGTGTGCGCCCAGAGAGATACTCGTCGACAAAAGGACGAACCACGTCGCGCTCGAAGCGCTCCTCCTGATTGACCACGTAGTAAGGAATTCCAATACGTTCCGCGACCCGCCGCGCGTCGTAAACATCGTCCAGGGAACAGCATCGCCCTTGCACCGCTTCAGGCATTCCGGGGTGCCCAGACAGCCGCCGCTGGTTCCACAACTGCATCGTCAGTCCTACCACGTTGTGGCCCTCGGCACGGAGCATTGCCGCCACGGTTGAGGAATCCACCCCTCCCGACATCGCAACCGCAATCGTCTTGGAATCAGTGCTCAAAATTCACTTCTCTACTCGTGTCAGTTAAGAGCTGGCGAGTGCCTTGCCCCATAGGGGCGAGAGTTTTCTCAGGCGTGCGACAGTCTGAGGAATGAGCTCCAGGGCAAAATCGATCTCCTCAGGCCGATTCTGCTTCCCCAGGCTGAACCGGACGCTCGCGCGTGCCCGTTGTACCGGGATTCCCATCGCCTTCAACACATGGGATGGCTCAATTGCGCCAGAGGAGCAGGCCGCTCCAGTAGAGACGGCGAGCCCCTGCAGATCAAGCGCAATCACCAGCGCCTCGCCTTCAATCCCGTCGAAGTAGAAGTTGGTGGTGTTGGGTACCCGCGGAGAACCCTCGCCGTTCACCCCAACCGATTCGATTCTCTCCAGAACCCCTGACTGCAGGCAGTCGCGCATGGCTGCGGTCTGTCCCACCGCTCCACTTTCGAGCGCCGCACGCGCCAGCTCCGCCGCCTGCCCCAGGGCAACGATCCCGGGCACATTCTCGGTTCCCGCGCGCCGCGACCGCTCGTGCGATCCTCCATACAGCATGGGATTCAACGGTGTCCCCTTTTTCACGAAAAGCACGCCGACCCCTTGCGGCGCATGCATCTTGTGGCCGGAGACGGTCAGCAGGTCGCATCGCAGCTTGCCCACATCAATCCTTACTTTCCCAGCTGCCTGCACTGCATCGGTGTGGAAACAGACGTCCGCCTCCACCGCGATCTTTCCGATTTCTTCTATCGGCTGCAGCACGCCGGTCTCGTTGTTTGCCATCATGATCGTGATCAGCTTCGTATTGGAGCGCAGTGCCCGCTGAACATCGGCGGGATCGACAACCCCACGTCCATCGACTGGAATGCGCGTTACCTCGCAGCCGATCGATTCCAGCCGCTGACACGCATTCAGCACCGCATGGTGCTCGATCACCGAAGTGATAACGTGATCTCCCGCCGACACCGTGCCAAAGACCGCCAGGTTGTCGGCCTCCGTGCCACCACTAGTGAACACAATCTCCGGCGCCCGGCATGCCAGCAGCTTTGCCACCGACTCTCGCGCCCGGTCCACGGCAGCCCGCGTCTCTTGCCCGTGATGGTGGATCGAAGACGCGTTCCCGAAATGCTCGGAGAAGTAGGGCCGCATGGCCTCAAACACTTCCGGCAGGACAGGCGTGGTGGCGTTATTGTCAAGGTAGACCCGGGACATGGCTGCTCTGATGCTTATTCTACGTGCTGCGCGGCTTCAGTGTCAGGCAAAGGAGGCACTAGGCGCTGACCTGTAAGCGGCGAGGCCTGCGAGCTGCGGGCGAGCAATATTGTGCTAGAAGAGCGACAATCATCGCGCCGTAAATTGGAAAACTCTGTCCTGGCGCTGACCTACCTCTTATCCATCGGCGCGTACTTCTGCGGATACTTCGGCCCAATGTAGTCGGCCCGCGGGCGGATGAGGCGGTTATCGTCCAACTGCTCAATCACGTGCGCTGTCCAGCCGCTGATGCGCGATACTGCGAACACCGGCGTAAATAGATCCACATCAATTCCCAGCGTGTGATAGGTCGACGCCGAGTAGAAATCGACATTGGCGTTCAGCTTCTTATCACCCTTAACGAAATCTTCGATCTGCTGCGAGATCTCAAACCACTTCGGATTCCCGCTGGATTGTCCCAGGTCACGCGACATTTGACGCAAGTGCGTTGCCCGCGGATCTTCCGTGTGGTACACGCGGTGGCCGAAACCTGGAATTTTCTTTTTCTGAGCCAGCATGCCGCGAACGTATTCCACGGGATCAGCTCCAGATTTATCAATCGCTTCAAGGATGCGGAACACCGCCTCGTTGGCGCCGCCGTGCAACGGGCCCTTGAGCGCTCCAATCGCCGACGTGATGGCGGAATGCATATCCGACAGGGTGGCCGCGGTTACACGCGCCGCAAAGGTCGAAGCGTTCAATTCATGATCGGCATGCAAAATCAATGCTATGTCGAGCGCGCGCTCTGCCGTCTTCGATGGCGCCTCTCCGTTCAGCATCAGCAGGAAATTGGCTGCATGGGAGAGCGAGCGGTCAGGCTCAACGATCGGCTTTCCCTTGCGGATGCGGTCGTAGGCCGCCACAATCATCGCAATTTGCGCCGTCAACCGGATGGCCTTGTCGATGTTCGCCTGGCGGTCGTTGCTTCTCTCCTCAGGATCGTAAAACGAGAGCGCGGACACCATTGTGCGCAGGACATCCATGGGCATGGCGTGCTTCGGCGCCAGTTGCAAGCGATGGATAATCGACGCGTCCAGCTTCCGCTCTTCCTTCATGCGATTGTGCAGGTCACGCAGTTCTTCGCGCGATGGCAAGCGCCCAAACCACAGCAGATAACAGGTCTCTTCGAAACTGGAGTTGTCCGCGAGTTCGTGGATGTCTATGCCGCGGTAAGCCAGAACGCCCTGTTCGCCATCGATGTAGCAGATGCTGGATGTGGTGGCGACCACCCCCTCCAGACCCTTCGGAGCAATCGTCGAGGTTACGCTGGACATACTTCCTCACGTTCCTGAGATGATGTTTGTAGCCGGCCCACGGCGCCGCCGGGCACGACCGCCCAACCTCTCTTTATACGCTAAGATTCTTAACTTTTCCAAACCCAGACCCAGCTTCAGGACTGCGATTTGCCCGGAAATACGCGCCGCAACGGCTTCTCCCGAATAACCTGGAACCCGCACTATTCCGCTGTCCGCATCCGGTTCTGCCAGTGCGACCACACAAACCATACGATGCCGATTACCAGCACAACGCCGATGACCGCGTCGAATTGATGAAAGTATTTTCCCAGGGAACGCCAGTTCTCCCCCAGCTTCATCCCGAAATACGCAAGCGCTAGGCACCACGGCCAGGATCCCAGGAAGGTGTAGATGTGAAACTTTCCTCGTGGCATGCGCGCGATCCCGGCGGGTAGCGCGATAAAGGTACGCACCACTGGCAGAAGGCGCGCTACGAACACCGCCGCATACCCCCAGCGGCCAAAGAAGCGGTCCGCCCAATCCAGTTCGCGGCGGCTGAGCAGGATCCAGCGGCCGTAGCGCTCCACCAGGGGGCGGCCGCCGTAATAGCCGATCTCGTATGCCAGAAGTGAGCCAACATTGCAACCGATCGCGCCGACCGTGGCCACCCAGATCAGCTTCATGCTGCCCTCATAGACCAGGTAACCGGCAAACGGCATGATCAGTTCTGAAGGAAGAGGAATACACGCCGACTCGATCGCCATCAGCAATCCGATCCCTGCATAGCCGGTCGCGCCTACGATGGACTTAATGAATAGAAATAGTAGGGTGAGTATTTTTTCAGTCATGAAGGAGCTAAACGAGGGTGACCCACAAGAAGATTATAGAGGGCGAGACCATGCTGCGCCGCGTCCCTGCGCACAAATTGAAGAAGACGAATGAGCGATAGCTTAAAAAGCGCCTTCTTGTGTGAACGTGTAGCCCGGTAATGCGGCGCCGTCCGCCAATTTCGTCACTTTAACCCGCACGGTTTGCGCGTCGGGAGCGGAAAGTCCCGCCGGCCGTAACACGGCATATTGAGTAAACACTTCGCTATAGACTTTAGTGACCAGGTAGTCCTGGCCGTCGGCGTCATTGCGCCACACCTGTCCGAGCTTGATCCCTTTTACCGCCACAGTAGTCCTCGATTCTGGTGGGTGAATTCAGGGTACCGAGGAGCCGCCCGCCAGGTCAATGAATTCGAGCCAGACATGGTTACCGAAGGGAGCGGGAGAAACTTGCCGTGCCGCAGTGCACGCCCGGCTAGGGTCTGCTATAAATCCTCAAGGAGAAATCGAAATGGTACGCGGCGTCGTTTCTCGCCAACCAGCCAAGACCGGACGACATGAAGGCACCCGCAACCAGCCGCGCACAGCACAAAACCGCGGTACTTCGCGGCAATCGAAGAGCTCTCGTCCCGTGTTGCCGGGAACTCCTTCCAACGGTAGACCGCAGAAATCCGCATCCGCGGCTAAGGCCACCCGGTACAACCCGGTTGCGCCGCAACGCATACAGGAAATTCTTGCGCGCCTGAACCAACGTTATCCTGAAGTCACTTGCGCCCTCACTCACAAAAGCGCCTGGGAGCTGCTGGTCGCCACCATACTTTCGGCGCAGTCCACCGACGTTCGGGTCAACATGGTCACTCCCGATCTCTTCCGAAAATACCCCAGGCTGCAGGATTTTGCGGCCCTCAAACCCGGGCAACTAGAGCCCGACATACGCTCCACAGGCTTCTTCCGTAACAAGTCGAAATCAGTAGTGGGCGCCGCCAAAAAGATCGTCAGCGACTTCGGTGGTGAGGTCCCAGACGATATGGACAAACTGCTCACGTTGCCCGGTGTCGCGCGCAAGACCGCCAATGTCGTGCTCGGCACCTGGTTCCGCCAAGCCGTTGGCGTGGTCGTGGATACCCATGTCACCCGCCTCTCCCGCCGCCTGGAGCTGACCAGGAATACGGACGCTTCCAAAATCGAGCAGGACCTGATGCGGGTCATCCCGAAGGAAAAGTGGATCCTGTTCTCGCACCAGTTGATTTGGCATGGTCGCAAGATCTGCATCGCGCGCCGCCCCAAGTGCGTCGACTGCCCGCTCGAGAACGTCTGCCACGCCGCGGACAAGACCTGGAGCACCGTCGAAATTCACAAAAACGCGCTGCCCTGACTGCTCGGCGGCGTCGCTTATCGTTCCTGCCGACTACAATCGTCCCATGCAGCGCAAGATGTTCTGGGCGATTTTCATCCTTCTCGGATTCCTGGCCGACGTTTTTCTGCCGCTCTGGTGGGGCATCGCGGCCACCCTTCCCGCGCTCGCCATTTCCTGGTGGATTGCCTACCGCAGCGATTGGTTTTGATTCGTCTTCCGGGACTGCGCCCGGTTAATACAGGCCAGGCTCTCCCACCGGCCGTGTCTTCCAGCGCCGGTGCACCCACAACCACTGGTCAGGATATCGCCGTACATACTCCTCAATCACCTTTGTAAACATTGCGGTGTTAGCGATCACGTCCGCGTCATCATTGCCCGTCCGGATTAACTGGAGCGCCGGATCGAAGCGCAGGCGATACTTTTTCATACGTCGATCCCATACTGTGAAGCCCGGTACCACGGCCGCGTCCGTCCGCAGTGCAATTCTTGCCAGGCCGCTCGCCGTGCATGCCGGGACACCGAAGAATGGCACAAACACGCCCTGCGGTGGCGTCATATTCGTGTCCATCAATATCCCCACCGTCTCGCCGGCGCGCATCGCCCCCAGCAGGCCGCGCACGAAGTCGTCCTTGTCGACAGTCGTGTTTCCGTGCATCGTGCGGTACTGGCGTATCAAGCGGTCGAGGTAGGGATTATCGAGCGGGCGCATGACGATGCGCAGCGGATGTCCATAGATGGAATGAGCGAAAGCTGACAGCTCCCATCCCCCCAGGTGTCCCGTCAGGAAGAGCACACCCTTGCCTAGCTGAAAAGCCGATTCGTAGTTCTCGAAGCCGTCGTAGACCACGACGTCGCTGACATTTTCCCGCGTGTAGCGCGGAAACAGGCACACTTCCCCCAGTTGCCGTCCTAAAGATGTGAACTCCGCACGCAAAATGCGCCGATGTTCGGAAACAGACTTCTCCGGCTGTGCTATTTGCAAATTGCGAAAGCCCACCGCGCGTAGACGCCGGTGGCACAGGTAAACCAACTGAGCAATTGAGATTCCCGCCGCACGCGCCAGCGGCCGAGGCAACAAACCAATTCCTTTGATCGCCAGCCACACTAGCGCGTACTCAAGTCGTTCACGCATTCGAGGGGAATGCCGTGACCCTATCATCGCGAAAATTTTGCTGTCAAATGAGCGGGGATGTGGGCTGGATCTTTTCTCACCTGCAGACCGACCACCCAGCGCCAGGTATGCGCTTCTGGTCGCTGCAGGGCTCTCAGACTATTTCTGCGCCGCCTCGACTGCCCAGTTCGCGAGTGGTCTCAAGAACGGATAGGCCATCTCCGGGGCAGGAATGGCTCCCGATAATGCGGTGCCGAAGCGCACCATGTGGCCGTAGAATTCGCGCGTGCTGTCCTTGTCCTGCGAGATGACGGCGCCGTTCAACTCCAGTCCGGCAAATGCTCCCTTCGCCCGTGAGTAGCTTAGCACTTGCGCCCTGAGCTTCCAGTCGGTGTCGGCGGCGGCGTGCCTCCCCACCGGGCCCGCTGCAACGCTTGCGTCTGCCCCCAGCTTGAACTTGCTGGTCAGCAGCTTGTTCATGCCTTCCTTGTCCATAATCAGCATGACCAGGTCCACCGCCTGGCCGCCGATCTGTAACCCGAAGCTGCCGCCTTCAATCTTGAAGAACGCGGGCGCGCTCCAGCCCTTCGCATTGCGGCACGTGGCCACGCCGCGCCCATAGCGCGCGCCGAATATGAAGCCGGCTTTTAGCATTGAAGGCACGACCGCCACGCATTCCGCGGAACCCAGCACCTCTTGCGGAATACCCTGGTCGGGCGCCTCCTGCATCTCATCCAGGACACTGCCAGCCGCGCGGATTCTCTCCGCAGCCTTGGTTTGCTGGGCCGTGTTTTCGGCCAATGTCACTGTGGAGAGTACGGCGAACAGGATCACAGCTAAAAGCTTTCTCATGGATGTCCCAACCCCTCATCGTGAATTCGTTGTTTCGTCGCAGGGTGCGCATCGTTCGTTCGCATGCACAAAAGGCGCTCTATTCACGGTGTCCTAATCGCCCACACTTTGCAATGACTGGAACCTCAGAGGTAACGAGCGGAAGCGGGCGAGGGTATGGATCAACAGGAGAGCAACACGTCGGTGACAGGCTGAAGTCTGGGTAAAGAAAAAATGCGGGCAGCAAAAAAAAATCGGGGCTGACAGTGGCGACCCTAAATCTCCACTCCCAACCCCGTCTCCCAGGTTCTGTGGTAGGTGAACGCAGTATGCTCCGGCATGCCCCCGCTCACAAGATTACTAAGGTCAGTGTCCCCGGGTTACCAGCGCGTCCGGAGCATGCCATTTCTGCCCACCTTATCGGCAAGGCAACCACCGCGTTCCGCGTTGGTCTAGACCACGAACGACTGCTACTCAGGCTGTCACACTACCAGACATGGCACGCGTTCTCTGGCGCCATGGGCTGACCTGCTTTGCAATTGAACGCCTTCCGGAATTCCGGCATGTTCGAGACCACGCCATTTACCCGGAACCGCGATGTCGAATGCGGGTTCGATTGCGCCTGTACCCGCATGGCTTGCGGCGTTTGGTTTGCGCACCAGACTTGTCCGTAGGCAAGAAAAAATCGCTGCACCGGCGTGAAACCATTCTCCTTGGCTTCTTTCTGGTCTCCCTGCAGCGTACTGTCCAACGCCATCAGTGCGACGCGAAGCCCGCCGTTGTCAGCCGTGTTCTCGCCTAGTGTCAAATTCCCGTTGAGATGAACTCCGGGAACCGGTTCAAAACCGGAATACTCGTCAGCCACGCACTGGGCTCGCTTTTCGAATTCCTTGCCGTCCTGGGCCGTCCACCAATCTCGCAGGTTTCCGTTGGCATCGAACTTCCTGCCTTCATCGTCAAAACCATGGGTCAATTCGTGGCCAATCACGGATCCTATAGCTCCGAAGTTCACCGCATCCTCCGCTTGCTTGTCGAAAAATGGCGGCTGAAGAATTCCGGCGGGGAAGTTAATGGTATTTAGCTGCGGATCGTAGTAGGCATCCACCGTCGGCGGCGTCATGTTCCATTCCCCGCGGTCCACCGGTTTGCCGATTTTCGCCAGCTCCCGGCGCAGTTCGAACTCGCTGCTTCGATAGACATTGCCGAGGGCGTCGCCCCTGACCACCGTCAGGCTGGAATAGTCACGCCATTTGTTGGGATAGCCGATCTTGTCTTCGATCTTTTGCAGCTTCACCAGCGCTTCTTTTTTCGTGGCCGCGGACATCCAGTCCAACTGCTGAATATCGCTGCCCAGTGCCGCTTCAAGTTCCTGCACCATCTTGACCGCCCGCTGCTTGGCATCGGGACCGAACGTACGCTCTACGTAGGCCTGGCCCAGCGCCTCTCCCAGGTCGCGGTCAACCGCGCGCACGCACCGCCGCCACCGGGGCTGGTTTTCTTTCTGTCCCACCAGCTTGTTGCCATAAAAGTCGAACCTCTCCTCGACCAATGGTTCGCTCAGCTGCGGGCTCGAAACGTTCACCAGTTGGTATTTCAGATACGTCTTCCAGTTCTCCAGGGGGGCGCTGGTGATTAGGGTATTCAGGCCTTTGTAGAAGTCCGGAGTCGCCACCAGGTAGTGTGACGTGTCCGGCGCGCCTATGCCTTTGAGGTAATCGTCCCAGGAGAAGTTCGGAGTCAGCGCGCGCAGTTGCTGTCCCGACAACTTGTGGTTGAGATTGGCGGGGTCGCGACGCTTCACAATGTCCATCGAGTTCTTGGCCAGCGCCGTTTCCATGTCCATAACGACCTTGGCATGCGCAGCCGCATCGGCCTGGTTTTCGCCCATCAATTGGAAATTTTTTTCCACGTGCGCGACATACTCGCCTCGCGTCTTTACCGAAGCGGCATCATCCTTGAAGTAATAATCGCGGTCGGGCAGACCGAGCCCACCCTGGTCCGCTTGTGCCACCACCTGGCTGGCATCGTCCAGGTCCTGACCGGACGCAAATCCGAAAGCCGCGGTGCCGGAACCCGAGTCACTGCCGCCGGCAATCACGAATGTGATCTGGTGAATATGTGCTAGCTGAGAGGCCAGTTCCGACTTTTCCCGCATCGCTTGAATGCGATCTAACTCCGGCTTGATCGCGGCGATTCCTTTCGCATTGATCTCCGTCTCGTTCATGCAAGACGCGTAATAATCGCCGATCTTCTGCTCCACCGCGCTCCGCTTGGGATTGTTGGCCGAGGCTTTCTCCAGCGTGTCGCGCAATACCGTCTGATTCCACTTGTTCAGCTTGGCCCCGTGACCCCAGCCAGCCTGATCCGGAGGGATTGGATTCGCATCCAGCCACTTCTTGCATGCGTACTGATAAAAGTCGACACACGGATCGATCGAGGTATCAACCGCATTCAAATCAAAATGATCAGGCGCGGTAGCCAGCGAACTTGAACTGCTGTTCTGCGCTGCTAAAGCGCTAGGAAGAATGAGCGCGAATGCTAAACAGAAGGCGGTCACGAGTTCAGAAATCTTGGAAATCCGCATGGCATGTCTCCGACATAGGCAGGAAATGGTCTCAATCCGGGCCGATCAGAGTAACATTATTGAGCGCGCGAGGTCCCGAAAACGCGAGCTCTGCAGCATGCCGATCGGACAAAAATGGGCGAATTCATTCGCTGCTTCGTATGCGTTCTGACGCAACGCATCTCAACAATTTGTTACAACGAGCGCAACACCGAGATTTTTACAATCCTCTAACTCCCGCATGACATTCGTCCGCAGCAGTCGCCATACGCTCTCGTCTTAGTTGAATCGCAGTCCTCCTCTGGATCACGGTTCTTCCCAACCCATAAAAGATTGGAGTACGGTCATGGAAAAGCAAGGCTCGATTGTTCCGCATTCTTCCGACAACACTCCGGACGAAAACCAGAATCACAATTCAGTTTTCGCGGGATCCGTTCGCCGGCGTTCCTTCCTGAAAGGGCTCGGCATGGCAGGCGTTGCGCTCTCCGCCGGCAGTCTGCTCAGCCTCGAGGCGCGCGCGGGAATCAACGGCAACGAAAGCGGTGAACTGATCAAAGGCGATGCCGCCATTCTCCGCTTCCTTGCGGCGGCCGAAATTCTCGAAACTGATTTATGGCTGCAATATTGGGAACTCGGGGGTACTCAGGACGACGAATTTGCCAAGGCTACCGGTGGGAATCCTCTTTACACGCAGGCGCTCGCCATTCTCGACGAAGACATGGCCGAATACATTCATGACAACACCGACGACGAGATCAGTCACCAGTTCTTCCTGAATGCCTATCTTGCATCGAAAGGCGCCGACACGGTTGATCTCGAGCAATTCCGCATTCTGCCAGGCAGCCAGGCTACGGGCGCGAACAAGAACCGCTTGCGTCTTACCAACCTCATGAACCTGAATGTCGACACCAGTTTCTGGACGCGTTATCGCATGGAGAATGCGAATCCTGATCTGGATCCCAACTTCAAGTTTCCCCAGGCGGACTTCATCCATAACCGTACTGCGATTCCGCGCACCGATGCCGATCTGCAGGGACCGGCGAAAATTCCGCCGTTGGATATCCCTGACCATCTGAAGGCCATTGCATTCACCGCCGGGTTCCACTTCGCATTCATCGAACAAGGTGGTACCAGCCTCTACCCATCACTGGCCCAGCGGGTCAGCAATCCCGAAGTGCTGCGCATTTTGCTCAGCATCGGACCGACCGAGACTATGCATTTCCAGACGTGGCAGGACAAAGCGGGCAATGCCCTGGCATTGACGGACGTCGATCCCGTCACCGGATCGAAAGTGACATTCCGCGACCTGACCACCAATCAACCCCAGGCTCTGCAGTCGAACCTCATCATGCCGGAGCCCACTTTTTTTCTCGATCGCAAATTTCCCAAGTGCTCGATCATCCGCCCCACAAACAGCGCGGGTGCGGCAATGGGAGCAGTAAAGGCGCTCACCGCGGACGGCCTCTTCCTGGGTCAAAGTCCGCAGTTCTTCCAGTTCCTGCGTGATCTGGCAGAAGATGCCGATGCGGCGCAACGCCAGGATCTCTAAAGCTCTTTCGCGCGGGCGTTGTGCCTCGGGGGAGACGCAGCGCCTGCATTTTTCTTAAGCATGCATACACATCGCGCTACACATTAGAGGAATCCTTAATGTTTGAAGGCCTGTTTCAACCTATGCACCTGCTGGTCATCTTCGGCATCGCTCTGCTGGTATTTGGCCCCAAAAAATTGCCTGAGCTGGGTAAAGGTCTCGGAGATGGCATACGCGGATTTAAATCTGCGATGAAGGACAAGGCTGAATCGGCGGACAAAGCGGCGACAAACAACAGCACAGCGGAAAAAAACTAAGCGGACGCGGACGTGAAATAAAACCGTGGACTCGGTTACGAATAGAAGGCTGGATTTATAGAACCTGGATTCGCTGGCAATACGACCACCACGTCTAAGCGTAGAACGGATTGGAGTGCCGCACTAGATGACTACACACTCCGGTCGCGGTTCAACTCCGCGAGAAGTTCTCCCCCGATTTGTGGCCCCCGATCCATGCCCTGCTACTTCGCCGTGACTAATGAGTGTGTGATGGCGTGCACCGAGAGCGCGATCCGGTTTTGCACGCCGACTTTGCGCATCAGCTTCGCCACGTGCGCCTTCACGGTTCGCTCTTCAATCCCCAGGGCTGCGCCAATCTCTTTGTTGGAACGGCCGGCCACCAGCATCTCCAGCACTTCCTTCTCTCGGTCGGTAAAGGTTACGCGGCCAGCAGGGAAAATGCGTCCCGGCGAGGTCGTTACCCGTTCAATGAACATCGAGAGCACGCGCCGCGGCGCCCATACCGAACCCTGGTTCACCACGCGAATGGCCTGCACGAATTCCTGCGGAGTTGCGGCTTCGTCCACATAGCCCTTCGCTCCCGACGCAATGGCTTTCAGAATTGTCTCCTCGTCCATGCCAGAGCCTGTCACGATGATGCGCAGGTCCGGACGCGTCGCTTTCAGGCTCGCCATCAGGTCAAACAGGTTTTGCCCGGAACGGTTGCCCAGCAAAACCAGGTCGATGTTCTGCTGCATGGCGATGTCCTGCAATGATGCGGAGATCAACTCGAAATCCGACTCCGAATCAAACAACGCCCGGAATCCGACGAAGCGCAGCGGATCGCTCTCCACCACGGCGAGGCGGATGAGCGGTTTTCTGGCGGTTGCGGCTGCAGATTTCATAAGTTTCCTTGTAGGATGTTTCTGCAGCAAGCATAGCCAGATTCCTCGGCGTTGCAAAGGAAAGGTAACAGAAGACCAATTACGTGAGTAACGTCAATAAACTCCGGAATTACGGGATAAAGCACTGATGAAACGCCCACTTAAGCACCTCGTTTCGGTCTTTTTCATGGTCTTTTTCATGGTCATTATCGGAGCAATGGCAGCCGCGCAGGACACGCAAACCACGTATCAGCCTAAGTTTGCCGGGGACCCGGCTCGCTCGCAAGCCGAAGCCGAGGCCCTGGGGTACATGCGGGTGGTCATTCGCGCCCAGAAGCTCTACAAGAAGCGCCATAACCACTACGCGCAGTCACTCGCTGAGCTGGCGGGCACAGGCTCGTTCACCAAGCGAATGGCGCACAGTACCGACCGCGGCGACTACACCGTCGGCTTCCGTCCGCATAAGGACGGCTACATGCTCGCCCTCACGCCAAAACAGTTGAGCGCCGATCATCGCTCATTCTTTGCCGACGAAGATGGAGTGATTCACGCGGACGAGCAGAAGGGGGCGGACGAGAACTCGCCGAAGATCAAGTGAAGATCAACAGAGTCTCATAGCCTGATGGTGCGGGATTGAGACCCGCAGCGGCATCCTCAGCGGTGAGTTAGCCCGTAAGCTGCCGCGAAAGTTGATCCGCCAATCTGCACCATAGATGTGACTCTTTCCATCCGGTGGTGACCGGTCTTGTGGAAGACGTAGCTGACGCCCATCGTTCCCAACGCGCCACCGATAAAGTTGGCAGCTTGACCCGCCGTGTTTCCCACGAATACGTTCGCGACTGGGTTCAGTTCCCTTCCGCCGTTGCCGAGGTTGTAGTGGGTCACCGCGAAATCCGCGGCGCTGGACATACCTACCAGGGTGAACAGTATTTTGTTCGGTTTATCCCAGAAGGCGTGCGGCGTCTCCGAAACGGGCGCCACAAACGCAGCAGCTTCCGCCGGTGGCGCGGCATTGGGCGAAGGCCCTTGGGCTAGAGATTGGCTGGTTACGATCGCGACCAGAAGGACGCAGAAAGACAGCTTTGCACCACCCGAACTTGGGAACATAAATTTGCTCCGGAAAGCCTGCCGCGTTCTTTGTCCTACGTGGCAAGTGCTTTTCCACGGCCCGGGGGTTGGCCGTTACCTAGAACCTGTAGAATCAGTCAAGTAGCTGGCTGGCATCGGCAGCGCCTGCAAATGATGTGCAGACTCTTGCAACTGTTGGGCGCTCGGCGATGTGCCATCGCTGGTTGTTACTACTGGTAGCATAGAAACAAGCAATCCAGGAACTTATTTTTTGCCAACTTTCCCGTCTACCGTTTTGGAACAAACCCCCGCTCCGCCCTCGTCGCGCTCGAAGATATGGCCCGCCGCGGTAATCTTCCTCTTTCTCATCGTCTATCTGGGATCGGCTTTCTCGCCCGCCCTGCAGGACGACGCCGACTGCACCCATGCCGAGGCCGCCCGCGAAATGCTGGTCCGCGGCGACTACGTCACCTTGCACGTAAATGGGGTCCGGTACCTCGAAAAAGCGCCCCTCCCCTATTGGCTAGTGGCTTTCAGCTACCGCATCTTCGGTTTCAACGAATTCGCCACCCACTTGCCCCTCATAGTGGCCATGTTTCTCCTCGTGTTGCTGGCAATGCATTGGGGAGGGCGCGCGTTCGGCGATCGCGCCGGCATCTACTCTGGCCTGCTGGTGGCGACGACGGCGGGATACTACCTGTTTACCCGCATTCTGATTCCCGAGGCCATTCTCAGCCTGCTAATCGCCGCCTCGTTCTATTGCTTCTTGACGGCTCTCGAGCATCGGCAACCGTGGCGATGGTACGCCGGCTATGTGTCCCTCGCTTTGGCGGTACTGACGAAGGGCCTGGTCGCGCTCGTCTTCGTCGGCGGTCCGGCCCTGCTCTATCTCGTGCTCACCGGGCAATGGCGGCGCTGGCGGGAGTTTCGGCTCGTCAGCGGCCTTTTGCTTTTCCTGCTCGTGGCTGCGCCCTGGCATTTATTAGCTGGCTTTCGCAACCCGCGCTTCTTCTGGTTCTATTTCGTCAACGAACACTTCCTGCGATTTCTCGGAAAGCGCTATCCCAGGGATTACAACAAGGTTCCCGCGGTCCTCTACTGGAGTCTGCATCTCGTATGGCTGTTTCCCTGGAGTCTCTACCTGCCCCTGGCATTGCGGAATGTGCGGCGGGACTTCAGGTTGCGGCGCTTGGGGCCGCCACTCGACTTCGCTGCTCGCACGCGGCTCATGTGCTGGCTCTGGGCTGGCGCTGTGCTGGTCTTCTTTTCGCTCTCCACCAGCCAGGAGTACTACACTTTCCCGGCCTACTTCCCCATCCTGTTGCTTGTGGCTGCCGCGATTGCCGACTATGAGCGCGCCAGCTGTAAGCGATGGCTGGTGCCCGTCTCTGTCGTCCTGACTGCGTTCTCCGTAGCGGCTGGAGCCATGCTGATCGCGGCCTTGTGGTCGTCCCGCACCTTGCCTTTCCAGCCGGATATCAGCGCCGTGCTCGCCCAGCACAATATGGCCGAAGACACGCTCTCCATGTCCCACTTCCTGGACTTAACAGGACAGTCATTCGCTGCCCTGCGCCTGCCCGCGATTTTGGCGACCATCGCCTTGATCGTCGGCCCGCTTACCGCGGTGTGGCTGCGCATCCGGGCCAAACATTTCGCCGCCACCTGGACAATGGCCTTGACCATGGGGCTGTTCTTCATCGCAGCGCACATCGCTCTCGACCGCTTCGGCTCCTATCTTTCCTCAAAGCCTCTGGCCGAAGACATTGCTCGCGCGTCGCGTTCAGGCGACGAAGTGGCCATCTTCGGTGACCAGGCGTATGGATCCTCACTACTCTTTTATTTGCAGCGGCCTATTCTGCTGGTGAACGGCCGCACCACATCCATGTGGTTTGGCTCGACGTATCCCGACGCACCGAAAATCTATCTCGATGAAGCCGGGCTGCTGCGCATCTGGAATTCGAGCACTCGCATTTTCCTGTTTGTTCCCGAGCACGAGCTCGCGGCGGCGAATTCGCTGCTGAGCAATGTAAACAAATATATTTTCGCGGAAAATTCTGGCAAGGTCGTTTACAGCAATCAGCCGTGAGATAGCCGTAGATCGCAGAACTCAGCAACAGCTTAGGCTTTCGAGATCGCAACCCAATCAGTTCGCGATCCCGCCCCACCTTCACTCCCCAGCTTTAATCTCCGTTGCCTTGCCTTCCCGGTAGACGACGGTCAGCGGATGGCCGCCGTTCGGATAATGCACAGTCTTGACCGACGAGTCGCCTGAGCTGTCCGGCATCCCCATGCCAATTGCAAAATCGGTTTGCAGTTCATTCATCCCGGGCTTCACTTGATGGCTGTCAATCGACTGCCACACGTCGGGCGGCCAATGCCCGTACAGCTCATGGGGATCTTGGATAAACAGCATCTCATCGGAGTAGATTCGATACGTGCCCGCCTTCACCACGCCGATCGGCACCGCATAGCTTTTGCCGTCGCGCTCGAAAACCGCCATCACTTGGCGTTGATCGGGCGCGCCGGGAGACTCGTCTGTGACCACGCCGGTAATCTGCAGTTTCTGCAATGGTAGCAGGGTTCCCGCGTCCCGCGCGAAGTCGCTGTGATGCGACGCAGCATTGTACGGGTAATAGGTGTATCGATAACCTTCCTTCACCCAAGCCGGCTGTTCCATCAACTGCCGCGCCGACTTCAAATCGTAGGGATAGAGCTTCTTGGGGGTGACGTAATAGTCAGCATTCAGCGACGTCGATACTTGCTTCGCAGTGGACGCGGATTGCGCGTTCTCTTTATGGCGATGGTAGAGGATGTAACCGGTACGTATTGCCGAGATCAAAATGGCCGCTACGAGGAAAAGTTGGATCTTCTGCTTAGTCTCGGGGCTGATCGTCATCTTGTTGGTCCGCAAATGGTCTGATGCAGCGGCAACTCACATAGTCCATGTTGCACGTTGGCATTCCGCTCGGCCTCGCCGCTTGAGTTAAACTAGTGGTCGGGTGAGGCCTTCCGTCGCACCCGCAGGGAGATGTGCCTATGCCTACTGTGACCCAGGACGAAGTCCTCAGCGCGCTTAAGGAATGCTATGACCCGGAGATTCCAGTCAACATCGTGGATCTGGGGCTGATTTATGGCGTGCGCTTCGATCCCGCCAGCGAAGACCAGCAGGATGTCACCGTTGACATGACCCTCACCGCTCAAGGCTGCCCCGCTCACGTGATGATCGGCGAGCAGGTGAAATCGCGCCTGCAGCAGCTCCCCGGCATTCGAAATGCGAATGTAAATGTAGTCTGGAATCCGCCCTGGACCCCGGAGCGCATCAGCCCGGACGCAAGAAAGCAACTGGGGATCGAATAGCTCGAATTAGTGATTACCAAATTGCGCCGAGCAATTCCCGGGAACTCGGTCCTATTCGGACCCTTTTACCTTCGCTAACTTAATAGGACAATAGCTCTTCCCACATGCTCTTGCCCCGCGTCTCGGCGACTTGCGCGAAACGCTCGCCGACCCGTGACACTACTTCCAAAAACTTGGTGCCGCGTTCCACGTAATAGGGGATCTCTTCTCGAATCTGGTCAAATTTTTCCGGATACTCTGCCGCTAGCATTGCAAGTCCGACGCCTGCCGTCAGCACGCCGCCGATTTTCTGGCCTTTCAAGAAGAACAGCGCCGATGCTCCCAGCGAACCCGCGACTACAGCACGCTTCCAATTTTCCATGGTTTCCTCACCGACAGGATTGTAAATCAGAGCCCGCGGACGCTGCCGTATACTGCACCGTCCGAGCTCCGGAGGAGAGATGGTAAAGCTACGGTCCGTGTTGCTTCTATGGGGACTAATTTTGGCAGTTGTGCCGCTCACTGGTGCTCAGCCGCCGGCACAGAAACCGCGCGCCCGCGATCTCGGTGTCCCATTTGATGGCACAACCGGACCGCTAAATGCCATTACCGATGTCAGAGGGGTGGAGGTCGGTCACACTACGCTGATCTCCGGTGAAGGCCCACTCAAGGTCGGAGTTGGACCGGTGCGAACCGGCGTCACCGCGGTGCTGCCCAGGGGCAAGAACTCAAACGATCCTGTATTCGCGGCATGGTTCACCTTGAACGGGAATGGGGAAATGACGGGAACCACGTGGGTCGAAGACTCGGGCTTTCTGGAAGGTCCCATCATGATCACCAATACCCATAGCGTGGGGGTGGTGCGTGACGCGGTCATTGCCTGGCGGGTGAAGCGCGGCGATGCCGATGCTGAAGGCTATTGGTGGTCTCTGCCCGTGGTTGCTGAAACCTGGGACGGCGAATTGAATGACATCAACGGATTCCATGTCAAACTCGCAGATGCTTTTCATGCTCTCGACTCCGCCCACAGCGGCATGGTCGAAGAAGGCAACGTCGGCGGCGGAACCGGCATGATCTGCAATGAATTCAAAGGCGGAATTGGAACCTCCTCCCGCGTGCTTGACAGCAAATATGGCGGCTACACGGTAGGAGTACTCGTGCAATGCAACTACGGCCGGCGTAGTCAATTGCGGATCGCCGGTGTTCCCGTGGGGCAGGAGATTCCCGAGCACCCTGTCTATGACAATGATGTTGGCTCGATCATCGTGGTAGTCGGAACCGACGCGCCGCTCATTCCGACCCAGCTGAAACGCGTGGCCAGGAAAGTTTCCTTGGGATTGGGCCGTGATGGCAGCTACTCGGGTGACGGCTCGGGGGATATTTTCATCGCCTACTCCACCGCCAATCCTGGCGCCGGCGCAGCCAAAGGACCTCACCCAGTCAACATGCTGCCGAACGAGCAGCTTGATCCGGTTTTCCTGGCGACAGTCCAGGCCACCGAAGAAGCCGTTGTGAATGCCATGATCGCGGCGGAAACCATGACCGGCATCAACAACCGTACGGTGATCGCGTTACCGCATGATCGTCTGCGGGAGGTGCTGAGGAAGTACAACCGCCTAAAGTGACGCAGTGACTCGCAGCAGAGACGAAGCTTATGCGGGCCGCGTCTCTTCAGCTTGCCGCCTCGAAACGTTGGGGCCGCTGTTCGCGCTGCGCCCGCCACAGCGCATTTCCATCGCGGCTACATTCGCCCATCGGTCTTCGGTGCCGTGGGGAACTAATTCCTGCACCATGTAGAATCCCCAACTGATCTCCGACTTCACCATGCGCCACTGCCGTCGCACCCGCGGCGGATCAGGATTGCGCCAGACTATGCTCAAACCGCTCATGTTAAGTCCTTCGCTCTGAGACTGCAAAACGACATTTCCGAAGCCTGGTTCCGCTGAGCTGTTTGCAGTATTGCGCAGAGCCTTCCGGCCGTCCGTAGGTAGTGTCACAGTCCAAAGTGATGCCCGTCACAGGGGACTTGCACGACACTAATCTGCCAATTGATATCTCTTCGCGCCTGGAGGCATTGGCCATACAGACAGGGCAGAATACGAGTACAGTAAACATTGGATACCCAGCTCGATGCTTTTTTGTTACATAGGAATGTGGCCGTGTGAGGCACTCCGCCCGGCGGAGAATCTATTCGTGTGCTGCTGGCGACCGCTGGCACCCGACCTCGCATATCCCGGGACAAAAGTATGGGCGACAATATGAAGCAACTAGCTAAATTACTGTTGAGCACCGGACTTCTGCTCGTCGACTCCGACCGCCGCAGCAAAGCGGCCGATTCGGTGAAGGACCGGGTGGATGATTGGACCGATACCGCCAAAGATAAATTTGAAGACGCAATGGACCGGCTGGAGCGTGTGGCCTACGCTGCGCGGGGCAAAACGCCCTGGACATCGAAAGCCGGAGGGTTTCTGCTGGGTATGGGCATCGGCGTAGGAGTCGGAATGTTATTTGCGCCCTCCTCGGGTGAAGAGATGCGTAATTCCATTCGCGACCGCGCCACTGATATTCGCGACCGTGTTTCCACCCAGGCCAGCAATTTGCGGGATCGCGTCTCTGAACAGACCTCAAATCTCAAAGATCGTATGCGGGAGACGACCAGCGGTGGTGGGGAGAACGAGAGAATCTCGCGTCCCGCCTAGTTCGTTGTTAGTGCGGTGGATAGAACCTGGAGTTCCGCAAGGCGAAGTTCAACCTTGCCCGCAGCGGCAGATCCCTGAATCGCAAGTGTCTGGGGATTTTGCCGCTTCGGTCGACTGGCCGAAGCTATTCCGCAAAAGTTAGGCCTCATGCTCTTGATTCGGGGTATGCATTCCCGTTACCTGAGTGCCTTGACTTCCGGCGTATACCGCTTTAATTTCGCCATTTCCATAAATCTTTGCCTGAGGATGCTGTGCCCCAAATTCCCGTCATCACTCTGACCACCGATTTCGGCCTCACTGACCACTTCGTGGGAACCATGAAAGGGGTGATTACGAACATCGCTCCCGAGGCTCGTATTGTCGATATCAGCCACTCGGTGCAGGCTTTCGATGTTCTGGATGGAGCGCTCACTATCGCTCAGGCTTACTCCTATTTTCCGTCCGGCACAATCCACATGGTGGTGGTCGATCCCGGTGTGGGCACGGCGCGAAGGCCGCTGATCGTCACCACCGAGCGGCACAAGTTTGTCGCTCCGGATAACGGAGTGCTCTCCTTGATCTACGACCGCGAAGACCGGTTGTCGGTGCGTCACGTCACCGCTGAGCATTACTACTTGCAGCCGGTCAGCAATACTTTTCACGGCCGCGACATTTTTTCGCCCGTTGCCGCATGGGCCGCCAAAGGTGTGGAGTCGGATCGCTTCGGCGAGGAGGTCACAGATTTCGTGCGCTTTTCCGCGCCCAGGCCCAAAGTCGCCAATGGAGATTCCTTGCGCGGTGTCGTGCTCAAAGTGGATCGTTTCGGTAACCTGGTCACCAACATCGCTGCCCACGATGCCCCGCTGTTGTTTGGCGCCGATCCAAGTGGATTCAAAATCGTCGTGGGCAAAAGCGAGATCACGGAGATTAAGACCGCTTACGCGCAAGGCGCGCCCGGACAAGTGTTCGGAATTCTCGGCAGCATGGGCTTTCTGGAAATTGCCGCCAATCGCGGATCAGCAGCGCAACTTTTGGGTGTCGGCAAAGGCACCGAGGTGAGCATCTTGCTGGAAGGCGCATCCGCCGCCAGCAACGGCCAATAATTTTCAGGCGCCCTTCGCGCCAGGATGAATGTACCGGTCCATCTCTCCTGTCCACTTCAGGAAGCGCCATAAATTGCCGCGTTCACGCCAAGCGAATTCCCAGAACTCCAGAAATCCGATCTGCTGCACTTTAACGCCGCTATAAGTCTCAATCCGCCACAAAAGGTAGGGGCTGCGCCACGGGGCGAGCCGATGCCCGCGCGTGGCATTCCACAGAAACCGCAGCATGTGAGATACATTGCGCATCGAGAACTGTGCCCCAAGTATAGCCGCATTACCTGGCGCCTGTGCCGTGTCCCTCAGCCGATGGTAATCCGGCGTCTCATCGCCACGGCGAAATCCAACCTCAACGACGGACAAAATCGCCAATTGGCATCATGCTAGAATCGCCTTTGCCCCGGCTCCTCCCATCATGTCCGATAATGCCCGCCAGCTTGCCGAAGATCACTATTACGCTGCGCTGGACCTCGTGACCGAAGGCCGTCACGAGGAGGCTCTCGCGGAATATCACAAGTCACTTGAAGCCGATCCTGGTTTCACCGAAGCCATGCACGGGCTGGCGCGCGCTCTGCAGGATCTCAATCGCCTTGACGAGGCCATTGTGGTCGCCACACGTTTGGCTGAAACCGATCCCGACGATGTGCTCGCGCACACCAGCCTCTCGGTCCTCTACCAGAAGAAGGGCATGATTCCCGAGGCCGAAAGCGAAGCCAACAAGGCACGCATTCTCGGCTGGAAACAGCAGTTGAAGAAGCCATAATCGGATCAGCGATCCGTCGATTCCGCTTCCGGATCGGCGGGCCGTTTTCGCAAGCGCCTACAACTGCACTCGATGACGACCGCGCCGCAAATCCGGGCTGCCAGACCTGACGACACACCTGCCATCCTGAGTATCGAGCAACGGACGTCTTCCGCCGCCCACTGGCCGCGGGAGGAATACGAGTGGGTATTCACCAGCGATGCGCCACGCAGACTGATACTCGTCGCGGAAGAAAACTCCGGCACCAACGCTGCATCTATCACCGGTTTCCTGGTTGCTCGCGAAGTCAGCGGTCAATGGGAGATCGAAAACGTGGTGGTGGATGTAGCTAAACGTGGGCGGGGATTAGGTGATCGTTTGCTTCGTGAGTTCATCGATCGCGCACGCCTGGAAGGCGCCAACCTGGTTTGCCTGGAGGTGCGTGAGTCCAACGACGTTGCGCGCCGGCTCTACACTAAACGTGGTTTTGTGGAGTGTGGCCGTCGCAAAAGCTACTACCAGAATCCTTCCGAAGATGCGGTGCTCTATCAGCGCTCTCTGCTCAGCCGCTAGTGCCTCCTACTCATTTGACTCGCGCGGCTGGCGTTCTGGCGTCCGCCCTCATTATTACGGAGAATGCCACTTTCGAAGACTTGGCATTCTTTTGACATTCGTCTGACAACTATCGCCGGCTCTCGACGTATAAGCATGCTGATTCGCGCAGTCTCACACTGTGCAAGGGAGGATACGATGCCCCGGAATCTCACCTTTTCACTTGCTTTCGTGTCCATGCTTCTGCTAGGGAAAGCGTCGCAGGCGCGCAATTCGCAACCCACTCCCGTCTATACCTTCGATTGCACGGGCAACCCAGCTGTAAGGACCGGCAACTGTCCGAACGGCGGCCGGGCTGGTTTTCTGCTGTTAGGCTCCGAAGGCAACTTCTACGGAACAGCCCAGGTATCAAGCGAAGGCAGCTCGCAGCCCGATGGCGGTACCGTGTACTCGCTCACTCCCGCCGGCAAATTCACACTGCTGCACAAATTCCTCCCCGGGCCCAACAAGAATTATCCCAACGGAGATAATCCGGGATTGCTTGTCGAAGGGCCTGACGGCAATCTCTATGGCACGACTCTTTTCGGAGGCACAAAAGGTTTTGGAGTGCTGTACCGGGTAAACAAGACTGGAACTGTCTTCAAAATTATTCACCAGTTCTGTTCTGCTGCGAATTGTACGGACGGTGAAGGCGCAGGACGCATGGTCGTCAACGCTGACGGCAATATTTACGGCACCACCTACTACGGAGGCACTGGCAGCTGCTATCAATCCGGTTGCGGCACTATCTTTCGAGTAACTCCATCCACCGGGGCTTACGAAGTTGTTTTTAGTTTTAACGGCGCTTCGCAGGGCGGATTCCCCTCAGGGCTTTTGCAGGCGAGCGATGGCAGCCTGTACGGACTTGCAGGAGTGCTGTTCCATTTCATCCCGTCCAACGGAGATTTCGAAGCAGTTCAACTCCATTTCCCCTCTTTCAACAATTTGCCTTCCGTACCTATCACCGGGCTCACTCTTGGACCCAACGGGAATTTCTACGGCCTGTACACCATCTACGCTCAGGGCGGCGCAGGCCTGTTTACCATGCAATTGGACGGCAGCAATCTGCAATTGTTTCCCGAGTACAACACGCTGCCAAGTGGAGGCTCTCCTGAGGCCATGCTGCTTGCCAGTGATGGCAACTTCTGGGTGAGCAATTACGACGGGAACAGCGGATATGGAAATATTCTCGCCATTTCTGCGTCGCAAGGCACTGTGCTCCGCACCTTGAGTCCTTTCGGCCCCGCATCCCCGGTCGGCGCCTATCTCGCCGGACTCGTTCAGTCCAAAGATGGCAAGCTCTGGGGATCGACTTATTCGTATGGGACTGCGCCACAAGGTCAATTCGGCGATGGCGTGGTTTTCAGCGTCAACGCGGGCTTGCCACCACAATGAATGGTCGCATACTCCTGTAGCAGACTTGCCCTGGATACAGGCAGCGGTACCTCGCGTTTAGCAGCAACGGCATTCTTCATGCTGCGGCCGCTAAACGCCGGGTATCACGGGCCATAGTGGTTTCCCTGCACAATTTCTGCTGCAATTTGCAGCGTTTTCCCTGCCGCGAAAGTCACCAGGCGCCGGTCACGCTCGAATCAATTGCGCTCACGAAATAGGATTGAACCCGTGTACACCCTATGGTAGCGTTGAGCTAGATTCCGGTTAGGAGGTCTGCTGGATGCTGACTCCGAGAGACCAACTCCTGGCTAGTCATGATGAATTTCGCCGGCTAGCGCAGGAGCATTCGCAGTACGCACAGAAACTCGAATCGCTCACCCAGAAGCGGTACCTCACAGAAGACGAAAAATTAGAGGAAGTCCGGCTTAAAAAGCTGAAACTCCGTTTGAAGGACCAGATGCATTCCATCGAGCGGCAATTCCAGCTTCAGATGTCGCATCACCAGGTAGCCTAATACCTGTCAAATTGTGGCGCGGCTTTAGCCGCCATGGATTTATATGTCTCATGAGGCGCTTTTGTAAGCGCCTTTTTTTATTGGCTTTATGCAACGGACTGTGGAACTGGCTAAAACTCCGCCCTCCGCCCACCCTTCCGGTCCCTGAACTATAATTTATAGGGCCTCACTTCACTCACCTATGGTGCGCGACGCCTACTACTATTCCGTGCCACTGATTGCCGCCGCAGTACTGCTCGGCTGGCTCACGAGCCCCGCCTGGGCCATAATTCCGCTCGTACTGGCCGCGTTCCTTCTATGGTTCTTTCGCGACCCGGAGCGAACCATCTCCGACGCTCCAGGCGCCATCGTATCTCCTGCCGACGGCAAGATAACCGATGTTGCACTCGTCTCTACCAGCGGCGGAGAGCGCTATCGGATCAGCATATTTCTCAATGTATTCGATGTGCACGTGAACCGCTCGCCAATTGCAGGCACCATTCGCAAGATCCGCTATCAGCGAGGGGAGTTCCTCAATGCGATGGGCGCTGCGTCCGCTGAGCAAAACGAGCAGAACATTGTCGACGTGGAAGGCGAAGGTCACAGCGTAACCTTCAAGCAAATCGCTGGTCTGATCGCCCGCCGCATCGTCTTCGACAAGAAAGTTGGAGACGCAGTTACGCGTGGTGAGCGTGTGGGAATGATCAAGTTTGGTTCGCGCACAGATGTTCTGCTGGACCCTACAGCGCGCCTGAATGTAAAGGTAGGGGAACGGGTGAAGGGCGGAGCCAGCATCCTCGCCTTCTTGCCGGCGGCGGATCGAGAGCTGGTAGGAGCGGGCCGGGTTGTCGAGCGGGAAGGAGGACGGTGATGGAACTGGACACCCCGAGACGTCGAAGAGAAGATCAATCACAGAAACGGCTGCGCAAGGGCATGTACATCCTTCCCTCGCTGTTTACCACAGCCAACATCGCGGCCGGTTACTACGCCATATTGCAGGTGGTCCACGGCAGCCTCGCCGAGCCCTGGCACCTGGATAATGCGGCCAAAGCTATCGGTTTTGCTGTCCTGTTCGATGGCCTGGACGGACGCATTGCCCGCATGACCCGCACCAGCAGCGACTTCGGGCGGGAACTTGATTCGCTGGCGGATGTCATTACCTTCGGCGTAGCTCCGGCATTGCTCGCCTGGATGTGGGGCTTTCGTTTGATGGCCCCGTTCGCCAGCCCGGAGATGCACACCAAGCTTTTGCAACTCGGAGCCACAGCGAGTTTCCTGTTCCTCATCGCCGGCGCGAGCCGCCTGGCGCGTTTCAATATCTCCAGTAATCCGCAACCGACCAATCCCGGTCGTCCTGGCAAAAAGTATTTCGTGGGTATGCCAATTCCCGCCGGGGCGGGCGTGATCGCCGCGGTCGTGCATTTCGCCGACGGCGTGCCCGTCGCTTCCTGGTGGACCGCGATCTGTTGGCTGCTCATGGTAGTTGCGGTCGGCTACCTGATGGTCAGCACCTGGCGCTTTTACAGTTTCAAGGACATCGATTTCCGCGCCCGCCAGCCGTTTCGCCTGATCATTTTGTTTGCTCTGCTGTTTGCCGGAATCTGGTATTTCTCCGGCCCGCTGTTGTTCTCCCTGGCGCTTCTGTACATGGCCTCAGGCGTGTTCTGGCGGCTGCAATGGATGTTTCGCAGGAAAGGACCGCCGTCGGCTCCTCCCGCGTACAAGGAGGCGTCGTTACCCTCATGAGTTCGCAATCCAAATCTCTGACCACACCGCAGGATCTCCGCGCGGGCAATTCATACCGGGTTGCGATCGTTGGCGCAGCCAGCCTCAAGGGCAAAGAAGTCGCTGAGATGCTCACCGACCGCAACTTTCCCGCACTGGATATAAAACTTCTCGACGACGACGAATCTCTCGGTCAGCTCGAGGCTATGGGCGACGAAGTCAGCTTCATTCAGAGCGTGCGTGCCGAACAGTTCGACCGTGTTGACTTTACTTTCTTCGCTTCCGATATGGACTGCGCCCGCAAGAACTGGAAAATCGCCCAGAAAGCCGGCAGCGCGATCATCGATCTTTCCTACGCTCTCGAAAAAGAACCGGAAGCCCGGGTGCGCTCACCCTGGATCGAACGCGAACTGAAGCAGTCGCTCACTCCCGAACTGCAGCCCGGACCCGTGGTGATCGCGCATCCCGCGGCGGCGGTACTCGCCCTGCTTTCTCTTCGCGTACAACGCGCGGGAATCGTGCAGCGGGTGATCGCTACTGTCTTTGAACCCGCCTCGGAGCACGGCCAGCAAGGCATGGACGAACTGCACGAGCAGACCGTGAACCTGCTCTCCTTTCAGGAATTGCCAAAGAAGATTTTTGACGCGCAGGTTGCCTTCAACATGGTGGCCCGTTACGGTGAAAATTCCTCGTCCAGCCTGGAATCTGTCGAGCAGCGCATTGCCGAGCACTTCCGGCGCATCGCGGGTCCTGGCGTGCTCGTGCCCTCACTGGCGCTCGTTCAGGCTCCCATCTTTCACGGCCATGCGTTTTCCATTTACCTGGAAATGGATAAGCCCGTCGCTTTAGGCGATCTGGCGCAGGCCCTGTCCGGAGATCATGTCACGGTGACCCGCTCCGCCGAAGACTCTCCCAACAATGTGAATGCCGCAGGCCAGGAATCGATCCTGGTCTCTCTGACCCGCGATCCTCAGCAAGAAAATGGCATCTGGTTGTGGGTAGCAGCCGACAATCTTCGAATCGCCGCTCTCACCGCGGTGGAGTGCGCTGAGGCCATGGCCACGACGCGTCCGCGGGGCAAGGTGCAATGAAATCGTTCCCCTCGATGGGGTGCCTTAGTCGCAAAGATGTTTGCCGGCGCTGGTTCGGGGGCCCTTTGCTTTGCCTCCTGCTCTCCGGCTGCGGGTACCGCACGGCCGGGCACGCGGTGCGTCTTCCCCAGGACGTCAAAACCATTTCGATTCCGGCATTCACCAATCAGACGCCCACCTATCGCATCGAGCAGACGCTCACGGAATCAGTCGTGCGGGAATTCATTACACGAACTCACTACCGCATCACCAGCGCGGGCGAAAGCCCTGACGCTACTCTGCAAGGCACTGTGGTTTCGACTTCCATGACACCCTTGGCGTATGATTCGCGAACCGGACGCGCCGCCAGCGTGATGATCACTGTCGCCATGAAAGTAAACTTGACCGACCGGCACGGCAAAATCTTGTACGACGATCCCTCTTACGTGTTCCGCGAGCAGTACGAAGTTTCTACCGAGCTTTCCAGCTTTTTCGAGCAGGATTCGCCAGCCTTCAACCGCTTATCGCGCGATTTTGCCCGCACCTTGGTCAGCGACATCCTGGAGGGCTTCTGATGAAGGCCTTCGCCCAGGCGGAACGGTTCTTGTCCGATCTGCAGTCGCGAAAGCTGAAGCCTGCTTACGTCTTCGTGGGCGATGAGACGTTCTTCCGCAGGCGTTGCCGAGAAGCCATTCTGCAGCACCTGATCCCGCCAGATATGCGCGACTTCAGCGTATGTGACTTCGACCTTGCCGAGACCGACATCACCGAGGTCCTGGATCGCGCTCGCACCCCGTCGTTAATGGCGCCCTTTCAGGTTTTCTTCGTGCGCGGAGTGAAGAACCTGTTCGGGCGCGGCTCCAACGAGGAGAAGCTCGGCGCCATCGAAGAATATTGCGCGTCGCCGAATCCCGATGCACTTTTGATTTTCGTGGCCGACCACATCAGCATTCCCGCCGACATCCGCCGCATGGAGATGACTGATCGCGAGCGCTACACCCGCATTCGCGAAACCCTCGGCCAGTTCTGCGGCATCGTGGAACTCGCGCGCGTGGAGGAAAGCGAGGCGGTTCGCTGGATCGGCGAATACTGTGCCACCCGCGGCGTGAAGATGGATGCCGACGCGGCCCGCGAATTAGTAGACGCGCTCGGCGGCGACATGATGATGGTCTCCAATGAATTGGAAAAGCTGATCCTCTACGTCGGCGAGCTGAAGCGAATTACCCTGGGCGACGTGGAGACCATGGTGCTTGCTGCCAAGCAGCGCTCGCTTTACGAATTGACTGATGCCATCTCGGCCAAGGATCGGGTGCGCGCCTTGGAAACCCTGGATGCCATTCTCTCTACAGGCGAAGGCGACGAAGCTGCCATTGGCCATCTCTACATGCTCGCCAAAACCTTTCGCCAGATGCTGGTGATTCTTGAGCGCAATGTCCGCGACCAGCGCATGCTTTGGGCGGCGCTCTGGCAGGGATTCCGCGTGCCCCCTTTTGCCGCCGACGACATCATCCGCCAGGCGCGTCGTTATAAGTCGAAGCGCGAACTCACCCGCGCCATCCGGCTGATCGGCAGGGCGGATCTCGCGCTGCGCTCCAATCCGGTCAGCAAGCGTCTGGTTTTGGAAAAGCTGGTCCTCGATCTCACCGCCGAACCAAAGCCCGAGCCCGGCTGGATGCAGGAACATCTGTCAATCTGAACAAGCGCTCAGCAATCGAATTTCGCAACTCGCTGTCATTCCTAGTGTAGCCACCGTCCGCCGGTTCAAGCGAAGTCAGGCGCCCAAATTCCGAATCGCAAGCCAATGCAAGTCATCTTCATATTTAACATGAACGTCCGCGCCTACCTCAATCGCATCGCCTACGCCGGTCCCATTACTCCCGACGCGAATACGCTCCGCCAACTTCACCTGACCCACTTGATGGCGGTTCCTTTTGAGAACCTCGACATTCACAATCATCGCAGCATCATTGTCGGCGAAGATGCGTTTTTCCGGAAGATCGTGGAACAAAACCGTGGCGGCTTCTGCTACGAACTGAATGGAGCTTTCGCCGCTCTTCTGCGAGCGCTTGGATTCAAGGTAATTCTGCTCTCGGCGCGCGTGCCCCGAGCTGATGGAAGCCCCGGCATTGAATTCGACCACCTCACGTTGCGTGTAGATCTCGAGGAACCCTGGCTTGCCGACGTCGGTTTTGGCGACTCATTCCTCGAGCCCCTGCGGCTGCAAGTAGGCAACGAACAGCCTCAGCGCCGCGGGGTATTTCGCATCGTCGAGAGCGCCGATGGCCTGCTCCTGCAACGCCGCGAGGGCGATGAACCCTGGAAGGCAGAGTACAACTTTACCCTGACGCCGCGGCAATTGCAGGACTTCGCCGGCGGCTGTCATTACCACCAGACCTCGCCCGACTCGCCATTCACGCGCAAACGCATCTGCTCCATCGCCAGCCCGGATGGCAGGGTGACGCTTTCCGACATGAAGCTGATCGTGACGAAGAACGGCAGGAAAGAAGAGCGGATAGTTGAAACGGAAGAAGAATGGCGGGCACTGCTGAAGGAGCACTTCAACGTCGTCCTGGATATCACAATGCGGTGAACGCCGTGATCCTGAATGGGCTCAGGATTGCGCCGAACTGCGCGCCGCCGGCTTCTTTCCTAATCGTTCCACCAGCGCTCGCAGCGTGCTTTGTGTTTCCGGACTCCACCAACTCTCGATGGCACGTTGTACCTCATCCTCCACGTTGTGCCCGAAAACGCCATGAAGATCGGCGCGAGCCTGCCGTCGCGTCGCACTCATCGCCTCCGGAGGCAACGCCAGTAAGCCCTCGCACCAGCGCAAAGCTCGCTCCAGCACCTGATCCGTGGGAGCCAACTCGTCCACCAATCCCACTTCGAGCGCCTCTTCCGGGGTGAGCAGCGCCCCGCATACCGCCAGCCGCTCTGCCTCGCGCATCCCTACCAAGCGCTGCAATCCAGCCAGGAGGATCGGTGGCAAGTGAATTCCCACTTGCACTTCGTTCAGCCCCAGCTTGTAGTCGCCCTTAGCCATGACCCGCCAGTCGCAATAGAGCGCCAGCACCGTTCCGCCTGCTGGCGCGTGGCCTGTGATGGCAGCGACAATGGGTATGGGTGAGTACGCGATCGTGCCGAGGAGTGAGAAAAAGTCTCGCCACAGCGCCTCAATCGCGCGCTTGTCCTGCTCCAGCAATAGGGGCACATCCAACCCGCCGGAATACCTGCCCGGCGCTCCCGAGAGGATCAGCGCCCGTACCCCATCGCCAGGTCCATTCTGCACAGCCTGCCGTAACGCGACGATTAACTCTGGCGAAAGCGCATTGACGGGCGGACGGTTCAGGCGCAATTCCCGCACCGGCCCGTGTTCAATCGTGAGGATCATGTCCGTTCGCCTTATGTAATTTCTGCCGCTAACTCCGTTTGCGATCTCGCACAAAATCAAATGGCAGGCTCGATATGCCTGCCATCGCGAACAGCCCAAGCCGAACTGGAGCTTATTTCGCCAGTACCGTCTTCAAGCGCGCGTTCAATCTCGACTTGTACCGGGACGCCGTGTTCTCGTGAAGCACGCCTTTCTGAATAGCCTTGTCCAGCGCCGAAACCGTCTTGCGGAAGGTCTGCTCTGCCGCCTGCTTGTCGCCCGAGGCCAGGCTCTCGCGCATTTCGCGCAAACAGGTCCGGAGCTGGGAACGGTTGTTCCGGTTCCGCTCTGTGCGTTTTACCGTCTGACGGGCGCGCTTCAGCGCCGAAAAATGATTTGCCATGCTGATTGATTACCTTCGTGTATCTGGAAATGTTCGGGTGGGTTCCGAATGCATTATTCTACGAGAGCAACTCCTTATTGGTCAAATGGATATGCCCGGCGCCCTACAGCGTCTCAAGGTCCTGATCGATTCCTCTACGCCCATTGTGGTGATGGAAACTCTCGAGGAAATGCGGGCCGTCCGCCTGGTCCGCGTGGCTTGCTCCGCCCTGAACCTGGCGGCCTTTGAGTGGAGCATTGCCAGCGGCCTCATGCGTTGCGGTGGGAACCCGCTTGAGTCGGCATTGCAAGTATCCGGTCTGTCCGACTATGCCGCGTCGCCTGGAATCATTGATTCCGGTGCCCAGGATGCCAAAGCCCTCTACAAGAGTCGTGAGCCTGCCCAGATGTTGGCGAACCTCGAAGGCCTGACCCTGGAAGCTGCCTTCATCCTGAAAGATTTTCACCGCCACCTCGACGATCCCGTGGTCGTGCGGCGCTTGCGCGACGTCGGACAAAAGTTCTCCACGAACCGCCGTACCGTGATCTTGACCGGGCCTCAGGTCAATATACCCGCGGAACTCGCCAGCCTGGTCGAGTTCCTGGAGCTGCCTCTTCCTGATGTTCAGCGCCTCCGCCAGATCGTGGATGAAACCTTGGTGCGGGTCAGTAAGACACACACTCTCCAGCGCAAACTCGACGCTGCCGGACTCAACGCGCTGGCCGACAACCTTCGTGGTCTGACCGAGGAAGAAGCGGAACGTGCGCTCTCTCAGGCGCTGGTAAATCGCTACGCCCTTTGCCCGGAAACCATCACCGATGTCCTCGACGCCAAAAAACTGCTGCTGCGTCGTTCGCAGATGCTGGAGTTCATCGAGTCTGCCGATACCCTGTCCGGCGTAGGTGGATTGGAAAATCTGAAGCGCTGGCTCGCTGAACGGCGTGGCACATGGGAAGAGCCGGCGCGAGCCTTCGGTCTTGACCCGCCGCGCGGCGTCATCATTCTCGGCGTGCAGGGCTGCGGAAAGTCACTTTGCGCCCGCGCCGTGGCGGGCGAATGGAAAATCCCCCTCGTCAAGTTCGATAGCGCCGCCGTGTACGACAAGTACATCGGCGAGACCGAAAAACGCATTCGCAAGGTCTTCCAGGTGGCGGAAGGCCTGGCCCCGTGCGTGCTTTGGATCGACGAATTGGAGAAGGTGTTCGCTGGCAGCGGGCCCGATTCAGCCTCCGTCGACGCCGGGGTTTCCTCTCGTTTGCTCGCCGCCTTTCTCTCCTGGATGCAAGACCGTAAGGCTCCGGTGTTCGTGGCCGCTACCTGCAACAACGTTAACGCGCTGCCTCCGGAACTCATCCGCAAGGGCCGCTTCGACGAGCTGTTTTTTGTCGACTTGCCCAACTCCACGGAACGCAAGCAGATCTTCTCCATCCAGTTGCAGAAGCGCAAACGTACTCCGGCGGACTTTGATCTCCCGAAGGTAGCGGCCGCGGCTCAGGGCTTTTCTGGCGCCGAAATCGAATCTGCCGTGCAAACTGCTCTCTACGCCGCCTACGCAGCCCGGCAGCAGCTCACCACCCAGCATCTGCTCACTGCTTTAGCGGGAACGGTTCCCCTCTCGACCACCTGCGCGGAGGAAATTCAGACTCTACGAGCTTGGGCGCAAGAGCGTGCCGTGGGCGCTTCCCTGCCCGACAGCCGCGCGGAACGCGCCTGATCCTCAGTACCCCTTCCGTCCGCTGCTACTTCTCCGCCCGCTTCACATCTAATAATTGTGTGGAAATCAGGGTGTTTCGAGCACATTAACCGCCATTGACTACCCTTACGGACGGGGGTACGCTTAGCTCAATGGTAGTCGCTTCCGCGCTGCGGCGAGCACCCCGGCGGTTCCATTCTCAGTCACAATTTTGCGCGTCAAATAGCCGGAACACAGGTATGCCCCTTGCAGGCTGCTGACATCTAAGACTTTGCCGGAAAGCACCGAGTGGGGCCGGCGCTGCTTCGATTTGTTATGGGCCACAAGCACCTGCGCATCGGGCGCACAAGGAGGAAAGCGCCAGCTACTGAATGAAGAAAAGTATTGAGATCAGTCCCAATATTGAGACCATCTTCGGTACTCGCGATGAAAACCTGCACGTACTCGAAGACGGGTTGAATATCAACATCGATCTGCGGTCCGACTCTATTGAACTCGAAGGAGCTCCCCGCGACGTAGCCCGGGCTGAGCAAGTCTTCACCGACTACGACCATCTGCAGCGCTCCGGATACACATTCAACAATGGCGATCTGAACAGCATGCTGCGTGTGCTGATGTCCGACCCCAAAACCACACTGCGCGGTTTGGCCGAGGCCGGCAAGCAGCGCGCCTTCGGACGCCGCACTGTGCAGCCCAAGAGCGCCAACCAGCGCCGCTATCTCGATGCCATCGAGAATCACGACATGGTGTTTGGCATCGGTCCGGCCGGCACGGGTAAGACGTATCTCGCCGTTGCCATGGCAATCTCGGCGCTGCTAGCCAAACGCGTCAACCGCATCATCCTTGCCCGCCCCGCCGTTGAAGCCGGCGAGCGACTTGGCTTTTTGCCGGGGACTCTGCAGGAGAAAATCGATCCATACTTGCGCCCGCTCTATGACGCACTGTATGACATGCTCGATCCCGAGCGGGTTGACCGCTATCTGGAGAAGAATGTCATCGAGATCGCTCCCATCGCTTTTATGCGTGGACGCACTCTCAACGACTCGTTCGTAATTCTCGACGAGGCCCAGAACACCACCTCTGAGCAGATGAAGATGTTCGTCACTCGTCTGGGATTCAACTCCAAGGCGGTGATCACCGGCGACGTCACCCAGATCGATTTGCCCAACGCGCGGCGCAGCGGATTGCTTGAAGCCGTGGATGTGCTCAAGAATGTCGAAGGCCTGAACTTCGTGTACTTCGACGAAGCCGACGTGGTGCGCCATCACTTAGTTCAGCGCATTATTCGTGCTTACGACGAGCACAAGACCAGGGTCGCGGAAGAACAGATGCCGCTGCTCGAGCCCAAGCTAAACGGCAATGGCAAGACGAACGGATCGATAGAAAACTTGCCGCCGCAAAATGAAACGACTGTGCCCGACTCGCACGACAACACGGTTCAAGGCTAAAATCAAAGCCACTCGGCAGGAGGGTGCCCACGGTACCCTCCTGTTTGTTTTGGTAACGATCGTTGCAAAGAGGGTTGTGGTGGCCAATAGTACCTTTTGTCATTACGAGCGCGAGGAACAAGCCGCCCCGGCGCCAGTCGGTGCTCATGAATGGTGATCTTCAGGAGGACGGTGCCGAAATTGAGCGAGCAGGCATTGGAACGCTTTTTACTTCGCGCCAGACGCGTGTTGCGGCTGGGAGGCAGCGTGAACGTCCTTGTGACCAATAGCGCCGAGTTGCGTATCCTGAATCGCAGGTTCCGCGGAAAGGATTCCAGTACTGATGTGCTTTCATTCCCCGCAGATCGAGAGCTTCGTTTCTTCGCTGGCGACATTGCTATCTCCGCTCCTATAGCTGCCGAGAACGCGCGCCGCCTGGGACATCCGCTCGCCGAGGAAATCAAGATTCTTGCCTTGCACGGACTGCTGCATCTTGCCGGCTATGACCACGAGCGTGACAATGGCCAAATGGCGCGCAAGGAAGCTGCTTTGCGTCAGCAGTTACGCCTGCCTGCGGGACTGATCGAGCGAGCTGAGGATAGTGGCGCATTGCCAACGGGCACGGGCCGCGAACTCCGATCGACTCTGCGCAACCGCGCTAAACGACGGAGAAGCCGGTGATCGGCGTCGCACTTGCGCTGGTACTGCTATTAGGCCTGCTCACCCTCTCCTCATATGTCGATCGTCTTTACCAGGAGATCGGTAAGTTTCTCTCCCGCGAGTTCCAGGACAACATCGATGCTTTCGAAAAAAGCGTCGAACCCGGATTACGGGTAAGTCGCTCACGCGCGTCGCTGTCCATGGCGATCCTCACGCAACTTACCACTGCCGCCATCGCCATGCTGATCGGCTTCACCGTTTTTCGCGACCGCGCCTGGACTTTCCGCGAAATCCTGCAGGCCACCTTGAGCCTGGTGCTGATCGTTATCATCTTCAACCGCTTCCTGCCCTTTGTATTTTTCTCGCGGACCAAGGGACATTGGCTTACCCGATTCACCTTGCTGCTCCGCTTGCTTATCTATCTTGTGCTTCCCGCCACCATGGTTCTGGGGTTCCTCCAGTCCGTCGCTTCGCTGACGAAGGAACACGTCGAGGAGCAGCCCGAAAGTTCAGCCGAAGCGGTGGACGCTCTGATCGAGGCCGGCCAGGAAGAAGGCATCATCCAGGAAGGCGACCGCGACCTGATTCAGTCCGTCGTCGAGTTCAGCGGCAAGACGGTGCGCGATGCCATGAAGCCCCGGCCGGAAATGGTGGCGGTGCCCGTGAACACCACCGTCGAGCAGTTTGTGGAACTGCTCAAGACTAAGCCCTTTTCCCGCGTGCCGGTATTCGAAGGCAGCGTTCATGACATCAAAGGCATTCTCTATACGCAGGATGTCTTGCAAATCCCGGACACCGAAGCTCACGCCCGAACCGTCGACACGCTCATGCGCAAGGACGTTTACTTTGTCCCCGAGAGCAAGCTGGGCAGCGACCTGTTGCGCGAGATGCAGAAGCACAACATTCGCATGGCCATCGTGGTCGATGAATACGGCGGCGTCGCCGGACTAGTGACGATCGAAGACCTGATCGAAGAAATCGTAGGTGAAATTGGCGACGAGCATGAGAAAGCGCAGATCGTAAAAGAAAGTGAGCACTCGTACATCGTCCCCGGCAACATGGACGTCGACCGCCTGGACGAGCTTTTCGGGGTGCGTCCCGAAGGTAAGGAATCGACCACCGTCGCGGGATTAGTGAGCGAACTTGCAGGGCGAATTCCGCAGAAAGGCGAAGTGCTGGAAGAGGACGGCCTCAAATTCGAAGTCCTCGAATCCACCGATCGCAAAGTCGAACGTGTTCGCATTACCACCGTCCAACCCCGGCAGATGAAGCTGATTTGATCGCGTCCTTCGCTGCAGATCGCCCGTCACATGTGTAGCGCCAGTGCTCTTACGGTGTATCCTGAAAGCCGATGCATCGGAGCCTACAGATGAGAGCTGAGAACTGACACCTCCGACCTGATTGCCGGCTCCTGACTACTGCCCCATGTCCTTTCACTCCGGATTCGTTTGTATTCTGGGTCGGCCCAATGCCGGCAAATCGACTCTGCTCAATGCGCTGGTCGGCGAGAAACTCGCCATCATCTCTCCCAAGCCGCAGACCACTCGCAACCGCATACAGGGCATCGTTCACGTTCCCAAGAGCAAGAGCAAAACCAGCGGACAGATCGTCCTCATCGACACTCCCGGCGTGCATAAGCCCGACAGCTCCCTGGGTCGCAAAATGATGACGGAAGTCCGCGAAGCGCTTGAAGGATGCGACCTCATCCTCCTCATCGTTGACGCCGCCGACCGCTTCGGCCCCCAGGATCAGTTCGTGCTCGAACTTGCGAGAAAGTCTAAAACGCCCATTTTTCTGCTGCTCAACAAGATCGACAAACTGCGTGACAAGTCGCAACTGCTCCGCATCATTGACGATTACCGCGCTCGCCACAATTTTCAGGAAGTCATTCCTATCTCCGCTCTCAAGCGCGACGGCCTGCAAATTCTGCTCGAAAAAGTCCTCGAGCAGTTGCCTTCGGGGGGGCCTAAATATTTTCCCGAGGACCAGATTACCGATCAGCCCGCGCGATTCATGGTCGCGGAAATCATCCGCGAGCAGATTCTCATCGCCACCAAGGACGAACTGCCTTACGCTACCACCGTCCTCATCGAGCAATTCGAGGGAAAGCCGAAGCTCACCCGCATTGCCGCCGCGATTTATTGCGAGCGCCAGGGACAGAAAGCCATTTTGGTCGGCAAGCAGGGCCAGATGTTGAAAAAGATTGGCACCGGCGCCCGTTTGCAAATTGAGAAGATGCTCGGCGCCAGGGTCTTCCTGGAACTGTTCGTTAAAGTGCAGGCCGGCTGGCGGGAATCGCGCGAATTTGTCGAAGGCCTCGACTGGCGCCGCCAACTGGAAGAAATGACAGGCCGGCCGCACTCCGGATAAATGTTGCAACATGTGGCGCACGTCTAAACCCTGGTTTATGTGGCGCCCGGGGAACAAAGGATTGCAGAGTCTCCCCTTCAGCGGTAGAATCCCTCCGCTTGACCCTGCATCGAATGATTGTTGTGCCGACGCCGCCCATGCCCACTGATCCCGATCCTTTACCACAGTGCAAGTTTGAAAAAGACGATCTTAAGTTGCAGATGCGGGTCACCTTAGTGGCTGACCGCAACGCCGTCGACCCGGTGGTTCAGGGAATCATGGACGTGGTCCGCAATACCAGGTGCGCCGACGGCCGCGAGGACGACATCGAACTGGCGCTCACAGAGGCTTTGGCCAACGCCGTCGTGCATGGCGCCAAATCCGATCCCAGCAAGATCGTTGAATGCGACGTTGCCTGCGATCAGGTCCACGGCATCCTGATTGTCGTGCGCGACCCCGGCAACGGATTCGACACCAAGTCCCTCCCCGATCCCTGCACCGGCAACAACATCTACTCCAGCCACGGTCGCGGCATCTTCCTCATCAATCAACTCATGGACGAGGTCAAGTTCCACAAGAATGGTGCCGAGATTCACATGCGCAAGAAGGTCAACGGTAAATGACCGCCTAAGCAGTTGACGGTCTACCCTGGCATTGCTTCTCTCATCTTCCGGCACCCCCTACTCTTATAATTTCATTCAGACGGCCCCTGTCCCCGCATGGACGAACTACGATTGCCATCACAACTGGAGAACAGCCGTCGCGTCCTGGTAGCCGGCGCAGGCGGAGGATTCGACGTTTACGTCGGCCTTCCCATCTACCAACGGCTTCGCTCTCTAGGCAAGCAGGTCTTCCTCGCTAATCTCTCGTTCACTGATCTTCGCGAGACCCGTGCCCGTCGATTGACACGCGCCCTCTACGCGGTCGAGCCATCCTGTCCGGGTTCTGAACTTTATTTTCCTGAACGTTCCCTGGCAAGCTTTCTTTCCCGGCACGGAGAACCAACTACGGTCTACGCTCTCGAAAAGCTGGGCGTAGTGCCTGTGCGCGAGGCTTATGTTGAACTGGTGCGCTCGCTCGAACTGGACGCCATCGTACTGGTCGATGGAGGCACAGACATCCTGTTGCGCGGTGACGAGGAAAGCCTTGGTACTCCGGCTGAAGATATGACCAGCCTCGCTGCTGTGGCTAGTCTTGAATTATCGACTCGCCTGGTTTGCTGTGTGGGCTTTGGTATTGATGCTTATCACGGAGTCTGTCATGCCAATTGGCTGGAGAACGTAGCCGCATTAGCCAGCGAAGGTGCTTTCCTCGGAGCGATCGCGCTCCTGAAGAGCATGCCGGAAGTACAACTCTATCTGGATGCCGTTAATTTTGCCGAGT
>DASRFR010000059.1:0-204474 GCA_035651455.1 Terriglobales bacterium
CGAGCGGAACACGATCTTCGGATTGTGCTTCTGCAATACCTTTGTGATCGCCGCCGTCAACGTGGTCTTGCCATGATCGATGTGTCCAATTGTCCCCACGTTGCAGTGCGGCTTGGTGCGTTCAAATTTCTCTTTCGCCATTTCTCAGCTCCGTATTTGTCTCTCAGGGGCTAAGCCCCGAACTTGTCCTCGACACGGCCAAGCCGTGCCGCAATACGACCTACCTGGTGGTCGTTTTGCCCTGCATGCGGGCGATGATTTCCTCTGACACCGAACGCGGGGCTTCCTCGTAACGCGCAAAGTGCATGGAGTAGGTCGCGCGGCCCTGGGTGCTGGAACGCATGTGCGTCGCGTAACCAAACATTTCCGCCAACGGCACAATCGACTTGATGACCTGCGATCCGGCGCGATGTTCCATGCCTTCGATGCGGCCACGCCGCGAACTCAGGTCGCCCATGATGGCGCCGGCGAAGTCTTCGGGAACCACGACCTCCACAGACATTACCGGCTCAAGAATCACCGGGCTGGCCTTGCGTGCCGCTTCTTTAAAGGCCATCGAACCAGCAATCTTGAATGCCATTTCGTTCGAATCGACTTCGTGATAGCTGCCGTCGTACAGCGTGGCCTTCACGTCCACCATCGGATAGCCGGCGAGAACGCCGCCTTCCATGGCTTCCTGCATGCCCTGATCGACCGGCTTGATGTATTCCTTGGGTACGACGCCGCCGACGATATCGTTTACGAACTCGTATCCCTTGCCCGGCTCGTTCGGCTCCAGGCGGATCTTCACGTGACCATATTGGCCGCGGCCGCCGGTCTGACGAATGTATTTGCCTTCCGCCTCGGCGTGCTTGCGAATGGTTTCACGATAGGCGACCTGCGGTTTGCCGACATTAGCTTCCACCGAAAACTCGCGCATCATGCGGTCGACGATGATCTCGAGATGCAGTTCGCCCATGCCGCTGATGATGGTCTGCCCGCTATCCGGGTCGGTGTGGACCTTGAACGTCGGATCTTCCTGGGCAAGCTTGGAAAGCGCGATGCCCATTTTCTCCTGATCGCCCTTGGTCTTCGGCTCTACTGCGACCGCGATCACAGGCGTGGGGAACTCGATGGACTCAAGGAGGATCGGGTTCTTCTCATCGCAAATGGTGTCGCCGGTCGTGATGTTGCGAAGACCTACGCAAGCGCAAATGTCGCCGGCGTAGATCTCGCTGATTTCCTCACGCTTGTTGGCGTGCATTTTCAGCAGGCGTCCAATACGTTCGCTGCGTTGCTTGCCGCTGTTGAAGACTGAATCCCCGGTCTTCAGGTGCCCGGAGTAAACACGAATAAACGTGAGTTGACCGACAAAAGGATCGGTCATGATCTTGAACGCCAGGGCCGAGAATGGTTCCTTGTCTTCAGCCTTGCGCTCAATCGTGTCACCCGTGTTCGGGTCAATGCCCTTCACCGGGGGAATATCCATGGGAGAGGGCAGGAAATCGACTACCGCATCGAGAAGTGGCTGCACTCCCTTGTTCTTGAAGGCAGTGCCACAGATGACGGGGAAAAGCTTCAGCGCGATGACACTCTTGCGCAGAGACTTCTTCAACTCGTCGGCTGAGATGGTTTCGCCTTCCATGTACTTGTGCAGAAGGTCATCATCGTTTTCAACGATGGTCTCGACCATCTGGTTGTGGAACGCGCTTGCCTTCTTTTTCAGCTCTTCAGGAATTTCTTCCACCACGTACTCCGCGCCCATGGTCTCGTCTTTCCACAAGATCGCTTTCATCTGGAAAAGATCGATCACGCCTTTGAACTTATCTTCCTGACCGATGGGGAGTTGGATGGCAACGGGGCGGGCATTCAGACGTTTGCGGATGGTATCGATGGCATGCTCAAAATCGGCACCCATTTTGTCCATCTTGTTAATGAAACAAATCCGCGGGACTTCGTACTTGTCAGCCTGACGCCAAACGGTCTCGGATTGCGGCTCCACGCCGTGAACCGCGTCAAATACGGCACAAGCGCCGTCGAGCACGCGAAGCGAGCGCTCCACCTCGGCCGTGAAATCCACGTGGCCGGGAGTGTCGATGATGTTGATGCGAATGTCGCGCCAGGTGCAAGTGGTGGCGGCGGAAGTGATGGTGATGCCGCGCTCCTGCTCCTGCTCCATCCAATCCATCGTGGCGGTGCCTTCATGGACCTCTCCGATGCGGTGTGTGCGGCCTGTATAAAACAGGATGCGCTCCGTCGTAGTGGTCTTGCCGGCATCGATGTGGGCCATGATGCCGATGTTTCTGCAACGCTCTAATGGGACTTGTCTGGGCACGGTCTCGGTCTACTCTTTCTAGGGCTCGGCAAATCAGTTCTATTTTTTCAATCTGTCAACTGCAGCTGCTTGCAGGCAGCCGGCATTACCATCGGTAGTGGGCGAAAGCCTTATTGGCCTCGGCCATGCGGTGCACGTCTTCCTTCTTCTTTATGGCGGCGCCGCGATTATTCGCCGCGTCCAGCAATTCATTGCTCAGCTTGTCGATCATTCCTTTCTCGCCGCGTCCGCGGGAGTAGGTGATCAACCAGCGGATGGCCAACGAGGTGCGGCGATCCGGATTCACTTCGACGGGCACCTGATAGTTCGCTCCGCCAACCCGGCGGGTCTTTACTTCAAGCAGCGGTTTCGCGTTCTCGACCGCCTTCTTGAACAGCTTCAAGGCTTCATCGCCGCCCTTTTCCTGCAGGCGGCTCATCGACTGGTACACAATGCGTTCCGCCGTGCTCTTCTTGCCGCCCCACATCATGGAATTGATGAACTTGGTCACCAGATCCGAGTTGTAGACTGCGTCGGCTTCGACGGTGCGCTTTGCGATATGTCCTTTACGTGGCATTTAGCTTCAGCTCCTGGCTGCCAGCTCCTGGCTGACAGCTTTCAACTCCCAAATCCCGGCAACTTTCTTATTTAGGCCTCTTGGCTCCGTACTTCGAGCGGCCCTGCTTGCGGTTCGCAACGCCGACGGCGTCGAGGGTGCCGCGAATTACGTGATAGCGAACGCCGGGAAGATCTTTCACGCGGCCTCCGCGAATGAGCACAATCGAGTGCTCCTGGAGGTTGTGGCCGACGCCAGGGATGTACGTGGTCACTTCAATGCCGTTGGTCAGGCGAACACGGGCGACTTTACGCAGCGCCGAGTTCGGCTTCTTAGGGGTCTGCGTGTAAACACGGGTGCAGACGCCCCGTTTTTGGGGGCATGACTGAAGGGCCGGGCTGGCCGTCTTGTATCGAGGCCTCTCGCGACCCGCACGAACCAGTTGATTAAACGTAGGCACTCTGGCAACTCCTTCAGCGCTGTAGCTGCTTCGAAACTTTGCGAGCCTGCAGTTCACCGCCGGACACAATCCGGCGCAGGACTCATTCCCCATCTGGCGGGGTGACCGGCCACATAGGCCAGCCATGCTTCTCGCGACATGCAATGCGAGAGATTGAAAGTTCCCGATCGGACTAACGCGGGCGACGGTGGCACCAAGCCATAACCGGAGGTGCTCCGTTTCGCCTGCTCTGCCTCACATAGCCTCTGGGTAAGAGGTGAGCGCGAGGCTTGTCAGCGAGAGTGTTCCCGGAAACAGAGTGGGAACGGTCTATCTATAAAGCTCAGCCGCAAACTTCCGGGGTCTTTGCGACGCGCGTAATGCGCGGCATGGAAACCACCGCGTACAGGCAAGCCAGAATTTACTCGCGGAACCGTTTAAATATAACAAGCTGACTGCACGTCGTCAACCAGAGTGCCTTCACCAGCCAGGGTTGATTGGATGATCCGGGAAGCAAAGGACGCCGGGGGTCCCGGTTCCCGATTGCATCCAAGCAAGTAAAGCTGCTTGCGACCAGAGTCCGTCGATTGCATGCCGAGGATCCTGCAGTCATTGGATCCTGCATTCAAGGCCCGCACAACGACTCAACTTGCTTAGAAGCTTGAGCAACCTCTAAACTACAAGTTTTCCAGAACAGGATGCGCTCGCTCCCTCCAGAACTGGGAGCGGGGAGGGTGCATGGGTCGGTGTAGTTTCGCGTTTCTCGCCTGTCTTGCCTTGGCGTTGCTACTCGGAGGCATTACGGGTTGCGGCAGCACCGGTGCCGCTTCGCCGGTGCAGCCTCCGGCATTGGTCACAATTACGCCTGCCACTAACGCGTCTCTCGATTTGGGCGCCACCCTCCAGTTCACCGCCGCGGCCCGTAACTCCAGCAATACCAGCGTGGCGGTGCCGATTACATTCACTTCCAGCAATACCGCCGTCTTGACGATCTCCAACGGAGGCTTGGCCTGCGGCGGCACCTGGGACTCACTTGTGGCACCAGTGGTCTGTGCACCCGGACCTTCGGGAGTTGCGATGGTTGCGGCGCAATCGGAAGGAGTGGCCAGCCCACCCGTCACGGTGTACGTTCACGAGCATATAGACAGCTTCACGATTACACCCGTGAATCCCCCCAATAGTCAGTGTTTCTCACAGAACACGGTGTTGAACTACCACGCAGTCGCTTTGAGCCGCGGGATCGATATTACCAACTCGGTAGGGCCGCTTACCTGGCAACAGGCCAATGCGAATGTAGTCAAGCTGACCACCAATTTACCGACAATTCCGTTCAATGAGGCGCAAGCAACGGCGAACTTGCCGGGATTCACTCGGATCACGGCAAATGCTGCAGGAGCCGCAAGCTCTCCAGTCGACTTCACGACGTGTCCCGTGCGGTCGATCAGTTTGCTGGTCAATGGCACCGATCAAACCTCATTTATCGTTCCGAAGGGCACAGCAAAAACCATCACCGCAACTGTGACCGACACCTTGGGCAACACCCTGACCGGCGTGAAACTCAGCTTCAGCAGCACCCAACCGGCCGTGGTGACGACCACCAGTTCAGGAAGTGCCACCGGCGCGCTGGTGGGTGGTGGCGACGTAACTGTCTCCTGTACGCCTCCGAACTGCAACGAGGGCCTGGTTCCCCCTCAGCCCGTGTACGCTGATCAGGCACTCGCCTTGACGGTAACGCCTGCATCGAACTCCACTGCGCAGACCACGACGGCGTTTGTCACCAGCACCGGCTGCGGAACTAACCTGGGCTGCACTACGGAAGTTTTCCCGATCAGCACGTCCACCAACGTTCTCGGAATCGGTGCCCCCCTCCCCAATCCTCCCAATTCTTTTGTCTTCAGCCCGGATGGCAAGAAAGCGTTTCTGGGTAGCGAACAAGGTTTGATGACGCTTAACCCGAGTGCTGCGCCAATCAGCGTGAGCGCGAGAACGGATGTTACCGGAAAGGTGCTGGCCGTATCGCCCGACGGCAACACCGTGATCGTGTCGGATACGGGCATTACGCCGAACCAGGTTTTCGTGGTGAACGCCTCGAACACGACAACCCCGCCCGTGGATCTGCTGATCACGGGAGCAACGTCGGCAAGATTCTCTCCCGATGGACTGAAGGCGTTTATCCTGGCGGGAAGCACGCTTTATGTGTACTCGTCGCTGGAAGCGCTGAAGACGATTCCTTTAGCGGGTCCGGCCAATGATGTGACATTCCTCCCCATGGGCGCTTTTGTATACTTCGCTGGTGGCGATGTGGGGAACAACGGGCCCGGCGCGGCTGTGAGTGTAAGGAATACCTGTGACAACCAGCCCGCGACGGGCACGAATACCACCTTGTCGACGCAAGGCGTTCCGAGCGCGATTCGCGCGTTGGTGAACGGAACCGATCTGCTGGCCCTGGATTCCCCCGGCATCGACTTGATTCATGTCGACAGCATCACTGCTCCGAGCAGTCCCACGCAATGTGCGCAAAGCGTCACCAACTCTTACCAGGGCTTCGTGAACCTTGGCCAAGGACAATTCACGCCCATTGATTTCCTGGTCTCGACGGACAGCACCAAAGCCTACATTCTGGCAAGTGGATTCGGATCTGTTCTTTCCTACACGATAGGCGGAGGATCGAGCTCCGCGATTCCGCTGGTCGGCAACGCAACAGCCCTAAGCGGCGATTTAACCGATGACGGCACGACGCTCTATGTCGGAGCGAGTGACGGCAGAGTGCACGTGGTCAGCACCGTACTCGGAGGGGATACGACCCAGATACCCATTCCGGCGGGGATACCCCTCTGCGGCAACGTCTCTTTCACATGCATGCCGGACTTGGTCAGGGTTCAGCCCTAGGCTGCTTCAATTATTATTTCGCGTTAGATCTTCGGGAGTGGCCTCGGACGCAGCCGAATCGAGTTGCCGGGCGATGCTGTCCAGCACTCCGTTAATGAAGTTCACAGACTCGGGGCTCGAGTACTCGCGGGCAATCTCCAGAGCTTCATTGATCACGATGGGCCGGGGGGTCTGGGGGTAGCCGAGAAACTCAGCGACTGCGGCGCGGATGATATTGCGATCAACGGCGGCCATCCGATCCATTCGCCAGTGCTGCGCGTTCTGTTCGATGACTTGATCAATCTGCTGGGCTCTATCCATGGCAACCCGGAACAGATCCTCTGCAAAACTTCGCGCATCTTTAGCGACGGAACTGCGCTCTGCCCAGAACGTGCGGCGCACATCCGCAAGGTTCTGCTTGCCCATATCTGCCTGAAATAGCATCTGGAGAGCAAGTTCGCGGGATTTGCGTCGGGTGCCCATGGGTACGTGGTCTATGTCCTCAGTGGGTAGTTATTGGTCGCTTCACAACCAGAAAAACCTTGACATAGTTACAACGTCGATCAAGGTGACACAGGTCTAAGTTTACAGGAATTTTTCACAGTGGCAGTTACGGTTACTTTTTTGGTTTTCGCCGAGGATTCTGTTTTCTGCGCGTGCGCACGACGCTAGGTAAGGCGGTACTCCTCGTAGAAGGTGAGGAGGAACGCTCAGGAACCGAGCGGCTGCGGGAAGCTGATGTCTGCGCGCGCACTGCTTGCTTCAGGTTGGCCATCTCCACCGCCGCGATCGCTGCTTCGAAGCCCTTGTTGCCCATCTTCAGCCCGGCACGATCAATTGCCTGCTCGAGGGTGTCGCAGGTGAGGACGCCGAAGGCATGCGGCACACCGGTCTCCTGCGCCGACTGGCCGATCCCGCGCGTGACTTCGTTGACGATCACATCATAATGTGCCGTATCGCCGCGGAGCAGGCAGCCAATGCAGATGATGGCATCGTATTTTTTGGTCTCGCCTAGCGTGCGCGCTGCCGAGGGTATTTCAAAAGCGCCGGGAACACGGACGATGTCGACATCCTCCGCCCCTCCGCAACGCGAGAGTCCATCGATTGCACCGGCCAAGAGTCTCTCCGTGATAAAGGAGTTGAAGCGAGAGACCACCAGGGCAAAGCGCTTCCCTTGCGCGTTCAAACCACCTTGTATTCCGGCATTGGCGCGCTCGGCTGCGACCGTGGTTCGCACTCCAAACACCCGAACCGTGGTCCCTCCGGGCAACTGCACGGCAAAGGACCGAACCGAATGCTTCGGATCCGGTCCCGACTGGTCGTCAACAATGCTCAAGCCCAATTCTGCTACGACTCGCGCCGCAGAGTCCGGGTCGGAGATCGCGAGTTCTAAATCGGGGTAAGCGCTGGCACCGTCGCGATGGACAATTTCCAGCGTCGATGTGGATGGGGTAAATGTCTGAACCCGAACCTGCGGATATTTCTCCAGTTCGCCGGCACCGAATCCCAAGGCAGTGAGCAGCGAAGCCAGCAGCCGGAAGTCATCCGCGGTCCTCGCCTGCACGGTCAAACTCGCCCATTTGAGCATGTGGATCTTCTCCGGGCTGGTAGGTCGTTGCTCAGCTCCGATAAGAGCGAATCTCGGTTACTTGCCCTTGAACTGTGCGGGACGTTTTTCCAGGAACGCCGTCGTGCCTTCCTTCTTGTCTTCGGTAGCGCAGCAGACGGCGAATAGAACGGCTTCGAGATAAAGCCCCTCCTGCAGAGTCATTTCCATGCCCTTGTTGACGGCCTCCATTGCATACTGAACCGCCAGTGGCGCATTGGCCATGATCTTCTGCGCAATCGCTTCGGCGCGGGGAACGAGTTCCGCAACGGGCATCACTTCGTTGACCAGGCCAATGCGATGTGCTTCCGGCGCGGAAATCATTTCGCCCGAAAGCAGTAGCTGCATGGCGATTCCCTTGCCCACCAGCCGCGGCAGCCGCTGCGTGCCGCCGTATCCCGGAATGATGCCTAGCTTAACTTCGGGCTGGCCGAGCTTCGCGTTTTCGCTGGCCAGGCGCATGGTACAGGCCATGGCAATTTCGCATCCACCGCCCAGAGCAAAACCGTTGACGCAAGCGACTACCGGTTTCCCGAGATTCTCAATGAGGTTGAGCACCGACTGTCCGCGATGCGTGTACTCCTTGCCGAACACGGCATCGTGTTTGGCGAGTTCGCCGATATCTGCGCCGGCAATGAACGCCTTCTCACCCGACCCGGTCAGGATCACCACCCGGATGCTCGGGTCATTTTTGATGTCATGGAAGGCCGATCGCAACTCTTCCATAGTAGCCATGTTGAGCGCATTCAGAACCTTGGGACGGTTCACGGTGACATATGCGATGGAATTCTTCTTTTCGAACAGAATGTTTTCAAAGTTCATAATCAGACCAGAGCACCAAACCTATTTGCACGTTCGCGATGCGTTCTTCCCTTCCGGAGTAATAGGAAGTTCTTCCCTCTTAACCTGCTCGCGTCTGCATTGATAGGATGATTTCACAGCTTCTGCGGCTTTGGATTATTGGGGTCAGAATAGTCGTAAAATCCCTTGCCCGACTTGCGGCCATACCAGCCTGCCATCACCAGGCGCTTCAGCAGCGGCGGTGATGCGAAGCGGCGTTCCTTGAACTCGTCATACATCACGTGGGTAATGTAGTAGGTGGTGTCGAGGCCGACGAAATCGAGCAACGTAAACGGGCCCATGGGATAGCCGCAGCCCAGTTTCATAGCATTGTCGATGTCCCCAATTGAGCCGACACCCTCCTCGTAGGCGCGAATGGCGTCCAGCAAGTAAGGCACGAGCAGCCGGTTGACGACGAAACCTGTTTTGTCGCTGGTACGAACGGGAACCTTGCCTAGTTTTTTCCCGAATTCGTACGCGGTGTCGTAAACAGCATCCGCAGTGGCAATGGTGCGCACCACTTCGACCAATTTCATCAGCGGCACAGGATTAAAGAAATGTAGTCCGATAAAGCGCTCGGGACGCTGAGTTGCACTCATGAGCTCGGTCACCGAAATGGAAGAAGTGTTGGTGGCGAAGATTGCATCCTTTTTCACGACCGTGTCGAGCGCCGCGTACATCTCCCTTTTCTGTTGTACGTTCTCGATGATGGCCTCAATGATAATGTCGCGGTCTGCCAGGTCTTCCCTCCTGGTCGTGCCTTTGAGGCGCGCGCGGACGGCTTCCGGCTTTTCTTTCAAGGTACCCTTTTCGGCGAACTTGGACAGCGATTTCTCGATTCCCGCGAACCCCTTATCCAGGTATTTCTGCTCCACCTCGAGCACGGTGACATCAAACCCGGCCGTCGCCGCCACTTGCGCAATGCCCGAGCCCATCAGCCCGCAGCCCAGAACTCCTACTTTCCTGATTTCCATTTTCTTGCCTCGATCTACGATTGCTGAGCAATAATTTTAGGGAACAAACCGACTATCTTCGCAGACTTGCATGGATTCGCACAACTTGCGCGACTTGCTCCACGCGGATGCTCCTGTTTGCCCGCGGCGCGACATGACCGTTATGATCTTGCTACCGCCTCATGAACCACCGCCGGTCCTGGCATTACGCTTCCACTGCGACCCTATGGGCGGCGCTGCTCGCATCGCAGGCTGCTGCACAAACAGCACAAACACCCGCGCCTATTTCGAACTCTGCGGCTGTTGCTCCATCATTGTCAATCTGCTCAGCTTGCATTCGCGCGCATCTCGAATTTCTGGCGGGAGACGCACTACAGGGCCGCGGCAGCGGGACACACGACGAGCTGCTGGCAGCGACTTACGTTGCCTCAGAACTCCGGGCTTACGAAATCGAACCTGCTGGGGACAATGGCGGGTACCTGGAAGAGATCACAGTCATCCGGCAATCTTTCACAAAGCCTCCCACACTCACAATTGCACTGGCGGACAAGTCGGCTTCTGGTCATGTCATCACATGGACGCACGGACAGCAGATGCTGGTAATCGATGCGACGCAAACTGAATTTTCAGGTTCTCTGCAGAAAATCGATGCCGACGTTGGCCAGTCAAAGCTTCAGCCTGGCGCCGTCGTTTTCCTTAGCGGCAAGGACGAGAGGAAGCTTGCTGAAGTCGCATGGAGCCTGGCCTCCCAGGGCGCACTCGCGGTGCTGATTCCCGCGAGCACAGAACAACAGGATAACTGGGCCGATTTGGGACAGAAGAATCCGGAATTGCGACCACAGTTGGAAGGACGAGGTCAGAACCGCCGGAAGAAGAACTTAAACATCCTGGCGCTGAATCACGAAGCCGAAACAGCTCTAAAAAATGCCGCCGACGGCACTCCGGTACACTTCAAAGGAACTGGCAGCGCCGCTGAGAAGAGCAAAACCTGGAATGCAATTGGCATTGTGCGCGGCCAGGATAAAGCGCTGCAGAACAGTGCGGTCCTGCTCTCCGCTCACATAGATCACCTCGGCATTGGGCCCCCCGTGAACGGCGATCGCATTTACAACGGTGCCGACGATGATGCTTCTGGGGTCGCGGCAGTGCTCGAGTTTGCCCGACTGCTGGGCGAGCAGCCGCCTAAGCAGACGCTGATTTTGGCCTTTTTTGGCAGTGAGGAGGTCGGGGACTTGGGGTCAACTTATTTCGCCGAGAATCCGCCGGTGCCGCTCAGCGCCATCTCCGCGGCGCTTGAATTTGAGATGATCGGCCGCCGGGACCCGGCTCTCAGCGACAACAAACTATGGCTTTCTGGTTGGGACCGGTCGAACCTTGGGCCGGAACTCGTCAGCCATGGCGCCAACATCGTTGGCGATCCTCATGTGGAACAAGGATTTTTTCAGCGATCGGATAATTATGCGCTCGCCGAAAGAGGCGTGGTTGCACAAACCATTTCAAGCTTCGGTCTTCACAGCGATTATCACAAACCAAGTGATGATCTAGCTCACCTGGATTCTGAGCATCTGGACGAAGCAATTACGTCGATGATCCGCCCGATTGAGTGGCTGGTGAATTCAAGTTTTCGTCCGCAGTGGACGCCGGGAAAGAAACCCGAGGAGGGTCCTTAAGAGTTGAATACTTGCGGCACTGAAACGGACTTATCTCTTTCGCTTCCCCGCTTTTTCAATGCGTTCGTCGATGGGCTTGCGTCCGGCAAATCCTTCACTGCTGCCATGCCAGTGGGTGATCTTTTTCTCGCCCATTTTCCAGCAGAGCAGCACAATCTCGCCGTCCACGACGCAGGGAAAGTCCAGCAAACCGATGTCCAGGTCCTTGACCTGAACGCCGGTAGCGGCAATTTCCGCGACGGTATCTTTAACACGCTGCAATGCTTTTTCGCGTTCGGCCTTTCTCCGGGCAAAGTGGACGATGTTCACCCGCGTACCGCCATTGAGGAAAATGCGGTGGCCCAAGTCCTGCAATTCGGCGTCGATTGCCTCGATGTGCTTCTTGTTGTCGGTGGCAACCCGTAGCAGGGATTCGAGTACGGGCAAAAGGAGTTGGGCCTCGTCTAGGGTGAAAGTTCGTTCTGACATTTGTTCTTATTTTAATCGATCCGTCGGAATGCGGGTGAGTGACGGAGGGAACGTCAGGTAACCATCAAAGGCACAGGACGATTTTGAGGGTTTCAGCCCTAACCACCAATGTGCACCATGGTTCGGGAAGCAGGGACGAAATCGGGTTCGCCAATGTGGTGGCGGGCTTCCTTTTTTTCCACCACGCCCCGTATAAACTCGATCAATTTATTGTCAGAGGCGCCCCGACGCATCAATTCGTAGAGATCATGGTCCCAGACGGAAAATAGACAGGTGCGGATTTTCCCGTCGGAAGTGATACGAATGCGGCTGCAATGTCCGCAGAATGGCTGGGAAACCGGCGCAATAATGCCGATTTCACCGCTGCCATCGTCAAAGCGGTAGCGCCGGGCCGTCTCGCTACGCGCATGGGAAATCTCCACCAAAGGCCGAAACTCGGCCATGCGCTCCACAATTTCATGCAGCGGCACCACCACTTCCGGCGACCACAAGCGATCCTCTTCCAGGGGCATGAACTCGATGAAGCGCACCACTACGCCCTCTTCACGGGCGAACTTGCCGAATGGAATGATCTGATCTTCGTTAAATCCGCGCATCAGAACACAGTTGACCTTTACCGGCTCCAGGCCCACGCCTTTGGCGGCGCGAATCCCAGCCAGCACGTTGTCAAACCCGTGGGGGACCCGCGTAATCCGGGCGAAACGCTCCGGGTCGACCGCGTCCATGCTGACCGTGATGCGATGCAGTCCCGCATCTTTCAGTGGACGAGCCATATCCGCAAGCAGCTCGCCGTTGGTGGTGATCGCGATATCTAAAGGAAGATTCTGAAGGTTACGCAGGCGCGAGAGTTCGCGCACGAAATCGATAACACCTCGACGCAAAAGCGGCTCGCCACCGGTAATGCGCACTTTTTCAATGCCAAGTCCCGCAAAAATTCGCGCCATTCGCAGGTAATCGGCAAACGAAAGTTCGGCATAGAGCGCGCCTTCGTTACCAGTACGACAATAAACGCACTTGTAGTTACACCGATCGGTGATAGAAATCCGCAAATCGGTAATAGCACGCCCGAATTTGTCGATCAGCTGACCAGCACTTAACATTTAGCAATGAGCATTCAAGCCGGGTCGCCCAGACTACAAGCGGCCCACAGAAATGGCGAAATTCCAATTGCTAAAGGCTAATCACTTCAGGAAGAGACGCAGGAGGGACACGGAGGGGAGATCATCCTCGCAGCCGTTTCCTTTCCAAGCGCTTCTCGCGAAGCAGGGAGGCGCGGGCGTTTCCACCAGCACCCTCGGGGTGGTTCTCGCGAATACTGGCTGCTGAACTAGAGCAGCGATCTTAAATCACCCCTCGCCTCGACAGCCGGGGTATACCGTGCGGCCTCGAGGTCGGAAACTCAATCTCATTATAGATGCACGAGGTGCGGAAAGTGCACTTCCCTTTTGTATGTTCCGGGTGTTGTGACGGTACACCTTCCAAGCCCTCAGCGAAGGCCGGCAGAGAGCGATTTCGAAATCGCAGACTCCGCCAAGGGCGCCATGACCTTATATGCTGCGGGATTGGGATGTAGGCCGTCCGAAGAGAGATCGCGCCTGAGCAGGCCTTTGTCGTCGATCATAGCGGAGAAATAGTCCAGGTATTGAAGACCGTTTTCAGCGCAGTATTTCTTTAGCCAATCGTTCAAGACCAAAATTTTCTCCGGCGGACGAAGCGGAAAGAAGTCGGCCGCGGCTGCCGTGTAATTATTGACCGGCGTCACCGAAGAGAAAACCACGCGTATGTTATGTGCCCGCGCCAGTTCAGCCATGTTGGCATAATTCGCCTCGATTTCGTCCAGCGACATCGGGCCGGTGTTCCCAGCGATGTCGTTGGTACCCGCGAGAATCATCACGATCTTAGGTTGAAGGTTTATAACATCTTCGCGGAAACGTATGAGCATCTGCGGCGTTGTCTGACCACCGATGCCGCGGTTCAGATACGGCTTGCCGGGGAAGTATTGCTGCAGAGCCCAGCCGTCAGTGATCGAATCGCCCAAAAAGACAACCCGGTTCTCGCCGGGAGCGGGTGGCGCGATATGGGCATTCGCATCACGGTAACGCCCCAGTTCGCCGAAATCGTTCAGGAGAACAGGAAGCCGGGAGCGGCGATATTCTTCCAGACGCTGAACCGCGCGGGACCTGGCCGTCGCCGAAGGTGCTTGCGCAGCGCCTCCTTGAGGGAACACAGGCGTCGAAAGTACCAGGAGGATGAATGAAATGCTTCCGGTCTGCACTCTCATGAACTCTCCTTAAGAAGGAGATGGGGTTTGTTTGCAATAAGCCTGGCGCTCACATGCCATCGTAATTCGGGCCGCCACCGCCCTCGGGCGGGACCCATGTGATGATCTGGTAGGGATCCTGAATGTCACAGGTTTTGCAGTGCACGCAGTTGGAAGGATTCAGGCTGATTCGCTTCCCGTTCGGCGCGCTCGAGTCATCCAGCATCTCGTAGACATTCGCGGGGCAGAAATTCTGGCACGGGCTGCCGTATTCCTTGATGCAGCGTTGCTCGCAAACATTGGTGTCGTGGATGATGAGGTGGGCCGGCTGGTCTTCCTCGTGCCGGGTTCCCGAGTAATAGAGATCGGTGAGCTTGTCGAAGGTGAGCTTGCCATCTCCTTTATAAGCACCCAGCAGATGGGCTTCAGGACCGCCGTCGCGCGGCAACTCCGAAAGCTTCTTCATGTGCTGGTAGCCGGGGGTCGCGGGATATCGGTCATACAAGCCCCGGCCGCCTGTGACCTGCTGCAGTCCTGCGTGGAACAGGCCGGCCCACAACCCATTTGCGAAAGCCTGGTGAAAGTTGCGGACCTTCCAGAGCTCGTCCTTGATCCAACTGTTTTCGACTTTCGCCTGAAAGCTCGCCAGCGTTGCGCGCGACGAATCGCTCTTTTTGAGAGCGTCGAATGCGGTCTCGGCCGCCAGCATTCCACTCTTGATTGCGAGATGAATTCCTTTGAGCCGGGCGGAGTTGAGAAATCCGGCCGAATCACCGAGGATCATCCATCCATCGCCTGCGAGGGGGGGCAGCGCCCACCATCCCCCGTAAGGCAGAGATTTGGCGCCATAGCGGATCATCTTCCCGCCGGCAAGCAAGTTCTGCACAAAGGGATGCAGCTTGAATTCCTGCAACACACGCTGAGGGTCAAGACGCGGATCGGGATAATCAAGACCGGTCACGAATCCAAGTGAAACCAGGTTGTCGCGACTGCCGTAAATCCACGCGCCGCCATACTCTTTGCTGGTAAGCGGCCAACCCAGGGTGTAGATAACTTCGCCGGGTGCGATACGCCCTGCGGGAACTTCCCAGAGTTCCTTCACGCCAACGCCGTAGGTTTGCGGACTGCGATCTTTGTCGAGATTCAGTTTAGCGACCAGCTGTTTGGTGAGTGATCCGCGCGGTCCCTCCGCCAGAACGGTGACTTTGGCCTTCAGATCGTAGCCGGGTTCCACGTTCGACTTCGGCTGGTTGGCTTTGTCGACGCCTTTATCATCGGTCTGAACCCCGGTTACGCGCTCGCCATCGAACAAAAGTTGCGATCCGGCGAAGCCGGTGAAAACCGTGATGCCTGCTTCTTCCACCTTGCTTCCCAACCATTTCACGAAGCGGTTGATGGAGATCACGTAATTGCCGTGATCGCGCAGCGGAGGAGGCGTAATGGGCAACTTCAGCTTGCCGCCCTTGGTCAGAAAATAAACTGCCTCTTCCGTGACCTCCGCATCAATCGGAGCTTCTTTTTCAAATCCCGGAAGCAGTTCGCGCATAGAGCGAGGGTCAAGCAGCGCGCCGGAAAGGCAGTGCTGACCAATTTCGCGCGACTTTTCGAGCACATAGATGTTTTCTTTGCTAAGCGGCGCGTCGGGATTCCTGGTGTTGTGCTCGTCGATGAGCTGTGACAACCGCAGTGCGCAGGCCATTCCCGCCGGCCCGCCGCCGACGATAACGACGTCGGCCTCCATCTGCTGGCGTTCGACGCCTTCCAAGGGTTTGCGAAAAATCAGCATAAAAAAAATCTGCTACGGGTCCCACCTTTGCGGAGCAGCAGCACTTTCCGCGAATCCGGGGCTGAGGTCTAGGTTCCCGCTTTGGCTTTTTTTACTTCTTCGATCAGCGGGGGCACGATGTCGAACAAGTTGCCCACCGCCGCGTAATCGGCGATTTCGAAGATAGGCGCTTCCGAATCCTTATTTACGGCGATGATGGTGCGCGCACCCTTCATTCCGACTATGTGCTGAATGGCGCCACTGATACCTAGCGCCAGGTAGAGCTTGGGAGCAACCGTCTGGCCGGACGAGCCGATCTGGCGATCCATGGGAAGCCATCCAGAATCGCAGATGGGACGCGAGGCTGCGAGCTCGCCGCCCAGGGCTTCCGCCAATTGCTTCGCGATTTCAATATTCTTTTGTTCCTTGATGCCGCGGCCAACAGCGACGATGATCTCCGCCTGCGTAAGATCAACAGCCTGCTTGGCTTCTTTGAATACCTCGTGCGGCTTGTTGCGAATGGCGCCTTCCGGGATATCGACCGCGACCGTCTCGATCGGGGCAGCGGCGGCTCCGGCTTCTACCTTGTCACCACGGAAAGCACCATTCTGAAAGGTTACAAACCATGGAGCGTCGCAGGCGAAGCTCACGTCGGCTGCCAGTTTTCCCTGGAACATCTGGCGGGAGAAGACGAGGTTAGCGCCTTCTTTCCTGTAGCCGATGCAGTCGCTGATCACGGTGCGGCCCATGGCGGTTGCGAGTTTGGGAATAAAATCGCGTACCTGGTACGTGTGCGGCATCAACACCAGCTTGGGTTGCCGGGAAGAGATGAACTGCTTTAGCGCGCTCACGAAAGCGTCAGGAGTGTAAGGCTCGAGCTTCGGTGATTCGATGGCATAGACCTTGGAGACACGTTTTGCGGCAATTTCGTTAGCAAATGTGCCAGCGCTGCCGCCGACCACGGCAGCTTCCAGGTTCCAGCCGGTTTCAGCAGCGAGGGCTTGCCCCGCCGTCAGTGTTTCCCATGAAACGCGATTCAGTTTTCCTTCACGCTGCTCAACAATTACAAGGATTGTGTCCATGCGGCAGTTCTCAATTTCCAATTTAGTGTCAGTTCTCAGAAAGCGATCTCGCCAATAGCGAGTTCAAGGCAGAGTTCCTCAGCGACAGGCGCTGGAAATTCTCCCCCGCGCACAGTACGCGCGGGGGTACATCTATCGCGAACCAAATTTTCCGCATGATCAGTAACGGGAACAATCCCGACACTACGACAGCATCTCGCTCCCAAGGTTGGATTGATCTCTGGCGGGCTCCAGCCTAAAACTATTCTTCGCTCGACTCGCTGCGCGCGCTGTAACCGAAGCCCATCAACAGCAGACCCAAAATGCCAAGGGCAACGATGACTCCGAGAAACTGCGGTTCACGGCCGACCTTTACTGCGGCTGGGAGGAAAAACACCACCAGCAGATCCACCACCCAGACCGCCAAGCCCACAAACATCAAACTACCGCCGGTTTCGCGCATTGCCTCTGTGCTTGCCATGGCAGCCTCCAATTCTTCGCTGCCGTCAGTATGCAAGCCAGGCACTCGGGCTTCAGTGACGTGTGAACATCGCTATCTGCGTCCCTCCAGTCCGTAGGGGGGAGGCGGCGGGAAATGGTGGCGAATGTAGCTGCCCACGCCGACCAGCGCCAGTCCCAATACTGCCTCAATGATGACCCACCATAGCCAGAACTGGGAACCGTTACGCAGGCCGACGTAGACGAACGAGAGCAGGATAATGTCGAAGATCAGCAACCACTTTCCCACCGTGAGCAGGACAGCACCCAACCGGCGCCTTCCGAAAGCGGCTTCTTCCTTGACGCGTACATAGTGAAGATCCGGCATAGCACTGCTTGGATGCGCGCCAGCAGGCTTCGGGAAGGCTGAGTGCACATCTCAGCTTCTGGCCTGCAGTTACGCAACCCACCGAAGTCGCATCCCTCGGTCGGAGGTTTGATACACACGGATTGTCAAAGAACTCGTGCGCGCGGTATTTGCCGCGACTCAGGCCGGTCTACAGGACCCGAACCTCGTTACGAAGTTTCTCCGCAAGCTTTTTAGCGATTTCGCCGGGCGGTCCTTCCAGGTACTCGGTATTTTTAGTTTTCTGCGGGATGTACAGGCGCTCGATCTTCTGCAGATTAGGGCCAAGGCTCGATTGCACTTCGCCCAGTGCGATCTTCCGTAATGGCTTGTTCTTGGCCTGCTTGATTCCGATCAAAGTCGCGTAGCGAAGTTTATTGATCCCGGATTGAATGGTGAGCACCGCGGGCAGCGGCATATCGACGTACTGGAAGAACCCCGCTTCGAGCTCGCGTTTTACGCGAATGCCCGATGCGTTCTTCTCGATTTGCATGATGATGGTGGCATGCGGCCAGCCCAGCAGCTCTGCCAGGATCACCCCGGTTTGCGCATAGCCGTAATCGTCTGATTGCAGGCCGGTGAAAATGAGGTCGAACTTTTCGTCCTTTATGGCGGCCGCGATCGCTTTCGCCGTGTTCAGGGCGTCCAGGCTCACAAAGCTGGGATCTTCTAGATGGATGGCGCGATCAGCCCCCTTGGCCAGCGCCTCACGTAATACCTGCTGCGCGCGCGCCGGTCCGGAAGTGATGACGACTACTTCCCCGCTGTGTTTCTCTTTTTGCCGGAGAGCTTCTTCGAGGGCGTAGGCATCCGGCTCGTTCACTTCGTAAGAAACATCTTCGCGGATCCAGGCGCCCGTGTCATTGAGCTTCAGCGGCGCATCTTTTTGCGGGACCTGTTTCATGCAAACCAGGATTTTCACGCCACACTCCTTCTCGGAACACGTTCGGCAGCGTCAGGCAAACTTGAAAGTATAAATGAGAGGCGCGGCGAACAGGAAATGGGTGATGCGCCTCTAGTCGGAGAAGACAACAGACTGGCCGGTGATATCGAAGCGCTTGCGGCAACGCATATTGCTGCACACCATCATGTCGTCTTTTCGAATCATGTACGACCGGGCCTTAGCGAAACGGGCGCGGTCACGCTCGTCGGCGCGTCCCGGGAGGTTCTTCTTCTTCGTCCGCACCAGCCAGGTGATGTCGTATTCCGCCGATTGCCTGCAGCTAGGGCAATTCAGCGTGGCCTTCTTCTTTTCCGGGCGCTCGTCAAAAAAATCGCGTTCTTCCATACCGTTTAGCGGCCTGTCAGATCCAAGGCCCTAGCAATGATTATGACATATGGGAGCGCGAGACGAATTATGGCAAGATGCTGCCATGGCGAGAAAGCGGAAATTGAAGCCGTTCCGCGCGGTTAAAGCAGTAAAGCAAGCGGCCCGGGAGAAGATCGGGACGCCTCCCTCGACCCGTGTCGTTCCTGACCGCAAGAAGCGGAAAACGGAGAAACACAAGCCGACCATGGGGGAACTGCTGGATGAGGCATGAGCGCTCCGCGGAGCGGCTTCAGGCGCGCCACATTCCTTCACGCAGCCGAGCTACTTAAAGAAGACTGTAACGACCCGATCCGCACTCAAGTCATTTATCGTACACGTCTGACCGACTACCGTGTCGCACCCCGCCGTCCACTCGGCAGACGTTGAAGGCGCCTTCGGCGTGGCCGTCAAGGTAACCGCTATATCGGGTAAGAATGCATTCCCACAAGCGCTTGTGCAATCGAGACCCGGTGGATTACTGGTGACGGTTCCCGATCCGCCTCCAGTAAAAGAGACTTCGAGAACAGGGGCAGTGGTACCTGTGTAGCAAACCACATTCGCTGTCATTGAGCCAGTAACAAGTGCGCCAGACGACGATATGTTGCCACTGCTATGATTTGTCGTGACCGTCGCCGATACAACGGTCGTTCCGCAACTTGTGCCGGTGGGAGTAATGAGTCCCTTGGGCGTGACCGTTACCATACCAGGTGTGTTTGAGGTCCAAGTTACCTGGTCGGTGATGTCCTTAGTTACTGGTGGGTGAATATAAGTTCCCATCGCCGATAGCTGCACACTCAGGCCCGCATCGGCGCTGACCGGAGTGTTAGGGTCGCCAAACGTCTGCGTCGCAGGTTGCACCGTGATCGATGTCAACTGCTGATCGTGCCCGCAATTCTGTGCTAATAACAACACAGCCACGACCGGAATCAGGAGCAAACCCTTCTTGGACATACACCTCCCAGTACGGCCCTACTAATGTGCAACTCTGCTTGGGGAATGCGCAATGTAGTACAAGGACGCGCAAAAAGCAAGAGTTGCTAATTCTTCAGTTCCGGCAACTGAAGACTAAGTCGATTCACTGAATTAACTCTGAAGTGTTTCTCGGATGAATTGGACAAATTCCCGTATGTCCTGCTCGGTCGTGTCAAACGAGCACATCCAGCGCACGACTCCCTGCTCCTCATTCCATACGTAGAAGAAGTATCTCTCCTGCAACTTGGGAATGATCGCCTGTGGCAGTTGCGCGAAAACCCCGTTCGCCTCGACCGGGTAGACGATCTTCACTTGCGGCACGCCTTGTAATTCCTGCTGCAGCAGTTGCGCCATCGCATTGGCATGCTCGGCGTTCTTGCGCCACAGATCGCCGGTGAGCAGCGTCTCCATTTGCGCGGCGATGAATCGCATCTTTGACGCCAACTGCATTCCTTGTTTGCGCAGAAACAGAAAGCTCTCGGCCAGCCGCTTCTCCTGCCGCAACTTCTCGCCGAAGAAGACGACCGCCTCCGCGCCCAACAACCCATTCTTCGTGCCGCCAAACGAAAGCACGTCCACCCCGAGATCACGCGTGGCCTGGCGCAGGGTTTGCCCCAAAGCAGCCGCCGCGTTCGAGATGCGCGCCCCATCCATGTGGAGAAACATGCCGCGCTCGTGAGCGAAATCGGCAAGCGCGCGAATTTCTTGTGGCTTGTAAAGCGTTCCCATTTCCGTGGACTGCGTAAGCGAGATCACATGTGGCTGGACGTGGTGCTGGTCTCCGATCCCGTGATACGCAGGCGCGACCTTCTCGACCGTTAACTTGCCATTAGTGGTGGAGATGGGGAGGAGTTTGCAGCCGGTAAATTTCTCCGGAGCCCCACACTCGTCCGTATAGATGTGCGCCGCCTCACTGCAGATCACGGCGTGATAGGACTCCGTCAATGCCTTGAGGCTGAGAACATTCGCGGCGGTTCCGTTGAAGACAAAAAATACCTCAATCTCCGAGCCGAAATGCTCGTGAAAACGGTCGACGGCTCGCTGCGTGTAGGGATCATCGCCGTACCCGACAACGTGCCCCTGGTTGACCGAGGCTATCGCTTTCAGGATCTCGGGATGTACCCCTGCGTTATTGTCACTCGCAAAACTGCGGACTGGTTTCATTGCCCGATAATGTAACAGAGCGTCATTCTCTGCCGCGGTATGGCTCGGTATCCGAAGCTTGCCGGCATTGGCGCCATATGACAGAGGGGCTCGGACCGGTTACTCAGGAATCAACAACCTGAGCTGTCGCTCCGGAAAGCAGGTTGTTATGTCTCACCAAAATATCCATGCTGCGGCATGCCAAATTTGACCTAAAATGCTGGGGGGCGAGGACGCCGTTTCCCCTAACGGCGCACGCGGAATCATCACTGACAACTTGGCCAGTCCGGATTTCGAAACCGTATAGTCCCGTCCCGAAGAGGACACCATGCACGCCCTTAAACCTTCTCTCTGGGCCGTGTGCATACTGATCGGTTTGGCCTTTGATGGTCACACCGCTCTCAGCCAGGCGACACCCTCCACTCCAGCTCCAGGCACATCCGGCGGAGGCGAAGTTGAAACCGGCGAGGTGACTATTTCGAAGCGGGTGGACGAAGTCAACCTGGTCTTCACTGTCACCGATGGGAAATCGCACTTCGTCAGCAATCTTGAGAAAAGTGATTTTCGGCTGCTCGATAACCACGCGCCTCCGGAGCAAATTGTTTACTTTCAGCGCCAGACGGAACTTCCTTTGCGCGTTGGCCTGCTGATTGACATCAGCGACTCCATCACGTCCCGTTTCAGGTTCGAGCAGGACGCGGCCAGCACTTTCCTGAAGAAAGTTCTGCGTCCAGGCGTCGACCAGGCGTTTGTAGTCGCTTTCAACCAGCGCGTGCAGCTGGTGCAGGATATGACATCGGACACGAATGCCCTGATGCGCGCGGTGAACAGCCTGAAGCCGGGCGGAGACACAGCTCTCTACGACGCCATCACGTACGCGTGCGAAAAGCTTAACAGCGGAGAACCGCGCGTCTCCCGCCGGGCCTTGATCGTGATTAGCGATGGCGTGAATACCCGAAGTCGCGCCATTATGTACGACGCCAAGCAGGCCGCGGCGCGCGCGGAAGTCGTCATTTTTGCACTCAGCACCAATGACATTCGCCACGATGGATATAACAAAGGCGAAGCTGCACTTGACCTGCTCACTCACCCGACGGGCGGGATGATTCTGCCGGCGCGCGAAAAGGCCGAATTAAAGTCCGCGTTCACGCACGTAGAAACAGCTCTGCGCAGCCAGTATGCGTTGGGATACAAACCTGCGAACCTGCAGGCGGATGGCAGTTTTCGCATGATCGAAATCCTGCCGCAGAAGCCGAGCCTGAAAGCGCAATGCCGACGCGGCTACTATGCTCCTAAACCCTGACGCAGCGCACAACGTAAGAACGGCTCTGGAAAGTACATCAGGCGAGATCCACAGTTGGCCCGCGTTACATGCTGCGGCGGCTGGCTAGTGACCGGCAATTGAAGGGAAGAATGTTTCGTCCCGTAGCACCGCTTCAATCCCCGGAACAAGATCGCGCACCACATCAGCTTTAGCCACGGCGCCACGGATGCCGGAATGGCGCGCTTCATCCACGAGCTGATTCGATAGAAACATCGTGAACAGAAGCATTGGCGTGTCTGGGAATTGCCTGGCAATTTCTTGCGCCGATTGCAAGCCGTTCATGACCGGCATGGCGAAGTCCAGGAGAACCAGATCGGGTTGTAAAACACGCGTCTTCTCGATGGCATCTCGACCGTCCACGGCTTCTCCGCATACTTCCCAGTCGCGATGCAACTCCAGAAGCTTACGCAGTTGCTGCCGGACAACCCAGTTATCGTCCACCACCAAAATACGCGTGCGCAGTTTAGTCATCATTGGGGAGCTAGACGAAGCTTTCATACTTACTGCGGCGCTTGAGAGTATTGTCGGCGACGCAAGCGATTTTGGTAATGGCACAGCGGTGCCAACATACTCCCCTAGGGTGCCATCTCTCGTTTGGCTTCTTAATTCTGCAGTCAGCTTTCGTCAGGAGAAAGTCTGACGCTTGTTGGCTCTCCTGATCGGCCTTCCAGAGCTTGCGATTACTGCTGCCGAGAACCACTCTCAATTTACGGGCAAGCCCGATGGCACACATGAGTCGCAGTCACACTGATCAAACCCCTATCGTGGTCATCGCATCGTACTCGTGCTGTTTTTTAGAAGGGAGAATGCTATGGCGAGAAGCTCATCGAAAGCGCGCGTGCTGACGGAAAAAGAGGAAATCCGCCGATGGGCGGAGGAGCGCGGCGGCAAACCCGCGTGCGTTCGCGGTACCGGGAACGAAGGCGATGTGGGCATGATTCGCATCGATTTTCCCGGCTACAGCGGGGAACGTTCGCTGGAAGAAATTGATTGGGACGAATGGTACGACAAGTTCCAGGAAGGGGGTCTCGCTTTGCTGGTGCAGGATTCCACTGCACGTGGCCAGAGAAGTAACTTCAATAAACTGGTAAGCCGGGAAACTGCGGAGAGCACCTCGAACCGAAGAAGCAGCGGCGGAAACGGATCACGCACCCGGACGCGAGGCACTTCGCGGGGCCGAACAGCAGGCACCGCGACGACCTCCGCTCGTGGCAGAAGCGAGAATCGGCGCACGCGAAGCGCGAGTTCGACTCGCGGTTCACGGAGCAGGAGCAGAAGCGGTGGGACTTCCCGACGGAGTTCCAGGAGGTCGACCGGTACGAGGGCGCAGGCACGAAATTCCGGCAGTGTTCGATCAAAGCGCAGCAGCCGTTCCCGAACGACGGCTTCGGGCCGCTCTCGTTCCCAGTCGGCGAGCCGCAGATCTTCATCGGGCTCCACTGGGACCGCTCGCAAGGCCAGGGGCACGCAGGGTTCCGCACGAACGACAACGATCCGTTCGAAGAAGAGAAGTACGGGCAGCGGACGTGCTTCGCACAGAAAAGCTGCGTAAGTGATACTCTCGCCAGGAAAGCTGACTCGGGCCACGCGTTGGGTAAAGATGCCGCGCGCTGGCCTTGAGCCAGCGGCAGTTTTGTCAGCCGCGGAACCTTTTCAGCGGGCCCATGGTATGTCCTCTGGGCGATCTAGCCTGCAACCTGGGCTTGTGCGATGGCATTCGAGGATTACAAGTTTCGGTCGCAGTATTTAAGGGTCATTTCGTTGAAAGTGGAGGATCAAAATGAAAGTTTTTGCGCTCGCTGTTGCAGTGTTGGGTTTAGGTCTGTGCAGCGAAGTTCCACTTGCCATCGCGCAGAACGCGGCTTCGACCGCGAATCAGCAGGAGGGCACTCGTGGCAATCTCACTCAGAAAGGTGTAGACCGCATCGTTAAAGAAGTACACCATCAACTTGTACTGCTGCCGTTTTACGGCGTGTTTGACAATCTGGCGTTTAAGGTCTCGCCTGACGGGGTGGTCACGCTCCTTGGGCAAGTGGTGCGGCCCAGCACCAAGTCGGATGCTGAAAACTCGGTTAAAAGTATTGAAGGCGTGGAGCGGGTTGATAACCAGATCGAAGTGTTGCCCACTTCGCCCAATGATGATCGCATTCGCCGGGCGGTTTATCGAGCAATCTACGGCAACACTGTGCTCAGCCAGTATCAACTGCGGGCAGTGCCTCCCATACACATCATCGTGAAGAATGGGCATGTAACGCTGGAGGGGGCGGTTTCGCGGCAGATGGACAAGCAAATCGCCGAAATGCAGGCCAAGAGTGTTTCCGGGGTGTTCTCGGTAACTAACAATCTGCAGGTGGATAATGGCAGCTGACAAGGGCTGGCGCGAGGTGATTCTGACCTTCTAAACACAAATGGCGCTTCACTATGGAGGCGCCGTTCCTTTTTTTCGGCTTCCGCCTTCTGCTTCATTTCACAATTGACGCTGAACTTCAGCAGTGGCGTACCGCTGGAAAGTGGTCGCACGGTAGCTGGCCGCTGACGAGCACTTCCGAGCGCGAACAAAATACTACGGGACCAGCACCATCGAGGTAGGCGCCGACCCCGTGTTCACCGTTCCCACGCTGGTAAGAGCGCCAGTATCGCTGGCAATATCGAACAGCGAAATGCTGGACGAACCTTGATTCCCCACATAGAGGAACTTGCCGCTTGCATCCACCAGGCTAAACGCGAGTCCGGTGGCACTCGTCGTGAACGGGGAGCCCGAAAGGTTGCTGGGTACGCCGGACGTGCCATCGATGGCGTAGCCGTAGATGTTCACCGGATTGACCACGGGAACGAAAAGATAATTATTAGTGGTATCGACCGCCACGGACACCGGCGTGCTGGTCGTGGTGTTGGTGGTCCCCAGCGTTAGAAAGTATGGAGAGCCCGGCATGGGCGTCAATCCACCGGTACTCGAAGTGATACTAAAGCCGGAAAACGTTTGCGAATCGAGGTTCGCAACGTAGAGAAAATGGCCAGCGGAATCGACGGACAACGCGGACGGGTTGGTGCCGGTTGGGTACGGAGATCCGCCTACGGGCGTCAGCGATCCTGCAGACCCGATGGAAAAAGCCGACACCGACGAGGAATTCGAATTTGCAACATAAAGCGTGCTTCCACCCGGCAAGATCGCGAGGGCGGTCGGGCTGTCGGTAAGCACCGGAGAGGTGGACACTTCCGTCAGAGCGCCAGTTCCCGTGTTGATCGAGAATACAGATAGATTGTTGGAGTTCGTGTTGCTGACAAACAGCAAATTTCCGTCCGCGGAAAGAGCCAAGCCTAGTGGGTGATCGCCTACGCGAGTGCGCGGCGCAACTTCCGACAGCGCCCCCGCGTTAGACATGGTGAATAGCGAAACCGTGTTTTCCCCCGCATTGGCGACATACAGGAATTTCTTCGACGGGTGCACCACGATGGCGAATGCGCTCTGGCCCGTTGCGAAAGGCGAACCCGTAACTGGGCTCAAAGCACCGGAACTGGAATCCACGTTGAATCCTGCAATCTGGTTGACACTGCTCAACGTCACGTAAGCAAGCCGTGCCGAGGCGCTATTGCTAGTGTGACTGCTACTGCTGCACCCGGTCAGACCTACCGACAAAGCCGAAATGAAAAGGAAGAAGAGCGCTACCCTTCGCAAGAGTATCCTCCGGGATACAACACCAAACTGCCACGGGCATGCGCGTGGCGGGCTTCTGAATTATGAGATCTTCTATAAATACCTGTTTACGCGATTTCCGTAAAGCTGGCACGCAGCTGGAGAGATGGCGAATTCGGGAGACAGTCGCTTATCGCAAAAAGTGGGCGGGAGCAAATGTGGCAGTCATTACCTTGCCTGGCAATGGGGCGTACTTCAGCTTCAGATCTCCAGCTCGGAACTGCTCGAGCCGATTCCCTGCAGAACAGGTTCCTCCTCCTGCCAGAAACGTTCTCCGTTCTGCAGGAACGTGTACAGGAAGACGGGACCACGGGTATCGAGGTAAACCATGCAACAACCTTCATACTCCGAGAGAATCTGGTTGCTGTTCCAATCGCGAACTACCCTCAAGGCTCGATCCCAATAGGCGCGGGGCCGCACAGGCCTGGGTTGGCAACCCGTCATCAACGGTCTCCAGAGATCAACAAAATCGATTTTCTTACCCTATTAAATCGTGTCAATATTGCCTCAAGCCGGTTGTGCTGTCAAGAACGGTAAATGCATTCCCGAGATAGGCTTGCGTCGGCCTTTAGGTACGGTTGTGCGGGTTAGGTATGGTTCTGATCCGGCAGATAGGAAGAGAAAAAAAGAAATGAGGCGATCGTCTCAACGACGACCGCCTCGAAATCAGCAAATCTGTCGCACCGTCCAATGAATTGGCTTACTGTACGGTCACGTTCACGGGTAGGGATGCGATGCCATTGGCCACGACTTCGATCGTGCTTGGCCCAGTTTCGATAGCCGCTGGCACATCAAAGTGCGTGAACACCTTCTTCAGGCCCGTAGCCACGCCCATGGTGCTGTGGTTGTGAGTTTTCGCGTAGAACACGTGTCCGCTCGCGGTATTGGTAATGCGCACCAGCGGATAATTCGTATTCATCTGGGCATCATCGCCGTATGCCGCGCCATTTGAGAGGCCATTGAACTGCGTGCCCCCGATTAGATACGAACTGCCGTGGGTCAAATTGCTGGGAACCGACAGTATCTTGGGGGCCCAGTTCGGGTTGGCCACACCGCTCGCGGTGTAGATGGCCATATTCTTGGTAGTGCCATCGGCAACGCTGTAGAGGACCTGACCAGTTGGCAAAACCAGCATTCTTCCCTGATACGACGTCGAGCCATGGCTTGTGGGGGACGGAACCAGATTGAATTGTGTTCCGTCGTATTCGTAAAACGTCACCGGAGGCGCAAAAATCCCGGGACTAGTCTCTACCAGCACATTGCCGTCAGGCAGGATTGCCGCGGGCGCATCTGCCATATCGTTCTTTCCTGGCATGTCGGGACCCACGGTCCAGGTGCCCGGTTGTAGAGGATTGGTGGGAGGAGTGTAGATGGCGGTATGTCCAGCCCCGGTGGCGTTGCCTCCGGTCGCGAACACCGTTCCGTCCGGACGCAGGATCATCGGCCCTATTTCCTCGGAACCGGGATCTTCCAACCTGACAATCGTGCTGCCTGCGCTAATCCATTTGCCAGTGTTGGGCACGTACTTTTCCGCATGGGGCGCCTTGACAGCGTCGGTCGTGAGAACAGTGGTGTCAGGAAGCAGTACCCAGCCTTCTTCTTCGTAATCGTCCTGCTTGCCGGTTCCGGTGGAAGTCCAAGTCAGCGTGCTCGCATTGAACAGCGCCGACAGCGTCGTCTGGTTGCGGCCCAGCATAAAGGTGCCATTCGCCAGCACCACGCCAGGAGAATCCCCGATTTCACTCCAGCCACTTGGCGGATTGACCGCCTTCCAGGTATTGGTCTTGGGATCGTAAATTGCGCCTAGATTGGTTTGGTCTTGAATGAGGAAGTTGTATTCACCGCCTTCCACGAGCACCCTGCCATCGGACAGCACGGCAGACGCAAAGTAGAGCGGAGCGTAGTTGGATGGCATGGAACCCAGCTTCGACCAGGTGCCATTGACATAGCTGCCGGTATTGTCCGGCGTCAGCCGCCACCAGTTCGGAGTGTTGTACTCATGCATCATGACGGTGCCGTCAGTGAGCAGAAGAGGCGTGTCAGTGAAAAAGGTGGGTTGATGAGTCAGCGGCGTCCATGTCTGGGATGAGGCCACAATCGACAGAGACAAGGCTACAAGCAGACTGGTTCCAAGGGTCTTCAATAGCTTCATTTTTCCTCGCGTTGGATAACCTGGGGCTGGGTTCGGATGTGGAGCTGGTGAACCTCGCCTCTCCCCGGAGACTTACAACTTATAGCAGGACGATTGAGAATTGTCTTTTGCTAACAAGCGAGGGCCAACTCCCGCATTTGAAGGTTGGCCGCCTGGACCGACCGGGAGGTTCCGGCACGCCGAATGGCAGGGCCCCGTTAGAAAAGCTTGGCAACATTGGGAAAAAAGGCTGGGACAGGGCGTCCCAGCCGATCGAATGGACTCTTGTTTGTGCTCTTTACTTTTCTCCACCTGCCGCACTGCTTCCCCACATGGCGGACGACCCCCACATGGCGCTGCTGCCCCACATCGCACTAGCCGCCCAGACCGTGCCGAATCCACTGGAAGTGCTCGAACCCCACATCGCGGAAGATCCCCACATGGCCGACGAGCCCCACATCGCTGAGCTTGCCGAGGTGAACTGCGTCGCACCCCAGACCGCAGAGCTTCCCCACATTGCGGAAGAACCCCAGACTGAGGATGAATCGAAGACCATGTAGACGTTGTGGGAAGTGGGATCATACTGCGCAGTTGGCGACTTGGCGCTCTTAGTAGCCAAATAGGTGCTGTTGAGAGCGGCTTCCACATCGATGTACCCGGCTCCCACGGTAAAAACGTCATACTGATCGGTGTAGGTCACGCCGGTTGCGGGATCGGTCACGCTGCTGAAAGCGGGAAACGATTTCCACGCCGTCTTCATGAGGCGCGCCTTCACCTGATCGGGTGTCAGTTGCGGAGACTTTTGCAAGAGATCGGCAACAACTCCACTGACTACACCCGCCGCCATGCTGGTTCCGCTCAGGCTGAAATATGAGGATGAGGGCGCGCTGGTGCCCCCTGTCGTATAGAAGCTGTAAGGCACCCGGTTGGCCGGATATTCGTTGTAGAGCGTTCCTTGCTCACCCAGAGAGACCAGCATGTTTCCGGGAGCAACCACATCCGGCTTCACCACGTGATCGATGGCGGTCGGCCCCTTCGAACTATAACTGGCAATAAGGTCGTCGGTGCGCGCCGGGGTGCCCATGGTTTTCATGGCGCCCACTGTGATCACGTAAGGATCATTGCCAGGTGAAGCCACGGTCGCGTAGCCGTTGGTCGGCTGGTAGCGTCCATTGTTGCCCGCCGCCACTACCACCACGATTCCACTCCGCCATGCTGCTTCCGCCGCCTGGCAGACCGGATCGAATTTGTAGCTCTCGTAAACTGGCCGGCCAAGTGAGAGGTTAATCACACGGATATTAAGCAAGCCTTTCAGCGCGATGGCTTGTGAAATGGCCGCGATCACCGCACTATCGCTTCCCATGCCGTTCTGGTCGAGAACGCGGAGGTTGATGAGATTGGCTTTGGGAGCGACACCTTCGAATGTTCTTGAGTACTTGGAACCGGTGGAACTTGCCCCGTTTCCGGCAATCAGGCCAGCAATGTGCGTCCCATGCCCATATAGGTCGGATGCGCTTGACACACCGGGCACGAAGCTCTGGCTGTAAATCACTCGCGATAGCCCCAGGAACCCACCGTTCAGATCCGGGTGGCTGGCGACGCCGCTGTCAATCAGAGCCACGCCGATTCCCGCCCCGGTGTAGCCGGACAGCCAAGCTGACGGCGCATTCACGGCCGGGGCTGCATTGCTTAGCGTGGGAGCCAGCGTGCGGTCAAGGCTGATGTACTTCACGTTGGACTGATTGGACAGAGACAAGATGTTTGCGATCGGCAGATCGGCAACGATCGAATTGACCAGCGGCAATGCGCTAACGATGGATCCCAGCAATCCGGTAATCGCCTGCAGATCCAGCAGTCCCGGCGTCTGGTTGTATTGCACCACTACTCGCGCCTTTGACCCCGAATATTTTTGCAGGTCGGGCGACAGCTTCGAAGTATCCGCATGAGCAAGCGTCACTGTCGCAATCAGACAAACGACCAAAAACCTCTTCATGACCCGAATCCTCCGGTGGGCTTGAACCCACGAAGTGCCGGGGGAGATTTGCACCCTAGTAGATGCAAGCCGAGTGCCTCGACCGCGAAGAGTTCCCACAATGGGAATCAATGAGATAGCAGCGGTCTAGCGAGAGTGATGGGACATTTTGTCCCCGTTGGCGCTTCCATCGTACGGACAATCTGTCCGCGTTCTGCAGGAGCGGAACAAGGTCTCATGCCTGTCTTCGACGTTACTTAAGTCACTCTAATCCAGCCCGCTTACCAAAAATCCGGGTGTCTTGCAAACCTCGCATCCATTCGCGGCCTCGACACCTTGGTAATCGCCGATCATTGAATTACTCGTCACACCTGCCCGCGTTTCGGCAAGAATCGCAGGATGGAGATTTCGCGCCAGTTTGGGACAAAGGTGTATATCTGCGCCTTGGCGCTGGCGGCCGGACTCTGCTTTGGCTTGGCTATCTTCCATTGGCAATCCACAGACCTGCTTAAGTTCCTCTGTTACCTAGTTGTAGCTCTCCTGGCGTCTTCGTTGAAGATCAAGCTTCCAGGCATCAATGGCACCATGTCGGTGAACTTTCTCTTCATCCTTCTGGGAGTTCTCGAACTGAGCTTTGGGGAGACGCTTGTCATCGGGCTCGCGGCAGTGATTGTCCAGTGCTACTGGCGATCTTCGAACCTGAAGCCAATCCACGTGATATTCAACCTGTCACAACTGCCGGTTGGCACCGCGGTGGCCTACGGCGTATATAAAGTCGCGACCGCTCACATTCTGACTCCGCATGGTCCGCTCGCTCTGGTTTTGGTGGCCATAGCCTATTTCGCCTTCAACACCATCGCGATGTCCGTGATCATTTGGCTCACCGAGAGCAAACCACTGCTGAAGGTCTGGTCTGAGTGCTACTTCTGGTCATTCCCCTATTACTTGGTAGGGGCCGCGATCGCAGGATTGGTGAGCTTTCTTAACCGCCACATTGGTTGGCAGTCCTCGTTACTGGTGCTGCCGCCCGTGTATCTGATCTATCGCTCGTATCGGCTTTACCACAGCAAACTGGAAGATGAGAAGCGGCATGTGGAGCAAGTCTCTAACCTGCACCTGCGAACCATTGAGGCCCTGGCGCTCGCCATCGAAGCCAAAGATCACACCACCCATGACCATCTGCAGCGGGTTCGGATCTATGCGATGGAACTGGCGAAAGACCTGGGGCTGAACGAGGACGAAACCGAAGCGCTGCGCGCGGCTTCGGTGTTGCACGACATTGGGAAACTGGCCGTCCCTGAGCACATCATTTCCAAGCCCGGCAAATTGACGCCTGAAGAATTCGAGAAGATGAAGATTCATCCTGTGATCGGGGCCGAGATCCTCGAGCAGGTCGAATTTCCCTATCCCGTAGTGCCGATCGTCAGGGCGCATCATGAAAAATGGGACGGCAGCGGTTATCCCAGTGGGCTCAAAGGCGAGAAAATTCCCATTGGGGCCAGAATTCTCTCAGCGGTCGACTGCCTGGATGCGCTGGCTTCGGACCGCCAGTACCGGCGGGGGTTGCCGCTGCCGGAGGCGATGGCCCGGGTCGCTGCCGAATCCGGCAAGAGTTTCGATCCCAGGGTCGTCAAGATACTGGAGAAGCGCTACGTTGAACTGGAGCGGCTTGCCCACGAAAAGCCCGCCAAAACGCCGGCCAAGTTGTCGAAAGATCTTAAAGTGGAACGTGGCTTAGCGCCCGCCGCAGGTTTCGCCGAAACGCCGGCAACAATCACGGCTTCGCATAAGGAACATCAGCGCGACTATTTGTCGTCGATTGCGGCGGCCCGACAAGAGTCACAAGCGCTGTTCGATTTGAGCCATGAACTTGGCACGTCCCTGAGTCTTGCCGACACTCTGTCCATGCTCTCGGTCCGCTTGAAACCCCTGGTGCCCTACGAATCAATGGCAGTTTATTTAAAGCAGGACGATCTTTTAGTCCCCGAGTTCGTGAATGGAGACAACTTCCGTCTATTCTCCTCGCTGAGAATTCCGATAGGCGAAGGACTCTCCGGCTGGGTAGTCCAGAACAGAAAACCCATCCTGAATGGCAATCCGTCGGTCGAGCCCGGGTATTTGAACGACGCCACCAAGTACAGCACCCTTTCCTCGGCAGTGGCTGTGCCCTTGGAGGGCGTATCCGGAGTGATCGCGGTGCTGGCGCTGTACCGCGCCCAGCCCGACTCGTTCACCAAAGATCACCTGCGCATCCTCCTGGCGATTGGCTCGAAGCTGGGTTTCACAATTGAAAACGCACTGCGATACAAGAAAGCCGAAGACTCGGCGACAACGGACTATCTCACCGGACTTCCTAATGCACGGTCATTGTTTCTGCATCTCGATCGTGAAATCGCGCGTTGCAAGCGTAGCAATGCGAAACTTGCGATTTTCGTCGCAGACCTCGACGGCTTCAAACACGTTAACGACCGCTTGGGACACCTGCTGGGCAACAAACTGCTGCAGACTTTCGCGGCCAAGCTCAAGGAATCTTGCCGTGAATACGATTACTCCGCCCGCATGGGAGGAGACGAGTTTGTGGTGGTTGTGCCCGGGGTCGAGGGGAATGGCGCGGCCGAAATCGTACAGCGGCTGCAAGCGCTGGCGAGATTTGCAAGCCAGGAAAGTTGCGCCGGCGAGCTTGTCACCCTGAGCATTGGCCATGCCTCATATCCTGCCGACGGGCAGCACGCCGAGGAATTGCTGGTGGAAGCGGACCGCCGTATGTATGCCGTCAAGAATTCGCGGCAGGAAGCGATTGCTCCCGCATCCTTGCAGGCCCGTGCCGCGGTTTCCTCGTTGTAACAATCCAACAACTCCGGAAATGAGGTAAAAACGAAAACGTCCCCGACTCGGTTTGAGTCGTGGGACGCTCGTCGAACAGCCCTCCCCCAGGTCTGCTCAAGAACAAGGTAACGCTTTAGTCTATTTCCGAGAATGGCACGCGCGTGCCATCGGCTCACACCGAAGTGGCATGCGAAACTGGCCGTCCGTCGCGGGGTTCGGCGTGGTACACAAAAGCTCCGGTTGTAGTCATCGAGGTCAGGTGCCTTCGGCTATGGACGCAATTTCCGGGTAGCGCGAGCCTGCTTTAAAAGTAGCTCCTTCGTGGGCCCTGGCAACCGGGAGTGGTGCAACACATCGAGAAGTTGCCGGTAAGGAATTCCCTGAGCAAACTGGAGAGCCCGGGCAAGTGGAATGCGCTCATTCTGCAACAAGGTTATTCGTATCTCCTGGCGCAATGACCACTTGGGGTGCCGGGATATCTCGGCAATGAGAGACTCTCGCGCGTCGCGGCGGGATATTGCCTTCACGATGCTGGCTTCAGTCAGACGCGGGTTCTCCAGCACGGCCTTTGTGATTCGCGCATCCGCATCGTGCATGAGCGCACCCGCTATTCGCGCTGAACCCCTCTTCGCAAGCGACAGCTTTTCCCCGGCGGTGATCGTTGCCAGGCGCGTGATCAGCAACTCGTCCGCCGCTGCCTTGATATCGGCAGGAACTGCTGCGAGCAATGCAACGCGCGCCAGGTCGAAACTATAGAGACCCCGAAGGAGTGGAAGAGACACGTGACGCGGCGTCCTGGGGTGCACAACGATGGCCAAACGCACTCTCCGCAGTTTCACAGGCGGCCATTCTTGCTGATCTGTTCCAGAATTTCAGATGGGAGATCACGGTTCTTCAACACGGCCAGGGCCTGATCCTCGTTGAAAGCGGAATCGGTATCGGTTAAGGCCGCCAGCGAATTGTCAGCCGCGGCTTTGGTGTGAGCTATTCCTGATTGAAAGGTGCCTTCCTGGAGATCAGTATTCATGTGTGAGGTGGAAGCCAAATTACTCGCATCTAGGGCACTCGCGGCATGCCTTTGCGCGCAAGTTCCAAGGCTCCCTTTACCGGTTCGATTACCGTGGAAAGCAGTCGAGTGCCCGGATATTCCGATCGAACACTATTGTAGAAAACCTGGCGCACTAACGCGGAGTGACGAAACACACCACCGGACATGGCCAATGGGATGATCTGGGCATTCTCGAATAAGCGCCGGATCACAATCTTCGCGATATTGGCCAACTCGGCGCCAGCTTGCGCCAACACCGAGCGTGCGATGCCGTCTCCCGCGTCGGCGGCACCAAGTATCGTCGGAACAAGCGCGGAAAAGTCTGGCGGGGGCGTGGCGTTCGCGGTTCGAACCAGCTCTTCAATGGAAGAAGTTTTCCAGGCACTCAGGATGTCGCGCAGCAGCCTTGTATCTTCCTGTTCATCTTGGGCGCGCATCATAGCCGCAACCGCGGCCCGTCCGATCCAATGCCCCGAGCCTTCATCCGAAATGCTGAAGCCCCAGCCTCCGGCACGAGCGTTTTGCCCCGACACACTGCGACCATAGGCGATTGATCCCGTGCCGGCGATCACGACAGTGCCTACTCCATCCGCGAAGGCTGCGTACAGAGCGGTGACTGAATCGCCTGCGACCACCACCTCGCCGGAAACAATCTCGCCCAGAATACCCCGCACGATGTCGCTTATCTGTGATCTCCCCGCACCTGCGACTCCTATGCAAGTACGCGTCACCGAGCGCACATCTATTCCGGAGGCTGCGCAAGCCTGGCGTACGGCGTGCGTCAATGATGTACGGGCTTGTTGTTCCCCGACACGAACGATGTTGCTCCCGCCCGCTTCTGCGCTCGCCAAGGTCGACGTCTCATCGCCGACGACGCAGATAGTCTTCGTACCGCCACCGTCAATCCCTAAAAAGACGCTCACGACGGTAGTTCTAACACAGGAACATAGCTCCCAGATTGCTACACTGGTACACGCGAAAAAGACGCTCCCGCTTGGAACGCCTTCGTGTTGTTATGTGAAGCATTCCGTCCGGAACTCAGTGGGCGCGGGCGAGAAATCCGTGTGAGGGAAACGCCATGCGAGGCGAGGTTACGATTTTCGATTTGCCGGACCACGGCGATCTCCGCGGTCACAGTTTCACTCTTCCCGAACAAGTGCTGGAATTTGTCGGCGGAGTGCTCGACGTGCACGTCGCGTCCATGCTCGCCGGTGCTGTCCGCGGCAATCACTACCACCTGCGCCGCCGGGAAGCGATTGTGCTGGCGCACGAGGGAGACTGCTCAGTGCATTGGCAGAACGACGAAAACTCTGAAATACGCCATCGTCCGTTGCAGGGTGGCGGTTGCCAGGTTGTCCTGGTTCCACCAGGCGCCTCGCATGCTGTCCGGAACGATTCTGACCATACTTTGTGGCTTGTCGCTTATTCCTCACAGCCCTACGATCCGGTCGAGACCATAGCCAGAAAGATAATCTGACACCCGCATGGCGCTTGACCATATCGATCTCGCAATAATTGCGGTCTATCTGGTCGGCATCACTCTTTTTGGCCTGCACTTTCGCCAGCGCCAGCGCTCCCTGCGGGACTACTTTCTGGCTGACCGGAACATTCCCTGGTGGGCGATCGCTCTGTCAATTGTAGCCGCGGAAACCAGCACACTGACCATTATCAGCATTCCCGGTCTCGCCTATGACACGAACCTAACCTTCCTGCAGGTAGTGATGGGCTACGTCGTGGGCCGCGTGATCATCAGTTTTCTTCTGTTGCCGCACTACTTTCGCGGAGACCTTTACACCGCTTATCAGCTCATTGAGCGTCGCTTTGGCCCTCGACTCCGCTCGCTGACCGCCGGATTGTTTCTCCTCACCCGGGCCGCAGCAGAGGGGGTACGCGTGTATGCCGTCTCCATTGTGGTTGGTATCGCGATGGGCACCGGCGAAATTGCCTCGATCGCGATCATCACGGTGCTCACACTTATCTACACCTTAGAAGGTGGGCTCGCGGCAGTCATTTGGACCGATGTGGTGCAGACCGTAATTTATGTCGGGGGGACGTTGGTCGGCCTGTTCACGATCTTGCACCTGGTTCCGGGTGGATGGATGGCTGTGCACTCGCTTGCTTCGCAGGCAGGAAAGTTGCAGGTATTCAACTTCGCTCCCAACTTCTGGCTGCCGTACACGTTCTGGTCCGGGGTCATAGGCGGCGCCTTTCTCACCACCGCTAGTCATGGCACGGATCAGCTCATCGTGCAGCGCTTGCTGGCAGCAAGGGATGAAAAACAGTCCGTTACCGCGTTGCTTTCGAGCGGGGTAGCCATTCTGTTCCAGTTCGCTTTGTTTTTGATCCTTGGCGTGATGCTTTGGGCGTACTACGCAGTTCCTTCCGGCCAATTTGGCAGCGCCGATCGTATCTATCCCACCTTCATCGTCAGCCGCATGCCGCACGGCATTTCCGGGCTCCTGATTGCGGCGATACTCGCTGCAGCGATGTCGAACCTGAGTGCGGCTCTCAATTCGTTATCTTCAAGTTCCGTGATTGATTTCTATCTGCAACACAAACCGCAAACCAGCGAGCGGGTGCGAATGCGGCTTTCCCGTGTAGCGACCGTATTCTGGGCGGCAGTCCTCTTCGGACTGGCAATTCTCTCGCTGCACAAAGTGAGCCGGGTGATTGAGGTTGGACTGCAGATTGCGTCCGTTGCCCAGGGACCCATGCTGGGCGTATTCCTGCTTGGAGTGCTCACGCGAAAGGCCAGCGAAAAAGGTGCCACGCTGGGAATGTTCTGCGGATTCATCACCAATCTTTATCTGTGGCTTGCAACCCACGTCCCCTGGACGTGGTACGTGATGCTTGGATCCCTGATCACCTTCGGCGTGGGATATTCGGCGTCCTTAGTGCTCTCTGCCGACCAGGCGCCAAGAAAGGCGGCTGAGCTGTAACGCCCTACGCTTAGCCCCCTGGAGGCTGCTCTGAGACTCGCTTGCCGTGTCATCGAACAGCGCCAACATCACCCTGTATACTTTCCCAACCTCATGGGGTCTTCTCATCGGCTAGCGACCGCAACCCGACCAGAACTGGCCCGCGATCTGCGCGTCAGTCACGCGATAGCGGTAGTGGTCGGTACCATCATCGGCAGCGGAATCTTCCTCGTCCCGACAGAGATGATGCAGGCCGTGGGTTCTGCCAAGTTGGTCTACCTGGCGTGGATCGTCGGTGGGCTGCTTTCTTTTTTCGGGGCGCTTACCTACGCGGAGCTCGGCGCGATGAAGCCCCAGGCCGGAGGCGAATACGTGTACGTACGCGACGCGTACGGGCCACTCGCCGGATTTCTCTATGCCTGGACCTGGTTCATCATCGCCAAACCGGCATCTATCGCGACCGTCACAACCGGACTCGTCCGCGTTCTCGGAACTTTCCCCAGCCTGTCCTTCTTTTCGAAAAACATTGCCAGCGCTCTCCTGCCGGTCAGCTATGGACAGTTAGTCGCGATTGCCGCCACCATTTTGATTTCTTGGTTGAATTACGTTGGGATCAAAAAAGCCGGCGAGTTTCAACTGATCTTCACCATCCTGAAAGTCGGCATCATTCTGAGTATCGCGGGGATTGGCTTCAGTTATACGGCCGGCAGCTGGAGCCACTTTGCGGGCATCTACGCAGGAGCTCAAGGCGGCATGGCGGGATTCTTTGCCGCACTGGTCGCCGCGCTCTGGGCCTACGACGGTTGGAACGATCTCAATATGGTCGCGGGAGAGATTCGCGATCCTGAGCGCAGCATTCCCATTGCACTGATCCTGGGAGTCGCCATCGTGGGCGCGCTTTACATGCTGTTGAATGCGGCGGTTCAATACGTACTACCAGCGGCGGCGATTGCTGCATCGCCTCGCCCGGCATCCGATGCTACCGGCTTGGTGCTGGGAGTGGTGGGGGCGAGCATAGTTTCAGCGGGCATGGCGCTGTCGATGCTCGTCACCCTGAATGGCACAACCATGAGTGGGGCGCGCGTACCTTTTGCCGTAGCGCGCGACGGTTATTTCTTTCGCGCTCTGGCGCAAGTGCACCCGAGATTTCACACACCGTCGATCGCGATTGTCGTCCAGGCTCTTCTCTCAATCGCCCTCTTGCTTCTGGGGGGAAACTTTCGCCAGCTGTTCTCGCTCGCCATTTTCTCCGAGTGGCTTTTCTACATGATCGCCGGCAGCAGCGTGTTCGTCTTTCGTAACCGAGAGCCAAATGCCGCGCGACCATACCGGGTTTGGGGATATCCCTGGATTCCAGGCCTGTTCGTTCTAGCTTCTGCGGTGCTGCTCTACTACACGTTTACCGATAATTTACGGAATTCAGCCCTGGGTGTACTGGTTATCCTCGCCGGAGTACCTCTATTTTGGTATTTTGCCCGCAAACATCCCGGCTCGGACATGCAGTAGCAGTTAAGTACCTCCCACTTTGGGGCTATTTCCCAGTTCTGCCCTTGCTCGTTACCATCGGACATGAGCGCCTGACACGTTCCCCCTCTGCTCATTCTCCCCTAACTTAAAGCTTCCAACCCGCGCTCATTCTCCGAGTTCGGGTTCCCCTTGGAGTCAATGCATGGCTATGCCTAATTTTCAGCTCGGCCTTTTGCCGGAGCGCAAGATGGACTGGCGCACCTTCGCCACCAGCTATGGCCTGGAAGTCCTGCTCGTGCTGCTTCTGATCAATGTCGGGCTGCTGGTGCCGGATCGATTGGAGCTCTCGCGGCAGTACCACATCACCGAATTGATTCCCATGCCTGCCCTGCGCTCCGAGCCTTACAAGCCGCCGCCGCAAATACAGCATCCCAGGCTTTTGCCTCCAGCACCGCTTACCGCGCCCAAGTTGACAGTTCCGCAGGAAGTGCGGGCCCCCCGCACCCAGGAGCCGGTGACGGCGCCCGAGCCGCCCAAGGTTGCGCTTAACAATTTCATGCCCGCTGTCTTGAAAGTGCCGGGAGGCGCGCGGCCCGTACAAATCGTGCACACGGGTGAATTCGGCAGTTCAGCCACGCCCACCGTGAACCTTCCAGTGCAGAAGGTGCAAACCGGAGGCTTCGGAGATCCCAATAGCCTGCCCGGGCAGGGCAAGCCTGGAGCGCACCTGGTCGCAGCCAATACAGGATCATTCGATCTGCCGAGCGGCCCTGGTCAGGGCAATGGCTCTGGTGGAAGTCGCGGAGTCAAGGGCACCATCGCCAGTGCGGGATTTGGAAATGGTATTGCGCAAGCTGGAAACGGCGACGGCCGCAGCAACGGGCGAGGTGTGAGCACGGGTGGATTCGGCGCCCAGGAAGTGGCGCAAGGGGGCATGAAGCCTCAGCCGCAAGTCAGCAGCGGTCCGCCAACTACACCGGTCGAGATCACCTTCAAGCCCAACCCGACATACACGCAAGAAGCGCGCGACCTGAAACTTGAAGGAGAAGTTTTGCTTGAAGTCATGTTCGACGCGGACGGCCGCTTGCACGTAAGCCGGGTAGTTCGTGGCCTGGGTCACGGACTCGACGAAGCCGCTATCGCCGCCGCCAACAAGATGCGTTTCAAACCAGCATTACGGAATGGGCAGCCGGTTGATTCGAGCGCCATTGTTCACGTCGTGTTCCAACTGGCGTACTGAGAGGGACGGGAGAAAGTTATGCGTATAGCAATTTGCATTCTGAGCGGGTCTCTGCTGTTTTCCTCAGCTCTTTCGGCACAGCAGATGACCGAATCGGCAGCTCCGGTTCTGTCGGCACAATCTTCGCCGATGCCGCAGTTAGCCGGATCGCAACCGACAATGCCGACCCTGCAGACCGCGCAGATGGCTGACGTTAAAAAACCAGCAGCCATGGCGCCTTCGGCTAGCATGCCGGTGCCCGCCACCATGGACCAGGTGGTCGACCGCGTGGTCCTGCGCGAGCATGGCCTGATCAAGATGCTCTCGACCCGCACTCCCGTCGTTGAGACCTACTTGCAGAACCTGACCCTTGACCCGCAGCTCGGTCCGGTTCCCAAGGACGACCGCTACTTCCTGGGAAGAATGGACCTGGGCGAAACCATTGATCGCAAAGACTACTTGCAGGACCAGAGCATGGAAAAGCATCTCCTCGGCGGCTTTTCGAAAATGTTCAAGATGACCTATCAGCCGCTGGGCTTTTCGTGGATGATCTTTGCCGACCACCAGGACTTTGATCGCGCGCACTACGATTTCAAATTCGTGCATCGCGAATTTCTCGGCGACATTCGCTGTCTGGTTTTCGATGTCACCCCCAAGAAGGACGCGGGAAGAGGCCGCTTTCTCGGACGCATCTGGGTCGAAGATCAGGACTTCAATATCGTCCGCCTGAATGGCACCTACGCACCGCGCCCGCGGAATTCGTTCTTCTTCCACATGGACAGCTGGCGCCTCAACCTGGTGCCTGGATATTGGGTCCCCGCATACATTTACAGCGAAGAAGGGGACTTCAGCGCTGGTGCTAAGAACCGCTTCGCGTTCAAGGCGCAGAGCCGGATATGGGGCTACAACCTGAAGAAGCAAGGCAAGGACGACGAACTCACGCAAATTCGTGTGGATGAAGTCAAAGACGAGAGCCCTACGGCCCAGGATGCTTCTCCGCTGCAAGCTCTGCGGCAGTGGCAGCAACAGGCGGAGGACAACGTGGTCGAACGCCTCCAGGATGCGGGCTTGCTGGCTCCGGAAGGTGAAGTCGACAAGGTCCTGCAGACCGTGGTCAATAATTTGCAGGTCACCAATAACATCGAATTGCCGCGACCCCTGCGCACGCGCGTGCTGCTCACATCGCCTCTGGAAACCTTCAGCGTGGGCAATACGATCGTGATCAGCCGCGGCCTTATCGACGTGCTACCCGACGAGTCCAGCCTGGCCATGGTCCTTTCGCATGAACTCGCGCACATTGTGCTGGGACACAATCTGGGCAGCAAATACGCGTTCAACGACCGTATGCTGTTCTCCGACGAATACACGTACGAAAACCTCGGCTTCAAACACATTCCAGAAGAAGAAACTGCGGCGGATAAGAAGGCTATCGACTTGCTGAAGAACTCGCCTTACGCGCAGAAGTTGCCCGCAGCGGGACTCTTCCTGCGAGCGTTGCAGGAACGTGCGCCGGCGCTTGCCGCATTGCTCACTGCTCACCTCGGCAACAATATGGCAGAGTCCGGACAGGTTACGCGGCTGGCTGCGCTGATCCAGTCAGCGCCCGCTCTAGACCCTAACAAGCTCGACCAGATTGCCGCCCTGCCTCTGGGAGGACGGGTGAAGATGAATCCCTGGGACGATCGGGTGGAGTTGATCAAAAGCCAACCGGTCGCCATCACCTCGGCGCGTGACAAGATGCCGTTTGAAGTGACGCCATTTTTCCCGCGCTTGAACCGCATGAGCGATGGCGGGGCGAATGGCAACGGCACCACCACAGCGGCCGTGAACACCACTCCCAACAATTAGAAGATCTTGGACGAGACCGCAGGAAATACAGGCCGGAGCCGGAAGCAATTCCGGTATTCCCGGCCTATGTGCATACGGCACGTCTCATGTCGGGACACAGCATGGCAAGCAATACGTTGCTGCTCGACAAACTACTCCTGACCTATCGCGTCTGCGGCTTATCCGCATGCTCCAGGTAATCGGGATCGTCCTCTTCATCTATGTGCGTGGGTTGCTCCGTCGCAGGCATGATCATGGGAATTTGGCCTGCATTGATGCCCGTACCCACTGTCCTGACCTGCTGAGGGCTCGAGGGGTCGCTGTCCGTCACGTTGATCTGTCCCCAGCGAGGACCCACGGCAGTGGGGGTGAACGACACCGTTATCGTGCAGCTGGCCGACGCTGCCAAACTTGTAGGACAGTTATTCGTCTGCCCGAAATCCGATCCAACCGACGAGATGGACGTAATGTTCAGGGGTTTCGTGTCGGTGTTGATCATCTCGAACGTCTGTGTCGCCGTGGTACCGATCACCTGCGACTGCTGAAAATTTACGCGCCAGTTTGACATTCTGACAGTCGAACCGATGCCTGAGGCAACAATGGTTTGCGGGCTCGTGGGATCACTATCGCTAACGGAAACGACCGCACTGGCTGGACCGAGACTGGTTGGGCTGAATTTCACAGAAATCGTACAGCTCGCTTGCGGGCTGATGATCGAGCCTTCGCATCCGGACGCTGTGAACGCTCCGAGTGGTGACACCTGAATATTGGTGACTTTGATGGAGTAGGCTCTGGAATTGAACAGGCTCACCTTATTACTTAGGGCGGTGTTCAGCAGCTGCCCGCCAAAATGGGTGCTGGAATTGACCAGCGGGCAAGTGTGCGGCTTCAGCACTAACGGTGGTAAGGGCACCTGGTGGAAATCGAAACTGTCGAACATGTCATTCGCAGTGACATCGCGCGTCCCCATGGGTGGAATATGGAATACCTCCTCCATGGTCTTGAGCACGCTGCCAAATTCATACACCACATCGTGAGCCACATATCCCCGCTTGGCCCAGGGCGAAATGATCAGCATGGGAACGCGTGGGCCTAAGCCGTAGAAATCGACCTGCGGAGGCGGCACATGATCGTAGAACCCGCCAAAATCATCCCAGGTAAGAAAGATTGCGGTGCTGTTCCAATCCGGACCTTGCATGATGGCGTTGATCTGCTGCACCGTCCAATTCTCTCCAAAGCATGTGGAATTCGGAGGGTGCTCGTTCGCCAAGCCGGTCACAAGCCAGCTCACCGCCGGCAGATTTCCGGCAAGCGCGTCGGCAATGAATTGAGTATCAGGTACAACTTTAGTGGTCCAGTCGGCCCCGTAGCGAATGTGGTTGACATTGTTGTACACGGAGTACATGTAGCCGCGATTGCCATAGCTCGGTGCGTAATACTTCCAGCTCACCCCCGCACCATCCATCTGATCGCCCAGGGTGAGAAAGTCCCAGCACGGAAATTGGTAGCTTACATTTCCGCTCGTGTCCATCATCTCCACGCTCAGGTTGACCGTGCTGTCGCATCCCCAGGAAGCCCCGGGTGTCGCCACGGTCGGCACTCCCACATCGCCATACGCTGAGCCCGCGATGGTGTACAGGTGATTGGGCAGGCTGGGACCGTGCTGTGAGGAAAAGGTTCGGTCGGAAATGACAAAGTTCTTTGCGTACGCAAAATAATTTGGAATGTCCCGTTCGCTCAATTGCGTATATGCGAGATAGTCGCCGTTCACATTGGCTTCGTAATTGAGATCGAAAAGATCCATCTTTCCGCCATCGATCACCTCCAGGGCGGAATACCAGTCATGGCCAATGGTGCGAACCGTGTCGCCCATATGTCCGAGTGCGATTCTCTGTCCGGTAGAGATTAGGCCCGTGGTGGCGCCATCGGCCCCTTTATATGTGCCGAAGTAGTTGTCGTAGCTGCGATTCTCTTTGACAATAAACACGATGTGCTTGATGGGATTCGTGCCCTGGCCGAAAGCGAAGGTCGAAAGCAGCATTACCCCGAATACGCGAAGCAGTACGCGCTTTGTGGCAAGACATCTTGGTCTGCCCATTTTCTTGTTTTTGGTCCGTAGGTTTTTGGCTGGAATTTCAGGTGGTCCAGCCTGAGATGGGAAGGATCGAATGTGTAACATGGCGCGCGAGGCTTAGGAGTTTTACATCGCTTTACTCAATCAGGTCAATACATAACTCAGAAAAGCTGGCTTCGAGGGAATGCTAGACTCTCCTCAATGCGTACGGACATCCTCCCCTTGTGCGACAAGCATTACCGCACGATGGAATTCTGCCTGGCTCCGTTCAGCGCCGATTATTCGATTGAGTACTTCCGCTGTACCGATAAATTCTGCCCTCGCTGCTTCAGTGAGCGCGTAGGGTACGTCACGCCAACCCGCGGCGAAGCTCCCGCTATCTCGAACGGCCAGCCCCGCTGCGAGAAGCATGGCCGCCCCATGTTCATCTCCAGCCTCGACCGGCAACGAAATATGGTGCGCTATGCCTGTCCGGAGCCAGACTGCTTCGAGACAATGGTGAAAGATACGTTCTCCCGTTGAAGGACTGGATCAGCGCTTGAGACGAGCTGCAAGTATGTTCTTGAGCAGCGCTCCCCAGGGGAATTACTCCTGCTATTTGCGCTTACCCGGCAGGCCCGCGGGGTTTTCATGGGTGCGCTCTCGAAATGCTCCCTTCATTCCGGTAGCCAGCCCTACACTCGATTCCCCATATTTGTCGCGTAAACGGTCGGCGGCAGCGAGTGCCTGCTTCCAGCGCTCCTGCCGTGAGGGGTCGAGTAACTGGATCTGATCGGCTGATCCGTCGAAGGCGGAAGCCTGCACGCCCAGCAGCCGAACCGGGACGCCGCTCTTCCAGTTCTCGCGGAACAGGTTACGCACCTGTCCAAAAATCTCCGTATCTAGCTGCGTCGGTACGGGCAAAGAGTGGGCGCGTGTAATCGTCGTGAAGTCGTAGTAGCGCAGCTTAAGCTGGATTGTGCGCGCGTGGAAATCACTCTCGCGCAAACGCCGTCCCACCATCTCGGATAAGCGCATCAGCGTCGATTCCAACTGCTCAAGGCTGGCCGTATCCTGGTTGTAAGTGTGTTCATGGCTGATCGACTTCGCCGCGATATGCTCTCCTACCGCGGTGTCGAACCACCCCCCGGCATCCTCGCCCCGCGCTTTGCCGGCAAGAGCCAACCCCCATTTACCGAAGCGTTCCTGCAGTTCGGTCTCCTCCAGCTTAGCCAGGTCCCCAACCGTCTGGATGCCCAAGGCATGCAGGTTCTGCTCGGTCACTTTCCCGACCCCCGGAATGTCTCGAACATTTAACGGTGCGAGAAACTTCGCTTCCTCTCCCGGGATGATCCACAGTAGGCCATTCGGTTTTGCTTGGGCGGAAGAAACTTTCGCGATCAGGCGTGATGCGCCCATTCCGATGGAACAGTTGAGCTTGGTCTCTGTCTTCATCCTGGCATGCAGAGTCTGGGCCGCGCGTAAGGGTGGCCCGTGCAGTCGCTCGGTGCCGCTCATGTCGAGGTAGGCCTCGTCGATGGAAGCCATTTCCACCAGTGGGGAAAAGGTGGAGAGAACCTGGTACACCCTTTCCGAGCATTCGCGATAGCGCTCGGGATGACCGTCGACAAAGATAGCCTGCGGACAAATCTTGGCCGCAGTGCGCAAGGGCATCGCCGAATGCACTCCGAACTTGCGGGCCTCATAGGAGGCGGCTGACACTACGCCGCGCTCATGTCGCTGTCCCCCAACCACCACGGCTTTGCCTTTGAGTGAGGGATCGAAGAGTTCTTCTACCGACACGAAAAAAGCGTCCATGTCGACGTGAAAGATCGTCTTCGGAAAGTTGGACATGTCCTTCTAAACGGATTTTATCTCGACGGGATTTCAATGGGCAGGCAAAGAAACGCAGCGAAGCGGGCAATGAAAAGCGTGCACCGTGGCAGAGGCCGATGTCTCTCGCGCGTGCTGAGAAGTGGCGCTGAGAACCATAGCGCGATTTCGCGTCTCGGTTCTATACGCTTGCGATCACCGCCTTGGCCTGGCGAACCCGCTCGTAAATGCGGGCATAGTCTCGCGCGGACGTATTCCAGGAAAAGTCCCGATTCATGCCGTTCTTCATCAGCATCTGCCAGGACGTAGGATCCCGGAAAGCATGCAGCGCCTGCTTTATCGTCAGCAGCAGAGACTCGCCGTTGTACTCACTGAACTTGAAGCCCGTGCCCTTGCCGCTGCGTGCATCCCAGGTTTCAACGGTGTCATCAAGCCCTCCGGTGGCTCGCACGATCGGCACCGTGCCGTACTTCAGACTGTAGATCTGGTTCAGACCGCAAGGTTCGTACCGCGAAGGCATCAGGAACATGTCCGCGCCCGCTTCAATCTTGTGCGCGAGCGTGTTGTCATAAGCCACCTTGACCGCAATCTTGTTGGGAAACTGCTTGTGCATGCGCAGAAACATCTCTTCGTATTCCTTGTCCCCGGTCCCCAGGGCTACGATGATCATTTCTTCACGCGCCAGGCGGTCCATCACTTGCGAGATAAGGTCAAAGCCCTTCTGCGCAGCAAAGCGTGAAACGATGCCGATCACCGGCAGCTTCAAATCGGCGTTATCCACTCCGAAGGCAGCCAGCAGGTCCTGTTTGCACTTGGCTTTGCCGGCGAGATTTTCCGGCGAGTAGTTGGCCACGATGAACTTGTCGGTTTGCGGACTCCATTCCGCGTAATCCACTCCGTTCAGGATGCCGCTCACAGTCGCGGCCCGGTTGCGCAGCACGCCTTCCAGCCCAAACCCGTACTCAGTGGTTTGGATTTCCTGGCTATACTTCCGGCTCACCGTCGTCACAAAGTCGGAAAACACCAGCGCGCCTTTCAGGAAATTGATCTGCCCGAAAAATTCCATCTTCGAGATCGTAAACAGATCCCAGGGCAACATCAGCAGGGGCAGCACTTCCGGCGGAAACAGGCCTTGATAGCCCATATTGTGAATCGTGAATACGGTGGCGACATCGCGAAATACCGGATCTTCCGCGTACAAGGTGCGCAACATAATCGGCACCAACGCCGATTGCCAGTCGTGGCAATGAAAGACATTGGGTACGCCAATGACCTTCGAGGCCTCGATCACCGCGCGTGAGAACAACGCAAACCGCTCGGCATTGTCGGGATAGTCTCCGCTCTTCGTGCCATAAAGAGCATCGCGATCAAAGTACGGGGGATAATCGACGAAATAAAATTTGACGCCGCCGTGACTACCGCCGCTGACCACCGAACAAAAGCGGTACCGGTCGTCAAAAGGAACCGTGATGCTACGTACCACAGTGTGGGGGTCGGCCAGCTTGGTCTGGCGGTAGAGAGGGACGTAAACGCTCACCTGATGTCCCGCGGCAGCCAGCGCCTGCGGTAGCGCGCCCACCACGTCCGCCAAACCACCCGTCTTGGAAAAAGGCACGCACTCTGAGGCGGCAAAAGCGATATGCATGAAGACATCCTTCCGTAAAATAGTCGTGAGACAGGCTATTATTGTCACGTGCCGCTGGCCGGCACTCTTCCTGCGCTCGGCAAATCCGCGGGATGAACTGGAAAGTGTAAATGGCGATAGGAAAGAGGGTCAACGCACCAAAGGCCGCGGCTTCGCGCAGCATGCGTATTCCCAAACCGAAACTCGGGCAGCACTTCCTCACTGACCCTTCCGCCGCCACCCGCATTGTGAACGCACTGGGAGACGCTTCCCAAGGCACAGTCCTCGAGATCGGCCCGGGACGCGGCGTGCTAACGTCCTTGCTCTCCCGGCAAGCACGCCGGCTCATCGCCATCGAATTTGATCGCGTGCTGGCGGCGCAATTGCGCATGAAGTTCGCCTTGGCGCCTAACGTCGAAGTGATCGAGGCGGACATCCTATCCATTGACTTCCATAGCTTGTTCGGGCCCAAACCGGGCGCCATGCGTCCGGGCCTGGCTTTCACGCCCGAGCGTGTGCGCGTCATCGGAAACATTCCTTACTACATTACGTCAGACATTCTGCTGCGGCTCTTCGAATATCGCCAATATTTCTCCACCCTCGTGTTGATGGTGCAGCGTGAAGTCGCGGATCGTCTGAACGCCAAGCCCGGCGGAAGCGAGTACGGCCTGCTCTCCGCCACCGCACAACTCTACGCGAGAGTCGAGAACCTGTTTACCATTGCCCCGGGAGCTTTCAATCCGCCGCCCAAGGTACAGTCCACAGTTGTGCGGCTTACAATCGACCCGAAACTGGAGAAACTGGGTGTGCCCGAAGATGGGTTTATTGACTTTCTCCGCCTCTCGTTCGGGCAAAAGAGAAAAACCATTTGGAATAACCTGAAAGCCAATTACGACTCCCAAGCTCTGCGTTCCGCTTTGGAGGAAGCCGGAGTCAAGCCCGGCGCCCGCGCCGAAGCATTGCCGCTGGAAAAGACGGCAGCGCTGTTTCGCGCCTTGCAAACCGCGACGCCACAGGCCTGAGCCTCCGAAAGGAGAGAGTATGGCCGCATCTCTGCGTCATGCTGCCGTTGCCGGTCGGTTCTATCCTGGTGATCCCGCCACCTTGCTGGCCGACGTAAAATCCCACCTTGCACCTGTCACAGAACCCGTGCCCGCGCTGGGCTGCGTGGCTCCTCACGCCGGATTCATGTATTCGGGCCACGTGGCCGGAGCCGTGTACGCCGGATTGGCAATCCCGCGCCGGGTGGTAGTGATGTGCCCCAATCACACTGGCATGGGGCAACCGCTCTCCATTAACACGCAAGGGGCATGGGAAACACCTTTGGGACGAGTGTCTGTGGATACGGAACTCGCGAGTACCTTGCTGGAAACTTTTTCGCCCCTTAGCGACGACGCGGAGGCGCATCGTAAAGAGCACGGCATTGAGGTGCAACTTCCCTTTCTGCAAGCTCGTCGCGCGCAGCTAGCGCTGGTTCCGATTGCTGTGGGCACTGGCCACTACGAATCCCTCGCAGGGTTAGGACACGCGCTGGCCGAAGTGATTGCCGCGCAGAGCGAACCGGTCCTGATCGTTGCCTCGAGCGATATGAACCATTACGAGTCGGACAGCATTACCCGCGTCAAGGATCGCAAAGCCATTGATTGCATTCTGGCGCTTGACGCGCGGGGCCTGTACGACACCGTCCTCAATGAAGACATCAGCATGTGCGGCTTTGGCCCGACTGTTGCCATGATCACGGCGACCAAGGAACTGGGAGCGTCACGGGCCGAACTGGTGAAGTATGCGACCTCCGGCGATATTTCCGGCGACCGCGAAATGGTTGTGGGCTACGCGGGAGTGATCGTCAGATGAGATCTGTCGTTGCCTGACTTGCGGTAACCCGTTGTTGCGGGACTCAGGCGGCAGCCTTCCGCTGCATCTACCTAATGCAAATAAAACGAGGGCGACCCTGGGGGTCGCCCTCTGTCCTGCACTTAACTCATCTCCATTTACTTGTGTGGTGTCGTCCCCCCGGAGGAACGACTGGGCGCGCCGCCCACGTGCGCACCTGCGCTGGAAGGCATATGCGTGCCGCTCGTGGCCCGGGAGGGCGCTGTCGGAGCACCCGTTCGTACGCCAGTGCTGGTTGTCGGTCTCGCGCCAAAGCCGCTCTCGAATGGAGCGAATACCGCCCGGGTTGGGGCTGCGGTGTGAACGTTCACCGATCCTTCCTGGCCAGCGCGCATTGCGACTTTAGGCAGGTTGTTCACACCGCCTCGCGGCACACCCAATCCCGCTGAACCTGCCGTGATCGTCATTCTCCTCGGGGCATTGGCTGTGCTGACCGGAGGCCGGCCAACCACCACTGTCTGGTGTCCGGGAACATTCGGAGGCTGAGGCGGTATGAAGCGCTGCGGGGGATTGGCGACCGCCAACCCCGAATTCCAGGTATTCCAGCCGCCGGGTTGCCACATCCATCCATAGCTCGGTACGAACTGCCAGGTTCCGTAGCGGTACGGCATCCATCCCCACGGATACGACGAAACCCAGGTGTATCCGGATCCCGGGTACCACATCCATGCGCCGTTTGAGAAGGGATCCCATCCCATGTTCGCGAAGTAAGGCTGCCACATGTTGCCATATCCCGGAACCATGGTGTAATTGCCGTAATAGTTCAGGTCGCTGACTCCGTAACCGTAGGGTATCGATCCGGAATTGGCATTCGAGCTGTAATAGCGATCGTGGTACTGATTCTGCGCTTTATCCCACTGATCGTACGGATCCTGCTCGTAGTTCTTGGCGACGGAGTACTTGTCGTCGTTCAAAAGATCGAAGCTGGCGCTGTGATTCTTGCTCAGCTGAACGGATCCGGACGGCCCTGAAACTTCCACATCGCCCTTGAATACGGCCAACTCAGCCGCGGTGTCATTCAGATCCACGCGAAAGTGTGCAGGCTGGGTCACGGTGGTGCTCTCGCCGGCGAAGTTCACCGTGAACTTGTCGTCGGCGGATTTCGCATTGCAGGTGAGGTAGAGAGTTCCGTTTTCCAGGTTGATCGTGCTCACCTTCCCGCCCGAGCCCTGCAGTGACAGCTGCTCAAAGTTCACCTTCGTATTGGGGACGATGTGAAGAACGCTGCCGTCCTCGAATTCGATCTCGGCCCTGCCATCGTCTTTCGCCCAGAGCCTCGCGCCTTCGATGATTGGCATGTTCAGGAAAGCTTTCTGATACCCCTGGCCAATATTGCGGTCGATCTGGACATCGCCTTGGACGTCGCTCAAGCGCACAATACGCGCTTGCGAATCCGCCATGGCAGGAATCGATAGAAGTACCGCGGCGACTACCGCCAAGAGAATGGTGCCCACGCTGGTCTTGCCCAGTGAACCGATAGACATGGATGTCTCCCTGGGAATTTGCCCTTTAAAGATTAGAACACGAATTTCCGCCGTCAGTTGCTCGTATTCCACAGCAGGGATGCTAAAACCCATTACGAAGGAAAGAGTTACCGCTTATCGCCTGGGTTGCCGAGAGAGTATGGGGAAAAACACAACACCTCTCGGGAGGGAGGAGAGCGCGGTGGGCTCGGCCGGAACAGCCCGCTTCAGCTCCGCTTCGAATGTCCGCGGTGAGACCTACGCCTTGCCCCTTCACGCAGTTACACGGCATTTTGGTTGGAGTAGAACGTCTCCTTGACACCCTATGTGCTCTGGGCGATAGTCATAAGGCCACAAGGGTGAGATCGATCCGCACCTCCTCCAAACGGACCGGCTCGCGCCCCCCGAAAAACCCCAAACCGATCTAAGGAGAGCGATTTTGGTTCTCACGAATCCTGATTTTGACGTCGCCATTATCGGCGGCGGTCCCGCTGGTTCGTCCATGGGCTGTTACCTGGCGAAAGCGGGCGTTAAGTGCGCAATCTTTGAACGTGAACTATTTCCCCGTCCCCACGTGGGCGAGTCTCTGGTTCCTTCCTCCATGCGGGTTTTCCGCGATCTGGATTTCCTTGGCCATATGGAAGAAGCCAAGTTCCCGCGGAAATACGGTGCGGCGTGGACGGCCGAGGACCAGGCCGGCACCTATGACATGAACTTCAAGGGTGGATTCGATTCTGACGAGTTGCACCCCGAGTCGCACGTCGAGATCCGCTTTAACGAGCGGCAACAGGAAGGCGTGGATCGCGAATACACGTATCACGTGGATCGCGGCAAGTTCGACCTTATGATGCTGCAGCACGCCAACAAGCTGGGCGCGGCGGTGTATGAGGGCGTGAAAGTCAGTTCCGTGGACTTTGGCCCGAAAGAGCCGATTGTGCGCTTCAACATGGGGCGGAACAGCAAGGAAATGGGTGTCAGCGCGAAGATGGTTATCGACGCCAGCGGCCGCAACACCTTCCTCGGTAATCAACTCAAGCTGAAGATCAAAGACCCCGTTTTCGATCAATATGCCATCCATACCTGGTTCGACCAGTACGACCGCAAGGTCTTCTCGAAGAAGGAAGCGCAGAAGGATTTCATCTTCATCCACTTCCTGCCGATCTCCAATACCTGGATCTGGCAGATACCGATCAGTGACGCCATCACCAGTATCGGCGTGGTGACTCAGAAGAAGAATTTCGCCAAGTCAAAGCAGGACCGTGAAAAGTTCTTCTGGAATGCGGTGGGCAGCCGCCCCATGCTGCAGGAAGCGCTAAGGAATGCACAGCGCGTACACCCATTTCGCGATGAAGGCGACTACAGCTATGCCATGAAACAGGTGACAGGCGATCGCTTTATGCTGATTGGGGATGCCGGGCGCTTTGTCGATCCGATCTTCTCCACCGGCGTAAGCATCGCGCTGAACAGCTCGCGCTTCGCCCACCACAATGTGCTCGCCGCCCTGGAAAAGAACGACTTTTCGCGCCAGAGCTTCGAGCAGTTTGAAACCACCATCCGACGAGGCACGAAGAACTGGTACGAGTTCATCTCCGTCTACTATCGCCTGAACGTGCTGTTCACGTACTTTGTGGGCGATCCACGGTACCGTTTAGACGTGCTCAAACTTCTGCAGGGCGACGTGTACGACGATGCCGCGCCGCCGGTGCTGCAGAAAATGAAAAAGATGGTTTCCGAGGTCGAGCAGAACGAGAAGCATCCCTGGCACAAGCTGCTTGGCGACATGACCGTGGATGCCTTCAAAGCCGCGGCTACCATGTAAGCTGAATCAACGAGGTAGGTAAGAACCGCCGGGAATCCCGGCGGTTTCTTTTTGCCCGAATTCAAACCAGGAGCGCCCGCAAACCACTGAAGGTTATGGCCGGAACCACGGCGTGTATTTCGACGTCGTGAAAAAATTCATAAGTTGGGTCACGACCTTCTGCGCTCCCTGTGCGCTAGGATGGGTGCCATCTGACTGGAAATCCGCAGGAACCCAGCTCAATCCATCCGAACGCGGCGTCGATCCATTGGCCCATAGATAAGGCCCCCACGCCAGCCAGGCCGCGCTGCCGGAGTTGTAGTCGAGGTCTCCCGCCGTGTCATCGATATTGCCGGTTTCTTTTTGCGCGATCTGGGCGCTGATCAGGAACTGCACCGAGTACCCGTATTCGTAGGCGTAAGGTTCGGGGCTGGTCAGCGTCGTGGCGTAACCCGCATAGATGCGCGACGAAAGGAAGATCTGCTTCAGATTGGGATAGCGGCTACGCGCCGCTCGCACGATATTGCCGAGTTCCAGTTCATATCGCAGGGCCTCGGTGTTCACGCCGTTTTGACAACTGAGCAGGAAGGAATCGCATAGGGTATTCCAATTTCCCACCCCGGGGTCGGCATCGGCATTTTTGATCCACAGAACTTGAACTTGCGCTTCGGTCAGGCAATTAGGCTGACCAGCTCCTATACCGCACCCGGCCGGCACCGACGGCGCTTTGGTATCCGCCGCAAGGACTTGTGTCCTGACCCGGTCGTACTGGTTCTGCGCCAGTTCGCCTTGTGCCGCCGGGCAGGTACCCGTTGTCGGTCCCTGCGCCACCGTCCACACACAGGCGGTCGCATCCCCGGCAGCGCCATCTTCTATGGCCAATGTCTTGTGATTTACGGAATTGCTGGCAGCGGCTGCAGCCTGGAACGCGCTGAATTCAATTGATGCGTTCGACATGCCCAGGGCGAGAAACACGACATCGCCTGTGGAGCTGGGATTGCCGTTCTGATCCAGCGGCTGAATCTGCGTCGCCAGGCTCACGCCGTCGGCGTCGTGATCAGCGGGTGGGGTATTGTTACCGCCGCCGTATAGGCCGCCGCTAAATCCCAGGTAACTCTGTTGCGGGTTCATGTCCATGAGTGGAATCGCCGTAGCAGCATTCGAGACGGAAACCGTCGTGCTCGCCGTCGCGCCTTTAAAAGTTGCCGTCACGACTGCGGTCCCTGCTGCTCCGCCCCCGGTCACCATGCCCGGAGATGTCCCGCCAGTGGTCTGCACCGCTAGAGTGCTTGGATCAGAGGAACTCCAACTCGCCATCGGTGCTACTTCCTGTTGTGAGCCGTCGTCGTAGTTGGCCAACACCAGGATCTGCAGCTTCGTATTGGGCGCAATAGAAGGATTTACCGCACTCAAATTCAGCGATGTCAGTTTCGCATTCGGATTGATCACGCTGAACGGGGTGATGGCATCGATTCCGTTATAGCTGGCTGTAATATTCACTGGTCCGGGAGAGACCGCCGTGGCCAATCCGGGCGTACTTTGGCCCGCTGATTGGATCGTAACTTTGCTCGTATCCGTCGACGACCAGGTGGCGGAACTTGTCACATCCTTTGTAGACGTATCGCTGTAAACCGCGCTGACCGTGAATTGCTGTGTGCCCGGCAGGTTGATTGACACGTTAGTGGGAGACATGGACAGTCCGGTAAGGGTGACAGTTGATCCACCTGAAGGCGGACCCGGGCTGGGATTTGAGGAACTGGAACTGGAGCCGCCGCCGCAACTGAGCATTACCGCACAAACCAGGCACACCGTGATCAACACTAACCAGGTACGTAGGAACGCACTTCCCATAAGAACTCCATCCTCTATTCGACAGCCAGTGGGTTCGATGCGGAGTGGCGAACCTGGACTATGAAAGCGAATCGTGAAAACGCTGCGGATTATTCGGAAGCGTACTTCTAAAGCCCCCGATTGACGGGCAGTTCAGGTCCAGCGATTGTAATCAGGGAAGGAACGAAGATGCAAACTGGGGCGCAAAAAACCCGAAATGTGGCGTTGGGTGCGCTCCTGAGGCTCCTTCGCACTGTGCAGAAAGTTGCACCCTTGGGCATCGGCGTCAATAGCCATTCGCGGCCACACTCAGGACTCAGGGTAGTTGGACTCCTTGACACCCTTACCGCCCTGAGATCATAGTTTTACAGCCCTCATGCTACCTGGTTCCCCCCTGGCCCGGCAGCTTGCCTTGTTCGACAAAGCACAACTATAAAGACCCTAATCTATTGTTTTGAAAGGAGATCGCGAGTTGGTGACCTCTCAGCCTGATTTTGATATTGGCATTATTGGAGGCGGCCCGGCGGGTTCGTCCATGGCGGCCTACCTTGCCAAAGCCGGTGTAAAGTGCGTCGTATTCGAGAAAGAATTGTTCCCCCGACCGCACGTAGGCGAGTCGTTGGTTCCTTCCTCGACTCGGGTGTTCAAGGACCTCGATTTCCTTCAGCAGATGGAAGACGCCAAGTTCCCGCATAAATTCGGGGCGGTCTGGACAACAGACGACAAGTCAATCCCCTTTGGACATGATCTCGAGGGACTGGGGCCGGATTGCAATGTCGATATCCGCTTCGAAGAGCGGATGCAGCCAGGCGTGGACAAGAACTACACCTACCACGTCGACCGCGGCAAGTTCGATCTCATGCTGCTGCAGCACGCCAACAAACTGGGCGCGACCATCTATGACGGCGTGAAGGTTAACCGGGTGGATTTCGATCCCGCCCATCCGGACATTCACTTCAGCATGGGTTCGAAAGAAATGAGCGTAAACTGCAAGATGGTGGTCGATGCGAGCGGCCGGCAGACCTTTCTGGGCAATCAATTGAAGCTCAAGGTCAAAGATCCCGTCTTCGATCAGTACGCCATTCACTCCTGGTTCGATGGTTACGATCGCAGTGTGTTCGCCAAGCGCGACACCAATCTCGATTACATCTACATCCATTTCCTGCCGATTTCGAATACCTGGATCTGGCAGATTCCGATCACCGACTCGGTCACCAGCCTGGGCGTGGTCACCCAGAAAAAGAATTTCGCCAAGACGCGCGAAGATCGCGAGAAGTTCTTCTGGGAATCGGTGGGTACGCGTCCGATGATCGAGGAGACCCTTCGCAAGTCGCAGCGCATTCGTCCTTTCAAGGAAGAAGGCGACTACAGCTATGCCATGAAGCAGCTGTGCGGCGATCGATTCGTAATGGTCGGAGATGCCGGGCGGTTCGTCGATCCCATTTTCTCCACCGGGGTCAGCATTGCACTTAACAGCAGCCGCTTCGCGCATGCCAACATTCTCGCCGCGCTCGAGAAAAATGACTTTTCTCGCGAAAGTTTTTCGGAATTCGAGAACAAGATCAAGCGCGGTACCAAGAACTGGTACGACTTCATCACCGTGTATTACCGTCTCAACATTCTGTTCACCTACTTCATCAGCGACAAGAACTACCGTCTGGACGTTCTGAAGCTGCTGCAGGGCGACGTGTACGACGACGCCGCGCCCCCGGTGCTCAAGAAAATGCAGGAGACCGTCGCGAAGGTGGAACAGAATCCCAATCACCCGTGGCACAAGATGCTCGGCGACTTGACGGCCAACGCGTTCCGTCCAGACGCGTAAAGACAAACAGGGGAGTTCTGACCATCAGGACTTCCCTTTCACTTTTGTCTCTGCAGTCGTGCGCAGTGCTCCTTTCCGCACGACCTCTGTTCGAAGGGGCAAGAATCAAACGGCCTATGTCTCGTACGAACCGGAATTTCGTGATCGCTTACGTGCTTCTGGTCGGCTTCCCCTTGCTGGGACTCCTGACAATCCTCAGGAATGGAGAAAGGCTTGCTGCGCCCGTTTCTCTCGAAGGAGTATGGAAGGTGGAATCGAACCTCGCTGAACTGCCGTGTTCCTCCACCCTGCGACTTCAGAATGCCTCGCTGCGAGTGTCGCAATCCGGCAAACAACTGCTATTCAGCGTTGAAGAGTCTCCCCGCGGCCAGGCGCTCGGCTCGCTCGAGGGTCGGATGGTTCGAGCATCGCTTCAGCCGTCCGCGTTCGCTGCCGACGATTCCTGTGCAGACGACCGGACCTTAACCCTCATTGCGAGTGTCGATTCGCATGCAGACGCAAACACGTTGACCGGCATTTTGTCGGTTGATGGATGCGGCTCCTGCAGGCCGGCGGAATTCCACGCCGTTCGCCAAGGCGCAACTCAGCGAGAGGCGCGGTGATGCCCAACTTATTCACCCTGGTTCTGCAGATCGCGGTCATTGTCGTGACCTCGCGGGTGATGGGCATTCTTTTCCGTAAAATGCGGCAGCCGCAAGTTGTCGGCGAAATGTTTGCCGGCATATTGCTGGGCCCATCTCTTCTTGGCTGGGTCTGGCCACACGCCTCAACTTATCTGTTCCCCGCGACCAGTATGGGTGCCTTGAATGCGCTGAGTGAAGTCGGCTTGACCATATTCATGTTCCTGATTGGGCTCGGCATCAATCCGCAGGAACTCAAAGGCCAGGGGCATGCGGCGCTTTTAATTTCCCACGTAAGCATCACTGCACCATTTGTGCTCGCTTCAGGACTGGCGTTGTACCTGTATCCCAAGCTATCGGACAGCAGCGTGGGCTTTACCGGATTCGCGCTGTTCATGGGCGCGGCCATGAGCATGACTGCCTTCCCTGTGCTCGCCCGGATACTCACCGAGCGCCAGATGCTGCAGAGTCGTTTAGGAACGGTGGCTGTCGCTTGTGCCGCGGTGGGTGATGTCACGGGTTGGGCAGTGCTCGCATATATCGTCGTGCTGGTCCGAGCTCATCATAGCGCACGCCCGTTGTGGGTAACGCTGGCCGGAGCCATAGGTTTCGGCGCGTTCATGATCCTCGGTGTGCGCCAGGTGCTGTGGCGTTTTCACGTGGCTTACAAAAAGCGCGAGCGCCTGAGCGAAGACTTAATGGCCTTGATCCTCATTCTGGCCTTGTTCTCCGCCCTCTGCACCGAGTACCTGGGCTTGCATCTGCTCTTCGGCGCGTTTCTGATGGGTGCCATCCTCCCTAAAGAACGCAAATTCGTTCAATACATTCTGGACCGTTTCGAGACCGTAACGGTTGTGTTGCTCTTGCCCCTGTTTTTTGCCTACACCGGTTTGCGTACCAGCATCGGTCTGGTTCATGGCCCGGAGATGTGGATGTACTGCGGGCTGATCACGCTGGTCGCGATCGTCGGGAAAATGGGTGGAACCATGATTTCCTCACGCCTGGGCGGGCTGGCGTGGCGAGAATCCGCGGGATTGGGTGCCCTGATGAACACTCGCGGCCTCATGGAACTGGTCATTCTGAACGTCGGGCTGGACATCAAGGTGATTTCTCCTGCCTTATTTTCCATGATGGTCGTTATGGCGCTGGTCACGACGTTCATGACCGTGCCGCTGCTGGAACTCATTTGTCCCGCGCATACGCTTACCGCGAATTTGCCGGTGGAATTCGCATCGCAAGATGCGGTGCTCGCCCCATTGAGCCTGGAGTCGACGGATACTTCGGCGGCTTAGTAGGGCAGGCTAAAGTTGCAACAACTTGCAACATGGGACTGGCACGAATGGGGTATGTGAATGAATCAGTACAGCGTGGTACTTTGAATAATTCTGTAGAGTCGTAATCATAGGCGTTTTGTAGTTTTATTAGCTGCGTGCCATCGTTCCCCCCAATAGGAATTTAGAGCAGCTCCCCCGCTGTCTAAGCACATAAAGAGAGAATTCAGAATGAGTATCGCTTTCTGTCCGGCGTTATCAGCATGGGATTGCGGTCGCTTCAATCGTTGCTTGCGCCTTGGATTTCTGCTGTCGCTGCTAAGTGTCCCGGCCTGGGCGCAATTAAGCGTGTTGACACATCGCGCGGATGCGGCCCGCGATGGCCAGAACCTGAACGAGGTGCTGCTGACGCCCTCCAACGTAAATACGAGACAGTTCGGCAGCTTGTATTCGTATCCTGTGGACGGTTACGTATCAGCGCAGCCGCTGTACATGCAAAATGTGAACACCGTCGGCGGACCACACAATGTGCTTTTCGTGGCCACCGAGCACGACAGTGTGTACGCTCTCGACGCCGACAATCCCAACAGCGCACCTTTGTGGCAAACTTCGTTTATCAATCCCGATTCCGGTGTAACGACGGTCCCAATGACCGAGCAGGGCTGCACCAATGTGACGCTGCTGAATGAAGTGGGAATTCTCAGCACACCGGTGATTGATCCGGTTTCGCAGACTCTCTACGTCGTGGCGAAAACGAAAGAAGTCATTGGCGGCAACACTAACTATGTGTTCCGGCTGCATGCTCTCGATATCACGTCCGGCTTGGACAAACTAACGCCTACAGTGATTACAGCCACCGTGAATGGCTCCCGCGGACCGGTCAACCTGGACACCTTCCACGATTTTCAGCGCCCCGCGCTGCTTCTCTCGAACGGCACGCTGTACATCACCTTCGGCTCCAATGGTTGCGACACTAACGCGCACGGCTGGGTTCTCGCCTATAGCGCCTCGAGTCTGCAGCAGATCGCGGCCTGGAACAGCACTCCCAACCAGGTATATGGCGGTTCGATCTGGATGAGCGGGGAGGGTCTCGCGGGCGACAGCAACGGCTACGTGTACTTCTCCACGGCGAACGGCACTTTTAATGCGAGTACCGGCGGGTCTGACTACGGGGACACGGTTCTGAAACTCAACTTGACGGGCAGTTCGCTTACCGTGGCCGATTACTTTACGCCTTTCGATCAGGCCAACATGCGGCAGAACGACCTTGACCTGGCATCCGGCGGAGTAACCCTGTTGCCCGATCAACCAGGAAATTACCCCCATCTCGCGGTCGCCATCGGCAAAACCGGCACGATTTATTTGCTGAATCGCGACAACATGGGCAAGTACAACCCATCGGGGAACTCGCAGATTGTGCAGTCACTCGCCAACGCGACCTTGGAACATTACGGAGCGCCCACTTACTGGAATCACTACCTCTACTTTTCGGCTCGCAACGACTACATCAAGCAGTTCACGATGACCAACGGACTCCTGTCCACCGCGCCCACGGCGCAGTCGCCGACAGCTTACCTGGTATTTGGAATTCCGGTAGTTTCGGCCAACGGGAATACCAACGGGATCCTCTGGACCGTGCGTAACGTAAGCAGCAAAGGCGCAATGGTGCTATCTGCATACAATGCGACCACGATGGCGGAACTCTACAACACTAACCAGAACAGCGGGCGTGATGCGTTAGGGACGGCTCCTCACTTCGTGAGTCCTGTGGTTGCCAACGGCAGAGTGTACGTCGGCACACAGGGCGTTGTTAAGGTGTACGGCTTGTTATCCAGTGTCAGTGTGACCGGAGGAAACAGGCAGACCGGAACCGTGGGCACGAAGTTACCGGTGAGCTTGAGCATTCAGGCTGTCAGCCCCTATTCGGGTCCTGTGGCCGGCGTCTCCGTCACTTTCAGCGATGGTGGAGCAGGGGGCACGTTCGGAACTCCCACCGCCACTACCGATGCAAACGGAAATGCAAGCACGACGTATACCCTGCCGGGCACCGCGGGGACGGTCAACATCACAGCAACCAGCAGCAATTATGTGTCAGCCTCATTCAGCGAAACCGCGGTAGCCAGCACGCCTGCGTCGATCGTCGTGCTCTCCGGCAGCTATCAGTCGGCTACCGTAGGAACACAATTGGCCGCTCCGCTGGTTGTCAAGGTGAAGGATGCATCGGGGAACGGCGTTCCTGGAGTCTCCGTCACCTTCTCGGATAACGGAGCGAACGGGAGTTTCTCTGGCAATCCCATCGTCACTGACTCGGGCGGGAAGGCAACAGTGAATTACACGGTGCCAACAAAAGCACGCTCCATCACTATCGCTGCCAGCACGGGAACACTCTCCGTCAATTTCCAGGAGAAGGCTACTGCCGGGCCGGCGACCACTTTGAACCTGGTATCCGGAAATAACCAGAGTGCTGCAGCCGGCACCCAGTTGCCCGGTGCCTTGGCGGTATCGGTCAAAGATCAGTACGGCAATCCCGTGGGCGGCGTCACCGTGACATTCTCTGACAACGGAGCGGGGGGATCGTTCTCGACCACTACTCCGATCACAACCAGCGGCGGACAGGCCAGCGTGACCTACACGCTTCCCTCAACGCCGGGCGCCGTCGGTATCACCGCCACCATTAACGGACTGACGGTGACGTTTACAGAAACGGCAAAGTGAGGGTTCACGAGATCGCAACAGTGACTTGCCACTCCAGTCAATAGACTCAGCCGTGTGAGCCCAACGACTCCGTTGCAAGTTGTTGCATCTTGACACTTTGTCGAGGTGGGTTGCACACTGCCAAACAACGAGGACGGCTTTCCCCAACTCTCCCAAAGATTTGGATCACATTGATTTACATCAATAGTTTTGCCATCCCGTAGGAGGAGTGCCCTTGAAGTTGTCCCCCGTGGTTTTGAGCCTTTGTCTAATAGTGTCTACCGCAATCGTCTGGGCTACTAACACATCGGAGTCTTCCGCACGTTTGGTTTCAATTAGCGGCAGAATGCCATTGAGCTTTGAGATGAATCGAGGTCAGACCGATCCGCAGGTCAAGTATCTCGCGCGCGGCGGTCCCTACAATCTCTTCCTGACTGGGGACGGCGCGGTGCTGGAACTCGCTCGTACCCGAAAAAAAGGTCTGCAAAAAAAGCTCGAAGAATTGGATGTCGTGCGCATGCGCGTTGTGACCGCAAGTGGGGCCGCGACTGTTTCCGGGGAGGACATTCTGCCCGGCAAGGCCAGTTACTTCAGCAACGGCAGAAGTCTGGGCCCAATCGTTAACGTGCCCGAGTACCAGGCTGTTCGCTATCACGAAATCTATCCTGGCACCGACCTCGTCTATTACGGCAACCAACGGCAACTGGAGTATGACTTCATCGTAGGACCCGCTAAGGATCCCAGTAGAATTGCTTTGGCGTTCGATGGCGCGTCCGTCAGCGTCGGCCCCGATGGCGATCTGGTGCTCGCCGTAGGCAAGAGCCGGCTGCGCTTCCGGAAGCCAATTGCGTATCAGCAGGATGGCTCAAAGCGCATCCCCGTCCGTGCGGAGTTTGCCGTTTTAAGCGGAAACGTTACATTCAGGCTCGGCGCCTACGATCGCAGCAAGGCTCTGATCATCGATCCGTCGTTGGTGTACTCGACATTCCTGGGCGGTGGATTTACCGACTACACCGGTGGCATCACGGTAGATGCATCCGGCAACACCTATGCCGTGGGATCGACCCTGTCCCCGGGTTTCCCGACAACCACGGGCGTGCTTCAGCCCCATTGCGGAACCGATACCTACTGCAATCTGGGAACCGTGGAAAATCCATTCGACGCGTTCGTCACCAAAATGGACCCCACCGGCGCCAGCGAAGTCTATTCCACATTTCTGGGCGGAGAGAATGACGATCAGGGTATGGCCATTGCGGTGGACGGCACCGGCAACGCTTATGTCACTGGTTACACACTTTCCTGTCAATTCCCGGTGACTTCAGGCGCGTATAAAACGAGTTTTCCCAATTGCGGTGCCGGCGGCGCTACAGCAAACTTTGTGGCGAAAATTAATCCCACTGCCAGTGCTCTGGTCTACTCCACGTTCATTGGCGTCAACAATACGAATCAGGGACACGGAATCGCGGTTGACTCCGCCGGCAATGCCTACATCACCGGGTACTCGTCCGACAGCTCATACCCCACAACTTCCGGCGCCTATCAGCCGTCCGCGCCTAATCCGTCCGATGGCAAACTCGTCTTCACCGAACTGAATGCCGCAGGCAATGGGCTGGTGTACTCGACGTATCTCGCGGGCTCAAGCACAGGCAATTTCGGTACGGGCAACGCGATCGCGTTGGACAAGTCGAAGAACGTTTACATTACAGGACACACCGATGCAACTGACTTCCCGGTAACCAATGGCGCGTACCAAGCCGTCAACGCAGGCGGCTTTGATGTTGTGGTGGCCAAGTTCAACCCCTCGCTTTCCGGCGCAGCTTCGCTCGTATATTCGACCTATCTCGGCGGCGGGGAGTTCGATCGCGGAAATGGCATCGCGGTCGATGGCAAAGGTGATGCCTACATCGCAGGTATGACCGCCTCCGGCGACTTCCCCACCAGCGCCAAAGCATTCCAGACGACTTGCCCGGGAGGGTGCTCCGGCTTCGCCAATGGTTTCGTAAGCGCCTTGAATCCCACCGCTTCTCAACTGCTGTATTCCACATACCTCGCCGGCACGGCAAACGGCTCGGATACAAGTCTTGAAGGCAATTGGGCCATTGCGCTCGACAACAACAACAACGCTTATGTGACCGGGGCCTCTGTGGCAACGGATTATCCGACCATTAACCCGGTACAGAAGGCGAACGGCGGTGGCGCAGACGTCGTCGCCACGGAACTGAATCCCACCGGAACCGCGGCCCTGATGTCGACTTACCTGGGTGGAACCATGGACGACGGCGGCACCGGGATCGCAGTGTCTGCCCGAGGGAACGTTTACGTCACGGGCAGCACGGCATCGCCTGACTTTCCTACCACCGCCGGTGCGTTTGCCACTTCCTGCGGAAGCGACGATCTTTGTAACGGAACAACCGACGCCTTCGTCAGCGAAATTTCCGCGGTACAGACCGATGGCTACGTTCAGCTCACCGCGTCCCCTAATCCAGTTAAGAGCGGCGCAATTTTGACCTACACCATCACCGCAGGAAATAAAGGACCCGACACGCTGGCTGGGTTGAGAGTTTCAGATTCCGTGCCCACCGGAACCACTTTCAGTAGTGTGACCATTAGCTCTGGTACCTGTGTCGCTCCAAAGAGAGGCGCCACCGGTACCGTCTCCTGCACAGCTCCCGTGCTGGTGAGCAATGCAAAAGTCACAGAAACCCTGAAGGTGCAGGTCACGGCTAAGGCGGGTGCACAGATTAAGGACACGACGAACATCCTCCTCAACACCGCCGATCGAAACAAACTGAACAATACCGCGTCAGTCACGGTGAACGTACAGTGACGCGCGGCAATATGCGTTTATCAGCCCTCGCCCGGGCAGGCGCAACCTGCTTCACGCGCGGGAATTCACGGTGTGATTTCGTAGTCAGAGAGGACGCACAGTTCGCGGAGAAATGGCAGGCATGAAAAGACTGACTTGGCTGTTGTTCCTGGCTGCATTGTCCCTTTCGGCCGTAGCACAAACGGTGAATTCTTTCGATGGGATCACCGCTGCCCAATTGACCAGGCCCGGCTACGAGGTCGATGCTAATGGTGCTGTGGGTACCAAGCAGTTCCTTGAGTACTCAAGCATCTACTACCAGGCTTACGACAAGGTAACCTTCGCGCCGGTTTGGAATACTCCACAGCAAATAACCGGAGTTTTCACCAACCACGGGATGTCCGACTGCTCCAACATCTCTGGGGATGGCGTGGTCATCTTCGACCGACTCGCCTCCCGTTGGGTGATGGGCGCTCACACCGCAACTCCCGGAACCTACTTCTATTGCATTGCTGTCTCCAATACTGACGATCTCACCTCGACGACGCTCAAGTGGAACACCTACGAGATCTCGCTGAATCCGCTTCTGGGCACCAATCCGCAAGGTCACGTGTATTTTCCCGACTGGCCCAAGCTAGGAACCTGGCCGGATGCATACTATCTCGCGATCGATCTGAACGACACAGACCAGAATTTCCGCGAAGTCGGCATCTTGGCCTGTGCTTTGGATCGCACCAACATGCTGGCCGGTGGGACGGCTAAATCGCCGCAATGTTTTAAGTATCCCAGCTCGATTCCGGGAACGGTTTACCTCGGCCATAGCCTGATTCCCGGCGACGTGGACGGCAACAATCCCCCTCCGGCCGGGCGCCACGAGTATTTCGTCAGCATTGAAAATCCCGTTATCGACCAGGTGACGACAACTTCGACTACCTTCAACCTCTGGGATTTTCACGTGGACTGGAATAATCCGGCTAACTCGACGTTTACCCAAACCACGCCGTCAGTGTCGAGCTATACGCCCGGATGCTATGAAACCAGCAATCCCGCGCAAACAGTCTGCGTTCCCGAACCTTCCACGCAGAATACGGGCCAACACATCGACTCAGTGGGCGACCGTCTCATGCCGCGACTTGCTTATCGCAATTACGGAGGGTATGAATCGTTCCTCTTCGCTCACGTCGTGCAGGTAGGAAATGGGCAGAATTCGCAGACGGGCATCCGCTGGTATGAACTGCGCGGCAGCGGCACGCCTGCCGTATCACGCTGGGGCACGCTCAGTCCTGATAATTCCCAATATCGCTTCATGCCGAGCATCTCCGAAGATCAGAACGCCAATGTGGCGATCGGTTACAGCATCTCGGGAACAAGCACGCATCCGGGAATCAGCGCCTCTTGGTGGAATCTTCCTTTTTCAACGCTACCCTCCGAGTTCCAGGTCTACCCTGGAATAGCCGACGAAGAGAACACCTGGCACTGGGGCTCGTACACCACGATGACGGTGGATCCGGTAGACAATTGCACGTTCTGGTATACGAACGAATACTTTCCGACCAACCAGACCGGCAACTCGACGACGTGGGCCACGCGGATCGCAAATTTCCAGGTTCCGAATTGTGGCATCGTGAGTCCGGGCCCCAACAGCCTGACCTTCGGATCGCAAAACGTGGGGACAACGAGCGCGCCCCAGGTCACTATGCTCTACAACGGGCAGAACAGAATCCTGAATATTAGTGGCTTCACTTTCACCGGCGCAAACAGCGGAGACTTCGGCCAGACAAATACCTGTGGAACCACTCTCGCTGCCGGACAGGCATGCGCCATCAATGTCACCTTCACTCCCAGCGCGACCGGAAACCGCAGCGCGACTCTGAATATTAACGATGACGCCGCGAATAGCCCGCAAACCGTGGCTCTCAGCGGCACTGGCACCGGCGGCTTGACGGTAACAGTTTCTCCTTCGACTTTGAGTTTCGGAAAAGTCAATGTTGGCACCACCAGCCCTACCAAGAATGTGACCGTGACCAATACCGGGAGCGCAGCCGTCAGCATCAGCAATATCGGAATCACGGGTACGAATGCAGGTGATTTCGGGCAGACTAACAATTGCGGGTCGTCGCTCGGAGTGGGAGCCTCGTGCACGATTGGCGTTGCGTTTACGCCGACGGTCACCGGCAAGCGCTCAGCTGTCCTGTCAATCAGTGACAACGCCGACGGCAGCCCACAACAGGTCACACTGACGGGCTTCGGCACTCAGCCCGCCGTGAATCTGAATCCAACCTTGCTGTCTTTCGGTCGGCAAAAGGTGGGAACCAGGAGCACGCCCCAGAATGTGACTCTGACGAATACCGGTTCGGGCACGTTATCGATCACCAGCATCCGGATTTCAGGCACGAATGCGGGCGATTTCGCGCAGTCAAACAATTGCGGGAAGAGCGTAGCCCCGGGTGCAAGCTGTACCATTTCCGTGACCTTCGCTCCTACAGCTATCGGCATCCGCAGAGCTGCGATTGCGATTACCGATAACGCGAAGAATAGCCCACAGCAGGTCAACCTGTCGGGAAGCGGATCCTAACGGCGACGCACCAAAATACAAAAGCCCGAACCGGGATCCCGGTTCGGGCTTCTTAATCGAAAGCTTGCTTGAACAGCTAAAAGTTTCTTACCCGGCGCAAATCGCGATCGATAGCCGCATTGGGACGCACCGGAGGACGGAGACCGGAAGGGATCTTGCCGTTAACACCGGCTGCGGCCGCTACAGCCACGGGCGCGCTGGCTGGCACTGGAGAAGGCTGGGGGGCATTCGACCGCGTCATGCTGAAAGCAAAGAGCACAACCTCGACACGGCTGGAAACTCCCAGTTTATCGAAGATACGGAACAGGTAGTTTTTGACCGTGTGTTCGGTCAGGTTTAGACGCTGAGCGATTTCGCGGTTGGTGAGGCCTTCGGCGACGCAGCGAATCACGTCCCGCTCGCGCTTAGAGAGCGTTGCCGCGGTTCCCGTTTGCGGTAACGCAAGCGAGGTGGCTCCCCGGAACGATTCGAGGACGTAACCGAGCTCAGCGCTGTTTGCCCACACCTGGCCCATGTGAATGCTGTGAATGCATTTTGCCAAGGCCTTCAGCGATTCCGTCCGGCAGAATACTCCGCGTGCTCCCGCGTGAAATGCTTCAACCACGGCAGCGCGCTCGGAGGAATCAAGTAGCATGATCATTCGAATATCGGGATAGGTGCTGTGAATCTCACGCGCCACCTGGAAGCCCCGATTGCTGGTTTGCTCGAGTGCTGCGCTGAGCACGATAACGTGCGGCCGTTCAGTTACAACCGTGGCCATCACCGCAGCTTGCGTCGGTTCGGCCGACGAAACCCGGAAGCGCTTATCGCGTGCCAGAGAATCCGCCAGCATCTGGCTGTTCATGCGCGTGCTGTCAACCGTGAGAACACGAATAACGTCGTTTTCGGATAACGAGATTACGTCTGCCATGGAGGCCCCTTGCGCGAGTGTTCCACTCACCGAGATTGACGAAGCGACCGCATCAGCGAAGAAGAACTGTCGAAACTAATTAAGGTCTCTATCTTTGGTTTATCGAGGGAGGCTATTAGCCCAGAGTAGTGATTCACCAAAACAGCCGGCCACCCCGAGCCACTGTTCCCATGTAAATTAGTCTCAATCACCGACTGGGTAAATAGCACTTTAGTGCTATTCTGGATTCCCTAAGTGGAAAACGCTAGCTCCTTGGCTCTCTGAGCTGCCTTAACCACTGCCTTGATTAGAGTTACCCGCAGCTTCCCCTCTTCCAATTCCATGATTCCATCGATAGTACACCCTGCGGGTGTTGTGACTGCATCTTTTAGCAGAGCTGGGTGATCTCCTGTCTCAAGTACCACTTTGGCTGCTCCTAGGGCCGTCTGGGCGGCGAGAAGCGTGGCAATATCGCGAGGAAGTCCCACTTTTACACCAGCCTCAGCCAGCGACTCCAGAATAATGTAGATGTACGCTGGCCCGCTTGCCGACAGCGCCGTGACTGCGTCCAGGTGCTTTTCGTCGACCACCACCGTCCGGCCAACCACGTTGAACATCGCTGAGGCCAGTTCCAGATGCCCCGCATTGGCATGCTTACCTTTTGCCAATGCGGTCATTCCATATCCAAGCAGGCAGGGAGTGTTGGGCATGGCGCGGATCACCGGGACATCGCTGGCCAGCGCTTTTTCGATGAGGCTCGTCGGCACCGAGGCAGCGACTGAAATGATCATTTGACGAGGCGTCACCCGGTCCTGAATTTCCTCAACTACTTCTTGCACCACCTGGGGCTTCACGCCGATCAGGATCACGTCCGCGCCCTCGACAGCAGCGCGATTATCGGTGCACACGGGAATCCCCAGCTTCGCGCTCAGACTTTTGGCTTTGTCTTCGTGCGCCACGGTGGCGCGTGTGTGCTGCGGGGCGAGCATTCCGTCCTTGAGCAGGGCTTGGATCAAAATGCCGCCCATCTTGCCTGCGCCAAGAACAGCCACTGTTTTACCGCTCAGACTCAGCCCCATGGGTTCGTTCCTTTACCGCGATTGGATTTCCAAGACACAGAGAGACAAAATTGTACAGGCAAGCCCGTCCCAGACGCGAAGATCATTACTGCGAATTTCTCCCCGCTGTATTTTCGGACCTACTTTTTAGCTTTCGCCGGGTCGCTGTTCTGCAGCAGGATCGGCTTCGATCCGATCTGCACCGTTCCCCCACTGATGTTAGTTTTGTATCCGTTCAGATCACGGTATTGTGTGAACTGGGTTCCCGCCGAGTATTTCGCCATCGCTCGCATGTCGTAAGAGCGCGCACTATCCCAGACGATTCGACCCTGGTAGCCGCCCGGACGCGACAGATCGCATGTCCAGACCGTTCCATCCGCCGAGCAGGGTTTGGTAAAGCTGGCTCCAACCAGCCAGTAGTAGACCTGCCCATAGGCGATGCCCGCCTTGTTGATTCCACTGGAGGGATCCCACATGCCGCCCCATCCACGGGGGTTTCCCGCATACTCCCACATATACCAATACACGCGAGCTACGCCTGCGGAGGCCTGGAGAATGTAGTAGCGAGCCACGTACGCTGCCTGCGCATCGGGATCGGACAGTTCTCCATTGGTGCCCCATCCCCCCTCGGTCGACCACAGCGGCTTGCCTGCCATGCCACCCTGCTCTGCTATGGAACGAATGGTCGCGATTTTGCCTAGAAGCGTGTCGGGACACGCGGGAGAGCGTCCTTCGTGTGGACAGCCGCTGCCGGCAAAAGTTTCGGGGAATGGAATCGGATTGATGCCGAAGGTGCGCGCGGCGTAAGGATGAAATGCGATTCCGTCGGGATAGTTGCCGTAGCTCTTGTAGGCGGCCAGGAATTGTCGCAGCCACTCATCATAAGAGCGGCTGTCACCGTTCTCCTTGGTATCGCCCGAAGTTGCCGCCGAGATGTCGGGCGTAAGCGTGGTGCAATCCTGGCACTGTTCTTTCACGATCTTCACCACGTCCGAGCACATCTTCGCGGCTTGAGCATACGTTCCGTTCCAAAAGCCGTCGAGATTAGGCTCGTTCCAGCATGAATACGCCGTGATCTGGCATTTCTTGTGTGGCGCGGTTCCGGTGCACACATGATTCATCAGGCTCGTGACGTATTCCTTGAACATACAGTTAGTGGTGGTGATGCCAGCCAGCGGTCCCTGGCACTGCGCCGTCGTGTTCAGATCCTTGGGGTAAGAACAATCAGGCGAGTCGCGGCGTGGCCCACATCGTCCACGGGGCACTGCGGCTGCCCACTCCGGCGTATTCACAAACGTGTACATCACGTCGACCCCGTGCTCCCGCGCCCGTCCCAACCAGCCATCCAGATTGCGCCAGTCGTAGCGATTCCGGCCCTCGCCTTCTTCGTGAATCCACGTCGTCAAATTGCCCAGCATACGCAAGCTGCCAAACGGAACCTCAGGCCAGGGCGTATTCAGGCGGTTGATATGAAATCCAAAAAATGTCGGCGCGATGGGAGCGGTCGGGGTTGACGCAGCCACGGTTACACCCGATGAAATCATCATGGAAGCTGTCAGCGAAAGAACAATCACGCATGGCAACACGAGCGCGAGACGGAGATTGGAATTTTTTTTCATGAGGATGAACCTGAGAAGTAGGCGCGCGCGATACCCCAGTGTAACTGCTTCGGGTGCACAAGGCACTCCCGTACCATGGAAATCCGGGGTATCAAGAGGGGTGCAAGGAGACGGGAACGGGCTTACAGCGAAGGCCGCTTGCGGTGACGATCAGACGTGGGCAGCAGCGGTTTCGGAGGTGGGCAGCGTAACTTGGAACGGGGTCTTCGACATCAAGAAGTTGTCAATGATGAGTGCATCGAGCCCTGAACAGGAATAGCTGCGAATCGCGTCCAGCGGGCTCATAACCAGTGGTTCACCGAACAGGTTGAACGATGTGTTAATAAGCATGGGAGCCGGCGCGTTCTTTCCAAAACGCTTCAGAAGCCCCCAGAACGCCGGATTAGTCGCGCGGCTTACCGTGTGCAAACGCACCAGGTTACCCGGTAAAACGAAGCCTTCCGGCAAGCCGGCATTCTCCGTGCGAACCTGCGCCAGCGTGCTCATGGATAGACAAAGCTGCGAGGCGTCGAAGTATTGCGGCGCATCCTCTTCCGGAATGGAAATGGCAAACGGCCGGAACCACTCCCGGTGCTTAATGAAATCGTTGAGATTCTCTTTCACGTACGGAGCCCAGGGCGAAGCGAGCACGCTGCGATTGCCCAGCGCTCGCGGGCCGAACTCCGCCGCCCCCTGGAACCATCCGACGATCTTGCCGCTTAGTAATAGCTGGACCGCCGCGTCGGCGCGCCGGTCATTCGTGTTCTGAAACGTAAACCGGGCCTTGCAGTTGTCGAGTACGTCTTTTATCTGGTGTCGCGAATAGGACGGCCCCGGATAGAGCGCAAGTCCGAGATCTTTTCGCGGCATTTTCAATTCGCTGTGCTGCACCAGGAGCGCGGCCCCTAGTGACGCGCCTGCATTCCCGGGAGCGGGCGGAACAAAAACCTGGTTCAATCCCAGCTTCTGCTCCAGTGCGGCGACCAGCAGGCTGTTCTGGAACAATCCGCCACCCAGGCACACCTGCGAGATTCCCTCGCGTTTGCTGAGCGCTTCTACAACACTGATGACCGCTTTCGTGCAGACCTGCTGGACAGTCGCTGCTAGGGCTCGCTTAACACCATCGCTCAGCTCGGCCGTTTTTCCCGGAACTCCAATGCGGCGATAAAACTTCGAAGAAAGCACGAACCGGCCGCCTACGCCATGCGCCAGGTAGCTGGTGTCGACGTGGATCGATTCGCCTTCGCACTTCAGCAGGTCCTCGAAAACAGCGTCATATTCCGGTTTGCCTTCCAGGCTTAGCCATTGTGTCTTGTGTTCTTCTACGCGCGGCACGAAGCCGATCAGTTCCGTGATCTGCGAATAAAGCCAGGCAAGAGAATGAGGATAAGAGATGCTGCGCAGGATACGAATGTCGTTCCCTTCACCAATGGCGAGCAGCCCCGATTTTCCATCGCCTTCTTCATCCATAACGACGATGAGGGCACGGTCGAATGGCGAGAGGTAGAAAGCTCCGCCGGCATGGCACAGTTGGTGCTCGTAGCTGACCAGCTTGCCCGTCGGAGCGTGATTCTTGTGCCGCAGCACTCGCAAGTTGCCTAGCTCCCGCGACAAGCGGGCGATCTCGCTGAATTGCGAAAATCCGGTCGCGACGGGCGATAGCGGGGATACCTTCGCGCCGGCTGCGGAGCGTCGCATCCACGCCCGCACCGGACGGCTGGCGACTGCGACATAATCCAGCTTCTGCCAGTCGGTGTTGGCTTGCTTGAAGCAAAACTGGATGGCAGTCTCCGGCAGTCCACGAGTGTTCTTGGCGCGGGTCAGCTTGCCTTCTTCCATCGCCGCACGAACAACTCCGTCCTCCAGAAGAGCCGCGGAAGTATCGTGACTTAAAGCGGATAGTCCCAGAATTTGCATGGAAATTACTGCGGAGAGAGGAGGTTAGGCAGTATCGAAATCAAAGACACCGGCAAACTGTGTCTGAACCAAATTGCCTGCGGCTCAGTCGCCGTCGCCCACGGCCGCGGGAATCGCGGTGAGACGCCGCAGCAGCGGACTGCTTTCGGCCATGAACTCGATGTGCCCGCATTTCGGGCATTCCAGCATTACATTCGCACTATGGGTGCCGTAAGGCAAGAAAGTGAATCGCGTAAATACGTAGCTGTCGAGCTCGTGATGGCAGCGCAGGCACTGCACTCCGGTCGATCCAACCGGCGGTTTTTTGGGCAGCTGCAAAGGTTCTGATTTGCTCTTATCAATGGGAGTGGTCATGCCAATTCCCTTTCCAAGGCCTCGACACCGGGGTAACCCAGGCGTTCGAGCACCTTTCCCGCGCGCTCTTGCACGAGCTCGATCTGGGCTTGCGTAAACTGCTCGCGCCAGCCTCCAACCGAACCGCTGCGCACGAAACGGCCTTTAGCCGAGGCGCGCTGCGGGTTCTTTTTTTCTTTGTCTTTCATCTTTTCCAGAGAGTTGTTGGCCACCGCCTCGCGAATCTTCTCCCGATTCATCGGAACTCCGAGAAAGCCGATCAACTCCGCCAGCGCATTTTCCGAATCGCGTCGCAGGTCCTCAAATCGAACCAAAACGCCATTCACCTTACCGGCATCCATGGCCTCAATCCAGGAACTGACGTGCCTGATCCAGGATCCGAATGGATTCACTTCGCCACGGAGAAAACGTCCGAGATAAACGTCGAAGTCGTTTCCGGCCAACCCCAAGGCCTTCTGGTACGCATATTCGGAGAGAACAACATCTCGCGGATCGCGCACTAAGTAAATTGCCTTTTTGTATTCCCTCTGGTATGGCTCATGGGTTTTGATCAGACGTCCAGCCCCAGGCAGGATGGCTGCTGTGCCGCGATGATAGCCCACGTCGGGCACCGCATGGTTCACGGTGGTAAATGCCGACGACTCTCCGCCCAGAATCTCCACCAGCATGAAACGTAACCAGGTGCTGCCGGAGCGCGGATACGCGCCGACAAAGGCGTCGTGTTCCGTCAGGCCGCGGTGACGGCTCCAGACCAGCGGCTTCCGCAACGAGGTCTTAGCCAGCGCAAATCGGATTTGGCGAACTGTAGGCATGGATAGATCAGGACTGCAAAGTACTGCTGATTTCCGGCGCGGCAGTCTTCGACAAGCCACGGCGCGCCTGCGGCTCGTTGCCAGTCTGAAGACTACCGCGGGTTCTCGCCTTTACGGAACGGTACGCCCGTAACATCCAGATGGGAGCGTAGCAGTACACACGGGAAGTAAAGCGGTCGAAGGAGCGCAGTGCGCGAAACAAGGCTTCGTCTTTTGTCCTCTCGAGGAATCCCGGACCGCGCACATCCGTGATGAGCGACTTCGGATACAGCGGCCAGGTACCGCCGTATTCTTTTGTCCAATACGCGAGATAGCGCCCAATCTTGCTCTTCAGCGCCGGAGAAAGTACTTCCTTCCTGGCTCTCTTCAGCCCAATGTTGCTGCTGTTGACAGCCGCGTGGTGCGAGGCGTCATAAATTGCAGAACGGTCCGCTCCATCGAGCACGGTCATGCGGGGATCGAAACGGATGTCGAGAAATGCGCAGATGCCGCCCATCACCTCTGCCGGACTGTCGATCATCTCTTCGTATTGAATCTGATGGAGGGGAATTCCGAGACTGCGCAGCGTGTCGCATCCCTGCTTCAGCTTGTGGTATCCGAGCACGGCTCGATGCATAATGCCGCGTTTGCGAAAGTAGGAGGAGCTCTCTCGAGCGTTCACCATACTCCGGCAAATGTTTGCGAGGTCGCGCCAAATCACGATAAAGCGCGCGTTGGGGAAATCCCTGGCGAGCTGCGGCAGCAAATCAAAATAGTTCGGAGATTTGTCCCCATAGATCGCCAGGCCGGCATATTGACTCCACACGGTTTCCGCGGCACTGCGGAAATCGGGAAATGTCGCAGGTAAGTTTTCCCTTTGAAGGCTATGGCGGGTGATGCCGGAATTCCAGAATTCCCAGCGCTCCAGCCAGTCGGGTGAGCTTTCGCCATGGCGAAACAACGGCCGCAAAAGCGCTAAATCGCCCTCGTACATCAGGGCGATTTGGGGATGCTGATTCAGGAGGGTGTACAGCAGGGAGGTACCGGAACGCCACATGCCGACAACGAACAGTGGGCCCGAAAGCGAATCGGAAGGCATCAGTTTTCTCTTGGGGTCTTCGGCTCGAGAGGAGAGGCGATTCAGTCGGCAGCTACTGGCACGCGGCGGGGAGCGGTCTTCCGAACCTGCGATTCAATCCACTTGTAGGTGACCGTGATTCCCTGTTCGAGTGAAATCGACGGCTTCCAACCCAACACTTGTATCAGTCGCGTATTGTCGCTGTTGCGTCCACGCACACCCTGCGGTCCGGGAACATGACGTTTCGTCAGCCGCTTGCCGGCTATCTTCGCCACCAGATCGTAAAGGGCGTTTATGCTGATGAGTTCATCAGTGCCCAAATTCAACGGTCCCCTGTAATCCGATGCCATGATGCGCATTAGACCTTCGACCGAATCCTCGATGTACATAAAGGACCGGGTCTGCTCGCCATCTCCCCAGACCTCGATCTCGCCGCCATCCTCGGCTAGTGCGACCTTACGGCTGATCGCGGCAGGCGCCTTTTCTTTGCCGCCTTCGTATGTGCCCAGCGGTCCGTACACGTTGTGCGAGCGCACAATGCGGGTGTCTAATCCAAAATCCTTGTAGTAATACTGGCAAAGCTGCTCTGTAAACAGTTTTTCCCAGCCATAACCAGGCTCCGGATCCGCCGGGATCGCGTCTTCCTCCCGCAAGGCGGTGACATCTGCGGTGTCTTGTTTGGCGCGGTTGTACACGCAGGCAGTCGAAGCGAACAGGAAGCGTCTTACACTGTTTTGACGGCTGGCCTCTAGCATGTGAGTGTTGATCAGGATATTGTTTCGGCAGATCTCGGCATGCACCGAGGTGATGTACTGTATGCCTCCCATATCCGCCGCGAGGTTATACACCTGGTCGATATCGCCACGAGTTGCCAGCAGGCAATTCTCGGACGTCCGCAGATCCAGGATCTCGAACTCGTCAGCCTCACTGGTTTCGAACTCGGGATGCTTCAGGTCTACGCCGCGAACCCAGTGACCTTCAGCCTTGAGCCGTTTGACAAGGTGATGGCCTATGAAGCCACCTGCGCCTGTCACCAGTATTCGTTTGTTCACTTCCATGAAAGGCTCCTGAGAGTTTTCGTCGAGATCCGTCGTCCCTTTTTTGTAGTGGCGATGACTGCTGGATCGGCTTCTGCAAAGTATCTACAGCCATTAGAGACAAGGCAACTGAATTTCGTTGGTTATGCGATCGACTTGTCCACGATGAAGTTCTCCAGCACCAGGGCGTCCATCTCGCTCTTGGAGAATGTGTTGAAGGCGTTTGCCGGCGTGTTCACGATGGGCTCGCCCTTCAAGTTAAAACTCGTGTTCAGCACGACCGGCACTCCCGTAGCCTGGCCGAACTTCTCGATCAGGTTGTAGTAGCGGGGGCTTTGTTCCTTGAACACGGTCTGCAAGCGCCCTGTCCCATCTACGTGAGTAATGGCCGGCAGAGTGGCCTGTTGATCCTGCTTTACCGGTACCACGTACAGCATGTAGCGTGCTGGGGAATGCTTCGCCGCGTTGGGCAACTCGAAGTATCGCTCCGCGTACTGCGCCAGCACCGACGGCGCAAACGGCCGGTATGGCTCCCGGAACTTGATCTTCGAATTCACGATATCTTTCATGTTCGGATTGCGAGGATCGGCGAGAATCGAGCGGCTACCCAGAGCGCGCGGCCCCCACTCAAATCGTCCTTGCGACCAGCCCACTACCTTGCCATTCATCAGGTGATTCACAACCTGGTCCAGCAACTTGTCTTCGCTGTCGAACCGGGTATGTGGAATATTGTTCTTCCGCAGGAAATCGCCAATCTCCGAATCGGAGTTGGAACGGCCCCAGTAGGCGTGGTCCATCTGCCAGTTGCGCGGCTTGCCAAGGAGCGTGTTGTAGGCCCATAGCGCGGCGCCCAAGGCCCCGCCTCCATCGCCAGCCGACGGCTGCACGTACATTTCTTCAAATGGCGTCTCTTTCAGGATGCGGGTGTTAGCCACCGAGTTCAACGCCACGCCACCCGCCATGCATAGCTTCTTCAAGCCGGTCTGGCGATGCAGGTTATTCGCCATGCCGATCAGCAGTTCTTCCGTGACCCGCTGAATGCTGGCCGCGATATCCGCGTAGTGCTGGTTGAGTTTGGAGAGCTCTTTGTAATTTCCCGGTGGCGTTCCAAAGTATTTCGGGAAACCCGTGGCCTCGGTGAAGAACAGCATTTTGGGCGGACGTGGCTCGCCGAACAACTCCACGAATTTGCGGCTATAAGTCTTGTCCGTGGAGTGATGGAAACTGAAATAGTCCATATCCAGAGAGAAAGACCCATCCTGGTTCTGGTGCACGAGCTTCCAGACTTTGTCCACATAGCGCGGCTCGCCATAGGGAGCCATGCCCATGACCTTGTACTCGCCCTCATTTACCTCGAAGCCGAGAAAAGCGGTGAACGCCGAGTACAGCAAGCCCACGGAATGAGGAAACTCCATTTGCTTATGCAGGCGGATGTCATTTCCCTTGCCCACTCCATAGGTGCCGGTCACCCACTCACCGACGCCATCAACGGTGAGAATTGCGGCCTCGTCGAACGGTGAACACAGGTACGCGCTCGCCGCATGCGATAAGTGATGCTCGCTGAAGATAACTTTGTCCTTGGGAATTCCCAACTCGTCCTGCAGGGTCGTTGCAACCCAGAGCTTGTCGACCATCCAGGTGATCATTGACTCGCGAAAGACCTTCCACGACTGGGGATAGGTCTGCAGAGTCATCATGAGGATCCGGTCCAGCTTGCGGAACGGCTTCTCGAAGAAGACTACGTAATCCAGATCGTTGCCGCTGATCCCCTCCTGGTCCATGCAGAAATGGATCGCCTGCTTCGGGAACCCATAGTCGTGCTTGATGCGAGAAAACCGCTCTTCTTCCGCGGCTGCCACCAGCACGCCATCTTTCAATAGCACCGCTGCCGCATCGTGGTAATAACAACTGACCCCAAGTATGTACATTTGTGTTTTGTCCTTAAACTCTGTGACGGATTTCCTGTTGTGCGCTCAAAGTGCGCGCATGGAGGGTTTGCTCCAATCGGTTACTGCTTGCGAGCCCACGCCATGTCGTAGGCCTCTTCGGGATGGTCCAGCCACTCCTTCGGCCGGTTCTTGATGCGCAGAGGATCGCTGAACCAACGCGCCGCCAGCCCAAAGGGCAGGATGATGACTCCATACGCCACGGTCAGCAGAACCCGTGCTTGGAAATTACCGACCTTGTGTCCAAACTCTTTCCACGCTTGCCATGCTCTCTTTAACATTGGGCTGCTCTCCCCGAGCAAAACTCTAAGTTGGATTAACGAACGGTTGCTGATTCAAACTGCCACGGCGCAATGCGCGGCTGTGGTTCTTCCTGCACGCAGAATGCGTGATAAAGGCGATCACTCACAAACACCACCGCAAACATCGTCATGAAAGTGGCGTCGGGGCGGCTTCCAAACGCCCGGCTGACCAGGCCATTGATCAGGATGTTCAGATAAAGCACCAAGGCCCCCACCGCTACCTGGTTCACATAAGGCATCTGCCTGGATACACTGCGCGCTCGCCACAGGTTCCGCACAATAACGAACTGAATCATGATGATGGTGAACAGCCCGAAAATGCCGTTGTTGTACCAGGCTTCCAGAAAACCATCGTGCAGATGTTCAGGGTGCCAACTGACGTCGATCTTATCGGCCAGGAATCGCGAAGACATGTATCCTCGGCCCATAATCGGCTTCTGCTTGATCAGTCCCCAACCTGCTTCCCAGACCTCGGTACGTCCGGTTACCGAGAACGCCTGATCGGATTTCGCGTAGGTGCCGAGATAGTCGGAAACGGGCGTGAGGATAAACACCAGGCCCCCCACGATGATCATGGCGAGGACGAAAATGCCGGCGGAACTCATCTTTCGCTGCAAGGCGAAAAACAGGATGCTGCACAGAATTCCCGCGGCAATTGCCGTCTTCCCGGCGGCCAGAATCATGACAGCGAAACCGAATGCCGCCATGCCCAACAACCATCCCCGGCGCCGCGGATTTGAAACCGTGAGCGCCAGCAGCACCAGGCATGCTGCGTCCGCCGAGAGCATGGTGGGAGCGGCCGCCACATCATAAAGACGCCCTTCGGCAAGTACTGCAGGATCGGAAAACAGACGAATTAGGGGAACGACCAGCAGAAAGGCAAAGCCCAGCATCGTCGTCTTCAGAAAGGCCAACAAGTCTTCAAAAGTTTCCGTCTCGGAGGTGCAGGCGGCCAGCAGCAGGATCACCAGCCAAAGCTTGAAACTCCACGCCGCCGCGAAAAACTTTGATTCGGCATAGCTGCATGAAAGCAGCGCGATGGTTCCAAAAATCGCCACCCACTTGAATGACCCCCTGAAAATCTGCCGCAGATATTCGGGGTTCCGCACCGTGTAGATCAGCAGCGCCAGGAAAACAAAAACCCAGATCATTGCTTCGGAATAGGCGCCGCTGGAGAAGCTTCCTGCCGTGCCTGCTCCGGGGTCCTCCGTCAGATACGAGAAAACTTCTTCCGATCCAAGCAGCACGAACCATAGCGCGAAAATGATATTTCGGTTGCGGAGCACGCCGGTCCGCGTAGTTGAAATCGCAAAACACAGAACCGCGAAGATCACGATTCCGACGCTCGCGATGCTTACTGTCTGCCACGATACGATCGGTCCGCTGGCTGCCCAGAAGACCAGCAGCGTGAACACGGCAAGAGCTGCCACCATCGCGCCCGGACGGAGGCCGGTCGCCTTCGGCGTCGCTTTCAAACCGTTATTTCCATTAGATCCGATCACATGATTCCTTGGCCTGCCGGGGCCTGAACGACCTTTACTTTTTCTTTCCGATCACGATAAACAGCGCACCGTCAGCGCCGCCGGTCAGCAGCATCTCCAGCTCGGTAAAGAACCGGCTCATCTTCGTGCCTTTGTCGTGAGGTTCGAAAAGCTGCTCTTCATTGCTGAAAGCGCCCGCCTCAATCTTGGGGATGCTGAAGAGGTACTCGAAGCCGTTCTTCTCGTACCAATCGATCACTTCGCTGAAGGTGTGCTTGCTCTCGTGCGGATGCTTGTACTGGTCGTAGAACCACGCTCGCTTGCGGTCGGCGTTGTAGTTCTTGTTACGCATGTGCGCATCCAGAAAGGCAAGCTTGTCGGCCGTGACGCGGAACAGGAAACGGCGAAAGTCGGTGGTCAAGCGGCCAATCTTGTTATAGAGCCCGATGATGATGTGGCCGCCTGGCTTTACTAGCCGAGAGATCGATTGAAACGCTCCGTAGGGATCAGCCGTGTGGTGCAGTACGCCGTTGGATACGACCAGGTCGAACGACCGCTCCTTGAATGCTGGCCGGAAAAGATTCATCTGCACGAAACCGGCATTCTTGATGCCGCACCGGTCACGAAAGCCGTTCGCCAGCCGCAGGGAGTGCAGACACATGTCAGAGCCAAACACGCGGCGGTTATAGTGCATACCGAGAAAGTTTGTGAGTTGCCCTGTCCCGCAACCCACTTCCAGCACAAACGCGCCTTGTGGGATCTGCTCATCCAGCAGCTTCGCAAAAATGCCGCTGCGCGCTTTCTCCATCAAGGTTTCTTCTGAGTCGATGTCGTCATAGTTGGGGAACGGGTTTTCCTCGTAGAACGACTTCACTACCTCGGTCACGTCGCCCTTGAACTTCTCCGGATCATTCGGCGCGAAAAGCTGGGGAATGCCGCTGTCGACGTTGAAGTTGCGCTGACATCCCGTGCAGACAAGCCGTTCCTCGCTGACTTGAAAACTTCCATGGCAAAACGGGCACGCGAGGACTTCCGGATACCGAAGGAATAGCCTTTGCGGCATCTGCAATTGCTGCGGTACTTGACTGGCGACTGTGCTCATTTCTCGACTTCTCCTGGACCGCGATATTGCCTACCTGTGTTGCCGATCCCTGCGCACGCAGCGTCCGCCCCTGCCTTGATGCTACTGCGTGGCCGTTGCTGCGGCAGCGCTATGGCTTGAGTTAGCGACGTTCACTGCCGGAGCGGTTCCTTCACAGTCCTGCTGGTACACCGGCAAGGTGCGAATCGCTTTCAGCAGTTCGTTCGCAATAATCTGGTGTCCAGCTACGGTGGGATGTGCGGGATCCATGAACATCTTGGATTGATCCTTGGTGCTGATCACCGGAATCATGTTCACAATCGGCACGTTATTCTTCTGTGCGAAATCCAGCATCGCCTTCTGGAACGGATGCTCCGGCGCCATCTCCCCGTCCGAACCCAGTAACAGCAGCATCATTTGCACGCCGTTGCGGCGGCAGACATCGAGGCTCTGCTGCAAACCGGCATCGAACTGGTTCACGTCGGGGACGTCGGCGTCGTGAATAGTTGCCAGGGATCCTTTCATCACGATATGGCGGAGTTGGTAATAAGCGACTCGTCGCAGCAGATCCTCAATTACGAAGTTATAGATCGCGCTGCGGCGCACAATCGATTTCACCTCAACCCGCCGCAAGAATGCTTTTCGGGCCTCGCCCGTAAGATTTGGCAGTTTTTCGAAGTTGCTGTTGTAGCTGTACGCCACAATCGCGATATCCGGACGCGTGACCGGATCCTCGACTACCAGCTTCACCTTCTCGGCAATCAAAGAATTGGGATAAGCATTTACGCCCGCGGAAACCACCTGCGCATGTTCTTTGGGGCAGGCGCCGCTATTCATCGTTCGTTCCAGTACCGCGCTGTAGTGCGAGTTATCGTCGACACCCCAGCCCTGGGTGGAAGAATCGCCAAACGCGATGATCCGCAACTGGTCCTTTTGCTTCTGTGTCAGGTCCGATGCATAGCGGAAACCCTGGTGATTGATCGTAATCGGCAGGTGATTGACCACCGTCAGGGTGCGACCCGGCTCCGGAACCCACAGCAGTCGATCATCGGGGCGATAAATCGTGTAATTGCCATACCCGAATAGCCGTAACACGAGCTCAAAAACTACACAAAATGCGAAAAACCAGAAAATTGACTTCAAAAAGCGATGCTTCTTCATTCTTCTTCCGAGACCCCGAGGGAAAATTTCACTTCAGATCAGTGTGGGCGTGCATAGGTATCTTCAGCCTGGGTACCGCTCCCAAAACTTCACGAGCGAAACCAGGCTGAAGACCCCGATCAAGGGTGTAGGTCAGAACATCGTGTAAATGAAAGGTGCGAGCGAGGAGCTCTGGGCCACGATGATGAATGCACCGAGAAGGAAAAGGGTGATCAGGATAGGCAGGATCCACCACCGGCGCCCTCCGAAAAACGAGAACAGCTCTCCCGCAACGCGAAAGTTCCTGGCGGTGTTGCGAACGAACTTCATGGACTCTCTCCTTAATCGTGTGATCGGTTGAAACGGATACGAACTCGGTTACGCGGCTCCTGAACCACGAAGCACCGCGGGAATCGTCTTAATCAGGATTTCAAAATCCAGCCACAGCGACCACTTGTCGATGTATTGCAGGTCCAACTCCATCCACTGCTCGAACGGAATCGAGCTGCGTCCCTTGATCTGCCACAGGCAGGTAATGCCGGGGCGAACGCTGAAACGGCGCCGCTGCCAATCCTCGCTGAAGCCCTCGTAGTCGCGCACCGGCAGGGGCCGCGGGCCGACCAGGCTCATGTCCCCCTTGAGCACGTTCAACAACTGCGGCAGCTCGTCGATGCTGGTTTTCCGCAAAAAGCGGCCGACCGGCGTGATTCGCGGATCGTTCTTGATCTTAAACACCGGGCCACTGACTTCATTCAGGTGCTCGAGCTCCTTGATCCTTTTTTCCGCGTCGGGAACCATGGTTCTGAATTTATAGATATTGAAACGACGCTTATTGAGCCCCAGCCGTCGCTGCACGAACAGGATCGGCCCGGGCGAAGTTAACTTGATGAGCAAGGCCGTAACCACCAGAAGTGGCGAAAGCAGAGTGATGATAATGAACGATACCGAGAAATCCAGAACCCGCTTGATCACCACCGGCCAGCCTTCATTTAAAGCGCCGGTGTAATGCGTGATTAACGAATCGCCATCAAAATCGTCCGCTCTGGACCGGGCCACTTTAAGATCGAATAGGCTCGTCATGAAGCGCAACATGATTCCCTGTTCTTCGCAGATCCGGGCTATTTCCGAAGCGTGCGAATGCAGAGACCGCATGGGCAAAGTCACGGCGATTTCATCGACCACGTTTTCCCGCAGGAAGTCGCGGAGTTCTGAGAAATTGCAGGCCACCGGGTAACCGGACTGCCGGAACTCCTCCATGCCGTGCCATTCTTCATCCACAAAGCCGATGATGCGATATCCCAATCCGCCGCTGGCTTCGATCTTCCGCGCGAATTCGATGGCCTTGTTATTCGTCCCCACAATCAGCATGTGGCGTAAATTGCGCCCACGCAGCCGGATCTTCCGCAGTATGATGCGGAGCGCTAACCGGAAAGTGATCGTCAGCAGCGTGCTGCCCGCCCAGAAGACCAGCAGGAACGTAAAGGTAACCAGGCGAATATGAAAAATCGCGGTGGCAGCCAGGACCAGCAGCGTGCCCAACGAGGCAGCCTTGAAAACGTCCAGGCTTTCATCCCAGCGCCGGGAGAGACGCCGCGAGGCGTAGATCCCAAACGACCGGAAGATAACGTGCCACGCATAGAGCAGTGCCGAGAAGATCACGAAATTCTGGATCTTCACCCGCATGCCCAGGAATTCGGCCAAGGTCACCGTACTTCCATGGGAAACCACGATGGTAGCCAGACCGAACGCCACCATCATGAGCGTGACATCGAACAGCTTCAGCGCATTCAACAGCAACTGCCGACGGATGTGACCCACCAATCCTCCAGGATTCGGGCTGTATTCGAGTGAAGGGAAAAAGCAGGAAGTTGCGGCGTGTCTGTAAGGAAGCTGAACTACGAAATACGAGGAACCTCAGGAACAATGACGACGAAGTGGAGCCTTAATTGGGGCGCTCGGGCCCGGACAAACCGGTAGCCACCCGTTCCAGCGCCTGCGTGTAGTTCTTGAGTTGTAACACGACTTTCTGCATGTAAGCCTTGGCCTCGGCCGGGGTCAGGGCTACGCCATTGCCGTTGCCGTTTCCATTCCCGTCGACCGGGTAGCCGCCGTTGCCAGGCACCGGCGGAAGTACCACTTGGGCCTCCGGATACATGGCAGGAAATCCGGGATGAACTCCAATCGCGGATGGACTCGGCTGCGACACGTGGCGGCTAATATCGAGATCGGTTGCCACCTCGTCAATCACTGAGTCCTCGATCACTTCCTGGCGAAGCGCGCACCCCAGCGACATGGCGTTGAAGCAGAAATTATTGATGTTGCGCGGAATACCTTCGCTGTACTCAAAGATCTTGGCAACCGCCTCCTGGCTGAAGGGAAACTTGTCTTTGCAACCCGCGATTCGCAGCCGGTGCTGGATGTAGTGGCTCGTTTCCTCCAGAGAAAGCGGCTGCAATCCATTCATGATGGACACGCGTTGCCGCAGCTGAGAGAGTCCCGGGTTGGCCAGCTTGTTGGCCAATTCGGGCTGACCGGCCAGAATGATCTGCATCAGCTTTGCCCGCGGCGTTTCAAAATCCGACAGCAAGCGGACAGTTTCCAGCACTGACGGATCGAGATTCTGTGCCTCGTCGATTACCACGATAAAGCGATTTCCTGCGCGTGCTTCCTGCAGAAGTCGCTTGTTGAACTCTTCGTGCATCTTGACGAAGTCCGTGTCGTCACTGCCGTAGCCGAGTTCGGCCAGCAGAAATCGCATGAACTCCCGCGAATTGCACTGCGTCTGGAACAGAAATGCGGTGCGTGCCGCGCCACGAAACCGCTCCAGCAAATGGAACAGCAGCGTGGTCTTGCCCATGCCGGGCTTGGCGATCAGGCTGAGGAAGCCCCGGTTTGTTTCGATGCCGTATACCAGCGACGCCAGCGCTTCCCGATGTGCCGCGCTAAGGTATAGGAAACGCGGGTCGGGAGTAACCCCGAAAGGCTGCTCCCGCAGACCGTAGTAGTTAAGAAACATTCCTGGGTCCCCTTATTCCTGTTCGAAACGATCGATTACGTCCTGGGACTGCTCTATGGAATCGCCATCGCCATCGTGGACGGCAGGATCGGCAATCACGCCATGAGCGCCGTTGCCATTCCCGTTTGTATGCCCGTTACCATTCACATGGAAGCCGTTCCCATTTTTGCCTACAGGCACGGACGCGAGCACAGGAATGTTGAGCTCGGAGAGAACTTCGGATGGGGTGCGGAAAGACGGATCAAGATATTCCATCGTGAACACCGCTCCCACGCTCACGGTGCATGCGAGCAGCACGCCTACCAGCCCGAACAGCCACGGCGAGATCGCCGGCATGTTGGGCACGGTCGGCTGTTCCGCCACTGCCACGTTCAAGATGCGCGTGGCGTCAAGAGCATCGGCCATGCGCGCTTCTTCACGCTTGTGCTGGTAGAGCAGGTAATTTTCTTCGTTGGTTTTTTCCGCGCGCAGCAGATCCTGTTGAATGATCCCTTTCTCTTCCAGTTCCTTCGCCTTCTGCTGATAGACCTGCACGATGGCTTGCGTTGCCGCTGCCCGCGCCTGCAGGGCGCTGAAATCCGCTTTGGCTTTCGCTAATTCGGTGCTGATCCAGGAGTAAGTCGGATTCTGATCGGTGGTTTCTTCCTGCAGTGGCTTGCTCTCGGCATTGGTGATGGCCGTCCGCGTGTCCGCAATCTGCTTGTCGACTTCCTGCACTAGCCGGTACGTGGGCTGATACTTGGTCAGCAGCTCGGTGCGCTTCAATTCCAGAGTCATCAACGTGCTCTTAAGCCCCTGCAGCACGAAAGCGTCGTCCGACTTGCGGACCTGCGTGGTCAAACGTCCCGGGGTTGCGTTGGCTTGCTTTTCCAGGTCATGAATCTTTTGCTCGGTGCTGGCCATCTCCGCGCGCGTGGTTTCCAGTTGCGCGCTGAAGTCGTTCAGCTTCTGCAGTGTGATGTCGCGGGCTACCTGGGGTGCTACCCCGCCTTGTTCCGCCGCGAACTGCTTTAACTGGTCTTCTGCTTGGTCAAGGTCGTGGCGATAGCGCTCGGTCTCCTGCTCGAAAAACTGCAACTGCCCCGACGGCCGGTGCACGGCAAGATGCTTGTCAATATAGGCATTGTTCAGAATGGTGAGCACCATCGCCGCCTGCTGCGGCTTCGAAGAGCTGTAGCTGATGCGAATCAGGTTGGTTTTCTTGATGGTCTCAACCTTCAGCGAACCCTTCAATTTGTCAATCGCCACCGCAATCTTCTTCTCCGGCGTCTGCGCGAATGGCCAGAAATTCAAAAGTGTTTTCCGCTTATCGAGCCCGGAGTCTATCACCGTCTTGCGCAGCACGTCGTTGCTCAGGATGAGCTCAACTTCCGAGTTCAGCTCTTCCTCCGTGACCGCGTCGTGCACCGTGATGGGATTGTTCTTCTCCGACGAAATGACCGGATCGACACGCTCGCGTTTCACCAGGATTTCAGTGACGGAGTCGTATTTGGGCGGAACCACGAAGGCGGCTACCAGGGTTCCCAGCAGGATGCCAAAGAAGGTGAGCACAAGCACGCGCTTGTGGCGGAAAGCAATGGCCAGCAGGTCGCGCATGGTGAAACCAAACTGCCGGCCGTTGTTGGATGACATGAAATCTTGGTTGTTCATATTCAATCTCCTGATGGGGCCTGCTCAAACCTCAACTGAGGCTAACGCCCAACCGTGGGCAACTGTGCGTACGCCCCTACACCCGTGTTCGGAATAAACGCTTTGATCTTGGACAGCGCATTCTTCGGGACCACCAGCATGTCGCCAGGCTGTAAGGTCGGGTCCTCGTGGAGATTGCCCTTCTTCAACATTTCTTTCACGTTGAAGATCTTTGCCGAGGTCCACTGATCGTCGACTCGGCGGAACAGCAGGACCTGCGAATGTTTGGCGTTGTCGGTGAAACCACCCGCCATCTCGATGGCCTCGCTTAACGTGATATCCCCGCGCATTTCATACTTGCCGGGTTTGCCGACCTGGCCGCCTGCCGTGAAATACGGCTTCTCAAAATCCTTCAGCACAACCACAATTTGCGGATCATTCAAAATCGTGCTGTAGGCTTTCTTCAGAGTGTCCGTGAGCTGCGGCACTGTCTGTCCGCCGACCTTCACGTCGCCTACGCTCTTGAGAGTCACGAAACCATCGGGCTGCACCGCTACTGTCTGATTAAACTCGGGGCTCAATTCGAAAGAAACATCGAAAGTGTCTCCCGGCCGGATCTGGTATCTCGGTTCGCGCGGCGAGAACTGCGGCTCGGCTTTCGAATTCGTTGTGGACGTGTTTGCCGATGCGCCTGACGAGGCCGCCGAAGCTACCATCGTGTGATCCACATCCTGCGCGATGCACGTTGAAAGCGCCAACGCCACCGTCGCCAAAGTGCCCGCCACCACAGTAATGCGTTTCATGATTCCCTTCTCCCTGCTTCAGTACCGCGGAAGTATCTTCTGATTTACTGAGTTAAGCAACAGATTCTGGCGTCTGCCAGAGCTCGCCGAACACCGCCAGACTTGGTTTCGGGACCGATCTGAATGCCGCTCCCGTATGTAGCTTCGCCCTCTCAGTCACATGTGAGCAGTGACTGCAGATCACGATTGAGAACCGGGCGGACAGTTCTGCTGCACGCGGGACAATAATTCTCGCCCCGTCTAGAACAATGCGGACGATCTATCGTTTTTCGTGTGGGGGGAGTTACGACTCAAGTACAAATCCGGCGACGCGCATGCTCAACGTGCACACCCGAGTGTTGAAAACTTATCGGGGTTTGCAATTTGCTGCAAGAGGCCAAACGCCTTGATGACAAAAGTCTCTATGACCTTTCAGCCTCCCAAAAAACGTTCAAAAACCGCTTTCAGTGCAAGCCGGCGTTCTCCCCCCGAACGGCTTGCGCCAGAGCAGCCTAACTACCACGATTTCAGCTACTTACACGACGAACAACGCTGTCAACCAGGTAGATTCCTTAAACTGTCCGAATTCCCGTCACGAAACCCCGAATTCGCGGCGAGTTACTGCACCGTTTCCGTAAACCGCGCCGCCCGCACTCCGCTGACTGTCGCCGAAATCTGCACTGTGCCCGGCTGGGACGGCGTGGTATAGGTGACGCTCGCTTGGCCATTGTTACCGGTGGTCGGGGTTGTTGTAGAAAACTTACCTTGCGCGCCATTATCAGAGAAGGTGACCGTCAATCCCTGTTCCGGATTTCCATATTGATCCTTCACGGCTACTACTAATGGGTTAGGTAGTTGCGTGTTCGGTGGCGCGCTCTGGTTGTTTCCCGACACGACAGCGACAACGGCGGGGGGGCCGGCCACTGCCCTTACCTTGAGCGAGGCAGGCGTTAACGGACCCGTGCTCGCGGTAATTGTGATGTATTTCGCAATGGTGGGAAGCGTGTACGAAACGCTCGCATGACCGCTGGAATCCGTGGTCACCGGGTTCGCCGAAAACTGTCCCCCGGCGCTGCCGTCCGCAAAGGTTACCGAAACGCCCGGAACACCATTACCATATTGATCCTGTACGACAAATACCAGCGGCGCCAGCAAAACCGTTCCCACCGTTCCCGTCTGGTTGGCGCCAGAGAACACGGCAATGGTCGTCGGTGTTCCCGCGACCGCGGTCTCCGTGAACGAAGCGGTCGTGGACCCTTGATTGGTTGCGGTGATCGAGATTTGACCGGTCACTGTAGGCAAGGTGTAGTTGGTCAACGCGACGCCCTGGCTGTTGGTTGTGGTATTTGGATTCGAAAACGTTCCACCCTTACCGCCATCACTGAACGTAATTGCCAAGCCGCCGATCGGTTGGTTCGAATATGGACTGGTCGCGCTTATTTTCAATGCGAGCGGAAGTGTGCTGCCCACCGGGCCAGTTTGTCGGTTGCCGGCTTTGGTCGCCAGCACTGGCAGCAGTCCATATACGGCTAGCTGTGTTTGCGTTCCGACGTACACTTTTCCGTTCGCCACCACCGGGCTGGCGAAATGTGCGGAAGCACCCAATGAGTCACGGCTTCCATTCACCGACGAGTTGTAAATCTGCGTCAGGTAGGTTGCGTCGAAAGCCGAAAGAATATTCCCGGCTACATTCCGCACCAGCCAAAATACCCCATTGCTGTTTCCATTCGCCGAGATGAACGGAAGCCCTTCCGGAGTAAGTGAAATGGATTGCGCTACTGGTGCCTGCGACAGCAAACCGCTGGAGAACAGATACGCCTTGATCGCCGTATCTCCGGGTGGCGCAAAATACACCAGGTTGTTCCAGAAGTTTGCATTTCCGTAGTACTCGATCAGTGCATCCGGAATGGTCTGCACAATCTGATTGCCGGTTGTGTCGAACCGCCCCATGTTGTCCCGATCGATCAGGTAAATGCTGCCGGTTTTCCCAGCGGCGATCAGCAAATGAGCAGGCGATGGCGGTGGTTGGTCGGGCAGCAAGGTCACGCCCCCAGAACCGAGATCCAGATCGTTGAGCGCCATGTTCTGCTGGTCAAACGGAGTGAAGTAATCAACCCAATTCAGGCCCGTGCCATTGAGCGCGAGTTTCAAGACGGTGTCGCCGAAGTCCGCTCCGCCCGTGTTCTGGTCGAAGATGCCATTGGCCGTGGAAAAGTAAACGTTCCCGTCAGCATCGCCGCCCAGGCCCGATCCGCTCTGCCACACCGAAGCGCCCCAGGCCTGCCCCGGCGAGGTATTGAATACGCCCACCTGTTGCAAGGATTCGTTGTAGGCCAGCACCCACCCGAGCGCCGTGATGTCGCATCCGTTCGATCCGAAAGCGATGTAAACAGTTCCATTCGAGAGCAACAACGCCGGCCGCTGCATTTCGGGCAACGAACTGAAATTCACTGTTCCGCCGGGTCCCTGGAACGCGGCCGAGATCACCACCGGAGCCACGTTGTCCAACCCTGTGGTGATGTCCAGAGAGTGCAGACGATACACGTAGTTCGTAGTATTGCCCGAGACCTCCTTCGTCTTCGCCACCACGAACAGGCTGTTGGTTGCCAGATCGATGACCGGCGTGCCCATGACCCCGATCTCGGTGTATCCCGTTACTTTCGCGCAGCCTTGGTCCGCCACTGGAACTGTGGTCACTCCCGCGGCAGAATTGATGAAAGTCTCATGCCATAGCAGCGTCAGGGTATCGGCATCCAGCGCATACACGCTATCGTGCTGGGTGGCCACGAAGACCACGTTGTGCACGCCTTGTCCCGGAATACTGAGGTTCGACACATAGAGAGGTTGTGCCACCACGTAGCCGTCCACGTTGAACGTGAGCAGTTTTCCAAACTGACGGGTGTTTACGTTACTCGGAGTGAGGTAGGTCTCGCTGGTATTCGTGCCGTCCCGCGAAATGTCCGCGCGGCCTGTGAGAATATTCACTTGTGAAAAAACAGGCGATATCAAGGTTGCTGTGAAATAAAGGCAAAGGGCGAAGGTAAACGGGGTTTTCCTCCAGCGGCCCAGCAACTGCCACTCACACCATGTCTCCTTATTGTTCTTTATCGCACGCAGGTTGGAGCTCCAACCGCAATCTGAGGACAATACAGAACCCTGCATATTCCTGCTCCACTAAGCTCTCGGCACTTCTTCGCAGAAGACGTGGAGAGTTGATCGGCCGGATGATTGCTGCGGTGGCGCCGGGGTGCACAACAGTTTTGGGTAAACTAGCACACGGTTGTTGGCACTGATACTAACGAACTTCTCTGTGCAATTTCTTGCAAACTTCGACCTAACTCTCGACTCTAACCGGAATGCTCCTTCCTTTTCCGACCTGAAATGCTAAACTCGGGTTCCCCCGGTTCAACTCCCGAAAGGTATCGACATGCAGCTGAAACCGGCAACACGTGCTCCGAAAATCGTTGCTCTCTTATTTGTGCTATCCAGTGTGCTGACGCTCTCGCTACATGCGCAAAGCTTTAGCGGCGTCCTCACCTGGCACAACGACAATGGCCGAACCGGGCAGAACCTTAGTGAAACCATTCTCACGCCGCAAAATGTCAATGCCGCAACCTTTGGCAAAGTGCTTTCTTATCCCGTCGACGGCATGATCTACGCCCAACCTTTGTACGTGCCTAATGTGACAATACCCAACCAGGGAACCCATAACGTGGTTTATGTCGCGACGCAGAACGATAGCGTGTACGCCTTCGACGCTGACGGTCAGAGCGCCAATCCTATTTGGCACGTAAGCTTCATCAATCCTTCCAATGGAATTCAGCCGGTAAACTGCGTCACCGCGCAGCTCAGTTGTAACGCCTATCCCATCGACGGCGTGACCGGCACTCCGGTGATCGATCCCACGATCAACACCATGTATGTGGTCTCTCACACTTACGAAAATGGCAGCTATTACATGAAGCTTCATGCGCTCGACATCACAACCGGCGCAGAGGAGTTTGGTGGACCTATTGCCATGCAGGCCCAGGTCGATGGGACGGGAACCGGCAGCAAGGGCGGCAAGATCACCATGAATACCAAGAACGATATTGCCCGTCCCGCGTTGTTGCTGCTTAAAGGAGTCGGCACGAATGGGATTCTTTACGTCACCCAAGGGGGATACCCGCACTCCTGGGTACTGGCATACGATCCAATTACGCTCACTCAATTAGGTGTGTTCATGGCCACGCCCAACGGCACGCTGGGCGGCATCTGGCAGAGCGGCGCCGGTCCCGCAGCGGACAACAACAACAATATCTACCTCGCAACCGGCGACGGAACCTTCGACGCTTCCACCGGCGGTACTGACTACGGCGATACGGTTGTTAAATTGAATTCGTTCTTGTCCGTGATCGACTATTTCACTCCAATGGATCAGGCATGCCGGTTCACCAGCGATTTCGATCTCGCCTCGGGCGGCCCCATGGTTCTGCCGCCTCAGCCCGGCCCCGTAGCCAACGAACTCCTCATGGCTGGCAAAGGTGGTTCTCCTTGCGACGCCTCGGGATTCGCTCCCATCTATCTACTCAACGCGGCCACCCTGGGCGGTTACAACCCCACTCAAGACAACGTGGTGCAGGAAATCTCCGGCTCACCAATCGGTTACTGGAGCAGCCCCGCATATTTTCAGGGGGACACGGGCACTTGGGTTTACTACGGCGGCGTCACCAAAGATCATGCCACCGGGGACAACCTCAAGGCCTATAGCCTGACTAACGGGCAGCTCTCGACCACTCCCACTTCGCAAAGCTCCAATGTGCTGTTAAACGGCGGCACGCCTTCCGTGTCCGCCAATGGCACCACGAACGGAATCGTATGGCTCCTGTCGCGCCAGGATTATCTGGACACTCGGCCGGGCGTCATGCCGGCAGTGCTCTACGCTTACGACGCGACCAATCTCGCCACGCAGCTTTACAGCAGCGCCCAGAGCACGCAGTACGGCAAGCGCGATCAAGCGGGATGCGGGACCAAGTTCCAGGTTCCCACCGTCGCTAATGGCAAAGTGTTTGTGGGTACCGAGAGCGAGCTCGACATCTACGGTCTCATTAACCAACCCCTGGCAGCATACCCGGTCATTCTTTCGGCTCCATGCGCAAACCTCGGTTCCGTCGATATCGGCACCACAAGTAAAGCCCAGCAGATCACAGTCAAGAATAATGGGCCGGGCAATCTGACCTTTAACAGTGTGACGATCGTGGGCACCAACGCGACCGAGTTCGCCCAGACCACTACTTGCGCCGGATCACTCGGTCCTGGCCGCAGCTGTACCATCACCGTAACTTTCACACCCGCAAATACCGGGCCTCGTTTTGCTTCAATCACCATCTCGGATAGCGCGATCACTCCGCAAACCGTTTATTTAATCGGAAATGGCGCTTCCAGCGTGACTCTTACACCGGCTTCGCTCAACTTTGGAACCGTTACCGTGGGTTCCAGCAGTCAGCCGAAACCGGCCACACTGAAGAACACGGGAACCAGTACGGTGACCGTGAACAGTATCCTTGTGTCGGGAATCGACAATAAGGACTTCACCCAGAGAAACAACTGCACGTCAACTTTGCTGGCAGGGCAAAGCTGCACCATTAACGTGAAATTTACTCCGATTGCCATTGGCAATCGCAACGCGACTTTGAACGTAAACAGCAGTGCCGGTCCCACTCTAAAGGTCACATTGTCGGGAACTGGCCAGTAAATTTTCTTGCATCGACCCCGCCCAGAAATGGGCGGGGATTTACCGCGTGGTGCGTGTACGGGCTGTTGCTGGTTCGCTGAACTCCGTCGTCAGTCGCCTGCTCTCCCCTAAGGTCGTCCCCTCTGGTTATGAAGTCATTGGGCTCGTGTAGTGGAGGAAGAATCGTGGAAACACGACTGAAGTGCTCGCGTGTTGGGAGTCAACGCGCCTGTTTGGTATTTCTGTTGGGTGTGTTGGCTGCAATTCTTGTGATCGCACCCCCGGCGAATGCTCAGTCTTTCACCATTACGCCCGCGTCGCTTTCCATCACTTACGCGAACACGCCGGTGAACACCTGCACATCGGGCCTCGACGTGACCGTGACCAATACGGGAACTGTCAATGTCAACATCACCAGTTACAGTTTTTCCCCTGCCCCGTCCCTGACTGCGCCTTTCAAGCTGGTGAACGGCTGGGCGCCGGAAAACTTGCCGGCAGCCTCAAACATCATCTACACCATCAAGTTCTGTCCCATTCAGGCGGTCACGTATAACGGCACTTTTACCCTGAACATTTCCGGTGTAAGTCCGATTACCATCACGTTGACCGGCACAGGCACCACCACCGGCGCGATCGCGACGCTCACCCCTCAGACTCTGAACTTCGGCGCCGTTCCGATTGGGAGCACCAGCGCGCCGCAGACGGTCAACATCACCAACACCGGATCGACCTCCATGAATGTTATGTCGGTCTGGGCGGATCCGCCGTACCTGGTCACCGGCTTCAATGGCAAGACTCAAGTCCTGCCAGGAAAATCTCTTCCCCTGCAAGTCACAGTCTCTCCTTCGCAACCCGGTTCTTATCCCGGAAACATCACTATCGGCTACGACGTTGTTAACGATAACGGTGTAAGCCTGAACGCCACCGGTACGTCGAGCAGCAATTTCGGGATTACCAGCTTTCCCGTGCTGCCCTCAGCTACCCAAGGCGCTGCATACCTGGCGCAGCTCACTACAAACGGCGGCACGCCTCCGGTGACCTGGAGTCTGCAATCGGGTTCAAGCCTGCCGAGTGGGCTGTCTCTTTCCCCGTCCGGCGCCATTACGGGAACGGTTGCGTCATCCGTTGCGGTGGGCACGTATACCTTCAACGTGCAAGCTACCGATTCGGCCACGCACTCCCTCACTCAGACCGCCACACTAGTGGTGGGAACCCCCACGGGAGCCAACTGCAACGACATCACCTTCAATGATTCCAGCGGAAATCCTCTTGTGCCGCTGACCGACTTGGGTACTGGCTATTTCCTCGGTCAGCAAGGTGGACTGTACCCCAATGGCGGTAACACGGATCCGGCCGGTCATGACTCAGATGGCGTAGGTCTCGCGCAGCAGATCGTCCCATTGGACTCGAACGGCAATCCCGACCCGAACGGCCAATATGTTTTCCTATCGATCGGCATGTCGGTCGCCCACATTGACTTCGAGGGCGTGGTGGACCGTTCCTATTCTGATCCCACCCTGAATCCCCACCTCGTCATTGTGAACGGGGCGCAGCCACGCGGCGATGCCGATTTCTTTGCTGATCCCAATAACGGCTTTTGGAACCCCATCTTCAGTGACTTTCTTCCCGACTCGGGAGTCACCCCCAATCAGGTCGTAGCCGCGTGGGTTCTGGATGACAACGCCAAGCCGCCTACAAACTTCCCCAGCAACATGCAAACGTTGCAGGCGAATTTCGAGTCCATTGCCCAGAATCTTCATACCAAGTTTCCGAATTTAAAGATTGCCTACTTCCTGTCACGAGAGTACGCGGGATACTCCAATTCTGTTGCCAACGCGCCCGATGCCGAACCTATTTCCTACGAGGTAGGCTGGGCTCCCAAATGGGCGATTGCCGATCAGATCAATGGTGTTGCCGGCATGAATTGGGATCCAAATAAGGGAACGGTGATGGCACCCTGGGTGAAGTGGGGGCCTTACACGTGGACAAACGGCCTGCTCCCCCGCAGCGACGGCTTCGTTTGGAGTTGTCAGGACTTTCAGCCGGATGGCCACCATCCGAGCCAGTTTACGGGCAAATGGAAGGATTCAGGCGTCAGTCTTAATTTCCTAAAGACTGACCCCACCACTCGGCCGTGGTTCTTAAATCCCAGCCAATTGGTAATGCTCTCGCCGACCGCCATAGACTTCGGCAACCAGGACGTGGGCACTACCAGTTCGCCGCAGAACATTACCCTGGTGAACAATCAAGGCGTGCCGTTGAATATTTCGAGTATCGCGCCTACCGGCACCAACGCGGGCGACTTTGCACAAACCAATAATTGCGGCAGTTCTGTCATCGCCGGCGGTAGCTGCACGATTTCCGTTACCTTCAGTCCGACCGCAACCGGCACGCGCAGCGCAAACTTGACCATTGCCGATGACGCCCCCGGGAGTCCTCAATCCGTAAGCCTCACAGGAACCGGTGTGAGTAGCAGCACGCCGTTAGTGAGTTTATCGCCCACTTCGCTGGTATTCGCATCGCAGGTGATCGGGACGACCAGCGGCGGTAAGCAGGTGAAGGTAACCAACGTCGGCAGCGCCAACCTGACGGTGACTGCTGTGGCGGCGAGCGGCGATTACCAGGAGACCGACACCTGCGTAGGTTCCACAATTCTGCCCAACAACACCTGCACAATTACCGTGAAATTTGCTCCATCGCTCGCGGGGAGCATCACAGGTGCGATCACCCTGACCGATAATGCTCCTAACAGTCCGCAGGTCATCAGCACCACCGGTACTGGTTCGTATCCGGTGACTCTCACGCCATCGCTGCTCACATTCGCTTCACAACCGGTAGGAACCAGCAGCACTCCAAAAACCGTAACGCTCACGAACAACCAGAATACTGGTCTGACCTTTAGCTTCTCCGGCAGCGGAGACTATTCGGCGTCGGGTGGCGGCACCACGCCGTGTGGCACCACCCTTGCGGCAAAATCGCGTTGCACCATCAACGTAGTCTTCAGCCCCACCTTTGCCGGCACCATCAAGGGAGCTCTGACCGTGACACACAATGCCGCGTACAGTCCGCAAGTTGTAGGACTCAGCGGGACGGCAACCGGCGGCAGCGGCGCTCCTCTCGTTTTCAATCCGCCCACCGGCTCCTTTGGCAAAGTGATCGTGGGTGCCACAAGCGCTAACTTCGCCATTACCGTCACCAATAAGGCCCCAACCAGCATCAATATCTCGAGCTTCTCCGCCAGTGGCAACTTCAGCGCAAGCGCGGGTGGCACCAACCCGTGCGGTGGAAATCTCGCCAGTAAAGCGAGCTGCACCATCATGGTGAGCTTCAGTCCCACTACGCCGGGCGCGGTTACCGGAGCGCTTACCGTCAACGACAACGCACAAGTTACGCCGCAAGTTCTAAACCTGAGCGGTACCGGCATAACCCCCGTTTCCCTGTCGCCCACGAGCCTCTCGTTCGGTATTCAAAAGGTAGGCACAACCAGCTCGCCGCAAACCGTTACCGTGACCAATAACCAGGCAACTACATTGACCCTGAATGCAATCACTGCGAGCGGTGAATACATAGTGACGAATGCCGGTTCCACTCCCTGCGGCAATTCTCTGCCCGCAGCCAGCAGTTGCACCATTGGTGTCGAATTCAGCCCGAGCAACACAGGATTGATTAATGGTGCGCTCACCGTCACCCACAATGCATTATTCAATCCTCAGACAGTGCCGTTGACCGGAACCGGGCAATAGCATCGGGCAGCTTTCACGTTCCGGGAAAGGGCTCCGCCAGGGGAGCCTTTCTTCGCTCGCACCTTCTCTGCGGAATCCGGGCGCAGGCCGTTTTAAGCTAGTCCCATCGAGGAACCTTGTCTCGAATCTCTGCATCTCAGCCACATGCGAGTTTTTCTCCTTGGATTCATCCTTCTCAATCTTCTGCTGCTTTCTGCTTGTCTGAGTTGCAGTACAAATCAAAATCCCGACGAGTTGCGGCAGAGAACCGCAAAGACCACGGCGGAACTGAAGAACGATGCCAAGGCTGTGGCGCAGGGAGTGCGAGAAGGTCTGAGCAACGGCAAGACGGTGGATATCAATTCCGCCAGCCAGGAACAACTCTCATCGCTCCCAGGCATCAGCGATCAGCGAGCCAGCCGCATCATCGACAACCGTCCCTACGATGATCCCCGCCAACTGGTAACCCGCCGCATTCTCTCGCAAGCGGAATACGATCAGATCAAAAATCGCGTCGTTGCCAAAAAATGAGGTTGTAATAATTGTTTCGCGGCTGATGGCCTAATTTGCCTGTACGGCGACTAGCGCTGCAGTTTCGGCCCGGGGCATCAGGATGGTCGACTGCCCGAGTACTCTGTCGAGCGCGTCTGCCAAAGCGACAGGAAAGACCGACACCAGCAAATTCATATCCAGTTGCAGATCGCGCTGGGTGTACAGCCGATAAATGGTAAGCGCTCCACGGCGGTGGTGAGCAGTAGTCATCAAATCCAGGCTGAGTTTCCAGGCGGCAATACTGTTTCCCAGACCAAACATGCCCGGTTTATCCCAGTGGTACTCGATCTCGTCCCGTTCGAGTGGGCGCAGTTGCATCACGTCGAGCCCGGCTCGCTCTTCCGGGGAGAGCTGCACGTTGAGATGGAAGGCGTCGAAATCGTTCGCCTGAAACGCGGCAGCGAGCACCCGGCAGAGCTGGTCGTAGTCACGCGTGACCTTCAGTTCTTCCGTAGCCCGGCGGATTGCCAGGTTATTAATTACGATCTGGCGTTGTTCCATCGTGCGTAAAGCCACTCGCCGCAATTCGCCGAACTCGAGGTAACCAAGATGTTGCACTCCAAGCCAGATTCCCGTTCCCAGTACCGCGAGCACAAGGCCGAGTGAACTGCCGCTCGGCCAGAGCAGGAAGAGGCTCAGCAGAGCGAAGATCGCCGAGACCGCATACAGCACGATCACTACCTGGCGATGCGATAGTCCGCGCTGCAACAACTTGTGATGAATGTGCTCCCGGTCCGCGGTGAAGATCGGACGACCGCCTATCAGCCTGCGCAGTACAGACAACGTGGTCTCCAGGATCGGCAGACCAAAAGACACCACCGGGATGGCTACCGCAATAATCGTGGGCGCCTTCTGCGCCCCTTTCAGCGCCAGCGCGCTCAGTAGAAATCCGATAAACAGGCTGCCGCAGTCCCCAAGAAAAATTGTCGCCGGATTGAAGTTGAACCGCAGAAAACCGAGAATGGCGCCCGCCAGTGCAATCGTCAAGAGAGCAACCATGGAGGATTGGCTCAAAAGCGCGACGACAAACACGACCATCGTCGAAAACAGCGCCGACCCTGCGGCCAGACCATCCAGTCCGTCGATCAGGTTGAATGCGTTGGTGATCGCCAGCACCCACAGAATGGTCAGCGGCAAACCCACAAACCATGGCAGCTTATAGGTCCCAAACAGGACGGGCACATCCAGAATCCGCAGGCCTCCGGCGAACAGCGCTGCCGCAGCCAGTGCTTGCACTGCGAATTTGAGATACGGGCCCGCACCGTAAATGTCGTCATAAAGGCCCAATAGGAAGATCGCGAAAGTAGTGCCGAGGATGGTAATTGCTGGATGAATCGGAACTGCCGAGTGCAGCCCGGTGAACAACCTGCTCAGGACCTCTGCAATTCCTAGACTGGCAAGAAAGCCCGCGAAGATTGCGACACCGCCAAGCCGGGGGATCGGTGTGGTGTGGAGGTGGCGCTCAACAGTTGGCCTCGCCACCCACCCGTGGGCGGTCGCGAGATTGCGAACGTAGATTGTGAACAGGAACGAAAAAAATAGCGAAAGTCCGAAAACCGCAAGATATAAAACGGTCAACGGCAACCCCCTCGTCTAGGACAGCGGCGCGTCATGTCCACGACGGTGAACATCGTCTGTGCGTACCTGCTTTATGCAGCAGAGCGCCCAAACCCATGGACTCGCGAACTGTAATGTGCGTTGACGCCTATTCAGGAATATAGGAGGCCCGAAAACCCCACGCTATTCCCTCGCTTGATTCCTTACGTGCACGATCCATGCGTTCCAGTAAACCGCGAACAAATATCGCTCGCGAACCTAGTTCACCAACGGTTCCTCCTGGAATACCTGCTCGCTCGAAACATCGGACGATGGCTCAGGCCCATGCTAGACTCGCCTCGCGCTGAGAATATTCTCGCGAGGCACAGGATGATTGGGTCACAGAGAAACGATCGATCTTTGTCGGTATTGGCATGCGTGATTTTCCTGCTGGCGCTTGTGGGCATCGCTCTAGGCCAGATGCCGGCCCCAAGCCATCCATCTCTGCCGGTTGCCGATTCATCTACGCACAGCACTCCTAAAATTAAGACGACAACTTCCGGGACTCCTTCCACCCAAAGTGAGTTAAACAGTAAGCTGGGCACCGGTGATCTGGTTGAGGTCAGCGTGTATGGTGTTCCTGAACTCTCCACCAAGGCTCGCATCAGCAGTTCTGGCGATCTGTATTTACCGCTCATCGATTACGTCCACGTCGCCGATCTGACTCTGGACGAAGCTCAGCAGATCATTGAAAAGCGGCTCAGCGATGGTGGGTTCGTAAACAACCCACATGTATCCGTCCTGGTCACAGAGTCGTCCTCGCAGGCAGTGACTATCCTCGGAGAGGTCAACCGCCCGGGCACTTACCCTGTCATTGGCGATCGCAGACTTTACGACGTGATTTCCGCGGCCGGCGGCCTGACCGATAAGGCCGGCAAAGCCGTGACAATCACCCATCGGGACAAGCCTAAGGAAAGCAGCACCATTCATCTTCCCGACAATCTCTCCGATAACGTCGAGTCAAACCTTCCGGTGTCGGCGGGAGATACCATCGTGGTTAGCCGAGCAGGCCTCGTTTACGTCGTGGGCGATGTAAGCCGCCCCAGCGGCTTCCTCATCGAGGACAATAAGTTGACGGTACTGAAAGCACTCGCGCTCGCGGGCGGGACCACCAGGACTTCCTCGCTAAACGATTCCAAGCTACTCAGGCAGACGCCGCAGGGCGTGCAGCAGATCCCCGTTCCATTGAAGAAGATTTTACGGGCGAAAGCTCCGGATGAGCCCATGATGAAGGGCGACATTCTGTTCGTTCCAACCAGCGGCGCCAAGACTGTTGCTTACCGCGGCAGTGAAGCCATCATGGCTCTCACCACCGCGCTCACGATTGTTGCCCTGCAGTAATCGCTTCCTGCGGTACTTGCTCGATCTCATTTTTCACTTCTCTCGTCGCTGGTGTGAGCACACGGTTCAATGCTTCTAGGTATCGTGCGGCGGTTTCCCGTCGCGACATTTTCTCCACAACGAAGCGCCGGCCGTTCTGCCCGAACTGCTTTCGCAGCTCCGGATTGCAGGCAAGCACTACGACAGCGTCAGTGAGTTGACGTGCATTCTCGGGCTCGACGAAGAATCCCGCCTGGGCTTCGTCCAGGATGGCCCTGGCCTGGCCATCCACACCGAGAATCACGCTGCGGCCGCACGCCATGTATTCCAATAATTTTGTCGGGATGACGGTACGGAACACGTCGGTCTTCTTCAGCACCACCAGGCAAATATCCGAAGCGCAAATGTAAGCCGGAATCGTCTCCCGGGGCTGCTCGTTGCTGAAGATAACATTGCGCAGTCCCAATTCTTGCGCGCGGCGTTGAATACCCTGCTTCTCCGCGCCTTCCCCAAGAACAAGCAGAAGCACGTCTTCCCGCTCACTTTGCAAAATCACAGCAGCTTGCAGCAGGGTTTCAAGACCGTGAGCCATGCCGATCGTTCCGATGTAGCTGACCAGCACCTTGCCTTCCGCGCCCAATTCTTCGCGCACCCCAAGAGCCAGCACATCAGGATGGAACAAGTCGGTCTCAACCCCGTTCTCCACAACAGAAATCTTTTCTGCCGGCACGCGCCAGCACTGCACAAGCTGTTCCTTGAACGCCGGCGTGACCACCACGATGTGATCCGCCCGCCTGTAAAGGAATGCCGCCAGTCGTGCCAGCAGTCGATGCAGCAGCGATTTTTCTCCGCCCGCACCGACTGCGGCCAGCGATTCCGGCCACAGGTCCCGCACTTCAAATACGAAGGGCACTCGCCTGCTGCGCGCCAGCCAATATCCCGACAGGCCCACGAGCAATTGCGGGGAAGTTGCGATTACCACATCCGGAGTTTCGAGGAAAAGGCCCGAAATCGCCGCGGACAGGCTGAACGAAAGGTAGTTGAGAACGCGCTCGTACGCTTTCCGGTTGGGCAATGGCAGCAGCCATGTCCGCAGTACGTCGATTCCCGAAAACATTTCCCGCAGGATCAAACGCCGAAGTTGCTTGCGGTATTCAGGAACCACCACGCCCGTGGGATGATTTGGAAAGCCGGTCAGCACCGTGACCGCATGTCCCTGCTCGCACCATCGTCGCGCCAATTCCGAGACTCGCGCCGCCGGCGCGCCCATCTCTGGCGGAAAGTATTGTGAGACATAAATGATTTTCACGAGTGTTCAGTAGTAGCAAAACTTGAATGCGCTTTTGTAAAACAGTGCCTTCGCACGGCGGAGGTGACTGCACGCGTAGTTTTCCCACTTGTCGGCGTGCTGCTCAAATTGCGGTTCGCCCGTAAGCCGGTGCATGACCCGCAGTTGCACGATGTGAAGACGATGGTAGAAAGGACTGGCAACCATCTTCAGCCGTGTACCGGATTGTTCGTAGAGCGACCAGAAACCAAGATCGTAGCGCGGCAGATTCTTGAGCAGCGTGCGCACTCCATGCGCGAATAAGTTTCGCGCGCTGGCGTCGGAGGTCGCGAGCCAGTAGTCATAAATTCCCCACAACGCCCAGATAAAACCGTTCAGAATGTGCGTCGGCGGACGGACAATGTATTCCTCAAACCAGACGCATCCATCGTCATCGCTGAATGCAACCCCGCCTTCTTCGATTGGCGCAGTGAAGGCCCTGAACGCACCGCAAGCGGCGTCCAGGAACTTCGAGCTTGCCTTCTCTCGATGTGCCCGCAGCAGCAGTGATATCCCCTGGCCCTGTGCGAGCGCTGAATACCAAGGCGCCTTCAGCCGCGTGCGATATTCCCAATCAAAATTGTGATGCCATACCGGCACACCCCAGGCATTCTGCTCAAGGTGCTCCAGCATCCAATGGCTCGCGCGCAGAAAATTTTCCCGGCGCCGTGGTGCTCCTGTATTCAGAAAAAGGTTGTAATTGCCCAGCCCCCAGTGGGCAATCGCAATCGGATTGTATTGCTCCCCGATTTTTCCCCGGTAATCAAGTAGCGGGATACCTGATGAATCGAAAGGGCCGGTGTAGTTGGCCTTTTCGCAAAACAGCATGTAATAAGGGCCGAGCTCATGGCTGCTCGCGCACGGATCGAGTTGCGGGGTGTCGTGCCAGAAGCTCAGGTGGCTGCGGCCAGGAAACAGGTAGGCGCTGAAAATGCGTTGATAATAGTCAACTCGGCTGCCCAAGGACATTCACATTGAAGATGGCCAAAAGCATGGCCTTAAACAAGTGCCAGCCCCGGTACCACCTTCAACTTTTTCACTGTCGTGGCTGAGGAACTGCATAGACACGAAGCTCTTCTCTCAATCTAAACACACGTCTGCGTTTCGGAACCGCCATTCATCCACGCTCACACGCCAGCACGTCGTCGTCAGATCGTCATGGTTCACGCCTAATGTGGTGACTGCCAAGACGTCGGTAGCATTCTCGCCATCCGGCAGGAACGCATTGCCATACTGAAACAGGCGCATGGGCCAGAAGTCCTTTTTCCACTGAGCACACGGGTTCCATTGCGCCCCATTGGCACTGCCATAAAGCGTGACGCAGTTTTCCTCGTTCACCTCACTCGGTTCCGCCATGCCGGAAAACCAGGTGGACTGGCCAACTTTGCAGCCGGAAATCGAAGAACTGCTCAGGTCACCAACTACGGTGAGACCGCCCCTTCGGTCGAACCGATAAATATGGTTTCGCTCAAGCGGAGTATCGGATGAGAAGTAGAGTGCATTTTTCGTCACCAGCAACGCCACTGCACGCGCCTGCTGATTTCCACGCAAGAGCACATCCACATTCTTGAAATCGCAGGAAGCGCGGAGAATTCGGCACTCCTCGCCGTCGTCGCCGGTAAGAATCCATATACAGTCATCCCATTGGTCGTAGACGAGATTGTGTACATGACGCACCTGCCTCTCGGGAAAGGTGTACACCGGCTCCCAATTCGCTCCGCGGTCCATTGACCCGTAAATGTGCACCTCATCTCGACTCCCATTGTCGAAATATTCTCCCCAAAACACCATCCCGCTCGGCGTCGAGACGATATGCAGTGGTCGGGTGCCGCGCAGGATGCGATGACGCACACTGAACTCGTTCTCTCCCGGGGCGAGCCTCGCAATGGCGCCTGGAAGAGCCGCGATGAGATCTCCTGAGGGAAGTACTGCGAGCGCATGAAATCCGTCGCGTGCCAAGCGGCAGGGCAGACGAAAGCGGACGCTCAGGTCGCGCCACCACGAAGGGCAAAATCTTGCCTGCCGTTCCCACATCATGCCCGACTCGCCAAAACGCGCCTTCACCAGCTCGTACCCACGCGAAAGGTACAGGTCGTTTCCGTCCCAGGCAAGCGCGCGCAGGCCGCGGTATTTGCCAAGCGGAGTAAGCCTCAATCCTGAGACACCGAGTGAATGATTGGAAAGTTGGACTGCAGCTGAGCTCATTCAGTTCTCTGATTTCAGCGCGAGAAACGGGCCAATTGCCAGTGCGTCCATGCGAGTGCGCTTGAAGCAATCGATTGCCTCTCCGGGCGCGCAGACAATCGGTTCATTTTCGTTGAAGCTGGTATTCAAAATCACCGGGATACCGGTTTTTCCATGAAAAGCTTTGATCAAGTCGTAGTAAAGGGCGTTCTCATCCCGGGCAACGGTCTGTAATCGGCCAGTGTCGTCCACGTGATTCACGGCAGAGAGCTCTTTCCTTCTCTCTGCCCGAATTTTGTAGACGTGCATCATGAATGGCGATGGATGGCCGTGCTCAAAATAGTCATCCTGATATTCCGCCAGGATTGAAGGTGCGAACGGCCGAAACCACTCGCGATGCTTAATCCTCGCATTCAGGACATCTTTCATATCGGGCAGCCCGGGATGGGCGACAATGGATCGATTGCCCAAGGCGCGGGGTCCCCACTCCATTCTTCCTTGAAACCAGCCGACCACGTTTCCGGCGACAATCTGATCGGCTACTGCGTCGAGTAACGGCTCGCGTTGCAATTTCGTGTAACGTAACCCAGCATTCTTCAGGTCTGCTTCGATCCTCGTCTCAGAATATGCCGGCCCCAGATAAGAACTCTTCAATCCCTTGCGCCGTGGTTGCTTAAGCACGGAGTGATACGTGTGCAGCGCCGCGCCCACCGCCAGTCCCTCGTCTCCTGCCGCTGGCTGAATCCACGTATGACGAAACGGGGTTTTGGTGAAAAGTTTTCCATTGGCCACGCTATTCAACGCGCACCCGCCCGCCATGACCAGGTAATCGAGCGGCACCCGCTTGTGCAGTTGATTGAGCAAATGAAAAAACACTTGCTCGAAGCAGTGCTGCATCGCGTAGGCCAGATCCATCTCGCGCTGTGTTATTTCGCTGTGCGGCTGGCGTGGGTCCCCGAATACACGTTTCATCTGCTCCGAGAAGTGAGGCGCCAGCAGCACCGTGCCGTCGGTTTCGATCTGCATGCCCTGATTACTGCCAATGGGCTTGAAGTAGTTCAGGTCGAGTTGAAAGCTCCCGTTGCGCAGGCCAACAATTTCCGCCACCTGCCGGCAATATCGGTCACTGCCATAAGGAGCCAGTCCCATGACCTTGCCTTCATCTCCGTACTTTTTGTATCCGATGAATTCACAAATCATGGTGTAGAAGCTGCCTAGTGAATGCGGCAGAAACACGCGCTCCAGCACTTCGATATCATTCCCTTCGCAACATGCCAGCATGGTGGAGACGAAATCCCCGGACCCGTCATAGCTGAACCCGGCGGCCTTTTCCCACGGCGAGCAGTAGTACGCGCTGGCGATGTGCGCAATGTGGTGCTCCAGGTGATGCTCCTGAAATTTCAGCTCCCCCGGATCGACTTCCAGCGCTTTCGAGATCAGCATGCGGAGATCGCGCATCGCACCTTTGCGCTGCCGCATTTGGATCAGGTTCAAGAGCTTCGCCGGGTTGGCGAGCGCGTATTGCACCTTCTTCATGAGATTCGCGTCGCTGTCCTGCCCAACCGCAATGTGATCCACTTCGCTGATCTTCACTCCCGCCGCATTCAGGCAAGCTTGGATCGCCAACGCGGGAAACCCGCCATAGTGTTTTCGCCGGTTCAGCCGCTCCTCGGCTATCGCGAAGACGATTTCCCCGTCTTGCACCAGCGCGGCGGACGCGTCCGCATGAAACATGTTGAGTCCAAGAATCAGCATTTGTCTGGCTGGCGCTGCATTTCCCAGATTTTTGCTTTTGTGTGGAACATCTGGATTCCCTGCATCGCGCAATAAATCAGCCCCGGGGTGCCGTCCAGAAAACCTAATTGCGCGATGTACCGATAGAGAAAAAGCAGAACCGGGGATCCTGGAATTCGATACAGCTTCTTCTTGAACCATCGCCGTTGCTGCGCTTGTGTTCCGAGGAGCGCCGCCGGCAGCTCGCCATCCTTCCCGTCACCATTGAGAAGCACGCGCGACTCCCAGTTCGAATACTCATTATGCTTGGCAATGTAGCGCGACAGCGGCTCTTCATTGTGATGAGTGAGGCGCTGCTTCAGCCGCGCAGTTCGTCCGTCTACCACAACATGCTCGTGAACTTCCATATCAGCCATGGACGCATTCTGATCCCGCAGCCGGCACTCAAAATGGCCGCGCCCGCGGCGAATCAGCGCCATCTTCCAGAATCCTGCATCGCCATGCCGCAAAACCCGGCCCATGAAGCGCATCTCCAGACATATGTAGTATCCGTTTACCGCCGCATCGCAAATCGCTTCACAAATCTCTTGTTGTAGATCAGCCGTCATGATTTCATCGGCGTCGAGCAGCAGGATCCATTCGTATACGAGCGGAAGCGTATCCATGGCCCACTGTCTTTTCTTAGGCCAGCCACCCTGGTAATGAAACTGAATGATGTGAGCGCCTCGATCGCGGGCAATCTGCGCTGTGCCATCCGTGCTCTGAGAGTCGATGACATACACCTCGCCAAAATCGCGTAGTGCGGCCAGGCAGCGCGGCAGGTTTCGGCCTTCATTGCGTGCCGCGATGATTACGCTCACCGGCACGCTGCCAACTGCGACCGCACTCTCGTTCTGCCGCTCGTCTTGTAGTTCGATCATCGCCATTACAATTAGAGATTCAGTTCACACCATCGCTGCAGCACGAACAGCGACCAGGGACGCGACCACGAAATCTCGCCCTGGACAAAATCTCTCCAGACATTTTTGACGGCCCCTACGTCCAGAATTTCTCGAAGCGGGCCGTCCGGGATCTGCTCCAATGTCGCCTCGACAGTTCCCTCCCATTTGCCCTTCAGCCAACGCTCGAATGGCAGCGTGAAACCATGCTTCGGACGCTGCACGATGCTGTCCGGTAGCGCGTTTTGCAGGGCGTGCACCAGCAAGGGCTTGGGAACGCCGTTCCCCAATTTCGTGTCGCCAGAAAGGTTCAATATCTTCTTCGCAAGTGCAAAGTCTGCAAACGGGACTCTCAACTCCAGACCGTGTGCCATGCTCATCACGTCGGAATCGCGGAGCAGCGTGTTCAGCATGTAGCACCGCGCCTCGAGATAGGAAACGCGGTTGACTGGATGGAGAGATCCGGCATTCTGAACACTCTGCCGCAGTGGCGCGTTCGCCCTTTGCTCATCATTTTCCGCCGCGAAGGGAAACAATTGTTTGCGATATTTCGGCGTGAACAGCATGCGCGACAGAAAATAGGGATGAATCAACCGTCCGTTTTCCGCGATCAGGGCAGAGATTTTTCTGCCCTGGTCTCCTGGACGAGCCAGCGATTCGTAAAAGCCGCTTGCCGATCGCCGGGCGCGATCCGGCAAGTGATGCCAAACTCGATGAAAGCGCTCCATGCGCGGAACGGTTTTGAAACTCGAGTAGCCGCCAAATAATTCGTCGCCGCCCAATCCCGATAGCGCCACTTTGATACCGGCTTTACGCGCGCTTCGCGACACGAGGTAGGTGTTCACCCCGTCAACGCTAGGCTGATCCATCGCCTGAACAATGTCGGGAACTGTGTCGAGCGCCTCGTTTTCCGTAATCACGATTTCGTGGTGATCGGTGCGGAACTGTTTCGCGATCTCTCGCGCATAGCTGGCTTCGTCGAATTCAGCCTCACCAAACGCCAGCGAGATAGTTCGCGTTGGAATAGAACTCGCGTTGAGGATTGCAGCTAACGCGCTCGAATCCATTCCCCCCGATAGAAAAATTCCGACCGGCACATCACTGACCAGGTGCGATCGCACCGTCGAAAATAACTCCTCGCGCAAGTCCCACGATGTGCTCGCGACTCCCTGCGCATCCCTGTCCACCAGGTCGCAGTACATCTGCTGCTGCTGGATATTGCCTTGTTCCCACGTCAGAAAATATCCCCCTTGAAGGGCAGAAATCCCGCGCACCATTGTGTTCGGCTCGTACACCGAGCCAAACGTCAAGTAGTTAAAAATCCCCGCATGATCGATAGCTCGCCGCACGAGCCCGGTCGATAAGAGGGCGCGTATCTCTGAGGCAAAGATTAAGTGCGTCTCCGAGCAGGAGTAGTACAGCGGCTTGATCCCCATGGGATCACGCGCAACCAGCAGGCGCCGTTGGCGCCCGTCCCAAATGGCGAACGCAAACATGCCGCGCAATTTGGGGAGGAAGTCCGTGCCCCACTCGCCATACGCCTTGAGTACAACTTCCGTATCCGATCCACTTTGGAAATGCACACCACGCTTTTCCAGCTCAGAGCGGATTTCACGAAAGTTGTAAACCTCTCCGTTGTAGACGATCCAGTTATCCGTTTGCGGATCGCTCATGGGTTGATGGCCGGAGGAGGAAAGATCAAGCACGGCCAGGCGTCGACTGCCTAGACCAACTTCTAAATTTTCTGCAGCGAGGATGATCGTGGTGCCCGCGTCATCGGGGCCGCGATGAGCAAGCGACTGCGTAGCCCGTTGCAGCATGTCCGCTGAAACCGAGCATCCGCGCGCCAGTATGCCCACGATTCCGCACACGATAGATGGGAGAACCTGCGGCTTCATCGTATCGCGGATTTGCGAATGGGGTGTTGCCGTTATGGATTCGCCGGCGCGAGTTCGACCTAGCCCTGTGCTACGATCGCGCCTTCCGGAGAAAACTTCATGGCAACCAGGGATCTACCGCAAGCCCTTGCCACCGCGCCGCTTCCTGCTGAACGCGGACGGGGCGCGCGCTTCGATTGGGCGACCGAACCTTCGTGGCGCGAGCTGCTGCTGCTGGCCTGCTTCACGTTCTTGATCTTTTTTGCGGTGATCGCTTCGGTGACCAACTTTCTCGCCTTGGTGAACAATGCTGGGGACAGCTCCGCCTATATCGACGTTGCTGAGGCTATTGGCAAATGGGACTTCCACGCCGTAGTCGTCAAGCAGTTCTGGGGGCTGCCATACGTCATCGCGCTTGTCTCATTTGTCGGCCACGTTTCCGGGCGCATCGCGCTGCTCTTGGTGTCCATCATTTCGTCACTTGCGGCTGTTCTTCTCGCTTATCGTCTGTGGGACGGGTGGGTGGCGAGCTTTTTCGCTCTCACGAACTTTGAATGGCTGCAGCGTTCGCTTCTGGGTGGCGCAGAACCGCTCTTCATGGCATTGCTGCTGGGTGGCTTTCTTGCTGCCCGACGCCATCGCTGGACAGTTGCAGCACTCCTTTTCTCGTTCGCAACCACCGTTCGCCCGCTGGGTATCTTCGCGTTTGTTGGCCTTGCTGTTGTATTGCTCTACCGCAAACGCTACGCGGCTCTCGTCTGGTCGGTCATGATCGGAGGCATCGTCGGCGCTCTCTACGCGCTCCCTCTGTTTTTATATTTCGGCACTCCCCTCGCCAATGTGCAGGCGTACCAGCAGCGTGATTGGACGGGTGGATCGCTGCTCACCCTTCCTCTCATCCGAATCGTTCGCGACCTCATCACCAGCCGTCAGCCTTGGACCAATAGGCTGCTGATCTCGGGCTGGATTCTCCTTGTGAGCGCCGGCGTTGTCCTCGGCATTCGCAACCGATGCTGGAAAAAACTCATCCAGCTCTACCCGGTCGAGGCCATCTTTGTAGCGCTCTATACACTATTCCTCTTCACGTACAACTCCGAATGGGCCCGAGCCGATTTTGTGCGCTTCGCCATCCCAGTGCTGCCTTTCATTTTTTGGGCTTTAGAGGATTGGTTGCCCAGAGACAAACGCCTGGTTTGGGTGACAGGCATCTTGTGTTCGCTGCTAGCAGCTGCTTCCGCAATCGGCATTCGCAACATGGCTGAAATCTTGCGAAATGTAATCTGAGACGTGGTTTGCGTCTTGTTCGAAGATGCCGTTTAACAGACCCGCGGCATAAAAAACCAGTTGGTCCACGTGATTCTTCCAGCTGAACTGGCGCGATCTTTTCAGCCCTAATCCGCGTTTTTGCTTGGTCGTCTCGGGCGAGCTGGCCAATTCCATCACCCGTTCCGCTAATTGCCCCGCCGAAAAGCGGTCAAAATAAAGCGCGGCCTCTCCACAGATTTCGCGGTGCACGGGTATATCTGACGCCACAATGGGGAGACCGCAAGCCATCGCCTCGACCAGCGGGTGTGCAAACGATTCGGCATACGCCGGAGTCACGTAGACATCGCACTGAGCATACAAATGCCGGAGCGAGCGGTAAGGCACAGCCCCGAGTTCGAGGATCGAGCATCCCACCCCCAGCTGGTTAATCAGGTTCGACACTTTCTTCGTACGATATCCACCCGCCTGATGTTCACCCCGGACTTTGCAGGTCAACAGCAGCTTGAACCGCCGCGGAGCTAACCGCTCGCGCAAGCGGGGAAGCGCGCGGATGAGTGTCTCGAAGTTGCGGTAATAGTTGTAGTGGCTGACGAATAGCAGCTTCAAATCACCGTCCGCTTCTTCAATCTCGGCCTGAATGTCGCTCGCGAGCGGGACGGCCTCGCTTACAAAGCGTTTAGGGTCAAACCCATGGTGAACTGCCTTGACCGACACTCCGCACCATTGCTGAAGCTGGGCCGCAAAAGCTGTGCTCGGTGCCAACCTACAATCCGCTGTCCGGATTGATCGGCGCGCCGCCGCTCTCTTGATGGCAGTGTCCAGGTACATCGCGTAGTCTCTACGATTCAGCAAATCCCGAAAGAAATCATCCGAAGTGTAGAGCGCATTCCGGCTTAGAAGAACTTGAGGCACGGGGGACTTTTGGAGCGCGAAGTTCCCCGTCGAAATGAGGACGTCTGCCCCACTGCGCAAAACCAGTTCAGCCACCTGCCTTTGCTCGAACCACATTCGGGAGAACATTCCCGAAATCCGCGCTTGCACAAAATCGAGATTCGGGAAACTGCCAAACTCCTCGCGCAGATCAGTTCGAATGAGAATCGTGGCCCTGAGATCTGTTCGACGCGCTAGTTCGGGCACCACGTTGCGAACATAAGTCAGCCCGCCGCCGGCGCTCGCCGCCAACGCGTTAATGAATAAATGAATCATCGTGTGTGTGCTATTGGCGTCCCGAGTTGGCTGTCGGCCGGCGTGCGCCACGGATTCGGCACTGGTACCCTGAACCGCTCATGAGCCGGCGCTAGGTCCGCCAGGATGAAGGCGAAGCACCAGAAAAGCAGCGTAATGTAATAACCCACGGCAAACATCCAATCCTCAAAACCGGCGTGGACGAAGCTCCCGATCAGCACCATGGCTAACGGAATCGCGTAGTGAAAAGGACTTCCGGTGCGGCGCATCCACGCGAGGACCCGGACAATATTTAAACTAACGAACAGGAACAACGTGATGAAGGGCACGATGCCTAACAAACCAACCCACTCCAGGAGTGCCAGGTAGCTGCTTCCGTGTTCGCGGCCGGTTTCCTCTCGCGTATTCACACGAGAGAACTCCGTGCCCGACGCTTCTTGTCCCAGTTGGCTCGTCCCAAAGCCGCTGCCGAACCATGGGTGCTCCTGGATGACGGAGAGCGTCTGCTCCCAAGGTGTTCGCCGTGATCCCAGAATCCCTTGCTCCTGTTTGCCTTTGTAGAGAACAGATGTGGTAAGAGAATCCACAAATTCGCTCGACTGCTCCGGTTGCAGCACCGACGCGACACCTAGGAACAGCACGAGAAAAAACGCGCCCTGCAATAACAATCTTTGCCGCCGCAGGGCGACGCACAGAATGATCGTGGTGCAACAAGCCGCGGTGATTCCTGCGCGGCACATTGAGATGTACAGGAGCGCGCCACACAAGAGAAGCGCGCACGCTCGTCGATGCTTCACTTTTCGAGAGTCTGCCACCAGGACACTCCACAACAGCACGGGCACGATGACCACGCCCATCACTGCGCCCAGCGAGTTGGGATTGCCGAAGATCGCGTAATGCAGAACAAAATAGAAAAAGCCGGAAGCGTAGGCTGCGATCTCACAACCCAGCACCAATCCATTCACAAAGCTTGCTTCGCGCCCCCACACCGCTAGGCGCACGCCCGAAGCTCCGTACAGGAACAACAAAAAAAGGCTCAGCACTTTGAGCAAAGCCATTTCCGGCATTGCCGATACCATTGCGGAAACCAGGGCCGCCAGCACACAAAATAAGGCCGCCAGGTGTATGGCTCCAAAGTGTTCACGGCTGGTCTTCATCCATTTGACAAAACCAGCAAAAGCACCCGCTCCCAGGAAAAGCCAGCGAACCACAATGCCGACCGTGTAGCCCGACGTGTTTGTCCCCGCTAACAGAAAGGCCATTGCGGTAAACAGAAAAAAGCTGCTTTCAAAATGCCAGATCGCGGCCACGATCACCTGAAGCAGCAAAATCGCTCCCAGGTATTTCATGTCGCTCACGTAGCCGGGACGAGCCTCGGCCAAGACCAACATTGCCGCTCCGGTAATCACCACGGTTGCCGTGATAGCGACTTGCCGGATGCCCCCCCTCATGCGGCGCTCGTACGCAGAGAATTCATCGCGGTGACGACTCCGGTAGCCCAGACCTCCGGCGTGAAATTGCTAATCCGCTCAGCGCTCCTGCGGCCCATCTCATTTCCCTTCTCGGGATTGCTCAACAATTCATTCATCGCCGATGCAAGCCTCGTCACCGCTTTTGCCGGCACCACAAATCCATTCCAACCGTGCTCCACCAGGTCAGGCACACAGCCCGCCACCTCCGTCGTGATCACCGGTAGCCCGCAGGACATGGCTTCGTTAACCACTAATCCCCACGTGTCGCTATGCGTCGGGAATACAACTCCTTCAGCCAACCCGTACACCTCGGCTAGTTGCTCGCGTTGCAGGAAGCCAAGCCAATGCACCCGGCCTGGAAGCATTTCCTTAGCCCGTTCCAGTAATTCTGGACGCTGTCTTCCATCTCCCGCAAACACTAACCCAACTTCACTGCGAAGCTCGGCATCCAGTGTGGCATACGCTTCCAACAGTTCGAAGATACCTTTCTCGGTTACCAGTCGGCCCGCAAACAGCAGGAATCGTGGCGGAAGCCGGAGCTTGCCTCGCAACTCTAAGTCTTTCCTGGCTTCGGATGCGCGCCGGGAGAAGAAATCGACATCCACGGCATTTGGCGCAGTGAAAATATGCGCCGCAGGAATCCCCAGGGTCTGTAAGTAATGCGACGACGCTCGTCCCGCAGCCACGAAACTGCAACATTGCTTCAGAAATCGGCTCTTCAGGAACTCGACCGCTCGATGCCCGCGGCGTAGATCGTGGGCCGTGCTTTCACACCAAAGCAGCAGCGGCACCCGGTTCCGGCTCGCCCACAGCGCCGCATCCCACGACGCAATGTAGCTGTATCCTCCACATAGAATTGCCTGTGGTTGAAATCTGCTGAAAGCGCTGGAGAGCTTGGCATTCAGCAGAAAATTATATTTTCCAATGCGTTGTCGCCAGGATGGCAATACCTCGCAGCTGAACCGGATTTCGTCTTTGTACACGTTCCATTCGCGAAGTGTGCGATCGGTCTCCGAGAGAAATACCACGTGCAAGTCGATCTCCGGACGCGCAGCGAGTGCATTGAGCACCGGTATGCGATAGGGAGCGATAATCTCCGTCAGCAGCAGCAAGCGTGTTTTCATACCAGGCATTCCCTATAAACCTGGTTCAGTTGCTCCGCCTGATGTTGTGACATGAGCCTGTCGACTATAGTTTTACGCGCGGCCTGGCCTATTCGCGCGCGCAATGACTCATCGCCCAGGAGCGGCCGCATGAACGAAATCAGTTCGTCCAGATTGCCCGGTGAGATTAAGAATCCGTTGATGCCATGATCAATAATTTCTTCGATTCCTTGCTCGCGGCAGCCGAGCACAGGTTTTCCCGACGCCATTGCCTCCAGGTAGACGCAACCCAGGCCTTCGTACGAACTTGGCAAAGCAAAGATGGCGCACCGCCGCATGGCCTCCGCAACTTCGTCTCGAGATCGACGTCCCGGAAAACGAACGCGGTTCGCGATCCCCAGCCGCGCGGCCACGCTTTTCAGTCGCCTGAGTTCGGGCCCATCTCCAATAATCTCGCACACAAGATCCGAATGCGTTTGCGACAAGCCTGCTACTGCTCGAATCAGCAACTCGTGTCCCTTGCTCGCGATGAGATTGCCAACGCTCAGAATCAGAGGTGTACTTGTTCGCCGGATTGCAGGTGCAAACAAATTCGTGTCGACGCCATTGTGCACGACGCAGGTTTTGGCATTCTTAGTTCCCGCTATGACCTGCTGTCGTACTCGTTCGCTGATGCAGATCACTCGCTGCGCCGATTCGTAGACCATCTGCGAATTCCGCCGGCACCACGCGCCCACCGGCCCTCTTACCTGCGTGGTGGAAAACGCATCCAGCCCATGTACTGAAACTACGAATGGAATACCAAGCTTGCGCCGCAACAGTGCTGCCGCATGCCCACATGGAAGCGCGCCATGCGCATGGATCAGGTCGATTCTGTTTTCCCGATGCTCGCGTCGAATCTCTTGCAGTACTCGCGCGAACAGAAACGCGCCGGAAGAGGGCAGCCCGAATCCTCTGGGCAATGAGAAGAACGATCGATATTTCGCACCTGGACTGCCCTCCCCCTCGTCATGCGAGCCACGATAAAAGGGCTGCGCGGCAATTACTGTGCTGCTTACTTCCTGGTCGCCGAGATAACGCAGTGGTTCCGCGATAAAGCACCCCGCGGCATCATCTCCGCGGTGCGGATAAAACGGGGTCAGCGTGACGACATGGATCCGCGAAGCTGCAACCGCGCTGGCACATGCCGAACTCAATCCAGTGCCCTCTTCGTGTTGGCAACGGACTCTAAAAATATCTGCTCCCATTGCCGGGCGATGTTGTCCCAGTCGAACTTCGCCACGTGCGCTCGTCCTGCGCGTCCCATGCGAGCGCGCAATGCGGCGCTCTGCGCCAGGAGCATCACGGACGTATAAAGTTCCTCGTCTTCGCCAACCAGGAATCCGGTTTCACCATCGATCACCGTCTCGGGTTCGTAGTCCCGTCGCGCGATCACGGGCAGCCCACAGGCCGCGGCTTCCATGATGACCTTGGGCGAACCCTCCCATCGCGAGGGAAACAGAAAAACATCCGCTCGCCTGTACTCGTCCCGTAGCTCATTCCGGTTGAGTGTTCCCAACAGTCTCACATTGCAAAGCTGGACGGACCTGGTCTGTAAAGCCTCGCGCATCGGCCCATCGCCCACCATCACAAACTCCATGCCGGGACATCGCGCAGCCGCTTCCAGGATCAGATCGGGCCCTTTGAAAGGCCGAAGCGCGCCGACGAAAAGAACCCGCAGCCGTTGATTCGGTGCTTTGTTCGCATCGGGTGAGAAAAACTGCGTATCCACGCCCGTCGGGACCACTTCACTGCCGATCCCGTATTCCTTCTCCAGGCTTCTCCGCACCGCACTCGAATTGCTGAACAGGCGGTCACAACGAAGGACGGTCTGCTCGATAAGTGCGATATTCTCCGCGGAAATGCTCGGCTCGCTCCGCCAGTTCGATTGCGATTCGATCGTCCCGATGCTCACTCGCCGTTTTCTCTCCCAGGTCTTCCGGCCGCTCATATACCAGCGGCTTGCGGGCGAGGCCTTCACATAAAACAGAATGTCATGATCCCCCAGGAAGAAGCGGGCCAGGATTCTCGGAGTTTGCCTGCGCGCCGGCAGTAACACCACTCGAGTATTGGGACGCTTGCTTACCGCGGGATCGGCAGCTCCATGGGCAAAGGTGCTCACGTGAAACCGCTCCGGATCGAGTCGTCGGATAATTTCACGCGCGTTCACCATCTGCGCGTTTGTAAGGTCTTCGTCGGCGAGACTCTCGACCAGTATCTTCACCGCAGGCATCGAATCTCTTCTCTGGGCTGTTAAGCGCCCGAGGCAACCGGTAAAACTGCAGTGTTCTCGCGTGTTTTGGCCAATTCTAATCGAAGATCCCGGATTCGGCTTCGCAACCGGTACGGGGAGTGTTGCATTTGTAACGATGTCTGCAGATGATTTCGAGCGCACTCCAGCAACTCGCGCCGAACCTCACGCTCAACCGCTCGAGTGAGTGGCTGATGTTCTCCGGGGTCAGTTTCGATATTGAACAACTCGTCTTGTAACTGCTCGCCGCCAAGCACGAGCTTGTATACGGATTTACGGAGCGCCAAGCTTCTCGCGCCCATGCGGTCGCCTTTGTGAAAAGGATTGCTGCACGTCGCGATTGATTCCACGACCGCTGCATCCTCCCAGTCGCCTCCATTTCGTATCTGCTGCCACAGATTTCGCCCTCGGAAAGCCGCCGGCGAGGACACTCCCACCGCATTCAGCAACGTGGGAGCGAGGTTCAGGTGACTGAAAGGTGCGGCGCATACTTCCTTCTTCCTCACCCCGGGAACGGTCAGCAGCAAAGGGACGTGAATAATCTCCTCGCTCAGATTTGACGGGGGATGGAAGCGTCCCCCATGATCCAGGAACTCCTCTCCGTGATCGGCGGTGAAAACGAGCGCGCAATTCTCCCAGCGACTTCTATCGCGCAGGTATCGCCCTAGTCGCCCCAGTTGTTCATCCACCCAGCGAATGCCCGCGTCATACAATCCGATAATTTGGTTGCGGTAGGCCGAAAGCCGCGAAGGTGCGACATCGGAACGGTTCCAATACGAATTCCAGTACCGCGCCTCCGACGCAGTCACCTCTTCACTGCCCATGAGCCTGATTGCCTCGTCGCTCGGGTAGTATGGAAAATGCGGGTCCATGAAGTGTAGCCACAAGAAGAAGGGCCGGTCCGCCGCCGATGCGAGCCACTTGCACGCTTCGTCTACGAGCACATCTGCTGCGGGAAATCGGCGAAGTTGGTCGAGGGATTCTCCCTTGTCGGAAGCTGCACGCTGGCAATATTGGAAATACAATTCGTCGTACGCGGTTGATAACAGCTTCAACTTGCGCGCGAATGTCTCCACAGTGCGGTTCATCCGGTGCAGACGTCCGGGCGGCTTGTAATCTGGCTGGCCCGCGGTCGCGCCTTCGAGGAAGTCTCGGTAGACGTCGAAGCCCTGATCGTAGCCAAATTCCGGGGCCAAATACGGATTGCCGGCGACGAAAGCTGCGGTGGCGTAGCCCTCTGCATGGAGCGTGGCCGCCAGCGTCGATTCCCCGGGTGCCAGCCCGATCACGTCGCGTCCCAACGAAAGCGGATGGCGTGATGCCATGATCGCGGGAAACGAATAGTAAGTCGGTGCCCCGCTCACCACGGCATTGGGAAACACCAGGCTTTCCTGCGCCAGGGAATCCAGGAATGGGGTCGTCGGGCGCACATATCCCATGAACCCCACATGGTCGGCCCTGAGGCAATCTACGGTCACGAGTACGATGGAAGAGGGCCGCTCCATCACGCGCCCACCTGCACGTCCATGCATTTCTTATGCAACATTCGCTGTCTTGCCACAACGCTCACCGATCCGGCTTCGCCCAGGTAGCACCCTTCCTCGACGATGTGCCACATATCTGCGTCGGTCACATAAAGCAGGTTCGGATAGCGCCTTTCCAGTTCCGACAAGAATTCGTCCAACGATCGGAGCGTTGCGCTCCGGAAATCCTTCAGTGTCGAATGGAAGTTTATAGAATGGACAGAAATCACGACCGGTCGTCCTGCGGAAACCGAATGCTCCGCTTTACGCACACACTGCTCGAGCGAGAAGTTCGGGTCTACGGCCGGTTCGAAGTCAAACGTTCTACCTAACTGCAGAATGCCAGAGTCCAGACATGGCGACTTGATGCCGCCAGGGCCGTTCTGTGCAACCCGGATGCCATGCGCTTCCCATGCATGTTGAGTGTCATGGTTGGCGCGATAGCCAGGAGCGCAGGCGGATACTGGATCACGCGAAAACATTCGCCCGAACAGGCGGACCGCTTCGCCCACCAACTTATGTTGCTCCGCACGCGCCACGAAGCCGCAGACTGGATCCCAATACTCGTAGCCAATCCAGGGCATGCGCCAGTAGATGTACGATGTCTCCGTCTTCCACAGGCTTCGCAACAGCGCCCCGCGCTCTGCATTCTCGTCCAGCGCCCTCATCACCGCGGCGGCATTGAAGTGGGTCATCCCGTGCAGCGCCGGGGAGAATAAGCGTTCCTCAATCCCCTGCTTATAAGCTTCGAATAGCCCGGGACGATGCCAGCAACCCGGCAGGCCATCGGCCAGGGGCTTAAGGCGAAGGCATCGGTATGCCTCTTGCGCCATGCGCTCGCAATCCGGGTTTGCCAGCACGAAATTCATGCTCAGGCATGCATGTCTGCCGGTGGAATCGCGATGTCGCCGCAATAGCTCCCGGAGGGCGTGTAAATCGTCACCCGTTTCGAGAGAATAAAAATCATAGGCGCGTTCGCCCAGGTTTAGCCCCGCCAACCGCAGCGCTGAGAAGGCACTATCATCGCGAATGCCCGCGCGCCCCCAGTCATCACTCTGAATAAGGATCAGTGGCCGCTCAAACCGGAAACTTCGCTGTGGCAGCATACTTTGCGCACGGCACATCAATTGTCGGGTTACATTTTTCACCGTGATTTGCCGCTCATTTCTGGGCAAGTACGCTGTAATTTCCTGTTGCCTGATCGTTGCTGCTGCGCGCCAGCTTCTCCAGGATTATGGCGCAGGTGTTAAAAGCCGGCACCACGCTATAGCTGACTAGCTTCCGCAGCATCGAGTAACGCGCGAAGGTTCCAAAGCAGACAGCGCTGCCGCGAAAAAATCCGGAGATCGTCGACCCTTCAGGCACAATCTCCACCCTCCCGAATGGCCGGAGCAGATGGCGAACTCCCGCCGGCAGAAAGCGCCAGTGCTCGTTCTCACCGATGCGCGGGTAATACCCCGGGAAGCTGAACAACGCAATTCCTTTGGATCGCAGCACTCGATAAATCTCTCCGATTGCGCGGGCAGGTTCCGCCATGTACTCAAACACCTGCGTGCCAAAAACCAGGTCAAAAGTGTCATTTCCGAACGGCAATTGCTCCGCGGTCGCACGGACGTTTACCAGCGGGGAGTTGACTAGGTCAAGCGCCACATACTTCTGTATCCGTTGTGCCAGCAAGGCCCGGTACGGCTGGATTCGTCCGCCCACATCGAGCACCCAGAGCGGCCTCTCCTCTAGTTGCCGCAGCCATCTCTCGAAATTTTTTCGTCTCCGGTCCAGGACGAGAAAGCTGCTGTTGGCAAGACTGGGATGAAGTCTTCTCCGCGATTCTCGCGTTACCTGCTCCAGCGTCTCCATATGCGCACTTGCTACAAATACCCCAGTTCCCGCAATCTCTCTTCGATCAGCTTTTGTTCCGCCTCGTCCTTTTTCATGCACTCATCGCTCAAAAGTTCCCGCAGGACGGTGCCAAGCAATTCTTCAATTCCGGTGCAACTCACCCCGAAGCGCGCTTCTGCCGCTGCACACAACTCTTCGGGCAAACGCATAACCCGCAGTTGCTCGCTCACGCCGTCACCGCCACATGTCCAATAGCGGCTCGCAGTCGCAACCACGCAGCATCTGCAATAATCCGGTCATCTCCGTTGAGTCCCGCGAGCCAACTTCCCGCCCACAGGGCCGAGTATCCCGCCATAAGGCTCAACCCGATTTTCCACTCCACGCGCAGCCCACTCATCGTAGTTTTCACCGCGAGAATGGCGAAAACTGCTGCGGTGCATGCGGGGACAATTCGCAGATAGCTTCGGTTGTAAGGCGAGATGCCGAGCGCCACCCGTACCTCGCGCAGGTTCCAGAGGTTCGCGACAATGGTCACTACGGCTGCGCCCACCGCCGCACCCGTAATTCCCCACACTGGAATTAAGCTCGCGTTCAAGGCGATCATGAGCACGGCCATCGCTGCCTGCACCTTGATCAGCCGAAGTTGGTTTCCTGACATCAGGAGGAGGTAACCCACCGAACCCACGCCGCAATTGATCAACTGACCCACAACCCCGATCACCAGGATGGGCCAGCCTGTCTCAAACTCAGGGCCGAAGATGCGCATCAGCGTCGCCGCGTTAATGCTTACTACCGCGCCCAGCGGCAGCGTCAGAGCCACGATCCACTTGGTCAGGGTTTGAAACAGGCGCTGCAAGAGCGCACGATCCCCACGCGCGTGCAAGTCCGCAATAATGGGAGAAAAAATCTGGTTCACGGACTGCAATGCAATCGGAACCAGCCCCACCATGCCCGCCGCAACCGCATAGATGCCGACTTCCCGTGCGTTCAGCCAGAAACCGATCAGGACTTTGTCGGCTTGCGCCAGCACGAATTCCAGCACCCCTACCCCCAGCGCTGCTGCCGAGAACGACATAACCTCCGCGCCCATCACCGCTGCACCGTTTACGGACCCATAACCTTGCCGTGGAGTCAACTTCCAGACGCTCGCCAGCAGAAGACCGCATACCACGACAGCGCTCACCACCTGCGCGAAGATATATCCCCACAGGCCCGCGCCCCTGGCGATCAGCAGCACCGAACCGATCATCATGAACGGAGTGCCTATGAACGTGGTGATAATCGAGCGTCGCCTCACATCTTTGTAGCCGGCGAGCGCCTGCCCGAAGAAAGTGGTCAGGCAGCCGAGCACCATTATGGCGGCGAACAGCGGCAGGTACCGCGAAAGTGATGGAACGTGATAAAGGTGCAACCCTATGTACGGTCCCAGCCAGAGCAGCACGAAGCTCAACAATACGTTCACCGCCAGGAGCAGGCCCGACCCCATCCACAGGAACTTCCGCAAGCTTTCGACGCGGCCTGTCGCCTGATACGCCGCCACGAAACGTACCGCCGCTTGCGGTAAGCCCAGAGCGTTGAAGATTCCAAAGAAACCGATCACCGTCATGCCCAGCGCGTATATGCCCAGGGCTTCCGCTCCGAGCACTCGCGCAAGGTAGATTTTGAAAAAGTATGCGGCGGCAGTGCTGAACATTGTGGCCGCAAAGAAAACGCTCGAATGTCGCGAGATTTGGCCCACATGCCGACGAAAAAGGATCGTTTCGTCTGCTGTCGTGCACGCGTTGTTCATGGTCGACATGAAAACCGATCCTGCCGCGATTCAAGCTCCTAACGGAGGGCCGACATTTTCTAGGAAGAGCGCCCCGAACTCTCATACTGCAGGTTCACAGCCTGCTGCGGAATCCCCGCCTGCATCGAAGAGGGCTCGCCATCAATGTCTTTCCGCTTTGTGCCCCGTAATCTGTGCCTCGTCACGGTGTAGCGCCGTTCGAAGCCTGCATTCTCGATCCCCTTGGTGGAACCCTGGTTCGACGCCGCGCAGAAAACCCAAGGCCGCTTTCCCTGAAGCTGCAGGCGCCGGGCGAGCATTCTGAGGGCAAGGCTGTAATAGCCACGCCTCCGCTGCTGCAGTGGCGTCCAGCAGTCGAAGATCAAGTACGAGTCCGGCTCCGTCTCCTGCAAACTGGTTTTCAGTTCAGAGATGAAAAATCCTTCGAACGGTCCCGTCCAGCAGAAGTGGACGGCCACGCCCGTCGCTTTGACTAGCGCGAAACCTTCATCACGAGTTGTCCGAAGCCGCGAGGCACACCGCAGCAGGTAAGTCAACGTTTCTGGATCATCGGCGTAGTGCATGGCTGCTGTTGCCAGCATCTCCAGGTCAACTTTCCTAAGGACCATACCCTCACTCTGGCTGCCTGCCCGCATTTCTTCCGCTGGCGAATGATTGAAAAACACCACTTCTTCGCGCCAGTAGCCGCGGCAACGGTGCAGCACTCTCGCCGGCAAAGCTCGCCATCCGGGCTTCCGCACCGCTCCCATTAATTCCGAAATCGTTACGTATGCGGCGCGAATCCTTTCTTCTCGACTTGGCGAGGCCTTCGCCACTCGGGCTACGTGATACCGGACAACTCCGCGCAGATGCTGCCATTCCGACTGATGGCACGTGATGTGTAACGTCTGCCGCGACGACGTCGCCAGACGCTCTTTATAACCTTCGTCTCCCAGGCCCATGTCGAAGCATAGGATTGACTCATCGTCGCAAGCCTCGCTTACCATCTTCGATAAGAGGCAAAAACCCGGGGAGTGTCGTTCCAGGCTGCTATCGAAGGTCGGCTGATACCAGAACCAGCTGCCCGCATATCGAAAGCCGTAGTTCCATGCGACTGGCCGGTTGGAAGCTACCAATTGCGTCAGCATCATCCATCCGGAACCGGACAGCAGCCGTGCCAGTTCTTGCACAAATAATCTTCGCTCGGGACGGATAAGGTTGCTGAGCCGCTGCGTGCTTAGAAACCGTGCCACGTGCTGAATTGAATAATGCGGTAATGCCTTCTGAATTTCGTCCCAATCGTTCAGGTGCCGCAAACGCAGCGGACCTTCCTTGCCGAGAGAGTTCTGCTGCCGGCGCAATACTTTCCGTCCGAGAGCAAGGCGCTGTAATTCGCTGCGTTGCTCCGCCGAGCCCAACCTCACTCTTGCGCACAGGTATGCAGGCCGGGAAAACGTGTGATATCCGGTATTCGTCCCGACTACCCGCACCCATGGCGCGCTCGCGGAGTCCGCGGGCAGGTTTGCGAGCGTGACTTGCTCGATCTTCAGCCCTGCTAATTCCTTCATGACCGCCTGGATCACGGCTCTACGCTGCTCTGGATGGCTGATGAAATCGCAATAGTCGGCTGTTGTAGAAGAGAGAAAGCGGGCGTTTCTGTCAGAACTGTCCGTGGCCAGCGAGGCCACACCGACCAGGCACTCGCCCTCATAGCACAGCGCCAGTAGCGGAACCAGTTGTTTGCCGTAAGCGCGCTGCACTGCCGCCGCCCATTCGTAGGTGTAGAACACCTCCGGGTGTTCCATGGCGGAGGCCAGCGCATTCCAGCGCTGACGCAGTGCTTCATCATCCGGAATTTCGCGACGCCACTCTACCCGCAACCCTGCTCCGGCATTACTCGCATTTTGCGAAAACGTAGTAGTACCAGTCGGTTATATAACGCCGGGATGGGCGCGGGTAATCATCTCCTTTGGTTCCCAGGTGCCGGAAACCATGCTTTGCCAGCTCAGCAGCCGCCCGCGGCGGAGTCCAGTAGTGGGTGAGCAGTCCGCCGTGTGCGGGATCAAACAGATAGCCTTCCCCTGTCCAGAATGCCGCGCTTGGAATGCGGCCAAGGCCGCGCTTTATGCTGCCTCCCAAAGCCGTCGCGCAGGCCAGCGCCATCCGAATGCCAATGGCTACCGGCAGTATGAACTTGACCGGCAAACGCATCCTCCCCGCGAGGTCTTTGGAAAACTGTCGTACGCGCACCGGGTTCCAACTGGGACGCTGGAGAACGGCCCTGGGATTATGCGACGAGAAAATGAACAGCCCGCCCGGTCGCAGCAGCCGCCGGCACTCCGACAAGCTCCGCTGCAACTGTTCCCGCGGATAAATGAAATCGATGCCGTTGAACGCGAAGAATATGCAATCGAAGCTGGCATCGCCGAACATCGCCATGTGGCTCGCGCTGGCCTTTACGAAATTCAAGCGCGGGAATCGCTGGCGGCAGATCCTGACCATCTCTCCTGCATAGTCAACGCCCACGTACCGCCCGGCCACCTTCGCGAGACGTGATGTCGTTCTTCCTCCGCCAACCCCAAGGTCCAGCACATGCATGCCCGGCTTCACATGTGTTTCGATCAGCCACTCTTCACAAGGCGTCAAATAATCCAGCGTAGCGTAGTGAGAGACCACCTCGGGCCTGCTGTAGGTTCGCAGATTCACGTCAGCTATCACGGCCGGCATCAGTGGGCGCCTCCACTGGCCGTAGCCGCCCGCAGTTGCGCAAAGCGTAGGCGCAGCCGGGCGTGATACCCGCAAATATGCGCCTCGAACTCAGCCATCGACATATTTCTCGTCACATGCACACGGGGCATCGCGAAGCGTTGAACATCCTCGCCGTGCCGGCTATCCACGTTCATGAATGCACAACAGTAGCCGGCCTCTTCCGCCAATCGGAATTCCCGGGTATCCACCGATGTTCCCTCGCCATAGGGATATGCAAGCGCCCACACGGGCCTGCCCAGCGCTTCCTCCAGCATTCGCCGGCTCTCGCCCATTTCCTCTCGCGCACGCTCAGCGGAAATGTGCGACAGCATCGGATGACTGATCGTGTGCGAGCCGATGGTCATTCCCGCGCTCGCCAGTGCCTTCACTTCTTCACGGTTCAGTAACTGGAATCGCCGCCGCAATACTGGATCATTCAAATACGCGGCGCGCCACTCATCGCTCAGTCCCACCCGGCCTCGAAGCTGGCGCACTATCTGGCGCAAGTCCCCCAGCGTCCGGCCAGACAGCACCTTCAATACCTGCGCCCATAGCGAGCGTCTTCCTGCTTTCGTACGAACTTCCAGCCCAACCACTTCGCGAATCGCCTTCGCAAACTGCTGCATCGGGACTTCCATCATCATCAGGTACAGCTCGTCGTACCACATGAGTTGCGCATCCTCTTGCACTGATGCCGCGGTTACGAAGAACAGGCACGCAAGCCCTTCTTCCTGCAGGGTGGGCAACATTTCGGTCGCGTGATTCACCAACCCATCATCACAGGTCAGCAGGACGGATCCGCTTGGCAATGGCTTTCCATCCTGCAAAGACACTCGCAATTGCTGGGGAGAAATCACGTTGTACCGTTGTTTGAGAATTCGCAGCTGCCGGCGAAAAGTTTTCGCGTCGATCAACCCGCCGTCCAGATCGGGATCGATGACTTTGTATCCCTCGGGAAAGACGCCGTGATACGTAATCGCCGTGAAACCGCTTGGCTCCAATTGCGCGTCAAACCATCCGGCTGACGATAAGCACGGATAAAGGACCCGCTTCAGCATTGGACTGATCACTTTCATCGTTCGCGCACCAGGTCCCACTCCAATGGTGTGCCGCGTTCAATGTCGCGTGCTGCGTGTTTGCCCATGATCTCCGCGAAATGTCGGGTGTGCAGGCCGTTCGCGGGACGGATCGAGCGCACATTCTCAGCCGTGAATGCCTCGCCCATTCTTACGTTCTGCACCACGAACAAGGACCGCCGGAATTTTCGGCTCGCCGCTTCGCGCACTCCGCTCCCGAATTGCGTCTCTCCTAACGCCCGCTCCGCCACTCGCAGCGCCTCCACCATCGCCTTGAATTCGAGCGGTTCAAGCGAGAAGGCGCCGTCGGGCCCGCCCTCTTTTCGAGACAGCGTCAGGTGCTTCTCGATAATGCAGGCTCCCAGCGCTACCGCGGCTACCGGGACCGCAATTCCCGTGCTGTGATCGGAAAGCCCGACCGGCACCTGGAACCGCTCAGCCATCGCCGGAATGCTCTTCAGATTCATCTCCTCCGCACTCGCCGGATACGCGCTCGTGCACTTCAGCAGCGCGATTTGTGTCGCCCCGGCCCCTCGCGCCGCCTCCACAGCCTCATCGATCTCCGCCTCGCTCGCCAGCCCTGTGGACATAATCAGCGGCTTCCCGGTGCTCGCCATTTTCTCGATCAAAAGAATATCGACGAGTTCAAACGATGCTACTTTATGCGCCGGCACGTCCATACTCTCGAGGAAGTCGACTGCGCTGCCATCGAATGCGCTGGAAAACAAATCCATGCCAAGTTCGTTTGCAACCTGCTTTAAGCGCGGCTGCCACTCCCATGGCGTGTAGGCTTCCGCGTATAAGTCGTGCAGGCGTCGCCCGTCCCATAGGGTCCCGCCTCCCACCTCGAAGCACTCCCGATCGCAGTCGATGGTGATGGTTTCCGGTGTATAGGTCTGCAATTTAACCGCGTCTGCTCCCGCTTCTTTTGCCCCACGAACAATTTCGACCGCCCGCTCAAAGCTCTGCCCGTGATTAGCCGAAATTTCCGCCACCACGTAGACTGGTTGCCCGGCGCCAATGGGCCGTCCGTTGATCGCAATCGAACCGCTCATGTCGTCCTCTTCGGCAGCACAAAGTGGATTCCCTCCCGGCCGCCGTGCACTCGTAACCCTTCACGATGGAATCCCGCGCTTTCGAACAGTTGAATGGAAGTCGTGTTTTCCGGCTTCACGTACGCGTCGACAGCCTTGGTGGACGAAGACCGCTGAAATAACTGCTCTGTAGCCATCAACAAAGCGTGCTTTCCGTACCCGTTGCCGCGGAATTTGGGGCTTATGCTGATGGACAATACCGCGCGGTCCTCTTCCAGTTCGTACCGCACTTCTCCGACCGCGGTCCCATCCTCACGACACGCCATGTAGAACACCGTGGAGGGACTCGCTAATTTCTCTTTCAGCCAACGGACGTGCTCTTCCCATGGAATTGGATTTTGACTGAACGACATTCGGCGCGCCTGCGCATCGTTGGCCCATTCCCATAACAGCCGGCAATCGCCCTCCTTGATTTCCCGCAGTCGAAGCCCGTTCTTCAGGTGTGCCACCACTCTGCGTGCGCCTTGGCTGTCGAGTAGCCTCCGGCTCGCCTTCGACAAATGGGTTCGCATAACTTGCGACGGCGCCACCGACTTGATCATCTGGCCCAAATCATCTCTGGATATCTCTGCCAGTTTTCCCGCGTAAAGCGCTGCGCCAGCGTCATGCAGGCCTTTGGCCAATCCGTGTTGATTTGGCGCCAATTCAATCAGTATGGAAGGTATACCGAGCAGGCAGATTTCCCAGCAGGTCGTGCCCGCACCTGCAATCACCAGATCGCTCTGCGCCAGCAGTTCAGGCATGTTTGCGGCGTCCTGCAGCACCGCCGCGTCGAGCGCCGCTGCTCTTAAGCGTTCCCGGATCGACTCCACATGTGGATTGCTGCCGCCCACCACGATCTTCAACTCGAAATCACTGAGGCCCGATCGCGCGATTGCACCCACTACGAACTCGGTCGCATGTTGTGGATCACTTCCGCCCATGGTCACCAGCAGCCGTTTTGCGACGCTCCCAATTTCTCGGCGCCGCCGATATTCGCCGAACTCCCGCCTCAGAAGCGCATACCGCGGCCCCAACAGAAACTTTGTATAGGACTCGCGGCCCGGATACATCCCGGCGTTTGCTCCCAGGTTCTGGTTCAATATAAGGTCCGCGCGATAGCGGTCCGCGTGCCCGTAATCATCAAGAAACAATAGTTTCTTTCCCGCAGTTTTAATGGTCTGCTGGTACTCACCCCCAAAGTGGTATCCATCGACTACAACCCACACAGTCCCATCCTGATGTGCCAGCTCGGCAGTCCGGTCCGCATCCGATCGACTGCCTGGCGCCCCGGTAAGCGACGTGATTTCAAACTGCTCAGCCCGCAGCCGCTTCGTTAAACTTTCAGAAATTTCACAGACCGCAAACCTCACCTGTCCGCCGCTGTCCCGCCACGCTTGCGCGAGCGCAAGACAGCGCATCACGTGACCCGTGCCCATCGCGAAACTCGCATCCGCCCTGATCAGGAGATTTTGCAAAGCTGGTCAAATCCTCTTCGGCTTTCCCACTCTCTTAAGCCATTTCGCACGAAGACTGCATTTCCACATCTTGCACAAGCTCTTCGACTGCTTGTCCACGCGCCAGAAGTTTCTGCAGACGTTCAGCGGTGATCTGCTGGCAAAGGCTTTCTTTCACCCGTTCATCGCGCGAATAGTTCTCCAGCATCGCTGGCACATCCGCAATTTCCGCCGGACTGTGCAGCACGCGGCCCACTCCGAACTTCGAAAATTGCCGAACATAGCCCCAGGGTGAATAGTTCAACCACCCACAAAGGAAACACGGCACTCCCGCCAATGCACATTCGGTAGCGGCCGTGGAGAGTATCGTTATGCCGAACCAGATATCGCAAATTAAAGCTGTCGTCAGGCCTCCACTCACTACTCTGGTTACGCGTCGTAGAGCGGGAGATAGCACTCTGGCCACGAATTTTTCTCGCTCTCGACGGCTCTCGAAGGGGTGCAGCTTGATGATGAGCTCCCTCCCGGTGTTAGCCGCCAACTGCGCCACCCCCGGAACAACGTCCCTGTAAATGTCCTCTGCCCGTGCACCAGCCACTTCGAAGCCCTCTGAAAAAAACACAATGGACCGCGCGTCTCGCGCACTCTCCTCTGGCGCCAGAGCTCGCGGTAATCTGTCGAGGGGGGCTCCCACTTCAATGCGCGAATGTTCTATTCCGCAGACATTCGCCAAGTAGTCTTCTTCCATCCTGCCTTTGGCCAGGACCACGTCGAACAGTTTTGGCTTGAACAGTTGGCGTCCGTCCAGTGCTCCATGATGCGCCGCGATGGCCGGCAATCCCCGATTCCGCGCCAACTGCAGGGGAATGGTGGTGTATGGATTGCTGTCATCAGCGCATAACACCGACTGGATCGGCTCTCGCTCGAAAACCGTTCTCCAGGCCTCTCTAACGGCGAGCCCCTTACGAATAAATGTGGGGAATGAATCCAGGGATCCAAGCCGCGCGAGAATTACAATCTCGGGCACCTGCTCCAATTCCCGGCGCACTTTGCTCCACCGCTCTACGAGATCTCGGTATTCCTCGCCGATCTCTGGCTTCCAACGCGCATACGACGCGAGCTTCGCCACTGCCACGTTGCGCGAAACCGTGACTTGCCATCCGCTCCGCCGCGTGGCCACCAGCAAGTAGTCGATGCTGGGATCGATCTCTGCGTAAGCGACCGCTGTTCGCGACGCATTGATATAGGCGCTGGGCAGCAGCACCAGCGGTTTCCTGTTGGGCCTTCTAAACCCGTGAAATGATCCTCGAGCCCGGTACGACGCATCGTACTTGTCCCAGAAAATCTCCCCGATCTGCGCAAGCGAGAACTTCGAAGCAATGCCAAAACGGCGTCGCCACTTCGAAGCTGTTGGCCCGGCAAAACACGTGACGCGGCTTCCAATCAGGCAGCGCAACACGTCGGCTTGAAAACCAGGCCTGGTAATCGCCACCACGTCGCTGGAACGCATGCTCTCCACGAGGCGTCCGAAGATTCTCGCCTGTGCCGCTTTTTCGTAAAAAAGGATCGCGGTAAGCGCCCACCAGTCCAGATTCTCTTTGTCTCGAAGACGATCCCCTCCCGCTCGCAGGAAATCGGCAGTCGCCTTGAACTCCCCATCGTCCAAGCCGAGCGACCTTACCGGGACTACCGGAACCGACATCGCTTTCGACCACCGCTCGTACGCCTGCTCTCCACTCACTCCCAGATCAATGACGCGATCCCATTTCTCAGCCGCCCACGATCCTCGGTCCGGTCGATCTTCGGCATGCACTATCAGGATTCTCATTCGCTCACCACGCATTCCGCTCGATCTCAGCTCCGGTCAGCCGTACGCTTTTGCTAAACGTTCGTCCGGATCATCGCACTCGAAACACTGGCCGGCTCATCTTTCCTTCCAGAAAGCGCGCGGGACTCGCATCCTGAACCCAGCTTCCCAGGGTTTTGATTACCGCGGCGTAGATTTCTAGAGTCCGGTGAATATCAGCGGCCCCGTGTGCCGAGGTCAGATTATGGGTCGCCAGTACCAGGATTCCGCGTTTAATCGCCTCCTGTTGAAACAAGTTCTTCAGAACGGGATCATCCGCTCCACCCGCGGTTGTGAACTTCAGCAGTGACCATGAAGGAGAGCCTGCACAGCTAACCCGACCAAGGAGGCCCGCCTCCATCGCGAACGTCTGGATGCCGTCCTGCAACACTCGTCCATTAGCTTCCATCCGTGCGAGTGCATCGGTACTTTCAAGAATGTCGAGCACCTTCATCGCAGCCGCCATCGATGCGACTTCGCCCGCAAAAGTAAAGCTGTAGAAGATCTCCTCGAACACGCGCATCACATCCGCGCGCCCGACGATGCATGAAATTGGAAAGCCATTGCCCATCGCCTTGCCGAAACACGCCAGGTCTGGAACCACTCCGTAGCGCTTTTGTGCTCCGCCCAAGCCGAAGTGGAATCCGCTGCATATCTCATCGAAAATCAACAATGCTCCGTGCTGGTGTGTAACATTCTTCACCGCCTCGAGGAAACCAGCAGCCGGCTCGGTGAAATTCACGGGCTCCATGATCACCGCCGCGAACTGCCCAGGGTGCTCCTGCAAAACCGCTCGCAAACTGGAGACATCGTTATAGCGGAAGGCGTGCGTGAGGGCGCGAACTGCCTCTGGCACTCCGGAATTTCGAGTCGTGCTTCCGATATACCAATCCTGCCACCCGTGATAACCGCAGCAGGCAATGTGTTCACGACCGGTGAACGCGCGCGCAGCGCGTATCGCCCCGGAGGTTGCATCCGATCCGTTCTTCCCGAATCGCACCATCTCCGCACAGGGAATCAGTCGCGTCAGGCGCTCCGCAAGCTCCACTTCCAGACGATGCGGCAGAGAAAAGCTATGACCCTGCGCGATTTGGTCAGCGACCGCGCGGTTCACTCCGTCATGCGCATACCCCAGTATGTTCGGCAGTAGCCCTTGCACGTAGTCGATGTATTCGTTCCCGTCGACGTCCCAAACCCGGCATCCCTTGCCTCGCTCGAGGAACATGGGCGCGACCCCTTCAACATATTGAGAAGCGCTTTTGCTGAACGTCTGTGCGCCGCCAGGCACAACTTTCACTGTGCGCGCAAACCATGCCTCAGACTTCTCCAGTCGCAAATTTGGCGCCCGGCCCTCTTCCGCTTCTCCATATAAGCTCCGGTAATATCCTTCATTGGACAGTGCAGGACTCTGAATAGCTGCCACGTCTGGCCTCTCCGATAACACATTCAAGATTTCTCGGAACCCCATGTTCCGCAATCCTGGCATTGCCTCGTATATTTCGCGGATAAATTTCAAGTCCTGCGGCTCGTCGACCGTCCACCGGTGCTGGCGACTCGGAACCGGCTGTTCGCTGGCCACGTTCGCAATACGAAATTTACCCGTCCGCAAATAGGGGGTCACGTGCTCACGCTCCGACTTCTTTTGCGCTTCTCGCCAGGCGCATTCGAGAGCGTGAAACGAGAACACTTCCGTATCCAGCCCATCGGGATACGTATAAAGAATGGTGTTCGACACGTAATCGAAACTACCCTCTTCATAGCGGCGTATTACTTTGTCGACAACTGCGGGATCGATCAGCGGGCAGTCCGCGGTGATGCGTACGATGACCTCAGCACCGCTGGCTCGCGCCGCCTGGTAGAAGCGATCAAGTACGTCCTCCTCGCTTCCACGAAAACAGGACACGCCCGCTTGTACGCAGAATTCTGCAATTCGGTCATCCCAAGAATTCTCCGTCGTGGCCACGACCACACGCTGCACCAGGTTCGCTTTCCGCACGCGGTTGACCACGTGCCACAACATCGGCTGGCCCGCGATCTCCGCCAGCGTTTTGCCCGGAAGCCGCGATGAACCCAACCGTGCCTGCACGATCGCAACCGTCATGCAAACACCTCCATCGCGGTCGGCACCATCTTGTGCTGCATTGCCGACGCCTTGGCGGCAAAGACAACGCGCATCAGTTCCACGCCTTCGGCGATCGGTAATACCGTTGGTTCTCGTTCACGAACACACTCGAGAAAATGGGCGAGCTCATCCAGGTACATCTGGTTCAGTTCCCACTCAGCGGGCTGCGGAAAGCTGTTCCAGGCGCCGCTTTCGCCGTCAAACCAGCGGACCTGGCGATCGCGGAAATCCCAGAATAACGATCCCTTTTCGCCCACAATCTGGCAGCCCCGTTCATAGCTTCTCTGCACATAGTCGAGATGAATTTCCGACATCGTGCCACTCGCATGCCGGCAGATGATTGCTGCCACATCTTCTGTTTCGATTTTTAAGGAGCTGAGGTGAAAAGCGCTGCAGAAGACTTGCTGCACGTTGCCGAAATACCAGCGCGCCAGATCAACTTCGTGCACGCAGTCGAGGATGCAGCCGCCGCCCGTCTCCGCCTTCGCGGCATAGTTCTGCGCGTAATCGCTGCCCCGCCGCCAATCCGGAAGATAGGAGCCCACTTGTATCCTGCCGAAAAGCAGCTTTCCAAGGCGCCCCTCGGAGATAAGCTCATGCAGCGTGCTCGGTCCGGGATGGAAGCGCATGTTACACCCCACCATGCTGACCAGCCGTTCGCGCGCAACCAGTTCCGCCAGCTCTTCCATTCCCTCGGCGCTGTGAGACAGAGGTTTCTCCACGAAAAGATCGATGCCGCGGCGTGTGACATCCAGCGCCTGACGGCAATGTAGGTGAGGTGGTGTCGCGATGAGGACAAAATCGGGTTTCCAGTCGAGGCCCTGCTCCAACGAGGAAAACTCGGCAGCGACTGATGGACTCAGGAGTTTTCGCCGCTCCGTATCCGGTTCGACCAGGCCGAGCGATGCCACACCCAGACTGCGCAGATTGTGCAGGTGGCGCTTTCCGATTGACCCACCGCCCACAACCAGTGCCTTCATTTATTTTTCTGAGCCTTGACTCGGTATTCCGATCGCAGCAAGCCCATCCACAAACGGTCTTTGTACTTCCCGCCCTGGAACAGATCTTCGCGCATCCGACCCTCGACTTGAAACCCGACCTTTTCGTAACAACGCACGGCCGATTCATGCTCCGCGAACACTCCAAGATCGATACGCCGTAGGTTCAGTCTGTTAAAACCGTATTCCACGGTCAGGCGCGTGGCTTCTTCTCCTGCGCCTTTGCCCCAGACTTTTTTGTCGCCGATTAAAACGCCCAGCGTCGCCCGTCGATGAATCCAGTGAATCGGCCCCAGTTTCACGTTGCCGATGTGTTCACCCGACTCTTTGTCAATGATGGCCAGCATCACCTGGTTTCGCGAGCCAGTCACCTCGGCGTAAAACTTCTCGAGATCCTGGATCGTCGTCGGAAACGTGCCCGACTCCATGTACTTCATGACTTCCGGATCGTTCAGCCAGGCCAGGTAGCGTGCTCCGAGATCATCCCGTTCCAGGGGCCGAAGGCAAATCTGGTGCCCTTCCAAGAACACTGGATTGCTGCGCGCCGTCATTGGCTTGCTGCTCATTTTGCAAGTGCCCCAACCACTTTCTTGACTGCGGCGATCACATCCTGCACATCCTGCTCGCTCATCCCATGAAACATCGGCAAGCTGATGAGTTGTTCGTAGGCGCGTTCTGCGATGGGGTAGTCCCCGGGCTTAAAACCAAACTGCTCGCGGTAATACGGGTGCAGATGCACCGGGATGTAATGTACGTTCACGCCGATGTTTTCCGCCCGCAGTGCACGAAACACCTCCGCCCTCCCGACCGACAGCTTTGCTGCGTCCACACGAATGGGATACAGATGCCATGCGGGATTCACGTCGCTTCGTACTACAGGCGTTACTACCCCGCGTAGTTCCTCGAAGGCTTTCGTATATGTCAACGCGATCTGCCGCCGCCACGCCAGATTCTCGGGCAGCTTCTTCATCTGGCTTAGTCCCAGCGCGCAGGCAATGTCCGTCAATCTGTAATTGAACCCCAAAGAGATCATTTCGTAATGCCATTGCCCGGAACTCTGCCTCTGTCGCGCGTCCGTCGTGATCCCATGATTTCGGAATTGCCGCAGCCGTCGCGCAAAGTCACTGCGATCTGTCGTGACCATCCCGCCTTCACCCGTGGCCACGTGCTTAACCGGATGGAAACTGAATACCGTCATGTGCGCCATCGCTCCTACTCGGCGCCCGCGATACTCCGCCCCCAGCGAGTGACAAGCATCTTCAATCACGGTCAGGCCGTGCTTTTCCGCAAGGTTCAGAATTGGCGTGAGATCTGCCGGGTGCCCTGCGTAATCCACGGGAATGACTGCGCGCGTCCGCGGTCCCACTCGCTCGGCAACTCGCTCCGGATCTAAGTTCAGCGTGTCGCCGCAGACATCGGCAAACACCGGCCGCGCACTCTGATATAGAACGCAGTTCGCGGTCGCACAGAATGTGAGAGGGGTCGTGATCGCTTCATCTCCCGCTGTCAATCCCGCCGCGAAAGCCGCGCCGTGCAATGCCGCCGTGCCCGAACTGAAGCTCACTGCATGTCCTGCGTCAACATATTCCGCGAAAGCGTTCTCGAATTCTTCCACCCGTGGCCCGGTGGTCAGCCAATCCGAGCGCAGCACATCCACTACCGCCTGAATGTCCACTTGGTCAACGGATTGCCTTCCATAAGGAAGCAGCGTGCTCCTGACAGGCATTCCCCCGTCGATCGCCAGCATCTGCCCGGTCGTAGGAGACGTGCTCAAGGTTTCCTCATACGATTGTTGGTTGCACCGCCACAACCGCGCGCTCCGTTTGCGGCATCGCCATGCCCGGATTCACAATCTCTTCCAGTTCGTGACTTGTCAGCCAGCGGCAATTTGTATCGCTGCCGTAGCGGAAACCTTCGGCTACCGGTTTCGCAGCTACCCAATTCTGCTTTCCCCACCACGGATGCGACGGCTGAATCACGTACATGTCGTCCGTCTCTACCGTATTTCGCGCCTCATCTTCCGACACCAGCACTTCGTGCAACTTTTCGCCCGGCCGAATGCCCACGTATTCGATCTCGCAACCCGGAGCCACCGTCTCCGCCAAATCGACCAATCGCATGCTGGGAATTTTGGGCACAAAAATTTCTCCGCCGTGCATTCGTTCGATGCAGCGGATCACGAACTTCACTCCGTGTTCCAGCGTCAGCCAGAATCGCGTCATCCTCGGATCGGTAATCGTCAGCTTGCCGCGCTTGCGCTGCTCCTGAAACATGGGAATGACGCTGCCTCGGCTGCCCACCACGTTCCCGTACCGCGCGCAACTGAATCGTGTGTCCTGCGCCCCGGCATAGGAATTCGCCTGCACCATCATCTTTTCCGCACACAGTTTGGTCGCGCCGTAAAGATTGATCGGGTTCACTGCTTTGTCGGTGCTCAGCGCCAGTACCCTCCGCACGCCCTGGTTAATGGCCGCGTCGATTACATTTTTGCCGCCCATGATGTTGGTCTGAATGGCTTCGAACGGGTTGTATTCGCACGCCGGCACCTGTTTCAACGCGGCTGCATGAATCACCACCGTGATCCCGGCCAACGCACGTTCCAGCCTTGCCTGGTCGCGCACATCTCCAAGAAAATAACGAAGGCTCGGGTCGTTGCATCCTCCGGCCCGCATCTCGTGCTGCTTCAGTTCGTCGCGGCTGAAGATCACCAGCCGTTTCGGCCGGTATTCCCGGAGCATGATTTCGACAAACTTCTTGCCGAACGAGCCCGTCCCTCCCGTAACCAACACCGATTGCTCTGACCAGTTCATTCCGTCCCTCGCCCGGCCAAACTTCGGCGCAAGAGGATTTTCATCGCCCACTCTGTGTACAAGTGGCCGAAGTATATCCAAATATCTGCGCATCATCGCTGTGACAAGCAACGGAAACTGTGTCGGTAACCGTTTCAGTTAACGGGATCGCCGCGAACCGCTTGCTAGAATGTTCCGCAAACGCACGCGACATGTTTGCTGTGTTCAGCTTGCGGTCAAGCCGTCGGTTGGAGTGTGGCCGGAGGCGTGGCTTCTTCGTCTGAACCCCGAAGCTGTCTCGAGGGCAATCTTTATGGAGTCAGCACCACTGGTTTCAACCAGCGGTCCTATAGTTCGCGAATTCCAACCGCCGTATGCCAGCGATTTTGGACGCCCGCTTACAACCGGTGCGTATCCCGGCTTATCCCACCAGGAATCCACCTTACGCGAGTATCTGCGCGTCCTCATCAAACGCAAGTGGACCGTCCTTCTCACGCTGGTTGGCGTTTTCGTCGCCGTGGCGATTGCGACTCTGAAGATGACGCCCATCTACGAGTCAGCCGGTAGCATCGCGGTGAATAAGACCGATCCCAGCCTGGTGAATTTCAAAGACTCGGGTGCCATGACGGTCGACTATTTGGATCCCGCCGACATGGACACCGAGGTCAAGATCCTTCAGAGTGATCTCCTCGCACTGCAGGTCATCCGCCAGTTGCAACTCTACGATCGCCCCGAATTTGGCGGGCGCACCGATCATGCTTCCCATAAGGCTCTCGCTCCTGATCCTTTGCAGGCCGACCAGCCACGAACTTCCGTCATGCTGGCTATGTTCAAGGCAGGTTTGCGCGTTACTCTGGTTCCGAATTCGCGCATCATCGAGATCCACTACCGCAGCGCCAACCCGGAACTCGCTTCCAATATCGTCAACACCCTGGCTTCCACCTACGTCGAGCAGAATTTCAAAACCAAGTTCGAGTCCACCATGCAGGCAGCCGATTGGCTTTCCAAGCAGTTGGTGGATTTACAGATGAAAGTGGAAACATCGCAGGAGAAGCTGGTCAAATACCAGAAAGAGCATGACATTCTCGGCATCGACGAGAAGCAGAACATCACTACTCAGAAACTGGACGAGTTGAATAAGAATTTGACCGCCGCGGAATCTGAGCGCATGCAGAAAGAGTCGCTGTACCGTCTGATTCAGTCCGGCGATCCCGATATCATCTCCACCACAGCCTTGGGGGACAGCGGCACTCCCGGCCCCAATTCAGGCTCCAGTTTGCTCGAGAACCTGCGCGCCAAGCAGGCCGATCTCAAAATTCAGGCCGCCGACCTCAACACGCAGTTCGGACCCGCGTATCCCAAGCTCGCTCAGCTCAACAACCAATTAAAGGAAATAGAGTTTCAGATTCAGGCGGAAATCAGGAAGACGGCTGCCAAGGTTCGCAGCCAGTATCAGGCGGCCCTGCAGCGCGAAAACATGCTGCGCGATGCATTGGACAAGCAGAAACAGGAAGCTAACAAGCTTAACGAGAGCGCTATCGAATACAGTCTTCTGAAGCGCGATGTCGAGACCAATCGCCAGCTTTACGAGGGCTTGCTCGAAAAGCTGAAAGAAGCAGGGGTTACCGCCGGGTTACGCTCCAGCAATCTCAAGATAGTCAATGCGGCGCGCGTCGCCACGGCCCCTTCGGAGCCCAACCTGCCCCGCAACTTGACGTTTGCTTTCGTCCTCGGCCTCACCTCTGGTATCGGCTTGGCTTTCCTGCTCGAGAACCTGGACAACACCGTCCGAACCCCCGAGCAGGCCCAGATTATTGCTGGGTTACCTTCATTGGGAATGATCCCGCAGGGCTCAAAGACGGGCATCGAAAGTCATCACCCCAAACGGCTCTCCGTGGCTTCTTCCAAGGAAGCGGTCGAGTTGGTCACGCAGGCGCGCCCTCAGTCTCAAATGGCTGAATCGTATCGCGCTCTGCGTACGTCCTTGCTGCTGTCGTCCATTGGCGCTCCTCCCAAAGTCATCCTCGTTACCAGCGCTCTTCCTCAGGAAGGCAAGACTACGACGAGCATTAACACTTCCATTGTTCTGGCCCAGAAGGGTGTTCGGGTTCTGCTCATCGACGCCGACCTGCGGCGTCCGGGTGTGCACAAAACCCTGGGCATGGGTCCGCGCAGCGGTCTCAGTAATGTCCTCACCGGAAGCGCGACGCTCCAGCAAACGATTACGCGCTCTCCCCTGTTGCCCAACTTGTTCGTGCTCCCTGCGGGGACACCGCCGCCAAACCCCGCGGAACTTCTGGCCTCTGCCAACATGGCGAATTTAATCACCGAATTGCGCGACCAGTTCGATCACATTGTCGTGGACACCCCCCCGACCCTGTCCGTAACCGATGCCGTGGTCCTTGCCACCCGCGCCGACTCCGTAATCCTCGTCATTCGCTCCGGACAGACCACTAAGGGGGCGCTGCGCCGCTCCCGCGATATATTGATGCAGGTCAATGCCAAGGTTACCGGAATCCTGCTCAATGCCGTCGACCTGAGTTCGCCCGATTACTATTACTATTACGAGTACCAGGGCAAGTACGGCTCTCGCTACTATCGGGACGATGATCCCCTGACCGAAGGCGCGGCAAAGGCAACCTCGACCAGCGCCTAATAGGCTCGACCGCGCTTTCATTGGCGCTCCGTGGTAACGAGTCGCTGTTGCACCTCTCATCGTTGCGTTTTACCGCACATCCGTTCACGTCTTGGCTCACGCCCCTAAGTGACTCACATCACAGCAAAAACAAGCCTCGTAGCTGAAACTCACAACAGATAAGGCGAAAGCCGCTGAACTTCGTAACAGCAGCATTCGAACGCCTATCGGTGGTCGTCTTCGTCTGCAGAGAATCGCAACGAAAACAAGCCACTGCTTTCATCAGTGCCATTATTTTGAGGAGAAAAGCCATTATGAAGATGACGAAGCTTGCGATGTTAGTTCTGACGATCGCGGTGGCCCTGTTCGTCCTGATCCCCAATCTGTCCTGGGGCGAAGACGGCGCAACTATCTATAAGACCAAGTGCGCCGCCTGCCACGGTGCGGATGCTGCCGGCAAGCCTGCGGCTAAAATCCCCAGCCTTATCAGCGACGACGCCAAGAAATTGTCCGATGATGATTTGGCAAAAGCGGTCACCGAGAAACCCAAGCACGCTGGCATTGCCAAGTCCCTGACTCCTGACCAGGTAAAGATGGTAGTTAGCTATATCCGGACTTTGCAGAAGTAACTTGGCCGTTCTTTTTAGCGCACCGGCGGACGCCCCGAGCAACCACTCCCGCGTCGCGGATTGAAGGGGTGCCTTTTGCAAGCATCCGGCACAACTCGGCAGATCCTGCAAAGGACCGCCCGGTTACCAGCCAGTCGGCCCCAATTCATTGCGCTCTCATACTTCGAACGGCCTGCCCGGGTCCTGGATTGCAGCTTCCCAGGTCCCGGGCTCTTCTTTTGTTTTACGTCTCGACATTCTGCCGTTAAAAATTTTATCGCCACTACGCTCTGCCCTTCATATCTGTCGCTGATCATTCCCAAAGAGCGGGCTTCCTGTTCCCCAGTGGCCAGGAGAGACATTCATGAGCAAGGCTCTGCTATACGACGCAACTCTCTGCATTGGCTGTAAACAATGCGAGCAGGCTTGCGCTGACAACAACAAACTAGCCTACGACGACACTGTCGCCGCCGAGCAGGTTCAGTCGGAACACAAGTTCACTGTCGTACTCACGAAGGGTGACAAGTTCATGCGCCGCCTCTGTATGAACTGCTCCGAACCCGCATGCGCTTCTGTCTGTCCTGTCGGAGCTCTGCGCAAGACGGCAGCCGGTCCCGTCATCTATGAAGCCAGCCGCTGCATGGGATGCCGCTACTGTATGGTTGCCTGTCCTTTCGGAGTTCCCAAGTACGAGTGGGGCAAACTCAATCCCAAGGTGCAGAAGTGCACCATGTGTTCGGAGCGCGTGTCCGCCGGCAAGCAGACCGCCTGCGCCGAAATTTGTCCCACGGGAGCAACCAAGTTCGGCGACCGCGACGAACTCATCGCTGAGGCTCAGCAGCGCATTCGCGACAACCCTGGCAAATATGTCGCCCATGTTTTCGGTGTCAGCGAAGTCGGAGGCACTTCGGTCCTGCTGCTTTCCAGCATTCCCTTCGAACAGTTCGGTTACCGCACTGATCTCACCGCGGATCCTTTGCCCATGTACACCTACCGCGTCCTCTCGCGCATTCCCGATTTCGTTCCGCTGGGTGGCATGGTCCTTGGCGGAATCTGGTGGATTACTCATCGGCGTGAGGAAGTAGCTGCTGCCGAGGCTCAGCCGAAGCACACGGATGCCACAGAGCAGAAAGGATACCGCCGATGAAATTCAAATTCACCTTCTGGAAATTGGTGTTCCTCGCCCTGATGGCGGCCGGACTCTACGCCACTGTCATCCGCTTCGCCCAGGGCCTCGGCCGTTCCACTCATCTCACTGATCAATTCCCCTGGGGCATTTGGATCGGCTTCGACGTGCTTTGCGGCGTGATGCTCGCCGCCGGCGGTTTCACTCTTACCGCCGCCGTCCACATTTTCAACATCAAGCGCCTCCACCCGATTGTTCGGCCGACCATCCTCACTGCATTTCTCGGCTACGTACTGGTGTGTGTCGCTCTGATGTTCGATCTCGGCAGGCCCTATAACATCTGGCACCCGCTGATTATGCGCAATCCACACTCGGTGATGTTCGAGGTGGCGTACTGCGTCATGCTCTATACCACGGTGTTGTCTCTCGAGTTCTCGCCCATTGTGCTGGAACGCTTCAATCTCCAGAAGCCTCTAAAGATCATTCGCGCCGCCCTCATTCCCCTCGTGATTGTGGGTGTGATCCTCTCTACGCTGCACCAGTCGTCACTTGGCACCCTTTACCTGATCATGCCGGAAAAGCTGCATCCCTTCTGGTACAGCCCTCTACTCCCGGTCTTCTTCTTTATTTCGGCTATTGCGGTCGGCTTGGCCATGACCATCTTCGAGTCGTCGATGAGTTCCCGGCATTTCGGCCGCGAACTCGAACTGCCGATCCTGCAGGAACTGGGACGCGTGCTCGTGGTCGTCCTCTGCGTCTATGGCACGCTTCGCTTCGAAGATCTGTTGCATCGCGGCGTTTGGCATCTCGCCTTCCGGCCTGGGTACGAGATGTACCTGTTCTGGCTTGAAATTACTCTCAGCTTGATTGCACCGCTGTTGCTCCTCTCGCAGCGCAAGGTTCGTTCCACCGCCGGCGGATTGTACGTTGCGGCGGTTCTGGTCGTGCTGGGATTCGTCACCAACCGTTTAAACGTGAGCATCACCGGCATGGAATCAGCCGCCGGAGTGCACTACATCCCCAAGTGGACGGAAATCGCGATCACCGGTGCGATTATCGCCGCCGGGTTTGCCCTGTTCGGCTTGGCGGCAAAATACCTGCCCATTTTTCCCGCGGACGAGCGCGCTCGTCCCGCGTTGGTGGAAGTGGAACCGATCGATACTGCTGTGCTGGGCCATGCCGGAGACTAATGCAAAGCCCTCCCGTGTGGGTCGCTGGCGCTTAACCAATAGCATCAGCGCGAAGCTGGTTACCTTGTTGGTCGGAGTCATGGTAATCGTCTTCGCGCTGGTCGATTACCTTAACATTCGCCTTCATCGCCAGCATCTGGAAGCCGCCGCTCTCGCCAGCGCCGAGCGCGTGAGTGATGTCATCAAGCGCAGCACCACCTACTATATGCTGCGCAACGACCGCGAAGGCCTTTATCATGCGATGGCCACCATGGCCGACGAACCCGGCATGGTCAAAGTCCGCGTCTTTGATCGCGAGGGCCGAATCGCCTATTCCAGCGAGCCTACCGAGGTCAATCATGTCCTGGAGAAGGACAGTGAAGTCTGTATCAGCTGCCACACGCAACCCGAACCACTCATAAATCTGGATCGTCAGAACCGCTTTCGCTTTTATCGCGCTGAGAGCGGCCAGCGAGTTCTTGGTGTCGTCACTCCCATCGAGAACAACCCGGCCTGCTCCAATGCCGCCTGTCATGCGCATCCTCCCAGCGAGCACATCCTCGGGGTGCTCGACACTAACCTTTCGCTCGCTCCCGCCGACATTCAAGTCGCCCAGGGCAGCCGTCAGATGTGGACTTACGACCTGCTCGCCATGCTTGCCGTAGCCCTGCTCTGCTGGATTTTTGTTCTCCGGGTGGTCGATGGGCCTCTCAAGAAACTCAGGGCCGCCACGGAGCGGCTGGCGGGCGGTGATTTGGGATATCAGATCGACGTTCACGCCAGCGACGAACTGGGACAACTCGAACGCTCATTCAACACGATGAGCTTGCAGCTTCGCGCCGCTAATGAGCAAATCGTTTCCTGGGCGAAAACCCTCGAAGACCGGGTCGAGCAGAAGACCAGGGAATTGAAGCGCACCCTCGACGAGGTTCTCCATGTCGAGAAAATGGCCTCCGTCGGGAAAATGGCCGCTGTCCTTGCCCATGAAATCAATAATCCTTTAGCCGGCATTCTCACCTACGCCAAGCTTCTCAAGAAATGGGTGGACCGCGGCGAGACCGCGGGCGAAAAGCGACAAGAGGCCATGCAGTGCCTCGACCTTATCGCCGAAGAAAGCCGCCGCTGCGGTGACCTCGTCAAGAACCTCCTAACGTTTTCTCGCACCGCGCCCATCAACCTGGAAACCACCGATCTCAACCTGGTGGTCGATCGCTGTGTCATGCTCGTGCGCCACCAGATGGAGATGGCCGGCATTCAACTGCAATTGGATCTCGCCGACGCCTTGCCGCGCCTGCAATGTGATCCTGACCAGATCGAGCAGGTGCTGCTCGCCTTGGTGATGAATGCCATTGATGCCATGCCCCGTGGCGGCAATCTCTGGCTGCGCACCGCCATCACTCCAGACAGCAGCGGAGTGCAGATGTCCATTCGCGACGATGGCACCGGCATCGCTCCCGAGATCCTCGTGCGCATCTTCGATCCTTTCGTCACCACCAAGGAAGGTGGACGCGGCGTCGGCCTTGGGCTCGCCGTCAGCCGCAACATTGTCGAACGTCACGGCGGCAAAATCGCCGTTCAATCCGAACTCGGCAAGGGTACGACGTTCACCGTGACCCTGCCGCTTCAACCCATTGTGGCTCACACCCCCGATGAGAAAGTCTTTGTATTAGCGAGGTGACTGTGACAGACCAGGGAAAAATGCTGATTGTCGACGATGAACTCAGCGTGCGCGACTCGCTTGGTAAATGGTTTCATGAGGAAGGCTACGATGTCACCACGGCCGAAAACGCCAGCGATGCTCTGACTCTTCTCGCGGGGCAAAAGTGGGATATTGCTCTTCTTGACATCAAGATGCGCGGTACCGACGGAATCGAACTCCAGCGCCGCATACACGAGATCGATCCCAACCTCATCGTCATTATGATGACCGGCTACGCATCTGTCGAAACGGCCGTGGCCGCACTTAAGAATGGGGCCTACGACTACGTGACCAAGCCGCTCGACCCTGACGAGATCGCGCACTTGGTCAAAAAGGCGCTCGCCCACAAGCGCACGGAGCAGGAAAATGTCTTGCTCCGCGAGACCGTCGCCGAAGTCGCGCGCCCTGAAGAAATTGTCGGCCAAAGTGCAACCATGAAGAAAGTCTTCGACGCCATTTCGACGGTGGGGCCTACGGATGCAACCGTTCTGGTAACGGGCGAGAGCGGCACCGGGAAGGAACTGGTCGCACGGGCCGTCCATCATGCCAGCCCGCGCCGCTTTCATCCGCTGGTGGTCATCCACTGCGGCGCGCTGACTGAAAGCTTGCTGGAGAGCGAACTCTTCGGCCATGAGAAAGGCGCCTTCACCGGCGCGCAGTACCGCAAAAAGGGCAAATTCGAAATCGCCGAAGGCGGAACCGTGTTCCTGGACGAAATCGGCGACATCAGTCTCAAAACCCAGACCGACCTGCTGCGGGTTCTGCAGGAACGCGAGATCGTTCGCGTGGGCAGCAATCAACCGATCAAAGTGGACTTTCGTTGCGTCGCCGCAACTAACAAAGACCTGGGTCAACTCATTGACGAAGGCAAGTTCCGCCCCGATCTCTTTTATCGCCTTAACGTCTTCCGCATCGAGTTGCCGCCGTTGCGCGAGCGCCGTGATGACATTCCCGTGCTGGTCAATCATTTCGTGCGCAAGTTCTCGTTGCAGATGAACAAGAAAATCACTCGCGTGTCACCGCCGGCCATGAATCTGCTGCAGCAACAACCCTGGACCGGCAACGTGCGCGAACTGGAAAATGCCGTCGAGCGCGCCATGGTCGTCGCCGAAGAGCCGGAGCTGCGGGACCAGGACTTCGCGTTCAAAGTCAACGCCGTGCCGAACGGCGCGCCCAAGACCCTGGATGAAATCGAGAAGGTCCACATCATGCGGGTGCTCGAACAGTGCAACTGGAACCAGACCCGCGCCGCCGAGATTCTCGACATCGACCGCGTAACCCTGCACCACAAACTCAAGAGGTACGGCTGGAACAAATCCCTTCTCGAAACGCGATGAAGACATTGCAACTGCTTCCGATCGGGCTTCTCGACTCCGATCTCCTGATGGACCTGGGGGCCGCTCTGGCGAACGTGTTCCGCGTTCCCTGCGAGTTGCTGCCCTTTAGCCTCGACCCCGAATTCGCCTTTCACGGCGAGCGCCAGCAGTACCACTCCTCCGAACTTTTGCGCCGGATGCAGGCCCAGCTGCGCGACGAATCGTGGCGCCTGCTGGGCGTCACCAACATGGATCTTTATATTCCGATCCTGACGTTCGTCTTCGGGGAGGCCCAGATGGGCGGTCCCTGCGCCGTGGTCTCTACTCACCGACTCACGCAGCAGTTTTACGGGCTTCCCCACGACCAGGACCTCGTCCGTGACCGCCTGATCAAGGAAGCGGTCCACGAGATTGGTCACACCTTAAACCTTACCCACTGCGATGATTACCGGTGCGCGATGTCTCCCTCGCACGCCGTGGAATGGATCGACCTGAAAGAGTCCGAACTGTGCGCAACTTGCCAGAGCCGCGTGTTCGAAGTGCCGGCGTAGCCATCAACCTGGGGATTTCGAAGGGGCCATTATCCCTTCCCACCATTGACGCTCAGGAACTGGAGCTTTCGGCCGCCCAGCCGCCAGCCTGTTGATTTCGGCACTGGAAACCTGCACGCCCGCCCCTTGTTGCTCCAACTGACGAGGGTTGCGAGGGTAGCCGTCGTTGTCATCTTGATGGCTTTCGCCGTCTCTGTTTCCTTTCTCTTCGTGATTGGCGTACTGGTTATTTTCATCCTGGATTTCGTCCTCTTCGTCGCCGTCGCGGGCTTCTCCGCACTGGCAGGCGCCAGGCTCACAGCCGCACTCTTCATCTTGAGCTTGCTCTTCCTGGCACTCGCATTCTTCCTGATACTCGTCGTCGTCCGGGGACCAGGGATCGACACCGAGGGGAGTGTTCTTGACCGCGCGCGGATTAATGACAACGTGAGTTTCCATGGGCTGGAAGTTGGTGTGGCGCAAGTTGACCGAGGCGGTCTGGAGCGCGTAGAGGAGGAGGCCAGCGGTCTTGCCGTCGATCTGGTTAGCGAGGATGAGGCGCATGACCTGCATCAGCGCGATCTGGACGGAGTTGGCATCTTCAAGGACAGGCAAGTCGAGGGCGGCGCGGGAGCGGCGTTTCTTGTGGTTGATAGCGATGCGCTGGTCGTGCCACTTCTTGTGAAAGAAACAGAAGCGGCTACGGCGCAGGGCGGGAGATCCGCACAGGGTCCCGTTCACCCGGATGTGCTGGCAGCGAAGGATTTCAGGTGGAAACTCGGAATATTGCATCAGTTATGACTCCGTGACGGTGATGATTGGTGTTTGCTGGGGCGCGCAGGGAATGAGAAAAAATGGGAGAAGCGAGCCCCCCTCCCTTCCTCCCGGTGATCTTTGGCAATGAAGAAGATAGGCGGGCAATAATATACTTGACTAACCATGAGAAGAACTAATAAATTAGTTCCTGCCGTGACAGGACGCAAATTGCTGAACATCGATGCCAATAACCCGGAAGCGATTACGCTCCTCAGCGCCTACCGCGAAGCGCCTGGACTACTCCGTCAATCGTGTCCGCCTTTAGGGCAACAGGGTCAATCTGGACGCCGAGCAAGACGTGACATGAAGGACAGGAATAAGTAATCGTCCTCCACGAAGACCCGAATAGTGTAGTTGCGTTAACCTCGTTGAAATTTACCCGCATGATCGGCGCTTCACACTTAGGGCAAAGAGCTGCCATGGTAGTTTTTACCCCTTCTCCCCTCGCCGGGGGCGCGAATTGTGTCAAACCAAATACTGACTGAAGCTATCGATTATTCCGCTGACAAACTCCGACATTTTATAGAGCGTTTCAAGAACCGACTTACTACCGACAATCTCAAGATCGCGGAACGCTATATCGGTGCCGAACTTGATATTCTCTGCCGCATTCGCAAACGTGGAGGCGGGAACATTCAAGAGTTCCTCGCCAAGTTCAATGTGGTAACTGCCACTCAAATCGGAAAGCCAAACATTCTCCCGCTTCAGGCCCCAACACTTGAGAGCACATGCAATCGGGACAATGAGTTTATGCTTGTCCATAATGTCGAGTTGGTGGAGATGCCAGAGCGTGTCATCTGTACTGCGGTAAGGTTGTATCTTGCGGATCAAATCAAGGATTTCTGGCCTAATTTGCGTTACTTCTCTTTTGCCAAAGGCAGAGTCATATTGCTGTCGCGTCTTTGTGATGGGAAAGTCGATCTTGTCCGGAATCCCTCCACTGACTTCGACCAGTTGCCACGCGAGATGGTCAAGGCTGCTGCGCAGGTTATGCAAAGCGTCGCCAATGACAAGAGAGATGTCTGCCGGCATTGGATCGACCCGGGTGACGTAATAAGCTACGTGCTCAATTTGCGGCTTAGGCTTGATTCCGAGACTATAGAAGTCTCTGCCGAGGAATGCCGAGACCAGACTTTCGAGGTCGTCGATGTGCTTATTGGCCCGTTCAATTTTAAGCTCGATACCGGACATTCTGTTCATTGGAGTATGATTGGCGCATGAAGTCTAAAACTGATGCCCAGTACGAGCAATTCACTGGAGCGCTAAGAAGGGTGCTCCAGGTATCCCACGATGAAATGAAAGCTAAACTTGACGCCGAGAAGCAAGAGAAGAAACGGCAGCCGAAACCGGCTTCCGGCCGCGCTTCCCGCGCAAAGGATTAGAGATTCGCTTCACTGCCGTCCTTGCCAGTGACTTCTGTAAACGTGAGCCTGCGCCCCGCGATTCCGAGCAGAGCCTTATCGAATCTGTCTTTATCGGTCAGCTTATTCCCGTCCTCATCCTTGCGATTGTTGTAGCGAAATACCTGCTCATCCAAATAGCGATCTAGATGGAACGGCTCAACGGCAACGTAGGTTCCGCGCAGGGTTCTTTTAAGCAGCGACCAAAAATTCTCGATTCCCTGAGTGTGAACCTGCCCGTTGACGTAGGTTTCGGAATGCTTCACAACGTCATGCACGAACCGTACGCGCAGGTTGTCATATCCGAGCCATTCATCCGTGTAGACCTTCGATCCGTACTTCACAGCATTCAAGACTTCTTTTTGCAGGGTTTCACGCTTCACGTTGGGAATGACCTTGGCGCGGACTTTGCGCACGTCACGCTCCAGCATTCCCATAACGACAGTCTTGCCCTTCGATCCGCCTTCGATGTTGTAACGGATACGCTTTTCCTTGTGCATGTTCTTCAGTTGTCCGCCGATGAATGTCTCATCGGTTTCGACTGGGCCCGAACCTCCGCCAAGCTTAGTAAACGAGCGATCCTTAAGAGCCAATCGCAAACGGTGCAAGACAAACCAAGCGGATTTCTGAGTGATTCCCAAGTCGCGCGCAATTTCGTAGGACGATACACCGTTCTTGCAGTTCACAAGCATCCAGAGCGCCGTGAGCCATTTGTCCAAGGGAATGGGCGAATCCTCGAAGATCGTCCCGACCTTGACGGAGAACTGGCGACCGCACTTTTTGCATTTCCAGCGCTTCTGCGTGGCAAGGTAATGGTGATCCTTGCCGACGCACTTCGGGCAGGTGGGAATGCCATTTTCCCATCGCAGATTGGCGACCGTGTCAATGCAGGTCTGCTCATCCGAGAAATACCGGATAGCTTGTTGAAGCGTCTTGACTTGCGCGTCCATGTACAAACATTACCAAACTGATGTTGGTTAGTCAAGTATATTATCACCGATAGGCGAGATAGGCAGGGCAAAATCTTGAGCGAGAAGGAGATGGGGAGAAAATATTGAAAACAGGGCAGTTGGCAGGAGTAGAACATGGGAAGTGCGGGTAAAAAGGCCGGGTACACTGTTAAGCTATTCTCCTGCGCAGCTAAGTATCTATGCTGGCAGATAGCTTATAGTGAAGTCTGTGAGGTCAAGGAGAAAATTTGGGGATGAGTGCAGGAATGGGAAAGGAAACGAATTCGCAGGGGTCGTCCAGCTCAAATTGTGGAAATTGCCGCTAGGCGATGTGAGATGGCAAACTATGATCAGGCTAGCAAATCGATGCGCAGTTTCTCGCGCATTGCGAGGCTCTCTCTGTATTCCTTGGCCTCAGCGGTTTTGATGAATTGCGCGCTTAGCCCCCTCCTTTGAACAAATTCCTCAATTTCGTCGAGGTTTACGTCACTGTAGAACTCCTTTCGTCGATTAACTAAATTCACAGCACGATCAACCACGGTGTCGAGCGTTACGGCAGGCGCGCAGAGTTCGGCTTATAACTACGGAGGGGAGGTCAGGGCAGGAAGGCTTTCATGCAGAAGGCGCTTCCGCCGGATTTTTCAAACTCCGATGTGTCAATCACCACCGGCTCGAGACCTTCGCTTTTGAGTATCGATGCCAAATGGTCGGTGAGATGGGGTGTGATGTAGCGCCCGTTGGCGACGATGCCGTTGCCCATGAAACCATGTGCTTCCTCGGCGGTAAGCGCGTGGATCCTGGTCCAGCCTTCTTTCAGGCTTGCCAGGGAATCTTCGGAAAACGCAGCGGGATAGATCAGCGCCGCTTCGCGATTCAGAGGGCAGAGGCAGGTATCGAGGTGGTAGCAGCGCTCGTCGACGAGGCGCAAGGAAGTGACGGGGATGCCGATCTCCTGCATCGCCGCCGAAAACTTGTTGATGGCGGCGCGCGTCGAGCGGAAGCCGTATCCGGCCCAGATTCGCGAGCGGTCGGGATGCCAGAGCAAATCGCCGTGGCCCTCGAGACACTCGCCGTAGAGGTCGACAGAAATGACTTTGTACCCGCGATTGCGGAACCACTCGACGTAGAACGGCACCTCGCGCTGCCGCGACAGGAATCGCATTTCGCTGGGCACAATGAAATTGCCGATCTTCTCGTGGTAACCGACGAAGACCTGGTTAGCGGCGAAGACCATGTCTTCCAGGCCGTCCACGGGGTCGATGGTTTCGACGTGCAGGCCGGAGGTTTCGAGGGTGCGCAGTAGAGTCTCCCATTGCTGGCGCGCCTTGGCACGATCCACGGGGACGCCGGATTGCATGTAGGGGTTTTTGACGTCCCGCACATCAAAGTATGTGGGAGGACAGAGGAGGACGCGGTTGGTCATGTGTGGTGAATATAGCGCCGCAGAGCCGGGTTTCCAAATAGCGATGGCGGCGTAGCAGGATCGGGAATCCGCGCTGAAAGGGGCAAGCCCTGTCGGCGCGGCTGACGCCGCACCCTACCTTGTTCTTATTGGCAGGCTGAAGCGGTGCGTCCCCTTTGGGCTCAATACCTGCTTGGCAGATTGCTCGAATGAATCATGGATGCGAACGCTTCTCCACGAGTTTCTTTATGCGCTCGAATGCCCAGTCAATCTCCTCGCGCTTGATGACGAGGGGCGGCGCGATGCGAATCACGTGGTCATGGGTCTCCTTGCACAGGATGCCTTCGCACATGAGCGCTTCGCAGTAAGGCCGCGCCGGACTGTTCAGCTCCACACCAATCCACAAGCCTTTGCCGCGAACTTCTTTCAGGTCGGAGCTGCGCATGCTCTTGAGCAATCCGAGAAAGTAGGCGCCCAGTTCCGCGGAGCGCTCCACAAGCTTCTCCTCGACCAGCACTCGCAATGCGGTTCGGGCCACCGCGCAACCCAGCGGATTTCCGCCGAAGGTGCTGCCATGATCGCCGGGCCGATAGACGCCGAGGATTTCCGTCGACGCCAGCACTGCCGAGACCGGGTAGAAGCCGCCGGCCAAAGCTTTGCCGACGATCAGCACGTCCGGAGTGATGCCTTCATGCATGTAGGCGAACAGCTTGCCGGTGCGGCCCAGGCCCGACTGGATTTCATCCGCCATCAGCAGCACGCGGTTCTCGCGGCAAATGCCGGCGGCTTCTTTCAAGAATCCAGCGGGTGGAATGACAATGCCCGCTTCACCCTGGATAGGCTCGACGAGGAATGCGCACGTATTCGGTGTAATGGCTGCGCGCAGCGCCTGAGCGTCGCCGAAGGGAATGATCTTGAAGCCCGGCGTGAACGGGCCGAAGCCGTCGCGGTATTGCTCGTCCGTGGAGAAGCTGACGATCGTGACAGTGCGGCCATGAAAATTATTGGCGCAGACAATGATCTCCGCCTTGCCCTGGGGAATGCCCTTGACCCTGTACCCCCACTTGCGCGCGGTCTTCACCGCCGTCTCCACGGCCTCGGCCCCGGAGTTCATGGGCAGCGCCATGTCGAAGCCAGTGAGTTCGTGCAATTCCTTGTAGAGCAGCGGCAATTGATCGTTGCGGAATGCGCGCGAAGTGAGCGTCACCTGCTTCGCCTGCTCAGTGAGTGTCGCCAGGATGCGCGGATGGCAGTGGCCCTGGTTAACGGCGGAATACGCGGCCAGGCAATCGAGATAGCGTTTACCTTCTACGTCGTAAACCCAGACGCCTTCCGCCCGCTGGATAACGACTTCCAGCGGATGATAGTTGTGCGCGCCATACTGATTTTCGAGCTCGACGAATTCGCGGGAACGCTGTTGCTCCCTGCTTTCAATAGCCGGCATCTTGGTTTCCTCTCAGTAGTCTGACTACTAGCTCTCCAACAGCATGGTCAACAGGGCCATGCGAACATACAGGCCGTTGACAGCCTGGCGGAAATACAGCGCGCGGGGATCATTGTCTACGGCCTTATCCAGTTCCACTGTCCGCGGCAGGGGATGCAAGATCAGGGCATCGGCCTTCATGCGCGCCAAAACAGCAGAGTCTATAGCATAGCGCTTCAGACGGGCGGAGTCCGCCAACCGCTCGGGACGGATGCGGGTCTGGTATATGACGTCAACTTCGCGAATGACCCTGTCAATGTCCGATTCGACCTCATAATTGACGCCATGTTCGTCCAGGTATTCCAGGATGTCAGGCTTCATCTGCAATTCCGGAGGGCTTACAAAATAGATCTTCACCCGTTCAAACTTCGCGAGCAGGTAAGCCAATGAACGCGCAGTCCGTCCCTTGTCCAACTCTCCGCTGATTGCCACACTGAGGCCGTTGATCGGCCGTTCACGATAAATGGTGTAAAGGTCGAGCAGGGCCTGCGTGGGATGCTGCCCACCATTGCCGTCTCCCGCATTGATCACCGGTACGGGCGAGACATGGGCGGCGCGCCTGGCTCCGCCCTCTTCATGATGACGGATGACAATCACGTCGCAGTAGCTGCCGATGATGCGGATTGAGTCTTCCACCTGCTCGCCGGGAATTTCCGACGAAAAGGTGTGCGCATGTTCGGTGGAGAGAACTCTTCCACCCAAGCGGTGCATAGCTGCTTCGAAGGAGAACCGGGTCCGCGTGGACGGTTCGTAAAACAGCGCCGCCATGATGCGATTCTGGTAGTCGAGTGATCCCCCGCGCGCCACCACGCGTTCCATTCCGCGCGCACGGCTGAACAGTTCCATCAATAACGGGACAGTGAACTGTTGTGACTCCACCAGGTGTTTCAGCCGGGCACCCTGCCCGCCTAATTGGGCGACATCGGACGCCTGAGTCTCAGCAACGCTAATCTCAGCCATGTCAGCGGCCTCCGACCAGAATGGGATGTTCGACAGTCACATTTACCTTCACTTGCTCGGGCGCAGGCACAACCCGCGTGCCCGCTGTTCCGTTTACGGCCTCGCACACGTGCTCGTATGACGTGATGATCGCCTGCTGCCCACCATGCTTCAAGAACCGCAACACCGACTCGACTTTTGGACCCATGTTGCCCGGAGGAAAATGGCCGGCCCGGTAGTACTGTTCCAATTCATCGCTGTCTAGCAAGGTGAGCGGGCGCTGGGTTGGCTTTTTGTAATCCAGGTAGACGTAATCGGTGTCGGTGGAAATGGTGAAAACATCCACGGCCAGTCGTGACGCCAGCAATGCCGACGCCCTGTCCTTGTCGATGACCGCTTCCGCGCCCTGTACGCCATCACCGCCGCGCACCACGGGAATTCCGCCACCCCCGCACGCGACGACCAGCACGCCGTCGTTGACCAGATCGCGAATTACCTCCCATTCCACGATTTCGACCGGTTCTGGGGAGGGCACCACGCGCCGGTAGCCGCGCGCCGCATCCTCAACAATCTGCCATCCAAAAACTCGCTTGCGCTCTTCGGCGTCAGCCCGCGAATAGAACGGTCCGATGGGCTTTGTGGGATGCTGCATCGCGGGATCATCGCTCGCCACCAGGGTTTGCGTCACCACGCTTGCCACCGGCACGTGCAAGCCGGCGGCTGCCAGCTCGGCGTTTAATGCTTGCGTCAGCAGATATCCAATTTCGCCTTGTGTCGATGCGCCGCAAACATCCAAGGTCTGGCCGGGAACCTGATCCGCCGCGCGTTCCGATCGCAACAATGCCGCCCCGACCTGTGGCCCGTTGCCATGCGTCACCACCAGGCGGTACCCGAGCCGGATAACCTCGACGATGGCAGCCGCGGTGCGCCGCGCGTTGCCCATCTGCTCAGCAACAGTTCCCTTTTCCCCCGCGCGGATCAGGGAATTGCCACCGACGGCGATGAGCATCGATTTCATGAGGCCGCTGTCAAGGCTTCGGATCTCAGGTTGTGGCCTTCAGCTCGTGCAAAAGCTGCAGCTGAACCGAGCTCGTGGTGACATGCTTCATCAGCTGAAGCAGAATTGCCTTTTGGGCGTGCAAACGGTTTTCTGCTTGGTGGAACACGACGGAACGCGGCGAATCGATGACCTCGTCGGTAACTTCGTCGCCCCGGTGAGCAGGCAGGCAATGCATGAAAATGGCATCGGGACAGGCAAGAGCGAACAGTTTTGCGTTCACCTGGAATGGCTCAAACACTTTTCGCCGCTGTTCAGCTTCGGATTCCTGTCCCATGCTGGCCCAGACGTCGGTGTAGACAACATCGGCGTCCCGCACCGCTTCTGCCGGATCGTTCGTTACCGTGCATGATCCACTGGTTTCCGCAGACCGCTCCTTCGCCCAGTCGATTGCCGTGGCGTCGGGCTCGTAACCTTTGGGAGTGGCGACCAAAACGTCCGAACCTAACTGCGCGCCCGCGAACATCAGCGAGTGTGCCACGTTGTTTCCATCGCCGACATACGCCACCTTCAGCCCGCGCAGCCTGCCCTTCACTTCCAACATGGTCAGGTAATCCGCCAGGGCCTGGCATGGATGGCTGTAGTCGGTAAGCCCGTTGATGACCGGGACATGCGCGTATTCCGCCATCTTTTCGACGATTTCGTGAGCAAAGGTGCGAATCATGATGCCCTGCACCATACGCTCAAGATTTTTTGCCACGTCGTAGAGCGACTCGCGCTTGCCCAGGTTGATTTCCCCTGGCGACAGGTAAATGGAAAATCCGCCGAGCTGGTGAATGCCCAGGTCGAACGTCACCCGGGTTCGCAAGGACGGCTTCTCAAAGATCAGCGCCAGGGCTTTGCCGTCGAGCGACTTCGCGTAATCGTCCGGGTTCTGTTTGATGCAGAAAGCCATGTTGAGCAACTCGCGAATCTGGCGAGGGGTGAAATCGCGGATAGAGAGAAAATCGTGATCGCTCATCGCACCAACTCCGCAACTGGTTTGTGTTTCTCGGTGAATGCCGCAAGCGCGTCCGCAAGGCCGGGCCGCGTAAGCTCCTCCACTTCGTAAGAAACGCGGAGGCTGGGCTTTTCCAGCTTGACGATCTTTGCCAAATCGATGGGGGTCGCGATGACGATCAGATCGCAAGGCACTCGGTTGATGGTTTCTTCGAGTTCATGCCGCTGCATGGCGCTGTATCCCATCGCCGGCAACAGGCTGGTCAGGTGCGGATAACGCTCGAATGTTCCTCGTATCGATCCGACCGCATAAGGCCGGGGGTCGATCAGTTCCGCCGCTCCGCATTGCCTTGCCGCAACTACGCCGGCTCCATATGGCATTTCGCCGTGGGTGAGCGTCGGGCCATCTTCAACTACCAGCACCCGCTTCCCTTTCACCTGCTCCGGCGCGGCAAGGGAAACCCGGCACGCCATGTCGAGAATGGTGGCCTGCGGATTGTTCTGCCGGATGTTCTCCCGGACTTTCTGCACATCCTGAGGAGAAGCCGTATCCACCTTGTTGATGATGACAAACTGCCCGCGCCGCAGGTTCACCTCACCCGGGAAGTAAGCCAGCTCGTGCCCGGCGCGATGCGGATCAGCGACCACGATCTCCATGTCCGCGGCATAGAACGGGGTGTCGTTGTTCCCGCCATCCCACAAAATGATGTCGGCCTCTTTTTCCGCCTGCCGCAAAATCTTCTCGTAATCGACACCCGCGTAGACCACGGTACCGTGCTGCAGGTGCGGCTCATATTCCTCGCGCTCCTCGATGGTGCAGAGGTTGCGCTCCAGGTCGTCCATGGTGCCGAAGCGCTGCACCGCCTGCGCCGCAAGATCGCCGTAGGGCATGGGATGACGAATGACTACCGGATTCCAGCCCGCGCGCCGCAGTTGCGCCGCGACCAGCCGCGACACCGGACTCTTGCCGCATCCCGTCCGAACCGCGCAGATTGAGATCACCGGCACTCGTGACTTTATCTGCGTACGCTCAGTGCCAAGCAGCCAGAAATCCGCGCCGACAGCAACCGCACGGGAAGCGAGGTGCATTAGTTTCGTGTGAGAAATATCGCTGTAGGAAAACACCACAGCGTCGACTCGGCGTTCCTTGATTACCCGCTCCATGTCGCTCTCTTCACATATCGGAATGCCGTCGGGGTAAAGCGGTCCCGCAAGCTCGCAGGGATAGCGCCGGTCTGCAATATCAGGAATTTGAGTCGCCGTAAAAGCGACCACTTGATAATCAGGATTGTGGCGAAACACAACGTTGAAATTGTGGAAGTCTCGGCCTGCCGCTCCCAAAATTAGTACGTTTTTCATCGAGCACCCCGCGCAGAATTCTTCCTATAACCCCTTTATCCTCGCCTGCTCCGGCATAGCAGGCTGTGAGGGCTGTCACGTGCGTCTGTGAGGCGCAAACAGAAACTCCAGGGAGACCGGCCGGGGCACCTTGTCAGATTGCCTGGGGTACGGGCACGAGGGCGGTTCTAGTTTCAAATCCGGACGGATGGATGGCACGCAAGTGATTGACGCATAGTCGTCAACTTGATCGAGTTTTCGGCAGCTGTGGACAAGCATTAGGAGCGAAGTTCTCCATCGCGATATTTGCAACTGTCACTCATATCAGCGCAAAGACGGGGTGCACTGCGCGCCTGAGGCTGGCAGTGTGCGTGCACAGCATTGCCTGCCGCGGCCGAAGATCTTCACCCGGAGGTGCGGAAGAGGAATCCATGCTTCACAAATGCGCCAACCCTGCCTGTAACAATCAATTCCGCCGTTTACGCGAAGGTAAGCTTTTCCAGGTCGAAACCGAGTACTTCCCGAACTTGTCGCCGCGCAGTACCGGTGAACTGCATCACACCCACGGGCTCCGGCGCGTGGAATACTACTGGCTCTGCGATCAATGTGCTCCATACATCACGCTGAGCTTCGATCAGGACCGTGGAGTAGCGACGGTGCCGCTGCCTGACGACGCCGGCCAGAAGGTGATCACGTCCATCGAGCCCGGGGAGCGCAAACGGCCAGTCCGCTCAATGGAGGTACGACCCCTCGCCTCAGCGGCGACCGCGTCCTGAGTGAGGACCCCCCTGTGATGATGTTCTTGGATTGAGCATGGTACGGGTCAGTTCCAATACGGCCGATGCATGCCGATCCCGGCTAATCGACAAGTATCCGACGAGTTTGGATTAGCGTCGGTTGTCGGTTTGCGGTTCGGGATGGATTAACACGCGGAACAGCTCGGGGGCATCCTGCTTGAGGCGGATTTCCAACGCGGTAGAAACGTCGTGCACGCGGGACAGAGGCAATTCATCGGACATCGTGCAGTGGCAGGAAACGTAAACGCGGTCGCGCACGCGCTTGATGCGCACGTCATGCATGTCGACGATCTCGGGAAACTCGGTTGCCACTTTTTTCAAGCGCTGCTCGAGATCTGCGTCGCTGACCACTTCGTCACCCGGTTCGATGGTTGCGGGCTCGCTTTCAATGTGAGTGAGGATGGATGAGATTTCCGGGACCTCGTCGCGCATTTCGGTTTCGAGCGCGGTGACGAGATCGTGTCCTTGCTTCAGACTGAGCCGTTCATCAAGCTCGACGTGCTGCTCGACGTGGAGCCGTCCGCCGAGATCCTGCACGCTAATGTCATGCACGTTCAAGTTGTGGCGGGTGGCGACGGCGCGGATGCGATCAAAGATGTTCTCCGTGCGCTGTGCGCGGGGTACTGAGTGCACCATGACGTCGGCGTCGGGCAGGATACCATGCACCCGGTGCGTGACGGAGTCGGATACCTGCTCCGAACGCTGGAAGGTGACGTTGCGGTCGAGGCCTACCGACACGTCGGCGAAATAGCGGTTGCCGGCGCGGCGAATGCGCACCCGATCCACTTCCAGGACACCATCGACATTGGATATTGCGTCCAGGATGCGGCTGCGCACTCCTGCGGGGGCGGCGTCGAGCAACGCATCAATGGTCTTTCGCGCCAGCCGCCAACTCACCCAGATGACGACTCCGGCGACAAAGAGCGCGGCGATGGGATCGGCCGAGCGCAGCCAGCCCACGTTGTAGCGGTGTCCCAGTTGCACCAGCAGCAGGCCAAGAATCACAACCGCGGTCGACCAGATGTCGGTCGAAAAATGCAGTGCATCCGCTTCCAGGGCCTGGCTGTCGTACTTTTCTGCAATCCGGCCGAGCGCGCGCGAGCGCCAGAAATCTACTCCCATCGACAAGAAGAGCACCACGAAGGCGGCGATGCTCGGCTCGATCTCCACGTGATGGTAAAACAAGCGCCGCAAAGCTTCGTAGATGATCCACACGCAGGTGAGGAGCAGCAGTCCGGTTTCGATGAACGCGGAGAAGTTCTCGACCTTGCCATGGCCGTATTGGTGATCGGCATCGGCGGGCTTGTCGGAAACCCGAACGGAGAAGAACGTAACGATGGCGGCAACCAGGTCCAGCCCGGAGTGTGCCGCCTCGGAGAGGATGCCAAGACTGCCTGTGCTCAGGCCGACAACAATTTTGAAGACAGTGATGCCCATGGCCGCCAGCACGGAATTGCCCGCGACCGAGCGCTTCTCGACTCGCATCGCCTCGGAACCGAAGGCGGCAGGAAGGTTATTCATGGGCAGTAATCGCTGTCAGCGATTTTACCCGGAAGCTGAGTTAATACGTGTGAAGTTAACGGTCGTGAGAATTCACGATCCGGAACCGGAGGGAGTGCCCCCGACGTTCGACATGCTTTTTGCCGGCTCAGCAGGCGCCATCGTGTTCCCCGGCGTTCCGTTCTGCTGTGGCGCGTATTTGGATGCGCACTTGGCTTGCAGGGCCTTGGCATGAAAAACACCATCGTGCCCGAAGCTGCCTTCTGCCAGCGCCTGGGAGTCGTCTTTAAAAGTGTCGGGCGGAGCTTCGGTCCCGGTGTAGTCGATAGAAAGGCGCTGGTCCTGCTCCATCAGCACGAACTCCACGTGAGTGCCGCTGCGCTTGATCGACCCGGGCTGAACATTCCCCGCCACGCGCAGGCGCTTGGTGTAGGCGCTGTCGCCCATGCCACGCAGTTCCTTGATGGTCACGTAATAACTCTTGCTTTCCTGCACGCCGGTGTAGGCGAGATACGCCATGGTCACGAGGATCAGAACCGTGGCGCCGCCAAATTTAAGATACTTTCTGCTCTCTGCTGACATGGTGAAATGCCCCACTGCGCGTATTAAAACTGTACGCCCCAGAGTACCCGGGGTCAAGATTCCCAGTTGCCGGGAATTGAGTTCAGCTTGCTGATGTCAAAAGACTTAATACGTTCGACGCAGCCTTCCATAAGGCCGCCGAGGTGGAAAAAAATTCCCCGCGGCCATCTTCACTAGCTGCAATGTTGCAATCCTGCTGCCGAACTGTTATTGCCGCATTTGCGCATCACTTCCCCTTCCAACCCGCACTATAGTGCGCTCCGCTTTCCGGCTACGCGCCCGCTCTGCTAATCTTGGAGGTTTATCTATTGGTCCGAATTCCCCACAGGGAGCCATTATGGCAGCGATCAAGTTCCGCGGAGTGGATTACCTCGAATTCGACTCACTGCTCAGCGATGACGAGCGCCTGGTCCGCGATACTACCCGCAAGTTCATCGAAGACAATCTTATTCCCATCATCGAGGAGTGCAATCGCGCGGGGCGGTTTCCGCGGGAACTGGTTCAGCCGATGGCCGAGTTGGGCTTCTTTGGCGCCAGCCTGAAAGGTTACGGCTGCGCCGGCATGTCGAATGTGGAATACGGGCTGGTGATGCAGGAGATGGAACGCGGCGACAGCGGCGTGCGCTCGTTCGTCAGCGTGCAATCCGCGCTGGTAATGTATCCGATTTATGCATTTGGCAGCGAAGAGCAGAAACAGCAGTGGCTGCCCGCGCTGCAGAAGGGGGAGAAGCTTGGCTGCTTCGGCCTGACCGAGCCCGATTTCGGCTCCAACCCTGGCGGCATGCGCACCCGGGCACGCAAGTCGGGGAAGGAATACCTGCTCAACGGCGAAAAGATGTGGATCACATCGGGAACGATTGCGGATGTCGCGGTTGTCTGGGCCAAGGTGGAGGACGAGAACGACAGCATCCGCGGTTTCCTCGTGGAAACCGACCGCCCCGGATTCAAAGCCGAAGACATTCACGGCAAGTGGTCGCTGCGGGCATCCGTGACCTCAGGCTTGTCTCTGCAGGACGTGCGCATTCCGGAGTGCAACCTGCTGCCGGGCTCAGGCGGGCTGAAGTCGCCGTTGATGTGCCTGAACCAGGCGCGGTATGGCATTGCCTGGGGAGGCGTGGGAGCGGCCATGGCGTGCTATGACTGCGCGCTGCAATATTCCCTTTTGCGCAAACAGTTCCGCGATCAGCCCATCGCGTCCCATCAGATGGTGCAGGAGAAACTGTCATGGATGATCACCGAGATCACCAAAGCACAGTTACTGGTGCTGCAAGTCGGCCGCCTGAAGGATCAGGGTAAGGCGGAGCATTATCACATCTCGATGGCGAAGCGGAACAATGTCTGGATGGCGTTGGAATGCGCCCGCCTTTCACGCGACATCCTGGGCGCGAACGGCGTGGCCGACGACTATCCCATCATGCGGCACATGATGAACCTGGAGTCGGTGAAGACCTATGAGGGCACGCAAGACATCCATACGCTGATCATCGGCCAGAGAGTTACTGGGATCGACGCGTTCTAAGCAACGCCGCTGCACAGGTGTTGTGATTGTTTGTTTCGCTGAGTACGACAATTCTTGCGCTGCCCGCAAGAATTCTCGATAGGATTGCCTGTGCGATCTGCCGTGCAAACTGCACCCACGCTCGAAACTGCCCGCCTCATTATGCGGCCTTGGGGGGAAGCCGATATTCCTGAGTTGATCCCCCTGATCGGGAAGCGCGAGGTTGCCGCGACCACGCTGCGCATTCCACATCCCTACACGCACGATGATGCGGCCGCTTTTCTGCGCTTTTGCCGTGAGGTGGAGGAGGAAAATCTCGGCGTCAGGCTGGCGATTATACTGCGCGAGAATGCAAAGCTCTGCGGTGGCATCGGCCTGGTCGCGGAGACGCAGCACCTTCACGCCGAACTCGGCTACTGGTTGGGGGTGCCGTATTGGGGAAAGGGCTACGCGACGGAAGCGGCGCAGGCCGTGGTGGAGTATGGATTTGAAGTGCTGAAGCTGCACCGGATTTACGCCTCGATTTTCCCACACAATCCGGCATCGGGCCGAGTGCTGGAGAAGATTGGAATGACGCGCGAGGGCCGCCTGCGTGAGCACGTCTACAAATGGGAACGGTTTTACGACGTCGAGATGTACGGCATCGTGAAGAAGTCGTAGCCCTCTGATTGGAAGATGCCATCCGCGAGCAAAGCACTTCTTACGGGCAGCGCAAGCACCTGAAGTATACGATCACATCTTGCCTTGGCTCGACGGCTTACGGGGACACTCCGAGCTGCCAGAACAGAAAACTCAACTGATCAGTCAGATCGCCAATCTGGGCGGTGACCGATCGTCCCGCCGAATGCCCTGCCTTCAACTCGTAACGTAAGAGGATCGGCCGATCGGAGCCGGTATCCGCCTGCATGAGCGCCGCCATCTTGCGGGCATGCAGGGGTGCGACGCGCGTATCGGCATCGCCGGTCATGAACAGCACCGCCGGATATTTCGTGCCCTTCTTGACGTGCTGGTAAGGAGAATAGGCGTAGAGATACTTGAACTGCTCGGCATTATCCGCCGAGCCGTACTCGGAAACCCAGAACTGCGCTTCCATGAAATTCTGGTAGCGCAGCATGTCCAGCAGAGGATGCCAGCAGACCACGGCCTGGAAAAGGTCGGGACGCTGGGTCATAGCGGCGCCGACCAGCAGGCCTCCGTTGCTGCCGCCAAGAATCGAGAGCCGCGAGGTACTCGTGTAGTGGTTCTGGATAAGCCATTCGGCAGCGGCCAGGAAATCATCAAAGACATTCTGCTTCTTCTCCATCATGCCCGCGCGGTGCCAGGCCTCGCCGAATTCTCCTCCCCCGCGAAGGTTCACCTGCGCCACAACTCCCCCGCGCTCCGCGAACATGATGGTGTCAGCGGAGTAGGAAGGTGTGATGTTCACATTGAAGCCGCCGTAGCCGGTCAGGAGTGCGGGCGCCGAGCCGTCGGGCTGGAAGCCCTTCTTGAAGACGAGAAACATGGGCACCTTGGTGCCGTCTTTCGATGCAAACCATTCCTGTCGCACCTCGAAAGCATCGCTCTGCACGGGCGCCCGCACTTGCGCCCAGGTGGATTGCGTGCCGTTGGAAGTGTTGTAGCGGTAAATGGTTTTGGCAGTTGCGAAGGAACTGAACTCGATGAACGCATCGCGCCCTTCCCATCGCCCGGACATGCCTTCCACCGCAACTAGCGTGGGGAACTTGACTTGGGCAGCCAGGTTGCCAGTGGCGGTGAACAGCTTCACTTCCGAACTGGCGTTGCGAACGTAGCTCACCAGGACCTTGCCGCCCGCCGGGGTAATGCCGTCAATGGCCACATCGCTTTCGGGAACAATTTCGCGCCAGTGATCCGGTGCGGGATCGTCGAACTTCGCGGCCATCACCCGGCCATTGGGAGCTTTCCAGTTGGTGTGCAGGATCACCTCGTCCCCCGCCGCATAAGCAAAAAAACGGGCGTCGATACCTTTGGTGATCATCTGCAAAGCGCCGTGCTTTTCCAAATCCTGAGCCCAGATTTCGGTTTTGTCGCCGGTTGATCCGTAAGACACCAGCACCACAAGGTGGCGGCCGTCTTCTGATGCATCGGCGACGATGATTTTGTCCTTGGCATATCCCTTCCCAAAAATTTCCGGGTCTGCGGAAACGTCGGTGCCCACCTTGTGAAAGCGCACACGCGGCCCGTCGCCCGACATCATGGAGTAATAGAAGCCATTGCGATCCGGGAGGAACGAGACCTCGAAGTAGACCGCGGGAGGAAGTTTGTCGGCCATGTCGTGGCGCGCATCGACGTCGAAGAGCCGAATTTCCTGTTCATCGGCGCCGCCCTGCCTCACACCGTAAGCCATGACCTTGCCGTCTTTCGAGACATCCATCACTTCAACGTTGGTGGAGTGATCCGGGCTCATGGGCAAAGGATCGATCAGCAACTCCTCTTTGCCGCGCTGCCGTTCCCGCATGTAAATGAGGTAGAGATCCTGGTCGGCGGCACGCTTGCGATAGAAGTAACGTTCGCTGCGCTCGATGGGCATGCGAATGCTGTCGATTCTCAGCAACTCCGTGGCACGCTGCTGAACCCGCGACCGGCCGGGCCACGCGTCCAGAAGTTTATGGGTGTAGGCATTCTCGGCATTGATCCATGCCCGCGTCTCCGGACTGTTCTGATCTTCGAGCCAGCGGTAGGGATCGCTGATCGTGACCCCGTGCAGGGTCTGCTGCACATTGTCCTGGCGGGCAACTGGAGGACCGGCCGGAGCTTTCTGAGCAGCCTGGTTTTGCGCAGTGGCAACACTAACGATAATTGCGATACAAAGGACGAAGAAGGACAGTCGCAAAGCTTTCACGGTCACCTCGATATCGGCAAACGGAGAATTCTGCTATCGCGAGGTGGCACTGTCAAGAAATCCTCGCTTCTTAGGGGTCCAAGACATTTGCTTCTAACAAAACAGCGGATCGCTGTAAGCAGCAATTTCGCCGATCGGGGGCGTTCTCGGTAAGGGCTCAAGGCTTGTACAACTCTTCCAGCAGCTCGTAGGCACGCCGCAGATGAGGAATCACGATGCTGCCACCTACGACCAATGCCACGTTCAGCGCCTCCTGCTGCTCCTCTTTCGTTGCCGCCAACCTGTACGACTGGATGATGTGGTAGTTGATGCAATCGTCACAACGCAGCCCCGCGGAGACGACCAATCCCATCAGTTCCTTGTATTTCGCCGGAATGGCCCCTTCCAGGTAAGTGTTGTGGTCGATATTGTAAAAACGCTTGACCAGGAAGTTGTCGGCGCGGTCCACGTTGGCATTCAAGCGGGTGCGAGTATCCATGAAGCGCCGGGCAATCTCACTCTTGTCCGCCACCTGCTTCTCACTGAAGAGGTAGGCAGGTTCTTTGCGTTCGGTGTTCATGCGCAAAGAGTAGCAGAGAGCGGCACTTGGTAAATCACAAGTTTCAGCGGCCTCGCGGCTTCTGCCTCTTTTCGGGAATTGAGTCGATAGGGGTTGACAGCTACTTTGACAACTTGTTTACACCGCGGCGACATCTTCGTCGGCAGCCCCGACGTCCAATAGTCATGTAGCTCGAAAGTAATTCGCGCTGCGGTCTCCGGGGATCGGAAGTAAATCGTAATCCAGCGCAGAGCACACGGGAACGAACCTGTTCCCGTGGAATGCGGCGGCCCGGTTGCAAGCCCGGGCAGATAAAAGGGAGTCGAGAATGTCACCGCTCGCGGAATTTGAGCTTGTGCTGGAGAGAGTCATCGCACACCTGACTGGCAACCTGGGCAATCCGGCGTTGCACGAATTCGATCAGGTCTGGGAAGGGGCAAACCGGGTGTGCGACGACTACGAAATTTGCAACCCGGATTAGCTTGTCGCCGCTGCTGTCGACGCCCGCAAAACTTCCACCGCGTACAGGGCTCCCTGCGGCGTCTCTTCGTGTTTGAAGTACGCATACGTGTCCCGTCCCGCGGCGAGATGGCCCTGGATGCGGCCCACCATGGCCTCACGCTCCTCGGGAGTGTAGGTCGGTTTGCGGAAGCGGTAATAAGTGAAATCGGCAGTAACCACGTCAGGAGTGTTGCGATCTTCCGTTTCAGCCACGCACAAGGCGATGTTGTGATTCCTGAGTGTGTCGAAGGTAGCGTCGGTGAGCCACGACTCGTGGCGGAACTCAAAGGCCGTGTGCACTCCTCGCGGCAAGATCGCAAGAAAGCTTCCCAGCACCTCGATGTCGGCCTTCATATTGGGCGGAAGCTGGAATAAAACAGGGCCCATTTTGCGGGCATGAGCCAGATCTTCAATCGTTCCCAGAAATCGTTTTACAAACTCGTCACAGTCCTTGAGGCGCTTGATGTGGGTGATGACCTGGTGCGCCTTGATGCCGAAGCGGAAGTTCTCGGGTGATTCCTCAATCCACTTCTGCACGGTCGTTTCCTTCAGCAATTGGCGGAAGCTGAAGTTCACTTCGACGGTGTTCAACTGCGTGGCGTAGTACTTGAGGAAGTTCTTCTGCGGCAGCTTTTCTGGATAGAAATCAGGCTTCCAACTGGGATACGCCCAGCCGGATGTGCCTGCGAAGAATTGTGCCATGGGTACTCCCGGCAAAAGTGGGATTATACCTTCCGTGGCGCGGTTTTCGTTGAGGGCCGCGCCTTTGCAGTTCGTGAGGCTTTCTGGCGCGCGCGAACGGCAACAGGTTTCGCGCCTGAACTGGCGCGTCTGGATGCTCTTGCAGGGGGCTTGCTCTCTTCCGCCTGCGCGGCGATATCCACCTTCTCGGGCCGGGGAGCCTCCGCAGTGAGCCTGGTGAGATCTGGCAGTTTCTGCTTCAACTTCAAAACCGGCTCGAAAAGGTCCCCTATCTTCTGCACGCGGTCGAGCACCTGCGACGCTTCGAACACCAGCATGTGGGGATCTTTCTTCTTCCACAAACGCTCAACTTCCTCCCAACTGACGGGAGTCGAAACCGAGGGCCTTTCTCGCGCGCGCAGCGAATACACCGAGACCGTCGTCTTGTGCTCGTCGTTCTGGCTCCAATCGACGAAGACCTTATTGGTACGGATAGCTTTTTTCATGTCGGATACGATCAGATCGGGATGCTCTTGTTCGAGAAGGCGCGCGAGCGCATGAGCGAACGGTTTAGTCTGGTCGTAGGAGGTGGGCGTGTGCAGGGGAACGTAGACCTGCAATCCCTTCGAGCCGGAAGTTTTCGCGAAACTCTGCAAGCCGAAGTGCTCAAAGATGCCGCGCACCCACAGTCCTACCTGGGCGCATTGCACGATGTTGGCCGGCGGCCCAGGATCAAGATCGAAGACGATCATGGTGGGACAGGCAATGTCCTTGGCCAATGACAGCGACGGGTGCAATTCGAGCGAGGCGAGGTTCGCCACCCATATCAGGGTCGCCAGGTCATTCGCGAGAACATAATTCACGTTGCGGTTGTTGCCATAGCTCCAGATGGGCGCAACCTGCAGCCAATCCGGGCGGTGCACGGGCGCATTCTTTTCGAAGAAGAACTCCTGGTCGACACCACCAGGATAGCGCTTCATGGTGAGCGGACGTCCTCTTAAATGCGGCAGCAACACCGGCGCGATGCGGGCGTAGTAATCGATGACCTGTCCCTTGGTGAAGCCGGTCGCCGGATACAGCACCTTGTCGAGGTTTGAGAGCTTGAGGTGCCTGCCGCCGATTTCGACGACTTGGGAAGTAGCCACTCGCGCGCTCCTTTTGCCAATTTTGGACTTCGCCCGCGCACACCTTCGCGCGAGACTGGTGAGATGACAAGGGCTCTAGTATAGTTGCGCCGCGTACGCGGAGCACAGGCTACAAACGCGTACAGGATCGGGAACTGGAGTCCATGCCGACTACACGCCGCGAATTCATCTACGGGATTGGCTCGCTTGGGGCCGCCTCTCTTCTGTCCCTTCAGCGCACCGAACCAGAACTCATCCTCTATAACGCAAATATCTGGACGGTGGATCCGCGCAATCCGCAAGCACAAGCGGTAGCCATTTCCGGCGGCCGGTTCTTGGCGGTCGGCCCGAACGACGAAGTGATGGCATTGGCGGCAGGAAGCGCAAAGAAAGTCGACCTCGGCGGCCGGTTCGTCACCGCCGGGTTCATCGACGCCCATTCCCATCCGGCACAAGCCGGGCTCGACCACTTGCGCATGGTGGATTGCGATCTGCGTTCCATTGCGGAGATCCAGGCAGCGCTGCGCAAGCGGGCGGCGCAAACGCAGCCCGGGCAATGGGTACTCGGATTCAAATATGACGACACGAAGACATCCGACAACCGGCCACTCACGATCGAGGATTTGGATACCGCGATTCCCGACCATCCGGTGTTTGTGGAACATCGGGGAGGTCACACCGCATGGGTAAACTCGCTTGCGCTGAAACAAGCGAAAGTGGACGAGCACAGCCCCGATCCGCCGGGCGGCAGATATGACCATGATCCCGCGACCGGAAAGTTAACCGGGCACCTGCGGGAAAATGCGAAGACCAGTTTTGAGCAATTGATTCCGAGCAAATTCACGCGCCAGGATCACCGTGAGGGCGTGAAACTGATCGCGAAGATGATGACGCGCACCGGCATCACGTCCGTGACGGATGCCTTCGGAACGCCCGAGGATCTGCAGGCTTACCAGGACGCACGCGATTCCGGCGATCTGCGGTTGCGCGTGTACTGCCATATCGGGTTCATGTTCATGGATCAGATGATGGCGGCGGGCGTTCGCACTGGATTGGGGGACGACCTGGTGCGCGTGGGCGCGGAAAAGATGCTGTGCGATGGCTCCATTTCGGAGCGCACCGCGCGCGTGTCGCAGGCCTACATTGGGCGTCCGAATGATTTCGGCATACTGGTTCATACGGAAGACGAACTTTACGAGCAGGCTCGCAAGGCCCATGCCGCAGGCTGGCAATTAGCCACGCATGCAAACGGGGATGTTGCCATAGACACCACGCTGCGCGTTTACGAGCGTTTGCAGCGAGAGATACCGCGGCACGATGCCCGCTACCGCCTGGAGCATTGCACGATCGTGAACGATGCATTGATTCAGCGCATAAAGAGCCTGGGCGCGATTCCAACCCCGTTTTCCACCTACGTGTATTACCACGGGGAAAAGATGAAAGAATACGGGGCGGAACGACTCGATCACATGTTCGCGCTGCGCAGCTTTCTGGACGCGGGAATCCGGCCGACGCAAGCCTCTGACTATCCCCCGGGGCCGTTTGAGCCCATGATGGCGTTGCAATCGGAGGTAACGCGCACGGATTCGAAGGGGAATCTCTGGGGACCGAAACAACGGATTAGCGTGGAAGAGGCCATTCGCGTGGGGACCATCCATGGAGCGTACGCTTCGTATGAAGAAAGGGCCAAAGGATCGATTGAACCGGGGAAACTCGCTGACCTGGTGGTGATGGGGCGCGATCCATTCAAGGAAGACACATCCCAACTCATCCACATCCCCGTGGAACGAACCATGGTGGGCGGGAACTGGGTGTGGGAGAGTTGAAGGCAGAGGCGCGCAATTGCCTTCTGAATTTGCGGTTAGGCTCGTCTTAATGGCATAACGCGATCACTCCGCTTCTGACATCCCCACGCGATCCCAGGCGTTTGACAATCTCCCTTGGCGCCACGTAACTTCGATTTTTGCCCGTTTTCTGTCGTGGAGGTCCGATGAGACATCTTCCTACGCGAGTCTTCATCACGTTTCTGCTGCTCAGTGGGCTGGCCGCAGCCCAAGATCTCGCCTCGTTTGAAAAGCACATCACGGTGAAGAAATTGGAGAATGGCCTGACAGCTATCGTGTACGAGCGGCCGGAAGCACCGGTGTTTTCCTTCTTCACGCACGTGGATGCAGGCTCTACCCAGGATCCCCTTGCGAAGACCGGACTGGCCCACATGTTCGAGCACATGGCATTCAAGGGCACGAACAAGATCGGGACTACGGATTACGCAGCCGAAAAGGTCGCGTTAGAAAAGGTGGAAACGGCTTACGCGGCTTACGTCCGAGAGCGCGATAAGAAGATCGACCGCAACGATCAGGAAGTACAGCGCCTGTACAAAGAATGGAAAGACGCCGTTGCCGCCGCCAACAAGTACGTCGTCCCCAACCAGTTTGGGCAAATCGTGGAACAAGAAGGCGGGGAAGGTCTGAACGCGTTCACCAACGACGACGAAACCGGCTATCACTACTCGTTTCCGTCGAACCGGCTGGAACTGTGGGCGTACCTGGAATCAGAACGCTTCCTGTATCCCGTCATGCGGCAGTTTTACGATGAGCGCAACGTGGTGATCGAAGAAAGGCGCATGCGCACGGACAGCAACCCGATTGGCCGATTGCTGGAGCAGTTCACGACCGCCGCTTTCCAGGCCAACCAATACCAGCGCCCGACGGTTGGCTGGATGTCGGACCTGAACTCATTTTCCGCAACCGATGCGGACCGCTTCTTTCACACTTACTACATTCCCTCCAACATGGTGGTAACGGTAGTGGGCGATGTGAAAGCCGCAGAGGCCATGCCCATCATCGAGAAATATTTTGGCCGCATCCCATCGGCGCCGAAGCCGGACGAGCGGACCACCGACGAGCCTCCCCAGAACTCGGAACGGCGCGTCATGCTCTATGAAATGGCGCAGCCGCTCTACCTGGAGGGATACCATCGGCCCGATTACCGCAGTCCCGATGATGCCGTTTACGACGCAATCGCGGACCTGATGTCGAACGGCCGCACCTCTCGCCTCTATCGGGCACTGGTGCGCGATAAGCAGATCGCCTCAGATTCCGCCGGGTTTACCGGTTTACCCGGAAACAAGTATCCGCACCTGTTTGCGTTCTACGCATTCCCCATGCCGGGCCACACGCCGGAAGAAATGGAAAAGGCGATTCACGAAGAAATCGAAAAGCTCAAGACTCAGGACGTGAGCGACGAGGAATTGAAGATGATCAAGACTCGGGCAAAGGCCAATTTGATCCGCGGCCTTGCCGATAACCAGGGCCTGGCAATGCAATTGGGGATTTACCAGGCGCGCTACGATGACTGGCGCGAGTTGTTCCGCTCGGTCGATCGCATCGACAAAGTCACGAAAGCGGACATTCGTCGCGTGGCAAACCAGACATTCACATCGACCAACCGGACCGTCGGCATCATCCAAACTCTCTCCACCGCGAATGCAAGCGCGCAGAAGGCAGGTGCGCAATGAAATGCTTAGGGCTCTGGGTCGCGACGATTGCGGTGCTGGTTACATTCGCAGGTACGCGCGAGGCAAAGGCGCAAGCAACGGACTGGCAGCAGGTCCCGATTCCCCAGCTTCCTTCGTTCCAGCCGCAGGAACCGAAACGCATCCAGTTGAGTAATGGGATGGTGATCTTTCTACAGGAAGATCACGAACTGCCGCTCATCGACGGCATCGCACGCATCCGCGGCGGAGCCCGGGACGTATCGGCTGAGAAGACCGGTTTGACCGGCATCTATGGCGAGGTCTGGCGCACCGGAGGGACAAAGACACAGACCGGCGACCAGCTTGACGACTTCCTGGAAGCCCGAGCCGCGAAGCTTGAGACTGCCGACACTATCGATTCCACGACCATCGGGTGGTCCTGCCTGAAGGGCGATTTCGACGACGTTTTCAAGCTCTTTCTCGATCTTCTGCAGAACCCGGCATTCCGCGCCGACAAGCTGGAGTTGGCACAAAAGGAAGCATTTGACGGCATCTCGCGGCGCAACGATGATCCCTCGCAGATCACGTCGCGCGAATCCGCAAAGCTTGCCTACGGACCAAATAATCCCTACGCGCGCGTCCCCGAGTACAAGACCATCGCGGCGGTTACGCAGCAGGACTTATTTAACTGGCACAAAGCCCACGTCATGCCGAACTACATCATTCTCGGCATCACGGGCGACTTCGATGCAACCGCCATGGAAGCACGGCTGCGACAGGCATTTGAATCATGGCAAAAAGGACCGCCGTGGAAGGAAGCACAATACCCGGCGCAGTTGGCCAAGCCCGGGTATTACCTGGTTGACAAGTCGGATGTGAACCAAAGCAATATCCGCATGGTGGGCATTGGAACGACCAGAAAAGATCCGGACTACTACGCGATTGAAGTGTTCAATGAAGCGTTCGGCGGCGGATTTTCGTCGCGGCTGTTCAAGGACATCCGCACTAAGCGGGGCCTGGCCTACGGAGTAGGGGGAGGGATTGGCACCGCGTTCGATCATCCGGGAGTCTTGCGGATCGCCATGGGCACAAAGAGCCAGAGCACGATCGAGTCGATCCAGGCGCTATATGAGGAGATGGACGATCTCAAAGTCCACCCCATTACTGACGAGGAAATCAAGCGCGCGAAAGACGGAATCCTGAACTCGTTCATCTTCAACTTCGACACTCCGGAAAAAGTGTTACGGGAGAAGATGGCTTATGAGTTTTACGGCTACCCGCTCGATTTCCTGGAGAAGTTTCGCTCCGGTATTGAAAAGGTGACGGGAGCAGATGTAAACCGGGTGGCTGCGAAGTACATGAGGAAGGACCAATTTCCTGTGCTCGTGGTGGGCAATCCCGAGCACTTCGACAAGCCGCTTTCGTCGTTAGGCGCGGTCCAAAAAATCGACATCACCATTCCACCACCGCCGGGCGGGCAGCAAGGCGCGAATTAGGCTTCCGGCGCGATTAGTCTGAGCTTGAGTGTCTCGGAATTCTGAGCCGTCCCTCGGCTCGTCGACAAACACGCCGGCAGTCCAGAGCGGCTTGACCGCGGCACCGGGCCGCCGTATCCTAAGGCGAACAAAAGACGAAAGTAAGTACCTCGATGGCGTCCCTACCGTTGCTTCCCCAGCCCGACAAAAAGCCACTGGTGGGAATCGCGCGGCTGGCGTCCTACGGGGAATCGCTGCGGGAAGGCCACGACGTCGAGTACTTCGCTCTGCCAAGTCGGTCAATCCTGAACCGTTGCACCGCGGCTCGCATGCCGTTCACCTGGACCATCAACCCGTACCGGGGCTGCGAGTTCGCTTGCAAGTATTGCTACGCGCGCTACACGCACGAGTTCATGGAGATGCGCGACGGCTTCGATTTCGAACGCAAGATCTACGTCAAAGAACACGCGGCCGCCCTGCTGCGGCAGGAGTTGCCGCAGGTAAAGGCGGGTCAGCCGATCGCGATCGGCACCGCCACCGACCCTTACCAGCCGGCGGAGCGGCGTTACCAACTCACGCGCGCGATCCTGGAAGAGATGTCGCTGCATCGTGGGCTCGACATCGGCATTGTCACCAAATCGCACTTGGTATTGCGAGATACCGACGTTTTGCAGCGCGTGGCTGAACACAACGAGCTGTTCGTAAACCTGACAGTGACCACTACAAATACAGAGTTGGCGCGCATCCTGGAGCCGCGCGCGCCCCGCCCGGATCTGCGCCTTGACGCCGTGCGCCGGCTCAACGTAGCGGGTTTGAATGCGGGCGTCATCTGCGCTCCCGTGGTTCCGGGCATCACCGACGGCCCAAGAGATCTGGAGGCGCTAGTGAAAGCCGTAGCGTCCGCGGGCGGAAAGTATGTGTACGCGAATCCGCTGTTCCTGAAACCATGTTCGGCGGCGATCTTCCTGCCATTTCTGGAAAGCAAATTCCCGCACCTGGTGGAAGATTATCGAAGGCGATTTGCGGAGCGCGCATTTTTGCCGCAAGCCTATGGCAAGCGGCTGTCGCAGCTGATGGCCAAGCTGAGAATCAAACACAAGATCGGCGACAACTACGGCCGTTATAGCCGTAAGTCGCACCCGTCGCCGCAAGTCGAAGAACAGCTGAAGCTGTTTTGAGTGGTTATCCCTCCTGGTCGGTATCCGGATAGGAGTGGAACTCGTCCCGTTTCCGGCTACTGCGATTAATAGAGCCATTGCGCAAAAAGCGCGCTCGATTGACGATGGTAAGCGGCGCTGGAGGCTTCCTCCACTATAATTTCCTGTCCCCATGGTCACTCCCGCACAACCGGTTGGCCAGCAGCGTCGCTCGTCCGAGCTTGTACAACGCGTTGAACGATTCTGGCAGCGAGTCACGGAAGGCTTGCAGCTTGGACAGTTGTGGTCGCAGTTCGAAAAAGACGCGCGCGCCAGCTACCGCCTGTACTCGCGCGACCTGGGCAGCGGCGCCAAGGCGCAGCCGCAGATCAAGCACCCGTTTCTGCAGAAACTGAGCCTTCTCTTCTGGGCAATCATGGAGAAGTTGTCGCCGGCTCGGCGCGTACTTCTGCTGATCGCTTTAGTGATGCTGTTTTTTCCCAGCGGCGGATTCACTTACCAGGACAGGGGCGGGGACGTACACGTTGCTGAACTGGACCTGCACGTCTGGGGAGGCATCCTGATGTTCGTGCTCCTGATGCTGGAGGTCGCAGACCGGGTGGTGATGAAACGAGATCTCGAAATCGCCCGCGAGATCCAGATTTGGCTACTGCCGGGGGCTCCGCCCCAGATACCGGGCCTTGAGATCGCGTACATCACTCGTCCGGCAAACACCGTCGCAGGCGACTATTACGACATCTTTCCGCGGCCCGGGAAGACATTGCAGGAAGACCGCCTGCTGATGGTAGTGGCTGATGTCGCGGGAAAGAGTATTCCCGCCGCCATGCTGATGGCGACCTTCCAAGCCAGCCTGAAGACGCTTTCCGCCACGCGCGTGCCTTTCGCCGAACTGGTGGCGGGCATGAATCAGTATGCCTGCAGTAACAGCAACGGAGGCCTGCGTTTCACTACGTCATTCCTGGGCGAGTACGATCCCGCCAAGCGTACATTGACGTACATTAATGCCGGCCACAATCAGCCCATGTTGCGGCGGCAATCGGGAGCTATCGAACGTCTGGATGCGGGAGGCTTACCGCTGGGCATACTTTCGAGCGCGACTTACCAGTCGGGTGTCGTGCAGCTTCAGTCCGGGGATTGGCTGGTGATCTTCACGGACGGACTGGTGGAAGCCGTGAACGCCCGCGGCGAAGAGTACGATGAGCAGCGATTGCATTCCATGCTCACCGCAGGCGTGGACGCGAAGCCGCAAGAACTGCTGCGGCGCATTATGGCAGACCTGGATGTTTTTGTTGGAGACACCCCCCAGCACGACGATGTCACCTGCCTGCTGATCAAAGCGGCGTGAGCGAGCGGTGCGGAGAGGAGTTATCGCCTTCTCCTCCAGCCTAACCACATGCCCATCATCGTTCCCAGAGCGATCGCAGCAGCCACCTTCTTGCGGTCGGTAATGGCCACAAACCGGGTGGGCTGATCGCTTACTTCAATTACGCCCACAGGGATGGCGCGCGCTCCCCCGCCGCCGCCTCCACCCTCGCCCCTGGCCTTGCTATCTCCGACCCCACCGGTCCCCGCACCGGCGCCATACGCGTAAATCACTTTGGATACCGGGATGATTGTCTTTCCCTGAGCAGAAATAGGCTCGCCGTAAATCGTCTTCACGCTCGCCTGGCTCAGGACGCCCTCTTTCAGCGATTGCAACAGCGCCAAACTTCCCATAAAACTCCTTTGAACCTGCAGCCAATATTATGGCCCGCCCATTACCTCCGCGTACATCCGGTGAAAAGCGTGTACACCCTTCTCCTGCTTCACGCTGTAGCGGCCGCGCTGGTAACTCCGCGAGCGCAGGTTCTTCTGGACTGCCTCGCAGATGGCAACATCTTCGATTTGAATTGCATCGCTGAACGCCACTGATTTCTTCGCCGCCTCGCTGCCCAGGTCTTTTTCCGGCAAATACCACTCGAAGATCGCGACGCTCCGTTCTGGCCCGGCGGGAAGCACAACATTGAGCGATATATTGTCGGGATAGCAGTTCAACATCCAGTTGGGGAAAATCCAGAAGTAATCGGTGGTCAGGTCCTCGCGGGTTTCCTGGTAACGCCGTGGAGTGGTGTCGCCATGCTGGGCGCCGCGAATGGGACTCCATTGACGCACGTGGCGCAAGTAGGGCTCGACGGTATAGGAGTTGTAATCCAGCTCGCGGTTCAGGCCCGGATGCACGCTGGGCAGGTGATAGCCCTCAAGGTAATTATCGACATAAGTTTTCCAATTGCATTGCTGGTCATAAGTTCGGCGCTCGAACAGCTTCATGCCATCACAATTGAAGCGGGCAGCCTGCTTCGGGAGCTCGGCCAGGCTGTTAACCAACGGCTCAGCGTGGGTGTCCAGGTTGACAAAAATGAAGTTGAACCATTCTTCCGTGCGCACCGGGGCCAGCGCGAAATCCTCACGCCGGAAATCCTGGACGCCTTCAAATTCTGGAGCGCTGATGAGGGCGCCGTCCAATCCATAAGTCCAGCCGTGATATCCGCAGCGAAACAAGCGGCGTGACCCGCAGCCCTCCGCAGGAGGGCCGGCACGATGACGGCAGACGTTGTAAAAGCCGCGCAATTCGCCGTCGGCGCCGCGCACGATCAGCAGGGGCTCTCCCGCGATCTCGCAGGTGAAGTAGTCTCCTGCGTGGGCGGCTTGATCGTGATGCCCGACAACTTGCCAGGTGCGGCGGAAAATCCTCTCCTGCTCCAGGGCAAGGACATCCGCGTCGATGTACCACCACGCAGGAAGCGACCAGGCACGAGTGATATCGGCGTCAATCTGCAGTTCCCCGGTATTCATAGCGGTAAGGCGGACATTGTACAAAACTGCGGGTCTGAGCGGCCCGACAATGCTACCGGGAGTGCTCGAATTGACGTTCAGAAATTGGAATAGATCGCGTACTGACGAGCCGAGATGATACTTTTCAACTCTGTACTTTTTTGCAGCAGATCCTGAAACACCGGGTTGTAATAAATAACGATTACGGGTCGCGCTTTCATTCGCAAAGAATGATGGAGATTCTCGATCACTGTTTCTAAACCGGTGCGAGGTAAAGGATGGAACAGGTAGAGGACGAGGGGGTCGGCGGGAAACTCATAATGGCGGGCGTCGGCGCAGACAGACACGATGTCATGACATGCCTGCGATTTGCTCTGGTAAATTCGCAGGTTCTCCTGGGCGATACGATGCAATTCCGGGAGCAACTCGACGCCCACGATGCTGCGGAAAGGATAGTTTGCGGCCATCAGCAGGGTTCGACCTTTGCCCGACCCCAGGTCGACGAATACGAATTGGCTGAAGTCAATGTCCAAGCGGTCCAGCATCTCGCGGAACATTTCCGGTTCCGTGGGCTGATAAGCGGAATGCAAAACCCCGAGCAGGCGGTCGCGCCAACGCACGGCGCCACTCGTAGTGTTGACACGGTAGTCCCAATCGTAATCTATGTCACCGTAGCGCTGGCGGCTGCGGGCGGGAGTGGAATCCCTCAGGAACCCCCAAAGGTCGCCGACGAGCATGGCGAGCACGGCGAGAGAACCGTGGCTGGCGCGGCGATCCCTCCACCAACTGCGAAGGGCGCGGGGTATGCTGGCGTCGAGAGGAACAGCGGCATGCACAACAGAATGGTAATGGATGTGTGGAGCGATTGAGAAATTCCCGTCTGGCTTGGACCAGGCGCCGGAATTCAGTGCCGGTACACGGTTGTGTTGGGATGGTAGTTCCGCCAATCGAACCAATAGTCCTTCAGCATGGAAACCGGGGAAAGGCACTTGCCTTTGGAAGCCCCATCCAGGGCGCAACCGCGAAAATCCCAATTGGATCCGGAACTGTCGACTAGAGTCCAATCAGTGCTGTCGGTTTTTCGAAAGAATTCTAAGTTTGCGCCATCGAGTTGCGCCTGGAAGACACGAATCGACTTCTTATCCGGACCAAGCAGCAGCAGGACCGGAACACCGCCCACGCGATCCATGAGCGGCGATCCGGTTGTTATCGGGGTGATCGGATAGGCCCGCGCCACACCGTTAATATCGAGCCCAATGAGAATGTCCCGGTCGTTCATACCTTTTTCTTTGAAGCTGATGGTAACCGGCAATTTCGCGACTTCGGGTTCCCAATTGCTTTCATATTCCTTCTGATCCTGAGCGACGGCCTTGAGCACCTGACCCGCGGGATTCTCCTTCTGCCACAGTCCGAAAGTAAGTTCGTCGCTGAGCACGGGTTGCAATCGCGAGCCCTTCAGCGGACCTGAGATGGCCAAACCTGTTACCTGCTGCCACCAGCTGCCGGTTTCCTCGTCCCGGGCAAGGAAATTCTGGTTATTGATGCCCGCCAGATGGAAATGCAAAACCTTCCCGTTTACCGTGCTTTTCCACACCAGACCGGTGTGACAGAGCGTTCAATAGGTGACGGCGATGGGCACTCCACCCACAACATCGTTCACCACGTGGTGATACGCCATCTCGCGGATGGGATAGGCGCGGGCATCATCGCCGAATCGCACCGCCATCACCATCTCGGAACCAGGAAGCTGGGTGGCCGAGGCTGAGTCGAATCCCGGAGTTTTCAGGTGATGGAACATCCATTCGAAGTAGTCGACCCGCGACATAACGGCGGCGCCCATCGTGAGCAGTGCGCCAAAGGCCAGCATGCCTTTTTTCCATCTCGGCACGCGCGCCCAGAAGAATATCGCGAAAACGATAGAGTGCAGCGCCGCCAACAGGGTGAAAGTTGGAGCGATGTCGCGGATAATCAGTGCCCATTGCAGCATTCCCGGCGACTGGTAATGGAACGGACGGATGACATAAGCCGGAAAGATGAACAGGGAGACACCGAACAGCACCGCCGCCGTAAAGACGACATCCGGAAGATGGCTGCGTTTGAAGCGTGTAGGTTGGACCGTAGCAGTGGACATCGGGAGTTCTTCGATTATGCCGGAGCGCCGTCGTTAAGGCAATTGGGCTGAGACGGTGGGGCAGAATACCTGCGAGGCGAGTGCGGCGGCGAAATTCCCAAGCGGGGGTATCCGGCAAGTGTCTGCTATGCTTGCCAGATTCATGGGTACGATACGAAGATTTTCGTTCACCGCCACGCTGATCGTCACCATGCTGCTTTTGGGCATAGCGGGGTCACTCGCCGGGCAAGTCCCCTCCAAGCGCGCGACGGCGGATGGCTCGAAAGCCGTGGTTTTCCGCCGAGTTGCAAACACCGGGATCGAACTCCCCTCGGTGCCGAACATTCCCGATCTGCAGGATCTTCGCAAACCCATTCCGGCCGGCACTTACTCTGTCGAGTACGCACGCGGCACACTGGTTCCGGGAATGGGGGGCGCGATCGCGATCGGCGATTTCGACCAGGACGGCAATCCCGACCTGTATGTCGTCGTTCCCGGAGGTTCGAACCACTTACTTCGAAACGACGGAAAAGGTCGCTTCACCGATGTGACATCGAAAGTGAAGGTGGCGGGCACTGGCGCAGATATCTCCGCTACGTTTCTCGACTACGACCACTCCGGGCATCTCAGCCTTGCGATTGCAGGGATGGGAGGAATCACGCTGTATCGGAACAATGGAGACAGTACTTTCACGGACGTCTCGCAAAACTCAGGATTGAAAGGCGAACCCAGTCAGTTCTATAGCTACGTCACTGCAGTACCAGGAGACAAGCCGGGTTTTCCCGATCTGCTGGCGGCGATGTACACGAATTTCGCGTCTGCGCCGTCCACCGCCTCTTTCATTTTTCCAAACAACTTTCCCGACGGTTCCGTCCATCTTTATCGCAACCAGCACGATGGCACTTTCCAGGACGCAACTGAAGCTTCGGGACTGGGTTCGCAGTCCGGCCGCACGCGCAAGATTATTGCCGCGGACTTCAACCAGGATGGTCTGGTCGATCTGCTCCTGCTTCGGGACAATAAGCCCCCACTGCTCTACTTGAGGCAGAAGAATGGACAATTCGCAGACCACACTGCCGAGGCGGGAGAGGACCTCCTGATCTACGCCTTCTTGGATGGCCAGGCGGCTGACTTCAATCATGACGGCAGGATGGATCTGGCGCTCTGGTCCAGCGTTGGCAATCGCATTCTGCTGAACCGGGGCGGGGGAAAGTTCGTGGAAGTTTCGATGCCAGTCATTACCGAGCCACCCAGCCCATTCGGATTCCGCGGCATGGTTGCCGAACTGAGCGGCGATGCAGGCCCCGATCTGCTCGCCGCGGACGCTCGCGGCCAATGGCGCTTCCTCCAGAACCATGGCGGTCGCTTTGAGCAGCTGCCGTTCAGCCTATCTGCTACCCGCGAAATGTCTGATGGACAATCAGCGTCGCACCCTGAAACTGCAGAGGCATCGAGTTATGCACCAAGCTTATTTGCCTGCATAACCGCGTTCAAAGCAGGCAAGTCGGATTCGCTTCGGCTGATCGCTTTGACCCGCAACGGCCAAGTTTTGATCTTCAAGAAGGCCTCTCAGGACAAGACACCGTCATCGCTGAAAAAACGCAGCCCGTAATAGCGAGCACGCAAACTTCTCAAAACCCGTAAAATAGGGGTTCAAGCGACGGCGCATTCCCGGTGCTTCCGCCTGAGCAGGAGGGTGCGCTTCAACACACCTGCCTGTGATCCAACCCACGACGCGGTTGCCCCTGGCGCAGCTAGACTGGCAGCCGGGATCTAAGGGGATTTCGCCATGCCTCGCACGATTGAAGTTACCGAACTGGTCCTCCGCGACGCCCACCAGAGCCTTATGGCGACGCGCATGGCACTCGAAGACATGGTTCCGGCCTGCGAAGATCTGGACAATGCCGGTTACTGGTCGCTCGAGTGCTGGGGCGGAGCCACCTTCGACGCATGCATCCGGTTCCTGAACGAGGATCCATGGGAACGGCTGCGCACCTTCCGTCGCCTCATGCCGAAGACACGGCTCCAGATGCTGTTGCGGGGTCAGAACCTGGTCGGCTACCGCCACTACGAAGATTCGGTGGTCGAGCACTTTGTAGAAAAAGCTGCTGCCAACGGAATGGACGTGTTCCGCATTTTCGACGCGCTCAACGACGTACGCAATCTTCAGACCAGCATCCGCGCGGTCAAGAAAACCGGCAAGCATGCTCAAGGCACGATCTGCTACACCATCAGCCCGGTGCACACTATCGATGCTTTCGTGGACATGGGGGCGCGCCTGCGGGAGCTGGGATGCGACTCCATCTGCATCAAGGACATGGCCGGCCTGCTGAAGCCGCAGCCCGCGTACGAGCTGGTGAAAGGCATCAAGCAGAGTTGCGGCCCCGACACCCTGGTCCATGTACACACCCATGCGACGACGGGTGTGACGATGGTGGCGCTGATGAAGGCGGTGGAAGCGGGCTGTGACATCATCGACACCGCGGTGAGCTCCCTTTCCCTTGGTCCCGGACACAATCCGACCGAGAGTTTTATCGAGATGCTGGAGGGTACCGGCTACGAGACTCGCCTCAATATCGGGCGCATACTCAAGGTGCGGCAACACTTCGCGAAAGTGCGACCGCGTTACCGTGAATTCCTCAGCGACATCACCGGTGTGGATACGGAAATCTTCAAGAGCCAGATTCCTGGCGGAATGATTTCCAACATGGAGAACCAACTAAAAGGACAGGGTGCGGGAGACCGGGTTCAGGAGGTCCTAGAAGAGGTGCCTAACGTCCGTAAGGACTCCGGTTATCCTCCGCTGGTCACGCCGTCAAGCCAGATTGTCGGAACCCAGGCGGTGTTCAACGTCCTCATGGGCAAGTACAAGGTAATGACCGGGGAGTTCGCCGACCTGATGCTTGGCTATTACGGCAGCACGCTGGGAGATAAGAATGCTGACGTGTTGAAGAAAGCGGAAGCGCAAGCCAAGAAATCGCCCATCACTTGCCGACCAGCCGATTTGCTGAAGCCGGAATGGGAGAGCTTGCGTTCCGAGGCACTCGCCTTGTCGGGCTGCAATGGCAGCGACGAAGACGTGCTTACCTACGCCATGTTTCCCCCGGTGGCGACAAAGTTTTTCCAAGCGCGGTCTCAGGGGCCACGCAACGTCGGAAAAGAGCCGGCTAAGAAGGCGGAAACGGCACCAGCAAAGGCGGGCGGCACAAATGGCAAAGGTCAACTCAGCGGACCAGTGCGCTACGTTGTTACCCTGAACGGGAAAGAGCACAAGGTCACGGTAGAACCCGCGGAATAAAAAACCAGGTAAACGGGAGGGCGAACTCGCGATGGCCACACAATCCAGCCATGCCGGTCAGAAGACGATGGACGAAAAGATTGCCGACCTGCGTTCGCGGCGATCCTCCGTCGAACTCGGCGGCGGCGAGGAACGCATCTCGAAGCAGCATGCGGCCAGCAAGCTCACAGCGCGTGAACGAGTGCAAAAGCTGGTGGATCGCGACAGCTTTCAGGAGATTGGCCTGTTTGCGAATCACCGGGCTAGCCACTTCGGTATGGCCAACAAGCCGATGCCTGCCGATGGGGTGATTACCGGCTGCGCCACGATCGATAGCCGACTCGTCCATCTCGCCAGCCAGGATTTCACGGTCGCAGGCGGGGCTGCCGGCGAAGTGCATTGCGACAAGATCTCAGAGATGATGCACCTGTCGTTGAAAACCGGGAGTCCGTTCATCTTCATCAACGACTCGGGAGGAGCGCGCGTGCAGGAAGGGATCGACAGCCTTTCCGGATACGGCCGCGTGTTTTACAACAACGTTGTGCTCTCCGGAACCGTGCCCCAGATTTCGCTTATCTGCGGCCCGTGTGCCGGTGGAGCGGCATACAGTCCCGCGCTGACCGATTTCGTTATCCAGACGAAGCGTGCGCAGATGTTCATTACGGGTCCGCAGGTGATCAAGCAAGTCACGGGAGAGGTGGTGACTCCGGAAGAACTGGGCGGCCCGGAGGCGCAGATGAACCATTCCGGGGTATCGCACCTGGTGGCGGAGGACGATGAGGAAGCGATGTATCTTTGCCGGCGCATTCTCAGCTTCATGCCGTCGAACAACATGGAGGATCCTCCGCATCTGCGCTACAACTTGCCGCTGGAGCGGGATCCCGAGTTGAACCAGGTGGTGCCGGCCGAAACCAAGATTCCCTACGATGTACGCAACGTAATTGTCCGCGTGCTGGATCACCAGGACTTCATGGAAATCCAGGGAGGATTCGCGCCCAACATCGTGGTTGGCTTTGGACGCATTCAAGGGCGATCGCTGGGGATTATCGCCAATCAGCCCGGCGTGCTCGCGGGTGCGCTTGACATTAACGCGTCTGACAAGGCTTCGCGGTTCATTCGCTTCTGCAACGCCTTCAATGTCCCCCTGCTTACGTTCGTAGATGTGCCCGGTTTCCTGCCCGGGGTGGAGCAGGAGTACGGCGGGATTATCCGTCACGGCGCAAAAATGCTTTTCGCATATTCCGCCGCGACGGTTCCCAAAATGACGGTAATTCTGCGAAAGGCATATGGCGGCGCTTACCTGGCCATGTGTGGCAAAGACCTGGGCGCAGATCGCGTGGTGGCCTGGCCGACCGCGGAAATAGCGGTGATGGGAGCGGAAGGCGCGGCCGAAATTGTGTTCCGCCGCGAGATCGATTCCGCCGGGGACAAGGGCGCGCGACGCCGCGAACTGATCGAGCTATATCGCCAAACGTTTGCCAATCCGTATGTGTCCGCGGGTCGGAGATTGGTGGACGACATCATCGAGCCATCGGAGACACGGCCTTACCTGGCCCGGGCCTTGGAGGCTCTGCATACGAAGCGGGAGCTGCGGCCACCCAAGAAGCACGGCCTTATTCCCCTATAGTCGCGGATCGCGCATGGCAATGCTGGTGCTGACATCATTAGACGCAACGATATTGGCGGCCGCCACCGTTTTAGTTTTGGCGGGCTGGGTTGCCGCCTACGTGTTTGCGAAGCGCATGCTGACCGGCGCGGTGGAGCAGTTGCGGCAGGAGTCGGAAAAGCGGGTGAATGCGTTGTACTCCAAACTTAGTGCGACTGCTATGGCCCTGCCGGCGATCAACGAGACGAAGACGTCGGAACAGGTAGTCGAACCGGCCGCAACACTGCGACCTCCAGCGCTTAAAGAAGGTCCCGCTCCGGCTCGGGCGCTGGCTTCGCCAGCATCAGCAACAATCGAGGAGGTCTCTCCAGAGATCCTGCTGGTCATCAGTGCGGCGGTCACGGCGTTTCTGGGGAAGAAGGTTCGTATCCGCTCAGCGCGTACAGTGCCGGGAACGGACGCATTCAGCGCCTGGGCGCAGCAGGGTAGAGTTTTCGTTCAGGCGTCCCACAACCTGACACAGCGAGGACATTGATGAAGGCAAAGGGCGGCCTCAGACGTGCGGAGTTGCGGATATCCGATTGTGCAACCCAGGAATATTGAAACTGAGGTCCGAAACGGGCCGCCGGCGCCCGGAGGCATCATGAAGCTGCAAATCGGGATCGATGGAAAAACCTACGAAGTGGATGTGGAAGTCCTTGAAGATGATACGGCCGTCTTCGAGCGGGGCTACGTGCCGCCGCACCCGCTTTTTCCGACAACAGTGCCGTCTGGCCCAGTGCCTTCGCTTTCGAAACCTCCGGCAAAACCGGACGCGGCGGTGGACGAGGCCAAAGTTTGTCGCAGTCCGGTAGCGGGGGTCGTACTGCGAGTGAATGTGACACCCGGCCAGCAACTCCAGCCCAATGATCTGATGATCGTGCTGGAAGCCATGAAAATGGAAACCAACGTCACTGCGCCCGCGGCTGGCAAAGTTAGAAGCGTCAGCATTCAGCCGGGAGACGCAGTCAAAGTGAACCAGGTGCTGGTGGAATTCCAGTAGGACTTGACAGCGGGGCAGAACCCCTTTCCGCTGGACCTTAAATATCATTCTCCTGCCTTTCCCTCTCACCTAGTCTGGCTTTTTGCCGAAGACGTTCCAGATCACAGTTCTTTGGGGAGCCCGGACCCTGCTCTCTTGATCCAGCGCACACCCCGATGAGTCATAGGTCACAGCGCCGTGGGACCCCTTTGGGTACAAATAGAGTGCGCACCCAACGAACGGAGGCAACCATGATTCGCAGCGCCGTAGCATCCTGGAAAGGCAGTCCCGCAATTGGAGAAGGCCTGGTCACGACCTCGAGCGGCGTGATGTCCAACTCTCTCTACTCGTTTGGTTCGAGCAGCGGCAACGAGCCGTGTACCAGTCCTTCGGAGATGCTGGCGGCGGCGGTTGCATCGTGCATGTCTTTGATGATGGCGCAGGAAGTGGCCCGCGCCGGCGTGCGTCCTCACGAGGTCAAGACGGAGTCGGTGCTCACGCTGCAGGAAAAGAAGGCACGGTGGGAGATCACCGGAATTGAGCTTCATGTCACTGTGAATGCTCCCGGCCTGGACGAGGCAAGTTTTCACAAGCTGACGCGCAACGCAAAGGCGAGGTGCCCGATCTCGCACTCACTTAATGTGCCGGTGAAGCTCAGCGCCAAGTACGAGACGGTGGAGCACGCGCCCGTCCTCGCGTAACAAAATGTAAGTCGCATGCCAGTGTAGTTGACGCCGAGTTTGCGTCGCGAAAGTATGCTCGCCTTTCCCTTGCGGGGTTACGCACATGTTTCTGAATGCAACAGGTAGGAGAACGGTTATGGAAAACGCCGAAGGCAAGAACGCCCTGTGCTCAATTTGCCAGAAGCCCGCGACCCAGATGGTCGATGGCGAACCAGCCTGCAGCGAACACATTGAACTCGTCTACGAGAATCAAGTGGAGGACTACACCAAGGCTCATCAGCGTGACAATGAATGGCTCCACAACTGATGGAGGCCACGGGGTCCGCATTCGATCAGGTATGAGCATCCGACCTCGTTTTCACTGCGTCCCACGCTAACTATTCTCGTGTCTCGCGCTGGCGGGAATTGGGGTGACGTTTGAGCCCAAGTCTCGTCTAACGACTCGTCACACGTCCATTATGAAAAAGCTCAGTCTCTCCATCCTTCTGTTGTCATGCATTCCATGCTTCAGTCAAGACGCGGCAATGTTCCGGGGAAATCCGCGACACACGGGCCTGTACCAATCTTCGCCTCTGACAAAACCGGGGACGGTCAAATGGAAATTTGCCACCCACGGCATGGTGATGTCGTCACCCGCGGTGGTCGATGGCGTCGCGTACTTCGGTAGCGACGACCACAACCTGTATGCGGTCAATGTTGACACAGGGGTTCTTAAATGGAAGTTCGCCACCAAGAGTCGCGTGACCTCGTCTCCGGCAGTAGCGAACGGCATGGTTTACTTCGGCAGCTTCGACGGAAATTTCTACGGCGTGGATGCGGCAAGCGGCCAACAGAAGTGGACGTTCCGCACCGCAGGCGAGCACCGCTTTACTGCTCAGCATCTGCATGGGTTGCAACCAGCTACCGAAAGCATGCCTGATCCGTTCGATTTTTATCTGTCGTCACCCGCGGTCGTGGGAAATGCCGTCTACTTCGGCAGCGGCGATGGAAACGTGTATGCGCTTGATGCGTCCGCGGGCACGCTGAATTGGAAGTTTCACACGGGCGACGTGGTGCACGGTTCCCCCGCGGTAGCGGACGGAGTAGTGTTTGTAGGCAGTTGGGACAGCTATTTTTACGCCCTCGATGCTGCAAACGGCACAGAACGCTGGCGGTTGAAAACCGGCGAAGATCCCGACACTCACAACCAGGTGGGCATTCAATCCTCCCCCGTGATAGCAGATGGCGTAGTGTACTTCGGCTGTCGCGATTCGAATCTGTACGCGGTGAATGCGCAGACCGGACAAAAGAAATGGGCGTTCAGCAACAAAGGATCGTGGGTCATCGCGTCTCCGGTTGTGAAGAATGGAAAAGTGTATTTCGCGACCTCAGACTCGGGTCTGTTTCGCGCGCTGGATGCGGGGACCGGCGCGGAGTTGTTTTCCCTAGATTTCAAACACTGGCCGATGTTCTCCTCGCCGGCGATTGCAGGTGACATGCTGTACATCGGATCGCATACAGGCAAGCTGATCGCTGTGAACCTGAAGTCGCAAGCGGTGGCCTGGACCTTCGAGACAGAGGCATCGAAGAAGAACGGGGCCATGTTCATGAAAAACGATGGCACCCCCAATTATGAGGCGGTATTTGCTGATGATTTCTACGATGAAATAGTCGTGGGCATGACCAAGATGCTCGGTGTGGGCGCGATCCTCTCATCCCCGGTCATTGTCAATGGCGTGATCTATTTCGGCAGCACGGACGGAAATCTATACGCGCTTCAGTAGCTCTTGCGAATGGGCGAGCTTAGCCTTGACAAGTGTGCGGCGCACTGTGCTGCAGCGACACTCGCGACTTCTACTGTTGAGGGAGGTCCCGCTCCGCGAGGAATCGATCCCGGCATTGCTTGGCTTGTGCGAGCAGGGCGGGATACTCGGGCGTTTTGCGCAACCCGCTCATGAGAGGATCGAACTGCAGATAGTCATACGAGCAGTAGCCGCCCTGAATGGCTGATTTCACCAGGCGCGCGGTGAATTCATTACCTATGCACTGATTGAATAGGCCCGCTTGGCTGCACCTCGGTTCCGGATCGTGATATGCGAAGATCTCCTTCGCGGTCTGCTGCAGAAGCTGGTCGGCGCCGGGAGGCTTGATGGCCGAGTAACACGCCTCCACCGCCCGCGTATGAAAGAAGACGCTGTTGGGAAGCTGGTGCAGCTTTTCCAGAGCTTCGCTGGTCTTGCCCTCGCGCAACAGAATCATAACTTCAGCATTGTTCGACCACTCCGATCCCGCATCCAGCCCAACAAAAGCACGTGCGCGATCGAACTGCCCGGTCAAAGAGAAGACACTGCTGCAGGAACGAAACTGGTAGTTGCCGGGATCTAACCGTAGGGCCGTCTCGCATTCCTGCGCAGCCTCTTTGGTTAAGCTTGCGTAACGCAGGACGTAAGAAAGAGTAAAGTGGGCGAAGCCGCTCTGGGGGCGCTTTTCAACCAGGCTCTTGGCTTCCTGGTAAGCCTGGGGCAACTTGCCGGCGTCAGTGTCGAGACTAATGATCTGCTGTGCGGCATCCTCAAGATTGGGATCCAAGCTGAGTGCTCGGCGCAGCGCCGGAATGGTGCGGGTCATGGTTGCGTTCGCGCCAATGCCATATTCCTCTTCGTAATAGTAGCGTTTTCCTAACGCGGACCAAGCCGGAGCATAGGATGGATCTAGTCCTACCGAGCGTTCAAGCATGCGTACGGCCTCGCGATTCTGATCGCCATCATGCGCCAGCGCTACGCTGCGCAAGTAGAGGTCGTACGCCTCCTCGTTGCTCGGCCGCGTGCCGGTCTCTCCCGCAGCGTTGGTCTCCCCTAGCGCAGGGATAAGCCCTTGCCGCACTTTTGAGGTCACCTGCTCCCGCATGGACACGAGATCCGCGGCCGAGACATTCATGGTCTCCTGCCAGAGCACGCGATCGTCGGCTACATCGACCGCTTGCATCGTAAGTTGCAACTGGTCACGAACCTTCTGGTAATGCCCCATGACTATGCGGCCGACGTGCATCTCTTTTCCCGCCTGCTGAACGTCCACATCTCCCGCGGCATATTTGCCCGCCGAGAATGGACGAATGCATAGGCTGCGCACCGAACTGAGCGTGGTAGTCACTTCATCGGGGAGCGCCATGCGCAAGTAATCATCTTCCTTCTCAGCGCCAAGGTTCTGAAAAGGCAAAACGGCAATGCTGACGGGAGCGGTCATCGCCGTCTTTGCCTTCGACGTCCAGGTATCGCGTAACCGCCACACCAACAACCCAGCAATCACCAGCAGCGTGACAGCAGCCACAGCCCAGAGCCATGGCTTACGTGAGCGTTGCGCTGCCTGCACAGCAGCGATATTCCTTGAAGATGATGCGGAGCCGGTATCGCGGCGCGCGCGTGCCAGGTCCGCCCTCATTTCTGAGGCGTGCTGGTAGCGCACTTCGCGGTCTTTCTCGAGAGCCTTCAAAATCACTGCTTCGAGTTCCGGCGGGACATGCGGTTTCACCCGGGCGGGCGCCACCGGAGTGCCGTGCAGCACGGCGTCGAAAATGGCTCCCGAGGTTTCTCCCTTGAACGGCAAGGTGCCGGTAGCCATCTCATAGAGCACAATTCCGAAGGAAAACAGATCGCTTCGCGCATCCAGCGGCTTGCCGAGCACCTGCTCGGGAGACATGTAGGAGACCGTCCCCAGGGTGGAACCGGGGCTGGTGAGATGGTCATCGCCGGTCATGGTGTTCGCCGCGGCAACCCGGCTGGCCGACGAGTTTCGCTCATCTACCTTGGCCAGGCCGAAATCAAGAATCTTCGCGTGCCCGCGCTTTGTCAGGAAGATGTTGGCGGGCTTGATATCGCGATGAACGATGCCCGCGGCATGCGCCGCATCGAGCGCGTCCGCGATTTCGATCGCCAGCGGAAGCTGAGTGTCAGTCTCCATGGGACGGCCGGCAATGGCATGCTTCAGCGTGGTTCCATCCAGGTACTCCATGGCGATAAAGCGGGCGCTGTCGCTCTCCCCGATTTCGTAGATGGTGCAGATGTTGGGATGGTTCAGGGCGGATGCTGCGCGCGCTTCTCTTCGAAAGCGTTCCAGAGCGGCCGCGTCCTGCGCGACCACGTCAGGCAGGAATTTCAGAGCGACAAACCTTCCCAGGGACAGATCTTCAGCCTTGTATACGACGCCCATGCCGCCACCGCCGAGCTTCTCGATGATGCGGTAGTGCGAAATCGTCTGTCCGATCATTGAGCTGAAATCTTACGGACTGGACTTCGTGGGGTCAATGCGGCAGAAAACCAGTCACAGAGAAGGAAAAATGGTCGCGGTGGTTGGGCTTGAGAACGGCTGAGAAAGATGGCACAAACCAGTCGAGTTGTGCGCCGGGATCGACAAGCTTCTCCTCTTTTCTCCACAAAGTCAGCGTGAACACCGTGACAAAAATAAAGCCTCTGGCTGTCCAGAGGCATTGAAAAATTCCGGGACGAAGCCATCCTCTGCAAGAGTAAGGAATGTTCCTCCCGCTGCGCGAAGCGGCAACTGAGAATTCCGGTTACGGCTGGTTGTTCAATCCCTGGTAGATGAACATACCGGCAATGACCAGGATCATAGCTCCCGACAAACCGCCCAAAACCTTTACCAGCGGCGTAATCTTGTTCACCTTCGACATGATCTCCGCCTGTTCGGTCGCCATATGGGAGTTGGATTCGTTGAGGAAAAGCTGATCGTCCTCATGCATGGTGAGAGTGCTTCGGTAAATCAGGAGGATGATCAGAATACCGGTCAGAACACCCCACGTAATCAGCAGCCACAGCAAAGAGGGAGACATACGCCACCTCGGCACTGATCTCCGGGCCGGTCGCTCGAATTCCCAATTCGGGGCGGGTACTGGCTCCCCGCTACCGGGTTCGGGGAAGGGCCCTACTGCAGGCAGATTATAGACCTGTTTGGAAGGCAAGGGCAGGTTTTCTCCGCCGGGTGCGACCCCCCTCCCGATGTGGGCATCGAATAAGTGACACGCTGAGGCACACCCGTACCGCTCGCGAAGGGGTTCAGGTGGGCTCACCTAGCCTGTACTCGCTATTCCCAAATTCGGAAATTGGCAATTGGAATTGCGACAGCTATAATCTGTACTAGTAAAGTCAAGGAGATACGAATGGCGACCACCACCACCCCCGAAGTAAAGCCCAAAACTGCGCCAATTAACCTTACCCCGGCGGCGATCGCCAAGGTGAAGGAGATCATGGCGCAACAGAACCCCGCCCCGGCCGGCCTGCGCGTGGGAGTGGTAGGGGGCGGCTGCTCCGGCTTCTCCTATTCCATGTCGTTTGAAAACAACGCGGGGCTCATGGATAAGACCTTCGACATGGAAGGCCTGAAGGTTTATGTCGATGCAACCTCGGTGATGTACCTGAACGGCTGCATCGTCGACTACGTAGAGACGCTGGAAGGAGCCGGCTTTAAATTTGAGAACCCGAACGTAAAGAGCACCTGCGGCTGCGGATCTTCGTTCAGCGTCTAGTCCGAGGGTGTAGTCCGGGCTGAATTCTCGTCCATTTAAAGATCAACCCCGTCGTTCGCGGCGGGGTTTTTGTTTGGGCATAGTGGCACGTCTCGTGTGTTAGTAGCCGAGTTCGGCTCGGGTGAAAATTTGGGAAGCACCTGCCGTTGCAGCGTTAATCGCCGGTGCCACTTAGGGAAACAGTCTGGGGGCTGCCGCCGCCGTCGTCGGAGACGCTGATATTGGCTTTACGCAGGCCCGTCTTCGTCGGCGTGAACGTGACGGAAATTGTGCAATTCGCGCCTGCCGGGATCTGGGAGCCGCAGGTATTGGACTGGGCGAAATCTTTCGCATTATTGCCAGTCACCTTGATACTAGTGAAGTTCAGCGGCTTGTTACCGACATTCGTGAGCGACAAGTTCTGCGGCGAACTGGTAGTTCCGATCTTCTGATCGGGGAAGGTCAGCGAGGAGGGCACAAGGTTGACCACGGTCCCGACACCCTTCACCTCAATTACCTGGGGTTTGGAAGAGGCGCTGTCGTGGATGCTGACGGTGTCGGTTTGTGCGCCGGGACTCGTGGGTCGGAAAGCGACTTTGATGAAGCAGATCGCTCCCGGCTCTAGCGTATTCCTGCATGAGGTGTTCAGGAGGAACTGACCTTGCACCGAAATGGAAGAGATCGTTAATGCCGTAGAACCCGTGTTGGTGAGAGTCACCGTCTGCGGAGGGCTGGTGGTTTTTATGACACGTCTCGGGAACGAAAGAGGTGTGGTGGGAGAGAAGGTGACGACCCCGGTGTTAAGCAGAACTGTAATTAAGCTGTCCCCGGTGTCTGCGACCACCAGGTCAGCTCGGTTGTCGCCATTGACATCGCCCACCGCCACAAACCGAACCTCTGAGCCATCCGGGTAATACTTTGCCTGTTGGAACGTTCCGTCGCCATTGCCTGAGAGCACACTCACACCGGGAGGAAAGAGGAACTGGGCTACGGCTAAGTCCAGCTTCCGATCGCCATTGAAGTCGCCCGTTGTCACCCAATACGAGGACGGCACTGAATAGGTCACGGCGGGTTGGAATGTCCCGTCGCCATTACCGAGCAACACGCTAATGCCCCTGCCGCCATTACATGCGACCGCGAGATCCAGGATTCCGTTTGCGCGAAAGTCTGCTGCCACGACTGAGAGAGGGTCAGGACTAATGGGATAGCTCTGAGTCAGGCGAAAGCTGCCGTCTCCATTGCCTAGGAGAATCTCGGCCTCACCCGAGCCGCCGAACTGCTCGCCGATGGCTAGATCCAACGTGCCATCTCGATCGAAGTCCCCGACGCCCAACGATGACGGAGCAATCGACGGATAGGTGTTGATCGCCGGCTCCTGAAAGGTCCCATCTCCGTTGCCCAAGAGCACACTGACCTCGCGAAAGTCAATCACAACTACATCGAGATTGTGGTCTCCGTTGAAGTCGGCGGTTGCGATATAAGTGGCGATCTCGGGAGTCTCGTATGTGACTGCGTTCTTAAAGGTGCCATCGCCGTTGCCCAGGAGTATGCTCACGCCCTGGCTGCTGGCAATAACCAAATCCAGAACGTTGTCGTGATTAAAGTCAGCGGTGGCAACGGAGGCGGGCTCATCGCCTACGCCGTATTTGACGGCAGCCCCGAAGGTGCCGTCCCCTTTGCCAAGAAGGACACTGACATGGTTGTCATACGGAGTGACCACCGCACAGTCAAGCGTGCCATCGCGATTAAAATCGCCTACTGCTACCGAGGTCGGGAAAGGCGAGACAGGCGTGTTGGAGCGAGTCTCGAACTGGGCGAAGGCAGGCTCTACGAGAACGAACAACATGAGCACAATCAGGGGGCGGAGACCACATTTGGTCATCCGTGCTGCTGATTTGCTATGGGTCAATGCCAGCATTCGAAATGAGTTCAACGAAACCGGTCACTATTCTGCCTCGTTTCAAGGCTAATGGCCATGTTAAGTTTGCGGCGCGGGGAACTGCGCCAACTACCAAATCGCAGCCCTTTTTGCTCCTGATTACTTCCATCTGCTAACCTGCTGCGTTCGATGCCACAGAATTTTCCATGTCAAAGGACCACTCTTGCGACCGTCAAAAGCTGCTCTGATCTCCGCTCTCGTATTGCTGTTCACTTTGTCCCAGGCCCGCGCTGAAAAGAAGAAACCCGCGCCCACAGCGACCGAGCGGCCCAGCTACGAGCTGCCGCAGCCGGCGAAGGAAACGCTCGACTACCAGATGTACCAGCAGATCCGTGAAGAGGCGATCGCGCACTCGCACGTCATGGAATACGCCTCGGCGCTCATGGACGGTATCGGCCCGCGCCTCACCGGTTCCCCCAACCTGAAACACGCCAATGAGTGGACCCGCGAGCAACTGGCCGCGATGGGCTGCTCGAATGCTCATCTGGAAGACTGGGGCGAGTTCGGCATCGGCTGGCAGCAGCTGAATACCTGGGTGCGCATGACTTCGCCCGACACAGCCGTCTTCATCGCGCAAGCGGGGCCATGGTCTCCCGCAACCAACGGCACGGTGAGCGGACCTGCTGTCTGGGCCGACATCAAAGAAGAAAAAGACTTCGACAAATACCGCGGCAAGCTTGCCGGCAAAATCGTGTTCTTCGGAGATATGCGCGAGGTGAAGCCTGTCGATAGTCCGCTCTTCCATCGGCTAGACGACAACGACCTCAACAAGCTCAAGCAATACCCGTTAAAGCACGAGGACGAGGAAAAGCGTTTCCGGGAATTCCTGAAGAAGACCGAACTCCGCGAGAAGATCGGCAAATTCTTCGCGTCGGAACACGCAATCGCCGCCATTGTGCCCAGCCGCGACGGGCGGAACGGCGGTGGAAGCGGAGGCACGATGTTCGACGACACCGGCGCGGCCTTCGGCTGGTACATCTACCAACGAGAGCGTACCAATCCATTGCCGATTGCCGTCATGGCGATCGAGAATTACGGGCGCGTCTACCGCCTGCTCAAAGCCAACGTGCCGGTCACACTGGAGATGAACATCGAAACCAAATTTACCGGCGACCACGAGCACGGCTTTAATACTGTCGCCGAAATTCCGGGTAGCGATCCAAAACTGAAAGACGAACTCGTCATGCTCGGCGGCCATTTAGATTCCTGGGCGTCGGCGGAAGGCGCAACCGACAATGGCGCAGGCACGGTCGTCGCCATGGAAGTCGTGCGCATCCTGAATACATTGCAGGTCAAGCCGCGGCGCACTATCCGCGTAGCGCTGTGGACTGGGGAAGAGCAGGGCGAATTCGGTTCGTACAATTATGTGAAGCAGCATTTCGGATATATCCCGCGCTCCACCGCGCCTGACCAGATGAAGGTCGGCGAGTTTGACCGCAAGCCTGCGGGTCCGATTCAACTATTGCCCGACCAGCAGAAGATTTCCGCCTACTTCAACGTCGACAACGGCAGCGGCAAGATCCGCGGCGTCTACCTGCAGGAGAACGACCCGGTTGCACCGATCTTCGCGCAGTGGATCGAGCCGCTCAAAGATCTGGGCGTCACCACGCTCACACTCCGGGATACCGGCGGCACCGATCACGAGGCATTCAACGCCGTTGGCATTCCCGGGTTCCAGTTCATCCAGGATGACCTCGATTACGTAACGCGCACCCACCACTCCAACATGGACACGTACGAACGGCTGCAGCCAGAAGATCTGGCGCAGGCCGCACTGGTGGAAGCGATGTTTGTCTACAACGCCGCAATGCGTGACCAGATGCTGCCACGCAAGCCGATGCCGCATCCGGAACTGGAAAAGCAACGGACTTCTCCCCTCAAGAACCTGATGCCCGGGGCCGAAGTTCACGAGAAAAGCGCGAAAGAAAAGGCGGAGGAGAGCACCGAGCCGCCGCAGTAGCAGGGCTCGCGTGAGCGGACGATCGAAGCGGGCGGGAGCCGTCGCAGCCGCCAAATCGTTGCAAGCAAGCGCGCAACCGCGACCAGGAGTGTCCCTGCTTGGATCCACGCAGACCACCTGCCTTTAAGTTTTGCCATCGAACGACGGCAAGCAGGAGGTCGTATGAAGAACGCGAAGTTGATGTACTCGTTGCTGGCTATCGGGTTATTAGGGACAACTGCGTGGGCGCAAACACCCCAGCAACCGAGCGTGAATCCGCAGAGCACGAGCAGCAATGTCGCCGGCAACCAGACGATTCGTGGCTGCCTGCGCGGGTCATCGGGCACGTACATACTGATGGACCAGCAGAGCGGAACCTCTTATACGCTCGTTGGTGAAGGTACTACGCTGGCCAAGGAAGTCGATCACCAAGTGGAAGTGACGGGGCAGCCAATGAGCGAGCAGTCCGCAAACGAGGCGACCACGCAAGCCGGGCAGAGCAGCCAGGCGGGAGCTGCGGGGCAGCCCTCGGGCAAGAACTTTCAGGTGTCCTCGGTGAGCGAGATCTCGGGTCACTGCAGCGCTGCTCATCCCAGCCGTTGATCGGCCTCGGCGGAAGCATCGCATCGCCTCGCGCACAGACGAGTCGATGCGATTGTCATAGTAAGGCTGTGTTCACCGGGTCTCAGCCCGGCACAAATGGCAAATACGAGCCGCATTAAGGCGCGATCTTGAACACGACTCCGCAACCCTCGCTGCCGCAGGACTGCGCACCGCCCCCGTTAAGAGTGGTTCCATAGAAATTCCCCGCAGCGTCGCGAATCAGGCCGGCCAGCGGCAGTGAGCCATCCTTGCCCTTGAAGACGTGCAGGTTGGTTTTCTTGCCCGTTTTATCGACTCGGAACACCAGTCCACAGCCCGCAGGACAAGCGGTGGAACCACCCGCCTGCACGGTACCGTAGACATTCCCGGCAGCGTCGAGAATGACGGCCGCGGTGGGATTCTCGCCGTCAAATCCACCCTGGAAGCTATACAGGACCGTTTCTTTACCGCTGGGATCCAGCTTGAAAACGGTTCCGCAGCCCACTCGGACCGCGCCGTTGGAGCATGGACCCGTACCGCCCCAGTCCGTGGTGCCGTAGAAATTGCCGACGGCATCACGTACGAGAGTGACGTAAGGCTCCTCTCCATCATTGGGCTGTGCGCCGAAGCTGTAGAGGACTGTCTCATTGCCACTGCTATCGACTTTGAACACGGTGCCGCAGCCATAGGGAGCGTTACAGGAAAGATCGCCGCCCAAGGGCGTCGTACCATAGAGATTGCCCTGCCGATCGATGATCAATGTGCCATAAGGATCCGCTCCATCTGTTCCACCGGTGAAGTTGTAGAGCACAGTCTCCTTGCCGGTCGCGTCGATCTTGTAGATGATGCCGCAGCCGGTATTTACGAAAGCGCCGCACACGGTTCCGGTTCCGCCGTACGGCACTGCGCCATAGAAATTACCCGCGGCATCCCTCACCAGTCCCGCCACCGGGTTCGCGCCATCTGTGGGGAGGCCGGCAAAGCTATGAATCGTCGTTTCTTGACCCGTAGGACTAATCCGGAATACCGTGCCGAAGTTCGAGTTCTCACCGCCCTCGAGGTAGCCGAAAGTGGTGCCGAACAGGTTGCCTCGCGCATCGCGGATAAGGCCGGACCACGGGTTTTCCTGGTCGGCCGCGCCACGAAAGCTGTAGAGGATGTTGACTGTGCCCGTGGGCGTCATTTTGAAGACGGTTCCGAAGTTGAATGCGCCTCCCCCGCTGGTGGTGCCATAGAAGTTGCCGGCAGAGTCGCGAATGAGGCCTGCATACGGCAAGGCGCCATCCGGCCTGCCACTGAAAACATGAAGCACGGTGTAAGTCTGGGCATGGGCCCCGCAGGGCAGCGCGAGCAACACGGCGGCGCCGATGATTGACACTGCGGCAAGGACTTTCATCTCTCTACTCCTTCATTAATTTCGTGCGAGGGATGACGCGGAGGGAAACCCACAGGTGCACGTTCGTAAGATTTGGTTGCTGAATCGCGAGTGATGGTTGCTGAGTTCCTGCTTTCAAAAAACGCCATTCTGGTAGATGGCGTCAGTAGCTTGCGAAATGGAGGCGGGCGCAGGAATCTCCGTCGTCCGCAGATTCCGCTGGTAGAATGGTGCTCCTATTCCCCCGGGTCAGCCGCAACAGGACATCTATGTCGCAGGGCTCGAGCTTCTCGCCTTTGGGTGAGCGTGTCGGCAATTACCAAATTGTCAGTCGCGTAGGTGCGGGCGGCATGGGCGTGGTTTACAAAGCGCGCGACCTGAAGCTCGACCGCATCGTCGCTTTGAAGTTCCTGCCGGAGGAAGCCACGCTCAAGCCGGTGGATACCGAGCGCTTCATGCGCGAAGCCAAGACGGCATCGTCTCTCGACCACCCGAATATAGGCGTGATTCATGGCATTGAGCATACGCATGACGGCCGCATGTTCATCGTCATGGCGTACTACGAAGGGGAGACGCTGATGCTTCGCATTCGGCGCTCGCCGATCCCCATCAGTGAGGTAGTTGATATCGCCGTGCAGGCATGCCGCGGGCTGAGCGAGGCGCACGCGCACAATATCGTGCATCGAGACATTAAGCCCTCGAACATCATCCTGGCGCGCAACAACGTGCTGAAGATCGTGGATTTCGGGCTGGCACGCGTGATCAGCAGCGCCAGCATCACGCAGACGGCTGGCTTTTCGGGAAGCTTCGTGTACATGTCTCCAGAGCAGGCTCTCGGCAACTTTGTGGACCACCGCACCGACATCTGGTCGCTGGGAGTGGTCATGGCGGAGATGGTGACCGGGCGTCCTCCCTTTTACCGCGAAACCATGTCGGCCACGCTCCTGGCGATCGTGCACCAGCCGCCGTCGGAGCTGGATCGGGCCCCCGCGGAATTGCAGAAGATCATTTACCAGGCTTTATCCAAGGATCCGGCGCATCGCTACCAGCATTGCCACGAGATGCTTTCCGAACTTACGACACTACAAGCGCAGGCGACGTCCCATTCGTCGGCGGCTACAGTCAGTCCTACCAACACGCGTGGCAGCCGGGATTTGCGCAAGTCGCTGGAGCACGCATCACGGTCAGCCTGGGGTGTAGCGCCGCAACGGTCGTGGCACTGGTGGGTTTCGGGAATTGCCGGCCTGCTAATTCTCGCGACCGCGCTGTCGTTCGTGCCCTCTGTGCGGCAGCAGCTTACTCGCAGGTTTGTTGCGCAGAACGAGAAGCATATCGCTGTGCTTCCCTTCGACAACATCGGAAACGATCCCGCCAACACCGCAATCGCGGAAGGCCTGATGGACAGCCTTTCGAGCCGGCTCTCTAACCTCGACGCTGCCAACAGTTCTCTATGGGTGGTTCCCGCAAGCGTGGTTCGCGCGCGGAACGTGCAAGACCCGGCGTCGGCGCTTCGCGATCTGGGCGCAACTCTCGTGGTGAAAGGCAGCATTCAGCGGCAGGGCAAAGACGTTCATCTCACGGTTGACCTGATTGACACGCAAAACCTGCGGCAAATCGGCTCGGTACCGCTGGAGGACCGCGCCGGAGATCTGGCCGGCCTGCAGGATCAGGCAGTGGCGCGACTTGCCGGACTGATGAAGATTAGTCTTCCCGGCAACTCGTTAGCATCGTCCAATGTGGCCCCCGTGGCATACGAGTCATACCTCAAGGCGCTCGGCTATGTGCAGCGCTACGACAAGCCAGGGAATCTCGAGCTAGCAATATCCGCGCTGCAATCGGCGGTTCAGACCGATTCCGGTTTTGCTCTCGGTTATGCCGAGTTGGGAGAGGCGTATCGACTGAAAAACCAAGTCGACCCCAACCCAAAGTGGATCGAAGAAGCGTCCGCGAATTGCGAGAGAGCGATCCAGATCGACAGCCATTTGCCGTCGACTTACGTGACGCTGGGACGGCTTCATGCGGACCTGGGCAAGAATGAACTTGCGCTGCAGGAGTTCCAACGCGCGTTGCAGATCAACCCGCGGGATGCGGACGCGCTGATGGGCGTAGCGCTGGCATACGAGCACATGGGACGCACCGTCGACGCCGAAGAGAATTTGAAGCGGGCGGCCGCATTGCGGCCCGACTACTGGGACGGGTACAACAGCCTGGGAGGTTTTTACTATCGCCAGGGCCGGCTGGCAGACGCCATCACGCAATATCGGCGGGTGATCCAGCTCACGCCTGATAACGCAAACGCCTACAGCAATCTGGGTGCTGCCCTTGTGGGATTAAGCGATCCCAAGTTCTACCCCGAGGCCGAGTCAGCGTTAAAAAAGTCTATTCAGCTCTCACCGAATTACCCGGCATACGCGAATCTCGGCAATCTTTACTACAACGAGAAGCGCTATGCCGAATCGGTCGAGATGACGCGCAAAGCACTTGCAATGAATGACAAGAATTATGAGGTCTGGGACAACCTCCGCCTCTCTTACGAATGGCTGCACGACCCGGAAAATGCACGTAAAGCCCGGGAACACGCGTTTCCGCTGCTGCAACACTATGCCGCGGAGCATCCCCACGATGCCGCCGCGCAGGCGCTGCTGGCCACGTTTTATGCTCAAAGAGGTGCTCGTGAAGAAGCTCTCCGTCGTGTAGAATCCGCTCTCGCTGTTGCACCAAAGGATGGCGCGGTGCTGGCCGCGGTGGCGGAAGCATACGAATATCTGGGCGATCGCAAGCAGGCGCTTGCCTACGCAAATCGAAGTCTTACTGACGGAGCGACAGTAAGCGACCTGCAGGACCGCCCCGGCCTGCAAAGCATGCTTACAGATCCAGGTTTTCGGCCAAATATGAAGAAGTGAAAATCTGAGGAGGAGAGACTTACATGACAGAAACAGCTGCTGAACTGAGCCCTGTGGCAAATCCCGTGTCTGTGACCGTGAATAATCTTGTCCCGAGCGTGGATCCCGTTAACCTCGGACCAGGCGGCGCAGTGATGTTCGTGAACCAATCCGCGCCCTGTCTGCTGGAACTGCTAGCCCCATCAGGAGATCATGCGATCGTCTCGATTGTTTTGCCGACGAGTTCTCCGGTGACACTGCAGGTGGATTACGGCGAGAGCGGAACCTGCTATTACAACCTGGTCACTCCGAACACAGCGCCGCCGCCGGCAGGGGGACACCGCATTATCGTAAGCTCACAATTCGCTACGGCTTCTCGGCAAAGTAACGAGGCGGCCTAGGCGTATCGATATTCTGAACGCAATTGGCTGGGTGAGATCCGGTGTGGCCGCTCGCAAAACGGGCGGCCGTTCTTTTTTTGAGCTCCGCCCTTAGTTTCGGCGCTTATTGCACATCCACAGGTTTGATCGGAAGGTCCCAGTGCGCGAGGAGGATTTCGAACCGCCGTTGCTCCTCCTTTTTAAACGTCTCCTGGTCGGGATAGAGTTGCTTCTGCAGTGCCGCCTCGTCGAATGGCTCATTCGCTACCGTAGCATTCTTGAAGACGATGGTAACGCGGTAATCCCAGCGTCCGTCCTCGGTGGTGTGATAACGGGGTTGATCGACCCAGACCCTCAGTAGCCGGCCCATTTCAATTTCTCGCTTCAGCACGGGATAGTGGTTCTTCTTGAATAGCTGCAGAAATTCGTCGGCATAGCCCCACTTGGCTTTGTAGTAATACTCGGCCACGAACGGCTTCTCCTGTTGCGCTTGGGATTGCGCGTGAAGCGCGCCTGTGAGCAGGGGAACCCATACAGTTGCCGCGGCCAGGGAAAGAAGAATTTGGGCTGCGAATCTGGCGAAAGAGATTTTCACGGAGGTCTCCTTAGGATTGTGCTGCCACAAAGTTGGATCCGGGACTCGGGAGCAATACGGCGCGCTGAAGTTCTATCACCTGCACTCTGGCGTAAGCAAGGCGGTCAGAGCTGTGGCACGTTGGTGAGCATGGAATCTGCGGTTCAAGAACGAAAGCGAAAAACCCGTGCTACTGCGGCATTTGCTGTGGCTGCTGGGCAGGAGGCTGGGACGGCTGTGGCTGTTGTCCAAAGGGACCTTGGTTAAAACCGGGCTGCTGATTGAAACCAGGCTGTTGACCGAAAGGACCGGTATTGAAACCGGGACCGCCTTGTACGCCCCCACCTTGTCCCTGCTGTGCTACCGCGCCTTGCAGAGGCGGCTGATTGGGAGTATTGAGAAGTCCGCCCCGGTCCGTGGCCGGATCGTAAATGAACTGCCACTCGTTGTAGTGATGCTTCTTGTTAAACTCGCGAATAGTCTCTTTCTCGCTGACGCTGGCGACTCCAACAATTGGCCCCCCGCCGAAAGCCGGCCCCGAAAATCCCGCCATGTTCGTGCCCGTCGCGGGGTTCGGCGCGTTATTGGGCGAGGAGTTTGCGCCCGGGTTGTCGCTGGCATTGGCCTGGTCGGGAGTTGCGGGATTGCCGTCGGCATCTGTCTGCGCGGTGGTTGGCTGATTCGCATTTTTCTGGGGCTGCATGCCTGGGCCTGGTCCGCCGCTCGGACCGCCACCAAATGTGCTGAATCCGCCGGCTTGATTCGCGGCACCGCCCAGGGTGGGCACTCCGGGGGGCGTGGCTCCGTTAACGCCACCACCGAACGAAAACTTCACGTCCCCATAATGGAGCAGTTTGAAATCTTTACCGGTGATCGGATCTTTGTAGCGCTTGCGAAGGAACCGCATATTGTTGCTGCTTTCGAGGTCCTCGATGCGAGTGGGAAAGCTCCCAAACTTCTTGAAATAGCGGCGGACCGCGCGTGAATATTGCACCCCACGATGGATCATTTCTTGTTCGCGATCCCGCCGGTTCTGGAAGGCCAACATAGGGGCAATCGTGGCCGCGGTAATCGCCAGCACCGCCACGAAGAACATGAGCGTGAGCAGGATATAGCCGTGGTCAGAGCGGCGAGCGATAGCGAATTGGCGACGGCGAATCATGAAAGCAGATGAGCATCATCCCTGCGTGAGCGGGATCATCTGACGGTTGTTGTTTAAGACGTCTTCAATCTCAACCGAGGTTGGGCCGATGCGCGTAACCCGATAGCGCCGGTCGACAATGTCGCCTTCGCCGGCAATGAAGACGTCTTCGCCCTGAGAGAGAAAGATTTTCTTGGGCTCTCCGGGCTTATTCGCGAAGCCAAAGAACTTCAGCAGGATGGGCGGAGGCGGCGGTGGAGGTGGCGGCGTGTTTTCGGCAGTTTCCGTATGCCCTGGCGCCACCGGTTGCGGAATCACCGGCTCAGCCCCTGCGACGAAGATGTTCCGTCCAGTGCCTTCGTACTTAGTATCTTCACTTTCTTTCAACAACCCGAGCTGAAGAGTTGGGTCCAGGCGCTGGGGCGTAGCTGCGGGACGTTGCGATCTCGACGCCGGTGAAGCACGCCGCGAGGTGGCCCGGTTTCGCGGCGGCGGCACATCGATTCCCGCAGTGCTCCGCGACGAATTAGCGGCTGCTGGCGAACCGGTGAAGCTCATCAGGGCATGAACAACAAAAATCAGCGCGAGCCCGCCGAGCAGCGAGGCCCAGATCACCTTCTTTCGATTCTCCGCGCCAATCTTCAAGTTACAGTCCCGTCCTTGTCGCCGTCTTCGATCCGGAATCGGTCTTCAGAAAAGTATTGAGTTTCATCTGCAGCTTGACGCCCGGTCCGTTCTGCTCCCCGGCAAAGCTCACGCTGTCAAGAATAAAAAACACCTTTGCTCTCTCTACGGAGTTAATGAAGCGCATGAGTTGAAGATAGTCGCCGGAACAATCGGCGTCGATCTCCACTGGCTGCAGCCCTACATCCTCGGGATCACCCATCTTGTAGCGCGCGGCCAGAATGCGAACCGAATTCTGCGACGCCAGCTTGCCAAGCTGATCGGAGATTTCAGAATCCTGCGCGGGAATCCGCTCTTTGTAGAAAGCGTTGATCTCATCTACGGCGAGCGCCACCTTCTTGTCCATGCCCCGCAAAGGTTCCACCTGCCGGGTTTTCTGCTGCAATTCTTTCCATAGGTCGCCCATCTGCGCACGACGAGAGGTGGTAGAGCCGATCAGGGGCGAGAGGAGCAGCGCGACGGCCGCCACATCAATGCAAAGCATGGTAATGAGCGCAATCCTGATCTTGCGTTTTGTGTTTCTAAGATCAGGCATCAGGGCGCGCTCCTGGCTGTATCGGGAATATAAGAGGCGATAATATCGAAGGTCACGCTGTCGCCGGGCGTGGCTCCCGTCTGTTGCTGCTCCTGCGCGATGTAGGTTTCGCGGAAGTGCTTCGAGTCCTCCATCTTTTTGACGAGATCGAGCGCCTTCTCTCTCGAATCCCCAGCCACCACCATCTTGAGCTGCAGTTCATTATCGCCATTCATCTGGGGATGGATGGAAACCACATGCAGGCGGGGCGGCATCACGCGTTCCAATTCTTCGAAGACCTTGGTCCAGGAGAACGCCTTGCGCACGATGAGATCGTTAAGGAACTGCGAGCGGTCGCGGGTACTGCGATTCGCCGGGAGATTGAGAAAGGCCTGAGCGCGTGCCCGTTCGTTATCGCGCAGCGCGATCTGTGCTTTCAAGTCGGCAATGCGCTGGCGGTCGCGGCGCGCATTCAACCAGCCGGTTACGGTTATGGCCAACAGCGCCAAAGTCAGAATTCCCACCAGAGCAAGCGTAGAACCCCACAGCATCCAGAAACGGCGCGCGTCCTGGTAGGGATTGGTCGCGAGATTGATATTCAGCCGCATATCAGGAAAGCAGCGCTCCTACCACGCCTGCCATTCTCCAGCGGGGCACAGAGGTGCCGGAGTTCGCGCCCAATTGAGAGGAGCCGACCAGTTCACGCACATCGGCCCCGGTTTGTGCGCGCAACGCAGGAACGGCGCCCTCCGATTCCGCCAGTCCCGCGATAAATATCTGCTCGATGTTGAGCTGATAGGTGTCCTGAAAGAACACGATGGAGGGATAAACCTCCTCAGCCAATTGTTCTCCGGAAATCGCGACGCCCCGGACATTTTCAAGAGTGCGGAAGAGCAGCATCTTGTCACGATCTAAGATCGCGATGCTGGTAGTGTGGGCATCGACTTTCACGACTAAAGTCGGGCGTTCTGAATTGGCGGCGCCCAACGCCGCCAGCATGGACGGGAGCACAACACCGGGACTGTAGCCGGCATCTTTGAAAGCGGCTTCGTATTCCTCCACGACCGATGCCAGAGCCACGGCGGCAATTACCTTCACGCCTTGGCCGGAAATCTGAGCATGATACGAAACCTTGGCCTTGTCGACGTCAAAGGGAAGCGACTTTTTCAAGCGAAACCGCAGCACAGATTCCGCTTCGCTCGCGTTTTCCGGCAGGGCGTCGAAATCAAGTAACGCGACGCGCACGGCAGCATCCGGCAAGACGGCGATAACGTCACGCGAGCGTTCCGCCACGTCACCCAACGCGTCCTGAATTGCCTGGCTGACAGTCAGGCGTTGCGGGAGATTCGATTCCATCAAATCGGGCACAACCATGCCGGGGCCAAGATCCTTAGCTGCGCAGGCGGCAACCATCGCGCCATTGTCTGCGACGCGGCCCGCCAAAATACGGTCGGCGGAAATCTCGCAGGCAAGCTTCGGCTTCGCACTCATTTTTGCCTTGCTACTCATAAATGAATCTGGTGAATCCTGGGCGGTTCTTTTGCTCCTAACGCATGGCCTCGATAAAGGTGACCTTGTTGATCTCCTTCAGCGTGGTCAGCCCTTTTCTCACTTTATCGAGTGCCGATTCGCGCAGGAACCGCATACCTTCGTCGCGCGCAGCCCGACGAATTTCGGACGTAGGCTTTTTGCCGAGAATCATCTCGCGGATGCGGTCGCTCAGGTCGAGCAATTCGTGAATCGCGGTACGGCCTCGGAAGCCCGTACCGGCACACTCTATGCAGCCCTGGCCCTCATAAAATGGAACCTTCGACCACTCTTCGGGATTCAGCCCGCTTGCCTCCATCTCCTCGGGCGTGTAGTGCACTACGGCACGGCAGGAATCGCAAATGACACGAACCAGCCGTTGCGCCAGAATACAGTTCAGCGCGGACACGAAATTGTAGGGCTCTACGCCCATATTGAGAAATCGCCCAATCACGTCGACCACGTTGTTGGCGTGGACGGTTGTGAACACCAGGTGACCGGTGAGGGCCGACTGGATGGCGATCTGCGCGGTTTCCGTGTCGCGGATTTCCCCCACCATGATTTTGTCAGGATCGTGGCGCAGAATGGAACGCAATCCACGGGCAAAGGTCAAACCTTTCTTCTCGTTGACGGGAATCTGCGTGATGCCGCGAATCTGGTACTCCACCGGATCTTCAATGGTGATGATCTTGTCTTCTTCGGTTTTAATCTCATTCACGGCGGCGTAAAGAGTCGTCGTTTTGCCGCTGCCCGTCGGCCCGGTAACCAGCACCATGCCATAGGGTTCCTTGATGTAGCGGCGGAACTTGCGCAAGTCCTCGTCGTCAAAGCCAACGACATCGAGCACCAGGGTGCGGAACTTCTCGCTCATGGATTCTTTGTCGAGCACACGGAGCACCGCATCCTCGCCGTGAATCGAAGGCATGATGGAGACGCGAAAATCGATGGCGCGCCCGTTGTACTTGACGCGGAAGCGGCCATCCTGAGGGACACGGCGTTCGGAAATATCGAGCTCGCTCATGACCTTGATTCGCGAAATGATGGTCGAGTGATGCTCTTTTCCGATCGGGGGCATGGCTTGCGTCAGCACGCCGTCGATGCGGAACTTGATACCGACGGAGTCGTCGCGCGTTTCGATATGAATGTCACTGGCGCGGCGTTGTAGCGCGGTGAAAATGGTGGTATCCACCAGGCGAATAATGGGGCTGGTGTCGCCCGCCGCGGTCAGCTTATCGATCGAGATGGTCTCGTCTTGGCCGCTCTCGTCCTCGCGGATGACATCGAGCGTGAAGCCTTCGCTGGCTTCTTCCAGCACCCGCTGTGACTGCTCCGTCTTCTTCAGGATGTCGCTGATCTGCTTGAGGGTTGAAACCTTGGTGACGATGCGCTTGTCGAGCAGCAAGCTGATCTCGTCAATCATCATCAACTGGCTGGGATCCGCGATCGCGATGGCGAGCTTCCCGTCCTGGGTCTCGTCCAAGGGGACGAAGTTGTAGCGGAACATCAAGTCGACCGGGATCTTCTTGAACAGATCGTGGTGAAGCTGAAAATCGTTCAGATCGACGAATTCGCAGCGGTAACGGCGGGCGATATCCTTGGCGCGTTCGACATCGTCGACCGGATTACCGGTGATGATTCCGCCGCCATTCCCGCCATTTGTGAACAGAGTTTTTTTATCTGTTATTGTCATCGCCTACTTCCAAAAATCCAGCATCTGGCTGCCAGCGTCCGACATTCCCTGATCCACGGTGCCATGCCATAAACATCAGATCAAAAGGCTGCCTTCATCGCTACTCAACGTCTGCGACAAAGCCCTAACGCCCCAGCCTCAATGCACTCCCTGCGCGCCCAAGGTAAAAATCGGCAGATACAGAGAAATCAGCACTCCGCCGACGAACACGGCCATGATGATGAGGATGATCGGCTCAATCAGCGCCATCGCCGCACCCAAAGCGGTTTGCACATCCTCCTCATAAAACTCCGCGACCGAATTCAGCATGGCTGGAAGCGCACCCGTGGACTCACCGACTTCGATCATCTCGATCGCCAAGTCGGGAAAAATCCTTTTCTCTTCCAGACTCTTGGCCAGGCCCTGGCCTTCGCGCACCCGCCGGCTGGCATCTACAACGCCGTTCAGGATTTTGCGGCTGCTCATCGATCCGCCCGCGGTTTCCATAGCCGGCACCAGGGGCAACCCTCCGAGCAAAAGCACAGACAGCATTCGGGAAAAATTGGCGACCTGGTACTTCATGCGAATCTCGCCCAGCAGCGGCACGGAGAAAATGATGCGATCAACTTGCTCAGCGCCACGGTCGGTCTTCTTCCAGCGCCAGATCACGATGGCGACGATAACTAGCCCGATCAAGACGAACGGCGCATATTTTTGCGCGTTGAGTCCTACCGCGAGCATGAACAGGGTAATGGCGGGCAACCGCGCATCCAGACTGTGGAAAAGATCGGCGAATTTCGGCACCACGAAAGTGATCAGAAAAATAACCATCAGGGTAGCGGTGGTCACGAGCAAAGTGGGATATACGAGTGAGACCGCGAGCTTCTTCCGGAACGTCAACGCCAAGCGTTGGAAAGCGATGTAGCGGCTCAGAACCTCTTCCATGTTGCCGCTTTTCTCGCCAGCCAGAAGCGTCGTTGTGTACATCTTGGGAAACGTGCCCTGGGCGGCAAATGCGTCGGAGAGCGACTCGCCACTTTTAATGCGATCGCGCACATTGTCGAGCAACGTGCGCAGATAAGGGTCCTTTTGGCGCTTAATGAGCAGTTCCAGCGCGGTCAGGATGGGTAGACCGGCCTTAATCAGGGTCAGAAATTGCTGGTTGAAGATCAGGAAGGTTGAGGCTTTGAGCCGTCGCCGGGGAGCAAACTTGCCCCCCACGAGAATCCCCCGAGGCTTAACGTAATGAACGAGATATCCTTGCTGGACAAAGCGGTCGCGCACCTCGGATTCGGAGTATCCGTGCTCCACCTGCTCCAGAGTGCGGCCGCGTTCATCGGCGGCTTTGATGAGGAATTCTGCCATTCTGCCCTGCGTCTTGTATTCTTCAGTCTAACATCCGCGAATATCTGTTTACTCGCTAATTGATTGTGAAATCGGGTGGTTACGGTTCCGGTAGTAACTTTCTCAGAGCAAGCTTCCCTGCCTGAGAGAAGCTAATTACCCAGATCACCCTCCACCATCTCAACCCCTGCCGGAGCAGCGAACCGGAACTGCTGATCTGCAACCTCGACGTTCTCTTTCTGATTGGTAAAGCGATACTCGGTTATGGAACCGTCCGGTTGCTCGATCACGATGCGGCTGATCTGGTGATCGGGGGTGACCTCCAGAAGCACTTCGCTGACGTGTTCCATAAATTTTGGAATGCCTCGTAAAACCAAGTCAGATGGAGCGTCGGGCTGCTTGTCGGGCGCCAGCGACAAACCTTGCAACTCCTTTTCCAGCTTAGTTTTGCCAAGCAAAAGTGCCAAAGGCGATCGCAAGTCGTCCAATTTTCTCACCGAAGTTTTACGAACCTGACGGTCCTCTGGAAGGTAAAACCAAGCGTCCTTGCCGTCGCTGACAAACAGCTTCTCTTTCGGAGAACGATACTCCCAGCGCATCTTGCCCGGTTTTTTTAACCAGAGGGTTCCGCTTTCAGCGCGTTCAACCCCTGCGCCGCGATAATTTTCCTTGAAATCCGACTGCAGACTGCGCAAATGGTTGTAATGGTCGTCCACGGCCTGCGCCAGGGCATGCACGTCAGGCGAACGGATATCCGACGCCTTTGCCGCAAGACACAGCAGGATACAAAGGAGGGGCAGAGATTTGAGCAGGAATCTCAAGTCAGGTACCGGGAACTCTCAAGCATTAGACATTCTAAGCAGCGGGAAAGAGCCTGAATTTTACAGGCAGGTGAATCCTTCGACGCAACCGCACTACGTGTATTTTAACCCGGGAGCCCGCGTTACGCTCGATGCCGGATGCATCGGGAGATTTTCGAATCGATAACTGTCGGGGAGTTTAAAGCAGTGGTCCGACAACGAACGGGCAGTCACCTCCGTAACTGCTTTGCGGGGGAAATTCGGTCGCGATGATGATGTGCGACTCGTATACTTCGCTCTATGAGCCGGGTTCTCAGGCTTGCGCTGGTCGGGTTGATGATCGCCGCAACTCTGGCCATCTTCTTCATGCCCCTACCCTGGGGCACTGCTCCGTTCCAAGCTACCCATGGCCCGGTAACAACGTTCCGCGCTGCGCGCGCAGCCTCTTTATGCAAGCTGATCCTGACTCTGGCGGCCACGGTGCTGTTAGCAGGCGTGAGTTTTTCAAACCTCCTAACGCTTGCAGACGATGCAGTAAACGGGGCCGCGCTTCGAGCTGCCGGATACCACACACCTTCCATTTTGAAATGCTAGCTGCGCTGTAGCTCCTTGGGACATTTTCGCCGCCGTTCTGGCGTTTGCTCCCAAGTGACCGAGATCGCCTGCGATCCGCCATCGCTTCCTCGTCACAATTGCAGGCGTCGGGACAGCTGAATTCAGCAGCTTTCAATCCAGCTGTCCCGGTCTTACTTGAAGATGGATTATTAAACACTGACCAATTCTGTCATTTCCGCATGACAGGATTTGTTGGGCGCTCGTGTGGATGGATGCGTTGGTCCTATAACGAACTCTTCTTCGGCAGCTCTTGAGATGCGAAGTTCCTGAAAATAAGCAAAGAAACGAAGGTAACGCGTTCATATTGAGGGAACGCGCGCGTTGGCCCTGCGAGTGCCATTTCAAAGTACGAACGGCGGCAACGCTGGAAGACATCCACAAATCACCAGACGAGGAAACGAGAATGCGGAAACAAAAGGGTTTTTCACTGATTGAGCTGCTGATCGTCGTTGCGATCATCCTGATCATCGCAGCCATTGCTATTCCGAACCTGCTTCGCGCGCGTATCGCGGCCAACGAATCGTCCGCGGTCAGCTC
>DASRFR010000060.1:0-4148 GCA_035651455.1 Terriglobales bacterium
GGCGTAATTTCCGGTACGCCCTCGGGCTCGACCACGGCCAGCTTCTCCGTCCAGGCGGCGGACTCGCTGGGATCTGCGGATACCCAGTCGCTCACGCTGACCGTCGCCTCCGCCGGCAGCAGCCCGGCGCCGTCGTCATCGTCATCGAGTAGTTCGGGTTACACGCCGACGTGCGGTATCTCCGACATGAATGCAAAGTTAGTGCCGTCAAACTACACAACTGCATTTGGATACGTGACAACGCCGGGCAGCAGCCCAATTATCGGACCACCTCCTGCGGGTGCGAATGGCAGCCCGGCGCCCATCTGGTACGAGCCGGACTTTGCCAATGCTCCTGGAAAGAGGTTTGGCTGTCCGCAGCAGCTCGTCATAGGTGCTCCAAACACAAGTCCTACCAGCAGCAATCCCGTAAACCTACAGCTTCCTTATAGTACGATCAATGCAGTCAGTGAAGATGACGCCTACATAGTTCTCAGAAATGCCGAAGGTTTCATCTTCTTCTACAAATTCGACGGTTCAGGTCGAGTTTGCCCGAACCTGGGCCAGAGCGGAGGGCTACCCTTCTGGCTTTCAGGCGCGGAGAAGCACAAGCTGATCGTTCTGGTTCCAGGCATCGTCGTTAAGAAGTACGATATCGACGCCTGCACCGAGACTACCTGGGACAGCACCTCACTTGCAGGTGTTCAATACAACAATAGCTGGACGAATGGCGGAGGTGAAGCGGACATTACTCCTGATGGCCGATATCTGGTGATCCTCACCGCCGATCCCTGCTGCGGCGATCTCACCAACAAAATCTGGATTTACGATGCCGTCAGCAAAACCGTTTTGCCACAGAAGCCCAACGGACCCGCGGTCACGAACGCCATCGGCAACACTTTCGACTGGTGTCAGATTTCGCACGACGAAACTCGGCTTATCTGTCGCTGGGGCGGGCCCGACCGCTCAGCGTACCTGTTCGACTTTGCCACCGGAAAACAGCTAAGCCGGTTCACCTATGACATCGGTCATTCCGGCTTCGGCCTGAATGTGAACAATGAAGACGTGGTTGTGACGAACGAAACGCGTACGAACTGGGGTGCCCTGTACCGTTGGACCCGAAAGTGGACGGACGACAGCAATATCGTCGACCTTTGGTTCAAGGATCCAGACGACACTCTCTATAACGGTGGCGTGGCTGGAATCGATTCGCACTACAGCGCGCATTACAAGTGGCCGAACCCGAGCCATCACGCTGTAGTGTTCGATTTCAACGACACTGCCCCGATCATTCAGGGAGTGAAGTCCTATACTCTGCAAACCCCGCCACCGTCGAACTACGCCACCTATTGGGGCAAGCCATGGAATGAAATTATCTGGTGCGACCTGGCCAGCCCAAATAGTTGCCGACGCATGACGCACCATCGCTGGCTGGCAGACGGCCGCGACTGCGCCGCTTGCGAGCACATAACCCGCTCTGGCAAATATATTTACTGGTCGGGATACTACGGCACCAGCCAGAGCAACCGTTACATCGTACGTATGGGGCCCCTGTACTAGGTCACCAGTTTGAGCTGCGTGTACTCATCGCTCGAAGGAGTGATATTCACGCAGTACAGCGGATGGTCGAAGTCGTGGAAGCAAAACATCTGGTCGTTCCATGCCTGGGGATGATGGCGCAGCCAGCGCAAGTTAACCAACTGGGACATCTTGCGCCGATCACCCCGGGCATTGAAGTCCCGGATGGCGGCCAGTTCACCTGTAAACTCACTGTAGCAAGCACGTTCCGGACAAACCATGTCGTCAAAGTAGCAAAAGACGCGGGGAAGCCTGGTTGTGGGTGGGCCGTCAAACACCGCGAATGCATTCATGGTTGAGTGGTAGTAATCGAGATCAAATGAGATGAATCCGATCGGTGATTTTATGCGACGGAGGATCAGCGGGATTGTCTCAGCAACGTCTCCGAGGACTAACTCCGCGGTGCTAAGCCGGGCACGCAATTTCTGCTCGTCCATGCGATAAAAGTCCTTGCTCCAAACGTAGGGAAGGTCACGGTAATCGAGGGCGGCCGGCATTCCTTCCGATCCACGGTCGAAGCCGAAGACCTGAATACCAACACCGAAATGCGCGCCAATGTCGTCGGCACAATTTTCGAGAGCAACTAACCCCTCTCCACCTGCTACACCAAACTCTATGACGGTGATATGGCGGATCGCGAGCGCCTTGGCCAACTCGGCCGCGCGGTACGTTCCGTACGCGTACGCAGGACGGGGCCACACATCGAATGCGGTCCTTAGGTCCACCCTGCCGACTGGAAATTTCCGCCACAAGCGACGCATTCCGGGAACCCGAGTCAAATACCGCATCATGGCAACTCCCTCCTAGAGGAACGCCGTGGGTGAGAAGTGCTCCCGCCCACGGCGTATTGTTCGTCACCTTACGGATTCAAACACTCGGTAAACGGAGTTCTGAAATACACACTCGAGCCTCAAACCTTCGATACTGACTCCCGAGCATTGTGCTGGCAACGGCAGGTAAGGCTGCAAGGTTCCAGCTTTTGCAATGACAAAATAGCGCGGGTGATACTTGCGGACGTAGTTCAGTACGTCCGCAGGGGGCATCGAGTTTGCCGTGAAGGCGCGATTTCCTGGGTCGTGCGATAGTCCCGCCGCAATGGCAATAAACCCCGATTCCAGGTTGTAGTTGTCGATGACCACGGAATCCTTGGGACGCAGCCGGAGCCGGAGGAAGTCGCCGACGTCCTGAATGTAATGCGTGAAGCGCAGACGCGGCGATATTGATGCAAATTTATCGCTGACGGACAGCCGCGACTCGCTCACCGCGAAAACGAAAGCCAGGTTTGCCGACACCAGCACCAGGGTCGCCATCCAGAGCGGCTTCCAGCCAACCCTCAGGCGCTCCCCAATCAACAGCAAGCCATACCCAGAGGCAATGGCGAGCAATCCTCCCTGCGAGATGGTGAAGCGGGCCGACGGCCACATGCCCGCCGTGATCGTCTGATAGAGCTGCACCCCTGCCACCACCAGCCAGATCACAGCTAGGTCGCGTCCTATCTGATTCCGGATCGCACTGGCAAAGGCGTACAGGGCGGCAGCGAACGCCACCGGAGAGAGTGTAAGCAGCAGCGTGCCCGGGGACACTGCGAGGTTGTAAAGCTGCGAGTGCCCGCCGGCTGCCAGAATTTCCGGCACCCACACCTTCTGCATGGCCACGTAATAGAGCGGATGGCCGAAGTGCCGCCAGTTCTCCAGCATCCAGAACGCCGGCCACAGTCCCGCGCAGGTGCAGAAGAGGGCGAGACGGATCCAGGACTCCCGCTGGGACTCTTTTCGCTTCCATTTTTTCAGCGGCTCCGCCAGCAGGATCAGCGCGACCGCGAACATCATCACCCAGGCTTCATAACGGATGGCAGCGCCCAGGGTGAAAAGCAGTCCGGACAACATGAGCGTCCCAATGCTGGAGTTGCGGCGGTAGCGGAAAAAAAGCGCCAGGCCGGTCAGGGCGAAAAACAGGTACGGCACCTCGGCAGAGGACGTGGTGCTGTAGCCCACGTGCAGGGTGTAGAACGCAAACACCAGCAGCGAAAGACCGGCAGCCTTCTCGCCATAGAGATCGCGAGCGGCATGCCACACTGCAAATAAGGAGGCGCTCCCCAGTATGAGGCTGAGCATGCGCCCGGCGCTTTCGACGCCGATGGAGAACACCTTGGCGATGCCCGCCATCATCCAGAAGTGCAGGGGCAGCCAGGCGCCGAAGAACATGTTGGCGTCCGGATGCTGGAGCCAGTCTTCCGCCTTGGAAAAGCGGTCAATGGCGTCGCCGCCGTTGTTTACACCAATGAAATAGAAGACGACCCGCAGGCCGATACCAGCTGAAAGAAGGACTATCGGCAGCGCTCCCCAGCCGGTTCGCTCGGCCTCACCTCGAATCGGATAGGCAATTTGGTCAGCAGCGGCGCTCATGAGGCGGACCTCTTGACTACGACGTAGACCTGCGACTTGCATTCTCCCGCTAGCACTGAGTCGAACATCGCCCGCTGGCCAGTCGGGTCGGAGGCAACTCTCGGCGAAGACCAATACCCGCACCCGCCGGACCGAGCTTTGGCGATATTCTCACCGCTCACACGAGCGGGTTTGCCAGCATTGTCA
>DASRFR010000061.1:0-4856 GCA_035651455.1 Terriglobales bacterium
AGGGAAACACGGATTCCGGATTTGCGGCAGGCGGGGATCAGCTTTTCCATTTCTGCCCGAGCCGGCTGCGGCATGACGACAATTAGTTCTTGGACGTTTTCTTTTTTCAGCAGATCCAGAACTCCGAGCGTCGGAACGGAGGTGCGCTCCGGGGCAACGCCGCCGGGGGGAATGGGCGAATCCGAAATGGAGGGATACAGAAAACCGGCCAGCTCCAACTGCGTTTCGGGGTGATTCTGAATCTTGGCGGCCAGTTCGCGGCTGACGCGGCCGTTACCCACAATAACCACGCGGCGGAGATTGCCGGTGCGGGAACGAGACAGCACCCAGGCCCGGGCGGTACATCGGATTGCGATAAATCCCACCATGAGGAAGATCGTGAGGTAGGTCATCACCAGCCGCGAGTAATAGGCCCGAACCAGAAAGGCGGCGGCGAACAGAATCACGCTGAGTGAAGATACGCCGACAAAGACCTGCGAAGCGATGGCGGGAAAGCTCCAGCCGCCCTTGAACCCGTGCAGTTCCATCCGCGAGCAGAGGATGGTCCAGCCCAGCAGGATGACTCCCAGCACAAGGAGGTATTGCGTGAGAATTGTCCAGTTTTGCTCCAGGGCGAGCATGCCGTAGCGACACAGGACGGCCAAAACGACGGCGACGGTTGACCAGAGAAAGTCAGCAGCGAGGATCCAGTGCTTCAATTTTCCGTTCATTCAAGCATTTACGGCTGTGCTCGACCAAACTCGGCCGTGTAGGCGGACAATCATGTTCTCGAAATTCGTTGCACGCGGTTGATTGAAAGCCGCAAAGAAATTCTGGGGTTCAGAGTAGGTGGAAGTCAATCAAATCAATTCAAGCGGCGTCAGATTTGTAACCGCCACCAGTTCTGAAATGAAACTAGCTGCTCGGAAGTGCCGAAATTAGCTCGAGGCCACAAGTGCCTGCTTTTGTTCCCATTCCCACGCGCTGGCAACGATGTTGTCCAGGCCTGAGTGGCGAGGCTCCCATCCGAAAACCTGTTTCAGCCTGGCTGGACTGGCGCACAGAATGGCAGGATCGCCCGCCCGGCGTGACGCTACTCGGATGTCGAGGTTGCGCCCAGTAATTCGTTGGACAACTTGGCAAAGCTCGCGCACGGAATGGGCGGAGCCGGTTCCGATGTTGTAGGCCGAGTAACCGGGGACGTTGAGCTGGGTCAAGGAAAGCACGTGTGCCTGGGCAATATCCAGCACGTGCACGTAGTCGCGCAGGCAGGTGCCATCCGGCGTCGGATAATCATCGCCATAAATTTCAAAGTAGTGGCGACGGCCGGAGGCAACCTGCAGCAAGAGCGGGAGGATGTGGGTTTCCGGGTCGTGGCGTTCGCCCTGCTCGCCCGCGCTGCCACACGCATTGAAATAGCGGAACGACACCACGGACCAGCCGTATGCTGCCGCGTACCACCGCAGAACTCGCTCAAGGGCAAGTTTGCTTTCGCCGTAGGCATTGACCGGCTCGTTTGGATGGTCTTCAGGAATCGGGACCTGAATAGGATTGCCATAAACCGCTGCGGTGGATGAAAAGACGAATCTTGATATGCCCGCCTCTCGAAGGCACTCCAGAAACGTAATTCCCGACGCAAGATTGCCATCGAAAAACACGCCTGGGTTGCTGACTGATTCCGCGATCAGGGCTTTGGCTGCAAAATGGAATACGACGTCAAAATCGGCGGACCGCAGCAGCCGGCGCATGGCACAGCGGTCGCCGATATCGGCTTGAATAAATTTCGCGCCAGGTGGCACCGCGTCACGATGGCCGGTGGAGAGGTTATCCAATACGACGACCGAATGCCCCTGATTGAGAAGCTCAGTGGCGCAAATGGATCCTACATAGCCAGCGCCGCCGGTAACCAGGATGTTCGCCATCAGTAGGCCCCTTCCCGCCTCAACACCTTAACGGGTGTTTTCATAATGATTTTCAGATCAAGCCAAAAGCTCCAGTGCTGTATATAAAACATGTCCATACGGACACGGTCGTCATAAGAGACTGCCTGTCGACCATTGATCTGCCAGTACCCGGTAAGGCCTGGCTTCACGGAGAGCAACTGCTTCTGATGCGGACCGTACTTCGCCAGCTCCCCTGCGGTGATCATACGCGGCCCGACCAAACTCATTTGTCCCATAAGGACATTGAAGAGTTGCGGTAATTCATCCACGCTGAACTTGCGAATGACGGCCCCTACCCGCGTCAGCCGAGGATCATTCCGGAGCTTGAAATTCTGCTCGAATTCCTCCCGGAGCGCGAGGTCAGCCGCCAGCAGTGAGTCGGCGTCAGGCTTCATGCTGCGAAACTTAAAAGCGTCAAATTCACCCTTGGGTCCTACCACCCGCCGCCGGTAGATCACGGGGCATCCGCTATCCAGCCACACGAGCGCTCCGATGACGACAAACGCTGGCATTCCAAGAACAATCACCAGAGCAGAGACACAGATGTCGAGAGCGCGTTTAGCGAAGCTCCAAAAGAGTGGACGCGCCGAGGAGACAGACGTCACGACCGGTGGCCCGGCCGACCTGCATATTGTATCGGGCAAGCGAATGGCCATGAAACGAATCGATGACTACGCCCTAAAAAGAAGTCGACACGGTCGCGGCAAGCGGCTGCGCCATGCGGTATCGCACCAGCGTGAAAATCGCATGTGCAACGCACAGATGCAGGTCTTCAATGTGCTGCATATTATCGGACGGCACGATGAGACAATGGTCGCACAAGCTTGCCATCCTGCCGCCATGGAAGCCCGTTAGTCCCAGAGTGGTCGCTCCGGCCGCGCGGGCGACTTCCAGCGCCCGAAGGATATTCGGAGAATTGCCGCTGCCGCTGATGGCGAATGCCACGTCCTCGCGCTGGACAAAGTTACGGAGTTGCTCGGCGAAAATTTGCTCGTAGTGTGTGTCATTGGCCCACGCAGTCATAAGCGAGACGTTGTCGGTAAGCGCGAGCACACGCATTCGCGGTGTACCGTTAAGCACCGGAGCTGTTCCCTTCCCCAGGTCGCACGCGAAATGGGACGCCAGAGCCGCGCTGCCCCCATTGCCGAAGAGAAACACCGACCGCTGCTTGAGCCAAGCTGCGACGAGCACATCCGCGATCTCTTCCACAACCCGGTGGGGAAGCTCACCCATTATTCGAGTTAAGCGTTGGAAGTATGCGATGCTGGTCCTGATCTCCAGCCTATCCGTTTCGCAACCGCTCACAATTGTTCTCCCCACTCAAAGTTCCACCACGGCATGGGCAATATACCCGGCTGATCCACCATGAGCCACTTACAAATGTTGGTACACATTGATCTCTTCGACCGCAAGCCGCAGTTGTTCACGCCAAGGAGGCAGGGCCAAACGGAACCGCGACCGAAGCTTATTGGGGCATAGGACAGAGAATGCCGGGCGCTGAGCCGCCGTGGGGTACTCCGGCGTTGTGATAGGAGATGCTGAGGCTAGCGCTTTCTCATACACCCGACTGTCCGCTCCCCGCCGTTCCAATTGGCGAATGCATTCCTCCAGGATGGCCACAGCGAACCCAAACCAACTAGTCTGGCCGGCGGCGCACAGGTGGTAAATGCCATTGTTGTCGGAATCAGCTGCCTCATCGCACTTTAAACGGCCAGCTGTGATGGCGGCAGTTGCCTCGGCAATCATGCGGCTCCAGGTCGGCACACCAACTTGGTCGTTCACGATTCTCAGCGGACGGCCGTCCCGAGCCGCACGCAGTACCATGAGCAGAAAGTTCCGACCGTGCGTTGCATAAATCCAGCTTGTACGCAGGATGAGATAGCGCGCGCCCGTGGCCTGGATAGCCTGCTCGCCGGCCAGTTTGCTCTCCCCATACACGTTCAAGGGTGCGGGAGGTGAATCTTCAACGTAGGCAGCGCTGCTCTGGCCATCAAATACGTAATCGGTTGAATAATGTATCAGCAGACTTCCCAACTGGCGCGCAATTTCCGCCAGAACCGCGGGCGCGCGGGCGTTGACAAGGAAAGCCAGCTCACGTTCGCACTCGGCTTGATCGACGCGGGTATACGCAGCAGCATTGACGATGACATCGGGACCTACCTGCCGTACAGTGCGCCGGACCGACTCCAAATCGGTCAGGTCGAGCTCTTCACGCGTAAGGCAGATCAGCCGACCAAGCGGCGCTAGAGTGCGTGCCAACTCCCACCCTACCTGGCCGTTCCTGCCGATGAGAAGGAGCTTTGGCTGACTCACGGGCGGTAAACGGGCAAAAGCTCGGCTGGAAGCTTGGCCAGCGGCAGATAAGCGCTGTCTTTTTCCGAGAGCAGCGGGTCCTTGATGCTCCACGCAATTTGCAGGTCGGGATCGTTCCAGAGCACACCATGCTCGTCTTCCGGCCGGTAAAATTCACTGCATTTATACAGGAACTGCGCGGATTCGGAGAGCACCAGAAATCCATGTGCGAAACCAGCAGAAATCAAAACTTGACGGTGATTAGCTGCGCTCAGCTGCACTGCCACCCAGCGACCGAAGAATGGCGAGCCGCGGCGGATATCCACAGCTACGTCCAGCACTTCGCCTTCAATTACGCGGCACAGCTTCGCCTGAGGAAAGCGCAGCTGGTAATGAAGGCCTCGTAGCGTTCCGCGACATGAGCGGGAGTGGTTGTCCTGGACGAAGTTCTCGCGAATGCCCAGCCTGGCGAACTTCGCCTGGTGATAGGTCTCCATGAAAAAACCCCGTTCGTCCCTGATCAACCGCGGCTCGATGACGCAGACGCCCGGCAGTTCGGTTTCAATCAGGCGGAATCCGCCAGCCTCCAGCGGAGTACATTCCACTTTGCTGGCAGTCATCGTGCCACCTCTGAATACGAGG